>CAWBVZ010000013.1:0-77055 GCA_963792385.1 uncultured Solirubrobacteraceae bacterium | reverse complement strand
GACGGCCCTCGGCTTGTCGCCCGCGCGGAAGCGCTCAAGGGCAGGCTCAACGACCGTTTTCACCATCTCCATCTGCAGGCTGCTCGGCGCTGCGGGCCGCGCCGGTTCCAGCAGCGCAAGGGACTGCACGGCATCGGGGGCGTCGAGCGCCAACTGGAGCGCCATGCTCGCGCTCGAGGAGTGGCCCACCCACGTGCGCCCGCTCGATCCCGAGGTGGCTCATCAGGGCCCGGCAGTGCTCCGCCTGCTGCGCGAAGCCGACCGCACCCGGGAGGACGCCGCTTCCAGCGTAGCCCGTACGGTTGTAGCGGAGCACGGTGTAGCGGTCGGTGAGCGCGCGCTGCTCGATCAGTGGCCGGAAGAAGTCGGCGCAGAGTCCGGCGTGTATGAGCACGACCGGCTCGCCGGTACCGCAGATCTCGGACTCGAGCTCGATGCCATCGATGGGTGCCCGCTGCATGTGCCTCAGTCTTCGTTCCGTTGACGTCACCTGTCGGCATCGCGAGCCCGCCTTCCCGCTACCGACTCTCGAGTACCTCATCGATGAAGGCGATCACCTCTGGTGCCGCTGGATTGATCAGGTGGCCACCGCTGACCAGCGCGGCGCGCGCGTTGGGGAGGACGGCTGCCATCGCCGTGGTCGGCTCACGGAGCTCGGGCCGCGAACCGGTTGCCGCCACCAGCAGCGCGGGCTGCTCGATGGTGGCGAGCGCGGCGGCGTCGGCCTGCAACCACCACTCGCCCTGCAGCTCGGCCAGGATCGCCGGGCCGTTCTGGGTCAGGATCCGCCGAAGCTCCTCCGGGAGCGAGTCCCACGCACCGTCTCCGAGCGCTTCGCCGATGAGCGCCTCGGCAACCACGTCGACACCATCCTGCGCTGCCACCTTGCGCAGGCGGTCGGCCAGCGCATCCATCCATGCGGCCGTCGCCGGCGCGAGTTCGCGCGACGCATCGCCCTCGAGCACGACCAGCGCCCGCACCCGCTCGGGATAGCGCAGCGCAAGGCCGATCGCCACCGTGCCGCCGTAGCTGCGGCCGATGACCACCGCCGGACCGGCCGCCAGCGCTTCGAGCAGGGCGGCCGCGTCGTCGGCATGCTGGGCAACGCTGGTGCGGTCGTAGGGTTCCGGGCGCTCACTGCGCGTGCAGCCGCGGCGGTCGTAGGAGATCACGCGCCCGACTTGGGCCAGCTGCCCGACCGCGTCGCTCCACACCAGTGCTGAGCTGCCGGCCCCGTGAATGCAGAGGATGGGGGCGCCGCTGCCGTGCTCCTCGTAATAGAGGCCCACGCCATTCACCGTGAGCGTTCCACCCTCCTCGCGGTGAAGCTCGGATGTGACTGTCGGTGTCGCCGGCATGGGGTACCTCCCGGTGGGTTTGACGCAGGCGAGACGGTACGCCTGCGATCCGCCCACGCCATCGGGAGATCTCCCCATCCTGCTGGCGCGGTCAGTCGGCCAGGTCGTGCTGCATCGCGAACAGGGCGGCCCCGACGCGGGTCGACACGCCGAGCTTCGCGTAGATGTGCTCGACGTGGTGGCCGGCGGTCTTCTCGGTGATCACGAGCGCCTCGGCGATCTGCCTGCTGGTTCGCCCCTGCGCGATCAGGCGCAGGACCTCGACCTCACGGTCGCTGAGTCCGGCCGGGTGACCCTGACGTACCTTCAGCGCGACCGCGCCCGCCGCTTCGAGTACGGCGTCGACGGTCCGCTTCTCGAGCGCCCCTGTGCGGACCATCTCGCCGAGCTCGGTTCGAGCGTCCTCCGAGCGCAACCTTCGCCGGTGTGGGCGATCATGAGTCATCGCGTCATAGATGTCGGCAGCGGCCAGGACGCGTGCCCCGGCGCTCAGCTGCGCAGCCGTGGCTCCGCGGTGGTAGCCCGAGCCGTCGAGTCGCTCATGATGGGAGCCGGCGAGGAGGGCCAGCGGCGCGAGCGCGCCGGAGCGCTCGAGCACGCGCTCCGTGTAGTAGGGATGCAGCCGAACCCGTTCCTGCTCGCCGACGCTCAGCGGCCCGGGCTTGTCCCAGATCCCGTTCGGCACCGCGACCCTGCCGACGTCGTGGAAGAAGCCCGCGCTCCGGACGTCCGAAACCTCGGTCTGCGAGCAGCCGACCGCCTCGGCTCCCGTCGCGGCGAGCTCGGCGACGCGAGCGGAGTGCCCGCGCAGGAAGCCGACCTTGATATCGGTGAACTCGCCGAAAGCCTGCGCGACCGACGCCAGTCCCGGCCGTGAGACCGTCACGACCGGCTGCGGCTCGGCGTCGATGATCCGCTCCCACGCGTCGGGAACGTCCGCCGTCCGCTGGAGCGCCTCGGGTTCGGCGAGGGCGGCATCGACGATCGCCGGGTCATAGCCACGATCGCGACGCCGCTTGAGCGCCTCGATCGCCGTCCCGCGATCGCTCGCCTGGGCGATCGCGATGAAGTCGTGGGCGACGCGGACGATGCGCAACGGCCGGGATATCTCCTCGCCGGCGAGCTTCCCGGGCACTCCCTTGCCGTCCCAGCGTTCCGTGACCTGTCCGAGCGCGCGCTCCACCTCGTCGCGGAGATGCAGGCGCCGCGCGAGCAGCCTGCCGCTTTCGCAGAGATTCGCGGCCGCACGCTCGAACCGCTTCTGGCCCAGGACCAGCATCTTCGAGACCAGGCGCGCCCGTTCGGGCAGCGGCCTGTCGTCCGCGAACCGGGCGACGAGATGCCGCATGTCCTCGCGGGCTCGGACGCCGGACCGGTGACGCTCGCGCCGCGCTGGAAGTGGATCTCGTCGCCGCCCACCCAGCTCGCGAAATACGGGGCGGCGGCGGTGCAGCCCACGTGGAGCAGCAGACCGACGTAGTAGACCTCCGAGCGCTCCTCGGCGCTGCAGCTGAGCCGGTCCGCCAGTTCAAGCGCCGAGAGACACACTCCAAGCTCGTGCTCGAGCGGCTGGCCGAGCCCGAGATCGGTCGCCAGGGAAAGCGCCGCCATCAACTCCGCCAGGCGGATGTGCTCGTCGGGGCGGGCTGCCGCCACCGCGCGAGTCTAGACCGGACGTCGCTCGGCCCGAGGAGGCGGCCTCGTGACCGCAGTACGCCCTAAGGGTCCTTCGGTTGCTCAGCCGGCGGCGGCCTCCTTGTAGGAGTTCAGCAGGACGCCGCACGCCCCGCCGGGCTGCGAGTTGACCACGAGCGCGGCTTCGAGCCCGGGGCAGCGCCATCACGCAGGTATGGATCTCGCGGCCTTCGCTAAACGAGCCGTCGCCGCCGTGCCACCACACGTTGAGCGTGTCGATACGGCCGTTGCCGTTGTTGGAGCCCTCGTTCCAGCCGAGGCGGCCGGCGAACATTGCGTCGCGCACGTCGGCCGGCAGCAGCGCGGTGGTGTGCCGCAGGTGCACCAGCACGCGCACCAGGTCGCGCGAGGACAGGTGCAGGCCCGTGTGGCCACCGCAGTGGACGCGCTCGGCGCCTTCGCGCTCGACAAGCCACCCGGCGGCGGCGGGGTCTGCGGCGTTATAGGTGAGCGCGGCGTTCGAGTCGTCCGACTCCCAGCAACTCACCGAGGCCACCCCGGACGGCTCGAACACGGCGTCGTTCAGCCACAGCAGATACCGCTTGTAGGCCCGCTGCTCGGTGACCATCCGCTGGCCTGTAAGCCGCGGGATCAGCACCCGCATCAGCGCGTAGTTGGCGTTCTTGTAGTTGGTCGGCGCTGGATTGGGCGTCGCGCCGAGCCCGACGAGCGCTCGCAGGCCCGACCAGCTGTTCCCGACTCCCGATCCCGCCGGCGCGGCCGCGATTGCTCGGTTGACGCCGGAGGTATGCGTCAGCAGATGGCGGAACGTGATCGGTGTGGGGCTCGCCCCTTGGAGCCGCCCGCCTTCCGCCACTGAAGGGGCAGCCACCTGGCGATAGGCGAGTCGACGCCGACACCCTCGGCCTGGAGCAGTTTGAGGAGCGCGATCGCGGTCATGTTCTTGGTGACCGACATGAGCTCCAGGCGCGTGGTCGGCGTGAAGGCGCGGGTGCCGTCGACGGCCCGGCGTGCCTGCCCCACGCCGTCCTCGGCCACAACCCGACCGTTGCGGGCGATGGTGTACGCGTAGCCGACGGCGTCGCCCAGCCGGCTGTTGATTCCGCAACCATCGCGTCGACTGACACCGGGGTCTCGCCGAGGACACCTGGCCCGCTGGGCGCCGGCGGCAGGGTTGGCGCCGCAAAGGACTGCGGCCCACCCGGGTACGGCTGCTGCGCGATGGCCGGGGCCGTCGCCAGCGCGAGGCCGGCGACGACAGTGACGGCGGCCAGGAAACGAGAACCATGACCAACTCCTGTCGTACGGAATGGGCACGCACGTACAACCGCCGCCGGCGCCGCGTATTACGCCCCGGCGCCACCACTCGGTTGCGAGTGTCAGCGAGCCACTTAATCCGAGTGTGCGCGAGCGACCAGACGGCGTTGTCCTCGTCGATCGTCCCGACGACGTTCTCCGAGCGGATGTTGGCTTGCTTGGGCCAGAGCCACGGGACCGCCGGCGCAAGCCGGCGATCCGGTCGTCGATGTCCGCCGAAGCCTGTGCACGCTCGGCGGGGTCGGTGAGCAGCGCAGCGTCATCCATCCGCTCGTCGACCTCGCGGTCGTCGAGCTGGGACCAGTTGGTGTTGCCGAACTGGACGATGTGGTCGCCGTTGAAGGTCGGGTCGAGGAACGTCTGCGGGTCGGCGAAGTCCGTCAGCCAGGCGACGTTCGGGCAGATCGCCACATTGGCGCTGGGCACGCTGCAGAACTTGCTGAACATCGCGCCGACGCCGACCCGGCGCAGGCGGATGCGGAACCCGAGCTTCGCGAACTGCTGCTGGGCGACCTCAGCCGCGTTTGCGCCGGCCCCTTCGTTCTCGCCCACCATCAGGAACGTCTCGTCGCCGTCGTATCTGCCGGACGAAAACCCGGCTCTGCGGAAGTACTCGGCCGCGAGGCTCATGTCGCCCTGTGGCCCTGACATGAAATCGAGGCCCCGCCCCTCCAGGCCGCCGGCCTCGGTGAAGCCCGCCATTCCGGGCGGAAGGAAGTGCGTCGGGATGTCCCCGCTCATCTCGCCGCCGTAGGTCAGACGCATCGCGTCGCGGTCGAAGCCGGCGATCACGGCGCGGCGGACGTTGACATCGTCGAAGGGCGGGATCGTGGTGTTCATCGCGATCCAGCGAGCGCCCCTGAGGGGCACGAGCCGGATCTGGTCCTTGCGCTCGGCCAGCGCGCGCTGTAGGACCGCCGGCGGGGGTGGCTGTTCGCCGTTGATCATGTTCTCGCCCTCGAGGATGCGGCGGGACATCAGCGTCGCGTCGTCGTTGCCCTGGCGGATCTCGATCTCGTCGAGGTAGGCCGGGCGGTCGTCCATCGGCGCATTCCAGTTGGGGTTGCGTACGAGCCGGATGCGCCGGCCGGGCTCGTACCCGACTGCGCTGCCTGATGCGTCGTTCTCGACCATGTACGGACCGGTTGCGACCTGGTGGTCGCCATAGGTCGACGACGGCTTGGCGTCGAACCGCATCGCGTACTCGCGCGGGACGGGCGCCGACAGGGGCATGGACAGCGCGCCGGCGAGGATGACGCCGGCGCAGCGATCCGAGCCGTGCCGGCGCTCGAGCGCGAACACGATCGTGTGGGCGTCGGGCGTCGTGACCCCCGCGATGCGGGTTCCCGGGTCGGCACCCGGCGCCGCACCGCGTAGACCGCCGAAGTAGGCCCCGGCATAGCCGTTGTTGACGGAGCCGAAGAACCCGCGCTCGATCGCGTACTTGACGTCCGCCGCCGTCACCTCCCGGCCGACCGGCGGCGAGAAGGAGACGCCGCGCTTGAGCGTCACCGTGACGCGGCAGCCGTCGGCCTCGATCTCGGGGCGCGCCGCCGCGAGGTCGGGCTCGACGACGCTCGGGTCGTCGACCGCCGGCGTGAACAGCGTCTTCTGGGTCGCGCGCACGATCTGGAAGCCGCCCTGGGAGTATGTGATGCCCGGGTCGATGTTGTCCGTGTCCGCGGCCCACAGGGCGATGAGCGTGCCGCCGCGCTTGCCCTCCACGGGCGCGCCTCCGCTTGCATCCTGTGACTTGTCCCCGCCGCAACCGGTGGCTCCGAGCGCGAGCGTCCCGATCGCGATGAGCAGGGCGAAGCGACCGGCTCTGGTCTCGGATGCGCCCACGCGCATGCGGTTAGTACATAGGCTCGACGATCGCCTTTGCAAGGCCGCGGGGGCGAGGCGGGGGGCAACGTCCGCGCCCCGCGCCTCTCCCGGTGACTTCACGCCGTCGCCCGGCGGCTCGTATGCGCCCGGTGCGAGTAGCCGACGGTGCCGGCCAGGATGAGGACGACGGCGCCCGCGACCATGATCGGCAGCGTCCAGTCGGTGCCCTCGCTTGCCGAGGCCGTGCGCGGCTCGGTGGAGGTCGCGGCGGCGGCGCCGGTGTTCTCCGACGGCCGGTCGTACATCGGGCGCGCGGTCGCTGCGCTGGCCCAGCAGGCCAGGATGACGCAGCCGAGCACGGCGATCACAGCGATCCTTCGGGAGGGGGACGGAACGGGCATTGCGCGCTCTCCTTGGTCGTGGTGTGCGCTTGAGGCACTGTCCAAGCCGCGCATTGCGTCGGGATTGCAGCGACATAACACCTGTCCGACGGCTCCATCAATCGATACCGTCCACCGCGAGAGCAAGATGGAGTTCCGGATCCTTGGTCCGCTCGAAGTGCAATCCGACCGTCGCGCGGTCGCGATCGGCGGCGAGAAGCGCCGAGCGCTGCTGTCGGTGCTGCTGCTGCACGCGAACGAACCGGTCAGCGCCGAGCGGCTCGCGCAGGCCCTGTGGGGCGAGGATGCCGCCGCCGAGGCCGTCAAGACGGTGCGCGTGCACGTGTCGCGCATCCGCGCAGCACTCGGCGATCCAGACGCGCTCGTCACGACGCCGGCCGGCTACCGGCTACGCGTGCGGCCGGGGGAGCTCGACGCCGATCGCTTCGAAGACCTGCTGGAGCGCGGGCGCCGCGCGCTGACAGACGCCGCGCCCGGGGAGGCGGCACAGCTCCTGCGAACGGCGCTCGGCCTCTGGCGCGGCGACGCTCTCGCCGATGTGCGGTACGAGGCGTTCGCGCAGACGGCGATCGGACGACTCGAGGAGCTGCGCTGGGACGCGATCGAGGTGCGCAACGACGCCGATCTGCAGAACGGCCATGCCGAGGCGGTCCTCGCCGAGCTCGAGCGTGGCGCGGACGAGGCTCCGCTGCGCGAGCGCCTCGTCGAGCAGCGGATGCGAGCGCTGTACGCAGCCGGACGGCACGTCGAGGCGCTCGCGGTCTACCGTGAGGCGCGGCAGCGTCTGGACGGCGAGCTGGGCCTGCAGCCGGGCCCGGCGCTGCGCGAGCTGGAGCGCGCGATTCTCGTTCACGACGCGTCACTGCGTCGCGAGGGGCGTGACGGGCCCCCGCCGCCCGCGACCGCCACGGTCGGCCGCGAGCGCGAGCTTGCAGCGCTCGCGGCGGTGGTCGGCGAGAGACGGTTGGTCACGTTGACCGGGCCGGGCGGGGTCGGCAAGACGCGCGTGGCCGTGGAGGCCGCTCGCGCGCTCGCCGAGAGGTTCCCCGGCGGCGTCCATGTCGCGTACCTGGCGAGGGTGGCCGGCGCCGCCAACGTTCCCAGCGCTCTCGCCCGCGCCGTGCAGGTCGCGGTGCAGCCGGGCGAGCGAGACGAGGAGGCACTCGTGCGTCGCCTCGGCGGCCCAGCCGCACTCCTGGTGGCAGACAACGTCGAGCACGTCCTCGACGCGAGCCCGCTGCTCGGCGAGCTTGTGTCGGCGTGCCCGCGGCTCCACGTGCTTGCCACGAGCCGCGAGCCGCTGCGGCTGCAGGGCGAGCGGTGTTTCCCGGTCCCGCCGCTCACGGTGTCCGATGCGATCACGCTCTTCGTCGACCGGGCTCGCGACCGGCGTCCGGACTTCGGGCTCAACGACGGCAATGCGCCGGCGGTCGCGGAGCTGTGCCGGCGGCTCGACGGGCTTCCGCTGGCGGTCGAGCTCGCGGCGGGGCGGGTGGCGCTGCTCGAGCCTGGGCAGCTCGTGGCGCGGCTAGCCGACGTGCTGCCGCTGCTCGAGGGCGGCGCGCGCGACGCCCCCATGCGTCAGCGCACGATCCGCGCCACGCTCGAGTGGAGCTTCGCGCTGCTCGAGCCCGAAGAGCAGCGCATGTTCCGCGCGCTCGCCGCCTTCGTCGGCGGCGCCGAGCTCGACGCGGCGGTGGCGGTGACAGGCGGCCGCGTCGCGGAGCTCGATGCGCTGGTCGCGAAGAGCCTCGTCCAGGTCCGCCGGGAGCGCGTGTCCCAGCTCGAGGTGGTGCGCCAGTTCGCCGCGGCCGAACTCGTGCAGGCCCCGGACGCGGGCGACCTTCACCGCCGGCACGCCGAGTACTACCTCGCCCTCGCCGAGCGCCTCGGACCCCAGGTCCGGGCCAGCGGCCGCGGCCAGGCCTTTGACGGGCTCGAGCGCGAGCTCGGCAACCTGCGAGCCGCGCTCGACACCTGGATCGCCCGGGGCGACGGAGAGCGGGCGCTCCGGCTCGCGGCCGCGACCGAGCCGTACTGGACGACGAGCTGCCACTACCGCGACGGCGTCGACATGGTGGACGCAGCGCTCGCTGCGGCGCCGACCGCCGGCGCGCGAGAGCGCGGCCGGGCGCGCCTGGCGCGCTCGGTCCTCCTGCGCCATGTCAGCATGGACGAGAGCATCGAGGCCGCCGACGCCGCGCTCGAGCTGAGCGCTGCCGCCGGCGACCTGGAAGGGCGCTGTATGGCGCTCGACGTGGTTGCCGCACACGCCTCCTACTTCGGGGACCGCGACCGTGCGCACGTGCTGGCGCGCGAGGAGCGCGCGCTCGCCGAGCAGCTCGGCGATCCCTACCACGTCGCGATGGCCGTGATGCGGCAGTGCTGGTGCGCACACGGCTTCGGCGAGGCGCGCGGGTTCGCGGACGAGGCCAGACCGCTGCTGCGCCGCTGCGGCAATCTGCACGGCATCGTCGAGATGGCGGCCGGGCTCGTCGGGGCAGCCCTCCACGAAGGTGAGAACGCGGTGGCGGCCGAAGTGGCGGAGGAAGGACTTCGCGCGGCCGAGGAGGCCGGCGAGTCGTTCGCGCTCGTGATCGCGCTCGGCAACGTCGGCCTCGCGGCGCTGTTCCTCGAGCGCATGGACGTCGCTGAGGCGCGCTTCCGCGAGGAGCTCGAGATTCAGCGGCGCGAGCGCATCGACGGGCTCTGGGACGAGCCTGTGTTGGGCCTGGCCTGCATTGCCGCCGGCGCCGGCGATCGCGGGCGCGCCGCGACGCTCATCGGCGGCCACGACGTGCTGCCGACGGTTCCCCTCTCCGAGGGCGACCTCCGGGGGCGCGACATGCTGCTCGCGAGGTTCGTCGCACCGGCGCGCGCCGCACTCGGCGAGCACGCCTGGAGGCGCGCTGCCGCTGAGGGGGCCGCAATGACCACGGAGGAGCTGTGCGAGTTCGCGCTCGATCGACGGCCCGCGGTCACCGCCCCGGCCGCTGCCCGGAAGATCGGCGAGTCGCCCCGACCGCACCCGACACCCGAGTAACGCGACCTCTTCCGACCAAACCCCGAAACGAAGAAACCCGCCGATAGCGGGGCCTCTCTCACAAGCGCCGGCCGGGCTGTGGACGACCGTCGGCTGGGCGTCAGCCGCTGGTGGCGGTCGGGGGCGTGCGGGCCGCCTCCGGAGCCGGTGTGCCCGGCGCCGGGACCGCCGGCGCCGGCGGTGTCCGCCGCGCCGCGCGCAGCACCCCGATGACGGCGCCGATGAGCCACAGCGCGAAGGCCACGGACGCCATGCCCCCGCTCCAGAAGCCGGACAAGCACAGCACGGCGACGGCGTAGGACACCCAGACGGCCCACGTCGGCAGGGCGCGGGCCTGCTGGGCGATCCGCGTCGTCACGGCGACCAGCGCCGCGCCGCCGGTCAGCCCGGTGAGCGCGACGACGAGCCCCGCCGTGCCGAGCACGCGGGCGGTGTCCGGGTCGGGGGTGAACTCGTCCGACCATGCCGTGAACGCGCTCGACACGTCGAGCGACACCCCTGTGATCATCAGCCCGCCGAGCAGCGCCGCCGCCGGCACGATCGCCTGCGCGAGCGGATCGCCGCCGGACAGCCGGTCCAGCATCCGCCGCAGCCCGATGGCGAACCAGAGCAGCAGCGCGATCCCCGCGCCGAGCACCGGCAGCCCGATGCCGGCGGCGGCCTGCCGCGCGCCGTCGTCGAGCCTCTCGAGAATGGCGGCGTCCGACATGCCTGGGTCGTCGACGCCGACCGGCACGCACAGCGCCACCCCAACGACGAGAAGCACGGCCGAAGCGGCGCCCGCCCATCCCGTGCGCTGAAGTGCTCGTGACTCGTCCATGTCGCCTCCCACGGTCAGAGACGACATGGCCGCCTACCTCCGCTCGTTCGTTTGGTGGCGGCGACGCTGAAGGTCGCGGCGAACGATCGCGGCGGCGAGCACGAGCACGAGGAGCGCCCCGAGCGGGTGCAGCCCGCCCGTCCAGCCGTGGGCTTCGGCGAGCGCGATCTGCGTCGTGCCGAGCAAGGCCATCAGCAGCGAAAAGCCGGCGTCGGCGCGGGGGAGCCACGCGACGAGCGCGACGAGGAAGAGCAGCACCTCGAGGGCGTGGACGGTGAAGCCGACGGTGGTGTGCGCGTCGAGCGCAGCGCTGCCGGCGCCGAAGATGTAGGCGCCGATCAGATAGACCTGCACGAAGACGCCGAGCGCGATCGCCAGCGCAAGCGCGAGATGCAGCCAGGCGGCGCCGCGCCGCAGCGCGGCCGGCGAGCCGACGCGGCGCGCGGGCGGCAGGGGCTGCGTCGCTGACGACATGGCGCGACGGTATCCGCCGCTGCGGCGCCCGCGCATCCGTGGCGGCACTGCGCCGGCCTACGCGCTGGCACTGACTTCCGCGCCGTGGCAGCACGGTTGCCGCGCCGCACCAGCGCTGAGAGGATCGCCGCATCGTGCAGACAAGCGTCCGGCCCGCCGTCGCGCTCCTATGGGGGCTCACCGTCGCCGTGGCCGTGGCGGCGGCGGTGTTCCTCGCGCTCGGGCCTGGGCAGCCGCTCCGCGAGGATCTGTTCGGCGGCGTCAGCGGCGCTGTGTGGCTGATGCTCGCGCTCGCGTACGCGACGGTCGGCGCTCTGATCGTGTCGCGGCTGCCGGGGCACCTGGTCGGCTGGCTGTTCGCGGTCCTGGGCCTGCTGCTCGCGCTCAACGGCCTCTCCTACTCGTATGCGAGCTGGGGCGTCTACGCGCAGGGCGGGGAGGTCCCCGGGCTCGCCACCGCCGCAATCGGCTGGGGGCAGGCGATCGTGCCGTTGATGGGCCTCTCGCTGCTGCTGTTCCCCGACGGGCGCCTGCCCTCGCGCCGCTGGCGCCCGGTCGCCGCCATGGCCGGCCTCGCGATCGTCGGCTTCGTCGTGGGGGCCGTGCTGCGCGCGGGCCCGTTCGACGCGCCCTTCGACGCGGTGTCCAACCCCCTCGGCGTGCCCGGCATGCGCGAGGTGATGGCCGAGCTCAGCGGCGCCAGCTGGCTGCCGACCTTCCTCGTTCTGGGACTGGGTGTTCGCGCCCTCGCGCTGCGGCTGCGCGGAGCGCGCGGTGACGAGCGTCAGCAGCTCAAATGGGTGCTGACGGTGTGCATCGTGGCGGCCGCTGCGACGGTCGTGCTCATGGGGTCGTGGATGATCTGGGCCGGGGACGATCAGTGGCGCATGGCCGTCTGGGGCGGCGTGTTCATCGCGTTCCCGCTCGCCACCGGCATCGCGATCCTGCGCCACCGCCTCTACGACATCGACGTCGTCATCAACCGGGCCCTGGTTTACGGCGCCCTCACGTTGCTGCTGGGCGCCGTCTACGCGGTGATTGTGCTGCTGCTCGGTGTGGCGCTCGGTAGCGGGTCGGCGCCGGCGACGGGCGTTGCCACGCTCGCGGTCGCGATTGCGTTCCGGCCGCTGCGCGCCCGCCTGCAGGACGCGGTCGACCAGCGCTTCAACCGCGCGCGCTACGACGCGCTGCACCGCGTGGCCGCCTTCCTGGAGCAGGTGCGCGCGGGCACGGCGGCGCCCGAGAACGTCGAGCAGCTGCTGCGCGACGTGCTCGGCGACGCTCGGCTCGAGCTGCGCTTCCTGCCACCGGAGGGCGGTGGCTACGTCGACGTGCGCGGCAGCCCGGCGGTCGACGCGCCGGGCGACGCGCGCGAGCGCGCGCCGATCGAGCGCGCCGGCACGCGGCTGGGCATGGTGCTACACGACCCCGGCGTCCAGCAGCGCCCTGACCTGCTGCGCCGCGTGGTCGAGGCAGCCGGGCTGGCGATCGAGATCGCCCGCTTGCGCGCGGAGCTGCGCGGCCAGCTCGACGAGGTCGCCGACTCGCGGGCGCGGATCGTCGCGGCTGGCGACGCGGAGCGCCGGCGCATCGAGCGCAACCTGCACGACGGCGCGCAGCAGCGGCTCGTCTCGATCGGATTGGCGGTGCGGCACGCCCAGCACGAGCTGGGGCCGGAGGCGGCGGCGTGCCAGACGCTCGAGGGCGCGCTCGCGGAGATCGGCGACGCGATTGGCGAGCTGCGCGAGCTGGCAGGCGGATTGCGCCCGGCGCAGCTCGACGGCGGCCTGGCGCCCGCGCTGCGCGAGCTCGCGAGCCGGGTCGCGATGCCCGTCGCGGTCGACGCCACGGCGGAGCGCTTCCCCGACGGTCTCGAGACCGCCGCGTACTTCATCGCGTGCGAGGCGCTCACGAACGCGACCAAGCACGCCCACGCCTCGCGCGTCTCACTGAGCGCCCAGCGCCGCAACGGCAGCCTCATCATCAGTGTGGCCGACGACGGCGTGGGCGGCGCCGCGCCCGGCGACGGCACGGGGCTGAGCGGCCTGGCCGACCGGGTCGGCGCGCACGGCGGGACGCTGCGGATCGAGAGCGAGCGCGGCGCCGGCACGCGCCTGATCGCGGAGCTGCCGTGCGGGTCGTGATCGTCGAGGACCAGGTGCTCCTGCGGGCCGGTCTGGAGCGGCTGTTCGCCGACGGCGGCCACGAGGTCGTCGCCGCGCACGGCGACGCGAGCCACCTGCTGGCCACCGTCGCCGGCCACCGGCCCGACCTCATCGTGCTCGACATCCGGATGCCGCCGACCTTCACCGACGAGGGCGCCCGGGCCGCCAAGGCCGTCAAGGACGAGCACCCCGATATCGGCGTGCTCATGCTCTCCCAGCATGTGGAGACCTCCCACATCGTCGACCTCGTGCGCCTCGGCGGCTTCGGCTACCTGCTCAAGGACCGCGTGCTCGAGGTGCAGGAGTTCCTCGCGGCTGCCGACCGCGTAGCCCGCGGCGGCTCGGCGCTCGACCCGGAGGTCGTCGGGCGGCTCGTCGCCCCGACGAGCGCCGACGGCCCGCTCGCCGAGCTCTCCGAGCGCGAGCGGGAGATCCTCAAGCTGATGGCCGAGGGGCTGACCAACAGCGGGATCGCCAAGCGGCTGTTCGTCAGCGAGCGCACGGTCGAGGCGCACGTCCGCCATCTGCTGATCAAGCTCGACATCCCGCAGAGCGAGGACGGCCACCGCCGCGTCCTCGCCGTGCTCGCCCACCTGAGCGGCGCGCGCGATCAGCGCTAACGCGTAGCCACGATCAGCGGCCGCACCGATGTGCGGGCGGGCAGCGATGCATAGCGTCGCAGGAGTCCCCCAAACGATTCCCAAGGAGCTCCAGATGCGCCCAACGCAGAAGGCCGCCGTTGCCCTGATCGCCGGAGCGATCATCCACGCCATCGCCGGCATCGTCGGCCAGATCGTGCAGTCCTCGACCACGGTGAGCGACGACATGTTCAGCTATCCCTGGACGAGCGCTCAGCTTGTCGTCGTCTCCCTCGTCGAGGCCCTCGCCTTCGGCCTCGGCCTCGTCGGGCTCGCCGCACTGCGCAACAGCGGCGTCGCCGGCCCCACGCGCGCGGCGCGCCTCGGCCTCGCTGTGGCGCTTGGCGGCACGGCGCTGTTCGTCCTCGCCGAGCTCGCGTCGATCGCAGCCCGCGACCAATACTGGGACGAGGGCGCCACCGGCGCGCTCGGAAGCATGTACGGGCTCGCCACGCTCCTGCTCGGCGCCGGTCTGGCCGCCGCCGGCATCGCCGCCCGCCGCGCCGGTCTCTGGGACGGCTGGCGGCCGTCCGCCCTGCTCGCCTGCGGCCTGTGGACGCTGGCCATGTTCGGCATCGGCCTCACACCGCTGATGCCGCTCGGCGTCACCGTCATGGGGCTGCTGCAGGCCGCGATCGGCGCCGGACTCCTGACCCGCCCGACCCCCGTCGCCGTCGGGGCCCAGCCGGCCGGCGCCACCCCCTCGATCGCGCTGCCCTAACGGCAATCCCGCGCGGCGGCCTCCCGGGGCCGCCGCGCGCACCGCCGATCAGGCATCGACGACCAGCCCTCCGCGGGCCGCGCTCGAGTCCGAACAACCCCGAAAACGAAGAAACCCCGCCAATAGCGGGGCTTCGTCACAAGCGGATGAAGGGACTCGAACCCTCGACCTTCTGCATGGCAAGCAGACGCTCTAGCCAACTGAGCTACATCCGCGGGGAGCCCGCAGTATAGCCCCGGCCGCCCGGGCAGGGCCTGCACGGAACCTGCACGGTTTCCGCCCGTCGCGTCCATATCGCCCTGGCACACTCGGCAGAGTGGGGGCTCAATTGATCTGCGTGATCGAGGACGAGGATGTCATCGCGTCCGCCGTGGCGGCGCGGCTGCGGGCCGAGGGGTTCGAGGTCGAGACGGCCGCCGACGGACCTGCCGGCGTGGCGCTGTGCGAGCGCGTGAGGCCGGACCTGGTGGTGCTCGACCTGATGCTGCCGGGCATGGACGGGCTCGAGGTGTGCCGGCGCGTGCAGCGCGCTCGCGAGGTGCCGGTGCTGATGTTGACGGCGCGCGACGACGAGGCGGACGTGCTGGTCGGGCTCGGTGTCGGCGCCGACGACTACATGACGAAGCCGTTCTCCCCGCGTGAGCTGGTTGCGCGGGTGCGGGCGCTGCTGCGGCGCGTGGAGCGGCGGCCGGAGCAGCCGCAGGACGGCATCCGGCACGGCCTGCTGCACCTCGATCCCGCCTCGCGGCGGGTGACCGTCGCCGGCGACGAGAAGCACCTCACGCCGACGGAGTTCGAATTGCTCCGGGTCCTTGCCGCCCGTCCCGGCGCCGTGTTCACGCGCGAGCAACTGCTGGCCGAGGTGTGGGGCTGGCGCGACGGGTCGGGCCAGCGGACGGTCGACTCGCACATCCGCGGCCTGCGGCGCAAAGTCGGTGGCGGCGTCGTCCGCACCGTTCACGGCGTCGGCTACGCGCTCGAGCCATGAGACCGCTCGACCGCCTGGGCTCGATCAAGGTCAAGCTCGGCGTGGTGATCGTCGCCACGGTCGCCGGCACCGTGGTGGTGCTGGCACTCGGCCACCGAGCCGGCCTCTCGCTCCCGGTGAGGACAGCGCTCGCCGCCGTCCTCGGTCTGGCGACGGTGCAGATCCTCGCGCGCGGGATGACCTCACCGCTGCGGGACATGGCGGCCGCGAGCACCGCGATGGCGCGCGGCGAGTACGACCGCCGCGTGCGCGCGACGTCGCGCGATGAGGTCGGGGATCTGGCGCGCGCGTTCAACGCGATGGCCGCCGAGCTCGGCGACGCGGACCGGATGCGGCGCGAACTGGTCGCCAACGTCTCGCACGAGCTGCGCACGCCGCTGGCCGCGCTCCAGGCGCTGCTCGAGAACCTCGCCGACGGCGTCGAGCCGCCCGATCCGTTGGCGCTGCGCACGGCGCTCGGCCAGACCGAGCGGCTCGGCCGGCTCGTCACGCAGTTGCTCGACCTGTCACGGCTGGAGAGCGGCGGGCTGGCGCTCCAGCCGCAGGAGTTCGGGATGCGCGAGTTGCTCGAACAGGCGGCGCGCGAGTGCACGCTCGGCGACCGGCCGGTGCGGCTGAAGGTGTGCGTCGAGCCCGGCGACCTGCAGACGACCGGCGACCCGGAGCGGCTGCACCAGGTGGTCGCCAACCTGCTCGACAACGCGGTTCGTCACTCGCCGCCCGAGGGCCGCGTCTGGATCAGCGCGCACGCCGCGACGGCCGGCCGGACCACGATCGTGGTCGCCGACGAGGGCGCGGGCATCCCGCCCGACGAGGCCGAGCGCGTGTTCGAGCGCTTCCACCGGACCGACGCCGCACGCACGACGCGCGACGGGGGCACCGGGCTCGGGCTGGCGATCGCACGCTGGATCGTCGACGCCCACGGCGGCGTGATCCGCGCCGAGCAACGGGAGCCCCACGGCTGCCGGATGGTCGTGGAGCTGCCAAGGCAGACCTCGCAGCGCTCGCAGTAGGCTGGAATGCGTGGCGGACGCGCATTCGAAGGCGGTGGAGCAGGCCTTCACCCATCAAGCGGCGGCGTTCGAGGACCCCGAGTTCAATCGGCTGTTCACCACGGACTCGGAGTGGCTGTTCGAGCGGCTCGAGCTCGACCCCGCTGACATCGTGCTCGACGTGGCGGCCGGGACTGGCCATGTGGCGCGCGCATTCGCGCCGCGCGTGCGGATCGTCGTGGCCGTCGACACGGTCCTCGCGATGCTGGAGAAGGGCCGCGTCGAGGCCCGCCGGGCCGGGCTGCGCAGCGTCGTGTTCATGCAGGGCGACGCCGCGGCGCTGCCGTTCGTGGACGGCTCGTTCGACGTCGTCGTGTCGCGCTTCGCTGTGCACCACTTCGAGGATCCGGAGGTGCCGGTCGCCGAGATGCGCCGGTGCCTGCGGCCGGGTGGCCGGCTCGCGATCGCCGACCTCGTGGCCGATCCTGATCCCGTCGTCGCCGAGGAGCAGAACCGGCTCGAACGCCTGCGTGACCCCTCGCACGTGCGGATGCTGTCGATGGAGGAGCTGGCGCGGCTCGTGCGTGGCAAGGACGTCGAGTTCCGCGACGTCGAGCGCTCGCTGGAGCCGTGGCTGATGCAGACTCAGACGTCCGAACGCGCGGCCGACGAGATCCGCGCGGCGCTCGCGGCTGAGCTGCAGGGCGGCCCGCCGACCGGCTTCCGCCCGCGCGAGATCGAGGGCGAGCCGCGCTTCCTCCACACGATGGCGTCGATCATCGGCTAAGTGCAGGTGGCCGGAATCCGCCGCATTCCGGCGGGCCCGGCCCGCGTCTGCCGGCACCCGGCATCCGGTCACGTGCAACCAGCATGCTCGCGGATGCCGTGCACCGGCAGACACGACCCGGACTACGCCGGTGATTCGCCGGACTTCCGGCCACCTCCACTGAGAAATTCGCGCACCCGGGAGCGGAACTCGTCGCTGCCGTATGCCTCGCGTACGAGATCGTCGCCGTCCGGCACCGTCCGCAGCCGCCGCAGCGCCTCCTTCGTCACGCGCATCGTCACGGCGGCGTGCGAGGCGAGCAGCTCGCACAGCGCGAGCACGCGCGCCTCGGCGCCCTCCACGACCTCGGTCGCGAGCCCGATCCTCAGCGCCTCCTCGGCGTCTACAGGCCGGGCCGTGAACACGATTTCCTTCAGCCGCGCCTCGCCGAGCAGCGCGGCCAGCCGCGCGTAGTTCTCCATCGACAGGCAGTTGCCGACCGTTCGCGCGATCGGCAGCCCGAAGCGGGCCGCCGGCGTGCAGACGCGCAGATCGCAGGCTGCCGCCAGGGCGAGGCCGCTGCCCATCGCGAAGCCGTGGACGAGCGCAATCGTCGGCTTGCGCACCGTCTCCAGCCGCCCGACGATGCGGTCGATCGTCGCCTCGTACCCGACGCCGTCGTCGGGCGTGGAGAACTCGGTGAACTGGCGGATGTCGGTCCCGGCCACGAACGCCTTCTCGCCGGCGCCGCGCAGGACGAGCACGCGGACGTCGTCGTCGGCGTCGGCGCGCTCGCAGTGCGCGAACAGCGCCTCGTACATTTCGAAGGTCATCGCGTTGTGCGCCTCGGGGCGGTTGAAGGTCACCCACGCGGCCGGCCCGCGGCGCTCCCAGTCGACGCTCACAGCGCCGCGATCTCCGCGTCGGACAGGCCGGCCTCGCGCAGCACCTCGGCCGTGTGCTCGCCCAGCAGCGGCGCCGGCCGGCGGATCGAGCCCGGCGTGTCGCTCAGCTTCACCGGGATGCCGAGCGCGCGGATCGTGCCCTCCACGGGATGCTCGAGCTGCACCTCCATCTCGCGCGCCTGCGTATGCGGGTCCTCGAACACCTGCCGGTAGTCGTGGATCGGCCCGCACGGCACGCCCGCCTCGACCAGCGCGGCGACCCAGTCGTCGCTGTCGCGCGCGGTCGTCGCCGCCTCGAGCTCGGCGACGAGCTCCGCGCGGTTCGCCATCCGCTCGTCGTTCGACCCGAACCGCGCATCGTCGACCAGCTCCGGACGCCCGATCGCCGTGCACAACCGCTCCCACAGCGCCTGGGTGTTGCCGCCAACCGTGACGTGCCCGTCGCGGGTCCGCAGCGCCTGGTAGGGCGCGGTCAGCCGGTGCGCGGAGCCGAGCGGCTCGGGCACGCGGCCGGTCGCCCACAGCTCGGCCGTCTCCCAGATCGACAGCGCGAGCGCGCCCTCGAACAGCGACGTGTCGATCCGCTGGCCGCGGCCGGTGCGCTCGCGCGCGACCACCGCCGACAGGATCGCCACAGCGCAGAACAGCCCCGCCGACAGGTCGCCGATCGGGATCCCGCATTTGACCGGGTCGCCGCCCGGCTCGCCGGTCACGCTCATCACGCCCGACAGGCCCTGCGCGATCAGGTCATAGCCCGGGCGTTGCGCGTACGGCCCGGTCTGCCCGAAGCCCGACACGCTCGCGTACACGAGCCGCGGGTTGATGCCCGACAACGTCTCCCAGTCGGCGCCCAGCCGCGCCGCCACGCCCGGGCGGTAGTTCTCCAGGACGACGTCGGCGTCGCCCACCAGCCGGTGGAAGACCGCCTGGTGCTCTGGCGCCTTAAGGTCGAGCGTCAGCGAGCGCTTGTTGCGGTTGACGGCCAGGAACGCCGCTGTGTCGTCGCCCTGCATCCGGAAGCCCAGCGTGCGGCGCGTCGAGTCGCCCTCCGGCGGCTCGACCTTGATCACGTCGGCGCCCATGTCCGCCAGCACCTGGCCGCAGAACGGCCCGGCCATCACCTGGGTCAGCTCCAGGATCCGGAGCCCGTCGAGGGCGCTCACACCGCGACGGGCTCGAGCGCCAGGCGCTCGAGCGCGGCCTCGACGCCGTTCGGCACCGCCACGCCCGTGAGCCGCAGGCCCATCTCGACGCCGCACAGCGTTCCGGCCAGCATCAGGTCGTTGAAGTCGCCCAGGTGCCCGATCCGGAACACGCGGCCGGCGAGCTTGCCGAGCCCGGCGCCGAGCGACATGTCGAACCGCTCGAGGATCACGCGCCGGACAGCGTCCGCGTCCACACCGTCCGGCACGACGACCGCCGTCAGCGCCGCCGAGTGCTCGCGCTCGTCCAGGCACAGGACCTCGAGGTCCCACGCGCGTACGGCGGCGCGCGTCGCCTCGGCGTGCCGGCGGTGGCGTGCGAACACGTTCTCCAGCCCCTCCTCGCGCAGCATCGCGATCGCTTCGCGGAGCCCGTACAGGAGGTTGGTGGCCGACGTGTACGGCCAGTACCCGGTCCGGTTCGCCTCGATGATCGGCGCCCAGTCCCAGTACGAGCGCGGCAGGCGCGCGCTCGCGGCCGCGGCCAGCGCCTTCTCGCTCACGGCGTTGAAGCCGAGGCCGGCGGGCAGCATCAAACCCTTCTGCGAGCAGCCGACCGTCACGTCGACACCCCACTCGTCGTGGCGGTAGTCGATCGAGCCGAGCGAGGAGATCGTGTCCACCAGCAGCAGCGCGTCCGAGCCGGCGGCGTCGATCGCCTCGCGCACCTCGGCGACGCGGCTGGTCACGCCCGTGGAAGTCTCGTTGTGGACGACCATCACCGCGGTGATCGACGGGTCGGCGCGCAGCACCGCCGCGACCTTGTCCGGGTCGACGCCGTGGCGCCAGTCGCCCGGCACCCAGTCGACCTCGAGCCCGAGCCGCTCGGCCATCGCACGCCAGAGCGTCGCGAAGTGGCCGGTCTCGAACGCCAGGACACGGTCGCCGGGGGAGAGGGTGTTGACCAGCGCGGCCTCCCAGGCGCCGGTGCCCGAGGAGGGGTAGATCACCACCGGGCCGGCGGTACGGAAGACCTCTTGCATGCCTTCGAGCACCTCGAGGCCAAGGGCGGCGAAGGCTGGTCCGCGGTGATCGATCGTCGGCGCGTCGATCGCTCGCAGGACACGGTCCGGAACGTTCGTCGGCCCCGGGATCTGCAGGAAATGGCGTCCCACCGTCATTTGAAGGGTAAGCGAATGGCCTCGAGGAGAGTTGACTGTGGCCATCGATACCCAGGAAGGCGCTCAGCGACGCGTGCACCCGCGTAGCGAGCTCGCGGCTGCGCTGCAGCGCGAGCTCCGCGGCGACGTGCGCGCGGACGCCTACACGCGCCACCTCTACGCCGCAGACGCGAGCATGTATGCGCGCGAGCCGCTGCTCGTCGCGTTCCCTCGCGATGCCGCCGACGTGGCGGCGGCGATCGCGATCGCCGGTCGCTTCGACGTGCCCGTGGTGACGCGCGGAGGCGGCACCAGCCTGGCCGGCCAGAGCGTCGGCGGGCGCGGGATCGTGCTCGACACCTCGCGGCACATGGACGCGATCGGCGCGATCGACACCGAGGCGCTGCGCGTGCGCGTCGGTCCGGGCGTCGTGCAGGAGGACCTCAACCGCGCCGCGCTGCCGTTCGGGCTCGGCTTCGGCCCGGACACCTCGACGTCCAACCGGGCGACGCTCGGCGGGATGATCGGCAACAACTCGTCGGGCAGCCACTCGATCGTCTACGGCACCACGATCGACCACGTCCACGAGCTCGAGGTCGTGCTGGCGGACGGCTCGCAGGCGACGCTGGGGCCCGGCGGCGACGGCGCGCCCGCTGCGATCCGTGACGGCCTGCGCGAGATCCTGCGCGACCACGCCGACGCGATCGCCACCGGATATCCGAACCACTGGCGCCAGTCGGGCGGTTACCGGCTCGACCGGCTCGCGCGCGAGTTCGACCTCGCCAAGCTCGTCACCGGCTCCGAGGGCACGCTGGTGGCGATCACCGAGGCGACCGTCGCGCTCGTGCCGCTGCCGAAGGCGAAACGGTTCGCGGTCGGCCACTTCGACTCGATGGCCGAGGCGATCGCCGCCACCGACGACGCGCTCGAGCTGGGAGCGGCGGCGGTCGAGATGATCGACCGCACGATCCTCGAGCTGTCGCGCTCGAAGCTCGAGTACCGGCGCATGTCGGAGACGCTCGAGGGCGACCCCGACGCGCTCCTGTTCGTGACCTTCTTCGGCGACAGCGCCGAGGAGGCGACCGACAAGCTCGACCGCCTCGAGGCGGCGTGGCGCACGCACAAGCACGGCTACCACACGCTGCGTGCCGAGACGGCCGCCGAGCAGGACGCGCTCACGAAGGTCCGCAAGGCCGGGCTCGGCCTGCTGATGGCCGCCAGCTCCGGCGCCCGCCGGCCGCTCGCGTTCGTCGAGGACACGGCGGTCGCGCCGGAGCGGCTGAACGACTACGTCGCCCACTTCAAGGAGATCCTCGACCGCCACCAGCTGACGGCCGGCTGGTACGGCCACGCGTCGGTTGGCTGCCTGCACATCCGCCCGTTCGTCGACCTCACCGAGCCGGGCGGGATCGAGACGATGAGCGCCGTCGCCGAAGAGGTGATGGCGCTGGTCGCCGAGTTCGACGGCGTGAACTCGTCCGAGCACGGCGACGGGCGCATCCGCAGCCCGTTCAACCCGCGCATCTTCGGCGACGACCTGTACGAGGCGATGCGCCGCACGAAAGCGCTATTCGACCCCCACAACCGCCTCAATCCCGGCGTGATGGTCGACGCGGCGCCGATCACCACCGACCTGCGCGACCCGGAGCTCCCGCCGCCCGGCCCGCTGGTGACGCGGCTGTCGTTCGCCGAGCACGGCGGGATGCGCGGCGCGGCCGACCGCTGCCAGCGGATCGGCGCCTGCCGCAAGACCGGCAGCGGCGTCATGTGCCCGTCCTACATGGCCACCCGCGAGGAAGAGCACGCCACGCGCGGGCGAGCGAACGCGCTCGTGAAGGCGCTGTCGCAGCCGGACCCGAAGGCCGCGCTCGGCGACGAGCGGCTGCACGAGATCCTCGACCTGTGCCTGGAGTGCAAGGCGTGCAAGAGCGAGTGCCCGCTGAGCGTCGACATGGCATCGCTGAAGTCGGAGTTCCTCTCGCACTACCAGGACGTCCACGGCGTGCCGCTGCGCTCGCGCCTGTTCGGCTCGATCCGGCGCCTGAACCGCCTCGGTGCCGCGGCCGCGCCGCTGTCGAACCTGCCCGCGCGCGTGCCGCCGCTGCGCGCGCTGCTCGAGCGCGCGGCCGGGATCGACCGCCGCCGCCCGCTGCCGCGCTTCGCCCGCGAGACGCTGATCCGCTGGCACCGCCGTCACGCGGCGCCGCAGGCAACCCGCGGCGAGCTCGTCTTCCTGGCCGACTCGTTCACCACGTTCACCGAGCCGGCGGTCGGCCGCGCGGCGATCGAGCTGTTGGAGGCTGCGGGCTACGCGGTGCGGCTCGAATCAGCCGGCTGCTGCGGCCGCGCGAGCATCTCCAAGGGGCTGCTCGACCAGGCGCGCGCGATGGCGCAGGACATGGTCGAGCGGCTGGCGCCCTACGCCGAGCGCGGCGTGCCGATCGTCGGCTGCGAGCCGTCGTGCCTGCTGACGCTGCGCGAGGAGCACCTCGCGCTGCTCCCGGGCGACCCGCGCGCGGAGGCGGTCGCCGGGCAGGCCAAGCTCGTCGAGGAGCTGCTGGTGGAGGCGATCGACGACGGATCGCTGCGCCTCGATCCGGCCTCGCCGGTGGCGGGCAGCCGGATCGTCTTCCACGGCCACTGCCATCAGAAGGCGCTTGCGGGAACGCAGGCCACGGTCGCGCTGCTCGAGCGCATCCCCGGGGCCGAGGTGGTGGAGCTCGACGCCGGCTGCTGCGGGATGGCCGGGTCGTTCGGATTCGAGTCAGAGCACTACGAGCTGTCGATGCAGATCGGGGAGACCCGGCTGTTCCCGGCGTTGCGGGGAGAGGACGCCGGCACCCTGGTCGCCGCGACCGGGGTCTCATGCCGCCAGCAGATCGCACACGGGGTGGGTCGGGAGGCCCGGCACCCGGTGCAGATCGTGTGGGAGGCGCTGTAAAGCGACCGCAGGGGGTCACATGTCCAACGAACTCATCTCAATACTCGTCCTGATCGCGATCTTCGCGATCGCGACGACGCTGCCCATCAACATGGGCGTGCTCGGTCTTGTCGCCGCCTTCGGGGTCGGCACCGCGATGGGGGTGTCCGAGGACGACATCTTCGCCGGCTTCCCCGGCGACCTGTTCATCATCCTGGTCGGCGTCACCTACCTGTTCGCGATCGCGACGAACAACGGGACGGTGGACTGGCTCATCCATGCGGCGGTAAAGGCCGTCCGCGGACGCGTCGCCGCGATCCCGTGGGTGTTCTTCCTCGTGACGGCGGCCCTCACCGCCTCGGGCGCCGTGGTGCCGGGCGCCGTCGCGATCATCGCCCCGATCGGGCTCGGTTTCGCCGTGACCTACGGGATCAATCCGGTGCTGATGGGCCTGCTGATCATCAACGGCGCCACGGCGGGCGGGTTCTCGCCGATCAGCGTGTTCGGCAGCATCGTCAACGGTGTGGTGGAGCGCAATGCGCTGGCGGAGAACGCCATGCTGCTGTTCGCCTCGTCGTTCGTGTTCAACGCGCTGCTGAGCATCGTCGTGTTCCTGATGTTCGGCGGGCGCGAGCTGCTGCGCCGGCCGCCGGTGGTGCCCGGCGAGGACGAGCCCACCGGCCGGTTCGAGCGTCGCAAGGAGGAGGAGGCGGCGACGGCCGGCGCGCGGCCGCCGATGGCCGGCGGCTCAGCGGCGACGGCCGACGCCGGCGCGATGCCGGAGCTCGACCGCGACAAGGTCCTGACGCTGATCGGCATCGTCACGCTGATCATCGTGGCGCTGGCCTTCGACGTCGACGTCGGCTTCGTCGCGCTCTCGATCGCACTGGTCCTCTCCCTGGTCTCGCCGCAGTCCACCAAGGACGCGGTGAGCAAGGTCGCGTGGCCGACGGTGCTGCTGATCTGCGGCGTGGTCACCTACGTCGGCGTGCTGGAGACGCTCGGCACGATCGACTGGCTGGGCGAGCAGGTGGCGACGATCGGCTCGGCGCTGTTCGCGGCCCTGCTGATCTGTTACGTCGGCGCGGCGGTGTCGGCGTTCGCGTCGACGACCGGCATCCTCGGCGCGCTGATCCCGCTGGCCGTGCCGTTCCTGGAGACAGGTGCGGTCGGCGCCGTCGGCCTGATCATCGCGCTGTCGATCGCCTCGTCGGTGGTCGACTCGAGCCCGTTCTCGACGAGCGGCGCGCTGACGGTCGCCAACACGCCGGCCGAGAAGCGCGACTATGTCTTCAAGCGCCTGATGCAGTGGGGCATGAGCATGGTCGTGATCGCCCCGCCGATCGTCTGGCTGGTGTTCGTCGTGCCGGGGTGGCTATAGGCCTAGCCCGGTAGCTCCTGCACCGCCCTGAACGCCTCGTTGATCGCGCTGTGCGTGTAGGCGAAGGCGCCCGAGTCGCTGTTCGCGATCGCGACGTTGCGATACGGGCGCCTTCCGCGCACGTGCGGCTGCTTGGCGTTCGGCCCGAACAGTGACGGGTCGAACGTCGAGCACAGCTCGTACGCGTAGCCGTAGTTCCAGCGGTTGACCATGATCGAGTCGATGTCGCGCTTGGGGTCGAAGTCGCCGCCGGACACGTTCAGGCTGCGGTCGAGCACGTCGACGATCGCCCGCTCGTAGTCGCGGAAGCTCATCTCGAGCAGCGTCCGCCGGCCCTCCTCGTAGGACTCGAGCTGCGTGAGCTTGCGTGGGTCGCCGGGGGTGCAGGTGAGCGCGATCAGCGCGGGCCGGTCCGGCGTGTTCGGATTCGGCCCGTAGACGCCGCCGAAGCGCGTGCCGGCCTGCAGGCTCGTGCTGTCCCAGAACAGGCTGTTGCCGCGCGGCGTGACGCTCGAGATCTGCGCGTCCGCGAACGCCTTCCAGTTGCGCAGGCCGACGCGGCAGTAGATCAGCGGCGCCTTGCGCGCGTAGTCGAGGTCCTTGACCTGGTCGTGCGGGAGCCCGTCGACGAGCCGCGCGGTGACGCGGTTCCAGCACGCCATCACGACGTGCTTGGCCCGCACGCGCTCGCCGCTGCGGCAGTCGCCGCCGGTCGGCACATAGACGACCTCGGCGTACTTGCCCTTCTTGCCGCCCTTGGCGGGCCGGACGTCGACGACCGTGTTGTTGAGGCGGATCCTGACCTTGTTCGAGCGCCGGTCGAGCTGGCCGTAGTCGGCCTTGGCGACCAGGATCGTCTCCTGGTTCGGCCGTGCGCCGTTGACGTCGCCGATCACGCTCGGGATCAGCTTGCTCACGAGTAGCCGCAGCAGCGACGTGTTGCCGTCCGGCCACGCCCGGGTCGGCCCGCCGTCCTCGCGGATGTCCTGCTCGGCGGTGCGGCCGATGCCCGGGAAGATGTCGCTGTTGAGGCCGAGGCCGGTGAAGCCGTCCTCCTCGAGCGCCCACATGTCGCCGGCCTGCGTCGCCTGGATGCCGGCGGCGAAGAGGCCGTGCGAGTTGCGCTGGAACCAGCCCGTCGCCTCCTCGTTGAGGCCGACGTAATCCATCAGGTAGCGCTTGTAGGTGATCCGCGCGAGGATCGCCTTCTTCTCCTGATCGGTCTTCGGGCCGTGCTTGAGCGAGATCCAGTCGGTCGTCTCGTCCTCGATCGCCCGCGCGATCCCTTCCCGGGCCTTCGCCGAGTACGGCGTCGTCGCGAGGAACTCGGCCCACGTCTGGCTGCCCTGCTTGTTGCGCACCAGCGTGTCCTTGCCCCAGTCCTTGCGCGGGAACAGCAGCATCTGACGCAGGCCGAAGGAGGCCGGGATGCCCGGGCCGGCCGAGCTCGGGAACGCGTTGAAGTCGACCCCGCAGAACGCGAGCATGTCGAGCGCCGGCTGGCCGTAGGACCCGGGGATGTCCTGCCGGACGCCGCCGGCGGTCTTGTTCCAGCTCCCGATGCTGTCGAGGTTCACGGTGCCGCCGTTGCGCAGCAGCATCAGGTCCCCGCCGCCGTTGCCGGCGTCCGGGATGTGGAACTCGTTGCGGTGCGAGTGGCCGCCGAAGTCCGGCAGCGGGTCGACGATCAGGATCCGCGCGTCCGGCCCGAAGCGGTCCTGGTACCACTTCGCCGCGGCGAGGCCGCTGGCCCCGGCGCCGACGACGACGAGGTCGTACGTGTCGTCCACGTCGCGCACGTGGCGCGGGTGGATCCCGGGGCCGCCGTTCGTCGAGTGGACATCGCGCGGGTTCGGCAGGCCATCGAACGCCATCACGTCCCGGACGACCGCGTCGCGCTCCCCGGTGATGCCGGTGTCGGTCGGCGGATACGGCGGCGAGTGCGAGAACGAGGCAAGAGCCGCTTCCGCGCCGGTCAGGTGCGGGGCTGCGGCTGCGGCGGCGAGGCCGGCGGCGGTGATGGCGACTCCGTCGAGGAAATCGCGGCGAGTGATGTTGTCGTCGGACACCCGCCGATCCTCTCCCGCGCCCGCGCCCGCGGTCAACCTCCGCTGCGGCTATGGCGCGACGCCGATGTAGGCCCGCGAGGAGCAGTACTCGGTCTGATGCGACAATCCCCCGATGGCCGAGGCACCCGCACCGCATGAGCGCCGACCGCGCATGCCGCCCACGAGATCCGACAAACCGCCGCCGCAGCGGAGCTTCTGGCGCTCGCTCGGCGGGCGCTTCTGGGTGCTGGTGCTGGTGCTGCTGGCGCTCAACTACCTGAGCGTCGCGATCTTCGCCCCCGGCCGCGAGAAGTCGGTCACGATCCCGTACAACCCGACGTTCCTCGACCAGGTCGAGAAACGGAACGTCACCAAGATCTCGACCACCGGCGAGGCGGTCAGCGGCGAGTTCAAGAAGGCGATCAAGTACCCGCCCGACAAGAAGGACGTCGAGGCGGCGAAGAACTTCGAGACGCAGATCCCGGTGTTCGCCAACGACGACGCGCTGTCGAGCCTGCTGCAGAACAACGACGTCACGATCGAGGCCAAGCCGGTCAATGAAGGGCGCGGGTTCCTGCTCAATCTGATCCTCGGCTTCGGCCCGGTGATCCTGCTGGTGGCGTTGTTCGTGTGGATCTCGCGCCGCGCGTCGGGCGGGCAGATGAACGCGCTCGGCGCGTTCGGGCGCTCGCGCGCGCGCCGAATCGAGGGCACTGACACGAAGGTCACGTTCAAGGACGTGGCCGGGATCGACGAGGCCAAATCCGAGCTGACGGAGGTCGTCGACTTCCTCAAGAACCCGGACCGCTACCGCAAGCTCGGCGGCCGGATCCCGCGCGGCGTGCTGCTCGCCGGCCGCCCCGGCACGGGCAAGACGCTGCTCGCCCGCGCGGTCGCGGGCGAGGCGGGCGTGCCGTTCTTCTCGGTCTCGGCGTCCGAGTTCGTCGAGGCGATCGTGGGCATCGGCGCCAGCCGCGTGCGCGACCTGTTCAAGCAGGCGAAGGAGTCGCAGCCGGCGATCGTCTTCATCGACGAGCTCGACGCGATCGGGCGGTCGCGCTCCGCCGGCACCGCCGGGTTCGGCGGCAACGACGAGCGCGAGCAGACGCTCAACCAGATCCTCACGGAGATGGACGGCTTCGAGACCAACGAAGCCGTGATCGTGGTCGGCGCGACCAACCGGCCCGAGGTGCTCGACGCCGCGTTGCTGCGACCCGGCCGCTTCGACCGGCGCGTCACCGTGCCGCCGCCCGACAAGGACGGCCGCCGCCAGATCCTCGAGGTCCACACGCGCTCGCTGCCGCTCGGGCCGGACGTCGACCTCGACCGGCTCGCCGCCGGCACGCCCGGCATGGTCGGCGCCGACATCGCGAACCTCGCCAATGAGGCTGCGCTGCTCGCCGCCCGCCGGGACCACGAGCGCGTGCTGGAGGCCGACTTCACCGACTCGCTGGAGAAGATCCTGCTCGGCGCGCCGCGCGGCTTGGTCCTCACCGATCACGAGAAGCGCCGCACCGCCTACCACGAGTCCGGGCATGCACTGGTCGGGATGCTCACGCCGGGCGCCGACCCAGTGCGCAAGGTCTCGATCATCCCGCGCACGATGTCGCTCGGCGTCACGCTCTCGGCGCCCGACGTCGAGCGCACGAACTACGACGAGGAGTACCTGACCACGCGGATCAAGGTTGCGCTCGGCGGGCGCGTCGCCGAGGAGCTCGTCTACAACTCGATGAGCTCGGGCGCCGAGTCGGACATCCAGCAGCTCACGATGATCGCGCGCCAGATGGTCGGCCGGTGGGGGATGAACAAGGTGATCGGGCCGATAGCCGTGCTCCCGAGCGAGGCCCAAGGGCCGCTGCTCCCGGGCGCCTCGGACGTGTCCGAGAGCACGCGCCGGCAGGTCGACGAGGAGGTGCACCGGATCGTTGAGGAGGCGCACGCCGACGTCGCGCGCCTGCTGGCCGAGCACCGCGACCAGCTCGACGCGCTGACGGAGGCGCTGGTCGCCGCCGAGACGCTCGACGAGGGCGCCGCCTACGCCGCCGCCCGCGTGCCCCGCGAGCGGGAGCCCGAGCCCGCCGCCACTGCATAATCTAGGCTTATTGCCTAGGCGAAAGGATCATTTGAATTGATGGGGATGCGGGGGCACACTGAATCTCATGTTCCCCATCGACATCGCCTCTCTCACCCGCCAGGGGCTCCGCGGTTCGGGCCCTGAGAACCCCGAACCAATGCCGTTCAAGCCCCGCCGGCGGCTGCTCGCTATCCGACGGCGCGACCCCGCTGCAGGCCGGTCTCACCGCGATCGAGTCGCTCGCGCGCCTCGGCCCGCAGCGTCCCGTCCTCGGTGAGGTAGTCCCGCCACGAGCGCGAGGGCGCGTAGCCGAGCATGCGCTCGGCCTTGGCAGACGAAATGCCGGACGCGTCCTCGCGTGGCAGCTCCCGGATCTCCACGCTGTCGCCGTGATGGCGGCGGATCATCTCGGCCAGCGGCCGCCCTGAGCAGTTGTCGGGCGAGGCGATGTACATCACCTCGTGCCCCGGCAGGTCGCTCTCGGCGGCCAGCCGCAGGCGCGTCGGCCAGGTCGTAGACGTCGATGTAGCTCCAGAAGCTGGCGCTCCCCTCGTCGGGGTCGCGCAGGTTCGGGCCGAGGTTCTGCGCGTAGTTGCCCTCCCATTGCACCCACGACGGCCGGATCGAGATGCAGCGGATGTCCGACCGGCGCACGCCCGCGTCCATCAACTGCTCGCCGAAGTGCTTGGCGGTCGCGTACGGGTCCTGCGGCGCGATCGGGTGGTCCTCGTCCACCGGCGCGTACGCGGCCACGAACGGGCGCTCGGGGAAGAAGAAGCCCGGCACCGTCTCGCTGGACACGTTCACGAACCGCGGCACGCCCATGCGGATCGCGGCCTCGAGCAGGTTGAACGTCGCCATCAGGTTGTTCGAGAACACGTGATGCGCCGGGTGGTGCTGCGGATCCGGGATCGCCGCCGCGTGGACGATCGCGTCGTGGCCGTGCGCGAGCGCGAACGCGTCGCCGGGGTGCGTGAGGTCGGCCTGCTTGTAGGCCGGCGCGCCGGGTGCGCCGCGTTCGAACACGGGGGCGCCGAGGTCGCATGCCGTGACCTCGTGGCCGGCGTCGTGGAGCGCGGTGACCGTCGCGGCGCCGACCTTGCCGCGCGATCCCGTGACGAGAATCTTCATTGGCTGAGCCGTTGGTGGTGTCGCACGCCGCGGATGATGGCAAGCGCGATCACGACGACGGCGAGAACCGGCACGTCGACCGCCGCAGCGGTCCGGCCGGCTTCCGCCACCGGCGCGCACGGCCGCTCTCGGCATTCGTCGCTTCCGAACGTCCACACGAGCAGCGCGACGAACTCGGCCGTCATCAGCGTGGTCGCCGACCGCTGCATGTAGGCGGGCATCCCGAGCATCGGGAAGATCAGGACGCAGGAGAACATGCTCCAAAGCGTCGCGACGACCACGATTTCCACGACGAAAGATGGTGCCTGTGGCGCGCCGGCTTGTCGAGTCGCACGTTCCGTGGACGAGTGTTCGATGCCCAGACTGACCCAACGGCCAGTAGCCCGCGGAGGACGTTTGCCGCACTGTTGAACGCATGAAATACACCCGGGTCATCCTCGCGCTTGCCGTGCTCTTCTCACTGGCGGTTCCAGCTGCCGCTTCTGCTGCCGATCGACTTCCCACTGCGAGCGCTGGTGGCCGCTCAACGAGGGTCGCGGCCAGACCGTCTACGACTGGTCGGGCAAGGGCAACAACGGCTTCCTCGGCTCGACGCCACAGACCGACGCGAACGACCCGAGTTGGACTCGGGGCATCTTCGGCACTAGCGCCCTGAGCTTCGGCGGCGACGACTTCGTGAGCGTCAGTGACTCGAACAGCCTCGAGCCGCAGCAATTGACGGTCGGCGCGTGGGTCAAGGCACCAACGTCGCCGGGGCTCTTCCGCTACATCCTCGCCAAAGGGAGCCAGGACTGCGTGACGGCCTCATACGGTCTGTTCACCGCCGTCAGCGGTGGGCTCCAGTTCTACGTGTACGACGGCACCCGCGCGCTCTACTCAGGCTTGCAGGATCCGGAGATCTGGGACGGCAAGTGGCACCACGTGGCGGGCACGTTCAACGGGACGCAAGTGAAGCTGTTCGTCGACGGCAAGCGGGTTCGGCGACGGCGATGGGCCCGGCACGATCGAGTACGGCGACCCCGACGGCGATCGCTACGATCGGCGGGTACCACGGCAGCTGCGATCTGATGTACAGCGGCGACATCGACGAGGTGCACATCTGGTCGATGGCGCTCCCGGTCGACGAGATCTGGAAGAAGTGGGGCTGGCTCCTGGGAGCCCCGAACCGCCAGTAGAGACCGGAGGGCTACGCGCCGCCGCGCTTCGCGGCGGCGCGTAGGACCAGCCCTTGGTGGGCCCGTCCACAATTTCGCCGGGTTCTGGCAGGCCCCGGCCGCGTCTGCCGGCACCCGCCATACGGTCACGTGCAACCAGCATGCTCGCGGATGCCGTGCACCGGCAGACACGACCGGGACGCCGCCAGGCGACCCTCCGAACTTCCGGACGGACCCACTAGCCTCCGCGGATGCTCGCCGCACGCTACGAGCGCGGAGGCCCCGCGAGCGAGGTCCTGCTGGTCGCGGAGATCGAGCGGCCGGAGCCCGGGCCTGGCGAGGTGCTCGTGCGCGTCCGCGTGTCGGGCGTGAACCCGACGGACTTCAAGGCGCTTGCCGGCGGCCTGGGGGAGGGTCTGCCGTTCCAGGTGCCCAACCAGGACGGCGCGGGTGTGGTTGAGGCGGTCGGCGCGGGCGTCGATCCGGATCGCGTCGGCGAGCGCGTGTGGCTCTACTTCGCGGCCTGGCAGCGCCGCTGGGGCACGGCCGCCGAGTGGACGGTCGTGCCGGCCGACCAGGCCGTGCCGCTCCCCGACAACGCCTCAGACGACCTTGGCGCCAGCATCGGGATCCCGGCGCTGACTGCCCACCGCTGCCTGCTCGCCGACGGCCCGATCGAGGGTGGGACCGTGCTCGTTGCGGGCGGCGCCGGCGCCGTCGGCCACGCGGCGATCGAGCTCGCGCGCTGGGCCGGCGCGCGCGTCGTCGCGACGGTGTCGACGCCGGACAAGGCGGAGCTCGCGCGCGCGGCGGGCGCGCACGCCGTGATCGACTACCGCGCGCCCGACGCCGCCGAGCGGGTGCGCGAGGCGGCGCCCGACGGCGTCGACCGCGTGGTCGAGCTCGCGCTGGCGCGGAACCTCGAGCTCGACCTCGCGGCGTGCGCGCCGAACGCGTCGATCGTGAGCTACGCCCGCGAGGGCGGCGACCCGCAGGTGCCCGCCCGGACGCTCATGTTCGCCAACCTCAACCTGCGCTTCGTCCTCGTCTACACGATCCCGCGCGACGCGCTCGCCCACGCCGTGCGTGACGTCGGCGAGGCACTGCGGGCCGGCGCCCTGACGACGCTGCCGCTGCATCGCTTCCCGCTCGAGCGCACCGCCGACGCACACGACGCGGTCGAGGGTGGCGCGGTCGGGAAGGTCGTCATCGACATCCCGGCGTGATCAGCGGAACAGCGACTCCACGTAGTCGGCGCCGATCCCGACCTTCTCGTAGTGCTCCTTGCACATGGCGATGTAGTGATGGACGTCGAAGTAGCCCGCCGTCTCGCCCTGCTCGTCGAGCCAGATCAGCGGCCCCTCGACGTTGAAGAAGACCCGCATCGGCTCGTCCGATTCGTACGCCACGAGCGTATGGCCCTCACCCGGCGTCTCGTAGACGAAGTCGCCCGCGGTCGCCGTCCAGTCGTGCTCGAGGTAGCCCCACTTGCCCGAGATCGTGAACGCGAAGACCTGGTGCGGGTGATAGTGGCGGTTGACCAGGCCGGCCGACTTGGCCATCAGGATGTCGCACCAGCGGTTCTCGGTGGGGGAGATGAACAGCGGCCGCGAGGAGACCGTGTCGGTGATCGGCACGTAGTAGCGCTCATCGTCGGTCGGCGCGTTCGCGAGGTAGACCTCGGGCTTGGCGTCCGGCTGGAAGACCTTGGTGATCGGGACCAGATCCCGCCAGAACTCGCTCGTGGCTGCTTCGGGCATCGCTCCTCCTCAGTTGTGCGACGGAGGTGGAATATACGTCAAGCAATTAGACGCATTAGGCTCCGGCAACGCTGATGCCGGCCGCCGCCGAACCGTCCTCTCGCGACGCCGCCGACCTCGGCCTGCTCGAGGCGGCGGCGCTCCTGCGTGCCCGGCAGTTGTCGGCGGTGGAGCTGCTCGCGGCGTGCCTCGCGCGCGTCGAGGCGCGCAACGGCGGGCCGCCCAGCTTCGACGGGGCGCCCGGCGCCGTCAACGCGTGGGTGCGGCTGTACCCCGAGCGCGCGCTCGAGCTGGCCCGCGCCGCCGACGAGCGGCTCGACCGCGAGCGCGCGGACGCGCCGCTGGTGTGCGGGATCCCGCTCGCGCTGAAGGACCTGTACGCCGTCGCGGGCCTGCCGCTGACCGCGTCGAGCCGCGTGCTCTCCAGCGAGCCGGCCGCCGCCGACAGCGAGCCGTGGGCGCGGCTGCGCGCGCGTGGGATGGTGCTGGTCGGGCACACGCACACGCACGAGTTCGCCGCCGGCGGGACGACCGACCAGGTCGGCAACCCGTGGGCGCCGGACCGCTCGGCCGGTGGATCGAGCGGCGGGTCCGGGGCCGCGCTGGCGGCGGGAATGGTGCCGGCGGCGCTCGGCACCGACACCCTCGGGTCGCTGCGCATTCCTTCGGCGCTGTGCGGCACCAGCGCGATCAAGGCCGGGCACGGGCGCGTGCCGATGCACGGGGTAATCCCGCTCGCGCCGACGCTCGACCACGCCGGCCCGATGGCGCGCACGATCGCCGACTGCAGCGCGCTGCTCGCCGCCCTGGCGGCGGACGGGCCTGAGGTGTCGCCGCTCCTGCCATCGCCGGCGCCGCTCGCTCCGTGCGCGCTGGCGCCGCGGCCCGGGCCGCGGCCGCTGGAGGGGCTGACGATCGCGCTCACCGACCGGCCCGGCCGGCAGGACCTCGACCCGGACGTGGCCGACGGGCTGGAGGCGGCGCGCGGCGCGTGCGAGCGACTGGGGGCGAGGGTCGTCGAGCGTGCGGCGCCCGCCGAGCTGCCCGCGGAGTACATGAGCGCCGTCCTGCTCGCCGAGATGTGGGTATTGCACCGCGAGCACGAGGACCGGGCCGGCCACTACCGCCCGAGCATCGCCGAGCTCGTCGGCGCCAGCCGCGGCGCCACCGACGCCGTCGCGTACATCAGCGCCCAGCAGCGCCGCGCGGCGTTCACCGCAGAGTGGGAGGCGTGGTTCGCGGCCGGCGGCGTCGACCTCGTGCTCGAGCCGACGGTGCCGCAGGTCGCGCACGTGCGCGGCCGCGGCTACGACGTCGGCAACGCCGGCGGTGAGGGCGACCCGCTGATCGCCTTCACCGCGACCTGGGATCTCACCGGCTTCCCGGTCGCCGCCATGCCGGCCGGCACCGGCCGCCGCAGCGGCCTGCCGGTCGGGGTGTCCCTGATCGCGCCGCGCGGTGCCGAGGCGCCGCTCGTGCAAGCGGCGATCGATCTCCAGGAGCACGCGCTCGCTCCGCCTGTGACAGCGGGCGCCTAGCGGGCGAACGTCAACTGCGGCATTAAAGGGAGCGGGATCGGCCGCGCCGTGTGCCTTCGAACAGGGGTGTGGCGAGTTGAGGTGAATAGTTCACGCCAACTCGCCACACCCCCGCCGAACCCTCTCCATTAATGCCGCAGTTGACGTTCGCCGGGGCCTAGCGGAGCGTGGCGAGGACGGCCGCGTAGATCTCGTCGGCGCCGGGCACGTAGGCGTCCTCGAGCGTCGGGCTGAAGGGGACCGGCGTGAACGGCGCGCCGACGCGCTCGATCGGCGCGTCGAGGAAGTCGAAGGCGGCCGCCTGCACGCGGGCCGCGATCTCGGCGCCGAAGCCGCCGTGCTCGACGGCCTCGTGCGCGACGACGAGACGGTTGGTGCGGCGCACGGACTCGACGATCGCCTCGAGGTCGAGCGGCACGAGCGTGCGCGGGTCGATCACCTCGGCCTCGATGCCCTCGCCCGCCAGGCGCTCGGCGGCCACCAGTGCCTCATCCACGAGCCGCGAGAGCGCGACGATCGTCACGTCGCTGCCGGCGCGCGCCGTGTGCGCGCTGCCGATCGGGACCGGCTCCGGGTCCTCCGGCATCTCCTCGCTCTTGAAGTAGAGCGTCTTGCTCTCCACGAACACGACCGGGTTGGGGTCGGCGATCGCGCTCGCGAGCAGGCCGGCGGCATCGACCGCGCGGCTCGGCATCACGACCTTCAGGCCCGGGATGTGCGTCAGCCAGCTCTCGAGGCTCTGCGAGTGCTGCGCTCCCCAGCGCCGGCCGGCGCCGCCCTGCGTGCGCAGCACGAGCGGCACGCTCAGCTGGCCGCCGGACATCGCGTGCGCCTTCGCCGCCGAGTTGCAGAGCTGGTCGAGGGCGAGCGTGATGAAGTCGATGAACATGACCTCGAGCACGGGGCGGAGACCCGACTGGGCGGCCCCGATCGCCACGCCGCAGATCGCGCCCTCGCTGATCGGCGTGTTCAGCACCCGCTCGGCGCCGAACTCGTCGGCGAGCCCGGCGGTCGTGCCGTACGGACCGCCCTCGGCCACGTCCTCGCCGATCACGAACACTCTCGCGTCGTCCCGCATCGCGCGCGCCAGCGCGGCGTTCAGCGCCTTCAGGTAGGTCGTCTTGCCCGCCGGCCCGCCGCCGGCCGCACGCGGCGGCGCGGCCTCCGCGGAGGAGGCGTACGTCAGCTCGGCCATCAGCCCCGGCGCCGGGACCGGGCTCTCGCGCGCCACGCGCACGGCCTCGTCCACGGCCTCGCGCGCCTCGCGCTCCGCTGCCGCGGCGTCCTCGTCGCCGAACCAGCCCTCCTCGACGCCGCGCCGCTGGAAGCGCAGGATCGGATCCTTCACCTGCCAGTCGGCCTTCGAGATCGCCTCGCGGTAGGCCCCCGGATCGCCCTCGTAGTGCCCGCGCAGCCGGTACGTCAGGCACTCGAGCAGGAACGGCCCGGCGCCGTCCCGGGCCGCGGCGAGGAAGCCCGCGAAGGCGTCGCGGACGGCGACGACGTCGTTGCCGTCAACAGTCTCGCGCGTGAAGCCGTACGGCGCCACCAGGTCGCTCACGCGCTCGACCTTCGTGTGCGCGGAGCGCGGCGTGAACTCGGCGAAGCCGTTGTTCTCGCAGACCAGCACGACCGGCAGCTCCCACAGCGCGGCGAGGTTCGCCGACTCGGCCCAGTGGCCGGCCTGCACGGCGCCGTCGCCGAAGAACACGACGGCGACCTGGTCGCCGCCCGCCAGACGACCGGCCAGCGCGCTGCCCAGGGCCATCGGCACGTTGCCGCCGACCACGCCGGTGGCGCCGAGCAGGCCGTGCTCGACGTCGACCAGGTGCATCGAACCTCCGAGGCCGCGGCAGAGGCCGCCGTCGCGCCCCATCAGCTCCGCCATCACCGCCTCGAGCGGCGCGCCCTTGGCGATCGCGTGCCCGTGGGCGCGGTGGCCGCTGTACACCGGGTCGTCCGGCCGCAGCTGTCTGCAGACACCCGCCGCCACGCCCTCCTGCCCGACGCTCAGGTGGATCAGGCCGTAGACCTCGTCGGCGCGCTTGAGCTCGCCGACGCGCTCCTCGAAGACCCGGATCCGCCACATCGTGCGGAGCAGCTCGAGGTGATCTACCACCCCGCGACCGAGCCGGCGTCGACCGGCATCGAGACCCCGGTCACGAACGACGCGTCGTCGGAGCAGAGCCAGACGACCGCCGCCGCGACCTCCGCCGGATCGCCGAACCGGTCCATCGCCTGCGGGCTCAGGATCTCCTGCTGACGCTCCGGCGGCTGGTCGGACATCAGCGGCGTCATGATCGCGCCTGGGCAGACGGCGTTCACGCGGATCCCGTCGTTGGCGTACTCGATCGCGGCGGTCTTCGTGAGGCCGACGATCCCGTGCTTGCTCGCGACGTACGCGCCGAGCAGGTGGATGCCGCGCAGGCCGGCGTTGGACGACGTGTTGACGATCGCGCCGCCGCCACCGGAGAGCATCTCGCGGAGCTGGTGCTTCATGCCCAGGAACGTGCCGCGCAGGTTGACGGCGATCACGCGGTCGAAGTCCTCGTCGGAGGTGTCGGCCAGCAGGGAGTGGACGCCGATGCCCGCGTTGTTGTGCGCGAAGTCGAGCCGGCCGAAACGCTCGACCACGCGCGCCACCAGCGCCTCGTTGTCGTCCGCGCGCGCGACGTCGCAGGGGAAGAACTCGGCCGTGCCACCGGCCGCCTCGATCTCCCGCACGGTCTCCTCACCGCCGGCGCGCGAGCTCTCGAGGTCCGACACCACGACGGCCGCGCCCTCGCGGCCGAAGCGGATCGCGCAGGCGCGCCCGATGCCGCTCGCGGCACCGGTGACGAGCCCGGACTTGCCGGCGACGATCCCCGTGCTCACGCCGGAACGGGCTTCAGCTGCGACGCGGTCGTCTCGTAGGCGCGCCGGAAGATGTCCTCCATCGACGAGTTGCGCAGTTCCTCCGAGAGCACCTCGACGCCCCACGGCCCGGAATAGCCGATGTCACGGCACACCTCCACGTAGCCGCGGATGTCGAACTCGCCCTCGCCGGGCAGCCGTCGATGCTGCGTGGTCTCGTGGATCAGGTCCGGCATGTCCTCGAAGCGGCCGTCGCTGAGCTCGATCCACGACAGGTACTCGCGTGGGATCGCCCGCAGGTCGTCGGGCGCGATGCCGAGCTTGGACATGTGCCAGGTGTCGATCGCGATGCCGCCGTTGTCGGCGCCGGCGCCCTGCACGATGGCGAGCGCCGACTCGACGCTTTGCACGTTGACGTCGAACGGCATGAACTCGTAGACGACCGTCGCGCTCGTGTGCGTGGCGGCGTCCTCGCACAGCTCACCGAAGGCCTCGGTCAGACGCGGGATCTCGCACGGCGTACCGGGGATGTTGCCGACCTTGATGTGGTGAGCGCCGAGCTCCGCGGACGCCTCGAACAGCAGCTTGCGCGTCTCGTCCGACGCCTTCCGCGCGTCGTCGCCCTCGTCGAGGAACCAGTCCATCAGGAACTCCAGCTCCAGGTACTTGAGGCCGTTGTCGTCCATCGCCCGCTTCATGTCGCCCAGGCTGCGCGACTCGAGCACGTGGGAGAGGTCGGCGTGCCAGATGCCGAGGCCGGCGAAGCCGACCTTGGCGGCCTCCGCGCAGCGGTCGTCCCAGTCGAACAGGCTCCACTCGCGGCCGACGTGGACCTCGACCGGACCGGAGACGGTCCAGTACAGACCGAGCAGTTCCACCTCCTCGCTCATGCTCATCCCTCCCTCACGTTGATCTCGATCTTCAGGCCGTTCGGATCTTCCACGAACACCCGCCGCAGGCGAGCGGCCGGCACGTCGTGTCGCACCGCATCGGTCCCGCTGCGCTCGATCCGCGACACGGCCTCCTCGAAGTCGCTCGCATCGAACGCCACGTGGTCCACCGCGCCCGGCGACGCCGGTATCCCCGCTTCCTCGGCATGGGCCGTGTAGGCCGTGCGCTCGGCCACGTGGACGCACGGGACTCCGTCCGCGTACAGCCAGTAGCCCGGGAACTCGAGCGGCGGGCGATCACCGACCTCGAGCCCGAGCACGTCGCGATAGAAGTCCCTGGTCGCGTCGATGTCGTCGGTCAAGACGAGCAGGTGGTCAAGCCTTCTGAGAGCCACTAGACGTTCGCGGGGACGCCTCCCGTGACCGCCTTGGCGGCCGCGACGATCTTCTCGACCGACGGCGACATGTACGCCTCCTGGACCTGGTTGCCCGGCACGGGCGCCTGCATCCGGGCGACGCGCTGCGGCGGCGCCTTCAGCGAGTCGAAGCCCAGCTCGCTCACGGTGGCGGCGATCTCCGACGCCACGCCGCAGCGCAGGCGGCCCTCGTCGGCGACCACCAGCCGGCCGGTCTTGGCGACCGACTCGAGGATCGTCTGCTCGTCGAGCGGGACGAGCGTGCGGAGATCGATCACCTCGGCGTCGATGCCCTCGTTCTCGAGCGCCGCCGCCGCCTCCAGCGCCATGCCGACCATCAGCGAGTAGGTCACGATCGTCACGTCGGCGCCGTCGCGCTTGACGGCCGCCTGGCCGAGCGGGATCTCGTAATCGTCGTCCGGCACGTCGCCCTCGACGCCGTAGCCGAACGCGTGCGTCACCACGAGCGTCGGGTTGTTGCTCTTGATCGCGGTGCGCAGCAGGCCCTTGAGGTCGCCGGGCGTGAACGGGGTGACGATCTCGATGCCGGGCAGGTTCCAGAAGATCGAGAGCGGGCTCTCGCTGTGCTGGGCGGCGCCGCCGTGCAGCAGGCCGTGGCTGATGTGCAACGTGGCGGGGACGTCGATCTTCCCGCCGGAGGACAGCCGCGCGGTCGCGAGCTCGTTCGCGATCGAGGAGTAGGCGGGATACGTGAACGGCGCGAGCCCGAGGTGGGCGAAGATGCGCTGGCCGCACATCGCGGCCCCGGCGGCGAGCGCCGCGAACGCGGCCTCCGAGCAGGGCGGGAAGTAGATCCGGTCGCCGTACTTGCGCTGGAACGGCTCGAACTGCAGCGCCTGCGGGCCGATCCCGAGCACCTCGTTGCCCATCACCGCGAAGTGCGGGTCCTCCTCCATGAACGTCTCGAGGACGTCCAGCATCGCTGCGGCGTAGTTCTTGGTGGCCATGGTTCCCCTTTCCCTACGCGAAGACGTAGTCGAGTGCGCTGTCCGGAGCGGGCCGCGGGCTGTCGAGCGCGAACTTGCGCGCGTCGGCCATCTGCGCGCGCACCCGCTCGTCGATCCCACCGAGCTCCTGCTGATCGATGTCGCCCGCCGCGAGCATTTCGCGCGCGAGGCGCAGCACCGGGTCGTGCTCGCGGAACCACTCCTCGTGCTCGCCCGCCATCAGCGCCTCGTCCCAGGCCATCGCGATGTCGGTCTCCCCGGTCGGGAGCGTCGGCCACAGCGGCTGGCTGCCGGCGAAGCGCGCGGTCGCGACGTGGATGAAGAACGGGCCCTTGCGTTCCCGCGTGTGCGCGACGGCGCGGGTCGCGACGTCGAGGACCGCGTCGAGGTTGCGGCCGTCCACGGTCTCGACGGGGATGCCGAACGTCCGCGGGATCTTGGTCAGGTCGTCGACCGCGGAGACCGAGGTCGGGAAGCCGCCGCCGGCCGAGCCGAGCGCGCCCTCGCTGTTGTTCTCGCACACGTAGACCGCCGGGAGCGAGAGCAGCGCGGCGAAGTTGAGCGACTCGTAGGAGATGCCCTCCTCGAGCGCGCCGTCGCCGAACAGGCCGACGGCGACCGCGTCGCCGCCCTGGCTCTTGAGCGCGAACGCGGCACCCGTGGCGAGGCTGATGCTGCCGCCGACGATCGAAGAGGTGGCGATGAAGCCGCGCTCGGTGTCGGCCATGTGGAGCGTCCCGCCGACGCCGCGGTTGAGGCCGGTCTCGCGGCCGAGGATCTCGGCCAGCGCGAGCTTCGGATCGGCGCCGCGGGCCAGGATGTGGCCGTGGTTGCGGTGGTGGGTCGCGATCTTGTCGTCCGGCCCGAGCGCGTCCATCAGCGCCACGCCGGTCGACTCCTGACCGATGTACAGGTGGTAGTGCGTCATGAACTCGTGCTCGAGGAAGAGCCCGACGACCGTCTCCTCGAAGCGGCGGATCGTCAGCATCGACTCGAGGGCGCGTTTCTTGCGTTCTGCGTCGCTCATGTCTTCCTTCGGTGGTGGGTCAACCGGCCGCCTTCAGGCTTCCGCCCAGCAGGTACGACGAATGCAGCAGATCGGGGTTCTCCTTGAGCTCGGAGGCCGAGCCCGAGAACTCGATCCGTCCGCGGTCCATCACGTGCACCATGTTCGCCAGCCCCAGCGCGACGGTCGCGAACTGCTCGATCAGCAGCACGCCGACGCCCGACGCCGCGACCTCGCGGATCGTCGGCATGAGGCGCTTGATCACGACCGGCGCGAGCCCGAGCGAGAGCTCGTCGATCAGCACGAACCGGGGCTTGGAGACGAGCGCCTGGGCGAGCACGAGCATCTGCTGCTCGCCGCCCGACAGCGATCTCGCCGCCGTGTCGTGGCGCTGCTTGAGCTCGGGGAAGAGGTCGAGCGCCCACGCGAGGCCGCTGGCCGCGTCCGCCTTCCCGAGCGCGTAGCAAGCGACGGCGAGGTTGTCCTCGACGGTCAGCTCCGACAGCAGCCGCCGGCCCTCCGGCACGACGGCGACGCCGGCCTGGCGGATCCGCTCCGGCCGGCGCCCGGTGAGGTCGACGTCATCGAGCCGCACCGCGCCGCCTTCGATCGGCAGCAGGCCGGCGACGCCGAGGACGAGGCTCGACTTGCCGGCACCGTTGGGGCCGAGCAGCGCGGTGACCTCGCCCTCGGGGATCTGGAGGTTGACCGCGCGCACGACCGCTCGTCCGTTGCGGGCGACCGTGAAGTCCTCGATCACGAGTTGGACGGTCACGCCACCTGCTCCGTGCCTTCGACGTCCTCGGTGCCGAGGTACGCGCGCATGACGTCCTCGTTGCGGAGGACCTCCTGCGTCGGCCCGGCGGCGATCAGCTTGCCGAAGTCGAGCACCGCGGTCACCTCGCAGCACGAGGCGACGAGCGTCATGTCGTGGTCGACGAGGATCACGAGCGCGCCGGTGTGCTCCGGGATCCGCTGGATCACGCGGCCGAGATGCTCGGTCTCCTCGTCGGGGAGGCCCGCGCCCGGCTCGTCGAGCAGCACGACGCGCGGCCGGCCGACCACCGCACGCGCCACCTCGACCAGCCGCCGCTCGCGCGCGCCGAGCGTCCCGACGTGCACGTCCGGATCCACGTCGAGCCCGACGAAGTCGATCGCGCGCAGGACGTCGTCGCGCCGCTCCGATCGGCTGCCGAGCTTGGAGTGCTCGTGGGCCAGCGCCACGTTGCCGGCCACCGACAGCTCCTCGATCGCCTGCTCGGTCTGGAAGGTGCGTCGCAGCCCCCAGCGGGCGCGCCGGAAGTGGGCCATCGAGAGCAGGTCGTCGCCGAACGCGTGCACGGAGCCGGAGGCCGGCATCACGAAGCCGCTGAGAACGTTGAAGAAGGTCGTCTTGCCGGCGCCGTTCGGGCCGATCAGCCCGCACGTGCCGGCTTCGAACTTCACGGACATCGAGTCGAGCGGCGTGACGCCGCCGAAGCGGACGGTCAGGTCCTGGATCTCGATCACGACGGCGTCCGTTCTGCGGGCGCGCCGCGTCTGAACGGGCTCGCCAGCAGGCCGCCGAGCCGCTTCAGGTCGCGCGGGACCTGGTACGCGAGGCCGGCGGGGGCGGTCAGCAGTACCTGGAGGATGCCGACGCCGAACAGGATCGTGAGCAGGTCGGGCGGCAGGCCCCAGTTGTCGAGCAGGGCCGGCAGCAGCTTCATCAGCACGCCCGCGACGATCGCGCCCCAGAGGCTGTAGATCCCGCCCATCAGGACGACGGCGAGCAGCACGATGTTCTCGCTCGTGGGGAACTGGTGTGTGAACACCTCGCCGACGTTGGCGGCGAGCAGGGCGCCCGCCACGCCGGTCAGGAACGAGGCGAGCGCGAACGCCCACAGCTTGTAGAGCGTGATGTTCACGCCCGCCGCGAGCGCCGCCGGCTCGCTCTGGCGGATCGCCGCCCACGCCCGTCCCGCCTTGCCGCGGACGTGCGCGAGCGCGAGCAGGAACATCAGCACGGCGACGACGACGGCATAGCGGAAGTAGCCGGTCTGGGTCTCGGCGATCGCCGGCCGCCGCACCTCCGGGTTGCCGAAATCGAGCTCCTGGTGGCCGAGGAAGCCGCCGGCGCCGTTCGGAAAGTTCGTGGCTGCGAGCACGACAGTGATCGCTCCGGCCAGCATCAGGGTGATGAGCGCCAGGTACAGGCCGCTGAGGCGCAGCGCCGGCAGGCCGACCAGCGTCCCGAGCACCATCGTGATCAGCCCGCTCATCAGCAGCACGAGCGGGAATGGCAGCGACGTGGCGAACGACAGCCGGGCGGCGACCCAGGTGCCAAGCGCCAGCACCGCGATCTGGCCGAGCGAGACCATCCCGACGCGCCCCATCAGCAGGTTCAGACCGAGCGCGACCACCGAGTAGATCGCGACCTGCGTCGACACGTTCATCCAGTAGGCGCTCATCCGCGCCGCCAGGCCGAACAGGATGAGCGCCAGCAGGACGATGATCACGACCGCCCGGATCAGGTCGCCGCGGTCGCGACGGGCGATCGGCCCGCCGGTCGGCTCGCGGGCGGGGGCCTCCTCGGCGACCGTCACACTGCCCTGCCCGACAGCGAACCCTTGCGCGACAGCCACAGCAGCGCGATGATCGCGATCACGAAGGGCGCCATGTTGCGGTAGTCGGAGATCGCGAGGATCGGCGTCGCCAGGGCCGTCGCGAGCCCGACGACGAGCCCGGCGATCAGCGTGACGACCACCGAGCTCAAGCGCGCGATCAGCGCCGCCGCGAGCGACGAGATGACCAGGAACGTGAGCGTGGCGGCGTCGAGGCCGACCAGGTTTGACAGCAGCAGCCCGGCCACGCCGGAGATCAGCCCCGACACGAGCCAGGCGGACGCCTCCACGCGCCGCACCGGCACCCCGAGCGTGGCCGTGATCTCGCGGTCGTTGGCCAGCCCGCGCATCGCGGTGCCGAGCTTCGTGAACTTCAGGAACAGCACCGTCACCACCGTCATGACCACGCCGAACACGAGCCCGAGCACCTGCGTGTAGTTGACGAGCACGTCGCCGACCTGGAAGTTCTCGTTCGTGGTCGGCAGGATCATCGAGCGCGCCTTGTCACTCCAGATCCACGACATGGTGCCGAGCAGGATCAGCGCCAGGCCGAGCGTCGCCGTTGCCTTTACGAGCGGGTCGCGCCCTGCCAGCGGGGGTCCGAACGCGAGCCCGTACGCGAGCGTGACGACCCCCCCGAACAGGACGCACACGAGGTAGGCCGGCCACTCGGACCAGCCTGCCTCGTTGATCAGCTGCCACGCGATCAGCGCGCCCATCGCTCCGACCGCGCCGAACGCGAGGTTCAGGACGCCTGTCGTCCGGTAGAGCACGACCATCCCGACGCCGGACAGGGAGAACACGCCACCGAGCGCCAGCCCGGTAACGATGAACGGCTGAAATTCCTGCCAGCTTGGCATTGGTCGCGCTCTGCGTACGCTACTCGACCGGCTTGTAGATGCCGTCCTTCTTCTCGATGTCACGGACCCGCTTGATCGGCGCGTCCGCGTCGGAGATCTCGAAGCAGGACTCCTTCTCGACCATCGTCCCTTCCTTCGGGGTCACCGTGATGTCGGTGTTGTTCGGGATGTGGAGCGGCGCCTCGCCGAAGTAGTACGGCTTGCAGAGCATGTCCGTCTTGAAGTCCTTCACGCCCTTGAACGCCGCGTTGACCGTCTCCACGTTGTAGTCGTCGCCCTCCATGTCGAGCAGCGCCTGCGTGGCGATCCGCGCCTCGAGGAAGCCGAACTGGCTGAAGCTGCCGAGCGGGATCTCGCCGCCGTACTTCTTGAGCACGTCGCGGTAGAGGTTGGTGTCCGGCGCATCGATGCTGACCAGGCTCAGCTCGGCGTTGACCCCGAGCTTGTCGTCGAACGTCGTGCCGAGCGCCTCGGACAGGAAGTCGGTGTTGCAGGGCGTCGAGCAGGCCCAGCCCTTGACCTTGTCCTGGAGGCCTTGCTGCGCCGCGGCCTGGAGGATCTTGAGCGCCTCCGGCGGCGTGAAGTTGAGCACCACGCCGCCGTTCTGGCCGGCCGCCTGCGTGACCTTCAGCGCGACCGAGTTCGCGTCCTGGATCGGCACTCCCTCGGTGAGGCTCACGGTCGGGATGCCCTCCTGCTTGGCGAGCGCCAGGAAACCGCCCTCGATGTACTCCGTGCCGGGCACCTTGGACTGGATCAGCACCAGCTTGTCCACGTCCTGACGGATCAGGTACTGCGCGGCGCCGGTGACGCTGTGCCGCGGGCCCATGTTGACGGCGGCGTAGTTCGACGTGCCGTAGCACTCCGGCGCGATGCCGGAGCCGATCACGTAGAAGCCCTTCTCCTCGTAGTACTGGTGGTTGACGGCGCACTCGATGATGCTCGTGCTGCCGACGATCCCGAGCACCTTCTCGGTCTCGATGAGCTTCTTCGCGGCGGCCGCGGCCTGCGCCGGGTCGGTCTGCTCGGTCTCCAGTACGAGCTTGACCGGGCGGCCCTTAATGCCGCCGTTGTCATTGACGCAGTTGAAGTACGCCTGTGCTGTCCGCGCGATCTCCGTGAAGTCCGTGCCGGGCTGCTTGGTGTTGATCGCGCCGAGCTTGATCGGCTCGCCGGTCGCCTTCTCCCCGTTGCCGAGGCCGCACTTCGACGCCTCCACCTTCGCCCCGGCTCCACCGCCGAAGTCGCTCTCGCCACCACTCTCGTCGTTGCTGTCGCCGCACGCCGCAGCGGACAACGCCAGGCACGCCATCAGGGCCACCAGCTTGATCCTCACGATTCCTCCTCCGGGAGTGTGCGGCGGACGGTGCAGACCAGCCGCCGGGCGCACCTTACCCCACCCCAACGGGATGCGACAAATTGTTTGTTCAATGGCGGAATCCGACATACTCCGCACGAGGATCGACCACGAGAGGGGGAGGAAGCATGCGGCGCACGACACCGCCGTTTCGGGCCGACCACGTCGGCAGTCTGCTGCGTCCGCAGGCGCTGCTGAAGGCGCGCGAGGACCATGGCGCGGGCCGGATTTCCGCCGCAGAGCTGAAGGAGATCGAGGACGACGCGATCCGTGACGTCGTGAAGATGCAGGAGGACGCCGGCCTCCAGTCCGCGACCGACGGCGAGTTCCGCCGCGCTTCGTGGCACATGGACTTCATCTATCAGCTCGACGGAGTCGGGAAGGCGGCTGATGACCTCGTGGTGCGCTTCCACAACCCCGAGGGCGACATCGAGTTCACCCCGGCCGCGCTGAAGATCGACGGGAAGATCGACGTACAGACGCCGATCTTCGGCGAGCACTTCCAGTTCCTCAAGGACACCGCGACGACCGCCACGCCGAAGCTGACGATCCCGTCGCCGAGCATGGTCCACTACCGCGGCGGGGCGGCGGCGATCGACCCCGCGGTGTACCCCGATCCCGACGCGTTCTGGAGCGACCTCACCGCCGCGTACGGCAAGCAGGTGCAGATGGTGAACGAGCTCGGGTGCACGTACCTGCAGCTCGACGACACGAGCCTCGCGTACCTGAACGACCCGAACCAGCGGAAGATGATGGCCGACCGCGGCGAGGACTCCGAGCACCTGCACGAGTCGTACATCCGCCACATCAACGAGGCGCTGGCGGACCGGCCCGAGGGCCTCGCGGTGACAACGCACATGTGTCGCGGCAACTTCCGCTCCTCGTGGGTCGCGGAGGGCGGCTACGACTTCGTCGCCGAGGCGCTGTTCAACGACCTCGCGGTCGACGGCTTCTTCATGGAGTGGGACGACGCGCGCTCGGGCGGATTCGAGCCGCTGCGGTTCGTGCCCAAGGGCAAGCTGGTCGTGCTCGGGCTGGTGACCACCAAGACCGGCGGGCTGGAGAGCAAGGACGAGCTGATGCGCCGGATCGAGGAGGCGTCGCAGTTCGTCGACGTCGACCAGCTCTGCCTGTCGCCGCAGTGCGGCTTCTCGTCGACGGCCGAGGGCAACGTCCTCACGCGCGACGAGCAGGTGGCGAAGCTCGAGCGGATCGTGGAGACTGCCCGCGAGGTCTGGGGCGAATAGACATGCGAGCCGTCGTGACGCAGGCGAAGGGCGTGATGGAAGTCACGGACATGCCCGACCCTGCGGAGCCCGGTGCGGGTGAGGTGATCGTGCGGCCGCAGGCCGTCGGCATCTGCGGCTCGGACTTCCATTTCTTCCTCGGCGAGCTCGGCCCGGGGGACGGGTCCGAGTTCCCGCGCGTCCAGGGTCACGAGGTGGGCGCGACGATCGAGGCGGTTGGGCCTGGGTGCCGGCCGGAGCTCGCCATCGGCGACTCGGTGGCGTTGTGGCCGCTCAGCTCGTGCGGCCGCTGCTACCCGTGCCGGATCGGGCGCGGCAACGTCTGCGACAACTTCAGCCTGATCGGCATTCACGAGGACGGTGGGCTCCAGGAGCGGCTGCGGATGCCGGAGTCACAGGTGTTCAAGACCACCGAGACGCGGCCCGCGCTGGTGGCGCTGAGCGAGCCGGTGTCGATCGCCGTGCGGACCGTCCGGCGCGCCCGCGTGGCGTCCGGCGAGCACGTCGTCGTGCTCGGCGCTGGTCCGATCGGGCAGGCCGTGTGCCTCGTCGCGCGCGAGCGTGGCGCGTCGGTCCTGCTGCTGGATCGCGTGGCCGGACGGCTCGACCTGGCGGCCGGGATGGGGGCGGAGACCGTTCGCTGGACTGGGCACGACGAGGCGGTCGCGCTCGCCCGCGAATGGTCCGGCGGCGAGGGCCCGGAGGTGGTCGTGGACGCCACCGGCGTGCCCGACGCGATCCAGGCGGCAGTCGCGATGGCCGCCTCCGCGGGGCGCGTGGTGATCGTCGGCATGTCACACCACGACGTGCCGTTGCGGGTGATGGCCTTCACGGAGAAGGAGCTGGACGTGCTCGGCGTCAGCTGCTGCCAGGGCGACGAGTTCGCCGAGGCCGTCGCCTTCGTGGAGTCGCACGGCGGCGACCTCGAGCGCCTGATCACGCAGGAGTTCCCGCTGGAGCAGGCCCCCGAGGCGCTCCGGTTCGCGATGGAGCATCCCGCCGAGGCGATGAAGGTCGTCATCGGCACCAGTGACTAAGGAGGAGCAGGAAGCCGTGACCCTCACGCTCAGCGCTCAGGCATCCAACGCCCTGGAGTCGATCTGCGACACCTTCGTCCCGGGGGATGACGGGCTTCCCTCGGCCAGCGCGATCGGCGTGCCGGAGGCGATCCTGATGGCGGTCGGGGAGAACCCGAGCGAGGCCGAGCGCGAGGGGTTCGCGGGGCTGATCGAGGCCTGGGACACCCAGCTGGCGGGGACCGAGGAGAGCCCCTTCTCCTCACTCGGCCAGGCCGAGCGCGAACGCACGCTGCTGGCGCTGGCGGACGGGCCCGAGGTGCAGATGCGCGCGGCCTTCCAGGCGTTGCGCAAGGGCGTGCTGCTGACCTACTACTGCCTCCCGCACGGCACCGCCGGCCCGAATCCGGTCGACGAGTCGCTCGGGTATCCGGGGCCGCTCGGGGCGCCTGAGAACCCGCCGCCGAAGACCATCCGGCCGCTCGAGATCACCGCCGACACGGAGATCGAGTGCGACGTCTGCGTGGTCGGCTCGGGTGCCGGCGGTGGCGTCGCGGCCGGTGTGCTCGCCGCGGCCGGGCTCGACGTCGTGGTGGTCGAGGCCGGCGGCTACTACAGCGAGGAGGACTTCGACGGCGCCGAGCTGTCCGGCTACGCGCGGCTGTACCTGAACGGCGGCGGCGTGGCGAGCGCCGACCAGAGCATCGGCCTGCTCGCCGGCTCGTGCCTGGGCGGCGGCACCGTCGTCAACTACACCTGGTGCTTCCGGCCGCCCGACCACGTGCGCGAGGAGTGGAAGGACCGGCTCGGGCTCGCGGACTGGGCCGGGCAGGACTTCGACGACAGCCTCGACGCGGTGTGGGAGCGGATCTCGATCAGCGCGGAGAGCAGCATCCCGTCCGGGCGCGACCACGTGATGCGCAAGGGGCTGTCCGACCTCGGCTGGCACTCCGAGGTGATGCAGCGCAACTGCAAGGGCTGCACCGAGGAGGTCTGCCGCCTCTGCCACTACGGCTGCCAGATCGGCGCCAAGCAGTCCACGCTCAAGACGTGGCTCCAGGACGCCTACGACAACGGCGCGCGGATCGTCGTCAACACGCCGGTGGACCGCGTGCTGATCGAGGGCGGCCAGGCCCGCGGCGTCGAGGGCCGGACCATCGATGGGCACAAGCTGACCGTCCGCGCCCGTGCGGTCGCGCTGGCCGCGGGCGGGATCCACACGCCGGCGATCATGATTCGCTCCGGCATGAACGGCCCGCTGGTCGGCAAGAACCTGATGCTGCACCCGGTGCTGATCACCTGGGGGATCTTCGACGAGGAGGTCAAGCCCTGGGACGGCACGCTCGGCGCGACCTACTCCGACGAGCTGCTGGACCTCGGCGAGGGCTATGGCATCAAGTACGAGCAGGCCGCGACGCCGCCGAGCATCCTCGCGGTGTTCGCGCCCTGGCGCGGCGCGAGCGAGTCCGCCGAGCTGATGCGATCGCTCCGCCACACGGCGGGCTACGGAGCGCTCCAGCGGGCACGCGACGCCGGTGAGATCCAGGTCGGCGCGGACGGCATCCCGGTCGCGCACTGGGCGCTGTCGGACTTCGACCGCGCGGTCATGCGCAAGGGTCTCGACGGCGCGGCGCAGATCCTCGAGGCCGGCGGCGCGCGGCGGATCTACTCCTCGCACGCGGGCTGGGTCTCCTACGAGCCCGGCCGCAACGGCGGCCGCGAGCAGTTCCTCGACGACGCCGACCGCTGCGGCTGGGAGGCCGGCCAGGTGACGCTCGGGGCGTTCCACATCATGGGCACCGCGCGGATGGGCAGCTCGCCCGAGAACTCGGTGTGCGACCCGACCGGAGAGGCGTGGGACGTGAAGGGGCTATACGTGGTGGACGGCGCGGCGCTGCCGACCGGGCTCGGCGTGAACCCGATGGTCACCATCGAGGGCGCGGCGCACAAGATCGCGCGCGGCGTCGCCGCGAGGCTGGTGTAGCCATGACCGACTTCCCGAATCCGTTCTCGATCGAGACACCCGCCGGCTGTGAGGGCTGGCAGGAGATGTACCCGTACTGGGCGCTGTTCGACGAGCGGCGGCGCGAGCACGACGAGGGCCGCCTGTGGTTCTGGAACTCGCAGCACTTCCCGTTCCCGATGCCGGCGTTCGACATGGTCGAGGTCGACCACCCGTACTACACGCTCGGCGGGTGGCAGAACCGCGCGTTCGCCGTCCCTCCGGCGATGGGCGTGGACTACCGCGTCGTGAACGGCTACGTCTACATCTCGCCGAACCCGGTCACCGACCCGGCCAAGATCGCCGAGCGCGCCGGGTACTTCGAAAAGCGCGCCGGCCACTACTTCCAGAACTGGGACGAGCTGTACGGCCGCTGGCGCGAGCGGATGGAGGCGCTCAACCGCGAGGTCGAGGCGATCGTCGTGCCCGACCTGCCGGAGTACGAGCCGGACGAGGTCGTGTTCGGCGAGCGCGACCTCAGCAACATCGACCTGCTGCGCGCCTACTCGCACACGCTCCGCTGCGCCGAGATGATGTGGCAGCACCACTTCGAGTTCCTGCTGCTCGGCTACGGCGCCTACCTGACGTTCTCCGAGTTCCTGCGCAACGCGCTGCCCGACATCCCCGAGCAGCACATCTCGCAGATGGTCGCGGGCATCGACGTGGTGCTGTTCCGCGCCGACGCGGAGCTGCGGCGGCTCGCGCGGCTGGCGATCGAGACGGGCGTCGACGACGCGTTCGCCGAGGGGCGCTCGCCGGCGGAGATCGACGCGGCGCTGGGCGAGAGCGAGGCGGGCCGGAGCTGGCTGGCCGAGCTCGAGAAGATCAAGGACCCCTGGTTCAACATGGGAACCGGGGACGGCCTGTACCACTACTTCGGCAGCTGGCACGACGACCCCGGCATCCCGTACGCGTCGCTGATCGGCCACGTCGCGGCGCTCAAGGCCGGCAAGGACATCGAGCGCCCGACGGAGGAGCTCACGAAGGAGCGCGACCGCCTGGCGCAGGAGTACGGCGCGCTGCTCGACGAGCAGTCACGGCCGGCGTTCGAGGAGCTGCTCGCGCTCTCGCGGACGGTGTTCCCGTACGTCGAGGAGCACAAGTTCTACTGCGACTACTGGTTCCAGTCGCGCTTCTTCAACAAGGTGCGCGAGTTCGGCGCGCTGCTCGCCAAGCACGGCTTCTTCGAGGACGGGGAGGACATCTTCCAGCTCTCGCGCCACGAGGCGATGGAGGCGCTCGAGGAGCTCTCGCTGACGTGGGCGACGGGCGGCCTCGCGCTCGGGCCGCACCACTGGCCGCCGATCGTCGCCCGCCGCAAGCAGCTGCTCGAGCGGCTCGCGCAGTGGACGCCGCCGCCGGCGCTCGGCACGATGCCCGAGGCGGTGAACGACCCGATCGTGGTGATGCTGTGGGGGATCACGCCGCAGCGCCTGCAGCAGTGGGCCGCGCCGCAGGACGGCCACGAGCTGACCGGATCGGGCGCATCGGCGGGCGAGGTGGAAGGGCCGGCGCGAGTCGTGACCGGCCTCGGCGACCTCGACACCGTGCGCGCGGGCGAGATCCTGGTCTGCACGGTCACCTCACCGGCGTGGGCGCCGATCTTCTCGAAGATCGCCGGGACCGTCACCGACATCGGCGGGATCATGTCCCACGCCGCGATCGTCGCGCGCGAGTACGGCATGCCGGCCGTCGTCGGGACCGGCACCGCCACGTCGCGCATCCAGACCGGGCAGCGGCTGCGCGTCGACGGCTCCACCGGCGTCGTGACGATCCTCGACGGCGGGTCATGAGCGAGACGCACACCCGTCCTCTCGACGAGCTCCGGGCCGCCGACGCCGCGCTGTTCGGCGGCAAGAGCGCGAGCCTCGGCGAGCTGATCGCGAGCGGCATCCCGGTGCCGCCGGGATTCGCCGTCTCGGCCGAGGCCTACCGGCGCGACGCGCCGGTGCCGGAGGCCCTCCGTGCCGAGCTCGAGGAGCGGTACGCGGAGCTGGGGTCGCCGCCGGTCGCGGTGCGGTCGAGCGCCCTCGGCGAGGACAGCGCGGATGCCAGCTTCGCCGGCCAGCAGGAGACGTATCTCTGGGTGCGCAGCGCCGACGCCGTGTGCGACGCGGTGCGCGACTGCTGGGCGAGCCTGTTCAGCCCCGAGGCGATCAGCTACCGCGCCCGGATCGAGCAGCAGGGCGAGCCCGCGATGGGCGTGACCGTGCAGCGGATGGTCGACGCGGAGGTGTCGGGCGTCCTGTTCACGTGCAACCCGGTCAGCGGTGACCCGAGCACGGTCGCGGTCAACGCGAGCTGGGGCCTCGGGCTCGCCGTCGTCGGAGGCGAGGTGACGCCCGACGAGTACCGCGTGAGCAAGGTCACGCGCGAGGTGCTGCACCGCGCGATCGCCTCCAAGCACGTCGAGTACGTCCCCGCTCCGGACGGCGCCGGCACGGTGCCGGCTGACGTGCCCGAGCAGCGGCGAGACGTGGCCTGCCTGACCGACGAGCAGCTGCAGGCGCTGGTGGAGCTGGCCCGCCGGATCGAGCGCCACTTCGGCTGCCATCAGGACGTCGAGTGGGCGATCGCGCGCGACGGCGCCGACATCTTCGTCCTCCAGTCGCGGCCGGTCACGGTCGCGCAGAAGAAGACACAGGCCCCGCCGCGGGCGTCGGCGATCGACCTGGTGATGGGCACCTTCGGCGCGAAGAAATAGTGGCCCTGACGGACGAGGACATCCGGGAGATCCTGCGGCTGATCGACGAGTCCGACGTCGCCGAGCTGCGGATCGAGACGTCCGAGTTCAAGCTGCACGTGCGCCGCGGCGGCGCGCCCGCGGAGGAGGAGGTCGCCGCGCCGGCGCCGACGCCGGCCGCGGCACCCGAGCCCGCGGCCGCCGCCGTGACCGAGCGGTCCGACGGCGCGCTGACGATCGACGCACCGATGCTCGGGACGTTCTACGCCGCGCAGGAGCCGGGGGCCGAGCCGTTCGTGACGGTCGGCACGCGCGTCGAGCCGGACACCGTCGTGTGCCTGATCGAGGTCATGAAGATGATGAACTCGATCCAGGCGGGGCTGTCGGGAACCGTCGTCGAGGTGTGCGCCGAGAACGCCGGGCTCGTGGAGTACGGCGCGCCGCTGTTCCGCGTCGAGCCCGCGTCATGACGATCGCGCGCGTGCTCGTGGCCAACCGCGGCGAGATCGCCGTGCGGATCGTGCGCGCCTGCCGCGCGCTCGGGCTCGAGTGCGTGGTCGCCGCCTCCGAGGTCGACCGCGAGGCGATGGCGGCCCGACTGGCCGACCGCGTGGTCTGCATCGGCCCGGCACCGGCAGGGGAGAGCTACCTGCGCGCGGACGCCGTCGTCCACGCCGCGCTCGCCACCGGCTGCGACGCGATCCACCCCGGCTACGGCTTCCTCGCCGAGAACCCGGCGCTCGCCGCCGCCGCGCGCGAGAACGGGCTGCGGTTCGTCGGCCCGCCCGCCGAGGTGCTGGAGCTCGCCGGCGACAAGCCGCGGGCGCGCGCACGCGCAGCCGAGGCGGGGCTGCCGGTGTTGCCGGGGCGCACGGTGGCGGCGTTCGGCGACGCCGCCGCGTTCGCCGACGAAACCGGCTACCCGGTGTTGCTGAAGGCGGCGGCGGGCGGCGGCGGCCGCGGCATCAAGCTCGCCGCGGAGCCGGCAGAGCTCGAGGCGCTGTTCGGCCTGGCGGTCGCCGAGGCGCGCTCGGCGTTCGGCGACGGTCGTCTGTATGTCGAGCGCTTCGTCGCGGACGCGCGCCACGTCGAAGTGCAGGTGGCGGCCGACGACCACGGCTCCGTGATCCACCTCGGCGAGCGCGACTGCTCGGTACAGCGGCGGTACCAGAAGCTGATCGAGGAGGCGCCCGCGCCGTTTCTGGCCGACGAGACGCGCGCCGCGCTGCGGCAGGCCGCCGTGGCCTTCGCGCGGGCGATCGGCTACCGCAACCTCGGCACGGTCGAGTTCGTGGTCGACGCCACGACGGAAGCGTTCTACTTCCTCGAGATGAACGGCCGGATCCAGGTCGAGCATCCCGTGACCGAGGCGATCACCGGGCGCGACCTCGTCGCCGACCAGCTGACGATCGCCGCCGGCGAACCGCTGGGCGTCGCGCAGGACGAGCTGGCGTTCGACGGCCACGCGATCGAATGCCGCCTGACCGCCGAGGACGAGCGGTTCCGGCCGAGCCCGGGCACGGTCTCACGGTTCGCGATCCCCGCGCTCGCGAACCTGCGCGTCGACACGCACATCGAGGACGGTGCGCAGATCTCGCCGTACTACGACTCGCTGCTGGCCAAGCTGATCGCGCACGGCGACCACCGCGACGCGGCGCTGGGAGTGTTGCGCGCCGCGCTCGCCGGCCTCGAAGTGGAGGGCGTGCAGACGAACCGCGCGCTGCTGGAGAGCGTGCTCGCGCACGAGGACTTCGCCGCCGGCGCGGTCACCACGAGCTGGCTCGAGGGGGCGGCGGTCGTATGAGCGAGCGCGTCGAGATCGTCGACACCACGACGCGCGACGGCAACCAGAGCCTGTGGGGCGCGACCGGGCTGACGACGCCGGACGTGCTCGCGATCGCGCCGACGATGGATCGCGTGGGCTTCCGCGCGCTCGACTTCACCGCCAGCACGCACGTGGCCGTGTCGGTGCGCTTCCACCGCGAGGACCCGTGGGAGCGGATCCGGCTCGTCAGCGCGGCGATGCCGAACACGCCGCTGAACCTCATCACCACCGGGATGCGGTTCATCTCGTGGGTGCCGGCGGGCGAGGACGTGATGCGGCTCTCGTTCCGGTGCATGGTCCGCAACGGCATCCGGCGCTTCCAGATCGCCGACCCGTCGAACGACCCGCGCTCGCTCATCCGGCTCGCGCGGATGGCGCGCGACGAGGGCGTCGAGGAGGTGGTGGTCGGGCTCACCTACTCGATCAGCCCGGTGCACACCCACGACTACTACGTCGAGCGGGCGCGGGCCGTCGCCGAGTCGCCGGACATCGATCGGCTGTACCTGAAGGATCCCGGCGGGCTGCTGACGCCGGACGCGGTGCGCGAGCTCGCGCCGGCGTTCGTCGCCGCGTTCGCCCCGCGGCCGGTCGAGCTGCACAGCCACTGCACGATCGGCCTCGCGCCGCTCGCCTACCTCGAGGGCCTGCGAGCCGGGATCCGCACGCTCCACACCGCGGTCGCGCCGCTCGCCCACGGCACGTCCAACCCGTCCGCCGAGATCCACGCTGCGCAACCTCGAGGCCGAGGGCTACTCGCACGACCTCGACGTCGAGGCGCTCGCCGCCGTCTCGGAGCACTTCCGCGATCTGGCGCGCGCGAAGGGCCTGCCGCTCGGCGCTCCCGCCGACTACGACGCGAGCTACTACCACCACCAGATGCCCGGCGGGATGGTCAGCACGACCCGCCGCATGCTCGCCGAGCAGCGCCGGCCCGAGCTGTTCGACGCGACGCTGGAGGAGGTCACGCGCGTGCGCGCGGAGATGGGCTACCCGATCATGGTCACGCCGGTGTCGCAGTTCGTCGCCACCCAGGCGGTGATGAACATCATCTCCGGCGAGCGCTGGTCGCAGGTGTCCGACGAGATGGTCCGATACTTCCTGCGCCACTACTACGAGCCCGCGGCGCCGCCGGACCCGGACGTGAGCGAGCGCGTGCTGTCGAGCGCGCGCGCCGCCGAGCTGCGCCACCTCGAACCGCTCGCCCTGGAGGGCGCGCGCGAGCGGTTCGGGTCGCGGATCTCCGACGAGGAGCTGCTGCTGCGGCTGACGATGCCGCAGGAGCAGGTCGACGCGATGCTCGCAGCGCGCGGGTCCGCGCCGGCGCCGGCCGCCCGCCCGGGGCGCGATCCGCTGGTCACGCTGCTGCGGGAGCTGGCGCGGCGCGAGTCGGTCTCGTACCTGCGGCTCGAGAAGGGCGACGACGTGGTGGTGTGGCGCCGTGCGGCTTGACGACGTGCGCGGCTTCGTGTTCGACATCGACGGCTCGCTCGTGCATCGCGGCGCCGACCATCGCGCCCGGCCGCTGCCGGGCGCGGTCCGCGTGCTGGAGGCGATCCGCGCGTCCGGCCGGCCGCTCGTCCTGTTCACGAACGGCAGCCACGCCGGGCCTGAGGTGTTCGCCGGCGGGTTGCGCGAGGACGGCCTCCCGGTCGCCGACGACGAGGTCCTCACGCCGGTGTGCAGCGCGCTCTCGTACCTGCGCCGGCGCCATCGCGGCCGCCCGACGCTGGTGTTCGGCTCGGCGGAGACGCGCGAGCGCATGGAGCGCGCCGGCGTGCCGCTCGCGGACGGCGAGGACGCCGAGGTCGTGTTCGTCGCGCACGTCGACGAGGTGGACCTTGCGGAGATGCAGCGCGCCGCGCGCGCGGTGGTCGCGGGCGCGCCGCTGTTGACCGCGAACTACCAGCCCGGCTACTGGGGCGCGAATGGGATGATCTTCAGCCGCGGCGCGATGGTCACCGCCGGGATCGCGAAGGCCAGCGGCGCTCGGCCGACCGTGGTCGGCAAGCCTTCAAAGGCCGCCGTGCGCGAGATCAGCGAGCGGCTCGGCGTGCCGTCCGGCGAGCTGGCCGTGGTGGGCGACGACCTCGGCATGGACATCGCGCTCGGCCGCCTCGGCGGCTCGCGGACGATCCTGGTCCGCACGGGCACGAGCGGGTCGGTGGATCTCGAAGGCGTGCCGGAGCGGCGCCGTCCGGATGCGGTGGTCGACGGCGTGGGGGAGGTCCTTCCGTGGCTGTGAGGACGACGGGTCAGGTGCTGTGGAGCCCGCCGGCGGACGTGCGGGAGACGACGCAGCTCGGGCGCTTCCTCGACTTCGTGCGCGACACCCGCGGGCGCGACCTGGCCGGCTACGACGAGCTGTTCGCGTGGTCGGTGGCCGACCTCGAGGGCTTCTGGGGCGCGCTGTGGGACTTCTTCGGCGTGCGCGCGCACACGCCGTACGACCGTGTGCTCGGCTCACGCGAGATGCCGGGCGCGGAGTGGTTCAGCGGTGCGCGGCTGAACTACGCCGAGCACATGCTGGGCACCGAAGAAGACCTCGGCGCGGTCGCGGTGCTCGCCCGCTCGCAGACTCGCGACCCGTTCGAGCTGACGTTCGGCGACCTGCGCGAACAGGTGGCGCGAGCGCGCGCCGGGCTGCAGCGGCTCGGCGTCGGCCCCGGCGACCGCGTGGTCGCCTACCTGCCGAACGTGCCGGAGACGCTGATCGCGTTCCTCGCCACCGCCAGCCTCGGCGCGGTGTGGGCGACGTGCGCGACGGAGTTCGGCCCGCGCAGCGTGATCGCCCGCTTCGGGATCGTCGAGCCGAAGGTGCTGCTGGCCGTGGCCGGCTACCGCTACGGCGACAAGCGCGTCGACCGCCGCCCCGAGGTCGCCGCCGTGCGCGCGGCGCTGCCTTCGCTCGAGCACGTCGTTCACGTCCCGTACATCGGCGGCGGCGACGACGCGCTGCCCGACGCGCTCGGCTGGGACGAGCTGCTCGCCGAGCGCGGCCCGCTCGCGTTCGACCCGGTGCCGTTCAACCACCCGCTGTACGTCCTCTTCTCGTCCGGCACGACGGGGCTCCCGAAGCCGATCGTGCACGGCCACGGCGGCATCCTCGTCGAGCACTTCAAGAACCACGGCCTGAGCTGGGACCTCCAGCCCGGCGACCGGCTGATGTGGTTCACGACCACCGCCTGGATGATGTGGAACGCGCTCGTCTCCACGTTGCTGTTGCGCGCCTCGATCGTGATGCTCGACGGCAACCCGCTGTACCCGGACATGGCCGAGCAGTGGCGGCTGGCGGAGGAGACCCGGCCGACGCTCATGGGCGCCGGCCCGGCGCTGCTGATGGCGTGCCGCAAGGCCGGGCTGCGGGTCGGCGAGACGTTCGACCTCTCGTCGCTCCGGCAGCTGGCCACGGCCGGCTCGCCGCTGCCCGGAGAGGGGTTCGACTGGGTGTACGAGCAGCTCGGGCCGGACGTGCTCCTGAACAACGGCAGCGGCGGCACCGACGTCTGCTGCGGCGTCGTGCAGGGCAGCCCGCTGCAGCCGGTCTACCGCGGCGAGATCGCCGGTCGCTGCCTCGCGGTCGACTCGGCCGCATTCGACCCCGACGGCCGCGAGGTGGTGGGCGAGCTGGGCGAGCTCGTGATCCGCCAGCCGATGCCGTCGATGCCGGTCGGCTTCTGGAACGACCCCGGCGACGTGCGCTACCGCGCCTCGTACTTCGACATGTACCCGGGCGTGTGGCGCTTCGGGGACTGGATCCGGTTCACCGATCGCGGCAGCTGCGTGCTCACCGGCCGCTCCGACGCGACGCTCAACCGCGGCGGCGTGCGCCTCGGGACCGGCGAGTTCTACGCGGTCGTGCAGGAGCTCGACGAGGTCGTCGACAGCCTCGTCGTGCACCTGGAGGATCCCGAGGGCGGACCGGGGGAGCTGCTGCTGTTCGTGGTGCTGAGCGAAGGGCTGTCGCTCGACGACCCGCTGCGCGCACGGATCGTCGGTGCGCTGCGTGGCGCGCTGTCGCCGCGCCACGTGCCGGACGCCGTGGTGGCGGTGCCGGCCGTGCCGTACACGCGGACCGGCAAGAAGCTCGAGTTGCCGGTGAAGCGGATCCTGCTCGGCACGCCGCCCGACCAAGTCGCGGCGCGCGACGCGCTCAGCGACCCGGCCGCGATCGACGCGTTCGTGGCCTACGCCGCGGCGCGGCGCTGAAGGATCTGCGCCAGCTCGGTCGTCGCGGACAGCTGGGCGGCGTGGTCGGTGTCGAGCTCGACCACGGGGTCGCAGCCGCCCTCGTCCGCCATCCGGCGCTGCAGCGGCGGCGGGATCGCGCGGTCGCGCAGGCACAGCACATAGCTGCGAGGAATCCCGTCCAAGCCGCCGCCGGCGAGGTCGACCGGTTCGGTGAACGGGGCGACCGCCTGCGGCCGGCGCCGCGCGATCGCCCACGCCGCCAGCTCGTCTGAGCAGCACCCGTAGACCGCCGTCCGTGCGGCTTCGCCGGGCATCGTGGCCACCGGCGGGTCGCCCTCCACGACCATGTTGGCCTGCACGTGGTCGCTCGCCCCCTCGTCCAGCCGCGTCAGGTCGAGCAGGCTCTGGCCGTGCTGTGGCAGGAACGCCGTCACGTAGGCGATCGCCGCGACGCGGTCCGGGCAGCGCGCGGCAACCTGCGTCGCGATGATCCCGCCCATGCTGTGCGGCACCAGCACCGCCGGCTCGTCGCGGCCGGCGAGCACGTCCGTCAGCCGCCGGCAATACGCGCTGAGCGTGACCTCCGCGACCGGCGCAGGATCGTCGCCCGACCCGGGAAGGTCGAACGCATCCACGGTATGCCCGGCCGCCTCGAGCACGTCCCGCAACGGCTCCCACGTCCACGCACCGCCGAACGCGCCGTGCACCAGGACGAACCTGGCCATCGCTAAGCGGTCTGCTCCACGAGCGAGCTGAAGAACTCGGTGTCGGCCGGCTGGAGCTGGCAGACCTCGAGGTAGTGGCCGAGGTCGGCGGTCGTGTCGACGTAGCCGGCGCGGACGCGGTCCGGGATCAGCACCGTGTAGTCGAACCGCAGGCCCGCGTCGGCGAGCAGCTCGCCGAGCGAGTCCCACACGTCGTCGCCGAGCGGGACATACGTCGCGATGTGGTGCAGCGCCAGGTCGGAGGACCCGTCAGCCGGCAGGAAGCGGCGGTAGAAGTCGACCTCGCCCGCGACGGGCTCGATGAGCTCGACGATCAGGCCGCCGCGCGCGCCCATCGCAACGCGGACCTGCCAGTCGACCGCGTCGTCACCCTTCAGGAACGTCGCCCCGGCCGTCGGCACCTCCGTGATGTTCTCGATCCCGAAGCGCTCGCGCAGTGTCTGCATGCCGCGGTCGAAGTCGCGCGTGACGTAGGCGATCTGCCACACGTTCGCGTACAGGTCGCCGAGGGCGCGGACCTGCCGCGGCTCGCTGAACAGGCTCATCCGTCCTCCTTCAGTCCGAGCAGGCGCACAGCGTTGTCCTTCAGGATCAACGGCCTCACCTCGTCATCGATCTCGAGCTTCTCGAAGTCGCGCAGCCACCGGTCCGGGGTGATCATCGGGTAGTCCGAGCCGAACAGCACCTGGCGTTTGAGCAGCGTGTTCGCGTAGTGCACGAGCTGGGGCGGGAAGTACTTCGGCGACCAGCCGGAGAGGTCGATGTAGACCTCCGGCTTGTGCATGGCGATCGAGATCGCCTCGTCCTGCCACGGGAACGACGGGTGCGCGAGGATGATCGGCATCTCGGGGAAGTCGGCCGCCACGTCGTCGACGTAGATCGGGTTGGAGTACTTCAGCCGCAGGCCGCCACCGCCCGGCACGCCGGAGCCGATCCCGCTGTGGCCGGTGTGGAACAGCGCCGGGAGTCGCGCCTCCGCGATCACCTCGTAGAGCGGGTACGCCATCCGGTCGTTCGGGAAGAACTCCTGGAGGTTCGGGTGGAACTTGAAGCCCTTGACGCCGTGGTCGGCGATCAGCCGCCGCGCCCGCTCCGCCGCGTCGCTGCGGGCGGGATCGATGCTCGCGAACGGGATCAGGACGTCGGCGTTCGCGGCGGCCGCCTCGGCGATCTCCTCGTTGGCGACCGGGGCGCGGCCGCTGCGGCTCTCGTAGTCGACGGTGAACACGACGCACGCCATCTCGCGCTCGCGGTAGTACGCCGCGACGTCGTCGACCGTCGGCGTGCCGGCCTCGCCGCGGAAGTAGCGCTGCGCCGCCTCGCGCAGCTCCGGCGGCATCGGGTCATGGCCGTCGCGTGCGACCTCGGCGTGCACGTGCACGTCGATCGCGCGGACGCGCTCGAGGTCAATCATGTGGCTAGAAGGGGAACGGCTCGGCCTTGTCGCGTGACGTGACCCACTGCCACTCGGTCCAGAGCTCGAGGTTGGCGACGCCGCCGAAGTGCCCGCCGTTGCTCGAGCTCCCGAAGCCCCCGAACGGCGCCGGCGGCTCCTCGTTGATCGTCGAGTCGTTCACGTGGACCATGCCGGCACGCAGCTGGTCGGCGACCGCCGCACCGCGTTGCGGGGAGCCCGACTGGACCGCGGCGACGAGACCGTAGGTGGTCGCATTCGCCATCTCGACGGCCTCGGCGTCGTCCCGGAAGGTCGTGACCGGGGCCACGGGGCCGAAGATCTCGTCGGTGAACGCCGGCATCGAGGTCGTGACGTCCGCGAGCACGGTGGGCTGGAAGAACGGGCCCTCGTGCGTCCCGCCGGTAACCACGCGCGCGCCCTGCGACACGCTGTCGTCGACGATCCGCACGACCCGCTCCATCTGGGTCGCGTTGATGATCGGGCCGAGCGCGACCTGCTCGGTGGCGGGGTTGCCGACGGGCAGGTGCGACGCGCGGGCGGCGAGCGCCTCCACGTACGCCTCGGCGATGCTCTCGTGCACGAGGTGGCGGCTGACGGCCAGGCAGATCTGGCCCTGGTGCAGGAACGAGCCCCACGCGCCGGCCGACGACGCGGCCTCGACGTCGGCGTCCTCGAGCACCACCAACGGGCTGTTGCCGCCCATCTCGAGCACCATCCGCTTCAGGTGCCGGCCCGCGGTCTCGCCGACCTTGCGGCCGGTGGCGGTCGAGCCGGTGAAGGAGATCATCCGCACGTTGGGGTCCTCGGCCATCGCCTGGCCGACCTCCGCGCCGCCGGACATCACGTGAAGGAGGCCTTCGGGCAGACCCGCCTCCTCGAACACCCGTGCGGTCAGCACGCCGCCGGTAACGGGCGTGTTCGGGTCCGACTTGAGGATCACCGCGTTCCCGAGCGCGAGCGCCGGTCCCACCGAGCGCGCCGGAAGCACGAGCGGGAAGTTCCACGGGCAGATCACGCCGACCACCCCGACCGGCACGCGGCGCGCCATGCTCGTGCGCCCGGGAGTCATCGACGGCAGCACCTGGCCGAGCGGGTGCGAGATCAGCGCCGCGGCCATCTCGAACTGACCGATCGAAGCGCTGACCTCGTTGTCGGCCTTCGGCGGGATCGCGCCGCCCTCGCGCACGATCCAGCCGACGATCTCCGCGCGATGGCGCTCGAGCAGCTCAGCCGCCCGGCGGACCACCGCGACGCGCTCCACGAACGGCGTGGCGGCCCACTCGCGCTGGGCGCGCGCCGCCGACACGGCGGCACGGGCGACGGCGGCGGCGTCGCCGGCGCCGGCGGTCCCGATCTCCTCGCCGGTGGCGGGCTCTGTGACCGCGATCGTCTCCGGGGCGTCGTTCCAGCCGTCGCTGAAGATCCGGCCGGTCCACACCTGCTCGTCACCGAGGAGGGACTGCGCCTCAGTGCGGTCGACGACCTCGGTGCTCATCGCTCTCCTCCTGCGCCCGGGAACCCTGGGCCGACAGTATCAAGCAGCTTGATACTCCTCATCCGGGAAATCCGGCGCCCAGCGCCTGCACGCTGGCGATCAGCTCGCGCCGCAGTCGCTCGCGGCTCGCCGGCTCCAGCGAGCCAAGCATCTGCTCCTCCATACGATCGACGTCGGCGTCGCACGCGGCCAGCACGCGCGTGCCCTTGGCGGTCAGCTGGACGCGCAGGATGCGGCCGTGATCGGGGTCGGGCGCACGCTCGATCAACCCGTCCCGCTCGAGCGTCTGGACGAGCTGGTGGGTGGACTGCGGCGAGGTGTACGACCGGCGCGCCAGCTGCGCGCTCGACAGTCCCGGCCGCCGGGCGAGCACGGAGAGGGCTGTGTACTGCGTGGTCGTGACGCCGTGCGAGCTCAGCCGGGCGTCGATCTCGCGCCGCAGCGCACGTTCGAGTCGCGCGACCACGTAGCTGATCCGCGGCACCGTGTCGGTCACGGCGCGACCGTACCGAACGGACCGCGCTCAGCGGCGGTGGGTGATCGTCACCGCGACGTCGCGGTTGCCGGCGCCGCGTCCGACGGCGCGGTAGCGCGCGCGCAGCCCGAGCCGCCGCAGATGGCGGCAGGCAGCACGGGCGCGGGCGAGTGAGAGCGTGGCGCCGTCGGAGGTCGCTGCGGTACGTCCGGCGCACTGGATCGTGCCGACGTTGCGCGCTTGCGCGCGGACGCGCGCAAGGAAGCGGCGGCCGGCGCCGGTCAGGGTCGCGTCGCCCGGCCCGAACATCGCGCCGGCCGGCGCGACGCGGTGGGTGCGGGCGAGCAGCCGCAGCGAGCGTTGCGCGCGCAGCGCGGTGTCGGCTTCGGCGTGCAGCGTCACGCGGACGCCGCCGAGCGCGCGGGCGAGCGCGTGCCGTCCCGCGGCCGTGAGGCGCAAGCGGACGGTGAGGTGGGGCGCGCCAGCGGCGCTGGTCGCGCGGCCGAGCGCGAGCGGCGGCGAGCCGGTCGCGCCGGCGCGCCGGACGGTGACGCGGCACGAGCGCAGCGTGCCGCTACTGGCCCGACATGTCGCCCCGAAGGCGCCGGAGGTGATCACGAGCCCTGGAGCGCCGAGCAGCAGCGGCGGCGCGGCCGAGACGGTGACGGCTGCGCCGCAGCCGCTTGCGGCGGCGAGATGGTCGGCATCGCCGGAGTAGGTCGCCGTCCAGCGATAGCTGCCGATGATGGCCGGAGTGAACGTGCCGGACCGGTAGGTGTTGTTGCCGGCGTTGACCGCGACCGTGTCCGTGAACACCGGCGCGGCGGCGCAGGCCACGTCGCCGGGGCCATACAGGGCGAACGTGATCTGTCCCGTCGGCGTCGCGCCGCCTGCGAGCGTCGCGCCGGCATACAGCGAGCCGCCGAGGCTGACGTCGCCCGACCCAGCAGCCGCCGACACGGTGGGAGTGCCCTTCGCGACCGTCACCTGGGTGGTCGTCCGGGCCGCGGACGACCCGATGCAGGAGGCGGTCTGGCCGGTGAACACGAACGCCGTCGAGCAGCCCTCCTGGTCGGTGACCATCAGCGTGACGGTGTAGGTGCCGACGTGCGTGAAGGCGTGGCCAGGAGCTGCGCCGCCATCAGCCAGCACGGTGCCGTCGCCGAAGTCCCAGTCGTAGCGGCCGACAGTCCCGTCGGCATCGGCGGACGCCGCTCCATCCAAGGGCGTTGTCGCTCCCACCGGCGCACCAGTCGTACTGAACGCCGCCACCGGCCCTCGGTTGGGCACGAACGCGATCGCGGCCGGGTCTGCGCCCACCGCGATCGGCGACCCGGCGGTGCCCGTCGCCAGGGCGATCGGCGTCACGCTGTCCGATCCGAGGCTCGACACGTAGGCGGTCGCGCCGTCCGGGGTGAGCGCGATCCCGGCCGGGTCCGCGCCGACCGTGATCGGCGACCCTGCGGTGAACGTCATGCTGAAGATCGGCGTCACGTTGTTCGAGCCGCCGTTCGCCACGTACCCCACCAGGCCGTCCGGGGTGATCGCGATCGCGGACGGGGCCAGGCCCGCCGCGATCGGCTGCAGTGCCGTGAGGCGCGTGACGTCGATCGGCGTCACGTTGCTTGAGCCGCCGTTCGCCACGTACCCCAGCACGCCGTCCGGGGTGATCGTGACCCCGAGCGGCTGGTCGCCGACCGTGATCGGCGTCCCGGCGGTGCCGGTCGCGACGTCGATCGGCGTCAGGCTGTCCGAGCCGAGGTTCGCCACGTAGGCGGTCGCGCCATCTGGGGCGATCGCGACGCCGACCGGGAGGTCGCCGACCAGGATCGGCGTCCCGGCGGTGCCGGTCGCGAGGTCGATCGGCGTCACATTGTCCGAGCCGCGGTTCGTCACGTACGCCGTGGCGCCGTCCGGGGTGATCGCGACCCCGGCGGGGTTGTCGCCGACCAGGATCGGCGTCCCGGCGGTGCCGGTCGCGAGGTCGATCGGCGTCACATTGTCCGAGCCGCGGTTCGTCACGTACGCCGTGGCGCCGTCCGGGGTGATCGCGACCCCGGCGGGGTTGTCGCCGACCAGGATCGGCGTCCCGGCGGTGCCGGTCGCGAGGTCGATCGGCGTCACGCTGTCCGAGCCGCTGTTCGTGACGTAGGCGGTACGGGCCTGCGCTGCACCCGGCGCTGCGAGCGTCACGGCGCTCGCGAGCACCACCGCGACGCGCACGATCCGGCCGCGGATCCGAGGCCGATCGTCACCGCTCTGTCGCCTGCCCATGCCGGTCCCTTTCAACGGCGCCCCGGATTTTGGTGTAGCAAGCGTAGTCGCTCCCCCAAATGTGCGCTCAGGCCGGCGACGGCGCGGCGCTCATCGCGAGACCTCGATGCCCGCGAGCGAGCGCAGCCACGCGGCGGCGGCGCCGGCGATCCGGGGCTCGATCGCCAGCTCCTCGAGCAGCGCGACGGCCGCCTCCATCTCGTCCGCGCGGCGGCCGGCGTGGCGGTGGCTGCCCTCGATCAGGCGCTCCAGCAGCGCGCCGTCGGCGGCGACGAGCGTGCGCTCGAGGTCGGCGTAGAGCCAGTCGCGGCAGCCGAGTCGCTCGGCGGCCTCGAGCGCCTCGCCGATCGCCGCCGCGAGGCCCTTGGCGAAGATGCTGCGGGCGAGCTTGCGCGCGGACGCGGCGCCGACGTCGAGACCGACCGTGGTCACCGGCATGCCGAGCTCGCCGAGGACCGCCGCGAACCGCTCGGCCCCCGGGCCGGAGGCGAGCGCCGGCGTCTGGATGCCGCGTCCCGGCACGGGGCGGAGCAGCGCAACGTCCGCGAACGCCGCGCCCGAGCGCGCGAGCGCCTGCGCGGCCGCCTGCTTGACCGCGGGTGCGGCCGTGTTGAGATCGGCGAAGACGGCGTCCGCGGCGAGGGCGCCGGCCACGGCCTCCGCGACCTCGACCGCGACCGCGGCCGAGTTCACGCTGAGCACCACGTCCGCTCCGCGCACGGCGTCGGCCTCGTCGCGCGCGACCTGCACGCCGGCTGCGGGCGCCTGCGCCACCGGGTCGAACGCGCGCACACCGGCGCCTGCGGCCACGAGGTCGGCGGCGATCGCGGAGCCGGCCTCACCGAGGCCGATCACGGCGATCACGACGCCGGCGCTCACGGCTGGACCACGCGGAGCACGTCCAGCACGTAGAGGAGGTGGTCCTTCATGGCGCGTTCCGCGCGCGCCGCGTCGCCCTTCTCGATCGCCGCCAGCAAGGCCGCGTGCTGCTCGTGGATCGCCTCGTGGACGATCGCCGGCTCCAGCAGCTCGATCAGCACCGGCTGGACCACCTCGAAGATCCAGCTCGTCAGCGCCTGCATCATGCGGTTGCCGGAGGCGGCGGCGATCGTCCGGTGGATCTCGGCGTCGGTCGCGGCGAGCGCCTCGGTGCTGCCGGGCGTGCGTGCGGACTCGGCGACGGCCTCGCGCAGCCGCTGCACGGTCGCCTCGTCGGCCTGGTAGGCGGCGAGCCCCGCGAGCGGCACCTCGAGAAGGATCCGGGCGTCGAGCAGCTCCTCGAGCGAGATCGCCCCGGTCTCGAGCATCATCGCGATCGCGTCGCTGAGGCTGCGGCTCATCCCCTCGTCGGCGGTGAGCGCGACGAACACGCCGCCGCCCGGCCCGCGGCTGGAACGGATGAGGTTGCCGCTGGCGAGGAGCTTCAGCGCCTCGCGCAGGGTCGGTCGGCTCACCCCGAACTCGGTCGCCAGGTCCTCCTCGCGACCCAGGAACGCGCCCGGCCGGAGATCGCGCTCGGAGATGTGGTGCTGGATGTGAACCGCGACCTGCTCGGATGCGCCGCGGATCGCCGGTGGAACAGGCCGACCGGGGCGCCGCTGGGTTCGCGAGCTCACCGAACGAGCATACGGGCTTCGACACTCTTGTCAGTTGTATGCAAAAATGGCTGTGCGGCGCGAAAAAGGACCCGTTTGAGGCCAGTTGGTGCGGGTCCTGCATACAACGCCCCAGAGGGAAGGAGAGCGGCCGTGAGCGTCACGGACAACTACCTGGAGAGGCACCGCGATTCGATCGAGGAGGCGCCGCCGACCTTCCAGTCGCCGGACTTCCCGAGGAACGCCTGGTACGCCGCCGCGTGGGACGTAGAGCTCAAGCACGAGTTGCTCGCACGCAAGCTCTGCGGCGAGAACCTGGTGCTGTACCGGCGCGCGGACGGCCGGGCGGTCGCGCTCCAGGACGCCTGCTGGCACCGGATGCTGCCGCTGTCGGAGGGCAAGCTCGTCGACGACGACGTCGCCTGCGGCTACCACGGGCTGATCTACAACTCCCAAGGCCGTTGCGTCTTCATGCCGTCGCAGAACACCATCAATCCGGCCGCGTGCGTGAAGAGCTACCCGATCGTGGAGCGTCATCGCTTCGCCTGGGTCTGGATGGGGGATCCGGCACTCGCCGATCCCGATCTCGTACCCGACCTGCACTGGAACGCCGACCCGGAGTGGGCGGGTGACGGCGAGACGATCCACGCGCTCTGCAACTACAAGCTCGTGGTCGACAACCTGATGGACCTCACCCACGAGACGTTCGTCCACGGCGGCAGCATCGGCAATCGCTCCGTGGCCGAAGCGCCGTTCGACGTCACGCACGGCGACGACTGGGCGCGGGTCACGCGCTGGATGCTCGACATCGATCCGCCTCCGTTCTGGGCGAAGCAGCTCGGCAAGGCGGGCCGGGTCGACCGCTGGCAGGTGATCAACTTCCAGCCGCCCGCGACGATCGCGATCGACGTCGGGGTCGCGCCGGCCGGCACCGGCGCGCCGGACGGCGACCGCTCCCAGGGCGTCAACGGCTTCGTGCTGAACACAGTCACCCCGGAGACGGACAGCACCTGCCACTACTTCTGGGCGTTCGCCCGCAACTACCGACTCGACGATCAGGCGATCACGACCGAGCTGCGCAACGGCGTGCACGGGATCTTCGCCGAGGACGAGGTGATCTTCGAAGCGCAGCAGCGTGCGATGCAGGAGAACCCGAGCCGCGCGTTCTACAACCTCAACATCGACGGCGGGGCGATGTGGGCGCGCCGGCTGATCGACGCGATGGTGGCCGCCGAGCGCGAGATGGAGCCGCTCGCGGCGGTGCGATGAGCCGCCGCAGCCAGACCACCACGGCGCTGCTCGCGCTGCGGGAGCTGATCCTCGACGGCGAGTTCGCGCCCGGCGAGCGCGTGGCCGAGCTCCCGCTCGTCGAGCGGCTCGGCGTGTCGCGCACGCCGCTGCGGCTGGCGCTCGCGAGCCTCGAGCACGAAGGGCTGCTCGCGGCGCGCGACGGTGGCGGCTACAGCGTGCGCGCCTTCACGCGCCGTGACATCGACGACGCGATCGAGTTGCGCGGTGTGCTCGAGGGCACCGCCGCGCGGATGGCGGCCGAGCGCGGCGTCGGGCGCCGGCTCCTGGGCCGGATGCGCGAGTGTCAGGAGCAGATGGAGGCCGTCGTGCACGACGCCGACGGCGGCGTCGATTCGTTCGTCGCCTACGTCGAGCTCAACGAGCGCTTCCACGCGGAGCTCGTCCAGTGTGCCGACAGCCCGGTGCTCGAGCGCGCGATCGAGCGTGCGACGTCGCTGCCGTTCGCCTCGCCGAGCGCGTTCGTGTTCGCCCAGGCCGAGCTCGACCGCTCGCACGAGATCCTGCTGGTCGCCCTCAACCAGCACCGCGCGCTGCTCGAGGCGCTGGAGCTGCGCCAGGGCGCGCGTGCCGAGGCGGTCGGGCGCGAGCACGCGCGGCTCGCGCGCGAGAACCTCGACATCGCGCTGCACGACCGGCAGGCGCGCTCGCGCGTCCGCGGCGGGTCGCTCGTCCTGCTGCCCACGCTGGCGGAGTGAGCGGTGCGGTTCGAGCGCAGCTGGCGAGGAGCGCGCGTCCGGGCGGTGCGCCCGCTGCCGGGCGATGTCCGCATGATCGAGATCGAGCCGGAGGGCGGCGCGCGTTCGTATCCGCCCGGGAGCCACATCGAGGTGATGGCGCAGATCGACGGTGAGCGCGAGGTGCGCCACTACTCGCTCGTCGGCGACGGGCCGGTGGACGGCGCCTACCGGATCGCGGTCAAGCACCATCCTGACGGGCGCGGCGGCTCGGACTACGTGCGCGACCTCGAGCCGGGCGCACAGCTGCCGGTCTCCGACCCCCAGAACCTGTTCCCGCTCGCCTACGGGGCGACCGAGTATCTGCTCGTGGCGGGCGGCATCGGCATCACCCCGATCGTGGGCATGGCGCATGTCCTGGCCCGCCGCGACGAGCCGTTCCGGCTGCTCTACGCCGGCCGCCGCCGCGCCGACATGCCGTTCGTGGACGAGCTGTCCGAGCGGCTCGGTGACCGCCTGCGGCTGTGCGTGTCCGAGGAGGGGACGCGGATGGAGGTCGCCGCTGAGATCGCGGCGCTGGATCCGGCCGGCGAGCTGTACGTGTGCGGCCCGCACCGGCTGATCGACGAGTGCCGGCGATCGTGGGCGGCGGCCTCGCGCCCGCGCGTGAACCTGCGGCTCGAGACGTTCGCCGACAGCGGCGAGTACGCACCCGAGCGCTTCGTCGTGCACGTGACCGACCACGGCGTCGACGTCGAGGTGCCCGAGCGGCGGACGATGCTGGCGGCGCTGGTCGAGGCCGGGGTACCGGTGATGTACGACTGCCTGCGCGGCGAGTGCGGGATCTGCACCGTGCAGGTGCTCGAGGCGGACGGCGAGATCGACCACCGCGACGTCTTCCTGTCGGATGCCGAGCGGGCGGAGGGCCGCAAGATCTGCACCTGCGTGTCGCGCGCGGTGGGAGGGAGCCTGACCATCGACACCGGCCATCGCAGCGAAGGCGTGACGCCGGGCCGCCGGCCGGACCTGTTCGACGCGTTCTCCGACCGCTGACGAGCCAACCCGCTCAAGCGAACTCCCTCGAAAGTCGATGCTTCGCGATGTAGCTGGTGCCCCGCGCTAAGCGGTGATTCATCCCGCAGCGCGAGCTGCATAACCCGGAAGGGCTCCGTCAGATGCTGTCCCGACTCTCCCGGCTCGCCGGAGCCGCCACCGTGCTGCTCGCGCTCGCGCTTCCCGCCGCGGCCGCTCAGGCCGCGTCGTACTACCCGTCCGGCCCGCAGGAGAACGTTCCGCGTTCGACGGTCGCGAACGGCGGCTGGAGCGTCTGCTACGACGGCGACTACGGCGACAGCGTGTCACTCCCGGTCATCCTCGCCGCCTGCTCCGGCCCTTACCTGATGATGGCCGGCACGGCGGTCGGCTCGCCCGACTACCAGCTGCTGGCCGCCGCTCCGCGCGCCGACGTGCTGCACGAGGCGGGCACGGTCCCGGACGGCTCGCTGCTCTCGAACGGCACCAAGTGGTACTTCAACTCCAACTGGTCGTGGGGTTTCGGGCCGGCCGGCGACACCATCAACCGCGTGTCGTGCGACTACAACAGCGGCATCCAGACCGACCCGGCGAAGCATCTCTGCTGGCACACGATCGGCAACGCCCTCAGTGTCGGCTACCGCACCGGTGGCGTGACCGACGACGCCAGCTGGGCGCGCTACGTCCTGCAGGCGAATGGGATCGCCGCGGCGGTCGGCTCGCCGGACCCGGTCGTGTTCGCGGGCACGCAGATCCAGGACACCGTGAGCGCCGTGCGCACGGTCACGTTCACCATCACCGGGACGTCCGGTACCCCGGTCGGTGCGCTGAAGGTCGCCGGCGCGGACAAGGACGACTTCTTCAAGCAGGACGACGACTGCCCGACGCTCGTGCCGGTATCCGGCGCGGCCACGTGCACCGCCGAGGTGCGCTTCTTTCCGTCCGCGGTCGGCAGTCGCACCGCCACGCTGGGCTTCGCGGACATCGCCACGTCGGCGGTCACGCTCCAGGGCACGGGCGGCGCGCTGCCCGCCGATCCCGCCGACCCCGCCGAGCCGGCCGACCCCGCTGACCAGGACACCACCGACGCGGCCACGAGCGGTCCCAGTCCCCGCGGCGTGCGTCTCGCGGCCCGGCGCGTCCGGTGCTCGGTCAGGTCGCGCACGCGCGGGGCCCGGATGCTCTGCCGGTTCGATCACCGCACCAACCCGAACTGGCTGGTGCAGCTGCGCGACCGTCACGGCCGGCTGGCGACGGAGCACGGCAGCGGCACCCACACGATGTCGTTCCGCTCGACGCGCAAGCCGCGCGGCTCCCTCCACGCGTTCGTCATCAAGGGCCTGCGCGCCGAGTAGCCCCGGGGTCGGCGGGGTCCTGCGAGAGGCGCCGACCAGAATCGAACTGGTGTACACGGCTTTGCAGGCCGCTGCGTAGCCACTCCGCCACGGCGCCGAGGGCTGGTACATGCTAGAGAGGCAGGATGTCGACCTCCACCGAAGCCGCTTCGTTCGACCCCACGCTGTTCGGCTTCCTCGCTGACCTCGAGAAGCACAACGATCGTGAATGGTTCGCCGCGAACAAGGCACGCTACGAGGCCGACGTCCTAGAGCCGGCGCTCGCGTTCGTGGAGGACTTCGGGTATCGGCTGCCCGCGATCAGCCGGCACATGCGCGCCGTGCCCAGCCGCACCGGCGGATCGCTGTTCCGCATCTATCGCGATACGCGCTTCTCCAAGGACAAGACGCCGTACAAGACGACAGTCGGGATCCACTTCAAGCACGAGCGCGCCAAGGACGTCCATGCTCCCGGCTTCTACCTGCACCTGGCGCCGGGCGAGGTGTTCGCCGGCGCCGGCATCTGGCACCCGGACATGCCGACGCTGACCGCGATCCGCGAGGCGATCGTCGCCCATCCGGATCGCTGGCAAGAGGTGACGGCGGGGATCGAGGTGGTCGGCAACGCCCTCAAGCGCGTGCCGACCGGCTTCGACCGCGACCATCCGTTGGCCGAGGATCTCAAGCGCAAGGACTTCGCCGCCTACGCGAAGCTGAGCGAGGCGGAGGCGATCGCCCCGGGGTTCCTCGACCGGTACGTGCACGCGTGCGAGGAGGCGTCGCCCTTGATGCGCTTCCTCTGCGGCGCTCTGGAACTGCCTTACTAGATGACCGATTCCACGGCCCACGCACCCGCCTGGGCGCGTCCCGCGGCGCCGGATCGGCACCCGCTGAAGCGGCCCGTGGCTCCGCCACTGTGCCGCTCGCACGTGCACCGCCCGGCATCCACGGTACGCGGCCATGCGGGCACGCGGGCCGCGGAATCGATCATCTATCCGCCGATTCCCAGCGCGCTGACCATCACGGGCACCCCGATCACGATCAGGATCGCCCCGATGACATCGAAGAAGAAGCCGTTGCGAACCATCTGGGTGATCGGAACGACCCCGGACCCGTAGACGATCGCGTTCTGCGGCGTCGACACCGGCAGCATGAAGCCGAACGACGCCGCGAAGGTCGCGGCCAGGGCGGGCACGAACGGATCGACGTTCGCCGCCACTGCGACCGGGATCACGATCGGCACCACGACCGCGGCGCTCGCCGTGTTGCTCGTGGTCTCCGAGATCAGGATCGCGAGGATGACCGCGAAGATGGTGATCGTCAGCTCCGAGTCCACCCCGAACGCGTCGGCGCCCGACTTGCCGATCGTCTCGGCCAGCCCGGTCTCCTGGAGCATCGCGCCGAAGACGATGCCCGAGCCGAACAGGAGGATCGTGCCCCAGTCGATCTCCTTGGCCTCGTTCCACGTGAGCGTGAACTCGCGCTTCTCCCAGTTGGTCGGGAGCAGGAACAGGAGCGACGCGGCGAGGATCGCGACGACCCCCTCGTCGAGCCGGTTGGTGACGTCCTCGTAGAGCTTGGACTCGTCGCCGGCGATGATCGCAACGAAGCCGGGAGCGATCCACAGCGTCACCGCCACGCTGAAGGCGATCAGCGTGTTCTTCTCCTTCTGCGAGAGCGGGCCGAGCTTGGCGCGCTCGGCGGCCACGTACTCCTCGACGCCCTCCATCCGCTTGATCTCGGGCTTGTTGAGCAGGAGCAGGATCGCGCACAGCGCGACGAACATGAGCGCGCAGATCGGGAGCGCTGCACCGATCCACTCCGCGAACGAGATGCGCTCGCCGGTGGCCTCCTCGATCAGCCCGCGGCCGATCAGGTTCGGTGGGCTGCCGACCGGTGTGAGCAGGCCGCCGACGCTCGCGCCGTAGGCGAGCATCAGCATCAGGGCGATGCCGACGCGCAGCTTGGTCGGATCGAAGCCCTCCTTCCCGGTCTTGTCCTCGATCAGGTTCGCGATCGTGCCGAGGATCGCGATCGCGGTCGGCAGGAGCATTGCGACCGTCGCCGTGTTGGAGACGAACGCGGACAGCGCGCACGTGATCGCCCCGAACGCGACGATCGTGCGAGTCGTGCTCTTCCCGACGCCGGGGATCGCGAGCACGCGGAACGCGAACCGGCGCGCGACCCCGTGGGCGAGCATCGCCTGGGCGATGATGAACGCGCCGATGAAGACGAGGATCGTTGTCGAGCCGAACGGTGCGATCACGTCGTCGGCCGGCGCCACGCCGATCAGCACGATCAGCGCGATCCCGAGCAGGCCGGCGATCGGGATCGGGATCGCCTCCGAGATCCACAGGACGATCACGAACAGCAGCGCGGCAGCGAGCCGCTGCTGCGTCGAGTCCATGTCGAGCGGCAGCAACAGGAAGATGACGAAGACGGCGGGCGCGAGGAACAGCCCGATCGTGCGACGCGCCTTCTCGAAGCGCTCCTCCGCCGGGCTCAGCTTCTGCTCGCCCAGCGTGCGGTAGGTACCAACCGAGGCGATCCGCTCCAGCGCGTCGCCCCGAGACTCCTCCTGCACAGCCATGTGCGGGCGTTCCCGCGTCAGTGAGTCGCGAAACGCGACACCAGCGCGGCGGTCACCTCCGCGGTCTTCGCCGTGCCGCCGAGATCGCGCGTGCGCGGGCCGCCGCCGGCCAGCATCTCCTCGACCGCTGCCAGCACCGCCGCGGCCGCCTCCTCCTCGCCCAGATGCTCCAGCATCTGGGCGCCCGACCAGATCGCGCCGATCGGGTTCGCGATGCCCTGGCCCGCGATGTCCGGCGCCGATCCGTGCACGGGCTCGAACATCGACGGGAACTCCCGTTCCGGGTTCAGGTTGCCCGACGGCGCGATGCCGATCGAGCCGGCCACCGCGGCGGCAAGGTCGCTGAGGATGTCGCCGAACAGGTTGGAGGCGACGATCACGTCGAAGCGCCCGGGGTTGAGCACGACCATCGCGGCGAGCGCGTCGATCAGCACCTGCTCGGAGTCGAGCTGCGGATGCTGGGCGGTGGCGTGCGCGAAGCGCTCGTCCCAGAACGGCATCGTGTGGATGATCCCGTTCGACTTCGTCGCCGAGCAGATGCGGCCCGATCGCTTGGCCGCCAGCTCGCACGCATAGGCCATCACGCGGTCGGTTCCGCGGCGGGTGAAGACCGCCTCCTGGATGGCGAGCTCGTCGTCCGTTCCCTGGTGCAGGCGGCCGCCGATCTCCGAGTACTCGCCCTCGTTGTTCTCGCGCACGATGACCATGTCGACGTCGGCGGGCGTGACGTCGCGCAGGGGGGAGGGGATGCCGGGCCACAGCCGGATCGGGCGGAGGTTCACGTACTGCCGGAACGTCCGGCGGATCGGGATCAGCAGCCCCCACAGCGAGATGTGGTCGGGCACGTCGGGCCGACCGACCGCGCCGAGGAAGATCGCGTCGCTGCCCCGCAGCGTGTCGAGCGCGTCCGGCGGCATCATCTGGCCGTTCTCGACGAAGTAGTCGCAGCCCCACGGGTGCTCGGTCAGGTCGAGCGCGAACCCGTGGGCGCGGCCCGCCGCCTCCAGCACCTCGAGCGCGGCGGGCGTGACCTCACGGCCGATTCCGTCGCCGGGGACGACGGCGATCTGGTGGCGCCTCACGCGTCCCAATCCGGCGCCCACGGCGGGTCGGCCGTGCGGACGTCCTTCGGCAGCGCGTCGATCTCCGCGCGCTCCTCCGGCGTGAGCTCGAAGTCGAACACGTCGAAGTTCTCCGCGCGCCGCTCGTGGCTCGAGGCCTTCGGGATCGCGACCACGTGCGGCTGGTCGAGCAGCCAGCGCAGCGAGACCTGCCCGGCGGTCTTGCCGTGCGCCGCGCCGATCCGGCGCAGCGTCTCGTCGCCCGGCACGCGGCCGTGGGCGAGCGGGGAGTAGGCGGTGACGATCGCGTCGTGGTCGCGCGCCACGTCCAGCACTCGCTCCTGGCTGAGGAACGGGTGGTACTCGACCTGGTTGGTGAACACGGGCGCCACCTCGAGCGCCTGCTTCAGCTGGCCGGCGGGGAAGTTCGACACGCCGATCTGCCGCACGCGCCCGTCGTCCTTGAGCTTGTCCATCGCGCCGAGCGTCTGCTCCAGCGGCACCTCCGGGTTCGGCCAGTGCAGCAGAAGCAGGTCGACGTAGTCGACGCCGAGCCGCTCGAGCGACTCCTCCGCATCGCGCTGGACGAGCTCCGGCGCAGCGTCTGGGTGCGGCACCTTCGTGGTCAGGAAGATCTGGTCCCGCGGCACGCCGCTGTCGGCGATGCCACGCCCGACCTCGCGCTCGTTCTCATACGCGCGTGCGGTGTCGATGTGGCGGTATCCGATCTCCAGCGCGTCGCGAACGCCCTCCGTCGCATCAGGCCCTGTGATCAGCCAAGTCCCGAATCCGAGGACCGGCACACGGGTGCCCTGGACCTCGATCGTCTCGTCTCCGTTGCTCATGCCCGGAGTCGTATCCCATTGCTACGCTTGGCAACCTCCCGGGCGATTAGCTCAGCTGGGAGAGCGCCGCCTCGACAAGGCGGAGGTCACTGGTTCGAGCCCAGTATCGCCCATGAAAAGGCCCGCGTTTGCGGGCCTTTTGTGTTTGTGGCTATCGGCTCCGCGACGGTCTCGGAGCGAGATGAGTGATTCCATGTCGAGAAGCTCTGATCGGCTCCGCTCACCAGATGAAGCGCCTCGACAGGCGCGGCCCACGACACCAGGAGACCACGATGCCGAAGTACCTGCTCCTCAAGCGCTACCGCGGCGGCCCGGAGCCGCACCATCCCTTCCCTCCGATGGATCAGTGGGCGCCTGAGGACGTGGAGGCGCACATCGCCTTCCAGAGGCACGTACGCGAGATGCTCGTGGACAGCGGTGAGTACGTCGGCGCGGAGGCGCTCACGCCGGCGCGCACCTGGGTGCGCTACGGCGGCGAGGACGCCGCGCCGGTCACCACCGACGGCCCGCACCCCGAGACCAGCGACCTCGTCGCGGGCTGGTTCATGATCGACGTCGAGTCCTACGAGCGCGCGCTGGAGGTCGCGGCCTACGCCTCCTCCGAGCCCGGCCCGGGCGGCGAGCCGATCTACGAGTGGCTCGAGGTCCGGGAGATCATGGCCGGCGCGCACTCGAACGACTGACGCGGGCGTGGTCGACGATCCGACGCCACGGCTGGACGAGGGCGCGCTGCGCGCTGTCGTCCCGCGGGTGCTGGCAGGACTGGTCCGGCGGGGCGAGGACTTCGACGCCGCCGAGGACGCGCTGCAGGAGGCGCTGCTGGAGGCGCTGCGGGTGTGGCCCGAGCATCCGCCGCGCGACCCGCGCGCGTGGCTGACCACGGTGGCGAGCCGGCGGCTCGTCGACGCCCGCCGCAGCGAGGTCGCCCGTCAGCGCCGCGAGGAGGTCACGCACGCCGAGCCGCCGCCAGGCCCCACCGAGGAGGGGGACGACACGCTCTTCGTGCTCTTCTGCTGCTGCCACGCCGACCTCACGCCCGCCTCGCAGGTGGCACTGACCCTGCGCGCGGTCGGCGGCCTCACCACTCACGAGATCGCCGACGCCTTCTACGTCCCGGAGGCGACGATGGCGCAGCGGATCAGCCGGGCAAAGCGCGCCCTCCATGGGCGTCCCCTCGACCGGCCCGGCGACCTCGCGGTCGTCCTGCGCGTCCTCTACCTGATCTACACGGCCGGTCACGCCGGCCGGGTCGACCTGGCCGGCGAGGCGATCCGGCTCGCCCGCCAGCTCACCCTCGCCACCGAGGAGCCGGAGGCGCGCGGGCTGCTCGCGCTGATGCTCCTCAACCACGCGCGCCTGCCGGCGCGGCTTGACGCCGAGGGCCGGATCGTGACGCTCGACCGGCAGGATCGCGGCCTGTGGGACACGCGCGAGATCGCCGAGGGCGTGCGCGTCCTGCAGTCGGCGCTGGCCATGCAGACGGAGGAACGGCGCCCTGGCCGCTACCAGGTCGAGGCCGCGATCGCCGCCCTGCACGACGACGCGGCGAGCGCCGAGGAGACCGACTGGCCGCAGATCCTCGCCTGGTACGACGACCTCGTCGCGCTCACCGACGACCCGGTGAACCAGAACCCGGCCGCCGTGCTCGGCCGCGCGGTCGCGGTCGGCCACGTCCTCGGCGCCGCCGCCGGGCTGCGCGAGACCGACCGGCTGCGCGACGTGATCGGCGAGCGGCACCGCTGGCAAGCGGTCCGCGGGCACCTGCACGAGCTCGGCGGCGACCTCCCTGCCGCCGCCACGGCCTACGCCGCGGCCGCCGGCCTGGCCACGAACGTCGCCGAGCGCGACCACTTGGTCCGCCGCGCCGCCCGCGCACGGGCGCGCGCAGCGAAGTAGTCCACACCAGCCGGTCGGCCCAGCGTTAGTCGTCGTCC
>CAWBVZ010000012.1:0-1389000 GCA_963792385.1 uncultured Solirubrobacteraceae bacterium | reverse complement strand
GCGGGCCGGCGATGCGGTCGCCGGGAACACCAGCTCGCAGCGCTTCACCTGCGCGGCCGAGATGTAGACGTCGTCGTCCGTCGGGTCGGGCGGTGAGAGCCGGATGAAGCCGGAGCCGTTGGCGAGCAGCTCGACGACGCCATCGACGGACTTGTCGGCGGCGGCCTCGGCGTCGGAGTCATCGCCGGCGTCCTCGTCGGTCGCCCCCTCCTCGCTGCGGCGGCCGCGGCCCCGGCCTCCGCGGCGTCCGCGGCGCGGGCGGCGGGCGCCCTCGTCCTCCTCCTCGGTGGCCTCGGGGCGTCGGCGGCCTCGACGGTGTCGACGACCTCGGCCTCCTCGGCCTCCGCCTCCTCGGCCTCGTCGGCCTGAGCGGGCTCGGCACCGGACTGGCGGGCGCCGATCGCGTCGATCAGGTCCTCGCGGCGCAGGCGGCGATAGCCGTCGACCCCGAGCTCGTTGGCGAGCAGGTGAAGGTCGGCGAGCGGGCTCTGCTCCAGCTCGGAGCGGTCAAGAACGGTGGACATTGTGTCCTCCTCGTATTTCAGTGGTCGGTTGGCATCCGGCGCGTTGTGCGCAGCAGCCGGCAACCCCTTGCACCCTTCAGCCTAGCGAGTGATCCTGCGGTGGGAAGCGGTCCGGCGTCAGCCCCTCCTCGGCCGCCAGCTCGACCTCGCCGCGCAGCGCCGCCTGCACGCGCAGGAAGTCGGTGACCGCCGCGACGTCGTGCACGCGCAGCACCTGGGCCCCGGCGTCGACCCCGTGCGCGAGGCCGCCAGCGTGCCGGCGAGCCGCTCGCGCGGTCCGCGGCCCGTCAGCGCGCCGACGAAGTCCTTGTTGGAGACGGCGAGCAGCAGCGGCCGCCCGAGCTCGTGCAGCTCGCCGAGCGCGCGCAGCACCGCCAGCGTCTGCGCGGGAGTCTTCGCGAAGTCCGGGCCGGGATCGAGCATCAGCTGCTCGGGCGCGACGCCGTGCTCGACCGCGGTGTCGATCCGCTCGCGCAGGAAGCCTGCGACGTCGGCCACCACGTCGTCGTAGCGGCCCGGCTCCAGCAGCGTGCCCTTCGGCGCACGCGCGTGTGCATCAGCACGAGCCCGGCGCCGGTGCGGCGCGCACAGGTCGGCCATCCGCGCGTCGCGCAGCCCGGACACGTCGTTGACCAGCACGGCGCCGGCGGCGATCGCCGCCTCCGCCACCTCCACCTTGTACGTGTCCACGGACACGACCGCGCCCAGCTCGCCGCTCAGCCGCACGATCAGCGGCACCACGCGCTCGATCTCCTCGGCCGCGGCCGTCGCGGGCCGGTCCCCCCGCGCCGACTCGCCGCCGACGTCGAGCAGGTCGCGCACCCGCCTCGAGCAGCGCCGCCCCGAGCTCCACGCGGGCGTCGAGCGTCGGATGGTCGCCGGCGTCCGAGAACGAGTCCGGCGTCGCGTTGACGATCCCCATCAGCAGCGGCCGCGGCCCGAGATCGAGCACGCGGTCGCGCAGTCGTAGGACGGTCGCCGCGCTCATCCGCCACCCGGAACGTGACGCGGCGGCTGACCGGCGACCGCTGGCCGCGGCGGTCGACGGCGACGACCTGCACCCTGTGCGTCCCGCCGCTCACCCGCTTGAGCCGGAACGTCCGGCGCGGCGTCGTCTTGACGACGCGGCCGTCGACCAGCACGCGGAAGCGCTGCGGGCCGACGAACTCCTGCCCCGCCGTCCAGCGGATCAGCGGGCGCGGCCCGGCGTCGCGCCGGACCGAACGCAGCGTCGGCCGGCTCGGCGGGTGGTCGAACATCGCGACGCCCACGGAGCGCTGGCCGGCGGCGCCCTGAAGGACGGCGACCGCTACGTCGCCGACCCGGTTCGACGACACCGACAGCTCGCCGGGCGCCGCCGCGCCGAGCGACGACCGAGACAGCACCGCCTCGCCGCCGAGCCGCCCGCGCTCGGGCGCGAGCCGGCCGCGGACGACGGCGCCGGCGCGCCACACGAGCACCGAGTCGTTGCGCTCGGAGGTCGCGACCGCCGCCTCGGACACGCGCCCGCGCTGTCGCTGCGGGCCGCGGCCCCGAACACGTCGTCGCGCAGCCGGGCGCCGTACAGGAGCCCGCCGGCGGTCACGCTCACCGCGTGCCCGATGCCGCCCGAGCTCATCGACAGGTGCGGCTGCGCGCTGGCGATGCCGCGATCGAGCGCGAACGGCGCCTCGAAGGTCGACGCGCGCAGGCGCCGGGCGAAGCGTGCGCGAGCTGGCCGCCGATCGTCTGCCGGAACGCGACCCAGGCGTACGAGCGGTCGAACTCGACGTCGACCTCCGGCGAGTCGGCCGCGCCGCCGGCGCCGCCCTCGAAGGCCTGCAGCGTGGCGTCCTGCGGCAGGACGGACAGCGTGGTGTCGTAGATGCGGCGGGCGAACACGTGCGTGCGGCCGTCCGGCAGCGCCTCGCCCCACACGACGACGGCGCTGCCGTCGGCGGCGACCGTGACGCGCGGGCGCGATGCTCCGGTGCCCGCGCTGTGCGCCGGGTCGATGTCGAGCGGCGCGGGCACTGCCCTCCAGGCGGTGTCGCAGCCGCGCGGCGCGGACGTCGCCGTTCTGCGCCCACACGACGTAGGCGACGCCGTTCACGCCGATGTCGATCGCGAGGTCGGCCGCTCCGGTTCCCGTCGACAGCGCGACCGGCGGCGAGCCGACGCGCGCGCCGTAGACGACGCCGTCCTGCACCCAGGCGACCACCAGCCTGCCCGTTCTCGCCGGCCGCGACGACCGCCTCGGTCGCGCCCGCGCCGCTGATCGCGGCGGGCGCGGCCCACGCGCCCCGCGCCAGGCGTGAGAGCCAGGCCGCGCCCGCTCCTTGACGTAGACGAGCGCCGCCGCCCTGCTCGCGGGCGAGGTCGACCACCGGGCGCCCGATCGCTCCCGGCCCGTCGACCGCCTCGGCGGCGAACCAGCGCGCGCTCGGCGCTCGGGGCGAGCGCCAGCGCGAGGAACGAGCGAGAGGCGAACGGGGCGAGACTTCTCATGAAGCGGCGGCAACCTATACCAGCAGCGGCTACCGGCCCGACGACCACGCCCTCCGGCGGCCGCCTCGGCCCGGAACGCGTCGACCTCGCGCGCGCTCCGCCCGGCGTCCCACCCGAGCTCGGCGGCGAGCGCGTCGGCGACCCGCCGCGGCGCGGCGGCGCCCGCGGCGCACACGTCGCGCGCCGCCGTGAGCGCGAGCCGCGTGCGCCGCAGCAGCACGTCTCCGACGCGTGAGCGCCTGCTCACGCCGCGCCGCGTACACGGCCTCGGCCAGCAGGTCGGGCATCCCGGCCTGGATGGGCGCCGCCAGCTCCGGCCGCTCGGCCGCGAGGCGCAGCACCTCGTGCGCGGCGTAGCCGTAGCGGTGGGCGAGCTGGTCGTAGGCGTCCTCGGGCACGCCCGGCACGCGCGGCAGGTCGTCCGGCTCGACCGCCATCCCGAGCGGCACCTGGTGCGTCTGGCACGGCGCGTCGCGGCCCTCGCGCTCGACGATCCGGTCGACGGTCATCTTCGCCATCCGCCGCCAGGTCGTCAGCTTGCCGCCGGTGATCGTGACCATGCCGCTCGACGTCTCGTACAGCTCGGCCTTGCGCGAGATGTCGACCGACTTGCGCGGATCGCCGGTGGAGATCAGCGGGCGCACGCCCGCGTATGCGCCCGCGATGTCGCCGGCTCGAGCGCGGTCGCGAAGAACGCGTTCACCGCGTCGAGCAGGTACGTGACGTCCTCCGCGGCCGGCTGCACGCGCTCGAGGTCGCCCTCGTAGTCGTTGTCCGTGGTGCCGATCAGGGTCTGGCCGAGCCACGGCAGCACGAAGATCGTCCGGCCGCCGCCGGCCGGGGCGATCACGCCGGCGACGAGCGGCAGCGTCGCCCCCGGCATGATGATGTGCGTGCCGCGGCTCGGACGGATCACCGGCACCTCGGCCTCGTCGTGCAGCTCGCCCGGGCCGCAGCCGGTCGGCCCACACGCCGGTGGCGTTCACGACGTTGTCGGCGCGGATCTCGAGCTCGTCGCCGCTCTCGCGGTCGCGCACGCGCGCGCCGCACGCGCGCCCACCGTCCTGGAGCAGCTCGATCGCCTCGAGCCGGTTGGCGGCCACCGCGCCGAACCGCGCCGCCTCCGCGAGCACGGTCAGCACCAGGCGGACGTCGTCGGTCTGGCAGTCGTAGAACAGGTAGCCGCCGCTCGGGCTGCGGCTCGCCAGCGCCGGCACCAGCTCGAGCACCTCGTCGCCGCCGATCATCCGGTGGCGCGCGGGGCTCCAGTCGGCATCGTCGCGGGCCCGCCGCCGGGCCAGCGGCGAGATCCGGTCGACCGACATGACGTCGTACATGTTCAGCCCGATGCCCGTCAGGCGATCCGGCCGGGCGCCGTCGAAGGCGGGCACGACGAGCGGCAGCGGCCGCACCAGGTGCGGCGCCAGCGCCACGTTGAGCTGGCGCTCCAGCAGCGCCTCGCGCACGAGCCCGAGGTCGAAGTTCTGGAGGTAACGGAGACCGCCGTGCACGAGCTTGGACGAGCGCGACGAGGTGCCGATCGCATAGTCGCCGCGCTCGACCAGCGCGACGGAGTAGCCGCGCGTGGCCGCGTCCAAGGCCACGCCCGCGCCGGTGATGCCGCCTCCGACCACCAGCACGTCGAACGGCTCGGCAGCGAGCGCCGAAACGGCTTCTGCCCGGGGGAGCATCGGCCGATGAGGCTAACGTGCCGGCCCGATGGAGCCCCGCACGCGGCACGGTGGCCGGCCTCTGGCGCTGGCCCGTCAAGTCGATGGCAGGCGAGCGCGTGAACGCGCTCCGGCTCGACCTCCGCGGCGCCGGCGGCGACCGCACGCACGCCGTCCTCACGAGCACAAGGGCGAGCACAAGCCGCTCACCGCGCGCGAGGCGCCGCGGCTGCTGGCGTGGCAGGCGACGTACCCGTTCAACACCGGCGGCGGCCTCGACCCGGCGCGCCCGCCGTTCGCGATCGTCACGGCGCCCGACGGCCACTCCTACCGCTGGGGCGACCCGCGCCTGCGGACCAGGCTCGAGGACGACCTCGGCCGGCCGGTGCAGCTGCTGCGCGACGTCGCGGGGATCCAGGACCTGCCGGCGCACGCTGCTGGTGACGACGCAGGCGATCGCTGGACGCGCTCGGCGAGGAGCTCGGCGGCCCCGTCGACCTGCGCCGGTTCCGGCACCAACGTGCACCTCGACCTCGACGCGCGCGGCGTGGGCCGAGCTGGCTGGGAAGGGGCCGAGCTGGCGTTCTCGGGCGGCGTCCGGCTGCGGCTGCTGCACCCGTGCGAGCGCTGCGCGATCCCGACCCGGCATCCCGACACGCAGATCAAGTGGCCGGGCCTGCTCCGGCACCTCGCGGCGACCCACGACCAGCTGCTTCGGGATCAACGCGCGGGTGCTGACCGGCGGCCGCCTCGCCGCCGGCGAGGACAGCCGAGCTTGCTGCCGCCTTCAGGTTTCTGCGGCGACCGGTCGATAAGGGACGGGCCACGCCCCGAATGGAGGACACGTTGCTTCGCATTGACGAGACCTCCGGGACGCTGGTCGCCCCCCAAGCCGGCGGCCTCGTCACGGAGAACAGCCCTGACCGCGAGGAGCTGCTGGCGCTGATCGGCGCCTCCTGGCCCGCGTTCGCGCAGGAGCTGGGCCTTCCCAACCTTCGCCTGGTCGCAACCGAGCCGGCTCCCGGCGTCGATCTGCTGGCGTTTGACGAGCAGTCCGGCCGCGCCGTGGTCCTGCACGTCACCGGCGAGACCGTCGAGTGGCAGATCAGCCGCGCGCTGGCCGCCGCTGCCGACGTCGCCGGCTGGGACGCCGCCCGCCTCGCGTCCGTGTCCGACGCGCTCGAGGCCGTCGTGCCCGGCGACTCGCCGCAGCTCGTGCTCGTCGCGGGCGGCTACGACCCGCGCGCGCTGGCCACCGTCGAGTGGCTGAGCAAGCGGCACGGCGTCGAGGCGTCCTGCTTCGGCGTGTCGGTCCTGCGCTTCGGCAACGAGCGCCTGCTGTCCGTGCACCGCGAGCCGCGCGACGGCCAGTCGGCCGACGCGGCCGCGCAGGTGCAGTGGATGCTCACCGGCGCCCAGCCGCCGGCGACGCCCGACGCCGCCGCGCTTGCCGCGCTTGCCGCGGCCAGCACCCCGCCGCCCAGCAACTAGCACCGACCTCCGTCCCTCCGACCGGGGCCCGTGCATCCATCGCACGGGCCCCGGTCGGGGGTCCGTCAGTTCACTTTAAGCGCGCGACCTGCGGGTCGTGGTCGGACTGCTGGTCGGCGAACTCGGAGTTGACGTGCACCGAGTCGTACTCCGGCAGCGGCAGCAGCAGCGCCGGCTGACGCGAGGATGTGGTCGAGCGCCTGCGAGTTGCCCTCGAACACGTACGAGTAGCGCTCGTTCGGCGGCAGCAGGTAGAACATGTCCAGGAGCTGGAAGCCCTGGAGGATCTCGACCGTGCGCGAGAACTCGAAGTCGTTGATGTCTCCGAGCACCACGTAGTTGCCGAGCAGGTCGGCCGCCGGATGTCGCGGCGAAACCGTTGACGATCCGCGCCTGCGCGTGCCGCTGGGTCTCCGTGACCGCCACCGGCGGCTGCAGGTGGCCGAACAGCGGGTCGTCGCCGCCCTTGGAGTTGAAGTGGTTGGCGACGGCGATGACGGTCTTGCCCTTCCACGTGAACTCGCCGGCGAGCGGCTTGCGGCTCGTGGTGAACGCCGGGTCGCCGGGCTCGATCCGCCCCGGGCTGAGCGTCAGCTGCGGCGCCGCGCGGCCGGACCTGACGACCGCGGTCGAGTTGGTCGACGTGCCGCCCGGCCGGTCGACGAACGCCACGCCCGCGGTCGGTCCGGAACAGGAAGCCCTGGCGGATGTTGCCGCCCGGCGCGCCGCCGTCCTGGTCGTCCACCGGGTCGATCTGCCGGTACTGGTACGCCGGCCCGCCGGCCGCGGCGATCGCCGCGATCAGCTTGTTCCAGGTGAGGTTCGCCGCGGTCTCGGTGCTGGCCGTGCCGCCGGTGACCCCGTCGTTGTCCTGGATCTCCTCGATCGACACGATGTCCGGCGCCTTGAGGTTGTTGATCAGCGTGTCGGCCAGGCCGGCGTACTTCGCCGGCGAGTCGCCCGGCGCGAGGTTCTCGACGTTGAACGTCGCGATCGCCAGCTCGTTCGACTTCGGTGCCTCGGTGACCTCGCGCTGGCAGGGTGCTGGCGGCCGCCGTCGCGTCGACGAGCGGGTAGTACTTGAAGTTGTCGAACGAGTAGTCGGCCACCGACGACGAGCGGCGTCGAGAGCTTGTCGCCGGTGTTCACGGTCGGCGTCTCGCCGATCACGTCGTCGAGGATGAAGCGCTCGGGGTTGAAGTCGCCCGGCGCCACGATCACGCCGCCGCGACGGCTGCGCAGGCCGGCGTTGCGGCCGTTGTCGCCGACGATCGAGACCTCGCCGAAGCTGTTCGACGGTCCGGTCGCGACGGCGTCGTTGAACTGCAGGAGCATGCCCTCGAGGCTCTCGTGGAAGTCGATGCCGTCCTGCTTCGGATCGAACCTCGGGTTGGTGTCGACGTCGCCGGTGGAGTCGTTGTCGATCACCCGGTTCGGCGGGATCCGGCCCCCCTGGCCGACCACCGTCGGCGCGATCGGAGTGACGCTCGCGCCGGGCGTGACGGTCGCGAAGCCGATCTCGGTCAGCGAGAGGCTCTCGGGACCCCAGCCGGCCGCCTTGAACTCCTGGACGCTCCCGCTGAACGTGCACGGCGGTGCCGACCGGCGGCCGCACGGCGCTGCCGAAGACGAAGATGCCCTCGGAGGTGCGCTCGTCGGTGTCGGGCGCGGGATCCTGCACCCAGATGCCGTTGGTGCTCACCGCGGTGACGACGCCGGGCACGCCGGTGACGACGCGTTCTCGTAGCGGCGAGAGGTGGCTGCGCGCCCTGGATGTCGTGGATGCGCAGGCCCTCGAGGCCGACCGTGTTGAAGCGGAAGCTGTGGTCGGCCAGCCATGTTGTCCGGCGGGTCGTCGGCGTCGATGTCGTCACCTCCGGCGGCTGCACGGTCACCGTGCAGCGCTCCCCGCGCGTGAAGTCGGCGGCGGGATCGAGCGTGTACGTCGGTCGGGCCGCCCGCTGAGCGCGAACCCGTGGTCGCCGCTGGCGTGCAGACGATCGTGAACGTTGCTCGGCGACACGCGTCACCGGCCTCGCTGAAGGTGATCGTGACGTTGCTGTCGAGCGGCGACGTCGTCGGCGTTGTCGTCGGGGTCGGTGGCGGTGACCGACGGCGCGGCGTCAGCCGGCGGGCCGCTGCTGCGCGGGTTCGGGCGCGCCGGCGGACGTGAAGTCGGCCGCGTTGTTGTCGGTGTCGATCCGTGCCGTTGCGGGCGTCTGCGCAGCGGCGCGTGGTGTTGGTCAGGCGCGCGGCCGGCGCCCTCGAAGTACGTTGGCGGCGCCGTAGCCGACGAAGTGTCGACGTTCGGCGCAGCGGCTCGATCGCACGGCGTCCGGAGCGCCGTTCAGGATCGTTCACGTGTCCGCGACGATGCGCGACCTTGCCGGCGCCCGCGGCCATGGCGATCGTCGCCGGGTTGGCGCGTCGGCGTCGGCAGCGCCGCGCCGGCGCGGCGCCGGCGCCCTCCTGGACGAGAAGTCGGCCGGCCGGAGCTGGATTGTGCGCCGTTGAGCGAGTCCAGCGTTACGGGTCGAGGTTCCGGTGCCGTCGCGCTGTTGCGTACTGCAGCGACTCCAGCCGCGTCCGTCACCGGCGCCGTGCCGCGGTTGTAGAGCTCGATGAAGTCGTTCTTGAGAGTGGCTCCGGCGTTGCCGCCGCCGCCATAGACCTGGCTGATGACGATGTCCGGCGACGGGGCGGCGGAGGCCGGCGCCGCGAGGGCGAGGGCGGCCGCGAGGGCGGTTAGCAGTACGCGCATTGCGCCACCCTAAACGGGGCGCGGGGGGCCAATGTGAAAAATGTCAGAGCGCTTGCACTTCGGTGAGCACCTCGCCCACCGAGGCCTTCGCGTCGCCGAACAGCAGCGCCGTCTTCTCGTTGTAGAACAGCGGGTTGTCGATGCCCGCGAAGCCGCTGTTCATCGAGCGCTTGAGCACGATCACCGAGCCGGCCTTGTCGACGTCGAGGATCGGCATCCCGTAGATCGGCGAGTCCGCGACCGTGCGGGCGGCGGGGTTCGTGACGTCGTTGGCGCCGATCACGAGCGCGACGTCGGTGCGCGCGAACTCGCCGTTGATGTCGTCCATCTCCTTCAGCTGCTCGTACGGGACGTCGGCCTCGGCGAGCAGCACGTTCATGTGGCCCGGCATGCGCCCGGCGACCGGGTGGATGCCGTACAGCACCTCGACGCCGCGCTTCTGCAGCTCGGCCGCGAGGTCGGCGACCGCGCGCTGCGCCTGGGCGACCGCCATCCCGTAGCCGGGGACGACGACGACCAGCCGGGCGTAGGAGAGCTGGATCGCGACGTCGGCGGCGCTTGTGGAGCGCACGGTGCCGCCGTCGGTGCCCGCGGCCAGCGCCGGGCCGCCGGCGCCCAGCCCGCCGAAGAACACGTTGCCGATCGAGCGGTTCATCGCGTCCGCCATCTGCTTGGTGAGGATCGAGCCGGACGCGCCGACGAGCATCCCGGCCACGATCAGCGCGGTGTTGTCGAGCGCAATGCCGGCCGCGGCGGCCGACAGGCCCGTGAACGCGTTCAGGGTCGAGATCACGACCGGCATGTCGGCGCCGCCGATCGGCAGCACCGCCGTCACGCCGAGCGCGCCGGCCGCGACCAGCATCAGCCAGAACAGCCCCTCGGACTCGACGCCGGCCGCGATCGCGACCGCGATTCCGACAGCGACCAGCGCGAGCCCGGCGTTGACCGCCCGCGGAATCCGGAACCCGCGCTTGAGCGTCTCCTGGAGCTTCAGGAACGCGATGTTCGAGCCCCAGAACGAGATCGAGCCGATGATCGCCGCGAACAGGATCGGGATCAGGGCCTCGAGCTCCGGGTTGCCGCCGACCTCGAGCGCCTCGCGGTACTCGACGACGCTGATCAGCGCCACCGCGCCGCCGCCGACGCCGTTGAACAGCGCCACCATCTGCGGCATCGCGGTCATCTTCACGGTGCGCGCCGCGGGGATCCCGACCGCCGTGCCGATCACGAGGCCGAGCACGATCAGGCCCCAGTCGCCGATCTCGTCCCCGAGCAGCGTCGCGATCACCGCGATCGCCATGCCGACGGCTGCGACCTGGTTGCCGCGGACCGCGGTGCGCGGGCCGCGCAGCATGTGCAGGCCGATGATGAAGCAGCTGAAGGCGACGATGTAGAGCGCCGTGATCAGGTCATCCATCTGCGTCCGGCTTCTTTCCCTTGAACATCCCGAGCATCCGGTCGGTCACGAGGAAGCCGCCGACGACGTTGATCGTGCCGAAGGCGATCGCGATCACGGCCAGCGCCTCCTCGAGGAAGCCGTCGGCCGGTCCGATCACGATCAGGCCGCCGAGCAGGACGATGCCGTGGATCGCGTTCGTGCCGGACATCAGCGGCGTGTGCAGCGTGTTCGGCACCTTCGAGATCACCTCGAAGCCGACGAACGCCGCCAGCACGAGGATCGCCAGCTCGGTCAGAAGGTCCATCAGCGCTCCACCCTCTCGCCATCGCGTGCGACGCAGGCGCCCTTGAGCACCTCGTCGTCCCAGTTCAGCTCCAACGCACTCTCTTCACCGGTCATCAGCTCGATCAGCGAGAGCACGTTGCGCGCGTACAGCGCCGACGCGTGCTCGGGCATCTGCGACGGCAGGTTCAGCGGCCCGGCGATGATCACGCCGCCGTCGGTCGCGTAGGTCTCCCCCGGCCTGGTCAGCTCGCAGTTGCCGCCCGCCTCGGCGGCGAGGTCGACGATCACGCTGCCCGGCTTCATCCCCGCGACGGCCTCGGCCGAGATCAGCTTCGGCGCCGGCCGGCCCGGCACCAGCGCGGTCGTGATGATCACGTCGGACTTGCCCATCTGCACCGTCAGCGCGGCGCGCTGGGCCTCCTGCTCCTCCGGCGTCAGCTCGCGTGCGTAGCCGCCGGTGCCCTCCGCGTCGCCGAGGCCCTCGACCTCGAAGAACTTCGCGCCCAGCGACTGGATCTGCTCCTTGACCGCCGAGCGCACGTCGAAGGCGGTCACGACCGCACCAAGCCGGCGCGCGGTCGCGATCGCCTGCAGGCCGGCCACGCCGGCGCCGAGCACGAGCACCTGCGCGGGCGGGATCGTGCCCGCCGCGGTCATCAGCATCGGCAGGAAGCGCGGGAGCTCACCCGCCGCGATGATCACCGAGAGGTAGCCGGAGACCGTCGCCTGAGAGGACAGCGCGTCGATCGACTGCGCGCGCGAGATCCGCGGGATCGCCTCCATCGCGAACGCCGTCGCGCCGGTGGCGGCGATCGCCTGCACGCCTTCGACGTTGGTCAACGGCGCCAGGAAGCCGATCAGGACATGCTCGCCTGTGAGACCACCGGGCTCGGTAGGAGCGACCCTCGCGATCACCTGGGCGCCCCACGGGTCGCCGAGCTCGGCCCCCGCCTCTGCGAATGCCTCATCCGCGAAGCCCGCCTCCGTGCCCGCGCCGGGCTCGATCACGGTCTCGTGGCCGGCGGCGGCAAGGCGGCGCACGACGTCGGGCACGAGCGCCACGCGACGCTCGCCCGCGGCCGTCTCCTTGGGCACACCGATCTTCATCGGGGGCGCACCGTATACGAGACGGGTCGTGCCAGGGTCACATCAGGGCCGCGAACAGGACCCCCGCAGCCGGCACCCGGGCGGCGGCTGCCAGTGCGGCCGGCGGCGCGGCGGACACGACTTTCACCGGCGGGAGCGACTGCGGTTCGGCGACCTTCGGTGCGGCGGTCGCGGCGGGCGTGGCTGCCGCCGCGGCGGTGGTCGCAGGCGCGGCGCGGGCGCGCCGCGCACGCGGCACGCGGGCGAGCGGCAGTGTCTTGCGCGACAGCGCGGCCAGCGCCTGGCCGGTGACCCAGACAGGCGTCTGGCGGCTCGTGCGCGAGTAGCGGACCTCGCCGCTGGAGGCGGTCAGCGAGCGCAGGTAGCTCATCGGGTCGCGCGCGCCGTTGCGGCGGACCTTCGCCGGGTCGCGCCCGGCAGCGAGCAGGCCCTGGACCGCCCACGCGGTGGACTGCGCGTTCGACGGGCCGCCCGGGATCAGCGCGAAGCCGCCGTCGGATGCCTGGTGGCGGACGATGAAGCGGACCGCGCGTTTGGCCGCCGTGCCGCCCCCGCGGCCGGCGGCGCGGAGCGCCTGCAGCGCCGAGCCGGTGTCGTCGATCCCGGACGGGCCGCCGCGACCGGCGAAGTTGAAGCCGCCGTCGCTGTTCGCCTGGCCGGCGATGAAGTTGGCGGCGCGCTTGAGGATCCTCTCGCGGGCGCGGTGACCGACCGCGCGCAGGGCGAGGATCGCAAACGCGGTCGTGTTCACGCGGCCCTCGAACGAGCCGTTCGCGCGCTGCGAATCGAGCAGCTCGCGTTCGAGGTCGCGGCCGCCGACGCGCGGCTTCACCCCGGCGGCGCCGAGCACGAGCATCGTCCGGCTGACGTCGCCGAGGACGTTCAGCTGTCCCGGATGGGCGCGGATGTACGCGACCACGCTCGGGGACCCGACGTCGCGCGGGTTGCGGCCGGCGGCGGCCAGCCCGAGTGCCGCCCATGCCGTGTACAGCTCCGAGGAGGACTGGCCCGGCGCGCCGCCCCAGCCGCCGTCGTCGTTCTGGGCGTCCAGCAGGTAACGGACCGAGGCGCGGGCCGCGGCGGCGTCCGCCTCCGACGCCCGCGCGGCGGGGGCCGCCACGCCGGCCACGACGAGGAGTGCGACCAGCAGCGTCACCGCCGGCGCGGGCACCCAGCGGATCTCGAAGCGCGTCCGGTAGCGCGCGAGCGCGCGCACCAGCGCCGGGCCGAACGCGAGGCAGAACAGCGCGCTGCCGACGGCGTGCGCGAGGTCGAACGGCAGCGACGTCGCGAAGTACGCGCCGAGCTTCGCCGCCGTGTGGTCACCCGAGTACATGACCCACAGGTGCAGGTTCATCACCGCCCCGAATCCGAGCGACGCGACCGCGCACGCCGCGGCGAGCGACACCCGGCCCAGCTCCCGCCCGGCGACGCGCGCGAGCCCAGCTCCCGCGAGGCCGACACCGCCCCAGGCGGCCATCTGCCACGGAGTCCAGGGTCCCTGGCCGAAGAACAGGTTCGACGCCAGCGCCGCCACCGCGCCGACCACGAAGCCGGGGGCGCCGCCGAGCACGTAGCCGGCGATCAGCACGATGTCGGTCGTCGGCTTGACGTTCGGGAGCGGCGCGAACGCGATCCGGCCGAGCGCGGCGAGTGCCGCGAGCGTTGCCACCAGCGCGATCACGCGCGCGGTCGGGTGGGCGTGCTCGTACCACGCGAACCCGGCGGCGATGGCGATCGCGAGCAGCACGAACGAGGCCACGATCCAGCTCACGTGACCGCCTCCGCCGGCACGCGCAGCAGCGCGGCGCCGGCCTCGGGGTCGAGCGCGCCGCCCGCCCCTCCGAGCACGCGCGCGGTCTGCGTGGCGAAGTACCAGCCGCCGCCGAGCACCTCGGTGGTCGGCGCGTCGGCCACCGGGCGGCCGTCGCCGAGCAGGATCGTGCGGTCCGCCCACGCGGCGGCGAACTCGGCGTCGTGCGTGGCCACCAGCACGGCCGTCCCTCCCGCCGCCAGCGCCCGCAGGCGAGCCGCGAGGCGGGCGCCGTGACCGCGATCCATGCCGCGCGTCGGCTCGTCGAGGCAGACGGCGACGGGCGGCGCGCCGGTCGTGAGCACGAGCTCGAGCGCGAGCCGCTGGCGCTCGCCGCCGGACACGTCGCGCGGGTGCCGGTCGGCCAGCTCGCCGGCGTCCGGGACGTCGTCGCCGACGCGGTCGTGGAGGAAGTAGTCGCCGGGGTTCTGCAGCAGCAGCGCGACCCTCCCCGCCCGCTCGACGCGCCCGCGCGTCGGCTCGATCAGCCCGGCCAGCAGGCGCAGCAGCGTCGACTTGCCCGCACCGTTGCGGCCCATCAGCGCAACCGCCTCGCCGGGGGCGAGCGCGAGGTCGACCCCGCGCACGATCGCCGGGCCATCCGGGATCTCGAACCACGCCCTACGCAGGGAAATCACACTCCCCCGACGTGTGAAGGGGACAGTCCCCCCTGCCGCGGCGTCGGGCCCAGCGCTAGCAAAGGGGACTGTCCCCTCGGCCGCGGCGCCGAGCGCGGCGAGTTGGGGAGCGAGCGCGCGGCGCGCTGCCTTGACGGTGGCGGGGCGCTCCGGGACTCCCGCGAGCACGCACAGGCGCGTCACCGGCGGCTGCAACTCCGGCGGCGCCCAGGCGGCGAAGGCGGCGGGCGTGCCGTCGAACGCGACGGCGCCGTCGCGCAGCGCGAGCACGCGGTCGGCGGCCGGCAGGCAGCGCTCGAGCCGGTGCTCGGCGACCAGCACGGCCGTCCCCCACTCCTCGTTGATCCGCCGCAGCACGCCGAGCAGCTCGTCGCCCGCGACGGGGTCGAGCTGCGACGTCGGTTCGTCGAGCAGCAGCAGCCGCGGCCGGCCGGCGAGCGCGGCGCCCAGCGCGACACGCTGCAGCTCGCCGCCCGACAGGTCGCGCGTGGAGCGGTCGAGCAGCGCCGCGATGCCGAGGGCGAGCGCCGCCTCCTCGACCCCGCGCGCCACCGCGGCGGCGCTCCAGCCTCGGTTCTCGAGCGGGAAAGCGAGCTCGGAGCGCACGGTGCCCATCACGACCTGAGTCTCGGGGTCCTGGAACAGCGTGCCGGCGACCGCGGCGAGCTCGGCCGGCCCGTACTCGCGCGTGTCGAGCCCGCCGCACACGAGCCGGCCCGCGAACGAGCCGCCGTGGAAGTGCGGCACGAGCCCGGCGGCGGCGCGCAGCAGCGTCGACTTGCCCGAGCCCGAGCCGCCCGCGAGCACGACGAACTCGCCCGGCTCGACGGCCAGCGTGACGTCGCGCAGCGCAGGCGCCGCGGCGTCCGGGTAAGCGTAGGTGACGCCCTCGAGCACGAGCGCGGTCATCCGATCCCCCGGCGGTCGGCGAACGGCAGCAGCGCGCAGACAGCGAGCGCGACCGTGAGCAGCGCAACGTCGGCGCCGAGCGGCGCGACGGTGCGCGGATAGGCCTCGAAGCCGTCCCAGCCGCCGATCCAGGCCGCGACGGCGAGCACGGCGAGCGCCACCGCCGAGGCGCCGAACGCGAGGTCATGGCGGGAGACCGGCTGCGGCCGCCGCGGCGGCCGCGAGCCCGTGCCGAACCCACGGACCTCGAGCGTGGCCGCCACATCGGTCGCGCGGTCCAGCGCGCCGGCGGTGACGGCACGCAGCACGCCGACCCGCGCGGCCTTCGTGGGCGGGCCGCCGGTAAGCGCGCGCTGAGCGTCGGCGAGCCGCTGGCCGTCGCGGATCAGCACGGGGATCAGGTGCGTGGCGAGCGCAGCCGTCACACCGGCGCGCAGCGACCGGCGGCGAACCGCCCGCAGCAGCTCGTCCGGGTCGACAGCCGCCGCGAGCAACGCGGCGCAGGCGATGATCGCCACCGCCCGCAGGCCGAGCACGCCGCTGTACACGAGCGCCTCCGCCGTCACGTCGAGCCGGCCGATCACCGGCACGGCACTGCCGCGGAAAACCACGGTGACGCCGTCGCGCGTGACGATCGCGTTGATGACCGCGATCCCGATCGCGAACGGCACCGCCCACAGCGCCGCGCGCAGCACGTCCTTCCCGACACGCGCGGCCGCGCCGGCGACGAGCGCGACCGCGACCAGGGCCGCGAGCGGGAGCGGGTGCTCGAACGACAGCGCGACAAGCCCGAGCGTCACGCACCAGATCGCTCCGACGCCCGCTCGCGCGGCGTGCAGCGGGCTGGCGCGTCGCCGGTACGTCATGGCCCGGCCCCCGCGCCGCTGACCGGCAGCGGCACATCCTGGCCGGCGTCGATGGCAAGGGCGAAGTGCTGCTCCAGACGCTCCTCGGTGAGCGCCGCGGACGCCGCCGCGACGCCGACATCGTCGGTGCCGGTCACGATCCACGTCGGCGCCGTCGCCTCCACGCTCGTCGCGGCCACCAGGCCGGCGCCGGCACGCAGGGTGCGCACGGGCTGGCCCTCGGCGTCGAGGAGGACGATCGCGTCGCCGGTGCTCGTCGGCCGCGCGAACACGCCTGACGCCGACGGGCCGCTCTCGAGGCGGCGCACGATCGTGTCACGCCGCACGTCGGCCCAGCGGCCGACGACGACGCGCAGGACCTCCTCGCCGGCGGACTGCTCGAGCACCGACCGCGAGACCGCCTTCACGCCCGAGTCCTCGAGCCGCTTCGTGACCTCGTCGCAGGAGCGCTCGGCGTCGCCGACGCAGACCAGCCGGACCGGGAACCGCTTCCCCTCCAGGCCGCTCTTGAACGGCTCCGGGAACGAACCCACCACAGCCGGCACGCGCTGCGCCGCCTCCCACGCGTGGTGGTCCCACCACACGCGCTCGCCGGCGGCGACGCGGCGCTCGGCCGCGCCGATGGACGCCTCGATCCCGTTCACGTAGTAGAACCAATCGACCCGCCGGCCGTCCTCGCGGCCGCCGCCGACGCCCTCGATGTCCTGCACGAACCCGCCGCCGTAGCGCGTGTCGATCTTGTAGTTGCGCTCCAGCAGGCGCATCACCGTGTCGCCCTCGGTGGCGTGCTCCTCGATGCCCTCGTGCAGCCGCTCGCCGCCGAAGTCGCGCGTCACGTTGAGCGAGACGTCGCCGGTCGACTCGCCGGACCCGAAGCCGCAGCCCGCGGCCGGCAGGGCCACGAGCACGCACAGCAGTCCGAGGAGCCGCCGCCGGCTCATCCCACGGTCACCTCCTGCGGGAACGCCCGCACCATGCCGTCGCGCTCGGCCTCGAGCGCCAGGTCGCCGGTCTCCGCCGGGACCGTCAGGGTGGCGGTGCCGGCGGCGCCGGTGACCGCGCTCGCCGAGCCCAGGCGTACGGTCGCGCCCTCGACGGGAACGCCCTTGCCGAAGTCGTCGTAGCCGCGCACGGTCACGGCCAGCGTCTCACCAGCTGTCGCGGTCGTGCGGTCCGGCCGCGCCTCGAGCGTTCGCTGGCAGCTGCCGGAGCTCTCGAGCGTGCACCAGAACCACGTGATCCGCTCGCCGTTGCGCAGCCGCCGCCCGGTGCCGAACGGGCCGCTCAGGTCGGCCGCGCCGGTGGTCCCGGCGCGGCGGCCGACCTTGTAGACCCAGCCCGACTGGCCGCGCTCCCGGTCGCCGGCGACGCTCGCGACGTACAGACCCGACGCGTCGCGCGGCCGCCGCCCGCAGCGCGCGAAGTCGCGCAGCGCGAACCTCACGTGCGTTGCGGCGAGTGCGGAGAGCGGCGTGGCGGCGGCGATCCGGCAGCGCCGCCGCCCGACCTTGACCGTGCGCTGCTTCAGCCGGACCTGCGCCGGCGCCTTCAGCACGCGCTGCTTGCCGACCACCATCACGTCGACCTTCGCCGCGACCGCCGGAGCGGGCGCGGCGAGCAGCGCAGCGGCGATGATCAGTCCGGTCCGCCTCATCGAACGCGGAACTTCACCGTCTGGCTCGTGCCGCGGTTGAACACATTGTCGATCGCGTACGAGTCGAGCACGTACCGCCCGCGGGGCAGCCGCGCCGGCAGCAGGTAGCTCCAGTCGGTGCGGTCGCCGACCTTGAACGCGTACTGCTTGCCACACGTGCGCTTCAGGAACTGCTCCTTGCTGCCGGAGAAGTACCAGCAGGACTTGCCGAGCCGGCGCGTCAGGCGGATCTTCACAGCCCACAGCCCGGACGGGTCGGCGGTCACGGAGCCGCGCAGCTCGCGTGGCGCACGGCGGCGCGAGAACGCCTGCCCGTCACGGATGCCGGCGATCGACGCGACCGGAGCCGTCCTGTCAGGAGCTGACGCCTGCACGCCGCCGCAGGCGCCGTCGGCGCCGGTAGTGACGCACGTCTGCTCGGTGGCCGACCGCACGTGGTCGGCCTTGGTCGCTTGGACGTTGACAGGCCCGGAGCCGGCGAACGTGACCTGCGCAATGCCGTCGGAGCCGGTCGTGAACTGCTGGCCGCCGGCGGACACCGTGGCGCCGACCGCCGGAACGGGCTGCGTGACGGACGGGAAGCCCATGACGTTGAAGGTCTCGACGAGCACACCGGCGGTCGCGCCGGGAGCCGCGGTCGCAGGGACTCGCGAGAGGCGCAGCGGCTTCGGGCTCGTGCACGAGGCAAAGCAATCGATGAACAGGAGCACGTCGTCAGCGGTCTGCAGCTCGGCGTCGCAGATCCCGAGGTCGGAGTACTTGTAGTTCACCCACAGCGCCCAGTACTGGCTCGCCGGATCGCTGCTCACGGCTCGCACACGGTCGACCCCGTAGCCGAGGCCGTTGAACCAGGTTCCGCCCCAATCACCAGCGGTCGCGCGCTCAAGCGCGCCCGCTGCGCTCGTGCCGGAGCAATCGTGGCCCGCCTGGCCGTCCTTGTTGACCGTCGCCGTGGTGGTCGTCACCGCCGTGCGCGGGAGCACGGTCCCCGACATCCCCTCGGCTCGTACGTGGACGTTCGCCGGTCCGGCAGCGACGGCGGGCGCCGCGAACAGCATTGAGACGACGAGGCCGGCCGTGAGGCCGGCGGGAGATCGGAGCTTCATGAGTGGAGCCACCCCTTTCCGCGAGGGCGTGTCGGCTTCGTGGTCGGAGGGAGGTCTCCTGGCTCCCGGGCCTACCGTCCGCGCCTTCCCGGCTCGCGCTGCGAGGCCAGTGACCGTGGCCCTCCATGGGCCACTCGCGTTCGGCTTCCCCGGTAACAGTGGCGGGTCCGCGCCGGATTCGCACCGGCTTCCCTGACCACCGACCTGGTCGCGGCCCATGCTATACCCCGGACGAGGCATGACCGTTAACCTCACGCGCATCTACACCCGGCTTGGCGACGGCGGTGAGACCCACCTCGGCGACATGAGCCGCGTGCCGAAGACGCACGCGCGGATCGAGGCGTATGGCACGGTCGACGAGCTCAACGCCCAGCTCGGCCTGGCGCTCGCGCAAGGCGGCCTGCTCGCGCGCTTCGCGGAATGGCTGCAGCGCGTGCAGAACGACCTGTTCGACGTCGGCGCCGACATCTCGGTCCCCCACGGCGGCGACCGCACCCGGTTGCGGCTGGCGCCGGAGCAGACCGCGTGGCTCGAGCAGGCGTGCGACGAGGTCAATGCTGAGCTGCCGAACCTGAAGTCGTTCGTGCTGCCCGGCGGCACCCCGGCGGCGGCGCAGCTGCACGTCTGCCGCACCGTCTGCCGGCGCGCCGAACGGCGCACGATCGCCTGTGGCGACGAGGTCAACGCGGAGTGCGTGCGCTACCTCAATCGCCTGTCGGACCTCCTGTTCATCCTCTCGCGCGGCGTCAACGTGACGGCGGGCGATGGAGAGCCGCTGTGGGAACCGGGACGCTTCCAGTAAGCGATCACGGCCTGTTCCCGGCCGAGCACCGCTCGCTACGGGAGCTGTACGCGATGGCGCGCCAGCTCGGCGGCCACTGGGGGCGGCTGGAGGAGAAGCTCGACGACCCGCCCGAGGTGCTCGCGCGTGGTGTCGCCGCCTCGAAGGAGCTGCTCACCGAGCTGGCCGACCGCACCGCCCCCTACGGCGTGCAGGGCATCCCCGCGGCGACGGGCGCCGGCGCCTGGAGCTCCCGCGTCCGCGGCGCCGGCGAGCTGTGGCTCGAGCGCAACCAGGCGCTGCGCTCGGCGGTGCTCGACGTCCACCACGTCACCACGCTGCTCGCCTTCCTCGCCGCGCTCGCCCAGCGCCGCGACGACGCCGCGCTCGCGACCTGGCACCGCAAGTGGGAGACGCGGTTGCTGGAGATCGAGGCCGACGCCCGCGCCGCCGCCATCGCCGAGGCCGACGACCCCGCGCGCGCCATTGAGCCGTACGACCGCTCCAAGCTGGGCCGCGCCAGCCACAAGCTCGCGGTCGGCATCGGCACGCTCGGCGAGGCGATCGACAGTCGCGTCGGCCGCCGGGGCTAGCTCCGCCGCAGGCGCAGGTGGATCTCCTCGAGCTCCGGCGGGGCGGTCATGAGCTGCCAGCCGCGGGCTGACAGCGCGTAGACCTCACCGTTCTCGCGCAGTAGCACCAGGCGGCCGTCGCGCGTCGTGGCGAGCGGTGCCGCGCTGAGCGGCCAGGCCCCGTAGTCGCCCAGGTGCTTGATCGCGCGGCGGACGTCGCGATGGCGCACGCCGCGCTCGAGCAGCGCGCGTACGATCGCCGCCTCGGCGACGTCCTCGACGCTGTAGACGTGCGGCTCACCGTCGGACTGCGACGCGCGGACGTAGCCCCAGCGCGCCCACTGCCCGATCGTGTTCCCGGACACGCCGGCCAGCTCGCCGGCCTCGCCGGCGAGGAAGTGCCCGTGCGGCTTTGCGTTGGACGCCACAGGCAAAGGTAACCCCGGCCCGGGCTGCGTTGGCAACCCGGGCCGGGAATGTGCGGTTCGCGTCGGTGGCTCCGGCGACCGGAGTCTGCTCAGCCGCCGGTGACCTCTACGTACCGCAAGCTCACGTGCCCGATGAGGATCGCGTCCCCGTCGCTGAGCGTGGCCTCGCCGACGCGTGCGTCGTTGACGAACACGCCGTTCAGGCTCCGGTCATCGAGCAGGACCGCACGGCCACCGCGGTGAACCAGCACCGCATGGCGCCGCGACACCGAGGGATCGTCGAGCAGGATGTCGGCCGCCGGGCTGCGCCCGATCCGCAGGCTCTGCCCGTCGCGCTCGCCGAGCGCGAACAAGACGACCTCGCCACCGTCCTCGATCGCGAGGTAACGGCCGGGAGCCGGCTGCCCGATGCTCGAGAGCGCCCGCCGCCGATCCCGATCCCCCAGCCTGGGAAGCGGCCCGGTCTCCTGCGTCGGGACTTCCGTCTTCAGCTCAAGGGCATCTGTCATGGAAGGAATCCTCTTGGCCGTTTCCAAGCGGGGGATAAATGTCCCCCAGGACGAATCGAAGTCTTCGGTACCGTCGCCGCCACTTATGAGGGTCTACGCCCGCCTGCTGCTCGCCGTCACCGCGCTCGGCGCCGGTGTGGGCGCCGTTGTGGTGATCGCCGGTCTCCTGCAGGCGACAGCGTAGCCTCGCGACAGCCCGATGAAGCACATCTTTGGAGCAGTCTTCGCTGCGGTCCTGGCGATGACGTTTGCGCCGGCGGCGTTCGCCCACGCGCACATCACGCCGGAGGCGGTCGAGCCGCATGCGCGAGCGCAGTTCACGCTCCGGCTGCAGGAGGAGGTTGAGGGCGCTCGCACAACACGTGTCGAGATGACGATCCCGGACGGCTTCTCGCTGGAAACGGCCACAAGCGACGCGGGATGGACGGCCGCCGTCGCGGGCCGTGTCGTCACGTGGACCGGCCGCGGCGACCTGGCCCTGCGCTTCACCGGTACCCCCGGCGACGCCGGCGACTACGCGTTCAAAGTCCGCCAGCGCTACTCCAACGAGTCGGTCATGAACTGGGCGGGCGATCACGACTCGGAGAGGCCGGCGGCGGTCGTGCGGGCGTCGGACGGCGGCCTCTCGACGCTCGCGATCGTCGTGATCGCGTGCGGGGCCGTCGCGCTCCTGGCGGGCATCGTCGCGCTGCTCGCGCGCAACCGTTCGCTCGCGTGAGGCCGCGGCTCGCGATCGTGCTCGCGGTCGCGGCGCTGCTCGCGCTGCCGGCCTCGGCGTGGGGACATGCCGCGCTGCTGCGCGCGTCGCCGGTCGCCGGCACGGTTGCGAGCGAGCCGCCGCAGCTCGTGACGCTGACCTTCACCGAGCCGGTCGAGCCGCGCTTCGCGACGATCTCGGTCACCGACGCGGCGGGCGTGCAGCAGGTCGTGAGCGCGCCGCAGCGCGTGCCGGGGCGCCCGGCCGCGCTCGACGCGCCACTGCGCCGCCTCGGCCAGGGCTGGTACCTCGTGTACTGGCGCGTGGTCTCGGCTGACGGGCACCCGATCCGCGGCGCGTTCACGTTCGCGGTCGGGCCGGAGCCGGGGCCGGTGCCGGCGTTCGCGGTGCCGGCGGTGTCCGAGAGCGCGGCGACGCCCGGGCTGGTCGCGCTGCGCTGGCTGATGTTCCTCGCGTCGATGAGCGCGATCGGGCTGTTCGTGCTGCGCGCGATCGTGGCGCGCCCGGTGGTCGCGCGCGTGCCGGGCACGCGGCTGCGCGCCGTGTCGATCGCCTTCTGGGCGGCGCTGGCAGTGGCGCTGGTCGCGACTCCGGTGTACGTGGTGGCGGCGACGGCGCAGTTCGCGCTGCGCTCCGCGTTCGACGTCGGCGCCGTGGTGCCGCTCCTGCGCGTGTCCCAGTTCGGCCGCAGCTTCCTCGACCTCGAGTGGGTGCTGCTGCTGTTCGGCTTCGCGGCTGCTGTGGCACTGTGGCTCGACGAGCCGGAGCGCGAGCGACGGTCGGTCGCGGCGCTGCTCGCGCTGGCGGGCGCGCTGCTGGCCGCGGGCGCAGCACTTGTCGCGCCCGGGGCGGGAGGCCACGCCGCGCAGGCCGACCCGCGCGGCCTGGCACTGGCCGTCGATTGGGCGCACCTCGCCGCCGGGTCGATCTGGGTCGGCGGGCTGGTCGGGCTGCTGGTGTTGTGGCGGAGCGTCGCCACGGACGAGCGGGGAGCTGTGCTCGCCGTCTGCGTGCCGCGGTTCTCGAACGTCGCGCTGGCGTCCGTCGTCGTGCTGGTGGCGAGCGGCACCGTCTCGGCCGTGATCGAGCTGCCGACGTTCGCGTCGCTGCTGGAGTCCGGCTACGGCCAGATGATCCTCGCGAAGATCGCGCTGCTTCTCGGCGCCGTCTCGCTCGCGGCGATGAACTTCACGCGCGCGCGGCCGCGTCTACGCCCGAGCGCGCTGCGGCCGGAGCGCGCCACGGCGGCGCTGCTCCTGCGCCGGATGGCGAGCGGCGAGGTGGTGCTGGTGGCCGGCGCGGTGCTCGCGGCCGCCGTCCTCACCAACCTGGCGCCGCCGCCCGACGCGCTCGCCGAGATCGGCACGCCGGACGCGAAAGTCGGCCCTGGACCCGTGCGACGGGCCGTCACGCGCGAGGGCTACCGCTTCGACCTGCGCGTGAGCCCGAACCGGGCTGCGGTCGAGAACGACTTCGCGGTGCAGGTCACGCGCGCGGGCACGCCGGTCGACGGCGCCCGCGTGACCGCCACGCTCACCAACCTCGACATGGAGATGGGCGCACAGCAGTACGAGCTCGCCGGCGCCGAGGACGGTCGCTACGGCCGCGCCGCACCAGCGCTAGTGATGGTCGGCCGCTGGGGCCTCAGCCTCCGGCTCGAGCCGCCCGGCCGCGCACCGGTCGACGTGGTCGTGCTCGATCGGGTCGGCCGCTGACGGGGCGGCGCGCGACCTCTGGTAACGACGAAACCCGCCTCGCGGGGCGGGTTCGTGAGGTACCGCTACGGGGATTCGAACCCCGGTTTCCGCCGTGAGAGGGCGGCGTCCTAGTCCCCTAGACGATAGCGGCGAGGGACCGTCGACCGGCCAGTCTAGCGCCGTCCGGGCATGCGGCTGAGAGGACTCGAACCTCCACGGGATTGCTCCCACGGCGACCTGAACGCCGCGCGTCTACCAATTCCGCCACAGCCGCGTGGCGCGTGAACTTTAGCGGGGCTCGGCGAAGAGGTCGGCTGCCGTGACGAGCGTCGCGCCCGCCTCCGCCGCCCGCTCGACGAGGTCACGCTCAAAGCCGCGAGCGAACAGCACCAGGGCGGCGTTCGTAGCCCGGCTGCCGAGGTGATCGCGCGCCGCGAGCAGGTCTCCCAGCGTGCTCGTCCGCGCTCGCCGGGACCACTTGCACGATCCGAGGAGGTCGTAGCGACCCTTCGTCATCCCGACGACGTCGATCTCGACGCTCCCGTCGCGCGACCACCAGGACCCGAGGCGATCCGAGCTGGGGAACCGCCCGGTCGGCGCGTAGCGTCCGATCCAGTCGCGGCAGCAGTCCTCGAACGCCAGGCCCATGAAGGTGTCGAGGTCCGCCTCGATCTCGACGAGCACCTCGTCGGTGCGGCCCCGCTCGAGCCGGCTGCGATTCGGGAAGACGTAGCGAAACCAGAACCGGAACAGGGGATCGGCGATCCGGTAGGTGCTGCGCGGGCGCTTCGACGTGATCTCGACCGGTTCCCGCTTTTCGATGTAGCCGAGCTCTTCCAGCCGCGCGAGCATGAGCTCGAGGTTCCGCGGGATCTTCGCCCGCTGCTGGATCTCGTTGAACTGCGTCGCGCCGTCGGCGATCGCCCGCAGCACCGCGAAGTAGGTGCCGGGATCGCGGATCTTCTGCTCCTCGCGGAGGAGATGGAGCGGCTCCTCGTAGAGCGACTCGCCCTTGCTCAGGACACGGTCGCGGATCACCGATGAGATCCCGCCCTTGCCCGCCCACACCTGGTACTGCGGCGTCCCGCCGAGCACGGCGTAGCGGCGCAACAGTGCGTGGGCTGGCGCGCCCGCGCGCGCGAACTCGGCCGCGAAGCGGTAGTCGAGCGGCTGGATCAGCGGCCTGTAGTCAGCCCTGCCGAAGAGCGGGCTGCTGTGCGCGAGCAGTTCCTCCATCAGCGTCAGGGCGCTGCCGCTGAGGACGATCGTCACGGGCGTGCCGGCTCGCTGCCAGCGATCCCAGTGGCGCTGCAGGATCGAAGGAAGTGCCGGCTGTGCCTGCACCATCCACTGGAACTCGTCGAGGACGACGACCAGCGGCTCGTGTTCGGCCTGACCGCCGAAGAAGTCGAACGCTGTGTCCCAGTCGGAGAAGACCACCGGCGGGTTGCCCGGCAACAGCCGAGCTGCCTCCTGCGCGAGCACGTCGAGGTGTCCGCGCTCGGGCTGCTCGTCGGCTTGGAACGAGACCAGCCGCCGGCCGGCCAGCGAGCGGTCGACGAGGAAGCTCTTTCCCACGCGCCGGCGTCCTCGCAGGACCACGAGCTGCGGAGGATTGTCCGCCGCCTCCGAGAGGCGCGTCCGCTCCTCCTCGCGATCGATCATCGTCTGCACGCACCTACCCTATCACGATAGACCCTATCGTGATAGGGCCTATTACGCTAGGGCAGGTCCGGGTCCGACGGCAGGCGCGACCAGATCGCGGCGTCGGTCCGGATGTCCTGCTTGAGGTGGATCGAGCGGGCGACGCCCTCGCGCGTGTACCCGCAGCGCTCGGCGACCCGCTCGGACGCCGTGTTCTCGACGTTGATGACGAGCTCGATGCGATGCGCGCCCAGCTCGTCGAACGCCCAGCGCGTGAGCAGCCGCAGCATCTCCGTCGCGAGGCCGCGGCCGCGGGCGGCGGGATGGACGATGTAGCCGAGCTCGACCTCGCGCGCCTCGCGGTCGATCTCGGGCGCGAGCGCGAGGCCGACGAAGCGGCCGTCCGGGTCGACGGCCGCGAACGCCTCGGCGCTGCCGTCCTCGCGTGCCGCCACGTAGCGGTCCAGCCACCGGCGCGCGAAGTCGGGCGGCGGCGGCTCGGGCACGCGCGTGAAACGCAGGACGTCGGGGTCTGCCACCAGGGCCGAGAGCTCCCCGATGTGGTCCTCGCTCAACAGCTCGAGCCGCACGCGCTCCATGGCCGACATCGTGCCAGGAGGCCGTTCTCGCCAAAACCGGGTCGGGTTTACTACCTTTCAAGTCCCCGCCCTCCAGGAAGGAAGCCACCATGAGCGTCACCGACGAGCTGGTTGCCAACAACGAGGCGTACGCCGCCCGCTTCGACAAGGGCTCGCTGCCCCTCCCGCCGGCAAAGAAGGTCGCGGTGGTGGCGTGCATGGACGCGCGGCTCGATCCCAACGGCGTGCTCGGGCTGACCGAGGGCGACGCGCACGTGATCCGCAACGCAGGCGGCGTCGTGACCGACGACGAGATCCGCTCGCTGGCGATCTCCCAGCGCCTGCTCGGGACCGAGGAGATCATCCTCATCCATCACACCGACTGCGGCATGCTGACGTTCCACGACGACGAGTTCCGGCTCTCGATCCAGGAGGAGACGGGCATCAAGCCGGAGTGGGCGGCCGAGGCGTTCAGCGACCTCGAGGCCGACGTCCGCCAGTCGATCGCCCGCATCCAGGCGAGCCCGTTCATCCCGCGCAAGGACAACATCCGCGGCTTCGTCTACGAGGTCGAGACCGGCCGCCTGCGCGAAGTTTCGTGACGTTCGCGACCCTCCCGCCTGCAAGGAATCGTGCAGGCGGGAGGAGTCTGCGCTGATAGAACGACGTCCGCCGAGTCGCCGGCCCCCAGGGGCGGCGAACGGGGGAACCGAAGCGGCCCGCGAGGTCGCAAGGGGCGAATCGCAGCTATGGGTGCTGCGTAGCGCACGTGCGCGAGCCCGTCAGCTCACCTCGTAGGCCACTGAACAGACATGCGGACGGACGGACAAGACGTGACGGATACACGACGCGGCAGCGCCCGCGGGCTGGTCGTCGCCTGCCTGGCGGCCGTTGCCCTGCTCGCGCCCGCCACCCTTGCCGACGCCGCGCCGCTCAAGCGCGGCTCGCACGGCGCGCGCGTGGCGAAGGTGCAGCGCTGGCTCGGGCTCGCGCCCGACAAGATCTTCGGCCCGGCCACCAAGCGCGCGGTCAAGCGCTTCCAGCGCAATCACGGCCTGACCGCCGACGGGATCGTCGGCCCCGCCACCTGGCACGCCCTGCGCGCACGCGCCCACCGCGCGTCGAGGAGCCGCGGCGGAGGCGGCGGTAGCCACTCCGCAGTGATCGCGCTTCAGCGAGCGCTCGGCATCTCCGCCGACGGCATCTTTGGCCCTGGGACCCAGGCCGCGGTCAAGCGCTTCCAGCGCAGTCACGGCCTCACGGCCGACGGGATCGTCGGCCCCGCGACCTGGGCCGCGCTCGGCCACTCCGGCCGCACGACGGTCCTGCGCCGGCGCGGCTCGCGCGGCGGAGGCGGCGGAGGCGGCGGTGTCGTCCAGCGCATCATCCGCGCCGCCAACCGGATCCAGAGCATGCCCTACAAGTACGGCGGCGGCCACGCGCGCTGGAAGGACACGGGCTACGACTGCTCGGGCTCGGTGTCGTACGCCCTGCACGGCGGCGGATTGCTGTCGTCGGCGCTCACCAGCGGCGGCTTCATGAACTGGGGCGCCGCCGGCCCCGGGCGCCGGGTCACGATCTACGCCTCGCCCGGCCACGTCTACATGGTCGTCGACGGTCGTCGGTTCGACACCACGGGCCGCGACGAGACCGGCTCGCGCTGGCAGGGCACCGAGCGCTCCTCGACGGGCTACGTGGTCCGTCACCCGCCCGGCCTCTAGGCGCACGCGGAGATTGACGCCGCCGCCAACCGGGACTAGTCTTGCGCAATCGATTGCCACGAAGGAGGAGCCGATGGCCGAACGACAGCGCATCAGCTATGTCCCGCTGGAGGACATGACCCCGGAGATGCGGGCTGAGTTAGAGCGATGCGCGCGCGAGGGGACGCCGCGCCCGGAGAGCTCGGCGGTGCGCGCGCACGTGCCGGCCGCGTTCTGGTTCTTCGCGAACTCGTGGAACGACCTCTTCCGCAACGGCGTGCTCGACCACGCGCTCAAGGAGCTCTGCCGCGTCTACATCTCGCGCACCGTCAAGTGCGAGTACTGCGGCAACCAGCGCTCGGTCAAGGGGGCCTCGCTCGGACTCGTCGAGGGCCAGTACGACGAGCTGCTCAACTTCGAGAGCTCCGACACGTTCAGCGAGCGCGAGAAGGCCGCGCTCGCCTACGCGGAGGCGATCGCCTGGCACTTCGATACAGGCGATGACTTCTGGGAGCGCATGCACGCCCAGTTCTCGGAGCCCGAGCTGGTCGAGCTCGGCTGCATGATCGGGCTCACGCTGGGCCAGCAGAGCTGGCTGCGGATGCTCAACATCGAGCACCACGAGGTGCTCGCGGGCACGGACGCTTCGCTGGCGCCGGGGTTCGAGACGCGCGAGGACCTCGAGGCCAGCAAGGCGGCGGAGGACTACTGGACGCGGGTCTGAGCCGGCCGACGCTGCGCGACGTCGCCGCCCGCGCGGGCGTTCACCCGGCGACGGCGTCGCGCGCGCTGGACCCGGCGCTGCCCGGCCGTGTGGCGGCCGAGACCGTGCGCCGCGTGCGCGACGCGGCGGACGCGCTCGGCTACCGCCCCGACCCAACCGCGCGCAGCCTGCGGACGCGGCGGTCGGGCTTCGTCGGCGTCGTCGTGCCCGACCTCACGAACCCGGTCATCCCGCCGATCGTGCGCGGCATCGAGGAGGTGCTGTGGACGGCTGGGCTGGCGTGCCTGCTGGCCGACACCGACAACGATCCCGAGCGCGAGGCGGCCGTCGTCGCAGAGCTGCGCTCGCGCCGCTGCGAGGGCCTGATCGTGGCGTCGGCGACGCGCTCGGGCGAGACGCTGGAGGAGCTGGCGCGCGAGGACGTCGCGACCGTGCTCGTGACGCGGGACATCGACGCCGGGACGCTGCCGCTCGTCGCCGCAGACGACGCCGCAGGCGTGCGCGCCGCGGTCACGCACCTCGCCGAGCTCGGCCACGAGCGGATCGCGCACGTGACCGGACCGCTGTCGCTGTCGACGACGGCGCGGCGCCTGGCCGCGTTCCTGGAGGCACTCCCGGGGGCCGGGAGGCCACCGGTCGTGCATGGCGAGGCGTTCACGATCCCGGCCGGCGAGCGCGCCGCCGCCGAGCTGCTGCGAGCGCGCGACGGCGTGACGGCGATTGTCGCCGGCAACGACATGATCGCGCTCGGCTGCTACGCCGCGCTGGAGGCCGCGGGGTTGCGCTGCCCGCGCGACGTGTCGGTCGTCGGCCACAACGACATGCCGCTCGTCGGCCAGGTCCAGCCGCCGCTCACGACGGTCGCGATCCCGCAGTACGAGCTCGGCGTCGAGGCGGCGCGGCTGCTGCTCGCGCGGCTGCGCCGCGGCGACGGCGAACAGCCTCCGCCGCGCGTGCTGCTGCCGACGCGGCTCGTCGTGCGCGCGTCGACGGCACCACCCGTCGGTTGACGACGCTTCCTTGACCTCGCGCACTCGGTAAGTCTAAACTTACCGTTAGTGTCGACTTACCAATCATCGAACGGCCTCACCGCGCTCGCCGACCCGACCAGGCGCGCGATCTTCGAGCGCCTCGCGGACGGCCCGCACGCGGTCGGCGAGCTCGCCCGCGGGCTGCCGGTGAGCCGCCCGGCCGTCTCGCAGCACCTGAAGGTGCTCAAGCAGGCCGGGCTCGTGATCGACCGCGCCGACGGCACGCGCCGCCTCTACCAGCTCGACCCGTCCGGGATCGAGGCCGTGCGCGCGTACTTCGACACGCTCTGGAACCACGCACTGATCGCCTTCAAGGCGGCGGTCGAAAAGGAGGAAGGATGAGCGAGCAGGCCACGCTGACCGCCCGCCGCAGCATCACGGTGAAGGCGACGCCGGAGCGCGCGTTCGCGGTGTTCACCGCCGGCTTCCAGAGCTGGTGGCCGATCGCGAGCCACCACATCGGCGAGCAGGACGCCGTCGCGGTGAGCCTGGAGGCGCGCACCGGCGGCCGCTGGTTCGAGCGCGCCGCCGACGGGACCGAGTGCGAGTGGGGCACGGTGATCGCCTGCGAGCCGCCGAGCCGGTTGCTGCTGGCGTGGCATCTGACGCCCGAGTGGGTGTACGACCCGGATCCGGCGAACGCCACCGAGGTCGAGGTCACATTCACGCCCGAGGGCGACGGCACGCTGGTCGAGCTCGAGCACCGCGGCTTCGAGAAGCACGGCGAGGCCGGCGCGAAGATGCGCGAGCTCGTCTCCGCCCCCGGCGGCTGGAACGACCTCCTGCAAATGTTCGCCAAGGAGGCGACCTAGAGTCCGTTTCAGAACGGGCGGCCCGTCCGGGACGGTCGAGCCGTGGATGCCAGGCGCCGCACGCGGGTGAAGCCGATAGTGGGGTTATCGGCGAACCCGCGGGTGGCGACTGGCGCCGCGGATCGCCCGTATCCGGGCGCGCCGACTTCCTGAAACGGGCTCTCAGTCGGCCTGGATTCGCTCCAGCGCGAGCGCGGCGCCGCGGTCGGGCGGGAACACTGGGTACACGACGTCGGCGATCCGCCCGCCGCGGACGATCAGCGTCAGCCGCCGGATCAGGCGGAGGCCCTCGACCTCGAACGTCGGCAGGTCGAGCGCCTCCGTCAGCCGCAGGCCGGCATCCGAGAGCAGCGGGTACGGCAGGTGCAGGCGCTCGACCGCCTCGCGCTGGTACTCGGTGTCCTGCGTCGAGAGCCCGAAGACACGTGCGCGGAGCGCGGTGAAGCGGTCGGTCTCGTCGCGGAACGAGCACGCCTCGGGCGTGCAGCCGCGGGCGCCGGGGATCGCGTTCCAGCCGTCGTCGCCGCCGGGCGACTCCTCCCCCGGCCGGCCGGTCCGCGGATAGGCGAACACGACGCTCAGGCCGTCGAGCACGTCGAGCCGCACGCCGGTGCCGTCGGTGGCGGGCAGCGTGATCGCCGGGAGCGCCGCACCGCGCAGGTGATCGGCGGCGCCGTCGTCCACGGGCACCGGTAGGTCGTGCGGGAGCACGAGGGGATCCCTCATGCGCCGAGCCTACCCCGCGCGGTGGATCGCCTTCGCGGCGTACAGGTCGGAGTCGGCGTGCCGGAGCAGCTCGTCGCCGTCTCCGCCGTCGGCGGGATGACAGGCCACGCCGGCGGCGGAGCCGACGCGCTCGGCCAGCGCGGCGACCGTGCGGTCGGCCACGGCGCGCGCCTCGTCCACCGGTACGCCGGGCAGCACAAGCGCGAACTCGTCGCCGCCGAGCCGGCCGGTGGCGTCCGAGCCGCGCAGCAGGCCCTGGATCGTGGAGCCCACCCACCGCAGGACCTCGTCCCCGGCCGCGTGGCCGAAGCGGTCGTTGACCTCCTTGAAGCCGTTGAGGTCGAGCTGCACGAGCGCGACCTCGGTGCCGTCGCGGGCGGCCCGCGCCAGCTCGGCGTCGAGGCGTTCGGCGAAGCCGCGGCGGTTGAGACAACCGGTCAGCGGATCGGTCCGCGACAGCTCGGCCAGCTCGTCGCGCTGGCGCTCGCCCAGCCGCGCCTGCCAGACGCACAGCATGCCGGTCAGCGCCATGCAGACGAGGAACATGCCCACGTACGCGGCGTCGGGATGCTCGGTCGGTTGCGAGACGCCACCGACCGCGCCGAGGATGGCCACGCCGGTCACGCTCGCCGTCACCACTGCGATGATCGTCCCCAGCGGGTACGACAGCGCCGAGAACACGAGCGTCATGAAGAGCATCAGCGTCGCCGGGCTCGTGATCCCCACGTCGAGGTAGGCGAGCGTGCAGATGAGCGCGACGTCGAGCAGGCTCCAGATCAGGAAGAACGGCTCGCGGAAACGGCTGCGCACGATCCGCTCGGCCGGCAGCCGCGACACAACATGCGCGCCCACCGCGGCGAAGCCGATGAGCGCGAGCGTCAACCCGCGGTACGGGCGATCCCAGGTGGCGACCGCCCACCCCGCGAGCGCGGCGCAGACCATGTAGGTCACCCAGACTCCCGCCGTCACGATCTGAACGCGCAGGCGGAGCCTTGAGCTGTCAAGGCCCATGGCTCTTGGATCGCCCTCCAGACCGGAAACCTGAGCGTTTTCGGCCCACACGTGTGTGTGGCGACGCTCGCTCAGGGGTAGCGCGACGTCGTGCAGTGCATTTCCTATTATTTCAGTCGACTTAGAGATAAATGCCGGTCTCGACGCCACCCCTGATCCACGAATTGCCCATGGCGGGCCATGCATCGGCGGCGCCGACCGTCGCCGCCGCCGGCATGGTCGTCGAGGCGATCGAGAACGGCGGGACGCGGAGCCCGAACGTGGTGTGGGAGCGCGGCTCGGCCACGCGCGAGGACCGCTGGGCGGCGCTCGGCCAGCAGGGCGCGACGATCTGGCTCACCGGGCTCCCGGCCTCCGGCAAGTCGGCGATCGCCGGCGGGCTGGAGGCGCGGCTGGTCGGCGGCGGCCGCGGCGCCTACCTGATCGACGGCGACAACCTCCGCCACGGGCTGTCCGGAGACCCCGGATTCGACGCCGGCTCGCGCGCAGAGAACGTCCGCCGCGCCGGCGAGGCCGCGCGGATGATGGCGGACGCCGGACTCGTCGTGATCGTCGCGCTCGTGTCGCCGTACGCCGAGCACCGCGACCGGGTCCGGCGCCGGCACGCCGGAGACGACCCGCCGTTCGTGGAAGTGTTCGTCGACACGCCGCTCGAGGTGTGCGAGGAGCGCGACCCCAAGGGCCTGTACCGGCGGGCCCGCGCGGGCATGCTGCACGGCCTCACCGGCGTCGACGACCCGTACGAGCCGCCCGCCGAGCCCGACCTCGTGCTCGACGGCACGCAACCGCTGCAGGAGGGCGTCGAGCGGCTCGAGGCGCTCCTCGGAGACCGCGGACTGCTGTGACGTCGTACCTCGTCTGCGCCACGCCGCGGAGCGGCAGCACGCTGCTGTGTAAGACGCTTGCCGAGACCGGCGTCGCCGGCGACCCGGAGGAGTTCTTCGAGGCCGTGCCCGCCACCGGGACGCCGCGCCGACCGCTCGATTACCTCGAAGGGCTCGACGACGCCGAGGCGCTCGCGCTCGTCGAAGGCGCCCCTCCGACCCCGGCGCCGCCGTACTCGGACCTGCGTGGCATCGCGAACTATGCGGAGCACCTGGAGCGTGTGCGCGAGTGGGGCACGACGCCGAACGGCGTGTTCGGCGCGAAGATCATGTGGGCGCACCTCGAGGACCTCGGCCGCCGGCTCGACTCGCACGACCTGCCCACGCTCGTCGACGCCGTCTTCGACCGCCCGCGACTCGTGTGGGTGCGGCGCGCCGACACCGTGCGCCAGGCCGTGTCGCTGTGGCGTGCGATGCAGACGCAGTCGTGGCGGGCCGAGAACGAGCCCGATGCCGGCGAGCCGCAGTACTCGTTCGCCGCGCTCCGGCACCTCGTCGAGCTGTTGACCGCACACGACGCGGCGTGGGAGCGGTTCTTCGCCGCCACCGGCGCCGACGTGTTGACCATCGAGTACGAGGACGTCGCGCGCGACCGCGCGGGCGTGCTCACGCGCACGCTCGCCCACATCGGCGTCGAGGCGCCCGACGGCGCGCTCGACGCCTTCCCGCGCCTGCGCCGCCAGGCCGACGAGCGCTCCGATGAGTGGGTAGCCGCATACGCGCGCGACGCCACGTCGGCGGCGCGTTAGCGCCGCGCCCCTACCATCCGGGGCATGAGGGACAGCCGTGTGCTCGAGTCGCTCCAGCGGGTGACCGACGCCGCGCTGGCCCAACTGTCGCAGGAGGACCTCCTGGGGGAGCTGCTGCGACGCATCACCGAGATCCTCGACGCCGACACGGCCGCGATCCTTCTGCTCGAGCAAGGCGGCACGATGCTGCGGGCGCGCGCCGCGAACGGGATCGAGGAAGAGGTCCGCCGCGGCGTGCGGATCCCGGTCGGCCGCGGCTTCGCCGGCCGGATCGCAGCCGAGCGCTCGGCGATCACGATCGACGACGTCGACCACGCCGACATTCTCAACCCGATCCTGCGCGAGAAGGGCATCCAATCGCTGCTCGGCGTCCCGCTGCTCGTCGACGACCGCGTGATCGGCGTGCTGCACGTCGGCACGCTCACCCGCCGCGAGTTCACCCCGGAGGACGCCGACCTGCTGCAGCTCGCCGCCGACCGCGCCGCCCTTGCGATCGAGCGCACCGAGTTGTACGCGCAGCGACGGCTCGCCGAGGTGCTGCAGCGCCGGCTGCTCCCCGAGGACCTACCCACGATTCCAGGGCTCCAGATGGCGAGTGCCTACCTCCCCGCGACGGGCGAGAGCCTCGGCGGCGACTGGTACGACGCGTTCGAGTTGGGCGGCGGGCGGATCGTGCTGGCGGTCGGCGACGTCGTCGGCCATGGCCCGGCCGCGGCGGCGGTGATGGCCCAGTTGCGCGCCGCGCTGCGCGCGTACGCCGTCGAGGACCACCCCGCCGCCACGGTCGTCGAGCGCGTGAACACCCTGATGTGGCAGCTCGGTCCGACGGCGATGACGACGCTCGTGTACGTGGTCCTCGATCCCGCCGAGGAGACGCTGGAGGTGGTCAACGCCGGGCACCCGCCCCCGCTCATCATCGGCCCAGATGGCGCGGCCACCTACCTCCCGCTCCAGGGCTCGATGCCGCTCGGAGCGGCGACCATGGCGAAGTACGGCAGTGAAACGTTCCCGCTCGTCACCGGCTCGACTGTCGTGCTCTACACCGACGGGCTCGTCGAGCGCCGTGGCAGGTCGATCGACGACGGCCTCGAGCAGCTCCGCGTGCTCGTCGAACACGCCGGTGACGTCGACCGGCTCGTGTCGGCGATCATCGCGGGCCTGGTGCGCGACGACCAGCCGGACGACATCGCCGTGATCGCCATGCGGCTGCCGCCGCTGCCAGATGAGCTCCTCACCCGGTGGCCGGCCGACAAGGACGCGCTCGCGAGCCTGCGTCGGCTCCTGCGCCGGTGGCTGCGGACGCGCGGCGCGACCGAGGTCGAGACGTACGACATCACGGTCGCCTGCCAGGAAGCGTGCGCGAACGCGGTCGAGCACGCGTACGGGCCGGGCCGGCAGTCGTTCGACGTCGAGGCCAGCTTCCAGGACAGGCGGATCCGGCTGACGGTGCGCGACAGCGGTCGCTGGCGCGCCCCGCGCGGCACGCACCGGGGCCGCGGGCTGCCGCTGATGCGCGCACTGATGGAGACCGTGGACGTACAGCACACCGACGACGGCACCACCGTCGTGCTCGAGCGGACGCTGGGGAGGGTGACGCCGTGAGGACGCTTGCGAGGCTGACCGAACTCACCGACGGCGACGTGCCGGTCGCGGCGATCGACGGCGAGATCGACGCCTCCAACGCGCTCGACCTCGGCGACCGGCTGCGCGACATGCTCACCAACCACAGCGAGTCACTCGTTCTCGACCTGATCGGGACGACCTACATCGACAGCGCCGGCATCAACCTGCTGTTCCAGCTCGCGGCCGAACTGCGGCAGCGCCAGCAGCGGCTGTTCCTCGCCGTCGCCGAGCAGTCCCCGATCGCCCGCATGCTCGGCATCACCGGCCTCGACAGCGTCGTGCCGGTCCACCCGACGCGCGACGCGGCAGTGCGCGCGGCGGCCGCATCCGCGTCGTAGCGAGGGCTCAGCCGGGCGGACGCGCCAGGTAGCGCTTGCCGGCGCGCACCCGAATCGTCTTGTGCTTGACGAGATCACGAACGGTGACGGTGCCGCGCACCACGCGCGTCAGCGTGCCCGCGCACGAGTCGCTGACGAGCCACTTGGTGCCGCGCACGGTCGCCGAGCTGTACGAGCCCTTGGTGCGGAACTTGCCCTTGCCGTCGCCCCACAGCCTGCGCTTCTTCTTCTTCTTCGCCGCCGCGCTCGCTCCGCCTGACTTGCACTTGGCGAGCGCTTCGGTGAGCTGGAGCTGCGTGATCTTGCCCGGCTGGGTGACCTTGAAGATGCCGTCGTAGAACTTCGCCTTCTGCGCCTTCGCATGGCGGCCGGGCTTCGAGGTCAGCTCCACCACGCCGTTCCGGGTGTCGACGGTCGAGCCGAGCGGAATACCCGTGGCGGCGTTGAGCGCGACGAACTTGCGCTTGCCCTTCGCGCGGACACGGACCGTGCCGCGCACCTTCCTGACCACGACGGTCTTGTGGAACTGGGGCTGCGGCGCTTGCACTGTGAAGGCCATCGAGGCGGGCGTCGGGTCGATGTTGCCGGCGCCGTCGACCGCACGGACGAAGAACGTGTGGGCGCCGGGCGTGAGGCCGGAGAACGTCGCCGGCGAGGTGCACGGCGCGAACGCGCCCAGGTCGAGCCGGCACTGGAACGACACGCCGGGCTCCGACGAGGAGAAGGTGAAGGCCGGCGGGGTGCCGCCCACTGCCGTGTCGGGCACCTGGTCGATCTCGAAGGCGCCGGAGTCGCACGCCACGCCTTGCGGGCGGCCGAGGTCGCGCTGGTCGGCGCCCGAGCAGCCGGCCGCGCGATCCAGCGCCGGGCTGGTGGCGGCAATGGTGAAGACGTCGGTCTGACCGCCGGCGTTGACGAGCGCTGGGCTCAGCTGCGGGTCGGCGTCCTGAACGTCGCCCGCGGCGGTGAAGTAGCAGTCGGTCGTTGCTCACGACGTTGCCGCCGCCGCTGATGGGCAGGCCGTCGGCGCAGTTGTGGTCGCCGCGGCGCCGTCGCCGCTGTTGGCGGCGATGATCGAGCCTTGGACCGTGAACGGCTGGCCGGCGGGGTTGAGCGCTACGCCGCCGCCACTGGGGTCGCTGGTGACGCTGTTGCCCACGATCGTCACGCGCTGGATCGTCGTGACGTTGTCGAGCCTGCCTCGCGAGAGGATGCCGCCGCCTAGCCCGCCGGCGCTGTTGCCCGTGATCGTCGAGTCCCGCACGGTCAGAACGGCGGGTCCGGCGACCCCGAGGCTCTGGACCCCGCCGCCGCCATCCGGGAAGGTGCCGTTGAACGCGCTGTTGTCGTCGATCAGGCTGTACTGGATCGTCAGCGTGCCGTCGCTGCTGGCGACGCCACCGCCGCTCGTGGGCACTACCGCCGGTTACGCGCACGTGGTCGAGCAGGAGGTTCGAGCTCGCGCTGAAGATGTTGCCGCCGAATCGTCGTCACCGTGCCGCCGGACATCGTCAGCGACGAGATCGTCGCCGTGGTGCTCTGGACGTTGAACACGCGGTCAGGCGAAGCCCCGAGCACGGTCGTGGCGCGCGCGCCCGCGCCGGCGATCGTGACCGGGCTGTCGACGTCGAGGTGGCCGCCCGTGAGCTGGTAGCTCGCCGGCCGGGATCACGATCGTGTCCGCGCCGGCGCTCGCCTCGGCGGCAGCGAGTGCGGCGCGGATCGTGCTGCACGAGGTGCCGCTGCATGAGAACCGGTGATGTCGGTCGTCCCGGTGACCGTGAACGTCGCCGCAGCGGCCGGCGAGGCCGCTACGAGCAGGGCGATAACGACCATGGGCAGTCCGAGCCGGCGCATCCGTGTGCGAACCAAACCCCAGCGCGGCCCCAAGGTTGCGCCAAGCGCCCACCAAGCGCGATGTCGGAGAGTGCGGACCGTGAACACCGACCGCACACGCCTTGGCTTCACGGTGACGGAGATGTCCCTCGCATGCGAGCCGGTCGGCCCGGACCCGTTCATCGCCGCTTTGCGCCCGGACGATCCCCCCGATACGGTTGCAGAGTGCCGATCACGCGCGGGTTCCACGGCCGCCGTCGCGACGTAGATCCGACCCGGGTCCCGCCCGGCCAGTACGTCACGCCCGACTTCCCCGTCCTCTCCGCCGGGCCTACCCCGCGCGTGGAGCTCGACGAGTGGAGCCTCACGATCGACGGCTCGGTCGATGAGGCGGTCTCGTGGAACTGGGAGGACTTGCTCGCGCTGCCGGCGGAGACGTTCACGCTCGACATCCACTGCGTCACCAAGTGGTCGAAGCTCGACACGACGTGGACCGGCGTGTCGCTCGACGTCCTGCTCGAGAACGTCGCCACCGAGGCCGAGCACGTGACCGCCTGGTCCGACGGCGGCTACACGACCAACCTGCCGCTCGAGGATCTGACCGACGGCCGGGCGTGGGTGGTGTACCAGTACGACGGCGAGCCGCTCGAGCCCGAGCACGGCGGGCCGGCCCGGTTGCTGGTGCCGCACCTGTACTTCTGGAAGAGCGCGAAGTGGGTCCGCGGGCTCACGCTGACCGAGCTCGACGAGCCCGGCTTCTGGGAGTCGGTCGGCTACCACAACTACGGAGACCCGTGGAAAGAGCAGCGGTACTGGAGCGACTGACCCCGGTCCGCTGGCGGATCGCAACCGCGCGCGACATCGCCGTCGAGACGCCGACCGCGCGCACGATCGTGCTTGACGTGCCCGGCTGGCCGGGGCACCGCGCGGGCCAGCATGTGGACGTGCGACTGACCGCCGAGGACGGCTACCAGGCGCAGCGCTCGTACTCGATCGCCTCGGCCCCCGAGCTGGACGCGCTCGAGCTCACGGTCGAGCTGATCGACGACGGCGAGGTGTCGCCGTATCTGGTCGAGGAGCTGATCCCGGGCGACGAGTTCGAGGTCCGCGGCCCGATCGGCGGGCACTTCACGTGGTCGGTGCAGGACGGCGGCCCGCTGCTGCTCGTCGGCGGCGGCTCCGGCGTCGTGCCGCTGATGGCGATGCTGCGCCACCGCGCCGCCCGCGGCAACACAGTCAACACGCGCCTGCTCCTATCCGCCCGCACGCACGAGGACGTGATCTACCGCGACGAGCTGGCGGCCCTCGACCGGCGCGGCCTCACCGTGGCCACGACGCTCACGCGCGAGCAGCCGGCGGGCTGGGACGGGCTCAGCGGCCGCGTCGACGGCGCGATGCTGGCCGGCCTCGGCCTCGTGCCGGCGGACCGCCCGCACATCTTCGTCTGCGGCCCGACCCCGTTCGTCGAGCACGTCGCCGACCTGCTGGTCGACGCCGGCCACGACCCGGGGTCGATCCACGCGGAACGGTTCGGACCGACAGGAGCATGAGATGAGCGACGACCTGCACCTCGACGGCAACGGCGTCGCCGGCCTGCTCGCCGAGATCTTCGGGACCGACGCCACGACCGCCGAGTGCACGTGTGCGTCGTGCGGCGCCAGGCACGTGATCGCAGCGCACCTCGCCTACCGCGGCGCCGGGATGGTGCTCCGCTGCCCGTCGTGCACGGACGTCGCGGTCCGGATCGGCACGCTCGCCGACCGCTATGTGGTCGAGATCCGCGGCCGGCTGCTCATGCAGGTCCCGTTCCGCAGCTGACACAGGTGCGGTTGCCCGCACCCCGGGGGCGTTTTTTCCCTACCGCACCGGTCGAGACAACTCCGATGAACACGCGCCCGCGCAGGCGTACCGTCGTCTCATGGTTTCCGCAGGCGCAAAAAAGCAGATCGGCATCTTCGCTCTTGCCTATCTCCTTTACAGCGCCGCGCGCTGGCTGACGGTCGGCGATCTCGGCGTCGCGAAGGCGAACGCCGACTGGATCCTCGACTTCGAGCACCACCTCGGTGTCGCCTCCGAGGCGTCCGTCCAGACGGCGCTGACCGGCAGCTGGATCCTGTGGCTCCTGAACCACCTCTATCTCGCCGCCCAGCTCGTCGTGCTCCCCGGCGCGCTGGTCTTCCTCTACCACCGCTCGCAGCCGCTGTACGAGCGCCTCCGCAACACGATCCTCGCCACCTGGCTGCTCTCGATCCCGATCTACGCCGCGTTCCCCGTCGCACCGCCGCGGCTGGCCGACATCGGCATGGTCGACACGATCACACACCAGACCGGCGTCGCGCTCGACTCCGGGCTCACGACCAGCTTCTACAACGAGCTGGCCGCGGTGCCGAGCCTTCACGTCGGCTTCGCGGTGGCGATCGGTATCGCGCTCGCCGCGTCGTTCCGGCACCCCGTCGCGAAGGCGATCTCGCTCATGTGGGGGCCGATTGTCGGCCTCGCCGTCGTCGCCACGGGCAACCACTTCGTGTTCGACATCGCCGCCGGCGTGGTGGCTGCCGGACTTGGCTACCTCCTTGGCACGGCGCTGACGCGGCCGGCAGTGCGACGCGCCCCGAGGCTGCGCACCGCGTTCGCCGATGCCTGATCGGGGTACGCAGCGTCAATCGCCATGTGGCCGGAGCACGAGCGGCGCGGCAAACCGCGCCCTCAACATGCATACGAGGTCTACGACGACGGCCGCCGGATCGGCCGCCTGGAATGGCGGCTGCGCCCACGCAGCGTCGCCGGCTGGTACCTGACGCTCGAACCGCGCCCGCCGCAGCGCCTGCATGTCGACCCCGCGATCGACGAGCTCGCCCGCGACAAGCGGTCGTCGGCGCATGACTGGGAGCTCCACGCCGAGCTGGCCGCGATCCTCAGCACGGCGTTCGCCCTCGACGCCGCCGAGATCGTCCTGCATCCCGAGCGCGAGCTGCCACGCGGGCGGTTCCGGCGTAAGCCGACGTTCGGCAGCTACGAGATCCACGTCGCCGACGTCGAACCGGCGATCCTCGCGCGCGCCGTGCCCGAGCTGCACCTGGAGTCGGTGGCGAACGTGGTGATCCTCGCCGGCGAGCTGGCCGGGATCGGGCTCGAGACCGCGCTGCGCCGGATCGCGCTGCTCGGCGGGCGCGTCGTCGCGGTCTTCCGCATGCACCCTGACGAAGGCGCCGAGTCGTGAGCGTCCTTCCCGCGGCCGGCGCGATCTCGTTCGCCCGCGGGATCCCGTCGCCGGACCTGCTGCCGATCGAGCAACTCGCCGAGGCGTCGCGGCGCGCGATCGAGCGGCACGGCCGCGTGGCGCTCAACTACGGGGCGCCGGCCGGCTTCGGGCCGCTGCGCGAGTGGATCGCGGCACGCCACGGCGTGGCCACGGAGCGGGTCGTGGTGACGCCTGGCTCGCTGATCGGGCTCAGCTTCCTGATCCGCCACCTGCTCGCAGGCGGCGGCCGGGCGCTCGTCGACTCGCCGACGTACGACCGGACGCTGCACCTGCTGCGCGCAGCGGGGGCCGAGGCCGTCACCGAGCCGCCCGCGCGGCTCGCGTACGCGATGCCGACGTTCCACAACCCGACCGGACGCACGCTGACCTTGCGCGAGCGCGAGGCGCTCGCGGACCGCATCGTCGCGGAGCAGCTGACGGTGATCGAGGACGACCCCTACGGCCTGCTGCGGTTCGACGGCGAGCCGGAGCCGCACCTGCACCGGCTGCTGCGCGACCGCGGCGCGGACGAGCTGGCCGTGCTGATGTCCTCGTTCTCCAAGAGCGTCGCGCCCGGGCTGCGAGTCGGCTACCTCGTGCTGCCCGAGGGCATGGTGGCGCCGATCGAGGCGCTCGTCACGGCGACCTACGTGTCGCCGCCGCTGCTCGCCCAGGCGCAGCTGTACGAGTTCCTCGCCGCCGGTCAGCTCGAGCCGCACCTCGCGGATCTGAAGGCGGCGCTGCGGCCGCGCCGCGACGCGCTGCTCGCGGTGTTCGACGCCGAGCTGCGCGACCACGCGACGTGGACGCGCCCCGACGGCGGCTACTTCCTGTGGCTGGAGCTGGCCGAGGGCTCTGCCGCGCGGCTCGCCGAGCGCGCCGCTGCGGCCGGTGTGCCGATCGTCCCGGGCGCCGGCTTCTACCCCGGCCCAGGAGGCGAGCGGAGCGCGCGGCTGTCGTTCAGCTACCCGTCGGTGGACGAGATCCACGAGGGCGCGCAGCGGCTCGCCGCCCTCATCCGGCAGCCTGGCTGATCAGCCGGAAGTGCTGGAAGGCGTGGATGCCGTCGCGCCCGCCCTCGTAGCCGTAGCCGCTGTCCTGGAGGCCGCCCGTCGGCGCATCTGGCATCGCGGGCGCCATCTGGTTGACGCCGATGTTGCTCGCGCGCACCGTGGCCAGCACGCGGTCGCACGTGCGCGCCGAGTCGGTGAACAGGTACGCCGCGAACGCGTACGCGGTGCCGTTGGCGCGCGCGACGGCGTCGTCGAGGTCCGTGAACGGCGCGAGCGCGGCGACCGGCCCGAACGGCTCCTCCTGCGCCACCTCGGCGTCGTCGGGGACGTCGGCGAGCACGGTCGGAGGGAAGAAGTAGCCGTCGCCGCCCGTCCGCTCGCCGCCGCACAGCACGCGCGCGCCGCGCGCGACCGCATCGGCGATCAAGCGATCCATCGCGTCCAGCCGCCGGGGCGTGATCACCGGGCCGATCGGCAGCTCGCGCGCGGCGGCCGTGAACGCGTCGGCGAACGCCTCGTAGCGGTCGGCGTGCACGTAGTACCGGCTCGGCGCCACGCACGACTGGCCGGCGGAGCCGAACTTCGCCGGCAGCGTCGCGCTCACGGCGAGGTCGATGTCGGCGTCCTGCGCCACGATCACGGGCGCGTGGCCGCCGAGCTCGAGCACGCAGCGCTTGAGGCCGCCGGCGGCGAGGGCGGCGATGATCCGCCCGACCGCGGTCGAGCCGGTGAACGTGACCGCCCGTACCTCTGGCGCGCCGATCAGGTGCTCGGAGACCCGCGGCGGGTCGCCGAACACGAGGTTCACCGCACCCGCCGGCAGGCCTGCGTCGGCGAGCGCGCGCACGACTTCGGCGGCCGTCCGCGGCGTCTCCTCGGCCGCCTTGAGGACCACGGTGCAGCCGGCCGCGAGCGCCGCGCCCAGCTTTCGCGCCGCGAGCACGGCCGGGAAGTTCCAGGCCGTGAACGCGGCCACGACGCCGAGCGGCGCCGGCGCCGACAGCCGCTGCGCACCCGGCGCGCGGCCCTGGATGATCCGGCCCTCGATCCGCCCGGCCTCCTCGCCGTTCCACTGCAACGTCTCGATCGCGCGGCCGACCTCCCCGGCCGCCTCCGCCGGGAGCTTGCCGCCTTCGACCGCCAGCGCTCCGGCCACGTCGCCGGCGCGCTCCTGAAGCAGCGCGGAAGCCCGCTTCAGGATCGTGCCGCGGTCGTGCCCGGGCGTCGCCGCCCACGCGGGGAACGCGCGCTGCGCCGCGGCCAGCGCCGCGTCGAGGTCTCCAGCGTCTGCGAGCGCGACCGTGCCGGCCGGGCGTGCGGTGGCGGGGTCGACGATGTCGAGCCGACCGCCTGCGCCGTCGCGCCACTCGCCGCCGATCAGCAGGCGCACGTCAGCGGACATAGCTGGCGCCGTTGACGTCGATCGTGGTGCCCGTCGCGTGGCGCGCGAGGCCGGAGGCGAGGAAGACGATCACGTTCGCGAGGTCCTGCGGGCCGGCCACCTCGCCGAGCCCGGTGTCCTGGGCGAAGAAGTCGAGGCCGTAGCGCTCCACCAGCGCGTCGTTGAACGGCGTGTTGACGAAGCCCGGGGCGACGCCGAACGCGGTCACTCCATCGCGGCCGTACTGGCGCGCGATCGTCTTGGTGACGGCGACGATGCCCGCCTTCGCGGCCGCGTAGTGCCAGTACTCCGGGTCCTCGCCGCGGAACGCGGCGCGGCTGGCGAGGTTGACCACGATCCCGCCGGTGTCCTGTGCGCGGAACGTCCGGATCGCTTCCCGGCACAGTGTCGCCGGGCTCGTCAGGCAGACGGCGAGCGTGCGCTCCCACGCGGCGGTCCAGGCGTCGAGGTCCCCGTCGGGATCGGCGGGCTCGTAGATGCCGGCGTTGTTGACGAGCACGTCCACGCGGCCGCGCCACGCGAGCGCCTCGGCCCACAGCGGCCCGGCGGCGCGCGGGTCGGCGAGGTCGGCGGCGACGGCGTGCGCCCGCTCGCCCAGCTCCTCCACCAGCTCGCCGAGGCGTCCCCCGGTCCGCAAGTCGTGGACGACCACGTAGCCGCCGGCGGCGACGACCGAGCGCGCGGTGGCCGCGCCGATCCCTCCCGCCGCGCCGGTGATCAGCACGACACGATCCGTAAGGTCGATCATGGGCGGCAGCTTGCCACGGTCGCCGCAGGTGGAGCGACTAGACTGGTCGTACAGGGCCTTTTCACCGCTCCTGCGAAGCCACTTCGCGCAGAGCACCGCCGGTTCAGCAGCCGCACGGCGACCTTCACGGACAGTTTCGTCCCCAGCGACGGAAGAGCCGTCCTTCCACAGAGCACCACCGAGGAGCTCTGAGACATGCACGATCGTCAGTTCCCGCGGCTATGCAGTTCGTGCAACGGACCCATGGCACGCCAAGAGATCAGCTGCTGGCGGTGCGGCACGCTGCAGGCGATGGGCTACGCGCCGGCCGCAGCGGCGAGCCTCCAGTGGCGCCCGGCGGAGCTCCACGCGCTGGCGCGCGCAGTCGCCGACATGGGCGCGACGATGCGGCGGTAAATTCGAGCTTGCACGGCTTATCGTCCGTGCAGGAAGGCGAGACACATGCGTCACGAATTCAGCGAGGAAACGCTGGCGGAGCTGCTCCGAGCGATGCAGGCGCGGTTGGTCAGCAGCCCGGACAGCCCAGGCTTGATCGCCTGCTGGCCAGGAGTGCGTGAAGAGCGGATGGCGACTGCCTGCGCGGCGCTCGCCGACCAGGGCCACGTGGTGAAGCAGGTGACCGTGCCGAGTACCACCGGCGGCAGGCCGCGCACCGCTTGGTCGCTCTGACCGCAGCGCAGACGCACATCGCCCCGTCGACGCCGATGGGTGCGAACCTGATCGGCGACGGCGCGACGTTCCGCGTCTGGGCACCGCGCGCGACGCACGTGTACGTCGCTCTCGGCGGCGCGGACGAGTATCAGCCCCGGCCTCAGGACGAGCTCGTCAAGGACCCGGCCACCGGCCACTGGACCGGGTTCTTCGAAGACGTGGTCGACGGCAGCAAGTACCGGTTCTTCGTCGTCGGACCGGGTGGCTCGGGACTGAAGCGCGACCCGTGGGCGCGCGAGCTCGAGCTGTACGACTACCCCGACTGCGACTGCATCGTGCGCGACCCGGGCTCGTACCCGTGGCACGACGCAGGCTTCCGGCCGCCGGCGTTCAACGACCTCGTCGTCTACCAGTTCCACGTCGGCCGGTTCTTCGCGCGCGACGACGCCGGCCGCGACCGCAGGCCCGGGCGCGTGGCGAAGTTCCTGGACGCGCTCGACCGGGTCGAGTACCTCGCCGACCTCGGCGTCAACGCCCTCCAGCCGCTGCCCGTCGTCGAGTTCGCCGGCGAGTGGAGCCTCGGCTACAACGGCACCGACATCTTCTCGCCGGAGATGGACTACGGCGTCGACCCGGCCGACCTGCCGCCGTATCTGGAGCGCGTCAACGCCCTGCTCGCGAAGCAGCGATGCGCGCCGCTGACGCTCGAGCACCTCGAGGGTCAGGTCAACCAGCTGAAGGCGTTCGTCGACGTCTGCCACGTGTACGGGATCGCCGTGCTCGTCGACGTGGTCTACAACCACGCCGGCGGCGGATTCGACGCGCAGAGCATCGACCACTTCGACTTCCCCGAGGCCCCGGACGGCCGCAACAGCCTGTACTTCTCCGGCGAGGAGTGGGCGGGCGGGCGCGTGTTCGCATTCGACCGCCCCGACGTGCGCGCGTTCCTGATCGGCAACGCGAAGATGTTCCTCGACGAGTACCACGCCGACGGCGTGCGCTTCGACGAGGTCAGCGTGATCGACGCCAAGGGCGGGTGGTCGTTCTGCCAGGACCTGACCCAGACGCTGCGCTACGACAAGCCGGCGGCGGCGCTGATCGCGGAGTACTGGGGCGAGCAGCCGTGGCTCGGCGTGTGGCGCCCGCCCGACGGCATGGGATTCGACCTCGGGTACGCCGACGAGCTGCGCGACGGCGTTCGCGGGGTGCTCGAGCAGGTCGCGGCCGGCGCGGGCGCACCTGTCGACCTCGGGCGCCTGCGGCGCGGGCTGGAGCGTCCGTGGAACCTGCCGTTCGCGTGGCAGGCGTACAACTGCATCGAGAACCACGACCTGATCCTGGACGCCGACGGCGACCATCGAAAGCCACGGATCGCCCGCCTGGCCGACTCGACCAACTCGCGCTCCTGGTACGCCCGCAGCCGCGCGCGCGTGGCGACCGGCCTGCTGCTGACCGCCCCGGGAGTGCCGATGCTCTTCATGGGCCAGGAGTTCCTCGAGGACAAGCTGTGGTCGGACAATCCGAACCGCGGCGAGGACCTGATCTGGTGGGACGGCCTCGAGGGCGAGGACCGCCACATGGCCGACTTCCACCGCTTCACGCGCGACCTGATCGCGTTACGGCACCGCCACCCCGCGCTACGCGCCGACCCGATTGCCGTCTTCGCGACCGACCACGCCAACCGCGTGCTCGCGTTCAACCGCTGGGTCCCCGGCGCCGGCCGTGACGTCGTGGTCGTCGTCAGCCTCCGCGAGTCCACGTTCTACGACCACAGCTATGCGCTCGGCTTCCCGCGGCCCGGCGACTGGCACGAGGTCTTCAACAGCGACCTCTACGACCACTTCGCCAACCCGTGGGCGCAGGGCAACCCGGGTGGCATCACGGCCGGCGGCCCGCCGATGCATGGCCTGCCGCACTCGGCGGAGATCACGATTCCGGCCAACGGCCTGCTCGTGTTCGCACGCGATCGCGGCGATTGACCTACGCGGCTCAGCGCAGCTCTTGGATGCGGAGCAGGTTGCCCGCGGGGTCGCGGAAGGCGCAGTCACGAACGCCGTACGGCTGGTCGATCGGCTCCTGGACGACCTCGGCGCCGCTGGCCTGCAGCCGCGCGAAGGTGCCGTCGAGATCGGCGGTGGCCAGGTTGACGCCGCCGTAGGTGCCCTTGGCCATCATCTCGGCGATGGTGCGGCGCTCGTCGTCGGTGATGCCGGGGTTGGCGGCCGGCGGGTGCAGGACGATCGACGTGTCGGGCTGGTTGGAGGGGCCGACGGTGATCCAGTGCATCCCGCCGTACTCGACGTCGTTGCGGACCTCGAAGCCGAGGGCGTCGCGATAGAAGGCCAGCGCTGCGTCCGGGTCGTCGTGCGGAAGAAAGCTCGAGTGAATGGTGAGGTCCATGGCGGTCATGCTAGGTCCGGCTCGGTGACCGCCGCTGCTCGATTCCGGATCGGCCTGGTCACCTGTTTCGCCACGCACGGCGCCATCCCCGTCGTCGCCTGCGCCGCGTCACGCCGGTAGGCGCTGGGCGGCATGCCGACGAGTTCGGTGAAGCGAGTGCTGAAGGTGCCCAGCGACGAGCAGCCGACCTCGAAGCAGATCTCGGTGACGCTGAGCTCGTCACGGCGCAGCAGCGCCATCGCGCGCTCGATGCGCCGCGTCATCAGGTAGCTGTAGGGCGACTCGCCGTAGGCGAGCCGGAACTGGCGGCTGAGATGCCCGGCCGACATGTGCGCGCCGCGGGCGAGCGCCTCGACGTCCAGCGGCTGCGCGTACTCGCGGTCGATCCGGTCGCGGACGCGGCGCAGCAGCACGAGGTCGCGCAGATGCTGCTGCGCCGCTACGGGTCCACCGGTCACCCGCGGAATCGTGGCACACATGCCAGGGCTCGATCAGTTGCCGACGTAGGCCGCGAGGTGCTCGCCGGTGAGGGTGGAGCGGCCGGCGACGAGGTCGGAGGGTGTGCCCTCGAACACGATCCAGCCGCCGTCCTGGCCGGCGCCCGGGCCGAGGTCGATGATCCAGTCGGCGTGCGCCATGACCGCCTGGTGGTGCGCGATCACGATCACCGACTTGCCGGACTCGACGAGCCGGTCGAGCAGGCCGAGCAGGTTCTCGACGTCGGCGAGGTGGAGGCCGGTGGTCGGCTCGTCGAGGACGTACACGCCGGGCGGGCGGGATGGTTTCGCCAGGTGGGTGGCCAGCTTGAGCCGCTGCCGCTCGCCGCCGGACAGCGTGGGGAGCGGCTGGCCGAGGGTGATGTAGCCGAGCCCGACGTCGGTGAGGCGGGCGAGGATCTTGTGCGCCGCCGGCGTCTTCGCCTCGCCGTCGCCGAAGAACGCCTCGGCCTCGGTGACCGGCATCGCGAGCACCTCGCTGATGTCCTTGCCGCCGAACTTGTACTCGAGCACCTCGGCCTGGAACCGCTTTCCCTCGCACTCCTCGCAGACAGTGGCGACGCCGGCCATGATCCCCAGGTCGCTGTAGATGACCCCGGCGCCGTTGCAGTTCGGGCAGGCGCCCTCGGAGTTGGCGCTGAACAGCGCCGGCTTGACGCCGTTGGTCTTCGCGAACGCCTTCCGGATCGGGTCCAGCAGCCCGGTGTAGGTGGCCGGATTGCTGCGCCGCGAGCCCCTGATCGCTCCCTGGTCGACCGACACCACGCCGTCGCGGTCCACCACCGAGCCGTTGATCAGGGAGCTCTTGCCGGACCCGGCCACGCCGGTGAGGACCACGAGCACGCCGAGCGGGATGTCGACGTCGACGTCCTTCAGGTTGTGCAGGTCGGCGCCGCGGACCTCGAGCGCGCCCGACGGCGTCCGCACCGACGGCTTCAAGGAGGCTCGGTCTTCCAGGTGGCGCCCGGTGATCGTGTCACTGGCCTGCAGCCCCTCGACGGTGCCCTCGAACATCACCTCGCCGCCCTCGGTGCCGGCGCGCGGGCCGAGGTCGACGACATGGTCGGCGATCGCGATCGTCTCCGGCTTGTGCTCCACGACCAGCACGGTGTTGCCCTTGTCGCGCAGCTGCAGCAGCAGGTCGTTCATCCGCTGAATGTCGTGGGGGTGCAGCCCGATCGTCGGCTCGTCGAAGACGTAGGTGACATCAGTGAGCGACGACCCGAGGTGGCGGATCATCTTGGTCCGCTGCGACTCCCCGCCCGACAGCGTGCCCGACGGCCGGTTGAGCGAGAGGTAGCCGAGCCCGATGTCCACGAACGAGTCGAGCGTGTCGCGCAGCGCCTCGAGCAGCGGCGCGACGGACGGCTCGTCCAGGGCCTGAACCCACTTGGCGAGGTCGCGGATCTCCATCGCGGAGACGTCGGCGATGCTGACGCCGTCGATCTTCGACGACCGGGCCGCCTCGCTGAGCCGGGTGCCACCACAGTCGGGGCAGGTGGTGAAGACCACCGCCCGCTCCACGAACGCGCGGATGTGCGGCTGCATCGCGTCAACGTCCTTGGAGAGCATCGACCGCTGAATCGACGGGATCAGGCCGGCGTACGTCAGGTTGATGCCGTCGACCTTGATCTTCGTCGCCTCCTTGTAGAGCAGGTCGTTGAGCTCGCGCTTGTTGTACTTCTTGATCGGCTTGTCCGGGTCGAAGTAGCCGCAGCCGCGAAAGATCCGGCCGTACCAGCCCTCCATGCTGTAGCCGGGGATCGTGAGCGCGCCCTCGTTGAGCGACTTGCTCTCGTCGTAGAGCGCGGACAGGTCGAAGTCGTTGACCGAGCCGCGGCCCTCGCAGCGCGGGCACATGCCGCCGACGCGGCTGAAGCTCGCACTCTTGGTGATGGTCTTGTCGCCGCGCTCGACCGTGATCCCGCCGCTCCCATGGGCGGAGGCAACGTTGAACGAGTACGCGCCGGGCGAGCCGATGTGCGGCTTCGCGAGCCTGCTGAAGAGGATCCGCAGCATCGCGTCGGTGTCGGTGACGGTGCCGACCGTCGAGCGCGGGTCGGCGCCCATCCGCTCCTGGTCGACGCTGATCGCCGTCGTCAGCCCGTCGAGCACGTCGACATCGGGCCGGGCCAGCGTCGGCATGAACCCCTGCACGAACGCGCTGTAGGTCTCGTTGATCAGCCGCTGCGACTCCGCGGCGATCGTGCCGAACACCAGCGAGCTCTTGCCCGAGCCGGAGACGCCGGTGAACACCGTCAGCCGGCGCTTCGCGATCTCGACGCTGACGTCCTTGAGGTTGTTCACGCGCGCGCCGACGACGCGGATCAGATCGTGGCTGTCGGCATCGCGCAGCGCAGCCGGCTGCGTGTCGGTCTTCGTTGCCATGTACTCAGCTGTCCTGGAGCAGCCCGAGGACGTTGCCGTCGGGGTCGGTGACCGTGGCCACCAGGCGGCCGCCGCCGACGTCGTGCGCGGGCTCCTTCACGGTGGCACCCGCGGCGGTCACCGCCTTGGACTTCGCCAGGTCGGACACTGGATGTAGCACCGTCTTGATCTCCATAGCGATCACTCTAGGTGCGGCTCGGGACCGGCGCTTCTCGATTCCTGACCGGTCTCGTCGGCCGGCCGGACGGCCGCGGGGCTAGAGAGTGAGCGCCTGACGGACCGCTGACTCGACGTCGAGCCGCGCCCCGACCGCGCGCGCATCGGCAAGGCGCTCACCGCCGAGCGCGACGTCGAGCGCCTCGACGGTCCGCTCATGCAGGTCGCGCTCGAACGGCGTCAGCGTCACGCCACGGGTGCGGGCGAGCACTCCGGCGGCGCCGAGCACGTGCGCTGCCTCCTCGGCCCGGCCGTGCCGCGCGCCGAGCGCGGCGAGTGCTTCCAGGCAGTAGATCGTGCCCTCGAGGTCCCCCAGCACCTGCGAGCCGGCGAGGCTCTCACAGAAGAGCGGGCGCGCGTCGTCGTCGCGGCCCTCATGCATCGCGGCGAGCGCCAGGTTGAACAGGGCGACGGTCACGGCGCCCTCGGATCCGCCCCGGCGGTAAAGCTCGAGCGCCTCCTCCGAGACGGTGGCTGCACGCGCGTAGTCGCCGGTGTTCAGGGCGAGGTCGGCGAGGTTGTCCAGGGCGCCGGCCAGCTCGTGCTCGTCGCCGAGCCGGCGCAGGAGCTCGACACCCTGCTCGTGCAGGTCGCGAGCTTGGTCGAGCTCGCCCTCGTCCACGGCGATCCCGCCCAGGTTGCTCAGCGTCCGGCCGATCCCTTTGCGGTGGCCCGCATCGCGGTACGCGCCAAGCGCACCCTCGAGCAGGGCGCGCGCGCTCGTGTAGTCGCCCTGGATGCGGGCCAGCGTCGCCGCGCCCGCGTACGCGCGGGCGCGCAGCTCGGGCTCGGCGGCAGGTGCCGCCCGGATCGCGTCAGCGAGCCACTGCCTGCCTTCGGTGAAGTGGCCGCGGAGGTGCCAGAAGCGGGCGACGGCGGTCGCCAACCGGAGCGCGACGCCGGTCTCGCCCTCCGCGACGGCCCACGCGAGCGCGGCGCGGACATTGTCGTGCTCGCGCTCAACACGGTCGATCCACGCGACCTCGTCAGGCCCGGCCAGCACATGCGGCTCCGCCCGCTCCGCGAAGTCGAGGTACCAGCCGGCGTGGGCGCGCCGCGCCGCGTCCTGCTCGCCGCGTACCTGCAGCCGTTCCAACGCGTACTCGCGTAGCGTCTCGAGCATCCCGAACCGCGGCTCGCCGCCGGACGCCTCGACCGGTCGCAGGAGGCTCTTGTCCGCGAGCGACGTGAGGCCGTCGAGCACCTCCGGGTCGGGGCCGCCGCCGAGCGTGCAGACGGCGGCGGCCGCCTCCAGGTCGATGCCGCCGGAGAAGACGGCGAGCCTGGCGAAGCGCTGCTGATCGCCCTCGTCCAGCAGGCTGTGACTCCAGTCGATCGCCCCGGCGAGGGTCTGCTGGCGAACCGGGAGGTCGCGCGCCCCGCCGGTCAGGAGCTCGAGGCGGCGTTCGAGCCGTTTCAGGATCGCGTCCGGCGCGAGGAGCCGGCTGCGCGCGGCCGCGAGCTCGATCGCGAGCGGCAGGCCGTCCAGCCGCACGCAGATCTCGGCCACAGCACGCGCGTTCTCGGGCGTCAGCGCGAAGTCGGGCCGCACGGCCTGCGCGCGCGCCACGAACAGCGCGACGCCTTCGTAGTGCGGGAGCTCCGCGAGCTCGGGCAGGCCGTCCGGATCGGGCACGCGAAGCGGCGGCACCGGGTATTCGTGCTCGGCCGACAGGCGCAGCGCCTCCCTCGTCGTCGCGAGTACCTTCAACTGCGGGCAGGTGGAGAGCAGCTCAGCCACGAGCGGCGCCGCGGCGAGAAGCTGCTCGAAGTTGTCGAGGAGGAGGAGCAGCTTCCGGTCGCGCAGGTGGGCGGCGAGCGTGGCGGGCAGGCCTTCGCCGGCGCTCTCCTTGACGCCGAGCGCGTGCGTGATGCTCGACGCGACGAGCGCGGGGTCGGTGAGTGGAGCGAGGTCGACGAAGACGACGCCGTCCGGGAACGCCTCGGCCACGGCTCCGGCGAGCGCGAGCGCGAGGCGCGTCTTCCCCGTCCCGCCCGGGCCGGTGAGGGTGAGCAGGCGGATGTCCGGCCGGGCCAGCATCTCCCTCACCTCGGCGAGCTCGCCTTCGCGCCCGATCAGGGGAGTCGGAGCCACGGGGAGGCTCACGCGCGGAGCCGGCGAGGGCGGCGCGGTGATCGCCAGCGACGACGCGTGGTCGAGGATCGCGCCGTGGAGCTCTCGCAGCTCCGGGCCCGGCTCGAGCCCGAGCTCCTCCACGAGCGCACGCCGCGTATCGCGGTAGACGTCCAGTGCCTCCGCCTGTCGGCCGGAGCGGTAGAGCGCGAGCATGAGCTGACCGCGAAGCCGCTCGCGCAACGGGTGCTCGGGGACGATCGCCTCGAGCTCGCCGACGAGCTCTGCGTGCCGGGCGAGCGCGAGGTCCGCCTCGATCCGCTGCTCGAGCGCTGCAAGCCGGAGCTCGTCGAGTCGGGCGATCGCGGCCTGCGCCCACGGCTCGTAGGTGAAGTCCGCCAGCGGCGGGCCGCGCCACAGTGCAAGCGCCTCGCGCAGCGCCGAGGCCGCGTGTCGCGCTCGGCCGCCGGCGAGCGCCTCACGGCCGTCGCGGCAGAGGGCGTCGAAGCGCTCGGCGTCGAGCCGGCCGGGACCCACGGCAAGGCGATACCCGGCCGGCTGCGTGCTGAGGAGCTCCCCGCCGCTCGTGCCGAGGACCCTGCGCAGCTGCGCGATGTGGTTCTGGAGCGCCGCCGCGGCGGTCGGCGGCGGCCTCCCCGCCCACAGGTCCTCGATCAGGCGGTCGGTCGCGACGACGTCGTTCGCGCGCAGCAGGAGCATGGCGAGCACCGCACGCGGCTTGCCGGCGCCGAGCACGAGCGGCTCGCGGTCGCGGTGCGCCTCGAGCGTGCCCAGGAGTCCGAACGTGACTCGCTCCTCCATCAGCGCAGTCATACAGGACCGCACCACACGCCTCGGCGGGATTTCGTTGGCGGGTCGTTGGCGATTCGTTGGCGCGATCGCGGATCGTGGTCGAGCCCGCCCACGAAGAACCCTCCGAGGAGGCCGCTCATGTCCGCGACACCCATCACGAAGGCACGCTGGATCGCCGTTTCTGGCGCCCTCGCGATCGCTCTGGTCGCCGCTCCCTCCGCCGACGCGGGAGGGCGCATTCCCGCAAGCGTCGGCGCGACGCCGAAGGCGAACACCGCACCGGCGCCGAGCGCGGCGCAGCAGCGGCGGGCATACCGCAAGCTCGGCATCCAGCGCCCGCCGATCGTCCGCGGGCCAAGCCGGCGCCCGACCGCGCGCATCGCCGCCAACGTCCCGCGCCACGGAGCCCCGTACTTCGCCGGTTGTCCCACGAACCTCGCCGCCGAGTACCGCAACATCCTGTTCAACCTGACGCTCGCCGGACCGCTGCAGATCGACCGCTGGCCCGGCGCCGACATGGTCACCGTGTACGGCGACGGCAGCTCCACCTACGGCGGCAGCGGCACCGTCTACTGGCAGCCGCTCGTCTGGTGGTCCGACGGCTACAGCTGGCAGGGCCCGGTCGCGGGCCAGTGGATGCGGTCCGGCGCCGGCGGCATCGGCTGGGACACGTACCCGATCAGCAGCCAGGGCGCCTTCCGCTACATCTTCGCCAAGCGCGGTCGCTACCTGGTCGGCCAGCGGCTGATCTGGGAAGGGCACGCCGACATCTCGGAGTACAACTACACGGTCGACTGCCCGAGCTGAGACCGGCCCAGAAGTATCCGCGGCCGGCGACGTCACCGTCGCCGGCCGCGCCTGTGCGGCCGGTAGGCTGCAGGTCGGATGCGCCAGGTCAGATTCCCAGGGGAGTCACACGAGCAGCGTCGCGCGCGCGACCTGCGCGTGCGCGTCGACGACCTGCGCGGCGCCCGCCAGCGCATCATCGCCGCCGCCGACGCCGAGCGCCGGCGGATCGAACGCGATCTCCACGATGGGGCCCAGCAGCGCATGGTTGCCGTCGCCCTCACGCTCGGCATGGCCGAGAAGCGGCTCCTCAGTGATCCCACCAGCGCGGCGGTGCTGATCGCCCAGGCGCGCGAGGAGGCCCAGCTGGCGGTCACCGAGCTGCGCGAGCTGGCGCGCGGGATCCACCCGGCAGTGCTGAGCGACCGCGGGCTGTGCCCGGCGATCGAGGCGCTGGCAGCGCGCGCTCCCGTGCCGGTGGAGGTCACGGGCGAGGCCGCGACGGAGCTCGGGCACGCGGTCGAGGCCGCCGCCTACTTCGTCGCCGCCGAGGCGCTGACCAACGTCGCCAAGTACGCCCAGGCGAGCGAGGCGTTCGTGCACATCTCGGTCGAGGACGACTGGCTGTCCGTGGAGATTCGCGACGACGGCGTGGGCGGCGCGGAGGCGGGAAGCGGCGGCGGCCTGCACGGGCTGCGCGACCGCGTCGACGCGCTCGACGGGCGCTTCGACGTCCACTCGCCCGTCGGCGAGGGCACGACCATCACGGCCGAGCTCCCGCTAGGGCGCGACTGACGCCGAGACGGAGAGGACGGGCGGCAGGGTCGTCGCCGCGTCGAACCAGCTCCTCCCGGCGTCGGCCGAGCCGAAGACCGCGCCCGACGTGGCCCCGAAGTAGAGCTCGAGGGCATCGCCTTCGCCGACCCAGTCGAACGCCTCGCGCAGGATCGTGAGGTAGGCCTGCTCCGGCGGCAGCCCGTCGCCGCGCGGAGTCCAGGACGCGCCGGCGTCGCGCGTCTCGTATACGCGCACCTGGCCCTCGGGTGTGACGCGGTCGATGTCGGCGACCAGCGGGATCACGTACGCGCTGTCGGCGTCGGCCGGGTCGACAGCGAGCGGGAAACCGAAGTCCGACGGGAGGCCGGCCGCGATGTCGTTCCAAGACTCCCCGGCGTCGTCGGAGCGATAGACGCCCCCGTGGAACTGCATGAAGATCCGCTCCGGCTGCGTCGCCGCTCGGCGCAGGCGGTGCACGCACAGCGCGACCTCGTCGTCAGCGGGCGCGTCGTCAGGCAGGTAGCGCGCGACGATCCCCGCGTTGCCACTGCGCCAGGTGTCGCCCCCGTCGTCGGTCAGCCACACGCCGGCGGCGGAGATGCCGACTGCGAGCCGGTCCGGCTCTCCCGGCCAGGTCGCGATCGAGTGCAGGCACAGGCCGCCGGCGCCCGGCTGCCATCTGTCCCGGCTGGGGTGCTTCCAGAGTCCCTTGTTCAACCTGAAGGTCGCGCCGCCGTCGCGGCTCTCGAACAACACGCCCGGGTCACCGCCGGCGTACACGGTGCCGTCCGTCTCCCCGGTGACGATCACCCAGATCCGCTCGAGCGCGGCGTCCCCGCCCTCGGGCAGCGCGACCCCCTCCGCCTGCTCCCACTCGCCCGCCGGATCGTCGGCGTACCAGATCTTCGGCCCATAGAACGGCGATGTCACCGAGACCAGCACGCGGCCGGAGCGCTCGTCGCGGAGGGCGAACTCGACCGGCTCGCCCGCGAACGCGCGCGCGGTCACCTCGAACTCCGCGCCCGGCTCGCCGTCGAGCACGAACAGGCCCTTCTTGGTCCCGACCAGCAGCTCGGTCACCGGCGTCCCCCGGAGATCGCGGGCAGGACGTCGACCTCGTCGGCCTGGCCGACCGGCGTGCTCTGGCCGCCCCGCTCGCCGTTCACGAACACGTTGATGTGCCGCCGCAGAACGCCGCGCTCGTCGAGGATCCAGCCCTTCGCGGCCGGGTGCGCGCGCTCGAGCTCGACGAGCAGCTCCCCCACCGACGCGCCCTCGATCGCGTGCTCGGAGCGGTCGCCGGCGAGCTGCTTGAGCGGGCCTCGTACGCGCACGACTGGCATCGGCGGCATCCTAGCTAGGCGGGATGTTCTGATTGAGGTGGAACACGTTCTCGGGGTCGTACGCGTCCTTGAGCGCGGTCAGGCGGGCGAGCTTGTGCGGCGGGTAGGCACGCGCGACGCCGCCGGCTCCATCGTCGCCCAGCACGTTGACGTAGGCGCCGCTGGCGAACGAGTCGAGCGCGGCAGCGCAGCGGCGCGCCGCGGCGATCCGGGACTCGTCCTCCGCCGGGTCCGACCAGCGGGCGGCGGCGACGAACTCGAACATCGTGTCGCGCTGGCTGAAGGCGGCGTCGGAGTCGGGGACGTCGGCGATCGCGCCGCCGTAGGCCTGGAGCGAGACCGAAGGGAGGTGCGCGCCGCGACCATCCGCGGTGCCGCGCCGCAGGAACGCGTGGATCGCCTCGTCTTCGAACGCCGTGAAGTAGTGGCCCTTCCAGTACCGGCGCAACGCGTGGCCCTCGACGGTGTCGTCGACGCGCTGCAGGTCCAGGTACGACAGCTCCTGGATTCGCTCCGCAGCGGGCCGTCCGAGCGCCTGGAACGCAGGGATCAGGCGCTGGCCCTCCGCCGGGTCGCCGACCCAGACGAAGCCGACGCTCGCCCCGGCGTCCGTGACCAAGGCGGTGAAGGTGGCCTGGCGCGGCGCGTCGGCGTTGAGATCGCGCCACCCGCGCAGCACCGGCAACGCGTCCTCGACGTCGAAGAGGAAATCAGCGACGAGCGCCTGGGTGCCGATCGCGTGCAGCCGGAACTCGAACTCGGTCACGATCCCGAAGTTCCCGCCGCCTCCGCGCAGGCCCCAGAACAGGTCCGGGTTCTCGGTCTCGCTTGCGCGGACCAGCTCGCCTTCCGCGGTGACCAGCTCGAACGCCTCCACGTTGTCGCACGAGAGGCCAAAGCGGCGGGCGAGCCAGCCCATCCCGCCACCGAGGGTCAGCCCGCCGACGCCGGTGTGCGACACGTTGCCCGCGGTCGTCGCCAGGCCGTGCTCCTGCGCGGCGCGGTCGAGCGCGCCGAGCAGCGCTCCGCCCTGGACCCACGCGCGGCGGCGTGCCGGATCGACGCGGACGCCGCCCATCGGCGTCAGGTCGATCATCAGCCCGCCGTCCGGCACGCCGAGCCCGACGACGCTGTGCCCGCCGCACCGCACCCCGATCTCGAGGTCGTGCTCGCGCGCGAACCGCACCGCCTCGGCCACGTCGCCGGTGCTCGCGCAGCGCACGATCACCTGCGGGTGCCGGTCGACCATCGCGTTCCAGACTGCGCGCGCCTCGTCGTATCCGGGGTCACCCGGCGCGAGGACGTCGCCATCGATGCGGTCGGCAAGCACAGTTGGCATACCGGTAAGACCGTCCTTCGAACGAAAACTCATCGGTCCGCGATCTGCGGGCCGACACGGGTGACCTCCGGGATCGGCTGCAGCGCCCACTCGGGCGGCTCGACGGCCGCGCGCTTCGCCGCGATCCGCGCGAAGTGGCGCTCGAAGCCGGCCGGCGTGCAGACGATCACCTGCCGGGCCGGCTCGCCGCTGCGGTTGGTGAACGTGTGCGGCACTCCTCCCGGAGCGAACGCGATCTCGCCTTTGCGCACCGTGACCAGCTCGTCCTCGACCTGGAACGTGAGCTCGCCCTCGACGATGTAGAACGCCTCGTCGAAGTCGTGCGTGTGCAGGAACGGGCCCTTCGCGTCGGCCGGCACGACGGTGTCGACGAGCGAGACGTGGTCGTCGGTCTGCTCGCTCCGGAGAAGGACCTTGGGCCTGTCCTCGGGGACGGGGAGCGGCGTGCCGCGCGTGCCCGAGGCGATCTGCGGGCCGACGAAGGTCGTCTCGGGGGCGGGCTCCGACGGCGCCGGGTCGAACCGGCGCTCGAAGCCCCCCGGCGTGCAGACGAGCAGGTAGCGCGCTTCGGCTTCGCTCAGGTTCGCCAGCGTGTGGTGAACGCCGCGCGGGGCGAACGCGACCGCGCCGGGCCCCGCCGTCGCGAACTCGTCCCCGACCTGGAACGTGAGCTCCCCGGCGAGCACGTAGAACGCCTCGTCGAAGTCGTGGTGATGAAGCGGAGGACCGCCCCACCCCGCCGCGACCGTGATCTCGATCGCGGCGACGCGGCCGCCAGTCTCTTCGCTACGCAGCAGCACGCTGCTGCTGATCTCCGGAGCGGGCATCGCTCTTCCTTTCCTGAGTCGTCTGACGAAGCGGGACCTCCTCGAGCGCGAGCACGATGACGAACGCAAGTGCGGCGATCGGCGCGGCGACGAGGAAGACGGTCTGGACGGCATCGATCACGTCGGCGCGCGCCCCCGGCCCGACTGCGCCGGAGAACACGGCTCCCAGCACGGCGGCGCCGACCGCGCCGCCGAGGGCGCGGAAGAAGCCGGTCGTGGCGGTCGCGACGCCGAGCTCACGGCGCTCGACGCTGTTCTGCACGGCGACGATCAGCACCTGCCCGACCATGCCAAAGCCGAGGCCGAAGAGGGCGAGCGCGACGCCGGTGGTCGTGCGCGACGGCTCGCCGGCGAGCGCCGCGAGCAGCGCCAGCGCGGCAGTCATGAGCGCCAGGCCGGCGAGCGGGAAGATCTTGTAGCGCCCGGTGCGCGTGATGTACCGACCCGACAGCGTCGTGGAGAGCGTGATGCCGAGCATCGCCGGGACCAGCAGCAGGCCGGCCTGCGTCGGGCTCGCGCCCGTCGTCTCCTGCAGGAACAGCGGCACGAACACCGTGATCGAGAACAGCGCCGCGGTAGCCAGGAACAGCGCGCCGCTGGCGACGGCCACGGTCCGCGTGCGCACGAGCGCGAACGGGACGATCGGATCGGCCGCGCGCCGCTCGCGCACCACGAGCCCGCCGCCCAGCAGCACCGTCGCGGCGATCAGGCCGAGGATCGTCGCCGAGTCCCAGGCGTAGCGGTCCCCTCCCCAGATGCACGCGAACATCAGGGCGGCGGTGGCGCCGGCGAGCAGCGCCGCGCCCGCGGCATCGAACCGACGGCCCGAGGGATCGGCCTCGGCCGCCGGGAGCCGGAGGCGCAGCGCGGCGAGCGCCACGAGGCCGAGCGGGAGGTTGACGTAGAAGACCCAGCGCCAGCTCGCGTGCTCGACCAGGAGACCGCCGAGCAGCGGGCCGATGACGGTGGCGACGGCGAACGCGGCCATGATGTAGCCCTGGTAGCGCCCGCGCTCGCGCGGGGACACGAGGTCGCCGACCGTGGCCATGGCGAGCGTCATCAGGCCACCGGCGGCGACGCCCTGCACGGCGCGAGCGGCGACGAGCAGCGTGATGTCCTGCGCGAGACCGCACAGAGCGGACGTGCCGAGGAACATCGCGAGCGCGATCTCGAGCAGCCGCTTGCGCCCGTGACGATCACCGAGCTTGCCCCACATCGGGGTCGTGGCAGCGGCCGCGACGACGTAGGCGCTCACCACCCAGGAGACGTCTGACAGGCGCCCGAGGTCGGTGGCGATCGTCGGCAGCGCGGTCGCCAGGATCGTCTGGTCGAGCACCGCCGGCAACATCGCCAGGACGATCGCTGCGAACGGCACGGCGATCGCAGAAGGGTTTGAGACGTTGTGGTCTGTGGGTGTAGTCGCCATGAAGTTAGTGTAGCTCAAATATTATTGGCACGCAAGACTTAGTGCTGCTAGCTTTCAGACATGGCGACGGGACTGCGTGAGCGCAAGAAGGAACAGACGCGCCAATTGATCGCCGAGACGGCGCGCGGCCTCTTCACCGAGCGCGGCTTCGAGCGCGTGACCGTCGCGGAGATCGCCCGCGTCGCCGACGTCTCCGAGCAGACGGTCTTCAACTACTTCCGGACCAAGGAAGACCTCGTCTTCTGGCGCCTGGAGTCGTTCGAGCAGGACCTGCTGACGACGATCCGCGAGCGACCGCCCGGCGACTCCGTGCTCACCGCGTTCAAGCGCTTCGTGCTCGTGCAGCGCGGGCTGCTCGGCAAGGCCGACCCCGAAGCGCGCGAGCTCCTCACTGCGATCGCGCGCATGATCACCGAGAGCCCGTCGCTGCTGGCGCGCGAGCAGCAGATCTTCGCCGGCTATACCGCGTCGCTCGCCGCGCTGATCGCCGACGAGCGGGGAGCGGATCCGAGTGACGTCGAGCCGTGGGTCGCGGCCAACGCGCTGATGGGCGTGCACCGCGCGCTCGTGCAGTACACGCGCCGGCGGGTCGTCGAGGGCGCGCGCGCCCCGCGCCTGCCGCGGGACGTTCGCGCCCAGGCCGATCGGGCGTTCACGTTGCTGGAGCAAGGACTGGGCGACTACGCGACCAAGCCCGGCGCGCCATGAACACGAGCGGCGCGAGCAGCAGGCGCTGCACGCCGACGCTCATAAGCGGCGCGTGCGCCTCCTGGTCGTAGGCGCGCGCGAGCACGGCGAGGTGGAGCGGGTTGCGCGGGAGGCCGCGGCTCGTCATCAGTCCAGCCTGCGCCATGCCGACGACGTCGGCGAACATCTCCTCCATCGCGAGCGCCGGCCGCACCTCGACGCGCAGCCGCGCCTCGCCGTCGCCGGCGTTCGCGAAGCTGTGGGCGACGCCGGGCGCGACCTCGATCACGTCCCCCGGGCCGGCGATGCGAGTGCGCAGCCCGACGCGGAAGCGCATGCGGCCCTCGAGCACCTCGAAGCGCTCGGTCTGGATCGGGTGCACGTGCGGGATCGGCACAGCGCCGCCGGCGCGCAGGGCAAAGTCGAAGGCCAGCAGCTCGCCGCCCGTGCTGCTCGCGGTGTGGGTGAAGGTGAAGCGCTCGCCCGTGACGGGGTTCTCGAGCGTCTGACCGGGCGTGATCGGGCTCATGCCCACACCCCCGTCGCCGCTGCGTTGCGGGCGTAGTCGGCGAAGTCGCGCGGTTCCCTTCCGAGTGCCTGCTTAACGCCGTCCGCCAGGTGGGCGTTGCGGCCGTCGAGCACCTCGCCGAACAGGTACTGCAGCAGGCTCACGACGTCGTCGGGCACGCCCTGCTCGGCCATCGCCGACACGTAAGCGTCGGTCGGGACCAGCGTCAGGCGGACCGGGCGGCCGGACGCCTGAGCGATCTCGGCGACCGCATCGGCGAACGTGACGAGCCGCGCGCCGGTGAGCTCATAGATGCGGCCGGCGTGGCCGTCCTCGGTCAGCGCCGCGACGGCGACGTCGGCCACGTCATCGACGTCGACGAACGGCTCGGGCACGTCGCTGACCGGCAGTGCGACCTCGCCCCCGAGCACGGACTCGAGCAGGTAGTCCTCGCTGAAGTTCTGGCAGAACCAGCTGCAGCGCACGACCGTCCACTCGGCGCCGGACTCCTGTACGAGCTGCTCGGCACGCTGCGCCTCCTCCTCCCCGCGTCCGGAGAGCAGCACGAGCCGCCGCACGCCGGTCTGGACGGCCAGCCGGGCGAACGCGCCGACGGCGTCGGCCGCGCCGGGGACCGCGATGTCGGGGTAGTACGACACGTACGCCGCCGTCGCCCCGTTCAGTGCGGGCGCCCACGTCGCGCGGTCCTCCCAGTCGAACGCCGGGTCGCCGGAGCGCGAGCCCACCCGGACCGACTCGCCGCGCGTCTGAAGGCGCTCCACCACGCGGCGACCGGTCTTGCCGGTGCCGCCCACCACCAAGGTCATCTGCTGTGTGTCGTTGCTCATGCTCGACAGTGAACCCGAGCGCAGAGAGACTGTCCATGGCCTTGAGTCGCGGATTCATACGCGATCGTCTACGATTCCAGCATGGACGCGGTCGCTGGACTTCTCGATGGGCCTCGCGCACGCGGGGCATTCCTGCTGTGCTCGAGCATGGATCCGCCGTGGTCGCTGCGGATCCAGGACGAGGCTCCGCTCACGCTCGTGGCGATGGTGCGGGGCGAAGCGTCGATCGTTCCCGACGGCGGCGAGGTCACCACGCTGCACCCCGGGGACGTCGCGATCATCCTCGGCCCCGACCCCTACACCGTCGCCGACGACCCGGCCACCGCGCCGCAGGCGATCATCCAGCCGGGCCAGCGCTGCACCACGCCCGACGGCGTGGAGGTCGCGCAGATGATGGACCTCGGCGTCCGCACCTGGGGCAACAGCCCCGACGGTGCCACCGTCATGCTCACCGGCACCTACCAGCTCGATGGCGAGGTCAGCCGCCGCCTGCTGCGCGCGCTGCCGACCCTGCTCGTGCTCCGCGACGCCGACTGGAGCTCCCCGGTGATCCCGCTGCTCACCGAGGAGATCGTCAAGGACGAGCCGGGCCAGGAGGCGGTGCTCGACCGGCTGCTCGACCTGCTGCTGATCTCCGTCCTGCGCGCCTGGTTCGCGCGTCCCGAGGCCGGGGCTCCTGGCTGGTACCGCGCGTACGGCGATCCCGTCGTCGGGCCGGCGCTGCGGATGCTCCACCACAACCCCGCGCATCCATGGACCGTGGCGAGCCTGGCCGACGCCACGGGGATCTCACGCGCTGCGCTCGCCCGTCGCTTCCACGAGCTCGTCGGCGAGCCGCCGATGGCCTTCCTCACCGGCTGGCGAATCGCGCTTGCCGCCGACCTGCTGCTCGAGCCGGGCGCGACGATCGGCTCGGTCGCCCCGCAGGTCGGGTACGGGAGCCCGTTCGCGCTCAGCACGGCGTTCAAGCGGATCCGCGGCGTCAGCCCGCGCGAGCACCGGACGGCCGTCGCGGCGTAGCTTCGGGCTGTCGAGCGTTTGCTGGGGTCGCCCGCCGCCGGTGACTACGATCGGTCGCAATGGCCCGTGAGCAACCCGTGATCCGGATTGAGGACGACGAGCGGAACGTCATTCACGTCACATGGGGAAGTTCAGGGAAGCGTGCCATCGTGTCGATCGCTGGTCCCAATTGGGGCGATCCGCGTCAGTGCACGCTGACCCCGGAGGAGGCACAGCGGCTCGCTCAGTTCTTGGAGGCGGGGCCCGAGGGCGAATGATCTGCCTCAGCCGGGCGCTGCCTGCGTACCTCCCAAGCCGAGCTTAGGATTGGCCGCATGCATCGCGCCGAAGAGACAGTGCTGCGGATCGGCGGCGGTTACCAGCTCTCGCAGGCGCTGTACGTCGCCGCGAAGCTGGGCGTTGCCGATGTCCTGGGCTCAGAGCCGCTGGCGGCCGAGGCCCTCGCGGAAGCGGTGGACGTGCGCGCGCCGGGCCTCCGTCGCGTCCTCCGCGCATTGGTGGCAGCCGGCGTCTTCACGGAGCTCGAGGATGGCCGCTTCGCGACCAACGAAGCGGCGGACGCGCTGCGCGCCGACGCACCTGGCCGCATGCGCGATGTGGTCATCAACTTCGGCGAGGAGATGTATCGCTCGTTCGGCGACCTGCTGCACACCGTCCGTACCGGCGAGACGGCGTTCGATGCCGTCTTCGGCGCTCCCTTGTTCGAGTACTACGCCGCGAACCCGCAGGCGGAGGCGAGCGGGGCGGCACGCATGCTGGCTCGCACCCTGCCCGTGGCCTCGGAGTTCGCGGCGTCCGACGTCTTGCGTGACGCCCGGACGATCGTCGATGTCGGAGGTGGGTCCGGAACCCTGTTGGCGGAGATGTTGAGTCACCGTCCGAAGCTCCGTGGCGTACTGCTCGAGCGGCCGGGGATGCTCGAGCACGCCCACGGCTATCTCGCCGAGCGCGGCGTCGCCGATCGCTGCGAGCTCGTGGAGGGGGACTTCTTCGCGTCGGTCCCGGCAGGTGGCGACGTCTACGTGCTCAAGAGCATCCTGCACGACTGGGACGACGAGCGCTGCATCTCCATCCTGCAAAACTGCCGCGCCGCGATGGATGAAGGCGCGCGGCTGGCGATCATCGAGTTGCTCCTGCCGGAGCGCATGACGGCAAGCGGCCCCTTGCTCTCGGCCGCCTTGCTCGACTTGATCATGCTGGCGTACGCCGGTGGCCGCGAGCGCACCGCGGCGGAGTTCACACAGCTGCTCGATCAGGCCGGCCTCCGCCTGGTGAGGGCAACGCCCCTCGCGGCGGGGCCGCACGTCCTCGAAGCCGCCGCCGTCTAGGCCGAATCGCGTCAGTCCAGCCGCGGCTCGCGACCGCGCAAGAGGACCAGTGCGCGACCGGCCAGCGTGTCGTCGTGGATCAATCGGATCACGGCCGCGGCGACGGTCGCCAGCGCGATCGGCGGAGGCGTGGTCGCTCGCTCCTCGGCGGTGACGCGCTCGGTCGCGACCCAGTCGGGCACGATGCAGTTCACGCGCACACCGTCGAGCGCGCCCACTGCCGAGGTGAAGCGGATGAGTCCGGCCTTCGCCGCACCGTACTCCGGCGATTGATACGGCTCGGCGCCCAAGGCCGCGGTGGACGCGACGTTCACGATCGCGCCGCCGCCGGCCCGCCGCATCGGGGCGAGAGCGAATTGCGTTGCCAGCATCGGAGCGCGCAGGTTGAGATCGAGCGTCGCTCCCCACTGCTCGGGATCGGCGTCGGGGAAATGCGGAGGAATGTGGCCCCCGCCACCCGCGTTGTTGACGAGGATCGTCGGCTCGGCGGAGTCGATCAGGCCCCGGATGTCATCCGCGGACGTGAGATCTGCCGGCAGGAAGCGCGCGCGGCCCTCGCACATCGCGACAGTTTCGTTCCCTCCGCGCTCGTCTATGTCGGACACCACGACCTCGGCGCCCTCGGCCGCCAGAGCCAGCGCGATGGCGCGGCCGGTGCCGATCCCCGCCCCGGTCACCACCGCAGTCCGACCAGCGATGTCCATCGCCGATGTTGTAGCGACTCCGCTTCGCGGGAGACGCGCACGTCACTCGTAGTGCAGCGCGTCGAGGACGTTCAGTCGTGAGGCGCGGCGGGCCGGGAGGATCGCGGCGCCGAGGCCGGCGAGGATGGCGACCACGGTGAAGGCCACGAGCTCCGGGAGTGGGATCGAGATCGCGATGTCGTACTGCGACAGCGCCTGGGTCACCAGCAGCGCGAGGAAGATGCCGAGCGGAAGTCCCAGCGCGGCGCCGATCAGCGCCGTGATGACGCTCTCGTGGCGGATCATCCGGCGCGTTTGGCGGCGCGTCATTCCGATCGTCCGCAACATTCCCAGCTCGCGCGTGCGCTCGAAGACGGTGAGCACGAGCGTGTTGACCATCCCGAACAGGCTCACGACGACCGAGAAGGCCAACAGCACGTAGAGGAAGTTCAGGAAGCTGGCGAAGCCTTGCGTGTAGGCGTGCGCGAAGGCGGCGCCGGTGTTCAGCTTGGCGTCGCTGAAGTTGGCGGCCGCCGCGGTCAGCGCCTGGTTCGCGTCCGCTCCGGCGTCGAGGAAGGTGAACTTGTTCTTGGGCTGGGGGAAGACCTCGTCGAATGCCTGCTGGGCGATCGTGATCGAGCCGAGCATCTGGTCGATCTCGGGCGGGTCGTAGACGCCGGCGATCACGACCGCCTGTTTGTCACCGGATGCGGTCTGGATCGAGAGTGGGTCGCCGACCGCCAGGTCCTGGTCGTCGGCGTAGGTTTGCGTGACGAGCGCGCCATCGGCAGCGAGTTGGGCGACTGAGGCTTCTGAGCCGTCGGTCCAGTCGAACGTGTAGAAGCGCGCGATGGTCGCTGGGTCGACGCCGGTGACGTCTTTCTCCTCGCCGGCCACGAGCGCCTTGTCGACGCGGACCTGGGAGGCGGTATTCACGCCGGGCACGCGCGCGAGCGCGTCGCCCTCGGCGGCCTCGAACGGCACGTCGTCCACGCCGTTGACGATGTAGGCGGCATTGACCTGGTCGGTCACGGCGGACTCGACGGTGGTGCGCAGTCCGGCGCCCAGTACCGCGACGACGGTGACGAGGGTGAGGCCGATCATCAGCGCGGCGGCGGTCGAGGCGGTGCGGCTGGGATTGCGCACGGAGTTCGAGCTGGCGAGGTCGCCGGCGATGCCGCCCCCGCGGCGCGCGGGCAGGCCCACAACGCGTGTGAGCGGCTTGACCATGTGCGGGGCCGCCAAGGCCACGCCCACGAAGAGCGCCAGGATTCCGATGCCGAGCAGCAGGAGCACCGCCATAGTGCTCAACCCGCTTGCGAAGATGCCGACGGAGATGGCGGCGACGGAAGCCGCGATCACGACGACGGCCGTTTTCAGCGAGTGGGCGGCGAAGCGCGAGGGCGGGAGTGTTGAGCCTTCGCGGACCGCTGCGATCGGCGGCACCCGCGTGGCGCGCAGCGCGGGCATGATGCTCGCCAGCAGTGTGATCGCGGTGCCGAGCGCGAGCGAGACGAGGACCGTCCGCAGCGAGAACACCATCCCGGCCTCGGGGAGTTCACCGCCGAGTGCGCTCAATAGCTTGGCGAGTCCGAACCCGGCGAAGAGCCCAATCACCGAGGCCAGCAGCCCGATCACCAGGCCCTCGATCACGACCGAGCGCATGACCTGCTTGCGCGAGGCCCCGAGCGTCCGCAGCGTCGCGAACTCACGCGTGCGCTGGGCGACCGTGATCGACAGCGTGTTGAAGATCACGAACGCGCCCACGAACAGGGCAATCCCACCGAAACCCAGCAGGAAGTAGCGGATCGCCTTGACGATGACGTTGGTCTCCGTGGCGTCCGCCGCGGCCTGCTGCGCGGCGTCCTTGACCTCGAGGCTCGCCGGGACCAGCGGCTCGACGGCGCGGATGAGGTCGTCGGCCGACGTGCCCTCCTTCGCGACGATCGAGATGCCGTCGTACCGGCCTTCCTTGTTCAACAGCGTTTGGGCGGTCGGCAGGTCCCAGATCGCCATCGTGGCGCCGCCGAGCGAGTCGAGCCCGCCGAAGCTGGCGATTCCGGTCACCTCGTAGCGGTGCCTGGTCCCGAGCGTGGACACGACGACCGAGTCGCCGACCGCGAGCTTCTCGCCGTCCGCCGTGCCGGCGTCCACGGTGACCTGCCTCGGTCCCTGAGGCCACTGGCCCGTCTTGAGCCTCAGCGGGCTGAACTGCGGCTGGGACGCGTCGTAGCCGAGCCCGAACTGGGGCGCGCCTCCAGAACCGACGGGCTTGCCGTCGCGGCCAACGATCTCCGCGTGGTTGGACGTGTTCGGCGCGATCGTGCCGCCGGCCGTCTCGACCTCGTCCAGCGCCCTCACCTGCGTGAGCAGCGACTCGGGAACCGTCGCGGCCCCGCTCTGGGAGCCCTTGACGATCTCCTTGCCGGCGATCACCGCGTCGGTCTGCGCATACGAGGCGCCGAAGATGCCGTCGAACCCCTTCTGGATCGTGTCGGTGAGGACGAACGTCCCGCTCACCATCGTCACGCCGATCACGATCGCGAACGCCGTCAGCAGGGCGCGGATCTTGCGACCCATGAGGCCCTTGAGGGCGACCGCGATCATCGCTCGGTCATCTCCTCGAGCGTCGCGAGGATCTCGTGCGCGGTGGAGGGCCCGCGGTCGCGGACGATGTTCCCGTCGGCCAGGAACAGCACGCGGTCGGCGATCGCCGCCGCGTGCGCGTCGTGCGTGACCATCACGGTCGTCTGGCCGAGTGAGTCGACGGAGTCGCGCAGCAAGGCAAGGATCTCGCCACCGGTCGTCGAGTCCAGATTGCCCGTCGGCTCGTCAGCGAACATCACACTCGGACGGGACACGAGCGCCCGCGCGACGGCCACACGCTGCTGCTGACCCCCCGAGAGCTCCGACGGGCGATGCGTGAGGCGGTCGCCTAGACCGACCTTCTCCACCAGCTCGGCGAGCCACTGCTCGTCGGGCTTCCCGCCGGCCAGCTTGAGCGGCAGGACGATGTTCTCCGCCGCTGTGAGCATCGGCAGCAGGTTGAAGAACTGGAAGATGAACCCGATGTGGTCACGACGCAGCTTCGTCAGCTCCGTGTCATCGAGACCGCCGATGTCGATCCCGGCGACCACGATCTCGCCCGAGGAGGGCTTGTCCAGGCCGGCGAGGATGTGCATCAGCGTGGACTTGCCCGACCCCGACGGGCCCATGACCGCAGTCAGGTGCTTGCTTTCCACGTCGAGGTCGACGCCGCGCAGTGCGTGCACGGCCGTCTCGCCAGCACCATAGTGGCGCGCGACATTGCGGGCCCGAACCGCGACCTCGGACGCTGTGTCGTCGCCATCTCGCAGCGGGATGGTCACCGACGTCATGAGGTCCTCCTCAATGTCGACCTCCTCGGGGCGCCACGACCGCGTAGACGGTCGAAACGAGCCCGGGTACGGGAGCACGCGACCGGCCTCGCAGACCAGCAGCGCAAGTTGCCGATGCTCTCCCACGCACCCACCGAGGTCAAGCCGACCGACCGCATCCGGCGCTCCGCCGTACGACGCCCGCCGCGTTTACGTCGCCGCGCTGACCTCGCTGCGCCAAGAAGCGTGCAGGTGCTCTTGGCGGAGGTAGGGTCGCTCGCGCCCCCGCGCGAGCACGCCGCGGGCTTCTCTTCAACCGCTAGGAGCCGCTATGTCAACGCCGACCCCTGAGCAGCAGCGACGGGCACGCCTCTTCGGCGTGCTGTTCGCCCTGACCTTCGTCACGTCGATCGCAGGGCTGCTCCTCTACGACCCGGTCCTCAACGACGCCGACTACATCCTCGGTAGCGGCGCCGACACGCGCGTCCAGCTGGGCGCGCTGTGCGAGATCCTGCTCGCCATCACCAACATCGGCACCGCGGTTGTGCTGTTTCCGATCGTCAGGCGGCAGAGCGAGACGGTCGCGCTCGGCTACGTCGCCAGCCGCATTGTCGAGTCCGTCGTCATCGTCGTCGGCCTGATCAGCGTGCTGTCGGTCCTGACGTTGCGCGACGACCTCGCGGGAGCCGGCGCGGACGCCGGCTCGCTTACCGTCGCCGGCAAGTCGCTGGTCGCGATCCACGACTGGACGTTCCTGCTCGGGCCCGGCTTCTGCGTCGGTGTGAACGGGCTGCTGCTCGGCTACCTGTTCTACAAGTCCGGCCTCGTGCCGCGGTGGATGGCGATGTTCGGTCTCGTCGGCGGCCCGCTGATCTTCGCGTCGGCGATCGCCGTGCTGTTCGGCGCCTACGAGCAAGACGGGGCGCACTTCATCTTCTCGATCCCGGAGATCGTCTTCGAGTTCTCGATCACCATTTACACCATCGTCAGGGGCTTCAGGCCGTCCCCGATCCTCGACGACGCCCGGTACGCCGGACTGCGATGAGTTACCGGCCGCCGGCCGGTTGTACAGACCAACGCATCAGACACCCAAGGAGGTCCACACATGGGCAAGGTCTGCACGCACATGACGATGTCGCTGGACGGATACATCGCCGACCCCGAAGACCAGGTCGGTGAGCTCTTCGAGTGGTACGAGACCGGAGAGGTGTCCGTGGCGAGTTCCAACGAGGACATCGCGTTCGATGTCGACGAGGCCAGCGCGGAGGCGCTGAAAGAGCTGACCGACCCTGCCGGAGCGCTCGTCTCGGGCCGGCGACTGTTCGATATCGCCAGCGGCTGGAACGACAACCACCCGACCGGCGCACCGGTCGTCGTGGTCACCCACAGCGCACCCGCGGATGCCGCCGAGCGGTGGCCGAAGACGGCGTTCGTCGACGGAGTCGAGGCGGCGGTCGCCAAGGCGCAGGAGATCGCCGGCGACAAGGACGTCACGATCGCCAGCGCCAACGTCACCCAGCAGGCACTCGACCTCGGTCTGGTGGACGAGGTATGCGTCAGCCTCGTACCGGTGCTGTTCGGCGAGGGCGTCCCCTACTTCTCCAAGCTGGACCGCGGACACCTGCTGCTCGAGGACCCGGTCGTGGTGCAGGGACGTCGCGCCCTCCACCTCAGGTACCCGGTCCGTCGCTGACTTAGCGGGCGGCTCGTCGCTCCAGGACCGTCTCGAGCGCGCCGAACACGTCGGCGTCGAGCCGGCCCGGCACGTCGAGATAAATGATGTCGATCGCGTCCTCGGACGTCAGCGCCGGGCGATACGGGCGGTTGGAGGTGAGCGCCTCGTACACGTCCGCGACGGCGAGTACGCGCATCGGCAGCGTCAGGTGTTCAGCGACCAGTCCCTGTGGATACCCGCTGCCGTCGAGGCGCTCGTGGTGCGCTCCCGCCACCGCCGAGAGGTCCTGGAAGCAGCCCACGCGGTCAAGCACCCACCGTGTGAACAGCGGGTGCTCCTTGACGCGCTCGAACTCGGCGGCGGTGAGCCGGTCGGGCTTGTCGAGGATCCGGTTCGACAGCGCGAGCTTGCCGATGTCGTGCAGCAGCGCCGCACGACCCAGGTCGCCCAGTTCCTCAGCGTCAAACCCGAGCACCTCCGCGATCCCGGTCGCGAACGTGCGGCTGCGCGCCGAGTGGCTGTACGTCCAGGGCGACTTGGCGTCCACGATCCCGGCAAACGCAGCCGCGATCCGGTCCAGCCGCTCCGCATCTGCCGTGATCACCCGGTCCGCGGGCTCCCAGCGGGCAAGGTTGGGCTCGGCCAGCGACGCCCAGAAGCCACTGTCGTCGCGAACGTTGCCCAGTGCGACCACCAGTGCCGGATCAAACCAACCTCCGCTCCGGCCGTCGGCGACTCCGTACGCCCCGTCGATACCGAACGTCGAGTGAAAGATCTCCACCGTCTGCGCCAGGCACAGGATCCGGCCGAGCAGCGGGATCTCATCGCCGGCCAGCCCGCGCGGCTGGCCGTGGCCATCCCAGTGCTCGTCGAGCGTCCGGATCGCCGCGGCCGTGCGCTCGGATAGGCCGACGCTGAGCGCAATCGCGGCGCCGCGCTCGCAGCGTGCCTCCATCAACGACCGCGTCACCTCACCCTCGTTCTTGATCGCAAGCAGGTGCGCCACTCGCATCCGGATCGACGATCCGGGAGCGACCGTACGCGCCGACCACAGGAACGCCGGCAGCGGGCGCGCCCAATCGATGCGCTTCGAGCTGTGCTTTGCGAAATGGTCGTCGGCTCCGAACAGCGCAGCCATCCGCGCCGAGTTCGCCGTGCAGCCCGCGTCCTTGAGCAGCAGCGCGTAGAACAGGTCCGACCGGCTCGCCGCGTCGAGCCGCAGTTCCTCGGCCAAGCGCATGCCGATCAGGCACGACCGCACGGCGTGACCGGCCGGCTCGCCCTCGGTCAGGTCGAGCGCATACGAGAGCGCCCCGATCACCTCAGATAGTCGGACATCCGATCCTGCGGCCACCGCCGCAGTATTCCGATCGGGGCAAATCGCCGGAGCCCAGCCGCCCGGCGAGCTCCTCGCCGTAGCTCAGCCGGCGTCCGCGACGGCGCGGCGCGCGCCCTCGACGAGCGACTCGAGCTTGCCGTAGGCGGCCTGGCGGGAGAGGTACTTCATGCCGCAGTCCGGAGCGGCGATCAGGCGGTCGGGACCGGCGTGCGGGAACGCGCGGCGGATCCGGTCGGCGACGGTGTCCGGCGTCTCGACCTCGTCGGTCGAGAGGTCGAGCACGCCGAGGATGATCGTCTTCGACGACAGCGAGTCCAACACGTCGAGCGCGAGACCCGACTGCCCGGTCTCGATGCTGATCTGGTCCGCCTCCGTCGCGGCCAGCTCGGGCAGGAACGAGTAGCCGCTCGGCCGCTCGTGGATGATCGCCGCATAGCCGAAGCAGATGTGGATCGCGGTCGTCCCGGCGATGCCATCCGTGGCGTGGCGGAGGACGTCGAGACCGTAGTCGCGCGCAGCCTCGGGGCGCGCCTGCATGTAGGGCTCGTCCACCTGGACCACGTCGGCTCCGGCCTCGATCAGGTCGAGGATCTCGCCGCGGACCGCGTCCGCGTACGCCATGCCCAGCTTGTCCGGAGATCCGTAGTAGTCGTCCTGGGCCTGCTGGGACATCGTGAACGGCCCCGGAACCGTGATCTTCGTCATCCGGCTCGTCATCGAGCGCAGGAACTCCAGGTCCCGCACCTGCACCGGATGGCGGCGGGCCACCGGCCCGACCACCCGCGGCACCGGATTGGGATGCCCGCTGCGATCGAGAGCGGTGCCCGGGTTGTCGATGTCGACGCCCTCGAGCGCGGTGGCAAAGCGGTTCGAGTAGCTCTCGCGACGCATCTCGCCGTCCGTCACGATGTCGAGCCCGGCGCGCTCCTGGTCGGCGATTGCCAGCCGCGTCGCGTCGTCCTGGGCCTGCTCGAGGTAGCGCGGATCGACTCGCCACAGCTCCGTCGCGCGGACGCGCGGCGGGAATCGGTCACGCAGCCGGTCGCGGTCGATCAGCCAGTCCGGCTGCGCGTACGAGCCGACGAGGCTCGTCGGGATCCGTACCGGTGAGGTCATCGCCCGCGAGTCTTCCACAGTCGTCCGCGAACGCAGGCACCGGCGCGCTCGCGGCGATGGCGGGTGTGGCCGCCATCGCCGCGAGCAGCTGGTCAGACGATCCGGATCGGGAGCGTGGTGCGCTTGCCGAGCGAGCCGCTGCGCGGATCCCGCGGGGTGAGCGCGACCTTCGCCGTGACCTTCTTGCCGTGCCGGAGCGCGGTCGCGATCTCCCGGCGCACCTGGCGCGGCAGCGTGATCCGGACGGTGCGGCGAGCCTGCACGCCGCGGAACGCTGCGCTCTTGGTGAAGCCGGAGACGGTGAAGCCGGAGACCTTCGCCGAGTAGCCGACCGTGCAGGCCCGGTTGCAGCGCACCGTGAGGGCGAGCCCGGAGGCGCCGAGCTGCTGCCGGCCCGCCGCGGTCGCCACCAGCTTCGGCGGCACGCCCGCCTCGCTGACGTAGAGAGCGCCGTCGGGGCCGACGGCGATGCCGGTCGCGCCGCCGAGGGCGCCGGGCGACGTGTAGGGCGACTGCTGGCCGCCCTGGCCCGAGACCGCGATCACGCCGCTGGTCGAGTCGGCGACGAGCACGTCTCCGGCGGCGTCGAGCGCGAGGCCCTGCGGGGTCTTCAGCGAGCCGCCGCTCGAGAGCGTGGTGACCGCGCCGCTCTGGGGATCGAGCTGGACGATCTTGGCGGTCCGGCCGCCCACGGCGACCGTGAGCTTGCCGCCGGGCGTGGTCGCGATGCCGCCGAGCGCGTGGCAGCCGAACGACTTCACCAGCGTCTGCGCGCCGGTCGTGGTGTCGACCGCGATGACGTAGGCGCCGCCGCCCTCGGCCGAGTCGCACGACGACGACGCGGTGGTGTAGAGCGTGTTTCCGGAGACGGCGCCGAACGCCGGATAGACGCCGTACGTGTCGTAGAGCCCGCCGGTGGTGACGGTCCGCTCGGCGCCGGTCCTGCCGTCGATGCCGACGACGCGATCGCCGTCAAGCGAGTACAGCGTGCTGCCGGAGGCCACGACCGCGGTGGGAGCGGTGCCCGAGGCGATCGAGGCCGGGGCGGCGTAGGTGGGCGCGCGCAGCACGTAGATGCCCGCGCCGCGCGGGCTCGGGCCGATCGGGCCCTGGTTGGCGACGTAGAGCATGCCGGTGGGCCCGAAGGCGAGGCCGCCGAGATGGGTGAACGGCGCGCCGCCGGCCAGCCGCTTGACGACGCCGGTGGTCGGATCAACGCGAACGACTTGCGGGTTGCCGGCCGCGGAGGCGGCGGCGGGGAGGAGCGCGAGGAGGGCGAGCGAACCGGCGAGAGCGGCCGCGCGACGGAGGGTTGGGGAGGTCATGGCCGAAGGTTCCCTGCGCGGGCCTACCGCGTCGTCAGTAAACCGCTACTGCACTTCGCCGGGGTCCTACGTAGTCCGCTGCCGGTCTTACTGGAACGCGGGAGAGCCGCCGGTCACGTCTCGAAGCGAGAGTTCTGGATGGCGTCGCAGAAGTTGGGTCGCACGTAACCGGGCACGGTCGCTTCGAGAATGTCGGCTAAGGAACGTCGCGGCGGCGGTTTCCGGCTTGTCGCGGACGCCCGCCGAAAGGGCCTCGATCATCCCCGTCGTGAATTTCGTCCGCGGATGGGCGACCAAGACCGCGTCGCGCTGCTCGGCCGTGAGCGTGTCGAAGTCCAAGCCGACGACGTCGTACTGCACGCCGAGGGCCACGAGTCGCACCTCTGGCTGCATGTAGTTCGGCACCTGCCGGGTCGTGTGCAGCGCGATCGACTCCCAGACCGTCATGACGTGCTCCTCGGGCAGGCCGTGCCGCTCGAGGAAGGCGCGGGCGGCGTTCGCCCCGTCGATCTCGAAGCGCTCGTGCTGCGAGCGATGGCCCTCGAGCAGGCCGACGTCGTGGAACATCGCGCCGACGTAGAGCAGCTCGGGGTCGTAGCGGAGGCTGAGTCGCTCGGCCTGCAGCGATGCCCAGAAGAACACGCGCCGCGAATGGTCGAACAGCAGCGGCGTGGACGCCTCCCGGACGAACTCGGTCGCCTCCCGGCCGAGCGCGCTGTCGGGGATGGCGATCCCCGCGATCGTGGTCTCGATGTCACGCAACGACCTTCAGCACCACCTTGCCCCGCCGGCCTGGCTCGAGGCTGCGCGCGAACGCCTCGCGCGCCGACGTGAATGGAAAGACCTCGACGAGCGGGGGACGCAGATCGCCGCCATCGACCATCGTCGCGATCGAGCCGAGCTGGTCGCGATTCGGCTCGACGATGAAGTACACGCCTCCCTCGGGCGGCTCGTCGGCCACCGAGACCAGTCGACCGCCGGCGCGCAGCACGGCGCGGGAGCGACGCAACCGCTCGCCGCCGGCGGTGTCGAAGACGACGTCGACGGGCTCCACGGCGTCTTCGAAGTCCTCCGCCGCGTCGACTACCTCGTGTGCGCCGAGTTCGAGGACGAGATCCAGGTTCGCCGCCGATGCGGTCCCGATCACGTGCGCGCCGGCCGACGCGGGCGAGCTGCACCGCGAAGCCGCCGACGTTGCCCGCGGCACCGTGGATGAGCACGCGCCCGTCCGCGCTCGAGCCGGCCGTGGTCGAACAGCCCCTGCCAGGCGGTGAGCGCGGGCAGCGGGATCGCGGCGCTCTCGGCATGCCCGAGCGCCCGCGGCTTCGGCACCAGCAGTTCGGCGGGCACCGAGGTGTAGTCGGCCGCGACGCCATCGCGGTCGAACGGGATGAGCGCGAACACCTCGTCGCCGGCCGCGACGCCGGCGACGCCTCGGCCGACTTCCTCGACCACTCCGGAGAGCTCGTAGGACGGGATCGCCGGCAGACGGTCGACCGGCCATTCCAGTTCGCCGCGGGTGATCGCCGCCGCGTGCACGCGGACGAGTGCCTCAGCCGGACCGGGTCGTGGCCGGTCGGCGTCCTCGACCGCGAGTTGCTCGGGACCGCCCGCCGCGCGCAGCCGGAGGACCCGCATCACGCCGCGTCGCCGTCGTTGACGGTCGGGGACTCGCCCTCGCTGAGAACGAAGAAGGCGAGCAGGCTCGCCGGGAGCTCCTCGCTCGCATTGCGCGACACGGAGTGGAGCGCGCCCGGCGGCTCGTAGAACGAGTCTCCCGCCTTCAGCACGACCGGTTCGCGATCATCGATCCCGAAGATCACGCTGCCGTCGATCACGTACACGTATGCGCCGGCCGGGTGGCGGTGAGCGCGCGAGAACCCGCCCGGCTCGTAGTCGACACGGACGGCGTTGACGACGAGCCCATCACGCGACGGAAGGTCGAGCACGGTGGTGACGCGCTCACCGGTGTCAGAGTCAGACATGGGAGTCTCCTGAAGTTGGAATGACATCGACGGTACGTCCGTGGGCCACTCCTGGCGATACGGTCTGCCGCAGACACGATCGGAAACCGCGCTACGTCGTGGAAGGACTCGGATGACGAGCTACGCAGTCGCACGACTGGAAGAGATCGAAGAGCTGACCGACGGGCGCGAGCCGTTCCGACCTGTGAGGCACCACTTCGGCATCACGTCCTTCGGTGTCAACGCTTGGACGGCGCTCGAAGTGGGAGACCGGATCATCAACGAGCACGACGAGTCCGCCCCCGACGCCGACGAGGAGCTGTACCTCGTTGTGCGAGGGCGAGCGGTGTTCGAGCTCGACGGCGACCGGGTGGCTGCGCCAACGGGCACGTTCATCTTTGCGCCTCCCGGCGTGAAGCGAACGGCGTTTGCCGAGGAGCCCGAGACGACTGTCGTTGCGCTCGGCGGCACCCCGGGAAAGGCGTACGAGCCCGACGGCTGGGAGCTCTGGGCCCCGCTGAACCCGCTCTATGAGGCAGGCGAGTACGCCGAGGCGGCCGATCGCGGACGCCAACTGGTCGACGCTCATCCGCAGTACGCCGGGCTGCTCTACAACCTCGCCTGCTGCGAGAGCCTCGCGGGCCGGACGGGTGACGCCGTCGATCACCTCGGGCTCGCGATCGACCGCTCGGAGCGGGTTCGCTCGTTCGCAAAGGATGACTCGGACTTCGATCCGATCCGCGATGAGCCCGCGTTCAAGGCGTTGATCGAGCGCGAGGGATAGGAGACCTTCGTAGCGCCGGCGGGCGCGCGGAACGGCCGCCCGTAACGCCGGACGGCCGTTCCGTTTCGAGCGACTGTGGCTAGTCGGACGCTCGTTCGCAGAGCGCTGTGGCCGGGCCGCAGCGCGGCAGCGTGCGCGTGTCTCGGGTGGTTGCCGGCGTGAGGTGCACGGCCTGTCCGCCTCCGCCCGCCATTGCCGCGATCAGGCGGTCGCGGCTGTCGACGAGCAGCCGAGTGGTCTGGACCTCGTTCGGGTTGGTCTCGAGGTCAGTCGCCGGCGCGTCGCCGTAGACGTTCGCCACGTACAGCTTGTGACGCTCGAGGAAGCGCAGCGGGAACGAGAGCGTCTTGTCGTTCTCGTCGGTCATGCTGCCGACGAACCAGTCTCGACCGCTCTTTCTGGCCACGGTGATGTAGTCGCCGACCGCGCCGTTGAGCACCTTGGTGTCGTCCCACGTCGTGGGAACTTGTTCGAGGAACTCGAGCTCCAGCTGACCCTCGTAGTGCTCCGGGATGTCGGCCATCATCTGAAGGCCGCTCAGGTAGACGGGATAGATCGCCAGCTGGGCGGCGCGCGTCGAGTGCACCCGCGTGTGCTCCAGCGTCCGCCAGGGCGGCTTGCCGGGACCGCCGGGATCCCACGTGACGTCGAAGATCCCCGGCGTGTAGCTCATCGGCCCGGAGATCATCCGCGTGAACGGGAGGTTCACCAGGTGCTCCGGCGGATTGCCTTCGCTCCATGCCTCCCACTCCATGCCGCGGACGGCTTCCCGCGTCAGGATGTTCGGGTAGGTGCGCCGCTCGCCGGTGTCCTTGACGATCTCGTGCGCCTCCACCACCAGGTGGTGGCGCGCCGCCCGCCGGATCGTGTCGCGGTAGTGGTTGACCATCGCCTGGTCATAGTGGTTGTGGGCGACCCCGTCGATCGTGGTCCCGCCGGCGTAGCCGGTCTTGACACCGGGGACCCCCAACCGCTGATAGAGCGAGAACGCCGGTTCGATCTGGCTGAGGTAGTTGGAGACGTTGCCGCCCGTCTCGTTGTGCGCGAGCCAGTTGACGCCCTTGCGCTTGGCGTAGGCGACGACCTCCTCCAGATCGAAGTCGGGTGTCGGCGTGAGGAAATCCTGCGTCGTGTATCTCGTCGCCCAGCCCTCGTTCCAGCCCTCGGTGAGCACGTACGGGATGCCGTGCGCGGCGGCGAAGTCGATGTAGCGCTTGGTGTTCTCGGTCGTGGCGCCGTGTGGCAGCGCCGCGCCGGTCGCCCACTCCGACTGGCCCTTGTGGATCTCCCACCACACGCCGACGTACTTGCCCGGCTTGATCCACGACGTGTTCTGATGGCAGATCACGCACGGGTCGTTGAGGTTCAGGATCAGCGTCGACTCGACCAGGTCCCCGGGCGTATCGCCGATGACGAGCGTCCGCCACGGCGACTTGTGCGGCGCCGTTCCGCGCACCTTGACGCCATCGGGCAAGGCGACCAGCGACGAGCGAAGCGCAGGCCCGCCGGCCTCGTCGGGCGTCACGTTCATGGCGGCGTAGTCGATCAGGTTGGCCTCGTGCAACGTGGCGTAGCCGGCCTCTCCGGCGTCGATCGTCACCGGTGTCGCCGCGGCTTCCATCTCGCTCACCGCCGTGCGGCGCCAGAGTTCCTCGTCGCCGCTCCCGGAGCCGAACTGGGCGGGGATCCACCACGCTGTGAAGTCATCCGCGAACTTGAACTCGGTGTCCTCCGACGAGATCGCGAACCGATTCATCGCCCGCTGCCGCGGCAGCACGTAGCGGAAGCCGACGCCGTCGTTGAAGACGCGGAAAACCAGCTGCAACGCGCGACGTGGTGCGACCTTCTCGCGTAGGTCGACCGTCAGCTCGTTGTAGTTGTTGCGGATGGTCTTGTACTCGCCCCATACGGGCCGCCAGACGGCGTCGTATCGGTCGCGTCGCACGCTGCGCACCTGGAGGTCGCCGTCAAGCGGCGGAGCACCGTCGAACTGAAACCCAAGCGCGGAGTCTGCGAGCAGCGGCGCCCCGTTGTGAGACACGCGGTACTGCGGCGTGCCCAGCTTGTCCAGCTCGAACGCGACCGTAATCCTGTGATCCGGCGACGACACGGCGTAGGTCGCCCGGTCGTGGTTCGCCGCACCGGCAGGCGATGCCGTCACCGCCAACGGCACGACAGCGAGCGCGACTGCAAGCGTTCGCCAAGCGTTGCGTCTCATGGAGACCCCCCTCCCGCGCTCGCGCGTCACGGAGCGCAGACGAATTCCGCGCGCGCCAGCCTCCCGCCGAAGCCCGCGTCCAGAACGGCAGCCCGCGCCTCCGTAGCGGGACCTTGGATCTGCGACACTCGCCGCTTGCAACGTTTTACTCGCTCGGGCAGAGCTTTGCAACGTTTTACCTCGGTGTCGTGACCGCCAACCGCGGCGCAGACGAGGAGCGCAGTCCGCGCCGGCCCGGGGTCGTGGCCGTGGCGCGAGCCGTCGGCGTTTCCCCGAGCACGGTGTCCAACGCCTTCAACCGGCCGGAGCGGCTGTCGCCCGCCCTCCGTGAACGCGTCTTGCGCACCGCTGCCGAACTCGGCTACGGCGGCCCCGATCCGGTCGCCCGCAGCCTGCGCAGCGGTCGCGCCGGCGCCATCGGCGTCGTCTTCCGGCGATGCCTGGCCGACGCCTTTGACGAGCCGGCGACCGTGCAACTTCTGAGGGGCCTGTCAGACGTCACCGATCCGCAGCAGCTCGCGCTCGTCCTCGTGCCCGGGCTTCGGGAGGAACATCCATCAATCGGGCCGGCGGTTCGCAATGCAGCCGTGGATGGCTTGATCGTGTACTCGATGTCCGCCGACGATCCGCTGTTCGAGGCCGCCCGCCAGCGGCAGCTGCCCACCGTGATCGTCGACTCGCCCGCCGTCCCCGGCCCGAATTTCGTCGGGATCGACGACCGAGCCGCCGCAGAGACCGCCGTGCGCCACCTGCTCGACCTCGGCCATCGCAGCATCGCCATCCTCGGCTTCGGCCTCACCGCCGAAGTGCACCCCGGCCCGGCCGACATCCGCGACCAGGAACAAGCCACCGCCAGCGTGCCCAAGGCGCGCCTCGAGGGCTCTGCCCGCGCGGTCACCGCAGCCGGGCTGGATTGGTCAAGCGTCCCGGTCGAGCAAGTCCCGATCACCAGCGTCGAGGGCTGTCTCGCCGGCGCCCGCGCGTTGCTCGATCGCGCGCCCGGCATCACGGCGCTGTTCGCATTCAGCGACCCGCTCGCGCTTGCCGCCAAGCAGGCCGCCCGCGAGCGCGGCCTGTCGGTGCCCGGCGACCTCTCGATCATCGGCTTCGACGACACCGCTCCGGCGAGCGAGGGATTCACCACCATCCACCAGCCCCACCGCGACAAGGGACGAATCGCCGCCGAGCGCCTGCTCAGCGCCCTGAATCTCGAGCCGCCGCCGACAGCGGGTGAGCTCCTGCCCACGCGCCTCGTAGTCCGCGACTCGACCGCCCCGCCGAGCAGTTCGTCGAGGTTCAACTGAGCTGCTCAGCCAGTCCGATGATGAAGCCCTCGGGGCCACGCACGAAGCAGAGCCGATAGCTGTCCTCGTACTGCGCGATCTCGCCGACGAGCTCGGCACCGTGGGTGCGCAGGCGGGCGATGACGTCGTCGAGGCCCTCGACGGCGAACATGATGCGGCGGATGCCCAGCGCGTTCGCCGGCGCGTTCGCCGGCTCGGCCCTGACCGCCGGCGGCGTGTGGAACCTCGTCAGCTCGACCCGGCCGTCGCCGTCCGGGGTACGCATCATCGCGATGTCGGCACGGACGCCTTTGAGCCCGACGGTGCTGTCCACCGCCGGCCCCTCGACCAGCGTCTGGCCTTCCAGCTCCATCCCGAGCTCGACGAAGAACGCCTTGGCGGCCTCGAGGTCCTCGACGACGATGAGCACGTTGTCCATCCGCTTGAGCGCCATTTTTCTTCGGGTCTCCTGGTTTCGTGGGCCGCGCCTGTCATGGCCCTTCGCCTGGTGAGCGGAGCCGGTCACAGCTTCTCGACATGCAAGCGCTCGTCTGGCCGACGATCGCGTATCGCTTCGGCGACGAAGCCCCGCGGGTACTTGACCTCGAGCGCTCAAGCCGGCACGACCGGGGGGTTGGATTCGCGGCGACCGAACTGCTCCTCGTCGCTGCCGCGCAAGCGAGGCGCTAGGGAAGCCATGCCCGTCGCGGGTTCAGGCGGCCAAGTCGATCCAGAAACCTGGGGCCGCCTTCTGCTGGTCGGCCACGTCGCTCCTCGAGGAACTCGCGCGGGCGGGTGGCCTGGTGCCGTAGAGCCGACGATCCGGCCCTGATTGTTGATGGTCCCACCGCGGCGTCTATCACCCGCCTCCGCCCAGCACCCTAGGGCGGCGCGCACGGCGACCAGGCAAGCATCACCAGCGGCTCCTCGCGGGCTCTCGCAAGCGGCAACGCGTTCGCCACCGTGACAGAGCGCTGACCGCTACCCCGGACTCGGCCGCGGTGCGATGCCGTCGATCACGGTATTGACGATCTCCTCCAGGAAGACGCGGTCGATCGGCTCGCCGGTGAGTAGCAGGCGCAGGTGGATCGGGCCGAGGACGGATTCGATCGCTCGGCGCGGATCGGTGCCGCCGGCGACCTCGCCGCGCTCGATCGCGCGTTCGACGACGACGGCGTCCAGCGCGAGGCGTTCGGTCCAGAAGCGCTCGTTCGCGGCCGCCAGCCGGTCGTCGTAGGGCGCCTCGGCCACCACCGCGCGGGCCATCGCCGCGACCTCGGGGGTGGCGGCGTTGGCGGCGGCGGTCCGCGCGAGCTCAAGTAGATCGCCGCGAAGCGAGCCGGTGTCCGGAACGGAGACGCGTTGTCCCGCCCGCTCGAGCATCGCCTCGAGCACCAGCTCCTCGCGCGTGCCCCAGCGCCGGTACAGGGTCGTCTTGTGGACGCCGGCACGCTTGGCGACGCGCTCGAGGCTGAGGGCCGAGTAGCCGGACTCGGCCAGCTCGGCCAGTGTCGCCGCGATCGCGTCCGCGCGCACGCGCGCGCTGCGCCCGTTCGGCCGCCGGCGACGTCGCGCACGAGGAACGTTCGCGGGCGTCGAGGTGTCGATTCGATCGGCGATGTCGTCAACTATAACGCAACTATTAGTTGCAACTTCTTGTTGCGTTTGTTAGCGTGATCCCATGCAGACGCACCGGGAGGCGCGCGACTTGCATCGGTTCGTGCGACGGACCGCCGCCACGCTTCCGATGGCGAAGTTCTACGGCGTCATCCAGCAGCCGCTCGATCGGCTCGTCTACGGCCTCACCGGCGGGACCGCGACCGCGTCGTCCTGGCTGGCGGGCGTGGACATCGCGATGCTCACGACCACCGGCGCTAAGTCCGGGAGACCGCGCACGCTCCCGCTTCTCGCCCTCTCCGACGGCGACGACGCGATCGTGATCGCGTCGAACTTCGGGCGACCGCACAACCCGTCCTGGTACCACAACCTGCGCGCGAACCCACGCGCGACGTTCGTCGTCCGCGGGGTAAGCCGCGAGGTCGTGGCCCGCGAGCTCGATGGCGCCGAGCGTGAGCGCGGCTACCAACGCGCCGAGGAGATCTTCCCGGGCTTTACGCACTACCGCCGCTGGGCATCGACGCGGCGGATTCCCGTGCTCAGGCTCGAGCCGCTGTCTGAGCCTCCGCACGCGACGGCGGACGTGGGATGAGCCAGACGATCACCGTGACCGACGCGATCCGCGATGCCCGCCCGTCGCCGCGGGCACGGCGATGCGCCGCGGTCGACCTGACCCACGAGACGAAGGAGCGGGCGTGGCGTTCGAGGATCTGAAGGAGCGACAGGCCGTGATGTGGGGCTCGGCGCCGTACGAGCATGTGGCCGGGACGATCGCCGACATCCATGAGCTTGTGGTCGAGACGCTCGGGCCGCGCCCTGGACTGCGCTGGCTCGACCTGGCGTGCGGTAGCGGCGCGGTGGCCGAACGGGCCGCGGCGCGCGGCGCGGATGTGACCGGTATCGATCTCGCGCCGGCGCTGATCGCGACGGCGACGCGCCGCGCGGCCGAGCTCGGCCTCGACGTCGACTACCGCGTCGGTGACTGCGAGCGCCTCGAGGTGCCCGACGCCGGCTTCGACGCGGTTTCGTCCACGTGCGGCGTGATGTTCTCCCCCGACCACCGCGCAACCGCACGCGAGCTTGCGCGCGTGACGCGTCCCGGTGGCCGGATCGCGCTCGCGAACTGGACGCCCACGGGCGGCGTGGCACGCATGTTCGCGATGATGGCGCCATTCCAGCCCGCGCCGCCTCCGAGCAACCCGTTCGACTGGGGCGACGAGCGACATGTCAGGGCGCTGCTGGGTGAGTGGTTCAAGCTCACGTTCGCGCGCGGCGTCTCGACGTTCCGCGCGCCGAGCGGCGAGTCGTACTGGCGGCTGTACTCGACTAGCTACGGGCCGACCAAGGTGCTGGCTGACTCGGTCGGCGAGCGCCGCGAGGAACTGCGCCGGACGTGGGTCGATTTCTTCGAGTCCAACTACCGGGCCGGCGGACCGATCGCCCACACGCGCGACTACCTGCTCGTCGTCGGCGATCGCCGCTGACAGGGACGCGCTTTCCATCGCATCCATGGCCCCCCTCATCGCCAAGACGATCGCGGTGGCGACCGTCGTGTTCCTCGTCCTGCTGGCGCAGCGTCACGACAACAGCGCGATGGCCGCCGCCGTCGCGACGGTCCCGGTCGGCACGATCCTTGGCCTGATCGCGTTCGCGGGCGCCGACCCCGCGAGAGCCCAGAGCTTCGCCCGAAGTGCCGTCCTCGCGCTTCCGGTGTGGGGGACGTTCGCGATCTCCACGTTCCTGCTCACGAGGGTCGTCGACTGGCGGCTGGCGGTCGTCGCCGGCCTGCTCGCCTGGCTCGGCGCAGCGCTGCTCTACCTGCAGCTGAGCCGCTGAAGCGCGGCATCGTCGACGTAGAAGTCCTCGGCCGCCGGCGACCGCTCGCTCGGGAAACCGACCCAGCGCTCGGCGGTCCGGGCGGCCGCTGCAGCCAGGCGTCGATGCAGTCGGCGACTTTCTCCCATCCTTGGTCGAGCATCATGTCGTGGCCAATGCCGGGGACGTGCTGACCGTCGCCGATGAGCGCCGTGTCGACGAGCTTGTCGAACGGGCTCGCCAGGCCGAGGCGGCTCGGGGGAATGCCCGCTGTGTGGTCGATCGGCGCTGCCCCTGCTTCGGCGGGTCAGATCCGGGCCGAGCGCATCAGCAGCGTCAGCGGTGCCCGGCGGGGGAAGAAGGCAACGACCACCTTGGTGCGCACTCGTCGGCGCCGGTCCAGGACGCGTGCGCCAGCGGGTGTCGCGGCCAGGCGCAGCCGCACGCGCCCGGCGCGCCTTAAGCGCTTGTCGCCGGTCAGGATCGTCTGGAACGGTCCGGCGCCCGTGCGGCGATTCGCGGGCAGGGTGATGGCCGCGCTCACGCGTCCCGCCTTCGGCACCCGGAGCAGCAGCACCCCACGTCCGCCGCTCAGGCGGTCCGCGTCCAGGATCCGGATCCGCCGCCGCTCCCGTGGGGACGCGTCCTCTTCGAAGTCCTCGTCGAGCTCGTCGCCCCCTTCGAAGTCCTCGAACCAGTCGTCCTCCCAGTCCATGCCCAGGCCGCCACCGTCCGGGTCCTGCGATTCGTCGCCCAGCCCGTCCTGGTCCACGTCGGGCTCGACCAGCGCGTCGAGCAACAGCTCGATGCCGGTCCGCCCGTCCATCCCACAGGGCTCGCACGGCAGCGAGAAGGACTGGATGGCGCCGTCGGGCTGGGGCCGCCTCCTCACGCCGAGATCGACCTCGCCCGCGCGGAAGAGGAAGCCGACCGAGTCGCCCTGCTGGACCGGGAGATGCAGGTCGTCGACCTGATGCCGGGAACCGGTCGCCGAGGACACCGGCAGCGGCGCCGACTCGACGACCGTCATGCCTACGCCACCGGCCGCGTCCGGCCGCAGCACGGCGATCCGCGGCGGCTCGCCGCCGGTGATCCGCTTCGCGTGCACGCTGGCCGCCACGAGCACGCCGTCCTCGGGCGCCTGGACCGCCGCATCGCGGCGCGCGAACTGCATGAACCCGATGCTGGTCCCGGCGACGCAGGTCGCGCACACGAAACCGTCCGGGGCCGCGGACGTGTCGGGTGACCCGAGGCTCGTCGAGGCGTCCGCCCGTGCCGCGCCGAGGAACAGGGCAAGCACGAGCGCTGCCGCGAGCGAGAGGACTCCGGGCCGTAGGTACATGACCGCCTATTCGCACGAGCCGTGCGATCGGGTCACCGCGGTTGCCGGCCATGACGCGCAGCGGCTCGCTCACCTCGTATCCAGCACCGGACACCACCGTGGTCAGCCCCCGACGAGCGCAACGAAACCACGAGCGGGGAGAACGGCCGTGAGTTACTCGCTGGCCCCGGGGAGCAGCACTCTGGAGCTGCGCTCCTGGTCCTCTTCCCGAGCGGGCGTCTTCGCCGCAGACATCCCGCTTGCCGGCTAGGACCGGGTGATCAGCCGCGCGCCCCGCCCGCGTGTGGCGAAGGCGAACGCCCAGCGGATGAACACCAGGAGTCGGTTCTCGAAGCCCACGAGGTAGAAGAGGTGGACGACGAGCCACGTGATCCAGGCGATGAAGCCGCTGAGCCTGGCTCCCTTGATGTCCGCCACGGCGACTGCGCGTCCGATGGTGGCCAGGTTGCCTTTGTCGCGGTAGCGGAACGGCGGCTCGTCGCGCCCCTGGAGGCGCGCCCGGATGGCCTTCGCGGCGTAGCGCCCCTGCTGCATCGCGACCGGCGCCAGCCCGGGGAGGGCCACCGCCGAGCCGTCGGCGCCGCGGACGCGGATCATGTCGCCCAGCGCGAAGACCTCGGGATGGCCCGGGAGCGTCAGGTCGGGTTCGACCGTCACGCGACCCGCGCCGTCGCACTCGGCTCCCGTGAGCTCCCCCAGCGTTGCGGCGAGCCCGGACGCCGTGACACCTGCCGCCCACACCACGGTTCGCGTCGAGATACGCCGCGTCGCGCCACTCCCGTCGTCGAGGGTGACACTGGCCTCGTCGACGTCGACGACCGTGCTGCCCAGCACCGGCGTCACGCCGAGCCTGCGCAGCGACCGCTCGGCACGGGCCGAAAGTGAGGGCGGGAAGCCGGGGAGCACACGGTCGGCGGCCTCGACGAGCAGGATGCGACCGCTGCGAGGATCGGCGGTGCGGAAGTCGCCGTGGAGTGTGTCGCGCGCGAGCTCAGCGATCTGGCCGGCCATCTCGACGCCCGTCGGGCCGGCGCCGACCACCGCGAACGTCAGCCACTCGTCGCGCCGCCCGGGATCGCGCTCGATCTCGGCGGCCTCGAAGGCCGCCAGGATCCGGCTGCGGACGGTGAGCGCGCTCTCGAGTGACTTGACCTCGCCGGCGTAGGCGCTCCACTCGTCGTGCCCGAAGTACGAGTAGTTCGAGCCGCCGGCGACGATCAGCGTGTCGTAGCGGACCGGTTCGGGAGCCGGCAGGCCCGCGACCGACGCCAGCGCCACCTCGCGCCGCTCGAGGTCGAAGCCCGTGACCTCAGCGAGCAGGACGCGCACGTTGCGGTGGCGCTTGAAGACCGCGCGCAGCGGATACGCGACCTCCCCCGCCGACAGCGCGCCGGTCGCGACCTGGTACGTGAGCGGCTGGAACAGGTGAAAGTTGCGTCGGTCGACGAGCGTGATGTCGACGGGTGCAGGACGCAGGCCGAGCGCTGCCTGGAGCCCGCCGAACCCACCTCCGATGACCACGACACGGTGCGCGGAACCCTCAGCCATGGTCATCCAGTCTCCAGGTCGCACGCCGCAAAGAGCTCCGCCGGCGGCAGGTCCGCGCGAAGGGGCGGCTTCTCGCCTGTCGAGACGTACGCCGTCACCGCCCCGACGAGCTCGCAGAAGGCGGCGCGGCGCGCGTCAGCGGAGAACAGCGTCCGGCACTGCAGCCACGTGGCGAACTCGGACTGGAGGTCGAACCCGACCCCGAGCGCCGCGTGGCCGAAGACGTCATGGACGACTCGAAGCTGGTCGACGACGCCGCCCTCCTCGCCGCCAAGCAGCGGATGAGGTTCGTCACGCGCGATCGTCGTGAGCGTCATCGACCGATGCTCGCGGAGCTCGGCGCACAGCTCCGCGGCACCGCCATAGGGGTCGTTGTCGGCGCGGCTGTAGGTCACCCGAACCCCCAGGCGGTGGCGGGCTATCTCGAACAGCCGTCCGGTCTCTCGCTCGAGCGCCCGATACGACAGCCGGACATTCTCGGTCGGCGGCGCCGGCTTCCCGGTGAACCAGTCGGTGACCCGCTCGGCAAGCTCGGGCGCGAGGAAGCCGGTCGTTCTCAGCACGCACGGCGTAGGCGGGGCCTCACGCGCCAGGCGATCGACCTCGAGTTGTGCTCGTCGCCACGCGTGGAACACCTCACGAGGCGATGTGGCTCGTCGCGTGGACGGAGCAGGATCAATCAGCATGGGAGTCACCACCGGATCGGGATAGTCGTTGCACTCACAACGGTCGATGAGACCCGACTCCGGCGCGATGTCCAAGCGGAATCCCTGCACGCGCGATACGAACGAGCAGCAGTCGCGGGAGCTAGCCGGGGAGCGGGATGTCCGCGGCGATGAGCGTGCCGCCGCCGAGCGGGCTCTCGATCCGGAGCTTCCCGTCGAGGACGGCGAGCCGGTCCGCCAGGCCGAGGAGACCGCTGCCGTCGGGCCGGGCGCCTCCGACGCCGTCGTCGCGCACCTGGATGCGGAGGGTGCCGTCCTCGACGTCCGCCGCGACCGCGGCGTGTCCAGCACGAGCGTGTTTGGCGACGTTGGTGAGCGCCTCGGCGACGACGAAGTAGGCGGTCGCTTCGACTGCGGCGGGAAGCCGGCCCACCGACACGTCGTTGTCGACCGGCACCGGCATCCGTGAGGCCAGCGCGTCGGCTCCGGCGCGCAGCCCGCCGCGGGTGAGGACCTCGGGGAGGATGCCGTGCGCCAGCTCGCGGAGCTCCACCGTCGCCTGCTCGGCGTGGCCGAGCGCTTCGTGCAGCAAGGCCGGGAGGTCTCCCCCCTCGCTCCGCAAGGCGCGGTGGGCCAGCTTGAGCGTGACGATCGTGTGGACCAGCCGCTGCTGCGCGCCGTCGTGGAGATCGCGAACGACCCGCCGGCGCTCGGCGTCGGCCGCCGCCACGATCCGCGCCCGCGACGCCGCGAGCTCCGTCCGCGCTTCGGTGTTCGAGATCGCGGTGGCGACCAGCTCCGTGAACTCGCCGAGCCGATCCTCGATGTGGTCACCCAGGGGCTCGGATTCCGCGAGACCGGCACCCATCACGCCCCACACCTCGCCGTCGACGACGATCGCGGCGCCGGTGCCGGAGCGGATCCCGACCGCGGCGATGGCATCGGGAACAAGCCCGCCGATTGCGCCGAAGTCCTCGATCCTCGCGGGCCGACCGACCTCCGGGATCAGTGCGGCGGCCGTGCGCTCCTCGACCTGCCATGTGGTGCCCGCGCGGAACGGATGCGGTCGATCGCCCCAGGCGCCGGCGACGGTCGAGGTGCCATCGGGGTCGTTGCGCCAGATCACCACCAGCGCCATGCCCAGCACCTGCGCCACTTCACGCGCGATCGCGGCGAACACCTCCGGCGACGCCGCCCCGCCGGCCACGAGCACGGCGACGCGACGAAGCGCCGCCTGTTGCGCCTCACGGACGGCGTCCTGCTCGCGCCGGATCCGTTCGGCGCGCAAGCGGTCCTCGATGTCGGTGAAGACGACGACGGCACCACGGCCCTCCGCCAGCTCGATCGGTGCCGAGACGTAGGAGACGCGGAACATTGAGCCGTCGCGCCGGAAGAACCAGTCCAGATCGCTCGTGACCGTCTCGCCCGTGGCGCGCGGCAGCAGCAGCGGACACTCCGCGGCGGGATATGGAGTCCCGTCCGGGCGCTGGTAATGGATCGTCTCGTGGCTGCCGCGCCCGAACAGATCCTCCGCGCGTTCGTAGCCGAGCGCCGTGATCGCGGCCGGGTTGGCGAATCGGATCACGTCGTCGGGATCGACGACCCAGATCGGCTGCCCAGCCGTCTCCAGCACGGCGGCGAGGAAACCCGCGGCACCGGCACTCAGTCCAGCCAGATCGATCAGTGACTCAGGCACGCGAACGCTTTCGCGTGGTCGAGTCTACGCCCGCCCGCGGTGCCTTTCGTGGTCGCCGGCCTCGTCAGGCCAGTAGCCGTGCTGCGCGAGGAACTCACGCGCGCGGTCCTCGTCCTCGCGCTCGCGCTGATCGCTGGCGCTGATGCGGAAGAGCACGCTGGTCAGCGCGACGCTGAGCCCTGAGCCGACGAGCATGGCGAACCCCTCGTACCGGCGCGAGTCCGTGTCGACGATCAGCACGACGAGGCCCGCGATGAGGAGGGCTGCCGGCAGTCCGTAGCGGACCGCGTCGAGCGCCCAATGTTGCGACGTGGTGAGCCGCCGAGTCATGCCGACAATCTCCCGTCGCCGCGTGCGCGGTTCAACAACGAACGCCGCACCACCGATCGCCATACGCGCGCCCAATCACGCTCGCGACTCCAGCCATTGGCGAACGCGCTTGCCGCCCTCGCCCCGGCGCCCGAGGCTTGGTCATGTGAGCGTGGTCGCCGACTCGGTCGCTGGTCCGATCCCGCCCGCGGGGTCCGCGGTAGCGCGCCGGCGCAGTGCCGCCGGCGCGATGACGGTGATCGTCCTGCTCGCGCTCAACCTGCGCACGCTCGTGGCGAGCCTGCCGCCGCTGCTCAGCCATGTGCAAGCCGACCTCGGGCTCTCCGGTTTCGCCGCCGGGATGCTGACCACGCTGCCGGTGCTCGCGTTCGGCGCCTTCGCGCCGCTCGCGCCGCGGCTCACCCGCCGGGTCTCGATCGAGCGTGTGCTGGTCGCCTGCGCGCTGCTCACCGCGCTGGCCGCAGGGCTGAGGGGTGCCGGCGGGTCGCCGGCACTGTTCGCGGGCTGCGCCCTGTCCGGGCTCGCGGTGGCGATCGCCCAGGCCGTGCTGCCGGTGCTGATCCGGCTGCGCCATCCGGAGATCACCGGCCTGCTCACGGGCGCGTACTCGATGTCGCTGACGCTCGGCGCGGCGCTCGCGGCGGGGCTCGCCGTCCCGCTCGAGGACGCACTCGGCTCGTGGGAGGCGTCGCTCGCGGTCTGGGCGCTGCCGGCACTCGTGGCCGCCCTCGTCTGGCTGCCGGCCGCGTTGCGACCGGGCACGACGGTCTCCGGCCCGCCCCCGCCCGGGCTGTGGCGGAGCCGGCTGGCGTGGAACGTGAGCCTGTTCATGGGCGTGCAGTCGATGGCGTTCTACGCCGGGCTGAGCTGGATCCCGAGCGTGCTCGAGGACGCGGGCTTCTCCAAGGGCCAGGCGGGCACGCTGCAGGCGCTCGGCGTGCTCATGCAGCTCGTGCCGGCGTTCGCCGTCCCGGTGCTGGCGGCACGCAGCCGCAACCAGATCGGCGTGCTGTTCGCCGTCGTCGGGTTCGCGCTCGCCGGCGTGCTCGGGCTGATCGTCGCGCCGGGCGCCGCGCCGGCGTGGATCGTGATGTTCGGCATCGGGCAGGGCGGCGCGCTCGGGCTCGGCTTGATCCTGCCGGTGCTGCGTGGCGGCGATGCCGCGTCGGTGGCCTCGCTGACCGCGATGTCGCTGTGCGTCGGCTTCGTCGTCGCGGCCGCGGGGCCGTGGCTGCTCGGCGCGGTCCACGACGCGACCGGCGGCTGGACCGTCGCGCTCGCGGCGCTGGCGGCGATGTCCGTGCTGGAACTGGCGCCGGGGCTGCCCGCCGCGCGCGCTAACGCACCTGCTCCGTAGGGCGGACCAGGATCTCGTTGATCGCCACGTGTCGCGGTCGCGTGACGATGTAGAGGATCGCGTCGGCGATGTCCTCCGCCGCGAGAATCTCGCCGCCGGCCGGGAGCTGGCTGCGGACCTCCTCGCGGACGTGGGTGACGAGCTCGCTCTCGGTCGCGCCCGGCTCGATCAGCGACGAACGGACGTGGCGAGCCGTGACCTCCTGGCGCAACGCTTCGCTGAAGGTCCCGACACCGTGCTTCGTCAGCTGGTAGATGCCGCCGCCGGCTCCGACGCGTCGGCCTGCGACCGAGCTGACGTTGACGAGGTCCGCGACCCGGCGCGGCTCGCGCTCGGCGGCGCGCAGCAGGTGCGGGAGCGCCGCGTGGGCGATGTACAGCAGCCCTTGGAGATTGAGCTCGATCATCCGATCCCACTCCTCGACGGGGGCGTCGACGATCGGCCCGAGCAGCATCACGCCGGCGTTGTTGATCACGATGTCGAGCCGGCCGAGCTCCTCCGCGGTCCGCTCGACGGCCGCCACCGCCTGCTCGCGGTCGGTCACATCGGCCTCGATCGCCAGGCCGCCGATCTCGGCCGTGAGCGCGTCCAACCGATCCTTGCGGCGCGCGACAGCAGCCACCGTCGCCCCGTGTGCCGCGAGCGCACGCGCGGTGGCCTCGCCGATCCCGCTACTCGCGCCCGTGACGAGCGCGACCGTATCCCGGAGTCCGTTGCTCATGCCGCCGAGGTATACCCCGACGTCGGCTAGGTATCCCGGGTCAGCGCAACGGGATCGGCGTCGGGGAGCAGGTCGCGCATCTCCCCGGGAAGGAACGGCAGGTCGAGCAGGCTGAGCTTGACCCCGCTGCGGCGCTGGTAGCGCTCCGGGTCCAGCCGCACCACGAGACCCGCCCGCGGCCGCAGGCGAACTTCGACCGTCTCGCCGGGCTGTATCCGTCGCATGATCGTGCCGTCCACCTGGAGCGCCGGCTGGCCACTCCCTTCGAGCAGCGTCAACGCGATCGGCTCGGCGGCCGAGACCACGGCCGGTCGCGAGATACCCGATATCGGCGCCACCGGGCTGATGACGACGGCGTCGAGCATCGGCGACACGAGCGGCCCTCCCGCGGCGTACGAATAGGCCGTGGAGCCGATCGGCGTGGCGATGACGAGCGCGTCACAGCGGTATCGCCCACTCGCGCGCCCGCTCACGGTGAGCAACGCCTGCACCGATCCCTCGCCGGGCACGCTCGCGAGGGCGACGTCGTTGAACGCGACCGACTCGTCGGATCCGTCGGTCAGCACCGCCGCGTGGTGTTCCTCGACGGTGTAGTCCCCCATCTCGAGCCGGTCGAGCGCTTCGTCGAGCTCGTGCGGCTGAACTTCGACCAGAAAGCCCAGGTGACCGAGGTTCACGCCCAGGACGGGGACGGGCCGTTGCGCGACGAGCCGCAGGGCGCCGAGCATCGTGCCGTCTCCGCCGAGACTGACCACGGCGTCGACCTGATCGACGAACTGCGTGTCGGTCACCGGCTCGACCGCGTCGGGCACGCGCGCGGCGTCGCGGTCGGCGACGATCACCTGCTTGCCGTGCGACCGCGCCCAGCTCGTCAGCTTCTCGACGACCGGCGTCGGGTCACTGCTCGGATGCAGGACGAGCCCGAGTCGCTCACTCGACTTGAGCGTCGGCATGAGCGCATCGTCGCATGCCCGGCCCAGCTCAGGAACCGTTGAGCCGCACGAGCACGTCGGCGCGCGACTGCGTCGCCTCCACGAGCTCGGCGTTGCGCTGGTCCGAGCGCATCACCCAGTCGCGGGCGAAGTCCGGCTCCTTGCCGAACTCGATGTGCCGGTCGATCAGCAGCCGCAGCCGGGTGTCCTCGTCCTGCACGACGTACCACGCCTCGTCCAGCAGCTCGCGGACCTGTGCCCACGGGCCGTCATCCACCAGCAGGTAGTTGCCCTCGGTGATGACGAGCGGCACGTCCCGCGGCACGGCGACGGCGGCGTTCACCGGCTCCTCGATCTCGCGCCGGAACTCGGGCGCGTAGACGACGTCGTCGGTGGCGTCGCGCAGGCGCTGGAGCAGCGCGACGTAGCCCGCTCCGTCGAACGTGTCGAGCGCGCCCTTGCGGTCCTGACGCCCGAGCCGGGCGAGCTCCGCCTGCGCGAGGTGGAAGCCGTCCATGCCGACCAGCTGGGCGCGCCCGCCGAGCTCGGCCACGACGAGCTCGGAGAGCGTCGACTTCCCGCAGCCCGGCGGCCCGGTGATCCCGAGCAGCCGGCGCTCGCCGGCGGCGGCGAGGCGGCGCGCACGCGCGACCGCCTCGCTGACGGAGATCGTGTCGAGATGCACGGTCGCATTGTCCACGCCGAGCTCGTCGAGGAACGCCCTCGCGGGCGACGGGCCGCGGAATACGTGAGGCCTTCTGGCGGTCTTGGTCTGGGTCACCCCGACTTCGCAAGGAGCTTTCCGACGTACAAGATCACCCGCAAGGCCGGCTTTGCGCTGGCTGCGGCGGCGGCCCTGTCCGTGGGCATGGCCGGTCAGGCGCAGGCAGCGAGTACCACCCGTCCGGCTGCACACGCAGACCGCCCTCTGGCTCACCGAACGGGCTCCGTCGCCCGTCGCCGAGATGGCGGTGCTCAACAAGACGAACACCGCTCAGCAGTGGGTGAAGACCGACACCAGCTCGGGCTTCGCGACCCTGCGCAACGTGAAGTCCGGCCGCTGCCTGACCGGCCGCAGCGCTGTCGGCTTCCCGGTCGTGACGCTCCAGACGTGCACCGCCGCCAACACGTTCCAGCAGTGGCGCCTCGGCACCGCCGGCGACCTGCGCCTGCGCGCCAACGGCCTGACCGCCGAGCAGAAGGAGCTCGGTTTCCCTGACGTCCGGATGGCCCTCTCGTTCGTCGGCAAGCGCCACCAGCAGTGGCACATCCACCCCGTCTGAGGAGACCACCATGTCCGCCCTACACAAATTGCTCAGCCCTTCATTCGCCGTCGCACTTGCCGCCCTCGTCGTCGCGCTCGGCGGCACCGCCATCGCCGCCGGCAAGATCACCGGCTCAGACGCGCCCGAGACGGTGCTGAAACTGCGCGTCACCAAGGACGGCAAGCCGATCGGCACGCACAACGACGGCACCGTCAAGAAGGCCGGGGTCGGCATCTACGACATCACCTTCAACACCGGTCCGACGGGCTCGAAGATCCCGCTCAGCCTCGATGACTGCGCGATCGTCGCCACACCGCGCGTCGAAACGGCGTCGACGCCCGAAGAGGTCGCCGCCGATGTCGATGTGCAGCGCCTCGGCGGGGCGCGGATCTTCGTCGAGTCGACGCGACTGGTTCCGTTCGGCGAGAACAAGATCACGCCGTTCCTGACGAACGTGAGCTTCGACGTCGTCGCGATCTGCTGACAAACAGGTCTCGCGGAATACCTGCGCTGGAGGGGGCGTCTACTAGCTGACGCTTCCTAACCAGCGACGAGACAAAGGGTGAGAATGAGACTTGACAACGACTTCCGACGCGCGACGCGCCGGCTGCTCGCGGGCAGCGTGATCGCTGCCGGCATGCTTGCCGCCACGAGTGCGTCGGCCAGCGCGGCGACCACCGCTTCGTTCAACGACGGCGTGCTGTCGGTCAACGGCGACGCCAACAACAACTCGATCGCGGTCAGCCGCAATGCAGCGGGGCAGATCCTTGTGAACGGTGGTGCGGTCAACGTCATCGGCGGTACGCCGACGGTCGCGAACACCTCGCTGATCCAGGTCTTCGGCCTCGCGGGCCAGGACACGATCACCATCGTCGAGACCAATGGCGCTCTGCCGAAGGCCAACCTCTTCGGCGGCGGCGGCAACGACGTCCTCACCGGCGGCTCCGGCAACGACCAGCTGTTCGGCGAGAGCGGCAACGACACGCTGCTCGGCAAGGGCGGCTTCGACCTGCTGTTCGGCGGCAACGACAACGACACGCTGACCGGTGGCGACGCGGACGATCAGGCCTTCGGGCAGAGCGGCACCGACCGGATGGTCTGGAACCCCGGCGACGACACCGACCTCAACGAAGGCGGGGCCGACGTCGACACGGTCGAGGTCAACGGCGGCAACGGCGCCGAGCAGTTCACCACCACGGCCAACGGCACCCGCGTTCGCTTCGACCGCCTCAACCCGGCGCCGTTCTCGATCGACATCGGCACCTCCGAGAAGCTCGTCCTCAACGCCAACGGCGGCGACGACAGCTTCTCCGCGACCGGCAATCTGGCCGCGCTCATCGGCATCACCGTCGACGGCGGCACGGGCAATGACAATCTCCTCGGCAGCAACGGCGTCGACATCCTGCTCGGCGGCGACGGCAACGACTTCGCCGACGGCCAGCAGGGGAACGACACCGCCTTCCTCGGCGCCGGCGACGACTCGTTCCAGTGGGATCCGGGCGACGGCAACGACACCATCGAGGGCCAGGCCGGGTTCGACACGATGCCGTTCAACGGCAGCGCCGCCAACGAGAACATGGAAGTCTCCGCCAACGGCGGGCGCGTCCGGTTCACCCGCAACATCGCGAACATCGTGATGGACCTCAACGATGTCGAGTCGATCGTCGCCAGGACGCTCGGCGGCGCGGACAACGTGGTCGTCAACGACCTCTCCGGCACCGACGTCACCAACGTGGTGGCCGACCTCGCCGCGGTCGGCGGCGGCGATGACCTCGCAGCCGACAACGTGATCACGAACGCCACGAACGGCGAGGACGTCGTGAGCGTCGCCGGTACCGGACCGAACGCCACGGTGCGCGGTCTCGCTGCCCGCGTCGCGGTGTCCGGCGCCATCGCCGGCAGCGACCGGATCACGGTCAACGCCCTGGCGGGCGACGACGTGGTCGACGCCACGGCGCTGGCTGCCAACTCGGCGCTGCTGACCGTCAGCGGCGGCGACGGCGACGATGTGATCCTCGGCGGTGCCGGCAACGACACCCTGCTCGGCGGCGCCGGCGACGACGTGATCATCGGCGGGCCCGGCACCGACACGATCGACGGCGCGCCCGGCGACGATGTCGTCATCCAGTCCCTCACGGCCAACGCCAATGCCAACAACGCCGTCAAGTCGGCGTCGGTGAAGGGCAAGCGCTGGCTGAAGGCACACGCCCGCGTCGTCAAGGGCAAGACCGTGCTCAAGGTGGACGGCAAGAAGCACAAGCTTCCCCGTGCCAGCCTGGCCCAGCTCACGCGCGACCTGCGCGTGTCCTGAGCTCAACGCGGTCCTAGCGACTGCCACCGCCAGAACCGGTCTTCCGGTTCTGGCGGTGGCTCCTTGTCGTCTCGCCGGCTTGAACCTCCGGCGCCCTCGTGCGAAGTACTCGCCACGGTGGGAGCACGGACGACCGGAGAGGGCAGGAGCCTCGTAGGGCTGGCTGGGCCAGGCGTGCTCGTCGGCGAGTCCGACGAGCGACTGGTGGTGCTCGCGCAGGGCGGTGACGAGCGTGCGTTCACCGCGATCGTCGCGCGCTATCGAGCACCACTGCTGCGCTACTGCCTGCGGTACCTCCCGCCCGAGAGCGCGGACGACGCGCTCCAGCAGACGTTCATCAACGCGCACGCCGCGCTGTCGCGCGACGGCGCGCAGAAGCCGGTGGCGCTGCGGCCGTGGCTGTACCGGATCGCTCACAACGCAGCGCTGAACGTCGCGCGCGATCCGCAGGTCGGCCTCGCGCGGGTGCCCGAGACCCTCGACGGGCACGAGCGGACCGAGGACGTCGTTCAGCAGCGCGACCACCTCGACCGGGTCGTGAGCGCGATGAAGGCGCTGCCGGAGAACCAGCGCGACGTGATCGTGCGGCACGAGCTCGGCGGCGACAGCCACGAGCGGATCGCGAAGGACCTCGGGATGAGCGCGGGAGCGGTGCGCCAGCTGGCCTATCGCGCGCGCGCCGCCGTCCGCGCAGCGGCGGCGGCCCTGATCCCCGGGCCGCTGGTGCGATTGCTTCCGTGGCTGAGCGGCGCCGAGGGCACGGCGTCGAGCTCCGCGCCGGTCCTGGCCAAGGCCGCCGTGGCGGTCGTGATCGCGGGCGGGGTGGGAGGCGGGGCCGTCCACGAGATGACCGAGCGCGACCACGCTGACCGCCGGCCGCGCGCCGCTGCCGTCGCTTCGCCCGCCGCGGCCAGCCGCACCGTGCGGCAGTCAGCCGAGCCGGTCGCGGAGCCCCGCACCAGCAGCGGGGCCGCCGAACGCACGGTCACGTCCACGCGACGCCGGGAGCGCGCTGCGCCTGTCGAGAAGCTTGCCGAGCGCGCCGCGCCGCGCGAGGACAACAGCGGACCGGGCAGCGGCTCGAGCGGATCCGGCAGCGACAACAGCGGGCCTGGCAGCAGCTCGAGCGGATCGGGCAGCGGCTCGAGCGGCTCTGGGAGCTCCGGCAGCGGATCCAGCGGATCGGGCAGCTCCGGCAGCGGCACCAGCGGATCGGGCAGCTCGGGTAGCGGATCCAGCGGTTCCGGAACCTCGGGCAGCGGCAGTAGCGGGTCCGGCAGCGGCACCAGCGGATCCGGCAGCGAGTCCAGCGGCTCGAGCGGTTCCGGAAGCTCCGGCAGCGGCTCCGGCGACGACGTCGCCGAGTCGCCGGAGGACGACTCCGGCGGCAGCAGCGGCCACGGCTGAGCGTCAGCCGAGGAGCGCCGCCATCACCGCCGGCCGAGCGCGGGGATGCTCGGCGACGAGCTGCAGCAGCTCCGCGGCGCGGCGCATGTCCACGCCGTCCATGACCGCGTGGTGGAACATCACACCGGCCGGCTCGCCGCATCCGAACGCCTCCGCCAGCCGGCCACCGAGCTCGTCCAGGGTCAGCCGCACGCCATGGCGCTGAGCGAACCAGTCGACCCGCACCGGCAGCTCGCGCAGGCCCGCGATCCGGAGCGGCGCGGCGCGCGCCTCGCGTGAGAGGGCGACAAAGCCGAGGTCGGCCAGGCAGTGGCCGGTGTCCGGCGTGCAGCGGTTCCACGGCGGCGTGAAGATCGGGTCGACCACTCCACCGAGCAGCTCGGCCAGCCGCTCGCGCCCCGCCGCGATGTCGCGCCGCTGCTCCTCCCCCGTGCGCGTCGGACCGAACTCGCACTTGCGCCCGGTCGCCTCGTGATTCACGTGCGCGTAGCCGTGCTGATGCAGGCGCAGCCTCCCAGCACTCGACGACACGCGGTCGCGTAGCTCGCCGGCGACGCCCGGCTCGAGTGCCGCCGGGATCACCGCCACGTCGAGCGGCAGCGCGTGCTCGGCGAACAGATCGAGCAGCTCGATCAGCCGCCCGTCGCCCCAGCCCGCGTCGTCGTCGCGGAAGAACACGTCAACGGGACCGTGCGCCGCGTCGAGCGCGGCTCGGGCCGGCTCCAGCCAATCGTTCGAATCCATGGGCCTGTGACACATGTGAACAACTTGTTGTGACGTTTTCCCTCGGCGACGTGTCCTGGCATCGATGCCAAGTGCCGCCGCCCCCGCCCGCCCACGGTCCATCGGCTACGTCCTCATGGGCTTCCCGCGGGTGTCTGAGACGTTCATCGCCAGCGAGGTGCACCGGATCGAAGAGGCCGGCGTGCCGGTGCGCCTGTTCGTCATCAAGCCGGTCGAGGAGCGCGAGCGCGGGCTGCGCCACCAGGTCGTCGACGCGATCCGCGCGGAGCCCGACTACCTGCCCGACGCGTCCTCGCTGACCGCACCGCTGCACCGGTGGCGGCCGGCCCACCTGCGGCCGTTCGCCCCCGCGCTCCGGCGCACCGCGCGGGCCCGGCCGCTCGGCCTCGCGCGGGCCTGCGCGACCGTGCTCCGCCAGGCGCTGCGCGATCGCCGCACGCGGTTCTCGGGCCCGCGGAAGATCTACGTCAAGGAGCTCCTGCAGGCGGTCGCGCTGGCCGACCGGTTGCTCGCGGCGCCGGACGTCCGTCACCTGCACGCGCACTTCGCGCACGGGACGACCACGGTCGCCTGGCATGCCGCGCGCATCGTCGGCCTGCCGTTCTCGTTCACCGGCCACGCGCGCGACATCTACGCGCGCGAGCTGAACCCGTGCGGCTGGCTACGGCGGAAGCTGCTCGCGGCCCGCTTCGTCGTCACGTGCACGGAGGCCAACCGCCGCCATCTGGAGTCGATCGCGCCGGAGGCCACCGTCCACCTCGTCTACCACGGGCTGAACGCCGACTTCGCCCAGCTCCTGCGCGCGCCGGCGACGACAACGAACGGCGACGGCACGCTGCGCGTGCTCGGCGTCGGCCGGATGGTCGCGAAGAAGGGCTTCGACGTGTTCGTCGAGGCGTGCGGCGTCCTGCGCAGCCGCGAGGTGCCGTTCGACGCGGTGATCGTCGGCCAAGACGACAAGCACGGCGACACCGTGCGAGCGCGGATCGCCCGGCTCGGGCTCCAGGACAGCGTGCGGCTGCCAGGGCCGATGGGCCAGCCCGAGCTGCTGCGCGAGTACCGCCGCGCGACCGCCCTGTGCATGCCGTGCCGGGTGCTCGACAACGACCGCGACGGGATCCCGAACGTGCTCGTCGAGGCGATGGCCGCCGGCACGCCGGTCGTCGCGACGCGCGTCTCGGGCATCCCCGAGCTGGTCGATCACGACGTCAACGGCCTGCTCGTACCGCCGGAAGATCCCGAGGCGGTGGCCGACATGCTGCTGCGGCTGCACGGCGATCCCGCGTACGCCGCCCGGCTCGCCGGCGCCGGCCGCGAGACGGTCGCGCAGCGGTTCGACGGAGAGCGGCTCGCGAGCCGCCTCGCCGGGCTGTTCGAGGATGCCGTCGCATGACCGCCGTCGCCGCGCGCGAGCTGTTCTGCGTGACCGCGCACGAGCACTGCGATCGCGACGTTGCCGACGGCGTGCTCGCCGGCCGCTTCACGGTCGCGGGAGAGACCCGCGCGCTCGGCCCGCAGCCGGACTGGCACGACGCGCCGCTCCCGGCCGACGAGGAGTGGCGGATCGAGTGGGTGAAGTTCGGCTGGGGACTCGATCTCGCGCACGCCGGCGCCGAGACCGGGGAGCGCGCGTACCGCGACGCGTGGGACCGGCTGGTGACGTCGTGGATCGAGCAGGTCCCGCATGACCACGACGCGCCGGAGGTGACCGCGCGGCGGATCCTCAATTGGATCTACGCCGAGCAGCGCTTCGCCGCCGACCTCGACGTCACGGTGCGGGAGAGCGTCGCGGCCCAGGCCCGGTACGTCCGCGACAACCTCGCCCCCGCGCGCAATCACCGCACGCTCGAGCTGTACGCGCTGTTCGTCGTGGCGCTCGCGCTGCCGGAACTGGACCCCGACCACGACCTGCGCGAGTTCGCCGTCGAGCAGCTGGACCGGAACCTCGAGACCGACTTCCGGCCGGACGGAGTGCACTGCGAGGCCGCCACCCACTACCACCTGCTCGCGCTCCGCTCGTTCGTCGGCATGCGTGAGAACGCGCGCCGGTTCGGCGTGCTGGTGCCCGCCGGTTTCGACCGCCGGCTCGCGCGCGCGTGCACGTTTGCCGCGCACTGCTGCCGGCCGGACGGGACGATCCCGGCGCTCTCCGACAGCGACACCGGCGACTACCGGCCGCTGCTCGCCCTCGCGGCCGACCTGCTCTCCGACGACCGTCTCCGCTACGTGGCATCCAACGGGCGGCGCGGCACACCGCCGGCGCAGCGCGGCCCGAGCTTCCCCGACGGCGGCTACTTCATCCAGCGCAGCGGCTGGGGAGACGGGGACACGCCGTTCGAGGACGAGCGCTTCCTCGTCTTCGACTGCGGACCGCTCGGCGACGGCGGCCACGGGCACTACGACCTGCTCAGCATCGAGGCGTTCGCCGCCGGCCGCCTGCTCGTAACCGACCCCGGCCGCTTCACGTACTCCGAGGAGCCGCCGAACCTGCGCCACTGGTTCAAGGGCACCGCCGCGCACAACACCGTCTGCGTCGACGGGCTGGACCAGACGCCCTACCGCCGCGGCCGGCCGGACGGGCCCGCCGCGACCGGGCGCCTGCTCGGCCGCGCGACCACGGACGGGCTCGACGTGCTCGCCGGCGAGGCGATGAGCCCGGCCTACGAGGCGATCCACGAGCGCCGGATCGCGTTCGTGGACGGCGCGTACTGGGTGATCGAGGACCGGCTGCGCGGCGAGCAGCCGCATCGCTTCGATCTGCGCTTCCACCTCGCGCCGGACGCGCTCGGCACCACGCGCGTCGAGGGCACGACGGTGCTCGCGCCCGGCCTGGCGCTCGTCGTCCACGGCGCCGACGCGCTACGCGTCGAGCCCGGATGGGTGGCGCCGAGCTACGGCCGGAAGCAAGCGGCACCGGTGATCAGCGCCGCCGTCGACGGTCGGGCCGAGGCGACGTTCGTGACGATCCTCGCGCCGCGCGAGCCGGACGAGCCGGCCCCGCGCGTGACGTGCCTGGGAGACGGGGGGCGCGCGACGCTGCTGCGGATCGACGGTCTCGCCGGCGCCGCGGCGTGGGACACGATCGCGCTGCGCGGCGCGAGCTGCATCTGGCGCCGGATGTGGAAGTTCGGCGAGCGGTCGCTCGAGCGGAGCGTCGAGCTGTGAGCGCGCAGCTGCTGGCTCCCGACGCGGCAGTGCCGCACCGCGACGTGCTGCTGGACGACGTCGCCGTCGGGCGGCTGCTGGTGGCCGACGGCTGCAAGCGCGTGCACGCGAAGTACAAGGTCGGCGACAGCCTGCGCGTGGTCTACGCGATCCGACACGGGCAGCGGCGCGATCACGTCGCGGTGCGCACGTTCGCGCCGGGGACGAGCGCCGAGGCGTTCGCCCACACGGCGGGCGATGCCGTGCATCTGCCTGAGCTCGAAAGCATTGCGTGGACGTTCCCGAACGATCGCAAGCTGTCGACACTGTCGCTGCTGGCCGGTCGGTCGGCGGCGCTCGATCGGCTCGTCAGACGGCCGGTCGCAACGACCCGGCTGGTCGGGTACGCCGCCGAGCGGTCGGCGACCGTGCAGTGCGTCGACGCCGCCGGCCGGGTGATCGCCTTCGCCAAGGTCGTGGCCGACGGTGGGGCGGCGATCGAATGCCGCGCGCTGGAGGCCGCGGCCGCCGCAGGCGACCACGACCTGCGGGTGCCGAACGTGATCGCCGTCTCCGAGCGCCACCTCGCGATCGCCCTCGAGCCGGTAGCCGGGCAGCGCCTGGACGCGCTCGACGGCGATGCCCTCGTGGCAGCACTCGGTCGGCTCGGGGCGGCGCTCGCCGCGCTGCACGGCGTCCGCCCGCTCCCCGAGCAGCGCTTCAACCGGCTCGACGTCGACCGCCTGGCGAAGGCGGTCGCCGTGATCGCGCGCGCCCGGCCGCAGGACGGAGCGCGGGCCGCGGAGCTGCTGGCCGCGCTGCTCGCGGAGCTGCCGACATCGGAGCCGCCGGTCCACCTCCACGGTGACGTCAACCTCCGCAACGCGATTCTCGACGGCGAGCGTCTCGCCCTGATCGACATGGAGCACGCTGCCGCGGGCGCGGCAGCGGCCGACCTCGGGCAGGCGCTGGCGGGGCTGCTGCTCGCGCGCGTGATGCGGCGCACGACCGAGCCCGTGCGGTCGGCGCTGGCCGGCGCCCTGGTCGCGGGCTACGCCGAGCGGTCCCCGCTCCCGGCGCCCGCCACGCTGCGCTGGTTCACCGCCGCGAGCGTGCTGTCGCGCTGCGCGCTGCCGGCAGTGAGCCGCGTGCGACCGCAGGCGCTGCGCCACCTGCGCGAGGCGCTCGAAGCGGCGCGGGAGCTGCTGGCATGACCGCGCGCCCCGCCCTGCTCTTCTACTGCCAGCACTCGGTCGGGCTCGGCCACCTCACGCGGTCGTACGCCCTCTGCGCGGGGCTGACCGAGCGCTTCCGCGTCGTCCTTCTGTGCGGCGGTGCGGTGCCGAGCGCGATCCGCCCGCCGGACGGCGTCGAGCTCGTCGAGCTGCCGCCGCTGGGCGTCGATCCGGACGGCCGCTTCGTCAGCCACGACCCGCGCTTGTCGGTCGACGAGGCGTGGGCGGCACGGCGGGAGCGGATCCTCGCCACCTTCCGCGCAGTCCGTCCCGAGGTCGTCCTCGTGGAGCTGTTCCCGTTCGGCCGCGCGAAGTTCGCGCGCGAGCTGGTGCCGCTGCTCGAAGCGGCGCGCGCGAGCGGCGCGCTGACGGCTTGCAGCGTGCGCGACATCCTCGTCAGCCGGCGCGCGAACCAGCAGGCGCACGACGACCGCGCGCAGGCGCTGGCGGACGCCCATCTCGACGCCGTGCTCGTGCACAGCGACCCCGCGTTCGCGCGGCTGGAGGAGACGTTCGCGCCGCGGACGCCGTTGCGGGTGCCGGTCCGCTACACCGGGTTCGTCGTGCGCGACGCCCCACCGGGCCTGGCGATGCGGCCGCGCGGCCGCATCCTCGTGTCGGCGGGCGGCGGCCTCGTCGGCGAGCGCCTGCTGCAGACCGCCGTCGCGGCGCAGCGCAGGCTGTGGCCGACGACCGGCGCGACGATGCGCCTCGTCGCAGGCCCGCTCCTGCCCGACGCCGCATGGGACCGGCTGCACGCGGCCGTCGCGGGCCTGCGCGGTACCGAGCTGGTGCGCTCGGTGCCTGACCTCGCGGCGGAGCTGCGGGCGGCATCCGTGTCGGTCAGCCAGGCGGGCTACAACACCGTGCTCGAGGTGATCGGCGCGGGCGTCCCGGCGCTCGTCGTCCCCTATGCGACGCCGGAGGAGGACGAGCAGCTGCGCCGCGCCCGCCGGCTCGAGCGCCTGGGCGCGCTGCGCGTGCTCGATCCCGACCGCCTCGATCCCGCCGCGCTCGCGCGCGACATCAGGCGGCTCTTCTCGTTCGGGCCGCAGCCGGCGGCGGTCGACGTCGGCGGCGTTGCGAGCACCTCCCGGATCCTTCACGAGCTCGTTCGACGAGAGGTCGCGGCATGACGCCCGCCGGCCGCATGCTCAAGCCGTACGTGCTGCGCCGCTGGCGCGCGCTCGCCGGAGCCGGCGGCGCCACCGTCGTGCTGACCGCCGCCGACCTCGCGAAGCCGTGGCCGCTCGCGCTCCTCGTCGACCGCCTGCTCGGCCGCCAGGCTCCGTTCGAGCTCGACGGCGGCGATCTGCAGCTGCTCGTCGCCGTGGCGGCGCTGGTGCTCGTGATCGCGGTCGCGGAGGCGGTGGCGACGTACGCCTCCGACCTGTGGCTGCAGGCGGCCGGCGAACGCATCACGCACGACCTGCGGGTGGCCGTCTACGACCACCTCCAGCGACTGTCGCTCGGCTTCCACCAGCAACGCCAGAAGGGCGATCTGCTCACCCGCGTGACCGGCGACGTCAACGCGATGGGCGACCTCTTCTCGGACTCGCTCGGATCGATGGTCCAGGCCGCGTTGCTGGCGGTCGGGATGACCGCCGTGATGCTCGTGATCGACCCGCTGCTGTGCCTGGTCGCGGTGGCGACGACGCCGCTGATGGCGGTGCTCAGCTTCGTCTACCGGCGGCGGGTGCGCTCGCAGTCGCGCGTGCGGCGCGCCGAGGAGGGCCAGATGGCCTCGCTCGCCTCGGAGGCGCTGTCGGCGATCAGCGTCGTGAAGGCGTACGGGTCCGAGCGCTACGAGAGCGAGCGCGTCCGCGAGCGGAGCGCGCAGCGGATGGCGGCGGGCGTCGCGGTGGCGCGGCTGCAGGCGCGGTTCGACGGGCTCGTCGGGTCGGTCCGCGCCGTCGGCACCGCGGCCGTGCTGGTGGTCGGGGTCCTGCGCGTGGCGAACGGCGCGATCAGCCCTGGAGAGCTGCTGGTGTTCGCGAGCTACGCGCGCAAGGCGCACGGCCCGATGCGCAGCTTCGCCCGCGAGGCCACGAAGGTCGCCGCCGCGATGGCGCGCGCCGACCGGATCGCCGAGCTGCTCGCGGCCGACGAGGTGCTCGAGGACCGCCCCGGCGCGTACCGCGGCGCGCGGGCGGCCGGCGAGGTCGCGTTCGAGCGCGTGTCGTTCGGCTACGGCGCGGGGCGTCCGGTCCTCGACGGCGTGTCGCTGCGGATCGCGGCCGGCGAGCGGATCGCGCTGATGGGCCCGTCGGGAGCCGGGAAGTCGACGCTTGCCGCGCTGATCGCCCGCTTCCACGACCCCGCGGAAGGTCGCGTGCTGCTCGACGGGCGCGACGTGCGTGACTGCTCGCTCGACTGGCTGCGCGAGCAGGTGGCGATCGTCCTGCAGGACACGATCCTGTTCAGCGGCACGGTGCACGACAACATCGCGTACGCCGGCGAGGCGACGCGCGAGGAGGTCGTCGCGGCGGCGCGGGCGGCCGCCGCGGACGAGTTCATCGCCGGTCTGCCGGAGGGGTACGACACCGAGCTGGGCCCGCAGGGCGTGGCGCTCTCGGGCGGCCAGCGACAGCGCATCGGCGTCGCGCGCACGCTGCTGCGCGATCCGCCGATCCTGCTCTTGGACGAGCCGACCACCGGGCTCGACGCCGCCAGCGAGACGGCGGTCCTCGCCGGTCTCGAGGCGCTGATGGCGGGCCGCACGACGGTGCTGATCACACACTCGGCGCGGCTGGCCGCGACGGCCGCGCGCGTCGTGAAGCTCGACGGCGGCCAGATCGCCCAGCCCCACACGCGGGCGCGCCCGGCCGAGCCGGTGCTGCCGCTGGAGCGTCTGCTCGACCGCGACGAGATCCGCGCCGCGCTGGCGCGGGCGCTCGGCGACGAGGCCGAGCTCGACGACGTGGCCGTCGGCCGCGTCGTCTACAAGCCGCGGGACACGCTGGCCGTGCACTACCGCGCCGTCGTCGCCGGCGCGCAGCACGACGTCGTGGCGACGAGCATCGCCGGCGTCGACCTCGCGGCCCGCGCCGCCAAGCCGGGGTACGCCGAGCTCGCGCGCCGGGTCGACGGACGCTCGCCCGCGCCGGTGCCGGTGTCGTACGACGATCGGCTGGGCGCGCTCGTCACGTGGCTGCCGTTCGACCCGAAGCTGCCCGCGCTCGCCGAGGACGGGCCGGAGCTGGCGCGCCGCGCCGGCGTCCCCGAAGCGTTCGGCGAGCCGGCGCTGATCGGCTACAAGCCGCGCGCGCGGGCGGTGCTGCGGGCGGGCGAGTACGTGCTCAAGGCGTACGGGTGCACGCGCGAGTTCGACGCCGCGCTAACCGGCCTGATGACCGCCTCGCGCGAAGGGCCGGTGCCGACGGCGCGGTTCGAGGGCGCGGTGCCGGACCTGCGGCTGACCGTGCAGCGCGCGGTCGACGGAGAGCGGCCGGCGTCCGCCGCCGTGGTGGCTGCCGCGGCCGGCGCGCTCGTGGCGGACCTGCAACGGGCATCGGTGGGTGCGCTGGCTGCGAGCCCGCCGCGCCGCCACCTGGACGCCGCGGTCCGCAAGGCGGAGCTGATCGCCGCCGTAATCCCGAGCCTCGGACCGCGGCTCGAGGCGCTGCTCGACGCACTCGCCGCCGACCTGCCGACGGGCGTGGCGCTCGTGCCGGCACACGGCGACTTCCACGTCGACCAGTTGCTGATCGGCACCGATCGGATCGCGGTGATCGACTTCGACCAGATGTGCGTCGCGGCGCCGGCGCTCGACATCGCGACCTATGCGGCCGACGTCGTGCGCGGCCGCGACTCCGACCTGGACGCCGTCGGGGAGGTCCTCGACCCGCTGCTGGATGGCTACGGGCGCCGGCCGGAGGCGCTCGAGTGGCACCTGTCGGCCGCGATCCTCGGCCGCGCCGCCCACCCGTTCCACCGGCAGGTGCCGAACTGGCGCGAGCGCGTCGAGGCGATGGTCGCGGCGTCGGAGGCGGCACGTGCCTAGGGCGTTCGTCACCGGATGCGCGGGCTTCATCGGATCGCACGTGACCGAGTCGCTGTTGGCGGACGGCTACGACGTCCTCGGCGTCGACTGCTTCAACGACAACTACGGACGCGCCGAAAAGGAGGCGAACCTCGCCGCCGCGCTCGCGCACGACGCGTTCGAGCTGCGTGTCGCCGACCTCGCGCGGGTGGATGCCGCCGGGTTGCTCGCCGGCTGCGACGTCGTGTTCCACCTCGCTGCCGAGCCGGGCGTGCGCACGAGCTGGGGCGCGCGCTTCGATCGCTTTGTGCACAACAACGTCGTGGCGACCCAGCGCATGCTCGAGGCCGCGTGCGCGACGCCGGAGACGCGGTTCGTGTACGCCTCCTCGTCGTCCGTGTACGGCAACTCCGAGCGGCTCCCGACCAGCGAGGAGGCGATCCCGCAGCCGCTGTCGCCGTACGGCGTGACCAAGCTCGCGGGCGAGCAGATGTGTCGCCTCTACCACGCCAACCACGGCGTGAACACGGTGGCGCTGCGCTTCTTCACCGTGTACGGCCCGCGCCAGCGGCCCGACATGGCATTCCGCAGGTTCTGCCACGCGGCGGCGACGGGAGCGCCGATCCGGCTGTTCGGCGACGGGCGCCAGAGCCGCGACTTCACGTTCGTCGCCGACGTCGTCACCGCCGTGCGCGCGGCCGGGGCGTCAGCGGCGGGTGCCGGCGCGGTCTACAACATCGGCGGCGGCGCACGTGTGAGCATGAACGAGGCCCTGGGGATGCTCGCGGAGATCGCCGGCCGGCCGCTCGACGTCCGCCGCAGCGACCGCGAGTCGGGCGACGTCCTGCACACGGGCGCCGACATCTCACGCGCGCGCGAGGACCTCGGCTTCGAGCCCGCGACGGACCTCCGCGCCGGGCTCCGCGCGGAGTACGACTGGGCTCGCGAGCAGGCCCGGCGACAGGCGACGGTGGCGTCCTGACGCAACCGCTGCGCTCGCTTTACCGGTTTCCTACCGGCGCGCAACCGCGCGGCGCTGCACTGCCTGGCGACCCGATCCCTAGGAGCCACCGATGCAGCAGCCTGCCACCGCGGCACGCCACGACGACGCGGCAACGACGATCACGCAGAGCCGGCTAGGGCGCTTGGGCGCCTGGGCGGCCGACCACCGCCGGGCCATCGTCATCGCCTGGTGCGGCGTCGTCCTGGTCCTGGGCGCGCTCGCGCCGTTCGCAGACCGGGCGTTGTCGGGCGCCGGCTGGGAGGCGCTTGGCTCGGAGTCCGTGGCGGCCCGTCACGCGCTAGAGCCCGACTTTGCCGGGCGTGGCACCTACGCCCTCTCCGTCGTCGTCGCCGGTCCACGCGCGGGCATCGCCGACCCGGCGATGCGATCGACCATGGCGCGCGTTCGAGCCGTGCTCCGTGGCGACGCCGCGGTGTCGGGCGTGCTCGAGCCGCGGGCAGGCCACGGGATTTCCAGGGATCGCAGCACGGCGGTCGTCGTCGGACTCGCGGGAGCGGCACCGGGCGAGATGGTGAACGCCGCCGGTCGGCTCAAGGCCCGCCTCGCGCGGCTGTCGACCTCGGATGTCTCGGTCCGCCTTACGGGTGCCGCCGCGATGTGGTCGGACTTCAACGCGGCCAACAAGGCGGCGATGCTCAAATCCGAGGTGCTGTCGTGGCCGCTCACACTCGCGCTGCTGCTGCTCGCGTTCGGGACGTTGGCCGCGGCCGGGTTGCCGCTGCTGCTCACGATGGCCGGCCTCCTGGGCGCGGGCGGGCTGCTGTTCGTGGTCGGACAGTTCGCCGAGGTGTCGATCTGGGCCATGAACTTCGCGCTGATGTTCGCGATCGCGCTCGGGATCGACTACGCGCTGTTCATCGTCGTCCGCTTCCGCGCCGCGCTCGCGGACGGACTGCCACCGCGCGACGCGACGGCGCTCACGATGGCGACCGCGGGCAAGGCCGTCTTGGTGAGCGGTCTGACGGTCATCGCCGCGCTGCTGGCCGTCACGCTGGTCCCGGTGCCGGCCTTCCGCTCGGTGCCGCTGGGGATCGCGCTCGCCGTGCTGATGGTGCTCGCCGCCACCCTCACGCTGCTGCCCGCGGCGCTTTCGGGCCTGGGCCACCGCATCAACGGCGGCCGCGTGCGGATGGGCGGTGCGATCGATCATCGCAGCGAGCGCTTCGCCGCGTGGGGTCGGCGTCTGTGGGCGCGGCCACTCCCGTACGGTGCCGCAGCCTGCGCGATCCTCGTGCTCCTCGCCGTCCCTGCGCTCGGGTTGCAGACGGGGATGCCGGACGCCGCTTCGCTCTCCGGCAATGCAGGCTCGCGCGAGGGCCAGCGCCTGCTGCAGCAGGCGTTCGGCGACGGCGCGGCGAGCGCACTTCAGATCGTGGTCGCCGAGCGAGACGCGCCGGACGCGCGGTCGGCGCTTGGGCGTGACCGCGGCATCTCGGCGGTCGCGCCGTCAGAGTCGTCGAGCGGCCGAGTGCTGCTGACCGCGATCCCCAACGCCGGCGCGGGTCGCGCCGAAGTGCGGGCGACGATCGACCGCGTCCGTGGCGAACTGCCGGCCGGCGCGCTGCTCGGAGGCGCTGCCGCGGAGTCCCGCGATCTCGAGAGCGCGCTCGTCTCTCGCCTTCCGGTCGTCGTCGGCGTGGTTCTCGGCCTCGGCTTCGTGCTGCTCCTCGCCCTTCTGCGGGCACCGCTCGCTGCGGCCGGCGCCGTCGCGCTCAGCCTGCTTGCGACCGTCGCGGCCTTCGGCGTGGCCCGGCTCGTGTTCCAGGAGGGAGCGCTCGACCAGCTCGTCGGCTTGGAGTCGCAAGGCTTCGTCGACGCGTGGGCGCCGATCTTCTTCTTCGCGCTCATCTTCGCGCTGGCGATGGACTACAGCGTGTTCCTGCTGGTCACCGTCAAGGCTGTCCACGACCGTACGGGCGACCCCCGGCACGCGGTCGTCGAGGGACTGGCCGGCACCGGGCGCACGATCAACGCGGCCGCTGTCGTGATGGTCGTGGTCTTCATGACCTTCGCGCTCGCGGGCCCGATCGCGCCCAAGGAGATGGGTCTGATCCTGGCCGTCGCCGTACTGCTCGACGCGACGCTCATCCGGCTGTTGCTGCAGCCCGTCCTGCTGCGCCTGCTGGGGCCATATGCATGGTGGATGCCCGCGTGGCTCGACCGCCTGGTCCCGAAGGTCGGGCTGTCCCACGCGCGGCCCGACCCGGAGCCGGCGCCCGGGTAGCCCGCGCCGGCGACGCGGTCGCGGGAGGGCCCTGAAAGGCTGGTAGCGTCGCGCGCAGGAATGCAGTTCCGCCTGCTCGGCCCGATGGACGTCCTCGACCGCGGCACAGCGCTCGCGCTTGGCGGCCTCAAGCAGCGGGCGCTGCTGGCCCGCCTGCTCGTCACGGCGAACCGCACGGTCTCGGTCGACCGCCTTGTCGACGACCTCTGGGGCGATGCCGTGCCCGGCACGGCGGCGAAGATGGTCCAGATCTACGTCTCGCAGCTGCGCAAGTCGCTGCCGGCGGACGTGCTCCTGACGCGCCCGCCTGGCTACCTCATCGAGGTCGACCCGGAGGCGATCGACATCGTGCGCTTCGACCGGCTGCGCCGCGTAGGCCACGCGGCGCTCGAGGCGGGCGAGCCGACGACAGCGGCGTCACGACTGCGCGACGCGCTGGGGCTCTGGCGCGGCGAGGCGCTCGCCGAGTTCGCCGAGCCTTTCGCGCAGGCCGAGCGCAATCATCTCGACGAACTGCGCGTGGCGTGCCTCGAGGACCGCATCGAGGCGGAGCTGATGCAGGGCCGCCACGCGGAGGTGGTTGGGGAGCTGGCGGCCGAGGTCGCCCGCCTTCCGCTGCGTGAACGGTTGAACCGGCAGTGGATGCTCGCGCTCTACCGGTCCGGGCGGCACGCCGACGCGCTTGCGGTCTACGAAGACTTCCGTCGCACGCTCGACGACGATCTCGGCCTCGAGCCGTCCCTACAGCTCCGCGAGCTGCAAGGGCTGATCCTGAACCAGGATCAGTCGCTCGAGCTGCACGTCGCGACGCGCCCTTCGCGGGTCGACGCCGTTGGGCACCAGCGCGACGTCCGAGAAGGTTTCGACGCGCTCGGCCGCGGCGCGTGGGCCGATGCCAAGGCGGCCTTCGAGCGCGCGCTGGCGGATGGCGAGCAGGCTGACGCGCTGGAGGGCTGGGCGCAGGCGACGCGGTTCCTGGGCGAGGGCGACGCGAGCCTCGACGCACGTGCGCGAGCGTTCCGGGCGTACCGTGGCCGGGGCGATTCGCGCTCGGCGGCTCGCACCGCCGCGTGGCTGGCATACGACACGATCGTGTTCCGCGGCGACGACGCGGTCGCGCAGGGCTGGTTCCGCCACGCCCACCGGCTGCTCGCGGACGACGACGAGGCGGAAGAGTACGGCTGGCTCGCGTTCCTGGAGGGCGAGGTGGCGCTCGTCGCGCATGGCGATGTGGCGCGAGCGGCCGAACACGCGGCGCAGGCGCTGGAAGTCGGGCGCCGCACGGGCGCCATGGATCTGGAGATGCTCGGCCTCTCTCTCATCGGACTTGCCCGAGTCGCAGGGGGACAGATTGCCGAAGGGATGCGCGAGCTCGATCAGGCCACGGCCGCTGCCGTGGCCGGCGAGCTGTCCGGGCTCCACCTCGCCGGCGCCGTCTGCTGCCACATGATCTATGCATGTGAGCGCGTCCACGACGTGGAGCGCGCCGCACAGTGGACCGAGACGGTGCGTGGCTTCGCCGAGGCGTGGAGCGTGCCCCAGCTGTTCGGCTTCTGTCGCGCCCACTACGCCTCGGTGCTGATGTGGCGCGGCCAGTGGGATGACGCCGAGACCGAGCTCACGGCGGCCTCTCGGGCGTTCGAGCGCGGCGCGCCCGCACTGGTCTACGAGAGCATCCTGCGCCTGGCTGAGCTCCGTCGCCGGCAGAGCCGCCTGGGAGAAGCGAGTGAGCTCTGCGAGCGCGTCGCATGGCACCCGGCGGCACAGCTCTGCCTCGCCGAGATTGCCTTGAACCGCGGCGATGCGCCCGGAGCACGAGATCTGGTGGCCCGTCATCTGCGCGCCCTGCCGCCGGGCGAGCGGCTAGGCCGTGCGCCTGGACTCGAGCTCACCGTTCGAGTGCATCTTGCGATGGAAGACGTTCGTGCGGCCGAGGCCGGTGTCAAGGATCTGGAGGAGCTCGCCGACACTGCCGGCACCGCGCCGCTGCGTGCATCTGTGCGCTTCTCACGCGGACTGGTCGCCCGCGCGCGCGGCGACTCGGCCGGGGCCAAGCGGGACCTCGAGGACGCGGTCGACCTATGGAGTCGAATGCGCGTGCCATACGAGCTCGCCCGTGGCCGCATAGCGCTCGCCGAGCTTGCGCTCGAGAACGGCCGCGCGGAGGAGGCCACGCGCGAGCTGGGGCACGCGCGATCCGCTCTCCATGATCTTGCAGCCGCCGGCGAGCTCGAGCGGGCTGACGCGATGCTGGCCCGAGCCCACGCGGAGCTGCCGGCTCCTGGCCCGGCGAGCGCTTCCTAGGGCAGCTCGACCCCCTTGCCGTCGAGACCCGGCCGAGCCGGGATCCGCAGCTCGCGCAGGATCGTCGGGAGGATGTCGACCGATCGCAGCGGATAGCCGGAGTCGCGTGAGCCGACGTCTGCGCCGGCGAACACGATCGGGATCTCCTGCACCGGCTGCTGCGCTCCGCCGTGGTCACCGGCGACGCCGTAGCTGGTGTCGTTGCGCAGCAGGCCGACCACGTCCGCGGAGTACGGCGCGGCCATCGTGTCGATGATCTCCTGCCCGTGCAGGATCCAGTAGACGAGCTCGCGGCCCGACATGGCCTTGAGGTTCGCCTTCACGAGTCGGTAGTGCCGGCCGTCGAGCCGGTACGTGGCGATCACGTCGGGCAGCGTCGCCATCACGTTGGCGGCGCTCTTCTTCGCCGCGTCCGAGGTGTCGGTCAACCACGTGCGGATCGCCGAGTCCTGGTAGCTGAAGCGCACGTTGCCGGTGGCGATCAGCGGCGCGAGCGACGGCGACGGCGCCAGGAACGTGCCGTTCTGCGTCGCCCCGTAGTACCAGTTGTTGTTGCCGCGGCCGGCCTCGTTGACGCCGTTGAAGTGCTTCGCGGGCTGGCCGGCGTGATCGGTGGTCAGGACGACGAGTGTGTCATCGAGCTGGTCGAGCTCGCGCAGCCTCCGCATGATGCGCCCGACCTGCTCGTCCGCCGTCTTCGCGATGAACCGCAGGTGCGCCTGCTCCTCCGGCGAGCCCGCCGGGTAGGTGCCGTCGTCGGTGATGCCGCCCCACATGTGGCTCGCCTTGTCGATCGAGCCGAGCGTGAGCAGCATGCCGCTCCACGGTTCCTTCTCCATCATCGCCAGGCCGGCGTCGGTCGTCCACACGTCGCCGCCGCGATGGGCGGGATCGAAGCCGGGGGCGAAGCGGTTGCCGTCGAGCGGGTACATCCACGCCGGTGGGGTCGTCGCCGTGCCGTACGACATCGAGGCGGCGGAGTCGACGTAGAACCGCCCGCACTCGGGCGCCGACAGGTAGCTCGGCACGTTGAGGCCCGTCGGCCCGCGCCAGTTGTTGACAGCGTCGCCGTCGCAGTCGAAGTTGCGGCCGGAGAACGTCACCGAGATGTCGCCCGTCGGCCCGTTCGAGGTGTAGACGGCGTAGTCCTTCTGGCCCGCGGTGATGAACTTCGTTCCCGGATGCGCCGCGTGCAGGTAGTCGGCGAGCTTCGCGTAGCCGCGATGGGTGATCAGCGCGTTGAACTGGTCGCGCGTGAGCGAGCCCGAGATCCACATCGAGTCGGTCCCCGCGCCGAGCACGTTGGCGGAGTCGCGGAAGGCCTCGTCGGCCCAGCCCATGTCACGGGGGAGCTGACCGCTGGTGATCACGTTGTGAGTGATGACCGTCTCGGACGCCATGTGGCCGAGATAGGCATTGTCGAAGTTGACGCCGTCGCGCATCAGCGCCCTGACGTTGCGCATGTCGAACTTGTTGACGTAGTCCGGCCGGAACTGATCGAGGACGACGATCAGCACCCGTTTGGGCGGCTGGTGGTGGTGCCCTCCATTCGCCCACGCGGGCGCGCACGCTCCGAGTAGAACCAGCAGACCAGCCGCCGCGCCCGCCACGCGCCCGAAGTACCGCATGGGACCCCCTCCTCCAAGTGGACGGCGCGATTCTCTACGACGCGGCGTGGTCGGCGCAACCCGTAGCGTGTGCGGCCGTGACCGCCGCAGTGGGATGGGGTGCGCTGGCCGCGTCGTCGCTGGTGATCGGCGCGCTGCTCGGGATCGTACGGCCGTGGCCGGATCGCGCGGTCGGCGTCGTGCTCGCCTTCGGGGCCGGCGCGCTGATCAGCGCGGTCAGCTTCGACCTCGCCCAGGAAGGCGCCCAGCTCGGCGGCGCCGGCTATCTCGCGCTCGGCCTCGCAGTCGGGGCGCTGACGTACTACGTCGCCAACGGGGTCGTCGAGCGCATGGGCCGGCCCCGGTCAGGCAGGCCGTCCGCGCCGGCCGGCGACGGCGGGCTCTCGCTTGCACTCGGCGCCTTCCTGGACGGGATCCCCGAGCAGCTGGTGCTCGGGATCAGCCTTGCTGCCGGGGACGGCATCAGCGTGGGCCTGCTGGCCGCCATCTTCATCTCCAACCTGCCGGAGGCCGTCGGCTCGGCGACCGAGATGCGCGCCGCCGGCCGCACCCCCGGCACGATCATGCGCGTCTGGATCCTCGTCGCGGCGATCTGCGCGCTCGCAACCGTCATCGGGTTCGGGATCGCCGACAACGTGTCCGGCGACTTCCAGGCCGCAGTCGACGGCTTTGCCGCGGGTGCGCTGCTCGTGATGCTGATCGACTCGATGATCCCCGAGGCCGCTCGCCGCGGCGGCAACGTCGCCGGCGTGATCACCGTGCTCGGCTTCGCCGTTGCCGCCGGCCTGTCCAGCGTCAGCTAGCGATCGTCCGACTGCATCACGTAGTGCAGGCGCAGGAACGGCCGGCCCCACAGACGCAGCGTGTGGTCGGTGTGGAGGTCCGCATCGGCGACGTAGACGTGGATGCGCTCGGTCATCGCCGCCACGGTCCGGGCCCACGCCCGCGGCCCGTCGCGCACCACGAAGTAGAAACCCGCGCCGCCGAACCGGCCCGGAGGCGAGACCAGCTCGAGCGATCCGTCGTCGTGCGCGACCGGAACGAGGAACACCGAGGCGCTGCCGTTCGGCAGCGGGAAGACGGTCTTCACGCACGGCCCCGCGGTCAGCGGCGGCTGCGCGGCGGAGTAGAAGCCCGCGTAGAGCACCTCGCCCTCCGGGAGGCGACGCCGCACCCACGCGGTGAGCGTCCGCCCGTCGGCGGCCCGCATCGCGACCAGCTCGCTCGTCACGCCGCGGCTCGTGTCCAGCGGTGCCAGCGGCAGTCGCAGCTGGCCGAGCCGGCGCGCGAAGATGCGATCGATGAGCACGCCGAACGGCCGGTGGAGCGGGCTCCACTCCGACCACAGGTGGAGCCGGAAGTGCCCCGTGCGCTCGTAGAACTCCACGATCCGCGGGTCGACGGCAGCCGGATCGAACGTGGCCGAGCGCAGGCACTCGAGGCTCGGAAGGAGCCCGTCCGCGGTCCCGAGCTCGAGGCCATGACGAGCCGCGAAGTCGGCGAAGAACCGTTCACCGATCCCCGTCGACGGCGCCCACGGACCGTCGAGCCAGGACTCCTCGCGCAAGTCAACCGGGCGACCGGTGCGGCGCACCCACTGCTGCGTCGTCCAGTCGCTCAGGTGCCCGCGCTTGGTCCCCAGCCAGGGGTTCACCACGTGCGTCGCCGCTCCCGCGCTCGCCTCGGCACGCCCCCCAGCTACCCGGCTCGCGCGCTCACAACCCGGGCCGCCGAGTCACCTGACGACCGAGTCGACGACGATCTGCTTGCGGCCGAGGAAGAAGATGCCTGGGTCCGTCTCGAAGCCGTCGCTCGGGTTCTTGCGCAAGGTCGAGGAGCGGATCTCGAGGACGCCGCTGCGGTCGTTGCTGACGAAGAACACGGCGCCGCCGCCCTCGCGCGCGTGGTTGCGGGTCATCGTCGTGCCGGCGAGCAGAACGCGGAAGTCGTTGCCATCGGTGTATATGGCGCCACCCGAGCCGCCGCCAGGTGTGCCTGCGTGCGCGGGGTTGGCGCCGCGGCCGATGGCACCGTTGCCGGTGAAGACGCTGTTGAAGATCGACCACGAGACGCCGATGCTGCTCAGCGCGGCGCCGTTGCTGCATCTCCCGCCGGTGAAGGTGCTGCGCACGACATAGACCGGTTGGCCGTCGTGCTGGGACAGCGCCCGCACGGCACCGCCGCCGAGGTCGGGGCCTGTCGGGTCGCAGCGGTTGCCGACGAAGGTCGACCCGACGATCTTCAGCCGGCCGCCGCGCGCGAAGATCGCACCACCCCCGCCGCCGTCGAATGTCGCCCCGGTCGCGTCGCCCCGCGAGAACGTCAGGTTCTGCACGACCAGGCGCGGGCTCGCCTGGTCGTCGCAGTGCGACGTTGTCCACTTCTGCTGCTGGTCGCAGGTGTTCTGGTAGAGGATGCGGCGCTTGCCGCCGCCGCTGAGGGTGACCAGGCCGCGCCCGTCGAGGACGACGCGGCGGCTGGTATTGACCACCTTGGCCGTCCGCCGCATCTCGATCCGGACGGGGGCGGACCCGCAGCGGAACCGGATGATCCCGCCCCTTGCGACCGCCCGCACCACCGCGCGGGAGGTGCAGCTCCGCGGCGTGCCGGTGCCTACCCAGCGATCAGGGTGGGAGGTGTCGACGGCCCGCGCCTTCCGTGGTACCGCGACGGGCCGGGCGGCGACGACCGCGGGCGCCGTGAGCGCCCCGGCAAGGACCACGCCGAGAGTGGCGAGAGCGAGTTGCACACGCATTAGACTCCCAAACTTGGAGCGGGTCACCGGCATTGGCGGCTTCTTCTTCCGCGCGAGGAGTCCCGACGCGCTTGCGGTCTGGTACCAGGAGCGACTCGGGGTCGATACGGCGCCGAAAAGCTACGACGAGCAAGTCTGGCGTCAGCAGGAAGGCGCGACGGTGTTCGCGCCCTTCGACCAGGACTCGGAGATGATCGGCCCACCCGAGCACACCTGGATGATCAACTTCCGCGTCGACGATCTCGATGCAATCGTCGAGCAGTTGCGAAGCGTCGGGGAAACGGTCGACGTCGATCCCGAGCACTACCCGATCGGCCGCTTCGCCGAGCTTCGCGACCCTGAGGGCAATGGCGTTCAACTGTGGCAGCCGATGGGTCCCGCCTAGGGCAGCCGCCTGCCGTCACGCGCGCGCCTCGCGGCGTGCCCGGCGGATCCGCGGGACGCGCCCGGAGACGATGAGCAGCAGCAGGAGCCATGGCCCGTTGCCTTGCAGTACGAAGGCGCCAGGGATGCACACCAGCAGGACGAGGATGTTCGCCCACACCCGCTCCCGCTGCTCGATGTCGGCCGCGTCGGGCGGCCGGGCTCGCACATCGGTGAGCACCCGGATCAGAGCAAGATTCGCGACGACGTTGAACGCGCAGTAGAACGCGAGCGCCGTCGGTAGATCACCGTAGGTCGCCAGCACCGAGGCCGGGAACGGCAGCGCTGCGACCAACAGCAGCAGCGGAATCGTGTGGCTGACCAGCCGGGAATCGATCGTCGTCACCGCGCGCATCGCCCGGCGGTGCACGCCCCAGTAGCTGGCCACCACGTAGAAGGAGATGACGAACGCCAGATAGCTGCGCCAGTCATCACCTATGGCATTGCGCAATTGCGCGTCGCTCGGATCGGCCCCGAGATCCGGCAGTCGCAAGTCCAGCACCAGCAGCGTCATCGCGATAGCGAACACGCCATCTGACAACGCCAGCAGCCGGCCGAGCGAATTGTCGGAGGCTCGTTCGTTGGGCTCGTCACCCTCGGCGATCGTCGCGTCCTGCTCCGCCATCGCGACAGTAGACCAGCCGGACCCGACGTCGCCGGGCACGCGACCGAAGCGCGCCGGGACTCGATACCAGCACTCGACCCGGCCGCGCCTCCGGCGAAGCTACCCGGCTACTCGTCCTGCTTCGACTGCTCGCCGTCCTTGGATGCGGGCGCCTTCTTCGGCACGCCGGCCACGGTCTCCGTGTCCTGCTCGCCGGGCTTCGGGGCTTCCTCGTCGGCCTCGTCGGGCCGGTCCTCTGGGGATTCGCTCACGGCGACCTCCTTGGTTGCGGGTAGCGGTACTACCCAACGGCCGCGGCAGTCACTCGAACACCCCGTCCTCCTTGCCACGAGGCGGCGCACCGGCGCTACCCGAGGTGGTCAACCTCAGGAGCGCCGGGCGCGACCGAGGCGCTAAGCCATTCCGGTCTGGGGGACTAGCGGCCCTCTCGAATCTGGAGCCGGTTGCCGTCGGGGTCCTGGAACTGCGCGACGGAGCCCCAGGGGAACTCGAGTACGTCCGTGGCGAACTCGACGCCGCGAGACTTCATCTCCTCGAACGTCTTCCGGATGTCGTCGGTCTCGATCGTGATCGAGGCCGGGGGACGTCCCAGCGCCGGCTCACCCTGCCCCGGTGTCCCGGGCCAGAGAACCAGCTGGAAGTCGTCGCCCGCGACGCCGACGGTCAGGAACCGAGGCCCGTCGGGCGTCGGGTTCTCAACCCGCTTCTCCATGCCAAGGGCGTTTGTGTAGAAGTCGAGCGCCTTGTCCTGGTCGCTGACGAGCACGCTCGTGTAGAAGACCTTCTCCAACACTGTGTACCTCCGGTGGTCGTGGTCACTACTCCCATGACGAGCGGCGAGCAGCAAACGTGACACCCGACGCGGCTCGCTGGTGAGCTCCTCGTCGTCAGGAGCGGCGTTGCGCTCGGATCACGGCATCGACGCCGGTGCCGGCCGTCGGCCGCGGACGCTCCTCGGCGACGATCGGCTGCCACTGGCCCGGATCGAGGGCGGCGAGCACTGCCTCGACAGAGACCTGCACCTGCCCCGCCGCCGCCGTCGCGGCGCCGGTGGCCGGGTCGAACGGGCGATGACCAACCAGGAACAGGGTCCCGCCGCGAGCGACTCCCGTCGCCATCCGCTGCACCATCTCCTCAACCGATCCCGCCACGTGGACGTACAGGCAGACCACCAGGTCGTACTCGTCCCGCTGAGGCGTCCAGGTCGCAAGATCCGCCTCGACCCAGTCGATGCGCTCCGCGACGTCGGGTCCCATGGCCTCGGCCGTCGACCGCGCATAAGCCAAGGCCGTCGCGGCGAAGTCAACCGCGGTGACCTGCCATCCACGCGCGGCGAGCCAGAGCGTGTCGGACCCGTGGCCGCAGCCCGCGTCAAGAGCGCGTCCGGGACGCAGGTCACCGAACTCGGCGGTCAGATGGGCGTTCGGGGGCCGCTGCGCGACGCGATCGCCGTGCGCGCGTATGGCTTGCGACCAGCGCTGTTCCCAGGAGTCTCGGTCGTATTCGCTCACATCGCCCGGCGGCAATGCTAGGACGACGTCGCGTGCGCCATCGCCCGCTCAGCCCGCGCCCGCTCGGAGGCGCTCGTCCCGATCGGATCCACGAGGATCGTGCCCTCGCCCGTCGGGTAGGCCTCCTCGCCGTGGCTCACGAGGTCCATGCCCAAGGCCTCCTCGTGCGCGGTCACGCGCAGCGGGCTGACGAGGCCGATCAGCTTGAGCAGCGCGAACGTCGCGCCGAACGCATAGGCCGGCGCGGCGAGCACGGCCAGCGCCTGGTCGCCGAGCTGGGCCGCGTTGCCGTAGAGCAGGCCGTCAGAGACACCGTTCCAGGCCGCCTGGGCGACGAACCCGATGAACAGGATGCCCGTCAACCCGGCCACGCCGTGCGCGGCGAGCACGTCCAGCGTCTCGTCGACGCGCGTGCGCGGGCGCAGCATGATCACGGCATAGCTCGGCAGCGCCGCGACGATGCCGAGCGCCATCGCCCACATCGGGCTGATGAAGCCGGCGGCCGGAGTGATGCCGACGCAGCCGACCACGATCGCGGTGGCGGCGCCGATCGCCGTGACCTGGCGCGAGCGGAGCAGGTCGAGCACGAACCAAGTGGCCAGCGCGCACGCGGGCGCAAGCAGCGTGTTGACGAACGCGAGCACCCCAGCGTTGCCGACCGAGAAGCCGCTGCCGCCATTGAAGCCGAACCAACCGAACCACAGCAGGCCGGCCCCGACGAGCACGTACACGGAGTTGTGAGGAAGGATCGCCTGGCGCCCGTGGTCCTTGCGCGCGCCGACCACCAGGGCGGCGGCGAGCGCGGAGAAGCCGGAGCCCATCTCGACCGGGACGCCGCCCGCGAAGTCGAGCGTGCCGCCTGCCTGCAGCCAGCCGCCGCCGAACGCCCAGTGCGCGAGCACGGCGTAGACGAGGACCGACCACAGCGCGGCGAACACGAGGAACGCCCCGAAGCGCATGCGCTCGACCACCGCGCCGGAGACCAGCGCCGTGGTGACGATGCAGAACGTGGCCTGGAAGGCCATGAAGAGCAGGTGCGGGATATGCGTGCCCGCACGCGGCTCGAACCCGACGCCGCTCAGGAACGTGTGGCCGAGGCCGCCGATGAGTGCGCCGTCGCCGTCGAAGGCCAGCGAATAGCCGATGACCGCCCACGCGATGGTCGCGACCGCCAGGGCCGCGACGCACATCATGAATGTGTTCAGCGTGTTCTTGACGCGCACCAGGCCCGCGTAGAACAGGCCCAGCGCCGGCGTCATGAGCAGCACCAACGCGGTGGCGGCGAGCATCCAGGCGGTGTCGCCCGCGTTCACTCCCTCCGCCATCAGGCACCCACCGGGGTCACGGCGGCGTTGTCGGTCTCACCTGTGCGGATGCGGACGACCTGCTCGAGACCGACGACGAAGATCTTGCCATCGCCGACCTCTCCGGTCCGGGCGCCGTCGCACAGCGCGTCGATCGTCGCCCCCACGAACTCGTCGGAGACGGCGATCTCGAAGCGCACCTTGTCGGCCATGCCGACACGCACGGTCGTGCCACGGTAGGTCTCCACGCGGTCGAGCTCCCCGCCATGCCCCTGCACAGGGCTCATCGAGAACCCGCGCACCTCCGCGCGATACAGCGCCTCCAGCACCTCATTGGCCTTTTCCGGCCGCACAATCCCAATCACGAGCTTCATGCCGGGAGAGCGTGTCGGCGCCCGCCCGGAGCGTCTTTGGCCCTGTGGACGAAACATCGCGCAATGCGTTATCCCTCCGGCCAGGCTGCGCCGCGATGGTCGCCCGTCCCAGAATCCTGGGATTGGCAGGCTCCATGACCGGCGTGACAATGCCGCGCCTGCGGCCACAGCGGCCGCCTACTCAGGAGGCACGATGAGCAGCCTTAGATGTCATATCTCGATCTCGCTGGACGGTTTCGTCGCCGGGCCGAACCAGAGCGAGGAGAACCCGCTCGGCGAGGGCGGCGAGCGGCTCCACGACTGGACGGTTGAGCTGGCCGCCTGGCGCGAAGCCCACCGCAAGGAAGGCGGCGAGGTCAACGAGAGCACACGGGTAGCCGAGGAGAACCTCGAGAACGTCGGGGCCGGCGTGATGGGCCGGAACATGTTCGGCCCGGCCGGCGGTGGCGCCTGGGGCGAGGGGCAGTGGACGGGCTGGTGGGGCGACGACCCGCCGTACCACTACCCCGTGTTCATCCTCACCCATCATCCGCGTGATCCTGTGGAGATGGAGGGAGGGACGACGTACCACTTCGTCACCGACGGCATCGAGCCCGCGCTCGACCAGGCGAGGGAGGCCGCCGGCGGCAAGGACGTGATGCTCTGGGGCGGCGCCGACGTCGTGAACCAGTACCTGGCCGCGGGACTGCTCGACGAGCTTGAGCTCCACGTCGTCCCGGTGCTGCTCGGCGGCGGTGCTCGCCTGTTCGACAACCTCGGGGACGCGGCGGTGCGGCTCGAGCAGGTCCGGGCCGTCGAGGCGCCCGGCGTCACCCACCTGAAGTACCGGAGCGTGAGATAAGGCGGCTCGGCGAGGGCCGTGAATCGAGCGCGGCGAGTGGCCCGACGAGTCCCTCGCTCGCTGGAGCGGTTTCGTCGAAGCCGATGCTCGAGACGTCCCCGGGCACCGACAGGCCGCGGCGGTGGCCGCTGCCGCCTTGCGTGCGAAAGCAGCAGCGCATCCCAGAGCGACCCGCACGCCCGTCGCCGTGCTTAGAACGAGGGTCGCGGCCCCGAAGCTCCGGCGCCCGTGCTGCTCTGACCCCGTCCGTATAGTCATCATCGATGCGCCTGCGGGCTTCGATCGACGCCTGCTTGCGGACACAGGAGCGAGAACTCGGCCGGCGAACGCTTCGAGGTCCCGCTGGTCGGCACTGATAGCTCAGGTCGGGGTGACCACGACCTTGCCGAGGGCATGTCCCTCGCCCACGTGGGCGAGCGCCAACGGAAGCTCCTCGAGCGCGAACGTCCGGTCGATGTGGATGCCGATGTCGCCGGCGATGCAGAGGTCGGCCAACGGCTGAAAGCGGGTCGGTCCCTCTCGTACGGCGAGGACGCCGATGCGGCGTCGCGTGAGCCGGCCAGCGATCCAGCCGATGGTCAGGATGCGCAGCAGTGCGCTAACGGACCCCCCGACACAGCGATACCGGCCGCCGGGGGCGAGCGCCCTTCGGTAGGCGAACACCGACTGGTGCGCGACGAGATCGAGGATCAGGTCGTAGGGCTCGTCGGAGCGCGTGAAGTCCTCACTGCGGTAGTCGATCACGTCGTCGGCGCCAAGCGAACGCATGAAGTCCAGCTTGCGGGCGTTGTCGACTCCCGTCACGCGCGCGCCACACCGTTTGGCGAGTTGGATCGCGAAGGAGCCCGTGCCCCCTCCGCCCCCGTTGACCAACACGCGAACGCCGTCCGCCGCACCATCGGTTCCCTGCAGAGCGATCGCGCCCGCTTGGGGGATCGTCGACGCCTGCGCGAACGTCAGCTCCTGCGGCTTGTGCGCCAGCACCGCCTCGGGGGCGACCGCGAACTCAGCGAAGCCGCCCTTGAGCGCGAGGTTGTCACCGTAGACCTCGTCACCGTGTTGGAACCGGCTCACGCCGTCGCCGACGCGCTCGACCCAGCCGGCGATGTCTGAGCCGAGCGTACGGCGGGCCGGAGCGCGCAACCCACCGATGCGCGCGTACAGCGGTGACCCGCGCAGACACTCCCAGTCGCTGAGGTTGATCGATGTGGCGGCCACTCTGATCAGCACCTGCCCGGCGCTCGGCGACGGCGTCGGGACCTCCTCGGTCCGCAACACCTCGGGCGACCCGTAGCGCTCGTTGATCGCCGCCCTCACCTCAAACGTCCCGCCCTGACGGTCTGCAGGCTCACGAGCCGCACATCCTACGCGCGGCGCTGGCAGCGGTGACGGTGCTCTGACGTGCGCCCGCGACTGCGAGCAGCCGTAATCGCGCAAAGCGCAACTCGATCTATGAGCAGTCGGGCTACTCCTGGCAGGCGAAGGGGAAGCGCGGCTGGCGGCAGGTTGGTCGTCATGGCGCCACTCGGATGCACGGAACTCAAAAGCGCCGGTGTCGCCGCTTCCGTTTGACAGCAGCAGCAAGGGCCGGGCTGGCCGCTCCTCCGGGCATGGCGGGTTGGGCGCGGATGGTTGTAGCGTTCGGCGCATGCCTCAGGACGACCTGGTTGGGCTCGCCGCGCGAGCGTATGTCTACGGATTTCCGCTCGTATTCGATCTGGACGAGGTCGATCGGTTCAGCCGGCGTGGGATGGGCAGCCTCGCGGCAGCGCCGTTTAATCGGTTCTCGCATGCGACGCAGCTCGCCGGGCCGCAGGACACGTTCGTGTCGATCAACAACGACACGGTCTACTCGATCGCGCAGCTCGACGTGAGCGGCGGCTCGGTCCGGCTTCGGGTGCCGGACGCGGACGGCCGCTACTACGTCTTGCAATTCGTTGATGCGTGGACGAACAACTTCGCGTACGTCGGACATCGTGCCACCGGCACCGAGGCGGGTACGTACCTCCTGATCGCGCCCGGCTCCGACGCGACTGCAGGGCCGGGTGAGACGGTGATCCGGTTGCCGACCGACGTGGCGACGATCATCGGTCGCTGGGCGGTCGACGGCGAGGGCGACATGCCCGCTGTGCGCGAGCTGCAGGCGGCGCTGACCCTGGAGGCGACCGGGGCGGACGGGCCGGGGCTGCCGCAGCCCGATCCGCGGGTGCCTGACGAGCTGAGCTGGTTCGAGAAGCTGCGGGTGTGGATGCAGGCGTTCCCGCCCGCGCAGCGCGATCTCGCCTTCCAGCAGCAGTTCGCGCCGCTGGGACTGCTCGACGCCGCCTCGCCGTTCGTCGATCCCGATCCGGAGTTGGCCGCAGCCCTACGCGACGGGCTCGCGGCGGGCAAGCAGAACCTCGAAGACGCGCTCACCCATGGCGCCAGCCCGGCGGTCAACGGATGGAAGCTGACGTACCACGTCTTTGACTACAACCTGGACTTCTTCGAGGTCGGCGCGCTCGATGACCCGGCATGGAAGCTCGAAGATCCGAAGGTCCGCTACGTCGAGCGTGCGCTCTCCGCGCGCGCGGGGCTGTGGGGCAACCACGGCTACGAGGCCGCGTACGCGATGACGTGGGACGACGGCGACGGCAATCCGCTCGACGGCAACCAGCGCTACCGCCTGCGTTTCGCGGCCACCCCGCCGGTCGGGGCGTTCTGGTCGGTCACGATGTACGACCTGCCCGAGTTCTTCCTCGTCGCCAACCCGATCGACCGCTACTCGATCGGCGACCGGACCCCCGGCCTGGTCCACGGCGACGACGGGTCGCTGACCGTCGTGATGCAACACGACGAGCCAGACGCGGAACACGATCGCGCGAACTGGCTCCCAACACCCGCCGGTCCCTTCCGCCCGATCCTGCGCATGTACGAACCACAAGACGCCGTATTCGACGGCAGCTACGAACTGCCGCCGATCTCCCGCGTCGCCTGACGAGTTCGGCCCACGCAGCTCACGCTTCGCCCGCTGGTCCTTCGCCACGGATCGAGCTCTCCTCGGGCTCGCTCGCGACCGGCTCCTGGCTGCCCGAACGGACGAAACGCGACAGCGCGATGAGTCATGACGTCTCCTTGCGTCGAGGCCCGCCACGGCAGCGCGGGTGAACCCGGCTTGGAATAAGCATGCGCGGGACGGCGTCGGTGGTGGGCACACAGGTCACCGAACCGGAGCCGTCAGCCATGGTCACCATTGGCCGCCTCACAGTTGTCGCCGCAGCGTTCGCCCTCGCGCTCCTTGCTCAGGCGGCGGGCGCGGCGCATGCGATCCCGCCCGATCCGGAGGACCCGGGCAACCTTCCGGCGTGCCTGCGGGACACCACCGTCTCCAGCTCCAGCGTGACGCCCCGGACGGTCGCCCTCGGTGGCAGTGCGACGCTCGCTTGGAGGGCGACGGTCCCGGACGGCTGCGCGAACCTCACGCTGCATCTGGACGGCCAAGCGGTCGCCCGACAGGGAACCCGCCGGGTGACACCGATCGCGAACACCACGTACACCGTGCAGGCGAGATGGCCGGGACAGCTCCCGCGGACGGTCGCGACGCTGGCGGTCACGGTCGACCTGCCGCAGCAGGTCACGATCGACGCCAACAATGAGCAGCCGCTATTCCGCCAGGCCGTCGGCACGGCGGGGACCACCGTCCGCGTCGAGAACGGCATCCAGCTCGACCTCAGCCGCTACGAGAACATCTCCGTCGCCGAGGGCGTCACCATCGCCGGCGGGCGGACCGCTCGGTCGGCCGGCCCGAGGCTGTACACGACGACTCGTCCCCGCCGGCTTCTCGTGATCCAGGGCGATCACGTTCGCATCACCGGGCTGCGCATTCAGGGGCCGGACATGGGCGTCGCGGACGAGGACGGCGGGCCGGCGAGCGCGGTCTACGTCAGCTCGCGGAACGACGTCGAGATCGACCACAACGAGATCTCGGGATGGAAGAACGCGGCGGTCGGCGTCAACGACGACGGCAACAGGATCAGCTACGCGTCGAGCCCGGAGACGGTGCAGATCCACGACAACTTCATCCACCACAACCAGCGATACGGCAGCTTCGGATACGGCGTCGTTATCGGCAATGGCGCCTACGCCCGGATCGACCGCAATGTCTTCGACTACAACCGGCACGCGATCGCCGCCGACGGCAGCGACAACTCGGGCTACCGGGCGTACGAGAACCTCGTGCTCAAGAACGGCGGCGTGCACCGCAAGGTCCTCGGCAAGACGTTCCACACCCACCAGTTCGACATGCACGGGCAGGACTCGTGCGGAATCTGGAGCCCGTTCTCAGACTCCCTGTACAACTGCGGCACGGCCGGACACGACGTCGACATCCGCCGCAACGCGTTCCTGTACACCAGGGACGCCGCGTTCAAGCTCCGCGGCACCCCGCAGCTCCGCAACGGCGCCGTCGTGGTCGCGAACGTGTTCGCGCACGACAAGCTCGACGACGCCGTGCAGCAGACCGAGAGCGGGCTGCTGCAGGCCGACAACCGCCTCGACGTCGACGGCTCAGCTCGCTACGGCACGTGCGACTTCGACGGTGACGGCACCAACGATCGCTTCATGGCGACTGGGCAGACCTGGTGGTACTCCAGCCGGGGGACCGGCCACTGGGTGTATCTCAACACCTCGCGGCTGCTGCTCTCGCAGGTGACGCTCGGCGACGTCAACGGAGACCGGCAGTGCGACGTGTCCGCCGACGGGCGTGTCTCGAGCGGCGGAACGGGACCGCTGACCGCAAGATGAGCGAAAGCCAGTCAGGCCCAACGGCCGACAGCGTGAAAGCGAGTCAGCTCGCCGCCGGTCGGAGCCTCCCTTCGAGGCCGGACGTCACGGCGCATCCAAACAGCAAGCGTGATTGCAGCAGCGACTCGTCGCGACGTGGCACCCTCGCCGCGCTGTCGCCTTCGATGAGTTGCGATAGCGGGCGTTCCCGCGGGAACGCCTCCATGGCCCTATCGCTCCCGCGTGAACCGGCAGTGCAACTCGCGTGTGCTCGCGCGCGAGCCGGCGTGCGCCGCAGGCGCAGCGATCGTTGACTGAGGGCCCGGGCCGCCAACGCCACGAGGACTCAAGGGGACCGCCGACCCCGGGACCGGCAATCCGATCGCGACTTCACACGGGAGCCTGCGCCACACCGGCCGCGAGGTGGCTCCCCTACCCAGACCCTCGCACGGAGAGCACGCCGGGGCGGTGGTCGTGCCGGTGGGCGGGCCGACCCCAGCCACGCTCAAGAGTCTCGCCGACGTCAGAGCGTGCGGGCGCCGTTGACCGGGAGCAGCACCGAGTACAGCGACGTCGTCGCGCAGATGAACAGGCGGTTGCGCTTGGGACCGCCGAACTCGACGTTCGAGACGATCTCGGGCACGCGGATCCTGCCGATCAGCGTGCCGTCGGGCTCGTAGCACTCGACCGCCTCGCCGGCGCTCGTCCAAATGCGTCCCTCGGTGTCGGCGCGGAATCCGTCGAACGCGCCGTCGGAGCAGACGGCGAACACGTCGCCGCCGGACAGCGTCCCGTCGCCCGCGACGTCGAACGCCCGGATGTGCCGCGGCCCGTCGTCGACGTGGCTGGCACCCGTGTCGGAGATGTACAGCCGGCGCTCGTCCGGCGAGAAGGCGAGGCCGTTGGGTCGCACGAAGTCGTCGGCCACGATCCGGCAGTCGCGGCCGTCGGGCTCGACGCGATAGACGTGGCACGCGCCGATCTCGCTCTCCGCCTGGAAGCCCTCGTAGTCGCTGTCGATGCCGTAGGCGGGATCGGAGAACCAGATCGAGCCGTCCGACTTGACGACGACGTCGTTGGGGCTGTTGAAGCGCTTCCCCTCGTAGCGGTCGACGATCACCGTGATCGAGCCGTCGTGCTCGGTGCGCGTGACGCGTCGGCCGCCCTGCTCGCAGCTCACCAGCCGGCCCTGGCGGTCCACCGTGTTGCCGTTCGAATAGCTCGACGGGGAGCGGAAAGCGCCGGCAGTGCGGGTCGGCTCGTCCCAGCGCAGCATCCGGTCGTTCGGGACGTCGCTCCACACGAGGTAGCGGCTCGCGGCGAAGTACGCGGGGCCTTCGGCCCACTGGGTGCCCGTGTACAGCCGCTCGAGCCGGGCGCTGCGCTTGACGCAGAATTTGAACCGGTCCTCGACGAACTCGAAGACGTCATCGCCGAACATCGCGGGGCGAACCGTACATCGGGCGAGCGAGAGACCAACCTCTGCAGCTGTGCTGCGTCTTTGTGGATGTGGACCGACGGCCGATACTACGGGGATGCGGCGTGCTGTCTCCGACGAGCGACTGGTCCGCGCGTTCCGGCGTGGCGACGAGCGTGCGTTCGAGGCGATCTATGACCGCCATCACCAGGCACTGCTCGGCTTCTGCCAGCACATGCTCGGCTCGCGCGAGGAGGCCGAGGACGCGCTCCAGCATGTGTTCGTCGCCGCCCACCACCACCTGCGTGAAGGCAGTGGTCGCGTCCAGGTCAAGCCGTGGCTGTACACCGTCGCCCGGAACCGCTGCTTGTCGATGCTTCGCGCGCGCCGTGACGAGGTCGCACTCGACCACGTGCGCGAGCCGACCGCGGCCGGCTCCACGGCCGCCGACGTCGAGCGTCGCGAGGATCTCGACGAGATCCTCGGCGATGTCGCCCGGCTGCCCGACGACCAGCGCGCGGCGCTGGTGCTCGCCGAGTTGGGAGACCTCTCCCACGACGAGATCGCGGCCACCCTCGACGTGCGCAAGGACAAGGTGAAGGCGTTGATCTTCCAGGCGCGCGAGGCGCTGGCGGGCCGGCGGCAGGCCCGCGCGGCGGACTGCCGGGACATCCAGGAGCAGCTCGCAACGCTGCGCGGGAGCGCCCTCCGCCGCACCGCGATCCGGCAGCACGTCGCGCTCTGTCCCACGTGCGCCGCGTTCGAGCGCGAGGTCGCGCGGCAACGCGAAGCGCTGGCATTGCTGCTGCCGGTGATTCCCAGCGCAGCGCTCAAGCACAGCGTGCTCTCCGCTGCGATGTCTTCTGCCGGAACCGGCGCTGCCGCCGCGGGCGCCACGGGCGCGGGCGCGGCTGCCTCAGGTGCCGCCGTTGCCGGCGCGGGCGCGTCGGGACTCGCGGTGAAGACGTTGGCGGTGGTGACTCTGGCGATCGGCGCGGGCGGCGGCGGCGTAGTCGCGGTCCATGAGCTCGACTCGCCGCGCCCGCAGACGCGGCCGGCGGCGACCGCACCGCCGCGTCCGGTGACCGCCGCTGCCGCTCCGGCCGCCGCCGCCGCACCGAGCACGGCGTCGCCTGCGGCCACCCACCGGCGGAACGGCTCGGCGAAGGCTGCGAAGCGCAAGGCGGCGCACGGGCGCTCCGCGACGGCCCCGGGCCGACTGAAGGCGCGCAAGGCGAAGAGCCGCGCTCACCAGAAGGCGGAGAAGGTCAACCGTGGCCGCCTGCGGGCGGCGCAGCGCCACGCGACGCGGCCGGCACCCGCGAAGTCGCGGCCGCCGAAGGTCGTCAAGGCGGCACCGCCGGGCAAGGTCAAGGCGAAGAAGCCAACGGCACCGGTCACGGCACCCCCGGGCAAGGCCACCGCGCCCGGGCAGACCAAGTCGCCTGCGGCGGGCGGCAAGCCCGCCCAAAGCCGTCCTTCCAAGCCCTGAGTTCCCAACCTTCGGCGCGGCGCCGCGTCTTAGTGGGCATGAAAACCCTTCTCACGTTCACGCTGCTGGGCGCACTCGCCCTCAGCGCCCCGGCCCTCGCGGACGACACGCCGCCGGAGCCTGCGACCAGCACCCCCTCGGCCCAGGAGCAGTGCCGCACCGAGCGATCGGCGATGGGCGTCGAGACTTTCCGTCAGACCTACGGCACGAACAAGAACCGGCGCAACGCGTTCGGCAAGTGCGTCTCCAAGCGCGCAAGCGCGACGGACAAGGCCGCTGCGAAGGCCAAGCAGAACGCCTCGCAGGAGTGCAAGGCCGAGAAGCAGGCCGACGAGGCCGCGTTCAAGGCGAAGTACGGCACCGGCAACGGCGCGAACGCCCACGGCAAGTGCGTCTCCCAGAAGGCCAAGGCCAAGACCGCGGCGACCGTCGATGAAGAGGTCGACGCCGACGTGAGCGCCGCCAAGGCGTGCAAGACGGAGCGCAAGGACGACCGGGCCGCGTTCGCCGAGAAGTACGGCACAAACAAGAACAACCGCAACGCGTTCGGCAAGTGCGTCTCTAAGCACTCGTAGTTGCGCGGCAGCCGGCACGCGCCCCGTGCCGGCTGCCGAGCCACAGCATCAGCTCTCGCTGTCGCCGCCGCCACCGCCGTCGTCGTCGCCACCGCCGTCGTCGGTCGGCCCGCACTCGCGCAGCGCCGGTGAGTGCTGCGCGGCGTTGAGCAGGCCCGCGCCGTTTCCGTTGCCGACGCGCATCTGCGAGCCGCGCAGGAATGCCGGCGGGTTCGGGTCGACGATCCCGCCGGAGACGGTGTAGCCGCCACGGTGGGAGTTCTCGGCCTCGTTGCAGATGCTGACGGTGGTCGCGTCGTCAGCCGGGGGTGCGGCCACGGCCGGGGCGGCCGAGCACGCGAGCGCGCCGGCGACGGCCAGCGCAGAGATGGTGGTGGAAACGCGGATGAGATCCTCCTGGTGAGAGCGGGGTCTCCCAGGAGATCGGCCCCGGATCGTGAACCGCCCGCGATCCTGCGGCGAGACTGTTGATCCGTCCAGCCACCAACCTTTCGCGTTCCGCTGCGTATTAGCCGGAGCGGAACCGCCGCAGCCGCAGCGCGTTGGCGACGACCGAGATGCTCGACAGCGCCATCGCCAGGCCGGCGACGAGCGGGTTCAGCAGGCCGGCGGCGGCCAGCGGCAGCGCGGCGACGTTGTAGCCGAACGCCCACACGAGGTTCTGCTTGATGATCCGCAGCGTCGCTCGCGACAGCCGGATCGCGTCCGGCGCCGCGCGCAGGTCGCCGGAGACCAGCGTGAGATCCGACGCCTCGATCGCGACGTCGGTGCCGGTGCCGATCGCCAGGCCGAGGTCGGCCTGGGCGAGCGCGGGAGCGTCGTTGACGCCGTCGCCGACCATCGCCACGACGCGGCCTTCGGCTTGCAGGCGCCGGATCACGTCGGCCTTCTCGGCCGGCAGCACCTCGGCGATCACCTCGTCGATCCCGACCTCGGCTGCAACGGCGCGAGCGGTCGCGTCGTTGTCGCCGGTCAGCAGCACGGGCCGCAGCCCGAGCGCCTTCAGCGAGGCGACGGCCTCGGCCGAGCTGGGCTTGACGGTGTCCGACACGACCAGCACGGCACGCGCGCGGCCGTCCCAGCCGACCGCGATCGCGGTCCGGCCGTGGCGGCCGGCTTCGGCCATGGCGGCCTCGAGCGCTTCGGGCAGGTGCATCGCCCAGTCGGCCAGCCACGCCGGGCGCCCGATCACCACGCCGTGCCCGTCGACCACGCCCTCGACGCCGAGGCCCTCGTGGTTGGCGAAGCCGTCGATGGCCGGCAAGCTGCCGATCTCGTCACGAGCGGCATTCGCGATCGCCTGGGCGATCGGGTGCTCGGACGCATCCTCGAGCGCGCCGGCGATCCGCAGGACCTCGCCGCGCTCCTCACCGTCGGCCACGACGACGTCCACCAGGCTCATGCGCCCCGTGGTGACGGTGCCGGTCTTGTCGAGCACGATCGTGTCGACCGTGCGGGTGGACTCGAGGATCTCCGGGCCCTTGATCAACAGCCCGAGCTGGGCTCCGCGGCCGGTGCCGACCAGCAGCGCCGTCGGCGTCGCCAGGCCAAGCGCGCACGGGCACGCGATGATCAGCACCGCCACGGCGGCGGTGAAGGCGAACGTGAGGTCCTCCCCCGCGCCGATCCAGAATCCGAGCGTGGCCACCGCGAGGCCGATCACGACCGGGACGAACACGCCCGACACGCGGTCGGCGAGCCGCTGCGCCGACGCCTTGCCGGACTGCGCGTCTGTCACCAGCCGCCCGATCTGGGCCAGCGCCGTGTCCGCCCCGACCTTGGTGGCGCGGATCACGAGGCGGCCGCCGGCGTTGACCGACGCGCCCGCGACGTCGTCGCCCGGCTGCTTCTCGACCGGCACCGACTCGCCGGTGAGGAGCGACTGATCGACCGCGCTGGTGCCCGACTCGACGACGCCGTCGGTCGCGACCTTCTCGCCCGGGCGGACCACGAAGCGGTCGCCGACGGCGAGCTGCTCGACCGGGACGCGACGCTCGGAGCCGTCGGCGCCGAGGATCGCGACGTCCTTGGCGCCGAGCTCCAGCAGCGCGGTGAGCGCGGCGCCGGCGCGGCGCTTGGCGCGCGCCTCGAAGTAGCGGCCGGCGAGGATGAACACGGTGACCGCGCTCGCGACCTCGAGATAGATCTCGTCGCTGCCCGCGCCGCGGTCGGGGATCAGGTCGAAGCCCATCTTCATCCCCGGCATCCCGGCGTCGCCGATGAACAGCGCGTACAGCGACCACGCGAACGCCGACAGCACGCCGAGCGAGATCAGCGTGTCCATCGTGGCGGTGGCGTGCTTGAGATTCGCCCACGCCGCGCGGTGGAACGGCAGCGCGCCCCACACGACGACCGGGGCGGCCAGCGTCAGCGACAGCCACTGCCAGGACTCGAACTGCAGCGGCGGGATCATCGCCATCGCCAGCACCGGCAGCATCAGCGCCAGCGAGACCAGCAGGCGCTGGCGCAGCGGCGCCGTCTCGTCCGGCTCGTCGCCGGCGTCCGCCGGCTCGGCGGACGGCAGCACGGCCTGGTAGCCGGCCGCTTCGACGGCCGCCACGAGCTGCTCCGGCGCCACGCTCGAGGCGTCGAAGTCGACGGTGGCCTTCTCCGTCGCGTAGTTCACGGTGGCGGTGACGCCGTCGAGCTTGTTGAGGTTGCGCTCGATCCGGTTCGCGCACGACGCGCACGTCATGCCGGTGATCGGCAGCTGCACGTGCTGGTTCGCCGGAGCGGCCACCGTCACCTCACCTCCTGGGTGAAGGCGACGGTGTGGACGCGGCCCTCGTGCTGGAACTGGAGGAACAGCCGGTAGCGGCCCTCCGTCGGGAACGTCGCCGCGAAGCGCACCGAGTCGTCCATCGGATGCACGTGCAGGAACGCCATGTCACCGTCGCGCAGCGCGACGAGGTGGCCGCCCGCGCCGAGGTAGGGCTCGGTGTGGACCGGGACGCCGTCCTTGGTGATCGTGAAGCGCAGCTCGGCCTCCGAGCCGGGGCGGACCCGGCCGCTGTCGAGGCGCACGTCGTAGCCGCCGTCGCTCACCGCCGTGCGTGTGGCAGCGGGCAGCGGGCGCAGGTCGGCGTCGCCGTCGACGCGCAGGTCGGCGGCCAGCGTGTGCGCCTCGTCGTGGTAGGAGAAGTCGGCGAACATCCGGTACGACCCGGCCTGCTCGAGGCGCACCGTCGTCGTCCAGGTTCCGTCGGGTCCCTGCTCGGGGTGCAGGTGCTGGAAGCCGGTCAGATCGCGCCGGGCGACGATCAGGTGCATGCGCTTCGTATGCCCCACATCGAAGTCGCGAACCGTGTCGCCGTGTGCGTCGACGATCCGGAACGCGAGCCGCTCGGCCCGGTCGCGCCGCAGCTCGGGGTGCGCGACCACGACCCGCAGGCCGTTGGCGGCGACCGCCAGCCCGCGGACCGGATCGGCCGCGGCGTGCTCGGTGTTGTGGGTGGAAGCCATCTCGGAGTGCTCCTGAGGTTCAGATCGGGTGGTGGGGTCCGGGCCGATCGCCGCGCCGGCGAGCGCGCCGCCGCCGAACAGCACGGCGAGGACGCCCGCGAACGCGGCGAGCTTGGCGCCGGCGCTCATGCCGTCACCGGCTGCTCGACGTGGACGTGGCCGTGGCCGTGCGTGTACTCGGCACGGCGGAGCACCATCGCGACGAACATGCCCGTGAACATCGCGGTGTGCTCGATCGCCATCAGCACGCCGATGTCCTCGACGAGCCCGCCCCACAGCAGCGCGATGGCGGCGAACGTCGGCACGAACATCGTCGCCGACATCTCGTTGCACACGCGCCAGCCATGGCCGCGGTAACGCATCCAGCCGACCATCGGCACGGTCATCGTGACCGCCATGCCCAGCAGCATCATCGCCGGGGCATCGTCCAGCGGGCCGACGACCCAGCCGGCGGGGATCCAGAGGACGGCCATGCCGACAAACATGGCGATGACCATCTCGACGTAGTGGCGAACGAAGTGCCACGTGTTCTTAGATACGGGGAGGGGGTATCGCATGAGCCGCAAGGTACCACACCCCTAGGGGGTATGCACCGCGGGTTAGCCACACCATTCCTGAAAGAGTTGGCCGAGATCACGACCGGAGGAGTCCCGAGCCCATGGATGTCGCCGTCACGTTCCAAACCGACCCGCCCGCGAGTCGCGTCGTCGAGCTGACCCGGCGGGCGGAGGACCTCGGGTTCAGCCACGCCTGGACGTTCGACTCGCACATCCTGTGGCAGGAGCCGTTCGTCATCTACTCGCAGATGCTCGCCGCCACGCAGCGGATCGTCGTCGGGCCGATGGTGACGAACCCGGTGACCCGCGACCCGACCGTCACGGCGTCGCTGTTCGCGACGCTCAACGACATGTACGGCAACCGCACGATCTGCGGCATCGGGCGCGGCGACTCCGCCCAGCGCGTGCTCGGGAAGAAGCCCACGACGCTGGCCCAGACCGAGGAGGCCATCCACATCATCAAGGAGCTCGCGGAGGGCCGCTCGATCGAGACCCCGGCCGGCGAGGTCCGGATCCCGTGGGTGCGCGACGGCAAGCTCGACGTCTGGATGGCCGGCTACGGGCCGAAGGCGCTCGCGCTCGTCGGCCAGGTGGCCGACGGCTTCATCCTCCAGCTCGCCGACCCGGCGATCCTGCGCTGGACCGTCGGCAAGGTCCGCGAGGCGGCCGAGGCCGCCGGGCGCGACCCGGCTGAGCTGGCGATCTGCGTGGCGGCGCCGGCGTATGTCGGCGAAGACATCGCGCACGCGCGCGAGCAGTGCCGGTGGTTCGGCGGCATGGTCGGCAACCACGTCGCCGACCTCGTGCGCCGCTACGGCTCCGACGGCGAGATCCCGCAGGCCCTGACGGACTACATCAAGGCCCGCGAGGGCTACGACTACGCCCACCACGGCCGCGCCGGCAACCCCGACACGGAGTTCGTGCCGGACGAGATCGTCGACCGCTTCTGCGTGCTCGGCACGGTTGACGACCACGTGGCGAAGCTGCGCGAGCTGGAGTCGCTGGGCGCCACCCAGTTCAGCGTGTACCTCATGCACGACGCCCAGGACGAGACGCTCGAGGCCTACGGCGAGTCGATCATCCCTGCGATTAAGGAAGGAGCACGTCGATGAGCGATCTGGTGCTCGCGGGCGGCACGGTGGTGACCGCGGAGGGCTCGTTCCGGGCCGACGTCGCCGTGATCGGGGAGACGATCGAGGCGATCGGCGTCGACGTCCCGCGCGACGGCGCGAACGTCGTCGACGTCTCCGGCGCGCGCGTGATGCCGGGCTTCATCGACGGCCACACGCACATGGACATGCCGTTCGGCGGGACGGTCACCGCCGACGACTGGGACACCGGGACGGCGGCGGCGCTGGCCGGCGGGACCACGACGATCGTCGACTTCTCGCTCCAGGACCCGGAGAGCACGCTCGCCAACGCGGTCGAGACATGGCACGGCAAGGCGGACGACAAGGCGCACATCGACTTCGGCTTCCACGTCGCGATCACCAACCTGACCGAGGACGTCAAGAAGGAGATCCCGTCGCTGCCCGCGCTCGGCGTGTCGACGATCAAGATCTTCATGGCGTACAAGGGGACGCCGCTGTACACGGAGGACCAGCACCTGTTCGAGGCGATGCAGATCGCGCGCGAGGCCGGGGTGCTGGTGCTTGTGCACGCCGAGAACGGCGACGTCATCGCCAGCCTGCAGGCGCAGGCGCTGGCGGCCGGGAACACGGAGCCGCGGTTCCACGCGCTCACCCGCCCGGAGGAGGTCGAGGCGGAGGCGACGAACCGCGCGATCCGCCTCGCCGAGGTCGCCGACGCGCCGCTGCTGGTCGTGCACGTCTCGTGCGCGAAGGCGCTGGAGGAGGTGCGGCGCGCGCACGCGCGCGGGCGCCCGGTGTACGCCGAGACCTGCCCGCAGTACCTCGTCTTCTCCTACGACGAGCTCGCGCAGGAGGGCTTTGAGGGCGCCAAGTACGTGCTCTCCCCGCCGCTGCGCGTCAAGAGCAACCAACCGGCGCTGTGGCACGGGTTGCAGACGCAGGATCTGCACATCTTCGGCTCCGACCACTGCTCGTTCAACTACAAGGGCCAGAAGGAGCTGGGTCTGAACGACTTCACGGCGATCCCGAACGGCGCCCCGGGCGTCGAGGAGCGCGCGCAGGTGCTGTGGACGCACGGCGTCCGCGAGGGGCGCGTGAGCGAGAACCTGATGGTCGCCGTGCTCTCCACCAACCAGGCCAAGGTGCACGGGATGGCCGGCAAGAAGGGCGTGCTGGCACCGGGCGCCGACGCCGACATCGTCGTCTGGGACCCGGACCTGACGATCACCGCGACGCAGTCCAACCGGCACGGCAACGTCGACTACACGCCGTACGAGGGCATGACGTTCACCGGCGCGCCCGCGTCGGTCTACGTGCGCGGGAACCTCGCCTACCGCGACGGCGAGGTGCTCGCCGGGGCGGGGTCGGGCAAGTTCATCCACCGGTCGTTCTCGCAGCCCGCTCCCGGCCCGGCCGTTCGCTGATGGCGACCGTCGACGCCGCCCGCGCGGTCGCGGGCCTGCAGGAGCTCCGCCGCCGGACCGGGAACGAGGACGGCGCGCAGCGCGTCGCGTGGACCGACACCTGGATCGCCGCGCGCGAGTGGCTGCGCTCGGAGCTCGACGGCATCGACGGGGTGACCGTCGAGACCGACGAGGCCGGCAACACGTGGGCAACGGCGCCCGGCGACTCCGACGAGTTCGTGATCGTCGGCGGCCACCTGGACTCGGTCCCGAACGGCGGCTGGCTCGACGGGGCGCTGAACGTCGTCGGCGGCCTCGAGGTGCTGCGCGCGCTCGCGCCCGAGCCGCGTCGGCGCACGCTCAAGCTCGTGGACTGGGCCGACGAGGAGGGCGCGCGCTTCGGCCGCAGCCTGCTCGGCTCGAGCGCAGCGGCGGGGAGCCTGGAGCCGGACTCGGTCCGCGGCCTCACCGATCGCGACGGCACCGCGCTGCCCGACGCACTGGCGGCGCACGGCGTCGACCTCGACCACGCGCTCGACGCCCGCTCACGGCTCGAGGGCGCGGTCGCCTATCTCGAGCTGCACATCGAGCAGGGCCCGGTGCTGGAGCAGATGGACATCCCGCTTGGCGTCGTGCTCGGCACGTTCGGCGTCGAACGCCACCGGGTCACCTTCACGGGCGCGCACGCGCACGCGGGCGCGACCCCGATGAACCTGCGGCGCGACGCGTTCCTCGCCGCCGCGCGGTCCGCGCTCGCGTTCCGCGACGACGCCGCGGCACGCGACGACGTGCGCGCGACGACCGGCACGGTGAAGGTCTCGCCCGGGATCGTGACGGCGTTCAATGGCACCTGCGAGCTGTCGCTCGACCAGCGCGCGCTGGACGCGGGCGTGCTGGCCGAGATGCTCACCGCCGCGAAGGAGGCATCCGAGCGGATCGCCGCCGAGGAGGGCTGCGAGCTCGAGTGGGAGCGGATCTGGCAGATCGAGCCGATCCCGTTCGACTCACGGCTGATCGAGCTGGCGGACGACGTCGTCGGCGAGATCGCCGGCACCAGCCACCGGCTCCCGAGCGGCCCGCTGCACGACGCGGCCGAGATGGCGCGCGTCCTCCCCACCGTCATGTTGTTCGTCAAGAGCCTCGGCGGCGTCAGCCACACGAAGGAGGAGGACACGCCGGTCGAGGACCTCGAGCTGTCCGTGCGGGCGCTGCACGAGCTGACGGTGCGCACGCTCGCGGGCTAGCGGCCGTCACAGCTCAGGCAGCCCGAGCCGGAGCTTGCGCAGGAGGTCGGCGAGCCGGCTCTGCTCCGCCTCGGTGAGGGCACTCAGCAGCCGGCGCTCGTTGGCCAGGTGCGCCTCGGTCACGCTGTCGATCAGCGCGCGGCCGGCGGCGGTCAGGGTGATCAGGGTTCCGCGCCGGTCGTCCGGGTCCGGGGCGCGCGCGATAAGGCCCGCCTGCTCGAGCCGGTCCAGGCGCTTGGTAGTGCCGCTCGAGGTGAGCATCAGCGCACCCGTGAACTCGGACGGACGCAGGCGGTAGGGCGGCCCGGAGCGGCGCAGCGTCGCCAGCACGTCGTGCCAGCCGGGCTCGAGGCCGTGCTCGCGGTACACGGGCTCGAGCCGCTGCTCGAGCTCGCGCGCGAGCCGCGAGACGCGGCCGACGACGCCGATCGGAGAGGAATCGAGGTCCGGGCGCTCGCGGCGCCACTGCTCGAGGATCAGATCGACGCCGTCGCGCTCGGTCATGAAACGGACTGTACTGCAAGATCGCGTCGCAGAAAGTTGCGTCCTAGGACGATATGTCGTAGGATGCGATCTATGTTCAAGAACCTCATCACTCCCCGCCGCCGCCGTCCCGCCCCGATGCCGCGCATGCGCTGGTACTCGTGAGGCCCTCAGTAGCTGAAGACCATCGCGTCGTCGCCCATCCACTCGAACAGCGGCGTCGCGCCCGCGAGCCGGGCGTTCGGCACGAGCTCCGACTCGTCAAGCCGCCGCGCGTTGAAGCAGATCGGGCAGGCGAACAGCTCGCCGCCGGCCTCGGCGTACTGCTCGAACAGCCGCTCCACCGGCGGCGCGCCGGCTGACTCGACCGCGTCGGCGTAGCCGGGCAGCGCGAGCCGGACGGCCTCCTTGGTGAGGAACATCGCGACCCGCCGGCCCTTGGCGAGCGCGGCGCCGGCGATCAGGAACGCGACCGTGACGCGGTCGGCGTCCTCGTGTCCAGCGGTCAGGTTGACAACGGTCGTGCGGGCGGTTTCGGTAGCCATCGTTTTCTCCTGGGTTGGGGTGAAACGACGGTACGGTCGCGCCTGCCACGGCGCATCGGGAGGTGCTCCCTATCTTGGGCTCGGCGGGTCCCCGATCGGTTCGACGCCTAGACGCCCCGCTGCGGCGGCTGCGTCGCGCCGCGAGCCCACGCCGAGCTTGGCCAGCACGGCGGACACGTGATGGTCGACGGTCTTCGGCGTGATCACGAGCCGGCGCGCGATCTCTGCGTTGGTGGCGCCCGCGGCCACGAGGCCGAGCACCTCGGTCTGGCGCGGCGTGAGGCCGGCCGGCCCGGCGCGCGACGCCGGCCGCGGCCCGCGCGGGATCCGCCGCACGCCTTCGGCGCGCAGGCGCCGGCGCAGGTGCAGGGCGGCGCGCGCGGCGCCGTACTCGTCGAACACCGCGAGCGCGTCGAGTCGCGCCGCGGCGTCGGGGGCGTCGCACAGCGCGTCGGCGGCGTCGTAGGGGCAGTGGAGCGCCGACCACGCCGCCTGTGCGCCGCTCCAGTCGCCGGCGATCGAGCGCGCGTACGGCTCCGCCGCGTTGGCCGGGGGACCGTCGAGTGCCCCCGCGCGCCACAGCCAGAAGGCGAGCTCGCCGCGCGCCCACACGCTGCCGCGCTTGGCCACGAGCGGATACGCCGCTCGTGCAGCGGCGGCGGTACCGGCGACGTCGCCGTCGAGCCACGCGTTCTCCGCGCGCGCCGCCGCGACCGGCGCCAGCCGCTGCAGCTCCTGGGTGTGAACCGCCCGGCGCCAGGCCTCGTCGAGCGTATCCCCCGCCTCCCGGTCGCCACGCCGCACCTGGAGGCGCCCGAGCGCGATCAGCGCCGGGCAGAGGCTCACACCGGGCTGCTCGCCGAGGTCGAGCGAGGCGCGGGCGTCGGCCTCGGCCGCCGGCCACGCGCCGATCGCGAGACGGAGGTTCGCCCGCGCGCCGAGGGCGTACTGCACGTACCCGTCGAGATTCCGCTCGCGGGCGAAGGCGAGCGCGCGATTGAGGTCGGCGACGACTCGCGGGTCATCGCGGCGGCGCACCAGCGTGGTCGTCGCGAGGTTGACGAGCGCCCGCGCCGCGTGATCGTCATGGCCGGCGTCGACGGCGAGCGTGAACGCCTCCTCGAGCAGCGCACGTCCGCGCTCGTGCTCCGGGCCGCCGAGCAGCGTCGTTCCCACATTCGTCAGTGCATGCGCGACCGTCTCGCGGTCGTCGATCCTGCGCGCGAGCCGGATCGCGCGGGTCCCGAGCGTGATCGCCTCGTCGTTGCCCTCGCTCGACATCGCGAGCTGCGATCGCCCACTCAGCGCCATCGCCAGCTCACGGCCCTCGGGCAGGGTCTCGAGCACCGCGATCGCCCGGTCGCCGGCTGCCGCCGCCTCGGCGCCCTTCCCCGACCACCAGAGGATGCGCGAGAGCCAGCGCAGGTCGTCGCCGACGCGCAGGCTGTCGCCCGCGGCCTCGTGGATCGCGAGCAGCGCGCGGCGCGCCTCCAGCGCACGCTCCGGCCGGCCGCACAGGTACGCCTCGACAGACACGCCCTCGAGCGCCTCCTCCGTATCGTTCGCGGCGACTGCGGCCTCCCAGTGCTCGAGCGCCTGCCGGTGCCCGCCCGCGGCGGCGGCCGCCCGCGCGGCTGTCGGCGCGAGCCGGGCCACGGCGTGGCTGTCGCCGGCGCGGCGCGCGTGGTGCGCCAGCCGCGCCGGGTCCGCGCTCCCCGCCTCCTCGAGCGCGTGGAGCACCATCCGATCCAGCTCGTGCTGCCGGATCGGCGGGATCTCGTCTTCGACCGCCCGCCGCGCGAGATCGTGGCGGAACGTGAGCGCGCCGTCCTTCAGGACGAGCAGGCCCGCGTCGATGCAGGCGTCGATCGCCGCGGCCGCCGAGCCCGCGGTCTCCGCCAGCAGCCACAGCTCGGTCGCGCCGGGGACGACGGCGGCCAGCTCGATGACGGCGCGCGCGTCGGAACCGAGCGCGGCGACCCGCAGAGCGACCGCCTCGCGCACGCTCGCCGGCACCGCGGCGCCGGTGGGCGCCGACAGCGCTTCGGTGACGAAGAACGGGTTGCCGCCCGATACGCGGTGCAGATCCGCGGCCTCCCGGCCGGCCCGCTGCGCCAGCACCGCGACCGCCTTCTCCGACAGCGGCGCCGGCTCGATCCGCCGCGCGCACTCGCGGCGCAGTACCCCAAGTACGCGCCGGACCTCGGGCAGCTCTCCCAGCGCGTCGGTGCGGCAGGTCACGATCAGGCAGCCGCGCGAGCGCGCCAGCCGCCGCCCAAGCAGGGCCACGAGGTCGAGCGTCGCGTCGTCCGCCCAGTGCAGGTCCTCGACCACCAGCACCGAGGACGCGCCCGCGGCCAGCTCGTCGAGCGTCGCCGCCAGGACGTCCTCGCGCGAACCACGTTCCTCGATCGCTGCGGCAATCGGACCGCCGACGTGCCGCGCGACGTCCAGCAGCGGCCCCATCGGGCGCGGCGTGACGAGCGGATCGCACGCGCCCCAGAGCACGCGCGGCGCGTCGGGCCGCGCGACGACGGAGGCGACAAGCGCCGTCTTGCCGATGCCGGCCTCGCCCGCGATGACCACGACCCGCCCCTCGGTCCGCGACTCCTCGACCGCCGCCTCTAGGGCGGCTCGCTCATCGTCACGCTCAAGCAGCTCCAATGCCGCCGAGCCTAACCGGTTCAGGCGTCGGCGATCCGGTCCAACAGGGCGACCGCCTCCCGCAGCAGCTCGCGCTCGCGCGGGCCAAGCTCGCGCTCGAGCGCCTCCGTCAGCCAAGTCTCGCGGCGAGCGCGTGTGGTCCGCAGGAGGTCGAGGCCCGCGGACGTGAGCTCGACGAACGCGCGCCGGCCGTCGTCCGGGTCAGGGCGACGTGAGACGAGCCCCGCCCGCTCGAGATCGCTGACGGTCTGCGCCATCGACTGCGGGCGCATGCGCTCGGCCGCCGCCAGGTCGCTGATGCTCGCCGGGCCACTGCGGTCGAGGCGGGACAGCACGGTCATCCGCCCCACCGACGGCCCCGGCTCGTCGCGCAGCCGGCGGACCAGCCGCCCGACCGTCTCACGCAGCTCATGGGCGAGCAGGGCACTCGTCAGCTCCTCAGTGGGCATCGACCCATCCTATCCCTTATCGACAGGCAAACTGTACAGGCAGCCTGTGTATTCTAGATGGAGTGCCGGCACCGGATCGATACAAGTGGATCGCGTTGTCCAACGCCACGCTCGCCGTCCTGCTGGCGACGCTGGACGGCTCGATCACGATCATCGCGATGCCCGACATCTTCCGCGGCATCCACCTCGATCCGCTGGTTCCCGCGAACTCGTTCTACCTGCTCTGGATGATCCTCGGCTACCTCGTGGTGACGAGCGTCCTGATCGTGAGCCTCGGGCGGCTGGGCGACATGGTCGGGCGCGTGCGGATCTTCAATTTCGGCTTCGTCATCTACACGGTCGCGTCGTTGCTGCTGGCGATCGACTGGATGGACGGCCGCGCCGGCGCCGCGTACCTGATCGGCTTCCGGATCGTGCAGGGCATCGGAGGAGCGTGCCTGCTCGCCAACGCGGCGGCGATCATCACCGACGCGTTCCCGGTGCACCAGCGCGGAATGGCGCTCGGCATCAACAACATCGTCGGTGTCAGCGGCACGTTCATCGGGCTCGTGCTCGGCGGCGTGCTGGCCCCGATCGACTGGCGCCTCGTGTTCCTGATCTCGGTGCCGGTCGGCATCTTCGGGACCGTCTGGGCGTACGTCGCGCTACGCGAGCTGGGCACGCCGCGGCGGGCGCCGATCGACTGGCCGGGCAACCTCACGTTCGCGATCGGCCTGATCCTGATCATGACCTCCGTCACGTACGGCATCCGCCCGGCCGGCGGGCACGCGGTGGGCTGGGCAAGCCCGCGCGTGCTCGGCCTGCTCGCCGCCGCGCTCGCATGCTTGATCGCGTTCGTGGTGATCGAGCTGCGTTCAGCGGATCCGATGTTCCGGCTGTCGCTGTTCCGGATCCGCGCCTTCAGCTTCGGGACGCTGTCGACGTTCCTGTCGTCGATCGCGCGCGGCGGCCTGATGTTCATGCTGATCATCTGGCTGCAGGGGATCTGGCTGCCCCAGCACGGCTACAACTTCACCGACACGCCGCTGTGGGCGGGCATCTACATGCTCCCCCTGACGGTCGGCCTGCTCGCCGCCGGCCCTGCCTCCGGCTACCTCTCCGACCGCTTCGGCGCACGGCCGTTCGCCACCGCGGGGATGCTGCTGACCGCGGTCGGGTTCGCGCTCCTGCTGATGCTCCCGACGGACTTCTCCTACACCGCGTTCGGGCTCATCCTGCTGCTGATCGGCGTGTCGATGGGCCTGTTCGCGGCGCCCAACCGCGCAGCGGTGATGAACAGCCTGCCGGGCGCGGATCGTGGCGCGGGCGGCGCGATGAACCAGACGTTCCAGAACTCCGCGCAGGTGCTGTCGGTCGGCGTCTTCTTCACCCTGTTGATCGTCGGGCTCGGCTCCACGCTGCCCGACACGATGAGCGCGGGGCTCGAGGCCCACGGCGTCCCGGCCGCAACCGCCCACCAGGCCGCGACGCTGCCGCCCGTGTCGATCCTGTTCGCCGCGTTCCTCGGCTACAACCCGATCGGCCACCTGCTCGGCCCGCACGCGCTGGCTGGGCTCTCGGCGCACGACCACGCCGTCTTGACCGGCAACACGTTCTTCCCGGCGCTGATCTCAGGGCCGTTTCGCGACGGGCTGCACGCTGCCTTCGTGTTCGCGATCGTCGCGTGCCTGGTCGCCGCAGCGGCGTCGCTGATGCGCGGCGGGCACCGCCGGGAGACCTTGCCGGCCCGGGCGGCAACGACCATGGGGACATGAGCGACATGACAACGAAGCGCAAAGTGATCTACACCGCCGAGGCACACGTGACTGGCGGCCGGGCGCACGGGCACGGTCGCACCTCCGACGGCGTCCTCGAGGTCGACCTGCGCGCCCCGGCAGAGATGGGCGGCGAGGGAGGCGGCACGAACCCCGAGCAGCTCTTCGCCGTCGGCTACGCGGCGTGCTTCGAAAGCGCTATCAGCACTGTCGGCAGGCGCCAGAAAGTCGACGCCGATGACGTCGAGATCGACTCCCAGGTGATGCTCCTGCCGACCGCGGAGCGCACCTTCGTGCTCGCCGTCCGACTCGACGTCACGCTGCCGTCGATCGACGACGGAGATCTCGCCGCCGAACTGGTCCGCGCCGCACACCAGGTCTGCCCCTACTCCAACGCGACGCGCGGCAACATCGAGGTGACGCTGACGGTCAACGGCGCTCCGGTGGCCGGGGACTGATCGCTCGTCACTTGCTCAGGTGGAAGGTGAAGTCGAACTCCGTCGCGCTGCGGGCGTGGAGGTCCATCGTCCCGCGAGCGTTGCGGTAGGCGCCGGTTCCGCCGGTGATCGCCAACACGCTGTCGCCCGAGTCGAGGAACGGGCCCTGAACGGTGATCTGCCCCTTGGCGAGGCTGTTCGTCCACGTGCACTCGTACGACTTTCCCGGCACGGTCCGGACGCAGGAGCCCTGATTCGTCCCGACCTTGGTCTGGTTGCGTCGGTCGAAGAGCTCGTTGCCGAACGCCAGGAGGTCGCCGATCGAGTCGCCAGTGGCGCCGAGATCGACGCTCGTGTCGGTGGTCGCCCGCTCGACGACGCGGATCGTCTTGCCCTTCCCGTGGCCGTGCCCGCCGCTGCCGGACGCCGCTCCGGCGGCCGCAACCACCATCGCGGTCACGAGCAGCATCCCAACACCGGCGAATCCAACGATACGCCTCATGGTGACCTCCTCGGTCGTCGAGTCGGCCGATCCTACGCCAGCTAGCTACGCCGAACGGCGTTTTGCCCGCCGAGCAGCAGGCGCGTGAGCGCGACGCGCGAGTCGACGTCGAGCTTGCGGTAGATGCGCTTCACGTACTGGCTCACCGTGTGGTGGCTGAGGCACAGCCGTTCGGCGATCTCGCGATCGGCGAGGCCCTCGACCACGAGCACGGCCACTTCCTGCTCGCGCGGCGTCAGCGCCGCGAGCGCGCCGAGCGCGATCCCCGGTCGCTCACGCTCGAGCTCGAGCACCGCGACCAACGCCCCGTCCACGTCGTCCACCGGCCTGAGGTGGCCGTGGATCGTGCCGGTCTCTCCGGTCACCAGCTCGACGTCGATCCGGCGCGACCAGCCGCTGGTCGTCGCGGGGCGAGCCAGCAGCCGGTGCAGGCGCTCCTCCGCATCGACGACGTCGGCGAGCAGCTGCCGCGCGGCGTCGTTGAGCCGCACCTCGGTCGCGAGCGGATCGGTGACGGCGAACGGCGTCCCGGCCAGGTCGAGCACCGCGAGCGCCTGGTCGCGCTCGCGCTCGACCGCCTCGCGGGACTCGATCGCCTCGAGCGCGAGGCCGAGCATCCCGCCGAGCGCATCGGCGAGCCGGATGTCGTTCGGGCTGAAGTCCCAGTCGGGGTCGCTCGTGCCGAAGTGGACGTTGCCGGTGATCGCCCCGCCGTTCACCACTGGGACCTCGACCACGTGCCGCATGTCGTGCACGCTGTAGGCGCGGCGATAGACGCCCGACTCCAGCCACTCCTCCGGCGACATGATCGCCAGGTTGTAGGTCGGCCGGCCGGTGTCGTACGCCTGGGCCAGCACCGGGTCGATGTCCTTCGCGTCGCGCTCGTAGCGCGCGACGAACGTTGGGCTGACGTTCCCCGTCGCGACGCACGTCGGGTAGCCGGTCGAATCGACGAGCGCGTAGCCGTACATCGGCACGCCCAGCAGCCGCCCGAAGCCGGCGAGGAAGCCGTGCTTGAGCTGGTCGAGGGTCGAGGCCGCGGAGAGCGTCCGCACGAACCGCACCACCTCGACGCCTTGCTGCTCGAGCATGGCTTCAGACTCCCACGTAGTCGACGATCATGTCGCCGAGCATCGTGCGGTAGTGCTCGCGCAGCGCAGGGTCGGCGAGGTCGCGGTCGAACAGCGTGCCGAACGTGTGCCGGTTGGCGATCCGGAACACGCAGAAGGCGCTGATCACCATGTGCACGTCGACGGCGTCGACGTCGCTGCGGAAGGTCCCGTCCGCGCGGCCGCGCTCGAGGATGCGGGCGAGCAGATCGATCGCCGGGCTGCCGAGCTCGGCGATCGCCGGCGACTTCGCCATGTGCTCGGCGCGGTGGATGTTCTCGATGCTGACCAGCCGGATGAACTCCGGGTGCGAGTCCTGGTGGTCGAAGGTCAGCTCGGCCAGGCGGCGGAGCGCGGACGCCGGGTCGAGACCGTCGACGTCGACCTCCTGCTCGGCCCGCCGGATCGCCGTGTACGCCCGCTCGAGCACCGCGATGAACAGCTGCTCCTTGCTGCCGAAGTAGTAATAGATCATGCGCTTGGTCGTGCGCATGAGCTCGGCCATGTCGTCGACGCGGGCGCCGGCGTAGCCGTGCTTGGCGAACTCGCGCGTGGCGATCTCGAGGATCTCGTTGCGTGTCCGCTCGGGGTCACGCTGCCGTTCGGCGACGGCGCGGTCCGCAACCTTCTCTGGAGGCATCTTCCACCTGAGTCTAGGTGTTTGACAAGTCGCCGAGCCGGACATAACGTTCTAGTTCGTACATTACCTGTCGAACGGGAGGATCGTGCAGGCGGATGGATACGAGGTTGGGCTCATCGGTGCCGGGATCGGCACGTCGCTGAGCCCTGCCCTTCACGAACGCGAGGCCGCCGAACAGGGCATCGCCTACGACTACCGCCTGATCGACATCGCCGACGGCGCGGACGGATCCACCGACATCGGGGACCTGCTCGAGCAGGCGCGGAGCGCGGGCTTCAGCGGCCTGAACGTCACGCATCCGTGCAAGCAGGAGGTCGTCCCCCACCTCGACGAGCTCTCCGCCGACGCTGAGGCCCTGCAGGCCGTCAACACCGTCGTGTTCGCCAACGGGCACATCGCAGGCCACAACACCGACACGACGGGCTTCGCGGAGAGCTTCGAGCGCGGCCTGGAGGATGCGGGCCTCGACCACGTCGTCCTGCTCGGCGCCGGCGGCGCCGGGACCGCGGTCGGCTACGCCGCGCTCCGGCTCGGCGCCCAGCGGCTCACGGTCGTCGACGTCGACACGGAGCGGGCGGCGAGCTGCGCGCTCCAGCTCGACTCCGACCGCGCGGCGCCCGGAACCCTCGACGACCTCGCGCACGCCGACGGTCTCATCCACGCGACCCCGACCGGCATGGAGGGCCATCCGGGACTGCCGCTCGACGAGGACCTGCTGCACCCGGGCCTGTGGGTCGCAGAGGTCGTCTACCGGCCGCTCGAGACGCAGCTGTTGCGACTCGCGCGCGCACTCGGCTGCCGGACGCTCGACGGCGGCGGCATGGCCGTGTTCCAGGCGGCCGGATCGTTCGAGCTGTTCACCGGCGTCAAGCCCGACCGCGAGCGGATGCTCCGGCACTTCGGCGAGCTCGTCGGCCAACCGGTGTCGGCGCGCTGATGCGCCGCTCGATCGCCACCGTGTGCCTGAGCGGCACGCTCGACGAGAAGCTCGCCGCCGCGGCGCGCGCGGGGTTCGACGGGATCGAGCTGTTCGAGGCCGACCTGATCAACTCGCCGCTCGCGCCCGCCGACGTCCGCAGCCGCTGCGGGGAGCTCGGCCTGACCGTCGATCTCTACCAGCCGTTCCGCGACTTCGAGGCCGTGCCGCAGCCGACCTTCGAGCGCAACCTGCGCCGCGCGGAGGCCAAGTTCGATGTGATGGAGGCACTCGGGGCGCCGCTGATGCTCGTCTGCTCGAACGTGTCGCCGGAGGCGATCGACGACGACGCGCTGGCGGCCGAGCAGCTACGCGCGCTCGCGAGTCGCGCCGCCGATCGCGGCCTGAAGATCGCCTACGAGGCGCTGGCCTGGGGCCGCCACGTCAACGAGTACGACCACGCGTGGCGGATCGCCGCCGCCGCCGATCACCCGGCACTCGGGACCTGCCTCGACTCCTTCCACATCCTGTCGGTGGGGAGCGACCTCGACGCGATCGCCGAGATCCCGGGCGAGAAGCTCTTCTACCTCCAGCTCGCCGACGCGCCGCACCTGGTCATGGAGGTCCTGCAGTGGAGCCGCCACTACCGCTGCTTCCCCGGCCAGGGCGCCTTCGACCTCGCCGACTTCGTGGCGCGCGTGCTGGCGACGGGCTACGACGGCCCGCTCTCGCTCGAGGTCTTCAACGACGTCTTCCGGCAGGCCGACGCCGACCGCACGGCGATCGACGCGATGCGCTCGCTGCTCGTGCTCGAGGACCGGCTGCCGGCCAGCCCGCGCCTGAACGGGTTCGCGTTCGTGGAGCTCGGTGTCGACGCCGAGTCGGCGCCCGAGACCGAGGCGCTGCTGCGCACGCTCGGCTTCGCGCACGTCGGCCCGCATCGCAGCAAGCCGGTGCAGCTGTGGCAGCACGGCGACATCCGGATCGTGCTCAACCACGGCGCCGGTGACGAGGATCCCGAGGTGGTCGCCGTCGCCGTCGAGAGCGCCGATCCCGGGCGCTCGGCCGAGCGCGCGGAGGCGCTGCTCGCGCCGGTGCTCGAGCGCCGGCGCAACCCGGGCGAGGCCGATCTGGCGGCGATCGCCGCTCCTGACGGCACCTCCGTGTTCTTCTGCGGGCCCGAGGGCGGCTGGCTCGATGACTTCCTCACGTTGGCGGAGGAGCCGACCAACGGCGCACCGCGCGTGCCGATCCACGGGATCGATCACATCACGCTGGCGCAGCCGTTCGAGGCGTTCGACGAGGCGGGGCTGTTCTACCGCTCGGTGCTCGACCTCGCGCCGGGAGCGAGCGCGGAGCTGGTGGCACCGGGCGGGCTCGTCCGCAGCCGCGCGCTGGCGAGCCGGGACGGGCGGGTGCGGATCGCCCTCAACGTGCCGGCCCTGGCCGGCACGCAGCGCGGGCAGGCCGAGCTGCAGCACGTCGCGTTCGCGTGCGAGGACGCCGTCGCGGCCGCCCGGGCAGTGCGGGAGCGCGGCGCGCCGATCCTCGCGATCCCCGGCAACTACTACGACGATCTCGAGGCTCGGTTCGATCTGGATCCGGATCTGCTGGACGCCCTGCGCGAACTCGGCGTCCTCTACGACCGGAGCGACGGCGGGGAGCTCCTGCACTTCTACAGCGCGCTCGAGGGCCGGATGTTCTTCGAGGTACTCGAGCGGCGGGGGGCGTACGACGGCTACGGGGCCGTCAACTCGCCCGTGCGGATGGCAGCACAGCGAATGGCAAGGAGGAGAGATGCAGCACACACAACAGGTCGTTGAACCCGAAGCGGTCACGGGCCGGTTCACGCGCGCGCCATCGGAGGAGCGGGAGCTCCCGGATCCGCCGCCGCTGCGCCGGCTGCTCGGGCCGAGCGTGATCCTGATCGGCGTCGGCATCGCGAGCGGCGAGTACATCCTGTTCCCGTTCATCGCCTCACAGGCCGGCCTCGTGTTCCTGTGGGCCGCGGTCGTCGGGATCCTCGTGCAGTTCTTCATCAACATGGAGATCGAGCGCTACACGCTGGCGACCGGCGAGACCGCGCTCGGCGGCTTCATGCGGATGTGGAAAGGCTGGGGCGGCGTGCTCGCGGCCGGCGCGATCCTCGCCACGATCTGGCCGGGCTGGGCGACGTCGGCGGCCACGGTCGCGACGTTCGCGTTCGGCGGCGGCGACCCGAACGTGATCGCGATCGCCGGCCTGCTCGCGATCGGCGCGACGCTGACAGCTTCCCCGGTCGTCTACCAGACGGTCGAGAAGCTCCAGTTCCTGAAGATCGGCGCCGTCCTGGTGCTCCTCGTGGTCGGGCTGTTCGCGGCGATCTCCGCCACCGCCTACAAGGACACGTCGCACGTGGTCACGAGCTTCGGCTCGTTCCCGAGCGAGATCCCGATCGCGATCCTCGTCGGCGCGCTCGCGGCGGCCGGTGCGGGCGGCGCGAACAACCTCGTGCAGAGCAACTGGATCCGCGACAAGGGCTTCGGGATGGGCAAGTACGTGCCGCGGATCGTCTCCCCCATCACGGGCGAGGAGGAGGCGGCTCCCACGAGCGAGCGCCTCAGCTTCCCCCAGGACGAGCAGAACCTGGGCCGCTGGAAGGTCTGGTGGAAGCGCGCGAACCTCGAGCAGTTCGTCTCGTTCGCCCTGATCGGCGGGATCACGATCATCGTCTTCTCGCTGATCGCCTACTCCACGGTCTACAAGAACCCGGACCTGCCCGACTCGAGCGGCTTCGACTTCATCTCGCTCGAGGCCCAGGTCCTCGACGCCCAGGTCGGTCAGTGGTTCGGCACGCTGTTCCTCGCGGTCGGTGCCGTCAGCCTGTTCGCGGCGGCGCTCGGCATCGTGGACTACGTCGCACGGCTTGTGGCCGACGTCATCCACGTCGGCTGGACGCGCGACCGCGCAGGCTGGAGCGAGAGCGGGATCTACTTCGCGGTGGTCTGGACGATGGTGATCGTCGGCAGCGCGATCCTGCTGCTCGGCTTCGACCAGCCGCTGGTCCTGCTCACGATCTCGACCGTGCTGGGCGGCGCGATCATGTTCGTCTACACCGGCCTGCTGCTCATCACGAACCGGCGCTTCCTCAGCGGTCCGGTCGCGCTCAGCGGCTACCGCATCGCGATCCTCGTGTTCGCGTTCCTGATGCTCGGGACCACGACCGCGATCGTCGGCGTCGACCAGTTCGGGAACCTGCTGTGACACGCGCGTTCACAGCGCGCGTGCTCGTGGCCGTGACGTTGTGGGCGGCGCTGGTCGGCGCCGCCTACCTCGTCGGGCTCACGTAAACGCCGCGACGCACTGGCCGAGCGCATCGAGGGCGCCCTCGGCGTCCTCGCCGCTCGCCGTCAGCCGCAGCGGGGTGCCGGCGGTGGCGCCGAGCGCCAGCACGGCGAGCAGGCTCTTCGCGTTCGCCTCGCGCCCGTTCACGGCGACGGCCACGTCGGCGGAGAAGCCGACGGCGGTGCGCACGAACTGGGCCGCCGGGCGGGCGTGCAGGTCGACGCCGGCGGGCAGCGTGACGACGACTTCGACCTCAGAGCTTGCGGGCACTGCGCGCCTCCTCGGCTGCCAGGACCACGTCGTCGATCGCGCTGCCGGCCGACGCCATCACGGCGGCGGCCACCGTGCCCTCGACGATCGGCGCGTCGATCAGCTTCACGTGCCCGTTGGCCCGTGACTCGAGCACGTGGCGGATCGTCAGGATCGCGCTGCCGAGATCGCCGAGCACGACGACTCCGGCGCCTTGGTCGGCCCGGCGGATCGCATCGCGCACACGGCCCTCGTCGGTGCCGAGCTCGCCGTTGGCGGTGCCGCCGGCGTGCTCGATGCGCACGTCCGGGCCGGCCATCTGTGCGGCCAGGTCGGCCAGGCCCTGGGCGAGCTCCGAGCTGTGTGATACGACGACGATCCCGACCATTGGCCCTCCGGGCTTGAGTTGCTGGTAGCCTAAACCATCGAACCGCATTCGACAATGCCGAAAGCAAACGACCGAGCGGCCCGGCGCGGAGGCATCCAGTCGATCGACCGGGCGGCCCGCATCCTCAAGGCCCTGGCGAGTGGCCCGCGGCGCCTCGGCGTCAGTGAGCTCGGCCAGCGGTTGGGGCTCGCAGCGCCGACCGTCCACGGTCTTCTGCAGACCCTCCAGGCCCACGGCTTCGTCGAGCAGGACCGCGACTCGGGCAAGTACCAGCTCGGTGCCGGCCTCCTGCAGCTCGGCAACTCGTACCTCGATCTCAACGAGCTGCGCGCCCGCTCGCTCGTCCATGCCGAGCGGCTGGCCCAGCGCGCGGACGCCGCCGTCCGCGTCGGCGTGATGCACGGGGCGAGCGTGATCGTGGTCCACCACGTCTTCCGGCCCGACGAGACGCTCCAGATCCTCGAGGTCGGCGCGCAGCTGCCCGTCCACGCGAGCGCGCTCGGCAAGGCGATCCTCGCGTACGCCCCGGCCGCGATGGTCGATGACCTCACCGCCGAGTCGCTGCCGAAGCTGACGAGCCGCACGCTGAGCGCCCGCGAGCTGCGAGGGCAATTCGAGGCGATCCGCGAACGCGGCGTCGCGCGCGAGCGCGACGAGGCGATCCTCGGCGAGTCGAGCATCGCCGCTCCGATCTTCGATCACGGCGGCCATGCCGTGGGAGCCGTCGGCGTGGTCGGCGACACCGAGCGGATCGTTCCCCGCAGCCCTGCCAAGGGCCTCGTCGCGGCCGTCGCCGAGGCGGCCAGCGGCATCTCACGGGAGCTCGGCGCACGCTCGTGGCCCGGCCCCGTCGGGCCCGGCGCGTAAGCTCGTCGCCCCGCCGCTCGTACGGGTTGACACATGCCGTCGAGGCGTGTAGCTTCGGCCGAAGAGGATTCGACAATGTCGAATCAACCTCGGAGTGAGGAGAGGTTCAGGTGCAGGAGCATTCGCTGTCCCAACGCGCGGTGGCCGAGACGCTCGGCACCGCTCTGCTGGTCTTGGTCGGTCCCGGGTCCGTGGTTGCGACGCTCGCGCTTGCTGGTGACTCGGTCCCGGCGGTGACGGGCGCAGACCTCCTCGGTATCTCGTTCGCCTTCGGATTCATCATCGCCGCGATGGTCTATGCGATCGGCAAGGTGTCGGGCTGCCACATCAACCCGGCTGTAACGTTCGCGTTGGCGTCGACGAAGAAGTTCCCGTGGCGCGAAGTGCCGGCGTACTGGGGCGCGCAGGTCGTGGGCGCGGTGCTCGGCGGCCTCGGCATCTGGGCGCTGTTCGCCTCCAACGCGATCGACCTCGGGATGGGCCAGACGTCGTTCAACCCGGACACGACGACGTGGGCGTCGGCGATCTTCGCCGAGGGCATCGGGACGTTCATGCTCATGTACGCGATCCTCGGGATCGTCGACTCACGCTCGCCCGGCGACTTCGCCGGCCTGATCATCGGCGGCGTGGTCGTCGCGATCATCATGGTCGTCGGCCCGGTGACCGGCGCGTCCCTGAACCCCGCACGCGCGTTCGGGCCTGAGTTCGTCTCGGCGCTCGGAGGCGGAGTGACGCACTGGAACCAGCTGATCCCGGTCTTCATCCTCCCCGGGCTGGTCGGCTCCGCGCTGGCGGCGTTCGCCTATGACTTCATGACCAAGCCGCGCATCGTCGAGACGCCGATCCGCGAGGCGGTAAGCCACGACGAAGACTTCGGCCACGCCAACCAAGGCGCCGAGCACGCCTCGATCCGCTGAACGGAGCGACGATGAACACCGCAACAGCCACGATGAAGAAGTTCCTCAACGATCCGGCCGACGTCGTCCGCGAGTCCCTTGCCGGGCTCGCGGCCGCGCACGGCGACATCCTGCGCTACGACGCCGACGCGCAGATCATCGTGCGCAGCGGCACGCCGGCGCAGGGCAAGGTCGCCCTGATCTCCGGCGGCGGCTCAGGGCATGAGCCGTTGCACGGCGGCTTCGTCGGGCTCGGCATGCTCGACGCGGCGTGCCCGGGTGAGGTGTTCACCTCCCCCGTGCCCGACCAGATGCTCGCTGCGACGAAGGCCGTCGACGGCGGCGCGGGGGTCGTGCACATCGTCAAGAACTACACGGGCGACGTCATGAACTTCAAGCTCGCGGCCGAGGATGCCGCGGACGAGGGGATCAACGTCGAGTCGGTGCTGGTCGACGACGACGTCGCCGTGCAGGACTCGCTCTACACCGCGGGGCGCCGCGGCGTCGGCGCGACGGTGCTGCTCGAGAAGATCGCGGGCGCGGCCGCCGAGCGCGGCGACGACCTCGCGGCGGTCGCGGGCATCGCGCGGCGGGTCAACGAGCGTTCGCGCTCGTTCGGCGTGGCGCTGTCCTCGTGCACGCCGCCCGCGGCGGGGCGGCCGATCTTCGACCTGCCGGACGGCGAGGTCGAGATCGGGATCGGGATCCACGGCGAGCCGGGCCGCCGGCGCGAGGCGCTGGGCACCGCCCACGAGCTCGCGTCCGTGATCGTCGAAGCCGTGTTGAGCGACCTCAAGCCCGCGTCGGGCGCCCGCGTGCTCCCGTTCGTCAACGGCATGGGCGGCACGCCGCAGCTCGAGCTCTACGTGCTCTATCACGAGATCGAGGGCCTGCTGCGCGCGGCCGGCCTGGAGCCGAGCCGGTGCCTCGTCGGCAGCTACATCACGTCGCTGGAGATGGCGGGTGCCTCGCTGACGCTGCTGGAGCTCGACGACGAGCTCGAGCAGCTATGGGATGCTCCCGTCCACACCGCGGCGCTCCGCTGGGGAGCGTGAGCTCGGTGCCGACTGCTGTGCGTGACCAAACCGTCATCGCCTGGTTGCACGAGGCGCAGGCCTCGGTGACCGGCCGTGCCGACTACCTCACGCAGCTCGACGCCGCGATCGGCGACGGCGACCACGGGATCAACATGACCCGCGGGTTCGATGCGGTCGGCAAGGCACTGGCGGCCCAGGGAGCGGACACGCCCCCTGGCCGCATCCTCGTGCTCGCCGGCAAGACGCTCGTCTCCACGGTCGGGGGCGCGAGCGGGCCGCTGTGGGGCTCGGCGCTGCGGGCAGCCGGCCGCAGCCTCGGCGACGCCGAGGACGTCGACGGGCCGCAGCTCGCGGCGGCGCTGGACGCCGCGCTGGCGGCCGTCGTCAGCCTCGGCGCCGCCCAGCCCGGCGACAAGACGATGGTCGACGCGCTCACGCCGGCGACCGCGACCCTGCGCGAGCGGCTGGACGCAGGAGCGACGATTGCCGAGGCGGTCACCGCTGCCGCCGACGCCGCCGAGGCGGGTGCGCAGGCGACCGCCCCGATGCAGGCCCGCAAGGGCCGCGCGTCCTACCTGGGCGAGCGCTCGATCGGCCACCAGGACCCCGGCGCGACGTCAGCCGCGCTGATCATGCGCGCGTTGCAGACCGCCGTCACGCAGGACTAGTGGCCCTCCCCCGCATCGAGACCGCGTTGCGCGGCGTCGCCGCGTCGCCGGGGATCGGCGTCGGCGCCGTGCGGCGGCTCGCCGCTCCCGTCAGCGCCGGGGCCGTGGTCCCGGAGGATCGGCGCGCCGCCGAGACCGAGCGTGCGCTCGACGCGCTCGCCGCCGCCGCGGGCCAGCTCGACGCGCTCGCGGCCCGGCTGCGCGCCGACGGCCGCGACAGCGACGCCGAGATCGTCGAGACCGGCGCGCTGATGGCGCTCGACCCCGGTCTCGCGGCCGACGTGAGGGCGGCCGTCGGCGAGGGCCGGCCGGCACCGGACGCGATCCTCGCAGCGTGTTCGGCGCAGGCCGACGTGCTCGCCGCGCTGGCGGACGAGATGCTCGCCGCGCGGGCCGACGACGTCCGCAGCCTGGGCCGCCGGGCGGCGCTCATTGCCGCGGGCGCGGTCCCGGCGATCGCTGACGGACGCGATTTCGTGCTCGTCGCCGACGACCTTGGGCCGGCCGAGGTCGCCGAACTGGACACCGGCGTGCAGGCCGTCGCGCTCGCGGGCGGCGGCGCGACCACGCACGCGGCGATCGTGGCGCGGTCGCTCGGGATCCCGCTGGTCGCGGAGCTCGGTAGCGCCGTGCTCGCCCTCGCGGACGGCGCGGTGATCGTGGTCGACGGCGATGACGGCGTCGTGCTCGCCGAGCCCGACGGCGAGCGCATCCAGGATGCCCGGACGTCGGCGGCGCGCCGCACGCGCGCCCGCGAGCACGCCGCCGAGCAGCGCGCGGTTCCGGCCGAGACGCGCGACGGGCAGCGGGTCACGGTGCTCGCCAACGTCGCCGGCGCGGCGGAGCTGCGACTCGCCCTCGACGCCGGGGCCGAAGGCGTCGGGCTCCTGCGCACCGAGCTCGCGTTCCTTCAGGCCGACGCCTGGCCGACCCAGGCACAACACCGCCGCGCACTCGAGCCCGTGCTCCGCGGCCTCGCCGGCCGACCTGCCACGGTCCGCGTCCTGGACTACGGCGGCGACAAGCTCCCACCGTTCCTCGCCGGACGCCACGAGCGCGGGATCCAGCTCCTGCTGCAGGCGCCGGACGCTCTCGCTGCACAGTTGTGCGCGATCCTCGAGGCCGCCGCCGGCGCCGAGGTGCGCGTGCTCCTGCCGCTGGTCGAGTCGACGGCCGAGCTCGAAGCCGCCGCCGCGGGCCTGCGCGCCGCCGCCAATGCCGCCGGCGCGCCCGTCCCCCTGCTCGGTCCGATGATCGAGACGCCGGGAGCGGCCGCCATCGCCGGGGCGCTCGCGCAGCGCGCGGGCTTCCTCAGCATCGGCACCAACGACCTCACCGCCGCGACGCTCGGAGCCGACCGCTTCGGCCCCGGCGCCGGCCCCGCCCACCACCCGCGCGTGCTTGCGGCGATCGCCGCGTCGGTGCGGGCCGCCCGCGGCGCCGGGATCCCGATCGAGGTCTGCGGCGAGGCCGCCTCGGACGCGATCACGATGCCGCTGCTCGTCGGCCTCGGCGTCGAGGAGCTCAGCGTCGGCGCCTCGCGGGTCGGGACGGTGCGCGCGTGGGTGCGCGAGATCGTTCTCCGCGAGGCGCAGGATCTCGCGGCGCGCGCGCTCGAATGCACAACCGCAGACGAGGTCGCGGCGCTCGTGGCGCCGGTGGCCGAGCGGCTCGCCGCCGTCGAACGCGGCGACCCGGTGTGAGCGAGGGCCGGCCCGGAGGCCGGCCCTCAATCGCGTCAGCCGGTGATGTCCTGGCCGAACACCTCGAACTCGGCCGCGTGCAGGAACGTGCCCTGGTCGGAGGCGGTGTCGCAGTCCGTGGCGTTCAGCGGGTCGCTGTCCTGCTCGCCCTGGTAGTCCGGCGTGCCGGTGCACTGGTTCTCCAGCGCCGTGAACCGGACCTGCGTCGCAACGGTGTTCGGGACGTCGAACGTCCGCAACGTCAGGTCGGGCGCGAGCGGCCGCGGCGCGATCGCCGGGAAGGCATCTGCCGGGCTCGTGTAGAGCGCCTGCCACGAGATCGGCAGCGAGCAGTTCGCCGTCCGTCCGTCACACGTCTCGACCTTGAACCGCCGGAGCGCGGTGAAACGGCCCTCGTCGGCGTCGGGATCGCTCGGGTCGAGCAGCGCGCTGACCGCGACGGTCCGCACCGGCTTCGCGCCCGCGAGCGAGATCGTCACCGACGGCTGGGAGACGTTGACGCCGGTCGCGCCGGTGACGTCCCAAGTCGTCGACTCGGTGTCGTCGATCAGGCTGTCGTGGTTCGTGCCCGCGCCGGACGCCGATGCGCCCTGGCTCTTGGAGGCGACGTTCGGCGTCAGCGCGAACGAGCGCGTGAGCGCCTGGCCCGCCTTCACCGTCAGCGAGAAGCGCCGCAGGCCGTAGCCCGGCGCCCGGACCAGCACGTCGTACGTGCCCGCGACGAGCTTGACCGTCGCCCCGCGCGCGGTCGCCGGATCGGTGTCGGCGACCGGCGTGGCGCGCGCCTCGTAGCGGCCGACGTACACCGTCGCCGGCACCGCCGTCGTCGCATCCGTGGCGGCGAACGTCACCGTCGCCTCGTCGGCGAGCGGCGAGTCGAAGGCCGGCGTCGGCTCGTCGTCCTCGGTCGTGTTCGTGGCCGCCGACTCGCCCATGCCGCGCTGGGCGAACGCATTCCACAGCGCCGCCTGGTTCGCCCCATCGAAGCGCATCCGGTCAGCCGCCAGGTAGGCGTCGCGGGCGGTGAGCATGCTCGTGTCGCCCTGCTGGAGCAGGAACGCGTCGAACACGATCTGGATCCAGCGCCGGTTGCCCGGGCACTGGTCGGCGGGCAGCGGCGGCTCGGGCGCGGTGGTGCCCGGACGGCCGTCGGCGCAGCGCAACTGCAGAGCGGCGTCGCGCGACGGGAACGCGGCGTCGTACTTCGCGACCAGTGCCTGGCGCAGGTCGTAGTTGACCGCGTTCCAGATCTCGCCGTCGGCGTGGACCTCCGGCCCGGTGAGGTCGAATCCGACGTCGGAGTAGTTGAGCGGGTTGGCGTCGAGCGCGTAGTCGCGGATGCCGGACTTCGGGTTGCCGGTCACGTACTCGCCCTCGATCCACGAGTTGGTGAGCCCGTGCGAGTGCAGGTACTCGAGCGCCACGAGGTCCGACCAGCTCTCCCCCATCGCGCCGCCCTGGAACCCGGTCAGGCCGTCGTCGGGCCCGCCGACCATCCGGTTGGAAATCGCGTGCGTGTACTCGTGGCCGAACACAGAGGTGTCGAGATCGCCGTCGACGCACGGGCCGTAGAAGGCGGCGGCGATCGGCTGGAACAGGTACTGGTTGGTGATCCCCGGCACGCCGTCGTTGAGCGTGATCTGGTTGGCGTTGTCGCGCCCGAGGTAGCTCGGAGCGCCGCCGGTCAGTGCGCCCGCCTGCACGTTGCCGATCTCGGGATCGCCGTCGCGGGCGACGCCGAAGTTGGCCTGCTGCATGTTGTAGTTGAGCTCGGTGAAGCCGAGGTGGTAGGAGAAGTCGTGGAACGTGTTGTGGCCGGCGAACAGGTTGGTGATCGCCGCCGACACGTCCGCGCCGCTTCCGGGCACCGCCAGCGGTGTCGGGTCGCACTTCGTCTGCGCCCACTGGTTCTCGAACGGGTAGGCGTGCGCGCGGGTGGGCGACGTCGGCATGAAGCCGAACGGGCCCGGGGTGAGCGGTGACATCCGCGCCTCCGCCGTGCGGGCGTTGTTGCCCTGAGTGGTGAACGTCGGCACGCCGGCGGCGGGCTCCACGTCCCACGGCCCGCGCGAAGCGGTGTTGTTGAGGCCGAGGTCGCAGCCGGCGGCGAGCAGGAAGCAGCCCGTCACGCGGTTGTCACCCGCCGGCGCGTTGCGGAAGTACTGCCACGCGGGGTTGCCGGCCACGCTCGGCGTGCCCGCGACGGTGTTGACCGCGTAGCCGCCGGAGTAGTCGAACGCGTCGCCGCTGGCCGGAACCGTCGGATCGTCGAACTTGCAGACGACGATCTGGTAGGTGCCGTCGGCGATCTTCGCGCCGTTGCCGGCGTAGTTGACCGCCTCCGGGCTCGTTGCGGTGTCGGACGAGGCGACGGCACTGCCGCCGGGTCCGATCAGCCGCAGCACGATGTCGTCGGCCGGCAGGTTCGCGGTCGCGAACGCGCCGATCGAGTATGCGCCGGTGACGGCGACCGGATGCGGGGTGCCGCAGCCGTTGGCGCCGTCGGCGGTGCTGCCGGTGAAGGTGCCCGTGCCGTTCTCGCCGTCGGCAGCCTGCTTGACCTCGTTGGCACGGAACAGCACCTCGCCGGTGCGCGCGTCGACGAACGAGCGGTACGCCCGCACGTCGCCGCCGTCGGCGTCGAGCACGATCGTCTCGAACGCGGGGCGCACGCCCTGCGTGAAGGTCGGGAACGCGACGAGGCGCGAGCGCTGATCGACCCGGCGCTTGGTGCCCGGGACGGCCGGCGTGGCGAGGCCCTTGACACCGAACTCCGTCCAACCGTCGCGGGTCCGCGTACCGGTCACGTCGGTCGCGGCGGCGCGGACGCCGGCGTTGCCGGCCGCGCGCAGCCAGGCCTCTACGGGCCCGAGCGTCGCAGCGGCCGGAGCCGCCTGGGAGCCGGCGGCCGAGGACGACACGTACGCGACGCGGCCGCCCGACACGCCGACGGTGATCATGCCGCCGTGGCCGGCGGGCAGGCTGCCGAAGCGCTGCCGGAGGAGCACGGCGTGCCCGCCGCTGCCGGCGAGCTTCGCGTCGTTCACGAGATCGAGGGCGTCGGCGTCGGCGGCCGACAGCCGGAACAGGTCGCGGTGGTCGCGAACGAAGCTGCGGGCGACATCGACCGCGCTGCCGGCGGAAGCGCCGGTCAGGAAGCCGTCGCCGGCGATCAGCGAGGCGGGAGTGCCGTAGCGGTTCCACACCACCCGGGCGCCGAGACTCGACACCGCCGATGTCTGGGCTGCGGTGGGCGTGACGCGACCGGTGCGGGCGTCGAGGTCCCGCAGGCCGGCTTGGCCGGGGAGCAGGCTCGCGACGGCGCCGGCCGAGGCCGGCACCGCTGCCGCGAGGGCCAGTACGCCCGCGGAGACCGCGGCGCTCCGGCGCAGTGCTGATCGGAAGGAGTGCATGGAGGCTGCAACGCAGCCGCGCGCGTAAACCAGCGCCGAGGTCGCGCCGGGGCGCGTGGCAGACTCGCCGGATGCGCCGGACGTGCGTGATCATGCTCGGCCTACTTGCGCTGTCAGGAGCCGGCTGCGCCTCGCCGGCTCCGAGCAACTCGCCCTCTGCCACGGCGACCGCGACCTCGGCTCGCAAGCCGCCGCGCGCGCCGTCGCGCGGGACCGCACTCGCCGTGCTGGCCACGCTGAAGGTGAAGGGCCGAGCGCCGAGGACGGGCTATGACCGTGACGAGTTCGGCAGCGGCTGGGCGAGTGTCAACGGCTGCGATACGCGTCAGCGGATCCTGATCCGCGACCTGCGCCACGAGACATTCGAGCCCGGGACTCGCTGCGACGTGCACGACGGCGCGCTCGCCGACCCGTACACGGCGAGCAGGATCGAGTTCGTCCGCGGCGGCGCGTCGGAGGTCGACATCGACCACGTCGTCGCACTCGGCGACGCGTGGCAGAAGGGCGCACAGCAGTGGACGTACGCGCGGCGCGTCGCGCTCGCCAACGATCCGCTGAACCTGCTCGCCGCCGACGCATCCGCCAACCGCCAGAAGGGGGACGGTGACGCGGCGACGTGGCTGCCGGCCAACAAGTCGTTCCGGTGCGCGTACATCGCGCGCCAGATCGCCGTCAAGCGCCGCTACCGCGCGTGGGTCACCGCTGCCGAGCGGGACGCGATGCGACGCGTACTCACCCGCTGCCCGGACGAGCCGCTGCCCGCCGGCTAACCACGCGTCGCCCTACTTCCGCACGCACAGCTCCGCTAGGTCGATGCCGTAGATCGGATGCTCGACCTGGCATCCCATGCGTGCGGAGAAGAAGTCCGTGCTGACGCCGCTGACGGCGACGGCGAACGGCGCCGCCTGCGCCGCGATGTCGCGATCGAGCGCCGCGTACGCCTCGAGCCGTGCGGCCCCCGTGAGCTGACTCGCGGCGCGAATCCGCTGTCCCAGCGGCGTGCCATAGAGGAATTCCGTGCTCGCAGGGAAGTACTGGAACATCTCATCGACGAAGCCGAACGCATCCGGGGTATCGCCGATCCAGCCCCATTCCGACAGGTCGAACGGCTCGTTGGGATTTTCGAGGCGCCGGAACATCTCAGAAAAGGCGAACACCCGGATCTCGAGGTCGATCCCGATCGCCGCGAGGTTCTCGCGCACGATCTCGGCCGACGCGAGGCACGGGGCCACGTTGCACGTGTAGAGCACGCCGTGCCGCCGGCGATTGCCTGCCAGGCGCCGGGCGGTGGCGACGTCGGGGCCGCCGAGGGGATAGATCGTGGCGTCGCGGAACCCGGGCCAGCCCGGCGTGGTGAGCTGGTCGGCCGGCCGACCCGCGAGCGACTCTGGGATCTGGTGCCGTGCCAGCGCCCGCCGGTCGAGGGCGTAGTTGACCGCCCGCCGCATGTCTGCGCTCGCGAACAGCCGCCGGCGCGTGTTGAAGGCGTAGCCGCTCACGATCGGCTCGCGTTCCGCGAAGTACCGCTGGCGGCCCGCCGCCGCGGCGGGGCTTCCGGGCCCGTAGAGCCGGATCAGCCGAGCCTGCGCATCCGGCGGAACCCGCCCGACGTAGTCCGCGTTTCCGGCTTCGACCTGCTTAACCGCCCGGGCCAGCGGCACGCCGATCGTGACGTCGATCTCCTCGAGGCGCTGCGGACGCGGACCCGGATAGCCTGGGTTACGGCGCAGCACCACGCGCTTCCTTGGTGCGACGGCGGCGATGTAGTACGGCCCTGCCGTCGCAACACGATCGAGGCTCCGCGGCCGTTCGGGCGTATTCGGGGGACGGCGCATAAGCCGAACGTCGCCATGCGCGCCGGCAGCGTCGGCGACGGCTGCGTCAGCCGGATCGTGAGCCGGTCTCCACGCGCCGACACGCCCGCGATGGTGCCTGCGCGCCTGGCCCTGTACGCCGTAACGCCGCGGACGTCCTCGATCGGGTAGGCATCCAACGGCGCGCGCGCGACTCGCTCGATGGCACGCTGGAACGCGACCGCGGTGACCGGTTCGCCGGACGGCGGCGAGAAACGGTAGCCCGGGCGGATTTGGAATCTATAGACGCGCCCGTCGGCGGACACCGCGGGCGGCGCCACGGCCAGCTCCGGCACGAGCTCCGCTGCAGCGGAGCCGCTGCGGCTCGCCATAGTCATGAGCCGCGCACAGGTCGCGTGCAGAAGGTGCGGCTCGCCGAGGCCCGACGAGCCGGTTGTCCCAGGGTCGTCCTCCATCACGACGCGCGCCACCGACGGCCCGCCGGCGGGCGCTCGAGGAGGCGGGGCCTGCTGGATGCTGACCCATACACGGCCATCGGCCACTGCGACCGAATGGGGCGCCCCTCCCACGTCGATCGTCGTCGTCACGCGGTTCGTGGCCGGGTCGATCCGCGACACGGTCCCCGCGAGGCTGTTCGCAACCCACACCGCACCGGCGCCCACCGCGATGCCGGACGGGAGCCGGCCGACCCTGATGAGGGCTTCCACGGCGCGCGTGGTGGGATCGATCCGGGACACCGTGTCGTCGCGGCTATTCACCACCCAGATCGCGCCCTCCCCGGCCGCAACCGGTCCGGACCCGTTGCCGAGCGGGATCGTGTCGGTCACGGTGCCGGCGCCGACTGGCGTGAGCCGCCTGATGTTGTTCTCGATGTCGTCGGTCACCCACACGGCCCCGTCGGCGACCGCGACGCCGGCCGGCTTGTTGCCCACGTCGATGCGCGCCTTGAGGCGGCTGCTCGCGGTGTCGATCCTGTAGACCGCGGCGGAGTTCGGGCTCGCGATCCATAGGGCGTCCATGCCCAGCGCGGCCGCGCTGGGCGCCCTAGCGCCAAAGCTCGTGGGGAACCGCACCGAATCCGCCACCGTCCCGATGTCGGCGGCGAGCCGCACGACTCGACCGCGGCTGGCGTCTGAGATCCAGGCGGAGCCGGCTCCAACGGCAAGCGCTTCGACGCCGACGTTCGGCGTAATCGTGGCGGCGACGCGTCGCGTGCCAATGTCGATCTGCGACACGCTTGCGTCCGCGGCGTTGGCGACCCAGACCCAGCGCTTGTCGGCCGCAACCGCCTCCGGCCTGACGCCGACCGGTACGTCCGCGACGACCAGGCTAGTCTCGGGGTCGATCACGGCGACGGAGTCCGGAAACACCGGGACGCTGCTGTCCGATCCGCTCAGCGCCATCGCGACGGCGGCGATAGCCGCACAGGCGAGCACCGCGCCCGCGCCGATGATCGCGACGCTGCGGCGACGACCTGCCGGAGGCGGTCGCGAACGGCGACCGCGGGGCAGGTCGAGCGCGGGATCCTGTGCGAGGATCGCCTGCTCGAGCTCGCGCAGCTCCTTTCCCGGCTCGAGCCCGAGCTCTTCGATCAGCGAGCTCCGCGCGTCACGGAAGCTCTCCAGCGCGTCCGCCTGGCGGCCCGATCGGTAGAGCGCGAGCATGTGCTGCGCGCGCAGGCGCTCGCGCAGCGGGTGCTTGCGCACGAGCCCCTCGAGCTCCGCCACGAGCTCGACGTGACGACCGAGACGGAGATCGGCCTCGATCCGCTCCTCGACCGCTGCGAGGCGCTGTTCCTCGAGCCGCGCGACCTCGTCCTGCGCGAACCGCTCGTACGCGAGATCGCCCAGCACCGGTCCGCGCCACAGCGCCAGCGCCGATTGCAGACGCTCGGCGGCGCGCGCCGGATCGTCGTCGTCGAGCGCGGCCCGACCCTCGTCCACGAGCCGCTCGAAGCGCACCGCGTCGATGCACTCAGGGTCGACCGCGAGCGCGTATCCGCTGCTCGAGCTCGCGACGACGTCCTTGCCGAGCGCACCGCGAAGGTGGGACACGTAGACCTGCACGGTCTTGACCGCGGTCGGCGGCGGCGACTCGCCCCACATGAGGTCGACGATCCGGTCGACGGACACGGCCTCGCCGCGGTGCAGCACCAGGATCGCGAGCACCGCGCGCTGACGCGCTCCCCCGAGCTCGATCGTCCGATCGCCGTCGAGGACGTCGAACGGACCGAGGATCCGGAGCTCGAGCATTCAGTACGCCTCAGTGCGACGCTACCGGCGCGTTTACCGGCTTACAACCGGCTCCTACCGGTCCGAAGCCGCGCTGCGGGAGCTTCGTTGCGATCCGGTCGCATCGGGCGACCGGCGGAAACCGGAAGGGCTCTCATGCTCCGCAGCACGCACCAACGCCGTCTGCTCGCCACCGTCGCGACGGCCGCCGCGATCGCAACCACCGCGCCCGCCGCGCTCGCCATGCCGCTCGACAACGGCCGCCGGGTCGACGGCCCCGCGCCCGAACCCGTCCGGGTCGTGCGCGTGCAGGCCGACCAGGGGCTGGACTGGACCGACGCCGGCATCGGCGCCGCCGGGATGCTCGCGCTCGTCCTGATCGGCTACGGCGGCGCGCACGTGCTCACCGCCGCGCCCGGACGGAGTCGCTTCACCGCCCACTCGTGACGTTCGCCGCCCGGCGGCGAGCGCCCGCGGTCGATCGCGGGCGCCGCCGCCGCGATCACGCGCGGTCATCCGTCGCGCGCCAGTTGCGGGCCGACGACGGTGATCTCGGGACTGGGCTGCAGCGCCCAGTCCGGCGGCTCGACGCCCTCGGCAGCCGCGGCGGCAAGCGCGAAGTGGCGCTCGAGCCCGGCCGGCGTGCAGACGAGCAGATAGCGCGCGTCCGCGTCGCTGTGGTTGGCGAGCGCGTGAACAACGTTGCGCGGAGCGAACGCGAACTCGCCCGCGCGCTTGGTGAACCGCTCGTCCTCGACCTGGAAGATCAGCTCGCCTTCGAGCATGTAGAACGCTTCGTCGAAGTCGTGCGTGTGCAGGGGCGGGCCGGCGCTGTGCGCGCGGACGAGGTTCTCCATCATCGAGACGTGACCGCCGGACTGCTCACTGCGCAGCAGGACGTTGGTCTGAAGCTCTGGTACGGACGCCATGGTCAGACTCCGGCGGGTTGGAAGAGCTCGATCGGGTTGCCGGCGGGATCGTCGAGCAGGATCTGCCGGCCGCCCGGGCCACTGACGATGTCGTTGCGGAAGCTCAGCCCCGCGGCTCGCAGCCGCTCGACCTCGCCGGCGAGATCCTCGACGATCAGGTGGATGCGGTTCCAGCCGCCGGGCCTGGGTGTGCGCCCGTCGGGCATCGGTCGTCCGGCCGAGCTGGCGGGGCCGCTGAGCAACAGGCGCAGGTGACCCCGGATGACGTCGGCGAACGCGGGGGCGTGGCTGGAGCGCAGCTCGAAACCGAAGTGCGTGGTGTAGAACGCGACCGCGTTGTCGACGTCGTCGACCATGTAGCGGACGTTGACGAACTCGTCAGGCATGCTCGATGACCTCCTGGGAGGCGGTGGTGTGGCTGATCGCCGCGAGCAAGAAGCCGATGCGCGTCTCGAGCTCGGCGGCTGTGCGTTCGAAGGCCGGCAGGGTCTCCTCGTCGGTCCCCGGCTCGCGCGCCGGGTCGCGAACGCTCCAGTGGATCGCCTGTGGTGTGCCGGGGAACTCGGGACAGACCTCGCGCACGCGGTCGCAGAGGCTGACCACGTAGTCGAAGCGCCGGCCGGTGAACTCGTCCAGGTGCTTGGAGCGGCAGCCCTCGAGATCGAGCCCGCGCTCACGCATCACGCGCACCGCGTTGGGATGCAGCGGCTTGGGATGGCTCCCGGCGCTGACCGCGCGGACCGCGCCGTCGGACAGGTGTTCAGCCAGCGCCTCGGCCATCTGCGAGCGCGCGCTGTTGCCCGTGCAGAGAAACAGCACACGCGCTCGCGCCGAGCGGCTCACGCCGGGGTGGGAGCCGGCGGCCGGCGTCAGGCCCGGGTGCAGCGAGGCGCCGGCGCTCGCGAGCAACTCACCACAGCGCGCCAGTTCGAGCACGTAGTAGGTGTCGCGGCCGTCAGCGAGGCTGCGGCGCGCCGACACCACTCCGTCGTCGCGCAGCTGACGCAGGTGGTAGGAGACCAAGCTCTGGCGCTGCCCGGCGAGCTCGCATAGCTCGCCGACACGCCGATCGCTGCGCGCCAGTTCGCTCAGCAGCCGCCACCGCAGCGGATGGCCTGCGAGGCGCAGAAATCGCGGAGGTGAGGGCATCACCCTGCCGGATAATACATCAAGCTAATTTGATGCGTTAGCCAGCGACGTCCCGGGTGTAGAGCGCCACCTGCCACACCGGACCGGCGCCGCGTTGCAGTCGCGGCGTGAGGCCGCGCTCGCGCGCCGCGGCGTCGACGATCCGCGTGGGATGCACGTGCGCGCGAAAGGTCCGCCGGGCGAGGCGCAGCCAGAGGTTCGCCACGCGGACGCCGCTCCGCACCCACCATGTGTCGCGCGGATAGACGAGTCCGTAGATCCGGCGTGCATGGTCGGCCGAGCGGCCGACGAGGGCTTGCACATCGGGGTAGCAGCAGATCACGCGATCGAGCGTGACCACGTCGGCCCGCTCGATGCCCTCGGCGAGCGCGACGAAATCACCCGCGTGGTAGCTCACGCGGTCGGCGGTGCCGCGTCGCTCGGCCTCCTCTCGCGCGGCCCGCAGGTATGCGACCGACGCGTCGACGCTCGTGGCGTGGCCGGCGCCTGCCTCGAGCAGTTCCTGCTGGATCGCCCCGATCCCACCGCCGATGTCCAGCACACTGGCGCGCTCGATGCCTTCGTCACGGATCGCGTCGAGCAGCAGCCGCGTCTGCTTGGACGGACCGCGCTTGCGGTAGCGACGGAGGTCGTTGCGGGCGGCTCGCTCACCAAAGACCTCATCGACGCCCTGGCAGCACGACTTCATGCGCCCCGATGCTACGCGACGAACTGCTGTCCCCCGTCGATGTCGTAGGTCGCGCCGGTGAGGGCGGTGTTGGTCATGATGTGGACGGCGAGGGCCGCGACGTCGGCCGGCCCGACGACGCGCCCGATGGGGAGCTTCGTGCGGAGCTCCTCGCGCCGGGCTTCGAGTCCTTCGCCGAGCAGCGAAGCCGACAACGGCGTGTCGACGAAGCCGGCGGCGATGAGGTTGACGCGAACCGGGGCGAGCTCGAGCGCGAGGGTCGCCGTGAACGGAGGCAGCACGGCGGTCGCCGCGGACATGATCCCGAGGTCGCGACTGATCCGGCGGCCGCCGGTGCCGCCCATGAGCAGCAGCGTGCCGCCTGGCCTCATCTTGCCGACGGCGTTGCGCGCAACCTCGAGCGCCAGCACCACGTGATCGCTGATCGCCTCGCGTATCTGATCTGCGTCCATCTCGAGCATCGGCCCGTAGTGCGGCCCGCCCGCCGTGACCAGCACATGGTCGATCGGGTCCGGCAACCCGTCGAAGAGGCGCTTCAGCGCCGCAGGATCGTTCGCATCGAAGGCGGCGGTGCTCCGCGCGTCGACGTCGAGCGCGGCCCGCTCGAGCCGCTCGGGATCGCGGCCCGTGAGGACGACGTCGGCGCCCGCACTCCGGGCGCGTCGAGCGGTTTCGAGGCCGATTCCGGCGCTGCCGCCGATCAGCACGACGGTCTGGCCGAGCAGTTCCTGGGTCATGCGTCCTCCGATGGTCGGCTGGGCAGTTAACCTGACAACAACCCCGACCCAGGGAAGGCCCCTATGAGCAGCTCGCAATCGAGCACCGCCTCCGAGACAGAGGCGTCCCGCCCCTCGAACATCGCGACGAGGTTCGAGGTCACGACGTTGCCGGTCGCCGACGTCGACCGCGCCAAGGCCTTCTACCAGCGCCTCGGCTGGCGTTTCGACATCGACTTCAAGCCAACCCCGGACACCCGCGGAGTGCAGTTCACCCCGCCGGGCTCGGCGGCTTCGATCCAGTTCGGGGAGGGCACGACGACGATGGCAGGCCCCCTGCAGCGCCTGCTGCTGATCGTCGATGACATCAAAGCCGCCCGCGACGATCTGGTCAGCCGCGGCGTCGACGTCAGTGAGATCTTCCACAACGAGCCCGGCAAGGGCCCGACGCCGGGCCTCGACCCGGACCGCCGGTCGTACGCCAGCCTGGCGTCGTTCTCGGACCCCGACGGCAACCAATGGGTCCTGCAGGAGATCACCGAGCGGCTGCCGGGCCGGGTGTGACCGATGGACGTTGACGCGATTGCGCAGCTCCTCCACGAGACGGCCGAGCATCATGGTTCGTACGAGGCCGTCGCCCCACCGCACGACTGGTGGGACTGGTACGCGGCGTACTTCGACGCCCGGCAGGGCGGAAGCACGCCGGAGGAAGCCACAGCGGCCGCCGGTCGCTACATGGCGGACGTCAAGCACGTGGTCGTGACGCCATGAGCACCACCGACGCCTGAAACTCAGACCATGACCCCGCTCTCGGCGCTCGATGGCGCGCCCGTGTGGCTCAACTCCGAGCCGCTCACCGCGGAAGGGCTCCGCGGGCGCGTCGTGCTCGTCGACTTCTGGACGTACTCGTGCGTCAACTGGCTCCGGACGCTGCCGTACGTCAGCGCGTGGCACGAGCGGTATCGCGACCGCGGGCTCGTCGTGGTCGGCGCACACGCGCCCGAGTTCGGGTTCGAGCACGACCTCGACAACGTTCGCCGCGCCGCCGCCGAGCTGGAAGTCGGCTATCCGGTGGTGATCGACAACGCGTTCGCCATCTGGCGGGCGTTCGACAATCACTACTGGCCCGCCGCCTACCTCGTCGATCGCGACGGGCGGGTGGGCTTCCGGCACTTCGGCGAGGGCGCCTACGAGGAGACGGAGCGAGCGATCCAGCAGCTGCTGGGCGTCGACGAGGACACCGTCCGCGTCGACGCCGGCGGCATCGCCGAGGCCGCCGACTGGGACACCCTGGGGTCGCCGGAGACCTACGTCGGCGGCGCCCGCGGCGAACGCCGCAGCGACCGGCGCGCCGACACGCTGGCACTCAACGAGTGGGCGCTCGCCGGTGAGTGGTCCGTGGGCGACGAGGACGCCGTCCTCGAGGCGGCCGGCGGTTCGATCGCGTACCGCTTCCAGGCACGCGATCTCAACCTGGTCCTCACGCCGCCGGCGTCGCGCGCCCCCGCCCGCTTCACCGTGCACCTCGACGGTCAGCCGCCTGGTGATGCCCGCGGCCTCGACGTCGACGAATCCGGCGCAGGCACCGTCTCCGAGCCGCGGATGTACCAGCTCGTCCGCCAGCCAGGGACGGCCGCCGAGCGCACGTTCGAGATCACGTTCCTCGACGCGGGCGTGCGCGCGTACGTGTTCACCTTCGGTTAGCGCACTCCCGCGACGAGGCTTTGGGCTAGGCTTCGCCGCTGTGCCGGGACCGCAGCGCCGCTTTCTGCTGTACCTGACCGCTCTCGTGGTCGCCTGCGCCGCAGCGCAGGCGTTCACAGGCGTCAACGAGCTCACGCTCTGTCTCACGCCGCTGTTCCTGATCGCGGCGCTGCTGCTCTCGGGCCGCTACATCGGCGAGGATCGGATCGTCGCCCGCCGGCACGGCGCGGCTCGGCCGCCGCGGTCGCGTCGCCGGACCCAGCGTTGGCGCCCACGCGCTGTCCTGGCGCTGCGTTCGGTCTTCTTGCAGGGCTCCTTCGGCGTCCGCGGGCCGCCGGCGTCTCTCGCGCCGGCCGCCTGACGCTCGTCGGGCGGTAGGCGCGCTTCCGCCTGCCGAACCCGACTCTGAGAAGGAGCACCCTTGCCGTTCCCATACCACCGGTCGCGCGCCGTCGCGGCCGTCACTGCCGCAGCCGCGCTCGCGCTGCCCGCCGCGGCGTCCGCCCATGTGACGCTGCAGCCGTCAACGGCGCCCGCGGACGGCTTCGCCCGGCTCGACGTCCGCGTCCCGAACGAGCGCGACGACAGCGCGACGACCAAGGTCGATGTGCAACTGCCCAGCGGATTCGCGTTCGTGTCCTACGAGCCGCGCCCCGGCTGGACGGTGACGGTGAAGCGGGCGAAGCTCGACGAGCCGATCAAGACCGACGAGGGCTTCGAGATCGACGAGGCCGTATCCGAGGTCACCTGGACCGGCCACGGCCGGGCCGGGAGGATCGCTCCCGGCGAGTTCGTCGACTTCGGGCTCTCGCTTCGCATGCCCAAGGGGCAGCCGGGCGACAAGCTGGAGTTCAAGGCCCTGCAGACCTACGACGACGGCCAGATCGTCCGCTGGATCGGCCCGGAGGACGCCGACGAGCCCGCCCCGATCGTCACGCTGACCGCGGCGTCGTCGGGTGGCGGGCATGGAGCGCCCGGCGCTGCCGGCGACACGACGCCGTCGCCGGCCGCCGCGAGCTCCACGGCCGACGACGACAGTGGCAGCGACGCCCTCGGCATCGCCGGACTCGTGGTCGGCGGAGTCGGTCTCGCGATAGCCCTGGCAGCACTCGCCCGCACACGCCGCGCCGGTGTCCCGGCCTGAACGAGGAGAACCATGTCCATCACCACACGAGCCGTCGTACTAGCCCTGACCTGCCTCGCAGTCGCCGCCGCTCCCGCGGCCGCGCATGTAGGCGTGAAGTCGTACTCGCCGAAGCGCGGCAGCACCGTGCCGCGGACGCTCGAACGCGTCAAGGTGACCTTCAAGGGGCGCATCACCGACGGCCATCTCACCGTCCGCAACGCCAGTGGGACCAAGGTCTCGCGCGGGAGCGGTTCGGTCATCAACAGCGACCGCGTACTGCGGGTGCGGCTGAAGGGCAGCCTCACCCGCGGCCGGTACTCGGTCTCGATGAAGGTCCTGAACACCGACGGCCACGTGACGAGCAAGTCGTGGTCATTCAACCTCAGCTGACAGGAGATCGATCGCCATGAAGAAGACAACGTTCGCCGCCGTCGCCGCGGCCGCCACCCTCGCGTTTCCCTCCGCTGCGGGAGCTCACGTGACCTTGCAGCCGAACTCCGCGCCTGCCGGATCGTTCTCGAAGTTCGACGTGCGCGTCCCGAACGAGCGCGACAATAAGGGCACGATCAAGGTCGACGTCCGGTTCCCCGACGGCTTCTACTTCCTCTCGTACCAGAAGGTCCCCGGGTGGAAGACGAAGGTGTTCAAGAAGAAGCTCGACACGCCGGTCGATCTGGGCGGCTTCTCGGTCGATGAGCGCTTCACGCGCGTGGTGTGGACCGCCCGCAAGCCGCGTCGGGACCGGATCGCGCCGGGCCAGTTCCAGGACTTTCCGCTGTCCGTGCGCGTCCCCGACGGAGCGGCCGGCACGCAGCTCGTGTTCCGGGCGTTCCAGACCTACCAGCGCGGCGAGCGGGTGAAGTGGACGGGCGCGCCCGGCAGCGATGCGCCCGCCCCGCGCGTGACCCTGACGGCCCCTGAGGCCGACTAAGCGACACGGTGACGCGCGTCGCCGCTCTCATCGCCGCCGTCGCGCTGCTCGTGGGCGCGTCGGCGGCGTACGCCCACCAGGGCAGCCCGAACTTCCTGTCGCAGGTCGACCGGGTCACGCCGACGACCGACGGGGTCACCGTCACCGTGCTCAACCGCGACGACCAGTTGCTGCTGCACAACACCAGCGGCAAGACGGTCGTCGTCGAGGGCTACGTGGACGAGCCGTACGCACGGATCGACCCCGACGGCACCGTCTCCGTCAACACCGACTCGCAGGCGTACTACATCAACCAGGAGCGAGACGGAAAGGTCGACACGCCCGCAGGCGTCGACTCCAAGGGTGCGCCGCGATGGAAGGAGGTCTCGCGGTCGGGTCGCTTCGAATGGCATGACCACCGGATGCACTGGATGTCGACGGCCGATCCCAAGGCGGTCAAGGACAAGGACGTGCGCACGAAGGTGTTCGACTGGAAGGTGCCGCTGCAGGTCGACGGGCGCGCCGGCGCGATCGCCGGCACGTTGTTCTGGACGCCGGCGCCCTCGTCGAGCGTGCCGGTGCTCCCGATCGTGCTGTTCGCGGTGGTGGGGATCGGTCTCAGCATCGTGGTGATGATCGTGCGCCGCCGGCGCACCGGAGACGCACCGGCGGAGGCCTGGTGAGCCGCGCGCTCGCCGTCGCGGTGGTGGCGCTTGCGCTGCTGCCCGCGAGCGCGAGCGCGCATGCGCTGCTCAAGGCCACCACGCCGGAGCGGGGCGCGCGCCTCGAGCGCGCTCCAGCGCAGGTGACGCTGCGCTTCAGCGAGCCGGTCGAGGTCGCGTTCGGCGCCGTGCGGGTCTTCGACTCCAACGGTCGGGAGGTCCAGGCAGGTCGCGCGTTTCATCCCGGCGATCGCGGGAGCGCGGTCGCCGTGCGCCTGCGGGACGGACTCGGTGAGGACGGCTACACCGTCACCTACCGCGTGATCTCGGCCGACTCGCACCCGGTCTCGGGCGGCTTCGTGTTCGTGGTCGGGAACGCCGCCGCTCCCGGCACGACGGTTGCCGACCTGCTCGACGACGAGCGCGCCGGGCCGGTCACCGGGACGGTCTTCGGCGCCGTCCGCGCCGTGCAGTTCGCGAGCATCGCGTTCGCGCTCGGAGCCCTGATCTTCCTGCTCGCCTGCTGGCTGCCTGCGCTCCGTCAGACCAGCGGCGGCGGTCCCGCGTGGTCGGCCGCCTCCGACGCGTTCGCGGCGCGACTGCGAACGATCGTCCTGGCGGCGGCGATTGCCGGCGCGGCCTCGGCCGCGCTCGCGATCGTGCTGCAGGGCGCCGTGGCAGGCGGCACCGCGTTCTGGGACGCGCTCAGCGCTGACGTCGTCGGCGACGTCCTTTCCACCCGCTTCGGGCTCTTCTGGGGCCTCGGGCTCGCCGCGTGGCTGATGGTGAGCGGGGCCGCAATGGTGTGGCGGGGCGACAGGACGCGGCTCGTGGCGGTCGGTGTCCCGCTCGCCGTACTGGCCTTCCTCCCCGCTCTCGGCGGCCACTCGAGCGTGCAATCGCCGGTCGCCCTGCTGTTGCCCGCCAACGTCCTGCACGTCGTATCGGCCAGTGCCTGGCTGGGCGGCGTCGGGGCACTGGTGTTCGCGCTGCGGGCGGCGACCGCGCGGCTCGAATCAACGGATCGCACCCGGCTGCTCGCCGCGGTCGTCGGCCGCTTCTCCGCGCTGGCCGGCATCGCGATCGCCGTGCTGCTCGCCTCCGGTGTCGTGCAGGGTCTGGTCGAGGTCCGGACCGTCGCCCACCTCTTCGACACCGCCTATGGCCGGGCCGTATTGGCCAAGGTCATCCTCTTCGCCGGCATCGTCGTGCTCGGATGGATCAACCGGCGACGCCTCCTCCCCGCTCTCGACGACGCCGCCCGCAACGCGGCGGATCCCGGGCGCACCGGCGTGCTGCTGCGCCGCACCCTGCGCACCGAGCTCGTCCTCGGGATCGCCGCGCTGGCGGTCACCGGCGCGCTCGCCGGCTACCCGCCCTCGGTCGCCGTGAGCAGCGGCCCGTACTCGACCACGGCGAACATCGGGCCGGCTCGCATGGAGATGACCGTCGACCCCGCGCGCGTCGGCCCGAACGAGATCCACGTGTACCTGTTCGATCGCCGCAGCGGCGGTCAGTACGACGCGACCAAGGAGCTGACCGTCACCGCCGAGCTGCCGGAGAAGCGGATCGCCCCGATCGACCTGGAGAGCACGAAGGCGGGGCCCGGCCACTACGTCATCTCCGGTGCGGCACTGAGCGTGGCCGGCGACTGGAGCATCGAGGTCGCGGCCCGCGTCTCCGAGTTCGACGAGCACCGTGCACGCATCGAGGTGCCGATCCGATGACGCCGCACGGGCAAACCGGGCTGCGCGTCGTGCGCCGCGGGCCGGCCGGCTCGGCCGGCCCGCGGCTTGCGACTGGCGCTTCAGTGCCCCCGGCGTATGACGGTCAGCGTCACGCGGCTGTGCCGATAGGAGACCTGGAAGAGGTGGCCGCCCGCGCGCACGACACGCCCTTCCGGCAGCGCGTGGAAGCGGCCCGTGATCGACCGGCCGCTCATGATCGTGAGCTCGGTGCCCCGGGTCAGGGCTCCGTCTACATCCAGGGCCAGGTCGCCGGCCAGCCGCAGGCGACCGGCGGCCCGGACGCTCGTGTAGTCGTCATCGCCGCTGATCGTCACGGCGACGCGACCCTTGCGGTCGACGCTCACGTCCCGGCCGGCGTTCAGGACGTTGCCGGGCTCGACCGACACGTCGGTGATCCGCTCCGCTTCCTCGGGCGCGAGACCAGGCTGCAGCACGCCGCCGTCGACGTCGATGTCCCGCTCCACGGTGCCGCTCCCGCCGAGCGTCCCGCCGTCGACGTCGATCGAGCCGGAGTGCGAGCCGACGACCGAGAGCTTCCCGCCACGGGCCGAGCTCTCACCGTGCCAGGTGTCATCGCCGGTGAGGAACAAGGTTCCCTTGCCGCTCTTCGTGAGGCTGCCCTCGTAGATGCGCGCCTTGCGGGCCTTCTCCCGACGCGTGCCGATGGCGAAGTCCGACTTGTCGATGTCGCTCGCGTTGCGCGGTAGGCCGTGGGTCCATCCCTTGGCGGCCTTGGTCGCCTCCCAGGCGGCGTCTTCGTCGGCATCCTCCTGCTCACGTGCGCGGATGGCGACGTCGGAGATGTCGTTCGACCACACGTCGCTGTACCCGTGGGTGTCGACCTTGACCGGCCCAAGCAGCTGGCCCGGGCCCTTGAAGGCGTCGCGGAAGTTGGGCGTGTGCCAGCCGTTGCGCCGGTCGGGAACCTGCACCATCTCGCCGGCAGTGGGATTCGGAACGGCCGCGCCGGAAGCGTCGTTGATCGTGCTGTTCTGGCGACCGGTCGTGTACATCGTGTACAGCGCCTGCTCGTTGGTCAGGTACGGGAAGCGCTTCATGATCAGCGACAGCGCGGCGGCCGAGTGCGGGCCGGCCATCGACGTGCCGGACGCGCTTCGGTAAGTCGGCCGCGGCACGCCGTCGACGACCTCCACCCAGGTGCTGTTGATCGCCCGGCTCGGCGCGGTCACGCATGACCACTTCGCGACACCGCACTGGTTGAACTCCTGCTGCCCGGGAACCAGGACCGAGCCGTCGGCGTTCAGCGTGCGCCCGATGCCGGGGTTGATCCCGGACGTCGTGTAGTAGCGGCCCTCCAGGTCGGGCAGGTAGTACGGCGCGGCGCCGCGCGCCGTCGGGTTCGCGTAGCCGCTGTTGCCGGCGGTGAACTGAACGATCGTGCCGGTGCGCGCGGCCTTGATCGCGCCGTTGAGCCAGTGGCTGGTGTTGCCGTTCGCGTCGGCGACGCCCTCCGGCGTGGACAGGTACCGCCACGCCGCGTTCAGACCGAAGCTCGCCGGGGCGCCGGGCGGCGGCTCGAGGGTGTTGTAGTTCTCCGTCGGCGGCTGGCTGCCCCAGCTGCTGGTGATGATCCGAATCGGCTTGCGGTCCTTCGTCCGCGCAGCGTTCACGGCTCGATAGACGTTGGCCAGGTAGGCGTTGTCCGGCGTCTGTTCGGGAGTTGCCGTCGGCGGCAGAAGGCCGTAGAAGACGCCGTCCGTCTTGTGTGTGTTGCCGGTGTAGACGTCGCTGTTGAACGCGACCCCGTGCATGTTGGCTTCGGGGCCGGCGGGCGTGGTCTCACCGACGCCGTCGCGGCTTGCCCCCACGGTCCCGCTGACGTGCGTTCCGTGGCTGTCGTTGAACGCCGGGTCATAGAACCCCGGGGTCGGGCCCGTGTCGCCGCCCTGCGCCAAAACCGAGAAGAAGCGATCGCCGATCGCGTAGTTCGTGTCGAGGCTCCCGTGCTCGCGCACATGCCCGGCGAAGAAGCCCGAGTCCACGATGCCGATGTTCATCCCGGTGCCGGAGTAGCCGGCGGAGTAGGCGAACTCCGCTCCGAGCGAGAGCAGGCCGTTGTCCCGGATGAATTCAGGTGTGCGCCAGCTCGCCGGGTCGCCGGGCCTGCCGGGATCTCCCGCGTAGGTCTTGATGGGCGGTGGCGCCGCGGACAACTGCGCTGACGCCGGTTGCGCCACAACGCAGGCCACGACCATCGGTACCACCACGGCAACAATCAGCGCCGACTTCACGCGCGTCTTAAACACTGCAGCCTCCCCCGCCGGAATGCCTTTTCGGAAATGTATCTCCTCGTCCCGGCTCGCGGCCCCACCTCCTCTCGTGTGGCTCGCGGCGCTAGGCCCGCGTCGACTCGCGGATTCTCAGGACCGCCGGCGTGAGCTGCGGCGCCGCGGGCGCGCCGCCCGCGAGTAGCTCGACGAGCATCGCCACCGCCGCGGCGCCTTGCACGTCGGGCTGGAGGTCGATCGCCGTGACCGGCGGGTCGGCGTCGCGCGCCTGCGGGCTGTCGACCGCGGCGGCGACGCGCAGGTCGTCCGGGACGCGCAGCCCGCGCTCGCGCGCGGCGCGCAGCACGCCGCCCGTGTAGCGCTCGGCTTGGGCGACGATTGCGTCGGGCCGCTCGCGGTCCAGAAGCCGCCCGGCCGCCTCGTACGCGCTGCGCTCCTGCGTCCGCATGCTGGCCTGCTCGATCAGCGGCTCGCGGCCGTGGTCCTCGCACCAGGCGAGGTAGGCCGCGGCAGTCTCCTCCGCCCACGACCAGCCGCCGCCGGACGCGAGCAGCGCAGGCCGGCGGGCGCCCGCTGCGGCGAGCGTGTCGAGCAGCTCGCGCGTGTTGGCCTCGTTGTCGGACCGCACGACCCAGCGGTGATCGGGCCGGGCCGGGTCGCGCTCGACGGTTACGACCGGTAGGCCGAGCGCGTCGAAGAGGCCGACGCGCGGATCGTCGCGCGTGGGATCGGAGACGATGCCACCGTCGACGCCGAGGTCGCGCAGATCGTCGATCGTTTGCAGTGGCGGCGTCAGGAGCACCGGGTGCCCGGTGGCGAACGCCGCGCGCGCCGCCGCTCCCGCGAGGTGCATGTAGTAGTCGAGCGCGAGCATCTCGTCGTGGGCGACGTCCTGCTCGACGAACGGCAGCAGCAGCGCGATCGTCCCGCTGCTCCCCGAGCGCAGGCGGCGGGCGGTCCGGTCGGCCCGATAGCCGATCTCGGCGGCCGCGCGGGCGATGCGCTCGCGCGTGGCGGGGTCGACCCGCCCCTTGCCATTGAGCGCGTGCGAGACCGTCGTCGGCGACACGCCCGCGGCCGTCGCCACGTCACGGATGGTGGGGCGATGACGGGCCATCGGGGGAACCGTAGCCGATCGGCCCTTGACTGCCAAATCGATTTGGCGTACGGTGTCGCCAGCGAGCGGGTCCACCGAGGGAAGAGGGAACATGGCCGTCACGATCACCCCACACGAGCCCGTCGAGACGGACACAGGCGGCAAGCTCAGACGCGATTTCACGCTGTGGTCGGCGTTTTCGCTCGCGTTCGCCTACATCTCGCCGATCGTCGCCACCTACGGCGTGATCGCGCTCGCGCTGCCGCTGGTCGGTCCTGGCTACTGGCTCGTGATCCCGATCGCGGTGGCCGGCCAGCTGCTCGTGGCGCTGGTGCTCGGCGAGGTCGCGTCGCGGCATCCGCTCGAGGGCAGCCTCTACGCCTGGGCCGGCCGGCTCCTCGGACCCGCCTACGGGTGGTTCACCGGCTGGGCCTACATCTGGACCGTGCTGATCGCGCTGGTGACGGTTGCCGTCGGCGCCACGCAGTTCTGGGGCGCGGCGCTCGCCATCGACGTCAGCGCGAAGGCGTCGCTGATCGCCGGCTCGGTGATCGTGATCGCGTTCGCTACGGTCGCCAACTTGCTGAGCCGCCGCGTGCTGAAGATCATGATCGCGCTGAGCATTGCCGCGGAGGTGATCGGCTCGATCGGGCTCGGCGTGGCGCTGCTGTTCTTCTACGACGTCAACTCGATCAGCGTCGTGTTCGACAACGGCGTCGGCGGCAGCGGCGGCTGGACGATGAGCGCCGTGCTGCTCGGCGTCGGGTTCGCCGGCTGGTCGTTCCTGGGCTTCGAGAGCTCGGGCGCGATCGGCGAGGAGGTCCAGGACGCCCGCCGCAACGTGCCCAAGGCGCTCCGCTACTCACTGCTGGCGATCGCGGCGATCGTGATGCTCTCGACGCTGTCCCTGATCCTCGCGGTGCCGGACCTCGGCGCCGTGCTCGCCGGCGAGGAGCTCGACCCGGTCGGCGCCGCGCTCACGACCCACCTCGGCGAGACCGTGACGCGACTCGCGTTCGCCGTCTTCGCGATCGGCTTCACCGCCTGCGCGCTCGGCCTGCAGACCGGGCTCTCGAGGGTGATCTGGGCCTTCGCGCGCGACCGCGCGCTCCCCGCGTCCGGCTGGCTCAGCCGCCTGTCGAAGCGCGAGGGCATCCCGACCCGGGCCGTGATGGTCACCGCCGTCCTCCCGCTCCCGATCTTCTTGCTCACCGGTTCGCAGGTCTACGGCGTCCTCGTCGGCTACACGATCGGCGGCTGGTACCTGACCTTCGCGATGGTCCTCCTCGCCGCGCTGATCGCGCGCCGGCGCGGCACGTGGGAGGTCGGGCCGTTCACGCTCGGCCGCTGGTCGCTGACGGTCGGCATCGCCGCGCTCACGTGGGCGGTGTTCGAGACGATCAACGTCGCCTGGCCGCGCGAGGCGGTCAGCGGCCCGGACTGGTATCTGCAATGGGCCGTCGTCCTGGTCGTCGCGCTGCTCGCCGTCATCGGCTGGATCGTCTATAGCTCCGTCCGGGACCAGATCGTGCCGTACGACGAGGAGGGCGTGTCGTGAGCGCACCGGGCGGAGGCTTCGCCTCCATCACAAGCGGGGTCGTATCGATGCTCGGCGCGCCCCACGTCCCGACCGCCGAGCTGGCCGGCAGCGGCGCCAGGGCCGCGTTCCTCGGCTTCCCGTTCGACGGCGCGAACGCCGCGATCGAGCGCCCGGGCTCCGCGAACGGCCCGCGCGGCCTGCGGATCGCCTCCAACATGTGCTTCCCGTGGTCGTTCGAGTGGGACATCGACCTGTTCGAGGCCTACGGGATGGTCGACTGCGGCGACAGCCCGCTGGCGATCGGCAACGTCGTGCGCACGCACGAGCTCGTTCAGGCCGAGATCCGCACGATCCTGGAGGCCGGCGCGATCCCGATCACGATCGGTGGCGACCATTCGCTCTGCATCCCGGGCGCCCGCGCGCTGTCGGAGCACCTCGGGCCGGACCGGAAGATGGGCTACCTGCAGATCGACGCCCACCTCGACGCCGGCGTCGACATCGGCGGCGAGCTGCAGACGAACTGCAACGGGCTGGTGCGCGCGACCGAGCTGCCGAACCTGAGCGTCGACAACATGGCGATCATCGGCATCCGCGGCACGATCAACGTGCGCGAGTGGTGGACGGCGGTGCGCGACCGGGGCATCCCCGTCTATCCGATGGCGACGGTCCGCGAGCGCGGCATCGACGCGGTCATGACGGAGGCGCTCGACCACGTCTGGGACGGTGTCGACGGCGTCTACGTCACCTTCGACACCGACTCGATCGACTCCGCGTTCGCGCCCGGCACCACCGGCCCCGAGCCGGGTGGGTTCACGGGCGCGGAGATCATCCGCGTCGGCAAGCTGATCGGCGAGCGCGGCCTGACCGCCGTCGACAACGTCGAGCTGTGCCCCGTCTACGACCCGAGCGGCATCACCGCGCGGCTCGTGTGGGAGGTCATCTCGCAGATGCTCTACGCCCACGCTCACGGGCACATGGGCGCATGAAGGTCCTGACATCGTTCGGCGTTCCCACGTCGCCCGCCCGGGTCGAGCCGGCGCGGCGGGCACCGTTCCGCGTCGCGGCGGTCCAGGAGCGCTGGCACCCGGACGCCGACGAGCACCGGGCGGCGCTCGCCGAGGGCGTGGCACTGGCCGCCAGTGAGGGGGCGCGACTCGTCTGCCTGCAGGAGCTCACGCTCTCGCCGTACTTCGCCGCGTCGGCGGAAGGCCCGGTCAACGGGAACGCGGCGCCGGAGCCGCTCGCCTCTGGGCCGACGGCGACCTTCGTCTCGGGGCTCGCCCGCGAGCACCGGATCCACGTCCACGCGTCGCTCTACGAGCGCGCCGACGACGGCGGCCTCGGCTTCAACACCGCGATCGTGGCCGACCCCTCGGGCGAGCTGGTCGTGCGCACGCGCAAGCTCCACATCCCGGAGACTGCCGGCTATCACGAGGATCGCTGGTTCCGCCCGGCGATGGACCCCGAGCCGTTCCCCGTGGCGACGATCGGCGACGCTCGCCTCGGCTTCCCGACGTGCTGGGACCAATGGTTCCCGGAGCTCGCGCGCGCGTATGCCCTGCGCGGCGCCGACATCCTCGTCTACCCGACCGCGATCGGCTCCGAGCCCGACCACCCCGACCTCGACACGCAGCCGCTGTGGGAACGCGTGATCACCGCGAACGGCATCGCGAACGGGCTGTTCATGATCGCCGTCAACCGCACCGGCAGCGAGCCGCCGCTGCGTTTCTACGGCTCGTCGTTCATCTCGGACCCCTACGGCCGCGTTCTCGTCCAGGCGCCGCGCGACGAGCCGGCCGTGCTGGTCGCCGATCTCGACCTCGACCAGGGGAGCGACTGGCTCGAGCTGTTCCCGTTCCTGCGGACGCGGCGCCCGGACGTCTACGGCTCGCTCGCCGGCGGCTGACGCGAGCAGCACGCGCCCTCTAGGGTGCGACCGATGAGCGTGATCAAGCGAGTCGACTTCATCGGCATCCCGTCCCAGGATCCCGACCGGGCGCGGGCGTTCTACCGCGACGTGCTCGCCCTACGCCCCGACGACCACGCCGAGTACGAGTTCTGGGCGGGCGACACGTGCGTGGGCATCTGGGCGCCGGAGGCGGTAGGCATGCCGTTCCATCCGCAGAAGGGCAATCCGCTGCCCCTCGGCGTCGACGACGTCCCCGCCGCAAGGGCGGAGCTCGAGGGCAAGGGCGTGCAGTTCTTCGGGGACGTGCTCGACACGGGCGTGTGCCACATGGCGTTCTTCAGCGACCCGGAAGGCAACGACCTCATGCTGCACCACCGCTACAAGCCGTACGACGACTGATCAAGGACGCGCGCTAGGCCATGACTGGTCGAGGTGGTCCCGGATGTAGCCGCCCAGGACGAGCGCCAGGGCGGTCTTGCGGCTGTACTGGGTGGCGGCGTATCGCTCGTCCAGCGCGACGAGCTTGTCGTCTGGAATGCGCTCGAGCAGCTCACGGCGCCGCGCGAGTTCACGAGGGATCCGGCCGCCGGGCCACAACGACTGCGCGTCGCGAAAGATGTCCGCGAATTCGTTGGAGCCGACCAACTCGGCGGCTTGCACGAGATCGCCCGCCACCGCCCCCGAGGAGTTCTCCCAAAGCTGCCAGAACCCGCCGTTGAGGATCTCAGAGTCCGCTCGGTGCGGTTGCCGATGCGCCTCATCAACGCTCGCCGCGACGCGTCGCTCTCCGGGATCGTCGACAACGCCGGATCATCCGGATCGAAACCCGGCTCGGGCTGGGGCTCGGCCCGCCGCTCAGCCGACGAGGAAGGTCCTGACGCCGCGTCGACGTCCTCGTTGGTTCCGCAGCCACCGACGGCCACGGCAGCCAGCAGAACGGCGAGTGAGCGCCTCATCGCCGGTGGTGGTCCAACGCCCACCAAACCCGTCACCCTCACGACGTCCACGCCACGGGAGCGCCGGGACCCGGCACATACGCGCAGTACGTGCCGGTGCGAACAGCGTCGCTGAGGTGCCTACCGAGTTCGGGGTGGTGTTCGCCGATCCGCGCTATCCCCTGGCGCACCGCGCGGGTCACACCGGATCGAGCACGCTCGGAGTCCGATGCGGCCCGCCGATCGCGACCACCCAGTCCGACCGCGCGCGCGAGCTCTCGGATCAGGAAGTCACGCTCGGCGTCGGCCTGCTCCTCTCGCCGCGCGTCCCCGAGGGCGTGCGCCTGCTCGATGTCATCTTCGATCTCGACGAGGCGGCGGCGGTAGGCGGTCTTGGCCCGCTCGTCGAGCATCTCTCCCGCGTCGCCGAGTGCCGTCCGCTGTCCCGTTTCCGCGGCGACCAGGTCCAGCACGTGGAACTCGTGGCCGGGATTGCCGAGGAGCTGCGCGAGATACCGCATGCCCTTGAGGTCGCGGACGCGCACCGTGCGCCGCTCGAACATCACCAACCAGTAGTCGCCCTCGCGGCGGAAGACGCTGGTGTCCGTGGTGGGGATCGCCGCGGCTTCGATCCGCCCGAGGATCGTCCTGGCAGCCTGTAACTCGAGAACGGCCTGCTCCTCGCTGCCACCGGCTCGCAGCGCCTCTGCGAGAACCATCCGCGCGAGCGCCGCCTCATAAGGCGCGCCGATCTGGTTCCACAGTCGTACGGCTTCCGAGCAACACTGTTCCGCCTCCGTCGTGTGGCCGTCGGCAAGTCGCACCCTTCCGCGAGCCAAGGTCGCACCGGCGACCAACGCCTTGCTCTGGAATCGGGCGGCCACGCGCTCGAGCTCGTCGGCTGCCACACGCGCGCGGTCGAGGTCGCCGGCCGCGATCTCGATCTCGACCTGCGCCTCGAGCACGGGCGCGCGCTGCAGCTCGGTGTCGGGTGGCAGCTCCTTCGAGGGGACTCGCGAGGGACGATCGAGCGCGTCTCGTATCGAGGCGGCCGCCGCGGCCACGTCTCCCTGCGCCAGACGCACCAGCGCGAGACCCGGCTGGGCCTCCCACCCAACGCGATGGGCGGCCAGGAGGGCCTCCTCGGCGCCCTCGACGTCCCCCTTGCGCAGACGGATCCGTCCGAGTTCGCTGAGCGGCCATCCCATTTCCCGTCGCAGATACGGGCTCAGCTCATCGCAGGCCGTCAGCGCCTCTCGCTCCGCGTCGTCGCATGCTCCGCGCAACCTCAGGATCTCCGCGCGGTGCACGCGGCAGCGGCCACGGAGGCTCCCGATGGCATTCGTCTGGCACCACCGCTCCATCGCCTCGGTCCACTCCTCGGCGACGTCGTACTGCGCGAGTCCCTGCAGCGCGCAAACGAGCTCGCAATACACCAGGCCGGTCGAGAGCGGATCGAGGTCCCCGGAGACCGCGGCCACTCCAACTTCGTTGAGCAATGCAAGGCCTTCCTCGACCTCGCCGTCCAGGATCCGCAGCCGAGCTGCGGCCACCTGTCCGACGGCGCACGCAGCAGCGTCGCATCCCGAGCCCACCGCGATCGCGCGCTCGGACCAGTGCCGAGCGCCCTGGAGGTCACCGGTCAGCATCCGCTCGTACGCGCGGACCGCCGCGAGCCACGCGTACGCAGGCCCCTCCTGCTGTCCCTGGAGAAGCCGGTCCGCCCGGCCGAGCCAGCCGCGCACCGGTGCCATGAGCGCGGTGTCCAGCAGCAGGTGCATCGCGACGCGAACCGCTGCGCCTGCCGCCGCTACAACGTCGCCGGCCTGCGCCGACAGTGCGTGCGCGCGCTCCCACGCCTCGATCGTCACGTCGAGATGGCCGGCCGCGTAGGCGACCTCGCCGAGCAACCGGAGATCGGCGCGGTCGGCAAGGCCGTTCGCGTCCGCCTCCATCAGCAGGCCATAGGCCTCCTCCCAACCTCCCCGCGCTGCCGCCTCTCGCGCGCGCTGGACGCTCATGGCAGGCCGCCGTAACCGCGACTGTTACGGCCGTATCGAACGTGCTCACGCATCTGGTTTGAGCACCATCAAGCCAAGCCAGGAGGACTCATGGACCGTGCCAACGTCAACGGCGGAGAGCTGGAATACGAGGTGCGCGGAGCAGGCGAGCCCGTGCTGTTGATCGACATGCTCATCGCCGACTGCTTCGTGCCGCTCCTGCCAGAGCCGGCGCTGGCAGACGGCTACCAGCTGATCCGGTACCACAAGCGCGGTTGGGTCGGCAGCACGCACACTCCACCGCCGGTGAGCATAGGAGAGCATGCCGCCGACGCCGCGGCGCTGCTCGACCACCTTGGTGTCCAGCGCGCTCACATCGCGGGCCATTCCACCGGCGCGTCGATCGGAGCCCAACTGGCCCTCGACCACCCCGAGAGAGTGCACACGCTCACCCTGCTGGAGCCAACGCTGGTGTCGTTGCCTCTCGGCGGTCAGTTCTTGGAAGCCGCCGCCCCCGTGTTCGAGGCATACGCGAGCGGCGACCACTCGGCCGCGTTCGCCATGTTCGTGACCGCCGCAAGCGGCCTCGATTGGGAACCGTGTCGAGCGTTGCTCGAGGAGCGGATCCCGGGTGTCGTCTCGCAGTCGATCACGGACGCCGACACGTTCTTCGGAGTCGAGCTCCCCGCCGTCGCCGACTGGACGTTCGGGCCTGAGCAGGCTGCTGCCATTCGCACGCCGGTCCTATCCATGATCGGCGCGGAGACCCAGCCGCTGTGGGTGGAGATCGCCGAGTTCCTCCGCTCCTCGCTCCCGCACGTCGAGGAGTGCACGATCGACGGGGTAGGCCATCTCCTGCAGATCCAACGCCCCGAGCCCGTCGCTCGAGCGATGGCGGGGTTCCTGCGGCGACACGCGATGGCCGCCGACCAGGTTCACGCCTAAGGAGCCGTGCTCCTCGCAACGATTCAGCCGCTGAAGCTCGGACTCCCGGCACGGTGGAGCAGGACGCGCGCCTTGCCGCCGGTCCATGGAACGCGCACGATGTTCGAGCGACTTGGGTCGAAGGTGTCCTCGGTGTTGTCGCCGCCGATCACGAATCGGCCGTCCCGGCTGAGGGCGGCCGGCGTCACGAACGCGCGGATCAGGCGCGCCCCGCCGCGCTTCGGGTTGACCGCATATGCCCGCCACGTGTCCTGGCCACCGAGTGCCGCGAGCAGCCGCCTACCGTTCGCCGACCAAGCGACCGGCGATAACCCGCTCTGCAGGAACTTCGCACGGAACCGCGTCAGCCGGCGAAACCCAGTGCCATTGGGCTTGACGACGGCGACGTTGAGCCTGATGCCGTAGGGGCCGCCGGGCTTGACGGTGCTGAAGGCGATCGCGCGCGGACCCCAGGCCGGAGCGGCCGCACCCTGCTGGAGCGTCGCCGTCGCGAGCGTCGCGAGGTCGACCGTCTTCAGCGCCCCACCTCTGTTCGTAGCGGTGCCGGTGTACTGCACGTATGCGAGCCGCGCCGAGTCCGGCGAGAAGCTCACGCGAGAGTCGAAATAGCCCGTGGCGAGGGTCGTCACCGCACCGCTGGCCGCGTCGATCACCAGCAGTCGGCCAGCGGCGCCGGTCGCGATCTGGCGGTCGACGCAGGCGAGCTTGGTCGAGTCGGGAGACCAGTGAACGCCCAGGCACTCGATCGCGAGCACGTGCGCCGGCGCGCCGCCGGCGGACGCGAGGAGTTTGAGCGTGTGGTTGGTCGGGCCGACCGAGGTCTGATCGAAATCCGTCACGGCGACCCGCGCGCCGTCGGGTGAGACGAACGATTCCCAGCCGTCGGCGAGTACACGCCGGCCGCCGCCATCGCCGCGCGCGATCACGATCTTCCCCGTTGCGGTCGTGGCAGTGAGGTGCGTGGCCGCTGGTGCCGCGGACGGGAACGCGAGCGACGAGCCGCCGGCGAACACGCTCGCGACGAGGATCCAGGAGACGATGGTTGCGCCGCGCATCACGCCCCGCAGTAGCCTGACGGCGCGCTCTCGCCGCAGAAGTTCCAGCCTTGGAACGACTCGGTGATGACCCCGCGCTTCAGCCGCACCGTCCCGACCTGTCCCACACGCGGCCCGCCCCCTCGGCCGACGAGGCTTTTCTCGAACACGTGCACGCGCGTGACCCGGGCGCGAGCGAGAGCGGACGAGTACGTCCCACGGACCCGCGACAAACGGAAGGACAGGTTGATGACGTCGGTGCAGCAGCCGATGTTGACATCCATGGTCGCGCGCCCCCTCGAGGTGATTCGCAGGCTCCGCACGTGACCGAACCATCGCCCGGCGAACATGTCGAGCGTCGCCCTCCCCGTCGCCGGCTTGTCGATGCCCCGCACCGACACGGGGCGAAATCGAGTCAGCGTCGTCCCGTCGCCGAGCTGCCCGCTTTCATTGGCACCCCAGCACTTGACAGCGCCGCCGGTCACCACGGCGCACGTGTAGACGCTGGCGGTGCTGATCGCCGTGGCGCCGTGCAGGCCGGCCACCGTGACCACCCGCTTGGTCAGCGTCACGCCGATTCCGATCTGTCCCATGTACGGATAAGGGCTCTGGCATTTGACCGTGCCGCCGGCGATCACCGCGCAGCTGTGCTCCGTCTGCTGGCCATCACGGCTGTAGCTGAACGCGTTCACGTTGGCGAACCCGCGAACGACGGTCGGCGGCGAGTACGCCTTCCAGCATTCGGCGACGGCTCGCGCGGTCACGGCGCAGCTTTGGAACGGGTCCGCACCTACCGAGACCGCGTCGGTCAGGTTCGGCACGAGCGTCGGACTCAGCCGGTCGCCTGCGGCCTCGACGGGACCGAGCCGGCTGCTCCAGCCCCAGCAGCTCACCGTCCCGTTCGAATGTAACGCACACACGTGCTGATCGCCGATGCTGACCGCGGTGATGTCGTTCAGCCCGGGCACGACGACTGGCGTCGGACTGCTCACCCGCGTTCCAACGCCGAGCTGGCCTCTGGCGTTGTCGCCCCAGCACACAACCGTGTGGTCGACCCGCACGGCGCAGGCGCTGGATCCGCCGGCGCTGACGGCGACGGCGCCGGTGAGGCCCTGGACCGCGACGGGCGCCGACCGGCTGGTCGTCGTCCCGTCCCCGAGCTGGCCGGAGCGATTGTTCCCCCAGCACCTGGCAGTGCCGTCCGCGAGCAACGCGCAGCTCATGCCGTAGCTCGCGCTCACGCTCGTCGCGCCGGCCAGACCGCGCACCGCGACGGCCGTCAGGCGCCGGGTGTGCGTTCCATCGCCCAGCTGCCCGCTCCCGTTCCTACCCCAGCACTTGACCGTCGCGTCCGAGAGCAGCGCGCAAGTGTGGCCGCCGCCGGCGCTGATCGCGGTCGCCTTCGGCAGGGCCTGGGCGGGGGCGGCGGCGCCCCCCAACCCCATCAACAGCACGAGCATCGTCATGGGCGCGAATCGCAGCATTCCTTGGCTTTCCTCCTTGAGCCCGCCTTGACCGCGGACGCGACCCTAACCCGACCGGCGATCCCAGTCAATTCTCCAGATCGGAGGGCGACGCGGCGGCCGCCCGAAGGCGGCCGCTCGCGGCCCGCGGCACGCGACCCGGTCGCGCCGCGGGTACTCAGGCGGTGGTCAGGGCGTCGCGCACATGAGGTACGACCTGAGCGTCCACTGGGCGTTGGTCGCGGTGTCGTCCTCGTAGCCGGTGACCGTGTTGGCGGTCAGCCCGCCGTTCGGGGCGTCCTTGCCGATCAGGACCTGGCCGCTGGCTCCGGCGAGCTGATGGCCGTTGCCGGTCGCGACCTTGTTGCCCGGGCAGTTGGCCACCACGGACTTGTCGGACGAACTGCCGATGCTGGCGGCGAACACCCGCACCAGGCCGCCGGGGTTCGGGGCGCAGATCGCGTAGACCCTGAGGGTCCAGGCGGCCGCCTCGCCGGTCTCGTCCTCGAACGCCGTCGCAGTGACGGACGTGAGCAGAGGGTTCGGCTCGAGCCCACTGGTGTAGACCTCACCGAGCGAGCCGGTCACGTCGAAGCCGTCGCCCAGCAACTGCGTGCCGTTCGGGCAGACCGCGGCCACGCCCTTGTTGTTCGAATCGGTGGCGCTCGAGACGGTCACGAGCTGCGCGCCCAGCGGGTTGGCGCAGTACGCCGTGGCAATGACCGACCAGTTCGCGGCGGTGCCGTCGTCGTCCTCGAACGCCGTCACGGTGACGGCCGTCAGGTTCGCGTTCGGGGTCTGGTCGTCGATCACCACGTTGCCGGCGCCGCCGTCGATGTCGCTGCCGGTTCCGGTGAGCTGCAGGCCGGCCGGACAGGTGGCCGTCACGAACTTGCTCGGGGTTGAGTCCACGACGCTCGACGCCTGCACACGCTGGAGGCCGGGGACAGCCGCCGAGGCGCTGCTCGCGATTACCCCCCACAGCACCACGGCGCTGAGGGCGAGCAGGGTTCCCGCGGACAGGCGGGTGCGTGGCGCGACGCGCCGACGCGTTCTATCGGTGTACATGCTGCACTCCATTCGGATCGGGTCGAGCCGTCGGTCGACGGCCGGTGGAGCTCCATGGCCAAGCTCCCAGGAGTCCCGCGTGCGAACCACCAGGGAAACCACTGGTCTCGACCCTGCCGCGCGGTTAGAGTCGACAAAACGAGCGGAGAGGAGCGCCCGGTGGCAACTGGCACGGGCTCCGCCGACGAGGCAACGATCGTCGGCCGCCGCCACGAGCTGGCCGCCCTAGCGACGGCGGTTCGACGGCTCGATCGCCCGATGGCGACGTTCGTCGCGGTGACGGGCGAACCCGGCATCGGCAAGACACGCCTGCTCGACGAGCTCGCACAGCGTGGGAAGGACGACGGGCATCTCGTGCTCACCGGCCGCGGCAGCGAGCTCGAGCGCGAGCTGCCGTTCGGCGTGTGGGTCGACGCGCTCGACGACCACGTCGCCTGGCTCGGGCCTGAGCGCCTGCAGCGCATGCTCGGGGACAGGGTCGGCGAGTTGGCCCTCGTCCTCCCGTCGGCCGGCCCGGCCGCGCCGGCGCTGCCCGACGAGCGCTTCCGGGCGCACCGCGCCGTGCGGGCGCTGGCGGAGCGTCTCGCGACAATCGAGCCGGTCGTCGTCGTCCTCGATGATCTGCACTGGGCGGACGGCGCGTCGCTCGAGCTTCTCGTCCACCTGCTGCGGAGGCCGCCGCGAGCGCCGCTGCTCGTCGCGATGGGGTTCCGCGCCGGCCCTCTGCCGCCGGAGGTCAAGGGAGCGCTCGAGGCGGCCTTCCGGGACGGCCTGCTCGTCGATCTGCGGCCGGGCGCGCTCTCAGCTCGCGAGGCAGGTGAGCTGCTCGGCGAGAGCCTCCCCGCGCCGGCACGCGCGGAGCTGCACCGCGTGAGCGGCGGCAATCCCTTCTACCTGTTGCAGCTCGCCCACGCCCGGCCGGCGGTGGCGGGCGCCCGGGGCCCCACCGACCCGATCGAAGGGGTCCCGGCGCCGGTGGCCGCGGCGCTCGGCCAGGAGATCGCGTCGCTGACCGAGGCCGCCCGCCTACTCGCCCAAGGCGCGGCGGTGGCCGGCGACCCCGTGCAGCTCGAGCTGGCGGCAACCGCGGCGGACCTGGCGGAGCCGGCCGCGCTGGCGGCGCTCGACGAACTCGTGGCGGAAGGGCTGCTGCGTGCGACCGGCGAGACTCGTCGCTACCGCTTCCGGCACCCGATCGTGCGCCGGACCGTGTACGAGACGGCGGGCGAGGGATGGCGATTGGGCGCGCACGCCCGCGCCGCGGCGGACCTGGCGCGGCACGGCGGGTCGCTCGCTGCCCGCGCCCACCACGTGGAGCGCTGCGCGGCGATCGGCGACGAGGACGCGATCGCGCTGCTCGTCCAAGCGGGCCACGAGGCGGCGCCACGCGCGCCGGCCGGCGCAGTCCGATGGTTCGGCGCCGCACTGCGACTGATGCCGGAACGTGCAGACGATGTCGAGCGCAGACTCGGGCTACTCGTCCCGCTGGCCACGTCACTGGCCGCCACGGGAGAGCTCGAACGCGCGCTGGCAGCGCTGCTCGAGACGCTGGCGCTGGTCCCCGTGCCCTTCGCCGAAATGCGCGCTCGGCTCGTGGGCGCGTGCGCGGCGTGCGAGAACATGCTCGGACGGCACCGGGCGGCCCACGACCGCCTGCTGCGGGTGCTCGAGGAGCTCCCCGACGCGGACGGCGCGGCAGCCGGCTCCTTGCAGGTCGAGCTCGCCGCCGACGCGCTCTACGACACCGACTTCGACGCGATGGTCGACTGGGCCGAGCTGGCACGGGCGACCGCCCACGCGCTCGGCGATCCGACGCTGACGGCCGTGGCGTCCGCGCTCCTGGGCTTCGCCCGCTACGGCCAAGGCGACGTCGGTGCCGCGGACGCGGCGTGCGCGGAGGCCGCGACGACCCTCGACGCGCTGCCCGATGAGGCGCTGGCAGGCCGGCTCGATGCTGCCTACTACCTCGGGTTCGCCGAGTTCTTCTGCGAGCGGTTCGACGACGCGATCCGTCACCTGCGCCGCGGCATCACGGTCTCGCGCGCCGTCGGTCAGGGCCAGTTCGTGGTGCCGATGATGGTGGGGCTGGCCCATGCCCTTGAGGTCCGCGGCCGGCTGGCGGAGGCGCTCGACACCGCCGAGGGCGCCGTCGAGGCCGCGCGGTTCGCGGGCAACCGGCAGCTGATGTCGTGGGCGTTGGTGGCCGAGGGGTGGATCGCCGCCATGACCGGAGACCTCAAGCGTGCCGACGCGGCCGCGGAGGAGGCTGTCGCGCTGATCGCGGGCCTCGACGACAGCGTCGTCACCCTGGGCACGCACGCCCATGCCGCCGCGATCTTCCTCGAGGCGGGCAGGGCCGAGCGATGCCTCGAGGAGGCGCATGTCGCCGGCGCGCCCGAGCTCGCGAGCATCGAGCCCGGCCGGCGTGCGTGGCTGCAGGCCGCGCTCGCGCGGGCCGAGCTCGCGCTCGGACGCCGTGAGTCGGCCGACGCATGGGTGGTGCGGGCCGAGCGGACGCTGCACGGCGTTGGCCTGCCGCTCGCGGAGGCCGCCGTCCTGCACGCGCAGGCGCTGCTCGCGCTCGACGACGGGCAGGACGGCACCGCCGCCGAGCTCGCGAACCGCTCAGCTGCTCGCGCCGATGCCGTCGGCGCGACGATCCAAGCCGCGCGCTCGCGCGTGGTGGCCGGTCGTGCGCTGGGCCGCGACGATGACCGGCGAGCCGCGCTCGTGGCGCTCGGGCGTGCAGACTCCGAGCTGGCCGCGTGCGGAGCGCACCGCCTGCGCGACGAGGCGGCGCGAGAGCTGCGACGCCTGGGGCAGCGCGCCGTCACCCGGCAGCGCCGGACGAAGTCCGGGGACGGTGTGGACGCGCTCAGCGGTCGCGAGCGCGAGATCGCCGACCTCGTGGCCGCCGGGCGCAAGAACCGCGAGATCGCTGCCGAGCTCTTCCTCTCCGAGAAGACGATCGAGGGCCACATGGCGAACGTGTTCGCCAAGCTCGGCGTCTCGTCGCGCGCCGCGGTCGCGGCGGCGATCGCACGCGAGCACGCGCACTGAGGCTCTACGTCCGGATCGCAAGCGGCCAACCGGCGCGGAGGTCGGCGGGTCATCCCCGTTGACACGCTCACCTCCCACGAAGGATCCATCATGTTCACCGCCAAGCTCGTCACCGTCCCATCCACCACCTCCCCGCGCTCGCTGCGCCGGCGCCCGGCTCGCCCGTCGGCGGCGCCGACCACGGACCGCCGGCTGCACGGGTTGTCGCGCGTCGGGGTCATCGTGCTGCTTGTTCTCGCGGCCGCCAACGGCGCGTTCCTCTACCTGCTCCCCGCGCAGGCGGAGGCCCACTACGCGTGGGCGATCGTCCCGCCGATCAACGCCGCGTTCCTCGGCGCCGGCTACCTGGCCGGCACCGTCGCGACCGCGCTCGTCGTGTTCGCCACCCGCTCCTGGCGCTCGTTGCGCGTCCTTCCCCTGCCGCTCGTCGTGCTCGCGCTGGGACTGCTCGCCGCGACGCTGCTGCACGCCGAGCGGTTCCGGTGGGACTACCCGCTGACCTGGGTGTGGACCGGCGTCTACGCCGGAGTGCCGTTTGTCGTGGCCGTCCTGTGGCGCCGCCAGGAACGCCATGCGGCGCCTGCGCCGGCGCCCGACCCGAGGCTCCGCGCGCTGCGCATCGCCTCCGCGATCCTCGGACTCATGCTGATCGCGGGCGCCACCGCCCTGTTCGCGGCGCCGGACGCCGTCGCCGATCTGTGGCCCTGGCCGCTGACCGAGCTCCTCGCCCGCGCCGTCGCCTCGTGGTACGCGCTGATCGGCACTGCCCTCCTCGTGTGCGCCTGGTCGCTCCGCCGGCCGGCCGAGGCGGTCATCCCCTACGCCACGCTGCTGGCCTGGAGTCTGCTCCTGCTGCTGCTGCCGGTGCTGCACCCGGCTGACGTGGTCGGCTACGGCGCCGAGCTGGGCGCCTGGCTCGTCGTCCAGGTCGCACTCGTCGCCGTGTCGACGTACGCGCTGGTGGTGGCCATCCCGCTCATGCGAGCCGCGGGCGACCGGCTCTGACCGATGGTCCCTGGTCGTCGCGCCTATTGCTTGTGCTTGCGCGCGTACAGCTCGCCGATCAGCCGCTGGCGCTCCTCGAGCTCCGCCGCCTCCATCGCCTGCTTGCGCCCGGGTAGCGCCTCGAACGCGTTCCAGTCGACGTGCACGTCGTGCGGCTTGTCCGGATTGATGGCGACCGGCAACTCGAGGCCGGCCTGGAGCTTGTTCGCGCGGCTGAAGAAGCTGGTGTTCTCGACCCGGCGCGGGACGCGGAAGCTGTCCTGGACCGTGTACGGCTCCATGCCGTGGACGCGCACCTCCAGCACGAACTCGTACCGCCGCCGGCCATATCGGTTGAGCCCGATGTCCAGCAGCTCCAGCGGGTTGTCGCCGTCGCGCTCCAGGTCCCGGCTCGACTCCCGGATGATCGCCACGCCCTGCAGCCGTTTCGCGCCCATGAGGAGAAGAGTGCCAGGCGGTCGCCGGCCTGGGCCTAATCAGGTGGCCAGAATCCCCACGGTCGCCCGAACGGCCGCGCCGTCGCCGGCGCGGCCGTTCACATCACGGGGAGTTGTCCGCGGGACGTGGCTAGATGTCGTAGCCGACCTCGCCGACCTCGTTGAAGACGCCCGGCGCGCCCTCGGTCGTGGTCGAGATGTGGACGTGGTAGATGTTGGGTGCCTCGTACGGCTCGAGGTCGACGCTGAAGCTGTGCAGGCCGTTGTCGGTGGCATCGACGATCCCGCCGAACTCCTCGTGGATCTCGTTGTGGGCGGCGTCGAAGTACTCGATCTTCATGCGAGCCCTGGTCCCACTGGCGTTGTTGAGGTAGAGGTTGCCGCCCACCAGGTGCGGGCGGACGTCGCCGTCCGGCTCGACGTGCCAGTGGAGCTCCCCGCCGTCGAACGGGGCGCCGAAGCCGTCCCAGTGGATCCCGAAGTCGATGCCCGGGTCAGTCAGTTTGGGACGGTCGGTGTCCCAGGCCGACGCCGGGGCTGCGGCGACGAGAGCGATGCCGGCGGCCGCCGCGGCGGTGGCCACCCAACGGATGATCGGCGAGCGCCGGCGAGTGCCGGGGCGGGCGGCGGGCGACGGCTCGGCGGGGGTGACGCTGAGGTCAGGACGGTGCTGCATGGCACACCTCTCGATTGTTGATACGCGGGCGGATCCCGCGTGCCAGAACCGTCCCAGCGCCGACGGCCGGGAACCACGAGGGGAAACCCGGGTTCGAGAGGCCTGTGCCTAGTCGCAGTTCATGGGCTCGAACGCCGTCTCGTACGACGTCTTTAGCTCCTGGAACGCGGTAACGAGCGCAGCCTTGGCGTCCGAGGCCGAGAGCGAGGTGATGAGCTGGCTCGCGATCCCCTGAACCGAGCTCGTGAACGCCTTGTTGGCCGCCTCGACCTCGCTGCGCCGGCCGCTGCTGAGGTCCGCCTGCGCGCTGGCCATGTCGTTGAGGTCCTTCTTGATCGCGTCCACGCTCTGCGTCACCGCGTCCTTCGTCACGGTCGCCGCGGTCAGGCTCGTGAGCTCGTCGACCTGCGTGCCGATGTCGGCCTTCGCCGCGCACACGGTGGCCTGTGCCTTCTCCTCCGGGCTCTGACTCGTGGCCTTGTCGTCGGGTGAGTCGCCGCACCCGCCGAGCGCGAGCGCGAACACCAGGACGGCCACTATGCAGAACGTCGCTCTCACACCACGAACCTAAGCGCGCCGGACACAGCGGCACATCGCCCGAAACGGGTGATGAGTGCCGCCTGCGCCGCTCGTAGGGTCCGGCAGTGGTGGCTGGCACCGCATGGATCAGGACGCGATGGCCGAGGTAACCGAGCGGCAGGTCGCCGCGACGGGGATCGTCCTGCTGACGTTGGCCGCGGGGCAGTTCGTCATGGCCTTGGACACCACGGTGATGAACACCGCGATCGCCACGGTCGCCAAGGACCTCGGGACGACCGTCACCGGGATCCAGACGGCGATCACGTTGTACACGCTGGTGATGGCGTCCTTGATGATCACCGGCGGGAAGGTCGGCGAGATCCTCGGCCGCAAGCGCGCGTTCACGATCGGATGTGTCGTCTATGCCTGCGGATCGCTGACGACGTCGCTGGCGCCGAACCTGACCGTGCTGATCATCGGCTGGTCGTGCCTGGAGGGTCTCGGCGCGGTCCTGATCATGCCCGCGATCGTGGCGCTCGTCGCTTCGAACTTCGCCAAGCCCGAGCGCCCGCGCGCGTACGGGCTCGTCGCCGCTGCGGGCGCGATAGCGGCGGCGTTGGGTCCGCTGATCGGCGGTGCGTTCACGACGTACGCCTCGTGGCGGTGGGTGTTCGCCGGCGAGGTGCTCATCGTCCTCGTGATCCTCGTGCTTGCGCGGCGCGTGAACGACACGCCGGCCGCGAAGGGCGTGCGGATCGACCTCGTCGGGACCGCGCTGTCCGCGCTGGGCCTCGGCTTGATCGTGTTCGGCATCCTGCGCTCGGGGTCGTGGGGCTTCGTGCAACCCGCGGCCGGTGCCCCGGAGTGGCTCGGGCTCTCGCCGGTGATCTGGCTCATCATGGGCGGCGGCGTCGTCCTGCTCTTGTTCCTGAGCTGGGAGCGCCGGCGCATCGAGCGCGGCGACAGTGCGCTCATCGACCCAGGGCTGCTCCGCAACGTCCAGCTGCGCAGCGGGGTCACTTCGTTCCTGTTCATGTACCTGGCGCAGGCCGGCGTCTTCTTCGTCGTACCGCTGTACCTGTCGATCGCTCTCGGGCTGTCGGCGATCGAGACCGGCGTACGGCTGCTCCCCCTGTCGCTGACGTTGCTGGCGTTCGCCCTGGGGGTCCCGAAGCTCCGCCCAGACGCCTCGCCTCGGCGCGTCATCAACCTCGGCTTCATGTCGCTCGTCGCCGGCATCGTCCTGCTGATCGCGCTGCTCGACGTAGGAGCAGGACCCGAGATCGTGACCTGGCCGCTGTTGCTCGCCGGCGCCGGGCTCGGCGCGTTGGCCTCTCAGCTGGGCAGCGTGACCGTGTCCGCCGTCTCCGACGAGCAGAGCGGTGAGGTCGGCGGGCTGCAGAACACGGGCAGCCAGCTCGGCGCGTCGATCGGCACAGCTCTGGCCGGCGCCGTACTCATCGCCGCGCTCACGGCATCGTTCCTTACCGGGGTGCAGACCAACCCCGATGTCCCCGACAACCTCGCCTCGAAGGCGGCGACGAACCTCGCAAGCGGCGTGCCGATCCTTTCCGACAAGGACCTCAAGGCCGCCCTCGACGAGGCAGACGTGCCCGCTGAGACGGCCGACGCGGTCGTAGAGACCAACACGCAGAGTCGCATCGACGGGCTGCGCTCAGCACTCGCGATCCTCGCGCTCATCACGCTGCTCGCCCTGCTCTTCACCCGCGGCATCCCGACGGTCCAGCCGGGCGCGGTAGCGAGACCGCAGCCACCGCCGACCTAGGACGGCCGCGCAGTTCCCCTCACAGTTCCGCAAGGATGAGCGTCGCGAGGATCCGGGCCTCGTCCTCGACATCGCCGACGGCGACGAAGTCGTCGCCGGCCGGCCAGTCGCCCTCTCCGCCGCAGCCGAACATCACGACGGGGATGCCTGCCCGCGCCAACCCGCCGGCGTCGAACGTCCCGCGCCGATAGCTCTCAGGGGCGGGCGCACCCCGGACCGCCTCAATTGTCGCTTGGAGCGCCCGTACCCCCCGGTCGCCCGGATCCACCAGCGACGGAAGCATCATCACGTCGGGCCGGGCGGTCACGGTATACGGCCCCAGGTCGCCGATCGCGGCGAGGACCTCGTTCACCGCTGTCGCCGGATCGTCACCGGGGAGCATCCGGCGATCGACGGTGAACCGCGCCAACGAAGGCAGCGTGTGCGGGAGCTTCGGCTCGAAGTCGACCTTGTACACGACCGCTTGGCGGCCGCCGAGCAGCGGATGCTCGCCGTCCCAGCGCATGGCCTCCACGCGCCGGATCGCCTCGGCGGCGCCGGTGATCGCGCTCGCTCCGCTCTCGGGCGTACTCGAGTGCGCGAGCATGCCCGTCACCTGCACGGCGATGTCGAGCCGGCCGCGATTGCCGAGCGAGATGCCCATGCGCTCTGACAGCTGCAGGACCGCGAACTGCGGCGTGTTGTCGAGCACGCCGAGGATCGCCTCGGTGCAAGCGTGCGAGCTCCGGCCCTCGCAGTTCAGCGACCAATAGAGCCTGCCGCGCAGGTCGGCGCCGATGTCGGACAGGAGCTTGAGCACGGTCAGCATCACGGCCTGGTGGGCCTTGGTCTGGCTCACGCCTTGGGCGTACATGCGGCCGTCGCGCAGCACCGGCTCGAAGGGCCGTTCCATCAGGTTGTGGTGCTGGGTCACCGCGTAGCCCTGGATCAGGAGCGAGCGGTCGAGCGTCCCGGCGCCGGCGCGGAGCACGAGGTTGTTCCGTGGGGCGTCGATCAGCTCCCCGGCGCCGAGCGCCTCGAGCCGCGGGCGGACGACCTGCTGCACGTACCGCTGAAGCTTGGGGTGGTCGGGCTCCATCAGCGTCTCGAGCCCGGGCTCGACCGCGTTCGGGACGCGGGCGAGCTCGATCAGGGTCTCGAGCAGGAACTCGCGGTCGAGCGCTTCGTCCACGGTCGCGGCGACACCGGCGAGCCGACTCATCACGGCGCCGGAAGGAGCTGGGGCAGGACGTCGGCGATACAGCGCTCGAGCTGGCCGAGCTGGTCCTCGTCGGCGAACCGAAGGATCGGCAGGTTGCAGCCGGCCTCGATGAAGCGTGAGATCTGCTCAGCCACGGCACCGGGTGGCCCTGAGGCAATCCAGTTCGCCGCCTTCTCCTCCGACACGCCGCCCACGCCGTAGTAGCGATCGAGGAAAGCGAGCGCCTTGCGCCGTCCCCCCTCCACGGTCGCATCGAGGTTGACCATCAGGTGCAGCGACGCGGTGTCGAGTGTGCGGCCCTGCTCGGTCGCGTACTGCTGCATGCGCAGCCAGGAGTCGTGCAGCGTCTGCGGCGCGATGCTGTCGGTCTGCCAGCCGTCGGCGAGCCGCGCGACGCGCCGCTCCAATCGCTCGCGCAGCCGCTCGTCGCGCGCCTGGCCGGGATTCACCGCGATCACGATCGGGACACGCTCCTGGACCGGCTGGGGCTGCACCTCGACGTCCTCGAACGACCAGAACTCACCGCGGTGGGAGAAGGGACCGCCGCTCCAGAGCCCACGCAGGATGCCGACGCCCTCTTCGAGGCGCGCGACGCGCTCCTCACTACGCACACCGAACACCTTCAGCTCGTTCGCGTACTTCTGCCCGCGGGAAGCCGGCGTGCCGTTGCATACGGCGAGGATCGTGCGGCCCCCGGAGATGACGTCGAGCGACGCCCATTGCAGCGCGAGCTCGATCGGGTTGCGCATCGAGAACGTGGCCATGCAGACCGTGCCGAGCCGGACGGTCCGGGTCCGCGCAGCGATCGCGCTGAGCATCACCAGCGCCTCGACGCGCGGCTTCGAGAGGAAGTTGTCGCCGACCCAGACCGAGCCGAAGCGCCCCGACGCGTCGGCGATCTCAGCGGCGCGGAGCAGCTGCTCGGGCGGCGTGCCGAACAGCACGGCCCGATTGGGCAGGCTCAGTCCAAAGCACAGCGGAGCCGGCATTCGGACAAGCGTATACAAGTTGGATCCGATTCGCGTAGTCTGCTCAACGTACGTCGATCCCGCCCGCAGAGGAGTCCACAGATGGAGGAGTGCCTCGTCATCCGCAACGGCGTCGTGGTCACCATGGACCGCGGCGACCGCGTCCTCAACGGCGCCACGGTGGTCGTCGTGGGCGACCGCATCGCCGAGATCTCCGATGACCCCGCGGTCGCCGACGGGCGTGCGGATGCCACGACGATCGACGCGGAAGGCTGCGCCGTCCTTCCGGGGCTCGTGAACTGCCACGGTCACCTGCGCCCGATGCGCGCACAAGGCGAGGGCATGGACGTGCGCACGTGGCACACGACGATCGTCGACGGCATCTCCGAGCGCATGAGCCACGACGACGCCTACGCGGGTGCCGCGAACGCGTACGCCGAGATGCTGCTGAACGGGATCACGACGTCCCTCGCCATGTCGATCGTCGAGTCCGGCGACCTCGAGGCTGCGCGCGACATCGGGATCCGCGCGCGCATCGTCCGCCACGCTGTCACCCGCGATGGGCTCGAGGAGGCGCTGGACCTCGCCGAGTCCCAAGGCGGCAGCGAGGCCGACCGCGCCAGGTTGTGGCTCGGCATGGACGGCACAGCCTTCTACACCGACGACGAGCTCGCGCTCGCCGGCGCCGCGATGGAGCGGTCCGGGCTGCCGCTGCACACCCACTTCTGCGAGTACCGGCCGGAACCGGTCGATCGGCTCGAACAGTCCGGCATCCTTCGCAAAGGGCTGATCCTCGCCCACGCCGTGCACGTCTCCGAGCCGGAGTCCCTGCGGCTGGCGGCCGGCGGCGCGTCCGTCGCCCACAACGTGAAGTCGAACATGAAGTTCGCGAGCGGCGCCGCCCCGATCCAGCGATTCCTCGCCGAGGGGATCAATGTGGGCATCGGCACCGACGGACCGCTCTCGACGTTCGCCTGCGACGTGCTCGAGGAGGCGCGCACAGCCACGATGCTGGCGCGCGTGATCAGCGGAGACCCTGCTGCCATCACCACCGCCCAGGCGCTGGCGATGGCGACGCGTATGGGCGCCGCGGCGCTCGGGCTCGAGGACGAGATCGGCTCGCTGGAGGTCGGCAAGAAGGCCGACATCGCAGTCCTGGATCTCGAACATCCGCGCTTTCGGCCGCTGCTCGTCGACGGGACCTTCCCGAACCTGGCGGGGCTGCTGCTGTTCACGGCGAGCGGGCATGACGTGCGCGACGTGGTCGTCGACGGGCAGATCGTGGTGCGCGACCGCCGGCTGCGGACGCTCGACGAGCACGAGATCATGGAGGCCGTCCAGGAGCACGGCGTGCGGCTGCTGGAGGAGGCCGCCGCGGACAACACGCGTCCGCGGTCGTTGCACGGGCGCTGAGCTACCGCGCGCCCGGCCGCCAGAAGCGGCCACGGTAGACCACGGCCAGACACAGCGCGAGCGCGCCCGCGAGGGACATGCTCGCGAAGACGGCACGGAAGCCGTCGACCAGCGCGTCGCGCGGCACCGCGTCGAGGCCCACGCCGGGGGTGACCGAGCCGGCGAACTGGAAGACGAGCGTGAACAGCGCAGTCCCGATCGCGCCGCTGATGAGGCGGCCCGAGTTGAAGATGCCGACCGCGACGCCGGCTCGCTCGCCCTCGACCACGCGGGTGACCTCGGCCGCGCCGGGCGACTGGATGAGCCCGATGCCCGCGCCCGCCACCACGAGACCGGCGATCACCCCCGCGCCGCCGCTCGCGACCGAGCCGGCGAGCGTGGCGCCGGCCGCGCACAGCAGCAGGCCGCCGGCGAGCACGCAACGCTGCGTGCCCACGCGGTCGGCGAGCCGGCCGGCGAATGGCGCCAGCAGCGTCGCCACGAGCGGCGTCAGCGCGACGATCACCCCGGCGCGCGCGTTGGAAACGTCGTGCTCGAACACGAGCATGAGCGGAACCGCGAAGAAGATCCCGAACAGGACCATCATCTGCAGGCCGACGATCGCGTTGATCACCCCGAACGCGCCGCCGCGGAACAGCCGCAGGTCCAGGAACGGATCGGGGCGACGTCGCGCGCTGACGAACCAGGCGGCCGCCGTCGCGACTGTCACCGCGAGCGCGCACAGCGTCACCGAGCTCGTCGCTCCAACGTCACCGGCGAGCCACAGGGTCGTGAACAGGGCCAGCAGGGCGCTGATCAGCAGCGCCGCGCCCGTGTAGTCGATGGGAGCGCGATCACGGGCGCCGAGCGGGGGGACCATGCGGTACGCGAGCACGAACGCCACGAGCGACAGCGCGACGCTGAACGCGAACACGGCCCGCCAACCGAATCCGCTGACGATCAGGCCGCCCAGGAGCGGGCCGGCGGACAGGGACCCGCCGTTCACCGCTGCCCAGACGCCGAGGGCCCGGCCGCGCTGGTCGGTCGGGAACGTCGCGGCGACCTCGAACACCGTCGGCAGCACGGCGGCAAGCACCAGCCCCTGGAGCACGCGTCCGGCGATCAACCACGCGTACGACGGCGCCAGCGCGCACAGCAGCGACGCGAACGCGCACCCGAGCAGCCCGCCGACGTACAGCGGCCTGACGCCGAGGCGGTCCTGGAGCCGTCCGGCGAGCGGCACCATCACCGCCGTCGGGATGTAGAACCCGATCAGAAGCAGCCCGCTCGCGCTGACCGACGTGCCCGGGAACGACTCCAGGACGCCGGGCAGCATCACGCTCGCGGCGCTGCTGTTGAACGCGCCCAGGGCCGTCCCGACGAGCGCGACCGCGAGAACGGCCCACGGCCGCCCGCTCACGTGGCTTGCGTGTCGACGAGCTGATCGCCGGCCGGCGCATGCTGGCTCGCGGCAATCTCCTCGGCGAAGTGACAGGCGACGTGGCGGCCGCCCGGCAGCGGGCGTAGCGCGGGCACATCGACCGCGCACACCGGCCGCGCGTACGGACAGCGGCCGTGGAACCGGCAGCCGCTCGGCGGCCGGCTCGGGTCCGGGACATCCCCGCGCAGCACGATGCGCCGCCGAGTCCGCTGGACATGCGGATCCGGGATCGGCACGGCGGAGAGCAGCGCCTTGGTGTAAGGATGCATCGGCTTGGCGTACAGCGCGTCGGCCGGCGCCACCTCGACGAGGCTGCCGGCGTACATGATGGCCACCCTGTGGGCGATCGCTTGCACCACCGCGAGGTTGTGCGAGATGAACAGGTAGGACATCCGCAGCTGCTCCTGCAGGTCGGTCATCAGGTTCACGACCTGCGCCTGGATCGACACGTCGAGCGCCGACACGGGCTCGTCGGCCACGATCAGCTGCGGCTCGACCGCGAGCGCGCGCGCGATCGCGATGCGCTGCCGCTGGCCGCCGCTGAATGCGTGCGGATAGCGCTCCACGGCGTCGGCGGGCATCCCGCACAGCTCGAGCAACTCGGCGACGCGTGCGGCGCTTGCCGACGAGCGCCGGCGCTCGCCGCCGTGCACCAGCATCGGTTCGGCGACGATGTCGCCGATCTTCATGCGCGGGTTCAGCGAGGCGTACGGGTCCTGGAAGATCATCTGCGCGTGCCGCCGCCAGCGGCGCAGCTCGCGGCCTTCCAGGCCGGTGATGTCCCGCCCGTCAAACTCGATCGTGCCCGCGGTGATCGGGGCCCGGCGGAGTATCGCCAGGCCCGTCGTGGACTTGCCCGAGCCCGACTCACCGACCAGTGCCAGCGTCTCCCCGGCCGCGATGTCGAACGACACCCCCTGGGCCGCGTGGACGACGAGCTTCTCGCGCGAGTACACGGGCGTGCGAACCGGATACTCGACAGTGAGATCGCGGACGCGCAGCAGCGGCGTGGCATCGTCAGAGCTCATGCCAGCACGCCACCTCCCGTCCGGACTCGAGCCGGCGCCGCTCCGGGCGCTCCGCGACGCAGCGATCGCTCGCGCGCGGGCAGCGCGGCGCGAACGCGCAGCCCGGCGGAGGGTCGATCGCGCCCGGCGGGCTGCCCCCGATCGCCGTCAGCCGCCGGAGCGGCTGGTCGACGCGCGGCGTCGACGCGATCAGCCCCGCCGTGTAGGGATGCGCCGGCGCCTTGAAGACCTCGTCGGTGCGCCCCCGCTCGACGATCCGCCCCGCGTACATCACCGCGATGTCGTCGCAGATCCCGGCGACGACGCCGAGGTCGTGCGTGATCAGGATCAGCGACAAGTCGAGCGTCTCGCGCAGCTGGACCAGCAGCTCGAGGATCTGCGCCTGGATCGTCACGTCGAGCGCTGTCGTCGGCTCGTCGGCGATCAGCAGGTCGGGCTCCGGCGCGAGCGCCATCGCGATCATCACACGCTGCCGCAGGCCACCGGAGAGCTCGTGCGGGAGCTGGCCAAGGCGGTCCCCCGGATGCGGGATTCCGACCAGGTCGAGTAGCTCGGTCGTTCGCGCGCGCGCCTGCGCGCGCGACAAGCCCTTGTGCTTCCGGAGGACCTCGGTGATCTGCCGGCCGACCGGCATGAGGGGGTTCAGGCTCGTCATCGGGTCCTGGAAGACCATCGTGATCTGCCGTCCCCTCATGCGCGACAGCTGCTTGCCCGGGGTGAGCTTCTCCGACCGCCAGTGCACGGCTCCGCCGTCGACCCGTCCCGGGACGCTGATCAGGTCCATGAGCGCGAGCGCGGTGACGCTCTTGCCCGATCCCGACTCGCCGACGATCGCCATCGCCGACCCCGGCATGAGCGTGAAGCTCGCATCCTGGACCGCCCGCACGACGCCGCGTGAGGTGTAGAAGTTGACGCGCAGGCCGTCGACGGCGAGCAGCGGGCTGGTCGCGACGGTCACGAGCCCTCCGCGGCCGAGCCGACGAAGCGCTTCTCGCGCTGCTGCGGGTCGGCCGCCACGCGCAGCCAGCTCGCCATGAGGTTCAGCGACAGCACGGTCAGCGCGATCGCGAGACCGGGCTCCGTGATCGTCCACCAGGCGGTGGTGAGGTACTCCTGGCCCTCGGCGACCATCAGCCCCCAGGAGGCGCCGGGCGGTTGGATGCCCAGACCGAGGTATGACAGGCTCGCCTCGGCCAGGATGATGCGGGCGAACTCGAGCGTCGCGAGCGTGAGCAGCGGGGACGAGAGGTTGGGGAGCAGGTACTTCGTCACGATCCGCACCGGCGACGCGCCCACGGTCTCGGCCGCCTGGACGAAGGGCGCCTCCTTGAGCCCGAGCACGACCCCTCGCGTCATGCGCGCGTAGACCATCCAGCCGTTGATGGCCAGGACGATCACGACCATCCTCGCGCTCGCCCCGAGGATGTCGAGGATCAGGAGCGCCAGCAGCAGGCCGGGGAACGCGACCTGCGTGTCGACGATCCGCATGATGAGGGTCCCGAGCCAGCCGCCGCGATAGCCGGCGACCAGGCCGAGCACGACCCCGACGGTGCCGGCGACCGCCACGACCGTGGCGCCGATCAGCAGGCTCGCGCGCGCCGAGTAGAGCAGCCGCGCGAGCATGTCGCGGCCGAGTGAATCCGTGCCGAGCGCATGGTCCCAGCTCCCGCCGTCCATCCACACGGGCGGCTTCAGCCGGTTGATGATGTCCGGCTCGGTCGGCGACGCCGACAAGATCAGCGGACCGAACGCCGCCGCAGCGACGATCGACAGGAACAGCACGAGGCTGAAGACGCCGACCGGGTCCGTCTTGAGCGTCCGCCACGCACGCCGGAACGCCGAGTCTGGACTCGGTCGGGTCGCGATGGCGAGCGCTGGATCGGTGTCAGCGGGAGCGATCGCCATCAGATCTTCACCCGCGGGTCGAGCCGCGTGTAGAGAAGATCCACGATGATGTTGATGACGACGACGAGGATCGCGACCGTGAACACCGTCGTCTGGAGCAGGACGAGGTCCTGGTTGTCGATCGCCTGAATGGTCAGCCACCCGATGCCCGGCCACGCGAAGACCGTCTCGACGACGACCGAGTAGCCGGCGATCGTCCGGATCGTCTCCCAGCCGATCAGCGTGAGCACCGGCAGGAACGCGTTGCGTAGCGCGTGCCGGCTGAGGATGTGCCCGAAAGACATCCCCTTCGCCCGCGCCGTCACGATGTACTGCCGGTTGAGCTCGTCGATCATCGACGAACGCACGATTTGCGTCAGCCGCCCGGCGGCGGGCAGGCCGAGCGCGAGCGCCGGCAGGATCGCGTGGTCGATCCCACCGCGACCGGACGTCGGCAGCCACCCCAGCCAGACCGAAAACACGAGCACGAGCAGCAGCCCGAGCCAGAATTGCGGGAGCGACAGGCCGACGAGCGAGGTCGTCACCGTCAGGCGATCGAGCAGCGACCCGGGTCGCAGCGCGGCGATGCTGCCCAGCACGAGCGACACGATCACGGCGAAGCCCATGCCGAGGGTGACCAGCACGAGCGTCGCCGGCAGGCGCTCGAGCACGAGCTCGCGCGCCGGCACGCCGCGCTGCCAGATCGACTCGCCGAAGTCGAGCGACGGAAGCTGCCCGAGGAACTCCCAGAACTGCGTCGTGATCGGCCGGTCGAACCCGAGCTGGTGCTCGAGCGCGTCGTACTGCTGCTGCGTCGCCTCGAGGGGGAGCGACGCCCGGACCGGATCCCCGATCACTCGGGTGACGAAGAACACGATGATCGTGACTCCGAGGATCACGACAATCCCCTGGAGGAGCCGACGAACGACGATGTTCAGCATCGAGATCCGGTCCGCAACGGCATCAGTTGAGACTCATCCGGTCAGCTTCATGTCCTTGTAGAACACGCGCTGGTCCACGCGCGGCTGCCAGTCCAGCCGATCCGACAGGCCGTACATGTCGTCGAGGTTGACCAGGAAGATGTGCGACGCGTCGTCGCAGGCGATCTTCTCCAGCTCGTTGTAGTCCGCGACCCGCTTGTCCTCGTCGGGCTCCGAGCGCGCCTCGTCGGCGAGCTTGTCGACCTCCGCGTTCTTGTACGACGCGAGCTGGCTCGTGGACTGGTAGTACGTGCTGATCTGGCGGTCGGCGTCGAGCAGGTCGTTCGTCGACGAGTGGAACAGCATCTCCGGCCGGTTGCGCTTGGCGAGGATGTCCTCGAGGTAGTTGTCCCAGTTCTTGAGCTCGAGCTTGGGCTTCAGGCCCACCGCCTTGACGTAGGCCGCAACCGCTTGGGACACGTCCCGGGACTTGACCCAGCGGTCGGGCGTGGAGACGAAGGAGATTGTCTTGCCGGTCGCGCCGGCCTCCTGGATCAGCTGCTTCGCCTTCTCCGGGTCATAGGAATACGGCTCCAGGTCCGGGTTGTGGCCGAACGCCTGCGGCGGCACCGTCGAGCACTTCAGCGGCCGCGCGTAGCCGCTGTACAGGCTCTTGGCGATCGCTTCCTTGTCGATGGCGTAGTTGAGCGCCTGGCGAACGCGCACGTCGTCCGTGACGCCCGGCTCCTTGTTGAGCAGGAGCACGTTCATGTTCTCGGCGCCGGGCACGTTGATGAACTTCGGCACCTGGTCGGCGAAGTCCGGCGACAGGTTGAGGACGAGATCTACCTCGCCGCTCTTGAGCGCCGCCAGCCGCGCGCTCTCGTCCTCGAGCGTGCGCACCTGGACCTCCTGGACCGAAGGCGCGTCGCCCCAGTAGTTGGGGTTGGCCTTGAGAGTGATCGACTCGCCGACCGTGCGATCGCCGAAGAGATACGGCCCGGTGCCGACGGGCTTCTCGGCGAAGTCGGCCGACTGGCTCGCCTTCGGTGGGACCATCTTCATGAATGCCATGCGGTTCGGCAGCAGCGGATCCTCCGTCGACGTGATGACGTCGACCGTCGTGGCGTCCACCTTCTTGGCCGACTTCATGCCGGTGTAGAACCCGGACTGACCCGAGGCGAAATCGGGATCGAGCACGCGCTTGACGGACGCCACCACGGAGTCGGCGTCGAACGGCTCGCCGTTCGAGAACTTCACGCCGTCGCGCAGCTTGAACCGCCACGTCGTCGTATCGATCTGCTTGGGCATCTCGGTCGCCAGGCTCGGGACGAAGTTGCCGTCCGGATCGCGCGTGAGCAGCATGTCGTAGATGCTGTCGTTGACCAGTCGCTCGGCGCCGTCGTCGGCGAGGAGCGGATCGAGCGTGGTCGGATCGGTCGCGGTCGCGACGACGACCTTGCTCGCGCCGGCGGGCGAGCCCTCAGACCCGCCGTCGCGGGCGCCGCTACCTCCGCCGTCCGAGTCGCTTCCGCAACCACTCAGGACGAGAACCGCAAGCGCGACTGCGCAAGCTGTGCTGCCTCTCCAGAAACCCATCGCCTACACCCCCATGGTGTGCACACCGATTGATGTGGAAGGGCGGAGCGGCGGTCATGGTCACCACCCCGTCAAAGATGCGACGTCTACGGCCGGCACGCGATCGTGCTCGGCGGCCGTTACCACAGCGCGTCGTCGTGGTTGAACTCCATGGCCGCGCCGATGCCACGCTCGCGAGCGCGCTCGAGCACGTGCACGCCCGCCGCGATGTCCTGCACGGTCAGGCCGGAGCTGTCGAACAGCGTGATCTGGTCGTCCGACTCGCGCCCCGGGCGAATGCCCGCCACGACCTGGCCCAGCCCGGCGTGCGCGTGTTCCGCCGTGATCACGCCCTTGGCGATGGCAACGCTGAGCTTGCCGTCGCTGGTGGCGATCGCGATCTCGTCCGCAATGTTGCGCGTGCGCAGAAACAGCTGCGGATCGATCTCCTGTCGCTGCCCCATCGCGTTGACGTGCGTGCCCGGCTGCACCCAGTCGGCCTCGAACGCCGGCACGCTCGAGGCGGTGCCGGTGATGAGGATCTCCGCGCGCCGGACGACGTCCTCGGGGTTGTCGAGCGCCTCGATCTGGAACCCGGTCTGCTCGCCCATCTCGCGGACGTACGCCTCGCGGTTCGCCGGCGACCGGCTGTAGATGTAGACGCGCTCGACCGGCCAGCCCAGCGACTTGTGCGCGAGCAGCGCGAAGCGCGCGGTCGCGCCCGCGCCGAGCACACCGATCACGCGCGCGTCCTTGCGCGCGAGGTACTTGGAAGCGATCGCGGCGCCGGCCCCGGTGCGGACGTGGCCGAGGTAGTTGGCCTCCATGACCGCGACGGGGAGCAGCGTCTCGGCGTTGAACAGCGCGAGCAGCTGCATGCGGTTGCGGTCATCCGGGCCGCCCTCGCGCGTCCCGAGCAGCTTCATCCCCCACCACTCGGGCTCGATACCGCCGCACATCATCTTGCCGGTGCCCGGGTGCGTCATCACCTCGGGGTTCGGGAAGATCCAGGCGTTCGGACCGTTCCAGGCCGTCTGGTCGCCGTTCTGCCGGAACACCTCCTCCTGGATGGAGATGCAGTCATCCATCGACAGCAGCTCCTTCACCTGCCGCATCGACAGGTTCAGGGTGCGCCCACCGCCGTTGCCCGCAGCCGTATCGCTCATGTGATGACGAAGAGGCCGTCGTCGGTGGGCTGAGACAGGATCCGGCAGCCGTTGTCGGTGACCAGCGCGTCCTCCTCGGAGCCGTAGCGCATGTCGTCTGACCCGAGGTACGCCTCGACGGAGAAGACCATCCCGGCCTCGATCACGGTGTCGTCGGTCAGCCGCACCAGGGGCAGCTCGCTCGAGTGGAGCCCGAGGCCGTGACATATGTGGAAGAACGGGTACTCGCGGTAGGCGCTGAGCTGGCGCGCATCGCCGACGCCCTCCTCCTCGTAGAGCGCGAAGCACTCGCGCATCGCGGCATCGCAGGTGATGCCGGGCCGCAGCACCTCGTCGATCGAGCGGCGGACGATCCGGCGGGTGAGCTCGTGCCAGTGACTCTGGTCGTCAGTCGGCTCGCCCATCACGGCCATGCGGTTGAACTCGCCCCAGTAGCCGCGGTGGACCGCGCCGGAGTCGATGAACACGACGTCGCCCTCGCCGAGCGGCTCGTCGGTCGGCCCCGAGAACGGCGTGATCATCCCCTTGCCCTTGTGGCGCAGGCTCGACGAGATCGTCATCTGCGAGAACGGCGGGAGGTTCGAGCCGTTGGTGATCAGCGCCTTGGCGCAGATGTCGTAGATCTCGCGCTCGGTCATGCCGATCGAGGCCTCCGCGAACGTGGACTGCAGGGCCTCGTTGTTGATGCGGTCGGCCTCGGTGATCGCCTCGACCTCGGCAGGCGACTTGATCATCCGCAGCCTCCAGATGAGCGGACCGGCGTCGGCGAACCGGCAATTCGGGAGCGCGTCCTTCGCGGCCTCGTAGTCGCCGACCGGCATCATCATCCGCTGGTCGAGCCCGAGCTCGGCGCCGACCGTGCCGCTGGTGACGCCGGCGCGCTCGAGCACGGCGAGGAGGTCCTTGCTGCCGAACGGCTGGGTGTAGACGTGGATGTCCTCGACCCACGTCTGGCGCGCCGGACCCTCGGAGAAGAAGTGGACGGCGAGGGCCGTCTTGCCCTCTTTGGTGAGCACGAAGATGTGCGGCCGCGCCGAGTTGGCCTGGAAGTCCCGGGGGACGTGACCCGAGAAGTAGCGGTAGTTCTGCGACGCGGTGAAATCGCCGGTGATCATCAGCGCGTCCAGCCCGGACTCCTCCATCAGAGCCAACGCGCGCTCGACGCGCTGCTCGTACTCGCTGCGCGGAAAATCCATCTAGCTCCTCCGTCGTCGACCCCTCAGCGACTGTATACGATCTGAATCCAAGTCGTCAACGAGACGGATCCGGAGAAGGTGCAATTCGCGTCCGGGACAGCCCGACGGCCGCGCGAGACCGGTGCGCGTCTAGGTCGCGGCGGGCGGCGAGACCGGGTCCGAGAGGACCGCGGAATACGACATGAGCTCGCGCATGTACGCCTCTTCGCTGCGCCGGCTGTGCTCGAACGTCAGCTGGCCTGCGCGGGCCGCGTCGCGGGCGAGCACCGCGGCGATGATGTCGGCGTGCTCGAGCCACGACTCGCGGCCGCGCGCGCTGCCCGTGGCGGCGAAGTGCCAGCGCATCTGCTTGTCCAGGTCGTCGAGCGTGCGCTCGAGCGCGGCGTTGTGGGTACACGACGCCAGGACGCGATGGAACTCCCAGTTGAGCTCGGCCACCGCAAACCTGTCGCCGCCCTCGGCTGCCGCGGTACCTGCCTCGACGAGTTCTCGCAGGCGCTCATGCTGCTCCGGTGTCGCGCGCATCGCGGCCAGCTCGGCCGCGAACTGGCCGAGCCTGTGCCGGAGCTCGAACACGGCGCGCAGCTCGTGCAGCTCCGGAAAGCGCACCCGCGCCCCGGCGTACGGCGTCACCTCGATCCAGCCCGCCCGCTGCAGCATGCGGAAGGCCTCGCGGACCGGCATGCGCGACACGCCGCGCTCGGCCGCGATGTCCTCTTCGACGAGGTGCGTGCCCGGCGGATATTCGCGGGTGATGATCGCGGCCTCGAGCGCCGTGAAGATCTCGTGCGAGAGCAGGCGGCGGCCGCGCCGCGCGCCGCGGCCGGGCGGCTCCTTCTCAGTCGGTGCGTCGGCAGTGTCCGTCATCGCGCCTCGTGCTTGTGCAAATCTACACCGAAATTTGGATACAACATGGCTACGATCTTAGGAGGTCGCGCACGATGGGGGAACCGGCGAGCCAGACGCGAGAGCCCGTCGCGGTCCGAGGAGAGCGCGGCGCCGTCGCGACCAGCCATCCGGATGCCGCACGCGCCGCAGTCGAGATGCTCGATCTCGGCGGCTCGGCGGCGGACGCCGCCGTCGCCGCCGCGGCCGTCCTGTGCGTCGTCGATCCGCGGTCGACGGGCATCGGCGGCGACGCGTTCGCGCTGTTCTGGCCGCCGTCCGAGCCCGCGCCGACGGCGCTGGCGGCTTCCGGAGTCGCGCCGAAGGGTCTGAGCGTCGCGGCACTGCGTGACGCCGGGCACACGGTGATGCCGACCGACGGCCCGTGGTCGATCACGGTGCCGGGGGCGGTCGCGGGCTGGGATGCGCTGCTCGCGCGCTTCGGCCGGCTCGGTCTCGACACCGTGTTGCAACCCGCCATCGACCTCGCCGAGCGCGGCTTCGCGGTCGCGCCGCGGATCGCCGAGGAGTGGGCGATGGCGGCCGACAAGCTCGCGCGCGACGCCGCGGCGGCCGCCCTGTTCCTCCCCGGGGGGATACCGCCGGCGGCGGGCCAGCGGTTCGCCAACCCTGAGCTTGGCGCCATGCTGCGCGCGATCGCGAGCGGCGGGCCGGCGGCGTTCTACGCGGGCGACGTCCCGGCGCGCATCGGCGACGCGGTGAGCGCGGCCGGCGGACCGCTGCGGAGGGACGACATCGAGGCGTGGACCGGACCGGAGTGGGTGGAGCCGATCTCGACCTCGTTCCTCGGCCACGACGTCTTCGAGCTGCCGCTCCCGAACCAGGGCATCGTGGTGCTCGAGTCGCTTGCCATCTACGGCGGCGCCGCCGTGCCCGATCGCGCCGCGCGCGAGCACGTGGCGATCGAGTCGATCAAGCTCGCGGTCGCGGACGCCGCGGCGCACGTCGGCGATCCGCGCGCGGCGGTCGACCTGACCGCTGCCCTGCTCGATCCGCGCTACATCGCGCTGCGGCGTGCAGCGATCGCCGACGACCGGGCCATCGAGGCGACCGCGGGCCGGCCCGGCGACACCGTCTACGTGGCCGTCGCCACTCGCGACGGGGGGAGCTGCTCGTTCATCCAGAGCGTGTACGAGGGGTTCGGCTCCGGGATCGCCGTTCCGGGCCTCGGATTCACGCTCCAGAACCGCGGCGCGGGCTTCACGCTCGAGGACGGGCACCCCAACTGCGTGGCGCCGGGCAAGCGGCCGTTCCACACGATCATCCCAGCGATGGTCGGCGCGGACGACCAGTTCGTGGCCGCGCTGGGCGTGGTCGGCGGGTTCATGCAGCCGCAAGGCCAGCAGCAGATCCTGCGCGCGCTGCTCGAGGACGGCGCGGAGCCGCAGGACGCGATCGCCGCGCCGCGCTGGCGCGCGGTCGGCGGTCGGCGGCTCGCGATCGAGCCCGGCTTCGACCCCGGGCTGGCCGACGCGCTGGCGAAGCGCGGACACGAGCTCGAGCCGCTCGTGCGGTTCGAGGCCGGCGGCGCCCAGCTCGCGATGCGCCGCGGCGACGCCTACGCCGGCGGCTCGGACCCGCGCAAGGACGGGGTCGCCATCGGCTGGTGAGCGGCGTGGAACTCGAGCAGCCGGCGGCAGCCCTCCTGGACCTCTTCGTCGGCACCCGCGAACGACACGCGGACGAAGCCGTCGATAGTCGTCCCGAACGCGGCGCCCGGTGCGGTGGCGACGCGCGCCGACTCGAGCACCGCGAGCCCGAGCTCCATGCCGCGGATGCCGGTCGCGCCGAGGTCGACCATCGCGTAGAAGCCGCCCAAGGGCGTGACCGGCACGAGCTCCGGGCCGAGCAGCTCGACGACGGTGTCGCGGCGCCGCTCGTACGCATCGCGCATCTCGCCGACGCAGCCCTGGGGTCCGCGTAGCGCCGCGACGGCGGCCGCTTGCGAGATCGACGACGCGCACGACACGAGCGGCTCCTGCAGCCGCTCCATCGCGGTGACGACGGGCTCGGGCGCGACGGCAAAGCCGATGCGCCAGCCGGTCATCGCGTAGGTCTTCGAGCAGCCCGAGACGTAGATGACCTCATCGGCGCCGGCGCCGGCGGACACGTGGCTCGTGCCGAACACGAGGTCTTCGTACATCTCGTCGGAGATCAGGCGGATCCCGTGCCGCTCGCACAGGGCCACGAGGGCCTCGACGACACCTGCGTCGAACACGCCGCCGGTTGGGTTGCCGGGAGTGTTGATCACCAACGCGCGCGTGCGCGGCGTGATGAGCGCGGCGAGCTGGTCGGGGTCGGGGGCGAAGCCGCGCTCAGTCGGCAGCGGATACATGACCGCGGTAGCGCCGGCCAGCTCGGCCATGCTCAGATAGTTGGGCCAGCCGGGATCCGGGAGCAGCACCTCGTCCCCGGGGTCGAGCGCGGCGAGGCCGGCCAGCGCGATCGCGTTGACACCTCCCACGGTGACGATGACCTGCCCGGGGGTCACCGCGCGACCCCAGCGCTCGCTGACGCGGTCTGCCACCGCCTCGCGCAGCGCCGGGACACCGGCCGCGGGCGTGTATCGCGTGTGGCCATCGCGCGCGGCGCGCAGCGCGGCCTCGATGATGTGGTCGGGCGTCCGGAACCCCGGCTCCCCCACCTCGAGGTGCACGACGTCGTCCATGCGGGCCGCACGCCCCATCATCTCCCGGATGCCGGAGGCCGGCATCGACAGGGCGCGCTGGGACAGTTCGGGGGCTGGCATCGCGCGGATGCTACGCGTGCCGATCGTGTTCGCCGCGCTCACTGTTGCGCGTAACACCGCTCAATCGGCGGCGGCGCGGCATCGCGCGACGCCGCGCCGGTACGCTCGCGGCCATATGCGCCTGGCCCAGATGCGCGTCCTCGATCGTCGCGTCGCGGCAGTGCGCCGTGGCGAGTCCTGGCATGCGCTTGCGTCCGACGACCTCGGCGCGCTCGTCCGCTCCGGTGCCGCCGCGCTCCGACAGGCGGCGGATCAAGCGTCGCCCGAGCCGCTGGCGAACCCGGTTCCCGAGGCGCCGCTGCGCCCGGGCAAGATCGTCGCGATCGGTCTCAACTACCTCGACCACATCCGCGAGGCGGGGCTGGAGGCTCCGGCTGCACCGCTCGTGTTCGCGAAGTTCCCGTCGAGCGTCATCGGACCGGACGAGGCGATCGTCTTCGACGCCACGCTGACGTCGCGCGTTGATTGGGAGGTCGAGCTGGCGGCGGTGATCGGATCGCCGCTCCGTAACGTGACGGAGGAGGCGGCGCTCGAAGGCGTGTTGGGCTATACGGTCGCGAACGACGTGTCCGCGCGCGACCTGCAATTCGGCGACGGCCAATGGACGCGCGGCAAGAGCCTCGACACGTTCTGCCCGCTCGGGCCCGAGATCGTCACGCCGGACGAGATCGGCGACCCGCAGCGACTCGCCCTGTACACGCGCGTCAACGGCGAGACGGTGCAGGACTCGAGCACGGAGCACATGCTCTTCGGCGTTGCCCAGCTGCTGGCGCACTGCTCGCGGGCCTTCACGCTCGAGCCCGGCGACGTGCTCCTCACCGGCACGCCCTGGGGATGCGGCGAGTTCATGAACCCGCCGCGTCACCTCCAGCCAGGCGACGTCGTCGAGACGGAGGTGGAGGGCATCGGCGTCCTGCGCAACCCGGTCAGATCAGCCCCCGCCGCATAGCCACGGCGACGGCGTGCGCCCGGTCGCGCACGTCGAGCTTGCGGTAGATGTCCTGCACCCGCCGGCGCACCGTGATCTCACTCAGATACATCGCAGCGGCGAGCTCTCGGTAGCTGTGGCCGTGAGCGACGCCTTCGAGGATCCGCAGCTCCTCGGCCGACAGGTCGGAGTCGTTGCTCGTGCGCTCGCGGAGGAGGGCCGCGTAGCCTTCGAGAAGCGGTCCCATCAACTCCGAGGCGACGACACGCTCGCCGCGCAGAGTCCGGCGGATCGCCGCGCCGAGCTCCTCGAGGCTCGCGCTCTTGAGCAGGAAGCCGTCCACGCCGGCCTCGAGCGCGCGTGCCGCTTCGCTCGGATCGTCGTCGACCGTGACGATCAGGATCCGCGCTTGTGGCGCGATGCGGCGCAGCATCCGCGCGACCTGGATCCCGTCGGCGCCCGGCAGGCGGAGGTCGAGCAGCACGACGTCTGGAGCGCTCGCAGCAGCGGCGCGGATCGCCTCGGCGCCGGACTCGGCCTCGCCGGCGTACTGCACGTCGGGTAGCAGGGAGAGCATCCTGCGCAGCCCGTGCCGCACCACGGGATGGTCGTCGACGATCAGCACCTGTGCGTCGCTCATGCGACCACTCCGCGCCGGTAGCGCTCGGCGAGCTCCGGACCGGCATTGCCCTCCAGCAGCGCGAGCTCGAGCGCAGCCAGCCGATCGGCGAGCCCGGCGTCCTCCAGCCCCGGGAGGCAGAGCACCTCGCCACGGTCGAGGCCATGCAAAGAGGCCGCGACGACGTCGTCCGCGCGCATCGCCGAAGCCGGGGTGTCGCGCCCGTGGAACTCCGTCGCGGTCGCCGACGGGCAGAGCGCCTGGACGCGGATCCCGGTGCCGTCCAGCTCCGACGCGAGCGCGCGCGTGAACGTGACGACGAACGCCTTGGCACCCGCATAGACGATCGACACGCGCCGCTTCCGCGCGTCGCGCGCCAGCGCGCCGGAGAACGCCAGGCCGGACGCGACGTTCACGATCGTTCCGCTGCCGGCAGCCAGCATCGGAGGCACGGCCGCGCGCGTGATGTCGAGCGGCGCCCGGACGTGCACGTCGACCATCGCGTCCGCCACTTCGGGGTCGAGCTCGGCGAACGGCGCGACGCTGCCGAACCCGGCGTTGTTGACGAGCATGTCGACCCCGGCGGCCGCGCGATCGGCCGCGCGGCCGCGACCGTCGGCGTCGGCCAGGTCGACGACCAGGGTCTCGACGACCACGCCATGCCGGGCCGAGAGCATGCCCGCGAGCGCGGCCAGCCGCTCGCCACGGCGCGCGACCAACACGAGGTCCCACGCTCTGCACGCGAGCGCCTCGGCATACGCCCGCCCGATGCCCGAGGAGGCTCCCGTGACCATCGCGGATCCGCTCACGAGGGCTCTCCTGGGCTCGCCTCGAGGAGCCGGTTCACCGTTTCGATGTGCTCGCGCATCGCCACGGCGGCGGCGTCCGCATCACGGGCGGCGATCGCGGTGACGATGCGGGTGTGCGCCGCGATCGACTCGCGACGCCGCCGACCGCTCTGAAGCGCCACGCCACGCGTTGCCCGCAGCCAGTCGCGGATCACGTCGAGGAGCTGTGAGAACAGCGGGTTGTGGGTCGCGCGCGCGATCGCCGCGTGGAATGCCTCGTCGAGCTCGATGACGCGCTCCACCGCCGACGTGCGCTGCATCTCATCGACGAGGTCGCGGAGCTGCAGGACGTCGGCAGCGGTCGCTCGGGCAGCGGCGCGCGCGGCGATCGGCGGCTCGATCGCCGCGCGAAGGTCCATCAGCTCGAGCAGGTCCCGATCCGCTGCGGTCAACCGGGCGAGCAGTGTCGCCGCCCGGTCCGAGCGATCGGGGGCGACGACGACCGTCCCACGCCCGGGACGACGGTCCACGAGTCCCTGGAGCTCGAGCTGATGCAGCGCCTCGCGCACGGAGACACGGGACACCCCGAGCACGGCTTGCAGCTCGCGTTCGGGCGGCAGCTTCGCGCCCGGGACGAGCTCGCCGTCGAAGATCATGCGCCGCAGCCGCGCGACGAGGTCGTCCGCAACGGAGCGGCCGCCCACGCGCACCGATGACCAATCGACCGTCGCGGGTGCTCCACCGCTCATCTTCAGGGCACGGGGCGCTCATCGGCGCGCAAAGTCCGCCGCGCCGCCTCGACAATGCACTGGTCAGTTGGTAGGACCATTGGCAAATCATCTCACATGAAAGGTCCCATGGCCGGAGATCAACCGCTCACGCTGCTCGCGGCGATTACGCGTGCCGACGCCCACCCGGCGCTCGTGCGACCGGGAGCGGAGTCGCTGAGCTACGCCGAGCTGCACGACGCCGTGGACGCGCTGGCATGTCAGCTGGCCGCGGTCGGTATCGGCGCCGGCGACACCGTCGCGCTCTCGCTGGGCAACGGCCCACCGTTCGTCGTGGCCTTCCTCGGGATCATCGCGGCCGGCGCAGCGGCAGCGCCGCTGAACCCGGCCTACACCGAGCAGGAGCTGCGCGGCTACCTCGACGATCTCCAGCCGCAGGCGATCGTGCTGGACAGCACGGCCGGCGAGAATCCGGTCGCGGCCGCCCGACAGCTCGAGCTGCCCGTCCACATGCTCGGGCCGGACGCGAAGCTCGAGGGGGTGACGCCGGCCCATGGCCACGCGACGGGAACGCCGGACAGCATCGCGTTGCTGCTCCATACGAGCGGCACGACCAGCCGCCCGAAGCTCGTGCCGCTGCGCCAGCGGAACCTCGTCCGATCGGCGCGCACGATTGTGGCGACCTACGGCCTCGGGGAAGCGGACGTCAGCCACTGCGTGATGCCGCTCTTCCACGTGCACGGCCTCGTCGCCTCGACGCTCGCGACGCTCGCGAGCGGCGGCACGGTCGCGATCCCGGGCCGCTTCAACGCCGGAGCGTTCTGGGAGGACGGTGCGAGCGTCGGGGCCACCTGGTACTCGGCGGTGCCGACGATCCATCAGAAACTCCTCGCCCGCGCGCATGAGCCCGATCGCGGCGCGCCAAAGCATCGCCTGCGGTTCGCGCGGTCGTGCTCATCCGCGCTCCCGGAACCACTGTGGTCGCAGTTCGAGGAGCGGTTCCAGACACCGCTCGTGGAGGCCTACGGCATGACCGAGGCGACGCACCAGATGGCGTCGAATCCACTCCCTCCCGGCGAGCGCCGACCGCGCACGGTCGGCCTCGCGACCGGGGTCGAGCTCGCGATCCTCGACGATGCGTGGCGGCCGGTGGTCGCCGGCGGGTCCGGCGAGGTCTCGGTGCGAGGGCTGTCGATCGTCGACAGTTATCGCGACCGTCCCGACGCCAATGCGGAGGCGTTCCGCGACGGGTGGTTCCGCACTGGAGATCGCGGCCGGCTTTCCGATGACGGCTATCTCACGCTCGACGGCCGCCTCAAGGAGCTCATCAATCGCGCGGGCGAGAAGATCTCCCCGCACGAGGTCGAGGAGGCGCTGCTGTCGCACCCCGCGGTGGCCGAGGCCGTCGCGTTCGCGGCGCCCGACGCCAAGTACGGCGAGAAGGTCGGCGCGGCAGTCGTAGTCCGGGCGACCGACGCCGATGTCCGCGCCTTGACGGCGCACTGCGCCGATCGGCTCGCGGCCTTCAAGGTGCCGGCGTTCATCGCGATCGTGGATGAGATCCCCAAGGGACCGACGGGCAAGATCCAACGCCGGGCAATGGCGGAGTTGCTGGCGTCATGAGAATCGCCGTCCTCGGCGCCGGCGCCATCGGCGCCTACGTCGGCGCCGCGCTCGCCCGCGGCGGCGCCGACGTCCACCTGATTGCCCGCGGCGCGCACCTGCAGGCGCTCCAGCGCGATGGCGTCAGGGTGCTGAGTCCGCGCGGCGATTTCACCGCGCGGCCGCCCGCCACCGACGACCCGAGCGAGATCGGTCCGGTCGATGCGGTCTTTCTCGGTCTGAAGGCGTACTCGTACGCCGCCGCGGGGCCGCTGCTCGAGCCTCTGCTCGGCCCCGAGACGTCTGTCGTCGCGGCGCAGAACGGCGTGCCGTGGTGGTACTTCCACGAGCTGCCCGGGCCTCACCGCGGACGACGCGTCGAGGCCGTCGACCCCGGCGGCGCCGTGTCGGCCGTGATGGGTCCCGAGCGGGCGATCGGCTGCGTGGTCTACTGCTCGACCGAGCTCGACGCCCCGGGCGTCGTCCGCCACATCGAGGGGACGCGCTTCTCGATCGGCGAGCCGGACGGCGCGATCTCGCCGCGCTGCAAAGTGTTCAGCGAAGCGATGGTGGCCGGCGGGCTCAAGTGCCCGATCACCGCCGACATCCGAGCAGAGCTGTGGATCAAGCTGATGGGCAACGTCGCACTGAACCCGTTGAGCGTCCTGACCGGCGCAACGCTCGGCGAGCTCTGCACCCACCCCTCCACCCGCGTGCTCGTGCGCGAGATCATGGAGGAGGTCCTCGCGGTCGCGGTGGCACTCGGAAGTCACCCCAAGATCGATGTGGAGCGCCGCCTCGAGGGCGCCCGCAAGGTCGGCGACCACAAGACATCGATGCTCCAGGACTACGAGGCCGGAAAGGAGCTCGAACTGGCGGCGATCACAACCGCCGTGATCGAGCTCGCCGAGCTGGTGGGGGTCGCGGTTCCGCGGTTACAGGCCGTGCACGCCGCAGTCGACCTCGTCATGACGTCGGCATACGCAGTGGGAGACGCCTCGCTCGACAACGGGGCCGTCGCCGACCCCCGGTGAGCGGCACCCGGCTTACATGAGTCCTCGGTGCAGGCCACCGTCCACCTGCAGCGCGGCGCCGGTGACATACGACGCCGGTTCGGAGCACAGGAACGCGATGATCTGGCCGAAGTCCTTCACACCGCCCAGCCGTCCGGCGGGAATGTGGCTGATCTCGTCGTCCACCCTGTCGCCGTAGACCTCGAGCAGCCGAGCGGTTCCGTGAAGCCCCGGCTGAACGGAGTTCACCGTGACGCCTTCCGCTGCCGTCTCGAGTGCGAGGGTCTTCAGAAAAGCTGTCAACCCCGTCCTGGCGGTGTTGGAGATGATGAGGTTCGAGATCGGCTGGCGAACCGCGACAGACGTGATCGCGACGACTCGTCCCCACGATCGCTCACGCATCCCAGGAACGACCCGGCAGCACATCTCGATCGGCGCGAGCAGGGTGCCCTCGACACCGCGGGCGTAGTCGGCACTGTGAACCGACGCGAAGTTCCCGGGCGCAGGCCCAGGGCCGTTCAGCACGAGGATGTCGATCGGCCCCTGCAACGCCTCCTCCGCCCTCGCGATGCAGTCCGCTGCACCGGCGGCCGTGCCCACGTCAGCCACAACTCCGCCGGCGCCCGGGCCCAACCGGCCCACAGCCTCGTCGACTCGCGTGGCGTCCCTTCCACAGATGACGACTTGCGCGCCCTCCTCGGCAAGCGCCGCGGCGGCGGCGAAGCCGAGCCCGGCGGAGGCCGCGGGGACGACAGCTCGCCGTCCCTCCAGCGACAGCAGCACGATCGGCTATCCCTCTGCGGTCTCGAGGGCGCCGAGCGGCGGCGCGGCCCCCGCACGGTAGTCCTCGCGGGTCGGAATGAAGATGTCCAAGGCGAGGCAGCCTTCCGGGCCCCCGCGGCCGCCATGCTCGACTCCGCCGGGGATGACGTAAGCCTGCTGGGGCTGCACGTGGTGCTCCTCCCCGTCGACCAACAGGATCTCCACGCCTTCGAGGACGATGCCGAGTTGTTCGTGCGGATGGCTGTGGATGGGTACCTCGGCGCCTGGCTCGAGCCGGACCAGGCTGAGAGAGCCCTTCGAGCCGTACGCCGTCCTCATCGTCACGCCCGCGACCGGCGTCAACGGGGAAGCCGTCTCGAACTTGAAGAATTGCGCACGTGGTTGGCTCGAGCTCATGTCTCTCGTCCCTTCAGAGTCGTCGTGTATCGCCGGAGCCGAGAAAGCCCCTCGGACAGGTCGCCGGCGGATCCGGCGAGCGAGACGCGGACACCGTCGTCAAAGGACCCGAATGCGCTGCCCGGCGCAACTGAGACCCGCTGCTCGCGGAGAAGACCGAACGCGAAATCGCGGCTCGAGATGCCGACGCCGCCCGTCCCGACGATCGCATAGAACGCGCCCTCCGGCGTGTGGAGCAGCAGATCCGTGCCGGCTAGCTCACTGACGACGACGTCGCGCCGCTCGCGGTAGGCGCCGACCATCTCGACGACACAGTCGCTCGGGCCTCGAAGCGCGGCCTCGGCAGCTGCCTGCGAGATCGAGCTCGGGCAGCTGCTGTAGGACTCGAGCACCTTTCCGATGCTCGCGAGCACGTCTGGGTGGGCGCTCAAGTATCCGAGCCTCCAGCCCGTCATCGCGTATGTCTTCGAGCAGCTGAAGACCGAGATGAGCCCGGGGTAGCCTTCGGCGACCTTGGACAGCCCAAGGGTGGATCCGTCGAAGCGGATCTCGTCGTAGCACTCATCGCTCAGCAGCGCGATCTCTCGATCGTGGGCGAGGCGCGCAAGTGCCTCCAGCGTCGACGAGCCGTACACGGCGCCCGTCGGGTTGTTGGGGCTGTTCACGACGAGCATGCGGGTGCGCGGGCTGACGAGCTCGGCCAACCGCTCGACGTCCGGCACGAACCCGTTGTCGGCCGGGCATGGGTACGGCACCGGGCGCGCACCGAGCCAGGCGCAGATCATCCGGTAGTTCGGCCAAGCCGGGTCCGGGATGAGCACCTCGTCGCCTGCGCTCAAGACGGCGGCCATACCGGCCGCCACCGCCCCTACGCCACCCGCCGTGCATGCGACGTCGATGGTCTTCAGGTCGAGGTCGTTCACCCGGGCCAGCTTCTCGCGGACAGCGTCCCGCAGCGACGGCGTGCCAAGCGTTTGCGTGTACTGGGTGAATCCCTCGTCGATCGCGGCTTTGGCAGCATCGGAGATGTGCGGCGGCGTCCGGAACGCCGGCTGCCCGAGATCGAGGCGGATCGCTCCTGGAATCTCGGCAGCGGCGTTCGCGAGATCGCGGATTCCGGACGGCGGCAACTCCCATACCGCGGCTGCCAAGGAAACCATCCTGGTCTCAGGCATCGCGCGCGGACGTCGTGAGTGAGAGGTCCCGAGCGCGGCGGCCCAGCAGTCGTGGTCGAGCGCCTTGGGTCGCCGCTTCCCATACGGCCTCGGTCATGGCCAGGTGCTCATCCATGACAACGTCGATCTCCTGCGGGTCGCCGCCGCGGATGGCCTCGATCGTGCGCGCGTGCATGTCGATCGTGCGCTCGACGTCGTGGTCGAGGAGCACCATGTCCATCGCGCTCTCGACCTTCGCGAGGATCCGCTTCATCAGCGGCTCGAGCACTGGGTTCTGAGCGGCGCGCGCCAGGCTGAGATGAAAGGCGATCTCGTAACGGAGGAACCGGTCGCGATCGTCGCCCGCACGGGCTTGCCGGTCCATCGCTCGCTCCATCGCGGTCAAGTCCGCCGGGCGCGTTTCGATTGCCGCGAGCTGGGCGATCTGCGGTTCAAGGGCGCGCCGTGCCTCGAGCACCTGGGCAACCTCGCTGATCCGGACGCGCGCACGCTCTTCAACGAGCCCAGCCGGGAGTTGGTGACCCCGAACGTACGCGCCCGCTCCTGGCCGAACCTCGAGCAGTCCGCACTCGCTCAACGCCCGGATTGCCTCCCGCAGCGTCGGGCGGCTGATGTTCATCTGCGCTGCCATGACGCGCTCGGATGGAAGGCGGTCGCCGATCGCGAGGTCCCCGAGCCACACAGCGTCTGCGATCTGCGTAAGCGCCTCCTCGAACAGCTGGCGACTCTCGATGGGTGTGAATTCCACCAACTGGTCAAGTTCTAGACCAATTGGCGGGCAAGTGTCAAGCCGCGCCGCCGGTGTTGGCTCGTGACAGTCGAACTGCCCGGAGGCATGGGCAGGCTCCGGTAAGTCGACACCAAGGGCGCATCAACGCCCATCCGGGATACCTCCTCCCGTCGACCATCCGACCTGGAGGATCCGAATGCATCGCAGGACACCCGTGCTCGTAGTCGTGGCGGGGCTGGCGGCGTTGGCGCCCGCGGCGTCGGCGGCCCCCGGCGACGTCGTGAACAAGGCCGAGGCCAACTTCCCGACCCTCGCGAGCGCTGCAACGGTCGAGAAGATCGAGGCCAAGGACGGTCTCGCACTCCGGGCGACGGGTGGGGACGGACGGCCAGTCGACATCGAGGCGCTCGTCGATCAGGACCGCGCCAAACAGCGCGGTGCGTTCGGAGCGCTTGATCCCGGGCTCGCGCGCTATCTGGACGGCCTCGCGGACGACGATCGCGTGCCCGTCGCGATCTGGCTCGTCGAGCCCGAGCGACCGCTGGGCAAGCGGCCGGGCGAAGGCGCGCGCTCAGGGGACGTCGACAAACTCGCGCAGCTCCAAACGGAGCGGCGCGCCGCCGAGGTCGCGGAGGTGACGACCCCGTTCCTCGAGCGACTCCGCCGGTTCGACGAGCAGGCCGCCGCGTCGACCTCGAGCCCACTCGTGTGGGCCGAGGTGCCCGCCGGCTTCGTCCGCGAGCTGGCGAAGGACGAGCAGGTCGACACGATCTACGGTGACCTCGAGCAGGGCGGTTCCGAGACGAACCTGTCGCGCGAAGTCGTCGGCGCGAACCTGGCGCCGGCCAACACCCTCGACGGCACGGGCGTTCAGGTCGGCATCGTGGAGGCCGACGGCATGGCGGACACGACCAACCCGTTCATGAGGATCGAGCGGAACGACCCGGGACCGTCATGCGGCACGACGACGCCTCACGCGACCGGGGTCGCCGGGATCATCGGCGCCCGGGCAGGAGTGGCTCGCGCCTTCGGCTTCCCGATCCGGAACACGCTCCAGGGCTTCGCGCCGGCGTCGCGCCTGTCGGTCGGGAGCTGGTGCAACGCCGGTGACAACCGGCCCCGCGTCGACTCGGCGGCCGACTGGGGCGCGCGCGTCATCACCAACTCCTACTTCACCGACACGACCGGCGCCGTGACCGCCAACGACCGCCACGCCGACGGCCTGGTCCACAACCGCTGGCGACTCTTCGTCAAGTCCGCCGGCAACCGGGGCATGGGCGACGGCCGCGTCACGTCGCCGGGCAACGGCTACAACGTCCTGGCCGTCGGAGACGTCAACCTGGGCGGCACCCCCGCGCGAGCGAACGACGTCATGTCGGCCACCTCCAGCTTCGTCGACCCGACGTCAACGAATGGCGACCGCGAGAAGCCGGAGGTCTCGGCGCCCGGGACGAGCATCCAGATGCTGTCGAACGGGTTTCCGTGGTCCGGCCAGACCAACAGCGGCACCAGCTTCGCCGCGCCGCAGGTCGCCGGGACGGCTGCCCGTCTCATCCAGCGAAAGCCGTTCCTCGGCGTCTGGCCCGAGCAGCTGCGCGCGATCCTGATGTCGAGCGCCGTGAACAACATCGAGGGTGCGACACGGCTCTCCGACGTCGACGGCGCGGGGATGATCGGCGTCGACACGGCCGTCCGGATCCTCGACGACAACCGCCACGGCGGCCAGCACGTCGACTGCAACACGTTCGGCCAATCGCAGGTCGTTTCCTCGACCGTGCTCGTTGCGAATCAGCGGCTTCGCGCCGCGATCTCCTGGACGGCCGACCCGTCTGCGGTCGACCATGCGAGCCGGCCGAGCGCCGACCTGGATCTCCAGGTGCGAGGTCCGAGCGGGTCGTTCTTCTCGTCGAGCTTCGACAACACGAGCGAGATCGTGGACTTCCGCGCCCCGACGGCCGGGACGTACGAGATCCGCGTCGTCAACTTCCGCTGCGCGCGCTCCACCTTCGTCGGGTGGGCGCACACAAGCGGCTGATCGCGATACGGGGCGCCGGCACGTCCGGCGCCCCGGTCGTCATCGCGGATCAACCCGCAGATCGCGTCACTTCGCCTCGTTCGAATGGTCCGTCGCGGATCACCCCGCGCACCTGGTCCACCGATACCGAATCCCCCGGGAAGTCCACGACCCACCACGTGGCCCCCGCTGCGGCGTAGGGCGCCGGATCGCCGTCGGGCGGCAGCGCCGCGACGACGTCGTAGGGCTCGGCGGGGTCCTCGCCCGCCTCCTCACGCAGCACAGTGAGCTGCGCGACGATCTCGGCGAGCTGCTCGGGGTGCTCGAGGTTGACGGGGAAGAACCCCTGATGCCGAGCCGCCCGGCGGAGCGGCCTGGGCTTGCCGTAGAACCCCGCGACCCACACCGGCACCCCGGGCCGCTGGACCGGGCGCGGCAGGAAGCGCATGCCGTCGACCGTGTAGTGCGCGCCCCGGTGATGCACGGGCTCACCCGACCAAGCCGCCGCCAGGATCTCGAGCGACTCGTCGAGCATCTGCGCACGACGCCGGTCGTCGACCTCCTCGCCGGTCATCGAGTACTCGCTCCCGAACTTGTCGCTGCCGAGGCCGACCCCGAGCGTCAGCCTGCCGCCGCTGAGCCGGTCGAGCGTCGCGGTCTCCCTGGCGACCTTGACCGGTCGCCGCCGCGCAAGCGGCGTCACCATCGGCCCGAGCCGCACGCTCGCGGTCGCGGTGGCGATCGCCGCCAGCGTGATCCACGGGTCGGCCACGTCGACAACCGGCTCCCGCCAGCGCACGTGGTCCCACACGAAGACCCCATGCCAGCCGGCCTCCTCCGCCTCGCCGGCGAGACGCGCCACCACCACCGGGTCGGCGAGCGGGTCGAAGAGCGGCAGGAACAGGCCTGAGCGCATGGGGCACACGCTACGGGGCTTCAGAAGACGCAGCCCGCGCGAGAAGCACGCATCAGCGCACGTGCCGCCGATCGGACGCAAGCGATGTCTCGGCGCGGTACGCGAACGCCGCCGCAACCACCGCGAGGGCGACGAGCGTCCAGAGCAGGACCACGTAGCCCAAGGCGGCTGCGTATACGGCGGCCGCGACAGGGCCCGCTGCGCGCGCTGTCGTGGTCGCCGCCGCGGCGACCCCCGCGATCGTGCCGTACGCCTCGCCGCCGTAGAGGTCGGCGAGTGCAGTGGCGCGCGCGAGCGTCGCCATGCCGTTGCCCATGCCGAGGAGTACGAGGCCGGCGACCACCGCCGCCGTCGCCTCGACGGTGACGAGCACGGCGATGCCGGCTCCGATCAACGCGAAGACCGTGGGGATCGCCAGACGGCCCGGCAGGCGCCTCGCGATCACGGCGAAGAACAGCCGGCCGGGAATCTGCGACACGCCGACGAGTCCGACCGCGAACGCGGCAAAGCCGGCACCGTAGCCGCGCTCGAGCAGGTACGGAATCGCAAGCACCGTCATCGCGATGCCGGTCATCGTCCCGACGAAGAACGCGGCCGACAGCAGCCAGAAGGGGACCGAGCGCAGCGCGTCGCCGGCCTGCACCGAGCGGGCAGCCGACGGTGCCGCCGCGGTGCCGGCCGGTGCGCGCCGGAGCACGACCGCGTGGAGCGGGATCGTGAAGACGCCGAGGATCACGGCGAGGATCACGAGCGCGTCGCGCCAGCCGTGAGCGTCAATCAGCGCCTGCGTGAGCGGGAGGAAGATGAAGCTCGCCAGGGCGGCGACGAGCGTGAGCGCGGTCATCGCGCGGCGGCGCTCGTCCGCGACGGGGAACCACTTCGCCAGCACCGTGAAGGCGGGCTCGTAGAGCACGGCGGCCATCACCAGCCCGATCGCGAACCAGAGCGCATAGAACGTCGCCAGTCCGTCGACCTGCGACCAGGCGAGCACGAGCAGAACGCCCGCGATCGAGCCCGCAGTCATCAACCCGCGCGGACTGTGCCGGTCCAGGTAGCGACCGACCGCTATGCCGGCGAGCGCAGAGACGAGGAGTGCGAGCGAGAACGCGCCGGTCAGCGCGGCGATCGAGAACCCGAGCTCGCGCTGCATCGGGACCAGAAAGGCCGCGAAGGCGTAATAGAGGATCCCCCAGGAGACCGTCTCGGTGACCGACAGCGCGCCAACGATGCCCCACCCGCGCGAGCGCCAGCGTGCTCGCACGGCCATATCTGGGGCGGCGGTCACGCCGCCGCGAGCGGCGCCCGCTTGACGCTGCAGACGCCGGCCTCGGGGAGGACGAGCAGGAACGTCGGGGCGCGGCCGTAGCTCCTCATCCCGACGACGTATACCCCGGGAGAGGTTGCCGTCACTAGCGCAAGGGGGGCAGCGCGTGACGCAATGCCCAGAGCCAGACCAACGGTGCAGGGGGCTGGGGAGCGTTGGCGGGCTTGCTCATGAGACGACCTCCGGGTGGGCGAGAATGGGCTTGGACAGGGTCGGCCGCACGAAGGCCACCAGTCCGTAGGCGAGCACCGCGGCGCCGCTGAGGAGCAGCGTGGCGTCGAGGTCGCACAGCGCGACCAGCAGCGGCGCCAGAAGTGCGCCGCCGGCGATCCCGGCGACGCAGGCGGGCACGACGAGCCCGTAGGCGCGGGCGAGGACCGCGTCATCGACCGTGCGCTGGAGCGTCGTCTCCGCGACGACCTCGGTCGTCAGCGTTCCGGCGCCGATGCCGGCGGCGAGGACGAGCGCGACGGCGGTCGACCCGGTCAAGGCGAGCAGGACCAGCGGCACGCCGACCGCAGCGACGGCGGCGATCAGCGCGCGACCGGGCCGGTCCGCCGCCGCGGCCCGGTTGGCCAGGTTGGCCGCCAGCACGCCGCCGACGCCGAGTGCCGATAGCAGGTAGCCGTACCCGGCGACGCCGAGCCCGAGCTTCTGACCGAGCAGCACGAAGAGGACGGTGAGGGCGCCGTAGATCGTGCTCGAGACGAAGTCGGCGCCGACGAGCGGCAGCGTGTCGGGGTGCTCGCGCAGCGCGCGCCAGCCGGCCGCGAGGTCGTTGCGCAGCGAGGCGTGCGACTCGCGCTCGGCGGAAGCCGGGCGGCGGGTGGCCTCGCGCGGCAGCGTGGCGACGACCATGGCGCCGACGAGAAAGCTTGCGCCGTTGACGGCGAAGGTGGTGGCGGCCGAGCCGAGGAACAGCAGTGCGGCGCCGACAAGCGGCCCGGCGATCACGCACAGGCTTGTGATGCTGACGCGCGCGGCGTTCGCGGCAGGCAGGTCGTTCTGGTCGACCAGGCGCGGCATCACGGCCGCGACGCACTGGGGGTAGACCGCCCCGGCGGCGGTGCAGAGCGCGGCGAGGAGCGGGGCGAGGACGACCGGGCCACCGGCGACGGCGACGACCGCGAGCGCGGCCATCGTGGCCGCCCGCACGACGTCAGAGACGATCATCACGACACGCCGGTCGTGGCGGTCGGCGAGCACGCCGCCGATCGGCCCGAGGACGACTTCGGGCAGGATCCGCGCCGCGGTCGTGATCCCGACCCACGCCGCGGATCCGGTGCGCTCGTAGACGAACGCGAGAAGCGCGAGGTTGTACAGCCAGTCGCCGGCCTGGGAAACGACCAGGCCGGCGAACAGGCGACGGAGGTTACGCTGACGCAGCGAAACCAGGAACGGCTTGGCGGGGTTCAGCAGCGCCGCGACGCGCTTGGTGCGGGCGGCTAGCGATAGACCATGTCGGGGCTCCTTGCGGGTGGTGGTCGGCATGGGTCACAGCATGCGGCTAAGCCGACCGGCCCACATTGGGCTGCAGACCCGTCTTCGGGCGCGCAGCGACTTAGATCGGGCTAAGCCGCGGGGTCCGCCGCCCTAAGCCGGTGCACCATCGCCGTAGCCTCGCCGCGGTTGGCCACGCCGAGCTTGCCGAGGATGTTCGACACGTGGACGCTGGCCGTCTTGCGCGTGATGAACAGCTCGGAGGCGATCTGCCCGTTCGACCGACCCTCGGCCAGCAGATCGAGCACCTCGCGTTCGCGCTGGGTCAACCTGAACGCGTCGATTCCTGGCCTGGTCGGCTCGCCGTCGCCCTCGCCGATCTGCACGCGCGCGCGCCGCGCGAGCGCGCGCACGTCCTCGAGCAGCGGCGCGGCCCCCATCGCGGCGGCCAGTTGCGCGGCCTCGTGCAGCGCCGGTGCCACGGCCTCACGGTCACCCTCCGCGCAGCCCGCCGCGGCCGAGCGGAGCAGCGCGTACGCGACGAGGTAGGGGTCCTCCGCTACTCGGCAGGCCTCGATTACCGCCTCCCAGTTCGGCGCCGGCGCGACCTCGGCGTCCGCGAGCGCGCGGTATGCGAGCGCCGGTGGGGTCGTCGCCGGTAGGGCGCCCGCCATCGCCGTGAGCGCCGCCACCTCCTCGGGCGCGGGCTCCGACGCCTCGGCCTCGACCCGCAGGCCCTGCCAGACGAGCTGCCAGCTATAGCGCGGCACCGGCTCCGTCCCCTCGTGGGCCAGCGCTCGGCGCACCTCCTCCCGTGCAGTGCGGCTGTCGCCGAGCGCTCGCGCCATCTCGCCGACGGCGATCGCGCGCGCAAACGAGTACTGGTCGCCCTGGCGCTCGCCCACCAGGCGCCGTGACGCTTCGATGTCCGCCGCGGCGTTCTCGTAGCGACCGGCCAGCGCGGCGAGCCTGGCGCGGTGATCGAGTACGAGGCTCGCGTAAGGGCGCGCGAGCTGGTTGTCCGCCGCCTGCGTCAGCAGACCGTCCGCGGTGACCCAGCGGCCGAGGTGGAACTGCGCCTCAGCGCAGTTGATCGTCACCAGCATTCCGTAGACCGAGCGCGTGAGGCCGACCCGCACCGCCAGCTCCAAACCCTGGTGTGCGACCAACGCGGCGTCGTGTGAGCGGCCGAGGTTCTGTAGCGCGTCAGACAGGTTCAGGTAGCCGCGGAGCGTCAGCGCATGATCCTCGGCCGTCTCGGCGAGCCTGACCGCCGCCTCGAGCTCTGCCACGGCGCGATCGTCCTCGTCGCAATAGGCGAGCGATACGCCGAGCATCATGCGCGCACCGGCCGTGAGCCCGGGGTCACCGGCCGCGGTGGCGGCCACGACCGCCTGCTCAGCCACGGGGAGGGCGTCCGCGAAGCGGCCGGCGACGACTCGCAGGGCCACGAGCGCCGTGAGCACGACGGCATGCGCCTCGCCGCGTGGCTCGTCGGGCAGGAGCGCCGCGGCGCCCTCGAGCTCGAGCTGCGCCTCGCCGTCGCGGCCGAGGTCGAGCAGCGTCGCCGCGCGCGCCTCAATGAGGAGCGCTCGCCGCTCGGGCTCCGTGCCGGGCGCGAGCTCCGCGAGCGCCTCGTCGAACAGCCCGAGCGAGCGTTCGAGCTCCCCTGCGGCGTACGCGCTCACCCCGGCGCGGCGGAGTGCCTCGACGACATCGATGCCGCTGCGCTCCGGCGCATCCGGCACCTGCGGCCAGATCTCGAGCGCGCGTTCGAGATGCCGCAGCGCCTCGGCCGGAGCGTAGGGAGCGGCGAGGCGTGCGGCCTCGACGGAGGCCTCGAGCGCACGCGGCAGGTCGTGCGCCGCCGTCCAGTGGAGCGCCAGCAGCGCGGGCACGCTGACGTCCCGGCCTGCGAGTGCCGGGGCGGCGGAGAGCGCCTCACCGTACGCAGCATGGATGCGGGCCCGCTCGCGCGCCAGCGTGTCGCCGTACACGGCGTCGCGAGTCAGGGCATGGCGGAAGACGTAGCCGCCGTCGGTCCCGTCGGGCACGAGCACGTGGTGCTCGAGGCCCTCGCGCAGCGCATCGTCGAGCTCGTCGTCGCCAACGCCCGCGACGGCGGCGAGCAACCGATCCGACACCGACGGGCCTGCAGCGGCCGCGATCCGCAGCAGCCGCTGGGCAGCGGGCGAGAGACGCTCCACGCGCGCCAGCAGGACGTCGCGCAGCGACAGCGGCAGCTGGTCGGGGTCGGCGCCGCTCTGGACCGCGCCGAGGATCTCCTCGACGAGGAACGCGTTGCCCTCCGAGCGCTCGTGGACCAGGTCGACCAGACGTGCGCCGGGCGGCGCGCCGAGGATCGCGGCGAGCTGTTGCTCGACGTCATCGCGGCCGAACCGCTCCAGCTCGATGCGGTGCACGGTCCGCACTCGCTCCCAGCCCGTGACGAGCGGTCGCAGCGGGTGGCTGCGGTGCAGCTCGTCGGTTCTGAAGCTGACAACCAGGAGCACGCGCGCGGCACGCAGTGCACGTACGAGCAGGGCCACGAGGTCGAGTGTCGAGCGGTCCGCCCAGTGCAGATCCTCGATCACGAACATGAGCGGGCGGTCCTCGGCGAGTCGCTCGACAACGCCCAGCGCGAGCTCGAGCAGGCGCGCGGTGCTGCCCTCGGCTAGGGGCGCGATGCGTAGCGCGGCATCCGGGTCGAGGTCGGGCAGCACGCGCGCGAACTCCGAACGCGCCGGGCCCAGCAGCGCGTCGAGCTCCTCGGGTGACGAATCCCGCATGAGCATCCGGAATGCGTGCGCGAGCGGGCCGAATGCCAGCCCTTCGCCGCCCAGCTCGATGCAGCTTCCCGCCAGGACTCGCGCACCGGTCGCACGCGCCCGCGCGGCCGCCTCTTCGACGAGGCGCGTCTTGCCCACACCAGCCTCGCCACCGAGGAGCACGACCGTTGGTGTCCCGGCGACCGCCGACTCGAGCGCCGTCGTGAAGGTGGCCAGCTCCGCTTGCCGGCCGATGAACACCGAGCTCACCAGATCGCTGTACATCGATGAGCATCCTGTCAGGCGCGCCGGAAAACGCTGCGGAGGTGTGGCCGCGCGCTCTCAACGGGCCGCAGGCGCGATAAGCGAAAGCGATCAGTCGATCGGCCTGGCTTCCTTGATCGCCGCGGCCGTCTACGAGATAACAGCGCCGCAGCCGAAACGGAGGGGGCAATGCGGAGATCATCACTGCACCTAGCGCTCGTCGCAGCGCTGGCGCTGCTCGCAGGACCGGCGACCGCGGTCGCCGCCGCGCCGGCGGAGACCGTCGGGGGTGCGACGGTGTCGCGGTGGCTGGTCGAGCTCGAGGACTCACCTGCCGCGGATGGCACGAGCAAGGCGGCGCTAGACGCAGAGCACCGCGACTTCCGCGACAACGCGCGGGCCGCCGGCGTTCGCTACCGCGAGCGTTTCGCCTACAAGACGCTGTTCAACGGCGTCTCGGTGTCGGCGCCGGAAGCGGCGGCGGCGACGATCGGCCACCTCGCCGGCGTGGCGGCCGTGTACCCCGTGGAGGCGATACCGCTCGACCTGCGCACCGAGGCGTTCGATCCCGACCTGAGGTTCGCGCTCACGATGACCGGCGCCGACATCGCGCAGAGCCGGCTCGGGTACACCGGGCGCGGCATCCACGTGGCGGTGATCGACTCCGGGATCGACTACGACCATCCGGACCTCGGCGGTTGCTTCGGCCCGGGTTGCCGTGTGACCCGCGGCTACGACCTCGTCGGCGACGATTACAACGAGGAGGAGAGCGACCCCACGTGGCAGCCGGTGCCGCATCCGGATTCCGATCCGGACGACTGCGTCGGCCACGGCACGCACGTCGCGGGCATCATCGGCGCGAACGGCGGGGTCCACGGCGTGGCCCCCGACGTCACGTTCAGCGCGTACCGCGTGTTCGGCTGCACGGGAGCGACGGCCAGCGACGTGATGCTCGCCGCGATGGAGCGCGCGTACCACGACGGCGCGGACGTCCTCAACATGAGCATCGGCGAGTCGCGCAACGCCTGGCCGCAGGGGCCCGTGGCGGAGGCTGCGTCCCGCTTGGTTCGCAAGGGCGTCGTCGTGGTGGCCTCGGCGGGCAACGACCGCCTGCAGGGCCTCCATGCGGCCGGCGCTCCCGGCGTGGGGAAGAACGTGATCGACGTCGCCTCGGTCGACAACCTCAAGCAGTACGCCCCGGCGTTCGCGATCTCGCCCGACAACCGCGGCGTGACCTTCATCGCGGGCGTCGGGTCGGCGCCGATCCCGTCCGGCGGCACGCTCCCGATCGCGCGCACCGGGACCGTGACCTCGAACGACGACGCCTGTAATCCGCTTCCGCCCGACAGCGACCTTCACGGGAAGATTGCGCTCGTCCGCCGCGGCACCTGCAACTTCCTCATCAAGGCGACCAACGTCGCGGCCGCAGGTGCGGCCGCCATGGTCGTGTACAGCAACGACGACACGTTCTTCGGCACGCCGCTCGTGCCGGGCATCCCGATCCCGGTCGCGTACATCTCACGGACGGATGGCGAGCTCATCGACGCCCGCCTCGACGCGGGGCCGGTCAGCCTCACATGGGGGCTCATCGCCGCGCTGCCGAACGCCACGGCCGGGCAGGTGTCGGTGTTCTCGTCCGACGGCCTGGCGGCCGACCTCTCGTTGAAGCCCGACATCGCGGCGCCCGGCGGGTTCATCCTGTCGACCTGGCCGCTGGAGAAGTCTCGCTACGCCGTGATCAGCGGCACATCGATGGCCTCGCCGCACGTCGCCGGCGCCGCAGCGCTGTACCTACAGGCTCACCCGCGCACGCGCGCCAGGGACGTCGGCGCGGCGTTCCAGAACAGCGCGGACCCCGCGCCGCGGCCGGACGGGAGCGTCGAGCCCGTCGTGCGCCAGGGCGCCGGTCTCATCGACATCGACGACGCGATCCTCGCGACGACAACGATTTCGCCCGCCAAGCTCTCGCTCGGCGACGACGGCTCAGCGGCGAGCCACCGGCTCACGATCAGCAATCGCGGTCGGAGCGCGGTGACCTACGCGCTCTCGACGGCCGGCGCGCCCGCGCTGGCGGGGCGCGACATCTTCGCCGAGCACTTGGAGGCGGGACCGTCGACGGTCACGTTCAGGCGAGCCGGGCAGCCGATCGCGTCGATCGCCGTGCCCCGGCGCGGTGACGCGCGGGTCGAGGTGCGCATCGCGCCGAATGCGAGCCTTTCGGAGGGCGCCGTGTACGGCGGCTACCTCGTGTTCACGCCCGGCGACGGCGGACCGCCGCTGCGCGTGCCGTACGCCGGCTACAAGGGCGACTACCAGGCCGTGCCGGCGCTGACGCCGACGACCCAGGGCTACCCGTGGCTGGCGCGTCAGACCAGCGTGACGATCGACGGCGTCGGCGCCGTCCACCCGGTCTACGCCAAGCAGGAAGCCGGCGCAGCCTTCACGCTGGCGCCGGTCTCGTTCGGGCCGCGCCAGGGCGCCGACATCCCGCTCGTACTCGTGCACTTGAACAACTTCGCCAGGCGGATCCGCGTCGAGGTGTTCAGCCCCGGGCGCCGGCGCAGCCTCGGTACGGCGTTCAGTCAGGACTACGTCCCGCGCAACGTTGTCGAGAACCTCCTCTCCCAACCGTGGGCGCTCCCGACGCCGCTGCCATTCGACGGCACGGTTCGTCGCGGCGGCCAGCGGCTGCGGCTTCCCGACGGCGAGTACGAGCTGCGGGTGACGGTCGATCGCCCGCTCGCCGGCCGTGACACGCCGGCCGAGACCTGGACGTCGCCGCCGTTCCGGATCGGCCGCTCGACCTAGGGGACGAGCTCGGTCGCCCGGCCCTCGGCCGGGAGCACCAGCCCGAGTTGGCTGCGCGAGCTGATGTCGAGCTTGCTGAACACCTTGCGGAGGTGGTACTGGGCGGTACGGGGACTGATGAACAAGCGGGCGCCGATCTCCGGATTGGACAGCCCGTCGCGCGCCAGCCGCGCGACCTGGTACTCCTGTGCGGTCAGCTCGCCCGCGGTCCCGGCGTTGCGCTTGCGGGCGGTCTCGCCGGTGGCCTGAAGCTCGCGCGCGGCCCGATCGGCGAACGCCTCGGCACCCATCCCGGCGAAGAGGTCATGCGCGGTGCGCAGCTGCGCGCGGCCGTCGAGCCGCCGACGGGCCCGCCGCAGCCACTCGCCGTAGAGCAGGTGCGCGCGTGCCAGATCCCCGCGCGCACGCGTGCGCGCCAGGCGGTCGATCGCCTCGCGATAGGCCGCCTCCGCCTCCTCGCCCTCGAGCAGCAGCGCCCGCGCCCGGGCCTCGACCCCGAGTCCCCAGTCGGTGCCGCTGGCGGCGGTGGACGCCCGCAAGAGCTCGAGCGCGGCGGGAGCCATCTCGGTGCGGCCCGAACGCACGGCGGCCTCGACGAGTTCGACGAGTGCCTGGGCGTATGAGCCGAGCGGATGGTGCTCAGAGGCGCGCTGAGCAGCGGCCAAGGCCTCGTCGTGACGGCCGAGCGCGTTGAAGAGCACCGCGGCGGCGTACTCGGCGAGCGTGATCGTGCTCTCCTCGCCACGCGCGGCGGCGTCGCCGATCGCCGTGGCGATCCGCGCGAGCGCGACGGCCTCGTCGCCGCGCCAGCCGGCGAGCAGGAGCGCCGCGTCGGTGAGCGGCGCGCTGCCGACCGCTTCGGCGATGGCATCGGCCTCGTCGAGCAGCGTCTGCGCACCCGCGAAGTCACCCGCGCTCACGAGGCCGGCGGCGTGCATCTCGAGTGCCTGCGGCAGGACCGTCAGCGCACCGGCCTCGCGAGCGCGCGCGACGTGGCGCGCCGACAGGACGTGCCAGCTCTCGTCGTCCCACAGGTTGAGCGCGACGAGGCAGGCATACGCGAGGCCGCGAACCTCGTCCTGGCCTGAGAGTGGCTCGCTGCGGAACGCCTCGAGGGCCTGACGAAGCACCGGTACGCCGGCCGCCAGCCCCTTGGTCAGCCGGAGGGCCTGCCCGGTCAGCACCAACTCGGCGGCACGGGCGGGCGGCGGCGCCGCGCGCAGGGCCTGCGACGCGACCTCCATCGACTCGCGCTGGCCGGTGGTGATCGCCGCCCCGAGCGCCTCCGCGTACGTCTCGCGGGCGAGCGCCGCGTCGAGCGGCTCGAGGCGCCGCGCGGCCTGCAGCAGCAGCGCCGGCGCGTCGGCGCCGCGGCGCTGCGCGAACGCAAGCCGCGCGCGCAGTCGCTCGACACGCGCGCGCTGGAGATCGTCGAGCGGCCCGAGCTCGGCAATCGCGAGTAGGCGCAGTGCCGCGTCGGCGGCGCCCGCTTCGTGCTTGGCCTGGGCGCCCGCCAGCGCACGCTCGGCGCGGCGCGCCTGATCGGCAGTCAGCGCCATGCTCCGCTCGAGGAAGGCTGCGGCCGCCGCGAGCCCGCCACGCGCCTGCGCCCGGCCCGCCGACCGCTCGAGCTCGGCGGCCACTTCCTCGTCCGCGCCCGCCGCCGCCTCCGCGCGATGCCACGCGCGGCGGTCAGGATCCTGCTCGGGGTCGGTTGCCTCGGCCAACGCCCGGTGGACCGCACGGCGCTCGTCCGGCGTCGCGCCGCGGTAGACCGCGGAACGCATGAGCGGGTGGAAGAACGTAACGCGCGCGTCGACCTGGAAGAGCCGCGCGGTCTCGGCCGGGGCGGCGGCCTCCGCGCCGATGCCCAGCCGAACGCAAGCGCGCCAGAGCAACGCGGCGTCGCCGACCGGCTCGGCGGCCGCGACGAGCACGAGGCGGCGCGTGTCGGCCGGAAGCTGTTCAAAGCGCTGGCGGAAGCTCGCCTCGATGCGCCCCGACAACGGTGCCGCCGGCAGCGCGAAGCCGCCGGCGAGTTCCGCCCCGGTCAGGCCGCGCGGGAGTTCGAGGAGCGCGAGCGGGTTGCCGCGCGTCTCGGCAAGGATCCGTTCCCGCACGTGCTCGTCGAGCGGGCCGGCTACGACCGAGCTCAGTAGGTCGCGCGCGTCGCGCTCGTGCAGCCCTTCGACGACCATCTCGGGCAGGCCGCTCAGCTCGTCGCTCAGCTCGCGGGTAGCGACGATGAGCGCGACCGACTCGGCGTAGAGCCGGCGGGCCACGAACGCGAGCGTCTCGAGCGACGCGCGGTCGAGCCACTGCGCGTCATCGACCAGCGCCACCAGCGGCCGCTCGGCCGCGACCTCCGAGAGCAGGGTGAGGACCGCCAGCCCGAGCAGGAAACGGTCGTGCCCGTGACCGGCGCTGAGGCCGAAGGCGGTGCCCAGCGCGTCGCGCTGTGGCGTCGGCAAACGATCGAGCCGGTCGAGCAGTGGCCCGCATAGCTGGTGCAGGCCCGCGAACGCGAGCTCCATCTCGGAGTCGACGCCGACGGCGCGGGCGACCCGGAAGTCCGACATCGCGTCGGAGACGCGCTCGAGCAGCGCCGACTTGCCGATTCCGGGCTCACCGCGGATTACGAGCACGCCGCTGCGCCCGTGGCGCAGACCGTCGAGCACGCGGTCGAGCGCCGCGCATTCGTTTTGGCGCCCGCGCAATACGGGTGAGCCGCGCACCTGAGGCGGAGTGGCCACTTGAAGCCAAGCATAAGCCGACCTCGGCTCACCGCGGGAGCGGGATTGCCGCGACGATCCGCGTGCCGCAAGCCGGCGCCGACGCGACCTCGAACTCGCCGCCGAGAGCGGCTACGCGGTCACACAGCCCCACGAGGCCGTTGCCGTTCGGGTCGGCCCCACCGACACCGTCGTCGCTGACCTCCACGTGCAGCATCCCGCCGGTGCGACATGCCGTGACGCGTGCAGCACCGGCGTGCGCGTGCTTGTCGACGTTAGTGAGCGCCTCGGCGACCAGGAAGTAGGCGGCCACCTCGACGCGCGCGGGCAGCCGACCGACGCACACCTCGACGTGTACCGGCAGGGACGCGCAGTCGGCCAGCGCGCGCACGCCGGCCTGCAGCCCGTGGCCGAGGATCCTCGGACGGTTGCCGCGCACCAGCTGGCGCAGCTCCGCCTGCGCACCCTGTGCGTCCGCGAGCGCCGCGTCGACGAGCGTTCTCGCCTCGGCGGGGTCGAGTTCCTGCTGAGCGAGCTTGAGCGCCAGGATCGTGCGCACCAGGCGTTGCTGCGCCCCGTCGTGCAGGTCGCGGGCGATGCGCCGGCGCTCCTCGGTTCGCGTGCGCGCCAGCAGCAGGCGCATGCAGCGCGACAGCGTCGACGGTGACGCGGGACCCCCGACGCCTGGCGTCCGCTCAGGTCGCGGGACCAACACCGTCGCGGTGATCTCGAGCATGGTCGGAGTGTCCGCCGCTCGACCACCGCTTCGCATCCGCCACTGGCCAGTCTTGGCAGGCCGGTCGGATCGGGCGTCACTGTGCGACCGGCCACCGGCGGCCGATCGCCATGAACGCACCGCGCCGGGAGCGGCTCACCCGTGGCTACGCAGCGGCAAGCGCGCGCTGACGCGCGTACCCTCGCCGCGCGGGCTGTGGACCTCGAACCGCCCGCCGAGCACGTCGACCCGGTCTGCCAGTCCGCGTAGCCCCGTGCCGCCGGCGGCGTCCGCGCCACCGCGGCCGTCGTCGGCGATCTCCAGCACGAGCGCTCCGTCCTCGCGCGCTACGCGGACCCGGACGCCGCTCGCGAACGCGTACTTGCTCGCGTTGGTCAGCGACTCGCTGACGATGAAGTACGCGGCGAGTTCCACGTGCTCCGGCAGTTCGTCGGCCTGAACATCGAGCGTGACCGGCATCTCGCACGCCACCGCGAGCGACTCGAGCGCACTGCGCAGCCCGCGCTCAGAGAGCGCCACCGGATGCAGCCCGCGGGCGAGATCGCGCAGCTCGGCGTGGGCCTCGTCCAGCTCGTCGTGGGCGAGGCGCAGGACGCTGGCGGCCGCGTGGTCGTCGTCAAGTGTGCGCTCGGCGACCTTGAGCAGGTTCCCGACGGCCAGCAGCCGCTGCTGCGCGCCGTCGTGCAAATCGCGGCCGACACGCCGGCGCTCGGCATCGGCAGCCTCGATGACACGTGCACGCGAGCGCCCCAATGCGGCGGCCTGACGGAGACGCTCGAGCTCGGCCGCCGCTCGCGACGCGAAGATACGCATCGCGGCGACGTCATCGTCCGCGGCCTCCATCGGCCCCGCGTCCATCACGGCCATGTGACCGAGGTGCGTGCCATCGGCAGCGCGCAGGCAAACCGCGAGGTAGCTCTCAAGGCCCATGTCGATCGCCGGCTTGGCCTCTGGAAAGCGCGTCGTCAGCTCCTCCGGGAACGCGACGACCGCTCGCTCCACGACGAGCGCGCACGGTTTGCCGCTGGTGTCGTACTCGAATGGCTCTTGCATCCAATCGCCGTCGAACCAGCCGCTGAGCACCCGCACGTGCTCCCCGTTCGTGTCGGTGGCCTCTGCGACGAAGGCGAACTTGGCCCCGAACGCGAGCGCGACGTGGCGGACCAGGCAGCGAAGGAACTCGTCTCCGACCGCACCCGCGGTGCCCTCGGCAACGGTGCGAAGTAGGTCCCGGCCGCGGAACCGTGCATCGCGATGGTCGATGTTGGCGAAAGAAGACACGTGCTCCGCCCTTGGCATCGATGCTAGCGAGCCAACGTGACTCCGCCAGGCGAATCTGATCGGCTCCGGTGATCGGTTGGTGTCGCGGCCCTTGATGTGCGCCGCGAAACGTGATCGGCTGGCCCGGTGCCGGCCCGCAGCCTCGTCGCGCTTCTCTCGCTCCTGATCGTGCTCGCGGCTACCACGACGCAGCGGGCGGAGGCTGCGACGGACGTTCGGGTGATGACGTTCAACGTCTGGCTCGGCGGCGACGTCGTCGACTTCGGCAAGGTGATCGAAACGATTCGGGCGTCCGGTGCGGACATCGTCGGGCTCCAGGAGCCCGAAGGCAACACGCGGCGGATCGCTGAGGCGCTCGGGTGGCCGTATTGGAGTGATCGGCTGCACGTCGTGTCGCGCTATCCGCTGATCGACCCGCCCGAGGCGCGCGGCGAGTACGTGCTGGCCCAGACCCGCCCGGGCGAGGTGTTCGCGCTCGCGAACGTCCACCTCACGTCCGACCCCTATGGCCCGTACGCGGTGCGGGACGGCCGGCCCCTGGCGCGCGTCCTGGCGCTCGAGCGCAGCACCCGGCTACCTGAGATCCGCGCGGTGCTGCGCGCGCTCCGGCCGGCAACGCGCCGCGCGATCCCGACGCTCATGACCGGCGACTTCAACTCGCCGTCGCATCTCGACTGGACGCCCGCCGTCGACGCCATCCGCCCCGACGTCCGCTATCCAGTCGCGTGGCCCGTCACCCGCGCACTCGCGGACGCCGGATTTCAGGACACCTACCGCGTCGCGCACCCCGACCCGGTCGCGACGCCCGGCATCACGTGGACGTTCGGATATCCGTTCCCGCGCCTGGCGCAGGACGAGGTGGTCGACCGGATCGACCTGGTCCAAGCGTCCGCCGGCGTCGATGTGCGCAGCAGCGGCATCGCCGGCCCGCCGCTCACCCGTGACGTCACCGTCCCGATCGACCCCTACCCGTCCGATCACCGTGCAGTCGTGTCGACCGTCCGCCTGACGCCCGCCTCGCCGGCGCCGTTCGCCTCCGTCCTGCAGCGGCGCGTCCAAAGCGGCGACGCGATCGGCGTCCGCTACGCCGCCCCGCGCGGAGAGAGCACGGACCGACTGGCGATCGTGCCCGCCGGCGGCCGGCCGGAGGACGCGATCATGACGCTTCCACCGCAGGAGGCGGGCTTCTTCGGACGCGTGACCTTCGGCTCCGGAGGTCTGAGGGCCGGCCGCTACGACGCGTTGCTCATCACCGCGCGCAACCGCGTCCTGTCGCGCAGCACCTTCTGGGTGGTCGACCGCGGTGCGCGACCACGCCTCCGCGTCACCACCGGCGACCACATACGCGTGGCCTGGCGCAACGCCCCCGGATACCGCCGCGACTGGATCGGGATCTACCCTCGGGGCAGCACCGACCTCTACAACGACTACCTCACGTTCGAGTACACGGGCGCGACCGTTGCCGGGTCGACCACGATCGCTGACCGCCTCCCGCCCGGCCGCTACGTCGTCCGGCTGATGAAGGACGACGGCTACGCACAACTCGCCCGCGCCGCGTTCCGCGTCCGGCGCTGACAAGGGCTTTCGGTAGATCGCGCCCGCTCAGGGGCGGGATGCCCCCGCCCGGTTGGTCCAGGCGATGGCTGCGGTGCGGTTTGCGACGCCGAGTTTCGCGTAGACGTTCTCGAGGTGCTTCTTCACTGTCCCCGGCGAGATCCAGAGGCGCTCGGCGATCGCCGCGTTGGTCAAGCCGGCGGCGACCAGCTCGAGGACCTCCGCCTCCCGGGGCGTGAGCCGGTTCAGCTCGTCAGGCTCGGGATCGCGGACCGTCCGCCGCAGCTCCGTCATCTGGTGGATGCGGCGTAGGTGAGGTCTCACCAGTTCGAGGACCGCGCGGTCGCGGGTGGAGAAATCGCCGTGCGTGCGCTCGAGGATGAAGTTGCGCGTCCGTGCGCGTGAGCGAGAGATGCCCGCCTCGAGCTCGGCCTCGACGCCGTACGGCCGGAACCACTCGGCGTAGATCCGCGAGTTGACCAGCCGCTGGCGGGAGATGACGTCCGACAGGCGCGTGGCCGAGAAATCGGCGTATGCCTGCTGGTGGCGGCAGAGCGGATGCACATCGACGATCCGCCAGAACGGCTCGTCATCGACATCACCGTCGCCCACGCCACCATTGGTGTCGATGTATGCGATTTCGCGCCTCTGCACACGGTCGAGGACGCAGTAGCTGACCTCGTCGCACGGGATCAGCTCACCTAGGGCGTCGAGCGTTTCGGCCGTGAACGCGCGGACGTCGGCGAGGGCCCAAGCGACCTCGACGAACTCGAGGGCGGCCCTGAGATCGCGGCTGCGCAATGCCTCCATCTCGATGAAACCTACGCCCGGCGGCCAGCACACGCAATACGCCGAACGGCATATGGACGCGGCGTGGGCGCCCGGCTTAGCTTCGCCTCCGACCACCCGAAGACCGGAGGTAACGAGATGATCCTCAACCGCCGCCTCAGCGGCCCCGCTCTCGCCGTTTTCGTCGCCGCTGTCGCGGCGTCGCCGGCGTTGGCTCGGCCAATCGACGCGCCCCTTCACACGCAACCGGCGCACCCCACCGAGACGCAGGTTCGCGTCGTCGAGGTGCCCGCCCACGAGGGCTTCGACTTGGCGGGCGCCGGGATTGGCGCCGCGGCCATGCTGACGGTAACCGGCCTCGGCGGAGCGCTGGTGCTCAGCATCCGCCGTCGTCACGGACGTGCTGCGACGACCGCCTGAACCCATGACCTATCACGAGCTCAAGCAGAGCCGGAGGAGCATCATGCTCGCGCTATGCGGGCGCAGTTTCGGACTGTGCCTGGCCGCCGCTGCGCTGATCGCGCTATCAGCGCCGGCGACGACACGCGCCGACGCCGTCACCGACTGGAACGCCCACGCAGTGAGTGCGCTTGTCGGCACGGCCGGCCAGTCGCCGACCGTCTCGACGGTTCATCTCGCGATGGTCCACGGCGCCGTCTACGACGCCGTGAACTCGGTCGACAAGCGGTACGAGCCCTACCTGGTGCAGGTGCGGGCGCGTCCGTGGTACTCAAAGGACGCCGCGGCGGCAACGGCCGCCTATCGCGTCCTGCTCGCCATCCTGCCAGGCCAGCAGACGACGCTCGGGCCGCTGCACGAGGCCTCGCTCGCCTCGATCCCGGCCGGCCGGGCAAAGGAGGGCGGCATCGCCGTCGGCGAGATCGCGGCGGCGGCGATGCTCGCCGCGCGCACCGGTGACGGTCGCGGCGGCGCCTACCGGTTCCCGGCTCCGGCCACGCCTGAGGAGCCCTGGCCGGTCGGTCGGTGGCGGCCGGTGCTGCCCTCCTTCGGCAACGACCCCGCGGCATGGATCAAGGATGTCCAGCCGTTCCTGATCCGCGACCCGGCGCGCTATGCCACCAAGGGCCCGGACGCGCTCACGAGCAAGCAGTACGCGCGTGAGTTCAACGAGGTGAAGGCGATCGGATCACTCGCGTCGACCATCCGCACGGCGGACCAGACCGACCAGGCGCGCTTCTGGGCAGAGGGGCCGCAGCCGTGGACCCGCGCCGCCCGCCAGCTCGCCATCGACCGCAGCCTGCGCACGATCGAGACCGCGCGGATGTTCGCGATGCTCTACACGACCGGGGCGGACACCCTGATCAGCGTGTGGGGCGACAAGGCTCGCTGGCTGTTCTGGCGCCCGATCACCGCCATCCGCGACGCCGGCTCCGACCGCAACCCCAACACGGCGGCGGACGCGACATGGCTGCCGCTGATCAACACGCCGCCGTATCCCGATCAGCCGTCCGGCCTGTCGGCCGTGAGCGCCGCGATGGCGGAATCGCTGGAAGCGGTCTTCGGCCATCGGACTCGGTTCAGCGTCACGAGCCTCAGCTCGAACACGACACGGAGCTACCGCGGCTTCTCGCAGGCGGTCGACGAGGTGGTCGACGCTCGCGTCTACTCCGGGATCCACTTCCGGCGCGCCGACCAGGACGGCGCCGAGATCGGCCAAGCAGTCGCTCGCGACGCCCTGAAGCGTTACTTCGAGCGCGACTGATCGTGCGGTGGCGCGGCCGCCCCCGGGGCCTCTCCCACTCGTACGGAGAGACCTGGGCGTCGAGCACATGTGTTCTCGCCAAAGTCGGGGAGACACGTTCAATAGCGCGCTCCGGCAGACTCGGGACCGCGTGTGTTCGGATTTGCTTCGGTTCGCCGAGCCGGCGACGAGGGCGCGTGTTTCGGATGGCGCAGCGGGTCGAACGAGCGCTGTCGCTTATGTGTAGACAGCCGGGACTAGTGTGTTCGCACATGGCTGAGATCTCGTCGTCGAGCGGGCGGGTCCGGGATGGCGAAGCGGCGCTCGCGCGGGGAGACTGGGAGGAGGCGCGGGCCGTCTTCGAGCGGGAGCTCGAGGTTCGCGAGACGGTCGAGGCGCTGGAGGGGTTGAGCTGGGCTGCGTGGTGGGTCGAGGACGTGCCAATCTGCCTCGAGGCGCGCGAGCGCGCCTACCGGCTTTGCCGCCGGGAGGGAGAGGTGCGGCGGGCCGGGATGTTGGCAATCTGGCTCGCCAACGATCACATGGTGCTTCGCGGCGAGCGCGCGATCGCCAGCGGCTGGTTCCGGCGCGCGGCCCGCATCCTCGAGGGGGCCGAGCTCTGTGCGGAGCACGGGTGGCTCGACGCGCTGCTGGGCTACACGGCGATCGGGGAGGGCGATCAGCCGAAGGCGCGAGAGCTCGGCGTCCGCGCGCGGGAACTCGGCCGCCGGCTCGGCGTGGTATCGCTGGAGATGTTCGCGCTGTCCGTCGAGGGCGTCGCGCTCGTGACCGAAGGCGAGACCGAGGCCGGCATGGGCTGCCTCGACGAGGCCGCGGCGGCGGCGCTGGCGGGTGAGTACGAGGAGATCGTGCCCGCGGGGTGGACCTGTTGCCTGTTGCTCAACGCGTGCGAGCGCGTGCGCGACTACGAGCGCGCTGGGGAGTGGTGCGGCAAGGTCAAGCAGTTCGGCGACAGGATGAGGATCAACTTCGTCACCGGGGCCTGTAAGGCCCACTACGGGGCGGTGTTGACGTGGCAGGGGCGCTGGGCCGAGGCCGAGCGCGAGCTCACCGAGGCGACGGAGTACCTCGCCGCGCAGCGGCCGACCTGGAGCGGCCTGGCCATCGTGCGGCTAGCGGATTTGCACCGCCGGCAGGGGCGATTTGCCGAAGCGCAGGAGCTCCTCCGTCGAGCCGAGGGCAACGCGCTCACGCCGGTGGTGCTGGCCGACATGTCCCTCGACCTTGGCGATACGTCGGCGGCCAGTGATCTGCTCGAGCCGGTCCTTCGACGCGTCCCGGAGCAAAACAGGACTCTGCGACTGGCTCCAGTGGAGGTGATGGTGAGGGCCAAGGCGGCCGCGGGTGAGACCGACGTAGCCGCTGCTCACCTCTCGGAGCTGCGCTCGATCGCGGAGGCGGTGGGAACGCGTCCACTACATGCGACGGCGCGCTTCTGCGAGGGACTCGTAGCGGCAGCCGCGGGCGACGATCAGACCGCGCGTGCGAAGCTCGAGGAAGCCGTCCATCTGTTCGCCACGAGCGGGGCCGCTTTCGAACTCGCGCGGGCGCGGCTCGCGCTCGCGCGGGTGCTCGCCGCGTCGGGTCGCGAGGACGCAGCCACGCGGGAAGCGGTGCTGGCGCTCGAGCGTCTAGACGAGATCGGGGCGACTGCCGAAGCGGCCCGAGCGCGGGAGCTGATCGGTGCCCTTGGGGCTCTGGCGGCGCCCACGCCCACCGTGCCATGCGATGAGCTGCTCACTCGCCGCCAGCTCGAGGTCGTGCGGCTGGTCTCGCAGGGTCTCACGGACGCCCAGATCGCGAAGCGCCTCGTGCTCAGCAGACACACCGTCCACCGCCACCTTCAGAACGCGTACGTCAGGTTGGGCTGCTCCTCGCGGGCTGCCGCGGTGACGGAGGCGCACCGGCTGAAGCTGCTGTAAGGCCACGTGCCTTGCCCGCATGGCCTCAACAGGCCACGCCCAAGAGTTGGCTCGTTCAGGCGAAGACACCGATCCGCCGCGCGCCGATACTCGGCTCCCTCACCCGAGCGCAGCAAGGAGCCGAACGATGTCTACTACACAGCCAAGCGAAAACGACGAATACCTGCTGGCCGGACAGGCCTCAGAACTCGAGCGACTGCAGCTTCAGTCCCGGGTCTTGGAGCCGAGCGGTCGGCGATTGCTCGAGGAGATCGGCGGCGGGGTCGGGAGCCGCGCCCTTGACGTCGGTTGCGGCGTTCACGGATGGCTCCGGGTATTGAGCGAGTGGGTCGGCCCCGACGGCGAGGTGACGGGCACCGACATCGACGAGGCGATGCTCACCGCCGCCGATCGGTTCGCGACCGAGGTGGGCCTCCAGAACGTCGGCCTCGTCAAGGACGACCTCTTCGCAACCGAGCTCGAGCCGGACTCGTTCGACCTCGTCCACGCGCGCGCCGAGATCTGCCCCCTCGGGCGCGCCCACGAGCAGATGCAGACCTACGTGAGGCTCGCTCGCCCGGGCGGCACCATCGTGCTAGAGGACCCGGACACGGGCTCCTGGCACTACAACCCTCCCGCGCCCGCCCTCGAGCGGCTGATCGAGCTGATCGAGGAGGCGTTCCTGGTGAGTGGCGGGGACTGGAAGGCGGGGCGTAACCACCTCCACCTGCTGCGGGAGTTCGGCATCGAGGGGAACGTCAGGGCGGAAGTGGTGGCGCTTCCCCCGGGTCACCCCTACCTGCGCCTGCCGCTGCAGTTCGCCACGGCCTTGGAGAAGCGGCTGCTTGGCCTGGTGAGCGCCGACGAGCTAGGGCGGCTTCGCCACGAGGGCGAGGTCGAGCTACAGGAGCCCGGCCGCTGGGGCACGACCTTCACGCTTCTGCAGTGCTGGGGCCGCGTGGAATGACGAAGAGCGATGTCAAGGAAGTGAGCGAGATGTCGGACGTGACGATTGACGGTGCCGTCGAGTCGCTCGGCGAGGCGTTGTCGGGGCCGGTCCTTGCTCCGGGAGACCCGGGTTACGACGCGGTCCGCCGCGTCCACAACGGACTGATTGACAGGCACCCCGCGATCATCGCGCGGTGTTTGCACACGGCGGACGTCGTGGACGCGGTCAGGTCCGGCCGAAGCGAGGGGCTCGAGATCTCGGTGCGCGGCGGCGGCCACAACGTCGCCGGAAGGGCGGTCACTGACGGTGGGCTGATGATCGATCTCTCGCTGATGAAGGGGATCCACGTCGACCCGGTCCGTTCGACGGTCCGGGCGCAGGCCGGCGTCACGGTCGGCGAGCTCGATCGCGCCACCGGTGCGTTCGGGCTCGCGACTCCCAGCGGCGTCGTCTCCACGACGGGGATTGCGGGTCTCACGCTCGGGGGCGGGATCGCGTGGTTGATGGGCAAGTACGGGTTGGCCGTCGACAACCTGCTGTCGGCCGAGGTGGTGCTCGCCTCGGGCGAGGTCGTCACCGCGAGTGAGGACGGCGATCGCGATCTGTTCTGGGCGCTCCGCGGAGGCGGCGGCAACTTCGGCGTCGTGACCTCGTTCGAGTACCGCACGCATCCGGTCGCCAGCGTGCTCGGCGGTCCGGTGCTGCATCCGCTCTCGGCGGCGCCGCAGCTGTTCTCGTTCTACCGCGAGTTCGCCGCCGACCTTCCGGACGAGCTTTCCACGCAGGCCGTATTCGTGCACGCACCGGATGGATCCGGGGCGAAGCTGTGCGGGATCGCGGTTTGCCACGCGGGCGACGACGCCGACCGGGCCGAGAGCGACGTGCTCGCGCTGCGCAGGTTCGGCTCACCGGCCGCGGACATGATCCAGCGCATGCCGTACCCCGCCGTGAACACCGGCGTCGACTGGCTGTCGCCGGCGGGTCTGCTCGGCTACTGGAAGTCGGCGTTCTTCTCCGAGCTGTCGGATCCGGCGGTCGCGGTGATGGCGAGCGCGTTCGAGCGTTCGCCGAGCGCGCTGTGCGCGATCGCGGTCGAGGACTTTCACGGCGCGGTGACACGCGTTCCCTCGACGGCGACGGCCTACCCGCATCGGGAGCCGGGCTTCAATCTGTTGCTGATCTCGCAGTGGAGCGATCCCGCCCAGAGTCAGGCGGGCATCGCGTGGGCGCGCGAGACCTTCGACGCGCTGGCGCCGTACACGGCCGACCGCTCGTATACCAACTACCTGCCGGCCGATGACTACGACCGCGTCCGCCAGGCCTACGGCCCCAACTACGAGCGGCTCGCCGCTCTCAAACGGCGCTACGACCCGGACAACCTCTTCCGCCTCAACCACAACATCGACCCGGCGGTTTGATGACGGCGCCACGGCATCCGCTCCCCGCGAGCGCACAGATGTCGTTGACCTTGTGCGACTCATCGTGTTGGCCGCGCTCGACGGGGGTTCACGCCCAACGCTCACCGCGTCCGGTAGCGAGCCCGGGGTCGGAGCATGCGCGGGCGTGGCATGCTGCGAGCGGTGAGTGGCCTCGACCGTGCACGGCTCCGGCTCGATCGGGTTCGCGCTGCGGTCGGCGAGATCGATCCGGTGTTCCTCGTTACGAACGTTTGTCCCTTACCGTCGACGAGGTCGGTCGTTTCCTGACCACGTAGTCGACGAGATGACTCGAACGCTGATAGGAGGTGAGCGACCCCGAGATGACGTCCAAGGGTGCTAACGAGAACGCAGCGCGGCCGTCGGGGAACGGCCCGCAGCCTGCCCCGGGCTTTGAGGTGAGGTCGCCCGCGGATGGCTGCGTGATCGCCTCCCTGCCGGATCAGGGCGCCGAGGAGGTGCGCGCCGCCGTCGGGCGACTGCGGGGCAACCAGCCGGCGTGGGAGGCGCTCGGACCGACCGGCCGAGGTCAGTGGGTCGGACGCCTGCGTGACTGGCTGTTCGACAACGATGAGCGCGTCGCGGAGCTGCTCCAGCGGGAGACGGGAAAGCCGTGGCAGGAGGCCACTCTGGAGGTTCCGTTCGCGATCGACTTGCTCGAGTACTACCGAAAGCGCGCCGAGAAGTTCCTGGCCGACTCGCATCCGCGACCGCACAACCTGCTGACCGCCAGCACGAAGCTCACGATCGCTTTCCGGCCGTACCCGGTCGTCGGGGTCATCTGCCCCTGGAACAACCCCGTCCTGCTCGCCCTGGCCGATGCGGTGCCCGCGTTGTTGGCCGGCGCGGCGGTCGCCATCAAGCCGTCTGAGCTCACCCCGCTCACCACGCGCGAGATCGTGCGCGGCTGGCGCGAGGATGTGGGCGCTCCGGGAGTGCTGGAGTGCCTGACCGGCTCCGGAGGGACCGGTTCCGCGCTGGTGGACGAGGCCGACTTCATCCAGTTCACCGGGTCCACGCGCACCGGCAGGAAGATCGCGCAGCGCGCCGCCGAGCGGCTGATCCCGTACAGCCTCGAGCTCGGGGGCAAGGACGCGATGATCGTGCTCACCGACGCCGATCTCGAGCGGGCGGCGAACGCCGCGGTCTGGGGCGCCATGTTCAACAGCGGCCAGACGTGCACCTCGGTTGAGCGCGTATTCGTCGAGGAGCCGGTCTACGACGAGTTTGTCGCGATGGTGGCCGGGCGCGTGCGCGGCCTGCGCCAGCGCCCCGGCAGCACGCGCTTCGACGCCGACATCGGGTCGCTTTCCAGCCAGGCGCAGCTCGCCATCGTTGAGCGGCACGTGTCCGAGGCGCTGGCGAACGGCGCACGTGCACTGGTCGGCGGCAAGCGCGCAGACGTGCGGGGGGCGTTCTTCGAGCCCACCGTGCTCGTGGACGTCGATCAGTCGATGAGCTGCATGCGCGAGGAGACCTTCGGCCCGACGCTACCGGTGATGAAGGTCAAAGACGTGGAGGAGGCGATTCGGTTCGCGAACGACTCGAGTTACGGGTTGTCGGCCAGCGTCTGGACTCGCGATCGCGCCCGCGGCGAGCAGGTCGCCGGGCGCCTGGAGGTCGGCGCGGTCAACGTCAACGACATGTTCGTGAACCTCAACGCGATCGGGATGCCTCAGGGTGGCTGGAAGGAGTCCGGCGTCGGCGCGCGGCTCGGTGGCGCACACGGGATTCGCAAGTACTGCCGCCCGCAGTCGATCACCGAAACGCGGCTGGCCCCCAAGTCGGAGCTCCTCTGGTACCCCTACACCGCCCTCAAAGGCAAGCTCTTCCTGCGCGTCACTCGCTTTCTGTTCGCACGTGACTGGGGTCGCCGCCTGGGGCGCCGCCGGCGGTAGCGGCCCACCCCGCCGACTGCCGCGAAGTCGACCACTCGGAAGCACTGATTCGTCGGCCCTGACACAGAAAAGGCCTGCATTTGCAGCCTTTTCCTTCCGCTTTATCGGGGAGACAGGTTCAAAAGTCGTTCTGAGCAGGCCCGAAACAGCGCGTGTTTCGGATTTTGCGTCGCTTCGCGAGGCCGAACAGGAAGCTGATTGTTTCGACCAACGCAGGCGACGAGCGGATCGTGCGGCTGCGCGGGAATCGCGGCAATCGTGTCGTTCCCGCGCCTCACCCGCAGCGGCCGAGCAGTGTCGCGTGGATCTCATGGAGTGCGGGGCCTGGCGGGATGCCGAGCTCGTCGCGGAGCACCGTCCGCGCGTGCTCGTATACGCGAAGGCCCTCGGCCACGTTGCCACGGGCGGCGAGGGCCTGCATGAGCAGGCCATAGCCGGTCTCGCGCAGTGGGTTGCGCTCCAGCAGGCGTCGCGCTGCGCGCTCGGCGCCGGCGACCTCGGTGCCGCCGAGCCCCAGGCACGCGGCGGCATAGGCTTCTAGCGCGCTGTCGCGCGCTTCGTCAAGGCGTCGCCGCCACGCGTCCAGCCACGGAAGGTCGTGATCCGGCAGCAATGCGCGCTCGGTCACGTACCGGGCGCAGAGGGCGGCGCTCCAGGCGCGGACCCACTCGCCTTGCACGACGGCCGACTCGGCGCGATGCAGGGCGGCGAGCGCCTGCTCGACATCAACCCGGGTGCCGGGCGGCAGGGCGACGTGCACGCTGCCGCGACCGGCGAGGACATCCGCTCCCACGGCGGCGCGCAGCTTTGACAGGAGCACGGTGAGCGCAGCAGCATGGTTGGTCGGGAGGGCGCGGGACCAGATCGCTTCGATCAACTCGTCGCGGCTGACGTCGCGCGGCCGCTGGAGCACGAGGTACGCAAACAGGGCCCGACCCTGCCGGCTTGGGAAGCGCTGGTCGACGCGGCGGCCGTGGAGCTCCACCACGAAGCGCCCGCAGAGCTGCACGTAGGTGTTGTCGGCGCGCTCCAACCTTCGCTCCAACGTTTCAGCCAACATACGTGAAAGGCCGGGACCCGACAATCGCCCTCGATACCAATCCATGGCCAGGCAGATCACATGCGAGTGCGGCCAGATCGTCCGCGGCGAGACCGAGGATGAGGTCGTCGACCTCACGCTTGAGCATCTGCGCAGCGACCATCCGCAACTTGCCACCCGGATCACGCGCGACGAAATCGTCGCCCTGATCGAGGTCGTCGAGTAGCGTCGCTCGCTCGCTCGCCCGGCCGCAAGCGCAAGGAGTCCCCGATGGCGAGCGAGCGCGACCAGCAAGGCAGCGCGGCGTCGTTCTACGCGTCACCCGCGGAGGCGCGCGAGGCGCCGCCGGAGGAGTTCCTCTATCTCGCCTGCCTACACGCGGGTACCGGCGTGGAGAAGCCGGATTTCCTCGCCGTCGTGGATGCCGAGGACGGCCGGATCGTCCACGAGACGCCGATGCCCAACCTCGGCGACGAGCTGCACCACTTCGGCTGGAACCGCTGCAGCTCCGCCTGCCACGGGCCCGACCGCTCTCACCTGATCGTTCCGGGCTTTCGGTCCTCACGCATCCACGTGCTCGACGTGACCGACGACCCACGGGCCCCACGGATCGAGAAGGTGATCGAGCGCGACGAGCTCGTCCGCGCCACCGGACTCACACGCCCGCACACCGTGCACTGCATGCCCGGCGAGAACATCGTCATCAGCATGCTCGGCGACGCCGACGGCCACGGCGCCTGCGGCTTTGCCGTGCTGGACGCGTGCACGTTCGACGTCAAGGGCCGCTGGGAGGACGGCGGGCTGCACCCGCAGTTCAACTACGACTTCTGGTATCAGCCGCGACAGAACGTGCTGGCGTCCTCGGAGTTCGGCGAGCCCAACGCGTACGAGCCGGGCTTCGACCTCGACGACGTCGCCGCCGGGCGCTACGGCAGCCGCTTGCACTTCTGGAACCTCGCCGAGCGCCGGCTCGAGCAGACCATCGAGCTCGGCGACACCGGGCTCCTCCCCTTCGAGGTGCGCTGGCTGCACGACCCCGACGCCGACCAGGGTTTCGTCGGCGCCGCGCTCTCCTCCACGATGTGGCGCTTCCACCGCGCGAACGGCTCCTACCGCGCCGAGCAGGTGATCGCCGTCGACAGCGTCGAGCAGGACGGCTGGCCGTTCCCCGTCCCCAGCGTGATCAGCGACCTCGTCGTCTCGATGGACGACCGCTTCCTGTACTTCTCCAACTGGCTGCACGGCGATCTGCGCCAGTACGACATCACCGACCCCGCCCACCCGCGGCTTACCGCGCAACTCCAGCTCGGCGGCGTCCTCGGCCGGCCGTCCGACGTCGGGCGCGAGCTCCACGGCGGCCCGCAGATGCTCCAGCTCTCGCTCGACGGCCGCCGCCTCTACGTCAGCAACTCGCTCTACTCCACCTGGGACAACCAGTTCTACCCCGGGCTCCGTTCGTGGCTGCTGCGCGTCAACTGCAACCCTGCGGGCGGGATGGAGGTCGACGGCGACTTCTTTGTCGACTTCCACGACCGCCCCGCCGGCCCGGCCCGAGCCCACGAGGTTCGCCTCCAGGGCGGCGACTGCACGACCGAGATCTTCCAGTGATCCCCGTGCCGCTCGCCCACGTCGGCGGATTTCCCATCGAGGAGATGCTCACCGCGATCACCCCGGCACTTCTCCTGACGCTCGGGGCCGCGTCCGCGACTTTGCGTGCCCGCGCACGTCGCATGCGCTCTCGCCCACAGCCGACTGTCAAAAGGAGGTAGTCATGGCAACCTTCGCCGTCACCGCCGAGCACCCGCCGGACCTCTGCCCGACTTCCAACGCTCAGACGCGGCAGATACTGAAAGAGGGTGCCGGCCAGATCCCTCAACTCGCCGAGCAGCTCGGCGTCAACATCGTCACGCTGCGCATCTTCGGCCCCGACCACATCATCCTCGCCGTGGTCGAGGCAAACGCCATCGATCCCGTCAGGGACTTCGCCCTCCAGAGTCGCCTCATGCAGTGGAACACCGTGAGGATCCATGCGACGTATTCGATCGAGGAGGCTCTCGCGCTTCTGGACACGGTGGAGCCGATCTTTTGAGCGTGCTGACCCTCGCGCTGCGACGGGTTCTCCGCGCCCCGCGTCCGGTCGTGTACGAGACTTTCTGCGATCCGGCCGAGCTCGCGAAGTGGTGGGGGCCGAAGGGCTTCACCACCCCGTGCTTGGAGTTCGGCCCTCGCGTCGGAGGCAGCTATCGGATCGAAATGCAGCCGCTCGAGGGCGACGCCTTCCTTCTGACCGGAGAGTTCCGCGAGGTCGAACCACCCGCCCGCCTCGGCTTCACGTTCGTCTGGGAGGACCCCGACCCCGACGACGTCGAGACACTCGTCGCCCTCGCCTTTCGAGATCTCGGTGACGTGACGGAGGTGGCCCTGACGCAAGGCCTGTTTCAGACCGAGGCGCGTCGCGCGCTTCACCGGGACGGCTGGACGGACAGCTTCGACAGACTCCAGCGGCTCATCTCCGCATAGGACAGCCACGGTGTCCGAGGCCGCGAGACAGAATTCACTCTTTCGTCGAGCCAGAACGCGGAAAGGCCTGCATTTGCAGCCTTTCCGTATGATCGAGGAGACGGGTTCAACGGCCCGCTCCAGCGCGCCCCGGAAGGGGCGTGTTTCGGATTTGCTTCGGTTCGCGGCGCCGACCGCGAAGCCGCGTGTTTCGGATGCCGCAGCGAGCCGGTTGAGCGCTGTCGTGGCGTGCGCTGGCGCGGGTCGGCGTCAGTTCTTCTTGAAGAACCCGCTTCTGTAGTTGCTGCTCTCCGCCTGATTGACGGCGTCGTAGGCGTTCGCGAACCCCTTCCGACGCTCGCGGCGCCACGCTCGCAGCTGGCGGCGTTCGCGGCGACGCTCCCTCAACCGGTCCCAGCGCCCGGGCGTGTTCTTGTCTGCACGCCCTGTCATGGCGTGGAGCGGGCTGTCAGCGTCCACCGTCGGTGTCGGCGTCGGGATGCGACGTGTGCCCCGGTCAGGCGCGCCCATGGTCCGTCACTCCGTACCTCGCCGGCGGCGCGGGCGTCCGCGGCAACCTGGAGGTCGCGTGCGACCCCGGCCTGGACGATGATCTGGTGGATGCGGGAGTCCATAGCGGCGACCGTACGCCGCGGAGGCTGGTGCCACAGCGGCAACCTTGCCGTATTACCGTGGCCGAAGGTGCCGTATTTTCAGGCGGGCGCGACGAGCCCGAGCCGATGCGCTATGCCGGCCGCCTCGACTCGATTTGCCGCGTTCAGCTTCGCCAGGATGTGGCGGACGTGCATATCGACCGTCCGCCGGCTGAGGAAGAGCTCATCCGCGATCTCGCGATTCGTGCGGCCCGCAGACATCAGCTGCAGAACCGTGAGCTCGCGCGCTGTCAGTCCGGCCGGCGCCTCCGCAGCCCTTCGATCCGTCGTCGCGCCACCGGCATCTATTCGCGCCCGGCGAGCGAGCGCTTCGATCTCCCCCAGCAGAACGGCAGCTCCGAGCGCCGCGGCTGCGCCGTGCGCGGCGCGCAGCCGGCGCTGGGCGCACGCCCGGTCGCGCCCGGCGGAAAGGCTCCCCTCGGCGGCTCGCCAGTTCGCGTACGCGGCCTCGAAGGGCATGCCGAGTGCGGTCCACTGGTCCGCAGCGTGCTCCCACAGCTCGGGGTCCGGCGTTCCCTCGAGCCGGGCGAACTCGGCCCGGCCGGCGGCGTGATGGGCGAGGACCTCTGGCGGCGCCGGTGCATCCCTCGGCTCGAGAAATTCGCACGACAGCAGCGCCTCGAGCAGTTCGGCCGCGATCTCGTGTGCGGCAAGCACGCCGTCCGGATCGCCGGTCGATCGTGCTCGCTCGGCGATACCGGCCTCGGCGCGTAGGCCGAGCGAGAGCAGAGGCGGATAGAACAGCAGGCCTCCAGGCTGCGGCGTCAGCCGTGTTCGTGCCTCAGCCACCGTCTCCCGCGCGGTCACGGCCGGGCCGGACGTGAGCGCGTGCTCGGCGCGTGCGACGCTGGTTATGAGTATTGCGTCACGCGAGACGTTGGCGTCCAGCAGTTCGACGCCACGCGCGACGTGCACCGTCGCCGCCTCCAGCGCGCCGCGGCGCGTGTCGAGCAGGGCACAAACAGCCCGGAGGTAGATCTCGGTATCCGGGTCCGCGGGGAGCTGGGCCAGGAGCGGCACCGTCCAGCGGTCCGCCTCGTCCCAACGGCCGAGGCGGAGCAGGCACTCTGCGGCGCCGATCTCGAGGAAGGCGCCATGGAAGGCGCGCAGTCCGACGCGACACATCTCCTCGTGTCCCTCGAGGTAGACCTCGAGCGCCTCCTCGATGCGACCCGTCATCACCAGTGCGTCCGCGAAGTTGTTGGCGATGCCGCCCAGATCTTCCGGCGTCCCAAGATCGGCCGACAATCGGTACGCCTCTCGCAGCAGCGCGACACCGCCCGCGGGATCCCCGAGATACGCGCGAACGCATCCAAGAACCATGCCGGCTCGTGCTTCTTCCGACCGCGCTCCTACCTGGCGGGCCATGGCCAGCGCCGCGGAAGCATGCTCGCGAGCGTCGAACGGGCGGCACCAGGCGTTGAGAGCGCCCGCCTTGCTCACGAGCGTCGTGGCACGCTCCAGGGACGGCGTGTCCGGCAGGAGGTCGAGTGCCTGGTCCAGCGCCGTGAGCGAGGCGTCGAGGCGGCGTTCCCAGCGGCCGATTCGAGTGTGCAGGTCCGCGACGCGCACGGAGTCGCGCGAAGGATCGAGACGCGTCAACGCCCGCTGTGCCGCCGCGACCGCGCGGTCGACATCGCCGGCGAGCCCCGTGACCTCCGCCAGCCGGCGCAGCAGCTCGGCCTCGTCGATGCCCGCCGTACGAGCCGCGTCCGGGACACGCGGCCAGAGGCTCTCGGCTCGCTCGTACTGCCGCCGCGCCTCGGCGAAGGCATACACGCGCTCGGCTGCGAGCCCGGCCGCCACCGACGCCTCGAGCGCGCCCTGACTGTCTCCTGCGGCCTGTCGATGATGCGCGAGCTCGGCCCACTGCGTCGCGCTGCGCTCCTCATTTGGCGTCGCATCGGCCAGAGCGGTCGCGAGCGAGCGGTGCAACCACTCGCGCTCGCGGGGGAGAAGCTCGGCGTACGTCGCCTCTCGCATCAGGGCGTGCCGAAAGTCGTAGTCGTGAGTCCCGACGTTGCACACGAACACACCGGAGTCGACGAGCTCGTGCAGGGCCGCCGTCAACTCGCGGTCGTCGAGACCCTCGATGCGGTCTAGAGCGTCGTACCCGATCTCACGGCCCGCTACGGCGGCGATGGCCCGCACCCGGCTCGCGGCCGGACTGAGGTCACCGACTCTGGCCAGCAGCGTCGCGCGCAGTGTCTCGGGCAGGGCGTCGCCATCGCCGGCCGTCAGGAGCTCCTCTGTGAAGAACGGGTTGCCACCGCTGCGCTCGTAGATGCGGTCAGTGAACGCTTGGTCGGGCTCGTATCCGAGGATCCCGCTGAGCTGTAGGGCGAGCTCCGCGCGCGAGAGCCGCTCGAGCTCGATGTGCTCCGCGCGCTCGACGCGCAGGAGCTCAACCATCGGGCGCGCGATCTGATGACCGGGCGCAAGCTCGTCAGTGCGATACGTGGCGACGAGCAGCAACCGCTCGCGCCGCAAGTTGCGCACGACGAAGTCAAGGAGGTCCCACGTCGAGCGATCCGCCCAATGCACGTCCTCGATGACCAGGAGCACCGGCGCTTGTTGCCCGAGGCGGTGGAACAGGCCGAGCACCAGCTCGAACAGCCGTGTCTGCGACGCCGGCGTGGCCTCGTCCGCGGGTGCGTCGCCAAGCTCGGGCAAGAGGCGTACGAGCTCACGGCGCCCCGGGCCGAGAGCCCGCTCGAGCTGACCTTCGTCCAAGTCCTGCGTAAGCCCTCGCAGCGCCGCAACAACAGGCCCGTACGGCAGCTCGCCGGCACCGACGGACACGCAGTCGCCCCAAAGAACCAGGGACCCGGTGGAGCGACGCGCGAGCTCGCGTGCCAACCGTGTCTTTCCAACACCGGCCTCCCCGAGCAGCACGGCCAGACCCGGCTCCTCCGCGGCGGCCCGGTCAAGCGCCGCTTCGAGTGCAGACAGCGCATCCGCGCGACCGACCAACTCCGGACTCGACACCCGGCGCGACACAGAGCAATTCTCCTGCAGCGCGCGGCGGCGCTCAAGCTTCCAGGTTCAACGGCGCGCTCCAGCGCGCTCGGGACGGTTCGTGTGTCGGACTTGCTTCGGTCCTCGCCGCCGGCCGCGAAGGCGCGTGTTTCGGACGGGCGCACTGTCGCTTGTCGTCATGCAAAGCAGCAGCCCGAGTGTCGCGTCGCCATCGGTCGGTGATGCCAGAGGACAAGACCGATCGTGAAACGATCTTAGACGCGGAAAAGGCTGTATTTGCAGGCCTTTTCTGTTTTTCATCGGGGAGACAGGACACATTTGGCGACGCAGCACGGTTTGAGGCGCGCCGTGTGCGATCGCGTGTGCGGGCTCAGAAATCTCACTTCAGCGGCGTCGGCGGGCGGCGCGCGGGATATCCCAGAGCGGCTGGAGATGCACGGCGATCGTTCCACGGCGGTCAAGCCGCCCGAGGATTGGTTCGGGCTAACCAACGTCGTGGCGACACGTTCTCAAGTGGGAAGCCGTCGGCGCGAGCACTACGGCTCCGCTGCTCCTTGTCGTCATAGATCCTGATCAGCGCCGACGGATGCGCGGACGTTGCCAACCTGGCGGATCTCGGTCGTCCCCGGCGGTCGGGTGGTGCCGCCATCGGAAAACACGCCGGGATACGCAGACGGCGTACCTGCTGGCGCTGCACATGGACCTTCTCCCCACGCCCGCACGACTCCAACGCGCGGAGGCCTCCGAGTCCGTCCGCGGACGAGCCGCAGCGCGTGGCGGCGAACCGACGACGGCTTCCACCTGACGGTCGAAGTGCCAGCGAACGTCACCGCAACCGTGGTCCTGCTGGGCGACGGTGACGTCACCGAGAGCGGCGCGGACGCCGCCACAGCACCTGGCGTCGACCGGCTCTGGCTCAGGGACGGCGCCTGGATCGCCGAAGTCAGCTCCGGGACGTACGAGTTCACCGCCGCGTGACCGAGGAGTCCCGCCCACTCGGCCGCCCGAAGGCGACAGGATCAGCCGGCGTCCTTGGCCGGCGGCTTCGGGCGTGTCAACTGGACGACGGCCTGCTTCGGCTTGAAGTCCTTGAGTGAGCCGCTGCAGCGCACACTGGGCGACTGGTCTTTGGCCAGGTACATCGCCGCGATGCAGATGCGGCGCACGCTCGGAGCGACAAGGACCTTGAACTTGCTCTTGAACGTGCCGTCGGCATCGGGCGTGAGGATCGCTCGATAGAAGAGGTAGTAGCGCTGGCCGGCGTTGCGGCGCTTCACCACGACCGCGACGCGCGAACCGGCGCCGTCGGCGCCGGACAGCGGTGCCGCGGCGTTGCTCCCCAACACGTCGACCGCGATCTGATTGCTCGTCGCGTCAACCCACTGCGCCTGCAGGCTTGGACCGGCCGGTACGGGCGAGATCGGCAGTCGCACGCAGCCCTTGCCTGCCGACGTCGCGGTGTCCTCAGGCTTCGGCTCGTCTTTCACCTTGCACGCCAGCTCGGCCCCTTGGCTCGCCTTCGCGGTCCCTGCCTTGTCGGCGTCGACGGTCCACGCGGCGATCCGCACGGCGTCATAGCGCCCGGCGGGCACGCGCGTCGTAACGTCAAGGTCCACCTTGCCCTCGTCGTTCGGCCCCACGTCGGACCGTCCGATCACGCGCGCGTCCTGAACGTCTCCGGCCGCGTTCTCCGTCACGCCCTGCACAACCGCGACGACGCGTGCGCTCGAGTTGAGGGTCGCGACGGTCACCTTCCCCTTGACGTTCCGCCCGGTCTCGTCGAGCGCGGCAGAGATCGATGGGCGCTCGCGATGGTGGCCGGACCTGACCGCGAGCGCGCCGACGATGATGAAGCTGCCGAGGGTGAGGTTGAGGCCGACGATCGAGAACACGACGCCGGGGAACTTGCCGGTCGACTTGAGCCCGGCGGCCACGAGCAGCGCGGTGCCTAGGAGGACGAACACCACGGCGAAGGTGAGAGGCACCGGATCGTTGCGGACGATGCGCCCGATCGTTCCGGTCAGCGACACCCCTCCGATGAATGCGAACAGCGAACCCGCCGCAGTGAGAATCGATGCCAAGTCGAGCTGGCCGGCGGCCGTCTGCGGGCTGTTGGCGCCGTTCGCCACGGTCACGACACCGCGAGAACGATGATGACGAACAGCGCGATGGCGACGAAGGCCACTCCGCAAATCCACCGCGCGAGGCTCTGCTCGTCACGCGTGAGCGACGGCGGCGGTTCCTCGGCGGCGGGTCCAGGCTCGGCACGCTCGACGAACGACCCGGTCACCTCAACCTCGACGGGCGAGTCGTCGATCTCGCTCAGGAACGTCTGGAGCGGCCTCCGCGATGCGTCGCTCAACCCGGTGACCCCGAGGGCGAACCGGCCCGCCTCGAGGCGCTCCGCGTTCGTCGCGACCGAGAGGATGGCGGTCAGGCGGCCGGGCTTCGGGTCCCTGAAGCGGAGATCGTCGACGGCGAAACCACCCTCGCACTCGAAGGCATCGGAGGCGGCTTCGTCGAGCTGCGTCCGCAGCCTCCGCAGCGCGTCGTCGTGATGCTTGACGCCGGTGACGAGGTCTTGCCGCGGCGTTACATCAGCCCCGCGGCTGGTGAGCGCGAGGTCGAGCGTGAGCGTCGCGACCGGGCGGGTCGCTGCGGCGGGCGCTGCCATCTGACGACCGTCTCACACCCGCGGGCGCGTGTGCAAGGGGTCAGCTCAGCCGTTCAGTCGACATGATTACTTGGTTCGCGCGACGCAGCAGACCGCGTCGACTTAGGCGCGCGAACCGCTGGCTTGCGCCTTCCAGCAAACCGTTGGAGAGCTCGCCCGCGACTGTGAGCGTCCGAGGGATGCAAAGGCCCGCAAATGCGGGCCTTTTCCTTAGTCGGGGAGACAGGTTTTGAACCTGCGACCGCCCGGCCCCCAGCCAGTCCCAGGCAGTTGTGACGGGGCGAATTTGGCTTTCTAGAGCTAAATGAGTTGTGCCCAGTTGGGGTCACTTGGTCTCAAATTGGACCCCAGATTGGACCCCCAGACGGCGGACGGCCGGCTTCTGCTTTTCGTCCAACTCAGCAGCGAGCGGGCCCGCCACGCGCTGCGTCAGGACTGCTCCTTTGCCAAGCAGCAGGACTCTCCCCCGGCGCTCCCGGTGGTCGTCTAACGGATAAGCCCGGTCCGCGCGAACGTGACGCTCGCTCCTCTCGTGATGCATACCCCTGCTCCGGCGGCCGTGCGAAGGCCGCCGCCTGTTAGAAGCGACGCCTCGGTTTGCCCCTGAGCTCAGACGCGGATGCGCGGCTGCATCAGCGCCTTCTGGGCCTTCGCCCGCGCACAGGGCGTACTAGCATGATGCCCCAGCAGGCAAAGGGAGATTGGCGAGCATGCCTCCGGAAACCTCGATCGCGGAGCACTGGGCCGACCGGGACGTTTATGGTCTTATCGTTTCGGCGCTGGAGCGAGCGTCGAAGTCTCTGGACTCGTTGACCGTTGAGGAGCTGGCGCCGGTCGACCACTTCCACGCACGTGGGTTCCCGGCCACCATCGACCTCGCGGATCGGCTGCCTGTCAAGCCCGGCGACCACCTGCTCGACATCGGCTCCGGGGTCGGTGGCCCGGCTCGCTACTTCGCGCAGCGCTTCGGGTGCAAGGTCAGCGGGATCGACATCACCGGGCCGTTCGTCGAGGCGGCGAACAAGCTGACCGCGCTGCTCGACATGGGCGACAGGGTCTTCATCGAGCAGGGGCACGGCGAGCGGCTGCCCTACGACGACGACTCCTTCGACGGCGCCTATGCGCAGCACGTGACCATGAACGTCGCCGACCGTCCGCGCTTCTTCGGCGAGGCGTGGCGCGTTCTGAAGCCCGGCGGGTTCTTCGCGCTCACCGAGCACGGCCTCGGCCCCGTGGGAAGCCCGCACCATCCCGTGCCCTGGTCGGAGGACGGCACCGGCGAGTTCCTCGTCACGCCGTCGGAGACCCGCGAGCTCCTCGCCGCCGCCAGGTTCGTGAACATCGAGTGCGAGGACACCGGGCCGAAGTACCTGGCCGCGTACCGGGCCGCGCTGGAGCTCGCCGGCCGGGGTGAGCTGCCGCCGCTCGGCCTGCACGTGCTGATCGGCCCGACGGCGCCCGAGAAGATGCGCAATTCGGCCCGCAACATCAAGGAAGGGCGCACGCATCCCGTGCAGATAGTGTGCGGTAAGCCGTCCTGAGCTGACTGGCGGATTGACCGCGTGCCGCCAGCCGGTCGTCGGCTAATGGCGACGCCTCCTTCGGCCGCAGAGCACTCGTCCTGAGCGAGGCTTCCCTCGCTCGTGAATTGGACGACGACCAGGCGTCCGCCGGGGCGCGATCGGCCCCACCGCGCTCCTGCATCCGTGGAAAGCAACAGCCACGCTCCCGCTATCGCGTTCCATGCAAACCAGCAGCGCCGGCGGACGGCGAAGGCGCGCTGCTCCATCTCGTCCGTTGCGACAGTCGCTGTGTCTGGGTCAGCACGCGGACTGCCGTCGATAACGAAAGCTGCGCGCGCGCGCATCACGAGAGCGGCCGGACAGCGCCAAAAACGCACGAGCTGGCCTGGCTCTGGAGACGCGGGCCAGCAACGGAGATCCCACGGCGGCGCGTGGGGGTCCAGGATTTCCTATGGCCCTCGAGGTCGCGTCTGCGGAAGTGACAGCCGCGTGGATTGCCGCTGGTGCTGCGATCGTGGCGGCGTTGGCCAGCGTGATCGTCACGGCTTGGACCGAGCGCAGGCGACGGCAGGCTGAGTCGACGCTAGCCGCTGAGCGTCTGCAGGCTGAGTTGACGCTAGCCGCCCAGCGTCTGCAGGCTGAGTCGACCCTAGCCGCCGAGCGTCAGAAGGCTGAGTCGACCCTAGCCGCCGAGCGTCAGAAAGCCGAGGCGACGCTAGCCGCCGAGCGACGGGACGCCGAGTTGATCCTGGCCGCGCTCGGCTATTTTCAGGGATCGCAACGCCGAAGCGTCGGCATCGCGGCTCTCAGGGTGCTGAACAACCGCCGTGGATGGAATGAGTACCAAGTCGCGGTGAGCCAGTTGTTCTACCGCCAGCTCCTCTATCTCTTCGCACATGCGGGCAACAGGTGGCAGGCGCACGAGATCTCGAATATCGAAGGCATGACTGACTGGCTGCTCGACGGCAAGATGCCCGTGGATCAGGAGATGAGGGATCAGCTCCGCGCCGCGATGGCTCGCTACGAGCTGACATGGGAGCAAGGGCTTTCCGACAAAGCCGGGGAGGAGGCCGATGACGAAGCGGTCGACCACCTCGTCAAGCGGATAGAGGAATGGCGAGCGCTGCTTTCGGAGTGAGGCTTCGAGTTCGCTGAGGGCAGCCTTGCGCGCGACGCCGTCGCAGTCGAGCGACGCTGTCGGGCACCCAGAGCAGCGGCGTCATCGCGTCGGGCGAGACTGCGCCTCTTGCGCTTTCCATGCAAAGCGCTAGAGGCCTCGCCCGCGATCGTGCGGTGGAGGACGTAGGTCGCTCGCCATGGACTCGGGCTGGCTCTGTCCAAGCGCAGCGACGAGCATGCTCCGGGCTTCGCGCCGCGGCTCGGGCGGCGCGAACTCATCGCGAGAACTCCCGCTGTCAGTGACGACGTACAGCCGGTTCGACTCACGGCCGCGGCTCATCGCGGTGTAAGCCCACTCGCGATAGACGTCGTCGCGCGCGAGTACGAACGCCGACCGACACGTCATCCCCTGCGCGACGTAGGCGGTGATCGCGTAGCCGTGTTGCACGGCCGGGTCGCCGCGACGCGTCGCGCTGTCGAGAAAATCGCGCGGCAGGAAACGGAAACCGTCGCCGAAGCGCACGTACAGCCCACCGCCGTCGACGGCGTGCACGACGCCTCGATCACCGTTGCTCACGTCCAGCCGCGACGCGTTGCGGCGCACCAGGACGACGTCGCCCGCCGCGAACGCACCCGCCCGAGTGACCATCGTCCTCGTGCCTAGGCAGCCGGCGTTCGCCATGACCGCGCGGGCACGCGCGTTGAGCTCTGCGACGTCGCTCCGCCAGTGCGCGATGATCACGGTCTCATCGGGTACGCCGGCTCGGTGCCAGTCGCGGACGACACGCCGGAACGCCTCGTCGGCGCGGTCGCAGACCGACACGCGACCGTGGCGTTCGTAGAGCTCGAGCGCCGGATCGGCTTCGCCCTCGCGCAGGAGGTGCAGCGCGTTGCGCTCCCACTCGAGCTGCTGCCGGCGGTTGTCCGTGAGCTCGATGTGTCCGAGCCGCGCCGCGAGGCCGCGCATCCCACCGCCCGCGTCGATCGCCGGCAGCTGGGATGGGTCGCCGGTGAGCACGAGCTTGCCCTGCGCATGCTCGACTCGCCGCAGCAGCTCGTCGAGCGTGCGGGTACCGATCATGCCGGCCTCGTCGACGACGAGGACCGTGCAACGCTCGAGCCCGTCGCCCCGCACCAGCGCCGAAATGCTTGTAGAGGGCATCGCGGCGTCGCGGCCGAGCTGGGTCGCGGCACGCCGCGCAACCGCACAGCCTTGCACTGGCAGGCCGCTCGCCGCCCACGCCTCCCGCGCGGCGGCCAGGGCGGTGGTCTTGCCGGTGCCCGCCTTACCGATGACGATGCTGACGCCGTCGCCATCCGTCGTGAGCCGTCGGACCATCGCCACCTGCTCGTCGCTGAGGTGCGGCAGGCGGGCAAGTGCCCGACCGGTCGCGGTCGCGGTTGCGACGCCGCGGCCGGCGCGTTGGAGCCGCCCCGCCGTCGTGAGCACCCGCTGCTCGACGGCGAGCATCTCCGGTGTTGAGTAGCGCGCCTCGCGGGTCTTGGCGTCCTGCTCGAGCAGGCGTACGGCCCGCGCGTCGACAAACGTGTCGGCCGCTTCGACGATCGCCTCGGCGTCGGTGCCAACCGGCACGGCCTCGCAAAGCGTCCGGATCACCTCTCCGCGCGTGAACGTCGATCGCTCAGCCGTCAGACCGTCCGGTCCCGCGAGGCGGTCGAACAAGCCCTCCCAGTCGTCCTCCGTCGGGTCGCGGCCCGCCGTTCGTCCAAGAGCGGCCGCGAGCCTTCGCTCGCTGAGACCGAGCGTCGCCGCCCGACGCTGCCAGTCCTCGCGCAGCGTCTCAGCGGTCACGCCGTAGTCCTTGGCGCGACGCGTGGCCAGAGCGGCGACGCGAGCGGCCCGTGTTCCTCGCGCGCCATGGTCTCGCAGCGCCGCCTCGATCTCGGCTCGCCTCCGTGAGAACGCCTTGAGCACGCGGGCCGGCACGCCTTCTGCCTCGGCCTGACCTTTGTGAACCATGCCCCACTCCACGCCGAGCCGACTCGTCAGCTCCGCGCGAAGCGTCGCCTGGTAGAGGTAGCCGGCGGTCCGGCCGTGGGCGTAGAGCGCCCGGCCGTCGAGCGCGGTCCAGCGACCGTCAGGCCCGCGCGTCATGTTCGCGACGAGAACGTGCGTGTGCAGCTGCGGATCGCCGGCGCGACTCGTTCGGTGCAGGAACGCCGCGCCGACCAGTCCGTCGCCCCGCACGACCCGCGCCCCGCCCGCGCCGCGGCGCGTGACCGCGGCTTCGCCGTCGAGATACGCCAAGGCCTCGCGCACCGCGGCGTCGTGGGCATCGAGCACCGCCTGGCGGACGCCCTCCCTCCCCACTCCGAACAGCACGCTGACGCTCTTCGGCGCCGAGAACGTCACGTCGAAGCCGGGAACAGATCCGCGGACGCGCAGCTGCGTCCCGTCCGGGTGCTGGCCCGCGAGCACGGCCCGCAGGTCGCTCGGCTTCACCTCGCCGCTCAGCCCGAGCGCTGCCGCGCCGCGTCCGCACCACTGCCCCGGCGGCTCACCGCCCTTGACGTAGTAGTCCTCGGCGCCGGAGGAGACGCCGGACACCGCGCTGACCGGACCCTGCGCTTGATCGAGGTAGTACTGGGCTTGGCCGGGACCGAGCTTGCCGATTGAGAGCATCGACAGTCCAGCCGCTGGCCGACCCGTTTGGTCCATCGCACTCCGCGAGTGCATTTGTGTGGCTCGCTGTTCGTCGTTGTCTGGACCTCGCGACGAGTAACCGCGAACGCGTCTGAAGGGCTCAGCCTCTGTACCGGGATCGTGAGGGTTCGCCGCTAGGAGGTACTGGCGCATGACGCTCTGCAGACGGCCGACGAGGTCCCGAGTTGGGAGAGCACGCGCGCCCGAGTCCTTCCTTCGTGCGAGACGCAAGCATGGATCCCTGCTATCCGCATCCCAGGCTACGGTCTCGCCGTGCCGCTCTGGGGCGTAGATCCTGACGAGACCCTGGCTCACATCAGAGCGATGCGTGCGCGTCCGCCAGGGCTCGCGGTGCGCGGGAAGCGGCGCGAGGTGTTCGGCTCGGCGCTGGAGCAGTTTGACGAGCTCCTGTCGGCGAGTCGTCACGTCGGACCCGCGGCCAGCCCAATCACGCTGTTCTACAGCCTCAGTCAGGCTGGTAGAGCGATCGGCGCCGCGCACGTTGAGGGCGAGGCCTGGCAGGCACGTGGACACGGGCTGGGCGTAAAGATCAGGCGCCAGACTCTCGGCGAGGTCGTGATCGAGCCCAATGCCCCCGGTCGCCGCGATCTCTTCTCGATCGTCTCATCCGCGGTCGGGTCAGTTCCGCTGACCAGCTCGACCACGCTGAGTGCGGTCTGGGCTGCCGTTCCGAGCCTTTGGGTGGAGCCTGGTCTAGGTCGCGGCGAAGCCGTCGCACTTAGGGTCGAGGCCGATGCGCCAAGTGCTGAGTGGACGGGGCGGATATGGGGCCATCTCGCCGACGACTTGCCGGACGGCGCCGGTGCCACGACGATCCTGCGTGAGCGCCTAGCGCCATACCCTGGGGCAGACGACGCTGAGGTGATCCGAGTAGTGCCGCGCGGCGAGATGCGCGAGGACCCAGGCGCCTTCGTCTCATGGCCGAAGCCCGGAGGCGGAAACCGCTCCCTCACGGAGGTGGCCCCGCCGCTAATTTCCGGCGGCGCGAGCTACTTGCGCCCGGGACTGGGCGTGAATAGGGATGCCGTATCCCCGCTCATGGCGTGGTGGCTCGTGCTCTTTGCGCTGTCGAGCATCGCGCGATACGAGCCCGCGCTGTGGACTAGCGCGCTCGATCCGGACTCATCCGCCGTCGCAGTTCCAATCGAACGTGCGCTTGCCCACTGGTGCGAGATTGGGCCGGCAGCTTTGCTGTTTGTCCTGCGCGCGCCAGGCGGGCCTGGCCGAGCCGCCGACGTCTGACACTCCGCCGGCCGTACCTCCGCTTGACGAGCGGCGGCGAGTTGGAGCAGGTTCCGCTGCGGCGCCAGCGCTCATACCACCGGCGCCTCGTGAAGCATGCTTACTCGATCGGGAAGCGGCGCAGGATGTCCGCAACGCCGTGCTGCCCGATTAGGCTGCGAGGCGGCCAGGCGACGGAGGCCTCAGTGACCGGCCAGATCGGCGTTAGGTAATCCCCCAGCGCGGTGGCGTCGACGGCTGGCCCGTGCGGGTAGATCTCGTGACCCCAGTACGCAAAGGCAACGTAGCCCACGGAAAATGTGACCATGGAGATGTCTGGCTCCGACGGCTCCGGGATCCCCTCCGCAGACGCGTAAAGCTCCACATGGTGATATTGCGTCGGCCAGGGTCCCGCTCCGTTGTAACGGCCGATCCAGATCTGCGCGCCGCGAGGGAGCTCACGCGAACGAAAGAAGCGGTGGTAGGTCTCTGATGCGATGGACCGCTTGTCGGCCGGGTGCGCAAATTGCGCCGCGAGGACTCGAAGCATGATCCAACGGGCGAGCGTCGCTTGAGCGGAAGCCGAAAGCGACACCACCTCGTCGTTGAGCATCGGCGTCAGGACGGGACTGGTCTCGCTCTCGAGTCGTTCCATCCAGCCCTCGTTGCACGGCTTGCAGACCGCCGCGACCTCCCAGTCGATCGGAGCCTCGCGCCATTCGTCATGCCGTACGACTTCGCCGTCCCGTGTCGTCTGTGTGCGCGATCGGGTGACGCGCGGACCTTCCCCGTGCTCAATGACCTTCCTGAGCCACCGCGGCCAAACGTGCTCCTTAGAGATCTTGCGATCTGTGGCGCCGCAGAAAGCGCATGCGCGCCGGCCTGTGCCCGCTGGCTGCTGCAACGTCATTTGAACCTACCGCGGACGACTAGCGCCTCGCACGCGGAACAGCAGTGCTTGTCACGGTGCGGCGCTCGGTCCATGCCGGAACGCAGAGTTGACCATGTCGACCTCCCACGCCGCCGGCGCGTAGTGGGCGTAGATCTGCGTTGTCTTCAGGTCCGCGTGGCCGAGGAATTCCTGGATCGCTCGCAGCGGCGCGCCTGAGGCCGCGAGCGAAGTGGCGAACGTGTGCCGGAGGTCGTGGAAGCGGATCTCCCGGACGCCCGGCCTCGCGGCATGCCGCCTTGAACCGCCGGCTGACCTTGGTGCGGTCGAGCGGCTTGCCGCGCTCGGGATGTGCGAAGACGAGGTCGTCGTCGTGGTCGAACGGTGTGCGCAGCTCGCCAGGCTGTCGAGTTCGCCTCGCGAGCCAGTCCGCCATCGGCACCGATCGTCGGGTGCTGAGGTCCGACTTGCCCTCGCTCGAATGCTCGCCTCGCACGAACGCGTTGCGTACGCGCACGCGATGCGCGGAGAGGTCGATGTCTCGCCAGCGGACGCCCAGCAGCTCGGACTGCCGCAAGCCCGTGACGGCCGCCGCGAGGATCAGGACCCGCAGGACCGGACCGAGAACGTCGGGCGGTGGAGGCGGGGCCGGACCGCGACGGCCGCGGCGAGTCGGCGCCGGCTCGCGGCGCACGACCTCGTTCGGGATGGCCGCGAGGACCGCCTCGAGCTCGTGGACCGTGAGGAACTGCAGGTCGGGACTCGCGTCTCCGCTGCGTCGACGACGGGGACGCGCGGCTCTCGTCACCGGGTTGGTCATGCACCAGCTCCGCTCGACCGCCAGGGCGAAGGCGCCGTGGAGGAACGTGATCGCGTTGCGCACGGTCTTCGGCGCGAGTCCGCGACGCAGCATCGATCGCGCCAAGGCCTCGACTTCCGCCGTCGACACGTCGGCGACGCGACGGCTTCCCAGGGCCGGCGAGATGTGCACACGTTGCATCGACTCGCAGTTCTGCCGGTACGACTTCCGGCCGCCCTCGACGGCGATGCGATCACGGAGCGCGTCGACGGCCTCGTCGACTGTCCGGCCGCGGCCGTCGTCAGACGACGGCCCCGCCCTCAGATCGGACTCCTGCAGCTGGCGCAGTGCGCGCTCCGCCATCGCCCGCGTCAGGCCCTGGCTCGAGCCCGTCGCGCGCTTCGGACCGAGCCGCCGGTTGCGGCGCCGCCCGTCCGCCGTGCGCCAGCGCCCGTAATACGCGCCGGACTTCTCGTAGATCTGTCCCGTCCCGTATGGCCGTTTCATGGCCGCTATAGGCGGGCGCGCGAGAAATTGGACCCCCGTTTGGACCCCAGCTCACGATCTGTGAGCGATCCTACAACGAAAAAAGCCCTGCTTTGCAGGGCTTTCGCTTAGTCGGGGAGACAGGATTTGAACCTGCGACCGCCCGGCCCCCAGCCGGGTGCGCTACCAGACTGCGCCACTCCCCGATATGTCGCCCGTCCACTGTGACAGAGCGGGCGACGGGAATCGAACCCGCCCTAGAAGCTTGGAAGGCTTCTGTGCAACCACAACACTTCGCCCGCGGCGGAGACGGGCCGATGATAGCCGCGGCCGGGGCCGCTGTCAGGCGCGCGGACGGCGCTCCTCGGTCGGTACCTCTCCCCCGTCGTCGAGTAGCGATTGCGGCGGCCAGGGGCCGAACCAGTTGTCGCGCGCGCCGTCGAGTGTGATCACCGAGCCGGACAGGGCGCGGCCGAGCGGCGACGCGGCGAGCGCGACGAGCCAGGCGTGCTCGACCTCGCGCCCGAGCCGCTGGAGCGGGACAGTGCGGGCGGCTGCCCGCCAGACTGGCTCCGGGTACTTGCGCAGTGACTCGGTGTCGAAGTGGCCGGCCGCGAGCGCGAGCACGGCGATCCCGTCGCGCGCCCACTCGCGTGCCAGCGCGCGCGTGTAACCCTCGACGGCGGCGCGGGCGGCGCTCGAGTGGGCCATCCCGGCCAGGCCGTGGTGGGGCGAGAGCGTGATGTTGACGATCGTGCCGCCGCCGCCGGGGCGCATCGCGAGTTCGACCGCGGTTCGGCTCATCAGCTCGGTCCCGCCGACGTTCAGCCGCGTGACCGCCTGCCAGCCCTTGGGCGCGATCGCCTCCGCCGGCACGAAGTACTGCCCGCCGGCGTTGTTGACGAGCACGTCGAGCCGGCCGTGGCGCTCCAGGCAGGCGCGGACGATCCGCTCCGCGTCCGCCGGTTCGCGGATGTCGCCGGCCACGAACGAGGCCGCTGGGCCGATCTCCTCGACCGCCGCGGCGAGGACCTCCTCGCGGCGGCCGGCGATCACGACGCGCGCGCCACACGCCGCAAGTTCGGCCGCGGCGGCCTTGCCGAGACCGGTCCCGCCGCCCGTCACGAGCGTCACACGTTCGTCGAGAAGTCCTTCCGCAAACACCAGCGATCTCGTGTCCGGAGGCATTCGCGCCGATGGTAACTACCCAGGCAAAACGGGCAATACAGGGACCATCATGCAAATACCAGGCGTCCACATCGAGACCCTGCACAACCCAGTTCGGTACACGTACTCTCAGATCGAGAAGGCGTGCGCGATCGCGCAGATGCTGAACCGGGGGAAGCTGGTGCTCGTCGAGCCGCCTCGTCGCTGATACGACGCCGCGCCGGCCGGTAGGGGGCGGAGCGCGCGCGGTCGGGTCAGGGTCGGGGTCGGGTCGGGTCACAACAACTACGCGCGGAGCTGCGCCGCCATCGCGGTCGCATCTCGGCGTCACCGCGGCCGCCGTGCGGGCGCCGCGTTTTGAGCGGGGGACCAGGGAATCGAACCCCAACCTGCGGTTTTGGAGACCGCCATCCTAGCCGTTGGACCAGTCCCCCGAGAGAGCTGAGCCTCGGCGATTGTAGACGGCGCCAACCAGCTATTCCGTCCGGACCGTATGCGAACGTATGTTCGTATGTGGATCCCGCCCGTGCCAGCCGCTTATAGCCATTTGCTGGGCTTGTACTTGGGCGACGGCCACCTCGCGGTCCATCCTCGGACGTGGCGCCTCGTGATCACATGCGATGCCGACTACCCGTCGCTCGTCGAGGCATGTCGGTCGTCCGTCGCGCTCACCGGACTCCCGCCCAGAGTTCGCGTCGAGCCCCACCCGTCGAGCCGATGCGTGCGCGTCGTCGCCGACAGCAAGCGCTGGCCGGAGGCGTTTCCCCAGCATGGGCCGGGGCGCAAGCACACGCGGAAGATCGAGCTCGCCGGGTGGCAGCGCGAGATCGTCGACCGATTCCCGCAGGAGTTCCTGCGCGGGCTGCTGCATTCGGACGGCTGCCGGACGATCAACCGGTTCAAGACCACGCTGCCGAGCGGGCGGGTCGCCGAGTACGCCTATCCGCGCTGGTTCTTCTCGAACCGGTCGGCGGACATCCGCGGGCTGTTCTGCGAGTACTGCGAGCGGCTTGGCGTCCGGTGGACGCAGTCGAACCCGCGCAATATCTCGGTGTCCCACAGGAGGAGCGTGGCGCTACTGGACGCGTTCGTGCCGATCAAATCCTGAACAGCACCGCTCACGGCGTAGTCGGCCGCTTGGCGAACGCGGCGAGCAGGCGCCCGAGCGCGTCGCGGTCGCCCTCGACGCGGAGGGCGCCCGACGCCGCGGCGTCATCGACGCGGCGGCCGCCGAACGCCACGTCGCGCATGGTCTCGACGTTGGTGTCGACCGTCGCATCCGCGGTCTCGGCGCTCCCGCGCGTGATGGCGAAGCGACCGTCCGAGACCTCGACCTTGAAGCGATCGTCGTCGAGGCGCAGATCCAGCGAAGCCTGCAGATCGCCGGCTGCGATCGGATCGAACGTCGTCTTGAGCGCCAGGACGAACGCGTCCGCGCTCATCTTCGCGTCGTCGCTGGGCATCGGCCGGTGCCGGCCCCAGCGACCGAGCTCGATCAGGATCGGCTCCAGCTCGGCGCCGCGCTCGGTCAGCTCGTACACCCATGAACCCGCCGGGGGCCCTAGCCGACGCCGTCGCGCGACGCCGGCCCGCTCGAGCTCGTCGAGCCGCTGCGACAAGACGTTCTGGCTCACCTTGCCGAGCCCGCGGTGAAGGTCGGTGAAGCGCTTCGGCCCGAGCAGCAGCTCGCGCACGACGAGCAGGGCCCAGCGCTCGCCGACGACGTCGAGAGCGCGCGCGACCCCACAGGCATCACCGTAGGTACGACCTTCCATGTGCCCGGCGAGCCTATCAGCTTTCATCCTAATTATGTAGTATTTCCTCCTACTTCAGGAGCAACTACGAGGAGCCGAGACTCAAATGAGCGAGGTCGTCGTCGTCAACCACCTGACCCTCGATGGCGTGATGCAGGGACCGGGACGCCCGGACGAGGACCGCCGCGGCGGCTTCGAGCACGGCGGCTGGTCGGTGCCGTACGGAGACGCCGTGATGGGCCGTGTGATGGGAGAGGAAATGACCACGAGCGGCGCGCTGCTGCTCGGGCGGCGGACCTACGAGGACTTCGCCTCCTACTGGCCCAACCAGAGCGACAACCCGTACACCGCCGTGTTGAACGCCAGCCAGAAGTACGTCGCCTCACGGACGCTGAAAGAGCCGCTCCCGTGGAGCAACTCCACGCTTCTGAAGGGCGACGTCACCGAAGCCGTCGCCGCGCTCAAGGAACAGCCGGGCAAGGATCTCGTGGTCCTCGGCAGCGGCGAGCTGGTCCAGACGCTGATGCGGCAGAACCTCGTCGATCGGTTCCTGCTCACGATCCACCCGCTCGTCCTGGGCTCCGGCCGCCGACTGTTCAGCGACGAAGGTGCGTCCGCCGCGCTCCGGCTGGTCAACACCGTGACGACGACCACCGGCGTGATCGTCGCGACCTACGAGCCGGCCGAAACCGCACCGACCATGTGAACACGCCCTCGGCGGGCGCTCCGCCGTTCCGCAGTGCGATGATCGCGCGCGTCCATGACCTCGGGGTTCGCCGACATCCTCGCTGGACGCGCGCGCGACGAGCCCGACGCGACCGCCTTCGTGTTCGAGGGCGAGGAGCGCGTGACTTACGCGGAGCTCGACGCGCGGGCGCGGACGATCGCCGCCGGGCTCGCCGACGCACGGGGCGAACGCGTCCTGCTCGTGTACCCGCCGGGCGTCGAGTACGTGGCGGCCCTGTTCGGCTGCTTCTACGCCGGCGCCGTGGCCGTGCCGGCGTACCCGCCGGACCCGGCGCGGCTCGAGCGGACGCTTCCGCGCCTCGAGGCGATCATCCGAGACGCCGAGCCCAAGGTCGTGCTGACCATCGATGTCCTCACCGGCCTCGTCGGCGGCAACACGCTGGCCACCGACACCCTCCCGCCGGGATCGTGGTCCGCGCCGGCAGCACCCGGCGACGTCGCGCTGCTCCAGTACACGTCGGGCTCGACCGCCGAACCGCGCGGCGTGATGCTCACGCACACCAACCTGCTGCACAACTCGGACTTCATCCGGCGGGCGTTCGGCAACACCGAGCGCAGCTGCGGCGTCATCTGGCTGCCGCCCTACCACGACATGGGCCTGATCGGCGGGATCCTGCAGCCCGTGTTCGTCGGCTTCCCGTGCCACCTGATGTCGCCGTTCACGATGCTGCAGCGCCCGGTCAACTGGCTGCGCGCGGTGAGCGAGCGCGGCGGGACCGTGAGCGGCGGCCCCAACTTCGCGTTCGAGCTCTGCCTGCGGCGCGTCGACGAGAACGACCGCGCGGAGCTCGACCTGTCGTCGTGGGAGATCGCCTTCAACGGCTCCGAGCCGGTCAGGCCCGAGACGATCGACGCGTTCAGCGAGATGTTCGCGCCCTGCGGGTTCCGCCGCGAAGCGTTCTTCCCGTGCTACGGCTTGGCCGAAGGAACGCTCATGGTCACCGGCGGCGAGCGGCTGGCCGGGCCGCGGTTCCGCCGCCACGGCTCGAAGGATCTCGTCGGCTGCGGCCAGGCCGATCCGGAGCATCGCGTGGTGGTCGCCGATCCCGCGGGCGAGCCGCTCGCCGACGGCCACGAGGGCGAGATCTGCGTCTCGGGCCCATCGGTCGCCGCCGGCTACTGGCGCGACGGCGACTTCGGACCGCTCCTGCGCACCGGCGATCTCGGCCTGCTCGCCGACGGCGAGCTGTACGTAACCGGCCGGATCAAGGAGCTCGTAATCGTCGCCGGCCGCAACCACCATGCGCTCGACATCGAGCTGGCGTGCGAGCGCGCCGTCCCGCAACTGCGGCGCGGCTGCGGCGCCGCGTTCTCCTTCGACGGGACGGGGCGCGAGCACATCGGGATCGTCTACGAGGTCCGCGACGATCCCGAGCTCGACGCCGATGCGGTGATCCGCACGATGCGGGAGGCGGTCACGAGCGCGATTGGCACGCGCCTCGGCGCCGTCGCGCTGATCCCGCCGCGCAGCATCCCGAAGACGTCGAGCGGGAAGGTGCAGCGCGGCGTCTGCCGGACGCGGTTCGTCGAGGGCACGCTGCCGGCCGTCGCGCAGTGGCGGCCTGAACTGACCTGAATGCGGGCGGAGGGACTCGAACCCCCACGGCTTGTGGCCACGAGGACCTAAACCTCGCGCGTCTACCAATTCCGCCACGCCCGCGGACACCGTGCGTTGCGGCAATCGCCGCACGCACGACAGCGAGATTGTATGGTCGCGTCGCCATGGATGAGCCCGGGGTGACGATCGACCACCCGAATCGCCGCAAGGCGTCGTCGAAGCTGATGCGGGTGCTCGTGGTCGTGTTGCTGCTGGCCTCCGCCGGTTTGATGGCGATCATCTCGATCGGCGGCTGGGACGCGATCGAGGGCGCGAAGCCGCTGCAGGTCGCCTACATCGTGCTGTACGTCCTGCTCGCGTTCTTCGTGCTGCGCTGGAACCGCGGCGTGCTCCCACTGATCGCCGCCCTGGCGATCGTGCTGTTGATCTTCGCCGCCGTGTCGGCGCCGGCATGGTTCGACCGCGATAAGACCGGCTTCTCGGACCCGGCGCTCGACGAGAGCATCCTCGGTCTCCTGACCGCCCTGCTCGTCCCGGTCCAGCTCCTGCTGATCGCCGTCTCGATGAGCGCGTTCCGGCAGGCCTGGAACGTCGAGGTCGAGCGCGGCGAGGACCCCCCGCCCGAGCGCACCGAGTCGCGCGGCCCGACGCCCGCCGCGGCATAGCCGACAGCCGCATTACGATGTCTGCCCTCCGCCCGGGTGGAGGAACGGCAGACTCGGGGCTCTCAAAAAGCCCTGCCCTTGCGGGCGTGCGGGTTCGAATCCCGCCCCGGGCATGACGATCCGCACCGCAACGATCGATGACGCGCGCGCCCTTGCCGAGGTGCATGTCGCGTCGTGGCTGGCCGCGTACCGCGGGCTGGTTCCCGATGACGTGCTCGACGCGCAGTCGGTCGACGCACGCGCCGAGCAGTGGGGCGAATGGCTCCGCAAGGGCGAGACGCGCACGCTCCTGACCGGCGGCGTCGATGGCTTCGTCACGTTCTGGGAGACGACCGGCATGATCGGAGCGCTGTACGTCGCACCCGCCAGCGCCCGGCGCGGTATCGGCAGCGCGCTGCTTGACGGCGCGCACGCTGCGCTACACGCCGCCGGCCACGACGAGGCGTACCTGTGGGTGTTCGAGGCCAACGCTCCCGCACGCGCGTTCTACGCGAGCCACGGCTACGTTCCCGACGGCGCGCGGGCGGTGCACAAGCCGAACTTCGCACCCGAGATCCGGCTGTACCGACCCTTAGGATGATCCGATGCTCGGCGTCGACGACACTGCGATCCGGCTCTCAAACTACTTCCACGTCCTGCGCGAGCTCGTGCACCTGTCGTGCGGGCAACTCGCGCTCGAGCCACGGTTCGAGGTCAAGGCGCTGATCGCCGACCACTTGCACGACGACGCGCGCGCGGTCACGAAGCTCCGCCGGCGCCTGGACGAGCTGCACACCCCGGGCGCGTATCCCGGCGCCCCGTCGCCGGAGCTCACCGAGCTGCTCGACCGCGCCGCCGACGCGGACACCGGCGAGTACCTGCGGCTCGCCTACGGCCGGCTGAAGCCGACGCTGATCGCGGCGGTCAGCATCCATCTCCAGCAGCTCGACCCGCTGCTCGACGAGCCCAGCCTGCGCCTGCTCACCCACCTGCGCCACCGCCAGGAACGCCACACGACGGAGCTGCCGGAAGGCGCCGGCCAACCCGCGTTCGATGACGTCGGCGCGCTGCCGATCCGCCTCGGCGAGGCGCGCTCGCTGACCGTGATGGCGGCGCTCGAGCGGCCCGCCCGCGACGCCTTCGTCGAGATCGCCGACGCCGCGGAGCCACATGAGCAGCAGCAGGTCGTCCACAGCCTGATGGGCGCCGAGCTCTGCGCCGCAGAGCTGATCGCGCGCAGCTCGCACGAGCACCCGGACATGCCGTGGGACTTCCACGTCGACATGGCGCGTCAGTGCTGGGACGAGATCCGCCACGCCGAGGTACTCGACCGGCTGATGGGCACCGAGCTCAACTGCCACTGGGGCGAGTACCCCGTCGACCTCCGCGACTTTGACGCGATCTACCCGCTCGACCTGCCCGGCCGGCTCGACCGACTGCCCGGCCTCGCCGACCGCCGCCGACGACTGGTCGACCGCGGCACCGAGAGCGTGGCGCGCGCGCTCGACTTCATGCGCGCGGACGAGGCGTCGCACGCCCGCAGCGGCGCGCGCTGGAGCACGTACGCGCGCGAGCGCACGCCCGTGCAAACGCCCTGAACCCCGCTACATCGGCATCTTGTCGCGCCCACGACGGCCGGCGCTGCCGCTCTTGGAGACGGCCTTCTGGGAGGTCGAGAACGGCTTGCGGAACCAGCGGCCGAGCGGGCCGGGCGCCTTGCCCGCGCCGCGGCCGCCGACGCCGAGCACCTTCTGGCCTCCACGCTCCGGTCCGCGCGACAGACGCGGCGCGAGGAACGCGAGGATCAGCAGCAGGACACAGAATGCAGCTATGGCGGCGATGAGCATGCGCGGGTCATACCCAACGCTCGCGCAGTCCACTCAAACTCAGGCGACGAGCGCCGTGAGCGCGTCGATCAGCGCCGGCGGAGCCACCACGACGCCGCCGGCGGCCGGCGGCGACGGCTCGAGCTCGCGTACCTCCAAGCCGGCGCGGCGGCACAGCAGCTCGCCCGCCGCGCGGTCCCACGAGTTCAGCCCGCGTTCGTAGAACGCGTCGATGCGCCCGCACGCCGCCCACGCGAGGTCGAGCGCTGCCGCGCCGAAGCGGCGGATGTCGCGCACCTGCGGGAGCAGCTGCGCCGCGACCTCCGCCTGCAAGCGCCGCACGTCGGCGTCGTACCCGAACCCGGTCGCGACCATCGCGGTCGCCAGGTCGCTGCGGTCGGAGCAGTGGATCTCGCGGCCGTCGAGCAGCGCCGGACCGTCGCGCTCGGCTGACCACAGCTCGTCGCGCATCGGGTCGTAGATCACGCCGGCGATCGTCCCCGTCGCGTCCTCGCACGCGATGCTGACCGCCCACTGCGGGATTCGGAACAGGAAGTTGATCGTGCCGTCGAGCGGGTCGACGACCCAGCGCAGGCCGGTGGTGCCCTCGGCGTCGCCGCCTTCCTCCCCGAGAAACCCGTCGCCGGGCCGCGCCGCGGACAGCCGCTCGCGGATCAGCCGCTCGGCGGCGTGGTCGGCCTCGGAGACGAGGTCCGTCGGGCTCGACTTGGCGGTCACGTTGACGCGCGGGCCCGCGAACGCCTCGCGCAGCTGGTGGCCCGTCTCGCGCGCGATCGCCTCGGCGATCTCTCGCAGCCCGCCCGGGCTCATGCGGCCAGCGGCGGTCGCCGGTCGGCCGATCCGAGCGCGCCTTCGAGTTGCGCGGCGAGCGCGAGCAGCACCGGCTCGCCCTCCGGGAGGCCGACGAGCTGGACCGCCAGCGGGAAGCCGTCGGGCGTGAACCCGGCCGGCACCGACGCCGCGGGCTGACCCGTGTGGTTGTAGGCGCCGCAGTACGGCACGAAGCGGATCGAGCCGTTCAGCGACCACACCGCCGGACGTCCCTCGTACTCGCCGACCTGCGGCGGGCGGCGGGTGAACATCGGCGTGAGGACCGCGTCGACGCCGCCGTCGAAGACGCGGTTGAGCCGCTCGGCGTCGGCGCCCGCTGCCGCGCGGGCGCGCGCTACCGCGGCGAGCGGGACGGCGCCGCCGACGCGCATGTAGCCGCGGGTGCGCCGGGACAGGCGCTCGGGGTGCGGCATCGAGCGCGCCATGTCGGCGATCCCGCGCAGGTACCGGGCGAGCACGTTGGCGGCCACGGCCGGCGGATACTCGATCTCGCGCTCGATCACCTCGTGGCCGACCTCGCGCAGCTTGTCGGCGACGGCGTGGACCGCCCCGACCTGCTCGGCGTCGGCCTGCACGCCGGTCAGCGGCGGCGTGGCGACCGAGACCGCGATCCGCAGCTTGCCGGGCTCGCGCGCGGCGGCGTCGGCAAACGACGGCCCGCTGTCCTTGACGGCGTCGTAGAACACCGCGCTGTCGGCCACGTGGCGCGTGATCGGGCCCCACGCCGACATCCCGTGCCACGGCTCCACGGCCGGGGCCGTCGGCACGCGTCCGTTCTGCGCCTTCAGGCCGAACAGGCCGCAGCAGCCGGCGGGGATGCGGATCGAGCCGGCGCCGTCGGAGCCGAGCGCGGCGCCGGCGAGCCCGGCCGCGACCGCGGCTGCCGAGCCACCCGACGAGCCGCCGGGCGTCCGGTGCGGGTCCCACGGGTTGCGCGTCACGCCGAACGTCGGCGACTCGGTCCACGGCGTGATCATCACCTCCGGGACGTGCGTCTTGCCGATGATCACCGCTCCGGCGGTGCGCAGCCGGCGGACGACCTCGGCGTCCGCGGCGACCGGCCCGCCGTGCGCGTCGCTGCCGTAGGCGGTCGCCTCGCCGGCGATGTCGCAGTCGTCCTTGATCGCCACCGGCACGCCGAGCAGCGGCCGCCGGTCGCCCCCCTTGGCGCGCGCATCCGCCTGGTCGGCCTCTGCCAGCGCGCGCTCCGCGAACGTCACGCGATAGGCGTTCAGCTGCGGGTCGAGCCGCGCGATCCGCTCGAGGTACAGCTCGGCGAGCTCGCGCGCCGACACCTCGCGGCTGCGGATCAGGTCGGCCTGCCGGGCGGCGCCCGCGAAAGCGAGATCGATGGAGTCCATCTCGTCGCTGAGGCTATACGGTGGCGCGCGATGCGGTCGGTGGTCCACGGGCTGAGCACGTTCGCCGGGCGCGGGGCGTGTACGGACGCCGAGCGGCGTGCAGCGATGTGGCTGCACGACGAACTTCGCGCGCGCGGGCACGAGGCCTGGGTCGAGACGCGCTGGGTCCGCCCGCGGCGCGCAGCGGTGCTCACGCTCGGGTGCCTGCTCGCCGTGACCGGCGGCCTGCTGTCGACCGCCGTAGAGGTCGCCGGGCTCGCGGTCGCGGCAGTCGGAGCGGCGTCGCTCGTGATCGAGGCGGCGGGCGGGCTCGGCCCTGTGCGGGCGCTGTTCCCCCGCCGCGCGACCCAGCACGTGCTGACCGCGGCGCCAGACGAAGGCGTGGTCCTGGTGATCACCGCGCCATACGACGCCCCGAAGCGCGGCCTCGTGCTGAACGACCGCTGGCGGGCGCGGCTGCGGCGACTGCCGGAGTGGGCGCTCGCCGCCTGCGGCGTTGCCGTCGCGGCGTCCGCCGCCGCGCGCGTCGCAGGCGTCGAGGCCGGTTGGCTCGGCGCCGTGCAGCTCGCGCCGACGATCGTGCTGCTGGTGGCGCTCGTGGCGGCCGCGGACGTGGCGCTGTCGACCTGGGCGCCCGGCGCGAACGACACCGCGTCCGGCGTCGCTGTCGCGATGGCGCTGCTCGACGAGCTGGCGCGCGAGCCGCCGCAGATGATCACGCCGGCGCTGCTGCTGATCGGCGCCGGCCACGCGGTCCCGCGCACGGTCGCCTCCCACCTGCGCCGCGAGGGCCTGCGCGGCGACCGCGTCGTGCTGCTCGAGCTCGGCCCATGCGGCGCCGGACGGCCGGCGTGGACCGCGCGACATCCGCAGGTGCGCGGCGCGGCCGAGCGCGCCGCCGCCGCGCTCGGCCTCTCTCCTCCCGCGCGGGCGCCGCGGCGCCCGTCCGCGCGCGTGCCGGGCATCCGCATCGCCTGCCTGGACGAGCGCGGGATCAGCCCGCGCGCGCATCAGGAGGACGACACGCCGGAGCACGTCGAGGAGGCGGCGACCGACGCCGCGCTCGACCTCGCGCTCGGGGTCGTCGACGCGCTCGACGCCCAGCTCAGCGCAGCCGCAGGCGGTGCGACGCCACGCGCGTGACGCCGTCCTCGCCGCGTGCGCTGACGGCGACCTGGAGCGTGACCGGGCCTGCGGCGCGCCGCAGCCGCCGCGCCTCCGCGGCAGTCACCCGCAGGCGCAAACGCCAACGGCCGGCGCGCGCGGCGCCGATCCGCCGGCGATCGAGCGTGACCGTCTGCGGGCGCTCCGTCGAGCCGCGCCGGCCGGGCACGCGACGCAGGTCGTCGGTGCGCAGCGCCACGCGCAGCGCGGCGGGAGCGTCGAGCCGGACCTCGACGAGCACGCCGCGGCGGCGCAGCGCAGCCAGCGAGATCCGCCGCCGCACGCGCACGCGCAGGCCGGGATCCCCAGTCGGTAGATGGCCCGCGAGCGGCGCTCCCGGCTCCGACAGCCGCGGACCGGTCGCCGGTCGGAACGGGCCCGCGACCTCGTAGATCGCGCCGAACCCGTGCGCCCGCTGGGCGGCGAAGTACATGCGGTCACCGCTCGGGGAGAACACCACGCCGGTGAGCTCGTTGCCGAGACTCGGCAGCCCGACCGCCGCCTCGCCGGTCAGCCGCAGGAACGGCGCCACGGTGCCGTCCGGCTCGATCACGCAGATCTCCATGTTGCCGCCGTCCTCGCAGACGAAGACCTCGCCGGCGCGTGAGACGGTGAGGTTGTCGACGCCGCTCAGCGGGGCGTCGGCGCCCGCCGCGGCACGGTCGTAGATCGTCCCAAGCGTGCCGCCGGCCGCGTCGTAGGCCCACACGCGATCGTCGCCCTTGGTCGAGAAGTAGACCGTGCCGGCGTCGTACCAGATGCCCTCGCCGCCGTTGAAGTGGCGAGTGCCCGCGACCTGCTGGCGGGTCGGGCCGGTGACGGCGGCCGGATCGGGCACGGCGGCCCAGCCGCCGTCCACCATGATCTCCAGCCGGCCGGCCGAGAGGTCTGGATAGCGCTCGGGCGTGAAGCGGTAGAAGCCGCCGTCCGGCCGGTCCTCGGTCATATAGAGCTGCTTGCGAACCGGGTCGACGGCGACGGCCTCGTGGTACATCGCGCCGAGCGCCGGACGGATCAGGCCCTGGCCCGGACGGGTCGGATCGCACTCCCACACGTGGCCGGCGTCGAACTCCTCGCAGGACAGCCACGTGCCCCACGGCGTGCGCCCGCCCGCGCAGTTGGCGTGGGTGCCGGAGAGGATGCGGTAGGCCGCCTCGACGGTGCCTTTCGGGCTGAAGCGGATCGCCGAGGTGCCGGCGCCGCTGACGGCGGTCGACTCGGAGTTGGAGACCAGGATCCAGCCGCCGTCCGCGGTTCTGAACGTCGACTGGCCGTCGCTGAAGATGTGCCACAGGTAGCCCCCGACAGGCCGGCCGGCGCGCGCGATCTCGCGCGAGCGGAAGCCGGGCGGGAGCATCAGGCCGCGCGCGTCGGCGGCCTGCAGCGCGCCGTAGGAGCTCTGCGGCGCGCGCGCCTGGGCGACAAGCGCCGAGCGCCAGAACGCCGGGCCGAAGGCGAGTCCGGCGGCGCCGGCGGTGATGAACTGGCGGCGGGTTGGGCTCATGCCGGGAGCACGCCGAGCGCGGTGAGGTCCTCGACCGGCTCGGAGAACGAGCACGAGCCGTAGGCCGTGAACAGCGCCTCGCGGGCGGCGCCGATCGCCGCCGCTCCCGCGTGGTGGCCGTGCACCGCTAGGCCGTCCGCGTCGACGGAGAACGCCGCCGGGTCCTCCTCGGCGAGCAGCGCGGCGAGCTCGTCCTCGCCGAGCCCGTCGGCGTGCGCGAACACAGCCGCGGCGAGCAGGTTGAGGAAGCCGTGCATGTGGAAGCCGGTGCGCTCCTCGACGTGCCGGACCGGGTGATGGAGGCCCGCCGTCGCCTTGAAGCGCACACCGGCGTCGCGGCACGCGGCGACGAACGCCGCCACCGCCTCCACGGACGGGAACGCCTCGGCGGTCACGCCGCCGCAGCGGATCTTCGCCCCGGCGCCGGCCTCGGCCACCGCCGCCACCTCGCCGCGCACGCCGCGGCCCGGCGGGAGCTCCCAGTAGACCTGCACCTCCTCGCCCAGCTTCGCCCGCACCAGCGCCTGCGTGTCCGGGATCCAGGTCGGGTCGATCCGCGCCTCGATCAGCTCGACCGCGCGGCCGTCCGCGATCGCGCCGGCGACGACCTCGAGGTCGCCCTCGCCGCCGTCGAGCACGACGCTCAGCCGCGGCGCGTCGGCGGGCAGCTCTCCCAGGCGCGACGCCGGGCAGATGAAGCGGTCGAGCATCCACGCCTCGTCGGTCGCGCGCGCGGCGCGGTCGGCCGCGATCGCGTCCGGCATGTCCATCGACGCGGGCGGGAACAGCGCCGCGTGGTCGATCAGGCGGCCGAGCAGCGCACGGCGGGCGTCGGTGCTCACGCCGGCGGGATCGAGTTGCGCTTGGCCGGCCACTCGCGCGCCTTCGACGCGTAGCGGGCGAAGCGGCGCACGAGCTCGGTGCGCAGGTCCTCGGGCTGGACGACCGCGTCGATCACCATCTCCGAGGCGAGCTTGAGCAGGTCGACGCCCTCGGCGTACTCCGCCATCAGCTCGGCGCGACGGGTGGCGCGCTCGTCCTCGTCCTCGATCGCCTGGAGCTGGTTGTAGAAGACGGCGTTGACGGCGGCACTCGGCCCCATCACGGCGATCTTCGCGCTCGGTAGCGCGAGCGTGGCATCGGGGTCGAACGCCGGGCCCGCCATCGCGTACAGCCCCGCCCCGTACGCCTTGCGGACGATCACCGAGATCTTCGGGACCGTCGCCTCCGACACCGCCGAGATCATCTTCGCGCCATGGCGGATGATCCCCTGGCGCTCGACCGCGGTGCCGATCATGAAGCCCGGCACGTCGGCGAGGAACAGCAGCGGGATCCCGTACGCGTTGCAGGTCCAGATGAAGCGCGCGGCCTTGTCGGCGGAGTCCACGAACAGCACGCCGCCCTTGAACTTCGGCTGGTTGGCGACGATCCCGACGACGCGTCCCTCGAGCCGCGCGTAGCCGACGATCACCTCCTTCGCCCAGCGCTTGTGGACCTCCAGGAACGAGCCTTCGTCGACGACCGCGTCGATCAGCTCGTGCATGTTCCACGGCTTGTTCTCGTCAGCCGGGATAAGCTCTCGAATTGGCGTCGCGTCTGCCGGCGGTGGGGCCGGTGGCGCGGCGGGCGGGTCCTCGTCGCAGGAGCCGGGGAAGTAGGAGAGGTAGCGCTTGGCGAGATCGATGCCGTCCTCGTCCGATTTGACGAGGAAGTGGCCGCAGCCGGAGACGCTGGTGTGCATCTTGGCGCCGCCCATCTCCTCAAGCGAGACGTGCTCGCCGATCACCATCTCGGCCATCCGCGGGGAGCCGAGGTACATCGAGGCGTTGCCGTCGCGCATGATCACGACGTCGCAGAACGCGGGGATGTAGGCGCCGCCGGCCGCGCTCGGGCCGAACAGCACGCATACCTGCGGGACCGCGCCGGAGAGACGCACCTCGTTGAAGAAGATGCGGCCGGCGTGACGGCGGCCGGGGAACATCTGCACCTGGTCGGTGATGCGCGCGCCGGCCGAGTCGACCAGGTAGACCATCGGCACGCGGTGCGCGAGCGCGGTCTCCTGGATCCGCAGGATCTTCTCGACCGTCTTCGGGCCCCATGAGCCGGCCTTCACCGTCGGGTCGTTGGCCATCAGCGCGACCGTGCGGCCGCCGATCGTGCCGAGGCCGGTCACGACGCCGTCGGCGCCGAGCCCCTCCGCCTCCCAGTTGGCGAGCAGCGCGTCCTCGGTGAACGAGCCCTCGTCGAGCAGGCGGCCGACGCGCTCGCGCACCGGCACCTTGCCCTGCTGGGCGGACTTCTCCTTGTGGCGGTCAGGGCCGCCCGCGTAGGCGCGCTCGAAGGCGTCGGCGACGTTCTGGGCGTCCGTCATCGATGGGTCACGCTAGCGGGATTCGGGCGGAGAGTCGTCACGCACGCGCACGACGACCTCGTCCTCGCCGGTGCGCGTCGCGAGCGGGCGTCCGCCGGCGCCGTAGGCGCTCGGCTCCGGCGGCAGCGGCTGGCGCGGACGCAGGCCCGCGGCCATCGTGCCCGCGCCGAGCAGGAGCAGCAGCAGCGGCCACCAGTACAGCGTCTCGTCGCTGAAGGCGACGGCGGAGACGATGAACACGACGAGGTTCGCCACGCCCAGCCAGGCCGGTCCGGGCAGGCGCTCGATCGCGCCGTAGGCAATCAGGCCGCAGCCGACGCCGAGCGTGATGAACTCCCAGAAGTTCGGCAGCAGCGTGTCGGGCGAGGTGTTCTCGAACAGGGAGAACGACGCGACGACGGTGCTGCCGATCGCCTGCAGGCCGATCGCGAGGATCGCCAGGCCGGCGGCGTCGATCAGCAGTTCGGCCTGCCGCGGCTCGCTCCCGCGCAGGACGAGCGAGATCAGGATCAGGCCGAGCGCGATCAGCAGCAGCAACCAGCGCGAGGCGGTGAAGCTGTCGGGCTCGAATACCCATTGGAACGCGCTGAGGATCGCGACGGCGGCGGCGATCGCCGCCAGCAGCAGGCAGATCGCCGAGCGCTTGCGCAGCGCGGCGTAGAGCGCGACGCCGGCCACGATCGTCGAGGTCCAGGTGAGCTCGCCCGCCGGGAACCCGCTCTCGGACAGGTCGGCGCCAAGCACGTCGGCGAGCCGAATCAGCGCCGGGAACAGCAGCAGCAGCCCGGTGACGAGCAGCACCGACTGGTACGCCGGCGGCTTCCCGCCCTCGTTCGGCGCCTGCAACCCGAGCGCGAGGATCACGCCCGACGCTACCGCGAGGATGATCAGGTGGACGCCGAGCGAGACCTTGTCGCCCAGTCGCAGCTCTTCGAGCGCGAGCCCGGCGGCCAGCACCACCGCGCCCGCGGCGATCAGCGGTCCACGGTGCGGAGGCGGGCGAAGCAGTTCGAGCACGCCCGCGGAAACCTAGCGTGCGCTACCGGCGGCGAACCTCGATGCGTCCGTCTCGCGCGCGGACGTCCCAGGCAGGCTGCGGGTAGGCGGCGGGGCCGTGGACGAGCGCGCCGTCGCGCAGATCGAACACGCTCTGGTGCAGCGGGCAGACGACGGTCCCGTTCTGGATCTCGCCATCGTGCAGTGGCCCGCCGCGGTGCGAGCAGCGGTCGGAGAGCGCGTACAGGTCGCCGCCGGTGCGCACGATCAGTACCGGCGTCGCGCCGGCGAGGACGCAGCGCTTATCCTCGCCCTCGAGCTCCGACTCGGCGAGCACGTCGGTCCAGTCGTCGGATGTCTCCTCGAACGCCGTCTGGTCCACGCCGACGCCTTCGGCGAACGACAGGTGGCCGCCCAGATACGCGCCGGCGGTCAGCGTCGCGCTGCCGGCGAGCGCGAGCAGCCGGCCGCTCGAGCCGTTGCCGCGCTTCACCCACGACGCGGCGAACAGCGCGTTCGCGATGCCGTTGGTCGCCGCGTGCACGACGCCGATCCGCCGGACCGCCGGGTCCCCGATCTCGGTATCGGCCCAGTCCGACCAGCCGCTGGCGAACACCGGCGCTGCGCTCAACAGCCCGAGTCCGATGAGGCGCCGCGCGGCAGCCTCCGAGTCGCGACCGCCGACCCAGTCGAGCATCACGGCGCTCGTGTACGTCCCGATCGTCACGTCGGTGAGCACGGGGTGCAGCGGGTGGCCGAGCCAGCTGCCGCTCAGCCCTTCCTTCACGGGCTGCGGCTTGAAGACGTTGCGCACCAGCTTGCCGATCTTGCTGGCAGCCCCGTCGAGGGCGTCGAGTTGGGCGAGCTTGCGGACCGGCGCACGGTTGCCGGGTGGGAGAAGGCGGTGGAGCATGCCCGGACGCTACCCGTAGGGTGCCGTCCATGACCCTCGTGCTGACCGAAGACCATGGACCCGTCCGCCACGTCGTCCTGAACCGGCCGGAGAAGCGCAACGCGTTCAATGGCGAGCTGGTCGTGGCGACCGGCGAGGCGCTGCGCGCAGCCGCCGACGATCCCGACGTGCGGTGTGTCGTACTGCGCGGCGCCGGCCCGATGTTCTCGTCCGGCATGGATCTTGGCGCGCTGGCCGCACTGGCCGAGGCGCCGGAGAACCTGCGCGCGTTCCGCCGCGAGTGCCTCAACGCTTGGAACCTGCCGGAGGAGATGACCAAGCCGACGATCTGCCAGATCCACGGGGCGTGTATCGGCGGCGCGCTGGAGCTGGCGCTCGCGTGCGACCTGCGTGTGGTCGAAGCGCACGCCGTGATCGGCATGCCCGAGGTGCGGATCGGCCTGATCCCGGACGTCGGAGGCTCGTCCCGTCTGCCGTCGGTCGTCGGCCTCGGCCGGGCGAAGGAGCTGATCATGACCGGCAAACTGATCAACGGCTCCGAGGCCGCGCGGATCGGCCTCGCGACCCGTGTGGCGCCGCCGGACGAGCTCGACGCGGCGACCCAGACGCTGGTCGACGAGCTGCTCGCGTGCGCGCCGGTCGCCGTCGGGCTGGCGAAGCGTGTGATGGACGCGTCGACGAAGCCGGCGCTGGCGATCACGCTCGAGCTCGAGGCGACGAGCCAGGAGCGCTGCGCCGCGACAGCCGACTTTGCCGAGGGTGCCAAGGCGTTCCGCGAGAAGCGCCAGCCGGAGTTCAGCGGGCGCTGATCAGCCCGTAGACGATCGAGTCGCTGCGGCGGCCCTTGTTGAGCCAGTGCGAGCGGAGCAATCCCTCGCGGATGTAGCCCGATCGCTCCGCCACCCGCTGGGAAGCGGCGTTCGCGGGCTCGATGAACATCTCCAGGCGCGCGAGACCGAGGTGGTCGAATGCCCATTGCGAGATGAGCCGCACGGCCGCGGTGGCGGCGCCGCGGCCGCGGGCCTCGGGCGCCACCCAGTAACCCACGCTGGCGCGAGCGTGGCTGCGCACGACGGTCAGGTGGAGCGACCCCAGCGGGTCGCCGGACGACGCGTCGACGATGGCCAGCTCGAGCCGTGCGCCGGCACGGCGGGCCGGCTCCTGCGCGGCGAGGAACGCGCGGGCGTCCGCCTCGCCGTACGGCGAAGGGACCGTCGCCCTCATGTAGGCGATCACGGGGTCCTGGCAGGCCGCGACGAGGAACGACACGTCCGCGGACGTCCAGGGCCGCAGCGCGACGCCCTCGTTGCTCAGCGCCGGCTCTGGGAACGGGAGCTCGGTCAGGGCCGCCATTCGTGCCCCACCAGCACGGGCTCGGGATGGAGGTCGACGCCGAAGCGGTCGCGGACGCCGCCGGCGATCTCGCGCGCGAGCGCCATCAGCTCGGCCGTGGTGGCGCCGCCGCGGTTGATGAGCGCGAGCGTGTGCTTGGTCGAGATGCCGACGCGGCCGTCGCCGTAGCCGCGCTGGAAGCCGGCCCGCTCGATCAGCCACGCCGCCGACGTCTTGACGCGGCCGTCCGGCTCCGGCCACGCGGGCGGCGGCGTCTCGGCGCGCGCCGCCAGCGCCTCGAAGTCGGCCGCCGTGAGGATCGGGTTGGTGAAGAACGATCCCGCGCTGACCGAGTCCGGGTCGGCCGGGTCGATCACCATCCCCTTGCCGCGGCGCAGCGCCAGCACGGCCTCGCGCACCTCGCCCAGCGGCGCAACGCCGCCGACCGGGACGTCCAGTGCGCGCGCCAGCTCGGCGTAGCGCAGCGGGCCCGACTCACCGGCCTCGCGCAGCCGGAACGTGACCGAAAGCACCACGCGGCGGTCGTGGTACTTGAAGACGCTCGAGCGGTACTGGAAGCCGCACTCCGCGACCGACATGTCGACCACGCGGTCGTTCGAGCGGTCGAGCACGCGCACCGACTCGACCGTCTCGGCGACCTCCTGCCCGTACGCCCCGACGTTCTGGATCGGCGTCGCGCCGACGGAGCCCGGGATGCCGGACAGACACTCGAAGCCCTGCAGCCGCTCGGCCACGCACAGCGCCACCAGCTCGTCCCACGACTCGCCCGCGGCGACCGTCAGCCGCGCCCCCTCCCGCTCGACGCCGCGGGACAGCACGCGCACGACGGTCCCGCCGACCCCCGCGTCGGCGATCACCACGTTCGAGCCGCCGGCGAGCACGAGCGCGGGCGACTCCCAGCGCACGGCCTCGACCAGCTCGGCCTCCGACCGCGCCTCGACCACCCGCGCCGCCGGCCCACCGAGCCGCAGCGTGGTCAGCGGGGCGAGTTCCACACCACCGGCCCGGCGGTGAGCACGTGCGAGCCGAGCGGCCGGCCGAGCACCTCCTGCGCGGCGCGCGCCGCCTCGAGCAGGCGCTCGAGCGACACGCCCGTCTCGATGCCCATCTCGTGCAGCATCGACACCAGGTCCTCGGTCGCGATGTTGCCGGTCGCGCCGCGCGGCACCGGGCACCCGCCCAGCTCGCCGAAGCTCGACTCGAAGCTCGTCACGCCCGCGTCCAACGCCGCCAGCACGTTCGCCAGCCCTTGCCCGCGCGTGTTGTGGAAGTGCGCCGTGAGCTCGACCTCCTCCCCCAACGCCGCTCGGGCGGCCGGGAAGAACTCCCGCACCTGCGCCGGGTTGGCCATCCCCGTCGTGTCGCCGAACCCGATCTCCTGCGCGCCGGCGGCGATCAGCCGCTGGGCGATCGCGAACACCCGCTCGGGCGGCACGTGCCCCTCGTACGGGCATCCGAACGCGACCGAGATCACGCCCTCACAGCGCAGACCCTCGGCCCGCGCGCGGCCCAGCACCTGCTCGAGCCCGGTCAGCGACTCCTCGACGGAGCGGTTGACGTTCGCCCGGTTGTGCGACTCGGTCGCGGACAGGAACACGTTCACCTCGTGGAACCGGTCGCGCAGCGCCAGCGCGTTCTCCAGCCCGCGCTCGTTCGGGATCAGGACCGACAGCGACACGTCGTCCGGCACGGAGATCCGCTCGAGCACCTGCGGACCGTCCGCCAGTTGCGGGATCACGTCCGGCCGCACGAAGCTCGTGACCTCCAGCCGCCGCAGTCCGGAGGCGGCCAGCAGCTCGATCAGGCGCACCTTGTCGTCGGTGGAGACCACCTCGGGCTCGTTCTGGAACCCGTCCCGGGGCCCCACCTCGCGGATCGTCACCTGCACGGCGAGGATTCTAGGTTCAGGCCATCGAAAGGCCGCCGGAGACGTTGATCGTCTGCCCGGTGACGAACGACGCGTCGTCGCTCGCCAGGAACGCGATTGTCGCCGCGACCTCGTCCGGCTGCCCGATCCGGCGCATGCTGGTGGCGGCGATCATCCCCGCCTTCAGGCGCTCGCCGATCTCCCCCAGCTCCTCCGGAGCGGCGTTCAGCAGCGGTGTGTCGATCGGGCCCGGCGCGACGGCGTTGACGCGCACGCCGAAGCGCGAGCTCTCGCGCGCCACCGCGCGCGTGAAGCCGATCACGCCCGCCTTCGCCGCCGAGTAGACGACCGAGCCCTGCGAGCCGACCCGCCCCGCCTCGGACGCGACGTTGACGATCGCGCCGCGGCCGCGCTTCTGCATGCCGTCGAGCACGGCGTGGGTGACGGCGATCGTGCCGCGCAGGTTCACGGCGAGCACGAAATCCCACAGCGCCTCGTCGGTGTTGACGAAGAACGCGAAGCGGTCGGTACCGGCGTTGTTGACGAGGATGTCGACAGGCCCGAGCGCGTCCTCGACCGCCGCGACGCCGGCCCGCGCCGACTCCGCATCGGCCACGTCCATCCGCACTGCGAGGCCGTCGATCTCGCCCGCGACGGAGCGTGCGCTCGCCTCGTTGAGGTCGCCGATCGCCACCCGCGCCCCCTCGGCGGCCAGCCGCCGCGCCGTCGCCGCGCCGATTCCCGACGCGCCGCCGGTGACGAGCGCGATCCGTCCCTCCAGCCGCATGGCCGCGCAGCGTATAGCCTCCGCCGCCATGTCGGACCAGGTCACCGTGATCGGCGGGTCGGGCGCGCTCGGCTCCGGCCTTGCCCTGCGCCTGGCCGTTGCGGGCGTCCCGATCGTGATCGGCTCGCGCGACACTGGCCGTGCCGAGGAAGCCGCGGCGCGGGTGCGCGAGCAGGTCCCGGACGCCGCCACCGTGACCGGGCTCGCCAACGGCCCGGCCGCCGAGGCGAGCGAGGTCGTGTTCCTGTGCGTGCCGTTCCGCAGCCAGTCCGAGACGCTGACGAACCTCAAGAACCACCTCCACGAGGGCCAGCTGCTCGTCGACGCGACCGTACCGCTGGCCGCAGCCGTGTCCGGCAAGGCGACCCGCATGCTCGGCGTCTGGCAGGGATCGGCGGCGGAGCAGGCGGCCGAGATGGCGCCGGACGGCGTGCGCGTCGTCGCCGCGCTGCACACGGTCAACGCGCCCGCGTTGAAAGACCTCGACGCGACGCTCGACGAGGACGTGCTCGTGTGCGGCGACCGGCGCGCCGACAAGGCGCAGGCGGCGGCGCTGATCGAGCTGATCCCGGGCCTTCGCTGCGTGGACGCCGGGCGGCTGGAGCAGGCGCGGATTGCCGAGTCGCTCACCGCGCTGCTGATCGGCGTCAACGTCCGCTACAAGACGCACGCGGGCATCCGGCTCACCGGGCTGACCGACCGGCCGTGGTAGTCCTCCTCGCCGGTGGGACGGGCGGAGCGAAGCTCGCCCGCGGCCTGCTCGACGAGGCCGGCGACGAGCTGGTGGTGATCGCGAACACGGGCGACGACGCCGAGGCATACGGCAGCCACGTCTCGCCCGACCCCGACCTTGTGACGTTCTGGCTCGCCGACCGCATCGACGAGCGCGGCTGGGGCCTGGCGGGCGACACCTTCCACGTCATGGAGGGCCTGCGTGAACTGGGCGACGACGTGTGGTTCAACCTCGGCGACCGCGACCTGGCGCTGTGCCTGCGGCGCGCCCGCCGGCTCGCCGAGGGCGCGCGGCTCACGGAGGCGATCGACGAGGCACGCCGCGCGCTCGGCGTGGCCGCCCGCGTGCTGCCGATGTGCGACGAGCCCGTGCGCACGCAGGTCCGCAACGCCGCCGGCTGGCACGGCTTCCAGGAGTTCATGATCCGCGAGCGCGCCGCCGGTCCGGTCGAGGGCGTGGAGCTACGCGGGATCGAGGCGGCGCGCGCGACGCCAGAGGTGCTCGAGGCGCTCACGCAGGCCGACGCGGTCGTGATCGGCCCGTCGAACCCCGTGATCTCGATCGGCCCGATCCTCGCCGTGCCGGGCATCCGCGACGCGCTCCAGGCCGCCCCCGGGCCGGTCGTCGCCGTGTCCCCGCTCGTGCACGGCGCCGTGCTCAAGGGCCCGACCGACTACTTCCTCGCTTGGGCGGGCCACCCGCTCACCTCGGAGGGCATCGCCGCGCACTACGACGGCCTGCTGGACGGCCTGATCGCCGATGAGCGCGCGGACACGATCCCCACGCTCGAAACCGACGTCGAGATGGGCGACGCGGACGCGCGCCGGCGGGTCGCGCGCGAGACGCTCGCCTTCGCCAGAGCGCTCACAAGTTAGGATCGTGGCGTGCGCACGACCGCGGTCCTGCCGATCAAATCCTTCGCGCGCGCCAAACAGCGCCTCAGCGACGCCGTCGGCGGCAGCGAGCGCGAGCAGCTGGCCGCCGCGATGGTTTCCGACGTGCTCGCCGCGCTCGCGGCGGTGCCGGAGATCGACGAGGTCGTCGTCGTGACCGCCGAGCCGATCGCGGCGCGGGCCGCCGAGCAGGCGGGCGCCGCCGTCGTCGACGACCCCGACGAGGCGGGCCAGTCCGCGGCCGCGATGCGCGGGGTCGACGCGGCGGTCGAGCGCGGGGCCGAGCGCACGCTGCTCGTCCCGGGCGACTGCCCGGCCGTCGAGCCCGACGAGCTGTCGCGGCTGCTCGCGCGCAGCGCCGGATCGCCGTCGGTCGTGATCGTCCCGGACCGCCACGGCAGCGGCACGAACGCGCTGCTGCTGACGCCGCCGCACGCGATCGCGCCGTCGTTCGGTGCGGGGTCGTTCGCCCGCCACGCCGCCTGCGCGCGTGCCGCGGGCGCGACGGTCAAGGTCTGCGACCTGCCGTCGCTCGGCCTCGACGTCGACACGCCGGACGACCTCGCCGCGCTGCGCAGCGCTCTCGACGCGCGGCCCGAGACGGCCGCCCGCACGCGTGCAGTGCTCGACCGGCTGGCGGATCCATCCGGAAATTCGGCGGGTCGGCTGGCGCAGTCCCGGTCGTCTCAGCCGGTGCACGGCATCCGCGAGCATGCTGGTGGCACGTGACCGGATGCCGGGTGCCGGCTGAGGCGGCTGGGGGCCGCCAGAACCCGTCGAATTTTTGGATGGGTCCGCTGGTGCCGGCCGGCGCGTGCTGACCGCCGAAGCGCTGCCCGGACTGCCGGAGGTGCGCCCCGGCGACGACCTGGGCGCGCTGCTGGCGGACGCCGCAGGGCGGCTGGAGGGCGGCCTGCAGCCCGGCGACGTGCTCGTGGTCGTGCACAAGGTGGTCTCGAAGGCCGAGGGCCGGACGGTGCGGCTCGCTGACGTCTCCCCCAGTCCGCGCGCGGACGCCCTCGCCGCCGAGCACGGCAAGGACCCGCGCCAGGTCCAGGTCGTGCTCGACGAGTCCGAAGAGCTCCTGCGGGCGGACCGCGGCCGGCTGATCAGCCGCACCCGGCACGGGTTCGTGTGCGCGAACGCCGGCGTGGACGCCTCCAACGCGGGGGCGCCGGACACGCTGGTGCTGCTGCCCGCCGACCCGGACGCGTCGGCGCGCGCGCTGCGCGCGCGGCTCGGGTGCGCCGTGATCGTCAGCGACTCGTTCGGCCGCGCCTGGCGCCACGGGCAGTGCGAGGTGGCGATCGGCTGCGCCGGCCTCGCGCCGGCCGCGGACTGGCGCGGCCGGCCGGACGCAGGTGGCCGCGAGCTCGCGGCCACCGTGATCGCGACCGCCGACGAGGCGGCGGCCGCCGCCGACCTCGTCCGCGGCAAGGACACGCGCGAGCCGGCGGTGCGCATCCGCGGGCTCGAGCGTCATGTGACGGCCGAGGACGGCCCCGGAGCCGCGGCGCTGGTCCGCGCGCTCGAGGACGACCTCTTCCGCTAGATGATTGGTTCCGCGGTCCGCGCGGCCGCCTGGCGGTGTCCCGTGGATGCTGGGCGGTACACGGCGAAGGGGAACAGTGCCACTGGCACGGGCCCCTTCGGCGGGTGCCGATCCAGCGCCGCGGGGCGCCCCCAGGCGGTCGTGCGGGTCGTGGAATCAGTCATCTCACCGCGGCGCCTACGCCGCGCGCTTCGCTGCCGCCCTCGCCTCGAACCGGTCGCGCGCCTCTTCCACTCGCTTGCCGTGAGCGAGCGACCACGACCCGAGCGCCTTCAGCGGCGGCGCCATCGTGGCGCCAAGCGGCGTCAGCGCGTACTCGACCCGCGGTGGCACCTCAGCATGCACGCGCCGTGCCACGAGGCCGTCGCGCTCCATCCCCCGGAGGGTCTGGGTGAGGACCTTCTCCGAGATCGGCTGCAGGTCCTCGAGCAGCTCGTGGTACCGCCGCGTCCCGTCGCCCAGCGCCAGCAGGATGTCGACCGACCACTTCGAGCTCAATAGCCCGATCGAATCGCGGATCAGTCGTGCGGAGCGCGTACGCTCCGCCACACGGCGCTCGTGGGCGCCGGGGATCGGTATGACCGTTTGAGCTGCCATCAGCCTCCTCTCGTTGCGCTCAGTGGCTGAGCGCTCTTCATCTGTGTGGTGAGCTCCCGAAGGGCTCGTGAGACCCTCAGTCGTGCTGCGTTCTGGCTGCAGCCCAGCCGGCCCGCCACGGCCTCGTAGGGGAGCTGGTGCACGATCCGCAGCTCGAGCGCGCGCCGTTGCTCTGCGGGTAGAGCCCGCAGGGCGTTGCGCAACAGCGGGGTCAGGGAGCTGACCTCGCTGAGCTCATCGACGCGCTCGTAGCCCTCGCACTCGGCGGACGTGGCCTGTAGGCCCATCCGCTCGCGTGCAGCCGACTCGATGCGGTTGTGCTTGTGGTATTGGCGTAGGAGATTGCGCGCGATGCCGAACAGCCATGGCGCGCCGGATCCGTCCGCTTCATCCCTGAACCGCCGCGACGCGTGCCAGGCCTGCGCAAAGGTCTCCGCGGTCAAGTCCAGTGCCCCCGGCTCCGAGCCGGTATGACGAAGGAACCACGAGCGGATCCAGACCGCGTAGCGGTCATAGAACTCTCGGAACGCCTCAGGATCTTGCCACGCGGCTTTGAGCAGCTCGGCATCGTTTCTAGTCACGCGGTGCGTCGCCTCTCCAGACGGTTCGCTCAACCCATCATGAACGCCGCACCCGGCATATGGATTAAGCGCGTGCGAAGACGGGGTTAGGTCATCGGGGGCGGACGCCGATGACTACGGAGTATGCGGCTGATCTCCGTCCTGTTTGTCGACGACGAGCCGCAGGTGCTGGAAGGCCTGCGGGATTTGCTCCGCCCGCAGCGCATGCGCTGGGAGATGCGGTTCGCCGACACCCCGGAAGACGCGCTGCGAGCGATGGAGCACCACCCGGCCGACGTTGTGGTCTCCGACCTTCGCATGCCGGGGCTCAAGGGCGCCACGCTGCTCGCGCTGATCGAGGCGTGGCACCCGTCCTCCAAGCGAATCGTGCTTTCCGGCCACGTGGGCACCGACGGCAGCGTCAGGGCACACGCGGTTCTCACCAAGCCGTGTGACGCCGGGACGCTCGTACGCGCCATCGAGCAGGCTTGTGCGGCATGACGATCGCGGTCATCGTGCTGCTCGCGACGGCCTTCGGCTTGCTCTATCACCGCGCCGCCAAGGCGCGCTCTCGCGCTGAGGCCAGCGAGAAGCGCTTCCGCACGGTCGTCGCGCACATCCCCGCCGCCGTCTATCGCCGCGCGCCGGGCGGCACGTGGCCGATGGAGTTCGCAAGCGCGCGGTTGGCCGAGATCATCGGCGACGCTCCCGCGTACGGCCCGCTCGTCCCGAACCGCGCCGCGCTCGACGAGCAGGTCGCCGCCTCGGGTGAGGACGGGTTCACGCTGGAGTACGAGATCACCCATCCCGACGGCAGCACGCGCTGGATCCGCGACATCGGGCGAGCGATCCGCGACGCCGACGGCACGATCCTGTGGGTCGACGGCACGCTCTCCGACATCACGGACGTCAAGCACCTGGCGACCGACCTCCGCGTCTCCCAGCGGCTTGAGGCCGTCGGCCAGCTCGCGGCCGGGCTCGCGCACGAGATCAACACGCCGATGCAGTTCGTGGGCGACGGCATCCGCTTCCTCGCCGAGTCCTTCGACGGCCTCGACCGGCTGGTCGCCGAGTACCGCGCGCTGTGCACGGAGGCGGTTGAGGCGCCGCTCGACGAGGCGACGGTGGCCGCGCGAATCGAGGACGCCGAGCTCACGGCCGACCTCGAGTACCTGCGCGAGCGCGTCCCGGCGGCGCTCGACCGCACGCTCGAAGGCGTCGCCCGCGTCGCCACGATCGTCGGGGCGATGAAGGACTTCGGCCGGCCGGGGCAGGCCCAGAAGGAGCTCGCCGACATCAACGCCGCGCTCGAATCGACCTTGGTCGTCGCCCAGAGCGAGTTCAAGTACGTCGCCGACCTCGACGTGGCGCTCGGCAGCCTGCCGCGGGTCATGTGCAACCCGGGCGAGCTGAACCAGGTCTTCCTGAACCTCGTCGTCAATGCCGCGCACGCGATCGCCGACTCCGGGAAGCGGGGCGTGATCGGCGTCCGCACCTGGCTCCAGGACGGCGCCGTGACGATCGTGATCGCCGACACCGGCGTGGGCATCGAGCCGGACCTCCGCGAGCGCATCTTCGACCCGTTCTTCACCACCAAGGCCGTCGGCCGCGGGACCGGTCAGGGCCTGGCGATCTCGCGCTCGATCGTGGTCGACAAGCACAGCGGCACGCTCACGGTCGACAGCGAGGTCGGCCGCGGCACCGCCTTCACGATCTCGATCCCGCTCGCGGCGTCAGGTGAGCGAGTGCTCGTCGGCGACTTCGAGCCGCGGATACTCGACGCCGCGGCCTGACGGCACCGATCGCTCGAGCCGCGCGAGCGCGCGGCGGCCGTTGAGCTCGAGCGTCCCGACCTGGTTGTCGAACCGCGGGTCGCCGTCCTGGAACCGCCAGCGCACCGGCGGCGGCGGCACGCCCGCCGCACGAGCGAGGATGCGCCCGATCGCGTGGCCGACGCGCGAGAAGCCGAAAACCACGGTCCGGCGCTCCTTCGTGGAGAGCGGGTTGCGGAACGGCGAGCAGGTCGCCTGCCACACGCGCGCGGTCACGCCGCTGCCCTCCGGGAATCCGACCTGCGCGAGGTAGGCGTGATGCACGTCGCCGGACAGCACGACGATGCTCTCTGGCGCAGGCCCGCGGCGGCCGGCGCCGACCTCCTGAAGCAGCTCGCACATCGCGTTGAACGAGTCCCGGAAGGCCGGCCAGTGCTCGAGGTCCACGCCCTGGCGGATCTTCTCGCCGACACGTGCCGCCAGGCCGCCCCAGGCGCCGTCGCACACCGCCTCGTTCCACGCCTCCAGGTAGTGGAGTGCGGGCGCCATGATCAGCGGCAGCGACGTGCCGATCAGCAGGTGATCGAAGCCGCCGCGCGCGTGCTCGGTGATCCATTGCCACTCGCCGGCGTCGACCATGCTGCGGCCGCCCGGCTCGAGGACGCGGCCCGCGCGCGAGTCGATCATCACGATCCGCGTCGTGCCGATGTCGCGGCAGTAGCTCCAGCGCGCGCCCTCGACCTCGCGGTCGCACTTGTAGGCGTACTCGCTCAGCAGATCGCCGCCATCGCGCGCCGCGTTGACCTCCTGGTAGACGTCCTCCTCGTCGAGCGCAGCCGGACTGAGGTTGCCCCAGTGCTGGTAGACGATGTACGCCATGAAGCCGCCGACGACGCGCGTGTCCCACCAGTCCGTGGCGCGAATCTCCGCCACCCACTCGGCCGACGTGTTCCAGTCGTCGATCACGTCGTGATCGTCGAAGATCATCGCCGACGGCACGGTCGAGAGCAGCCACCGGATGGTCGGATCGATCCAGGCCTCGTAGTAGAGGCGCGTGTACTCCTCGAAGTCGGCGATCGTCTCGCCCGGCGGCTTGCTCGTGTCGCGACGCGACTTGATGAACTCGAGCGTGTCAGGCGAGACCTCGTCGGCGTACACCTGGTCGCCGAGCAGCAGCACGACGTGCGGCCAATCCTTCGGATCGGAATCCGCCATCCGCAGCGCGACCGCCCGCAGCGCGTCGACCTCGCGCCCGCACTCGTACTCATCGGGATGGAGCGTGAACGGATGCTCGTGCGGATAGGCGGTACGGCACGAGCCGAACACGACGCGCGCGGCGCCGTCCGCCGAGTGGGTCCGCAGCCTGCTGGGCGGGAACCGGCTGTCCGGCTCCGGCCACACCTGCTCGCCGTCGAGCAGCACCGTGTACGGCGTGGCGGCGTCCGCGGGCAGCCCGCTGACGCGCACGATCGCGTAGTGGTGGCCCTCGACCTCGAACGTGGTCCCGCGCGCGGGGGGAGCGCCGTCGGCGCTGACCTCGACCTCGCACGCGGCATCGGTCTCGACCCACACCGTCGCCTCATCGGTGCTGGCCCAGCGGTTCATCGGGCCGAGAACGAGGCCGGCCACTATGCGGCCGCCGCCGGTTCGTAGCGGCGGCGAATGCCGTAGAGCGTGGTGCGCTCGGCGGCGGGTCGGCCGGCGCGATGCGCGGCGGCGACGAGGTCCGGCGGGTCGAGTCGAACGCCGTGGTAGGAGCCTGCCATGCGGGAGATCGACTCCTCCATCAGCGTCCCGCCGAGATCGTTGACGCCCCAGCGCAGCGCCTCGGTGGCGGCGTCGAGGCCCATCTTCACCCAGCTCGCCTGCAGGCTCGGGATCGTGCGCCCGAGCGCGAGCCGGAACACCGCGGTGTGCTTGAGGTTCTCCTCGCGGCTGATCTCCTCGATCCCGTGGGTGCGGCCGAGCTGCGTGTGGAACGGGATGAACGACAGCGGCACGAACTCGGTGAAGCCGCCGGTGCGCTCCTGCAGCGCGCGCACGACGCGCATGTGCTCGGCCAGCTCCTGCGGCGTCTCGATGTGCCCGAACATGACGGTGACGGTCGAGCGCAGGCCGACGCGGTGCGCGGCCTCGATGATCTCCACCCAGCGCGCGACCGGCAGCTTGTTCGGGCTGATCCGCTGGCGCACGCCGTCGTCGAGCACCTCGGCGGCGGTCCCCGGCACCGAGTCAAGGCCGGCTTCCGCGAGCCGTCCGAGCACCTCGGCCGGCGGCAGGCCCTCCGCGTCGCACATGTGCGAGATCTCCATCGGGCTGTACGCGTGCAGGTGGATCTCCGGCGCGACCTCCTTCGCGAGGCGCAGCCAGCCCAGGTAATCCTCCAGCCCCCAGTCCGGATGGATCCCCGACTGCATGCAGATCTCCGTCGCCCCGTAGGCGATCGCTCCCTGCACCCGGCTGACGAACTCCTCGCGGTCGTGCTCGTACGCGTCGGGGGAGCGCTTGCCGACGCCGAAGCCGCAGAACGCGCACCCGACCACGCACACGTTGGAGACGTTGATGTTGCGGTTGACGACGAATGTCACCGTCTCCCCGGCCAGCTCGGCGCGCAGCTCGTCGGCGGCCTGGCGGATGTCCTCGATCACCTCCGGGCGGCTCTCGGCGAACAACGCCGCCAGCTCATCCGGCGCGAGCGCCGCGCCGTCGCGGGCACGCTCGATCGTGCCGGGCGCCGTGGCCGGGGCGCCGCGGCGCGGGATGAACGCGCGGTAGCGGTCACCGATCACGTCCAGCACGCGCGGGGCGATCCATTCCGAGTCGATGAAGCGCCCGTACACGCACAGCCGCTCTGCGAGTGCGACGCCGTCCTCGGCGAGGCGCTTGCGGACCTGGTGCGGAGACGGGAACGGGTGCTCGGGAGAGATGTGGTCGCCGTTGGCCGACAGGCCGCCGAGATCGGTCGCGCCGGCCGCCACGAGCTCGGGCCACCAGTCGGCGAGGTTCGGCGGCACCTGGATCCCGACGCCCGGCATCAGCCGCCGCGTCTCGGCGATCAGGCGCTTCATGTCCTCGATCCCGACCGGCGTCGCCCACTTGGGCGCGCCGTGCTCCGGCGCCATGTTCAGCCCCGTGCGCCAGAAGCTGTCGGCGGCCTCGGTGGCGATGTCGGCCGGCTCCTCGCCGTAGTAGCGGCGGTGTGGGACGAAGTTCTGCAGGATCACCTCCTGCAGGTGATCGAACCCGGCGAGCGCCTCCAGCGACGCCACACGGTCCTCCTCGGACTCGCCGATCCCGACCAGGATCCCGCTCGTGAACGGGATCCGCAGCTCCTGCGCGGCCGCGATCGTCGCCAACCGCTCCGCCGGGTGCTTCGTCGGCGACCCCTGGTGGGCGACCAGGTCGGGGTTGACCGACTCGAGCATCAATCCCTGCGAGGCGGTGACCTCGCGCAGCCGCGCCAGGTCCTCGCGGTTCAGCACGCCGAGGTTCGTGTGCGGCAGCAGCCCGCGCTCGAGTGCCCGCTCGCACGCCCACACCACGTAGGCGGTGAAGTCGGCGAAGCCGAGCTCACCGAGCTTCGTCCGCACGCCCGGGTGATGGTCGGGCGCCTCGCCGGTCAGCACCAGCAACTCCTTCACATGCCGACGCGCAGCGCCGTCGATCAGCCGCTCGACCTCCTCCGGCTCATGCAGGTGCACCTGATGGGTCGCGAACGCGCAGTACTTGCAGTGACACCGGCACGTACGCGAGAGCGACAGCGTCAGGTTGCGCGAAAACGTGACCCGGCGGCGCATCGCCGGGACCTTACCGAGGTGAGGTGAGGGTGCCGTCAGCTCAGCGTGTCGATCGGCCGCTCCTCGACCTCGTCCTGCGGCTTGAGCACGAGCTCCGTGTAGACGATCGCGGCCAGCAGTGCGCCGAGGATCGGCCCGGCCACGTAGGTGATCAGGAACTGGCTGAACGAGCCGAAGTCACCGACCAGCATCGGGCCGAACGCGCGCGCCGGGTTGATCGCCGCGCCGGTCACCGGCGCCAGAATGAGCACGCCGACCCCGAGCGACAGGCCGATCGCGTACGGCGCCCAGTCGCGGTTCCCGCGCGGGTCGACCGCGGTCGCCATGACCGCGAACATCAGGACGAAGCCGCCGAGGCCCTCGGCGAGCAGCCCGAGCCACGACGAGCCCTCCGCGAACTGGTCCGGGTTAACCGCGGGCGCGGCGTAGTTCACGGCCTCCGCGGCGTCGCCCATGATCGCCTTGGCGAACAGCGCGGCCAGCACGGCGCCGAGGCACTGCAGCACGATGTACACGAAGGCGTCCACGGCTGCGATCTTGCGCTTGTAGAGCAGTGCGACGGTCACCGCCGGGTTGAAGTGGCCGCCCGATGCGGGGCCGAGCGCGCGCACGATCACAAACAGCACGAATGCGTGCGTGAGCGCGATCAGCACGATGTCGAAGTTGCCCGTGCCGGCCGGGGTCGGCGCGGTGCCCGACACCGCGAACACGATGAACGTCACGAGCAGGAACGTCCCGAGCAGCTCGGCCGCGTAGGCGGGCCGCGTGCCGAGCGGGAGCGCGGGCGCCCGTGACGACGGACGGACAGGGGCGGACGCTGCGGACATTGGGGCCTCCTCCTGGTGTCCTGACGTGCCCCGAATGTACTCCTCGCCATCATGTGCGGCCGTGCTGAGAGTCGTCTTGCGGATGGTGTGCCTCGCGCTCGCAGTCGCGGTCGTGGGCTGCGGCGGTGCGGCCGGTTCGGATCGCCCCAACCAGGAGGCGTCGCTGCTGCTCGACTTCACGCCGAACGGCGTGCATGCGGGCATCTACCTCGCGACCGGGCGCGGCTACGACGACGCGGAGGGCGTGCAGCTCGAGGTGCGGGCGCCGGGCGCATCCACCGACGCCCTGCGGCTGCTCGCCGCCGGCAAGGTCGACATGGCGATCCTCGACATCCACGATCTCGCGCTGGCGCGCGAGCAGGGACGTGACGTGGTCGGCGTGATGGCGCTCGTGCAGAGCCCGCTGGCGGCGGTGCTGGCCCAGCCGCAGGTGACGCGGCCAAGGGCGCTCGAGGGCCGCCGCGCAGGCGTCACCGGCCTGCCGTCCGACGTCGCGGTGCTGCAATCGGTGGTTGCCGGCGACGGCGGCGACCCGGCGAAGGTGAAGACGACGACGATCGGCTTCGAGGCCGTGAAGGCGATGCTGGCCGGACGCGTCGACGCCGCCACCGCGTTCTGGAACGTCGAGGGCGTGGCGCTGAAGGAGAAGCGGCCGGGCACGCGCGAGTTCCGCGTCGACGACTACGGCGCGCCGTCGTATCCCGAGCTGGTGCTGTGCGTCACGCGCCGCACGCTCGACGAGAAGCGCCCGGTTCTGCAGGCCACGATCCGCGCGCTCCAGCGCGGCTACGTGCAGGCCCAGAACGACCCGGAGAGCGCCGCCGGCGCGCTCGTGGACGCCGACTCGGGGCTCGATCGCGCGGCGGCTACCGCCCAGCTCGACGCCGTCGCACCCGCGTTCACCGCCGGCGCCGCGGCGTACGGCGAATTGCGCGAGGACGTACTGCAGAAGTGGGCGGCATGGGACCTCGAGTTCGGGATCGTGCACGAGCCGATCGACGTCAGCTCCGCGTTCGACCGCGGCCTCGTCGGGCCCGTGCCGCGCGACTGAGCGGCCGCGGGACGTCAACTGCGCTGGGGAGGGAAGCGAGCGCCGTCGAGCGGCGGTGAGGATGCGCAACTCCCCACGCGCGCCTTGGGGACGCATCGGTTGAGGCGAAACGCACGCGAGCGTCGACTTTCTCGGCCTGAGCCCGACGAACTCGACGCTCGGCGTCCCATCGCGGCCGCCCGAGGCTGCCGCTCCCCCACCCAGCGGGGTTGACGTTCTTATCCCTTCTCGACGCCCACGGTGCATGCTGGTCGTGTGCCGCGCTGGTTCCTCCGGGGTCTCGTGCTGTTCGTCGTCGTGTTCGTGGCGGTCGCCGCCCTGGTCGCCGCGAACCGCCACGCCGACGACGACGGCGACCGCGACGCGACGCCGCCGGCGCCGGCGCCGCGGCGCGCGACCGACGCCGCGGACCACCTGCGCGCGTTGCAGCGGATCGCGACCGCGGACGGCGGCACACGCGCGTCCGGGACGCCCGGCGACCGGGCGACCGCCGCGTACATCGCCGCTCGCCTGCGCGCGGCCGGCTATCGCGTCAGCACGCAGTCGATCGAGGTGCCGTTCTACCGCGAGCGGAAGCCGCCACGGGTCGTCGTCGGCGGTGATCCGGTGCAGCAGATCCGCACGCTCCAGTTCTCCCCGGGCGGCCGCGCGACAGGCCGCGTGCGCCCGGTCGGGCTGGGCTGCGCGGCGAGCGACTACGACGGCCTGCAAACTGGCGAGATCGCGCTCGCGCGGCGCGGCGACTGCTTCTTCTTCGAGAAGGCGCTCCGCGCCCGGCAGGCCGGCGCCGCGGCGATGCTCGTCGTCAACGACGGCCCGCGGCCGACGCCCGGCTCGCTGTTCCGCGCAGGGCCCGGGATCCCGGTCGTTGGGCTGAGCAAGAGCGCCGGCGCCGGGCTGGCGGGGCAGCGCGCCACCGTCGCGGTCGACGCCGTCTCCTCGCGGCGGCAGACGACCAACGTGATCGGCGAGATCGGGCCTGCGGACGCGGCGCGCGTGGTGATGGCGGGCGCGCACCGCGACTCGGTCCCCGCCGGCGCCGGGGATGAACGACAACGGCAGCGGCGTCGTGGCGCTGCTCACGATCGCCGAGCGCATCCCCGCGCGCCGGCTCCCGCCCGGCAGCGCGCTGCGGCTCGGCTTCTGGGGCGGCGAGGAGCTCGGCCTGCTCGGCTCGCGCCACTACGTCAACCGGCTCGGGACCGACGAGCGACGGCGCATCGCCGCGTATCTGAACCTCGACATGGTCGGCAGCCCAGGAGAGAAGCCGGCCGTCTACGACGGCGCCGCGATCCGCGGCACGGCGCGCGCCGACGCCCTGCGGATCGAGGCCGTGCTGCGCAGCCACCTGCCGCCCGAAGCCCCGCAGGTGCGCCTGAACGGCGACTCCGACCACGCCTCGTTCGAGGCCCGCGACATCCCGGCCGGCGGCCTCTTCACCGGCCTCGACGACTGCTACCACCAGCCGTGCGACACGCTCGGCAACGTCGACCGCGCGGTGCTCGCCACGTCAACGAACGCAACCGAGGCCGCGCTGCTCGAGCTCGCTCGCGGCTAGGCGACGGTCCAGGTGTCGCCCGCGTGCAGCAGCGCTTCGAGCGCGCCAGGGGCGAGCTGGGCGCGGGCGGCGTCGAGCTTGCGACCGACTTCGGCGATGCCGACCGGGCGCTCGACGGCGCGGAAGACGCCGATCGGTGTCGGGTCGGTCGGGGCGTCGGCGAGCCGGGCGAGTGCGAACGCGAGCGTCGGATCGTCGCGGTGGGCGTCGTGGACCACCAGCGCGTCCTCGCCGACGTCGTCGACGCCGACGATTTCGAGGTCGCCGTCGGCGCCGCGGGCGACGCCGTGCTCGCCGTCGGGGCCGAAGCGGATCGGCTTGCCGTGCTCGAGCGGGATGCGGTTGAAGGCGGCCTGGTCCTTGTCGGTCAGCGCGGCGAACGCGCCGTCGTTGAACACCGGGCAGTTCTGGTAGATCTCGACGAACGCGCTGCCCTTGTGCTGTGCCGCCGCGCGCAGGACGTCGGTCATGTGGTGGCGGTCGCGATCGATCGTGCGGGCGGCGAACGTCGCGCCCGCGCCGAGCGCGAGCGCGAGCGGGTTGAACGGCTCGTCCTGCGCGCCGAACGGCGTCGACTTCGTGACCTTCCCGAGCTCGCTGGTCGGCGACGCCTGGCCCTTCGTGAGGCCGTAGATCTGGTTGTTGAACATCAGGATCTTCACCGGCACGTTGCGGCGCAGCGCGTGGATCAGGTGGTTGCCGCCGATCGACAGCGCGTCGCCGTCGCCGGTCACGACCCAGATCGAGAGGTCGCTGCGCGCGGCGGCCAGGCCGGTCGCCAGCGCCGGCGCACGGCCGTGGATGCCGTGCATCCCGTACGTATCCATGTAGTAGGAGAAGCGCCCGGCGCACCCGATGCCGGAGACGAACACGGTCCGGTGCGGTGGGATGCCGAGCTCCGGCATCAGCTGCTGGACGGCGGCGAGCACCGCGTAGTCCCCGCAGCCCGGGCACCAGCGCGTCTCTTGGTCGGAGGAGAAGTCCTTCTTCGTGAGCGTCAGCTCTGAGTCGGTGACGGCCATCTACATCCGCGCCTCGAACTCGCGTTCGAGCTCGGCCGCGAAAAGCGGCTTGCCCTCGAGCTTGCAGTAGCTCTCGACGTCGACCAGGAACTCGGCGCGCAGGAGCTGCGCGAGCTGGCCGGTGTTCATCTCGGGGACCAGCACGCGGTCGAAGCGCCGCAGCACCTCGCCGGTGTTGGCGGGCATCGGATGGAGGTGGTGCAGGTGGGCGATCGCCACGCTGCGGCCGTTGAGCCGCACGCGGCGGGCGGCGGCGCGGATCGCTCCGCGGCTCGAGCCCCATCCGAGCACCAGCAGCTCGGCGCCCGGGTCCTCGTCGACCTCGAGCGGCGCGACGTCGTCGGCGATCCCGCCGATCCGTGAGGCCCGGATGCCCGTCATCAGCGCGTGGTTCGCGCCGTCGTAGGAGATGTCGCCGCTGACGTCCTGCTTCTCCAGCCCGCCGATCCGGTGCTCGAGGCCGGGCGTGCCGGGGATCGCCCACGGCCGCGCGCCGCGCTCGTCACGCGCGTACGGCTCGAACGCCTCGCCGTCGGCCGGCGCCTGCGCGAACGCGGGGTCGATCGGCGGCAGCGCGTCGGTATCCGGGATCTGCCACGGCTCGCTCGAGTTGGCGAGGAAGAGGTCGGACAGGAGGATCACCGGCGTGCGGTAGCGGACGGCGATCCGCGCGGCCTCGTAGGCGGCGTCGAAGCACTGGCCCGGCGTCGCGGCCGCGACCACCGGCAGCGGCGACTCGCCGTGGCGACCGTGGATCGCCATCAGCAGGTCCGACTGCTCGGTCTTGGTCGGCATCCCCGTCGAGGGCCCGGCGCGCTGGACGTCGATCACGACCATCGGCAGCTCGAGCATCATCGCGAGGCCGATCGTCTCGGCCTTCAGGTCCATCCCCGGCCCGCTCGTCGCGGTCACGCCGAGCGCCCCGCCGAACGCGGCGCCGAGCGCCATGCCGGCGGCGGCGATCTCGTCCTCGGCCTGGATCGTGCGCACGCCCATGTCCGGGTGGCGAGCGAGCTCGTGCAGGAGCTCCGACGCCGGCGTGATCGGGTAGCTGGCGAGCACCAGCGGCAGGCCCGACCGCACGCTGGCGGCGATCAGCCCGAGCGCGGTCGCCTGGGTGCCGTTGATGTTGCGGTAGGTGCCGGGCGGGACGTCCGTCGCCGGGTCGACGCGGTACTGCACGTCGATCAGCTCCGACGTCTCGCCGAAGTTCCAGCCCGCCCGGAACGCCGCCAGGTTGGCCTCCATCGGCCCCGGCTTGTTCACGAACTTGCGCCGGATCCAGTCCTCGGTCGGCGCCGTCGGCCGGTCGTACAGCCACGACACCACGCCGAGCGCGAACAGGTTCTTCGCGCGGCCGGCGTCACGCGTGGAGACCGACTCCATCGCCTCCACCGCGCGCGCGGTGAGCGACGTCATCGGGATCCGGATCAGGTGGTAGCCGTCGAGCGAGCCGTCCTCGAGCGGGTTCTCCTCGTAGCCGACCTTCTGCAGGTTGCGCTTGGAGAAGGCGTCCTCGTTGGCGATGATCGTGCCGCGCTTGGCGAGGCCGGAGAGCTCGCTGCGCAGCGCGGCGGGGTTCATCGCGACCAGGACGTCGGGCTCGTCGCCCGGCGTGAGGATGTCCTGCGCGGCGAAGTGGATCTGGAACGCCGAGACGCCGGCCAGCGTGCCGGCAGGCGCCCGGATCTCGGCCGGGAAGCTGGGCAGGGTCGCGAAGTCGTTGCCGTGCTCGGCGGTGGCCTCGGTGAAGCGGCTGCCCGCCAACTGCATACCGTCGCCGGAGTCGCCCGCGAAGCGGACGATCACGCGCTTTCGCTCCTTGCGTTCCTTGACCTCTGTGGTCATCCCTGATTCGTAGTCTGACACTCCGAAAGGACGGCTAGCGGCTAAGGGATGTGAAGGAAGTCAGCCGGTGAGCCGATCGACGAGCGCCGGTCCCTCGCGTGCCATCCGCGAGCGCGGGACGACGAGGTCGAAGCCCGCGCCCTCGGCGCGCCGCCGCGTGTCCGCGTCGACGTGCGAATAGACGCCGAGCGTGCGCGTGCCCTCGAGCTCACCGGCGGCGCGCAGCGCCTCGACGATCGCGACGCCGTCGAAGCTGCCGGCGGCGAGGTCGACGATCAGCAGGTCGGCGCCGTCCGGATGCACGTCGGCGCCGCCTCGGAGCGTCGCGTCGTGACCGGCGGCCTGCAGCATGCCGAGCGCGTTCGAACCGAGCAGCAGATCGTCGAAGACGGCGACGACGCGGGCCATCTACTGCGAGCGCAGCCGGCGGAACTCCTCCCGGAACGACTCCGGGCGGCCCCAGTCCTGGATTACCTCGTGGCGTCCGGTGCGGACCTCGCGGAAGGCGAGCTCGCCCGCGATGCCGACGTCGTCGAGCAGCTTCAGCGTGCCGTGGACGGTCTCCGCCGCCGCGGCGTGGCCGAAGCGGTGGGCGACGAGCAGCCGGAAGTGCCAGTCGTACTTCGAGTACGGCTGTGCGTTGCAGGTCACGAGCAGCGTCGCGGCGTCGACGTAGCGGTCCTCCTGGACGCGCAGGTCGAACTCGAGGTCGGTCCAGTCGGACGGGAGCGAGTCGACGATCTCCTGGAAGGTGTCCGCAAGCGGCATGATTGGTCGCGAAGGCTACATGGCCGGCGCGCCCTTTCCCGTGGACCCCGACGACCCGCTCGCGCCCGCGCGCGGCCAGAGCCTGGACGGCCTGCTGCACCTGCTGGAGCTGCTCGACGGCGCCGAGGAGGCGGCCGTGGTGCGCTCCGCGCTGGAGGCCGGCGTCGCCCGCGAGCGCGTGCTCGACGAGCTCCAGAACGAGGTCGAGCGGCGGCTGATGCGAGTGCGGGCGCCCGACGACTATTGAGCCGCGGCCGCGGCCGCGAGTGCTCCCAGCAGCCCAGCGTCCTCGCCCAGCACGCTGGCCTCGACCGCCGGCGCGGACGGCCCGAGCTCGGCGCGCACCCGTTCGAGCACGTCGGCACGCGACCCGATCCCGCCGCCGAGCACGATCAGCGCCGGATCGAGCAGCGCGTGCACAGACCGGATCGCGATCGCCAGCGCGCGCGCCTGGTCGTGCAGCAGGGCGCGGGCGCGGTCGTCGCCGCGCTCGGCGGCGGCGAACACGTCGTGCGCGGTGCCGGAGCCCCAGCGCGCGGCGAGCCCGGCGCCGCCGGCGACCGCCTCGAGCGGGCCAAGACCGTCCGCGCCGGCCACCACGCGGTCGCCGAACGGCAGGTGACCGAGCTCGCCGGCCCCGCCGCTCGCGCCGCGCAGGAGCTCGCCCCTGGCCACGATCCCCATGCCGACGCCGGTGCCGACGCCGATGAACGCGAGGTCGGCGACCGCCCGCACGCGGTGCTCGGCGAGCGCGGCGAGGTTGAGGTCGTTCTCGAGCACGACCGGCACGCCGAGCGCCTCCTCCAGCAGTTGCCGCAGCGGCGCGCGGGTGAGCCCGGCCGCCCCGGCGATCAGGCCGCCGAAGCCGTCTCCCTCCGGGATCCCGGGCACGCCGACGCCGGCGGCCCGGACCTCGTCCCAGGCATCGCCCGCCAGTGAGCGGCCGACCGCCGCGACGCGTGCCGCAAGCGCCTCGCCGGAGGCCGGCACGGGCTCGTCGGCGCGGGCGAGAATCGCGCCGCGGCCGTCACCGAGCGCGACGCGCAGGTTGGTCGCGCCGAGGTCCACGCCGAGCAGGTGAGGCACGTTTCGTATCCTCGCTCAGAGATGGCCACCACCGCAGACACCCTCGCCACCGACCACCGCGCGCTGACCGAAGCGTGCGGCCTGGTGGACCGCTCCGAGCGCGGCAAGCTCGCGCTCACCGGTCCCGAGGCGAAGACGTTCCTGCACGGTCAGGTCACCAACGACATCGAAGGGCTCGAGCCCGGCCGCGGCTGCTACGCGGCGTTCCTCACCCACAAGGGCAAGATGCTCGGCGACCTGCGGGTGCTCGACCTCGGCGACGAACTGCTGCTCGACACCGAGCGCTCCACGCTGCAGGAGCTGTTCAACATGATCCGGCGCTTCAAGCTCGGCAGCGACGTCGAGCTGCACAAGCGCACGCTCGAGATGGGGCTGCTGTCGCTCGCCGGACCGGACGCCCGTCGCGTGGCGGGCGCCGATGGGCTCGGGAGCGAGGAGCACGACAACGTGCGCGCCGAGATCGCCGGCACGCCGGTCGTGCTCGCGGCGACCGATGTCGGCGTCGACGTGTTCGCGCCGGCCGAAGGGCTCGACGCGGTGCGCGCCGCGCTCGAGGCTGCCGGCGCCGTCGCCGTCACCGAGGAGGCCGCCGAGACGCTGCGCGTCGAGAACGGCCGGCCGCGCTACGGCGTCGACCTCGACGACAGCACGATCCCCCAGGAGGCCGGCCTGAACGAGCGCGCGGTGTCGTTCACGAAGGGCTGCTACGTCGGCCAGGAGACGGTCGCCCGGCTGTTCTACCGCGGCAAGCCGAACCGCCACCTGCGCGGCCTGCGGCTGTCGGCGCCCGCCGCCACCGGCGACGCGCTGCGGCTCGGCGAGAAGGCGGTCGGCCGCATCGGCAGCGTCGCCCTCTCCCCCGCCCACGGGCCGATCGCGCTCGCGATCGTGCGCCGCGAGGCCGCGCCCGGCGACACGCTCACCGTCGGCGAAGATGGCACGACCGCAGAGGTGGTGGCGCTGCCCTTCCAGGGGTAGCCTTGGACTATGGCCGCGAACGTGCTCGTCGTCGCCAGCCTCACCGCCGGCTCGCAGCATCTGTTGGACGCGCTGAAGGCACGCGCCGAGCGCTCGCCGATCCGCATCACGCTCGTGATGCCGGCGCAGGGGCCGGGACTCGGGGGGCGCGAGTCGCAGCGCGCGGCACTGGACGAGGCGCTCGCGGGCATGCGCGAGGCCGGCCTGCAAGCCGACGGCGTGGTCGGCGACGCCAACCCGATGGACGCCGTGGTCGAGTGCTTCGATCCGGCCCGCCACGACGAGGCGATCGTCTGCACGCTCCCGGGCCGCAGCTCGAAGTGGCTGCAGCACGACTTCCCGCACCGCGTCGCGCGGTTCACCGGCGTGCCGGTCACGCACGTCGTCGCTGACGACCTACGACCGGCGCCGGCTACGAGCCCGGCGCCGACGCATGAGCGGCAACCACTGGGGCCGCTGGGAGTGCTGTCGTGGGGCGGGAAGCAGCCGGGGTCGCGCTGAACGCGGCCAGCGCCGCCTGATCCGGCGGCGGGTCGAGCTCGAGCACGCGCGCATCCTCGTGGCCGGCAAGCCACGAGCCGACGATCCGCGCCTCATCGAGCTCGTCCGCGGGGAGCCAGCCGCCGAGGCCGGTGGCCGGGGCGGCGGCGAGCGCGACCTGAGTGCGGGCGGCGACCTCGGCCGCGTCGGCGGGGAGCGGCCCCCAGTCGGCGATCCGGCCGCCGACGATCCAGAACGCGTCGGCGCGCTCCGGCGTCTCCGGGTGCGGCGCGAGCACGAGCCGCGCGCCCGTGTGGGCCGCGCGCAGAACGCCGCCGAGCCGGCGCAGCAGCGATTCGAGCCGGCGCGCGCGGCGGCGCAGCCAGTCGGCGCGCTCGTAGCGCTGCTCGGCCGAGGCCGCGCGCATCTGCGCGTCGACGTGGGCGAGCAGCGCGGCACCGCCGTCGACCTCGAACAGCTGGAGCGCCTCGTCGAGCCGCTCGCGGTAGAGGTTCGGGTCGAGGTCGCCGAGGCAGGGCGAGAGGCAGCGGCCCATCTGGCCGTAGGCCGACGGGTGCGCGCGGCGCGGCAGCGCGCGGCCGCAGTGCCGCAGCCCGAACAGCGAGTTCAGCTGCTCGACCAGCTCGGCCGCCGCGGCACGGCCGCGAACGGGGCCGACGCAGACCGCGTGGCCGGCGGCCGGCTCACGCGCGACCTCGAGGATCGGGAACGGGATGTCGAGCCGGCAGCGCAGGTACACGTAGCCGTCGGCCTCGCGCTTGAGCTGCGTGTTGCCGGGCGGCTTCAGCACCTTGATCAGGCGGTTCTCCAGCACGAGCGCGCCGAGCTCGGACTCGGTCGGCTGGTAGTCGACGTGCTCGGCCTGGCCGGTCCAGGTCACGGGCGTCGTGAAGTGGGCGCGGGCGCGCGTGCGCAGGCAGATCGACTTGCCGACGTACAGCGGCTGTCCGTCGGCGTCGCGGAAGATGTAGACCCCGGGGTCCTTCGGGAGCCCGGTCAGGTCAGGGCGCTCGTCGCGCGGGCGCTTGGCTCCGACCGGCCGGTAGCGCGGCGGGCGGCGGGGACGGAGCAGCGCGAGCGCCTCGGCGACCGTGCGCGCGTTCGCGCACAGCCGTGGCAGCAGCGCGCACAGCACGCGCGCGCACGTCTCGGCGTCGGGCAGCGCGCGGTGGGTGGCCGCGACCTCGATCCCGAGCGCGTCGGCGAGCGTGGCGAGCCCGCGCCGGCGCTGCAGCGGGGCGAGCCGGCGCGCGAGCGCGACCGTGCACATCACCGGCGGGTCCGGCCACGTGAGCGCCGCGCGGTCGAATGCCTGGCGCAGCACGCCGACGTCGAACCGCGCCGAGTGCGCCACGAGCACGCGGCCGCGCAACTGCTCCGCCAGCTCCGGCAGCACCGTCTCCGGCGGCGGCGCCTCGTCGACCATCGCCTGCGTGATCCCCGTGAACCGCTGGATGCCGCGGCCGAGCGGCTCGGCGACGCCGACGAGCGAGCTCCAGCGCTGGTGCAGCTCGCCGCCGCCGACCAGCACGGCGCCGACCTCGGTCAGCTCGCAGCGGTCGCGCGCCTGCCCGTTCGTCTCGGTGTCGACGGCGAGGAACTCCACGCCGGCGAGCAGGGAGTCGAGGAGGGCGTCGTCAGGCATGGGCAGCGTGTCATACGCCTGCGGCCGGACGGCATGAACGGCGCGTTGCAGCCCGATCCGGGGTACATTCGCCGCGTGCGCTTGCGGACCCCGGTCGAGGCGGTGCTTGCGGCGGCTTTCCTCGCCGCCGGGCTCGGCGCGTGCGGCGCCGACGAGGACTACTCGAACCGGCCACGCCCGCCGTCGCCGATCAACGTGACCGCGGCGATCGACAAGGAGCAGGTGCGGGTCTCGCCGGTCACGTTCGGCGCCGGCCCGGTCGTGATCCTGATCTCGAACCAGTCCGACGCCGCGCAGAAGGTGACGTTCGAGACCGACGAGCTTGGCGCCAGCTCGGGCGGCATCACGCGCTCGACCGGGACGATCGAGCCGCTGTCGACGGGCCAGCTGAAGGTCGACGCGCCGGAGGGCAGCTACACGCTGAGCGCGAGCGCCGGCGACGTAGCGCCGGCGGTTGTCGAGGTGTCCAAGCGGCGGAAGTCGTCGCAGGACGAGCTGCTGCTGCCGTAGCCAGCAGCATCGGCGAACGTCAACCCCGGCTGGGTAGGGCGGCGGGTTTCCGCCGCGAGACCTCCGAGTGTCGAGTTTGTCGGCGTGAGACCGACTAAGCCGACGCTCGATGTCCTGACGGGCCGCCTAACAGCCCCCACTCCCCCACCCAGCGCAGTTGATGTTCGCCGGCGCTACTTCAGCTTCACGAGCTGCGTCCAGGTCGCGCCGCCGTCGGTGGACCGCTTGACCTCCCCGCCCGGCACGGACGCGTAGAGCGCGCCGTCGGCGTCGACGGCGAGCTCGTTGGCCGACAGGCCGACCGAACCGCGGTCCTTCCAGGTCGCGCCGCCGTCGGCGCTGACCTTGATCAGCCCGCCGGGATCGGCCCGGTACAGCGCGTCGGGCGCGCCCCAGGCGAGCTGTTCGGACGGGATCGCGTCGCGCGGACGCCAGGAGCCACCTCCGTCGGAGGAGCTGAAGGTGCCCTTCGCGGTCGCGACGACGATGCGATCCGGGTCCTTCGCGTCGAACGCGACGTCGAGCGGCATGTCGGGTGGCGTGCGGTTCTCGAACGTGCCGCCGCCGTCCGCGCTCACCCGGATGTCGGTCTCCTCGGCGCCGACTACGAGCAGGTGGTCGCCGGCCGCCTGAACGATGTGGAAGTCCGCCTGACCGAGATCGACCACGGGCTCGAACGTGTTCCCGGCGTCGCGCGAGAGGATCAGCCCGAGGTTCTCCGGCAGCGCTCCCTCGCCCTCCGGGTGGCCCGATGCGAGCAACTCACCCGCACGGGCGTAGCGGACGACGAGGTTGCTCGACACCGGCCCGGAGCCGTCGGGCAGGCGCAGCTCGCCGACCACGCGCTCGGCCGTGTCGGCGCCCTTGGCGGCACGGAACAGGCCGAGCCCGGTGCCGAGCATCATCGTCCCATCCTTCGGGTCGACCGCGATCGAGCCGATGAACGCGTTCGCGCCGCTGCCCGGTGGAGCGGGCGTCGACGCCTCCGCTGCGACGGTCGGGCTCGCGGTCGGCGTCGAGGCCGGCGGCGGCGTTTCGCTCGGTGCGGGGTCGTCGCCGCCGCAGCCGGCGGCCGCCATGACGAGCACGGCGAGGACGGCCAGGCGCGCAATCACGGGCGGCAAGGATACGGCGTGAAGTGGGCGCGACTCGTACGCTCGTCGCATGAGTCGGTACGGAAAGCGCGCGGACCTGATCGTCCACGAGGACGAGCCGTTCAACGCCGAGACCGCGCCCGCGGCCCTGGCCGAGGCGTCCGTGACCGCCACCGACGCGTTCTACGTGCGGGGGCACGGCGGGGTGCCTGAGGTCGACCCCGCCGCGTGGCGGCTGCGCGTGCACGGGCTCGTCGAGCGCGAGCTCGACCTGTCGCTGACGACGCTGCGCGAGGCGTTCCGGGAGCGCACCGAGACCGCGACGCTGCAGTGCGCGGGCAACCGGCGCGCGGGCCTGATCGCGATCCGCGACATCCCGGGCGAGGCGCCCTGGGGTCCCGGGGCGACCGGCACGGCGACCTGGACCGGCGTCGCGCTCGCCGATGTCGTCGCGCTCGCCGGGCCGCTGCCCGAGGCCGTGCACGCCGGCTTCGAAGGCGCCGACATGTGCCCGGAGGCCAAGCCGGCCCAGCGCTTCGGTGGTTCGATCCCGCTCGGCAAGGCGTGCCGGCCCGAAGTGCTGCTCGCCTGGGCGATGAACGGCGAGCGGCTCCCGCCCGTCCACGGCGGGCCCCTGCGCGTGGTCGTGCCCGGCTACATCGGCGCCCGCAGCGTCAAGTGGCTCGACCGGATCGAACTCCGAGCGCAGCCCTGGGAGGGCTACTTCCAGCGCGTCGCCTACCGGCTGCTGCCGGAGGACGGGACGCCTGGCCCGGGCGTGGGGATGCCGCTCGGCCTGGTCGCGCTCAACGCCGACGTGCTGGCGCCGGCCGACGGCGACACGGTCGTCGCCGGCCCGATCGAGGTGCGGGGCTACGCGTTCGCGGGCGGCGAGCGACACGTCGCGCGGGTTGACGTCTCGGTCGACGGCGCCGCGACCTGGTCGCAGGCGGAGTTGCTCGACGACCTCGGCTCGTGGGCCTGGCGGCACTGGCGGATCACGGTCGATCTCGCGCCTGGTGAGCACGAGATCCTGGTGCGCGCCTGGGACTCCTCGGCTGCCACGCAGCCGGAGGACGAGGCGGCGCTGTGGAACCCGAAGGGGTACGTGAACAACGCGCGCCCGCGGATCCGGGTGCGCGCCGCTTAGAGTCCGTTTCAGAACAGGCGGCCCGTCCGGGACGGTCGAGCCGTGGATGCCAGGCGCCGCACGGGGGTGAAGCCGATAGTGGGGTTATCGGCGATCCCGCGGGTGGTGGCTGGCGCCGCGGATCACCCGTATCCGGGCGTGCCGACTTCTGAAACGGGCTCTCAGACGTCGAGCTCGCGCGGCACGAGCTCGAGCGTGCGGGAGGCGCCCTCGCGCACGACGTCGAGCGCGCAGCGGGCGCCGATGCGCTCCTCGGTCATCAGTCGCTGGAGGTCGTCGACTCCGCGGACCGGCAGGCCGTCGACGCCGACGATCAGGTCCTCGGCGCGCAGGCCCGCGTGGTCGGCGGGCGAGCCCTCGATCACCTCGACGACCTCGATCGCGCGATCGCGGCCGAGCGCGGTGGCCACGCGCGGCGGCAGCGGCCGCGCTCCCCCGGCGATCCCGATCCAGGCGCGGCGCACGCGACCGTCACGCATCAAGGCCGACACGATCCGCCGGGTCGTCGCGTTGATCGGCACCGCGAGGCCGAGACCGACGCCCGCCACCGCGGTGTTGATCCCGACCACGCGGCGGCGGCCGTCGACGAGCGCGCCACCCGAGTTGCCGGGGTTCAGCGCCGCGTCGGTCTGGATCACGTCGTCGATGATCCGCGTCGCGCCGCCGGCGCGAGCGGGCAGCGAACGGCCGAGCGCCGACACCACGCCGGCCGTGACCGAGCCCGCGTAGCCGTGCGGGTTCCCGATCGCGACCACGAGCTGGCCAACGCGCAGCCCGGCGGCGTCGCCAAGCTCGGCCGGCGCCAGGCCCGTGCCGTCGGCGCGCAGGACGGCGAGGTCCGAAAGCGGGTCGGAGCCGACAAGGGTCGCCTGGATGTCGCTGCCGTCGACGAACGAGGCGCGCACGCGCGCGCCGGTGCCGGCGACGACATGCGCGCTGGTGAGCATGAAGCCGTCCGGCGTGATCACGACGCCGGATCCGCCACCCGCCGCGCTGCGGCGACGGCTCCAGACCCTGAGATTGGCCACCGACGGCCCGAGCGCCTCCGCCACGCCGGTCACCACGCGCGAGTAGGCGTCGAGCGCCTCGGCGTCGTCAGGAGCCGCGCCGGGGGCGGACGGACGAGCATCATCAACCATAGTCACTTGCAGAATGCTAGCGACCTCGCCATCTCGGCTCACCGCCTAAAAATCAATATCTCGATCGGATTTAGTACCTTTTAGTCTGGATGAGCGCCACCAGCAGCCCAGCGATGGTCGCGCCGGACCTCGAGCATCTCGACGCGACCGGCGTGCTCGCCTTCATGGTCGACCGCTTCCACCCTCGCCTGGCGGTCGCGTGCTCGTTCCAGAAAGAAGCGTCGGTGGTGCTCGATCTGCTGCTGAAGATCGCGCCCGACGCCCACGTCTTCACACTCGACACGCACGTCCTGTTCCCCGAGACGTACGCCACCTGGCGCGCCGTCGAGCAGCGCTACGGGATCACCGTCGAGGTCCACCAGGGCCCGAGCCTCGCCCGCCAGGCCTCCTTGCACGGCGACCGGCTGTGGGAGCGCGATCCGGACGCCTGCTGCGACCTGCGCAAGGTGCAGCCGCTCGAGCGCGCGCTCGCGGACGTCGACGCCTGGATCTCCGGCGTGCGGCGCGAGCAGGGCGCCTCGCGCGCCAAGACGCCGAAGCTCGCCTGGGACGCCCGCCACGAGCGCTGGAAGGCCAACCCGCTCGCGGACTGGACCGAGGCTGACGTCTGGCGCTACATCACCGAGCACGATCTGCCGTACAACCCGCTGCACGACCAGGGGTACGCGTCGATCGGCTGCACGCACTGCACCCGGCCCGGCGCCGGGCGCGACGGTCGCTGGGCCGGCACCGGCAAGACCGAGTGCGGCCTGCACGCCTGACGCGCGTAGCCTTCGCCGACATGGACGTGTTCACCGCCTTCGACGCGGAGCGGATCGAGGCCGACCGCGCGAAGGGCCATACGTTCTGGCTCGACCTCGACAACCCGGCCGAGGGTGAGGTCGAGCGCGTCGGCGAGTTGCTGGGCCTGCACCCGCTGGCGATCGAGGACACGCGCGAGTTCGGCCAACGGCCGAAGGTCGACGTCTACGACGACCACGTACTGCTCGTCTTCTACACGGCGGTCCTGGACGAGAGCGGCTCCGTGCAGCCGATCGAGGTGCACATCTACGTCGCCAAGGAGTACGTGCTGACCGTTCGGCGCCAGCCGTCCGTAGCGCTCGACGCGCTGCGCGAGCGCGTCCACGACGATCCCGAGCACCCGGTGTACGAGATCTTCGACACGCTCACGGACGCCTTCTATCCCGTGATCGAACGGCTCGAGGAGCGGATCGACGAGCTCGAGGGCGAGGTGCTGATCCGCACCCGCCGCGAGCAGCTGACAACGATCTACCGGCTGCGCCAGGAGGTCCGCGAGCTGAGCCGTCAGGTCTCCGTCCAGCGCGACGAGTTCCAGTCCGCGTCCGATGACCTCCAGCGGCTGATCGCGCTCGGCGACGCGCGCATCTACCTGCGCGACATCGCCGACCATCTCGATCAGGTCGCGGGCGAGCTGAACCGCCAGAACGACGACCTCGCCTCGCTCACCTCGACCTACTTCAACGCCAACGCCGACCGGCTCAACGCGATCGCCGCGCGCCTCACCATCATCGGCACCCTGTTCGTGCTGTGGACCCTCGTGACCGGGTTCTTCGGCCAGAACTTCGGCTGGCTGGTGGACCACATCGACTCGAAGAGCGACTTCCTCATGTTCGGCGTCGGCGGGCTTGTGGTGCCGACGGTGATCCTGCTCACACTGTTCTGGGTGAAGCGGCACGATTGGTTCTGACCGCCGGTAGGGTGGCCGCCATGCCAGCGACGATGGACGCGTGGGTGATCCGCGAGGACCGCTTCGGAGAGCCGCGCGACGCCTTCCGGATCGAGCAGATCGAGGTGCCCGAGCCCGGCGCGATGGAGGTCATCGTGCGGGTGATGGCCGCGGGCGTGAACTACAACAACGTCTGGGCGGCGATGGGCGAGCCGATCTCGGTGTTCCGCTACCACTCGGAGGATCACCACATCGGCGGCTCGGACGCATCCGGCATCGTCGAGCGGGTCGGCCCTGGCGTGACGCGCTGGAAGCCCGGCGACGAGGTCGTCATCCACTGCAACCAGGCCTCCTACGAGGATCCCGAGGTGCACGGGCTCGACCCGATGGCAGCGCCGTCACAGAAGATCTGGGGCTACGAGACGACGTGGGGCTCGTTCGCGGAGTTCTGCAAGGTCCAGGCCCAGCAGCTGATCCCCAAGCCCGCGGCGCTGTCGTGGGACGAGGCCGCCTCCTACGGCCTGACCTACTTCACCGCCTACCGGATGCTGATGACGCAGACCAAGCTCCAGGCCGGCCAGCGCGTGCTCGTGTGGGGCGCGGCCGGCGGTCTCGGCGTCTTCGCGCTCCAGCTCTGCAAGCTGGCCGGCGCGGATGCGGTCGGCGTCGTGTCGTCGCCGGAGAAGGGCGAGCTGTGCATGCGGCTCGGCGCCTGCGACTACATCGACCGCAACGAGTTCACCGGCATGTTGCGGCGCGGCGGCGAGACGCCGGAGGAGGAGAAGGCGCGCTTCAAGGAGTCGCGCCGCTTCTGCAAGCTCGTCGAGGAGAAGCTCGGAGCGGCGCCGGACATCGTGTTCGAGCACGTCGGCCGCGCCACGTTCCCGACCTCGGTGCTCGTCGTGCGTCCGTTCGGCAGCGTCGTGATCTGCGCCGGCACGACCGGCTACAACCTCGATTTCGACGTCCGCTACCTGTGGATGAAGCAGAAGAAGATCGTCGGCTCGCACTTCGCGAACGCGTACGAGTGCACCAAGGCGAACGAGCTGATCGAGTCCGGGGCCATCCGTCCCGTACTCTGGAGGACGCTGGGCTTCGACCAGGTGGCCGAGGCTCACCAACTGATGAAAGACAACCAGCACCTCGGCAAGATCGCGATCCTCGTGGGCGCGGAGGCGGAGGGGCTTGGCAAGACCGCGGACGGCCCGGGCGCGATCCGGGCGGAGGTGGGAGCCTGATGGCCGGCGTCGTGCAAATCCCCTGGTATGCCACCGTCTTCCGGGCGGACCAATTCGAGGCCGCGCTGGTGGAGATCGCTCCGCTGGCGCTGCGCTACGGCGCGACGGACTACGAGGTCCTGCGCTCCAACGACGACCGCTACCGCTTCTTCCAGCTCGGCTACTTCGAGGCCAAGCTCGACTGGGAGCGGTACTGGTACGGCCCCGAGTTCGTCGAGTGGCGTGCCGACTACAGCAGCTGGTTCCAGGTCCCGGTTGTCTACACCTGGTGCGAGCGCGTGATCGCGGGCTCACTCCAGACGAACGACGTCGGCGACGCCGTCAGCTGATCAGCCCGGCTCGAGCGGGGCCATCGTGAGCCCCGCGTCCTGGAGCTGCTCCCAGTACAGCTCGGCCGTCTCCTTCTGGCCGGACCAGACGATCGCGCGCCCGCTGGTGTGGATCGTGTCGGCGATCGCGTAGCCCTTCTCGATCGTGACGCCGGGGATCGTCCTGGCGAGCGTCTGGGCGACGTGGTCGAACGTGTTGTGATCGTCGTTGAGCACGATCACGCGCCAGTTGCCGCCGAGCCCGCTGCCAGGGCCAGCTGTGCGGGGGCGTTCGACGGTTTCCGACATCACGGCCTGTCTACCCGCGCTTGCTGAGCCATCTATCAAGGCCGAGGAAAAGATGGTCGAGCGGTGCGGCCTGCTCGGTCGGCGCGATGTCGTCCGGCGAGCGCTCGGCGATCCGCTCGTGGAGCGCGGCCATGAAGCCGTCCTGGTCGTGCTCAGCCGCCAGGCCGGCCTCCCAGTGCAACGCCTCGCGCACGGCCGCGAGCTGGGCCGCCGGGTCGTCCGCGGTGCCGAAGTGGGTCAGAGCGAGGCCGGTCGGATCCCAGGCGGCGATCGTGTCGAGCGAGCGCTCCCACGCCTCGACGTCGATGTCGGGCGGCGGCGTCGGCGCGAGCGTCAGGTCGGACGGCGGGATCCGCACGCCCGCCATGTCCCCCACGAACGCCCAGCCGGAGTCCGCGTGGAGGAAGCAGACGTGGTGCGAGGCATGGCCGGGCGTATAGGCGACCTCGAACCCGAGTACCGTCTCGCCCCCGGTCAGGATGTGCAGGCGGTCCTCCGGGACCGGGACCACCTCGCCCCAGGTCCTGCGCAGGCCCTCCTCTCCGCCGTACAGCCGCGCGGCGCTTGCGACCAGGCGCTCCGGGTTCGCGAGATGGCGGGCGCCGCGCTCGTGTACGTACACGTCGAGGTCGGGCCAGCGGCGCACGAGCGACCCCGCCGCACCGGCGTGGTCGAAGTGGATGTGGGTCAGCAGCAGCGCCCGCGGACGCTCGCCGCCGAGCCCCTCCAGCAGCGTGTCTTCGGTCGATTGCGGGCCCGGGTCGACGATCACGCCATCGACGTCGAACGCGCAGATGACCTTCTCCCGGCCCAGGTGTTTGACGTCGATCTGCCGCATGGCCCGCGCAGGCTACGCGACAATCACTGGTAATGAGCCACCGCCTGCCCGAGCCGGACAAGCCCTGGATGATGCGCACGTACGCGGGTCATTCCACGGCCCGCCGGTCGAACGAGCTGTACCGCGGCAACCTCGCCAAGGGCCAGACCGGCCTCTCGGTGGCCTTCGACCTGCCGACTCAGACTGGCTACGACGCCGATCACGAGCTGGCGCGCGGCGAGGTCGGGAAGGTCGGCGTGCCGATCGCGCACAAGGGCGACATGCACGCGCTGATGGATGGCATCCCGCTCGATCGCATGAACACCTCGATGACGATCAACGCGACGGCGGCGTGGCTGCTCGCGCTCTACATGGTCGTCGCGGAAGAGAACGGGATCGACCCCGAGGCGCTCGACGGCACGACCCAGAACGACATCATCAAGGAGTACCTCTCGCGCGGGACCTACGCGTTCCCGCCCGGCCCGTCGATGCGGCTGATCGCCGACACCGTCGCCTACACGGTCGAGCACGTCCCGCGCTGGAACCCGGTCAACATCTGCTCGTACCACCTGCAGGAGGCGGGCGCGACGCCCGTTCAGGAGATCGCGTTCGCGATGTCGACCGCGATCGCCGTGCTCGACGCGGTCGCCGAGCGCGTGCCGGAGGACCGCATGGGCACCGTGTTCGGCCGGATCTCGTTCTTCGTCAACGCCGGCGTGCGGTTCGTCGAGGAGCACGCGAAGCTGCGCGCGATGGCGCTGCTGTGGGACGAGCTCGGCCGCGACCGCTACGGCGTGCAGGACGAGCGCCACCGCCGCTTCCGCTACGGCGTGCAGGTCAACTCGCTCGGCCTCACCGAGTCCCAGCCGGAGAACAACATCCAGCGGATCGTGCTCGAGGCGCTCGCCGTCACGCTCGGCCGCAACGCCCGCGCTAGGGCGGTCCAGCTCCCGGCCTGGAACGAGGCGCTCGGGCTGCCACGCCCGTGGGACCAGCAGTGGTCGCTGCGGATCCAGCAGGTGCTCGCGTACGAGACCGACGTGCTCGAGTACCCGGACATCTTCGAGGGCTCGAAGGTGATGGACGGGCTTGTGGCCGAGCTGCTCGAGGGCGCGCGCGCCGAGATGGCGCACGTGGACGAGCAGGGCGGCGCCGTCGAGGCCGTGCCGTACATGAAGGCGGCGCTCGTCGACTCGCACCGCGAGCGGATCCGCCGGATCGAGTCCGGCGAGCAGGTGCTGGTCGGCGTGAACCGATTCGAGGAGACCGCCCCGTCGCCGCTCACCGCCGACGCCGAGGGCGGGATCATGACCGTCGACCACGCCGTCGAGCAGGAGGCGCTCGACTCGCTCGAGCAGTGGCGCAAGGCGCGCGACACGGCCACCGTCGAGGCCGCGCTGGAGGAGCTGAGGCGGGTCGCGACGACCGACGAGAACGTGATGCCGGCGACGATCGCCGCCGCCCGCGCCGGCGCGACGACCGGCGAGTGGGCGGAGGCGCTGCGGGAGACCTTCGGCTCCTACCGCGCCCCGACGGGAGTCGGCGAGGCGGCCGCGCCGGCCGCCGGCGAGGCGATGGCGGAGCTGCGCGACGAGGTCGCCGCACTCGGCGAGCAGCTCGGGCGCACGCTGAAGATCCTCGTCGGCAAGCCCGGCCTCGACGGCCACTCCAACGGCGCCGAGCAGATCGCGGTGCGGGCGCGCGACGCCGGGATGGACGTCGTCTACGAGGGCATCCGGCTGACCCCGGCGCAGATCGCCCGCTCGGCGGTCGACGAGGGCGTGCACGTGATCGGCCTCTCGATCCTTTCCGGCTCGCACCTTGCGCTGATCCCGGACGTGGTCGCGGCGCTGCGCGAGGCAGGCGGCGCCGACATCCCCGTCGTGGCGGGCGGGATCATCCCCGACGCCGACGTCGCGTCGCTGAAGGCGGCGGGCGTCGCCGCCGTCTTCACGCCGAAGGACTTCGAGATCACCAGGATCCTGCGCTCGATCGTGCGGATCGTCGCCGAGCGCCACCGGCTACGCTCGGCAGCGTGACCCGGATCGGCGCGGCGATCGCGCTCACGCTGGCCCTGGCCGCGCCGGCGGCAGCGGACACGGTGGCGCAGCGCACGCCCGCGGTCGGGCCGGTGCTCGCCGGCGACCTCGTGGCGTGGGGCGAGGAGGCGCACAACGGCGCGGTGCGCGTCGTCGTCGGCGCGCCCGGCCGCGAGCCGATGCTCGCCTACCGCGTCCGGCCGGCGACCGCCCGGCGAACCGAGCGCGGCTTCAGCGGCACGGCCGCGGCATTCGCCGCATCGGCGACCCGCTTCGCGGCGATCGCCAGCACCGCGACGGTCACCCACGCCGAGTTCGACAACGTCACGACCGCGGTCACGACGGCGGCGATCGGCGGCCCGTTCCGCGGTCCGGTCGCGGTGCTGAGCGGTGCGATCCCGCGGCGGGGCGACGCCGCATGCCAAGGGGCGTCGTACCAGTACGTCACCGCCGTGGATGTCGACGACGACCGGATCGCCCTCGGCGAGTTCGCCGATGAGTGCACGCCGGACAACGGGCCGTGGGACGACCGCGTGACGGTCTACGCCGGCGGTGGCCACACCACAATCCAGACGGGCACGCAGGGCGACATCCGCGACGTCGCACTCGCGGGCCGGTACGTCGCCTGGGTCCGCGATGGCGACCGCGACGAGGTCGTCGTGCACGATCTCGACGCCGGCGCGGCCGTGCTGCATTTGACTGCGAGCGACCTGCGCGCCACCTCGATCGACGAGCTCGCCCTGCAGCCCGACGGCACCGTGGCGATCAGCTACGGCGACCGCACCGGCCGGCGCCTCGGCTGGGCCGCCCCCGGGCTGCCCGGCGTCCGCCTCCTCGACCGTCGCATGGGCTCGCGCGGGCTGGCGCTCGCCGCCGGGCGGGTGCTCTACGAGCGCGTCGTGTCCGAGCGCCGGTTCACGGGCGAGCTCGTGCTGCGCCCGCTCGCGGGCGGACCGGAGCAGCGGCTGGCGCGGTTCCCGGAGCGGCGGCGGCGCGTCGGCGACCTCGACCTCGACGCGACCCGCGCCACCTGGGCCGACCAGTCGACGCGGCGAGGCTACGACCCTGTCGCGCGCGGACCGGGCCGGATCCTCGTGCGACCGCTGTGACCGGCGCGGACCTCGGCGCGCGGCTGCGCGAGCGCGACCTGACGGCGGCACCGGCTGCGCTGAACCTGCTCGAGAACCGCTCGGTCGACCTGCGGCCGGAAAGCGCGGCGCTGCTGGCCGAGGTCGCGCCGGGCCGGCTCGGTGGCGAGGCGCCCGCCCACGTGGTCGGCGTCACCGGTCCGCCGGGCGCGGGCAAGTCGACGCTGCTGTCCGCGCTCACGCGGGCGTGGCGGGCGGACGGGCGCACGGTCGCCGTCCTGGCCGTGGACCCGACCTCGAAGCGCTCCGGCGGCGCGCTGCTCGGTGACCGCGCTCGGATCGACGGCGATCCCGCCGACCGCGGCCTGTTCATCCGCTCGACGGCCGCCGGCGAGCGGCTCGGCGGGCTCGCGCCCGCGACCCGCGCGGCCGCCCAGGCGCTGGCCGCGGCGTTCGACGTGGTCGTGATCGAGACGGTCGGCGTCGGCCAGTCCGAGACCGAGGTCGCCGAAGCCGCCGACACGGTCGCGGTCGTCGTCCAGCCCGGCTCAGGCGACGTCCTGCAGTTCCTCAAGGCCGGGATCATGGAGGTCCCCGACGTGCTCGTCGTCACCAAGGCCGACCTCGGCCAGGTCGCCGTGCGTGCCCGGCGCGACCTCGGGGCGGCGCTGCGCTCGCTCGGCGAGCGCGACGTGCCGGTCGTCGCGGTCTCCTCGGTCCCTCCGCCGGCCGGTATCGACGACCTCGTGGCCGCGCTCGACGCCCACCGCGAGCGCCTCGACGTGCCCGCGGCGCGCACCCGCGCCCGCCGCCTCGGCGCGCTCGCGGACTTCGTGTCCGAGCACGGGGAGCGCGGCCTGCGCGCGCTCGGCGGCCGCCGCGCCGCCGAGCGCTGGCTGGCCGAGCAGGATCCCGGCCTCGAGGAACCCGCGCTGATGCGCGCACTCGAGGCCCGGTCGTACGGCCCGCTCTAGCCTGACCGCGCTCCCGCGGCGCTCAAAGGAGTCGGTGGCCGGTCGATCACCTGGTTATGGTCAGCAGCGCGCCGCGCTCTCTGCGCTTCATCACGTATGCGCTCATTGCGGGTGTGGCGGTTCATGTCGCCCATGGTCTGCTCGGAGTCGATCTCGGCCTGCCGGCCGGCGTGTTCGACGACTGGCTCTACAACGGGGTGCTGATCGCGTCCGCGCTCGTCTGCGTCGCGCGCGCGGTGCGGGTGCGCGAGGAGCGCGCCGCCTGGGCGCTGATCGGCTTCGGCCTGCTGGCGTGGAGCGCGGCAGACCTGTACTACACCCTCGTACTGGCGAAGCTCGACGCGCCGCCCTTCCCGTCGATTAGCGATGTCGGCTGGCTGATCTTCTATCCCGCATTCTGGGCCGCCCTGGTCCTGCTGGTCCGGCGCCGCGTGCGCGAGTTCCACGGCAGCCTCTGGCTCGACGGGCTCGTCGCCGCGCTCGGCGTGGCCGCGTGCGTCGCCACGTTCGTCCTCCCGCCGATCCTCGCGATGAGCCTGGAAGGCGACTTCGCCGCGGTGGCCACGAACCTGGCGTACCCCGCGGGCGACCTTCTGCTCGTCGCGTTGCTGCTCGGCGCGCTCGCCCTCACCGGCTGGCGGCCGGATCGCTCGATCACCTTGCTCGGGATCGGGGTGGTGCTCAGCGGACTGGCTGACCTGAGCTATCTCGACGCCGTGGCGCATGGAAGCTACGACGCGCCCGCCTGGGCCTCCTCGCTGTGGCCGGCGTCGGCGCTCGTGACCGCGATCGCCGCCTGGCAGCCGGTGGTGACGGTCCGGCCGATGCAGCTCGAGGGTCGCAGGCTGCTCGTGCTTCCGCTCGCGGCGATGACCGCCGCGCTCGGGCTGCTGTTCCTCGACCACTTCCACCAAGTCCACGACCTCGGAGCCGTCCTGGCATTCGCCACGCTTGCTGTCGCGGGAGTGCGACTGTGGCTGACGCTCGGCGAGCACATGTCACTGCTCGGCACCAGCCGCGGCGAGGCGACGACCGACCCGCTGACGGGAATGGGCAATCGCAGGGCGCTGGCGAACGACCTGGACGCGCACATGGTCGACGCCTCGCGGGACCGCCCGCTCCTGCTGTTGCTCTTCGACCTCAACGGCTTCAAGTCCTACAACGACATGTACGGGCACCCCGCAGGAGACGCGCTCCTGGTCAGGCTCGGCCACGCGCTGGCTCAGGCCGTCGACGGGCACGGCCACGCCTATCGCATGGGCGGCGACGAGTTCTGCGTGCTGATGGCAGCACCCGAGCATGAGCACGCCGACATCGAGGCGCTGACGCGCGCGGCGCTGACCATGCGCGGCGACGGCTTCGAGATCAGCGCGGCGCTCGGCAGCGCCATCATCGATGCGCCCGACGGCAATCGCGACGACGCGCTCCGCGACGCCGACCGACGCATGTACGCGGAGAAGAACGGCCGCCGCGCCTCCGCCGGCGGCCAGAGCGCAGCGGTGCTGCTGCGTGTCCTCACCGAACGCCACCCAGATCTCGGCGACCACGTCGACGGCGTGGCTGAGCTGTCCGAGCAGGTCGGGCTCGAGCTCGGCATGGCCGAGGAGGATCGGACCGCCCTGTGGCAGGCCGCCGAGCTCCACGACATCGGGAAGGCCGCAGTGCCCGACGCGATCCTCAACAAGCCGGGACCGCTCGACGATGACGAGTGGACCTTCATGCGCCGCCACACCGTGATCGGCGAGCGGATCCTCGCCGGCGCTCCCGCGCTGACCGGCGCGGCGCGGCTCGTGCGTTCGTCCCACGAACGGTTCGACGGCACCGGATATCCCGACAAGCTCGCGGGCCACGACATTCCGCTCGGTGCCCGCATCGTCGCCGTCTGCGACGCGTACGACGCGATGGTCTCGGACCGGCCGTACCGAACCGGCATGTCGAGCGAGCAGGCCCTCGAGGAGCTCACGCGGTGCGCCGGGACGCAGTTCGATCCCGCCGTCGTCGATGCGTTCGTCGTCGCTCTCGCGCGCGCCGCCGCACCAGTTCACGCCTGACCGCAAGTCCGCTCCGGGCTCGCGTGCGTATTCCCCCCGATGGACACCGTCGCGCTGGTCACCGGAGCGAATCGAGGCATCGGCCTCGAGGTCGCACGCCAGCTCGCACAGGCGGGCATGCGCGTGATCGTCACCGCCCGCGATGAGGCGCGCGCGGCGATCGCCGCCGAAACGCTGGCCGCCGAGGGCCTCCACGTGATCGCGATGGCGGTGGACGTGGCATCGGCCGACAGCGTGCGCCGGCTCGGCGCCCGCGTGGAGTCGGACGTCGGCGCGCTCGATGTGCTGGTCAACAACGCCGCAGCGCCCGGAGAGTGGCTCGAGACCGCCTCCACGGCCGACCTGGACGCCTCACGCGAGCTGTTCGAGACCAATGTCTTCGGCCCCTGGCGGATGGTCCAGGCGCTGCTGCCGCTGCTGCGCCCCAGCCCGCATGCGCGGATCGTCAACGTCTCATGCGGCGCCGGATCGCACGGCGACACCGGCTTCGGGCTGACGACGAGGGCCGGCGCGGCCGCCGGTTACGCCACCTCAAAGGCGGCGCTGAACGCGCTCACGGTCGCGCTCGCGGCTGAGCTCGCGGGCACCGGGATCCTCGTCAACGCAGTCTGCCCCGGGCTCACCGCCACGGCGCCCGGCATGGAGGAGATGGGGGCGCGGCCTGTGGCGGACGGCGCCCGCAGCGTCGTATGGGCGGCCGTGCTCGACGACGACGGGCCGAGCGGCGGGTTCTTCCGCGACGGCGCCCCGCTGCCCTGGTAGGCGTGCCACGATGAGGGCATGAGTACGACTGCCAGCGAGACGCTGCTCCACCACTGGATCGCCGGAGCGCGGGACGAGCAGCCCGCCGACCGCTACGGCGAAGTCACCGATCCGGCAACCGGCGAAGTCGTCACACGCGTGCCGTTCGCGACCGCCGCCGACGTCGACCGCGCGGTCACCGCGGCCACGGCCGCCGCCGCCGAATGGGGCGCTGCCTCGCTCACGCGGCGCGCACAGGTCATGTTCGCCTTCCGCGAGCTCGTGTTCCACCACAAGGACGAGCTGGCGGCCCTGATCACGCGCGAGCACGGCAAGGTGCTGTCCGACGCGCGCGGCGAGGTCACGCGCGCGCTCGAGGTGGTCGAGTTCGCGTGCGGTCTCGGGCACCTTCTCAAGGGCGAGATGACGCCGCAGGTGTCCGGCGGCGTGGACTCGCACTCGATGCGGATGCCGCTCGGCGTCGTCGCCGGCATCACGCCGTTCAACTTCCCCGCGATGGTGCCGCTGTGGATGGCGCCGGTCGCGCTCGCATGCGGCAACGCGTTCATCCTCAAGCCGTCCGAGCAGGACCCCTCGGCCTCTGTACGGCTCGCCGAGCTGCTCGCCGAGGCCGGGCTGCCTGACGGCGTGTTCTCGGTCGTGCACGGCGACAAGGAGTCGGTCGACGCGATCCTCTCCCATCCCGGCATCGCGGCCGTCTCGTTCGTCGGCTCGACCCCGGTGGCGCAATACATCTACGAGACCGGCACGGCGCACGGCAAGCGTGTGCAGGCGCTTGGCGGCGCGAAGAACCACGCCGTCGTGCTGCCCGACGCCGACCTCGACCTCACGGCCGACGGCCTCGTGTCCGCCGCCTACGGGTCGGCCGGCCAGCGCTGCATGGCCGTCTCCGTCGCGGTCACCGTCGGCGACGTCGCCGACGAGCTGGTGGCGAAGGTCCGCGAGCGGATCGAGGCGCTGAAGATCGGGCCGGGCACCGACCCGGCGTCGGACATGGGCCCGCTGGTCTCCGAGCGCCATCACGAGAAGGTCGCCGGGCTCGTCGAGTCCGGCCTGCAGGAAGGCGCCGAGCTGGTTGTCGACGGCCGCGGTCTCGTCGTCGAGGGCCACGAGGGCGGCTACTTCCTCGGACCGTGCGTGTTCGACCGCGTCAAGCCCGGCATGCGCATCTACGACGAGGAGATCTTCGGCCCCGTGCTGGTCGTCGTGCGGACGGACAGCTACCCCGAGGCCGTCGAACTCGTGAACGAAAGCCCATACGGCAACGGCGCGGCGATCTTCACCCGCGACGGCGGCGCGGCGCGGCTGTTCGAGCAGCAGGCGACGGCCGGGATGATCGGCGTCAACGTCCCGATCCCGGTGCCGATGGCCTACCACTCGTTCGGCGGCTGGAAGTCGTCGCTGTTCGGCGACCTGCACATGCACGGGCCGGACGGCGTGCGCTTCTACACGCGCGGCAAGGTCGTCACGACGCGCTGGCCGGATCCGAGCCAGGCGGGCGTGAACCTGGGGTTCCCGACGCAGTCCTAACGCTCAGTCGCCGCCGAAGCGGACCGGCGGCCAGCCCAGCTTGAAGTGCGGCTTGAGCTTGCCGGGCAGGCTCTTGAGCTTGCCGGGCAGGCTCTTGACCGTGCGCACGGCCTTCACGATCGATGGTCCGAACCGCGCGGCGGCCCGTACCGGCCCGCTCGGCCAGCCGCGCCCGTCCATCGCATCCCCGAGGACCCCGCCGCCGATCCGCGCTCCGCGTTTGGTGAGCGAGTCGCGCGTCTCCGGGAGGAGCTCGGGCATCGGCTTGAAGGCGTTGCGGAACGCCTCGACCAGCTGGTTGTCCGCGTTCGCGGCGGTCGCGGTCAGCTCGGCGGCGCGCTCCTCCCCGAGTTCCTCCCGCAGGATCGCCGCCTGTGCCTGCACCCGCAGGCGGGTCTGTTCCTCGCCGGCCGGGACCAGGGCGCCGATGATCACCTCGGCAGCATCGAGCCGCCCCCACAGCAGGTCGTTGTCGCGCCACCCCCGGTCGAGGAAGCCTCCGAAGTTCCCGAGCCGGATGCCGGCCAGCTTGCGCGCCGGGTCCTCGTCTGGCTTCGCGCCAGGCGGATAGAGGCTCCGCGCATCGTCCGGGCTGATGCGCACCACGTCGACCGCGTTGCGCTCGCCGAGGTCGGGATAGGCGAGCGGCAGTACGAGCATGTCGATCGCCTCGAAGCGGCGGTCGTACTCGAGCAGCAGCTCGCGGATCCAAGCCTCGACGCCCTCGGTGTCGGCGATCGCGGCGGTGATGCAGCGGTCGGCGTCAGCGAGCGGCGTCTTGAGGAACGCCGCGACTGCCGCCATGTAGCCATCGGCGTCACCCGGCAGCCCGTTCGCGGTCGTCACGATCTTGGCGTACTGCTCCTGCTCCGGGCCCGAGAGGACCGCGTCGAGCTCGGTCGCCGCCGGCGCACGGTCGGCGCGCCGAATGCCGTCGACCGCGTTGTTGAGCTCCGCCTTCAGCGTGCGCAGCCCATCGGCGCGACGACGGATCTCCGCCAGTGCGGCCACAGCGTCCTTCCCTTGTAGGTCGGGCTCGCGCGTGCTGTCGAGGATGGCGCGCTCGTCGGGCAGGTCAGGCACCCCCTCGATCTTGAGCAAGTTCGCCGCCGCGACCATCCGGACCGCGCGCTCGCCGCCGCGCAGCAGGTCGTTGACGCGATCGTTCAAGAAGGCTTGACGACGACGCTGGAAGGCGACGTCCTGCGCAGCGAGGAAGGCGGCGCGGCTCGCTGGAGGCGCGCTCTCGATCCAGGTCCGGAGGCTCGCGCGCGTCGCGAGGGCGGCGTCGTCGTCGGGGTCGGCGCCGAGGAGCCTGGCGCCGAGCGCCGCGCGCGCGTCGAGCACGGTGCGCACGCGCAGGCTGCGGTAGGCGGCGTACGCGGGCCCGGCCGGCCCGAGCAGCCGCTCAGCCTCGATGTCGTCCTTGGGCGGCGAGTTGCGCAGCGGGGCGAGCGGATCGTCGCGGTCGAGGCTGCGCTCGACCTGCAGGCCGAGGTCGCGTAGGCGGTCGATCGCGAGGTTGCGCGCGCCGACGGCGGCGATGTCCTCGCGGATCGTCTCGCGCCGCGGCAGGTTCGTCGCGGCGAGGAGGTTGTCGATCACGTCGGGCCGGTCGCCATCTCGCGGCCATGCACGGACGCGCTCGATGATCGGGCGCGGCTCGATGTAGAGGAGCACCCGCTTGACCGGGACGTCCGCACGCCGGTTGCGCAGCGCGTCGGTGGCGTAGCTGAACGGCTTGTTGTCCAGGTATCCGCCGTCCGCGAACGCGAGCGCGCGTGGGTCGAGCAGCGGTTTCTCCTCGGGAGGCGCCGTGTCCTGGCGGCGAAGATGATCCGGGAAGAAGCGCCGGAGGTCCCGGACCTCGTCGCCGGAGCGCTTGACGCCTTCGATGTCACTGAGCAGGACGGGCTCGAACGCGAACGGAAACGAGGACGTCGCCCGCGCGGCGAAGCCCAGCATCAGGTCAAGGAGGCCCTTGAAGTCCGAGTGGTCCTCGCCGGTCGTGTCCGGCGTGCCCTTCGTGAAGCGGAACACCTTGCGGTGGGTGCGTTCGAGGATCGACGTCCTATCGCTCAGCCGGATCGGCAGCGGCAGCCCGGCGAGATCCGTGGTCGTCACCGCGAGATCGAGTTGCTCGACGAACGCGGGCAGCCGGCCCTCCTCGGCCGGCAGCTCCTTCATGCCGTCCATCGCCTCGCGCGCCTTGATGTAGAGCCGGTAGCCGCTGAGCAGCGACTCGGCGTCGCGCGGCGGATTCCGCACGATGTCGTCCTCGGAGCCCTTCTCACGCAGGAGCTTGCCGATGTCGGCGACCTTCCGCCACAGGTCGGCGGACGTTCCGAAGCTCTTCCGGCAGGCGAGTGCGACCGCCAGCAACACGCCGTTGATCCCGCCGGCCGACGTGCCGGAGATGATGTCGACCACGAACCGCGTCCGCACCGGTCCACCCTCGCCGGACTGCGGGCTGAACCCGAGGGTCCGGCCGAGCTCGCGGTAGGTGCGCTCGCTCCCCGCGAGCTTCTCGTCGGCCAGGTACAGCTCCTTGTCCTTGCCCTCGGCCGGCGCGGTGGCGCGCACGAGCCGGAACAGTTCCTGGGCCACGCCGTTGATGTAGATCGCGAGCGAGACGCCGCCGTACATCACGACGGCGAACCGCACCTCCTGCTCGGGCGCGAATGCGGGCCGTTTATCGGGCATCTCGCGACGCTATCGGCTGCGTAGCGCGGGTGCCACTTCCGTGGCGAAGCGGCCGATCTGCTCCACCATCTCGCCCTCGCTCCACAGCACGAACCCGTCGAAGCCGTGGTCGGCGGCGAGCGCGCCCAGCTCCGCGACCCAGTGCTCGGGCGGGCCGTGCAGCCATCCGGTGACCGGCCCGTCGGCGATCAGGCCGTTGACGTTGGCGATCCGGCGGATCGAGCGCGGGTCGCGGCCGGCGCGCTCGGCCGCCTCCTCGATCATCCGGACGCGTTCCGGCAGCTCGTCGAGCGGGAGCCGCGGCAGGCTGGGGAGCCACCCGTCGGCGAGCCGCCCGACGACGCGCATCATGCGCGGGCCGTAGGCGCCGAGCCAGATGCCGATCGGGTGCACCGGGAGCGGGCCGAACTTCATGCCGTGGACGCGGTAGTGCTCGCCTTCGAAGCTCACGGAGCGCTCGCCCGCCCAGCAGGCGCGCAGGATCGCGATCGCCTCCTCGAGCGCGTCAACCGACTCCGGGCCGCTCCGGCGCGGTCCGCCGAACGCGACGATCGGGTCCCAGAACGCACCGGCGCCGAGGCCGAGCTCGAATCTCCCGCCGCTCACCACGTCGATCGTCGCGGCGGCGTTGGCGAGCATCGCCGGGTGGCGCAACGGCAGGTTCGCGACGTCAGGGAACAGACGGATGCGCTCCGTGCGGGCGGCGAGGAACGCCAGCAGCGAGAACGTGTCGAGCTGGCCGCGGTTGTACGGATGGTCCTGGATGCCCACCAGCTCCAGGCCGCCGCGCTCCGCCGCCGCGACCTGCTCGAGCACGGCGGCAGGGTCCGAGGCGTTGGGCACGACGAACGCGCCCAGCTCGACGGTCACTGCAGGTAGTGCTCGACGGTGTCGGCGTCGCGCGGGCTGGCGCCCTCGGGGTCCTGGCCGGCGGCGCGGCGCGCGCGCCGCTGGCGCAGCAGGTCCCAGTAGCGGTCGAGCTCGATGTGGATCGCCGCCAGGCGCTCGTGCCCGGCTGCGTCGAGCCCGCGCTCGGAGCCCCCGCGGTCGAGCAGGTCGTGCTCCTCCTTGACGAGGGCCTCGATGTAGTCGCTGATCTGCTCGTCGGCCATGCGGTCTCCCTAGCTCAGGTGCCCAATGAAGAGATCTTCCAGGTGCCGTCCACGTTAACGAGCTTGAGCGTGTCCTTCGACGGCTCTTCGCCGGCCGCGGACGTACGGACCTCGACGGACGCGTTGTCGCCGTCGACCTGCACGCTGCCGATCGTCAGCCGCGGGTCGCGAACGGAGCCCAGGCCTTGCTTGAGTGCGGTCTCGCACGGCAGCCCGATCGACGTCACCTGCCGCACGAGCGCCGGCGCGAGAATCCGGTCGCAGAGCGCCTGGTAATCCTTGGCGACGGTCGCGCGCCCGAACTCGCTGACGGCCGACCGCACCTGCTCCTCGGGTGTCGGCCCCGCGTCGCCGCAACCCGCGAGAAGAAGCAGCGCGAGCACCGGCGCCAGAGACCGCACGGGCCGGAGCATAGAATGGACGCGTATGGAGGGTTCCAACGGAGCGCCGATCGGGGCTTGGCTGCGCTGTTACCGCTGCTGGTCCCAGGAGCTCGAAGTACAGGTTCACTATGAGGGCATCCACCGCATCGACCCGGTTTCCGGTGAGCGGGCGGAGGTGGTGGACGAGCTGCAGGAGGCCGTCGTCCAGTGCCTCGACTGCATGCACGACCAGCCGCACCTCGCGTTCCACAACGGCCGCATCGAGCCGATCGAGGACCGCTGGGAGCGCATGGTGGCCGGAACGCCGTGGGTGGCGTCGTGCACGGTGACCGTCGACGCCGACGCGGTCGAGACGTGCTCCGGCCCCGAGGCGGCCGACTCGCTGGCCTATGCCGCGTTCGGGGACTTCGGGACGCGCGAGTTCTTCACGCATGTGCGGTTCCACAAGCACGACGAGGATCAGATCGTCGTCCACCTGCTGGTCGAGCTGTACGCCCGCTCGTCCGAGGAGGCCTCCGGCGTGCTCGAGGACGCCGCCCGCGGCCTGCTGACGATCACGTCGCTGGCTGAGGAGTCGCGCCCGCCCGCGGCGACGGGCGAGCACCCGCACTGAGCCTGGGTCCACCGATCATCGTGGATGCCTCGGTGTCGTGGGTGCCGGCCAGGGGCGCCGCCCACGGCGGCGAGGCGCCGCGAGAATCGGTGGACCCAGGCTTAACTGATGTTGAAGGGGTGAGCGGGTTCCGCCCGTAGTGGGATGACCACGGGGGCGCGTGGAGCGACCGTGGCACGGTGCCCAACCCACACTTCCGCCCCGACATCGAGGGGCTGCGAGCGCTCGCGCTCGCCATCGTGCTGCTCGCCCATGCCGGCGTAGCCGCTGCCCGCGGCGGCTACGTCGGCGTCGACGTCTTCTTCGTCATCTCGGGCTTTCTGATCACGCAGGTGCTCGTCTCCGAGCTCGACCGCAGCGGGCGCGTCTCGCTGCCGCGCTTCTACGCGCGGCGGATCAAGCGGCTGATGCCCCAGGCGGTCACGGCGATCGTCGCGGTCGCGGTCGTGTCGTCGCTCCTGCTGTCGCCGGTGCAGGCGGACGGCGTTGCCGCGGACGTGATGGCGGCGGGGGCCTACACGATGAACTGGCACCTCTCGGCCGAGGCCGTCGACTACTTCGCGTCCGGCGCCGCGGACGGGCCGCTCGACCACTTCTGGTCGCTCGCCGTCGAGGAGCAGTTCTACCTGCTGTGGCCGCTGCTGCTGCTCGCGATCGGGGCGCACCGGCGAGTGCTGGTCGCCGTGCTCGGCGCGACCGCGGCCGCCTCGCTCGTGTACGCGATCCTGCGCGTGGGCGTCGCCCCCGAGCAGGCGTATTTCTCGGCCCCTGCGCGGGCGTGGGAGCTGGCGCTCGGCGGTCTGCTGGCACTGGCTCTCGCCGGGCGGCGGCTGCCGCGGCGGTACGCCGTGGCGGCGGCCTGGGGCGGCGCGGCGGCGATCGCCGTGGCAGCCGTCAGCTTCGACGCCGCGACGGCCGTCCCCGCCCTCCCGGCGCTGCTGCCCGCGCTGGGCGCGGCGGCGCTGCTCGCGGCGGGGACGAGCGCGGTGCCGGCCGGCCCGACCCGAGCCCTGTCTCTGCGGCCGGTGCGCTGGGTCGGACAGCGGTCCTACGCCTGGTACGTGTGGCACTGGCCGGTTCTGGTCTTCGCCGCAGCTGCGTTCGGGCCGCTCTCGACCGCCGGCGGCCTCGCGATGGTCGCCGTGTCGCTGATCCCGACGGTCGTCACGTACCGCTGGATCGAGGAGCCGATCCGGCGCTCCAACCTCCATGTCCGGATGCCGAGGATCACGCTCGCGGCGGCGCCCGTGGCCACCGCGCTCGTGATCGCCTGCGGTGTCGGGCTGACGTGGACGATCTCGTCGCCGCCGCTCCTCGCGGCCGAGCAGGCCGAAGGCTCCGCGCAGCTGCAGCGCACGCACGCCGTCCAGGCCGCCGCGGCGGCGTTGCGGCCGTCGCCGCGCGACGCCGATGCCGACCGCGGGCGGGCATATGAGGACGGGTGCCTGGCGGGCGCCGGCGCCACACGCTCGCCGGCGTGCGTCTACGGGCACCGCGAGTCGCGGACCACGGTCGTGCTGTTCGGCGACTCGCACGCGATGCAGTACTTCCCCGCGCTCGAGCAGATCGCCGTGCGCCACCGGTGGCGGCTGGTCGAGCTCACCAAGGCGGGCTGCCCGCCGCCGCGTGTCCACGTGATCTACGCCCCGGCGCGGCGCGAGTACCCCGAGTGCGACGCCTGGCGCGAGCACGCGCTCGAGCGGATCGAGCGCGAGCGGCCGGCGCTGGTCGTGGCGACGGCGTCGGTGCAGTACCGCGTGGTCGCGGGCGGGCACCGGCTGGGCGCCGACGCGAGCGCGCGGGCGCTCGCCGACGGCTACGCGCCGACGCTGCTCCGGCTCCGCGCCGCGGCCGGGCGCGTCGCCGTGCTGACCGACGCACCGGTCGCGCCGTGGGACGTCCCCGCGTGCGTGTCGGCGGCGCTCGACGACCTGCGCCGCTGTGCGTTCCCGCGGAGCCGAGCGATCGCGCGCGCCCTTGACGTCAGCGCGGCGGTCGAGCAGGTCGACGGCATCCGCGTGATTGACCCGACCAGCCGGTTCTGCCTCTCCGACGTCTGCCCCGCAGTGATCGGCGACGTGCTCGTGTACCGCAACAGCGGCCACGTCACCGCGACGTACGCCGAGAGCCTCGCGCCGTGGCTCGAGCGGCGGTTGCAGCGCTCCGCCCGCCGGGTCCGGCCGGATCCTGGCGACGCGGACGCGGATCGGTCCCGCGCCTACTACGACGGCTGCCATCTGGACTTCCGCGCAACGAAGTCCCCCGCGTGCGTGTACGGGCAGCCCACGTCCGCGACGACGGTCGTGCTGTTCGGCGACTCGCATGCGCTGCAGTACTTCCCGGCGCTCGACGCGATCGCCCAGGCCCGCGGCTGGCGGCTCGTCCATCTCAGCAAGGCCGGGTGCTCGCCGGTCGGCTACCGCGCGTGCCGGCGGTGGCGCGCGTATGTGTTCGACCGGATCGCCCGCGTCGAGCGGCCCGCGCTGGTCGTCGTCGGCGGCTCGACGCATTACCGCCGCCGGCACCTCGCCCGCGGCTACGAGCGCACGCTCCGCCGCCTGACGCGGATCGCGCCGCACGTCGCCGTGATCCGCGACTCACCGCGGCCGCCGTTCGACGTGCCGGATTGCGTCGCCGCCGCGATGGACGACCTACGGCGCTGCGCGTTCGCACGACCGCACGGGCCGGACGTGATCAGCCGGGCGGCGGCACGCGTCAACGGCGTCAGGCTGATCGATCCGCTCGCCCGGCTGTGCCCGCGACGGTTGTGCCCGCCGGTGATCGGCAACGTCCTCGTCTACCGCGGCGCTGCGCACATCACGGCGACGTACGCGCGCACGATGGCGGCGTGGATCGGCCGTCGGCTCCCGCGTCAGCTCGAGACGAGCCCGAGCTCGAACGCGCGGCGGACGAGCTCGGCACGCTTGCGACCGGTCGGCAGGTCCTCCACCTCGAACAGCTCGTAGAGCGCATGGAGGTGGCTCTTCACGGTCTCGACGCTGAGGAACAGCGTCGCCGCGATCTCACGGTTGGCGGCCGGACCGGCGCGCGGGTCGTCGATTGCGGGAGCGCACAGCGCGTTGAGGACGCGCCGCTGCGCCGGCGAGAGCGCGGGGGGCGCTCCGTGGGTCGTCGTGGCGGTCGTGCGCGCCGCTGCCTGCGCGCCGACGAACACCAGCAGCGTGCCGCCGATCCTGATCGCGTCGCCGTCGCGGAGCTGTCGGCGACCGCGCAGGCGCTCGCCGTTCACGAACGACCCGTTGCGCGACAGCCCGTCGTCGATCAGCGTCCACGACGCGCCGACCCGCTCGAGCACCGCGTGCGCACGCGAAACCTCCGTATCCCACGCGAGCGCGATGTTCGTCGCGGGCTCGCGGCCGATGCTGAGGACGCTCGCACCCTCGTCGAGCGCGACGAGGTGCTGGCGGCGGTCGCCATCGACGTACATGAGGAACGGCGCTCCGCGCCGCTCGGCGGCGATGCGCTCAGCGAGCTCGACCGGTGAGACCGACCGCAGGATCGGCGGGAGAACGGTCACGGCCCCACACTACTCAGCTGTCGCCGGGCCTGCCAATGCGGATCCGGTTGATCTTCGGCTTCGCGACATCGTCGTCCAGCCGTCGCAGGCGCAACACCTCGGTCTCGCCGGGCGCGAACACCCCCCGGCCGCCCTTGAACACGACGATCGCGTCAGCCAATCGCTGCTCGCCGCCCACGATCACCGCGAGGTCGAGGCGGTCGTCGTCGGACACGCTCACCAGCGCGACCGACCAGCCGAAGAGGTCACCGGGTGCCGCATCTCCGGGCACGTCAGGCTGGGACCTGCCGAACACGCTGTTGCCGTTCCGCGCCCACCCGTCGGGCGCGCCGCGGATCACGGTCACCGCGCCCGTCTTGGTCTGCTCTCCCGGTGCGCCGACGATCATGTCAGCGTAACCGTCGTCGTCGACGTCGCCCGCGTCGAGCGTGCCGCCGAACTCGTCGCCCTGATCGTCGGAGCCGTCGACCGACTCCGAGTCCTGGTTGATCTTGGACGGCACGGCGTCCGGGCCCGCGCTTGCCGCCGCGCCACAGCCGGATCTCCCCGCCGCTGAAGAGAGCCTCTGCCGGCACGGGATCGGCGTCACCCTGCACGATGTCGTCGAACCCGTCGCCGTTGACGTCGGCGACCGCGAGCGACGACGTGCCTCCCCCGGCGTTGTCGTCCAGCGGCCGGCAGCGGGTCGGTCCGTTTGGCGTCCCATGGCAGTACACGCCGTGCCCGGGCGACGGCACCTCCGGCCGGTCGGGAGATCCCGCCACGAGATCGAGGTTGCCATCGCGGTCGATGTCGCCGGCCCGCAGTCGGCTGCCGAACTCGACGTACGTGTCGTCCGGCCGGCGGATCGTCCGCGGCTTGTCGATCTGGAGCCCGGTCGGGGAGCCGAAGATCAGCTGCACCGCGCCCGATGCGGGCGCGCTCTGCACGCCGGGCGCGCCGACCACGAGGTCGCCGATGTCGTCGTTGTTGAAGTCGCGCGCCGCGAGCCTGTAGCCGTATCTGCCGGCCCCCTCCGGCAACCGCATGCGGGCGGCGGGAATCTGGTCCGTGCGATTGCTCAGCAGCCCACCAGACGACCCGTAGAGCACCGAGACGACCTCTTTTCCCGGGGTCCCGATCGCCAGGTCCGCCCAACCGTCGCCGTCAAAGTCAGCGCTCGCGAGGCCGCTACCGAACAGGATCGAGCTGTCGAGCCGGCCACGCAGCCCAGCGGCCGATGGCGTGATCAGTTGGGGCGGCCGCTTCGGGGTGAGCCCGCTCTGAATCAGGACGAGCCCGTTCCGCTTCTCCCTCCTCCGCGCCGCCGCCACCGGCATGCCAAGCACCAGCTCCTGCTTGCCGTCGCCGTCGAAGTCGTACGGCGTCGCGATGCGCGGCGGCCGCGCAGCTGCGGCCGGGTCCTTCTTATCGTCGCCGGCGGCGACGATCCCGGCCGCGGCGGCGGCCGCGGCGAGGAGCCCGACGGCCGCGATCGCCGGCCTGCGCCGCCTGCGCGGCCGGTCCGGCGGGAGCGCCATCGTCGGCGAGTCGGCGGTCGGTTCCCGCGCGAGCTGTGTCCCGGCCGTCCGCTCCGGCGCGAGCGGTGGTGGCGCGACCGGTGTGATCGCCGCCGCCCGCCGCCAGTACGGCCCGAGTCCGGCAACGGCGATCTCCTCGAGCGCCTCCCACGCCTGGTTGGCCGACGGAGGACGCTCGGAGGGAGCCTTCCTGAGGAGCCACTCGACCCATTCGCGCACGCGCGGCGGGACGTCGGGCGCGACGTCGGCCAGCGGTGGCGGAGGCTCGTGCACGTGGCAATACAGCACCGCCACCGGCGTCGGGCGCTCGAACGGCGGACGCCCGGCCAACAGCTCATAGGCGACAACGCCGACCGCATAGAGGTCCGTGTACGGACCGACCTGGTCGTTCGTCGCCTGCTCGGGCGCCATGTACGCCGGCGTGCCGATCGCGGTGCCGGTGGCCGTGAGCTGACCGGTCACGGCGTTATAGGCGCGCGCGATGCCGAAGTCGGCGATCTTGACGCCGCCGCGCGTCGTGATCAGCACGTTCTCCGGCTTGAGGTCGCGATGCGCGATGCCGTGCTCCTCGGCGTGGGCGAGGCCGGCCAGCATGCCCTCGATCACGCTGAAGATCTGCGGCAGCCCGAGCTGGCCGACGAGCGGGCGCAGCGAGCCGCCGCGGACGTACTCCATCGCGATGTAGGGCACGCCGCTGTCCTCGAAGAAGTCGAACAGTGTCACCACGTTCGGGTGATCGAGCGTGGCCGCCAGCCGGGCTTCGCGGACGAAGCGCTGCGCCCGCCCGGGGTCGTCGCCGTCGAAGTCGAGCCGCTTGAGCGCTACTTCACGATCGAGCGCCGGCTGCCGCGCGAGGTAGACGACAGCCATCCCGCCACGGGCGAGCATTCGGACAATCTCGTAAGGGCCAACCCGGTGAGCATTCACCGTTCCAGAGCGACCCTATCCGAGAGACGCTAGTCGCGCGGGGGGATTTCCTGCACTGCCCAGCCGTTGCCGTCCGGATCGCTGAAAAAGACGAACCGGCCCCACGGGAATGTCTGCACCTTGCCGACGTCGACGCCGCCCTCGGCGAGCTCCTCGCGCGCGGCCTCGATGTCGGAGACGACGAGCTGGAGGCCCTGGGCGGACCCGGGCGCCCCCTGCGGGACACCGGAGCCGATCGCGATCGAGGTGGGCGACCCCGGGGGTGTGAGCTGGACGAACCGGAGGTCGTCGCTCACCTGGTGGTCGTGGTCGGCGTTGAAGCCGGCCTTCTCCGTGTAGAACGCCTTCGCCCGGTCGACGTCGGACACGGGCACCTGCACGAGTTCGAGCCTGAAGTCCATGGACGCGAGTCTATGGTTCAACTGGTGCCGCTGCAGAATCGGGTGACGCCGCTGAGCGAGCTGGTCGCGGATCCCGCCCGCGGCCTCGTGTACGGCAACCGCGGCTGCCTGCACGACGGCGGCGGCCAGATCCGGCGGCGCTACAACGGCAGGCGCTGGATCGCGTGCCGGCTCGAGTTCCGCGGCTGGCACCGCGAGCCGCTGATGCAGCCCGGCCGCTTCACGGAGCTGTTCTTCCTCGACGAGGCGACCGCGTTCGCCGCCGGACATCGTCCGTGTGCGCTGTGCCGCCGCGAGGACTACGACCGCTTCGGCGCCCTGTGGCTCCAGATCCACCCTGGCCAGCGCGGCGCCGACGCGATCGACTGGCAGCTGCACGAGGAGCGGATCGCTCCCGCAACGCGCGCGCAGCGCCACCACGAGGCGCCGTTCGACGACCTTCCCGACGGTGCGTTTGTGATGCACGACGGCGGGCCGCACCTCGTGCTCGGCACCGAGCTGTTGCGTTGGACGGCCGCCGGCTACGACGCGCGCGCGGCACGCCCCGCCGGTGAGCGCGCACAGCTGATCACGCCGCCCTCGCTGACGGAGATCCTGCGCGCCGGCTGGGAGCCGACGGTGCCGCTGCTGCACCCGTCTATGCGACGACCGCGCGCAGCTGGCGCAGGGCGAGGGTGAGGCCGGCGAGGTCGGGCTCGCCCTCGCGCGCGAGCGTGCGCAGGAACGCCTCCAGGCGCCCGGCCTGTGCCCCGTGCGCTTCCATGAACTGCTCCACGGCCACCAGCGGCTCGACCCCCGGGTTCTCGCTCAAGGCCTGCTCGGCCAGCTCGCGCCGCGCCATCAGGGCGTCCTCGCGAACCGCCTGGAGCGCCCACCGCTGCATCCGCGTCGACGAGCGCACGCGCGCGAGCTCGCGCTCCATCCAGTCCAGCCGCAGCTCGGCGCCGAGGGCGAAGAACAGCCGCGCGACATCCTCGACCGAGCGGCCTGTCGCCGCCGCGACCGCGACCATGTCGGGCGCGTGGACGAGCTCGGGCGCGAGCGCGTGTGCGCTCGCGACCCGCGCCGGGACGCTCTCGCCGAGCAGCCGCCCGACCGTCTCGTCGCGACCCCGCCGCCGTTCGTCGGTGCCCAGCTCCCCCAGCACGGCGGTGAGCCGCTGGAAGCCGTCGCGGCCGGCCGCGATCGTCTCCTCCAGCGCCGCACCGTGGGCCCACGTCAGATACCAGCGGGCGGTCGCCTCGACGAGCGCGTCGACGCCGCCTAGGAGCTCGGCCTGCGCGGAGCGCTCCACGCCTTCGAGCTGCTCGACGTCCTCCCACAGCTCGGTCGCGCCGGTGACCGCGACGGCGATCAGGTAGGCGCGCACGACCGCGGCGACGTCGGCCCCGCGCTCGGCGACGAGCGACGACACGAACGTCGGCCCGAGTGCGTTCACGACCGAGTTCGCGTTGATCATGCAGATCAGCTGCGTGCGCAGCGGATGCTCTCCCAGCAGGTGCCCGCAGCGCTCGACGACCGCGCCCGGGAAATACGCGCGCAGGTCGCGCTCCAGCCACGGGTCGTCCGCGAAGCCGCTGCGCTCCAGCTCGCGCGCCACCCAGCGCTTCGCGTGGGCGCCGAGAATCGCCAGCTCCGGGCGTTCCAGTCCGTGCCCGCTGCGCCGGCGCTCCGCGATCTCCTCGTTGCCCGGCAGGTCCTCGCTCGCGCGGTCGAGCAGCCCCGTCTCCTCGAGCACCGCCACGAGGTCCTCGTAGGCGAACATCCGGCTGGACGAGCGCTCGACCTCCTGGGAGATGATCTGCGCCTGCAGGAACGAGTCGTAGAGCACGTGCTCGACGACGTCCTCCGTCACTGCCTCGAGCAACTCGTCGCGCTCCGGGCGCGTCATCTCGCCGCGGCTCTCGGCCAGCCCGAGCAGGATCTTCAGGTTGACCTCGTGGTCGGAGCAGTCGACGCCGGCCGAGTTGTCGATGAAGTCCGCGTTGACCAGGCCGCCGGCGGCGGCGTACTCGACGCGCGCGCGGCGCGTCAATCCGAGGTTGCCACCCTCACCGACAACCCGCGCCCGCAGCTCGTTCGCGTTCACGCGGATCGCGTCGCTCGAGCGGTCGCTGGCGTCGGCGTCGCTCTCGGTCGAGGCCTTGACGACCGTGCCGATGCCGCCGTGGTAGAGCAGGTCGACCTGCGCCCGCAGGATCGCGCGGATCACTTCGTTCGGCGCGACCCGCGCAGCGTCCAGGCCGAGCAGATCGCGCGCACGGTCGGACAGCTCGACCCACTTCGCGTCGCGCCGGTACACCCCGCCACCCTCGGACAGCACCTCGCGGTCGTAGTCGTCCCACGAGGAGCCGGCGAGGTCGAACAGGCGCCGCCGCTCGGCGAACGACGCCGCCGGGTCCGGGTCCGGATCCACGATCACGTGCCGGTGGTCGTAGGCGCCGAGGAGCTTGATCTTGTCCGAGAGCAGCATCCCGTTGCCGAACACGTCGCCGGACATGTCGCCGATCCCGACGACCGTGAACTCGTCGCGCGCCGGGTCCATCCCCAGCTCGCGGAAGTGGCGCTTGACCGACTCCCACGCCCCGCGCGCGGTGATGCCGAGCTTCTTGTGGTCGTAGCCGACCGAGCCCCCGGAGGCGAACGCGTCGTCGAGCCAGAAGCCGTACTCGGCCGCGATCGCGTTCGCGGTGTCGGAGAAGGTCGCCGTGCCCTTGTCGGCGGCGACCACCAGGTACGTGTCGTCGTCGTCGCGGACCCGGACGCGCTCGGGATGCACGACCTCGCCGTCGACGAGGTTGTCGGTGACGTCCAGCAGCGACCGGATGTAGGTCACGTAGGACTCCCGGATGACCTCCTTGTCGATCGGCGCGCGCTTGACGATGAAGCCGCCCTTCGCGCCCGCCGGGACGATGATCGCGTTCTTCGTCAGCTGCGCCCGCATCAGGCCGTAGACCTCGGTGCGGTAATCCATCCGGTCCGAGAACCGGATCCCGCCGCGGGCGATCGCGCCGCCGCGCAGGTGGATGCCCTCGACGTCGGCCGCGTAGACGTAGATCTCGAACTCGGGCGACGGCATCGGCATCGCCGGCACGTCCTTCGAGCGCAGCTTGAAGGCGGTTGCCCCGCGGTCGGGCTTGTACGCGTTCGTGCGCAGCGTGGCGTCGATCGCGCCGAGCTGGTTACGCAGGATCCGGTCGTGGTCGATCGAGGTGACCTCTTCGAGGTCGGCCAGGATCTCGTCCTTCAGTGCGCGCTCGGCCGCCTCGTCGGGCTCGATGTCGGGATCGAAGCGCAGCTGGAAGTAGCGCACGAGCTTGGCCGTGATCGGCGAGTTCGCGGCCAGCACGTCGTTCTGGTAGCCCTCGGTGAAGCGCGAGCCGATCCGCTGGCGGTACTTGCGGTAGGCGCGCAGGATCGCCACCTGCGTGCGGTCGAGCCCGGCCGTGATCACGAGCCGGTTGAGCGGGTCGGACTCGTCGGCGCCGCGATAGACGGCGGCGATCGCCTCGGCGACGCGATCACCCACGGCGTCGAGGTCGAGCGCCTGCTCGCCCGGCCCGAGCACCCGGAACTCCTGCACCCACGTCTCTTCGTCCCCGAGCAGCCGGGTCGAGATCTCCTCGATCACGCGCAGGCCGAGGTCCTCGAGCATCGGCATCACGCGCGACAGCTCGATCTTGGCGGCGCGCTTGTACAGCGCCACGCGCGTCGGCCGGTCCTTGCCGATCGGGTGCAGGCTGACCACGAACGACTCGCCGGCGTCGAGCCGCGCGAAGCATGCGACGTCGACCGCCGCCAGCTCCGGCTTGGTGTAGCCCTTGTAGTGCTCCGGGAACAGCGGCGACCACGCCGCTGCCAGCGTGCGCCCCGGGCGTGCGCCGTGGCGTTCGTCGAGGATGTCGGCGAGTTCGTCGTCCCACGTGCGGGCGAGCGCGATCACGTCGGCCTCGAGGTCGCGCAGCGCGATCTCGGGCAGCCCGCCGGCGGTGTGCACGAGGAAGTGCAGCCGCACGCGCTGACCCTCGTCGAGCACGTGGTGCGCCTCGACCCCGTCGGTCTCGAAGCGGCGGCGCAGCAGCCCGCTCACGCGCGCCACCAGCGACGGGCTGTAGCGCGAGCGCGGGAGCGCGAGGATGAGCGACGCGCTGCGCCCGTCCGCGTCGCGGCGGCCGAGCAGCCGGACTCGGTCCGAGCCCTCGAGGCCGGTCAGCGCAACCACGGCGCGCCGCAGGTCGTCGACCGGGGCGGCGAACAGCTCTTCCTTCGGGAACGAGTCGAACAGCGCGACCGCCGCCTTGTAGTCGTGCGAGCCCTCGATCAGATCCTCGGCGTCGAGCGCCTGGCGCAGCTTGCGGTGCAGCAGCGGCGTCTCGGACGCACGCTCGGCGAACGCCTTCGAGGTGAACAGGCCGAGCAGGCGCGACTCGCCGACGATCTCACCGCTGCGCGAGACGAGCCGCACGCCGACGTAGTCCATCCGCTCGTGCCGGTGCACCGGCGAGATCGCGTTCGTCTTGGTGACGAGCAGCAGGTCGCCGTTGGTGGCGCGCTCGCGCACCGCCGGCGGTAGATCGGCCAGCGCCACCGGCTCGCAGTACGCCGACCGGTCCTCGTCGCGCAGGATCCCCAGGCCGGAGCCGTCGACGATCCGGATCGAGCCGTCGGAGAAGTCGTACTCGCGCGCGCCCAGCAGGACGAAGTTGCCGCGCAGCAGCCACTCGAGGAAGTCGGCGACCTCGTGCACCTCGTCGCGCGGGTAACGGGCCGTGCCGGCGCGCGCGACGGTGATCATGTCGTCGACGCGCTCGGTCATCGCCTTGAAGTCGGAGACGACCCCGCGCACCGCCACCAGCGCCGCACGGACCGCCTTCTCCACATCGGCCGCCTCGTGGTCGTCGAGCCGGCGCACGAGGTCGAAGTGCATGACCGATTCGCGGTGCGGCGCCTCGCGCGCGCGCCCGACATCGGCGATCCGGCCGTCGCCGTCGCGCGCCACGCCGACAACGGGATGCAGCAGCCGCGCCACGCCGAGCCCACGGCCCTGCAGCTCGCCGGAGACCGAGTCGACCAGGAACGGCCAGTCGTCGGTGTTGGTCTCCACCACCGACCCGAGCGGCTCGTAGCCGTGCTCGCCACGGGTCGGGTTGAACACCCGTACGGCGACGGGCTCCTCCCCGCGCGCCGACGCGAACTCGAAGGCGCCGACGACCTCGGCCAGCAGGTCCTCGGCCGAGTGGCCCTCGGACGCGTCGCCGGACAGCCGCCGCAGATACGCGCTGGCGAACGCCCGGACCGCGCCCGCACGCTCGGCGGGCACCTTCTCGTCGATCAGCTCCAGCAGCCTGCTCGCCGGCGACGCGCCGGCCTCAGTCTCCTCCGCGAGGCTCACTAGGGGGATCCTACGCCGGGCGCGGGACTACGTCAGCTTGCGCTCGAGCGCGTCGAACTGCGAGCGCAGCTCCGGCGGCAGGCGGTCGCCGAACTTCTCCAGGTGCCCGCGCACCTGCTCGACCTCGTCGCGCAGCAGCTCCGGGTCCACGGTCAGCAGCTCCGCGAGCGCCTCAGGGGCGATGTCGAGCCCGTCGGTCGGGAGGTCCTCCGGGCGCGGCACGTTGCCGATCGCGGTCTCCGTCGCGTCGGCGTCGCCGTCGAGGCGGCGGAAGATCCATGCCAGGACGCGCGCGTTGTCGCCGAAGCCGGGCCACAGGTACTTGCCATCGGCGTTCTTGCGGAACCAGTTGACGTAGAAGACGCCGGGGAGCTTGGCGCCGTCGCGGCGGCCGAGCTTGAGCCAGTGCCCGAAGTAGTCGGCCATGTTGTAGCCGCAGAACGGCAGCATCGCCATCGGGTCGAAGCGCAGCGCGCCGACCTCGCCGGCCGCGGCCGCGGTCGTCTCCGCGCTCATCGTGGCGCCGAGGAAGACACCGTGCTCCCAGTCGAACGCCTCGCGCACGAGCGGGACCGCCGTCGCGCGTCGGCCGCCGAACAGGAACGCGTCGATCGGCACGCCGGCAGGGTCCTCCCACTCCGGGGCGATCGACGGGCACTGCGCCGCCGGGGTCGTGAACCGCGAGTTCGGATGCGCAGATGGTGTCTCCGACTCCGGCGTCCAGTCGTTGCGCTTCCAATCGATCGCGTGGGCCGGAGGCTCGGGCGTCATGCCCTCCCACCAGACGTCGCCGTCATCGGTCTTGGCGGTGTTGGTGAAGATCGTGTTGCGCTCGATCGTGGCCATCGCGTTCGGGTTGGTCCTCTGCCCGGTGCCGGGCGCCACGCCGAAGAAGCCGGCCTCAGGATTGACCGCGTACAGCCGCCCGTCGCTGCCGAACTTCATCCACGCGATGTCGTCGCCGACCGTCTCCACCGTCCATCCGGACAGCGACGGCACGAGCATCGCCAGGTTGGTCTTGCCCGACGCGCTCGGGAAGGCGGCGCCCATGTACTTGGAGTCACCCTCGGGCGAGGTGACCTTGATGATCAGCATGTGCTCGGCAAGCCAGCCCTCGTCGCGCGCCATCACCGAGGCGATCCGGAGCGCGAGGCACTTCTTGCCCAGCAGCGCGTTCCCGCCGTAGCCGGAGCCGTAGGACCAGATCTCGCGCGTCTCGGGGAAGTGCACGATGTACTTGTCCGGGTTGCACGGCCACGGGGACGTGTCGTTGGGCGCACCGACCGTATGCAGGCAGGGCACGAAATCGCCGTCCGCGCCGAGCACGTCGAGCGCGCCCTTGCCCATCCGGGTCATGATCCGCATCGAGACCGCGACGTACGCGGAGTCCGTCAGCTGCACGCCGATCTCGGCGATCGGGGACCCGAGCGGGCCCATGCTGAACGGCACGACGTACATCGTGTGGCCGCGCATCGAGCCGCGGAACTTCTCGGTCAGCAGCTCGCGCATCTCGGCCGGATCGCGCCAGTTGTTGGTCGGCCCGGCGTCGTCCTCGGTCTGCGCGCAGATGAACGTGCGGTCCTCCACCCGGGCCACGTCGTTCGGGTCCGAAAGCGCCAGGTATGAGTTCGGTCGCTTGGCGTCGGACAGGCGCTCGAACGTCCCTGCGTCGATCAGGGCCTGTGCCAGCCGGTCGTACTCGTCCGCGGAGCCGTCACACCAGTGGATGGCGTCCGGCTGCGTGAGTTGTGCCACCTCCTCGACCCAGTGCAGCAGCTTCTGGTTGGACGTCAGGGCGGCGGTCTCGATGGTCACGGTTCAGTTCAACCTCTTCACGAAGGATCGACGAGGGGATCCCGCCACTCTGCCACACGACGCCGAGCCAGGATTCGGCAGGCTCCGCAACGAAAGGGCTGGAACTGGATCAACGTCTAGGTGGACCAGGGGATGCTTGAGACACCATCATTGGCCTGCGTATAAGTTGGATTCACTTGGTTGCTGTGATGTCGGTATTGGCCGTGATGGCCACCGGTGCGCATGTGCTGGCGTATACGTCGCCTGCGCTGGCGGAACAGGCACGCCTGAACCGGGTGGCCCCGGCTGACACGGAGCGCACGATCGTCGCCAGCCCGCCGGCCGCGGCGAGCGACGGTCTGCCGGTGCCCGCCCTAGCCGGAGGGATAGTGCTCGCCTTCGCGGTCGGTCTCGGGGCCGGCCAGGTCCACCGGCGTCGGCGCCGGACCGTCGCGACGCGGCCGTCACGTGCCGCGCGACGCGCCGCCGCCGCCCACGCACCGCCCGCCCGCCCCGCGCCGCCGCCGCCGAAGCCGGCTGCGCCCCCCGCGCCCGTGGTGGTCGCTCCGCCGGTCGCGCCGGCCGCACCCGCGCCGCCGCCGCCAGCGCCGCGGCGGGCGAAGCCGCGCGTCGTCGTGCCGCCAAAGGCTCAGGCGCCGCCGCCGGAGCCGCCACAGCCCGCCCGGGCGCCCGACCCGTTCGACCTGTTTGGGCGCGAGCCGCGGCCGTTCCCCGACGCGCACCCGCCGCTGGAGAAGGCGCCGGAGGTGCCGCGGCCCCAGGATGTCGACCCGGCCCTGCACAAGCGTGTCGTGCCGCCGCTCGAGCAGGCGCCTGAGGCGCTCCGGCCGCCGCGCCCGAGCCGCCCGAGCCGTCCGCGCGCTCCCGCCCGTCCGGCCCGTCCGGCCGCCCCGACCCGTGGGGCCGCTCCGGCCCGTCCGGCCGCTCCGACCCCGGCGAACCGCGCGAGTGCACCGGCGGCCACGCCGAATGTCACGCCCGCCCGCCGGTTCGCCCGCCTCGTCCCGTGGCCCGAGGAGGCGACCGCGCTGTGGACGTGCGAGATCGACTGGAAGGCCGGCTACCGGAAGTCCAACTTCCGCGCGATGACCGAGCCCCCCGGCGGCGGCAAGCGGCGCCAGATCGGCGAGTCGCCCTCGGTGCGGTGGACGCTGATGAGCGACCCCGAGCCGCCGACGCCCGAGCTCGTCGCGTCCGTCCGCCTGCTGATCGGCGCGCTCGAGGCGGCCGGCTGGGAGCGGATCGGACCCGGTGGCCCGTGGTACGCACAGCGGTTCCTGTGGCGCCGGGCAGGCGAGCCGACAGCGGTCGCGATCCCGGACTCGGCGCAGACCGCCGAGCCGCCGCCACGCTGACGCCAAGGTCGCGCCAAGGATTCGTCAAGGCGTGCTTGCCAGTCTCGGCCAATGCTTCTTCGTCGCGTTGCAGCCGCCACCACCGCCGCCGTCCTGATCTTCGCCGCTCCCGCCGCAGCCGCCTCGTCCGCAGCCGCCGGCCCGAGCGCGACGCCGCTCATCCTCGAGCTCGTCCTCGCTGCCGTCGTCCTCGCCGGCCTCGCCGCCCGCCGCCCCGCGGGCCGGATGGTCGCCGCGTCGCGGCGCCGGCTCACCTCCGCCCGCCCCGGGCGGTCCCGCCACGCCGCTCGCGCGCGCTAGCCCGCGTCGCGCTTCGGAACCAGCACGAGCCGCTTGAACTCGGCCACCAGCACGCCGTCCTGGTTGAGGACGCGCGTGTGGACCTTCACGGTCCCGCGGTCGGGCTTCGAACGCGACTCGCGCACCTCGAGGACCTCGGTCTCCGCGAACAGCGTGTCGCCGTGGAACACCGGCGCCGGATGGCTGAGCGCCTCGGTCGCGAGGTTGGCGATCGCCTTGCCGGAGATGTCCGACACGCTCATGCCGAGCGCGAGCGAGTAGACGTACGGCCCGACCACGACGTTGCGGCCCTGCTGTGACCCGGCCGCGTAGACGTCGTTGATGTGCAGCGGATGGTGGTTCATGGTGATCAGGCAGAACAGGTGGTCGTCCGCCTCGGTCACCGTCTTAGCGGGCCAGTGCTTGTACACGGCGCCGACCTCGAACTCCTCGAAGTAGCGGCCGTAGGGATGCGCGCCCGAGGCCTCGCGGGAGCGCTGATCGGTGTCGACGGTGTTCTCAGTGGGGGTACTCATGGCACGGGGACTCTACGATCCGGCGCTCATGCGTACCCCCCGTTCGTTCTTTGAGCCACTCGCCCTCGGAGCGCCCGAACCGCTCCGTGAGATCCCCGTCAAGCCGTCGCGGATGATCCACTTCCTCGACTTCTCGAACGAGAAGATGGTCGCCAAGGCCGCCGACATCGCGACCAAGACCGACATCCTGCTCGGCAACCTCGAGGACGCGATTCCCGCCGACCGCAAGGAGGCGGCCCGCGAGGGGCTGATTCGCGTCGGGCGCGAGATCGACCTCGGCCAGACCGCCCTATGGGCGCGCGTCAACTCGCTCGAGTCGCCGTGGGTGCTGGACGACCTCACGCAGCTCGTCGGCGAGATCGGCGACCGGCTCGAGGTCGTGATGCTCCCGAAGGTCGAGGGGCCGTGGGACATCCACTACGTCGACCGGCTGCTGGCGCAGCTCGAAGCGCGCGCCGGGCTCGAGCGGCCGCTGCTCGTGCACGCGATCCTCGAGACCGCGCAGGGCGTGACCAACGTCGAGGCGATCGCCACCGCGTCGCCGCGGATGCAGGGCATGAGCCTCGGGCCGGCGGATCTCGCGGCGTCGCGGCGGATGAAGACCACGCGCGTGGGCGGCGGCCATCCGGGCTACCGGGTGCTGTCGGATCCGGACGGCGACGCGCCGCGCGACAGCGCCCAGCAGGACCTCTGGCACTACACGATCGGCCGCATGGTCGACGCCTGCGTGAGCGCCGGGATCCTGCCGTTCTATGGGCCGTTCGGCGACATCCGCGACGTCGAGGGCGCCGAGACCCAGTTCCGCGCGGCGTATCTGATGGGCTGCGTCGGCACGTGGTCGCTGCACCCGGCGCAGATCGACATCGCGCGCAAGGTCTTCTCCCCCGACCCGGACGAGGTGGCGTTCGCCAAGAAGGTGATCGAGGCGATCCCGGACGGCCGCGGGGTGCACATGATCGACGGCAAGATGCAGGACGACGCGACCTGGAAGCAGTGCCGCGTGATGGTCGACCTCGCGGAGATGCTGGCCCGGAAGGATCCGGAGCTGGCGGAGGCCTACGGCCTCACGTAACGTCGCAGTCCCGTCCGGCCGAAGGCTCTGACGGGATCGGCGAAATCACAATCGGATTTTCTTCGGGCAGCGCGCGCGGGGGTTGCCCATTCCGCTGCCGACGGTGTAGCGGAAGCAACTGGCGTAGCGGAAGCGGCCGTGCCACTCGGGGCGGAGCTTCACGATCGCGGTCGAGCGATAGCGCCCCGGCCGCGTGCGCTTGAGCTCCCCGCTGCCGGCGCGCGGCGCCCGGTCCTTGCCACGCGGGCCGACGTAGAACAGTGTCGGCTGCTTCAGCTTGACCCCGCGCGGGACGGTGAAGCGCTGCGTGAGCTTGATTGCACGCGCGCCGTGAACGCGGAACGAGAGTTTGAACGCCGGGAACACGTAGACGCGCTTGCGCGGCGACACGGCGCCGGGCGTGGTCACCTGGAGCACCGTGTTGCCGTCGAGCTTCTCGCCGAACACGAACGTGCCGTCGTCCGCCGTCGTCGTTGTCGCGAGCACCTCAGCGGCGCCGCTGAACGGGTAGCCCTTGCCCTCGAGCTGCACGGCCCGGCCGGCGGCCGGCACGCCGTCCTCGAGGACCGTGCCCGTGACCTTGGTCGGCTCGCCGAACTCCGCCTCCACGGGCGAGATCTTCGCGCTGACGGTCGCGGCAGCGCTCGCTGCCGGGGCAGCGATCAGCAACAGCAGTGTGGCCAAGAACACAGAGCGCACCGGAGCGATGAGGGTAGCGGCGCAGATAGGGTGCGGCCCCCGATGCCCCGCTCCCGCCGCTCATGTCATGCCGTGCCCGGCTCCAGCGAGCGCTTTCTGGCGAAGGCGCCCGGGCTGGAGGCCGACGAGGTGTTCCTCGACCTCGAGGACGCCGTGGCCGAGAGCGAGAAGGAGCGCGCCCGCGAGCTCGTGATCGCGGCGCTGCGCGAGCACGACTTCGGCGATACGACCGTCGTCGTGCGCGTCAACGGCACCGGCACGCCGCACTACCACCGCGATCTGATCGACGTGGTCGAGCAGGCCGGCGACCGGCTCGATGCGGTGATGCTGCCGAAGGTGCGCACGCCCGGCGACGTCGAGATGACCGACAAGCTTCTGACGGGCATCGAGCTCGCGCGCGACCTGCCGGTCGGCCGGATCGGCATCGAGGCGCAGATCGAGGACGCCACCGGGCTGATCGCGTGCGAGGCGATCGCCGCCGCGTCGGCACGGATGGAGAGCCTGATCTTCGGGCCGGGCGACTACAGCGCCGCGGTCGGCATCCCGATCACCACGATCGGCGGCGCGCCCGACCACTACCCCGGCGACCACCTCAACTACGTGTTCTCCCGCCTCGTCGTGGCCGCCCGCGCCGCCGGCATCCAGGCGATCGACGGGCCGTACGCGGCGTTCGACGACGACGACGGGCTGCGCGCCCGCGCGCGCCTCGCGCGCGCGCTCGGGATCGACGGCAAGTGGACGATCCACCCGCGCCAGATCGCGATCGTGAACGAGGTCTTCACGCCCGCGCGCGAGGAATGGGAGCGCGCGGAGGCGTTGCTGGCGGCCTACCGACAGGCCCAGGACGAGGGCCGCGGGGCCGCGATGTTCGACGGCGAGATGATCGACGAGGCGAACCGCAAGATGGCCGAGCGGCTCGCCGAGGCGGGCCGCGCGGCCGGCTACGAGGTCAGCGGGGAGCCCGCGGACGCTGGCTGAGGGTCTGGCCGGCGGCGCCCGCGCGGGCGATCGTGGCCCGCAGGCGCGGGGTCCTGCCGGTCGTGGCACCGTCGACTGACGTGACCCGGTAGAGGGTGAGCTCGGCGACGGAAGCCGCGGCCGCCAGACGGCTGACCGCCACGCCGCCGCGAACGAAGCGCACGACCGGCCGGCCGGGGCCGCCGATCGCGACCAGCTTGGAGCCGCGGCGCGGCAGCACGAGGGCAAAGCGCTGGTGCGTGCTCTGGCCCGCCGTGTAGATGCGGATGAACCCGACGACCCGGCGGTGCGCCGACTTGCTCGGGAGCAACGCGGCGGGGACGGCGAACGCGATCCGTCGCAGCGCCGTGCGCGCGTCGACCCGCAGGCGCAGTCCCGTGCCCGCCGTGGTCCGCCAGCGCTGGGCGCTGAAGACTGTCCCGCACGCCACGGTCTTGAGGCTGATCACCACCGTCTTTGCATGTCCGCGCCGCGGAACCAGGCGAGTCGCCAGCGTGTGGCTTCCCACGCGCCCGAGCTGCGCCGCCGTGATCCCCGCGATGTGGCGCGCCCCGCGGCCACCTGCCAGCGGCCGGCCGTCGAGGCGGTAGCTGACAGCCTTCACGCGGCCACCGGCAATCCGCGTCGTCACCTGCACGGGCGAGCTGCCGAGGACGGGGCCGGCGGTGTACGCCCGGACACGCACGGTGCCGATGCCGGCGACCCGCACGCGCTTGTAGACGGCGTTGCCGGTCAGCTGCTGGCAGGCCGGCGACGCCGCGGACGCGGAGCTCTGCGCGCCCCTGCCGGCGGCGTTGCTGGCTGTGACCGCGATGCGCAGCGAGTGGCCGTCGTCGTCGGCGGTCCGCGTGTAGCTGCTTTCGGTCGCCCCGACGATGTCGACGCAGTTGCTGCCGTCGGCGTCGCAACGCTGCCACTGGAAGTCGAAGATGAACGGGCCGGTTCCCTCCCACACGCCCGGATCGGCGGTCAGCGTCTCGCCGTCGGTGGTCGAGAACGACGGGGGCGACACGTTGAGCGGCGGCGTGGCGGCGACGACGGCGGTCGCACCCGACGTCGCGGGGGGTGACGAGCCGGCGTCGTTCGACACGATCACGACGACGCGGATCCTCGAACCGACGTCGGGGCCGGTCAGGTCGTAGGTGTCGTTCGTCGCGCCCGGGATGTCGGTGCAGACCAAGCCGGTGGCGTCGCAGGCCTGCCACTGGTAGTGGTAGACGAGCGCCGGCGTGCCGGCCCAGCCGCCGGGATTCGCCGTCAGGGTGGAGCCGTCGCGCGGCACGCCGGTGATCGTCGGGGCGCTCGTGTTGTTCGGCGGACCCTCGTCGGACACGATGTAGAGCGCCGACGGCATGAAGTACTCCGATGTCGACGAGAACGCGAGCACCGCCGAGCTCTGGCTGTTCGCCAGGAACCCCGTGCTGAAGATCGAATCGAGGTCGCTGCCGAGCTGGTTCGCATGGTTCGGCGTCTTTGCCGTCTGAAGGATTCCGTTGGCCGACATGGTCGAGTTCATCGTGTTGTCCGCCGGGTTGAGCCCGTTCGCGAACGCCACGCCGTTGAACGTCGCGGTCTCGCTCGCGATGCCGGCGTCGCCCTCGAACGCGAGCAGCCCGACAGTCGTGTCGACCGGGCCCGTCGCCGGCGTCTGGAAAGGCGCGATCGTGGTGTTGAACGTGTGCGAGCTGTCGACGGTGCCGAGCCCGTCGTAGACGTTCAGCCGGCGGAGGTCCTGAGCGGCGTCGCGGTAGGCGACGATCAGCGCCCAGCCGGCGAAACGGTCCATACCGGTTCCGGCCTGGACGTTGGCGACGGTGTAGGTGCCGGCGCCGGCGGTCGGCAACAGGGCGGTGACGTCGCGGAACGCTCGGTAGCGTGACGGCTGCGGGGTCGACGTGAGGACGTCGGCGGGCGCTGCGGAGAGCGTCTGGTACGCGCCGCCATCGACCGCGAAGCTCACGGTGTCCTTCAGGGCGGCGTTCGGGGCAGCGGCGCCGCCGCCCGCACCGGCGCTCGTGTCCGCGCTCCAGTACAGCCCGGCCCACTCGACCACCGAGTTGGCGGGAAGGGACACCGTCGCGCTCGACGAGTTGAACGTTCCCGGGACGGCGTCGATGTCCACGTTCTGCATCACGTAGTTGTTGTTGTTGAGCGCGCCGCCCGTCCCGACGCGGTTCAGCGCGTCAACGCACGCAGGGACGCCCGCGGGACACGTCAACAGCATGTTGCCAACGGACGAGATGTTGCCGCGCACCGTCTTCGCGAAGCGGTTGGCGAACGCCTGGTCGGCGGCCTGCGCCGCCGGCGCGGCGACGCAGAGCGCGGCGGCGAGCGTGAGGACCAAATAGGTGCTGCGACGGAGGAGCGTGGACACCAGAGATTCCGTTCTCTATGGAGGAATCCGGCGGGTTTGCCCTAGGCCCTCGTGCCCGCAAGGATCGGCCAAAAGGCCTAGACCTTTAGCCGAAAACCGGCGCGTCGCACCGAGCGGGCACAGTCCCCCGTGACGCGCCGCGCCGCGGGGGGGACTGTCCCGTTCATGTACTCAGACGCACACCTGGCGACGCAACCGGCCGGCGACGGAGGGCCGAGCCTCCCTCCGTGCAGCATGCGGTTGTCCGCCGCGGCGCCAGACGGCCTGCCGCCCGTCCGGACCGAGCGCGTCGATCCCCGCGACGCGCCCGTCGTCGCCGTACACGACCTCCTTGACCACGGTGGCGAGCCCACCACCGTCGTCGCAGGAGTCCTCCTCCACCCGCGCCAGCCGGCCACCCTCGTGCCGGTAGCGCTCGCGGGTGCACGACCCGGTGGGCGGCATGTAGCGCTCGCTCTCGACGGGCGTACCGCCGGCCAGCCGTACCCGGGTCACGGACTGCAGCTCGGCCTCGAGCTCGCCGTCGCCGCACTCCAGCGGGGCGCGGAAGCAGGCGACCTCCACCTGATCGCGTCCCCACGAGGCGAACCGCTCGAGCCACACCTCGCCGGTGGCGTCGTACTCGCGGACGCACACCACCCGGCCGATGGCGTCGAACCCGATCGCCTCGTGCTCGTCCCAGGGCGGCGGCGGCCGATGCAGCCAGCGCCCCGGAGAGCACCCCATCCGCTCCAGGCGGAGCGGCTCCACGTCGCCGTGCCCCGACGTCGGCGTGGCCCAGCGCCAGCGCACGGCGGCCGTCTCGGCCTCCGCCGCCAGCCCCTCATAGCGGTCAGCGAGCTCGTCCGCTCGCCTCCGCAACCCTCCGTCGTTCGAGGTGGTCCGCTCCTCAACGGCCACCTCCGGCAACCCTCTCTCCATGTGCTCGCACGCTACCCGCACTTTTGTCGAGGGTCAAGCAAAAGCGGCAAAGTCGGGCGGCAGATTCCTGCAATCTTGGAGCGAATGCAGACGCAACCGGCGGGCGTGTGGCATGCTGATGCTCCATGGCGGACATGGTTAACACCGAGGATGCGGCCGCTACACGGCGGTTCGACAGCGCCCAAAGGGTGGAAGTCCCGTTGGTCGGAGGAAACGGCATGTCCTCCGGGACCGGCGCCGGGGCGATGCTCCGGCTGATTCGAGACGGCCGCGCGAGCACCCGCGCCGAGCTCGTCGCCCTGACGGGACTGGCCCGCTCGACCGTCGCCCAGCGGATGGACGCGCTCCTCGCGCAGCGGCTCGTCGTTCCGGCGGGAGCCAGCGCATCTACCGGCGGCCGCCCGCCGAAGACCTTCGCCTTCAACCGCAACGCGGGCGTGGTGCTGGCGGCCGATCTCGGTGCGACGCACTCGCGCGTGGCGGTCACCGACCTCGCCGGCGACGTGCTCGTGCAAACGCGGACGGACATCCCGATCGCCGACGGGCCGGACACGGTCCTGGGCTGGCTCGAGGAGACGTTCGACGCGCTGCTCGTGGAGAGCGGCCACTCGGCCGCCGACGTGCGCGGCATCGGCGTCGGCATCCCCGGCCCGGTCGAGTTCGCGACCGGCACGCCGGTGGCGCCGCCGATCATGCCCGGCTGGGACGGCTATGGCGTCGCGACGCGGCTGCGGGAGCGCTACGGCGCGACGGTGCTCGTCGACAATGACGTGAACATCATGGCGCTCGGCGAGTACTGGTCACGCTGGCGCGACACCGCCCACCTCCTGTTCGTCAAAGTCGGCACCGGCATCGGCTGCGGCGTCATCACCGACGGACGCATCCACCGCGGCGCCCAAGGCGCCGCCGGCGACATCGGCCACATCCACGTCCCCGACCACGACGACGTCATCTGCCGCTGCGGCAACCTCGGCTGCCTCGAAGCGATCGCCGGCGGCGGCGCCATGGCCACCAAACTCACCGAACTCGGCATCACCGCCGAAAACAGCCGCGACGTCGTCCGCCACGTCAGAGACGGCCGCCCCGAAGCCATGCGCCTCGTCCGCCAAGCCGGCCGCGAACTCGGCGGCGTCCTCGCCTCCGCCGTGAACTTCTTCAACCCCGCCGTCATCGTCATCGGCGGCGACATCGCCCACGCCGACGAACACCTCCTCGCCGGCGTCAGAGAAGTCGTCTACCGCCGCTCCACCGCCCTCGCCACCCGCTCAATCCGGATCGCCCGCTCCACCCTCGACGACCGCGCCGGCGTCATCGGCGCCGCCGTCATGGTCATCGAAGCCGTCCTCGCACCCGACGCGGTGGACCAGGCAATCGCGGCAGGTTAGGGGCTGCCGCGTGCTCCACGCGGTGGTGCTGTTCCTGCCGGTCGCGGCGTTTCTCGCGCTCTCCCCCGGTCCGGCGACCGCGATGGTGATCCAGTCGGCCGCGCGCGGTGGACGCCGGCGGGCGGTGCTGACGATGAGCGGTAACGCCTTCGGCCTGGCGCTATGGGCGGTCGCGTCGATGCTCGGGGTGTCGGCGCTCGTGGTCGCCTCGGCGGCCGCCTTCGCCGTGCTGAAGATCGTCAGCGGCGTGGTGCTCGTGGCGCTCGGCGTCCAGGCGATCCGGAACGCGCGCCGGCAGAACGAAGCGGATGCAGGGCCGCGGCGCGAGCGCTCGGCGTTCCGCGCGGGCCTGGTGACAGCGCTGGCGAATCCGAAGGTCGCGCTGTTCTACGTCGCGCTGCTGCCGCAGTTCGTCCCGGCCGGTGCCTCCGTGCTGCTTACGACGCTGCTGCTCGCCGGCGTGCAGATCGCGCTGAGCTGCGCGTGGTACTTCCTGCTCGCGTCTGTGGTGGCCTACGCGCGGGCGCTCGTGCTGCGTTCGCGCCGCGTGCTCGAGTACGTATCCGGCGGCGCGATGATCGCGTTCGGCCTGAAGATCGCCACGGACTGAATGCCCGAGCTTCCGGAGGCCGAGCGGGCGCGGCAGCAGCTCGACCGCGTGCTCGGCCGCGAGATCGTCGCGGTCGACGACCGCGACACCTACGTCTGCCGGCCGCACGCGCCGGGCGAGATGGCGGCGGCGCTGGTCGGCCGGCGGCTGACCGCGACCCACCGGCGCGGGAAGTTCCTCTGGGTCGAGACCGACGGCGGGCCGGACATCGGGCTGCACCTCGGCATGGCGGGCCGGATCGTGGTCGACGAGCCCCCCGCGCCACGGAACTGGGACCGCTTCGCGCTCGAGTTCGCGGACGGCGGCCGGATGGCGCTGCGCGACTCGCGGCGGCTCGGCCGCGCGACGCTCGAGCCGGACTTCTCGCACGTCGGTCCGGACGCCGCGGAGGTGGGCCGCGACGCGTTCCGGCTGCGCTTCGGACGCAGCGGCGCGCCGGTGAAGGCGCGGCTGCTCGATCAGGGCGTGATCGCGGGTGTCGGGAACCTGCTCGCGGACGAGATCCTGTGGCGCGCCCGCCTCAACCCGCGGCGGAGCGCCAACGAGCTGTCGGTGGAGGAGCTCGACGGGTTGCGACGCTCGATGCGCGCCGCGCTCCGTGATGCGATCGCAAACGGCGGCGCGCACACCGGCCGGCTGAACCCGCACCGCGTGCGCGGCGGACGCTGCCCGCGGTGCGGAGCGGCTCTGGAGCGCGCGACGGTGGGCGGGCGGACGACGTACTGGTGCCCGGTGTGCCAGGCCTGACGGCGCCTTAGACCTCAGACCTCCGTCGAAGCCGCCTCGTGCACAGCCTCCTGAACCGCCGCGGCGGCCTCGTCCGCGCTCATGCCGGTGGCGGCGAGCAGGTCCGTGGCCGTCGAGCGCACCTGGCCGACGATCACGCTCACCGACAGGTTGCCCGTGTTCTCGAGCACCTGTGAAGCGGTGGCGGCGGCCTCAAGCGCGGCCGCACGGACGTCGGCGACGCGGTCCGGGTTCTCGAGCGCGTCGGCGAACCCGCGCACGGCACGGCTGAGATGGCGGACCGCGTCGGCGGTCTCCGGCGGGACGTTCTCGTTGAGCCGGACGGCGCGGATCATGCCGCGCGCGAGCACGCGCACATTGCGCACCGCGAGGTCGATCCGGCCGGCGGCGTCGGCGTAGTCCTCGACGCGGCCGCGGTGCCGCCGCCGCGACGGTGAGTAGCGCGTGGTCTCGCGACTGACGCTGACCGCCTCGGCGAAGAGGTCGCTCAGCTCGTCGATCCCGCGTGCGCGCAACAGCGCACGGTCGGCCAGCTCACGGTCGCGCTCGACGATCGCGGCCGCGATGTCGTCGAGCGTGTACGCCAGCTCCTCGAGCAGCGGCCGGGCGGCGCGGCGGACCATCGCCACAGGATTGGCGGGGAGCACGAGGCCGCTCACGATCAGCGCCACCGATCCGCCGACCAGCGCGTCGAGGAAGCGCGTGAACGTGACGCCGTTGGCGGTCGGCGGCTGCAGGGTGGCCACGAGCGCCGCCGAGACGGCCGCCTGCGTCGCCAGCAGCTGCCCGCTGCCGAGGAAGAGCGCGATCGCCATCGCGAGCATCACCACGAGCGCGAGCTGCGCCGGCCCGACGCCGATCCCGAGCACGAGCAGGTCGCCGACGGCGATCCCGAGCGCGACACCGAGCGCGATCTCGACGGCGCGCCGCCCGCGCTGCGACATCGTCAGCCCGAGCGTGATGATCGCCGACACCGGTGCGAAGAAGGGCTGGCCGTGCCCGAGCACCTCGGTCGCGATCACCCACGCGACGCCGGACGCCACACCCGCCTGCAGGATCGATCGCCACGAGACCCGGAGCCGGTCGACCCGCGTCCGCATCGAGACACGCGACCGTTCGGCCGCCTCCTCGATCAGCGGCGCGGCACGGTCGGCGAATTGCCGGGGCTCACGGTCTTTGAGGCGAGGCATGGAACCGCCCGTGATCGTGGCATGTCAGGCCTGGGAGGGCAGCGTGCGGCGGAACTCGACCAGCTCGAGGCCGAGCATCGGCTCGTACGCCGGCTCGCCGGCGATCGTCCAGCCCTCGCGCGCGTAGAACGCGCGTGCGCGCGCCTGACCCGCGGGCGTGTAAAGGCGCATCGCCTCGTAGCCCCGGGCGGCAGCCTCCTCGATCGCAAGCGCGAGCAGCCGGGGCGCGAGGCCGGAGCCCCACCACGGCTCGCGGATGAACAGCATCCACAGATGGGCGAGGCCGGGGATCGGCGCGCGCTCCCCCGTCCGCCCGCGGGCGCCGAGGAACGCCACGTGCCCGGCCGGCGCGTCGCCGTCGTGGGCGAGCAGGCACCACGTCTCCGGCCACGCCAGCCGCTCGAGGATCCCGGCGTGCTCGATCGGCTCCTCCGGCGGGTCCCAGCCACGCGGCGCGAACGCGCGATACGTGTCGAAGCCCTGCCGCACCGTCTCGGTGAGTAACGGAGCGTCTGCGGGGGTACCGGGCCGGAGGGTGAAGGGGTCCACACCGCCAACTATGCCGCAAAGGGGTCTGACCCCCGTTAGGGCACCCGAACAGGGGTCTGACCCCTTCTAGGCGCCCTAAGCTGACCCTCAGGCTTAGGTTGATGTCTTAGGAGTGGGGCCGGGACCCTACGTTCTGGCCTCAAGACCAGTCTCCTCGATGCCGACCATCTGTTTGTCGGGACCTTCTCCGCCTTCTTCCCTGTGACGGCTGCCATCCACTTCCTCCGCCCGCGCATGTGCGCGCCCATCTCATGATGCGTCGCGTTCTCGTCGCCGGCCTCGCCGCTGCCGCCATGTACGCGGCGGTGCTCGGCACGGCCGTGCCCGCCCAGGCGCCGACGCCTGAGCCCACGGTGGAAGCAACGCCAGAGCCGATCACGTCTCCCGCGCCCACGGCCACGACCGCCCCGGTGGAGACTGCCTCCCCCGCGCCGAGCTCGACCCCGGCCGAAGACGCGACGCCCACGCCCGTCGCCTCGCCCGCGGAGACCACGACGCCCGCGCCGTCCGCCACAGAGGCCGCACCCGCCCCCACGGGCACGCCTGATGCCACGGCGACCGCGACGGCGACTGCCACGCCCGGTCACAAGCCCCGCCGCAACTCCAAGTCCGGCGTCGGCAATGTGAACAGCTGCGAAGGTCAGGCCGGCAAGAACTCACCCTCCACCTCAGCTAGAGAGTGTGAGGCACTTCGTGACGAACAGCACAATCCGGGTCTCGCACCGACTCCTACGCTGACGAACCCGGACGGGTCACCCGCGCCGACGAACCCGGGCTACTCGCTCGCCGTTCCAGGCGCCGCTCGCGTCGGCGTTCCGAACTTCTTCATCGACAAGTTCCGGATCCCGCCGTTCCTGCTCCCGATCTACCAGGCCGCCGGCATGCAGTACGGCGTGCGCTGGGAGGTCCTGGCCGCGATCAACGAGATCGAGACCGACTACGGCCGCAATCTGAACATCTCGTCCGCCGGCGCGCTGGGCTGGATGCAGTTCATGCCCCCCACGTGGGAGGCCTACGGCGTGGACGCCAACGGCGACGGCGTCAAGGACCCGTTCAACCCCGTCGACGCGATCTTCGCCGCCGCCCGCTATCTGCGCGCCGCAGGCGCCGACACGGACATCCGCCGCGCCGTTTTTGCCTACAACCACGCCGATTGGTACGTCGACTCCGTGCTGATGCGCGCTCAGGTGATCGGTGGCCTGCCGGCCGACCTCGTCGGCTCGCTGACGGGCCTCACCCAGGGTCGCTTCCCGATCCACGCCAAGTCCACGTACGCCGGCCAGCTCACCAAGAAGGGCAACAAGGTGCGCCAGGGCAACGCTGCGATGGTCGTGGAGCCCGACGCCGCCCGCCGCGGCATCGAGATCTTCTCCCGCGCCAAGGCACCCGTGATCGCGGTGAACGACGGCCGCGTCGTGAAAATCGGCAAGACCAAGCGCCTGGGCAACTTCGTGATGCTCCAGGACGTCTACGGCAACACCTACACCTACGCCCACCTCGGCGAGGTCTCCCGCACCTACCCGGCGCCGAAGGACCGCACGACGCGCCGTGGCAAGGGCGTCAAGCTCGAGCCGGAGCATGACGCCCGGCCGGCCCGCGCCGCGTCGAACACGGATCTGCCGGCACGCAAGCGCGTCGCCGCCAAGCCCGCCGCCCCCGCGCCTGCCGCCGCCCCCGTCCAGACCGTCACCGCGCCCACCAAGGAGCGCCTGTTCGCCCACCCGGCGCGCCCCGCGGCCCGCTCCGCCGGCGGCGACGTCCAGCTCGCCGAGACCGGCGACGAGGCGACCCAGGACGCTCCGCTCGGCTTCAACCCCCGCGACTTCCACCCGAAGGCGCTCAAGAAGGGCTCGCGCGTCATCGGCGGCACGATCCTCGGCCGCCTCGGCGCCAAGACGGCGACCACCGGCGCGCACCTGCTGTTCGAGGTCCGCCCGGCCGGCGCCGGCGCCCCGCGCATCGACCCGAAGCCGATCCTCGACGGCTGGAAGCTGCTCGAGTCCACCGCGATCTACCGCGCCAAGGGCAAGAACCCGTTCTTCGGTTCCGACGCGGAGAACCCGTCGATCGGCCAGCTTCTCCTGCTCAGCAAGGAGCAGCTCCTGACCCGGGTGCTCGCCGATTCGCGGATCCAGATCTACGGCTGCGGCCGCGCCGACATCCGCTCCGGCCAGATCGACCGGCGCGTGCTGGCGACGATGATGTACCTCGCCGCGTCCGGCCTGAAGCCCACGATCTCCTCGCTCCGGTGCGGACACGGCAACCTGACGACATCCGGCAACGTGTCCGAGCACTCGACCGGCACGGCGATGGACATCGCCGCCGTCAACGGCATCGTGATCACGCCCGCCATGCAGGGCGCCGGCTCGATCACCGACGTGACGATCCGGGCGCTGCTGAAGCTCCAGGGCACGATGAAGCCGCACCAGATCATCTCCCTGATGACCTTCGGTGGCGCGGACAACACCTTCGCCATGGGCGACCATGACGATCACATCCACGTCGGCTGGCGCCCGCTCTACGGCCAGAACCGGCAGGCGGCCAAGCAGATCGACGCCGTCCTCAAGCCGGACCAGTGGATCAAGCTGATCGACCGCCTCGGGAACATCGACAACCCGACCGTGAGCACGAAGCCCTCGCGCTTCGCGACCAAGGTCCATCGCCGCGACGCCTCGCAGGCGCACAGCGGCGAGTAGCTAGTCCGCCCCCGCCTCCGCCTCCTCCGCCTCCTCCGCGCGCCGGGCAAGCCATTCCGCGCCGGGCGTATCGGTGAGCCCGTGCAGGACGATCGAGCAGAACACCGCCAGCGCGGCGAGGTTGAAGATCCGCTCTCCGTCCTCGAGCCCGCGGCCGAGGACGAGCAGCGAGAACGTCATCGTCGCCACTCCCTTCGGTCCGAACCACGCCATGAAGCCCTTGGTGGCGGTATCCAGACGGATGCCGACGAGCGCGATCCAGATCGCGATCGGGCGCGCGAGCAGCAACGTGAACGCGACGACCCCGACGGCCGCCCAGCCGTCCCCGAACAGGCCGTCGAACGTCAGCAGCGAGCCGAAGACGACGAAGATCCCCAGCTTCACGATCTCGATGATGTCCTCCGACCGCCGCTCGAAGGCGTGTCCGAGGTCGGGACGCCGGATCCCCAGCGTGATCGCGCACACGAACACGGCGATGAAGCCGTTGCCGGCCGGCTCGAGCACCGTCGCCCCGTAGGTCGCGAATGCCACCCCGATCACGTAGAGGGACTTGTGGTGGGCCGGAATGCCCTCTCGCAGCGACCCACGCCCGCGCGGTAACGCCCATGACGCCAGGTATCCGATCACCACGCCGAACCCGAAGCCCAGCACAACGTCCTGGAGGACGAACTCGTACCACACGAAGTCGCCCTGGTTGGTTGCCAACGCCGCGCTGAAGGCCAGCACAGCGGGCAACGCCAGGCCATCGTTCAACCCCGACTCGAGGTTGAGACTATGTCGAACGAGGCGCGGGACGCGTGGGTTGGTGACGACACTCGACGACAGCACCGGATCGGTCGGGGCCAGCAGCGCACCGAGCAGGAACGACTCCGTCCACGAGAGATCGGTGAGCGCATGTGCGGCGAACGCGACCAGCGCGGCGGTGATCGGCATCGCCAGCACGAGCTTGCGCGCCGGGAGCCGCCAGGCCCGCTGGAGCATTTCCCCCTCGACCTCGAGCCCGTCGCGGAACAGGATCACGATCAGCGCGACGATTGCGAGCTGCTCGACGAAGCCCGAGTCGGCGTCGAACTCGAGCACGCCGAGCATCCCGTCTCCGAGCACGAACCCGGCGACCACGAACACCGCCGTCATCGACAGGAAGCTGCGGTGGGCGAGCCCGGCCAGCAGCGCACCCGCGATCAGCAGGACGCCGAACACGAGGGTGGAGATGTCGAAGTCGCTCGCGGCGGTCGCCACGGGCGGCAGCGTACGCTGCGAGCGAATGCGCGACGCCTCTCCCCTGCCGTTCTGGCTCGACCGCCCACGTCCAGCCGAGGCGCCGCCGCTCGAGGAGGCCGTCGAGGCCGACCTCGCGATCGTGGGCGGCGGCTTCACCGGCTTGTGGGCCGCCGTGCAGGCCAAGCACGAGCGGCCGGAGCGGGAAATCGTGCTGCTGGAGGCCGAGGCGGCCGGCTGGGGCGCGAGCGGCCGCAACGGCGGCTTCCTCGACGCCTCGCTCACCCACGGGCTGGCCAACGGCGCGGCGCACTTCCCGCGTGAGCTCGACGCGCTCGAGGCGCTGGGGCGGGAGAACATCGCGGGCATGAGGGCGGACCTGGCGCGGCACGCGATCGATGCCGCGTGGGAGGAGCAGGGGCTGCTGTCCGTCGCCACGCAGCCGCACGAGCTGGCCGAGCTCGCCGACGAGGTGGCGGCGCTGCGCCGGTACGGCTGGGAGGCGGAGGTGCTCGACCGCGACGCGGTCCGCGCCGAAGTGGCGTCGCCGACCTACCTTGGCGCCGTCCAGCAGCACACGGGAGTTGCGCTGGTGGACCCGGGCGCGCTCGCCCTCGGGTTGCGCCGGGCGGCGATCGGGCTCGGCGTGCGGCTGTACGAGCGCACCCCGGTGCGGCGAGCGACGGCCGCCGAGCTGACCACGCCCTCAGGCAGCGTCCGCGCGCAGCGGGTGCTCCTCGCCACCGGCGCCTATCCGCCGCTCGCGCGCGCGATCAGGCGGCTCGTTGCGCCCGTCTACGACTACGCGCTCGTGACCGAGCCGCTCACCGCCGAGCAGCGCCGGGCGGTCGGCTGGGCGCATGGGCAGGGGATCGCTGACCGCGGGAACCAGTTCCACTACTACCGCCTGACGCCCGACGGCCGGATCCTGTTCGGCGGCTACGACGCCGTCTACCACTTCGGCAACCGGGTCGACGACGCGCAGCTCAACCGCCGCCCGGAGACGTTCGAGCTGCTGCAGCGGCACCTGCTGCAGACCTTCCCGGCGCTCGAGGGCGTCGCGATCACGCACGCGTGGGGCGGCCCGATCGACACCTGCAGCCGCTTCTGCGTCACGTTCGGCCGCGCGCTCGGCGGCCGCGCCGTGTACGCGGTCGGCTACACCGGGCTGGGCGTCGGAGCGAGCCGGTTCGGCGCCCGCGTCGCGCTCGACCTGCTCGACGGCACCGACACCGAGCGCACGCGGTTGAAGCTGGTCCGCAGCCGGCCGCTGCCGTTTCCGCCCGAGCCGGCACGCTGGGCGGTCATCCGAGCCACGCAGCGCGCGCTGGTACGCGCCGACGCCAACGGCGGCCGCCGCGGGCCGTGGCTCCGGCTGCTCGACCGGCTCGGCCTCGGGTTCGACAGCTGAGCTACGCGCCGTGCGAAGCGTTCGCGGGCGCCGCCCCGGGCTGCGCGGCTGTGGCCGCCGGCGCCGGCGCGATCGCCAGCTGCCAGTCGGGCTCCAGCCCATCCGTGACCACGGCGACCAGCGCGGTGACCACATCGGGTGCGAACTGCGTACCGGAGTTCTTCTCCAGCTCCGCGATCGCGACCTCGAGCGGCAGCGCCTTGCGGTACGAGCGATCGGTCGTCATCGCGTTGAATGCGTCGCACGCCGACACGATCCGGGCAGGGACGGGAATCGCCTCGCCCACCAGGCCGTCCGGGTAGCCACCGCCGTCCCAGCGCTCGTGCGAGGCGCGCACGACCACGCCGACGCTGGAAAGCAGCCCGCCGACCTGCTGGAGCATCCGCTCGCCTTCGACGGTGTGCTGGCGCATGATCGCCCACTCCTCGTCGTTGAGCTTCCCGGGCTTGTTGATGATCTCGTCGGGCACGGAGATCTTGCCGATGTCGTGCAGCAGCGCGCCCATCTCGGTCGCGCGCAGCGTGTCCTCGTCGACGCCCATGTTCTCGGCGACCTGCACGGACAGCTGGACGACGTCCTCGGTGTGGTGGCCGGTGTACTCGTCGTCGTCCTCGAGCAGGTCGCGCAGGAGCAGCGCGGTGCCACGGTAGGCGCGGCTGAGCTCGAGGCTGCGCTCGATCCGTCCCTCGCGCTCGCGCTCGAAGCCGATCAGCAGCGGGAACAGGGCGACGATCAGGAGCGCGCCTGCCGGCGTGTCCGAGGCGGCGATCGCGGCCAGCAGGCCGAGCGGCGTCAGCAGCAGGTCGACGCGTTCGCTGAGCCCCAGCTCGGACAGCAGCTTGCGGACCGGCACGCCGAGCGACAGGTGGATGCGGGCGATGTAGATGAAGGCGTCGACGCCGACCTGGGCGCCGAAGGCGAGCGCATACACCGGCAGGTGCTCCCATGCGGGAATCTGGGCGCCGAAGGCGACGATCACCAGTGCCGGGCAGAGCGAGAACCAGGCATCTGCCACGCCGTTCAGCGCGCGGGCCGGCGCGGCTCGCGCGCGCAACTGCGCGACGGCGGCCGAGACGACCAGCGCCACCGCGACGAGCAGCGGGACATACGGGGTCGGGAGGAGCAGCAGCATCGGCACGAACACGAGTTGCGTCGGCATCGCGTTGCCGGCGCCGACCGAGAACTCGATCCGCGCGGCGACAGCGAGCGACACGACGAATGCCGCCGCGAGCAGCGGAGAGAAGTCCCGTGCCGGCTCGGCGATCAGCGCGAGCGCGAGCGCGCCGGCCAAGAAGCCGACGGTGAACAGGAGCATGACGATGCGCTCGCGCCGGCCCTGCCTGCGGAACCAGCGCTCGCGAGTCTGCTCGATCCGCCGCTCGGTGGCGGCGTCCAGTTCATGTGTGGGTGCGGACATACATGTGCGCGCGCGTGAAAACGGACGCGTGTTGGATGTAGTCGGCGGGCCGCCGGGCCGACTTTAGATGCACAGGCATGACAGGCACGCAAGCCAACGGAGGGCACAATCACATGAACGGACTCATACGCCGCGGGACACTCGCGGCGATTGCGGCGGTAGCTGCGACGGGGGCCCTGGCGGGGCCCGCGAGCGCCGGCATCCTCACCGCTTCTGCAACCGACTGCAACGACGGCGCGATCACGCAGCCGTTCGCCGCCTGGGGTGACCGGGCGCAGTACAAGGCCGTTCAAGGCGGGGGCTTCGAGTCCTCAGCGGCAGGCTGGACGCTCAGCGGCAAGGCGAAGGTCGTCGCGGGCAACGAGCCGTGGAACGTCGGCGGCGCCGGGCATTCCAGCTCGCTCGTCCTCCCGGCCGGCAGCAACGCGATCTCACCGGTCGCGTGCGTGGGTCTAGGGGAGCCGACGCTGCGCTTCTTCGCGAAGAAGAACAAGGCGCCGCTACTCGGCATCTCGACGCTGGCCGTCTCGGTCTACGTCAAGACCTCGCTCGGCCTCACGGTGCCGGTACCGATCGGCGTCGTGCTCGGCAACGGTCAGTGGAAGCCCACGCCGCCGATGCTGATGATCGCCAACCTGCTCCCGCTGCTCCCCGGCGACAAGACGCCGGTGGCATTCCAGTTCACCCCGGTCCTCGGGGACTGGCAGATCGACGACGTCTACGTCGATCCGCGTAGCTTCAGGTAGGGCTTAGCGCGCCCGTAGCTTCCGGCTACGGGTGCGCTCTTCCTGCTTCTCCACCACGCTGGAGATCAGGCGCAGGATCTCGGCCGGGCCGGTGGCACGCACGTGGCCCGACTCGAACGCCTCGCGCCAGTGGCGGATCGTGCCCTCGCGCACCAGCTCGTTGAAGTGCCCGCGCGGCACCGACAGGCGCACCTTGGCGTCGGACGCGATGTCGCGGGTGATCTTCGGCCCGGGGACCTCGACGCGAAAGAGCTGGATGTCCCCGCGCCCGCGCAGCTCGAGCTCCATAACGAGCTTGAGCTTCTGCAGTGCCGGGACTTCCTTCTGAAATTTCGAGATTCCCTCCTCGATGAGCGCCTTCGTGTCGGCTGTGGCCATGTGACACTATGTTACAACCGAACGCGGGCGTTTCCGGGATCCCACAGCGGCTCGGCGGCGACCTCGCCGTCCACCCACTCGCCGAATATCTCGACGGCCACCTCGGTGCCCGGCTCGGCGTGCTCGGCAGGGAGATAGGCGTACGCGATCGAGCGCTCCACGGTGTAGCCGTAGCCGGCGCTGGTGACGCGTCCGAGGATCGCGTCGCCGACGCGCACCGGCTCGTTGGCGAGCGCGACCGACCGCGGGTCCGCGAGCACCAGGCAGCACAGACGGCGTACCGGCGCCTCGTCGAGCGCCTCGCGACCCACGAAGTCCTTGTCGGAGCGCACGCAGAAGCCGAGTCCGCCCTCGTACGGCGTCTCGTCCGGCGTGATGTCGGCCCCCCACACGCGATAGCCCTTCTCCAGCCGCAGCGAGTCGATCGCGCGGTAGCCGGCGGCCACCAGCCCGTGCGGCCGGCCCGCCTCCCACAGCGTGCGCCACAGCGCTCCGCCGTACTCCATCGGGCAGTACAGCTCCCAGCCCAGCTCCCCCACGTACGTCACGCGCAGCGCCCGCACCGGCACGTCGCCGACGGTCAGCTCGCGCCAGCTCATGTACGGGAACGACAGGTCGTCGGTGCAGGCGGCGGCGAGCACGTCGCGCGCCAGCGGCCCCCACAGCCCGGCGCACGCCCAGCGTGAGGTGACGTCCTCGACGCGCACGTCTTCGCCGGCGTTGGCGCGGATCCAGGCGAGGTCGTGACGGCCGAACGCGGTGCCGGTGACGATGCCGAAGCGGTCCTCGGCGAGCCGTGAGACCGTGAAGTCGCACTCGATCCCGCCGCGCGAATTGAGCATCTGCGTGTACGTGATCCGGCCGACCTCGCGTGCGACGCGGTTGTCGCACAGCCGCTCGAGCGCCTCGGCCGCGCCGGGGCCGCTCACCTCGATCTTCGCGAACGACGTCTCGTCGAACAACGCCGCCGCCTCGCGGCAGGCCGTGTGCTCGGCGCCGATCGCCGGCGACCAGTGCATGCCGGCCCAGCCGCGCGGGCGCAGCGCCGCGTCGCCCGCGCCGTCGTTGGCGGCGTACCAGTTCACGCGCTCCCAGCCCGACTTCTCGCCGAACGCCGCGCCGTGCTCGCGATGCCAGTCATAGGCCGGCGAGACGCGCAGCGGGCGCCCGGCCTGGCGCTCGTGGTTCGGGTACTTGATGTCGTAGTACGTCTCGTAGACCTCGCGGACGCGCTTGACCGTGTACGCCGGGGAGCGGTAATGCGCGCCGAAGCGCCGCACGTCCATCTGCCACAGATCCAGCTCCGGCTGGCCGTCGACGATCCACTCGGCCATCGCCTTGCCGATGCCGCCGGCGCCGGCCAGCCCGTGCGCGCAGAAGCCGGCGGCGACGAACAGGCCGCGCACCTCGGTCTCGCCGAGGCAGAACTCACCGTCGGGCGTGAACGCCTCCGGGCCGTTGATCAGCTTCGTGATGCCGACGTTGTCCATCACCGGCACGCGCATGCGTGCGTTGGCGACGATCTCCTCGAGCCGGTCCCAGTCCTCCTCGAGCAGGCGCCCGTTGAAGTCGGCCGGGATCGCATCGAGCCCGCGCCCGTCGTCCTGCAGCGCCCACGGCGCGCTGGCGCGCTCGTAGCCGCCCATCACGAGCCCGCCGGCGTCCTCGCGGAAGTAGATCAGGTGGTCGGGGTCGCGCATGGTGGCGACGTGCGCGCCGTCGCGCTCGCGGAACGGCTGCGTGACGAGGTACTCGTGCGCCATCGGGATGATCGGCACGCGCACGCCCGCGAGCCGGCCGATCTCGGCCGCGAACATGCCGCCCGCGTTGACGACGACCTCGCACTCGATGTCGCCGCGCTCGGTGCGCACGCCCGTCACCGCACCGCGCTCGACGTCGATCCCGGTGACGCGCGTGTGGGTCGAGATCTCGCAGCCGCCGCGGCGCGCGCCGTCGGCGAGCGCGTACGTGAGCTGGCTCGGGTCCAGGTAGCCGTCGGTCGGCAGCCACGACGCGCCGATCACGCCGTCGGTGACCATCAGCGGGAACCGCTCGCGCGCCTCCTCCGGGGAGATCAGCTCGAGCGGCAGCCCGAACGTCTTCGCCCAGCCGGCCTGGCGGCGCGTCTCCTCCCAGCGCTCCGGCGTGCAGGCGAGCCGGATGCCGCCGCACTCGGTCCAGCCGGGGTCGAACTCACCGCCGCCGAGCTTCCGGTAGAGCTCGACCGAGTACATCATCATCCGCGTCAGGGACAGCGACGAGCGCAGCTGGCCGACCAGCCCCGCGGAGTGGAAGGTGGAGCCGCTGGTCAGCTCGCGGCGGTCGAGGAGGACGACGTCGTTCCAGCCGAGCTGCGCCAGGTGGTAGGCGATCGACGTGCCGGCGACGCCGCCGCCGACGATCACGCAGCGGGCGCGGTCCGGGAGCGTGCGGTCAGGTGCCATGGCGGGAGAGCTTGCCGGAAAAGGTTCGGCGACGATACCGTTGCGCCCCATGGCCACGGAGACCGGTGCGCGAGAGCAACCCGCGCTGACGCTCGACCAGCTACGCGCCGCCGCGGGAGAGGGCACGATCGACACGGTCGTGCTCGCGCTGACCGACATGCAGGGACGGCTGCAGGGCAAGCGCCTGACGGCCCAGCACTTCCTCGACGAGGTCGTCGCCCACGGCGCGGAGGCGTGCAACTACCTGCTCGCCGTCGACGTCGACATGAACACCGTGGGCGGCTACGCGATGTCGTCGTGGGAGAGCGGCTACGGCGACTTCGAGATGGTGCCCGACTTCGACACGCTGCGGCTGATCCCGTGGCACGAGGCGACCGCGCTCTGCCTCGCCGACGTGCGCTGGGGCGACGGCACCGATGTCGCACCCTCCCCGCGCCAGGTGCTCCGGCGTCAGATCGCGCGGCTCGCCGAGCGCGGCCTCGCCGCCTATGCCGCGACCGAGCTCGAGTTCCTGCTCTTCCGCGAGTCGTACGAGTCGGCCGCCGCCAAGCGCTACCGCGACCTCGACCCCGCCAATCTCTACAACGTCGACTACTCCGTCCTCGGGACGAGCCGCGTGGAGCCGCTGATCCGGCGGATCCGCAACGGCATGGCGGGCGCCGGGTTCGGGGTCGAGAACTCCAAGGGCGAGTGCAACTTCGGCCAGCACGAGATCAACTTCAAGTACGGACCGGTCCTGCGCGCCGCCGACGAGCACTCGATTTACAAGACCGGCGCCAAGGAGATCGCCGCCCAGGAGGGCATGGCGATCAGCTTCATGGCCAAGTACGACGAGCGCGAGGGCAACTCGTGCCACATCCACCTGTCGCTGCGGCGCAATGACGACTCGCCGCTGTTCGCCGAAGACACGGCCGCGTTCGAGAGCTTCCTCGCCGGCCAGCTCGACTGCCTGCGCGAGCTGACGCTGTTCTACGCGCCGAACGTGAACTCGTACAAGCGCTTCGCTTCCGAGTCGTTCGCGCCGACGGTCGTCGCGTGGGGCCGCGACAACCGCACGTGCGCGGTCCGCGTGGTCGGCCACGGCGCCGCCACGCGCGCCGAGTTGCGCCTGCCGGGCGCGGACGTGAACCCGTACCTCGCGCTCAGCGCGATGATCGCCGCCGGCCTGCACGGCATGGACGCGGGGCTCACGCTCGAAGGCGCGACCGACGGAAACGCCTACGCGTCCGGCAAGCCGCGCGTGCCGACGACGCTGCGCGCCGCGTGCGACCTGTTCGCCGCCAGCACGGTCGCTCGCGAGGCGTTCGGCGACGACGTCGTCGAGCACTACGGCAACAACGCCCGGATCGAGCTCGAGGCGTTCGACGCCACGGTCACCGACTGGGAGCGCCAGCGCGGGTTCGAGCGACTGTGAGCGTCACGACGCTCGACCAGTCGCTGTTCGCTCCCGTCCACTCGCAGACGGCGTTCGAGGAGACGCTGGAGCGGCTCGGCACGGCGATCAAGCTCGGCCTGCTGGAGCCCGGCACGCGGCTGCCGGCCGAGCGCGAGCTGTGCGAGCAGCTCGGCATCGCCCGCTCGACGCTGCGCCAGGCCCTGACCGCGCTCGTGCAGAGCGGCTACCTCGTGGCGGTGCGCGGGCGCGGCGGCGGCACGTTCGTCGCGGACCGCCCGCCGACGGTCGAGCGGCCGTCCGCGGAGCTGCTGGCGAGCTGGCGCGAGGCCTGCGACCAGCGCCTCGCCGTCGAGCTCGGCGTGGCGGTGCTGGCAGCGGAGCGGGCGACCCCGGAGCACGTGGCCGCGCTGCGCGAGCTGATCGCGGCGATGCAGGAGCGGATGGACGACTTCGCGGCCTACCGCCAGGCCGACGTGCGCTTCCACATCGGCCTCGCGGAGGCCACCGGCTCGGCGCGGCTTGTCGCCGCCATGACAGAAGCGCAGGGCGCGATGACCGACCTGATCCACCACATCGCCCACCCACCCGAGGTGCTCACGTGGGCGAACGCGCAGCACGCCCGGATCGCAGGCTGCCTGGGGAGCCGCGACGCCCGCACCGCGGTGCAGGTGATGACCGAGCACCTGCGCGGCACCGAGCACGTGCTGGCGGGCCTGCTGCCGCAGTGACTTGACTTCCGTCCGCCCCCCCGCATACGCTCGAATTTAGAGGTTGGAGGGTCAGACCTTTTCTCTTCGAGGGGAGCGAGTGCGCGCATGAGCACGACGGTCGGGTCGGCGGAAACACAAAGCGACGACGAGCGAAGGCTCGCCGAGCTGGGCTACCGGCAGGACCTCAAGCGGGGCTGGAGCTCGTTCTCCAACTTCGCGATCTCGTTCACGATCATCTCGGTCCTGGCCGGCTGCTTCACGACCTACGGCCAGGCGTGGAACAACGGCGGTCCGATCGCCATCTCCTGGGGCTGGCCGATCATCTGCGGGCTGATCCTGCTGGTCGCGGTCTCGATGTCCGAGCTCGCCTCCAAATACCCGACCGCGGGTGGCATCTACTACTGGGCGTCCTCGCTCGGCGGCCCGCGCTGGGGCTGGTACACCGGCTGGTTCAACCTCGTCGGCCTGGTCGGCGTCGTCGCGTCGGTCGACTATGCCGCAGCGACGTTCCTGAACGCGTCGTTGAGCCTCTATGGCGTCGACGTCGGCGTCATGGACTTCTCGGACGGCTCGAGCGGGATCCTCGGCGAGACGTTCGTCCTGTTCGCGCTGATCCTCGCCGCGCACGCGCTGATCAACATCTTCTCGTCGCCGCTGGTGGCGCTGTTCAACAACATCTCCGTCGGCTGGCACGTGTTCGGCGTCGCGGTGATCGTCGCGATCCTCGTGTTCGTGCCGGACAACCACCAGAGCGTCGACTTCGTGTTCACCGAGCGGATCAACAACTCGGGGTTCGGCGGAGGCATGTTCTGGTACTACGTGCTTCCGCTCGGCTTCCTGCTGACGATGTACACGCAGACCGGCTACGACGCCTCGGCGCACCTGTCCGAGGAGACGCGCGGAGCGTCGCTCAGCGCCGCAAGGGGCGTCTGGAAGGCGGTCTTCTGGTCCGGCGTCGGCGGCTGGATCGTTCTGCTGGCGATCACCTTTGCGGCCACCGACGTCGAGGCCGTCAACGCCGGCCTCGGGTCGTCGCTCGCGGTCTTCGACAGCTCGCTGACGCCTGCCGCGAACAAGGCCGTCGTGGTGATCGCCACGATCGGCCAGCTGTTCTGCGGCATGGCGTGCGTGACGAGCTGCTCGCGGATGATGTACGCGTTCTCGCGCGATCGCGCGGTCCCCGGCCATCGCGTCTGGACGCGGCTCAACCACCATCGCGTGCCGGCCTACGCCGTCCTCGGGTCGTGCGCGGCGGCGCTGATCATCACGCTGCCGGCGCTCGAGGGCGACGAGAACGCGTTCCCGTACGCGTTCTTCGCGGTCGTCTCGATCACGGTCATCGGCCTCTACATCGCCTACGTGCTGCCGACCTTCCTGCGCTGGCGGATGGGCGACGCGTTCGAGCCCGGGCCGTGGACGCTGGGCAAGAACTACAAGTGGGTCAACCCGGCGGCGATCATCTGGGTCGCGATCTGCGTGGTCATCTTCATCCTGCCGTTCAACCCGGCGGGCGTGCCGTGGCGTGAAGAGTTCGACTGGAAGTACGTCAACTACGCGCCGATCACGGTCGGTGGCGTGCTGCTGATCGTCGGCCTGTGGTGGCATTGGGGCGCGCGCCACACGTTCACCGGGCCGATCCGCCAGACCGCGTTCGACGAGGGCGCCGGAATCGTGGAAGAGACCCCTCGCGACCCTGCTGGGTAGCCTCGAACGCATGGACGGCCGGCCACCCGTCATCGGGCTATCAACCGCGCTCGAACGCGCTCGCTGGAACGCCTGGGATCAGGCGGCAGACCTGCTTCCGCGCTCGTACGCCCAATCCGTGCAGCGGGCCGGGGGCATCGCGGTGCTGCTCCCGCCGGATCCCGCTGCGAGCGATGACCCCGATCCATGGCTCGATCTGCTCGACGGCCTCGTCATCACAGGCGGCGCGGACATCGACCCCTCGTTCTACGGCGCTGCTCCCGATCCGCATACGAAGGGCACCGTCCCGGAGCGGGACGCGTTCGAGATCGCGCTCGCGAGCGGCGCCATGGAGCGCGACCTGCCGTTGCTCGGCGTGTGCCGCGGCATGCAGGTGATGAACGTGGCCCGCGGCGGCACGCTGATCCAGCATCTGCCGGCCGACGTCGGCCACGAGGACCACCGGCGCTCCCTCGGCTCGTTCGACAACGCCGACCACGAGGTGCGCCTGCGCGGCGGCTCGCTGGCCGAGCGATCGGCCGGCGAGAAGATCCACTCCACGAAGTCCCACCACCACCAGGGTGTGGCCCGCATCGGGGAGGGCTTCGACGTCACCGGATGGGCGACGATCGACGACCTGCCGGAGACGATCGAGGACCCGTCGCTGCGGTTCGCGCTCGGCGTCCAATGGCATCCGGAGGCCGACCCGGCATCGCAGCTGATCGCCGCGCTCGTCGAGGCGGCCCGGTCGCAGGCGGTCCGGTGACCCTCACCGTCCTGGAACCGGCGACCGAGCAGGTTCTGGCCGAGCTGCCGCGCGCCGGTGTGGAGGAGGCCGACGCTGCGGTCGCCCGTGCGAAGGCCGCCTACCCCGCGTGGCGGGCAGTCTCGCCGCCCGACCGCGCGCGGCTGCTCTACCGGCTCGCCGACGCGCTCGTGGCCGAGCGCGAGACGCTTGCGGTGCTGGAGGCGCGCAACGCGGGCAAGCCGATCGGCGACGCGCGCGGCGAGATGGACATGGTGGCGGACACCTTCCGCTATTACGCGGCGGGGCCCGAGCGCGCGCTCGGCGACACGATCCCGGTGCCGGGCGGCGTCACGATGACGTTCCGCGAGCCGCTCGGCGTGGTGGCGCTGATCACGCCGTGGAACTTCCCGCTCACGATCGCCTCGTGGAAGCTCGCGCCGGCGCTCGCGGCCGGCAACACGGTGGTGCTCAAGCCCGCCGAGCTGACCCCGCTGACGGCGATCGAGTTCGAGCGGATCGCGGTCGAGGCCGGGATCCCCGAGGGCGTCGTGAACGTGCTCGTCGGCCCGGGGTCGACGGCGGGCGCGCGGCTCGTCGAGCATCCGGACGTGGCGAAGGTCGCGTTCACCGGCTCGACCGACGTCGGCCGGAGGATTGCGGCCGGCGCGGCGGACACCATCAAGCGCGTGACGCTCGAGTTGGGCGGCAAGTCGGCGAACATCGTGTTCGCGGACGCGGACATCCAGGCGGCCGCCGCGGCCGCGCCGGGCGCCATGTTCGGCAACGCCGGCCAGGACTGCTGCGCGCGCTCGCGGATCCTCGTCGAGCGCTCGGCGCTCGACTCGTTCATGGACGCGCTCGAGGAGGCGGTCGAGGCCGTGCGGGTCGGCGACCCGCTGGACGAGGCGACCGAGATGGGGCCGCTGATCTCCGCCGGCCAGCGCGAGACGGTGGCGTCGTTCGTGCCGGCCGACGCGCCGGTGGCGATCCGGGGCAGCGCGCCCGACGGCCCGGGCTACTGGTTCCCGCCGACCGTGCTGTGCCCGGTCGACCGCGATGCCCGCGCGGTGCGCGAGGAGATCTTCGGGCCGGTCGCGGTCGTGCTCCCGTTCCGCGACGAGCAGGAGGCGATCGCGCTCGCCAACGACACGATCTACGGGCTGTCCGGCTCGATCTGGACGCACGACGGCGCGAAGGCGCTGCGGGTCGCGCGCGCGGTCGAGACCGGCGTGCTGTCGATCAACTCGAACACGTCGGTGCGGGTGTCGACGCCGTTCGGTGGCTTCAAGCAGTCCGGCTACGGCCGCGAGCTGGGGCCACACGCGCTCGACCACTACACGGAGGTCAAGTCGGTGTACTACGCGACATGAGCCGGCTTGAGGGAAAGGTGTGCGTGATCACCGGCGCCTCCGGCGGCATCGGCGCCGAGACGGCGAGGCTGTTCCGGTCCGAGGGCGCCTTGGTGGTCGGCGTCGACCTCAGCGACGACATCGCCGACGTCGACCTCGCGCTCGCGTGCGACGTCGCCGACGAGGAAGCGGTGCGCACGATGTTCGGGCACGCGCACGGCGAGTGGGGCCGGCTGGACGTGCTCTTCAACAACGCGGGGATCTCGCCGAACGACGACGGCTCCGTGCTCGACACCTCGCTCGAGGCCTGGCAGCGCGTGCAGGACGTCAACACGAAGTCGGTCTTCCTGTGCTGCAAGTACGGCATCCCCCACCTGCTCGAGTCCGGTGGCGGCTCCGTGATCAACACCGCCTCGTTCGTCGCGGTGATGGGCGCCGCGACCTCGCAGATCTCCTACACGGCGTCCAAGGGCGCCGTGCTCGCGCTCTCGCGCGAGCTCGGCGTGCAGTTCGCGCGCCAGGGCGTGCGCGTGAACGCGCTGTGCCCCGGTCCGGTCAACACGCCGCTGCTCCAGGAGCTGTTCGCGAAGGATCCGGAGAAGGCGGCGCGGCGGATCGTGCACCTGCCGATGGGCCGCTTCGCGGAGGCACGCGAGATCGCCAGCGCGGCGCTGTTCCTGGCCTCCGACGAGTCCAGCTATGTGACGGCGTCGACGTTCCTGGTCGACGGCGGCCTGTCAGGCGCCTACGTCACGCCGGAGTAGCGACCGCACAGGCAGGTCCGGCGGTTCGACGTCGGGCACGAGCGCGAGGTACTCGGCCGCCACGACCGCGGTGCCCGCTGCCCGTCCCTCCGCGCAGCGCGCGCGGCCGGCCGCGCTGCCGATGTACGCCCACACGCGCCCGCCGAGGTCCGCGTCGACCAGGCGGGTGACGTCGCAGCGGTCATAGTTGCGCTCGCGCCGGTCGAGCGCCGCCAGCGCCGCCGCGTCAACCGCGAAGGCGGCGCCGGTGACCGTGCCGGCGGGGTGTGGCGCGATCGCGATGTACGTGACGTAGACCGGCGGCCGCTCGCCCGTCTCGGGGTCGACGTAGAACTTGTAGCCGGGGATCGTGGCGCGGTTGTCCATCGCGACGTCCCAGCCGCGCGTGTGGTCGCGCAGCACGCACGGGCCCGCGTGCTCGAACTCGAGCAGCGAGCCGTAGGCGAAGACGAAGTCCGTCACCGCGGCCTCGGCAGTCGCCGCGCGAGCAGGGCGATCGCGGCGGTCGAAATGACGACCGGCACCAGCGCGGTCCGCAGCGACGTGAGCCCGGCGAGCGCGCCGACCAGCGGCGGGCCGGCGACGAACGCGCCGTACCCGATCGTGGTGACGAGCGACACCGCGGTCGCGCTGCGGCCGGGCGCGCTCCGGCCGGCCAGCGACAGCGCAGTCGGGACGATCGGCGACAGGGCGAAGCCGACGACAAGCAGCGCGACGGCCGCGACGGCCGCCGACCCGGCGGCGACCACGACAGCCATCGCGGCGCTCGCGAGCAGGCCGGCGGCGATCAGCATGCGCCGCTCGTCGCCGATCCGCGGAAGGAGCAGACGCCCCGCGACTGACGCGCTGTGGAACGCGGCGAGCGCGGCGCCGGTGAGGAGCGCGCCGGAGGCCAGCACGTCGCGCAGGAACAGCGCCGCATAGCCCTCGATCGCGCCGTCACCGAAGAAGCACAGCGTGCAGAGCGCGACGGCGAGCGCGATCGCCGGGATGCGGAGGAGGCTGAGGCGGCCACCGGTCGCGACGTGCTCGGTGTGCTCGTGCGGAGGCAGCGGCGCGACCGCGACCACGGCCGCCAGCGCTGCGTAGAACCCTGCCGCGATCCAGTACGTCGACGGGCCGACCGCGCCGGCCAGCAGTGCGCCCGCCGCCGCGGAGGCGCTGAAGCCCGCGTGCAGCCGGACCATCGCCAGCACGCGGTACGCCCGCTCGTAGTCGGCGCCGACGGCGTTCGCCGCGAGGTCGAGGAAGCCGCTTGCGACGCCGTACAGAGCGACCGTCGGCCACAGCGCGGCCGGCGTCTCGACCGTCGCCAGCAACACGAACGCAATCGCGAATCCAGCAGCGCCCGTGAAGGCGACCGGGCGCCGGCCGACGCGGTCCGCGAGCGGCCCGGCGGCTGCGAGCGCGCCAATCGACGTCGCGGCCATCAGCGCCAGCGCCGCCCCGAGCGCAGCCGGCGTGAGGCCGCGCGAAACGACCAGGTGCGGGATCAGCACAGCCCAGACTCCGACCTGGAAACCGAGGCCGACAAACAGACCGGCGGCGATCCCGGTCGCGGACTTTCTTGCAACGCTGGACACTGGACCGGCCGACCGCATACGCTAGCCGCCGTGGGCGTGCTCGAGGTCGAGCCCTCCGGTCCCGAGCGCGCGGGCGTCGTGGACAAGGGCCTGAAGAAGGACGCGCTGGGCTTCGTTTCCAGCGTGGTGATCGGCGTCGCCTCGACGGCGCCGGGCTACTCGCTCGCGGCGTCCCTGGGCTTCGTCGTCGCCGTCGCCGGCATCGGGCTCCAAGCACCCGCGGTGCTGCTGCTCGCGTTCGTGCCGATGCTGCTGATCGCCTCGGCCTACTACTACATGAACCGCGCCGACCCGGACTGCGGGACGACGTTCTCGTGGGTCTCGAAGGCGATGGGCCCGTCGTGGGGCTGGCTCGGCGGCTGGGCGATCATCGTCGCCGACGTGATCGTGATGGCCAACCTGGCCCAGATCGCGGGCCTCTACTCGTTCCTGCTCGTCGGCTGGCAGAGCGCGGCAGATTCCGTCTTCGCGGTGACCGCGGTCGGCGTGGTGTGGATCGCGGTCATGACCGCGATCTGCGTGATCGGCATCGAGCTCTCCGCGCGCACGCAGGTCGGCCTGCTCGGCGCCGAGATCCTCACGCTCGCGCTGTTCGCGATCGTCGCGCTGGTCAAGGTTGCGACCGGCGACGCCGGCCCCGACTCGGTCGACCCGAGCCTGTCGTGGCTGAACCCGCTCGAGATCGACTCGTTCGATGCGCTGGTCAGCGGCGTGCTGATCGCCATCTTCATCTATTGGGGCTGGGACAGCACGGTGACGGTGAACGAGGAGAGCCGCGACTCCAACGAGGGTCCGGGCAAGGCCGCGCTGACGGCCACCGTGATCCTGCTCCTCGTCTACGTGATCGTCGCGTACGCCGCGCAGGCCTACGGCGGCGTCGATCAGCTGGTCGAGAACGCCGACGACGTGCTGAGCGTGCTCGGCGAGCAGGTCTTCGGCTCGCCGCTCGACAAGATCCTGATCATCGCCGTGCTGACCTCGGCGGCCGCCTCGACCCAGACGACGATCCTCCCGACCGCGCGCACGAGCCTCTCGATGGCGCGCGCGGGCGCGATGCCAGAGTCGCTGGGGCAGGTCCACCCGCGCTACCTCACCCCCCACGTCTCGACGATCCTGATGGGCGTCCTCTCGATCGTCTGGTACGTCGGCCTGACGATCGTGAGCGAGAACATCCTGTTCGACTCGATCGCCGCGCTCGGGCTGATGATCGCCTTCTACTACGGCCTGACCGGGTTCGCGTGCACGATCTACTACCGGCGCCTCGTGCTCAAGTCGGTGAAGTCGTTCTTCCTGATCGGCGTCGGGCCGACGCTCGGCGGGCTGATCCTGGCCGCGGTCTTCTTCAAGTCGTGCTACGACCTCTCGAAGCCCGAGAACTCCGAGTCCGGCGACTCGTGGTTCGGCCTCGGACCGCCGCTGGTGATCGGGATCGGGTTCCTGCTGATGGGAGTCGTGCTGATGCTCCTCTGGCGGTCCGGCAACCCGCAGTTCTTCAAGACGCAAGGCCGAGACGGCGACGCATCTGTGATGGCCGGCCCGCTCGTAGTCGGCTATGACGGCACCGAGGGCGCGAAGGCCGCCCTCGTCGAGGCGCTGCGGCTCGCCGGGGCGCTCGGCGTCGACATCGTGGTCGCGTTCGCCTACTGGGCCGGCCCGCTCGGCGGCGAGGGAGCCGACCTCCTCGCCACGCTGCGCGAGCGCGGCCGGGCCGTGACCGAGGAGGCGCTGGAGACCGCTCGCGTCGCAGGCGTGCAGGGAAGCGCAGAGCTGGTCAACGACCGCCCGGCCGAGGCGCTCGCGCAGGTGGCCGAGGAGGTCGGGGCGCAGATGATCGCCGTCGGCTCCTACGGCGAGCGACCGCTGACGGCGCTGATCGTCGGCTCGACACCACACCGGCTGATGCACGTCACGGCCGTGCCGGTGCTCGTCGTGCGCGGCGTCCCGCCGAGCTAGATGGTGGTCGCGCTCGTGACGAGCGCGACGTGGGTGAACGCCTGCGGGAAGTTGCCGACCATTCGACCGGTGCCCGGGTCGTACTCCTCCGCGAACAGGCCGACGTCGTTGGCGAGCCCGGAAAGGCGGTCGAACAGCGCGCGCGCCTCGTCGCGGCGGCCGGCCGTCGCGAGCGCGTCGGCGAGCCAGAAGCTGCACGGCAGGAACGCGCCCTCGCCGGGCGGCAACCCGTCGTCGGCCTCGTCGGTCGGATAGCGCAGCACGAAGCCGTCCTGCACGAGCTCGCGCTGTACGGCCTCGATCGTTCCCACCACGCGCGGGTCATCGCCGGGCAGGAAGCCCCAGCGCGGGATCAGCAGCGTCGCGGCGTCGAGTGCCTTCGAGCCGTACGACTGCGTGAACGTGCCGCGCTCGTCGTCCCAGCCCTTCTCGCACACCTCGCGGTGGATCTCCTCGCGTACACGCTTGAAGCGGTCCGCGTCGCCGGACCGGCCGAACCGCTCGACCGCCTGCGCGGCACGATCGAACGCCACCCACGCCATCACCTTCGAGTGCACGAAGTGCCGCCGCGGGCCGCGCACCTCCCAGATGCCCTCGTCCGGCTCGTGCCAGGCGCCCTCGAGGAAGTCGAGGACCGTGCGCTGGAACCGCCACGCATGCGCGTCGGCCTCGAGCCCCTGCTCGCGGGCGCGCAGCAGCGCGTCCATCACCTCGCCGTACACGTCGAGCTGGAACTGGTTCGACGCCGCGTTGCCGATCCGCACCGGCGACGAGCCCTCGTAGCCGGGCAGCCAGTCGAGCTCCAGCTCGGTCAGCCTCCGCTCGCCAGCGCAGCCGTACATGATCTGGACGTCGCGCGGGTCGCCGGCGACCGCGCGCAGCAGCCAGTCGCGCCACGCGCGCGCCTCGTCCTCGAAGCCGCCGCTGAGCAGCGCCATCAGCGTCAGCGAGGCGTCGCGCAACCAGCAGAAGCGGTAGTCCCAGTTGCGCACGCCGCCGAGCTTCTCCGGCAGCGACGTGGTCGCGGCGGCGACGATGCCGCCGGTGGGTGCGTACGTGAGCGCCTTCAGCGTCAGCAGCGAGCGGCACACGAGCGGGTGCTCGGTGTTGCAACTGCCCATCCACGCGCGCCACCAGTCGCAGGTCTCCTTCACCGCCAGCGCCGCCTCGACGGGTGCCGGCTCGGCGACGTGCGACGGGTACCACGTGATGACGAACGGGACCTCGTCGCCGGGGCCGACCGCGAACGACGCCCGCGTCGTGAGGTCCTGCCCGTGCACCGGTACGCCGGCGTCGATCCGGACGGCGTCCGGCCCGGCGACCGCAAGCCGGTACTCGCGCATCCGGCGGACCCACGGCACGACCTGCCCGTAGTCGAACCGCAGCGTCAGCTCCATCTCGACCTCGACGCGGCCCTCCAGCCCCTGGACGAGCCGGACGACGTCGGGCGCCTCGCCGCGCGGCGGCATGCAGTCGACCAGCCGCACCACGCCGTCCTCGGTGTGGAAGTCGGTCTCGAGCACCAGCGTGTCCTTGCGATAGCGGCGCTCGACGCGCTTCACGCCGCCCTTGGGCGCGATCCGCCAGCGCCCGTGGCTGCGGTCGCCGAGCAGCGCCGCGAAGCATGCGGGCGAGTCGAACCGCGGCAGGCACAGCCAGTCGATCGAGCCGTCCTTGCCAACGAGCGCCGCGGTCTGCGTGTCGCCGATAAGGGCGTAGTCCTCGATCGGCAGCGGCACGCCCGCGAGACTACCCGCAGCGTGTGCTCAGACCCCGTGGCGCCGGCAGCTTCGAGTTCAGATGCAGGCCTTGAGCTGCCGCAGAGAACGGGACACGCGGCGGGCGGCCCGCCGCTCGGCTGCAGGGCCGCGCGCCCGCGCGACGACCCGGATCCCGGTCGACGCCGCACGGCGCACGTCGCGCAGGGCCGCAATCGCGCACGCTCGAAGCGGTCCGCCGCCATGGGTGGCGCGCAGCCCGGCGAGAGCCGCACGGGCATCGCGGCGGAGCCGCCGGTAGGCGCGGGCGCGCTGCGCGCGGGTGTCCGCGGCCAGGTCGTGAGCGGCCAGCGTGTGCAGGACGGCCGCGACCCGGACGTGCAGCGCGTGGCGCGGCGCGTCGGCACGCTCGCCGGACGCGCCGGTGCCGCCGCCCTGCGCCGGAGCGACCGGACTCGCCGCCGCGGGGGAGTCCCCGTCATCGGGAGGCGGCGACGGATCGGGCGAAGGCGGCGGCGGGTCCGGCGGAGCAGGCGGGGGCGGGGGCAGGGGCGGGGGCAGCTCGGTGTTGCCTTCCGAGATGAGCCGGAACGCGCGGATCTCCGAACTGACCTCCCTGGGAAGCGGCCAGCACCTGAGTCCGACCCGGTAGCGATAGTCCTCGGGCGCCGCAGGCGCCGCCAGCTCCATGTCTGCCTGCAGGTCCGTGACCCCGAGCCGCAGCGCGACCATGCGCTCCTCTCCACCGGGGAGCGGACCGCGCAGGTAAAGCCGCGAGTAGGGAGCCGCCGTGAACCCGCAGCCGGAGGTCTCGACCGCCCAGTAGACCTCAAACTGGACGCCCGCAGGCCGGGCGGTGATCGTGGCGCCGTCGGCCGGAGAGGAGCCGACGAGGGTCACGGAGGCGGCCAGCGCTGAAGTCGCCGGCGCCGCCGCGGCGAGTGCGCAGACGGCAACGGCTTCCCCGAACCACCGGAGCAAGCGGCGGCCGCGTGGCGCACGAGGAAAGGCGAGCGCGGCGGGCATGGCGTGGGCAGCGCGTTGCGGAGCAACTGACGCTACTGCGCCCCGGGGGCGCACGCAAGCGACATGACAGATCGCTCATGTCCGAGCACCGCCGGCGTACGGGGCGGGCTCATCCCGCAGTGCGTCGGCCGGGACGACGCCGGCGAAGCGCAGCTCGAACGTGGTTCCCCGGTCGACCTCGCTCGATACGGAGACCGTGCCCCGGTGTGCCTCGACGATCGCCTTGACGATCGGCAGGCCGAGGCCGGTGCCCCCGTTGCGGCGCCCGTGCGGGTCCGGCGGCCGCGCGAACCGATCGAAGATCCGGTCGAGGTGCTGCGGGAGGATCCCGCGCCCCTCGTCTGCGACGGTCACAACGGCGTGAGAACCTTCCGTACGCGCCTGGACCGTGATGCGATCGCCCGCGTCGGTGGCCTTCAGCGCGTTCTCGATGAGCGCATCGATCGCGCAGTCGACACGCTCGCGATCGACGAGCACCCTTCCGTGGGCTCCATCGACGAACGTCCACAGGCGATCGGGGATCGCGCCCCAGCGGTCTGCGGCCGAGCGCACGAGCTCACCGAGCTCGGCGGGCCGGAGAATGACGAAGTTCGGGTGCTCGGCCGACGCGAGGATCAGCATCCGGTCCGACGATCGCCCAAGGCGACCCAGCTCCTCGATCACGACGTCGGCGTCGCGAGCCGTCTGGGTGCCGGGGTGCGCCGTGCGGATCAGCTCGGCGTGGCCGCGGGCGACGGTGATTGGCGTGCGGAGCTCGTGTGAGGCATCGCGGACGAAGTCACGCTCGCGCTCGGCGGCCCGGCGCACCTGGCAAAGCGCCTCGTGGCGGCGGCGCGCGTGCCACACCATGACCATGAACATCACCGCCATGAGCGGCACTTCGGCAAGCTCGTTGAGCCGCTGCGTCGTCAAGCTGCCGGTGAGACCGACGGCGGCGCCGGTGACCAGGACCACAGCGGCGAGAACCGCCGCGGTCTGCCGGGGACCCCAGAGCCGAAAGCCGTAAAGGACCGTGAGGCTGACCCACACCAAGTGGAACGGGACCGTCTGCCAGTCCGGGACCGCGAGCATGAGCACCACGTTGTCGAGCGCCAAGACGCCCCAGAGCAGCTCGGGCCAGTGCTCACGCACCCCGGGCCAGTGCTCACGCAGCGCGAAGCGAGTACCCGATGTTCCGGAGCGTCTCGATCGTCTCCGCACCGAGCTTGGATCGGAGGCGCCGGATGTATACATCGACAACGTTCGTCCCAGGGTCGAATGGACAGTCCCAAACCTCGGCCAGAAGCTGCTCGCGCGAGCACACGGTCCCGGCCCGCCGCATCAGGTGCAGCAGTAGCCCGAACTCGCGGCTGGAAAGGCAGACTGGGCCGTTGCCCGCCTCGGCGACGTGACGCTGGAGGTCGAGCGTGACGGGCCCGACGTGCAGGTAGAGCTCGCCGGCGGCCGCGGAGCGGCCACGGATGCGAGCGCGCACCCGGGCCAGCAGCTCGGCCAGAGCAAAGGGCTTGGTCAGGTAGTCGACCGCACCCAGCTCAAGGCAGCGGACCTTCGACTCGACGTCGCCGAGTGCGGAAAGCACCAACACCGGCTGCTCGGGCCGGTGCGCCACGATGCCCTTGAGAATCGCGATGCCGTTGACGCCGGGCAGGACGAGGTCGAGCACGATCAGCTGGTACTCGACGCTCTGCTCGAGCTCGAGCGCACGGTTGCCATCGCTGGCACAGTCGACCTGGAACCCGTGGGCGGAGAGCGCCCGCGAAACGAAGCTCAGGATGCTGACTTCGTCATCGACCACAAGGATCCGCGGGACAGCCATACGACGTCCTTCGCTGGGCTCGCTCCGTCACCCACCTGACGCTGCGTGTGTTCTCGCAGAGCACGGCCGCATCGTCAAGGGCCATCACGAATCGGAAATACCTTCGCAAGACGGCGATTCGGCGCGCTGATGCCAGATGAGCGCAACGTGACAGTCACGTGACAGAGGCTTAACAAACGTCGCGAAGGGATTGTGTGCCAGCGAGGCTCGCCTCCGTCATGCGACCCCCCTACCGGCTCGGCCTGGCAGCTACTTTCATTTTTTTAGGGCTGTGCGCGCTCATGCCGCCCACGGCGACGGCCCAGGGGCCGACGGTCGTACCGAGGGACGCCGGCACAGGCGCGGCGATATCCCCGTTCACGTATCTGGTGAACATCGACAACACCGGCGATCCCGCCAGCTCGGACCCGAACCTGCGCCCCGGTCTGAAGCCGATGGCCAGCCACAGTCCGGTCGTCCACTCCGGAGACCAGACCGCGCCCGCGCTGCCGGCGCTTCCCGCCGGGCGCTATCTCGTCACCGTGCGCGCCGACGGTTACAAGATGTGGGGCCGGCACGTGACGCTCCCGTCGGCCGCCCCCCTCGTCGTCGATATGACGCGCAACCCGCTGCCGTCGGCGAACCTGGTCGTCCACGCCTTCCACGACAACCGGTCGGTGAACGGGGCGCCCGACGTGCCGCTCGAGTCGGGCATCGAGGGCTTCACGGTCATCCTCGAGGACACGGTCGGCGAGGTCGTCGTCGACAACGACAACGAGCCGCTGTGCGGCGGCACGTGCGTCACCGACGCTGGAGGCAACGTCACGATCGAGAATCTCCCGCCCGGCAAGTACGAGGTCCAAGTGCTCCCGCCGGACGGCGACGGCTGGATCCAGACCTCGACCTTCGAGGGCAAGCCGGTGGTCGACGCCTGGCTGATGGAGGGCGACGACGGCTTCGGCGCGCGGCGCGAGGCGCTGATCGAGACGCCGCGCACGGCCTTCTGGTTCGGCTTCGTCAAGGAGTTGGCGATCGACGGGCCCGGGACCGGGTCGATCTCCGGGAACGCGCGAACCTGGCTCGGTTGGCCGCCGTTCGACACGTTGACGTTCGGAGACCCGATCGCCGACCCCGCGCAGGGCTTCGTGGCGCTTTCCAACGGCGGCGCGGCGATCGACGGCGGGCCCGGCAGCGAGGAGCAGGTCTACACGGCTCCCATCGGCCCGGAAGGCGACTTCACGATCGACGGCGTCGCGCCCGGCACCTACACCCTGGCGCTGTGGGACTTCGACCTCGACTGGATCATCCGCTTTACGACGGTCACGGTCGGCCCCGGCGAGAACGTCGACCTGAACACCGTCGACATCAACGGCGAGAGCGGCTTCGGCGTCGCGCGCTGGTTCGGCTGGCTATCCGGTGCCGTCTTCCAGGATGACGGCCTCGACGCCGACGGAAACCCGGTTGGCATCCCCGAGGACGGAGTCCGTCAGGACGGCGAGCAGGGCATCCCCGGGGTCGACCTCGACATCCGCTGGCGCGACGGCAGCATCTTCCAGGCCACGTTCACCGACGGCGACGGCAACTACGAGTACCCCGAGCAGATCGGCAAGCTCGGCAAGTTCGAGGTCGCGGAGGTGGGCTTCGGGCGCTTCAAGCGGACCGGCGCCTCGCTGCACGACGAACACGATCCGCCGGGCGTCTTCAACCCGCTTCCCGGTGACCTCGGCGGCGATCTCCTGTTCGCCCAGCGCACGCTCGAGTCGCACCGGACCGAGCTGAACTTCGGCAAGGTCCCGTATGCGGGCGACGAGAACGGCGGCGTCTCGGGCGTCATCCAGTTCGCGACGACGCGTAACGAGCTCGACCCCAGCCTGGCCGGCGCCGAGGACTACGAGCCCGGCATCCCCGGCGTGACCGTCCAGCTCTACGGCCTGGGCCCGGACGGCGAGCCCGACCCTAAGAGCCTGCCGGAGGCCGAGCGCGACGACGTCCTGCTCTACGAGGTGCAGAGCGACGACTGGCTGCAACCGACGGACTGCGACGTGCGCGACGGTACCGGTGCGCTGTACCCCGCTCCCGCCTTCGTCGGCACCGGCTGCGTCGAGGTGCCGCTGATCGCCAACGAGACCAAGGACGGGCGCTTCGACGGTGGCTACGCCATCGAGGCCCAGTGCCCGCCCAATCCCGACGGGTCGAGCGGCTTCCCGTGCGCCGAGGACGAGGAAGAGACGCTGCCGCCGGGCGACTACGCCGTCCAGGTCGTCCCACCGCCGCACCATCAGATCGTCAAGGAGGAGGACCAGAACACCGCCCAGGGCGACGAGATCGTCCCGCAGGTACCGCCGCCGCCATGTGTCGGCGACCTCCACGTGGTCGGTGAGGGCGATCCCACGCCGATGGACCCGCCGCACCCGGACGACGGCTCTGAAAAGCCGCTGTGCGACCAGAAGCTCGTGACGGTCGAGGCAGGCCAGAATGCGGCCTCGGACTTCTTCCTGTTCACAGACAACGAGGTTCCGATCCCCGGCCGGATCTACGGCCTGGTCTCCAACGACCTGCTGTTCGAGACCGATCCCGACAACATCTGGTTCGGGGAGGCCCGCGCGATCCCCAACACGCCGATCGGCGTCTACGACTTCAACAACAAGCTGATCAAGACGATCACGACGGACGAGAACGGGTTCTACGAGATCCTGCTGCCGTCGACATACACGGCGCTGTGCCCGACGCCGTCAGGCGTGTGCCCGGGCATGTACGAGCTGATCATCAACGACCCCGGCACGAAGGCGAGTCCGAACCTGAACTTCAAGGCCGACTTCCTCACAGCGGTCCTCGCCTTCGACGTCTGGCCCGGCAAGACGACGTACGCGGACACGCCACTCGACCCGATCTCGACGTTCAGCTGCAACGAGTACCGCGGGCCGCAGCTGTTCTCGGTCTCCAGGGTTCACATGCCGGCGTCCACCCCCCTGGCCAGCCGCACGTTCCAGATCCGGGGCATCGACTTCACGTCCGGCGGCACCGGCGCCCCCACGGTCACGCTCGGCGGCACGCCGATCACCGTCCTGAGCTTCAACGACACCACGATCAACGTCCGCGTCCCGGCCTCGCTGGCCTTCCTGGTACCCAACCCCCGTCAGCTCACGGTGACTGCGGCCAACGGCGTCACGAGCGTCAACGGCCTCACGTTCCACATCACCGGCCTCGGCTACAACCCGACGATCCGCACGGTGGGCGGGCCCGCCGGGTCGCCCAACCCGGCTGCGACGATTCAGGCGGCGATCAACACCTCGAGCCGGGCCGCCACCGCCAACACGCTGATCGACGTCTTCCCGGGCGTCTACCGCGAGAACGTGCTCATGGACCGGCGGATCAAGCTTCAGGGCCACGGGCCAGGCGGGCTGATCGGCACGCAGCGCGAGCCGCTGCAGGCGCCGGACGACCCGCGCCTTAACGTCCCCGGCAGCGTCGTCGACGGGCGCTACTTCCGTGACAACTTCCCCGGCACGACGGCCACCAATTCGTGGGCGGCCAGGCTGAGCACGTCCAGGCCGTTCGCCGGCTTCCAGGACCCGCCCGGCGGCGCGGACATCACCGTCGTCGCCCGCGGCGCCGCGTTCAGCGACGGCGATCCGGCCGCGGTCGACGGCTTCGGGCTCGCGCTGGCCCAGGGGGGCGGCGCCGGCGGCATCCACGTGAACGGCTTCGCGCGCCGCCTGCGCATCACCAACAACATTCTCGAGGGCAACGGCGGCGAGTTCGGCGGCGCGATCGTCCTCGGGCTGCCCGAGAGCGTCACCGGTCTCGAGAACAACGAGAACGACAACGTCCTGGTCCGCTTCAACCGCGTGCTCGGCAACGGCGGGCTCAACCTCGCCGGCGGTATCGGGATCTACGCGGGCGCGGACGACTACCTGATCGCCGACAACGACATCTGCGCGAACTATGCGGTCGAATACGGCGGCGGGATCTCGCAGCTCGGTCGCAGCCCGGGCGGGATCATCCGGGACAACCGCGTCTTCTTCAACGACGCCTTCGACGAGGGCGGCGGCATCAACGTCGGCGGCGAGTTGCAGGCCAACGGCCTCAGCCGCGGCACGGGTCGGGTCAACGTCGAGCGCAACGAGATCCAGCAGAACATCTCGAACGACGACGGCGGCGGCATCCGCGTCCAGAACGCCAACACCGACCGCATCGACATCATCAACAACATGGTGGTCGACAACGTCGCCACCGACATCGGCGGCGGCATCGCGCTCGATGACGCCTCGAACGTCCGGATCGTCAACAACACGATCGCCGAGAACGCGACGACCTCGACGGCCGAGGACTCCGACGGGCTGTCGCACGGCGCCGGCCTCGTTTCCGAGCCACACAGCTCGCAGTTCCAGGCGACCCTGCCGGCCGGTGCGCCGAGGTTCTCTGACGCGCGCCTGATCAACAACATCTTCTGGGACAACCACGCCTACACGTTCGATCCCACGGACCCGGACTTCCGGGTCGACCAGGGCGTGATCGACCTCGAGGTCGTCCACGCCACTGCGGCGACCTGCCCTGGCGGCCCGCCGTGCTTCTTCACCCCGCGCTTCTCGGTGCTGACCGTCCCCTACGGCCCCGCGCATCCCAGCAACAACGTCGGCGGCGACCCGAACTTCGTCAACGCGGTCCCGGCCGACTTCGCCATCGAGCCCAACCGACTGAACCCGGCCGAGGTGACGGTCACGATCAACCGGCTCGACCCACAGGAGCCGCCCAACCCGGCGGAGGGCGACCTTGCCTACGACTACCACCTCCAGACCCCCTCGTCGGCGGAGAACACCGGCTGCGGAATCGTCCCCACCTGCCCCTTGGTCGACGTGCCGCCGCTCGCCTCGCCGCTCTTCGCCCAGTCCCTGGGCTTCATCCCACCGATCCTCGACTTCGAGCGGCAAAGGCGGCCGCAGCTACTCCTCTGGGATAAGGGCGCCGACGAGCGGTATCGCGGGTTCGGTCCGATCGACGGGGTCCCGATCCCATGAGCGGCATGACCCGTCGCCGCCTGCTCGTCAGCGCCGGCACCGGCGCCGCCGGGCTTGCCTTCGGCGGCGCGCTGCTCGCGCGCTCCGGGGCGGTGGCGGATCCATCGCAGGCACAGTCGGTGGTGGTCCCGCCGTCACGACGACTGGCGGCGAGCGACGGCTTCATCCGACTCCCCGGGCGCGAGGACGACCTGCTCGTCTTTGGCTTCCGCGAGATCCCCTTCAACGCCACGATCAACGAGGCCGTCTCCCTAGCCAAGGGCAAGACCACGGTGCCCTCGTCGATCCTGGCCTTCAAGGAAGGCGAGGGCAAGCGACTGGACCTCACGAACGTCGGGTTCATCACGCGCCCCGACCTCGACGATGCCCACACGATCCACTGGCACGGCTTCCGCAACGCCACGGCGATCTTCGACGGGACGCCGGAGATGTCGATCGCCGTCCCGCCGAACCGCACGTTCCCGTACTTCTACCACCCGCGCCACCCCGGCACCTACATGTACCACTGCCACTTCGAGGACGTCGAGCACGTCCAGATGGGCATGACCGGGGTCGTCTACGTGCAGCCGATTCTGGGCCCGAAGTTCGCCTACAACCATGACGACACGGCCTTCGACCGCGAGTTCACGCTCCTGCTGAACGAGATCGACCCGCGCCCGCACGACGGGCTGCTAGCCGTCCAGGAGTTCCAGTGGGTCGACTACAGGCCGCGGTTCTGGGTGATCAACATGCGCGCGTGGCCGGACACGATCAAGGCCCCCGACGACCCCTCGCTGGCGGTCTACGACGATCCGGTGCCGGCTCAGCGGGTCTCCCAGCGGATCTCCTCGCTCATCCAATGCAAGCCGACGGAGAAGGTGCTCCTTCGGATCGTCGACCTCGGCTACGACCAGCACGCGATGACGCTCACAGGAATCCGCATGAAGGTGATCGGCGAGGACGCCACGCCGCTGATCGACACGAGCCGCGACCTGACCTACGACACCAACACGATCTACATCGGCCCCGGGGAGAGCCGCGACGTGCTCTTCACCGCGCCGGCGTTCGTCGGCAGTCCAGCGTCGGTCGTGAAGACCGACGGCCGCGGGGACTACAACGCATACCTGTTCAGGAACCGCAACCTCCACCGGCTCAACAACGACGGCCAGGTGGACCCGGCCACCGGGCTCGGCGGCATGGCCACCGAGGTCCGCGTGTATGGGCCGGCGAACACGCTCCCCGCCCAGACGGCGCCGAACGAGTACTTCGCATGAGCGCCCTCCGACACCCGCGCCTCCTGCCGCTCGTGTGCGGGCTGACCGTCCTTGCGCTCGCGCCGAGTGCAAACGCCCAAACGCCCGGCACCTCGACCAAGATGGTCTGTACGAACGGGACGCTCACCGCCGGGACGCGAAGCTTCACGCTCCGCACCGGAACCGGACGCATCTCGATGCCCGAGGGCGGCAGTGTATTCATGTGGGGCATCGGAAATGGGAGCGACAGCTTCCAGATGCCGGGCCCGGTGCTCTGCGCGAATCAGGGTGAGACCGTGCAGATCACGCTGAACAACACCCTGCCGGAGCCGACGTCGCTGATCTTCCCCGGGCAGGCGGGCGTGTCGGCGACCGGCGGCGCTAGCGACGGGCTGTTCGCCCGCGAGGCGGCGACCGGCGGCAGCGTCGTCTACAGCTTCTCCGCGTCGCAGCCGGGCACCTACCTCTACGAGAGCGGCACAAACCCGCATAAGCAGGTCCACATGGGCCTGTACGGCGCGCTTGTGGTGCGGCCGACGATGGACACCGCCACCACAAAGTTCGCATACAACGACGCGGCGACGCGGTACGACCCGAACCGCGAGTACCTCATCCTGATGCACGACATCGATCCCGCGCTGCACCAGGCTGTCGAGCGCAACCAGACCTACGACGTCACGCTCAAGCACGACGCCTACTGGACGATCAACGGCCGCTCGTTCCCAGACACGATCGCGAACAACAACGCGAGCTGGCTGCCGCAGCAGCCCTACTCCTCGCTGGTCTCCGTCATGCCCTTCAACGCCACGAACAACCCGCTTCCGGCGCTCGTGCGCTACGCCAACGCCGGCTTCGAGAACCACCCGTTCCATCCGCACGGCAACCACTTCAAGCTTGTCGCCCAAGATGGGCGTGTGCTGCGCGGGACCGCAGGCGAGGACGTCTCGATGGAGGCCTTCACGCGCACGGTGGGCGCCGGACAGACCTACGACCTGCTGTTCAGCTGGAGGAACGCGGATCTCTTCGACCCGCGTCCCTACCCGACGGGAAACCCCGTGCCGGTGCCGCTCCCGAGCAATCGCAACCTCACCTTCAAGGACAGCGCGAGCTACTACAGCGGCAACCCCTACCTCGGCAACAAGGCCGCCCTCCCACCCGGCACCACCTCCTTCAACAAGTGCGGCGAGTACTACATGCCGCTGCACAGCCACGCGCTGAACGAGTTCCAGAACTTCGACGAGGGCTTCGGCGGGCTGGCGACGCTGGCACGGATCCAGCCGCCGCCCGGAGTGCTCGGAAGGCCGGCGGGGTGCCCGTGATGCCCGCTCGAGCTCGCCGTCTTGTGCTCGCGGCACTCCTGGCCGGCGCCATCGCAGGCGCGCTGAGCGGTCCGGCCATCGCGGCCGTCCAGCCCACCGTCGAGGCGGCGACGGTCGACCTCTGCGCAAAGACGGGGACTCAGAACGTCGCCGGGTCGCCGGACCCGATCCCGATCTGGGGCTATGCGGTCGGGACCTGCGCCGGAGACCCGACGCTGCCCGGTCCGACCATCGTCGTGACTGCCGGCGACGTCGTGACGATCAATCTCGAGAACGGCCTGGGCGAGAACACGTCGATCGTCTTCCCCGGCCAGGACGACCCGGTCACCGGCCAAGAGGACGACCTCATCCCCGACTACATGGGCGTCGGCCCCGGCGGCTCGCGAAGCTACACGTTCACAGCCGGCGATCCCGGCACCTACCTCTACGAGAGCGGCACGAACAGCGCCCGCCAGATCCCGATGGGCCTGCACGGTGCGCTCGTCGTGCGGCCCGCCACGGCCGGGCAAGCCTATGGGCCGGGGACGGCGTACGACGTCGAGGCGACGCTGGTCCTCTCGGAGATCGACCCCGTGCTCAACGCCAACCCGACGAGCTTCAACCTCCAGAACTACGCGCCGCGCTACTGGCTCATCAACGGCGAGGCGTATCCCGACACCGACGAGATCACGGTGACGGGGACCGCAGACCAGAACGTGCTGCTGCGCTTCCTGAACGCCGGTCTCGAGCACCACACCATGGCCATGCTCGGCGCGTATCAGCGGATCATCGCCAAGGACGCGGACCTCGAGCCGCACCCGTTCGCGTCGGTGGCGGAGACCGTGGCCTCCGGCCAGACCGTTGACGCCATCACCGCCGTGCCGACGGCGGCGGGGACCCGGCTGCCCCTCTACGAGCGCCAGATGCGTGTGGTCAACGGCAGCTCGTATCCCGGAGGCATGTTGACGTTCCTGCAGCGGGTCCCGTGATGGCCGCCGCCGGCGGCGGCGCACGTCCCGCGGCGGTGGGGGCCGTCCTCGTCCTCTTCGCCGTGCTGGCGCTGTGGATGCTCGCCGCGCGCCCCGCGGGCGGCGGCGAGGCGGCGCGGCAGGCCGACCGTGCGGCGTTCGAAGCGCGCACCGGCCTGCGTCCGGTCCACGTGGCGGTGACGGGCGGCGGCGGGCTGATCGACCTGCGCTACCAGGTCGTCGACCCGGACAAGGCGGCCGCCGTGCACGACCCCAAGCGGCCGCCCGGCGTCGTGGACTCGGGGACGGGGAGAATCCTCAACGTGCCGCTGATGCAGCACGGGCACAAAGGCCCGATGCGCGCGGGCGGAACCTACTATGCCCTCCTCCTCAACCTTGGCGGGCTGATTCAGCAGGGAGAGGAGGTCGCGATCGCGATGGGCGATTCGCGCCTCGGGCACATCCGGGTGCGGTGATCGCATGAAACGATCGCGCGCGATCGCCGGCGTGGCCATGGCGCTGGCCGCGTCCGCCGCCTTGGCACCGGCGGGCGCGGACGCTCATGCCCGCCTGGTGAGGTCGGATCCCGGCGACGGGGCCGTTCTGAGCCGGGCGCCGCGGGCGATCCACCTGACGTTCAGCGAGGCGCTGGCGCCGGCCCGCAGCGACGTGATGGTGCTCGACCGCTACGGGCGCGAGGTCCGCGGAGTGCGGGTCCGCGTGGATCCGGCCCAACCGGCGACGCTCCTGGTCTCGCTCCCGCGCCTGCCGTCGGGGCCGTACAGCACGATCTGGACGGCCTCCGGGCCGGACGGCCACGGCAGCCGCGGGCTGGTCGCCATCCGCACCGGCCCGGGCGCAGCCGGCGCGCCTGCCCCGGCGGTCACGCCGCAAGACGAGCTGGCGCCCGCGATCGTGGTCGCGCGGTGGGCCGACTTTGCGCTCATTGCCGGCCTGGTCGGCGGCCTCGCGGTGGCGCTGCTCGTCCTCGACGGCGCGCCGGCCGCGATGCGCCGGCGCGTGCTCGCCTTCGCGGCGGCGTGCGGCGCGGGCGCGCTCGCCCTCGGCCTCGCGGCACTGCCGCTGCAGGCCCTCGTGCTGATGGCCTGGGAGCCGGCCACCAGCCCAGACCTGCTGCTCGACACGCGCTGGGGGGCGCTGTGGCTGGCCCGCGAGGCGCTGATCGCCGTGCTCGTCGCGGCGGCCGTGTGTTTGCGGCGCCGCGCACCCATCGCCGCCGCGGCGCCCGGGGCCGCGGTGGTCGCCCTCGCCACCGGGCTGATGGTCGTCCGCGCGCTCGACGGACATGCGGCCAACGTGAGCCCCCACACGACGCTCTCGGTGCTCACGCTTGCCCTCCACGTGCTGGGCGCCGCAGTGTGGCTGGGCGGCCTCGCCGCGCTCGCCGTCGGGTCGTGGCCGATCCTGCGGCGGCGAGAGCGCGAAGCAACGGCTGCCCTGCTGCGGACGACGTGGGCGCCGTTCGCCCGGCTCGCCGGCGCCGCCGTGTGGCTGCTGGTCGCCACCGGCGTCTACACGGCCGGGCGTCAGGTCGCCTCCGTCGACGCGCTGATCGCCACGCTCTACGGGCAGACACTGGCCGTCAAGCTCGGCCTGCTGCTCCTCACCGGGGCGTTCGGCCTGCTCACGGCGACCGTCGTGCATCCACAGATCGCCGCGAGGCTGACCCGCGTCCCGGCGCGCCTGGGCCGCATCACCGGCGCGGTACCGGCGCGCGTGCGCACGCTCGTGCTGGCCGAGATCGGCGCCGGTCTGGCAATTCTCCTCGCCGCCGCCCTGATGTCCTCGGCCGCTCCGGCCCGCGGCCCGGAGTTCGAGCCCGCCGCGCCCGCGCCGGGCTCGCTGAGCCGCACGTCCGGTGACCTGCTCGTCGCCCTGAGCGTGACGCCGAACCGCCCGGGCCAGAACAGCTACAGCGTGATCGCAGCGAGCACCGAGCGGCCGGCCCCACCCGCCCCCTCGGCGGTTGAGCTGCGGTTCGCGGGCCGCGCCAGCGCGCTGCGCATGACCGAAACCGCGCCCGGTCGCTTCCACGTGGCCGGCGAGCAGCTCAGCGCCGCCGGACCCGCGCGCATCAAGGTCGCAGTCCACCGCGCAGGCGTGCCCGATCGCGTCGCCGGCTTCGACTGGACGGTGGGCGCGGGCGTCGCACCCCGCCGCACGACGATATCCGACCGCTCGCTCGAGCCGAGCCTCACCGTCGCCGCCGCGCTGCTGCTGCTCGCCGGGGTGGCTGCGGGCGCGCGCGTCCATCGGGCGCCGCGCCGTCCGCGGCCGGGCGCCGTGCGGCAGACGGCCCCACTCGCGCTGGTCCTGGCACTCGTCCTCGGGCTCGCCCTCGTGACGGCGCCGCGCGCCGTGGCGGCGCCGACCAAGCTCGACCCGGACGTCACGCAGGCGCTCGCGCCGCTCGCACCCGGCGAGAAGCTGCCGGTCATGGTCCAGCTCTCATCGCAGGAGCATCCGCGCCAGGAGCCCGGCTCCCGTCGCGAACGACTGGAGCGGCTGATCCGGGCGCTACGAGCGCGCGCGAACCGCACCCAGGCGGGGCTACTGGTGCTCCTCGCGGTGCGGCGCGCCCAGGGTCGGGTGAGCCACATCGTCCCCTTCTGGGTCGTGAACGCCTTCGCCGTCCACGCGACTGGCGACGTCATCCTCGAGCTCGCAGCGCGTCCCGAAGTGGAGCGCATCCGGCTCGACTCGACCGCACTGGCTCCGGCGGACACCGTCGAGCCGAACATCGCACTCGCCACGGCGCCCGCGGTGTGGGACCTGGGCCACCGCGGCAACGGCATCGTCGTGGCAGGACTCGACACCGGCGTCGACCACTCGCATCCCGACGTCTCGGCCCAATGGCGCGGCGGATCGAACAGCTGGTTCGATCCCTCGGGTCAGCACCCGAGCGCGCCCGCGGACATGAGCGGGCACGGGACGGCGACGATGGGCGTGATGGTCGGGCGAGCCGCGAGCGGGACTGCCATCGGGATGGCGCCAGACGCGCGCTGGATCGCGGCGAAGATCTTCGACGACCAGGGCGGCACGACCGTGTCGCGCATCCACGCGGCGTTCCAGTGGCTGCTCGACCCGGATGGGAATCCCGCGACGCCGGACGCCCCGCACGTCGTCAACAACTCGTGGACGTTCAGCGGTCCAGGCTGCAACCTCGAGTTCCAGCTCGACCTCGAGGCGCTGCGGGCAGCCGGCATCGTGCCCGTCTTCGCTGCCGGCAACGCCGGCCCGGGTGACGCGACCAGCCGCAGCCCAGCCAACAACCCGGGTGCCTTCGCCGTCGGGGCGGTCGACGACGCCAGCCTGCTCGCCGCCGGGAGCAGCCGCGGGCCGTCAGCGTGCGCGCAGGACGCCGCTCCGTACCCGGAGCTCGTCGCCCCGGGCGTTGACGTCTGGACCAGCGACGTGTTCGGGCTCTACGCCTCGTTCAGCGGCACCTCGCTGGCGGCGCCGCACGTCACGGGCGCGCTCGCGCTGCTGCTGGGTGCACGGCCCGGCGCAACGGCCGTCCAGCAGGAGGCCGCACTGACCGGCGGCGCAGCGGACCTCGGCGTCCTCGGGCCCGACGACGACTACGGTCACGGCCGTCTCGATGTCGGCGCTGCGCTCGACCGCATGCCGGACACCCCGCCTCCCCCGCCTCCCCCACCACCGCCGCCGCCGCCGCCGAGCGCGCCGATCATGGAGCTGTCGGTCGGCGCGTCCGGTCCGTCGACGATCGGGGACGTCACCGATGTCGGCGGCGAGGACGTCCTGTCGTTCACCGGCGCGGACTTCGACCTGCTCTTCGATGGGTCCGACGTCGGGCTCGCAGGCGTCAACGTCGAGGCGTTCGCCCGCATCGACGCCAACACGTTCCTGCTCGCGCTCGACCGCACGAAGACGCTCCCCGGCGCCGGTATGGTCGACCGCGCCGATCTGGTGCGCTTCGACGCCACGTCCCTCGGCGATACGACCGCTGGAACGTTCGCCTTGCACTTCGACGGCGCCGACGTGGGGCTGACGACCTCGGGCGAGTACCTCGACGCCGTGGAGGTGCTCGCCGGCGGCCGCCTGCTCCTGTCCACCGTCGCCGGCTTCTCGGTGCCGGGCGTCGTCGGCGCGGGCGAGGACCTGCTGGTCTTCACACCGACCGCGCTCGGGCCGACCACGAGCGGCAGCTACGCGATCTACTTCGACGGGTCGGACGTCGCGCTGACGACCAGCGCGGAGAAGCTCGACGCCGCCGCGGTCGGCACCGCGGGCGACATCGACGTCTCGACGGCAGGCGCCTTCTCGGTGGCGGGTCTGGCGGGCGGTCGGGAGGACGTCTTCACCTGCGCGGCGAGCTCCACCGGCCCGACGACGGCCTGCAGCTGGTCGCCGGCGCTTGCGTTCGACGGCAGCGCTTGGGGACTCGCGGCGGGCAGCGTGGATGCGGTGGAGCGGCCCTGAGCCGCTGGGCTACTCGACGGTGAAGCGGGCGTACATGCCAGGCTCGTAGTGATCCGGCAGGTTGCAGATCAGGACGTAATTCCCGGGCTCGAGCGCGACCGTGAACTCCTTCTCCGAGCCCGGGGCGATGTCCTCGACCTCGGCGATCTCCGCGCCGGCCGCCTCGACGTCCGCCTTGTTGGCCGAGACCGGCAACGCGTCCGGCGCGGTGCCGGTCTTGACCACTTCGAGCTCATGCAGGACCTTGCCCTCGTTCTCGACCTCGAACTCGATACCGCCCTCCTTCGCAGTGGCGCGCGCGGGCTTGACGAACCACTCGCCGACCGACACGCGGACGACGGTGTCGGCCTTCGCCCCGCCCTCGGGCGTGGGATCGGCGGTCGGATCGGGCGTGGCCTCCGCCTTCGCGGCGGCGCCCTCGGACGCCGGCTCGTCGTCCTCGCCGCAGGCACCGCCGGCCAGGCTGATTGCCGCCAGGATCGCGATCGCAGTCGGGCGGTTCATACGCCGAATTGTCGCTTCGGCCAAGGTTCGAGATCAACGCTGCGGCGCGATGTGTCACGTAACCGTCATGCAGCCAGCGGTGGCTCAGATCCTGTGGCGCCGCAGCAGGGTGCGGCCGATCACCATCCGCTGGATCTCCGACGTGCCCTCGCCGATCAGCAGCAGAGGGGCGTCGCGGTAGAGGCGCTCGATCTCGTACTCCTTCGAGTAGCCGTAGCCGCCGTGGATCCGGAAGGCGTCCTCGACGACCTCCTTGCCCGCCTCGGACGCGAACAGCTTCGCCATCCCGGCCTCGAGGTCGCTGCGCTCGCCGGCGTCTTTCATCCGCGCGGCCTTCAGCGTGAGCAGCCGCGCCGCCTCGATCTTGGTGGCCATGTCGGCGAGCTTGAACTGGATCGCCTGGTGCTGGGAGATCGGCTTGCCGAACGCGCGCCGCTCCTGCGAGTAGCGCAGGGCGAGCTCGAGCGCGCGCTGGGCGATCCCGACGCCGCGCGCGGCGACGTTCACGCGGCCGACCTCGAGCGCGTCCATCATCTGCGGGAAGCCCTTGTTGAGGCCGCGCCTCCTCGCCGCCGAGGACCATGTCGGCCGGGCAGCGGTAGCCGTCGAACACCAGCTCGGTCGACTCGACGCCCTTGTAGCCGAGCTTCTTGATCTGCGGCGGCACGCTCAGCCCGGGGTTCTCGGCGGCGCCCGGCTCCTTCTCGCAGACGAAGCAGGTCATCCCCTTCTGCGGGATGTCGGACTCCTTGTCGGTGCGCACGAGCACGAACACGACGCGCCGAGCGCAGGCCGTTGGTGACCCACATCTTCTGGCCGTTGATCTCCCAGTCGCCGTCGGCGGTCTTGACGCCGGTCGTCTTGATCGCCGCCACGTCCGATCCCAGCTCGGGCTCGGAGAGGCTGAACGCCGCGCGGATCTCCCCGGTGGCCATCTTCGGCAGCAGCCGCTGGCGCTGCTCGTCGGTGCCGAACTTCATCAGCAGGTAGGAGCCGATGAAGTGCGTGTTGACCACGCCCGAGATCGAGATCCACCCGCGCGAGAGCTCCTCGACGATCATCGCGTAGGTCGTCAGGTCGAGCCCCATCCCGCCGTACTCCTCGGGGATCGTCACGCCGAACAGCCCGAGCTCCTTCATCTGCTCGACGATCGGCTCCGGGAACTCGTCCTCGTGGTCGTAGTGCCCGGCCTTGGGGATGATCTGCTCGTCGACGAACTGGCGGACCATCTCGAGGATCGCCTTCTGCTCGTCGGTCTTCTCGTAGAACGGGGTGGCTATGGCCATGGCGGCGAGGATATCGGCGGCCACGGGGCGTCCGGCGCAGTTCACGTCGTACGCTGGGCGCCGGATGAACTTCGCCCGCGACGTCGTCGAGGCCGCCCCCGCGGGCGAGCGTGCGCTCGTCGAGGTGGCGCGCGACGGATCGCGGCGCGAGTGGAGCTTCGGGCAGGTCGCGGCCGGCGCGGCGGCGGTCGCTGCGCACCTGGAGGCGCAGGGCTGCCGGCGCGGCGACGTGGTGATGACGCTGGTCGGCAACCGTCAGGAGTGGGTGCTGGCGATGGTCGCGTGCTTCCGGCAGGGCCTGGTCGCGCTCCCGTGCACCGAGCAGCTGCGGCCGAACGACCTCGAGCTGCGGCTGCGGGTGAGCGCGCCGCGGCTGGTGGTGTGCGACGAGCGCAACGCCGACGTGCTCGCTGCGGCAGGCTGGGACGGCCCGACGCTGACGGTGCCGTGGGGCGAGCTGCCGGACGCGCCGGCGCCTGCCGGCCGCCGAGCTCGAGCCGGACGACCCGTGCCTGGTCACCTTCACCTCCGGCACCGCTGGCGAGCCGAAGGCGGTGCTCCACGGCCAGCGCTACCTCGCCGGCCAGATGCTGCAGGCGCGCCACTGGCTCGACGCGCGGCCGGGCGACCTCGTGTGGTGCACCGCCGCGTCCGGCTGGTCGAAGTCGGCCCGCAACGCGTTCGTCGCCCCGTGGCTGCGCGGCGCCGCGGCGCTCCTGCACGACGCGCGCTTCGACCCGCACGAGCGGATCGACCTGCTCGGCCGCGAGCGCGTCGACCTGCTGTGCATGGCGCCGACCGAGTACCGCGTGATCGCCAAGCGCACCACGCTGCCGCGGCTGATCGACCTGCGCGGCGCCGTCGCCGCCGGCGAGCCGCTCGACCCGGACACGCTGGGCGCCTGGCACGAGGCCACGAACCTGTGGATCCGCGACGGCTACGGCCAGACGGAGACCGGCCAGCTGACGGGCATGCCGCTCGGCGTCCCCGCCCGCCCGGGCTCGATGGGCGTCCCGCTGCCCGGCGTCCAGCTCGACGTCGACGACGACGGCGAGCTGGTCGCCGACCCGGCGTCGATCCCGACGTTCTTCCTGCGCTACCTCGCAGGCGACCCGCCGCCGGACGAGCCGTGGCGCACCGGCGACCGCGTCACCCGTGACGAGCAGGGCTTCCTGCATTCGTCGGCCGCACCGACGACGTGATCATCTCGGCCGGCTACCGGATCGGCCCATTCGAGGTCGAGTCCGCGCTCGGGTCGCACGCCGCCGTCGCCGAGTCGGCGGTCGTCGGCGCGCCGGACGACGAGCGCGGCAGCGTCGTCCGCGCGGTGGTCGTCCTGCGCGACGGCTACGCGCCGTCCGATGCGCTCGCCACCGAGCTCCAGGAGCACGTCAAGGCACTCACCGCGCCGTACAAGTACCCGCGCGTCGTCGACTTCGCCGACGCGCTGCCGCGGACGCCGAGCGGCAAGGTCCGCCGCGCCGACCTGCGCTGAGCTCACACGGGTCGCAGCGTCGCCGCCAGGCGTTGGAGGGCCGACAACGCTGGCTTGGGATAGGGCCGCCCGTCGGGGCCGAGCTGGGGCCACAGGACGACGCCCTCGGACGCCCACGGGCTCTCGAGGCCGAACTCGGGGTTGTCGCGGAAGGCGACGAACACGGCGGCGGCCCCGCCGTCGATCAGGAGACGCGGACCACGCGCGATCCACCTGGCCTGATCCGGCGGGCCGCCTCGCAGCGCCGGATCCCACTGGTAGGTCGGCACGGAGGGATAGCCCGTCTCTGTCACCCACAGCGGGCCGGTGAAGCCCATGCCCCGGTAGAACGCCTTCGCCCTGCCTGCCGCGGTCCGCATCGCGCGCAGGCTGCCGCGCACGTGCACGTTGGCGATGTCGATCTGACCGAGGAGCGGGTGGACCGGGTCGTGCAGTGCAGCCGCGATGTAGGTCTTGTCGAGGCGCGCGAAGCCGCCGATGGCGATCTTGGCGTTCGGGCGCACCGCGCGGATTCCCTGCGCCGCCAGGGTCGCCCAGCGCGCGTATTCGGCGGCACCGGCGCTGAACCCGAAGCCGTTGTCCGGCTCGTTGCCGAGCTCCCACCGGCGGACGTTCCCGGCCCGGCGGACGACCGCGGACACCATCTTGCGCCAGAGGCCCTCGTGCTCGGCGGCCGGGCCGCACCGCTCGGGATGCTCGCTCGGCGCGGGACATGCGGCGATGAACCACGGGGTGTCGGTGATCACGCCGAGCACCTGCACGCCATACCTGGCCGCCAGCGCGTTGACGCGAGCGACGCCGGAGAAGTCGGTGCGGCCCCATTGGTAGACCGTGCCGATCGCGAAGTCCATCCGCAGGTACCGGACACCGGCCTCCGCCGCGGCCCGGAACATCGCCTCCTGGTGTGCAGGCGCGGTGTTTAGGTAGAGCATCGAGTGGCTGCCCAGCCTCGCGCCGTACGACCTGGGATCGGGCGAGGCGGCGGCCTGCGGAGCGGCGGCGGTGAGCGCGGCGATCGCGCAGGCGGCCGTGCAGATGAGGGGGGTGTTTGGCACACCACCGGTTGTCCCGGCAAGCCCGCGCTGCGCCCATACCAGAGAGGGATGAACGTCGTCCCCCCTGGGCGTCCGAGAAACGCGCGCTTCGAGTCCGTTTCAGAACAGGCGGATCGCCGTGATCCGGGCGCGCCGACTTCTGAAACGGGCTCTTAACGGCGAAGGGCCCGCCGGGGGAGGGCGGGCCCTTCGTCAGGGGATGGCGGACTAGCGGAGGGTCAGACCGCGTCCGCCGCGGCCGCGGATCGCGTTAGGCGATCCTGCGGAGGGGGGTTATGTGCAACTTCCGTGTCGCTGGGTGCACTATCGGCCCTGGTGGTTGGCGCAACCTTGGTAAAGCCTTGGCGCCGTCTTGTTGGCCGGATGGCGGGTTAACCGCCCTATGGACCCGCCTGGTACGCCAGTACGCTGGATGTCATGACTGCGACATCCCCTGCCGCCCCCCGTATCGACCGCGACCGCGTCGCTGCGCTGACCGAGCGTGAGCGCGCGATTCATCGCGAGCGTACGGCCGCGTCGGCGCGGATGTTCGAGCGCGCCGCGGCCGTGATGCCCGGCGGCGTGCCCTCCCAGTTCCAGAAGAGCGACCCGTGGCCGGTCTACATCCAGCGCGGCACCGGCGCCCAGGTGTGGGACGTCGACGGCAACGAGTACCTGGACTTCCACAACGGCTTCGGCGTGATGTGCGTCGGTCATGCCAACCCCGTCATCGCGGCCGCCGTCAAGGCGCAGATGGACGAGGGCACCCACTTCGCCGCCCCGACCGAGGGCTCGATCGTCGTCGCCGAGGAGCTGCGGCGCCGTTGGGGTCTCCCCCACTGGCGCTTCACCAACTCCGGCACCGAGTCCACGATGGACGCGATCCACCTCGCCCGCGGGGCGACCGGCCGCGACCTGATCGTCAAGATCGAGGGCACCTACCACGGCCACCACGACGCCGTGATGGTCTCCGTCAAGCCGCCCGTCGAGCTGATGGGCGACCGCGAGCGCCCCGCCTCGGTCCCGTACGGCCTCGGCTACCCCGTCGGGATGACCGACCTGACGCTCGTGGTCCCGTTCAACGACGCGGACGCGATCGAGCGCGTGCTCCTGGAGCACGAGGGCCGCGTCGCCGGCGTGATCATGGAGCCGGCGATGATGAACGTGAACATCGTCCCGCCCGACGCCGGCTACCTCGAGCGCGTGCGCGAGATCACCCGCGCGCACGACGTGACGCTGATCTTCGACGAGGTCAAGACCGGCGCCGCCGTCGCCGCCGGCGGTGCCACCGAGCTGTACGGCGTCACGCCCGACGTCGTGTGCCTGGCGAAGGCGATCTGCGGCGGCCTGCCGGGCGGCGCGATCGGCATGACCGACGCGCTCGCCGAGTTCGTCGCCGACGGCCGCGTGCGCCAGCAGGGCACGTTCAACGGCAACCCGCTCGTGATGGCCGCCGCGCAGGCGGCGCTCACCGAGGTCCTCACCGACGAGGCGTACGCGCGCCTGCACGCCGCCAACAAGACGCTGATGGCCGGCTGCGAGCGCGTGATCGCCGAGTACGGGCTCCCTGCCCACACGGTCGGCATGGGCTCCAAGGGCTGCGTGGTGTTCAGCACCGAGCCGGTGCGCGAGTACCGCGACTACCAGACGAAGATCCACCACGACCTGTCGGACCTCGCGTGGCTGTTCCACATGAACAACGGGATCTTCATGACCCCGGGCCAGGACGAGGAGTGGACGCTCTCCGTGCTGCACACCGAGGCCGACCTTGCCCGCTACGTCGAGGTGTTCGAGATCTTCGCGCGCGAGGTCACTTCGGCCGGGTAACCGGCGGCCGGCACGTGGCTCATCGCGTGCTCGGCCATCGCCGTGATCGTCAGGCTCGGGTTCACGCCGACGTTGGCGGGGACCGCCGCGCCGTCACAGACGAGCAGGTTCGCGTAGCCGAACACGCGCTGGTGGGAGTCGACCACGCCGGTTGACGGATCGGCGCCGATCACGGCGCCGCCGAGCACATGCGCGGTCGTCGGGATGTTGGCCAGCGCCTCCATCAGCGAGCTCTGGGCGACGCCGCCGGTGCGCTTGGCGAGCCACGAGCCGAACTCGTTCGCGGCGGACAGGTAGGTCGGGATCGGTCGCGCCGGATCCTGCTCGGTCTGCAGCCGCACGCCGCGCCGCGTGCGCGTCGCGCGCAGCGCGATCGCGTTGTCGACCGTCTGCATCACGAGCACGATGATCGTGCGCCGCGACCAGCCACGCGGGTTGAACAGCTTCAGGAACGTGAGCGGGTGGCGCGCTGCGGCCTTGAGCAGCTTCAGCGGCCGCGTCACGCGCGTGCCGTCGCCGACCATCACCGTGTACAGCGAGCTCATCGAGTCGGCCGCGTCGCCGTACACCACGGTCTCGATGTGCGTCTCGGGGTCGGGATAGATCGAGCCGGTGATCGCGACCCGGCTCACGATGTCCGGGGCGTCGCGCGGCAGGGTGACGGCGAGGATCGCTTCCGAGTTCGTGCGCACGAGGTCGCCGACGCGATCCGAGAGCGCCGGCAGCGAGCCGTGGAGCTTGCATGCGGCCAGCAGCCGGTTGGTGCCGAGCGGGCCCGCGGCGACCACGACGCCGCGGGCGGTGAACCGCCGGCGGTCGCGCCGCAGCCACGCCCCCGGGCGCTCGGTGATCACCTCGTAGCCCTCCGAGCCGTCGGCCGCGCCGAGCGGCCTCACATCCACCACCTGGCGCTCGGGCAGAACCTCGGCGCCGGCGCGCTCGGCCAGCCACAGGTAGTTCTTCACCAGCGTGTTCTTCGCGCCGTGGGGACAGCCGATCATGCAGCGCCCGCAGCGCAGGCACGACGTGCGGTCCGGCCCGGCGCCGCCGAAGTACGGGTCGGGGACGGTCTCGCCGCGGCGGCCGTCGAGGAACACGCCGACGCGCGTCTTGGCATACGTGTCCTCCACCCCGATCTCGCGCGCGTACTCGCGCAGCAGGTCGTCGGCGGGGTCGTCCTGGTCGTAGGCCACGACGCCGAGCATCCGCTCGGCCTCGTCGTAGTGCGGCGCGAGCGCGGCCTCCCAGTCGGCCAGGCTGGCCCACTGCGTGTCCTCGTAGAACCGCCGGCGGGCGCGGTAGAGGGTGTTCGCGTAGCCGAGCGAGCCGCCGCCGACACCGGCGCCGCTGACGATCGCGACGTGCTTGAAGATCGAGAGCCGGAAGATCCCGCGCATCCCCAGGCGCGGCGCCCAGAAGTACCGCCGCACGTCCCAGGTCGACTTCGGCAGCTCTTCGTCCTCGAACCGCCGCCCGCACTCGAGCACCCCGACCGAGTAGCCCTTCTCACGCAGGCGCAGCGCCGACACGCTGCCGCCGAAGCCGGAGCCGACGACCAACCAGTCGTAGTCGTGTTCCTGACTCACCAGTCAAACCTTACACCCGAAGGTGACGGAGGCGTCATGTTTGCGCGTCGAGCGCCGCCAGCAGGTGCTCGGCGATCGCTTGCGGCGTCGGCGGGCAGCCCGGGATGCGGATCGTCACCGGCAGCAGCTCCTCGAGCGGCGCCGCGAGTTGGTCGCCGTGCCCGAGCACCCCACAGCCGAGCGCGCAGTCGCCGAGCGCCGCGACGAGCCGCGGCTCCGGCATCGCGGCGTAGGCCGCCTGGAGCGCCGTCACCATGCGGGTGGTAACCGGGCCCGTGACCAGCAGCACGTCGGCGTGCCGCGGTGATGCGACGACGTTGAGGCCGTACTGCTGAATGTCGTAGTACGGGTTGGCCGCCGCGCCGAGCTCGTGCTCGCAGCCGTTGCACGAGCCGGCGTCGACGTGCCGCAGGGCCAGCGACCCGCGCACCCCGGAGCCCGCGGGCGCGATGCTTCGCCGAAGCCGATGGAGCTGGCGAAGGAGGACGAACATCAGCGATCCACGCACGCGTAGCAGAGCTCGAAGCTCTTGTTGACGAGCGGGAAGTCCGGCAGCAGCTCGTTCCGCACGGCCCGCACCAGCACCGGCCAGTTGGCGTACGAGCCGGTGCGCAGGTGCACGCGCGCGATCCGCTCGTCCTCCACCTCGACGGCGCATAGCGTCTGGCCGCGAGGGCTTTCGACGAGCCCGATGCCGATCGCCGACGGCGCGTCCCGGAGCTCGGTCGCGGCGGGCGCGAGCGGCTGCAGCAGCAGCTCTTCGAGCAGGTCGAACGTCGCGTCCAATTCGACGCCGCGCATCTCCAAGCGGGCTGCCACGTCTCCGCCTGCCTCCAGCGGCCGTGCCGGAGTGAAGCCCGAGTACCACAGCCGCGGCGAGGTGCTGCGGGTGTCGATCGCGACGCCCGCCGCACGCGCGGTCGGCCCGACCGCACCGAGGCGCCGCGCGGTGTCGGCGGTCACCCGCCCGACGCCGGCGAACCGTTCCTGCGCCGATCCGGCGAACTGGAGCTCGTGCCAGCCGCGCGCGAAGTCGGCGCGCACGCGGGCGAGCTCCTCCCGCAGGGCGACCGTCGACGCGCTGTCGATCCGCAGGTCGCTGAGGCCGACGGCGACCGTGTCGAACAGGAACCGATGGCCGGTGATGCGCTGGTTCAGCCGCTGAGCCCGCTCCTTGAGCGCCGCGAACAGCATGTTCGGAACGGCGAAGCCCACGCCGGCGCAGATAGCGGCAATGTCGTTGAGGTGGTTGTAAAGCCGCTCGAGCTCGAGCAGCAGCGTGCGCGCCCGCCCGAGATCCGGCTCCGGCCACTGACCACAGGCCGCTTCGCACGCCTGCGCGTAGGCGACGGCGTTGGTGACCGCGTCGGCCGCGCACGCGCGCTGCACGTAGGCCAGGCCCTCGGCGATCTGGACACCCTCGGCCGCGCGCTGGAGGCCACGGTGCTTGTAGAAGAGCCGGAGGTCGAGGTGCAGGATCCGCTCGCCGACGACGTGGAAACGAAAGTGCCCGGACTCAATGATCCCGGCATGGATCGGCCCGACCGCCACCTGGTGGGGATCGTGGCCGCCGACCGGCACCGTCCACTCCTCGAGGTCGGCGGGATGGGCGACGAGGGCTCTCATCGGGTCGTGCCCGACAAAGCGCCAACCGTGGACGTCGTGCGCCTCACGCTCGTCCCACTCGGCCGCAGGGACGAGGTCGACGAGGCTCGGCAGTCGCGCATCCGGGGCGCGGCAGCTGAGCAGCAGTTCGTGCGGTCCCCGGGTCAGCACCAACCGCAGCGCCTCCGCGGTCGCGTACAGGCCGGCGAAGCGCCAGCCGGCCTCCAGCGCCGCTGACACCCTCGCCCGCCACTCGGGCGGCGATACCGGCTCGGCGGTCACGCGAGTGCCTCCATCAGGTTGCGCACGAGGTCGGTGCCCGGCAGCGCGTACGCAATCGCCGACAGAGCCAGCAGCGCGACGGTGACCGCGATCGTGAGCGCCGCGAGGCGCCGCTCGGTGCGGTGACCGCGCCGCGGCCGCGACTTGCGGTCGGACACAACGCCCTCGATCAGGGCATGGATGAGACCGAGGAACCCCAGCGCGACCAGCACCGCCGCGACGACCACCACGACCGGCTCGCCCGCCGCGAGTCCACCGAGCAGGATCAGGAGCTCGCTGAAGAACAGCGGAGACGGTGGCAGCCCGCTCAGGGAGCCGAGACTGATCCCGACCGCCGCGGCACCTGCCGGCGAACGCGCCCCGAGCGCTCGGGCGGGGCGGTTCGAGAGCGCCGGCTCGGCGCGCAGCAGCGGGATCGCCGCGTAGAAGCCGAGCGACTTGGCGAGCGCGTGGCCGGCCACGTGCAGCACGACGCCGGCGGTCGCCAGCGGGTGCACGAACCCCATGCCTAGCGCGAGGATGCCCATGTGCTCGAGGCTCGAGTAGGCCAGCAGGCGCTTGAGCGGCAGCGCTCGCCAGAGGAACGGCACCGCGATCGCGAGCGACGCCAGCCCGAATGCCAGAAATAGCCCGGAGGCAGCGCCGCCGGTGGCTGGAGCGAGCGCGAGCTGCACGCGCCACGCCACGAGCATCACAGTCGGGAGCAGGGCCGCCGACAGCAGGGCGCTCACCGGCGGCGGTGCTTCGCTGTGCGCGTCCGGGAGCCAGTTGTGGACGGGCGCCCAGCCGATCTTCGTAGCTAGGCCGGCGAGGATGAGCACGAGCGCGAACAGCGCGGCATCCGGGTCGACTCCCGCGCCGGCGGCCGCGATCGAGGCCCAGTCGAGCGATGCGAGCGACCCGCCGCCGGTCGCCGCATACAGCGCGACGATGCCGAGCAGGGCCACGGCCAGACCCAGCGTGGTGAGGACGAGGTACTTCCAGCCCGCCTCGAGCGCGCTGCGGCGACCGCTTGAGGCGACCAACAGCGCCGATGCTGCGGTCGTCGCCTCGATCAGCAGCCACGCCACAGCCAGGTTGTCGACGACCGGGATCGCCAGCAGCGTCGCCCAGAACAGGTACAGCGCGACGTAGTAGGAGACGCGGGGGCGCCGCACACCGAAGAAGCCGCGCCCGGCTCCCGGGAGCGAGGACGGTGACGCCAGCGCGCTGAGCAGGCCGACCACCGCGATCACGAGGAGAAACACGCCCGCCGCGCGGTCAATGACGTACCAGCTGCCGCTAAGCGGCTCGCTCCTTCCCATCGCGACCACGGCCAGAGCGCCAGCCGGCACCGCCACCGCAAAGGCGGCAACGCGGTTGACGCGGTCGATGGCGGCGTCAGTCACGAAGTCCCCGCAGCAGCCCGGTGTCGCCGCTCCCGAACTCCTCGTGGATCTTGGAACCGAACGCGGCCGCGACGGCGAGCACGACCAAGAGATCGAACAGCAGGCCCAGCTCGATCGCGCCGGGCAGACCGCCGGCGACCGCCAGACCGGCGAGGTAGACCCCGTTCTCGGCGACGAGGAACCCGACCGCCTGCAAAACGACCGGCCCGCGCACGGCGGCGATGACGATCCCCAGGACCACGAGCGCGAACGCCGCGTTCTCGGCGCCCGGCTGATCGAGACCGAAGGCGGGGACGAGCGGCGCCGCGACGACGACCACCACGACCGCGGCAACCAGTCGCCCCAGCGCGTGGCGCTCGACGACGCGGCGCGGCTCGCGCGTCACGCGCACGATCCGCAGCAGGAGGAGCGGCAGCAGGATGGCGCGGGCGATCAATGCGCCCGCCGCGATCGCCAGGCCGGTGCCGGCGTCGGCGGCCTCGCTCACGGCCAAAGCCCCGAGTAGGAGCGACTGCGCTGCCATCAGGCCGATCGCGGTCGTGCGCCGCCGCACCACGACGATCCCGAGTCCGAGCCCGATCAGGGCCCACATCGACACGGGGCTCACGCGCCACCCCCCGCGAGCCAGCTGCCGAGGCCGACGAGGCACAGCGCGCCGCCGCCGGCGAGGAATAGCGGGACGCGGAGGATGCGCATCTTGGCGAACGCGGTCTCGGTCAGCGCCAGCACCACGCAGAGAACGAGCACCGCGCCCATGACGAACGCGATGCGGGCCGCGAACGGCCCCGACCTGGGCGCGAACAGCTCGATTCCGAGCACCAGCATCAGCCACAGCCGCGTCGCGGCGGCCCACTGTAGGCACGCGAGCTCGCGACCCGCGTACTCGAGCAGCGGGCCCTCGTGCACCATTGTGAGCTCCAGATGCGTGTCGGGGTTGTCGACGGGCTGGCGGCCGGCCTCTGTCAGGGCCACCAGCGCGAAGGCCAGGGCAGCGCACCAGTGCAACGGCTCGCCCCAGATGTCGGCGCCCGCCGCCGCGTCGCTCATCGCCAGAAGGTCGGTGCTTCCGCCCGCCGGCAATGCCGCGAGCAACACGACCAGCACCAACACGCCCTCGGCGAAGACGGCGAACGTCAGGTCGCGGCCGGCGCCCATGAGCGCGAAGCCGCTGCCGGTGTCCCAGGCCGCAATCGTGATCGCGAACCGGCCCAGCGCCAGCAGCCCGACGAGGACGAGCGCGTCATTGCCGAGGCCCCAGTCGGGCGCCTCGCCGCCGATCGGGACGAGCAGCACGGCGATCAGTACCGACGCGGCGACCACCACCGGCGCCAGCCGGTACACCGCCGTCGCCAGCTCTGGTTGCACCGCGCCCTTGCGCGACAGCCGCCGCAGCTCGCGGTAGGGCTGCACGGGAGATGGTCCAGGGCGTCCCTGCAGACGCCCCTTGACGTGCTGGACGATCCCCGCAGCGAGCGGCGCAAGCGCCAGGCCCGCCACCTGCGCTCCACCCGCCGCCGCTGCGGCCGTCGTCATGCGATGACCCCGAGCTGCACGGCGGCCAGCAGCACGAGCACGAGCCCGAGCAGGTAGAGGATGTACGCCCGCAGGCTGCCGGACTGCAGCCGCCGGGCGGTATGCGCGGCGCGGAGCGCGACGCGCTGCGACGGCTCGTAGAGCAGCGTGTCGAACAGGTGCGGCACCTCGGACCGGTAGCGGACCTCCTGGACGAGCGTGCCGGCAGTGCGAACCTCGATCTCCCGCTCGGGGCGGAAGACGGACTCCAGGACCAGCCGCAGTGGCTTGGTGAAGCCCGCCGACGTCCACTCGAGGGACGGCTCAACGGGCTGACCGCAGGCCCATGCCGGCGCCGGCGCGGACCGGCGACCCGCCGCGATCCACCGCAGCAGGACGGCGGTGAGCGCGGCGAGGGCGACGAGGAGCGCGAGCGCCGGTAGGCCACCGGTGCCGGGCAGGTCGAGCCCGGCACCGGCCTGCGGCTTTGGCGCACCGGACCCGCCCAGCGTCGCCAGCGTGGGAACGACCAGGCCGGGCAAGGCTCCGAGGAGGACGCACGCCGCCGCCAGCAGCACCAGCGACGCGCGGGTGCGCGCCGGCCGCTCGACCGCGGCCGCGACGGCGGGCGTTCGCGGTGCGCCGAGCAGCACCAGCCCGACCACTTTGACGAAGCAGTACAGCGCGAGCGCGGCCGTAACGGCGAGTGCGGCGGCGGCGAGGGCACCGGCCGCCGCAACCCCCGCCGCGTCCACGAACGCGACGTGCAGGAGCCCCTGCAGCGTCAGCCACTCCGACACGAAGCCGTTCAGCGGCGGCACCCCGGCGATCGCCGCACATCCGATCAAGAACGACCAGCCGGTCCACGGCATGCGCCGGAGCAGTCCCCCGAGCCGATCGAGCTCGAGCGCCCCCGCCGCCTCGCCGAACGCACCCGCAGCGAGGAAGAGCAGCGCCTTGAACGCAGCATGGTTGGCGGTGTGTAGCAGCGCCGCGGCGAACGCCAGGTCCGCCCACGCGGCGTCGCCGCGCGCTCGCAGCAGGATCGCCGCGCCGAGCGCGAGCGTGATGATCCCGACGTTCTCGATCGAGTGGAACGCCAGCAGCCGCTTGAGCTCGTGCTGCACGAGCGCGTACAGCACGCCGCCAACCGCGGAGAGCGCGCCCACGCCGAGGACCACGAAGCCGATCCACTCGGGCGCCGGCGCCGCCCACTCGAACAGCACGCGGATCAAGCCGTACAGCGCGACCTTGATCATGACCCCGGACATCAGCGCTGAGATGTGGCTCGGCGCGACTGGATGCGCCCGCGGGAGCCATGAGTGCAGCGGCATCAGGCCCGCTTTGGTGCCGAAGCCGATGAGCGCCGCGACGAGGACTAGCGTGCTCGGACCTTCGCCCTCGTTCGCGAGCGTCAGCATCGCCACCCAGACTCCGGTGCCGCCGAGATGCGTGATCGCCAGGTATACGAACACCGCACGACGGACGGCGCGATCGGGGCGCGCGACGAGGATCGCGGCGGCCGGCACGAGCGTCATCAGCTCCCAGAACGCCAGGAAGGTCACGACGTCGCGCGCGGCGAGCACACCGACCAGCGCCAGCAGGAACGCCGCCGAAAGCGCAGCCAGCGCGGGAGCGCTACGCGCGCCGGGCAGCGTGTCGCGGGCGAACAGCAGCGCCGGCACGGCGGTCGCGGCGACGACGACGAGGAAGAACGCGCTCAGCCCGTCGATCCCGAAGGCCGGGTCGAAGGCCCAGCGGAACGTCGCGCCCACGTCGTTCCCGGAGGCGAGGACGGCCACGCCGCCGCCCGCGAGCGCGCACGCACCGGCGATCTGGACGCCCAGAGCCACACCGAGCTGCGACCGCACGACACCGAGCACGCCGCCGACCGCGACCAGCGTCACACCGCCGACCAGCGCCGCCGTCACGCGTCAGCGACCTCGAAGGACGCTTGGGTTGTCGTCGCTGATTTGCAAATCTTACCTTCTTCTAAGATACTCCATATATTGAAGGTGGATTCGACGCGAGGGAGCATCGCATGAGCCAAGGACCAACCCTGACCGTCCGCCGGTGGAGCCGGGATGACGGCAACCCCGGAAGCCCCGCGCAGGTCCTCGGCATCCCGGTCGACCATCTCCTGGCCAAGCGCCCGGATGCGCCGGGCGCGCTGGTTGCGCTGCAGGACCGCCGCGTCGCCTTGACCGGCCAGATCGCCGCCATCGGCCACCACCGGGCCCTCCGCACCTACGTTCGCGGCCGAGCCCGCTCGAAGCAGGACTCGGCATATCGCGCCTGGCTCGCCGAGGTCGCGATGCTCCTTGAGCACATGCAACCGGAGTCGCGCTTCCGGTGAACGCCGGCCCTACGAGCTGCGTCGACGATCGCGACGAGGCGGCGCCTCGTCGGCGGCCGTGGTCGCGAGATCGCCGAGCAAGGCCGTCGTCTCTTCCAACTGCGCCGTAAGCACCTGCTTCGCGACTTCCAAGAGCTGGAACATCCGCGGGTCCTTCACGCTGTAGAAGACGCTCGTGCCCGCGCGGCGGCTCGCGAGGATGCCTTGCTTGCGCATCGCGGTGAGGTGCTGCGAGGTGCCGCTGGAATCGAGTCCGAGGGCCAACTGCAACTCGCCGACGCTCCGCTCGCCATCACGAAGCAGCTCGAGAATCCGGACCCGCGCGGGGTGCCCGAGCAGCCGGAAGAAGTCGGCTTTCAGCCGGTAGATCGGCGCGCTGTCGGTCGCGGGAATCGGCTTGGTCGAGCTCATGCCGCGGTTGAACCGTACCAAACTTTCGTCGTACCTTATGAAATCCTAAGATACGCAGGGACGCGCGCTCAACAGCAGCGCGCGCGAGGGCTTTCCTCGCGCTGGTCCTGCCGGCGGCGCTCGAAGTCGCGGCGCGACATCACCGGCTGGCCGGCGTGGTCGCGCCGCATGTGCTCGACGTAACGGTCGTAGCCGGACTCGCCGGATACCTCGCGCAGGTACCAGCGGACCCCGGAGAAGACCTGCTTCACGGTCATGGTGCGCGCCCGGTCGGCGCAGTCTCGGGCGCGTCCTCCCGATCGAAGCGGCCGGAGCCGCCGTTCCCGGCCGCCGCCAGGATCGCGCGGTCCTCGTCGTTCACGAACAGGCCGGCCGGAGCGAAGATCCGCGACGGCACGTGCGGGGCCTCGGTCGAAGGCAGCGGCTCGCGCGCGCGGATCGCCTTCACCCAGATGCGGGCGGCGTCGAGGATCACGATGATGATCAAAGCAGCAAACAGCGCGGCGAGCACGCCGTCGACCGTCGAGTTCGTGACCACCGCCTGCATGTCATCCGCCGTCTTTGCGGGGGGAAGCACCTCGCCCGCGTTGATCGCGTCCTGGAACGCGTTGCGCTGGGCGAAGAAGCCGAGCTTCGGGTTGTCCGAGAACACCTTCTCGTAGCTCGCGGTCAGCGTCACCGCCGCGTCCCAGGCCAGCGGTATCGCCGTCACCCACGCCCACTTGAGCCTGCCGGACTTGATCAGCAGGGTCGTGGCCACCGTCAGCGCCACGGCCGCCAGCAGCTGGTTGGCGATGCCGAACAGCGGGAACAGCTGGTTGATCCCGCCGAGCGGGTTGGTCACGCCGGTGTAGAGGAAGTAGCCCCACGCGGCGACGACAACCGCGCTCGTCGCCCACAGGCCGGGCTTCCAGCTGACGCGCCCGATCGGCTTCCAGACGTTCCCCAGCGTGTCCTGGAGCATGAAGCGCCCGACCCGCGTGCCCGCGTCCACCGTGGTGAGGATGAACAGGGCCTCGAACATGATCGCGAAGTGGTACCAGAAGGCCTTCAGGCTGTTTCCGGTCACCCCGGAGAAGATCTCCGACATGCCGATGGCCAGCGTCGGCGCTCCGCCGGTGCGGGCGATCAGCGACGGCTCGTCGACCGCAGCGGCGGCTGCCGACAGCTCGCCGGGACTGATTGTGAAGCCGAGGTTGCCGACCGCCTGGGAGGCAGACTGCACGGTGTCCCCCACGACGCCGGCCGGCACGTTCATCGCGTAGTAGAGCCCGGGGTCGATGATCGACGCGGCGATGATCGCCATCACCGCGACGAACGACTCCATCAGCATCGCGCCGTAGCCGATGAACCGCACCTGACGCTCCTTCTCGATCATCTTCGGCGTGGTGCCGGAGGCGATCAGCGCGTGGAAGCCCGAGAGGGCGCCGCAGGCGATCGTGATGAACACGAACGGGAACAGCGCACCGGCGAACACCGGGCCCTCGCCGGAGGACGCGAACTCCGTGACCGCCTGGTTCTCCATCAGCGGCAGCGTCACGACGATGCCGACGGCCAGCAGCATGATCGTGCCGATCTTCATGAAGGTCGAGAGGTAGTCGCGCGGCGTCAGCAGCATCCACACCGGGAGCACGGAGGCGATGAAGCCGTAGCCGACCAGGCACAGCGTCAGCGTCTCCGGTGAGAGCGTGAACGTGTCGGCGAGCGAGGAGTCCTGGACGAAGCCGCCGGCCACGATCGCGGCCAGCAGCAGCGTCACCCCGATCACCGTCGTCTCCATCACCCGGCCGGGACGGAGCGTGCGCAGATAGAAGCCCATGAAGAACGCGATCGGGATCGTCATCGCGATCGAGAACGTGCCCCACGGCGAGTTGGCGAGCGCGTTGACGACCACCAGCGCGAGGACCGCGAGCAGGATGATCATGATCGAGAAGACCGCGATCAGCGCCGCGACCCCGCCGACCGGGCCGATCTCGTCGCGCGCCATCTGCCCGAGGCTCTTGCCGTCGCGGCGCATCGAGAAGAACAGGATCACCATGTCCTGCACCGCGCCGGCGAAGATGACGCCGACGACGATCCAGATCGTGCCGGGCAGGTACCCCATCTGCGCGGCGAGCACGGGCCCGACGAGCGGGCCGGCGCCGGCGATCGCGGCGAAGTGGTGGCCGAACAGGACCCGCCGGTCCGTCGGCTCGTAGTCCATGTCGTTGTCCAGGCGCTCGCCCGGTGTCGCGCGTGTGTCGTCGACGCCCAGCACCGTCTTGGCGATGAAGCGGGCGTAGAAGCGGTACGCGATCGCATACGAGCCCAGCGCAGCGGCGATCAGCCACACCGCCGAGATCTGCTCGTTGCGAACCAGGGCGATAACGCCCCAGGCAATGGCCCCCACCACGGCGACGAGCGTCCAGATGACGATCGAGCGCGTGCGCGACTTGGTCCTCACGGGTCCTCCCTTGTCCGTCCCTGAACCGCCGCTTCCCCCGCCACGGCACGTGCGAAACCCCGCTACCTTCACGTCATGACCCAGGCCGAAGCCCAGCAGCGCGCCACGGCGCTCAACGACGAGCACCCCGATCGCGGCATCTACCGCTGGATGGCGCGCGAGGGCGAGGACGGCTGGCAGGTGGCCCGCATCACCGTGCCGGGCGGGGTGCGCCCCGGCCCGCTGCACGAGGCCGTCGAGTCACGTCCCAAGCCGGACGCGGCCGACCCCCGCACGAGCTATGACCGCAACGTCGGCGGCCCGTGGGTCGGCCCCTAAGAGCCCAGCCGGTAGTGCTCCGCGACGCGACCGGCGTCGAGCGCGTGGCGGTAGACCGCGACCTCGTCGAGCGTGCCGGCGTAGAACCTCCACCGGCCGCGCAGTGAGCCGATCCTGAGCTCGCGGCCGGCGGTCGGGAGCGAGATCGTCGACGCGAGCGCGTTGACGCGGACGCCGTCGACGTAGAGGCGCATCACGTGGCCGGCGTCGTAGGTGGCGACGACGTGCGTCCATCGGCCGGACGTGACGTCCGTCGTGATCGTGCTCCAGCGCCCATTCGCGAAGCGCGAGAACACCAGGGCGCCCGCACGGACGCCGACCAGGTACCCGCCGACCGCGTCCTCGGACGAGAACACGCGGCGCGTGTTCTCGTTGAGCCGGCGCGGGTCGATCCACGCCTCGAGGCTGAACGGCGCGTGCCCGCCGAAGTCCTGCAGCCCGTAGCCGGCGAACAGGCTCGTGTAGCCGTCCAGCGAGACGGCGGTATTGGGATCGCCGGCGAGCGCGCCCGGGAGGCCGGTTGTGCCGTCGTTCCAGATGGACCCTGACGTCACCTCGTCGTGCGCCGTGTACACGCCGCGCGCCTCGCCGAACCGCCAGTAGCTGTCCGGATGGTCGTCGAGCACCGCGTCGCGGTACGTCGACCGCAGCGGCAGATGACAGGCCGGCGAGAATGCCGCGAAGGCGGGCACCGGGCGCTCGGCGGCCGGGCCGAAGTCCTTGACCGGCTCGCTCGCCGTCCTGCTGTTGCGCCACGACACGTAGCGCCCGTTCGCGGACAGCGCCGGCCAGCGCTCGTCGTGGACACCGAGCTCGGGAGAGCCGACGCTGTAGATCCCGTGCGCGACGCGGTCGTAGACGAAGACGGTGTCGATGTCGCGGTACAGGCCCTCGTCCATCCACAGCTGGTTGCCGGTGAATGCCACGCGGGTGCCGTCGGCGGAGATCGACGGGTCGAGGCCGCGGGGGGACCCGGCCACCGGCCATTCGGTCACCGTCTCGGTCGTTCCGGCCGCCATGTCTCGCACCCATGCCTGGCGGGTGCCGTAGGCCTGCGCAAACCAGTCGAACGCCACGACCTGGCCGTCGGCCGAGATCGACGGGTTCGTCGGATCGGAGCCGGCGATGCCATCGACGTCGACCGTGACGCGCTCCGTCGCGCCGGCCACGAGGTCGCGCCGGAACAGGTCGAGGGCCTTGTCGGTGTCGTCCGCGGTGATCCGGCCGTACGAGCCGTAGACGACGAAGCGGCCGTCGGCCGAGATCGCCGGCGGCACGATCCGCGGACCCAGCTTGCCTCTGGGAATGTGCTGCGCGCCACCGGTCTCGCGATCGACGACGACGATGTCGGGTCCCACGTAGACAACGAACCGGCCGTCGCCGGAGATCGCCGGGTAGCCGCCGCCGACGCCTACGCTCACCCGGTCGGAGACCGGGCAGGCGCGGTCGCGGACGTAGATGTCTTCGCCCCCGTTCGTGTCGTCGATCGTCAGCGGCTGCGACGACGTGAAGACGACGTGGCGGCCGGTGTAGTCCATGTCGGGCTCGTGCGCGGTCTGCCAGCGGCCGTCGGAGTCGACGCTGATGTGCTGCGTGTCCCCCGCGGCGCGGTCGTCGAGCTTGATGCCGTCGAAGGTCTCATACGCGCGGAAGCGCCCGTCGGCGCTGAGCGGAGCCGTCTGCTCGAACGCCGCCGCCGTCGCCGGCAACGCCAGCATCAGGCCGAGAACCGCCAGGACCCCACGTGAGACCGACAAGTGCTCTCCACCCACTCGAACGACGAGAGCGCGAAGCTAGTGCGAAATCGCACCAGCGCCGCGCGCTCGTCCCCCGCGCGGGGGAGCGCCGTCAGTCGCGGTCGTGGATCGCGTCCTTCGCGCTCTTGTGCGAGACGCGCTCGCAGTTGCGCCGCTTGACCTTCTTGTTCTGCGTCTTGCTCACGTAGAGGATGTCGTCGGAGCCCGTGCCGCAGTCGACGAAGCCGCGGCCGAACCAGACGCGGATCGTGTCATCGCCCGGGCCGCCGTAGATCGTGTTCCGCCCATGGCTCGCGTAGACCCAGTCGGCGCCGCGGCCCGCGCGCACGGTGTCGTGCTGGTGGCCGTTGTTGTCGGCCGCCTTGTGGTCGCCCCAGATGACGTCGGAGCCGCCGACACCGATGAGCACGTCGTCGCCGTGCCCGCCCAGCAGCTCGTCGTTCTTCGCCGTGCCGGTGTGGGCCGTGTTCGTGTCCTGCGAGTTGATGTACAGCTCGCCGGTGATCTTTGGCCAGTCGTCCTTCGGGGCCCCTGCCACGGCGACACTCGCGACCAACGTTCCGCTTGTGACAATCGCTACGAATAGTCCGATTCGTCTAAGCATCCAGGCAGACTAGTGGCTCCGCACGGAGCCACTAGCTCAGGACGCGCGTCTCGTACCCAGCGTCGCGCAGCGCCGCGACGACGTTCTGCGCGTGGTCCTGACCGCGCGTCTCGAGCACGAGCTCGATCGCCGTCTCACGCACGTGCAGCTCGAGCCCTTCGCGGACGTGCGACACGTCGACGATGTTGGCGCCGGTCTCGGCGACCTGGACGAGCAGGCCCGCGAGGTTGCCGGGCCGGTCCGGTACGCGCGTGAGCAGCACGAGCCGGCGGCCGACCTGCGTCTCATGGCGCCGCGCGACCGAGGCGAGCAGGCCCGGGTCGACGTTGCCGCCGGAGAGCACGGCCACCGTCGTCCCGTTCTGGGCGGGTGTCACCTGGCCGCCGATCAGGGCGGCCACGCCGACCGCGCCCGCGCCCTCGACGACGAGCTTGGCGCGCTCCATCAGCACCACCATCGCCTCCGCGGTCTCGTCCTCGCCGACGACCACGATGTCGTCGGCGTACTGCGTGAGCAGCGCGAGCGTCAGCTTGCCGGGACTCTTGACGGCGATGCCGTCGGCGATCGTGAGCGCCGACGTGGCGGGCACCGGCTCGCCGCGCCGCATCGACTCGGGGTACGGCGCGCAGGCGGAGACCTGCACCCCGATCACCTCCACCTCGGGGCGCGCCGACTTCACCGCGATCGCGATTCCGGAGCACAGACCACCACCGCCGACCGGCACGACGACCATGGCGAGATCCGGCACGTCCTCGAGCAACTCGAGCCCGAGCGATCCCTGCCCGGCGACGATGTCAGGGTCGTCGAACGGGTGCACGAACGCGAGCCCGGCCTCGTCCGCGCGCGCCTGCGCCAGAGCGAGGCACGCATCGACCGAGTCGCCGCCGATGTTGACGATCGCTCCCTGCCCGCGCGCTGCCTCGACCTTGGCCATCGGCGCGTCGCTCGGCACGAACACCTCGCAACGCACGCCGCGCGCGCGAGCGGCGGCAGCCAGGCTCTGCGCGTGGTTGCCGGCCGACGCCGCCACCACGCCCTGGCTGCACGCGTCGCCGAGCGCGGCGAGCTTCGCCGCCCCGCCGCGGATCTTGAACGAGCCCGTGCGCTGCAGGTTCTCGGCCTTCAGCGCCACGACGCCGCCCGAGCGCTCGGAGATCGTGCGGGACGAGAGCACCGGCGTCCGACGGGCGATCGCGTCGACCGCCGGCCGCGCCGCGCGGACGTCGTCGGCGGAGACCGTCGTCATCAGTCGGGCACGGCGAGAACCGCGTCGATCTCGACCTGCGCACCGAGCGGCAGCGCGGCGACGCCGATCGTGCTGCGCGCCGGCGGGTCGCTGGGGAAGTACGCGCCGTACGCCTCGTTGACGTCCTTGAACGTCGAGATGTCGGTCACGTAGATGCCGCAGCGCACGGCGTCGGCCATCTGCGCACCGGCCGCGGCCGCGACGATGGCGAGGTTGTCGAGACAGCGGCGGGTCTGGTCGCCGATCGAGCCTTCGACGAGCTGGCCGGTCTCCGGATCGACGGGCGTCTGGCCGGAGAGGAAGATCAGACCGTTGGAGATGACGGCGTGTGAGTACGGGCCCGCGGCGGCCGGGGCGCCGTCTGCGTGGACCGTTTCGCGATGATGGGACATGGCAGCATCCTAAGGCGCTCGCGCGAGCTCGCGAGTGCGAGTAAGCCGCATACTCAATCCCCATGGCCAACCGCCTCGCCCAGGAAACCTCCCCGTATCTCCTCCAGCACAAGGACAACCCCGTGGACTGGAATCCGTGGGGCGAGGAGGCGCTCGAGCGCGCTCGCGTCGAGGACAAGCCGCTGCTCGTCTCGATCGGCTACTCGGCCTGCCACTGGTGCCACGTGATGGAGCACGAGTCGTTCGAGGACGCCGAGATCGCGGCGGTGATGAACGACGCGTTCGTGTGCGTGAAGGTCGACCGCGAGGAGCGCCCGGACGTCGACGCCATCTACATGGAGGCCGTGCAGGTCATGACCGGCCACGGCGGCTGGCCCCTCAACGCGTTCCTCACGCCCGACGGAGTGCCGTTCTACGCCGGCACCTACTTCCCGCCCGAGCCGCGCCACAACCTGCCGAGCTGGCGGATGGTGCTCGAGGGCGTCGCGCGCGCGTGGATCGATCAGCGCGACGAAATCGTCACGTCGTCGCAGCGGATCATCGAGCGCCTGCAGGCGTTCGCGGCCCTGGACGCGCCGGACGACGACGTCGATCCGCAGTCGCTCGACACCGCCGTCACCGGTCTCAAGCGTGCCCATGACGCGGAGTACGGCGGCTGGGGCACCGCGCCGAAGTTCCCGCTCCCGTCCACGATCGAGTTCCTGCTCCGGCGCGGCGAGCGCCAGATGGCGCTCCAGACGCTGCGCCGGATGGCCGGCGGAGGCATCTACGACCAGATCGCCGGCGGCTTCTCGCGCTACTCGGTCGACGCCCGCTGGATCGTCCCGCACTTCGAGAAGATGCTTTACGACAACGCGCTGCTCGCCCGCGCGTACCTACACGCGTTCCAGGTCTCCGGCGAGCCGTTCTTCGAGCGCGTCGCGCGCGAGACGCTCGATTGGGCGCTGCGCGAGCTGCGCCAGGACGAGGGCGGCTTCGCGAGCGCGCTCGACGCCGACTCCGAGGGCGTCGAGGGCAAGTTCTACGTGTGGACGCTCGACGAGGTGCGCGCGGCGCTCGAGCCCGCGCTCGCCGAGACCGCGATCGAGCACTTCGGCATGTCCGAGCAGGGCAACTTCGACGGCGTGAACATCCCCGTGCGCGCCACGCCCGACCCCGAGCGGCTGGACGAGATCAAGGCGGGCCTGCTCGCCGCCCGCGAGCGCCGCGTGCGCCCGGGGCTCGACGACAAGCGCCTGACGGCCTGGAACGCGCTGATGATCTCCGCGCTCGCCGACGCCGGCGCCGTGCTCGGCGAGGAGCGCTACCGCGACGCCGCGGTCGCCGCCGCCGAGTTCGTCCTGCGCGACCTGCGGGACGACAGCGGGCGCCTGCTGCGGACGTACAACCAGGGCCGTGCGCACCTGAACGCGTACCTGGAGGACTACTCGTTCCTGCTCGAGGCGCTGCTGACGCTGTACGAGGCGACGTTCGACCCGCGCTGGTTCGTCGAGGCGCGCGCGCTCGCCGATCAGATCATCGACCGCTTCACCGACGCCGAGCGCGGCGGCTTCTTCTTCACCGCCGACGACCACGAGTCGCTGATCGTCCGCCGCAAGGACCCGGAGGACTCGCCGATCCCGTCCGGCGCGTCGGCGGCGGCGTTCGGCCTGCTGCGGCTCGGCCGGCTCACCGGCGAGGCACGCTACGAGGAGGCGGCGGTCGGCGTCATCCGCCTGCTGCACATGCTGGCGCCGCAGCACCCGACGGCGTTCGGTCACCTGCTGCAGGCGATCGACTTCTACCTCGCGGACGTGCGCGAGGTAGCACTCGTCGGTGACGATCGCGAGCCGCTCGAGCGCGTCGTGCGCGAGGCGTTCCGGCCGCACCTGGTGCTGGCGGGCGGCGACAACAGCGAAGTCCCGCTGCTCGCGGGCCGCGAGCCGGTGAACGGCCACGCCGCCGCGTACGTGTGCGAGCGGTTCACGTGTCAGCGCCCGGTTACCGAGCCTGACGAATTGCGCGCGTTGCTGGCAGACTAATTCGCCTGACCAGGCTGCTCACGCTCCCCGCGCAGCGGATCCCGAAGTTCTTCGTCCTCGCGATCGCACTGATCGTGGCCGTCGGCTTCGGCTCGCAGTCGAGCAAGTTCGAGGACGCGCAGGAGAACGAGGCGACGTCGTTCCTGCCCGGCGACGCCGAGTCAGTCAAGGCGCTAAAGGCAATCGAGCGGTTCCCGGACGGCCAGGTCGCGCCCGCGGTCACCGTGATCGCGCGTGACGGCGGGCTGACGCCGGAGGACACCGCGAAGGCGCAGCAACTTGTCGAGAGCCTGAAGAGCGACCCGCCGCCGATCACCAAGGGCACGCAGGGGCCGATCCCGTCGCGCGACGGCGCGGCGGCGCTCGTCGTCACCCAGGTCGAGGACACCGGCGGCACCGGCGAGGACTTCCTGGACTCGGTGAAGGAGATCCGCCGGCGCGCGCACGCGCTGGAAGGCGGTGGGCTCCAGGTCGAGGTGACCGGCGCGGCCGGCTTCGGCGCCGACGCGATCGAGGTGTTCGGCGACATCAACGGCCAGCTGCTGGCAGCGGCCGGCGGGCTCGTGCTGATCCTGTTGATCCTGATCTACCGCTCGCCGATCTTCTGGACGATTCCGTTCTTCACGGTCCTGTTCGCCGAGTCCACGGCACGCGGCATCGGCTATCTGCTGTCGGAGGCCGGCGTCGTGATCAACGGGCAGTCCGGCGGCATCCTGCCGGTGCTGGTGTTCGGGGCGGGCACCGATTACGCGCTGTTGCTCGTCGCCCGCTACCGGGAGGAGCTGCGCCGCCACGACTCGCGGCACGAGGCGATGGACCTCGCCCTGCGCACCGCGGGCCCGGCGATCTTCTTCTCGGGATTGACGGTGATGGCGGCGCTACTCGTCCTGACCCTCGCCGAGGTCAACGGCACCGCCGGTCTCGGCCCGATCGGCGCGATGGGCATCTTCGTCGCGATGACGTTCATGCTCACGATGCTGCCGGCGGCGCTGCTGGTCGTCGGCCGCCGGATCTTCTGGCCGTTCGTGCCGGACGGGCCGGGCGGGCCGCTGCTGCCGCACACGAACGTGTGGCGCCGGGTGATCTTCTCGGTGCTGGTCGGCGCCATCGCCGCCGCGATCGGGTCCGCGGGCGGCGGCGCGGGCGCGGGAATCGGGTTCGTGGCGGGCGGGCTGCTCAACTTCTTCGTGCTGGCGCCGCTGTTCCACCGGTTCGACCTGAGCTCGTTCTATCCGCGGATCGAGCGGCCGCTGGCGGCCCGCCACCGGCTCAGCGACGAGACGCACGGGTTCTGGCGGCGCGTGGGCGAGCGCGTTGCCGCCACCCCTCGGCGCGTCGCGGTGATCACGACGCTCGTGCTCGTGGTGCTGTGCGCCGGGCTGCTCGACCTTGACACCGGGCTTACGAGCGGCAACTCGTTCCGCGGCGAGGTCGAGGCCGTGCGCGGCTCCGACCTGCTCGCGGCTCACTTCCCGGCCGGCGCCAACGTCCCGACCACGGTGGTGATCCCGGACCGTGCCGACGTCGAGCCCGTCCGCGCCGCGCTGGAGAGCGATGCGGCCGTTGCGGCGGTCGGCGAGCCGGTCGAAGGCCCGCCGGGCGTCAAGGTCGACGTCCAGCTGAAGGTCGACCCGTACTCGACCGAGGCGTTCGACCAGATCCCGCAGCTGCGACGAACCGTCAAGCGCGCCGGCGGCGACGAGGTGCTGGTCGGCGGCCCGACCGCGGCCGAGTACGACCTGCGCCAGTCGGCCACGCGCGACAACTAGGTGATCATCCCGATCACGCTCGTCGTGGTGTTCCTGATCCTCGCCGTGCTGCTGCGCTCGCTGGTCGCCCCGGCCGTGCTCGTCGGAACCGTGGTCCTGTCGTTCGGCGCCGCGCTCGGCTTCGGCATGTTCGTCTCCAAGAGCGTGTTCGGCTTCCCGGGCATCGACCCGGCGCTGCCGCTGCTGTGCTTCGTGTTCCTGGTCGCGCTCGGGATCGACTACAACATCTTCCTGATGGCGCGGGTGCGGGAGGAGACCCTCCGCCACGGCACGCGCGAGGGCATGCTGCGCGGCCTCGCGGTCACCGGCGCGGTGATCACGTCGGCCGGCATCGTGCTCGCGGGCACGTTCAGCGCGCTCGCCGTGCTGCCGCTCATCTTCCTGACCGAGATCGGCTTCATCGTCGCCTTCGGCGTGCTGCTCGACACGTTCGTCGTGCGGTCGATCCTCGTGCCGGCGCTGACGTTCATGATCGACCGCCGCATCTGGTGGCCGTCGCGGCTGGCGACACGACGGCCGAGTCGGCCGAGGAGCCGACCTGACGCGCGCGGGCATCCGACACGCGCCGAGTCGGGCATCTTAGGCGCTGGCGCAGCGGGCGGCACTCTCTCATGCGGAGGTCGCTTGGTGCGTCCGCGCTCGCTGTGCGCGTGCGCCGTGCAGCCTGTTGCTGGTCGCCGGTACCGCGGCGTGCGCGCGTCCAGAGCCGGCGTGGTGACGCCGGCTACGTTCCGCAGCAGGTCGTCAAGGCGCGGCGCGACCGGCATGCAGCGTCGGCGAGGAGGCGCTCAACACCGAGTGCCCGGGCGTGCAGGCGCCGGCGTGTCGGCCGCGGGCTGCATCGTCGCGCCGGCACGGCTGCACGGCGAACTTCATCTTCGCCGACGGCGCGTCGCACTACGTCGGCACCGCGCGCCACTGCGTCGAGCGCGATCGGCGCAGGAGGTGACGATGCAGGTCGACACGACGACGATCGCGGTCGTCGGCACCGTGTCGCACATGACGTCCGGCGAGGGCGTGCCCGGCAACGACTGGGCGCTGATCAGGATCGACCCGGCGGTCGCCGCCGAAGTGGGGCGTCGACGCCGGCGGTCCCGGTCGTCGGCGGCCCGCAGCGGCATCTACACCGGCTGCGACCTCGACCGCCGGTCGTGCACTACGGCCACGGCTACGGCGTCGCCGTCGGCCCAGGGCAAGCTCGAGGGCGGCGTCGCCACCAACTGGCACGACGACGGCTTCGGCTGGACCGGCTTCGGCGCGCCCGGCGACTCCGGCTCGCGCCGTGCTGACCGCCACCGGCCAGGCGGTCGGCGACTTCACGCACCTGATCGTCGACACCGGCGACTACCCCGGCTCCGACCTCGCCGGCACGCGCATCACCAAGGCGCTGTCGCCAGTTCGGCGTCTCGCTCGTCAACGCCGACGGCTCGACCACCGCGCCGGCGGCCACCACCAACTGCTGAACGTCGAGCCGGGAGCGGCGCTAGAGGATCGCCAGGTAGCGGTCGAGCTCCCAGGGCGTGACCTGCACCCGGTAGTCCTCCCACTCCTGGCGCTTGATCTCGATGTAGCGGTTGAAGATGTGCTCGCCGAGCGTGCGCAGCACGAGCTCGGACTCGGAGGTGATCTCGATCGCCTCGCCGAGCGTCTCCGGCAGCTGCTCGATCCCGAGCCGGCGGCGCTCGTCCGGGCTCAGGTGGTAGAGGTTCTTCTCCATCGGCTCGGGCAGCTCGTAGCCGCGCTCGACGCCCTCCAGGCCCGCCATCAGCAGCGCCGAGAACGTCAGGTACGGGTTGCAGGCGGGATCCGGGCAGCGCAGCTCCATCCGCGTCGCCTGCTCCTTGCCGGGGTGGTAGAGCGGGACGCGCACGAGCGCGGAGCGGTTGCGACGGCTCCAGGCGACGTAGACCGGCGCCTCGTAGCCGGGCACGAGCCGCTTGTAGGAGTTCACCCACTGGGCGAAGATCGAGCAGATCTCGCGCGCGTGGCGGAGCTGGCCGGCGATGAACGCCTTGCCCGTCGTCGCGACAGGAAGTACTTGTCGTCGGCGTCGTAGAACGCGTTCCGGCCGTCCTTGAACAGCGACTGGTGGGTGTGCATGCCGGAGCCGTTCTCGCCGAACAGCGGCTTCGGCATGAAGGTCGCGTGCCAGCCGTACTTGAGCGCGATCTCCTTGACCGTGATCCGGTAGGTCATGCAGTCGTCGGCCATCTTCAGCGCGTCGGAGTAGCGCATGTCGATCTCGTGCTGGCTCGGGCCGACCTCGTGGTGGGAGTACTCGACCTGGATCCCGAGCTTCTCGAGCGCGAGCACGGTGTCGCGGCGGACGTCCGAGCCGGCGTCGAGCGTCGTGAGGTCGAAGTAGCCGCCGAGGTCGAGCGGCTCGGTGCTCTTGGAGTCGCGGAACAGGAAGTACTCGAGCTCGGGCCCGACGAAGAAGTCGTCGAACCCCATCTCGTTCGCGCGCTGCACGGCGCGCCGCAGCACGTGCCGCGGGTCGCCCTCGTACGGCTCGCGCTCGGGCGTGAGCACGTCGGCGAACATGCGCGCGACGCCGCCGCCGTTCTCCTCCGGCCGCCACGGCAGCACGTTGAACGTGGTCGGGTCGGGCATCGCGATCATGTCCGACTCCTCGATCGCGTTGAAGCCGGTGATCGACGAGCCGTCGAAGCCCATCCCGCCCTCGAACGCGTCGTCGAGCTCCTCGGCGTTGATCGCGAACGACTTCAGCTGGCCCGAGGATGTCGGTGAACCAGAGCCGGATGAAGCGGATCCCGCGCTCCTGCGACGAGCGCCTTGACGTCGTCCTGCGTCTTCGGCCTGTCGTCCTCGGGCGGCACGGGCGGGAGACTAGCCCACCGCTCGCGGCGAGCGAGGTGGACCCGCGGTCCGAGGCTTCAGTCCAACCAGCGGTCGGCCCAGGTCTTGAGCTCGGCGAGCGCCGGCTCGAGCTCGCGCCCGCGCTCGGTCAGCTCGTACTCGACGCGCGACCGGGCTGGTCGCCGCGACGTGGCGCTTGACGATCCCGCAGCGCTCGAGCTCCTTCATCCGCTCGGACAGCAGCCGGTCGGAGAGGTCCGGCACGGCGTGGGCGATCTCGCGAGAACCGCAGCGGCCCGTCGCTGCGCAGCAGGACGTAGAGGATCGCCCCGGTCCAGCGCTTGCCGACGAGCTCGACCGCGCTGTGGAAGTGGGGCAGCAGGCGCTCGGCGCTCGGCGTCGCCACCGGCATCTTGCGCGGCGCCCGGAGCGGCCATCGGATCAGGCGGCGCGGAGCACCCGGGTCTCCTCGACGGAGCCGTCCACGGGAATCTCGCCGGCGACGTTGACCATCGCCGTGAAGGATTCCAGGCTGAGCACCGCGATGGCTTCGAGAAGCTGCTCGTCGCTCCAGCCGGCCTCCTTGGCCTCCTCGTGGAGGTGCTGCGGAACGTGCGCCGCGCTGGAGCACGAGCGCCTTCAGATAGCGCAGCATCGCCGCCTCGCGCGGGTCGCTTGGATTCCCACTCGCGGGCGCGCGCGACCTCGTCGATGCCGACGCCGGCCTGGCGCGCCGTGCGCGTGTGGATCGCGAGGCCCGGGCACGGACCGGTAGTGCTCGGCGACGGCGAGCGCGATCCGCTCGAGCGTCGCGCAGCTCGAGCGAGCCGTGCCGCAGCTCGCCGCGGAAGCGCGTGTAGCCGCGCAGCGCGGCGGGCGAGCCGCGCCAGCACGCCGAGGAAGTTCGGGAGCTGGCCGGCGGAGGAGAGGGCGCTCTTGAGCACGGGGAGCGAGCCTTCGGGCGCGGTCAGCTCGTCGTGGATGTGGAAACGGCTGATCTGGGTCTTGGGCATGGCTGACCGCCAGGGAGGTCCGGGGAGGCGGAAGCGCATCATGCACGCTTCCTTACGGTATGTAAGTGTAGGCCGCCGCGGGGCGCCCTACAACTGGGTATACGCAGCGACCCGCCGAGCGGGTCTCTCTCCTGGCCGATAGCGCCGGCCGGACGCGGTCTAGAGCGCTCGGCGTTCGCGGTCGCGATCGCGATCAGGATCAGCAGGATCCCGAGCGCGAACGCCCACGCGGCCACGCGGTCGGGCCGCGCACCGAGCCGCTCGTGCACCGTGCGCGGCGGCCGGCGGCGCACCGGCGCTGCCGTGGAACTCGCCCGGCCGCCCGCCGATCTTCACGGTGCGCCGGCCGCCTCGACGCCGCCGCGAACGATCCCGTCGGTGCGCGCGGCGCGAGCTCGGTGCGCCCGGCGCTCGTCGACCTCGGTGCTGCCGTACGCCTGGTCGAACGCCTCGGCGCGCGCGGCGAGCTCGTCGGCGGCCGACGGCGGCGTCGCGGCTCGGCGAACGGCTCGTCGCCGGCCCACAGCTCCTCGTGCTCTCGCGGGCGCGGAGCGCGTCCTCGCGGCTGGTGAACTCCTCGTCGGCGGGCTCGGCGCGCGGCGCGTCGGGCGGGAGCTCGGCGTCGCCGGTCTCGATCACGATCGTGCGGCGGCCGTCGTCGGCGCCGCCGCGCGGCCGGATCTCCGTGGTCGGCGGGCGGCGCTCGAACCGGCGCCCCGGCATGTGGTCGAAGATCTCCTCGCCCACGCCCCAGTCGGCCACCTGACGGCGCCGCCGACCGGACTGGGCGTGGCTCGTCTTGTCGTGGTCGTAGACGGCCCTGCTCCGGGCCTCGTGGTCAGACATCGTCGTCCTCTTCGTCGGCTTACGGGGTTAGCTGACGGGCTCGCGCCGAAGAGCGGCGCTACGCCGTCCCGGCGTACCGGGCGACGACTCGCCCCACCTAAGTGGGTCCCCCGCTTCCCGTCTGGTTCGGGAACTCAGCGGTAAGCGCGCCGGACTGTAACAGCCCCTCCGGCGGCATCCGAGAGCCAGCCTGCAACGTGCGAAGGAACATTGCGCGTGGCAGTCGGTCAGCCGCCGGACGGCTGCGCCGGTCTCGGCCGACCGCCTTGGCGACGAAGCGCGGCACGTCCTCGGCGTCCTGGCCGGTGTACAGATTGGCCGCCATCTGGCCGTTGCCGTTGGCGCGGCCCTTCTCGATCGCATCCAGGACGAGCGCCTTGTGCGGGCGCAGCTGGTCGAGGTTCGGGCCGATCTCGGCGATCGCGTTGGCCGCCTTCAGCGTGTGGCAGTTCGCGCAGCGCTGGCCGAACAGCTCGCGGCCGTGCTTCTCGGAGGCCGTGAGATCGGTCACGTTCGCCTCGGGGATGCTGTCGTTCGATCGAGACCGCCGCGATCACCGCCGCCGGCACGCCGATCCCGAGCACGAGCAGGGCGATCGTGAACAGCACCACCGCGACCCGGCGGGCGCCGGCGGCTGGTGGACATCACCCGCTGGCAGCGCGCCGCCCGGGCCGCCGCTCAACGCGACGAGCACCAGCCCCAGCCCCGAGCACCACCCAGACGAGCACGAAGATCAGCGTCGACATGCGGGGCGGGAATCTAACGGTTCGGGCGGCGAGGGAGGCCGGTCGTTCATCGGCGCCGCCCTGCCGCGAAGCTCTGGACCGCAGGCGCGACCCCCCGGAAGTCGGCTCGCCGCGGCGGCCGCGGCTGCGGCCGCGCGCGCCGCTCGGCCAGCGCGACCACGTCGCCCACGTCCTCGCTCGGGCGCGACCAGCGGATGCAGGTCGCGCACGTAGACGTTGATCGCACCGCCCGCCTGCGGCAGGCGCTCCAGCCGCCCCTCGGCCAGGATCAGCGGCTCCGAGCGCACGAGCAGCCGATGGCGCTCGTACACCGGCGGCGGCACGATCAGGTTGATCGTCCCGAACTCGTCCTCGAGCAGGATGAACACGATCCCCTTCGCCGTCCCCGGCCGCTGGCGCGCGACCACGAGGCCGCCGATGCGCACCGGCGACTCGTGCGGGAGCCGCTCGAGGTCGGGCAGGTGACCGTGTTCGCCAGCCGCGGACGCAGCAGCTGCAAGCGGGTGCGGGCCGAGCGTGAGGCCGGTGGTGGCGTAGTCGGCCACCATCCCCTCCCACGGGTCGAGCGTCCGCAGCTCGGGTGCGGCGGGCACGTCGAGCGGCAGCGCGAGCTGCGTTCCCGACCGGACGCGCTCGCCGGGCGCGGCGACGCCGAGCTGCCACAGCGCCGTCCGGCGCGAGCCGCCGAGGGCGTCGCACGCGCCCGCCCACGCGAGCTTCTCCAGCGCCGGCCGGCCCGCGCCGGCGCGTGAGGCGAGGTCGGCGAGCGAGCGGAACGGCCCGCGCTCGGCGCGGGCGGCGACCAGCGCCTCGACCTCGTCGCGGCGCACGCCGAGCACGTAGCCGAGCCCGATCCGCACCTTCGCCGGACCTTCGACCGTGCACTCGGCCTCGCTCGCATTGACGTCCGCCGGCGCCATCTCGATCCCCCGCCGCTGCGCCTCGTGGGCGAGCGTGTCGGGCGCGTAGAAGCCCATCGGCTGCTCGTTCAGCAGCGCGCACAGGAACTCCGGGCCGTAGTGCACGCGCAGCCATGTCGACTGGTAGGCGAGCAGCCCGAAGGCGGCCCCGTGCGCCTTCGGGAAGCCGAAGCCCGAGAAGCCGACGATCATCGTGTAGACGCGCTCGGCGGTCTCCGCGTCGACACCGTGGGTGGCGGCCGCGCCGTCGATGAACCGCTGGTGGTAGGCGTCGATCGCCGCCGCCGAGCGCTTGCGGCTCATCGCCCGCCGCAGCCCCTCCGCCTCGCCCGGCGAGAAGCCGGCGAACGCCATCGAGACCTCGATCACCTGGTCCTGGAAGATGATCGTGCCGAGCGTGTCGCGCAGCACGGGCTCGAGCGACGGATGGTCGTATGGCACCTCGTAGTCCGGGTCCACGCGCATCCGCTGGCGGCGCTGCGATGTACGGGTTGACGGCGCCGCCGAGGATCGGGCCGGGCCGCACGATCGCGACCTGGATCGTGATGTCGTCCAGGTTCTCGGGGCGCGTGCGGTACAGCGACTGCATCTGCGCGCGCGACTCGATCTGGAAGACCCCCATCGTGTCGGCCTCCTGGATCGCCGTGTAGGTCTCGGCGTCGTCGAACGGGATCCGCGACAGGTCGATCCGCTCGTTGCGCGTGCGCGCGATCTTCTCCACGCAGCGCTCGACCGCGGACAGCATCCCGAGGCCGAGCAGGTCGATCTTCAGGAAGCCCGCGTCCGCGCACGAGTCCTTGTCCCACTGGCAGAGCTGGCGGCCCTCCATCGCCGCCGGGACGACCGGGCAGCAGTCGATCAGCGGGCGGGTGGAGACGATCATGCCGCCCGAGTGCTGGGACAGGTGGCGCGGCAGCCCGTAGGCCTCGTCGCACAGCCGCGCGAGCCAGCTCCAGCGGCCGGGCAGGGCGGCGTAGCGCGTCTCGTCGGCGATCCGCTCCGCGCACGTCGGCCGGGATCGCGGCCGTTGACCATCGCCAGCCACTCCTCGGTCGACATCGCGAACGGCGCGCGGTTGTCGGGATCGGTGAGCGGCGCCGGCGGGCCGCCGGCCTCGAGCCCGAGCGCCGACTCGACGTCGGCGCTCACGCCGCGCACCGCCCACGGCTCCGCCCCGCGCGCCACCCGCTCGAGCTCGCCGGGCGGCAGGCCGAGCGCCTTGCCCAGCTCGCGGATCGCCCCGCGCGAGCGGAAGGTCGGGAAGGCGGCCACCAGCGCCGAGCGCTCGCGCCCGTAGCGCTCGTGCACGCGCGGGATCAGGACCTCGCGGATGTCGCGCGGGAAGTCGAGGTCGATGTCCGGCAGCGAGGTCAGCTCCTCGTTGAGGAAGCGCCCGAGGAACAGCTCGTTGGTCACCGGGTCGATGTGCGAGAGGCCGGTGAGGTAACAGACGATCGAGGACACGGACGAGCCGCGCCCGCGACCCGGCGGCAGCAGCGCGCGCACCGACGACGTGCCGCGGACCTCCACCGCCACCTCGCGCGCGAGCTCGAGCAGGTCGCGGTGCAGCAGGAAGAAGCCGGCAAGGCCGAGCGAGTCGATCACCCGCAGCTCCTGCTCGAGCCGTGCATGGGCGGCGGCGGCGTGCGGGTTGGTGCGCGGGTAGCGCTCTTCGAGCTGGATCCAGCACAGCTCGGCGAGCTTGCCGAGCGCCTCCTCGTCCTCCGAGCCCGGATAGCGGTAGCCGAGGTCGGCGTTCAGGTCGAAGATCAGGCGCGCGGCGAGCTCCTGCGTCTGCGCGACGGCGTCCGGGTGCTCGGGGAAGCGCGCCGCCATCGCCGCCGGCGAGGCGAGCACGTGCGAGAAGTTGCCGCGGCGCAGAGGCTCGGAGGCGTCGAGCGTCGTGTGGTTGCGCAGGGCGACGAAGGCGTCCTGCAGCGGCGCCCGCTCGCGCGCGTGCGCGTGGACGTTGCCGGTGGCGACGGTCGGCACGCCCAGGCGGCCGGCCAGCTCGGCCAGCGCCCGGTTGCGCGCGCGGTCGTCGCGCAGGAACGGCCGCTGGAGCTCGACGCGCAGGCGATCACGGCCGAAGCGCGTCCAGCAGCGTGCGCAGCGTCGGCTCGTCGTGGACGCCGTTGGTGGCGCAGCCGCTCAGGCAGACGAGCCCGGCGGCGTGCTCGGCGATCGCGGCGAGCGAGAGCTGCGGCGGCACGTCGACCCGCCGCATCCGGGTGCCGACCAGCGACTGGTTGCGGCCCTTCCCGGAGCGCCGCGCTTCGCGGTCCTCGGTGCGCTCGTCGACCGCCCCGCGCGTGTGCGCGTGGGCGCGCGTGAGCAGGTGGCACAGGTTCCGCCAGCCGTGCTCGTCCTCCACCAGCAGCGTGAGGTGGCGCCCGTCTTCGAGGTCGACCTCCGTGCCGTGGATCGCCCTCAGCCCGAGCGGCGCGGCCGCCTGGGCGAACTCCATCGAGCCCGAGACGCCGTTGTGATCGGTGAGCGCCATCGCCTCGTATCCGAGCTCGGCCGCGGCGACGGCCAGCTCGTCGGGCAGCGACGCGCCGTCGAGGAACGAGAAGGCCGAGTGGGCATGGAGCTCGACGTACATTGCGAACACATGTTCGCATACCATCCGGACGCCGGCGACCGCGCCGGTGCGAGACACTGCGGCGCCTGATGTCTGAGCCGGCGAGCGACTGCTTCATCTGCGACAAGCACTCGCGGGCGGAGTCCGCCCCGCTGCTCCTTGCCGCCGACGACCTCGTCGTGGTTTCACATCTGCCGCTCGTCACGCCGGCCGGCGCCGCGGATCGGGTCTATCTCGGCTACCTGTTCGTCGAGCCGCGCCGGCACGTCGGCGAGCTCGGCGACCTCACGACTGACGAAGCCGGCGCGCTCGGCCGGCACGCCGCTCGTGCCAGTCGCGCGCTCCAGGTCAGCGAGCGCGCCGAGCACGTCTACGCAGCGGTCATCGGGCATGGCGTGGGCCACCTCCACCTCCATCTCATTCCTCGCTACGCGGGCACGCCACGCGAGTACTGGTGGACGCGGGTCGACGAGTGGCCGGACGCACCGCGCGGCGACGCCGTGGCGATCGCCGCTCTGATTCAACGCTTGCGAGCCGTTCCCGACTAACGCCGGACGGCCCGGCGACCACGGCGGGAGACCGGGCCTCCCGCCGCGTTATCCGGTCGACAGCGGTGGCCCGCGGGCGATCGCGGTGATTGGCCGACCGGCCGCGGCGACACCCGCAGGTGCCGCCGCGGCCGAGTGCCGGCCGTCAGGGACGGCCGCCTCCCCGGGAGCCGTCCGGACGGCGTGCGGCAGGGGCTGCGCCGCCCGGACGGGGGTCACGCGGGTGGGGATCCCCGCGCGTACGGCGGCCGGCTTTGCGGGCTGCGGCAGGGGGGTCGCAGCCCACAGGTTGGGCGGGTAGACCGGTCTGCGCGGTTGCGCATTCGCGCTCGGCGACCCCGCTGCGAGCACGACGGCTGCGGCGGGGATCACCAGGGGGCGCAGGGAGGTCATGGAGCAAGTCTCAGGCCCGGACCTCAAGAACAGCTGGGAGAACCTATAGAGGTTCGTAAAGATCAGCCGGCGGGGACGAGCGTCAGCCGCCCGGCCGGGGCAACCTCGAGCACGCCGATCCGGTTCGCGCCCGCGCGCAGCGCGCGCGGCGCCACCAGCGCGCCGAACCGCAGGCCGTCCCCCGAGCCGTCGACGCGCGTCGTCGCCTCGATCCGGCCGTTGACCGTGACCGCGAGCACGGTTCCCTCGGCCAGTCCGGTCACAGTGCCGGAGACGAACGCGGGCAGGATCGCGGCGTTCGGGCGGACATCGTCGAAGGCGGCCGGATCCACCAGCCTCACCCGCCCATGGCCGCGGGCCACCGTCCCGGGCCGCCGCCCGATCAGCTGCGGCCGCGGGCCCATCGCGTACGGATCGTCACCGGCCGGCTCCAGCAGCGAGCGCTGGTAGCGCAGGCGCGCCAGGCGCTGCTCGAGGATGTCGCCGAACTTCCCCGTCGTGCCGAGCCCGAAGCTGTCGGGGACCTCGATCGGCGTATCGGGGTCTGCGTCGCGCTCGCCGGCCGGCACGCCGTCGACCCGCCGGGGGAGGCGGATCCCGAGCTCGGCGGCAATCGTCGGCAGGACGTCGATCGTGCGCACGGCGTTGCCGTCGATCCGCCCCTCGTGCTGGTCCGGCAGCTTGATGAACAGCGGCATGCCCGCGACGTCTTGGAAGTTGGTCTGGGTCGGCACGCGGCGCCGGTCGCCCGCGCGGAAGCTGACGCCGTGGTCGGCGGCGACGACGACGAGCGCGCGCTCGTACAGCCCGGTCGACTGCAGCCGCGCGAGCAGGCTTCCCAGCAGGCGGTCGGCGTACTGCGTCTGCACGAGGTGACGCTGGAACGCCTGGTCGACGAGCCACTGCGGCCCGATCCACTCTCCCTGCACCAGCCCCGGAAGCGCCGGGTCGTCGCTGTAGCGCCGCCCGTCGGGCAGGTACCACCAGGGAGCGTGCGGGATGCTCGTGTGGAGGAACACGAGCGGTGACCGCGAGCTCCTGGAGCCGATCGCGCGGAGCGTCTGCGCGAAGTTGAGCTGCGGATCGTCCGCCTTGAGCCGGGCGCCGACCTGGTTCCTGAGCGCCGCCCGGTCGGCCTCCGTCGCGTCCGGCACGCCACCTTCCGCGAATCCCTGCCACTCGCTGTCGATCGGCGGCAGGCCCTCGCGCAGGTCGTCCGGCAGCAACAGGTGCTCGGAGACCACCCGCAGGTCGGCTGCGAGCGCCCGCAGCCGGCTGCCCATCCCGGGCCGTGCCTCGCTGCACAGGTCGCGCGGGCAGACGTCGGTGATCGGCTCGACCACATGGAGCTCGTGGCTGCGGCCGAGCAGCGTGAACAGGCTCTGCGGGTGATGGGCAGCCGTCGGCAGGTCACCCTCCCGCGGCCGGCGGCCGGTGAGCAGCGCGGGCACCGCCTCGGTCGTGCGCCCGGCGACGGTCGTGGCGTTGCGGTACCAGGTGGCGTCCGCGGCGAACGACGCGAACGCCGGGAAGCGGCGGGCGTCGATCCGGCCCTGAACGTCCATCAGCGAGGTGGTCGGGAGCTCGTCGAAGACGACCATCACCACCGGCGTGTCCGACGACGACGTGCCAGCCACGGCCTCCGACGCGACGCTCGGAAGCACCAGCTCCGACACCGGCGAGACGACGAGGAACAGCAGGAGGAACAACAGCGGCGCCGGCGATAGGACGGTCATGAACGAGCGCACGGCGGCGGCGCGGGCGTACAGCGCTGCGGCGCCCGCTCCCACGACCGCCGCGAGCACGCACACTCAGGGCCGACCCCGCCAGCAGGTCACCGGCCGGCGGCAGCACGAAGGCCGCGACCAGCACGCCGACCAGCACCACCTGGAGCCCCTCTCCCAGCGCGGGCCGCACGCGACCGAGGAGCCACACGGCCAGCGTCATGACCGCCGGCGGCAGGAGCGTGAACGCGAGCGCGAACACGACGATGTCGGCACCGGTGCTGCCGCGCGCGACGAAGAACTGCGCCTGCCCGCCGAGCAGGTCGAACATCGGCTGCACGAACGCGAACGCCCAAAGCGCCGCGAGGTGCAGCCCTTTCACGCTCGTGGGCGCGCCTCGTAGAGCGTTCGGGTGCCGGATGCGAGCTGCTCCGAGCGCTCGACCTCGAACGTCTCACCGAGGGCACGCTCGAAGTTCTCGCGGTCGTAGTCGGGGTTGGCCGCCTCCGGCTTGCCGGAGAGCAACCGCTGCACCATCGGGTCCTCGCGGTCGGGAAACTCGATCACCAGCGCGCAGTCGAGCGACCGCAGCCAGCCGAGGAACTCGCGCAGCGGCACGTTGCCGGTGATCACGACGTGGTGGACGACGGCGAGGCAGAGCGCGAGGTCAGGCGTGCCGCGATGCTCCAGCGCCAACCGCTCGCGGCCGCGCCAGCCGAGGTCGGGCGACGGGTCGGTGACGCTCATGACGAGCGGCAGGATGTCCTCGCGGCCCTCCTCCCGCAGCGCGCGATAGAGGCCGTCGACGGTCGCATGGTCGGCGTCGAACGCGACGACGTGGCTGGCCGACTCCGCCGCCACGCGCGAGTACGTGCCGTCGTTGCAGCCGACGTCCCAGACCACCGCGCCGGGCCGCCGCGCCGCCGCCGCGCGCACGAATTCGGCCTTGCGGTGGGCGTCGTCGTCGGTGTACGTGTTGGTCTGGCCGTACTCCGTCCACGCCGTGCGGCCGGGCTTGAACTCGAGCCGGCGCACGAGCTTCTCGAGCCGCCGCAGGTTTGCGTCGAGCAGCTCCTTGCCGAAGCCCGCCCGCTTCATCTCGCTCTTGACCTCGCGGCCGCCGGCGTCGCCGTGGCGCGCCTGGAGGCGGGCGTGGAGGACGACGTGCGTCAGGACGCCGCGCCGCAGCCGGTCGCGCGCCGACATCACCGCGCGCGCGTCGCTCGGTGCGATCCCGTCGAGCGAGCCGCGCAGCCACGCGTGGTACGGCAGGCCCTTGTAGGCCTGCAGCAGCAGCGGATACAGGAACAGCATGCAGAACTGGCGGTAGCCCGCCCACGGCTCGCCCAGACGCAGGCGCTCGAACGAGCCGACGTCGATGAACACGGGCGCGGCGCCGCGCCACTGGACGTTGTAGGCGGAGGCGTCCTTGAGCGTGAGATCAGCCTCGAGCGCCCGGCGGCCGAGCTCGAGCTGGAGCAGTGCCGCGTCCCTGAGCATCGAGAACGGCCACTCGTACGGATACGAGATGAACGGCACGCGCTCGTGGCGCAGGACTCCCGCGGCGGTCCCGCGTGCGAGCTCCGGCAGCTCATCGAGCTCAGCCGGCTCGGTCGCGACGAGCTTGCCGTCGGCGACCAGCGCCGCCAGCAGCGGCGTGGCGGCGAACGCCTCCCAGTCCTCCCAGCCCTCGCGGCTGAGCGCACGGAAAACCGCGCCGTCGCGAATGAACACGCGGCTGTCGGGATCCCGGAAGGAACCGGACTCGGTGCTGTGCTCAGTCGCGACCTCGCGACCGGGCGGCGGCATCAGCCCTCAGGCTTGGCCGGAACGGGCTCCGGCTCGTCCTTGCGGATGTGGAGGAACCGGAGGAAACGGCGCCAGTAGAACTTGGCCATCACTCCGATTGCTGCCACGCCGCCGACCAGCAACTGCACGAGCATGCTGCCGGTGCCGGCATCCAGATATGCGAATACGTCGAATAGCGTCATTTGTTCACCCCTCGGCAACATCCTGACACGTCAGGGCTCAGGAAGCGTCACCACCCAGCTCGCGGACCGCCGCGCGGAACGCCTCGGTGTGGCGATCGACGTCGTCATCCGTGGTCTGAGGGCTCATCAACGCCATGTTGTGGAACGGCGTGATCAGCACGCCGCGGTTGGCGAGGTAGGCGTGCAGGTAGTCGTCGAGCTCCGGGTCGCCGGCGGCCGCCGAGTCTGAGCCCGTGCGCGGCGGCGGGGAGGCGAAGCGGTACTCCGAGCGCGCGCCGAGCTGGACGACCGACCACGGCAGGCCGTGGGCATCGATCGTCTCCTGCACGCCTGCGGTGAACCGCGTCGCGCGGGCGGTCATGCCTTCGAACGCCGCGTCGGTGAGCACGTGCTCGAGCGTCGCCCGGGCTGCGGCGAGCGACAGCGGGTTGCCGGCCAGCGTGCCGCCGATGCCGCCGACGTCGATGAAGTCGGCCTCCTCGTCGGCGTCGATCCGCTCGGCCAGCTCGGCCGACATGCCGTACGCCCCGATCGGGATGCCGCCGGCGATCGCCTTGCCGATCGTGACCATGTCCGGCTCGAGCCCCCAGGCGGCGGTCGCGCCGCCCGGGCCGGCAGAGATGGTGTGCGTCTCGTCGTCGATCAGCAGCGTGCCGTACTCGCGTGTGAGCCGGCGGACCGCGTCGAGGTAGCCCGGCTCCGGCAGCACGATGCCGATGTTGGTCAGCGCCGGCTCCATCAGCACGACGGCGACGTCCTCGTGCGCGAGCTCGCGGGCGAGCCCGTCGACGTCGTTGAACTCGGCCACGCGGGTGGTGAGAGCGATGTCGACCGGCGCGCCGACGTTGCCCGGCCGCGGCACGGCCTGCCCGTCGGGCCCGATAACCGCGATCGACTCGTCGACGCTGCCGTGGTAGCAGTAGGTGTTGACGAGGATCTTCGGACGCTTGGTGAGGAGGCGGGCGAGGCGGATCGCCCAGCGGTTGGCGTCGGTCGCCGTGAGCGTGAACGACCACGACGGCAGCCCGAACCGCCGTGCCAGCTCGGCGCCGACCCAGGCGGCGTCCTCGGTCGGCATCATCGCGGTGATCCCGCCCTGGTGGTCGACACGCCGGACGATCGCCTCGACGGTCGGCTTGGGCGAGTGCCCCGCCATCGCACCGGTGTCGCCGAGCGAGAAGTCGACGTACTCGTGGCCGTCGATGTCGGTCACGCGGGCGCCGCGGGCGCGGTCGAGGTACAGCGGGAAGCCGCCGGCGGCCATGTTCATCCAGGTCATCGGGACGCCGCCGAGCAGGTGCGACGCGGCGGCGGCGTAGGCGGCGGCCGACCGCGGATGGGCGGCGGCGAAGGCGGCACGCTCGCGGTCGAGCAGGGAGCGGAGGCGCTGGCGGTCGATGGCGGTCACGAAACGGACACTATGGCCCGGAGGGCGCGCGTGGTGGCGCGGTCGAACGTCAACTGCGCTGGGAAGGGGAGCGGGATCGGCCGCTACGCGTGCCTTTGGTGGGGTGTGGCGAGTTGAGCTCGCTATGCGGCATCAAGTCGCCACACCCCGTCGGTACTTGCGATTCCACCGGGTTGTCCACCCATCCGAGCCACTCCTTCAAAGCCACAGTTGACGTGGCTCACAAACGTTCACGAGGAGCGAACAAACGTGACGCACCCCCGCTGCCCTACCCAGCGCAGTTGACGTTCGGTCCTCGCCCCGCCCTGTCAACGATGCCTGAACCAGCGACCGCGCACGAGGTCGCGAAAGGCGACGAGGTTGCGGCCGTCGGCGGTGACCACCTCCCAGTAGCGCCGGCGAAGCGGCATGTCCGTCCACCAGCGGTCCTCGATCAGCCACGACTCGCGGATCGCCTCGACGGTGCAGCCGTCGATCTCCTCCGGCCGGCCGTCGGCGGCGGCGCGGACCGCGACGCGCTCGGGCTCGGCGAGGCGGCGGGGCCTGCCTCCCGGCCGCGACGCGGCGCGGCGCGATGGCGCATCGCTCACGGGTCCCACGGGGTGAGCGCCAGGCGGCGCTCCGGTACGCGCGAGTCGGGATCCACCGGCAGGATGCGCAGCGCGGCGTAAGGGCCAGCGGCAGCGCGCGCCTGGCGGACGGCCTCGCGCAGCCGGGCCGCGCGGATGGCGGCGGCCTCGGCCAGCAGCGAGCGCTGGTCACCGGTCGGCGGTCCGAAGCCCTCGCCGCGCAGGCGCAGGGCATCGGCCGGCGACGGGAGCTCGGCCAGGCGGGGCGCGAGCACCAGGCGCATCCGCTGCGGATCCGCGAGCGCCTCGCGGAAGGTCACGCGCGAGCGCCAGGTCCCGCCCTCCACCAGCCTGGCGGCCAGCACGGCGGCGCGCAGCGGACGGCCGCGGCGCTCGCGGCGGGCGAGCAGCCGATCGATCAGCAGGCCGAGCGCCCGCTCGAGCTGGGGCCCGGACGCCGACTCGGGCAGCTCGAGCCGCTCCTCCAGCTGCTCGGCGGCGCGGCGCGGGCGCAGCGGCGCGTCGCGGCCGCGGGCGAGGTCGCGCGCCAGCAGGCCGGCGGCGCCGAAGCGATCGGCCAGAGCGCCGCGCGGCAGCTTCGCCAGCTCCCCGAGGGTGCGGATCCCGAAGCGCTCGAGCACCGGCGGCAGTGCCGCCGTCTCCGGCCGCCAGCCGAGCAGGTCCACCGGCAGCGGCGCGAGATAGGCGGCCAGCCGGGCCGGGCCGGAAGGCGCCAGCTCGGCGCGCCGCACGCGCGCACGGGACGCGGCCGCGAGGGCGGCGAAGCGCGACGGCGCCGCTCCCAGGCGCGCTGGAGTGCCGAGCGCTCGCCGCGCCGCCGCGATCACCCCCTCCACGAACCCGCCATAGAGGTTGCGCAGTCCATCGGAGTCGAACCAGGCGAGCCCAGGGCGGCCCGGCTCGACCGCCGCGCCGATCCCTTCAAGCGCGGCCAGGAGGCGATCCCACTCGTCGGCCACCCCCGCGGGGTCGGGGGTTACCAACCGCAAGGTGGGGCAGCGCGCGAGCGCCTCCCCCAGCCGCAGCCCGGCGTGCACGCCGTTGGCCTCGGCGGCTGCCGACGTCTCACCGATGAGCTGCTCGCGGCCGGCCTCCGGCGCCAGCGCGACCGGCCCGGCGGCCAGCGCCTCGCGGCCGCCGGCGGCGACGGCGAGCTCGAAACGCGGGATGAGGACGCAGACGATCAAGACGAACACATGTTCGCACTCTGATCCTCTGGCCACAAGGGCCAAACGACCCCGTCTGCTTCATCCAAACCCGCGGTTTCACGGATCCGGCGGCGGGGAAACCGGTACCAAATCCCTGGAAATAGGAAGAGTCCCCGTCACCGGAGACCCTTCCCGTAGCAGACCTGTAAGCCGGATTCTGTCTTGAGCAGCCATCCATCTAAGCGGCCGACCTGGACCTCGGCGGGCAACCTACAAACGGTCCTGCTTGGCCTTGCACCAGGTGGGGTTTGCCTGGCCGCCGCGTCACCGCGGCGCCGGTGCGCTCTTACCGCACCATTTCAACCTTGCCGGCCCGTGGTCGATGACCACGGACGTGGGCGGTGTGTTTCTGTGGCACTTTCCCGCGGGTTTCCCCGGGTCGGCGTTACCGACCACCATGCCCTGTGGTGTCCGGACTTTCCTCGAAGGCGTAACACCTCCGCAAACTGCTCGGTCTACAACGTGGAACGGTAGCGCGAGCAAAGGTATCGTGATCAGACCAAGCGGTTCGTCCGCTCCCCACCTCACACTGAATCTATGTATGACGTGATCTACATCGATGCGCACGGCTCCGAGACGTCGGTTGCGCAGCATTTCGACGACCGGAAGGAAGCGTCTGACGTCGCTCGGCAGGCAGCTGCCGAGCGCGGCGCCGGCCGCATGGTCCTTCCCGGCTCGACGAAGCTGCTCAACTGCGTCTGCGTCGTGCGAGTCGACGCCGAAGCCGCCTAGCGACTTCCGCACGCGCCGCGAGCGCACGGCCGCCTGTCCTGGCGGCGCAAGTTCTGATCGCCGGGTGAGATACCGTGCCCGGCCATGCGAGTGGGAGTGATCGGTGGCGGCCTCATGGGTTCGGGGATCGCGGAAGTGTGCGCCCGTTCGGGCGTCGACGTGACCGTGATCGAGGTCGATCCGGAGCGTGCCGAGAAGTCGCGCGCGGCGATCGAGAAGTCGCTCGACCGCGGCGTGCGGGGCGGCCACGTCTCGGAAGAGGACCGGGGCTCAGCGCTGGAGCACCTCGCGTTCTCGACCGCCCTCGACGACGTCGCGGGCGCCGACGCCGTGATCGAGGCGATCATCGAGGACGAGCACGCCAAGCGCGATCTGTTCAAGCGGCTCGACCAGCTGCTGCCCGACGCGCAGTTCCTCGCCTCCAACACCTCGTCGGTGCCGATCATGAAGCTCGGCGCCGGCACGTCGCAGCCGCACAAGGTGATCGGGCTGCACTTCTTCAACCCGGTGCCTGTTCTGCCGCTCGTGGAGATCGTGCACTCGATCATGACCGCGGACGAGACGGCCACGCGCGCCCGCGAGTTCGCCGAGGAGACGCTCGGCAAGCAGTGCATCGACTCGCAGGACCGCGCCGGCTTCGTCGTCAACGCGCTGCTGATCCCGTACCTGCTGTCGGCGGTCCGGATGTACGAGTCGGGCTTCGCGTCGCGCGAGGACATCGACCGCGGCATGGTGCTCGGGTGCGCGCACCCGATGGGACCGCTGCGGCTGGCGGACCTGATCGGGCTCGACACGCTGCTCGCGGTCTCGGAGTCGCTGTACGAGGAGTTCCGCGACCCCAGCTCGGTCGCCCCGGCGCTGCTCAACCGGATGGTCGAGGCGGGCCTGCTCGGCCGCAAGAGCGGCCGCGGGTTCTTCGAGTACTCGTCGAGCTAGCGGCAGCTAGCTGAGGATCGACGAGTGGCGGGCGACGACCCGCCAGTTGCCGTCTTCGCCGCGGTTCCAGACGTCGGTCAGCCGGAACGCGTTGGACAGGCTCGTGTGGTGGTAGTTGGCGACCTGCGAGTAGCGCGAGTGGACGATCGCCGTGTCGCCGAACAGGTCGATGTCCATCGACTCGTAGGCGAACGACACGATCGTGTAGCCCTCGCGCGCCGCCGCCATCCACTGCTCGCGCGTCATCGGCTCGGGGTTCAGGTGGATCGCCGTGAAGCGGAAGCCGGGAGAGACGATCTCCTCGAGCCGCTCCATGTCGCGGTCCTCGACCCCCTGCATCCAGTCCCGCTGGAGCTGGGCCAGTTGGGCGCGGTCGTCGTCGGCGCTCATCTGCCGCGGCAGGCTACACGGGTCAGGACAGCGTGGTGCCGCAGGAGTCGCAGCGGCCGCCGACGATCCCCGCTCCCGCGGACGGGCGCGGCGCGAGCTCGTCGCCGCACGCCGGGCACGTGGCCGGGAGCCCGGCCCGCAGGATCTCCCACGCGCGCGAGACGACGTCGTCGAGCGTCGGCCCCGGCCCGGACTCGGGGCGCGGCCGGCAATCGCCCTCGCGCGTGCGGCGAGGTGCCGTACTTCGTGTCAGCAGTGCGCTCATGCCACCTTCCTCATTACCCCGACCACGCGCCCGAGCACCTGCACCTCGCGCGAGCGGATCGGCTCCATGGTGTCGTTCTCCGGCTGCAGGCGCACGTGATCGCTCTCCCGGAAGAAGCGCTTGACGGTCGCGTCCTCCCCCAGCAGCGCGACGACGATGTCGCCGTCGGTCGCCGTGTCCTGAGGGTGCACGACCACCAGGTCGCCGGCCAGGATGCCGGCGTTGATCATCGAGTCACCGCGCACGCTGAGGACGTACTCGCCCTCGTCGCCGCCGACCCGCGAGTCGACCTGCACGTGGTCCTCGATGTTCTCCTCGGCGAGGATCGGCGTGCCGGCGGCCACGTTGCCGACGAGCGGGAGCCCGCCGGCGGATCCGACCACCGACTTGACGGCGTCGACCGTCCGGTCGAGCATCTCGATCGCGCGCGGCTTTGACGGATCCCGCCGCAGCAGCCCGATCTTCTCGAGGTTGGCCAGATGGGCGTGGACCGTCGAGGACGACGCGAGCCCGACCGCCTTGCCGATGTCGCGCACCGTCGGCGGATAGCCGTACTTCGCGGAGTACTTCTTGATGAAGTCGAAGATCTCCTGCTGGCGCTTCGTCAGGTCCTTCCCGAGGTCCATACGGGGTCAGACTCCCTCGTCTCGTGATGGGCAAAGCGAACATCTGTTCGATACAGTAGCGCGGGCCCAGGACGGACGTCAAACGGGAGCCAGGCGAGGGCTATACTCGGCCGGCACCCGCGCCGATGGCGGAATTGGTAGACGCGCCAGGTTGAGGGCCTGGTCCGGGATAACCGGGTGGAGGTTCGAGTCCTCTTCGGCGCATGTCGCGAAAGCCCCGCGTGGCGGGGCTTTTTCGTTGGTCTAGGGTCGCTTCGCCAGGCGGGGGCGAACTTGCTCGTGGCAACGCCTCTGACAAATGGGGCACGCTCATGTGGCCCCGCTTGTGCCCCAGGAGGCGGAGCGATGAGCGTCGCACTACGATCCGAGCAAGCAGCGGTGCGTCGTTCGCTGGCGCGAGGACGGCCGCAGAACGGCGCGGCGGTTCCACGACTCGAGACGAAGCCGCGGCGTTCCAGGACGCGCTGTCGGAGGGCGCCGGTCGGCCGCCGCTCCGATTCCGTCGCACGAGCCGGCACGGCGGCGACGGCATCTACGCGTACGCGACGACGGCAGGCAGTCCGCTTCCGCTTCGTGTTCCGCCAGTCCGACGGAGCCTTCGAGCCGCCGCGGGTTCACGAGCCGACGCGCCGCGGCGACCGCGCGCCGCCGACTGGTCGAGTCGATCGAGCGCGGCGAGGTCAAGGTCGCGCGCGAGACCTTCGGCGACCTTCTGGGCGCGGCTCCTCCAGGAGCGCCGGCCGTACCTGACGACGGGCTCGATGCTCGATCTCGAGACGCACGGACGCAAGCGGCTCCTGCCGGCGTTCGGGCGACGCCGCTCGCGCGCATCGACGAGACGGCGTCCGGCACTGGATGGCCGCGATGGTCGAAGGCGTCGAGGCGGACGAGATCTCGGCCAAGACCGTCAACAACGCGCGCACATGCCTCTCGGTCGCGCTCAACGAGGCGGCCGACGTGGGCTGATTCCCCGCAACCCATCCCGTGCGCGGTGGTACCTGCGCTGCCGGTGCCCCGACGAGACTCGACTACCTTCGGCTCGACGAGATCGAGGCCTACCTCGACGCCTGCGCCGCGCACTACGTGCCGCTGGCGAGGTTCCTGGTCGGCACCGGCGCGCGCATCTCAGAGGCGGTTGGGGTTCGCTTCGGGGACCTCGACCTCGACCACGGCGTCGTCCGGATCTACCGGCAACGGGACCGGGACAGCGATGCGTCCCGGCCGACCAAGGGCAAGCGATTCCGCTCGGTCCAGATCGGCCCGGGACTGGCTGCCGCCGTCGCCGAGGCGCAAACCGCCCGCGGCGCCGCAACGGAGGATTGGCTGTTCCTCTGCCCGACGCCGCGACGCGGCCGCTACGCCGCCCGGCGCGAGCCGGTACCGCCGAGCCGCAGGACGGTGCACGACTGGCACGAGGCGGCGCTGGTCGACGCCGGGCTTCGTGACATGCCACTGCACGCCCTGCGGCACACGGCGCCCGCAGCGTGGCTCGCGACCAACCATGCGCTGATCTTCGTTCAGCGCCAGCTTGGGCATCGCTCGATCACGACGACGGAGGAGCACTACGGCCACCTGGAGATGTCGTTTATGCGCGAGGCGGTCGCGCAGACTCAGGCGCGAATCAGTCAGGCCGGTTCGCGTGCGCGCGCGTGAGGTTCAGACCTTCGGTGTCGGCGGCAGCAACCGCAGCTGTCCGCCGGCGTCCGGCGTCGGATGACCTCGAGGATTGCGCCGTTGCGGCGTCGGTGCTTCCGAGTCCCGCAGCTCTTGCACGCCTCTCGACGCCGGCTCGCGTAGGCCCGGGCCAGCTTCCAGCCATCGTTCGATGTCCGAGGCCGAAACCGCACCGGACCGTCGTCGCCCCCAAGCCTGACGCACGGAATTCTGCTAGTCGCAGACCCGGCGGTAGGCCTGGTTCGGGAGCACGTCCTCCCACTCCTCGCGGCTGATGTTCCGTCCGGCGACCTGGCAGGCGAAACGTTGGAGCGTCGGGCGGTCGAGCGGCCATTCGATGGCGCTCACGAACTCGCCGACGATCAGCCGGCCGTCGGGCTTGAACGCCACCTGCGGGACGAGGCCTCGCACGACGGGGAACGATTCGCCGAGGCGTGTGCGCGTGCGCAGGTCCCAGACCGCCGCGGTGCTGTCGAGCGCGGTCGCGGCGAGCAGGCGGCCGTCGGGCGAGATGGCGAGCTGGCCGATGTTGGCGCCCGCGACCTTGGTCGAGGCGCCGCGGGACTTGCCGGTGCGGAGATCCCACAGCCGGATACGGCCGTTCGCGGATCCGGCGGCGACGACCTGCGAGTCGGGCGAGAGGGCGAAGGTGTTGGCCTGCTCCGATTCGGGGACCCGCAGCAGTTGCTCGCCCGAGCGTGAGTTCCAGGCGACGACAGCCGCGCAGCACGCCGAGGCGACAAGGACACGGCCGTTGGGAGTGAACGCAAGCTCGCCGTCGCCGCCGGCGATCGTGCTGGTGAACACGCGCGTGTTCGAGCGCAGCCCGATGACCTCGACTTGCGACTCGGCCGCCTTCCCGAGCTTGTGCTGGACCGCGAGCAACCGGCCGTCTGGCGAGATCGCCACCGCGGAGACTGGTGCCGGGAAGCGCAGCCGGCGCACGATCGCGCGCGATCGGACGTCGCGGATCGTGACGGTGCCCGCGGTGCCGCCGGTCGCGAGCCGCCGGCCGTCGGGCGTGAAGGCCATCGCCTCCGCCGACGTCCCGTCGCGCGCGGGGAGGTACGCGATCCGGCGCCTGGCGCGAAGGTCGACCAGCGTCACCATGCCCTCGCCGCGGTTCGCTGCCATCACGTCGCCCTGGGGAGCCACTAGGAAGCAGGGATTGCGGAAGCACCCGTGGTATCCGGAATCGAAGTAGAACCGGCGCCCGGCCCGCCGCGTCGCCTCCGGGTCCCAGACGGTCATCGTGCCGTCGAACCGGCTGTCCAGCGCGAGCCCGCGGTGGTCCAGCACGACGCCGCCCGGCGGCGGGCCGAGCTTCGTGCCGTACGTCTCCACGATCTCGTCGGCGGCGACGTCCCACACGGTGGCCACATCGGTCGCCGCCGCGACGATCCGTTTCCCGTCGCGTGTATAGACGAGCGAGCCGATCCAGCTGGCGTTGAGGCGCGGGGAGAGGTCCTCGTACTCCCCAGTGCGCAGGTGCAGCACGGTGAGCGAGGAGCTCGGATCGCCCGGCTCGTGGCTGTTGAGGGCGATGGCGATCCGCCGTCGGTCGGGCGAGAGGGCGAACCGGCCGCCGATCGGGTAGCGGCGCACGACGCGTCCGGCGCGCGCGTCCCACACCAGGGTCTCGCCCTGCTGGGCGGAGGTGAGGAGTCTGCCGTCGGGGAGGAACAACAGGTGGGCCTCCCACTGCCCGGGCTGGTGCGGGTAGCGCCGCTGCCAGAGCGGGCGTCCGCTCCGCGTGTCCAGGAGCAGGAGGCGCTGCGAGGCCGGGTAGGGCTCCGACGGCGGGAGCGTCGAAAGCGCGACGGCGACCCGGCGACCATCGGGGCCATACGCGAGCGCGGTCGTCGGGCTGTCGGTGAAGTTCGGACCGAGGCCGCCCCATGACCCGATCCTCCGGGTCGCCCGACTCTCGACGTCGATCAGGTGCACCTCCGCCCGGCCGTTCTCGCGCGTCACCACGGCGAGCGTCCTGCCGTCGGGCGAGAAGTCGGCCGTGCCAAACTCGATGGGGTGGTCGAGCTCCACCGGCGCACCGCTCGGCCTCCAGGTGTCGAGGTCGATGAAGCGCACGACCCCGGCCGAGTCCGTGCTGGCCAGCAGCCCATGGCTGACGGCGGCGCCCGTGAGGCTGGTCGACGACAACGGCAGGCTGCGGACCGCCGCCCAGTTGCGCTGCAGCGCGGCCAGCAGGTAGCCCCGGGTCTGGACGGTGTCCTCGACCTCGACCGCGGCGACGGCGAACAGCATCGACTGCGCGAGCGTGGGTGCCGCGCGCGAGAGCGCCCCGACCCGCTCGGCGTCCGACGTGAGTGCCTGGGCCTCGGCGGCGGACTCGGCGGTGCGCGCGTTGCCGCGCTGGACGACGCTCAGCACGGCACCCGCGATCGCCACGACGAGCAGCACGGCGCCGCCGGCGAGCAGCGCGCGCAGTCGGCGGTTCACCCGCTGCTGGGCGCGTCGCTCGCGCTCGGACTCGGCGACGCCGGCGTCGAGGAACGCGCGCTCGGTCGCGTTGAGCGCGCCCCGACTGGACTGCGCCAGCTCGACCGCGCCCGCGAGCCGGGTGCCACGGTAGAGATCCGACACCTCGCGACCGCCGGCGTCCCATACGCGCGCGGCATCACTGAGCTGCCGGTGCGCTCGGATACCGGCGCGGTCGTCGTCCAGCCAGTGGCGCAGCCGCGGCCACGCGCGGATCAACGCCTCATGGGCGACCTCGGCGGAGCCGTCGTCGAGCGTCACAAGCCGTGCGTCGGCGAGCCGCCCGAGCAAGGCGCGCACGGTGTCGGGCGACGCCCCCTCGGGCACCAGCTCGTCGACCGTCACCCGCCGGCGCGAATCCTCGCTGCCCTCGCCGAGTTCGGTCATCCGCAGGAACACGCCGCGGACCAGCGGTACCTGCTCGACCGGCAGCCCGTCGACGACGGCGTCCGCGGTGCGCGCCAGTGCGGAGGCCACGCCGCCGGTCTCCCGGTACCCGTCGACGGTGAGCGTGCGGCCGTCGCGCCGCTCCCAGGTTGCGCGCAGCGCATGCGAGAGCAGCGGGAGCGCGCCCGGCTCCGCGGCCACGTCGCGCACGATGAGCTCGACGAGTCCGGGCTCGACCTTCAAGCCCGCGAGCCGGGCCGGCTCGGTGACGGTCCGCGCGAGCTCGGCCGCGGTCATCGCGCCGAGCAGCACCTGGTTGCCGGCGACGGCGCGCGCCAGCTCGGCATCACCGCTCAGCCGGCCGTACAGGTCGGCGCGCATCCCGATCGCGACGGCGGAGCGCAGCCGCAGCAGGGCATCGATGAACCGCTCGCGCCGGTCGGTGTCGGACACGGTGAAGAGCTCTTCGAACTGGTCGACAACGACGAGCTGGGTCGGCAGGTCGGGCACGTCGAGCCGCGGCTCGGCCCCCGGTGTCAGCAGCACCGCGTCGTCGATCCCGGCGACCTCACCAGCGCGGGCAGCGGCCAGCAGGCCGGCGCGCAGGACCGAGGACTTGCCGCTGCCCGATGCGCCGACCACGGCGAGCAGCCGGCCGGGCGCGATGCGGTCGATCAGCTCCGCGACGACGGCTTCGCGGCCGAAGAACAGGGCACGGTCGTCTGCCTCGAACGCGAGCAGGCCGCGGTACGGGGAGTCGGTGGCCGACAGCGGCGTGCGGACGCCCGGGCCCGTGAGGGCGCAGATGCGCTCCGGTGTGCCGACGCCCTTGAACCGGTGCGGACCGAGGTCGACGAGCGAGCAGCCCTCCGGCAGGTGCGAGGCGACGAGCGCGCTGGTCACCGAGGACAGAAGGATCTCGCCGCCGTCGGCCGCGGAGCGCACGCGCGCTGCGAGGTTGACACTCGGACCGAGGTAGTCCGCGTTGCGCCGCTCGGCCTCGCCGGTGTGGATGCCCCAGCGGGCGGCGATGCGGATCCCGGGCGGCCACTGCTGCGCCGCCAGCGTCCGATTGGCGGCGAGCGCGGCGTCGACCGCGGCCGGCGCGGAGTCGAACGCCGACACGGTCGAGTCGCCCTCGCCCATCGACTTGATGAAACTGCCGCCCCTGGTCTCGACGGCATCCGCGATCAACTCGTCGTGGCGAACGAGCGCCTCGGCCATCGCCTCCGGATGAGATTCCCACAACGCGTTCGAGTCCTCGATGTCCGAGCAGCAGAACGTCACCACGCCGGTCGGCAACGCCCCCGACCAGCCGGCCCGCAGGCGCTCAACCAGCTCGCCTGGCGTCCCCGGGCGGCGCGACGGATCGGTCGCCATCCCGAGGCGGATCGCGGCCTCGAGCTGCTCCGCCTGCGCCGGGTCGATGCGCTGCCACGCGGGCAGAGCGCCCGCAGGCGCCGAGCCGGTCAGCAGCGCGAAGGCGGTCGCCGCGAGCGCGTAGACGTCGCTCGCGCGCGACGGGCTCGCGCCGGCGGCGACCTCCGGTGCCCGGTAGCCGGGCGTGCCGCTGCGACGGCGCGGCGAGTCGGGCGCGGACGAAAGCCCGAAATCGACGAGCTTGATTCGGCCGCCCTTGGTGAGAATCAGGTTGCCCGGCTTCACGTCGCCGTGGATCACCGGCGGCGACTGCGAATGCAGGTGCGTGAGCGCGTCGGCCGCCTGGGCTAGGTAGGCGAGCACGCTCGACGGCGCGAGCCCGGGGCGCCCGCGGTCGCCCAGCAGCGTCGCGAGGTCGGTGCCCTCGACCCAGTCCATTGCGACGACGTAGTCGTCGCGATCGAAGAAGTCCTCGCGCACGAGCGGCAGCGCGGGATGCGGCGGCAGCGACAGCAGTATCCGCGCCTCGCCGAGCAGGTCCTGGCGCGCGGCCTCGTCGCGCACCGGCCGGATCTTCAGCGCCACGAAACGGCCGTGCTGGCGGTCCAGCGCCTTGACGATCTGCGCCTCACCGCCCGAGCCAAGCATGGCGAGCACCTCATAGCGCTCCTTGAAGAGCGTCAGCACCGCGTGCTCGGTCCACGCGAATGCACAGGCGGACTTAGACTGCGGGGCGTGTCACCGCAGATCGAGGTGATCTCCGGCGTTCGCAGCTGGCGCCTCCAACTCGAGGCGGACCGCTCGACGATCGGCAAGGCCTCCGAGAACGACATCGCCGTCGACGACGACGCGACGGCGAGCGGCCTGCACGCGGTGCTCGAGCGGTTTGCAGCAGGCTGGTGCGTGACCGACCTCGGTTCCTCCAACGGCACCTGGGTTAATGGCGAGCGTATCTGGGCCTCACGGCGATTGCGACACGGCGACGAGATCCGGATCGGCCAGACCCGGCTCGTGTTCCGCGATCCGCTGGCCCCCGCCGGCGCCGCGACCGAGGTCGAACAGGCTCCGCCCGACCTGACGACGCGCGAGCGCGACGTGCTCGTCGCGCTCTGCCGTCCGCTGCTCGCGCGCGACATCTTCACCGAGCCGGCGTCCACGCGAGCGATCGCCGACGAGCTCGTCATCACCCAGGCCGCCGTCAAGCAGCACCTGGCACGCCTGTACGAGAAGTTCGGCGTCGCCCCCGCCGACGCGCACCGGCGCGCCGGGCTCGCCAACGAGGCGCTGCGCCGCGGCTCCGTCTCGCTGACTGAGCTGCGCGAGTCTGAGCCCGAGTAATTCCTGAGCGGCGGTGAGGTCACCGCGTCAGCATCCGTCCCGGACTGCTCCGCGGCTATACCTGCTGAGGTAACGCGCGCCTCGCCGACCGCAAGCCGATCCTTACTTGGCAGCAAGGCTCCGCGCGGCGACCCTGTCTTGAGGGGAAGGTTGCGCTTGCCGACCGCGCACCGCATTGGCCTCCCCCGGTCCATAGTCGTGCTCCCGTTCGCCCCGGATCATCGACGCATCGACCGCACCGAGCGGTCACGATCCTAAGGAGTGGACATGCTCTCGACAACGGTCAAGCGGCAGATCGCGACGGCCCTGAGCGGCGCGGCCATCGTGGGCACGATCGGCGCGCCCGCCGCGTCGGCGATGCCGATCGATCGCCTAGGCCCCCGCGGCCAGCCGAGCGACACGCAGATCGTCGCGCCGACCCCGCGCTCGAGCGCGCCCTCGACCGCCGTGGCGACGCCGGATGCCGGGTTCGATATGTCCTCGGCGGCGATCGGCGCCGCGGCTGGCACCGGCCTGCTCATCGTGGCCCTCGCCGCCGGCGGGCTGGCTTGGGCTCGGCCGACGACCCGGCGGCACGGCACCGCGGGCGCCTGACAAGACCGACTCGGCATGCCGGAGGTTGGATGGGGGTCGGTGACGCCGACCCCTAGGGGCCTGCGCGCAGCGGGCCTCCGAGCGCCCTCGCCACTCAATCGGCGCTCGAACGAGGATTTCTCTATCGCCTCGGGCCAGCGTCCGCGGTGTCCACTCGACCGCCTCGGAAGGAGGCCGTCATGAAGGTTGTTCTCCATCAGCATCCGCTCACCGGTGGGCCGTTCATCGGGCTGGTCGCGGTGATCGCGGCCGGCGCGCTCGCCGGCCCAGCCAGCGCTCACCACCTGGCGCGCTCGGACGCGGTCGCCGTCTGGAACGCGAACGCGGGCAGGGCGGCCGTCGCCGCCTGCATCTCACCCGCACCCAACCCGCTCCACGAGTCGCGGCTCTACGCGATGACGCACGTGGCGATCCACGACGCCCTCAACGCGATCGATCGCCGCTCAGAGCCCTACGCATTCACCGGCCGGGCGCTGCGCGGAGCGTCGGTCGACGCCACAGTGGCCGCGGCGGCACGAGGCGTGATGGTCCCGGTCCTCAACCAGCAAACCGCTCCGTTCGACGGGTGCATCGGCGCAGCCGTGGCCACCGTCGAGTCCGACTACGCCGCCGCCCTTGCCCAGATCCCGGACGGCCGCGCCAAGACCCGCGGCCTTGCCGTGGGGCGCCAGGCGGCCACCGCCATCGTCGCCCGGAGGGCGAACGACGGCGCCGACACGCTGCTGCTCGACTCCGGCTTCCCCGAGGGCACCGACCCGGGCGCTTACCGGTTCACGCCCGGATCACCGTTCGCGTTCGCACCAGGATGGGCGGCCGTCACGCCGTTCGTGCTGCGCGACGCCTCGCAGTTCCGTGCGGGTCCGCCGTACGACGTCAGATCACGCAAGTACACCGCCGACTACAACGAGGTCAAAGCGCTCGGCAGCGCCAGCTCGAGCACCCGCACCGCGGACCAGACCGAGATCGCCCGATTCTGGCTCGAGAGCTCGCCGCTGCAGTGGAACCGGATCGCGCGAACCGTCGCCGCCCGCCGCGGACTCGACCCGTGGGAGCAGGCGCGCCTGTTCGGCCTGCTCAACATCGCGATGGCCGACGGCTACATCGGCTCTTTCGAGACCAAGTACCACTACCGCTACTGGCGGCCCGTCACCGCGATTCAAACGGCCGCGACCGACGGCAACCCCAATACCGACCCCGATCCGGGCTGGACCCCGCTTGAGCCCACCCCGGCGATCCCGGACCACGACTCGGCGCACGCCGTCGAAGGGAGTACGGCCGCAACGGTGATGAAGCGCGTCTTCGGCACCGACCACGTCGCCTTCAGCGCCTGCAGCTCGACACTGCCGGCCGGGTCGAATTGCACCGAGGGATCGCCCGTGTTCCGTCACTACGCGAGCTTCTCCCAGGCCGCGAAGGAGAACGGCCTCTCGCGCATCCTCGTCGGCTTCCACTTCCGCAAGGCGGTCGAGGACGGCATCGAACACGGACGCAGGATCGCCGAGCGGGCCGTCGACCGCTTCATGCGACGCCGCTGATCGATCTCCGGCCCGTGCGACGCGACGTCATCGCCGCGCGGCCCGGGCCGGGATCGCACTTGACGGCGCGTGGCAACATCCGTGGCAACGTCCAGATCGTCCGATGCGTCCGTATCGTCCGCGCGGCGGGACGATCCGGACGATCTGGCACGCAACGGACGGATATGACAGTCGAGTTACCAGGTTGAGGGCCTGGTCCGGGATAACCGGGTGGAGGTTCGAGTCCTCTTCGGCGCATCGAAAGGCCCTGCAAAAGCAGGGTTTTTCGCGTTCCGAGCGGCCACTCCGTGGCCACCGCGTCGGGCCGTGGCAACGCTCGTGGCAACATCCGTCGGGCGACCCCTGCGAAGCGCGGCGGCTCCCCCTTTCTGTGTGCATTGGGACAGCCAGGCAGCCCTCGAGCGACCCGACCCAGAGTGTTGGTTTGCTCGAGAAAGGAGGAGTGTTGACCTGCGCTCCTGCTCGTCGTCCCGAGCGACAATGATCTGAACTCGCGTAGGGACTACCGCCACCACGGCCGAAGCAGGAGTGCGCCGCTTCAGTTGCGCGTCATGAGGTCGGGCCAGCGGGCTGCGGGCCGGCGGCCGAGAGGAACACGGCGCCTGTCAGCCGCCGCAGGTGGCGGGGTGAAGACGTGCGGCTCACCGCTCGGCTCCAGCGGGCGTGGCCGGCGCCCGCGTCGCAGCGGCCGCCGGCACGCGATTCGCCGTGGCTCAGGGCTGCTCGCAGCCCTGGTCGCGCTCGCCGCTCACGCACGAGTCGCTTCCGTCCTGTCCGTCCAGCGCGTCGAAACCGGGCCGCCGTCGAGGGCATCGTCGCCGGCGCCGCCGAAGAGCTCGTCGTCTCCGGTGCCGCCCGAGGCAGCGTCGTTGCCCGCGCCGGCGACCACCGCGTCGTCGCCGCGATCGCCGCCGATCTCGTCGTCGCCGTCGCCGCCCAGGATGACGTCCCTGCCGTCGAGCCCGGCGACGTGGTCGTTGCCCGGACCGCCGCTGATGTGGTCGTTGCCGTCCGCGGTGCGCCGGCGGGCCTCCGCCGCGACGCGCAGCGCGTCGTCGGCGCCGTCGAGCAGGTCGTGCCCGTCGCCGCCGTCGACGATGTCGGGTCCGGCGCCGCCGCATAGGACGTCGTCGCCACCGAGGCCGTAGATGCGGTCGTGGCCGCGGCCGCCGTAGATGCGATCCGGTCCTGGCGTGCCGACGAGCACGTCGTCGTTGCGGGTGCCGACGACGTCGAAGCCGGACTCGCCGAAGCAGTCCGCCGCTCCGCCGGGGGTGGCGAGTGCGCTGGTGGCCAGCGCTCCGGTGGTCAGCGCGGCGAGCACGAAGGCCCGCGCCGCCCCGCGGTACGTGGTGGGAGGTTCATGGGGAGGCTCCTTGTGGAGGTGGGAGGAGACCGCGCTACGCGGCGGGGCGGATGTTCTGGTTGAGGCGGAAGACGTTGTCGGGGTCGTAGGTGGCCTTGATCTGCGCGAGGCGGGCATGGTTGGCGCCGTAGCTGGCGCGCACGGCGGCTTCGCCTTCCTCGAGCAGGCCGGGGAAGTTGAAGTAGGTCTTGCCGTCCGAGTAGCGCTCGGCGGCGGCGTAGTAGTCGCGTGTCCAGGCGATGTTGGCCGCGTCGTGGACGGGTTCCTGCCAGGTCGAGTCGATGCTCAGCATCCACTCCGAGCTGCGGTCGCCGAACGCCGTCTCCTCGGCGCCGACGCGGGAGATCGCGCCGCCGCAGTGGCGGATGATCACAAGCGTGTCGTTCGACGGGCGGCGATTCGACCAGGCGACCGTGGAGTCGATCGCGGCGTCGGAGAACCCATCGAGGTACAGCGCCTTCCAGTAGTAGCGCAGGGCCGCCGGGTAGAACGGATCCAGGCTGCACTGGTAGTCGCGGTAGGCGAAGGTCTGGCTCATGTCCAGCAGTGGAGTCGCCAGCCGGCGCAGCGGACGCGTGGCGCGCTCGCCCTCGTCGGGGTCGCCCGCCCACATGCCAGCGATGCCGACGTACGGCAGGCCGCGCAGCGGCTTGGGCAGCTCGTCGATCTGCGGCAGCGACCAGATCAGCCCCGCGGTCGAGAGCTCATCCGGCGCGTCGGCGACGGCGTCGCGCCAGCCCTTCAGCACGCGCGCGGCATGCTCGATCGGGTAGGCGACGTGCATCCCGTATACGTCGGGGCCGAGCTCGTGCAGGCGCAGCTCGAAGGAGGTGACCACGCCGAAGTTGCCGCCGCCGCCGCGCAGCGCCCAGTACAGGTCCGGGTGCTCGTCGGCGCTCGCGCGCACGCGGCGACCGTCGGCGAGCACGACCTCGGCGGAGACGAGGTTGTCGATTGTCATCCCGTCGCGCCGGCGCTGGTGGGAGACTCCGCCGTTGAGCGCCAGTCCGGCGACACCGGTCTCCGACACGACCCCGCCGGTCGTCGCGAGCCCAAGCGGCGCGGTCACGCCGTCCACGTCGGCCCAGGTCGCCCCGCCCTGGACGTGCACGGTGCGTCCCGAGGCCCCGATGCGGACGCCGCGCATAGCCGACAGGTCGATCACCACGCCGTCGTCGACCACGGCGGTGCCCGCGACGTTGTGCCCGCCGCCACGGATCGCCAGTGGCAGCTCGTGCTCCGCGGCGAAGCGGACGGCGGTCGCGACGTCGTCGGCGTCGGCGCAGCGCGCGATCGCGGTCGGGCGCTTGTCGATCATGCCGTTCCACACGCGGCGAGCGGTGTCGTACTCGGGGTGGTCGGGTCCGATGACGTGGCCGCGCAGGCGCTCGGCGAGGGCGGTCGCGTGATCGATGGTGGCTGAACTGACGGGCATGGCTGGTCGCTCCTTCGTGTGTTCCTGATCGGGAGGAGCAGCTTGGAGCGCGACGCGGGCCCGAACCAGGGCGATAATGCGCACCAGCGGTTCATATGTGCCAGAAGCTGAGTCCTGTGCCCGAGACCCCTCCACAGACGCGAATTCGCATCGTCGCGACGCCCGACTCCACGGTCTCCCCGGTCACCGGGTTCTTCGAGGCTCTGAGATCGGTGGAGCGCCTCACCGCCCCCGAGGACCGGCTCGCGGGCACACGCACCCCGTTCGACGTCGAGATCGTGGCCGAGTCCGCCGGCGTGATCGAGAGCGCCAGCGGGCTCGCGATCACCGCACACCGATCGGTGGACGAGGTGACGGAGGCCGATGTCGTGATCGTGCCCTCGATGGACGTCGGCCGAGACGACGAGTGGACCCCGGGCCGGTATCCGAAGCTGGTCCGCTGGCTGCAGGAGATGTACGACGGCGGCGCCACGATCTGCTCCGCCTGCACGGGCGCGAACCTGGCGGCGGAGACCGGGCTGCTCGACGGCAACGAGGCGACGATCCACTGGATGTCGGAGAAGAGCTTCCGCCGCCGGCACCCCGACGTCCTGCTGCGACTCGACGAGGTTCTCGTCATCTCGGGTGACGGCGGGCGGCTGATCACGTCGGGGGCGGCGACCGCGTGGCACGACCTCGCCCTTTACCTCATCGCCAGCCACGTCGGGCCCGCCACCGCACAGGCGGTCGCGCGGTTCATGCTCTGGGAGTGGCACCGCGACGGGCAGGCGGCATTTCAGGTCTTCGACCCGCCGACCGACCACGGTGATGCTGCCATCCTGGCCGCGCAACGCGCGATCGCCGAGAACTTCGCCGTCGCCGCTCCGGTCGAGGAGATGGTGAGGTGGTCGGGGCTGGCCCCCCGGACCTTCAAGCGGCGCTTCAAGCTGGCCACGAACAACACGCCGATCGCGTACGTCCAGCGGATCCGCGTCGAGCGGGCGAAGCGCCTGCTCGAGACCAGCGATGAGCCGATCGAGGAGATCAGCTGGGCCGTCGGCTACGAGGACCCCGCCTCGTTCCGGCGCCTGTTCAAACGGCTGACGGGCCTCGCGCCCGGGGCGTACCGGCAGCGGTTCCAGATCCCCGTCGTCACACCATCTTCGTGACCTTCAGGTTGCGGTAGCCCCGGTGGTCCGCAACCGCTTGAGGCCGCATCTCGCGCGCACCTAACCGCACGCGGCCAAAAAGTGGCCGCGTACGCAGCACACGCGCAGGCGTCCCCTCGTCGTCCATGGCAGGCGTGCGAAACGCGAGGGCCTCGGCGCCTGCTCGCGCACGGAAGGAGGAGCGAGCCGGTTGGTTCGATGCCTGCCGACTTCCACGCGCGCGCTGCTGCGTCACGCCATCCACGAGATACGTTGTTGCATGATGACGGCAGACGGCAGCAACGCGGATCGTGTCTCGGATCCCGCTGTGATCGCATTCAACGACGCAATCAACCACCGAGACCTCGACTCTCTCGGGGAGCTGATGACCGATGGCCATGCCTTCATCGATGCGAACGACAACGTCCTCGCCGGCAAGGCCGAGGTTCTGAAGGCCTGGAAGGGCTTCTTCAACGCTTTCCCCAACTATCGAAACGACTGGTCGCAGGTCATAGCGACCGGCGGCACGCTGATCGCTCTTGGCCGATCGGTCTGCTCGACCGAGCCGGCGCTGGAAGGTCCGGCGATCTGGACGGCTCAGACGGTCGGGGACAAGGTGTCCGAGTGGCGTGTCTATGAGGACACGCCGGCGAACCGAGGCCAGCTGGGAATCGCCAACGAGAGTGACTGACCCATCCCACTGCGCTCGCGGCCGGTGGTGGCGAGAGCGAGTACTGCTTCGCCGGAGAAGCGCTCGTTGTTGCGGAGATCGGCGAGATGCCCACTCGGGACGACGGGCGGGCGTCCGCCGGCGCGCGATCGTCCCTCGCGCCGCTCCTGCATCCGTGGAGAGGCTGTCGCATAAGTCCGGCGCCGCCGCCCAGCTTCCGAACGCGACACAAAATGAGCCGTTCTAAGGCCTTTGGGAAGGGCTCCGCGACAAATCAGTCGCCGCGAAACGGACCTCTTCGAGCCGCCGCCGATATATGCGACAGCCTCGTGGAGAGGCAGCAGCGACGCACTCAGCAGCCGCGAGCGCCCGTGTCACCCATCGGTCGCCGTCGCACCCGCGCCGAGCGTCCGCACTACGCAAACACACCCAGCGGTGCCGGCTCGTGGCAACATTCCTGGCAACATCCAGATCGTCCGATGCGTCCGTATCGTCCGGATTCTCGGACACAACGGACGTTCTGGCACACAACGGACACGTCTGACACTCGAGTTACCAGGTTGAGGGCCTGGTCCGGGATAACCGGGTGGAGGTTCGAGTCCTCTTCGGCGCATGTCGCGAAAGCCCCGCGTGGCGGGCTTTATCGTTGGTTGCGAGTGGCTCGCCTGGGTGGGGCGAATTTCGCGTGACAACGGCTTTGGCAAAATTGGGGCGCTTTCCGCCCCACGCCCATCCGCCGTTCGCCACCGCGCTGACGATGGTCGAAGGCGGACGCCTGGAGATGGCAGAGCAGAACGCGCTCGAGTTTCACGGCACGGTCGCCTACAGCGACGAGTACGACGCGGGTGTGCCCGTCGGCCTCGACCAGGGAGAGGCGATGGCCGAGAGCCTCGGCGACGCGAGCGTGCTGATGCTTCGCAACCACGGCGTAATCGTCGTCGGACCGACCGTGGGCATCGCCTATACGAACCTGTACCTGCTCGAGCGCTGCTGCCGCGTCCAGTGGCTCGCGCAGAACACGGGAAAGCCGCTCGCCATCATCCCGGACGATCGCCGCGGCGGCGCAGGCGACGGCGTCAAAGAGCAGCACTTCGCCGCAATGCGACGGGTGCTCGACCGCCACGAGCCGCGACGGATGTCAGGGTCGGAGACTGCCAGTGGCGACTCGGTTGGAGAAGCCGATCTACGTCTTCGTGCCGCGCTCTCCGCCGGCCTCGCTCGCTACCTGCGATTACCCTGGCTATGACGCGAACCGGCCACGAGAAGATCCTCGGCGGGGCGTTCGCGCCTGATGGCATCGACGTCGAGGCCGAGAAGTGCGAGTTGACGCCGGCGCCGGCCACGATCCCCAGGCGGTCGGCGCACGTGACGAGGACGCGCCGCAGGTGGCTCAATGGCTGACGGCGGCCGCGGCGAGCTCGGAGACGAGCCGGTCCGTGTAGAAGCGCTCGAGGGCGAACGGGGCGATCAGGTCCGGCGTGCGTCCCTCCGCGACGTGCTGGGCGAGTTGCTGGCCGACGATCGGCGCCGCCTTGAAGCCGTACGTGCCCCAGCCGGCGCTGATCAGGAAGCCCTCGACCTCGGTGGCGCCGAGGATCGGCGAGTAGTCGGGCGACAGGTCGCAGAGCCCGGCCCACGCTCTGAGGATGCGCGCGTGCTCGAGCTGGGGGAACAGCTCAAGCGTGTGCCGCGTGAGGTCCTGGAGGAAGTTCAGCGTGTTCTGCGTGCGGTACGTGGTCCACGGCTCGATCTCCGACCCCATGACGAACTCGCCGCGATCGGACTGGCTGATGTAGACGTGCATCTGCGAGCTCACGATGACCACGTTAAGGAGCGGCTTGACCGGCTCGGTCACGCACGCCTGGAGGATGTGCGTCGTGATCGGCAGCGGCACCCCGGCCATGTCGCATAGCAGCGTGCTCCAGCCGGCCGTGCAGTTGACCACGGTCCCGGTTGCGATGTTCCCGCGGTTCGTGCGCACGCCGGTGACCCGGCCGTCGTCGACGTCGATGCCGGTGACCTCGGTATACGGGTGGATCTCCGCGCCGCCGCGATCGGCGCCGCGCGCGAGCCCCCAGACGACGGCGTCGTGCCGGATGATCCCACCCGGAGGGTGATAGAGCGCGCCGAGGATCGGGTGCGTCGCGCGGTCGCTGACGCGGATCGGCGGACAGAGGCGCTTGACCTCGTCCGGCCCGACCACCCGCGAGTCGATCCCCTCCAGCCGGTTGACCTCGGCGCGGTTGTTCATGACGAACAGCGCCCGGTCGCTGTGCGCGAGCGTCAGGTGGCCGCACTGGCTGAACAGCAGGTTGAAGTTGAGTTCCTCGCCCAGCCCCTCGTAGAGCTTGACGCTGGCGTCGTAGAAGCGCGCGCCCTCCGGCGTCTTGTAGTTGGAGCGCAGGATCGTCGTGTTGCGGCCGGCGGCGCCCGAGCCGATGTAGCCCTTCTCGAGGATCGCGACGTTGGTGATGCCGTGCTTGCGCAGGTAGTACGCGGTCGCGAGCCCATGCGACCCGCCGCCGATGATTACGACGTCGTAGCTGCGCTTGAGCTCGCCGCGCGGCCGCCACATCCGGCGGCGGCGGAAAAGGTCACGCACCGACCGGACCTCCCCCAAGCGCGGTGCCCGCGTCGGCGACGATGTCCCACAGGTACTCCCCGTACGCCGCGCCGACGAGCAGCAGCAGCCCGTCCTCCTCGACGAGCACGTAGCCCGGCGTGCGGGCCACCGATCCCGGGAGGAACGAGCCGGGCGGCGCGCGGTGCGGGCGCAGGTCGAGAGCGCAGAACCGGGCGACGGTCTCGCGCGCGAGCGCGCCCGCCAACCGGATCGCGGCGAGCTGGGTCGTGACGTCCAGGCCGGCGGGAGCGGGCTCGCCGAGCACCAGCGCGCGCGAGCCGGTGATCGGGAGCGCTCCGGGCGCGCGGGGATCGCGCACCTGCGTCTTGCGGAGATGGCTCTGATCGCTCCAGCGCACCGGCGCTGCGAGGCTCTCCCCGTCGAACGCGACAGCCACGAGCCAGCCGTCGCGCGGCTCGAACCGCGCGCCGTCACGTTCGGTGACGGCGTGCAGCGGGCTCCGAGCGGCCGCGGGCCCAGCGGCGGACAGGAACGCGAGGCTCACGAGCGCACGACCTCGCCCTCGGGGTCGTAGAACGGCTTCGTGGTGACGGTGGCGACATGCCGCAGCTCCCCGTCGGAGATCGTCACCTGCGCGTCGTCGACGGCGAGCTCGGCCGGCACCACGGCCATGCCGATCACCGCTCCGAGCTTGGGCGACAGACGCGCGCTGGTCACCTGGCCGCTCGGCCGGCCGGCCGCGTCGAGGACCACCGCGCCCTCGGCGGGCAACTGTCCGCAGCGGAAGCCGACCAGCCTAGTCGCCGAGGGATCCTCGCTCGCGTGCTCGAGCGCCCACCGGCCGAGGAAGTCGTCGGGCTTGGAGAGCTTGACGATCCACGGCATGCCGGCGCTGTACGGCGTCGACTCGGAGTCCGTGTCCTGGCCGACGAGGATGTGCAGCTTCTGCAGCCGCAGGATCCGCTGCGGCTCGAGCCCGAACGGCCGGACGTCGCCGGCCGCGAGGATCGCGTCCCAGACGTTGACCGCCTGGGCGGCGGCGCAGTGGATCTCATACCCGAGCTCGCCGACGAAGCCGACGCGCAGGAGCAGGCACTCGACGCCCGCGACCCGGGCCGGCCGCGCGTCGAGGTACTTGAACCGCTCGGGCGAGCAGTCGAGCGGGGTCAGCGACGCGAGGATCTCGCGGCTGCGCGGCCCGGCGAGGTTCATCGCCGCGACACCCTGCGACAGGTCGGTGACCGTGCAGTCGAGCCGCCAGGTCTCCAGCCAGCGCGTGATCCACAGCTCGACAGCGGTCGCGCCCGACGACGTCGTCGTCACGTAGAACGTGTCCTCGTCGAGCCGCGCGACGGTGCCGTCGTCGGTGATCCGACCCGCCTCGCTCGTCATCACGACGTAGCGAAGGCGCCCGGGCGCGAGCGTGGACAGCTCGTTCGGGAACACGCGATCGAGCAGAACGCCCGCGTCCGGTCCCTGCACGAGCACCTTGCCGAGCGTGGAGACATCGACGAGGCCGGCCGTCGTCTGCGCGGCGAGCGCTTCGCCCTCGGGGTCGCCGTAGTCGTACGCGCGGCGCCAGTCGCCCGCCCAGTCGATCGTCGCGCCCAGCTCGCGGTTGCGCTGCTCGAGCGCCGTGCGCTTGGCGGGCTCCAGCGGCCGGCCCGCGAACACGCCCATCGGCGTCGGCGTCCACGGCGGCCGCGCGGTCGTGATCCCGACCGTGCCGAGATCGAGTTGTGTGCGGGCGGCGATCTCCCGCGCCGAGGCCAGTTGCGAGTACCGGCCCTGCGACGGGCCCATCGTCACGGTCGTGTAGCGCTTGGCCAGCTCGATCGAGTCATAGCCCTCGCCGACGGCATACGCGATGTCCTTGCTCGTGACGTCCTCGTCGAGATCGACGAACGCCTTGCCCTTCCGCTTCGCCGCTCCGGCCGGCGGCACGGCACACGGCTCGTTGACCGCGTCCGTACGGAGGCGTTCCCGCTCGTCCGCCAGTGCGCGACGGGCGGCCTCATCACCGTGTCCGAGCGAGAGCGCCGCGGCGAGCCCTGCGACGCGTCCGGACACCGCGGCGGCAGCGCTGTGGCCACACAGCTCACCGGCCACGAAGACCCCCTCCGGAACCAGGTCGACGGCGAAGTGGCCGCGCTCGCGGTCGTACGCCGTCCGGCCGCCGGCCTGCAGCAGCAGGCTCGCGCTGGGGACCCGGCCGCCGGACACGGCGAGCAGGTCGCAGGACACGCGCTTCCCCCGCCGATCCGTCGACGTTGCCGACGGTGACCGATCGCAGCGCCTGTCGGCCCGCGGCGGCGAGGACGGTACGCCCCTCGCGCGCGTCGGCGACGGCGACGACGTCGACGCCGGCGTCCGCCAGCGCGCGCGCGTCCACGAGACCGCGGTCGTCGCCGACCGCGACGACGGCGCGGCGGCCGGGGCTGACGCCGTAGAGCGAGGTCAGCCGGCGCGCGCCCGAGCAGAGCATCACGCCGGGCAGATCGTTGTCGGGGAACACGAGCGGTTGCTCGAGCGCGCCGGTCGCGAGGACGATGCGCGCCGCGCGCACCTGATGCAGCGTCGCGCCCTGCCACACCGGGACCAGCCCGTCGAACGCCCCGAGCGCGGCCGCGCGCTCCAGCACTTCCACGCCGGCGCGGCGGGCGCGAGTGGCGAGCGCGCGCGCCTCCGCGTGGCCGCCCTCGAACAGCAGCGCACCGCCCGCCTCCGCATCCTCGTCGCACAGCACGACGTCGGCGCCCAACTCGGCGGCGGCGATCGCGGCGCTCAGGCCCGCCGCGCCGGCCCCGACGACCAGCACGTCGCAGTGACGGCGGCGGTAGTCCGTCCGCCAGGTCCGCTCGTCCTGCTGCGCGGGCAGCACGCCGAGGCCCGCCGCCCGGCGGAGGACCTTCTCGTACAGCGGCCACAGGCGGCGCGGCCGGATGAACGTCTTGTAGTAGAAGCCGGGCGGGGTGAACGGCCCGCCGACCAGGTCGACCGCGCGCATGACGTCGAAGCGCAGCGAAGGCCACGCGTTGATATGCCTCACCCGCATCCCGTCGCGGAGCGGCTCACCGCACGCCCGGACGGCCGGACGCCCGTCGACCGCGACCAGCGAGCCCGCGCATTGGCCGCAGGCGCAGAGCTCACCGCGCGGCCGGTGGTACTTGAAGGAGCGCGAGAACGTGCGGACGCCGGCGGCGTAGAGCGCCGACGCGATCGTGTCCCCTACGAACCCCTCGAACGGGGCGCCGTCGAACGTGAAGGAGACCGGCGCGAAGCGGTCGATCCGCTCGCCGGGCTGCGGAGGCAGCCGGGTCACGCCGGAGCGTCCTCGGGCAGCGCCGTCCACAGCACCACGTTGGTTCGGGTGTCGCGCTCGGCGAGGAACCACGCGCGGCAGCCCGAGCGGTGGACCCACCACTCGCGCTGGACGCCGGCCACGTTGCGGCGGAAGTGCACGTAGTGGCCGAGCTCGCGCGGCGACGGGCGCTCAGTCGGGCGCGCGACGACCTCGCCGCCGAACCCGAAGTCCGTGACCTCGCGCACGCCGCAGTGCGGGCATTCGAGCACGAACGACACGGCTCAGCTCCCGGGGATCCACGTCGTGCCGGCGAGCGGGACGCGCGCCATGGCCGCCGCCTCGACGGTCAGCGCCACGAGGTCCTCAGGCTCGAGGTTCTGCACCCGCGACTTCCCACACGCGCGGGCGATCGTCTGCGCCTCCATCGTCAGCACGCTCAAGTAGTTCGCGAGTCGAGCGCCAGCGGCGACGGGGTCGAGGCGCTGCGCGAGCGCGGGGTCCTGGGTGGAGATGCCGGCCGGGTCGCGGCCCTCGTGCCAGTCGTAGTAGAAGCCAGCGGCCGAGCCGATCTCCGCGTACTCCTCGTCACGCGCCGGGTCGTTGTCGCCGAGCGCGATCAGCGCCGCCACGCCGATCGACACGGCGTCGGCGCCGAGCGCCAGGGCCTTCGCCACGTCGGCCCCCGAGCGGATGCCGCCCGAGACGATCAGCTGGACCTCGCGATGCACGCCGAGCTCCTGCAGCGCCTGCACCGCCGGGGGGATCGCGGCCATGATCGGCACGCCGACGTGCTCGATGAACACCTCCTGCGACGCCGCGGTGCCGCCCTGCATACCGTCGAGCACGATCACGTCAGCGCCGGACTTGACCGACAGCTGCGTGTCGTAGTATGGCCGGGCGGCGCCGACCTTCACGTAAACCGGCTTGCGCCAGTCGGTGATCTCGCGCAGCTCGGCGATCTTGATCTCGAGGTCGTCGGGACCGGTCCAGTCCGGATGGCGGCACGCCGACCGCTGGTCGATCCCGGCCGGCAGGTCGCGCATCTCGGCGACGCGGTCGGAGATCTTCTGGCCGAGCAGCATGCCGCCGCCGCCCGGCTTGGCGCCCTGGCCGACGACGACCTCGATCGCGTCGGCGCGCCGCAGGTCGTCCGGGTTCATGCCGTAGCGCGACGGCAGGACCTGGTAGACGAGCTTGGCCGAGTGCTCGCGCTCCTCGGCCGTCATGCCGCCGTCGCCGGTCGTCGTGCTCGTGCCCGCCGCCGTCGCCCCGCGCCCGAGTGCCTCCTTGGCGGGCGCCGACAGCGCGCCGAAGCTCATGCCGGCGATCGTGATCGGGATGGCGATGTGGATCGGCTCGCTCGCGTTGCGCGCCCCGAGCGTGACGTCGGTGGCGCAGCGCTCGCGATAGCCCTCGAGCGGGTAGCGCGAGATGCTGGCGCCGAGGAACAGCAGGTCGTCGAAGTGCGGCACCGCGCGTCGCGCGCCGCCGCCGCGGATGTCGTAGATACCGGTGGCGGCGGCGCGGCGAATCGCCGCGATCGTGTGGCGGTCGAACGTCGCCGACTCGCGCAGGTGCCAGAGCCGCTCGCCCATCAGTAGGCCGCCGAGCGGCCGGCGTCAAAGTGGTAGAGGGCGCGCGCCGAGCCGTAGCGCCGGAACGTGGCGGGGTCGGCCTCGACGCCGGCCCGAGCGAGCAGCTCGCGCACCTCCGCGACATGCTCCGGGCCGACCTCCTTCTCGACGCAGTCCGACCCCAGGCTCGCCACGGCGCCGCGCACGTACACGCGGGCCTCATAGATCGAGTCGCCCAGCGCGTCGCCGGCGTCGCCACAGACGACGAGCCGCCCGCGCTGTGCCATGAACGCGCCCATGTGACCGATCGAGCCGCCGACCACGATGTCGACGCCCTTCATCGAGATGCCGCAGCGGGCCGCCGCGTCGCCGTGGACCACCAGCAGGCCGCCGCGCCCGGTCGCTGCCGCCGAGGCGCTCGCGTCGCCGTCCACGACGACGGTCCCGGACATCACGTTCTCGCCCACCCCGGTCCCGGCGCTGCCGCGCACGCGGACCGTCGCGTGCTGGTTCATCCCGGCGCAGTAGTAGCCGACGTGCCCGTCGATCTCGACCTCGATCGGTGCGTCGAGGCCGACCGCGACGTTGTGCGCGCCGCCCGGGTGCACGACCTGCAAGCGCTCGCCGTCCGCGGCCGCATGGAGGCGCGCGTTGAGCTCGCGCAGCGGCTGCTGCGCGAGGTCGTACACCGTCACGCGACCCTCGCCCGGTCCCAGTTGTAGACCTGCGCGGGAGCGGGCTCCCAGACGCGCGCGTCCTCCGCGCCTGGCAGCGTGGCGATCGCCCGGTACTCGGAGGCCATCGCCACCCACTCGCCGGTCTCGGCGAGCACGGCGGGCTTGCAGGCGATCGGGTCGCGCAGGACCGCGAAGCCGTCGGCCGTCCCCACCGCGAACGTGTAGAAGCCGTCGAGCGCCTCGAGGCAGTCCTCGAGCGCCGATTCGAGCGTCGCGCCGTGCTCGAGCCGCCAGGTCAGGTAGCCGGCGGCGACCTCGGTGTCGTTCTCGGTCTCGAACTGGAGGCCGCGGCGCCGGAGCTCGAGCCGCAGCCGGTTGTGGTTGGAGAGCGAGCCGTTGTGGACCAGGCAGAGGTCGGCGCCGGTCGAGAACGGATGCGATCCGTCGGTCGTGATCCGGCTCTCGGTCGCCATCCGCGTGTGGCCGAGACCGTGGGTCCCGTGCCGGCCCGCGAGCGCGAATCGCTCGACGATCTCCTGCGGCGTGCCGACGTCCTTGAACATCTCGATCGAGCGCCCGGCGCTCACGAGCTGCATCTCGGGCAGCCGTTCGCGCACCCACGCGGCGGCCGCGACCGGTTCGGCGGCGGCGGCGATCACGGCGTTGCGCCCGCGGGCCTCGAGCAGGTCGGCGTCGCCGAGGCCGCCTGCCAGGGCGTCCGTCACCGCCTGCCAGTCCGGGTCGTCCGCGCGTGCGCGCAGCGAGAGCTTCGCCCAGCCGGTCGCGACCGGGGCGCGGTAGAGCGCGAATCCCGTGCTGTCGGGCCCGCGGTCGCCGAGCGCCACGAGCATGCCTCCGAGCAGCGTGCCCAGGGCCGCCTCGATCTCCGCGTCCTTGGCGAACAGGCCGGCGATGCCGCACATGCGGCCATCATCCGTTCGGCCGGGGCGGAAAGCTATGTACGAGGGCTCCACAGTTTGCGCGCCTCCGACGGCCTGCAGGCCCATCGCGTGGTCGCTCGCACATCATCGGCCACCGAAACATGGGCGAATCGCACATCGACCCGCGGCGGACGTGTAGATATACACAGCCGGTCGCTGAACCCTGCCGTGGAGACCCTGTGTCCGCACGCCCCGATCCGCTCGCCCCGTTCGAGCCGCCCGTCACGCCGGACGATCTCGCCGCGCTCGTCAGCGAGCGCGAGATCGAGTTCTTCTTCGCGCAGTTCGTGGACATGCACGGCAAGCCGAGCGCCAAGCTCGTGCCGGCCGCGCATCTCGACGATCTCCTCTCCGATGGCGCGGGCTTCGCCGGCTTCGCGGCCGGTGAGGTCGGGCAGCTGCCGAGCGACCCGGACATCGCCGCGATGCCCGACGTGCGCACGTTCACGCCGCTTTTCTGGCAGCCGGGGATCGCGCGGCTCGCCTGTGACCTGACCGTGGAGGGCGAGCCGTGGCCGTATTGCCCGCGGACCATCCTCCAGCGTCAGGTCGCCCGCGCCCGCGAGCTCGGCTTCGAGCTCAAGGTCGGCATCGAGCTCGAGTACTTCCTCGTCCGGCGGACGGCCGACGGCGGCATCGAGGTCGCCGACGACAGCGACACGCTGGCGAAGCCGTGCTACGACATGCGCGCGCTCACCCGCAACCTCGACTTCGTCACCACGGTGGCGCGCGCCGTGACCGCTCTCGGGTGGGACAACTACGCCACCGACCACGAGGACGGCAACGGTCAGTTCGAGCAGAACTTCGCGTTCGCCGACGCGCTCACGACGTGCGACCGCGCCGTGTTCTTCCGCTACATGGTCGAGTCGCTCGCGCACGAACGCGGGCTGATCGCCACGTTCATGCCGAAGCCGTTCGGCCACCTCACCGGCAACGGCTGCCACATGCACCTCAGCCTCTGGCGCGACGGCGAGAACGTGTTCCTCGACGAGTCCGATCCGCTCGGTCTGTCGCCGCTCGCCTACAACTTCATCGGCGGCCTCAAGCAGCACGCGCCGGCGACGATCGCGCTGACGGCGCCGACCGTCTCCTCCTACAAGCGACTCGTGACCGGGTCCCGCAGCGGCTCCGCGTGGGCGCCCGTGCACATCAGCTACGGGTACAACAACCGCACGCAGATGCTGCGGATCCCAGCGGCCGGCCGGATCGAGGACCGGACCGTCGACGGCTCCTGCAACCCGTACCTCGGCGCAACCGCGATCCTCGCCGCGGGCCTCGACGGGATCGCCCGATCGCTCGACCCGGGCGCCCCCACCACGGACGTGAACCTGCACGCGATTAGCGCCGAGGAGCGCGCCGCCATCGGCGTGAAGTCGCTGCCGGGTAACCTCCTCGACGCAACGCGGGCGCTCGCCGCCGACGACGTCCTGCGTGCCGCACTCGGCGCCTGCCCCGGCCGGGACTACGTCGACTACTACGTCGCGGTTAAGCAGGAGGAGTTCGCCGACGCGCACCAGCAGGTGACACCGTGGGACGTCGAGCGCTACCTCCAGCTGTTCTGATCCCGCAACGCCCCGGCGGACTACCACTAGCATCGGCCGCGTCCATGCGTCCGCAGCTCGAGGCCGACACGCTCTATTCGATCGTCGGCGTGATCGCCTCCGAGCCGGATCTCGACCGGCTGCTCAGTGGGGTCGTCACGCTGCTGAGCGACGCGACCGACTGCCACGCGTGTTTTGTGTACCTGCGCCACGGGGATCGAATGCGCCTGCGGGCGGCGTCAAGCGTCTTCAGCGACCTCGTCGGCCGCGTGGAGTTCGGGCTCGACGAGGGCTTGGTCGGCTGGACGGCGCGGACCCGGACGGCCGCGTTCGTCCGCGAGGACGCCCTGAACGACCCGCGTTTCATCTATGTCCCCGAGATCCACGAGGAGCAGTTCCAGTCGATGGCGACGGTGCCGATCCCGGCGCGCTCCGGCGCGACGCTCGGGGTCGTCGTCCTCCACACCGAGGCGCCGCGCGAGTTTGGTGACAACGTCCCGACGTTCCTCGAGCACGCCGCCTCGCTGCTCGCCGGCGCGATCGAGAACGCGCGGCTGTTGGAGGATGCACGGCGCCGCGTCGACGCGCTCACCGCGCTCGCCGGGCTGGGCCAGCGGATCGCGGCGGTAACCGACCGCGAGCGGCTCTACCGCGTCGTCACCGAGGGGGTGCGCACGCTGCTCGGCTGCGCGGGCAGCGCGCTGCTGATCGCCGACGCCTCGGGCGCGCCGGGCGTCGTGGCCGAGGACCCGCCCGGTCTGCCGGAGGCGAAGACCGCGACGACGATTCGCGCCGAGATCGTGGCGGGGTCCGGGCCGCTGGGCTCGCTCGTCGCATTCGACGATCGCGAGTTCCCGGCCGAGGCGGACGAGCTCCTGCGCGCGGTCGCGAGCCAGGTGGCTATCGCGCTCGAGCGCACGGAGCTGATCGAGCACCTCACGAGCCAGAACCTGCTGCGCCAGATCCTCGACGCGCTCGCGGCCGAGGACGGCGAGCTCGCCCGCGTCCGCGCCCGCGCCGCCGGCTTCGACCTCGATCGGCCCCACGTCGTCGTCGAGGCGCGGCCGCAGCAGCACGAGGCGCGCAGCTGGCCTGACGTCGCCGCGGGCCTGGCGGTCGCGTTCACCGAGCTGGCTCCCGGGGCGGGCGTGGACCCCGGCTCGGGCGTGTTGCGGGCGCTGCTGCGCGCGGACGGCGACGAGCAGGAGCTCGTCGCGGCGCTCGACGGCATCGCCGCGACCCACCGGGTGGCGATCGGCACCAGCTACGTGCGGGGAGGCCCCGGCGGAAGGGCAGCGCTGGACGAGGCGCGCGACGCCTGCGCGGTGTCGCGACTCCTGGCGCGGGACGGCGGCGCACGCTCATACGAGTCCCTCGGCGCCTATCGCTATCTCGTCCGCCTGGCGGAGGACGAGCGCCCGCGCGACCGCCACACGCAGGCGATCGAGGCGCTGGCGGCGTACGACGCGCGGCGCCGCAGCAGCTTGCTGGCCACCCTCGAGGAGTATCTCCGGCAGGGCCGGTCGCCCAGCGCGACGGCGCGGGCGCTCTTCATCCACCCGAACACGCTCCGCCAGCGCCTCTCGCGCATCGAGGAGCTCACCGGGCTCCAGCTGGCCCGCGAAGATCTGCTCTCGCTCGAGCTCGCCGTCAAAGCGACGCGGCTCGCGGATATCTCTCGCACGCCCGCGGCTCCGGGCTCGGGGCCGCCCGCCGGCTGACCTCACGCCTCAATGAACAGTGAATTCGCCCGTCGCCGCACCGAGCAGCGACCACGGCCCACCGGCACCGATTCTCGGGCTTACGGCCGACCGATGGATACGAAACATACGTTCGCCTAGCGAGACGACAGGACACATTTGGCAACCACGTATTAGACCCAAAATTGGACTATCTGTCCTCGGGCGAGGAACTCCGTTGCACGACCCGATGGCCCAACCGCTGGGGCGGGCGCTTGGGTGCTCGACAGGGTCGTACGTTGTCACGAAAGGCGCCGGTGACGGAAGGAGAAGGCTCGGTGAGGTGCGCGCGGATTGTCGCGCTACGGATGCTTCTTACGGTCGGGGTTGCCAGTGCTCTCGCAGCTTGCCCCTGCCAAGGCGGGAACGTACGCAGTGAACGGCGGATGTGCCGGTGGGGGCGTCGCGGTCCGCGCTCGCTGTCGATGCCGAAGCTCGCGCCCTCGAACACCACGACCTCGTATCGGCGAGACTCGGATCTGTGGAACGTGGCCCAGAGCACGGGGAGTATGTTGAGCCGACTTTGGCAGTCACCGCGCTCGAAGATTCGGTCCCGCGCATCGGGCCCTCGCTCGATGTGCAGGAGGTGCTCACGGAGATCGTCACCGAGGCGACGTCGCTGCTGCGGGCGGAGACGGGCGACCTCATCCTCAAGGACGCCGGGAAGAGCGTCTTCCGGATCGTCGCCGCGGCGCGGCACGCCCCCGGGATCATCGGCCAGGAGTATCCGCTCGATCAAGGGCTCGCCGCCCGCGTGCTCGCGTCGGGCAGGACGATCATCGTTCCCGACTACTCGCACTACCAGCACCGGATCGAGACGCTCCAGGACTACGGCTTCACCGGGGTGATGTCGAGCCCGCTGATCGCCCGCGGGGAGACGATCGGGGTGCTGACGGTCGAGCACGTCGATCCGGACGCGATGTTCTCGGACGAGGATGCCCGGCTGCTGACGGCGTTCGCCAACCACGCCGCCGTCGCGCTGGACAACGCCCGCCGGTACGAGAACGAGGTCGCACTCGCGCGTGACCTCGGGCGCGCGAACGACGAGCTGAGCCGCTCGCTCGTCCTCCAGCGGCGGTTGGTCGACCAGGTCCTCGCCGATCGCGGGCCCGCCGCTGTCGCCGAGGAGCTCGCGCGGCTCCTCGAGCGCCCGGTCATTCTGCAGGACCGCTTCCTGCGCGCCATCGCGGGAGCGTGCCCCGACAGCTCCGCGGATTGGCAGCAGCTCGCCCTCCCCCATGCCGGCCCGCTGCACGCGGCGCTGCGCAAGCGGCTTGACGACCTCGCCAGAGACTGGCGCCCAGCGCTGCTCAGAGACGACGTCCTCGAAGGGCCGACGCGGCTCGTCGCCCCGGTCGTCGCCGGCCACCAGGAGGTCGCCGGGTTCCTCGTGATCCGCTGGGAGGGAGAGCCCACTGAGCTCGACCTGGCGCTGATCGAGGTCGCCGCGACCGGCGTCGCGCTCGAGCTGCTGAAGATCTCCGCGCGCGCCGAGGTCGAGCAGACGGTGCGCGGCGACCTGGCCACCGACCTCGTCAACGGGGCCTACAGCGGCGACGACGTGATCGTCGCCCGCGCCGCCCGCATGGGCTACGACCTGGCCGACGCACGCGACGTCATCCTCCTGCAGCTCGATGCCGCCGCCGAGACCGGGCTGCCGGAGCACGATCTGCTCCGCCTCAAGCGCCGCGTCTTCGAAGCGGTCTCCGCCGAGGTCTCCGCCGACGCGCCCGCGAGCATCGTCGCCGCGCTCGACGATCGCGTGCTGGTCCTGGCCGCGCAGTCGCCGCGCGAGGACGGCGGCTACGGCGATCGCGAGCCGCGCAGCATCGCGGAGGCGCTCTCGCGCAGGCTGCGGCGCTTCTTCGGGGAGCTCAGCTTCTCGGCCTCTGTCGGCGACCGCTGCACGAGCCCGCGTGAGTACGGCGCCTCGTTCGACCTCGCCCGCAGCGCGCTGGAGGCGATGATCAAGCTCGGCAAGCGCGGCCTCGTGATCGATGCGCGCGAGCTCGGGATGTACCGGCTGATGATCGAGGCGGCCGAACACCCGGCGCTCCAGGCACACGTGGCGGCGACGCTGGCGCCGCTCACCTGCGGCGGCACCCGCGGCCGCGAGCTGCTGGAGACGCTCGAGGCGTACATCGCCTCCGGGTTCAACCAGCGAGAGACCGCCCGCCGCTCGTACGTCCACATCAACACGGTCGCGAACCGGCTGGAGCGGATCGGAACGCGCTTGAACCGCGACCTGTCGGATCCCGAGACGCTCGTCGAGCTCGCGCTCGCACTACGGCTCGCGAAGCTGCTCGACATCGTCTGAGCAGTGGCATCGCCGCAGTTGGGCGCCCGCAAGCCTGTGACGTTCACCCATGGCCGCCGCCCGGGATCCCTGTTAGCGTCGCAGCCGTGGGCCGGGCCAGCTCGCTGATCGACGACCTCTCGGCGGCGGCCCGCTTCGGCGGCGACGGTGACGCCGTGACGCGCTACGCCTGGTCGCCGGAGCTGATGTCGGTGCACGGCTGGCTCGTCGAGCAGCTCGAGGCGCTCGGCCTGACGGCGACGCTGGACGCCGCCGGGAACGTGATCGGCCGGTGGGAGACGGGAAGCGGCAAGGCGGTCGTCATCGGCTCGCACCTCGACACCGTCCCGACCGGCGGACGCTACGACGGAGCGCTCGGCGTGCTCGCCGGCCTCGACGCGATCCGCCGGCTGCAAGGCCGCGGGCTTCGAGCCGGGCCGCCCGGTGTGGCTCGCATCGTTCATGGACGAGGAGGGCGCGCGCTTCCGCACCGCGCTCATGGGAAGTCGCGCCTTCGTCGGCGAGGACCTCACCGAGCTCGCGGACCGGCGGGATCCGGGCGGCATCACGCTACGCGACGCGATGACCGAGGCCGGATTCTCCTTCGACCGGCTGCCGGAGGCCGTGGCGATCGAGTCCGTGGGCGCCTACCTCGAGCTCCACATCGAGCAGGGGCGGGTGCTCGAGTCCGCCGGCGCAGGCATCGGCATCGTCACCGGGCTGGCCGGCATGTTCGGCATGCGCGCGACGTTCCGCGGCCGCGCCGACCACGCGGGCACGACGCCGATGAACGATCGCCGCGATGCGCTGGTCGGCGCGTCACGCGCGGTCGTCGCCCTGCGCGACCACGCGACGCGGCATCCGGGACTGCTGCGGATGACGGTCGGCACGATGTCCGTCCAGCCCGGCGGCTTCAACATCGTCCCGGTCTTGTGCGAGTTCTCGATCGACGTCCGCGCGGAGCGGGGCGAAGACCTCGACGGCGCGCGGGAGTGGATCACTGCGCTGCTGGAGGGGATCGCGCGGGACGAGGATCTCGAGCTGGATCTCCGGCGCACCCATGGCCAGCCGCCCCACGACTTCGACGAGCACGTGATCGCCGCGCTGCGGCAGGCGGCGGACGAGGAGGGCGCGGAGACGGTCGACGTGAAGAGCGGCGCCGGCCACGACGCGATGGTGATCGGCCGGCACGCGCCCGCGGCGATGCTGTTCGTGCCGAGCCGTGACGGCATCAGCCACAACCCGGCCGAGTACACGAGCCCGGAGCAGTGCGAGCTCGGCGCGCGCGTGCTGGCGGCCGCCGTCCGCAACCTCACGCAGGCGACCTGATGGACGACCTCGCGAGCCTCGTCGGGATCGAGAGCGAGCCGTTCGAGCTCGTGGTCGAGCGCGGGAAGATCCGCGAGTTCGCGCTCGCGACGCAGGCCGAGGATCCGAGCTATCTCGACGACGCGGAGCCGGTGATCCCGCCGACGTTCCTGATGACCGCCGCCCACTGGTCCCAGCATGAGCTGGCGGTGCTCGAGCGGATACCCGGAGACCGCAAGCGACGGCTGCACGGCGAGCAGGAGTTCGCCTTCCCGGGCACGCCGCCGCGCGCCGGCGCGCGGCTGCGCGGCCGCACGCGGCTCGATGCCGCGTTCGAGCGCGAGGGCCGCCGCGGCGGCCGGCTGCGCTTCTACGTCCTCGGCACGGAGTACCGCGACAGCGACGGCGCGCTGGTCGCCACGGCGAAGATGACTGTGGTCGAGACCGAGCACGCCCCGGAGGACGCATGACGCCCCAGCCGATCGCCCCGGCGCCGCGGACCATCGGCCCGCTTGGCGTCGCCGACTTCGTCCGCTACTCCGGCGCGTCCGGCGACTTCAACCCGCTCCACTACGACGACGCCCACACCCGCGCGGCCGGCTTCGACTCGGTGTTCGCCCAGGGCATGTTCTCGGCCGGCCTGCTGGGCTCCTACGCCGCCGACTGGCTCGGGCCCGCCGCCCTGCGCCGCTTCAACGTGCGCTTCGTCGACGTCGTCTGGTCCGGTGACTCGCTGACCTGCGCCGCCACGGTCACGCGAACGTATGAGAAGGACGGCGAGCAACGCGTTGACCTCGAGCTGAGCGCCACCCGCCAGACCGGATCCGTGGCGGCGCGCGGCTCGGCGACGTTCACTGTCACATGAGAGGCGCCGCGAACTTGTGGCCATCACCCATGGCCTGCGCGAAACGCCGCTGTTAGCGTCGCCGGCCGTGGGGACTCGACCGGTCTATATCGCCGGGGTCGCCGAGACGCCGCTGGGGAAGGTGCTCGACCAGACGGAGCTGTCGATGGTGGCCCTCGCCGCGCGTGAGGCGCTCGCCGAAGCCGGCATGACGCTGAAGGACGTCGACGGGATCTTCGTCAACTACATGGGCGAGGAGGGGTCGGTCCAGGTCGGCGAGTACCTCGGCATCCAGCCCCGCTACGGCGACTCGTCCGACATGGGCGGCGGCTCGTTCGAGGCGTTCGTGCACCACGCGATGCTGGCGGTCGCCGCCGGGCACTGCGAGGTCGCGCTGATCACCTACGCGTCGCGCCAGCGGAGCCGCCGCAACCGCAGCATGGCGGTCGCCGTCGACGACAGCCTCGCCGGCCAGTTCGAGGCGCCGTTCGGCCTACCGCTCGCGATCGGCCACTACGCGCTGATCGCGAGCCGCCATATGCACCAGTACGGCACGACGCCTGAGCAGCTGGCGGAGGTCGCCGTCACGGCCCGCGAGTGGGCACAGAAGAACCCGAAGGCGTGGTCGCGCGATCCGCTCACGGTCGACGAGGTGCTCGCGTCGCGGCCCGATCAGCGAGCCGTTCCACAAGCTCGACTGCTGCCTGCGCACCGACGGCGGCGGCGCCGTCGTCGTCACCACCGCCGAGCGCGCCAAGGACGCGGCGAAGCGCCCGATCAAGGTGCTCGGAGCGGCCGAGAGCCACACGCACTGGCACATCAGCCAGATGCGCGACTTCACCGTCACCTGCGCACGCGAGTCCGGCCGCGAGGCCTTCGCACGAGCCGGGATCACCGCAGCCGACGTCGACTTCTTCGAGCCGTACGACAACTTCACCAGCTCGGTGATCCTCGAGCTCGAGGACCTCGGCTTCTGCGAGAAGGGCGAAGGCGGCCCGTTCGTCGCGGAGGGCCACCTGAAGCCCGGCGGGCGGCTGCCCTCGATGACGATGGGCGGCGGGCTCTCCTACTGCCATCCGGGGGCGCTCGGCATCCTGCTGCTCGTCGAGGCGGTGCGCCAGCTTCGCGGCGAGTCGGGCGAGCGCCAGGTCCCGGACGCCGAGGTCGGCGTGGTCCACGGCATCGGCGGCATCTCGAACTCCGCGGGCGCGACGGTGGTGCTGGCCCGTGACTGACGGCCCGGCCGCCTTCGGCGATCCCACCACGGCGCCGTTCTGGGAGGCCGCGGCGGACCACCGGCTGATCGTGCAGCGCTGCACCGCCTGCGGCGCCTTCCAGTTCTACCCGCGGCCGTTCTGCCTGGAGTGCGACACGGACGGGCTCGAGTGGGTGCCGGTCGCCGGGACGGGGACGGTCTACGCGATGACGACGGTCCACCTCAGCGTCGATCCCGCGCTCGAGCCGCCCTACGTGGTCGCCGTTGTGGAGCTCGACGAGGGACCGCGGCTGGTGACGAACCTCGTCGGCGCGCCGGCGGCGATCGGCGATCGGGTCGGCGTGGCGTGGCGCGAGCGCGACGGCGCACCGCCGCTGCCGGTGTTCGAACCCGTCGGGGGTGCGGCATGAGCCGGCTCGCCGGGCGCGTCGCGATCGTGACCGGCGCCGGCCGCGGCCTCGGCCGCTGCCACGCGCTGTTCCTCGCCTCGCAGGGCGCCGCCGTCGTCGTCAACGACCTCGGCGGCGACGTCACCGGCGAGGGAGCGGATCCGACGCCCGCCCGCCAGGTCGCGGACGAGATCGAGCAGGCCGGCGGGCGCGCCGTGGTCAGCGGCCATGACATCGCCGACTGGTCGCAGGCCGGGGAGGTCGTGGCGCTCGCGGTCGAGACGTTCGGCGCCCTGCACGTGCTCGTCAACAACGCCGGGATCCTGCGCGACCGCACGCTGGCGAACCTCGCCGAGGGCGAATGGGATGCCGTGCAGCGCGTGCACCTGAAGGGCCACGCCGCCATGACGCACCACGCGATGGCGCACTGGCGTGAGCGGTCGAAGGCCGGCGACGCCGTCAAGGCGTCGGTCGTGCACACGACGTCGGTCGCCGGGTTCACCGGCAACTTCGGCCAGGCGGCATACGCGGCCGCCAAGATCGGGATCGCGGGCCTTTCGCAGGTCGCGGCGCTGGAGGGCGAGCGGTACGGCGTGCGCTCGAACGCAGTGTCGCCGTCGGCGAGGACGCGGCTGGAGGACAGCATCGCCCCCTCCGCCGAGGCGTTCGACCCCTTCGACCCCGAGAACGTCTCGCCGCTGGTGGGCTGGCTCGCGGAGGCGGACTGTCCCGCCACGGCACAGGTGTTCCAGATCTACGGCAACCAGCTCGTCGTGATCGCGATGCCGTCGCCGGTGCACCGGCTGTCCAACGCCGGCCGCTGGACGCCGGAGGCGATCGAGCGCGCGCTCGAGGGCCGGCTCCTGACGCCGCCCGCCATCGCCGACTTCGTGGAGGGGCTCTCATGAGCGTTTCGAGCGAGGCCACGTTCGACACCTCGCGGATCGGCGTGCCCGTGCAGTCCGCGGTGATCGAGATCACCGCTGAGAACACGCGGCGGTTCGCCGAGGCGACGAACGACGACAACGAGGACCTGACCGCGGGCCGGCTGGCACCGCCGCTGTTCGCGCTCGTGCCGGTGCTGAAGACGATGGTCGCGGCGAAGAACGCGGTCACGCCGGCGTTCGCGTTCCACGGCGAGCACGACCTCCTCGTGCACGAGCCGCTGGTCCCGGGCATGGCGGTGCAGGTGACGGCGACCGTGGTCGGCGTGCGCCAGCGCTCGGCCGGCGTGGCGACGATCGTCCACATCGACACACGCACGACGGGCGGCACGCTCGTCAACGAGCAGCACTTCACGAGCTTCGTCGCCGGCGGCCGCGTCGCCGCCCCCGTCGGCGAGGACGCGCCGGCCCACGTGCCACCGCCTCCGCCCGTCGGATCCGCGACCGAGACGACGCTGCCGCTCGACCCCGACCAGACGCGGCGCTTTGCCGCCGCGGCCGACGACTGGGACGCGTACACGCTCGACGAGAACGTCGCGCGCTCGATGGGCTTCCCGACGATCATCGTGCACGGGACGTGCACGATGGCGTTCGCGGGGCGCGCCGTGGTCGCCCGTGCATGCGACGGCGACACGCGCCGGCTGAAGCGCTTCGCCGCCCGGCTGTCGCGGCCGCTCCTGCTCCAGCCCGGCCAGGCGCTCACCACTCGGATCTGGCCCGCCGGCGACCGGCATGACCGCCGCGTCTTCGGCTTCGAGGCCATCGACCACGAAGGGACGACGATGATCAAGAACGGCTTGGCGGAGGTCGAAGCGTGACCGCCGAGGTGACCCACCTGACGGCCGGCGCGCCCTGGAGCGGCGTCGGAGAGGCGAAGACGCTGCTCGACCTCTTCGTGCCGTCCTGCCACCGCGACTCCGCTCCCGCGATGATCTTCGAGGACGGCCTCGTGCTCTCGCGCGCCGACCTGCTCGACCTCACGCAGGGATTCGCCGGATATCTGCGCGAGCGCGTGTCGCCGGGCGAAGTGGTCGCGATCATGGTGGGCAACCGGGCCGAGTACATGATCTCGCACCTCGCGGTGACCGCCGTACGGGCCACGCTCGTGTCGATCAACCCGACGGCGCGCGAGCACGACAGCGGGCACATCCTCCGCGACTCGCAGGCGGTCCTGGCGATCGTCGACGAGGAGAACCGCGCGCTTGTCGAGGGGCTGCGGGGCGAGTGCCCCGGGCTCCGCGACGTGCTCGTCGTCGCCGGCGACGAGCCGGGCGGCCTCAGCTCCTACCAGGGCGAAGGCGGGCCGCTCGACCTGCGCGAGGCAGCGTGCGAGCCCGAGGACATCACGCACATCTACTACACGTCCGGGACCACGGGGCTGGCCAAGGGCTGCATGCTCGACCACACGTGGTGGCTCCGTTGCGTCGACATCGAGCTGCGGCTGAACCCGAAGAGCGCCGGCGACCGCATGCTGTCGTGCCTGCCGTTCTACTACGCGGATCCCGCGGTGATGCTCGCGTGCACGGTCCAGAGCGGCGGCACGCTCGTGGTCATGCGCCGCTTCAGCGTGTCGCGGTTCTGGGCTGTCGTTCAAGCCCATGACGTCGTCGACATGTGGACGATCGCCTCGATGCCCGCGCTGCTGCTGAAGGGCGAACCGCGGCCCGACGAGCGTGACCACCACGTGCGCCTGGCGATCGCCGTCGGCGTGCAGGCGAACATCCACGCGGAGCTCGTCGAGCGCTTCGGCTTCCCGTTCCTGGACAACTACGGCAGCACCGAGGCCACGATCAACACCCGCGTCCCGCTCCACGCCGCCGACGAGATGGTCGGCACCGGCTCGATGGGCGTGGCGACGCCGGAGTGCGAGATCCGGATCGTCGACGCCGACGACGAGGACGTGCCGATCGGCGAGAGCGGCCAGATCCTGATCCGCACCCCGGGGATGTTCCGTGGCTATCTGAACCGTCCCGAGGCCACCGAGGAGGCGATGCGCGGCGGCTGGTTCCACACCGGCGACCTCGCGCGCCGCGACGAACGCGGCTTCTACTACTTCCTCGGGCGGATGAAGGACATCATTCGCCGCAGCGGCGAGAACGTCGCCGCCGCCGAGATCGAGGAGGTCATCCGCTCGCACCCCAAGGTCCTGGAGGTCGCCGTGATCGCCGTGCCCGACGACCTGCGGGGCGAGGAGATCAAGGCCTACGTGCTACCGCTGGAGGGCCAGTCGCCCGAAACCATCCCGCCCGAAGAGCTGGTGCGGCACTGCGCCGAACGCCTGGCGCCGTTCAAGGTGCCGCGCTACATCGAGTACCGCGACACGGACTTCCCGCGGACCCCGTCGCTGCGGGTTCAGAAGGAGGCGCTGAAGGTCGGCGACCTCACCGCCGGGAGCTGGGACCGGGAGGTGGAGCATGTCGACCACGTCTGACGGCGCTCCCGCGCGCTGCGACCTGCTGGTCAAGAACGCCTACGTGCTCACGCTCGATGAGCAGCGCACCGTGTACCCGGCCGGAGCCTTGGCGGTCACCGGCCGGGACATCGTGGCCGTCGGGCCCGAGCGCGACGTGCTCGCGGCCTATCGGGCCGGCCGGATCCTCGACGCGCGTGGCGCGGTCGTGCACCCGGGCTTCGTCGAATCGCACTACCACACGACGCTGCACCTGACGCGCGGCTCCGTCTCCGATGCGCCGCACGCCGTCAGTCCGTCGGGCGGCGACGGCGACAAGGTCGGCGTTTACAGCGCCTGGTTCAACACCGTCACCGACGATGACGAGTACGTGAGCGCGCTGCTCGCGTGCGTCGAGATGGTGCGCAACGGCATCACGTGCTTCATGGAGCCCGGCACGGTCCTCGCCACCGACGCCGTCGCAGCCGCCGCGGAGGCGGTGGGCGTGCGGGCCTCCCTCTGCGACCCGTTCCTGTGGGATCACCCGGAAGGGCTCGGGATGGCCACCGAGGTCGAGCGTGCGCCGGCGACGACGGAGCGCGCGCTCGAGCTGCTCGGCGGCGAGTTGCGCCGCAATGCCGATCCCGATGCGCTCGTGCGCGGTCACATCGGCCTCTACGGCATGGGCACCGTGACGGACGAGCTGGCCGTCGCCGGCAAGCGCTGCGCCGACGAGAACGGCGCGGCGCTCACGCTCCATCACAACTTCGACACGGACGACGTCGAGTACGACGACAAGCGATTCGGCGCGCACGGCGTCCACCACCTCGGCGAGCTCGGCGTGCTCGGGCCGACAACGTCGCTCGCCCACATGAACCTCCTGCGCGACGACGAGATCGACGCGCTCGAGGGCTCGGGATCGACCGTCATCTGGCACCCGGGGAACTTCCTGTTCTATGGCATCTCGGACCGCGTCCCGTGCCGCGTTCCCGAGCTCGTCGAGCGCGGCGTGCCGGTCGCCTTCATGACCGACGCGGCGAAGGTCTGGTCGTTCGGCGAGATGGCGTGGGTCGGCTACCTGACCGCGCGGATGGGCGGCGCGTACTTCTCCTCCGAGCAGATCTTCGAGATGCAGACGCGCGGCGGCGCGAAGGCAGTCGGGCTCGCGGACCGGATCGGCTCGCTCGAGCCCGGCAAGCGCGCGGACTTCGTGATCCGCACGGACGACCTCGCCGAGGCGCAGCCAGGGTTCGACCGCGTCCGCGAGCTCGTGCTCGTGAGCCGGTCCAAGTCGGTCGACACGGTGGTCATCAACGGCGAGATCGTGGTCCGCGGCGGTCGCCTCACCGGGCTCGACGAGGACGTGGTGTACGAACTGGCGCGGGCGACGACACGCCGCCTCAGCGCAGCGCTCGACCTGCCGGCGGCGGGCACGTGGCCGGAGGTGCGGTGAGCTCCGCCCCGCCGGCGATCCCGCAGTCGCACGTCGACGTGACCGAGGACGTGCCGGCCGCGATGCGCGACGGGACCGTCCTGCGCGGGGACGTCTACCGGCCGCGCACGGGCAGGCCGGCGCCGACCCTGGTCTGCCGCACCGCCTATGGCAAGCGCGGCGAGGCGTTCGGCGCCGACTACGCCGGGACCGCGAGAGGGCTGGCGGCGCGCGGCTACATCGTCGTAGTGCAGGACGTACGCGGACGATACGCGTCGGACGGCCCGTACTGCTGGCTGTACCGGCCCGAGTCCGCCGCGATCCATGCCGCCGACGGCTACGACACCACCGAATGGGCCGCACGGCTCGAAGGGTCCGACGGCCGCGTGGGGACGTTCGGCAACTCGTACGACGGCTACACGGCGATGTGCACGGCTGGCGCGGCGCCGCCGGCGCTGGCCGCCGCGCTCGCCAGCGGCATCGCCGCGCGCATGCAGGACGAGAGCCGCGGGATCTTCGAGCCGATCTATCTCGACTGGACCAATGGCATGGCGCCCGACATCCGCGCGCGGACCGGCGACACAACCGGGCCGGTCACGCGCGCCGCCGCGGAGCGCGAGTGGGCGGTGGCACGCGGCAAGTGGCTCTGGGCGCTGCCCTACGACGCCCTCCCGCCGGAGCTGTTCGGCGTCGCGACCGGATGGCTGAAGGAGTTCCTGCGCGACCAGGAGAGCGACCCCTGGGCGCTCCCGGACACGCATCCCCAGGTCTCCGTGCCGGTCTGCCACATCACCGGCTGGTGGGACTTCGTGATCCGCGGATCGGTCGCGAACTTCATGAGCCTGCGCGCGCACGGCGATCCCGCTCTCCGTGACCGCCACCGGCTCGTCATCGGCCCGTGGAGCCACGAGCCCGGCGCCGTCGCCCGCGGGACCGGCGCCGTGCAGTACGGGAAGACCGAGCGCCTCGAGTACCACGACCTGATCGCGGACTGGTACGACTTCGCGCTCAAGGGCGAGGACCCGGCCGGCCTCGGCGAGTCCCCCGTCAGCGCCTTCATCCTCAACGAGAACCGCTGGCGGCGGTTCGACGACTGGCCGCCGCCCGAAGGGCGCCGGCTCGAGCTCTTCCTCGACAGCGATGGGGCCGCGAACGGCGTGCGCGGCGACGGGCACCTCGCGTCGGTCGAGCCCGTCTCGGCGGTGCCGAGCGAGTACCGCTACGACCCTCGCGACCCGGTGATGAGCATCAGCGACTGGTCGACGCGGGCGCTCGACCAATCGGTGTTCGATCACCGGCGCGACGTCCTCGTCTACGTGTCCGAGCCGCTCACCCAGGACCTCCTGCTCGTCGGCGACGTGACGTGCGTGCTCTGGGCCGCCACGGACGCGGTCGAGACGGACTTCACGGCGAAGCTCGTCGACGTCCGGCCCGACGGGCTGGCCATCGGCCTGTCGGCCGGGATCCTCCGGACGCGCTTCCTGCAGGGCTACGACCAGGTCGTCCGGCTCGAGCCCGGCGTGCCCTACGAGCTGACGATCGAGATGAGCCCGGTCGGCGTGCGGCTCCAGGCCGGCTCGCGGATCCGGCTCGACGTCTCGAGCTCGGACTTCCCCAACTTCGACCGCAATCACAACACCGGCCGGGACTACTGGGCCGACGACGAGCTGCGGCCCGCGCAGCAGACGATCTTCAACGACGCGCAGCACCCATCGCGGCTCGTCCTCAGCGCCCTACCGCTCGAAGAGGAGAACACATGTCCGATCTAGGGAACCCCGACGCCTCCGGACTGACCCGGCGCCGCCTGATCGAGGTCGGAGCCACAGGGGCGCTCGGCCTGACGGGCGCCGGCTGGCTCGCCGGGTGCGGAGGCGCGAAGGAGAAGCTCAGCTCAACCGCCACGCCGGACGGCGACGCGAAGCCTAACCGCGGCGGGGCGCTCGTCGTGTCGATGATCACCGGCGGCAGCACCGAGACGCTCGTGCCGGGACTGGCGGTCACCGAGCCCGACATCGCCCGCTCCGAGCTCCTGTTCGACCCGCTGTTCCGGCTCGACCCCGACCTCGGGGCGGCGCCCGCGGTCGCCCAGAGCGCCGAGCCCAACGCCGACGGCACGGTGTGGACCGTGAAGGTGCGCGACGGCGTCGTCTGGCACGACGGCCGGCCGGTGACCGCCGACGACATCGTCTACTCGATCAACGCCTGGACCGACGAGAAGCAGAACTACACCGCCGCCACGATGGCCCGCGTGATCGACGTCAAGGGCGTGCGTAAGCGCGACGCCACGACGGTCGAGATCCCGATGAACCTGCCGGTCGGCGACTTCCCGATCCTGACCGCCTTCTACGGGTTCGCCGTCCTCCCCGACGGCGCGACGCCGAAGGACATCCTCAAGAACCCGGTCGGGACCGGGGCATGGAAGTTCAAGTCGTTCAAGCCGGGGGCGCGCAGCGTCTTCACGGCAAACAAGGACTACTGGGTGCACGGCGGTCCCTACATCGACGAGCTGACGATCGATTCGAGCTTCACCGAGGAGCCGGCACGACTGAACTCGCTGCTGAGCGGTCAGAGCCAGATCATGCAGGCGATGCCGTTCGCGCTCGCCCGGCGCGAGAAGGACGCGAAGCAGATCAAGCTGCTCGAGGCGACCGGCACCTCGTTCCAGACCTTCGCGATGCGGACCGACGAAGGGCCGCTGCGCGACGTGCGGGTCCGGCAGGCGCTGCGGCTGCTGACGGACCGCCAGGCGTTCGTCGACCAGATCCTCAACGGCTTCGGCGAGGCGGCGGACGACCTGCCGTGCCGCGGGGCGAAGTACTACGCCGAGGAGTTCAAGCGTGAGCAGGACGTCGACCAGGCCAAGTCGCTGCTGAAGGCGGCCGGCCAGGAGAACCTGAGCGTGCGGCTGGACACCTCCAACGTGCTCGACGGGCTCGTCGACGCCTCGACGCTGTACCAGCAGCAGGCCAAGCAGGCCGGCGTCCAGGTGAAGATCAACCGGATCGATCCCGGGACGTACTTCAGCGTCACGCCCGGCCGCTGGTTGAGCTACCCGTTCTCGGCCACCTTCTGGGTCAACGGCACCGCCTCGCTGGCGCTGTACTACCTCAACGTGCTGTCAAAGGACGCTCCGTACAACGAGACCGGCTGGAAGGATCCGGCCGCCGACAAGCTGCTGATGGAGGCGATCGGCACGGTCGACGAGGCCAAGGCGACGGAGAAGTGGAGCGAGGTGCAGCGCCTGCAGTTCGAGGAAGGTGGCTATCTGGTGTACGCGAACCAGACCTACGTGGACGGTCTGGCGAAGGAGGTCAACGGGCTCGAACCGTCGAAGTCGGCTTGGCTCAGCGGGTTCGAGCTGCACAACGCGTGGCTCTCCTAGGAGCTCATGGGGACGCCGATCGCGACGACGGATCCCGGCGACCGCTCCCTGCGGCCGCCGGTGAGGACCGGGGTGGGGCGGCGGCATCCGATGCTGGCGTTCGTGGCCCGGCGGCTCGCCACCGGCGCGGCGACGCTGCTCGTCGCGTCGATGCTGATCTTCGGCATGACCGAGGTGCTGCCGGGCGACGTGGCGAGCGTCGTGCTTGGCCGCAGCGCCACGCCGGAAGCCGTGCAGGATCTGGAGGAGAAGCTCGCACTGGACCGGTCCGTCCCGGAGCGCTACCTCGACTGGCTCGGCGGCCTGCTCAGCGGTGACCTGGGCGACTCGTCGGTCGCCCTCGCGCAGTCGGCCGAGAACGCCCAGCGTGGCGGATCGGATCGGCGAGCCGCTGCGCAACAGCGCGATCCTCGCCGGCATCGCGTTCGTGCTCTTCGTGCCGCTCGCGCTGCTGTTCGGCGTGCTCGCGGGTGTGATGGCCGGGAGGGCGCTCGACCACGTCCTGTCGCTCACGTCACTCGCCGTCAACGCCCTGCCGGAGTTCGTGATCGCCACGTTCCTGATCGTCATCTTCTTCAACTGGCTCGACTTCTTCCCGCCGGTGGTCGGCTTCGGCCCCGGCGAGTCGCCGCTGGCCCACACCGACAGCCTCGTGCTGCCCGTGCTGACGCTCCTGGCCGCCGCGATCGCCACTGGTCTGCGGATGGTCCGTGCCGGCGTCGTCGAGGTGATGCGCCACGACTACGTCGCCATGGCGTGGCTCAACGGCTTCAGCCGCCGGCGCGTCATCTGGCGCTACGTGGTCCGCAACGCGATGGGCCCGAGCGTCGTGGTGATCGCGTCGGTCGCCGCGTACCTGGTCGCCGGGATCATCATCACCGAGAACGTCTTCAACTACCCGGGCATCGGCCGGTTGCTCGTCGACGCCGTGAAGAACCGCGACGTCGACGCTCGTGCAGGACGTAGCGATGATCCTCGCGACCGTCTACGTGCTGCTGAACATCGCCGCCGACCTGATCGTCGTGTTCCTCAATCCCGAAGCTGCGGACCGCGCAGAACTGATGCCGCGACCGCGCCTCCCGCGACTCGCGCAGCCGACCGGCGGGCAAGGTCGGCCTGATCCTGCTCGCCGTCGTCCTGCTGATCGCGCTGCTCGGCCCGCTCGTCGCACCGCACGATCCGGCGCAGCCGATCGGCCTGCCCGGAGAGACCCCGCGCGCCGGCGCGCCGCTCGGGACCGACGGGCTCGGGCGCGACGTGCTCAGCCGCGTGCTCCACGGCGGCCTCACGGTCATCGGACTCGGCCTCGCAGCCGCCGCCGTGTCCTACGCTGGCGGGCTGGCGATCGGGCTTACCGCCGGCTATAGCCAGGCGCCTGCTCGACGCGTTCCTGATGCGCGGCATGGACGTGCTGCTCGCCTTCCCGCCGCTGCTCTTCGTGCTGGTGCTCGTGACCGGCGCCGGCACCAGCGCGGGCATCCTCGTGCTCGCGGTCGGCCTGGTGCAGATGCCCGGGATCAGCCGGATCGTGCGCGCGGCGACGCTCGAGGTCTCCGTCCGCGGCTTCGTCGAGGCGGCCGTGGCGCGTGGCGAGCGCACGCCGGCGATCCTCCGTCGCGAGATCCTGCCCAACATCACGGCCCCCGTGCTGGCCGACTTCGGGCTCCGCTTCACCTACGCCATCGTCATCATCGCGAGCATGAACTTCCTCGGCCTCGGGCTGACTCCGCCCGGCGGCCGACTGGGGCCTGATGGTGGCCGAGAACCGGCAGTTCATCACCCTGAACCTCTGGGGCGTCCTCGCGCCAGCCGTGATGCTGGCCCTGCTGACGGTCGCGGTCAACCTGGTCGGCGACGCGCACGTGAAGATGCTCGGCCGCTCGAGCGCCGCGGAAGCGCAGTGACCATGGCCGGCGACTCCGTCGTGCTCACCCTCTCCGGCCTGCGCGTCGACACACCGGGCGGCGATCCGATCGTGGAGGACGTAGCGCTCGACCTCCGCCGCGGCGAGATCCTCGGCCTCGTCGGCGAGTCGGGCTGCGGAAAGACGACGACGGCGCTGTCGCTGTTCGGCTACGCGCAGGGCGGCGCGCAGATCAGCGCGGGCGAGTTCACGCTCGACGGTGAGCGCCTGAACACCTGGGACGCGATGCGCGGGGCGCGCGGGCGGCTGATCTCCTACCTCCCCCAGAGCTCCGGCACGGCGCTGAACCCCTCCCTGCGCGTGAGCGCGGCGATCGGCGACATGCTCCGCGAGCATCGCGGCGGGATCGAGCCGGGAGCTCGCGAGCGCGTGCTCGCCAAGGTCGGGCTCCCCGACGACGCGGAGTTCCAGCGCCGCTTCCCGCATCAGCTCTCCGGCGGCCAGCAGCAGCGCGTGTGCACCGCCATCGCGATCGTCGGCGAGCCGCCGATGGTCGTGCTCGACGAGCCGACCACCGGCCTCGACGTGGTCACGCAGGCTCGCGTGCTGGACGAGCTGCTCAGGCTGCGCGACGAGGAGGGAGTGGCGATGCTCTACGTCACCCACGACCTCGCGGTCGTCGCACAGATCGCCGACCGAATCGCGGTGATGTACGCCGGCCGGATCGTCGAGCAGGGCCCGGCGCGGTCCGTGCTGACCCAACCGCGCCATCCGTACACGCGGGGCCTGCTCGCCTCGATCCCCGATCACGCGTCACCGCGTCGGCTGGAGCCGATGACCGGCGTCGTCGCGGGCGTCGGCGAGCGACCGCACGGATGCGCGTTCGCACCGCGCTGCCCGTTGGCGCAGCCGCACTGCGTCGAGGCGATGCCGCCGCTCGAGCCGGTCGCAGCGGGCCACGACGTGCGCTGCTTCGAGTGGCAGCGCACGCCCGGGCTGCAAACCGAGCGCGAGGACCTCGCCGCGCGGACCGAGGATCGCGAGGCCGCGCCGGTGCTGGAAGTGGTGCGGCTGCGCGCGGAGTACCAGGGGCGCGGCCCGGCCGTGGTCGCCGCCGAGGATGTGTCGTTCACGGTCGCGCGTGGCGAATGCGTGGCGCTCGTCGGCGAGTCCGGCAGCGGCAAGACGACGATCGCGCGCGCGATCGCGGGGCTCCACCCCGTCGCAGCCGGGGCCATCCGGCTCTCCGGTGAGGAGCTCGCGCCCCTCGCGCGGCGGCGCACCGTCGAGCAGCGTCGCCGCGTGCAGATCGTCTTCCAGAACCCGGGTGAGGCGCTCAATCCCCGCCACACCGTCCGGTCGACGATCGCCCGGCCGCTGCAGGTGCTCCAGGGGCTCTCCAGGCGCGCCGCGGACGCCGAGGTCGCCCGGCTGCTGGACCAGGTGCGGCTGCCTCAGCGCATGGCCGACCGCTATCCGCTCGAGCTGTCCGGCGGCGAGCGCCAGCGGGTCGGGATCGCGCGCGCCCTCGCCCCGCGGCCCGAGCTCATCGTCTGCGACGAGATCACCTCGGCGCTCGACGTCTCCGTACAGGCGGCGGTGCTGAAGCTGCTCGGCGATCTGCGCGATGAGCTCGGGCTCAGTCTGCTGTTCATCACCCACGATCTCGGTGTCGTGGCGACGATCGCGGACCGGGTCCTCGTCCTCGAGCAGGGGCTGATCTGCGAGGAAGGCACCGTCGCGGCGGTGCTGACGGCACCCGCCCATCCGTACACCCGACGGCTCCTGGCCTCGGCGCCGAGCCTCGCCGGCTCCCTCGCCGCCTGATGTCCGTCCTGCCCGACTCGGGCGTGATCTCGTTCGCCCGCGGCATCCCGTCGCCGGAGATGCTGCCGGTCGAGGCGTTCGTGGAGTGCTCGCGGCGCGCGCTCGACCGGCACGGCCACACCGCGCTCAACTACGGCGCTCCCGCCGGGTTCTCGCCGTTGCGTGAGTGGATCGCGCGCGGCCACGGCGTTGACGCCGCGCGCGTGATCGTGACGCCCGGGTCGCTGGTCGCGATGAACCTCCTCGTCCGCCACCTGCTCCCCGGCCCGCGACGCGTGATCGTGGAGGCACCGACGTACGACCGGATGCTGCACCTCCTCGCCGGTACGGACGCCGACATCGTGACGGTCGCGAACACGGACGCCGGCATCGACATCGACCGGCTGCGCGAGCTCCTCGAGGCAGGTCGCGCCCCGGCGTTCCTCTACGTGCTGCCGACGTTCCACAACCCGACCGGCCGGACGCTGGATCTCGCGCAGCGCGAGCAGCTCGCCGATCTCGCCCTCGAGCACCGGCTCGTCGTGATCGAGGACGACCCGTACGGCCTGCTGCGGCTCGACGGTGCGGCGCTCCCGTCGATCCATCGGCTCCTCAACGAGCGCGGTGGTCACGAGTTCGGCATCCACATGTCGTCGTTCTCGAAGTCGGTCGCCCCCGGGCTGCGCGTCGGATACGCGGTGCTGCCGGAGCGGCTGGTGGCGCCACTGCAGGCGCTCGCGACCTCGCTGTACATCTCTCCCCCGCTGTTCGCGCAGGCGCAGCTGTTCGAGTTCCTCGACGCCGGCCTGCTCGATCGCCATCTCGAGCGGCTGGCCGGTCTGCTCCGGCCGCGACGCGACGCGCTGCTCGACATCCTCGGCGAGGGACTGCCCGGCGGCGCCCGCCTGACGCGTCCGGATGGCGGCTACTTCGCTTGGTTGGACCTGCCGGCGCCGTTCGACGCGTCGCACCTGGCCGAGCAGGGCCGTGCCGCCGGCGTGACGTTCGTGCCGGGCGCCGCGTTCTTCGCGGCGGGCGGCGGGGAGCGCAGCGCCCGCCTGTCGTTCAGCTACCCATCCGTGGAGGAGATCCGCGCCGGTGCGGAGCGGCTGGCGGCGCTGCTCGCCGAGCGCTAGCGCGTGAAGACCTCGTTGACGATCCTGGGCTGGGCGACATGCCTGCAGTTCTTGCCGCCGAATCCGAGCGAGCGGGCGAGGACGGCGTCGGCACGCAGGCCTTGGTCGTCCGTCAGCTGCGGGAAGACGCGGTCGAACGGAGCTCGGATCCCAGCCGCGGCGGAATCCACCACTAGCTTCGAGCGCACGTAGAGCAACTCGAGGCTGTCCGGCCTCGAGTCCAGCCGGAGATCGATGCTCAGGTCGGCGGCCCCGAGCCCGAGCGCGGCCACGCGCGCCGCCACAGCGATGTCGTATGCCGTCCGCACGCCGGCGCCCGTCTCGATGACGGCGATCAGCGGCGGGCCGCCCGAGCCCATCTCCGCCACCGCTTCCGGCGTCGCCTTCGGCAGCACGATCGCGTCGAGCTCGAGACCGGCGATCGCTTCGAGGTCCGCCTCGCACAATCCGGTGTCGGGAGCGTTCACGCGAACCACGCGCGCCGCGCCGCCGAGCGTCGGAAGGAGGTCCGCGATCGTCGAGCGCGCCGCGTGTTTTCGGTCCGGCGCCACGGTGTCCTCGAGATCGGCGACCACCGCGTCGGCGCCGGACGCGAACGCGGCGCGCAGCTCGTCGGGGTCGTCGGCGGCCACGAACAGCAGGGACCGGAAGGGCACCGTCATGGCGTCGTCTGACTGATCAGGCGGAACTGCTGGAACGCGTGCGATGCCGTCGCGGCCGCCCTCGTAGCCGTGCCCGCTGTCCTGCGCGCCACCGAGCGGTGCGTCCGGCATCGAGGGCGCCATTTGGTTGATTCCCACGTTGGTCGCGCGGACGTCCCTGATCACCCGCGCACGTGAGGTCATCGAGTCGGTGAACGCGTACGCCGCGAACGCGTACTCCGTGTCGTTTGCCCGCTCGATCGCCTCGTCGAGCTCGTCGAACGCGGTCACGCAGACGATCGGCCCGAACGGCTCCTCGTGCATCACCAGGGCGTCGGCGGCCACGTCGGTCAGCACTGTGGGCGGCCAGAAGAACCCGCTGCGGTCGACGCGCTCGCCGCCGCAGCGCACGACGGCGCCACCCTCGACCGCGTCGTCGGTCAAGCGACCGAGCGCCTCGAGCCGGCGCGCGCTGATCACCGGCCCGAGCTGAGCCCCGGCTTCGTCGGGCGCGCCGACCCGCAACCCCGCAGCGGCGGCGCCGAACCGCTCGACGAACTCGTCGTAGCGCGCGGCGTGCACGAACCAGCGGCTAGGCGCGACGCACGACTGCCCGGCGGAGCCGAACTTCGCCGTCATCGTGGCGGTGACCGCGAGCTCGACATCGCCGTCGTCACACACGATCACGGGCGCGTGGCCGCCGAGCTCCAGCACGGCACGCTTCGGGCCGCGAGCCGCGAGCGCAGCGATCCGGCGACCGACCGCGGTCGACCCGGTGAACGTGATCGCTCGCACCACGGGCGAGCCGATGACGTGCTCGGAGACCTGCGGAGGGTCGCCGAAGACGAGGTTCACGGTGCCGGGTGGAGCGCCGGCATCGGCGATCGCGCGCACGATCTCCGCGGCGGTCCGGGGCGTCTCCTCGGCCGCCTTGAAGACGACGGTGCAGCCCGCCGCAAGGACGGCGCCGAGCTTGCGTGACGCGAGCACCGCGGGGAAGTTCCATGCGGCGAAGGCCGCGACGACGCCGACGGATGCAGGCTGCGACAGACGCTCGCTGCCGCGTGCGCGCCCCGCGATCAGGTGCCCCTGAACGCGGCCCGCCTCCTCCCCATTCCATTGCAGCGTCTCAGCCGCCCGCGCAAGCTCGGCGGCCGCCTCGCCGGGGAGCTTGCCTCCCTCGGTGGAGAGCGCCTGCGCGATCGCGGGGGCGCGCTCGCGCAGGATCTCGGCGGCACGCGTGAGCACGGCGCCGCGCTCGTGCGCGGGTGTGGCGGCCCAGGCGGCGAACGCTCGGTCGGCCGCTGCCAGGGCATCGTCGAGGTCGCGAGCGGCGGCGAGCGACACGGATCCGGCGGCGTGTTCCGTCGCGGGGTCCACGACGTCCAGGCGCCCCGCCCCTCCCTGCCGCCACACACCGTCGATGAAGAGCTCGACTGCCCCGACGTCACCGGACATAGCTGGCGCCGTTCACGTCGATCGTCGTGCCGGTCGCGTGCCGCGCGAGTCCCGAGGCGAGGAAGGCGATCACGTTGGCGAGGTCCTGCGGGCCGGCCACCTCGCCGAGGCCGGTGTCCTGAGCGAAGAAGTCGAGCCCATACTCGTCGACCAGTGCATCGTTGAACGGCGTGTTGACGAAGCCGGGGGCGACGGCGAACGCCGTCACGCCCTCGCGGCCGTACTGGCGCGCGATCGTCCGCGTCATCGCCACGACGCCCGCCTTGGCGGCGGCGTAGTGCCAGTAGTCCGGATCCTCGCCGCGGAAGGCGGCCCGGCTTGCCAGGTTGACGATGATGCCGCCGCGCTCCTGCGCGCGAAATGTCCTGATTGCCTCGCGACAGAGGGTCGCCGGTGACACGAGGCACACAGCGAGCGTGCGCTCCCACGAGGCGAGGAACGCGTCGAGGTCGCCGTCGACCTCCGCGCGCTCGTAGATGCCCGCGTTGTTGACGAGCACGTCGACGCGGCCCTGCCAGCCGATCGCCTCGTGCCATAGCCGCTCCACGGATCGCGGCTCGGCGAGGTCGGCGCCGACGACGAACGCCGTGTCGCCGAGTTCGTCGGCGAGCTGTCGCACGCTGCCGTCCACGCGAAGCTCGTGCAGCACGACGCGCCCTCCGAGGCGAGCGACGGTGCGAGCGGTGGCCGCGCCGATACCGCCGGCGGCGCCTGTGATCAGCACGACGCGATCCGTCAGGTCGATCATCGTGCGAGCCCTCCTCGTTGACACACTCTCACGATGGGAAGCCACACGAAGGCGGACCAGATCGCGGTCGAGATCGAGGCGGCCATCGCGTCCGGCGACATTCCGGCCGGCACCGTCCTCCGGCAGGGCCGGCTCGCCGAGCAGTTCGGGGTCAGCAGGACGCCTATCCGCGAGGCGCTCCGGCTACTCGCCGCCGAGGGCCTCGTGTCGTTCTCGCCGAACCGGGGCGTCCGTGTGCGGGAGATCGGCGTCGACGAGCTCACCGATGCGTTCCGGATCCGCGCGGAGCTCGAGGGCCTCGCGGTCGAGCTCGCGACCCCCCGGATGACCGACGACGACCACTCACAGCTGCTGCGCGCCGAGCGCCGGTACGCCGAGCTGACCCACCGCCTGATCGAGGGCGACGCGACGGACGATCGGGCAACGCTGGCCGTCGAGTGGCTGCGCGCCAACGACGAGTTCCACGCCACTATCGTGCTGGCCGCCGGATCGCCGATGCTCGACCGCCTCGTCGACGGCGTGCGCCGCCAGTTCAGCGGCCAGGCGCTGTGGAACGCCGGCGACGCCGCGCTGCAGCGCATCGTCGATCCGGGTCTCACGGAGCACCGCCTGATCCGAGAGGCGATGCTCGCGGGCGCCCCCGATGCGGCGCGCAGCATCATGCAACACCATGTCGTCGGCGCCGGCGAGATCGTCAAGGCGCTCCTACGCGATGTGGAGATCGACCGCAGTTCGGGATCCCACAAGCGGGGATGACGTCGAGGGGCCCCATCGGGGACACTGTATGGGATCCCAGATTCCGAGGATGGCTGATCCGTTGCTGAGCCGAGAGCGCGACTACACACGCGAGGACGCACGCCTAGACCTGGCGGCTGCACACCGACTGGCCGTACGCGACAACCTGCACGAGGGGACGTGGAACCATCTGTCTCTGAGCGTCCCGGGTGACGCCGAGCGAGTCCTCATCACGCCCTTCATCAGCCACTGGTCGCAGATCACCGCGACGAGCCTGGCGATCATCGGGCCGGACGAGGACCTCGACCGACTGCAGGCCGAGAACGAGCATCTGTGGGTCGGGTACCGGATCCACTACCCCATTCACCGCGCTCGACCGGACGCGGCGTGCGTCCTGCACGCCCATCCGCCGTTCGCCACCGCGCTGACGATGGTCGAAGGCGGACGCCTGGAGATGGCAGAGCAGAACGCGCTCGAGTTTCACGGCACGGTCGCCTACAGCGACGAGTACGACGCGGGTGTGCCCGTCGGCCTCGACCAGGGAGAGGCGATGGCCGAGAGCCTCGGCGACGCGAGCGTGCTGATGCTTCGCAACCACGGCGTAGTCGTCGTCGGACCGACCGTGGGCATCGCCTATACGAACCTGTACCTGCTCGAGCGCTGCTGCCGCGTCCAGTGGCTCGCGCAGAACACGGGAAAGCCGCTCGCCATCATCCCGGACGATCGCCGCGGCGGCGCAGGCGACGGCGTCAAAGAGCAGCACTTCGCCGCAATGCGACGGGTGCTCGACCGCCACGAGCCCGACTACGCGAGCTGAGCCGGCCGCGGCACCGCCGCGGGCGTTTCGACGCCCAGTTCGGTCCAACGACATCCCCCCTCCAGACCGAGCGCACCGCATCGTCACGCGTGACCGCGACTCCTCTAGCTTGGACGGCAACATCGGTGGCAACTTCCAGATAGTCCAATCCGTCCCGCATGGCCCACGCGGCTGGACGAAATCGACGTTCTGGCGCGATCTGGACGCAACTGACACCCGCCTCACCAGGTTGAGGGCCTGGTCCGGGATAACCGGCTGGAGGTTCGAGTCCTCTTCGGCGCATGTCGTGAAGGCCCCGCGTGGCGGGGCTTTTTCGTTGGTCCAGGTCGCTTCGCTCAGACGGGCGGGTTGCTCGTAACAACGCCGGTCTGACCTAGGGGCCACGCTCGCCTGGCCCGCGTGAGGATCAACTTCGATCCGAACAGGATCCTGACGGGGCCCGTCGTCGACCGCGTGGCGCTAGGTGCGCAATAAGATTGCACTTTGTAGGTCATAGGCCTACAAACCGTGTACTATTTCGTCAATGCACAGAAGCGAAGCTCTCGAAGCTCTGCTCGAGGCGGCTTCAGAGCAGGGCGGATATGTGACGGCCGCGCAGGCGAAGCGGCTCGGTTTGGCTCCCGACGATGTCGCTCGCCTCGTAGAGTCGGGCGACCTGCAACGCGTGCGACGCGGGGTCTTCAAGATGCGACACGCCGACGCGCGGCACGAGGACGACATAGCCGCATGGCTGCACTTCGAGCGTGACCGCCTCCCATGGGAACGGCGCCGCGGGACGAACGTAGTCCTATCCCACGAATCCGCCGCGGGACTCCACGGATTGGGAACGATCATTCCCCAGCAGCCGACGGTCACGGTGCTGCCACGTTCGGGACAATCGCCGCACGTCACCGATATCGACGTGCGCCGTGCGCCGCTGCGCGACAAGGATTGGGCTTGGTTGGACGTCGGATCAGTCGAGCTGCCCGTGACCACACCCGCCCGGACGATCATCGATCTGCTGCTCGACAGGCAAGAACCGTCATACGTCACGCGCGCCGTGCGCGAGGCACTGGCCGAGCACCTGACCACTTCTGACGAGATCATGGATGCGGCGCGCCATCGAAAGAGCCGCAACAAATCGCTACAAGCTCGAACGGCGTCGCTCTTGGATTTGGCCGCGTGAGCTGGCCCTGGCGCTCGCCGCAAGCAACTCGCCAGGCATTACGAGACCGCGTGAGGGCTCGCCACCCCCGGAGCTTCGACAGCAGCGCCTACGTGAGGTCGCTTACCGGCGGCTCTTGGCACGTCTGTTCGAGACGCAGTCGGACCGATGGGTAGTCAAAGGTGGCGCGGCGCTTCTTCTGCGGCTTGATCCGAACCGCACCTCGAACGACATCGATCTCGCGTACGTCGTCGAAGCAGGCGAACACGCAGTCGCGCTCGAAGCGCTCGTGGAGGCTGCCGCACACGACGCCGGCGATTTCTTCGACTTTGAGATCGCTCGCGGCAAGGCGATCGAAGTCGATCCGGACCATCCACTCGAGCGTGCGATTAGTGTGCCGGTGATCGCCCGCATCGGAGGCGTGGTGTTCGCCGAGTTCAGTATCGATCTCGCTTCGCCACGCGATGACGCTATCGACGTCGAGTGGCTCGAGCCGGAGGCGACGCTAACGGGGGATCCCGCAGTCGACGAGATCGCACCCGTCGCGCTACTGGCCCTGCCTGCGCAACTCGCGGACAAGACATGCGCAATATTCGAGGTCCACGGTACCGACGGCCACGCGTCGTCGCGAGCCCGCGACCTCGCCGATATCGCCATGGTCGCGACCCAGAAAGATGTAGACGGAGATGAACTGACAAGGCACGTTCGACGTGAGGAACGTCGCCGCCTCGAGGCCGCGACGCTCGTCGAGCCGCTCCCGGCCGCACTGCGTCTTTCCAACGAGCAACTCACCGACTGGGGGTCGCGATGGCATAAGGCCACACGCGGCGCGCCGATCGCGTTCGACCAGGCTCAGGCGATCGCCGCCACGTTCATGGATCCGGTCCTGGAGGGCTTGGTTACAGGCAAGAGATGGAGCGCCGCCGAACAGCAGTGGAGCTGAGTCGGGCAGTCCGTTCCCCGGACGTTTCTATAGATGTCAAGGGTGGGTGAGATCGGCTACGTCGGCGTGGAGGCTGTGGTAGATCTCGCGGGCGATGTAGCGCTTGAGGCAGCGGATGATCTCGGACTTGGTCTTGCCTTCGGCGGTGCGTCGTTTGGCGTAGTCGCGGGTGCGATCGCAGTAGCGCAGGCGGCAGACGGCGATCATGTGCAGGGCGCGGTTGGCGTCGCGATCGCCGCCGTAGTTGAGCCGGTGGCGGTTGGTGCGCCCCTGAGGAGGCCGGGACCGGGCTCGTGCCGCAGAGCGCGGCGAAGGCGCCGTCGTTGCGCAGGCGTTCGATGTTCTCGCCGGCGGTCACGAGCAGTTGTCCGGCGTGGCCTGTGAGACGGCCAGCAGGCGGGTGGTGCGAGGCGGGCGGTCGCGACCAGCGGGGCGAGCGCGTCGTCGAGCTGTGCGATCTCCTGGTCGAGCCCGGCGATCCGTCGCCGATCGAGCGCAGCGCGAGCTTGGCGGCCTGTTCGGGCTCGCGCAGGCGTGCGATGTCAGGTCGTAGGCGCCGGCAGAGTGTGGCGCGTCCTTTGGTGGTCTTGCGCGTGCGAAGCTGCTCGCGCAGCTCGTCGGGGGCGGTGACAGTCATCTCGGACAGCTGGCAGAGCGCGGCGCTGCGCGCCTTGACGGCGCTGTCGCGGGCCAGGCGCAGCTGCCGGATCGCCTCAACGATCCCGTCGGTGGCCTTGGGCTCGACGTGCGTGTGGTGGTGATCGTCTCGGATCACGTGCGGCGTTCGGTACGTGGCCCTCGAGGCCGCCACGGGCGAATACGCATTCAGGCATGGTCGCGAGGACGGGGCAACTCGTCGATGCGCGGAGGAAAGGTCCAATCGCCTCGACGGTCGAGCGCTGTGACAACACCCGTGACAACTTCCAGATCGTCCGATGCGTCCATTTCGTCCGGATCGCTGGGTACAACGGACGTTCTGGCGCGTCCTGGACGCATCTGACACCCGGGTTACCAGGTTGAGGGCCTGGTCCGGGATAACCGGGTGGAGGTTCGAGTCCTCTTCGGCGCATGTCGTGAAAGCCCCGCGTGGCGGGGCTTTTTCGTTGGTCTAGCTTCTCCTGACCCGGGCGCCTGAGCCCCGGATCAGGCAGCGCGCACGTGGCCGCGGATCACGTCGAGTGCCCGTGTGAGCACCGGGCGGTCGTCGTCGCTTCGCCACGCGGCGGCGAGCTCGACGCGCGTAGCGTCCTTGGCCAACGGCCGGTACACGGCGCCCTCGACCGTCATCTTGCACACCGAGACCGGAACCAGGGACACGCCGAGCCCGGCCGCGACGAAGCTCACGAGCGTCGCGGTCTCAGCGACCTCGTGAGCCGCGAGCGGCGTGAAGCCGTGGGCGGCGCAGGCGTCCTCGACGGCGTCGTGGAGGACCGATCGGAAGTGGGATGGATAGGTCACGAACGGTTCGCCCTCGAGCAGCTCGAGCGAAACCGTGTCGGCGTCGGCGAGCGGATGGGATTCCGGAAGCACGGCAACGAGCGGCTCGGAGTGGAGCACCTCGGTGCTGAGCTCGCGCTCCCGGACCGGGGGCCGGAGGAGCCCGAGGTCGAGCGTGCCGTCGAGCAGCCGCTCGACCTGCGCGGGGGTCAGCAGCTCGCCCCGCAGGTCGAGCACGACACCGGGGAGCTCCTCGCGCATGGCCGCGGCCAGTGACGGGAGCAACGCGTAGGTCGAGGAGCCGGTGAACCCGATCGCGAGGCGTCCGTACTCGCCGCGCGCCGCGCGCCGAGCGTCCTCGACGGCGGCATCGACGGCGGCGAGGATCGCAGGCGCGCGTTCGAGCAGCGCCTCGCCGGCGGGCGCGAGCTCGACGCTGCGCGTGGTCCGATAGAAGAGCGGCTCCCCGAGCTCGGCCTCGAAGCGGCGAATCTGCTGCGACAGCGGCGGCTGGGCGATGTGCAGGCGTTCCGCGGCACGGCCGAAGTGCCGCTCTTCTGCCACGGCGAGGAAGTAGCGCAGGTGCCTCAGCTCCACAACTCGCCTCCGCGATTCATATCCGAAACATAGTCAATCGACACCTGATTGGTGTTGATTCACGGATGGCCGCTACCTAAGTTGTCGGACGACGGTCCGCGCCTGGGCGAGGCGGCCGGAGAGAGGAGATCTGGACGTGCAAGTGAGCACCGATCCGGCGACGCTTGCGGCGCTGCAGACGCTTGCGGGCACGGTCAGGATCACCGCAGTCGAGGCGATTCCGTTCGCCGTGCCATACCGCCGCCCGCCGGAGTTCGCGTCCGGCAAGGTGAGCAGCGCAGACAACGTGCTCGTGCGCGTGCACAGCGACGCCGGCCTCGTCGGCCAGGCCGAGGCGCAGCCGCGCCCCTACACCTACGGCGAGACCCAGAGCTCGATCGTTGACACCGTCGGAGGACCGCTGAACGGGGCGCTGAAGGGCGTCGACCCGCTGCGCGTCGAGCTCGTCGCCGACCGCTGCGTCGCCGTCGCCGGCAACTACGTCGCACGCGGCGCCGTCGACCTCGCCGTCTGGGACCTGGTCGGCCAGATCCTCGGCTGCCCGTGCCACACGCTGCTCGGCGGCTTCGCGGACGACGTTGCCGCCGCGCACATGGTCTCGTTCGGCGAACCGGTCGCGATGGCGGACGAGGCCACGGAGATCAACGAGCGGCTGGGCGTCGAGACGTTCAAGGTCAAGGTCGGGCGCGCGCCGGACCTCGACGTCGCCGCGGTCCGCGCGATCCGCGACGCGCTGCCCGACGCTGACCTCTACGTCGACGCCAACCGAGGCTGGAGCTATGACGACGCGGTACGGGCCGGCGACGCGCTCATCGAGCTCGGAGTGCGGGCGATCGAAGAACCGATCTCGATCGAGGATCGCGCCGGACGGCTGCGCCTCGCCGAGCGCTGGGCGGTGCCGCTGGGCGGCGATGAGAGCTGCATCAGCCTCTCGCACGTCGATCGCGCGCTCGAGGAGGGCGCGGTCCGAGTCGTGAGCGTGAAGACGGCTCGGACGGGATTCACCGAGTCGCGCCGGATCCTCGATCTCTGCCTCGCGCGCAACGTCCCGGTCATCGTCGGCAGTCAATACGAGGGCGCGATCGGTGCCGTGGCCACGATCGCGTTCGCCGCCGCGTTCGCCGCCACCGCCGGCCAGCCGGCCGAGATCACGAACTTCCTCGACCTGGACGACGATCTCATCGTCACCGCCCCGCAGATCCGGAACGGCCGCGCGGCGGTCCCGCCGGCGCCGGGCCTCGGCGTCGAGGTCGACAACGACCGCCTGGAGCACTACCGGGTGGACCGCTGATGTTGTTCCTGGCCGAGATGGAGGTCCGCCTGCCCCCGGACATGCCGGGAGAGCAGGCCGACGAGCTCAAGGCGCGCGAGCGCGAGTACTCGCAGGCGCTGCAGCGCGACGGGCGCTGGCCGCATCTGTGGCGGGTGGCCGGTCGCTACGCGAACGTGAGCGTCCTCGACGTCGGCTCGGTCGACGAGCTGCACGAGCTGCTCTCCGGCCTCCCGCTCTTTCCCTATCTCGACATTCGCGTCACTCCGCTGGCGCGCCATCCCAACGCCATCGACCGAGGAGGAGACGATGTCTGACCGCGCCAACCTGCTGATCAGCGACATCCTGCGCCGCATCCACGAGGCGATCGTGGAACACGACATCAGCTACGAGGAGTACCAGGCCGCCAAGCAGTGGCTCATCGACGTCGGCGAGGCGGGCGAATGGCCACTGTTCGGCGACGTCTACATCGAGCACGTCGTCGAGGAGCATGCCTTCGGCAACCGCGCCGGCTCCCAGGGCACGATCCTCGGCCCGTTCCACCTCCCGGACGCTCCCCAGCTCGACGCGCCGTTCGAGCTCCCCCAGCGTCCCGACGAGCCCGGCGACCGCACGCACGTCTCGGGCGTGGTGACGGACGCCGACGGCAGGCCGCTGGCCGACGCGAACCTCGACATCTGGCAGGCGGACGCCGAGGGGCGCTACTCGGGCTTCATGCCCGGCCCGCCGGAAGGCAACCTGCGCGGCCAGGTCCGCACCGACGCCGACGGCCGCTACCAGTTCATCGCCCCCATCCCGGGGCCGTACACGATCCCGCTGGACGGGCCGACCGGCAGGATGACGGCCGCCGCCGATTGGAGCCCGTGGCGCCCGGCGCACATGCACCTGATCGTCAGCGCCGAGGGCTACGAGCCGCTTGTCACCCAGCTTTTCATCGACACCAGCGACTACCTGGACAGCGACGTCGCCAGCGCGGTCAAGCCCGAGCTGATCGTCCACCCCGAGCCGAAGGGCGACGGCGAGCTGGCCTTCACCTACGACTTCGCGCTGGCTCCCGCCCGCGCGGCTGCGATCGCGTAGGACCGTGGCCGGTCTGAAGGTCGCCATCGTCGGGGGCGGGATCGGTGGGCTGGTCCTCGCGCTCGCCCTGCGCGAGCGCGGGATCAGCTTCGAGGTCTACGAGCAGGCTGAGGAGCTGCGCGAGATCGGCGCCGCGGTCGCGCTGTCGGCAAACGGCACGCGCGAGCTGCGGCGGCTCGGGCTCGGCGAGCAGGTCGAAGCCGTCTCGGTCGTCCCGTCCGCGCTGGTCATCCGGCGCTGGGACAGCGGCGAGATCATCGCCGACCACCCGATCGGACGCGAGGGGACGTATGAAGCGGCGTTCGGGGCGCCCTACTACGGCGTGCATCGCGTCGCGCTCCTGGAGGCGCTCGCGACGCGGCTGGCGGACGAGGGGTCAACCTCGGCCGCCGATGCGTGGGCGTCGACGAGCGCGGCTCCGGAGCGGAGCTCCGGTTCGCCGACGGGTCGAGCTGCAACCGCCGACCTCGTCGTCGGCGCCGACGGCGTCCACTCGGTGATCCGCCCGCACGTGGTCGGCGAGGTCCGCGGGAGGTTCTCCGGAACGGTCGGCTACCGCGGACTCGTGCCGGTCGAAGCCATGCCCTCGCTCCCCGATCCGACGCCACTTCAGTTCTGGGCAGGCCCGCGGCGCCATCTCCTGCACTACGCGATCGACGGCGGCCGGACGGTCAACTTCCTGGCCGTCGTCCGTGTCGCCGGAATGGACCGCGACACGTGGATGGAGGCGTGCGAGGTCAACGACGCGGTCCAGGCCTACGAAGGCTGGCACCCCGCCGTGACCGAGATGGTCGGCGCGACGGACGTCGGAGCGCGCTGGGCGCTGTTCGACCTCGCGCCGCTCGAGCGCTGGCACACAGCGCGCGTGGTCCTCATGGGCGACGCGGCACACGCCATGGTCCCGCACCAAGGGCAGGGCGCCAACCAGACGATCGAGGACGCGATCGCCCTCGCCGACTGCCTGACCGACGCCGCCGACCTCGCGCTCGGCGCTGCGCGACTACGAGGAGCGCCGGCGCAAGCGCACGGCGCAGGGTGCAGCGCTGGTCGCGCCGCGCCGCCGACCTGATGCACCTGCCGGACGGACCGGAGATCGCCCCCCGCGACGCCCTGTTCAGGGAGCTCTACTCCGAGCTGGCCTGGATCCATGCCCACGACGCGCACGCCGCGCACGGCTCGGCCGCCGACGCCGTCCACGCGCGCACGTAAGGAGAGAACCCACACATGCCGACCGCCACCGCCGCCGTGCTGTCCGCCAACCACGAGCCGTTCGTGCTCGAGGAGATCGAGGTCGAGAGCCCTCAGCGCGACGAGGTGCTCGTCCGTATCGTCGCCACCGGCCTCTGCCACACCGACCTCAGCGCCCGCGAGGGGCTCATCCCCTTCCCCCTGCCCGGCGTCCTGGGCCACGAGGGCGCGGGTGTGGTCGAGGAGATCGGCGACGACGTGACCGACCTCGCGGTCGGCGACCACGTCGTCATGTCGTTCGCGTTCTGCGGCGGCTGCCAGACGTGCCGCACCGGCCATCCGGTCTACTGCGATAGCTGGGCGGGCCTGAACCTGTTCGGCGGCAGCCGTGCGGACGGCACGTCGACGCTGCACCAGAACGGGCACGACCTCCACGGGCACTTCTTCGGCCAGTCCTCGCTCGCCACGCGCGCGCTCGCCCCGGCGAGCGCCGTGATCAAGGTGCCCAACGACGCCCCCCTCGAGATCCTTGGCCCGCTCGCCTGCGGCATCCAGACCGGCGCGCAGTCCGTACTCAACGTCCTGCGCCCCGAGCCCGCCTCCACGCTCGCCATCTTCGGCGCGGGCGGCGTCGGCCTCAGCGCCCTGCTCGCCGCGGTGCACCTCACCGGAGCGGTCACCGCCGTCGTCGACGTGAACCCGGCTCGCCTCGAGCTCGCCACCCGGCTCGGCGCGGCCCACGTCGTGAACGCGAGCGAGCAAGACGCGGTCGAGGCGCTGATGGAGTTCAGCGGCGGCCGCGGCATCGACCGCACACTCGAGGCGACGGGCGTCCCTGCCGTGCTACGCCAGGCCATCGACGTCGTCGCGCCGCTCGGCGCGTGCGGCATCGTCGGTGCGCCGGCTCCCGACGCGGACGTCTCGATGAACATCCTCACCGCGATCGTCAAGGGCAGCCGCGTCATCGGCATCAACCAGGGCGACGCCGTGCCCCGCGAGTCGATCCCCGCGCTGATCGAGCTCCACCGCCAAGGACGCTTCCCGTTCGACGAGCTCATCCGCGTCTACCCGTTCGAGGACATCCAGCAGGCAGCCGACGACGCCGCCGCAGGAACCGTCGTCAAGGCCGTTCTGAAGATGCCGACCTGAGCCGGATGAACGCCATTAGGCGAGAACTTTGATGGCGCTCGCGTAGTTGGTGCCCAGCGCCGGCTGGATGGCCATGTTGAGGTAGCCGAGCGCCTCGATGTGGTGGGCGAGCGCGAGCGGCCCGGCGTCGATCGGGCGCAGGCCAGCGCCGGCGGCGAGCTGCTTGACCGCGCCCTTTGCGTCCTCGTCGTCGCCGGCGATGAAGACGTCGAGCGGCTGCCCGGCAACCTCTCCGTCGACGAGCGTGCCGGCGAACGTCGTGTTGAACGCCTTGACGACCCTGGCGCCGGGCACGGACGCGGCGATCTCCTGCGCGACCGAGCCCGCCTCGATCGTCAACGGCGCGTAGGTCTCCGGGTCCACCGGGTTGGTGATGTCGATCACGACCTTGCCGTCGAGCTGGTCCCCGTAGCGGCCGAGCACGTCGCCGACCGCTTGGTACCAGACGGCGAACACGACGACGTCGCCGACCAGCGCGTCGCCGACCTGTCCGGCGCTCACGTCACCCGGGAGCTCGCCGGCGAGCGCCTGCGCCTTCTCCGTGCTCGTGCCGAGCACGGTGACGGTGTTCCCGCCAGCGAGGGCACGCGTCGCGATGCCGCGAGCCATGTTGCCAGTTCCGATGATGGTGATCTCCATGAGTTCCGTCCTCTTCTGTCTCTAGTGGGGTGGTTTGACTAGTGCGTGGCTGTAGTCACGAAGCCCACAGCGGTCTGCCACGGGTCGCGGATGAGAACTCCGCCGTCGATAGGCCGGACGGCGACGCCCGATGCCTCGGCACGGGCGCGGACGGCGGCGCCGTCCGCGCACGGCAGCGCGACCGTCCACTGGCGCAGCCCCACGGCGTGAGCAGGCGCCGGGCCGACGCCCAGGCCATTCCAGACGTTGATGCCCAGGTGGTGGTGGTAGCCGCCCGCCGACACGAACGCCGCGGTCCCCAGATTGGCCTGGACTTCGAAGCCGAGCACGTCTCGGTAGAACGCGATGCCCTGGTCGATGTCGCCGATGTGGAGGTGGAGGTGCCCCATGCGGACGCCGTCGCTCGCGTACGGGGTCAGCTCGTCGCCCTCGAGGGTGCCCAGCAGCGCGTCGAAGTCCAGCGGCGCGGGGCCACGGTCGTAGCCGAGGCCGGCCGGCCACTGCTCGCGAGGACGGTCAGCGGCGAGCTCGATGCCGTTGCCGTCGGACAGGTACAGCGCCTCGTGCGTCCCGTGGTCGGACGCCCCCTGGATGAGGGTCCCCGTCGCGGCCAGACGGACGGCCGCGCGTGCGAGCTCCTTGCGGCTCGGGTACAGCAGCGCGAAGTGAAACAGGCCAGCGGTACGGCCCGCCGGCTGCGCCAGGCCGTCCTCGTGGAGCACGATGACGGTCTCGACGCCGTCGCCGAGCTCGGCCGCACCTGGCTCGTGGGAGTGAATACGCAGCCCGAGCGCCCGGCTGTACCACGCGACGGAACGGTCGACATCGGCGACCGTGAGGTGCACGGCGCCGAGTCGCAGGCTCGCAGGCAGCGCGGCGGGGCTGCGGGAATCTGACTGGGTCTCGAGCAAGGTCATGCCATCAGTGTCGGGCCGCTCGGCCCACGAAGGAATGGACGCCTTGCGCGGATGTATGGACGTTCTGGCCTGATGCGGACTCAGGCGGGCGAGGAGACCTCTCTGTGGCGGCGCACGCGTTCGCGATAAGCCTTCGGCGCGTCGCCGCGGTGCCGCTTGAAGGCACGCGAGAAGTACAACTGGTCCGCGAAGCCCGCTCGGAACGCGACCTCGCCGACGGTCATGTCGGTGAAGCGCAGCAGCCGCGAGGCCTCGAGCATCCTGCGGTCCGTGATCAGTTCCTTGGTGCTACGCCCAGTCACGCGCGCAAGCGCGCGCGAGAGCACCGACTGAGGGACGTGGAGCGCGTCGGCGTAGTGCACGGCGTTGTGGTGGCGGGCGAAGTCGCGCTCGAGCGCGTCCACGAAGCGGCGGTACAGCTGGACCTCGGCATCGTCGGCGGCGCGCTCCTGCCTGCGCGAGGATTCGTACCAGCGCTCGACCCACAGCAGCAGCGCCGACAGGAAGTGGCGCTGCAAGTCGATGCTGCACACGTCGGCTGGGCGACGCGTCTCGGCGGCCAGGGCCTCGACGACGGCGTCAAGGCGCGGGACGTCGCCGGCCGGCACCCGGACGGTGCGAACGCCACGGCTGCCGAGTAGCCACCCAGGGTTGGCGCGCGCGGCCGAATCGCCATGAAGCAGCTCGTCGCCGAAACGAACCACCGCGGCGTACAGACCGCTGGCGCGCTCAAACACATGCACCTGTGCTCGACCGATGACCGTCACCGTGTTCGGCTCGACCAACGAGACGTCACCGTCGATCAGATGGTGCCCGCCGCCGCTGCGCGTCCAAATCAACTCGTGGTACGCGTGCCGGTGCGGGCGCCGCGGTCCGCCCTCGCTGTCGACGCCGAAGCTCGCGCCCTCGAACACCACGACCTCGAGCGACGCCCCGTCCTCGCTGAGCGCATCGACAGAGATATCGCGATCGCTCGCCACATGCTGAACGGTACGGAGTCATGCCCCACGCGAGACTCCACGGCTGGTTTCAGTGCGGCTGCAGCTGAGCCCGATGAACGCCATTCAAGCAACCGAGGAGGAGCGAATGACCTTGCTGACCGCTGAGCGGTTGCTGGACGATCGCGCTTGGGACGGCAGGCTCTATAGCGGCGGCTAAGCGACGGCGGCGGGCCGCTGCCGATCCTCTACGAGATCGTCGAATTGCTCTGCGTGTCCTCCGCCACGGTCAGGACACATCTGCGGAACATCTACCTCAAGCTCGGCGTCTGCGACGAGGCCGCCGCGGTAGCCGCCGCCCCTGCGTCACGGCCTCATCGAGTAGACAACCGCCCCGACGTCATCCGGCGTGCGAAACCGCCATTGGCAGACCGAGAGGCCCGCGCTTTCCTGTCCCCTTCTAGTCGCTGAGATGCGGCGGCCGGCGCAGGACCAGGTGCCGGTACGCGACGGTGAAGTAGACGCCGGCGAGCGCGATGCCGACGGGCGACCAGAACAGCGCGGTCCTCAGCGCCTGCTCGCCGGCGGCAGCGTTGTCGACCGTGAGGCCGAAGGGGCGGCCCTCGCGCGCGGGCAGTACGTACGGGTACAGCGCGGCGGCCGTGGTGGCGAGCAATCCCGCCACGAACACGCACGACGCCAGGAACGCGCGCCGCCACGCGCCTGTCCGCTGCCAGACGAACGCTGCGGCGAGCGCGGCGACCGTGACTGCCGGGAACACGAGCCGCCACGGGTGATCGCCGAACCGGGTCAACATCTCCTCGCGGACGTTGTACGTCGGGTAGGCGGCGCCGACCACGAGCGTGAGCTCGAGCCACCACAGCCGGCGGGCCCAATGCCCGGCGCGCTCGGCAAGCGGGCCTGTGGTGAACGCGGCGAGAAAGCTCGCGCCGTGCGCGCTCAGCACGACGAGCCCGAACACCCCGATCAGCATCGCGTAGCGGTCGCGGATCTCGAAAAGCGACAGGCTGAAGTAGCCGTCCGCGTCCAGCGGCACGCCCTGGACAATGTTGCCGAGCGCGATGCCGAACACGAGCGCGAGCGCGGCGGACGAGAGCCAGAACATGGTGTCGCACGCCGTCTGCCACAGCGGGTTGTCGAGCTGGTGGCGCAACTCGATCCCGAGCCCACGGCCGACGAGCAGCCACAGCACGAGGATCAGGCCGAGGTAGAGCCCGCTGAACGCGGCCGCATACGCCGCCGGGAACGCGAGGAACAGCACGCCGCCCCCGGCGATCAGCCACACCTCGTTGCCGTCCCACACCGGCCCGATCGCGCGCACGGCCTGCTCGCGCGCACGGCCTGCTCGCGCTCCTCGTCGCCGCGGGGCAGCAGGCGGTGCAGCGCGCCGACCCCGAGGTCAAAGCCGTCGAGCACGACGTACATGGCGATCATCGCCGCGAGGAACGCGAACCAAGCGGTCTCCATGTCACCCGCCGACCGGGACGACGACCCGCTCGTCGGGGCCACGGGCAACGATGCGCACGACGAACACCACGTACAGCAGCCCGAGCAGGACGCGCTGCCCCGCGTCCACGGTTGCCCCCCGCGCCGTGACCGAATGGGGCGAATGCGGATCGCCCTCCCTTGTCGGTGTGGGCGTGGTGGACTGCGGTTGTCTCTGCAATGACGATCGGCCGGAGGTCGGCGGATCACGGGGTACAGCCGCGGACATGCACCGGCCCCGCTGCCTCGCGTCGCTCGCGGACTTCAGGTGGGGCGGCTGACGTGGGTGCGACGCATCCGGCGCGTGGCTCCGCTGCGCGACGGACCGTGGTTCGCGTTCTTCCTCGCGGCGCGGCTCGTAGCGACGGCATTCGCTGCCGCGCTGGTCGTATGGGGCGGGATCAGCAGGACCGAAGCGTTGATGCTCCTGTACGGCCCGCTCAGTACTGCGGTTATAGCGCTATCGCGACGGGTGAAGGGCATCCCCGCAGTGTGGGCGTTCGATTTCGCGGTGACGCTCGCGTTCGTCCTCGCGTCCGGCGACTGGCGGAGCCCGTTCTACCTACTGTGGCTCTCCTCGCTCGCTTTGCCGGCCACGTCGCTGCCGCTCCGGTGGGCGCCGTGGCTGGCGCTCGGCGCCTCGCTCGCGTTCCTGGTCGTCGCGTTCATCGGCGGGCCGGCTTGGGGGGCGCTGCAGGTGAGTGCGACCGAGACACTCGCGATCCATTTGGCGCTTCCGTTCCTGCTCACCGGCTCGCTCGCCTACGCGGCGAGCGCGCTGCGGCGCTTGGCGGCCGAGCGTTCGGAGCGGGAGCGCCTCGCGATCGAGGCGGAGCGCCGCCGAATCGCCTGGGAGCTCCACGACTCGGCCAAGCAGCGCCTCCACGCGGCTCACCTGTTGGTCAGCTCGCTGCAGGGCCGTATCCCGGAGCACCTGGAGCCTACGGTCGGCCGCGCCTCGGTTGAGCTCGAGTCTGCTGCGTCCGACATGGATACGAGCCTCGCCGAACTGCGGTCGCCACTCGAGGGCCGGCCGCTCGACGTGGCGCTTCGCAATCGCGCCGCCCAGCTGACGCCAGAGCCCGGACCGGTGATCACCGTGCGCGGCGCGGCCCCGCCGCTGACGCCGCTCGTTAGCGCCCACGTCTACCGGATTTGTTGCGAGGCGATCACCAACGCCCTCAGGCACGCCGATGCCACCACGATCGACGTCAGCATTGAGGCTCGGGACGGTGTCCTACGGCTGCGGGTCGTCGACGACGGTCGCGGCCTCTCCGATGTCGGCTCTCACCACGGCACCGGCCTCCTCGCCATGGAGAATCGCGCGGCCACGATCGGCGCGCGGCTCGGTGTCGCATCCTCGGACGTCGGCACCGCCATCGATCTCGACATACCGATCGCCAACAGTGGAGGCTCCCGATGATCCGCATCGTGGTCGTAGACGACCATCCCGCGCTGCGAGCGGGTCTGCACACCGTGCTGGACGCAGAGCCCGGATTCGTCTTCGCCGGGGAGAGCGACGGCGCCGCGGAGAATCTATGGCCGACCCTGAACCGGTCGCGGCCCGACCTGGTCCTCCTCGACTACCACCTCCCTCGTGGTGACGGCTTGCAGCTCTGCTACCGCATCAAGCAGGACGTACCGGCACCCAAGGTCGTGATCTTCACCGAGTACGCCACGCCCGCGCTCGCGCTGCCGGCGGCGCTGTCCCACGCGGACGGCCTGCTCCATAAAGGCGTCAGTGCGCGCGATCTGTTCGAGGCGCTCCGCGTGGTGCACGGCGGGGGCCGGTTGATGGCGCCGATCGACCGCGCCGTCCTCGAGGAGAGCGCGTCGGCGCTCGATGCGGACGAGCGAGCGATCGTGGGCATGCTGCTCGACGGATCGACGGAGCGCGAGGTCGCCCAGACGCTACGGGTCGGGACGAGCGAAGTGCGCCATACCGTCCAGCGCATTCTCAGCACCCTGCGGGTGGACGTTCCCGCGGCCGGCCCGGCGTGACGCTGCCAGACGTGGCGGCGCGGCCACCTCGCGATGGTGGTCAGCCACCATGGACGCACACGCGCGCGCGCCGCAGACTTGGTCGCGATGTCGAGCCAACCGAAGGCGTCGACGATGCCGCGGCCCGGCGCGAACGCGCGCCACGTGCGCGACACCGGGCGCAACCTTGCGTTTCGACGCTACGCGCGCCACGGGCGGCCCCAGGACCTCGAGGAGCTCGTGATCTCGTACCGGCCGCTCGCGCACGCCCTCGCCCGGCGATTCGCGCCGAGCGGCAACCGCGAGGATCTCGAGCAGGTCGCGTGCGAGGGGCTGATCAAGGCAATTCGCCGTTTCGAGCCCGAGCGCGGCTTCGCGTTCACGAGCTTCGCGGTTCCGACCATCCTGGGGGAGCTGCGCCGGCATCGCCGGGACACCGCGTGGCCGGCGCACGTGCCCCGTCCGCTGCAGGAGCGCATCCAGGATGTGCGCGCCGCCGCCGAGCGCCATGGTGCGCGGTGGGGGCGGGAGCCGACGGCCGCGGCGCTTGCCCAAGAGCTCGAATGCGACGAGAGCGAGGTGCTCGACGCGTTGTGCGCCGCGTCGTCGCTGAACGTCGTGCCGCTCGACGCGCCGCCGCGCAACGGCGATCCCGGAGCCGGATCGCTGGGAGACCAGATCGGCGCGGCGGACCCCGCGTACGATCGTGTTGAGTGCCTTGCCTCGATTGAGGCCGCAGCCCCCGCGCTCACTGACCGTCAACGGGCCGTCCTACGACTCCGCTTCGGGGATGACCTGACGCACCGCGAGATCGCGGGGCGGCTGCACATCTCTCGCTCCGAGGTTGCCCGCATGCTCGTCGCCGCGCAGGATTCCCTGCGCTCGCGCCTGATGTCGCGCTCCGCTGCATGAGCGATCGTGACGGTGTCCTTGACCGCGTCCTCGCCGACGATCGCGCCGTCCGGGTGCTCGACGAGGACCCCGAACTGTTCGCGGCGGTTCCGGCGGCGGCAATCCCCGGGGTGCGCGCACGCGCGGTGGCTCCTCTCCTCCGTCTCGAACGAGGCCCCTGGGACGGCGATCCCCCGGGGAATCCCGCGGTGTGCCTCGGGCTCCTCGTGCTCGATGGGCTGCTGCTGCACAGCGTCGTCGTGGCCGAGCAGCCGCGATCTGAGCTGATCGGCGCGGGCGACCTGATCCGGCCGTGGGACCACGATGCAGCCTACACGTCGGTGCCGTTCGAGGCCCGGTGGGATGTGCTCCATCACTCCCGGGTGGCCGTGCTCGACGCGCAGTTCCTAGGACTTGCCGGCCGGTGGCCGCAGATCATCCCCGCGCTCATGGCGCGAGCCACGCGGCGCTCGCGCTGGCTCGCGCTGCAACTCGCCATATCTGATCTGCGCCGGGTAGATGATCGCTTGCTGCTGTTCTTCTGGCACGTGGCCGACCGGTGGGGACGCGTGCGCCCTGACGGGGTGCTGGTGCCGCTTCCGGTGACCCATGACGTACTGGCGCAGCTGGTGTGTGCCCAGCGCCCGACCGTGACGAGTGCGTTGCGGCGCCTCTCGGATGCCGGAAAGCTCCAGCGCCAGAGCGATCGGTCATGGTTGCTCAGCCATGAGCCCCCTCCGGGGCCGCGGCGTGGGGGCCGAGACGCTCGGGCCGTGTTCGCCTAGCCTCGCGATCGGCATGATCGCGCCGGTACCTTCCGACTGAGAATGGCGTCCGTGCTGGAGCAAGTGCACTCAACGCCCGCGGAGAGAGCGTCCGTCGCGCTTTTCTGGCGCCTCTTTGTCCCGAACGCGTGTGTGCTCGGTGTCGCATCCGCGGTCCTGTGGGTGGAGCCGGCCAACGGCCGGTTCGTCGCGCTCGCCGGAGGGCTCGCGGTGATGCTCGCGGTGAACCTCGTCCTGATGCGACGCGCGTTCGCTCCATTGATGCGGCTCGCGGCCCTGATGGAACGCGTCGACCCGCTTGCGCCGGGGCAACGCGTGCCCATCGCCGGTCCCGAGTCCGAGGTCACTGCATTGGCACGCGCGTTCAACGCCATGCTCGACCGTCTCGAGAGTGAACGGCGTGAAAGCGCGCTGCGTGCAGCGACGCGCGAAGAGGCCGAGCGGCGACACCTCGCTGCCGAGTTGCACGATGACATCGGGCAGACGCTCACTGCGCTGGTGCTCCAGATCGATCGTGTCGCGGCTCGCGGGGCGCTCGGCCGAAGACCTCCAGGCGGCGCGCGCAACGGCCAAGGTGGCGCTCGAGGATGTCCGCCGGCTGGCGCGGCGGCTGCGTCCCGAGGTGCTCGACGAGCTCGGGCTCGTCGCCGCGCTGACCGAGCTCTGCAACCGCATCGCGCGCACGACCGGCCTGCTGATCCATCGCGCGCTCCCGTACGACCTTCCGTGGCTGAGCGCCGACGACCAGCTCGCGATCTACCGCATTGCGCAGGAGAGCCTCACAAACGTGATCAGGCATGCTCGTGCGACCGAGGCCCGGTTGACGCTCGTTGCGAACGACGGTCTCGTCGAGCTCTCGGTCATCGATGACGGCGTCGGATTCTCGCCTGATGGCGTTCCGCGGGACGGTATCGCGGAATGCGCGAGCGCGCCGTGCTCATCGGCGCCGAGTTGACCTGGCTGAGGCGCGTCCCCAGTGGCACCGAGGTGCAGCTGCGGGTCCCGGTCAGGGCGCCCGATGAGCCAATGGGTCAGGTGTCCGGACCGGAACCGACGTAGCGCCCGCGGAACAGCTGCACCGCATCGATTGTCGCGTCGGTGAGATGGCCACAGCCAAGTAGGCGCCGATATGCCGTGACGGCCACCTCGTACGGCATCCCGGTCTCGTTCGGCGTAACGATCGTGCCGACCGGAAGCGCCTCCTGAAGATCGCGAAGCTCGTCGAGACGCTCTTCGTCGACGCCGCTGCGGAACTGGATCACGATCACGCCGCGGCGGAGCGCGGCGACGAGCGACGCCGAGTCGGGCGCCTCGTCGTAGTAACCCCCGCGCGCCGACCGCCCCGATGCAGGCCCGACGACTGGCGGATTCAGCTGCTCATGCGGTCGCGCGCGCCTGAGCTCGCAGCCAGCGGCGAACGCTGCCTGATCGAGCTTGGTCTCCTCGACCGGCGGAACCGTCACTGCTTCCGGCTCGCCGTCCCCGAGCGCGGCGATCGCAAGCGCCGCCACGGCCGCGCCGCGGCCAGCCATAAGAGCACGTACACCGCCAGGGCTCGGCGTCGCGCTCCCGGCGCCGACGGGCTCGGCGATCGCCGTACGCGCTTACGCATGATCTTCATCCCGGTCGATCCCCTCTGATCCCCGCCTTGTCCCGGCTCCCGTCAGATGCATGACGTGCCCGGCTGCCAACGCAGCGCGTCGCCGCGGCACTCTTTGGCGATGGTCGCCGCGCTCGCGCTTCTGGCATATGCGATCCCCTATGTCTCCCGTGCGCGCTCGCTGGCGAGCCGCGGGCGCCCGGTGCCTGCTGGCGACTCTCGTGCTTCGGGGGCGGGCTCACCGTCCTCGCGCTGGCGACGAGCGCGCCGATCGACGAGCAGGCGAACTCTCGGCTCGTGGCCCACATGGCTGAGCACCTGCTGATCGCCGATGTCGCATCACTGCTCCTTGTCCTCGGGCTCACCGGCCCAGTGCTTGCGCCGCTACTACGCGTGCGAGGCGCCGACCGCGTGCGTGCGCTCGCCCATCCCGTCCCGGCTTTCGCGATTCGGGCGCTGAACCTGTGGCTGTGGCACTTGACGGTGGCGTACCAAGGCGCGCTTCGCCACGACCTCGTGCACTTCATTCAGCACGCGTGCTTCCTGCTGGCCGGCATGAACCTGTGGATGCCGCTGTTCGGGCCGTTCCCCAAGCCGAGCTGGTTCGGCCTTCCGGCCCAGCTCGTCTACGTCGTCGCTGTCCGTCTCACGGGCGCCGTGCTGGCGAATCTCTTTCTCTGGTCGGGAACGGTCTTCTACGGCTGGTATGGCGACCTCGGCGATCAGAGCGCCGCGGGCGCGGTGATGATGGTCGAGGAGAGCCTCGTCACTGTCGCGCTCTTCGGGTGGCTGTTCATGAAGTGGATGCGCGAGGGCGCCGAACGGCAGGAACTCGAGGAGCTCGCTGCCGCCCCGGTCTTACCGTCGACCCGCAACGGATCGCGCGCGCAGTCGCAGCCGGCCGCGGCGGCGGCTCCGACGCAGACTGCTCTGAGCGCCGCGGGGCGCTCCTTGATCAGCACAAGCGAGCCGGTTGGTCAGTGGAATGACGAGGGGGCGACCGGCGCGGCAACTCGCGTTCGGCTCCCGAGTTGAGACCGGCAACACATGTTGAACCGGCCGGGGGAGTCCGGCCGGCCGGGGGAACCACCGGCGGACGTCGTCCGCCCGGGGCGAATCGCCGGGCGTCGACCGGCGTAGCGCAGCCATTCCAGCGCGAGCCCGTCAGCTCACCTCGGAAGCGACTGGAAGGAGCTCCGTTGACTCGTATCGCGCCTCTACGGCGGCGTGCACTCCTGCCCGCTGCGCGCTCGCGCTCGCGGCACTCGCGACCGGCCATGCGGCGTCCGCCGACGCCGCGCTCGGCGACCGCACGCTGCGCCGCGGTAGCCACGGCCACGACGTCCGCGTCCTGCAGTCGTGGCTCACCCAGCTCGGCCAGCCGACCGCCGTCGACGGCCTCTTCGGCCGCGCGACGCGGCGCAGTGTGCGCCGCTACGAGCGCGCCGAGGACCTGCGCGTCGACGGCCGCGTCTCGCGCCCGCAGGCTCGCGGCATGCGCAAGCGCGTCGAGCGCCGCGCGCCACTCGGCGCCCGCGGCGCCGACGGGCGCGCGACGCTCGCGGCCGACGGGCGGACGGCGATCGCCCCGGCCGACGCGCCGCCGGCGGTGCAGCGCGCGATCGCCGCCGCCAACCGGATCACGAGCAAGCCCTACCGCTACGGCGGCGGTCACGGCCGCTTCGCGACTCGCGGCTACGACTGCTCGGGCGCGGTGTCGTACGTGCTGCACGGCGCCGGGCTGCTCGCGCCGTCCACGCGCCTCGTCCGGCTTGATGCGCTGGGGTCGCCGCGGCGCGGGCCGTGGATCACCGTCTACGCCAACGGCGGCCACGCCTACGTGGTCATCGCCGGCCTGCGCTTCGACACGTCCGGCCGCGGCGAGGCGGCCCGCTGGCGCCCCGAGCCGCGCTCGGCGCGCGGTTACGTCGTCCGGCACCCGCGGGGGCTCTGATGCGTGCGTCGCTATCGCGCTCGCGCTGCGCTGGCCCTCGCCGCTCCCGCGGCCGCAGGCGCGCAAGCTCGCAGTTCACGATCTTCGAGGCCCCGCGCGAGCTCAAGAGCCACGACTCCGCGCGTGCGCGCGCAGACGTTCGACGAGATCGAATCGCTTCGGCGTGCACTGGATCCGGGTGATCCTGTACTGGCAGCGACGTCGCGCCGCAGCCGGGCAGTGCCGCTCGCGCGCCCGCTTCGACGAGACCGACCCGGCCGCCTACGACTGGAGCGACGTACGAGCGGATCGTGGCGGAGGCACGAGCGCGCGGCATCCGCGTGCTCGTGACGCCCAGCGGCCCGGTGCCGCGACTGGGCGACGCTCATCGCGCAGACGGCGTCACTTCCCGAGCCCGACCCGCTTCCGCCGCTTCATGACCGCGGTCGGTCGCCAGTTCGGCCCGCGGATCGAGCTACTGGTCGGTCTGGAACGAGCCCAACCACCCGCAGTTCCTCGGCCCGCAGTACCGGCGCGGCAAGCCGTACTCGCCGCGGCTCTATCGCCGGCTGTTCCGGGCGGCCCATCGCGGCCTGACGCGCTCCGGCAACCGCCGCGACCGCGTGCTGATGGGCGAGACGGCGCCGCGCGGCAACCGGCACGTCGTCGCGCCGCTGCGGTTCCTGCGCGGCGTCGCTGTGCCTGAACCGCCGCTACCGCAAGCGCGCGCGGCTGCGCCGCTCGCCGTCGACGGCTGGGCGCACCATCCGTACACGACCCGCAGTGGGCCGTTCTTCGTCTCGCGCGCGCGCGACGACGTGACGATCGGCTCGCTCTCGCGGCTTGACCCGTGCGCTCGACCGCGCCGGACGCGCGCACGCCGTCCGCACGCGCGTCGTCCGGTCTATCTGACCGAGTTCGGGATCCAGAGCAAGCCCGACCCGGATCTACGGCGTCAGCGAGACGCGCCAGGCCGAGTACCGCTCGATCGGCGAGCAGATCGCCTGCGCGCAACCCGCCGCGTGCGCGCGTTCTCCCAGTACCTGATGCGCGACGACCTCGGCCGGGCAGGGCACGCACCGCTACGGCGGCTTCGAGTCCGGCCTGCGGTTCGCGGGCGGCCGCAAGAAGCTCGCCTACCGCGCCTTCCGCCTGCCGACGGTCGCACGCCGGGCCGGCCGCCGCGTACGCCTGTGGGGCCACGTGCGACCACATGCCGGCCGCGACTCGGTCGAGATCCAGTACCGCGGGCGCCGCGGGCGCTGGCGGCACCTCAAGCGCGACCGGACCGATCGGGATGGGTATTGGATGACGACGACGCGCTACCGCGGCGGCCGCGCCTATCGGGTCCGCTGGCGCTCAGCAGGCGGCACCACCTACCCCGGTCGCGAACGCGAGTGATTCAGCGACGGTGAGCTGAAGACCGTCATACGACGGACGGCGAGCCCTTGCGCACGCGTGGCGCGGGCATCTCGTCCTCAACGCGGCATCGTCCCCCGGCAGAGCGACCGCGGGCTGGCGATCCGCCACCGACCACCCGGGGGCCCGGCCGTTGCGCTGGGCCCTCGGCGTTTCGGGCGCATGCAGCCGCCTCCGGATCTACATCCCGTCGAGGAAATCGGAGACCTGGTCCAGCAGCGCGATCGCACTAACGAGGGCAAGCAGGACGAGCAGGACCCCAGCGACGGCGACGAGCACGACGTGGCCGGCCAGTACCGCGGCCACGAGCGCCGCGACTCCAATCAGGGAGAGGAACGAGCGCAGCACCACCACACTCGATAACCCCGGACCACGGAACGCCGCGTGAGTGTCAGTCGGCAGACGAGCGCTTCGCGGGTCGCCGGGCTCGGTCGTCCGTGTTCCACCATGACCGGGGCGGATCCCGGTCGATCGGGTCGCGGCGGCGTCCCATGCCCACCTCACCGTCTCGCGTTCTCCTTGCCGATGATCACGCGCTGGTCCGCGCCGGCGTCAGGAGGATCCTCGACGACGATCCTGCGCTCGAGGTCGTCGCCGAGGCCGCCGACGGCGACGAAGCTCTCCGGGTCAGTCTCGCAACCGACCTCGACCTCGCAGTTCTGGACGTTTCCATGCCGAAGCTGACGGGGCTGCATGTGGCGCGTCACCTGGCCGAGCAGCGTCCCGACGTCAGGGTTCTCATCCTGTCAATGCACGACAACGAGGAGTTCCTCTTCGAAGCCCTCCGCGTCGGCGCGTCCGGCTATGTCCTCAAGTCCGCCGCCGAGCACGATCTGGTGCGTGCGTGCCACGCGGCGCTGCGCGGCGAGCCGTTCCTGTATCCGAACGCCGTTCGGCGCGCTAATCCGTGACCACGTCGGAGCGCGCTCGGCGCGGCGAGACCGGCATCGAGGACCCGCTAACGCCGCGGGAGACCGAAGTCGTCAAGCTGATCGCTGAGGGGCACACGAGTCGCGAGATCGCGGGCCTGCTCTCACATCAGCGAGAACACTGTCGAGCGACATCGCGCGAACGTCCTCGAGAAGCTCGGGTTGCGAGACCGCGTCGCCCTCACGTTGTACGCAGTCAGGCGCGGGCTCGTCGAGCCTTGACGACAGTCGCGCCCACCGTCATTCGGCGGACATTCGCGCGGCGTCCGTGTGTGCGGCGGAAATGATCGCCGAGGTGAGGCGCGATCACAGAGCTTTCCGTCAGTGAGCGCGCGCATACCGCCGTCGGTGCGCACGCTGATCCGCAGACACGTGAGCTCGGTTGGCGAACTCGAGCTGCTCTTGACACTCCACGGCGAGCCCGACCGTACCTGGACAGCGGCCGACCTCTGCGAGTTGCTCGACTGCCCCGCCGTCGTGGGCAACACTCAAGCTCGATGCCCTGGAGGCCGCCGGGCTCGTCGAGCAGGTTGCCGACGGTCCACGCTTCGCGCCAACGAACGCCGCGCTTCAGGCAGCCATCGAGGCGCTGGACGAGGCCTATCGCCTGCACAGGCCGGACGTCCTGCGCTCGTCTTCACGATGCCCGCACGCGACGTGTGGGCGTCCTCCGCGCAGTCCGCGTGGAGCGCGTTCTGAGCGCTGGCAGTGCGCCGCCGGCGGCCGCTCCCCCGGCCACCGGCAGGTCGCACTGTCAACCGAGCGCTCAACTGGAGGGCTGAACCGCTCGCCTTCGTGCGCTCCCCTTCTTGCCCGCACCCGCACCCCGGGTCGGATCATCGTCAGACGACTGACGATGATGGACGGGCGTCGACGGATGCGAACGGGACAGGCGCCGCCGCGCACTACCCTGCCGGCCACCCTCGCCGACGCCGACGCCATGCTGCCCAAGGGCAGCGGCGCACGCGCGCTGCTCGCCGCCATCCGCCAGGTATGCGACGGCAAGCGCCTGCTCCCTCCGATCTCCGCCGCCGTCATAGACGAGGGCTGCGCCGAACTGCTTGAACCGGACCGCGCGCTCGTGGCGATGCTCCTTGCCGGCGCGAGCGAGAGCTCGAGATCCCAAGCGGACCAGCGCGGTAGACAGGCACGATGGACGACGCGCGTCATCGTCTGTCGAATGACATGACGAGGGTCGTTAGCGGCATCGAGCGGCATGCTGGTGCGCGTGAGTTGCGCTCGACTTGGCCGCTCGCTCGCGGTCTGCCTCGCGGGTGCGCTCATCCTCCTACTCGGTGCGCCGGCGCTCGCCGCCGCAGCCTTCCCCGGACGCAACGGCGAACTGGCCTACCACGGGCGTTCCAGCGAGAAGGGGGTGCTCTACGTCCGACGTGCGGACGGAACCGCCCTGCGGCGGCTTCGCGTTCCCGGGCGCCCGTCGGACCCGAGGTTTTCGCCGCTTGGCCGGCGGATCGCGTTCACGAGCAGCGGGGCGATCTGGGTCATCAACGCCGACGGCTCGGATGCGCGCCGCGTCACGCCCCCCGGTCTGCACGCACGGAATCCCGCCTGGTCACCCGATGGGTCGGCGCTGGCCTTCGCGGGCGGCCGCGCAGGTCGCCGGGACATCTACCGCATCGGCCTCGACGGCAGGGACCTCCGTCGCGTCACCTTCGCGGCTGCTGACGAGCACGATCCGGCGTGGTCCGCGCGCGGGGCGATTGTCTTCGTCCGGCACGTGCGCCGCAGCGACGGTGACATCTTCGTCGTCGACCCGGCGGAGCGGCGCCCGCGGCGTGTGACCCGTGGCAGTCCCGACGACGGCTCGCCAGTGTGGTCTCCTGGAGGAACTCGGGTCGTGTTCACGCGCGGACGGCCTGGTCGACGGCAGCTGTTCGTGATCCGGCCCACGGGCGACGCCATGCGGAGACTGACCGATGTGCGTCGCGGCGTGACGGCACCCGCCTGGTCCCCCGACGGGCACCGGATCGCATTCGGCGTCGGGCGACGCGGACGCCGGGCGCTCGCCGTCATGCGCACCAACGGCCGGCACATGCGCAGGGTGGGCGCGGCGTCCGCCGACGTGCGCTCGGTCGCGTGGCAGCCTCTTCCGGCGGACGCCTACATCGCGGCGGCGGGTGATATTGCGTGCGATCCCACGCGCCCGTCGTTCGCGGCCGGTCTCGGCACGGCCAGGAGCTGCCGCGCCCTCTACACCTCCGATCTGCTGCTCAAGATGGACCTGTGGTCCGTGCTCGTGCTCGGTGATCTGCAGTACGACGACGGCCTGCTGTGGAAGTACATGCAGTCATTCGATCCGGCGTGGGGCCGGGTCAAGAGCCTGCTCCGCCCGGCGATCGGCAACCACGAGTACGTCGCCGGCGGCGCGACCGGCTACTTCGACTACTTCAACGGGCCCGGTCAACCGGACGGTCCCGCAGGTCCTCGCGGCGCTGGCTATTACAGCTTCGACGTCGGCGCCTGGCACATCATCGCGCTCAACTCGCAGTGCGGCCACCGGCCCACGCTGCCCGAGGTCCCCGGCTGCGGCGCGGGCTCAGCGCAGGAGCAATGGCTCCGCGCCGATCTCGCGGCACACCCGACAGCCTGCACGCTCGCGTACTGGCACCACCCGCTCGTCAGCTCCCGCCTCGGCGTTGACGAGGCGGTCCGACCGCTGTGGAACGCGCTCGTGAATGCCGGCGTCGACGTCGTGCTGACCGGGCACGACCATGCCTATGAGCGGTTCGCCCCGCTGGACGCCACCGGTCAGATCGATCACGAGCGCGGGATCCGGCAGTTCGTGGTCGGCACCGGCGGCAAGAGTCACCAGCGCGAGCAGGCGCTTCTCGGCGGGAGCGAGGTCCGCAACAGCCGCGTCTACGGCGTGCTGCAGCTGCGTCTGCGTGAGCGTTCGTACCACTGGGCGTTCATCCCGGAGGCCGGACGCCGGTTCACCGACACAGGTGCGCGGAGCTGTCACTAGTCCAATGGCTCCAGGGTCCGGAAGCCACGAGCGACCCGCGCACCGTCACTCAACTGACGATGGCGGGCGGGCCCGAACGCACGGCGCAACTTTCCGCAGCCGGCCGGCGTTCCGGGAGATCGTGATCCGAGCCGCCCTCATTGCCCTCTCGCTCCTGCTGGGAATCGCTGCGCAGGCCCAGGCCAAGCCCGTGGTCGGGATCGGCGAGCAGCATCCGCAGATGTTCGACGATCAGCGCTGGGTCGACCTGGACTCACCCTACGTTCGCTACGTCGTGTCGTGGGACGCCATGCGTTACAAGAGCGAGCGCGGCGAGGTCGACTGGTTCATGAGCGCCGCGCGAGCCAGGCACGCCAGGGTCCTCGTTACGTTCGGGCACTCGCGCCGAAGCGCGCGCCGTGCCCGTGTACTGCCCTCACGAGACGCGTTCGCGCACCAGTTCCGGCTCTTCCGCCGTCGCTACCCCGAGGTGACGACCTTCCAGACCTGGAACGAGGCCAATCACGGGACCCAGCCGACATGGAAACGGCCCGATCGTGCAGCGAAGTTCTACGACGCGATCAGGCGCAACTGCCGGCACTGCACCGTCTCGGCTCCGTCGGTGCTCGATGACGGCCGCAAGATGGTCCGCTGGATCCGGAAGTTCCGCAAGGCCGCCAGATACCGCGTGCGGATCTGGAGCCTGCACAACCACATCGACGCGAACCGCAACACGACGACCGGCACCCGGCTGTTTCTTCGAAACACGCGCGGCAAGGTCTGGTTCACGGAGACGGGCGGCATCTGGAACCGCTGGGTCGATCGCCGGCACATCCGCCGGTACAACGGCAAGACCGCGGTCCGGGCGATCCGCAATATATTCAAGCTCGCGCGTCTGAATCCGCGGCGCGTGAAGCGAATCTACGTCTACAACTGGTTCGCGCCACCGGAGCGCCGGCCCCGCTGGGACACCGGACTGGTCGACCCCCGCCTGCGCACCCGGCCCACGCTGCGCACGCTCAGAGCGCAGATCCGGCGCTACGGCCGATGAGCCGCCCGGCGCCGATAGCCTGGGTTCGTCGATGAGGCGTGACCAGCTGCCCCAGCATCCGACGGCGACGTACGTGATGCCGCGCTGGCGAGCGATGTACGTCTCGGTCAACAAGGCGGCGTGCACGAGCCTGAAGTGGCTCGTCGCCGACGTGCAGGAGGAGGATCGCGAGCGCTTCCACGGCTCGCTCTCGAGTGAGCTGTCGCGGACGATGACGATCCACCGCCGCGATCTGTGGGAACACACGCCGATGGCGCGGGAGATGCCGGACGCGGAGCTGGCCCCGATCTCGCCCGACGAGGGTTGGTTCGTGTTCGGCGTCGTCCGGCACCCGACCGCGCGGCTGTTCTCGGCGTGGCAGTCCAAGCTGCTGCTCCGCGAGCCGTGGTGGGTGGCGCAGTTCGGCGACGCCGACTGGTTCCCGCGCATCCCGCGGACCGGCGAGGATATCGTGGAGGACTTCACCCGTTTCGCCCGCTCGATCGCGCGCGAACCGGATCAGGTGATCCGCAACCGCCACTTCGCGCCGCAGCGCCGGCTGCTCGCCGCGGGCCGGATGCGCTACAGCCGGATCTACCGGACGAGCGAGCTGCCAGAACTGCTGGAGGACTTCGAGCGCCACCTGCACGCACGAGGCTGGGACGGGCAGCGACTCACCCTCCTTCGCACGAACGAGACGCCCCTGCCGGCCATCCCCACCGTGTTCGGGCCAGAGGTACTGGAGGCCTCACGAAGCCTCTACAAGGTTGACTTCGGGGCGTTCGGTTACGAGGACGGCGTGCCGGGCGGGCTCGACCCGTCCGCCGGCTATTCCGACTCGGCGGTCGCGGAGATCGCGCGCCTGATCGAGCGCTCGGAACGCATCGGTGACCTCTCCAGACGCGCCGTGCAACTCCGCCTCGAGCTCAAGGAGGAGGCGACCGCATCCTCGACTCACCTCATGCGGCGCGTGGCGTGGCGGGCGAAGCGCAGAGTCCGTCAATGGCTGAGACTGGAGCCGCGGCACCAGTCCGACGCAGCCGAATAGCTGCACCGCGCGTGAGAGCCGTCAGGCGCCCGGCTTCGGCAGTCGTACCAGCAGGCGCGTGATCCTGGAGCCGTCGGTCTGCTCGACGGTCAGCCGCACGTCGCCGGCGACGACCTCGTCGCCCTCCCGTGGGCGCCGTCCGAGCGCGTTGAACACCAGGCCGGCGAGCGTCCGCGCGTCATCCTCGGGAAGATCGGTCCCGACGGTCTCGTTGAAGTCGTCGATCGTCATCGATCCCGACGGCCCGCACCGTCGTTTCGTCGACCCGCTCAAGCGTGTCGTCGGGCAGGTCGTACTCGTCTTCGATCTCGCCGACGATCTCCTCGAGGATGTCCTCGAGCGTGACGATTCCCGCCGTGCCGCCGTACTCGTCGGCGACCAGGTGAGATGCCGTCGCAGCTCCCGCAGCTCCCGCAGCTCGCGCAGCAGCGCGCCGAGGTCCTGGTCTCCGGGACCACCGGCGCCGACTCGGCGCGAGCGGCGATCGGCTCGTTGGGGCTGCTGCGCTCCGCGGCCACGACGTCGCGGACGTGGACGACGCCGATCAGGTGGTCCAGCGACCCGCGCGCGACCGGGTAGCGGCTGTACGTGTGCGCGGAGATCGCGTCGAGCGCCGCGCCAGGGCTGAGATCGGCGTCCAGCCACACGACGTCCGGACCGGGAACCATCACGTCGGCCGCCTCCTGGCCGGCGAACTTGAACACGTTATGCAGCAGTTCCTCCTGCGCGCGCGGGATGGTGCCCGCGACCTCCGCCAGCAGGTCGCTCATGGCGTCGTGACTACGGCGAAGTCTCCGAGCAACTCATCCCCGGTCGGTGGGCGCCGTAGGAACTTAGGGACGGCATCGACGGGCGGACGCAGACGGCGTCAAAAACCTGCCGGCGCGGCGTCAACCCAGACTCGGGAGGGAAAGGGCCTGACGCAGGGAAGAGTGGAATAGTGGGTGTTAGGCCCGGGAGCGCGCACAAGCGCGTGATGCCGGCGGCGGAAATCATCTCTCGAGGAGGCTGCTGATGGCGGCAGATCGTGGTACAGGCGGCAACACCGGGGGGATTGGTCTTGGTGGCATCCTCGTCATCGTCGGCATCGTGCTGATGATCGTGTGGAGCTTCTGGGTGGGACTCATCGTCACGCTGGTAGGCCTCATCGCGTTCGGCGGCTTCGCGAGAGGCAAGTGGTACTGAGCGCCGCACACCGGGCGATCCGCGGGCACGGGCTGGCGTAGGCGGCGTACACGGGGCGACCGACCGCGGCGCTCTCGGCGGCTACCTCGAGGACACACGCGCCGGCTCATCGGCTTACTGCACCCGTCTCCGAGTCCCCGCAAGATCCCCCGACACGCGAGACATTGCTGCGCGCCTTCCGCGATCTGCGCGGACTCGATTGACCCGACGACTCGACGACGCCGCGCGGTGCATCCGCGCGTTGCGAGCCTCAAGGCAGCCGCCCGTCGCCGAGGAACCGGCGTGCGACGGCGTGGAAGAAGTCGCCGCGGGTGATGACGCCGCAGACCGCGCCGTCGCCGTTGAGGACCGGCACGATGAGTACGCGGTGGTGCAGGAACGTCTCGGCGACCTGGGCGTCGGAGAAGTCGGTGCCGACTGCGATGTGTTCGGTGTTCATGTGGTCGCGGACACGGTCGTTGCGGCAGGCGCTGCGCTTCTCGAGCGCAGATTCGAGTGATCGGGTGACGAAGCCGGCGCCGCCGAGCTGTGAGAGGTAGCCCGGGAACAGTGCCTGGAAGAACTCGCGCTCTCCGAAGATGCCGCACCATCGCCCGCTTGGCTCGGCGACGGGCAGCGCCGGGAGGTCGGTGTTGAGCAGGCGGCGGACCGCGGTCTCGACCGAGTCGTCGGCGTTGAGGATCGGGCTGTCGCGTGTGAGCGGGTCACTGACGCTGCGGGGGCTCATCACAGGTACCTCACGGCGATGTAGGCGGTGGCGAGGATCAGGCTGACGAGTGTGACGGGCACACCGATGCGCAGGAACGCGAGGAAGCCGATCGGGCGTCCGGCACGGCTGGCCATGCCGGCGGCGGCGACGTTCGCGGCGGCGGCAACGAGCGTGGCGTTGCCGCCGAAGCAGGCGCCGAGCGCGAGCGACCACCAGTAGGCGTCGTCGCCGCCGTTGCCGGACTGGAGCTGTTCGACGACCGGGATCATCGCCGCGGTGAAGGGGATGTTGTCGACGATCCCGGAGCCGATTGCCGAGACCCAGAGGATCCCGAGCAGCTCGGCGGTGCGGTCGCCGTCGGTGACGCTCGCGACGCCGTCGGCGACTTCGGCGATCGCGCCGGTCTCCTCCAGCGCTCCGACCATCACGAACAGCCCGATGAAGAAGAACAGCGTCGGCCATTCGATGCCGGCGAGTGAGCGCTCGAGCGGCTGGCGGCTGACGAGCAGCATCAGCGTCGCGCCGCTGAGCGCGACGGTCGCGGGCTCCAGATGCAGCGCCTGGTGGGCGAAGAAGACGAGGATCGTTCCCACCAGGATCGGGACGGTGCGCCTGAGCTCGGCGGCGTCCTCGATCGAGCGCGACGCGTCGAGGCCCATCACGTGCCGCCGCGCGTCGGGCGCTGACCTGCAGGCGTCGGCGGTACACCAGGTACAGGCCGCCGGTCACGACCACGAAGGCCAGAGCGGCGATCGGGGCGAGGTTGACGATGAAGTAGCCGAACGAGAGGCCGGTCGCTCCCGCGATCAGGATGTTCGGCGGGTCGCCGATCAGCGTGGCGGTGCCGCCGATGTTCGAGACCAGGATCTCGATGATCACGAGCGGGATCGGGTCGACGTCGAGCGCGTCCGCCAGCAGGAACGTGATCGGCACCATCAGCAGGACGGTCGTCAGATTGTCCAGGAACGCCGACAGCACGGCGGTCGTCGTCGCCAGCGCCAGCACGACTGCGAGTGGGCGGCCGCGCGAGAGCTGGCCCGCCCGGATCGCCAGCCACGTGTAGACGCCCGTCGGCTCGGTGATCTTGACCATCAGCATCATCCCGACCAGCAGGCCGAGCGTGTTCCAGTCGATCGCCTCGACCGCATGCTCCTGATCGATCGTCTGCGTGAGCAGCAGCAGCACGGCACCGAGCAGCGCCACCTTGGTCCGGTCCAAGCGCTCGGACGCGATCAGGGCGAGCGCGCCCGCGAAGATCGCAACGGCCAGCGCCATCACGCGCGCGCCTGCAGCGGGCGGCTGCTGTCGACGGCGACGACGACCGGTCGCATCCCGAGCAGGCGCAGATCCCCGAGCCATTCAGCGCAGGGCTGCGCATCCACGCAGTCAGAAGGCTCAACGCCGGGCGCCAGGTGCAGCTCGAGCATCCAGTCATACGGGCGACCGAGACGCTCGGACGCGGTCGGCAGCTGTGTGAGCTCGGCCCGCTCGACCGCCGCCAGACCGGCCACCTTGCGCAGCTCACCGCGCGCCCATGCGTCGGCCTCGGCGACGGACAGGTGCTGCGGATGCGTCCAGAAGATCAGTACCCGGGCCACACGCCGCAGCGTGCCGCGAGCCGGCGTCGGGTCCCATTGGCCGCTCGCCCCATTCTCGCATCTCCGGCGATCGCCCAGACGCGAACCGTGTGGGGCGCTTCGCCCCACACGCTCGGCTATGGCTCGACGAGCCCGCGGCGGATCGCGTAGCGCGTCAGCTCCACGCGGTCGCGCATCCCCAGCTTGGCCAGCAGGTTCTCGCGATGGCGCTCGACCGTCTTGACGCTGATCTGCAGCGCGTCGGCGATCTGCGCGTTCGTGTGCGCCTCGGCGATCAGCTTGACGACCTGCAGCTCGCGCGGCGTCAACGGATCGACGGGCGCCGCCTCGCCCTTGCGCGCACGGTCGAGGAAGTCGCGGATCAACGCCGCGACCGCCGACGGGTACAAGAACGGCTCGCCCCGCAGCGCCGCGCGACACGCCTCGACCAGATCGCGGTCGGCAGCCGACTTGAGCACATAGCCCGACGCCCCAGCCTTCAGCGCCTCGAACAAGTACTGCTCGTTGTCATGCATCGACAGCATCAGCACACGCAGCTCCGGGCGCAACGACGCGAGCTCCGTCGCCGCCTGCAAGCCGGTCATCCGCGGCATCGAGACATCGAGAATCGCCAGATCCAGCTCGGCCCGGCGCGCGATGTCGAGCACCTCCACCCCGTCCCCGGCCTCGGCCACGACGCGCAGATCGGGCTCGCGATCGAGCACCAGCCGCAACCCGTGCCGGACCATCGCATGATCGTCGGCAAGCAGCAACCGCGCCGGATGGTGGGCGCTCATGCCGTCACCTCGGTTCGCGCTGGGAGTCGCAGCCGCACGGTCGTCCCCTCGGCCACCCGCGACGCGATCGTCGATCTCGGCACCGACCAGCACCGCGCGCTCGCGCATGCCGCGAAGACCAGCGCCCTCCGACATGACCGCCGCGTCGAAGCCCGAGCCGTCGTCACGCACCGCCAGCTCGACGGCACCGTCGATCGCCCGCAACACGACCCACGCCCGGCGTGCGCCACCATGCCTGACCGCGTTCGTCAACGCCTCCTGCGCCACGCGGTAGACCACGAGCTCCTCCTCTGGGGACAGCAGCGGCAGGTCCGGGGCGACCGTCCGCTCCACCCGCAGACCGGCGTGTCGCCCAACTTCGTTGGTCAGGACGGACAACGCACTGCTCAGACCGAGGTCATCAAGCGCCTCCGGACGCAGCCGGCGAGCGATCGCACGAACGTCCTCGAGGCTTCCACGGACGGCCTCGCGGGCTTCCCCGACCTCGCTGCGCTGCCGGGCGTCCACGCCTCGCTGGACCCGATCGAGCTGCAGCACCACGGCCGTCAGCACCTGCCCGACCTCGTCATGGAGCTCGCGCGCGATCCTCCGCCGCTCGCCCTCCTGCGCCGCGAGCGCCCGCCGGGCGCTGTCGCGACGCTCGAACTCGACCCGATCGAGCATCTCATTGAACGCGTGCGTGAGCTCGGCCACATCCGGGTCCGCTGGAAGACACCACCGCCCGACCGCCAGGACGGAGCGGATCGACGTCGCGCATCATCGTCGTCAGGCGACGCAACGGCCCGAACGCCCGCTTCAGCAGCGCGAGGTCGATCGCCAGCATCGCCGCCAGGCCGCCCACCAACACGATCAGCTCGGCCAGAGCAATCGGAAAGCTCACCGTCACCGGCGTCAGCACGAGCAACAACGTCGCCGCCGCGAGGACCACGGCGTTCGTCGCGAACACCCTCCACAGGAGTGGCACCCCGGTCACGCTAGCCGTCTGCCGTCGTGTACGCCCTCCCCTCGTGCCGAGCGCTCAGAGCCGCGCACGCGCGGCGACGGCTCGAGCACGAGTCGCCACGTGAGTAGTGCGCCGCCGGCCATGGCCGCCGTGGCCAGCAACGAGCCGAGCGAGAGCAACGGCAGCCCGGTCAGGCCGTGCCCGATGTTGCACCCGTGCGCGATGCTCCCGCCCACGCCCATCAGCAGCCCGCCGGCGAGCGCGCGGGCCGCGCGGGCGGTGTCGGGGACCCGCAGTCGCCGGCGTCCGCTGAGCGCCGCTCCGGCGAGCACGCCCAGCGCGAGGTAGAGCGAGAACGGGAGGCCCGCATCGGCGACGAGGGCCATGCGGGTGCCCTCGGCCGCGCCCACGAAGCCGAGCCCGTAGCCGTAGCCAGCCAGGTCGGCCGCCACCCACGCCGCCGCCGCGACGACGCCGAGCGCGATCCCGCGCGGCGCACTGCGCCATCCCTGTCGCAGGATGAGTGCGAGCGCGAGCACGCCGACGGCCAGCGCGAGCGGCTCGTAGCCCACGCCGAGCAGGCCGGCGAGAGACCGCTCACGCGGCCGGGACGCGTCGTCGAGCGCGGATATCGCGCCGCCTCCCGGGCCGCGGATCAGCAGCTCGCCGGCGGCGAAGCCCGCGATCGCGATCGCGAGCGCGACCGCCCCGCGCCCGGCCTTCCAGAGCATCCCCGTCACGCAACCGCCGGCCAGCGCCATACCGGCGCCGAAGACAACGCCGCCGACAACTTGGGCGACGGGCAGAAGCGGCAGGCCACCCGCCTCGGCGTTACGGACGAGAGGATCGACGCCGAGCACAACCAGCGCCGGGAGCGCGACGAGCTGGACGGCAACGGCAACGCCGAACGCCCGCAGCAGTACCGGCTGCCGCTCGAAGGCAGCGCGGCGGAGGGCGCGGTTGAAGCACAGGCCGCCACGCGCCAGCACCGCACCGGCCGCCAACCCGACGACAAGTGCCGGCAGTGCGACGCTCATGCCCGTCAGCCGACCGGTGACCCGTTGGGCCGGACGACCAGCCACAGACCGCCGAACTCGCGCACGTTGTGGCAGAGCACCCGCCCCGGCGCATCATCGACGTAGTAGTACAGCGGCCGACCGTCGTAGGTGATCTGACGCCTGCCGGTCCGCCGCCGCGTCGTGCCGAGCAGACGCTTGCGCGCGCCCTTGCCCGCGACCGGGCGGCCCTTCGCGAGCACCGGCGGCCACGCTCGCGCGCAGTCCCCGTAGCACTCACTACGGCTCGACCGCTCCTTGTCGAAGACGTACACGGCCTGACCGCGGCCGTCGCCGAGAATCGTCCCGAACTGCGAGTCAACCGCCTTGATCCGCGTCCCACGCCTGCGTCGCTTCCCCGCACGCGTCGCGTTCGCGGTGCTCGACGGCTCGGACGTAGCGGCCGGCGTCACCGCAGCGCGAGCCGCCTCCCCCGATGATTCCCGATCGCCGCCGCACCCGATAACGAGTGCCGCGACGAGGAGGACGATCACGACGCGCGGAGGCATCCTCCTTCAGTATCGGCGAGACATCTTGCGGATCCCTTACCGCTGGCCTCCGTGCCTCATTTCGATCTCGACGATGGCTTGGCGGACCCGGACTTCACGGAAACCCCCGGGCCGTGGATGTGCGCAGGTACGCTCTTCCGCGATGGCAGCACCGGCGCAAGCGGCAGGACGGCAGGAACTCACGCTGGTCGCCGAGCCTGTCGCGGTCAGGCAAGCACGCGCGTGGCTGTCCGCCGTCGCGAGCGACCTGGTCGACGAGGCCCGCCAGCCGGACCTCGAGCTGGTGATGACCGAGGTGGTGACCAACGCCGTGCGCCACGGCGTTCAGAGCGGTGCGCTCCAGCTCGCGGCGACGCCGAAGCCGGGTTCCTGTGCGTGCAGGTGACCGACGAAGGGCCTGGGCTCGCTCCGCGTCCAGGCGCGATGGCTTCGGATGACCACGGCGGCTTCGGCCTGTTCATCGTCGAGCGACTCACACGCCGCTGGGGCATGACGCGCGAGCACCGGCGCACGCGCGTCTGGTTCGAGTTCGACTACTGAACCGCCCCGCCCCGGAGCCTCAGTAGCAACGCGCTGACTGCCCGCGACTGCCACGCCCGGACAGACGTACCGCGGCCGACCGGTGCCGATGAGACTGCGATGCGCGTCTCGTTCCGGGTCAGGGCCATGCGCGATCGCGGAGGTACATGGCAGCATCCAGATCGTCCGTCTGGGCGATTCGGACCCGCCGTGAGCTCAGCTGCCCGGCTTGACCTAAGACGGAGACGAGCCGCACGCGACGGCGCTCCCAGGCCGAGTTCTCGGCAGGCCAAGTCAGTTAGACGAAGGGAATGCGCTCCGGCTCCACGACGAGATCGTGCCAGCGGCGACTCCATACCGACAGCACGGGCTCCTCTTGACTGACCAGAGCGGTCGACCCTCCGTCACCGCCGATCTGCCAGGTCGAGGTTCACACCGAGGACAGGACGACTCGTGCGGCCATTTCGGTGAGATCGACATAGGCTCGGGTCGGAACGATCGCGCGAGACCGCGACCCCACTCGTCTCATTCTGGATCTTCGCGGCACAACGTTCATCGACTCAACTGGACTTCGGCTCCTCATGGACCTGCATCGCGACGCCAGTCGTAGCCGCCACCAGCTGACAGTCGTGCGAGCGCCGCCAAACGTGCAGCGACCGGTCGAGATCGCAGACCTGGACCGACGTGTCCACCTCGTCGACGAGCCCTCGAGTGCGACCCAGACGACTTGAACCACGAGCATGGCCGCTTTGCAGCCTGATCCGGACCGAGCTCAACGGTGTAGCGCCAGCTTCGCGGTGTGGCGTCGACTTTGCGCCCCGAGAGCGTCTACCGGCCGCCTGGATTGCCACGACGGACGACTCCTCACCAGCCCGCTGTCGTGTTCCGACGTTGTGACCTTTGCGAGCTGATGTTGCCTGCGCCGCCGATGCGCCATTGTCACCGAGTCAGCTCCGGAATCGCTTCGTTAGGTCTCGCCCCGGCCGCCGTGACGTTGCGGCCCTTCAGCGCACAGACGAGAGGTCCGCGCGTCAGCCAGCGCGCACTCGACGGCACCTTCATACGAGGGGCCCGCCCTGGCGCCCGCATGCCACGCATTCGCCTCGCCCGTCAGCGCGCGCCGCCGGCGAGATTGCCGGGTCGCCCGCGTGGCGGCCTGCTAGCAGGCGACCAGGAGATGGAACGCGGAGTCGACCGGCGTGCCGTCACCCTGCTTGGTGCTGACGACGACCTTGGTGGCGTCCGTCGACGGCGAAGGGGTCACGAGCCTGGCTGTGGCCGCAGGCGGTTCGATCGTCGTGCCGCTCGTTGAGTTTCGCCGCGCGCCGGGCCGGCACGATCGCGGCGAGTATTCCGGCGATCACTGCCACGATCGTCAACGCGACCAGTTGGCCTCAGGGGACCTGGAAGCCATCCCTTCGTCCGCCAGCGCATTCGACACGAGCGCCGCCAAGAACCTCCCGAGCGGTAGCCCGGCGGCGGCGTCGATCAACGCGGTGATCACGCTCTCCTGGCGCACCATGCGGCGCACCTGGCGCCGCGTCTCGCCCCGCTCATGCAGCAGCGCCCCGAGGTAGTAGCTCGCGGTGGCGTCGCCGCGTTCGTCGCCGCGCCGATAGGCGGCCTCGGCATCGTTGAGCTCGCCACGCCGCTCGAGCAGCAGGCGAGCCTATTCGCCGCGCTGGCGTCCCCGTGTTCGTCGCCTGGGACACAGGAAGCACGAAAGGCGTTTCCATGGCGGGAAGCCAGACCTACCAGAGCCGAGCTGCCCGTGAACAGGCCAAGAACGAGGGAACGATTCGCTTACCGCTCTCGGTTGAGGACCTGGTCCAGGCTTACGCGTCAGAGCGGCAGTCGAGCCTCGACGATGGTTCCGCGCCCACGCGGGCTGGTCACCCGGAACTCGCCGTCGATGGTCGCGACACGGTCCCGCAGACCCCTGAGGCCGCCGCCCTCCGGATCGGCCCCGCCGACGCCGTCGTCGAGAACGCGCACGGTCAAGGCGCCGTCGCGGGTGCCAAGCTCGACGCGCGCGCTCGTCGCCCCGGCGTGCTTCGCCACGTTGGCGAGCGCTTCGGTCGCCACGTAGTACGCGGTCAGCGCGATCGGCTCGGGAATCGGCGCGCCGTCAGCCGCGGCATCGAACTCGACAGCCAACGGCGCACGCTCCGCGGCCGCCGCGAGTGCTGAAGCCAGGCCGGCGCGGGCGAGCGCGGCCGGGTAGAGGCCGCGCGCGATCTCGGTCAGCTCGTCGCGCGCGACCGCAAGCTCGCGCCGCAGCGCGGCGACCTGCTCGCCGGGCAGGCCGGCGAGCAACGCGTCGATCTGCTCGGCCTCGCGGAGCGGCCCGAGCCGTAGCTCGTCCTCGAGCTGGCTCCGCTCCTCGTCGGCGGCGACCAGCAGCCCGCGGCGAAGGCGGCGGAGGTGGTCGATCCGGTCTCGCACCTCGCGCTCGCGCCGCGCGTTCTCCACCGCGGTGGCGGCCACGGCGACCGCGGACTCGGCGACGGCGCGGTCCGTGATCGCCGCGGCGTCGTGCAGGAGCGCCACCTCGGTGCCGTCGGCGAGCGTGCGGCGGGTGAGCGCACGCCCGGGCACCCGCACCTCCGGCGCCCGCGCGGGCGACCCGGCCTCGTCGGTCCAGCGCCCACCGCGTGCGCGCAGGCGAAGCTCGAGCTTGGGATCCCCGAGCACCTCCGCCAATCCTGCGGTGATCGGCGCACCGCCAGGGCCGGTGCCGAGCTCGACCGCGACACCGGTAGCGACGGCCGCGCTCCAGCGGCCGCGCGCGAGCGGGACGAGCAAACCAATTGCGGTCGCGAGCAGGGCACCGTCGTAGGCGACGAGCAGCGCGGTCGCGTCGGCGAGGTCAGCCGCGCCCGCGGCCGCGGTTGCCGCCACCGCGGCCCCCGCCAGCGCCGCCGCGGCGCGCGGCGGCCGCAGGACCGGCATCGCGCGTGCGGCGTCCACCGCAGCCAGCAGCGACGCGGCGCCGACGACCGCGGCGGTCGCGGTGCCGCAGACGTTCGCGGCGGTGAAGGGCGCGCCGACGGCGGCGAGCGCAAGCATCCCGCGCGGCACCGAGCGCAGGCGGCGTGCCGGGTAGACGAGCACGAGGATCGTGAGCGGCGCGCGGTGCAGCAGGAGGAACGCCGCGGGCAGGTCGCCGCCGGCCGCGAGCGTGCCGAGCCCCCATGTCACGGCGACCGTCAGCGCGAGGTCTGCGATCCGCGGGGACGCGGCGGCGACGGCGGCCGCGCCGGCGGCGAACGCGACGGCGACGGCCGTGTCGAGCACGACCAGCCACGCCGCGCCGGCCGGCGCGGCGATCTCCGCGCCGACGGCCAGGGCGACCGCGGCGAGCGCGGCCGCCCTTCGCAGGTGCGTCAGCGGATCCTCTTCCACGGGTGGGCGCCGAAGATGATCCGCAGGCCAAGGTCAGGGATCTCGAGTGGCTCAAAGGTGAGCTCGCCCTTGAAGTAGCTCCACCGCGCGCTCCACGGCGCGAGCTCGGCCCCGAGGCTCCCCACAGCCTTGAAGTAGGCGATGTCGCCCTCGGTCCTGAACGTGCCGTGGAGCAGACCGTCGATGCCGAAGCCCGGCTTCTGCCAGTGGCGCCAGCGCCCGTTCTGGAGCGTGGTCGTGAAGGTGATCGGCACCTCCCACTCATCGCCGTACTGGCCCCAGCGTTCGAAGTCCGCAACCGTGTCGTGAACCTCGTAGGTCCCATTGGGAATCGTGGCCGTGCCTGCCGTTGACGTGATGCGGGGAGCCGGCTTGGTGCAATCGGCGGGGACGTCGAGCGCCTGCGGCCCGGCGCCGTCGGTGGCCTCCAGCTGCTCGAGGATCGGCGCGGTCGCCGGGTTCTTGCGCAGTGCGGCCCGAACCGGCTCCGTCGCGTCGACGAGCGCGGCCAGCTGCCCGCTCGTGGGCTGTGTCACACGGACGCCCCCCCGGCACAGCTGCGCGAGGTTCTCGCGCTCCCGCTTCGGCAGCGTGGCGGCGTAGGCGACCATGTCCTTCGCGGCGGCCCTGACCGCGGACTGCTGGCGGTCCGAGAGCTTCTTCCAGGCGGCCGGCGAGGCGACGAGCGTGTCGACGCGGTCGAACAGCGCGTAGCCCGTGATGTGCTTCGCGAACTGGCCGTAGTGACTGCCCACCGCGAACACCGGCGCAGTCTCGGCGCCGGAGAGCTGGTGACGGCGGAGCCGATCCGTCACGTCGTCGGAGGTGATTCGCTGGACGGGCCGGGCTCCCAGGCTGCGGAGCACCGCGGCCGACGTGGGGTTGTCGGCGATCCGGATCGACATGCCGCGGAAGGCGTCCGGCGTCGGCAACGGCCGGTCGGAGAGCACCCTGCGCAGCTCGCCGGGGACGAGCCCGAGAGCGGTCACGCCGGCCTTCTCCAGCTGCTGCTCGAGCGCGTGGCCGGCCGGTCCTGCCACAGCGGCGCGAGCGACCTCGTAGTCGCCCAGCACGAACGGGGCCTGCAGCGCGTCGAACGCCTCGACCCCGGCCGGCGCCCAGGCCCGGGCGGGCAGGACGCCGAAGTCGACGTCGCCGGCTTGGATGTCCTGCGCCAGCCTTGCCTCGTTGGCGGGGATCCGCGCGGGATAGTCCTCCTGCAGGTTGACGGTCAGCGTGCCGCCCGACCGCTTCTCGATCTGCCTGCGGCGAAGTGCTGCGCCTCGGCGCTGCCGGCGTCCGTCGCCTGCATGTCGAGGACCTGTGGCTTGGTCGCCACGGAGGCGCCGGCCTTGTTGCTGGAGCCCTGGTCAGCCGAGCCGCCGCATCCTGCGACGGCGGCCGCGATTACGAGCGAGGTGATGAAAGGTCGTCTGGTCATGCCACAACACTTCTCCGCGGGCACCGCCCCCACATTGGGGGACACCCCGGTCCGCGCTGGGGCGTGCACCGATCTTCCCTCCGTGGCTGGTACGGCGCAACCGACCGTGCGACGATCGCCCGATCGCCCGCCGCCGGCTGATCGCCACCTCCCTCGCCGTCCCGGTGGCGGCGCTCCTGGTCGTCTGCCTGTTGCAGGTGCGCGACCATCCCGACACCGCGCCCGGCGGCGCGGGCGACACGGCGATCGCGCTTCAGCTCGCGGCGGGGCTCGCGCTCGTGGCGGGAGCGGTCGCGGCCGCGCGCCGCGGCGAGGCGCTGGTGGCGACCGCGCTGCTGGCCGGCGCCGCCGGCCTCGCGCTGCGCGCGCTGCCCGCACCGCCGGACGGCGCGCTGCTGTTCACGCTGGGACTGGCCGGCGCCGGGCTGGCCCCCGCCGCGGTCGCGCATGCGGCACTGGCGTATCCCGGCGGACGCCTGCACGGGCGGGTCGATCGTGTCGCGGTGGCCATCGGCTACGGCGTGGGCGTCGGCCTGACGGGCGTGCTCGTCGCGCTTGTGCTCGACCCGCGGCGCGGCGGCTGCTTCGCGTGCCCGCGGAACCTCCTGCTCGTGCATGCCGATCCGGAGGCCGCCGACTGGCTCGCGCACTGGGGCGCGCGCGCCGCCGCCGTCGTGGGCACCGGGCTCGCTGCGCTGATCCTCGCGCGCCTCGCGCGCCACCCCGCGGCGACCCGGTCGATCGCCGCGCCGGTGTCGGTCGCCGCGGTCGGCGTGCTTGTCGTCGGCAGCGTGGCCGACCTGCGCGCCGCGAGCGGCCTGGCGGCCGACACCACCGACCGCGACCTCTGGCTCGTCACGGTCGGCGCGCTCGCGCTGGTGGCGATCGGACTCGCCTGGCGACCCGTCCGCGCGGCCCGCGTGCGCGCGGCGTTGGGCCGGCTCACGATCGCCGCGTCCGCGGGCCCAGAGGCGCTGCGGGCGACCCTCGCGCGGGCCTCGGGTGACCCGCGGATGGCGATCGTCATCCCGCACCCGGAGACCGGCGCTCCGCTGACGCTCGATGGTGTGGCCGCGCCGCCGACGCGCGCCCGCACCGCAGTCGAGCGCCAGGGCCGTCTCGTCGCGTGGCTCGATCACGAGCCGGACACCGTGGTGTACCCCGAGATCGCGCGCCCGGCCGCGCTCACGCTGGAGCGGGAGGCGCTGCTCGCCGTGCAGCGCCTGCAAGCCGCCGAGCTGCGAGCGTCGACTATGCGGCTCGTCGAGGCCGGCGACGCCGAGCGCCGGCGGCTCGAGCGCGACCTCCACGACGGCGCGCAGCAGCGGCTGCTGGCCGTCGGCCTCGGCCTCGAGCGAGCGCGCGCGGGCGCGTCGCCCGAGGCGGCGGCGACGCTCGGCGATGCGCAGACTCGGATCGCCGCCCTGCGCGACGATGTCCGCCGCGTCGCCCATGGGATCCACTCGGTAACGCTCGCGGAGAGCGGCCTCGGCGAAGCCGTCCTCGCGCTGGTCGACGCGGCGGACGGGCGCGTGGCGGTCGACGCTCTACCGGCGGAGCGCGTTGACGCCGCCGCCGAGGCGGCGATGTACCAGCTCGTCGTCGCGAGCCTGCGCCTCGGGCGGCCGGTCCGGCTGGCCATCGAGGCGGCGGACGGCGACCTCCGCGCCGTCATCGCCGTCGACGGGGCCGACGCGACCGAGCTCGACGAAGCGCTGGCGCACGCCGGGGCGCGGCTCGCCGCCCTCGGCGGCGACCTCGACGTGAGTGACGCCACCGCGCGAGCGCGGATCCCGCGCTAGGGGCACGCCCCCGGGCCCGAGCCGGAAGACAGGGGCGCGCCCCGATGAGCGGAGCCCCTGCGATGGGCGAGCGTGGACCTCCCATCGACAAGGAGGAGCCATGACCCGCCGCATCCTCGGAGCGGTCGTCGCCGCCGTCGCCCTCGCCGCACCGGCCGAGGCGGCCGACCTGACCGCGCCGCCCGCTCGCGTCAGCGCGCCGGCCGCCCGCTCCCTCGGCACGCACCTTCGCGCGCCGCATCACGCTCGGGCACGCGCCGCGACGTTCCCCGGCAGCGCCTCGCGCGCCGCCGTCGACGAGCCCTGCCCGCCCGAGGCCGAGGGCGCCGTGTGCGGCCACGTCGACGTGCCTCTCGACCGTACCCATCCCGCCGCGGGATCGATCCCGATCGCCTTCGAGCTCTACCCGCACACGGCGCCTGGGCCGGCGGAGAGCGTGATCATCGTCAACTTCGGCGGGCCAGGTGGCTCGACCACCTCACTGCGGTTCGTTCCTCCGTTCTGGTTCGGGCCGGCGCTCGAGCACCACGACCTGCTGCTCATCGACGACCGCGGCCGCGGCCGCTCGGGCGTCATCGACTGTCCCGACTACCAGCACGGCACCGGTCCGAGCCTGCTCGCCGCCGTCGGAGCGTGCGCGGCACAGCTCGGCCCCGCCGCCACGCACTACGCGACGGCGGATATCGCCAAGGACGACGACGCTGTGCGCGCGGCGCTCGGCTACAAGAAGGTCGACTTCGTCGGCACGTCCTACGGCGGGATCGACGCCGCCGCCTACGCAACGCGCTTCGGCAGCCGGCTGCGCTCGGTCGTGCTCGACTCGCCCGTCGGCGAGCCGCTGTCCGACCCGTTCGTGCGTGCCGGGGACGGTGTCCGGCGCACCGTGAGCCGCGTCGGCCAGATTTGCCGCCACTCCACGATCTGCGGACGGTCGTCGGGCGAGGCGCTCGACGCGGTGCGCAGCCTGACCCGCCGGCTGCGCGCCGCGCCGCTGACGGGCAGCGCACTCGACCCGAACGGCGAGTCGCACGACGTGACGATCGACCCCAGCTACCTGCTCGTGCACATCCTCGACGCGGGCGACTTCTTCCTGACCCCAGGGGAGGTCCCTGCCGCCGCCGACGCGCTGCAGCGCGGCGACGCACGCCCGCTGCTGCGCCTGGCCGCCGAAGGCGATTTCCCGATCCCGGGCGACAGCGGCGATGCCGCGGAGTTCTCGCTGGGCGCGTACTCGGCCACCTTCTGCCTCGATCAGCCGTGGCCGTGGTCGCCGAACGCCCCGCTCGCCACCCGGCAGGCCCAGTGGGCCGGCGCCGTGGCGAGGGCGGATGACGCGCCGTTCGCGCCCTTCACGGCGGACGAGATCATGCCGAGTATCTTCGGCGGCGCCGCCTTCTGCCTGCCATGGCCGAAGACCGGGACCCGGCCGCCGGTGGAGCGCGGCGCCCGCTATCCCCACGTGCCGACGCTCGCGATCGCGGGCGGGTACGACCTGCTTGGGAAGGTGCCCGAGACTGCGGCGCTCTTTCCCGGCTCGCAGGTGGTCACGATCGCCGGCGCGGGCCACAACACGTTCCGCTGGGCCCAGTGCGGCCGCGACCTCGCCGCGACGTTCCTCGAGACGCTCCACGCGGGCGACACGAGTTGCGCCTCGCAGCCGGCATTCGACTACCCGGGTGTGCGGTCGTTCCCGCGGCGCGCGTCCGGGTCCCGGGCGGCCACGGCGATGGCCGGTAACCACGCGAGCCGCCGCAGCCGGCGCGTCGCGCACGTGGCGGTCGACGCCGCGCTGGACGCGCTCAAGCGCAGCTTCCCCAGCAACGGCGACGGGCCAGGGCTGCGCGGCGGCAGCTTCCACACCGACTACGACAATGTCTGGACCACCACGCTGACGCGCGCGCGCTGGACCGACGACGTCGCGGTCAGCGGAACGCTGCACTGGTCGTTCGACGGGGGACCGCTCGACGCGGACCTCGAGGTCGACGGCCCGGGCGGACGAGACGGCTCGCTGCACCTCGAGGGAGGCTGGCTGATCCCGGGCGCCGCGCGCACGATCACGATCACCGGCACGCTCGGTGGCGAGAGGGTCTCCGCGAAGGTGCCGTCGACCTAGCCGGGCTCGGCCGCCCGTAGGTAGGTGAGGACCGCCGCGACCCGGCGGTCCTCACCTTCGACGTCGCGCAGGCCGAGCTTGAGGAAGATCTGGCCGATGTGGGTCTCGACCGTCTTCTGGGTCACGACCAGGCGCTCAGCGATCACCCGGTTGGTCAGCCCCTCGGCCACGAGCGCCAGCACCTCGCGCTCGCGCTCGGTCAGCTCGTCGATCCGCGCCAGTGCCGACGCCCGCGTTACGAGCCCCTCGGCGACGGCCTGATCGATCACGCAGCCACCCGCGGCGATCCGCTCCAGCGCGTCAAGGAGGATGCGCGAGTCGGTCACACGATCCTTCAGCAGGTAGCCGGTATGGGCCGGGTTGCGATCGGCGACGCGAAGGGCATAGCGCGCGTCGAGGTGCTGGGAGAGCACGAGTACGCCGACGTCCGGGAAGCCTGCGCGGATCCGCTCGGCGGCGACGAGCCCCTCGTCCGTGAACGTCGGCGGCATCCGGATGTCGACCAGCGCGACGTCGGGCAGGTGGCGCGCGACGGCCTCGTGCAGCTCAGCCGCATCGCTCGCCGTCGCCGCCACCTCGATGCCGTGGTCGCGCAGCAGCGCGGCGACGCCGTCGCGGACGAGCGCGGCGTCGTCGGCGATGACGACCCGCAGCGGGCGCCGGCGCGGCGCGCTCCAATGGACCTCGTGCACCATGAGCCGCCCGGCCAGCCCGGGGAGGCTCACCTCGCGCGCTTCGCCGAAGCGCAGGTCGGTGTCCTCTGCGGCGAGCTCCCGCACGAGCGTCGATGCGAGCACCTGACCGTCCCGCGCCAGCGTCGCGAGCCGCGCGGCGAGCATGACGGGCCGCGCCGCGACCGTCTCGCCAGGCCCGATCTCGCCGACGTGCAACCCGAGCGCGGTCTCCGCAGCCTCCTCGACGGCCACCGCGCACCGCACCGCCTGCGCAGCGCTCCGGAACGCGAGCGCCCGTTCGCCGATCGCGACGCCCCCGTGCGCGGCACCGATCTCCGGCGGCAGCGCGCCCTCACTCTGCGACAGGACGGTGTATGTGGCCTTGCGCAGCTGCATGGGTGCGGGCGCGAGCCTACGCCGCGACCGACTGTGGCGGGGCCTCGGAGCCGGCGCTGCTTCGCTCACACAGATTGAACCTGCGACCGCCCGGCCCGCAGCCGGGTGGCCGTGGCAACGTCCGTGGCGACATCCAGATCGTCTATTACGTCCGGTGTGTCCAGATTCGTGGAAGCTGGACGATCTGGCACGCAACGGACGGATATGACATCGGAAGGCCCTGTAAATCAGGGCTTTTCGCGTTGTGAGGGGCCGCTCCATGCCCAGCGCCTCGGGCCGTGGCAGCGCTCGTGGCAACATCCGTCAGACACCCCCGGCGAACGCGCGGCGGTTCCTCCTATGCGGTGTACGAGGTCAGCCACGCGGCCCCAGGGGCGGCCCGTCAGGCGGTCGAGTCGCTCGCGGATTGCCCGCCCGGAGGCACGGCTTCTCCGCGGCTGACCGCCGCCAGCAGGTCGACCGCGGCGTCGACGGGCGGCAGCGCGCGGACGGCGTCAGCCACGAGCGCTGCAGCGCTTCGGTACGCGGAATCCGTGAGCACGCGGGAGACCGCCGGCGCGAGCTCGGCGAGCGTGGCGGGACCCGGCAGGTCGAGCACACGGCGGGTCCGTCGCTCGCCGGTGAGCGCCACCCCCGCACCCACGCGGGCGACGGCGTCGGCGTTAGCCCACTGGTCGATGCTGAACAACGGCACGACCACGAGCGGCACGCCGTGCGCGAGTGCACCCAGCGTTGAGCCGTAGCCGCCGTGACAGACGATCGCCGCCGCGCGAGGAACGACCGCGTCCTGCGGGATCCAGCGCTCGACGTGGCAGTTGCGCGGCACCGGCCCGAGCAGCCCAGGGTCGCTCCCGTTGCCGATCGTCACGAGCACGCGCGCGGGCAGCGACGCCAGCGCGTCCAGGGCGGCGCGGTAGAGCGCGGGGAAGTACGGCAGGTGCGCGTCGGCGGTGACCGAGCCGAACGTCACGTACACGAGCGGATCGTCGTTGCCGGGCCACCAGTCGGGCAGCGGCGCGATCGCGCTCGGCAGTGTCGTCCGGAAGCGCTGCACGATCGGGCCCGGCGCGGCCGCGGCCTCGACGAGCTCCGGCATCTGCGTCAGGTACGGCGCCGCCGTGAGCCGCTCGCCAGACGGGTCGGCGGGCAGCCCCGCGCGCACGCGGGCCGCATCGACGGTCGCAGCGGCCACCTGGACGGAGAACTCCTCGACGGACGCCAGCCCGAGCCCGACGCGCGCGAGCGGGATCCCAAGCAGATCGGCGGCGATGGTCGACGCGAACTCCCAGCTCTCTCGGACCACGACGTCGGGCTGCCAGGTCTCGACGATCCGTAGCAGAGCGGGCAGCGCAGCGCGTGTGTCGATGCCCCCGAAGAACTCGCCAATCATCAGCGCGTTGGCCCTGTCGAAGTCCAGCTCAGCGAACGAGCCCATCAGCGGCATCCACTCCTCACTGGGCGGATCGCTCACGGGCGCGAACGGCAGTCTTGCCCGCTCCACATTGGCACGGTGCTGGCTCTGCGCCGCGACCAGCACCTCGTGGCCGGCCTCGATGCAGGCGTGCGCCAGGGGCGCCAGCGGGAGCACGTGGCCGGCGCTGCCACGCGTAGTCAGGAGAACTCGCATAGAGACAAAAGACGGCGCCGGCGCCCACCTATTCCCGCCTCCGGGTCGGCTCGGTGAGTGTACCGGTGAGCGGGCGTCAACCGGGACACGGCCGCTCCCGTTCTGACGGCGCAAACGGTCCTCACAAGCCCCGCGTCGCAGGCTCTCGCTCTTCGATCGATCAGGAACGTCGAACAGTCATGTTCGCTTGTGGCGGCTGTGGAGTGACCGACGCTCCCTTACGATGATCCGCGGCCCTTCTCGTAACACAATCCGCGCGAAGCGCGAAGTAGGTGGTGGATGAACGGCGCCGCCCCGACCGACGCACAGCTCCTCGAGGAGGCGCGTCGCAGCCCCGAAGCGTTCGGGGCGTTCTACGAGCGCCATGGGGCGGCACTGCTGGCCTTTCTCGTCCGTCGCGCGCGCGACCCCGAGGCGGGTGCCGACCTGACCGCCGAGGTGTTCGCCGCAGCGCTACATGGGATTGATCGCTTCGATGCGCGCCGGGCCGACCCGCTCGCGTGGCTCTACGGAATTGCGCGGCACAAGCTCGCCGACTACCACCGCACGGGCTACGTCGAGTCGCGTGCTCGTCGGCGCCTCGGGATGCCGCGCCGCGCGATCGACGACGAGGCACTCGAGCGCGTCGAGCAACTCGCCAGCCTTGACGTGTCAGCCGTGATCTTGCGAGGCGCTCTGACCGAGCTCCCGGCCGACCAGCGCGCTGCGATCGTCGCGAGGGTAGTCGAGGAACAGGACTACGGGACCATGAGTCACGACGCCGACGTGTCAGAGGGCGCCATCCGCCAGCGCGTGGCCCGCGGGCTGACGACTCTCAGGCACCGGCTCGGAGACCTGCGATGACCGACTTCCTGCAGCAGATCGGCGTCGATCTCCGCGAGGCGGCCGGGCGCCGCGTCCACCGCCGGCGCCGGTCCAGACTCATCCGCGGCACGGTCGCAGCATGCGCTGCCGCAGCAGCGGTGACGGCCTGGCTCTTGGCCGGCTCCTCGCTGATCGGCCACGACCAGCAGGCCGCCAACGAGCAGCCGCATCCAGCCCTGCTCCAGATCCCCCAGCCAACGCTCATTCCGTGCAAGGTCGGCGCAGAGCCGCATTACTTCGTCCCTGGCGACGGCCCATCGGCGCTGCTCGGCTGTGCCCGGCTACCGGTAAGCGAGCAGCCCGTCGAGTTCTCCGCCAACCTCAGCCGCATTGATGGCGCGGACCAACTCTGCATCAACCCCGCCTACGGCCAGGGCACGTTCATCCCCAGCATCTGCAAGCTCGATCCGCCCGTGTCCACGTTCGCCATCCGCGCAGCGGCACAGCCGCGCCAAGGGGTCGACGGCTACGGCTATGTCCTGTGGGGCACCGTGGGCGGCGCTCGATCCGTGGTGGCGACGTTCGACGGTGGCGTAGCGGATGCCACCCGGCTCGACGTATCGGCGGAAGTCGTGCGCAGCTACGGCCAAGAGCCGTTCGCGCTGTTCGTCACCGAACTTCCCTTGTCCGCTGCATGCGGGCCGGTGACCGTGCACGCCGACGGCCAGACGGCTCGCATAGGGCCAAAGCCGCGCCTATGTCATGCGTCGGCTCACCGGCCTGGACGCTGACGGCCCGTCGTCGAGCGCGTAGCGATCACCTGACCTGACCTCCGGGCGAGGGACGCTGGCTCCAAGCTAACCCGGGTGGTGGGCGCGGCAGAACTCGCGCACGGCCTCGTTGAACCGCTCGGGTTGCTCGAGGTTGCTCACGTGGCCGGCACCGGGGATCACGACGAGCCTCGCGTCCGGGATCGCCTGCTCGAACTGGCGTGCGACGCTGAAGGGGCGAACGCCCGTCGAGCTCACCCCAGATCAGCAGGGTCGGGACGGTGATGCGCGGCAGCAGGTCGCGCTGGTCGGTTTCGGCCATCACGGCCAGCGCGGTCCTCATGCTCTCGGGGCGAACCGCGGCGGCCATATCTTCGAGGAGCGGTACGAACTCGGCCGGCGGATCTCCGGCGAACCACCCTGGAAGGGCGCGTGTGGGATCGAACTCCTCCGCGGACGCCATCAGCGCCTGATAGGCGGCATCGACCCGGGCCCGCACCTCCTCCTCGGGCAGCGACCCCTTCCAGCCGGCGTAGGTGTCGACAAGAATCAGGGTCGCGACGCGCTGGGGATGGTGGCGGTACAGCTCCTGCACGACGGCGCCGCCCCATGAGATGCCGCTGACGTGCGCCGGGCCAAGCGCAAGCGCGTCGATCAGCGCCGCGAGGCAGTTCGCGTAGTCCGCAAGGCCGAAATCCGCGGGTACGTCCGAGGAGCGGCCGGCCCCCGGCTCGTCCCAGGCGACGACGGTGAACTCGTCGGCCAAGGCCGCGACCTGCGGCCGCCACACGCGGGCATCCGAGGCAGCGCCGTGCACGAACACCAGCGGCGGCCCCTCCCCGACGCGCTCGTAGACGATCTCGAGTCCGTTCGCCCTGACGACCTCCACCGCCGCAACGTACACCCAAGTCGCGGGCGAGTGTCCAAACCAAGCAGCGGCTCATGTTCGCTTCTAACCGAGCGTCTGTCGCCGACGTTCGCGCGAGGCCGCCTCTGTGCGAGTTGGCGGGCTAGCGCTCAGCCGATCACTGCGTCTGCCTCGATCTCCAGCACGTACGCGGGCTCGATCAGTGCCGAGGTCTGCACCATGCTGGTGGCAGGACGGATCTCCCCGAAGACCTCCCCGTGGGCACGGGAGATCTCGTCAAAGTCCCCGAAGTCGGTGACAAAGATGCGGGTACGGACGATGTCATCGAGACTGCCGCCAGCCTCGATCAGCGCGGTTCCGATGATCTCCAAGGCCCGCCGGGCCTGGGCATAGGGGCCTGTGGACGCGGAGCCGTCTGGGTTCCTGCCGACAGTCCCTCCCACGAAGACTTGATTGCCTACCCGAACCGCCCGTGAGTACCCGAATGTCGATTCCCAAGGAGCGCCGGACGAGATCTTCATCCGCCTCAAAGTCATCCTCCGGCCCCCCACGCCTGTCGGCTTCCTGCCGGCTGCGCGCTGGCGCGAGAGCGCGACCGGCGGAGGCGGGCGCGAACCTTCGCCCACGCCGCCCCAAGTCCCACGAGTAGTGCGGGACTCAGGGATCCGAGCGCTTCCTCGATTGGGAGGCCGCCGACGTGCGCGAAGGGCACGCCGATCACTGGAAGATCTCCGTCGTGCAGTCGCCGCCCTGGAGGCGTACCTCGTGCGCGCGCGCGTGGCCGTCGGGGCGGTCGTGCAGGTCGACGAAGAAGTCCTGGTCGATCTGCATCCCGCCCTCGGGCGGGCAGTTCACACGCATCACCCATGAGCGAAGGCCGGGGTAGAACTGGTTGTCCCAGGTCGAGTAGAGCGAGTTGGTGACGTAGAGCCGTCGCCCGTCCAGGGACAGCTGGATCATCTGCGGTCCGCCGGTCAACTCGCGGCCGCTGTCGCTCGGCTTGCCGAGCAGCCCGCCGAGCCAGAGCCGGCCGGTCAGCCGGGGGTTGGTGGGATCCGAGACGTCGTATTGCCGGAGGTCGCCGTGGAGCCAATTCGAGAAGTACAGGAAGCGGTCGTCCATCGAGAGGACCACGTCGGTGATCAGGCCGGGCACCCCGCCGGGCAGCGGCCAGCCGTCGAGCGCCTCGTTGTCGACCTCGATCACGGGCTCGGCCCGGAAGCTGCCGTTCGAGCGGTGGAAGCGGAAGATGTTGCTCGAGAGGGTCGCGCCGACGAAGCCGCTGTCGGCTTCGGGGTCGTGTAGCCAGCGCACTTCGAGCGGGACCAGCCCCTTCTCGCCCAGGTCGATCGTCTGCTCGAGCCGCCGCTCTGCGAGGTCCCAGAAGTGCAGCCGCTGCCCGTAGCGCCCGGCCCCGACGTCCTCGATGTCGAAGCCCTTCTCGTACGCGTTGGGCTCCCCGAACTCGGTCGAGATCAGCGCGTTCTTGCGCGGCTGGTACCAGAAGTCGTAGTTGAAGGGCGGCCGCTCACCGCCGTCCTCCCAGCGGCCCTTGACCTCGAAGGTCCGGGCGTCGAGCACCGCGAACCCGCCAGCGCCGCCGCCATCGCGGTCGCCCAGCATGCTCAGCACGACGTTGTCGCCTGGCATGCAGTGGACGGTGTGGGGCCGGGTGTAGCCCGTCTTCTCGACCAGCTCCTGTGGCTCGATGACCTTCTCGATGCGAGGTCGCCGAGGGTCGTCGGCGACGTTGAGCACGTGGATCCGTGACGAGCGAAATCCCGGCACGATCAGGTGCGAGCGATCCGGCCCATGACACGCCGAGCTGCAGCGGTTCCAGCCGAAGTGATGGAGCTCGTCGCCGACGTTCGGCATCGGCGTCTCGTGGACGACCCGGCCCTCCTCGGCGTCGATCACGGCGAGGAAGTCGGGCGCCTCGACCCCGGTGCCCGTGTGTAGGCAGGCGAGGTAGAGCAACTCCTCCGGCGGTGCCTGCAGGGCCTCCTGCGGCGTGCTGTGGAAGGAAGCTGGCTTGTCCTCTTGTGGCTGCATGGGAGCTCCTTTCAAGAACCGGCTGTTGGGCGGCGCGGGAAGAGGTGGACGCGGTCGTCGCGCTCGACGTAACCCTCCTGGTCCGGGACCGTCATGGCGTCCTCGTCTCGAGCCAGCCGTCGATCCAGTCGAGTAGCTCTCGGTGCCCCCTGTCGATCCCCGAGAGCCGCTCGAGCATGATCCCCTCGTTGAACGCATAAACAAGCGAGACGAGCGCCTCGAGCGGTAGCTCGAGCCCGACTTCTTCGCGTACGGGAGCGAAGGCCTCGGTGAGCACGGCGCGCCACTCGGCGTGCACCCGCGCGAGCCGCTCCTGAAGCTCGGGACGGTTCCAGGCCAGCGCCTGCAGCTCGAACCAGATCTTCTGGTACGGCAGATCCTCCTCGAGATAGGCCATCGCCGTCCGCCATTTGTCGAGAAACGGCGCGTCCGTCGCGTACATCTGCCGTTGCCGCTCGATCAGCCGCTCGGTGAAGCGCTCGAGCACGCGCACGAGCAGTTGCTCCACCGACCCGAAGTAGTAGTGAACGAGACCGTGGTTAGCCCCGGCCTGCTCCGCGACCCGCCGTGTCGTGATCCCGGATGCGCCGACCTCGACGAGGAGCCGCTCGGCGGCGTCGAGGAGCGCCTGCTCGGTCTCGTAGCCGGGGCGAACTTCGACCTTAGACATAAGACTTAGACATTTGACTGAGACAGTCGACCAAATCAACGCGCCGATGTCAAGCGCCCTGATCGTGACTCGCTTGCGCTGGGCTTGCGGTGGGATTGCGGATGGCCGGGACGATCGAGCCGTCATCCCACGTTCAGGAGGGTCCCAATGGCAGCGACAGCAATCGACGGGCCTCGGCTCGAGGCGTTCATGGGGCAGGCCGTGGTCGACCTGGCGGCCGCGTTCAGCGCGCCGCTCGTTCGGCTCGGCGCGCGGCTCGGTCTCTATCGCGCCCTCGCGGAGGGCGGTCCCGCCACGCCGACTCAGCTAGCCGAGCGAACCGGGACCGAGCCCCGGATGGTGCGCGAGTGGCTCGGCAATCAGGCCGCCGGCGGTTACGTGAGCTACGACGACGCGACCGGGCGATACACCATCCCGCCGGAGCAGGCGATCGCACTCGCCGACGAAGAGAGCGAGTTCTACCTGCTGGGCGCGTACGACATCCTCGCGTCGTTCTTCGCGGATGAGGATCGCTTGGCCGACGCATTCCGGAGCGGCGCCGGCCTGCCCTGGGGCGAGCACGATCACCGCCTGTTCGCCGGAACGGAGGCATTCTTCCGTGCCGGGTACAGGCAGCACCTGGTGCCGAGCTGGCTTCCCGCGCTCGATGGCGTGGTAGAGAAGCTAGAGGCAGGGGCGCGCGTAGCGGACGTCGGCTGCGGCCACGGCGCCTCGACGATCATCATGGCCGAGGCCTTCCCCGGCTCGTCGTTCGCGGGCTTCGACTCGCACCCGGTTGGGATCGAGCGCGCACGCGAGGCGGCGGAGGAGGCCGGGGTCGCCGAGCGGGTGCGCTTCGAGATCGCGGGCGCCGATGCACTGCCGGTCGAGGGGTACGACCTCGTCTGCTTGTTCGACGCCTTCCACGACCTCGGCGATCCGGCCGGGGCGGCGCGACGCCTTCGCGAGACGATGGCGCCCGATGGGACGCTGATGCTCGTGGAGCCGCAGGCAGGCGACCGCCCCGAGGACAACCTCAACCCGGTCGGCCGGATGTTCTACGCGGGCTCGGCGCTGATCTGCGTTCCGCATGCCATCGCCGACTCGGACGGGCAGACGCCGGCGCTCGGCGCCCAGGCGGGCGAGGCCGCTTTGCGGACGGTCCTCGGGCAGGCGGGCTTCAGCTCGATTCGCCGGGCCGCCGAGACGCCCTTCAACCTCGTGCTGGAGGCGCGGCCGTAGCGGCCGCCTCATCGAGCAGTCCGCCCGCTCTTGCGCCGTCGCCGGGGGCGCCGCGGGCGAGCAAGACCTCGGCGAGGTCGCGCTGGGCGCGGGCCGCGAACGGGATGCCGCCCCGCGAGCGGTCCGCGGCGATCGCCTCCTCGAGGGCGGCGATCGCCTCGCTCCACCGGCCCGCCGTTGCGAGCGCGCGGCCCAGCGGGCGCGCGGCGGAGCCGGCGAGGCCGGTCGCGCGTACAACCGACACCATCCGGTCGGCGAACGGCTCCAAGAGCGGGACCACCGCGGCCGCGCGCTCGCCATCGCCGAGCGCGGCGCACACGTCGGCGAGTTGCGCGAGGCCGATCACTAGGTTCGCGTCCCGCGGCATGCGGTCGAAGCCCTCGTCCGCCGCCTCCTCCAGCAGTGCGCGCGCCGCGTCGTCGTCGCCAAGCTCTGCCAGGCAGTTGGCGAGGTGAGCGCGGTACGACCGGCCCGCCGGCGAGTCGACCTGGGCACGGAGGTGGGAAAGGTCGAACTCGTCCCAGGCCTCCGCAACGAGATGCAGCGTGTACTGGTTCGCGCTCAGTACGAGATCCGCGTTGGCGTCGCGCGCGTGTGTTCCCTGTGCGTACGCCTCGTCGGCGAGCCGTCTCGCCGAGGGAAGATCGCCCCGGTAGCCTGCGAGCGCCGCCCGCCAGGCGGGCACGTACCAGGAGAACGCCGGTAGCCGCGCCGCGGAGGCCACGCGCTCGTAGCGCGCGACCTCCTCTTCGGCCGCAGCCACGTCGCCGCGCTCGAGCAGGTCGGCCACCCGCCAGTGCCGTCCGTGCAACTCGATCTCCAGGTCATCGCTGCGCTCGCCGAGCGTCACGAGCTCATCGGCGGCAATCAGGCGGGCGCCCAGATGCTCGGGCGCCCAGTACACGACATGCGCAGCAGTGAGCGCGACCGCGAGCGCGGCCGGATCGGCGAGCGCGCGTGCCCTCGAGACCGCCTCCTCGGCCAGGGCGTGTCGGCGCCTCTCGTCGGGTGCGTAGGCGAGCGCGATCGCAAGCCGGGAGAGCAGCCGGACCCGCAACGCCCCCGACTGCGGGTCGAGGCGGTCAAGCGCCTCCTCGAGGAGCGCGACCAGGGACTCGTCGACCGCAACGATCGTCACCGTCAGGCCGGCGACGCCGAGCGCCGCTCGCGCGAGCATGTCGTCGCGCGCGCAAACGCGGGCGAGTCGGGCCGCCTCCTCGAAGGCAGCACGTCCGGCATCACCCTCGCCGGCGCGCAGCCGCGCCTCGCCGAGCGCGACGAGCACCTCGGCGAGCCGCTCGGGCGGCGCCGTCGTCCTCAAGGCGAGCGCTTCGGCGCGGGCGAGCAGATCGATCGCGTCCTCCCAGGCCAGCCGCTCGACTGCGTCCCGAGCGGCGTCGAGAGCGTAGGCGAGCGCAGGCTCGGCGTCGTCGGAGGCGCCGGCGAGCGCATGGTGGGCGAGTGCCGCCAGCCAGCGCTCGGGCGTACGCTGGGCGCGTTCGGTCAGTGCGGCCGCGATGCAGCGATGGGCGTAGGCCAGCCGTGCAGACGAGAGGGTCCCGATGAGCGCCTCCCGAACGAGCGCGTGCACGAACGCCAACTGCCGGCCGTCCGGAAGCTCCCTGAGAATGCCCGCGCGCAAGGCCTCGTCGATCGCGTCCAGTACCGCCTCCTCCCGCTCACCGACGCCGGCCCGCAGCAGCTCGGCATCGAACTCCGACCCGGCAACGGCCGCAAGCTCGAGCAGGCGCTGCGTCTGATCCCGGAGGCGGCCGACGCGGGCGGCGACGATGTCGAGCACCCCCTGCGGCACTCGGATACTCTCCGCCGCCTCTGTCGCGTGCTGCGTCAACTCGCGCACGAAAAACGGATTCCCGGCGGTGCGCTCGCTGAGGCCGCGGGCGGCGGCGCGATCCGGCCGCATACCCGTCAGCCCCTCCACGAGCGTGGCGACGGCCGCGTCGTCCAAGCCCTGCAACGCCAGCCGCAAGACCGCACGATCGCGCCGGATCTCCGCGAGTGCGGCGGCAAGCGGGTGCCCCCGTGGGAGCTCTGTGTCGCGCGCGCTGCAGAGCAGGAGCAGGGAAGCGCGATGCGGACGGGTCGCCAGGCGACGCAGCAGCAACAGCGTCGCCCGGTCTGCCCAGTGGAGATCGTCGAGCACCAGCACCACTGGCCGCAGCCGCGCGATCCGCTCGAGCGATTCAGCCACCGCGTCGAACATCCGCGCGCGATCTCCCTCCGGGTCGGCGGCCGGCGCGCCGGGACGGCCACCTCCGGTCGACGTAGGTCCGACTACGGGGCTGTCCGAGCCGGCGAGTGGCTCAAGCGCCTCAACGAAGGGTTGGTATGGGACGGTAGGCCCTTCCTCGCAGCGCCCGTACAGCACGAGCCCGCCGTCGTCGTGGACCGTGCGGGCGAACTCGGCCAGCAGCCGTGTCTTGCCGATTCCGGGCTCGCCCGTGACAAGTGCGACGCAGCGCTCGCCGGCGCGGACGCGCGCGAGCGCCTCATGCAGGCGGGCGGTCGCCGCCTGGCGGCCCGCGAAGGCGCCACCGCGAGCGACCTCCAAGCGCTCCGGGAACGGCACGATCCGCGGATCAGCGTCATCCGCCGAGCCCTCCCGCCGCAGGTGCGACGCCAGCTCGCGGGTCGGCGGCGACGGCGCGACCCCAAGCTCCCCCACCAGCCGCCGCGAGAAGTCGGCATACGAGCGCAGCGCGCCCGCACGATCTCCAGCCGCATCAAGCGCGAGCATCAACTCTCGCTCAGCCGTTTCGTCCAGCGGCTCCCACGCCGCCAAGCGGCGCGCCCAGAGCAGCGCGGCGCGTGATTCGCCCGCGTCCTGCGCCGCGCGAACCAGCTCGACCGTGGCGCCGGCGCGCGCGGCCGCATGCCGGGAGCGCAGCTCGAGCACCCACTCCGCGTCAAGCCCTTCGAGCACCTCTCCGCCGCAGAGCGCCAGCGCGTCTTCCAGTCGCCCGGATGCGACCTGTTGCGCGAACACTCGTAGGTCGACCCACACGCCCTCGCCGCCGAGCTCGACCGTCTCGCGGCTCGCCTGCACGTGAACGGCCGCCGGCCCGAGAGCCGCGCGGACCTCGCTCAACGCGTTGCGGAGGCTCGCGCGAGCGCTCGAATCGAGCACGTCCGGCCACAACCGCGCGGCAACCTCGGCACGCGCATGCTTGCCTGGAAAGGCTGCCAGCCAGCCGAGAACCAGCCGCGCCGGCCGCCCCACAGGCACCTCTACCGCCTCCACGTCGCGCTCCACTTGCAGGCTGCCCAGCAGCCGAACGCGCAGCGTCATTGTCACAGGAGCGTAACCCGAGATCCGCATCGCGATGCCGCAAGCGTCTCTCTTGGCGAGCGGCTGAGCACCACCAAAGCGCCGGCGTGGTCGCGGCGATCGCCGGCGTCGCACCGATCGCAGCCGGTAGCTGAGCGCGCGGGCTGCGGAACAACTGGCCACCGATCCCCGAGTTCGTGAGTCCGTCGCGGTCGAGCCGTGCGATCTGCCAACCGGCCAACCTGCGCGCCGCGACCGAGGTCATCACCAGTGACCGCACCCCTCCCGGAAGGACCCGCATGCCCCGCTACGCCCATCTCGTCACCTGCCTCGCCGTCTTCGTCGCCCTCGGCGGCACGGCCCACGCGGCCGGCACGCTGGAATGCGGCGTCCCGCAACCTACGGTCCGCTCCGTCGACCTCGGCGTCGAGACTGGCTGGGAAGGCACCTCCGCCGTGAAGCTACGCTGCGCGCGCCCGTGAGCGGGGCGGGCGAGATCTCGGCGGCGACCGTCGGTTACGCGCACGTGCCTGTCGGTCGCGCTCGACGAGGCCGCTCGTCACCCAGCGAGCTGCACCCGCGCTCGCGCGCGCGAGCGATGGCGGCGATAGCGTAGGACGATGGCCGCGCCGAAGGTCGCCATCGTCGGGGGCGGGATCGGTGGGCTGGTCCTCGCGCTCGCCCTGCGCGAGCGCGGGATCAGCTTCGAGGTCTACGAGCAGGCTGAGGAGCTGCGCGAGATCGGCGCCGCGGTCGCGCTGTCGGCAAACGGCACGCGCGAGCTGCGGCGGCTCGGGCTCGGCGAGCAGGTCGAAGCCGTCTCGGTCGTCCCGTCCGCGCTGGTGATCCGGCGCTGGGACAGCGGCGAGATCATCGCCGACCACCCGATCGGACGCGCGGCGACGTATGAAGCGGCGTTCGGGGCGCCCTACTACGGCGTGCATCGCGTCGCGCTGCTGCAGGCACTCGGCGAGCGGCTGGCCAACGAGCGGGTCAACCTCGGCCGCCGATGCGTGGGCGTCGACGAGCGCGGCTCCGGAGCGGAGCTCCGGTTCGCCAACGGGTCGACTGTAACCGCCGACCTCGTCGTCGGCGCCGACGGCGTCCACTCGGTGATCCGCCCGCACGTGGTCGGCAAGGTCCGCGGGAGGTTCTCCGGAACGGTCGGCTACCGCGGACTCGTGCCGGTCGAAGCCATGCCCTCGCTCCCCGATCCGACGCCACTTCAGTTCTGGGCAGGCCCGCGGCGCCATCTCTTGCACTACGCGATCGACGGTGGCCGGACGGTCAACTTCCTGGCCGTCGTCCGTGTCCCGGAATGGACCGCCGACACGTGGATGGAGGCGTGCGAGGTCAACGACGCGGTCCAGGCCTACGAAGGCTGGCACCCCGCCGTGACCGAGATGGTCGGCGCGACGAACGTCGGAGCACGCTGGGCGCTGTTCGACCTCGCGCCGCTCGAGCGCTGGCACACAGCGCGCGTGGTCCTCATGGGCGACGCGGCACACGCCATGGTCCCGCACCAAGGGCAGGGCGCCAACCAGACGATCGAGGACGCGATCGCCCTCGCCGACTGCCTGACCGACGCCGCCGACCTCGCCTCGGCGCTGCGCGACTACGAGGAGCGCCGGCGCAAACGCACGAGCAGGGTGCAGCGCTGGTCACGCCGCGCCGCGGACCTGATGCACCTGCCGGACGGCCCTGAGATCGCCCCCCGCGACGACCTCTTCAGAGAGCTCTACACGGAGCTGGCCTGGATCCACGCCTACGACGCCCACCACGACGGACTCCATGCCGACCGCTACCGCGGCAGTGCTATCAGCCCACCATGACCGTTCGCACTCGAGGAGATCGACGTCGAGTCACCCAGCGCGGCTCCCGCATGCGAATCGCTCGTGGCAACCGTCGAGCTGTGGGAACGAGGCGCTACATCGACAAGCCACCGTCGACGGGAAGGACGATCCCCGTGATGTAGGCAGCCTCGTCGGAGGCCAGGAACGCGGCAGCGGCGGCCATCTCGTGAGGCTCGCCGAAGCGTCCCAAGGGGATCAGGCGCTGAAGCTGCAGTCGTTCCGGCTCGGGGATCGATTCGACCATGCGGGTCCGCGCATTGGGGACGATCGCGTTGACCGTGACGCCGAAGTGCGCGAGCTCCTTGGCGGCGGACTTCGTGAACCCGATCACTCCGGCCTTCGCGGCGGCGTAGGCGGACTGCCCGATGTTCCCGTGCAGCCCGGTGTAGGAGCTGATGTTGATCACCCGTCCGCGCTTCTGGGTGCGGAAGTGGGGAACGCATGCGCGCGTGAGCTGGAAGGTCCCTCCGAGGCTGACGTCGAGGACGGCATCCCACTCCTCGTCTGAGAGCTTCCAGAGCATCTTGTCCCGGAGCACGCCCGCGTTGTTGACAAGCACGTCGACCCGGCCCGTGCGCTGGGCGGCGTCGGCGACGATCCGCGCGACGTCTTCGCCGCTGGTCACGTCTCCCGGAGCTGCGACGGCGCCAACGGCGGCGGCCGACTCCTCGGTCAGGTCGCGGTCGACGTCGACCATCCAGACGTCCGCTCCGGACTCGGAGAAGAACCGCGAGAACTCCAGGCCGATCCCTCGCGCGGCCCCGGTCACGATCACCGTGGAGTCCGTGAAGTCGAATCGCATGGACGCCATCTATCCCCCGAGCCCGTCGACGCCGACACCCGGGACCTCGACGCGTATCGCTTCGATCCGGCCCTCGACTCGTGCCCTGCGATTCGCGGGCTCGTGGTCGGGCGCGGTGGCGATGTACAGCGTGCGTCGATCCTCGCCTCCGAGCACGCAGGCGTACGCATTCTGCGCGAGCCCGTGACGCTCGAGCTCACCGCGGGCGTCTACGCGTACGACCTCCTGGGTGAACACCGAGGCGAACCAGACCGCGTCCTCCTCGTCGACGCAGATCCCGTCGGGCGTGAGCTCCTCCTCGAGCGCTACGGTGCCGGCCGGCGCCAGGTGTCCGTCGGGTGTAACGGAGAACACGGCAAGGCGGTGGCCGAACGTCTCCGCCACGACCAGCGCGCCGTCGGACCTCCGGGCCATCCCGTTCGGGAACAGCAGCTCCCCCGGCTCCACCGTGACCGTCCGATCGGCCTCGACGAGGATGAGCTGGGTCGGTCGCGGCTCCTCGGAGAACAGGTCATAGCCGAAGTTCCCGACATACGCCCTCCCCTGGCGATCGACGAGCAGATCGTTCGTCCAGCCGGGAGCGACCTCTGAGAGATCCGCGTAAGGCGCGTTCCCCATGGCGCCGACCTCGAGGATCCGACGGTCCTCGCTCGCGACCGCCAGCATCTGGCCTCCCGGCAGCCAGCCGATGCCGCCGGGGTGAAAGAGCTCGGCGACGACCTTCCGCTCGCCAGTGGCCGGGTCGAAGCTCTGGACGTTGTCCCCGTACATGTCGCAGAAGTACAGGAGCCCCTCGCGCCAGCGCAGGGACTCCGGGAAGTGCAGCCCATCGATCACGACTTCCGATCGCTTCGATTCCGAGATCACGCTCACGATTGTCTCCCTGCGACATGGCTTGACTTGAGAGTTGACGGAGCTCCGCGGGAAGAGTCCCGGCGGGCCTTGAGGCGCGCCACGGCCGATCGCAGCTCCGGGGCGTCGACGACGACCACGATCAACAGCAGGACTCCGAGCACGATCTGCGTGCTCGATCCGGGCAGCTTGGTGATCGCGAACACCTGCGCCAGGAGCGCCACCGCCAGCGCGCCGAGCATGAGGCCCCAGAGGCTGCCCCTGCCGCCCCGCAGCGAGATGCCACCAAGCACGGCTCCGCACGCTGCGAGGACGAGCGGCTGCAGACCGGGATTGAGCTGCGCACTGGCGTTCGAGTAGGCGAGCAGCGCGCCGGCGAAGCCGCACAGCGCTCCCGAGACGGCGAAGAGCACCGTCAGGTGACGTCCGACGGCCACGCCGACGACCCGGCTGGCGCGACGTTCGCCTCCGAGCGCCTTGAGCTCCGGCCCGAGCCGAGTTCTCGTCATCAGGACGAGGGCGACGGCGAAGGCGGCGAGCGCCCCCAGGCTCCGCGGCGAGAACCAGGCCAGGATCGTCTGGTTCACCCAGATCGAGACGTCCGTGTTGACGTACGTCAGGGTCCTGTCGCCGGCGACGACGTTGGCGAGGCCGAGCAACGCGATGTAGGTCCCCAGGGTTATCGCCATCGAGTGGATCCGGAAGCGCGCGATCACGGCCCCCTGCATCGCGCCGAGAAAGCCGCAGCCGGCGACGGCGACCAGGACGCCGAGAAGGCCATGGCTGGCTCCGGCCTTCACCGCCAGCACGCCTCCGAGGGCCTGCATGCCGAGAACCGAGAGGTCGAACTCGCCGGCGATGATCGTCAGGCCCAGCGCCAGGGCGATAAGGCCGAGGGAGGCGAACCCCTGAAGAGTGTTGAACGCGTCGAAGCTGTTGAACTCGTGACCGTTGTAGGCCGGCGTCATGACGTAGGCGACGAGCACCAAGCCGAAGGACACGACCGGCACGACGGCCTCGGCGCTGAACTTCCGGCCAATCCCGCGAACGCTCACTGACTCGCCTCTCCGCCACCCGAGGCCAGGTGGGTTGCGAGCACGACCGCCACCACCAGCACGCCCTTGAGCAGGATCTGCGCCCCGGTCTCGAACCCGCGCAGGAGAAGTACGTCGGAGATGGTGGCGATGGCGACTGCGCCCGCCAGCGTACGCAGCGCGGACCCCCGCCCGCCCGAGATCAGGGTGCCCCCGACGAGGACGGCGGCGATGACGTCGAACGTCAGCGTCCCTTCCAGCTGGGCCGAGGCGCCCCTGTTGAACGCGCCGAGGAAGGCCCCGCCCAGCGCGAAGGCGATGCCGGCGATCGTGAAGGCCGCCGCCGTGACTCTTGCGATGCGGATCCCGGCCGCGCGCGCGGCATCGCGGTTCTCGCCGATGAGGATCACCTGCCGGCCGAAGACCGTCCGCCGCAGCACGTACTGGAGCACGAGCGCGAACGCGATCATTGCGTAGACGCCGACGGGCACGCCCAACGGGGTCGAGTTCAGGGCTCCGTAGCCGTCACCCCCCGGCTGGACGATGACGCCGTCGCTGAGCTTCGTCGTGACTCCGCTGATGAGGAACCCGGCGCCGATGGTGAGGATCACCGGATTCGCACCCCAACCGCCGATGATCGCTCCCTGCAACGCCGTGACCACGGCGCCGGCGGCCATCGCGAGCCCGAGCGCCGGGACGACACCGAGATCGAGCGCGTAGAGGAAGATCATCGCCCCCATCACCGCAGTCGCGCTGACCGCGAGCGAGACGAGCGCGCCGACCAGCGTCACGAAGGTGAGCCCTAGGGCCATGATGCCGACGATCGACGCCGAGCTGAGGATCGCCTTGACGTTGTCCACCGTCAGGAAGCGGTCAGTGGTCAGCGCCAGGATCGCGAGAGCGAGGGCGCCGAGGCAGGCGAGCATCGGAACCACGCCGGGCCGCGAGGACAGCCCCTTGCTCCTGATCGTCGTCACCTCGTTTGGCTCCAGTGCGACCCTCAAGCCGGCACCCGGGTCCGGTGGGTCAGGTCGGAGAGGAGCTCCTCCCGGGACGCGCCCTCCGTGTAGGTGGCGATCACCCGGCCCGAGCGCATCGTGACGATCGTCTCAGCGAGCTCGAGAAGCTCGTCCAGCTCGCTGGAGGCGAAGATGACCACCTGACCCTGCTCCGCGGCTTCGCGCAGCAGCCTGTGGATCGCGGCCCGGCCGCCGACGTCGACACCGCGCGTGGGCTCGTCGACGAGCAAGACCGATACGCCGGGATCCAGCAGGTGGCGGGCCATCAGGACCTTCTGCTGGTTCCCCCCGGAGAGCACGCCGACCGGCTCGGCCAACCGGTCCGCGGGCACACCGGCTGATTCCGCCAGCTCGCGCGCGCGCCGGCGCTCGATCCGGGTGCTGATGTGCCCGGCGCGGGCGACCTTGCCGAGCTGGGTGACGGTGAGGTTCTCGGAGATGCTCCGGGTGAGGAACAGCCCTTCCGCCTTGCGATCTCCCGGGATGAAACCGACCCCGCAGTTGCTGACGGCCGGCGGGTTCCCCAGCGGGAGCCTCCGCTGGTCGAGCCGGACCCGCCCGGTTGCCGCCGGCACGAGGCCCGCGAGCGCGCGCAGGGCGTCCGAGGCCCCGGCTCCCACCTGCCCGGCGAGGCCGTAGATCCGGCCTCCCCTGAACTCGGCGGTCAGCTCCTCCAGCCGCCCTGGGATCCTCAGGCCCTCGAGCTCGAACGTCGTCGCCTCCTCGCGCGGATCCAGCCGGCGACGCGTCGCGGGGCGCAGCTTCTCGCCCAGGATCGCTTCGACGAGGCGATCCGCGCTGAGCTCCGGCACGTCGGCCTCGAGCACCCGCTCTCCGTCCCGCATGACCGTCACGCGGTCGCAGAGCTGGAGCACCTCGCCGAGGCGATGCGACACGAACATCACGGCGCACCCGTGAGCCGCGACGCGCCGCACGGCAACGAAGACCTGCTCGATCTCGACGTCGTTCAGGGTCGCGGTCGGCTCGTCGAGGATGAGGATGCCGGCGTCTCTCCCCAGCGCCCGAGCGACCTCCACGAGCTGGCGCTGGCCGATGCCGAGACCATCGACCTTGCGGCCGGGATCGAGCTCGCCAAGGCCGACCTTGCCCAGGAGCTCCCGCGTCTCGCGGCTGTCCCGGCGCGGATGGCGCACGAACCCCGATCCCACGCGCCCGAGGACGATGTTCTCGGAGATCGTCAACGAAGGGACGAGGCTCAGCTCCTGGTCGACGCACGCGATGCCCGCCTGCTGAGCGTCTCGGGGGCTCCCGAACTCAAGGAGGCGGCCATCGACGCGGATCTCGCCCCGATCGGGGGCGACGATCCCGGCCAGCATCTTGATCAGCGTGCTCTTCCCGGCGCCGTTGTGCCCGCAGAGACCATGGATCTCGCCGGGCGCGATGTCCATCGACACGCCGCGGACGGCCTTGACCGGGCCGAAGCTGTGCGCGAGGCCTGCGACGGAAAGTCTCGGGACCACGGCATCGCCGCTCACGCCGGCGCCTCGGGGACGGTGATCGCCCGCTTGAGGATCTTGCCCGTCGGGCCTTTCGGGAGCGCGTCGACGCGCCAGATCCGGCGCGGGTACTTGTACGCCGCGACGCGCTCCTTGATCCATTCGCGCAGCTCCGAGAGCTCCACCTCCGTGCCGGGCCTGAGCACGACCGCTGCCGCGATCTCCTCGCCGAGCCGTGCGTCAGGGAATCCGACGACGGCGGCTTCGGCGATCGCCGGATGCTGGTGGAGCACCTCCTCGACCTCGCGCGGGTACACGTTGAGCCCGCCGCGGATGATCATGTCCTTCAGCCGCCCGACGACGTAGACGAACCCGTCCTCGTCCACACGGCCGAGGTCGCCCGTGAGGAACCAGCCGTCCTCGGTGATCGCCTCCTCAGTGGCCTCCTCGCGTCGCCAGTAGCCCTTCATGACGTTGTGACCGCGAATGGTGATCTGCCCGACCTCTCCGACCGCGAGCTCCTCGCCGTCCTCGCCGACGATCCGCACCTCGACCCCCGCGATCGGCCTGCCCACGGATCCGACCCGGTGGCCGTCGCCCGGTCGATTGAGCGTCGCGGCGGGAGAGGTCTCCGACAGTCCGTACGTCTCGAGCACCACCGCGCCGGTCTTGCGCTGGAACTCCTCCATCTGCTCGCGCGGCAGCGGCGCCCCGCCCGAGGCGCATATGCGCAGCGTCTCGAAGCGGGATCGGTCCTCGGCGACCGACGTCAGCGCCGCAAACATCGTCGGCACCCCCATCAGCACCGTGACACCGTGGCGATCGACCAGGTCGAGCGCCCCGTGTTCGTCGAACCGGGTCAGGAGCGCCAACCGAGCGCCCACCGCGATCGCCGCGTTGAGCGTGCAGGTTTGGCCGAAGGAGTGGTAGAGCGGGAGCGCGCCGAGGAAGACGTCGGCCTCGGAGATCGAAAAGGTCCTGATCACCTCACGGGTGTTGAGACCCAGGTTCCGATGCGTCAGCTCCGCCCCCTTCGGTCGCCCGGTGGTGCCAGACGTGTAGAGGATCACCGCCGTCTCCTCGGGATCGACCTCGACCACGGTGCGATCCGGCTCGAAGCCGTCCAGCAGCTCGACGCCCCCCGGTTCGCCGACCGCAACGACCTCGACGGCCGCGTCTTGCATCTGCTCCCGAGGGCTCTCGGCCTGATGCCAGGCGAGCAGAATCCGAGCCCGTGAGTCTTCGAGGCTGTACGCGGTCTCCCCCGCTTTCAGCAAGGGGTTGATGGGGACGACCACCGCCCCCAGCCGGAGCACGCCGAAGTACAGATGCACGAACGCGGGCACGTTCGGGAACTGCAGCGCCACCCGGTCGCCCCGGCCGATCCCGCGCTCCTTCAGCATCGTCGCCGCGCACGCGCTGCGCAGCTCGACGTGGGCGAAGGTGACCGCGGCGTCCTCGTGCGTGATGGCCACCCGCTCGGGCCATCTCTCGGACGCCGCCACCAGCGAGAAGGCGAGGTTGCCGCCGCCTAGATCGGGCGGCGGCGTCCCTTCGGCCTCGGGAGGAGTCGTCACGAGCCGCGCACTACGCCTTCGTGCATTGCGCCGTGTACTTCTCGAGCGTCTCTGGGGAGACCCGCGCCTCCTCCACCGTCTGGGTGAGCGGAACGTCCTCTCCCTTGAGCAGCTTGCTCGCGTAGGCGGAAACGTGCTCCGCCAGCGTGCCGGGATCCTCGGTGGCCGTCCCGTACATCTCGCCGGCGCGGATCGCTTCGATCCCGATCTTGAAGCAGTTGCCGCCGGAGACGATCAGGCCGTCCTTCTCGAGCCCAACCGGGATGCCGGCCTGCTTCGCCGCGGTGATGATCGGCACCGCCATGTAGTCCGCCATGCCGTACGCGGCGTCCAGACCATCCTTGCCGTACTTGGCGAACATCCGCTTCGCGATCTCACCGGACTTCACGGGATCCCAGTTGCCGTCCTCCTCGAAGACGAGCTCGTAGCCCGGGTTCTCGGCGAGCACCTTCTTGAACCCCTGCATGCGCTCCTGGGTGAGGAGCATCGCGGCCGTCCCGGTGATCGCTCCGATCTTGCCGGACTTCTTGCCCTGCTTCTGGAGGCCTTCGACGAGGTTCTGCGCCGCGAACTCGCCCAGGGCGACGTTGTCCGAGAGGACCTGGTTCAGTCCCTTCGAGACCGAGGGGTCGGCCTTGCCGTCGGCGTTCAGCACCGCGATCTTCTGCGCCTTGGCCTTGGCGATCGCGGGCGCGACCGCCTTGCTGTCGAGGGCCTCGAGGATGATCAGGTCGGGGTTCTCGCTCACCGCCTGATTGAGCAGCTGGACCTGGCCCGCGGGGTCCGTGTCGCCCGTGACCGTGACGTTCGCGCCCTCGGCCGTGAGCCGTTCCTTGACGACCCGGTTGAAGACCGCCGCCCACGGGTTGCTGTCGGCGACGCTCACGACTGCGACGTCCTTGCCGTCGACCGACGCCGCCTTGCTCGCTGAGTCCTCCGAACTGGTCGAATCGGACGAGCCACACGCGGCAACCCCAACAGCCGACGCGGCGACCATCAAGGCAAGGACGAGCGACCTGAACCGCGGAGCACGACCTCGACCGCCGTCCATCGGAGGCGGCAATTTCGCACGCGACATACGTTTCCCTCCTGTCGACCCCTCGCCGTGGCTGCGACCCACGGCCCTCCGTCTCGCACACTCTCGGCCGGAGCGGGCTACGCGTCAACGGCAGGTGGAGACAATCTTTGCCACTCGCAAGTTGTAGGGTTCTCACAAATGGGCACTGCGCCCCACGGCATCCGCGGCTCGCAGCTGTCAGAGGCTGCCGAGAGGCTCAGCCTCAGGCTGGACGAGGTCACGGCCGCGATGCTGTCGCGCATCCTCGACGAGGTCCCGGTGTATCGCCGGCTTCCACCGGACGGCCTGGCGAACGTCGAGCAGCTCGCGTCCCGGAACACGCGAGTTCTGACCGAAGCCCTGAGAACCGGCGGGCGCCTGAACCGCGAGGATCTTCGCTACGTCGCCCATCACGCACGCGAGCGCCTGCGGCGAGGGGTCAGCCTCGAATCGATGCTCCATGCCTATCGCGTCGCGCTCACGGCCTTCTGGGAGGAGTGCATCGCCGAGGGCGTCGCACTCGGCTTCTCGCGTGACACAGCGCTCGAACTGGCGCGCAGGACCTCGGAGCTCTCGGACGACCTGACGACGCACGCCGCCGAGACCTACGTCCGCGAGGAGTCCCGCCTACGCGCACTGAGCGACCAGGCCGCGCGGGATCTGCTCGAGATGCTCCTGCGCGGAGAGCACGACAGCGAGGTCCTGAGGTCTCATCTCGCCTTCCCCGCACTCGACTCGGCGGAGCAGCTGGTGGTGGTCCTGGGGCGAATCTCCTCCTCCGCCAAGCCGCAGAGCGACGCGCTGGAGACGGCTTCGCAGGCGCTCTCGCGAGCGCTCCTGACCGGCCGAGCCTCGCCCTTGGTCGCGGTGCGGACGGGCACTGTCGTGGCGGTCGCGCCGGTGGAGGCCGGCGCCTCGGTCCCCCAGCGGCTGCACCGGGTACACGCAGAGCTGCGCAAGGAGGGAACGCAGTTCCTCTGCGGTCTGAGCGGCCCTCGCTCCGGGGTCGCGGGCATACCCGGAGGGTTCGATCAGGCCGCGTTGGCGCTCTCGTGCGCTACGGCGGAACGCCCCGTGGTCTCACTTTCCGAGCTTCCCGTCATGCAGAGCCTGCTGCTCGGGACGACGAGCACGATGCGCTCCGTGCTGGCGGCGCAGGCTCGGGAGATCGACCTCGACGGCCGCGACCCGCTGCCGATGATGCGAGAGACGCTGCAGGCGTTCGGGGAGGCCGACATGAACGTGACCCGAACCGCGCGAGCCCTGCACGTCCACCCGAACACCCTGCGCTATCGGCTGCGGCGGATCCGGGAGCGGACCGGCCGCGACCCGCACAGCTTCTCCGGTCTCGTCGACCTGATCTGCCTCGTCACGCTGCTCAGCGAGGCAGGTCAGGACGGCGATGCCCCGGCAGCCGCTTCACCTTCGCCGTAGGGGGACGGACTGCGGCGGATCGCCGAGCGCGCGGCCGCCGGGCCCGTCGGCGAAGGTCGTCCACGGCTGCGAAGCCTGCTGGCCGACGCCGGGCTTGCGGTAGTCGCAGACTCCGTCGGGGAACGTCTGGCGCAGCGTGGCGAGCTGGGCGGCCGTGAACTTGACGCCGTGGGCCGCGTAGTCGGACGGGTTCAGGGGCTTGCGCCGGCACTGGATGATGTCATCGGTCATCGGACCGCCGGCCGCCGTGCGGGTGTTCCCGTAGTGCGGGAAGAGCTGCGCGCACTTGGCCGGGTCGAGCTCGTCGGTCCCCGGGCCGCCGGGCAGCCCGATCAGCGGAGGGGCGACCGCCGAGAAGCACGCGTCGTGGGCGTCGGCGGGCTTGTTGCGAACGACCTTGTACGCGAGCGGCGCGTGGCTCGTGTCGTTCTCGATCCGCGAGAGCCACTCGTCCATGAGCAGGAACGACTTGACCACGATGTCCCGCGGCGGCGACACGCCGAGGATCGGCGTGGAGCCCGGAAAAGTCCAGATGATCTGGTTGGCATGCCCGCCGTTGGCCTGATCCAGGCGAGCGCGCATCTTGTAGCTGTAGAACGACGTGTGGATCTCGCCCATCTCGGTCCACGCACGCAGGTCGATGATCGGCACGGTCGTCAACTGGCGCGGGTCCGTGACCTGCCCGGTTCTGTAGGCGATGGAGGCGGTGCGCTCGTTCACCACCGAGCGCTGGGCCTGCGGCTGGTGATCGATGGTCAGGCCGCCGATCCTGGCGTTGAGGTCGACGAACTCGGCAGGCGTGATGTCACCCGACTCGAGTGCTCGCAGGCCGTACTGCAGCCCCGCGTTGCCCCACGGCCGGTTGGCGAAGCCCTTGCCGATCTGCTTCTCCACCGACTCCCACTCTGCCTTGGGCCGGGGACCCCAGATCGCCTCCTGGTAGTCCTGGATCGTGCAGCGGACGGCCCGTGGCCTGGCCACCGGGTCGTAGACCTGCTCGTCGGGCAGCTTGCAGTTGGTCTCCTTCGCCGGATCCTGGATGCTGTAGAACAGCGCGTCCCAGGCGGCGCAGTCGCTCGGGTCCCGGTGGCCGTCGATCGAGGGCACCCACGGCTGCTGGGGATTCTGCTCGAAGTAGTGGGCCAGCAGCCCACAGTCGACGACGTCCGGCGCCGTCGTCCAGAGGTCCGTGTAGCTGCAGTTGGGCTGGATCCCGTTCAGCAGCCCGGGGTACATGGCGGCGATCATGTACTGGTAGGAGCCGCCCGAGCAGCCTTGGCCGATCGTGTAGCGGATGCCGCCGTAGGTCTCGACGATGTGCTCCTTGAGCATCATCAGCGCCTCGGCCGACACGTTCTCGTTGGTGTTCTGGCCGTGGACGTTGAGGCTCGAGTTCGCGGTCATGAACCCGCGCGAGAGAGCCATGTCGTCGAGCACGGCCGAGGGCTGGGACTGCAGATGGTCCGGGGCGGTGGAGGCGCCGAAGTAGGTCAGCAGCTTGTGGTTCCACCCGCCGGCGTCGGCGAGCATCGCGATCGCGTAGATGCCGCGGTCCTGGACACCGAACTCCTGGCGCACGACGTAGCGCACCGTCCGGCCCTGGTCGGTGGTCGTCTTCGCGATCGCCGGCGTGGGGGGCGGGCTCTTCGGGTCGTAGGCCTGGAACTGCCCCGTCACCGCGTCCTTGTAGACGTAGCTGACGGCCGGATCGGTGTTGCACTGGGCGTCGCGCGGGGGCCCGAGGCCGACAGGGACGACCGTCGGGCTGGTGCCGCTGTTGGCCGGCGGCGACTGGGTGTTGCACACCCACGGCTGGACCTGCCTGCCCGAGAACACCGGCCCGCCGATCGGGTGGTTGGTGATCGTGATGCGAGCGCCGCGCCCGTCGGAGAGCCTGGCGGTCAGCCTGTTCTGACCAACCCTCAGGCCGCTGACCAGCCCCACCATCCGGCCGCTGCCGCGATCGCTGAAGACCGAGGTCACGTCGCGGCCGCCCACGTCGACGGCCACCCGGACGGACGGCGCGCTCGCCGGGCGCTCGATCTGGACGAGCGCGTTCCCGCCCGAGATCAGGTCCGCACGGTTGGACAGGACATCGATCCGCACCTCACCTGTGGCGGCCTGCGCCGGAGCGGTTGCGGCACCGGCGATCAGCGCGGCCACGAGCGTGCAGCAGGCGGCCAGTCTCCCCCGTGATTCGACCATGGAGGCGGGTGTGCCCCTTCGGGCCTCGACCGATTCTGGACCGAACCCCAGAACTTCTCGAGGGCCGCTTGGAGGATCGGCGCAGCGGGCCCTAGAGCGCCGGGGGCCCGGTGGCCGGCTCCTCGTCCAGCCGCAGGCTGAGCGCGAGGAACACGACGTCGCGCGGGTTGCGGGGATCGCGCCCGGTGAGCTTGCGCACACGGTCGAGCCGATACAGCAGCGTGTTGTTGTGGATGTGCATTGCGCGCGCCGCGGGAGTGATGCTGAAGTTCGCGTCGATATAGGCCCGCAGCGTGTCGATCAGCTGAGCGTTGCGACGGGCGTCGTACTCGCGCAACGGCCCGAGCCCAGCCGTGATGACCCGAGCGGCGTTGTCGTTCTCGCGCAGGACGTGATCGACGAGGACGTCGTCGTAGACGAGCGCTCGATTGCGCACGCCCGTCCGGATCGCGATGTCCGCCGCCTCGCGTGCCTCGGCGTACGCCCCGGGGACCTCCTCGGCGACGGCGTGCCAGTCGCTGACGCCGACCGACAGCCCGAGCGAATCGAGCGCGGCCGCCGCCGTGTGCGCGGCATCGGCCGCCCGCCGCCCGTCGAGCGGCGTCGGCGCCGGACACAGGCAGACGAGCTCGCCCTCGCGGATGCCCAGGAGGACGCGCCCGTGACCGAGCTGGCGCAACAGCTCCGCGCGGAGCGCCTTGGCCGCCACGCGCAACGTGCGCGGGCGCTGGGTCTCGCCGACCGGGGCGCGGGCGACGACCACCACGTTCTGCGGGATCAGGTCGATGCCGAGGATGCGGGCGTCGCGCCGCGTGGACGGGGACGACGACCGCCCGGCGAGCACCGAGTCCAGCAGGCTGCGGCTCACGATCTCACGGTCGCCGCGAACGTCCTCCATCTCGTCGAGATAGGCCTGAGTGACGATGCCGATGACGACGTCCGCGAAGCGCATGAGGACCCTCCCGCCCCGGATCACGGCCAGCAGCTCCTCCTGGTGCTCGGGCGACGCGGCCACGGCGAGCTCGTCATAGACGTGCTCGGCGAAGACGCGGAACGCGTGCTGGATCGACGGCAGCGCGACGCCCTGGTGCGGTCGGCGCGCGAGCATGCGCCGCAACTCGACCACCTGCTTGTCGCTGGGTGAGATCGAATCGGCGGCGATGTTGTCGAGGACGTGGGCGAGCACCCGGCGCGTGACCCCAAGGACCTCGTCCTCCATGAAGTCCTCGCTGCTCGCCGCATAGTCGACGATCTCCTCCCGGTAGCGCGCGACCAGCTCGCGCGCGATCGCCTCTTGACGTGGGCGGAGGCGGTCAGCGAGCTCGGCCATGGCGTCCTCGACCATCCGCCGAATGTACGAGAAGTCGCTGGATCGCGCGCCGGTCGAACATGATCAATTCCTCCGAATCCCGCGGCGCGAAGTCAGCGGAACGGCGCATAGAAGCCGCGCGTCCCGACGTGTCTAGTTACACCGCGTGCAAAGCGGGCAGCAGGGGGTACGGTCGCTGCTGGAGGTGCGCGACCTACGGGTGTCGTATGCAGGTGCCGTCAAGGCCCTGCATGGCGTCAGCATGTCCGTCGCCGAGGGATCGGCGGTCGCGGTCCTGGGCAGCAACGGCGCCGGCAAGAGCACGCTCCTGCGTGCGATCTCGGGCACGCTCCCGTTGCAGGGCGGTACCGCCGACTCCGGCTCGATCGAGTTCGAGGGCCGCGACATCCGGCTCAGCTCACCCGCGGAGATCGTGCGCGCAGGGATCGTGCAGGTTCCCGAGGGGCGCCGGATCTTCGGCGAGCTGACCGTCGAGGAGAACCTCCGCGCCGGCGCGATCAGCGTTCGTGACGGCGCCGCGCGCCGGCGAGCCTACAAGCGCGTCATCAACCTGTTCCCTCGCCTCGACGAGCGCCGGCGTCAGCGAGCCGTCCTGCTGTCCGGCGGCGAGCAGCAGATGCTGGCGATCGGCCGGGCGCTGATGAGCGAGCCCAAGCTCCTGCTGCTCGACGAGCCGTCGCTCGGCCTGGCGCCACAGGTCGTGGTGCAGATCGCCGAGGTCATCGGCGAGATCAACCGTGAGGGGACCTCGGTCGTCCTCGTCGAGCAGAACGCCGCGATGGCGCTGGACGTCGCCGAGAGTGCGTACGTGCTCGAGGTCGGCGAGGTCACGCTCGAAGGTCCCGCCGACCGCCTCGCGTCGAGCGCCGCGGTCCAGGAGCGCTACCTCGGCGGGTCGGCGAGCCACGCCGAGACCGCGGCCGAGCGCGGTGCGACGACCCGCGGCGGCACCGCGCGCAGCGCCGAGCCGCTCGTCGCGGAGGGGCTCACGGTGCGCTTCGGCGGGATCACCGCGATCGACGACGTGTCCTTCACCGTCGCGCCCGGAACGATCCACGCCCTCATCGGCCCGAACGGCGCCGGCAAGTCGACGACGCTGAACGTGCTCACCGGCGTCTACGAGCCGACCTCCGGCAGCGTGCGCTACGGCGACCGGCACCTGAAGGGGCTGCGCCCGCACCGCATCGCCGCGCTCGGGATCAGCCGCACCTTTCAGAACATCGCGCTCTCACCCACTGCCACCGTGCAGGACAACCTGTTGGTGGGGCGCCACCGCCTCACGAAAGCGGGCTTCGTGAGCACGGGTCTTGGGCTCCCGTCCGCGCGGCGCGAGCGCCGCGAGCAGGCGGTGCGCGTCCGCGAGGTCGCGGCGCTGCTCGGGCTCGAGCACCATCTCGACCGGCCCGTCGGCGGCCTCTCGTACGGCAACCGCAAGCGCGTCGAGCTGGCCCGCGCGCTCTGCTCGGAGCCGTCGCTGCTGCTGCTCGACGAGCCGGTGGCCGGCATGAACACCGAGGAGACGGAGCGGATGGCCGGCCTGATCGCCGGCGTCCGCGACGAGCTCGGGATCTCGATCGTCCTCGTCGAGCACGACATGGCGTTCGTCATGGGGCTCGCCGACCGGATCACCGTCCTGGACTTCGGACGCTGCATCGCCGACGCGTCGCCGGCCGAGGTCCGCAGCGATCCCGCGGTCATCGAGGCGTACCTCGGCGTCGCCACCAGTCCGTCAGCCGAACCCCAGGAGGTCGAGTCGTGACCCAGTTCATCGAGCTCCTCGTCAACGGCATCTCGCTCGGGTTCGTGTACGCGCTGCTGGCGCTCGGGTTCGTCGTGATCTTCAAGTCGAGCCGCGTCATCAACTTCGCGCACGGCTCGATCGTTCTCCTCGGCGCGTTCCTGATCGCGAAGCTGTCGGACCACCTCGGGTTTGCGGCGGCCGTCCTGGTCGGCGTCACCGGGGCCGCGGTCGTGGCCGCGTTGCTGTACCTGGTGATCCTGCGGCATGTGCGCGGGCACGCCGCCGACACGGTGACGATCGCGACGATCGGTGTCGACATCGTCCTCGCGACGGAGCTCGCGCGCGAGATCGGACAGGAGGTGCTCAGCCTCGGAGATCCGTGGCGATCAGGCGTCGTTCACGTCGGAGACTTCTCGGTGCCGGAGGCGCGCGTCGCTGCCGCCGTCGTCTCGCTCGTCCTGCTCGCCGCTTTCATGGCCGCCTTCAGGTTCTCGCCCTGGGGCGTGGCGATGCGCGCTGCCGCCGAGGATCGCGAGTCCGCGGCGTTGATGGGCATCCGGCTCCAACGCGTGGCCGCCGGCGCGTGGTTCGTCGCCGGAGCGCTGGCCGCGGCCGGTGCGGTCTTCCTGACGACGTTCCCGACGCCGGGGGTCGACCGCACATCCGGGCTCGCGGCTCTGAGTGCATTCCCCGCCGCCGTCCTCGGCGGGCTCGACTCGGTCATTGGCGCGGTGGTGGGCGGACTCATCATCGGCGTCGTGGTCGCGATGTCGTCCGGCTACCAGGACGAGATCGCGTTCCTCGGCCGGGGCCTCGGCGATGTCGCCCCGTACGTCGTGATGGTGCTCGTGCTGCTCGTGCGGCCCGCCGGCCTGTTCGGGACCAGGGAGCTGACCCGTGTCTGAGCGTCTGCGTTCGCTGAGCCGGGCCGGTCGGCTCTGGGCGGTCGTGCTGTGGGTCGTCGCATTGCTGATCCCGTTCTACCTCGAGGCGTTCTGGCTTCAGACGGGCCTGTTCGCGATGGCTGCGGTGATCGGAGCGATCGGCCTGACCATCTTGACCGGGACCACCGGGCAGCTCTCGCTCGCACACGCGTTCTTCGCCGCGATCGGCGCGTACGGGTATTGCTACTTCGCGGGCACCGGCGGCCTCGGTGTCACCTCGGCCAGCGGCCTCGGCCTGCCGCCGCTGATCGCGATGATCCTCGCCGTCGCGCTCGCCGGCCTCGCGGGCGCGCTCTACAGCCCGATCTCCGGCCGGCTCCGCGGCATCTACCTCGGCATCGCGTCGATCGGCCTCGTATTCATCGGCCAGCACATCCTCTTCAACGCGACAGGGCTCACGGGCGGCTTCAACGGACGAGACGCAGAGCCCTTCAGCCTCGCCGGGTTCTCGTTCAGCTCGGGCGATCCCGACCTCACCATCGCGGGCGTGCCGTTCGAGGAGACCGAGCGGCTGTGGTACCTCGGCCTCGCACTCGTCGCGTTCGCGTACTTCGTCGCGCGCCGGCTTGTCGACGGCCGACCCGGGCGCGCGCTCGAGACCCTGCGAGACAATGAGGTGGCGGCGGCCGTCAACGGCGTCGACGTGAGGCGGTACAAGGCGGCGGCGTTCACGGTGTCCTCGATGTACGCCGGTCTCGCCGGCGTGCTGCTGGCGCTGATCTTCTCTCGCATCGTGCCGGAGAGCTTCGGGCTCGACCTCAGCGTCGAGTTCCTGGCGATGATCGTGATCGGGGGCCTCGGCTCGGTCCGCGGAGCGGTGCTCGGCGCGATCTTCGTCTCGATGCTGCCGCAGGTCCTCGATCACTTCAGCGGATCGATCCCGTTCGTCGCACAGGCGGGGAGCGGCGGCGTCGAGGCGGGTCAGGCCGCTCACTTCGCCTACGGCGCCGCCATCGTCGCCGTGCTCGTCTTCGCGCCCGGCGGGATCGGCAGCTTCTGGCGCGCTCGAGCCGTGACCGCCTCGCTGTCCAGTACCAAGGAGAGAACCACATGAGTGCTCGTGCGTCCCGCCTGCTGGCGGTCGGATCGACGTTGCTCCTCGCCATCGCCTGCGGGGCCTGCGGCAAGGCCGGCGACGACAACGGCTCCAGCGGATCCGGCGGGGTCAAGACCGGTCCCGGAGTGTCTGCGACGACCATCACGATCGGTCAGCTCACCGATCTGAGCGGCGTGTTCGCCCCGGTCGCCAGCTCGTTCACGCAGGCGCAGCAGCTGTATTTCGACGAGCAGAATGCGGCGGGGGGCGTCTGCGGAAGGAAGATCGAGCTCGTCCCCAAGGACACCGCCTACGACGTCCAGAAGTCGGTCTCGCTCTACCGCGACATGGAGCCGGACATCGCGGCCATCAGCCAGGTCACTGGCTCGCCGACCATCGCGGCGCTGCTGCCGAGCTTCGAGAAGGACAGCATGCTCACCGTCGCCGCCGCGTGGCCGCCGGCGTTCCTCGACGCCAAGAGCGTCGCGATCGTCGGAGCGACCTACGACCTCGAGGCCATCAACGGCGTCGAGTGGCTGATGGAGAACAAGGGGCTCAAGGAGGGCGACGCCATCGGCGACCTGTACTTCGAGGGCGATTTCGGTGAGGGCGGCCTCGTGGGCGTCAAGTACGCCGCCGAGAAGCTCGGCCTCAAGGTCGTCGAGCAGAAGATCAAGGCGACCGACGAGGACATGTCGGCGGCCGCCGCGAAGTTCAAGCGCGAGGGCGTCAAGGCGATCTGGGTGACCACCGCGCCGGCCCAGCTGGCCTCGATCGCGGGCGTCGCCAAGTCGATCGGGCTCGACGTGCCGATCGGGACCAATGGGCCGGTGTTCGGCGCACAGCTGCTCAAGACCGCCGTCGGCGACACGCTCGACAAGAACGTCACGGTGTTCAACAGCGGGGCCGTGTACGCGGCCGACAACCCGACCGTCGAGAAGCTCGCGACGGACTACGAGAAGGCGTTTCCGAAGGGCGTCCCGCAGCAGGGGGTCGTCACGGGATACAGCGAGGCGCAGGTCCTGAAGGCCGCCCTCGACAAGGCGTGCGAGAACAAGGACCTGAGTCGCGAGGGCATCGTGACCGCGTTCCGGCAGCTCAAGAGCGTCGACACCGAGGGGCTCGTCGCGGGCGAGCTCGATTTCACCCAGGTGGGTCAGGCGTCGTCCAAGGCCGTCTACGCGCACGACGTCGACAAGAGCGCGCCGGGCGGTCTGAAGACCGTCGGGGACGTCCTCGACTACGAGACCGCCAAGGGCTACGAGCGCCAGCCGGGCTAGCCCATCGGCCGAAAAGCAAGCGCTCGCTTGTGCCGTCCGATGGGGTCATCGTCTGCGAGACTCCATCCGATGGCGACCGGCCGGGCGAGGAAGCGGCGTCGTCGGGCCGCGACGCTCGATCACAACGCCGCGATGTGGGCGCACATCGAGCCCGAGTCCTCGCGCCTGCTGCTCCTGTCGGCGCTCGACGCGTTCCTCGCACGCGGCTTCCACGCCGCGACCACGCGGGAGATCGGCGAGCGGGCGGGGATGAGCCCGGCCGCGGTCTACGTCCATTGGGATGCCAAGCACGACCTGCTCTTCGAGATCAGCCGCATCGGGCATCAGGCCGTCCTCGACGTCGTCGAACGGGCGCTCGAGGAGGCCTCGGACGATCCTGTCGAGAGAGTGCGCGCGTTCGTGTCGGCCTTCGCGGCCTGGCATGCGGACAACCACGCGCTGGCGCGCGTCATCCAGTACGAGTTCAAGAAGCTGCCCAGCCGCCAGCTCCGCCAGATCGTCGTGATCCGCGATCGCTTCGAGGCGCTGATGCGGGACGAGCTGGCCGGCGGTGTCGCCGCCGGCGTGTTCGACGTCGCCGATCTCGAGGGCACGACGCTCGCCGCGCTCTCGCTGTGCATCGACCTCGCCCGCTGGTACGAGCCGGCGCCCGAGCACAACTCCGCGGAGGCCGTCGGCGAGCTCTACGCCGGCCTTGTGATCAAGATGCTTCAACGGTCCTAAGCAAGCGCTTGTTTGGTAGCCTCGCGCGACGGGCAGGCGACGCCCGTGAGGCGCGACCAAGGACGAAGGAGAGGACATCCAGATGGAGATCTCATGCGCGTTTCCGACCGCTCTCGACTCGCCCGACAACGTCGCTCTCGCCGAGGAGCTGGGCTATGACCGCGCCTGGCTCTATGACACGCCGCAGCAGAGCCCCGACGTCTGGATGACGCTCGCCATGGCGGCCGAGCGGACCGAGCGCATCGGCCTCGGGCCGGGCGTCCTCGTGCCGTCCCTGCGCCATCCGATGGTGAACGCCGCGGCCACCGCCACGCTTGCCGCGCTGGCCCCCGAGCGCGTCGCCGTCGCCTTCGGGACGGGGTTCTCGGGCCGGCGGGCGATGGGCTACCGCGCGATCCCCTGGGCGTTCATGGATTCCTACATCCGCGCCTATCGCGGGCTGCTGCGGGGCGAGACGATCGAGTGGGAGGGCGCGCGGATGCGGATGCTGCACCCGCCCGGTCACGCCGCGCCACGGCCGGTCGAAGTGCCGATCATCATCGCCGCGCTGGGGCCCAAGGGTGCCGCCGTCGCGCGCGAGCTGGGCGACGGGCTCTACATCACCCTCGCGCTCCCCGAGTTCGCCAAGGAGTTCCCGCGCGTCTCCTACCTCTTCTGGGGGACGATCAGGGACGACGACGAGGATCCCGACTCAGACCGCGTGCGCGCGGCCGGCGGACCGGGATGGGCCCTCGCCTACCACGGGGCCTACGAGTTCGAGTCGCCGCTCGAGGACCTGCCCGGGGGGGCGGAGTGGAAGGCGGTCGTCGAGCGAACCGCGCCGGAGGAGCGCCACCTCGCCGTCCACGAGCAGCACTGCGTCGGCCTTAATGAGGCCGACCAGGCGGCCTGGGACGCCGGGGGCCATCGGATCCTGGACGAGGTCACGGTCAGCGGCACGGCCGACCAGGTCCGCGAACGGCTCGCCGGGCTCGCCGACCTCGGCGTGACGGAGGTCGTCTTCCAGCCGTGCGGCGCCGACGTCCGCCGCGAGCTCGAAGTGTTCATGGACACCGCGAAGTCGGCCGTCGCGGCCTGAGGAGCGAACGTGACGAACGCACGAACGCTGACCACCCTGTTCGAAGGCGGCAACTACTTCGAGTGCCCGCGCTGGCACGACGGCCGCTGGTGGGCCTCGGACTTCTACCGCCACGCGGTCTTCACCTATGACGCCGACGGCCGCGAGGAGCGCGTGCTCGAGGTGGAAGGCCAGCCTTCCGGCCTGGGCTGGCTGCCCGACGGCGACCTGCTGGTCGTGTCGATGAAGGACCGGCGCGTGCTGCGGCGCTCAGCCGATGGCACCGTCGCTGTGCACGCCGACGTCTCGGAGCTCGCGAGCGGGCACCTCAACGACATGATCGTCGACCGGGAGGGCCATGCGTACGCGGGCAACTTCGGCTTCGACCTCATGGGCGGCGGCCATCCGGCGACCGCGGCGCTCGTCCGGGTCGATCCCGACGGAAGCGCAAGCGTGGCGGCCGAGGACCTCTGGTTTCCCAACGGCATGGTCATCACCGACGACGGCACGCTCATCGTCGCCGAGACGTTCGCCGCCCGCCTCACGGCCTTCACGATCCAGCCAGACGGCACGCTGACCGATCGACGCGTCTGGGCCCAGGTCCAGCCGTCGCCCGAGCCCGGCGACACGGAGACGATGCTGGGAGCCGTCACCTTCGCGCCGGACGGCTGCGCGCTCGACGCCGAGGGGCACGTCTGGGCGGCGAACGCGCTCGCCGGCGTCCTGTGCCGCGTCGCGCCCGGCGGTCGGATCGTCGAAGAGGTCGCGATGCCGGATGGCCTCGGTGTCTTCGCATGCGGGCTCGGCGGCGAGGATGGGCGCACGCTCATCGCCTGCGCCGCGCCCGACTTCCACGAGGAGGCGCGGTCGGCGGCACGCGAGGCGCTGCTGCTCACGACCACCGTCGAGATTCCGCGCGCGGGTCTTCCGTGATCCGTCGGAGACCACTGGTGGCCGCCCCCGGCCACGTGATCGGCGGTGCACACGCGTTCGTGCTCGAGATGGCGAGCTCGACGCGTGTTCCTGTGCGGGCACTCCGGGCTGCCGAGCTTGAGTGCTCAGATCCTCTGCCTGCGGCGACGCAAGTCAGGGCACAGCGGGTTGAGTGCCGGTGGGCGGACCTGCATCCTCGGCGTCGATGAGGCCGGCGGCGACGAGGTCGGCCGGATGGATCCACGCGTCGGCGACCGGAAAGCCGCCCGCGGCTCGGATCGCGTCGCGGGTGCCGAGCGCCCAGCGGTGTTCGATCAGCGCGATCGCGGCAGCGGAGTCTTTCGGGATGGCGTCGTCGAGCGACCAGAGCTCGTCCTCTGCCGGGAGGTCGCCGCCATCGGCTTCCTCGTCGAGCCCGATCAGCGCGCTGACGACAGCGCCGGCGCCCTCGTCGGCGAGGTCGGACCGGTGCAGGCGCTCGATAACGCCATCGGGACCCTTGTGAACGACCAGCAGGTCGATGACGCGGACGACGTCGCTGTCGCGGAGGCGCTCCAGCTCGGCGAGCACCTCGCCGGTGAAGGTGGGCTGGTCGAAGCCGACGACGAGGAGTTGGACGGGTCCGAGGGGCATGGCGATTGCCGTCAGCCTTCGAGCGCCTTGCGCTTCGCCATCTGAAACTCCTCCGCCGAGAGCGCGCCGCTGTCATGGAGCGCCTTCAGGTCCTCGATCTGCTTGATGACGTCGGCCGCCGATGCCCGGGCGGACGCTTGCCGCTGGGCCTCGATCTGCTCACGTCGCACGTCGTCCAAGCCGGCCTGGAAGCCGACGCCGCCGAGCATCATCGGCGCGCGCCTCAGTGGCCTGAGCAGCATCGCGTGATCGTATCCCAGCCTCCGCTGGGCGCACATCACCCGCTTCGGGTACTCCTCGGCGCATGCCCCTCTACGGCGAGCGGTCGAACTCCTCTGCCATGGCGTGCATGTGCGCCTCGAGCTCCGCGAGCAGCTCGCGCGTTCCCGGCGACAGGCGCGCGACGGGCCGGGTGATGATCGCGAACGTGTTGTAGAGCGCAGGCATGAAGCGCGCGGTGGTGAGGCCGGCGGGAAAGTACGGCGCGTGCGTGTAGGAGACGGGGAGGTAGGTGTCGCCGAGCCCGCGCGCGACCAGGGCGAGCGCGAGCTCGGCCATCTCCACCTCCACGCGCGGGCGCAGGCGCAGGCCGTGTGCCTGCGCGCGCTCGGCGAGCAGCCGGCGGATCGGGTCGCTGTCGGCCGATTCGGCGTCGTAGAAGATCAGCGGCGCGGACGCGAGCTGCTCGATGGTGGCCGGGCGGCGCGTGTGCTGTGGGTCGGCGCTGACGTAGAGCAGCTCATCGCGGACGAGCGGGCGCACGTCGAGCCGGTTGTCATCGATCGGCAGCAACACGACGCCGGCCTCTAGCTCCCCGCGCCGGACGCGTTCGGCGATCGCGGAGGAGTTGCGGCTGAGGAACCGGACGGTCATGTTCGGGTGACGCTCCAGGAAGGCGGTCACGACCTGTTCGAGCCGCCACGTCGAGGGGGCGCTGAACGTGCCGAGCGCCACTCCTCCGCTGCGCATCGCGGTGAACTCGCCGACACTGCCCGCCGCATCCTCGAGCGCGCGCAGGCTCTCGGCGGCGTGCTCGGCAAAGGCGTGGCCGGCGTCGGTCGGGAGCACGCCGCGGCCGGCGCGCACGAACAGGTCGGCGCCGAGCGCGCGCTCGAGCTTGCGGACCTGCTCCGCCACGGCAGGTTGCGACACCCGTAATGCGTCCGCCGCAGCGCTGAACGAGCCGAGCTCCAGCGTCGCGCAGAAGCAGCGGACCTGCTGGAGAGACAGAAGCTCAGCCTTTGATTCCACCAAGAAATCAAGTCTAGCTTGGGAGAACTTCCTCGCGGATGATGCTCGCCATGACCGAACGCGACGTAGTGGTGATCGGCGGAGGCATCGCTGGTCTGTCGGCGGCATGGCAGCTGCGCCACCGCGATCTCCTGCTGCTCGAGGCGGAGGATCGGCTGGGTGGGCGGTTGCGATCCGATCCGCGCGGCGACTACTGGCTGAACTACGGCGCGCATCTCTTCCCGGCGCCGGGGTCGCTCGTGGACTCGATGATCCGCGACTGCGGCCTCGAGACCGCTCCGGTGATCGGCAGCATGATGGGCCTCGCCCTCGGCTCCAAGCAGCTCAACCACGGCCGCGTCGAGACCTATCCCTTCCGGCTCCCGCTGTCGGTGCGCGACCGGCTCGCATTCGCGACCGCCGGTCTGAAGGTCCAACGCGCAGTGGCCCGGTATCACCGGCTCGCCAAGGCCGCGCCGGGCGACACGTCGGCCGATGTGCGGGCGCGCGTCCTGGCGTTCGAGGACCACCGCACGTTCGCCGAGTTCCTCGGCGACCTGCCACCGGCTGTCGACGCGATCTTCTCCTGTGCGGCTCACCGCGCGACCGCCGACCCGTCCGAGCTGTCGGCCGGCTGCGGCGTCGGGCTGTTCGCGCTGGTCTGGGGCGGCAAGGGCTCGCTCATCGCGCGCAACCTCCTCGGCGGAACGGGCCGGCTGCCCGCGGCGATGGGGCGCGAGCTGGGTGACCGCGCCCGGACGGGAAGCCACGTCACCGAACTGCGCGAGCACGGAGATCACCTGCTCGTCAACTACCTGGCCGACGGCCGCCCCCACACCGTCCGCACCCGCAACGTCATCGTGGCCGCGCAGGCACCGTTCGCCGCATCCCTCGCCGCTCCCGTCGCCCCCGAGGCCGCTGCGGCTCTGAAGCGGCTGACCTACGGCGCCTTCCTAACCGTGGCGGTCGAGACCAACGAGACCACCGCCATGCCCTGGGACCAGATCTATGCCATGGCGACGCCAGGCCGAGCGTTCGACATGTTCACCAACCAGGCCCACGCGCTCCGACAGGCTCCAGACCGCCGACCGGGCGGCAGCCTGATGCTCTTCGCCGGCGGTCCGACCGCGGCGACGCTGATGCGCCAGTCCGACGAGGAGATCACCGAGCGATTCCTCGCCGACTTGCACGAGCTCTATCCACAGGCGCGCGCCGTGATCGCCAACGCGACAGTCCATCGCTGGGAGCTCGGCAACGTCTACGCCCGGCCGGGCCGCCACCGCCTGCAGGCGTCGCTGGAAGGCGCGCTGGGCGCTCGCGGAAACCTGCACCTCGCCGGCGACTACTTCGCCGAGCTGGGGAACATGGAAGCTGCCGCCCGGACCGGCGCGGTGGCCGCCGAGCGCGTCGAAGCCGTGCTGCGCGAACGATCGACCACCGTCCGACCCGAGGTCCACCATGCCTGAGTTCCACGGGGTGCTCCCCGCCCTCATCACGCCGTTCACCGAGGACGGCGCCGACGTCGACGCGGACGCCCTGGCCGCGGTCGTGGACCGGCTCATCAGCGCAGGCGTCGGCGGCCTCGTCCCGGGTGGCAGCACCGGCGAGTTCACCACGCTCAGCGACGCCGAGCGCCGCGAAGTGACCGAGGTGACCGTGGACGCCGCTGCCGGCCGCGTCCCGGTCGTGGCCGGTACGGGGGCGCTCTCCACGCACGAGACGGTCGAGCTCAGCGTCCACGCCGAGCGCGCCGGAGCCACCGCTGTCATGGTCGTGCCGCCCTTCTACGACGCGCTGAGCTGGCGCGAGGTCCTCGCCCACTACACCGCGGTGGCCGAGGCGATCTCGATCCCGATCGTGTACTACAACCTCCCGAGCGCCTCAGGCGTGACCCTCGGCGCGGATCAGCTCCGCGAGCTACGGAACGTCGCGCGCGTGACCGCGATGAAGGACACCGGTGGCGACGCCGTCGCCGCCACCGAACTCATCCACGCCGGCGACGCGGTCCCGACGCTGCTCAACGGCTGGGACACGCTCACCTTCGCCGCACTGGCCGCCGGGGTGCGCGCGGTCGTGTGGGGCACTGCCTCGATCCTCCCCGAGCAGTGTGTGGCCCTGCACCGCCTCCTGATCGACGACATCGACCTCCCAGCCGCCCGCGAGCTCTGGACTCGCCTCTGGCCGCTCTGCCACTTCCTCGAGAGCCAGAGCTACTCCGCCGCCGTCAAGACAGCGTGCGCGCTCGTACGCGACACGACGGGACCGGTGCGCGCGCCGCTCCTCCCGCTCGATGAGGACGCGCGAACTGAGCTGGCCCGGCTGCTCGAGAACGCCGGGGCGACGATGCTCGCGAGCGCAGGCGCGGCGCGATAACGGTCGGGCCGCCGTGGCAACATCCGCGGCCTCGACGCGGCGCAGCACGGCTTGGTGAAGACCAACGAGACGGCCAACCAGGGCCGCACTGAATACTGGCGCGCGGCGATCGGCTCGGGTACGATCGCCCCGGATGGGGGGTGATATATCTGAGGGAGCCTCGGATGCGGCCGTCGATCGCGACGGTACTCCGCTGGTCGAAGCGCGCGGCCTGTGGAAGGTGTTCGGACCACACGGCGAGCGCATCGTAGACAGTCCTGACGCCGACCTGCCGCGCGGCGAGCTGCGCGCCAAAAGCGGCAACACGGTCGCCGTCCGCGACGTGTCGCTCGAGATCTGGCCCGGCGAGGTGTTCGTCGTCATGGGCCTCTCCGGCTCGGGCAAGTCGACGCTCGTGCGCACGCTGATCCGCCTGATCGAGCCGACCGCCGGCGCCATCAGCATCCTCGGGTCCGACGTGATGGCGGCCGACAAGGCCGCGCTGCGCGACCTGCGCCGCCACACGGTCTCGATGGTGTTCCAGCACTTCGGCCTGCTTGCGCACCGCACGGTGATCGAGAACGTCGCGTTCGGGCTGGAGATCCAGGGCGTCGCCAAGCCGGAGCGGCTGGCGCGCGCCACCGAGATGCTGCGCCTGGTCGGGCTGGAGGACGCCGACACGCAGTTCCCCGACCAGCTCTCGGGGGGGATGCAGCAGCGCGTCGGGCTCGCGCGGGCGTTCGCAGTCGATCCCAAGCTGATGCTCTACGACGAGCCGTTCAGCGCGCTCGACCCGCTGATCCGGCGCGACATGCAGGACGAGGTCTGCCGCCTGCAGGACGAGACCGGCAAGACGATGCTGTTCATCACGCACGACCTGCCCGAGGCGCTCCGGCTGGGCGACCGGATCGCGATCATGCGCGACGGGCAGATCGTCCAGCTCGGAACCCCCGAGCAGCTGGTCGGCTCCCCGGCCGACGACTATGTCGCGAACTTCGTGCGCGACATCCCGCGCGAGAACGTGCTGACGCTGCGCTGGATCATGCGCGATCCGAAGCCGGGCGAGGTGTCCGGTGACGTGGAGCTCGACGTGACGACGAAGGTGAAGGACGCGGTCGCCGTCGTCGCGGCCACCAGCGGCTCGGTGCGTGCGGTGGAGGGCGGCCGCGTGGTCGGCGTCGTCGACCAGGTCTCGGTGCTCCAGGCGATGGCCGGACGTCCCGGGGAGGCCGGTGGCGGTAGTTAGCAAGCCGATCGCCGCGCGCGCGATCGCGGCCCCGTCGTCCCGCTGGCGCGGGCGGCCCGCGCGGGTCGGCCTCGTCGTGGCGCTGATGCTGCTGGCGTTCGCGATCTGGCGCGACGAGTTCCCCTGGCCGGCGTCGCTGACCTGGAGCCAACTGCCCGCGAAGCTCGACGACCTGCAGAACTGGCTACTCGAGCAGCGCACAGCCGAGGACCCGAATCTGATCTTCGCGATCTTCGACGGCTTTCGCACGCTCGCCGACTGGCTCGTCACCGCGCTCACGAACGCGCTCGAGTGGCTCACCTGGATCGGGACGGCCGCCGCCGGCACGCTGCTCGTCTGGCGCTTCGGCGGTCGGCGGGCCGGGCTCATCGTTCTGGCCGCATTCGGCTGCTTCGCCGCAATGGGGCTGTGGGAGCAGAGCATCCAGACGCTCGCGCTGATGCTCGCCGCCGTGACCCTCTCGCTGATCATCGGCATGCCGATCGGCGTCGTTGCCGGCCGCTCACCGCGGGTGCACCGCGCGATCACGCCGGCCCTCGACGCGATGCAGATCATCCCGGCGTTCGCCTACCTGATGCCGGTGGTGATCCTGTTCTCGGTCGGGCCGGCGGCGGCGGTGATCTGCACGATGATCTACGCGATCCCGCCGGCGGTGCGGATCACCGCGCTGGGCATCCGCGGCGTCACCCACGACACCGTCGAGGCCGCGCATGCGTTTGGGGCGACGAAGGCGCAGACGCTGTTCAAGGTGCAGCTCCCGCTCGCCCGCAAGCAGCTGCTCCTGTCGGTCAACCAGACGATCATGTTCGCGCTCTCGCTGGTCGTGATCGCCGGCCTGATCGGCGGCAAGGGGCTGGGCGACGTCGTCACCAACGGCCTGTACTCCAACGCGGCGCTCGCGCTGCTGGCCGGGATCGCGATCGTGATCATGGCGATCGCGCTGGACCGCGCCACGGGCGCGATCGCCGAGCGCACCGACCCCACGCGCATGCATCTGACCGACGAGGGCCGCCGCCGCGCGCGGCTCGTCACCGTCGCCGTGCTCGCCGCGATCGGCGCCATCGCGCTGGTGTGCCGCGCGCTCGGCGTCAACGCGATCTACCCGGACGAGTTCGAGACCGCCAGCTACGTCTACACGGCGACGATCGAGGACACGCTGCTGAGCTGGATCCAGTCGGTGCTCGACTACGTGCAGGACCCGGCGTCGTTCATCTTCGGGATCACCGAGCCGATCGGCAACTTCCTCGTCGAGTACGCGCTCGAGCCCGTGCGCGTGTTCCTGGTGGAGATGCCGTGGTTCGTGACGATCGCCGGGTTCACGACGATCGCGCTGATCGTCAGCGGCCTGCGACCCGCGATCACCCTCGCGCTCATGTTGCTGGCGATCGGGATCATGGGCGTCTGGGACCCCGCGATGGACACCGCGTCCCAGGTGCTGGTGGCGACTGCGATCGCCGTCGCGATCGGGCTCGCCGTCGGGGTGTGGGCGGCGGAGAGCCCGCGCGTAGAGCGGTTGCTGCGGCCGCTGCTCGACACGCTGCAGACGCTCCCGCAGCTGGTGTACATCATCCCGTTCATCTACCTCATGCCGGTCTCGCGCGTGCCCGGCGTCGTGGCGTCCGTCCTGTACGCCGTGCCGGTCGTCATCCGGCTCGTCACGTCGGGCGTACGAGGAGTCTCGCGCGAGGCCGTGGAGGCGGCTTCGGCGTTCGGGGCGACGCGCGGGCAGGTGCTGATGAAGGTGAAGATCCCGCTGGCCCGCGACGCGATCATGCTCGGGGTCAACCAGGGGATCATCCTGGTGCTCGCCGTCGTGGTGATCGGCGGGCTGGTGGGTTCTGGGGCGCTTGGCGACGAGGTCGCGCGCGGGCTGCAGCGCAACGAGTTCGGCCAGGGCGTCGTGGCGTCGCTCGCGATCCTCGCGCTGGGCATCGCGCTCGACCGCGTGACGCAGAGCAAACGAGTAGGTCAACAACGATGAGGGGGAGTCCATGAGGAGAGCGCTGATCGCGCTCGCCATCGCCGCCGCGATGACCGTGGCGGCATGCGGCGAGAAGAAGGAGGAGACGCCGGCGGCGTCCGGCGGGGCCGAGACCGCGAAGAAGGATTGCGGCAAGGTCACGGTCAACGAGCAGGCGTGGGCCGGCTCGACCGCCAACACCTACATCGCCAAGGCGGTGCTCGAGGACGAGCTCGGCTGCCAGGTGGAGGTCACCAAGATCGCCGAGATCCCGGTGTTCCAGGCGATGGCCGACGGCGAGGTCGACGCCGTGCTGGAGGACTGGCAGCACACCGACGAGTACAAGAAGTACATCGACGAGGCCGGCACGGTCGTCCAGGGCGGCCCGCTCGGCGTCGAGGGCCATATCGGCTGGTTCATTCCGAAGTACGAGATGGACGAGCACCCCGAGTTCGCGAGCTGGGAGGGCCTGAAGGGCAAGGAGTCGCTGTTCAAGACCGCTGAGTCCGGCGACCAGGGCATGTTCCTCGGCGGCGACCCGTCGTACGTGCAGAAGGACAAGGAGCTGATCAAGGCGCTGGGGCTCGACTTCAAGCATGTGACGGCGGGCGCCGAGCCGGCCCAGGTCGCGCGCTGGACTCAGCTGTACAAGCAGAAGAAGCCGGTGATCTTCTACTGGTACACGCCGCAGTTCTACAACCAGGAGTACGACCTCTCCGAGGTCAAGCTGCCGGAGCGCACACCCGACTGCAAGGACGACGCGAAGTCCGGCGGCGACGTCGAGCAGTACAAGTGCGCGTACGACGTGACGGTCATCAACAAGCTGTTCTCGAAGAAGTTCGCGGACAGCGGCTCGCCGGCGTACGACATGCTGAAGAAGATGGAGCTGACCAACGAGGATCAGGAGGCCGTGGCGAAGGCGATCGCCGGCGACAAGGTCGATCCCGAGAAGGCCGGTCAGGACTGGGTCGAGCAGAACCAGGACAAGGTGCAGGCCTGGCTGCAGTAGGTCCCGACGTCCTGCGGTTCGCGCGCGCCGCGCTGCCGCCCGCCCCCGCGCGTGTGCTGGAGATCGGGGCGGGCGGTGGCGAGCTGGCCGCGGCGCTGCAGCCGGACGGCTTACCCGCGTGCGAGGAGGCGCGCGACTCCATCCACCGCGCCGTCCACGATCCGGTGCTCCCGGTCCTCGGACACCGCGAACGTGACGTCGGCGCCGGCTGCGGCGAACGCGTCAGCCGTCGCTTGGACGTCGCGGAGCGGCACCCACTCGTCGTAGCGACCCGTGGCGACGTACATCGGCAGCCCGGCGAGCGGCGGGATGGCGGCCAGCTCGTCCGGCGCGCCGACCAGCGCGCCCGTGAGCACCGCGAGGCCGCGGTAGGCGGCGGGCCGCCGGGCTACGTGGTCTGCGACCAAGCACGCGCCCTGGGAGAAGCCGGCGAGCACGATCGCCTCGTCCGGCAGCCCGGCGCCGCGCACCAGTTCGAGCGCGACCGACACGGCATCGAGCGCGCTCGACAGGAACGGCTCGTTGGCGGCTCGCGGCGCCCGGTAACGGTCGGGATACCAGGAGCCGCCGTGCGCGCGTGGGAGCACGAAAGCCACAGTCGCCGCGTCGAGACCTGCAGCGAGGTACTCGAGCATGTACCCCGGATCCTGCCCGCGCCCGTGCACGAGCACGGCCGCGGCGCGCGCCTCGGCGAGCGGCGCGCCGGCCAGGACCGGCGCGCCGGCATGTGGGTCCACGGTCAGGAGACGACGGCCTCCTCCGTGTCGATCGGCTCGAGCTGGGCGATCTCGCCTCGGCGGTCCTCCCAGTGCGGCGGGATGCACATGTGCGTGCCGAGCTCCTCAGCCGCTTCGTCGATCAGGAACCCCTCCGGAGTCGAGTATGCAAACTCGAACAGCGCGCCGCCGGGAGTACGGCAGTAGACGGAGAAGAAGTAGCCGCGGTCCTTGACGTCGGACACGTCGGTGAACCCGAGCCCGACGATGTAGTCCTTGATCGCGGCCTGATTGTCGGCCGAGCCGGCATCGAAGGCATGGTGGTGGATCGTTCCCTCGCCGAATCCCCAGGTCCCCTGGGGCAAGTCGGGCTCCTCGACCAGGCCGATCATGCGCCCGTACCCGTCGTCCGTGCCGATCTCATAGAGGTGGTGCGGGCCGTCAGAGCTCACGCGCCGGGCGTTCATGCCCTCGCGCAGGAAGTGATCCATCGGCTCGGGCTCGCGCACCGACGTCGTGCTCCCGTAGGCGCCGCGGACCGCGTGCTCGGCGGACACGCCGCCGCCTTCGTAGGGGACGCGGTCGTCGTCGTCGGCCACGAGCGTGTACGGGATGCCGCACGGATGTGCGAACTCCAGGCGATTGGTGCCGAGGCGCTCGGTCTCCGTGACCTCGAGGCCGGCATCGCGCAGCCGGTCGGCCCAGAAGCCAAGCGCAGCGGAAGGAACCGACAGGTCGAGCCCTTTCATCTGGTTCGTGCCCCGCTTGCCCATCCAGCCGGCCTGCCGATACGGGAACGCCGTGAGAATGGTGCTCGCGTCACCGGCGCCGTTGCCGTAGTACAGGTGGTAGATCGGGATCTCGCCGTCGAACAGGACGGTCTTCTTGACGCTCTTGAGCCCGAGCAGGCGCACGTGGAAGTCGTAGTCCTCCTGAGCCGGTCCGACGCAGAACGTCAGGTGGTGGGTGCCACGGACGGTCCCTGGGTTGGGCACGGTGTCTCCTCTTCGTCGCCGACCGTGGCAACGTACGACATCAGACACCGCCACGCCGTTCGGAGGAATGGGCATGCCGTCACGCAGCACGCTGTTCGCGGACATCGACTCGATGGAGCCGGATCGCTTCGCCGACCACCTGGCCGAGGACGTCTCGTTCCGCTTCGGAAACGGGGACGCGGTGATCGGGCGTGAGGCGGTACGTGACACCTGGGCCGGCTTCTGTGCGGGCATCGATGGCGTATCGCACTCGCTCGTCGAGGAATGGCAGACGCCCACGGCGACGATCGTGGAGGCCGAGGTCACGTACACCCGCAAGAACGGCTCGACGGTCACGCTCCCCGTGCTCACCGTCTACCGCGCCGGCGCACTCATCGACGACTACCGCATCTTCATGGACGTCGCCCCGTTGTTCGACGCGGACGGCTGAGACCGCCGCCCGACATGTTCGCCTCGACGGCGTCGGCGAGACGATCGCCGTCGTTGTACAACAGCCCGAGGCGCCCGTGTGCATGACATCCGCATCGACGCTATGCAATTCGCTTGTCCCGAAAGCCCCGGGTGGCGGGGCTTTTCGTGCTCGGCCCGTGTGGGATCAGACGTCGTATGAAATGCCGGCGCGTCCACGCGCGCTCAAACGCGCCTCCAGCGACGCCAGGGTCCGGCTGTCGGGAGCGAGCGCCTCGGCCACCTTCATGGCCGAGTAGAGCGCCGACTCCTGCAGGTCCATGCCGGTGGTGTACTGGCCGCTGAAGTACAGGCCTTTTCGACCCTGGAGCGGACGCAAGGCGCGCGCAGCCTTGATGGTCGAGCGACTGATCAAGGGGTGCTTGAACCGCCGCTCCAAGAGGACGTGCTTTGGGTCGGCGCGCCGGCGTTCGGCCCACGACTTGAATACGTGGACACTCGCGCCCGAGGCTGACTTCTCCTGCAGAGCACCGAGCCAGGCACTGCCCTCGGAGTCAGGGCCGTCAACCCCGGCGTTGTAGGCCCCCCAGTTGCGGCGATCGCGGTGCATGTAGGCAGGATCGGTGTGAACCAGAAGGCGCGAGTCGAAGTGCCTGTACACGTCCAGTAACGCAGTGACGTCGGCGAACGCGGGCAGCGGACGCAGCAGCTCGCGTCCCGCACGCGGAGGCGCGTTCAACACGACGACCCGGTAAGGCCCGTTCGGGCCTGTCGGCGTCCGCACAAACCAGCCGCCGCGCTTGCGACTCAGGGCCAGCGCAGGCGAGCAGACGTGCACCCGGACGTTCGGGCTGCGGTCCAGCATGCGCTGCAGGTTCCCCTGCAGGCCAATCTTCGAGGTGTACGTGGTGGCGCCCTCGAGAACGTTGGCCGGAAACGCCAGCGCGAACGTCTGCAGGATCGACCGCGCCGACGCTCGCCGCGCGTCGCTCCGCCCGCACCCGATCAGCGCCGTGATCCACGGATACAGGACGTCGTTCCTGAATGCTCGCCGCAGAGGCAGGCTGCGGATCCAGGCGTCGACGGTGATCTCCCACGACATGTCCGACAGAACCGCCTGCCGCGCGAGTTGAGTGAACGCCGCAAAGTCGATCGCACGCTTCGGCGTCGAGAGCGGGTGAGACGACGAGAAGATCGGCGCGCCCCCGGTCGTCCGGAAGATGCACAGGCTCGCGGGAGCCTGCAACGTGGCGTCGCCGTCGGGGTGCTCGGGGTCGAAGAGGCCCAGTTCCTCCAGCAGCGTGACGTAGATCGGGTGCGTGTCGGGGTGGAAGAACTGAGCGCCGAGATCAACGGTGATCCTCCGCCCCCGGTGCTTGATCACCCGCGAATCGCAGTGGCCGCCGATCCTCGATCGCGCCTCGAAGACGTCGACATCGAAGCTACCGGCGAGGAAGTAGGCCGCGGACACGCCGCCCGCACCGGCGCCGATGATCGCCACGCGTTCACGCCCCGACCCCGGTCGTCCGCTTCCGGCGGCGCTGGCCGGCAAGGCGCCGAGCGCCGCCAAGCCGACCGCGCCCTTAAGGGCATCGCGCCGAGTCATCGACGTCTCGGACACAGGGAGCTCGAAAGGCTTTTCCATGGCGGGAAGCCAGGTCTACCAGAGCCGAGTCACCCGTGAACAGGCCAAGTCGCGATGGAGGTTCGAGCGGGGCAACTTCCCGCCTCCAGCGGGGTTGCGATGGCCGACCGTCCGTTAACCCCGCTGGAGGACCCGCCCAATGCCCCGTATCCGTACCGTCCTGGCCTCCGCCGCCGTCGCCGCGGTGGCCGCGACAGGGCTGCTCGCCGCTCCAGCGCCCGCGCAGGCCGCGTGGAAGAAGCTGGACTGCGCGCCCACGGAGGTGCGCGGCGCGAAGATCTGCATCTACCGCGACAAGCAGATCACGAATCTGGCGATGTACAAGTACGTCAACAGGTCCAGCTTCAACCTCAAGCACATCACGAGGTTCTGGCGGAAGAACAGCTCCGCCACCTACAGTTGCGGCCAGACGACCACCAGAGCCGGGCACACGACCACGTGCTTGAAGTCCGTCGCGCCGGGCCGGTACTACGGGGCCGCCGACACCTGGAAGGGCGACGCGTACCTCGGTTTCACGGCCACGGACACGTTCCGCTTCGGGCAGACCGGCTGAGGCGGTCTTCAGTGCCGTAGCCGGATCGTCTGTCGCGTCTCGCCGATCCGCACCATCACGCTGAGAGTGCCGCGCCGCTGCAGCGTCTGCCACGCGCTCCGCGGCAGACGGACGCGGAGGTGGCCATGCCGGCGCGTGGGAGGTGGACGAAGGTCGTCGCGATCGTGTGGCGGCCACGCCGCATCTCGAGCGTGGCGCGCAGGGCGGCGCTGGAGCGCGGCCGGAGCACGGCCCAGCGGGAGGACCGGCGAGCCGGTGCTCCCTTACGCCCCGACCGTAAGAAACCGGCGCCTCACAGGTTCTCGCGGTATCCACCAACCGAAAGGACGGACCCCGTGAGGCCCACGTCTTCCGCTCATCGTCGCATCGCGACCGCCCTCGCCACCACCGCCGTCTGCCTCGGCGCCGCGGCATCACCGGCGGCGGCCGCCGCCGTCGAAGACCCCGAGCGCAACTCGACCGTCCGTACCGGCTGGCACTGGTACCACGGGCTGTCGAAGGAGCAGGTTCGGGATCGGTTCGAGCAGCACGGCGACCGCATCATCGACCTCGAGGTCCAGACGACCTCGCCACTTCGCTTCGCCGTCGCGACGGTCCACAACCAGGGCGTCTACCGGCGCGGCTGGTACTGGTACCACGGGCTGACCGTCGCGCAGCTGCGGGAGAAGATCGCCGAGAAGGACGGGCGCCTGATCGACCTCGAGACCTACGTCGACGGCGGCAGCCGCCGCTTCGCCGCCGTGATGGTCCGCAACAGCGGCGGCGCCGCGAAGAACTGGCACTGGTACCAGGGCGTCAGCGCCGACACGCTGAAGGCCCGCCTGAAGGAGCACGCCTCGCGGCTCATCGACCTCGAGAGCTACAGCTCCGGCGGAACCACGAAGTACGCCGCGGTGATGATCCGCAACAGCGGCGTCGACAAGAAGGCCTGGTGGTGGTGGCGCAACGTGCCGCTCTCGACCGTGCAGGACAGCGCGTCGGACAACGGCGCCCGGACCTTCAGCCTCGACCGGCTCTCGAACGGCCGCTACAACGCGATCCAGGTCAGACGCAACGGCGAGTTCTCGGCCTACGAGATCAACGTCGACGCGCGCCGCGCCGGCGACTTCGTCTCGCAGAACGCCGGCCGTATTGTCGATCTCGACACGTACACGATCGGCGGCAAGCGCCGCTACACGGTCGTCATCAACGACAACGCCGACGAGTACAACGCGCGCGTGCGCAGCCTTGCGCGCGCGTCCTCGAAGCTGCGCGCCGGGCGCTTCGGGATGTGGGTAAAGCAGATCGGCGGCCCGGTCAGCGTCAGCCTCGGCGGCGACCGCGTCTTCGAGCCGGCGAGCGTGCTCAAGACGCTGCACCATCTCTACCTGCACACGCGCCTCGAGGCGCAGCCGGCGGAGAACCTCAGCGCCATCGTCGCGGTGCCGAACGCCATCACATGCCCGGCACCGGACGACGACGCGGCGAGCGTGGCGACGACGCTCGACGACGCCGACCGCGCGATGATGGCGCAGTCGAGCAACGCCGCGACGTACGCGGTCGAGCAGCGCTACGGGCGCGCGACGCTCAACGCGTTCGCGCCGTCGATCGGCGCGACCAGCACCGAGCTCAACCACACGTTCGGCTGCGGGACGCCGGCGAACGACACGACGCTCGAGGACCTCGCGCGCATGATCGAGGGGGCGTCCGACGGCTCGCTGCTGCCGACGGCGAGCGTGCGCAACCGGTTCTTCGACACGCTCGTCCAGCAGAGCGGCGTTCCGGACGGCATGGAGGAGCTCGTCGCCGAGGAGGCGGCGCGCGTCGGCAAGGCCGGCATCGTGGACGAGTTCGTCGCCAACATCGTCCGCCGCGGCAAGGGCGGCAGCCTGAGCGACGTGCGCGCCGCGTTCGGGCGCATGCTCATCCCGTTCAAGTCGGGCGGAGTGGTGATCGGGCGACCGTTCTCGTACGGGCACTTCTACAACTGCGCGGACTGCCCGGACGACGCAGCGGCGAACGACGCGTACGCGAAGGCGGCGATGGAGAAGTACCGGTCCGCGATCCGCTCGGCGATCGCGACCTGGTGAGCGTGACGGCTACCGGCCGCGGGACGACCGCGGCCGGTAGTCACGTTCAGGGCGCGGCGGCCGGTGCGTTCCTGGGATCAAGATCGCGGCCCGATCGATGGCCTCTGGGTTGTAGGCGTCACGCGCGCGACGGTGGTGGCGTTCGTGCAGCGAGAGGGCGCCGGCGCCGATCAGTGCTCCGCACGCGAGCGGAGTCGCAAGCGAGTGGACGCCCGCCGCTTCGAGCACGAGCCCGGCGCACGCTCCCACCACGACGCTGTTGATCACGGCGACCATCCCCACGGCAGTGCACCTCAGTTGCCAGGCGCTGGTTCCGAGCCTCTCCCCGTCGAACGGCGCGGTCGCGCGTGTCCCCCGGACAGCGACGAGGAACGGCTCTAGCTCCGGCGCGAGTCGCAGGTAGAAGTCGCGCAGGAGGCCGATCCGGTGCGCGTATGCGATGTCCTCGATCGAGGACTGAACCAGACGCACGAATGTCACCACCCCCACGAATGCCAACACCGGCAGCAGGATCAGCGCGAACGCATAGAACGCGTCGCCGAGCCGGGACATCTGTCCGATGAAGGCCAGCGCGATCAGGTTGCCGGACAGGGACGCGGCCTGGCCCAGTTCGCGCACGTGGTCAAGGCCTGGCTGGGAGGATCGCGTCACGGCGTCGTGATGCTCAGCGCTCACCGGTCATCGCAATGAGTGCACCGCGAGGAGGGACGGCGCACAGACCAGCACGCGCTCACACGAGACGCAAAACGGATCAGCCAACGCGAGATCGCCGACCATTCCCGCGGGCGTACTGTCGGCCGCCGCGCGGACGCAAGGTGCGCGGTCGTCGACCGTGCGATGTGGGCACTCACGCCGTCCATCGGATTCGCTCAACGCCGCACACATCACCCAGGATCCTGGGATTGAGCGCGCCGCCCGGTGCAGGAAGCCTGTGGGGACAGACAACGCGAACCATGGGAGCCATATGACGAGGCAAATACGTGCAGGTGCGGCCGGGCTTGCGGCCGCCGCGGCGCTCACAGTCGGCGTCGGCCTTGGCGACGCGAGCGCCGCGGCCTCAGCCGTACCGGCGACGAAGCTTCAGCGACAGGCCGACCAGGTACTCCGGCACTCATCGCCGGGCGGGAGGCAGGTCGGTTCCAACCGGGTGGCCTGGCCCCGAGACGGGGTCATCCTTACGCTGGCAGTGCCGGGCAGGGCGCACGCCGCGAGCTTCGGCGACTGCCCCGCGGGCTCGGCGTGCCTGTGGCAGGACGTAAACGGCGCCAGCCGGCGCGTGCAGTTCTACCGCTACCGCACATACAAGCTGGCCGACTACGGCATGCCGCCGGGCACGCGCCGCGGCGCGTCCTCCTGGGCCAACCACCAGACGAACGGCGCGAGAGCAACGCTGTCCTTCGACCTCGGGTGGTTCACGATGCCCACCGGGGGGCACGGGAACCTTCCGCCGAGGCGCAACGACGCGGCCGAGTTCATCACGCTCACGAGCCGCTGAGTCGCGGCGGCGGTGCGGAGATGCGCGGGCGTGTCCACGGGTTCGACCCGGCGCCGGCACGGTGGCAAGATCCGGGACGGTGGATGTCGAGTCGGACATCGAGCGGGGCCGGGAGCTCTGCGCGGAGAAGGACTGGGCGGCCGCTTACTCCTGCCTCTCGGCGATAGATCCGGTGCTGTTGAGCGCGAGGGACCTCCAGTTGCTGGCGGGCTCGGCATACATGCTGGGTCGCGACGACGCCTACGTCGACGCGTGGGAGCTCGCCTATCACTCCCACCTGGAGACCGGGGACACAGCGCGCGCCGCGCTGTGTACCTGGTGGATCGGTGAATACCTACGGTTCCGCGGGGAAAGCGCGCGCGCCGCCGGGTGGTTCGCCCGCGGGGATTCACTTCTCGACCAGGTCGGAGAAGACTGCGTGGCCCGCGGCTTCCTGCTGCTGCCAACCATTCACGACTTCGTGTCGGTCCAGGACCACGAAGCCGCGTTCGCCGTGGCAGCGGAGGCCGGCGAGATCGGCGCGCGCTTCGCCGACCGAGACTTGACCGCGCTCGCCATGATGGAAAAGGGCTGCGCGCTGGTGAGGCAGGGCCGTGCCTCCGAGGGATTACGACTGGTCGACGAGACGATGGTGGCGGTCACCACCGAGGAACCGTCGCCCGTCATCGCGGGGATCGTCTACTGCAACACGATCGCGTTCTGCCAGGCCGTTTTCGAGCTCGGCCGTGCACAGGCATGGACGGAAGCCCACACGGCGTGGTGCGATCGCCAGCCCGACATGCGCGCCTACATGGGCGCGTGTCTGGTGCACCGCGCCGAGATCATGACCCTGGCGGGGAACTGGTCGGCCGCGATGGCGGAGGTTCGCCGCGCCGAGGGCTACACGCAGGGCGCGCTGAACGAGCGGATCGCCGGGGAGGCGGCGTACCGGCGCGGCGAGGTCCACCTCCTGCGGGGTGAGCTCGATTCCGCAGAAGCGGCATACCGCGAGGCGAGCCGCCGCGGGCGCGAGCCGCAGCCGGGGCTGGCGCTCTTGCGGCTCGCGCAGGGCGAAGGTGAGGCCGCTGCAGCTTCGCTGCGCCGCGCGCTCGGCGAGGCCAACCAGCCGTTGAGGCGCGCGGCCCTGTTGCCCGCCTACGTCGAGATCATGCTCGCCGTCGACGACCTCGAGGAGGCGCTCGCCGGCTGCCGCGACCTCGAGGATGTCGCCGAGCGCCAGGGCAGCCGCGCGCTCACCGCGATGGCGGACTACGCCCGTGGCACGGTCGACCTGGCGGATGGGAACGCGCGCGCCGCGCTGGCTGCGCTGCGCCACGCCTGCCAGGCGTGGCAGGAGCTCGGCGTGCCTCGCGAGATCGCGCGTACCCGTCTGTTGGTGGGGCAGGCATGCGCGGCACTGGGCGACCCTGACACCGCTGCCATGGAGCTGGAGGCGGCACGGGACACGTTCGAGATGTTGGGGGCGGCGCCGGAGCTCAGGCGGGTCGCGTCACTCGCGAACGACCGCGGGAATCAGGATGTCTACGGGCTGACGACGCGCGAGCTCCAGATCCTGCGCGTCCTCGCTACCGGCAAGAGCAATCGCGAGATCGCGGCCGCCCTCGTCATCAGCGACCACACCGTGCGCCGCCACCTCCAGAACATCTTCGTCAAGCTCGGCGTGTCCTCACGCGCCGCTGCCACGGCGTTCGCCTACCGGCACGATCTCAACTGACACTGGTACGAACGGACCAGTTCGCCGTCTGCCGAGATTTGGCACGAGTGTGCGATGAAGCAGTCGCCCCCTGCGCATTAGCTTCGCGGCGAGATGCGCGAGCACAATTACGACGCAATCGTGGTGGGCGGGCGCTGCGCCGGCTCTCCGACGGCGATGCTCCTCGCCCGCACGGGTTACAAGGTGCTGGTGGCGGACCGGGCGCGGTTTCCCTCCGACACGATCTCGACCCATCTGATCCATCCCCCCGGGGTCGCGGCACTGAAGGAGTGGGGTCTGCTGGACCGGCTGATCGCCACCGGATGCCCCGGCATCGACACCTATGCGTTTGACTTCGGGCGGTTCACGATCGCGGGCGCCCCCGGGACCGACGAGAGCCCGCTCGCCTACGCCCCGCGACGCACCGTGCTCGACAAGCTGCTGGTGGATGCCGCGTCGGAGGCGGGAGCCGAAGTCCGGCAGGGGTTCACCGTCGCCGATGTCGTGATCGAGGAAGGCCGCGTCACCGGCATTCGTGGGCACTGTAAGGGCGAACCGGCCGTCACCGAGCACGCCCGGGTGGTGGTGGGCGCGGACGGTCACCACTCGCTCGTGGCACGTTCCGTCAACCCAGAGCAGTACAACGACCAGCCGCCGCTTCAGGTCAGCTACTACACCTACGTGAGCGGTTTGCCGATGGACGGGCGCTACGAGGTCCACCTGCGCCCCGACCGCGGGTTCGCAGCCTGGCCCACGAACGACGACCTGACGGTGGTCATCGGCGGCTGGCCGCGGTCGGAGCTGGCGGCGAACCGGACGGACATCGAGGGCAACTTCCTGGCGACGCTCGAGCTGGTGCCGGACTTTGCCGCCCGCTATCGCGCCGGCAAGCGCGAGACACGGTTCGTCGGCCAGTCCCTTGCGGGCTTCATGCGCAAACCCTTCGGACCGGGCTGGGCCCTGGTGGGCGACGCCGGCTACACGAAGGACTTCATCACGGCCCTGGGGATCAGCGACGCCTTCCAGGACGCCGAGCTGTGCGCCACCGGCCTGGACGAAGCGCTATCGGGCAACCGCCCGTTCGAGGTCGCGATGGCCGGCTACCAGACCGAGCGGGACCGGCGCTCGCTTCCGTTCTATGAGTTCACGACGGCACTCGCGACACTCGAGTTCCCGCCACCGGAGCTCGAGCCGGTACTGGCCGCCGTGCAGAGCAACCAGGAATCGATGGATCAGTTCGCGCAGGTGGCGGGTGCCATGACCTCCCCGGCGGACTTCCTGTCCGAGCAGAACGTCGCGCGCCTGCTTGCAGCGGCCGGCGAGCCGTCCGTCGCGAGTCGGCCGCGCGCGTAGCGCTCGATGAGACCGTCTCACTGGGATCGCCTGGGCGCTTGGATCTACGACCCGTTCCTGTGGCTCGGCGAGCGCCGCGGCATGGCTCGCCGCCGTCACGATCTGCTCGCGCAGGCGGAGGGCCGCGTGCTCGAAATCGGGGCCGGGACCGGGCTTAACCTGCGCCACTACGGGGGCTCGGTCGCGGCGCTGGCGCTGACCGAGCCGAACGAGCCGATGGCACGCGCGCTCGAGCACCGCGTGAAGCGACTGGGCCGCCCGGCGGACGTCCGCAGGGCGTCGGCCGAGGCGCTTCCGTTCGCCGACGATTCGTTCGACATGGTCGTGTCGACGATGGTCCTCTGCACAGTCCAGGATCTCCCGCGTTCGTTGAGCGAGATCGCCCGCGTGCTGCGGCCCGGCGGCCGGCTGCTGTTCATCGAGCACCTGCGGTCGCACGCGGAACGTTGGGGGCGCTGGCAGGATCGGCTCGAGCGCCCGTGGGCCGCCTTCGCCTTCGGCTGCCACTGCAACCAGCGCACGCTCGAGCTGCTCGCGAGTAGCCCGCTGACGATCGAGCACTCGGAGTTCGCGAGCTGGCACGGCATGCCGCCGCTGGTTCGACCTCTAACGATCGGGTCGGCGATCGCGTAGCGCGGTGAGTTAGGGGTGCGCGACTAGGTCGGCGACAGCGCGTCCCACCGCTGGAGCCGCGGCAGCGGATCGAACGGCTCGCCGCCGGCGAACCAGCCTGGCGCCGACCACAGCTCGAAGTGCAGGTGGCAGCCCGAAGCGTTGCCGGTGTCCCCCACTGAGCCGATCCGCTTGTCGGTCTCCACTGTCTCCCGCGCGCGAAGGCGCGGCCGGTTCGCGAGGTGCATGTAGACCGCGTCGAGGCCTGTCTGGTTCTCGGTGAGGACGACGAAGTTGCCGCCGACGGGGTGGTACCCGGCCTTGCGGACCTTCCCCCCCTGGGAGGCGACCACCGGCGTCCCGCACGCCGCGAACATGTCCTGCCCGCTGTGCCCGCGCCCACCGCCGAACCCGTTCGTGGGGCTGCGTCCGAGGTCGTGCGGACCGGCGATCGGGAACACGCGCACGGGAACCGGCACCTCAACGGCGCCGATCTCGGTCATGCCCTGCGCCACGCTCGGCGCCAAAAAGAAGAGCGCCGCGATCGCGGCGCTCATAACTGTTGATCCCCTGCTAATGACGGGATTCATTGTAACGGCCAAGACGAGGCCGGTCAGGGGCGAGGTGTTGCGCCGGGTAGGTTCCCCGGACGATGAGTGACGATGAATTCGCGGGATTCCGCCTCGAGCGCGAGCTCGGACGGGGCGGGATGGGTGTCGTCTACCTCGCCGAGCACGTGCATCTCGGCCGCCGCGTCGCGCTCAAGTTCCTCGGACCGGGGCTGGCGGAGACGGACGACTTCCGCGAGCGGTTCGTCCGCGAGTCGCGCCTCGCGGCCTCGCTCCACCATCCGAACATCGTCACCGTCTACGACGCGGGCGAGGCCGACGGGCGGCTCTACATCGCGATGCAGTACGTCGATGGCACCGACCTCGCAACGGTGCTCAGCGAGGAGGGAGCGCTCGCGCCGGAGCGCGCGCTCGCGATCCTCGAGCAGATCGCGAGCGCGCTCGACGCCGCACACGCGGAAGGGCTCGTCCACCGGGACGTCAAGCCGGCGAACATCCTCATGCGGGACGGTCATGCCTACCTGACCGACTTCGGGCTGACCAAGCGGACGACGTCGGCGACCTCGCTCACAGCGACCGGCCAGTTCGTCGGCACTGCCCAGTACATGGCCCCGGAGCAGATCATGGGCGAGAGCGTCGACGGGCGGGCCGACATCTACGCGCTCGGCTGCATCCTCTTCCACTGCCTTACGGGCGTCCCGCCGTTCGATCGCGAGAACTCCGTGGCGGTCATCTACGCCCACCTGAGCGAGCCTCCACCGGCCGCGAGCGCGGTGCGGCCGGAGCTCCCTGCCGCGCTGGACGCGGTGATCGCCCGCGCGATGGCCAAGGCCGCCGACGACCGCTATCCGACCGGCGCGGCGCTCGCCGAGGCGACGCGCGCGGCGCTCGAGCCCGGCGCCCCGGTACCCGCACCGGAGCCCGCACGCCCGGCCGGCGCCCCCGAACCAGCATCGGAACCGGAGCGTGCGGCCTCCCCCACGCGGCGCCGACTCTGGCTCTCGGGGGCGGCGCTGCTCGCCGTCCTACTGATCGGCGTCGTCGCCGTCCTCGCCGCCGGCGGCGGCGACGACGACGAGCCCGCAGGTGAGCAGACCGCGCGGGAGACTGCCAGCCCGGCGGCGACCGCGAGCATCGAGCCGGTCGCGGATCCCAAGCCACCCGAGCCGGCCGGCGAGCTCCCGGTGGGCAACCGCCCGTCAGACCTCGTGATCGACGCCGACCACTACTCCGTCTGGGTCAGCAACCAGGCCGACGGCACCGTCAGCCGTGTCGACACCGGAGCGGGGAGGGTCATCGACGATCCGGTGCGCGTCGGCGACGGTCCCTCCGGGGTGGCGCTGGCCGACGGCTACCTCTGGGTCGCGAACCGCGACTCGAACACGCTGACCCGCATCAAGACCGCGCGCAAGGCGCGCCCAGGACAGACCATCGCGGTCGGCCCGGGGCCAACCGGCGTGACGGTGGCGCTCGGCACGGTCTGGGTCGTCAACGGTGGAGACGACACCGTGAGTCGCTTCGACGAGGGCGGCAAGGCGCTCGGGTCGGCGACGAAGGTCGGACGAGGCCCGCACGACATCGCGGCGGACGCCGCCGGCGCGTGGGTCACGAACGGCGAGGACGGCACGGTCACGCGGCTCGATGCCGACGGGCGCGCGCAGGGCAAGCCGATCCGCGTCGGCCGCGACCCCGCCGGCATCCTGCTCGCCGACGGCGTCGCGTGGGTCACGAACCGGAGCGATAACACCGTGAGCCGTATCGACGCCACCGAGGGCGAAGTCATCGGCGACCCGATCGGCGTCGGCCGCGCACCGAGCGGCCTGGCCGCCGGCGACGGAGCGATCTGGGTCACGAACACGGCCGACGGCACGGTGGTCCGTCTTGATCCCAAGACCGGCGGCCGGATCGGAGACCCGCTCCCGGCGGGCAAGGAGCCCGTCGCCGTCACGATGGACGAGTACTCGGCGTGGGTCGCCGACGCGACCGGGGCCGTAGCGCAGTTCGCGCTCCAACCGGAGTGAGGGCGTGCGAGCGGTCAGACCCTCTGGATGAGCGTGCCGGTGCCCAAGCCGCCGCCACAGCACATCGTGACGAGGCCGATCTCCTGGTCCTCGTCCTCCAGGATGTGCAGCAGCGTCGTAATGAGTCGTGCCCCGCTGGAGCCGAGCGGGTGTCCGAGCGCCATCGCTCCGCCACGCACGTTCACGCGATCCATATCGGGCCGGTGCTCGCGTGCCCAGGCGGCGACGACAGGCGCGAACGCCTCGTTGATCTCGACGCGCTCGATGTCGCCCATCGTCATCCCGTTGCGCTCGAGCAGCTTGCGGGTCGCCGGGATCGGGCCCTCGAGCATCTTCACCGGATCGCACCCGACGGTTATCTGGTCCACGATCCGGGCGCGCGGAGCGAGGCCAAGCGCGTCCGCCTTCTCACGCGACATCAGTAGGACGGCTGCTGCGCCGTCGGAGATCTGCGACGAGTTTCCTGCGGTTATCCGACCTTCGGGCTTGAATGCCGGCTTGAGCGCAGCGAGCTGCTCGAGTGTCGTGCCCGGCCGGATCCCCTGATCGGTGGCGTACGTGTCGCCGTTGACCTGGAACGGGATGATCTCGCGCGCGAAGGCGCCGTCGTCCGTCGCCTTCGCCGCCAGCCGGTGCGAGCGCAGAGCAAGCTCGTCGAGCTCTGCGCGCGGGATCTCGTACTCATCGGCGATCATCTCGGCGCCGAGTCCCTGCCCGACCACGTTGTGGTGGGAGAGCAACTGCTCGGTGAACGCGTTCCCATACGACTTCTGCGTCTCGAAGCCCGCAGCTAGCGAGATGTGGCCCATGTGCTCGACGCCCGCGCCGATGATGCAGTCGTGCACGTTCGCCGCGATCATTGCGGCGGCGAAGTTGACGGCCTGCTGCGCCGAGCCGCACTGGCGATCGATCGTCGCGGCGGGCGTCTCAATCGGCAGACCCGCGTGCAGCCACGCGTTGCGGCCGATGTTGAAGCCCTGCGCGCCGAACTGCTGCGCGCAACCGGTCAAGACGTCGTCGATCTCCGACGCCTCGATGCCCGCGCGCGCGATCACCTCCGTGTACGTCCGGCCGAGCAGCTCCGCGGGATGCGTGTCCTTGAAGTAGCCCTTCTCGGGATGGCCGCGGCCGATCGGCGTGCGGACGGCCTCGACGATCACTACCTCTCGTCCCTGTTGGTTCATGGTGCTCCTGTCGTGGCTGTCTCGGTCTCGCGGGCGCGGAGCTCGTCGAGGATCTCCTGGCGGTGTTGGTCGCTCCACGGCGGGGGGTGCCGGATCGCACCTGGCGTGCGATCGAACCGCGGCGACGGCGCGGGCTGCAGGACGCCGTCGCGGCGCACGAAAGTGCCGCGCTGAGCGACGTGCGGATGCTCCACCGCCTGGTCAATCCGGAGGACCGGCGCGAAGCAGACGTCGGTGCCCTCGAGTCGGTCGGTCCATTCCTGCAGCGACCGGCGGGCAAAGACGCCGGCCATCCGCTCCCGCAGCTCTGGCCAGCGTGCCTGGTCCCACTGCGGCCAGTCGGCCGGATCAAGCTCGAGCCGCTCCAGCAGCTCTGCATAGAACTGAGGCTCGAGCGCTCCGATCGTCACGAAGCCGTCGGCGGCGCGGTAGCTGCCGTACCAGTGGGCGGCGCCGTCGAGCCAGTTGCTGCCTCGCTCATGCGACCACGCGCCGCCGGCATGGAGCTGGCAGACCACTGCCATCAGCGTGGCGATGCCGTCGAGCATCGCGACGTCGATGACCTGACCGCGCCCGGACTGCTCACGCTCGAATAGCGCGGCGACGACCCCGAAGGCCAAGAGCATTCCGCCACCGCCGTAGTCCCCCACCAGGTTGAGTGGAACTGTGGGCGGCCGATCGGCAGGCCCGATCGCGTGCAGCGCCCCGGCGAGCGCGACGTAGTTCACGTCGTGACCCGCCGACGCCGCCAGCGGCCCGTTCTGCCCCCAGCCCGTCATCCGCGCGTAGATCAGGCGCGGGTTGTCCTCCAGGCAGGTCTCCGGCGCGAGGCCGATGCGCTCCATCACACCGGGCCGGAACGGATCGACGAGCACGTCCGCCGCCGCGATCAGGCGGCGCGCAACCGCCCTGTCGCCTGGGTCCTTGAGATCGAGTGCGATCGAGCGCTTGCCGCGCTCGGTGACCGCGTCGTGAGGTGTCACCGGCTCGGCGCCGGTGCCGTTGCGGCGATCGACTCGCACGACGTCGGCCCCGAGATCCGCGAGTAGCATCGCGCCGAACGGCGCCGGCCCGAGCCCGGCGAGCTCGACGATGCGAGCCCCCGCCAGCGGCCCGCTCATCCCGCTCCCGTCCCCACCGCCACGCGCGTTCGCTCTTGGATCCTCCATTGGTCGCGGTCCTTGCGTAGCCGCCAGCGCGTGAATCCAGCGCCGTAGAGGTGCAGCCCGTCGGCCTCCTGGAGGATCACGAGCGAGCAGCCCTCGGCAACCGCGTTCGTGCCGTCGTGCTCGATCCGCAGGTCCAGCGCGGGCAGGTGCATGCATCGCCCCTCGATCTTCATGTGCATGTCGGGCGCGTCGATGAACGCGCTGAGCTCCGCCGCTCCGTGCCACCGCATGTGGTCCACCCCGCCGCCGGACGGGACGCCGCCAACGAGGTTGATCACGCCGTCGTCGGCAAAGAGGCCAACCCAGTCCTTGTGCTCACCGTGGTCCGCATGCCACCCGTAGCGGTCGAGGACATCGCGGATGGCGCGCTCGTCCTCGAGCGCCTCGAGGCGGGCGCTGAGCCGGCCCAACTTCTCCTCGAGATCCGACTCTGACCTCATCGCGCCGCAGGCTACCGACTGGTCGGTCGACTTGCAACGCGCGGACGGCTACGATCCGGCGATGGCCGTGCCAGACCCCTACTCGACGCTCCCTGCGGGTGGGCCGAACGCCACGGCGCTCGGCAGCGCCTTCATCACGCTCGTCGAACCTCACCCCGGCCACGAGCGCGCCTACAACCGCTGGTACGAGGACGACCACTTCTACTCGGGGGCGATGGCATTCCCGTGGTGGTTCTCCGGGCGACGCTGGGTCGCCACGCGCGAACTCCGCGAGCTGCGGCATGCCGATGGCGACTCGGTGATCGAGCCCATCACGACCGGCTGCTATCTCGGGACCTACTGGACGACGGCCGGCCGGCATGCCGATCAGTGGCGCTGGCTCGGCGCCACCGTCGATCGCCTGCGCGCACAGGAGCGGATGTTCGCCGAGCGCACGCACGTGCACACCGCGTTCTACGACGTGGCCGGCAGCGTGTCGACCGGTCCGCGCGACTTCCAGGCGCTCGACCACCCGTACGGCGGCCTCGTGCTCGAGGTCATAGACGCACCGGAGGCCGCCCGCCGCCAGGAGCTCGAGTCATGGCTGGAGAGCGAGCATGCCCCCGCGCTGCTCGACGGTTCGAGGGTGGGGATGTGCGTCTGGTTCACGCCGCACGCGCGGCCGCCCGACGACGAGCTGTGGTTCGAGACGCCCGTGCCGGACGAGCGCCGGCTGCTGATCCTGTGGTTCATCGAGGTGGACCCGCGAGCGTGCTGGGAGCCGTTCGCGCGGGAGGCCGGACAGGTGGCCGCCGCGGGAGTCGGTCGCACGCGGCTCGTGGCGCCGTTCGTGCCGACCGTCCCGGGGACGGACCGGTACGTCGACGAGCTGCGCTGAGATCAGAACGCGCCGAGACCGCCCGAGAGCTGCGTGATCATCAACTCCGGGACGAGCGCGCCCGGACTCAGCTTCAACAACGCGCGCAACAACGCGGCGATGTCCTCCGTCTGGATCATCGTCTCCGGCGCCATCCGCTCCTTGAGGAAGTCCGACATCTGCGTATCCACCCAGGCCGGGCAGACCGCACAGGACCGGATCCCGCTGCCCTCGAGCTCGCGGTTGGCCGCCTGGGTGAATCCGACGACACCGAACTTCGTGGCCGAGTACATCGAGAGCAGCGCCTCGCCTTGCTTGCCGACGACGGACGCCATGTTCCAGACATGGGCGTTGCGATGTTCGGCACCCGCCGCCTTGAGCATCGGTAGGCACTCGCGGTAGAAGAGTGCGATCGATCGCAGGTTCACAGAGATCTGGAGGTCGATCTGTTTGACATCGAGGTCGGCGATCGACTGGCTGACGCCGACTCCCACGTTGTTGACGAGCACGTCGAGCCTTCCCCAGCGGGCGCCGTGCTCGGCGACGACCTTCTGGATCGCCGCCTCGTCGCCGAGATGACCGGCGACCGCGTGGACCTCCATTCCCTCGGCCTGGAGCTGGGCGGCGACGTCGGCGAGCTTTTCGGGCCTACGCGCCGCCACGGTCACGCCGTAGCCCTCCTGCCCGAGCATGCGAGCAATCTCGAGGCCGATGCCGCTCGAGCCGCCGGTAATGATCGCCGCGCGCGCCGCCACGGCTACGTCCTGAGGACGACCTTTCCCGTCGTCCTACGCTGCTCGAGCAGATCGAGCGCGTGATCGGCATCTGCGAGCGGGAGGTCGGTACCGACGAACGGCGCGATCGCGCCGTCGCGCCAGAGTGCGAGCAGTTCATCCGCTGCCGTGCGCACGAGCGCGGGATCGAGCTTCATCAGGCGGCCCAGAAAGATGCCCACGACCCCGGCGTTGCGTCCGACGAGCAGTGCCGGATCGACAGCCGGCCAGGCGCCGCCGGCGTAGCCAACTGCGACGACCGTCCCGAGTGGCGCGAGCATGCGAATGCTCGCCGCCATCAACTCCCCGCCGACGGGATCGACAACGACGTCGACGCCCCTTCCGTCCGTGGCATCGCGCACGGCCGGCGCGATGTCCCCCTGCGTGTAGTCGAACCCCGCGCGAGCGCCGAGCTCGGCAGCGACAGCGAGTTTCTCGGGCGAGCCCGCCGTGGCGAGGACGTCGGCGCCGAGATGGCGTGCGATCTGCACCGCCGCGGTGCCGACTCCGCCCGCGGCGGCGTGCACAAGGACGGTACACCCCGGTCCTACTCGCACCTGCCGCGTGAGCGGGATGTAGGCGGTGAGGAAACAGAGCAGGAACGCGGCACCGTCGGCGTACTCGAAGCGCTCGGGCATGCGGTACACGCGTTCCGCCGGAACGACCGCCATCTCGGCGAACCCGCCGGTGCCTTCGGTGACGGCGATTACGCGATCGCCCGGAGTCCGGTCGTGCACATGCTGCCCGACCGCGACGACCTCGCCGGCGAGCTCGCTGCCTGGCACGAAGGGGAGCGTCGGAGACTGCGCGTAGTCCCCTCGCCGCATGAGCACGTCCACGAAGTTCACGCCGCAGGCGGCGACGCGGACGAGCACGTTTCCGGGGCCCACCTCAGGGCTGGCAACATTGCGCACCTGCACCGCGCCAAGCGCCTCGCAGACCGCCGCTTTCATCGTGCCGTTAACCGACATCGCCGCCTAACTGTAATCGACCGCCCGGTAGGTCGACTCCCTTCGTCTAACGGTTGACCACGCATTTCCCGCGAGGTAGGCTGAAGAACTGACCGACGGGTCGGTAGGGTAACCGCGCTCCTGGGCACGAGGTAGGGATTGCGTTCGCACGCGACAGAGACAACGAGTGGCGGTCAGGCGAAGCGGCGTGAGCTTGTCGCGCGCGCGGCGTCGCTCTTCAACGACGTCGGGTACCACAACACGTCCGTGGAGGACGTCGCCGAGGCATGCGGGATCCGCAAGCCCACGCTCTACCACTACTTCAAGAGCAAGGACGAGATCCTCTACTGGATCCACGATGAGTTCATCGACCTGCTCATCGGCCGCCAGCGGGCGCGGGACCCGCTGGAGCTCCCGGCGCGCCAGGCTCTGCTCGAGATCATGGGCGACGTCCTGGACCTCATGCACAGCCATCCCGGATACGTGCGCGTCTTCTTCGAGCACTACCGAGAGCTGTCCGACGAGGACCGCGCGGCGATCCGTGCCAAGCGCGACCTCTACGAGGCGTCGATCCGCGAGATCTTTCAGCAGGGCATCGACGAGGGCGACTTCCGCGACATCGACGTCCGCTTGGCGACGCTGACGCTCGCCGGCATGTGCAACTGGGCGTACCAGTGGTACGAGCCCGGTGGGCCGCTGACCAGCCGCGAGGTCGCCTACCTCTTCTGGGACATCCTGATCCGTGGCCTCCGGGCCCCCGCCGGATGAGCGGGGCGGTGCTCGCGGGTAAGCGGATCGTCGTCACCGGGGCGTCGCGCGGGCTCGGCCGCGCGACCGCGGTGGCGTGCGCTGCCAACGGCGCGGACGTCGTCATCAACGGGCGCGACGAGACCGCATTGGAAGGCACGCGCGAGCTCGTGTCCAGCCACGGCGTGCGCTGCGAGGTGGTCGTCGGATCGGTAGCCGACTACGCGGTCTGCGAGGCGATCGTCGGCCGGAGCGTCGACGTCTTCGGCGGCCTGGACTGCCTGGTCAACAACGCCGGCATCACGCGCGACCGGACGCTCCTGAAGATGTCGCCCGAGGAGTTCGACGATGTCGTCGCAGTCAACCTCTTCGGGACCTTCGCGTGCGGCAAGCTGGCGGCGCAGGCGATGAAGGAAACCGGTGGCGCGATCGTCAACCTCGTCTCCAACACCGCCTTCTCCGGTGCCGTCGGGCAGTCGAACTACGGCGCCAGCAAGGCCGGCGTCGCCGGGCTTACGCGCACGTGGGTGCGTGAGCTGGGTCGGTACGGGATCCGCGTCAACGCCGTCTGGCCGATCGCCGTCACCGACATGACGAAGGGACTCGTCACGCACATGCGTGAGCAACGGACGGCGGGCGGGGAGTCGGTGACCGACATCGATCTCGGCTTCGGGCAGCCGGAGGACGTAGCGCAGATCGTCGTCTACCTGCTCAGCGACGCCGCGAGCGCCATCAACGGGCAGATCGTTACCTTCAACGGCCGCCGGCTCGCGCTCTGGAGCCATCCGTCGGAGATCGTGAAGGTCGAGCGCGACGACTGGACGTTCGATCGCATCGCCGCCGAGTTCGACGGGCCGCTCGCCGGTCGGCTGCAGCCGCTCTACGACGCGTTCTGAAGGAGGAGAGATGTCACTTGAGGACGACCTTCGCCTGCTCATGGACAAGCAGGCGATCGCCGAGCTGAACTACCGACTGTGTCACCTGATCGATTCGTTCCAGCTCGACCGGATGGTCAATGAGATCTACGCGCCGGACGGCTCCGATGACCACGGCGGCGGCCCGGTGGTCGGGCGCGACGCGATCCGTGCGTGGTACGAGGACTCGACGGCGAACGTCGCGGCGATCGCCCACAACATCGCCAACGTGATCGTCGAGGTCGACGGGGATCACGCGGTCATGCGCTCGAACGTCATCTCGTGGACGTGGACGGTTGCGAACACCGACGCCGGCCCGATGCGGCCCGCCGACTACGCGCTTTCGGTGACCTATGAGGACACGCTCACGCGCTATCCCGAGGGATGGCGCATCAACAGCCGCGTGCTGATCTCGAACGTGTCCAAGACCGGTCAAGCCATGGTGCTTGCGATCGGCGAGCTGCCGGCGACCCAGAAGGGCATCCAGGCACTGGCGAAGAAGGCACCGCCGGCGAGCTGACGCGCTACGCGGCAGCGGGAGCCTGGATACCGCGCATCAGGAAGTCCCACAACGCATAGGCGGTGCGGCGCGGATCGTCGGTGGGATCGCGCGGCAGCCAGTGGTACGCCCAGTTGCAGGCGCCGAACAACGCCAGGACCGCGAGCCGGCTGTCCATGGAGCGGAACGCGCCCGACTCCATTCCGTCGCGGATGACCTTCTCGATCATGCCGCTGTAGAGGGCACGCTTGGCGGCGACCGCGTCGCGAGCCTCGGGGGCGAGTTCGCGGTAGTGCTCGACGAACACCCTGATGTGGCCCGGACGAGCACTGATGATCTCGAGGATGTCGGCGATGCTCTCGAGCAGGTGCTGCTCGGGGGAAAACCCGTAGCCGGTCCGTGCCTCCTCGCGCGCCATCGTCCACGTGAGGAACTCGTCGTGAATCGAGCTGAGGATCTCGTCCTTGCCCGAGAAGTAGTGGTAGAGCGTCGCCTTGCGCAGCCCGACCGCCTCCGCCACGTCGTCGAGGCTCGTCCCGAAGTAGCCGCTGCGATCGAACAGCGTCGCCGCCGAATCGACGATCTCGCGGCGACGCCTCTCCGCCTTCTCTGGCCTCGGGTTGCGCTTCACGATGGCCAAAGTATAGTTTCGACCGACGGGTCGGTCGATTTTTGACACCTCGATGACAGGCACATCTACAGCGTCCGAAAAAGTTCATCTCGAGGACTACCGAATCGGCGAGACCTTCACGAGCGGACGCCGGACCCTGACCGAGGCGGACATCGTCCTGTACTCGATGTTCAGCGGCGACTGGCGCCGCGACACGGACGAGGACGGGGTCTGGGTCGTGCCGGACATGTTCACGTTCAGCGTCAGCCTGTGCCTGCTGCTCGGCGCGGGTCGCTACGCGTGGATGGCCAAGACGTTCATCGCCTTCTACGGCTTCGACGAGATCGCGCTGGCGGGCGGCGTGAGGGTCGGCGACACGCTCTCCAGCCAGGTGAAGGTCGTCGATCTCACCGAGCGTGACGACACGCGCGGGATCGTCGTCTACGAGCACGAGACAGTCGACCAGAACGGCCGTGTGGTCTGCTCCAGTCACCACCGCGCGCTGCTCGGACGCCGGGGAGCGACAGCGTGAGCCGCGCATGGTGGGAGGACTTCGAACCCGGCCTCGAGCTGCGGTCGGCCGCGCGCACCGTGACGGAGACCGACGTCGTGTTCTGGTCGGGCATCGTCGGCGACTGGAATCCCGCGCACACCGACGTCGAGCACGCGAAGACGACGCCATTCGGCCAGCGGATCGCGCACGGCTTCATCGCCTTCAACCTGTCGGTCGCGCTCACGGAAAGCTCGGCGCCCGGCGTGTACCGGCCGGCGGGGTTCATCCGGATGGCCGGCTGGGAACGCGTGCGGTTCACGGCGCCCGTGTTCATCGGCGACACGATCCACGCGCAGCGGACGCTGCAGGCGTGCGACGACGGGCCGGGCGAAACGGCCGGAACGCTGGTCTACGACGTGCGCGTCGTCAACCAGCGCGATGAGACGGTGATGGTCGGCACGGAGCGGCTCCTCGTAAGGAAGCGGCCGTCCGGCGAGGCGGCTACGACACGAGGAAGACCATGAACATGCTGCGCGACAAGGCGGCGATCGCCGGTATCGGCGCCACCAGCTTCAGCACGGAGTCGGACCGCTCGGGCGTCTCGCTCGCGCTCGAAGCGATCGACCGCGCGATCGAGGACGCGGGGCTCGCCCCGACCGACATCGACGGCATCGTCAAGTACTCCGTCGACTCGTCGACGAGCGTCGAGATGCTCGCCGCCAACCTCGGCGTCGACGACCTCGCGTATTGGGCCGAGGTCCCCCACGGCGGTGGTGCGTCGTGCGCGACCGTCCAGCTTGCCGCCACGGCGGTTGCCACCGGCGCCGCCAACGCCGTCGTCTGCTTCCGGTCCTTCACGCCCGCCGACTTCGTCGACGGTGCCAAGCACAACTCCAACACGCTCTGGGCACGCCACTCGGGTGTGCGCGACTTCATGCGCACAGTCGGCTGGAACGCGATGATCGACACGTTCGCGATGTGCGCGCAACGCCACATGCACGACTTCGGCACGACCGAGGAGCAACTCGGCGCGATCGTGCAGGCCTGCCGCAAGCACGCATCGATGAACCCCGAAGCGCTGCGCGGCGACGAGATCACGATGGACGAGTACTTCGCGTCGCCGTACGTCTCCGAACCGCTGCGCGAAGCCGACATCTTCATCCTGCCGACCTTCGGCGCCTGCGCGGTCGTCGTCACATCGGCCGAACGCGCCCGCGACCTGCGCCACCCTCCGGCGTACATCATGGGCGCGGCGGCCGCCTCGGGCACGAAGAGCCTCCCGTACTGGGAGCTGATCGCCTTCCGCCGCGGTGACATCACGCACACGCCGTCGCGCGAGGTCGCCGGGCGCCTGTGGGAGATGGCGGGCGTCTCCCCTTCCGAGGTCGACGTCGCACAGATTTACGACTGCTACTCGTACACGGCGCTCGCCCAGCTCGAGGACTACGGGTTCTGCGCGAAGGGCGAAGGCGGGCCCTTCGTCGAAGACGGTCGCATCGAACTAGGCGGAGAACTGCCGCTGAACACGCACGGCGGCCACCTCGGCGAGGCGTACGTGCACGGCTTCACACACATCCTCGAGGGCGTCCGACAGGTCCGCGGCACATCGACCGCCCAGGTCGACGGTGCCGAGATCGCGTTTGTCAGCGGCGGAACGCCAAGCGCCACCAGCGCCCTCCTCCTTCGGAAATAGAAAGGCCCCGTCCAATGTCCACCACGGCACCCTCGGTCCGGACGTCGCGCCCGACCCCCCGGATCGCCCCGCGCGACGAGCTGTTCTGGGCCGGTTGCGCCCGCGGCGAGCTGCACGTGTTGCGCTGCGAACGCTGTGAAGTGCGGTTCTACCCGTCCCAGGACCGCTGTCCGGTCTGCCAATCGGAGTCGATCGCGTGGGTCCCGGTCCAGACCACGGGCACGCTCTACACGTACACGGTGATCCACGGGCCGGGCACGGAAGGGCGCCCACGCGGGTTTGAGGACGCCTACCCGTACGCGGTCGGTGTGGTCGAGATCGACGGAGGCGAGGGCGCGCGGATCGCCGGGAATGTGACAGGGATCGCGCTTCCCGACATCGCGATCGGAATGCGCGTGCGGGCGGTCTTCACCGAGGGCGAGGCGATCCTGCCGGACTTCGAGCCGGCCGCCGCGTAGCCCATGGACTTCGCGCTCACCGAGGAGCAGCTCGCGATCCGCGATCTCGTGCGCGACTTCGTGCACAAGGAGTGCCCGCCCGAGTACATTCGTGAGCTCGACGAGGCAGGCGTGTTCCCGCAGAAGCTGTGGGAGAAGATGGCCGAGATCGGCATCCTCGGTGGGCCAGTGCCGGTCGAGTACGGCGGCACCGGCCTCGGCCTGATCGAGGAGTGCATCATCGTCGAGGAGCTCTCGCGCGGCATGTTCGCGCTCGGAACCCTGTACGAGCTCGCGGCCTACGGCGGCGCTCGCTCGATCGCCTACTACGGCACTGACGCCCAGCGCGAGGAGTTCCTCCCGAAGATCGCCGCCGGCGAGGTGCGCTTCGCCTTCGGAATAACGGAGCCGGGCGGCGGCACCGACATCCTCACGAGCCTGAACACGAAGGCCGTGGAGCGCGGCGACCGTTACGTGATCAACGGCCAGAAGCTCTACACGAGCAACGCCGACCAGTCGGACTACATCCTCACCGTCGTCCGCACCAGCCCGATCGACACCCGCAAGGCGCTCGGCCTCTCGATGTTCATCGTGCCGACGAACGCGCCGGGCCTGGAGATCCGCAAGCTCGCCAAGCTCGGCGGCCGCTGTCTGTCGACCTGCGAGGTCTTCTTCGACGACGTCGAGGTTCCCGCCTCGAGCATGATCGGCGACCGCGACAAGGTCTGGTACCAGCTCGTCAAGACGCTCAACCACGAGCGCATCACCGTCGCCGCCAACGCGATCGGTAACGCCCAGGCGGCGCTCGACGACGCGATGCAGTTCGCCAAGGAGCGCGTGGCCTTCGGGCGCCCGATCGGCGGCTTCCAGCTGATCCAGCAGAAGCTTGTCGACTCGGTCGTAGAGATCGAGATGGCGCGGCTGCTCATGTACAAGGCGGCGACGCTGTTCGAGAGCGGCAAAAGCGCTTTCGTCGAGGCAACGGCGGCGAAGATGGTCGCGAGCGAAGTCGCGTTCAAGGTCGCCAGCCGCGGGATGGACATCCTCGCCGGCCACGGTTTCATGATGGAGTCGTCGATGCAGCGGCATTTCCGCGACAGCCGCCAACTAGTGCTCGGGCCGATCAGCAACGAGATGGCACGCAACGTCCTCGCTGTCGAGCTGGGACTGCCGCGGTCCTACTGATGGGAGTCCTGCCTGCGCGCGCGCCCGGCAACCTCGCCGACGTGCTGCGGCTCGGCGCGTCCCGTTACGGCGATCGCGCGATGCTGACGTGCGACGGGCGAACCTTCGGCTACCGGGAGTTCAACGAGCGCGTCAACCGGCTCGCCGGCGGCCTCGCTGGGATCGGAGTCACGCGCGACGACGTCGTCGCGTCGATCGCCCAGAACGGCGACGACCTGCTCGCGCTCTATTTCGCGCTGGCCAAGCTCGGCGCCGTCAGCGTGCCGCTGAACACGATGCTGATGCCGGCCGACGTCGACGACGTGCTCGACCGTAGCGCTGCACGAATGCTCGTCTTCGCGCCGGAGTTCGCCGAGCGCGTCGACCGCGTCGCGGCGGGCGTCGAGCGGCTATCGCTCGACCGTCTCGCCGAGCTCGAGGCCGCCGGTTCAGCGCGCGAGCCTGTGCCTGTCGAGGGCGGCGACCGGCCCTCGACCGTCATATACACATCGGGCAGCACCGGGCCGCCGAAGGGCTGCATGAAGACCCACGCCAATCAGATCTGGTCGGCGGTCAACTGCCAGCTCGAGACGCCACGCGGAGCCGGCGACGTGGAGATGTTCACCGTGCCGCTGGCCGGTGTCGGGTTCTCCAACTTCGTGCTCGGCTCGATGCTCGGCGGTGCCCGGGTGGTGCTCTGCCGGTTCGACGCCGAGGCCTGCCTGCGCACGATCGCGGCCGAGCGCGTGACGCACGTCTTTCTCGCCGGCACGATGCTCGACGCGATGCTCGCCTGCGACGGCGAGCGCCGCCATGACCTCTCCTCGCTCCGCCTCGTCGAAACCGCGTACCAGCTCTCGGACCGGCTGCGCTCTTCGATCGCAGCCCGCTTCGGGCCGATCGTCCGCTACTGCTACGGGAGTAGCGAAGGCTCAAACTGGGCGGCGCCGGCCGACGTCTTCCTGTCGCGCCCCGACTGCGTCGGGCTGCCAAAGGGCGTCGACGACTTTCGCATCGTCGACGACGCGGGCACGCTGCTCGGCCCGGGCGAGGTCGGCGAGGTCCTGATCGGCGGCCCGACCGTGATGCTCGGCTACCTGGGCGACCCTGACGGCACCGCCGAGGTGCTCCAGGACGGCTGGCTGCGCTCCGGCGACCTCGGCGAGATCGCCGATGACGGCATGCTGCTGTTCCGCGGCCGCAAGAAGGACATGATCAAGACCGGCGGGATGAACGTTGCAGCGGCCGAGGTGGAGCTTGCCGTCGCGCGCCACCCCTCAGTGCTCGAGGTTGCGGTGATCGGCGTTGCCGACGACCACTGGGGCGAGGCCGTACGCGCGATCGTCGCGCCGGTTCCAAACGTCGCGACGACCACGCTGGCCGAGCAGCTGCACCGCCACTGTCGCGCCGAGCTCGCCAGCTACAAGCGCCCGAAGGACTTCGTGGTCGTCGAAGAGATTCCGAAGAACCCCGGCGGGAAGATCGCCAAAGGCCTCGTGCGAGAGCGCTGGGGCGCCGCCCGCTGATCTCAGCGCAGCGGCGTGCCCCAGCGAGTCTCGCTGCGTAGCTGCTCCTTGAGGATCTTCCCGCTCGGGTTGCGCGGCAACGGGGTCGAGCGCACGACGACGTACTGCGGCACCTTGAAGTCGGCGATGCGGTCGCGGAGATTCGCGATCACCGCGTCGACCTCGAGGGGCTCGTCTGCGGCGGGCACGAGGACCGCGCCGACCTTCTCGCCCATCATGTCGTCGGGCACGCCGACGACGGCTGCCTCGCCCACACCGGGCACGCCGGCGAGCGCGTTCTCGACCTCGATCGAGTAGACGTTCTCGCCGCCGCGATTGATCATGTCCTTGGCGCGATCGACGATGTAGAGCAGGCCGTCATCGCCGATCCGAGCGAGGTCGCCCGTGTGCACCCAGCCGTCGGTGAAGGCGTCCGCGGTCGCCTGCGCGTTGCCCCAGTATCCGGCCACGACGTTCGGGCCGCGGACGAGCAGCTCGCCAACGCCGGTGCGGCCGGCGGCGTTCGGTATCGCGAGGTCGACGACCGGCATCGCGTACCCGACCGATCCCGGATGCTCGCGCGCGTCTTCGTGGGGCAGGAACGAGGTCAGTGACGACGTCTCGGTCAAGCCGAACCCGTTGCCGACGCGCGCCTGCGGGAAGCGGTCCTGGAGCTGGCGCACCATGCTCTCGGCGATCGGCGCACCGCCGTAGTAGAGCCACCGGACCGAGCTGACGTCCGACGCCGCGAAGCGCGGGTGGCGCATAAGCGCGTGGTAGATCGCCGGCGCCGAGACGACGTGCGCAATCCGGTGCTCGCTGACCGTCGTCAGGAGCTGCTCGACGTCGAGCCCGCGCGGCAGGATCTCGACGCGTCCTCCGAGCTCGAGCAGTGGGATCAGCTGGCTGTTGCAGCCGGTGACATGGAACAGCGGGACGGACACCAACGTGCTCAGCGACGGACCTTCGGCGCGGTCGGTCGACAGCGTGCGGAAGACGTTCTCGCTGTTGGCCAGGAGGTTCGCGTGAGTGGTCATCGCGCCCTTCGGAAAGCCCGTGGTGCCGCTCGTGTAGAAGATCGCGGCGAGGTCATCGGGCTCCGCGTCATCCAGCGCGTGCGGTGCGCCCGCGGGCAGCGCCGCACCCTCCTCGAAGGTGAAATCCGCCCCCGAGTCATCCACCACGTAGGCGACCTCGGCCGGCTTGAGACGGGTGTTCACCGGCACCACGACCGCGCCTGCGAGCTGCGCGCCCCAGAACGCGACCACCCAATCGAGGCCGTTGCGGAGCCGGATTGCCACCCGGTCACCGCGCCCGACACCGTGGTCTCGCAGGCCTCCGGCGACGGTCGCCGCGACGTCCCATAGCTCGGTGTAGGTGCAGGTCTCGCCTCCAACCTCGACGACCGCCGTCGCCCGCGGGTCGCGGTCGACACTCGTGCGCAGCATGTGCACGAGCGACGGCGGGCGGTCGAGGTAGCGGGCGATCCCGTCGGGCCCGCGCGCGACGCCGGCGTGGTCGAGTGGGTTGCGCCCCCGGGCTGCCGGCTCGAACGCCGGCCGTTCCATCGTCACGCGGCGGCCTCCTTCATAGGCCGAGGCTCCGGCCCACGATCTCCTTCATGATCTCGTTGGTGCCGCCGTAGATGCGTGTGACGCGCGCGTCGACGTAGGCGCGCGCGATCGGGTACTCGAGCATGTAGCCGTAGCCGCCGTGCAGCTGCAGGCACCGGTCGACGACGTGCGCTTCTGCAGCTCGGTCGCACCACCACTTCGCCTTCGCGGCCTCCTCGGCGGTGAGAGCTCGCCGGCGATCGAGCGACTCGACGCAGCGGTCGACGAACGCCTGCGGCGACCTCGATCTCGGTGCGCATCTCCGCCAACGCGAAGCGCGTGTGCTGGAACGCTCCGATCGGCTGGCCGAACGCCTTGCGCTCGCTTGACGTAGTCGAGGGTCCAGCGCGAGCGCGGCTTCGCGCGGCGGCCACGCCGGCCACCGCGATCGAGAGCCGCTCCTGGGCAAGGTTGTCGACCAGGTACGCGAAGCCCTTGCCCTCGTCGCCGAGCAGGTTCGCCGACCGGCACCGCGCACGTCGGTGAAGAACAGCTCGGCGGTGTCCTGCGCGTGCAGCCCGACCTTGTCGAGGTTGCGCCCGCGCTCGAAGCCGTTCGATCCCGCGCTCGACGCACCAGCAGGCTCATGCCCGCGTGCCGCTGCGTCGGGATCGGTCTTGACCGCGGTGATCACGAGGTCGGCGTTGATGCCGTTGGTGATGAACGTCTTCGGCGCCGTTCACGACGTAGTGGTCGCCGTCGCGCATCGCCGCGTGGCGCATCGCCGCGAGGTCGGAGCCGTGCCCGGCTCGGTCATCGCGATCGGCGGTGATCAGCTCGCCCGACGCGATGCCCGGGAGCCAGCGCTCCCGCTGCTCGTCGGTGGCAGAGCGCAGGAAGTACGGCAGGCAGATGTCGTTGTGCAGCGTCAGGCCGAGCGCCGAGCGCCGATCGACGCCCGCGCACTGCAGATCTCCTCGGCGATCACGACGTTGAAGCGGAAGTCGTCGACGCCGCCGCCGCCGTACTCCTCGGGGACCTGCCATGCCGATGAAGCCGGCTCGCCCGCCTTGGCGAAGACCTCGCGCGGGACGATGCCGTCGCGCTCCCATCCCGCATAGCGCGGCACGACCTCCTTCGCGAGGAAGCGTCGGAAGCTCTCGCGGAACAGCTCGTGCTCGTCGGTGAACAGCGTGCGGCGCATCAGCCTCCATTTCCCGACCGACCGGTCGGACGATACCTGATCCTTCGCAAGTATGCACCGAACGCTTTGGCGTCCTCCGGCGTTCCTCGCACGACCATCGAATCCTGCCCGAAGACGCAACGGCCGGAGAAGACGTCTTCGGCTTGCACGCGGCGGGGCAGGAAGACGAGGCCCCGCGCCCTGCACAGCTCGCGCACGACGCCGGATCCCCACAGCTCGATCTGAGGGCCGAACGGCGGCGGGGTCTGGCGTCCGCCCGCCCGCGTCCGGATCACCTCGACCGCCTCTTCGAACGCAGCTCCGCCGTCCGCATCGGTGTGGAGCACCCGGATCAGGCGACCCGCGCTGGCGCGGTCCACGACCGCCGCCTCCTCGGCGAGCTCGACGGGTCGACGCTCATCAACCTGCACTTCGGCCGCGATCAGCAGGTCGCGCGTCATCCCGGCCACGGCTGCCGCGGTGATCAGCGGGGCCGGGAGCTCGGCCGCGCCGGTGAGGAAGAGCCCGTCGAGCCCGGACGTCTCGACAGCGCGGACGGCTGCGCGGAGGCCCTCGACCCCGCTGCACCGCGCCGGCTCCAGCAAGATGCTCAAAGCCTCGCGAGTGCGGCGATCTGGGCGTGGAGAACAGAGCGCTCCACGAACGGAAAGTTGAGCCGGGCGACGATCGCTGTCGCCCCGGCGCGGCGCAGGTCCGCGAGGCCGTGCGTGACGTGGGCGGCATCGCCGACGAGCGCGGCGCGAGCGACGAAGCCGAGTTGGCGCTCGACCGCGCCCGCCGTCCCGCCCAGCGGCCACCATGCTTCGATCTCCTCGCGGTAATGGGCTTGCAGCTGCGTGCGAAAGCGGGCGGCAGCGCCGGGATCGGGCTCGATACGCACGTCGCGCAATACGCCGATCGGGGCATACCGCGACCCCGTCCGCCGGTAACGCTCGACAATCGCGCGGAGTCGTTCCGGGCTGACGGTCTGCGGCAGCATCAGGCCGTGCCCGCGGCGTGCGGCGCGATCGATCGCACGATCGGCCATCCCGCCGACCCACACCGGCGGGCCGCCCGGCCCCAGCTCCGCGAGCCGGTCGAGCCCTTCCTCCATCAGGCGACCGCGGCGCCGCTTCGGCACGCCGATGAGATCGAATTCGGCCTCCCGGTAGCCGAGGCCGACGCCAAGCTCCAGCCGACCCTCCGACAGGCTGACGAGTGTTGCCGCGGCCATCGCAATCGCGACGGGATCCTGCTGGGGAAGCAGCAGCACCGCGGTCCCGAGCCGCACGCGCGACGTCCGCGCTGCCACGTAGGCCAGCGCGTGCAGGGGCGCCGGGCACCAGCCGTCATACCAGGCACGATGCTGTGCCGTCCACACCGAGTCCAGGCCATGGGCCTCGACGATTGCCGCGTCCTCGGCGAACTCGGCATACAGCCGACTCAGGTTCGCGGGATGGTGGACCGTCGACTGCATCGTCCACAGCCCGACACCGAGCCGGTGGCCACCGTCGCCGCCGATCATTCCAACGGGATCGCCTTGGGCTCGCGCGCGGCGGCGTACTCCTCCGACGTCCACTCGAACTGCACGCGGCGCTCCTTCCAGCGCCAGCGGCCGTCGGCTCCTTGGACGGGGCGGTCGGTGTACGTGCCGTAGGCGACGTTCTGACCCGACTTGAGGTCGATCAACATGAAGTACGCCTCGCAGCGCGCCTCTCCGTCGGCGACCTCGCGGATCCAGAGGTTGAGGGTCAGATGCCGCGGTCGCCCGTTGGCGGTGCGGCGCACCAGCGCCTTGATCTCCTCGGGACCTTCGAAGAGGCCCTGGCCGCTGATGTTGAACACGCCATCCTCGGTGAAGCAGTCGGCGAGCTCCTCCTCGTCGTCGCGATCCATCGAGATCGGATAGCGCGCGTAGAGCTCCTGGATGCCCTCGCGGGCGGTCATGGTCTCGGGCATGAGGTTCTCCGGTCGGGGTTCGAGCTCATAAGAGGGCGAGGCCGCCGTCGACGGGGACGACGGCCCCGGTGATGTATGGGTTGTCCGCCAGCAGCACGCACGCGGCCGCAATGTCGCCGGGCCTGCCCGTACGACGCAACGGAACCGTCTCGAAGACCCACTCGCGCTCCCGGTCCCAGCCCTCGGTCCACGGCGTGTCGACCATCCCGGGTGAGACCGCGTTGACGCGGACCTCCGGGCCGAGCGCCTTGGCGAGCAAGCGTGTGAGGTGATTCAGGGCGGCCTTGGAGACGGCGTACGGGATCGAGCTACCGATCACCCGCTCGCCGGACGTCGAGGTGATGTTGATTACAACGCCCGCCCCGGTCTGCTTGAGGTGCGGCACCGCTGCCGCGGTGACCGACCAGGTTCCGAGCAGGTTGACGCCGAGGATGCGCTTCCACACCTCGGGCGTGACCGCCTCGAGATCGTCGTGCGGGATCACGGCCGTCGTGCCGGCGGCATTGACGAGCACGTCGAGCCGGCCCAGGCGGTCGACGGCGGACGCGACCAGGCGCGCGGCATCCGCGGGATCGGAGATGTCGGCTTGCACGTACGCGCCATCGATGGCGGCGGCCAGTTCCTCACCGGCCGCCGGCGACGACGACGAGTTCACAACCACCGAAGCGCCGGCGTCCGCGAACGCCCGGGCGATCGCGGCCCCCATGCCGCTCGAGGATCCAGTCACGAGAACCGCTCTGTCTGTTGAGGCCATCGCGTCAGTCCATCACGGTCTCGACGACGCGGCCGAGGGCCTCGAGGTGGGCATCCGCACCCTCGAGGCCGGCCCGCATCGTGTTGAGGGCAACGTGCGTCGCGCCGAGCCTTCGCCAGCCCACCACATCGGCGGCGACTCGCCCGACGTCGTCACCGTGAACGCGCTCGACACGACCGTGGATCCCGATCGTCGCGGGGTCGCGGCCCGCCCGCTCGGCGGCAGCGCGGATCGTCGCAAGCTGGTCGCCGAGCTCGTCGGGCCGGACCGACACCGGCAGCCACCCGTCGGCCAGGCGACCGACGCGGTCGAGCGCGCGCGGGGCGGCGCCCGCGCCGAGCCAGACCGGGATCGGCCGTTGCACGGGCAGAGGCGCGATACCCACGCCGTCCGCCCAGTGGTCGCGTCCGTCGAAGCGCACCGTCGGCTCGGTCCAAAGCCTGCGAAGCACCTCGATCTGCTCTTCGATCCGCCGCCCGCGAGTGGCGAAGTCGGCGTTCATCCCGCGGTACTCGATCGCATTCCAGCCGATCCCGACGCCGAGCCGCAGCCGGCCGCCGGAGAGCACATCGACTTCGGCTGCCTGTTTGGCGACCAACGGCGTCTGGCGCTGCGGGAGCACGAGCACGCCGCTCACGAGCTCGAGCGGGCAGACAGCTGCGAGGAAGCCGAACAGCACCATTACCTCGTGGAAGCGGTCGTCGACGTCGTACGGCTTGGCCGACGTGGCTCCCGTCCGGTGCGCGCGCTCGGCCCAGTCGGTCACCACCGTTGGGTCGACGCCGAGCACGTGGTCGTAGACGAGAATGTGATCGAGCCCCAGTGCCGTTACCCCCTCTGCGTAGGCGCGGATGGCTGCGGGATCGGGCTCGATCTCCGCCTGCGGGAAGACGACGCCGAGTTTCATCACTGTTCGGCCGAGCGCCGCGTCATCGCCTCGGCGCGCTCGGCGAGCTCCACCACGCCGGTGCCGAAGCCCTGCAAGTACGGATCGTCGGTCGCCCCGGCGAGCGCCCGACGGTAGTTGCCCTCCATGAAGATCGTGGACTTCCACAGGGCGAGGGCCTGGTACCAGTAGACGTCGCGGACCGTCCGGCCCGACGCGTGCTGGTAGCGCTCGATCAGCTCCTCGCGGCGGTTGAAGCCCGGCCGCCGCGTGACGCCGGAGAGCTCGTACATGCCGAGCGGCGGGTCGTCGCGGTCGACCCACAGCGTGCACAGGTAGCCGAGGTCCGCGAGCGGGTCGCCGATCGTCGTCATCTCCCAGTCCAGAATCGCCACGAGCCGAGCGGGCGCAGCGGGCGCGAACACGACATTGCCGAGCCGGTAGTCGCCGTGGACCACTGTCGTCCCTGACGACTCGGGCATGTGGTCTGCGAGCCATGTCGCGACCCGCTCGACGGCCGGCAGGTCGCGGGTGCGATTGTGCTCCCAGAGCCCGGAGAACCGCCGCAACTGTCGGGCCAGGTAGCCCGACGAGCGATTGAGGCCTGCGAGCGCGGGATCTGCCTCCCAATCGACCGCGTGAAGCTCGACGAGCCCATCGATCAGCTCTTCGCCGACCCGCCGGCGTCCCTCCGGCGTGTCGAGTGCCGCGGGGACATCATCGGTCAGCACCCAGCCCTCGATCTTCTCCATCACGTAGAACGGCGCACCGATCACCCGCTCGTCGTCGCACGTCGCGAGGACCGCCGGCGTACGCGCGGGCGTTATCTCGAGCGCGCTCAGGACTCGCGCCTCGCGCAACACGTCGTGGGCGCTCGGTGGCAGCGGGGGTCGCGGCGGCCGGCGAAGGACGAACTCGCGGTCGTCGCGCCGGATCAGAAAGATGACGTTCGAACGGCCCTCACCGATCGGCTCGACGTGGAGCGCACCCGTCCCGAGACCGAATTCGTCGAGGAACGCTCTCAGCGGCTCCAGGACGAGCAGAGGAGGGCGCTCGTTCAGCGCGCCCTCCTCGGCGGTGGCGACGATGTCGTCGGCCGCGATCACCCGACGTCGATGACAATGCTGCCGAACGCGTCGACCGTCGCGCGGTCGTCATGCCGCAGCACGAGGGTGGTGTCGACGAACTCGACGACGGCTGGGCCCTCGATGACCATTCCGCCGCGCAGCACCTCCCCCTCGTAGGTCGGCGTCGCCTCGGGCTCGAACGATCTCTCGTACCAGATGACCGCCCGTTCGGCCTTCGGCGTGGGCGTCGTGCCACCGCCGCCGTTCTGCGGCGCGTGGGGTGCGAGCGTGAAGCCGCTTACACGCGCGTGCGCGCGCACGCGAAGCGCGGTGAGCGCAAAGCCGGCGTCGGCGTAGCCGCTGCCGGCACCGAACAACCGCTCGTACTCACGCTCGAACGAGTCGACCAGCACCTGCGTGCTGCCGGCGTCGTAGTCGCCGCCAGGGGCGGCCACGGCGACCTGGTTGATCTGCTGCGTGTAGCGGATGTCCGCCAGTCGCTCCCACTCGAGCTGTCCGGCGGCGATCCCCTGACCCTCCATCGCGCCGACGATCTTGCCCTCGAGCGCGTGCCACGCCTCGTTGAGCTCGGCGGGATCGAACGGGTAGGTCATCGCCTTGGCGATCTCCTCCACAACAACGGCGTCCGATGACGCGACCCCGAACGCCGACCACCCAGCCGCGAGGTCTGCGAGCGGGACGACGACGCGCGTGATTCCGAGCTGGCGCGCGAGCGACGTCGCGTGCACCGGCCCGGCTCCGCCGTACGCGTACATCGTGTACTCGCGCGGGTCGTATCCCTGCTGGACGCTCGCAAGGCGGATCGCGTCGGCCATCTGGTTGTCGACGATCCGCGCGGCCGCCGCCGCGGTCTCCTCGGCGCCGAAGCCGAGCGGAGCGCCGGCCGCCTCGAGTGCCGTGCGCGCCGCCTCCGTGCCCAGCGCGATGTCACCGCCGAGGAAGTAATCAGGGTTGAGATAGCCGAGCACGAGGTCGGCGTCGGTGACCGTGGCGGCCGTCCCGCCCTGCAGATACGCGGCCGGACCGGGGCGTGCCCCGGCGCTTTCCGGGCCGACCCGCAGCGTCGCGGTGTCAGCGTCGAAGCGGATGATGCTGCCGCCTCCGGCGCCGACCGACCGGACGTCGAGCGTCGGCACGAAGTACTCGTACTGGCCGAAGCGAGTCGTCGGCCTGGCGAGTGGTTGCCCGTCGCGAATCACGCCGACGTCGAACGTCGTCCCACCCATGTCCGTGGTGATCACGTCGACCGGCCCTGCAGTCTCGTCATCCTCGGCCGCCTCCGCGTGCGTCAGCGCGCTCGCGCCGATCACGCCCGCAACCGGCCCGGACCCGATCGTGAGGACCGGCATCGTCTGGGCGTAGCCCGCGTCGACGAGACCCCCCGAGCAGCTCATCACGTAGACGGTGTCCGTGTAGCCGAGCTCGCCGAGGTCGCGCTGGAGGTCGCGCAAGTACGCGTTCATCGCCGGCCCGATCAGCGAGTTGACGACCGTCGCCACAGTCCGTTCGTACTCGCCGTTGCGAGGCATCACCGCCGACGACAGCGAGACGAACGCGTTCGGAGCGATCTCGCGGATGAGCGCGCCGACCGCCTGCTCGTGCGCCGGGTTGACGATCGACCACAGCAGCGACACCGCGAACGCCTCGGCCCCCGCGTCCAGCAATCGCTGGATCTCCTCGCGGCAGCGCTCCTCGTTGAGCTCCACGAGTACGTTGGCGTCGAACGCGATCCGCTCGTCGACCTCGCCGATGAGGCGCTTCGGGACCAGGAACTCATCCTTCGTCTGCGACGCGACGTGGGCGATGTACTGCGGCGGCATGCCCGCGAGCCGACCGCCGGCGCCCATCGTGAACATGACGTCGCTGTGGCCGCGCGTCGTGAGCAGGCCGACTGCGGCAGTCCGGCGCTCGACGAGCGCATTGGTCCCGACCGTGCAGCCGTGGTAGATGCCCTTGGCGTCGCGCAGCAGGTCCTCGAGCGTGACGTCGAGGCGCCGCGCGCTTTCGCGCATCGAATCGACGAAGCCGGTCTGGAAGTCCGGCGGCGTGGACGGCGCCTTGCCGATTGTCACGCTGCCCGCATCGTCGATGACGATGCAGTCGGTGAACGTGCCGCCGATATCAACACCGATCAGGTAACCCATGTTCCCTCTCAGCCTCTTTCGTTTGCCGCCCGCTCACGCGAAGCGGAACTCGCTCAGGAGCGGCTCGTCGACCTTGACGAGCTCGGTCGTCATCTGCACGTGACAGCTCGGACAGCAGAAGCGCCGGAAGACCATCTCGTCGTCCAGGAAGAAGCTCGGATCGATCACGAGCGGGATCACGGTCACCGGACCCTGCTCGGCGAGCAATCCGACCTTGTAGTTCTCGCGGTAGTCGGACACGACGTGGTCACAGCGCGAGCAGGCGAGCACTCGATGCGGGCCTTCGTCGCGAGTGACGAGGTACTCATGCACCGCCCGCGGCGGCTCGCCGGTCGCCGGTGAGCTCGGCTCGCTCGCCGCGCCGCCCACGACCTCGATCGCCGGCCGCCACGCGGCTCGGCCGGCGTGGATCTCGTCGCGGAGACGGGCGGTTGCATCGGCGTCGAGCGTGCCGTCCTCAGCAACCGCCACGCCGTACAGGCTCGCGGCCGCCTCGGTCGAGACGTAGCCCAGCTCGACGTCGCGCGCGACACGGTCAGGCTCGCGCTCGAGCGGATCGCCGTAGCCGCCGCCGCCCGTGAAGGTCGACTCGAACACGTCGCCGGGGAGCAGCGGCGTCCCGTTCGACTTGCCGCGCAGCAGGATGTGCTCGTCCGCCTCGAGGTCATCGATGTCGGCCGGCAGGATGCGGTCGTTGAACAGCTGCTCGAGGTTCGTTCCGCGCGCGATGTAGTAGCGCGCCGTCGGCGATGGGTAGCCGCCGAAGAGGCCGGGGCCGCCATGCGTGGAGACGCCCATGCCGCCCGTGTTCGTGATGGCCTCGATCGCCTTGGCCCGATACGGCGTAACGCCGAACTCCATGCCGGTGCCGCCGCGCCAGCGTCCCGCCCCGGCGCCGTCGCGCAGCTCGCGGCGGTAGAGGTAGACGACCGGATACCACTGCTCGCTGTTCTCGACGTTGAGCAACTTGATGAGCGGGCTCCACGCCGGGCCGCTCGTATCGACGCCGTCCTTGTAGGAACGCGCGCCCGACCCCATCGCCACCGCGTCCATCAGCGCAGTGCCGAAGTAATTGCCGCGGTCATCGGTGCCGGCGAACACGAGCAGCGGCCATTCGGGACCGGCGCCGATGACGTCCTTCTTGAGCTCGGGGTCGCAGGACAGCATGCGGCTGATCACGTTCATCAGCGCGTTCTGGTGGCAGAGGATGTTCATCACGCCGCCACTGACCGCCGCCGGGTAGTCGCAGCAGGTGAGCAGGCCGGGCGTCGGCGCGAAGTCGATCTGACGGGTTGCGCCGCCGATCGAGAACATCTGCTCGTAGAGCATGGTTACCGCCACCACACCCATGACGGAGCCCGCGAACCCGGTGAAGACGAAGCCATTCGGGCCCTCGGCCTGCTCGTCGGTGCCCTCGTTGTCGATCGTCAGCGTGTCGCCGTGCTTGGTGACGTTGACCTGCATCCGGTGCGTCGTGCGGTCGCCCGGGAGCTTCTCGTCGAAGTAGCGGACCTCGCTCCACTTGCCGTCGGGGATCTTGCGCAGCTTCTCCGCGAACGCGCGCTGCGCGTTGTCGAGGATCCGCTTCATGGCCGCCCTGACGGTCGGCGCGCCAAACTGGCGGCACGCCTCCTGGATCTGCTCGGTGGCGAAGCGGCAGCCGGCGAGCTGCGCGCGCAGGTCGAGCGCAGTGAGGTCCGGCACGCGCGATTGGCGCCGGTACATCTGCTCGAGGTCCTTGCGCATGACGCCGCGCTCGATCAGCTTGAACGGGCTGAACAGGACAGGGTCGCTGAAGACGTCGACGGCGCTCTGCGGCCATCCTCCCGGCACGACACCGCCAAGGTCATATTGGTGGCCGGCGTTCGAGACCCAGGCGAAGAGCTTGCCGTCCACGAACACAGGCTGGGCGATCAGAACGTCCATCTGATGCGCGGCGCCGACCCACGGGTCGTTACCGACGAACGCATCGCCCTCGTCGATCCCGGGCTCGCCGCTGTAGTTCTCCATGATGAAACGGATCGTCAGCGGTGCGCCCGAGTTCAGGTACTGAAGAAACGGCGCGTTCATCGCCAGCTCACCGGTCTCGGTGAGGATCGACATGTTGAAGTCCAGCGCCTGGAAGGTGGGCGAGCCCGAGATACGCGTCAGCGCCTCGCCGTGGGCGAGGTTGATCGTCCAGAGCCGGTTGCGGATCACCTCGAACGTGACCGGGTCAAGGTCGTCGTCGATCTCGTAGTAGAGCTCGAGCTTGGGAGACACGTGGTCGAGCCAGTCGTCCGCCGAGCGGTAGGAATGGCGTCGGCCATCCCACACGTACGGGTCGGGGACGACGCCGGGCTCCACGACTTCTTCAACTGCCATCAGAGAGACCTCCTGAGCACGGCGGCTCGCACGAGGGGGACCTTCGAGCACACTCTACCGACCGTCCAGTTGGTCGGCTTTTCGATCCGGCCGGGCGGTACATCAGCGCGCCGCGCGCCGGTTGAGGGTGTACGCCAGCACAGCCAGCAGCGTGAGCAGACCCGTTATGAGCTGGCTGTAGGAAGGCGACAACTGGAGCAGCGGCGCGATGTTGACCAGCAGCGAAAGGAACACGCCGGCGACGAGGCAGCCGACGAACGATCCGCGGCCGCCGCCCAGGCTCGCTCCGCCGATCACGCACGCAGCGATGCTCAGGAGCGCGTAGCTGTCGCCGATGCCCGGCGATCCGATGCCGGTCTGCGCAGCGAGGAAAAGCCCCGCGACGGCAGCGATCGTCGAGCACGCGGCGAACGCGCCGATCTTGATCGCGGTGACGCGCACGCCGAGGCGGTTGGCCGCCTCCTCATTGAATCCGGTTGCGCGCAGCTCAAGCCCTGCGCCCGTGTGGAGCAGTGCGACCTGAGCGCCGACGGCGACCAGGACGATCACGACGAATGCCACGGGGACGAACCCGATCTGGCCGAGCAGAAGAGTGGTGAGCTGCGGGCTGATCAGCCCGCCGGGCTCAGGACGGCGCATCAGCGCGATGCCGTTGAGGATCCCGAGCATGCCGATCGTGGCGATGATCGCGTTGACGTTGAGGACGCGTACCACGAAGCCGTTCACGAGCCCGACGGTGCAGCCGAGCGCGAGCACCAGCAGCAGGCCGGGGATGATGGCTGCGAGCGACTCGCTCGTGATGCTGAACGAGGCCATCACGACGGTGAGGCTCATCATCGCGCCGACCGAGATGTCGAACCCGCGCGCGAGCAGCGCCACCTGCTGGCCGATCGCCACGACGATCAGCGGCAGGCTTAGCGCCAGCAGCGCGTTCAGGTTCGCGGTTCCGAGGAAGAACTCCGAGCGCGCCTGCGCATAGGCGCCGACGAGAACGATCAGCAGCAGGACTGCAGTGAGCGGAAACCACGGAGCCGCCACGACGGAGGCGGCCGACCGCAGCGCCGGGTGCGCGTCGTCGTCGCCCCGCCGAGCATCCCGGCCAGCCGTCGATACGAAGCCTTGGACGACTGCGGACTCCGTGAGCGCGTCGCCTGATAGTTCCTCGGTGATCATCCCGCGCGAGACGACGTAGACCCGATCGCAGAGCCCGGCGAGTTCGAGCGAATCAGACGAGTTGACGAGGATCCCGCAGCCGCTGTCGGCCTGGTCACGCAGCGCTCGGTAGATGTCGATGCGGGACATCGCATCGACGCCTTGGGTTGGCTCGTCGACGACGAGCACCCGCGCGGGATCGATGATGGCGCGCGCCATCACGGTCTTCTGCTGGTTGCCGCCGGACAGCTCGCGGATCGGCTGATCGGGCGATGCGGCGACGATCCCGAGTGTGGACACGGCCGGCTCGAACAGCCGGCGCTCGGAGTCGCGTCGGATCGTGCCGAACCGGCTCAGTTGATCGAGCGCCGACACCGTCGCGTTGTTCATCACGGACATGTCAGCGAAGATCGACTCTGCCACGCGATCGCCGCTGAGGAAGCGAACGCCGGCCTGCAGCGCCGCGGCCGGTGAGGGGATCTGCGTCGGTGACCCGTCGAGCGCGACGGCGCCGTCGGCGGATTGGAGCCCGACGAGCGCGCGCACGAGCTGACGCTGGCCATTGCCTTCGGCGCCGCCGATACCGACGATCTCGCCGTGGCGGACCGAGAGCTCGACCGGCCCGAACCCGGCGCCCGAGAACTCGCTGACGCGCAGCGCCTCGGCGGCGTTGCCGAGGTCGGCAGCCTTGTCGGGGAAGCTGAGGTCGACCGGTGCGCCGACCATCAGCGCGACGACCTCTGGGACCGACCATCCTCCGCCCGTGTAGTGCCCGTGGATCTCGCCATCGCGGAGGACGGTCACCTCGTCGGCCAGGCGCTCGACCTCCTCGAGGCGGTGGCTGATGTAGAGGATGGCCACGCCCGCGTCGCGCGCGCGGCCGATCATCGTCTCCAAGCGCGCGATGCTGTTCGCATCGAGCGTGGCAGTCGGCTCGTCGAGCAGCAGGATCCGCGGCGAGTGCAGCAGCGCCCGCACTACCTCCAGCAACTGCCGCTTCCCCGGGCTCAGGTTCGCGACCCGCGTGTCGAGCCGGACGCCGAGGTCGTAAGGCTCGAGCAGCCGGCCCACCTGCGCGCGCTTGAGCGGCCCCGCATGTCCGGCGCTCCCCGTGAACGAGAGCATCACGTTCTCGAGCACCGTCATGTCCGCTACGAGCGCAGTGTCCTGATAGGCGGCGTAAAGCCCGAGCCGGCGCGCCGCCCGCGCCGACGCACGCGTCAGCTCGGAGCCGGCGATCGTGACGGTCCCTTCGTCCGGCCGCAGCACGCCGCACGCGACTTTCACGAGCGTCGACTTGCCCGAGCCGTTCTCGCCGACCAAGGCATGCACGGTGCCGGCCCGGCACTCCACGTTCACCTCAGACAGCGCGCGCACACCCGGGAAGGACTTGCTCACGCCCTCGAGGCGCAGTGCCACGCTGGCAGGACCCGCGGCGCCGGCCGGACCGCCGGCCGGCGCCTTGTCGAGGGTTGTGTCGCTCATGCCATCGGTCACGGGCCCGGCCCGCTACTTGAGTACCTGCTGCACTACCGCTTCGGGCGAGAACGTCGGTGCCGTGTAACCGAGCGGCAGGCTGTCGAGCGTTGACTCGACGAGCGGGAGCGCTTCCGTCGCCCCGACCATCGGCTGCGGCAGCAGAATGTCGCCGGCCACCTCCTTGCCGAGCTTCTTCTCGATCCCGGCCGTCATGGCGATCCGGTGCGTCCAGGTCTGGCCGTTGATGATGAAGTTCTCCTTCGAACCCTCGGGCAGCCCTATGAACGCCTTGTAGTACTGGTTGCTGTTGGCCCAGGAGGTGATGATCGGAGTGGGCTCCTTGGCCCGCTCGTACGGAATGAAGAAGTTCGCGCCGGTGTTGTCGTAGAGGATCGCGTCGACTGGCTTTCCGGAGGAGATGAGTTCGGAGCCGGCGGCGATCTCGCCCTGCGGGGTCCACTTCGTGAAGCCCTTGTGGGCGATCTTCCAGCCGTTGCCCTCGAATGCCTTCTGAGCGCAGTCCTCCCAGGTCGCCGACGAGTTGCCCGGGACGCCCGTGAACATCGCCGCTGCCTTGTGCTCGCCACCGGTCTCCATGACCTTGTCGGCCATGTTGGTGCCAATGGCGCACAGGTCCGGGATGACCTGCGACGCCATGTCGACGCCGCCCTTGGCGCCGGGGACTGGACCGATGTAGGTGACGACCGCGATGCCCTGCTTGTTCGCCTGGCGAACGAGTTGGAGCATCGACGAGGCGAAGTCGAAGTAGCCCGTGATCACGTCGACGTTCTGCGACATCAGGCTGCGGAAGTTCGCCAGCGACTTCTGTAGATCGCCGCCGCCGTCGGTGTAGATGATCTTTCGGACCTGCGGGTAGACGAGCGCCTGCGCCGTCGCCTCGAGCCGCGACTGCACGCGCCACGGGATGCCACCGAACGAGTCCGCGATGCCGACGGTCAGGTCACCGTGGCCGGTGTCGCAGACGTTGCTGGACATGCATTCCTGGAGCTTGGCCGTCTGCTCGGCCGTGAGCGGTGTCGCCGCCACCTTCAGTGCGTTGACGAGCGTCGGGTCCATGTCGTCTACCGCCACATCGGCGAAGAACGCCTTCTTGATCGTTTCCTTCAGGTCAGCGTCGCTGACATCCTGTCCGGGCAGCGCGTCCGCGTCGGCAGCAGGCTTGGAGCCACCGCCATCACTGGCGGCACCGCCGCTGGCGTCATCGCCGCCACAGGCGGCGAGCAGTCCGGCGCACGCCAGCACCGCGACTGCCCCTAGCAGCAGGCGGATCAGGCTTGGGAACCTCATGTACGAGCCCTCCTTCGATCGGTCAGTAGCGACAGCGCGCGCCGTCCTCGCGCCTGCGATGCATCAGCACGTCCGCGCCGCCCGCCCAGGGCCGTGACGAGCGCCACCGCCGCGACGAGGACGAGCCCCTGAATCAGTGACTGGGCGCCTGCGGACAGACCCTTGATCGCCAGGAAGTGGATGAGCAGCACGAGGAACAGCGCCCCTCCTGCCGCCGACACTGCACTGGCCGGTCCGCCGGTGAACAACGCGCCTCCCAGCGCAACGACGATGAACGTGGAGAGCAGGTATGGATCGCCGAGGTTCAGGTTGGGTCGCTCGACGAAGGCCGCGAGCAGCACACCGGCGACGCCGTAAAGGAGACCGGCGATCGCGTAGCTGGCGACCTGGTAGCGCCGGATCGGGATGCCGACGATGCGGGCGGCGGTCGGGTTACTGCCGGCCGCGAGGAAGCGCCGACCGACTGTCGTGACCCGGAGCATGAATCCGACCAGGAGAACGAGCGCGGTCGCGACGAACAACAGATTGCTGACGCTGCCGACATAGCCGGTGGCGAACTCGACCGCCCGCGGTGGGATCTCCGCGCTGAGCACGCTCACGCCGTCGTGCGTGATGAGCAGCGCGCCCGCCGACACGACGCCGCCCATGGCGAGCGTGACGATCAGCGGGTTCAGGCCCGCGGGTCCGGCCAGCAGGCCGTTCACGAGGCCGATGCCGGTCGCCGCGAGCAGCGCGACGATCACCCCGACCACGAGCTTGTCGTTCGAACTCTGCGAGATCTGCAGCAGCAACGCGCTGCTGAACGACATGACCGCTGCCACCGACAGGTCGAACCCGCCCATGATGACCACCAGCAACTGGCCGAGCGCCGCGATCGCGAGCACGCTGATAAGTGGCGTCTCGATCCGCAACGACGACCCGTTGAGGGCCTCGGGGGCTGTGACGAGGCAGGCCACGACGAGCAGCGCGATGGCGCCCCAGATCACCCGGTAGCGCGCCGGGAAGCGGAACGCCCAGCCCGAGAATCGAACGGGCTGACCACTTCCGTTCGACCCTTCGGTGGGTGCGATGGCGCTCATCGACCTGCGTTCTCCTCCCTCCAAGGCACGGCGACAGGTGCCATCACTCGGCCGATTCTCAATCGGTCGTCGCCACGGCCCTCTTTTGGTCTCTCTTTCAACTCGTCCAACCGGTCGGTCGGTCGAGCCAGTCGGACCTTGACACAAGACGCCAGCGAGTGTCAAGGGGATCCGACCGGTCGGTTCGGTCGGAGACGCGCGTCGCTCAGCCGACGCCGCCGCAGGCGTCACGGGTTGACTCGCCGGCTTGAGCGAGCTTCAGCAGCGAGCGCGCGATGACCATCCGGTGGACCTCCGAAGCGCCGTCGTAGATCCGCGCGGCGCGCGCATCGGTGTACCACTGGGCGATTGGAAGGTCGGTGGCGATGCCGTGCGAGCCGAAGACCTGGACGGCGCGGTCCATCACGCGCCCGAAGGCTTCCGATACGTAGGTCTTCGTCATCGCCACCTCCTGCCTGTGAGGGAGGCCGCGCTCGACCTTCCACGCCGTGTGCAGCACCATCAGTCGCGAGGCATAGAGATCCATGGCGGAGTCGGCGAGAAAGAACTGGAGGGCCTGCTGCTCGGCGAGCGGGCGGCCGAACGCCTCGCGCGCGAGCAGCCTCGCGGCGGTGAGATCAAGCGCCCGCTGGGCCACGCCGATCCAGCGCATGGCGTGGGCCAGTCGGCCGCCGGCCAGCCGCTTCTGAGCGACCAGGAAACCGTCGCCCTCCCCGCCGAGGAGGTTCTCCACCGGCACGCGGACGTTCGTGAGCCGGATCTCTGGATGGCCGCCCGCGAAGTGGGCGCCGATGATCCCGGGATCGCGCACGATCTCCCACCCCGGCGTGTCGCACGGGACGATGATCAACGAGTACGCACGGTGCCGCAGCTCGGGCTCACCGGTGCGCGCGACGACGATCGCGAAGGCCGCGCCCTCGCCGCCCGTGATGAACCACTTGTGACCATCGAGCACGAACTCGTCGCCTTCGCGTCGCGCGGTCGTCGTCAGGTTCAGCGGATCGCTCGACGCGACATCCGGCTCGGTCATCGCAAAACAGGAGCGGATCTTGCCTTCCGCGAGCGGGCGCAGCCAGCGCTCCTTCTGCTCCTCGGTACCGGCAAGGAGGAGCGTATGCATGTTTCCCTCGTCCGGGGCCATCGCGTTGATCGCGAGCGACGCGAGCTGGCTGACGCCGCACTCCTGGCTGATGAGGGCCATCCCGAGCACCCCGATGCCGAGGCCGCCGTACGCCTCCGGCAGGTGCGGCGTGTAGATCCCGAGGTCGCGAGCGCGCTCGCGCAGGCGCTCGACCACCGGCCACGCTCCCAGCACGTCGGCAGGGTTCTCCAGCTCCGACTCGGCGGGCAGCACGTCGGCGTCCACAAACCTGCGCACGCGCGCGACGAGCTCCGCGAGCTCGCGCGGGACGGTGAAGTCGATCCCGCTCTCGGCGGCAACTAGGCTGGTCATCTATCTACCGACTGGTCGGACGGGGCTTCTTCTACCAGATTGTCAGCACATCGTCAAAACGCATCCCCGCCTCGTGTCATAGTCGTGCCATGAGCACGAGCGAGCCTGGCCCCGTCACGACGGCGCCCGCGCGTCGCGCGAAGCGCGACCGAAAGCGCGAGGTGGTGGACGAGGCCGCCGCGCTGTTTGACACCCGCGGGTACCACTCGACCTCGATGGAGGACATCGCCGACGCGGTGGGGCTGCGCAAGCCGAGCCTCTACCACTACTTCGACTCCAAGGACGAGATCCTCTTCCTGATCCACGACGAGTTCATCGAGGTGCTGATACAGCGCCACGAGAAGCGTCTGGGGATGAACATGGAGCCGAAGGCGCTGCTGCTGGAGGCCATGGGCGACATCCTTGAGCTGATGGAGACGCACCGCGGGCACATCCGCGTGTTCTTCGAGGCGCACCGGGAGTTGCCGGCCGACAAGCATGAGGAGATCGTCAACAAGCGCACCTACTACCAGCGCATGATCACCGAGCTGTTCGAGCGCGGGATCGCGGATGGCAGCATGCGCGGCCCGTACCCCGCCCTCGCAGCCCAGGGCCTGTTCGGCATGTGCACGTGGGCGTATCAGTGGTACCGGCCCGACGGTCCGCTACGGCCGCGCGATATCGCGTACTTCTTCTGGGATGCGTTGATGAACGGCCTGTCAACCCCCAGCAAGTAGGTCCCTTCGTCGCTACGCTCGCGGCGTGCTGAGGATCACCGGCATCGATGGCTTGCGCGCCCTCGCGGGGCAGGAGCTCGGCGTTTCGCCCTGGCACCGCGTCGAGCAGGCCGAGATCGATGCCTTCGCCGCGAGTACGGGCGACGATAACTGGATCCACGTCGACCCCGAACGGGCGCGCGCGACGCCGTTCGGCTCGACGATCGCGCACGGCTTGCTGACGTTGAGCCTCGGACCGCGATTCAGCTACGAGATCTACGCGATAGACGACATCGCGTTCGGCGTGAACTACGGCTATGGCCGAGTCCGGTTCCCGGCGCCGGTCCCGGTCGGCTCGAACGTACGCATGCGGGCCACGCTCGACACCGTCGACGACGTTCCCGGCGGCGTCCAGGTCGTGATCACGCAGCAGTTCGAACGCGAGGGGACCGACAAGCCGGTGTGCGTCGCCGAGTCGCTCCTCCGCCTGTTCACCTGAGGCCCGCCGGGCACCGGCGCCCCTGCCAACAGGCCGGAATACTGCGCCTTGGCCGCGAGCGGCGGAATCTGGTAGGTCTAAGCGGAGCGTGTCGGGCCCTAGCGAGCGCGCGCGGCTCAGGTGGGCAGCGGACCGACGCAGGAGGATGCCATGCCGGACAACGGACGATTCGCGGACTCGGATCTAGCCGCCATCCCAGGTGGGCGGCTTGCCCAGGAGGCGGCCGCGAACTGGATCGCGCTCAGAGAAGAGGGCGGCACGAAGCTGGGCATCTGGATCTCGCCGCTCGGCGACCGGTCCTCTTACCGCACGTTTGGCGAGCAGGAGCACTTCTGGGCCGTCTACAAGTCGGGAGGCAATCTCGCCGCTCGCCCGGGGACGAGCAACCACGGCTGGGGCAACGCCGTCGACCTCGCCAGCCCGCCGACGATGCGGAGGGTGGTCGACGGCCTCGGCGCGCCGTACGGGTGGCACTGGGGAGAGGCGCCGTCCGAGAGCTGGCACGTCACCTACCGCGGCGGCGGCAAGGCCGACCCGAACGAGCTTGAGATCGACGAGCATCCCTCGCTCAAGCGCGGTGACAAGGGCGACACGGTGCTGCGCGTGCAGACGTGGCTCGCCGAGCACGGCGCGGCGGGGGTGACGCCCGACGGCGACTTCGGCCCCATGACCGAGAAGGCCGTCAATGCCCTGTACCGGGCGTGGGGGCACTCGGGTCACGGCAAGTTCGGCGACGTCGGCTGGTCGATCATCGAGGACAAGCATCCCTGGCGGGTGCTGCGCGACGAGGAACGCGCGGAGCTCGCCGCGCTGTTCGGGGCGCGCCGCGCGGCCAAGCGCGCCGGCGGCTTCGACAAGCTCGAGGCCGGGGACCGCGAGTCCGCTGTCCAGCACATGGGATTCCTGATCGGCCGGCGCAAGGACCTGTGGCGGGCCGGCAAGGCCGAGGGGTGGAAGAGCAACCGCCGCCGCAAGCGCTACCAGATCATCAAGAAGGTCACGACGGACGGAGCGGGCCCATGAGCGAGAAGGAACTGCCGATCGAGCAGCATCCGGACTACCTGCCGGAGCCGGGGTTCTTCGACGAGGACGACGACGAGCCTGGCGACGAGGACACCGCTCCGGTCCCGGTCGAGGACGACGACGCCGACTGAGGAGCCAGCATGGCGAACAACCCCGTACTCAAGAAGGGCGCCGACGGCCCGGCGGTGAAGCGGCTCCAGAAGGCGCTCAACGCGGCCAACCAGGCCGTCGCGGTCGATGGCGACTTCGGCAACGGCACGAAGCGTGCCGTCATGGCGTTCCAGGCCGCCCACGGTTTGGAGGCCGACGGCATCGTCGGGCCCGCGACGTGGGCGGCGCTCGGCGCCGGCGGCGCCCGCGGCGCGCAGGGGCCGGGCGGTGGCGGCAACGCCGGGGCGCAGCGCCTGAGCAAGCAGGGCGCCGCGTTCATCGCCCACTTCGAGGGCTTCCGGGGCGAGCTCTACAACGACCCGGTCGGCCACGCCACGATCGGCTGCGGGCACCTCGTGCACCACGGGCCGATCAACGGCAGCGAGCCGGAGGAGTTCAGGCGCGGCATCACGCGCGAGCGCGCGATCGAGCTGCTCCAGCAGGACGCAGACTCGGCCGCCGACGCGATCTCCCGCAGCGTGAAGGTGAAGCTGACGCAGTCGCAGGTCGACGCCCTGATCAGCTTCGCGTTCAACGTCGGCAACGGCGCGTTCAACGACTCCACGCTGCTCAAGCTGCTCAACCAGGGCGACTACGGAAGCGTGCCGGCGCAGCTCGATCGCTGGACCAAGGCCAGCGGCAGGACGCTCCCCGGCCTCGTCACGCGCCGCAAGGCGGAGGGCGGTCTGTTCCGCAATGGCACGTACGTGAGCTAGCGGAGCATTACCCGCACGACGTTCTGGAATCGCCGTGGAGCAGGCCGATGCCGGCGTCCCCCTGGCCGTAGTACATGAACCACTTGCGCTTGTAGGCGACGAGGCCCTCGACGAAGACGACGTTGTTCACCTGGCCCGACGTCTCCTCCCGGGTCTCGGGGACGAGGAACGGCTTGGTCAGCCGCGCGAGCTCCTCCGTCGGCTTGGCCGGGTCGATGAGCGCCTGGCCGGCGCGGTAGACCAGCTTGCCGTCCGGGTCGTGCGCCGCCGCGTTGTGGATGAGCAGGATGTAGCCGTTCTTGGTGATCAGCGGCGGCGGGCCCGGCTCGAGCAGCCTCGCCGTGTACGTGTCGGGCTGCGGGCGCATGACCGGGTCGTCTACCGGTCCCGGCGTCCAGTGGATGAGGTCGCGGGACGTGGCGTAGTAGATGTCCACATCGCCGAAATACATGTAGTAGCGGCCGCGCAGCGGCGTCGTCAGGATCGCCCCGGACTTGCTCCACGGCTTGCCGACGGTGCGGGTCTCAAAGTCCGGGAACAGCGGACCGTGCTTGGTCCAGCGCCGGAGATCGCGCGAGGTGGCCAGGGCCAAGCGGGCGCTGTCGCCGTCATAGCCCGTGTAGGTCATGTAGTACGTGCCGCCGATCTCGACGACGCGCGGGTCCTCGCAACCGCCGGGCAGCTCGAAGGGCTCCGTGGCCTCCATCACCGGGTTCTTCAAGCGGTCGAAGTGCACGCCGTCGCGCGAGGTGCCAAGGCCGATCGACGACCGCCCGTCCGACCCCTGCGCGCGGTAGAGGAGGTGGATGAGGCCGTCCTTGACGATCGCCGCCGGATTGAAGACGAATCGCGACTCCCAGGGGCGGTTCGTCCGGCGCACGATCGGGTTGCCCGGGTCGCGCACGAACGGTCCGAGCGGGTACCCGACGGGCAGGCGGGTCGTGGCCCCGCGCGGGGCCGCGGACGTCGGCGCAGCGCCGGCCAGCGCGGCCGCGGCAGCCGCGCCGCCCCCCAGCTTGATGAGGTCTCTGCGTGTCGTAGCGGTCATCGTTCCTCCCACTGACGGCCCCGCCGCCACGTCGATCGCGTACGGGTTCGGTACCCCTGTCCCGGTCCTGCAAACGGGTCCGCGTCAGCGCCGACCGCCGAACTCCCAGTCGAGGATCTGGCCGTCGAAACGCTCATCGCGTGGGTCCCTGAGGAGAGCATCGACGGCTTCTCGCGTGGGCGCCTGTAGCGCCAACGCGACTCCGACCGGCCTCGCCTCGTCGAGCGTGAGCAGCTCGCCGTGGACGATCAGGCGTTCGCGCGGAAGAGCCAGGCCCGCGTCGGCCGGCACATTCGCGATCACCAGGAAGCGAGGGTCGTCAGACCCTCCAGGGGCCTCCCACATGGTCCGGCCCAGCAGGTTCTTGAAGCGGCGGATGACGTGCTGCTCGAACAGGCCCGCACGGTTGTATGGCTCGCGCTCGACGAACTCGCGAGCGGCTTCGGCACTGGGCAGGTCGACGATGTGAAGGCTGCCGGTCCAGGTCACTCGATCGGGGGCGAGCGTGGGGCCGCGGGCGATCATGCCGCCGGCGAACGCGTCCATGTAGGACCAGTGCTCCTCGTCGAGCGCGGGGGCATGTTCGACGTCCGCGGCGCTGGGCGCGGCACGGCTGTAGACAAAGAAGTCGATGCTGTTCGAGGGTAGGCGCTACGCCGCCGCGGCCTCGGCGAGCGCCGCGAGCAGGGCGGCGGTGGCGGGCGGTGCCGGCGGCTCACCGTAGGTCGCCGCGTAGACGTGCCGGACCGAGCCCGGCAGCTCGGTGGCGACGATGCCCTCGGCGCGGTGGGCTCGCAGCGCCAACCCGGGGATGGTCGTGACCCCGAGACCGGCGGCTACAAATGCCTGCATCACGACCATGTCGTCGGACGTGTAGCCGATCCTCGGCTCGAACCCCTCGTCGGCGCAGAGCGACAGCAGGTGGCTGCGGCACCGATCGCAGCCGGCGATCCAGGTGGCGTCATGCAGCTCGGACAGCGTGCATCCGCGCTGACGAGACAGCAGATAGACCGGGTCGTCGAGCAGGTGCTGCAGGTGGACGCCGTCGGGCTCGGGCTCGGTCTGGTCGTAACGGAAGATGAGCGCGACCTCGATCTTGCCGGCGCGCAGGAGCTCGATCGCCTCGGGCGGGTGCGTATCGAGGAGGCTGATCTGGAGACCCGGGTGCTTCTTGGCGAGCGTCGCCACGGCCCGCGGCGCGAGCCAGCCGAGCGCGGACGCGAAGCCGGCCAGGCGCACCCGCCCGGCGGTGAGCCCGACGTGGGAAGCCAGCTCCGCGTCGGCGGCTTCGATCCTCCCACGATCTCGGCCGCCCGATCGGCCAACAGCCGGCCGGTCTCGGTCAAGCGGATGCCACGACCGACCCGCTGCAGCAACTGCGCGCCGGTCTCGGCCTCGAGCCGAGCGAGATGGTGGCTGACCGACGGCTGCGAGTAGTTCAGCTCCCGCGCCGCCGCGGTTACCGAGCCATGGCGGGCGACGGCGTCGATGATGCGCAACCGCGTGACGTCCAGCATGCATGAACCATATCTATCGATGAGCACGAAAGTTGGCATTGGACGAATGAGTCGGTTGGGCGCATCCTCATGGCATGACGACGACCCAAATCCGCCCCGTCCAGGAGCTGACCGAGTTGCTCGACGGGGTCCGCACCGCGATCGCCGCGCAGTCGAGCTGGTCGGACACCGCCGAGCTCGTCGCCGAGCAGCTGCGCCGACATCTCCCCGGCCCTGACGTACTGACCGCCGAGCAGCGAGTCGGCTCGCCTGAGGGCTACCGCAGCCACACCTTGCACGTCGAGCCCGACGGTTCGTTCTCGGTCATCGCCCTGGTGTGGCGCCCCGGCCAGATCACCCGCATTCACGACCACCTGACGTGGTGCGTGTTCGGGGTCATCGAGGGCGTCGAGCGGGAGGAGCTGTTCGACGCCGATCTCAACCTGATCGGCCGCAGCGACAACCAGGTCGGCGACGTCAGCGGGTTCGCGCCGCCCGGCGACATCCACCGCGTGCACAACACGACCGACGCCACGGCGATCTCCATCCACGTCTACGGCACGGACGTGACGCGCGTCGGCTCCAGCGCCCGGCGCTACTACGACTGAGAAGTCGCGTCACGCGGCGTACGCCGCTGCCCCGTAGCCGAGGCCGGCCGCGACGCGCGCGCCGAGCGACGCGTCGACATTGCGCCAGTAAGCGACGACACGCTGCTGGATCTCGGGGGAGACGCCGGCGCTCGCGTGGGCGATGATGTTCGAGACCAGGTGGTCGCGGTCGATCGCGCTCATCACATCGCCGTACAGCGCGCGCGGCTGAACGAAGTCGTCGTCGCCGGCGTGCTTCTCGTAGGCGTAGCGGCCGATCTCCCCCGCCTCGACCCACCAAGCCGGCGGCTCCTTGGTCGGATCGGCCTGCGGGCCGCCGTAGGAGTTCGGCGAGTAGTGGGGCGCGGCTCCGGGGTGGTGGTACGTCATCGCTCCGTCCCGGCTGTAGGAGTGCACGGGGCACTTCGGCGCGTTGATCGGCAGCTGCTCGTAGTTCGCGCCGATGCGGTGAAGGTGTGTGTCGTGGTAGGAGAAGATCCGGCCCATCAGCATCTTGTCGGGGCTGAGGCCGATGCCCGGCACGAGCCGCGCGGGAGCGAAGCCGGCCTGGTCGACCTCGGCGAAGTGGTTCGCCGGGTTGCGGTCGAGCACCATCCGGCCGATCGTGATCGGCGGGTAGTCCGAATGCGGCCAGACCTTGGTGAGATCGAACGGATTGAAGCGGTAGGCGGCCGCGTCCTCGAACGGCATGATCTGCATCTCGAGACGCCATTCCGGCCCGTTCCGTGCGGCGATCGCGTCCCACAGGTCGCGGCGCAGGAAGTCGGGGTCCTCGGAGACCATCGCGTCGGCCTCGGCGAGCGTGAAGTTCGCGATCCCCTGAACCGTCTTGAAGTGGTACTTGACCCAGAAGCGATCGCCGGCCGCGTTGACCCACGAGTACGTGTGGCTGCTGTAGCCGTTCATCCGCCGGTAGCTGCGCGGCGTACCGCGATCGGACATGAGGATCGTGACCTGGTGGGCGGTCTCGGGTGACAGCGTCCAGAAGTCCCACTGTGCGTTGTTGGACCGCAGCCCCGTGTCCGGCATCCGCTTCTGCGAGCGGATGAAGTCCTCGAACTTGATCGCGTCGCGCACGAAGAACGTCGGCGTGTTGTTGCCGACCAGGTCGTAGTTGCCTTCGTCCGTATAGAACTTGAGCGCGAAGCCGCGCGGGTCGCGAACGGTGTCAGCGCTGCCGAGTTCGCCCGCGACCTGCGAGAAGCGTGCGAACACCGGCGTGCGCTTGCCGACCTGCGACAGGAAGCTCGCGCTGGTCCACTGGGTGACGTCCTCGGTGACCTCGAAGAAGCCATGAGCGCCGCTGCCCTTGGCATGGACGACTCGCTCCGGCACGCGCTCGCGGTTGAAGTGCTGCATCTTCTGGACCAGATGCGCGTCGTGCAGGACGGTCGGGCCGTTCGGGCCGACGGTCAGCGAGTGCTCGTCGCTGGCGACGGGAGCCCCGGAGTCCGTCGTCGTGACAGGCGGGCGTTGATCGCTCATGGAAGGTCCTTGTCGAAGCAGTGCGGGCTTCGCACCCTAGGGACGGCGCTCGCGCTCTCAACAGGCGGATGCGTGCACGTGATCGGCCGCGGCGATCACGGAACTTCGAGCGGCAGCGTGGCGGACACGAGCGTGCCGCCACCGGCCGGGCTACTGATCTTGAGCGTCCCGCCGAGCGCGGTCGCCCTGTCGCCGATCCCCAGCAGCCCGTGGCCGCGTGGATCGGCGCCTCCGACCCCGTCGTCGCGGATCTCGACGCGGAGCACCTCGTCGTCCACATACGCCCTGACCTCAGCGCGCCTGGCGTGCGAGTGCTTCACGACATTCGTAAGCGCCTCCGCCACGATGAAGTACGCGCTTGCCTCGATCTCCGCCGGGAATCGCTCGACCGGGACGTCCACGTGAATCGGAAGGTCGAGCCGCGATACGAACGCGTCGACGCTGGCCCGTACGCCGCCTAGCGTGAGGGCCGCGGGAAGGATGCCGTGTGCCAGCTCCCGCAGCTCCGCGGTGCCGCGCTGCGCGTGCTCGAGCGCTTCGTCGATGAGCGATCCAGCATCTCCGTTCTCGTCTCGGAATGACTGCTGGGCGAGTTTGAGCGTGATGATCGTGTGCACCAGGCGCTGCTGTGCGCCGTCGTGCAGATCGCGCACTACGCGGCGGCGGGCCTCGTCCCCTGCGGTGAGCAGGCGAGCCCGCGAGGCGGTGAGCTGGTCGCGGCTGTCGGCGTTCGCGATGGCGGTGTCGAGCAGTCCGGCGAACTGAACCATCCGGGCTTCGCTGTCGGCCGGCGGCGCCTCCTCGCCCCCCCAGTTTGCGATCGCCACGCCCCAGAGCCGGCCGTTCACGACGATCGGTGCTCCGACGCTCGCGCGCACCCCCAACCGGCGCGCGAGATCGGCAACCGCGTCGTGCCCGCCGTCGTAACTCTCGACCCGCGCGGGCCGCTCCGAGGACCGCACCAACGAGGACACATTCTCACCCGTGTGGCTGGTCCGCGTGCCCGGCGGGAGCAGCGCCGAGTTCAACCCCCGGTGCGCGACCACGGTTACGTTCTCGTCTGGCTCGTAACGGGCCAGCGTGGCCCCATCGGCGCCGAGAAGCCGCTCCAGCTCCGCGGCCACGGCGTCGAATACCGCGGCCGGCGCGGCCCCATCCCCCACGAGCACCGCGACCCGCCGCATCGCGGCCTGCTCCTCCGCAAGCCGCTCCACCTCCGCGCGGGCGTCTGCGTTGGCGATCGCCGTGGCCACCAGGTCGGCGAACTGCGCGATGCGCGCCTCGGTCCCCGGCGGAAACCCCTCGGCTTCGTATTTGGCAGCGCCCATCGCGCCCCATATGCGACCGCCGACCACGATCGGACAACCGATGGCGGAGCGGATCCCGAGCTCATGGCCGACATTGGCAATCGTGCCGCTGGCTGCCGAGTAGTCGCCGATCCGGTGCGGCCGTCCTTCACGGAGCACGAACGCAATGACGCCGTCGCCGTCGACTGGGAGCCGCGTGCCCACTCGGACGGCCGCCGGCACGCCGGCGCCCGTAAGCGCGACCGCGCTCGCGGTTCCGTCCCCTTCGTCGCGGAACAACCAACACTCGACGTCGCCGAGGACGATCGCCAGTTCCTCGGCGACCTTGGCGAACACCTCCGGCGGCGGCGCCTCTTTCGCGACCAGCGTCGCCACCCGCCGGAGGGCGGCCTGCTCCTCGGCCAGCCGGTCGGCCTGGGCGCGCGCTTCGGTGTTGGCGATCGCGGTGGCGATCAGGTCGGTGAACTGCCCGAGGCGGGACTCCGTCTCCGGTGGCAGGGGGTCCTCACCGGTCGTCCCCGCGATCATGGCGCCCCAGAGCCGGCCCTCCAGCATGATCGGCGTGGCCACCGCGCCGCGAAGGCCGGCCGGGCGGATGGCCTCCGCGATCGGGCCGCTCGCCTTCCCGTAGTCGTCGATCCGCGCCGTCCGCCCTGTTCGGAACACGAGCGAGGCGGCATTGTCGCCTCCCAGCGGGTGGCGTGAGCCGGCCGGAAAGACCGCCTTGAACGTACCGGAGCTGGCCATCACGACCTGGTCGCGGTCACCCTCGTAGCGGACCATCCCGATGTCGTCGGTGCCGAACAGCTGCGCGCACTCCTCCGCGATGACGGTGAAGAGCTCGGCTTGGGGGGCGTTACGCGCGACGAGGGTCGCGACGCGGCGCAGCGCCGCCTGCTCGTCGGCGAGTCGCGTCGCCTCTGCCTCGGTCCTGCGGCGCTCGGTCACGTCGCGCGCCACTCCGTACATGAGCCTGTTCTCGACATCTGGCGTGCTCGTCCAGTCGAGCACCTTGATCGAGCCGTCCTTGCGGACGAAACGGTTCTCGAACGACACCGTCGCCTCTCCTCGAGCGATCGAGTCCGCCTCCGCCGCTGTGCTGTCGCGGTCGGCCGGATGGACGAGGTCGACGTACGGGCGCGCGAGGAGCTCTGCCTCCGTGTAGCCGAGAATCTCCGTGGCAGCCGGGTTGACCCGCGTGAACCGTCCGTCGAAGTCGGCAACCGTGATCAGATCCTGAGACAGCGTGAAGATGCGGTCGAGCTCCTGCTGAGCCCTGGCGCGTCGCGCCGCGTTGAGCCCGAGCGCACCGGCGAGGCCGGCGACGACGAGACCGCCGGCAAGGATCACCCAAGGCAGGATCGCTGCAGCACCCTGGACCGGTTCCCGAGGCACGGCGACGGTGAATCGCTGGCCCGCCGCCGTGAACGACTTGCTGGACGTGTCCGCGCGATCACCAGCTTCCGTCGAAATGCCGGCAGCCCTGATCTGTACCGCTGGCACGTCCGTCGCTGCCGCACGCAGCCCGGCCTCCGACACGAAGACCGCCACGTACCCCGGGCGGAGATTCGGCGCCGGCGCGACGAGAAAGAGTCCGCTCGTGCCGGTTCTCGAGGATGCCAGCGGGGTCGCGGCTACGCCATCAAGTCGGCTCGCACGAGTCAGTGCCGCGGCCATCCCCGGGGCGACGCGCAGATCGATGCCGGGCACGCCCATTGGAGGGAAGCCAGAGACCAGCGTCGCCGGCAAATAGGCGGCGCGCGATCCGCTGGGTACCACGCCGTGGCGCTCGTCGGGCGTCACGATGGCGTGCCCAATACGCCGCTCGTACGCCGCACGCCGCGAATCGGGAACCTGCTCGACCCATGCCGCGGCCGAGAAGCGGGCCGGGCTGAGCCACCGCAATGCGTTTCTCGCGAATTGGTCGCTCGTGACGCCGGTACCGCTGACATCCAGCATGAACCGGCGCAGGCTCTCGGTAAGCGATGCGGCCTGGGCGATGCGGCCACGCACCTGCACCGCCGCGACCTCGGCGCGACGGTCGGAGTCGCGTCGCACATCGCGCTCGGCGAGCAGGCGGGCGATGATGAACGCCACAACGACCAGCACAACGAAGAGCGCTACTCGCGCGATATGTCGCGGCCGTACGGTCAAACCTGAGGGGATCCGAGTGATTCTCCTCCGCCACAACGCCCGCGGCAAGGCGTGTCCGCTCAGGCGCGCGGTGCGACCGCCCCGTCGTGCGTGATGCGGCAGAAACATGACGACTTGATCGGGACGTCGGCGCGGGCGAGCGCGACATCGAGCTGCTGCTTGACGATCCGCGCCGGCTCGGGCTTCGCCAGCCGAACGAGGCACTCGTGGTAGCCGTGCAGGCTCCACACGTTCCCGGGGTGCCAGGACGAACGCGGGATCGACGGGACGTAGCCCAGGTCCTCGGCATAGACGGTCTCGGCCTCCTCGACCCGACCCTGCTCGAGCAGCAGCGCGCCGTAGGCGTGGCGCGTGGGCTGCATCCAGCCCCACGGCTCGTCGTACGGCAGTGCGTCGTCGAGCGCGATCGCTCGGCGCAGGTGCTCGAACGCCGCGTCGAATTGACCGCGCCGGTACTCGAGCTCCCCGTCGAGCATTGCGCCGGCTACGGCGAGGATGTCCTGGCACGTGTTGTTGAACAGGTAGCGCGAGTCCGGTACGCGCGGGAGGGCGGTGAGGAACGCGTCGCGCGCCGCGTCGGCTTCGTCCATCCGCCCGGTGGCCGCGTACGCGACGCCCTGCGCGTAATGCGTCATCGCCGTCGTGGTGCAGTAGAGCCCAGGGTCACCGGGCAACGGCAGCGCGAGGATGTCCGCCCACATCCCGAAGCGGATGAGCACGTGCAGGCGCATGGGGATGAACGCCTCGAGGTAGTCGGCCATCGGCGGCTGCTCGATCCGCAGCAGCTCCTCCGACAGCGAGGCCTCGAGGTCGGCGGCGACGCGCAGCGCGACCTGCGACCGGCCGAGGAACATCGCCCCATAGATCGCGAAGTGGCGGTCGTGCGCGTGGTAGAGCGCGTAGAACCCGACCCGGCCCTCGCGCGCGACGTACTTCTCGTTGACCTCGATCGCGCGCAGGTTCCAGTCGAGCGTGCTCTTGTAGTCGCCGCACAGCACGTCGATGTGCGTCGGCATGTGCACGAGGTGGCCGGCGTCGGGGACGAGCGACCGGAGCTCGTCGGCGACCGGCAGCGCCTGCTCGGGGAACGGAGACATCTCCATCAGGTGCACGTAGAGGTGCACGAGACCGGGGTGCGCGCGGCCGCCGGGCCACTGCAGTGCACGCTCGAGCACCTCCTTGGCCTCGAGCGTCGCCGCACCCTCGGACGGCAGGCCCGAGTAGCGATCCCACAGCGCCCACGGTGTGAGGTTCATCAGCGCGTCGGCGAAGAGCGCCGCGACGTCGAGCTCGTCGGGATACGCGCGATACACGTCACGCATCGCCTCGGCGTAGTCAGCGTTCCATGCGACGAGGTCGGCCGACGGGTCGTTGGCCTGGTAACGGCTCGCGAGCGCCTCAACCAGCGCCCGCTCGACCGGTGCGGCGCGGTCCGCGCACGCACGCGCCGCCGCGGCCGCGTCGCACGCCTTCTCGAGCGACGCCGCGAGGTCGACCGGGTCAAACGCCTCCCACTGCTTGTTGTAGTTCGGCCCGATCGCGTAGGCGATCCCCCAGTGGGCCAGGGCGAACCCGGGGTCGTGCTCAACCGCGCGCTCGAAGCACCGGATCGCCTCCTCGTGATGGAACGCGTACGACCACACAAGCCCGCGGTCGAACCACATCTGGGCGCTCGTCGAGGCCGTCGACGTCCCGCGCGTGTAGGTACCGAGATCGAAGTAGGGCTCCATCGCTGCCGCTCCCGTCCTGGACTCTCTCCTACGTTTCTACAGCTTCCGGGTTCGCGCCGACTGCCCGCTCGCTCCTCTTCGGAACGTCCTATTGTCCGTACCAGATGACCCGAGTAGGCGAACCTGGGCGCCGCTTGGACCGCGCCAGCTTCGTGCCGCTCCACGTGACGAGGTCGTCGGGCGGCGTCGACCGCCGGCACTTCCTGCAGCGCGTGGGTCGTGGTGCACTCGGCATCGGCATCGTCGGCGCGGTCCCGACCGTGCTCGCCGCATGTGGCGGCGAGGAGCAGCCGGCGGTCGAGACCGGCGCGGGCGCGATGGCCAACATGTGGCTCGGCACGTCAATCCGCAGCCTCTCGAACCCCTACCACGCTCTGTGGAAGCAGGGCGGCGAGGACTTCGCGGCGTCGGTCGACGCTGCCGACCGCCTGCAGACCTTGCTCAGCGAAGGCGAAAGCGCAAAGCAGCTGAGCGACATGCGCGAGCTCATCGCGCATGCCGGGAACGGCAACGTCGTCTTCAACGTCGATCCCAACGAGGCCAGCGACGCGCTGCCGATCGCGCGCCTGTGCGAGCGCTCGCAGTGCTACTTCGTCACGAGCTGGAACAAGCCCGACTCCCTGCATCCCTGGGACTTCAAGTACTGGGTCTCGCACATGTCCGCCGACGACGTGGCGATGGGCAAGCAAGTCGGCGAGGCCCTCGTGCGGTCGATGAACGGGGAGGGCAAGATCGGCGCCATCCTCGGCCTGCTCGGCAACACGTCCTCGCAGGGCCGCCTGCGCGGACTCAAGCAGGTCCTCGCCGACAACCCGGGGGTCGAGCTCGTCCAGCAGGACAACGCCGACTGGCAGCCCGAGAAGGCACAGAGCGTCGCCGAATCGATGATCGCCTCCCAACCCGACCTCAAAGGGATCTGGGCGGCGGACGACGGCATGGCCCTCGGCGCGCTCGAGGCGGTCAAGGCCAAGGGCCAGGCCGGCAAGATCGGCGTGGTGGGCATCGCCGGCGTCGAGGAGGCCGTGCGCGCGGTGCTCGCGGGCGAGATGGTGGGCACGGCCGGCATCGACGCCGTCGAGCAGGGCGGCCGCGGCCTGGCGATCGCCTGGCAGGCCAGGTCCGGGGAGCTCGACGTGGCCTTGCTGCCGCGGGAGCACCGCGAGTTCTACTTCGGCACCAAACTGCTCACGAAGGACAACGCGCAGGAGTTCCTGGACACCGTCATCGCCGCCAAGGGCGACCGCGACTGGAACGACATCTGGGCGAATGTGACGGGACAGATCCGCTACTGACGGTGCGCCGCCCCGCGGAGGGCCTGCTCAGGGAAGAAGCCGCCGAGTGGTCGCCCGCAGCCACGTCTGGCATCCGACGAAGCCCTCCGCGTACTCGGCTCCGCACTGCATGCCGCGGTAGCGGCTCGCGACCGTCATCTGCTCGACCGCGTCGATCCCGTCGTGCTCGCGCAGCCAGGTCAGCTGGCTCTCGTGTGCCGAGAGCATCGCCACCTTCGAATCCATGACCGGGCCGACGTCGACGTACTCGCTCGGGACGAAGCCGACCCCGAAGACCGTGTCCATGTAGTAGATCGGCGTCACCACGCGGTGGTGCGGCCGGTCGGATTCCCACAGCGGCAGGGTGGCGTAGAAGCTGCACTCGAAGACAAGCTTGGAGACCTCGTTGTGATCACCCATGTAGTCCTGCGGGTGATGGGTGATGATCAGGTCGGGACGGGCGTCGCGCACAAGATCGACCACCCGCCGCTTCTGCTCGGGGTCGGCCGCGCTCACCTCGCCGTCGCCGAAGCCGAGCGTCACATGCTGGGCGCCGATCACCGCGGCCGCCCGGCGCGCCTCGTCGAGCCGGACAGCGGCGATCTCGTCTGCCGTGTGGACGAAGCTGCCCCGGTTGCCCGTTGTCGCGTGGCACATCACGACCTCGTCGCCGCCCGTGGCAAAACGGGCCAGCGTCCCGCCGGCGAGGATCTCCAGGTCGTCGGGGTGGGCTCCGACCGCGAGGACCCTCATTCGAGGTACGAGCGCCTCAGTATCCGAGCCCGTACCCGAACGGGTACAGGGTGCGGTTCGGGTCATCGGCGGCAGGGATCCGCACCGGCAGCTTGCCGTGCGGGTTGACCTCGCCGACGAGCGCACGCCCGACCGCCTGCATCGCCGGCTCGGTCCATGAGTAGCTGGCGATGTATGTCGACGTCCCTGTGAGGCTGGCAATGTCGTACGGGTTCCTGGTCGCCACGACGACGACGGGCCTCCCTGTCCCGATCAGCGCGTTGACCAGGTCGCGCTGGGCCGCCGAGCCCGCCGCGTTCGCGGTGGCCACGACCACGAGATCGCTTGCGCGCGCCTTGCTCTCTGCCGCCGCGATCGTCGCCGCGTTCGGTGCGGTGCCGGTCTCGAACAGGTCGGTGCTCGCGCCGTGCCGGTTGAGCGCGGCGGCGAGGTGCGCTGCCGGCGCTGCGTTGCTCGTGTCGGAGACCGATCGGTACCCCGTTACCAGGACCTTCTGCCCGCTGCGCGCGTTCAGGGGCAGCAGGCGGGCGTCGTTCCTCACGAGCGTGATGCTGTGGTCGCCGACGCGTCCCGCCACGGCTCGATGCTTGCGCGTGCCGAGCTTCCGCGCCGCCTTGCGCTCGCTGACGAAGGGATGGCGGAAGAGGCCGCGGTCGCGCTTGAGCTCGAGCACGCGGCGGACGGACTCGTCGATCCGGTCCTCCGTCAGCTCGCCGCTGCGCACCGCGTTCAGCACCGCGTCGTACGCGACGTGGAGGCTCACGGTGTCGGTCGCCGTGTCGACCATCATGGGCATGTCGGCGCCCGCCTTGAGCGCGAGCACGGGAATGCGCTCGTCGCCGTACTTCTCGCGCACGCCGGCCATGTTCAGCGCGTCGGTGACGACGACCCCTCGATAGCCGAGCTCCTGGCGCAGCAGCCCGGTCAGGATCTCCGGATCGAGCGTGGCCGGGTCGCATCCCTCTTGGGTGTCGACGTCACAGTCGCTCTGGAGCTGCGGCATGACGACGTGTGCGGTCATGACCATGTCGACGCCGGCGGCGATGCCGGCACGGAACGGTGGCGCGTCGACCTGCTCCCACTGCTGCTTGCTGTGGAAGATCCACGGCACGCCGCTGTGGCTGTCCGTGACCGTGTCGCCATGGCCGGGGAAGTGCTTCAGGGTCGCGGAGACGCCGTTCCGCTGGCTGCCGTGGACCGCGGCGGCGGTCATGTCCGACACGAGCTCAGGGCTCTCGCCGAACGAGCGCACCCCGATCACCGGGTTGAGCGGGTTGATGTTGACGTCGGCGTCCGGCGCGTAGTTCTGGTTGATGCCGAGCGCGGCGAGCTCGCGCGCGGTGACCTTGGCGGCGCTGAAGGCGTCGGCCGGTCGACGCGTCGCGCCGAGCGCCATGTTGCCCGGGAACTCGGTCGCGGGCGCCCACACGCGCGAGACGACACCGTGCTCCTGGTCGGTGGCGATGAGCATCGGCACGCCCGCCGGTTGATCGAGCGCGGCCCGCTGAATGCCGTTGGACAGGCGCGCGATCTGCTGCGGCGCGTTGAGGTTGTTCGACCAGCGGAAGTAGACGATCCCGCCGAGCTTGTACGTGTCGATCAGCTCGCTCGCGTTGGTGATCTCGGGGCCGTACATCGCCTGGTTGGCCGCGACATCGGCTGGGCTCGTCGTGTCGGCGCTCTCGCCGTAGACGTTCGCAACGAAGAGCTGACCGACCTTCTCGCGCAGCGTCATGTGGCGGATCGTCTTGCTGATCGACCGGTCGGTGCTAGCGCCGCCGTCACGGCTTGCCACGGCGGCTGCCGGCGCGGCCAACACGGTGAGTGTGGCCAGCATGGCCACACTCAGTCTGTGAGCGCGGGCGATGTCCACGCGCGTCGTGCGGTCCCGCCAGAAATCACGCACGTGGATTCCTTACCCGGGTTGCGCGATGTTACGCGTGCGCTTGACGGCTCCGCCGCGCCAGGGCGTCCACGATCACGGCGGCGACCAGCACACCTCCAGTGACCATGAACTTCACCGACGACTGGAGCGCGAGCAGGTCCATGCCGTTGGAGATCGACCCGATGGTGATCGCTCCCAGCAGCGCCGACCACACCGATCCGCGGCCGCCGAACAAGCTCGTGCCGGCGATGACCGGACCCGCGATGGCGAAGAGGAGCAGGTCGCTGCCGCCGGCCGACTGGTCCACGGACAGCAGCCGGGACGCGGCGAGCACTCCGCCGATCGCCGCCATCGTGCCGGAGATCCCGAACACGATGATGCGGATGCGATTGGTGCGGATGCCCGCGCGCCGAGCGGCCTCCGCGTTGCCGCCGACCGCGAACACATGGCGCCCGAAAAGCGTCCGCGTCGCGACGTACTGCATGCCGGCCACGAACGCGACGAGGATCAGAACGGCGAGCGGAACCCCGCGGTCGGAGTTGAGCACCGCAACGACGGCGATCGTCGCAGCCGCCACGATCACGATGCGGGTGATCGGACCGGCCGCGTCGGTGTCCGCCAAGCCGGCGACTCGGCGCGCCCGCAGGCTCCAGAGCGCCGTCCCCGCGTAGGCCACGATCACGACGGCGGCGAACACCCAGCCCGCGGCGTCCGAGTAGAAGTGATTTGCGAGCCCGACGATCTTGCTGTCGGTCACGCTCACGCTGCCGGTGTCACCCAGGACATACAGCTGCAACCCCTGCCACGCGAGCAGGCCTGCCAGCGTCACGATGAACGAGGGGACGCCGAACGAGGAGAACAGAGCGCCCTGGAGCACGCCGATCGCAAGGCCCAGCACGACCGCGGCGCCGATCGCCAGATAGGCGTTCCAGCCGTGCTGGACGTTCATCACCGCCATCAGGGCGGCCGTGACGCCGCTGACCGCGCCAACCGACAGGTCGATCTCCCCAAGGAGGAGGACGAACACCACACCCACGGAGATGAGTCCCGTGGCCGTGATCTGCAGAACCAGATTGGTGAGGTTGACCGCGGAGAGGAACCGGTCGTTCTGTGACTGAAAGATGATCCAGATGACCGCGATCGCGAGGAAGATCCGCACGGAGACGAAATCGCCCTGAACCAGGCGACGCGCCGCGCCGAACGGCGAGCGCCGCGGGCCGAAGTCGGGGCCGGCCGTCGCCGTGCCGGTGGGAGCGCTCATGTCCGGCCGCCTTGTCCCGAGACGGCTTCCGAGCGCAGATGGGCGCCCGTGATCGCGGCCACGACCTCGTCCTGGCTCGCCCGCGCCACGTCGAAGCTCCCGGCCGGACGCCCGAGGCGCAGCACGAACACGCGGTCCGCGACCTCGAACACGTCGGCGAGGTTGTGGCTGATCACCATGACGCCGAGCCCGCGCTCGCGCAGCTGCTTGATCAGCAGGAGCACCTGGGCCGTCTGGGACACGCCGAGCGCCGCGGTCGGCTCGTCCAGGAGCACGAGCTTCGGATCGCCGAGCAGCGAGCGGGCTACGGCGACCTGCTGGCGTTGACCGCCGGAGAGCGCCGCGACCTCGGTGCGCACGCTCGGGATCGTCACCGCGAACCGCTCGAGCAGCTCGTGGGAGCGGTGCTCCATCGCGGTCTCGTCGATCTGCCACGTGGCCCTGGACGGGCCCTTCGACAACTCCTCGCGGCCGAGGAAGAGGTTGGCGACGACGTCGAGGTTGTCCGCCAGCGCGAGATCCTGGTACACGGTGGCGATGCCGAGCTCCGTCGCGTCCTCGGGGCTGCGAATGGTGACCGGGACGCCGTCCATCGAGATCTCACCGTGGTCGGGCGAGAAGATGCCGGAGATGACCTTCACGAGCGTCGACTTCCCGGCGCCGTTGTCGCCGACGAGCCCGACGACCTCGCCGGGATAGACCTCGAAGTCCACGCCGTCGAGCGCTTGGACCGCGCCGAACCGCTTGCTGACGCCCTTGAGGGCGAGTAGGGGCGAACTCATGGCTACGACCCCTTGATCCCGGCGGCCTTGCAGGCTTCCGCGAAGGCGCGCGTGCAGATCTGCGCCGGCGTCCAGAAGCCGTCCTTGATGACCGTGGACGCGACGTTCGCCTTGGTGACCGCCACCGGCGTCAGGATCACGGACGGGACGCTCGTCTTGCCGTTGTTCGTGTGCTCGTTGATGAGGTTGGCCGGCAGCGGGTCGCCGTGCGCCAGCGCGACGGCCATCCGCGCGGCGTCCTCCGCCTCGGGCTTCACGGCCTTGTAGACGGTCATGTACTGCTCGCCCGCGAGGATCCGCTGGATGCCCGTCAGCTCGGAGTCCTGACCCGTCGTCGGCCGCGACGCCGGCGTGATGCCGGCCCCCTTCATCGCGGAGATCGCGCCGCCCGCGATGCCGTCGTTGGCCGCGTAGACGCCGGCGAACCCGTTGTTGCCCAGGGCGGTGATCGCCTGCTGCATCTCGGTCTGGGCGTTCGCCGGTGAGTAGTCCTGGGTGTCGTAGGACTTCGCGATCTTCACGCCGTCCTGGCTGAACACGCTGCTGGCGCCCTGCTTGAACAGGTGGGCGTTGTTGTCGGTCGGATCGCCGTTGAGCATCACGATCGGACCCTTGGGGCTGCCGTCCTGCGTCAGCTTCTTCTCGAGCGCCGTGGCCTGCAGCCTCCCGACCCGCTCGTTGTCGAACGAGATGTACGCAGCGAGGTCTGCGTTCGACACGAGCCGGTCGTAGCTGATCACCGGCACGTTCTGGGCGTTGGCCTTGGCCACGATCGTGCTCGCCGAAGTGGCGTCGACGGGATCGAGCACCATCGCGTCGATCCCCTGCGTCAGCACCGCGTCCGCCTGCGACTGCTGCTCGCTCGCGTCCTGGTTCGCGTTCTCGTAGATGACCTTGCAGTCCGGGCAGAGGCTCTTGACCATGTTCTCGAAGTGCGGGCGATCCTGCGTCTCATAACGCGCCGTCGTGTGCTCAGGCAGCATCAGAGCGATCGTCCTGCCGTTGCTGCTGCTTCCAGTCCCGTTCCCGTTCCCGCTGTCGTTCCCGCCTCCGCAGGCGGCGACTGTGAGGCTGAGGCCGAGCACCGCTATGGCGCTCGCGATGATTGAACGTCGGGCGCGCATCTTGTCTCCTCGGACTGGGGCTGATCGCACCGACACATCGTCCGCGTCGACCTCCCTGCTGTCGTCGGCCAGGAGTCGTCTGTTTCGCCTACGTCCGGGGACGTACGTCTAGACGAGCGGGAGGCGCGCCGCGACCGTGGTCCCAACGCCGGGCGGGCTGTCTATGCGCAGGTCGCCGTTCATCGCCCCGACGCGATCGGCAAGGCCGAGCAATCCCGACCGGCCGTCCGTCCGCACACCGCCCACGCCGTCGTCTCGGACCTCGAGCCGCAGCACGCCGCCCTCGACAGCCGCGATCACCGTGGCGCTGCTCGCGCGCGCGTGCTTCAGCGTGTTGGTGAGCGCCTCCGCCACGATGAAGTACGCCGTCGCTTCGAGCTCTGGAGCCACCCGGTCGGCCGTGACGTCCACGGACACCGGCAGCCCGAGACGGGACACCAGCGTCTCGATGCCGGCGCCGAGCCCGCGGCTGAGCGTGGCCGGGAGGATGCCGTGTGCGAGCTCCCGTAACTCCGTGTTGGCACGATCGGCGTGCGCCAGCGCGTCGCCGACGAGCTCGACCGCCGGTCCGGCCTCGTCGCCAAGCGCCCGCTGTGCCAGCTTGAGCGTGATGATCGCGTGCACGAGGCTCTGCTGGCCGCCGTCATGGAGGTCGCGCTCGATGCGACGGCGCGTCTCGTCCGCCGTGGCGACGACGCGTGCGCGTGACGCGGCGAGCGCGGCACGGCTGGCGGCGTTCTCGACGGCCAGCGCGATGAGCTCGGTGAACTGTGCAATCCGCACCTCGGTTTTCGTTGGGAACGGCGCCTCGCGACGCCTGGACGCGGCCATCACTCCCCAGGTGCGCCCGCCCACGACGATCGGGCAGCCGACCGACGCGCGGATTCCCAGCTCCTGAGCCTCGCGCGCAATCGGCCCCGACGCTCCGATGAAGCTGTCAACCCGTGCTGGCCGGCCGGTCTCGTACACCTGCCCGGCGATGCTTGGCCCCTCGAGCGGGAAATGCGTGCCGACCGCCAGCTGCGTCTGGCCGCTCCGGGTCCAGGTGGCGAGACCGGTGACCGAGCGATCCGCCTCGAAGCGCTCCATCCGAGCCAGGTCGGCGTCGCATTGCAGGCCGACCTCGCGGGTGACGGCGTCGAAGACCTCGGAGGTCGGCACCGCCTGCGCCACCAACGTCGCGACGCGTCGGAGCGCGGCCTGCTCTTCCGCGATCAGCCGCAGCTCGTCGCGGCTCTCCTCGAGTGAGCCGGCCATCGTGTTGAACGCGGCCTCGAGCTCACCGACTTCGCCGGTGCCGGTCTCCGGCATCCGGGTCGACAGGTCGCCGCCGGCGAGGCGGCCGGCCATGACCGCCGCACGGCGGAGGGGCAAGGCAACCGCCCGCGTGAGATAGCTGCCGAAGAACACGATCAGCAGCGTCGAGCCCACGAGGCCGGCCGCGGCGACGAAGATGGCCCGGTCGGCGTCGGAGTCGGCGGCCTCCAGCCGCGCCGCGAACCGGCGGCGCTCCGCGGCCACGAAGCTGTCGAACCGCGCGCGGAGCGCGTCAACGCGCCGCCTCCCCTCGTCGAGCGCCGCGGGGCGCGACGCGAAGGTCTGGCCACGCCGGGCCGCCCCGACGAGCGGAACCGAGTACTCCTCGACGTAGCTACCGACCGCCGCGGTGATCTCCCGGGCCATCCGTGCCTGCCCGTTGAGGCCGGTGCTCGCGTTCACGAGCGCGTCGGCCGCCTCGACGTAGCCGTCGCGCGCCGCCTGCCACGGCTGCAGGAAGCGCTCGTCACGCGTGATGATGAAGCCACGCTGGCCGGTCTCGAGGTCGAGGACGAGCCGTTCGAGCCGGTCCGCCGCGGCGATCATCTCCTGCGACCGGATCGCCAGGTTCGCAGAGCCCCGCTCCTCGTTCACGGAGCGCATGAGCACGGCGAAGGCGACGCCGACGAGCAGCGCGAGCAGCGCGCTCGCGACGATGGTGCGGCGGGTGAGCCCTCCCACCATGCATGAGTCGTATCAGGTCATTCGGGATGAGCTGGGGGGTCGCGGGTTACGCAGCGAGCGGGCGCAACGCCGGCCGGCCGCCATGACCGCGCGCCGAGTAGCGCCCGAAGTCGGTGACCGGCGACAGGCCGCGGCCCCGCGCCGGTTGCGGGCGTCCGGGGCGGACGAGACCGGCCTCGTACGCGAGGACGACGAGTTGCGCTCGATCGCGGGCGTGGAGCTTGCAGAGCGCCCGGCTCACGTGCGTCTTCGCCGTCGCGCGCGTGACGACCAGCTGTTCGCCGATCTCCTCGTTGCTCAGCCCGCAGGCCACGAGTGCCACGACCTCGCGCTCACGCGCCGTCAGCTCCTCGAGCTCCTCCGGCGTCGCGCGCAGACGCTCCGGCCGCGAAACGACGTCGGCCACGAGCCTGGCCGCGGGACCGGGCGAGAGCAGCGCCTCGCCTCGCGCGACGACCCGTACCGCCGCGATCAGCTCGTCGGCGACGGCGTCCTTGAGGAGGAGCCCGGTGGCCCCCGCCCGGAGCGCACCGAACACCGCCTCGTCGCTCTCTGACGTCATCAGCATCACCACGTGGGTCGCCGCGTCCGGCAGATCCTCGAGGAGCCTGCGCGTGGTCTCGATCCCGCCGATCGCGGGCAGGTCGAGGTCCATCAGCACGACGTCCGCGCCGCTGGCGCGCGTCGCGGTCACGGCTTCCTCGCCGGTCGCGGCCTCGGCGACCACGACGATGCCGTCCTGACTATCGAGCAGGACGCGGAGACCGGCCCGGAACAGTCCCTGGCCCTCGGCTACGAGCACGCGGAGGGGGTTCGGACCTTCCTTGCCGAGCGGTTCCAAGCGGTGAAGCATCCGGGCCATCGGGGGTCTCCTGTGTCTAGCGTTGGAAGCGCAATCACACTGTGGCTCGACCAGGTGCACGCCGCCATGCGTCCACCCTGAGTCGGCCGCTGGGCCAGCCCCCGCCCGCGAGTCGGGCCAGCCCGACACCCTCGGAACTCTCTGGCTCGCCCTACTGCCCGCCCCGGGCACCCTTGCGATCATGGATGCCATGAAAGGGGCTGTTCTCGTCGTCGACGACGACCCGGTGTTCCGCCGCCTCGCGCAACGCATCCTCGAGGGCGTCGGACTCACGGTCGCCGGCGAGGCGGACACGGCGGCGTCGGCGATCTCCGTGGCCGCTGCGCTGCGGCCGGACTCCGTGCTGGTCGACGTCGGGCTCCCCGACCTCGACGGCCTCGCGCTGACGCGAGAGCTCGTGGCGCTCCCATGGCGGCCCCGGGTCGTGCTGACCTCGACCAACGCCGACGCGGCCACCGAGACCGAGGTCCGTGGCTGCGGCGCCGAGGCGTTTCTGTCCAAGAACGAGCTGCCGAGCGCGGCGCTCGGCGACCTGCTCGGCCGCCGCCCGCCGGAGGAATCTCAGACCGATACGGTTCAGTCGTGACAGCTCAGCGGCGCGTGGTCATCGGCGAGGACGATGTCCTCCTGCGCGAGGGGATCGCGCGGATCCTCGGCGACGCCGGCTATGACGTCGTCGCACAGGCAGGTGACGCACCGGATCTCCTGCGCAAGGCGCTGGCGCACCACGCGGATGTCGCGATTGTCGATGTCAAGATGCCGCCCGAGCGTTCGGACGACGGGCTACGGGCCGCGATCGAGCTTCGGCGACAGAGTCCGGACACCGGCGTGCTGGTCCTGTCCCAGTACTGCGAGGAGCGGTACGCGACCGATCTGATCGGCGACCGGGCCGAGGGCGTCGGCTACCTGCTCAAGGAGCGGATCGGCGACGTCGACGCGTTCATCGACGCCGTCGGCCGCGTCGCGTCCGGCGGCAGCGCCCTCGACCCCGAGGTCGTCGCCCGGATGCTCGGGCGACGCGCCGGACAGAGCGCGCTCGCGGAGCTCACGCGCCGCGAGCGCGAAGTCCTGGCCGCCATGGCGGAAGGCAAGTCGAACGTCGGCATCGCCGAGGACCTGTTCGTGACCGAGGCGGCCGTCGAGAAGCACACGACGGGCATCTTTCAGAAGCTCGGCCTGGGCCCGACAACCACGGAGCACCGGCGTGTGCTCGCGGTCCTGACCTACATGCGCGACGCGTCGCGCTGACGGGCGCCGCTCACGCCGCCCGCAGCTCGGGCGCGCCGATGCGCGTCTCGAGGAGCCGGTCGCGGAACGCGGCGAGCGACGCCGGTCGGGCCGCGGGAGACGCGGCCATCGCGGACGCGACGATCGCGGTCACCGAACCCGGCACGTCGGGCCGAACCTCGGCGAGCGACGGCAGATTCGCGATCGCACTCGGTCGCGCGGCCGTGGCCTCACGGCCGCGGCGCCGGAACGGCGGCGGACCGCCCAGCAGCCGGTAGGCGACGACTCCGAGCGAGTACAGGTCCGAGTGCGGCGACGGCCCACCACCCCGGACGATCTCGGGCGCGACGTAGCCCGGCGTCCCCATGATCTCGCCCTGGTGCCCGGCGCCGAACCGGTCGACGGCCAGGCCGAAGTCGACGAGCTTGGCGCTCCCGTCGCGGCGGCCGATCAGGATGTTGCGCGGCGCGATGTCGCCGTGGATCACACCGCGGCCGTGCGCGTGCTCGAGTGCGTCGGAGATCTGCACGAGCACATCGACGGCGTGCGTGATGGTGAGCAGCTGGTTCTGCCGGAGCAGGGTCGCGGCGTCCTGCCCGTCCACCAGCTCCATGACGATGTAGTCGCGCGGGCGGCTGCCGGCATCGAGGACAACGGCGACGTTGCGGTGCGCAAGCCGCGCGCACAACTCGGCCTCGCGCCGGAAGCCCCGGACGGTCGCCGGGTCGTGGGCGAGCCATTCGGTGATGACCTTGACGGCGACGTCGCGCCGGAGGCGCTGGTCATGCGCCCGGTACACGTCCGCCGTGCCGCCCGAGCCGAGCCGTTCGAGCAAGCGGTAGCGCGCACCGAGCGACGTGGGCGTCCCGCGCCGGATCGGTTCCGCGCTCACGTCCCGGCGCTCGCCGTACAGCCGCTCATTCACCGTCGACTCGACGTCAACCGTCCACGGCGCCGGGGCCGTCGCTCGAAGCTTCATGACAGTCATCGTCACGGTCCCGACCGCCCGCGTCATCGGCGCGCGGGCGTGACTTCGGCGTACTCCCCGCGGAGTACGGCGTCAGTGCGACACACCCCGGGCGCGGTAGCCAAAAGAGTCGCCGATAGGCCGACGAAAACCGAGCGGCTTGCGGCCAGGCTGACTGTCGTAGCCCTGTGTCCTTCGAACAAGGAGCGAGCATGACTCGCACCAGACCTCTCGCTTTCCTCGCCGCCGCGGCAGCGGTGCCGCTCGTAGCACTGGCGGTCGCCGGCTGCGGGAGCAACAACGACAACACCCAGACGGCGACCGTGAAGTCCGCCAGCGGCAGCTCCGGAACGGTCAGGGTGGCGGACAGCGGGCTCGGCAAGATCCTCGTCGACTCACAGGGGAAGACCCTCTACCTGTTCGCGCAGGACACCGGCACCAAGAGCACGTGCTCCGGCGGATGCGCGACGACATGGCCCCCGCTGCGCGCCAGCGGCAAGCCGACGGCCGGCAGTGGTGTGAAGGCGTCGCTGATCGGCACGACCCCGCGGTCGGACGGAAAGGCGCAGGTCACCTACAACGGCCATCCGCTCTACGGCTACGAGGGCGACAGCCAGCCCGGCGACATCAACGGCCAGGGCATCAATGCGTTCGGCGCCCGCTGGTACGTGCTGTCGCAGACCGGGAACGAGATCACCACGGCATCGTCGAGCTCGGGCGGCGGCAATGGCTACTGAGCCGGGGCCGGGGGACGGCGGATCCTCGTAAACTGCGGGGCCTGCACGCGGGAGACCAGTTATGGACCATGAGATTGCGCGAGACATCGCCCGACGCAGCCACGACGCCCAGCTGACACGACACGGCTCGCCGATGAGCGAGCATGTCGAGCGCGTCGCCGCTGCCGTTCCCGACGATGCGCGCGCGACCGCGTTGCTCCATGACGTGCTCGAGAAGACCGGCACGCGCGTCGATGACCTGCACACGCGCGGCCTGACGCCGACGGAGCGCGCGGCGCTCGAGCTGCTCACCCGCCGCGAGGGCGAGACCTTCGTGCGCCACACCGTCCGGATCGGCGCCGGCGACGGTCCGGCGGGAGCGATCGCCCGCAGCGTCAAGCTCGCCGATCTCGAAGACCACATCGGGCTATCGAGCGGCGGGAGCTACGAGCCGCCCTACCACTGGGCGCGACGACACGTGCTCGCCGCGCAGCACGCGCGGCAGGAGACATCGGCCGACACGCCCGCGAGGGTCGCAGCCGGCTAGCTCGAGGCTCCGGCGAGTAAAACGCCGGAATCAAGGTATATGTACTTACCTGCCCCGCGATCCGCTGGAGGACCCCCCGTCAATGCCCCGTATCCGTACCGTCCTGGCCTCCGCCGCCGTCGCCGCGTTCGGCATCGCGGGCGGGCTCGCCGCCCCCGCGCCCGCGCACGCCGCGTGGAAGAAGCTGGGCTGCGCACCTACCGAGGTACGCGGCGCGAAGATCTGCCTCTACCGGTCCACGATCTACTCGGGCAAGGCGCAGGGGCGCTACATCAACCACTCCAGCTTCAACCTCAAGACCCAGGGAACGTTCTACCGCCAGGACGCGGTCGGCAACCAGAACTGCGCCGTCGCGACTACCGAGGCCGGCACAACGTCGACGTGCACCCGCACCCTCGACCGCGGCACGTACTACCTCGGTGCCTTCACGTGGAAGGGCAACGATTACCTCGGCTTCACGGCGACGGGCGAGTTCCGCTTCGGGTTCTGAGAGCAAGCGTCACGAGGCCGCGGGGATCATCGGACGCCCTTCAGGTCGGCGACGTAGACGAGGCGGCCGGTGAAGTTCGACTGATCGTCGAACGCGCCCGCGCCGCCGCCCGCGAGGTGGCCCTTGGCGGCGGCATACGCGCCCGTGCCGCCGCTGACCTCGCCGCTCCCGAGCTGGAAGAACGAGCTCGGCGTCGGCCAGAGCTCGAACAGCTTGACCGGCACCGTGAGCGAGCCGCGAGCGAGGTCGAGCGTGAGGGTCGCGCGCACCGTCTGGCGGCAGTACGGCACGAACGGATCGCAGCCGCCGGCGATCGATTCGACGCAGGTCCGGCCGGTGCCGAGTGGCTTGCCCGCCAGCGAGGCCACGTCGAGCCCGAAGCCGAACGCCGCGCCGGCCGGACAGGAAACCATCGCCTGGTTGGGCGCGAGGGTGAAGGCGATCGTCGACCGGCCGCTCGCCTGTGCAGGCCCGGCGACCAGCGCCAGCGCGCATGCAGCCGTGATCGCGGTACCGAGGATCTTCTTGGTCATCGCGTGCTCCTTTCGGGCGCTCACGAGGCGCGGGGGATGTCGCCGCAGACCAGCGGCCGGTTGGCGTGGTCGGGATCGTGGACGTTGATCGACGAGCTCTCCGCCTGAAGCTCCTTCAGCGTCACGACGTTCACCGTCGTCTCAGACTCGCCGTCGACGACGTCGTTGAGGTTCGCCCAGATCCGCGGGTTCTTCACCGTCGGTTCCTTGCTGCAGGGTCCGGTGTGGACGTGCGCGAAAAGGGTCGCCGGCACGCGCTTGCTGAGCGTCAGCGTCACCTGCATGTCAGCGCTGCCGGGTACGAATCTGGCCGTTCCCGAGACGCCCGAGTTGTGGGCCGGCTTGAGCGCGACCACGAGCGGCTCGCTCGGGGCCGAGTGGGCCGCGGCGCCGTCCGCGCCGGCATGGCGGCTGTTTCCGTCCCCGCCCAGACCGGCGAAGGCAAGCGCGCCGGTTGCGAGAAACAGCAGGATCGCCGGCACCGCCAGCGTCTTCCAGGTTGGCTTCATGTCGCGTCTCCTTCTTCAACGATCCGCTCATACGTGAGCCGCGCGCGCCGGCCGGCTTGATCGACGGCGTCCGGCGTTCGCGCCTCGAACACCAGGAGGCAGGTCTCCTCCTCCGGCACGTAGATCGAACGAACCCAGCGCACCGCGGTGCCCTCGCGGGTCAGCTGCTCGGCGGCAGTGCGTGCCCGCTCACCGGCCGCGGCGAGGTCCGTCGGGTCGCCGGCCGGCAGGTGCAGCTCCACGAGGTAGCTGTTCATGCCGGCGACGATCCACGAGGCCGCTAACGGTTCGCTATCGGCGTGCTCTCGGAATCGAGTAGCGTCGGAGGGACCGAGGAGGGCGCATATCGAGTTTCGGATCCTGGGCCCGTTGGAGGTCATGAAGGATGGCCAGGCGCTCTCGATCGAGCGCGGCAGGCAGCGTGCTCTGCTCGGGTTCCTGCTGCTGCGCGCGAACGAGGTCGTCGCCCAGGACCGGCTCGTGGACGCGCTGTGGGGCGAGTCGCCTCCGGCGACCGCGGTGACCGCGCTGCACGGCCACGTGTCACGGCTGCGCCGCCTCGTGGGCGCCGACCGACTCGAGACGCGGCCGCCGGGCTACCTGCTGCGTGTCGCCCCCGATGAGCTCGACCTGAGTCGCTTCCACGACCTGCTCGCACAGGAGCGCTACGACGACGCGCTGGCGCTCTGGCGGGGTCCGCCGCTCGCCGATCTCGCGTCCGCGGACTTCGCTCGGATCGAGATCGCGCGGCTGGAGGATCTGCGCCTCGCTGCCGTGGAGGGATGGTTCGAACGCGAGCTCGCCGACGGCCGGCACACCGAGCTCGCCGGGGAGCTCGCCGCGGCGACCCGCGCGCACCCGCTGCGCGAGCGCCTTGCGGGTCAGCTGATGCTCGCGCTCTATCGCGCGGGCCGCCAGGCGGATGCCCTCGGGGCGTACCAGGACACGCGCGCGACGCTCGTCGAGGAACTCGGGCTCGAGCCCGGCGAGGACCTCCAGGCGCTCCAGCGGCAGATCCTCGCGCACGACCCCGCGCTCGATCTCGTGCGGGCGAGCCGCCGCCGAACCGAGCTGCCGGCATCCGTGACCTCGTTCGTAGGCCGCGTCCGCGAGCTCGAGCAGGTGCGGACGCTGCTGGTTCGCCCCGGCGTGCGCCTGCTGACGCTCACGGGCGCGGGCGGCGCGGGCAAGACACGGCTGGCGCTCGAGGTCGCGCGCGCGGCCGCCGCCGCGTTCGCCGACGGCGCCTGCTTCGTGCCGCTGGCGCCCGTGTCGCAGCCGGACCTCGTGCCGCACGCGATCGCCCAGACGCTCACACTCCAGCAGAGCCAGGGACAGTCGATCGAGGACACGCTCACGGCGTTCCTCGCCGAGCGCGAGTTGCTGCTGGTGCTCGACAACCTCGAGCATCTCCTCGACGCGACGCCGCTCGCGACCGAGCTGCTGGCCGCCGCGCCGGCGCTCACGATCCTCGCCACGAGCCGCACCCATCTCAACCTCTACGGCGAGAGCGAGTACGCGGTGCCTCCCCTATCCGCGCGCGAGGAGGCGGTAGCGCTGTTCGCCGATCGGGCCACGGCCGTCCTTCCCGACTTCGCCGTAACGGACGCCGTGACGGAGATCTGCGCGCGGCTCGACGGGCTGCCGCTCGCGATCGAGCTCGCCGCGGCGCGCATCCGGACGCTCGCGCCGGCGGAGATCCTTGCCCGCCTCGAGCGGCGGCTGGAGCTGCTGACCGACGGCCCCCGCGACGTGCCCGCCCGTCAGCGGACGCTGCGCGACACGCTGATGTGGAGCTACGAGCTGCTGACGCCGGTGGAGCAGCGCCTGTTCGCCCGGCTCGCCGTGTTCGCGGGAGGATGGCCCGTCGCCGCCGCGGACGCCACGTGCTGCCGCGGCCTGGAGGTGAACGCACGGGACGGGTTGCTGTCGCTCGCCGAGAACAACCTCATCCGGCCCGAGAGCGACGGTCGCTTCGGCATGCTCGAGACGATCCGCGAGCTCGCCGCCGAGCAGCTCGCCGCGAGCGGCGAAGAGCCGGCGATCCGAGCCGCGCACGCGCGCTGGTATCTGGCCTTGGCCGAGGAGGGAGGCCCGAACCGGCGCGGGAGCGAGCGGGCCGGCTGGCTCGACCGCGTCAGCCGCGAGCGCGAGAACCTGCGGGCCGCGCTCGCTTGGAGCTCCGGCGAGGGCGGCGACCTGGAGACCGGCCTGCGGCTCGCGGCCAGCCTGGTTCCCTTCTGGATCGCCCACGGGCTGACCGGCGAGGGCATGCGCTTCCTCGCGGCGATCCTCGCCCGGCCGGGCGAGGCCGGCGCCGGACGTTCGCGGGCGCTCTCGCTCGCGGGCTTCCTCTCGTTACTGGAGGACGACCTCGACGGGGCCGAGCGTGACTGCCGCGAGAGCCTCGTGCTGTCGCCGCCCGGCGAGGAGTGGTACCGCGCGGTCGCTCTCAACGTGCTTGGCACCGTGGCCCGCTATCGCGGCAGGCACGACGAGGCGCAGCGGCTCTACGGTGAGGCGCTTACGCTCGCCACCCAGCACGATCTCTGGTGGCCGTCGGCGCTCGCCCACGCCAACTTCGGGGTCCTTGCCAGCATCGAGGGCCGGCATGCCGAGGCCGTGGAGCGCCACGAGCGCGCCGTCGCGATCGCCCGTGAAGGGGGCGACGCCTGGATGGCGGCAACCTGCCTGATGGGCGCCGGGCGGTCCGTCCGGCACCTGGGCGACCTCGATCGTGCGAGCGCTCTGCACGGCGAGGCGCTGCGAACGTTCTCCCGGCTCGAGAACGCCTGGGGCATCGCCGTCAGTGTCGACGCGTTCGCGGGGCTGGCCGTGGATCGCGGCCACCACCTCCGGGCGGCCCGCCTCTACGGTGGCGCGGAGGCGATCAGGGAGCGGGCCAGGATCGCGCTGTGGCCCACGATCCGCGCCGAGCGCGAGGCCGGCGTGCAGGCGACCGCGTCCGCGCTCGGCGACGCGGCCTGGGCACGCGCGCGATCGCAGGGGCGCGCGCTGACCCAGGACGAGGCGATCGCGGAGGCGCGCATGGCAGCGGCCTTGCGCCCGTCGCTCGCGACTGGTTAGCTCGCGCTGTCCAGTCAAGGAGGTTGCTCATGCCGGCCGTGACGACGGATGACGGAGTCTCGATCTCGTACGCGTGCGCGGGCGAGGGTCCGCCCGACCTGCTCTTCATGCACGGCTGGTCCGGCTCGGCGCGCTACTTCGACGCGACGATCGAGCACCTCGACCTGACGCGCCTGTGCGCCCTGACGTTCGACCTCCGCGGCCACGGTGAGTCCGATCCCGCGACCGACGGCTACACGCTCGAGCAGATCGCCGCGGACGCGCTCGCCGTCGCCGACGACGCGGACGCGCGCGAGTTCGTCGTTCTCGGCTTCAGCATGAGCGCCAAGTTCTGCCAGTACCTATCGGTCGTCGCGCCGGACCGCGTCGTCGGGCAGATCCTTGTCGCGGGCTGCCCGGCAGGCGAGGTCCCGCTCCCACCCGAGGTCGTCGAGGACTGGCTCGGCCGCGAGGGCGACGCGGTGCGGCTGGCGCAGGTCGCCGAGCCCTACATGACGCGGCCGGTCGAACCGGAGCTGCTCGAGCGGTTCGGCCGCGACGCGGCCATCGTCGGCCGCGCCGCGCTGGAAGGCACCCTGAACGCCGTCATGGCCACGTCGTTCGCGGACCGGCTGGCCGCGATAACCACCCCGACGCTCGTCATCGGGGGAAGCGGCGACCCGATGTTCACGCCGGACGCCCTGCGCGCCGGCGTCGTCGCACCGCTCGCGCACGCGCGCCTCGCCCTCGTCGACGCCGGCCACGAGATCCCGATCGAGGCGCCGCGCGAACTGGCCGCGCTCGTCGAGGCTTTCCACGCGGGCCTCGACCGCGCGCCGGTCACCGCCGCAACCGGCTGAGCCTCAGCCCCATCAGCCCAGATCGAGCTCGCGCGCCATCCAGGCCGCGATCGCGTCGGCCAGCGCAGCGCAGATCGCTGCGCCCGCCGGGGCGGTGGCGCTTGCGGGCCGGCCCAACACGCCGTTCGCGCTCACGGCGTGGATCCCCTCCGTCGACACTCGCTCCAGCCAGCCCGGCTCCGGTTCGACGTAGCCCTCGAGGCCCGGCGGGATCGTGATCGCGCCCTCCCCCTCGAGGAAGAGCATCTGGCTCGTCTCGAGGCCGCCGGCGTGGACGTCGGTCGAGGGCACCTCGACGCCGGCCGACGCCGCGGCGGCCATCATGACCTCGACGTATCGCCCCATATCCGCGTACGCGATCACGCGCAGCCGCTCGTGTCCCTCGTACTCGGCCGCAAGCGCGCCGATCGCGCCGAAGTTGCCGCCGTGCGCGCTGAACAGCGCGACGTCGCGCACGCCGAGCGCGTCCATCGTGGACAGGTAGGCGCGCACGTAGTCGGTCAGCACGCCGGCCGGCAGGTCGACGGTGCCCGGGAAGCCGAGGTGATGCCACGACAGCCCACCCGGGAGTACCGGGGCGACGAGGACCGTCTCGCTCAGGCGTGCGGCGATCTCCCCCGCCAGGTGCCGAGCGATGATCGCGTCAGTCCCCAGCGGCAGGTGCGGTCCGTGCTGCTCGACGGCGCCGAGCCCGATCAGGCCGACGACGCGGCCGTCCGCAACCAGGCGCGCGGCCTGCGGCGAGGTCAGCTTCTCCATCTCGACCCCCGGCATTACACCGCCTCGCGCAGGAACGCCCGCAGGACCGCCTGGAAGCGCTCGGGCTCCTCGAACATCGGCATGTGCCCGCTGTGGTCGAATACCTCCAGCCGGCTCGCGGGGATCATCGACACGATCTCTTGCGACTTCGCCAACGGCGTGATCCAGTCGTTGCCCCCGCACATGACCAGCGTCGGCACCTGGAGCTGCGGCAGCCGGTCGCGCACGTCGAAGGCGGGGTTGTTGACGCTGAACGCGTAGTTGTGGGTGGCGTAGTGGAAGAAGGTGTCGTCGGCCATCTGCTTCGGCAGTCCCGGGTCGTACGGACCGTCGAAGTACAGCGGGAGCAGCGACTCCCACATGCCACGCATCTCCTCGTCGGAATCGACGCGGCCCTCGAACAGCTTGCGCAGCCAGCCCTCCTCGATGTCCGGGCGGCCGGCGGCGAGCGCGCGGCGGATCGACTCCTCGTTCTCCACGGTCGACGGGGCCGTGTCGACGAGGATCAGCTGCCGGAGCCGCTCGGGGTGGACGATCGCGTACTCCTGGGCCACGATGCCGCCGTACGAGTGGCCGAGCAGGGCGAACGTCTCGATGTCGAGCCGACGCGTCAGCTCGTCGAGATCGGCCACCCACTGCTCGTGCGTGTACGGCGGAACGTCCGCCGAGCGCCCGGAGCCGCGGGCGTCGTAGAACAGCAGCCGGAACTCGTCGGCGAGCGCGCCGTAGTCGCGAACCTGGTCGCGGCAGTCGCCGACACCCGGGCCGCCGTGCAGGATCGCGAGGGCGGGCGCGCCGGCGGGGCCGTGCTGCTCGTGCCACAGCCGGGCGCCGTTGATTGTGAGGTCGTCGACCGTAGATTCCATCGGGCGTCCTTCTGTTCGTTGGGAGTCAGACCGCCGCGACGATCCCCGCCGCCATCTTGGGCGGCACGGGGAACGCGCGCTTGCTGTGTGTCAGGCCGCTGCCGAGCAGCAGCTCGGCCGTCTTGAGCGCGGTGCGCGCCGGATTGATGACCGGTACGCCGAGCTCCCCGGAGAGCTCCTCGGCGACGCCGAGGAACGCCATGCTCATGCAGCCGAGGACGATCGTGTCGGCGCCGGCGTCGATGACGGTCCGGCACGCGGTGAGCACCGCGTCGTAACTGCCGGCGTGCAGATCGAGCACCGGCACGTCGCAGGCGACGATCGACGCCACGCGCGAGTCGACGCCCGCGATGCGCGCGAGCCGGTGCAGCGGCGCGACGATCGAGTCGAGCACCGTCACGATGCCGAAGCGGTGCCCGAGCATGCAGGCCACGTGCATCGCCGCTTCGCACGGGCCGACCATCGGGACGCTGAGGATCTCGCGGAAGCCGTCGAGGCCCGGGTCGCCGAAGCAGCCGAGGATCATCGCGTCGTAGCCGTCCGCCTCGGCCGCGGCCGCGACCTCGAAGGAGCCGGGCACGGAGATGTACTCCTCCCAGCCGGACTCGATCGAGCCGGGACCGCTCGGGTTCTCGGCGACGCCGACCGCGACCCCGGGTGCCGCCCACGACTGCAGGAGGTCGCGCCGCCGGTCGAGCTCCGCCTGGCCGCGGGCGCGGCTCAAGGGGCCCGGGACCAGATAAAGGATGCGTGCGTCAGCCAACGTGCCGTCTCCCGTGTTTCATCACAAGGACCACCCGCTCGAGTGCGGTCGGGTCCTCGAGCGGATTGCCGTCGAGTGCGATCAGGTCGGCGTCCTTGCCGGGCACCAGCGTGCCGGTGCGCGACTCGATCTGGAGCACCTCGGCGCCGCGCGCGGTCGCGGCCAGCAGCGCGTCGGCGGGCGAGACGCCGAAGCGGATCGCCGTCTGCACCTCGAACGGCATGTGGCCGTGCATGCTGTCGGTGCCGAGGGCGAACCGCAGCCCGGATCCCAGGATCGACCCCATGCGCTCGGAGACCTTTTCGCGCGCCGTCCGCAGCGCCTCGAGGACGGCCGGATCGCCGGCGTCACCGCGTTCGATCCCATCCGGGTGAAAGAGGATCGTGAACGTGCCGACCATCCAGCAGCCGGCGTCCAGCATCGCCTCGACGTCCGCCTCGCTGGCGGTGGCCGCGTGCTCGATCGTGCGGACCCCGGCGGCGACGGAGTCGCGGAGGCCGGGGCCGCCGTGCGCGTGCACGGCCACGTAGGTCCCGGCTCGCTCGGCCTCCTCGACCGCCACGCGCAACTCGGCCGGCGAGTACACCGAGCCGTCGAGCCCAGACCCGCTCGACACGCCGCCGGTGGCGAAGAGCTTGAGGAAGTCGGCCCCGTGGGCGAGGTTCTCGCGCGCCCCGCGGCGCACCTCCTCGACGCCGTCGAAGGCCGACTTCGCGCGGCCGTGGCCGTTGCCGGCCGTGATCCCGCGGGTCGCGATCACCAGGCTCGGGCCTTCGAGTTCCCCAGCCTCGATCGCCGCGCGCGTGTGGACGTCGAGCCAGTCCTCCTCGGCCATGATCCGCATCGTGGTCGTCCCGGCCGCCAGGTCACGGGCCAGGTTGCCGGGCACCCGCAGCGCCTGCCGGCCGGGCGGCTGGCGCAGCTGCCCGAGCTGATCGCCGCGGCCCGGCATCACGGAGAGGTGCGTGTGGGCGTCGATCAGCCCCGGCATCACGAAGGCCGAGCCGAGGTCGACGACCTCGGCGCCCTCCGGCGCCGGCCCGGCGCCGATCTTGCCACCGTCGACGACGAGCTCTGCGCCGGCCGCCGGCTCCCCGCCGGTGCCGTCCCACAGCGTCCCGCAGCGCAGCAGCAGCGTCATGCGGCCGCGACCCGCTGCGCCGATGAGCACAGCAGCGCCGCCCCGCCCACGCGGCCGACGGCGGCGAGGTATGAGCCCGCCACCAGGTGATATGGGCTGTCGAGCATGTGCTCGTACGGGTTGCCGCTGCTCACGCCCGGGTCGAAGTCCCACGTCGCGAGCGTCTGGTCGAGCATCGCGAGCGACTGCTCGAGCAGCGGCACGGCGCCGTGGTAGCCGCCGTCGAGGTCCCATTCCGCGGGCGGCCGGAAGCCGAGCACGCGCGGGTCGGTGTCCCGGGCCGCCTGCGCGGCCTCCGCGCTCAGCCGGTCGATGGCGTCGAGCGAGCGGGTCCAGATCTCCTGCGCCGTCAGGCCGAAGAACGACATCGCGTACTCGGGCGCCAGCCATGTGGCGTCGGTGCCGCGCTCGCGGATCGCCGCCGTGCGGCCGGCGATCTGCTCCGCCAGCTCCACCGCGCGCGCCGGGTCGGCGTCGGCCGCGGCCGGCTCGGCGTCGACTACCAGATCCACGCGCGGGCGCGGCGCCGGGTTCTCCGACAGCTGCCACTCGATCGCGTTGAGCAGCATCCGGCCCGGAGCCTGTTCGTCCTCCATCGCGATCCCGAAGCCGAACTCGGGGTGCGAGCCGAACAGCACGACGCGCCCGTCGCCGCGCACGCCGGCGACGATGTTCGCCACCCCCGCGTCGACCGCGTCGTCGAGCAGGACGCGCTCCGGATGCTTGCCGAGCATCTCCTCCCAGGCGGTGAAGTGCTCGGTGCGGCCGGCCACGCGCGCGAGCGCCTCGGCGCCCTCGAACAGGGGGCCGTTGTAGTGCGCGATCTCGAACGCCTCGGGCATCCCGGCCATGACCGGATGGGCGGGCGCGACCGTCCGTGCGCGCAGCACCCCGATGCCGGGCGAGCGCAGGCCCCACTCCTCGCCGCCCTCGTTGAACACGGTCGCGTCGAGCAGGCACATCTCGCCCTGGGCCGGGCACAGCGCGAGGAAGCTCTCGGCCACCGTCGCGGCGTCGTAGGAGCCGGCGCAACAGCCGATGTACATGCCGCCCGACTCGACGTACTCGCGGATCGCCCGCGCGCCGTCCGCGCCGAGCGGCTCGATCTGGCCGAACATCGCGCGGTAGCCGCCACCCGGCATGACGAACGCGTCGAAGCCGGCCAGCGCGCCGTTCGCGATGTCAGCCGGGAACACGGCGTCGACGTCGTGGCCCGCACGCGCGAATATGGCGAGGTGGTGGAACGGGGAGCCTCCGGCTCCGTAGAGCGCGATCCGGGCGCGCCGCTCAGTGGCGTTCAACGGTCTCCTCCTTCGGGTTCGCGGCGAGCACGCCCAGCCCGTGCTCGGCGGCCGTGACATGGCAGGCGGCCACGTGTCCGCCGCCGTGGTCGAGGGCTGGCGGGACGATCTCCGAGCAGGTCGGCACGGCAAGCGGGCAGCGCGGATGGAACACACAGCCTGACGGTGGGTCGATCGGCGTCGGGATCTCCCCGGAGAGGTGCGTCGGGCGGTGATCGATCGTGGGGTCGGCGGCGGGGATCGCCGAGAGCAGCGCTCGCGTGTAGGGATGCTGTGGCCGCTCGTAGACCTGCTCGACCGTCCCTTCCTCGACGATCCGGCCCAGGTACATGACCGCGACTCGGTCGCTGACCTCGCGGACCACCCCGAGGTCGTGCGAGATGAACATGTAGGCGACGCCCGTCTGCGCCTGGAGGTCGGCCAGCAGCTGTACCACCTGGCCCTGGACCGACACGTCGAGCGCCGACACCGGCTCGTCGGCCACGATCACCTTCGGCTCGAGGATCAGCGCGGTGGCGATCCCCACGCGCTGGCGCAGCCCGCCGCTGAGCTCGTGCGGGAGCCTGCGCGCGTACCGCGACGGCAGCGCCACCTGCTCCATCAGCTCGGCCGCCCGGCGGCGCCGGTCGGCGGGTGCGCCGATCGCGTGGATGTCGAGCGGCTCGCGGATGATGTCCTCGATCCGCTGGCGCGGGTCCAGCGACGCGTACGGGTCCTGGAAGATCACCTGGATCTCCCGGCGCAGCGTGAACCGGCGCTCCGGCGGCGCGCCGGCGATGTCCTCGCCCTCGAAGCGGATCTCACCCGCGGTCGGGCGCAGCATTCCGAGCACCAGCCGGCCGAGCGTGGTCTTCCCGGACCCGGACTCGCCGACCACCCCGAGCGTGGTGCCGGGCTCCAGCGTCAGCGAGACGCCGGCGACGGCGTGCACCGCCCGCCGCGGCGCCCGGCCGACCCGCGCCGCCACGGAGCGCCCGAGCGGGAAGCTCTTGTGCACGTCCCGGACCTCGAGCAGCGGCACGCTCACGACCGTCCCGCCACGCGCGTCCGGCCCGGCAGCGAGTCCAGCAGGTGAACGGTGTAGGGATGGCGGGGCTGCGCGAACAGCTCCCGCACCGGCGCCTGCTCGACGATCTCGCCGGCGTACATCACTGCCACGCGATTCGCGAGCTGCGCCACCACGCCGAGGTCGTGGCTGATCAGCAGCACCGCGCCGGCGTGCTCGGCGATCATCGCCTGCAGCAGGTGCAGGATCTGCGCCTGCACGGTCACGTCGAGCGCCGAGGTCGGCTCGTCCGCCAGCAGCAGCGTCGGGTTGAGCGCGATCGCGATCGCGATCGCCACGCGCTGGTTCATCCCGCCTGAGAGCTCATGCGGATACGCCTTCATGCGCTCCTCGGGCGCGGGGATACCGACCTCGCGCAGCCGGGCGAGCGCCTCCACGCGCGCCTCGCGACGGGAGATCCGGCGGTGGGCGCGGAACACCTCGACGATCTGGTCGCCGATCGTGTACGCGGGATCGAGCGCCGTCCCGGGATTCTGGAAGACGGCGGCGATCTCCGGGCCGCGCAACTTCCGGGCCTCGCGCCCGGACAGCGCGCGCATGTCGCGTCCCTCGAAGCGCACCTCGCCCTCCACCACGGCCGAGTCGGGCAGCAGCCCGAGCACCGTGGTGCCGAGCGTCGTCTTGCCCGAGCCCGACTCCCCCACGAGGCCGAGGACGTCGCCGCGCTCGAGCGTCAGCGAGGCACCGCTGACCGCGGTCGTGTCGCCGTAGCGGACGGTGAGGTCGCGGATCTCGAGCAGCGGCGTCACCGCAGCCTCGACTTCCCGCGCGGGTCGAGCCACGAGTGCAGGCCGTCCCCGATCAGGTTGAAGGTGAGGACGAGCACCGCGATCGCTACGCCCGGGACCGCGACGATCCACGTCGACGTCGCCATGAAGTCCCGGCCCTCGGCCAGCATCACGCCCAGCGACGGCGTCGGCGGCTGGACGCCGAGGCCGATGAACGAGAGCGCCGCCTCGAGCAGGACGCCGATCCCGAGCAGGATCGAGGCCTGCACGACGACCGGGCCGATGCTGTTGGGCAGCACGTGCCGCAGCAGCACGCGCCGTCGCGAAGCGCCGCGCGCGCGGGCAGCCTCGACGAACAGCTGCTGCGAGGTCTCGAGCGTCGACGCGCGCATGACGCGGGCGACGATCGGCACGTAGACGATGCCGATGGCGACGATCAGCACGCCGAGGCCGGACCCGAAGATCGCCATCACGGTGATCGCCAGCAGGATCGCCGGGAACGCCATCAGCACGTCCAGCGGCCGCATGATGACGGTGTCGACGACACCGCGGCCGTACCCCGCCAGCAGCCCCAGCGGCACGCCCGCCAGCAGACCGATGGCAACCGCGCTGACCGCGACCTCGAGCGAGATCCGGTAGCCGACCGCCATGCGGACGAACATGTCGCGCCCGAAGTTGTCGGTGCCGAGCCAGTGGGCCGAGCTCGGCCCGGTCAGCGCGTCTGCCGCCGCGATCTCGTCGGTCTCGTACGGCGAGATCAGCGGACCGACGACGACCACGACCAGGACGAGCGCGAGCAGCCCGAAGCCAAGCCGGAGGCGGCCGTTCAGGCGGCGCCCGCGGCTGCCCGCAGCGGCAGGAACCGCCGGCTCGACGTCGTGAGCGACGGCGGTCACGCCGAGGACCTGCGCAGCCTCGGATTGAGGACGGCGTAGAGGACGTCCGCCGCGAGATTGACGGCGATGAACATCACGCCGACCACGAGCACCGCGCCCTGGACGACCGGGTAATTGCGCTGCAGCACGCCGTCGAGCACGAGCCGGCCGACGCCGGGCAGCGAGAACACCTGCTCGATGACGATCGCGCCGCCGAGCAGGTAGCCCGCCTGCATCCCGACCACCGTCGTGATCGGGATCGCCGCGTTGCGCAGCGCGTGCTTGAGGATCACCTTCGACTCGGAGAGCCCCTTCGCGCGGCAGAAGCGGATGTAGTCCTGCGAGAGCACGTCGAGCATCGCGGCCCGGGTCACGCGGATGAGCACCGCCGCGAAGCCGAGCCCCAGCGCGAGTGCCGGCAGCGCGACGTGGCGCAGGTTCTCGACCGGGTCCTCGCTCAGCGACACCCAGCCCGAGGACGGCAGCAGGCCCGCGCCGAGCGCGAACACGAGGATCAGCATGATGCCGACCCAGAAGTCGGGCACCGAGATGCCGACCATGCTGACGCCCTGGGCTGCCGCATCCGGCGTGCGCCCCCGCCACACCGCCGCGGCCACGCCGAGCGGGATGCCGATGCCGACCGCGATCGCGATCGCCACGACGGCCAGCTCGATCGTCACCGGCAGCCGCTGCGAGAGCAGGTCGGAGATCTCCGCGCCGCTCGAGTAGTCCTGCCCGAAGTCGCCGGTCAGGACGTTGCCGAACCAGGTTACGTACTGGGTGATGAGCGGCTCGTCGAGGCCGAGATCGGTCCGCAGCTTCGCCACCAGCTCGGGCGTCGCGTTGAGCCCCAGCACCGCCGTGGCGGGATCCCCCGGCACCAGGTGGACGATCAGGAACACGATCACCGACATCCCGATCAGCATCGGGATCGCCAGCAGGATGCGTCGGGCTATGACGTCCGCCACATCTCCTCCGCGCGGATCTCGAGCGTCGGCAGCGGCGCCGGCCCATGGAACTTCGGCTGCGTCCAGTACCGCTGGATCTCGTTGGTCAGGAACAGGATCGGCGCCTCCTCGGCGATCCGGGTCACCAGGTCCGGATAGACCTGCTTGCGCTTGTCCTGGTCGCCCTCGAAGACGAACTGGTCGATCAGCGCGTCGGTCTGCTTGTTGGCGTAGCCGGGGAAGTTGAACGACCCCCCGGTGCGCGTGACGATCCCGTAGACGAACGCCGGGTCGAACGTCGCGCTGAAGTACGTCGTCGTCATGTCGTACTTCTTGGTGGCGAGCTGCTCGAACCATTGGGCCGGCTCGAAGCGCTGGATGTTGAGATCGATCCCGATCTTCTTGAGCTGGGCCTGGATGATCTGCGCCTCACGGATCTGGGTCGCGACCTGCGGCTGACCGGCGAAGTTGACCTTCAGCCGATCGGTGATCCCGGCCTCGCGCAGCAGCGCCTGCGCCTTGTCGAGGTCGGGACCGCTCTCGTAGGGATCGGCGCCCGTGTACCAGGGGCTGGGCTTGGCGGTCGCCTCGGTGGCGGCGACCGACGTCCCGTACCAGACGAGGTCCACGAGCTCCTTGCGATCGATCGCCCAGGCGACCGCCTGCCGGACCCGCACGTCGTCGAACGGCGGCTTCGTGCAGTTGAACATGATCATCTCGGGGTTGTACGCGCGCCCCTCGGAGCTGGCGAGCTCGTTCGACGTGGACAGCTCTTCGACCCGCTGCCCCGGCACGCGCTGGATCCAGTTCAGCTCGCCGGTCTGGAGGCCGGTGAGCCGGACGCTGTCGTCACCGATCGCCCTGAAGACGATCTCGTCGAGCACCGGCTTGTCGGTCTTGTAGTGCTTGTCCCACTTCTGGAGCGTGAGGTGGTCGTCCTGGACCCATTCCGCGAGCCGGTACGGCCCGGTCCCGACGGGCTTGAGCTTCGGGTCGTTATCCGTCACCGCCTTCTCGTTCATGATCGAGACGAGGCCGGCGAGCAACGGCTCGAGCGCGCCGTAGGGCGACTTCAGGTGCAGCCGGACCTTGTGCTGGCCGAGCGCCTCGGCCCGGTCGACGGCGGCCGTGAACGAGCCGATCGGGTGCTCCTTGAGACGCTGGAAGCTGAAGACCACGTCCTTGGCGGTGAACGGCTCGTCGTTGTGCCACACCGCGTTGTCGACGAGGTCGAACGTCCACGTCTTCGCGTCGTCCTGGGTCCAGCTCGCCGCCAGGCCGGGCTGGTACTTGAAGTCCTCGTCGATGTAGATCAGCGACGAGTAGATGTTCTGGTACACCTGGATCGACGAGTACAGCTGGCCGTCGTGACCGTCCAGGTTGACCGGCTTGTCGACCGTCGCGAGCACCGCGCGGCCGCCGGGCACCGGCCTGCCCCCCGCCGGGCTCGTTGATGTCGACGACTCCGACCCGCCGCCGCAGGCCGCGAGCAGCGACCCCAGCCCGCCGGTGACGCCGAGCGCGCCGAGCGAGCCCGCCCCTCGCACGAACGTCCGGCGATCCATGTCCCTCCGCTGCCCCTCAGCCATCGCGATCCCCTTCCCTCGTCTACGTGATCCAGATCCGCTCGCCGCCCTCGCGTGCGGTCACCAGTGCGCCTCGGGCGCGGAGCCCGAGGGCGCGCTCTCCCAGAAGCTGGACGCCACCTCCATGTACGCGCGTTTGACCGTGACCAGCTCGTGCGAGATCACGGCCCGCTGGACGCCGGCGAGCCCGCCGAGCACCCGCGTCGTGAATTCGTAGAGGTCGTCGGGCGAGCGCAGGATGACCTCGCAGGCGAGGTCGCTGAAGCCGCTCGTCGCCGACAGGTAGCGGACCTCGCGGCGGGCGGCGAGCTCGGAGGCGATCTGCTCCAGCTCGCCGAGGTTCACGCGCAGCAGGACGAAGGCTTCGATCTCGAAGCCGAGCGCTCGCGGGGAGACCAGCGTCGCGAAGGCGAGCGCGCCCTGCTGGACGAGCGCCGACACCCGCCGGCGCACCATCGACTCGCTGGTGGCGACGGCCTGGGCGAGCTCGGCGTATGTCCGGCGGCCGTCCTCGCGCAGGAGCTGGATCAGCTGCAGGTCCGTCTCGTCGAGCGCGGTCGGCGACGCGGCGTCGGGCCGCGGGCGCAACTCGGCGCCGAACGATGGGTCGATGCCCTGTTCGTCGAGCAGTTCTCGACTCCAGTCGTAGGACGTCTTGAACGTCCGCATGACCGCGTCGGTCGTCGTGCTCGTGATCCCCTCGATCGCGCTGAACTCGTCGACCAGGATGCGCGCGAGGCGGGCGCGCGAGGGGACGATCAGCTCGAGGATGATGTCGAAGGTGCTGGTGACCAGGGCGAGGAAGCGCACGTCCGGGCGCTCGGCGAGGCTGCGCGCGACCCGCTTGACGGCGCCGGCCTCGCAGGTGAGCTGGACGAGGACCGGATAGCCGAGCCCGGTCCGCGCGGGGTCGGGCTGTCCGGTGACGCGCACCAGGCCTTCCTCCAGCAGCTGGCGCCCGCGCCGCGCGACCGTCGACTCGGACGTCCCCACCACCTTCGCTACCTGGCGCCAGGTGGCGCGGCCGTTCAGCTGTAGGGCGACCGCGATCTGACGATCAAGTTCGTCCACGGCGGGATCGTTGCAAGTTTCCGGCTCGTCTGCAACATTTTATGCTGAAATCCGTCAAGGGAGAAGTGATGGCGATCCGATCAGCAGGCGTGGACCGGGAGGAGCAGGTCGTCGCGACCGTGCGCGTCGACGACGCCTGGGCGTTGGTCGAGGAGTTCTCGACGCTGGTGCGCGAGTCCGGCACCGACGAAGAGCGCGAGGCCGTCGGCCGCATCACCCGCCGGCTCGACGCACTGGGCATCCCCCACACCGTCCACGAGCCCGAGCTGCTGATCAGCCTCCCCCGCGGCGCGTCGCTGACCGTCGACGGGATCGAGATCCGGGCGAAGACGCCGAGCATGGCGACCTCGACGCCCGACGAGGGCCTGACGGCGCCGATCGTCTACGAGCACGCCGGTCACGCGAAGTCGGTCAACGACCTGTTCTCCGCCTCGCATGGCGATACAGACGTCGCCGGCAAGATCGTCGTCACCGAGGGCTTCCCCATGCCCGGCCGCATCAACGACCTCGAGGCGCGCGGCGCCTTGGGCGTCGTCGCCGTGGCGCCCGGCAAGTGGATCCACGAGGGGATCTGCACGCCGATCTGGGGCTCGCCGGACCTCTCGACCTGGCACCAGCAGCCGACGATGCCGGTCGCCTCGATCGCCCGCGAGGACGGCGACCGCCTGATCGAGCGGATCGCCGGCGCCGACCTCGAGGCGACGCTCGTGACCCGCCACGAGACCCGCTGGCGCAAGATCCCGGTGGTGGTGGCCGAGATCCGCGGGCAGGTCGAGCCCGACCGCTTCGTCCTCGTCCACGGGCACCTCGATTCCTGGCATGTCGGTGTCGGCGACAACGCGACCGGCGACGCCACGCTGGTCGAGCTCGCGCGCACCCTGCACGAGCATCGCGACGCGCTCACCCGCAGCGTGCGGGTCGCCTGGTGGTCGGGGCACTCGCACGGCCGCTACGCCGGCTCCACCTGGTTCGCGGACGAGTTCGCGCTCGACCTCGAGCGCAACTGCGTGTGTCACATCAACTGCGACTCGCCGGGCTGTCGCGACGCCGACGTCTTCGAGGACGTCTACTGGATGGCCGAGGCCGAGGCGTTCGCCAAGGACGCGATCCGTGACTTCACGGGGCAGCCGTCCGAGGGACGCGAGCCGCTGCGCGCGGGCGACATCTCGTTCAACAACCTCGGGGTGTCGACGTTCTTCATGCTCAGCTCGACGATGCCCGCGCCGCTGCGCGAGCAGAAGGGCTACTACGCGGTCGGCGGCTGCGGCGGGAACATCGAGTGGCACACCGAGGCGGACACGCTCGACATCGCCGACCGTGACCGGCTGCTACGCGACATCCGGCTGTACACGGGCGCCGCGTTCCGCGCGGCCAACCTCCCGGTCCACCCGCTCGACTTCCGCGCCACCGTAAGCCAGATCGAGGCCACGCTGGCGGCGCTGCGCGAACGGCTGGACGGCTTCGTCGACCTCGACGGGACGGACGCGCGGCTGCGGGAGCTGGAGGAGGCACTCGAGACCCTCTACGCCGCGCCGCCCGCCGGCACGGTCGAAGCGGCGCGACCGGTGAACGACGCGCTGCTGCGGATCGGGCGCGAGCTCGTGCGCGTGCTGTACACGAGCAACGGCCCGTACCGACAGGACCCTGCCCTCCACATCCCGCTGCTGCCGGACTTCGCGGCCGCTGCGGACGCGATCGGGACGGTGCCCGACGGCGTCGTGCGGACGGAGCTCGTGCGCGTGCGCAACCGGCTCGATCGTGCGCTCGAGAACGCGACGGAGGCCGCGCGGAGCGTCGCCTGATGCCGCGGAACCGGCTCACGCTGGCCGCGATCGGCGACGTCATGCCCGGGCGGCGTCTGTTCCGCGGAGGCGAGCCGGTCAGCGTGGGTCTCGGGGGCGTGGCCGGCGTGCTCACCGCCGCCGACCTCGCCGTCGGCAACATGGACGGCGTGCTGACGACGCGCGGCTACCCGCGCGAGAAGCTGATCACGATCCGCGCCGATCCGGCCGAGGCGACCGACTACGCGCAGCTCGGGTTCGACGTCATCTCGGTCGCCAACAACCACGGCACCGACTACGGCGAGACCGGGCTCTTCGACACGATCGCGGCACTCGAGTCTGCCGGCATCCGGCCGGTTGGCGGAGGCGCCGACCTCGCGCAGGCGATCGCACCCGTCGTGCTCGAGCGGTCGGGCTGGCATGTCGGCGTCACGGCATGGACCGCATGCCTGCCGACGGGCGCCGCCGCCGGCCCAGGGCGGCCCGGGCTTGCGCCGCTGCACGTCCACACGTCTTACGAGGTCAACGCGCTCCTGCTGATGGAGGAGCCCGCCTCGGCCCCGGCCGTCCGGTCCCACGTTGAGGCCGCGGACCTCGCTGCGGCGTGCGAGGAGGTCGGACGGCTGCGCGACCAGGTCGACTTCGTCGTCGCACTCGTCCACTGGGGCGGCGGGCTGAGCGAGGGCCTCGCCGAGTACCAGCGTCCGCTCGGCCACGCGCTCATTGACGCCGGCGCCGACATCGTGGTCGGGGCGCATCCGCACCGCCCGCTCGGAATCGAGAGCTACCGCGGCAAGGCGATCGTCTACAGCCCCGGCACGCTCGTCGACCTGATGGACCGCAGCGTCGTTCCAGAGGATCTGCGCCCGTTGCTCGCGATGGTGTCGCCCGACTCGTTCATCGCGACGCTCGAGATCGCGACGGACGGCGGCTACTCGATGCGCCTCACCCCGGTGACCGTCGACGATGACGGCGTCCCGATGCTCGCGGAGGGAGAGGTCTTCGACCGCATCGCGGAGCGGTTGGTCGGGCTGTCGGGGGACCTCGGGACGGACGTGCGCGTCGCCGCTGAGGCGCTGACCGCCGACTTCTCCGCCGCGGTGGCCGCCTAGTGCGCGCCTACGTCGTCAGCGCCCCAGGGCGCGCGGCCCTCGACGACGTGCCGGTCCCCGAGCCGGCGACCGGCGAGGTGCGGCTCCGCGTCGCCGCCGTCGGCCTCAACCGCATGGACGTCTTCGTCCGCGAGGGACTCGAGGGACCGGGGATCCGGCCCGTGACCCTTCCGCACGTCTCGGGCGGCGACGTGGCCGGCAGCATCGACGCGCTCGGCGCCGGCGTCGAGGGCTGGGCGGGGGGCGATCGAGTGATCCTCTACCCCGGCCTGAGCTGCGGCGCCTGCCGGTACTGCCACGCCGGCGAGGCGTCCATGTGTGCCGCCTACGGCGTCTTCGGTGAGCAGCGCTGGGGCGGCCTCGCGGAGTACGCCACGGTGCCGGCCGAGAACCTGCACGCCGTCCCTGACGGGCTTGACGACGTGGCGGCCGCCGCCGTGCCGGCGGCCTACACGACGGCGTGGCGGATGCTGCAGGCCGGCGGCTGCGCGGTCGGCCGGCGGGTGCTCGTGATCGGCGCCGGCGGCGGCGTCGCCACGGCAGCACTGCTCCTGGCCCGAGCGATGGGCGCTCGCGTGTACGTCACGAGCGGGCACGACTGGAAGCTGCGGCGCGCACTCGACCTCGGCGCCGTGGCCGGGTTCGACCACTCCGCCGGCGGCATCGACGACTGGGCGTGGGACGTCACGGACCGGCACGGGATCGACCTGGTCATCGACAGCGTGGGCGCGGCGACCTGGCGTCAGAGCATCCGCAGCCTCACGCCGGGCGGAGCGGTCGCGATCTGCGGCGCGACGAGCGGCGACAAGCCCGACATCAGCATTCGCGAGCTCTACCAGCGTCACGGGCGCATCGTGGGGGCGCCGCTCGGCGGCAGGCCCGACTTCGATCGCGTGATGGAGCTGATCGCGTCCGGCGCCGTGGTGCCCGTCGTCGACCGCACCTACGAGCTCGCCGACGTCGAGCGCGCGTTCGAGCGGCTCGAGTCCGGCTCGCAGTTCGGGAAGGTCGTCGTGGAGTGCCGGCGCGCGGGTTGAGCCCGGTTGTGATCGACCGCGCGCGCAGCGCCGCGCGAATGGAGCGCGACATCGAGACGCTCTCCGGGCCGCGCTACACGCTGAGCGCGGATGCGATCCGCCGCTACGCGTACACCGATGCCTACCGGCATGCGATCGCGTACGTACGCGGGGAGCTCGAGGCGCTGGGATTCGCCATCGCGGAGGACCCGGTGGGCAACCTCGTCGCCCGCAACCGTCCGGCGGGGACCTCCGTCTGGGGGCTCGGCTCGCACGTCGATTCGAACCGCAACGGCGGCCGCTACGACGGCACGCTGGGCGTCGTGGCGGCGCTCGAGGGATGCCGGCTGGACACCGAGCTGGGGCTCGGACTGCCGCTGCAGGTGATCTCCTTCCTCGAGGAGGAAGCCTCGGGCTTCGGCTCGGGGCTGCTCGGCAGCCGGATCATGGCGCAGCGCATCACCGAGGAGGAGCTCCGCGCGCTGCGCTCGATCGACGACGGGCGACCGTTCTGGGAGCACGCCACGGAGGCTGGCTACGAGCCGTCGCGATGGCGTGAGTCGATCGCCGCCCTGGCCGACCTGCGCGCGTGGGTCGAGATCCACATCGAGCAGGGGCGGGTGCTGCAGGACTCTGACCGGCGCATCGGCGTGGTCACCGGGATCGCCGGCCTCACGCACGGCGACCTCGTCATCCACGGGCGCGCCGACCACGCGGGCGCGACGCCGATGGACGCGCGCGTCGATCCAGGCCCGGTCGCGGCCGAGTGCCTGCTCGAGCTCGAGCGCCTGGCGCGCGCCGCGGGCGCGGGGACCGTCGGCACCGTCGGCGAGATCGAGGTCCGGCCCGGGCAGATCAGCGCGATCCCGGCGTCGGTTCGAATGTCGCTCGACGTCCGGTCCGTCGACGGTGCGGCCAGCGGCGGTGTCATCCGCGACATCCTGCGATTCGCCGAGCGCGCCGCGAACCGTCGAGGGGCGACGGCCGACTACGCCGAACGGCAGGTGGTCGCGCCGACCCAGCTCGACGGCGACCTCGTCGCGCTTCTGGAGACGGCGGCGCAACAGTCCGGCGAGCGGTACATGCGGATGGCCTCGCACGCGCTCCATGACACCGCGCTGGTCGCGACGCACGTTCCCAGCACGATGCTGTTCGTGCCCTGCGAGGACGGCATCAGCCACTCCCCCAGCGAGTCGGCGCGAGTGGCCGACGCGGCACTGGCCGTCGAGATCGCCCTGAACGCGTTCGTCGCCGCAGAGCGCTCCGAGCCGAGCCGCGGCGTCAGGACCGAGGGCTGACGAGCCCGGACTCGTACGCGAGCACGACCGCCTGGACGCGGTCCCGGAGGCCGAGCTTGGCGAGCACGCGCTTCACGTGCGTCTTCACGGTCGCCTCGCTCAGCACGAACTCGGCCGCGATCTCGTGGTTGGAGAGCCCACGGCCGATCAGCGCAAGCACCTCGACCTCGCGGGGCGTGAGCGCCGCGAGCGCGGCCGCCGACGAGCCGGGCGGCGGCGCCGTGCGGGCGAACTGCTCGATCAGCCGCTTGGTGATCGCGGGCGCGATCAGCGCCTCGCCCGCGGCGAGCGTGTGGATCGCGCCGATCAGTTGCTCGGGCGGAGCATCCTTGAGCAGGAAGCCGCTGGCACCGGCCCGCAACGCCTCGTAGACGTATTCGTCGAGGTCGAACGTCGTGAGCATCAGCACCGCGGTCGGCGCGTCCCCCGCCTCGCCGAGAATCAGGCGGGTCGCCTGCAGCCCGTCGAGGTCGGGCATCTGGATGTCCATCAGCACGACGTCGGGGCGGCGCCGGCGCGCGAGGTCGACGGCGTTCCGGCCGTCGATCGCCTCCCCCACGACCTTGATGTCCGGCTGCGTCTCGAGGATCGCGCGGAAGCCCGCGCGTACGAGCGCCTGATCGTCGGCGATCAGCACCGAGACGGTCACGTCGGCGGCGACACTACTTGGTGCCGCGGCACCTGCCATCACCCCACGGAGGCATCCGACAATCGCCCGCGAGGATGATGTCGCGGTCGCTGCGCACCGTTACGATCGCCCGCGTGACGCCTACGCCCCGTCCATGGCTCGATTGGGCGATTGCCGGGCTGCTGACGATCCTGGGCGTCTTCATCACCGCGGGCACGACCGCCGACGACACGAGCGTCGACAGCATCGTGGTCGCGGCGGTGACACTGCCGGTGATCTGGCGTCGCCGCGCTCCGCTGGCGGCAGCGGCCGCGGTCAGCGTGGGCATGGTCGTCAGCGCGATCCCGACGTTTGATCAGACGCGATGCGGCGTCGCGATCCCCGCCGCGCTGCTGATCGCGTTCAGCCTGGCCGCCCGCCGACCTCGCGGCGAGGCGCTCGCCGGCCTCGGGCTGATCACGGCCGGGCTGGTCGTGCTGCTGTTCACCGATCCCGAGCTCGGCTTCGGTGCGCTGTTCATCTTCCCGCTGTGCGCCGGCGTCTGGTGGACCGGGCGCCTCACGCGGTCGCGCAATCGCGTCGCCGCGGAGCTCGCCGAGCGCTCGCGACTGCTGGCGCAGACGCGCGCGGACAGCGCGCGGCTTGCGGTCGAGATCGACCGGGCGGCGATCGCCGCGGATCTCGAGGGTGCGGCGCGCGAGCCGCTGCGCGCGATGGTCGCGCTCGCCGGCACGCGTACGCCACAGGGCGGCGAGCGCAAGGCGTTCGCGGACATCGAACGCCAGGGACGCGACGCCCTCAACGACATGCGCCAGATCCTCGGCAGGCTGCGCAGCGACGACGGCCGAAGATCGCCGCAGCCGACGCTCACGGAACTCGAGGCGCTGCTCGCCGGCACATCGGTCGAGCTCGTGACCACCGGCGAGCGCCGAGCGCTGCCGGCCGGCGTCGAGCTGGCCGCGTATCGCTTGGTCGAGCACGCACTCGAGGCGCTCTCCGCCGCGCGCGTGGAGCTGCGCTACCTGCCGGACGCGATCGAGCTCGAGATCCACGGATCGATGGCCGACACCGGCGGGAGCGAAGCCGCGCTCGCCGCGGCTCGCGAGCGCGTGACGGCGCACGGTGGGAGCTTCAGCCGCGAGCGCGTGAGCGACCGGACGTGCACGGTGCGCGGCCTGTTCCCGGTCGCGGCAGCCGATGGCTGAGGTCTTGATACTGGCCGCGGCCGCCGTCAGCGCCGCCTGCGGCGGACTGCTCTCGCTGCGCCTGGGGTTGCTGGCGGTCGCGGCGCTCGCGGCGGCGCTGGCGATCGCGGACACCTCGTTCGTGCCGCTGCTGCTCGTGACGCTCGCGCCGTGGACCGCCGGGCGCGTCGTCCGCTCGCGCCAGCAGCTCGTCGCGGCGCTCGCCGAGCGCAACCGCCAGCTGCAGGCCGAGCAGGACGCGCTCGCCGAGCTGGCCGTCAGCCGCGAGCGCGCGCGGATCGCCCGCGAACTGCACGACATCGTCTCCCACCACCTGGCGGTGATGGTGATCCAGGCGGGCGCGGGCCGGCTCGACGCGCCGGACAGCGCCGCGCGCCTGGCCGGCATCCGCGACGCCGGGGACGAGGCGCTGGCCGAGCTCGACCGCCTCGTCGAGCTGCTCCAGAGCGATGGCGCCGACCCCCGCCCGCGAACGCTCGACCGCCTGATCGAGCAGGCGCGGGCCGCCGGGCTGCGGCTTGACTACACACCGCTCCCAGCGGACGTGCAGCTCGCATCGGAGGTCGAGCACGCCGCCTACCGGGTGATCCAGGAGGGCCTGACCAACGCGATGAAGCACGCCGCCGGGTCCGAAGTCCTGGTCCGCGTCGGAGTGCACGCGTCCGCGCTCGAGGTCGAGGTGCGCGATCGCGGCGCGGTAGGCCCGTCGCCGCTCGCCGGATCCGGCGCCGGACTCGGTCTCGCGGGCATGCGCGAGCGCGTTACGGCCCTCGGCGGAGTCGTCGAGGCCGGGCGGCACGACGCCGCGGGCTGGCGCGTGCACGCACGCGTCCCGCTGCGGCGTACCTCCGCGGGGTGACGGCAAGTTCCCCTTGCAGGGCGACGACGCGGCCGCCGCGCGACGGTTGACTGCCACCCATGGAACTCATCGCTGCAATCCTCATCGCCGGACCTCTCGGCTACTTCGTCCGCACCCGCAGCCGCATGCGCGGTCTCGCGGTCTACCTCGGTGTCTGGGCGGTGATCTTCCCGATCCAGACGGTCGTCGTGCACGCCGAGAACCCGGACGACATCGTGGCCGCGTACTTCGTCATCAACGCGGTGATCCTCGCGGGCGGGATCGCGCTGAACACCTTCGGAGCGCGACTGCGCGAGCGGCGCCAGACCACCGTGCCGGCATGAGCACAGCCGTGCGCCCGGCGAGCCGGGCGCACGGGCCGAGCGAGGTCACGCCGCGAGTGCGGTGCTGCGGCGCCGACTGCGGATGCGGTGGAGGCGGCTGCCGCCCGCCGCGACCACGACGAGCATCGCCGCGACGGCCAGCACGATGGGAAGCGGCGACTGGTCGTCGGCGGCAACCGGCGAAGCCGGCAGGGTCATCGGCTCTGCCTGGCCGTACGAGGAGTAGTAGCGCTCCTGCGCCAGGGCGGCCAGAATCCGGGCGTCGGCGCTGTGCGGGCGGCCGTACGAGGAGTAGTAGCGCTCCTGCGCCAGCGCCGCCGCCTTGTCCGCGCCGCTCCGCGCCGCGGCTGCGCCCGGCGTGCATGCCAGCGCGCAGGTGAGCAGCGCGCAGACGCTCAGTGCGACGGTGGAGCTGCGGAAGCGGTGGATGATCGACATGTGGCCTCCTTACGTGCCGTCCGCGTGCTGCGGACGGGCGGGGATCGGTATGCGGCCACACTCCGCGCCCCCGGTCTGTCTGCGGTCCGAAGCTGGTAGCACGCTCGCGTAGACCGACTCCCGAACCGCCGTTAGACCAGCCGTATACCGGCAGGCGTCAGGGTGGTCGAGCATTGGATCAACGGTGTTGATTGATCCAGCTTTGACGAGGTGATTGGGTTGGTCCTGCGTGAGCGCCGCGACCCCATGAACATCCGCGTCCTCGGACACCTTGAAGTCAGCGTTGACGACCAGTTGGTCGCACTCGGCGGGACCAAGCAGCGCGCGATCCTCGCCATGCTCGCGCTCGACGCGAATCACAGCGTGACCGCGGACCGGCTGGCCGAGGGACTCTGGGGGGAACACGCACCAGCGAGCGCGGCGAAGATGGTGCAGACCTACGTCTGGCGTCTGCGCACGCTGCTGAGCGACGAAACCGACGCCGAGATCGTCACGCACGGGCGCGGCTACGAGCTCCGGATCGACCCGGATCTCGTGGACGTCCGCCGCTTCGAGGGGCTCGTGTCCGAGGCCACCCGCATGGCGACGTCGGGCGTGCCGAGCAACGCAGCGTACGAGGCGCTCGCGCTGTTCCGTGGCGACCCGCTCGTCGACCTCGCCGACGAACCGTTCGCCGCCGGCGAGATCCGCCGGCTCGACGATCTGCGTGACACCGCGGTGGAGCTGTCGATCGACGCCGATCTGGCCGCCGGGCGCCACCGCGAGGTGGCCAGTCGGATCGACAGCCTCCTCGTGGAGAACCCACTGCACGAGCGGCTGCACGCCCAACGGATGCTGGCGCTGTACCGATGCGGGCGTCAGGCCGACGCGCTGGAGGCCTACCAAGAGGCCAGGCGCGCGGTGATCGAGGAGATCGGGGCCGAGCCCGGCGTCGAGCTGCGACGCCTGCACGAGGCGATCCTGCGCCAGGACCCCGCGCTCGACCTCGAGCCGAGCGTCGCGGAGCTCCCTGCCGAGCTCGACGCCACGTCTTCGCCACCGATGGTCGGGCGGAACGGCGAGCTGCAGCGCATCCGCGCGAACTGGCGGCGCGCGAGCGCGGGGACGGGCGCGCTCGTGGCGATCGCCGGCGCGTACGGCATGGGCAAGACCCGGATCGCCGCGGAGATCGCCGCCGACGTGCACCGCGAGGGCGCGGCGGTCCTGTACGCGTCCGGCGCCGGAACGCCGGAGGGCGTGCTCGCCGCGATCGCTCGCGCGCGTGACTCGCAGCGACCAACGCTGGTCGTGATCGACGACGCCGACCGCGCAGGTCCCGAGGTGCGGTCGGCGCTGCGCGACCTCTCGCGCGATCTGCGTGCGAATGCGGTCCTCGTTCTCGCGACCGGCCAGGAGGCCGCTGCGCTCGCTCGGTTGCAGCCCGCCGACAGCGTGAGCCTCGAGCCGCTCGACGAGGACGCGATTCGCGTGATCGCCGCCCTCTATGGGCCCGCCGACGGCAGCGCGGTCCCGGTCGATCCGCTCCTCGCGGCGAGCCGCGGTGTCCCACGCCGCGTGCACGCGGCGGCGAGCGAATGGGCACGGCGCGAGGCTATGCGTCGCGTCGACTTCGATGCGGACCGCGCGGCGACGAGCCGAGCCGAGGCCGGGGAGCTCCATGCGAAGCTCGCGGTGAGCGTCGTCGATCTCCAGTCGGCGCATGAGCGCGCCGCACTTCTCGCACGCGACGGCGAGGACGACCGCGGCCCGATGGTCTGCCCGTACAAGGGCCTCGCGGCCTATGACCCTGAGGACGCCGAGTACTTCTTCGGGCGCGAGCAGCTCGTCGCCGAGGTCGTCGCCCGCCTCGTAGGCGCATCCTTGCTCGGCGTAGTCGGGCCGTCGGGCGGCGGCAAGTCCTCCCTTGTCAGAGCCGGGCTCCTTCCCGCGCTCGCGGGGGGCGTCCTGCCCGGCAGCGACCGCTGGGCACAGGTGCTGATGCGCCCGGGCGAACACCCAGTGAGTGAGCTTCGCCGCGTGGTAGCCCGGGTCGCCGGCGAGCACCGGGTCGTGCTCGTCGTGGACCAGTTCGAGGAGGTCTTCACTGCCTGCCACGACGACGAGCGAAGCGAATTCGTCGCTGACCTCGTCCGTCGCTCCGCGACTCCAGACGGCGACACGATCGTGGTGCTCGCCCTGCGCGGCGACTTCTACGACCGCTGCGCTGCCTATCCCGAGCTGACACGCCTCCTCGGCGCCAATCAGGTCTTTGTGGGTCCGATGTCCCGTGAGGAATTGCGACGCGCAATCGAGCGACCGGCCCAGCGCGTCGGTCTGCGTGTCGAGCCGGAGCTGCTGGATGCCCTCCTGATCGACGTCGAAGGCCAGCCAGGGGCGCTGCCGCTCCTGTCGACGGCACTGCTCGAGCTTTGGCGCCAGCGTGACGGCCGGCGCCTATGCCACTCCGCCTACATCCGCAGCGGCGGAGTCCATGGCGCGGTCGCGCGGCTCGCCGAGGACGCGTTTCTCGACCTCGAGCCGGCACAGCAGACCGCGGCTCGCAACGTGCTGCTCCGCCTGGCGGGAGAGGGAGAGGACGGCGTGATCGTGCGCCGCCGGCTCCCGCTCCGCGAGCTGCAGACGTCAAGCAGCGCGGACGTCGTCGCCCGGCTCACGGAGCGACGGCTGCTCACGACCGGCGAGGGGTCCGTCGAAGTGGCGCACGAGGCGCTCCTCCGCGAGTGGCCGAGGCTCCGAGCCTGGCTCGAGGCGGACGTGCAAGGTCGCCGGCTGCACCACCAACTCACCGACGCAGCGCGCGCCTGGGACGCCGATGCGCGCGACCCGGCCGCGCTCTACCGGGGAGCGCGACTGAGCGCCGCGCTCGAATGGCGCGCGGGCCACGCCGATGAGCTCAACGCGAGCGAGCGCGCGTTCCTCGACGCCAGCCGCACGGCCGCCGGACGTGCCCACCGTCGTCTTCAGATCGTGCTGGCGGGCGTCGCGATCCTGCTCGTCGCGGCGGTGGTAGCCGGGGTCGTGGCGTTGAACGAGCGCGGCAACGCCCGGACCGAGGCCCGTGTCGCCGAGGCCCAGCGGCTCGGTGCCCAGGCGTTGACGGAGGATGCGCTCGACCACTCGCTGCTTCTCGCCCGCCAGGGTTTCGCGCTCGACGATTCCGCTGCCACTCGCAACACGCTGTTCTCCGCGCTGCTCCGCAGCCCCGCCGCCGTCGGCGTGATGCGTGGCACGGGCGGGCGGATGCTCACGGTCGCGGTTCGGCCGGACGACCGGATCCTGGTGGCCGGCGATGGCCGCGGCCAACTACTGGCCTTCGACCTGAAGACCCGGCGGCGGATTGCGTCGCCGTTCCGGACCGAGCGGCCCATTCACGTCGTCCGCTTCACGCCGGACGGCGAGCGGCTGATCGTGGCGAGCGGGAACGAGCAGGGCGCTGCCCTCGACGTGCTCGACGGGCGGAGCCTGCGGAGCGTCGCCCATCACCGCCTGCCCGCGCTCGGGCCTGAGGCGTTCGGCAGCATCACGATCTCGCGAGATTCGCGCACGTTCCTGGTTGCGTACGAGCCGTTCGACGGATTCAGTCCCGTCCCGGTCGGCGTCCTGCGACGCCTCGACGCGTCGACCGGGCGGTTCCTCGGGCGGCCGGTCCGGCTCGCGGCGGCCGGGGCCCCGCTCGTTTCCCTCGCGTCGCATCACCGCGCCATAACGATCAGCGAGGTCGCGCGAGAGACCGTGGTCCGCGACAGCCGGACGCTCGCGCCGACGCGGCGGTTCCCGGATTGGGGGCTGCCCTGGGCGTCGGCCGTGAGTGCGGACGGCAACGTCGCCGCGCTCGGCCAGGAGGACGGCTCGCTGCGCCTGCTCGATCTCAACACCGGGACGTCACGAACGGCACCCGGTCATCACGCCGCGTCCGTCCAGAGCGCCGCCTTCACTCCGGATGGCCGCGCCGTCGTGACCGGTGGCGATGACGGGACCGTGATCGTCCACGGCGTCGAGAACGGCGGCAGGGCGCAGACCTTCACGGGCCACGCCGGACGTGTGACGGCAGTTGCCGTATCGCCCGATGGCCACACCGCGTACAGCGCCAGCCTCGACGGCGCGGTCATCGCGTGGGACCTGGCGGGCTCGCGGCAGCTCGGCCGGCTCTTCGGTGCCGACTCGACCCGTCCGAGGGGCACCCAGTCCGAAAGCCTGCGGGCACTCGACGAGGTCGGCTACAGGATTGGTTCAACCGCGGACAGCGACACGATCGCGATCGCGCGCCCTCACGGATTCGTCAATCTCGTCGACACCCGGACGTTGCGGTACACCGGGCGCTTCCGGGCGGTGACCGGGCCGGATGCCGGCGTGGTGGGCGTCGACTTCGCCCCCGGCGGCCGCACGATCGTGACGACCGCAGCCGACGGCTCGGTGCGCTTCTGGGACGCCCGCACCCGCACCGCGCTCACCCGCCCGCTGCCGAGCGCCGGCAACTGGGAGTGGAGCCCGACCTTCAGCGGCGACGGACGGTGGCTGGCGACGACCGGGGTCGACGCCGTCGTGCGCCTGTGGGATGCGCGACGCCACGTCGAAGTCAAGACGCGAAAGTTCGAGGAACTGCTGCCGCGCGACATCGCGATGCGCGCGGACGGCAAGGCGCTCGTCGTGCCGCTCGAGAACGGCCCCGGCACAGGGACCGTGGAGATCCTGGCGGTTCCCTCGCTCAAGACCGTGGCCCGCATTCCGATGCGCTGGGGTCGCTGGAGCGGCTTCTCGGATGACGGACGCCTGCTCGTCCTGGGCAACCACGAGGGCCGCGTCGAGATCTACGACGGACGCACGTTCCAGCCTCGCGGTCGGGCACTGCTCGGACATACCGGCTTCATCCTCACGGCCGAGTTCAGCCCGGATGGCCGCATGCTCGCCACCAGCTCCGCAGACGGCACCGTGCGACTGTGGGATCCAGCCACCGGCGACCCGATCGGCAGCCCGCTGCTGGGCATTCCCAACGTCCAGGTCGGCACCGCGTTCGTGCGCGGCGGTAGCCACGTCGCCGCCGTCTACGACGGCGGCCGCGGATACCTCTGGGACGTGCGGCCGTCGTCATGGGCGGCCCACGCATGCGCGATCGCCGGACGCTCACTCACTCGCACCGAGTGGGAGGAGGCGCTGCCGGGGCGACCGTACGAGCCCGCATGCGCCGGGGCGAGCGGGTGAAGCACCCGCCCGCTAGGCGAGCAGGCCGAGGTCGCCGGCCTTGGCCGCGGCCTCGGTGCGTGAGCGGCAGCGGAGCTTCGTGAGTATGTGGCGCATGTGCATGTCCACCGTGCGCGTGCTGAGCACCAGCTCGCTGGCGACCTCGCGGTTCGTGCGACCGGATGCCACCAAGCGCATCACCTCGAGCTCGCGGCGGGAGAGCCCGGCGTTCTCGTGGTCGGCCGCCGCGCGCCGCCCGAGTCGGCGCTCGACCGACTCACCGAGCTTCGCGACCTCGGCGGCCGCCTGAGCGGCCAGCGGCGCGGCGCCGAGGCGGCGCGCCGTGACGTGCGCCTCGGCGAACCACTCGGCGGCGGCCTCGCGCTGGCCAGCCGCGGCGAGCGCCACCCCCGCGTGGAGCTGGATCTGTGCTCGCTCGAACGGGATCTCGAGACTGGCGTGCAGCTCCGCCGCGCGGCAGAGCTGCTGCGCGGCCGCGTCCGCGTGGCCTTCGGCGAGCGCCGTCTCGCCGAGTGCGTGTGCGAGCGCGGCCAGGGCGTCCGGGTGGCCGGTCCTTGCCGCGATGCTCGACAGCGCCTCGGCGCACGCGCGCGCCTCGCCGAGCGAGCCGTGACGGGCGAAGAAACACGAAGCCCAGCGGAGGCCCCAGACCGCGTAGTGGTGGTCCTCACTGCGCTCCCAGCGCTCCAGCACGAAGCGGCAGTGGTCGTGGGCATCGTCGAGATCGCCCTCGTGCTCCGCCAGCCACGCGAGCGCAGCGGCGCTGTCCACGCTCATCGAGACAACGTCGAGGCGCGAGGCCGTGTTCGAGGCACTGGACGAGCAGCGGCCGGGCGGCCGACGACTCGCCCCGGAACGCATGAATCGACCCGAGAACGCCGTCCACGACCACCGTGGCGTCCGCGCTCGCACCCGGGGAACGAAGCTCGTTCGAGAGCTCCGTCGGCGCGCTCCCAGTCGCCCAGCTCACGCAGCACGTAGGCCATGCAGCTGAGGCATGTGTGCTCCATGCTGTCCGCTCCATTGGCCTCGCAGAAGCCGACCGCGGTGGCGAGCGCATCGCGCGCGCCACCGTAGTCGCCCGCGATCTCGTGGGCCGTGCCGAGCCGCTGGTAGACCTCCGCCGCCTCGAGCGTGAGCTCGTGCTCGAGCGCCAGCGAGAGCCCCGCTCGGATCGTCTCCATCCCCTCGTCGAATTCGCCGCCCTTCACACGCACGACCCCTTGGAGCCCGAGGCTCCGCGCGCGGAGATCGATGCGCTCCGCTCGCCCGGCCTCCTCCTCGGCGCGGCGCGTGAGCTCGACGGCTTCGCGGTGGTTGCCGGCGCTCTGCAGGTAGCCGGCGGCGACCAGGCGCTCCGTGGCGGCATCGCCGGGGAGGCCGTTCGCCGCGAAGGCGTCGGCCGCGACGCGCCTGGCGGCGAGCGCGCGCTCGCGATCGCCCTGGAGCTCGTAGATCGCGGCCAGCCTCCGCTCGGCGTCGCCGAGCGCACGGCCGGCGCTCTCGGACGCGCCGTGCCGCCACCACCTCGCGCTGCGCACGGGCCGCCTCGGCCAGCTCGCCCGCGAGCTCCGAGAAGCGCGCGTGGCGCTCGAGCACGGCGATCCGCTCCGCGCCGCGCTCCCCCTCGGGCCACAGATCGAGCGCCTGGCGTCCGAGACGTGCCGCGTCCCGGTAGGCGTGAACGGCCGACAGCTCGTCGACCGCCCGCATCAGCGAGTCGAGCGCACGGGTTCCGTCGCGAGCCGCGACCCAGTGCGCGGCCACCTCGGCCTGACCGGCGTCGCGCGCCTCGAGTGCCTCCGCGAGATCGCGGTGGAGCGAACGCCGGCGTAACCAGGGCACGTCCTCGTAGATCGCGTCGCGCACGAGCGGATGCCGGAAGGCGGCCCGGCCCGGCTCGACCTCCACGATCAGACCACTGGTGAGGAGCTCGTCGAGACCGGCCTCCCAGCCGAGCGCGGCCACGAGCTCGACGTCGAAGCGCGTGCCTGCGACCGAGGCCGCCTCCGCGGTCGCGCGAGCCGGATCGGACAGGTCGCCGGTCCGCAGCAGCACGGCGTCGCGGATCGTCTGCGGCAGCGGTACGTCGGCATCGAGCGTGAGCTCGACTCCGGCGTCCCGGGTCCGCAGCCGCCCTCCGGCCTCGAGCGCCCCGGCGAGCTCCTCGATGAAGAACGGGATGCCACCCGAGCGGTCGTGCAGCGTGCGAGCGAGCCGCGCCGACGGGGCAGCGCCGAGCACCCGCTCGGCCAGCTCCGCGGTGCCGCGCGCGGTGAGCGGCTCGAGCGTCAGCTCGGTGAGTGAGCGGTGCCGACGCAGGTCGTTGCGCAACCGCCTGAGCTGATGCGCGCGCGGGATCTCGTCCGAGCGATAGGCGCCGACCACGAGCATGGGCAACTCACGCAGCGGAACGGCGAGCGCCGCCAGCAGCTCGAGCGTGGCGTCGTCGGACCACTGGAGGTCGTCGAGGAGCACCACCGCCGGCCGCTCGGCCGCGACCGTGGCGAGCGCGCAGCGGATCGCTTCGAACAGCGTGGCGCGATCGCTCTCCTCGATCGCGTTTCCGAGCTCCGGGAGCAGCAGCGCCAGATGTGGGCGCAGCGGACCGCACGCCGACAGTCCTCCGGGCACGGCACGCAGGAACCCGCGCAGAGCGCTCGTGACCGACCCGTAGGCGGGCATCCCAGGGCTGGAGAGGCCGCGCAGGAAGTGCGCGTGCGCGGACCCGAAGACCTCCTCGGCCAGGCGCGTCTTTCCCACGCCCGCCTCGCCGGCCAGCAGCACCAGGGAACCGCGGCCCTCGAGCGCCTCGGCCAGCGCAGCCTCCAGCCAGGCGCGCTCGGCGTCACGCTCGATCAGGACACCGCGGCTCATCGGGCCAGTTTAATCTCGGCCCGCCCGGCGCTGCGGCCGGGCGGGCCGGTCAGGCGACTAGACCGGGAGGTCCCGCGGGCCGGTGGTGTCGAACACCGACGCGACTTCGGCGACGAGGTTGGCGGGGAACCCGCCGCGGCTCGAGTGCTCCCTGATCACCTCGGCGCTCTCGGCCTGGTGGAAGCAGTACACCTTGTCGCCTGCGACGTAGCTGTGCAGCCACTTGTACGGCTTGTTGAGCGACTCCACGGCGTCGTTGGACGTGCTGGTGATGCCGCGCAGCTCGTCGTGGGTGAGCCCGGCAGCCCCGGGGATCTCGCGCTCGATGACGTACGTCTTCACTGAGGTGCTCCTTGATTTGCGGTTGAACGGCTGTCCTGACGAACCTACGGTGAGGTCAGGCACCGCCGCATCCGCTGCATTGCCGTATTTCCGTCACGGCATTGCCGTATCGAATCACCCGATCGGGAGGACGCACGCCGTGATCGCGCCTTCTAACTTGCACGCATGAGCCTCGACCTCGCGCTGATGGTCTTCAATCACACCGAGGGCGCCGAACGGGCTTACGCCGACGTGCTGGACGCTTCCGGCGACGCGCCGTGGGTTCACGAGATCGCGTTTGTCGAGCATCACCGGCACGACCGGATCGTCGTGCGTGGCACGTTCGGCGGCCGCTACGTCGATCTGGACGACCAGGGAGACGTGGTCGGCAAGCGAACCGCCGAGGGAGCACTGACCGGCGCGGTCGTCGGGCTCTTCTTCGGTCCCATGGGGCTCGCGCTCGGGCTCGTCGGCGGAGGCACCGCGGGCGGACTGAGTGAGTCCCACCACGTGCCGCACCTTCACGACGCGTTCATCGACGAGGTCCGTGCGGAGGTCCCCGAGAAGTCGTCGGCGGTGCTTCTGCTCGCGAGCCCCGAACACACGGACGCGATGGTCGGCGCCTTCAAGGGACGCGGAGGGCGACTGGTGCGTCACCATCTGTCGCCGGAGGCGGCGGTGGCACTGGAGGCCGCCGTAGCCGGGAGTCCGCCGGCCGCCTGAACGCTGGTAAAGCGCCGCCCGCCCCCCGTTTGAGAACCTCCGGGGGCCGCCCGCCGTACTACGGACCGATGCCGCACGAAGCCGAGGCATAGGACGTGCTCGACGACGCACACGCGTTCTGGCTGCGCGCGCCCGGGCGCGGGGAGATCCGCCCGGTCGTGCTGCCCGAGCCGGGGCGCGACGACGTGATGGTCCGGACGCTGCGGTCCGGCATCAGCCGCGGCACCGAGACGCTGGTGTTCCGGGGCGGCGTGCCGCCGAGCCAGTACGCCGCGATGCGCGCGCCGTTCCAGGACGGGGACTTCCCGGGGCCGGTCAAGTACGGCTACCTCAACGTCGGCGCCGTTGAGCGCGGGCCGCCGGAGCTGCGTGGCCGCACGGTCTTCTGCCTGTACCCGCACCAGACGGCCTACGTGGTGCCGGCCGGCGCCGTGACCGTCGTGCCCGACGACGTGCCGCCCGCGCGTGCCGTGCTCGCCGGCACCGTCGAGACCGCCGTCAACGCGCTCTGGGATGCGGCGCCGCTGGTCGGCGACCGCGTCGCCGTCGTCGGCGCCGGAATGGTGGGCTGCTGTGTCGCCCGCCTGCTCGCCCGGTTCCCGGCGGTCGAGGTCACGCTCGTCGACGTGGACGCGTCACGCGCCGAGGTCGCGACCGCGCTCGGCGCCGGCTTCGCGGAGCCGAACGATGCCGCCGGCGGGTGCGACCTGGTCGTGCACACGAGCGCGACGTCGGCCGGGCTCCAGTGCTCGCTCGAGCTGCTCGCGCCCGAGGGCACGGTGATCGACCTCAGCTGGTACGGCGATACGGAGGTGCGGCTGTCGCTGGGCGGCGCGTTCCACTCCGGTCGCCTTGGGTTGCGTGCCAGCCAGGTCGGGACGGTGTCCCCGGCCCGCAGCGCGCGCCGCACGACGGCCGACCGGCTGGCCCTCGCGCTCGACCTGCTGCGCGACCCCGCGTTCGATGTGCTCGTCACCGGCGAGTCGCGCTTCGAGGAGCTGCCCGGCGTGATGGCGCGCCTGGCCGCGGGAAGCCTGCCGGCGCTCTGCCACACCATCACCTACGACGGGGTGTAACGCGTGTTCAGCGTGACGGTCCGCGACCACATGATGATCGCCCACAGCCTGCGCGGCGAGGTGTTCGGGCCCGCGCAGCGCCTGCACGGCGCGACGTACGTCGTCGACGCCACCTTCCGCCGCGCGACGCTCGACGCCGACGGCATCGTCGTCGACCTCGGCCGCGCGGCCGAGGCGCTCCACGCCGTCGTGGCCGAGCTCAGCTACCGCAACCTCGACGACGAGACGGACTTCGCGGGCACCAACACCACCACCGAGGTGCTCGCCCAGGTCGTCGCGGACCGGCTGGCCGACCGCGCGCGGGCCGGCGACCTGGGCGACGGCGCGCGGGAGCTCGACGGGCTGGTCGTCACGCTGCACGAGTCCCACGTCGCGTGGGCGAGCTACGAGCGGTCGCTGTGAGCGGGGCTGAGGTCCACGTCGTGGTTCCCGAGGGCATCGACGACCCCGCGCGGCCGAGCGGTGGAAACACGTACGACCGCCGGGTCTGCCAAGGGCTCGCCGCGCTCGGCTGGGCGGTGCACGAGCACGCCGTGGCCGGCAACGGCGACCTCGCGCGCGCCGTCCATGGGATCCCCGACGGCGCCGTGGTGCTGCTCGACGGCTTGATCGCGTCCCCCGCCTCCGAGGTGCTCGTGCCCGAGGCGCGCCGCCTGCGGCAGGCGGTGCTCATGCACATGCCATTCGGCGACGCGGGCGAGCGCGCGGTGCTCGACGCGGCTGCCGCCGTCGTCACGACGAGCGAATGGACCAAGCACCGGCTCGCGGAGCTGTACGCGCTGCCGGCCGACCGCGTGCACGTGGCCGAGCCCGGTGTCGACGCCGCGGGCCTCGCGCCGGGGACCGCGGCCGGCGACGCGCTGCTGTGCGTCGCGGCGGTGACTCCAGAGAAGGGGCACGACGTGCTGCTCAGCGCGCTCGCGACGGCGACGGACCTGTCCTGGAGCTGCGCGTGCGTCGGCAGCCTGGATCGGGACCCGGCGTTCGCCGGTGGCGTGCGCCGCCGCGCGGTGGACAGCGGGATGGGCTACCGGGTGCGCTTCACGGGCCCGCTCACCGGCCCGGAGCTCGACCGCGCGTACGCCGATGCGGACGTGCTCGTGCTCGCCTCTCACGCCGAGACGTACGGCATGGTCGTCACCGAGGCCCTGGCCCGCGGCCTGCCGGTCATCGCCGCCGAGGTCGGCGGGTTGACCGAGGCGCTCGGGTACGGGGAGGACGGCACCCGGCCGGGGCTGCTGGTCCCGCCCGGCGACCCGGCGGCCCTCGGTGCCGCGGTGCGGGCCTGGCTCGGCGACGCCGAGCTGCGCGCGCGCCTGCGCCGGGCCGCCCGGGAGCGGCGCGCGTCGCTGTCCGGGTGGCCGGCCACCACGTCCGTCGTCGCCGGCGTTCTCGCGGGAGCGGCGTGATGATCGCGGACGGCGTGCGGGTCAGCCCGGAATGGCTCGTCCTGCGCGAGCCGGCCGACGCGGCGGCGCGCTCGGCCGACCTCGCCGAGCGCCTCGGGCGATACCTCCCCGTCGCCGGCCGCCTCGTGATCCACGACCTCGGCGGCGGCAGCGGCGCGATGGGCCGCTGGCTCGCGCCGCGGCTGCGCGGGCCGCAGCACTGGGTGGTGCACGACCGGGACGCAGACCTGCTGGCGCTCGCCGCGGTCGCCTTCGAGGCGCGGCGGTCTGACATCACGCGGCTGACGCCCGGCGATCTCGCCGGCGCGGATCTCGTCACAACCTCGGCGCTGCTCGACATGCTGACGGCGGACGAGCTGGCCCGAATGATCGGCGCCTGCACCGGAATCCCGATGCTGCTCGCGCTGACCGTCGTCGGTCGCGTCGCCTTGACCCCTGCGGATCCGCTGGACGCTCGCATTGCCGCCGCGTTCAACGACCACCAGCGCCGCGGCGGTCGGCTCGGACCGGACGCCGTCGCGGCGGCTGTCGACATGGTCCGCGATGCCGAGGTCGTCGTCCGGCCGAGCCCCTGGCGCCTCGATGCGGCCGCACGCCGAACTGACGGCCGAGTGGCTCCGCGGGTGGGTCGCCGCCGCGTGCGAACAGGAGCCCGCGCTGGCCGCCGAGGCCGGCGCATACCGCGACCGGCGCCTGGCGCAGGCGGCCGCCGGCGAGCTCGCCGTCACGGTCGACCACGCCGACCTGCTGGTGCTGCCATGACGCCCGCCGCGTGGTGGTGGGCCCGGATCGTCGCCGCCGCCGGGACGCTCGCCTTCCTGGTCTGGCGCCTGGGCACAGGCCCGTTCCTCGACGGTCTGAGCATGGTCGACGGCGGGGCGCTGGCGGCCGCGGCCGGCCTCGCCGTGCTGACCACCGTGTGCTGCGCCTGGCGCTGGCGGCTCGTGGCCCGCGGCCTCGGCGTCGAGTTGCCGCTGGGCGCGGCGGTGGCCGCGTACTACCGCTCGCTCTTCCTCAACGTCACGCTGCCCGGCGGGGTGGTGGGCGACGTCCACCGCGGGATCAGCCACGGCCGCGACACGCGCGACGTCGGCCGCGGGCTGCGCGCCGTGGCGTGGGAGCGCTCGGCCGGCCAGGCCGTGCAGGCCGTCATCACCGTCGCCGTGCTGCTCGTGCTCGCGTCACCCGTGCACGCGGCGATGCCGCTCGTCGCGCTCGTGCTGCTCGCGGCGGCGGCCGGCGTCGCGCTGGCGGCGCGCGCACGGCCCGCCGTCGGCCGATCGCGATGGGCGCGGTTGCGCAGCGCGGTGGCCCGCGACCTGCGCGACGGGCTGCTCGCCGGGCGGGCGCCGCTGGCGATCGCGCTCGCGTCGGCGGTGGTCGTCGCGGGCCACGTCGTCACGTTCCTGATCGCCGCACGGACCGCGGGGGTGACCGCGCCGCCGTCCCGGATGCTGCCGTTGGCGCTGCTGGTGATGTTGGCCGCGGTGCTGCCCAACATCGGTGGCTGGGGGCCGCGCGAGGGCGTGACGGCGTGGGCGTTCGCCGCCGCCGGCCTGGGCGCGTCGGCAGGGGTCGCTACCGCCGTCGTCTACGGCGTGATGGTGTTCGTCGCCAGCCTGCCGGGCGCGGCCGTCCTCGTGGCGGCGTGGCTTCGCCGCACCCGGCCGGCGCCGTGGCTCGCAGGAGCGCCGGATGTCTGACCGCCCGTACACCCTGCTGAGCTGCAGCGTGTCGCTCGACGGCTACCTCGGCGACCAGACGCCGCGTCTCGCGCTGTCCAACGAGGCCGACTTCGACCGCGTCGACGAGGTGCGCGCCTCCTGTGACGCGATCCTGGTCGGCGCGGTCACCGTGCGCACGGACAACCCGCGGCTGCTCGTGCGCTCGCCGGCGCGCCGCGACGAGCGGACGGCCCGCGGACTCCCATCGTCGCCGATGAAGATCACCGTGACCGACCGCGTGGACCTCGACGCGCGCTCGAACTTCTTCACCACCGGCGAGGCCGAGAAGCTCGTCTACACCTCGAGCCCGCGGGTGGCCGACGCCCGCGCACGGCTCGGGCCGGTGGCGACGATCGTGGACGGCGGCCGGCGCGTGCAGATGCGCTGGCTCAGCGAGGACCTCGCCGACCGCGGCGTGGACCGGCTGATGGTGGAGGGCGGCGGCGTCGTGCACACCCAGTTCCTGGCCGGCGACCTCGTCGACGAGCTGCAGCTCGTCGTGGCGCCCTTCTTCGTCGGCGACTCGAGCGCCCCGCGCTTCGTGAGCGACGGGCGGTTCCCGTGGAGCGCAGGGCGGCGCGCGAAGCTCGCGGAGGTGCGCCAGATCGGCGACGTGGTGCTGCTGCGCTACGCGCTCTCGCCCCGGTTCCAGGACGACTGAACGGCAGCGCCGCGTGGGTCTGTCCACGACGTACGCTCGATCTCCTGGTCACGCCGGTCCGGCGACCGGGCTGATCGCCCAGGTGCTGCTCCTTGCTGTGCTCGCGGGGACCGCCGGGCTCGGCGCGGCCGGCTGGAGCGTCGGCCTCGCCTGCGCCGTGATCATGGCGGCGGCGCTGGCGCGCGGCCTCGCGCGCGCACGTGATGACCGGCTGGGGCCGGCGTCGTGGGTGACGCTCACACGGGCCACCCTCGCCGTCGGCGTCGCGGCGTTGGCGGTGGACTCGTTCACGCACGACACGCCGGCCGCACTGCTCGTGACGCTCGCCGCCGTCGCACTCGCACTGGACGCGGCCGACGGATGGCTGGCACGGCGCACGGGAACGGCGACCGCGCTGGGCGCGCGCTTCGACGGCGAGGTCGACGCGTTCCTGATCCTCGCCCTCAGCGTCTACGTCGCTCCCACGGCGGGCGCGTGGGTGCTCGCGATCGGGGCGGCGCGCTACCTGTTCCTCGCCGGCGAGTGGTGGCTGCCGTGGATGCGCGCGCCGCTGCCGCCGCGCAGCTGGCGCAAGTTCGTTGCGGCGACGCAGGGGGTCGTGCTGACCGTCGCGGCCGCCGGGGTTCTGCCCCGAGCGCTCACGCAGATCCTCCTGGTCGCCGCGCTCGCCCTGCTCGCCGAGTCGTTCGGCCGCGACACGTTGTGGCTGTGGCGCCGCCGACACGCCGCACGCGATCTGGTGCCTGACGTCGGTCACCGCGAGCGCGGGCCGCTGCGCACGGGCATCGCCGTGGCGCTCACGGTCCTCGCCCTGCTGGTCGTCTGGGCCGCGCTCGTCGCACCGCACCAGCCGAGCCGGATAACCCTCGGCGCGTTCGCACGGATCCCCCTCGAACTGCTCGTCGTCGTCGCGGTGGCCGTGCTGCTGCCCGCCACCGCGCGCCGGGTGCTCGCCGTGGTCGTGGGCGCGGCGCTGGGCGTCGTGGTGCTCGTGAAGGCGCTCGACATCGCGATCTACACGGTCTTCGACCGGCCGTTCGACCCCTTCGACGACTGGAGCCACAGGGGGACCGCGATCGAGACGTTGCGCGACGCGTTCGGCGCCTCGCACGCGAACCTCGCCTTCACCGTTGTGATCGTGGTCGTGGTCGCGCTCTTCGCCCTCATGGTCGCGGCGCTCCTGCGTGTGACGCGGGTCGCCGCCTGCCACCGCAGCCGGGCGCTCCCGGCGGTCCTGGCGCTCGGCGTCGTCTCCGTGGTCCTGAGCGTCGTCGGCGCGCCGGTCGCCTCCACGAGCGCCGTCGACCTCGCCGTCCACGAGGTGCGGGCGGTGCGGACGGGCCTGCAGGACCGTGACCGGCTCGCCGGCGAGATCGCCCGCGACCGCTTCCGCTCCACTCCTGGCGACAAGCTGCTGACCGGCCTGCGCGGCAAGGACGTCCTCCTGCTGTTCGTCGAGAGCTACGGGAAGGTCGCGATCCAGGACTCGTCCGTCTCGCCCCGGATCAACGCCGTGCTCGACCAGGGCACCTCGGACCTGCGAGCCGCGGGCTTCTCCTCGCGCAGCGGCTTCCTCACCTCCTCGACCTTCGGCGGCATCAGCTGGCTGGCGCACTCGACCGTGCATTCGGGGGTGTGGATCGACAGCCAGCGGCGCTACAACCAGCTCGTCGAGAGCGACCGCTTCACCCTCAGCCAGGCGTTCAAGCGCGCCGGCTGGCGGGCGGTCGACTCAGTGCCGTCGAACAACCGGACGTGGACGGAGGGCCGGACCTTCTACCACTACGACAAGGTCTACGACAGCCGCACCGTCGGCTACCGCGGCCCGCGCTTCGGCTACCCCTCGATGCCCGACCAGTACGTGCTGGAGGCGCTGCACCGCCTCGAACTCGCCAAGCGCCACCGGCCTCCGCTCTTCGCAGAGGTCGACCTCGTCTCGAGCCACGTGCCGTGGACGCGCATCCCCCGGCAGATCCCCTGGGACGACGTCGGCGACGGCTCGGTGTTCCACCGCGTCCCGGCGCGGACGTCGGACCGGGACGCGCTGTTCAACGACCCCGACCAGGCGCGCGCCGCCTACGCGGATTCGATCGAGTACACGCTCAGCACGATCTTCTCGTTCGTGCAGCGCTATGGCCGCGACAACACGGTGCTCGTCGTCATGGGCGACCATCAGCCCGCGACGATCATCACCGGCCAGGATGCCAGCCACGACGTCCCGATCTCGGTGATCGCCCACGACCCGAAGGTGCTGGACCAGATCGCGGGATGGGGCTGGCAGGACGGGATGCGGCCGAGCCCGCAGGCGCCGGTCTGGCCGATGAACGCCTTCCGTGACCGCTTCCTCACCGCGTTCGGCTCGTCGCCGCAGCCATGAAACAGGACGACCGCGCGCCGTTCGACCGCGCACTGCACCGCGCGCGCGTGTCGGCGTACGCCGCCGGCGAGTTCGTCGGGCAGGAGAGCTTCATGACCGCCGGCGAGATCCGGGCACTGGCGGTACAGGCCGGCGTCGGCCCCGGCGCCGGGGTGCTGGACCTGTGCTGCGGCATCGCCGGGCCTGGGCGGTTCCTCACGCGTGAGCTGGGCTGCGACTACCTGGGCGTGGACGCCAGCGCGAGCGCCGTCGCCATCGCCCGCACGCGCGCGAGTGACCTGGCCTGCCGCTTCGCGGTCGCGCAGATCCCGCCCCTCCCAACCGGCCCGTTCGACGTCGTGCTCCTGCTTGAGACGATGCTCGCCTTCGAGGACAAGGAGGCGCTCGTGCGCGAGATCAGCGCGGCGCTCCGGCCCGGCGGGCGCTTCGCCTTCACGCTCGAGGAGGGACCGCCGCTCACGCCGGCCGAGCGGTCGGCGATGCCCGATGCCGACACCGTCTGGCTCACCCCGCTCGACGAGCTGGCCACGTCGCTGGATCAGGCCGGGCTCGTCGTCACGTGGCAGGAGGACCACAGCCGCGCGCACCGCGCGACGGCGAGCGCGCTGGCGGATGCGTTCGCCGCGGACGCAGAGGCCATCGCCGCGCAGATCGGCCGCCGCGCGCTCGACGAGCTGCTCACCGCCCACCATCTGTGGATCGCGTGGCTGGATGCGGGGCGGGTGCGGAAGCTCGCGCTGGTGGCGGAGCGAACCTAGGACGCGGCCGCGAGCGCGACGACGCGCAGCTCGCTCGTGTGGCGCCCGGCGTCGCTCTCGAGCCAGCAGTCATCCGGGCCGGGAAGCATCTCGGTGAACTCGATCGGCGCGCCCGGTGCGCGCTCGCGGGCGGGCGCGATGAAGCGAACGAGCGTCCGGAGCAGTGAGGCGCTCTCGAAGTCGACGTACTTGGGCTTGCGCTCGAGCGGCGAGCGGACGAAGACGCGGCGCGGGAGGCCGCGGTCGCGCGCCCAGGCAGCGAGGTCGTCGGGCGCGGCCGGAAGCTCGGCGGCGCGTGCCGACCAGCTCGCGCGCCGCACCACCAGCCGGCCGATCTGCGCGCGTCCCTCACGCTCGCCGACGGGATCGAAGCTGCGCAGCGAGGCGACGAAGATCGGGAGGTAGAGGAACTGCGCGAGCGGCAGGCGGAAGCTGCCCGCGCGGTCTGACACGTGCCCGTCGCTGACGACGACGTCCTCGAGCGCGACGCGTCTGGTCCCGGCGGGCGCCGGCTCATCGCCGCTCATCACCACGACGTCGCCCTCCGGATACAGCGGCCAGTTGCGCGCGGTCATCTCGACCACGCCGCGGCGCGGCGGTGAGAGGTGCACGCCCGGCCCGGCTTCCGCGGCGATGCGACGCATCATGGCGGCGGGGTCGGGGTGTCGCAGTCCGAACACGCCCTGGCCGAGAGGGTTGTCGCCGCCATGGAAGTCGCCGAGCACGACGAGGAAGTCGCCGCGCGCCACCGCGTCGGAGCTCGCCGCGGCGATCTGCAGGTCGGCGGAGTGGTAGCTCGAGCCGTGCCACGCCGGCGTCCAATCGGCGAAGGCGTCGGCCGCCGTGATCTCGCCGGCGACGACCGATGCCCAGCGGCCCTGCAGGATGCGCTGTTCCTCACCCATCTGGTTCCACAGTCCAAAGCCCGCGCCCATCAGTTCGCCGAGCAGCGGCGCGAGCGGCCCCGAGCGCCCGTGGGCGATGCGATCCAGCAACTCGGTGCCGCGGTCGAACACGCGACCGCACCACCAGCGTGACGCGTAGAGCAGCACCGGCAGCGACGAACGCAGCTCGTCGAGCACCGCAGGACCGAGCGTCACGTCGAGGTCGCGCAGGCAGTCGAGGTAGGCGATCGTGCGCCCGCCGCCGCTGTCGCCCTCGGCGCGCGCCGCCGGCCGCCCGGTGACCTCCTCGAACACGCGGTCGAGATGGTCGAGCGCGGCGGCAACGTCATCGCGCCGAGCGACGGCCACCGCGTCACGCGCGACCTCCACGCGGTCGAGCCCCGACGTGTCGGTGAGCAGCGGGCGCAGCGCGCGCTCAGGAAACGGGGCCATCGGCAGCGGCACGGTGACGCCGGCCACCGCGGCCACCGCCTCCACCGCCCACGTCTCGAAGTGCACGACGCGCTCACTCTCCAGGGCACCGGAGCGCACGGCGAGCCCCTCGCCCTCCTCCGCGAACGAGCCCCACGCCAGCGGCCCGAAGAACCCGATCGTGTCGTTCTTGGAGCAGTACCGCTGCCAGTAGCTCCCGACCACGTCCGTCCAGCGGCGTCGGCGCGAGGGACTGCCGGACGCGCCGGCGGCGAGCTTGTCGACGGCGCGGGCGAGTGACTCACGACTCTGCCACGCCACCGCCTCGCGAAAGGCCGGATCGCGCGCCACCGCCGCGAGCCGCGCGTCCTCGTCGGCCCCGAATGCCTCGAGCCCTTCCACCGGAAATCCCGAACTGCGCACGGCGAAGTCGCGCCACAGCGTCCAGTCGTCGGTGAGATCGACGTGATGGTCCAGCTTCGACTGTTCCGCCGTGATATTCATTAGAGTGTCACTCTAGGGAATGTCCGAGCGTCCTGTCAAGCGCAAGTACGACGTCTCTTCGCGGCGAGCAGCCGCGGCGACGACGCGCGAGCGCATCTGCATCGCCGCCGAGGAGCTGTTCGTCCGCGACGGCTACGCGCGCACCAGCATCCGCGCCGTCGCGAAGACGGCAGGCGTGGCGGAGGCGACGATCTACCTCACGTTCCCGAACAAGGCGGCGCTCCTCGACGCCGTGATCGTTCGCGCCACGCGCGACAACCCGTCAGAGGGCCTCGACGCCATCGCCGCGGCGCCACCGGAGGAGATCCTGCCGCGCCTCGCGGCATCCAACGCCGTGCTCATGGCCCGCGCCGGGAGGCTCATCGCGCTCGGGGAGAGCGCGAGCCTGATGGACGCCGAGCTCCGCCCCCTGCGCGAGCGCGCGCACGGCAACCTGCGCGCGGCGTTCCGGGTGATCGCCGATCGCCTGGACGATGCCGGCCTGTTGCGCGCCGGCGCGCACGAGTCGGCCGACAGCCTGTACGCGATCGCGAGCGAGAGCACCTTCCTGCGGATGACCGAGGGCGCAGGGCTGTCGCCGGATCGCTACGCCGGCTGGCTCACCGAGACGCTCGCCGCAATCCTGTTGAACCCGCGCGGCCGCTCGGCCTGACGGCGCCACGGCGAGCTCTGCGGCGGCCGTATCCTGCGGGCCGTGGACGCTGCCGTCGAGCCGGAGACTTGGGGAGAGGACCCCAAGCTCGTCGCCCTACTCGGAGCGCCGGGCGCGGAGGGCTTTCGTGCGCTGTTTCACGGCTTCCCCGAGGCAGTGGGCGTCTTGTGGGCGGTCCGGGACGCCGACGGGCGGATCGTCGACTTCACGTTCGGCTACGGCAATCCCTCGATCCTGCGCGCCTTCCGGCTGCCGGCCAGGTCGATGGATCGCTACACGCTGCTGGAGGCGCTGCCGCGGATGCGAGACAGTCATGCCTTCGACGCGTACGTGCGGGTGTGCGAGTCGGGCGAGCCGTGGGTCCACGAGGTCACGTACGACACGCCGTTCGGCGACGGCTACATGCTCGGCACCTTCGTGGAGCGCTCGGCCAAGCTCGGAGACGGGCTGGTCAACTTCCTGACCGACGTGACGGCGCAGCGGCGCATGGAGACCGAGCTGCGCAGCTTCGCCGACGTCGTGGCGCACGACTTGAACGAGCCGATCGCCGGCATCGCGCTGCTCGTCGGGCTGCTCGAACGGCGTGCCGAACAGCCGCCGCCGGCCGACGTGTTGCGCCAGCTCCGGATGAGCACCGATCGCGCACGCGACCTCATCGAAGGCGTGCTGGTCTACGCGCGAGCGGGTGAGCTGAGCACCGAGCCGGTCGCGCTGAGCCGGCTGATGGCCGAGGTCGCCGACGACCTCCGGCCGGCGTTGGAGAGCGCCGGGGCGACGCTCGAAGTCGGCGAGCTGCCCGAAGTCGAGGGCGACCCGCGGCAGCTGCGGCGGGTGCTGCAGAACCTGCTCGGGAACGCCGTGAAGTACCGCGGCGAGGCGCCGCTGCGGGTCGAGTGCACGGCCGTTCGCGACAGCCAGGAATGGGTCGTGACGGTGCGCGACAACGGACTCGGCGTCGACCCCAGCAAGGCGAGCCGGATCTTCGAGATGTTCACGCGCGACAGCGACGAGACGGACGGCGCGGGGATCGGCCTGGCCGTCTGCCGCCGCATCGTCGAGGCGCACGGCGGGCGGATCTGGGCCGACGCCGCCGCAGGCGGCGGCAGCGCGTTTCGCTTCACCCTCCCCCACTGACCCGGCGCCGAGTCACACGCCGGCCCGCGTCGTCCCGCCGTTGGGCTGCAGCACCTGGCCGACCAGCGCGATCGCTTCCGGGCCGCAGAGGAAGGCGACGACGGCGGCGATCTCCGCCGGCTCGCCGACGCGTCCGAGCGGGATTTCAGCGCCGTAGCGGCGGACGATCTCCTCGCGGCTGACACCGGCGTCGCGCGCGTCGACCTCGAGCTGCGCCGTGTCGACGACGCCGGGGGCGACGGCGTTGACCGCCACGCCGTACGGCCCGAGCGCGCGGGCCGCGCTCTTGACGAGCGAGATCAGCCCGCCCTTCGAAGCCGCGTACGCCGTCGCGTTCGCCCAGCCGATCACGCCCCACTCCGAGGCCACGACGACGATCCTCCCGAAGCCGCGTGCCCGCATGCGCGGCCCGAGGAGCTCCACGAGCCCGGCGGTGCCCAGCAGGTTGACCTCGAGCGTCCTCTTCCAGTCCTCCGCCCGTTGCTCGACGGCGGGCGCCATCGTCATGTGGGCGTGGTTGGCCACGAGCACGTCGACCGGGCCGAGCTCGCGCTCGATCGAGCCGACGGCGGCGGCGGCCCCGTGCCAGTCCGCGACGTCGAACGGGAACGCCGTGCCACCCGTCTGCTCCGCGGTGCGGCCGGCGGCCGCCGCGTCGACGTCGTTGACCGCGACCGAGAGCCCATCTGCCACGAGCCGCGCGCTGACGGCCGCGCCGATCGCACCGCCCGCTCCCGTGACGAGGGCGACGCTCATACGACGGCTCCGGCGTTCGGCGAGATGACTTGGCCGATCAGGTTGTGGCGACCCAGCAGCACGAAGCTCACGGTCGCCGCGACCTCCGCCGGGTCGACAAGCCGGCCGAGCACGAGGCTCGAGACGTAGGCGGGATCGCGCATCTCCGCGGTCATCAGCGGAGTGTCCGTCGGCCCCGGCGCGACGCAGTTGACCCGCACCCCGGTCGGAGCGGCCTCGAGCGCGAGGCTCTTCGTGAACGCGTGGACGGCACCCTTCGCGGCGGCGTAGTGGGCCGCGTCGGGGTCCCCGCACAGCGCCAGCTCGGAGCCGATCGTGCAGATCTCCCCCGCGCCGCGTGCCCGCATCCGCGCGAACGCGCCGCGGGCCACGTTGGCCGTCCCGTCCAGGACGACGCCGAGCATCCGCCGCCAGGCATCGGCGCCGATGCTCCCGAGCGGCCGCTGCTCGTAGTAGCCCGCCGCCGTCACCGCGTAGGCGACCGGGCCGAGCGCGCGCTCGGCCGCGTCCAGCGCGGCGTCGACGGCGTCGGCGTCCGCGACGTCGACCGCGAACCCGGCGTCGACCCCGTCGCATGCCTGCAGGTCGAGCCCGGCGACGAGAACACCGGCCGTGCGCAGGTGCGCCGCGCACGCCCGGCCGATGCCGGACGCGGCTCCCGTGACCACGGCGCACGCCTCGTGGCTCACGTGAGCTCGGTGCGGATCGCGTCGACGAGCTGGCGGACGCAGATCTCCACGAGACGCTCGCCCGCCTCCTCGCTGCTCGTGCTGGGCCGCCAGAAGACGCCGCTCTCGGGGATCGTGTCCGCCCGCGGCGGGATCACCTCCCAGGCCGGCCGGCGCGCCGCCTGGTCATCCGCGATCAGGTCGCGACGGACCAGGCGCGGCTCGAATACGAGCATCATCGACGTCTCCGCCATCGAGGCGTGCTCGACGTCCCAGCCCTGGAAGTCGCCGTGGAAGATCTCCTCCGTCTCCTCGCTGGTGAGCTCCGGAAGCGCGCTCTCGAGGACGACGAAACGCACGTCCGGGTGCCGGCGCGCTGCGATGTCGGTGGCCTCCCACAAGACGCCGGCGTTCTCGTAGTGGAAGTTCAGCACGCAGATCCGGGTGAAGCCGCTACGGGCCAGGCCGTCGAGGACGTCCCCGAGCGTGGCGACAAGCGTCGTCACGCTCAGCGAGACGGTCCCCGGGAACCCTTCGCCGCCGCCCGTCAGGGGTCGTGACCGGGCGCCGAAGCGGATCGCCGGCGCGACCACCAGCGGCAGCTCGCGGGCGGCGCGCAGCGCGATCCCGACCGGGAGGACGCAGTCCGTGTTCAGCGGCAGGTGCGGACCGTGCTGCTCGGTGCTGCCCACGGGAAGCACGACCGGCAGGCCCGCATCGGCGGCGGCCTTGACCTCCGGCCACGTCATCTCCTCCATCAGACCGGTCGGCGGACTCACGGCGCTACCCGACCGCCACGGGCGTCTCGGGGTCGCGCTGCTCCCCCTCGCGAGCGCGCAGGCGGCTCTCCTCGGCGACGATGCGCGATCGTGCGGGCAAGTACGCCAGCACCCCGAGCGCTCCGATGACGACGATCATCACGATCACGCCGTACTCCTGATACCAGGGGAGGTCGGTGGCCCGCGGCCAGGCGATGTTGATCAGCTCGAAGGCGACCCAGACCGCCGCACCGACGGTGACCGGATATCCCCACCGCCCGAGGTTCCAGGGCCCGGCCTCGAAGCGCCCGCTCATGCGGGCCGCCAGCGCCGCGAAGACCGGCAGGCCGAAGCCGATGTAGAAGCCGCCCGTCGTGAAGTTGACCAGCGTCAAGTACAGGTCCTGCGACTGCGTCGACAGCATGACCGCGGCGGCGATGAGGCCCGCGACCACGATGGCGTTGATCGGCAGGCGGTCGTGCTTGGAGAGGCGGCGCAAGAAGCCGGAGGCGGGAAGCACGCCATCGCGCGCGAACGACCACATCACCCGCGAGCAGCCCGCCTGCAGGGCGATCAGCGCGGCGGTGAAGCCGATGATGAACAGCGCGAACAGCGGCCGGGTGATCCCGTCGCCCAGCTGCGCGGCGATCGTCGCGGCGACCGGATCGGCAACCTCGCCGGAGATGACGGCGTCGAAGTCCGGGATCGCGAGGATCAAGGCGAGCGCGGAGTACATCACCACCGCAGCGACGATGACGAGGGAGAGAATGATCGCCCTCGGCACGTCGCGACGCGGCTCCTCGACCTCCTCGGAGATCGCCGCGGCGCTCTCGAAGCCCACGAACGCCCAGCCGATGAACGCCATGGCGGCGAGCATCCCGCTCCAGACGTATGGCCCGGAGCCGTAGGCCGCGCCCTCGCTGCTGAACAGCGAGGAGACCGGGTTCTCGTGGTGGAAGAACAGCAGGACCGTGCCGATGCCCAGGCTGCCGATGACCTCGGCGCAGATGCTCGCGGCGACGAAGATCTTCATCCACCTGCGGCCCGCCGTGTTGACCACCGTCACGAACGCGATCAGGGCGATGGCGACCACCAGCTGCGTGCCGGGCGTGAACGGGTCGATGTCGAGGACGATCGGGAAGAACCCCGCCGCGCCATACGCGACCGCAGCCATCGCGATCGCGAGCGTCCACATGTACGCCCATCCGGTGAACCAGCCGTAGGTCTCGTTCCGCAGGCGTCGCGCCCACTGGTAGACGCTGCCCTCGAACGGCCACTTCGACGCCAGCTCCGCGAAGACGAGCGCCACCAGCAACTGGCCGGCCAGGACGATCCAAAAGCCCCACCACATCGCAGGCCCGCCTGCGGCGAACGCGAACGCGAAGATCGCGTACAGCGCGACGATCGGCGAGATGAACGCGAACGCGAGCGCGAACGTCGACCACAACGAGAACTCCCGCTTCAGCGTCAGCGAGTCGTCCTTCGGCACTGCCGCCTTCGTGTGTCCTTCCATCAGAATCCCCTCTCCTCGGTTCGATTCAGACCCCGCCGCTCAGATCACTGCGCCCCCGTTCGGGCTCACGACCTGGCCGACGAAGAAGCTGCCCGCATCGCCCGCGAGCGCCTCGATGACCCGTGCGATCTCGTCCGGTTCTCCGTAGCGGCCGATCGGCAGACCCGCGAGGCCGCTGCCGTCCGTGTACTCCGGCGCCGCGGTCAGCATCGCCGTCACGACAGGCCCCGGTGCGACGCAGTTGATGAGCACGCCCGCGGCGGCGTACTCGCGCGCGAGCGCCTTGGTGAGCGCGATCACACCGCCCTTGGAGGCGCAGTAGGCCGCGTTCTCCGCCATGCCGGCGAGCCCCAGCTCGGAGGCGATCGTGACGACCCGGCCCGCCCCGCGCTCGACCATGCCGGGCAGCGCGGCGCGGATGCAGGCGAACGTGCCGCCGAGGTTGACGGCGAGGACGTCGTCCCACTCCGCCCAGTCGAACGACTCGCTCGGCCCCCAGCGGTGCACGCCGGCGCACGTCACCAGCACATCGACGCGATCGAACGCGGCTTCCGCGGACGCCACGAACGCGGCCGTCTGCGCGCGGTCGCGCACGTCGACCTCACGGATCTGCACCGCGCCGGGGCCGTCGGGATGGGCACCGGCGACGGCGTCGAGCTCGCCGCGGTCCCCCCAGTAACCGAGCGCCAGCCGGTCACCCGCGAGCGCGAACCTGCGCGCGACGGCCAAGCCGATGCCCGAGGCCGCCCCCGTCACCGCGACGACCTGCGAGCCGCCGGTCGGGCTCACGCCGTGATCGCCATCCGATCGCCCTCGGCACCATCGCCCTCGGGGCCTTCGAGCGCGTGTCGCACGAACGACAGGAACGAGCGCCGCGTCGTGAGCGTGTAGCGGTCCGCGTGGACGGAGACCTCCAGCTCCTCGCCGTGGAGCGGCACCTCGAGCGGCATCAGCGCGTCGAGGATCGGCTTGTCCTCATGCAGGACGCCGAGCTCGGCCGCGAGAGCATCCTCCGCCGACGAGGCCGTGTAGTCGGCCGCGGTCCCTGAGACGAGGAAGATGCGGCATCCCGTCGGGCCCTCGGGCTGGAAGCACTCCAGCACGATCCGCTGCCCGGCCGGCCCGTAGTCGAGACGCGCCGAGGCGAGGCTCGGTACGACCGCGTGGTAGGTGAAGCCGAGTCCGTCCTGGTCGCGGTAGACGCCGGCCGCGCCGGCCGACGCGGAGTACTCGCGGGTCAGCCAGGTATCGAAGCCCTCCGAGCGCACCTCGAGGCGCTCGACCTCGTGCGGGACCTCGCCCATCGACTGCCGGTGGACGAACGGGAAGTGCGCGACGTCCCGGAAGTTCTCCATCGACGCGAGCAGGCCGGCCGGGGTCTCGACGGCCTCGCCGGCCAGAAAGCTCATCTTCAGCTCATCGATCTCGGGCAGGTCGGGAAGCCCGACGACCGGATCGCCGACGCAGGTCCACACCAGGCCGTACTTCTCCTGCACCGGGTAGCGGGCGATGGCCGCGTTCGGCGGGATGCGCGCGCCCTCGCCCAGCGAGGGCACGAGCGTGCAGATCCCGGTCCCGCCGTCGTATCGCCAGCCGTGGTAGGGGCACTCGATCGCCTCGCCGACGACCTCGCCCAACGCGAGGTCGCCACCGCGATGGACGCAGCGGCGCGCGGTGACGGAGGCCTGCCCGCCGGCGGTGCGGAACACGACGAGCCGCTCGCCGAGGAGGGTGGCCGGCTGCGGCCGATCGATGTCGACGGAGCGGGCGACGGGGAACCACGCGCGCCGGAGCGCCCGCCCGATCTCGTCGGTCGTCGGCGCAGTCTTCCTCATCGTCTCTCCTCGGAGTGGGCGGTCGTCGGTAACCGCAACGATTCTGTCGTGCGTGAGGGTAAAGCGCCACGCAAAGCGCGTCAAGGAGCGCTTTCAGTCACTCACGGCCCGTCGCGTGGCGGGATCTCCGGCACTTCCCATTCGTAGACGAACTTTGCGACACGGAGGACCGTCATCGTCTCCGTCGACACGACGCCCGGAACACCCCCGATCGCGTCGAGCACGAACTCGGCGAGATGCTCGCGATGCGCCACGAACGCCTCGACGAGCAGGTCGAACGACCCTGTCGTGACGGCCACGTAGCGCACCTCGGGCAGCGCGGCGACTGCCTTGGCGACGGCCTCCCAACTCCCGGCCTCGACCTTGACCCCGAGGAACAGACTCGTTTGCATGCCAACGGAGTCGGGGTCCACGACCGGTACCACGCGCAGCATGCCGCTCGTCTGCATGCGCTGAAGCCGCCGCCGGACAGTCGCCTCCGCCGCGCCGAGCCGGCGTGCGATGTCGGCGTGGGACATGCGCCCGTCCTCCCGCAAGCAGCCGATGATGCTCCGGTCCGTCTTGTCGAAGAAGGACTCGCCGTCGTCCCCGTCCACGCGCGCGGGGGGCTGCGATCGTGCCATCGCTCCGGACTGTAGGACACGCTTCATGCGACCGCGAGCGCCGCGACTCCGCCCAGCGCCGCCACGATGCCGATCTGCTGCACGCGGGCGAGGCGCTCGTCGAGAAACATTCGCGCGAGCAGGACCGTCACGGCCGGGAACATCGACGCCAGCACTGCGACGACGCTCAGTAGGCCGCTGTCCGTGGCCAGCGCGAACAGGATCAGGCCGAGGATGTCGAGCAGCCCGATGACGGCGATCCCCGGCACCTCCGCCCGCGAGACGCGCGGCACGCTGGCCGTCGCGACGATGACAACGGCCACCGCCGCCACGGCGATCATGCGCGTGCTGACGACGCTCCAGAGCAGCGCCTCGCCGGATGCGTCGTCGAAGAGCACCAGGAACGAGCCGAACGTGAGCATCCCCAGGAACGCGAAGCCCACTCCGCCCGTCCGGGTGCGGTCCTGCTCGTCCACGGCAGGCGCCTGCCGGGTCGCGAGCACCACGCCGATCGCGCACAGCACGATGCCGGCGACCTGCAGTTCGCTCACGCGATCGCCGCCGGCAAGGCCGACGAGCACTGGGATGCCCGCACTCGTCGCCATGATCGGAGCGACGACGCCCATCATCCCCTCGGCCAGCGACCGGTAGAACGACGCGATCGCGATGATGAGCAGCACGCCGGCGAACAGCCCGCGGAGGAGCGTGGCCGGTGGCGGCAGCGCCTCCGCGGTGGCCAGCGCCAGCACGAGGGCCGCGCTGAGGGCCGCCGCCTGGCTCACCGCGAGGACGGTCGTCAGCGGTCGCCGGCGGGCCTCCACCCCGGCCAGGAAGTCGGCCAAACCCCAAGCCAGCGAGCAGCAGCTCGCGAACACGATCGCCGTCATTCTCGCCGCGCCGTTCGATCTAAACCGTCAGGATGCGGCCTCGCCATGGCGGAATCCTAACCTCCGACGCGTCTACGTGGCGAGTTACATCTCGCCGCGGACGAATTCGACGAACGTGCGGGCGGCAGGTGAGAGGTTGCGCTCGCCGCGCCAGACGAGCGCCACCGGCAGGTGAACGGGCGGGTGCAGGCTGCGCACCTCAAGCGCGGGTCCTTCGAGCGCGGTGAGCGACCGCGGGAGGATCGCGGTGGCGAAGCCGCGAGCGGCGAGCGCGCCCAGGAGGAACGGATCGCCGCTCTCGAGCGCGAGGCGGAACGGCTCGCCGGCCTCGGCGAACCGCTGGGCGACGACCGAGGTCATGGCCGAACCGCGGCGCGGCGCGACGATCCGGTGCCGAGCGAGGTCGGCGACGTCGACGTGTGGACCCGGCGGGGCGCGATCGGGGGCGAACGCGGCGACGACCTCCTCGTCGCTCAGTCGCTCGACGCTGAACTCGTCGGGGAGCTCGCCGGCGAGCAGGCAGAACGCGGCGTCGAGGTCGTCGGCGGCGAGCAAGCTGAGCATGTCGGCGGCAATGCCCTCGCGAAGGCCGACCTCGATCCCGGGGTGGGCTTGGCTGAAGCGGGCGAGCAGCCCGGGCACGTCGAGCCCGCCTGCGGGCAGGAGCGCTCCGATCCAGACCCGTCCGCGCAGCACGCCGCGAAGCTCCTCGACCTCCGCGCGCGCGGCTTCGACCTCCGCGAGGACACGGCGGGCGCGGATGGCGATCGCCTGTCCCGCCTCGGTCGGGCGCACGCGGCGGCTGGTGCGCTCGAACAGCGGCGTGCCGAGCTCCTGTTCGAGCCGTTGGATCTGATGCGAGAGCGCCGACTGGGCGAGGTGGAGCTCCTCGGCCGCGCGCGTGAAGTGGCAGTGGCGGGCCACCGCCTCCACGCTTCGCAGTTGCCGCAGCTCCACGCCAACGATCGTAAAGCACGATTGCTGCGGTGAGAACTATCTATTGCAACGCTCAGTTCCGGCGTCACCCTTGAGCCATGGGCACGCAGGGGACGATCGCCGTACGCCTGTTGGAACCGGCGGCCGGCGACGATGCCCGTCTCGTCGATCATCTGACCAGCCTCATCAACGACGTGTACGAGGTCGCCGAGCGCGGGCTCTGGCGCGACGGGGCCACACGAACGACGACGTCCGAGCTCGCCGAGCTGATCCGCGCCGGACAGATCGCGGTCGCCACCGTGGACGGCCGGATCGTCGGCAGCATCCGCGTTCATGACGTCGAAGATGACGCAGGCGAGTTCGGGATGCTGGTCGCGGACCCCGGGCACCGCGGCACCGGCGTCGGCCGCGCGCTGGTCGCCTTCGCCGAGCAGCGCAGCCATGAGCGCGGACGACGAGCGATGCAGCTCGAGCTGCTCCTCCCGCGCGAGTGGCAGCATCCGCAGAAGGAGTTCCTGAAGGCGTGGTACGGCCGGATCGGGTATCGGCCGATCCGCAACAGCAGCATCGAAGCCGCGTATCCGCACCTCGCGCCGCTGCTCGCCACCGAGTGCGACCTCGCCGTCTACGAGAAGCCCACGTGAGAACGCGCCGCGATCGCCACAACGATCACGGCGGGGCGGGTCTGCCGTCGATCGCGGACGCGTACGAGCTCACAAAGCGAGAGCGCGCGGTCACGCAACTCGTGGCTCTCGGCCTCTCGACCCGGGCCATCGCCGGGCGCCTGCACGTCTCGCCGTGGACGGTCCAGGACCACCTGAAGTCGATCTTCAAGAAGGTCGGCGTGCGCACGCGCGGCGAGCTCGTCGCGCGTGTGTTCTTCGAGCACCACGCGCCACGACTGTCCGAGGCCGCCAACCGCGAGGGCTGACGCGAATAGACTCGCCGCGAGGCCATGAGCGCTTCGCTGACCACCGGTGCGAGCCACAGCGGCGGCTTCGTCCGCCCAAGAATCGCGGCACTGCGACGGACGCCGTACGGGCGTAGCGCGCTCTACGTCATCTCGACCGGGCTGATCGCGCTCGCCTACTACCTCGCCGGGCGGGCGGGGCTGGAGCTGGCGTATCTCAACGGCGCCGTCGCGGCGGTGTGGCCGCCCGCCGGGCTCGGTCTGGCCATCCTGGTCCTGTACGGCCCGCGCGCCGTGCCTGGCATCGTGATCGGCGACCTCTTCCTCGCCGACTTCTCACAACCACTGGGCACCGTGCTCGCCCAGACGGTCGGAAACACGGTGTCGCTGATCGTGGCCGCGCAGCTGCTGCTGCACCTGACCAAGGGGCGTCGGGGGCTCGATCGCACGTCCGACGTGCTCGCCTTCATCGTCTGCGCGCTGGTCGCGGCGGTTGTCAGCGCCGCCTTCGGCCCGACCGCGCTGGCGCTCGGCGGCGTGATCACGACGGACGAGCTCGGCGGCGTGTTCCGGACGTGGACCCTGAGCGACGCGGCCGGCGTGCTCGTCGTCGCGCCGGCGATCCTGACATGGTCGGTTTTCGGCGCGCGCGGCATCCGCCGGCGGGATCTCGTCGAGGGCGCCGTCCTGCTCGTCGTCCTGTTGGTGCTCGTGGAGCTGCCGGCCCAGCGCGACGTTCCCTACGTCGTGTTCCCGGCACTGCTGTGGGCGGCGCTGCGCTTCGGGCCCCGCGGGGCAGCGGCGGCGATCCTCGTCGTCTGCTCGTTCACCGTCTGGAAGACCGCGCAGAACACCGGGCCGTTCGTACGCGGCTCACTCACCGACAGCCTGCTCGCGACGCAGCTCTTCATCGCCACCTCGGCGGTCACGTCACTGCTCCTCGCGGCGGTGACCGCCGAGCGCACCCGCGCGGCGCGGGCGCTGGCGGCGACGGAGGCGGCGCAGCGCGCGCTCGCCGGCGAGCAGGCGGCGCTGCGCAAGGTCGCCACGCTCGTGGCCAGCGACGCGTCACCGAGCCGCGTGTTCGAGCGGGTGACCGAGGAGGTCGGACGGCTGCTCGGACTGCCCGCTGCGAACGTGATGCAGTTCGACGGCATCCGGACCGCCACGGTCGTCGGCGCGTGGAGCGCGGACGGGCCGCCGCGATTCCCGATCGGCGCGACGCTGGACGTCGACGGTGACACGGTCGTCGCCCGCGTCGTCCGCACCGGCACCGCAGCGCGCGTGCGCTACGACGAGGCGACCGGGACGCTCGCCGCGACCCTGCACCGCGCCGGCTACCGCGCGGCGGTCGCCGCGCCGGTCACCGTCGGCGGACGGATATGGGGCGTGCTGGCCGCCGCGACCACCTCGGACGACCCGCTTCCCAAGGGCATCGAGCAGCAGCTGCGCGATTTCGCCGACCTCGTCGCGCAGGCGCTGGCCAACGCCGACGCGTACGGGAAGCTGGCCGCGTCGCGCGCGCGGCTCCTGGAGGTCGGCGACGCCGAGCGGCAGCGGCTGGAGCGCAACCTCCACGATGGCGCTCAACAGCGCCTCGTCTCGGTCGCCCTCGAGCTGAGCATGGTGAGCGCGCGGCTGGAGAGCGATCCGCAGGGAGCCCGGGAACTGCTGAAGACCGCCCAGGCCGATCTCGCCCACGGGCTGACCGAGCTGCGTGAACTGGCTCGCGGCATCCACCCCGTCGTCCTCACGGAGCGCGGCCTCCGCGCCGCGTTGGATGCCCTCGCAGCACGCGCGCCGGTCCCGATCGAGGTCATCGCGCTGCCCGACGAGCCGCTGTCTCCGTCGGTCGAGGCGGCGATGTACTACGTCGTCGCCGAGTCGATCACGAACGTGGCCAAGTACGCGCACGCGTCGAGCGCCAGCGTCAGCATCGCGCGCTCGAACGGCGTCGCAACCGCGATCGTCTCCGACGACGGCGTCGGCGGCGCCGATCCGGCGAGCGGATCGGGGCTACGCGGGCTCGCGGCTCGCGTAGAGGCGCTGAACGGCCATTTGGACGTCGACAGCCCGCCTGGAGGCGGCACCCGCATCAAGGCGGAGATCCCGCTGGCCTAGTCGGCCAGGCGCTCGAGCACGCGCAGCATGGCCGCGAGGTCCTCGACGGGTACGTCGCTCATCCCGGCGGGCGGCTCATCGAGGATCGCCTCGGCGCGCGCGGCGGCGGCGCGACCGTTCGCGGTCAGCTCCACGAGCTTCGCCCGCCGGTCCTCGGGATGGGGCATCCGATGCACCAGGCCGCGCTTCTCAAGGTCGTCGACCATCAGCGTCACGTACGGCGGGTCGGCCGCGAGGCGTTCGGCAAGCCCGCGCAGCGTGAGTGGCTGCGCGGCCAGCCGTCGCAGCGCGAGCACACGCGTCCAGCTGAGATCGAGCGCGTCCGACACCGCGAGCTTGCGGTCGTGATCGGTCGCGATCGCGGACATCGCGCGCCAGGCGCGACGCGCGAGGTCCGGGTCCGCGCCGCCCATCAGGCCTCGCGCAGCCGCGCCGCGGTCCGCTCGGCGCTGGCCTCGGCCGCCGGGGTGCTTGCGGCGATGCCGAGCGCCACGATCGCGGCCCCCATGGCGGCGATCAGCCACCACGCGGGGTGACTGGCCGCAGCGAGGTCGTCGTCGAGCGAGCTGCCCACCCCCGCGAAGGCAACCGCGCCGAGCACCGCGACGCCGAGCGTCAGGCCGACCTGCCGGCTCGTCGTGGCGACGGCGGCGGCCACGCCGGCCTGGCTTGCCGGCATGCCTGAGACCGCGGCGTTCGTGATCGGCGGATTCAAGGCGCCGAACCCTAGCCCGAACACGGCGTAGGCGACCAGCAACCACCACAGCGGGGTGTCGGCGCTCAACGACACGAGCATCAGGCTCCCCGCGCCGAGTCCGAGACCGCCGATGACCAGCGGGCCGCGGACCCCGCGCGCCCCGACGACGCGGCCGGATATCGGGCTGACCAACACGGTCATGGCCGCGAGCGGCAGCACGCACAGGCCGGCGCTCAACGGCGAGAGGCCGCGGACTTCTTGCAGGTAGAGCGTGTTGAGGAAGAGGAACCCGCCGAACGCCGTGAACGCCGCGACCGCGATCACCGTCGCCGCTGCGAACGGCCGGCTTGCGAAGAAGCGCGGCTCGATCAGCGGGTCGACCCTGCGCAGCTCGTAGCGCACCAGCGTCACGAGCGAGACGCCCGCGGTGACGGCGAGGGCAACGATCAATGGCGAGCTCCACCCCAGGCTCGGGCCCTCGATGATCGCCGAGGTCAGGCTCGCCAGCATGACGATGACCAGCCCTTGGCCAACCGGATCGGGACGACGCGGGCGAGGCGCGCGGGACTCCGGCACGAAGCGCGCCGTGAGCGCGATCGCCGCCAAGCCGATCGGGATGTTGACCAGGAACACGGCGCGCCAGCTCAGCCCGACGAGCACGCCGCCGAGGACCGGTCCCAGCGCCATGCTGATGCCCACGACGCCGCCCCAGATCCCGATCGCCTGCGCCCGCTCGCGCGGATCCTCGAACGTGTTGCGGATGATCGCCATCGCCACCGGGTTGAGCATCGCGCCGGCGGCACCCTGAACCACGCGGAAGGCGATCAGCCAGCCGGTGCTCGGAGCGAGGCTGCAGGCCAGGGACGCGGCCGTGAACATGACGAGGCCGAACTTGAATACACGGGCGCGGCCGACGCGATCCGCGATCGACCCGCCCAGCATCAGCAGGCTCGCGAGCACCACGGTGTAGGCGGCGGTCGTCCACTGCAGCGCCGAGACCGACGCGCTGAGGTCGCTCCGGATGGACGGCAGCGCGACGTTCACGATCGTCACGTCCATCCCCACGATCAGCAGGCTCATACAGCAGATCGCGAGCACGAGCCGCGGCCGAGTGCGGACCGCTTGGTCCGCTGTCGCCGCTGGTGTGATCGTGATAGCCATATAACGATTATAGCGATATAACGATCTGTCTGCGAAATGAATTTTCAGAGCCGCCGTAAGTTCCTGCCGGCTGCCCGGTTGCACAGACGTACGCGCGCGCTCCTGCGCGATTTCGACCCGGAAGGAACCGCCTGTGCCCTCCCCCACGCTCCTGGCCCGAACGCACCGATGGGCGATCGCCCTCGCTCTCGTGGCCGTCCCCGCGCTGGTCACCTCCTCGGCCGCGCAGGCCGCCGGCCCGCGCCCCATGTTCCAGATGCCCGTTGCCTGCGGTCAGACCTGGGAGGCGTCCACCTACAAAGGCCACTGGCCCGACCAGGACAGCATCGACCTCGGTGAGTGGACCACGGCCGACGCCAACATGAGCCAGGGCGAGCCGGTGCTCGCGACGGCCGCCGGCAAGGTGCTCAAGGTCTTCACGGACGACGCGGGCGGCAACCGCGTCTATCTCGACCACGGCGACGGCTGGGTCACCCACTACCTCCACCTCGAGCAGCTGCCGCCGCTGACCAAGGGCCAGGCCGTTGCGCAGGGCGAGCAGATCGGTCGCGTCGGCAACACCGGCACCGAGCAGTTCCACCTGCACTACACGCAGATGGCCGACGGCAAGGCCGTGCGGATCGCGTTCAACGGCAGCCTCATCAACACACACGCAGGCAACAAGGCGTCGTGGAACACGTGGGGCAACGGCGAGAAGCTGACGAGCCTGAACTGCCCGATGAACTCGTTCATGCAGTTCGACCACCTGGACGGCAAGCGCTACCAGCTCGAGTACAAGCCCGGCACGGGTGCGGTCGCGATCGATCGCCTGAACGCCGGTGGCGCCGGCACGACCGGCGTCTGGAGCAACACCTGGAGCCAGGGCTGGACCCACCTCACGCCGTTCACGGTGGCGGGCAAGCCGCATTTCTTCGCCTACAAGTCGGCGACCGGCGAGGTCTCCTTCAACAGCGTCAACGCCGGCGGCCTCGGCGCGACCAAGATCGGCGGTGGCACCTGGACCAAGGGTGTGACGAACTTCATGCCGTTCTCGCTCGGCGGCCAGTCGTACTACATCGCCTACAAGACGACCAACGGCGTCGCGAACCTCGACCGCATCAACGCCGCCGGCAACGGCGCCTCGAACCTGTGGTCGGGCTCGTGGGGCAAGGGCTGGACGCACCTGATGCCGTTCGTCCAGGGCGGGACGCAGTACTTCGTCGCGTACAAGGGCGGCACCGGCGCCGTGGAGATCGACAAGATCACCGGCAGCGGTAACAACCTCTCGATCACCGAGGTCTGGTCCGGCTCGTGGGCCAAGGGCTATTCGCACCTGGTCCCGATCACGCACAACGGCGCGGTCCACCTGGTGCGCTACAAGTCCACCACCGGGCTGGCCGCGTTCTCGAAGATCAAGGCCGGCGGCCAGGGCATCCAGTCGCTCGACACCGCGACGTGGGCCAAGAGCTGGACGACGTTCTCGCCCTTCACGCTCGCCGGCAAGGGCCACGTCCTCACCTACAAGACCGGAACCGGCCAGATCGGCATCGACAAGCTGAACGCCGGCGGCAGCGGGATCTCCAGCGTCTGGTCGGGCTGGTGGACGCTCGGCTGGGCCTGAGCCTCTGAGCAGCGTGCCGGGACCGGCGAGCGCCGGTTCCGGCACGCACGTTCTCAGTGATCCGTGTGCGTGAGCACACAGAAGCTCCCGGCACCGTTTGCTTTCCCGCGGGGATGGCAAGTGTCTGCGGGACGGCTTGGCGCCAGGCCCTCGTTCTCGCCTGCGTCTCAGATCCTGTTCTCCGGTTTCGTCGTCTCGGGGAACGTCGACTTCGATTGGACGTTGGATGAACGCTTCTCGGCAGAAGGTTGTGCAGTACCTGGGCGAGGCCCAGGCCAGCGAGCACGCACTGGTGCGTGTTCTGCAGTCGCAGATCGCGATGACGCCCCGTGGCAGCTACCGCACGGCATTGGAGCAGCACCTCCGCCAGACACAAGACCACGCGAGACGCGTCGGCGAGCGCCGCCGTGCGCTCGGGCAGGGCGGCAATCCGCTGACCGCGGCGGTAGGCGCCGTCGGCAGCGTCGTCGGTCAGGCACTGGCGCTGGGCAAGACGCCGTTCGACCTGCTGCGCGGGTCCGGCGGCGAGGAGAAGGTGCTCAAGAATGCCAAGGACGCCTACGCCTCGGAGGCGCTGGAGATCGCGACCTACACGGCGATCGAGCGCCTCGCCGAAGCGGTGGGCGACGACGAGACCGCCAAGCTGGTCGCGTCGATCCGCTCCGACGAGGAGAAGATGCTCGAGCGCGTCCTGCGCGAGATCCCCAAGCTCACGGACGCCGTCGTCCGCGCCGAGGTCAAGGGCAACCCCTCCTTCGACGTGACGAAGACAGGCGCTGCCGACACCGTCCGCGAAGCCGGCGAGGCTGCGATCGATACGGCGCGCACCACCACCGCACGGACGAAGCGCACCGCGCGCCAGGCGCGCAAGGTGCCGGGCGTCGCCCAGGCCGAGGGGCAGATCAAGGGCGCCGTCGCGTCCGAGACCGACCTCGCGATCGCGAGCTACGACACGCTCACGGCGGAGGAGATCGCCCGCAAGCTGGCCGACCTCTCGCAGATCGACCTGGCCAAGATCGACTCCTACGAGCGCAAGAACCAGAATCGCTCCACGGTGCTCAGCCGCATCACGACCCTCCGCGGCAGCGAGCCGTGGCCCGGCTATGACGAGCTGACCGCGGCCGAGGTGCAGGCCGTCCTCTCCGAGGCTGACGACGATCGCGCCCAAGCGGTGAGCTCCTACGAGCGCAGCCACAAGAACCGCGCCGGGGTCTTGAAGGCCGCGGAGCGCGAGCTCGCGACCGCCTAGCGTCACCGTCGGCTACGGCGCGGGGTGATACTCGTCGAGGCCGGCCACGTGCACGTAGTGCGACCTCGAACCGGTGGTGGCGATCTCGTGCAGAGCGTCGATCAGCCGGTCGAGGTCGTCGGGCGTCGTGCCGAGCCCGACGCTGGCCCGGACGGCGCCCGGTAGAGCCGGGCGCCGGCCGGCCCGCAGTTCGGCTGCAAGCCGCTCGACCTCGGCGTCCGGCACACCAAGCAACCGGGTGATGAGCGGGTGCGCGCAGAAGCAGCCGTGGCGAACGCCGATCGCGTGCTCGGCGCTGAGGATGGCGGCCAGCAGCGGATGCCGGACGCCTTCGAGGGTGAAAGTGGCAACACCGACGCGGTCGACCTCATCGCCCCAGAGCGTCAGGCTTCGCAGCCCCGGGACGCTTGGCAACGCGTTCCACATCCGAGCCGCGAGCGCCCGTTCGTGCGCGGCAACGGCTTCCATCCCGAGGTCGAGCAATGCACGGCATGCCGCAGCGAGCGCCACCACTCCCAAGACGTTCGGCGAGCCGGCCTCGTGGCGCTCGGGTGCGCCCGCCCAGATGACGTCGTCGAGCGCGACGAGCTCGATCGCTCCGCCGCCGTGGAGCAGCGGCTCGCTCTGGCGTAGCCGGCGAGCGTCGCCGAACAGCGCACCGGCGCCGAACGGCGCGTAGAGCTTGTGGCCGGAGAACGCCAGGAAGTCGATGCCCGCGGCGGCCATGTCGACGGGACGGTGCGGGGCGAGCTGGGCGGCGTCGACGAACAGCTGGGCCCCGTGGGCATGGGCGATCTCGGCCAGCTCGGCGACGGGCCACACCTCCCCGGTGACGTTCGAGGCGCCGGTGACGGCGACCAGCTCGATCCGCGGCCGCGCTGCCCGAAGCGCCTGCTCACACACATCGAGCAGCTCGTCCGGCGAACTGGTGAACGGGAGCAGCTGGAGATCGTGGCGCCGCCACGGAAGCATGTTCGAGTGGTGCTCGACGGGGCTCGAGAGGACAGGCGTGCCCGCCGGGAGCGCCGCCGAAAGGACGTTGATCGCCTCCGTCGTGTTGCGGACGAAGACGACGGCGTCGTCGGCGCGGCCGCCGACGAACTCGGCGACGGTATCGCGGGCGTCCTCGAACGCGGCGGTCGAGACCTGGGACTTCAGCCCGCTGCCGCGGTGGACGCTGCTGTACCAGGGCACGAACGCCTCGACGGCGTCCCACACGGCGGCCATCACCGGCGTGCTGGCCGCGTAGTCGAGGTTCACGTAGCGCCGCGAGCCGCCGTCGACGCACGGCACCATCGTGTCGGCCCCAAGGAGCCGCGGCGGCACCAGGCTGATCGTGGCGGCCACGGGCTAGTGCGCGCGTCCGCCGGCGATCAGGACTCCTGACCGCAAGCCTCGTACGGGGCGCAGCTCACGCGGGTGGCGGCGTGCATCGGCGAGGACGATGCTCGAATACCCCTGGGCATCGTGGCCCTGCAGCTCGCGGACCTGCACGTGCGCGCTGAAGCCCGGAGCCAGGACCCGCTCCAGGTCGTGCTCGTCGACGTTCGCGCTCGGGAATCGGTTGTCGCCGACCAGGTAGGAGCGGCAGCGGCGCAGGGCGGCCGTGATGAACAGGCCGCCGGGCTCCACCAGGTCGGTGATGTTCGCCATCAGGGTCTCCCAGGTAGCGCGATTGTTGGTTGCGGAGTCCGCGCAGTAGGCGCTGATGACCGTTGCGTAGCGCTGGTCGAGCGGGACGGGGCGGCGCGCGTCGACCTGGAGCAGCCGAGTGATCTTGGACCGCGTGAGCTCTTCGCGGCGCGTGATCTCCTCGTCGGTCGGGTCCACGAGACCTTCGCATTCGAGCGTGTAGCGGACGAACGGGCGCCAGTCGTGCGCGGCGGGGTCGCGGGTGCGCCAGCGCTCGATCTCGTCGAGGTTCGCAGGCAGGTAGTCGGCGAGGTGGAGCTCCGAAGCCTTCGGCGCGGCGAGGAAGACGTGATGGAGCGTCGGCCCGGTGCCGAAGACCAGGACCGCCTCGCCGTCCGGGGCCTGCGTCATCGCCTCGGCGAAGACGGCGATCGTCTCCCGCTCGTCCGGCTCGACGACGCTGTAGTAGTCGGCCAGGTACTCCTGCGGCACCCAATCCGTGTCGAACGACGCCACCTGCGGGCGCCGAAGGAGCCTGCGCGTCAAGCGGGCGAGACCGTACTCGTAGACGGCGGCCCCGAGGTTCGCGCCCGCGAGGAAGAGCAGCGCCTCGTTGGACGAGACCGCGTCGGTCAGGACCGCGGCGCCGAACGCGCCGGCGTAATAGGGCGCTTCCTTGGCGAGCTCGACGGCGACATAGCCCGCGCCCGCGGCGACCCGCTGTGTGCGCGCCCCGCGGCCACGGGTGAGCTCGAAGGCGGCCTTGGAGAGCACGTTGGTGCTCGTCCCGGTCCGTCGCAGGAGCAGCCAGTTGGCGCGCAGGTTCGCGCGCAGGCCGACGCCCCACACGACGTACGACACGGCCAGAAAGGCGAGCACAGCCGTGTGGTCGAGGCCGCTCAGCAGCTGGGACGCGACAAGCAGCAGGCCGGCCGCCGTCGCCACGGCGTCGAGCGCGTACGTCGACGCGGCCGTGGCCGCGACCGTGATGAACCAGGCCGTAGCGGCCAAGGGACGCGAAGGAATACGCAAGCTGGTCACAGCGGAGACAATGGGCGCACGCGCTGTCATGGCGCTGTCATGCCCCACGCAAGGAGGGCAAGTGCAGTTCCGGATCCTCGGACCCGTCGAAGCGATCGACCGCGACGGCAGTGTGCTCCCGTGCCCGGGCAGGCCGCTGCGGCTGCTCGCGCTGTTGCTCGTCGATGGCGCTCGGGCTGTGCCTGCCGACGTCGCCATCGACGCGCTGTGGGGCGACGCGCTGCCCGCCCATCCTGCGAATGCACTCCAGCTCGTCGTCTCGCGCCTGCGCCGCGTGCTCGGCGAGGAGGCGATCGTCCGGCGGGCCGATGGCTACGAGCTGCAACTCGACGGCCCTGATGCCGTCGATGCGCAGCGGTTCGAGCGCTTGACCGTTGAGGGACGCGCCGCGCTCGCCCGTGGCGATCACGCCGCGGCGAGCCCGCTCCTGGCCGCAGCACTCGGGCTCTGGCGCGGTCCGGCCCTGCAGGACGTCCGCTACGAGCAGTTCGCGATCGGCGAGGCAGAGCGCCTCGAGGAGCTACGTCTCGCGTGCCTGGGCGCGCGCATCGATGCCGACCTCGCACTCGGCCGCCACGCGGACCTGGTGGGCGAGCTCCAGGCGCTCGTCGCCGAGCATCCGCTGCGCGAGCCGCTGCGCGCGCAGCTCATGCTGGCGCTCTACCGCTGCGGCCGCCAGGCCGACGCGCTCGCGGCGTACGCCAACGCGCGGCAGATACTGGCGGACGAGCTTGGCCTGGACCCGTCTCCCGCGCTGCAGACGCTCGAGCGAGACATCCTCCGTCACCGTGTCGGCCCGCCGACGGCGGCGCGGCCGGGGCGGCGCGAGGTCGTCTGCGTCGCCGCCGACGTGCGCGCGACCGAGCGGGCAGCGCCGCTCGATCCCGAGGTGCTGGGCGAGGTGATGGAGCGCTGTCACGCCGCGATGGAGGCAGTCGCGCACCAGCACGGAGGCCCGGTCCGTGAGCTGCGCGGCTCCAGCATGATCGCGGCGTTCGGCGCCCCTATCGCGCACGAGGACGACGCGCTGCGCGCGGCGCACGCCGCCCTGGCGCTGCAGGAGCGGCTGGCCGAGATCGCCGCGTCGCTCGCGCGCGATCGCGGCATCGAGCTCGACGCTCGCATCGGCGTCACCGCCGGAACGGCGCTGATCGCGGACTCGTCGCGGCCCGGCCGGCTCCCGCTCGGCGATGTCGTCGATGCCGCGGCGCGGCTCGCGCGCGACGCGGCTCCCGGCGAGATCGTCATGGACGCTCGTACCAAGGCGCTGCTCGGCGATGCCGTCCGTACCGGTCCTCCAACCTCCGCGAGCTCCGCGCTACGCGGGCTCGGCGCACATCGCATGCCCGCCGGCACCGACGCCCCGCTCGTCGGTCGTGAGCGGGAGCTGCGGATGCTGGACGACGCTCTCGACCACGCGGCGCAGGCGCGCGAGCCGCAGCTCGTGACCGTGATCGGCGAGCCGGGCATCGGCAAGTCCCGCCTCGCACGCGAGTTCAGCTCACGCCTCGGCGGGCGCGCGACGGTGCTCGAGGGACGATGCCTGCCCTACGGATTGGGGATCACCTACTGGCCGGTCCGCGAGATGGTCCTCCAGGCGGCGCGCGGGCGGCCGCTCGAGGCGCTCACCGCAGGCCTGCCCGACGGGGCGGCCGCCGCGGCCTCGGTCGCCGGCACGCTCGGCCTGGGCGAGAGCGCGCCGGGTGAAGCGACGCCTTGGGGCTTCCGGCAGCTCTTCGCCGCCGTCGCGCGCGACGGCCCGCTGGTGCTCGTGTTCGAGGACGTCCACTGGGCGGAGCCGCCGCTGCTCGACCTCGTGGACGACCTCGTCGCCCGCCTGACCGACGCGCCGGTGCAGCTGCTCTGCCTCGCGCGGCCCGAGCTGCTCGTCGCCCGCCCGGGTTGGGCTTCAGGCGCGGCCGGCATGACGGTGGTCCGGCTCGGACCGCTCAGCGCCGACGAGAGCCACCAGTTGCTGGCAGCGCGCAGCGAGCTCTCGGACCCACAGCGCACGGCGGTCGCGGCGGGAGCCGGCGGCAACCCGCTCTTCCTCGAGCAACTGGCCATGCACATGGCCGAGCGCGACGAGGCGCCGACCCTGCCGCCCGCGCTGCACGCGCTGCTGGCCGCCCGGCTCGACCTGCTCGCCCCGCCGGAGCGGTCGTTGCTCGACGCCGCCGCGATCGAGGGTGAGCGGTTCCACCTCGGCGGCGTGCTGGCACTCGTCGGGGACGCGCAGGAGGCGGCCGCAAGGCGCAGCCTGGACACGCTCGTGGACCGTGAGCTGTTGCTGTCCGCTCGACCCGAGATCGCCGGCGAGCACGCGTGGCGGTTCCGCCACGCGCTGGTGCGAGACGCCGCCTACGCGTCGATGCCCAAGGCCGTGAGGGCGCACGGCCACGAGCAGTTCGCGAGCTGGCTCGAGCTGATCGAGGCCCGCGTCCCCGAGGCCGACGCGTGGATCGGCACGCACCTCGAGCGCGCCCATGGCGCCGCTGTCGAGCTCGGGCGCGCATCGCCGGAGCTGGAGGCGCTCGCCGCTCGCGCCGCGCAGCGCCTCGCGCAGGCCGCGAGCCGCGCCCATCGCCGGGGGGACATCCCGAGCGAGATCGCATTCCTCTCGCGCGCCGCCGAGCTGCTCGCCGACGACGACCGCGCGCGCGCCGAGTTGCTGCCCGGGCTCGCCGCCGCGCTGTTCGAGGCTGGGACGCTGGACCGGGCGGCGGCGGTCGCCGACACCGCGCTCGCGCTTGGCGGAGCGGCTCGGCCTCGCACGCGTCCGCTGGCGGGCCGCCGTCGAGCGCGAGCGCCTGCACGTCTTCCGCAATCCGGAGGCGGTCGACCCGGAGGCCTCGCTCGCCGTCACCCGCCGCGCGGTGAGCGCGTTGCGCGAGCTCGGCGACGATCTCGGGCTCGCACGGGCCTACTACGTCGGGTGCGAGCTCGTCTGGCTCAAGGGAAACTCGGAGATCGGCTACCGCAACGCAAAGCGCGTGATGCGCTACGCCCGGCGCGCTGGCAGCGGCTTCGAGATCGAGGCGGCCGTCAGCTATATGGCGTGGGCGCTCGTCATCAACGCGGTTTCGGTTTCGGACGGGATCCGCGAGTGCCGGCGGCTCGAGCGCGAGGTCACCGGGCGCTACGCGGCGTTGAGCGTGCGCGGGTTCAGGGCGGTGCTCGACGCGATGGCCGGGCGCTTCGAGCTCGCACGCGGCGAGCTCGCCACAGCGCGCGGCGGCATAGCGGACCTGGGGTTCCAGCAGTCCTCGGTCTGGATGGCCGTGTTCGACGCGATGGCCGAGATGCTGGCCGGCGACGCCGCCGCTGCCGAGTTGGCGCTCGAGGACGGAGAGCGGATCGCGATCGAGATCGGCGACCGCTGGTTCCAGTCGACGATCCTGGTCGACCGCGCGCATGCGGTCCTCGCGCAGAACCGTCCGAGCGCGGCCGCCGAGGCCGTCGCGCGTATCGACGACGTCCCAGCGCCCACTGACATGGAGTGGCGGGTCAAGCGCCACGCGGCGCGCGGGAAGCTGGCGGCTCTGCAGGGCGACGCCGACCGCGCGCTGCAGGAGGCACGAAGGGCCACCGTGCTCGCCGACGCGACTGAGATGTTCACCTTCCGCGCCGACGCTCGCCGCGACCTCGCCGAGGTCGCCGCCCGCTGCGGGAGGCACGAGGAGGCGCGCGCTGCGACGGCCGCCGCGCTCGCGCTGTACGAGACCAAGGAGAACGTCGCCGCCGCGACACAGCTGCGAGCGCGCGTTGCCGATGGCTGGGGCCGCCGCCTTGACGGTCGGGCGTCCGATCCGTAGCGTCGCCGCGCGTGATCGGTAAAGCCGGGGCTCCGGTCAGCCACATCAGCCAGGCCTATCCCGACCGGGTCGAAGTGCGGGGCCGCGACCTCACCGGCGACGTGATGGGCCGGCTGGGCTTCACCGAGTACTTCCACCTGCTGCTGACCGGGCGCGAGCCGACCGACGACCAGCGGTACTTCCTCGACCTGCTGCTCGTCGCGATCGCCGAGCACGGGATGATGCCCACCAACGTCGCCGCGCGGATGACGCTGGCGGCGGATCCCGGATCGCTGCAGGGCGCCGTCGCGGCCGGGATCCTGGGGTGCGGCCCGGTCATCCTCGGCACATCCGAGGCGTGCGCGCGGCTGCTCGAAGCGGCGCAGGAGAAGGTGGCGTCCGGCGATGCGCCCGCAGCGGTCGCCGGAGAGGTCGCGCGCGCGACTCGCGCCTCCGGCGGCAAGCTGCCGGGGTTCGGGCATCCGGTGCACCGGCCGCTCGACCCGCGCGCCGAACGGATCCTCGAGCTCGCGGATGCCCGTGGTGTGGCCGGGCCGCACGTCCTGCTCGCGCGCTGCCTCCGCGACGCCGTCGCCGAGGCCTGGGGCAAGCCGCTCACCATGAACGTCTCGATGCCGATCGCCGCGGTCATGCTCGACCTGGGCTTCACGTCCGCCGCCGTGAAGGCCGTTCCGATCCTGGCGCGCACGGCCGGCCTGCTCGCCCACCTGGCGGAGGAGCAGCAGCAGCCGCTCGGGTTCCTCATGGCCGGGAAGGCCGAGGAGGCAATCGAGTACGAGCCCCCGCGGCAGGACGACTGATGCTCGCGCCCGACGTCGAGACCCGCGCGTGGGCAGACCAGCTCGCCGTCGATGACGAGCGCTATCGCACCCAGCTCGCGTATCTCTTCGATCGCTCGGGGTTCTACCGCGAGAAGCTCGCGGAGGCCGGGTTCGCCACCGGGGCGGCTGCAGGCGGGCTCGCGGACATCGCTCAGCTCCCGCTCACCGAGAAACACGAGATCCGGGCGACGTGCACGCCCGACAGCCCGATCGGCGCGCACCTGTGCGCGACGCCGTCCGAGATCGTCCGGATCTACTCGACGAGCGGCACCACCGGCGCGCCCAGCTACATCCCGCTGACGGCCGGCGACCTCGACAACTGGGTCACGGCGTCGGCGCGCAGCTACGCGGCGTCGGGTATCGCCGCCGGGCCAGCGGATCGTCAGCACGTACAACGCCGGGCCGTTCGCGGCCGGCGCGGCGCTCGCGGCCTTCGACCGCATCGGCCTCTGCCACATCCCGGTCGGGACCGGGAACACCGAGCGCCTGATGCTGGCGCTCAAGCTCCTGCGTCCCGAGGCCGCGGTGCTGACGCCGTCCTATGCCGACCATCTCGTCGAATGGGCGGCGGAGCGCAGCGTCGACCTCCGGGCGTCGAGCGTCGAGCGCGTCCTCGTGGCCGGTGAGCCCGGCGGCGGTGAGCCGGCGTTCCGCGCGAAGCTCGAGGAAGGCTGGGGCGCGAAGGTCACCGAGGCGATGGGCATCGGCGACATCGGCGTGTCGCTCTGGGGCGAGTGCGAGGAGCAGGACGGGATGCACCTGGGCGCGCGCGACTTCGTCCACGCCGAGCTGATCGACCCCGAAACCGGAGGCGTGCTCGCGATCGACGACGGCGCCACCGGCGAGCTCGTCCTGACGCACCTCCAGCATCGCGCGGCGCCGCTCCTGCGCTTCCGGACACGCGATCACGTCGAGTTCCGGACGAGCCCATGCGCGTGCGGCCGCACGAGCCCGCGCATCCGCTGCATCGGACGGACCGACGACATGCTGATCGTCCGCGGGGTCAATGTCTTCCCCTCCGCCGTCCGCGAGGTGGTGAGCGGCTTCGCCCCGGACGTGACCGGCCACATCCTCGTGCGACCGCAGGCGGCGGGCGTCAAACAGGAGCCTCCGATTCCCGTCAGCGTCGAGCTCGCGCCGGGCGCCACGGCCGATGCCGCGCTCGCGGATTCGATCCGGGACCGACTGCGCAACGTACTCGTGGTGCAGACTCGTGTTGATCTCGTGCCGTGGGGAAGCCTCCAGCGCAGCGAGTACAAGTCCAAGCTCGTCGAGCACTAGTCCGAAGGCCCCAATGCGAAAGCTCCAGAGTCAGGGTGTCCACCACATCACGATCGTCGGCGCAGACCGCCAGACGTCGATCGATTTCTGGGAGGGCGTGCTCGGTATGCCGTTCGTCTTCGAGCAGCCGAATCTCGACAACGCGGCGGAGAGCCACCTCTACTTCGATCCCGGCGACGGGCGGCTCATCACGATCTTCACCGACGAGAACCGCAAGCCGGATCCGCGCCGCACGTCGACGGACATCGGCTGCGTCCATCACATCGCGTTCGCGGTCTCGCACGCGATCTTCGCGCAGGCCGTGGAACGCCTCGACGAGCGCAAGATCCACCACAGCGGCGTCAAGGACCGCGGCTTCATGGACTCGATCTACTTCGAGGATCCGCTCGGGCTGCTGGTCGAGCTCGCGTCCTATCGGTTCGAGCCGCCGTTCGGCTACACCCACGCCGACGTGCTCATGGAGGCGCACAAGATCCGCATCGAGCGCGGCGACTACAACATCGGCGAGCTCCACCTGGCCGATGCGATCGAGACGCTCATCAGCCGGTCACGGGCGTCGCTCTCGGAAGACCGATCCCCGAAGGACCCGTACCACTAAGTTGCCGCGTCCGGAAGCTCGCCACACTCCCCTCTCTGCGGCGGCCGACTCGCCTCGACCCGAGGCGGGCCGAGCCTTACGGACACGTCCACCGGAGGAGGAGTACATGGCTGCGAACACGCTCAGCATCCTGACGCCGAGTGTCAACAACCTCACGGCTCGGATCTTCGTGCGAGCCGCGGGACTCGAGTTCGAGGAGGTCAACGTCTGGGGCTCGACGACCACCCCGGAGTTCCTTCAGAAGGACCCGGCTCATCTCACGCCGTTGCTCGAGGAGGCAGGACTGCCGCGGGGCTCGCTGTGGGAGAGCTGCGCGATCATGCAGTACCTCTGCAACACACATGGCCTTGACCGGTTCTACCCCAAGGATCCGGGCGAGCGGGCGATGATCGACAGCGCGATGTTCTACCTGATCGGCACGTTCTATCCGCTCCTCGCGCGCGCCACGTACCCCACGCTCGGCTTCCCCCAGTACGCGGGCGAGGTCGCCACGTCGGACGCCGACGACGACATGAAGGCGAAGGCGCAGAAGGACGCCGAGGCCGCGCTCGCCGAGCCGCTCGACGTCTACCGCGCGTTCTTCCTGGACGGCAAGACGTTCATCGGCGGAGACGAGCCCTCGATCGCCGACATCCGCTTCGCCGCGACGCTCGAGTTCCTGCGCGCGATCGACTATCCGTTCCCGGCGTGGGCCGAGGAGTACCTCGCCGCGATGGAGACGAGCCTCGGCGACGCCTATTCAGAGCCCGCGAAGGACGTGCGTGAGTTCGTCGAACAGGTGAAGACGGGCTGAGCCTCTCGTTCACGAAGTCGCACTGCCTGCCGATTGCCAGGAGGTACCTCGCGCGCGTGCGCCTAAATGACCGATCCTCGATTCAACGACTTCATCGAACTGTCGCGGCGCATGACGTCGAGTCTCGACCTGCCCACGGTCAGCGAAGACGTGCTCACGTCCGCGATCCGCGCGACCGGCGCGGCCAAGGCGACGGTCGCTCTGTGGGATCGAGACCGCGACGTGCTCGTGACGCTGACCGACATCGACGTCGACGACCTCGGCCCGACGACGGCTTCCGGCGAGATCTTCCTGCGGCTCGAGGAATACCCGGCCACCCGCCAGGTCCTCCTGGAGCGACGTTCGCTCAGCGTTGAGGTCGATCGGGCGGGCGACGACGGCGCGGAGCGGGCCTGGCTCCGCGAGTCCGGGCTGAGCGCGGTCCTCGTCCTGCCCCTGATCTCGCGCGACGAAGCGGTCGGGATGATGGAGGTCGCGCGGCGGAGCGGCAGCTTCAGCGCCGACGACATCAGCTACTGCCAGCTGCTCTGTGACATGGCCGGCGGCGCCGTCGAGAACGCCAAGCTCGAGAGCGAGTTAGAGGCGACGCTGACCGAGTACCAGTCGCTGATCGAACGGCTCCCGGCGGTCACCTACCTCGACGATCTCCAGACCGGCGAGACCCAGTTCGTCAGCCCTCAGATCGTGGAGCTGTTCGGGATCACGCCGGAGGAGTGGAAGGCGACACCCGACGCGTGGCTGCGGGCCGTCCATCCTGACGACCGCGATCGCGTCGAGCAGGCCTTCGTCACCGCGATGGCGGCGCGGGAGCCGGTCTACTCCGAGTACCGCGTCCTCTCGCCTGACGGCGTCGAGCGCTGGGTGGTCGACCACACGGTGACCCTGCCGCAGGTCGACGGGCGCCGTGCGCTCACCCAGGGCCTGATCTACGACATCAGCGACCGCAAGCGCGCCGAGCAGGAACTCGCCCACCGCGCCAATCACGACGCGCTGACCGGTCTCCCCAACCGCGACCAGTTCCGCAGCCGGCTCGACGAGGCGATCGCGCGCGCCGAGGACAGCCGCCGATCGCTCGCCGTGCTCTACGTCGACCTCGACAACTTCAAGCTGGTCAACGACGGCTTCGGGCACGACGCCGGCGACGAGCTCCTGGCCGCCATCGCCAAACGCCTGTGCGACGCCGGCCGAGCCGGCGACATCGTCGGGCGCGAAGGCGGCGACGAGTTTCTCGTGCTGATGGCCGACCTGCCCGAAGGCCCGGCCGAGGCGACGCGAGCCGCCGAGGCGGCGGCGGCGCGGCTCAGGCAGGCACTGCAGCAGCCACTCTCACTCAAAGCCGCCGAAGTCGACATCCGCGCGAGCGTCGGGATCAGCGTGTATCCGTTCGACGCCCCCGACGCCCAGACGCTGCTCAAGCACGCCGACGCGGCCATGTATGAGGCCAAGGCCGCCGGGCGCGACGCCTCACACCTGTACCAGCCCGGCACGAGCGCCGCTCCCGGGCCGCTCGAGCTCGTCGGGCGCCTCCGGCGCGGGATCATCGACGAGGAGCTGACGCTCCACTACCAGCCGATCGTGGACCTGCGATCCGGCGCCCTCACGGGCGTCGAGGCGCTCGTGCGCTGGAACGACCCGACCCGAGGCCTGATCGGGCCGGCCGACTTCATCCCGCTGGCCGAGCGCAGCGGCCTGATCCGGCCGATCAGCGAGTGGGTGCTCGGCGAGGCGTGTCGCCAATCCGCGGTGTGGCGCGTCGCCGGCTACGACCACTCGATCTCGATCAACATCCCGCCCGACACCTGTCAGCAGATCGGAGCCGCGGAGATCGAGAAGCTGATCACGGCTCAGGGCGGTAACCCCTCGCGCATCACGCTCGAGATGACCGAGTCGGCGATGATGTCGCGCCGGCGCGGAGAGCGTGACGAGATGGAGGCGCTCTGCGCCCTCGGGATCCGGCTCGCGATCGACGACTTCGGGACCGGCCATTCATCGCTCGCGCGGCTTGGCGAGTTCCCCGTCAGCACGCTCAAGATCGACCGCTCGTTCGTCAACGGGCTGCCCGAGACCGACACCGCGCGGACGCTCGTCACCGCGATCCTGTTCCTCGCCGACGGCTTCGGCCTCGACGTGATCGCGGAAGGCGTCGAGACCGAGGAGCAGCGGACCTTCCTGCTCAACGCCGGCTGCCGCTACGCGCAGGGCTACCTGTTCTCACGGCCCGTCGAGGCCGCGCAGATCACCCGTGACTGGCCCCCCGCCGTGCCAGTGACGCGACGGTCCCCCGCCGCTACGCCCTGATCGTCCGCTTGCGCGCGGCGTGACCCGCGTCGGTGCAATGGTTCCCGGAGATGGCGCACAGCAGTGGAGCCGACACCGCGCTCGTCGGCGCACGAGTCCGCACGCTCGACGAGGCGCAGCCGAACGCGAGCGCACTCGCCTGGCGCGACGGTGTGCTCGTCGCCGTCGGTTCCGACGCCGACGTGAAGCGGCATGTCGGGCAGCGCACTCGCGTGATCGACGGGCGTGGTCTCGTGGTGGTTCCCGGCCTCGTCGACAGCCACATCCACCCGTTCTGGGGGACGGTCGCCACGCGGGGCGTCGACCTGGGCTCGGCCACGACGCTTGACGAGGTCCGCGAGCGGCTCGCCGCCGAGCGCCGGCGCTGCGGCCCGGACGCCTGGGTGCTCGGCCACAGTGTGGGGTACGAGCCGTTCTACGCCTCGGGCATCCGTGCCGACCTGATCGCCGATGCGATCGGCGACGCACCGGCGCTGCTCGGCTTCTTCGACGGGCACACGGCGCTCGCCACCCCGGCCGCGCTGTCGCTGGCGGGCGTGACCGGCGCGCGCGAGTTTGCGGAGTTCTCCGAAGTCGTCGTCGACGGCGAGGGGCGGCCGACCGGTGCGTTGCTGGAAGCCGGCGCTATGAACCTCGTCCGCGCCGCCGTGCCGAAGTGGACCGAGGCCGAGACCCTCGACGCCTTCGCCGCGACGCTGCGCCGCTTCAACCAGGTCGGTCTCACCGGAGCGCACGTGATGGTCGGCGATCCGGAGTTGCTCGACGTCTGCCGCACCCTCGAGGCGCGCGGCGACCTGACCGTCCGGCTGCTGATGCCGATGCACCAGGAGCCGGCGATCGACGATGAAGAGGTGGAGCGGCGTCTCGGTCTCGCCGCCGAGCATGGCCGGCTGTGGCGCGCCGGGACCGCGAAGTTCTTCCTTGACGGTGTGCTCGAGTCGGGTACGGCCTGGCTCGTCGAGCCAGGTCCGGGCGGCGTGAACGCGAAACCGTTCTGGCCTGATGTGGGGCGCTACGCCGCGCTCGTGCGCCGCTTCACGGAGGCGGGCTTCAGCGCGATCACGCACGCCGTGGGCGATGGTGCCGTGCGCGGGGCGCTCGATGCCTACGAGGCCGCGGGCCGGCCACGGCGCGGCATGCATCGCGTCGAGCACATCGAGACGCTGACCGATCAGGATCTCCCCCGCTTCGCCGCCCTCGGCGTGGCCGCGTCGATGCAGCCGTTGCACATCGAGGGCCTCGACGAGCCGGCGGCGCCGAGCTCGTGGGTCGACGGTCTCTCGCCGGGTCGCTACGAGCGTGGCTTCCGCACGGCGGACCTGGCGGCGAGCGGTGCCGTGCTGCCGCTCGGATCGGACTGGATGGTGGCGGACTTCGACCCGCGCGTCGGCATGGCGTGGGCACAGCTGCGGCGCGCGCCGGGCCTGCCCGAGCACGAGCCCTACCTGCCCGGTCAGGCGCTCGACGCCGAGCAGGCCCTGCGCGGGTATACGACGTGCGCCGCGGCGGTCGCCGGTGACGACGCGGTCTACGGCCGGCTGCGGCCCGGCCTGCGGGCCGACATCACGGCGCTGGCCGCCGACCCGGCCGAGGTGCCGGCGGACGAGCTGCCACAGGTCCCGGTCGAGCTCACCGTGGTCGACGGCCGGGTCGTGTTCGGATGAGCGACCTCTGCTGGACCGCCGCTCGACGGCTGGCCGGCGCGATCGCCGACGGATCGCTGGCGTCCGTCGAGGTGATGGAGGCGCACCTGGACCGGATCGCGCAGGTCAACCCGCGACTGAACGCGATCGTCACGCTTGACGAGGAGGGCGCCCGTTCGGCGGCGCGCGCGGCGGACGAGGCGGTCGCGCGCGGCGACGCGATCGGTCCGCTGCACGGGCTCCCGATCGCGATCAAGGACCTCGCGGACACGGCCGGGATGCGGACCACGTACGGCTCGACGATCTTCTCCGAGCACGTCCCGGACGCCGACAGCTTGTTCGTGGAACGTCTGCGGCGGGCGGGCGCGATCGTCATCGGCAAGACCAACACGCCCGAGTTCGGCGCCGGCTCGCAGACGTTCAACCGGGTCTTCGGAGCGACGCGCAACCCCTACGACCTGGCGCGAACCGCGGGCGGCAGCAGCGGCGGCGCGGCCGCCGCGGTGGCGTGCGGGATGCTCCCGTTCGCGGACGGAACCGACCTGGCGTCGAGCGTGCGCAACCCCGCGTCGTTCTGCAACGTCGTAGGGATCCGCCCTTCGCCGGGCCGGATCGCGGACGCCGACGAGCTATCGGATCCGTGGGCCTCGCTGGCCGTGGTCGGATCGATCGCGCGCAGCGTCGACGACACGGCGCTGCTGCTCGGCGCACTCGCGGGGCGTGATGCGCGCGACCCGAAGTCGGTCGACGCGCCGGCCGACGCGCTGGCGCCGGTGGTCCCGGCCGCGCTGCAAGGGATGCGGATCGCCTGGAGCCGCTCTCTGATCGACCTGCCCGTCGAGCCCGCGGTCACGGCCGTGCTCGAACCCCGCCGCGCCCAGCTCGCCGGCCAGGGCGCACTGGTCACCGACGCCGAGCCCGACCTGCGCGTCGCCGACGAGGTGTTCGACACGCTCCGCGCGCTCGGCTTCTCGGCCTTCGCAGCGCTGCTCGACGAGCACGACGGTGAGCTCAAGGACACGATCGTCTGGAACATGCGCAAGGGCCTCGCGCTGACAATCCCCGAGATCACCCGCGCGCTCGGCCTCCGCGGCGGCGTCTACGCGGCAACGCGCACGTTCATGCAGGACTACGACGTGCTCGCGCTGCCGGTCGTGCAGGTCGTCCCCTTCCCCGTCGAGCAGGAATGGGTCCGCGAGATCGACGGCGTCGCGATGGACAACTACACCACCTGGCTGCGGAGCTGTTCGCGGATCACGGTCACCGGCCATCCGGCGATCTCGATCCCCGCCGGCTTCACCGACGACGGCCTGCCGGTGGGAATCCAGCTCGTCGGGCACCATCTGCAGGAGCGCCGCCTGCTGGGGATCGCAGCGGCGTTCGAGGCGGCGTTCGACGTCGGCGGGCGCCCGGAGATCAGCACCCCTTGACGCGGGCCGGACCCACTTGGAAAGGTGCCGGGACTATCCAGAGAAGGAGTTCACGCGAATGAGCAGTGACGCCGCCACGATCGAGCCGGGCCGGCCGGTCGTCCTGCGCCGGGGCACGGTGCTGACCATGAACGATGCCCACGACATCGTGCGCGACACCGACGTGCTCGTGGTCGACGACAAGATCGCCGCAATCGACCCGAACCTCGAGGTGCCGGAGGGCACGCACGAGATCGACGCTTCGGGCGGCATCGTGATGCCGGGCATGATCGACACGCACCGGCACATGTGGCAGACCGCGTTGCGCGGGTACGGCGCCGACTGGACGCTGGCCCAGTACTTCGTGTTCTTCTACCTGGAGTGGGGCAAGATCTTCCGCCCGCAGGACATCTACGCCGGCAACCTGCTGTCCGCGATCGAGTCGCTCGAGGCCGGGGTCACGACGACCGTCGACTGGTCGCACGGGCTGCAGACCGTCGACCACGCGGACGCCGCCGTCGACGCCCTGCAGGCCGTCCCCGGGCGCTTCGTGCTCGCCTACGGCAACATCCAGCAGGGCCCGTGGGAGTGGGCCACCTCACCCGACTTCCGCTCGTTCGTCGAACGTCGCTTCGGCTCCACGGACGACATGCTCGGCTTCCAGATGGCGTTCGACGTGACGGGAGACCCGGCGTTCCCGGAGCAGGAGGCGTTCAAGGTCGCGCGCGAGCTCGGCGTGCCCGTGACGACGCACGCGGGCGTGTGGGGTGCGACGAACGACGACGGCATCAAGCTGATGCACGAGCACGACTGCATGGCGCCCGGGCACATCTACGTCCACGCCGCCACCCTGACCGAGGACTCCTACCACCGGATCGCCGCGACCGGCGGCTCCGTGTCGGTCTCGACCGAGAGCGAGCAGAGCGCCGGCCAGGGCTACCCGCCCACCTGGCAGCTGCGCAAGCACGACATCCCGGTCTCGCTGTCGATGGACACGAGCGTGTGGTGGAGCGGCGACCTCTTCTGCGCGATGCGAACGACGCTCGGCGCGGACCGTTCGCGCGAGCACCTCGAGGCGCACGCCAAGCAGGAGACGGTCACCAACCACCATCTGCGCAGTGAGCAAGTCGTCGATTGGGCGACGCGCGGCGGCAGCAAGGCGCTGGGGATGGACGCCCTGATCGGCAGCCTCGAGGTGGGGAAGAAGGCCGACGTCGTGCTCGTCAAGAACGAGCACTCGCCGGTCATGTTCCCGATCCTGCACCCCTACGGCCACGTCGCCTTCCAGGCGCAGCGCGGGGACGTGCACACCGTGATCGTCAACGGCCGCGTGGTCAAGCACGACGGTAGGCTGGTGGGCATCGACCTCGAGCAGGCGCGCCGGGCGGTCGAGGAGACCGTCGAGTTCGCGCAGCGAGAGCTCGGAGACGAGGTGTGGACAAGCGGCATGCACCCGGAGATCCCCGAGCAGAGTGTGCTCGAGAATCCGTACCAGTACACCGAGTGGGACGCGGGAGCGGCGCAATGGAAGCGATGAGCAAGGTCGACACCGATCGCGTGGCGAGCGTCGTCAACGACGCGCTGTCTGCGCTCCACGAAGTGCTCGAACGGCACGAGGTCACCGAGCAGGAATGGCACGCAGTGCTCGCGTTCCTCACCGAGGTCGGCCGCGCTGACGAGTTCGTCCTGCTCTCCGACGTCACGCGCACGTCGGTGCTGGTCGACACGATGGAGCACGGCGGCGACGACTCCGGTGCCACGGCCAGCGACGTCGAGGGGCCGCTGTACGTCGACGATCCGCCGTGGCGCGAGAAGCCGGTGCGGGTGTACGAGGACTACGAGGGCATGGGTGACGCCGACGTCCTGTTCGTGCGCGGCTCGGTGACCTCGACAGACGGCACGCCGCTGCCCGACGCCGCGATCGACATCTGGCAGACCGGCCCGAACGGCGGCTACGACATCTGGGATGAGCGGCAGCCGGAGTACAACTTCCGCGGGCGCTGGCGCGTCGAGGACGAGAGCGGCGCGTACGAGTTCCAGACGATGCTGCCGAAGCCCTACACGGTTCCGGTCGACGGCCCGGTCGGCCGCTACCTCGAGACGGTCGGCCAGCATCCCTGGCGCCCGGCCCACATCCACTTCAAGGTCACGGCACCCGGGCACCACCCGCTGATCACGCAGGTCTTCTTCCCCGACGACCCGTACCTCGAGAACGACACGATCGGCGCGGTCAAGCCCGCGCTCGTGCGACCCGTCGAGCCGGAGGGCGACCACCTGGTCTGCCCCTTCGACATCGTCCTGCGGCCGGCCGCTTGAGCCGGTTCGCGGCGGAGTGAGCCGCGCCACGGTCAGCGTGACCTTCGACAACCTCGGGGAGGTCACCGCGCTCGCGCGCGGCGAGTGGCCGGAGGGCGAGCCGCTCGGCGAGCACTTCACCGTCACGCAGGTCCTGCCCCGGATCATCGACCTCCTCGAGGAGACCGGCCTGCAGGCCACGTTCTTCGTCGAGGGCCTCAACGCCGAGCTGTATCCCGAGGCGCTGCGCGCGCTCGCGGACGCCGGCCACGAGGTGGCCTACCACGGCTGGTGCCACGAAACCTGGTCCGAGCTCGAGGCGGACGACGAGCGCGAGCTGCTGGAGCGCGGCGTCCGGGCCCTCGGTGACCTCGGGCTGCGGCCCGCGGGCTTTCGCCCGCCGGGCGGCGAGCTCACGCCTGCCTCGACGAGCGTGCTCGGTGAGCTCGGCTTCACGTACTGCTCGCCCGCGGGCGAGGCGGTCGACACGCGTGACGGGATCGTTGTGCTGCCGTTCCGCTGGCCGTTGATCGACGCCTTCCACTACCTGCCGCACTTCGGCGGCCTGCGCGAGCGCTTCCTCGGCTCGGACGAGGCGCTGTCGCCTTCGCGGCTCGGCGCCGAGGTCGACGCGGCGCTGGAGGTGGCCGCTCGCGATGGCGACTTTCTGGCGCTGCTGTTCCACCCGTTCCTGTCGGAGCCCGACGACCACTTCGCGGTCCTTCGCGGCGTGCTCCAGCGCGTGCGCGAGCTCGTCGACGCCGGCTCGGTGTGGTGCGCGCCGTGCCGCGACGTGGCCGCGTCGCTTCGCGGCACGTGAGGACGGCGGCGGCAGCGCCGGCGAACGTCAACTGCGGCATTAAAGGAAGCGGGATCGGGCGCGGCGCATGCCTTCGTCGCGGGGTGTGGCGAGTTGGGGGTAACTATTGCCCCCAAGTGGCCACACCCCCGCCGAACTCACTCCATTAATGCCGCAGTTGACGTTCCCGCGCGCCTAGCTGAGCCGCTCGCGGACGATCCGCGCGCCCTCGACGAGCGCTCGCAGCTTGGCGAACGCGAGGTCGCGCGAGAGGTACTTCATGCCGCAGTCGGGGCCGACCTGCAGGCGTTCGGGCGGGATCACGCGCAGCACGGCCTCGATCCGCTCCGCCACCTGCTCGGGCGTCTCCGCCTGCTCGTCCGCGAGGTCGAGCACGCCGACGATCACCGTCTTCTCCGCGAGCGGCGCGAGGACCGCGGGGTCGAGCCGCGGCTGTGCGGCCTCGATCGCCAGGACGTCCGCGGCGCAGCCCGCGAGCTCGGCTAGGAAGGGATAGCCCGGCGGCCGGTCGTGGACGACGTGGGCGTAGCCGAAGCACGTGTGCAGCGCGGTCGTGCCCGAGACTCCCGCGAAGGCGCGGTCGATCGCCGGCAGCGCGAACTCCCGCGCCTTGTCGGCCCGCGACTGCAGCCACGGCTCGTCGATCTGGACGATGTCGGCGCCGGCGGCGAACAGGTCGCGGATCTCCTCGTTCACCGCCGCGGCGAAGTCCATCGCCAGCTCGGCCTCGTCGTCGTACGCCTCGTTGTAGGCCTGCTGGCTCATCGTGAACGGCCCCGGAAGCGTGATCTTGATCGTCCGGTCCGTGCGGCTGCGCAGGAAGCGGAGGTCGTCCACTTCGACGGGCCGCGTGCGCCGCACCGGGCCGACCACGCGCGGCACCGCGTTCTCGCCTCCGGCGCGGCCTGGGACCATCGCCGGGTTGTCGATGTCGAGCCCCTCGAGCGCGGTCGCGAACCGGTTGGAGTAGCTCTCACGGCGGATCTCCCCGTCCGTGACGATGTCGAGACCCGCGCGTTCCTGGTCGGCGATGGCGAGCGCGGTGGCGTCGTCCTGGGCCTGGGCGAGATAGGACTCCTCGACGCGCCACAGCTCGCGCGCGCGCACACGCGGGGGAAGTGAGCCGCGCAGCTTCTCGCGGTCGATCAGCCAGTCCGGCTGCGGGTAGCTGCCGATGACGGTGGTAGGTAGAAGCACGGAGCCAAGCCTACGACTCCGGCCCAGACGCGCAGCGCGAAAACCGCGGTTCTGATTGAGGAAAATCTCTGAGCGCGGGGTCGTCGTTCGTGGGAGAATCGACGCCATGACCGCCACGCGGAAGCTTGAGATCGAGGGCCGGCTTCAAGTGATCGAGACGACCGGCGCTTGGGGCGTCTACGCAGGCGAACGGATCGTGATCGGCGCGGATGACAGCTTCCGGGACGACCTCGGCATCAAGATCCGCGAGATGTTCGAGGACGGCGCCGCCGAGGCGCTCAGCGACGGCCGCTCTCCATCGGAGCGCTTCGAGTTGTCGAGCGTCCGCGTCACGATCGAGGTCGTCGAGCCCGGTTAGCGGTGGCGCAGCCAGGCGCCGCAGATGGCGGCGACGTGGCGATGATCGGTGCCGCAGCACCCACCGAGCACGTTGAGCCGCGGAAGCCTCGTTCTCAGGTCCGCGTAGCGCACGCCGAGGTCGGCAGGATCGCCCGTATCGAGCTCGGTGGCCTCGTCGAGCTCGGCGTGGCTCTTGATGGAGGCGTTGGCGCGCAGGCCGCGGATCCGCTCCGCCCAGGCTTCGCCGTTCGCGAGCGCGTGCTCGAAGTGGGTCGGATGCGCGCAGTTGATCATGTAGTACGCCGGCGGCGAGGCGGTCGCGTCGTCGTCGACCTGCTGGATCGCGTCGCCGAGCGCCTGGCCGCTCGGCAGGCGTCCGTCGGTCTCGAGCGTGAACGAGATCGCCACCGGCAGACCGGCGTCGCTCGCGGCTCGGCTGACGCCGATCGCCTCGTCGGCGTAGGTCATCGTGATCGCGGTGACCATGTCGGCCGCGGTGTCGGCGAAGGTGGAGATCTGCACCGCGTGATACGCGTGCGCCGTGTCGGCCGACAGCGCCTCCGACGCCCGGTAGCCGTCGTCCTGCGGTCCCACGCAGCCGCTGATGACGACGGGTCTGCCGCCTGATTCGTACGCCTCCCGGAGCTCTTCCATGAGCGCGATCGCCTTGCGATTCAGCTGGTCGAGCTCCTGCTCCGAATAGCCCAGCTCGGCGGCCCAGCGCGGACTCGCCCGCCAGGTCGGGCTCTCCAGCACGAAGCCGAGTTGCCGGTCGCGCGCGAGCTGCGCGTATGGCTCGTAGTACCGCCGCAGCGCCTGCGTGCCTTCGTCGTCCTTGAGCAGGTCGAACGCCGCGAAGGCCGGCAGTTCGAGGCCCTCGTGGAAGATCAACACGGTCTCGATGCCGCCGTCGGTCAGGAACAGGTCGCCGTCAAGCTGAGGAAGGCGATCGCGGTACCTCATCGCCCTCCTATCCTCGCGGTCCAGCGCGCCGACCGCAACCGGTGGTTGCGGCCGGCTCGCTGACGCGATCTGCTCCTTACTGCCCGATCCCAGCGCCGCTGAACTCCACCCAGTTCAGCAGGCCGAACCCGGTGGCGGGGCCGCCGGTGGCCTGCCTGAACACCAGGTAGACCGGGTGGCTGCCGGTGACCGTGCCCGTGAACGGGCACGTCTGGTTGGTGTAGGTGCCGTTGCCACCCGTCGACCGCAGCTCGCAGCTCGCGATCACCGGCCCGTCGACCGCATCGAGCCGGACGTCGACCAGACCGCGCAGCGCGCCGGCCGCCTGGTTGCTCGCGAACCGGAACGTGATCTGCTTGTCCATGTTGTCGAACGAGTAGCGGTTGTTGAGCCCGAGCCAGTCACCGGGATCGATCTGGTTGGCCGCTTGGCCACCGCCGAGCGGATCGGTCTCCGGCGCTTGGATCCCACTGAACTGGATACCCGCCGCCTGCTGAACGAACTCGACGTGCTGGCGCCGCAGCTGCACGACGTGCTGGGCGTCGGTGGTCAGCGGCGGCGTTGCGCCGGCGCCACCGAGGTCGGTGTAGGAGGCGTTGATGCCGGCGGCCAGGTAGCCGCCATGCCCAACGTTGTCGACCGATGTTGGCAGCACGCCCGTGCAGCCCGTCTGGGAGCCCTCGCCGTGCCCGTGCTGGTCGTGGACGAGCACCAGCGTGACCGCGACGCGGTTGCAGTCGATCGCCCCGTCCTGCGGGTCGGTGACCGTGACCGTGTACGGGATGTCGTCGCCCCAGGCGAAGAAGTCGCCGTCGACCGGGGTGGTGATGGTGACCGTCGGCGCGGTATTGCCGACCGTGATCTGGATCGTCTTGACGTCCGCGTTGCCCACCGCGTCCTTAACGGTCAGTCGGGCGGTGTACACGCCGTTCGCCGTGTAGGTGTGGACCGGGTTCGGATCCATCGAGTCAACCGTGCCATTGGACTCGAAGTCCCACTCGAAACTGATCGAGTCGTCGACGTCCGGGTCCTTCGAGCCGTTGCTCGAGAAGTGGACCTCGAGCGGGGCGGTGCCGTTGGTCGGCGTCGCGCTCAGTACGGCCTTCGGCTTCTGTTCGCCCGCCACGTACTCGAACCGGTACATGCCGGCGTCTGCGTTGGCCACGAAGAAGCCGTCGCCGTAGGTCAGCAGGTACAGGTTGCCGTCTGCGCCGAACTGCATGTCCATCGGGTTGTCGCACTCGAACGGCTTGGTCGTCGAGCCGAACGCGCCGCAGTTGAGCACGTTGTTGATCTTGTGGATTCCCCCGTGCGAGTCCAAGCGGATCTCGCGCAGGTAGTCCCGCGTGAACTCGCCGAAGAACACCGCGCCGTCGTAATACGGCGGGAACTTGGTCTCGCTCGGGTTGTGCGGGTCGTACTCGTACTTCGCGGCACCGTGCGGGCCAACGCCGCCAGTGTCGAGCTCGGGGAAGAGCTGCGGGCAGGTGCCATTCGAACCGTCGTAGTACGCGAGGCACGGCGTGCCCTGCGGCGGGCTCGCGTTGTCGTTGTAGGAGTACCAGACGTCGGGCTGACTGATCGGCGGCCCGTTCCGAAGGCCCGTGTTCCAGCGCGACGTGTTGGCCGGACCCTGCGCCGGGTTGTTGCACTCGAACGGCTCGCCGAACGATGTCTGCGTGTTGAAGTCCCACTGGTACAGCGGGAGCTTGGGCCCGTAGCACATCGGCCACCCGTAGCTGGCCGGCTTACGAACGATCTCTACGCGGCCGGTGCCCGCCGGGCCGCGGAGGTTCGTGGGCGCGCGCGAGTCGGGCGAGTAGTCGGTCACATACGCGACGTCGTTCGAGTCGACCTGGATTCGGAAGGGGTTCCGGAAGCCCATTGCGTAGATCTCCGGCCGCGTCTTCGCCGTGCCCTGGGGGAACAGGTTCCCCGCCGGGACCGAGTAGCTGCCGTCAGCATTGACCTTGATTCGCAGCACCTTGCCGCGCAGGTCGTTGGTGTTGGTCGCGCTGCGCCGTGCGTCGTTGTGCGGCGCCAGGAACCAGTCGCCCTCCTGCGTGGTCGCGATCGTCACGGTCGCCGTCGTGGCGCTGGTCAACCCCGACGCGTCGGCCGTCATCTGCGGCACGTTCTTCTGCGACAGCCCACCACGGAAGTTGACGGTCCGGGCGTTGGTGCCGGTCACGGCCACGTCGCTGATGTTCGGCAGCGCCTCGAGCGCGGCCTCGATCTGGCCGTTGTCGAGCGGGAACGGGATCGGCGCGGTCGTGCGGCCGTCGAACGTGAGGGTGAAGGTGCCCCCGGTCGCGTTCGCCACCGTCACCGACTGGCTCTCGTTCGTCTTCATGTCGTTGAACGGCGGGAATGACTGGACGTTCACCGAGCCAGCGGGCGTGTCGTCGCCGGTGACGAGCCAGAGGTTGTTGTGCTTGTCGAAGTCGATGTCGCCGGCGACGTGGCAGCACGCACCGCGGTCGACCTCGACCTTCATGATCTTCTGCTCACTCTCCAGGTCGAGGTGCGCGGGCGCGCCTCCGGCCGCGTCGACGAACTTGAAGCGCGAGAGCTGGAAATAGCCCATCCAGTCGTCGAACACTGCGGGGTCGGCCGCCATGGTCGGCGCGTTGCCGGGCGGTGTCTGCGCCGGATACGGCTTGCCGCTCTGGGCGATCCCCTCCATGTTCACGGGCGCGTAGTACAGGTAGACCCACTTGTTGGCGACAAAGTTGTTGTCGACGGCCGGGCCGTAGAGTCCGTCCTCGCTGTTGGTGTAGACCGGGATGTTGGCGATGACGTCCGCCGTTCCGGTCGCTGGGTCGTGCAGACGTACGCGGCCGTCGCGCGTCGTCTGGATGATCCGCCCGTCCGGCAGCTGGTCGAAGCCGATCGGCTCGTTCAGGTTGGGCGGCGCGGTGATCTTGACCTGCTGGTAGTTGGCGAGCACCGTGGCGCCACAGTCGCTGTACACCGGGTCCGAGCGGCCGGCGGTCCACGCGATCGCACCCGCGAGGTGCTTGCGGAGATCGTCGCCCCTGAAGGACTGCCGAGTGTGGCCGACCGCCGTGTAGAACGAACGCCCACCTTCCGTGTCCTTGCACCACGCGACGGGGTGGTCGTAGCCCATCGTGCCGCCCGCGTAGGTTGTCTCGTCGACCGTCGCGAGGACGTGCGACAGCCCGCGGACGTTGGACGTGAAGTTGTAGTACTCGTCGCTATGCGACCAATACTCGGGCAGCGACTTACCGGCGTCGTGGACGCGGTCTGCGACCTTGATCGTCCCCTCGTCGAGCGGAGCCGCGGCGCCGGTGGCGCGGGTGCCGAGAAGGTCAGTCATGAACTGCCAGCCGGTCTCGGTCGCGATCGCCGAGTGGATGCCGAGGAACCCGCCGCCGTCCTTGAAGTAGTTCTCGAATGCCGTCTGCTCGGCGTCAGTGAGCACGTCGCCGGCGGTGTTGAGGAACACCACGGCGCGGAAGCGCTTCAAGTTGGCCTCTGTGAACACGCCTGACGAGCTGCCGGCCACCGTCACGCGGAAGCGGTTGCGCGCGCCGATATCCCGCAGCGCGTCGATGCCGTCCGACGTCGACGAGTGGGTCTCCCCGACCGCCTCGGTGAACGCGAGCACGTCGAACAGCGGCGGCGGGCCACCCGCGGCAGGAGGCTCCTGCCCAGGCCCCCCGCCCGCCGACGGCGGGGACGGCGCTACGACTGTCAGCCGGCCGCCGCCGAGGCGACAGTTCGATCCTGCACGCGCCCGCACGCAGGTAGAGAGCCAGTAACGGCCCGCGGCGAGCGAGCTCGGAAGCTCGACCTCTACCTTGTAGCGGCGACTGTCGCCGCCGGCGAGCCTGGCGAGCCGCTCAGCGACCAGCACGCGGCCGCCGGAGGCGTACTTGAGCTTGCGCAACCGAACCACGACACGCGGCCGCGTCGACCGCTTCGCGCTGTTCGTGAGACGGGCCGAAACGGTGAACGTGCCTCCTGCCAGAGCCTGCTCCGGCATCGTGAGCGAGCGCAGTGGCGCCAAGCGCTTCGCAGACGCGCGCGCGTCGGTGGCCTTCGCGATCACTGGCGCAGGCGCGATCAGCGCCAACCCGGCGAGACTGGGCAGCGCCAGCCTTCGCGCTGCCGTGCTCATGACACGCATGGGTGCGGCCCTCCTCGATCCTCGACGCGCGGCAAGTGGCCGCGCAAGCTCTCCGAGCCGGCTCTGCCAGCCCCCCATGGGATGACTAGCCGGTACTTGCGCGGTTGTCAAGCGTTAGTCGGCGCACTAACGCCGTCGGTTCGCCAACTTCTGTTGGTACTGGGGAAAAGGCCGGTGAAGCCACTAATTGCGGGCCTCCAGGCGCCACTGCCGACGAGTCTCCAGCGTTCTGCGCCATACCCAGCAAAAGTATGTTGACTTGCGTCAGAACAGCGGATACGTTCGCCGTGGCGGGCCCATATCAAGCGTCCGGCGCGTGGCGCCAGCAAGAGGGGGAGAGTAAATGAGGGCATTGAGACGGCGTGCGATCGGATGCGCGGCCGTAGCCGCCACCGGCGCCGTCCTGCTGGTCACGGCGAGCGCCCAGGCACAGAAGCCCGAGAAGGTGGGCAACGGCATTCCCACCGGTCAGCTGGGTGTGCAGCTGTTCAACTACGGCGGTTTCATCAACAACGGTGGCGGTCTTGGGGCCAACCCGCCCGCCATGGGCGTCAGTCCTGCGTGTGCGACATCGACCACCACCGAGTGCCGTTGGGAGCGCCTCGAGCGCCTGTTTGCGTACCTCCAGAGCAAGGGCGTGACGAACGTAGAACTGTTCGGCCACTCGAACTTCCCGGCCAACGGTGACACTGCGAACCTCTTGCGCTACCGAGCGCTGCTCGACCGGTACGGCCTGCACGCGGGCGGCTGGCACGGAGATATGAGCGAGGCCAACTGGGACGCGCGGATCGTCGCAGCGAAGATTCTCGGCGCCGACTACCTCGGCTCCGGCGGCTTCCCCGCGCCGGGCATCAACAGCTACGGAGACACGCTGCTGACCGCGCAGGCGCTCAACCGGCTCGGCAAGAAGTCGATCGAGGCCGGGCTCGGACCCGTTTACTTCCACAACCATCAGACCGAGTTCACCAACAAGTACATCGATGACGGCGTCGAGAAGACGGCGTTCGACATCGTCATGGAGCGCACCGACTCGCGCTACGTGATCGCGGAGATCGACGTCAAGTGGTCCTCGGACGCGCTCGACGACGTCACCGGCACGAAGACCGCAGACCTCATCAACAAGTGGGGCACGCGCGTCCAGCTGCTGCACATCAAGGACGGCATCAACATCGCCAACCCGTTCCCGGCATCCGCTCCGCACGTCGCCACCGGCACCGGCGAGATCGACTTCCGGCCGATTCTCACCGCGGCCGCCGGCAAGGTCCGCTACTACCACCAGGAGCACGACGGCGGTTCGCTGACGGACGCCGAGATCAGCCTGACGAACCTGAAGGGCGTCGGTCCGGCCTCTGTGGGGACGCCGCTCGGGCTTCCGCCGAGCTTCAGCTCGGTGCCCGCCGGCACGCCGGCGGCGAACAACGTGACCCCGGTCGTGATCCAGAACACCGGTGACCAGCCGCTGACGATCACGAACGCGCAGGTGCAGGGCACGGACGCGGTCGACTTCTCGGTCGTGAGCCAGAACTGCACGGCCGCCGGTGGCGGCGGCCCGCTCGCTCCGGGCGGCACAGTCCCCAACCCGCCGCGCGGTACGTGCGTTGTCAACGTGGGCTTCAAGCCGACGAGGACGAACTACACATCCGTCGCTCGTCTGCAGCTGACGTCGGCCGCCGACAACGCGACCGAGAGCATCCTGCTCGCGGCCACGAGCCTCGGCACCAGCCTCAGCACCGTGGGCGGCGACGTCCCGAGCGTGCTGAACCTGGCGATCTCGAGCGCCGGCAGCTTCGGGACCTTCGTCCCCGGCATCGCCACCAACTACAACACCGCGCTCGCCGCCAGCGTCACGACGACGACTGGCGACGCGGCGCTGACGGTGACCGATCCCGACACGGTGGCCGGTGGCTACCTGGTCAACGGAGCGCTCAAGCTGGCGTCGCCGCTGACGATCCGGGCACTCGGCCTGGGCGACCCTGCGTCAACGGCGTTCACGCCGCTGAACACCAACGGTACGCCGCTGCAGCTCAAGAGCTGGAGCTCGCCGGTGACTGCCGCGCCGCTCACGGTCGGCCTCCGCCAGGCGATCGGTGGCACGGAGCCGCTGCGGGCCGGTACCTACAGCAAGACCCTGACGTTCACGTTGTCGACCACGACCCCGTGAGCTGAGGGACGACCTGAAGAAGGAAGGAGAGAGCGCCGGTCGCGAGGCCGGCGCTCTCGCCGTCTGACGGAGCCGGAGACATGACGAAATTGCTCGGAGCGATCGCAGTGCTGGCGGCTGTCGCCGCCGGGTGCGGAGCGGAGGAGCCTGCCGCCTCAGCGGGGTCCGCACCGACAGCGACGCCGACGATGACTGAGCACGTCAAGGCCGCCCACCAGTTCGAGAAGGGGCACTCAAACGCAGTGCGCGAGTATTACGGGGACGAACACTCCGGCGAGCAAGACGGAGACGTCGAGGCCGAGTACCACCAGCCGCCGCGTCCGGCCAGCGGCGGGATCGGCGACACGATCACGCTGACCGGCTCGAACATCGGCGTGCGCATGCGCGTGACGGTGACCGGTCTCGTGGATCAGGTCCGGACCCCGCGGCCCGCGGGCGCCGGCATGCGGTACCTCGCGGTGAAGCTGCGGATGCGCAGCACCGGCATCACCCTACTGGAGGGTGAGATGCGCGAGGCCGTCGTGCACTACGACGGCGGTCGCGCAACCGCGGTACTTGGCGTGAAAGCGGCCTGCTCGGGCGGCTTTGATGCCACGGTGCGGATCACCGATGAGGGGCCGGTGCGCGGCTGCCTGCTCTTCGAGCTCCCGCGTTCCGCCCGCCCGCGCGAGCTCCAGCTCGCCCTGGAGACGGTGCCCGCCGAAGTCGGAGGCCGCTGGAGGCTGCGATGACGTTGAGCGAACTCAACTTGCCTGTGCACGCGAGCCGCAGCTATCGTCGGCGAATGGGGAGCGGGGGCATCCGCGTCATCGGCATCCTGGCCGCGTGTGCTGTCGCGCTCGTGGCGCCCGCGATCGCGTCAGCGGCGCCGACCGCGGCCGTCGGCGGCATCCGCAACCCGGCCAGCGGCGTGCTCGAGCTGTCGGTCCTGGCCGTCAGCGACGCGGGATTGGTCACAGCCACCGCGACGCTCGGCAGCGGCTCGCCTGAGGTCGCGGCGTTCGAGGACGGTGCCTGCCGGAACGGCTCGGGGGTGCCGTGCCCCGCCGTCGTCACGCTGACCGTCTCGACGATCGGCCAGTCGAAGGGCGTCCATGAGCTCACCGTGACCGTGCTCGACGAGGCCGGCGGGACATTCACTGAGACCCAGGACATCTTCGTCGACAACACACCGCCGGAGAACAACCCGACCGTGATCGTGACCGTGGGCTCCGGGACCATCAATCCGCTCCCGTCGCCGCCCGGCGACGGCACCACGCCGCCCCCCGGCGGTCCAGTCTGCCGGTCACCGCGACTGTCGATGTTCCTCGACCAGCGGCCGCTGCGCTTCCATCGCCGCGTGCCCGTGCTCGCCGCGGGCCGCAAGTACCGCTTCGCGGGCCGCCTGACGTGCTTTGAGAGCAAGAAGCGCCGTCGGGCGCCGCGCGGCACGATCGTGCAGATCCGGAACCGGCTACGCGGGCTGACGGTCACCAAACCGGCCGTGAAGGTGGGCCGGAACGGCCGGATCGTGGCGCGTCTCGCCTACCGCAGTTCGCGCGTGATCATCTTCCGCGCGATCGGGACCGCCGGCAACGTCGCCCGCGTGCGCATCCCCGTGCGCGTGGTACAGACCGGGAAGCGACGCCGATGAGGCTCGCCCGCTCACTCGTGGCCGCGACCGCCGTCGTGATGCTGACGGCCGCGCCGACCGCCGCGCAGACCGAGGTCGGCGGGAGCGTGCCCAGCATGCTTGAGCTCCGGCTCGACGATCCGTCGGGCTTCGACAGCTTCCCCGGGCCGGGCGAATACGACCTCGCCGTCCACGCCCACATCACGTCGACCGCGAGCCGCGCGCTCGTGAGCGTCGCGGATGGCGACATCGAGTCGGGGTCGCGCCTCGGCCGGCTCGCCAGTGACGCGTCCGTGCTCGAGGAGCCGCTGGAGGCCAAGGTCGGCTCCGGCCCCTTCGAACCGCTGAACGCCGAGCTCGATCCGGTGCTGGCCGAGTTCGGCCCCGTGTTGAACGAGCGGGTGACGATCCGACTGAAGCAGCGCATCGAGGCCGGCGAGCGCCCGCGCGGCACCTACACCAAGACCTTGTTGATCACGTTGTCCTCGAATGCACCCTGAGCAGCATGCTGGATCCGAAAAGGAGTCGTTGATGTACCGAAGCAAGCTGATCCTCGGCGCAGCGCTCGTGGTGGGCGCGGCCGCGACGCAGATCGCCTTCGCCCAGGCGACTCCGGCGCCCAGGGCGACGGCGGCACAGGGCGGGCTCTCGATCTCCCCGGCGATTTTCGAGACGACGGCGCGCCGCGGCGCGTCCGGCTCCGCCACGATCACCAACTCGACCTCGCGCAAGCTCAAGGTAACTCTGCGCGCGCGCCCGTGGCGCCAGTCGCGCAGCGGCGCGGTGGCGGCCGACCGCCGCCACTCGGTCGGCACTGTCGACATCAGCGCCACCAGCTTCACGCTCGCCGCCGGCGCGGCCCGGTCCGTGCGCGTGAAGCTCGGCCGCCTGCCCTCACGCAAGTCGCAGTACGGCGCCCTCGAGGCGGTCGGCCGGCCGACCAAGCGGCGGAAGGGCATCAACGTGGTCTACCGACTGGTCTCCAGTGTGCGCTTCCACCCGACCACGGGCGCCCGCCGCCTGCGGCTCAGCGCCGGGCGTGCGGTCGTGACCGGCAAGGGCACCAGCCGCGCGCTGGCGCTCCAGGTCCGCAACCGCGGCAACACGATCGATCCCGTCGGCGGTAGCGTGGATGTCAGGGGCTCCGGCGGCGGCCGCAGCGGAGGCATCTCGTCGGTGCGCATCCTGCCCGGCAAGGTGGTCAACGTGAAGCTGCTGTCCCTGCGCGGCTTGAAGCGCGGCACGTACTCTGCGTCGGTCACGCTCAGCCAGGCCGGCAGGAACCGCGTCAGCGTGACGCGCAGCTTCCGAATCCGCTGACCGCGCGGGGGTGGCGGGCAGGGTTGCGCATAAAGGAGCGCCGTGAACGTCGCGATCCTCGACGACTACTTCGACACGCTGCGGACGCTGCCGTGCTTCGCGAAGCTGGCCGACCACGACGTCACCGTCTGGTGCGACCACGTGCAGGACGTCGAACCACTGTCGCAGCGGCTCCAGGACGTCGAGGCGCTCGTGCTGATCCGGGAGCGAACCGCGATCCGTGCGCCGCTGCTCGAGCGCCTTCCCGCGCTGCGGCTGATCAGCCAGCGCAGTGTCTATCCCCACATCGACGTCGACGCCTGCACGCGGCTGGGCATCGTCGTCTCGTCGTCCCAGCACGCCGACACGCCCTCATACGCGGCAGCCGAGCTGACCTGGGGCCTGGTGCTCGCGGCCGTCCGGCAGATCCCCCAGCAGATGGCCTCCCTTAGAAGTGGCCGGTGGCAGATGGGGGTCGGCAGCTCCCTGCGAGGCAAGACGCTGGGCATCTACGGCTATGGGCGGATCGGCGAGGTGGTCGCCGGCTACGGGCGGGCGTTCGGGATGCCGGTCCTGGTCTGGGCGCGCGAGGAGTCGCGCGCACGCGCTCGCGTCGATGGCCACAGCGTCGCCGAGGGCAAGGACTCGTTCTTCTCGAGCTGCGACGTGCTGTCCCTGCACATGCGCCTGGTCGATGCGACCCGCGGGATCGTCACGGCGGCCGACCTGGCCGGCATGCGGCCGGACTCGGTGCTCGTCAACACCAGCCGCGCCGGGCTCATCGAACCGGGTGCCCTGGTCGCCGCGCTGGCCGCCGGGCGGCCCGGGATGGCCGCCGTCGACGTCTACGAGCAGGAGCCGCTGCGAGACGCCGCCGACCCGCTGCTCCGGATGGACAACGTGATCTGCACGCCGCACATCGGCTACGTGACGCGCGAGGAGTTCGACCTTCAGTTCGGCGAGATCTTCGACCAGATCAACGCCTACGCGGCGGACGCTCCGACCAACGTCGTCAATCCCGCAGTCCTCGGGCAAGCCCGCCCGCATCCGTAAATCGGGTCGGCGCCCCACGAGAGGATCGCCGCGCGCGCCGATGCAGTCCTCGTGTCCTTGCGCGTCGTCGTATTGCTGATCGCCGCGCTCGCGTTGGCCGTTGCCGGCTGGGCGGCCGTGCGCGCCCGTGGAACGGTCGCGCCAAGCCCGGACGCTCCGGTGACGGTCGGCTCGGTGCGCGTGCCGGCCTTTGAGCTCGAGGCCGCCGCCGCACGGTGGGCGGGAGCGCGCCCGGGCCGCCTCGCGGGCGCCCGCAGGGCGGCCGCCGACCGCGTGATCGAGCGGCTCTGGCTGAAGGGCGAGGCGGCCGCGCGGCGGCTCCGGCCGACCGCGAACCTCGGAGTCCTGCGCGGTCAGGTCGCCGACGCGCTCGTGGGCGCGCAGCCGCCGGCCGACCCCGCCAGCCTGGCGGCCGTGTTCGACGCCTACCACGAGCGCTGGCGGGCGCGCACCCGCTGCCTGGCGCCCTACCGTGACGCCTACGAGGATCGCTGCGGAGACGGGGTCGGCGCGGCGGCCGGCACCTGCCGTTGGATGGGAGAGGCGACGGTATGCGACGTGAAGGACGGCGGCCGCCGTGCCTGGCTCGTCGTCCGCGATCGACCGTCCGCGCGCGCCACGCGTGCCGCCGCTGCGCGCCTGCCGCGCCCGCTCGGGTCGCGACTGCGCGCCGCGCGCGGCGATGTCGTGCGCTTTCGCTCGCGAGCCAAGGCGCTCGCCGTCGCACGCGCCGTCTACGCCGTTGCACGCGCGCCGCGGGCGCGGGCTGTCGCCGCCACGCGCGCGGCCGCCGAGCGCGCGGCGGCGGCGCGAGTGCAGGCCGCTCAGCGCGCGCGTCGCACGCGTGCACGGCAGGAGCGAGCGCGCGATCCGCGGCTCACGGGCGCGGCGCTGACGACCGCACGAAACGCCTGCGAACGCCAGATCCACGACAGCGATCCGTACATGTTCGGCTTCGGCATGCAGGATGTCGTCGGCCAGGCCCAGGGCCTGATCGCGGCCCGGTCGGAGCTCGCGCGCGCGCTGACGGCGGCCGCGGCCGACGCGGTCGACCAGCACAAGCTACGTCCGCTCGTCCGGGCGATCGCCGCGGGCAACCACGAGCTCGTCCGGCTCGCCTCGGGCTACGACCTCACCACGGTCGCCAAGCGGACCGCCCGCTTCGACGCCCGCACCGAGCCCGAACGCGCGATCAGCCGCCGCCTGGGCCTCGGGGAGTGCCTCGCCCGGCCTGCTCGCTGACACGCGGAGCGCCGTCCGTCCGCGTCGTGTGGTGGCGTTGTCGCGAGCGCGACGTGATCGATCTCGAGGAACTTGCAGTACGGCGCGAGGCGAGACGTCGCCGGCGGCGCCGGCGACAGCGGCTGCGACGGGCGATCGCGGTTGGAGCGGTGATCGCCGGCGCCACGGCGATCGTGCTGCTTGTGACCGGCGGGAACCGCTCGAGCAGCCCCACGCCGGCCGCACGGTCGGCAGGCTCGAACCCGGCCCGCGGCCATCGGGAGCGGGCGGCCCGGCACGCGACACCGACGCCGGGGCCCACGGGCCGCCCGGCCGATGTCGCGGTCCCGATTCTCATGTACCACGTGATCGGGCCGGCGCCCCCCGGAGCCCGCTTCCCGGGCCTCTACGTCCCACCCGACGAGTTCGCGGCGCAGGTGCGGGCGCTCAAGCGCGCGGGCTGGGTCGGCGTCACGCTCGATCAGGTCGCGGACGCGTGGGAGCGCGGCGCGTGGCTGCCGCCGGGGCGCCCGATCGTCGTCAGCTTCGACAACGGGTACGAGTCGCACTTCAACGAAGCGTTCCCGGTGTTGCGCCGGCTCGGCTGGGTGGCGGTCGAGAACCTGCAGCTCACGGGCCTGCCGCGCTCGCAGGGCGGGCTCAGTACGGCCGCCACGAAGCGCCTGATCGACGCCGGCTGGGAGCTGGACACCCAGGGCTTCCGGCACGCCGACCTCGTCGCGATCAACGCACGCGAACTGCGTCACGAGGTCGCCGCCGCACGGCGGGTGCTGCGGCGGCGCTGGCACGTCCCGGTCAACTGGTTCTGTTACCCGTCGGGCCACTACGACGCGCGGGCGGTGGCGGAGATCCGGGCGGCCGGCTACCGCGGATCCACCACCGTCGTCCCGGGCTGGGCGCGGCCGTCGAGCGACCCGTTCCGCCTGCCACGCCTGCGCGTGCTCGGCGGCACGAGCCCAGACGCGCTGCTGGCGCAGATCGACGCCAACCGTCACGCCGTGCCGCCGCCGTTCGCCTACGGCGTCAGCGGATGAGGAGCGGCGTGCCGATCGGCGTCAGTGCGTAGAGCCGCTCGATGTCGCGGTTCCTGAGCCGGATGCAGCCGTGCGACGGCCGGCCGGGAATGAGGCCGGGCTCGCTGGTTCCGTGAAGGCCGATCACACCGCCGCCCGGCCAGTCGGTCAGCACGTCGGAGTACGCGGCGGTCCCCATCGCCCGCGTGCCGTACAGCGGGTTGCCGCTGACGTGGAACTTCTCGCGGATCCAGAACGAGCCCCGCGGCGTCGGCGTGCCGGGCGCCCCCATCCCGATGCGGGCTCGGAAGCGTCGCTTGCCACGCTGGTACAACGTGACGCGCAGCGCGCGCTGGCTCACCACCAGGCGGGTGTGGAGGAGGTGGAACGAGCCGAGCCTGTCGCGGCGCACCCAGCCGGTGGCGTTGTTGGGCCGCTGCGGCAGCCTGAGCTGGATCCAGGTCGCGCCCTGGGCGTCCAGCCGGCTGGCGAGCAGGACGTACACCTCGGGGAAGCCGTCTTCGGTCAGTAGGCGCAGGCGGCCGACGCGGGGCGCAGTCGCCGAAGGCTGCGCGTACGCCCCGGCGCGCGACACGGCGTTCGCCCAGCGCGTGAAGGTGGTCTCGTTCGAGAGCCGCACCGACGCGGGCGTCTGGGCGGAGGCGGGCGTGCCCGCCGCGATCGGGGCGATCGCGGCGAGCACCGCCGGTACGAGGGTTCTGAGCCTCAACCGGTGAACCGCGGCGAGGTCTGCCGCGCGCGGGTGATCTGGAAGCGCAGCGTCTGGTTCGAGCCCGACTCGCTCACGACCGCACGGGCGCGGTGGGCGCCCACGCTCAGGCGAGCGCATTGCATCGAGAACACGTAGGTGCCGCGACTGGTCGCCTCGGTCACCGTCTTGAGGAGCTTGCCGTCGACGAAGAACTTGACGGAGTCGATGTCGTCACCGGTCACGGTGGCCTTGGCACGGTCTCCGGAAACGCAGCCCTGCTTCTCGTGCAGCCTGACGGGGCCGGAGCCGTCGTCTTCGCCTGCGAGCGCGGGCGCGACGGGGAGTGCTATCGCGGCGAGCACCGCGGGCAGGAAGAACATTGGACGTCGGAACACCAGGTACCTCATCTCTCGGGGAGCGGACGGGTGAGATCGAGGCTGGCGGCTGCCCCTGCCCAGAGCAACAAGGAGCGCCGATCAGGCGATCGGCAGCCGGAGTGGCGACGCGCGGCGGCCCGGTCGACACTCGCTGCATGTCACGCCTCGTTGCGCTACTCGTGCTGAGCTGCCTGTTCGTCATCGGTGCTGCGGGATCCGCCGCCGCGCGCTCGGCCGTGCCTCGCCCGAAACTTCCGGACTGCGACCACCACCACTCACGTTCGATCGGCTCACCCGGCGACGGCCACCTCCTACGTGGCGTGCTGTTCCCCGCCGCGGGTCGCGACCACTTCGCGTGGAACTTCCGCGCCCAGCGGATCGGCGGCTCGGATCACACCCGCTGGGGTCACTGCCCTGTCGTGCGTGCCGTTCTCCTCGGCCTCGCCGCCTATCGCGCGCGCAACCCGGACGCTCCGCAGGTGGCGGTCGGCGACATGTCGCTGCGCCACGGCGGCGAGATCGATGGACATGCCACGCACGAGAACGGCCGCCAGATCGATCTCTACTTCCCGCGCCGCGGCCGCGAGCGGCGCGAGCCGCACACGATCGCGCAGGTCGATATGCGGCTTTCCCGCGAGCTGGTCCGCGCCATGCTGGACGTAGGAGCCGACCAGGTGCTGGTCGGCCCCCACATCCGGATCGGCACATCGGCCCGCGTGGTCCGCTGTGCCCACCACGACGACCACCTGCACGCGATCTTCTAAGCCGGGGCGGGCACAGCGACCTCGGCGTCTTGAGCGGCTTCTCGCGCCGGCAGGTAGCGCCACGTAATGAACGCACCGAGCGCGGCCACGACCGCGACGACGATCGTCGACCGTGACATCGCGTGCACGAACGCCTCGCGATCCGAGAGCTCTGTCCCGTACAGCGACGCCATGATGCTCCCCACGATCGCGACGCCGAGCGCGCCACCCAGCTCCCGCGTCGTGTCGTTGACGGCGGACCCGATGTTCGCTCGCGCAGCCGGAAGCGAGCCCATGATCGACTCAGTCGCCGGCGCTCCCGCGAGTCCCATGCCCGCGCCCATGAAGAGCAGCGCGATGCCGAGCCGCCCGTATCCGGTGCTGGTTGTGAGCGTCGCCGCGATCGCGAGCCCTGTCGAGAAGAGCAGCATCCCCGTCGTGGCCACGCCCTTGGTGCCGAAGCGCGCGACGAGCCCGGACGAGAGCGGCGCGAACACGATCATCGCCGCGGCGTAGGGCAGGACGCGCACGCCCGCGGCGGACGGTGAGTAGCCGAGGACGAACTGCAGGTACTGCGTCGACAGGAAGAGGAACCCGAAGAGCGCAAAGAACAGCACCGTGATCGTGCTGCTCGCCGCCGTGAAGCGCGGGTTCTTGAACAGGCGAACGTCGAGCAGCGGGTCCGCGATGCGGCGCTGCCGCATGACGAACGCGGCCAGCGCGACCGCTGCGAACGCACCGGCGCCGAGCACCGGCGCGGAGGTCCAGCCCTTCGAGGGCGCCTCGATGATCGCCCAGACGAAGGCGACGAGGCCGGCGCCCGAGAGTCCCGCGCCCGCCCAGTCGATCCGCCGTGCGACCGGGTCACGCGACTCGGGGATCAGCGCGCGGCCGGCGACGACCGCGATCACGGTCAGCGGGACGTTCACGATGAAGATCGATCCCCACCAGAAGTGATCGAGCAGAAAGCCGCCGAGCACCGGGCCGAGCGCGACGCCGAGGCCCGCCGTCGCAGCCCAGATGCCGATCGCCATCGTGCGCTCGCGGGTGTCGGTGAACACGCTGATCAGGAGCGACAGCGTCGCCGGCATGATGAACGCGGCCCCGGCGCCCATCACCGCGCGGCCGATGATGAGCGCATCGACGCCGCCCGCGTACGCCGAGCACGCCGAGGCGATGCCGAACACCGCAAGCCCGCCGAGCAGCGTGCGCCGGCGTCCGAAGCGGTCCCCGAGCGCGCCGGCCAGGAGCAGCAGCCCTGCGAACGTGAGGGTGTACGCATCGACCACCCACTGCAGCTCGCTGACGTCCGCGTTCAGGTCGCGCACCAGCGTGGGGAGCGCAACGTTGACGATCGTGTTGTCAATCACGATGACGAGCAGGCTCACGCACAGCACGCCCAACGCCAGCCATCGGCGGCGCGCGCCGTTCATGACGCGCTCCGAGGTGCGCGGGTGGCGAGCAGCACGGGCAGGAACACCGTTGCGGCCGTGACGACCAGCGCGCCACTGGAGCCGAAGACCGCCCACTGGGTATCGACGTCGACGCCGATCGAGGTGGAGATCGCCCAGCCGAGTGCCCACAGCGCGCTCAGCGCCGGAGCCCACAGGTACGCGACGCGCCCTCGCAACACGAGCGCCTGGGCCGTCCCGATCGCCAGGCCGCAGATCGCGCCCTGCACCACCAGCTCACCGACGCTGGTGCCGTAGTCGACCGCTGCCGACCCGATTGCGAGGCCGACGCTCAGACCCACCGTCGTTGCGGCGATCCACTGGCGGGCCGGCGGACCGTTCGAGCCCATGCCCCACGATTGGACCGCGCCGAGGATGACGCCGGTGATCGCGCCGGCGAGGACAGCCGCGACGAGCCCGTCGACCGGACCGACGATCAGCTCTGCGATGAAGCCGCCGAGCGGGAACCCGAAGAACGTCGGGAGCCAGCGCAGTGCGCTCCGGCTCGTCATGCCGTCACCGCGGCCTGGCTGTGCGACGACGGCGCGGTCGCACGGCGTCGCTCGTGGACCAGGATCACGACCGCGAACGCGATCAGCCACACGCTCCAGAGGACGTAGCCGAAGAAGTTCGCGGTGTCGATCACGGGCAGGCCCAGCGGCGACAGGACACCGACGAGGACGAGCAGCGCGGACACCGCGCCGAGCACCTGGAACCAGCGCCCGGCGTAGCGGCGCCCGAGTGCGACGATGACGAGGACCGTCCACGTCGCGGTGAGGAGGTAGCCGATGGTCTCGCCGAGCGCCGTGCCGAGGATGTCGCTCGCGGTCGTGAACGAGTCGCGGCCGGCTGCCGCGACGCCTGCGTTGCCGCTGGCGGCGTCAGACGCGTAGCCCGGCACGAGGATCGGCCAGCGCAGCAGGCCGATGACCTGCACGGCCGCCGCCGCGATCCCGACCCGCACCGCGATCCGCATCGCTCGCGACGACGACAGCCGCCCGACGCCGATCGCGATCGGAACCAACAGCGCCGCGGACAGCGCCAGGATCGCGAACCAGCCGCTCACGGCGCCCTGGTTGTCGCGAAACGCAGCGAGCACCTCGCCGGCCGGCTCGTCGAGCACGTCCGGGTAGTTGAAGATCGAGCCGAGGGCGGTGAACCCCACGTTGGCCAGGACGGCCGCGAGGATCAGTAGGGATGCGGTGAGCTTGGCGTTCATGACAGCTCCTTGGTCGAGTGACTCGCGCCGGCAATCCAGGCGACGAGGACGTTGTCCGGGTGATCGACGAGGTGGTCCCGAGCGAGCGCGTCGACGAGCTCGCGCTCGCCGCGCAGGTGCGCGCCGGCGATCGCCACGAGCTGGCGGTCGCGCGTGGTCGCCGCCAACCCGCCGGCCCGAGCCATCAGGCCGTCGCCGTCGGGAGCGAACAGCGCCGCCGCGACCAGGATCATCGGGTCGTCGCTGGTTCGCGACGCCTCGACGATCGCTGCGATCGCCGCGGCATCGCCGACGACGAGTTGGTGGAGTACGTGCTCGGGAAGCGGTGGCGGCATGGCGCCACCCTCGAGGAGGGCGCTGACACCGCGCTGACACCGCGGTGACGGGCGGCCATAGACTCTCGTCGTGTTCCAGATCTCGGTGCTGGGCCCCGTCGAGGTCAGACGCGACGGTCAACTCGTGCCGGTGCCGGGCGGCAAGACGTCGGAGTTGCTGGTGCGGCTCGCGCTCGAAGCCGGGCTGCTCGTGCGCACGGACCGGCTCGTCGACGATCTTTGGGGCGGCGCGGTGACGAACCGCAACACGCTCCAGTCCAAGGTCGCGAGGTTGCGTCGGGCGTTGGGAGATCCGTCGGCGGTCGCCAGCAGCGAGGGCGGGTACAGCCTCGCCGTCGCGCCTTCCGCGGTCGATGCGATCGCCGTGCTCAGCGACACCGCCAGCGCGTCCGAGCTGCTCGACGCCGCCGACCACCGCGGCGCCGCCGAGCTGAGCGCGACGGCGCTGGAGCGCTTCCGCGGCGAAGTGCTGCCGACGACGGGCGACTGGGCTGCCCCCCACCGCACACGGCTCGAAGAGGCGCGCGTGAAGCTCGTCGAGACCCAGCTCTCGGCCCGGTTGCACCTTGGCGACGACGTGGTCGGCGAGCTGGAGGCGGCCGTAGCGACCCACCCGTACCAGGAAGGGCTGTGGGAGCTGCTGATCACCGCGCTGTATCGGGCGGGACGCCAGGCCGACGCGCTGGCGACGTACCAACGGGTCCGGAGCCGGCTGGCGGACGAGCTCGGCCTCGCGCCTGGGCCGCGACTGCACCAGCTCGAGCAGCAGATCCTCAACCACGACCCGGCGCTCCGCGCGCCCGAGCGGGCGGCGGGGAATCTGCCGTCGCTGTCCGCCGAGCTGGTCGGCCGTGAGACGGAGATCGCTGCGCTGTCCGAGCTCCTCGCCGGCCGGCGGCTCGTAGAGATCGTCGGGCCGGGCGGGATCGGGAAGACTGCGGTCGCGATCGCGACCGGCCGCACGCTGGCCGAGTCGCCCGGCGGCGTCTGGTTGGCGAGGCTCGAGACGGCGACCACGGCGGACGACGTGCTCGACACGGTGATCGCGGCGTTGAATGTCACGGGTGGCGAGGGAGCGTTGTTCGAGCGGCTCAAGGGCGCTGCCGCGGTGGTGATCCTCGACAACTGCGAGCACGTCCTCGACGCCGCCGCAGCGCTCGCGGTCAGGCTCCTCGACGCCGCCCCCGGGCTGCGGATCCTGTGCACGAGCCAGGTGCCGCTCGATGTCGACGGCGAGGCGGTGTTCGAACTGACGCCGCTGGCGCTCGCCGACGCCGTCGAGCTGTTCACCCGTCGCGCCGCCGCGCGGCGCACCGATCAGCCCGACGCGGTGCACGACCTGTGCCGCTCGCTCGACGGTCTGCCGCTGGCGATCGAACTCGCGGCGGCACGCACCAAGACGTTGTCGATCGAGGAGATCACCCGCCGCCTCGACGATCGATTCAGTGTGTTGAGCGACCCGGCCAGCCGCAGACCAGAGCGCCGCCGAGCCCTGAAGGCGACGATCCAGTGGAGCTATGAGCTGCTGTTCCCCGACGACAAGCGGGGTCTGTGGGCCCTGGCCACGTTCGCCGGCGGCGCGCCGCTCCCAGCCGTCGAGTTCGTTCTCGAAGCGCTCGACGTGCCCGCGTCAGCGGCGATCGACGTGGTCGGCCGGCTCGCGAGCCGTTCGCTCGTGATCGTCGACGACGACGGTCAGCCTCGGTACCGCCTGCTCGACAGCATCCGCGCGTTCGCCGTCGAAGCGATGACAGACGGAGGGGCAAGCGAGCGCGCCCTCGCCGCCCACGCCACATGGTTCGCCGACGCAGCCCGATCCTCCACGCAAGGCGTGCGCAGCGGTCGTCAGGCCGAGCACCTCTCGTTCGCCCGGGCGGAGCGCGCCAACATCGACGCCGCCCTGAGCTGGAGTGCCACCCACGACCCGCAGCTCGCGCTCGACATCGTCAACGGGTTCGGCTGGGCCTGGATCGTCCTCGGCGACAGCCGAGGCGCGCAACGGATCCTGGCGGCGCTCGACGCCGCCGGCGACGCCGCCCCGATCCCGGATCGGGCAGGCGCGCTGCTGCTCGCCGCGTGGATCGAAGCGTCGTCGGATCACCTCGAGCGCGCCCGCGAACACGTCGCCGTAGCCACGGAGCTGGCCGAGGCGATCGACGATGTCGAGCTGCAGGCGCGTGGCTGTTACTACCTCGCGTACGTCGTGTCACATGACGGCGAGTTCGGTCAAGCGCTGGAGCTGACCGATCGCAGCAGCGCGCTCTACAGCGGGTTGGATCGCCCGTGGGATCAGGCCGCGAACTGGCTGTTCGCCGCCCGGGCAGCGATCTCGGCCGGTGATCGCGCGCGCGCCGTCGAGGCGCGCGATCAGGTTGAGCATTGGCTGGGCATGGTCGACGACCCGTGGCTCCACGTTCGCCGCGACGCGGTGCTCGGAGAACTCGCCCGCATCGAGCATCGGTTCGACGATGCCGTCCTCCACATCGGTCGTGCGGCGGAGACGTCGGGACGGCTCGGCTTCCTGCAGACGGAGGCTTACCAACTCTCCAGCCTCGGGCGTGCGCAGTGCCAGGCCGGTGACTACGAGAAGGGCGCCGCCACGCTGGAGCTCGCGATCGAGAAGGCCGAAGCGACCGGCGACGTGCGGCTGGCGGCGCTCGCCCGCGTCCATCTCGGGCGTGTCCTGCGTGCGCTCGGACGGGTCGCAGACGCGCGGTCGGCACTGGAAACGGCGACCGCGTGGCACCGCGCCGCGGGCGGCGGAGAGCAAGCCGCGCTCGGCGAGTGCCTGCTGGCGGCGCTCGACGCCGAGGATCGAGTCCCCGGCTCAGAGCAGCGGCTCGTCGCGATCCTCGACCACGCCCGCCTCAGCGACGACGCCCCCGTCGAGGTCTTCGCTCTCGACGCGCTCGCCCGCATCGCGGCCGAACGGGACGACCTCGCCACCGCTCGGGAGCGGTCCGAGGCAGCCGACCGGCGCATGGAGGCTGCCTCGCACTTCATCACCGAGCGTGATCGAACCGACGCTGGTGCAGCACGACAAAGGCCAGCAACCCGCTGACGACGATGGCGATGCCGGCCATCTGCCGGTGGTTCACCACTTCGCCCAGCAACAGGAACGACCACACGACCGCAAGCGCAGGCTGCGCGACCTGGGCAATCGAGATCGTGCCGATCTGGATCGTCTTCTGCGCGTAGACCATCAGCCCCTGGGCGGCGACGCCGCTGGTGAGCGTGAGGATCAGCATGAACACCCAGCCGGTGGCGCTCATCCCGAACACGTCGCCGTGGGCGATCGCCAGCGGAAGCACGGCCACGGCCGCGATCGGACAGATCGTCGACATGAAGGTGGTGACGTCCATGTCTTGGCGGAAGTACTTCGTCGCCGCCACGTACGCCACCAGCAGCAGCATCGCGAGCACGCCGAACACGTTCCCTTCCAGTGACGCGTCGCCGTTCGGCGGCGCGTTGAACAACACGAGGGCCACGCCGCCGAAGGCCACGACCGCGAACACCAGCGCGCGCGGATTGATGTACTCGTTGAACAGCCACGCGCCGACCGGCACGATCAAAAACGGCGCGAGCGAGCCGATCAGCGCGGCATTAGCCACGCTGTTGTGCGTCGCGCCGGCGAAGAAGACAGCCAGGTTCAGGCCGAAGAACACACCCGGCACGAACGCCTGGCGCAGATTCTGCGTCGTGATCCGCCGGCCGGTGCTCCAGAGCACGACGTTCCAGACGACGCTGACGACGACCATCCTCCAGAACGCGACGAGAACGCCTGGAGACTCCGCGCGCTTGACGAGCGTCGAGCTGAGCGAGAACGCGATGACCATGCCGACGACGGCGAGCACGCCGAGGGCCAGCGCGGACAGTGCGCGGGTCCGCGTCGGTGAAGCTGTCGTCGTCATGGCCCCGACGACAGCGTAGGCCCACGTGCGCTCGATCTCTACGATCCGGCTCGTGCCGGACCGCCTTGTTGCCGTCACGCGCATCCACGGCATCGCCGGGAGACGCACCGAGCTGCGCGAGCTGATGCGTGCGACCGAGGCGCGCGTCGCCGCAGAGCCCGGCTGCCTGCTCTACCTCTTCACCGCCACGCTCGACGATCCGGACGAGTACCTGCACGTGCAGGAGTGGGCCAGCGACGCGGCGTTCGCGGCGCACCAGCGCTCCCCGGCGTTCCGCGCGTACCAGGGCGGGCTCTTCGACCTGCTCGCGCGGCCGTCCGAGATGAAGGTGCACCGCGGGCCGCAGACGACGGTTCCCGAGCCGTCGGGCCCACCGGACCCGCGCGCCGCCGACTGACCCCGGCGCGCCTCCCTACGATCCGTTTCCTTGCGCGATCTCGGCGACCGGCTGCCACTCGCGCCAGGTCGCCAGACGGCCTTCGTAGTCCTGCTCGGCGATGCCGAGCGGCGACCTGCCGAAGAAGGTGCGCAGCGGCGGCTCGTCCGCGTCGACGATCCGCATGACCGCCTCGGCCGAGGCGGTGGGATCGCCGGCACCGGCCGACATGCGGCTGCGGCGCTGCTGCGAGGCCTCATGCGCGGCGGCGTAGGCGTCGAGCGGTTCGGCATGCCTGGCCGATGAGCCGCCCCAGTCCGTCGCAAAGCCGCCGGGCTCGATCAGCGTGACGCGGATGCCGAAGTCCTTGACCTCCTGGGCGAGCGCCTGGCTGATGCCCTCCAGCGCCCATTTGGACGCGTGGTACATGCCGATGCCGGGGAACGCGCTGATGCCGCCGATCGAGGACACCTGGAGGAAGTGACCGCTGCCCTGCTCGCGTAGGAACGGCAATGCGGCCTGCGTCACCCACAGCGCGCCGAACAGGTTGGTCTCGATCTGGTCGCGCGCCTCCTGCTCGCTGATCTCCTCGACCATCCCGAACTGGCCGTAGCCGGCGTTGTTGACGACGATGTCGAGGCGGCCGAAGTGCTCGTGCGCGCGGCGGACCGTCTCGAAGGCGGCGTCGCGATCGGTTACGTCGAGCTGCATCGGCAGCAGGCTGTCGCGGTGCTCGGCTGCGAGGTCGTCGAGCGTGCGGGGGTCGCGCGCCGTCGCGGCGACGCGATCGCCGCGCTCCAGCGCGGCGGTCGTCCATTCGCGGCCGAAGCCGCGAGACGTTCCGGTGATGAACCATGTCTTCTGCGCCATGGCGCCGATCCTAGCCACGCGTCTGCCCTTGGTTAGGGTTCCTCCGAGATGCTTCGCGTCCGGCTCGTCGGCGAACTTCGGATCGATCTCGACGAGCGCAGGCTCGAGGCGATTGCCAGTCGCCGGGCGCGTTCGTTGCTGGCCTGGCTCGCCTATCACCCCGGTCTGCACCCGCGCGCGCGGGTGGCGTCGGTGTTCTGGCCCGACGGCCTCGACGCCAGCGCTCGGGCCAGCCTGAGAACCACGCTTGCGACGCTCCGCCGTGATCTCGGTGAGGACGCGGCCGCGGCGCTGGTCGCCGGTCGCGACCGGTTGGGGATCGAGGACGGACCGGACGTGTGGATCGACGTCCGAGAGATCGACCGGCTCGCCGGGCAGGGTCGTCATAGCGAGGCGCTGACGCTCGCGGACGGCGACCTGCTCACCGACCTGGACGACGACTGGGTGCTCGAGGAGCGCCAGACCCGTCGCGATCGGACGATCGAGCTGCTGGCGGTCGTCGGCGAGACGGCCGAGCAGTCCGGAGATCTGGACACGGCGATTCGCTACGCGCGTCGCCGGCTCGAGCTCGATCCGGTGTCCGAGGACGCCGCTCGGATCCTGATGCGGCGGCTGGCGGGGATCGGGAACAGCGCTGCGGCGGTCGCGTCCTACGAGACGTTTCGCTCGGCGCTGCGGCGCGACCTCGGCATGGCGCCGTCGGCCGAGACGCGTGCGCTCGTCGAGGAGCTGCGCTCCGACCGTCGAGCGCCAGACGTGGACGCGCGTGCCGCGCCGCTGCCGGACGCGCTCGCACGCAGCGAGCACGCGCCGCTCGTCGGCCGTCGCGAGCCACTCGCTGCGTTGGGGGCCGCGTGGAGACGAGCGAGCGCGGGTGCCGCGACTGTCGTGATCCTCTCCGGCGACGCCGGCAGCGGCAAGACCCGGCTGCTGACCGAGCTGGCGAGCGAGGCGCGCGCCGATGGGGCCACGGTGCTCGCCGGCCGCTGCGTGGAGGACGGGGTCGTCGCGTTCGCGCCGTTCACCGAGGCGCTGCGCCAACACGTCGCCTCGCCGGCCGCGCTGCCCGAGTGGGTCGTCACCGAGCTCGCCCGCCTGCTGCCCGGGCTCGACCCCGCGGCCGGGGCGCCGGAGGGCGAGCCGTTCGACGCCCGCCACCGCCTCTTCGAGGCCGTGGCCGCCGCGATCGGGCATGCCGCCCGGCAGTCGCCGGTGCTGCTCGTCGTCGAGGACCTCCACTGGGCGGACCCGGCGACGCTGCAGATGCTCGCGCACGTGATCCGGACGGTGGCGTGGGCTCCGCTGCTCGTCGCCGGGTCGATGCGCGACGAGGACGTCCCCGCGCTCGACGCCCTACTCGGGGACCTGCGGCGCGAACGGCCGCTCGAGCGCGTCGCTCTCGGCGGTCTCTCCGAGGACGAGGTCGGTGACCTCGCCGCCGCGTGGCTGGGCGCCGACGCGCCGCCGCCAGGCCTGATCGCGGCGGTTCACGGCCGCACCGGCGGCAATCCGCTGTTCGTCGAGGAGCTCGTCCGCCACCTCGTCGAGTCCCATCCCGAGCAACCGGCCGAGGCGCTGGTCGCGGCGGCCGGGACCGAGGTGCCGCAGGGCGTGCGGGCGGTGATCGACCGCCGCGTCGCGCGCCTCCCCGATGTTGCCGGCCAGGCGGTGCGGGCGGCGGCGATCGCCGGCGAGGAGTTCGCGCTCGCGGACGTCGCGGCCGCCTGCGAGATGGACGACGACATCGTCGCCGACGGGCTCGACGCCGTGGTCGCCGCGGGACTGGTGGACGAGCTGGCGGTTCCCGGGCAGTACCGCTTCGCGCATGCGCTGATCCGCGAGGCCGTGCTGGCGGGGCTCACGACCACCCGACGCGCGCTGCTGCACCGGCGGATGGCCGACGTGCTCGAGGCGCTGCCCGGCGCGCGCCGCGTGGCCGAGCGGGCGCGGCACCTGCTCGACGCCCGGCCGCTGGTGGACGCCGCGACGGCCGCGAGCGTCGCCTTGGAGGCGGCCGACGACGCGATGCGCCGGCTGGCCTACGAGGACGCCGCGGAACTCCTCGATCGCGCCGCCGAGGGAGATCTCGACGACCCGATGCGCGCGGAGGTCCTGCTGGCGCTCGGCGACGCGCGCGAGCGGCTGGGCGACCGGCCGTCCGCCGACCGCTGCTTCGCGGCCGCCGCCGACATCGCGCGAGCGATCGACGACCACGAAGTCCTGGCGCGCGCCGCGCTCGGGGCGGCAGGGCTGACCGTGAACGTCGCCGCGGTCCGCGACAGCGTCCGCGCGCTGCTCGAGGAGGCCGTGGCCGCTGTCGGGCCTGCGTCGGAGCTCGGGCCGCGGCTGCTCGCGAGGCTGGCGATCGAGGTCTACTACGTGCCGCCGACGAGCCTGCGCGAACGTCTCAGCGACGAGGCCCTGAGTGCCGCGCGGCGCACCGGCGACCGCGCGCTGCTCGAGGCACTCGGAGCCCGGCACGTCGCCCTGTGGAGCCCCGACCACACCGAGGAGCGGCTCGCGATCGCCGACGAGCTCGTCGCGGCCGCACGTGCAGCCGGGGATCGCCAGGCCGAGCTGCAGGGCGTCAACTGGCGCGTTGTCGACCTGTTCGAGCTCGGAGACCCCGACGCCCTGCGGGCCGCGATCGCCCAGCACGAGCGCCTGGCGGCCGTGCTGCGCCTGCCCGCCTACGACTGGTATGTCCCACTCTGGCGCGCCACGCTCGCGCTGTTGGCCGGACGGGCCGAGGAGGCGCGCCGTCTGACGGACGAGGGCGATCGGATCGGCCGGGCGGCGCACGACGACAACGCCAAGCTGCTGTTCGAGGTCCAGCGGGTCGCCATCAACCACGCGGAACGCCGGCTGACCGACGAGGACGACGCCGCTCGCCGCTGGCACATCGAGCACTCGCCGGCAGGCGCCGCCTGGCGCGCCGCGGATGCGATCACGGCGTTCGTCCGAGGCGATATGGACCTCGCCGCGGGCGCGCTGGAGCGCGAAGTGGCCGGCATCGGCTCGGCGCCGCTCGACGCCAACTGGCTGTACGCCGCCACGACGCTCGGGGTGCTCGCCGCACTGCTCGACGACGCGGCCGCGGCAGCGGCGGTCTACCCATGCCTGCTGCCCTACGGCCACCGCACCGTCGTCGCCGGCCGCGTCAGCTATTGCACGGGATCGGCATCACTGCCGCTCGGGCTGCTGGCGGTCACGCTCGGCGACCGTCCGGCCGCGATCGGGCACCTCGAGGAGGCGGTGCGGCGCAACGACGCGCTCGGCGCCGTGACGTACGTCGCCGCGGCGCGCAAAGCGCTCGCCGGGCTGCTCGAGGGAGTCGCGATGGTGGTGCCGCAGGAGCTCGCGTGGCACTTCTGAGGGCCGGACCGGGAGGACTCACGCTGGCGTGACGGTGGCCTTGCGGACGGTCGGGATCGTGGCCGCCATGAGCATCTTCACCGCCCCCACCTCCTCGCTCGCCGAACGCCTCACCGGCCAGGTCATCACCCCGAATCACCTGTCGTACGAGATCGCCCGCCGTGTCTGGAACGGCATGATCGACAAGCGGCCCGCCATGATCGCGCGCTGCGCCGATGCCGACGACGTCGCCACGGCGATCCGCTTCGCCGCCGACAACGGATTGCCGCTCGCCGTCCGCGGCGGCGGCCACAACGTCGCCGGCACCGCCGTCGTCGACGACGGTCTCGTCATCGACCTGTCGGCGATGCGCGCGGTCCGGATCGACGACACCCGCCGCACCGTGCACGTGCAGGGCGGCGCCACGTGGGCCGAGGTCGATCGCGTCACTGCCCCGCTCGGGCTCGCCACTCCGGGCGGCGTGGTCTCCGAGACCGGCGTCGCCGGCCTCGCGCTGAGCGGCGGCGTCTCGCACCAGCGGCGGCGCGACGGCATGACCGTCGACAACCTCGTCTCCGCGGAGGTCGTGCTGGCCGACGGCCGCCGGGTCCGCGCGAGCGCGGACGAGCACAGCGATCTGTACTGGGCGCTGCGCGGCGGCGGCGGCAACTTCGGCGTGGTGACCTCGTTCGAGCTGCGCCTGCACGAGCTCGGCCCTGAGGTGTTCGCGCTCAACGTCGCCTACCCGATCGAGGACGCCGCGCGCGTGCTGGCGGGCTGGCGCGACGCGGTCGCCGACGCGCCGGACGAGCTGTCGACCGCAGGGCTCATCTGGTCGCTGCCGGTCGTCGACGCGTTGCCCGAGCAGCTGCGCGGCCTGCCGCACGTCGGCGTGGCCGGCATGTGGGCGGGCGACCCGGCCGAGGGCGAGCACGCGACGCGGCGGCTGCGCGAGCTGGCCACCCCGCTGCTGGACATGAGCGGCCCGGTGGACTATCTCGACTTCCAGAGCTCGCTGGACCCGTTCTTCCCGGCGGGCCCGCGCCGCTACTGGAAGGCGCTGTACCTGGACGGCTTCTCCGACGCCGCGATCGACACCACGGTCGACTGGTCCGTCCGCCGGCCGTCGAACGACACGCTGGTGATCATCCGCCACTGCGGCGGGGCGATCGCCCGCGTCGGCGCCGAGGACACGGCGTTCGGCGACCGCAGCTCCGAGTTCATGTTGAGCATCGACGCGACGTGGGCCGACCCCGCCGACGACGCCGAGAACATCGGATGGACGCGCGCCTTCTGGGATGACGCGCAACCGTTCTCGCAGGGGAAGACGTACTTCAACTTCCCCGGCCTGCTGGAGGAAGGCGACGCGGCCGTGCGCACGAGCTACGGCGCCAACCACGACCGCCTCTCGCGGATCAAGGCGAAGTACGACGCGCAGAACCTCTTCCGCCTCAACCAGAACATCCGCCCCGCTTAGGCGGGGCGGATGGCGGGCGGGGCCGCCTCGCGAACGTCGTAGTGCGCGCAGGTGTCGTCGCGCTCGACCAGGAAGCGCTCGTCCTCGGGGTAGTAGACCGCCGTCTCGTAGTCATCGCCGGCGAACGCCTTGACCGCCTCGAGCGACTCCCACAGCGAGAAGGTCATGAACTCGGTGAGCTCGCCGACCTCCCGCTGCAGCATCCACGACCCCCGGTTGCCGGGCGTGCGCGCGTACTCGGCGAACCCCGTCTCGGCGATGTAGGCGGCATAGGCATCGGCGTCAGGCGTCCGCACCTTGCCCTTCCACATGCGGGCGATCACGCCGTGGCGCCGTAGCGGAGGACGACGATGCCGCTGTTCAGCGGCGTGGTCTCGAGGAGGCTCCACGTCGTCAGCGGCCCGTCGCGGTACAGCAGGTCGGCCGGTGCGCCCTTGCCGACCAGGAACGGGTAGATCCAGAGCCGCAGCTCGTCGAGCAGGCCGTGCTCCACCATCGCGTGCGAGAGCGGGCCGAACCCGTACTGCACCATGTCCTTGCCCGGCTGCCCCTTGAGCTCCCTGATCGCGCCGATCGGGTCGTCGCTGATCACCGTCGTGTTGTTCCACTCCGGGTCCCGCAGCGTCGAGGAGACGACGTACTTGCGCATGCTGTTGATCTGATCGCTGGCAGGGTCGCCGGAGCGTGTCGGCCACACCGGCGCGAAGCCCTCGTACGTCCGCCTGCCCATCAGCAGCACGTCGCAGGCGAGCAGCAGGTCGGTCTGGATCGCACCGGCGCGCTCGTCGTCCGGACCGGTGGAGGGCCACAGGTGGGGTGCCTCGATGACGCCGTCGAGGCTGATGTATGTCGAGTTGATTATCCGTCGCATGGCGGGCGAGGCTGCCACAGATTGGTGCCGGAGATAAGATCCGATTTGGTGCTTGGTGGACAGGACCAATTTGCAACCCACCGGCGACGTGCTGGTCTCGCTCAACCGCGATTCCGGCGTTGCGCTGCACCGGCAGATCGAGGTCTCGATCCGTGACGGAATCCGGGCCGGGCGCCTGCCGCGCGGCACGCCGCTTCCCCCGACGCGCAAGCTTTCCGCGGACCTCGGTGTCTCGCGCGGTGTGGTGATCGAGGCGTACCAGCAGCTCAGCGCCGAGGGCTACCTGACCAGTCGGGCGGGCGGGTACACGACGGTGGCGATCGGGCCCGAGCCGGCGGAGGAACGGGCGCTCGTGGGACTGCCGCGCGTCTCGGAGGTCGACTTCTGCCCCTGCCGTGCCGACGCGTCGATGTTCCCCCGATCGGCGTGGCTGCGCTCGATGAGGCGCGTCCTGATGGACGCGTCCGCGGCGGATTTCGGCTACGTGAACGGCCGCGGGGCGCCGGCGCTGCACGAAGCGCTGGCCTCGTATCTGAACCGTGTGCGGGGGACCTCCGCCAGCCCGGCCGACATCGTGATCTGCAATGGGTACGCGCAGGGCATCGCGCTCATCGTGCAGGTGCTCGCCAAGTTCGGCGCCACGCGGCTGGCGGTCGAGGACCCGTCGGCAGACGACGACGCCGTACCGGTTGCCCGTGCCGCCGGCCTGGAGGTCGTCGGCGTCCCGGTCGACGAGGGCGGCGTCCGCGTGGAGGCTCTCGAACGGCTCGACGCCGACGCGCTCGTGCTGACGCCGTCGCACCAATGGCCCACCGGTGGGGTGCTGTCGGCGCAGTCGCGCGCCGCGGCGGTGCGGTGGGCACGAGAGCGCGAGGCACTCATCATCGAGGACGACTACGACGCCGAGTACCGCTACGACCGCGCGCCCGTCGGCTCCCTGCAGGGCCTGGCACCGGATCGCGTGATCTATGCCGGCACCGCAAGCAAGACGCTGGCGCCAGGTCTACGGCTCGGCTGGCTCGTTGTCCCGCCGGCGCTCGTCGATGACGTCGCCGCCGCCAAGACGCTGGCCGATCGCGGCTCACCCGTGCTCGACCAGCTGGCGTTTGCCAACTTCCTCGCCCGCGGTGAGTTCGACCGTCACCTCCGGCGCATGCGGCCGGTTTACCGACGCCGCCGCGACGCCCTGCTCGCCGCGCTGCACTCCGAGCTGCCCGACTTCGAGCCGGCCGGGATCGCCGCCGGCCTGCATCTCGTGGCCTACATGCCGCACGATCTCGACGAGACGACGCTGGTCGAGGCGGCAGAGCGCCGCGGGCTCGCGATCTATGGACTCGCCCCGTACCGCCTCTCACACCCGGGCCGACCCGGCCTGATCTTCGGGTACGCGACGCTCGACGAGCCCACGCTCCGGCGTGGCGTGAAGCTCCTCGCGGAGGTCGTCGACGAGCACAGGCGATACGGAGGTGAGGCCCGGGCGGCATCCGGGTAACGCTGACGTCAGGTCGGCGTCTCGGGAGGCCGCCGGCTCGACAGGGGAGGCAGATTTCATGACGTACAGTCGCGTCCGCCACGCATGCGTGGCGGCGATTGCGTTCGCGGCCGTCGCGGTATCGCCCGGCTCGGCCGGCGCGCACCCGGCGGACGACTGCGAGACGGCGGTGACGTCGGCACCGATCGCCGGATGGCCCGCCGACTGGGCGCCCGAGGACGACGGCGCGTGCACGGCCGCGCCCGCCGCATCCGGGGTCACGCAGGTCGCACGCGCCTCGAGCAGGACCAGCTCGGCGCCGGTTCGCGCCTCCGGGCGCAAGCCCGGTCGCTTCAAGCAGATCGGGCATGAACCGCTCCTCAACCGCGGTATGAACGCGGCGATCGCCGTCCACGGCAAGTACGCCTACATCGGCAGCCGGACCGACGGCGGCCATCTCGGGCAGCCTCAGGGCGGCTTGATGGTGGTCGACATCTCGCGTCCGTCGCGCCCCAAGCTCCTCGGCCCCCCGTTCGACGCAAAGCCGGGCGAGTCGACGCGCGAGCTGCGCGTCTGGAAATCGCACAACGTCCTGATCGTGCTGAACACCAACTGCGGCGTCGGCCCCACGCTGCACCACTGCACGCAGCCGTCGATCAGCAACTTCCGCTTCTACGACATCGAGGGAGCGAACGCGGCGCATCCCAAGCTCCTGAACCAGTTCGACGTCGACACGCACGAGTTCTTCCTGTGGGAGGACCCGAAGAATCCCGACCGAGCGCTGATCTTCGCCGGCAACGCGGCCGCGACCTGCGGTACGCGCGGCGGCGCACCGAGCTGCCCGTTCTCGGTGTGGGACATCTCGAAGGTGCGCAGCGGGCAGTCGCCGGTCACCCTGTTCAGCGGGCTGCACGGCTTCACGCAGGTGCCGCCCGCCCCTGAGGCGGCCGTGACGCCGGAGGGTGGCCTGCACTCGCTGACGATCAGCAACGACGGCCGGCGGGCGTACTTCGCGCTGCTGCCAGGCGGGTTCGCCGTCATGGACGTGTCCGAGTTCGCTTCCGGCGCAGCGTTCCCGCAGCCGCACCCGATCACGGACAACGCGGCGCGGCCGACGTGGCCGGGGCCGGGCGCGCACAGCGCGGTAAAGCTGTGGGGCCGCGACGTGGCGTGGGTCTCGGACGAGGTGTACGGAAAGGCCACCGCTCCCGACCACGGGTGCCCGTGGGGCTGGACGCGGATGATGGACATCTCCGATCCGCGGAAGCCGACGATCGAAGGCGAGTACCGCGTGCCCGAGAACGACCCGGCCTCGTGCGCGGCTTGGAACCCGCCGCGGACCTCGTACTCGGCGCACAACCCGACGCTCACGCCGCACGTCGCGTTCAGCACCTGGCACTCGGGCGGGCTTCAGGCCGTCAGCCTGGAGAAGCCGCGCCGGCCCACGCAGCTGGCCGAGTTCATCCCCAAGCCGCTCGACTCGGTGCTGCTCGAGGACCCGCGGCTCTCGTCCGATCCCGACACCGGCCGGAACGAGAAGGTCGTGATGTGGAGCTACCCGATCATCCAGGACGGCCTGATCTACGCCATCGACCTGCGCAACGGTCTGTACGTGCTCAAGTACGACGGCCCGTTCGACAGCGAAGTGCGACGGATCCGCTTCCTCGACGGCAACTCGAACCAGGGCGACGCGCTCTGCTTCGACCCGGTCGGCCGCGCGCCGCGCTCCTGCCACTGACAACCGCGATCCGGCCGGGGCGATGTCGCCCCGGCCCGGTCGCAGCCGTTCTCAGCGCCGGCGAATCTGCACGACGAAGTCGGAGCCGCCCGGGACCTCTTTGTTCTTGAGGACCTTGCCGGTGGCGCCGTGGTAGCGGCCGGTGCCGCCGATGAGTTCCATGCCGTGGAAGCGCAGCAGCGAGCCGCCGATCGCGGTGTAGCCGAAGCAGTCGGGCTCGCCGTTGGCCATGAACGTGCACCGCAGGTAATCGCTCATCGTCGCGCGCTTGGCGTGGCGCTTGTGGTTGCCCACGAAGTCGAGCGAGTCGATCTCGAAGACGTCGCCGGGCTTCGGCTCGCCGGCCGGCGGCCCCTGCGTGACCGTGCCGTCGACGCTCGTGTAGGTGAACGAGACCACCTTTGAGAAGGCGCGGATCGTCTCCGTCTTGCGCGCCGCTTCACTGGGGGCGGGCATCGCGAGCAGGGCGAGTGCGAGCGAGGCCGCGATGGCGATCGCGAGGGTGCGGATGGGGTGAGTGGGGGTGCGTGTGAACATGGTGGCGACGCTACGGGCGGCCCGTTCACCGCACATCGGGGCCACCACCGGACCCGATTCAGGGCTAGCCCTGAACCCGCAGGTACGCGAGCACCGCGAGCACGCGCCGGTGGTCGTCGTTGCTCACCGGCAGCCCGAGCTTCATGAGGATCGTGCGGATGTGCGTCTCGACCGTCTTCTCGGTCAGCCACAGCCGCCGCGCGATGCCGCCGTTGGTGCGGCCCTCCGCCATCAGCGACAGCACCTCCTGCTCGCGCTGCGTGAGCTCGTCGAGTGCGCTCTGGCGCTTGGGCGCGGCGATCAGCGTGGCGACCACCTGCGGGTCGAGCGCCGACCCTCCCTCGCTGACCCGCTGGGCCGCGTCGAGGAAGTCGTCCACGTCGAGCACGCGATCCTTGAGCAGGTAGCCGAAGCCGCCGCCGGCCGTGACGAGCTCGACGATGTGGCGGGTCTCGATGTGCTGGGAGAGCACGAGCACGGCGGTCCCCGGGAACGAGCGGCGGATCTCGGCTGCTGCGCGCGTGCCCTCGTCGTCGTAGCTGGGTGGCATCCGCACGTCGACGACCGCGAGGTCCGGCGCGTGCTCGCCGACGAGCGCGAGCAGCACGTCGGCGTCACCGGCCCGGCCGACCACCTCGTGGCCGGCGTCCTCGAGCAGCCCTGCGAGCCCCTCACGCAGCAGCACGGTGTCCTCGGCTATGACGACGCGCACGGAAGCTCCACCGCGATTCGCGTCCCGGCTCCGGCCGGGCTGTCGAGCGCCAGCGTCCCGCCCTGCGCCGCGACGCGATCGGCCATTCCCGCCAGCCCCGTTCCGGCGGCGCTCTTAGCGCCGCCGATCCCGTCGTCGGCGACGACCAGGCGCAGCACGCCGTCGGCGCGGGTGGCCTGAACCGACACGCGCGACGGCGACGCGTGCTTGACCGCGTTGGTGAGCGCCTCGCAGGCGATGAAGTACGCGACGGCCTCGACCTCGGGCGGAGCGCGGTCGCCGGAAGCCTCCACGTCGACCGGCACCGCGGCGCCGCGGGCCAGGTCCTCGAGCGCGGCTGCGAGCCCTTCGTCCAAACGCGGAGGGCGCACGCCGGCGGCGATCGTGCGCAGGTCGGCAATCGTCGCCGCGACCTCGTCGACGGCGGCGTCGAAGGCGGGAGCCAGGACCTTCGCCCCGCTGGGCAGCGAGCGCTGCAGCCGCCGGAGCACGATTCCGAGCGTGACGAGGCGCTGCTGTGCTCCGTCGTGCAGGTCGCGCTCGATCCGGCGCCGCTCGGCGTACCCGGCCTGGGCGATCCGCGCGCGCGAGGACTCCACCTCGGCGAGCTGGAGGCGGAGCTCGACCCGCAGGCGGCCGAGCTCCACCGCGACCGCCGCGGCGTCGAGCACCCCGCGCAGCAGATCCGGCCGCTGGGCGAGCGCCGGGTCGTGGAGCAGGACGCCGACCTCGCGGCTGTCGCGCCCGATCACCGAGCGGGCGCGCCCGTCGTCGGGCAGCGACTCGACGAGATGCCCGAGACGGTCGGCGTAGCTGCCGGTCTCCGGCAGGCGGAAGAGCACCTCCGCGCTCGGGTCGCCGAGCGCGAGCGCGACCGCCGCGCCGACGTCCTCGGGCTCGCTGCGACCGGCGCGCACGTCGTCGAGGAAGTCGCGCAGCAGGCGGACGCCCTCGAACCGAGCACGGGCGAAGCGGCGATCGACCAGCGTCTGCAGCCGGTCGCGCAGCGGCCGGAACGCGAGCGCCGCGGCGAGCGTTCCCACCGACGCCGCGAACGCCGACCCGCCTGCCAGCAGCCCCGCGAGCAGCGCCCCCGCGGCGTATGTCCCCGCCAGCAGCGCGGTCAGCAGCCCGTAGACGAGCGTGCGGTTGAAGAGGCGGTCGATGGCGTACAGGCCGTGCCGCGTGACCGCCACCGCGACGGCGACCGCGAGCCACGTGTGGAGCAGGCTCAGCACCGGGACGTCGGCGTCGCTGACCGACGGGAAGAACACGCCCCACAGCGACGTGCCTCCAAGCCACAGCGGCAATAGCAGCGCCCCGTAGGCGAGCCACAGGATCTGGCGGCGCCGGTCGCGGTCGCCCGCCTTGTAGTGGGCGCGCAACGCGAGCGCACCGCCGAACAGCGAGGCCAGTACGCCGGCCCAGCACGCCCAGAAGACCGCCGTCAGCGGCCCGTTCTCGACATGGAGGCCGAGCGGATTCGGCACGTCGCCGTACGGCCCCTCGAGCGTCTCCTGGCCGAGCAGCAGGAGCATCGCGCCGCCACACGAGGCGAGCGCGAACGCCGCGACCGGCCGCCAGCGCCGGGACGGCAGCCGGCCGTCGGGATAGCAGTACGCGAGCGCGAGCGGCCAAGCGAACAGCACCAGCCATTCCTGCGCGACGAGCAGCGCCCAGGCGCCGAGACGGGAGCCGGGATCCTCGTCCAGCGCCAGCGCGGCCACAGCGAACGCGGCCATCACGACGCCGACGGAGAGCGCGCCGACCAACAGGATCCAGGCGACGAGCGTGCGCGGCCGGCGGAGCACGAGGAACAGCCCGACGCAAGCGGGGGTGGCGACTCCCACGACGAATAGCGCGACAGCCACCGCGCTCCACGACTCCTCGCCGCGCGACGCGACCAGGACGTCCATCACCGCGACGAGCGCGGCGGCTCCGAGCGCGCCGAGCGCCGCCGCGCAGGCGATGATCCGAAGCGATCGCGACACGCTGGCGATCCTCTCGCAAAAACCACGGTTCGACCACGGTGCTAGCCCTGAACCCCGCGATGGCGTCACTCTGGCCTTGCAATGACACCATAATGGTGCCATACTGGTGCCATGGACCTGACGACCTACGTTGAGAACCTCCGTCGCGAGCTCGCCGTCGCCGCTGAAGCCGGTGGCGAGGAGGCCCGTGCGCTCGCCGATCGCCTGACTGCTCCGCTCGAGTCGGCGGTCCGGCTGATGCTGCTCGATGCGCTGTCCGCCGCCGCCGACGAGATCACGCGCGACCTCGCCCCCGGCTCGGTCGAGTTGCGCCTGCGGGCCGGCGAGCCGGACTTCGTCGTGACTCCGGCGCCGGCAGACGAGCCGGGCGAGGAGACCGCCGACGCCTCGCCGCCGCCCGCACCGCCGGACGGCGACGAGGCCGCAACGGCGCGCATCAACCTCCGGCTGCCCGAGCAGCTCAAGGCCGGCGTCGAGCAGGCCGCGAGCCGTGAGCGGCTGTCGGTCAACGCCTGGCTCGTCCGCGTTGCCGCCGCTGCCATCGCCCGCGACGATCCTGACCGCCGGCCGCCCCAGCGCGGCGGCCGGCTCGGCGAGGCCTACACCGGCTGGGTGCGCTGACCGCCCCGGCTGCCCGTTCAACACCCACCGACTTTCGAACCCTGACCCCCTGCAGGAGGACCTCCCCATGCCGACCTTCAACACCCCCGAACCGATCACCGCAACGATCGACGTCGCCGTCGGCGACGTCCACCTCAGCGCCGGCGACGGCACCGCCACGGTCGTCGACGTGCGCCCCAGCGACGCGTCCAACAGCGACGACGTCAAGGCCGCCGAGCTGACCCGCGTCGAGTACGCGAGCGGGCAGCTGCTCGTCAAGGCCCCCAAGCTGCGCTCGTGGCTCAGCCGCAGCGGCGGCGGGTCGGTCGACGTGACGATCGAGCTGCCCGCCGGCTCGCAGGTGCGCGGCGCCGGACAGACGACCGATTTCCGCTCCGACGGACGGCTCGGCGACTCCCGGATCAAGACCGGCATGGGCAACATCGCCCTCGACCAGGCCGACACCCTGAACCTGAAGAACGGCATCGGCGACGTCACGGTGGACCGCGCGACCGGCCACGCCGAGATCGCGACCGGGTCGGGCGACGTGCGCGTAGGCGAGCTCGTCGGCAGCGCCGTGATCAAGAACTCCAACGGCGACACCTGGGTCGGCTCGGCCGGCGGCGACCTGCGGATCAACGGGGCCAACGGCGACATCGCCGTCGACCTCGCGCACGCCAGCGTGGTCGCCAAGTCCGCGAACGGCGATGTCCGACTGGGCGAGGTCGTCCGCGGCTCCGTCGTGCTCGAGACGTCGCTCGGCGACCTCGAGGTCGGCATCCGCGAGGGCACCGCCGCCTGGCTCGACGTGCGCGCCGCGGCCGGCAAGGTCCGCAACGCGCTCGAAGCCTCCGAGGCTCCCGACGCGTCGGCCGAGACCGTCGAGGTGCGCGCCCGCACGACCGCCGGCAGCGTCGTGGTCCGGCGTCCCTGACAAGCACTCAGCAGCACATCCTGAAGGAGCAATCTCATGAGAATCTCGCGATCGGCGATCGCGGCTACCGGCCTGCGCAAGTCCTACGGCGACCACGTCGTGCTCGACGGCGTCGACCTCGACGTCGCCGAGGGGACCATCTACGCGCTACTCGGCCCCAACGGCGCCGGCAAGACCACGATCGTCCACATCCTCTCCACCCTCATCAGTGCCGACGGCGGCGAGCTGCGCGTCGCCGGCCACGACCTCGCCCGCGACCCTGACGCGGTCCGCGCAGCGATCGGCGTCACCGGCCAGTTCTCGGCCGTCGACAACCTGCTGACCGGCCGGGAGAACCTGATCCTGATGGCCGACCTGCACCACCTCGGCCGCCCGGAAGGCCGCCGGCGCGCCGCCGAGCTGCTCGACCGGTTCGACCTCGCCGACGCGGCCAACAAGCCCGCCGCCACCTACTCCGGTGGCATGCGCCGCCGGCTCGACCTCGCGATGGGCCTGGTCGGCGACCCGCGGATCGTCTTCCTCGACGAGCCGACCACCGGCCTGGACCCGCGCAGCCGACGCACGATGTGGCAGATCATCCGCGACCTCGTGGCGGGCGGGGTCACGGTCTTCCTGACGACGCAGCAGCTGGAGGAAGCCGACCATCTCGCCGACCGGATCGCGGTCCTCGACCACGGCAAGATCGTTGCCGAGGGCACCGCGGACGAGCTCAAGCGACTGGTCCCCGGGGGTCACATTCGCCTCCGGTTCGCCGACGCCGCAACGCTCGAAGCGGCAGCCCACGCCCTCGGCGAGGCCGGCCGCGACAACGACGAGCTCAGCCTCCAGGTCCCGAGCGACGGCGACGTCCAGTCGCTGCGGGCACTGCTCGACCACCTCGACGCCGAAGCGATTGCGGTCGACGAGCTGTCGGTCCACACCCCCGATCTCGACGACGTCTTCTTCGCCCTCACCGACAACCAGAAGGAAGCAGTTCGATGAGCACCCTCTCCTACGCCGCAACCGACGCGGCGACAATGCTGCGCCGCCAGCTTCGCCACCTGCTGCGGTATCCCTCGATGACCGTGCTGCTCGTCGGCATGCCGGTCGTCTTCCTGCTGCTGTTCGTCTACGTGTTCGGCGGCACGCTCGGCGCCGGAATCGATGGCCTCTCCGGCGGTCGCGAGGACTACGTCAACTACGTCACTCCCGGAATCCTCGTGATCACCGTCGCCGCCGCCGCTCAGGGGACGGCGATATCGGTCGCGATGGACATGACCGAAGGGATCATCGCGCGGTTCCGCACGATGGCCATCTCCCGCGCGTCGGTGCTGACCGGGCACGTCCTCGGCACCCTGATCCAGACGATGATCGGCCTAGCGCTCGTGATCGCCGTCGCGCTCCTCGTCGGATTCCGTCCCAGCGCGGATGCGCTCGACTGGATCGCGACGATCGGCGTCCTCGCGATGCTCACGATCGCGCTCACGTGGCTGTCGGTCGCGCTCGGCATGGTGAGCAAGAGCGTCGAGACCGCGAGCAACCTCCCCATGCCGCTGCTCTTGCTGCCGTTCCTCGGCAGCGGATTCGTCCCCACCGACTCGATGCCGGCCGGCCTGCGCTGGTTCGCCGAGAACCAGCCGTTCACGCCGATCATGGAGACGCTCAGGGGACTGCTGATGGGCACCCCGATCGGCAACAGCGGCACCCTCGCCGTCGCCTGGTGCGCCGCCATCGGGCTGGCCGGATACGTGTGGGCCAAGCACCTGTTCAACCGCGACCCGACGCCGTAGGCCGAAGGATCCTGAACGCCGCCCGCGATGGCTGCGACCGGTTGCCGGCCACGTCGATCGCCGTGGCCCGCAGCCGGTAGCGGGCGGCCGGGAGCTTGCGGCTGCGCAGTCGACCCGTGAACCGGACGCGGTTGGCGCCCGCCGCCCCGGCGCTGGTGAGGCTCCCTGCGAGCCGGACGTACCGGCTGCAGTGGCGCCGTGCGCGGTTGCGGCTCGTGCGCTTGACGCAGCGGCCACCCACGCGCCGTCCGGTCGTCCGGCGCTCGACCGCGAGCGTGACCGTGGCGGCCTCGCTGAGCGAGAACCGAACCGAGGTCCCGGCCGCAGCGCGGAACGCCGGCGGCGACAGCACGAGGCGCCCGGTGAAGAGCGGCGCGATCGTGTCGGCCGCCGGCGCCCCGCCGCCCGGCGGCGGCTGCGCGACCGCGAGCTCGAAGGCGCCGATGTCGACGCTTGTCCCCTGCGGGCGCCGGACGCCGCGCTGGTCGGTCGCCGGGGCGCCCACACCGGTCCCCGCGTCGAGCGCCGGGCTTGCGGGCAGGAGCGCGTGCGTCTGCGTGGGACCGCCATTGGACGCGAGCGGCCCGAGCAGCGGGTCGACGCCGCTGCGGTTGCCGGCGCCGGGCGCGAGCCCGCATGAGGTGCCGCTGTCGGTGCTGTTCGTGGCCTGCGCCACGGCGGACCCGCAGCCGCCGGTCACGATCGTGTTGCGCAGGACCGCACCCGGGGAGAACAGGCTGCCGCCCGCCGCCCCGTTGCCTGACGCCGTGTTGCCGGTCAGCGTCACGTTGGTCAGCGTGGCGGCGTCGAGCGTCGCGCCACCGCCACGAGCGACGGCCGCCCCGCCCGTGGCGGAGACGGTATTCCCAGAGAGCGTGCTGTTCGTGATCTCCACCGCGCCCCCGAACTGCCGGATCGCGCCCCCTTCGGCCCCGCTGGCGGTGGCGGCCGCGGCGTTGTCCGTGAACGTGCTGCCGCGGACCTCCGTGGGGTCCGGCCCCGCGAGGTACAGCCCCCCGCCGCGCGCCTCTGCCCCGTTCAGGCCGGTGGCGCGGTTCCCCGCCACCGTGCTGTCGATCATCTCGAGGTCATCGAGCAAGGTCGCGCCGCCGCCGGTCGCCGTATCGTCGCTGAGGGCTGGCGCGATCGCGGCATTCTGGGTCAGGGCGACGCGGTCGAGCGTGAGTTCGCTGTCCGCGAATATGCCTCCGCCCGACGCGTAGCCTCCGCTCGCCGGCTCCGCGCGGTTCGACGCGACGGTGCTGTCGACGATCGTCAGCGGATCGCCGCCGTCCGCGGTCCGGATCCCGCCGCCGCGCGAGTCGGCGCGGTTGTCGCGAACGGCGCTGCGCTCGACCCGGTTCGGGCCAACGGTGCCGATCGCAATGCCGCCGCCCTCCTCCGCCTCGTTGCTCTCGACGACGCTGTCACGCAGCACGAGCGCACCCTGGTCGGCGAGGATGCCCCCACCCGAGCCCGCGTCACGCCCGTCTCGGATCGTCACACCCTCGATCGTCGTGTTGGCGCCGAGCGTCAGAACGCGTGACAGGTCGTCGCCGTCGAACGTGGTGACGGCAGCGCCCGCGCCGGCGATCGTCACTCCGAAGGCGCCCGCCGTCTGCAGGCTGCCGCCGGTGAGCACGTAGACGCCGGCGGGCACCTCGACGCGGTCGTCTTCGTCGCTCCCCGCCGCGGCGGCGAGGGCGTCGCGGACACTGCACAGCGTGCCGGTGTTGGCGTCGGTGCAGTCGGCGGCGTTCGCCACCGGCACGTCGGCGTCGGTGTCGACCTGAAAGGTGCCGGCATGCGCGGCGGGGGCAAGCGCGAGGGTCGCGACGATCGCGATGGCTGAGCGGAGCATGCGGCGAGCATCGCCCGCGGCGGCGGCGAAGACATCCGCCACAGTGGCGGATGTATCGCGGAGAGGCGGGCGGCACGCTTGGCGACGTGCGGATCGAGATCAGCGTGGAGCGGGGCGCGCCACCCTCAGGCTCGGTCCTCGTCGACGGCGGGCCGTCGGGTCACTTCGACGGCTGGCTGGGGTTGCTCCGTCTCCTCGCCAACGCCCTCGACGCGGAGCCGCCAGCCGCCGCGCCGGGTGGCCTCGGCGGCCAGCTCGCGCCGGTTGGCGACGCCGACCTTGGCGAGCGCGCTTGACACGTGGGTCTGGACCGTCCGTCGCGAGATGAACATCCGCTCGCCGATCTCCGGGTTCGTGAGGCGCTCCGCGACCAGGCGGACGACGTTGAGCTCGGTGTCGGTGAGTGCATCCCAGCCCGTCGCGGCCCGCCGCCGCGGGCCGGTGACGCCGCGGCGCGTTCCGAGCTTTCGCAGCGCGGCGTCGACGCGCGCCAGATCGTGCGTCGCGCCGCAGCCCTCGTAGGTCGCGCGCGCTTCCTCGAGCAGCTCGCGGGCGCGGTCGCCGCTCGCGGCCGCATCCTCCGCCGCCCGGGCCGCCTCCAGGACGCGGCCCGTGCCGCGCAGCAACTCGACGGCGGCGAGGAGCGCGTCCGCATCGGCCTCGAGCAGCCCGCGCGCCCAGAGCGCGCCGGCCTCGAGGCTCGCGGCGCCCGCGTTGCGCGCGGCGATCTGCTGCAGCTCCTCGACCACCCGGGCCGCCCGGGCCGGCTGGCCGGCGCGGGCGGCGAGGCGTGCGAAGTCGGGACCGAGCACCGGCAGGAAGGTCGCGGCGCCCGCGGCGGCCATCGCGTCGAACGTGCCGGCGATCGTGTCGAGCGCCGCGGTCATGTTCCCCGTTGCCTCGAGCACGCGCGTGCGCGCAAGCACCATCAGATCGGTCCCGAACGGCGGCGCTCCGGCGGCCGCGTCGCGCTCAGCGGCCTCGACATGCCGTTCGGCGGCGAGGAAATCGTCGCGGTGGACGGCGATCAGGGTGTGCAGGCTCTCGGCCGCCAGGCGCCAGCCGATGTCCGTCTGCCCGGCCAGCTGCGCATGCGCCGCCAGCTCGGCCAGCGCGTCGTCGAGGCGCCCGCGCAGGAAGTGCACGACCGCGAGCTGGTAGTGGTAGACCGGCACCGCGTCGCCCAATCCGAGCGACTCGGCGGCCCGCCGCCCGCGCTGGATCGTCGCGACCGCTTCGTCGAGCCGGTCCAGGCGCCAGAGCATCAGCCCGAGGATCATGTGCGGCCGCGTGTCGTGCGCGAAGCGTGAGCCGCTCTCGTCGGCCCAGCGCACGTTGGGCGCGATCAGGTCGGCCGCCTCGCTGAACGCGCCGCGGCCGTCGGCGGCCATCGCGAGCGTGTTGGTCGCGAGCGCGCGCGCGAGCTCGTCGTCGGACTGCGCCAGGATCGCGCGCGACTCGCGCTCGGCCGGCTCGATCTCACCCTCGAACACCCGCGACATCGCGACCAATGCCCGCAGCTGCACGCGGTCCTGTTCGGGGAGTGGTGTGGCGAGCCCGGCCTCGCCCTCGCGGACCGCTTCGGCGGTGCGCCCGCGCCGCGTCAGCAGGAACATCAGGAGCAGCCGCAGCCGGCCGGCCCAGGCGGCGTCGAGATTGCCCGCGAGCGCCTCGCGGCATTCGGCCTCGCCCTCCCCGAGGCGGCCGGCCGACACGAGCGCCGCGGCCAGCTCCGGGAGCAGATCCGCGCGCCGGGCCTGCGGGTCGGCCGACAGGGCGATCGCTTCGCGGTAGAGGTCGACCGCCGCGGCCGGCGCGCGTCCGACGAGGGCGCGCGCGGCGTCCACGAGCGAGGAGACGGCGCGCTCGTCGCCGGGCTCCGCGCCGCGTACCAGGTGCTCGGCGACGCGTTCGGCCGGCTCGCCGGCGTCTGCCAGCGCACGCGCGAACTGCGCGTGTAGGCCGCGCCGGACCGAGAGCGCCATGTCCTCGTACAGCGCCTCGCGGATCAGCTCGTGGCGGAACGCGAGGCGGTCGCCCTTTTCCTCCAGGACACCCGCCCGCTGCGCCGATCGCAGCGCCGGCACGAGCTCGGACACGGGCCGGCCGGCGAGCCGCGCCAGGTCGACCGCGGCGAAGCTCGCGCCGATGACCGCGGCCAGCCCGAGCAGGTCGAGCACGTCCGGGGGCAGGAAGCTGAGGCGGTGCAGGATCGTGAGCGGCAGCGACGGGCCTGGCTCATCGGTCGCCAGGTCGGCGGTGTCGTCGCGCTGCACGATCGCGCCGTCGGCTTGCAGCGCGCCGACGAGCTCGGAGAGGAACAGCGGGTTCCCGGCCGCTCCGCGCGCCTGGCGCAGGAGGCGAGCTCCGGGCGGGGCGCCGAGCAGGCCCTCGAGCAAACCCGCGGAGGAGCGCTCGTCGAGCGGCCCCACCACGACGCTCGTCGCGCCGCGCGCCGCGAGCACGCCGAGCAGCCGCTCGAGCTCGGGACGCCTCGGCTGGGGCCGCGCGCTCACCACGAGCGCGGCGGGGAGCCGATCGATGCCGGCGGCCACGCGCGCGAGGACCCCGAGGGTGGCGGGATCGGCCCAGTGCAGGTCCTCGATCGCCACGACCACGGAACCGCGTGCGCACATGCCGTCGAGCAGCTCCAACACCGTCTCGGCGACGCGGAACTGGCGCTCGCCGCTTGCATCCGGACGCAGGTCCCAGACCCCGAGCTGCTCGTCGAGCCGGTCGCGACCGACGCAGTCGGCGATCGCGCCGTACGGGCGGTGCGCCTCCAGCTCCTCCGCCTTCGACGACAGGACCGCCACGCCCGTCTCGCGCGCCATCTCCAGGGCCGCGTCGATCAGGCTCGTCTTGCCGATCCCGGCCTCGCCCTCGACGACGGCCAGCCGCCCACCCCGCCGTACCGTCCGCACGACCTCGCCGAGCGCGGCGAGCTCGGACTCACGACCGACGAGCGACCGATGGTTCTCCGGATGCACCATCCTCCGGTGCAACCGTACGCTAAGCGCCTATGGCGCGTTGGCGGTCTGCGCCTCGAGGTCCCGCAGCGTGTGCATGAAGGCTTCCGAGAAGGCCGGGAAGGGCTGGATGACGTCGAACAGCACGGGCAGCGGCACGCGCGCGCGGATCGCGAGCGTCGCCTGCTGGAGCCACTCCCCCGCCTCGGGCCCGACGGCGTACGCGCCGGTCAGCCGCTCGCCGTCGGAGACCAGCGTGAGGAAGCCCGGCTTCGTGTCGTAGGCGCGCGTGTACGTCGCCGTGCGCGAGACCTCCGCCAGCTTCACGGTCGCCGTGAAGGCGCCGTCGCTCTCCCCCACCGACGCGGCCTGCGGGTCGGTGAAGACGACGCGCGGCACCGCCTCGTAGTCGGCCTCACGCGGGCGGCCGAGGATGTTGGCGGCGACCACCCGGCCCTGGTACTTGCCGACGTAGGTCAGCGGCCACACGCCGGTGACGTCGCCGATCGCCCACAGGCCTTCGCCGAGCGAGAGCCGCGCGTCGACCGGGACTCCGTGCGGGCCTGCCTCGACGCCGACCGTCTCGAGCCCGATGCCCTCGACGCGAGCGCGCCGGCCCGTGGCCACGAGCAGGCGGTCGCCGCGCAGCTCCGAGCCGTCCGGGAACTCGAGCACGTAGTCCGCGCCGTTGCGACGGGCCGCGCTCGCGTGCTGCCCGAAGCGCAGCTCGATGCCGTCGGCGGTCAGCGCCTCACCGACCGCCTCGCCCAGCGCCCGCGGCTCGCGCGGCAGCAGGTGGTCGCCGCCCTCCACGAGCACGACCGAAGCTCCCATCCGCCCGAGCGCCTGCGCCATCTCGACGCCGACCGGGCCGCCGCCGAGCACGAGCAGCCGCCGGGGGATCTCCGTGACGGCCGTGGCCTCGCGGTTCGTCCACACGCCGTCGAGCTCGCTCAATCCTGGGATCGGCGGGATCACCGGGTCCGAGCCGTTGGCGAGCACGATGTGGTCGGCCGTGTAGGTCTTCTCGCCCACCGCGACCGTGTGCGGACCCGCGAGCCGCCCCTCGCCCCGCACGACCTCGATCCCCTCGCCGCGCGCCCACGCCGCCTGGCCTGCGTCGTCGTGGTTCGAGACCATCCAGTCGCGCCACGCCAGCGCAGCGGGCGCGTCGACCGGCCCGGTGACCGCCTCGCGCGCGCCCGGCACCTCGCGCGCCGCCGTGACCGCCTCGCCGGGGCGCAGCAGCGTCTTGGACGGGATGCAGGCCCAGTAGGAGCACTCGCCGCCGAGCAGCTCGCGCTCCACGATCGCGACCCGCAGGCCACCCGTGGCGAGCGCGGCGGCGCAGTGCTCTCCGGGCGAGCCGCCGCCGATGACGATGACGTCGAAGTCGGGCATAGGTTTCGTGCCTCCTACGCGGGCACTGCGGCCCGTTCGGTGTCGGGGAGTGCCCCGCGGAGCTCCTTGCGGGAGCCGATGCCGAGCTTGCCGAACACCTTGCGCAGGTGCCACTCGACCGTGCGTGGGCTGAGGAACAGCTCGGCCCCGATCTCGGGGTTCGTTCGCCCGCCGACGGCGAGCCGGGCGATCTGCTCTTCCTGCGGGGTGAGATCGTCGAGCGTCTCGACCGTGCGCTTGCGCACCGTCTCGCCGGTGGCCAGCAGCTCGCGACGAGCGCGCTCGGCGAACCCGGCAGCGCCGATGTGGCTGAACGTGTCGTGTGCAGCGCGCAGCTGCTCGCGCGCGTCGACGCGGCGGTTCTCGCGCCGCAGCCATTCGCCATACACGAGCTGGGCGCGTGCGAGATGGATGGCGAGGCGGCAGCCGGCGAGCCGCTCGAGCGCCTCTCGGTAGAGACCGTCGGCGTCGTCGCCGTCGCTCACGAGCGCACGTGATCGCGCCTGGGCGCCGAGCGCCCAGTCGGTGCCGGCGGCGCGCGTTCGTTCCTCCAGGCGCTCCACGGCGGCGGCCGCGACGTCGGGGCTGCCGTCGCGGGCGCTCGCCTCGACCAGCTCGATGAGCGACCACCCGACCAGACCGAGATCGTCGTGGTCGCAGGCCCGCTCGGCGGCGGCGTGCGCGGCGTCGTAGCGGCCGAGGCCGTTGTACAGCACGGCCCGCGCGAACCCGGCCAGACCGATCGCCCTGCCCTCGCCGCGCGCCGTCGCGTCCTGGACACCGGCCTCGATCAGCTCCAACGCGCGGGCTTCCTGGCCGCGATAGGCGGCGAGCACCGGCGCGACGTACGCCAGGGGCGTGTTGCCGGTCGCGGCGTTGATCGCATCCGCCTCTTCGACCAGCGCCGACGCTGCTGTGAGCTCACCGGCGAAGACGTGAACACCCGCGCGGTAAAGGAGCGCGATGGGAAGCACCGCGAGCGCGCCGGCATCGCGAGCCACCCTGACCGCGCGCGTGGTCAGCTGCACCCACGCGTCGTCGTCCCACACCTCGTTGGCGACCGGCCACGCCAGCCACATCCAGCGCAGGTCGTGCTCACTGTGCTCGCGCTCGCGCGCAAACGCGTCCAGCGCTCGCTTGAGCGCCGGCTGGCCGGCGACGTAGCCGTCGGCGAACCGGACCGCCAGGCCGTCGAGCAGGAGGTCGATCGCTCGTGGCGGCTCCGGGCCTGGCGGCGCGGCGCGGGCGGCCTCCGCCACGTCCTGGGCCGCTCCGGCACGATTGAGGCGGCCGGCGAAGAGCACCGCTTCGAGCGCCTCGAGGTGTGTCTCGCGTGCCAGGTCCGCGTCCAGCGGTTCCAGGCGCTGAGCCGCTTCCATCAATAGCGGCGGAGCGTCGCTGCCGCGCCGGCGAGCGAACGCGAGCTGCGCGCGGAGCCGGTCCAGGAGCGCGCGCTGCAGCAGATCGAGCGGGCACAGCTCGGCGATCGCCAGGAGCTTCGACGCGGCTTCGGGCGCGGCGGCGTCGCGCTTCGCCTGCGCAGCGGCGAGCGCCCGCGCTCCCCGTCGCGCCGGGTCGGGGGTCAACTCCGTCGCCCGCTGCAGGAATGCGGCCGCGGCCGCGGCGCCGCCGCGGCCCTGGACCCGGCCGGCCGCGCGCTCCAGCTCGCCGGCCACGTCCTCGTCCGGTCCTCGGGCCGCGTGCGCACGATGCCACGCCCGGCGATCGGGATCGCGCTCCGAATCGGTCGCCTCGGCCAGCGCGCGATGCACGCTCCGCCGCTCCTCGGGCGCCGCCGCCCGATAGACGGCCGACCGAACCAGCGGATGCCGGAACCCGACCCGCGCACCGAACTCGACCAACCCCGCCGCCTCGGCCGGCGCCGCCGCGTCGGGTCCGATCCCGAGGAGCTCGGCGGCGCGCCACAACACGGTCACGTCGCCGACCGGCTCGGCCGCCGCCGTGAGCAGGAGTCGCCGGGGCTCGACCGGCAGCGGCTCGATCCGCCGCAGGAAGCCCCGCTCGATGCGACTGGCCAGCGGCATCGTGTCGGGCAGCCCGAATCCGCCCGCGAGCTCGGCGGGCGTCAGCCCACGGGGCAGCTCCAGCAACCCGAGCGGGTTGCCGCGCGTCTCGGCGACGATCCGGTCGCGAATGCGCTCGTCCAGCGGTCCCGTGAGCGCTGAGTCCAGCAGCGCGCGGGCATCGCTGTCGCTCAGACCGCGCACCGCGAGCTCGGGCAACCCAGCCAACGCCTGCTCGTCGCTGGGCTCACGGACCGCGAACACCAGCGCGACCCGCTCGGCCAGCAGGCGGCGCGCGACGAACGCGAGCGTCTGGGCCGAGACTCCATCAAGCCACTGCGCGTCATCGACGAGGCAGACGAGCGGCCTCTCCTCGGCGACCTCGGCCAGCAGGCTGAGCACCGCCAGCCCGACGAGGAAGCGGTCCGGCGGCTCACCCGCGCTCTGCCCGAATGCCGTCGACAGCGCATCGCGCTGCGGGCCGGGAACGCGCTCGAGGTGGTCCAAGAACGGCGCGCAGAGCTGCTGCAGCCCGGCGAACGCGAGCTCCATCTCGGACTCCACGCCCGCCGCCCGCGCGATCCGACAGCCCGCCGCGTGCTCCACCACGTACTCCAGCAACGCGGTCTTGCCTACACCGGCCTCGCCGCGCACGACCAGCACCCGGCTCTGGCCCTGCCGCACGGTCGCCACCAGCCGATCCAGCGCTTCGCACTCGCTGCGCCGACCACGCAGCACTGGTCCTGGAGTCGACATGGGCAAGCGCCGAGGCTAAAGACGGCCCGCGCGCTTGGCAACAGCGGTTTATCGCGTCCGGGGCCTGGGCAACGCGACTTTCCATGCGCCGGACCATCCTCTCGATCCTCGTTCTCGTGTTCGTGCTGCCCGCGGCAGCGGTGGCCCACGATCGACCGCCGCGGTGGAAGCCGGTGCCGACCGGCTCCGATCAGCAGTACCGCGGGCTCGACGCGGTCGACACGCGCGTCGCGTGGGTCGGTGGCAGCGCCGGCGAGGTGCTGCGGACGACCGACGGCGGCAAGACGTGGAAGGACGTCTCGCCGCCGGACAGCGCCGGGTTGCTGTTCCGCGATGTCGAGGCGGAGAGTGCGCACCGCGCGAGCGTGCTGTCGATCGGCGAGGGCAACGCCTCGCGGATCTACTCCACGACCGACGGTGGCCGGAACTGGCGGCTCGCGTTCGTCAACGACGATCCGGCCGCGTTCTACGACTGCATGGACTTCTTCGACGGCGGCCGGCGCGGCCTCGCGCTCAGCGATCCGGTCGGCGGCAAGTTCCGGATCGCGGCGACCGACGATTCGGGCCGCAGCTGGCACGTGCTCCCGACCACCGGCATGCCGCCGGCCGTGGCGGGCGAGTTCGCGTTCGCCGCCAGCGGCACGTGCCTCGTGACGAGCGGCAAGCGCGACGCTTGGTTCGCGAGCGGCGGCGGCGCGGCGCGGGTGTTCCACTCGCGCGACGGCGGCGCCACGTGGAAGGCGACTGCCGCGCCGATCCCCGCGGCCGAGGCCGGCGGCGTGTTCTCGCTCGCGTTCCGCAACCCGTACGAGGGTGTGATGGTCGGCGGCGACTTCACCGCGCCCGACAACGGCGTCGACGCCTCAGGCTTCACGCGCGACGGCGGCGCCAGCTGGCGCGCGGGCGGCGATCTGGCCGGCTACCGCTCCGGCGTCGACTGGGTGTCCGGCGCCCACGCGACGCTGATCGCCGTCGGGCCGAACGGCTCCGATGTCACCTACGACGGCGGGCGCCGCTGGAAGGCGTTCGACACTGCCGCCTACGACGCCGTGGACTGCGTGCCCGGCACGTGCTGGGCGAGCGGCCCGGCCGGCGCCGTGGCCGTGCTCGCGCGTTAGGACCGACCGAGCGGCGCCGTGTAACACACGGCGGTGCCCTCCAGGGCGACGACACCGTCGCCGCGCGTGACCGTCGTGCGCAAGCGGGTGATCGGCTTGTCCTCGCGCGCCTCAACGACCTCGACGGCGCCGGTGATCTCGTCGCCGGGCCGCACCGGCGCCTTGAAGTCCCAGTTCGCGTTCAGGAACACCGTGCCGGGACCGGGCAGATCCTCCGCCACGATCGCGTTGAGGATGCCGCTGGTCACGCCGCCCTGGACGATGATCTCGCCGAACGGCGAGGCGGCGGCTGCATCCTCGTCGTAGTGCAGCGGATTGCGGTCGCCGGTGATCTCGGTGAACAGCTCGATGTCACGCGTGCTCACCCGCCGAGTGCGCTCGGCGCGCTGCCCGGGCTGCGGAACTCCGTTTGGCCATGCGGTCATGTCTCGGAGGATGACGACCTAGCCGAACGTCGGTGTGATCGGACGCCGAGACCGACGATGCTGCGCGGATGCGAAGCTCGAGAAGTCTCCTTGGTGGTCTGGTCGTCGCCGTCGTCGCCGTCTGCGCGGCGCCCAGCGCGGCGAACGAATCCGGCGCAGCCGCGGCCGCGGCGTGCAAGAAAGCCACGAACATCGAGGCGATCATCGACGACTCCGGCTCGATGACCCAGACCGACTCCAGCCTCCTCCGGGTGCAGGCGATGGACCTGCTGATCAACGCGCTCGACGCATCGACCACGCTCGGCGCCGTCCAGTTCGGCTCGAGCTTCGATCCCGCGACGCCCGCCGCCGACGTCGTCTTCCCGACTCAGCCGATCGGCCCGAACGCCGCGGCGATGAAGGCGGCGCTCGACGCCAAGATCCTCGGCGACGCGGGCAGCACCGACTACAACGCCGCGTTCAACACCGGCCGGGCAGCGAACCCAGCCGCGCAGGCGCGGATCTTCCTGACCGACGGCGGCCACAACGCCAACGCGTACACCGACGCGCATCTCAATCCCGCGCCGGAGGCACAGACGCCGACCTACGTGATCGGCTTCAGCACAGGCCTCGCGCTGCCGGAGGACCAGGAGCGCCTGAAGAAGATCGCGAGCGACACGGGCGGCAAGTACTTCCCGCTCCCGGACAACAGCGCGCTGCAGTCGGTGATGAACCAGATCGAGACGACGCTCACCTGCCAGTCGGCACCCAAGACGTTCACCGACTCGCTCGCCCAGGGCAAGAGCAAGACCCACAACGTGACGCTCACGAAGAAGGCGAAGTCGGCGCAGGTCGCGATCTCGTGGGCGAGCCCGCTCGACCGCTTCAAGATCGCCGGCCTGAAGATCGTCCGCGGCGGCAAGGTCGTCGCGAAGTCGTCGGCCAAGAAGCGCAAGCTCAAGGTCACCGTGCGCGAGGGATCCACGTTCGCGGTGGTCAAGGTCAGCCGTCTCGTGAAGGGCAAGCTCCGCTTCGCGGTGAAGGCGACGACGATCGCGTCCGGCCAGCCGAAGGTGACGCTGACCACGCAGGTGAGCCAGACCCGGCGCCGTTAGCGCCCGCTCCCGCTAGCCCCAGCAGTTCCGGACGCCGAAGGCCTCGTCCTTGGAGTCGAGGCCTTCGACGGGCTGGGCGGTGATGAGCTCAACGCCAGTGTTCCCGTAGCCGGTTGGCTTGCTCCCGCCGCGGGCCTCCTCGGCGAGCGCGTTCACGCCCTCCCTGGCCATGTTCTCCGGGTATTGCTGCGCCGTCGCGTCGATCACGCCGGGCCTGACCCCGTCCTTGATCGCATCACAACCGCCGTCGACCGAGACGAGGATCACGTCGTCGTTGCTCCTGCCGGCCGCCTGCAGGGCGGCGGCGGCCCCGAAGGCCGCGGGCTCGTTGATGGTGTAGACGATGTTGATGCCCGGGTCCTGGGCGAGCAACTGCTTCATGCCCGCTTCGCCCCGCCGGGTCTCGCCCCGCGTGTCGACGGCGCCGACGATCTGCGGATCGCCGTCCTCGATCCCGAAGCCCTTGAGGAACCCGTCGTGCCGCAGCTGCCCGCTGGTAATGCCGGGCGCGAGGTCGAGCATCGCAATCTTGGGCTCGATGCCTTCCTCCACGGCCTTCGCCTTCGCGTACCGTCCGATCAGCTCGCCCGCCTCCAGGTTGTCCGTCGCGAACAGCGCGTCGACAGCCGTCGCCGGCTCGGTCGGAGTGTCGAGGGCAATCACGGTGACGCCGGCCTCACGTGCCTTTTCGATCGCGGGCACGACGGCCGTCGAGTCGGCGGGGGTGATGAGGATGCCCTTAGCGCCCGCCGCGGTCATCCTCGCGAGCGCCGCAACCTGACTCTCGTTGTCCACGTCGCTCTTCCCCGCCGCGGTCAGCAGCTCGACGTCGTCCTCGTCGGCGGTCTTCTGCGCGGTGTCCTTGATCTTCACGAAGAACGGGTTCGTGTCGCGCTTGATGATCAGGCCGACTGTGACCTCGTCCTCGCCGCCACCGCACGCGGCGATGCCAACGCCGAGTACGGCGAGGGTCGCCAGTGCGCGACGCAGGTACATGGATCAGTGCGCGCCCTCGGCGACGAGCGCGCCGCCGTGCCGGTTGGTGCGGAGGTCGAACAGCGCGTAACACGTCACGAGCGCCAGGCAGACGCCGGGCACGATGTACGCCGTTGCCGCGCCGAACTCGTCCATCACCTTCCCGTGGACCATCGGCATGATGGCGCCGCCGAGGATGGCCATGACGAGGCCGGCGGCACCGAACTTCGTGTCCTCCCTCAGCCCCTGCAAGGCGACCCCGTAGATCGTCGGGAACATCAACGCCAGCGACGCCGAGATCCCGACGACGGCGATCAACCCGACCATGTTCTGGGCGAACATGGCCGTGAGCGAGAGGCCCACTCCGAGCGCGCCCATCAGGAACAGGAGCTTGGTCGGCCGGAAGATCCCGAGCAGATACACCATCACGAACCGAGCGACGAGGAACAGCAGGAGGCTGGCCTGCAGGTACCAGCCCGAGTCCTCCGCGGGGACACCGACGATGTCCCGCGCGTACTGAATCGTGAACGACCACACGCAGACCTGCGCCGCGACGTTGAAGAACTGCGCGGCGACGCCGTACCGGTAGTGGCGATTGCGCCAGAGGCGTCCCAGGACCCCGCCCGTGATCGCTTCGTCCTCCTCGGCCTGCTCGGCAGGCGTGGACATCTTGCTGAAGAGGATCAGCACCCAGATCAGCACGAGCACGGCGGCGATCCCGAGGTAGGGCCCCAGGACCAGTGACAGGTCCTCCTCCTGGCTGACGCGGATCTGCTCGGGGCTCATGATCGTCTTTGCCGCCTCCGAGGTGATGTTCGGCAGGATCAGCACGGCGCCGAGCAGGACACCGATGTTCGCCCCGACCGGGTTGAACGCTTGAGCAAGATTGAGTCGTTGCGTCGCGCTGCGTTCAGGCCCCATCGCGATCACGAACGGGTTGGCCGAGGTCTCCAGGATCGACAGCCCGGCCGCCAGCACGAAAAGGGCGACGAGGAAGAACTCGAACGCCAGCAGCTGGCTCGCCGGGATGAAGAGGACGCCGCCGACCGTGGCGAGCCCGAGCCCGGTGAGCACGCCGGTCTTGTAGCCGAATCGCCGGTTGATCAGGGCCGCGGGAATCGCGAGTGAGAAATACGCCCCGTAGTAGGCGAACTGGACCAATGCCGACTGGAAGTTCGACATCGTGAAGATAGTCCGGAACACCCCGACCAACACGTCGGTCAGATTGGCGGCCGATCCCCACGCGGCGAAACAGAGGATCAGCAGGGCGAACGGGACCGCGAGCTTCGGATAGACCAGCCGGGCCTTCCCGCCCGACGGTTCCGGCTGCACAGCCGATACCGACGCCATCTGCACGCTCCCAACTTGGGTCCACGCAACGTACTCCTCGAACGGCTTGCCGAGCGAAACGTGGCGCGACTCCGGGCACTACCGCTAGCTGCGTTCGCTGCGATTCTCCGTGGTCATCGACTTCGTCGCCTCGGCGCCGATGACCGCGGCGACCACGACGACCGCCGCCGCGGCGAACAACCACGAGAGCAGGACGAACGCGACGCCGATGAAGCCGAACTGGCGTCCCGAGCTCGACATCGCGTCAGGCATGTAAAACGCGGAGCCCAGCCCCAGCACCGCCAGCCCGGCAGCCGTGAGCACCGCCTGCGGAAGCAGGTAGAGCCACGGCAATCGCCGGCCGAGCAGCAGCCACGGCGTGAAGACCCACAGGCAGGACGACAAGGCGAGCGAGATCGCGGTGGCGAGCGTCCCGTCCGCCAGATCGGCGATCAGCGGCTGCAGTGACCAGAAGGCGGAGAACGCGACCAGCCACACCAGCCCCCAGCCGCTGGCACGCCAGCCGACGTACTTCAGCCCCCAGACTCGCGCGTAGAGTCGCTGCAGCGCCCGCGCGAACGCGAGCGCGGCGACGACGAGGAGCGCCGCGCCGAGCACGGTCGTCCCGGCGCGGACCTCCGTCGTCGGGGCGACGGCGTGCTGCAGCGTCTCGGCCGAGTCACCCGACAGCTTGAGGCGCTTGATGATCGGGTCGACCGCGTCGCGATCGTCGGAGCGGGCGAGCGCTCCCAGGAGGATCAGCAGCGGCAGCAGCGCGGCGAACCCCTGACCGGCCAGCGCCATCGACCGATCGACGACCTCGAGGTCCACCAGCGCACGAAAGACCCGCCGGCACCACTCGACTGTGTTGCGGAACATGGTCTTCAGAACGACCAGAACACTGGCACGAGGATCACCGCGACGACACCGAAGAGGATCAGCATCGGCAATCCGAGCTTCCAGTAGTCCCCGAACCGATAGCCGCCGGGCCCCATCACCATCAGGTTCGCGGGCGTGGCGACGGGGGTCAGGAAGGACGCCGCGGCGGAGACCGTCACGGCCATCAGGACGGGCTTCGCGGAGACGTCCATCTCGGCGGCGGCGGAGATGGCGATCGGGATCACGATCAGCGCCGTCGCCATGTTGCTGATCAGCTGGCCAAGCGCGGCCGTAAGCACGAACAGGCCGAGGAGCAACGCGTGCGGCCCGGCGTCGCCGACGATCTCGACGAGCCCGTCGGCGAGCGTCTCCGCGGCGCCTGTCGCGACCATCGCCGTCGAGAGCGAGATCATCCCGCCGACCAGCACCACCGTCGTCCACGAGATGCCGCGCTGCGCCTGCTCGACGGTCAGGACGCGGAGCACGACGAGCGCGCAGGCGGCGAGCAGGCCCGCGACCGCTGCCGGCACGGCGCCGGTGGCGAGCAGGATCACCATCACGGCAAGGATCGCGAGCGCCCGCTTGGCGCCTGCACCGAGCGGAACCGCCTGCCGGCGGACGAGGTCGGGCGAGTCGACGACAAGCAGCTTCGGGTCGTCGAGGTTCTCGTCGAGCGCGGCCCAGCTCCCCTGCAGCAGCAACGTGTCGCCTTCGGCGAGCACGCTCTCCCCCGGCCCGAGGTCCTCACCCTGGCGCTGCACGGCCAGGATCACGAGGTCGCCGCTCGGCGTGACCATGCCCGGGAACACCGTGTCCCCGATCAGCACGGATCGCGGCGGGACGACGACCTCGGCAACGCCGGCGCCGCGTGTCAGCAGCCCTTCCGCGGGATGGTCGAGCGCGTACTGCTCGACCAGCGTGCGCGCGTGATCGCTGAAGTCGGGCGCGATCGACCGCGGCGTGCGCTGCGGGAGCAGCCGCTCGCCGAAGACCACGACGATCGCGACCACACCGATCACGAGCGGCACGCCGACGAGCGCGAACTCGAGGAACGCGAACGACCCCACGCCCGCGTCGGCGGCAGCGTCGGACACGATCACGTTGACGGGCGTCCCGGTCAGGGCCAGCAGCGATCCGGCGTGCGCCCCGAACGCGAGCGGCAGCAGCAGCTGCGACGGTGAACGGCCGAGCCGGACCGCCATCACGACCGCGACCGGCACCAGCGCCGCGACCGCGCCGTTGACGTTGATCAGCGCGGTGAGGAACGCGACCAGCAGCATCGTGAGGACGATCAGCCGCGTGCGGCTCTCCCCGGCGCGCGCGACGAGCTCCTGGCCCACCCATGCCGTCACGCCGGAGGCGTCGAGCCCTTCACTGACGACGAACAGCGAGGCGATGAAGATGACCGTCGGGTCGCCGAAGCCCGCGAGCGCGTCGGCGAGGTCGAGGACACCTGTCGCCCACAGCGAGAGCGCGACGCCGATCGCCACGATCGCCACCGGCAGGCCGTCCCAGATGAACAGCACCACTGCGGCGCCCAGCACGACGAAGGTGATCGTGCTGTCGTCCACCGCTCACCCCCGTAAGCTCGCGCCATCGACGATCGCGCCGCGTATGTCTCGACGGGAGAGTTGCCGCCGCCGGAGGCCGTGCAGGCCTGGATCGACGAGGCCCACGAGCGCTATCGCGTGATTGCCCAGGGCGACGTCTCGCAGGTCTACCCGGCGCTGGCCGCCGTGCCGGCCGACCTCTTCGGCATCTGCGTCGTGGGCACCAGCGGCCGCGTCTTCACGGCCGGCGACGCCGACCACGAGTTCACGATCATGAGCGTGTCGAAGCCGTTCGTGTTCGCGCTCGTGTGCGCACAGCTCGGCCCGGACGAGATCCGCACCCGTGTCGGCGTGAACGCCACCGGCATGCCGTTCAACTCGCTGGCGGCCGTCGAGCGCACCGAGGACGGCCGCACCAACCCGATGGTCAACGCGGGCGCGATCGCCACTACCAGCCTCGCCCCCGACTGGCGGTTCCTGCACGAAGGGCTGTCGCGCTTCGCCGGCCGCGAGCTGCCGTTCGACGACGCCGTGTACGCCTCGGCGTCGCAGACGAACGCCCGCAACCAGGGCATCGCGCGCCTGCTGGAGAGCTACGAGGCGCTGTACCGCGAGCCGGCCGAGGCGGTCGACCTCTACACCCGCCAATGCTCGCTGAAGGTGACCGCCAGAGACCTCGCCGTGATGGGCGCGACGCTGGCCGACGGCGGGGTGAACCCGGTCACCGGCGAGCGCGTCATCGATGCCGAGACCTGCCACTACACGCTCGCCGTCATGCTGACCGCCGGGCTGTACGAGACGTCCGGCGACTGGCTGTACGACGTCGGGCTTCCCGCCAAGAGCGGGATCGGCGGCGGGATCGTCACCGTCGCGCCCGGCAAGGGCGGCATGGGCACGTTCGCCCCGCCGCTCGACGCCGCCGGCAACAGCGTCAGGGGCAAGCTCGTGGCGAGGTTCCTCTCCGCGCGGCTCGGGATGGACCTGCTCATCTCCGCGCCCGACTCAGGGGTGCACGGGTGAGCCTGGGCCGAGCGGTATCCCGATCAGATACCAGGCGACGAAGAACAGCGTCCAAGCCACCGAAAGGACGATCACGTAGGGGAGCATCAGCGAGACGACCGTCCCGATCCCCGCGCTCTTCTGGTAGCGCTGCACGAACACGACGATCAGCGGGAAGTAGGCCATCAGCGGCGTGACCACGTTCAGCGGCGAGTCGCCGACCCGGTAGGCCGCGAGCACGGTCTGCGGCGTCACGTCGAGGCGGATCAGCAGCGGGATGAAGATCGGCGCGAGGATCGCCCACTTCGCGATCGCCGCGGGCATGATCAGGTCAACGACCATCGTCACGATGATGAAGCCGATCAGCAGCCAAACGGCGCCGATGTCCATGCTCTCGAGCACGTCGCCGAGCTGGACCGCCGCGACCTGCGCCATGTTCGAGAAGTTGAAGTAGGCGATGAACTGCGCGATCAGCAGGAACAGGAACAGCAGGCTCGCCAGGCCGGCCCAGGACTTGGTGATCGAGGCCAGCACGTCGGCGCTGCTCTTGATCGTCCCCGCGCCGCGCCCGTACGCGAGCCCGGCGGCGAAGAAGATCAGCGTGATGATCAGGATCAGGCTGTCCATGAACGGCGAGTCGCCGATCACCCGGCCCGTCTCGGGATCCTGCAGTGGAGCGCCGGGGATGACCGTCAGCAACACGATGACCGCCACGACGGCGAGCGTCGCCCACAGCGCGTAGCGCAGCCCTTTCGCCTCGCCGTCGGCGTCGATCACCTCGGTCTCCTCGGTCGTCTCGCCGGCGTCCGCGGGGTCGTAGGGACCGATCCTGCCCTCGACGTAGCGCGCGGTGACGAACGTGAGCACGACGGTGACGAACAGCGCCGAGGCGATGCCGAAGAACAGATTCGCCGCGAGGTCGATCTCCGCGTCGGGATCGACGAGCGCGGACGCGTCGTTGGTGATCTCGGTCAGCACGCCGTCCAGCGGCGTGATCAGGAAGTTCACGCCGAACCCCGCCGCGACGCCGGCGAACGCCGCTGCGATCCCGGCCAGCGGGTTGCGCCCGACGCTCTTGAACGCCACCGCCCCGAGCGGGATCAACACCAGATAGCCGGCGTCGGAGGCGACGCTCGAGATCATCCCGAGCAGCACGATGATGAACGTCAGCGAGCCGCTCGAGGACACCGCGACGAGCTTGCGGATCAGCGCGCCGATCAGCCCGGCCGTCTCGGCCAGGCCGACGCCGATCATCACCACGAGGATGATCGTGACCGCCGCGAAGTTGCGGAAGTTGTCGACGAACGAGGTGAACAGGAAGCGGATGCCGTCGACGGTCAGCAGGCCCTTGACCTCGGTCGTCTCGGTCCGGAGCTCGTAGAGCTCGGCCGGCTCGTGCTCCGCCGGCCCGACGTAGACCGGCTGAGTGGAACCGCCGTAGTAGGTCTCCTCGGCGGGCACCGGCGGTGGCGCGACAACCTCGTAGGTGGCCTTGATGTCGAGCCAGCTCAGCGCCTGCGAGAGCAGGATGACCCCGAGGCAGAGCCAGAGGAAGAGGATCGCCGGGTCGGGCATCTTGTTGCCGACCCGCTCGATCCCGTCGAGCAGCTTCTGCATTTCAGGGGCGCCCTTGGTACGCGGCGGCATACCGGCCGAAGAAGTCGGCCTCTGCGATCACCGACTTCTCGAACTCGTCGATCAGCACCCGCTCGTCCGGCGCGTGGATGTTCGCGTAGCTGTCCGTGGCGCCGATCAGCAGCATCTCCGCGTCGGGCGCCGCCGTCTGGAGTGCGCTGACGAGCGGGATCGAGCCGCCGCCGCCGGCGCTCACCGGGTCGCTGCCCCACGCACCCGCCATCGCGGCGCGCGCCGCCTCGTAGGCCGGCCCCGAGGTCTTGGCCGCGAAGCCGTTGCCCGTCTCCCCTGCCTCGACCTCGAGCGCGATGCCGAACGGGCGCACGCTTTCGAGGTGGCGCACGAGCGCGGCCTGCGCCTCGGCGGCGTCCTGGCCTGGGTGCACGCGCAGGTTGAGCTTGGCCCGCGCGTGCGGGGAAACGGCGTTGAGCGCGTTGTCGACCGACGGCACGTCGATGCCGGTGACCGTGATCGCCGGGCCGGACCACACCCGCGAGCCGAGGTCGCCGGTGCCGAACAGCGGCAGGCCGGGCAACACCTCAGCGAGCTCGCGGAACTCGTCGTCGCTGTAGGACTCGCCCGTCCACGCCTCGCGGCGGAGCCCGGCGACCGCCACGTCACCGTGCTCGTCGTGCAGCGACCCGAGCGCGTGCAGGAGGACGATCAGCGCGTCCGGCGCCGCGCCGCCGAACTGGCCGCTGTGCTTCGCGCCGGCCAGCGTCGAGAGCTCGATCGTGACCATCGCCATGCCGCGGAGCGCGACCGTCAGCGTGGGCACGCCCGGCCGCACGCTGCCCATGTCGGCGATCACCATCGCGTCCGCTTGGAACGCCTCCGGATGGGCCGGCGGATACGTCGTGAGCGCGCCGCCGCCAACCTCCTCCTGGCCCTCGATGACGATCTTGATCCCCACCGGCGGCCGGCCGTCCCAGGCGCGCAACGCGCCTACGTGGGTCATCACGTTCGCCTTCGAGTCGGCGGCGCCACGGCCGAAGATCGCCCCGTCGCGCTCGGTCGGCACAAACGGCGGTGAGGTCCACAGGGACTCGTCCCCGGCGGCCACGACGTCGTAGTGCGAGTACAGCAGCACCGTCGGGGCTCCCTCAGGAGCCGGGATCTCGCCGGTGATGACGGGAGCCGTATCGGGCAGCTCGAGCGCGCCGACGTTCTGCACGCCGGCGTCGCGGAGCAACCCGGCGACCAGCTCGTACGCCTCGAGCAGCGGACCGCGGGGCTCGGGATAGCCCGCGTGCGAGATCGACGGAATCGCCACGAGCCGCTCGAGATCCCCGCGCAACGTCGGCATCAACGTGGACACCTGCATTCAACGTGGATTGTTTGCGGCCGGAGGGTGAGGTGCCATCACCCGATGTGGGTGGTTGCAGCCTGCTAGGCGCGGATACGCTCGCTCTCCGGGTCGTACAGCACGTCGGCGGCCACGGTCGCCTCGGCCGGCTCGCCGAGCACGTCGACGGTGACACGGGCGCCCTCCGTAAGCGCGGGCGGCACGGTCGCGAGCGCCACCATGCGATTCGATGGTGAAGGCATAGGCGCTCGTGCGCACGCGGCCGACGACCGCGCCGTCGATGCGCACCGCCTCGCCGCCGTACACGCACCGGTACGCGTCGCCGTCGAGGACGACCGTCCGCAGCCGGTGACGCGGCTGCGCCGCCGCCAGCGCCGCGGCGCCGATGAAGTCCTTGTCGCGCGCCACGCAGAAGCCGACGCCGCCCTCGTGCGGCGTGTCCGACGCCGTGAGGTCGGTGCCGAAGTAGCGGTAGCCCTTCTCGATCCGCAGCGACTCGAGCGCGCGGTAGCCGGCGGCGCGGATGTCGTGCTCGGCGCCCGGCGGCCATCAGCCGGTCCCACACCTGCACCGCCCACTCGGGCGCGACGTACAGCTCGAAGCCGAGCTCGCCGACGAACGTGATTCGCTGCGCGAGCGTCGCGGCGCCGCCGATCGTGATCGCGCGCGCGTGGCTGAACGGCAGCGCCTCGGCGGACACGTCGTCGTCGGTGACCGCCGAGAGCACGTCGCGGGCGCGCGGGCCCCAGATCCCGATGACCGCGAAGTCGTCGGTCACGTCCCGGAGCTCCACATCATCGCCCGCGTGGAGCGCCAGCCAGCCGAGGTCGGAGTCGATCGCCGCCGCGCCGGTGACCACGCGGAAGCGATCCTCGCCCAGCCGCGTGACGGTGAGGTCGGCGACGATGCCGCCGTCGCGATCGAGGAACTGCGTGTAGACCGCGCGCCCCACGGGGCGATCGATGCGGGCGTCGCACACCCGCTCGAGCAGCGCGAGCGCACCCGGGCCCGGAGACGTCGATCTTGCCGAACGACGTCAGGTCGAAGATGCCGACGCGCTCGCGGATCGCGCGGTGCTCCTCGGCAAGCCGTTCCAGGTATGGCGGCGCGCTGAAGCCGAAGGCGCGCTGGTCCTCGCCCGCGCGCCGCCATGGGCGGCCCGGCTCGAAGTAGTCGGCGCGCTCCCAGCCGTTCTTCGTGCCGAAGACGGCGCCGAGTTCCTCGAGCCGCCCGTGCAGCGGGCTCAGCCGGCGCCCGCGGCCCGCCTGGCTCGTATCGAGCGGGTACCGCAGCCGGTAGTAGTACTTGTAGACCTCGCGTGCGGTCGCCTCCGCGTAGGCGGTGTCGCGGTAGACGCGCCCGAAGCGCCACGGCCGGTATGGCACGACGTCGACCTCGGTCACGCCGCCGGTCATCCATTCCGCCAGCGCCTTGCCGAGCCCGCCCGCGCCGCCGAAGCCGTTCAGCGACAGGCCGGCGGCGACCCAGAACCCACGCACGCCGGGCATCGGGCCGAGCAGCGGGTTGCCATCGGGTGTCATCGCGTCCGGGTGGCAGAGCAGGCGGATGACGCCCGCGTCCTCGAGGAACGGGAACCGGCGGATCGCGCCCTCCAGCAGCGGCGCGAAGCGGTCCATGTCCGACTCGACCGCGCTGGCGGCGTGGTCCCACGGCACGCCGTCGGTCCAGCGCGCAGGCGGGTCCGGCTCGTAGCCGCCGATGAGCAGCCCGCCGGCCTCAGCCTTGCCGTAGACGAGGTTGTCGGGGTCGCGGAAGCACGGCGCGTCGCGCGGGATCTCATGCCCGGCAACGGCCTGCATCGCGACGTGCTGGTGGTCGACCGGCACAGACGGAACGAACGCGCCGACCATCGCCGCCACCTGCGGCGCCCAGATGCCGGCCGCGTTGACGACGTGCTCGGTCTCGATCGACCCGCCGTCGGTGACCACGGCGCGCACCTCGCGGGTCGGCCCGAGCTCGATCCCGGTGACGCGCGTCCGCGGCCGGATGTCGACGCCGAGCGCGCGCGCCGCGTCCGCCACCGCGTGCGTCGCGATGTGCGGGTCGACGTGACCGTCGCCGGGCATCCAGACGGCGCCGAGGATCGGCGCGCCGTCGGCCTCCGGCAGCCGCTCGAGCACCTCCGCGGGCGAGATCAGCTCGGCTTCGAGCCCGATGCCGGCGGCGGCGCTCGCGGCCCGGCGCAGCTCGAGCAGGCTCGCCTCGCTCGACGCGATGCGGACGCTGCCGACGGCCTCGAAGACGCCGAGCTCGCGATACAGCTCGACGCTGTAGCGGCGGAACCGCATCATCGTCGACGACGGGTTGAACTGGGTCACGAGCCCGGCCGCGTGGTGGGTCGAGCCGCTCGTCAGCTCCGCCTTCTCGACCAGCACGACGTCCTCCCACCCGGCCTTGGCGAGGTGGTACGCGACGCTGCACCCGGCGATCCCGCCCCCGATCACGACGACCCTTGCTTGCTCCATGTGCGAGATCATGTCCTGCATGCCCATGGGCGCGTCGCTCGACGAGGTGCTGGAGCTGGTCCCCGAGCTCGCGGGAACGCGCACGGTCACCGAGCTCGCGGGCGGGCTGACCAACGCCAACCACAAGATCGTGGCCGACACGGGCGCCTACGTCGTGCGGCGCTGGAGCGACGACACCGGCCTGCTCGCGATCGACCGCGACAACGAGCACTGGAACTCGGTGCGAGCGGCCGAGACGGGCGTCGCCGCGCCCGTGATCGCCTACCTGCCCGAGCACAACGCGATGGTGCTCGGGTTCATCGACGGGCAGACGATGGGCCGCGCGGACCTGCGCAACGGCGGCCACGTCGCACGCATCGCCGACGCGTGCCGGCGCCTGCACGGCGCGCGACAGTTCCGCGACGACTTCGACATGTTCGAGACCCAGCCGCGCTACCTCGGCATCGTGCAGGAGCGCGGCTTCCGCCTGCCCGACCGCTACCTCGAGTTCGCGCCGCACGTCGCCGCCATCCGCGAGGCGTTCGCCGTGCGCGAGGAGCCGACGGTGCCGTGCAACAACGACCTGCTGGCCGAGAACTTCATCCTCTGCGGCGACAGCTTCCGGCTGATCGACTACGAGTACTCGGGCAACAACGATCCCTGCTTCGAGCTCGGCAACGTGTGGAGCGAGTCCAACCTCTCGCTCACACAGCTCGAGGAGCTCATCGCCGCCTACTACGGGCGCGCGCTGCGGCACAAGGTCGCGCGCGCCCGGCTCTGGGGCCTGATGTCGAAGTACGGCTGGACGCTCTGGGCATCGATCCAGGACGGCGTCTCCGACATCGACTTCGACTTCTGGTCATGGGGCATGGAGAAGTACGACCGCGCCGTGGAGGAGTTCGACGCGGCCGACTTCGAGCGCCTGCTGGAGGACGCTCAGCGCCCGGATTGAACCGGCCGCAGCCAGGACGAGAGCGGCCGCGGGTCGTTTGCGACGTTGTTGCCGTTGGCGGCTGTGGTGAGGCCTGCGTCGGCGAGGATGGCCACGATGTCCCGTAGCGCTGCTTCGGCTCGGACAGGCGCCACGCCGTTGGTGTTGTGAGAAGTGCTCATGTACGTCCAACGTCGTCCCCGGCGGAAATGTGAGATCGCCGCAAGCGGGGCCGCCGGTTCTCGGCGGCCCCGCTTCATCGGCGCCTCACTCAGAGCGCGGGCGCGGCGGCCGCCGGCACGAGCCGTGAGCTGAACAGCTCGACCGGGGCGTCCAGCGGCCCGCGGCGGACCGTGTAGACGGCCCTCACACCGTTCGGCGTGAGCGTGCGGCCGGTGACGTCGAACACGCCGGCGAGCGAGCCCGTGAGATCGCGCCGGGTGCCGGTCCCGTCAAGCGCCGCGCTGAACAGATCCGGTCCGGTCGCCGTGTTCCCGACGTAGACGGCACGATTGCCGGCCGCGTTGATCCGCAGGAACGAGCGGAACTTCTCGCTGCCGTTCAGGCGGACCGCGGACCCGCCCGCGATCGGCGTGCTGAACAGGTCGCTCTGCGTCGCCGGGAACGTGAAGGCGACGCGGTTGCTGGTCGGGCTGATTGCGTTGATCGACACGTCCGTCGTCGGGAACGAGAGCACGCGGCCGGCGCTCGCCGGTCCTGCGGCCGGCACGCTGACCAGGAAGTGCGGCGGCAGGTTGGGCTCACCGGGCAGGCTCTGATCGACCATCGTGTAGACGACGCGGCTGCTGTCGGTGCTGATCCTGTACTGGAGCGCGAAGATCTCGCCGGGCGGCATGAGCGGCGGGTGGTCGAGCCGGACGCTCGCGCTGCCCGGCCCGCCGATCGCCACGCTGTAGAACTCCTTGAACACGCGCCCGTTGACGACGGTGCCGATCTCGTACACGACGCGCCTGCCGTTGGGCGTGATGCGACCGGGCAGGTCTCCCTCGCCGGTCTCCTCGTTCGGGCTCTGAACATCCCAGCCGGCGGGCAGCGTGCGGCTGATCTTGGTGTGCCCAGTGCCGCCCAGCTGCACGCTGAACAGCTCTTGGACGCTCGCGCTGTTCTCGCCGGCCAGATACACCACGCGTCCGTTGTTGGGGGCGAGCGTGAACTGGGCGACATCACCGTTCGTCGCGAGCGGGCCGTTGAGCTTGGTGGTCGCAGGATTCGGCGCGGGTGACAGCGTCAGGGGGACGCGGTAGAGCTCGAGCACATTGTCGGCGTCCTGGTCGGCGTGGTACACGACCGACGCGCTGTTGGCGCTGATCTTGAAATCGCCACCCACGGTGCCGCCTGCCACGAACGGATCGGTGAGCCGCCCGCCGCCGGTTGCCGGGCCTGCGATCGGCACGACCCGCAGCTGGTTGCCGCTCGCCGGTGCGAACACTACCTTGCGGCTGTCAGGGCTGATGCGCGGTCGCGCTGTGCTGATGTCGGCGGCTAGCCTGACGCCGGCGGACGCCGGCCCGGCGATCGGGACGCTGCGCAACTCGGTGCGCACACCGTCGCCGCTGCCCACATTGAGCGTGTAGAGCACGCGCGTGCTGTCGGGGCTGACCGCGACCAGAGACGCGAAGTCGTCGGTCTGCGGGCTCAGCCGCACCGGCGCGCTGCCACCGGTCGCCGGCGCGCTGTAGACCTGGACGGGCCCGTTCTCACCGCGGTGCTGGAACACGACGCGCTGGTTGTTCGGCGCCGCCACCACTTGGTCGATCACCCGCGCGTCGTCTAGCCCCGTGCTCAGCTTGCACGGTGTTCCGAGATCCGCGCAGGCTGGGACCTGGGCGGGCGCGTCTTGCGCGGTCGCGGCCAGTGCCAGCACAACTGCGGCACCGCCGAGGCGTCGGGGGATTCTCATGATCGCCTCCTATGCGTTTGCCATGCCCGACCCCTGCGGCCGGGTCATGAGACTCCCTTGTCGCGCTTAAGACGCCTGCGACCGCCGATTCCTTCCGGCTCGATGTCAGGGCATTCCGGGCGCCGGGTCCTCGTTGCCGACCGGCAGCGGCGCGACCGGACCGTCGCCCTCCCACTCGACGTCGGCGTCCATCGGCGACGCGTCGGGCGCGATCATGTCGGGATCGTCTGGCGGGTTGTCGGCCTGGGCCGCGCCGAGCGACGACGTCGGACCCGTCGGCATCGCCCCGGGTAGGGGCAGCGGCAGCGGCTCGATCGCGTCGAGGGCGTCGGCGACCCGGCGCTCGCCATCGACGACGTTCAGGACCTGGTTCGCGAGGTGCGGGCGCGTGAGCGCGTCGGCGATCGCCAGCGCCGCGTCGTCGCGGCTCGTGGTGACCGGCGCGCCGGGGCGCAGCACGGTGTCGATCCGTCCGGTTCCTGAGTCCTCGGTGAGGCGGCCGAAGCGCAGGACCGTCCACGGCAGCGCGAGCTGCGCCAGTCGCCGCTCGGCGTGCTGCTTGGCCGCGAGGAACTCGCCGACGCCGCCGTTGCGCTGCTCGGGCCGGTCCGCGCCGATCACGCTCGGGAGCACGAAGCGCGTGAGCTCGTAGCGATCTGCCGCCTCGGCGAACTTTGCCGCGCCTCCGGCATCGATCGCCATCAGGCCACCGCGGTGGCGCGCGCCGGCCGCGAAGACGGCGGCGTCGCAGCCGTCCGCCGTCCACTCGATGTCGCCGCGCAGATCGGCGACGACCGCGTGCGCGCCGGCGTCCCGCAGCGCCGCGGCCTGCGCGTCGGTGCGGACGAGCGCGCGGACGCTGTGGCCACGGCTGAGGAGGAGCGCCACGACTCGGCTGCCGAGCCGTCCGTGGGCACCTGCGACGAGGACTCTCACTTGACCACCAGAGTGCCCTTCATGAAGGAGTGGATGCTGCAGTGGTAGGCGTACGTCCCGGGCTTGCTCACCTTGATCGTCGCCGACGCGCCGGGATCGACGTCTCCGGTGTCGAAGCTGTTTCCGTCGTCGGCGGTCGCCGTGTGCGCCGTGCTGTCGTTGTTGGTCACGGTGACGGCCTTGCCGTGCGTGACGGTGACGGTGGCGGGGGTGAACTTGAAGTTGCTGATCGTCACGGTGCTCGAGGACCCGCCTGACGACGCCGGCTGTGATGACGCCGGCTCCGATGACGCTTGGCTCGCGTCGTCTCCGCCTCCACAGCCGGCGATCAGCATCGCCGTGGCGGCTAGAACGACAAGTGAAGAGGTGATCCGGCGCGAGGTCATGGTTCGACCGTACGGACGCCGCCGAGCCGCTCAACAAGCAGAAGCGATTCCGTGATCGCCAGACCCGAAGGCCCGGATCGCCGGCGTCGTCTGATGAGATGCAGCAGCGCATGTGCCGCTGGCTCGGATACTTCGGGGATCCCGTCCGGATGGAGGAGCTGGTCTACAACGCCTCCCACTCGCTGATCGAGCAGAGCCGCGCCGCCCGCTTCACCTCGCACCTCACGAACGCCGACGGCTTCGGGATCGGCTGGTACGGGACGAGGGACACCCCGGGCGTCTATCGCAGCGTCGCGCCGGCATGGAGCGACCGCAACCTGCAGGACCTGTGCGCGCAGATCGAGTCCCCGCTCTTCCTCGCGCACGTGCGCGCGGCCACGGGGACCGCGGTGCAGCAGACCAACTGCCATCCGTTCCGCTACGGCCGCTGGATCTTCGTCCACAACGGCTTCATCGATGGCTACGCGCGACTGCGGCGCGATCTGGTGCTCGCGGTCGACCCGCAGCTGTTCGAGCTGATCGAGGGCACGACCGATTCCGAGCTCCTGTTCTTCCTCGCGCTGACCTTCGGGCTCGAGGATGAGCCGCTGCCCGCGCTCGAGCGGATGGCGGGCTTCGTCGAGTCGACCGGTCGCCGGCTCGGCGTCGCCGACCCGTTGCAGATGACGCTGGGCGTGAGCGACGGCGAGCGGCTGTACGCGGTCCGCTACGCGAGCGGAGACGTCGCCAACTCGCTCTACGTCAGCAACGATGCGCGCGACGTGCGCGAGCTGTATCCCGAGGACGCGCGCCTCGGACACCTGTCGGACGAGGCGCGCGCGGTCGTCTCCGAGCCGCTCGGCGATCTCCCCGGGGTCTGGCGCGAGGTCCCGCCGTCGTCGGCGCTGATCGTCCAGCCGGGCGCCGACGAGCAGATCACCTTCACGCCTCGCTCTCCTGACGCTTAAACACTGCGCTCCCGCCCGCGGACGTCGCGGGCGAGAGCGGCAGGGTTGGTTGGGTTCAGGTCAGGAGGCGACGGGCACGGCCGACGTGGCCGGGGTCTTCTTGGTGGCAGTGCGGGGGGCCAGCAGGCGCACGGTGAGGACGAGGAAGCCGCCGCCGACCAGCAGGAGGGCGAAGCCCATCACGATCGCGAAGGTCGCGACGCTCTCGGCGAAGTAGGCGGTGTTGAGCGCGGTGGTCAGCGCCGTCTCGCTCACCCACATGTCGCGCAGGCCGTTCTCAACCGGCTTGCCGCTCTTCGGGTCCTTCGCAGCCTTGGCCTCATCCGAGGTCGGCTTGCCGTTCGCGTCCAGGAAGCGGTCCATCTGGGCGTACGTCAGGCCGCCGGTGGCCTCGAGCGTGTGCTTGCGCATGACCGCTGCGAACGCCTCGGCCTCCTTGCCCGAGTCGACCTTCTGACCGGGGATGGTGGAGTCGGGAGTGCCGACGATCTGCTCGCGGGCCAGCTCGGTCTGGACACGATCACGGCCGTTGAACCCCATCGCGACGCAACCAATGCCGAACGCGATCAGCACCACGCTCGCTGCGATGCCTGCATAGGTGTAGAGCTTGCTCATGCTGTCCTCCTGAAGATCGAGTCGCTGTCGATCTCCATTGGACCGCGAGACGGCCCCGCCGGCATCCGGTGCGACTACACGATCGCGCTCCGTAGTCCCCCACGCGACGGTGTGGATGCGCGCGGATGCGGGAACCGTCGATCGCCGCGACGCTTGCCCTATGTCAAAGCCGATCATCGCTGCCGTCGACCCGCGCCGCGAGGACGTCGCGCCCGCCGCCTTGGGGGCGATGCTCGCCCGGCTCACCGGCGCGCCGCTCGTGCTCGCCGCGTCCTATCCGGTCGATCTCTCCGTCGACAACCTGCATCCCGAATACGCCCGCACCCTGCGGCTGGAGACCGAGCGCGCGCTGCACCGTGTCGCGGCGGCGGTTGAGGCCGCCGGCGTCCCGGTCACGACCACGGTCGTGGCTTCCGACGGCTCGCCTGCGCGCGCCCTCCACGAGTACGCCGAGGACGCGGACGCGAAGTTCCTCGCGATCGGGTCGTCCGCGCGTGGACAGATCGGGCGCGTGCTTCCGAGCGCCGTCACCGATCGCCTGCTCCACGGCGCCCCTTGCCCCGTCGCGGTCGCGCCCGTCGGCTACACGTTCGCGGACGTCGCCGCGGGCCCGGCGCTGATCGGCGTCGCCTTCACCGACACGCCGGACGGCCACGCCGCTCTGACCATGGCGCGCGCGCTCGCCGGCCCCGCGCGGGCCGGCGTGCATGTGATGACCGTCGCCGAGCCGCTCGACGTGCTCGTGACGGGCTCGCTCGATGGGAGCGCGCTCGAGGACGTGCGCCGTGCTCGCCACGAGGTGGCGTCGGCGGTGCTGCGCCGCGGGACCGACGCGGTGCCCGAGAACCGGCTTGCAGGCGGCGAGATCCTCTCGGGCCGCCCGGCCGCCGCGCTGGCCGCCGCGTCCGAAGGCCTCGGGCTGCTCGTATGCGGCTCGCGCGGCTACGGCCCGCTGCGCACCCTCCTGCTCGGCGGGACATCCCACGCCCTGGTGCGCAAGGCGGCCTGCCCGGTGCTGGTCGTGCCGCCAGGCTCGACGGAGCACCACGCGAGCCGCGAGTCCTCCGCCGGGGGGAGCGTCGCAGCATGACGGGCGTCGACCGGACCGGTTCGCCATCGGTCGTCGGCCGGCGCCTCGTGGTCGCGTTCGACGGCTCGCCGCGCGCCGAGGATGCACTCGCGCTGGCCCTGCGACTGCGTGACCCCGAGGCGGGAGTGCTGACGCTTGCCTGCGTCGTTCCCGGGCGCCACTGGCACCTGCCCGCCCACGCGCACAGGCCCGACGCCATGGTCCCAGACGAGATCGCGCGCATGTTCGCGGACGCCCGCGCCGCCACGATCCCGGCCGGGATCCGCGTGAGGCAGAGCGCGCCCGTGTCGCCCTCCCCCGCGCGTGGACTGACCGAGCTCGCGGAGAGCGACGGCGCCGACCTCGTGGTCATCAGTTCGAGTCAGCACAGCCAGGCCGGGCGCGTCGCGATCGACCGCACCGCCGGCCGCCTCCTCCAGGGGGCGCCGTGCGCCGTCGCCGTGGCCCCCGCTGGGTTGCGGTCGACCGAGCCGTTCCGGCACGTCGGCATCGCCTACGACGGCTCGCCGGAGGCAGCGGCAGCCCTGGCTGCCGGCTACGAGATCGCCGCGCGCTCCGGCGCCGCCGTCACGCTGCTGTGCGCGCTGGAGCCGGTCCCGCCGGCCGCCTCCTTCACGGCCGCGGCTGACGCCGAGGCGGCGGGCCACCGCAACCGCGTGCATGCCCAGGAGTTGCTCGACGCCGCCGCCGACGCCGCGCCGGGAGGCGTGAACCCCCGCACACTGCTTCTCCACGGCTCGCCCGGACCGGTGATCGCCGAGGCGTGCGACGGGATCGTCGACCTTCTCGTCACCGGCTCGCGTGGCTACGGCCCGATGCAGCGCGCGCTGCTGGGGAGCGTCTCGGAGGCACTTACGGATGGCGCGAGCTATCCGGTGCTCGTGCTCCCGCGTGACCCGGCGACGGTCGCCGACGAGGCGCCGCAGGCCCCGGTCGTGACCGGCGTCGGTGCCCCATGATCCGCGTACTCGTTGCGGGATCCGGTGTCGCCGCCGTTGAAGGCGTCCTGGCCCTGCACGCTCTGGCGGGCTCGCACGTCGCGATTGAGATGCTGGCGCCGTCCAACGAGATGGTGCACCGCCCGATGTCGGTCAGGACCCCGTTCGGGGGCGAGCCCGCCCCCCGCATCGATCTCACGCAACTGGCCGCGGATCTCGGCGTCCGTCTGCACCATGACTCGCTCGCTGCGGTCGAGCCGGAGACGCACCATGTCATCACCAAGGACGGGGCGCGGCTCAGCTACGACGTGCTGGTGATCGCGACCGGCGCGCGGTCGCAGGACGCGGTCCCCGGCGCCGTCACCTTCCGCGGCCCGATAAGCGCGGGCGCCGTGGAGCAGGTGATCGCGCGCGTCGCCGCGCAGCCCGAGCTCCGCGTGGCGTTCGCCGCGCCGGCGGGCGCGCGCTGGCTGCTGCCGCTCTACGAGCTTGCGCTCCTCAGCGCCACGACTCTCCGCGAGCGCGGCGTCGCCAGCCCTCATCTCGCGGTCGTGACCGGCGAGCACGAGCCACTCGAGGTACTCGGGTCGGCCGCCGGCGAGGCCGTGCGCGCCGCGCTGGTACAGGCGGGCGTGGACCTCGTGACGAGCGCCGTCGCCGAGGAGGCGGTGACCGGCGCCCTGCAGCTTCGCAGCGGCGAATGGCTGCCGGCCGACATGGTCATCGCATTGCCTGAGCTGGTCGGTCCGCGGCTCGCAGGCCTGCCACAAGACGAAGACGGCTACATCCCGGTGAACGAGCACGGCATCGTGCAGGGCTGCACCGACGTCTATGCCGCCGGCGACGTGATCGCCTTCCCCGTCAAGCACGGCGGCCTCGCCGCCCAGCAGGCCGACGCCGTGGCGGAGACGATCGCGTGGCGCGTCGGTGCGATCGGCATGCCGGAGCCGTTCCGGCCCGTGCTGCGCGCGCTCCTGATGACGGGCGCCGCCCCGCTCTACCTGCGCGTCGAACTCGGCCCTGGCGGGCTGCGCGAGCATCGCATCCTCCCCGCCACCGGCACGGCGTCGACCGACGCACTCTGGTCGCCGCCCGGCAAGATCGCGGGGCGGTACCTGGCGCCGTTCCTGGCCACCGGGGTCGCCTCCGGCGTACCGCTGCAGGATCCCGCGTCAGACTAGGGCCATGACTGAAGACGTCACCGTCGTACTCGCCGACGACCACGCCGTCGTCCGCAAGGGCCTGCGGCTGCTGGTCGACGCCGAGCCGGGCCTGCGCGTCGTCGCCGAGGCCGGGACGGTGCCCGATGCGCTGCGGATGGCGAAGGCACACCGGCCGGCCGTGATCGTGCTCGACCTCAACATGCCCGGTGGCTCGAGCCTGGAGGCGATCCCCACGATCCTCGAGCAGGCTCCGACGACCGCGATCGTCGTGCTGACCATGCAGAACGAGCCGTCGTTCGCCCGCCAGGCGCTGCAGTCTGGCGCACTCGGGTTCGTGCTCAAGGAGGCCGCCGACGACGAGCTGCTCGGCGCGATCCGGCTTGCCGCCGAGGGCGAGACGTACCTCAATCCTCGTCTCGGCGCGCGGCTGGCGGCCCAGCCCGCGGAGCCGACCGGCCCGCCGGATGATCTCTCCGCCCGCGAGGTCGAAGTGCTCAAGCTGATCGCGCTCGGGCATACAAACGCCGAGATCGCCGGGCAGCTCTACCTCAGCGTGCGCACCGTCGAGTCCCACCGCTCGCATATCCAGCAGAAGACGCGCAAGTCCACGCGCGCCGAGCTCGTCCGCTACGCACTGCAGAACGGGCTGGTCGAGCTCACGGACGCCTGAGCGGCGAGCCGAGCAGCTCCAGGTCACGCTCAACCGCGTGGTGGTCCTCCGGGGCGTTCGACCGCAGGTACGCCGCCTCGTCGCGCCCCATCAGGTAGGGCGCCAGATACTGGGTCGCGACCTTCGTCGGCGGCCACCAGAGCGCGTGCATAGACGTCTGCGAGTCGGCCGAGGTGTCGGCTGCGGGCGCGCGGAGCCACCGGCTCCGGCCGCCGGTGAGCAGCATGCCGCGCAGGACGGGCCGGTACGGCTGCGGATCCAGGTCGGCACCGTGCCGGGCGGCGATCGCCTCGGCGGCGGCCACAGCCTGCTGCCCGGCGAGGCCGCCCTGCTTGATCGGAGCGTCGGTCACGTCGCCGGCCGCGTACACGCCTTCGAGCCCGGCCACCGCGCCGTGCTCGTCGACGGGGATGAAGCCTTCGGCCGTGTCGGGCAGTCCCGGGATGCTGGGGCCGACCAGGACCGGCAGCGTCAGGATCCGGTCGACGTCGATGCGACGACCGCCGACCTCGACGCCGTTGTGGACCAACTCGGCGCCGACCGAGCCGACGAACTCGATGCCTTCGTCCGCGAGCAGCTCGGCAACCACGCGGCTGCCTTCGGGTCCGAACAACTCGAGCGGGGCCCGCTCCGGCGTCACGAACGTGAGGTGGACGTCGTCCATGCCCGCGCCCGAGACGTGGCGGGCCGTGATGATGGCGAGTTCGTAGAGCGGCAGGCTCCACGTCGCGCTGCCCGGGACGACAAACGCGACGCGATGCGCGTAGCCCTCTTCGAGATCCGCGAGCAGGCCGGCGAGGGCCTCCGGCGCACCCTCGGCGCCGAACGTGATCGCGTGGTCGGAGACCGGCTGGCTCCGAGCCCCGACGGCGATCAGCAGAGAGTCGTACGACAAGGTCACGCGGTCGCTCGTGGTGACCGTGCGACTCACCGGATCGACCTCGGCGAGCGCACCGCTCACGAGCTCGGCGTCGAAGTCGCGGGCGACGTCGGCCAGCGGATGGCGGGCGGCGTGGCCGAGACAGAACGGCTCGGTGACCGAGAGCGGCCGGTACACGAAGTCCGGCTCGGGGGCGAGCAGCGTGACGCGCAGGGGATCGCCGGGCAGTTGGCGGAGCGCGATCAGCGCCTCGAGGGCGGCAACGCCGCCGCCGACGATCACGACGTGCGGGGGTGAGGAGAAGTGGGGCTCGGGCATGGTTACGAGGCTAGGTTCCGCACGGCGTTCCGCCATCGCGGGCGGCTGCGGTGATCTACGGGCAGAACACCGCTGCTTGCGTCCGTAGTCCGCCGCAACTGGGTCACGCGCGCGCGGGCTCGCGCGACGGGCCGAGGTGGGCCAGCCAATGCTCGCGCCGCTCGACGTACGCGGGCGGCAGCATGCCGCCGCCCAGGGCCGCTGCCGCGTCCAGCGCGTGCAGCGCTTCCCGTAGGTCCCCCGCCGCCGCGTCCTCGTCAGCGAGCATCAAGGCGAGCTCCAGTGCCGCATCGCGCTCGGAGCGCTCGGCGGTCGACGATCCGGGGGTGCGATCGACGAGCAGTTCGTCGCCGAGCGTCACGGGACGTGCCGTCGACAGGTACGGAGCGAGATAGCGCCCGGCGACCTTGCCGGGCGGCCACCACAGTGCGCGCGAGGAGACCTCGCCCGTCAGGCGCCGGTGCATGGCGCCGCCCGCGCGTACCGTGCCCTTCGCGTCCAGCTCGGCGCGCAGGTACAGCGGCGCTCCACCGGTCAGCAGGAGGCCGCGCAGCACCGGCGCGAACGGTCGTGATTCCACGGCGGCGCCCAGCTCGTGGGCGATCGTGGCAGCAGCGGCGTCGGCCTGTTGGGTCGCGAGACCGCCCTGCTTGACCGGGAAGGTCGTGGCGTCGCCGGCGGCGAGCACACGCTCGGCTCCCATGACGTAGCCGTGGGCGTCCGTCGGCAGGAACCCGTCATCGGTTGCCGGCAGGCCGGGGATGGCCGACCCGACGAGCCGAGGAAGGCTGATCACGGTGTCGGCAATGATCGCTTCGCCGGACTCGAGCCACAGCACGTCGTCGGTCACGTGCGCCGCGCGTGCCTCGGTACGGAGGTTGACCTCGCGTTCCGTCAAGAGGGCGCGCATCGCCGCGCCCGCAGCCTCGCCGAAGATCCGCAGCGGCTCGCGCTCGGGCGTCACCAGCGTGACGGTTGCGTCCGGCAGCGAGCGGGTCTCCGTCCGCGCCATGATCGCGAGCTCGTAGGCCGGCAGCGCCCACGTCGATCCCACAGGGACGACGATGACGATCTGGCGGCGATGTCCGCGCGCAAGCTCCGCGAGCACCCACTCGACCGTCGGCACGTCCGCAGGCCCGCGGAACGTCAGCGACCCGGGCAGCGCGGACTCGGGCTTCGCGCCGACGGCGACCAGCAGGTAGTCGTACCCACGCTCCTCGCCCGACCCGAGACGAGCAGTCCGCGCGGCGACGTCGACGCCGGCCAGCTCTCCCTCCACGAGCGTGACCGCGTAGCGGCGCGCCAGGTCATGGAGGTCGAGCGGGGGCGGAGCGCCGAGTCCGAACGGCGCCGCGACCGACGCCTGCCGGCGGTCGAGGGCGTGTGAGGGGGCGACGAGGTCGATCTCGAAGCCTTGGCCGGCGAGGTGGCGCAGCGCCAAGACGGCCTCCACGGCCGCGACCCCGGAGCCGGCGATGAGGACGCGCTTAGTCATGCGGCCACATCCGGTTCACGCACGATCAGCACCGAGCAGGCCGCGGTTCGCGCGACCTGACCCGAGACGCTTGCATCGGTGGCCGCGTGGGCGCGCGACCCGAGCACGATCATCGAAGCGCCGATGCGGAGCGCCGCGGCGACGATGGCGCGAACCGGCGGGCCGTGCTCCTCGAGGACGACGGGGTCGGCGCCGGTCGCTGCCGCCACGGTCGCCAGGTCCTCGGCGAGGGCGTGGACATGTGACGCGTCCCGCTTCGGCGCTGCCATGAGCGCGATCGCGGATCCGTGCTGAGCGGCGATCCGCGCGGCACACAAGGTCGCACGATGCGACGCGACGGAATTGTCGACGGCAACCAGCATCGAGCTGACGGCATCGGAACCCGGCGGCGGCTGCCTCGCCACGAGCACGCTTTCCGGCGTGTGATCGACGACCGCCCGTGTGCCAGGTCCAAACGGCACCTGCGCGGACGTCGTGACCTCGCTACAGCCGACGACGACGAGGTCGTGGCCGGCGGCGGCCCTCAGCAACCCTTCGGCAAGCGAAGCGGCCGGGATCGCGCTCACGGAGACATCGGCGCCCAGCGCGTGCGCCGCCCGCCGCGCGTCCACGAGCGCGGTGTGCGCGGCGTCGGGCAGCGGCACGAACATCGGATGGCCGGCCAGCGGCGTGATCGCGACCAGCTCGAGCAGCGTGTGCGGGCCTGCCAGCACGGCAGCCTGGCGGACCGCCTCAAGGCCGGCGCACGAGCCGTCGACGCCGCACACCACGGAGCCGAACACCGGGTGCTGCTCCGTGGAACGGCCGTGGCTGGAAGAGGTGAAGGGCATGTTCATGGTTCCGCTCATGTACGGCTCACGCTAGGTCGGCGGCCGCCCGGCGACATCCGCGATCTCCCATGTGCCGGGTTGCGGCGGACTACGGATGCGCGCCCATCTGCTGCGCCGCGAAACTAGGTGGACTGTGGATCTGCGCTTCGTCTGCGAGGAGTGTCGAGTCAAGTGGTTCGTGCCGGCGAGCCGGGTCGTCGGTCGTGAGCCGGCTGACTGCGCCTCCTGCGGAGGACCGCTGATCCCTTTGCACCACGACGGCCAGCACCGTCCCGCGACATTCCGCGACGCTACAGTCGCTCAGGAGTGCAGGACTCCGCCCTCCGCACCCTGATCGCTCTGGGCAACTCCGTACTGGAGGAACCCGAGCTGGAGCTCGTCTTTGAGCGCGTGATCGACGCGGGTCGCGAGCTGACCGGCGCGCGGTACGCGGCGCTCGGCGTGCTCGATGACCGCCGTGAGCTACTCGCGCGCTTCCTGACGAGCGGCATCGACGAAGACACCCGGCGCGTGATCGGCGACCTGCCGAGGGGCCACGGCGTCCTGGGCGAGCTGATCCGCGATGCGCGCCCGCTGCGACTGACGGACGTGGGAGCGCATCCGCGGTCCTACGGCTTCCCCATCGGCCATCCGCCGATGGACACGTTCCTCGGGGTGCCGATCGTCGTCGCAGGCGAGGCGTGGGGCAACCTGTACCTGACCGAGAAGTCGGACGGCGAGTTCACCGACGACGACGAGCAGATCGTGATGATGCTGGCCCGGTACGCCGCGATCGCCATCGGCAACGCCCGCCACGTACAGGCGCTGAGCGAGCGGCGCGACGAGCTCGAGCGCACCGTTCGCCGCGATGACGGCCACTGTCGAGATCTCACGGGCGCTGGCGGGCGAGACCGACCTCGATGTCGTGCTCCAGCTGATCGCCAAGCGCGGACGCGCGCTGGTCGGCGCCGCGCGCCCTGGTCATCGAGCTCGCGGTCGGCGACCGCCTGCGGATCGCCGCCGTGGCCGGGGATGTCGATCGCGAGATCGTCGGGCCGAGAGCTGCCGATGGAGAGCACGGTGGCCGGCCGCGTGATGCGCACGCGCCAGTCGCAGCGCCTGAGCGACGAGCTCAACCGTGCGCGTTTCGACGAGACGGGGCTCGGCCGGTTCGGATTCGAGGCGGGCGCCGGGCTGTTCGTCCCCCTCGCCTTTCGAACGGAGACACCGGGCGTCCTTGCCGCGCTCCACCCTCCCGGCGCCGGGGAGTTCAGCGAGGAGGACGAACGGCTCCTGACCTCGTTCGCGACCAGCGCGGCGAGTCGCCGTCGTCACCGCCCGCTCGGTGGGCACCGACCATCTGCGCGCGCGAGAGGCCGCGACCGAGGACGAACGCCGCCGCTGGGCGCGCGAGCTGCACGACGAAACCTTGCAGGGCCTCGGTGCGCTGCGGCTGTCACTGTCCGCCGCCCGCAAGGGAAGCGACGCCGACGTGTGGCATGCGGCGCTCGACGACGCGGTCACGGACCTCGACACGGAGATCGCGAACCTCCGCGGCATCATCTCCGACGTGCGGCCCGCCGCGCTCGACGAGCTCGGCGACCGGCGCGGCGGTGGAGGCGCTGGCCGACCGCGTCCGCAGCCGCGGGATCGATGTCGTGCTGAACGCCGATCTCGACTACGAGGCCGGACGCGTGGCCGTGCGCCACGAGGCGGAGCTGGAGACGGCGCTCTATCGCATCGCCCAGGAGGCGATGACCAACGCGTTCAAGCACTCCGGCGCGGAGTCGGTGACGGTCGACATCCAGGAGGCGCAGGGGCACGTGACCCTCCGCGTGCACGACGACGGTCAGGGCTTCGACGCATCCGGCACGTCCGGCGGCTTCGGGCTGATGAGCATGCGCGAGCGCGTCGAGCTGCTCGACGGCACGCTCACGATCGACTCAGCGCCCGGCGCGGGCACCACGCTCACCGCGCGGCTGCCCGCCGTTCGGCGCGCGGCGGCGAGCGACGCCCCGACGCCTCCACGACCGACCGTCCCAACCGCTCGGCCGCCTCGTCCAGCGGGACGTAGTCCGCGGCGCCGGCCTCACGCGCCCAGCGCACATAGCCGGGGTGGTCGTGCATCCCGACCACGATGAACGCGGCGTGCGGCGCGGCCGCGGTCACGCTCGCGAGCGCGTCCAGCCCGGCATCGCCCAGCACGGAGTGCTCGACGATGACGACGGCCGGCGTCAGCCGCCCGAGCAGCCGGATCAGGTCCGGGAGATCGGCGGTCGCGGCAAGCGGCTCGACCCCGGGCTCGCCTTCGAGCAGCTGCCAGAGCGCCGCGCGCACACGCTCGTGGCGCGCGGCGATGAAGACCGTGATCTGGGGCGCGTCGGGCTCGGGTGACAGTTGCGGAAGCATCACCGTCAGCATCGCCCGCCCGAGCCCGCCCGTCATCGGGGCGCGGGGCTGAGACGGCGGCCGTAGGAGCTACTGACCCGCGGTCCCCGCGGCGACGGGCACGAGCACGCCTTGGGCGAGTTCGCCGAGCCGGCTCGAGTAGCCCCACTCGTTGTCGTACCAGGCCACGACTTTGATCTGCGTGCCGTCCACGACCATCGTCAGGCCGGCGTCGAAGATCGACGAGTACGGCGATCCGATGAGGTCGGTGGACACGAGATCGGCCTCGCGGTAGGCCAGGATGCCGGCCAGCGGTCCGCGGTCGGAGCGCTCGCGGACGGCGGCGTTGACCGCCTCGACGGTCGTGGCCGTTTCGACCTCGATCGTCAGGTCGACCAGCGAGACCGTCGGCGTCGGCACGCGCACCGCGTAGCCCTGGAGCCGGCCCAGCAGGTCCGGGATCACGAGCCCGACCGCCTTCGCGGCGCCCGTGGTCGTCGGGACCAGGTTGAGCGCGGCCGAGCGCGCACGCCGGGGGTCCTTGTGCGGCGCGTCGAGCAGCCGCTGGTCGCCCGTGTAGGCGTGCACCGTGGTCATGACCCCGTGGCGGATGCCGAAGGCTTCGTGCAGCACCTTCGCCACCGGCGCGAGGCAGTTCGTGGTGCAGGAGGCGTTGGAGATGATGTGGTGGCGCTCCGCGTCGTAGACATCGTCGAAGTTCACGCCGAGCGCGACCGTGACGTCGGGCTCCTTGGCGGGAGCGGAGATGATCACCTTGCGCGCTCCGGCCTCGAGGTGGCGAGCGGCGTCGGCGCGTCCGCGGAAGCGGCCGCTCGACTCGATCACGACCTCGACGCCGAGCTCCTGCCACGGCAGCGCGGCCGGGTCGGGCTCGGCGAACACCGGGATCTCGTGGCCGTCGACGACGATCGCGCCGTCGAGCGCCTCGATCGATCCGGGGAACGGGCCGTAGACGGAGTCGGTCGCCAGCAGCTGGGCGACCGAGGCGACCCCCATCACGTCGTTGATCGCGGCCCACTCGACGTCTGCACCCTGCTCGTGCGCGGCGCGGAACGTGGCGCGCCCTGTGCGGCCGAAGCCGTTGATGGCAACTCGTACGGGCATCCTGCAACCCCCGGGTGTCGGCGTCAGGCCGCGGATGACGGCTCGGTCGGCAGTCTGCGTCGGCGGACGCACTCGCACATCGGGGGTTTTCACGCATCCGGCTCGGTGGTCGCCCCGATGCCGCGATAGCCCTGCGGTGGTTCTCTGTGGAGTGACCGAATCCGGAGATGAATCATGACCCTGCCCGTGCTGGTCGCGTACGCGACGAAGAGGGAATCAACACACGAGGTCGCCGACGCGGTGGCCGCCACGCTGCGCGAGCTCGACCACGCGGTTGAGGTGCGGCCCGCGGCCGAGGTCACGAGCCTGAGCTCCTATGGCGCGGTGGTGATCGGCGGCGCGCTCTACATGGGCCGCTGGCATCACGATGCGCGCCACTTCCTCTCGAGGCACCGCGAGGCGCTCACCCTCCTGCCCGTCGCCGTGTTTGCGATGGGACCGCGGACGACGGCGCCGGCCGACATCGAGGGGTCGCGCAGGCAGCTCGACGCCGCCTTTGCCAAGGAGCCGGGACTCGAGCCGGTCTCCGTCGCGATCTTCGGCGGTGTGATCGATCCGGCGAAGCTGCGCTTCCCGTTCCGCAACATAGGCGCGACCGATGCGCGCGACTGGGACGCCATCCGGTCGTGGGCGGACACCGTCGGCGATCTCTTCACCGCCCGCGGGCAACTACTGACGACGTCCGCGCAGTAACTCGCTCGCAGCCTGCGCCGGAGTCCGGACGACGCGGGGCCGCGACGTGGCGAGTCTAGGAGCATGCCCACGCTCACCCCCGAATCCCGCGGCTCCGCCGACCACGAACCCGCCACCTTCAGCGACGACACCTGGCTGCCCGGCGGCCCCCTGCCCGGCGGCGACGACGGCGTCCGGCGTTCGTGGATCTGGGTGGCACTCTGCCTCGTCGGTGTCGTCGCCGTGATCGCAGCGATCGTCTCGATCGTCGCGCTGGCTTCCATCGGCGGAGACTCGCGGGCCGTCTCGGCCGCACCGGCCGCCGCCGCCAAGGTGCCCGCGGCCAAGACCGCCGCTGCACCGACGCTGGCCGACGCCAAGGGCGTCGCCTTCGAGCCGTTCGAGCGGGTCGACCCGACACTCCCGGCCGTCCCGCCCGGCGCGGTCAAGAAGTTCAAGGTCGACGTCTTCCAGCACGTGACGCAGGTGTCCAAGGCGTTCGCGCCGACCGAGGTCTGGAGCTTCGCGGTCAATGGCAAGTACTACCGCGGCACCGGCATCTCCGGTCCGCTGGTGGTGACCGAAGGCGACAAGGTCGAGTTCACGCTCGTCAACGGCAGCTCGAAGAAGATGGCCGTGACGCTGCCGCACTCGCTCGACTTCCACTCCGCCGAGGTCAACCCTGGCAGCCACTACAACGACCTGGCTCCCGGCAAGTCGATGACCTACCGCTTCACCGCCAAGCACCCCGGCGTGTTCATGTACCACTGCGCGACGCAGCCGGTCCTGATGCACACCGGCGCCGGCATGGTCGGCATGATGGTGGTCAAGCCGAAGAACCTGGCTCCGGTGGACAAGGAGCTGTGGATGACGCAGCAGGAGTACTACATCGGCGCGCCCGGCAAGAGCGCGGACATGGCCAAGATGCAGGCCAAGGCGCCCGACGTGATCGCGTTCAACGGCTTCGCCAACCAGTACAAGGACAACCCGATCGCCGTCAAGCGCGGCGAGCGTGTCCGGATGTACGTCCTCAACGCCGGCCCGAGCATCTGGAGCGCCTTCCACGTGATCGGGACCGTGTTCGACACCGCGCACACCGACAACGGGATCGCGCACGACGTCCAGACGATCAACCTCGCGCCGTCGCAGGGCGGCTGGGTCGAGTACACACTCGACCAGGAGGGCACCTACCCGTTCGTCACCCACGCCTTCGGCGACGCCGTCAAGGGCGCGATCGGCGTGCTCAAGACCACCCACGCGCCGGCCGCCGCCGGAGGCCACGACATGGGCGGCGCCGCGGCCAAGGCCGAGGCCCCCGCCGGCGCGGCCGCCGACGTGAACGTCAGCTTCGGCGACATGTGGATCAAGTCCGACATCTCCTCGATCAAGGCCGGGAAGGTGACCTTCGGAGTCAAGAACGAGGGCGCCACCATGCACGGCCTCGCGATCATCAAGGCCCCCGCCTCCGTCAGCGACGGCATGGTCGACGAGAGCACGTTCGTGACCAAGGGCGCGGACCTCGACGGCGGCGCGGCCGACACGGTCACCGCCGACCTCACGCCCGGCAAGTACGAGCTGCTGTGCTTCATGCCCGGCCACTACGCCGCGGGGCAGACGATGCCCTTCGACGTCGAGTAGCGGCTCTGCGACCCTGACCGTATGACCGAGCCGGCCGCCGCCACCCTCGACGCCATCGACTCCTGGTGGCGTGCCGCGAACTACCTGGCGGTCGGCCAGATCTACCTGCTCGACAACCCGCTGCTGCGCGAGCCGCTGCGGGTCGAGCACGTTAAGCCGCGGCTGCTCGGCCACTGGGGCACGACTCCCGGCCTGAACTTCCTCTACGCGCACATGAACCGCGCGATCCGCGAGCGCGACCTCGAGGCGTTGTTCGTGACCGGGCCTGGCCATGGCGGCCCCGCTCTGGTCGCGAGCACTTGGCTCGAGGGCACCTACAGCGAGACCTACCCGGACATCACGCGCGACGAGGCCGGCATGCGCCGGCTGTTCCGCCAGTTCTCGTTCCCCGGCGGCATCCCCAGCCACGTCGCGCCCGAGACGCCGGGCTCTATCCACGAGGGCGGCGAGCTCGGCTACGCGCTCGCGCACGCCTACGGCGCGGCGTTCGACAACCCCGACCTGCTCGTGTGCTGCGTCGTCGGCGACGGCGAGGCCGAGACCGGGCCGCTGGCGGCGAGCTGGCACTCAAACAAGTTCCTGGACCCCGTCCACGACGGCGCGGTGCTCCCAATCCTGCACCTGAACGGCTACAAGATCGCCAACCCGACGGTCCTCGCCCGGATCCCCCACGCGGAGCTGCGGGCGCTGCTCGAGGGCTACGGCCATCACCCGGTGTTCGTTGAGGGCGACGACCCGGCGACGATGCACCGCCAGATGGCGGCCGCGCTCGACGAGGTGCTCGACGCGATCGAGCGGATCCAGCGCGACGCCCGCGTGGGCGGCGCGACCGAACGGCCGCGCTGGCCGATGCTCGTCCTCCGCACGCCGAAGGGCTGGACCGGCCCGGGACGACGGGGACGACCCCGCTCCCACCAAGTGCCGCTCGCCAAGCCGCGCGAGACGCCGGCCGCCCTCGCCGAGCTCGAGGCGTGGCTGCGGTCGTACCGGCCCGAGGAGCTGTTCGACGACCGTGGCGTGCCTCGCGAGGACGTCCTGGCGCCGGCGCCCGAGGGCGAGCGCCGGATGGGCGCGAGCCCGCACGCCAACGGTGGCGCGCTGCTGCACGACCTGCGGCTGCCCGACTTCCGCGACTACGCCGTCGAGGTCGCGGCGCCGGCGACCACGTCGAGCGAGGCGATGCGCGTGCTCGGCGCGTTCATGCGCGACGTGATCCAGCGCAACCCGCGCACGTTCCGGCTGTTCGGGCCGGACGAGACCGCCTCCAACCGCCTCGGCGCGGTGTTCGAGGTCACGGGCCGCGCCTGGCACGGCGAGGTGCGGCCGGAGGACGACCACCTCGCTCCCGACGGCCGTGTGATGGAGGTGCTCAGCGAGCATCTCTGCCAGGGCTGGCTTGAGGGGTACCTGCTGACCGGTCGCCACGGGCTGTTCAACTGCTACGAGGCGTTCATCCACATCATCGACTCGATGTTCAACCAGCACGCAAAGTGGCTGAAGGTGACGCGGCAGATCGCCTGGCGACGGCCGATCGCATCGCTCAACTACGTGCTCACCTCGCACGTGTGGCGTCAGGACCACAACGGCTTCTCGCACCAGGACCCGGGTTTCATCGACCACGTGGTCAACAAGAAGGCCGAGATCGTGCGCGTGTACCTGCCGCCGGACGCGAACTGCCTGCTGTCGGTGGCCGACCACTGCCTGCGCAGCCGCGACTACGTGAACGTCATCGTCGCCGGCAAGCAGCCCGCGCTCGACTACCTCTCGATGGACGACGCGGTCCTGCACTGCACGCGCGGCCTCGGCATCTGGAAGTGGGCGGGGACCGCCGGCGACGGCGAGCCGGACGTGGTGCTGGCGTGCGCGGGCGAGATTCCGACGGTCGAGACGCTCGCCGCCGCCGCGCTGCTGCGCGAGCGGCTGCCCGACCTGAAGGTGCGCCTGATCAACGTCGTCGACCTCATGCGCCTGCAGCCCGAGAGCGAGCACCCGCACGGGATGCCAGACGCCGAGTTCGACGCGCTCTTCACGGCCGACCGGCCGGTGATCTTCGCTTACCACGGCTATCCGTGGCTGATCCACCGGCTCACGTACCGGCGCACCAATCACCGCAACCTCCACGTGCGCGGCTACAAGGAGGAGGGCACGACCACGACACCGTTCGACATGCTCATGCTCAATGACATGGACCGCTTCCACCTGGTGATGGACGTGATCGACCGCGTGCCCGGCCTCGGCACGCGCGCCGCCGGCCTGCGCCAGGAGATGGTGGACGAGCGGCTGCGGCACCGCGCGTACACGCGCACGCATGGCGAGGACCCGGCCGCCGTACGCGACTGGACTTGGCCCGCCTGAGGCGATGCGTCTCCTGATCGTCAACGCCGGGCTCGAGCAGCCTCAAGCTCTCGGTGCTCGACCACGACGATCGCACGCTCGGCCACCGCGAGCTGCCGTGGCCGCGCGGCGAGGCGCTCGCCGCCGGTTCGCTGCACGGCCTGCCGGACGCCGACACGGTCGCCCACCGCGTGGTGCACGGCGGCGACGCCTACCGACGGCGGCGTGGATCGACACGGACGTGCGCGCGGGGATCGAGGCGCTCACGGAGCTCGCTCCGCTGCATCAGCCGCGGGCGCTCGCCGCGATCGACGCGGCCTTCCGCGATCTGCCGGACCTGCCGGCCGCCGCGTGCTTCGACACCGCGTTCCACGCCTCGCTCCCGCCGGCGGCCGCCACCTACGCGCTTCCACGGCCATGGCGACAGCGCCGGTTCGGCTTCCACGGGCTCTCGCACGCCTACGCCGTGCGCCGAGCCGCCGAGCTGCTCGGGACCGACCCGGGCGAAGTGCGCATCGTCAGCTGCCACCTCGGGGCGGGCGCGTCGCTGGCCGCGGTGGACGGCGGCCGCTCGGTCGACACGACGATGGGCTTCACGCCGCTCGACGGACTGGTTATGGCGACGCGATCGGGCAGCGTGGATCCCGGCCTGCTGCTGTGGCTGATCGAACACGAGGGCGTCACGCCGGCCGAGCTCGCCGACGGCCTCGAGCACCGATCCGGCCTCGTCGCGCTGGCCGGGACCGCGGACATGCGCGAGATCCTGGCCCGCGTCGCGGCGAGTGACGGCGAGGCGCACGCGGCGCTCGACGTCTACGTGCACCGGCTGCGCGCGGGCATCGCGGCGATGGCCGCCGCGATGAACGGCCTCGACGTCCTCGTGTTCACCGGCGGCGTCGGCGAGCACGCCGCGCCGGTGCGGGCGGCTGCGGCTGACGGGCTCTCGTTCCTCGGCGTCGCGCTCGACGAGCGTCGCAACGCTCAAGCGACGGCCGATGCCGACATCGGACGGCACGGCGCCCCGGCACGCACGGTCGTCGTGAGCGCGCGAGAGGACCTCGAGATGGCGCGCCAGGTGCGCGCGCTCGTCGGGCCCTGATCAGCGGTCGAGCGACGGATACGGCCGCGGCGGCGGCGGGACCGCGATCCGCACGCGGGCGTCGACGACGGTGGCGCCGCCGGTGCCCACGAGCACCGGGTTGCAGTCGAGCTCGGCGATCTCGGGATGGGCGGCGGCGAGCGCCGCGATCCGGACGAGGATGTCCTCGAGCGCGGCGACGTCGGCGGGAGGCGCGCCGCGATAGCCGTCGAGCAACGGGAAGGTGCGCAGCGAGCGCAGCATGTCCGCGGCGTCGCCGCGGCTGAGCGGGGCCAGGCGCGATTGCACGTCGCCGAGCAGCTCGACGGCGGTGCCGCCGGCGGCGCACGCCACGACGGGACCCCAGTCGGGATCGGTCACGACGCCGACCAGCATCTCGACGCCCTCCGGGGCCATCGCCTGCACGAGGTAGCCGACCGGCTGGTGACCGGCCTGGCGCACGGCGGCGGCGATCTCGCGCGCCGCACGGCCGGCGGCGGCCGCTCCGCGGATGCCGAGCCTGACGGCGCCCGCGTCGGACTTGTGCACGAGCCCGGGCGCGATCGCCTTGACCGCGACCTCGCCGCCGAGGTCGGCGGCGCAGCGCATGACGGCAGCGGGCGTGGCGACAACGGTGGCGGCAACCTGGGGAATGCCGTACGCGGACAGGAGCTCGGCCACGCGATCGGGCACGAGCCACCCGCCGCCCTCGGCGAGCACTTCCGCGACGGTCGCCGCGGCGGCATCGGCATCGATCCCGTCCGGCCGCTGCGGCGGCGCGGTGCCGGTGCGGCGCCAGCGGCGCGTAGCCGACGGCGTGGGCGAGCGCGCGGACGGCCTCCTCCGGCGTGCCGTAGGCGGGCACGCCTCCGACACCGCCCGCGAGCGTCGCCAGGGCGGCGTCGTCCTGCGCCATCCACACGGCGAGCAGCGGCTTGCCGGCGGCGCGGGTGGTCGCTGACGCCGCGCGGATCGCGTCGGCGACGTCGTGGGCCTCCGTGACGAGCGGCGGGATGAAGATCGCGACCACGGCGTCCACCGATGGGTCGGCGGCGAGCGCCTCGACCGAGCGCCGGTAGTCGTCGGCGGACGCCGACGCGATCATGTCGACGGGGTTGGTCGTGGTCGCCTCGGGCGGCAGATGCTGGGCGAGCCGGCGCCGCGTCCTCGCCGGCAGCGGCTCGACCTGGAGCCCCGCGGCGTCGCACGCGTCGGCGCAAGCGATCCCGGGGCCGCCGGCGTTCGTGACGATGCCGATCCGGCTTCCCGAGGGCAGCGGCTGGCCGGCGAGCAGCGCGGCGACGTCGAACAGCTCGCCGACCGTGCCGGTCCGGATCACGCCGGCGTGCCGGAACAGCGCGTCGACCGTGGCGTCCGACGCGGCGAGGAGCGCGCCGGTGTGCGACATCGCGGCCCGTGACCCGGCAGCCGAGCGCCCGCTCTTGACCGCGATCACCGGCTTGCGCGCGGCGACACGGCGGGCGATCTGCCCGAACCGGCGCGGGTTGCCGAACGACTCCAGGTACAGCCCGATCACGTCCGTGCCGTCGTCGTTCTCCCAGTACCGCAGCAGGTCGTTGCCGGAGAGGTCGGCCTTGTTCCCGGTCGACACGAAGGACGACAAGCCGAGGCCGCGGCGGGCGGCCTCGGTGATCGCCGCGATGCCGAAGGCGCCGCTCTGGGACGCGAAGGCAACGCCGCCGGCCGGCGGCGCGACGGGTGCGAAGGTGGCGTTGAGCGCCACATCACCGGCCGTGTTGAGCACGCCGAGGCAGTTCGGGCCGACCAGCCGCATGCCGCTCGCGCGGCAGACGTCGAGCAGCTCGGCCTGGAGGGCGCGGCCGCGCGCGCCGACCTCCGCAAACCCGGCCGAGAGGACCACGAGCGCGCGCACGCCGGCCGCGCCGCATTCGCGCGCGACCTGGACTACCGCCGCGGCCGGGACGGCGACGACCGCCAGCTCGACAGGCTCCGGGACGGCGGCGATCGAGCGGTACGCCGGTAGGCCTCCGACCACGTCGTCGCGCGGATGGACGACCGACAGGCGGCCACGGTATCCGGCCGTGCGTAGGTTGCTGAGCACCGCCGCGCCGACGGATCCGTCGCGGCTCGACACGCCGATGACCGCCACCGAAGCGGGGCGGAGCACCTGCGCGACGGCAGCGGTCGCCGCGATCTGGTCGCGCTCCTCGAACCGGGCGCGCGCCTCATCCCCGAGCGCGGCGGGGAACGTCACGCGCAGCTCGCCCGGCAGCGATCGGACCTCGACCGCGAACCCGGAGTTGCGGAACACCTGGATCATCCGGTGGTTGTCCGGCAGCACGACGGCCTCGAAGGTGACGATCCCCTCCGCGCTCGCGAGCTCGGACAGGTGGGCGAGCAGGACCGTGGAGATCCCGCGCCCCTGCCAGTCGTCGGCCACCTCGAACGCGACCTCCGCCCGGTCCGGCGACTCGCGGATATAGGCCGCATGCGCGACGACGCGCTCCGGGTCGCCTTCCACCGCGACCAGCCCGCGGCCGCTGTCGGGCTCGAGGGCCGCCATGAAGGCGGCGGCCCGGTGCAGATCTGCGCCACCGCTGAAGAACCGCAGCCACCGTGACTCGGCCGATAACCCGTCGAAGAGCTCCCGCAGCGCACCCTCGTCCTCGGGCACGGTCGGGCGGACGCGCAGGGTCGCGCCGTCGCGCAGGGCGAAGTCCACTGCGGGCGTGGCGACGGCCACCGGGGCTGGTGCGGCATAGGGCATGGAGGGACCGTACGGCGGAGGCGAGGGTCCGCCATCCGCGCGCACCCGGCACCTCAGTGCGTAGTTCGCCGTGCTCTTAGACGCCGATCGCGGCGCTCAGCGCGAGCATCAGCGCCGCGCCGCCGGCCGCGCCGCCGAGCGCCGAGCGCCACGTCCGTGCGGTGAACGCCTGCGGCACGAGCTCGATCGCGACGAGGGCGAGCATGGCTCCGGCCGCGAACGCGAACGACACGGGCAACAGGCCGCTGATCTCCTCGACGAGCACGAACGCGGCCACGGCGCCGACCGGCTGCGGGGCGCTGGTGGCCACGGCGGCCCAGAACTGCTGCGCGGGTGAGAAGCCGGCGTCGCGCATCGGGATCGCCGCCGCGGTGCCCTCGGGAATGTTCTGCAGCGCGATCGCGAGCAGGACGAAGATCCCGAGGCCTTCACGCTCGGACGCGAACGCCGTGCCGATCGCGAAGCCCTCCGGCAGGCTGTGGACCAGCAGCACGCCGAACACGAGCACCGAGCGGCGCACGCCCGCGCCGCGCAGCTTGCCCACGTGCACGTCGCGGCCGGCGAGCGCCCGGCGCGCGACCAGCAGGAACACCACCCCGGCGAGCAGACCGCCGCCGACCTGCACTGCGGAGCCGGCGTCGAGCGCCGGCTGCAACAGCCCGACGACCGACGCGACGGTCATCACGCCGGCGGCGAGCCCCCACATCAGCGGCCGCAGCCCGTCCGCGCGCTCGCCGAGCGCGAACACCGGGATCGCGCCAAGCCCCGTCGCGAGCGCGGTCGCCGCGCCTGCGAGCGCGAGCAGGATCAGGTCCCCCATCGCCGCATTCTTTCGGACCGGTGAACTACTGAGCCGGTGCGGTGCCCGCCCCGATGCCGACAGGCCCGGCGCGCCCTACGGTCGCCTTGACCCCAACCAGGAGCCGTTCCAGATGACCCCCACAGACGATCCCCATCCCTGCGTCGTCGTCGGCTTCGACGGCTCCGCCGCATCGCATGTTGCACTCGCCCGCGCGATCGATCGCGTCGGGTCCGACGGCAGGCTGTACGTGGTTCACGCGTGGAATGTGCCCGAGACCTGGCGCGGAAGCGGGACCTACCAGAGGTTCGAAGACGCCGCCCTCGAGGGCGCCGACGCCATCATGGCGGAGGCCCTGCAGATGCACCCCAGACTTGCCGACGTCAGCTGGGAGAGCGAGCTGATCGGCGGCCCGCCCGCGAAGGCGATCGCCGATGTCGCGAGCGTCCGCGAAGCCGACGAGATCATCCTCGGCACGCGCGGCTTCGGCCGTGTGCGGGCCTTGCTCGGCAGCGTCGCCCACGAGGTGATCCACCTCGCCGCGTGTCCGGTCATCGTGATCCCGGAGCAGATGGTCGCGCACTGACCCGCTAGCGTCAGCGCCATCCAGCTTTCGAACCTGCAGGAGCTCGAGGCCGAGGCGGTCTTCGTGATGCGTGAAGTCGCGGCCGAATTCGAGCGGCCCGTCCTCCTGTTCTCCGGCGGCAAGGACTCGATCGTCCTGCTGCGACTGGCCGAGAAGGCGTTCCGGCCTGCCCGCTTCCCGTTCCCGATCATGCACGTCGACACGGGCCACAACTTCCCCGAGGTGATCGAGTTCCGCGACCGCCGCGTCCGCGAGCTGGGCGAGCGGCTGATCGTCGCCTCCGTGCAGGACTCGATCGACAGCGGGCGCGCGGTCGAGGACGGTCCGTCGCGCAACCGGCTCCAGACCGTGACGCTGCTCGACGCGATCGCCGAGCACCGGTTCGACGCCGCGTTCGGGGGCGCCCGCCGCGACGAGGAGCGCGCCCGCGCGAAGGAGCGCGTGTTCTCGTTCCGCGACGTCCATGGGCAGTGGGAACCGCGCGCCCAGCGGCCGGAGCTGTGGAGCCTCTACAACGGCGCTGTCGGCCCGGGCGAGCACGCGCGCGTGTTCCCGCTCTCGAACTGGACCGAGCTCGACGTCTGGCACTACATCGCCGCCGAGAGGCTCGAGCTGCCGCCGATCTACTACGCGCACGAGCGCGAGGTGTTCGAGCGCGACGGGATGCTCTACGCCGTCTCGGAGTTCCTCCAGCCTGAGGACGGCGAGAAGCCGATCACCGCCCGCGTGCGTTACCGGACGGTCGGCGACGCGACGATCACCGGAGCGGTCCGCTCGGACGCCACCGACGTCGACGCGGTGGTCGCCGAGGTCGCGGCCACGCGGATCAGCGAGCGCGGCGCCACGCGCGCCGATGACCGCACGTCGGAGGCCGCGATGGAGGACCGCAAGCGCGAGGGCTACTTCTGATGTCGACGCTGCTGCGGCTCGCCACCGCCGGCTCGGTCGACGACGGCAAGTCGACGCTGATCGGCCGCCTGCTCTACGACTCCAAGTCGCTGATGTCCGACCACGTCGCCGACGCCGAGATCGACCTCTCGCGGCTCACCGACGGACTGCGCGCCGAGCGCGAGCAGGGGATCACGATCGACGTCGCGTACCGCTTCTTCGCGACCCCGCGGCGCTCGTTCATCATCGCCGACACCCCGGGCCACGTCCGCTACACGCGCAACATGGTCACCGGCGCGTCGACAGCCGACGCGGCCGTCGTGCTGATCGACGCGCGCACCGGCGTGATCGAGCAGTCGCGCCGCCACACCTACCTTTCGGCGCTGCTGGGGATCCACCACATCGTCGCGGTCGTGAACAAGATGGACCTCGTCGACTGGGACGAGGACCGCTTCCGCGCGATCGAGCGGGACTTCGCGGCATTGCTCGACCAGCTCGGTGTGCCGGACGGCGGCGCGATCCCTGTGTCGGCGCTGCACGGCGACTTCGTGGTCGAGCCGTCGGACCGCGCGCCGTGGTACGACGGCCCGACGCTCCTGAGCCGGCTCGAGACGCTCGAGGTGGCGGGCGACCGCAACCTCACCGACCCGCGGCTGCCCGTGCAGTGGGTGGTGCGCGGCGACGACTACCGCGGGTACGCGGGCCGCGTCGCGGGCGGGATCATGCGGCCGGGCGACGAGGTCCTCGTGCTCCCGCAGGGCGAGCGCACCACGATCGAGCGGATCGACACGTTCGACGGGCCGGTCGAGGCGGCGTTCCCGCCGATGTCGGTCACCGTGGTGCTGGCCGACGAGCTCGACGTCGGCCGCGGCAGCCTGATCTGCGCGCCCACCGACGCGCCCACGGTGGCTCGCCGGCTCGACGCGCGGGTGTGCTGGATGACGGACGAGCCCGTCCGCGAGGGCTCACGCTACGTGCTCAAGCACACGACCCGACGGGTGCGGGCGCGCGTCGAGTCGCTCGACGGGCGGCTCGATCTCGAGACGCTGTCCGACGTCCCCCATCCAGCCGAGCTGGGTCTCAACGACATCGGTCGGCTGCACGTGGACCTGGCGACGCCCGTGATGGCGGAGCCGTACGCGCGCAACCGCGACACCGGTGCCTTCATCCTCATCGACGAGGTCACGAACGCGACGGTGGGCGCCGGGATGGTGCTGGCCGCGCACGAGGATCCGGGACCGCCGAGCGGCCCGCACAGCCCCGACATCGTCTGGCACGAGCCGGCGCTCCCGCGCCGCCAGCGCTGGGCCGTCCTGGCGATGCGCGGCGCGACCGTGTGGCTGACCGGCCTCCCCGCCTCGGGCAAGTCGACGATCGCCGAGGAGCTCGAGCGCCGGCTCGTCGCGGGCGGGCGTGCGGCGTATTTGCTCGACGGCGAGAACCTCCGGCACGGGATCAGCGCCGACCTCGGCTTCTCGCCTGCCGATCGTCACGAGCACGCCCGCCGCGTGGCGAGCGTCGCGCGCATGCTCGCCGACGCCGGCCTCGTCGCCGTGGTGGCGCTCGTCTCCCCCGCCGCCGCCGACCGCGACTGGGCGCGGGCGCTGCACGAGGAGGCCGACCTGCCGTTCGTGGAGGCGTGGGTCGACACGCCGCTCGAGGAGTGCGAGCGCCGCGATCCGCACGGGCACTACGCGCGTGCGCGCGCGGGAACGCTGGAGGACTTCACCGGCGTCGGCTCGCCGTACGAGCCACCGGTCGCGCCGGATGTCCGGCTCCACGGCGCCGAGGAACCGGTCGAGCGCTCGGTCGAGCGACTGCTCGACGCGCTCGCCGCCGGCAGCGCCTAGCCCGGCAGATGAACGCCGACGGCGGCGTTCTCCTCCGGCGAAGCGTTCCAGTAGCCGTAGCGCGCGGCCGTCTCGAGGAAGTGCTCGAACGTGGCCGGTGCGGCGACCTCGCGGAAGAACCGGCCCATCCTTGCGGTGCTGACCATGATCATCGCCGCGGGCTCGTCCGACGGGTTCCGCCACGCGTGCCGCGCCCCGCCCGGGATGTGGAACACCTCGCCGGGCCCGACCGGGACCCATCGGATCCCGCCCGGCGCATAGACGAGCCCCTCGACCGTGCCCGACTCCGGCAGAAACGTCTCGGGGTCGGCGTGCGCGTGAAGCGGCACCACGCCGCCGGCCGGGATCGTGCCCCGCATGACGCACGGCGCCTCGTCGGTCGCGCCGGGCGGCGTCAAGAACTGGATCGTCGGGCCGAGCACCTCGATCGTCTCGACGGCTCCCGGATCGACGAGATGGGCGACTGGCATCACATTCCTCCTGGCTTGCGCTTCCACGTGCCGATCAGCAGCGGCCACAGCGCGGCGTGCCCGACGGCGCCAGCGCTCTCGCGCGCGAACGTCTCGAACCAGCGGTCGCTCTGCGCCGGCGTGGTCAGGCCGAGCGACAGCGCGGCCGGCAGCAGGCTGCGGTAGACGGCCTCGTACAGCGAGGCGAGCGCGGGCAGCGGTCCCACGCGTGCGGCGGCGTCCATCCCGTCGGGCGCACCCACGCCCGCGTCGACGTGCAGCTTCGGCAGGTGCAGCCCGACGCGGACATCGCGGCCGGCGTGCCAAAACGTGCCCAGCGCGACCTTCCGGAATTCCTCGACGCTCGCGATCTCGGGAACCACCTCGCCGGTGAGCAAGTCGTAGTCCTGCAAGACCAAGCGGCCGCCGGGCGCCACCCAGTCCCACAGCCGGCCCAGCACGGCGACGGGATCGTCGACGTGGAGCAGCAGAAAGCGGGCGAAGACGAGGTCGAACGGCGCGCCCGGCACCGCAGCGCCGTTCTCGACGTCGACCGCCTCGAACCGGCAGTACAGGTGGCCGGCACCGTGGAGCATGGCGAGCGCCTGAGCACCGAGCGGCGCGTCGACGTCGATGCCGGTGACCTCGCCGCCGGGACCGACCCGCTCGGCCATCAGGCGCATGGTCTCGCCCGGACCGCAGCCGACATCGAGGCAGCGCGCTCCGCGCCCGAGTCCGCTGCGGTCGAGGAGTCGCGCGGTCTCGGGCTCCCACATGCGTGCCTGCCCGCGCAGCCGCTCGTATTCCTCCGGGCTACGCCCGAGTACATAGTCGTCCTGCGCGCTCATGGCGAGAGCACCGCGTCGACGGCGGCCGTCACCGGCGGCAGCGCCGCGATGTCGTCGGCGAGGCGGCGAGCCGCGTCGCGGTGGCGCCGGTCCGTGAGCACATGCTCGACGGCTTCCGGGAGTCCGGCGATGACGTCCGGCCCGGGCAGGTCGAACATCGCCCGCGGCGCACCGGCGAGCGCGATCCCCGCGCCGACGGCGGCGAGGCGCCGCGCGTTCTCCCATTGGTCGCTGCTGAAGAGCGGCACGATCACGAGCGGCAACCCCTCGGCGAGGGCCCCGAGCGCCGACCCGTAGCCGCCGTGGCAGACGACGGCGTCGGCGTGCGCGACGGCGGTCTCCTGCGGCACCCAGCGCTCCACGTGAACGTTGTCCGGCACCGGCCCGAGATCGGCCGGGTCGCTGTCCACTCCCGTCGTGACGAGCACCCGCGCGGGCACGTCCGCGATCGCGTCGATGACCGCCCGATACAGCGCAGGAAAGAGGCCGAGCGAGCCGGCGACGGACCCGAACGTCACGTACACGAGCGGGTCGGCGCTAGCCGACCACCAGTCCGGCAGTGGCGGCGTGTCGTCACGACCGATGCGGAAGCGGTGCGTCGCGGGTGGCGCGATCGCGCCCGGCGGCTCGAGCGCCGGCGGCACGAGCGTCAGCTGCGGCGCCGCGCGCAGCCGCTCGGCGTGCGGATCGGCGGGCAGGCCGAGTTCGGCCCGAAGCTCGTCGACGGGGCCGGCGGCGAGTGAGAAGGTCTCCTCCTCGGTCGACGCGAGGCCGAGAGCGACGCGGACGTGCGGGACGCCGTGGCGCTCCGCCGCCAGGCAGGCGGCGAACTCCTGGCTCTCGCGCACCACGACGTCCGGCCGCCAGGCCCCGACGACGCGCAGCATGTCGGGCAGCGCCACGCGCGCGCAGATGCGCGCGAAGCCCTCGGCCACGATCCGCGCATGTCCCTCGTCCGGGGGCAGCGCCGCGGCAGCGCCGACGATCCGCCCGACGTCTTCGGGCGACGGCTCGCCGCAGGCCGTGAACGCGAGCCCCGCGCGCGTCGCCATCTCGCCGCTGGACCGAGGGCCGGCGACGCACACGTCGTGCCCGGCGTCGGCGAAGGCGCGCGCGAACGGCACGAGCGGCAGCACGTGTCCGGGATAGCCCGTCGTCGTCATGAGAACGCGCATGCCGGGGCAGCCTGGCGCGCGACGGGCCGCTCTCCAAGACCGCAGACGCGGGGTCTTGCGCCCCCGATCGATCCCTCAATCGAGGGGTTGAACCTCGGGGCCTCGGTGCGACGCTTTTTGCGTGGCGCCGATGGCCGAAGCAACCAATAGAGCGCGGCTCTACCGTGCGGCATTCGCGCTGTGCGGGTCGCATTCGGACGCCGAGGACCTCGTGCAGGAGACGTTCTTGCGCGTGCTGGCGAGCCGGCGCGCGGCGCGGCACCGGCACACGCTCCCGTACCTGTTGCGCTCGCTTCGCAACACGTGGATCGACGCGGAACGGGCGCGCGGGAGCCGGCCCGACGCCGACCCTGACGCCCCGATCGAGTGGGTGACCGACGCGGCCGCCGATCCACAAACGGCGCTCGACGTGCGGCTCGCCTACGCGGCGATGCGGGAGCTTTCGCGGCCGCTGCGCGAGGCGATCTTCGCCGTCGACGTCCTGGGACTCTCGTACAAGGAGACGGCGACAACGCTGGAGATCCGCCAGGGGACCGTGATGAGCCGGCTCTCGCGAGCGCGGGATCAGGTCGCCGGAGCGCTCGGAGCGTGACTACGCGTCGAGCAGCTCGATCGCGATCGGCGTCGGGTCGTTGTTGTTGATCGAGACGATGTCCTGCGGGCAGGCGGAGACGACGATCACGCAGTCGATCTCCGCGCGCAGCGTCACGGAGTCGCCCGGCTTGGTCGGTGCCGGCTCCCACCCGAGCTCGCCCTCGTCGCGGACCGGGATGTTCATGAACAGGTTGATCGGCTGCGGGATCTCGATCCGGTCGAAGCCGAGGTCCACCATCGCCCGCTGGAGGTTCTCCTGACAGGAGGCGTGCCAGCCCTCGACCCCGAGGCCCGTGTAGCGCTCGGGGTCGCACGCCGCGCACAGCATGTCGTGGATGCCGGGTGACCGGTCCTCCTCGAGCAGGAGGATCGGACGTCGGTGGTTGGTCACGAAGTGCTCGCCCGGCTGCGGGAACAGGCGGCTCACGTACGCGCGCGTGTGCTCGGCCGAGTGGTACTCGGAGATGTCGTCGGCGCGGAAGGCGAAGGTGTCGGCGACCTGGCCGCCCGCGACGTCGATCACGCGGAAGCGCTCGCCCGCGCCGACGCGCACACCGCGACCCTCGCGGGCAGGGACCTCGATCGTCGTCGTCACGGCGCGGCCACGTCCTCGGACGTCGTCCGCCGCACGCGCTCGGCGCCGAGCACCCAGTACAGGCCGCCGGCGACGAACATGCCCGCGGCCCACGAGAAGTCCGTGTTGCCGAGTGCCTTCGCGATCGGGCCCTGGAGCGGACCGACGAGGCCGTACTCCCACGCCCAGCCGGCCGCCAGGCCGAGTACGAGCGCGATGATCGCCGGCCAGTTGATGTCGCCGTAGATCGAGCGGTCCGGCGGGTCGTAGAGCGCCGGGACGTTGATCCTGCCGCGCCGCAGGATGAAGAACTCGACGAGCGTCACGCCGGCCCAGGGGCTGATCCAGACGATGATCGAGACGATCCAGTTGTCGAACGACGTGGCGAAGCTCTCCTGCTGGATGAAGATGACCAGCACGACGCTGCCGACGATGCCGGCGACGATCGTGACGTTCCGGCGCGCGGTCTTGACGCCGATCGACAGCGCCGCCAGCGAGCACGAGTAGAGGTTGAGGATGTTGGTGGCGATCGGCCCGTGCATGATCAGCAGCAGGACCGGGATCGTCATCACGCCGAACACGGAGGCGACGAGCTGCGACGGGTCGGCGTCGGAGCCGGCGGAGGCGATCGACGCCCCCAGCCCGGCGAGCCAGACCGTCGGGATGAACATGCCGAGCGACGTCCCCCAGAACACCTGTCTGTCCGTGTACTTGCGCGACACGAAGCGCGTGTAGTCCGACGAGTAGGTGAACCACGAGATCCCCCAGCCGATGCCGATCGCCGTCAGCAGCTGCGAGATCGAGGTCAGCTTGTCCGAGCCGTGCACCGTCGAGTTGCTCCACGTGACGTCGGACTTGGTCCACGCGAGCACGCTCATGACGACCATGATCAGCGCCGCGACCGGCACCGTGTACTTCTCGAACGTGCGGATCAGGTAGAAGCCGTAGATGGCGATCACGACCTGCACGGCCATCAGCACGAAGCCGATCACGTACTTCAGGCCGGTGCCGCCGGAGATGCCGATCTCGTCGAGCACGCCCAGCGTGAGGTCGAGCACGACCCACGTGTTGACGCCGACCCAGCCCATCGTCAGCAGAAGCTGCGCGACGCCCGGCACGTACGCGCCGCGGCGGCCGAACGCGCTGCGGGAAAGGACCATCTGGTTGACGCCGGTGCGGTGGCCCATCACGCAGAACAGCCCGAACAGCGCGCAGCCGACGACGTTGCCGAGCGCGACGACGATGATCGTCTCGATCAGGCTCAGGCCGAGGATGATGCCGAGCGCGCCGAGAACCCAGTTGATCGGCGCGATGTTCGCGCCCGACCAGATCCAGAACTGCTGCAGCGGCGTCGAGTCGCGGTCCGCGTCGGGGATCGGCTCGATCCCGTGAGGGTCGATCTGGACCGCCTCGGCGAGCTCCTGCCGTTCGTGATCGGCTAACGACATCGAACTCCTCCCTTACAGCTCCGGATAGATGGCGGCGTCCACCTCGACGGGACGCAGCGTCCGCTTGGTCGCCTGCGGGTCCTCGCGCACGCGCGCGGAAACCTCGGCGGCGGTGACGAACTCGACGTCGCCGCGTTCGAGCGCGTGCTCGACGAGCTTGCGCAACGTCTCCACCCGGCCCGGGCGCCCGGACAGGAACGGATGGTTGGTGAGCATGAACAGGCAGCCGTGGCGCCGCATCGCGTCGAGCTCGTTCGTCCACAGGTCGAGCACCTTCGCGGGCGACTCGATGTTGACGCCGATCGGTGGACGCGGCAGGAACGCGTACTGCTCCCAGTCGTCGAGACTCCAGTGCGGCGGCAGCTCGGCGATCGTGCCGCGCTCGGTCTCGAGCAGGTACGGCTTGTCGTCGTCCATCAGCGTCGAGTCGTACTCGAGCCCGTACTCGGCGACGAGCGCGGCGTCCCCCAGCTCGCCTCCCACATCGCGGAGCGGTGGCCCTTCGGGCTTGACGCCGACGCGCTCGAGCGCCGCCAGCGCGCGCTCGAAGTCCGCGCGCTCGCCGTCGGCGCCGAGATCGACCGGGCTGTGGTGGCTGTAGGAGTGGTGGCCGACCTCGTGCCCGGCCGCGGCGATCCGCTCGACCATCTGTGGGTAGCGGTCGGCGGTCAGGCCGGGCACGAAGAACGTCGCCTTGATCGCGAAGTCGTCGAGCAGCGCCAGCAGGCGCGGGACGCCGACCTGCGGGCCGTACGCCTGGTGCGTCATGACCATCGCGTGATCGGCGTAGCGCCGGCCGTGGGCGAGGATGGCCGACTCAGCGTCGACGTCGAACGACAGCACCGCGAGCGCCGCGCTGTCGCCGAGCCAGCTCATCCCAGATCCCTCACTCCACGTGGAAGCAAATCACCTCGGGCGGCGGCTACGTCCGCTCGGTCATCGGCCCGCCTTCCGCACGATCCGGAAGCCGGCCCGCCTCGGCGCCGACCGGTTGCCGGACGTGTCGGTCGCCGTGATCGTCGCGCGGTAGCGGCCGCGCGCGCGGATGCGCAGGCGTGCCGTGTTCGCTCCCGCGTGGCCGGACAGCGACAGCGTCCGCACACGGACGCGCCGGCCCGGTCGCGTGCGCTGGACCACGATCCGCACCGCGGCGGCCTCCGAGAGCGTGAACCGCACGCGCCCGTTGCGCGCGACCCGGAAGCCCGAGACGCCCGGAGCCAGCCGGTCGGCCTGCGGCAGCGCCACAGGCGGCGCGGGAGCGCGGTCGAACACGGCGACGCCGTCGCTGTATCGCGACGCAACGTAGACGTTGCGGCCGTCCGGGCTGACGGTGACCCCGAACGCGCCGTAGAGCCCGTAGCCGTCCTGGCAGCCACCGGCCGACCCGGTCTCCGACACGCAGCCGGGCACGCCCGGCCGCGCCGTCAGGGCGCCGGTCGCGGCACGGTCGAGGATGGCGACTGAGTGCGTCTCGGGCATGGCGGCGTACACGTTGAGGCCGTCGGGGCTGACGGCGATCTCGCTGGCCCCGCCGCCGAGCGCGACGCCCTGCTTTCGCGTCAGCGCGCCGCTCGCGTCGCGGTCGAACCGCGCGATCGCGCCACTCCGCACGGCCGTCACGTACACGTTCCCGCCGTCCGGGCTCACGGCAACGTCGTAGAAGGAATCGATGCCGCCGCTGTCCTGGCAGGCGCCCTCGGAGCCGCCGTCCGTGACGCATCCAGCCGGACCTTGCTTCTGCGCGGTCGCGCCCGTCGCAGGGACGCGGTCGAGGATCGCGAGGCCGTCACCGGCCTCGCTGCCGTGACTGGTTGCGTACACGCTCCGGCCGTCGCCGCTGACGGTGACCTTCGACGCGCCGTACAGCGCCCTGCCGTCCTGGCAGGCGGCGCCGCCGTCCTCGGCGACGCAACCGGCGGTGCCGGCCTTCTGCGTGAGCGCTCCTGTGGACGCGTCCCGATCGAAGATCCCGACGGCGCTCGACGTGTACGCGGCCACGTAGGCGGTCTTGCCGTCCGGCGTGACGACCACCGAGGAGGCGCCGGCGATCGCCGTGCCCTTCTGGCAGTCGCCACCGCTGCCGTCGCTGGAGATGCAGCCGGCTGTGCCGGCCTTCTGGACCAGAGCGCCGGTGCTCGCGTCGCGGTCGAAGATCGTCACGCCGCCCGTGAACGCCGCGACGTACACGTTGCGGCCGTCCGCGCTCACGGCGACGCCGTAGGCACCGGCGAGCGCCTTTACCACCTGGCACGTGCCGCCGTTGCCGTCCTTGGTCACGCAGGCGGTCGCGCCGGACCGCTGCGTCAGCGCTCCCGTTGCCGGGTCGCGATCGAGGATGGCCACGCCTTCGCTGTCGACTGCGACGACGTAGGCGTTCTTGCCGTCAGGGCTGACGGCGACCGCGGTCGCGCCCTCCAGGCCCCTGCCGTCCTGACATGCCATCTTGCTCGTGTCCTCGGAGATGCATCCGGCCGTCCCCGGTTTCTGTGTCAGCTCGCCGGCCGCCTGAGCGGTGGCCGCCATGCCGATGGTCGCCACCGTGGCGACGACCAGCAGCGTCGTGATCCGTGATTTCACTGGGTGCTCCTTGTTCATGGCCTGATGTGGTCGCGGCCGGGGCCGCCGATAAGCCGGTCTCGTCCGGGACCGCCGACGAGGCGATCGCGGCCGGGACCGCCGACAAGGCGGTCCCGTCCGGGACCGCCGCAGATGAGGTCGTTGCCGCCGCGCCCGTGGATCACGTCGTTGCCGGCGAGCGCCGCGATGACGTCGCGCCCGCGCGTGCCTCGGATGCGATCGCGGCCGCGCGTGCCGACGATCGTCGCGCGCCGGCCCGCGCAGCGCGCGGCGCGCGGCGTGGCGACCGGGCCGCCGCCGGTCCCTGACGGGTCTCCCAACAGCCGCGCGACCGCGAGCCTGGGGACGTTGGCGGTTGCCGTCACCCCGGCGACCACGAGCCTGCCATCGGGCTGGAGCACCGCCGCCGAGCCCTGGCTGATCTCGCCGAACGCAACCGTGGTCCTCCCTCCGGACCCGAAGCCCGGGTCGAGCGTCCCGTTCGCGCCGAACCGCGCGACCGCGAACGCGTTCTCGGCGCTCGCCACGCCCACGAGGGCGACCTTGCCGTCGGGCTGGAGCACGGCGGCGCCGGTGACGTCTTCACCGTCGAAATCGGCCGTCGCCGTGCCGCTGTCGCCGAACGACTTGTCCTCATCGCCACCGGGCGTCAACTGCCTGACAACCATCCTCCAGTCGGGTTCACCGGCGCTCCCGGCCACGACGAACGCGCCGCCTGGGCGCACCAGCAGGTCGACCGGATGTACGCCGGCGAACGCCGTGATGCCGGTGCCGGCGAGCGTCTTGTCGAGCGAGCCTTCGGCCGTGTAGCGCGCGAGCGTCGGGACATACGCCTGCTCCACGTCCGGGACCGCCTCCCCGGCCACCACGATCGTCCCGTCCGGCTGCAGCGACACGTCGGCCGCGAGCTCATAGCGGAAGCCGGGAGGGTCCTCGAACACGGTCCCGTCCACCGCGCCCTTCGAGTCCAGGCGAGTGAGGGAGAACGTGCCGACGCCCGTGCCGGCGCCCGCCAGCAGGATCCGGCCGTCGGGCTGCACGACCACGGCCGTGGCGCTGGTGTCACTCTCGGCGGAGAACACCTTCTTGCCGTCGCCGTCCGGGCCTCCCGGGTCGAACGTCTTGTCGAGCGACCCGTTCGGGTTGAGCCGCGCGACCGCCATGTCGAGCCTCGTCTGCGCGGCGTAGGTCCCACCGGCAACGACGATCTTGCCGTCGGGCTGAAGCGCCGCCGCGTTGATGGAATCCTGAGCCCCGAAGCTGATGGCGACCGTCCCGTCACCGTCGAAGCTGCGATCCAGCGACCCGTCAGGGTTGAGCCGCCAGATCGCGAACTCGTGGAGCTCGTCGAAGCCGGCGAGCACGATCTTGCCGTCGGGCTGTACCAGCGCCTCGTTGGGGACGCCGGCGAACGGGAGGACCCGCTTGCCGTCGCCGTCGAACGTCGGGTCGAGGTCGCCGGCGGCCGCAAACGCGGAACCGCTCGACAGGGTCAGCACGGCCAGCGCAAGCGCCGCCATCAGTCCAACACGGGGAGCCTTCATTGGTCCTTCCTTGGCCGCCGACAGCGAGGTCGGGCCTACTGATCGGGGAACGGGTGCCGCGACGTACGCACGCCCCTGTCGGGGCATCGGGGAAGTACGTCGTGGTCGGCATGGTGCCCGCACCGGCCGCCCGTGGCAACGGTAGAGTTTTCCGCCGCCAACCCGAGGTTTATCCGTGGATCGGGTGCTGCTGCGCTAAGCGGCTGACGCCGCCGCTACTCGTCGTCGAACTCGTGCTCGTGGCCCTGCCCGGTCCGCGGCTTGGAGCCGAAGCCGCGCTGGAGGCCGCCCGTCACCACGCCGGGTGGCGGACCACCCGGCTGCGGATCGCCGGCGCGGCCGCGGTGGGTCGGGCGGTCGCGGTCGCGGCTCGGCTGCACGCGCTTGGGCTCGTCCTTCTGCTTCGGGAAGTGCGGCGGCCACGGAGCGTCGCCGAGCCCGCCCTCCTCGTCGCGGCGCGCGAGGTCGTGAAGCTGGTCGAGCACGCCGGGCTCCGCGTCGATGTCGGCGGCCGGGTCACCGACCGTGCGCAGGCGGTCCGGCACGGTGTCGAGCCGCAGCTCCCCGGGCTCGACGTCGAGCACCTCGTCCCACTCGAGCGCGCACGACACCCGCGCGTCCGGCGTCGGGCGCACCGAGTAGCACGAGGCGACCGTGCGGTCGCGGGCGTTCTGGTTGTAATCGACGAACACGCCGTGGCGCTCCTCCTTCCACCACTTGCTCGTCGCCAGGTCGGGCGCGCGGCGCTCGACCTCGCGCGCCAGTGCGAGCGCGGCACGGCGCACCTCGAGGTGGTCCCAGCGCGGCTCGATCCGGACGTTCACGTGGATCCCCTTCGACCCAGACGTCTTGGGATAACCGCGCAGGCCGTGGTCGGCCAGCACGTCGCGCACGACCATCGCGGTCCGGCGCACGGCGTCCCACGTGATCCCGGGCGTCGGGTCGAGGTCGACCCGCAGCTCGTCGGGATGGTCGAGGTCGGCGCGCCGCGCCGGCCACGGGTTGAAGTCGATCACGCCCAGGTTGACCGCCCACGCCAGGTGGGCGGCGTCGTTGGCGACGAGCTCCTCGGCGGTGCGCCCTGATGGGAACGCGACGGTCGCCGTCTGCAGCCACTCCGGCACCTTCTGCGGGACGCGCTTCTGCCAGATCGGCTCCTCGTTGATCCCGTTCACGAAGCGCTTCATCACCGTCGGGCGCTCGTGCACGTGCAGCAGCGCGGCGTCGGCGGTCGCGACGTAGTACTCGACGAGGTCGAGCTTCGTCCAGCCCGGCTTGGGGAAGTAGACCTTCCCGGGGTTCGACAGCCGGACCTCGTGGCCCGCCAGCTCGAGCATCGTGTACTCGCTCTTGGCCACCACCCGGAGCGTACTCAGCCGGCGCAGGCGGGGGCGTAGTCGCGGCCCGGCAGCGCGTCGCTGAACTCTGCCCGGGTGAGCGTGCGGCCGGCGACGGCACACGCGTGGCGTGCCCATGAGCCGGGGCGCATGTCCCAGCGATAGGCGCGGCCCGCGCTGGTGACGGCGAACAGGTAGGCGCCGTCGCGCGTGAATATCGGTGCGACCGGGCGATTGGGAAGTCCGGGCAGCGGGGTGCCGAGCGGTTGCTGCGTGCGGAGGTCGAACAGGCGGATCGTGCCGTCCGTGCTGCCGGTGGCCAGCGTGCGACCGTCGGGGCTCGTCGACTGCCACAGCACCGGTCCGGTGTGACCGGAGAGCGCGCGGGTGACCGGCCGCCGCGTCTTGGTGGACCAGAGCCGCGCCCACCCCTTGTCGCTTCCGCCGACGACGAACCGCCCATCCGGCGTGAAGCGCGCGAGCGATCGCACCGTCCCGGATCCCGGCAGCCTGGTGCCAGGCCGGAGCGTGGCGACATCGACGATCTCGACGCCAAGCGCCGACGTCACGGCCAGCGTTCGCCCGTCCGGGCTGAGCGACACGTCCGTGGAGCCAAGCAAAGACGTAGACGGAGGGGCATAGCTCCGTGGACGGCCCACCGGGTGGCCCGACTGAAGCGTCCACACGAGGACGGGGTCGTCGGTGCCCACGGTGCCGACGGTTGCCATGAGCCGTCCGTCGGCGCTGAAGCTGGGGGCGACCACTGTGCTGTGGTGGCCGGGCAGCCGCTCGACGATCGTGCCCGATCGCGGATCGGTCAGCGCGAGGAAGCCGTCGTCGCCGCCGACGACGAGCAGCGAGCTGCCCGGCACGTACCCGATGCCACGGACCGGTCCGTCCGGGACCACGTTGAAGCTCGAGAGCGTCTCCAGCGTCCGGGCGTCGGTCAGCGTGACCGTCCCGTCGCCGTTGCCGGCGGCGAGGACCCTGCCGTCCGGGCTCAGGGCGTAGCTCAGGATCGGGTTCCTCAGCAGCGGGTAGAACCGGTAGCCGTCCGGGATGTCGCGCTCATTGCCCGGCCCGATGCCGAACGGACGGCCGAGGCGGCGGGCGCCCCCGAGATCCCAGGTCAGGACCTTGCCGTCGAGCGCGGCGGTGAAGACCGTCTGGCCGTCGCGGCTGATCCCGAGTCCGGTGACCTGCCCGGCGTGGCCCGCGAGCGTCTCGCGGGCCGCGGCCCGCTCGACGTCCCAGACGAGCACGCGGTTGTCGACGCCGGCGGTGACTGCGGTGCGCCCGTCCGCGCTGAAGACGGCGTGGATCACCGCGCCGTCGTGACGACCGGACGCCGTGCGGGCCTTGCCGGTGACGAGGTCGAGGAAGCGCACCGAGCCGTCACGACCGCCGACCAGTGCCGTCCGACCGTCCGGGCTGAGGGTCGCCTGCGCCGCGCCGACCCGCAGACGCTTCAGCGGGCGCAGCGTGCGGGCGTCCCGGACTACGGTGGGGCCGCTATCAGAGCCCGTCGCCACGCGCCGGCCGTCGCGCATGACCATCAGCGACACCAGCTTCGAGTCCCGCTTGACTATCACCTCGGCGCCGAGCCGCTGACCGCTGCGCACGTCGAAGCGCTGGATGGTGGTACGCCCCTCCGGCGGACCGCCGAGGGCCGCGAACAGGCTGCGCCCGTCGGCCGAGAAGCGGAGGCGGTACATGAGCTTCACGGTGGTCAGTGAGGCGAGCACGCGATGGGTGCGAGCGTCCAGGATGGCCGGCTCGGTGCCTCCGACGGCGAGCATCGTGCCGTCATCGCTGTAGCGCAGGAAGTCCGCGAACGGCTGCGAGTCGATGCCCGAGACGATCTGCGGCCGCGCCGCCGGACGTCGCGTGAAGATGTCGATGAACCGCAGGGTGCCGCCATCGTCGAGCACCGCCAGCGTGCGCCCGTCGGGGCTGAGATCGAGCCCCGCCAGTCGATTGCCGTCGCCGCCCAGCACACCGATCGCCGCCGGGCTCCTGAGCAGCGCCGCGAGCAGGTTGCCGCGCGTCTGCGGCGAGTCGTCAAGCGTCACGCCCTGGCGGGCGAGCAGTAGTGCGCGGTCGAGGTCGTCCTCGGCGAGCGCTTGGGCGCCGAGGCGCTGAGCCGCGGCGGCGGTTGCCTCGTCGCGAGCGTTGCCGCGCTGATCCGCCGCCACCAGCCCCGCGATCACGGCGACGACCAGAAGCGCGGCCACGCCGGCGAGCACGATCCGCAGGCGGCGTTGGGCGCGCCCGCTGGCGAGGCGGCTGTCGTCGAGGAATGCACGCTCGGTCGCGTTCAGGTCGGGGTCGTGGTCGGCCGCCCAGTCGACCGCCGAGGCCAGGCGCGCCCCGCGGTAGAGCCCGCCCGCGTCGCGCGCGTCGGCGTCCCATGCGCGCGCGGCATCGCCGAGGCGGCGATGCAGGCGCCGGCCCTCTACGTCCTCGTCCAGCCACGCGCGCAGCCGCGGCCACTCGCGCAGCAGGGCCTCGTGTGCGACCTCGACCGTCCCGTCGGACACCGTGAGCAGGCGGCGGTCGGTGAGCTGGGCGACGACCTCGGTGCCATCCTCGCCCAACTCGGCCAGGCCGATCCGGCGGCGCACGATCGCGCCATCGTCGCGCTCGTCGGTCAGGCGCAGCAGCAGCTTGCGTGCCACGGCCTGCTGGGGCGGATCGAGCCGGATGAACGCATCCTCGGCCAGCCGCGCGACGGCACCCTGGACGCCGCCGCTGCGCGCATACGCCGCGAGCCGCAGATGGCGCCCTTCGCGCTCGCGCCAGAGCTCGAGCAGGGCCGTCGAGAGCAATGGGAGCGCGCCCGGCTGGTCGTCGACGTCCGTCAGCAGCGCCTCGACGAGCTCCGGCTCCACGCTCAGGCCGACGCGCTGCGCCGGCCGCTCGATCGCCCGCCCCAGCTCGTCGCGAGACATCGGGCCGACGAGCACGTTGTTGGCGCCGAGCAGAGCCGACAGCTCGGGATAGGCGGCGCAGCGGCCATAGAAGTCGGCGCGCACGACGAGCACCACCGCGCCGCCGCCAGCGCGCTCGCGGGCGGCGCGAACCAGCGCGGCGACGAACTCGCCGCGCTCCGCCTCGTCCTGGCACGCCGTGAACAACTCCTCGAACTGGTCGACCACGAGGACGCTGCGCCATTCCCGCGCGAGCCGGCGGGTCGCGCGGCGGAGCTCGCGCAGCGGCTGCTCGCCGGGCCGGATGAGCGCCTGTGTCCAGTTGTCGCTGCCCGGCAGCACGCCGCCCGCGAGCGCGGGCAGCAGCCCGGCGCCGACGACCGACGACTTGCCGCTGCCGGACGGCCCGACCACCGCGAGCAGCGGCGCGCCGACGAGGCGCGCGACCAGCTCGGCGACCAGCCGCTCGCGCCCGAAGAAGTACTCGGCATCCGCGGAGTCGAACGGCGCGAGGCCCTTGTACGGGCAGACCACCGGTCCCGCCGCCTCCTCGCCGTCACCGGCGACCGCGCCGGCGCGCTCGCGCGCCGCCTGCAGCTCGACGACGCTCCCGGCCAGCTCGGCCTCGAGCGCGCGGGCGTCGCTGCGACCGGCCGCCGCGCGGTCGGCGGCGACGTCGACACGGCGAGTCGCCTCCCGCCGCGCCCACTCGGCGGCAGCCTCGTGGACCCGTCGCGGAACGCCGCGGCTGGTGGCGAGCAGCGTCTCCACGGGCACCGCGTCGCCGTCGGACCGGGCGTAGAAGCCGGCGATCGCCCGCACGCTCTCGGCGTCCAGCGGCTCGAGCACGAGCGATTCCTGCGGCTCCAACCGCGCGAGCGCGGCCAGCTCCTGGCCGGTCACCAGCGCGAGCGCGGGCAGCTGCGAGAGCGCCGGCGCGAGGTCACGCAGCGCGGCACGAACGGAGGCGGGCGCCCGATCGGCGTCGTCGAGCACGAGCAGCATCGGCCGCCGTGCCTCGCGCAGCCGGGCGACGGCCGCCAGCACGGCCTCGGGCGGTCCCGCCCCGGCGGCGTAAATGACGGTCGCGCCCTCACGATGCGCTTCCTCGGCCACCTCTGCGGCGGCCCGGCTCTTGCCCATCCCGTACGCACCGGCGAGCGTCACCAGCGCGCCGGCGCCCGCGGCGGCGCGTTGCCAGCGCGCCCGGATCCGCCGCAGCTCGGCGTCGCGGCCGATCAGCGGCGGCAGCGCCGTCGCGTCGAGCTCGCGCGGGAGCTCGAACGCGGCCGGCTCGATGTCCAGCGACGGGTCCTGACGCAGGATCGCGTCGTGCAAGCTCCGAAGCTCCGGCGACGGCTCGACGCCGATCTGCTCGACCAGCGTGCCGCGGGCATGCCGGTACGCCTCGAGCGCCTCGGCCTGGCGCCCGCACCGGTACAACGCGAGCATCCGGTGCGCGTGCAGCCGCTCGCGCAGCGGGTTGTCCGCCAGGAGCGCGTCGATCTCCCCGACGAGCTCCTGATGATGGCCCGCGGCGAGATCCGCTTCGATCGCCAGCTCCGCAGCCGTCAGCCGCAGCTCCTCGAGCCTCCGGATCTCGGCGATCGCGAACGGCTCGTCGGCGACGTCGGCGAGCGGATCGCCACGGAACAGCGCCAGCGCGGCACGGGCGGCGCTCCCCGGTTCGCCGGCCTCGGCGGCCCGGGAGGCCTCGGTGACGAGCCGTTCGAGGCGGCACACGTCGACCTGCTCACGGTCGATCTGAAGCTCGTACGCGCGCCCGCGCGTGACGATCTCGGCGCCGCCGCCGTCGGCGGCCAACGCCGCGCGCAGCCGCCAGACGTAGTTCTGCACCATCTTGGCGGCGCTCGGCGGCGGCTCCTCTCCCCACAATCCCTCGATCAGGCGGTCGGCCGTGATCGCATGGTTCGGCTCGAGCCCGAGCATCGCGAGCACGGCCCGCTGCTTCGCTCCGCCAAGGGCGACCGGACGGTCGTCGACGGTGGCCTCGAGATGTCCAAGGACGCGAATCTGCATGCGGTGGGGCCGGTCGTCCTGCTCGTGCGCGACCAACCCTGTCATCTCCCCGATGCGCGATCAACAGCCACCCGCAGACCGTGGTGGAGGCTGGTCTAAACCCGGTCTACGCCGCCGGTCTACGCCGTCGTGTGACCGAATGCAGAACGGGCGTAGAACGGGCTGCCCGAACGTGACGGTCGTCCACCGCACCGGCCAGGAGGCCACATGTTCACCGCCCGCTCCACCTTCCGTCCGACCGTCGTCTCCGTGCTCGCCTGCGCGCTGCTCGCGTTCGCGACCAGCAGCGCGGCCGCACAGCAGGACCTGCGCAGCCCGGACGCCCGCGACGCGGCGAGCTCGCCGAGCATCACCGCGACGCCGGCGCAGGGCCAGGACCTGCGCTCGCCCGACGCCCGCGACGCCGCGCTCCCGGCTCCGTCGAGCACGGTGCCCGAGCCGCAGCCGATCGTCCAGACCCCCGCGGCCAAGGTCGCCGACGACTCGAACGGCGTCGACTGGATGGCGATCTCGCTCGGCATCGCCGGCAGCCTGCTGGCCGTCGGCGCCGTCGTCGCCGTGACGGCTCGTAGCCGGCGCCGGCAGCGCCCGGCCGTCACCGCCTAGCCGCCGCTGGTCCGGGGGTGCCAGCGTCTCGGCACCCCCGGGTCGGCGTCGTTTGCGTCGCAATTCCCTCGGGTAAGCGCCCGACGTGGCCAGCGCCGACGGGCCGGCGTCGAGATCGGTCTTCAGAACCAAGAGCATCGAGCAGTCCGTCGCCGAGACGGAGGATCCGGAGCACCAGCTCCGGCGCGAGCTCAGCGTTGTCTCACTGACCGCGTGGGGCATCGGCGTGATCGTCGGCACCGGCATCTTCGTGCTGACGGGAGTCGCCGCCGCCACGCGCGCTGGACCGGCCGTGGCGCTCTCGTTCGTGGTGGCCGCGATCGCGTGCGCGCTCGCCGCCCTCTGCTACGCCGAGTTCGCCTCGACCGTGCCGGTCGCCGGATCGGCCTACACGTTCTCGTACGCGACGATCGGCGAGCTGATCGCGTGGATCATCGGCTGGGACCTGATCCTCGAGTTCGCGCTCGGCGCGTCCACCGTCGCCGTCGGCTGGTCGGGCTACTTCACGTCATTGCTCGACGACGCCGGCATCACGCTGCCGACCTCGATCGCGGGCGACGACCCGACGGTGAACCTGCCGGCGATGGTGATCGTGCTGGTGATCACCGCGATTCTGGTGGTCGGCATCCGCGCCTCCGCCCGCGTCAACATCGTGGTCGTCTGCATCAAGCTCGCGGTCGTGCTGTTCGTGATCGTCGCCGGGATCGGCTACATCAAGACCGGCAACTGGGATCCGTTCATCCCGCCGTCCGGCAAGCCTGAGGCCGCGACCGACGCCAGCACGACGCCACTGATCCAGACCTTGCTGGGCCAGGAGACGAGTACGTTCGGCGTCGCCGGCATCTTCACGGGCGCCGCGCTGGTGTTCTTCGCCTACATCGGCTTCGACATCGTCGCCACCGCCGCCGAGGAGACCCGCAACCCGCAGCGCGACCTGCCGATCGGCATCCTCGCGTCGCTCGGGATCTGCACGGTCCTGTACATCCTCGTCAGCCTCGTCGTGACCGGGATGGTGAGCTACACGAAGCTCGACGTCGACGCCCCACTGGCGTTCGCGTTCAAGGAGAACGGCCTCTCGTGGGCGTCGACATTCATCAGCATCGGCGCGCTCGCGGGCCTGACCACCGTGATGATGGTGCTGATGTACGGCCAGTCGCGCGTGGCCTTCGCCATGAGCCGCGACCGCTTGCTGCCCCCCGGGCTGTCGCACGTGCACCCGACGTTCCGCACGCCCTACCGCATCTCGATCATCGTCGGCATCGCGGTGGCCCTGCTCGCCGGGTTCGTCGGACTCGACACGCTGGCCGATCTCACGAACATCGGGACGCTGTTCGCGTTCATGCTGGTCTCGATCGCGGTCGTCATCCTGCGCCGCACCCGCCCCGACCTGCCGCGCTCCTTCCGCGTGCCGTGGATGCCGTTCCTCCCGGCGCTCGCGGTGCTGGCGAGCTTCTACCTGATGCTCAACCTCGTCGAGGCGACGTGGATCCGCTTCGGCATCTGGATGGCCTTGGGCTTCGTCGTGTACTTCCTCTACGGCATGCGCAAGAGCCGGCTGGCGCCCGGCGCCAGCTAAGGCACCACAACGTTGATCTTCAGGTTGGCGGCCGCCGCGGTGGCGGCCGCGACCAGGAACAGGCGGATGTCGTTCGGCGCCCGCGTTCCCGTCACGATCGCTGACGACCCGATCACCGCGCCGGCGTCCGAGCGGGCGTCGTCGAAGTCGAGCGCGGTCAGCGTCACGTCCTCCCCCACGATCGCGCTCGGGTTCGCCAGCACCTCGGTGTCCGTGATGTGGATCGCGCGGTAGCAGCGCACGACCGCCTGGTTGCCGGCCAGCGCGGACATGACCTTGTCGGCCGCGGCCACCTGCGTCACCCGCGAGTCGCGGATACGCAGCGATCCGAGCCCGCGGAAGGTGATCGCGCCCGCGGCGACCTTGGCGCGCATCTCCTTGGCCGCGTCGGGAGTTGGGACCGGGCCTGCGCTGTCGCCGTAGAGGAGAACGCCGCCCATCAGGTCCGACGCGTCGATCAGCGCCTCGTCGCCGCCGTCGAACAGCACGAGCGCGGGGGCGGGCTGGGCGAACGCGGCCGCGAGCCGGAGCCGCCCGATCGCCGCCACGAGCGCCGCCGGCTGGAAGCTGTCGTCGGCCAGCTCGGTGAGGACGGACCGATAGGCCGCCTGCTCGGCCCCGCTCAGCCGCTTCAGCCGCGTCGCCCGCGAGATCCGCGTCGCCATGTCCTTGCGCGCGGCGGCGTCGGACGCCACGCGCGCGGCGAACTCTGCCGACTTGGTGGCGAACTCGACCGAGTTCGGCAGGGCGATCAGCGCCTTGATGTCGTCGTCGGGGTGCGACGCGTCAACGGTGGTGCCCGCGGCCATCAGGCTGCGCGCGACGCGCACGCGCTCGGCGCCGCGGATCACCGCCACCGGAGCCGTGACCTCGATCCGCCGGATCTGGCAGTCGTCGATCGACACCTCCGCGCAGCCGTCGAACACCAGCCCGCCGTCGGTGGTGAGCACGATCTCGAGACCGCGCAGGGCGACCGCGTCGAGTTCCTTGGCCAGGAGGCTGCCGGTGAGCACGCGCGCGCCGCCGCCGCAGCTCTGGATCGTCAGCGTGTCGAGCTGATCCGATCCGATCTCGATCGCATCGATCTTGTACTCGCCGCCCTTCAGGCACAGGCAGATGTGGCGCTCGCCCTGTTCGACCAGCTGCTTGATGACCTCGTCGAGCAGTGCACCGACGTCGACCACGCGGCAGCACGACGCGCCGGACGGCCGCAGGCAGAGGATGTCGAGCGCCTCCTGCACGGTGTCCGCCGCTGCCAGGTCGGCGCACGCGCCGGGCACGTAGGCGACCTCGGCCGCGACGCTGAGCTGCGCGTTGAAGTGCAGGCGCTGCGGCAGCTCAACGCCGCCGGCGCCCAGCAGCCGCGCCTCGACGCCTTGGCTGCGACGTCCGAGGTCGTTCGCCGGGAGCCACGCGCATGTGGCGACGCCGTTGGCGTCGGTGACCGCAGCGAACGTCGTGCCACCCGCGGGCAGCGTCGCCGCGGTCGCCGCCAGCTTGCCGCCGGCCTCGGTCGTGAAGCGCACGGTCGCGCCCGCCACCGGGTGGCGGCCGCGAAACACGCCGGCCTCGAGCGGCTTCGGCAGCGGCCGGCCGGGCCGTGCCTCCTGCCCGTCGCCGCCGACGTACGCGAGCACGGTGAGCTCGGTCAGCGGCGGGAACAGCGAGCGGCAGTCCTCGACCGTGAAGGCGGAGCCGTTGGAGTGCAGCACCGCGAGCTTGCAGTAGCGGCGGCGGATCCCTGCCGGTGGCAGCTGGGCGGGCGCGCCGCCGGAGGCCGGCCACTCGACGGTGCCCGACTGCGCGAGCGCGGTCGCCGTGCGCGCCGGGACGAGCCAGTGGTCGCCGCTGCGGTAGCTGCCGGTGGTGAAGCCGACCTGGACGCCGTCCTCGAGCTCGATGAACGGCTCGGCTCCGCCCGCCGGATGCGTCTTGACCGCGCCGATGCCGTCCCAGCGGCGCAGCTTGACGATCGCGCCGGTGAACGCCGGCGGCGCGGCCTGCAGCGTCACGGTGCGCGACGCCGGGTCGATCGACTCGATCCGCGTGAGGAACCCGGGCTGCCCGTTCAGCTCGGTGACCTCGTCACTGAGCTCGACGAGCTGGTCTTGGGCGAAGCCGAGCGTGTCGTCCGGGCCGAGGCTCTCGACGACGACGTCGCGGCCCGCGACCGAGACCACGCGGCTGATGACCGAGCCGTTGTCGCGTGACCACTTGAAGGTCGAGTCGACGGGCCGGATGCGGGGAGCGTCGGCGGCCGTCAGGCTCGGGATCGTGCGGTTGAGCGTGAGCGTCTTGGTGCCGGTGTCGTTGGCGACGACGATCGCGGCGAAGCCCTCCATCGGATCGCTGCCCGCAGCCGAGCGGAAGATCTCGACCGATTGCCCGACGGTCCACGAGCCGCCCGCGTAGACGACCTTGTCTGGTGCCGCGATCGTGGCTCCCTGGTCGCCCGGCCCGGCGGTGAGGTCGTACGCGTCGCCGGGATCGTGGATCTCGACGCGGTAGAGCTGGTTCTCCAGCCCGCGGTAACCGGCGCTCGCCGGGATCAGGCACGGGTCCGGCTCGCTCGCCTCGCTGCGCGCGCGGGCAGCCAGCTTGCCGGTGCCGGCGGCGATCGCCGCAAGGTACGCGGCCGGGTCGTCGGCGCACGTGGTCGCCCCCGTGCCCGCGAACACGGTGCGGACCTGCCAGACGGTGCGCGTGCGCGTGGCGGTGTCCGGGCCGCCGAGCGCCGTCTCGCGCAGGCGCGGGTCGTCGAGCCAGGTCAGGTGGCGCTGCCAGACCTCGAGGTAGACGACCGTGAAGCCGGCTTGGGCGACCGCGAGCGGTGCGAGCCCTGGCAGGTCGGGCTGCGCCGTGTAGCGGATCTCCTGCTCGAGCTCGCACAGGGTCCCGTCCACGTAATAGCGGCCGGGGCCGAGCTTGAAGTCGCCGGTGGCGCCGTCGAGCGTGATCGCGAACGCGGCCGCGTGGATCGGCCCGCCGCAGCCGCCGATCACGTCCGCCGCCGTGACCTCGTCGCGCCGCAGCACGAGGTCCGCCTGCTCGTTCCAGTCCGCGTCGAGCTGCACGCGGCCCTGCTGCATGCGGACGGTCGTGAAGTGGCTCGACGGATCGAACGTCTGGCGGGTGAAGTCACCCTTCATCTGAGCCTCTCCCTTGGTGGCCTACGTCGCATGGAAGACACCGGCCTCGAGGCCGAATCGCAGGTGCTCCTCCAGGCGCGTGCGCAGGTGCGCCTCGCGGCGAGCGAGCTGGAGGTGGTGGAAGGCGCCGATCTCGGACTCGTCGTCGGCGCCTTGGCGGACCGCCGCCACGCTGCGGTCCGCGAGCTGGCAGTAGCCCGGGTCGCCGTAGTGCGGCGATGTGAGCACGGGCGCGACGCTCGCGGCATCGCTCTCCCGCTCGGGCACGCAGTGGTGGCGGCGCGGCGTCAGCGACCCGGGCGGCACGTGCGAGAACCGCACGCAGCCCTCCTGGCGGCGGCGCGCCACGGCCGGGCCGAGCAGCAGCGAGTTCGAGACCAGCTCGAGCAGCTCGGCCTGGATCCGCCCGATCACGGTCACCTGCTCGAGCGTGAGCGTCGCGCCCGGCCCGCCGCCGGGAGCGCCGAACGCGATCTCGTCCGCATCCGTGGCGTCGACGATGCCGTCGGCGATCCGCACCGTGGCGTCGCGGTCGGCGCGGATCGCGCCGACGATCGAGCGCTCGATCGTCACCGCGGTCAGCGGCTCGCTCACGAGGAGGCTCGGCGTCGGCCCGGGCACCAGCGTGAGGTGGCGCAGCTCGAGCGAGCCGAGCTCGCCCACCTTCACGGCGCCGCCGGTCACCAGCAGCCCGTCGAGCACGACGGCGCCGGCATCGTCGCCCGTGATCGCGATGTCGCCGCCGAGCGCGAGCACCGGCCGCGCTCCGGCGGCCGCGCGCACGGTCACGCGCCGTCCGGTGGCGTCGATCGCCAGTGCCGGCTCCTCGTAGCGTCCGCTGTCGGAGATCTCGACCACGCCGCCCGCGGCAGGCAGCGAGTCGATCGCCGCCTGCACCGCTCCCGCCCCGCCGGCGACCTCGACCACGGCGGTGGCCGGCGCCTCCGCGGCCAGGGGCCGCTCGTACTCGCCGCCACCGATGTTGCCCGCGAGGCCGTGGTGGAAGCTGACCAGCGGCGGCGTCGAAGTGTTCGCCGGGAACAAGATCCGCCCGAGCACCGGATCGACCGCGACCTTGTCCGCCGGGCCCGACCAGTCGGTGAGGTCGCACACGACGAGGTCGTCGAGGTCGACGCCGTCGATCAGGAAGCTCCGATCGTCGCCGTAGAACGTCGCGAGGTCCGCGGCGGCGGCGCGACGGGAGATCCGGTCGGGCACGTTCGCCGGCTCGGCCAGGTGCGTCAGGTCGTCCTCGGTCAGCGGGAACGAGAACAGCGGCGCGTCGATGCCGAGCGGGTTGAAGCGGAAGCGGCGCTTCAACCCGCCGCTGACGGGCGTGGCGACCGAGCGCGTGAGCCGCAGCGCGCGCAGCCGCCAGAGGAAGATCGCGACGTTCGGGATGTTGTACCGGCCGCGACCGCCGGCGATCCGGCGCACGTCGACCGTGTGCGTGAGCGTGACGCGGTCGGGCAGGCGCTCGAACGGCCCGCCGAGCGACTCGAGCCGGAGCGCGTCGCCGACCCCCGTGAAGGCGCGGCACTCGGGGCGTAGATGGTTGAGGTGTTGGGTGGCGGCGAGCAGCTCGAAGCACTCGACCGCGCGCGCCGGCAGGCCGGTCACGTCGCGCGCCAGCTGTTCGAGCAGCGCCGCGGTGCCCTTGCGGCGGCGGTAGGCGATCGTGTGCGCCACCTCGGCGCGCGGCGTCAGCGGCGACGCCGGCAGGCCGGTGATCCCGAGCAGGTCGCCGATGTACGGCAGCACCCACGGCGCGCACGTCTCGACGAACTGGTCGTCGTAGAGCTGCTCGAGGTTGTCCTCCAGCACCGACAGCTGGTCGGCGACGACCCCGAGCAGGTCGCGCAGCGGCCCGTCGTCGCCGTCGCGGATGCCGTAGACCGCCGGCAGCAGGCGGATCAGGCGCTCGGCTGTGACGCTCACGTGGCCACCTTCAGATCGTCCGGGCGCAGGTCGATCGTCAGCAGCTGCGCGGGCTCGGCGCTCGCGACGTCCTCGCCGGCACGCGGGACGCGGGCCTGGAGGAGCGGCTGCAGCTCCACGGTGGTGCCGGTGTAGAGCGCATCGACGTCGACCGAGACGACACCGCGGGCGCCGTGGAGCACGGCGAGGACCTCGCTCAGCGGCACGTGCTGGCCGAACGCCCGCGCCGCGAACGAGAAGTGAGCGAGCAGCGCCGCCTCGGCGGCGGCGAGGACCGTCTCCGGTAGCAGCGCCGGATCGCGGCCGATCGTGGCCGCGAGGCGGAACGGCACCGGCTCGTACGAGCGCACGGTGACCGCCACGTGGGGATCACCGGCCTTGGCGATCGCGTCCAGCAGCGATCGGTGCACGGGCCCGTCGTCCGGCACCTCGGCGCCGTCCGCCCCCGCCACCGTGAGCAGCACCTCGCGACCGCCGGGGCCCCAGACCGAGACGGCATGCGCCTTCGCGACACCCTGGAAGGCGCGCGCGAAGTCCGCGTAGTCGGCGAGCGAGACGATCCGGCCGAGCGTCAGCACGGTCAGCGGCGCGTTGGTGCGCGCGTCGACCATCTCCTCCGGGTCGGTGCCGCCGGTGGCCGCGATCGGATTGATCACGGACCGGACCCCGAGCGGACGGGCCGTGAGCAACGTCAGCGCGCCGGGATCGAGGTTGCCGTCGCGGCCGAGGCCGGTGCGGTACCCGGCGCGCACGTTCTCCGGGCCTGTCGGCAGCCGTGCGCCGGTGCGGCCGTCGCCGAACTGCGCCTCGGCGTTCGCGTCTTCGTCGATCCGGACCGTGTAGACGCGTTCGTCCGGCCCGTAGCCGAAGAGGAAGTCGACCTCGTTCCACAGCAGCCCGTCGACCCGGAGCTCGAGTGTCGAGCGGCGGCCGGGCGGCTCGTCGGCGTAGACGTGCGTGAGCGGCGACTTGCGCAGCGGGAAGTGCTGGAGCGCCTGCCCGGCGTTGCCGCTGCCGAGCGCCTCGGCCGTGCTCTCGCCGTGCGTCGCGGAGGCGACGTTGGCGGCGATCCGAACCGTGTCGCGCCGATAGCTGTGCGCGAGCGCCGTGGTCAGCACGAGCCGCGTGCGCGCGCCGCCGGCGACCTCGCTCGCCTTCACGGTGGCCAGCTCGAGCACCGGCGCTGCCGCGCCGTCGGGCGTGCCGGTGATCACGAGGCGGCGGCCGGGCGGCAGCGGCTCCACGAGCCGGTCGAGCTCGATCGCGGCGCCGGACACCGGCGTGTCGATCGGCCGCTCGAGCATCGTCAGCTGCTCGCTCTGCGCATACACGACGACGTCGCGGACGTCGTCGTCGAAGAACACCAGGTGCTCGCCGCGCACCGTCACGCGCGTCGTCTTGGACGTCAGCCCAAAGCCCTGGCGCGCGGACTCGTCCACCTCGTCGGCTGTGAACAGCTCCTCGTAGCCGCGCCGCCGCAGCACCAGCCAGCTGCCGGCGAGGATCTCGCGGTGCAGGCCGTCGAGGTGGATCACGTCGGCGGCGCCGGCGATCGCCGAGATCGTCAGGCCCGGCCACTCGGTCTGCTGCGGCGCGTTCTCGCTGCCCGCGTCATAGCGCTGGCGGACCTCCTTCGGCAGCGTCCGCCAGTCCGGCGCCGTCGAGCCGAACAGCGTCGCCTTCCGCCGCAGCGCGAAGAAGCGCGGGTTGACCTGCGCCGGATCGACCGGCGGCGTCTGCGAGCCGAGGCCGGGCCGCCACGTCACGCGCGTGAAGTCGTGCTCGTGGTCGGGCTCGACCGTGTCGACGAAGCGCATGTCCCAGCGCTCGCTGAACTGGCCGCCGGCCCGCTCGTCGCCGACGATCAGGATCGCGTCGCCTGGACTCAGGTTGGTCGCCGCGCCCTCCAGGTAGACGTCGGTCTGGAGCCGGAACGGGAGCACCGCCTCGGTCGTGCGCGGGCGCAGCTCGTTCCACTCGGCGCGCGCGTCGAGCGCCTCGACCGTCTCGAACGTCTGCGGCCGCTCGCCCGGGCCGGGCACGCTCTGCACCTTCGTCCCGATCGGCACGTCGGCCGCCTGCGGCGCTCCCACCGCGCTCTCGACGGTGAACGCCAGCTGCGTCTCGGCGGCGACGCCCGGGCTCAGCTCGTAGCCGATCTCGCGGGCCAGCTCGAGCACCGAGCGGCGCTCGGTCGCGGTGCGCAGGAACGACTCGTTGGCGATCCGCTCCTGGTAGAAGGTGAGCACGTCGGCGACGGTCGCGACCGCGTCGAGGAACGCGATCGTGAAGTCCTCCGGCTCGCGCGTGCTGAGCCGGCGCAGCTGCGGCCGGTCGGCAGTCGAGAGGCCGGCGAGCAGGCTCGCGAGGAACGTCGAGTGCGTGCCGGCGCGGTAGGCGATGGCCGGCAGACCCGGGCGGTTCTCGATCGGCTCGGGCGTCTGCGCCTCGATCCCCGAGCAGCAGCCGCAGTCGCTCACCGGCCACCTCGCCATCGTCAGCTTCAGCGCGCCGCGCTCGGGGAAGCTCGGGTCGTTGTCCAGCCGCGCGATCTCCAGCCGGCCGATCGCCAGCGACCCGTCGTCGATCGCGACGCGGCTGGGGACGCCGCGGCGCTGGAACGTGGTGACGTTGACGTCGCGCACGCCGGGGACCGCCGCCGCGGCGGCCACGATCGGGCTCATCAGCACCGGCTGGCCGAACGTGAAGTTGTCCGGGTGGAAGTAGCCGCGCGACCGCAGCGCTCCAGCAGCGCGCGCGGTCGACGTCGCTGCGGAAGTAGCCGGGCTCGACGCAGACGTCCAGTTCGAGCTCGAGCGCGACGAACCGCGGCCCGTCGATCTCGAGGTCGTGGCCGGCCATCCGGAAGCGCTCGAGGTGCGCGCGCAGCGCCGCCTCGAACGTCGGCGTCGACGGCCCGGCCGCCGCGCCGGTCGACGGTCAGGAAGACGGTGCGCCACGACCCGGTCCAGCGGATCGTCGCCTGCGCCCGCTGCACCTCCGGGTGCAGCTCCGCCTTGGCCGCGTAGTCGGCAGGCGTGACGGCGCGCTCGAGCGTCCGGAACGCCGCGGGCGCGTCGAGCCGGACCCGCTCGATGCCCTCCGGGTCGGTGCCGCCGGTCGCCGCCAGCGGGTTGCGCGACAGCGCGACGGCGTCCGCGAGGCCCGGGTCGTCGAGCACGATGTGGCGGATCGAGCCCGCGCCGACGTTGCCCGCGCGCGCCGTTGCCGACCGGTACGTCGCGGCGAGGTCGGAGCCGGGCGCCGGGCGCGCGCCGTGCTCGCCGTCGCCGAAGCGCAGCGTCGCGCGGCCGTCGTCGTCGGCCTCGGCGACGAACTCGAGCGCGAATTCGTCGCTGGAGAGCAGGTCGCGCTGCGGCAGCCAGTGGCGGCCGCTGCCGTCGAGCACCGTCACCACGGGCAGCACGCGAGCGGGGTCGGGCCGCGTCGCCGCAGCGGCAGACGCGTCCGGGTCGAAGAACAGCCGCTGGCGGCGGCCGTCCACGACGACCGTGCGTGTCACCCGCGCCGCGTGCGTGAGCGGCGCGCCGGCGAGCGCGGGCGCAAACCGCGCCGGCACGGTCGCCACCGCGGCGCCGCCGCAGCGGTCGCACGCGTCGCGGAGCGGGACGCGCCTGGGCGGCAGCGGGGAGCCGAGCGGCTCCTCGTCCGGGACGGTGCGGCCGTGGTCGGCGAGCACGATGTTGCCGCGCGCGACGCTGATGCCCTCGACGTACCGGCGGCCGTGATCGGAGTCCGTGCGGGCCGAGATGCACAGCGGGAACGGCAGCGCGTCGTCGACACCCCACTGCACCTCGCTCGCCGGTTGCGCGAACACCGGGTCGTCGACGAGCGCCGCGTCCGCCGTCAGCCGGACGACGTGGCGACGGGCAGGGTCGGCGTCGGCCGGCTCGCCGGTGCCGGGGCCGATCACCTCCTCGAACAGCACGAGATCGCCCCTGCGTAGATCCGGCAGGTGGCCCGCCAGCGTCGCGCGCGTCGCGCCCTGCGGCAGGCAGCACTCGCGCTCGCCCCAGGCGTAGAGCGCGATCTCGTCGTGCTCGGGGCGGATCGTGACCGCGTGCATCGTCTCGAACACCTCCGGGCCGGCGGCCGAGCGACTCCTCGTACGCGGCGGTCCCGATCACGGCCTCGAGGCCGTCGAGCTCGGTCAGCAGCCGCGTCCGCGCCGGGATCGTGACCGCCCCGGATCCCTGGGCCACGAGATGGACGAACACGCGAGCGTTCCAGCCGTCGTGCATCGGATAGTCGAGCAGCGTCGCGTGGCGGCGGACGGAGACTCGACGCCGCGCCGTGCCGAGGTACGCCTCGGTCGCGACGGCGTCCTGCTCGTAGCTCAGCTCGTCCGCCATGTACGCCAGCAGCTCGACGAGCGCGACGCCGAGGTCGGCCGGGTTGCGCTCCTTCCATTCGGGCGCGACGAGCGCCATCCGGTCCAGCATCAGCCGCCGGAAGCTCTCGTAGTCCTTCGCGAGATAGTCGATCGCGGGGTCGACGCGCGGCTCCGGCGCGCACGCGCAGACCGGCTTGCAGTCGAACACGCTCGGGCACTCGACCTTGAACGAGAACTCGACCGCGGACAGCATCGGGTCGAGGCCGTCGAGCGCCGCTCCATCGGGCTTCTGAAGACGCAGCGTGTAGCGCGAGAAGTCCCCCGGCCGGCTGACGTGCACTTCGAGGACGTCGCCGTCGAACGTGGCCGAGTCGATCGCGACATCGCGGATCCGCTCCCCGCCCGTCACGCTCACGTTGGAAGGCGCGACCGCGAGCCCCGACGGCGGCCGGACGAAGTGCACACGCAGCGTCGTCTGCTCGGGCCGCACCTCGAGGAAATCGATGCCGTTCAGCGTCGCGCCCGGCTCGCGCAATGCCGCGCGCCGGCGGTCGTCGCAGCATGTGTAGGCGAGCTCCTGGCTCATGCGGCGGGCTCCCGGCTGAGCGTGGTCGTCCGCCGCTCCTGCGTGCGCCGGACCACGTACCGCACGGTGACCTCGAGCCGCGCCTCCTCGCTCGTGACGTCGACGCCTTCGAGCACGATCAGCTCGCCGAGCCAGAGCTGGAGCGATCCCTGCACGGCGTGCTCGGTCGCCGCGGCGAGCGCCTCGCCACCGGGCTCGAACACGAGCGCGAGCAGTCCGCTGCCGAACGTCGGGCGATTGACGCGCTCGCCCGGCGCGGTGAACAGCACCTGCTCGATCAGGTCGCGAATGTGCGCGTCGTCGTCCGTCTCGGCGGTGCGCCCGCGCGCGTCGATCCGGTACGGGAAGTCGAGCTGCATCGTCAGGTCCCGGTCACGCGCGTCTGGGTGACGACGACGTTCAGCGGCGTGCCCGTCGGCGCGCAGACGGCGACGCTCGACTGCAGCAGCACCGGCTGCCCACCCGCCAGCACGCGCACCGCGCCGACGACCCACTGCGCGGTCACGCACGGGCCGTTGCCGCCGGGTGGGACGAACGCGCAGCCGGCCACCGTGTAGGGCGCCGCCTGGGTCGTCACGGGCTGGCCCGACACCAGCACGCGCGGGCTTGGCGCGGTCGGCAGCGCCTGGCCGCCGTGCGCGCAGAGCACGGTGGCGCCGGCGTGGAGGAGGAAGCCGGGCACTCAGATCACGTCCAGCGCGCCGTTGTTGACCGACACCTGCGGCCCCGTGAGCTTGATCGCGGCGCCCATGCCGTTGGAGATCTCGATCCCGATCGCGGTCACGGCGATCTTCGCGCCCTGCGCGGTCTCGAGCGTGATCCCGCCGATGCCCGGCGTGTCGTCGAGCAGGATCGAGTGGCCGCCCTCGGTGCGCACCATCACCTTCATGAACGGCGCCGGGATCAGTAGCGGCGGCGGGATCTCGGTCTGCCCTCCCCACCAGCTGCCGACGTAGATCGGGTAGTCGGGGTCGCCGTGCTCGAACTCGATCCACACGCCGGCGCCGACCTTCGGCACCGCGAAGAAGCCGGTGTTGGAGCCGCCGAACGGCGCGCACGGCGTCGCCCAGCCACTCTCGTCGTCGCCGGTCACGTCCGGCACCCGGGCGCGCACGCGGCCGAGCCGAAGCACGTCGTTGTTGTCCGTGACGACACCGCGGTACTTGCCGAGGAACTGGCCGTTCACGGGATCACCACCGGCGTCGTCGAGACGGTGCCCTCGCGGCTGATCTGGAACGCCTGGCTGTACTTGCCGCGTTCGATCGTGTGGGTGACGCCGTGGACCATGTACAGGCCGTCGTACGACAGGCCGGCGCCACGGACGCCGACCAGCCGCCGCGCGCGCAGCGCGTGGCCGTAGCGCGCGGTGTCGAGCGTGCCGCGGCCGGTGATCGCATCGGGCGCATTGGTGGCCTGCGCCAGCCCGGCGAGCGCTGCCTGCACCGGGTTGCGCTGCGCGGTGTCACGCGTGAGGACCGTGCGATACGCAGGCGCCGGCTTGAGCGCGAGCGGCGGGACCTTCAGCGGCGGCAACGCCGGGAGCGGAATGCTGATCTTCGTGAACGGCTCGACGAAGCTCCCTTTGACGCCGACCGGCGCCAGCCCGTCGTAGCTGAAGCTGACGCCGTGCGCGTTCGTGCTCGCGCCCATTCCGATCGTGATCGCCGGCTGCGGCAGCCCGATCCGGTTCTCCGGGCCCAGGTAGGCGGTCGAGACGCCGAGCGTGACCGGCTCGACGTAGAACACGAAGCCGTTGCGCCGGGCGATCCGCGTGAGGAAGTCGAAGTCGTTCTCCTGCTGGCGCGGGATCCGGTCGATCTGGATCGGGAAATCGGTGGTCGGTGCGGGCGCGGGGACGATGCCGTAGGTCGCATAGCGGGCCATCACCTGCGCGGCGATCACGAAGTCCGGCTGGTTCGGGTACTGCTCGTTGCGCTCGTCGAGCGAGAACAGCTTGCTCAGGTCGCTGCCGGTCACGGTCAGGGTCGACGTGCCGGGTTCGTCCCCCGCCGACAGCTCGTGGTTCGTGACGACGCCGTCGATCAGCACGTCCGGCACGGCCCCGAAGAGGACGCCGATCACCACGCGCGTGAGCGGGTCGACGATGCCGGTGGCCACGAGGCTCGAGTCGACGACCGCGTCGCGGCCAACGGTGAACCGGATCTGGAACCCGTCACCGGTGCGGTCGCTGGTGGTGACGGTCACGTTCCGCAGCGCGGTCGTGAGCGCCGCCGGCGCGGGCAGCGGGATCGTCTTGCCGACGAGCAGCACGAGGCGGACACCGAGCGCGCCGACCATCACAGCCCTCCCGGCAGCGGCACGTCCACGCGGCGACCCGGTTCCTCGGTCAGCTCGGCCGGCCGCAGCGCGCCGTTGGCGTCGCAGATGCGCCAGAACTGCGTCGGGTCGCCGAGGTAGCGGGTCGCGAGGTGGTCGAGCCGCTCGCCCTGCCTGACGGCGTGGGACGCGAGGTCGGTCGCAGCCGCCGCGGACGGGATGAAGCGGCGCCTGACGTAGCGCACGACGCGGCCCTCGGGCAGCTCGAGCTCGGCCGTCTCGAGCGCGAAGTAGCGGCTGGTCGGCTCAAACACCGGTCACCGCCTGTGCTCCGGCGATCGTCGCCATCGCCTCCTTGACGACCTGGTTCGCGAGCGACAGCGCCCCACCGGCGCTCGCCAGCCCGACGTCCGCGTAGGTCAGGACGCCGAGCGACAGCCGGACCTTTGCGAGGATCGGGTTCAGCGCCGGGTCGAACGCCTGCTCGGTGATCGTGAACTCGTTCAGCTTCACCGGCAGCACGCGCTTGGGGCCCCACACGAACAGGGTCAGCGGCGCCTCGGGCGGGATCACCTCGATCACCCCGACCGCGGCCAGCACCTCGTTGGCGATCGAGAGCGCGCTCTTGGGGTGCACGAGCATCTCGAGCGCGGCCAGCGCCGGCGCGACGCCGGCGGCGACCGTCACCGCGTCGCCCGTCTCGAGACCATCGGCGGCGTCCAGCTCGATCTCGACGGAGATCGTCTCGCGCGGCGGGCCGGCCAGCCGCAGCACCTCGCCGCGGTCGCCACCTTCCCCCGCGATCCGCGGCCTGATCGACCGCTCGAGCGACTCGGGGTTGTATTGGAACACCACGAGGCTGGCGAGCGGGTTGAGCGGATCGACGCCGATGATCGCGCCCTTCAGCAGCCGCGGGGAGCCGGGGAACGAGCTCATGGCCCGATCCTCCGCACGAGCGCGGCCGCGATGCGGTCGGCGTACGTGTCCTTCGGGCGGACCTCGGGCTGCGCGAGCCGCCGCTCGAGCGCGCGCTGGATCTCCGCCGCGACGTCCTCGCGGCGCCCGTGCGCCCCGTCGTCGATGACGACCGTCTCGACGCTGACGTCGATCCGCCGCGCTGTCATCCCCAGCCTCCGATCTCGGCCTCGGTCGGCGGCCGCTCGAGCTTCGCGTACTCGCCGCGGGCAGCCTGCGCGAGGTGGGGCATCGCGACGGGCGTGCCGGCGTCGGCGGCCAGGAAGGCGGCCCGCAGCGCGATATTCCGGATTGTGCCGCCGGTCGCGTCGAGGCGTCCGAGCGCGTCGACATCGAGTCCCTCGACGGGCGTCTGGTCGGGGAAGATGCGGTGCCAGATCGCGCGCCGGGCGGCTGCGTCGGGCCGCGCGAAGTGCACGACGAACCGGATCCGGCGCATGAACGCGGGGTCGAGCGCGCTCTTGAGGTTCGTCGTCAGGATCGCCAGGCCGCGGTAGGCCTCCATCCGCTGCAGCAGGTAGCCGACCTCGATGTTCGCGTAGCGGTCGTGGCTGTCCTTGACCTCGCTGCGCTTGCCGAACAGCGCGTCCGCCTCGTCGAACAGCAGGATCGCGCCGCCCTGCTCGGCGGCGTCGAACACGCGCCGGAGGTTCTTCTCGGTCTCGCCGATGTACTTCGTGACGACCGCCGACAGGTCGATCCGGTACAGGTCGAGCCGCAGCTCGCGCGCGATCACCTCGGCCGCCATCGTCTTGCCGGTGCCGCTCGGGCCGGCGAACAGCGCGCTGATGCCGAGCCCGCGGCGGCTCTTGGCCGCGAAGCCCCATTGCTCGTTGACGAGCCGCTGGTGGCGCACGTGCAGGACCAGCTCCGTCAGCGTGCGGCGCTCGCGTTCGGGCACGACGAGGTCGTCCGGGCCGGCGGTCGGCTCGATCCGCTGCGCGAGGTCGTTCAGGCGCGGCCGCGCTTGGGCGCGGCAGGCGTCCCACAGTGCGTCGGCGGCGCCGAGACCGCCGGCCATGCGGGCCTGCGCGTCGACGCCGGCAGCGCGGATCTCGTCGGTCGCGAGGTCGAACTGCCCGAGCACGCGCGTGAGCGCACCGTTGTGAGCCGCCCCGCCGAGCACCTCGCGCCACAGTGCCTCCTGCTCGTCCACGCGCGGTCGCTCGACCGTGAGCCGCATCAGCGGCATCGAGGCCGGTGGCGCGTCGCAGCCGCTGAGCGCGACCGGGCTGCGCACGCGCTGCGCGAACGCCTGCGCGGCGTGCGCCTGGTCGGCGCCCTCGACGTCGTTGCACTCGACCAGCAGCGCGCCGCCTCCGAGCAGCGCGTGCCGTTCCCACAGCCGCGCGAGGTCCTCGCGCTCGACGGGCGCCGCCGGCACGTCGCCGCCGCGCAGCGCCGTCAGCGGCATTCCGCACGCCGCCGCGGCAGCCGTGGCGACGGCACGCCGTGCCGCCGCGTCGGGCCCCTCCAGGTGTACGAGCGGCGGCTTCGGGCCGGCGGGCAGCGACCAGCGCTCGGCCAGCAGCGTCGCGACCACCTGCTGGGACTCCGGGAGCGGATCGTTCGGCGCGATCGCCTCGACCAGCGCGTGCAGGCGCTCGTCGAGCGACGGCGCGCCGGCGAGGTAGTGCAGCACCGCCTCGTCGATCCGCAAGGGCGCCGAGACGATCGGCTCGCCCGCCGTGATCGCCACCAGCCGCCAGCCGCGCAGCGGCGCGCTCGGGGTGAGCGCGCTCCAATGCGCGTCCGGCAGCGCCGCGAGCGCGAGCGCGAACGTCGGCCGTTCGATCGCGGCGGCGAACGCGCCGTCCAGCTCCACGCCCGCGCACATCACGAGCACGTCGCGCTCGAACGGCGACAGCTCGAACGCCTCGCAGACGGCCGCCAGCGCCGGCGCACGCTCGGGCACCGGCGGCGGCGGGTCGCCACCGGGCGCCTCGAGCAGCGCTCGTACGCGCGCCACCTCGGCGATCAGCAGCCGCTGGTTGCGCTCGCGCCAGGGCTCGGGCGTCATGGGACCGTCAGGGTCGGGTGCGCGAAGTCCGGCTCGAGCAGGCTCTCGGCGCCGGCGACCTGGATGCGAACGAGGTACGTGCCCGGCGCGGCGCCCGCGAGCGGGACCTGAACCGGGTCGGCGTCGTCGGCGCGCAGCGGTGCCGGGAAGGCGTAGGCGTGCTCGCCGCCGAGCTCGTCCAGCAGCAGGACGACGCGCTGGCGGGCACTGATCGGCGGGTCGGCCACGATCGTCACCGTGTCGCCGGCCAAGGTCGCGCTCGTCAGCTTCGGCCGCAGGACGAACGGCACGACGTTTGACTCGAAGCCGCGGTGCGGCGTCGGCGGCTGACCGAGCTCGAGCAGGTGCACGACCTGTGCGCCCTGGACGCCGGCCCGCAGCGTGCCGGCCGCGAACAGCGGCGGCCCGAGCACGGCGCGGATCTCGGTGTCGCCGAGATCGGCCGGGTCGGGCGTGACGAGCGTGTCGCCGACGCGAAGCTGGGTCACGTCACCGCGCAGGCGCTGACCGCGCAGCACGAGCGTGGCGCCGGTCGTCACCGGCGCGTCGGGATCGTCATCGGCCACCACTCGCTCGACCACCGGGCGGGCGAGCGGCACGACGGCGATGTCGTGGAGCCGCACGGGCAGCGCCGGCGCCGCGGTCAGCGGGGCCTCGATCAGGATCACGCTCGCCTGATAGGCGACCGAGAGGACGTACGGGACGCGGAACAGCGTCGCCCACATCCGGGAGAGCTCCTCGAGGTTCAGCGGAAGCGGCGTGAAGGTCACGTGCTCGACCTGCTCGGCGAGGTCGGTCTCCCCCAGGTACGCGCGTGGATCGGCCGCGTCCGCGCCGCCCGCCGCAGCGACGATCGCCTCGATCGCGGTGCGTGTGACCTGCGGGCGGGCGTGGAGCGCGCTCACCACGCCGCCCGCCAGGCGCTGCGGCTCGAGCGTCGTGTCGTCGCCGTAGAACGAGACGAGGTAGTGGAGGTCGAGCGCGACCTGCGGCCGCCGCCGGAGGTTCCCGTTGGTGGTGCGCGTCGGCAGGTCGGCGTTGCGCAGGGCCACGTTCGGGGTGACCTGGTAGAGGAAGACGTTCGCCTCCGGCGCGGGCGCGCCGTTCTCCTTCTCGTCCGGGCGCACGGTCGTGACCTTGGCGCCGCTGACCGCGCCGAGGCCGGACTGGACGGTGTCGGCGAGGACGACCGTGGTGGTGGCGATCGCGAGCGCGTTGCTCACCGTGGCCGCCGCCCTTCGAGGTAGTCGTCGAGCGACATCCGTGGCTCGCGCGGTCGCGGCTCGGCGGGCGGTGTGGGCCGCGCCGGAGAGCGCACCTCGATGCGGCCGACGTGCACGTGGACGACCGGCGGCTCGGCGGCGGGCGGCGACGCCGGCTTGCGGTCCCGAGGCGACGGGAGCGGTCGGCCGGGCCGCTCGCGCGCGACGGCCGTGCGCGCGCGTACCGCCGGCGGGATCGGCAGCGGAGCGGCGGTGACCGACGAGCGCGCGGTCGCGGCCGTCGCCACCGTCGTCCCTGGGTGAGGGTCGCGCGGCGCCGTCGTCTTGGAGGCCTGCCGAGACGCGGCCAGCAGCGCGCTCGCGGCGGGCGTGAGCGCCGCCGGCGTGAGCGGCGGCGGCGATGAGGTGGCGAGCGTTGGCTCGCCCGCATTGTCCGGCGCCCGCGGAGCAGGCTCGCGCGCGCTCGCACGCGCAACATCACGGGCATCCGCCGGCGGGCGGCGGCCCGGGTCCGGCTCCGCGCGCTCGTCCGGGCCCCGCACGGCGCCCGGCGTGCGAGCAGCGGGCGGGCGGGCGGGCGTCGGGGGCGCGACCGCGCGGGGTGGCTCCGGCCGGGGCACCGCGCGCAGCGGCGCCGCTCGGGGAGGCTCGTCCTGCTCGTGCGGTACCGGTGGTGTCGCGCGCGGCGCCGGGGCGTCGGGCTCGAACGTCGCGGGCAGCCGCGGTCGGATCACGTTGCCCACGCCGAGCGTCCGGGCGGCGAGGTCGCGCAGCAGGTCGGTCATGCGCCGGCGAGCTCCAGGTAGGCCGCCCGGCGCGCCGCGCTGAGCGCGAGCACGTCGCCCTCGCGCCAGCCGTACGCGCGCGCGAGCGCGTCGACCTCACGGACGAGCCGCAGCGCGCACGCGTCGATCTCCGCGCACAGGAACGAGACGATGTCGAACGGCGCTGTCCACTCGTGGCCGCAGTCCGGACAGGCGAGCGCCAGTTCGCGCCATGCGCCGGGGTCCGCCTCCGCCATCCGCTCGGCGATCGCCGCGACCTCGCCGGCAGCCAGCTCGGCGGCCGGCGGATCGAGCATGCAGCGCTCGAGCAGCAGCGCACGGCCGGCTTCGACATCCGCGACCGTCGCGACGACGACGAGGTCATCCGCGGTCGGCGTCCGGAACCGCAGCGTCCGTTCGCCAGTCGTCAGCGCCAGCGGCTCGCCCTCGCCGCCGCCCGCGACCGCGAGGTCGCCGACGGCGAGCTCGACGTCGAGCCGCTCGCCGCACGCCGGGCACGTGGCCGTCGCCTCGAGCTCCGGCCCGAAGCTGCGCTCGCGCAGCTCCAGCAGCCGCGCTCGCGCTCGCCGGCCGGCAGTCCGCTCCGGCTCCGAGTCGTCGCCTGGCCGCCGCGAGCAGGTCGAGCGCCCGCGCGGGCAGCGAGCGCCGTGCGGCCGCGCTCCCACACGGCCAGCACGTCGGCGGCGGACAGCTCGTGCACGGCGCGCTACGCAGCGGGTTCGGTGAAGCTCGGCTCGGCTGGGCTCGGCGACCTCGTAGTCGCGCTCCCAGCCCTCGTTCTCGAGCTTGATCGTCTGGATCGCGACCGCGTTGGCGTTGGCGTCGAGCTCGGGCAGCGCCTGGTACTCGGAGACCCAGCAGCGGTAGACCTTGTAGGCGAGCGCCAGCTGGCCGGCCTCGTTGTAGACCTCGATGATGATGTCCTTGCGGAAGTCCTTGCAGCGAGACCTCGGCGCCGAGGCCGGAGCCGAAGTTCCAGACCTTGTTCGCCCACTGCTCGAACTCGGTGTCGTGGGTGACGCCGCGCTCGAGCGTGATCGCCTCGTACTCGGTGCGGCCGGGCGACTTGCGGCTGGTGCTCGGGTCGCCGCCCTCGCGGTGCTTGACCACCTCGGTGGTGCGCTTGAGCGCGCCGACCTTGCTGACGCCGGCGACGTAGCGGCCGTCCCACTTCACCCGGAACTTGAAGTTCTTGTACGGGTCGAAGCGCTGGCGTTGACGGTGAACTGAGCCATCGTCGTCCCCTCCTCAGGACGCGACCTGGCCGGCGATCTGCTGGATCTTGATGACGACGAACTCGGCCGGCTTCAGCGGCGCGAAGCCGACCACGATGTTCACGATGCCGCGGTTGATGTCGTCCTGCGTGGTGGTCTCCTTGTCGCACTTGACGAAGTAGGCCTCGCGCGGCGTCGTGCCCTGGAAGGCGCCCTGGCGGAACAGGTTCGTGCATGAACGCGCCGACGTTGAGCCGGATCTGCGCCCACAGCGGCTCGTCGTTGGGCTCGAACACCACCCACTTGCGTGCCGCGGTAGAGGCTCTCCTCGATGAACAGCGCGAGCGCGCCGCACCGGGATGTACTTCCACTCGGTCGGCGAGCGCGTCGGCGCCGCGCAGCGTGCGCGCGCCCCAGACCACCGTGCCGATCAGCCGGGAACGTGCGCAGGCAGTTGATCGCCGAGCGGGTTCAGCTCGCCGTTCTCGTCGTCGGTCAGCGTGTACGCTCGAGCCCGCTGCACGCCGTTGAGCGCTGGCCTCGGTGCCCGCCGGCGCCTTCCACACGCCGCGCGCGGCGTCGGTGCGCGCGATCACGCCCGCGACCGCGCCGCACGGCGCGAACTCCTCGATCAGGTTGTCGCGCAGCGGGTTCGCGGCGAGCAGCCGCGGGAAGAACAGCGCGGCGTTCTCATCCTGCAGCGTCAGCGTCGCCAGGAAGCTCTGCGCACCGGCCGGGTCGACGACGGTGGCCGGCGGGTCGACGATCAGCATCGCGCGCCGCTTGGTCTCGCCGAGGTAGCTCGCCGCGTCGCGGAACGTCGCCGGACTGACGTCGGTCGTCGCCGTCAGCGGCGGCAGGCACAGCAGGTTGAAGATGTCGACGGCGTCGAGCGCGCGGACGCCCTTGCGGCCCGACGTCGGCATCACGTCGGCGTCGCGGATGTCGCCGCCGTCAGCGCCGCCGGTGAGGTTGGTCGCTGCTGAGTCGGCAGGCGTCTGTGTCGGGACGGTCGTGCCGTCCTCGACCCGCACCAGCCGCGAGCGCTGGCGCAGGACCGTCGACACGAACGACGGCGCAGCCGGGTCGACCGACAGGTTGCGCAGCGTCTCGGTCGACCCGTTCTCGGCGTCGGCGTCGACGGCGGTGATGTTGAACAGCGTCGCCGGATCGGCCGTCAGGTGGTCGATCGCGACGGACACGGAATCGCCCCACAGCCCCGGGCTCGACGCGGCGATGTGCAGCGCGCCGCCCGGGCCGGAGAAGCTCTTCGCCGATGTCGCGGCGCGCGTCGCGGCGCCACGCGTGACGCGCACGATCACGGCCTCGCTCCCGCCGTTCTGGAAGTACTGGCGGACGGCGAAGCTCATCCGGCTGTCCACCCACAGCCCGCCGAAGATGCGCGCGTACTCGGGGAAGCTGTGGATCAGCACCGCCTCGTCGACGGGTCCCTTGCGGGCGCGCCCGACGAAGGCGGTGGTGGACGTGCTGACGCCGACGATCGGCCGGACGCCGCTCGGCAACTCCTCGATGTAGACGCCGGGGTATGTGAGCTCGGCGGGCACTGAGCCTCCTCGCGTGGGGCGGTCACCTGCGGCTCGGACTCTCTGCGCCTTAGATCACCGCGGCGTCACCGCGCCGTCACTAGATCGCGCACGGCTGTCCTGGTAGCGTCGGCTGGACGGCTTCGGAACTATCGCTTGACTGGCCAGGAGGCACGTTGTCGGGCTTGCGGAACGGGCATCGACGCCGGGCCATCCCGCGAAACGGGGCCCTGCGACTCGGCCTGCTGCGTGGCTTCTCGTTGCGCAGCGGCGGCGAGCCGCTCGAGCTGCCGCTGATGTCACAGCGGCTCGTCGCGTTCCTCGCGCTCCAAGAGCGCTCGGTGCACCGCGTGTTCGTCGCCGGCACGCTCTGGATCGGCGCCGATGACGAACGCGCAGGCGCCTCGCTGCGGACGGCGCTGTGGCGGCTCAGCCGCGCGGTCCCCGGCCTCGTCCACAGCGACGCCACCAGCGTCGCGCTCTCGCGATCCGTCGCCGTCGATCTGCGGGCCGCCAGCGAGCGGGCGCGGGCGCTGATCGAGCACCCCGACGAGCACTGCCAGGAGGATCTCGACCTGCTCAGCCGCACCGGCGACCTGCTGCCGGACTGGTACGACGACTGGTTGCTGATCGAGCGCGAGCGCTTCCGCCAACTGCGCCTGCACGCGCTCGAATCGCTGTCGCGCGCGCTGACCGCCGGCGGGCGCTACGCACACGCCGCCGACGCCGGCCTGGCCGCCGTCGCGTGCGAGCCGCTGCGCGAGACGGCCCACCGCGCCGTGATCAACGCCTATCTCGCGGAGGGCAACGCCGTCGAGGCGCTCCGGCACTACGAGATCTTCCGCACGCTGCTGGCCGACCGTGTGGGGCTCAGGCCCTCCGGCCGGATGGAGATCCTGATGAGCTCGGTACGCGCGCGGTGACGCTGCGGTGACGCTCGGCTATTCGCCGGGCACGACGTCGATCTGATCGACGCTCGGACCGACCCGGACCATGAAGTGCATCGGGTGACCGGTCGGCTTGACGAACGGCACCTCCGGGTTGGCGTGGAGGTACCGCACGTCCCACACCGGCGCGTCGCCATCGCCCGCTTGGGCCACCTCTACCTCGTAGTCCTCGAGTCGCAGGTCGAATGCGGTCTCGGCGGCAAGCACGCGCCGCGCGACCTCGTCGGCCGCCGCGCGCGCTTCGGCGGCGGTCATCCCTGCGGACGGGTCAGAAAGGACAATCCGGGAGCTTGGCCGGCGCCTTCTTGCAGTACGACGCCTTCTGCGCCGTCACGTTCTTCTCGTAGTCGGCGATCTCGTCGCAACACGTGCTCTTCGTGGTGTCGCACGTGTTCGACTTCTTAAGACCGGCCGCGCAGTCGATCGACACCTGGTAGGCGTTGCATTCCGTCCAGGCCAGCGCGCCGCCATCCATCCACGTGTTGTACTTCGTGATCAGCGCTCCCTTGTCGCCCCCGGCCTTGATCGCTGCGGCGAGCTTGGCGCAGCACGGGCCGATATCGGAGACGTGGCGCTCCTCGTGCTTCTGCGAGCAGTCCTTCGTACAGCACGTGTTGCTGTTGCCGGTGATGTCGTAGTTGCCGGTCGAGGGATTGCAGACCGACTCGGCACCGGTGTGGTAGCAGGCGAGCGCCTGCGTCGTCAGCACGCCGTCGATCATGTGCGGGGCCTGGTCCTCCTCCGGCGCCTCGCGGCTCACCGCAACGCTGCCATAGGACCAGCCGGACGGCGCCTCGCGCGTGCCGCCTTGCCGCGCCTGGCGTTTCGCTCGGCACGCCGCGCACTCGCCGTCGCGGCCTACGGTGCCGCCGCACGCGCAGCGCCGGGGCGCGATCGCCGCCTGCCGAGCGGGAGTCGCGGTCACGGGCCGTCTGATCTGCTCAAGCACCGGTGACATTGCGCGTCCGCCAAGGCTACGCCCGCTCTCCCGCTCGGGTCAAGCTGCGTCGCGTCAGCGCCAGCTCGCGACGAGCGCGCACGCCGCCGCCCAGCGCTCGCGCTCCTGCGCACGGTCGGCGGGCGGGAGCGCCGGTTCGGCGACGAGGTCGAGCGCGATCTCGGGGAGCGCGTCGAGGTCGGGCCACAGGCCGGCGGCGAGGCCGGCCAGGGTCGCGGCGCCGAGCGCGGTCGAATCGTGGCGGGCGGTGCGCTGCACGCGGACGCCGGCGACGTCGGCGAGCCGCTGGGCGATCCAGTCCGAGCGGGAGAGGCCGCCGTCGATCCGCAGCGTGTCGAGCGCCACCGTCGCCCCGATCGCGTCGACCGCGTCGGCGACCTGGTGCAGGATGCCGTCGACCACGGCGCGGGCGAGGTCGGCGCGCGTGGTGCCGAGGCTGAGCCCGAGCACCGCGCCGCGGACGCCCGCGTCCCAGTGCGGCGAGCCGAAGCCCTGCAGGGCCGGCACGCAGACCACGCCCAGGTCCTCGGCGCTGCCGAGCAGCGCGTCGAGCTCGGGCCCCGCAGGCAGCGCACCGATGCGGGCGAACCAGTCGACCGCCGCGCCGGCGGTCGGGATGAAGCCCTCGAGCGCGTAGCTGGTCGCGCCCGCGCGCCGCCACGCGCATGACGCGAGGATCCCGCCCGGTGGGGCCGGCGCGGCCTGGCCCGCGTGGGCGAGCACGAACGCGCCCGTCCCGAGCGTCACTTTCGCGGTTCCCGCCGTCCAGCAGCGCAGGCCGAACAGCGACGCCTGCTGATCGCCCGCCGCGGCGCGCACGGGGATGCCGGCGATCGTGGCGTCGATCGCGTCCGAGTCGACGACCGGCGGCAACAGTGGCCGCGGCACCCCGAACAGCTCGAGCAGCTCGGCGTCCCAGTCCAGCCCGCCGAGCGGGCACAGCAGCGAGCGGCCCGCGTTGCCGGCGTCGGTCACGTGGACCTCGGCGAGGCGGTGCAGGAGCCAGGCCGCCACGTCGCCGTAGGCGAGGCGGCCGTCCTCGGCCGCGGCGCGGGCGCCGTCGACGTGATCGAGGACCCAGCCGAGCTTCGTCGCCGGGAACGTCGCGTCGAGCTCCAGTCCCGTGCGCTCGCGGACGAGCGGCTCGTGACCGCGTGCCCGCAGGTCGGCGCAGGCACCGTCCGTGCGGCGGTCCTGCCAGACGATCGCCGGGTGGATGGCTCGCCCGCTCGCCCGATCCCAGATCACGAACGTCTCCGTCTGGTTCGCGATGCCGAGCGCCGCCACGTCGCCCGGCCCGGCGCCCGCGTCGGCGAGCGCACCGGCGATCACGCGCTCCGCCGACTCAGCGATCGCCTCCGGGTCCTGCTCGACCAGCCCCGGTCCGGGGAACGCCGAGGCAACGGCGACCGACGCGGAGCCGCGCTCGCGGAGGTCGCCGTCCAGCACCACGCAGCGCGTGCTCGACGTGCCCTGGTCGAGCCCGAGGACGAGCTCGGTCACCGCGGTACCGCGGCGTCGCGGCGCTCGGCGAGCGCCGCCCGGTACGCGGCGAGTGCCCGTTCGTCGTCCGGCTCCGCCTCGCCGGCGTGCTGCGCGGCGACGCGCTCGCGCCAGGCGTCCGCCTCGACGCGGGCGCGGTCGGTGGTCCAGCCGAGCGCCCCGGCCATCAGCGCCGCGGCGGGGTCGGCCGCGGCGAGCCCACGGTCGGGCGCGGTGAGGGCGATGCGCGTGCGGCGCTCGAGGACGTCGTCGAGGTGCAGCGCGCCCTCGTGCGTACAGGCGTGCACGACCTCCGCACACAGGCGTTCGCCCCCGCCCGCGAGCGGTCGCGCGAGCGCCGGCTGCGCCTCGATCAACCGGACGAGCTCCTCGACGCGGTCTCCATAGCGGCGCACCAGCGCATCGATGGTCGTGGCCTCCACTCCGGCGCGGGCGGCGAGCGTCTCGCGGCTCGCGTGTGCGCGCGTGAGGCCGGCCGCGCCCAGGAGCGGGACGTCGCGGGTCACGCTCGGCGCGGTCGTCAGCCCGCGCGCGGCCGCATCGACGAGGTCGGCGGCCATCACGCGATAGGTCGTGTACTTGCCGCCCGCGATCGTCGTCAGGCCGGGCGCCGGCGTCTCGACGACGTGCTGGCGGCTGATCCGCGTCGTGTCGTGACGCGCCGCCTCGGCGACGAGCGGGCGCAGGCCCACGATCACCCCGTGGACATCGTCGCGGCCGAGCGGGTCGGCCAGCAGCGCGTTCGCCTTGGCGAGCAGGTAGTCGACGTCGGCGCCGGTCGCGACGGGCTCGTCGACGGCGTGCCGCCACGGCGTGTCGGTGTCGCCGATCAGCCAGCCGCCCTCCCACGGGATGATGAACAGCACGCTCTTCTCGGTGCGCGCGAGCACCCCCGTCTCCATCCGGATGCGGTCCGCGGCGACGAAGAGGTGGATGCCCTTGGACGGGACCATCCGGCGGGAGGAGGTGCCGCCGGCGAGCTCGCGGATCTGGTCGGTCCACACGCCGGCGGCGGAGGCGACGTGGCGGGCGCGCAGCACGAGGGTCTCGCCGCTCTCGTCGTCGACCGCCTCGACCTCACCGGGCCGCCGGAAGCCGGTGACCCGCACGCGCGTGGCGATGTGGGCGCCGTGGGCGACGGCCGTGCGCGCGACGGCGGCGACCATGCGGGCGTCGTCCTCCGACGCGTCGTGGAACTGCACGGCTCCGACGAGCGCGTCGCGGCGCAGCGCCGGGGCGACGGCCAGCGCGCCGCTCCGGCTCAGGTGCCGGTGGCGCGGCACCGACCGCGCCCCGCCGATGCTGTCGTAGAGCACGAGCCCCGCGCCGAGGTAGGCGCGCTCCCAGCCGCGGCCGCGCAGCGGCCACAGGAACGGCACCGGCGCGACGAGGTGGGGAGCGATCCGCGTGAGCAGCAGCTCGCGCTCGCGCAGCGCCTCGCGGACGAGCCCGATGTCGCCCATCTCGAGGTAGCGCAGGCCGCCGTGGATCAGCTTGCTCGACGCGCTTGAGGTCCCGGCCGCCAGGTCGCGCGCCTCGACGAGCGCGACGCGCAGGCCGCGCGTGGCCGCGTCGAGCGCTGCGCCCGCGCCGGTGATCCCCCCGCCGATGACGAGGAGGTCGAGCTCCCCGGCGGATGCGGCCTCGAGCGCCTGGCGCCGGGCCGCGGCGTCGAGTACGCCGTCGGGCATCTCCTACGCCGCCTCGCCGTCGAACAGCGGTCGCAGCGCGGCGTAGAGCCGGCGGTGGCGGACATGCAGGTCGTCGTAGACCGCGCGTAGCTCTGGGTCCGGGTGTACGTGGGCGCTGCGCGGGCCGGCCATCGCGCGTGCCGCGTCGGCCACCGTCCGGTGCAGGCCCGCGCCCGCCGCGGCGAGCATCGCCGCGCCGCGCGCGGTCGTCTCGACGTCGTCCGGCCGGCAGACTGGCAGGCCGGTGACGTGCGCGCGCAGCTCGCACAGCAGCCGCCCCTTCGCCCCGCCGCCGACGCACACGACCTCGCTCGGCGGATGGCCGGCGCCACCGATCGCCTCGATCACGTCGCGCAGCGCGAGCGCGTTGCCCTCGAGCAGCGCGCGGGCGAGGTGGGCGCGCCCGTGCGAGGCCGTCAGCCCGAACCAGCCCGCGCGTGCGTGGGCGTTCCACTCCGGTGCCGTGGCGCCCGCCAGCGCCGGCACCCAGGAAACGCCTCCGGCGCCGGGCGGCGCGCACTCCGCGAGCGCGTTCAGCAGCTCGTAGACGTCCGCGCCGTTCTGAGCGGCGGCCGCCGCCTCCGGGCCGCCGAGCTCGTCGCGGAACCAGCGATACGCGCCGCCGGACAGCCAGCCGGGGTTCTCCAGCAGCCAGGTCTCGGGGTCGGCGTGCGGATGCAGCTCGACAACCCCGGTCGGATCGTGCGCCGGCTCGGCGACCACGGCGCACACCGGCTCGGCCGTGCCCATGACGTCGCAGACCGTCCCCGGCTCGACGACGCCCGCGCCGAGCGTCGCGGCCATCTCGTCGCCGGCCCCGAGGACGACCAGCGTCCGCGCGTCCAGGCCCGTCGCCTCCTGCAGCCAGGAGAGGATTGGGCCGAGGACCGTGTCCGGCCGCTGCACCGGCGCCAGGGACCCGGGATCGACGCCGAAGGCTGCGCACGCGTCGGGCGCCCATTCGCGCGTGCGGGGATCGAGCAGGCCCATCGAGGACGCGTTCGAGGGATCGACGGCGAGGGTGCCCGAAGCCCGCCAGGCGACCCACGAGCCCGGCAGTACGAACGCCGTCGCCGAGCCGTGGACGTCGGGCTCGTGCCGCGCGAGCCAGGCGATCTTGGCGGCGACGTGCCCGGGATCGAGGTTGCAGCCGGTGAGCGCCCGGAAGCTGTCCGGATCCATGCGCTCGGCCGCCTCCTCGCACTCCTGGCCCGCGCGCCGATCGCACCAGATCAGCGCTGGATGAAGCGGGCTCCCGTCGCCGGCGGCGGCGACGAGGCCGTCGAGCTGGGAGCCGAACGACAGCGCGACGATCTCGCGACCCGGGGTCGCGGCGCGGATCCGCGACAGCGTTGCGACGAGCGCGGCCGTCCACTCGTCGGGGTGCTGCTCGGCCCACCCGGCCTGCGGGTAGCTGAGCGCGTGCGGCTCGTAGCTGGTGGCGACCAGCGTCCCGTCCGGCTCGAGCGCCTGTGCGCAGGTGCCCTGCGAACCGACGTCGACGCCCACGACGAGGGGCGCGGTCACTGCTCCTCTTCGCCGGGGCCGCGCCGCAGGAGGGTGAACGTGAACGCGTCGGCAAGGTAGTGCTCGCGGGAGACGAGCACGGCGACGCCGTCGGCGGTGCGATCGATCTGGTCGATCGTGAGCAACAGGGTTCCACGGGGGACGTCGAGGCGGCGCGCGAGCTCGCCGTCGGCGTTGCGCGGCGTCAGGTCCGCGACGCCGTGGTCGACCGCCAGGCCGCGATCCGCGAGCGCCGCGTAGATCGACCCCTCGGTGATCTCCGGCAGGTCCTCGGGCGCGAGATGCTCGATCCGGCACCAGTCGGCCACGTCCACGACCCGCCGGCCATCGGCCGTGCGCACGCGGCGCAGCGAACTCACCGGCGTGCCCTCCTTGACCCCGAGCGCGTCGGCGACGGCGGCCGGAGCGGGAACGGCGCCCGAGCTCTCCTCGACCGTGCCGGGCTGCATCCCGGTCGACCGGATCAGCGAGGAGACGCCGAAGTTGCGGCCGAGGTCGTGCGGCAGCGCCGGGCGGTACGTGACGTACGTGCCGGAACCGTGCTTGCGGCTGACGACGCCGTCCTCCTCGAGCATCGTGATCGCCGCTCGCATCGACGAGCGCGACACGGTCCGGCGCCGCGCCAGCTCGGGCTCCGACGGGATCCGGTCGCCCGGCCGCCACTCGCCCGCCAGGATGCGCGTGCGCAGCTCCTGCGCGAGGCTGTGGCGGAGCGAGCGGCGGGTCCCGCTCACGGCGCCACGACGACCTTCAGAGCCTCCCCGGCGCGAATCCGCGGGAAGGCATCGGGCGTCTCGTCGAGGCCGATGATGTCCGAGACGACCGAGCGGATGCCGCCGGCGTCCGCCGCGAGCATGTCGAGCGCGGCCACCTGATCGCGGTGGCGGGAGGCGTACGAGCCGTGGACCTGGACCTCTTTGTAGTGCAGGACATTCGAGGGGAACTGGATGTGGGTGGTGCCCTTCGGCAGGCCGCCGAAGAACAGGACGCGCCCGCGCGGGGCGGCCATGTCCATCGCGTCCTGCTGGGCGATGTCGCTCGAGCAGGCGACGATCACGACGTCGGCGCCGAAGCCGGCGGTCGCGCGCATCACCGCTGCCTGACCGTCCTCGTCCTCGGTGTCGACGTACGCGATCCGCTCGTCGCCGACGATTGCGCGGGCGAGCTCCAGCCGGCGCGCGGTGCGCTCGAGCAGCAGCACCTGACCGGCGCCCTGGAGCCGCGCCAGCGCGGCGTGCGCGGTGCCGACCGGGCCGGCGCCGATCACGACGACGGCGTCGTCGAGGCCGATCGCGATGTCCTTGTGACCGCAGATCACGTCCGACAGCGGGTCGGCGAACGTCGCGTGCGCGGGCGACAGCCCGTCGGGAATCCGGAACAGGTTCTTGAGCGCGATGTTCGGGATCGCGACGCGATCCGCGTAGGCACCGGGATGGTCGAAGCCCATCAGCTCGCCGTTGAGGCAGAGGTTCTCGGCGCCCCCGCGGCACAGCCGGCAGCGACCGCACCAGAGCGTCGAGATGCAGTGCACCGCGTCGCCGAGCGCGATGCCGCTGAGCTCGACCTCGGCCTCCGCGCGCGAGCCGATCTCGACGACCTCGCCGGAGATCTCGTGCCCGAGCACCCACGGTGCCTCGATCCGGCGGTCACCGTTGTAGAAGGAGCGCACGTCGGTGCCGCAGACACCGCACGCCAGGACCTGCAGGAGGACGCCGTCCTCGGGGCACACCGGGTCCGGCGCGGTGCCGATCTCCATGCTGCCCGGCCCGTTCCAGATCGCTGCGCGCACCTGCCCTCCTCCTCCGTTTGGACCGGTGGTAGCGTACCAGTTGTCTGACAACTCCGCCGTGGGCGCGGCGAGATCGAGGAGGCCTGAATGATCGAGTTCATCTTCATGCTCACGCGCGACGATGTCACGCTGAAGGACGCGCGCGACGTGTACGCGTCTGTCGCCGGGAGCGGCCTCCGCCACGTTGGCTGCAAGGACGTGGGCCTGCCGAAGGACGAGCTCGCGGCGCTGATGGATGACATCCGGTCGAACGGCCACGAGACCTGGATCGAGGTCGTGTCCGAGACCGAGGAGGCGACGCTCGAGTCCGCCCGCGCGGCGGCCGAGATGCGCCCGGACCACCTGATCGGCGGCACGCTGATCGAGCCGGTCCAGGAGATCCTCGCCGGGACCGGGGTGAAGTTCTGGCCGTACGTCGGGCAGATCATCGGCCACCCGTGCCTGCTGCGCGGCTCGATCGACGAGATCGTCGCCGACACCCAGCGCGCCGCGTCGCTCGGCGTCGACGGGATCAACCTGCTGGCCTACCGCTACGACGGCGACGTCGAGGAGCTGGTCCGCGCGGTCGTCGGCGCGACCGACCTCCCCGTCATCTGCGCCGGCTCGGTGGACTCGATCGACCGCATCCGCACGCTCGACGCCTGCGGCGCGTGGGCGTTCACGATCGGCACGGCCGCGCTCGACGGCGTGCTCGTGGACGGCGCGCCGCTGAGCGGGCAGTTGGAAGCGGCGCTCGAGGCCGCGGGCGTTACGGCCTAGCCGCGGCACGGCCGGCGAACGTCAACTGCGGCATTAAGGAGTGGGATCGGCGGCCTCGCCGGCTCCGCATTCATGCGAGCGTCGAGTTTGTCGGCGTGAGACCGACGAACTCGACACTCGGCGATCCCGCGGCGGCGTGGAAGGCTCCCCAGCTTCCCCACCCAGCGCAGTTGACGTTCGCCGGGCGGCCACGGCCGCCCGGCGCAGCGCACTCCGTTACGGCGTGACGCCCTCGTCGATCATCCGGCCGATGAGGTCGAACTTCGGGCGGTTGCGACGCTTGAGGACCAGCGCGTAGACCAGGCTGCCGACGACGCCGATCACGGCGAACGGGGCGATCAGGTCGACGTAGCCGATCGTGCCGGCCAGGACGTCGATGTTCTTGAACAGCAGGTAGATCGCGAACACCTGGCCGAGGATCGCGATGATCGGGCAGACCACGACGACCCACGCGGAATCGGGGTGCTTGTGGCGCCGGTGCCACAGGATCACCGCCAGCGCGCACGTCGCCTGGATCGCGAGGATCCAGACCACGCCCTGCACGGCCATCATCGTGTAGATGCGCACGTACGCGGTGTCGAAGGCGGCGCTGTAGCTGAAGCCGGAGCCGATGCCCCACGCCAGGACGAGCGCGACGGCGAAGACCGTCTGGACGAGGCTCGCGATGTACGGCGACTTGTGCGTGCGGTGGGTGCGCCCGAGCGCCCGGGGCAGGATCCCCTCGCGGCCCATCGCGTAGAAGTAACGCATGGCGACGTTGTGGAACGCCATCGCGCAGGCGAACGAGCCGGTGAGGATCAGGACCTGCATGATCGTCGCCAGGCCGTTGGACCCGAAGTCGCGCATAGCCACGAAGAACGGCCCCTCGGGATCCTGGGCCGCCGTGATGAGGTTGTCGGTCGCGAACGCGGAGACGAAGGCCAGCGACGTGATGATGTAGCCGATGCCGAGGCCGATCACCGAGATCATCGTCGCCAGCGGGACGATCCGCTTCGGGTTGCGGGACTCCTCCGCGTAGTTGGGGATGGCCTCGAACCCGACCCATGACCAGAACGCCAGGAACAAGCCGACCCCGGCGGCCAGACCCGGCCCCGGATCGGTCAGCTTGAAGACGTTGAGCGACTCGAACTGGATGCCGTCCGGGCCGCCGCCCTGGCCGAAGATCAGGAGGTCGAAGATGGTCAGGATGATGATCTCGCCGATCAGAGCGAAGCCGAGCACGCGCACTGACAGCTCGACGTCGAAGTAGCAGAAGATGCTGATCAGGACGGCCGCGAAGAGCGCAAACGCAACCCACGGGATCTCCCAGCCGAACCAGTCGTTGAAGTTCGTCGACGCGAAGTAGGCGAACCCGCCGAGCAGCGAGACCTCGAACAGCGCGTACGAGAGCGCGCCGCAGATGCCGGCGGCCATCCCGAGCTCACGACCGAGACCGTGTGAGATGAACGTGTAGAACCCGCCGGCGGAGCGGATCTTGCGCGCCATCGCGATATAGCCGACCGAGAAGATCGTGAGGATCACCGTTGCGAAGAGGAACGCAGCCGGCGTGTACAGCCCGGTGCCGAATCCAGTCGCGAACGGGACGTTGAACAGCATCGCGGAGATCGGCGCAGCGCCGGTCACCGCCACGAAGATCACGCCCCACAGGCCGACCGCATTCGGCTTCAGGCGATCGACTCCCGACTCCCCTGCGGTGACGGACTCGATCGTCCCCTCGCGGCGGACCTCGACCCTTTGGTCGGGTTCGGTGGTGGCCATCGTTCCTCCTCTTCTCAGACCCTCACGGACGAAGTTGTCCGACAGCTTCGCAATTCAACCATCTACGACCCCGGCATGGCAAGCCCTTGCCGTCGTTATCCCGCACCCTCGAACACATGCACGGAAGCGCCCACGACCGTCGGCGCGTCCGGCGTCGACCTGGCGCGCACGACAATGCGTGCCCGATCGCCCCGGAAGAGGTCGTGCGAGCGCTCGAACGGGCGGCCGTCGGCGTCCCACGCAGTGCGGGCGACGGCGAGCAGCGGCGCGCCTCGGCGCAGCCCGAGCAGGCGCGCCTCGGCGGCGCCGGCGCCCACCACCTCGATGCGCTCTTCCGCCTCGCCGGGCACGAGGCCGTAGTGCGTCTCGAGCAGCTCGTACAGCGACCCGGCGAGCGCGCGGTCGAGCAGGTCCGGGAACCGCTCGGCCGGGAAGCGCGCGCGCTCGAGCGAGATCGGCTCGCCGTCGGCGAGCCGGACGCGAACCACCTCGAGCACGAGCGCCGCGGGCGACAGGCCGAGGGCCGCGGCGGTCTCGGCGTCGGCCTCGACGGTCGTCGTCGAGAGCACGCGGGCGTCGGACTCGAAGCCCTGGCGGCGCAGGTAGGCGGGCAGGCCCGCGAGGCTCGTGAGGTCCCGCTCGACCTTGCGCTCGGCGACGAAGATGCCGCCGTGGCGACCGCGGCTGCGGCGGATGACGCCGCTGCGCTCGAGGTCGGCGAGCGCCGCCCGGATCGTCGAGCGCGCGACCCCGAGGCGCTCGGCCAACTCACGTTCGGCCCCCAGCCGACCACCCGGCCCCGGCCGCCCGGCGCCGATGTCGGCAAGCAGCCGATCGCGCGCGGCGAGCGCCGTCGGGCCGAGCGAGACGGCCGAGCGTTCCATGTTGGTTATTGGGCTTCGAGCGCCATCAGCGACTCGGGTTGGACCTGCCCGCCGTCGACCACGATCGTCTGCCCGGTGATGTAGCCCGCCTCGTCGGTGGCCAGGAACAGGGCCGCGAAGCCGATGTCCTCGACGCTCCCGAGCCGCTTCTGCGGGATCGAGGCCTCCATCTTCTCCCGGTACTCCGGCCCGAGCTCGGCGAGCCCCTCGGTCTCGATGTTGCCCGGCATCACGGCGTTGATCGTGATGCCCTTGCCCGCGAGCTCGATCGCCGCGGTCCGCAGGAAGCCGAGCTGGGCGGCCTTCGTCGCGCCGTAGTGGGACCACCCGGGGAAGCCGGTGATCGGACCGGTGATCGAGGACGTGAGCACGACGCGCCCGTGGCCGCTGCGCTCGAGTGCCGGCATGCACGCCTTCACCGACAGCATCGTGCCCTTGACGTTGGTGGCGAAGATCGAGTCGATGTCCTCCTCCGTCATGTCCTCGAGCTTGGTGTCGGGGAAGACGCCGGCGTTCGCGCACAGGACGTCGATGCCGCCGAAGCGCTCGACCGTCTCGGCCGCCAGGCGCTCGCAGTCCGCGGCGCGACTGATGTCGGCGGCCACGAACGCGACGTCGCCCTCTCCCCCGCTCGCCAGGTCGGCCGCCGCCGCCTCGCCGCGCGTCGCGTCGCGGCCGGCGACGACCACGTTGGCGCCCGCGCGCGCGAACACGCCGGCGATGCCCTTGCCGATGCCCTTGGTGCCGCCGGTGACGAGAACGGTGCGGCCGGTGAGGGGAGTGAACACTTCGTCGAGCCTCTCAGGAGTGGGTTGACAGGTAGCGCTCCGCCAGCGCGCAGGTGCCCGCCGTGAAGCCGGCGCCGAGCTCCGCCGCCTCGGTCGCGAACGTGTGGTGCGAGCCGATCCAGGCCACGAGCAGCAGCCGGCGCAGCATCACGAAGGTGTCGAGCTCGGCCTCGTCGGCGGCGTCGAGCGGCGCGACCGAGCGATAGCCCTCGAGCCACGCCTCGCGCAGCTCGGGGACGCGCGGATGGTCCTCCATGAACGACACCGTGGTGGCGAAGTCGTACATGAACCAGGCGAACCCGCAGTCGTCGAAGTCGATCACGCGGACGTGGCTGCCGTCTGCCAGCAGGTTGGCGAGACGGATGTCGGCATGGACGAGGCCGAAGCGGTGGTCGTCCTGCCCGTACGCCCGCAGGCGGGCGGCGATCGCGGCGTCGAGGCGGTCGAGCAGCCGGCGTTCCTCGGCGCCCATGCCGAGGCCGTCCTGCCACGCGCCCCAGTGGCCGCCGGCGCCGAGCGTGTGCTCGTAGTCCCAGGCCGGGCGGTCGAACCCCGGCGAGGGCTTCCACGCGCGGGCGTGCGCGTGCATGCGCGCGGACACCGCGCCGAGCGTGCGGAACCCCGCGATCACCTCGTCGCCCGCCGGATCCGGCTCGTTGCCGGGCAGCCACTCGAACATCGCGACGTTGCGGGCGCCGAGCCCATCGGCCGAGACCTCGACCACGCGCTGCCCGTCGGGAGCGGCCACCGGCACGCACGTGTCGACCGCGCCGTCCTCTCGGAGCGCGTCGACCCACTGCAGCTCGGACTCGATCTGCTGCGCGGTGCGGTAGCCGGCACGGTGCACGCGCAGCGCGAACCGGCGCCCGGACTGCGGGTCGTCGACGCGGTACGTGTGGTTCTCGGAGACGTTGCAGAGCGTCGCCGTGGCGTCCGGCGACAGGCCGAAGCGAGCGAGCGCCGTCACGGCCAGGCCGTCGATCCGCTCCTGCTCGCCCGTTACGCTCATCCCATCCTCTCTCCGTCTACGACTGGTGCTCGCGGCCGGCGACGTCCTCGAGCACACGCGTGATCTCGTCGCGCGCGAGCACGATATCCGGCGTCGAGCCCGCGAGATAGACCCGGCCGGCGGCGCCGATCATCGAGACGGTGACGAGGGTCAGGCCGGGAGCGACGCGCTCCGCCGCATTGGCGGCGACGGCCGCGAACAGCGCCGGCGTCATCTCGACCACCAGCAGCGTCTGCCCTGGGAGCAGCATCGAGGCCTCACGGTTGCGGTTGACGATCACCGCGTGCTGGTCGGTGACGTCCTCGATCACGTCGACGTAGAGGATCCGCGGGCGCAGCGCGTCCTCGGGCTCGCGCATCGATTCCCGCGAGGATCGCCTCGCCGGCCCGCTCGACGTGGCGCGGGTCGGACGCGTGCACCTCCAGCACCCCGAACTGGCGCTCGACGTAGTGGATGCCCGGCTCGATCTCGGGCACCGACTTGAGCGCGAGGTCGATCACGCGCTCGATCGCCAGCGCCGGCGCGACCTCCACGATCAGCGCGTGGTCGCCCTCGATCGCCGGGTAGCCGCGCGCCCGCGTGGGCGTGCCGAGATAGGCCGCGAACTGCCGCCCCAGATCGGGGATCGGCAGGTAGACCCGGAGCTCGATCCCCACCGCGGGCTCGCGGTCAGCCCGCAGCGCTCGTGAAGTGCTTCCCCAGCTCCGCGTGTGGGCGCGGGATCACGTGGACCGACAGCAACTCGCCGACCGTTGACGCCGTCTCGGCGCCCGCCTCGGTGGCCGCCTTGACCGCGCCGACGTCGCCGCGCACCACGACCGCCACGAGCCCGTCGCCGACTTCCTCGCGCGAGACGATCGTCACGTTCGCCGCCTTCACCATCGCGTCGGCCGCTGCCAGCGCGCCGACGTACCCCTTCGTCTCGATCATGCCGAGCGCTTCGCTCATGACTGCTCCTCTTGGTCGTTCGTGGTCTGCTTGCCCGGCTCGTCGAGCGAGCCGATGATCAGTGCGTCGAGCGGCGGGTGCTCCGGCCCGAAGAACGCGGACGCCACCGATCCCGTGGCGACGAGGACGCGCTCGCCCACGCCGCTTCCGAGCACGTCGAAGGCGATCAGCTTCGCGCCCTCGTCGGTGCTCACCTCGAGCAGGGCTCCGTTGGGCAGCGCGTCGAGCCGCCGTGTCGCCCACACCGAGCCGGTCACCGTCGCTCTCAGCATCTCCGCTCCCGTTCGATCTCGATCCCCAGGGCGCGCGCCTTCTCGCGCGCGAGGGGCGTCAACACGGCGCCCGGCGCGAGGACCAGCCGCGCGCCCGCCGCTGCCGCATCCTTGACCGTGCGCTCGGTCACCGCACCGCGCTCGATGCGCAGCACGCCGGCCCCCGGCCCTGGCCGTCCCATCGAAAAACGCAGCCCGCCCGACCGGATCGCCTCAGCGTCGCTCTCGGGCCGGGCGAGCAGCGAGCGCACGAACCGGTCGAGGTCCTCATCGGAGTCGAGCGTCACGTGCTCGACGCGGCCGGCGTCTGCGCGCCGGCCGTCCCCGATCACCTCGCCGGGAACGGGTGGCTGAGCCCACGTCGATGGCCGCAGCACGGCGGCGACCGGGGGCGCGGGCACCTGCGGCACGGCGCCGTTGGAGTTGCCGAGCGTCTCCTGGAGGAGCTCCGGCAGCAGCTCTCGCAGGAGCCGCCGAGCGTCGTCGCGCTCGCTCATCCGACCGCCTCCAGTGCCGCAGTGGCGGCTTCCGATGCCGCGCGCACGTCCGACTCGTCGCCGGTCAGATAGACGCGGCCGGTGGCGCCGATCATGCGGTAGTCGACCACCTTGATCCGCGCGGCCTTCTCCGCCTCGTTGACCGCCAGGATCGCGTATGACGCGGGCTGCATCTCGAGCACGAACAGCGACTCGCCCGGCAGCGCCATCGAGCCGAGCTTGTTGCGGTTGATCAGGAACGTGTGCTGGTGGTCGAGGCGCGAGACGAGCGTCGAGGCGAGGATCTTCGGCGGCGTCGCGTCCGACGCCGAGGCGCCGAGCGCCTCCAGCACCGCGTCGGTGGCGGACCGCACGGCCGCGGTCGAGCGCGAGTGGAACTCCAGGTAGCCGAACTGGCGCTCGACCACGAAGATGCCCGCCTGCAACTGGGTGTGCTTGACCGCGACGTCGGTCAGCGGCTCGATGTCGAGCCCCGGCGCCACCTCGATCACGGCCGCCGCCATCCCGCTCCGCGGGAGCCGCCCGCGGATCCACGTGCCGAGGTAACACATCGTCTGGGGCTGGAGTTGGTCGATGAAGATCGCGGAACGCAGCTCGGCCATGGCTAGCGGCCCACCAGCTCTCGTAGCTCGTCGAGGATCAGCCGCCGCAGGTCGTCGCGGGAGAGGTCGGCGCCGTTCGGCGCGGCGCGGGCGACGACCGGCGCCGGATCCGGCCGCACCGACCACGGCTGCAGGTCGCCGAAGTCGCCGAACGGCTCGGACGGATCGGAGGCGTAGGCCACCCGCGTCCACTGCACCAGGTGCTGCGGCTGGAGGTTCTCGGTCAGGCTCGAGCGCCCGAAGAAGCCGGTCCCGACCGTCATCGTCGGTGCCAGGTTCGTGTCCAGGCCCGACGAGCCGGTGCTCCCGGGCGCGTTGACGGTGACGCGGAGCACGCGCACCGTGGCCCCGTAGGCGAGGATCGTGCGCGGGTCGCGGGAGTGGATCACGGCCGAGTGGCCGGCGCCGCCGATGCGCAGGAGCGCGCGAGCGGCCTCGATCCCGCGTGCCGCGTCGGGCACGGTCACCATGCCGAGCAGCGGGAACAGCTTCTCGAGCGCGAGCGGCTCCTCCGGCACGATGAGTGGGAACGGCGCGACCAGGACGCGCGTGCCGGACGGCACGCGGATGTCCGCGGCCGCCGCGAGCGCGGCGGCGTCCTTGCCGGCGAGCGCGGTCTCGATCCGCCCACCGGGGTACAGCGCGGCGCGGGCGCGGCCCGCCTCGTCCTCGTCGAGCACGTGCGCGCCGTGGCGCTCGAGCTCGCGCGTGAACGCCTTGACGACCCGCTCCTCGACGATCGCGACCGACTCGTTGGTGCACAGGATCGAGTTGTCGAAGGCCTTCGAATCGGCCAGGCACGATGCAGCGCGCGTGACGTCGGCGGTCGCGTCGACCAGCGCCGGGACGTTGCCGGGTCCGACGCCGAGCGCCGGGTTTCCCGAGCGATAGGCCGCACGGACGACGGCGGTTCCGCCGGTGGCGACGATCACGTCCACCTCGTCGTCGGCCATCAGCGCCTCGATCAGCGGGATTGTCGGCTCCTCGACGACCTGCAGGCAGCCGTCGGGCGCGCCGGCGGCGACGGCGGCCTGCGCGAGCAGGCGCGCCGCCTCAGCGGAGACCTTGCGGGCCAGCGGGTGCGGCGACACGACGACCGCGTTCCGGCCCATCAGGGCAACGAGGACGTTGAAGTAGACCGTCGCGATCGGGTTCGTGGACGGCGTGAGAGCGAGCACCACGCCGGCCGGCTTCGGCACCGCGACGATCTTCGCGGCCGCGTCGACCTGCATGCCGACGTAGTCGTCGGCCGCGTACCGCTCGACGAGCCCGCGCGAGCACGCCTCGTTCTTGCGACGCTTGTGCTCGGCGACGCCCATCCCGGTCTCCTCGACCGCTGCGACGGCGAACCTTTCGGCGTTTTGGTACGCAGCCTCGGCGACCGCCTCCACCACCCGGCGGGTGCGATCGCGGTCGAAGGTGGCAAACGCGGTGGCGGCCCAGCGCGCTCGCTGGAGCATCATCCGCGCGCGCGGCGCCCCGGGCGGGTCGGGGGCGACGGCGTCGATCACGGCGCCGCTCATCGCATTGCCGCCTCGCGGGTCGCACCGGCATCGGCGAGCGCCAGCCCGATCGCGACGCCGGCGCGGTCGAGCACCTCGTCGACCAGGTCAGGGCCGAGTAGGACACCCGGCTTGAACTGCAGCACGCGCGGGTCGAGCGTCGAGAAGATCGCCCACACGCCGTTCTCGTACAGGCGCCGCATGACGAGCTTGGCGCCCTGCGGGTGGTCGAACTCGAGCCCCATCACGACGCCGTCCTGGCGGATCCCGACGAACCAGTCGGGGTACAGCTCCTGGATCGCGCGCAGGCCGGAGCGGAAGCGGTCGGCGATGTAGTGCACCATCGAGCGCACCTCCGGCCGGCCGCAGATCTCCAGCACCTTCAGCGCGACGATGCAGCCGAGCTCCGCGCCGCCGCCGGTCGAGATGTGGCCGAAGCCGTCCTCCTTCAGCCACGCCGAGCACTCCTCGGATACGACCGTGCAGGCGATCGGGTACATGCCGCCGGTGATCCCCTTGCCGATGATCATGATGTCGGGCTCGATCCCGGCCTTGGAGACGCCCCACATCTCGCCCGTCCGCATCAGCCCCGTCTGGACCTCATCGGCGATGTAGAGCGCTCCGTAGCGCTCGCACAGCTGCTTGACGCCCTGGAGGTAGCCGGGCTCCGGGAGCGGGAAGCCGTAGGTCGCCGGGATCGTCTCGATCACCACGCCGGCGACGTCGCCGTCGCGCAGCGCAGCCTCCATCGCGTCGAGATCGTTGAACGGGACCTGCGTGAACTCGTCGGGACGGTCGGACAGGAAGAGCGTCGAGAAGCGGTCGTCGCCGGTCGCCACCGCGAGGCCGGTGTGGCCGTGATAGCCCTTGAGGATCGAGACGATCTTGCGCCGCTGGCGCGTGTGCCGCGCGGTCTTGATCGCGATGTCCGTCGCCTCGCCGCCGCCGGACCCGTAGATCACGCGCTGCATGTTCGGCGGGCAGGTGGCCACGAGCGCCTCGGCGAGCGCCGTCCGGGCAAGCGCCGGGAAGTGGTGGTTGCCGATGTCGAACCGCCCCATCGCCTGCTCGAGCACGGCGATCAGCTCGGGATTGCGATGGCCGAGGTTGTACGTCCCGCCGTTCAGGTGCAGGTCGATCAGGCGCCGCCCCGCCATGTCCCAGAACAGGTATCCCTCGCGGCGGTCGATGACGAGGTCGACGCCGGCGTCCTGCCAGAACCGCGTCTTGTCCGGGTTCCAGAACTCCTCGGACCGCCGGAGGAAGTCCGCCTTGGAGTCGAACGAGAAGAAGCCGTAGTCGTGCATCCGCGGTGCGTTCCCGACCGGAACGTACCATAGCCAGTCCATTTGGCCAACCACAGGGCGGATTTGGTCTTGAGCGCGAGCGTTAGGCTAGCCTAACTCGAATGCCCGACCGCCCCGCACGCACACCACGCCGCGCCCAGGTGCTCGAGACCCGGCCGCTGACGCCGCAGATGATCCGCGTCGTGCTCGGCGGCGAAGGCCTGGAGGGATTCCCCGCGGGCGCGTTCAGCGACCACTACGTGAAGCTTCAGATCACGCCTCCCGGCGAGTCCGAGCCGCGCACGCGCACCTACACCGTGCGCGACTGGGACGCCGAGGCCGCGCGCCTGACGATCGACTTCGTCCATCACGGCTCAGCTGGGGTGGCCGGGCCGTGGGCCGCCTCCACTCAGCCGGGCGACGAGCTGCTGTTCTTCGGTCCCGGCGGCGCCTACACGCCCGACCCGGACGCCGACTGGCACCTGATGGTCGGCGATGCCAGCGTCATTCCGGCGATCGCGGCATCACTGCTCCGGGTTCCCGCCGGCGTGCCCGTGCACGTGCTGATCGAGGTCGATGGGCCCGAGGAGGAGCAGCCGCTCGAGTCACGCGGCGACCTGCGCCTCACCTGGCTGCACCGCACCGGTGACGAGGACGCGCTGCCGGCGGCGGTGCGCGCGCTCGAGTTCCCCACCGGCGCCGTTCACGCGTTCGTCCACGGCGAGGCGAGCGCGGTCCGCGAGATCCGCCGCCACCTGCTGATCGACCGCGGCCTGCCGCGCGACGCGCTCTCGATCTCCGGCTACTGGAAGCGCAGCCGGACCGAAGAGGGTTGGCGCGAGGACAAGGCGGAGTGGAACCGCCTCGTCGAGCAGGACACCGCCGCCTCGCCCGCCTAGCCGGCGCTGTTAGACACTCATCCCGCCGTCGACGGCGAGCGTCGCGCCGGTGATGAACGAGCTGTCGGCGCTCGCCAGGAACAGCACCGTGCGCGCGATCTCCTCCGGCGTCGCGTGGCGGCCGAGCGGGATCATCTGCTCGAAGATCTCCGCCGCCCGGTCGGCCGACTCGCCGGTCGCGATCGTCTCGATCCGCTGCTGGAAGTCGTTGGACACCGGCCCGGGATGGATCGAGTTGACGCGGATGGCGCGTCCCGCGACCTCGCGCGCAGCGGTGCGCATCAGGCCGACGAGCGCGTGCTTGGAGGTCGCGTAGGCGCAGATGCCGGGATCGGAGGTCAGCCCGACGACGCTCGAGTTGAGGATCAAGCTCCCGTGATCGCGCATGACCGCCAGCGCGTGCTTGGCGACGTGGAACGGCCCGCGCACGTTGACCGCGAGCACGCGCTCGAAGACGTCGTCGGGATAGTCGACGATCGGCGCGATGTCGCCGAAGATCCCGGCGTTGGCGAACGCCACGTCGAGCCCGCCGAAGCGCTCGACCGCGAGCGCCACCGCCGCGCGCACCTGCTCGGACTCCGTGACGTCGGCGACCGCGCCGGCGGCGACGTCCGCGCCGAGCTCGGCGACGACGGCGTCCAGCGCGGCGCCGTCGACATCGCTCACCACCACGCGTGCGCCCTCGGCCACGAACAGCCGCGCCGTGGCGGCGCCGATGCTCCCGGCTCCGCCGGTGATGAGCGCGACCTTGTCTTTCAGTCGATCCATGAAAATTGCCTGACGATTAGGGTGCACGCTATATGACCGCGCGGATCGCGATCGTCGGGGGCGGTGGCGGCGTCGGGTCCTCGCTCGCCTTCAACCTGCTGCTGCGACCCGAGCCCTACGACGTGGCGCTCGTCGACGGGCAATCCGGGATGGCGCGTTCGCACGAGATGGACCTCCAGCAGGTGCTCGCGGCCGGCGCGAGCGGTTCGATCCGCGTCGTCACCGCAGCGGACCTGCTCGACTGCCGACGTCGTCGTCGTCAGCGCCGCCACCCCGCTGACCGCCAACCGCTCGCGGATGGTCTACCTGCGCGAGAACGCGGCGATCGTGCGCACGCTCACCGACGCGATCGCAGCGACGCCGGGCTGGCCGGGCACCCTCGTCGTGGTGACCAACCCCGTCGACCCGCTGTGCACGTGGATACAGGCCGAGCTCGGGCTCGACCGGCGGCGCGTGCTCGGCTACACCGCCAACGACGGCCTGCGCCTGCGCACGGCGGTCGGCGAGGCGCTTGGCGTGGCCTCCTCCCGCGTCGACGCATGGGTGCTCGGCGAGCATGGCGACGGCTGCGTGCCGCTGCTCGACCGCATCCGCGTGGACGGCGAGCCCGTCGCGCTCTCGCCCGATCAGCAGCGCGCCGCCGACGAATTCGTGCGCGGCTGGTACCTGCGCCACGTCGCGCTCTACCCGAGCCGCTCCTCGACGTGGACGTCGGGCTACGGGATCGCGCGCATGGTCGCCGCGCTCCTCGGCCCGCCGAGCGCCGAGCCGTGGCCGGCCTCCGTCGTGCTGACCGGCGAGTACGGGATCGAGGGTGTCGCGCTGGGTGTCCCGGTGACGCTCGGGCACGGCGGGGCGACCCAGGTGCACGAGTGGGAACTGACGCCCGAACAGGCGGCGGCGCTGCGGGCGAGCGCCGATGCCGTACGCTCGGCCGCAGACTCGATCGAGCATTAAGTATCAAACGTTTAATCTATTTCTGATGACCGACCAGACACCGAGTGACCAGGCACGCGAGGCGGTCCGCGGGGCCTTCGACCTCCATGTCCACATCGACCCCGACGTCGTCCGTCGCCGGATCGATGACCTCGGCTTGGCCGCCCGCTGCCGTGAAGTCGGCCTCGCCGGGTTCGCGCTGAAGTCGCATTACACGGCCACTGCGGAGCGCGCGCAGGTGGTCAGCGCAGCGGTCGAGGGCGTACGCGCGATCGGGACGATCACACTCAACGCGGGCGTTGGAGGGCTCAACCCGCTGGCGGTCGAGATCGCGGCACGCGAGCATGCACGGATCGTGTGGTTGCCGACCGTCGACTCGGTCAACGAGGCCTCCGAGCGCGATCGCGAATACCCGCCGGGCTCGAAGGTGCCGGTATGGGTGCGCGTGCAGCAGGAGTTGCGCGAGCACGGCGTCGAGGGCGACCCGGTGCCGGTCGTCGACGCCGACGGGCGGCCGCTGCCGGCGCTGGTCAGCGTGCTCGCGGTTGTCGCCCGGCACGGGCTCGTGCTCGCGACCGGCCACCTCGGGCGCGACGAGATCTTCACCGTCGTCGATGCGGCGCGCGCCGCGGGCGTGCGCGACGTCGTCGTCACCCATCCCGAGTTCCCCAGCCAGGACCTGTCGCTGGACGACCAGGCCGCGCTCGCCGACCGCGGCGCGCTGCTCGAGCGCTGCTTCACCACTGCCCACACGGGCAAGTGCTCGTGGGAGCATGTCGTCGACGGCATCCGCGCCACCGACCCGGCCCGCAACCTGCTCTCGAGCGACCTCGGCCAGACGGCCAATCCGCCGGTCGAGGACGGGCTCGCGTTGTTCGCCGACCGCCTGCTCGCCGCGGGCCTGACCGACGAGGAGATCCACACCATGACCGTGGTCAACAGCGGGCGGCTGGCGGGATGAGCCGCCGGCTGCTTGTCATCGGCGCCCACTCGGCGGACTTCGTCTGGCGCGCCGGGGGCGCGATCGCCGTCGCCACCCGCGCGGGCGGCACGGCGCAGGTGATCGCCCTCTCCTACGGCGAGCGCGGCGAGTCCGGCGAGCTGTGGAAGGAGCCCGGGCAGACGGTCGAGGCCGTCAAGCGCGTCCGCCACGCCGAGGCCGAGCAGGCGGCCGCGGCGGTCGGGGCAGAATTCCGCGGGCTCGACTTCGGCGACTACCCGCTCGACGTCGATGCCGCGCGGCTGGCAGCGGTGGTCGACGTGATCCGCGAGTTCGCGCCCGACGTGCTGATCACGCACACCGACACGGACCCGTTCAACGCCGACCACCCCGTCGCCCACGCGGTCGTCACGCGGGCGCGCTCGCTCGCCGCCGGCGCGGGTGTTGCCAGCGCGTTCCCCTCGATCCGGCCGCCGGACCTGTTCCTGTTCGAGCCCCACCAACCGGAGCTGTGCAACTTCACGCCGACCACGTTCGTCGACATCACCGCGGTCTACGAGGCCAAGCGCAAGGCGATGGCCGCGATGGCCGCGCAGCAGTACCTCCAGACCTATTACGCCCAGCGCGCCGAGCAGCGCGGCAACCACGCCCGGCGCGCGTCCGGCGACCAGTCCGTGCGCTACGCGGAGGCGTTCCAGCGGGTGATCCCGCAGGTGGTCGCGGGGCTGTGATGTACACGCTCTCCGAGCTCGCGCGGCTCGGGACGGCCACGGTCTACGAAGCGGCCGGCCGGCGCGGCCTGATCGACGTCGCGCTGCACCAGGTCGTGCCGCGCTCGAGCGTCGCCGGCCCCGCGCGCCCCGTGCGCTGTGGCCAGGACGACAACCTGATGGTGCACGCGGCGATCGCCCATGCGCAGCCGGGCGACGTGCTCGTGCTGACGATGCCCGAGCCACGGCCGGTCGCCCTCGTCGGCGACCTGCTCGCCACCCAGGCGCTGGTGCGCGGCGTCGCCGGGCTGCTGATCGACGCCGCGGTGCGCGACGTCGAGGAGCTGACCGCGCTCGGGCTGCCGGTGTGGGCGCGCTGGATCCGTGTCCGCGGCGCCGCCAAGGACACGCCAGGGACGATCGACGAGCCGGTCGAGGTCGGCGGCCAGCAGATCACCGCGGGCGACATCGTGGTGCTCGACGCCGACGGCGCCGCGGTGATCGAGCGCGACCGCGTCGACGACGTGCTCGCGGCCGCACTCGAGCGCGAGGAGCGCGAGCGCGTCAAGCGCGAGCGGCTGCGCATGGGCGCGCTCTCCTACGACCTCGACGGCCTGCGCGCGCGGGTCGAAGGCCCGGCGGAATGACCTCGGCGCGGCACGACCTCGCGCACATCCACCACGTCGAGCTGCTGACGCCCGATCCCGAGCGCAGCCTGGCGTTCTTCCACGACGTCCTCGGCATGGAGGAGCACTCGCGCGCGGGCCAGACCGTGTTCCTGCGCGGCTGGGGCGAGTACCAGCCGTACAGCCTCGCGCTGACGGAGTCGCCGGCGTCCGGCATCGCGCACATGGCGCTGCGGGCCGAGAGCGCGGAGGCGCTTTCCCGCCGGGTGGCGGCGATCGAGGCGAGCGGGCAGGGGATCGGCTGGATCGACGGCGGCCACGCCCACGGCCCGGCGTACCGCTTCCACGACCCGGACGGGCACGTGCTCGAGGTGCTGTTCGAATCCGACCGCTACAGCCCGCCCGAGCACCTGCGCCCGGCGCTGCGCAACCAGCCCCAGCGCTACACGGGGCGCGGCGCCGCGGTCCGGCGGCTCGATCACGTGAACCTGCTCGCGAACGACGTCGCCGCCTGCCGGCGCTTCGCGACCGACGTGCTGGGCTACCGGCACTATGAGGGGATCGTGCTCGACGACGGGCAGGAGACCGGGGCCTGGATGAGCCTGACGATCGCCGCACACGAGCTGATCTACGTGCAGGACGCTCGCGGCGCGGGCGGCCGGCTGCACCACCTCGCGTTCTGGGTCGACACGCGCGAGGAGTGCCTGCGCGCCGCCGACATCTTCCTCGACAGCGGCATCCACATCGAAGCGGCGCCGTCGAAGCACGCCGTCGCCGCGGGCTTCTTCCTCTACGGATTCGAGCCCGGCGGCAACCGCATCGAGGTCACAACCGGCGGCTATCTCATGTACGACCCCGAGCCGGAGCCGGTGCTGTGGACCGAGGTCGAGCGCGCCCGCGGGCAGGCGTGGGGCGTCAGGACCGTCGAGAGCTTCCACCTGTACGGCACGCCGCCGACGCCCGCCGACCGCGACTACGCGCTCACGGCCGGGGTGTTTGCGCCGCCGGGGTCGTAGGCGTCAGCGAACGTCAACTGCGCTGGGTGGGGAAGCGGGTGTCCGCCGCCGGGTGGCGAGGGTGCAGAACTGCACAATCGACGCTTCTCCATCACGAGCGTGTGCAGTTGTGCACGCATACGGTGCGTTTCTGCACACACCCGGATTCCGGTGCGGACGAGTGTCACGTTTTGCACCCTCACCGCGGCCAATGGACGCCCACTTCCCCACCCAGCGGGGTTGACGTTCGCTAGCGCTCAGCCGCGCGGCGGCGTGTCGAGCCCGCCCAGCACTCCGATCAGGTACTCGATGTGCGCCTGCATCGCCTTCTCCGCCGCCGAGCGCTGGCGCCGGCGCACCGCCCGCAGGATCGCGCGGTGCTGGGCGATGATCGCGTCCGGGTCCACGCCGACCGAGATGTGCGCAACGAGCGTCGGCTGCAGCACCTCGAGGATCCAGCCGGTGAGGGCGCGCAGCAGGTCGTTGCCCGCCGCCTCGGCGAGGATCTGATGGAAGCGGCTGTCCGCGGAATTGAAGGACGGGGTGCCGGGCCGGTGGCCGACCGCGGCTTCGATCGCCGCCTCGAGCCGGTCGGCGACCTCGTCGTCGGCGTTGACCGCGGCGCGGCCGGCGATCGGCACCTCGAGCGACAACCGGGCGTCCAGCAGCTCCTCCATCGAGATGCTCTGCGCAGCCAGCATCAGCGCGATCGACTCGCTGACGTTGCGGCTCATGCCCTCGCTCGGGGTGCTCGCCACGAAGATGCCGCCGGTGCGGCCGCGGCCGACGCGGATCAGGTGCGAGGCCGACAGCAGCCGCAGCGCCTCGCGCAGCGTCGGCCGGCTGACGCCGAACTCGTCGGCCATCTCCTGCTCGGTGCCGATCCGCTCGCCCGGCTGCAGCCGCTGCTCCTCCAGCCAGCGGCGGATCAGGGCCGCGATCTCCTCGCTGGCGCCGGTGGAAGAGCGGTGATACTCGGGCCGCGGCTCGTGGGAGCTCGCCATGTGGCCATGGTACGGAATCCAGCGGTCGCCACGGGAAAATGCCAAACATTTTCCAGTAAGCTCTCCCCGTGACCACCGCAACGGTCCGCGACGCAGCGATCGAAGTGCTGCGCCGGCTCGACCTCACGACGATCTTCTCGAACCCGGGGTCGACCGAGGTCCCGTTCCTGGCCGGATTGCCCGGCGATCTGCACTTCGTGCTCGGCCTGCACGAGGGCTCGGTGGTGGCGATGGCGGCCGGCCACGCGATCGGCCGCGGTGCCCCATCGCTGGCGCTGCTGCACTCGACGCCCGGCCTCGGGAACGCCGTCGCCGCGCTCGCGACCGCCCGCGCGAATCGCGCGCCGCTGGTCGTGATCGTGGGCCAGCAGGACCGCCGCCACCTCGCGCTCGATCCGTTTCTCGCCGGCCGCCTGCACGGGCTGGCGGGCGAGTACCCGGTGTGGAGCGACCAGCCCGCGCGCCCGCAGGACGTCCCGGGTGCGATCGTGCGCGCCTATCACGAGGCAGTGACCGGCCGCGGGCCGGCGATCGTGATCGTGCCGATGGACGACTGGCTGGCGCCCGCTCCCGAGCCGCACGAGACGCTCGGACCGGTGCGCGTCGTGCGCTCGACGGGCGCCGACCCGGCAGCGGTCGAGGCGCTCGCGGCCGTGGTGGCGGACGCCGACGCGCCGGCGATCGTCGCCGGCGCGGGCGCCGACAGCGCGGCCGGCTGGGAGGCGCTGCGTGCGCTCGCCGAGCGCCTGGCGTGCCCGGTCTTCCAAGAGCCGTTCGGCGGCGCGGCGGGCTTCCCGCAGGACCATCCGCAGTTCGCCGGGCACCTGCCGGCGCGGCGCTCGCGCCTGCGCGAGATGCTCGACCCGTACGACGTCGTGCTCGTGGTCGGCACCGGCGCGCTGCGCCAGTACCCGTTCGACGCCGGGCCGCTCGTGCGCGAAGGCACGCGCATGGTGGTCGTGACGCAGGACCCGGCGGAGGCGCACCGGAGCCCGGTCGAGCTTGCCGTGCTCGGCGACCCGGCCGCGGTCTGCGCCGCCCTCGCCGCGGCGGTCGACGCGCGCAGCGGGCCGGCGGCGCCGCCGCTGCGCCGCCCCGAGCCGCCCGCGCCGCCCGCCGCCGGCGAGCCGCTGCGCGCCGGGCACGTGCTCGCCGCGCTGGCCGAGCGCCTGCCGCGCGACGCGATCCTCGTCGAGGAGACGCCCTCGAGCCGCCCGGAGCTGCATGCACGGATCGCCGCGACCGAGCCGCTCGGGTTCGTGAGCGCGATGGGCATGCTCGGCTTCGCGCTTCCGGCCGCGATCGGCCTGCGGATGGCGCGCCCCGACCGGCCGGTGCTGGCGGTCGTCGGCGACGGCTCGTCGCTGTACCAGATCCAGGCGCTCTGGAGCGCGGCCCGCTACCGCGCCGGCGTCCTCTTCATCGTGCTCTCCAACGGCGGCTACGCGATCATGGACCGGCTCGCGGAGCGCACCGGCAGCCCCGGCCCGTGGCCGGCGATCGACTCCGTCGACATCGGTGCGATTGCGCGCGCGTTCGGATGCGACGCCGTCCGCATCGAGGACCATGCGGCGCTGCTCGAGCGGCTCGACACCGAGCTCGGCGCGCTGGCGGGCCGCGAGACGCCGCTCGTGCTCGAGGTCGCGGTCGCGCCCGACCCGACGTTCGACGCCTGATCAGGCGCGGCGCTCGAGCGCGCCGGTGTTCATCGCCTCGAGCACGACGTGCGTCTGCAGCGCCTCGCCGGCCAGCTCGGCCGACACGCGGCCCTGGTGGAAGACCACGACGCGGTCGCACAGCGCCGCGAGCTCGTCGATGTCGGTCGAGCACATCAGCACCGGCGCCCCGGCCGCGGCGGTCGAGCGGATCAAGGCGTGCATCTCGTCTTTGGCGCCGACGTCGACGCCGCGCGTGGGATCGTCGAGCAGGAACACGGACGGCTGCGCGTCGAGCCACTTGGCGAAGACGAGCTTCTGCTGGTTGCCGCCCGAGAGCGATCCCGCCTCCTGATCGACCGAGCTGCTGCGGATGCGCAGCCCGCGCACGTGCTCGCGAGCGCGGGCACGGAGCGCGCGCTTGCGCACGATCGGGCCGTCCGCCGCCAGCCCGACCGACCGGATCAGCGCGGCGTTCTCCCACAGCGGCTTGTCGAGCAGCAGTCCGAGCCGCCGCCGGTCCCCGGTCACGAGCGCGACGCCCGCGCGGACCGCGCGCCGCAGACCGGCGGGCACCGGCCGCCCGTTGGGCAGCACGACCTCGCCGCCGTCGGCGCGGCGCAGGCCGCTGACGAGCTCGAGCACCGCGTGGTGGCCGGCGCCGGCCACGCCGGCGAGCCCGACGACCTCGCCCCGCTTCACGGTCAGCGTGAGCGGCTCGAGCGCACCGTCGACGGCCGCCTCGCGCAACTCGAGGCGCGCGCCCACGGCCTCCTCGGCGTCGACCGACTCCGCGACCGCCTCGCGCAGCTTCGCGTCGGGCGCCGCCGCCGGTACGGCGGCGTCCGGGCGGCGCCCGAGCATCGCGTCGACGATCGCCGGCACGGTCAGGCCCGCGCGCGGCTCCGCGCTCAGCTCGACGTGGCCGTCACGCAGCACGGTCACCTCGTCGCAGAGCGCCATCACGTCCTCGAGGATGTGCGTGACGAACACCACGCCGACCTGGCGGTCGCGCAGCACGCGGAGGGTGTCGAGGAGGATCTCCGTGCTCGATGAGCCGAGTGCCGAGGTCGGCTCGTCGAGGATCAGCACGCGCGGGTCGGTCAGCATCGCCTTGGCGATCTCGACCAGCTGGCGCTGCGCGAGCGGGAGCTCCTCGACGCGGGTTCGCAGCGGCACGTCGAGGCCGAGCTCCTCCAGCACCGGAAGCGCCCGCGCGGCCATCGCGGCGCGCGAGATGAACGGCCCGCGCCGGATCTCGCGCAGCGTGAACAGGTTGGCGAGCACGTCGAGGTCGGGGAACAGGTTCAGCTCCTGCGAGACGACCGCGACGCCGTGGCGGACGGCCTCGGCGGTGGTGGCGAAGTGGACGGGCCGGCCATCCAGACGCAGCTCGCCCGAGTCGGGCGCGATCGCTCCCGCGACGATCTTGACCAGCGTCGACTTGCCGGCCCCGTTCTCCCCCAGCAGCGCGTGCACCGAGCCGGCGCGGACCGTGAAGTCCGCGCCGGCGAGCGCGACGACGCCGCCGTAGGTCTTGCGGAGAGCGTGCGCCTCGAGCACTTATCCGGGCATGGGGCCGAGGTAGTCGTTCGGGCTCGAGAGCTGCTTGTCGACCTCGTCCTTGAAGTAGTCCGAGCGGGTCTGCGCGCTCTCCTGGCGGGTCATGATCTCGTCGATGTTCTCGGAGTTGACGGTCAGCGCTCCGGAGTTCCACGCGCCCTCGGGCAGCGCCTTGCCGTCCTGCTTGGCCTGCGCCATCAGCTTCACCGCGAGGTAGCCCTTGAGCCAGTGCTCGGGCGAGATGAGCGCCTTCACGAGGCCGTCCTTGACCCCCTGGAGCGCGACCTTGTCGAGATCGCACGCGCCGACGAGCAACTTCTCGCCGGTCTTGCGCTGCACCCGCGACAGCGACACCGCGGCCTGGCTGCCGGGGCCGACGTAGGCGACCGCGTCCGGGTGCGCCTTCACCTGCGCGCTCCACGTGTTGTAGTTGTCGGTCGGGCTCTGCTTGGCGTCGAAGACGATGAACTTGAGCCCAGGCCGCTCCTTCTTCATGACGTCCATGAAGCCCTGGTTGCGCTGCTCGAGCACGGGCAGGCCGGGCGTGTCGGTGCCGATCATCACGTCGCCCTTGGCGTCCGCAGGGATGTCGTCGAGCAGCGCCTTGGCGAGGTCCTGCCCGATCTCCACGTTCGAATTGCCGATCAGGAGCTTGACGGCGTCCTCCGTGCCGGCGGGCGGCGGCACGTCGACCGCGACGAGCGGGACGCCCTGCTGGCCGGCCTGCTGGAGCGGCCGGATGAACAGCTCCGGCGTGAGCGTCATCATCGCGATGCCGTCCTTGGACGTGCGCGCGGCGGCCTGGAAGAGCTGCACCTGCTTCGGCCCGTCGACGTTGGCCGGAGCGGACTCAGTGAGGTCCACGCCGGGTGTGTCGTCGGCGGCGGCCTTCGCTCCGAGCGCCATCTCCTGGGCGAAGTTCGTGGTCGTGGTCGGGTAGACGAACGCGACCTTGGCCTCCTTGTCTCCGCCACCGCCGGACCCGCCCCCGCCACCGCTCTCGTTGTCTGACCCGCAGCCCGCTGCGACCAGCGCGAGCAGCGCGAGCCCCGTCGCGAGGTTTCTGACTGCCAGCACGGTGATGCCACCTCTCTCGTGTACTGATGGACGGATCACAGGTCGAGTCCCGTCCGCCGATGGCGGCGGCGGCCGCGGATGAGGCTGTCGAGGGCGACAGCGGCGAGGATCACCGCGCCGGTCGCGAACGAGCTCCAGTTGACGGGCACCTCGAAGTACGCGAGCCCGCTGTTGACGGCGCTCAGCAGGATCGCGCCGAGCACCGCGCCCACGACCGTCGCGCTGCCGCCGCGCAGCGGTGTCCCGCCGATGACGGCGGCGGCGATCGCCTGCAGCTCGAATCCCGTGCCGATGTTGGGATCGCCGGAGATGAAGAACGCCAGCCCGAGCATGCCCGAGAGGCCGGAGAGCGCCCCGATCAGCACCAGCGTCTGCACCCGCACGCGCGGGATCGAGATGCCGGAGAACGTCGCCGCCTCCGGGTTGGATCCGATCGCACGCACGCGGTAGCCGTACGGCGTGAAGCGCAGCACCACGGTCAGGACGATCGCGGTGATGATCATCACCCAGACGCTCACCGGCAGGCCCGCGAAGTCGCCGCCCACGAACGTGAAGAAGCTGTTCTCAGCCGGCAGGCCGGTGACCTGCTCGCCGTCGCTCAGCGCCTGCGACAGGCCGCGGTACATCGACAGCGTGGCGAGCGTCGCGACGATCGCGGGGATGGCGATGAACTGCACGAGCACGGCGTTGAACAGCCCCATCGCGCAGCCGAGCAGGACGCCGAGGAGCGCACCCAGCCACGGGTTCATCCCGTGCTGGATGAACAGGGCGGCCGCCACGAGCGAGAGGCCGAACATCGAGCCGACGGACAGGTCGATCTCCCGCATGCAGAGCAGGAACGCCATGCCCGCGGCGATGATCCCGACGTAGGTCGCGTTCTGAACGACCTCCTTCAGCTGGCCCCAGGCGAGGAAATCGGGATGCAGGATCCCGATGAAGACGATCAGCGCGACCGTCGCCACGAGCACGCTGTTGGACTCGACCTCGAGCGCCCTCCGGCCGACCGCGCGCAGCGGTTCGGCGCGCAGATCCGTATCGACCCCTCTGTCGCTTGCGTCGCTCAACTGCTCTAACCCCTCGTCTGCTCGTCCGTCGTCCTCGACGGTAACGGAGGGTAGTTAAAAGATCAAACGTTTGGGCTATTACCCGTTGTCGTCCGCGTCGGCGAGCGCGATCTGCGGGACGACGAAGACGATCGCGGCGGCGACCGCGACGAGCAGCGCGATGACGCCCAGGGCGAGCACCACGCCGCCGTCGGACAGCATCATCAGCGGCACGCCCACGACCGCGCAGACGGCTGCCGTGACGCCGGCCGCGCGCGCGGGTACGGGCGCCGGCGGGCCGGCCGCGACGGGAGGCTCGGCCGCGAACGACTCGTCGAAGCGCCCGCCCAGCACGAGCCCGTACAGCAGCACGAGCGACGGGATCAGGATCACGGCGCCGATCGCGATCGAGACGAGCAGAGCGACGAGCGTCGCGTCGCCCGCCGCGGCCTCCTCGACGGTCAGCCCGGGCAGCAGCTGGGGCCGCTGGGCGAGCGCCCATCCGGCGACGATCGTGCCGACCGCCACCGCCGCCGACCAGCGCGCCGGCTCCAGTCGCCGGCGCATGACGAACAGCATCGTCGCCGCCCCCGCGGCGACCGAGGCAAGCAGGGCGACCAGCCCCGCGCCGGAGGTCAGGCCGTCGTAGATCCGCTCGGCGTCGCCGTGCAGCACGACGAGGCCGCCGAGCGCCACCGCGCCGGCGATCGCCCCTGCCGCGAGCGCGCGCGTGCGGAACGCCTCGGCGACGTCGGCGTGGCCGGCGCGGGCGGCGTCGCCGGTGAGCCAGACGGCGGCCAGATAGGCGCTCGTGACAACCGCGAGCACCGCGACGGTCATCGAGGTCGGGTTGAGCCACGAGTCGATCGGATCGCCCGCCGCGTTCCCGAGCGGGACCCGTCCCGACGCGATGCCACCGACGGCAGCGCCGAGCGCGAACGGCGTCAGCACCGACGAGATGCCGAACAGGGCGCCGAGGATCCGCTCCTCACGCGCGGTGGAGACCGCGCTACGCAGGGCGTAACAGGCGCCGCGCAGGATGATCCCGAGCGCGGCGGCGAACAGCGGTATGTACAGCGTCGAGAAGATCGCGCCGAACGCGGTCGGATACGCCGTCCACACGACGACGAGCACGAAGATCAGCCAGACGTGATTGGCCTCCCATACCGGCCCCATCGCGTGGTAGGTGTGATCGCGGAGCGGCCGCCGGCGGTCGCCCGGCAGCAGCATGTACCAGAGCCCGGCGCCGAAGTCGGCGCCGCCCAGCACGACATACGCCGCCAGGCCGACGAGCGCCAGCGCCATCGGCAGCTCAGCGAGGCCCATCGCCCACCTCCAGCACGAGTGGCGCGCGCCCCAACCGCCGCAGCAGCCACACGGTGGCGGCCGCGAGCGCGACGTAGATCACGACCAGCGCCGCGTACCCGAGCGGGATGCCGCCGGCGCCGGTCACGGCCTCCTCCGTTCGCATGTATCGGTACACGACCCACGGCTGGCGGCCGACCTCGGTCGTCACCCAACCCGCGATCAGCGCGACGACCGACAGCGGGCCAAGCACGGCCACCGCCCGCAGGAACCAGCGGCTATCGGGCAGCGCGCGGCGCCGCCACCACACGACCAGCAGCAACACGCCGAAGGCCGCCATCAGCAGGCCGATCCCGACCATGGTCGCGAACGCCAGCCGCACGACGTTCACCGGCGGGCGGTCCTCGGGCGGGACGCGGTCGAGGCCCTCGCACGGTCGCGTTGGGATCGTGGAAGGCCAGCAGCGACAGCAGCCGCGGGATCGCGATGCCGTACCGGACCTCCCCAGTCGCCTCGTCGTACCAGCCGCCGATGTGGATCGGCGCGCCCTTCTCCGTGTGGCCGAGCCCTTCGAACGCGGCGAGCTTCGTCGGCTGGTTCTCCGCGACCTCGCGCGCCGCCCAGTCGCCCACCACGACCTGCGCGGGAGCGGTGATCGCCGCGACGACCAGCGGCACCGCCATTGCCACGCGCACGTAGCGATCGCGCCGTCCGCGCAGGGCCGAGACCGCGTAGACGCTGGCGGTGACGAACCCGGCGACCACGAACGCCGCCAGGTACATGTGGACCATCTCGTGCCAGAAGTAGGGGTTGCCGAACAGCGCGTCGATCGGACGGACGTCGACCGCACGCCCGCCCTCGAGCCGGAAGCCGGACGGGTGGTTCATCCAGCCGTTGACCGTCAGCACCATCAGCGAGCCGCTGAAGCCGGCGATCACCACCGGGATCGCGGCGAGCATGTGCGCGCGCGGCGACAGCCGGTCCCAGCCGTAGACGTAGACGGCGATGAAGATCGCCTCGACGAAGAACGAGAAGCCCTCGAGCGCGAACGCGAGCCCGAACACGTCGCCGTACGTGGCCATGAACTCCGGCCACAACAGCCCGAGCTCGAACGACAGGATCGTGCCTGTCACGACGCCGACGGCGAACAGCCCGATCATCGCCTTCGACCAGCGGCGGGCGAGCGCCATCAGCAGCGGGTCGCCACGCCGGCGACCGAGCCACTCCATGCCCAGGACGAGCGCCGGGAACGCCACTCCGAAGCACACGAGCGGGATGTGGACCGCGAACGACAGCGCCTGCATCTGCCGCGCCTCGACGAGGTATTCCTGCTCGGCGGGGCCGAGCGCCTGCGCGATCTGCACGAGCATCCGCACCGTTTTACTCCCTCTTCATTCCCCGCATAGCGCTCGTTTGGGGTGACCGGCCACACTCGGTGACATGCTTGAAGTCGGCCAGGACGTCCTCACCGCAGCGATCGTCGTTCTGACGGCCGCCGTCTTCGCGGTGATGATCTGGGCCGGACGCGTTCACTAGGGGAATACCCGGTGCGGGGCGGTCGCCGCCCCAAGAGGATGCGGGCATGCCCGTCGCCCGCCTTCTCGCCGCATTCGTGGCGCTCCTCGTAATCATCCCCGCCGCGACCGCTTCGGCGTCGTTCGACGGCTCCAACGGCAAGGTCGCCTACGTCGACGGGAGCGACGACCTGTACATCGACGACCCGTTCGACGACCAGCCGGCGCAGGGCCCGCTCGTGCGGGTCGCCTCGCAGACCGTCGAGAGCAAGGCGCTCGCGCCCCCGAGCCCGCCGGCGTGGTCGCCGGACGGCACGCTGCTGGCCTACACGGCACCCGTCGACGACTCGTTTGGCTACAAGCACTCCGCCGTGTTCGTGATGAAGGCCGACGGGACCGAGCGGCGCCAGCTCTCACATCCGTTCGCACTCGAGCCCGACACCTGCGACGGGCAGTGCGACAACGGGCATCACGCGCTCGACCGCCAGCCGACCTGGACGCCGGACGGCAAGATCGCCTACATCCGCATGGTCAACGCCGGCGACGAGTCGCCGCACGTGGGCGAGCGCGGCACGTCGGTCCGCGTCGTCGACCCGGCAGGCGGCGGCGAGTCGACCCGCTACTACCTCGAGCCGAAGGCGAACGGCCTGATCTTCTCGTTCGTCTGGCCGGTGTCCTCGATCCATCCGTTCGCGATCGTCGGCGACAAGCCCGACAAGAACTTCGCGATCCGCAACCTCGGTACGAAGACGGACATCGTGTCGGCGCTCGGGGTCCTCGACCTCGACGCCTCGCCGGTCGGCCAGAAGCTGGCGTACACGACCGTCCTCGGCGGCCACACGGTCCACATCGTCGACTTCGCCGGCCGCGAACTGGAGTCGTTCGCGACGGGGCTCGAGAAGCCCCAGGTCCGCTTCACGCCGGACGGCAACTCGATCGTGCGGACCGGCTGCGCGCTCGACCGCGAGCAGCGCCGGCACTGCGGGCTCGTCGCGCACCGGCTCGCGGATCCGGACGGCGACGTCCGCGACGACGACCCGCTCGAGACCCCGTTCCTCGACCTCGCGAAGCTGATCCGGCAGCCCTCACTCCCCGGCTACCGGGGCAACTACGACATCCAGAGCCAGGACCTGCCGGTGATCTACATCCCCGGGTTCCTCGGCTCGGAGATCCAGTGCGACGGCTCGAACGTCTGGATGCCGGCGCTGCCGCCGATCGTGATGCAGCCGATCCGCCTGTCGGCCGACGGGCGCTCGAACCAGACCTGCCTCAGCGCCGGGGCGACCGGCAAGATGGTCGACTCGTTCCTGGCCAAGGACGTCTACGGGCACGCGGACGACTGGCTGGAGAAGATGGACCCGCCCGGCGGCCACGCGAGCTTCGGCTGGGACTGGCGCAAGGCGCCGCAGGACAGCCTCGACGAGCTCAACGCCAAGATCGAGGAGCTGCTGGCGGCGAACGAGCTCGGCGTCAAGCAGGGCGCCAAGCGCGTCACGCTGATCGGCCACTCCTACGGCGGCGTGCTGATGCGGTTGTTCGTCGACGACATCGACCGCTCGCGCAAGGTCGCGCGGATGCTGACCGTCGGCGCGCCGATGTGGGGCTCGATCAAGCCGTTCTTCCCGCTCACCTTCGGGATCGAGGGGATCGGCACCTCGGCGCTCGACGCCTTCGTCGGCAACGAGGACCTCAAGGACAGCATGCGCAACTTCTCCGGCGCCTACCACCTGCTCGCCGATGACAACTTCGGGCAGTGGCTGACGGTCGACGACGCGGCACGCAACCAGGCCGGCGTGAAGGCGTTCCTGGAGTCGGTCGGCGGCAACGGCGTGTTGTTCGAGGACGGCCGGAAGACCCACGAGGACCACGTCGACGGCTGGCTCGACTACGACGGGCGGATCGATGTCCGCGCCGTGGTCGGTGTCGGGCTGCTCACGACCCGCCACGTCAAGGTCACGCAGGACGCCCAGGAGGGCGACGCCGACGTCGAGGTGGCGTTCGCCGACGGTGACATCACCGTGCCCGCGCACTCGGCGTGGCAGGGCGAGCCCGGCGGCGCCACGATGGGCGACCCGATCCACCTCCAGCGCCGCTGCAGCATCGAGCACATGGACCAGACCAAGGACCAGGTCGTGCAGCTCGCCTACACGCAGTTCCTCCTCTTCGGGCGCACGCCGCGCAAGCTGCCCGCGCCGGACTGCGATCCCGCGGGCAAGCTGATCGAGATCTCCGAGGACGTGCCGATCCCGGCGCCCGTGTCGACGGAGCTCGCCGCGGCGGGCGCCGACGGCCCGCTGAACCTCGGCCAGGCCGACTGGACCGGGAAGGCCGACGTGCTGGACCTCCCGGGCGGCACGAAGGTGGTCACCAACGACAGCACGCCGGTGTCGCTGACGTTCGCGTCCGCGGGCTGGACGATGACCGTCACCGACCTCGAGGGCGAGGCGCGCGGGCGTCGTGTCGCCTACGGGCCGCTCACGGGCGACGTGGTGATCACCCCCGGCGCGACGGATGTCCCTGCGGTCAGCGTCGACGGCAAGGCGGTCACCCCGGCGACGGACAGCGGGCCGCCCGCGGGTGGCGGCGGTGGTGGCGGTGGCGGCGCCGTCCCGGCCGGCGGGACCACCGGCACGCCGCAGCCGAGCCCGGTCACGCTGAAGGCGAGCGTGCGCGGCGGCCGCGTGAAGCTGTCGAAGGCCGGCGTCGCCCGGGTCGCCGCGAAGGTCGACGGCGGCGCCGCCACGGGCACGCTCACGCTGACGGCGAAGCTGGGGCGCCGCCAGGTGCGCATCGGCTCCGCGCGCGTCGCCATGCCCGCCGGCCGGATGGTGACCGCGAACGTGCGGGTCACCAAGGCGGCCCGGCGGGCGGCGCGCCGCGGCGCGCTCCGCGTGGTTGCAGCTCTGACCGTCCACGGCACCGCCGGCGGCACGGCCGGCGCGCGAGCGGCGCTCCGACTGCGCTGAAACGGGGGACGGTCCGTTTAGGTCACGTCGCCATCGAGCAGACATGGTGTTGGAGGGCAACGACACCTAAGAGAGATGGCGATGGATCTCGGTAGAACACTCTTGCGCGGCACGGTCGGGCCGCTGATGATCGGCCATGGCACGCAGAAGCTCTTCGGCTGGTTCGGCGGCCACGGGCTCGAAGGCACGGGCGGCTTCTTCGAGGGCAAGCTCGGCCTGCGCCCCGGCCGGCGCCATGCGACCGCCGCCGGCGGCGCGGAGACGCTCTGCGGCGCGCTGCTGACGCTCGGCGCGCTCACGCCGCTCGCCTCGACGATGCTCTCGAGCGTGATGATCACGGCGATCCGGAAGGTGCACATCAAGAATGGCCCGTGGGTGACGGGCGGCGGCTACGAGTACAACCTCGCGCTGATCGCCGCCGCGGCGGCCCTCACCGAGGCCGGTCCGGGTCGCCCGTCCATCGACGCGGTTCTGTTCCCGCGGCTCAAGGGCAACCGCTGGGTGCTCGCGTCGCTCGCCGCGGCCGCCGCCGGCTCGTGGCTGGCGACGGAGCGCTTCAACGAGGCCGCGCCCGAGCAGGATCCGGCGGCGGAGCGCGAGACGCGCTTCACGCGCGATCCGGCCGAGGCGCCCGCCGAGGTCAGCTGAGCGAACGCGGGAGCCCGGGTACGGGTTCCCGCACTCCCGCTGTCGTGAGAACCCGCTGGCAGTGCGTGCCGGCGGTCGCGGATACTCACGCCGTAATGCGACGCCGCGTTGCCCTCGCCCGAGCCGCCGCTTCCGGCCTTGCCCGCCACCTCAGCGCATCCGCGCCGCCGGCTCCTGACGCCGGGCTCGTGGTCTGCGTCGCGTGCCGCCGCGACTTCGTCAACCCGGTCGAGTGGGAGCCGGTCGGCGACGCACGCTGGTCGATCCTGCTGCGCTGCGGTCAGTGCGGCGTGATGCGCGATGTCACGGTGAGCGACGAGGACGCCCAGCGCTTCGACGCCGCGCTGAACCAGCGGGCGGTGCCGATCGAGCGCGCCGTCGAACGACTCGCCGGCGCCGGATCACCGTAATCACCGTCCCGTGAGCTGGCCGGCGGCCCTGATGCCGCTGGCGAGCGCGCCCTCCATCAGCGCGGCCTGACTTCCGGCGGTGTACTCGCCCGCGAGCACCAGCCGGTCATACGAGGCCGCGAGGGCCGGATCGTTGCCGCCCGGCGTGTGAGCCGAGTACGCGCCGCGGGCCCAGGGATCGTTCGCCCACGTCGAAAGCACGGCGCCATCGGGCTCGAGCGGGAGGTCCGGGCGGAGCCTCGCGACCGACTCGAGCCAGCGCTCCGGCCCGGCCGCGACGTCCAGCCGCTCGAGTGCCGGCTGCGACCCGGCGAACGCATGGACGACGCGCTGGACCTCTCCGCCGGCGCGCGCGGTCCACGTCCAGTAGCGCTCCGGGACGGAGAGGACGGCGCTCGTGGCGGGGCGCTCGCGCAGCGGCACGAACAGCTTCGCCGCGTGCGCGTAGCGGACGCTCGCGATCGCGTCGCGGAGCGGCGCGGGCAGCGCCGGGTCGAACTCGATCTCGCCGATCACCGGCGCGGGCACGGCGACCACGGCCGCGTCTGCCGCGATCTCCACCACCGCCGTGCGCACGAGGACGCCGTCGTCGTGCCAGGTGATGCTCGTCACCGGGCTGGAGAGGTGCAGTCGGGCGCCGAGCGGGGCCGCCAGCGCTCGCGCGAGCATTTGGTTGCCGCCCGCGATGCCGCACGACGGCGTGTCGCTGAACGCCGCGACGCCGGCGAGCTCGTCCGCGCCGACGCGGTCGGCCGTCACGCCCGCCGACACCTCGACGCGCGCGCGGATCGCCTCGCGGACGGCCGCCGGATGATCGAGGCGGTCGAGCAGCGCCGCCGCCGAGCCGCGCCGGACCCCCGGGTTGCTTAGTGCTGTCTCGATCGACGTGGCGGCGGCCCGCAGCTCGTCCTCGGTGACGGGATCGCCGCCGCGCGGCTCGCGCCGCCCGTAGGCCATCCCCTTCTCCCACAGGCTCAGCCCGAGCCGCTTCGCGGTCTCCTCCACGAGCGTGTTGCCGGGCAGGATGAACTCGGCGCCCATCTCGACGACCGTGCCACCGGGCAGCTCGCGCGACCACACTCGTCCGCCGACCCGGTCGCGGGCTTCGAGCACGGTGACCTCACAGCCCGCCCGCTGCAGCGCGTCGGCAGCGGCCAACCCCGCGAGACCGGCCCCGACGATGGCGACATGGCGCATCGCGCGATCGTCTCAGGTGGCCGGCAACGCCGCCGCCGCGACGCGGATGGCGGCGAGCAGCGCCTGCGTCGACGGGCGGGCGGCGTCGGCGGTGCGAGTTGCCGCGAAGATCGCGCGGCTCACGCCGGGGTCGGCGATCGCGCGCAGGACGACGCCAGGATGTCGGCCGGGCAGCACGAGGTCGGGCAGCATCGTCACGGCCATCCCCTGCACGACGAGCGCGAGGGCTAGGGTGGCGTCATTGGTCCGATGGCGGACGTCGGGCTCGAAGCCGCCGAGCTCGCGGCACGTCCGGTGCGTCATCTCTTCCCACGCCATGCCAACGTGGCCGGCGGCCCATACCGCGTCGGCCAACTCGGCGAGCGGCACAGCGTCGCGGTGCCGCCGGGCCGCCGGGTGCGCGGCCGGCAGGACGAGATGGACGCGGTCGCTGAACAGCTCGTCACGCTGCAGGCCCGCCGGCATCCGCACCGGCTGGTGCAGCCACTCGTCACCGAGCACGAGGTCGACCTCGCCCAGCGCGAGGGCGGGCAGCGCCTGCTCGGGCTCGGCCTCGATCAGCTCGCAGCGCAGCCGCGGCGCGTCGGTCGCCAGCGCCTGCATCGCCGGCAACGCGAGCCGCAGCGCCACGGACTGAAACGCGGCGATCCGCCCCCGGCCTGCGACCGTGCCCGCAGCCGCGGCCAGATCGGCCTCGGCGAGCGCCGCGCGCGCGAGCAGCGCCTCCGCGTGGTCGACCAGCACGAGCGCCGCGTCGGTCAGCCGCACGCCGCGACCGGCGCGTTCGAGCAGCTGCACGCCGGCCTCGCGCTCGAGCACCGCGAGCTGCTGCGAGACGGCCGACGGCGTGAACTGGAGCGCGTCGGCGACGGCAGCGATCGTCCCGCGTTCGTGCAGCTCGCGCAGGAGGCGCAGGCGGTGGATGTCGAGCATCGTGCAGCAACGCTACTGAGTCTTGTTGTGTAAGGAGAACCGTTGCTACGCGAACGTCAACCCCGCTGGGTGGGGAAGCGGGGAGCCTTCCAGCGGCACGCCGGGATCGCCGAGCGTCGAGTTCGGCGGCCTCACGCCGACAAAGTCGACACTCGCCTGGTTCCGGCCCGGCGCGTGTGCGTTTCGCCCCAATCGTCGTGTCTCCAAACAGCGCGTGGGGAGTTCGGCACCTCTGGCGTGCGTTTCCCCCCAACCGCCGAGCGCGACCGCACGATTGGGGAGTTATGCACCCTCACCGCGGCCAGCGGACACCCAGCCTCCCCACCCAGCGCAGTTGACGTTCGTCTAGAGCTGCCGCGAAGACCAGAGCAGCGCGGCGAGCACCACCGACGTCGCAGCGACCACGAGGCCGACGATCCAGCCGGCGACGTCCTGGCCGACGAGCAGCGCCCCGAGCGCGACGCCGATGCCGACGATCCCGCCGGTCGCGATCACGCGCATGAAGCCCCGCTCGATCCCCGACCGGCGCCGCTCCCGGCCGGGCACCATCCCTTGCGGGCGCCCCTGCCGCCGGGCCTCGCGCTCGGCCGCACGAGCCTCGCGCGACGGCGTTTCGGTGCCGGGCTCGGTCACCGCAGGCTCATCCCGCGCGGGAGGTTCGCTGGACTCCGAAGACGTCACGCGGGAGAGGCTACCCAGTGGAGGGGAGATCGATCCGTAGGTACGTCGTGTGGATCTCCTGCTCCTTGCGCGGCCCCGTGACGCGCCAACTCACCTCGAGCGCATCCGCGCCGAGCAGCCGGTACTCGCCGGCGTACAAATCCTCGCCGCAGCGGTGCTCGACCGCGCAGGTGCCGCCCGCGAGGTCGAGCGGATGGAACGGGCGACCGTCGTCGAACTCGACCGTCCAGCCGCCCGGTCCGTCGGCGATCGACAGCCGCCGCTCCGCCGGCCCGTCGTGGCCGGCGAACCGCATCCGGCCCGCCTCGGCCCAGCGCAGGCGATCGCCCTCGGGCTCGAACGACGCCGTCCCGGCGAAGTCGCCCTCGCGACCGGATTGCAGGTCCACGAGACGACGGTGGACCGACCAGCGGCCGCTCAGGAGGCCGATCAGGTCCATCGACCTCAGGCCGCCGCTACTGCGAGCTCCGGCTCGTGCAGCGCCGCGGCGATTGCCGCGTAGGCCTTGCGGTTCCACGCGAGGCCGACGTGCGAGCCGGTTATCTCGACGTTGTCGGCATACGGCACGACGCACGACGGCCAGCGGACCATCCCGTCGCCCTTGGAGTAAATGCTGGTCAGCCGCACGTCGTCCGGGAACGGCGCCCGGTACCCGGCGGTGAACGTGCAGCCGCAGTCCTCGGTCATGCACCCGCGGCGCCCGGTGCGGCGCTCGACCGCACGCGCGACCGCGACGGCGGCGAGGGCGGGCGCGGCGGCGTCGAACTGTGAGTCCAGGCCGGCACCCATGGCGACGACGTGCGAGACGAGGTCGGGACGCCGGGCGGCGGCCGCCCGCGCCAGGTGCCCGCCGCGCGAGTGGCCGAGAAGCGCCACCCGCCGCCCTTCGGCCTCGGCCACGCGCGCGATCCGCTGCTCGACGCGCGCGAGCGCGCGCTCGGCGCAGCCGGCGTTGAAGATCATGTTGCAGGTGACCGCCCGGTAGCCGGTGCGGCGGAGCCAGAACGACAGGTGGGAGAGCGTCCAGTCGCCGCCAGCGAAGCCGGGCACGAGGACCACTGTCCGACCGTCGCCGCGGGGGTCGCCGCCGCGCAGGAAGATCGGGTCGGCGAGCAGGCGGACGAACTCAGCCTGCCAGCGCATCTCCGCGAACGGTCGTCCCCACCAGATCGGCGTCATGGCGGGATCCTACGGGGGCGGGCCGATAGGCTCGGCGCGGTGAACGGGAACGTGGAGGAGGCGATCGACGTACTGGGCGCCCTGCTGGGCGACCGGCTGTCAACCTCGGACTCGGTCCGCAACCTCCACGGCCACGACGAGTCGAGCTTCCCGGACGCACCGCCCGACGCGGTCGCGTTCCCACGCTCGACCGAGGAGGTCTCCGCGATCGTCAGCACGTGCACCGAGCGCGGCGTCCCGATCGTCGCGTTCGGCACCGGCTCGTCGCTCGAGGGCCAGACGCTGGCGGTCGAGGGCGGCGTCGTGCTCGACACGAGCCTGATGGACCAGATCCTGCGGGTCAGCATCGAGGACCTCGACGTCACGGTGCAGCCCGGCGTCACGCGCACGGCGCTGGAGAAGCGCGTCGGCGGCGACGGCGCCTTCTTCTCGGTCGACCCCGGAGCCGATGCGTCGCTGGGCGGCATGGCGGCGACCGGCGCGTCGGGGACCAACACCGTCCGCTACGGCACGATGCGCGAGAACGTGCTCGCGCTCGAGGTGGTGCTCGCGGACGGGCGCGTCATCCGCACCGGCACGCGGGCGCGCAAGTCGAGCGCCGGCTACGACCTCACCCGGCTCTTCATCGGGTCGGAGGGAACGCTCGGGATCATCACCGAGCTGACGCTGCGGCTGCGCCCGATCCCGGAGGCGATCTCCGCCGCCGTCTGCTCGTTCCCGAGCACGCAGGACGCCGTCGGCACCGCGATCGCGATCGTCCAGTCGGGCGTGCCGATCGCCCGCTGCGAGCTGCTCGACGCGACGATGATGCGCGCGGTCAACGCGCACTCGGACCTCGGGCGGACGGAGGCGCCGACCCTGTTCCTGGAATTCCACGGCTCGCCCGCCGGCGTAGAGGAGGACGCCCGCTACGTCGAGGAGCTTGCTCACGAGAACGGCGGCGGCGACTTCGCGTGGTCCACCAAGACGGAGGACCGCTCGCAGCTCTGGCGCGCCCGCCACAACGCGTACTTCGCGGGCCTCGGACTGCGCCCGGGCTCCCGCGTCATCACGACCGACGTCTGCGTGCCCGTCTCAGAGCTCGCCGCCACGATCGACGCGACGATCGCCGACGTGGCCGACCTCCCGTTCCCTGCCCCGCTACTCGGGCACGTCGGAGACGGCAACTTCCACGTGATGCTCCTGATCGACCCCGACGACCCTGAAGACCGGAGCGCGGCTGAGGCGGTCTACGAGCGGATGGTCGATCGGGCGATCGCCGTCGGCGGAACCTGCACCGGCGAGCACGGCGTCGGCCTGGGCAAGCGCCGCGCCCTCGGCGCCCAGAGCGGCGAGGCGGTCGAGGTCATGCGCGCGCTCAAGCTCGCGCTGGATCCCACGGACTGCCTCAATCCGGGCAAGGTGTTTCCGGCGGCTCGCCCTCAGCACTCGAGCACGTAGGTTCCCGGCGCCGGGCCGGTCGCCGGGTAACGACGGTTGCCGACGCGCCGCGGCGCGCGTTTGGTCGCGCCGGAGCGCTCACCGAGCCATGCCGCCCAGTCGCGTCCACCACGAGCCCGAGTGCTCGCTCGCGTCTTCCAGCCACTGCTCGGCGGACGCCGGGTTGACGCCATCGTCAGCGGTGCGATAGCGCGCCTTCGCGTTCCCGGGCGGGTTCACGAGCGCCGCGACGTGACCGCTGCGGGAGAGCACGAAGCGCGTGTCGCCGCCCAACAGCTGGGTGGTCGCGTAGCAGTTCTCCCACGGCGTGATGTGGTCGGAGATGCCGGCGACGACGTAGGCATCGGTCGTCACCGCGCCGAGGTCGATCGGCGTGCCCAGCAGCTCCATGGCTTCCGGCTTCGCGAGCGCGTTGGACACGGCCAGGTCGGCCAGGTCGCGCAGTAGCCCCGCGCTCATCCGGGTGGTGTGAGCGTTCCAGTAGAGGATGTCGAAGGCCGGCGGCGTGCGGCCGAGCAGGTAGTTGTTCTGGACGTAGTTCCAGATCAGGTCGTTCGGCCGCAACCAGGCGAAGAACGACTGCAGCGCCGCGCCGTCCAAGTAGCCGCGGCGGTCGACCGCCTCGACGGCCAGCTTGGCGACCTCGGGACCCATGAACGCGCTCGCGGTGCCCGCGCGCTCGGAGTCGATCACGGTGACGCCGAGCATGATCGAGCCGAGCCGGTCGAGCTCACCGCGCACGGCCATGCGAGCGGCGAGCGCGCTGACCAGCGCGCCGCCGGAGCAGTTCCCGGCAAGGTGGAAGCGGTCGCTCCCGGTGATCGCGGTGATCGCCTCGACGGCCTCGAGCACGCCGGCCGCGTACGTGTCGAGCGTCCAGTCGCGGTGCCCCTCCGTGGGGTTGCGCCACGACAGCGCGAACACCTGCTGGCCCGAGCGCACGAGCGACTCGACGAGGCTGCGCTCCGGCGCCAGGTCGACGAGGTAGTACTTGTTGACCATCGGCGGGACGAACAGCACGGGCTCGGTCCGCACCGTGGCGGTCTGCGGCGCGTACTGGATCAGCTCGAACAGCTCGGTGCGCATGACGACCGAGCCCGGCGTGGCGGCGACGTCGACTCCGACCTCGAACGCGTCGGCGTCGACGCTCGAAGGCAGCCGCGGCGCGGAGCTCATGTCGCTCGCGAACGCGCGCGCGCCGCGCACCAGGTTGGCGCCGCGCTCCTGCACGGTCGTGCGCAGCGCGACCGGGTTGGTCAGCAGGTAGTTGCTCGGCGCGGCGGCGTCGTGGAGGTTCTCGAGCGCGAACCGCACGCGGCGCTCGTCCTGCACGTCGAGCCGGGCGTCCTGCAGCACGCCGTCGAGCGTGCGGCCGGTGGCGAGGTAGCCCTGGACCAGCCGCGAGAACACCGGGTTGTCGGCCCACGCAGGATCGGCGAAGCGCCGGTCGCCGCGCTCCGGGCCGTCGCCGGTGCCGGCGGCGGCGCGCGCAAGACCGCCGGCGAGGCCGGCGACGCGACGGGCGACGCGGTCGGGGCGGCGAGCGAGGCTCGTGGCCAGCGCGAGCTCGGCGCGGCCGGGGATGTAGCGGTCCATCAGGCGCTCACCAGCTCGCGGGCGCCGATCAGCCGCAGCGCGGCCTCGGCCGTGAAGCACCGCAGGTCCTCGAGCGCGACGTCCGACACCCACGCGACGTGCGGGGTGAGGATCACGTTCGGCGCATCGAGCAGCGGGCTCGAGAGCGGCAGCGGCTCGATCTCCGTGACGTCGAGCGCAGCTCCCGCCAGATGGCCGGAGCACAGGGCCGCGGCGAGGGCGTCCTCGTCGACCAGGCCGCCGCGCCCGATGTTGATCAGCATCGCGCCCTCCCGCATCTGCGAGACATCGATCATGTGACGCGTCTCGGGCGTCAGCGGCACGTGCAGGGACACGCAGTGCGCGCGGGCGACCAGCTCGTCCAGCTCCAGCAGCTCGACGCCGGCCGCTTCCGCGACCTCCGGCTTCGCGTACGGGTCGTAGGCGACGACCGTGAGGCCGAACGCCTGCGCCTTGCGCGCCACGTGGCGGCCGATGCGGCCGAAGCCGACCAGGCCGAGCGTCCAGCGCGACAGCCGCGCGACCGACTCCGGCTGCGGGACGCCGACGCCGCCGAGCCGCACCGCGCGGTCGAACGCGAACAGCTTGCGGTACAGCGCCAGCAGCAGCGCGATCGCGTGGTTGGAGATCTCCTCGTGGCCGTACTCGGGCACGTTGCCGACCGCGATGCCGAGCGCCTCGGCGGCCGCGACGTCGACGTTGTCGAGGCCGACGCCGTAGCGCACGACCGCGCGGCAGGCGGTCAGGCGCTCGAGGTGCGGGCGGTCGAGCGGGATGATCGGGCCGGCGAGGATGGCGACGGCCTCGCGCTCGATCGCGAGGTCGAACGCCTCCTCGACCGTCAGGCCGAGGTCCTGCGTGTCGATCACCTCGTAGCCCAGGGGCTCGAGTACTCGGCGCTCCACGGCGCGGTCGCCGTGGACGCCGTGGTCGATGACGGCGATGGTGCTCACAGACGTGTCTCCGTTCATGCGGCGAGGCCCGCGTGGGTGGTGCGCAGGTCGCGCTTGAGGATCTTGCCGCTCGGGTTCTTGGGCAGCTCGGCGGCGATGACGACGTACCGGGGGGTCTTGAAGCCGGCGAGACGCTCGCGGCAGAACGCGGTGATCTCCTCCGGGGCGATGGTCGCCCCGGCGCGCGGGACGACGACGGCGGCGACGGCCTCGATCCAGCGCGGGTGCGGGATCGCGAACACCGCTGCCTCGGCGACCGCCGGGTGCGCGTGGATGACCTCCTCGACCTCGCGCGAGGCGACGTTCTCGCCGCCCGACTTGATCATGTCCTTCTTGCGATCGACGACGTAGAGGTATCCCTCGTCGTCGAGGATCCCGAGGTCGCCGGTGTGCAGCCAGCCGCCGCGGAACGTCTCGGCGGTCTTCTCCGGGTCGTTCCAGTAGCCGAGCATCGCCTGCGGCGAGCGGTGGACGATCTCCCCGACCGCGCCGGCGGGGACCGGGCGGCCGTCGTCGTCGACGACCATCGTCTCGACGCTGAGCGCCGGGCGGCCGGCGGAGCCCGCCTTGCGGATCTGGTCCTCGGGGCGCAGCACGGTCGCGACCGGCGACATCTCGGTCTGGCCGTAGAAGTTGAACAGCCGCACGCCCGGGAGCCGCCGGCCGAGCTCGGCGAGCACCTCGACCGGCATGATCGACGCGCCGTAGTAGCCCTTGCGCAGCGACGACAGGTCGCGGCGGTCGAAGTCCGGGTGGTTCATCAGCGCGATCCACACGGTCGGCGGGCAGAACAGCTTCGTCGCCCGCTCGGCCTCGACGGCGGCCAGCATCGCCGCCGGATCGGCCTTCGGCAGGAGCACGTTGACGGCGCCGAGATGGATGCTCGGCGTGAAGAAGCAGTGCAGCTGCGCGGAGTGGAACAGCGGCAGCGCATGGACCTCGACGTCGTCGGGCGTCATCTCGCCGTCGACGAAGCAGCTCGTGTGCTGCGCGATCAGCGAGCGGCTCGTGAGCATCGTGCCCTTCGGCCGCGACTCGGTGCCGCTCGTGTAGAGCAGCTCGATCGGGTCGTCGTCGCCGAGGTCGACCGCCGGCTCGGCGGCGTTGTCGATGGGTCGTCCAGCGCGAGACCTTCTCCCACCCTGACCGCTTGTCGCCGATGACGCCGCGGACGGCGATCCGTGCGCCGGCGGCGTCGATGCCCGCCTCGGCGAGCGGCACGAGCGCGTCCTCGGCGACCATCGCGGTGGCGCCCGAGTGCTCGAGGATGTAGCCGACCTCGCCCGCGCCGAGCATGTAGTTGACCGGCACGCAGATCAGGCCGAGCCGCGCGCACGCGAAGTACGTGACGACGAAGCCGTAGGAGTTGTGGCCGAGCAGCGCGAGCCGGTCGCCCTTGGCCATGCCGCGCTCGGCGAGCGCGTTGGCGGCACGGTTGACGGCGTCGTCGAGCTCGCGATAGGTCCGGTGCAGGTCGCCGTCGACGATCGCGGTGCGGTCGGGATAGCGGACGGCGGAGCGGCGCAGCAGGTCGCCCATCGTCTGGCGGCGCGCGATGTCGGTGTTCATCGGGTCTCCCCTCCGACGGTCGCGAGCGGTCCGGCGAGCCGGCGCTCGGCGACCGCGTGGGCGGCCGCCAGCGGCGTGACGCCGCGACCGGCGGCCTCGGTCAGGATCCCGGCCATCAGTGCCTCGATACCGGCGGTGCGCTCGCGCGCGCCCTCGCCGTCGGCGCCCTCGAGCTCGGCGGCGACCCGCATCAGGCCGCCCGCGTTGGCGACGAAGTCCGGCGCGTAGACGATCCCGCGGCGAGCGCAGGTCCTCGGCGAGCGCGTCGTGGGCGAGCTGGTTGTTGGCGGCGCCGCACACGATGTCGGCGTTGAGCAGCGGGACCGTCGTCTCGTCGAGCGCGCCCCCAAGCGCGCACGGCGCCAGCACGTCGACGTCGGCGAGCATCGCGTCGGCGGGGCTCATCCAGGTCGCGCCGGGCAGCTCGGCTGCCAGCGTGCGCTTGGACTCGTCGATGTCCGAGACGATCACGCGCGCGCCGTCGGCGGTGAGCATCCGCGCGAGCGACTCGCCCACGTGCCCGGCGCCGACGACGGCGACGCTGCGGCCGGCGAGGTCCGGGGTGCCGAACCGGTGCTCGGCGCAGGCGCGCATGGCGGCGTGCACGCCGAGGGCGGTGAACGGGCTGGGATCGCCGAGCCCGCCGAGATCCTCGGGCAGGCCGACCAGGTGCTCGGTGCGCGAGGCGATCAGGCGCATGTCGGCCGGGCTCGTCCCGACGTCCTCGGCTGTGATGTACCGGCCGCCGAGCGACTCGACGGCGTCGGCGAAGTCCAGCAGCATCGCGCGGCGCGTCTCGGACGTGAGCTCGGTGCCGGGCTCCACGCACACGACGCCCTTGCCGCCGCCCAGGTCGACACCGGCCACGGCGGCCTTGAAGGTCATCCCCTCGGCGAGGCGCAGGGCATCGGCCACGGCGTCGCCGGGATGGGCGTAAGTGGTCAGCCGGCAGCCGCCGAGCGCGGGGCCGAGCGCGGTCGAGTGCACCGCGACGATCGTGTATGCGCCGCTGCGCGCCCCACGGCGCACCAGCAGCAGTTCGTGGTCGAGGCCTGACAGGCCCATCGCATTCCCTCCAAGGTCGAGCGAGTCGTTCGCTATGACCAGCTTCGGGGTGCGGGCGCCGAGGTTCTTCCGACGTATGTCGGAAATGCGCCCCGCCGGCGTGCGACGGGCGCGGCGGGCCTGGCGAACGTCAACTGCGCTGGGTGGGGGAGGGTGGGGAGCCGCTTGGCGGCGGTGAGGGTGCAAAACGTCACACTCGCCCACACCGGAATCCGGGCGTGTGCAGAAATGCACGGCATGCGTGCACAACTGCACACGCCCCGTTTGGAGACGCGTCGATTGTGCATTTATGCACCCTCGCCGCCGCCAAGCGGCTCCCCACCCTCCCCACCCAGCGCAGTTGACGTTCACAAACGCCGGCCCCGCCGGCCCGCGAGGAGTGACAGACCTAGCGCGTGAGCCGGGACAGCCGCAGGCCGAGGTGCAGGGCGAGGCGGTCCTCGCCCACCTTCAGGCGCGCGCCCGTGATCTCCTCGATCCGCTGCAGCCGGTAGTACAGCGTCGCCCGGTGGAGGCTGAGCGCCTCCGACGTGGCCTTGATGTCACCGGCCCGGTCCAGGTAGGCCTCGAGCGTCTCGACCAGCTGCTCGTGGGCGCCGTCGCGCAGGAGCTCGACCAGCCCGGGATGCAGCGCGTCATCGTCGAGGTCGTCCGGGAACCGCGCGAGCGTCCGGTAGACGCCGAGCTCGTCCCACGCGGCGACGCGCCCGAAGCGCGCGACGCGCTGCGCGACGGTGGCGGCGTCGCGCGCCTGCCGGTACGACCGCGACGCGGCGGTGAGCGGCTCGGCGCCGCCGATCCCCACGCGCGTGACGACGTCGATCGCCTCGGCGGCCATGGCCTCGTCGGCGAGCGCGATCAGACGCTCGGCGAGGTCGCGTGGCGAGGTGGCGGCCGCGTCGTCGAGCGCGATCAGGAAGACGCCGTGGTCGCCGCGACGCAGCTCCAGCCCGCCCCGCGGCGGCACGAGCCGGCGGAGCCGGTCGAGCGCGCCGCCGACGGCGATGTCGCAGCGCGCCGGGTCCGTATCCGCCCGGATCACCAGCACCGTGACGCGCGCGGCGTCGAGGAACCCCTCGTCCGTCAGCGCCCGGGCGGCCGGCTCGGCGTCGGTGGGATCGTCGCCGAGCAGGTGCGTCACCAGCCACCGCTCGCGTTCGCGCTCGAGCTCGCGCAGTCGCCGTTCGCGGTAGAGGACGTGCGCCGCAGACTCTGCCGCCTCCTCGGCCTGCGCGAGCTGGGGCGCGCCGAGCGTCTCCTCCGGGTCGACGATGAACATGAAGCCGAGCAGGACGTCGCGGGCCCGCAGCGGGATGCACACGCGCGCCTCGGCGCCGATGTCGGGGTTCGCGGGCAGCCGCACCGGCCCCTCCGCCTCCTCGATCCCGAACGAGAACGCCCATTCGAGCGCCTCGGCGGACACGCGGCGGGACAGGATCGACCGCATCCGCGCCTCGTCGGGCTCCTCGTCATGCGGGCTGTGCACGAGCCAGCGGATCTGCCGGTCGTCGATCGCGACGTCGCGCCCGATGTCCGCGGCGAGCGAGTCCACGATGATCTGCAGCGGCGCGTGCGTGCTCACGCCGTCAGATCATGGCGGACCACGGCGATAGGCAGGTCGGCACGGCTGATCGGGGAAACCGCTTGCCGGTCGCCCCGACGGGTCGCAAGCTCGTTTCATGTCTGAACAACTCAACGATGTAATCGCCCGCATGGTCGCCATCGCGGGCCTCGGCGGGATCGCATTGGTCCACGTCCTCCAGTCGCCCGACGCGTTCACCGAGACGACCTACCTCGGGATCCTGTTCGTCGGCGCCATCGTCACGAGCCTGGTGCTCGCGGCGATCCTGACCCAGACCAGCGACGACCGCGCGTGGGCGGCCGCCGGCGGTCTCGGGGCATTGATCCTGCTCGGCTACTTCCTCAGCCGCACCTCGGGGCTGCCCGACGCGACCAACGACATCGGCGAGTGGACCGAGCCGCTCGGTCTCGCCTCGCTGGTGGCCGAAGGCCTGGTCGTCTGCGTGACCGCCGGAGTGATGGTCACGCGCCGGGAGGCAACCAGCCGCGTGTTCGCGCGACCGGCTGCCTCTACCGGCTGACGATCAGCCCAGCGGCCCGACGAACCGGCCCTCTTCGACCGGCGCAACCGGCGAGTGAGCGGTGATGTAGTCGATCACCACGTTGAGGAGCAGGTCACCGGTCTGCTTGACGTTGGTGCCTGCCGCGAACGCCGCGTAGCCGTCGCCACCCGTGAACATGAAGTCATTGGTGACGAAGCGGATCGTGTCGGCCGGTCCGACCGGCGTCAGCGCCCCGCCGGGGCCGACCTTCGACAGCGTGTCCACCACCGGCACGAGGCCGTTGCAGTGGAAGGTGATCTTGAGCCCGGAGATCTGCGGCGTGCGGCCGGTACCGCCGGCCACATCGCCGCAGGGCGGCTTGAACCCGTTCTCGAGCGCGGTCCTGAACTGCGCACCCGTGAGGGTCTCGATCACGGTCGCGTTGCCGAACGGCAGCACGGCGAACACCTCGCCGTAGGTGACGTTGGCGGGGAGCGGCGGGAACGGCGCCGCATTCGGGATGTCGGCCCGCAGGCCGCCCGAGTTCGTGATCGCCGCCTCCGCCTCGGGGTACTTCGCGCGCATCGCGTCGGCGACGAGGTTGCCCATGGCCGACTCGGTCAGGCGCGACAGATCGCGCTTGATGTCGACGCTGCGCGTCCCGATCACGCGGTTGCGGAGCGGAGCCGTCTCCGTGTTGGCAGCGTCGACGATCGCCTTCACGTCGGCCCGCGGCGCGACGCCGAGGTCCTTCGCGATGCGGGTCGACGCAGCGGTCCACGCGACGTCACCGTGCCTGAGCATCAGCTGTGCCACCGAGTAGCTGCCGCCGGCATTGACGCCCTCGATCACGGGGATCCGGCCGCGGACGTAGTTGGCGATGTTGTGCGTGTGACCGGCGATCACGAGATCGACGCTGGTGCTCTGGAGCGCGTCGACGATCCCGTTGATCGGACCGACCCACGGCGCTGCGGGCAGCCCGTCGATCGCGTTGGCTCCGCTCGCGGCGCCCTCGTGGATGACGACGATCTGCACCTTGACGCCACGCTGGCGGAGCCTGATCGACTCCCGCTTGATCCGCGCGGCCTCGTCGAGGAACAACAGACCCGCGGTGTTGCCCGCGGCCACCAGCTCCGGCGTGTTGTGGACCGTCGCGCCGATCACCCCGACGCGCGTGCCGTTGACCCTGAACACCGCCGACGGCTTGATGAAGTCGGGGTAGTCCCCCGTCGCCTCGGAGACGATGTTCGCCGACAGGAACGGGAAGTCCGCCCGCGCCTCATGGGCGAGGATGCGCGGAATCCCGAAGTCGAACTCGTGGTTGCCGAACGCCGTGGCGTCGAGCCCCCACGCGTTCTCCACGTCGATCGCCGGCCGGTCGTCGAGCAGGGCCGAGTTCGGCGGTGACGCGCCGACGTTGTCGCCGCCCGACAGCAGCAGCGTGCGCCCGGGCAGGCGATCCGCCTCCTCGTCGAACATCGTCGCGAGCTGCGAAGCGCCGCCGACAGCGGCCGCAAAGCCGTTGTCGTACGTCCTGGTGGTCGAATCGAGCTGACCGTGGAAGTCGTTCAGCCCGATGATCGACAGCGCCTTGTAGTCATCGCCGTTGTCGAGCAGGTCGCGCCGAACGATCCCCTGGCTCTGCTGCGGAGTCGGGATGCGAAGCATGAACGCCGCCGTCGGGGCGAGGTCGATGCTGCGCACGCGGCGGACCTTGCCGCGCTCGATCGCCGGCCCGCCGGCCAGGAACGTGGCCCGCATGTTCGTGTTGCTCTTGAGGTCCTGCACGTCCGGCACGTAGCCGTGCTGACCGAAGAACTGCGAGCGCGCGATCAGCGTGCCCGGCGTCTCCGCGTCGAACTGGTACGGCGGGAACGAGAACGCGACGACGTCGCCGGTCCGCGTCGGATGCGCCATGTCGGCCGTGCTGTTGGCGCCGTTCGGGATGTGACGTGCCTCGGCCTTGGTGAACACGCGGTCGATCACGTCCCAGCCCTCGGGCTGGCCGTCACCGGTCCAGTCGTTGGGGTCCGAGAGGTTCGCGAACGCCGCCTTGATGTCGGCGACGGTCGCGGCCTCCTGATTGGCCGGCACCTTCTGGAACCCGTCGGTGGTTGACGTGTCGCGCCCGGCGAGGTTGAGGTAGATCTGCACCGCGCCGCCGGCCCAGCATGCCTTCGCCTTGCCGATCGTCTCGCCGGTCGCCGGGCGGCAGTTGCCGGTCTGCGGGCGTGACAGCAGGCCGAGGTCGACCAGCGGCTTGCTCGCATCGATCGCCGCGAACTGCGGGGCGAACCCGTGGTCGGACGAGACGAACGTGTTCAGGTTGTTGGAGCGCAGGTGCTTCTGGGCGAGGCGCATCGTCGCGTCAGAGCCCTCGTAGGCCTCGCGGATGAACGCCTCGCGCTGCTTCACGCGATGGTCCGGAGTGCCGTTGACCTCGACGTCGTCGTAGGCCGGGTTGTTGGCCCCGTTCGGGAGCTTCTTGGTGACGAGCCCGAGGAACTGATGCTGGATCTCGTCGGTGCCCGGGTAGCCGACCATCGCGAGGTCCGGCTTGTACTTGTCGAGCACGTACTTGATCAGCGGGTGGTACGCCGTCTCCCAGTACTGCTGCTGCTGGACGTAGGTCTCCTCGCTGACGATGCCGGCCTCGAGCACGGCGAAGTCACCGGCCTGCGAGGACGGGAAGCGCTCGGCCACGAAGTCCTCGAACCTGTCGGGCGTGGGGTAACCCGGCTCGCCGGTCCAATTCGGCCACGTCGCGATCGCGCGCGTCACCGACGTGTGGAACAGCCGCACCTGCGACAGGTCCTGCGCGAGGCGCTCGACCTTGACGAGCATCGCGCCGGTCTTGCCGTCGAGCCCGCCGGTCGGCGTGTCCACGATCTTGACCTTGACGTCCGCCAGCTCGCCTTCCTTGAGGTTCGCGACGGCGTCGCTCCCGCTCTTGGTGCGCGAGAACAGGACCCGGTCGTAGCGCGTCTTGTGGTCGTTCTTGGAGTCGTAGATGTACGCGTTCAGGCCGTACTTGTCGACGCCGGTGGCGGCGAGCGTGTCGCGCACGGCCATGTGCATCTCCTTGGCCGGACTGAAGCTCTGGGGTACACCGGTCCAGCCGGTGGCCGGCACCGGGTCGGTCTTGTCGTACTGCACGCCGAACGCGGTGATGTTCGCCGGGATGTCGGCCGGCGACGTGTAGTTGGTCGTCACGCCGCGCACGGAGCGGAAGTTGCGGAAGTCGAGCGTCGGGCCCTGGATCGAGGCGCTGCGGCCGCCGGCCCACTCGATCTGGGCGACCTTCTTGCCGCCGCGCTCGGCCGACTGGGCGAGCGTCTCGGCCTGGAGCACGTTGACGGCGCCGAACGCCGCCGTCGAGTTGCCGAACGCCGAGCCGTTCATGTGGAACGTGTTGTTGGTCGAGCCGTGGACGCCCGGCCACGCGCCGGTCGCGAGCGTGAACCAGCCGGCGCCGGTGTTCGGCGGCGCCTGGGTCAGCAGGCCGTTGCCGGAGGCGAACGCCCCGTGCCGGAGCAGGTCCTTGAACCCGGGCACGACGCCCTGGTCGGCGAACTTGGCGACCGCGTCCTGGCGCAGGCCGTCGGAGGCGTAGAACAGCAGCTTGCCGTTGTCGCGACTGTTGCCGTGGTTGTTGCCGTGGCCGTGGCCGTGACCATGACCGTGACCCCAGTCACTCGCCTCGGCGCCGACCCATGGCACCAGTGCCATCGCGCCCACCGCTGCGGCCACCGCCCCGATTGTGCGCATCCGGCGCCCGCCCGCGTAGCGTCCCGCTGACCAGTCCATCCTCATTCGTACGCCCCTCCACCGCCGTCGTGTGGCTTCTCTCTGGGGCCAGACCCTCTACGACAAGGTCAAGTTTTTCAAGGGCGACCTTCACATCCTGCTCACACCGGCGGCGTCGCGGGCCGCAAGGCTCCCGCGCGTCACCATCGATCAGGAGGATCCATGTCATTGAGCAAGCGGTTGCCGGTCGCCCTGGGCGGCGTCGGCGCCGTCGTGATGCTCGGTCTCGGCGCATCGTTCGCCGTCGGCGGCGAGCAGAGCAAGACGGATCAGGTCCGTGCCTCCCTTCACTCGGGCAAGCCGAAGAACGTCATCTTCTTCCTTGGCGACGGGATGGGCACGCAGGAGATCACTGCCGCCCGGTACTACCAGGGCGTCAACAACCGCCTCAACGTCGACCGACTGCCGTTCACCGGCTTCCAGACCACGTGGTCGGTCAAGCCGGCCGCAGCGCCGCCCTACTTGCCCGACTACGACCCCGACTCAGCCTCCACCGGCACGATGTGGGCGACCGGCGAGAAGACGATCGACGAGCGGATCTCACAGGGTCCGAGCGCCGGCGAGACGATCCCGGGCAAGAACCTGCGCACGGTGCTCGAGGTCGCGCAGAAGTCGGGGATGAAGACCGGCAACGTCTCCACAGCGGAGATCACGGACGCCACGCCTGCGGTGCTGAACTCCCATATCTCCCTGCGCGGTTGTCAGGGTCCGAACGACACACGCACGACCTGCCCGAAGGAGACCAAGGCCGCGGGCGGCCTCGGCTCGATCGCCGAGCAGACCGTCGATCACAAGGTCGACGTCGTGCTCGGCGGCGGCCGCAACCGGTTCCTCCAGCCGCTCGCGGCGGGCGGGACGACGAACGTGGTCGACTACGCCAAGGGCAAGGGCTACCAGTACGTCACCGACGCCGCCGGCCTCGCGTCGGTGCAGCGCGGCAAGCCGGTGCTCGGCCTCTTCGTCGGCGGCAACATGACGACCGAGTGGAACGGCCCGGCCGCGACGCTGGGCGACGGCACGCCGGCGCAGCGCTGCAAGACCGACAACCGGCCGGCCGCCGAGCCGAGCCTCCCCGACATGACGCGCAAGGCGATCAGCCTGTTGGACGGCTCCAAGAAGGGGTTCTTCCTGCAGGTCGAGGGCGCCTCGATCGACAAGCAGGACCACGCCGCCAACGCGTGCGGGCAGATCGGCGAGACCGTCGCGTTCGACGATGCGATCGGCGTCGCGCTCGACTACCAGCGGCGGCACCCCGACACGCTGATCGTCGTGACCGCCGACCACGCGCACACGAGCCAGATCGTGGCTGAGGACAGCAGCGGCTCGGGCAATCCCACGGGCTACTCGAACAACTTGCTGACCGACGACGGCCAGACGATGCGGCTCACGTACGGCACCGCCGGCGGGAACCCCGCCGTGCCCGCACCGCCGAGTCAGCAGCACACCGGCTCGGTCGTGCCGATCTGGGGCGGCGGCCCGGGCGGCGCCGCGATCCTCGGCACCACCGATCACACCGACCTGTTCGACGTCCTTCAGGGCGACGACCGGGACCACGGTCACTGGGGCCACGGGCACCGCTAGGACACTGCGACCGCCCCGTGCCTGGCACGGGGCGGTCGCGCGTGTGCGTCCGGCCTAGTTCCCCGACAGGGCGGTCGGCCCCTGGAGGCCGTGCAGCGCCAGCGCATCGGTGCTGCGCAGGCTCCGCGCCGCTGCTGCCGCCGCCGCCGCGGCGCGCGGGGGCAGGCTCGTGGCCTGCGCCAGCGTGATCGTGGCGTGGGCCGCCGCGTCGCTCATCTGGTCGAGCCCGCGCGAGCTGAGATTCAGCAGGTTGTCGCAGCCCTGGTGGTAACAGATGTCAAACGGCAGGCCTGCCGTGCCGCCGTAGAGCGCCACCTGCTCGGGCGTCTTGATCTCCTCGGCGCCCGTGAACAGGCCGCCGGCGGGAATGCCCGCCGCGATGAACGGGCCGTAGTCCGAGCGACCGTCGAACGCCGTCGGCTCCGTCGCGAGACGCTGACTCGCGAAGTAGTCGAGGAAGAGGTGCTCGATGTCGGCCGAGCCGGGAGGCGCCCCGCCGGGTGGCGGCGGCGAGTCTGAGAGGTCGCCGTCGTAGACGAGCCGGGCGAAGTTCGGCGATGCGACCATGTCGAAGTTCAGCATCGCCGCGATCTTTGCCCGCTCGGAGTCCGGCAGGCTGGCCACGTACGCCTCGGACCCGAGCAGGCCCGACTCCTCGGCGCTGAACCACACGAAACGGATCTTGTTGCGCAGCTTCAGCTTGGCGACCTGCTCCGCGATCTCCAGGTTCATCGCGGAACCGGAGCCGTTGTCGTTGATCCCCGCACCCGTGCCGACGCTGTCGAGGTGGGCGCCGATGACGATCACCTTGTTCGGATCGCCGCTGCGGGTCTCCGCGATGACGTTCTTGGTCGGGTACGTGCCCGGCCGCCAGTCGATCCGGACCCGGGCGCGCAGGCCGGTGAGGCCCGTCTGGACTCCGTTGGCCAGCGCCGTGGCGGTCTCGATCGTGACGGCCGCCGACGGCGTCGCGAGGCCGGTGACGTCGAACCAGATCGGAAGCGTCCGGCCCGGGACGCCCGGGTTGCCCTCGTTGGAGATCAGCGTCGCGCCGGCCCCCACCTGCTCCGCGAGCGCGAACTTCGTCGCGAACGGGCACGTGCCACGCTGCACGATCACGATCGCGCCGGCCGGCATGCCGGCGTAGTCCTCCGGCTCACAGCCGCTCGTGTTCCCGTTCGGCGTCGGCCCGGCCGGGTACCTGACGTCGGCCGCCCATACCGGAGCGGTGATGTCGGTCGACTGCGTGCCGTAGTTCGAGCCGAAATCACCACCGAACTCGAACTGGGCGCCGCCGATGCCGGGGTTGAACGAGCGGTGCCGGCCCCCGGAGACCACTCGCAGGACCGGCTGCTTGTAGTCGGCCAGGATGTCGAGGTCGTAGTTGAACGGCTGGGACGTGACCTTCAGGCCCGCGACCGCTGCACGGGCACCGACGTAGAGCGCTGATGCGTCATAGCCTGGCGTGCCGGCCAGGCGGTTGCCGTTCGCGAGCAGGCCGATCGCCTGCAGCGCGCCTTCGTGGGCGAGGATGCCCTTGGTGGTGACCGCGTCGCGCAGCTTGCGCGAGTCGCTATTGCTGCCGCTCCCGCTTGCGGTCGCCACCGGTGCGGCGCACAGCAGCGCCAAGGCAGCAACGGCCATGATCCTTCTCATGGATGAACTCCCCCCTCAGATCGGTTGCCTGCTGGAGAGCTTCTACGACACGGCGTAGTTGGTCAAGACCCCTGCTAAGACCTCGCAGTCGATGAGCGAGCAGCCGAAGTACGACGTCGAGTACCTCGATCCGATCGCCGTGTCGGCCGAGCCGCTGCCGGAGGAGTTCTCCGGGTCTCGGCTGCGGCGGTCGCTGCTGCTGCTGGGCGCGATCGTCCTCGTGGTGATCGCCGCGATCGTGCTGGTTCCCGGCCTGGGGTCGCTGCGGGACCGGTTCGCGGGTGCCCGGCCCGAGTGGCTCGTGTTCGCCGCGTTCCTTCAGCTCTGTTCGTGCGGGTCCTACGTGCTCGTGTTCCGGGCGGTGTTCTGCCGCCAGATGAGCTGGATCACCAGCACCGAGATTGGGCTCGCGGAGCTTGCCGCGAACTCGGTCTTCTCGATCGGCGGGGCGGGCGGCCTGGCGCTCGGGGCGTGGATCCTGCGGCGTGGCGGGCTCTCGCGCTCGTTCATCGCCCACCGGACGGTTGCGTTCTTCCTGCTGACGAGCCTCGCGAACGTGGGCTTCTTGATGCTTGCCGGGCTGGCGCTGGCGACGGGGATCCTCAACGGCTCCCCCGGTCTCCTCCTGGCGGTCATCCCCGCCGTCGCCGGCGCGCTGGCGATCGCGCTCGCGCTGGCGGCACGGTGGCTCGCGGGCGCGCTCGCGCGCACCTCGATGCGTGCCCGGCTGGCCGCCGCCGCGCAGGTGGTCGGGGACGGCGTGGACGAGGCGGTGCGCCTGCTGCGGACCGGCGATGTGGCCCTGATCATCGGCGCGTCCGGATACATGCTCTTCGACGTCGCGATGCTCGGCGTCTGCTTCGCCGCCTTCGGGAACGACGTGCCGCCCGTCGGCGTGCTCCTCGTGGCCTACATCATCGGCCAGCTCGGAGGCCTGATCCCGATTCCGGGAGGCATCGGCGGCGTCGACGGCGGCCTGATCGGAACGCTCGTGATCTACGGCGTCGATGCCACCGACGCCGCCGTCGCGGTGATCGCCTACCGCGGGCTGCTGCTGTCGATCCCGGCGCTGCTCGGGCTGCCCGCGCTCGCGGTGCTGCGCCGCCGGCTCCAGACCGAGGCGCACGACATCGCCGCGTGCGGGCCCGGCGGATCCGTGGAGGTGCTCGGCCGCGGCGTGGTGCAGCGGACCCAGCCGCGATAGCCACACTGAGAAGGGCGGCGCGGCGTCAGCCGATCGTATGACGCGGCGATCGTCCGAGCGCCGTCCGGTCGACCGATTCCGCGTGCGCTCAGCCGCTGCAACGATCGCTCGCGTGAACGCGCGATCGCAGCGGGTCACGGTCGTAGTGGCCGACGACCACCCCGTCTATCGCGAGGGCATCGTGCGAGCCGTCGAGGAGCGCGCTGAGCTCGAGCTGGTCGGCCAGGCGGACAGCGGACCGGCGGCGCTGGCGGCGATCCGCGAGCACGCGCCCGACGTGGCCGTGCTCGACATGCGGATGCCCGGTCTCGACGGCGCCGAGGTGCTGGCCGCGATCGAGCGCGAGTCGCTGCCGACGCGCGTCGTCGTGGTGTCCGCCTACATGGAGAGCGAGCTGGTCTACGCGGCGATCCGCGGCGGCGCGCGGGCGTACCTCTCCAAGCACGCGTCGCGGGAGCAGATCTGCGACACCGTGGGCGCGGTCGCGCGCGGGGAGACGGTCCTCACGCCGGACGTTCAGAGCGGCCTCGCGCGCGAGATCCAGCTCCGCTCGCCCGACGACCGGCCGGTCCTGACCGCGCGCGAGGCCGACGTTCTCCGGCTCACCGCCGACGGCCTCTCGGCGCCGGACATCGCACGCCGCATGTTCCTGAGCCCGGCGACGATCAGGACGCACCTCCAGCACGTCTACGCGAAGCTCGAGGTGTCCGACCGCGCCGCCGCCGTGGCCGAGGCGATGCGGCGCGGTCTGCTCGAGTGAGCCGCGTCACTCGCGGCCGAGCGCGCGCAGCCACGCGGTCACGAGCGCGTCCTGGCGGGCGGCCGTACGACCGCGGGCGGCAGCGCGCTGGCTCTCCAACAGCCGATCGTTCTCCCGCGGCTGGGCGAATGAGCGCGGTTCAGGCGGCGGGAGGCGGTGGGCGGGCGCGGCGGGAGTCCTCGTGGCGGTGTCGTTGTTCATGCTCGAACCGTAGGCGCGCCTCCGCGCCGCGCCCATCGTCCGATTGGTGCTCGCAGATGATGAGCTCAGGTCATCCCCCCACGAACCCGGAGACGTGCAGCGACACCGCCCGGATCGTCCCCGTGTCCCGCGCGGCCGTGTCGACCACGGTGAACTTCCAGTCGCCGTCGACCGGCGCCGACAGGAGCGGGTCCAGCGGCTCGGCCGGACGCCAGGTGCCGGTGAACGGCGCCCGCGCCGAGGTCAACGACGCGAACGGCTGCGCCGCGGCGTCGTCGAACACGACCTGGCACAGGTTGTTGCCGCTCCCGCCTGCGTGGGAGAACAGCGTCGCGGGCGTGCCGCCCGGCCCGGTCAACGTCCCGACGAGGTCGCCGACGAAACTGTGGTCGAGCCCGACCGTCGTCGCCCCGGTCGCCGTCGAGCACGTCGCCCCGTCGATCGAGAACGTGAGCCGGGACGCGTATCCGACGCCCGCGACCGGGATCGTCACCGACGCGCCGGTCTCGTTCGCGTCGGGGATCGGGACCGGCGCCCCGCCGTACGCGAACGTGGTCGCCGTGGCCGCCGGTTGACCGGTCGGGATCGTGAGCGTCGTCGTGGTCGGTGACAGCGCGCCCGCGAACGTGACGCGGACCGACAGGGAAACGCGCTTGCCGAGCGGGTAGTCGGCCGACAGTGCGAGCTGGAAGTTGCGTGACTTGGTCTCCCCCGCGGCGATCGTGCCGTACGACTGGGAACGGGGTGTGAGCTGGGCCTGCGGATCGCCGGTCGTCGCCGTGACGCTGACGCCGGTCGCGGTCCCGTCCCCCGCGTTGGTGGCCGGGAGCGCGACCGTCGCGGTCTCGCCGGGCTCCACGAACGCGTCGCCGTCACCGGTCACCGGCGTCACCGTCGGCGTCCCGGCCTTGACCAGCGGCTGCGGCGTGGCGCCGGTGTAGGCGAGCACGCTGTCGGCGCGCACGATCCCGTGACCGGTGCGCCCGTCGACGCCCGCCGGAGCAACGTCGAGCGCGGTCGCGTCGAACGCGTCGCGGATCTCGTCCGTGCCGGCGCCCGGGTTGCCCGACAGCACGAGCGCCGCGATCGCGGCGGCGTGCGGCGCCGACGCCGACGTCCCGAAGAACGGCGTGAAGTCCTCCAGCGAGGTGCTCACGCCGTCCGCGGCGGTGATGTCCGGCTTCTGCCGGACGGCCGCGAGCGGCGACCCGTCGGCGGCGAAGAACATCCGCCGCGGGCCGTCGGAGGTAAACCGCTCCGGCAGCTGCGTGGCCGCGAACGCGTTCGGGAACGGCCCGGTCGGGTTCGGCGGGTCGCCCGGCTCGAGATCGAACGGAAGCGGGCCGGCGGCCGGGGCGGCGGCCACGCTGAACGCGTCCTCGGCGGCCGAGTGGCCGCGCGTGACGCCGGGCGTCACCCGTGCGATCAGCCCGTCGTCCGAGTCCGAGAACCGCCCGCGCAGCGCCGACAGCTGGAAGTACCGCGCGGAGCCGGCGAACCGCACGACCGCGAGCCGCAGACCGCTCCCGCCGAAGGTCGGCGTGCCGAGGATCTCATACGGGTCGTCGTTGCCATCCTGGACGTCCTGCGAGAAGTTCACGACGTTGTCGTCGGCGTCGAACAGGTAGAGGTCGTAGTCGTCGGCGGCGTGGCCGAGCGGATCGGCCCAGAACAGCGTGACCGGCACGCCGGCACTCGAATCGTCGGAGATCGGCTCGAAGACCTGCACGGCAGGCCCTGGATCGAAGTCGTGCGCCACGCCGGCGAACTTCCCGACGCCGCGGCCGGAATCCACGAAGTTGTTCTCGTAGCTGCCCGAGGTGCCATCGAGCGTGTTGCCCTCGTTGCCGGCCGAGCTGAAGTACAGGGCGCCGTCGGCGGTGACGGCGTTGACGGCCTGCGCGATGATCCCGTCCTGGAACGGGCTCTCGTTGAAGTAGAGGATGTCGTCGACGAGGACGTCACAGCCCGCCTGGAAGCGCAGCGCGCGCACGTTGTCGGCGAACTCGCCGTCGGTGGAGACCGCGGTCGCGAAGCCCAGCTCCGCGTTCGGCGCGAGGTCGTGGACGATCTCGAGCATCGCCGTCCCTTCGTCTCCCGAGCCTTCCTGGTCGGGCAGCACGTCGACCGCGGGCAGCTCGCCGGCGGCCTGGGACGCGGCGAGCGAGGCGACGCCGTCGGAGAGCACGCAGACCTTGACGCCGACGCCCGTCACCTGATGCTCAGCGCGCGCCACGTCGGCCGCGTGCACCTCGTCTCCCTCGGACACGATCGGCGCGAGCGCGGCCTCGAGCCGGGCGGCCTCGTCGGCCTTGGAGCGCGGCGCCCGCGCAGCCATGTGCGCCGAGATCCAGCCGGCGGCGACGCCGACCCGGCGCACGTCGCGCCAACCGGCCACCTTCGCGAGCGCATCGAGCGGAAGCCGCACCCGCACCACGCCGGTGCGGCGCGAGGTCTCGCGGACCCGTCCGCCGACCGCACGCAGCCGCTTCTCCAGGCCGGCGCCGGCGGTGGTCGCCCGCACGTCGACCTCGGTGATGCCCTTCGACACCGGTGCACCGACCACCGCGCGCGGAATCCGCGCCGCGCCCTCGCGACGGCGCAGGGTCACGAGCAGCCGGCTGTCGAGCTTGCGCTCGCCGGCCGAAAGCGATGTCTTCATTCGCTGGAGCGCCGCGATCTGACTCGCGGCCTTCGCGCTGAAGGCCTGATCGGGTGTATCCGCGGCCGCCGGCGCCGCCCACGACAGACCGAGAATCGCCGTCGCCGCCATCAGCCGCGACAACCGTCGCCCACCCGCCAGAGAGATCGACATGCCCGCCCCTTCGGTCGGGTCCCCCGCCGGGACCCGTCGAAGATTCACGCTAGGCGAGTCGCCCGCGCGAGTCAAGCGGTCCGAACAACGATCGCCACAGCGATCGCCGACGGCGGCGGCGGTGCAGTCCCACCATCTGGGTCAGCACCACGGGATGGCTGAGCTGCATTCGAATCCTCTCGTGGTTCGGGCACCGGTCGGTGCCTCGTACAAGGGGAGAGCGATGCGGAGCGCGGGTGATACACGGACGTGCGGTTTCCCCCACCGCACAACGGATGCCAGCCCTCGGCAACTCACGGGCTTGCCCCCGGTGTGGCGACGAGCGGTTGGTGGGATCTTCCACCTATGCCCGATCACGTCATGAACTACATCGAGAGCGAAGCCCCGTCAGGGCTGACGCTCGTCGAGTGGCGTCGGTCTCGGATGGTCGCCTCGTCGCGCCGCAACCGCCGGCTGTGGGGCTTCCTGGCCGGCCGCCGCGGCCCGGCCTTCGCCGCCTAGCTCGCCCACGCCCCCGGCCCGTCCGGCAGACTGTCGGGGCATGGACGACAAGGTGAACCTCGCGGAGAAGATCGGCCTGCTCGGTGAGCTGTACAGCCCCGGCATCGTCGGCTACATGAACGACTACAAGCTGGTCGTGGTGAAGGTCAAAGGCGAGTTCGTCTGGCACAAGCACGACGACACCGACGACTTCTTCCTCGTTCTCCACGGACGCCTCACGATCCAGCTGCGCGATCGCGACATCGAGCTGAGCGAGGGCGAGATGTTCGTCATTCCGCGCGGCGTGGAGCACTGTCCGAAGGCCGACGAGGAAGCACATGTGCTGCTGATCGAGCCCCGCGGCACGGTGAACACCGGCGATGCAGGCGGAGCTCTCACAGTGGAGGAGCGGGAGATCTAGATGCCCGACCTCCGCACGCGGCAGATGTGGGTCCTTCCCCAGGACGCCGGGGTCCGGCGCGATGGGCGCATCCTGACCGCGTCGGTGCCGGTCGCGTACGAGGACCTCGAGGCGGGTCCGATCGGGCACCGAGTCCAGGTCGTCGACTACGACGCCTCGACGCAGACGCTGTACAAGCCCGCGTGGGTCGGCGAGGCGGGTCCGTCTCCGCCGAGCGATGCGGAGATCCTCAACGATCCCGCGTTCCACGCCCAGAACGTCTACGCGCTTGTGATGCGCACGCTCGCGCGCTTCGAGCAGGCGCTCGGGCGGCGCGTGTCGTGGGGCTTCCCGGCGCACCAGTTGAAGGTCGTCCCACACGCGTTCGAGGAGATGAACGCGTTCTACACGCGCGAGGCCCAGTCGCTGCTGTTCGGCTACTACCGCGGCGCGAACGGCCTCACGTTCATGTGCCTGTCGCAGGACATCGTGGTCCACGAGACCACGCACGCGCTGCTCGACGGCCTGCGCAGCCGGTTCATGGATCCGTCGTCGGCCGACCAGGCGGCGTTCCACGAGGCGTTCGCGGACATCGTCGCGCTGCTGTCGGTGTTCTCGTTCGGCGACGTGCTCGGCGCGCTGCTCGAGCGCGACGCACCGGAGAAGGGCACGCCGCCGGGCCTGATCGCGATCGAGCGCGTGGGCATGGACGCCCTGATGCACTCGGTGCTGCTCGGCCTCGCCGACGAGATGCAGGCGGAGGCCGGCCTGGCGCGGATCGGGGCGCTGCGGCGCTCGGTCGAGATCGATCCGGCCCCGGGGATCCTCGACCGCCCGGAGTTCCTCGAGGCGCACAGTCGCGGCGAGATCCTGGTGGCGGCCGTGATGCGAGCGTTCGTCTCGGCGTGGACGTCGCGGCTCGAGTCGCTCGGCCGGATCGAGGGTCGCTACCTCGACCTCGGCCGCGTCGCCGAGGAGGGCGCCACGATCGCCGAGGTCCTGCTCACGATGGCGATCCGGGCGCTCGACTACACGCCGCCGATCCACCTCTCGTTCGGGGACTACCTGAGCGCGCTGGTGACCGCCGACAGCGAGATCCGTAGCTCCGACGCCTACGACCTCCGGGCCACGCTGCTCGACTGGTTCGGCCGCTACGGGATCGTGCCCGCGTCGGGGAGCAAGGACGGCCTGTGGGAGCGCTCGGACCTCGAGCTCGGCCGCCAGGGCGTGCACTTCGGGAGCCTGCAGACGGACGTGGTCGAGATGTTCCGGCTCGTGTGGGCGAACCGCGGCGCGCTGCACTTCGACGCGTCCACCTACATCCAGGTCTCGAGCGTGCGGCCGTGCGTGCGCGTGTCGCCGGAGGACGGGTTCTTCCTGCGCGAGACCGTGGCCGAGTGCCAGCAGTACGTCGCCGTCCGCGCGACGGAGCTGTCGCGCTTCGGGCTCAAGAAGCCCGCCGGGATGCCGGACGACACGCAGGTCGCGCTGCGCGGTGGCAGCACGCTCGTGCTGGACGAGTACGGGACGCTCAAGTTCGAGATCCACAATCGGCTCCCGACGCGTCGCAAGGACGACGTCCGCGAGCGCTCGCAGCAGCGGCTCGACTACCTGTGGCAGCACGGGTTCTTCGACAACGCGGGCAGCGCACGGCTCGCCACGATCCACCGGCTGCGGGCCGGCCAGGCGCTGCCGCAACGCGACGAGGTGTGGTGATGGCGGCGGCGCCCACGCACATCCGGATCCGGGCGCTCAACACGGGCTTCGGCGAATGCCTGTACCTGACGTTCACGTATCCGGCCGGGCGGCCGCGCAACGTGCTGATCGACTTCGGCTCGACCAAGGGATCGCGCTTCGGCCCGGCCGGCGGCATGACCGCGATCGCGGAGAAGATCCGCGACGACTGCCAGGCCCCGAACGGCAACGGCAAGCTCGACATGCTGGTCGCGACGCACCGCCATGCCGACCACATCTCGGGCTTCGCGGGAGCGTCCGGCGCGATCATCCGGGCACTCGAGCCGGCGCTCGTCGTGCAGCCGTGGACGGAGGATCCAACGCTCGATCCGAACGCCACCGCACCGGCCCGCGCGGGCGGCAGCGGCGGTCACAGCTTGCGGGCGCGCGCACACGTGGCGCAGCTGTCCGAGATGCAGGCGCTGGCACAGGCCGTGCTCGACGAGGTCCCGCGGCTCCGCGCCACCAAGACCGTGTCGAAGACGCTCGTCGAGCAGCTCAGCTTCCTCGGCGACACGAACATCAGCAATCGCGAGGCCGTCGAGAACCTGATGACGATGGGCAAGCGCCGGATCTACGCTCGCTTCGGCACGCGGCTGCCGATCAGCAGCGTGCTCCCCGGCGTCAAGATCGACGTCATCGGCCCGCCCACGCTCGCGCAGTCGGCCGCGCTCGCCAACCCGGCGGAGGTCGACGCCGACGAGTTCTGGCACGTCGCGGCCCGCCGGGCGAGTGCCGTGCGGGCGGCCCGCGGCGCCGGCGGGCGGATCTTCCCCGACGCACCGGTCACCCGCAGCTACCCGCAGGAGGCGCGCTGGGTGATCCCGCAGATCGACAAGATGCGCGCCGAGGAGATGCTCGCGGTCGTGCGCAGCCTCGACGACGCGCTCAACAACACGAGCCTGATCCTGCTCTTCAGGATCGGCGGCAAGGTGCTCGTGTTCCCCGGCGACGCCCAGCTCGAGAACTGGCGCTACGCCCTGCGCGACAACGACCGGTCCGAAGCGATCCGCGCCGACCTCGCGCGCGCCTCGTTCTACAAGGTCGGCCACCACGGCAGTCTCAACGCCACGCCGAAGTCGCTGTGGAACGCGTTCGCGCAGCGCAGCGCGGCGGCGACGCCCGACCGGCTCACGACGCTGGTGTCGACGCTCTCCGGCAAGCACGGCTCGGTCGCGCGCAAGACGGAGGTCCCGCGCAAGGTGCTGATCGACGAGCTGAAGCGGCTGAGCAGCCTCAGCAACACGCAGACGCTGCGGAGTCGCAAGCAGTTCTGGGTCGACGTCGACATCGACCTATGAGCGCCAGCTTCTCCACGCGCGACAGCCGCTTGATCCGCGCCTCCTCGCGCCGCGCCTCGCCCGCGCTCGGCATCGCGATCACGGCCGCCAGCTCGATCGGCGACCGCGACCGCGTGTACTTCGCGCCCTTGCCCGCCCGGTGCGCGGCGAGCCGCCGCGGCACGTCGGTCGTCCAGCCGCAGTAGAGCGTCCGCGCCGGCCCGCACCACAGCAGGTAGACGTAGGCCGTCATACGGCGAGTGCTTCGACGTCCTCCCGGCTGAGCCTGCGCGCCGGGAGCGGCGCGCGGCGCAGCGCGACCCCGGTGAGGATCTCGCGCACGATCCGCTCCGCCACGAGCGCGGTGATGTCACGGGAGCCGATGCGGTCGGGAAGCACCTCGACCACGTCGGCTCCCACGACGTCCACCTGCGACGCGATCTCGCGGCAGGCGCGCAGGAGGTCGGCGGACGTCATCCCGCCCGGCTCGGGTGTGCCGGTCCCGGGCGCGAACGCCGGGTCGAGCACGTCGACGTCGACCGTCACGAACACGGGACCGTCGCCGACCGCGGCGACCGTGTCGGCGATCACCGCGCGGATCCCGCGGTCGCTGATGTCGTGCATGAAGTGCGAAACGATGCCGCGCTCGCGCTGCCACGCGAACTCCTCCTCGCCGGGCCAGTAGCCGCGCAGCCCGATCTGGACGTAGCGCGACGGATCGACGTGCCCGGACTCGACGAGCCGGTACATCGGCGTCCCGTGCGAGAGCTCGACGCCGAACACCTCGCGCCCGGTGTCGGTGTGGGTGTCGAAGTGCACCAGGCCGACGGGACCGTGGACCTCGGCGATCGCGCGGATCTCCGGCTCGGTGATCGAGTGGTCGCCGCCGAGCACGATCGGGATCGCGCCCGCGGCGAGCACCTGGGCCACCGTGTCCTCGATCGCCTGGTGCGAGCGGACCGGGTCGGCCGGCAGGATCGGCGCGTCGCCGAAGTCGATCACCCGCAGCACATCGCGCAGCGCGTCGATGCCGGCCTCGAGGTGCGCGCCGGTAGCGCAGCTCGCGCTCCGGATCGCCCGCGGGCCGAAGCGCGTGCCGGGCGCGTCGCACGTCAGCTCGTCCATCGGCGCGCCGACGATCACGGCGTCCGCGCCCTCGAGCTCGGCCGGATCCTCGGTGTAGGGCAGGCCGGCGAAGCTCAGCAGGCCGGCGTAGTCGGGCTTCTCGCCGTAGGCGGCCCAGCGGTTCATCGGGTCGATCATGAGAGGTCTCCTTCGGGCCAGACGGCCAGAGCGATCACGTAGGTGACGCCGGCGATGACCGCCGAGCCGATCAGGCTGATGTCCACCCCGTTCGCCAGGTGGGCGAGCGGGCCGGTGTAGAGCTCGGTCTCGACGGCCAGCAGGCCGAACGCCGACCCGGCCGCCCACGCGCCGACGGCGCGCAGGTTCCAGCCGCCGGTGAACCAGTACCGACCGCCGCGGTGGCCCTGGTTGAACACCTGGAGGTCGTACGGGTCGTACCGCCGCCGGCGAGCGACGAGGAAGCCGAGCACGTTCACGATCACCCACGGTGCGGCGAGGCCGTTGAGGACGAGCGTCATCGCGGTGATCGAATCGACGGCGTCGAACGCGAAGGTGCCCAGGTAGAGGAGGACGAACGCGGCGATCGACGTGATCAGCGTCGTGTGCACGCGCGTCAGCCGTGGCGCCAGCGCTTCGAGGTCGAGCCCGCTCGCGTACATGTTCAGCACGCCCTGCCCGACGCCGCCGGCGAGCCCGATGATGAGGATCGGCACCACGTACCAAGCGGGCGCGAAGGCGACGAGGTCCTGCACGTACGACGCCCCGAGCGTGCTGAAGGTCGACGCCGTGAACGCGCCGAACAGTGTCGTCGCGAGGAGGCCGAGGAACACGCCGCCCGCCGCCGCGGCGAACACGCGGGCGTCGCCGTAGTCGCGCGAGATCCGGCGGCTGTAGTCGCCGAGGCTGGGGGCGTATGACAGCGGGCCGGCGGCCGCGATCGTGACGGTCAGCATCCACGTCGGCCAGAAGCCGCCGAGCAGGTAGCCGCCGCCGGAGTAGCCGGGGTCGAACGCTCCGGCGAAGGCGACGACGCCGGCGAGCAGCAGCACGCCGACCACGGGCACGATGAACTTCTGGAGCGCGACGACGGTCGCGTGGCCGTAGAGCGCGACGACGGCGATCTCGATGGCGATCAGTGCGTAGCCGACGGCGAGCGCGCCGTCGCCGGTCGGGGTGCCGACCAGCCGGTGCGCGGAGGCGACGAGCGCGTCACCCGAGGTCCACACCGCGATCGCGGCGTACGCGAGCGCGAACACGAGCGTCAGCGCGGAGCCCACGAGGCGGCCGCGCACGCCGAAGTGCGCGCCGCTCGACACGGTGTTGTTGGTGCCGGTGCGCGGGCCGAGCAGCGCCATCGGCGCGGTGATCAGCGTGCCGATCGTGAGCCCGACGAGGCTCGCGCTGACCGTGCTCCACCAGCCGAGCCCGAACGTGATCGGCAGCCAGCCGAAGACGATCACCGAGAAGGCGAGGTTGCCGCCGAAGAAGACCGCCGCCAGGTTCGCCGGCCGCGAGTCGCGCGCCGCCTCCGGGATGTAGTCGATCCCGGTCTCCTCGATCTGCCCCACGCGGTCGCCGGCGGCGGCGGGCGCGGCGTGTGGGAGATCGATTTGCCCTCCGATGAGTGTCGTCATGGTCGGTGACCGTACAGTAGATTGAAAATTCAGTCAAGAGTCGAGAACCAGTAGTCTGACGCCCCGTGAGCGACCGGAGCAGCGCGATCCTCGACGCGGCGATCGTCGTCATCGCCCGCCGCGGCGTGCGCGGGCTGCGCGTGGAGGAGGTCGCGGCGGAGGCCGGCGTAGCGACCTCGCTCCTCTATTACTACTTCTCCAACCGGAACGGCCTCGTGCAGGCGACGCTCGACCACGCCAACGAGCGGGCGGCGACGAAGGTGACGCCCGATCACACGAACGGCCGCCAGGCGGTCGAGCGCACGCTGCTCGCCGAGTTGGACGACGGTGCCGGCGTCCGCGACACGTCGATCGTCTGGGGCGAGGTGCTCGCCTCGGCGATGTTCGAGCCCGACCTGCGGGACGGGCTGCGCGCGGCGACGCGCACCTGGAACGAGCTCGTGGCGAGCGCGATCCGCGACGGGCTCGAGGACGGCTCGATTGCCGCCGGCGTCGACCCCGACGCATGTGCGGAGCGCCTCACCGCGCTCGTCGACGGACTCAGCTCCCGCTGGCTCGCCGGGATCGTGGAGCGCGAGGCGGCACAGACGCTGCTCGCCGACGCGATCGCCGTCGAGCTTGGTCGCGCGGACACCGGGCGAGCCTGAACTCCGTCGATCCTCCAATTGCCACGCGGCGCCGCGCGTCGGGATACTCCCCGCCATGGTGACCGACCGACTCCTCGCCGTGCTCCCGCGCACGGCGGACCAGGACGCCGACGGCCGTCTGACCGTGGGCGGCTGCGCGCTCGCGGACGTCGCCGCCGAGTTCGGCACGCCGGCGCGCGTGGTCGACGAGCAGGGCCTGCGCGACACGGCACGCGAGTACCTGGACGCGTTCAAGAGCCGCCACGCCGACACCGACGTGCACTTCGCCTCCAAGGCGCTGCCGTGCGCGCCGGTGACGCGGATCCTGGCCGAGGAGGGCCTGGGCTGCGACGTCGCCTCGGCGGGCGAGCTGGCAATCGCGCTGGCCGCCGGCTTCGACCCGGCGCACATCCTGCTGCACGGCAACGCCAAGAGCGACCAGGACATCGGGGACGCGCTCGCCGCCGGCGTCGGCGTGATCGTGATCGACGGACCCGACGACGTCGACCGCCTGGAGCGGCTCGGGGCGACCGGCCAGCGCGTGCTGCTGCGCATCAACCCGTCGGTGCCCGGCCAGACGCACGCGGCGATGGACACCGGCAGCCCGGAGGCCAAGTTCGGCGTGGCGCTCGAGCAGGCGCCGCCACTGCTCGACCGCATCTCCGGCTCCCCCGGCCTCGAGCTGGACGGCCTGCACGTGCACATCGGCTCGCAGCTGCTCGACCTCGACGGCTTCGGCCGCGCGGCGCAGGCGATCGCCTCGCTCGGGCACTTCGGGACCTACGACCTCGGCGGCGGGCTCGGGATCGCCTACACGCCCGACGAGCGCGCACCGTCGGTGGCCGACTATGCGCAGGCGACCGTGCGTGCGCTGCACGAGCACCTCGACCCGGGCGCGCACCTGATCGTCGAGCCCGGCCGCTCGGTCGTCGGCCGCGCGGCCGTCACGCTCTACTCGGTCATCACCGTCAAGCGCGGCCATCTGACCCACGTCGCGGTCAACGGCGGCATGGGCGACAACCTCGAGCCGATGCTCTACGGCCAGAAGTTCGCGCCCGCGATCGTCGACCGCGATCGGCCGCCGGAGACCTGCGACCTCGTCGGCCACCACTGCGAGAGCGGCGACGTGCTGGCGCCCGGCGTCGAGCTCGCGACCCCGGAGGTCGGCGACCTCGTCGTGCTGCCGGTGACCGGCGCGTACTGCTTCTCGCTCCAGAACAACTACAACGGGGCACGGCGGCCGCCGGTGGTTCTGTGCCGCGACGGCGACGCGCGGCTGGCCGTGCGGCGCGAGGAGATGAGCGACCTGCTGGCACGGGACGTGCTGTGATGGCCGCCCATCCGCTCGACCCGCTGTCGGCCGAGGAGATCGCGGCGGCGGCCGCGATCGTGCGCCGCGACCAGGACGTCGGCGAGCGCTGGCGGTTCGCCTCGATCGAGCTGCGCGAGCCCTCGAAGGCGACGGTCCGCGCTTTCGCCGCCGGCGACGCGATCGACCGCGAGGCCGTGATCGTGTGCTGGAACCGCGACGACGGCAAGGTCTACAAGGCACGCGTCGCGCTCGCCGCCGATCGCGTCGTGTCCTGGGAGCACCAGCCCGACGGCCAGCCGAACATGACCGTCGACGAGTTCCACGAGTGCGACGAGGCGCTGCGCCGCGACCCGCGCGTGATCGAGGCGCTCGCGAACCGCGGGATCACCGACCTCGACCGGGTGCTGATCGACACCTGGGCGTACGGCGCGCATCTCGTGCCGGAGGCCCACCGCGGCGGGCGCGTCGGCTGGGCGGACGTCTGGTACCGCAGCCAGGACGGGTCGAGCCCGTACGCCAACCCGGTCACCGGACTGCACTTCGTCGTCGACCTCAACCGCATGGAGCTGCTCGAGGTCGAGGACATCCATCGCGTCGAAGAGCCGAGCACGATGGGCGAGTACGTCCCCCACCTCGTTCCCGGCCTGAAGCAGCGCGACGACGTCAAGCCGCTGGAGATCACCCAGCCCGACGGCACCTCGTTCACGCTCGACGGCAACCTCGTGCGCTGGCAGAAGTGGTCGCTGCGCGTCGGCTTCAACCACCGCGAGGGCATGGTCCTGCACACCGTCTGCTACGACGACGACGGCCGCACCCGGCCCGTGGCGCACCGGCTCTCGTTCGCCGAGATGGTCGTCCCGTACCGCGACCCGACGACCGATCACTACCGCCGCACGGCGTTCGACATCGGCGAGTGGGGGCTCGGGTTCATGACCACCTCGCTCGAGCTCGGCTGCGACTGCCTTGGCGAGATCCGCTACCTCGACGCGGTCATGCACGACACGAAGGGCGAGCCGTACGCGATCCGCAACGCGATCTGCATCCACGAGGAGGACGACGCGGTGCTGTGGAAGCACGTCGACGCCCACGTCGGCGCCGAGGTCCGGCGCGCGCGCCGGCTCGTGCTCTCGTTCCACGTCACCGTCGCGAACTACGAGTACCTCGTCTACTGGCGGCTGTACCAGGACGGCAACATCGAGTGCGAGGTGCGCGCAACCGGGATCATGGTCACGACCCACTTCGCCGAGGGCGAGCAGCCGCCCTACGGCACGCTCGTCGACGAGCGCACGTACGCGCCGTTCCACCAGCATTTCCTCGTCGCGCGGCTCGACCTCGACGTCGACGGCGAGGCCAACACCGTCTACGCGACCGAGTCGGAGGCGCTCCCGATCGGCCCGACAAACGAGCACGGGCTCGCGCTCGTGCAGCGCAACACGCCGCTGCGCACCGAGCAGGAGGGCAAGCAGGACTACGACTGGAGCACCCAGCGGGCGTGGAAGGTGGTCAACGACAACGTGACCAACCGGCTCGGGACACCGGTCGGCTACAAGCTCGTCCCGGGGGCGTGCTTCCCGCCGATGATGGACCCCGACTCGCCGGTGATGCGCCGCGCCCAGGCGATCGGCCACACCCTCTGGGTGACCCCGTTCCACGAGGACGAGCGGTGGCCGTGCGGGGAGTTCGTGGTCCAGAGCGACCAGGACCGCGGGCTGCCCGTGTGGACCGCCCAGGACCGCTCGATCGAGAACACGGACGTCGTGCTCTGGTATGTCTTTGGCGTCCACCACATCACGCGGCCCGAAGAGTGGCCGATCATGTCCGTGGACACCGTCTCCTTCTGGCTGAAGCCGACCGGCTTCTTCGACAGGAATCCCGCGCTCGACGTGCCGCCGACGCACCCCCATTGCGACTCACAGGAGAGCCGATGACCGACATCAGCAACTTCATCCACGGCAAGCGCGTCGCCGCCGCCGACGGCGCCACGACCGACCTCATCAACCCGAGCACCGGCGAGGTGTTTGCGACCGCGCCGCTGTCACGCCAGGCCGACATCGACGCGGCGTTTCAGGATTCCGCGCGCGCGTTCGAGAGCTGGCGCGACTCGACGCCGTCCGAACGCCAGCGGGCGCTGCTGCGGATCGCCGACGCGATCGAGGAGCGCGCGGCCGAGCTCGTGGACGTCGAGTCGGAGAACACCGGCAAGCCGAAGGAGCTGACGGCGTCGGAGGAGATCCCGCCGATGGCCGACCAGATCCGCTTCTTCGCGGGCGCCGCCCGCGTGCTCGAGGGCAAGTCGGCCGGCGAGTACATGGCCGGCCACACGTCGTTCATCCGGCGCGAGCCGGTCGGCGTGTGCGCCGCCGTGACGCCGTGGAACTACCCGGCGATGATGGCCGTGTGGAAGTGGGCGCCGGCGCTCGCCGCCGGCAACACGATGGTGCTCAAGCCGTCCGACACCACGCCGGCGAGCACGGTCTGGATGGCCGAGCTGATGGCCGAGCACCTTCCGCCGGGCGTGTTCAACGTGGTCTGCGGCGACCGCGACACCGGCGCCGCTCTCGTCGCCCACCCGACTCCGCAGATGGTCTCGATCACCGGCAGCGTCGGCGCCGGCATCGCCGTCGCCAAGACGGCGGCCGCCGACGTCAAGCGCGTGCACCTCGAGCTCGGCGGCAAGGCGCCGGTGATCGTGTTCGACGACGCCGACGTGGCGCTCGCCGCGGAGAACATCGCGATCGCGGGCTACTTCAACGCCGGGCAGGACTGCACGGCGGCCACGCGCGTGCTCGCCGGCCCGCGGGTGCACGACGACTTCGTCGCCGCGCTCGAGGAGCAGGCGCGCAACACCCGCACCGGCCCGCCGGACGACGGCGAGGTGCTCTACGGCCCGCTGAACAACGCGAACCAGCTCTCGCACGTCAGCGGCCTCGTCGATCGGGCGCCCGACCACGCGAGCGTCGTCACCGGCGGGCACCGCCAGGGCGACCGCGGCTACTTCTACGAGCCGACGATCGTCGACGGCCTGCACCAGGACGACGAGATGATCCAGAACGAGATCTTCGGGCCGGTCATCACGGTGCAGACGTTCGACGACGAGGACAAGGCGGTCGAGTGGGCGAACGGCGTGCCGTACGCGCTTGCCTCAAGCGTCTGGACCGAGGACCATGGCCGCGCGATGCGGATGTCCCGGCGGCTCGACTTCGGCTGCGTGTGGATCAACTGCCACATCCCGCTCGTGGCCGAGATGCCGCACGGCGGCTACAAGAAGTCCGGCTACGGCAAGGACCTGTCGATGTACGGGCTCGAGGACTACACGAGGATCAAGCACGTCATGAGCTACATCGAACGCCGCGACGGCTAAGGTGCCGGACCCCGACCTCGAGAACCTTCCCGATTGGGTCAAGTCGCTCGGGCTCCCGCCCGAGGCGACCGCGGCGATCGACCGCTACTGGAAGCCGATCTGGGAGGAGCTACGGCTCCTCCCGGAGCATCCCGGGCGCGAGGAACAGCTCGAGTTCGAGGCCGTGTCCGAGCCGCAGCCGGGCGCCGCGTGGCAGGCGCGCTTCGACGCGATGTGGCCGGCGTACAAGGCGTGGTACCTGCAGGAAGGGGAGGCCGCGCGGCCGTCCTATCCGGTCGCGCGCGACGCGCTGCGCGAGCACATGCCGGAGCTGGTGCCGATGTGGGAGCGGGTCGTCGACCTCGCTGGCGGCGGCGACCTCGCCGCCCGGCTGCTCTCGCTCTACCGGCCGCCGGGCTTCATCGTCGGCTGCTCCCAGGGCGCCTGGACGCGCGACGAGCCCGTCCTCGTGCGCAACTACGACTACCCGGCCTCGCGGCTCGAGGGCGTGATCTGCGAGACCGCGTGGGGCGACCGGCGCGTGATCGGCATGAGCGACTGCCTGTGGGGGCTGCTCGACGGGATCAACGACTCAGGCCTCGCCGTCTCGCTGACGTTCGGCGGCCGCAAGGACGTCGGCGACGGGTTCGCGATCCCGCTCGTCGTGCGCTATGTGCTCGAGACCTGCGACACGGTCGCCGAGGCGCGCGCGGCGCTCGCGCGGGTCCCGGTCCACGCGGCGCAGAACCTCACGCTGCTGGATCGCTCCGGGGAGTTCGTGACCGCCTACGTCGGGCCGGACCGCCCACCCGAGTTCCACGCGATCGCGGCGACCACCAACCACCAGGGCAAGATCGACTGGCCGGAGTACGCGCGGGCGATCCGGAGCGAGGAGCGCGAACAGTGCGTGCTCGGCCTGCTCGCGGACCCGGAGATCGACCGCGAGCGGTTCATCGCGTCGTTCCTCGAGCCGCCGCTGCGCAACACCGAGTACGCGCAGGGCTTCGGGACGCTCTACACCGCGGCCTACCACCCGGCCGCGGGCCGGGTCGAGTACCGCTGGCCCGGCGTGACGTGGGAGCAGTCGTTCGACCGCTTCGAGCCGGGCAGCCGGACCGTGCAGCTGCGCTAGAAGGTCTTGAACGCCAGGGCGCCGGTGGGTTGCGGGGCCTCTTGCTCGGCCGGGACGGGAGCGCCGGAGAACTGGCCGTGGATGCCGGCGATCCACTCGAGCGCGCGCTCGGTCAGCTCGTTGTCCTCGGTCTGCATCCGGGAGCGCGCGACCAGCACGCCGAGGTCGGCGCCGGGATAGCGGTAGTCGCCCGGCGCGAGCACGCGCAGGAAGAACGCCTCCGTCTCGTCGTGCAGGCTGTGCCAGTCGTTCCCCCAGCGCGAGAAGCCGATCTCGCCCGCGTCGTCGAGCCGCCAGATCCCCGTCTTCGGCGCCTGCGTCAGCAGCTCGACCTCGTCGCCGACGTCCTTGAGGATGATCTGGCTCCAGACGTCGACGTTCGATGACTCGGCCCAGCGGCGGTTGATGTCGCCGACGTCGATCTCGTAGTCGACGTCCATGTACTCGAGCAGGTGGAACAGGAACAGCGGCACGTCCGCGTAGGCGCCGGCGGTCACGTTCGTCATCGACGTCACGCCGCTGATCCGCGGGTTGATCTCGCCCAGGTACAGCTCGCCGGTGTCGACATCGGCGAGGTAGTCGATCTCGAGGAAGCCGCGGTAGCCCTCGACCGCGAGCCGGTCGCCGAGCTGCTGCGTGAGCACGCGGGCGCGATCGCGGTGCTCGGGCGACAGCGCCTCAGGGAAGATGTCGTTGCCGCACCAGCCGCCCTTGTGCGGCGTCAGCTCCGGGTGGCCGGTGAGGTCTGTCATGAGCGGGCCGACGACGGTGCCGTGGCGGGTGAGCACGGCCTCGACCGCCGCCGCGCGGCAGTTGATCCGCTTCATGACCTTCAGCTCCTGGTCGGCCATGTCGCCGGCGTTCTTGTCCCAGTCGCGCTCGCCGCGGATGAAGAACGTCGTCTTGCCGGAGTCGCCGTACGGCGTCTGCACGACGAGGTCGTCGCCGAGCCCGGCCCCCTCGGCCAGCGCCGTCAGCTCGTCATAGGTCGTCGCGCGCCCGAGCGTGTTCGGGGCGCTCGGCACGCCGGCCTCGTTGCCGAGCTGGGTCGTGACGATCTTCGAGTCGAGCCGGTGGCGCAGCTCGGCCGACGGGTGGGCGACCTCGAGGCCCGCCGCCGCCGCGGCCTTCTCGGTCTCGTCGTCGAACATCACGAACACGCACCTCCCCCCCGGCCCGCGCGTGTTCACGGTGTCGAGAACTTCCTTGTGGCCGAGCAGGTAGTTGCAGATGTCCTCCATCGACTCGAACTCGCGGTACGGCCGCTCGCGCGGGACGAACACGCGCGGGTGGCTGCCCTCGAAGGAGTCGAAGTAGTTGACGTAGAAGAAGTTGCGCAGCCAGCGATCGATGCCGAGCAGGTTGAACGCCGTGGGCGAGATGAAGTAGATCGGCGTCGGGTTGGTGCGGAAGAAGGCGCGGATCTCGGAGATCCCGTGCAACGTTGCGGTCTCGGCCATGGCGGGCATCCTTTCGCGCCCGGGCGCGCGCGTCCACCCGTTCAGACTCCAAACGCGCGGATCGAACTTGGTGCTTGCGACCGTTGCCGGGAGCGTCGAGGATGCGCGAAGGTCGCACCACCGAGGGATCAGGAGGAGGAGCGATGGCATCACTGCAGCACGGGGAAGGGACAACGCCTTCGTTGAAGGAGCAGTTGCTACGGCGCAAGCCCGTGGGAGTGATGGCCGACGAGACCGGGACCGACACCGGCGAGGGTGAGCTCGCTCGAACGATCGGCCTGTTCCAGCTCACGTTGTTCGGCATCGGCGCGACGATCGGCACCGGCATCTTCATCGTCCTCACCACGGCGGTGCCGGTGGCCGGGCCTGCCGTGATCTGGTCGTTCGTGATGGCGGGTGTGGTCGCCGGCCTGACCGCCATCTGCTACGCCGAGCTGGCCAGCGCCGTGCCGGTCTCGGGCTCCTCGTACTCGTATGCCTACGCCACGCTGGGCGAGGGCGTGGCGATGGTCGTCGCCGCGTGCCTGCTGCTCGAATACGGCGTCTCCGCCGCCGCCGTCGCGGTCGGCTGGTCGCAGTACCTGAACGAGCTGCTCGACAACTTGTTCGGGTTCACGATCCCCGACAACCTCTCGAACGCGCCGGAGGCGGACGGCATCATCAACTTGCCGGCGATCCTGCTCGTGGTGTTGTGCACGCTGCTGCTGATCCGCGGCGCGAGCGAGTCGGCGAAGGTCAACGCCGTGATGGTGCTGATCAAGATCGGCGTGCTCGCCCTCTTCATCGTCGTCGGGATCAGCGGCTGGGACTCCGACAACCTGTCGGACTTTGCGCCGTTCGGCGTGTCCGGCGTCACGTCGGCGGCCGGCATCATCTTCTTCTCCTATATCGGGTTGGACGCCGTCTCGACTGCGGGTGAGGAGGTCAAGAATCCACGGCGGAACCTGCCACTGGCGATCATGTTCGCGTTGGTGGCGGTGACGACGCTGTACATCCTCGTCGCCGTCGTCGCGGTCGCGGCGCAGCCGCTCACCGGCTTCGAGGGCCAGGAGGCCGGCCTCGCGGCGATCCTCGAGGATGTGACCGGCGCGAGCTGGCCGGCCACGGTGCTGGCGGCCGGAGCGGTGGTCTCGATCTTCAGCGTCACGCTGGTCGTGATCTACGGCCAGACCCGGATCCTGTTCGCGATGGGCCGCGACGGGATGGTGCCGCCGCTGTTCCACCGGCTGAACCCGCGCACGCTGACCCCGGTGCCGGCGACGATCATCGTCGCGATCCTGATCTCGCTGCTGGCCGGCCTGTTGCCGATCAACTTCCTCGCCGAGATGACGAGCATCGGGACGCTGGTGGCCTTCCTGATCGTCTCGATCGGCGTGATGGTGCTGCGTCAGCAGCAGCCCGACCTGCCGCGCGGGTTCAAGGTGCCGCTGTACCCGCTCATCCCGCTCGGGTCGATCGCCGGCTGCATCTGGATCATCCAGGACCTGCGTGCGGTGACGATCTGGGTGTTCCTGATCTGGTCCAGCGTCGCGCTGCTCTGGTACTTCTTCTACGGCCGTCACCACGCGACGCTGGGCAAGCCCACGCCGCCGGCGGTGAGCGAGGGCTCGTCGTGACGATCGTCGCGGGTGTGGCGCCCGACGGGCGCGGGCGGGCGGTCCTGCATCTGGCGGGCATGCTGGCGCGCTCGGCGGGTGACGATCTCGTCCTCGTGGCGGTCGTTCCCGGCACATGGCCGCCGAGCCCGGCGAAGGTGGACGCCGAGTACCGCTCCGCCCTCGGCGACGTGGCGGAGCAGGTCCTCACCCAGGCCCGCGCGCGGCTGCCGCAGGACATCCCGGTGAGCACGGTGACCCACCACGCGCGCTCCACTCCGTCCGGCCTGCTCGAGGTGGCCGAGCAGCACGAGGCGAACCTGATCGTGGCGGGCTCGGCTGCGGCCGGCGGTGCCGGGCACGTCACGCTCGGTAGCGCGACCGGCCGGCTGCTGCACAGCTCTCCGATCCCGGTCGCGCTCGCCCCGCGCGGCTTCCGCGCCCGTCCGGACGCGCGTGTGAAGCGGGTTACGGCGGCCTTCGGCGGCTCGCAGGACGACCTCGTCGTCGCCGCGGCCGGGGTCGCCGCGCGGGTCGGGGCGTCGCTGCGGCTCGCCTCGTTCGCGGTCCGCCCGCGCGCGCCGTACACGGTCGCCGTCGGGCGCGAGGCCGACGACTCTCTGGTGCAGGAATGGGTGGAGCAGATCCAGGCGGCCCAGCGCGCGGCTCTGAAGGAGGTCGAGGACCTGCCGTCGGTGCCGCCCGACTGCGAGGCCGTGATCGGCCACGGCGAGACCTGGGACGAGGCGCTCGAGGAGATCGAGTGGGAGGACGGCGACGTGCTCGTGGTCGGCTCCAGCTCGATCGGGCCGATCGCCCGCGTCTTCCTCGGCTCACGCTCCTCGAAGATCGTCCAGCACTCGCCGGTGCCGGTCGTGGTCGTGCCGCGCGGCCGCGCCACCGAGCTCGCCGAGGCGGCGGTGGCCGGGAAGGTGTAGTCAGCCGCCGGCGCGGGCGAACCGGGCGGCGAGCGTGCGGAGCTCGGCGGCGAGCTCGGGCGGGTCGACGACCGTGAAATCGACGCCGATGTAGGCCACGTAGACCGCGATGCCGCCCAGCCAGGCGTGGCCGGTGCGCAGCAGGCAACTCGTGGCGTCGATCTCCTCGAGCGTGCCGTACTCGGGCGGGACGCGATCGAGCATCTCGTGCATCGGGGCGTGCAGCACGACGACGGCCTGGTGGCGGTCGCGCTGCGCCGACGCCGACCGGGCGACGTAGGCCTCGAAACCGCCCTCGGGCGCCGGGCGCGGCGCGAAGCGGCGGTCGCTGAGAGGCTTCGTCTCGATCCGGTCCACCGGGAAGCTGCGCCAGGCGTCGCGGTCCAGATCCCAGGCGACGAGGAACCAGCGGTCGCCGAGATGCGACAGGCGGTGCGGCTCGACCAGCCGCCGGATCGTCACGTTGTCGCTGCCCGTGTAGTCGAACCGCAACCGCTCACGGTCACGGCACGCGGCCGCGAGTGCGGCGAGCAGGCCGGGGTCGACCACGGGCCGGCCACCGGACAGCGCCACCGTGTAGGTGATCAAGGCGCTGATGCGACGGCGCAGGTGCGAGGGCAGGACCTGCTCGAGCTTGGCGAGCGCCCGCACCGACGTCTCTTCGATGCCGGCGACGCCGGCGGCGGTGCGTAGACCGACCGCCACCGCGATCGCCTCCTCGTCATCGAGCAGGAGCGGCGGCATCTGCGCCCCGGCACCGAGCCGGTAGCCGCCGACGACTCCCGGGTCGGCGTCGATCGGATAGCCCAGCATCCGCAGCTTGGCGATGTCGCGGCGGATCGTGCGCGCGCCGACGCCGAGCTCGGTGGCCAGCTCGGGCCCGGACCAGCAGGCGCGGCGCTGCAACACGCCGAGCAGTGCGAGCAGCCGCGCCGAGGTCTCGATCACGGCGCGAAGTCTCGCATCGAATGCGGTCAAAAGATGACCGCATTAGGCCGTACAAGGTGCGCCATGAACGCCACAGACATGACTCCCTTCCGCGCCGACACTCCCCAGCAGGATCTGGACGACCTGCAGCAGCGGCTGTCCCGCACCAGGTTCCCCGACGAGATCCCGGGCGTCGGCGGTGCCCAGGGCGTGCCGCTGGACTACTTGAAAGCGCTGGTCGCCTACTGGCTCGACGGATTCGACTGGCGTGCTCAGGAGGCGAAGCTCAACGCGCACCCGCAGTTCACGACCACCATCGACGGGCTCCCGATCCACTTCGTGCACGTGCGATCGCCGGAACCCGACGCGTTCCCGGTGGTCGCCACGCACGGCTGGCCGATGTCGGTGTTCGAGTACGTCGATCTGATCGGGCCGCTGACCGACCCGCGGGCCCATGGCGGCGACCCGGCCGACGCGGTCGACGTCGTAATCCCGTCGTTGCCGGGGTTCGGGTTCTCCGGCCGCCCCGCGGAGTTCGGGTGGGGCAGCTGGCGCACCGCCCGGGCGTGGTCCGAGCTGATGGCCCGGCTCGGCTACGACCGCTACGTGGCGATGGGCAACGACGCTGGGTCGCTGGTCTCGCCGGAGGTGGGCCGTTCCGACCCCGGCCATTGCGCCGGCGTGCACGTCACGCAGCTGTTCAGCTTCCCGTCCGGCGATCCGGCCGAGTTCGCCGCTCTGTCCCCCGACGACATGGCCAAGCTCGAGTTCCTGCAGAAGTTCAACGACGAGATGTCGGCGTTCAACCAGCTGCAGTCGACGCAGCCGCAGACGCTCGCGTACGCGCTGCACGACTCGCCGGCCGGCCAGCTCGGCTGGAGCTGCCAGCTGTTCGGCGACGCCGTCGACCGCGACTACATCCTCGCGAACGTCACCCTCTACTGGCTGACCCAGACCGGCGCGTCGTCCACGCGCTTCTACTGGGAGGACCGCCACGACACCGACCGGCCCACCGAGCCGACCACGACAGCGACCGCGGTCGCGGTCTTCGCGAACGACTTCCGATCGATCCGCCCGTTCGCCCAGCGTGACCACGGCAACATCGTGCAGTGGACCGAGTACGACCGCGGCTCGCACTTCTCGGCCCAGGACGCGCCCGACCTGCTGGTCGGCGACCTCCGCCGGTTCCTGCGCACCGTGCGCTGAGCCAACTGATTCCGTGTCGAGAACCGCCGGGCGGCTCCGCTCACCAGGTGAAGGGCCACGACAGGCGCGGCCCACGACACCAGGAGACCACGATGAGCACCGCCAAACCCGACATCGTCACGCCCGAGCAGTGGCGCGCCGCGCGCGAGGCGCTTCTCAAGCAGGAGAAGGCGCACACCCGCGCGCGTGACGCCCTTGCGGCCGAGCGCCGCCGCATGCCGATGATCCGCGTGGAGAAGGACTATCGCTTCACCGCGCCCGGCGGCGGGGACGCGACGCTGCTCGACCTCTTCGACGGCAGCCGCCAGCTGGTCCTGTACCGGTTCTTCATGGATCCGGACATGGGCGTCTACCCGGAGCGCGGCTGCCCCGGTTGCTCGATGTACGCCGACCAGTTGAGCAACCTGCTGCACCTGCGCGAGCGCGACACCCGCTTCGTCGCCGTCAGCCGCGGCGAGCAGGAGCACCTGCAGCGCTATCGCGAGCAGATGGGCTGGGAATTCCCCTGGTACACGCTGCGCGACGACTTCGACGCCGACCACGACGTCGCGGAGTGGCACGGCACGAACGTGTTCCTGCGCGACGGCGACGAGGTCTACCGCACGTACTTCATCGACGCCCGTGGCGACGAGGCGCTCGGGTCGACCTGGAGCTTCCTCGACATCACCGCATACGGCCGCCAGGAGAAGTGGGAGGACTCCCCGGAGGACTGGCCGCAGACCCCGCCCTACACCTGGGGCGGCTGGCACGACAAGTACGACCACACACTCTGACGTGCTCGCCCACGTCGCAGGCATCCCCGTCGAGGAGGCGCTGCTGGCCGCGCCGGCGCTGCTGACGGGTGTGACCATGATCGCCGGCTACATCCGGGCGACCGCGGCGCGCCCGCGCCGCTGAATCCGCCCTTGCCCGCATGGAATAATTCGCTCCTGGTGGGCGTTGGGGATGGTGAACGGGCGGACGGGTACTACTTCTCCGCCGTGCTCGCGATCCCAAGGAGTTAGATGGATGCCGGCCCACGACGCGATTCGCGGCGAGATCCTCCGTCTCGCCGACCGCGATCTGGACCGCTACGGCTTCGCCCGTGAGGGGGCGCGCGTCCTGCGCCGCGCTGTGCCCTTCGACGCGATGGCCGGCGTCTGGTTCGACCCGGAGACCGGGCTGCCGGTAGACGAGTGGATCGACAACTCCCTCGCCGGCGGCGCGGGTTCTCGCCTGCCGGAGATCGGGCTCCACGAGACCGACATCCCTGCGTTCAGGCAGCTGGCCGCCTCGGGCCGCCCGGCGGCCAGCATGAGCGAAGCGACCGGCGGGAGCCTCGACCGCAGCCGTCGGCCCCGCGGTTTGGGCGACGAGCTCCGGTCCGTGTATTTCGGCGACTCAGGCATGTGGTGCGGGTACGTGATGTATCGCGAACGCGGAGCTCCCGACTTTGCGGGGCGGGAGGTGGACCTGATCGCCTCGCTCAATCGCGCGGACCTCCAGCGCGTGAGACTCCGGCAGGATCTCGAGTCGGACGTGGGCGACGGCGATCCCGGCCTGCTGCTCCTCGACGACCACGACGGCGTCGAGATGGCCAACCCTGCCGCTGCCGCGTGGCTCGATGAGCTGCGCCCTCGCCGGCGGCGGCTTCCGGTGGTCGTGTCGGCGGTCGCCCAGCGCGCTCGGGAGATCGCGTCCGGAGACAGCGGCCTCCCGGCGACGGCGCGCGCCCGGACGGCGTCCGGGCAATGGATCACCGTGCGCGGATGGGTGCTGCAGAACGGCAGCAAGGCCCGTACCGCGATCACGCTCGAGCCGGCGCGGGGTCCCGAGCTCGCCGAGCTCCTCGCGGAGGCCTACGGCCTCACCGCGCGTGAGCGGCGCGTGTCCAAGCTCGTCGCGCAAGGCCTGCCCAACGCCGCGATCGCCGCCCGGCTGTACCTGTCGACCTACACGGTCCAGGACCACCTCAAGGCGATCTTCGAGAAGCTCGACGTATCCAACCGCGGGCAGCTCGTCGCCAGGCTGTTCCTCGATCCCTACCAGCGGTCGGCGGGCGTCTGAACGAGCCTCAGCCCGGCTCCACCGCCAAAGCATGGTCGAAGACCTGGCGCGGATCCCATCGGCCCTTCGCTGCCTGGAGCTTCTTGTAGTTCCCGCCGTAGTACAGCTCGGACCATGCGACGCCTGATTGGTTCCATTCCTCTTCCAGAAGATCCGGGTCCGGCCAGTTCATGAAGCAGCCGCCGGTGCGATCGTTGGGTACCGGCACGCCACCGGTAGCTGCGAACACGTCCCGATAAAGGACTCGGGTCCACGCCAGGTGCTTTTCGTCCTCTTCTGGGTTGTCCCAGAAACTGCCTACCGAAAACAGCGCTACCGAGTCTCGCTCGGCGACGGCAGCGTCCTGCGGACTCAACGCGTTGATCTTCCCGCCCCACGTCACGAATCCAGCCATGGCGCCGCGCCATCCGTAGTCGTCACTGGTCAAGCGCTCGAAGATCGTCCTGATTTGTGATCCGTCCAATCCGGATCGCAAGAACGCGCCTTTGGTCTTCGAACGCAGTTGCGTCGCCGGTATGCCCAACACGTCGGGTACGTCCGGAGCATGGGTCGTGGTGTACTGCCATGGCGCGTCATCTTGTGTCGTCTTCATGCCGTTCGGAACATTCGCTGTCACCTCGGCGATGTACGCGTTCAGGGCTTCGCTACTTTGCGGCTGCCCGGGATCGACCTGCCCGCTCAAGGTCACCACGCCGAATTCCTTGCGGAACAGGAGCAACGCGCCAAACACGGATGCCGCCGGACTCCCGGGCGAACTGTTCCGTTCACACCAGCGCACATAGTTGTTCACCAGCGTGGTGAACTTCTCTTCGTTGAGGTCCGGCCAACGCCACGCAACGGAAACCATCGAGTGGCCGGAAGGCCGCCTCGGCAGAAGCAGCGTCGGGTCGTCGCCCTGCCCGTCTCGACTACGGAACCAGAACTTCGTTGCCACACCGAAATTCCCACCACCGCCACCGGTGTGGGCCCACCACAGGTCACGTTGCGGGTCGTCCTCATCTCGCGTCGCGGTCACCGCCTTCGCCTTGCCGTTGTCGTCGACCACGACCGATTCCACCGCGTACAGGTGATCGGATATCTGGCCGTACAACCGCGACAACGGGCCGAAACCGCCGCCGGTGACGTGACCTCCCATGCCGACATGGGTCCCGATACCTCCTGGCAAGGTCACGCCCCAGCGCATATCCAGCGCTTGGTACACACGACCGAGCGTCGCCCCTGCTTCCACAGCAAATGCACGCCGATCGCGGTCGTAGTACACCGAATCCATCTGGCCGAGGTCAATCACGCACTGGACGGCGGGCTCATCGACAAACCCCTCCACACAGTGGCCGCCACTGCGCACCGCGAGCTTCTTTCCGGATGCAACGACCGCGTCTACCGCATCCACCACCTGGTCCGTGTCGTTCACGACGAACACGCTGTCCGGTGTGCCGACAAACCGTCGGTTGTACCCGCGTAGCTGCAAATCTCGGTACAGCGGGTCGCCGGGATTCACTTCCGCAAAGCGAGCTCCTGACGTCAATTCAGCCTTCATAGGGCGACAGGCTGCCGACCCGCGCCCCAGCCCTCAATCCCTGGATCCAGGGTGATCTCGGATCGAAATGCCCCAGGTTCCTGGGATAGACGCTCGCGACGGCCGCCGAGACGCTGTCGGGCGATACGCCCATCATCAAAAAGGAGCTTGTATGAGAGCGTCCGCCTAAGCACGAACGAGATCCAGCTCGAACCGGTCCTGGTGATGACGCTGCCCGGCAAGCGCGCCTCGACGACCAGGGCAGCCGGCGCCTTCTGCAACTACCAGTACTTCTGTCTCTACGAGCACGCGTATTGGGGCGGCGCCTCGCTCGGCATGTCCGCGTGCAAGATCTACCAACTGAGCAGCTACCGGTTCTGGAACAGCACGGAGAGCCAGTGGGACGACTGGGTCGAGGATGCGTCGTCGTGGATCAACAACCAGAGTGGCGGAGCCGTCGCGACGATGTGGCGCCCCGGGGGCTACACGATGCGGGTGGGCGTCACTTCGGACCACCACTTCCCGCCCGGCTGGAACGACAGGGTGGTCCGGGTCAAGCCCTGCTGAGCCGGTGGCGCGCCGGGCTCGGGACGCTCGAGCCAGCGGGCTGGGCGATCACCGCTGGCTCCCGGCAGGTCAGTGCGTGGCGGGTGGCGGCACCAGGTCGTCGGGGTCGTCCACGAGGACGAGGGTGTCGTCGACGCCGGTCAGCTCCAGCACCCGCTGGATCGCGGCCGTGCCGCGCACCACAGCGAGGTTGTGGTGGTTGCTGCGCGCGTACTCGTTCTGCCTGATGAGCTCCTTCAACCCGAGCACGTCTATGAACGTCAGGCCGCGCAGGTCCAGCACGACGTGGCGCACGCCATCGGCCTGTGGGTCCAGACCGTCAAGCACCTCTGCGACCTTTGACACCGTGAGAAGGTCGAGTTCGCCGCGAAGCGCGACCAGGGCTGTCCGACGGTTCCTTCGAGTTTCGACGGCCAGCTGCTCTGCGGCGAGCTGTTCCGCGACCGATCGTGCGGGCTGCTCTGAGGACACTAGGCCCCCTCCTCGGCTCCTCTCAGGATGTTGCGCGTGGGGCAGGAGGAGCGAGTAACCCGTGGCGTAACGCCAGTCTCGCAAGACGGCGACCGCACCGCAAGAACGTGGTCGCCGTGAGGAGCCGCCGCGCTACTGCATTCGCCTGACAGCGGCAGTGCGAGCTTGACTTGACACTGCGGCCTGCTGTTCGCGCGCTAGCCGGCGCGGCGCCTCAGCGCGACGCCGGTCAGCGCCTCGCGCACGATCCGGTCGGCGACGAGCGATGCGGAGTCGGCCGAGCCGACCGCGGTCGGGATCACCTCGACGACGTCGAGCCCGACGAGGTCGAGCTCGGCCGCCACGGTGCGGACCGCGAGCAGTAGGTCGGTCGCCGTCATCCCGCCGGGCTCCGGGGTGCCGGTGCCGGGGATGAAGGCGGGGTCGAGCACGTCGACGTCGACCGTCAGGTACACCGGCCCCGGGCCGACGGCGGCGATCGCGCGGGCGACCACCTCGCGGATCCCGAGGTCGCGGACGTCGTGCATGAACAAGCTCGTGATGCCGTGCTCGGCCTGCCAGCCGAACTCCTTCTCGCCCGGCCAGTACCCGCGCAGCCCGATCTGGGCGTAGCGGCTGCCGTTGACGTCGCCGGCGTCGACCAGGCGCTTCATGAACGTGCCGTGCGAGCGCTCGACGCCGAACACCTCGGCGCCGGTGTCGGTGTGGGTGTCGAAGTGGATCACGCCGACCGGGCCGTGCGTCGCCGCGCACGCGCGCACCGACGGCTCGGTGATCGAGTGGTCGCCACCCAGCACGGCCGGCAGCAGGCCGGCCGCGAGCACCTGCGCGACGGTCGTCTCGATCGCGGCGTGCGAGCGGCCCGGATCGGCCGGGATCACCGGCGCGTCGCCGAAGTCGAGCACCCGCAGCTCGGCGAACGCGTCGACCTTCACCTCGAGGTGCGGCCCGGGCGGGCAGCTCGCCGCGCGGATCGAGCGCGGCGCGAAGCGTGCGCCGGGCCGGTCGGACACGAGGTCGTCCATCGGCGCGCCGACGATCGCCACGTCGAACCCCGCGAGCTCGGCCGGATCCTGCGTGAACGGCACCCCGGCGAACGTCAGCAGCCCCGCGAAGTCGGGCTTCTCGCCGTACTGCGCCCAGCGCTCGAGCGGGTCGATCACGCAGCCTCCCTCAACACATTGATGGTCTGGAACCCCGGATCGCTGGCGCCGTGCAGCCGCGCGCCGCTGGCCGCGAGCTCGCGCAGGTACGCGACCGTCTCGGCGGAGATGCGCTCCCCGGGCAGCAGCGCGGGGACGCCCGGCGGGTAGCTGGCGATCGACTCGCACGAGATCCGGCCGACCGCGTCGTCGACCTTCACCTGCTCGGCCTCGCCGAGGAACGCGTCGCGCGGCGAGACCGCGACCTCGTAGCCCAGCGCCGCGGCCGGCGGGACGATCGGGGCGGTCGCGCCCGGCTCGCTCAGGCGCTTGACGACCTCGTCGACGTCGCCTGCCAGGCGCCGCAGCGAAGCGGCGGACTCGCCGAGCCCGACCACGAACACCACCGTCGCCTGCATCGGCAGCTCGACGTGGACGTCGTACGAGCGGCGCAGCGCGTCGGCGATCTCGTAGCCGGTGCTGCCCGTGCCGCGCACGTCGAGCACGATCCGCAGCGGGTCGTAGCCGGCCACGCCCATGCGCCCGATCAGCGACGCGTCGACGAGCGCGATGCCGTCGATCGTCTGGAGCTTCGCGCGCGCGACGTCGATCGCCTCGAGCGTCTCGTGCAGGAGCTGCTCGCCGTGGAGCGAGAGCTGCCGCCGGGCGCCGTCGAGCGAGAGCAGCAGCAGCGACGACGGGCTGGTCGAGCGCAGCAGCCGCAGCGCGCGGGCGATCGCGCCGGGGTCGATCCGGTCGCTCTTGCCGACATGGAGCATCGCGCTCTGCGTCAGCGAGCCCGCGATCTTGTGCGTGCTCGTGAGCATCGCGTCGGCGCCCTGGGAGAGCGCCGTCGGCGGCAGTGCTTCGTGGAAGCCGAAGTGCGGGCCCCACGCCTGATCGACCACGAGCGGCACGCCGGCGCGGTGCGCGACCTCCGCGCAGCCCGCGACGTCGGCGGCCATGCCGTAGTACGTCGGCGAGACGATGAACGCCGCCTTCGCGTCCGGCGCCGCCCGCAGCGCCGCCTCAAGGCCTTCCGGCGTGACGCAGTGCGTGATGCCGAGCTCGCCGTCGTACTCGGGCGCGACGAAGCTCGGCAGCCCGCCGCTCAGGACCAGCCCGTCGACGATCGACGCGTGCGAGTTTCGCTGCGCGACGATCCGCGTGCCGAGCGGCGCGAGCGCGAGGCACAGCGTGTGGTTGCCCTGCGTCGCCCCGTTGGTGAGGAAGAACGTGCGCTGCGCGCCGAACGCCTCGGCGGCGAGCTGCTCGGCGCGCTCGTAGGGCGTCGGCGACGGGCCGAGGTCGATCCCGTGGATGTCCTGCGGGACGTCGGTGGCGAGCGCGTCCGGCCCGATCGCCCGGCGCACGCCGGGGTCGGCGCCGGGACCGCCTTTGTGGCCGGGGACGTGATACCGCCCCGGGCCGCGGAACGCATACGCGACGACGGCGTCGAGGTAGGGCGCGGTGGGTTGTTCGTTGACGTCCATCGAGCGGCGATCCTATGCGGTCGCTCAGAAGGGGATCCAGTCTGCGGGCAGGACGTCTCGGAAGCGGCCGCGGTACTCGGGCACGAGTGCGCGGGCGTGCCGGCCGGCTGGGCGGGCGTCGATGTGCTCGCGCAGCTGGTCGAAGCACAGCATCAGCCGCACGGACGGGGCGACCTGGAAGTCGGCCGCGTTCGGGCGCTCGCCGCCGATCACGCCTTCGGCGAGCAGCGCGTCGACGTGGTCGAGCTGGGCCGGCAGCGCCTCAAGGGACCGACGGGCAGTCTCCTCGGACGTGCGCATCTGCAGCGTGACGGCGGGTCGCATCACCGGGATGGCCTTGACGACGACATGCTCGGGAACACCGAGCAACGGGCCGCTGATGAACGACGCCATGGCGTCGGGGTCCTTGCCGGTCGTGTAGCGGGCGAGCTTGCGCACGCCGTCCTGGAGCCCGTCGTCGGCCCAGGCCTCGGCGGCCTCGATCGCCGCGCGATCCGCTTCCGGGAAGAGCGGCGGCTCGGGCACGAACTGCTCCAGCGCGCGGGCGATCCTCATCGTGCCGGAGATCCTGCGGCCGTCGAACGTCATCACCGGCACGGTCGAGCCGCGATACCGCATCAGCGGCAGGATCACCCGGTGCGTCATGTTCGGCAGGTCGAGGCGCGTGAACTCGACGCCCTTGAAGCGCAGCATCAGCTCGGCGCTGATGACGGGATGCGAGCCGACGACGCCGACGAGCTTCGCGCGCATCAGCCCGCGTGCACCCCTGCCTCGGCGACGAGCGCGATGTGGATCGCGGCGATCGTCGCGGGCTGCTTCAGCGAGCGGCCGAGCACCTGTTCCGCGCGCGCCAGCCGGTAGCGCAGCGAGTTGCGGTGCATGTGCAGCGAGGCGGCCGTCGCGGCGATGTCGAGGTCGTGCGCGAAGTAGGCGCTGAGCGCCTCGTGCAGTGCCGGGTTCGCCCGCAGCACCGAGAGGATCTCGTCCACCTTCGGGTCGAGCCGGTCGGGTGCGATCTCGCTGACCATGAACGTCGCGAGGTCGAAGTCCTCGAAGCGCGTGATGCGCTGCGCGGGGTCGACGGCGAGCTCGGCGTCCCGCAGCGAGTGGTGCGCGTCGGTGATCGCTTGGACGGGCCGCCCGATCCCGATCGCCACGTCCGGCAGCGTGTCGCAGGCGGCCGCCAGCGCGGCCTCGACCGCGTCGTCCGGCCCTTGCACGAGCACGGCGAGCGAGTCCGCGCGGCGATGGGCGAGGTGCGGGATGTGGCGGTGATCGAGCTCGGCGACCAGCTCGCGGCGCACGCCCGCGAGGTCGAGTGGCGACCGCACGACGACGAGCCGAGCGGGGGTCGAGAAGTCCAGCCCGAACGCCGCCGCGCGGGCTGCCAGTGGCAGGAGGTCGCGCGCCGCGGCCGGCTCGAGCGCCTCCTCCAGCAGCGCCGCCTTGACGGCCTGCTCCTGATCGCGCACGACGTCGCTGAGCTGCGCCATCGCGGCCAGCAGCGGCGCGGTCGCCTCCGCGGCGGGCTTCGCGAGCTTGTCGATGAAGCCGCGGCGCGGACTTGCCAGCACGAGCGAGCGCGTCGGCTGGTCGGCGCGCGCGACGATCGGCATCGCGACGGCGTGCCAGCCGGCGACCTCGAGTTCGAGCAGCCCCGGCGGCTCGCCGCAGACCGCCTTCAGCAACTCGGCCACCGGGGGCTTGCCGGCGACGATCTCGGGCTCGCCCTCGGCGCTCAGGAGCAGCACGCTGGCGTCGAGGAACTGCGCCAGCCGGTCGACCATCGCGCGCTCCGGCTGCGGCGTCCGCAGGGCATCGACGAGATAGCGCTGGAGCGCGGTCAGGCGCCGGAACACCTGCTCCTCGCCGCTCGTCAGCGAGCTGTCGACGAAGTGGATGATCTCCCGGAACGGCGTCTCGTACGGCACCGCGAACACGGGGAAGCCGCTGGCCCGCGCGGTCTCGACGAGCGCCGGCGGCACGCGCTTGAAGCCGAGCCCGATGCCGAAGCCGAGCGCACACACCCCTTCGGCCTGGAGCTGCGGCACGAGCGCGCGCTGCGCCTCGACGTTGCCGCGCAGCCGCACGCCGGTCGTGAGCATGATCCAGTCGGGGCCGAGCCAGCGTGCCGGCGCGTCGACCTCGACGGCATGCGCGCCGAGCACTTCGCACACCACCGCATCGGGCTCGCCGCTGAGCAGATCGAGCCCGAACGACTCCTCGGCGAGCAGGTCGGCGAGACGGAGCACGGCCGGCCGCAGTCTACGGATCGGGTTCGTCGATGGCCCAAACCGCCGTCGCGCGTTTCGGCATCGCGACGGTTGCCGACCACGCGTCCACCAACGGACACTGAGCGACCGCACCACCAAGGAGGTTCGCTATGCCCACGACCACCAAGCCCGCGAAGACCCGGCGCACCGGCAACAAGTCGGCCCTGCGCGAAGCGGTCAACGCGCTCAACGCCGGTAGTCCCGAGACCTACCTGGCGCTCTTCAAGCCCGACGCCACGCTCCACGGCTTCCCGGCCGGGATCGAGGACGTCGACGCCCTCTGCCGGTTCCATGCGGCGACCGCGGACACGTTCCCCGACGCGTCCGTGACGCTCGACGACGCCGTCGCCGAGCGCGACCGTGTCGCGACCCGCTTCACCTGGCGCGCGAGCCAGGGCCCGGGCTGGGCGCTCGAGGCGCACGGCGGCGCGATCGTGCGCTTCGACGACGGCCAGATCGCCGAGTGCTGGAACCTCCCGGCTGAGATCCACGCGGTTACCTCGTAAGCGCCGGCGGTACTGTCGGGCCCGTGGATGACGAGATCCTCGCCGCGGTCGCGGCCGAGCAGGATGCGATGGCCAAGCTGCTGGCGGAGCTCGTCCGGGCGCCGACCGTGCTCGGCCGCGAGACGCCGGGCCAGGAGGTCATGCGACGGGCGTTCGTCGCGATGGGGCTGGAGCCGTTCGACGTGCCGCTCGACGCGGCCGCGATCGAACGGCACCCCGGCGGCGCCCCGTTCAGCTGGGACGTCGCCGGCAAGACGAACGTGCTCGCCACGTGGGAGCCGGCCGAGCCCGCCGACGGCCGCTCGCTGATCCTCAACGGCCACATCGACATCGTCAGCCCGGAGCCGACCGAGCTGTGGACGGGCGACCCGTTCGACGCCCGCGTCGAAGGCGAGTGGATGTACGGCCGCGGCGCGGGCGACATGAAGTCCGGGCTCGCGGCGATGGTCGGGGCGGTGCGCGGCCTGATGCGCCTGGGAGTGACGCCGCGCGCCCCGATCCAGCTCCAGTCGGTCGTCGAGGAGGAGTGCACGGGCAACGGCGCGCTCGCGTGCGTGTTGGCCGGCCACACGGCCGACGCCGCGATCCTCACCGAGCCGACGCGCGGGGCGATCTGGACGGCGCAGGTCGGCGTGCTGTGGTTCCAGGTGCGCGTGCTCGGCGCGCCCGCCCACGCCGGCGACGCGCCGGTCGGCGCCAACGCGATCGAGGCGTCGTACGCGGTGATCGAGGCGCTGCGCGGGCTCGAGGCCGAGCTGAACGCCACCAAGCCGCCGCTCTACGCCGCCTACGAGCACCCGATCAACCTCAACGTGGGGATGATCCGTGGCGGCGACTGGCCGTCGACGGTCGCCGGCGAGTGCCTGACGCACTTCCGGCTCGCGCTGTACCCCGGCGAACGCGTCGCCGACCTGAAGGCGCGCGTCGAGGAGACCGTGGCGGGCGTCGCCGCGGACAGCGCGTTCCGGATCGAGGTGCTGTACGACGGCTTCCAGTGCGAGGGCTACGAGCTGGAGCACGACGCGCCGCTGGTCACCGGGCTGATCGACGCCTGCGCGCGCGTGACCGGCCAGGCACCGCCCTTGTTCGCCTCGACCGCGACGACCGACGCGCGCACGTTCCATCTCTACGGCGACACGCCCGCGGTGTGCTTCGGCCCGCTGGCCGAGAGCGAGCACGGCGTCGACGAGCGCGTCCACCTGCCCTCGATCACGCGCACCGCGCAGGCGATCGCGCTGTTCGTCGGCGGACTGGTGCGGGCTCACGCCCAACCGTGCCGCGCACGAAGACCGGCACGCCGATTCTCCGCGCTGACAGTTGCCCGGCCTTGCGCCGGGCACCAGCCTGTTCGACATGACGCTTACAGTTGACTCCGTGGACGACGTACGCCAAGCGCGTGAGCAGTTCGTGTCCCGAGCGGTGACCGCGCCGCCGCTCGTGGTCGTCGGCGCCGAGGGCGCCCGGATCGAGGCCGACGACGGGCGCTCGTACCTCGACTTCGCGGGCGGGATCGGCTGCCAGAACCTCGGGCACGGCCCCGGGGACGTGGTGCGGGCGATCCACGAGCAGGTCGACCGCTACATGCACCAGTGCTTCATGGTCGGCATGTACGAGCCGTACGTCGATGTCTGCCGGCGGCTCGCCGAGCTGTACCCCGGCCCCGGCACCGCGTACAAGAGCGTGCTGCTCAACTCGGGCGCCGAGGCGGTCGAGAACGCGGTCAAGATCGCGCGCGCGGCGACCGGCCGCCCGGCCGTGATCGCCTTCGACCGCGCGTTCCACGGCCGCACGCTGCTGACGATGTCGCTGACCAGCAAGGTCGTGTACAAGCGCGGCTTCGGCCCGTTCGCGCCTGAGATCTACCGCGCCCCGGCACCGTTCGAGTCGCACGGCGTCAGTTCCGACGACGCGATCGCCGGGCTGGAGACGCTGTTCAAGGCCGAGGTCGATCCCGAGAGCGTCGCCTGCGTCGTGCTCGAGCCGGTCCAGGGCGAGGGCGGCTTCGTGCCGATGCCGCTCGACTTCCCGCGGCGGCTGCAGGAGCTGTGCGCGGCGCACGGGATCCTCTACGTCGACGACGAGGTGCAGGCCGGCGTCGGCCGCACCGGGCCGATGTGGGCGATCGAGCACTACGGCGTCACGCCCGACCTCCTCGTCTCCGGCAAGTCGCTCGGCGGCGGGCTGCCGCTCGCCGCCGTCACCGGCCGCGCCGAACTGATGGACGCGGTGCACCCCGGCGGGCTCGGCGGGACGTTCGGCGGCAACCCGGTCGCCTGCGCAGCGGCCGCGGTCGTGCTTGACGCCGTCGCCGCACCCGCCTTCCAGGAGCGCTCCGAGGCGCTCGGCCGCGCGATCCGCAGCCGCCTGGACGCGATGGCGGCCGACATCGACTCGATCCGCGACGTGCGTGGGCTCGGGCCGATGCAGGCGCTCGAGCTGACCGCGGCGGAGGTTGCCGCGACGATCGCCGCCGCGCGCGAGCGCGGGTTGCTCCTGCTGTCGTGCGGCCTCTACGGCGACGTCATCCGGCTCCTGCCTCCGCTCACCATCTCCGACGAAGATCTCAACGCCGGCCTCGACATCCTCGAGGCGTCGCTCCGCGAAGTCGCCGCGTGACAGAGGCGATCGCTCTGGTGCGGCGCCCGAGCCGCCGGATGGCCGACGGCATCGTGACGCACCTCGGGCGCACGGCGGTCGACGCCGACCTCGCCGCGCGCCAGCACGCCGCCTACGTGTCGGCGGTCGCCGATGCGGGCTGGACGATCCGCGAGGTCGCGCCGGCCGACGAGCTGCCGGACTCGGCGTTCGTCGAGGACACCGTTGTCGTGTGCGGCGACCTCGCCGTGCTCGCGCGGCCGGGAGCGGACGTGCGGCAGGCCGAGGTCGCCGGCACCGAGGAGGCGCTCGCGCCGCTCGGCCTCGAGGTCGCGCGGATCGAGGCGCCGGGCACGCTCGACGGCGGCGACATCCTGCAGGTCGGCTCGACCGTCTACGTCGGGCGCGGCGGCCGGACCAACGGCGAGGGCATCCGCCAGCTGCGCCGGCACGTCGCGACGCGCGGCCGCACCGTCGTCCCGGTCCCGCTGCACCAGGTGCTGCACCTGAAATCGGCGATCACGGCGCTGCCTGACGACACGATCGTCTGCGCCGACCCGGCGCTGCTCGACACCTCGCCCCTCCCCACGCTGCGCACGGTCCCGGAGGAGGGCGGCGCGCACGTGATCCTGCTCGGCGGCGGCACGCTGCTGATGGCCGCGTCCGCGCCCCGCTCGGCGGAGCTGTTCGACGACTGGGGCTTCGACGTGATCGTCGTCGACATCAGCGAGTTCGAGAAGATGGAGGGCTGCGTGACCTGCTTGTCGGTGCTGGTCGCGTAGGGGGCGCAACGGGGGGGTGCGTTACAAACCCTTCCTCCTGGTAAGGGAACGTAAGCCACCCCCCTCGATCCCGCGCCGCCGCTACGCGCTGCTGCGCTCGGCTACCGGCTCGTCGATCACCCGCACGACCGCGCCCGCGGCCCGCAGCGGTGCGGCCTCGGCCTCGGTCAGCCCGTGCGCGAGGACGCCGGCGAGCTCGGTGACGGATGCGACGACGCTCAGGCCGCGCACCAGCACCTTCGAGCGGTCGACGAGCAGCGTCGCCTCGCTCGCCTGACCGATCATCGTGCGCTTCACCTCGGCCTCGAGCGCGTCGGCGTCGGTCATCATCCCGCTCTCCGTCAGGCCCTTGACGCTGAGGAACAGGCGGTCGGCAAAGTGGCCCTGGACCGTCCGCACGGCGAACGGGCCGACGAACGAGCGCGTGAGGCGCCGGAGCGTGCCGCCGACGCCGATCAGCTCGACGTTCGGGCCGCCGTCGTTGAACACGAGCTCCATCACGGGGAGGCTGTTCGTGAGGATCGTGGTCGCCAGCCCGGTCTCGACGACCCGGCGGGCGACGAAGTAGCTCGTCGTCGACGAGTCCAGGAACACGGTCTCGCCCGGCGCCATCAGGGCGACCGCGTCCTCGGCCAGCCGGCGCTTGGCCTCGGTCGACACGTCGAGCCGGCGCGAGAACGAGTCCTCGTGCGCGGCGGTCGTCGGCAGCACCGCGCCGCCGTGGGTCCGGCGCAGGATGCCGCGGCGCTCGAGCTCGTCAAGATCGCGGCGCGCGGTCATCGGCGAGACGCCGAAGCTCGCCTCGACCTCCGCTACGGTGACCGCGCCTGTACGGCGCAGGGCCTCCGCAATCGCGCGGCGGCGGGTCTCCGCCAGGACGGTCCGGCCATCTCCTGATCGTTTTTGGTCGATCTCGATCATCTTCAAGCGTTCGATTTGAACAAATCACGGTCCGACGCGCTTGTCAAGGCGATCGCATGTGTTCCTTGACACGTGAACGCCGTGCTGTTTTGATTGCTTTCGGTCGGAACGGAGGAGAACTGCAGGTGAACGACCACAAACCGCCAGCTGTTGGCGCCGCTGTGCCCATAGTCGAGCTGCGTGACGTGACGAAGTCCTATGGGGCCGTCCGTGCCCTGCGCGACGGCAACCTTACGCTCGCGCCCGGCGAAGTGCGTGGGTTGGTCGGCGAGAACGGGGCGGGCAAGTCCACGCTGGTCAAGGTGCTCGGCGGCGTCGTCCGGCGCGACACCGGAGACATGTTGGCGGGCGGCGCGGCGGTCGACTTCCACTCCCCGCACGACGCGCGCGACGCCGGCATCGCGGTGATCTACCAGGAGCCCACGCTGTTCCCCGACCTCAGCATCGCGGAGAACGTGGTCATGGGACATCACCCGCTCGGCGGGCTGCGGCGGATCGACCGCCGCGCGATGCACGCCCAGGTACAGGGAATGCTCGACCGCCTCGGCGTGCGCCTCTCGTCAGACCGGCCGGTGCGTGGCCTGTCGATCGCCGACCAGCAGATCGTCGAGATCGCCAAGGCGCTCAGCTTCGACGCGCGCGTCCTCGTCATGGACGAGCCGACCGCCGCGCTGTCGGGGCCGGAGGTCGAGCGGCTGTTCGCGGTCGTGCGGACGCTGCAGGAGCAGGGCGCCGCGGTGCTGTTCATCTCGCACCGCCTCGAAGAGGTGTTCGCGCTCTGCGACACCGTCACGGTGATGCGCGACGGCGCGGTCGTGCACGCCGGCCCGACCACCGAGACCACGCCGGGCGACCTCGTGCGGCGAATGGTCGGGCGCGAGCTCAGCACGCTGTTCCCCAAGCAGGACGCCGAGATCGGCCAGCCGGTCCTGAAAGTGCACCGGCTGACCCGCGAGGGCGTGTTCTTCGACGTCAGCTTCGAGGTCCACGCGGGCGAGATCGTCGCCCTCGCCGGCCTTGTCGGCGCGGGTCGCAGCGAGGTCGCACGCGCGATCTTCGGGATCGACAAGGCCGACGCCGGGCACGTCGAGGTCGCCGGCCAACGGCTGCCGGCGGGCCGGCCGCTGGCGGCGATGAGCGCCGGGATCGGCTTCGTGCCCGAGGACCGCCGCCAGCAGGGTCTGGTGATGGATCTTTCCGTCGCTCGCAACGCGACGATCACGCGGATGCGGGCGCTGACGCGGCTCGGCCTGATCGGGTCCGGCGCCGAGAACCGGCTCGCCCGCGAATGGGCGACCCGGCTGCAGCTCAAGTTCCACCGGCTCGAGGACCCGGTCGCCTTCCTCTCCGGTGGTAACCAGCAGAAGGTCGTGCTGGCCAAGTGGCTCGCGACCGAGCCGAAGCTGCTGATCCTCGACGAGCCGACGCGCGGGATCGACGTCGGCACCAAGGCCGAGGTGCACCGGCTGATGAGCGAGCTGGCCGGTCGCGGGATGGCGGTCCTGATGATCTCCAGCGAGCTGCCCGAAGTGCTCGGCATGGCCGACCGCGTGCTGGTGATGTACGAGGGGCGCCTGACCGGCGAGCTCAGCCGTGAGGATGCGGACGAGGAGAGCGTGATCCTCGCGGCGACCGGACAGGCCGCATGAGCGCCATCGCCGCGGCAGCCGAGGGCGGCCGCGCGGGCCGCATCACCGCGTGGCTGCTGCGGATCCGCGAGCTCGGGATCGTCGTCGCGCTGGCGGTCCTGATCACGGTCACCGCGATCCTCGAGCCGCGCTTCATCGAGGCGGACTCGATCCGCAATCTCGCGCTGAACGCGTCGATCTTCGCGATCCTCGCGGTCGGCCAGACGCTCGTGATCATCACGCGCAACGTCGACCTGTCCGCCGGGTCGGTGCTCGGGCTCAGCGCCTTCCTGGCCGGCGACCTGCTGTCCTCGCATCCCGGCCTCTCACTCCCGGTGGTGTTCCTCCTGGGAATGGGCCTCGGCGCCGCCTGCGGGGCCTTCAACGGGATCCTCGTCACCTGGGGGCAGGTACCGGCCCTGGTGGTGACGCTGGGGACGCTGTACGCGTTCCGCGGCCTCGCCTTCCTGTGGACCAACGGCAGGCAGGTCAACGCGGAGACGCTGCCGGACCCGTTCCTGAACCTCGGCACCGACTCGATCCTCGGCGTGCCGATCCTCGTGCTGATCGCGCTCGCCGTGGTGCTGGTCGTCGGCCAGTGGCTGCGTGACTTCCGGCCCGGGCGCGAGCTGTACGCGATCGGCTCCAACCCGGAGGGCGCGCGCCTGGCCGGCGTGCGCTCGGACCGGCGGGTCTTCTCGGCCTTCCTGGCCGCGGGAGCGCTGTCCGGGCTGGCGGGCGTGCTGTTCACGGCGCGTTTCGGCACCGTCGACGCCACCGCGGGCGTGGGCTACGAGCTGACCGTGATCGCCGCCGCGGTGGTCGGCGGCGTGGCGATCTTCGGCGGCGTCGGAAGCGTCTACGGCGCCGCGCTCGGCGCGCTGCTGCTGGGCACGATCACGTCGTCGCTGATCGTCCTGCGCGTCCAGGCGTTCTGGCAGCATGGCCGCGGTCGGTGCGCTGCTGCTCGCCGCGATCGTGTTCGACCGTCTCATCGCCCTGCGCACCGAGGCCGCCCTGCGGCGGAGGAGCGCGCGCCGTGCAGGCTGACACCGCGACGCCTGCCGCGCCCGCGACCGAGGCCGTCACGCCTGCGAGCTCCCGCGTGCGCACCGCGCTCGGCCGCTGGGAGGCGCTGCTCATCGGCCTGCTGGCCATCACGTGGGTCGCCGGCCAGGGGTTGTCGTCCGAGTTCCTCACGACCGACTCGTTCACCACCGGCGCGCTCGACCTGTCCGAGGTCATGCTGATGGCGCTGCCGCTCGCGCTGGTGATCGTCGCCGCCGAGATCGACCTCTCGATCGCGTCGGTGATGGCGCTGTCGAGCGCGGTGATGGCGTACCTGTGGAACCACGGCCAGCCGGTCGAGCTGATCATCCCGATCTGCCTCGTCGTCGGCGCGCTGTGCGGTGCGTTCAACGGGCTGCTCGTGACACGGCTCGGGCTGCCGTCGCTCGCCGTCACGATCGGCACGCTGGCGCTGTTCCGCGGCCTGGCGTTCGTGGTGATCGGCGACGAGTCCGTCACGGACTTCCCGGTGCTGTGGACCGACCGCGGCTTCGGGAACTTCGGCGGCACGTTCATCCCCAACACGACGGTGCTGTTCACCGTGCTGGCGGTCGCGTTCGCGGTGCTCCTGCACGCGACGCCGTTCGGGCGCTCGATCTATGCGATCGGGGCGAACGAGGAGGCCGCGTACTTCGCCGGGCTGCGCGTCAAGCGCATCAAGCTCGCGCTGTTCGTGATGTCGGGCACCGTCGCTGGGCTCGCCGGCGTCGTCATCACGTTGCGCAACTCGACCGCCGCCGCGAACGTCGGCATGAGCTTCGAGCTCACGGCCGTCACCGCGGTCCTGCTGGGCGGGGTGTCGATCTTCGGCGGTCGCGGGACGATCGCCGGGGTCATCCTCGCGCTGCTGCTGCTCGGGAGCATCCAGAAGGCGCTCCTGCTCAGCGAGTCCATTTCGTCGTACTGGGTCCAGATCGTGACCGGAGCGCTCCTGATCGGCTCGGTTCTGGGCCCGAACCTCGCGCGTCGCGCCGCCGAGGCGCGGCGGCGGCGCTTACGCCTACACCCTGAGGAGGGTCAATGAAGGTTCCCACCGGTACGCGCGCGCTGCGTGCGCTGCTCATCGCTCTCGCATTGGTAGCGGCGCTCGCCGTCGCCGCCTGTGGAGAGACCAAGGACGACACGTCGTCGAACGACGCCGCCGCGACCGCGACGGCGGGCGAGGTCGATCCGAACGCCGAGATCCCGAAGGGCCTGAAGACGGTCTCGATCCCGAAGCAGCTCGGCAACCCGTACGAGGAGTTCGAGCACTCCGGTATCGACGAGGCGCTGACGGAGCTCGGCGGCACGAACCGCATCTCCGGGCCGACCGACGCCGGCGCGTCAACCCAGATCTCGATCATCAACGCCGCCGTCCAGCAGAAGCCGGACGCGATCATCATCGCCGGCAACGACCCGGACGCGGTAGCCCCGGCGCTCAAGCAGGCCGCTCAGAAGGGCGTCAAGGTCGTCGGCATGGACTCCGACGTCGCGCCCGATGCGCGCAGCGTCTTCATCAACCAGGTCACGACGCAGCTCGTCGGTGAGAACCAGGTCGAGTCGATCTCCAAGGTGATCGGCGGCAAGGGCGAGATCGCGATCCTGTCGGCGACCGCGAACGCGACCAACCAGAACGCCTGGATCAAGGTGATGAAGGAGACGCTGAAGGACCCGAAGTACAAGGACATCAAGCTCGTGAAGGTCGCCTACGGTGACGACGACGACCAGAAGTCCTTCCAGGAGACCCAGGGCCTGATTCAGGCCTACCCGAACCTCAAGGGCATCATCTCCCCCACCACGGTCGGCGTCGCCGCGGCCGCTCGCTACCTGTCGAAGTCGCCGCAGAAGGGCAAGGTCAAGCTGACCGGCCTGGGCTTCCCGAACCAGATGCGCAAGTTCGTCAAGGACGGCACGGTCGAGGAGTTCCAGCTGTGGGTGCCGAAGGACGTCGGCTACCTCGCCGGGCAGGCCGCCGCGGCGCTCGTCGCCGGGCGGATCACCGGCAAGGAAGGCGAGAAGTTCACCGCCGGCCGGCTGGGCGACTACACGATCGGCGCCAACGGCGAGATCGTGCTCGGCCCGCTGACGAGCTTCACCAAGGACAACATCGACGACTTCGACTTCTGAGTCGAACGATGAGCGCTCGCGTCGGCATATTCGGGATCGGGCTGGCGGCCTACTGGCCGCAGTTCGAAGGCCTGCGCGAGCGCATCGAGGGCTACCAGCGGCGCGTCGAGGAGCGCGTCGCCGAGCTCGGCGGCGAGGTCGTGTCCGCCGGGCTGGTCGACACGGCCGAGGGGGCGCGCGAGGCGGGAGACCGCTTCGCGCGCTCGCAGGTCGACCTCGTGCTCTGCCATGCCGTCACCTACGCGACCTCGAGCCAGGTGCTGCCCGCGGTCCAGGCGGCGAACGCGCCGGTCGTGCTGCTCGGACTCCAGCCGACCGCGTCGCTCGACTATGCGAACACCGGCACCGGGGAGTGGCTGGCCAACTGCGCGGCCTGCTGCGTGCCGGAGCTCGCGGGCGCGTTCACGCGGGCGCGGATCCCGTACGACACCGTCGCCGGGACGATCGAGGACGACGAGCGCGCGTGGGCGAAGATCGCCGACTGGGTCCGGGCGGCGGGCGTGGCGCGGGCGCTGCGCCGCGCACGGATCGGGTTCATGGGCCACACGTATCCCGGCATGCTCGACATGTACTCCGACTTCACCGCCGTGCACGCGCAGATCGGCGCGCACGTCGAGGTACTCGAGATCGACGACCTCGGCGCGCGCGTGGCGCGGGCGAGTGACGCCGAGGTCGCCGCCAAGCACGCGGAGATCCGCGAGATGTTCGACTTCGCCGACCCCTCCGACGACCCGATCGCCGGGCCGATCGAGGACGAGCAGCTCGACTGGTCGGCGCGCGTGGCGGTCGGGCTCGACCGGCTCGCGTCCGACTTCTCGCTCGACGGGCTGACGTACTACTACCGCGGCGTCGACGGCAACGAGGCCGAGCGCCTCGGCGCCGGCGTGATCGTCGGCAACTCGCTGCTGACGGCGCGCGGGATCCCGACCTCGGGCGAGGGCGACCTGAAGACCAACGTCGCCCAGCTGATCCTCGACCGTCTCGGCGCCGGCGGCTCGTATACCGAGTACTACGCGCTCGACTTCGACGACGACTTCGTGCTGATGGGCCACGATGGCCCGGGCCACATCGCGATCGCCGAGGGGCGCCCGACGCTGCGCGCGCTCAAGCTCTACCACGGCAAGCGCGGCGCCGGCCTGAGCGTCGAGTTCAAGGTTCGCTACGGGCCGGTCACGATCGCCGGCTGCACGCAGACGGCCGATGGCGCGCTCAAGCTCGTCGTCGCCGAGGGCGAGTCGATCCCCGGGGAGACGTTCCGGATCGGCAACACGAACAGCCGCCTGCGGTTCGCCCAGCCGCCCGCCGAGTTCTTCGAGCGCTGGTGCGCCGAGGGCCCGACGCACCACGTCGCGCTCGGTGTCGGCCACCGCGCCGGCGAGCTGCGCAACGTGGCGAGGCTGCTCGGCCTCGAATACGCGGAGGTCGGCTGAATGGAGCGCGTCTGCTTCCTGCTGCGCGTACGGCCGGACCGGCTCGAGGAGTACAAGGCGCGCCACCGCGAGGTGTGGCCGGACATGCTGGCAGCGCTCAGCGCCACCGGCTGGAGCAACTACTCGCTGTTCCTCGATGACGACGGGCTGCTCGTCGGCTACCTCGAGACCGACGACTTCGACGCCGCGGTGGCAGCGATGGACGCGACCGACGTGAACGCCCGCTGGCAGGCGGAGATGGCCGAGTTCTTCGAGCTCCCGGACGACGAACGGCCCGACACCGGGCTCCGCCGCCTCGAGGAGGTCTTCCACCTTGCCTGAGTCTCGGTACGCCGCGATCGACCTCGGCGCGACGAGCGGCCGCGTAGTCGCCGGCAGCCTGCACGATGGGCGCGTCGAGCTGGAGGAGGTCCACCGCTTCCCGAACCGGCCCGTGCGGCTGCCGGACGGGCTGCGCTGGAACCTGCTGCACCTGTTCACCGAGGCGCTCGAGGGGCTGCGGCGTGCGGGGCGCGTGGACGGCGTCGGCGTCGACACCTGGGGCGTCGACTACGCGCTGCTCGACGACCGCGGCCGCGTGCTCGGGCTCCCGTTCCACTACCGCGACGCGCGCACCGCGGGGATGATCGACCGCGCCCGCTCGCGGGTCGACGCCGAGGAGATGTACGCGGTGACCGGCATCCAGACGATGCCGATCAACACCGTCTTCCAGCTGCTGGCCGACGAGGGAGGGCCCGCGCTCGCCTCCGCCGACAGGATTGCGCTCGTGCCCGACCTGCTCGCGCTCTGGCTGTCCGGCGAGCTCGCCAACGAGTCCACGAACGCGTCGACGACCGGCCTGCTCGACGCCCGCAGTGGCGACTGGGCGCGCGCCGTGATCGCCCAGCTGGGCCTGCCGGACAAGATCTTCGGCCCGCTCGTCGAGGCCGGCACCCCGCTCGGGCGGCTGCTCGCCCACCACGAGCTGGGAGATCCCACGGTGTACGCCGTCGCCAGCCACGACACCGCGTCCGCGTTCGCGGCCGCGCCGGTTCAGGACGAGCACGCGGCGATCCTGTCGAGCGGCACGTGGTCGCTGCTCGGGATCGAGCTTCCCGGCCCTGTGTTCGCCGAGCCGCAGCTCACCAACGAGCGCGGCGTCGACGGCACGACGCGGCTGCTCAAGAACGTCATGGGCATGTGGCTGCTGGAGGAGTGCCGGCGGGCGTGGTCGGACGCCTCCTACGAGGAGCTGATGCAGCTCGCCGAGGAGGTCGAGGACGACGTGCCGGTGTTCGATCCCGACGACGAGACGTTCCTGGTCCCGGGCGACATGCCCGCCCGGATCGCCGCCGCGACCGGGATCGACGCCGGCGACCGCGGCACGATGGTGCGCAGCATCGTCGTCTCGCTCGCGCACAGGTACCGCTGGGTGCTCGAGCGCCTCGAAGCGGTCAGCGGGCGCGACGTACGCCGGATCCACGTGATCGGCGGGGGCGCCCGCAACGCGTTCCTGTGCCGGCTGACCGCCGACATCACCGGTCGCGAGGTGCTCGCCGGGCCGGTCGAGGCCACCGCGCTCGGCAACGTCCTGGTGCAGGCCCGCGCCGCCGGCGAGCTCGGCTCGCTCGCCGACATGCGCGCGGTCGCGGCCGCGTCGGTCTCCCCCACCGTCTACGAGCCGGCCAGCACTTTGAGGATCGAGGAGAAGACACCGTGACCGACGTCGAGAGCCGCCTGCGCGAGCTCGTGATCGAGACCCCGTCGTGGGGGTACGGCGACTCGGGTACGCGCTTCGGCGTGTTCCCGCAGCCCGGCCGCCCGCGCGATGTGTTCGAGCGGATCGACGACGCTGCCGAGGCGCACCGCCTCACCGGCACCGCCGGAGCCGTCGCCCTGCACTTCCCGTGGGACGCGGTCGACGACTACGACGCGCTGCGCGAGTACATCGAGGCACGCGGACTGCGCGTCGGCGCCGTCAACCCGAACCTCTTCCAGGATCCGGACTACAAGCTCGGCTCGATCACCCACCCCGAGGCTCGTGTGCGCGAGAAGGCGGTCGCGCACCTGCTCGAGTGTCTGGAGATCGCGACGGCGCTCGGCTCGACGGCGCAATCGCTGTGGCTCGCGGACGGCACGAACTACCCCGGCCAGGACGACCTGCGCGAGCGCCGCCACCGGCTCCTGGACGCGCTCGAGCGCATGTACGCCGAGCTGCCCGCCGACCAGGAGCTGCTCGTCGAGTACAAGCTGTTCGAGCCCGCGTTCTACGCCACCGACCTCGCCGACTGGGGCTCGGCGCTGCTGACGTGCCTGAAGCTGGGCGAGCGGGCGCGCGTCCTGGTCGACCTCGGCCATCACGCGCAGGGCGTCAACATCGAGCAGATCGTCGCCTTCCTGGCCGACGAGGGCCGGCTCGGCGGCTTCCACTTCAACAACCGCAAGTACGCCGACGACGACCTGATCGTCGGGTCGGTGAACCCGTTCGAGCTGTTCCTGATCTTCGTCGAGCTGGCCGCCGGCGACACGCTGCCGCGACTCACGATCGACCAGTCGCACAACGTCGAGCCCAAGCTCGAGGCGATGGTGCTGAGCATCGTCAACCTGCAGGAGGCGTACGCCAAGGCGCTGCTCGTGGACCGCGAGGCGCTGCGCGCGGCGCAGCAGGCGTGCGACGTGCTCGGCGGCCACGAGCTGCTGCTCGACGCCTACAAGACCGACGTCCGCCCGCTGTGCGCGCGGGCCCGGGTGCAGCTCGGCGCGGCGGAGGACCCGATCGCCGCGCTGCGCGCCTCCGGCTACGCCGAGCGCGTCGCCGGCGAGAGACAGAACCAGACCACTGGAGTGCAATGAGCATCGTCACGCCACTCGTCGATCACGCCGAGGACCTGTGGCCCGCCGCCGGCGGGCCCGCGGAGGACGTTCTCGCGCAGCTCGTGTTCGCCTCCCACCTGCTCGGCGCCAACCGCGCGGTGTCGAACTTCGGCGGCGGCAACACGTCGGCCAAGGGCACCGCGATCGACCACGCCGGCCGCGAGATTCCCGTCATGTGGGTCAAGGGCTCGGGCAGCGACCTCGCCACGATGGGGCCAGAGCACTTCACCGGCCTGCGGCTCGACGAGGTGCTGCCGCTGATCGAGCGCGAGGAGATGAGCGACGAGGACATGGTCGCCTACCTCGCGCGCTGCCAGCTCGATCCCGCGGCGCCGCGGTGCTCGATCGAGACGCTGCTGCACGCGTTCGTCCCGGCCCCGCACGTCCACCACACGCATCCGGACGGCATCAACGTGCTCGCGGGCGCGGCCGACGGTGAGCGACTGGTGCGCGAGTGCTTCGGTGACGCCGCCGCGTGGATCCCGTACATCCGGCCCGGCTTCACGCTGTCCAAGCAGGTCGGCGAGGCCGTCCGCTCCAACCCGGACCTGCGGCTCGTCGTGCTCGCCAAGCACGGCCTCGTGGTCTGGGGCGACAGCGCGGAGGAGGCGTACCGGCGGACGATCGAGGTCATCAATCAGGCGGTCGCGTTCGTGAACGAGCGCACCGGCGACATGCCGCGCTTCGGCGGGCCGGCGCGCGACGCGCAGCGCGCGGACGGCGCGCTCCTGCACGAGCTGCTGCCCGCGATCCGCGGTGCCGTGTCGAGCGAGCGGCCGAAGCTGCTGACCGTGGACACGTCGCCGCGGACGCTCGAGTTCGTCTCGTCAGCCGATGCCGAGGCGCTCGTGACGGTCGGCGCCCCGTGCCCCGACCACCTGGTGCACACCAAGCGCCTGCCGCTGTGGATCCCCTACGACCCCGGGACCGACGACGCCGCGGCGCTATCCGACCGGATCACCGAGGCGGCCGAGGCGTACCGGCGCGACTACCGCGCGTACGTCTCCGAGCACGCGGACGAGAGCGTCGTGCCGGCCGACCCGGACGCGCGCGTCGTGCTCGTCCAGCACCTCGGCCTGGTCGCGGCGGGCACGACGACGAAGGCGTCGGGCCTCTCGCGCGACCTCTACCAGCGGGCGATCGAGGTGATAGCGGGAGCGGACGCGGTCGACGAGTTCGTCTCGCTCTCGGCTGCGGAGAGCTTCGCGATCGAGTACTGGCCGATGGAGCTCTACAAGCTGTCGCTCGCGCCCGCGCCCGGCGAGCTGCAGGGTCAGGTGGCACTGATCACCGGCGGGGCGGGCGGCATCGGCAGCGCGATCGGCGACGTGCTGAGTGCCGCCGGCGCCTGCGTGGTGGCCGTCGACCTCGACCAGGCCGGCGCCGACGAGGCGGTCGCCGCCTACGGGGACGGCGGTCTCGGGGTCGTCGGCGACGTGACCAGCGAGGAGTCGATCGCCGCCGCCTTCGCGGCCGCCGTCGACCGCTTCGGCGGCGTCGACATCGTGGTCTCGAACGCCGGCGTCGCCTCCAGCTCCGCGCTGGAGGAGACCTCGCTGGCCGAGTGGAACCGCAACCACGAGATCCTCGGCACCGGGTACTTCCTCGTCGCGCGCGAGGCGTTCCGGCTGCTCCGACGGCAGGGCCGCGGCGGCTCGATCGTCTTCATCGCCTCCAAGAACGCGCTCGTGGCGGGCAAGAACGCGGCCGCATACTCGTCCGCCAAGGCGGCCGAGCTGCACCTCGCGCGCTGCCTGGCCGAGGAGGGCGGCAGCGGCGGCATCCGGGTCAACACCGTCAACCCGGACGCCGTCCTCCAGGGCTCGCGCATCTGGGCCTCGTCGTGGCGCGAGGAACGCGCCGCGGCGTACGGCATCGAGCCGGAAGAGCTGGAGGAGCACTACCGGCTGCGCACGACGCTCGGGGTCAACATCTTCCCCGCCGACATCGCGCAGGCGGTGCTCCACTTCGCCTCCGAGGCCCGCTCGGGCAAGAGCACCGGCAACCTCCTCAACGTCGACGGCGGCGTCCCGGCCGCCTACGCCCGCTGACGCATCAGAAGGTGATGCTCCACCCCTCCTGCTGGGCCTGCTCGGCGGTGTAGGCGACGCCGCCGGCCTTGAGGCCCCGGCCGTCGAGCAGCGTGATCGAGCCGCCCTTGTTGCCGAGCTGGACGTTGGGCGCGAGGCGGACCTTCAGCACCGCGCCGGCCTCGAGCGGGCCGGCAGGGAGCGGGCACGTCTGCTTCATGCGGTCGGCGAGGCGCCAGCCGGTGAGGTCGACGGGCTTCGGCGAGGCGTTGATCAGGAACACCGACTCGGCCTCCGGGGAGCCGCCGACCGGGTTGACCATCGCGGCGAGGATGCGGATCGCGGAGTCGTCGGCCGCGGGCGCCGGCACGGGCACGGGCTCGGGCTCGGGCACCGGAGTCGGCACGGGCGTCGGCGTCGGGGTCGGCGCCGGGCCGGCGATGGTGTGCCCGGTCTTGTCGTCGGTGTGCCAGGCCTGGCTCTGGAAGGCGAGGAAGATGCCGATCCAGCGGTCGCCGAGGTGGATCAGGAGCCCGCCGTCCTGCCACACGCCGTCGTCGCCGCGGAAACGCGCGCTGTTGCCCTGGTTCATGTGGATGTCGTGCACGCCGTTGCCGGGCTGGAACCCGAACACCTTGTCCTTGACGCCGATCTCCGGCCCCCAGCGCTCGCCGAACGCGTACACCTGCGCGGCCGGGTCGCCGATCGCACGCTGCACGTAGTGGTCGAAGACATCGGCGAGGTCGTTGTCCGGCCCGGCCGCGTCGGCCGGCAGCAAGCGCATGGCGGCGCGATCGAAGAGGTTCCCGCGAATGAAGTCCAGGCTCGACCCGCCGGCCTTCGACGGCAGCGCGTGCCAGCCGACCCCGAGGCCGCCGATCGCCGCCGTCAGCGGATGGCGGAAATCGTCGTCGACGAGGTAGAGCAACTCCGACGGCGACTCCTGCGACTGCACGTTGACGGCGATCCGGTAGCTCATGCCGCCGCCGTCCAGACGCACCTGGTAATGCGGCGAGCCGCTCCCGCCCTCCCGGCGGCGGTCGACAGCCCTGCCTACGAGCACTCCATACGACTTCAGCGGCATCGGTTACCTCTTGGTGACGGGTCCATGAGGTGCGCAGCATGCGCCACGCCCGTTGTCGCGAACTTGCCGAACCCTTACAAGCGGCGGCTCAGGCTTCGTGACCGGGTGCGATCCGCTTTGCGCGGTGGAACGTGAACTCGCCCTCTGGCGAGCCGGCCTCGGCGGCGATCGGCTCGAGCAGGAACGCGTCGTGGTCGCCGGCGTCCTGGCGCCACAGCACGCGGCCCGCGAACCAGTTCGGGCAGTCGTCGAGGATCGGCACGCCCTCCGGCCCCTCGTGCCACGCGCAGCGCTCGAACTTCTCCACGTCGTCGCCGGTCTCGCCGCCGAACAGCTCCGCCAGCTCGCGCGCGTGCGCTGGAACGCAGTGCACGGCGAGCACGCCGGCGTCGCGGCCGCGCCGGTACGTGCGGTTCGCGTGCGACAGGCAGACGACGAAGCGCGGCGGATCGATGCTCGACTGCGTCGCGAACCCGACCAGGCAGCCGAGCCGCTCGTCGCCGGCCCGCGCCGTCACGATGAACATCGGATACTCGAGCTCACCGACGAGCGCGTTGAAGGTCTCGGCCAGGTCCATGTTGGCGGACCTACCCAGAATGCGGGAAGCTGGAGTCATGGGCTTCCGCCGCTACGTCGCGCTCGGCGACAGCACCACTGAGGGCCTGGACGACCCGCGCCCCGGTGGCGGCTATCGCGGCTGGGCGGACCGGCTGGCCGAATGCCTAGAGGTGGCGGAGCCGGGCCTGCTGTACGCGAACCTCGCCGTGCGCGGCCGCCGGATCCCACAGGTGCACGCAGAGCAGCTCGGTCCGGCGCTCGCGCTGGAGCCGGACCTCGTGACGGTCGTCGCCGGGCTCAACGACGTGCTGCACCGGCGCTACGACGCGGCCGCGACGGTGGGGCACCTGGAGGCGATGGTGACCGAGCTACGCGCGACCGGCGCGACGGTGGCGACCTTCACGCTTCCGGACCTCTCGCCGGTCGTGCCACTGGCACGAATCGTGCGCGCACGGCTGGATGCCTACAACGAGGCGATGTTCGAGATCTGCGAGCGCACCGGGGCGGTCGCCTTCGATCTCGCGAGCGCGCCGATCACGCGCGACCCGCGGGCGTTCAGCATCGACCGGCTGCACGCGAGCACGCTCGGCCACGAGCGGATCGCCGCCGGGATGTGCGAGGCGCTCGGCCTCGCGGGCAGCGACGGCACGTGGGCCGACGCCCTCCCGCCGCGAGCGCGGCGCCGGCCGCATGCCGTCGTGGCCGCAGAGGTGGAATGGGCGCGCCGCCATCTCACGCCATGGCTCGTCCGCCGCGTGCGCGGCCGCTCGTCCGGAGACGGGCGGCTCGCGAAGGCGCCGGAGCTGATCCCGGTCGAGATGCCGGGCGCCCCGTGACGGCGATCGAGCCTAGGGCGACCCGCGCCCGAGCTCGCTCGTGAGCGCGGTCCCGATCCGCTTCGCCACGCCGGGCGCGAGCGCGACGACGAGGCCGCCGACAGCGAGCCACGCGAGCACGAACCACGGGAAGTGGCTGTACGGCGCCAACGCGCCATGGACGTTCTTGTAGATCGTGAACACGATGAACGCGATCGCCAACAGCGGTATCGCCAGCTGCCAGAGCGGCCGTCGTCGTGCGCGCACGAACAGGTGACTGATCGCGCCGATGTTCGTCATGAGGTAGGCGAAGAGCAGGGCCAAGACGCCGATCGTGCCCGGGTAGAAGAAGGCGTTGGCGGCGTTCGTGCCCGCGATCCGCTGCCCGATCAGCCCGATCAGCCCGACCACCACGAGCACGGCGAGCGCGCCCACCGGCGCCCCCGTGCGGGGCGACGTGCGGCCGAGCGGGCTGCCCGGCAGGCCGTCGCGCGAGAGCGCAAACAGGATCCGTGAGCCCGCGGTGGCGGTGCCGAGCGCGCTCGCGAACGCGCTCAGCGTCGCGCCCAGGTTGATCGCGTCCGCTAGTCCAGCGCCGACGTAGCTCTCGGAGAGGTCGCCGAGCGGCGAGCTGGTGCCGGCGAAGGCCGCGACGCCCGCCTCGTCGGTGCCGAACCCGAGTGTCTGGGCGAGGATCACGAACAGGTAGAAGATGCCGATCCCCAGCGGCGCCAAGAACAGCGCGCGTGGGATGTTCTTTCTCGGCTCGTTCGTCTCCTCACCGAGCGACGCAGCGCCCTCGAATCCGGCGAACGAGAGAAACCCGAACACGGCGGCGGTCGCGATCGTGTCCAGCGACGTGCCACCGGGGAGTTTGAACGCGTCGACGAACGAGTGCGAGTTGTCGCCCGGCGCCGATCCGGTCAGCAGCTTCACGAAGATGACGACCACGAGGATCACGATCAAGCCGATCGAGATCCCCTCCATCGACAGCAGCGAGCGGGTGGCCACGCGCACGTCGCCGCGCGCGATCACCGCGACGAGCGCGAGCGCGATCAGCGCGATCCAGATCCAGTCGGCGCTGTCGGAGATGCCGCTCGAGGCGAGGAAGGACGAGAAGAACAGGCCGACCTCGGCGGTCGACGCGATCGTGAACATCATGTAGGTCCCGAGCAGCGCCCAGCCGGCGATGAACCCCGCATGCGGGCCGAGCGTGAATCCGCTGAAGGCATACACCGAGCCCGCGTGGTTGACCTCGCGCGTGAGCTGCACGAACGAATACGACACGAACATCACGCCGACCAGCGCGAACAGGAACGCCAGCGGCACGGCCCGGCCGAGCAGCCCGGCGATCGCCACCCCGTTGAGCGCCATCGCCGCGGTCGGCGCCATGATCGCGATCGAGAGGGCGATCGCCTCCCAGAACCGCAGCTCGCGGCGCAGGCCGCCGCCGGAACTCGTCGTCTCGCTCACGTCAGTTCCTCTCGATCTCGCACCCCGAGCACGGCCCCATCGGCGCCGGAGCGTACAGCGCGCCAAGGCGTTTGGTTACACGGTGCGCCCGCGGTACTGTGAGTCCCGAACTACTCGAAGGATCCGAAGGCCCGAATATGAGCGCCAACTCCTGGCTTGCCATCGACGTGGGTACGTCGCCGATGGTGCGCGCGCAGGAAGTGCGGTTCGCGTGGGAGCGCTTCGTAGAAGAGCTCGAGCGCTCCGGCTCCGACGACGAGGGCGACCCGGACTTCGTGCGCACGGCGATCGCCGACTCGTGGCGGCGCTCATTCGCGGCCGGCGTCGAGCCCACCGGCAACCGGTTGGCCCCGATCGTGTCCGACGAGGACGAGACGCACGCCCACTGGGAGCACCACCCGCTGGCGCGCGCCGCGCCGCTGATCCGCGACTGCTTGGCCGAGACCGCCGAGGAGGGCGGCTACCTGATCGTGATCAGCGACGCGAACGGCGTGCTGCTGAGCATCGAGGGCAACCCCGCGATCCGGTTGCGCGCCGAAGAGGTCATGAACTTCGCCGAGGGCACGCTGTGGAGCGAGACGGGCGCGGGCACGAACGCGATCGGCACCGCGGTGGCGGTCGACCATGCCGTCCAGGTGTTCGGCCCGGAGCACTTCCACGAGCCGGTCCAGCGGTGGGTGTGCTCGGCGGCGCCGATCCACGATCCCGACACGGGCGCCCTGCTCGGCGTGATCGACCTGACCGGCGACTTCCGGACGGTGCACCCCGCCAGCCTCGCGGTCGCCACCGCGACGGCCGCGGCCGTCGAGGGAGCGCTCCAGCTGAGCCTGCAGGAGCGCGACGCGCGACTGCGCGACCGCTACGGCGACGAGGTGATGCGCGCGCCCGGCACGAGCGCGCTGGTCGCGCCATCGGGCCGCGCGATCACGCGCCTTCCGCCCGTCTGGGGCGCGATCGAACGCCTGATGATGCCGCCCGGGGGCGGCGAACTGGTGCTGCCGTCCGGCGCCCACGCGGTCGCCGACCCGGTCGGCCCCTCGCTCGAGGCGTTCGTCGTGCGCACGGTCGACCGCCGGTCGAAGGGGCGGGCGGCGCGGCCGCTGCTCAAGCTGTCCGTGCTCGGCCGCGACCGGGCGGTGCTGGAGATCGACGACCGCCGCACCGAGCTGCGGCCGCGGCTCGGCGAGATCCTCGTGCTGCTGTGCGCGAACCCGCACGGCATGAGCGCCGAGACGCTGTGCGCCGACCTGCATGGCGACGGCGGCCGTGCCTCGGGTGTGCGCGTCGAGGTGTCGCGGCTGCGCAAGCTGCTCGGTCCCTGGATCGACACCGACCGTTACCGCCTCACCTGCGACGTAGACACAGATTCGCGCAGGATCTCGGGCCTGCTCGGAGCGGGCGCCGTGCGCGAGGCGGCCGAGGCCTACACGGGGCCGCTGCTGCCGGGCTCCGACGCCCCCGGCATCGTCCGCGAGCGCGAGCATCTGGACAACTGGCTGCGCCAGGCCGTGCTGACGTCCGACGACCCCGACGCGGTGTGGGCGTGGGTCAACTCGCCGAGCGGCGAACAGGACGTCGCCGCCTGGAAGCGGCTGCTCTCCCAGCTCGACTTCCGCGACCCGCGGCGCCCCCTCTGCGCCGCCCGCGTCGCGGAGCTGCGCCGCCGCTTCGGCGGCTGACCAGCGCTCGCAAACTGCAGCGCTGATGTAACGCACGAGTGGTCCACTTCTCGCGAGGGGCGCTATCCAGCGAGAGGAGGTGTCGGCCTTGAGCCGAGCCAGCATCACGAAGGCCCACAACAAGATCCAGGAGCTCTCCTGGGAACCGACGTTCGTGACCCCGGTCGACAAGTACCCGACCGACTACACGTTCGAGAAGGCCCCGAAGAAGGATCCGCTCAAGCAGGTCCTGCGGTCGTACTTCCCGATGGAAGAGGAGAAGGACAACCGTGTCTTCGGCGCGATGGACGGCGCCATCCGGGGCAACATGTTCCGCCAGGTCCAGCAGCGCTGGATGGAGTGGCAGAAGCTCTTCCTGAGCATCATCCCGTTCCCGGAGATCTCCGCCGCGCGCGCCATGCCGCTCGCCATCAACGCGGTGCCCAACCCCGAGGTCCACAACGGGCTCGCCATCCAGATGATCGACGAGGTTCGCCACTCGACGATCCAGATGAACCTGAAGCGGCTGTACATGAACCACTACATCGACCCGGCCGGGTTCGACCTCACGGAGAAGGGGTTCGCGAACTGCTACGCCGGGACGATCGGCCGGCAGTTCGGCGAGGGGTTCATCACCGGTGACGCGATCACCGCCGCCAACGTCTACCTGACGATCGTGGCCGAGACGGCGTTCACCAACGTGCTCTTCGTGGCGATGCCGGGCGAGGCCGCCGCGAACGGCGACTACCTGCTGCCGACGGTGTTCCACTCCGTCCAGTCGGACGAGTCGCGGCACATCTCCAACGGCTACTCGATCATCCTCATGGCGCTTGCCGACGAGCGCAACCGCCAGCTGCTCGAGCGCGATCTGCGGTACGCGTGGTGGAACAACCACGCCGTCGTCGACGCGGCGATCGGCACGTTCATCGAGTACGGCACCAAGGACCGCCGCAAGGACCGCGAGTCCTACGCCGAGGCGTGGCGCCGGTGGATCTACGACGACTACTACCGGTCCTACCTCGTCCCGCTCGAGAAGTACGGCCTGACGATCCCCCACGACCTCGTCGAAGAGGCCTGGGACCGGATCTGGAACAAGGGCTACGTCCACGAGGTCGCCCAGTTCTTCGCCACCGGCTGGTTCGCCAACTACTGGCGGATCGACGCGATGGACGACGACGACTTCGAGTGGTTCGAGCACAAGTACCCCGGCTGGTACGACAAGTACGGCCGCTGGTGGGAGAAGTACGGCGAGCTCTCGAAGAAGAACGGGCACAACCCGATCGCCTTCGAGGCCGAGGCCGACTACCAGTATCCGCACCGCTGCTGGACCTGCATGGTCCCGTGCCTGATCCGTGAGGACACGGTGATGGACGAGGTCGACGGACAGGTCCGCACGTACTGCTCGGAGACCTGCCACTGGACGGACAAGGTCGCGTTCCGGCCCGAGTACGAGGGCCGCTCGACACCGTCGATGGGCCGTCTCTCCGGCCAGCGCGAATGGGAGACCCTGCATCACGGCAAGGACCTCGCCGAGATCATGCAGGACAGCCTCGGCTACGTCCGCGACGACGGCCACACGCTGATCCCGCAGCCGCATCTGAACCTGGACCCGAAGGAGATGTGGACCCTCGACAACGTGCGGGGGATCACGCTCAACAGCCCGAACGTGCTCCTGAACGAGATGTCGCCCGAGGAGCGCGAGACACACATGGCCGCGTACAAGCGCGGCGGCCCGGCCGGCCGACCGGCGGCCGACTAGGACAAGCGCGGGGAGCCGGCGTCGCGCCGCCGGCTCCCCCCGGTCCCCACCATGGGCGACACGCACACGGTCCGCTTCGAGCCCGTCGGCATCGAGATCGAAGTCGACGAGGAGGAGACGATCCTCAACGCGGCCTTCCGGCAAGGGCTGATGCTCATGCACGGCTGCAAGGAGGGTCAGTGCTCGGCGTGCAAGTCGTTCCTGCTCGATGGGGACGTCGACCTCGACCGCTACTCGACGTTCGCGCTGCCCGACTTCGAGGAGGCCGAGGGCTGGACGCTGCTGTGCCGCGCCCACGCGTACTCGGACCTCGAGATCGAGCTGATCAACTACGACGAGGAGATCCTGCACGGCGGCTCGCCGCCGCGCACGGTCGCTACCCGGGTCGAGGCAGTCGAAGCGCTCACCAGCGACATCCGGCTGCTCCGGCTGAACGTCGAGGACGACGAGCCGTTCACGTTCAAGCCCGGCCAGTACGTGGACATCTGCATCCCCGGCGACGAGGAGCACCATCGGTCGTTCTCGATGGCCAACACCAGCACGTCGCCCGACGAGCTGGAGTTCATGATCAAGCTCTACCCGGGCGGGCGCTTCTCGGGCCTGCTCGCCGACGAGGCGATCAAGCCCGGCGACGAGCTCAAGGTCACGGGCCCCTACGGCGTGTTCACGCTGCGCACCAGCTCCCCGCGCCGGTTGCTGTTCATCGGCGGCGGCGCCGGGATGGCGCCGATCCTGTCGCTCCTGCGGTCGCTGGCCGAGACCGAGAGCGAGCGCGAGGCGATCTACTACTACGGCGCTCGCACCGAGGCCGACCTGTTCCACCTCGACGAGATCGGGGCGCTGCCCGCGCGCTTCGTCCCCGCCCTGTCGGAGGACAGCAACGGCTGGGCCGGCGAGTCAGGCCTGATCACCGACGTCATCGACCGCCTCGAGGGCGACGTGTCCGAGGTGGACGCGTACGTCTGCGGCCCGCCCCCGATGGTCGAGGCGGCCATCGCCCTGCTCGAAGCCCGGGGCGTCCCCGAGGCGCACATCTACTTCGACAAGTTCACCACGACCGCCGACGATTGAGAGAGGAGAACCATGGCCACGGAGGTCAAGGAACGCAGCGTCCCGAAGCCCGTCTTCACGGACGCCGAGGCCGGGGCCCAGGAGTTCCCGTCCTGGCAGAGCCGCAGCTACAACTACTTCACGCCGCGCAAGCGGCGCGCCACCGTCTACGAGGACGTCACGGTCGACGTCCAGCCCGATCCGGCGCGGCATCTCTCGCCAGGGCTGGGTCTACGCGTTCGCGAACGGCGACGCGGGCTATCCCCAGAAGTGGAGCGCCCTCAAGTCGTCCAACTGGCACGAGTTCCTCGACCCCAACGAGGAGTGGGAGCAGACGATCTACCGCAACAACGCGAACGTCGTCCGCCAGATCTCGCAGAACATCGAGCACGGGCGCACGGCCCACGTGTTCCAGGCGATGAACGCGCCGTGGGTGAAGATCCTCGAGCGCCACGTGTTCGCCTGGTCGCACGTCGAGCACGGGCTCGGGATGCACGTCTACACGCCGGCCCAGCGCGACGCGCCGACCAACATGATCAACAACGCGATGGCGGTCGGGGCGGTCCACAAGCTCCGCTTCGCGCAGGACCTGATCCTCTACAACCTCGCGCTGTCGGAGGAGATCGACGGCTTCGACGGCTCGATCCACAAGAAGACCTGGCAGGAGGACCCGATCTGGCAGCCGACGCGCGAGCTGGTCGAGCGCCTCACGGGCATCCGCGACTGGTCCGAGCAGATGTTCGCCACCGCGGTGGTCTTCGAGCCGCTGGTCGGCGAGCTGTTCCGCTCGGGGTTCGTGATGCAGGCGGCGGCGCCCCAGGGCGACTTCGTGACGCCGACGATCATGGGCGCCGGCGAGTCCGACGCCGCGCGCGAGCTGCGCGGCGCGCGGGCGCTGTTCCGGATGCTGGCCGACGACGAGACCCACGGAGCCGAGAACAAGGCGACGATGCAGGGCTGGCTGACGGAGTGGACGCCGCGGCGCCGTCGAGGCGGCCAGGCAGCTGCAGCCGATCTGGTCCCAGCTCTCCGAGAAGGTCGTGCGCTTCGAGGACTCCTTCGAAGCGCGCCTCCGGGCGCTTCGAGACCCTCCTGGGCGACATCGGCCTCGAGATTCCCAAGGAGGTCAAGGCATGACGCAGTTCAGTTCCGATCGCCACGTCCTCCAACAAGGCCGGCGTGACGCTGATGAACAACCAGGTCGGCTACGTCGTCGCGGAGGTCATGCGCGACAAGCCGGACGTGACGATCACCGAGCTGCCGTCGATGATCCGAGTGGACGGTGTCGGCCAGGTCGACTTCGACTACGAGGAGATCGCCGAGGCGCTCGGCTGGGACGATTTCGGCAACGACGATTTCGAAGAGATAATGTCGACGCACTACGGGCGCATGGTCGTCCTCGACGATCGCGTCGTCCTCTTCGCAAATCCCGAGGACGCCGCCGAGTACATCGGCTTCGACCTGCAACCGGTCACCTGAGGAGGAGGTCGCCCATGTACGAGAAGGACGGCGAGAAGTACTTCATCTTCGACAGCCACCTGCACTTCTGGGACGCGAGCCCGGATAACTGGGTCAAGGGCCACGAGGAGTACGCGAAGGGCTGGATCGAGTGCTTCCACGCGTACCAGGGGCTCGGCCCGGCCGAGACGCACTGGACGCTGGACCACTTCCAGAAGTACTCGGTCGACGACTTCGAGAAGGACGTCTTCACGGAGGGCCACGTCGACAAGGCGGTCTTCCAGTCGACGTACCTGAAGGAGTGGTACACGACCGGGTTCAACGACATCGAGCACAACGCCGCGCTGCTCGACCGCTTCCCGGGCAAGTTGCTCGTGAACGGGCGCTGGGACCCGCGCGAGGGCGAGGCCGGCCTGCGCCAGCTCGAGGCCGACCACGCGAAGTACGGCATCCAGGGCGTGAAGCTCTACACGGCCGAGTGGCGCGGTGACTCGCGCGGCTGGAAGCTGACCGACCCCGAGGCGGTGCCGTTCCTGGACAAGTGCGTGGAGCTCGGCATCAAGAACATCCACGTCCACAAGGGGCCGACGATCTGGCCGCTCGACAAGGACGCCTTCGACGTCTCCGACATCGATCACGTGGCGACCGACTACCAGGACCTCAACTTCATCGTTGAGCACGTCGGGCTGCCGCGGATCGAGGACTTCTGCTTCATGGCGACGCAGGAGCGCAACGTCTACGCCGGCCTCGCGGTCGCCATCGGCGGCCTGATGCACGCCCGCCCGCAGTTCTTCGCCAAGGTGATGGGCGAGCTGCTGTTCTGGGTCGGCGAGGACAAGATGCTGTTCGGCTCGGACTACGCGATCTGGGAGCCGAAGTGGCAGGTCGAGGGCTTCGTCGACTGGGAGATGCCCGATCGCGACGAGTTCGCCGACTACCCGCGCCTCGAGGCCGCGGGCAAGAAGAAGATCCTCGGCCTCAACGCCGCCAAGCTCTATGGCGTTGACGTGCCGCAGGAGTTCCAGCTGCCCGCCGAGGCGGGCACGCCCGCCGACCCGGCCGCTGCGGTGGGGGTCGAAGGGTGACGGTACGCGCCCAGGTCTTCGAGGCCCTGGGCACGGTCTACGACCCGGAGCTCGACGAGCCGATCACCACGCTCGGCTTCGTCGGCTCCTGTGTCGTGACGGGGAGCGATGTCGAGGTGCACCTGCGGCTCCCCACGCCGCAGTGCGCGCCGAACTTCGCATTCCTGATGGTGGCCGACGCGCGCACTGCCGTGCGTCGGCTGCCGGAGGTGGGCGAGGTGACGATCGTCCTCGAGGACCACTACACGGGAGATGAGATCAACGCGGCCGTCGGGCGTGGCGACGACTTCGACGGGGCGTTCCCCGGCGAGACCGAGGGCGACCTCGACGCGCTGCGCCAGCTGTTCCAGCGCAAGGCGCTGCTCGGCCGCCAGGCGCGGCTGTGCCAGGCGCTGCTGGCGGATGGGGCGAGCCCAGAGGCGGTCGTCGCCCTGCGGGTGGCGGACCTGCCGGACACGGCCGAGGCGGTGCGGAGCGTGGCGCTGCGTGCCGCGCTCGGTCTGCCGCATGGCCCGGACGCACCAGCGCTCGTGGCCGGCGACGGGTCGGGGCTGACAGCTGAAGCGCTGCAGACTTGGCTGCGCCGCGCCCGGTTGGTGAGCCTGAGCCTCGAGACCAACGGCGGCATCTGCCGCGATCTGCTGCGGGTCCGATACGGCATCTCGAACGAGGAGGGGGTGGCGGCATGAAGGCTGCTCGGCTGCACACGTATCACGACGCACTGCACATCGACGAGGTCGACGAGCCGCACGCCACGGGCCCGCTCGACGTCGTGGTGAAGATCGGCGCAGCCGGGCTGTGCCGTACCGACCTGCACATCCAGGAAGGCCAGTGGGCGGAGAAGTCCGAGGTCAAGCTGCCGTACACGCCGGGCCACGAGAACGCGGGCTGGGTGCACGAGATCGGCTCCGCCGTCAGCAACGTCGAGGTCGGCGACACGGTGATCGTGCATCCGTTCATCTCGTGCGGGCTATGCCTGCCGTGCCGCCGCGGGGACGACATGCACTGCGTCAACGGCTCGTTCCCGGGCATCAACCGCGACGGCGGCTTCGCCGAGTTCCTGCTCACGAGCGCGCGCTCGGTGGTCAAGCTCGATCCTTCACTGCATCCGACCGAGATCGCGGCACTCGCCGACGCCGGCCTGACCGCGATCCACGCGGTCAAGAAGGCGATTCCGGTGCTCGGTGCGGGCACGCGCGCCGTCGTGATCGGCGCGGGCGGCCTCGGCCACATCGGGATCCAGTGCCTGAAGGCCTACACGCCGACCGAGATCATCGTGATCGACCCGTCCGAGAAGGCGCTCGACCTGGCGCGCGAGCTGGGCGCCGACCACATGGTCAAGGTCGACGGCTCCCATGTGGACACGGTCAAGGAGCTGACCGACGGGATGGGCGCCGAGGCGATCATCGACTTCGTCGGCGAGAAGGGCGCGATCGAGGACGGCATCGCGATGGTCCAGGACGGCGGCTTCTACTACGTGATCGGCTACGGGGAGAACATCAACATCCCCACGATCGACGTGATCTCGCGCGAGATCTCGTTCATCGGGAACCTCGTCGGCACGTACGTCGACCTGGCGGACCTGATGACCCTCACAGCGCAGGGCAAGGTGACCCTGCACACGAGCACCTATCCGCTCGACGCCATCAACGACGCGATGGCCGACCTCGACCACGGCCGCCTCCAGGGCCGCGGCATCCTCGTCCCCGCGTAGGAAGGACCCCGATGGGCAAGCGGCTGTACTTCAACCAGGAGGCCCGCCAGCTGCTTCAGGCCGGCGTCGACGAGCTCGCCAACACGGTCAAGGTGACGCTCGGGCCGAAGGGCCGGAACGTGGTGCTGGAGCGCCTGACCGGCGCGCCGACGATCACCAACGACGGCGTCTCGATCGCGCGCGAGATCGAGCTCAGCAACCAATACAAGAACATGGGCGCGCAGCTCGTTCGTGAGGTCGCCAACCGCACGAGCGAGCTCGCCGGCGACGGCACGACCACCGCCACGCTGCTGGCCCAGGCGATCGTGCGCGAGGGCATGCGCGCGCTCGACGAGGGCGCCAACCCGATGCTCCTGCGGCGCGGGATCGAGCAGGCGACCGAGCGCCTGTCGGCCGAGCTGCGGCGCGTCGCGCGGCCGGTCGAGAGCCGCGACGAGCTGCGCCACGTGGCGACGATCGCCGCGAAGGAGGACGAGGCGATCGGCGAGGCGGTCGCGGAGGCGCTCGACCGCGTCGGCGCCGACGGCGTCGTGACGATCGAGGAGGGCGACGCCGGCGGGCTCGCCGTCGAGTTCGTCGAGGGAATGCACGTCGAGAACGGCTGGGTGTCGCCCTACATGGTCCGCGACACCGACCGCATGGAGACCGTCTTCGAGAACCCGCACATCCTGATGACCAACGCGGGCATCTCGCACCCCCAGGACCTCCTCCCCACGCTGGATCTCGTGATGAAGGACCCGCGCCCGCTCGTCGTGCTGGCCGAGAAGATCGACGGCGGCGCGCTCGGCATGCTGGTCGCCAACAACCAGCACGGCACGATCGAGGCCGTCGCGATGCGCGCCCCCGGGTTCGGCCACCGCCGGATCCAGCATCTCGGCGACCTCGCGGCGTTCACCGGCGGCCAGGTGATCGCCGAGGAGGCCGGGCTGAGCCTGGCGACCGTGCGGCGCGAGCACCTCGGGACGGCGCGGCGCGTGATCGTGACCGCCGACGGGACGACCTTCATCGAGGGAGGCGGCTCGACCGAGGCGGTGCGCGGGCGGCTGTCGCAGATCCGCGCCGAGCTGGCGCGGGCGTCGCAGGAGCGCGACATCGAGATCATGCAGGAGCGCCTCGCACGGCTGGCGCTGAGCCTCGCGGTGATCCGTGTCGGCGCACCGACCGAGCCGGCCCTGCGCGACCGCTTCCGGCGCACAGAGGGCGCGCTGGCGGCGACCCAGGCCGCCGTGTCGGAGGGCATCGTCGCGGGCGGCGGCACGGCGCTGCTGCGCGCCGGCGGCGCGCTCGACGCGCTCGAGCTGGAGGGCGACTACGCGCGCGGCGTCGAGATCATGCGCAGTGTGCTGTCCGAGCCGCTCTACTGGATCGCCAGCAACGCCGGCTACGACAGCCGCTCCGTGATCGACCAGGTAGCGGCGATGCCGGAGGGCCACGGGCTCGACGCGCTCAGCGGCGAGTTCGGCGACCTGTTCGAGAAGGGCGTCGTCGACCCGGTGCGGGTCACGCGCCTGAGCCTCGAGCACGCCGCTTCGGTGGCCGCCCTGTTGCTCACGACCGAGGCGCTCGTCGCCGAGGAGCTGATCGCCCAGCCCGGAGCGATCGTCGCCCCCGGCTTCGGGGACCTCGCCGAGGGCCTCGCCCGGCCGTCGTCGCCGATCTAGGCACCCAGCCGCTACTCGCGCTCGAGCACCACGACCGGGATGTCGCGGTCGGTCTTGCGCTGGTATTCGTCATAGGCCGGCCAGTGGCCGACCATCTCGCGCCATAGCCGCGGCTTCTCGTCGGCGGTCGCGGTGCGTGCGCGGGCGTGGAAGCGCTCGTCCCGCACCTGGAGCTCGACCTCGGGGTCGTCGCGCAGGTTGACGTACCAGCCGGGCGGCTGGTCGGCGCCGCCCTTGGAGGCCACGATCAGGTAGTTATCACCGGCGCGGCCGTAGATCAGCGGCGTCGTGCGTTCCTTGCCCGACTGCCGGCCGGTCGTGGTGAGGAGCAGGGTCTGCGTGCCCTGCCAGTCGTGGCCGACCTCACCGCCGGTCTCCCGGTAGCGGCGTACGTGGTCCTGTCCGAACAGTTGCGATGCGTCTTTGGCCATATCCATGGAGTACCCGCTACCCGTCGTCCGATGCATCGCCTCGATACCTAAATCCAGCCTAATGCCGCACCGCACCCTCACGGCCTCGAGCGTGTTGACTGCGGTGGAAATCGTCGACGGCAGTCAAGTCAGGAGGGGCATGCGAACCATTCGAACGCGCGGCGTGCTGGGGGCGGCAGCGGTGGTCTGCGCGCTGTGGGCGCCGGCAGTCGCGTCGGCCGCCGAGAAGCCGGTGGTCACCACCGGCGGAGCAGCGAACATCGCGCCGACGTCCGTGGTGCTGAACGCCACCGTCAATCCCAAGGGCGCGGCGACGACGTACTTCTTCCAGTACGGCACGACCGTGATCTACGGGGCGCTGACGCCGAGCACGGCCGTCGGCAAGGGAACGGCGGGCGTCCACGTGGCCGTCCCGGTCACCGGGCTGGCGCCCGCGACGACGTACCACTACCGCGTCGTGGCAACGAACTCCAAGGGCCTGTCGCGGGGCAAGGACCGCACGTTCAAGACCAAGCGTCAGCCGCTCGGCGTGACGCTCGGAGCGACGCCCAACCCGGTTGGCGTCGGCGGCGCAACGTCGCTCGCCGGCGCGCTCACCGGCACCGGCAACGCCGGGCGCCAGGTGGAGCTCCAGGCCAACCCGTTCCCGTACACGCAGGGGTTCCTGGCGGCCGCGAACGCGCAGGTCACCGGCGCCGCCGGAGAGTTCGCGTTCAATGTGCTCGGCGTGGCAGTGAACACGCAGTACCGCGTGCAGATGGCCTCGCGGCCGGACGTCGTGAGCCCCGTGGTCGTGGTCGGGACCACGGTCAGGGTGACCCGTAGGGTGAAGGTCAACCGCAGCGCGCGCAGCGGCCGGATCCGCTTCCGCGGCCGCGTGACGCCGGCGGTCGACGGGCAGCAGGTCCTGATCCAGAAGCTCCGCAAGGGCATCTGGGTCAACCGCGGCCAGACGACGGCCCGCCACGGCGGGACCGGCTTCTCGCGCTACAGCAAGCGCATCCGCGTCCGCCGCGGCGGCCGGTTCCGTGTGGTCGTGAACGACATCACCGGCCTGCACTCACCGAGCGCCAGCCGCAGCGTCCGCGTGCACCACGTGCGCGGCTGAGACCCGTTAGGGAGGGGTCAGACCCCCGTTAGGGCGCCCTACGAGGGGTCAGACCCCCGTTAGGGCGCCCTACGAGGGGTCAGACCCCTGTTAGGGCGCCCTACGAGGGGTCTGACCCCGCGAGCGCCTCGTCGATCGGCACCTCGCCGGACACCAGCTCGAACGTCAGGCCGGCGGTGGCGGGGTCGTGCAGGACGGCCGCCAAGACGGCGGCGACGTCATCGCGCGGGATCTTGCCGCGCTCGACCTTCGCCGCGAGCGTGACCCGGTCGATGCCGGGATCGTCGGTCAGATGCCCCGGCCGCACGATCGTGTAGTCGAGCCCGCTCGCCACCAGGTCGGCGTCGGCCTGGCCCTTGGCGCGCGAATACACGCTGAAGGTGTCGTCGCCGGGAGCGTCGGGATCGGCGCCCATGCTGCTGATGATCACGTAGCGGCTGATGCCCTCGGCCTTCGCGGCCGCGATCAGCTTGACCGCGCCGCCGTAGTCCATCGTCCACTTGCGCTCCGGCCCGCTCCCGGGCCCGGCGCCGGCGGCGAAGACGACGGCGTCGGCGCCGCGGACGGCGGCGGAGGCCTCGTCGTCGCTGGCCGACTCGAGGTCGCAGATGACCGGATCTCCGCCCGCGGCGCGCACGTCGTCTTCGTGCTCGGGCTTGCGGATGAGTGAGCGGACCTGATCCCCGCGGGCGTGCAGCAGCGACGTCAGGCGAAGTGCGATGTTGCCGTGACCTCCGGCGATGGCGACAAGCATCGTCACAGCCTCGCATATCCCGCAATTTGCGAACTTCTGAGGCTGTCGCGTTTGCGCATGCACGGCAGCAGCGCTAGTCCCAAGGGTGCCCCATGCAGGCGCACGAGACCCACCGGTGCGCACGATCGCCGCTCGCGTGTGAGCGCGAGCTGGTCGAGGCGGCGAAAGCCGGCGATGCGGATGCGCGCGACGAGCTGATCGAGGACTTCCTCCCGCTGATCGCCAGCGTCGCGTGGACCTATCGCCGCTGCCCGGGCATCGAGCGGGTCGAGCTGATGCAGGAGGGCGTGGTCGGCCTGCTGCGCGCCCTGCAGCGCTATGACCTTGCGCTCGCCACGCCGTTCTGGGCGTACGCCTCGTGGTGGGTCCGCCAGGCCATGCAGCAGCTCGTGGCGGAGCTGACGCGGCCGGTCGTGCTCTCGGACCGTGCCGCGCGCCAGCTTGCGCGGGTCAAGACCGCGCGCCGGGCGCACCTGCAGTCCCATGGCCGCGAGCCCAGCTGCGGCGACCTCGAGCAGGCGACAGGGCTCGCCCGGTCACAGGTCGAGAGCCTGACCACCGCCGAGCGCGGCGCGCAGGCGCTCGACGAGCCGATCTCCGGCGGCGACGGCACGGGCGCCACGCTAGGCGACCTGCTCGCCGATCCGGCCGCCGAGGCGGCGTATGAGCGCGTCTCGCAGCGGCTCGAGGTCGACGACGTGCGCGCGGTGTTCGGCGGCCTGGACGGGCGCGAGCGGACGATCCTGATCGGCCGCTTCGGGCTCCGCGGCCGCGAGCAGACGCTGCGCGAGCTTTCCGGCACGCTCGGCGTCAGCGCCGAGCGCGTGCGGCAGATCGAACAGGGGGCGCTCGCCAAGCTGCGGACGGCGGTCGACAACCCTGCGGCCTGACCGAAGAAGCGTCCGTCAGCGCACGAGCGTGGTGCTGGTCGCGCCCGCCGAGCGGTAGCGGTACGCGGTGCCGCGGACGAGCCGCCGGGTCAGCGTCCAGTAGCCGCGCGCGTCGGTCGTCACGATCGCCAGCCGGCGCCACGCGGCGTGCGGCGTCTTGCGCTGCTCGACGGTGACGGAGTGCCGGCCGCCCGGCCGCACCTGACCCCACAGGCGGCTGCGCACCGCGTCGAGCGCGAACGGCGTGTCGAAGTGCGCGAGCGCGGGCTTCGAGCGCCCGCCGACGTACCGCAGGCCGGACTGCCAGCCGCTGAACGAGCCGTCGTTGCTGCGCGGCTCGTCGCGCCAGAGGTACTGCGCGAACAGCCGGATCCGCGGGTTGCGCCAGGCCAGGTAGGCGGCGCGCTGGAGCCACGAGTCCTGCGTCCGTGCCCCGATGCCGGCGAACTTGTCGGGCGGGTTGGTCTGGTAGCCGTACTCGTCGATGTAGATACCGAAGCGGCGTGTCGTGGCGCGGAGCGCGCGCGCCCGCTGCAGGCGGTCGAGCGTCGCCGTGAGGTTGCCGATCTGGGCCAGCGAGACGTCGTCGGGGCTCGGGTGTGCGCGCTCGGGAGCGATCCGGCCGCCGTACGGGTGGATCGCGAACCCGTCGCCGGTGGCCGGGCGGAACTTCCGGCACTCGCTCGTGCGCAGCCGCGTCCAGCGATCGCTCCGGCAGCCGAACGCGCGCAGGAACACGAGCGGCCGCATCACCGTGCTCGCCGATCGCAGCCGCTGGCCGCGCGGCGACAGCTCGCCGATCACGATCTGCGCCCCGGGGTCGGCGTCGCGCACGGCCGGGTAGGCGGCGCGCACGAGGCCGCGGTACAGGTGCGGCGAGACCGGCGTGCAGTGGCCGCGCGAGCAGCGCGACTGGGGATACAGCCAGGTCGCGATGTTCGGCTCGTTCCACAGCAGGTAGCGGTCGACGTCGGCGCCGTAGCGCGACGCGACCGCCCCGGCGAACGACGCGTAGGAGCCAGGTCGCGGGCGGTACGCCGGCCGCCGCCGGCTCGGCGACGAGCTCGACCACAGCGGTCCCGGACCGGTGATCGAGAGCGTGACCTTCATGCCTGCCGCGCGCACGCGCGCGACCGCCGCGTCGAGCGGATCCCAGAAGTAGCCGGGCGAGCCCGGGTCGCCGCCGTCGAACCCGGCGGGCCTGGTCGCGGGAGCGATCCGCGACCACAGCGCGAAGATCCGCACCGTGTCGACGCCGAGCGCGCGCCACTCGGCGACGGCCGCATCGGCGGGCGGGCCGCCCGCGATCAGGATGCGATCGTCAGCGATCGCAACCTCGGTCTTTGCCGCGCGCGCCGCCTGTGCCGGGAGCAGGATCAGGAGCGCGAGCAGCGCTGGGACCAGACGCCTCATGCATGGTGAACGCCTCCGCGCGGGCGGAGTTGCGGGTCAGTCCGCTTGAGCGGCTCCCCTAGATCGGGTAGTGACGCCCCCCGCGCCCCCGACGGTGATCCAGCGCAGCTCGGTGAACTCGTCGAGCGCGGCGCGGCCGCCGAAGCGCCCCCAACCGCTCGCCTTGACGCCGCCGAACGGCATCTGCGGCTCGTCGTGGACGGTCGCGCCGTTGACGTGTGCGATGCCCGTCTCGAGCGCCCGCGCGACATCGAAGGCGCGCGGCACGTCGCGCCCGAAGACCGAGCCGGCGAGCCCGTATTCGGTGTCGTTGGCGACCCGCACAGCCTCGTCCACGCCGTCGACGGTCACGATCGAGACGACCGGGCCGAACGTCTCCTCGCCGTAGATCCGCATCTCCGGCGTCACGCCCGCCAGCACGGTGGGCGAGAAGTACATGCCGTCGCCGCTGCCGCCCGCGAGCACGTCGGCGCCCTTGGCGCGCGCGTCCTCGACCAGCTCGGTCACGCGCCGGAGCGCCGCCTCGTTGACCAGCGGGCCGATCTGCGTCGTCGGCTCGCGCGGGTCGCCGACCGTCAGCGCCGACGCGCGCTCGGCGAGCCGGCCGCCGAAGTCGCCGGCCACGGACCGGTCGGCCACGATCCGCTCCGTCGACATGCAGATCTGGCCCTGGTGCATGAACGCCCCGAAGCTGGCGGCGGCCGCCGCCTCGTCCAGGTCGGCGTCGTCGAGCACGACCAGCGGCGCCTTGCCGCCCAGCTCGAGCAGCACGCGCTTGAGATGGCGGCCGGCCGTCTCGGCGATGATCCGCCCGACCCGCGTCGAGCCCGTGAAGTTGATCCGCCGCACGGCCGGGTGCGCGATCAGCGCCTCGACCACCTCGGCGGCGTCGGCCGGATCGTTGACGATCAGGTTCACGACGCCGGCCGGCAGGCCGGCGTCCTGCAGCGTCGCCGCGATCGCCGCGTGCGTGCGCGGGCACTCCTCCGACCCCTTCAGGACCACCGTGTTGCCGTAGGCCAGCGGTGTCGCCACCGCGCGCGTGCCGAGGATCACCGGCGCGTTCCAGGGCGCGATGCCGACGATCACGCCGACGGGCTGGCGCACGCCCATCGCCAGCAGGCCGGGCACGTCGGACGGGATCACCTCGCCCACGCCCCCGTACGCCTGGGCCGCCGCCTCGCGCAGCATCCCGGCGGCGAGGCCGACGTTGAACATGCCCCAGCCGAACGTCCCACCCGTCTCCTCCGTGACCACGACGGCGATCTGCTCGGCGCGCTCCTGCAGGAGCTCGGCCGCGCGGCTGAGCAGCGCCCGCCGCTCGCCGGGCGGCGTGGCCGACCACGCCGGGAAGGCGGCCTGCGCGGCGTCGGCGGCGCGGCGTGCGTCGTCAGGCCCGGCGGCGGCCACACGGCTCGCGGCAACGTCCCCGAGCGGCCCTGAGCTCTCCCACTCCCGCCCTGAGCCCGCCGACACCCATTCGCCGCCGATCAGCAGCCGCTGCTGCTCGAGCTCTACGGTGGCCATCCCAGTTCCTCCTCCGGATACCTCAGACTATTTGGCTTGTCCTCGCCGGCGAGAGCATACCCCCGCCACCTGCCCCTGACCGCCGCCGCGGTCGTGCTGACCGCGCTGAACCTTCGCACGGCGATCGCAAGCGTGCCGCCGCTGCTCGACGAGATGCGCGAGGCCGTCCCGCTGACGGCCGCGGCGGCCGGAGTGCTCACCACGTTGCCGGTGATCTGCATGGCGCTCGGCTCACCGCTGGCGCCGGTCGTCGCCCGCCGCGTCGGCACCGAGGCCGGGCTCAGTCTGATGGCGCTGACGGTCGCCGCCGGCATCCTGCTGCGCCTGGTCCCGACGACAGCCGCGCTGTACGCGGGCACGATCGTCGCCGGCCTTGGGATCGCCGTCGGCAACGTGCTCGTGCCGGCGATCATCAAGCGCGACTACCCCGACCGAGTGGGGCTGATGACCGGCGGCTACACGATGGCGATCAGCGCCAGCGGCGCGCTCGCCGCCGGCCTCACCGTGCCGCTCGAGGACGCGATCGGCCACGGCTGGCGCGCCGGCCTCGCCGTCTGGGCGCTGCCCGCGCTCGTCGCCGCAGCGGTGTGGGTGCCGTGGGCGGCGCGCGGGGCGGCCGCCGCCCGCACCGCGCGCGCGCTCGCACGCCCGGCGCCGCAGCTGTGGCGCGACCCGCTCGCGTGGCGCGTCACCGCCTTCATGGGGCTCCAGTCACTCCTCTTCTACAGCGCCCTGTCGTGGCTGCCGGCGCTGCTGCGCTCGGAGGGGATCGACCGCGAGGCGGCGGGCGGGCTGCTGTCGCTGATGCTGCTCGCCGCCATCCCGACGTGCCTGCTCGTCCCGGTGTTCGCGGCCCGCCGGCCCGACCAGCGTGCGGCCGTCGCGCTGACGCTGGCGGTCAATGCCGCCGGACTGACCGGCCTGCTCGTCGCCCCCGCCGCGCTCGCGGGCCTGTGGGTCACGCTGCTCGGGCTCGCGCAAGGCGCGCTGCTCGCGCTCGCGCTGCTGTTCTTCTCGCTGCGCTCGCCCGACGGGGAGCACGCCGCCCAGCTGGCGGCGATGGCCCAGACCGTCGGCTACCTCGTCGCGGCGGCCGGGCCGCTCGTCGTCGGGATCCTGCGCGAGACGTCCGGAGGCTGGACCGCGCCGCTCGTGTTCCTGCTCGCGATGCTCGTCCCGCTGCTGGCCGCCGGCCTGGGCGCGGCCCGCGCACGGCAGGTAGGGTGACCGCGGTGTCGGCCGAGCACCGGACGCAGGTCGGAATCGTGGGCGCGGGGCCTGCGGGGCTGCTGTTGGCGCACCTGCTCCAGGGACACGGGATCGAATCCGTCGTGCTCGAGATCCGCAGCCGCGAGTACGTCGAGCAGCGGGTCCGGGCGGGCGTGCTCGAGCACGGCACGGTCGAGCTGCTCACCGAGGCCGGGGTCGGCGACCGGATGCTGCGCGAAGGCCTCGTGCACCACGGGATCGAGCTCCGGTTCGACCGCCGCGGCCACCGGATCGACTTCCCGGCGCTCACCGGCGGCCGCTCGATCACGGTCTACGGCCAGCAGGAGGTCGTCGAAGGATCTGATCCGCGCGCGGCTCGACGCCGGCGGTGCGCTGCAGTTCGAGGTCGCTGACCTCAGCGTCCACGACCTCGACTCCGACCGGCCCACGATCCGGTACTCGCACGAGGGCGCCGAGCACGAGCTCCGGTGCGACGTGATCGCCGGCTGCGACGGCTTCCACGGCGTCTGCCGCCCATCGGTGCCCGACGGAATCCTCGAGAAGCACGAGCGCGAGTATCCGTTCGCCTGGCTCGGGATCCTCGCCGAGGTCGCGCCGTCGACCGAGGAGCTGATCTACGCCCGCCACGAGCGCGGCTTCGCGCTCCACAGCATGCGCACGCCCCAGCTCAGCCGCTTCTACCTGCAGTGCGAGCCCGACGACGACATCGACAACTGGCCCGACGAGCGGATCTGGGAAGAGCTGAAGATCCGGCTCGAGCGCGACGGCTGGGAGCTCAACGCGGACGGCCCGATCATCGACAAGGGCATCACCCCGATGCGCAGCTACGTGGTCGAGCCGATGCAGTACGGGAACCTGTTCCTGGCGGGCGACGCGGCGCACATCGTCCCGCCCACCGGCGCCAAGGGCATGAACCTCGCGATCGGCGACGTGAAGGTGCTCGCGGAGGCGCTCTCCGGCTGGTACGCGACGGACGACCGCGGCGGGCTCGACGCGTACTCGGACAGCTGCCTGCGGCGCGTGTGGCGCGCCGAGCACTTCTCGTGGTGGATGACCTCGATGCTCCACCGCTTCCCGCATGACGACGCGGAGTTCGAGGAGCACCTGCAGCGCGCGCAGCTCGACTACGTCTGCGGGTCGACCGCGGCGGCGACGACGCTGGCGGAGAACTACGTCGGGTTCGTGTGGGAGGACGACGAAGAACAAATTGTTTGACGTAATGCCTCCGACCTCGTTATAACCCGGCCGATCCGGTCGTCAAGGGGAGGAGAACGGTGATGGGGGAAGGACGCATCGTGCGAGCAGTCGTGCTCGCGCTTGCAATCGTGTGCATGACGTTCGTGGCGGCGTGCGGCGACGATGACAGGCGGCGGAGGCGGCGGCGGCGGCGACAGCGCCGAGGTCACGACGCTGAAGGTCGGGGTGATCCCGATCGCCGACGTCGCGCCGCTGTACCTCGGCGTCGAGCAGGGCTTCTTCGAGGAGGAGAACCTGAAGATCGAGCCGCAGCTCGCCGAGGGCGGAGCGGCGATCGTGCCGTCGGTCCTGTCCGGCGACTACCAGTTCGGCTTCTCCAACGTGACGTCGCTGATCATCGCCGCGTCGAAGGACCTGCCGGTCCAGATCATCGCCCAGGGCGTGCTCGGCGGCACCAGCACGGAGGACGCGTGGGACGGCGTGGTCGTCCCCAAGGGCAGCAAGATCAAGACGCCCAAGGACTTCGAGGGCGCCACGGTGGCGGTCAACACGCTCAACAACATCGGGCCGCTCGCGATGAACAGCGTCGATGGAGAAGGCGGGCGCCGACTACACGAAGATCAAGTACGTCGAGGTCCCGTTCCCGGACATGAACGCGGCGCTCGAGGCAGGGCGCGTCGACGCGGCCTGGGAGGTCGAGCCGGCCTTCTCGGGCGGCAAGGCCGGCCGGGGCACGGCGATCATGAATCCGCTACGAGGAGACCGCGCCGAACCTCACCGTGGCCACGTACTTCGCCAGCAAGCAGTACATCGCCGAGAACGCTGACGTCGTGGACGCGCTTCAAGCGGGCGATCGAGAAGTCGCTCGACTACGCGTCGTCGCACCCGGACGAGGTCCGCGCGGTGATCGGGACCTACACGGAGATCCCGCCGGAGGTGCTCGACAAGATCACGCTGCCGGTGTGGAAGGCCGACCTCAACGAGCCGACGATCGAGCTGAACGCCGAGCTCGCGAAGAAGTACGGCTTCATCGAGGAGATCCCCTCGCTCGACGACCTGATCCGGCAGCGTGAGCGCTGAGGGCCGTCGCGCACTCCGGCGGCCGCCGGCTGGGCGATGCCGTGGCTGGGGGTCGCTGACGAGCTCGTCCTGTTCGAGCTGCTGACGCGCACCGAAACGATCTCCAGCCGCCACTTCCCGCCGCCCACGCGAGATCGTTCGCCGCGCTCGCCGACGAGGTCACCACCGGCGAGTTCTGGGCGGCGGTCGGGCACACGATGCGAGGGCTGGGCGCTCGGGCTCGCGCGTGGCGGCGGCGATCGCGATCCCGGTCGGGATCGTCGTCGGCTCCAGCCGCCCGCTGTACCGGTCGGTGCGCGCGGTGATCGAGTTCCTGCGCCCGATCCCGTCGGTCGCGCTGATCCCGCTGGCCGTGCTGATCTGGGGCAGCGGGCTGGAGAGCAAGGTGTTCCTGGCCGCGTTCGCCGCCACCTGGCCGCTGCTGATGCAGACGCTCTACGGCGTCCAGGACGTCGACCCCGTGGCGACCGACACGGCGCGCTCGTTCGGCTTCTCGCGGCCGCAGCGGCTGCTGTACGTGACGCTGCCGAGCGCCGTGCCGTACATCGCCACCGGCGTGCGGATCTCGGCCGCCGTGGCGCTGATCCTGGCCGTCACGGCCGAGCTCGTGATCGGCGCGCCCGGCCTCGGCCGCGAGATCAACATCGCGCGCCAGGGCGGGGCGGTGGACATCATGTACGCGCTGATCGCCGTCACCGGGCTGCTCGGCTGGGGCGTCAACGTGCTGTTCACGCGCGCCGAGCGGCGCGTGCTGCACTGGCACCCGTCGCAGCGGCTGGAGGTGGCGCGCGTGAGGACGCGCGCGCTCGACCGTCGGCGCTCGAGATCGCGCGTCCCGCTCGCGCTGCTCGTGCTCTGGGGCGTGTGGTCGAGCGGCAGCGACACGTACTACTTCCCGCCGCTCACCGACATCCTCGACGACGTTCGCCGACACGTGGCTGTTCGAGCGCGTCGGCAGCGACGTCGTGCCGAGCCTCGTGCGGCTCGCGCTCGGCTACACGATCGCGTGCATCGGTCGCCGTGGCGGCCGGGCTGGCGCTCGGCCTCTCGCCGCACGCTGCGGCGGGCGACCGACCCGATGGTGCAGTTCCTGCGCTCGATCCCGCCGCCGGCGCTGCTGCCGTTCGGCGATCCTCGTGCTCGGCGTCGGGACGTCCATGAAGGTGTTCATCATCGCCTTCGTCTGCCTGTGGCCCGTGCTCCTGAACACGATCGACGGCGTCGCCGGCGTCGACCCGACGCTGCGCGAGACCGCGCGCGTCTACGGGATCGGCCGGCGCGACCGGCTGCTGCGCGTGACGCTGCCCGCCGCGGCGCCGCAGATCTTCGCCGGGATGCGCACGAGCCTGTCGCTGGCGCTGATCCTGATGGTGATCAGCGAGATGGTCGCCAGCACCAACGGGATCGGCTACTTCGTGCTCCAGTCGCAGCGCGTCGTTCGCGATCCCGGAGATGTGGTCCGGGATACTCCTGCTCGGGATCCTCGGTTACGTCCTCAACGCCGTCTTCCTGCTGGTCGAGCGACGCGTCCTGCGGTGGCACCGCGGCGCGCGCGCCAGCGCGCTCAGCTGATGCTCGCGCGTCGAACACCTGAAGAAGACCTACGGCTCCGGCGACGCCGCCGTCGAGGCGATCGGCGACGTCTCGTTCGAGGTCGCCGCCGGCGAGTTCGTGTGCGTGGTCGGCCCGTCCGGCTGCGGCAAGACGACGCTGCTCAAGTGCATCTCCGGCCTGCTCGAGCCGACCGCCGGGCGAGGTGCCGGCGACTGGACGGGACGCCGGCTGGCGCTCGTCTTCCAGGAGTACAGCCGCTCGCTGTTCCCGTGGATGAGCGTGCGCCAGAACGTCGCGTTCCCGCTCCGGCGCAGGAAGCTGGACAAGGCGCAGGTGCGCTCGATCGGTCGAGGAGACGCTCTCCTCGGTCGGTCTCGCCGACGCCCTGGACCGCTACCCGTGGCAGCTCTCGGGCGGCATGCAGCAGCGCGTCGCGATCGCCCGCGCGCTCGCCTACCAGCCGCAGATCCTGCTGATGGACGAGCCGTTCGCGTCGGTCGACGCGCAGACGCGCGCCGACCTCGAGGACCTCGTGCTGGAGGTCCGCCGCCAGTACGACATCACGATCGTGTTCGTCACCCACGACATCGACGAGTCGGTCTACCTGAGCGACCGGATCGTGGTGCTGACGCCGTCGCCGACGCAGCGTGCAGGAGATGCTGGACGTCCCGCTCCCACAGCCGCGCGACCAGGTGCAGACCAAGGAGCGGCCCGACTTCGCGCAGCCTGCGCGCGCACGTCTGGCGGTCGATCAAGCGGCCGGACGCGGCGCGGCCCTCCGTGGGGTCGCCGGCGTGAGCCGGGAGCTGGACCTGCTCGAGCTGGTGCTCGAGCACAACCCGTTCCAGCGCGGCCGGCTGGACGGGCGAGCCGGCCGTCGTCGCTCGCCGACGTGCGGCCGCTGGAGAAGCGCGAGCTGGTCGAGGACCAGCGCCGCCACCCGCCGTTCGGCACCAACCTCACGTTCCCGCTCGAGCGCTACACCCACCTCAACCAGACCAGCGGCACGACCGGGTCGCCGCTGCGCGTGCTCGACACGACCGAGGACTGGGCCTGGTGGGCGGAGTGCCTGGCGACGACCTACCGGGCGGCGGGGATCGGCCCCGGCGACCGCGTCGCGCTGGCGTTCTCGTTCGGCCCGCACGTGCAGTTCTGGGACGCCCGCGACGGGCTCGAGCGCGTCGGTGCGATGGCGATCACGCTCGGCGGCATGAGCTCGGTCCAGCGGCTGCAGACGCTGTCGCAGGTCGGCGCGACCGCGCTCGTGTGCACGCCGAGCTATGCGCTGCGGCTGTACGAGGTGGCGGTCGAGGAGAACCTCGAGGACGCGTTCGACTCGGTCGAGAAGGTGATCTGCGCCGGCGAGCCGGGCGCGTCGCTGCCGGCCGTGCGGGCGCGGATCGAGGACGGGCTCGGAGCGCGCGCCTACGACCACGCCGGGCTGAGCGAGACCGGCCCGTTCGCGTACCCGTGCGCCGAGGGCGGCGGGCTGCACGTCGAACGAGGCGGAGTTCGTCTGCGAGGTCCTCGACGACGACCTGCAGCCGGCGGCGCCCGATGCGCGCGGCGAGCTCGTCCTGACCCCGCTCGGCCGCCGCGGCTGGCCGGTGCTGCGCTACCGCACCGGCGACGTGGTCGTGAACTCGACCGAGGTCTGCCCGGCCGGCCACCCGCACCGCTGGCTGCCCGGCGGGATCGTCGGGCGGACCGACGACATGGTCGTCATCCGCGGCATGAACGTGTACCCGTCGGCGATCGAGCAGGCGGTGCGCGACGCGCCCGACACGGGCGAGTTCCGGCTCACGTTCTACACCGAGCCCGGCGGGATGGACGAGGTCAAGCTCGAGGTCGAGCTCGGGCACGGCGCGACGGCGCGCGACGCTCCAGGAGGCGATGCGCCAGCAGCTCGGGCTGCGCGTGCGCGTCGTGCCGGTCGGCCTCGGAGTGCTGCCCCGGACCGAGGGCAAGGCCAGGCGGGTGACCGACCTGCGCGGGAGCGCGCCGCGGTGACCGCGTCGCCGCGACGCCGGATCCGCGGAGCGAGCGAGCAGGTCGCGTCCGAGATCCAGCACTTCATCCAGCGCGAAGGCCTCGGTCCTGGCGACTTCCTCGGTCGCGAGGAGGACCTCGCGAGCGAGTTCGGCGTCAGCCGCCCGACGCTGCGCGAGGCGCTGAAGCTGCTCGCCAGCGGCAACCTGATCCGCGCCAGCAAGGGCCCGGGCGGCGGCATCTTCGTCGCGCTGACGGCCGACCAGGGCATCAGCCGCAGCCTCTCGAACGCGATCGCGATGATGCTCGAGACGCGCGCGGTGTCGCTCCAGGAGCTGCTCGACGCGCGCATGCTGCTCGAGGTGCCGCTGGCCGGCCTGGCCGCCTACCGCGCCGACGCCGACACCGTCGCCCAGCTGCGCGAGAGCCTGCGAGGCCGAGGCGATGGCGGCCGAGTCCGGCGACGTCGAAGCGCTCGCCGAGGCGGACGCGGCGCTGCACCGGCTCGTCGCCGTCACGGCGGGCAACCGGATGGTGCAGGCGTTCACCGACTGGGTGTTCGAGGTCCTCCAGCCGTCGCTGATGCAGGTGATCGGCGAGGCGGTCGTGCACTCGGCGGTCGTCGAGCAGCACGAGGTGCTGGTCGCAGCGATCGAGAAGGGCGACGCGCCGCGGGCCGAGCGCGCGATGAAGGAGCACCTCCTGTACCTCGGCGACGTGCTACGGATGGTGGAACCGTGACCCGACGAACGTCACCTCCCTACCGAGCCGACCACGTCGGCAGCCTGCTGCGACCACCGGAGCTGCTCCAGGCGCGCGAGGACCACGCGCATGACCGGATCGACCTGGACGAGCTGCGCGCGATCGAGGACGACGCGATCCGCGACGTCGTGGCGATGCAGCACGACGTCGGCCTCCAGTCCGCCACCGACGGCGAGTTCCGGCGCGCCTCCTGGCACATGGACTTCATCTACCAGCTCGACGGCATCAGCAAGGCGCCGGGCTCGCTGAACGTCGAGTTCCGCAACGCGATCGGCGTGATCGAGTTCACGCCCGCCGCCCTGCACATCGACGGCCGCATCGGCGTCAGCAAGACGATCTTCGGCGAGGACTTCGCGTTCCTGCGGTCGATCGCCGGCGGGGCCACGCCGAAGCTGACGATCCCGTCGCCGAGCATGGTCCACTACCGCGGCGGCCGAGCGGCGATCGACGGGTCGGTGTACCCGGACCTCGACGAGTTCTGGACCGACCTCACCCGCGCCTATGCCGAGGAGGTCGCCCGCGTCGGCGACCTCGGCTGCACGTACCTGCAGTTCGACGACACCAGCCTCGCCTACCTCAACGACCCGAACCAGCGCGAGATGATGGCGCTGCAGGGCGAGGACGCCGAGCACCTGCACGAGGCCTACATCCGGCATATCAACGAGGCGTTGGCGGACCGGCCGGAGGGGATGGCGGTCACCACTCACATGTGCCGCGGCAACTTCCGCTCCTCGTGGGTCGCCGAGGGCAGCTACGACTGGGTCGCCGAGGCGCTGTTCAACGAGCTGGCGGTCGACGGCTTCTTCATGGAGTGGGACGACGAACGCTCCGGAAGCTTCGAGCCGCTGCGTTTCGTGCCGCCCGGGAAGCTCGTCGTGCTCGGGCTCGTGACGACCAAGACGGGCGAGCTGGAGAGCAAGGACGAGCTCAAGCGCAGGATCGAGGAGGCGTCGCAGTTCGTCGATATCGACCAGCTCTGCCTGTCGCCGCAGTGCGGCTTCTCCTCCACCGTCGAGGGCAACGTCCTCAGCCGCGAGCAGCAGGCAGACAAGCTGCGCCTGATCGTCGAGATCGCGGATGAGGTCTGGGGCTAAATGTCAAGTCTTTTGACATACTGAGCGCGATGGCGGAGGTCACCAGCCTTCACGACGCCGTACGGACGCTCGTGCACGACGGCGACAGCGTGGCCCTGGAAGGGTTCACGCACCTGATCCCGTTCGCGGCGGGCCACGAGATCGTGCGCCAGGGCCGCCGCGACCTGGAGCTGATCCGGATGACGCCGGACCTGATCTACGACCAGCTGATCGGGGTCGGCTGCGCCCGCCGGCTCGTGTTCTCGTGGGGCGGCAACCCGGGCGTCGGGTCGCTGCACCGGCTGCGCGACGCGGTCGAGAACGCCTGGCCCGGCCCGCTCGAGCTGGAGGAGCACTCGCACGCCGGCATGGCGAATCGCTACGCGGCCGGAGCGTCGGGGCTGCCGTTCGCGGTCCTGCGCGGCTACAGCGGCACCGACCTCGAGTCGCGCACGAACGTCCGCCCGATCACGTGCCCGTTCACCGGCGAGGTGCTGAACGCCGTCCCCGCGCTGCGGCCCGACGTCGGCATCATCCACGCGCAGCGGGCCGACCGCACCGGCAACGTCCAGCTGTGGGGGATCGTCGCCTGCCAGAAGGAGGTCGTGCTGGCCTCCGAGCGCTCCCTGGTGACGGTCGAGGAGATCGTCGACGAGCTCGACCCGCGGCCGGGGGCGATCGTGATCCCGTCGTGGGCGATCACCGCGGTGGCCGAGGCGCCGCGCGGCGCGCACCCGTCCTATGCGCACTCCTACTACGACCGCGACAACGACTTCTACAAGGCGTGGGACGCGATCGCGCGCGACCGCGACAGCTTCAAGCGCTGGATGGAGGAGCACGTGCAATGGCACACAGCGCCGACGAGATGATGACCGTCGCCGCGGCGCGCGAGCTGCGCGACGGCGAGGTGTGCTTCGTCGGCATCGGGCTGCCGAGCACGGCCGCGAACCTCGCGCGCGGCCGCCACGCGCCGGGCGTCGTGCTCGTTTACGAGTCCGGCACGATCGGCTCCAAGCCGACGCGGCTGCCGCTCTCGATCGGCGACGGCGACCTCGCTGAGACGGCGGACTCGGTGGTGCCCGTGCCGGAGATCTTCAATTACTGGCTGCAGGGCGGCCGGATCGACGTCGGCTTCCTCGGCGCCGCGCAGATCGACCGCCGCGGCAACCTGAACTCGACCGTCATCGGCCCGTACGACTCCCCGAAGGTGCGGCTGCCCGGAGCCGGCGGCGCGCCGGAGATCGCCGCGCTGGCGGGCCGCGTGATCACGATCATCCGCCAGTCCCCGCGCACGTTCGTGGACGAGCTGGACTTCAAGACCTCGCTCGGCGCGGAGGACCAGGTCGTGATCACCGACCTCGGCGTCCTGCGGCGAAGGGACGGCGAGCTGGTGCTGACCGACCTCCACCCGGGCGTGACCGCCGACCAGGCGCGCGAGGCGACGGGCTGGGAGCTCGCGATCGCGGACGACGCCGGGGCGACCGAGCCGCCGACCGACGACGAGCTGTCGCTGCTGCGGGAGCTCCAAGCGGCATGAGCGACGTCTTCATCGTCGACGCTCTGCGCACGCCGGTCGGCAAGCTGGGCGGCGCGCTGGCCACCACGCGGCCGGACGATCTGGCGGCGACGGTCGTGCGAGCGCTGGTGGAGCGCACCGAGACCGATCCCGAGCAGATCGACGAGGTCTACTTCGGCGACGCCAACCAGGCCGGCGAGGACAACCGCAACGTCGCGCGCATGGCCGTGCTGCTCGCCGGCCTGCCGACCTCGGTCCCGGGCGCGACCGTGAACCGCCTGTGCGGCTCCGGCATGGAGGCCGTGTTCAGCGCCAGCCGCGCGATCGCGGCGGGCGACGAGGCTGTCTGCGTGGCCGGCGGCGTCGAGTCGATGAGCCGTGCGCCGTGGGTCGTGCTCAAGCCCGAGAAGCCGTTCCCGCGCACGCACGAGACGATGCACTCGACCACGCTCGGCTGGCGCATGGTCAACCCGAAGATGCCGGATGAGTGGACGGTCTCGCTGGGCGAGGGCGCCGAGATCCTCGCCGACCGCTACGGCATCACGCGCGAGCAGCAGGACGCGTTCGCGCTCAAGAGCCACCAGCGTGCGGCGGCCGCGTGGGACCGCGGGGCGTTCGCGGACGAGGTCGTGCCGGTGCCGGACGTCGACCTGGCGCGGGACGAGAACATCCGCGCCGACAGCAGCCTCGAGAAGCTCGCGCAGCTCAAGCCGGTGTTCCGCAAGGACGGGACGGTCACGGCGGGCAACTCGTCGCCGATGAACGACGCCGCCTCGGCGCTGCTGCTGACCTGCGAAGCCGATCAGCCGCTGGCCCGGATCGCCTCGCGCGCGTCGAGCGCGGTCGAGCCGCAGCTCTACGGCATCGGCCCGGTCGAGGCGGCGAACAAGGCGCTCGAGCGCGCCGGCATCGGCTGGGGTGACCTCGCCCTCGTCGAGCTCAACGAGGCGTTCGCGGCGCAGTCGCTCGCCTGCCTCGCCGAGTGGCCGGAGCTCGATCCGGAGATCGTGAACGTCAACGGCGGCGCGATCGCGCTCGGCCACGCGCTCGGTAACTCGGGCACCCGCCTGCTCACCACGCTCGCGTGGGAGCTGCGGCGGCGCGGCGGCCGCTGGGGCCTCGCGGCAATGTGCATCGGCGTCGGCCAGGGGGTAGCGATGGTGATCGAGGCATGACCGGCGCGATCGACCTCGCCGGCTACCGGCGCGACGAGCCGGGCACGCACCCGGCGTACGACACGCCCGAGTACAAGTCCACGCGGTTGCGAGCACCCGACCGGCCGCTGATCGTCGTCCCGCACACGCTCTCGGAGATCACCGGCCCGGTCTACGGCCACGAGCGGATGGGTGAGCTCGACCACGACCTGACGCAGCAGCACGAGGGCGAGCCACTCGGCGAGCGGATCATCGTCACCGGCCGTGTGCTCGACGGCGACGGCCGCCCGGTGCGCAACGCGCTGGTCGAGGTCTGGCAGTGCAACGCGGCCGGCCGCTACATCCACCAGGTCGATCAGCATCCCGCACCGCTGGACCCGAACTTCTCGGGCGCCGGGCGCTGCCTGACCGACGACGACGGCCGCTACCGGTTCATCACGATCAAGCCGGGCGCCTATCCGTGGGGCAACCACGAGAACGCCTGGCGGCCCGCCCACATCCACTTCTCGCTGTTCGGGCCGGCGTTCGCGACCCGGCTGGTCTCGCAGATGTACTTCCCGGGCGACCCGCTGTTCGAGTACGACCCGATCTTCAACTCGGTCCGCGACCCGCGGGCGCGCGAGCGGATGATCGCGCGCTTCGACCTGTCGAGCACCAAGCCAGAGTGGGCGCTCGCGTACCAGTGGGACATCGTCCTGCGAGGGCGCGAGGCGACGCCGATGGAGGACTGATGCCAGGTTCGACGCCGTCGCAGACCGTCGGTCCGTTCTTCGAGTTCGGGCTGCCGTTCGAGGGCGGCGAGCAGGTCATCGACCCGAGCGATACCGACGCGCTGCGAATCGAGGGCACGGTGTTCGACGGCGCCGGCGACAAGCTCGACGACGTGCTGATCGAGATCTGGCAGGCGAACCGCGCCGGCCGCTACCGGCACCCGGAGGACGACCGCGAGGAGTTGCCGCTCGAGGACGGGTTCATCGGCTTCGGGCGCTGCCCGACCGACGCCGAGGGGAAGTTCCGCTTCGTGACGGTGAAGCCGGGCGCGCTCGCGCCCGAGGCGCCGCACATCAACGTGATCGTGCTCGCGCGGGGCCTGCTGCGGCACCTGTTCACGCGGATCTACTTCCCGGACGAAGCGGAGGCGAACGCATCGGATCCGCTGCTCTCGTCGCTCGAGGACGACGCCGTGCGCGCGACCTTGATCGCGGAGCCGGTCGACGGCCTGCTGCGGTTCGATATCCACCTCCAGGGCGAGCACCAGACCGCTTTCCTCGACGTCTAAGCCATATTCAGTGCGGCGTTGAGCTCGGTGCGCCGCGCGATCCCCAGCTTGCGGTAGGCGTTGCGCAGGTGGTACTCGACGGTTGCGAGGGTGACGACGAGCGCGTCCGAGATCTCGCGGTTCTGGCGGCCGGAGGCCGCGAGATCGGCGATCCGGCGCTCGCTGGGCGTGAGCGCGGCTGCGCCGGTCATGCGCCGCCGGCGGGGCCGGGCGCCGGCGGCACGCAAATCGCCGAGCGCACGCTCCTCGAGCGCCGTGGCGCCGCAGCGGTGGGCGAGGTCGACGGCGACCCGGAGCGGCTCGCGGGCCTCGAGCCGGCGGCCCGCGCGGAGGAGCTCGCTGCCGAGCTCGGCGTGGGCGCGCGCTCGTTCGAGCAGCCGGATGTCGTTCATGCCCGCGAGCACGATGGTCATCAGCGCGAGCTCCATATTTCGGTTCGCAAGCATGTCGCCGCGAGCGTATGAGCGGGCGCTCGGGGACGCATCGGGAGGCGTTCCCTATCTTGGCCGCACGGACCTCCCTATAGCCTTCACGCTCGCCGTGGCGTCTGGGAGCCTGTTCACCCCGATCTTCGTGCCCGAGGCCGTGCAGGACGCGGTCGCAGGCGACGCCTGGCTGCGCGCGATGCTCGACGTCGAGGCCGCGCTCGCCGCCGCCGAGGCGGCCGAGGGCGTGATCCCGGTCGTGGCCGCGGACGCGATCGCCGGCGCGACGCCGGACGTCGGCGAGCTCGGCGTCGCGGCACGCGCGGCTGCCAACCCCGTCGTGCCGCTGGTCGCCGCCCTGCGCGAGGCCGTGGGCGGCGACGAGGCGCGCTTCGTGCACTACGGCGCCACGAGCCAGGACATCCTCGACAGCGCGGCGATGCTCGTCGCCGCGCGGGCGCTCGAGCCGGTGCTGGCCGAGCTCGACGCCGTCGTCGCGGAATGCGCGCGGCTGGCGGACGACCACCGGGACACGCTGATGGCCGGCCGCACGCTGCTCCAGCAGGCGGTACCGGTGACCTTCGGCCTGAAGGCGGCGGGCTGGCTGGCCGGCGTCGCGGCCGCGCGGACGCGCCTGAAGGAGCTGCACGGGGCGCTGCCGGCGCAGCTGGGCGGCGCCGCGGGCACGCTCGCCGCGCTCGGCGATCGCGGGCCGGCGGTGCTGGCGGCGTTCGCGCGCGAGCTCGGGCTCGTCGAACCCGCGCTGCCGTGGCACGGCGCGCGCGGACCGGTGGCCGAGCTGGGCGCGGCGCTCGCGGTGGCCGCGGGCGCGCTCGAGAAGATCGCGCTCGACATCGTGCTGCTCGCACAGACCGAGGTCGGCGAGGTCGCCGAAGCCGGCGGTGGCGGCCGCGGCGGCTCGTCCGCGATGCCGCACAAACGCAACCCGGTCGGCGCCGTGCGGACCCGGGCGGCGGCGCGCGCGGTGCGCGGCGCGGCGGGCGTGCTGCTGGAGGCGATGGCCGGTGAGCACGAGCGCGCGGCGGGCGCCTGGCACAGCGAGTGGAACGCGCTGTCGGACGCGCTGGCGTATACCGGCGGCGCGGCGTGGTCGCTGCACGAAGGGCTCTCCGGCCTCGAGGTTGACGCCGTGCGGATGCGCGCGAACCTCGACCTCGGCGCCAGCGACGAGGCGCGCGATCCGGCCGCGCACCTCGGGGCGACGGACGTGTTCATCGACCGCGCGCTGAGGCTGGCATGACGGTCGAGCTCCATCACCGGTTGGAAGGCCCCGACGGCGCGCCGGTCGTGATGTTCGCGAACTCGCTCGGAACCACGCACGCGATGTGGGACGCTCAGGCCGCCGCCCTCTCCGGACGCTTCCGGGTGCTGCGCTACGACCAGCGCGGGCACGGGGAGTCGCCGGCCCCGCCCGGCCCGTACACGATGGACGACCTGGCCGGCGACGCGCTGGCGCTGCTCGATCGGCTCGGCATCGAGCGCGTGACGCTCTGCGGCTGCTCACTCGGCGGGGCCGTGGCGATGACGCTGGCGCTGCGCGCGCCGGAGCGGATCGAGCGGCTCGTGCTCGCCAGCACGTCGATGCACTTCGGGCCGCCCGAGCAGTGGCTCGACCGCGCCGCGACCGTCCGCGATCACGGGATCGAGGCGATCGCACCGGCGGTGCTCGAGCGCTGGCTGACGCCGTCGGCGCCCCCGGAGATGGTGGCGCGGCTGTACTCGATCCTTCGCAGCTCACCGTCAGAGGGCTACGCCGGCTGCTGCGAGGCGCTCGCCGGCTTCGACCTGCGCGGCGCGCTCGGCGCCGTCCAAGCGCCGACCCTCGCGATCGCGGGCGCGCACGACCCGGTCACGCCGCCCGAGCAGCTGGAGGCGATCGTCGCCGAGGTCCCGGACGGCCGCCTCCACGTGCTCGGCGGTGCGGCTCACATCGCCAACGTCGAGCAGGCGGCCGAGTTCAATCGCACGCTCGCCTCGTTCCTGGAAGGCGACGGCATGCGCATCCGGCGGGCGGTGCTCGGCGACGAGCACGTCGACCGCGCGGTCGCCGCCACCACCGACTTCACGGCCGACTTCCAAGACTTCATCACCCGCTACGCGTGGGGCGAGATCTGGACCCGGCCGGGCCTCGACCGGCGCATGCGCAGCGCGGTCACGCTCACCGCGCTGGTCGCGCTCGGGCACGAGAACGAGCTGGCGATGCACGTCCGCGCCGCCCGCCGAAACGGGCTCAGCGCCGACGAGATCAAGGAGATCCTGCTCCAGTGCGCGATCTACTGCGGCGTCCCGGCGGCCAACTCCGCCTTCGCCGTCGCCCGCCGCGTGCTCGAGGAGGAGTGAGCGCCGCTCAGCAGCGCGCGGTGCCGTACGCGTAGCAGCCGATCACGACGCCGCGGAACGTCGCGAGGCGTAGCTTGTCGCCGCCGTTGTTGAGGATCGCGCCCGTCTTGCCCCAGTACTTGTGGAGCCCGGTGTCCTGCGCGGGCTCGCCGCGCACGTCGATCGTCATCGCCTCGCCGGGCCCGAGCAGCGCGTCGCGGCCGAACGCGTAGGCATACGGCGGCGTCTCGAGCCGGTAGTTCTGGAGGTCGACCGGGCCGCTGGTGACGTTGCGCAGCGTCACGTACTCGCGCCCACTCGGGTGGGCGGAGATCGTGATCGCGCCCTGGTTGGGATCGGCGCAGGCGATCCGGCACGGGTACGTCATCGAGGCCCGCAGATCGCCCTGCATGTCGAACAGGTACGCCCCGTCGCCCATGTCGTGGCCGGCGATGTTGTCGAAGATCGGCTTGCGTGAGCGCCAGTAGAAGTCCGTCCATGTGCTGGTGCCGGAGCCGACGTAGACGGTGAGGCTGTCGTTCGGCGCGATCGTCGTGTAGTCCGGGAACGTGTACCGGTGCAGGGCGGAGTCGCGCACCCACCAGCCGCCGAGGTGGACGTCGTTGACGGGATCGAGGTTGCGGATCCGGACCCACTCGCCGTTGACGTTGTCGCCGTCGGTGCCATCGGCGTCCGAGTTGACCGTGACGTTGAGCGGTGAGGCATCGCTCGGGCCGGCGCCGCAGAACGTTGGGCTCCACAGGTTCGCGGCCCTTCGCGGCGGCCTGGTCCGCGAGCCGGCTGTACTCGGCGTTCCACACGTACTCGGCCGAGTTCGGCAGCGACAGGGCGTGGCCCTCCGAGACGAGGATGCGGGAGACGTCGCGCCAGCGGCCGCCGAACCTGACCGCGACGGCGCGGCGCCAGCGCCCCTGGGACGCGCTCGACGGGTCGAGCGCGGCCAGCCGGACCTTGTTGCCGCCCCGCCGCAGCAGCTGCTTGAGCCGGGCCGTCGCCTGCGGCGCGTGGCACTGCCCACTCTCCATCGCCTGGATGCCGGTCAGCCGCACGCGGATCCGCGCGCGCGTCTCGTCGCCGGAGACATCCACGAGGATCGTGTCGCCGTCGTCGACCGCCACCACGCGCCCGCTCCACACCTTGCACGGCGTCTTGTTGCCGGGGACCAGGCACGAGCCGGAGCGGGCCGCGGCGTCGCCTGCCAGCCCCGCCGTGAAGGCGAGCGCGAGCACGGTGCAGAGCAATCGGCGCATCTTCAGTGGAACACGGCCCATCGTCGGGAGGTTCGCTACTACGGGCGGAACTCCGCCCCCGGCAACGTCAACTGCGGCATTGAGGGAGAGGGTTCGGCGGGGACCCACTTCCCCACCCAGCGCAGTTGACGTTCAGAACAGCCGATCGACGACCCGCTCGGCGGCGCGCCCGTCGTCGAGCTCGCAGAACGTCGCGCGGAAGGCCGCGTACCGCTCGGCATACGCCGCCTGCACGGCGTCGAGGTCGCGCAGCGCGTCGGCGACCTCGTCGGTCGTGCGCAGCAGCGGGCCGGGGACGGTCTCGACGAAGTCGAGGTAGAAGCCGCGGATCTCGTCCCCGTAGGCGTCGAGGTCGTACGTGTAGAACAGCATCGGCCGCCCGGTGTTGGCGAAGTCGACCATCATCGACGAGTAGTCCGTGATCAGCACGTCGGCGGCCAGCATCAGCTCGGTGCCGTCCGGGAAGCTCGAGACGTCGCGGACGAAGCCGTCCGCGGTCGCGGGCACGGCGTCGACGACGTAGTGGTGCTTGCGGAACAGGATCACGGTGTCGTCGCCGACCGCTGCTCGCAGCCGCTCGAGGTCGAGCTGGAGGTCGAGCCGGAAGCGGCCGCGGCGGTCGACCACCTGGTCGCGATACGTCGGCGCGTACAGCACGACCCGCGCGCCGTCCGGGATGTCGAGCCGCTGCCGCAGCCGGCGGCCGGCCTCGTCGCGGTCGGCCCGGGCGAGCGCGTCGACGCGCGGGTAGCCGGTCTCGAGCATCTCGCCCTCGATCGCGTACGCCTGGCGCAGGATCGGCGTCGCGAAGCGGTTCGGCGACAGCACGTACTGCCAGTTCGCGACCTGCTGCTCCCAGCCGGCGCTGGAAGCGGCGCACGGTCTTGCGCATGTCCGAGACGTCGAAGCCGAGCCGCTTCAGCGGCGTGCCGTGCCAGGTCTGCAGGCACAGCTGGTCGGGCGCGGCGGACGAACCAGTCCGGGAAGTGATCGTTCGCGACGACGTAGCGGGCCTGCGCCATCGCCTCGTGGTACTCGCGGCTGCCCTCGCGCAGGACGCGGCGCGGTCTCGGGCACGCGACAGCGCCCGTCGCGCACGACCCACAGGTGCTCGAGCGGCGCGGCGCGGCGCACGAGCTCCTCGTGGATCGCCCGCGGGCTGTCGGAGTACTGGCGGCCGAGGAAGCTGTTGTAGACGACCGCGTCGCGCAGCGGCTCGCCGCGGCCGGCGGTGTAGGTGACCTCGCGCAGGCGGCGCTGGTTGTAGCCCCCGCGCTCGTCCTCGTCGAGGTCCTGACGGACGACGAGCGCGGCCTGATCGTCCGGCGCGACGCCGAACGCGAACGGCTTGTGGTCGACGACCGTCGTGAGCGGGAGCGCGTCGCGCAGCTCCGCCGCCACCGCCACGGGCGTGTTGCCGGCGAACAGCAGCCACTCCGCCTGCGGCAACGGCAGCGGCCCGCCGAGCGTCTCGATCCGCGCCGGGGTGAGCGTCGCCGTGAAGCCGCCATCGGCGGCGTGGAGCGCGAACGCGTGCCGGTAGCCGTTCACCTCCTCGGCGAGGACGAGCTCGCCCGCCTCGCTGCCGGCCGGCAGCTCACCGCTCAGCTCGAGCGTCCCCTCCTCCGTCCAGCGCGCGCCGGTCACGACGGGGGGCGAGACCGGCGGCGGGGCCTTGCGCTTCTTGCGCACGTCGACCGTCACGTCGCCGTCCTCGGACACCGACGCGCGGAGGCCTCCCACCTGCGCGCTGCGGACCGGCCACGGGGCGTCGACGGTGAACCGCGAGCGGCGGCGCCGGACCCCGCCCGCCTGCACGGTGACGTACAGCTCCCACTTGCCGTCCGCCTTGCGGCCGAGCCGGCGCAGCTCGCCCGGGTCGAGCGTCGCCTCGAACCCGCACCACGAGAGGTCGCACAGCGCCTGGCGGGCGTTGGCCGCGACGTCGGGCCGGTGCGTCGTCCTGGTGGGCAGCTTGACGGCCGTGAGCCGCAGCCGGACGCGCCGCAGCCGCCCCGGACGCAGGACCGACAGGCTCGACCTTCTGGCCGTCCTCGGACGACGGGCCGATGCCGGTGATGTACGCGTGCCCGCGCAGCTCGAGCTTGCCGTCCACGGCGCGCAGGCCGTCGAGGCCGGCCCGCGCCCACAGCTCGTGCGTGCCCTTGAGCCGGTAGACCGAGCGGGGGATCTTCAGCCGGCTGTCGGTGCGGAACGGATAGTCGCCGTACCACGTGCCGCGCACCCGCACGCGGCGGCGTGCGCCCGATGTCCTGCTTCTGGAAGCGCAGGACCTCCAGCAGCTCGGGCACGGCCCGGCGGCGGACGAGGTGCCACTTGAGCCGCTCGATCGCCGGCAGCGGCTTGTAGATGCGGTCGCTCGCGCCGATCCAGGAACGCGTTCACGCGCTCCAGGAAGAGCGCGCATGTAGTCGTCGTCCGCGCCCTCCAGCGCGTTGACGTAGTAGCGCAGGTCGTCGGCGACGACGCTCTCGTCGTACCAGCGCTTGGATCCGCGCGGTCCGTCCGCGGCGAGCCGCTCGCTGACCTCCTCGATCGCGGTCATCCGGTCGCGCAGCGAGCGCGGATCGAGCCGCCGCTGCGTGATCGAGAGCTCGCCGTCCTCGCGGATCCGCCAGTGGTAGACCGGGTCGGCGATCACGTCGACCGAGGACGCCAGGAAGTGCGCCGGCACGGTGACCGGCGAGTCCTCGAACAGCCGGCCCTCCGGGAAGCGGAAGCCGTGGCGGTCCCAGAACGACCGCCGCCAGAGCTTGTTCCAGGCCGTCCGGTCGGCGATCAGCGGCCGGTACTTCGTGACGTGGGTCTTCATCCGCGTCTCGGCGAACGCGCGGGCGAGGAACGGCGACTGCGTCGTGCCGAAGCGGGTCGAGCCGGTGCACGTTGCCGGTCGCGAAGTCCGAGCCGGTCTTCTCGAGCGCGCCGAGCAGCAGCTCGTAGGCGTTCGGCGGGAGCATGTCGTCGCTGTCGAGGAACGCGAGGTACTCGCCCTCGGCGACGTCCATGCCGGTGTTGCGCGCCTTGCTGAGGCCGCCGTTCTCCTGGCTGACGATCCGGAAGCGCGCGTCGCGGCCTGCGTACGCGCTCGGCGATCGCGACGCTGCCGTCGGTCGAGCCGTCGTCGACGAGCACGACCTCGAAGTCGTCGACCGTCTGCGCGACGAGCGAGTCCAGGCACGGCTCGAGGAACTCCTCGACGTTGTAGACGGGGACGACGACGCTGATCTTCGGCACGGCGGCCATCCTACGAACGCCGGCGCACTGACCCGAGCGCCCGGCGCAGCCGCCGCCGGTAGCGGACCGGCACGCGGCGAGCGAGCCGCACGCGCAGCGACGCGGGCGCGGCGGCCGCGGCACGCGCGCTTCGCCTTCGGCCGGATCCGCCCCGCCATCACCGACGACTGCGCGATCGCCTCCGCCTCCGCGTAGAGCGCGCCGTAGGCCGCGCGCGCCTGGTCGAGCGCCGGCGCCGCCGCCGGCGTGTCGCCATCCGGCAGGGCGAGCGGCTGGACCTGGGCCCAGACGTCGTCGGCCAGGTCGCGCACGCGGGCCGGCACGTCGAGCTCGTCCCAGCCGACGCGGTTGCGGTGCAGCGTCGGGTCGACGAACGCGTCGACCTCCGGATGGGTTTCCCGGTCCAGCCCTGCGAGCGGAGCCGAGCCGAGCAGCGTGCCGATCCGGCGGATCTCGGGCACCCAGTCGGCGAGCAGGTCCTCGTAGCCCACGAACGCGCGCGGCGCGCCGCGCGTGGCGTGCTCGGTCTGCAGCATCACGTTGATCCAGGCGGCGGCGCGGCCCGCCGTGGTCAGCCCCGGGCCGTACGACTTGCGCGCGCTCGCGACGATCTCCGCCGGGTGCCGGAGCATCGTCACGAACGACGTCTCGATCCCGTGCTCGGCGGCGCTGCGCATCCACAGATCGAGGAACCAGACGGTCCGCGGGTCCTTGACCACGAGCGCGTCCGCCTCGGCGAGCTGGCCGCCCAGCCACCGGCTCAGCTCGCCGTAGACGGCGGCGTCGTCGGCGGTGGCGGCGGTGCTCTCCCACGCCGCGGGACGCGCGTCGTTGAGCGTCACGCGCAGCTCGCGCAGCAGGCGGGTGTGGAAGTCGACGACCCAGCGCGGCTCGCCGAACCCGCGCGGGTTGGTGTCGTCGGCCTTGACCTCGGGCTGCGGGATGTGGAAGCCGAGCTGCCCGAGCATCCCGGACAGCAGGCTCGTGCCGCTGCGGCCGACGCCGACGACGAGGATCAGCCGGCTCATCGCTGCGGCCACACTCGCCGGACCACGCGCTCGGCCGCGCGCCCGTCGTCGAGCGAGCAGAAGCGCGCGCGGAACGCGGCGCGCAGACGGGTCGCCTCCTCGCCCCACGCCGAGCGCGAGCGCAGCGCGTCGACCAGCTCGTCCTCGGTGCGCGCGACCACGCCCGGCGGCTCGGCCATCAGGTCGAAGTACGTCCCGCGCATCGCGCGGTAGACCTCCCAGTCGGGGGCGTGGATGACGATCGGGCGGTCGAGGACGGCGTAGTCGAACATGAGCGAGGAGTAGTCGGTCACCAGCACGTCGGCCGCCACGCACAGCTCCTCGATGGAGGGATGCGAGGCGACGTCGCGGATCCTGCCTGAGCCGTGGAGCTCGCGCAGGTGCGGGTCGGCATCGTAGAAGTAGTGCAGCCGGGCCAGCACCACGTGGTCGGGGCCGAGCGCGTCGGCGAGCTGCGCGAGGTCGAGCACGGGCACGTAATCCGCTCTGGTACTCGCGGTGCGTCGGCGTGTACAGGACGGCGGTCTGGCCGGGCGCGATGCCGAGCTCGCCGCGCACGCGCTGCACGTCCTCCTCGGTGGCGGTGGCGAGCGCGTCGTTGCGCGGATAGCCGACCTCGAGCGACTCGTACGTCCCCGGGTAGACGCGCTCCCAGATCTCCGTCGAGAACGCGTTCTGGGAGACGCTGTAGTCCCACCGGTCGACCCGCCGCTGCAGCGCCTCGAAGTTCATCCGCCGCCCGGCGATCGGCGTCTCGCGCAGGTCCAGCCCCATCCGCTTGAGCGGAGTGCCGTGATGGGTCATGACATGGATCGTCCCCTCGCGCTTGACGAGGTGGTTCGGGAAGTTGACGTTGTTGACGAAGTACCGACGCACGCGCGACCACGTCGAAGTACTCGGGCGTGTCGGCGATGCACGTGCTCGACGCCGGGCGGGAGAGCGCCGGCCGCGCCGGGCTTGACGACCCAGACGCCGCGCATGTCAGGCACGAGCTCGCGCGCCTTCTCGTAGATCGCGCGCGGGTTGCAGGAGTAGCCGCGGAACCAGTAGGCGGCGAAGACGGCGAGCTTGGGATCGACGGGTTCACGCAACCGCGACTGGTAGTGCCGGTCGAGCCGCTGTTCGCGGACGCGGCGGCGCCATCGTCCGATGGCAACGCGCGGCCGCGGCGCCCGGCTCGCGCGCTCGACGAGCCGGAACGGGCGGTACGCGTCCCGCTCCACAAGCGCGCGCCGCAGGCCGCCGAGCCGGCCGGCGGCAGCCGGCTCATCGCCGCCGCCGTGGCGACGCCAGCTCGTCGACATCTGCCGGAAGAACTCGCGCCGGTCGCGCTCGGATACGCGCTTGAGGAGCGTGAGCTGGTGCTTGCGCATCGCCGACGCCACCTCGGCCGAGCGTTCCTTCGGCACAGCGGCGAACACGGCGTCATACGCGGCGAACACGTCGAAGGGCGAGCCGTCGCCGCCGTCCGGCCGGATGTGCACGTAGCCCGCGTGCGGTGCCGGCGCGACCTTTTCGGCGGCCAGCATCGCGGGCCACGTCACCGGCAGCTCGCCGTGCGCGCCGGGGGCGAAGCGAACGGCGAGCGCGCGTAGATGGTCACGCCGCAGCAGCTTGCTCCAGGCGTGCGATGGCCCGCGACCGCTGCCTTCGTGGACCCGGCCGCGCGCGTCGACCCTCGTGTGGTGGACGAACAGGACGTCGGGCGCCTCCGCCTCCAGCCGTTCGAGGACGTGCGCGAGGCCGCCCGGCAGCAGCACGTCCTGGGGCTCGACGAACCAGACGTAGTCGCCCGCGGCGCGGTCGAGCGCACTGTTGAGCGCCTCTGCCGACGAGTCGTCGAGCGTCAACAGCTCGACCTCGGGCGCGGCGTACGCCTCCGTCGCGCCGCCGGCCACGGTCACGACGGTCAGCCGTGGCATGCTGGCGCCCCGTTGTGACCGTCTTCGCCGACACCCCGGTGCTGTGCGGCCACCGCGGCAGCGGCCGCGGGGATGGCGAGAACACGCTCGCGTCGTTCCGGGCGGCGGTCGCGTGCGGGCTGCGCTGGGTCGAGGTCGACGCGCGGATCACGGCCGACGACGTGCTCGTGGCGCGTCACGACCCGGTCACCGCGGACGGGCGCTTCATCGTCGAGCTGACGGCAGCGGAGACGGACGAGGCCGGGATCATGCGCGTGGCCGACCTGCTCGAGGACCTGCCGCCTGAGGTCGCGGTCGACGTCGACGTGAAGACGTCGCTGGAGGATGCGCTGCGCCCGCGCGAGCGAACGACCGGCGGCGCTCGTCGCCGACCTCTTGCGCGGCGAGCAGACGCGGCGGCAGCTGCTCGTGTCCAGCTTCGACCCGGCCGCATTGCTGATCGTGCGCGAGCGCGCGCCTGCCTTGCCGCTCGGCCTCTTGACCTGGATCCGCTTCCCGCTGCGCAAGGCGATCACCGCCGGCGCCCACCTCGGTGTCGCGGTCGTCGCCGCCCACGTGGACTCGTTCATCGAGCGCGACACCGCGGCGTGCGTGCGCGTGGCGCACCAGGCAGGGCTGGAGGTGGCGGCGTGGTGCCCGGAGGCCGACGAGCAGGACGCGCTCATCGAGGCCGGGATCGACTGCCTTGTGATCGACGACGTGCCCGCCGCAGTCGCACGGCGGCCTTCTGCTTGAGCAGCGAGACCACCGGCCCCATCACCGTGCTGCCCCCTGGCTCCTTGGCGGCCGCGAGCTCCTCGAACAGCGCCTCCCAGCGGCGCGGCGATGGTCGCGATGTCGTAGCGCGCGGCGCCCTCGAGGGCGGCGGCGCCGTACGCCTTGCGGCGCGCCTCGTCCGTCCATCAGCCCGCTCATCGCGGCCGCCAGCGCGTCGCTCGTCGCCGTCCGGCACGACGTGGCCGTCGACGCCCTCGCGGACGATGTCGCGCGGGCCGGTCGGGCAGTCGAAGCTCACGACCGGCAGCCCGATGCCCATCGCCTCCAGCAGCACCATCGGGAATCCCTCGCGGCGCGAGCTCATGACGTACAGCGACGACTGCGCGAGCTCCTCGTTCAACCGCGGCGTGAAGCCCATCAGCCGCGCGCTGCGAGCCGATCCCCAGCTCCTCGATCTGCTTGCGCAGCTTCGGCGCCGAGACGCCCTCGCCGAAGATCCGCAGCTCCCAGTCCGGGTGGTCCTCGACGACCTTCGCCCACACCGGCAGCAAGCGGTCGAACCCCTTCTGCGGCGTGACCCGCCCGGCGGCGATCACCACCTTGTTGTCGAGCGCGCGCGCGCAGCCCGGCGGTGTCGGCCACGCCGTTCGGCATGCACTCGACCCGCGTCTTGCCGCGCAGCAACCTGCGGTAGTCCTCGGCGTCGCCCTCGGTGAGCGTCGACACGAGATCGAGCCGCGGGTAGACCGCCTTCAGCTGCGCCCGCAGCCCGTCGCGATAGGTCGCCAGGTTCATGTGGTCCTGCCCGATCCGCACGACCGACGGCGCGGTCAGGTGAGCGACGGCGAGGTTGATCGACGGCCGCGTCCCGATCAGCACGCCGTCGCGCACGGAGGCGATGTAGCGGAACAGGTTCGCGTCCGTCAGCAGGTTGAAGTTCGGATGGCGGAAGTCGTGCGAGGACATCAGCCGGGTGCGCTGCTCCGCCGCCCAGCGGCGCGGCGCCGGGGCGTGTTCGAGCGTGTCCTTCCGCAGGTCGGTGAGCGACCGCAGCCGCACCCCCTCCGGGAGCGGCAGTGCCGTGTCGTCGCGCCGCCGGAACACGCTCACGATCTCGACGTCGTGGCGCTTGGCCAGCTCGCCGGCGGTCGTGAACGTCGTCCGGATCGTTCCGCCGACCGCGAAGGCGTTCATGATGAGGAAGCGGATGGTCAGCGGCATCACCCTAGCGGCCGGTCTCTAGACTCGCCGCGCCATTCCCACTGAGCCGAACGGCCCCATCTTCATCGTCAGCGCCATGGGCTCCGGCTCGACGCTGCTGCGGCTGATCCTCGATAGCCATGATCGGATCGCGATCCCGCATGGAGACCGGCTTCATGCGCGCGTACAACGCGCACCAGTTCGTCCCGCTCAAATGGTCCGGCCGCAACTGGGCGCGGCGGATGGGCTGGAGCCGCGAGGAGCTCGACCAGGAGCTCGCCGCGCTTCTACGAGCGCATCTTCCGCCGCTATGCAGACACGCACGGCAAGCACCGCTGGGGCGACAAGACGCCGCTGCACACCTGGCATATCGACGCCATGGCGCGGCTGTTCCCGGACGCGGTGTTCATCGGGACGATCCGCCACCCCGGCGGCAGCGTCGGCTCGAACATGGGCCGCTTCGGCCACTCGTTCAACCGCGCGACCAGGCACGTCGGCAAGTACGACCGCGAGATCGTCCGCCAGGCGGCGCGCTACGGCGACCGGTTCGTGCTCGTCCGCTACGAGGAGCTCGTCCTGCGCCCGGAGCCGGTGCTGCGCGAGCTGCTCGACTGGCTCGGCGAGCCGTGGTGCGACAGCGTGCTCGACCACAGCAGCGTGCAGGTCGGCCGCGGCGGCCGGCTCGACGGTGGAGGGCAAGAACCGGATCGACGACCCGATCGACGTCTCGCGGATCGACAAGTGGCACCGCGTGATGGCCGCCGACAACCGGCCGGTGCTGAAGAAGCGGCTCGGGCGGCTGGCCGAGTTCCTCGGCTACTCGATGGACGACCCGGCGGTGCTGGAGCCGCTCGCGCGCGACGGCGGGCTGCTCGTCCGCGGCACCGACGTCGACGCACGGATCGACGCGTTCGCAGACCTCGAGCTGCGCGCCGAGACCGAGCCGCCGATCGCCGAGCGCTTCTACCACCCGGGCAAGATGCAGCTCGCCCCGGTGGTCGAGCCCGCGCCAAAGCCGCCCGCCCCTCCGCCCACCGCCGTGCGCAGGGCATGGCGGCGGCTGCCGCTCGGTGCTGCGCCGCCGGTTCCGGCGGCTCGCCGGGCGCGTCTAGACTGCGCCGCCGGTCGATGAGCGCACTCAGGAGAACAGCAAGCCGCGTCAGGCGGCGGATCGGGCGCTGGGCCAACCCCGGGCTCGCCGCCGAGCTGCAGGAGACCAAGCGCCAGCTCCGATCGACCCGCAAGGCGCTGCGCGAGGCGCGCGCGCAGCTCGCCGAGACCGCGAATCCGCTGCCCCCGGCGGTGGAGGAGACGATCGCGACCGCGCGGAAGGAGCACCTGACCTTCCTGAAGGTGACCAACCTGCGCGAGCTGGCGTCGGCCGTGCTCGACGCCGAGAGCGACGGGCTGGCCGGGCTCGTGATCGAGGCGGGTGCCGCGCGCGGCGGCTCGGCGATCGTGATGGCCGCCGCGAAGGCGCCCGACCGGCCGATGAAGGTGTACGACGTGTTCGGGATGATCCCGCCGCCGACCGAGCAGGACGGCCCGGACGTCCACGCCCGTTACGAGAAGATCACGGGCGGCGAGGCGCGCGGCGTCGGCGGCGAGACGTACTACGGCTACCGCGACGACCTCTACCAGGAGGTCACCGATTCGTTCACCCGGCTCGGCGTCCCGATCGGCAAGCACCGCGTCGAGCTGATCCGCGGCCTGTTCGAGGACACGATCGAGCTCGACGAGCCGGTCGCGATCGCCCACCTCGACGGCGACTGGTACGAGTCGACGATGACCTGCCTGACGCGGATCGCGCCGCTGCTGGTCGCGGGCGGGCGGATCGTGCTCGACGACTACTACCAGTGGTCGGGCTGCCGCGCCGCTGTCGACGAGTACTTCTCCGGGCGCGATGGATTCCGGCTCGAACGGCACTCGCGGCTCCACGTCGTCCGCGAGTCATGAGCTCCGCGCGCCGCCTCGTCCGGCGATACCGGGGACGGGTGCTCGGACGGATGCGCCGGGCCGCCGTCGAGCCGCCGGCCGCCGTGACCCCGCCGCCGGTGCCCGAGGCCGCCGACGACGCACCGCCGCGCGAGACGCTCGTCCGCGCGCTCGAGCGCGGCCGCGCGCTCGACCACGCGATCATCTCTCAAGTCCGGGCGCTGATCCGGGCCGACGAGCACGACACCGCGCGCGCGCTCGCGGAGTCGCTGCGTGCGCATCCGGAGACCCGTGCGCTCGGCCACCTCGCGGGCGCGATCGTCGCCTCCCGCCAGGGGTATCTCGAGCTGACCCGCGAGGAGTTCGAAGGCGTTCCGCGCGGGCTGTGGTCGACGCTCGCGATGGCGGAGTACGTCCGCAGCGGGCTCCGCCTGGCGCCTGAGGAGACGCTGGCCGAGATTCGGCAGCTGGCGGCCGACGATCCCCCGGACGTCACGGCGAAGAGCTGGTTCGACGCGCTCGCGCCGGTGTTCGGCTACGGCGCCCAGGACGTCGCGCGGGCGGTCTTCGAGGTGTTCGAGCGGCACGCGCGCGAGGACTCGCCCGTGTGGACCTCGGCCGCGGCGCACCGCGACTGGATGCGGCCGTGGATCGCCGCCGACGCCGGGTCGCCGACCGCGCCGAGCCCCGGCGGCCGCCGCACTTTCGCGGTCGTCGACTACGGCCACCCGGGCGCGAACCGCGCATCAGCCAACATCGGCGATCACGTCCAGAGCATCGCCTCGCTCGGTCACCTCGTGCGCCACCGCGGCGTGCGGCTCCACGGACGCGAGGACCTGGTCGGCCTGCTCGACCAACTCGGCGACCGCACGCGCCCCGAGCTGCGCAGCGACGACGTCGACGCGGACCTCGAGGTCATGACCATCCACCGCGACGCGTCGATGTACGAGGCGATCCCGGAGGACACGTGGGTCCTGTGCTTCGGCTGGTACATGCACGCGCTCTTCAGCATGCGCCACGGCTTCCCGCTGCACCACAACCTGCGGCCGATCTTCATTTCCTTCCACTGCAACAAGCGCGAGCTGCTGACGCCGGACGCGGTCGAGTACCTCAAGCGCTACGGCCCGGTCGGCTGCCGCGACTGGACGACGGTCTACCTGCTGCTGTCGCTCGGCGTGCCGGCGTTCTTCTCTGGCTGCCTGACGACCACGATCAACGCCGTGTTCCCCGACCTCGCCGAGCCGCCGCCCGCCGACGCGCCCGTCGCGTACGTCGATGCGGCGCCCGAGGACGTGCCCGAAGGCGCGACGACGTACAAGCACAGCTCCGGCGCGGTCCGGCGGCGGTCGTTCGTCGAGAACGTCTACGCCGCGGTCGACCTGCTGGAGACCTACCGCGGCAAACACTCGGCCGTCGTCACCTCGCGGCTGCACTGCTACCTGCCGGTGCGGTCGCTGGGCATGAAGGTCGACTTCCGTCCCAAGAACCCGTCCGATGTGCGCTTCGACGGGCTGCTCGGGATCGACGACAAGGCGTTCGGCGCGATCCGCGCCGGCCTCTCCGACAAGCTCGACCAGGTCTTCAGCGCGATCCTGACGGGCCGCCCGGAGGAGGACGTGTACGCGCTCTGGCGCGACATCACGGCCGCCGACGTCGCGGCGGCCGAGGAGCGCCGGATGGCGGCCGTGCGGCTGAAGCCGGTTGCCGCCGACATCGCCGGCCAGGTGGAAAGCGTGCAGGCGGCGACCGTCACGCACGAGCGCACGGCGCCCGCGCCGGCCGGCGAGGAGGTGCACTGTGGCGTGCTCGTGCGCAAGCGCGGAGAGCGCCAGCTGGCCGTGCTGATCGCGTCGCTGCTCGAGCACGCCTCGCGGCCGCTGCACGTGTGGGGGCTGGCGATGCCGAACGCCGACGTGGACGTACAGCGGCTCGCCGACCAGTTCCCGCAGGTGACATTCAGCTGGATGCCGCTGCGCGGGCTCGGCCGCGACCTGCGCACGCCCGCGGCCAAGCAGCCCAGCCCTGCGGACATCGTGCGGCTGCTGCTGGCCGACCTGCTGCCGGACGTCGACCGGCTCGTGCTGCTGCCCGTCCCCGCGGTCGCGACCGCCGACATCGCCAAGCTGGCCGACCTCGACCTCGGCGGCCACGCGCTGGCGGCGCCGACCCGGCCCGGAGGCACCGGCGCGAGCGGCTTCGGCATGATCCACGCCGCCGCGGCCCGGCTCACGCGCCGGACGCAAGCGGCCGCGACTCTGCGGCGGACGGCGCACGCCCGGCACGCGTTCGACTTCGACGCGTTCACCGACGATGTGATGGTGCTCGACCTCGCGCGCATGCGCGCGGACGGGTTCAGCGGACAGGCGCTGCCGCTGGTGGAGGAGTTCGGGCTCAATGGCCTGGAGGTGCTGCACTACCTCACCGGGCCTGACCGCGCGACGGTGCCGGAGCGGTGGGCGACCGTGCCGACGCAGATGCCGCATCGCGGCGACGGGCTGATCCACTGGGCCGACCGCGTGAAGCCGTGGCAGTCGGTGCTCACGCCCGAGCGCGACCGCTGGCGGCGGGTGGCCGCCACGCTCGAGCAGCCGGACGGCTGACGCCATGGCGCGCGAGACGCTGCGACGCCGGCTGCTGGGGCCGCTCGCCGTCGCCGCGCACCGTGGCGTCGTGGCGCTGCTTTCCGCGCTCCCGCACCGGCGCGCGACCGGCACCGGGGGACCGATGCGGTTCCTGCTCCTCCATGCGTGGGGCATGGGCGGGACGATCCGCGCGACGCTCACCGTGGCCGGGCACCTGGACGGCGAGGTGGTGAGCGTCGTCCGGCGGCGCGACGACCCGTTCTTCGACTTCGCGCCCGGCCTGCGCGTGACGGCGCTCGACGACCGCCGCCGCCCCGGCAGCCTGCTCTCGCGGCTGCCGAGCGTGCTCGTGCACCCGGAGGACTATGCGTACCCGTGGTGCAGCCTGCGGACCGACGTCGCGCTGCTGCGCTGGCTGCGCTCGCTCGACGGCGGCACGCTGGTCACCACCCGGCCGGCCTTCAACCTCCTGGCCGCTCGGCTCGCTCCGCCCGGCGTGGTCACCGTCGGCCAGGAGCACCTGCACTTCGCCGCCCACCGGCCCCGCCTGGCCGCCGACATCCGCCGCCACTATCGGCGCCTGAACGCGCTCACCGTGCTGACGGCCGACGACGAGCGCGACTACCGCGCGCTGTTGGCCGGCGCCCCGACGCACGTCGAGCGCATCCCCAACCCGCTCGCGCCGGGCGACGTGCCCGTCTCCGGTCAGGAGGCGAAGCTGGTGGTGGCGGCCGGCCGGCTGAACACGCAGAAGGGCTTCGACCTGCTGATCGCCGCGTTCGCGATCGTGGCCCGCGCGCATCCGGACTGGCGGCTGCGGATCTACGGCTCAGGACCGGAAAGCGACCGGCTGCAGGGACAGATCGACGCGCTCGGGCTCGGCGAGCAGGTCGCGCTGATGGGCCGCAGCCGCCACCTCGGCGAGGCGATGGCGGACGCCTCGATCTTCGCCCTCAGCTCACGCTTCGAGGGCTTCGGCATGGTGATCGCCGAGGCCATGAGCCGCGGGCTCGGCGTGGTCAGCTTCGACTGCCCGAACGGCCCCGCCGACATCATCACGAGCGGGGAGAACGGGATCCTCGTGGCGCCGGAGGACGTCGATGCGCTGGCGGCCGCGATCACCGAGCTGATCGAGCATCCGGAGCGCCGCCGCAAGTACGCCGAGGCCGCGCTGCGGCGGGCGCGCGACTTCGACGTCGCCGTGGTCGCACCCTTGCTTCAGCGGATGGTCGATCATCTACCCTCCGACGGCCTTGACGAGCGGGTTGCGTGACACACGAGCGGTCCGGACGGACCCGACGATCGCGAACGGGTCAGCCGTCCGCGGAGGCTCGGCGACCCTCACCGCCCTGGTCGTCGCGACGGCGCCGGCGACCAGCGGTGGGCCTGCCGCGCTCCTGCCGCTCGGTGCCGAGACGATCCTCGGCCGGTTGACCGGCCAGCTCGCCGGGCTCGGCGTGCGGACGACGATCGTGCTCACCCGACCCGCCTGGGAGGCCTCTGTGCGTGACATCGTCGGAGGCGACGTCGACGTGCGCGCCTCGGCCTCGACGGCCGACGACATGCGCGCGATCGGCGCACTCGCCGCCGCCACCGACCAGTCGATGGTCGTGATGTACGGCGACATCGTCGTGCACGGCGAGGCGCTCCGAGGCCTGATCGTCGACCCGCGCACGAGCTCGGCGATCCTCGCGGGCGGCAAGCGCCGCCGGATCGCGTTCCGCGTCCAGGCGCGTCGCGGCAAGATGGTCAGCGCCGCGTCGGCGTACCACGCGGTCGGGAAGGCGAACGGGACGTTCCTGGGGGTGCTCAGGACGACTCCCAGCGACCTCGAGACGCTCGCCTCGACCGCCGACCGGCTCGCCGCGCTGGTCGGGGCTCCGCCGCCGTCGTGGGAGGAGGAGCTCGAGCGCAAGGCGCAGGCGTGGCGGCTCACGCTCGCCCGCACAACCGGCGCCGACGGCGACGACGAGCCCGCTGGCGACGACCACACGGGCCCGGACGACGCCGACGACGAGCCGGCCGAGCCGGCCGGCATCGAGGTCGTCCTCTCCGACGACGACGAGACCTGGCTGCGCAACCGGCTCGCTGCGGCGCGCGAGGACGCCGTCGCGCTCTCCCTGCTCGGCCTCGTCCGCGGCGGCGCGCAGATCGGCACCATGAACCTGCGGCGCCTGTTCTGGGCGCGCCCGTTCACGCCCGAGGCCGCCGCCGAAGGTGCCGAGAGGCTCGCCGCATGCGACGAGGACCAGCTGTTGCTCGACTCGGCCGTCAAGTCGGCCGACGGGTTCTTCACCACCCACTTCGTCAGCCCGTATTCGAAGTACATCGCGCGCTGGGCAGCGCGCCGCGGCTTCACGCCCAACCAGGTGACGACCGTGTCGATGGTCATGGGAGTGCTGGCAGCGGCGGGCTTCGCGACCGGCGAGCGCTGGGGTCTCGTCGCCGGAGCCGTGATGCTGCAGATCGCGTTCACGACCGACTGCGTCGACGGGCAGCTCGCGCGCTACACGCGCCAGTTCTCGAAGTTCGGCGCGTGGCTGGACTCGGTGTTCGATCGCGGGAAGGAGTACCTCGCGTTCGCCGGCCTGGCGATCGGCGCGAGCCGCGCCGGCGACCCGGTGTGGCTGCTCGCGTGCTGCGCGATCACCCTCCAGACCTGCCGGCACATGGGCGACTTCTCCTATGGCGCGACGCAGCACGACCTGCTCGGGACCGCGCCGCAGCCGCCGCTCGACCAGGCCCGCGACAGCACGAGCGCCGCCGCGGCGCGGCGCGCGACCCAGCCGCCGGCGACCCCGGCCGCGCCGGCTGACCGCACGCTCGCCCGGCGCCTCCTGGGCAGCTGGAGCGCGCTCGACCGCGTGCGCGCGGTCCGCTGGGTCAAGCGAATGATCACGTTCCCGATCGGAGAGCGGTTCGCCGTGATCTCGATCACCGCCGCGCTGTTCACCCCGCGCGTCACGTTCATCGCGCTGCTCGTGTGGGGCGCCATCGGGGTCGCGTACGCCCAGGCCGGCCGAGTGCTGCGAGCGTTGCGATGACCGATCGCGTGACCCTCTTCCGCGACGACGGGCCGCTCTCGCGCGCGCTCGGCGCGACGCTCGGCCGGGCGCTGCCGGTGCCGCCCGTGCTGCTGATCCTCGCGGGGCTGCTGCCGCTGCTGGCGGTCGCCGCGTTCGCCGGCGGCGACGTGTCGCGCCCGGCGGCCGCCGCGGTGCTCGCGTGGATCGTGCTGACCGTGGGCGCGTCATCCGGCCGCCGTGGGGCCGAGAAGATCCGGTGGGCGCAGCCGCCGCTCGTACGAGCGACCGAGTACGCGGCGCTGATCTGGATCGCCGCGCTCGAGGGCCCGGACGCCTATCCGGCCGCCTTCGCGCTGCTGGCGGCACTGACGTTCCGGCACTACGACCTCAACTACCGTCTCGTGCACCTCGGCACCACGCCGGCGCCGTGGGTGAATGCCCTGTCGGGCGGCTGGGACGGCCGGCTCGTCGCCGGCTTCGTCCTGCTCGCGGCCGGCGCTCTGCCGGCGGGCTTCTTCGTCGCCGCGGCGGTCCTGGGCGCCGCGTTCGTCGGCGAATGCACGGCCGCGTGGCTGATCCACATCCGCGACCCGCTGCCGCTCGGGCCGGCGGCCGACGACGAGGAGGACGAGGCGTGATCGGGATGGTTCTGGCGGCCGGCGCGGGCAAGCGCCTCGGCGACGACACTGCGGACCTTCCCAAGACGCTGCTCGGCGTCGACGGCGACCGCACGATCCTCGACGTCGCGCTTGGCAACTTCCGCCACGTCGGCCTCGAGCGAGCGGTGATCGTGACCGGGCACGCGCACGAGCGCATCGCCGAGCGCGTCCCGGAGCTGGAGCAGCGGTACTCGCTCGCGATCGAGCTGGTGTTCAACCCGAAGGCGCTGGAGTGGAACAACGCCTACTCGCTGTGGTGCGCGCGCGAGCTGTTCGCCGAGGGCGTCCTGCTAGCGAACGGCGACACGGTGCACCCCGCGTCGGTTGAGGAGCGCCTGCTCGCGGCCCGCGGCCCCGACCTGCTGATCGCCGTCGATGACGAGAAGGCGCTCGGCGAGGAGGAGATGAAGGTCCATCTGACGACCGACGGCTTCCTCGATCGCATCAACAAGGCACTCGACCCCACGACCGCGCAGGGCGAGTACATCGGCGTGACACTGATCGAGCCGGCCGGCGCGGGTGCGCTGGCCGACGCGCTCGAGGCGACGTGGCGGCGCGACCCGGGCCTCTACTACGAGGACGGCTTCCAGGAGTTCGCCGACCGCGGCGGCCGCGTCGGCACCGCGCCCATCGGCACCGTCGAGTGGGTCGAAGTCGACGACCACGCCGACCTGGCGCGAGCCCGGGAGGTCGCGTGCCGCTGCTGACCCGCATGGTCGGCACGCCGCTCACGATCGACATCGGCCCGGGAGCGGTGGCCGGGCTCGCCCCGCTGCTGGCCGACCGCCGGATCTCCAGCGGCGGCCACGTCGCGGTCGTCGTCGGCCCGGGGCTCGGCGAGGAGATCGCCGCGACGCTGCGCCCGCAGCTCGCCAACGCAGACATCTGGGACGTCGAGGGTGGCTCGGTGCACGCCGGCGCCGACCTGGCCGTGCGCCTGCGCGGCGGGTTCTACGACGCCGTTGTCGGCATCGGCGGCGGCCGCACGCTCGACGTCGCCAAGTACGCGGCCAGCCTCTCCGGCCTGCCGATGGTCGCGGTCGCCACCAGCCTCGCGCACGACGGCATCGCCTCGCCGGTCGCCTCGCTCGAGGGCGACGAAGCCGGCCACAAGTCCTCCTACGGCGTGCAGATGCCCATCGCCGTCGTCGTCGACCTCGACTACGTGCGCCGGAGCGAGCCGGCGATGCGGCGCTCCGGCATCGGCGATACGGTCAGCAACCTGTCGGCGATCGCCGACTGGCGGCTCGCCGAGCGCCACCGCGGCGAGGCGGTCGACGGCGTGGCGGTGACGTTCGCGCGCGTCGCCGCGACGTCGCTCGTGCACCGCGGGGACGGGATCGAGGACGACGACTTCCTGATCGCGCTCGCGGAGGCGCTGGTGCTCTCCGGCCTCGCGATGGCCACGGCGGGCAGCAGCCGGCCGTGCAGCGGCGGCGACCACGAGATCCTGCACGCGATCGACCACCTGTTCCCGGGCACCGCGCACCATGGTGAGCTGGCGGGAGCCGCCAGCCTGTTCACGTCGTTCCTGCGCGGCGACGAGGGCCTCGCACGCGGGATCGACGCCTGCCTGACGCACCACGGCCTGCCGCGTACGCCGGCCGACCTCGGGCTCACCGAGGAGCAGTTCGCGCAGGCCGTCACGCAGGCGCCGGATACGCGCCCGGACCGGTTCACGATCCTCGAGCACCTCGCGCTCGACGAGGCCGGCGTGCGGCGCGCCGTCGCCGGCTTCCTGGACGCCTACGGGCGGTGAGCCGTGAGCTCGCCGTCGATCGCCGAGCTGCGCGCCGCGACTCAGCCGGAGTCGATCTTCGCGCGCAACAGCGGTGAGCACTGGGCCGGCCGGCTGTACATGCGCCGGCTGTCGCCGTACCTGACGCGGCTGCTCCTGAGTACCGGGATCAGCCCGAACGGCGTCACGTGGCTGATGATCTGGTACGGGCTCGCGGCCGCCGCCGCGCTCAGCGGGCCGGGCCTGCTGTGGGCGATCATCGCCTTCCTGCTGATCCAGTTCCAGCTGCTGCTCGACTGCTCGGACGGGGAGCTCGCGCGCTGGATCCAGCAGAAGTCGACGGTCGGCGTCTACCTGGATCGGATCGGCCACTGGCTCACCGAGGCGGCGCTTCCAATCGCACTCGGCGTGCGCGCCGACGGCGGCTGGGACGAGCTCGGCACCTACACCGCGCTCGGCTTGTTGATCGCGGTCATGGTGCTGCTGATCAAGGGCGAGTCGGCGCTCGTGACGGTCGCCCGCGCAGAGTCCGGGTTGCCACCGGCCGGCGACACGCGCGCGGTCGCGGCGCCGCGCGCGAGCGGGCTGCGGCGGCTCCGCCGCGCCGCCGGCGCGCTGCCGTTCTACCGCGCCTTCGTGGCGATGGAGGCGACACTGCTGGCGCTCGCGGCGGCGATCGTGGACGCGGCCGGGGGCGACCTGGCAGGCTCGCGCACGCTGGTGGTGGCCTTGGTGGTGGTGGGGGCGATCACGGCGATCGGGCACCTGCTCGCCATCCTCACCTCCAACCGGCTCCGATGATCGGCTGCGTGGTGCTGACCCAGGGGCGGCGGCCGGCACAGCTGGCGGCCGCGCTGAGCTCGCTCGCCGCCCAGCAGGGCGTCGAGCTGGACGTGGCGGTGGTCGGCAACGGCTGGCAACCGACCGGGCTGCCGGACGGCGTGCGCGCGGTCGCGCTCGCGGAGGACCGCGGGATCCCGGCGGGCCGCAACGCCGGTGTCGCGGCCGTCGCCGGCGATCTGTTGTTCTTCCTCGACGACGACGCGCGGCTCGCGGCGCCGGACGCGCTCGCGGGCGTGGCCGAGCGGTTCGCGGCCGACCCGGGGCTCGGGATGCTGCAACTGCGCGTGGACGCAGCCGACGGCGGGCGGCCGCCGCGCGACTGGGTCCCGCGCCTGCGCGTCGGCGATCGCGAGCGCTCGAGCGAGGTGACCGCCGTGTGGGAGGGCGCGGTGGCGATCCGGCGCGCGGCGTTCGAGCAGGTCGGCGGCTGGCCGGAGGAGTTCCATCGCGCGCACGAGGGAGTCGACCTCGCGTGGCGGGTGATGGACGCGGGTCTGCGCGTGTACTACGCGGGCGACATCGCGGTGCTCCATCCCGCCTACGCCACGGCGCCGCACGACTCCTCGGTGTATTACGGCGCGCGCAACCGCGTGTGGCTCGCGCGCCGCCACCTGCCGCTGCCGATCGGCGCGCTGTACGTCACGGGATTCGCCCTGCGCACGCTGCCGGTGCTGCGCTCACGCCCGCGCGCCCGCGCCGCGCTGCGCGGCTATCGCGACGGGCTGCGCGGCCCGTGCGGCGAGCGCAGCCGGCTGCGGGCGCGGACCCTGTGGCGGATGACACGAGCCGGCCGGCCTCCGGTGCTGTAGCGGCTAGCCTCTCCCTGCCGAATGACCGCCTCTGTCACCGATCCGAACGCCGCCGCCGAGCCCGAGCACACGGACGAGTTCAATGCCGTGCGGCACGTCTACGAGCCGCACTCGATCGGCCTGCCGCCGCTGCGGCCGTACGTCCGCGAGCTGTGGCGCCGGCGCGAGTTCGCGTTCGAGATGGCGCGGACGAGCCTGCGCGCCCAGCACTTCGACACGGTCGTCGGCCAGCTCTGGCTCGTGCTCAACCCGCTGCTGCTCGCGTGCGTGTACTTCCTGCTGGTCGACATCATCGGCGCCCGCACCGGCGGGATCTCGTTCTTCGCCCACCTGATGGCGACGCTGTTCGTCTTCCACTTCGTGACCGACGCGATCCGCCAGGCCGTCCGCTCGGTCACCGGCGGCGGCCGCCTGATCCTCAATACGGCGTTCCCGCGCATCCTGCTACCGACGGCGTCCGTGATCGTGGCGTTCAAGCGGTTCCTGCCGACCGTCGTGATCTTCATCCCGGCCGCGATCCTCGCGTCGCTGCCGTTCGGGCCGCACCTGCTGTGGCTGTTCCCGATCTTCGGGCTGTTCCTGATCCTCACCGCCGGCCTTTCGATGCTCGTCGCCGCCGGCCAGGTCTACTTCCGCGACCTCAAGAACTTCCTCGGCTACGCGCTGCGGATGTGGCTGTACGCGTCGCCGATCCTGTACTTCGCGGCGAGCGTGCCGAATCGCTACGAGTTCCTGCTGATCCTGAACCCGATCGCCGCGCTGCTGACAGCGTGGAGCGACGTGATCGACTTCGGGCGGGCGCCCGCGGGCTCAGATCTGGCGCTCGGCGCCGCGTGGGCATTTTCGTTGTTCGTGGTCGGCGCGCTGTTCTTCATCTCCCGGGAGCGTGAGTTCGCTGTCCGGCTCTAGGCGCCCGCGGATCCGGGTCGAGAACGTGTCGGTGACCTACCGCACGTCGCTCGAGCGCGCGCCGACGCTCAAGAGCACGCTGCTGCGGCTTGGCCGCCGCGAGCGGGTGATCCGGGAGGTCGAGGCGCTCAAGGACGTGTCGTTCAGCGTCCCGCACGGCAAGGTGCTGGGCGTCGTCGGCGCCAACGGAGCCGGCAAGTCGACGCTCATGCGCAGCGTCGCCGGCATCCTCCCGCCGACCCGCGGGCGGATCGAGGTGGACGGCCGCGTCAGCACCCTGCTGTCGCTCGGCGTCGGGTTCAACCGCAAGCTCACGGGCCGACAGAACGTCGTGCTCGGCGGCCTCGCGGCCGGCCTCACGCGCACCGAACTGGCCGAGCGCTACGACGAGATCGTCGACTTCGCGGAGCTCGAGGAGTTCATGGACATGCCGATGCGGACCTACTCGTCCGGCATGTACGGGCGGCTGGCGTTCGCGGTCGCCGTGACCATGCACCCGGACATCCTGATCATCGACGAGGCGATGTCCGTCGGCGACGCGCGCTTCCGGCGCAAGTCGTCGAAGCGGATGAAGGAGCTGTGCGGCGAGGCCCGCACGATCCTGCTCGTCAGCCACGCGCTCGGCACGATCGAGCAGCTGTGCGACGAGGCGATCTGGCTCGACAAGGGCCAGATGCGGATGTGGGACGAGCCGACCGCCGTCGTCGAGGCGTACACGGAGTTCCTCGGCGTCCGCGACGAGGACGAGGTCCCCGACGCGATGACCATGGAGGACGTGTAGAAGCGGTCTAGGCGCAGCCCGGGGCGGCGAAGACGCGCCACGACGGGTTGCGGTAGATCTGGCGGAAGCCGGCCGGCGGCTTGACCCGCGGCAGCGTGTTGTTCTTGTAGACGCGGCCGGTCGACTTGTTGCGGCGGGGCAGCAGCAGCATCCGCCCCATCGGGCTCGCCCCGTTCTCGACCGTCGTGACCGACCCGGGCGCGCCGTCGAGCCAGAAGCGCGCGTACGGGATCGGGCGGTGGTCGGCGGCCGTCAGCGGCGCGCAGCGGGCGAACGCGGCGCGGACGACCGGCGCCTCGCTCGCGACCTGGAGGTCGGCGTACATCCGGCCGTCGACGTCGATCCGGCGCTCGACGGCCTGGAGCTTCTCGACGTGCCACGGCATGTAGGCGACCGACAGCGCCACGGCAATCCCGCCGACGGCCATCCAGCGATTGCGCGCGCGGCCCGCCGGCAGGAGCATCCAGCCGCAGACGGCGAGGCCGTAGAACAGCGTGAGCAGCACCGCGGGGGTCTCGACGTAGCGCCGGATCAGCGGCAGCCCGAACACCGGGCCGATCGCGAACACGGCCGTCATCGCCACCACGACCGCGGCCGGAAGCAGCGCACGCTTGCGCCGGTAGATCCACGCGAACCCGAGCCCGATCGGCACGCCGACCAGCAGCGGCTCGCGCAGCGCGTAGCCGAAGTACTTCAAGGTCCAGTACGGCACCTGGTCGGGGCTGCGACGGCGGTCGGCCTCCTCCGCGAGCGCCGCCGTCCCGTGCAGCGAGTGCAGCGGATCGCCGGTGACGATCCAGTCGGTGGCCGCCCAGATCAGCGGCGCGGCCGCCACCAGGGCGGCGGTCTTCGCGCGCTCGACGGGCACGGCGCGTGGCCACAGGTAGAGCCAGTACAGGCCGGCGAGCACCCACGCCTCCGGCCGCAGCAGCCCGGCGAGCGCGAGCAGCGCGAGCACCGCGACGCCTCGGCGCGGGCGGCGCGCCTCGAGCAGCACGGCGCCGATCACGAGCGCCGCGAACGGCATGTCCTGGTACCCGATCAGCGCGTCGCGCTCCATCGCGGGGCGGGTGAGCACGACCAGTGCGGCGACGACGCCGACCCACGGATGGAACAGCTCTTCGCCGAGCCGGTAGGTCAGATACACGAGCGCGCCGAACGACAGCAGCGTCAGCCACAGAATCGCGACGTGCGCCTCGCTCCCGAACGGCAGCGCGAGCGAGCTGACGGCGGTCGCCAGCGGGTGCGGCGTGGGCGCGAAGTCGCCCTTGTACTCGGGCGTGAAGCCGTTCCACAGGTCGCTGGCCCACAACAGCGCCCATTGGGCGTCGTAGTTGACGTACGACGGGCCGTAGACGAGCGCCAGCACGACGGCGACGCCAACCGACGTGACTGCGGCGACCGCGAGCGCCGGGACGCGCCGGCGTCGCCGCCGCTCCGGCGGGGGCGTAATCGCGGTTGCCGCCGCCGGCGCCGGCCTCGGGGGCGTTACGGTGGCCATCCGGTGGGCCACGATAGCGGTCGAACCAGACCTCTCCGTGCGGTCGGTCACGATTTGGAAACGCATTGTGCGGCCGATCGTCGCGGTCGGCGCCGCCCGCAGCGCCGCTAGGGTTGGCGCCGCGTTGCCCGCCTCGCTGGACCTGCTCGCCGTTGCCGCCCCCGTTCAGGGCGTGGCGATCCTTGCCACGGCCTCGGCGACCGCCGCGGCGATCGTCACGCGCGATCCGCGCCGGCGCGCGCTCGCGATGCTGGCGGCACCGCTGCTCGCGGCGCTCGCACTCGCGACGCTGGCGAGCCGGGTCCATGTGCCGTCGATCGGTCCTGTGATCGCAGGCGGCGGCGTCGCGGGACTCGTCGCGGTGGCAGTGCTGACGTGGCTCGTGCACCGCCGGCCCGACGTGTTCCCGGTGCTCGCGGTCGGGGCGCTCGCGTTCCGCGTCCCGGTGTCGGTCAGCGGCTCCGCGGCCAACCTGCTGCTGCCGCTGTACGCGGTGATCGCGGCCGCCACGCTTTCGTACGCGTGGAGCGCGCTCCGCGCGGCGCGCGACGTGGAGGAGGAGCCACCGCCGCCGAAGCTCCTGTGGCGGCTGAAGCTCGCGTTCGCCGTCGTGCTCGTCCTCTACGGCGCGCAGACGATCTACTCGACCGACGTCGAGCCGGCACTCAAGAACGTGTGCCTGTTCTACGTGCCCTTCGCGCTGCTCTTCCTGCTGCTGCTCGAGGTGCGCTGGACGCCGTCGCTGCTGCGCACGAGCCTCGGCGTCACGGTCGTGCTGGCGCTCGTCTTCGCCGCCATCGGATGCGTCGAGTTCGCGACCGGGCACCTGCTGATCACCAACGCGAAGGTGGTCGAGGCCAACGACCTGCTGCCCTACTTCCGGGTCAACTCGCTGTTCTTCGATCCGAACATCTACGGCCGCTACCTGGCGCTGACGATGATCCTGCTGGCGACCGTCCTGCTGTGGACGCGGCGGCGGCGCGAGGCGGTCGCGATCGCGTGCGCGCTCGCCCTGCTGTGGGCCGGGCTCGTGTTCTCGCTGTCGCAGTCGAGCTTCGCGGCGCTGCTGCTCGGGCTCGCGGTGCTGGCCGCGCTGCGCTGGAGCCCGTGGCCGGTGCTGCTCGGCGCCGTCGGGGCCGCGTTGGTGGCGGTCGCGCTGGTGGTCTTCGCCCCGAGCGTGCTGAACGTCGAGACCGGCAGCCAGAAGAAGCTCGACCGGATCACCAGCGGGCGCGCGAACCTGGTCGTCGGCGCGCTCGAGATGGTCCGCGATCGCCCGCTCTGGGGCTATGGCTCCGGTGCGTTCACGGAGCAGTACCGCGAGCGCGAGCGCGTCAGCTCGGACAAGGTCGCGGCGGCGTCGCACACGATCCCGCTGACGGTGACGGCCGAGCAGGGCGTGGTCGGCCTCGCCGCCTACCTCGCGCTCGTCGCCGTCTCGCTGGCGCTGCTCTTCCGCGGGCTGCGAGCCGCCGTCGGGTCGGCACGCTGGCCGGGCGCCGTCGCGGTCGGCCGCGCCGGCATCGCCGCCGCCTACGCGGCGCTGCTGCTGCACACGCTCGTGTACGCGGCGTACCTCGAGGATCCGCTCACGTGGGTGCTGCTGGCGATCGCCGCGAGCCTGCGCGCCGAGCCGTCGGACGGGTCCGACGTCAGCGCGGCCGGCTCGGACGGCGTTGACCGTTCATACACTGACGCCGGTGTCCGCGCCGCGTGAACCGCTGGTCCTGCCCGAGTTCCGGCCAACGCTGCCGGAGATCGTGCGTGGCCGCATCGGGCTGCGCGAGCGGACGACGATCGCCGTGCTCGCCGGCGTGGTGGTGCTCGTGTTGCTCGCCGTCGTGGTCGTGCGCCCGCGCGTCGACAGCACCACGCAGGTCGTGCATCGCGACCAGCCGGTGTTCAACGTGCAGTACGACAACGGCGCGCTGCACACGGTCGCCCCACGGGAGGGGGAGTTGCTGCGGCTCGAGGGCCGGCGCGGGCGCATGACCGCGGCCGTGACGGTCAGCCCGCTGGAGCTCCCGGCGTACAGCGGCGACGTCGCGCACGCCCTGCTCCCGGCCTACGCGTCGCGGCACATCGAAGCGTTGCGGGCCGAGTTCGACCCCTTCCAGCTGCGGTACGAGGGGCGTGCGCGGGTGAACGGCGCGCCGGGTTACGAGGTGCGGTTCCGCACCGGGCCGCGCGGTCGCCGCGCGTTCCAGAACGACGTCCTGGTTGTCCCGGAGGAGAACGACGCGCGCGGCGCCGTGGTGCTCACGCTGCGGCGCGAGATCCGCGGCCGGCCGACGTTCGGGCCGACCGAGCAGGCGTTCTCGGACACCGCCGCCGAGGCGTTCCACTCGTTCAAGTACGGCACCGCGCCGAAGTAAAGACGCGGGCCCGCACCGCGACGGCGAGCGGTTTGCGCCGCTGCCGTCGCGGAGTCCGGCACCTTCGGCCCGTCGGTACCGGGCGTGTCTGCGAGTCGCCCTCCGGCTGTCCCCCGTCCGTGATGTGTGGGTGTCCCAACAGCCTGTTAGCGTCTTTGGTGTCGTGTGTCGCTACACGACGCGTCAATGGGTTACCCGACTTGTGCGGGCCGAACCGGCGCTGGACACAATTTTTTTGAGCGGTTAGGCGTCCAGGAACGCCACGGCGCGGCAGAAGGCGGCTTCGCCGCCCTGGAAGCGCCACGGGAAGCAGCCGAACTGGATCCGCCGGTCGAGTACCTGGTCGATCGCGCCGCCGAGGTTCTCGATGTGGATCACGTCGTGCGGGAACAGCAGCGTGTGCATGATCTGGTAGTCGGCCTTCGGGAAGATCTCGTCGAGCGAGCGCCCGAGCTTGGCTTCGGCGTCCTCGGCCTCGTCGGGGCGCATCCGCCGGATCACGGTGTTCATCGGATGGTCGGCGCTGCCGACGTCGACCGCCAGCCAGCGGATCCCGCGCTCGAGCACCCATTCGGCGAACGCGCGCGTCGGCCCGGGGTGGCGGATGAAGTACTTCGTCTCATCGACCGCGCTCAGGTCGGCCCAGTTCTCCGGGTAGTGGCGGTGGTAGCCGGTGTGGATGATCAGGATGTCGTCGCGCTCGATCGCGATCCCGGTGTCGCGCTCCCAGCGCTCGAAGTGCTCGGGGCCGTAGAGGTCGTAGTCGCCGAGCCCCATCCGCTCGAGGTCGACCACGCACGCGCGCCCGACCAGCCACTCGAGCGGCAGATCTCCGATGAACTTGCCGCCCGAGTAGAAATGCGCCGGCGCGTCCAGGTGCGTGCCGACGTGCAGCGTCGACGTGATCTCCTGCCCGCCGGCCTTGTCGAACGCGAGTCGTTTCACCCACTTGATCGACGGCCCGTCGTAGCTGGCGAACGCCGGCGTGTGCATCGAGAAGTCCTGGGAGAGATCGAGCACGTCCAAGGCGCAGCCAGACTATTCGTCGGCCTCCGCCAGGCGCTTGATCGTGGCCAGCCGCGCGTCCCACTCGGAGGCGAGGCCCGCCATCCAGCGCGCCGTCGCGTCGAGCCGCTCGGGCCGGACCGTGTAGCGGACCTCGCGGCCGCGCCGGCGGCTCGTGACCAGGCCGGCGCGGTCGAGGACCGCGAGGTGCTTGATCACCGCCACGCGGCTGACCGGCAGTTCGCCGGCCAGCGTCGTGGCGGTGCCGTCGCCGCGCTCGGCGAGCAGGGTGAGCACGCGCCAGCGGGTGGGATCCGCCAGCGCCGCGAAGACCTGGTCGCCGGGTGCGCTCATGTCAGACGGTGACGCGGTCGGCGTGCTCGCGCAGGTGGCCGAGCTCTTCCGCCCAGCCCTCGGTGTTGCCCTCGACCTTGCTCGCGCGCTCCGCCTCCGGGACGTCAAGCGCCGCGAAGCCGCTCTCGACCACGCGCAGGCGCGTGCCGTCGCCCTCCTGGGCGAGCGTGAACTCGACAAGGGTGGAGTTGCCGGGCGATGGCGCGTCGCCGACCTGCGCCGCCCAGCGGTAGGCGAAGCGCCGATGCGGCTCGACCGCGACCACCTCTCCGTGCACGGTGCCGTGCTCGGCCCAGCTCAGCCGAAGCGCGCCGCCCGGCCGCAGGTCGATCTCGGCGCCGGCGTCGCCGAACCACTTGCCGAGATGCTCGGCCTCGGTGATCAGCGACCACACCCGCTCGACGGGGGCGGTAATCATGGTCTCGCGTTCGATCTGGTCAGCCGTCATTGGGTTCCTCTCGTTGAACGACGTGTTACTGCAGAGTTACACATCAATCGCTGAGATGCAACCCCTGGGTTACACGTGAGCGAGCGCCGTCGCGGCCCCGAGGGCGTACGCGCGCCCGCTCGTGTGGCCAACGCGCAGCAGCCGGTCGAGCGCCGCCACCCGCCCGCCGACCAGCGCCTGCAGCGGTTCCGGCCCCATGCCCGCGGCCGCGAGCTCGAGCAGCGTCGCCGACAGCGCCGTCGTGCGCCGGCGCAGATCGTCGCCGAGCAAGGCGCGCACCCACGCGTCCCGCAGCGCCTCCGGCCACGGTCCGGACGCGACGACGCCGGCCACGCCCGCCAGCACGTCATCGCCCTCCGGCGTCAGCCCCGGCCCACGGCCGATCAACTCCGCACCGGCCGCCGCGGCCAGCGCCGGGTCACGTTCGGCAACCGCCCGCGCGAGAGGGGACAGTCCCTGCCCCGACGGTTCTGAAACCGCAGACGTAGGAGGGGACTGTCCCCTCTCGAGGGTTCCGAGGATCTCCGTGCCGAGGCGCGCGGGGTCGGCGGGGTGGTGGAGCGTCGGATCCCAGACCGTCGCGCCGGCGAGCGAGAGCGGGCCGGCCGTCGGCCGGTCCGTGAGCACGACGCCGTTCGGCAGCAGCGGCCCGGACGGGCCGACGACCACAACGACGAAGCCGTCGAGGTCGACGTACGAGGGGTCGTGACCGGACAGGCTCAGCTCGCGGCCAGCGACCGGCGCCGCGACGACGTGCGCGATCACTGCCCGGAGGCTATCTGCTCAGGGACGGACGACCGGGCCGGTCTGAACCGCCTCGAGCGCGCTCGCCGGGATCGTCTTCAGGCCGTTGAGGTCGTCGTCGTTCCAGCCCATGTCGACGGCGCCGCCGACATACACGCGCGGTGAGCCGGCGTTGTCAGCGACCAGCGCGCCGTACGTCTTGAGCGCCTGGGCGATGACGCGCGCCTGCCCGTGCAGGCCGCTGATGTCGTAGCCGGCCTTCAGCCGCAGGCGCAGACCCATCGGCGGCTCATCGGGATCGGTGTTCGACGACGCCCAGTGCGTGGCCGGGTGGATGTAGGCCTTCTGGGTGGTCGGCACGGTGATGCGCAGCGCGTGCCGGATGACGCCCGCGTCCGCCTCGTCACGGCGCGCCAACCCGGGCAGGATCGGCAGCCCGGCGGCGTCGGCGGACGTCCAGCGCTCCGGCCGCAGCGCGTTCGAGCGCAGGTCCCACGCCGCGCCGCTGTACGCGTGCCAGCCGCCGCCCTGGCGCGTGGCGGCGTACAGCTCGAACAGCTTGCAGTCGCCCTGGCGCAGGGTCAGCACGTGGCGGTCGCCGCCGCCCTCGACGGGCGCGTCGAGCGGCGTCGGGTACGGCCCGGGATCGGACTCGTCGGACTCGTCGAACGAGATCGGGACGAGCGGCTGCGTGAACGGCACGCTCACGAACGGGATGCCGTAGGCGCCGTCCCCGCCGAAATCTGGCCACAGCGTCATCGAGCCGAGCGATCCGATGTAGTCGTGCGACGTGTCGACCGGCGCCTGCGAGACGTCGGTGTTCCACGGGTTGTCGTTCGGGAACACCGCGCAGCCGCCGATCGTCGGGCTGCCGGCGAAGGCGTCGCCTCCCGGAGCGCCGCCGCCAACCCCGGGTGCGCCCGCGCGAGTGGTGATCGTCACCGAGCGACCGCGGGCACAGCGCGTGCGGCGGCAGGGCCGGACCGTGTACCGGTAGCGCGTCGCCGGCGACGCCTTGCGATCGGTCCACGTCTTGCGGTTGCGCTTGAGACGGACCTTGCGTCCCGCGCGCCGTACCTCGTAGCGCGTCTCGCCGCGAGCCCGGTCCTTCCAGGTCAGATGCACACCCGACGTGGTGGCCGTGGCGGCCAGTCGCGCGGCGGGCCTCAGCCGTGCCTCGGCGGGTGCCGCCATCACCAGCGCCAGCGCCACGGCGGCGAGCACGGTCCTCATGCTGATGTGTCGGCACGTCACCCCAGGCTGTTGAGTACCCGCTGGACGCTTCCTGATGCGATCAGCGTCACGCCGGGGAACTCGAGGCCGACCGGCGTCTCGTACGCGCCGGCGGCTGCCCGAGCGCGGGCGCGGATCGCCTGCGCCGCCTCCTCGGGCATCGACGCAAGAATCTTCGTCAACGGCCCGGCGAGCGCGGACGTCCGCTCCCACCACTCGTCGAATGAGTCGGCGCGCAGGGGCACCGGCCCTTCGCTGACGACCACATCCGACAGCTCGGCGGCCGCGAGCAGGCCGGCCAGCGCGTCGGAGTCCGCGAGCGAGAACGGCCCTGGGACGCCGGGCGGCGGCACCGGCGCACCGATCTGGGCGCTGACCGCGTCGAAGACGACGCCGAGCCACGGGTTGCGATCGCGCGGGCCCCAGACGGCGAGCGCGACCCGGCCTCCGGGGCGCAGCACGCGCCGGATCTCGCGGACCGCGCGCGCGGGATCGAGCGCGAACATCAGCCCCTCGCGGCAGAGAACGACGTCATATGACGCATCGGGCTCGTCGATGCTCTCCAGGTCCAGCTCGCAGGTCGTCACGTTCGTCAGGCCGAGCGCGGCGGCGCGCGCCGCCGCGATCGCCGTCATCTCGGCGACGACGTCGGACAGGACAACCGCGCCGCCGGGCCCGACGCGCTTCGCCGCCTCCAGCCCCAGTCCCGCCGGCCCGCACGCCAGCTCCAACACGCGCTCGCCGGGCTGCGGCCGGGTGAGGTCGAGCATCGTCTCGGCGACCTCCGCCCCGCGCGCGTCGGCGTACTGCGCGTGCTCCGCCCACCCGTCGGCCACGGCCGCCCACATGCCATGGAGGCGCGTGCGGAGATCGTCCATGCTTGCGGCTTCCATCACACATCTCCTTGCTGCGAGCAATTGTTACTCGTTGAGTAATGAATTCTGTGCGAGAATACTCAAATGGTTGAGCCTGTCAAGCCGAAGCGGCGCTACGACTCCCCCGGCGGCGCGAGCAGGCGGCCGCCACCCGCCGCGAGATCCTCGAAGCGGCACAGCGGCGTTCGAGCAGGACGGCTACGCGGCGACCACGATGGCGGCGATCGCGGCCGAGGCGGGCGTAGCGCTGAAGACGGTGTACGTGGCCTTCGAGACAAGAGCGGCGTGCTGCGCGCGCTCTGGCATCTGCTGCTGCGCGGCGACCAGGACGACGCCCCGTCGGCGAGCGCCGCTGGTACCGCGACGTCCTCGAGGAGCCCGATCCCGAACGCCAGCTGCGGATGACCGCGCACAACTCACGCGTCGTCAAGGAGCGAGCCGGCGCGCTGCTGGAGCTGATTCGCAGCGCCGCTCCGTCCGATCCCGACATCGAGGCGCTGTGGAGCCGCATCGAGACCGACTTCTACGAGAACCAGCGCCTGATCGCGGAGGCGGTTCATGCGCGGAAGGGGCTCCGGGCCGGCCTCGAGGTCACCCGCGCGGCCGACATCCTGTGGACGCTCAACCACCCGAACCTGTGGCAGCTGCTCGTCGGCGCGCGCGGCTGGACGCCCGACGAGTGGGAGCAGTGGTTCGGCGACGCGCTCGTCTCGCAGCTGCTCAGTGAGGCGCGAAGCCCAGGCGAAGGCCGAGGGCGAGGAGCGCCGCGCCGACGGTCCCGTTGACGGCCCGCGCGCTCCGGCGCCGCTTCAGCGTCTGGCTCAGGCGGGCGGCGAGGTGCGCGTAGCCGGTCAGCCACGCGAACACCAGCATCCCCATCGCCGTGACCATCGCCAGCGGAAGCAGCGGGCCGCTGTCCGGGCCGACGAACTGCGGCACCAGCGCGGTCCAGAACAGCCCGACCTTCACGTTCAGCAGGTCGCTCGCGAGGCCGCGACGGAACGCCGCCGCGACCGAGACCTCGACGTCCGCGCCACCCTCTGCGGCCAGGCTGTCGCCGCGCGCGGCGGCGCGCAGCGCCTGCACGCCGACGAAGACGAGATAGGCCGCGCCGACGAGCTTCAGCGCCGCGAACGCGGTGCCGGAGGCGGCGAGCAGCGCGGCGACGCCGAGCGCCGATGCCGCGCCCCACACGAGGTTGCCGGTGGCCGAACCGGCCGCTGCCCAGGTGCCGGCGCGCGGGCCGTCGGCGAGCGACGTGCGGAGGACGACGAACGTGTCGGGCCCGGGAACGAGCATCGCGACCGCCGCCACGGCGAGGAAGCTGAGAAAAGGTTCCATGCGATGCATCCTCCGCTCCTGATACGTTCAGAACAAGCGATCCTTTCTGTCTGTATCTATTCAGTGATACTTAACTGATGCTCGACCCGCGCCGACTGACGGTCCTGCGTGAGTTCGCCGCTCAGGGCACGATCGCGAGCGCGGCCGAGGCGCTCGCCTTCACGCCGTCGGCGGTGTCGCAACAGCTGTCGCAGCTGCAGCGCGAGGCGGGCGTGCAGCTGTTCCGCAAGGTCGGCCGCCGGCTCGAGCTGACCGACGCCGGACGCACGCTCGTCGCGCGCGCCGGCGAGCTGCTGGCACGCGTCGAGCAGATCGAGGCCGAGCTTGCCGCCCACGCCGAAGAGCCCCACGGCACTGTTCGCGTGGCCGCGTTCCAGACCGCCGCGCTGGCGCTCGCCATGCCCGCCGTGGAACGGCTCGCCGGCACCTATCCGGGCCTGCGCGTGGAGCTCGCCGAGGCGGAGGCCGAGGATTCGCTGCCGACGCTCGCCCGCGGCGGGTTCGACGTCGTGATCGCGGAGGAGTACGAGCACGCCCCGCGGCCGCGGCTTGCGCAGCTGCACCGCGACTACCTCGCGCCCGACGAGATGCAGCTCGCGCTCCCGCGCGGACACGAGGCGACCGTAGGCGACGGTCCGGTCTCGCTGGCGACGCTCCACGCCGGCGCCTGGGCCACCGCCCGTGCCGGCACCGCCTACGCCGACATGTTCGACCGCATCTGCCGCACCGTCGGCGGCTTCGAGCCGGATGTCCACCACCGCGTGAACGACATGCAGCTGCTGCTCGAGCTGGTGGCCGGGGGCCGCGTGGCGGCGCTCGTGCCCAGCCTCGGCAGGCCGGAGCGCGACACGCGCGTCGCGGTCCGCACGATCGCCGAGGGACGCTTCAGCCGGGCGCTGTTCGTCGCCACCCGGGCCAGCGACCGCTCGCGCCCGTCGACGGCCGCCGTGGTGGCGGCGATCATGCGACCGGAGGAGGAACCATGAGCGAACCCTCGGCGCTGGAGCGGATCCGCGCGCTCTGCCTGGCTCTCCCGGAGACCAACGAGCGCCTCAGTCACGGCTCGCCCACCTTCTTCATCCGCGACAAGCGGACGTTCGTGATGTTCCACGACAACCACCACGGCGACGGCCGGCTGGCGATCTGGTGCGCCGCGCCCGCCGGCGTGCAGCAGGCGCTCGTGGACGCCGAGCCGGAGGTGTACTTCAGGCCGCCGTACGTTGGCCACCGCGGCTGGCTCGGCGTCAGGCTCGACCGGGGACTCGACTGGGAGGAGGTCGCCGGCGTGGTCGAGGACGCCTTCCTCGCCGCGGGCGGCTCTACTTCAGGCGGAACATGAGCTCGTCCTCGTAGCACCAGCACCAGTCCTCGCCCGGCTCGGCCGAGCGGACGATCGGGTGGCTGTCCGAGCGCGCGTGCGCGCTCGCGTGCTTGTTCGGAGACGAGTCACAGCAGCCGACGTGGCCGCAGGTCAGACAGACGCGCAGGTGCACCCACTGACCGCCGATGCGCAGGCAGTCCTCACACCCTTCGACGGACTCCGGCGGCTCGACGAGGATCTGATCGAGATGCGTGCAGACGGCCATGCCCTGAGGATAGGCGGCCCGCGACGGCGACGTCAGCGCGCGGCGTCGACGGCCTCGGCGAAGCGGCGGGCGGCGGGCTCCTCGGAGGCGGGCAGCCAGATGGCCGTGGCGACCGCGCCGAACCGGATCCGGATGCGCTCCTCACCCTTGCCGAACAGCTTCTTCTTGTCGTCCCGGACGATCTCGGTCTCGCCGAGCTGCGCCACGGGGAACCGATTCTCACTGCTGCCCCATCGAATGACGTCGAGCCAGCCATCGTCGAGCACCAGCGACCGCTCATCGAGTCCGTCGAGACGTTCCACCGCCGGGCAACGTACAGCACCGACGAGGCGCTGGTCACCGGAGGCAGGCGGGAAGCTGCGCGAGCGCCTCGTCGACGGTCAGCCGCTCGGCGGCGGCGAGGTCTTCGGCGGGGACCCAATCCGGGAACGGGACCTCGACCGTCCGGTGCGCGCCGGTCGCCGTGTGCACCTCGTCGACGGAGGCGAGGCGGTCGGCGGGGAACCGGTCGGCGACGCGCACGAGCGCCGGCCAGACGCAGCGGTGGACCAGCGTGATCTTCCCCTCGACGAGCCGCGTCGCGACGACGTCGGACGAGGCGAGAAGGCGCCCCAGCACGGCGAAGATCTCGCGGCCGGACGGGTGCCCCCACCAGCTCCCGCGGATCGGCTCGCCGGCGATCTGCTCCGCCAGGTTCGGCAGCGGCCCGCGCGCGGACTGCAGCACCATGCCCTGTTCGCGCACCCACTCCAGCGGATCGATCACGGTGCGCGGTGCAGCCGCTGCTCGCGCACGGTCTCGGCCACGATCCGGCCGCCGTGCAGGACCCAGCGGCGCGGGGCCTGCTCGCGCAGCGCGTCGCGGGGGGTCTCGGCGTCGAGGATCACGAGGTCGGCGCGTGCTCCGGGGTGGAGGCCATGGTCGGGGAGGCGCAGGAGGCGGGCGGCATCGGTGGTGACCATGCGCAGGGCGGTCGCGATCTCGTCGGGAGTGCCGAGCTGGGCGGCGTGGGCGACGATCAGCGCGACCTGGAGCGGGTCGGCGGTGCCGAACGGGTAGAACGCGTCGTCGACGCAGTCCTGGCCGGCCCCGATCGTGACGCCGGCCGCGAGCAGCTCCTTGATCCGCGGGATGCCGCGGCGGCGCGGCTCGCGATCCTCGCGGCCCTGGAGCATCAGGTTGGTCGGCGGGTTGGTCGCGACCATCACGCCCGCGGCGGCCGCGCCTGCGATCACCGCGGCCGCGTAGTCGTCCTCCCACGACGCCATCGCGCACACGTGGCCGGCGGTCGTCCGCGCGCCCCATTCGCGGCGCGCAGCCTCCTCGACGAGGATCTCGAACGAGCGCCAGCGCCCGTCGTCGGTCTCGTCGACGTGCATGTCGACGTCGGCGTCGTGCTCGAGGGCGAGGTCGAGGCAGAACGCGATGTGGCGGCGGGCGGCGTCGTGGTCGGCCTCCCAGTGCGGCATCCCGCCGACGACGTCCGCATCCGCGCGCATCGCCTGACCCAGCAGCTCGTCGGTGCCGGGATCGCGCCAGATCCCCTCCTGCGGGAACGCGACGAGCTGGACCGAGCACAGGTCGGCGTGGTCGTCGCGCGCCGCCGCGACGCCCTCCAGTCCGGTGAGGCCGCCGATCGTGTCGATGTCGACGTGGCTGCGCAGCGCGGTCGTGCCCGCGATCACGGCCGAGCGGATCACGGTGCCGGCCCGCGCACGGACCTCCTCGGCGGTGGCCGCGCGCTTGACCGCGTGCGACAGCGCGATCGCCTCGGCGAGCGTGCCCGAGCGGTTCGGCCCGAGCAGCGGACCGGTGAGGACCTTGTCGAGGTGGATGTGCGGCTGCACGAACGCGGGCGAGACCAGCCGGCCGCCGGCGTTGAGCTCGTCCGCGCCCGCGAGCCCAGTCCCGATCTCGGCGATCCGCTCGCCGGCGATCGCGATGTCGACGCGCGCGCCGTCGACGCGGGCGTCACGGATCACGAGGTCGTAGCTCACCAGCCGGCCGGCGGCTTCACGGTCCGGCGGTCGACCTCCGCGGGTCGGGCGACAGGGCGAGCGGCTCGGCGGTCGCATCGCCGAACGCCCCGGCCGGCGGCGGGACCTCGGGCTGGAACAGGCGCAGGATCTGGTAGATCCCGACGGCCGCGACCGTGCCGAGGGCGATGCCGCCGAACGAGTAGTCGCCCCAGATGAGCGTGTAGTCGGCCGAGCCGACGATCAGGGCGACCGCCGCCGTGACGAGGTTCACCGGGTCGCGGAAGTTCACCTGCGCGTCGACCCAGATGCGCGCGCCGAGCACGGCGATCATGCCGAACAGCACCGTCACGGCTCCTCCCAGGACGCCGATCGGGATCGCGCTGATGATCGCGCCGAACTTCGGCAGCAGCCCGAGCAGGATCGCCACCCCGCCCGCGATCAGGTAGGCGAGCGTCGAGTACACCCGCGTGTAGCCCATGACGCCGATGTTCTCGGCGTACGTCGTCGTGCCGGAACCGCCGAACAGGCCGGAGATCGTCGTCGCGAGCCCGTCGCCCATGAACGAGCGGCCGATAAGCGGGTCGAGGTCCTGGTCGGTCATCGTCGCCACCGCCTTCACGTGCCCGGCGTTCTCCGCCAGCAGCACGAGCAGCACCGCCGGCACGATCAGCAGGATCGCCTTGCCGTTGAACGTCGGCGTCGTGATGTCCGGGAAGCCGAACCAGTCGGCGGCGTCGACCGCGTCCCAGTTCACCTTCCCCAGCAGCGCGGCGAACACGTAGCCGGCGACGACGCCGAAGAACACCGACATGCGCGAGAGGAAGCTCTTGACGACGACGCCGATCAGCAGGATCGACGCCAGCGTGAACAGCGCGATGCCCGCCTGCTCGGTGAACTGGGTCTTCGCTACCGGCGCGAGGTTGAGCCCGATCAGCGCCACGATCGCACCGGTCACCACAGGCGGCAGCAGGAACTCGATCACGCGGTAGCCCATCCGGTCGACGATCAGGCCGATGAGGAACAGGCAGATGCCCGCGACGATGATCCCGCCCAGCGCCGCCGGGACGCCACCGTGCGATTTCGCGGCGATCACCGGTGCGATGAACGCGAAGCTCGAGCCGGTGTACGACGGCACCCGGTTCTTCGTCAGCAGGTTGAAGACGATCGTGCCGATGCCGGAGAAGAAGATCGTCGTGCTGACCGGGAAGCCCGTCAGCACCGGCACGAGCGCGGTCGCGCCGAACATCGCGAGGATGTGCTGCCCGCCGAGGCCGAGCATGTTCGGCATGTTCAGCCGCTCGTCGGGCCGCACCACGGCGCCCGGCTCGACCGTGCGCCCGTCCCCGTGGATCTTCCAAACCTTGCCCAGACTGGACCCCATCTCTCCCCCCTCGTTCGCCCTACGCCTCCAGCCGCTTCTTCTGCACCTTGCCCATCTCGTTGCGCGGGAGCGCGTCGATGAACCGCACCACGCGCGGACGCTTGTGCGGCGTGAGCAGGTCGGCGACGTGGCCGGCCAACTCGTCCTCGGACGGCGACTCGCCCTCGCTCAAGACGACCCACGCCACGATCCGCTCCCCGAGGTCCGGGTCCGGCTCGCCGGTGACCGCGGCCTCCGACGACGCCCGGGTGCTCGAGCAGCGCGCCCTCGATCTCGCCGGCGCCGATCTTGAACCCGCCGCTCTTGATCAGGTCGGTCGCGCGCCGCCCGACGATCCGGATGTAGCCGTCGGGCGCGCGGGTGGCGAGGTCGCCGGTGCGGAACCAGCCGTCGACGACCGCCTCGGCCGTGGCGTCGGGGCGGTTGAGGTACTCGAGGAACAGGTTCGGCCCGCGCACGTGGATCTCGCCGATCGTCTCGTCGTCGGAGTCCTCGATCGCGTTGCCGTCGTCGTCGACGAGCCGCACGTCGACGCCGCTCAACGGCGGCCCGACGTAGCCCGGCCGGCGCTCGCCGGAGGCGCGCACGCCCGTGTTCATGAGCGTCTCGGTCATCCCGTAGCGCTCGGCGATCCGCTGCCCCGTGAGCCGCTCGATCCGCTCATGGTCGGCGGCAGGGAGCGCGGCGGAGCCGGACACCAGGAGCCGTGCGGAAGCGAAGCCGCGCGCGACCTCGGGGCTCTCCTCCGCCTCGGCGGCGAGCCGGTGGTACATCGTCGGGACCGCGAACAGCATCGTCGCGTCGCCTTCCAGCGCGGCTGCGGCCGCGGCCGCGGAGAAGCGGCCGAGGTGGTGGACGCCGCCGCCGCGGCGGACCGGCCCGAGCGTCCCCAGGATCAGCCCGTGGACGTGGAAGAGCGGGAGTGCGTGTGCGACCACGTCGGCCTCCGTCCACTCCCACGCCTCGGCGAGCGCGTCGAGGTTGGAGGCGATCGAGCGGCGCGGCAGCACGGCGCCCTTCGGTGGCCCCGTCGTGCCGGAGGTGTAGACGACGATCGCGGGCGCGTCGTCGCCGGGCTCGTCCGGCAGGGCGCCACCACGGGCGTCGAGGTCGACGTCGACGCGCCCACGCTCGGCCGCGGCGGCCGGGACGTCGATGCCGGGCGGGCACAGCAGCAGCTCGGGGTCGCTGTCCTGGAGGATGTGAGCGAGCTCGCGCTCCCCCGCCTTCGGGTTGATCGGCGTGATCGGCACGCCGGCCAGCAGCGAGCCGATCACCGCCACCGCGATCTCCGGCTCGTTGACCGCCCACGCGGCCACGCGCTCGGACCCCGCGACCCGCTCGGCCACCGCGGCGGCCGCGTCGCGCAGCTGCCGGTAGGTCAGCGTGCGCTCGCCGAACCGCATCGCGATCCGCTCCGAGGGGTCCGTCAGCGCCGGGAACAGCACCGCGCGGAGACTAGATCATCGATTCAGTGGGCCGGGCGCTCACGAACGTCAACCCCGCTGGGGAGGGAAGCGGGTGTCCGTGGGCCGCGGTGAGGGTGCATTTCTTCCATACCGGCGTTCCCGCGGGAACGTGATGGAAGAAATGCACGCCAGAGGTGCAGAACTTCCATCGCGCGCGCCGGCGCGCCGCGGGATGGAAGAAATGCACACGACCAGGGTGGGTTTCGCCCCAATCGTGCGGTCGCTCGCGGCGGTTGGGGGGAAACGCACGCCATAGGTGCGTAACTCCCCACGCGCGGTTTGGAGACGCGACGATTGGGGCGAAACGCACGCTCGGCGAGCCCGCACCGCGGCCGGTGGACACACAGCTTCCCCACCCAGCGCAGTTGACGTTCGCCGGCGCCCGCTCAGCTGCCGCCGAACCTCACGCGTACCTGGACCAGGCAGTCGAGCGTGCCGTCCTTCGCCGACAGCGCGAGCGCCTCGAGCGTGCCGGTCTGCCGTGGTGCCGGCGGATACGCGAAGCGCGTGCTCCAGCGCCGGTTGGGCGCGGTCTCGGCCTTCTGGCGGTGGATCGCGCCGCCCGTACGGCGCAGGCGGACCACGAGCGAGTGCTCGAACAGGTCGCGCTCGCGCCCGGCGGCGGTCACGTGCGTCCGCGTCACGCTGTGACTGCTGAGCGTCAGACAGCCGCCGCGTCCACGCGTGATCTCGGCCGCGTCACTCGGCGGGTGGCTCTTGTAGAGGTCGATCACGAGCCGCTCGGGGGTGTGCAGCGCGAAGTAGCCGACGTACTTGAACCGCCGGTGCGCGCCGCTCAGCCGGATCGTGATCCGGCCGGAGACGTGGCCGATCCGCGCGAACACCCCGTGCTTGCGCACGCGCGCGGCCGTCGTGCGCACGCCGGAATGCGTGAGCGGCAGCCGCACGAAGCCGTCCGGGAACGGGTCCGGATCGGTCGCGACGACCTCGCCCGGCACGACCCGGCCGCCGGAGAACGCGACGACGACGCGTACGAAGCCGGGATGGTCGCCGATCCGGATCTGGGTCGCGGTCAGCGGGGCGGCCGTGGCCGGCTGGGCCAGCACGGCGGCCATGACGACGACGCACCCGAACGCGACCGACATGCGCACGCGGCGAGCATATGCCTCATATCCCGGCCTCGTCCAGCATGAGGTCGAACTTGCTGTCGAGCAGAGGCGCAACCTCGCCGGCGCGCTGGGTGGACAGGACCGCGGGGGCGCTCGACCGCACGCGCCGCGCCAGCGCGGGAGACAGCTTGGAGGCGATCTCGGCGAGCTCGACGCCCTGCTTGACGGCGAGCTTGACCAGGAACGACAGCTCGTCCACGCAGTACTGCACCAACACGCCGCCGCCACCGCCGTCGGCGCGGATCCCCGCCATCAGCTCCTCGGCGTCGGCGATCGAGCGGGCGGGGTCATCGGCGATCCCCACCAACTCTCCGAGGCGGCTGCGCAGCGGCTCAACCTCGTCGCGCAGCTCCAACAGGTTGCGGAGGAACGTGTCAGCGTCCGGACGTGTCGGCAGCCGCCCGAGGAGCGTCGGCACAAGCGCGGGCAGGACCACGCCGGAGCGATTGCGGAACCGCTCGCCCGGGGCGACGCCGTACTCGGCCGCGAGCTGCTCGCACGCTTCGGCGATCTCGTCCGAGGTCAGCACGCTCGAGTCGCTGAACCGCTCCGGTGCGTCGGCCTCGTCGCTGAACCGATTCATCTTCTCCTGCAGGTGGGCGAGATCGCTCGGCCCGAGCCGGACCGCGACGTCCCCGTAGCGGCCGTTGTACGCCCGCGCGAACATGACGCTGCTGTCGTCGTGGCCATCGTCGAGCGACTCCAAGAGCGCCGGATCGAGCGCCCCCGAGTCGGCCGCGGGATCGTGGACCGCGACGTCCAGAAAACCGGAAACTCCAGGGACGAGGCAGCTGTACGCGGGCATCACCGTCGCGCCCTCCCAGATCGGCGCGACGAGCTGCACGGCCTCTGCGAGCAGCAGCCCTTCGATCACGGTGACGAACGCCTCGGCGACGTAGCCCGGCGACCACGACTGCGTGATCGTGCTCTGGCGGCCCGTCTGCGGGTCGACGATCGCGTTGCCGGCGCCGTCCACGAGCGGCACCAGGCGATGGGTGAGCACCGCGTCGTCGTCGAGGCCGGCGACGATCTTCTCGGCGATATCGACCTGCTCGTGGTTGATCAGCGTCGCGCGCACGTGGGCCGCATCATCGAACATGCGGCGAATTAGCCACATGGACGTGCGCCGCGGGCCTGCGGTGGGTACGGTTGCGTGGGGCGGATGGCCCGCTCCCGAAGACACGCATGGAAGGGACGGCACGGTTGGCCGAAGTCCGCAGCAAAGGCGGGCACCAAGGACAGACGGCAAGACGATCGCTGAGGCTCGTGGAGGGCTCGGGCGAGGACCCGACCCCGCAGCGCTCCGCCGCTCGGATGACCAAGCACGCGTTCGACCGCGTCACCGCGGCCTGTGGCGTGCTCGTGACGCTGCCGCTGCTCGCAGCCGTCGCGCTCGTGCTCCGCGTCCGCGGGTCCGGCGACGTGCTCCGGCGCGTGGAGCGTGTTGGCGAGGACGGCAAGCTGATCGTCGTGCGGTCGTTCGCCGTCACGGACGCGATGTGCGAGCGCTCGCGCGGCTGGCGACTGGTGCGCGGCACCGGCCTGACCGTCCTGCCCCAGCTGTGGACGGTGATGCGCGGTGACATGAGCATCATCGGCCCCCGCCCGCGCGAGCTCGGCGCCGAGCCGCCGCCGGTCCGGCCGGGCCTGACAGGCCTCTCGCAGCTCGCGCAACTGGAGCGCTGGCTCTCGGTCGCCGAGCAGCTCGAGCTCGACGAGAAATACGCGCGCACGTGGTCGCTCGCGCTCGACGCCCGCATCGTCTGGCGGACGATGTGGTGCGTCCTACGTTGAGCAGTGCCGCGCGCCGACCATCACGGCGATCGTGACGCCGGACGGATACTGCTCGATCGGCGTCCCGGCCGCCGTGCCGACGCCCAGCTCGGCGTACCGGCGCGATACGAGGATCCGCCGGTGGGTCGGGCTGTCGAGCCAGGCCGCGACGGTCGCCGCGGCGGTGCTGCGCTGCGCCACGCCCCAGGCAAGGACCTCACCCACCCGCCACGAGCACGTGCGCTGGGCGTAGCCGGCGCGGCGCGCACGGTCGCCGAGATCGCCACCGCCCGGGCTCGTATGGGAGAAGTACTTTCGCTCGAACATGTCGGCCGCGTGGCGGCCGGCTGCCAGGTCGAGCTGGGCGTCAGGGCGCAATCCGCGCAGGTCGCGACGGTCGCGGACCCGATCGATCTCGCACAGGAGCGCGTCGCGCACCAGCGCGGGATTGGCTTCGTACGGCACGTCGCGGTTGGCGCACCGCTCCCGACCCGAAGCGGACGGAGCATGGGTCCCGAACGACACCGCCGCGGCGGCCAGGCCGACCCCCACACTGCGCCGGCTCGCCTCGACCAGCCGCCCGCTCGCTTCGCGTTCGTCGGCCCGCGACGCGGCACGACAGATACTGAGGACGACGAGGACGGCCAGCAGCCAGACCGCCAGCCCTCCTGCCAGAAGAAGCATCATGACGCCGCGTTAATTACCCCATGTTGATGGCACGAAACCGCTACTCAGGTGAATCGATTCGAACCGCTTGGAGGCGTCGTTGAGCCAACGCTCCGGATTTGCGAGTGATAACCACGCCGGCGTCCACCCAGAGGTGATGGCGGCGATCGCGGCCGCCAACGACGGCCACGCGGAGGCGTACGGCGCGGATCCGTGGACGGCGCGTGCCGCCCAGCGCTTCCGCGACCACTTCGGCCCGGCCGCGCGCGCGTTTCCCGTGTTCAACGGGACGGGGGCCAACGTGCTGTGCCTGGAGGCGCTGACGCAGCCCTGGCAGGCGATCGTGTGCGCGCGCACCGCGCACCTGCACGTCGACGAATGCGGCGCGCCGGAGCGCGCGGGCCGCAAGCTCCTCGTCGTCGACACGCCCGACGGGCGCCTGACGCCCGAACTGGTCGAGCCGATGCTCGCGCGCATCGGCGACGAGCACGTCGTCCAGCCGCGCGTCGTCTCGATCGCCCAGACCACCGAGCTCGGAACCGTCTACCCGCCCGAGGCGATCGCGGCGCTCGCCGACTGGGTGCACGCGCACGGGATGCTGCTGCACGTCGACGGCGCCCGGCTGTGCAACGCGGCCGCGGCGCTCGACCTCACGCTGCGCGCACTGACGACCGACGCCGGCGTGGACGCCGTGTCGTTCGGCGGGACCAAGAACGGGCTGATGGGCGCCGAGGCGGTGGTGCTGCTGCGCGACGACGCGGCCGACGGCTTCAAGTACCTGCGCAAGCAGGCGATGCAGCTCGCGTCGAAGATGCGGTACCTGAGCGCCCAGCTCGACGCGCTGCTGACCGATGACCTGTGGCTGCGCTCCGCCGCGCACGCGAACGCGATGGCGCACCGGCTCGGCGCTGCGCTCGCCGGCATCGACGGCCTGACGATCACCCAGCCGGTCGAGGCGAACGCCGTGTTCGCCGTCCTCGACCCGGCCGCCACCGAGCGCCTCCAGCAGGACTGGCCGTTTTACGTCTGGGACGAGGCGACCGGCGAGGTGCGCTGGATGACGGCGTGGGACACCGGACCGGAGGACGTCGACGCGTTCGCCGCCGCCGTGCGCGCCGCCCTCACGTGATCGCCACCGCCGTCCCGGTGACGTCGATCTCCACGCGGTCGGCGTGCACGTCGACGAGCAGCCGGCCGGGGCGCCCCATGTCCTCGCCCTGGAGGATCGTGATCGTGGCCGACGGTGCGATCAGGCCGAGCTCGCGCAGGTACGCGCCGAGCGCGGCGGCGGCCGCGCCGGTCGCGGGATCCTCGACGGCGCCTCCCGGCGGGAACGGGTCGCGGGCGTGGAAGCGCGTGTCGTTCTCGCGCCAGACGATCTGCAGCGTGGTCCAGTCGCGGGCGCCCATCAGCGCGCCCAAGCGGTCGAAGTCGTAGTCGAGCGCGGCCAGGCGCTCGCGCGTGTCGGCGGCGAGGATCAGATGGTTCACGCCGGCGAACCCGACGCGTGGCGGGAGCGCCGGGTCGAGCTGTTCGAGCTCCCACCCGAGCGCCGCGAGCGCCTCGTCGAGGTCGGCTGGAGCGACCTCCTCCACGCGCGGCGCCACGCTCGTCAGCGTCGCCGTCAGCCGGCCCTGCTCGTCACGGCGGCTCGTGACCGGCACCGGACCGTTGCGAGTCATGAACACGACATCCCCAGGCCCGTCGCGCTCGGCGAGCGCGACCGCGGTGGCGACCGTGGCGTGCCCGCAGAACGCGACCTCGGCGAGCGGGCTGAAGTAGCGGATGTCGTGGCGGCCGCCGTCGCCGCCGGTCAGGAACGCGGATTCGCTGTACCCGACCTCGGCGGCGATCGCCAGCATCTCCTCGTCGGACAGGCCGGAGGCGTCGAGCACGACGCCGGCCGGATTGCCGCCGGTCGGGCGGTCGGAGAAGGCGGCGTACCGCAAGACGTGGCTCATATCGGACATCATCGCTGACCGTGCCCGCCTACATCTGTGCCACCTGCGGCGCCCAGTATGCGCCGTCCGAGACACCGCCCGATCGCTGCGCGATCTGTGAGGACGCGCGCCAGTACGTCCCGGAGGCCGGCCAGCGGTGGATGACGCCCGGCGAGCTGGCGTCGGAGTGCCGCAACGAGATCCGCCTCGACGGCGGCTACTACGGCGTCGGGATCGACCCGTCGTTCGCGATCGGCCAGCGCGCCCTGCTCGTCCCGGCAGGCGAGCAGGCCGTGATGTGGGATTGCGTGCCGCTGCGGGACGACGAGTCCGCGACCGCGATCGATCGGCGCGGGGGCCTCGCCGCGATCGCGATCTCGCACCCGCACTACTACTCGGGCATGGTCGAGTGGGCGCACCGGTTCGAGTGCCCGGTCTACCTGCACGCCGATGACCGCGAGTGGATCATGCGCCCGGACCCGGCGATCGAGCTGTGGGAGGGCGAGACGCGCGACCTCGGCCACGGGCTGACGCTGATCCGCTGCGGCGGCCACTTCGCCGGCGGGACGGTGCTGCACGATGCGAACGCGGGCGCCCTGCTGTCGGGCGACATCGTGCAGGTGATCCCCGACCGGGCGTGGGTCTCCTTCATGTACAGCTATCCGAACCTGATCCCGCTTCCGGAGGCCGCGGTACAGGCCATCGCGGGCGCGCTGGAGCCGTTCGCGTTCGAGACGATCTACGGCGCCTGGTGGGGCAGGATCGTGCAGCCCGACGGCGCCGGCGTCGTGGCGCGATCGGCCGAGCGCTACGTCCGCGCGGTGCGCGGCGAGTTCCCGTAGGCCTCGAGCGGCGTCCCGGCCATACGGTCGGAGATCGTCCGCAGACGCTCGTCGGACTCGGCGCTGAACACGAGCCGCACGTGCCGGTCGGCGACCTCGCCGCCCCAGCCCGTCATCGGCGTCGCGGCGATCGCGGCATGCTCGAGCAGCGCGCCTGACAGCTCGGCCGGCGTCGTGCCGAGCTCGATCGCGTCGATCAGCATCGACCAGCCGCCGGCCGGGCGGACGACCGGCCACCCCGCGAGCGCATCGAGGATCGTGTCGCGGCGGCGCTCGAGCTCGGCAACCGCGTCCGCGACGTGGCCCTGATCGCCGCGCAACACCGCCGTGGCGGCGGAGCGCGCGATGCCGGTCGGCGTCGTCGTGTTGTAGACGTGCGCCCACCCGACCGACTCGACCAGCTCGGCAGGCCCGGCGACCCAGCCGACGCGCCAGCCGATCATCCGGTGCTCCTTCGAGAGCGACCCGACGATCACGGTGCGGTCGGCCATCCCGTCGAAGCGCAGCGGATGCACAAGCCCGCGGCGATCGAACAGCAGCCGCTCCATCGCAGAGTCGTAGAGCAGCGGGAGGTCGCGCTCGACGCAGATCTCGCAGACGGCGGCCCACTCCTCCGCCGTCAGCACGGCGCCCGACGGCATCGACGGGCTCATCAACACGGCCATCACCGCGCCGGGCGCCGCGGCGGCGAACGCGTCGACGTCGAGCCGCCACTCGCCCTCTTCGACCCGGTACGGGGCGAACCGCGGCACGCCGCCCGCGAGCCGCACGCGGTTGACGATCCCGGCGTATGTGGGATCGGTGAGCAGCACCGGGTCGCCGGGGTCGACCGTCGCGAGCATCACGTCGAGGATCGCCTCGGTGCCGCCGCTCGTGATCAGGATCTCGCGCTCGGGGTCGTAGCGGTGGCCGGTGCGATCGACGAGGAACTCGGAGACCGCGGCGCGCAGGTCCATGTCGCCCGTGAACGGGAGCCAGCTGTTGGCGGCAGGGAGCTCGAGCCCGCGGACGGTCTCGGGGATCGCCTCGGGCGGCAGCGGCAGGTCGGTGTCGAGGTTCTCCATCCGCAACACCGGCCAGTCGTGGCGGGCCGCGGTGCGAGCGTCCGCGGCGACCGCGGTGCGATCGATCCCGAACCCCCGCACGTCTGTGAGGCGCTGCGCGCGCTTGAACACGTATTGCTCCTGGAAGCCGTTTTACCGTCTGACCTGCCGTTATATTAGACAGTCGTGGACGACTCGGTCAAGACGATCGCCGCGAACGTACGCCGGCTGCGCGCCGCGCGCGGGCTGTCGGCCGCGGGGCTCGCGCGCGCCTCGGGCGTGGCGCGCGCCACCCTCGCCGAACTCGAGGCGGGCCGCGGGAACCCGACGGTCGAGACGCTCTACAGCCTCGCGTCGGTGCTCGGGATCACGCTCGCCGACCTGCTCGTCGAGGCGGAGGCGCCGGCCGTGCACGTGGTCCGCGCCGGTGAGGGGCCGCGCGTGTCCGGACCGGTGCTGCAGGCGCGGCTCCTGCGCCAGGCCGCCGTCGAGAACGCGCGCATCGAGATCTACGAGCTGCACGTGCTCCCCGGCCGCCCGCGCCGCGCCGATCCCCACCAGGCCGGGGTGACCGAGCAGCTGCTCGTGCACGAGGGGCGCCTGCGGTGCGGCCCCGAGCACGGGCCGGTCGACCTCGAGCCGGGCGACTTCGCCGCGTTCGACGGCTCGGTCGCTCACATGTACGAGGCGCTCGGCGAGCCGGTGACGGCGACGCTCGTGATGCTGTCGCCGGGTTGAAGACACGCGGGCACGGGAACTGTTTGCGTGCCATGCGAACCATCTTCGTCGTCTACCTGACGCTGATCATCACCGGGCTCGCGTTCTACACGGTGCTCGGCCTCACCCACCACTGAGTCGTGCGGCTCGTCCGCGAGAACTCGCTGTCGCTGTTCTTCCTCGCGATCTTCCTGCTCGCCCTCGTCGGGCAGGCGATCGCCGGTCACGCGCAGTACAACAACGACCAGATCGCCCACATGTCCGAGACGGTCTCCTTCTGGCGCTACGTCGTGTCGTCGGAGTTCGGGCAGGCGGTGATGGAGAACTGGCAGTCGGAGTACCTGCAGTTCACGCTCTACATCGGGACCACGGTCTGGCTGCACCAGCGCGGCTCGCCGGAGTCCAAACCGCTCGACGAGATCGGTACCGAGTCCGACGAGATACAGCGGGTCGGCGAACACGCGCGCGCGGACTCGCCGCGCTGGGCGCGGGCGCGCGGCCTCCGGTTATGGCTGTACTCGAACTCACTCCTGATCGTGATGACGACGATCTTCTTCGCCGCCTGGTTCGCGTACTCCGTGACCGGGTGGAGCGCCTACAACGCCGTCCAGCTCGAGCACCACGAACAGACGGTGAGCTGGCTCGGGTTCATCGGGACGGCCGACTTCTGGGAGGCGACGCTGGAGAACTGGCAATCCGAGTTCCTCGCCGTCGGCTCGATGGCCGTATTCAGCATCTACCTGCGCCAGCGCGGCTCACCGGAGTCAAAACCGGTCGGCGCGTCGCACGAGGCGACCGGCGTCGAGAGCTGACGGCCGCGGCCGGATAGTGTCTGCACGTGAAGCGTGCGCGCGTCCTGGCCGCGGTGGCTGGTGTCCTGGCGAGCGCCGCGCTGGTCGCGCCCGCTGCGGCGGTCGCCGCGCCCGAGCTGTTCGTGCGCATGCAGACGTGGGACACGCACGAGGCCGCCAGTGACTGGATCCCGCTCGCGTCGACGCCGGTGCTGAACTATCTCGGCGGCTACGAGATCGGCTACCGGCTGCAGGTCTCCGGGTTCCAGACCGCCGCGCTGACCGTCGCCGGCGTGCCCGACGGCCGGCCGACACAGCCGTTCGCCTCGCCGCCCTACTGCGTCGGCCGCAATGGGACCGTGGGCACGATCGTCGCGGCCGGCGCCGAGCTGCAGTTCGAAGGGAGCGGCACCTACACCGTCACCGTGTCGGTCCGGCCTGGCTCGGGCGATGGCGACGACTGCTTGTCAGAGCCGTCCACCACCGCGTCGTTCGTCGTCAACGCGCCAGTCGCGCCGGTGCTGGCCGGTCAGCCGCTGAGCTTCCGCGCCGCTCCGCTGCCCGGCAGCCCGTTCGTCGGCGTCCAGGCGACCGCCCCGCCCGGCGGCGAGGCCGACGTGCGCTGCGCGCTGAACGCCACAGTCCAGCCCGACGGCTCGGTCGCCGGCTCGGTCGTCGTGCCCTCATCCGACTTCTCGCACCCGACGGTCCCCGAGTCGATCTTCACGCGGCCCGGCGTCTGGACGTGCGTCGCGCGCGGCACCACCGAGGGCCGGGACGACAACCTCGACGACGCCGTCTTCGGCACGCCGTGGTCCGCCCCGCTTGCGATCGACGTGCGCAGCGACTTCCGGCGCCGGACCGGCACGATCGCCCACCCGCGCGCCAAGCGTCCGCGCTTCACCTTCACCGCCGAGTGGCCTGACGTGGCGAACGGCGGCCGCGCCGGCGTCACGCTGTTCCGCATCACCGGCTGCAAGGGCCGGAGCTACAAGCTCCGCAAGGTCGCGAGCTCCCGCGGGCGGTTCGACGCCAAGCGCATGCGCATCACGATCCGCCGCCCGCGCCGCGCGGGCTTCTACCTGGGCCGCTTCTCGTTCTCGGGGACGCACTTCCTGCGGGCGAGCGTCGACCCCACCCCGATGCGACTGGTGGCGACGCGCGGCCGTGTGGGGTTCGCTGACCCGCGCGGGTTCGCCGCCTGCCCGGGCTATCGGCCCTGATCCAAGCGCCCAACCTTCCGCGGCGGCCGAGGGTCTTCCCCTCACACCACCGCCCCAGGAAGGGAAGTCACCATGTTCGCCCTCACGCCCAGGCGCCCACTCGCGACCCTCGCGGTCGTCACTGGCCTACTCGTCGCCGCCGCGCCCGCCACCGCCGCACAGAAGCCCCAGCCGCCGAAGACCATCTGCGCGTTCCCCGACGTGTGCATTCTCTACAACGGCCACGCCGGCCTCGGCGCCAACTAGCCCACACGATGGTGGCGGTCGTAGAGTTGGCACATGGCCAGCATGAGGGCGTGATGGGCCACCGTCCCGGGAACGACTCGCCTGAGTCCCGTGAGACGAAGGTCAGCGAGCTTGGCCGCGCATACGCCGCCGCGATACTTGCGGGCGACGAGATCGCCGCCGAGCATGCGATCCGCGAAGCGATCGAAGCGAAGCTGAGCACGTCGGAGATCGACGATGAGATCATCGCCCCCGCGCTCTGGCTCGTCGGCGAACTTTGGGAGCGAGGCGAGATTTCCGTAGCCGATGAGCACCTCGCCACCGAGATTTCCATCCGCGTGCTGGCCCTTCAGCGCGAGGCGCAGCGGCTGGCACAGGCGCGGGGACACCACCGGGTGATGCTCGCGGCACCGGCCGGCGAGCTGCACGTCGTCGCGCTGCGTATGGTCGCCAACCTGCTCCGCGATGTCGACTATGACGTCGTGATGCTCGGCGCCGACGTGCCCGCGGATGCGCTCGCTGCCTCCGCCGGCCGCTACGAGCCGCACGTGATCTGCTTGAGCACAACGATGCCCGGCGGCGGCGACCAGGTGTTGATCTCGATTCACGAGATGCAGCAGCAGTGGCCCGGCGCGGGCTACGTCGTCGGCGGACGCGGCCTTACCTCCCGGCTCCGATCGCAGCCGGGAATCGACGTTTGCCGGCGCGTCTCCGATGTGGTCGAGGCTGTCGACGCGATGGTCAAGCGCGCAGACCTCAACTAGCCCGAGACCTCGGTGATCGCGAGCGTATTGCCGTCGGGGTCCGTGACCCAGGCGGCCTTGAAGCGGCCCGCATCGAAGACGCCACGCTCGTCGGTCTTGATCCCGGGCTGGTCGTACTGCTCGAACGCCACGCCACGGCCTGCGAGCTCGGACATCGTCTCGTCGAGATCGTCGACGAACCAGCCGGCGAGCGTCGCCGCCGACGTGCCCGCCTGGTCTGAGAGGTAGACGAAGACCCGCGTGCCTCCGCCGCAGGGGTAGCGCACGCTCTGCCCCGGTTCCTCCTCGCCGGGCACCAGCCCCAGGCCGCCCTCGTAGAAGCCACGAGCGCGGTCAAGGTCGGACACGGCGATCGCCGCCTCAACAACGCAGTCGCTCAGTCCCATCGGAACCTCCTATGCATCGGAGTCACCATCAAAGACTCCAACGCCCGCCGAAACTCATCGACAACAACGCCGGAGGCAGCGATCGTTGACTGAGGGCCCGGGCCACGAACGCTACGAGGACCGGGGCGGTGGCCGTGCGGCTGGGCGGGCCGCGACGACGGCCCGACCCCAGCCAACGCCGGCTCTCAGTCGTGGTCGCCGGCGTCGTCGTACCAGTTCAGCGTCCGCCGCCACGCCTCCGCCGCGGCGTGCGGATTGAAGCGCGCCCCGGTGTCGTTGAAGAACGCATGGTCGGCTTCGCCGAACGTGAGGATCTCGTGCTTGAGCCGAGCCGCCTCCAGCGCCGCCTTCGCCGCGGGCTGAGTCGCGTTCACGCGCGCGTCGAGCCCGCCGTATACCCCGAGCACCGCCGCGCGCGAGCCCTTGAGGCTGCCGCCTTCCGGGAACGGCCCGTAGAACGGAGCCGCTGCGGCCAGACGCGGTTCGCGGGAGGCGAGCAGGCGCCACACCATCCCGCCGCCGAAGCAGAACCCGATCGCCGCGAGCTTCTTGTGGCGGACGCGGCGCCCCAGCTCCGTCACGCCGGCCTTCATGTCGGCGACGAAGCGCTCGGGCGGGATCTGCGCAAGCGCGGCCGCCACCTCGGCCTCGCCCGGGAACGCGCCGGTGCCGCCCTCCTCGGAGAGCAGATCGAGCGCCAGCGCGGAGTAGCCGCTGGCGGCAAGCCGGCCGGCGACCGCCCTGATGTGCTCAGTCAGGCCGCGGTTCTCGTGGATCACGAGCACGCCGCCGCGCGGCTTGGCCGCGGCCGCCCAAGCGGCCATCAGCGTCCCCTGTGGGCCGGCGAACGTGATCGACTCGCGGGCGACGGGCGTCCAGGTCGTCTGCGACCCGCCGTGCCCGTGCCCGCCATGGGCCGCGGCTGCGGGAGCGGCCGCGCCGGCCGCGAAGGTGGCCAGCAGCCCGGTTGCGGCCGAGCCGCTCACCCCGAGCAGCCCCAGCCGCCGCAGCGCCTCGCGCCGCGTGATGATGCCGTCGGCGAGGTCCTCTGCGACCTCTTCCGCCAGGTACTTCTGGATCTCCGTCATCGTCACCCTCCCAAGGGACGTTGAGGTTCAGCCAGGTGTTCGGTTCCCGCCCGCGCTCGGTTCAGGTCAAGGCGACCGGCCCCGCCGCAGCGGGGCCGGCTGCGCCCTGGTGTGCAGTCCTCCATAAACCCTCCTGGGTCTAGGACGGATGGCAGCGTGCGATGCCGGTCTGCTCGTGGGGTCGCGGGCCCCATTCGGCATCCCGCGGTCCTCCCCGCTCCGCGCTCAGAGGGAGACTCGACCGCGACGCCACCGGTCGAACAGCGGCCCAAGGGTATCTCGCATCAGCGGCATTGAGAAATGCGCCACCGGATCCCAGTACACGTGGCCGGAAGTTCGGCGCATACCCCGGCGTAGTCCGGGTCGTGTCTGCCGGTGCACGGCATCCGCGAGCATGCTGGTTGCACGTGACCGGATGCCGGGTGCCGGCAGACGCGGGCCGGGCCAGCCGGAATGCGGTGAAATTTCGGGCGCGTGTACTAGAACGCGCTCGTCAGCGCCAGCGGATACACCGCTGCCGCACCACGCCGCCGCAACTGGCCGCCCACCATCGCCAGCGTCCAGCCGCTGAAACGGATGTCATCCACCAGCAGGCACGCGCCCTCCGGTACATCCCCCGCCACTGCGAACTGCCCACGCACGTTGGCCACCTGCTGCGCCGAGTTCGCCATCTCGCGCTGCGGCGGCGCGTCGCCGACCCGCTGCAAAGCATCGACATACGGCAACCCCAACAAGGCCGCCAGCCGCGCCGCGACGTCCGGCACCAGCGAACCCGAGCGATGCGACGGGATCGCCGCCACCCACGCGACCGGGGCGCCCCAGGCGCGCACCACCTCGGCCGCGGCGGCCACCAGCTCGTCGTCGAACCGGCCGGCCCGGCGCCCGGCCTGCACCACCGGATCCCAGCCGCCGTCGCCCAACCGCGCCAGCGCGCGGCCCTCCTCGGCGCGCACGTCGTCGGGGATCTTGCGCATCGCCCCGCTCTCGTCCGGCGCCATCTTCTTCGTCTCCAGCACGATCGGGCGCGAGCGCAGCAGCAGCGCCGCCGCCCGCACCAGCTCGGGCTCGAGCGGCCCGTCGTAGCGGGCGCCCGCGCAGACCGCACAGCGGCCGCAGTCGCTCGGCTCCGGATCGTCGAGCTCCTCCTGGAGCGCGCGCATCAGGCAGCGGCCGTCGGCGCCGAAGGCGGCCATCGCCTCCTGCTCGTGCCGGCGCAGCTGGGTCACGCGCGCGTAGCGCTCGGCGTCGTACTGCCAGTCGCTTCCCGGGACGAGCGACCAGCGCGAGCCGTTGCGCGTCACCGCGCCCTCGACGTCGAGCACCTTCAGCAGCGCGTCCACGCGACCGCGGCCGAGGTTGACCGACGCCATCACGTCGCGCGCCGTCGCGCCCTCCTCGCTCATCTCCAGGCACTCGAGGACGCGGCCCACGAGCTCGCGCGCCGGGAACGCCTGCTGGATGAAGAAATCCTGGATCCGGCGGTCCTCGGCGCCGCGCAGCAGCACCACCTCCGCCCGGTCGATCCCGCGCCCGGCGCGCCCGACCTGCTGGTAGTACGCGATCACCGAGCCCGGCGCCTGGTAGTGCACGACGAAGCCGAGGTCCGGCTTGTCGTACCCCATCCCCAGCGCGCTGGTGGCGACGACCGCCTTCAGCTCGTTCGAGAGCAGCCGCTCCTCCACCTCCACGCGTCGGTCGCTCTCGACCTCGCCGCTGTACGCCGCGGCGGCGATCCCGCGCCCGTTCAGCCAATCGGCGACCAGCTCGGCGTCGCGCTTGGTGAGCGTGTAGACGATGCCGGAGCCGGGGAGCTGCGGAAGCCACGTCGCGAGCCACGCGAGCCGGTCGGCCTGGCCGGGTAGCTCGACGACCTCGAAGCGCAGGCTGGTGCGGCCGAGCGGCCCGCGATAGGTGCGCAGGCCGGCGCCGTCGACGCGCAACTGCTCCTCGACGTCGGCCACGACGCGGTCGTTCGCCGTCGCCGTCGTGCACAGCACCGCGACGCCGTCCGGAAGGCGCTCGAGCATCTCCTCCAAACGTCGGTAATCGGGCCGGAAGTCGTGCCCCCAGTCGCTGATGCAGTGCGCCTCGTCGATCACCAGGAGGCCGACGCGGTCGGAGAACAGCGGCAGCATCTGCGACCGGAATTGCGGATTGTCGAGCCGCTCGGGGCTGATCAGGAGCAGGTCGACCGCGTCGGCCTCGAGGAGCGACCGCACCTCCTCCCACCCCTCGCGGTTGGTTGAGTTGACGGTGTGGGCACGGATGCCCAACCGTTCCGCCGCGGCGATCTGGTTGCGCATCAGTGCGAGCAGCGGCGAGACGATCAGCGCCGGCCCGGCGCCGCGCTCGCGCAGGAGGGCGGCTGCGAGGAAGTAAACGGCCGACTTGCCCCAGCCAGTCCGCTGCACGCAGAGCACGCGCGCGCGGTCGTCCACGAGATCACGCACCGCCTCGAGCTGGTGCTCGCGGAAGTTCGCCTCCGGGCCTGCGAGATCGCGGAGCAGTTCTTGGGCACGGGCGTCGAGCATCGCCATGACGGTAGGACACAGCGCGGAGCGCTCGCCCCCGTGGCGGTAGAGTCGCGCGCCGTGCGAGTCGTGGTCTTCGGCGATATGGAGGGTGTGGCGGGTATCTGCCGGTGGGCGCAGGTGTCCGCCGGCAAGGCGCTGTACGACGAGGGACGCGCGCTCTACACGGCGGAGATCAACGCCGCCGTGCGCGGCGCGTTCCGCGCGGGCGCCGACGAGGTCGTCGTGATGGACTGCCACGGCGCGGGCGGCGACCTCTCGTTCAACTCGCTGCTGCCCGAGGAGGTGGACGAGCGCTGCGAGTTCGTGGTCCAGAGCGAGTGGACCGAGTACACCGAGGCGTTCGAGCAGGGCTGCGACGCCGCGCTCATGATCGGCATGCACGCGATGGCGGGCAGCGAGCGCGGTGTGATGTCGCACACCGTCAGCAGCACGAACTGGCACGAGCTGCGCTTCAACGGGACGCCGGTCGGCGAGGTCGGCATAAACGCCGCTCTGTCGCGGCACCTGGAGCTGCCCGGTCGCGCTCGTGACCGGCGACGACGTGGTGTGCGAGGAGGCGACGGCGCTGCTCGGCCCGGGCCTGAAGACGCTGGCCGTCAAGCGCGGCCTCGGCCGCTTCTCGGCGCGCCATCAACCGCCGGTGCGAGCACGCGCGGCGATCGAGGAGGCCACGGCCGAGGCGCTCGGCTCACTCGCCGCGGCGCCGGTCTACAACCCGGGCGAGCCGTGCACGATCTCCGTCGAGCTCGCCGCGCCCGACGACGCCGAGCCCTACCGCCACCGCGCCGGCGTGACGATCAGCGAGGGTCGCTCGCTGACGTCATCCGCCGGCACGTGGCTGCAGGCCTGGCGCCAGTTCTACGTGTAGACGCCTACGCCGACGTGTTGATCGTGATCTTGGCGACGCCGATCACGAGGCCCTCCTTCAGCGCGTCGACGGCGAAGGTCTGGTTCAGCAGCTGAGCGGCCTCGGCCTTGAGCTTGACGGTCGTGCCCTCGAGCACGGCCGTGCCGTCGTTGTTGGCCTTGAGCGGCTCGAGCGTGCGGCCGTCGAGGAAGAACAGCGGCGCGTCCTGCGCGGCGACCTTGCCGTCGACGGACACGGTGCCGGTGAGCACCGAGGCGCCCGGATCGACGACGAAGTCGGTCAGCTCGACCGTCTTGCCGCCGCCGGTCAGGCTCAGGCCGCCACCCTCGTGGTCGATCTCGCCCTGTACGTACGGCGACACGGTGCCGGGCTTGTAGTACTTGACGTTGCCGCCCGTGATCGGAAACGACGCCACGCCGGCGCTGCTGATCGAGGCGTCGCCGACCGGCGCGGGCGTCAGCTTGAGCGACTTCAAGGCGTCGGCGAAGCCGGCGTCAAGCGTCACGGCGGTGCTCTGGCCGGAGAGCTGATCGACCTGCGCGACCGGCTCCGGGCTGCTCTTCGCCGCTGAGGAGGAGGAAGAAGTGTCGTCGCTACCGCACGCGGCCGCGCCGAAGGCGAGGGCTGCGGTGGCGAGAAGAATCGATGGGGTGCGGTATGTCATGCGTAGTACTGCGCACCAGCCACCCGATCGGATCTTAAGATCGGCACCCGGAGGTCCCCCGCACCGGCATGCGGGGGACCCGCCGGGATCCAGTAGTTCCAGCGCCGGAGCGGCTTACCAGCGACTCGCCGGCCCGGCGCGGTCATCCTCTCGTAGCTGTCAGGCGTGCGCGATCAGCGTTGCTGTTCGCGGTGGTGAGCGACGCTCACGGGCGGCGGCCGTGCGCAGCGCGTCGATCACGGCGAGGGTGCCGACCGAGAGCACGTCGTGCGCCGGCCGGGCCGCGCGCAGCTCCCACTCTGGGGCCCCGGCGAGTGTTCGCAGGGTGACGCCGGCCGGCAGCGGCTCGACCGCCGGCGCGGGCACGAGCGCATAGCCCTCGCCCGCCGCGACGAGCGCGAGCTGGGTCCGCAGGCTGTCGACACGCCAGCGGGCGTCGCCGGAGACCAGCGGCGTGGCGGCGAGTGCGTCCGCGTCGAGCCGGTCGAGTTGCGTCAGCGGATGGTCGGCGGGGAGCGCGACCTGCAGCGGCTCGCGCTGCAGCACGACCTCGACGACGTCGGGCTCGCCGGCGCATGGCCCGACCGACAGCCACACGCCGACGTCCACGCGGCCCTCGCGGACGGCGTCACGGGTCGCGGCCGCGGTCGCCTCCTCGAGCACCAACTCGGCGCCCGGCAGCCGGCGCCGCAGCAGCCGGAGCGCGCGCGGGACGACAGCCGCGGCCGCCAGCGGGCAGGTGGCGAGCCGCAGTCGCTTGACTTGCTCGGCGTCCAGCGCCTCGAGCCCGAGGTGCGCCTGGCGCACCGCCTCGACGATGCTCAGCGCGTGTGCGTGCAGGAGCCGGCCGGCCTCGGTGAGCTGCACGCCGCCCGCCTCGCGATCCATCAGGTGCGTGCCCAGCTCGGCCTCGAGCTTGCTCATCTGCTGCGACACGGCGGAGGGAGTGAATGACAGCGCGTCGGCCGCCGCGGCGAAAGTTCCGCGACGGGCAACCTCGACGAACGTCTGCAGCCGGGTGAGATTCAACGCAACCCCTCGGCGGGAACATCGACCCGAGTTGTGAGAACTCCCTAAGAAACCGCCGATAATCGGGACAGGTGCAGCAGATGTCCCACAAGCTCCTGGTCGTGGACGACGATCCGGCCCTCGCCCGCACGCTGCGGATCGCGCTCGGCGTCGAGGGATATGAGGTGGAATGCGCAGCGGACGGCGCCGAGGCGCTACAGCGCCTGGGCTCCGCGCGGTTCGACGCCGTGGTGCTGGACGTCAGCATGCCGCGGCTCGACGGGCTGGCCGTGTGCCGCCGGATGCGCGAGCGCCGCGACCGCACGCCGGTTCTCATGCTGACCGCGCGCGACGCGGTCGACGACCGCGTGTCCGGCCTCGACGCCGGCGCCGACGACTACCTCGTCAAGCCGTTCGCGCTCGACGAGCTCAACGCCCGCGTGCGCGCGCTGCTCCGCCGCGCCGGCGACAACGGCGACGACCACGGCGACGACGAGCGGCTGACCTACCGCGACCTCGAGCTCGACCTCTCCGGCTGCCGCGCGCGCCGCGGCGATAGGGCACTGGACCTCACCCGCACCGAGCAGCGGCTGCTCGAGCTGCTGCTGCGCAACCCGGAGCAGGTGCTGCCGCGCGACATGATCTATGAGCGGGTGTGGGGACACGACATCAGCGCGACGTCCAACTCGCTCGACGTCTACGTCGGCTACCTGCGCCGCAAGACCGAGGAGGGCGGAGAGCCGCGACTGATCCACACCGTGCGCGGTGTCGGCTTCCGGCTCACGTCCTGACCATGTCCTACCGCCGCCGCCTGATGTTGCTCGCCGCGCTCGCGGTCACGCTCGCCGTCGCCCTCGCCTCGGTGGCGATCCACGTGTCGGTGCGCGCGCAGCTGCGCGACTCGGTCGACGACAACCTGCGCTCGCTGGCCGGGAGCGTCGCCACCCAGCCGGAGCCGCAGGAGGGCGTGACGCCGCGGCGCCTCGATCCCGAGCTCGAGCGCCGGCGCTTCCTGTTGCTGCTCCCCGCCTCGCCGCTCGGCGTGCAGGCGGGCTACGCGCAGGTGGTGTCGAGCGCGGGGCGGATCCAGCCGCCGCCCGACTCAAGACCGCTGCTGGCGGCCGGACCGCGCGTGGTGGCGGTCGCACAGGGCCAGGCGCAGCCGTTCTTCTACGACGCCGAGCTGTCGCGCACGCAGGTGCGCGTGTTCGTCACCCGCTTCGTCGAGGGCCAGGCGCTGCAGGTGGCACGCTCGCTGGAGGACGTCAACGCCACGATGCGACGGCTGACCGTGGTGCTCGTGCTGGTCAGCCTCGCGGGCGTCGGGCTCGCCGCCGTGCTCGGCGGGTTCGTCGGCCGCAGCGCGATGCGCCCGGTCCGGCGGCTCACGCGCGGCACGCGCTACGTGGCGGTCACCCAGGACCTCTCGCGGCACGTCGAGGCGGTCGGCGACGACGAGCTCGCGAGCCTCGCGCGCAGCTTCAACGCGATGCTGGAGGCGCTCGCGGAGTCACGCCGCGCGCAGCGGCAGCTGATCGCCGACGCCTCGCACGAGCTGCGCACGCCGCTCACCACGGTGCAGGCGAACGTCGAGCTGCTCGCGGGCGGGTCCGAGCTCAGTGCGGACGAGCGCCACCAGCTGCGCGAGGACCTGATGGCGCAGCTGCGGGAGCTGACCGCGCTCGTCGGTGACCTCGTCGAGCTCGCCCGCGAGCGCCCGCCCGAGAGCGAGCTCGTGGAGCTGAGCTTCGACACGCTCGTGGCCGCGTGCGTGGAGCGCGCGCGGGCGCGCGAGCCGCGTGCCACGTTCATCTGCGCGCTGCACCCGTGCCGGGTGCGGGCCGACCGGCCGCGGCTCGAGCGCGCGATCACCAACCTGCTCGACAACGCGCGCAAGTGGAGCCCGCCGGGCGGCGCCGTCGAGGTCGAGGTGGCCGACGGGGAGCTGATCGTCCGCGACGAGGGGCCGGGCATCGACGAGGCCGACCTCCCGTACGTGTTCGACCGCTTCTACCGCTCGGCCGACGCGCGCCGCCTGCCCGGCTCGGGCCTCGGCCTGGCGATCGTGCGCCAGGTCGCGGAGATGCACGGCGGCGCCGTCTGGGCGGCGCCGCCGCGGAGCGGCCGGGGGGCGGAGCTGCACCTGCGGCTCACCGCCCTCCCGGCCAACGGTCACCCCGACGTCACCTCAGCGACGTCCATGACAGGTCCCACATCGAGTTGAACGCGCTCACCGCTCCGTTGACGTCCTCGGAGCGCAGCAGTGCCTGCTTGTCCCAGATCCAGTTCACGAGCGGGGCCTGCTCGGTGACCATCAGGTCGATCTTGCCCCATGCCTCCGCCCGCTCCTTCGGGTCGGTCAGCAGTTCGGCCTTGTCCATCGCCTCGTTGATCTCCGGCACGTTCAGCTCGGGCCAGTTCGAGTTGCCCTGCTGAACGATGTTCTTGCCGTTGAACGTCGGGTCGAGGATGGTCTGCGCGTCGGCGAAGTCCTTGCCCCAGCTGACGTTCGGGCAGATCGCGACGTTGGCCGGCGGCGAATTGCAGAACCGCGTGTACATCGCGTCCTGGGTGACCAGGCGCAGGCGCACCTTGAAGCCGAGCTGCTCGAAGTTCTCCTTCGCGACCTCGGCCGCCTTCTGGGCGACGCCCTCGGAGGTGCCGATCATCAGCAGCGTCTCGTCGCCCTCGTACTTGCCCGACGCGTAGCCGGCCTTCTTGAAGTACGACGCCGCGAGCTCCGGATCGCCGGCCGGATGGGACATGAAGTCGATGCCCGGCCCCTTCAGGCCTCCGGCCTCCTCGAAGCCCGGGAGCCCGGGCGGGAGCATGTGGGTCGGGATGTCGCCCACAAGCTCGCCGCCGCGCACCAGCCGCATCGCTTCGCGGTTGAAGCCGGCGAGGACCGCCTTGCGCACGTTGATGTCGTCGAACGGCTTGACCGTGCTGTTCATCGACACGTACCGCGCGCTGCCGCCGGGGAACAGCTCGAGCTGATCCTTCTGGTTCTTGACGACCGTGGCGAGCACCTGCGGCGGGGGTGAGAAGTCGCCGGTGAGCATGCCGCTGCCCTCGACGACGCGCCGCGACGCGATCGTCGTGTCGTCGTTGCCCTGCGGCATGTCGATCTCGTCCAGGTACGCCGGCTTGTAGTCGGTCGACTTGTCCCAGTTCGGGTTGCGCACGAGGTGGATCATGCGCCCGGCCTGGTAGCCGATCGCCTTCCCGGACGCATCGTTCTCGATCATGTACGGGCCGGTCGCAACCTGGTTCTGGCCGTACAGCGAGGGCTGCTTGACGTCGAGCTTCCTCGCGTACTCCTCCGGCACGGGCGCGCTGAGCGAAAGCGCGAGAGCTCCGGCCAGGACGCCGCCGGTACCGCGCGTGAGCTTGAAGACGATCGTCTGGTCGTCCGGCGTCGTGATGCCGGCGATCTTCGTCCCGGGCTTGACGCCCGGCTTGGCGCCGACGAGGTCGCCGAAGTAGGCGCCCGCGTAGCCGTTCTGGACCGTGTTGAAGAAGCCGCGTTCGATCGCGTACTTGACGTCCTTGGAGGTCACCTCGCGGTTGACCGGCGGGCTGAACTTGACGCCGGTTCGGATCTTCACGGTGACGGTCTTGCCGTCCTCGGCGATCTCGGGATCGGCCTCGGCGAGGTCAGGTACCGGCGTGACGCCGTCGGCGGGCTTCCACGAGTACAGCGGGCGCTGGGTCGCATAACAGACCATGTAGCCCATCTGGTAGTAGCTGATCCCGCAGTCGATGTTGTCGACGTCGTCCGTCCACAGCACCGTGAGCTTCCCGCCCTGCTTTCCCTCTTGCGGGGAGCTCTTGCCGGTCTTCTCGTCGCTGGAGCCCCCGCCGCCGCAGCCCGAAAGGACGGCGCCGGCGAGAGCGAGCGTGAGGAAAGCCCCCTTGAGCAGTCGGTACATGCAGTTTCCTCCTACCGGCGGCCCCCGCCGGGTCGACGAACGTATGACGACCTATCGTCAGGCACGCGCGCGGGGGGCGCGACGAGGATCACTCACGCCGCTCGCAAGCGATGCTTACGGGCGGCGCGAGGAGCTCAGTACTTCGACGCGGGGACCTGCTCGTTGGCGCGGATGATCCGCCACGCCGCCGAGATCGGGTCGAGGAAGAACGGCGGGCTGCGGTAGCGCAGCCGCTGGTCGTAGTTGTAGTCCTTGGTGTAGCCGGTCACGCCGAGCCCGGTGCTCGAGTTGAACGTGCCGACCGGACCGCGGAAGCGCTGGGCGATCGCGCCGTCGACCTTCAACGTGCCCTGCTTCGGGCCGTCGTTGTAGTTGTCGACGATGAACGAGTGCGCGAGCGTGAGGATCGCAGCCTGCACGTGGACATCGGTGAGCGTGAAGCAGCGCGGGTTCGACGGCGTCGGCACCGTGGGCACGTCCGCGCAGTTGCGCGTCTGGTGCTTGAGGCGGACGAAGTTCGTCGCGACGAGCCCGAGGACCTGGTCGCCGGCGCGCTCGAGGTTGCCGTCGATCAGGATGTCCGCGGCCGAGCCGATCGTCATCGACTTCGTGTAGGTGCCGTGCACCGTGACGATCGCGCAGCCCTTCGGATCGTTGTAGTCCTGCTCCAGCGGGCCGTCGATGCCGGAGCATCCGAGCTTGGGGTTCTGCTCGACGTAGATCACGCCGTTGCCGGGAAGCGCGGCAGCATTCTCGGTCACGGGCAGACCGGACGTCGGGTTGTACGACGTCGTGTTCATCGTGCCGTTGGAAAGGAACTCGATTGTCGTCTGGCCGTAGTAGGTCTTGCCGCCCGCAGCCGCGAAGGTCTTCAGCTTGCTGTTGGACGTCGGCACCGCGAGCATCGGCGCCGGATGGCGCTTGGTCCCGAGGAAGTCGGGCGTACCGCTGCTGCACCCGCTGCCGGATCCCGCCTGCCAGCCGTTGGTCTGCGGGCCGGAGATCTCGATCGCGTCGTTGAGGTCGCGGCCGAAGTTCGGCGAACCGCAGGTCAGCAGGTCGTCGTTCGTGTGCAACGGGCCCTTGATCTGGTCGAAGTCCGGGAACGTGATGTCGTTGCAGAAGGCGGCGCGCGCAGAGCGGTACTTCATGCACTGCGTCGCCGCGTTCGTGCGGTCGGTCGCGTTCGTGTAGGTCAGCGGGTCCGACGTCTCGAAGTCCGTGAAGTACAGGTAGTCCAAGAAGCTCGCACGGCGGAACATCGCCACGATCGAGCGCTTGACGCCGCGAGACTTTCCGGTGGACCGGATCTTGAACGTGCCCGAGTTGGTGTTGAGCATCGTCAGCTCGGGTGCGGCCGGGTTGCACTCAGGGGCGCTGTTGGCCGGGAGCAGCTCGAGCGAGAACTTGCCCCCCGAGGTGCCGGCGATGTCGCGCCAGATGCGGACCGGCGGGTCGGCCTTGTTGATCGGCGCCGGGATGCCCGGAGCGATCGCCGGGACGACGGTGCACTTGGTCCAGTAATCGTTGTCGCGGGCCAGCTGGTAGAGGTAGTACTCGAGGCCGGCTTCGGCCGCCGCGTACGCCTGCTTGCGATCCTGGGCCGCGCGGGCAAACGGGATGTCGCCGCCGACGACGGCGAAGGCCGCAGCGGTCAGCATGCTCGTCGCGAGCATGACCATGATCACGATCAGCATCGAGTAGCCGTGCTGGGCGGCGAGATTCAGGCGTCGGGTCATACGCACATCGGGTCCGGGACGGTGAGGTTCGGGTCGGCGTGGCGCACGGTGATCTGGTCCTCGATGTCAGTGGAGTCCTTGCCGTTTTTCGCCCCGGTCGGGCGGGCGGCGAAGGCGATGTCGATCCGTGCCACGCGGGCCGCCTGGGCGGCCGTGAGCGGCGGCGTCAGAACCTGCGTGGTGCGCAGCACCGGCGGCGTGCCGGTCGTCTCGTAGGCGTAGTAGCTCAGGAACGGCACCGTCGTGGGCACGCCGGCGACCACCTTGGTCTGGCGTGCCGCGTTCTCGAATATGACCGACTTCTTCGGCGCGGTGAGGTAGGTGTACGGCCCCGGATCGGTGCCGAGGCCCTCGAGCACGCTCTCGGTGATGTTGCCCGTGGCCGCGTCGAACGCGAGCGTGCGCTTCTTCGGCGGCGCCGGCGTCGCGGGCACCGCCGGTGTGTTGCCGCCGAAGTCGGCGTAGAAGGTGACCGAGTCAGCTGTGGCACCGGCCTCGATGGCCGGCGTGGTGAGGTTCAGGCAGACCTGTGAGCGCAGCTGCTGCGTCACGCGGTCCATCGCGAGCCGGCCGCGCTGCATGGCGTCGGTCTTGGCCATCACGCCACCGGAGAGCCGCATCGTGCTCTCGAGCAGCCCGAGCGTGCCGGCGATCACGATGAAGCCGATCGTCGCGGCGATCAGGACCTCCATCAGCGTCATGCCGTCTTGTGCGCGGAGGCGGCTCATGGCGTCTGCTCTCCGCATTCCTCGTTCGCGTCGTCGAGCGCGATCGTGGTCTGCGTCGCCCCCGCGCCGTTCGGGTCGGTGACCTTGAGCGTCGGGCTCGACAACAGAGCCTCATACCAGGTGCCGCTGATCTTGGCCTCGGCGCAGATCTTGTACTCGCCGAAGGGCAGGCCGGGGTAGGTGACCTTGCCACCGCTGACGGTCTTCCCCATCGGGATGCGCACACCGCCGCAGGTCGCCGCCGTCGGGTAGGCGAAGACGTCCGCTCCGGTGAAGTTGCTGCCGGACCGCTGGATCCTGATGTTCTGGGGCGGCTCGTAGACCTCCACTGCGCCGCCCGACGCCCCCGGCGCGAGCGTGACGCGGCCGCTGCGGGTGTCGAAGTAGGTGCCGTTGCCCGGCGGCTTCGACGGGTCGTTGGGGAGGCAGCGACCACTGAAGAACGTGTAGCCGTCCACAAAGGGGAAGAGTCCGGTGAGCGCGAAGCTGCGGCTCGAGTAGGTGTTGACCGTGATCGGCGGGTCCGCCGGGACCGCGGGCGGAGCCGGGATGCTGACCGTGTCGTTCGGATACGGGATGGTCGGCATCGGCGAGAAGGAGCTCGTCAGTGCGAACGTCCGGATGCCGGCGCCGAGCGCGCCGTTGACGGCGACCACACCCGCCGCGGGCTCGTTGGCGCCGCCCGGAAGGTCCTTGACGTTGACGTTGATCGAGGCGCCGAGGTCGTAGGCGAACTCGGCGGTGCTCATGCTTCCCGCCGTGACCGTGATCGGCTTGCTCGGGTTCGGCGCGCCTTCCTTGTCCACGTATCCGCCCTTGTTGAGCGTGACCGTGTAGGTACCGGCGGTGAGCGCACCGAAGACGGCGCAGCCGAGCGAGTTCGTGGTCTCGACCTGCGACGCCGGCGGCGCGGTGACCGCGACGTCCGGGATCGGCTGCCCGGCAGCGCCCTTGACGGCGACGCTGAGCGAGCCGGCGGCGGCGGCGCCGACCTGCGGCGCGACAATGCTCTGGAGCACAACCGGCTTGACCGCGGTGCCACGCCGGCGCGAGCTGACCGTCGTCGTGATGCGCATGTAGCTGGCCTGGCCGGCCGTGAGCCCGCAGCTGACCTCTTCGCCCGACGCGTCGTAGATCCACTCGGCCTCGGACTCGACGTGGTACGGCACATTGCCGACCGTGACGTCGTACGGCGCGGTGTTCATCGCGTCGATGTCGGTCGTGCGCATGGCGCGCATCCGTTCCTGATCCTTCTCGGCCAGCGTCGCAGCGACGGTGCGCGCCTTGTTGGCGCCGGCGGTGCTCGTGGAGGCGTCGAGCGCGGCGAAGACGCCGAGCACGACGAGGACGAGAACTGCAGCCGAGATCATTACTTCCATCAAGGCGAAGCCTTCTTGTGAACCCAGCCCGCGGGGGGCGCGCGTGTCAGTCATGCTGAAGCTGTTGTCGGCGCCGTCCGGGGCGGCCTTGAGCCGTCTGGACGCTTTGGCTACTAGCCGACGAGCGCGAGCTTCGGGCGGCGCGACTCGTAGCGCGACGCCACGTCGCGCAGGATTTCGAGCATTGCGTGGGTCGCCGGGGACCGGTAGCCCTCGGCGAGCGTGGCCGCGTAGATCTGCCGCACCGGCGTGTCGCGGCCGAGATCGCGCACCACGATGTCGTCGCGGACGGTCGTGAGACCGAGCTCGGCAATCAGCGAGACGCCGACGCCGGCGGCGACAAAGCCCTGCATGGCCGTGTAATCGTCGGTCTCGAACGCGATCCGGGGAGCGAAGCCGTGTGCCGCGCAGGCATGCACGATCAGCCGGTTGCACTCGCAGTCGGCCTGCCCGGCCACCCACGCCTCGCCGGCGAGGTCGCCGAGATGCAGCCGGCGGCGGTGCGCGAGCGGGTGGTCACGCGGGAGCGCGAGGTACATCGGGTCCTCGAGCAGATGGACGCGGTGGATCCCGTCGTCGGTGTTGACGACGGCCGACTCGAAGACGATCGCGAGGTCGAGCTCGCCGCTGCGCAACTGCGGGATGCAGTCCTCGGGCTCGGACAGGCTCATCGACAGCTCGACGGCGGGGTGGCGCTCGCGGAAGGCGGCGATCGCGAGCGGCATCAGCGACGAGCCGGCCGACTCGAACGACGCCATCCGCAGGCGGCCGCCGCGCAAGCCGGCGATCGCCTCCAGCTCGGCCTCGGCCTCGGCCAGGCGCGCCATGATCGCCTCGGCGTGCCGGACGACCGCCTCGCCCGCCTCGGTGAGCTTCACGCCGCGCGCGCTGCGCTGCACGAGCGTGGTGCCGGCCTCGCGCTCGAGCGCCGCGATCTGCTGCGACACGGCAGACTGCGTGAACGACAGCGCCTCCGCCGCGGCGGAGAACGACCCGCGGCTGGCGACCTCCCGCAACACGCGCATTCGGCGGACGTCGAGCATCAGGTCAACTTATACCACCCGTTGCCAACGTTCATTTGAACTGATGGCTCCCGACAAGGAGAATTCATCTCACGGTTTCCTCCCCTACGCCGTTGAAGGGACATGACCATGTCGCTCGCCCACGCCGCCCCCACGCTCCTCATCCGTCCCGCCCGCGGCTCCGACGGCGCCGCCCTGCACCGGCTCGCCGAGCTCGACTCGGCGCGCGTCCCGCGCGGCGAGCTGCTCGTCGCCGAGGCTGACGGCGCGCTCGTCGCCGCCCACGCCCCCGCCACCGGCGCGACGATCGCCGACCCCTTCCGGCACACCGCCGCCGTGGTCGAGGTGCTCCAGCTGCGGGGCGCGCTGACTGCGGACCTCGTGACGCGGGGCGTCCCCGCTTGGAAGCTCTGGGGCGGCCTCTGGATCGTCTACGTCGTCTGGGGCTCCACGTACCTGGCCATCCGCGTGATGGTGGAGACCGTGCCGCCGCTGCTCGGCGCCGGCGCGCGCTTCGCCGTCGCGGGGGCGGCCATGGTCGCGGTGCTCTCCTTCCGCCGGGCGGTGTGGCCCACGCGCGCGCAGCTGTTGAGCGCGCTGCTGATCGGGATCCTGCTGCCGGGCGCCAACGCCGTCGTGACGGTGGCCGAGCAGGAGGTGCCGTCGAGCGTCGCCGCTCTGCTGATCGCCTCGGTCCCGCTGTGGGTCCTCGCTGATGCGCCGGGCGACGGGTGAGCCGGTGTCGCGCGCGGGCGTCGGCGCGGTGCTGGTCGGGTTCGCGGGCGTGGCGCTGCTGCTGCGGCCCGGCGAGCAGTCGGGCGACGCGACGGTGCTCGGGCTCTCCGCCTGCGTGTTCGCCGCCGTGATGTGGGCGAGCGGCTCGTTCGCGTCCTCGCGCGATCAGCCTTCCGCCCGATCCGCTGGTCTCGACCGGCTGGCAGATGCTGCTCGGCGGCCTCGTCATCCTCGTCGCCGGGCTCGTGGCCGGCGAGGCGGGCGACGTCGACCCGGCCGCGTTCTCGACGCGGTCGGTGGTCGCGTTCTCCTACCTGGTCGTGTTCGGGTCGTGGGTCGCCTACACCACCTACGCGTGGCTGCTGCAGAACGCGCCGATCTCGAAGGTCGCGACCTACGCGTACGTCAACCCGGTCGTGGCGATCGTGCTCGGGTGGCTGGTGCTCGACGAGGTGATCACGCCGGTGATGCTCCTCGGCGCGGCGATCATCGTCGTGGCGGTCGCCCTGGTCGTGCGCGAGCAGAGCTCCCGCCGCGCCTCAGGCGGCGAGCCGGAGGCCGATCTCGACGGCGTCGGCGAGGTCGGTCCGGCGCCCGCGCTCCAACGCCACGGCGAGCGCGTCAGCCCGTAGCGACTGCTCGAGCGCGGCGACCGTGGCGTCGACGGCGGGCAGCTCGTCCGGCTGGCGGACCGCCCCGGTCGTCTCGCGATAGGCCTCGGCCGCGCCCAGCAGCGTCGCGCCGGTGACCGCGTCGCCGGCGCGCGCCGCGACGCCGGCGAGCGTCTCCAGACACTCGACGGTCGCCACGCCCTCGCCGGCCGCGTGGCTGAGCTCGAGGCTCTCGCGCACCAGCGGCACGGCGGCCGCGGCATCGCCGCGGCGCGCCAGGAGGCTGCCGAGCACGTGCAGCGTCGAGGCGATGTGGGCGGGATTGGCGGCCGATCGCGCCAGCTCGATGCTCTCCTCGAGCAGCGTCGCCGCGCGGTCGAGGTCGCCGCGACCCTCGTACACGATCGCGAGGTTCTGGATGACGACGCTGAGCCCGCGGACGTTGCCCAGCTCGCGCCAGATCGACGCCGCCTCCTCGTAGCGCGTCTGGGCCGAGGCGTAGTCGGAGGCGAACACGTCGAGCACGCCGAGGTTCGCCACCACGCGCGCTTCTCGCGCGCGGTCGCCCGCCTCGCGCGCGCACGCGAGCGCGCCGGTGAACGCGGCACGCGCCGCGTCGTGGTCGCCCGCCGCACCGGCCAGCACCCCGGCGGCGTTGAGCGCGCGGGCCCCGGCCGTCGCGCTCGCCGGGCCGGCCGCGCGCGCCGCCTCGACCAGGCGCCGGCCCTCCGGCACTGCGCCGCGGGCAATCCAGAACCGCCACAGCGACCCGCTCAGCCGCTGCGCGGTCTCGGCGTCGCCGGTGGCGGCGGCCCACTCAGCGGCGGCGCGGAGGTTCTCCCGCTCAGCGTCGAGCCGGCGCAGCCAGGCCGATTGGTCCGCGCCCTCGAGCGCGCTCTCGGCAGCCTCGGCCAAGGTGAGCGCCCACGCTGCATGGCGCGCCGCGACCGCGTCCGCCTCGCTCGAGTCGTTCAGCCGCTCGCGGGCGAACTCGTGGACGGTCTCGAGCATCCCGAACCGCTCTCCCGCGCGCACGACGAGCGAGCGGTCGACGAGCGACTCGAGCTCGTCGAGCACGTCGCCCGCTACCGCCTCGGTGCCCTCCAGCGACCAGCCGCCGGCGAACACGGCGAGCTGCGCGAACAGCGCTCGCTCGCGCTCCTCGAGCAGGTCGTGGCTCCACTCGATCGCGGCGCGCAGGGTGCGTTGCCGCGCAGGCGCGTCGCGCGGCCCGCCGGTCAGCAGGTCGAGCCGGCGCCCGAGCCGTTCGAGGATCGCCGCGGGTGAGAGCAGCCGGGTGCGGGCCGCGGCGAGCTCGATCGCCAGCGGCAGGCCGTCGAGCCGCGCGCAGATCTCCACGATCGCCTCGTCGGCGCCGTCGAGCGCGCGAGCACGGAGGACGAACAGCTCAACAGCTGCGTCGACGGCAAGCGGCGCGAGCGGCACCTCGTGCTCGCCGGACAGGCGCAGCGCCGCCTGGCTCGTGACCAGCGCGGTGACGCCGGGCGCGCGGGCGAGCAGGTCCGCCACCACCGGCGCGGCGTCCACCAGCTGCTCGAAGTTGTCCAGCACGAGCAGCAGCTCGACGCCGGCATCGTCCAGCTCGATCTCCTGCTCGAGCCGCTCGCGCGTGTCGATCGCGGCGAGCGGGACGAAGCGCGCGCCGTCGCGGAACTCGCCCGCGAGCCGATGGGCCAGCTCGAGCGCGAGCCGGGTCTTGCCCACGCCGCCCGGCCCGAGAACCGTCACGAGGCGCATGGCGGGGTCGCGCAGGAGCGCGGCCACGGCGTCCAGCTCCGCTTCGCGGCCGACGAGACCGGCGGCGCGCGCGGGCAGGGCGACGGCCGGCGCGCGCGGAGGCGGGCGCGGTGGCGGCTCGAGCTCGAGCGCGGGATCCTGCGCCAGCACCGCGGCTTCGAGCCGCTGCAGCTCAGGCCCCGGCTCGAGCCCCAGCTCCTCCACCAAGACGCTCCGGGCGGCGCGGAAGGCGTCGAGCGCGTCGGCCTGGCGGCCGGCTCGGTACAGGGCGAGCATCAGGTGGGCGTGCAGCTGCTCGCGATACGGGTGCTGGGCGACGAGCGCCTCCAGCTCGGGGATCGCGGCCGCGTGCTCGCCGAGGAGCAGGTCCAGCTCCAGCCGGTCCTCGAGCGCCGCCAGCCGGACGCCGTCCAGCCGCGCGGCCTCCGCCGCCGCTCGCCCGAGCAGCTCGACGTCTGCCAGCGGCGCCCCGCGGAACAGCGCGAGCGCGGCGCGCAGGGCGTCCGCCGCCGCGCGCAGGTCGCCGGCGGCGCGCAGCCGGCGCGCCTCGTCGAGGTGGCGCTCGAACTGGTCGAGGTCGAGCGCGCCGGGCGTCAGCTCGATCGCGTAGCCGGTCGGCCGGGTCACGATCGGCTGGCCGTCGCCGAGCGCTCGCCGCAGCTCGGAGACGTGCACCTGCAGTCCCTTGGCGGCGGTCGCGGGTGGGTCGTCCCCCCACAGCTCGTCGATCAGCCGCTCGGCCGAGACGACCGCGTCGCGGTGGTGGAGCAGCAGGACGGCCAGCAGCGCGCGCCGCTTGGCTCCCGGCACGGGGATCTCCTCGCCCGCCGCGTGCACGCGCAGCGGACCCAGGATGCCGAACTCCATCGCCTTACCGGCGCCTTACCGGCACGTTGCCGGCGACACCCAATATGCCGCCCATGCACACCGACGACAACGACTCGAAGGAGGGCCTCAATGTACGAGCGCGCAAGCTGGACCTAATCCCCGGCAACCCCGACGCCGTTCGAGAGGAGGTCCGCAATGTACGAACGCGCACAGTGGACCTAGTCCCCGCTGACACCGACGACAACGACTCGAAGGAGGGCCCCAATGTACGACCGCGCAACCTGGACCTGATCCCCCCGACCACGGACAACCTCAGGGAGGAGAAGCCCAATGTACGAGAAGGGAACCTGGACCTAATTCGCACGACCACGGACGACCTCAGGGAGGAGGATCCGAATGTACGAGCGATCGACCTGGACCTAGACACGGATGTCACGACACGCCGGGGGGCCGCCGCCAAGACGATCAGGCGGCTCCTCGAACCACTCCGCCGCCGCTCCGTGCGGCGGCTTCTCGCCGGCAACCTGGTCTCCAAGACCGGCGACTGGCTCACGGTCGGCGCGCTCATGGGCTGGGTGTATCAGGAGACGGCATCCACCGGCAGCGTCGCCCTCCTGATGCTCGTCCGCCTCGCGCCCCCGATCCTCGGCGGCGGCGCGGCCGCCGCGTTCGTCGACCGCGTGCGCCGCGAGCGGCTGCTCGTGGTCGTCGAGCTGATGCGAGCCGTCGCGCTCGCCACCGTCATCACGGGCCTGCTCAGCGGCATGACGATCCTCGTCTACGCGGCGATCGCGGTGAGTGGCCTGCTCGCCGCGATCTCGCAGGTCGGCGTCTCCACGCTGATCCCCGGGCTCGTGCCCGAAGAGGAACTGCCCGCCGCGAACGGCCTGATCAGCGTGATCGAGAGCAGCGCGATGGCCACCGGCGCGATCGCCGGCGGCCTGCTGCTCGCGCTTGTCGGAGTGGTCCCGGCGCTGATCGCCGACCTCTCCACGTTCGTGCTGGCGGCGGCGCTGTTCGCCGGGATCTCAGCCGCCGCGGCCACCCGCGCCGCTACCGCGATCGACGACGACGTCGTCGTCGACGACGATGGACCGAAGCCCCGGATGCGCGACCTGCTGGCGGACCGCACGATCACGACCGCGGTCGGCGCCCTGTGCGTCACCGTCGTCGCCGGCGGCCTCGTGAACGCCACGCTCCCGCGCTTCCTCAGCGATCTCGGGCTCGGCGACGGCGCCTACGGCTACGGCTTCGGGGCGATCGCCATCGGCCTCGCCATCGGCGGCGGCATTGCCGGCGCGATCCGGGCCGACAACACGGACACGGCATTGATGGGCCGTGCCCTGTTCGCCACCGCCGTCACCTTCTGCATGCTCGCGGTCGTCACCAGCGCTCCGCTGGCGCTGCTCCTGCTGATGCTGTGCGGCGTGCTCGACGGGATCCTCTGGGTCGTCTTCGAGACGGCGATGCAGCGCACGGCGGACCCGCGCCTCCTCGGGCGGGCCTTCGGCCTCACCGACGCGGCCGTCCGCACGGCGATGATCGGCTCGATCGCACTCGCTCCGCTGGCCAACCACCTTGCCTCGCCCCAGGCGATCCTGCTGATCGGCGCGGTCGTCCTCACGCTCGCCGGCCGCCTCGCTCTGGCGGGGCGGCGGACCGAGTGCGCCGCTGTCACCGGGTGGCAGGCGGCCCCCCAGAACTCGTAGCGCCTGACGTAAGGGGGTCTGACCCCCTTACGCGGCCGCGGGGGTAAGGGGGTCTGACCCCCTTACGCGTTTTTCCCTGCAACTACGCGGCGCCGGGTGGCTCTTCGAACGGGCGCTCGAACAGCGTCGAGAGCACGATCTGCGTCTGAGTGCGCGTCACGCCGGGGTGGTCGCGCAGGCGTTCGAGTGCCTCCTCGAGATGCGCGGTGTCTCGCGCGCGCACGTGCAGCATCGCGCTCGCCTCCCCCGCCACGGTGTAGCCGGCCTCGACCTCCGGGTGGCGCTCGACCGCCTCGCGCACCTCGGCGGCGGCCATCCTTCCTTCCGTGTAGAGCGCGACGAACGCGTGCGTGCCCCAGCCGTAGCGGCCGGGGTCGACCTGGGCGGTGTAGCCGCGGATGACGCCGTCGGCCTCGAGCCGGTCGACGCGCCGCTTGACCGCCGGGGCCGACAGCGACACGCGCATCCCGATGCTCTGGAATGAACGCCGTGCGTTCTGCCGCAGCAGCGCAACGATCTGTCGGTCAATGTCGTCCATCGTAAGAAGATGGTGCCATACTGCGCAACGGATCGTGCTTGTTCGTTGCGCACGACAGCGCAACCATTAAGTACAGCGAATCCAGGAATCCAGGGAGGCCCGCCCGTGAGCACCCAGCCAGTCGTCGCCCCAGAAGCCCGTGGCCGCGACGACTTCATGCCGCTGCACGGCATCGACCACGTCGAGCTGTTCGTCGGCAACGCACTGCAGTCGTCGTTCTTTTACACGCGCGCGCTCGGCTTCCGCGAGGTCGCCTACGCCGGGCTCGAGACCGGCATCCGCGACCGCACCTCGCACGTGCTCGAGCAGGGGCGGATCCGGATCGTGCTCACCGGCACGCTGATCCCCGACCACGAGATCGGCCGCCACCAGGCCAGCCACGGCGACGGCGTGAAGGTGATCGCCCTGTCGGTGCCCGACGTCGCGCACGCCTACCACGAGGCGACGACGCGCGGCGCCAAGGGCGTCCGCGAGCCGTGGGAGGAGACCGACGAGCACGGCACGATCCGCTTCGCCACGATTGAGACCTACGGCGAGACGCACCACACGTTCGTCGATCGCTCGGACTACAAGGGCGCCTTCAGGCCCCACTACGCGGCCCGCACCGCCGCCAGCTCCGACGTCGGGCTGCTCGCGATCGACCACATCGTCGGCAACGTCGAGCTCGGCGAGATGGAGACGTGGGTCAAGTACTACGAGGACGTCTTCGGGATGACCGAGATGCTGCACTTCAGCGACGAGGCGATCTCGACCGAGTACTCCGCGCTGATGTCGAAGGTGGTCACGAGCGGCAACGGCCGCGTCAAGTTCCCGATCAACGAGCCCGCCGAGGGCAAGCGCAAGTCGCAGATCGACGAGTACCTGGAGTTCTACGGCGGCCCCGGAGCGCAGCACATCGCGGTCGCCACGCGTGACATCGTCACGACCGTGTCCGAGCTGCGCGAGCGCGGGATCGAGTTCCTGACGGTGCCGAGCACGTACTACGACGACGTGCCGGAGCGGATCGGCGAGATCAAGGAGGACCTCGAGGACCTGCGGCGCCTCGGCATCCTCATCGATCGCGACGACGAGGGCTACATGCTGCAGATCTTCACGAAGCCAATCGGCGACCGCCCGACGATGTTCCTCGAAGTGATCGAGCGCCACGGCGCCCGTGGCTTCGGCGAGGGCAACTTCAAGGCCCTCTTCGAGGCGATCGAGCGGGAGCAGGATCTGAGGGGGAACCTCTGATGCGGTACCACTCGCTGGGCCAGGTCCCACAGAAGCGCCACGTGCAGTTCCGCGACCCCGAGGCGCAGTCCGGCAACGGCCAGGCGCCGCTGCTGGTGGAGGAGGTGCTCGGCTTCGAGGGCTTCTCCGGCAACGAGTCGATCCTCTACCACCTGTGGTCGCCGTGCCGGATCAAGGACGTCGGCGAGTTCACGCCGATTGACCTCGAGGAGTGGGTGCCGGACACGCATGTGCACCGGCTCACGAACACGATGAGCCTCGAGCCGCTCGGCGACCCGGTGCTGGGCCGCCGGGTGCTGCAGTTCAACAACGACGTCGAGATCGGGATCTGCATCCCCGAGACCGAGGCGGAGTACTTCTTCCGCGACGGCGAGGGCGACGAGGTGATCTTCGTCCACGAAGGCGAGGGCGTCGTCGAGACGATCTTCGGCACGCTCGAGTACCGCAAGCACGACTACGTCGTGATCCCGCGCGGCACGACCTACCGGTTCCGGTTCGACACCCCGCAGCGGTGGCTGACGTTCTACACGCCGGGCGAGATCGAGACGCCGAACCGCTACCGCAACCGCTACGGGCAGCTGCTCGAGCACGCGCCGTTCTCCCAGCGCGACTTCAAGCCGCCGGCCGCGCTCGACACCCACCGCGACCGCGGCGAGCACCTGGTGAAGGTGCGCGTGCGCCGTGGCTACCAGGACTACGTGCTCGACTACCACCCGCTCGACGTCGTCGGCTGGGACGGCTACGTCTACCCGTACACGTTCAACATCGCCGACTTCGAGCCCAAGGCCGGCCGGCTGCACCAGCCGCCGCCCGCGCACCAGAACTTCCAGGGCCCGAACTTCGTGATCTGCTCGTTCTGCCCGCGGATGCTCGACTGGGACCCGATGGCGATCGCCCTCCCGTACCACCACTCCAACGTGCAGTCGGAGGAGATGATCTATTACGTCGACGGCCAGTTCGGCTCGCGCAAGGGCGTCGACATCGGGGCGATCACGCTGCATCCGTCCGGCCTCCCGCACGGTCCGCAGCCGGGTCTCGTGGAGAAGTCGCTCGGCACGACGCGGACCGAGGAGCTGGCGGTCATGTGCGACACGTTCCGGCCGCTGAAGCTCACGCCCCTCTCGCGCGACCTCGACGATCCCGCGTACGCGTTCTCGTGGTACGAGGAGGGCGCCGAGCTGTCCACGACCGGGTGACGGGGCGCGACGAGCTTCTCGCGCTCGCCGAGCGCGCCGTCGCCCATGCGGGCGGCGAGGCGCAGGCGACCGCCTGGTGGGAGCGCCAGCTGAGCGCCGGCGGTGGCGGTGCCGTGACCACGGAGGCGGTGTCGGTCGAGGTGGCGGTGCTGCGCGGCGGCCGCGTCGGGACCGCGGTCACGACCGACGTCGACGACGCGGGGCTCGCGCGCGCGGCGGCGGGCGCACTGCGGCTGGCGGCAAACGGCCCGGAGGCGTTGGGCCCGTTGCCGGAGCCGGCCCCGGGCCGCGCGCACGAGGGGTTCGACCCGCGCGCGGTGTCGGCCGACCCGGCCGAGGCCGGAGCGGCGCTCGACGAGTGGGGCCGCTGGCGCGCCGCGGCGGCGAAGACCGCGATCGTGTCGACGAAGGGCGTGCGGGCGTACGAGGAGCGCAGCTTCGGTGACGTGCGCGTGCGCCGGCACGCCGGGCCGGGACGCTCGCTGGAGCTGACGTCAACGGCCGTGCGGCCGGGCGATCTCGATGCGGCTGCCCTCGCCGCGGCAGCGGACGAGCTGCTGGGAGCCGGCGACGCGGCCCATGTCGAGCCCGGCGAGTACGCGGTCGTCCTCGGCCCGTGGGCGGTGGCGGAGGTGCTGCGGCGGGTGGCGCTGTCGTTCGGCGGCCCGGTGTCTCCCGTGTCGGACCGGCTCGGCACCCGCGTCGCGGCCTCCGCGATCAACCTGTCCGAGTCGCCGCGCTTCGCGGCGACGCTGCCGCGCTCCTACGACGCCGAGGGGTCGCCGCGCCAGCCGATGCCGCTGATCCAGGACGGCGTCGCCCACCGGTTGTGCGGGCTCGGCGGCGGCCACGCCCAGGCGGCCGGAGGCGTCGGCGGCGCGTTCCCCGAGCACCTCGTGCTCGTGGGCGGCGGAGCCGCGGACCTCGCCGAGCTGGCCGCGCCGATCGAGCACGGCCTCCTGATCCCGGCGCTGTCGCTGCACGGCGGCTGGATGGCCGGTCAGCGCGGCTCGGCGATGGCCGAGGGCGTGCGCGTGATCCGTGGCGGCGAGCTCGCCGAGCCGGCGCCCAACCTCACGGTGCTGTTCGAGCCGCTCGAGCTGCTCGCCGGAGTCCAGGCATTGACCGCCCGCCAGCGCACGGTCCCGCCACCGCTCCAGCGCTCCGCACGCACGGCGTCGGCGACGGTGGCGCCGGCGCTGCGCGCGGCCGGCGGCCTGCACGTGGCCTAGCCTGGATCCACCGATCATCGTGGATGACTCGGCGCCGTGGGCCGAGTCAGGGTCGATCGGCCGCGCATCCATATGGTGGTTCCACCTGGTTCGCGGCCGATCGGCCCTGGCGAACGGCCACGGTGTCGAGGCGCCGCGAGAATCGGTGGCTTCAGGCTAAATCTTCAGCAGCACGATCGTGTTCAGCACGAACGCGACCGCGAACAGGATCGTCCAGCGATCCAGGTTCCGCTCCATCAGCGAGCCGCCGGACGAGCCGCCGGCCGTGCCGACGCCGAAGGCACCCGACATACCGGCGTCCTTCCCCGAGTGCAGGAGCACCAGGAAGATCAAGACGACGGCGATGAAGACCTGGAGGACGGAGAGCGCAGACTGCAACATCGGCCGACCAGGATATCGGCTGACGCCGGCGGCGACGGACCCCGCCACGAACAGGGTCCGTCGCGAGAGGGGCCGGCGGTCAGGCGTGCTCGCGATGATCGCGGTCGCGATTCGCCTTCCCGTGCATCTATCAACGCTCGCCGTCGGCCGAAGTTGGAAGCTCGAGCTCATCGAGCCGGCGCAGGATGTCCATCGCCTCCGCACGCAGCCCGCGGTCGATCGCCCGCCAGTCGCCCTCGGACAGCTTGCCGGTGCGGAAGTCGAGCTCGGCGTCCCGGATCTCGCGGTACTTCGCGTCCCGCGCCGCCGTCAGCTCCGCGTGCTCGGCGCTCTCGGCCGCCTCGTCCGCATGGCGTGACCGCAGCGGCCCGGAGACCAGCAGCACCACGAGGGCGAGCACCACGAAGATGACCAATAGGTCCATCTACGCCGGGATGCGCGCCTCGCGGCCGACGCGGGCCGCGTAGGCGGCGCTCACGCGCCGGCCGACGGTGCGCGGCGACGGCCACAGTGCGATCAGGCCGCCGAGGAAGACGACCAGAGCGCCGATCCAGATCCACGTGACCATCGGCGAGACGAGCAGCCGGAACGTCGCGGGCGGCGGGTTGTCGGCGTACGACCGCACGAGCCCGCGCAGCGCCTCGCCGAGGAGCGCGTCGCGTTCGCCCGCCGAGAGCGCGCCGGAGTCGTCGGCCTGCGTGAACACCTTGTCGCCCTCCTTCACGCGCGGCGCGAGCTTGCGCGTGTCGGGCGCGATCGACGCCCACACGTCGCGCCGCAGGCCCGCGCGCAGCCCGACCTCGCTCGTCGCCTCGCCCTCGAAGAAGCGCGAGACCGGGCCGAGCATCGGCGCCGAGGACGGGAAGAAGGAGCGCTTCGTGCGCAGGATCGTCGGCTCGCTGCCGTCGCGGGTCACGCGCAGCACGGCGCCGAAGTCGATCCGCTCGAGCCGCCCGTTCGAGGCGGCCACGAGATCGGACGTGGGCTTGACGTACTGCACGCTGTACCCGCCGACCGCGGCCGTCTGGCCTGGCCGGAGCTCGATGTCGCGCTCGTCCGCGAAGCTCGACGACGCGGCGATGCCGACGAACAGCAGCGCCATCCCGGTGTGGACGATGTAGCCGCCGTAGCGCCTCCGGTTGCGCCGGATGAGCGAGACCAGTGCCAGCGGGATCGGCTCACGCGCCATCACGCGGCGCGCCCGCACCCCCCGCACCAACTCCTGGCCGACCGCGCCGAACACGAACCCGGCGAACGTGAACATGATCAGCGCGTCCGGCTGGCTGCCGGCACCGAGCACGAGCGCGATCACCGCAACCGTCCCCGCCACGGCGATCGGCGCGAGGAAGTTGCGGCGCAGGCTCGCGGCGGTCGCGCGTCGCCACGCGATCAGCGGCCCGATCCCCGACAGCAACACGAGCACCAGCGCGAGCGGCACCGTCAGCCGGTCGAACATCGGCGGCCCGAACGAGTGCCGGCGGCCGGTCAGCGCCTCGGAGATCAGCGGGAAGAAGGTGCCCCAGAAGATCACGGCGCACATCAGCACCAGCACGAGGTTGTTGAGCAGGAACGCCGCCTCGCGCGAGAACAGCGAGTCCAGCCGGTGGTCCGACCGCAGCTCACGCGCCCGTGAAGCGACGAGGTAGATCGACCCCGCGATCATCGTCGCGATCAGGACCAGGAACGGCACGCCGAGCGTCGAGGCGCCGAACGCGTGGATCGACTCGAGGATCCCGGAGCGCACCAGGAACGTGCCGAGGATCGCGAGCACACCGGTGGCGAGCACCAGCGACACGTTCCAGACCTTCAGCATCCCGCGCTTCTCCTGGATCATCACCGAGTGCAGGAACGCGGTGCCGGTCAGCCACGGCATCAGCGACGCGTTCTCGACCGGGTCCCACGCCCAGTAGCCACCCCAGCCGAGCTCGGAGTACGACCAGCGCGCGCCGAGCACGATTCCGACGCCGAGGAAGAACCACGCGGTGAGCGTGAACGGGCGCGTGCTGCGGATCCAGTCGGCGTTCAGGCGCCGCGCCACGAGCGCGCCGACCGCGAACGCGAACGGCACCGCGAACAGCGTGTAGCCCGAGTACAGCATCGGCGGGTGGATCATCATGCTCGGGTGCCGCAGGAGCGGGTTCAGGCCGACGCCCTCGGCCGGCACGGCGCCGATCGTCTGGTCGAACGGCGACTCCAGGAACACGAGCAGCGAGGCGAAGAACGCCCCGAGCCCTAGCAGGACCGCGGTCGCGTACGGCGCGATCTCGCGCAGGCGCCGGCGCGTGATGAACAGGATCAGGCTCGACCACAGCGAGAGCAGCAGCAGCCACAGCAGCAGCGAGCCCTCCTGCGACGACCACACGGCGGTCGCCCGGTAGAACGTCGGCGTGGTGGTCGACGAGTGGCTCGTGACCAGCGCGAACGAGAAGTCCGAGCGCAGGAACGCCGCCTGGAGGATCGCGAACGCCACCGCAGCCGTGCCCGCCAGCGCGTACACCGCGCGCCGCCCGGAGGCGACCCAGTCACGCCGGCCGGACCGCACGCCGTACAGCGACGCGCCGATGCCGTACAGGCACACGGCGAGCGCGACGATCAGGCAGGCTTTGCCCGCTACAAGCACGTCAGTGGTTCCTCCGGCGGGTCCGTGCGCCCTTGGGCGGGATGCAGGCGGATGCCTGGCAAGGACGCAGGAAGGGCACAGTGGCAGAGCCACGGGCCCTTCCGAGGACGCAGCCAGGCGCCGGCTGCGCCCGACCAAGGGTGTACGGGCCCGGCGGAGGGACCACTAGGTCTCTTCGGCCGTGAACTTCGACGGGCACTTCGTCACCAGCGAGTCCTTCTCGCCGACGAAGACATTGCCCTCCTTGCGGACGTCGACGATGACCTCGCGCCCGGCGCGGAACGGATCGGGCAGGACTCCCTCGTAGCGCACCGGGACCGAGGCGTGGCCCGCACGGTCACGCACGCGGAAGTTCGTCACGGTGCCCTTGCGGTCGTACCCCGCCACGACCTTGCCGGTCAGCTGGTAGCTCTTGCCCGGCTGGGCCCCGGTCGCGAGCTGGCTCGGCGTGCGCGCCTCACTGGAGGCGCTGAAGCTCGTGTAGACGAGCGCACCGGCAAGGAGCACAGCGGCGCCCAGCGCGACGACGAGGCGGACCGTGCGCTTTCGGGCGGGATCCATCGCATCCGATTATGGCGAGGTCGGCATCCGAAAGGCGCCGAGACCCGTAGAGATGGGCATGAAGCATGGGTCATCCGTCCAATTTGCCGCCGACTGGACGAATGGCGGGTGCCCAATGTTTCGGATCACATAAAGGTTTGTAAGGAGCAGTCGAGAAACCTTCGTACAAGCTCCCCGTACTTCCGTTAGAACCCCGATGCACCTCACCACCACGCTCCCCACACTCCTCCACCGCGACCGCCGTGACAACCACGCCGGCCGGTCCCGCACGTCGGTCCTCCAGACCCTCGCGCGGGCCAAGCGCAGCGGCGGCCCCGAAGACACCGCGCTGTACTCGTGCAGCTGCGGCTACGCCTTTAAGGCGGAGGTATCGACCTCCGTCGGCTGCCCCCACTGCGGCACCAGCCAGGCCTGGTAGCTAGCCCGGCCGGCGGACCCGCTCGCCCGGGGCTGTAAGCCCTGCGACGACGAGCCGCGCCACCGTCAGGGCGGCGACGACCTCGACGGCGAGCAGCGCGAGCAGGACGGTGAGCTGCACGCGCGCCGCCTCACCGGGCGACGCTCCGCCCAGCACGAGCCCGACGAACGTGCCGGGAAGCGTGACGAGGCCGACGTTCTTGGTCTGGTCCAACAGCGGGATCAGGCCGGTCGTGGCCGCGCTGCGCACGTCGCCGGCGAGGGCCACCTTGACCGGGACGCCGAGCGCCAGCCGCGTCTCGATCCCGGCGAGGTCGTCTCGGACGCGCTCGGCGAGCTGGCGGCCGGTCACGGACGTGGCGACCATCGCGCCGCCGATCAGGATCCCGGCGATCGGGATCAGCTCGCGCGGCGTGGTGCTGAACGCGCCGGTGAGGAGCATCGGCGCGACGCCGGTGGCCGCCCCGGCGGCGATCGCGGCGCCCGCGCGCCACGGCGCGTCTGGGATCCCGCGCAGCCGGCGTGCCGACGTGATCGTCGCGGTGCCGAGCATCACCGCGACGAAGCCCGCCGCGAGGCCGGCGTGGTCGAACACGAGCGTGACGATCGCGCCGACGGCGGCCAGCTGGACGACCGCGCGCACTGCGCTGATCGCGAGGTCGCGCTCGACGCCGAGCCCGCCCGCGCGCGAGAGCACGATCGCGAGCACCACCAGCGCTGCGGCGACGGCGACCTGCGTCACCGGCCGACCTCGAGACGCGCGCCGGCGACGCGGGCGGCCTGGGCCTCGTCGTGCGTGACGATCAGGATCGCCAGCCCACGGCCCGCGAGCGAACCCACCAGCGCCTCGATCGACGCTGCCGCATCGCGGTCGAGCGCCGCCGTCGGCTCGTCGAGCAGCAGGGCGCCGGGGTCGCGTGTCAGCGCGCGCGCGAACGCCACGCGCGCTGCCTCGCCGCCGGACAGCTCGCGCGCGCTGCGGTCCATGAACGACGGGTCGAGGCCGGTGGCGGCGAGCGCCTCGTCGAGCGCGGCGGGCGCCGGCGCGTCGAGCCCGTAGGCGAGATTCGCTCGCACGTCTCCCTCGAGCATCACGGGCGCCTGCGCCACCAGCCCGATGCGCCGCCGCAGCGCGCACGGATCGAGCTCGGCCGCGTCGCGACCGTCCACCAGCACCCGCCCGCCGGCGGGCTCGTCGAGCCGGACCAGGCAGCGCAGCAGGCTCGACTTCCCGGCGCCGGACGGCCCGACGACCGCCGTCACCTCACCGGCGCCGACCGCGAGGTCGATCCCGCGCAGCACTAGGCGCCCACCGCGGGCGACGTTGAGGTCCTGCGTCTCGATCCGCGGGGCAGCCACGGCGCGAAGTCTGGCGTAACCTTCTTGTTGACCGACGGTAGATAAGACTATGATGATCGCCACGGTCCACGACAGCGTCCCGATCTTCCTCTTCTCGGCTCTCGGCCTGTTCCTGTGCGCCGCACCGTTTCTGTGGGCGTGGTGGACGGTGAAGGGCTCACGCCGGGAGCTGGTGGCCGCGGCGGCGCTCACCGCCACCCTGTCGATCGCGCTGGTCGCCGGCGAGCAGTCGCCGGCCTGGCTGCTGCTGCCGGCCGGCGCCGTCATCGCCGCGTCCCTCGCCCGCCACCACCTCGGAGTCTGGGGGCGCAGGGTGACGGCGATGCTGATCGTCTTCGCCGGCTCGCCGCTCTACCTGCTGACGCTCATCGGCTTCGCGCTCGCGATCGCCTCGATCAGCTGCGCCCCCGACGCCTACGAGTGCCCCTCTGTAGGAAGCGGGCGAGGGGAATCGAACCCCCATCTCTGGCTTGGGAAGCCAGCGTCTTGGCCATTGGACAACGCCCGCGGGTCGGCGGAAGTCTACCGGCCCACCACTACCCTTCAGCGCGTGCGTCCGCGCGTCTACTGGCCCGTCACGCTTGCCGCCGCGGCGCTCGTCGCGCTGCTGACCTACGGCGTCGCGTCGGTGGGTCCGGACACGTCGCTGGACTCGGCGCTGCGCGACGGCAAGCGGGTCGAGGCGCCGGTGAAGGACCTCCCGCGACTGAGCGGCGGCGGCACGGCGTCGGTCGCTGATCAGGCCGGCAAGGTGGTCGTGCTGAACGTGTGGGCGTCGTGGTGCGGACCGTGCCAATCGGAGATGCCGCTGCTCCAGCGCACGCACGAGAAGATCGCGTCGCGCGGTGGCGTCGTGCTCGGCATCGACACGCAGGAGCCGCCGGAGAAGGCGCTCGCGTTCCTGCGCGACAAGGGGATCACGTTCGAGAGCCTGCGCGACCGTGACCGCGAGTACGGGCGCGACCTCGGCGTCGCCGGCTACCCCGAGACGTTCCTGATCGACCGCAGCGGCCGGATCACCGCGCTCAAGCGCGGGCCGATCGACCAGGCGTGGCTCGACGAGCACCTCGAGCCGCTGCTGAAGGAGAGCGCATGAGGGTCCTGCTGGCACTCGTGCTGCTGCTCTCGCTGACCGCGGCCGCGGAGCCGCAGACGACGCTGCCGGACGTCGAGGACGAGGTGATGTGCGTCGAGTGCCACACCGCGCTGAACATCTCGCAGTCGCCGGTCGCCGACCAAGAGCGCGCGTTCATCCGCGAGCGGATCGCCGACGGGATGACGAAGGCCGAGATCAAGGCGGCCCTGGTGGACGCGTACGGGCCGGACGTGCTCGCCGAGCCAACGCGCAAGGGCTTCGACCTCACCGCCTGGCTCGTGCCGGGAGCGATCGTCGCCCTCTCGGCACTCGGCGTCGCGCTGCTCGCACGCCGGTGGCGCCGCACCAGCACGCGGCCTCCCGACGACGACGGCACCGACCTCGACCCCGACGACACGCGCCGGCTCGACGCCGAGCTGACGGCGTTCGACCGATGAGCTCCGGCGTCGACACCACGGTGATCGCCGCGTTCGCGGTCGGCTTCGTGTCGTTCGTGTCGCCGTGCGTGCTGCCGCTCGTGCCGGGCTACCTGGCGGCGGTTTCGGGCGTCTCGCTGGCCGAGATCCAGCACGGGGAGAAGCGCCTGTCGCGCGTGCTGTTGCCGGCGATCGTCTTCTGCCTTTCGTTCACCGCCGTGTTCGTCGCCCTGGGTATGACGGCCACCGGCCTCGGCTCGACCCTCCAGGACGGCCGCGGCACGCTGGACAAGGTCGCCGGCGCGGTGATCATCGCGCTCGGCGTGCTGTTCCTGGTCACGCCGTTCGTGCCCAAGCTGAACAAGGAGTGGCGCCCGGACGCGCTGATCTCGCGCGCCGGCTCGGGCGGCCCGCTGATCGCCGGCGCCGCCTTCGCGGTCGCGTGGACGCCGTGCGTCGGCCCGACGCTCGGCACCATCCTGACGGCCGCGTCGGTGCAGGACACCGTCGGGAAGGGAGCGATCCTGCTGTTCTTCTACTCCGCCGGCCTCGCCGTGCCCTTCCTGCTGACCGCCGTCGCGTTCACGCGCGCCACCAGCGCCTTCCGCTGGCTCCGCGACCGCTACATGATCATCACCGCGATCTCCGGCGCCGTGCTGATCGCGATGGGCCTGCTGCTCTTTACCGGCGAGCTCACCACGCTCAACCTCAAGGCCCAGGACGCTCTGAACGGCCTCGGCCTGAACTTCTTCAACGAGCTGTAGCTACATCGTCTCGGGCGCCGAGACGCCGAGCAGGTCGAGCGCGCGGGCAATCGTGCGCTTCGACGCCACCGAGAGGCCGATCCGGAACGACTCGACGGCGCGCGGCTCGACGCCGACGACGTGGCAGTCGCGGTAGAACGCCGTGAAGGTCTGCGCCAACTCGAGCGCGTAGACGGCGATCCGGTGCGGGGCGCGGCGATCGGCCGCCTCGGCTACCTCGGCTGGGAACGCCAGCAGCTTCTTGATCAGCTCGCGCTCGGCCGGGTGGAGCTCCAGCCCCTCGTTGGATGCCTCGAGCGCCTCCGCGACCCGCTCCTCGCCCGCCTTGCGCAGCACCGAGGCGATCCGGGCGTGGGCGTACTGGACGTAGTAGACGGGGTTCTCGCTCGACTCCGCGCGGGCGAGATCGAGGTCGAGGTCGATCGTGGAGTCGTTCGAGCGCTGGAGCATGAAGAAGCGGGTGGCGTCGACGCCGATCTGGTCGAGCAGGTCGTCGAGCGTCACGAAGTCGCCGCGGCGCTTCGACATCGAGGCGCGCTCGCCGCGCTCGACGACGTGGACGAACTGGAGCAGCGGGATCTCCATGCGGTCCGGATCGGCGCCGGCCGCCGCCATCGCCGCCTTCATCCGCGCGACGTAGCCGTGGTGGTCGGCGCCGAGCGGCGTGATCAGGCGGTCGTACCCGCGGTCGAGCTTGTCCTCCAGATACGCCAGGTCGGCGGCGAAGTACGTCGGCGCGCCGGTCTCGCGGACGATCACGCGGTCCTTCTCGTCGCCGAACGTCGTCGTGCGCAGCCAGACGGCGCCCTCGGACTCGTAGCTGTGCCCGTCCTCCTTCGCGCGCGCCAGCGCCCGGTTGATCGCCGACGCCTCGCCCTCGTGCAGCGAGAGCTCGGAGAACCAGCGATCGAACTCGACCCGGTAGCGCGCGAGCGTCGCCTTGATCCGCTCGATCAGCAGCTGGCCGCCGGCGTATGCGAGGTCCTCGGGGTCGCGCTCGGCCGCGCCCGGCAGCTCGGCCGCCACTTCGGTCAGGTACTCCCCCTGGTAGCCGTCCTCCGGCGGCGCCTCGCCACGCGCGCGGGCCTGGATCGACAGCCCGAGCTTGATCAGCTGCGAACCGGCGTCGTTGAAGTAGTACTCGCGTGAGACCTCGTGGCCGTGGAACTCGAGCAGCCGCGCGAGCCCGTCGCCATACGCGGCGTGGCGACCGCTGGCGCCGGTCAGCGGACCGGTCGGGTTGGCGGACACGAACTCGACCAGCACGCGCTCCGGGCTCGCAGCGCCGCCTCCGCCCCAGGCGTCGCCGGCCGCCAGCACGTGCTCGGTGGCGGCGGTGTGCCACGCGTCGGCCAGGAAGACGTTGAGGAAACCCGGGCCGGCCACCTCGACGTGGTCGACGCGCTCGCCCAGCCGTGCCTGTAGCGCCTCCCCCAGCCGCTCGGCGATCTCCCGCGGCGACGCCTTGAGCGCCGGCGCCAGCAGCATCGCGGCGTTCGTCGAGTAGTCGCCGAAGCCGGCCTTCTTGGGGCGCTCGAGCGTCGGCATGACGCCAATCGCGGGCGCGCCGTCGCGCAGGTCCGCGGCGGCGGCCTCGACGGCGGAGCGAAGATCCTCGATTGGGGTGCTCATCAGCGGCTAATGATGGTACGGCTCGTTGGCGAGGATCTTGTGCGCCCGGAACAGCTGCTCCAGCAGCACCACGCGGGCGAGCTGATGCGGGAGCGTCATCGCGCCGAGCGACAGCTTGTGGTCGCAGTGCTCGAGCGCGGTGCCGTAGGGCCCGCCGACGACGAAGCAGACGTCGCGGCCGCCCTGCCGGCGGTCCTCCAGCCAGCGGGCGAACGCCTCCGAGCTGTAGGCGGTCCCCTCCGCGTCCAGCAGCGATACGTAGGAGCGCTCAGGGATCCGTCGCTCCACGTGCTCGTCCTCGCGCACCTCGACCAGCGACAGCCGGGCATGCCGCGCGATCAGGCGCTGGTAGTGCTGCACGTCGTCCGAGAACGGCGGCTTCACTCGTCCGACCGCGAGCACCGTGTAGCGCACCGCTGCGATACTACGGTCCGTGGACGGGGAGCAGCCCGAGCGCCACATCAACCTCCACACCTCGCCCGAGGTGATGGCGGGGATGTACGCGAACTTTGCGAACGTGTCCCACTCGGACTACGAGTTCACGATCACGTTCGCGCGCGTGGACCACGAGGTGGAGACCGAGGAGGTCCCCGGCGTGGTCGTCTCGCGCATCAGCGTGTCGCCGAAGTTCATGCGCGAGCTGATCGACGCGATGGAGGACAACTGGTCGAAGTGGCAGACCAAGGAGGGGATCAAGAACCTCCCGGAGTTCCGCCGTCGCGAGCCTCCGGAGGAGGAGTAGGCCTTCGCTCGAAGGCCAGCGCCTGACCGATCCGCTGCATCGCGGTCGGGTGCGTGCCCAGCAGGAAGCTGACCCAGTCTGGCGGGTCGGGGTCGGACACGTTCTGCATCGCGATCCGCTTCTGGAACCCGATCAGCCCCTGCGGATTGCGCGTGAGCTCCATCGAGAACCGGTCCGCGCGCGCCTCGACGTCACGCGAGAGCTGGTTGGAGACCGCGGTGATCGCGGGGACGAGCACGGCGATCGACAGCGCGACGGCCGGGATTGCGAGCACCGGGCCCGCGCCAGGCGGCGTCAGCCGCTCGCTCAGGCGGGCGACGGCGAGCATCCCGAACGGCGCCACGATCGCGAGGTACAGGAGGCCGTGCGGGACGTCGTGGTGATGCACGTGGCCGAGCTCGTGCGCGACGACGCCCTCGACCTCGGCCGGCGTGAAGTCGTTCAGCAGCGTGTCGAACAGCACGACGCGCTTCGTCGATCCGAGGCCGGTGACATAGGCGTTGGCGGCCGTCGTCCGCCGCGACGCGTCCATCACGTACACCTCGCCGACCTTCACGTCGGCGCGGCGGGCGAGGTCGAGCACGCTGCTCCGCAGCTCGCCGTTCGGGAGCTTCTTGAACGTGTTGAACGCCGGGTCGATGACGATCGGCCCGGCGTAGATCGAGATCACGCCGAAGGCGATCGTGATCGCCGTCGCCGGCATCCACCAGCGGCGGCCGAAGCGGCGGATGAGCGAAGACGAGCAGCGCGCCGCCGGCGGCGACGATGACCGCGCTGATCGCTGTGCCGACGACGACGTCGCGCGCGTAGCCGAGCCAGTCCTGTGTGACCAGCCCCACATCCTTCGCCCGCTGACGTGAGATCACCGCGACCGGCAGGGTCACGACCGTGATCGCGACGGAGAGGCCGGCGGCGGTCGCGGCGCCGGCCAGCACGGGCCGGCGGAACGCCGCCTTCAGACGCGCCGGCGGCCGCCGCACGACGTACACGAGCAGCCCGATCTCGATCGCCAGCCGCGCGCCGTACAGCCACAGTTGCCCGCTGCGGAAATCCTCGGCCCGCTCGATGAACGCGGTGCTGAAGTAGGTTTGCGGCGCGACGTCGACCGGCGTGAGCCGGTCGCGCGGCCGCATCAGGAAGACCGCCGCCTCCGCCACCACCAGCGCGGCGACGATGGTGACCGGCAGGCGGAGCCGACTGAGCACCGAATAGACGATAACTCCAGCAATGCGCGTCGCGATCGCGTCCGACATCCACGGCAACAAACAGGCCTTTCAGGCCGTGATCGCGGCGGCGGAGGCCGACGGCGCGGATGAGCTCTGGTGCCTCGGCGACCTCGTCGGCTACGGCGGCGAGCCGGACGCCTGCGTGGCTCTGGCCAGCGCCCACTGCACGATCTGCCTCGCCGGGAACCACGATCTCGCGGTCGTCGACGTGATCTCGCTCGACGACTTCTCGCGCGGGGCCGCGCTCGCCGCCTACTGGACGCGCGAGGTGATCACGCCGGAGACGCGCGAGTATCTGCTCTCGCTTTCGCCGAAGGGCAGCGCCGAGGGCGTCGGGCTCTTCCACGCCTCCCCGCGCGATCCGGTGTGGGAGTACGTCCTGTCCGCCCTGGCGGCCGAGCTGTGCTTCGACGCGACCGAGTTCCGGATCTCCTTCATCGGCCACTCCCACGTGGCCCTGTCGTTCCACCGCCCCGAGGGCGCGCCGGCCACCGGCACGACCCGCAAGGACGGCGTCCAGGTCGACCTCGGCAGCGGCGACTGGCTGATCAACCCGGGCTCGACCGGGCAGCCGCGCGACGGCGACCCGCGCGCTGCGTGGCTCGTGCTCGACACCGACGCATGGACCGCAACCTGGCGGCGCGCCGAGTACGACATCGCAGGCGCCCAGGCCGCGATCCGGGCGGCGAACCTGCCCGACTCGCTGGCCGACCGGCTGCAATACGGGCAGTAACGGCTGCAACGGACGCTAGCCTGCGAGTCTTCATGCGTCGCTGCACTGCCCTGCGCCTCGCGCTCGTGCTGGCCGCCGCCACGCTGGTGGCCGGCTGCGGGGAGACGAACCCGCGCCTGATCCCTCAGGATCGCTCCGAGACTCTGATCGCCTCTGTCGATCGGATCGAGAGCGCCTGCGCGAACGGGGACGCCGACGAGGCCCGGACGGAGCTGAGCGAGGCCAAGCTGCAGGTGAACGAGCTGCCGCGACGTGTCGACGACGGTTTGCAGCAGAACCTGGCGGACTGGCTGAACCAGATCGAGCGCCGGCTCAACCGCGACTGCAAGCCCGAGGAGACACCGACTCCGGAGCCGACGGAGACGCCCACTCCGACCGAGACGCCGGAGCCGACCGAGACGCCGACACCGACGGCGACCGAGACGCCGGCGCCGACCGAGACGCCCGCCCCGACCGAGACCCCGGCAGCGGGCGACGGCGGCGGCGTGCCGGCGCCGCCCGAGGAGGACCAGCCGTGAGGCCTGACGGCCTGTTCGCCGGGCGCTACCGGCTCGAGCGCCGCCTCGGCGTCGGCGGGATGGCGACCGTCCAACTCGCGTTCGACTCGCGGCTCGAGCGCTACGTCGCCGTGAAGCTGCTGGCCGAGCACCTCGCCGAGGACTCGAGCTTCGTGTCGCGCTTCCGTCGTGAGGCGCTGGCCGCCGCCCGGCTCGTGCACCCGAACGTCGTGCAGGTCTTCGACTTCGGGCTCGACGAGAGCACCCACCGCAACTTCATCGTGATGGAGTTCGTCGACGGCAAGTCGTGCGCCGAGATCCTGCGCGAGCAGGGCACGCTCCCGCCCGGTGAGGCGGTCGAGATCCTCGCTCAGTCGTGCCGCGGACTCGACTACGCGCACCGCAACGGCGTCGTGCACCGCGACGTCAAGCCCGGCAACCTGCTGCGCAGCAACGAGGGGATGGTCAAGCTCGCCGACTTCGGCATCGCGAAGGCGGCCGAGCAGTCGGACATCACGAAGGTCGGCTCGGTGCTCGGCACGGCGGCGTACCTGGCGCCCGAGCAGGCCCGCGGCGAGCCCGCCGGCCCGCCGTCCGACCTGTACGCGCTCGGCGTCGTCGCCTACCAGCTGCTGGCGGGGCGGCTGCCCTACGACGCCGGCTCGCTCACCGACCTGGCGCGGTTGCAGGACACCGGCCCGCCGCCGCGGCTCGACGAGATCGCGCCCGACGTGCCGCCCGCGCTCGCCGCCGCCGTCGCCGTCGCCCTGCACCGCGACCCGGAGCAGCGCTACCCCGACGCCGCCGAGATGGAGACCGCCCTGCGCGACGGCCTGCGCGGCCGCGCGCCCGCCGGCGGCACCGACGTGACGTGGGTGGAGGACACCGCGGCGACGCGGATGCTCACCGGCACCGGCGCGACCTCGGCGATGCCGCCGACGTCCCAGACGGCTCCGCACCGCCGGCTCGAGCCGCTCGACGAGCCGCCGCCCCGCCGCGCACCGGCCCGCCGCCCGTCCGCGCCTCCGCCGGCACGCAAGCGCAGCGGCGGCCACCTGCGGCTGTTCGTGGGGATGCTGCTCGTGCTCGCGCTCGCCGCGGCCGGGATCGCCGGCTACCAGGCCGTGCAGGACTCGGGGAACAAGTCGGTGCAGCTGCGCGAGCCCGTCCGCGGCCAGGTCGACAACGCCGTCGATCAGCTCCGCGGGCTGATCGAGGACAACACGCAGTAGCAGCGGGCTACGCCAGCTCCCACGGAGCGGCGCCGCCCCAAATCGCCGCGGCCGCCTCGGGCAGCCGCCCGGCGTCGATCGCGTCCCGCAGTGCCGCCATCAGCTGCTGCACGTAGGCGAGGTTGTGGATCGTGAGCAGGCGCTGCGCCGTCTGCTCGTGCGCCTTCAGCAGATAGTGCACGTACGCGCGGGTGTAGCCGTGGGCGCAGGCCGGGCACGGGCAGCCGTCGAGCAGCGGCTCGTCGGCGCCGCGGAAGCGCCCCTTGGCCAGGTCGACGCGCCAGCGGTGCTCCGGGTCGGGCACGATCGCCATCCCGTGGCGGCCGATGCGGGTCGGCATCGCGCAGTCGAACGTGTCGATGCCGAGCTCGACGCCGCGCACGAGGTCGTCGATCTCGCCGATCCCGAGCAGGTGGCGCGGCCGCTCGAAGTCGAGCTCGGAGATCGCCCAGTCGACGACCTCGAACATCTGGTCCTTGTCCTCGCCGAGCGTGCCGCCGATCGCGATGCCCGCGACCGGCCGCGCCGCGACCTCCTGCGCGGACGCGCGCCGCAGGTCCTCCTCCACGCCGCCCTGGACGATCCCGTAGACCACCTGCCCCTCCGGCCCGTGCTCGGCATGCCACGCGAGGCAGCGGTCGAGCCAGCGGTGCGTGCGCTCGGTCGAGCGAGCGGTGTAGTCGCGGCCGCCGTGGAACGGCGTGCACTCATCGAAGACGAGCGCGATGTCGGACCCGAGCGCGGCCTGGACCTCCATCGAGGTCTCCGGGCCCATGAACGTCTCCGAGCCGTCGAGGTAGGAGCGGAACGTCACGCCGTCCTCGGTGATCCTCAGCGTCGCGCCGGCCCGCTCGGTCGTGCTGCTCTGCGCCGCCCGGCCCTTGATCTCGTCGGCGACCGCGCCGTGACCCATCGAGAACACCTGGAAGCCGCCCGAGTCGGTGATCACGGGCCGGTCCCAGCGCCATGAACCGGTGCAGGCCGCCGAGCTGCGCGATCAGCTCATGGCCGGGCGTCAGGAACAGGTGGAACGTGTTCCCGAGCACCATGTCGAACCCCAGCTCGGCCGCCTCGCGCACCTCGAGCGTCTTCACGACCGCCTTCGTCGCGAGCGGGACGAAGGCCGGCGTGCGGACGTCGCCGTGGGCGAGCTTCAGCGTGCCGGTGCGGGCACGCGAGCCGGCGTCGCGGGTGCGAATCTCGAACATCTCTCAGTCGCTGGGACCAAGTGCTGCAGCGCCCGGGACGACCCGATTCCAGAGCGTCGCAAGCTGCACCAGCTCGTCGCGCTCGAAGTGCGTGAGGAAACGCTCGCGGACCCCGTCGAGGTGCGTCCGGCGCGCCTCGCTGAGCAGCGCCTCGCCCTTGTCGGTCAGCACCGCGAACGTGCCGCGACCGTCGGACACGCAGGGGTCGCGCACCAGCAGCCCTTCCTTCTCGAGCCGGTCGACGAGCCGTGTCATGCCCGAGCGCGAGAGCAGCACGCCGTCAGCCAGCTCGGCCATCCGGCGCCGTTTGTCAGGCGCGGCCTGGAGGTTGATCAGCACCTCGTACGAGGTGAGCGGCAGGTCGTGGCCCTCGAGCAGCTCGGCGTCGAGCGCCTTCACGAGCGCGCTGTGGACGCGCAGCAAACCGCGCCAGGCACCGAGCTCCTCCGTGCTGAGTTCTTGGATCGCGAGGTCGGACATCGACGCCATCGGGGGAACAGCCTAGCGAGCAGGTCGTTGCGCGAGCAACCGTCGGCTACGATGCTGCGATGCGCCTCGAAGGGCTCCACCACATCACCGCGATCACCGCCGACGCACCCCGCAACGTCGACTTCTATGCGAGCACGCTCGGCCTGCGGTTCGTCAAGAAGACGGTCAACTACGACGCCCCCGACGTCTACCACCTCTACTACGGCGACGAGCAGGGCGCGCCCGGATCGATCATGACGTTCTTCGAGTTCCCGGGCGCGGTGCCCGGGCGGCACGGCGCAGGCATGGTCCACACCGTCGTCTGGCGCGCCGCGGGTGACGCGGCGCTCGACTTCTGGGCCGCGCGACTCGAGCACGCCGGCCGCCCGGTCGAGCGCACCGACGCCGGCCTGCGCTCCACCGACCCGGAAGGCATCGGGATCGAGATCGTGAAGGCCGACGTGGCCGATCCGCCGCTGGTCGCCGAGGCTGCCGACATCCCCGTCGAGCACGCGCTCCAGGGGTTCGACGGCGTGCGCGCGTACGCGCTCGACCCCGACCGCTCGCGGCCGCTGCTCGACCGGCTCGGCTTCGACGCGGACGGCGTGGTCGCCGGCGAGGAGCGCCGCGGCACGTACACGTACGATGCCGCGCCCGGCGAGCGCGGCTTCCAGGGCGCCGGCACCGTCCACCACGTCGCCTGGGCCTCGCGCGACGAGGACCACGCCGCCTGGGGCGAGGCCGCGCGCGAGGGCGGCGCGCAGCCGACGCCGATCATCGATCGCACGTACTTCCACTCGATCTACTTCCGCGAGCCGAGCGGCGTGCTGTTCGAGATCGCCACGCTCTCTCCCGGCTTCGCCGTCGACGAGCCCGCCGACCAGCTCGGTCACACGCTCGTCCTGCCACCGCAGCACGAGCACCTGCGCGAGCGGCTGGAGCGGTCGCTGACGCCGGTCACCAACCCTCGCTAGTCTCGCCGGCCATGGAGCAGCGCATCCTTGGCCGCACGGGCAGGCAGGTCGGCGTCGTCAGCCTGGGCGCGTGGCAGCTCGGGGGCGACTGGGGCGCGGTGACCGAGGACGACGCGCTCAACGTGCTGCGCGCGGCGGTCGACGCGGGCGTGACGTGCATCGACACCGCCGACGTCTACGGCGACGGCCGCAGCGAGCGGCTCGTAGGCCGGTTCCTGGCCGAGCGCGGCGAGGACCTGTTCGTGGCGACGAAGATGGGCCGCCGCGTGGAGCAGCGCCCGGAGAACTACACGCTGGAGAACTTCCGCGCCTGGAACGACCGCTCGCGCGAGAACCTCGGCGTGGACACGCTCGACCTCGTACAGCTCCACTGCCCGCCCACGGCCGTCTACAGCGACGACGCCGTCTTCGACGCGCTCGACGAGCTCGTCGCAGAGGGCCGCTTCCGCAACTACGGAGTGTCGGTCGAGACGTGCGACGAGGCGCTGGCGGCGATCGCGCGGCCGGCCGTGGCGAGCGTGCAGATCATCCTCAACGCGTTCCGCCTGAAGCCGCTCGAGCGCGTCCTGCCAGCCGCCCGCGCGGCCGGCGTCGGCATCATCGCCCGCGTGCCACTCGCCTCGGGGCTTCTGAGCGGCAAGTACGACGAGCACACGAAGTTCGCGAGCGACGACCACCGCACGTTCAACCGCGCCGGCGAGGCGTTCGACGTCGGCGAGACCTTCTCCGGCGTCCCGTTCGACGTCGGCCTGGAGGCCGTCGGCGAGCTACGGGAAGTGATTCCGCAGGACGTGGCGATGACCCAGTTCGCGCTGCGCTGGATCATCGACCAGCCTGGCGTGACGACCGTGATCCCGGGCGCCCGCAACGCCGAGCAGGCGCGCGGCAACGCCGCCGCCGCCGACCTGGCGCCGCTCACGGACGAGCAACGGACGGCGGTGCAGGAGGTCTACGACCGCCGCATCCGGCCGCACGTGCACGACCGCTGGTAGGGGTCAGACCCCTGTTAGGGCGCCCGAACAGGGGTCTGACCCCTGTTCGGGCGCCCTAACCGGCGCTGACGGTGACCGGGCCGCCCTCGAGCGCGGCCAGCACCTCGTCGGCGAGCGTCGCGACCGGTTCGTAGCCGCTCGCCCGCGCGGTCTCCGCGGCGGCCAGCGCGAGCGCGCGGGCGCGCTCGCGGTCGTCGCCGGTGTCGCGGCGAACGAGCAACTGCGCGTGCTCGGCACGGGCGCGTGCGGCGAAGGCGCGCGCCCCGAGCGCGTCGAGGTCCGCCGTCGCCGCCGTGAACCGCTCGTCGGCCTCGTCGAGCCGCCCGAGCAGCGCGTGCAGCCGCGCCGCGTAGCGCCCGGCGGAGCCGAACGTCGCGGTCGCCTGGATGATGTGCTCGCCGCGGCAGGGATCGATCCAGCGCAGCAGTGGATCGGCGTGCTCGGCGGCGCCGAGCCGGGCCGCCGTCTCAGCCCACGTCGCCAGGGTGGCGAGCGTGGTCGGCTCGATCGGCGGTGAGCGGAACTCGTCCGCCCCTTCGGCGTCGAGCAGCGCCCGCCCGCCCGCCGTGTCGCCGCGCTCGACGCGCGCGAGCGCGAGCTGCGCGCGCAGCAGCGCGACGCCCGGGAACGCCTGCACACCGGCGTCGAGGACCTCGACCATCTCGCCGAGGCGCCCCTGCTCGACGCGGATCGTGACGAGCAGCGTGGCGTAGTAGCTCTGCACGTCCGGCTCGCCCGCCGCGGTGCCGGTCAACAGGCCCTCGCCGGCGAGCCGCTCGGCCTCCGCGAGCTCGCCGCGCACGAGCGCCCACCAGCCCTCCTGGAACATCCGGATCATGTCGAACATCGGCTGGTGGCAGCGCGCGGCCATCTCGCGCTGGCGTTCCTGGCAACGCTCGACGCCGGCCGCGTCGTTCGTCTCACCGCGGGCGATCCCGTGCCAGACGGCCGCCCAGAAACGCAGCGTCGGGTCACCGAGCAGCTCCCCGATCGCCTCCAGCTCGGCGCCGTCGGCGAGCCGCTCGGGCAGCGTCCACGGCGCCCAGATCGCCGTGAAGCGCAGCGCCAGCACCTGGGCGAGCGCCACCGGGTCGCCGGACGCGCGCGCGATCGTCAGCGCCTCGTCGGTGAGCGCGATGCGCGGCTCGACGTCGCCGTCCCACGTGCGTTCCGTGGCCAGCAGCGCGAGCGCGATGGCGCGCCGCGGATCCTCGGGCCCGAGCCGTGCGATCGTCGCCTCGAGCAGCTCGATCCGCTCGTCGTCGACCGAGCCCGCCTTCGCGAACCGCCCGCGCCCGTTGGCGAGCACCGCCGCCGCCGAGCCGGTCGACGTCGCCGCGCTCGAGCGCGAGCCGGCTGGCCGCCAGCAGGGTCTCGCGGAACGTGGCATCGCCCGCCCGCTGCTGCGCCTCGCCGAGACCGATCAGGACTTCGAGCCGCTCGTCCGAGTCCTCGCTGCCGACGAGCTCCGCCGCGCGGTCGAACCAGCGTGCCGCCTCGTCGGGCGCGAAGCCATCGAGCGCCGCGCGGCCGGCCAGCTGCACCGACTGCAGCACGCGCGCCGCGTCGGCTGCCGGCCCGGCCGCAAGGTAGTGGGCGGCGATTTCGGCGATCGGCCCGTCGGCGGCCTCCAGCGCCTCGGCGACGCGCCGGTGCAGCCGCGTGCGGCGCGCACGAGACAGCCGGTCCGTCAGCGCCTGCACGACCAGCGCGTGGGCGAACCGGTAGTGGTCCGCAGCGCCGGGCACCTCGACGACGATGCCGCGCGCGACCGCCGTGTCGAGCAGGTCGACGAGGTCGTCCTCGCTCTCCTCGCTGACCGTGGCGAGCAGGCCGAGCGCGAAGTCGCGGCCGATCACCGCGCCGACGGCGAGCGCGCGGGCGGAGCGCTCGCCGAGCTGGTCGACGCGCCCGGCGACGACCTCGCGCACGCCGACCGGCGGCTCGATCGCGCCGAGCGCGAGCGCGACCTCGTAGCGCCCGTCCTCGCGCCGGCGCACGGCGCCCGACTCGGTCAGCGAGCGCAGCAGCTCGACGACGAAGAACGGGTTGCCGTCGGTGTCGTGGTGCACGCGCTCCGCGAGGTCGCGACCGTCGGCGTCGAGTGCGTGGCCGGCGGATGCCTCCATCAGCGCCGCGACGTCGTCGCGCTCGAGCCCGTCGAGCGCGATCCGCGTCAGGTCGCCCTCGCGGCTGAGCGTGGAGAGCAGGTCCTGGAGCCCTTCCGCCCCCTGCAGCTCGGTCTGGCGGTAGGTCGCCACGAGCAGATACGGGCCGGGCGCGGCGCCGGCGACGAGGTGGCGGATCGCGGCCAGCGTCGGCCCGTCGGCCCAGTGCAGGTCGTCGAGGACGAGCACGAGCGGGCGCGCGAGCGCGGCGTCGACGAGCAGACCGGCGATCGCGGCCAGCAGCTGGAAGCGCTCGGTCTCGGGATCGCCCGGCGGGGCGGGGTCGACGTCGGGCAGGCGCGACGCGAGCGCCGGCACGAGCCGGGCGAGCCCGTTGCCGTGGCTGGCGACGTGCGCGCGCAGCAGCTCCTCGGGCGCGTCCTCGACGAGGTCGCGGAGCGCCTGAGCGATCGGGCCGTACGCGTCGCCTGCGCCGGGCTCGCACGCTCCGTAGAGCACGAGCGCGCCGTCGTGCGCCGCAGTCAGCGCCAGCTCGCGAGCGAGGCGGGTCTTGCCGATCCCGGGCTCGCCCGACAGGAGGACGATCTGGCGGCGACCGTCGCGCACGGCCGACCACGCCCGCGTGGCGGCGGTGCGCGGCTCGCGGCGTCCGACGTAGGCGGTCGGCGGCTCGATCGCGAGCCGCGGCGGCAGGGCGGCGGGCGCCTGCGCGAGCCGCAGCGCATCCGGCCCCAGCTCGCCTGCCGTCGGGTCGCCCGCTGCGTACAGCCGCCACGTGCCCGGCACGCCGCGGAGGGCGTGGAGGCCGCGGTCCTCGAACCCGAACAGGCCGCCGGCCGCCAGTTCCCGCACGGTCGAGGACACCAGGACCTCGCCCGGGCCGGCGAGGTCGGTGATCCGGGCGCCGATGTGGATTGCCACGCCGGCGACCTCGTCGTCGCGCAGCTCGCACTCGCCGGTGTGCACCCCGGCCCGCATCGCGAGCCCGATCTCGCCGGGAACGGCCGACGCCAGCGCCCGCGCAGCGGTGATCGCGGCGCCGGGCGTCTCGGCGAGCAGCATCGCGCCGTCGCCCATGATCTGCACGACCTGGAGGCCGTGCTCGGCGGCATGGGCACGCACGAGCGCGGTGTTGCGGTCCAGCAGCTCGCGCCAGCGGCGGTCGCCGACCGCGACCACCGTCTCGGTCGAGCCGACGAGGTCGCAGAACAGGATCGTGCGGACCGCGCGCACCGCCTCGGCGGGGCCGGGCGGTGCGGCCGGTGGCGCGGGCGCGGGCGCCTCGTCCTCGAGGATCCGCTGGTAGGCGGCTCGCGTCTCCGGCGACGGAGGCATGCCCAGCTCGTCCCCGAGCCGGCGCCGGAACGCCTCGTGCAGCTCGATCGCCCGCGCGCGGTCGCCGCCGGCCGCGACCGCGGCGAGCAGCGCGACGTGGGCCGACTCGCGCAGCGGCTCAAGGGCGGAGGCGGCCTGTGCCGCGGCGACGGCCGCGCGGTTCTCGCCGAGCGCCAGCCGCGCGGCCGAGAGCGCCTCGAGCGCACGCAGCTGCACATCGCGGAGATCCTCGCGACGCTCATCCGCCCAGCGGCCGGTCGCCTTCGGGAGCAGCGGCCGCTCCGCGATCGCGATCGCGCTCACCGCCGCATCCGCGGCCGCCGCGGGATCGTCGCCGACGAGCGCCTGGGCGCGGTCGGCGGCCGCCGCGGCCTCCTCGACGTCGACCGTCACCGGACCGTCCGCGCGGAACCGGTAGCAGCCGGACTCGTAGACGACCTCACCGCTGGGGAGCGCGGCCCGGACCCGGCTCAGCACCTCGGGTAGCGAGGACTCCCACGAGGGCGGGAGCTGCTCGCCCCACAGCACCTCGGCCAGCTCGTCGCGCGGCAGCGCCCGACGGCGCTCGAGCACGAGCGCTGCGAAGGCGAGCCTGACGCGACCGCCGCCCATTGCGCGACCCTCGACGCGCGTTCCTTCACCGTCGATCGAGATCGGCTCGGTCAGTGCGATGCTGACCTCGCTCACCTGCAGCGGAGTATCCCACGCGGGAGCGGCGACTTCAGATCGTCGACCGCTCAGGGTCGGCGTTCAGCCAGCCGCCGACGCCGTCGATGTCGCGCGATTCGCCGCTGAGCGCGCGCGCGGCGAGCTTGCCCGAGGTCACCGAGCCCTCGATGCAGCCGGCGTCGAGCCCGCTGCGGGTCCAGTCGCCCGCCAGCGCGAGGTTCTTGAAGTGCGAGCCGTCGGGCCACAGCCGCGGCTTGATCGAGCCCGCCACGCTGAGCACGTAGCGCTCCTCCGGCTGCGGGTTCGCGCGCCAGTACTGCGCGTCGAGCCGCTCCGGCCCGGTGCGGCCCTCGAGGTCGACGAGCACCGACCAGTCGAGTGCGCCGTCCGGGAGCGCCGCCCCCGGCCACAGCGTTGTCGCGTCGTCGGCCAGGAAGCGCCGCGTGTCCTGCTTTGCCAGCTCGTCGGCCTGCGTCCAGTCCTTGATCCGGTTGTCCGGCATCACGCCGCAGCAATAGACCATCGCGCCGACGGTGCCCGGCGGGAACGTCTCGCGCGGAATCAGCTGCGACATCGAGCACCAGGTGTCGAGCGGCTCGACGAACGAGCCGCAGATCGAGTCGTCGCCGTAGTGCCAGCGCAGCCCGTCGTGGAGGTCCTCGGTGAACCACAGCTGGAACGCCTGCGTGACCACGGTCTTCGTGGCGTCGAGCATCGCGGCGTACGCGGGGTCCGGGCCGAGCAGGGGCGCACACACGGTGCGCTGGACGTCGGGCGGGAAGGCGAGTACGACCTCGTCGAAGTGCTCGCCGCGGCGCAGCGTGGTCGGCTTGCGCCCGAGCGGGTTGGCCACGTGCTCGAAGTCCGGCGGGTCCTTGCTCAGCTCCTTGCCATTCTTGAGCTGGTCCCACAGTGGCTCGTTCGGCCAGCACGGCAGGTCGAGCACGTTGTACAGCGGGTGGTACTCGCCGGCGGGGATGTCGACCTGGCTGACGACGTCGATCTCCTCCACCACCGTGCCGTCGGCGTCCGGGCGCAGCTCGGTCACGCACGAGAAGAACTCGAAGCGCACGCCGCGGCCGCGCAGGACCTCGTAGAGCGGCCCGAACACGGTGTCGCCCATCCCCGCCTGCATCTTGTAGAAGAACGCGCCGCGGTGGCAGAGCAGCGTGCGGATCGAGTCGCGCAGCGCCGTGCCCGCTGCCATGTTCGGGCGCGTCTTGTCGCCCGCCTCGTATGCGAACGAGCTGTCGTACACGCCGCGGATCACGGGCGAGTAGCGGAGCGTCATCTCCATCGCGCCGTGGCGGGCGAGCCAGGCCGAGAACTCCTCGTCGTCGATCGACTCGCAGCCGCGCTCGAGCAGCCGGTCCTCGCCGATCCCGCGCACGATGGCCGCGACGATGTCGAGGTTCTGGAACCAGAAGCGCAGCTCGTCGTCGTCGACGCGCTCCTCGACGTAGTGCTCCCACAGCAGGTTGCGGGCGACTCCCAGCAGGCGGCCGAGCTCACGCAGCACGTCGTCGCCCAGGTGGTCGAGCCCGCGGACGAGCCTGCCGGCCAGCTCGAGCGCCTCGTGCCCGGCCTTCGCGAGCAGCCCGCCACCCGCGTGGATCCGCCCCCACTCGCCGGTGAGCCAGCCGATCACGCGCTCGAGGATGTCCTCGATCCGTGGATCGCCGGGCGGCAGCGGGTTCGGCGGGAAGATGCAGCGACGGGCGATCCAACGGCCGTCCCAGTGCTCGTAGATGACGATGTCGTGGCACGGCTTGAAGGCGGCTTGCCAGGTGGCGAGCGGCGCGTCGGCGGGCCGGCCGAGCTCGCGGTAGCAGTCCTGCATCAGAGCGAACGCGTTGTCGTAGAAGCCGAACCAGATGTGCAGGCCGTGCTCGAGGATGCGGTCGCAGTGCTCCTGGTCGCGCCCACTCGCCCCCTTGCCGCCGAGCCGGTGGCCGGGCAGGTGGACGGTCACCTCGTAGCGCTCGCGCAGCGCCTCCGTCGCGGTCAGCTCGTACGCGGCGGCCATGCCGGCCGGCCCGCCGCCGAGCACCGCGACGCGCGTCATGGGTCGACCTCTCCCTCGAAGAGCGCGAACCGCGCTCCCTGCGGGTCGGCCACGACGGCCACGCGGCCGACCGCACTGTCGATCGGGCCGACGAGGACGTGACCGCCGGCCTCGCGGATGGCGGCCGACGTGTCGTCGGCCGAGGCCGTCGTGAAGTAGATGAGCCAGCTCGGCGTCTCGTCGTCCTGGGTCGGGCGGACGCCGCCGTTGAGCGCTCCGTCGCGCTTGACGATGCCGTAGCCGGACTCCTCCGGCTCGACCGTCCAGCCCAGCAGCTCGCCGTAGAACACACCGGCGCGCGGCGGATCGGGTGAGGCGAGCTCGTTCCAGACCATGCAGCCGGGGTCGTTGACGCGCCCGGCGCCGATCTGCTCGCGTGCCTGCCACAGGTGCAGCGTCGCGCCCGTGGGATCGCGCACGGCCGACATGCGGCCGGCCTGCATCACGTCGAATGGCTCGGCCAGCACCTCGCCGCCGAGGTCGCGCACGCGGCCGGCGAGCGTGTCGACGTCGTCGACCGACACGTACGAGGACCAGTGCGGCGTCAGCGTCCCGCGCTCCTCCTCGCCCATCTCGTAGAGCGCCGCGACGTCGCGCCCGTCGAGCTTGAAGGTCGTGTACGTGCCGGCGTCGCCGGCGGGCGCGTCGACCGCCTCCCAGCCGAACACCGTCGTGTAGAAGCCCTTGGCGGCGTCCGCGTCGGTGGTGCCCAGGTCTGCCCAGCAGAACGTCCCGGGCGCGTAGCTGTCGCGCTCGCCCATCGGCGGCAGCCTACGCGAGCAGCGAGTGGCCCGTCATCTCACTCGGCTGCTCGATCCCAAGCAGGGCGAGCACGGTCGGCGCGACGTCGGCGAGGATGCCGTCGCGATCGCCGAGCTGCGCTCCGTCGGCGGTGACGATGAGCGGCACCGGGTTCAGGGAATGGGCGGTGTTGACCGAGCCGTCGTCCTCGAGCATGTGGTCGCAGTTGCCGTGGTCGGCCGTGATCACGCACGCGCCACCGCTCGCGTGGACCGCTTCGACCACGCGGCCGAGGCACTCATCGACGGTCTCGACCGCCTTCACCGCCGCCTCGATCACGCCGGTGTGGCCGACCATGTCGGGGTTGGCGAAGTTGATGATCGCGAACGCGGGCTCGTCGGCCTTCCAGTGCTCGACGAACGCGTCGGCCGCCTCGCGCGCACTCATCTCGGGCTTGTGGTCGTACGTCGGGACGTCGCGCGGGGAAGGCACCAGCTCGCGGATCTCGCCGTCGTACGGGTCCTCCTCGCCGCCGTTGAAGAAGTACGTGACGTGCGGATACTTCTCGGTCTCCGCCACGTGCAGCTGGCGCTGTCCGCGGTCGGCGATGACCTGCGCGATCGTGATCGCCGGCCGGCGCGGCGGGAACAGCACCGGATAGGTCCAGTCCTCGTCGTACTGCGTCATCGTCGTGTAGCGGTCGACGGGTCCGTCCTCGACCAGCTTGCGCGTGATCTGGCGCATCCGGTCGGGCCGGAAGTTGAACGCGATCACAGCGTCGCCGGGGCGGATCTTCGCCTCGTCGCCGACCGTCGTCGGGGTGATGAACTCGTCCGTCTCGTCGCGCTCGTAGGCCGCAGTCGCTGCCGCCTCGGCGCTGTCCGCGTGGTGCTCGCCCTCGCCGTTGACCAGCAGGTCGATCGCCTTCTCGGTGCGGTCCCAGCGCTCGTCTCGATCCATCGCGAAGTAGCGGCCGACGACGGAGCCGACGCGCCCGTTGCCGGCTTCGCCGAGCCAGCCCTCGAGCTCGGCGAGCGACGCCGCGCCCGAGGTCGGCGACGTGTCGCGCCCGTCCGTGAACGCGTGCACCACCAGGTCCCCGACCCCGGCCTGCGCCGCCACGTCGACGAGCGCCTTCAGGTGGCGCTCGGACGAGTGCACGCCGCCGGTCGACACGAGCCCGATCAGGTGAACGCGCGGCGCATCGCGGAGCGCGTCCTGCAGCGTCTCGTTCTCGGCCAGTGAGCCATCGGTGACCGCGTCGTCGATCCGTGCCAGGTCCTGCGGCACGATCGCCCCGGCGCCGAGGTTGAGGTGGCCGACCTCGGAGTTGCCCATCTGGCCCTCCGGGAGCCCGACCGCCTCACCCCAGGCCGTCAGCTGCGTGTGCGGGTGCTCCTCCCACAGCCGGTCGAACACCGGCGTGTCGGCGAGCGAGATCGCGTTGCCGGGACCGTCCGGCGCGAGGCCCCACCCGTCGAGGATCACGAGCGCGACCTGCGGGACGGTCATCGCGCGGCGGCCTCGATGATCTTCGCGAACGATGCCGCTTCGAGGCTCGCGCCCCCGACGAGCGCGCCGTCGACGTCGGGCAGCGCCAGCAGCTCGGCCGCGTTGTCGGGCTTCAGCGACCCGCCGTAGAGGATCCGCACCGCCTTGCCGGCGGCCTTGTCGCGATCCTCGACGAGCGCGCGCACGAAGGCGACCGCCTCCTGCGCCTGCGCGGGCGTCGCCACCAGCCCGGTGCCGATCGCCCAGATCGGCTCGTACGCCACGACGACCTCGGCCAGGCGCGCGGTGTCGACCTTCTCGAGTCCCTCCTGCACCTGGTGACGGAGCTTGCGCTCGGTGTCGCCGCGCTCGCGCTCTTCCTCGGTCTCGCCCACGCACAGGATCGGCACCAGGCCGGAATCGAGCGCCTTGGGGACCTTCAGCTGGAGCGCCTTGTCGGTCTCGTTGTAGTACTGGCGGCGCTCGGAGTGGCCGAGGATCACGCCGTGGACGTCGAGCTCGGTGAGCATCGGCGCCGAGATCTCGCCGGTGTAGGCGCCGGAGTCGGCCTCGTGCATGCTCTGCGCGAACACCTGCACGCGCGATCCGCGGGTCGAGTCGACCATCGCCTGGAGTGACGTGTAGGTCGGGCAGATCGCCACGTCGACACCGTCGGCGGTCGCCACCTGCGGCAGCAGCGCCGCGATGAACGCCTCCGCCTCGGCGATCGTCTTGTGCATCTTCCAGTTGCCGGCGATGAACGGCGTGCGGCTCATGACAGTGCCTCCACTCCGGGCAGCGGCTTGCCCTCCAGAAGCTCCAGCGCCGCGCCGCCGCCGGTCGAGACGTGATCGACCCGGTCGACGAGGCCGAACTCCGCCAGCGCTGCCGCGGAGTCGCCGCCGCCGACGACGGTTGTGGCCGTAGTGGCCGCGATCGCCTCGGCCACGGCGCGTGTGCCGGCCGCGAACGGCTCGAGCTCGAATGCTCCCATCGGGCCGTTCCAGAACACCGTGCCGGCGGACTTCACGGCGTCGGCGTAGGCGACAGCGGTGGACGGCCCGATGTCCAACCCCATCCACCCCGCGGGCACGTCCACGCCGTCGATCGCCTTCACGGGCGTGTCCGCGCTGAACTCCTCGCCGGCCACGAGGTCAACGGGGAGCTGCAGCCTGTCGCTGCCCGCGGCGAGCACCTCGCGCGCGGGGTCGACGCCCTCCTCCTCGCACAGCGAGTCGCCGACGTCGTGGCCCTGCGCCTTGAAGAACGGGAAGCACATCGCCCCGCCGATCAGGATCGCGTCGGCGCGCTCCAGGAACGCGTCGAGCACGCCGATCTTGTCGGTCACCTTCGCGCCGCCGACGACGGCCACGAGCGGCCGCGTCGGGTCGTCGAGGATGCCGCGCAGCGTCGCCACCTCGCCCTGGAGCAGCAGGCCCGCCGCGCTCGGCAGAAGGTGGGCGACCGCCTCGGTCGAGGCGTGCGCGCGGTGGGCGGCGCCGAACGCGTCGTTCACGTAGGCGTCCGCGAGCGCCGCATAACGCTTCGCCAGCTCCGGGTCGTTCTTGGTCTCGCCGCGCTCGTAGCGGACGTTCTCCAGCATCACGACGTCGCCGTCCGGGACCTGATCGAGATCCTCCGCCAGCACCACCTCGGTGCCGAGCAGATCCGACAGCCGCTCGGCGGTCGGGCGCAGGGAGAACTCCGGCTCGCGGTCCTTCGGCCGCCCGAGGTGGGCGGCCAGCAGGAGCCGCGCGCCCCGCCGGCGCAGTTCGGTCAACGTCGGCAGGGCGGCCCGGATGCGCGCGTCATCGGTGATGTTGCCGTCCTCGTCGAGCGGCACGTTGAAGTCGACCCGGACGAGAACCCGCTTTCCCTCGACGTCGAGGTCCTCAAGCGTGCGCACGCACGAGCACCTTCTGGGCCAGCTCGACGCAGCGGTTCGAGTAGCCCCACTCGTTGTCGTACCACGACACGACCTTGACCAGCGTGCCCTCCATGACGGAGGTCAGCTCGGAGTCGAAGATCGACGAGTAGGGGGAGCGGACGATGTCGGACGACACGATCGGGTCGTCGGTGTACTGCAGGATCCCGGCGAGCGGGCCCTCGTCGGCACGCGAGCGGAAGGCGTCGTTGATCTCGTCGACGCTGGTCTCGCGCGCCACCTGGACGGTGAGGTCGACGACCGAGCCGGTCGGCACCGGGGCGCGGACGGCGAAGCCGTGCAGCTTGCCCTGGAGCTCCGGGATCACGAGCCCGATCGCCTTCGCGGCGCCGGTCGACGCGGGCACGAGGTTGATCGCGGCGGCGCGGGCGCGCCGCAGGTCCTTGTGCGGGGCGTCCTGGAGGCGCTGGTCGGCGGTGTACGCGTGGATCGTCGTCATCAGGCCGCGCTCGATCCCGATCGTCTCGTGCAGCACCTTGACGACCGGCGCGAGACAGTTGGTCGTGCAGGAGGCGTTGGAGATGACGTGATGGTTGTCGGCGTCGTACACGTCGTCGAAGTTGACGCCGAGGCAGACGGTGACGTCCGGCTCGGTCGCCGGAGCGGAGATGATCACCTTCCGCGCGCCAGCCTCCAGGTGCTTGGCGGCGTCCTCGCGCTTGGTGAAGAAGCCGGTCGACTCGATCACGACCTCGACGCCGAGGTCGCTCCACGGGAGCTGCGCCGGATCGCGCTCGGCGAGCACCTTGACCTCGCGGCCGTCGATCGCCAGCGCGCCGTCACGCACCTCGACGGTGCCGGGGAAGCGGCCGTACACCGAGTCGTACTTGAGCAGGTGCGCAAGCGTGCCGGCGTCGGTGATGTCGTTCACGGCCACGATCTCGACGTCCGCGTCCGACTCCTGCGCAGCACGGAATACGTTGCGGCCGATGCGGCCGAAGCCGTTGATCCCGACGCGTACGGACATGAAGCGTTCCCTTTCGGCTGGGGAGGATGAAGCGGCTGCGAAGGGTATCTACCCCATGCCGAGCGAGAGGATCCCGCGTTGGACGAGACCGGCGGTGAACGCGCCGGACGCGGTGACCTTGACGCCGTACGCCTCCTGCAGGAACCACTCGAAGTACGTGAACGCGCTCGCGCGCACGGCGCTCGCTTTCTCGAGCCGCGCAAGGTCATAGACGCCGAGATGGGCGCGCAGCGGCTCTTCCTCCAGAAGCCGGTTGATCACGGCGTCGTTGAGCGGTGCGAGCGCGAGCAGCGGCCGCTCCGGCACCGGCTCGGTCTCCGGCGTGGCGCGCAGCTCGACGCTCGTGACCTCGCGCCGCCACTGGACGACGATCGCGTCCGGCTGCGCGTCGAGCACCTCTACGTCCGCCAGATCGTCGGCGCAGTGGGCGCGGAACCCCTCGAGGACCACGATCGGATCGAGCGTGCTCACGGCGACTCCGCCCCGAGCGCGCCGAGCGGCACGCAGCGCCCGCGTGCCGCTTCCGCGAGCTCCCCCGCGAGGCCGGCGAGCGCCTCGGGCGACCCCGGCACGGCGGCGTCCGCGACCAGGCAGCCGATCCGGTCGCGCGCGATCCGCCGCGCCTGCTCGAGCGCGTCCGCGCTGCGCGTCGCCGCCGGGCCGCAGCGCCACCGTCCCGCGCCCGTCGGTGATCACGACCAGCCACGGCACGACGTTCGCGTGCTTGGCGCGCTCCTGGCGCAGCAGCCGGTGGGCGCGCACGAGCGCGTCGGCGAGCGGCGTGCGGCCGCTCACCGGCAGCTCCTCGAGCCGCTCGCGCGCGCGCCGCGCGCTGCGCGTGAAGGGCAGCGCGACGGTCGCCTCGGCGAAGCCGCCGAACGCGACCAGCGCGAGCCGGTCGCCGTGGTTGGCCGCGTCCGCCAGCAGCGCGTACGCGAGGCCCTTGACGCGCTCGACCATCGCCTCGGCCGCCAGCGAGTACGAGTTGTCGACGAGGAACACCACGGCCAGCGGCGAGTGGTGCTCGCGGACCTTGCGCCGCAGGTCCTCGGGCAGCACGGCGAGGATGCCCGAGCCGCGGCCGCGCGTCGCCGCGGCGCGCAGCGTGGCGTCGACCGCGACGTCGGGTCCGGCGCCGAGCCGGTGGCGGCTGTACTTGCCGGCGCGCCGGCTCACCAGCGATCGCGCGTGCCGCCCCGCGGTTGCGCGCTCGACGGAGTCGCGGCGGCGGTCGCTGCGCAGCGACCGCCCGTCCGCGACCAACGCCGCGATCGCTGGCGCCTCACCCGTCAGCCGGCCGCCTCCCTCGCTCGGGCCCTCTCCTCCGCTCTTGGGGCTTTTCCCGGCACCGCCCCCTCGAGCGCCTCCTCCAGAGCCCGCTCGAGCTCGTGCTCGTCCACGCGCGGCGGCGGCCCGAACGGATCGCCGGCGCGCCGATGCCCGAGCGCCAGGCCCGCCGCCTCGCGCACATCGGCCGCGGCGACCGCATCGCGTGCGGCGAGCGCCGCGATCGCCTTCGCGCACTCGAGCACAGTCACGTCGGCGCGATGGCTGTCGACGCCGAGGCGCGTGACCAGCGACCCGATCGCCGGGTACAGCGCGTCCGGCACCTGCACGCCGCCCAGCCGCGCGACGGCGCCGTCGACCCGCGCCCGCAGCTCCTCCTGATAGCTCACGAAGCGGCCCGCGAGCGCCTCCGGGTCGGTGGTGAACGCCTCGCGTCGCCGGATCACCTCCCCGCGCAGCTCCGGGTCGCGCAGGGCCTCGACCTCGACGTGCAGGCCGATGCGGTCGGCGAGCTGCGGCCGCAGGTCGCCCTCCTCCGGGTTCATCGTGCCGACGAGCAGGAAGCGCGCCGGATGGGTGATCGACATCCCTTCGCGCTCGACGACGTTCTCGCCCATCGCCGCGGCGTCGAGCAGGACGTCGCCCAGGTGGTCGTCGAGCAGGTTGATCTCGTCGACGTAGAGGATCCCGCGGTTGGCCTCCGCCAGCAGGCCCGGCTCGAGCGCCTTGATCCCGTCGGTCAGCGCGCGCGCCATGTCGATCGTGCCTGCCACCCGGTCCTCGGTGGCGTTCAGCGGCAGTGTCACGACGCGCCGGCGCCGGCGGCGCGCCGGCAGCGTCTCGCCGGCTGCGACGCGCGCACGGCAGTCGTCGCACGCGGGCGCCGTGGGGTCGCACACGAACGCGCAGCCGGCCACGACCTCGATCTCCGGCAGCAGCTCCGCGAGCGCGCGCACGGCGGTGGACTTCGCGGTGCCGCTCGGCCCGCTGACCAGCAGACCTCCGACCGCGGGGTTGACCGCGTTGAGCAGCAGCGCGCGCTTCAGGCGCTGCTGCTCGACGATCGCCGTGAACGGGAAGCCGGTCAGGTGAGCACCAGCCGCCGTCCGAAGGTGGGCTCCGCCTGCACGATCGGCGGGAACTGCCACGTGCCGATCAGCGGCACCGCCGTGTCGCGGTTCACGCGCACGTCGAGCACCGCGGGGCGGCCGGAAGCCAGCGCGGCCTCGAACGCCGGCGCGACGTCGCCCGGCTTGTCGATCGAGTACGCGAGCGCGCCCATGGCCTCCGCCATCTTGGCGAAGTCGGGGTTCCACAGCTCCCCGGTCGACTGCTTGCGGAAGCTCGTGCCGATCTCGCGATTGTCCATGTAGAAGCGCTGGAGGTCGCGGATGACCCCGATCGTGTAGTTGTTGAGCAGCACCCAGACCGCCGGGATGTCGTACTCCACGGCGGTCGCGACGGCGTGCGGGAACATCGAGAAGCTGCCGTCGCTCGTCACGCATACGGCCGGGCGGTCGGGCTCTGCGAGCTTCAGCCCGAGCACGCCGCAGGTGCCGAAGCCCATGCCGGCGAAGCCGCCCGGCGTGAATATCGTGCGCGGCTCGTAGGCGTCCCAGTACTGCTCCACCCATGTCTGGTGGTTGCCGGTGTCGGTGATCATCAGCGTGTCGTCGGGTGCGATCCGGCGCATGTCACCGATCAGCCGGCGCGGGTCGATCGGCTCCTCGTCGGACTCGATGAACGGCGTGATGTAGTTCTCCCACTCGGCCTTGTAGCTCTCGACCTGGTCGTTCCAGGGCGAGCGCTCGCGCTTCGGGCCCTTCTTCTGCGCCAGCTCGATCATCTGGCGCAGGACCTCGCGCGCGTCGCCGACGATGCCCAGCTCGGTCGGGTAGTTGCGGCCGATCTCGGACGGGTCGAGGTCGACATGGATCAGCCGTGTGGGCGGGATGTTGTACGTGTAGCCGGGCACCCAGGACGAGCAGTGGATGTCGCTGAAGCGCGCGCCGAAGGCGAGGATCACGTCCGCGTTGCGGGCCGCCTCGGTGGCCGGGTACTCGCCCCAGCAGCCCGCGATCCCGAGGTGCAGCGGGTGGCGGGCCGACAGCGCGCCCTTGCCCATGAAGGTGCTGTAGACGGGGATGTTGAGGTGCTCGGCGAGCTCGGCGAGCTGCTCGCTCGCCTCCGAGAGCAGCACGCCGCCGCCGGCGAGGATCAGCGGCCGGCGCGCGCTCGTCAGGACGTCGAGAGCGCGCGCAACCGCCTCGGGCGAGCCCGCGGTGCGCCATTGCAGGTGCCGCGAGCGCTCCTCCGGCTCTGGCGTCTCCACGTCGCCGGTCCGGATCCAGAGGTCGTACGGAACGTCGATGTGCACCGGCCCGGGGCGTCCCTCGCGCGCCAGCTTGAACGCCTTCGGCAGGATCTTTGCCAGGTCCTCGACGCTGTGCGCCTGATAGCTGCGCTTGACGATCGGCTTGACGACGCTCGGGAAGTCGGCCGAGTGGTGGCGGTACTCCTCCTGCAGCGCGCCGCTGTCGAACTGCGTCGTCGCGACCTGGCCGGTGATGGCGACGAACGACGACGAGTCATAGAACGCGTTCCCCATCGCGACCGTGAGCAGCATCGGGCCCGGGCCGGTCGAGGTGTAGACGGGGATCGGGATGCCGGTGCGCCGGAAGTACGCGTCGGCCATGTAGCCGGCGGCCGACTCGATCCGCGGCCACACCAGGCCGATCTCATCCTGGCGGCGATAGACCCCGTCGAGCAAGCCGACCGCGCCGTGTCCGGCGTACCCGAACAGGTACGGCGTCTCCTCCTTGATCAGGTAGTCGACGACGAGGTCACAGCCTCGCTGCTCGGCCATGGGAACCCCCTTGTTCTCTCCTCGGGACCGCTTGCACGGTACGCCGCGCCGGCACGGCCTTCGTGTCCGGATTTGGGACACGAACTGCGGCATTCAGGGGGTGATCCAGGGGGGTGGTTCACGTTTGTTCGATATGCGTGAACGTTCGTGACACACCCCCACCCGAGCCGCCTTCAATGCGCAGTTCGGACCCTCAGAACGCGCGATGCTCGAGGTCCATCCCATACGCCCGCAGCTTGCGATAGAGCGTGGACCGCGAGATACCGAGCTCGCGCGCAGCGTCGCGCTTGTTCCCGTCGCAGCCGGCGAGCGCGCGGGCGATCGCCTCGGCCTCCACGCGCTGCAGGCCGCTCGTCGGGACGCGCGCGGCGCGGGCGCGCAGCTCGGTCGGGAGGTCCTCGACGCGCACCTCGGAGGCGTGCGTCGTGCGCAACGCGCTCTCGAGCTCGCGGACGTTGCCCGGCCACGGGAGTCGCTCCAGCAGTTGCAGCGCCTCCGGGCGCAGGCGGCGGCCGCCCAGTAAGGCGACGGCGGTCGGCGCGATGTCCTCGGGGCGGGTCCGGAGCGGCGGCAGCTCGACGGCGCGGGCGCCGAGCCGCTCGGCCAGGCTGGGCTCGGCGGCGGTGGCGGCGATCCACGCGATCGCCGTGCGCGCCAGCGCGGCGAACGCGTCGAACGTGCGCGGTGACAGCGCGTCGGCGTGGCGCACGAGGACCGGGCCGCCGGCCGCCAGCGTCGCCTGCGCGCGGGCGAGCCACGCGCGCGGGCCGTCGGCGGCCTCGAGCGCGCCGTCGAGCACGGCGGCGGGGCGCTCCACGGCCGTCACCAGCGCCGCCTTGCCGACTCCCGGCTCGCCCCAGACCAGCAGCGGCGCCCGCGTCGCCGCGCACTGCGTGACCGCCGCCACGGCAGCTCGCCAGGCGGCGCTGCGGCCCGCCAGCCCGCGCGGTGCGGCCGGGCGGCGCCGTATCGCGCGCGCGATCCGCGGCGGGTCGATCGCGACGAGCACGCCGACGATCGCCGCGTCGTCGCCGACCGCGTGGCAGCGCGCGAGCAGCTCCTCGTCGCCGTCGATGGCGAACGCGCAGACGCGCTCGCCGCCCTCGGCGACCGCACTCCGCGCCCGCTCCCACAGCAGGCCCTGCGAGACGCCCTCGAGCAGGCGCGCAGCGGCCGGGGTGGCGAGCACGACGTCCTCCCCGACGCACACCACCGGCCGCGTCGTCCGATGGCGAGCGGCGGTGAACGCCTCCAGCAGCCGGCGCTCGGTCGCGGATGCGGCGTCGAGCAGCCGCCGCTCGACGTCGCGCGCCGCCGCCGCGATCAGCGGGAGCTGGAGCGGGTTCGCGGCGTCCGCGCGGCAGGTGAGGCTCACGACGCCCTCGAGCCGGCCGCTGACCGGGTGCCGGACGGGCGCGCCGGCACACGACGCGTCGTCGAAGATCTCGTTGTAGTGAGCGGTCCCGATCACCACCACCGGGCGGCCCGCTTCGAGCGGCGTGCCGACGCCGTTGGTGCCGACGGTGTCCTCGGACAGCACGAACCCCTCGGCGGCGCGCACGCGGTCCATCAGCCGCGCCATCGCCGGCTCGCTCGCCCACCGGCGCACCACGCGCGCGGTCGGGTCGCTCAGCAGCAGCGCCGTCGGCGTATCCGTGAGGTCAGCTGACAGACGCTCGAGCACCGGCTGGGCGGCGCGCCGCAGCCGTGAGTCGGCGTCCGCCGAGCCGCCGTCGTAGCGCGCCTCGCGCCGGTCCGGCCCGGCGCCGCAGAGCCGCGAGCGCGACCATGACGCGAGGATCGTGCCGGGGAGCGGAGCCTCGGCCGCACCAGTCGCGGCGAACCGCTCCCGGGCCTTCGGGTTCGGCCCGGACATACGGTGGCGACTCTACTCCGGGCGGCGCTGGCCGGGCGAGCGAACGTCAACTGCGGCATTAATGAAGTGAGATCGGCCGCCGCGGGACATCGAGCGTCGACTTGACCGGCGTGAGACCGCCAAACTCGACGCTCGGCGTGCGGACGAGCGGCAACGCGCCAGAACGTCGCTCCCCCACCCAGCGCAGTTGACGTTCGCCGAGCCGCTACCCGCCGCGAGCGTGCACGCGATCCACGTCCCGGTGCTGGACCTCGACGAAGTACTCGTCGCGATCGCGGAACGCGGCCGCGAGGTGCTCGGCGATCGCGACCGACCGGTGGCGGCCGCCGGTGCAGCCGATCGCGACGACGAGGTGCGCCTTGCCCTCGGCCACGTACTGCGGGAGCAGGTACTCGAGCAGCGGCAGCACGTGGTCGTAGAACTCCTCCAGGCGGCCGTCGCGGCCGACGTAGTCGACGATCCGCTGGTCGAACCCGGTCAGCGGCCGCAGGTCGGCCTCGTAGTGCGGGTTCGGCAGGAAGCGCACGTCGAGCGCGAGGTCGGCGTCGCGCGGCGGGCCGTGCTTGTGACCGAACGAGCTGAACGTGACCGCGAGCCTGCCCGGCGAGCCCGGCTCGAGCAGCTCGTCCGCCACCTTGCGACGCAGGCCGGCCGCGCTCAGCCCGCTGGTGTCGATGCACAGGTCCGCCCGCTCGCGCACGGGCGCCAGCAGTTCGCGCTCGCGCCGGACGCCGTCGACGACGCTCCCGTGCGGCACCAGCGGATGCCGGCGGCGCGTCTCCTTGTAGCGGTTGAGCAGCGTCTGCTCGTCGGACTCGAGGAACAGCACGCGGTGCACGATCCCGGCCTCGTCGAGCTCGTCGATCACGCCCGCGAGCGCCGACAGGTACTCGCCGGCGCGCGAGTCGGACACCACCGCGGCGCGCTCGACCTTCGAACCCGCATGGCGGAACAGCTCGGCGAGCGAGCGGATCATCTCCGCGGGCAGGTTGTCGACGCAGAAGTACCCGGCGTCCTCGAACACGTTCATCGCCGACGACTTCCCGGCGCCGGAGAGGCCCGAGATGATCACGAAGTCGACGAGATGGGACGGCCCGCGGCCGTTTGTGCTCACGGACGAAGTGTCGCGCGCGATCCGGCGGCTCATCGTCCGGTCCGGTTCAGGTGGGTGTAGAGGTCGCGCGCGACCTTCTGCGGCAGCCCCGGAACGCGCTCGAGCTCCTCGCGCGAGGCGGCGATCACCGCGTCGGGCGACCCGAAGTGCTTGAGCAGGGCGCGCTTGCGCGCTGGCCCGACGCCCGGCAGGTCGTCCATGATCGACTCGGTCATCGCCCGGTCGCGCCGGATCCGGTGATGGGTGATCGCGAACCGGTGCGCCTCGTCGCGGATGCGCTGGAGCAGCTGCAGCTCGGGCGTCTCGTGCGCGAGCACCACCGGGTCCCCGCGGTTGGGCAGGAAGACCTCCTCGACGCGCTTGGCGAGTGCGACCACCGCAACGCCGTGCTCGCGGAAGCCCTGCAGTGGCTCGAGCCCGGCGGCGAGCTGGCCCTTGCCGCCGTCGATCACGATCAGGTTCGGCAGCGCTCCGAACGACGCGTCGCGGTCGGCGTCGTACGGCGACCGCTCGGACTGCTTGACCCATTGCGCGTAGCGGCGCGAGAGCACCTCGGCCATGGCGCCGTAATCGTCCCCCGGATCGACCTCCCGGATCGTAAAACGCCTGTAATCAGCCTTTTTCGGTGCACCCCCCTCGAACACGACCATCGCGGCGGTCGTGTGGGTGCCGCCGAGGTGGGAGATGTCGAAGCACTCGACGCGGACCGGCAGCGTGCCGAGCGCGAGCCCGCGCTGGAGGCCGTCGAGCGCCTCGACGCGCTGCTGCCGGCGGCGCTCCGTCTTGAGCTTCTCCTGGTCGAGCGCGAGCCGGGCGTTGCGCTCGGCCAGGTCCAGGATCCGCCGCTTGCCGCCGCGCTCGGCGGGCCGGATCTCGACCGGGCTGCCGCGACGCTCGGCGAGGATCTGCTCGAGGATCTCGATCTCCGAGCCCTCCTGGAGGTCGAACTGGACGACCAGCAACGACGGGATCGAGAGCGCCGTCGCGTAGTACTGGAGGATGAACTCCTCCGCCACGACGGCCGGCGGCTGCTCGCCCTGGTTCTCGAGGTAGAAGGACTGGCGGTCGCTGAGCACGCCGTCGCGGACCTGGAACACCTGGGCGTTGGCCTCGGTCGCCTCGACCGCTACCGCGACGGCGTCGTACGTGCCGGCCCCCTCGTTGGCGACGCGCTGGCGCTCCAGCAGCGCGCGCACGGCCTGCAGGCGGTTGCGGGCGAGCGCGGCCGCCTCGTAGTCCTGCTCGCCGGCGTGCCAGTGCATGCGCTGCTCGAGGTCGCGCTCGATCTGCTTGAAGCGCCCGGACAGGAACGCGATCGTGCCGTCGACGCCCTGCATGTACTCCTCGCGCGTGACGTAGCCCACGCACGGTGCTCCGCAGCGCTTGATGTAGTAGTCCAGGCACGGGGAGCCCGAGTGGCGGCCGGGCTCGGGGCCTTCGCATGAGCGCAGCTGGAAGATCTTGCCGAGCAGGTCGAGCGTGCCGCGAACCCGCTTCGCGCTCGAGTACGGCCCGAAGTACGCCCGGTCGCGCTTGTGCCGCTCGCGCGTGAAGTAGACGCGCGGGAACTCCTCGTCCGTGCTGATCGCGATGTAGGGGTACGACTTGTCGTCGCGCAGCCGGATGTTGAAGCGCGGCTTGTACCGCTTGATGAACGTCTGCTCGGTGAGCAGCGCCTCGGCCTCGGTGGCCACGACGAGCGGCTCGATCGTGTCCACCTCGTCGGTGATCGCGTGCGTCCCGTAGAGCGTCGGGTTGGAGAAGTGGCTCGCCACCCGCTTGCGGATCGACTTCGCCTTGCCGACGTAGATCACGCGGCCGCGGGCGTCACGGAACACGTAGACGCCGGGTTGGTCCGGAAGGCTGCGGCGCTGTTCGGCAAGCCGCCCTGCGCGGTCCTGGTGTGCGGCTTCGGCGTCGATCGCCATTCGGGTCTACCCAGAGAGTAGAGAAGCCGGCTGGTCGATCTTTAGGCGCTCTTTACGCAACAAAGCGGCGGTTGAGTTGATCCGAAGGGCATGTCATTCAGACGAATGCTCCCTCTAGTCCTGCTCGCAACGCTCGTCTTGGTGCCCACCGCCGAGGCGAAGTACCGAGTCGGGCTCAGCGAACAGAACGCCAGCATGTTCTCCAGCGCGCGCTGGCAATCACTCAAGCTCAAGCGCGTCCGCTACATCGTCCCGTGGGATTGGAACCGACATGCCGACGAGGCGGCGGCCGTGGCGAACTACATGAACAGCGCCCGGTCCGCGCGCCAGCAGGTGCTCGTCACCTTCACCGCGGCTCGTGGCTGCTGGAACGGCAAGCGCTACTCGAAGAGCGCGGCATGCCGCGCACCGAGCGCGGCCGCCTATCGCGCGTCGTTCCGCGCGTTCGACAGCCTCTACCCGTGGGTGAAGACCTACTCCGCGTGGAACGAGGTCAACCACGCCTCGCAGCCGACCGCCCGCAAGCCGAAGCTCGCGGTGCGCTACTACGAGGTGCTCCGCAAGGACGCCCGCGCGCGCCGTTTCAAGGTGATGGCGGCGGACATCCTCGACACCTCGAACCTGCGCTCCTATCTGCGCAAGTTCCTGCGCCTGGCCAAAGGCTCCCCGCGGCTATGGGGGCTGCACAACTACCAGGACGTCAACTACCGCACGTCCGCCGACACGCGACGGATGCTGGCCACGGTCCGCGGCGAGGTCTGGCTGACCGAGACCGGCGGCCTCGTGAAGTTCAACGGCAAGCGCTTCCGCTACAGCGAGGCGCGCGCCGCTAACCGCACGAAGTGGATGTTCAAGCTGGCCGATCGGTACGACTCGCGCCAGCGCGGGCTGCGCGCGAAGATCACCGAGCTGTTCGTCTACAAGTGGTTCGGCGAGGTGCGCGGCGCGCACTTCGACTCGGGACTCGTGAACCCGGACGGCACGCCGCGGAAGGCGTATTCGGTGTTCCGCAAGTCCGCGCTGAAGCACCGCTAGCCAGGTTCGACCACCCGCGGCTAAGGTGCCGCGGGTGGTCAACCTCTACTCCGACACCCAGACCCGTCCGACCGCGGCGATGCGCCGTGCGATGGCGGAAGCGGAGGTGGGCGACGAGCAGTCGTTCGCCGACCCGACCGTCAACGCGCTGTGCGAGCGCGTGGCAGACCTGCTCGGCCACGAGGCCGCTGTGTTCCTGCCCAGCGGCACGATGTGCAACGCGATCGCCTTCCGGCTCCACATCGGGCCGGGCGGCGACGAGGTGATCCTGAACCGGACCTCGCACCCGATCATCGCCGAGGCGGGCGGCCCGGCCGCGATCTCGGGCGCGGTGCTGTGCCCGGTGGACAGCCCGCGCGGCATGCTCGACGCCGACACCCTGCGCGCCTACCTGCGCCCGGCGGGCGACCGCTACGCGCCGCGCTCGCGGCTCGTCTCGCTCGAGCAGACGACCAACATTTCCGGCGGCCACGTGTGGCCGCTCGAGCAGATGCAGGGCGTGCTGGAGGTTGCACGGGAGGCCGGGCTGCGCTCCCACCTCGACGGCGCGCGGCTGATGAACGCGGTCGTGGCGTCCGGCGTGCCGGCGGCGACATGGGCCTCGGGCTTCGACACCGCGTGGCTCGACTTCACGAAGGGCCTCGGGGCGCCGGTCGGCGCCGTCCTGGTCGGATCGCAGGCGCTGATCGACGAGGCGTGGCGCTACAAGCAGATGTGGGGCGGCGCGATGCGCCAGGCCGGGATCATCGCCGCGGCCGGGCTGTACGCGCTCGACCACCATGTGGACCGGCTGGTCGAGGACCACGAGAACGCGCGTGTGTTGGCCGAAGGGCTGGCGGAGCTGCCGGGCGTCGAGCTCGACCCGACTGAGGTCCAGACGAACATCGTCGTGTTCGGTGTGCAGGACGCCGAAGGGCTGTGCGCAGCGCTCGAGCGGGCCGACGTGAAGATGTCCGCGCTGGACGCCACGCGCGTGCGAGCGGTCACGCATCTCGACGTCGACCGGGCGGACGTGGAGGCGGCGATCGCCGCCGCCCGGGCGGTGCTGGTGCCGCAGACCGCTTGATCAGACGTTCTGACCGATCAGCCGATATCGTGCGTCCGGCACCGCCCTCATCCCTCGGTGCCCGCGCGCCCCGGCGACAACCGACCCAATGTCGCCGGGGCGCCCCTTCTCGTTTCGCCGGACCGACTAGCGGTCTGCCGTAGCGGACCGTCGCCGGCGGGGCGCACGGCGAGTCGAGACCTTGCGGGCGCCGTCGCCGACGCTGTCGTCGCGGCCCGAGAGCCGAACCGCCTCGAACAGCATCAGGCCGAGGCCGGCCTCGACGACGTCCTCGGCGTGCGGATCCTTCGCGATCCGCGCCGCCGCCGCCTCCTCGATCTTCTCCATCTGCTCGACCAACTTGTCGCACGCCTTCGAAAGCTGCGTGAACCCACGCGCGTCCAACCTGACGAGCTCGCGCCGCAGCTGCGCGTCGGCGCGATCGAACCCGCCGGCGGCCGCCGATGCCCTCGAGTAGTCGGCGATCACGTCGAGTGACGAGCCGACCGCCGCCTGCTTGGCGATCGGAGGTGCCTGCGCCCAGCCCTCGGCCGTCACGAGCGGCCGCTCCTTCGCACGGTAGTGGTGCTCGACCGCCCCGCGGACACGGGTCTCGTCGACCAGCTCGATCAAGCCGAGCTGCTCGAGCGTCCGGACGTGATAGGCGACCGTGCCGAGGCTCGCGCCCAACCAACCGGAGAGCTGGTTTGGGGATGCCTTGCGCTCGTCCAGCATCGCAAGGATCCGGACGCGCAACGGATGGCTCATCGCCTTCACGTACCGCGGATCGTCAATGGTCTTGATCGGTTTCATCTATCCACCAAGGGTATGTCGGAGCTGGAGCCGCAATCGGTGAAGTCTGACCCTTACCGTCGATTCGGCGATTCCCAGCTCAAGGGCAAGCTCGCTGTTCGGGAGATCTTGCCAGTAGTGGCCGATCAAGAGTCGCCGGTCGGGTCCATTTAGCGACCGAATTGCCCGCCAAAGGTCCAGGGAGTTGGCTAATTCGTCTGGTTGTTGGCGCGGATCGGCCGCTTCGACGTCTTCGGCGAGCGATCGCTCGGTGCGCTGGGAGAGCGTCCGGAACGCCTCGCGACGCGCGATCGTGGTGATCCACGGGTCCGGGCGAGCCGGCGTGCGGCACCGGCTGCGATGGCGCCAGACGCGGATCACGGCCTCCTGGGCTGCGTCGTCGGCGGCGCTCGACGAGCCGAGGACCCGACGGGTCTCGCGCAGGCACAGCGCGCGGACGCTTGTCCAGTCCCAGTCGGACGGGTGCGGTGAGTCATTACGCGCCAACACGTCCAACGTTGAAACAAACTCAGCGGTTGGATCGGTCGACCGTGCGTGACCGCCACCCCGATCTCAACGACCGCGAGCGGCTACGACGTGCTCGCGCCGGCCTACGACCTCCTCACCGCCGGGTACGCCTACGGTCCCTGGCTGCGGGCGATCGACGGCCTGGCCCGTGAGCACGGGCTGCGCGGCCGGCGGGCGCTCGACGTCGCATGCGGCACCGGCAAGAGCCTCGCGGCGCTGCTCGAGCTCGGCTACGAGGTCGTCGGCTGTGACGGCTCGGCGGGGATGGCGGCGGTCGCGCGGCGCAAGCTCGGAGCTCAGGCGGACGTCCACGTGGCCGACATGTGCGAGCTGCCGGTGTACGGGCGCTTCGACCTCGTCACCTGCCTCGACGACGCGCTCAACCACCTGCCGTCGGCGGACCACGTGGAGCGCGCGCTGCGGGCGATCGGCGCGAACGTGGCGCCGGACGGGCTGCTGGCGTTCGACGTCAACACGCTGACGGCCTACCGCGACGTCGGCGATCGGATCGTCGAGGACGGCCGGCGGATCGTGCTCTGGCACGGCGGCCCCGCCAGCCTGCGTGAGCCCGGCGGCCGCGCCGAGGTCGCCATGGACGTGCTGAGCCGCCGCGCCGACGGCCTGTGGCGGCGCACGAGCGCCGCCTGGGGTCACTGGCACTACCCGCTTGCCTCGATCCCGGCGCTCGCGAGCGCCGCCGGCCTGGAGATCGTCGCGGTCCGCGGCCAGCACACGGGCGGCCGGCTCGAGCCCGGCGCCGACGAGGAGCGCCACTCGAAGGCCGTCTTCCTCGCCCGTCACCGGCGACCGGAAAGGAGCGCCCATGCCCTGGAAGCCGTAATGAGATGACTCGCCGGCGGGGTCACCGGACCAGGCGGACCTCCAGCCCTCCGGTGACCTCGCCCGCGCCGCCGAGCAGGCCGAGGATGCGAGCGACGTAGCCGCGCGTCTCGGGATACGGCGGCACGCACATGCAGCCGGCCACGGCTCCCGGGCCGGCGTTGTACGCGGCCAGCGCCAGCGGGACGGACGAGAAGCGCCGCAGGAGGTCGCGCATCAGGTGTGCCTGGGCGTCGATCGCGCGGGCGGCGTCGAACGGGTCGTCGAGACCGAGCGCCCGCGCTGTCCCTGGCATGAACTGCGCGATGCCCTGCGCGCCGGCCGGGCTCTGGGCGAACGGGTTGAAGTTGCTCTCTGCGTACAGCTGCGCGGCGAGCAGCGCCGCCGACACGTTCCAGCGCTGTGCGGCGCGCGCGAGCACTGGCGCGTACTGGTCGGGCACGAAGTCCGGCAGTGCGCCGTCGCGGCCACCGCCGCCCGAACCCGGGCGGCGCGTCGAGCGCGCGTTCAAGACGAACCCGTAGTGCCATCGCTCCCACGCGTACCGCTGCAGGAATCGAAAGCGCGCCGCGTTCGCGCTCAGCCAGCCATACGCGGACGGTGGCCCGAGGTCGAGCTCGGTGCCGTAGCGGTGCAGTGACGTGCCCGGCCGCGCCACCCACTTCGGGTCCGGGTGGCGGGCGAAGAGGACGGCCTGCTCGGCGTCCGACCGGAAGCCGCTCGTGATCAGCAGCACGACGCCGTCCGCGCGCGCTGCCCGCTCCATCCGGTCGAACGCGAGCGCGACGTCCGGCCGCATCGGCTTGCCCTGGCGGAACGCCAGCGGGCCGTCATAGCCGCCGCCGTCGGCGGCCGCGACCGCCGTGGGCGCCAGCTCCGCTTCGGCTCCGACCGTCACGGCGACGCGCCTGTGCGCGTCGTTGCGTCGCACCTCGATGACCTCGCGCACGCGGACGTGGATCCGGACGGGCGCGAACGAGTCCCCGTCGGGGAAGCGCACCGTGGCGGCGTCCGCGCCGTTGGCGCGCGCCACGCGCTCGGCGGCGGCGCGAGCCAGGGCGACGTACTCGTCGCGGTCGAGATGGAGTGGGTTCGGCCCGCCGGCCGAGGTCGCCGGTTCGAACAGCCGCGGGTACGCGGCGTGCATCGCCCGCGCGCCGGCGAGCGCGGCGAGGTCCGCCGCCCGCTGGGCCGCCGCCTCGCGCGCGACGCCGCGCGCGACCGCGCCCAGCACCAGCACGCCGACCAGCACGGCGGCCAGCCCGCCCACGAGCAGCACGGAGGCCTGGCCGCGGGTGCCCCTCACGCGTCCTCCCTGCGCGGTCCTGCGAGCACGGCGGGGTCGAACCGCGGCGCGACGACGCCGCCGAGGGCGAGCGCGCGCGGGATGCCGCGGCGCGGTGGCCGGCAGGCCCGGGCGTCGATGCCGCGGGCGGCCAGCGTCGCGAGCGCGGCGCGAGCCAGCGCGGTCTCCGGCTCGACCGCCACGATCGCCAGATCGTGCTCGGCGACGAGTTCCTCGAGCTCCGCCGGCCGCGCGCCGGCGATCGCGGTGACGAGCGGGCCGTCGACCAGCGCCGCCGCGCGGCGCACCGCGTCGGCGGCGGCCAGCGGCTCGCGTTCGAGCGGGAGCCACGCGAGCCGGCCGCGGGCGACGGCCGGAAGCTCGCGCCGCGCCAGGGACGCCGCGAGCCGCGCCGCGGCCGGCATGGCCGCCCCGTGCGCGATGGTGCCGCGAGCACTCCACAACGCCACGAGCGCCGCCGGAGCGCGATCGGCCGCACGCAGCGCGAGCGCGATCGCTGCGGCCAGCGGGGCCGTGTCCGGAGGGGCGCCGAGCACGACGACGCGCGCGGCGACCGGCACGGTCCCGGTCGCGCCCGTGTCGGCCGCGGCGGCCGGCGCGACGAAGAACGCCGCGGCGCGGGCGAGGCCGCCGCTCACGGCACTTCAGCCGGGCCGGCGTCGGCGGTCGCGCGGGCCGTCAGCGGGCGTGCGAGCGACGCGATCGGCAGGCGCGGGCGGACCCGGACCGTGACACGGCGTCCGCGCACGCGGATGACGGCGCGCGAGCGGACCGCGGCGGGCAGCGCGCGCGATGCCGCCGCGCGCGGATCGCCGCCCTGAAGGAGCGCCATCGCGCCCGCTTCTGCGGCCGCACCGGCCTGCTCGCCCGCGGCCTGGGCAGCGAGCAACGCGCCACCCGCCAGCGCCGCCACCAGCAGCAGCGGTAGGAAGGCAACCAGCTCCACGGTCGCCTGGCCGCGCTCGTCAGCGGTCATGACTGCGGCTCGAAATGGGCGCCCGCGCGCGCGTGACCGGGGCTCGGCAGACCCGGAAGCGCAGGGATGCGCACGACCACCCGGACGTCGCCGGCGGGCGTCGGCCGCACGCGCAGCCCGCGCTCGAGCGCATGCGGCAGGTGGGCGCGCGCGGCGTGCCCGGGATCCGCGCCAACGGCGTGGGCGCGCGCTGCAGCGCGCGCGGCGGCGCTCGCAGCCCACTCGGCGTGCCCCACGAGCGCGAGCTGCCACAGCGCCGCGAGCAGGGCCGCGACGCACGGCAGCAGCGCCACCAGCTCAACCGTCGCCTGTCCGTCCTGCGCGCCGCCTCGGGTCATGCCGCCAAGCCTTCCGAGAGCGGCGTGCCGGGGCTACGCGTGAGTGTTCCGCAAGTGTGCAGGAAGCCTCACGGAAGCCCGCGACCGTGTGTCGTGGTCAGGCGGGCACTCGCCACGGCGGAGTGATCAGATCGCCCTCGCACTCCATTCAGGAGCAGTCACATTGACGTAACCGTCGGGTAGGGTCCGCGCCGATGGGCACGGAGGGCCTGGCAGTCGAGTTCGCGCGGCAGAGCGACGGCAGCGTCGTCCTTCGCGCCAACGGCAAGCTCGAGCGCGGCACCGCGGCGCTTCTGGACGGCATCCTCCAGGCGCTGTGGGCCGACCCCTCGCGCGTCGTGCTCGACCTCACGGGCGTCGACCACATCGACTCGCGCGGGCTGGACATCCTGCTCGGCGCCCAGGCGGGCGCCGGGGACCGCCCCTGGCCCGTCGAGGTCATCGGCGTGCCAGAGAGCCTGCGGGCCGAGCGCCCGCCCCTCTAGTACTCCTTGTACGAGCGCCAGACGCTGTACAGGCCCCAGGCGGCGAGCCCGATGAAGGCGAGCCAGAGGATCGCCCCGGCGCCGCCCTCGTCCCACATCCGCCGCGTCGCGACCAGCGTGATGCCCGCGAGCGCGACGGCGGCGTAGAGGATCCCGCGCTGGCGCTCGGGCAGGCCGAAGATCGTCTCGCGGTTCTCCATGTAGAGCCGATAGCCGAGGAACAGCAGACCGCCGATGAAGATGAGCCCGAGCAGGTTGCTGATCGTCAGGCTGGCGGTGTCGCCGCCTGGGACCAGCCACACGCACAGAGCGATCCCAATGACGATCGCGACGTTGCGCACGTGCGTGCTGCGGTCAGGGCCCACGGCCACTCACGATAGCCCGGTTGCGTCAGGCCTGCACGGGTACGGCGGCGAGATCCTGGGCCTCGACCGCCGGGACCGGGAGCGCCGTCTCGGCGACAACCGCCGACTCCGGCGCTTCGACGGGCTCCGCCGCGAAGCGGTAGCCGATGCCGAAATGCGTGTGGATGTACCGCCACTCGGGCGACGCGCGCTCGAGCTTCTGGCGCAGCTTGCGCACGAAGACGTCGACCGAGCGGTCGCCGTGCACCATCGCGTAGCCCCACACGCGCTCGTAGATCTCCTCGCGCTGGAGGACCTGGCCTTCGGCGTCTGCCAGCAGCTGGATCAACTCGAACTCGCGGCGGGTGAGGTCGACCGACATGGTCCCGGCGAAGGCCTGGAACTGGTCGGCGCGGATCTCGAGCTCGCCGACGGCGACGGGCGCGGCCGGGACGCGAGCGTCAGCGCGCTTGCGGCGGCGCACGACGGCCTCTACGCGGGCGATCAGCTCTTCGGGGTGGCACGGCTTGGTGACCCAGTCGTCGGCGCCCAGCCGCAGGCCGCGGACCCGCTGCGCCACGCTCGACTGGCCGGTGCACACGATCACCCCGAGATGCGGGAGGCGGGCGCACAGCTTCTCCAGGTAGGTCCACGCCTGCGGCCCGAGGACCGTCAGGTCGAGCACCACGGCATTCAGCCGCATGGCCACCATCGCGTCCAGCGGCACCGGCGAGGCGAGCACCCGGTGCTGCCAGCCGGCGTTGTCCATTCGCTTGGTGAGCACTTGGAGGAAGCCGCTGTCGGAATCGACCACTGCCAGGCGGATCTGCGCCTGGCTATTTATCGTCGTCGCCATCGCGCACTCAGCATACGCAGCGGTGGTGACAGCGAGGGCGACACCCGGCACCCGGTAACAGGATGGTCACAGGCCCTTCATACGCCGTACGACGATCCCGCAACCTCCGGAAATCGTGATCGGCGGCAGCGGGCGGTCGGGAACGTCAACTGCGCTGGGTAGGTGAGCTGGGAAGTGCGCCGCGGTGAGGGTCCTTGGCGTTTTCTCCGCGCATATCGCGGATTAAACGCCACGCACCCAGCGGGGTTGACGTTCGTCTGCCGCGCCTAAACGCGCGAGGCGTCGGAGAACTCGCGGAACAGGCCGGTGACGACGAACGCCACCTGCTCGCCGATGTCGACCGCGTTGTCCCCGATCCGCTCGAGAGCGCGCGCGACCAGCATCATCGTCATCGCCCACTCGCGCCGGTCCTCGTCGGTGCCGATCTCGACAGCGCGCCGGAAGACCTCGCGGTTCAGAGCGTTGATCTCCTCGTCCTGGCGCACGAGGTCCTGGGCCAGCGACACGTCGCGTAGCGTGAACGCCTGCTTGGCCTGCGCCACCTCTGAGCGGGCGAGCCGGCCCATCTTGAAGATGCGCTCGAGCAGCTGCTCGTCGGACGGCGGATCGTGCCCCACGAGCGGCATCACCTTGGCGATGTTCACGCACTGGTCGCCCATCCGCTCGGCGTGCTTGATCACGTGTAGCAGCGCCGCGACGGTACGGAGGTCGCTCGCCACCGGCGCCTGGAGAGCGAGCAGGGAGAGGATCCCCTGGTGCACCTCCAGGTAGCGGCCGTCGATCCGGTCGTCGTCCTGCACGACGATCGACGCCAGCTCGATGTCCTGGTGCTCGAGCGCCTCCAGCGTGCGGTCGAGCGTGTTCACGACGAGGTCCAGCGCACCCAGCGCCTGCGTTTCCAGCGCGCGCAGCTCGTCCTGGAAATGGACCCGGGCCTGTTCTGCCATCAGCCCACCTTGCCAGTCACATAGTCCTCGGTGCGCTGGTCGTCGGGGTTCGTGAAGATCTTGTCGGTCGCCGCGTACTCGACCACGTGGCCGGTGCGGCGCTTCTCAGTCTCGTCGAGCTTGACGGTGAAGAACGCCGTCATGTCCGAGACGCGCGCCGCCTGCTGCATGTTGTGCGTGACGATCACGATCGAGTAGTTCGCCTTCAGCTCCATCATCAGGTCCTCGATCCGCCCGGTAGAGATCGGGTCGAGCGCCGAGCACGGCTCGTCCATCAGTAGGACGTCGGGCTCGGTTGCCAGCGCTCGTGCGATGCACAGCCGCTGCTGCTGGCCACCCGACATGCCGAACGCGTTCGTCTTCATGCGGTCCTTGACGTCGTCCCACAGCGCCGCGCGCCGCAGCGCGCTCTCGACGATCTCGTCCATGTCGCCCTTCATCCCGACGACCCGCGGGCCGAAGGCGATGTTGTCGTAGATCGACTTGGGGAACGGGTTCGGCTTCTGGAACACCATGCCGATCCGCTTGCGGACCTGGACGGGATCGATCTTGGAGTCGTAGAGATCCTGATCGTGGTAGATGACCTGGCCCTCAACGCGCGCCGTCGCGATCAGGTCGTTCATCCGGTTCAGGCAGCGAATGAACGTCGACTTGCCGCAGCCCGAGGGGCCGATCAGCGCCGTGATCTGGTTCTTACGCAGTGCCAGCGTGATGTCCGTGACGGCGCGGTGGTCGCCATAGAAGACGGCGACGTCCTTGACGTCGAAGATCGCCTCCGCGGGCGCCGCGGAGGGCGACGGCGTGGCCCCGGCCGGCCGCTCGGTCACGAACCGCCTCGGCTCCCGGGCCGTGGGCTCGGTTACGGGCTCTGTCTCGTCCTTCACATGCTCAGACATGTCGTCTTCCTCTACCACTTCTGCTCGTATCGATTGCGAAGCCAGATCGCGACGGAGTTCATCGCGAGGAGCAGCACCATCAGCACCACGATGGCGCCCGCCGCACGCAGGACGAACTCCTGGTTGGCGTCCTGCGTCCAGGTGAAGATCTGCACTGGCAGCGCCGTGAACGAGCTGTCCAGGCCGGTTGGATTGAAACGGAGCGACGACCCGGCACCGATCACCAGCAGCGGCGCAGTCTCACCGATCGCTCGTGACAACGCAAGGATGACGCCCGTCGCGATACCGGCGATCGAGCCCGGCAGGACCTGCTTCCAGATCGTCTGCCACTGCGTCGCACCGAGCGCCAGCGAGCCCTCGCGGATCGACGGGGGCACGGCGCGGATCGCCTCCCGCGCCACGATGATCACGACCGGGAGCACAAGCAGGCTGAGCGTGATCGCGCCCGCCAGGAGCACCGGTCCAAGACTCAGCGGACCGCGCACGATGAAGGCGAGACCGAGGATGCCGTAGACCACTGACGGCACGGCGGCGAGGTTCTGGATGTTGACCTCGATCAGCCGGTTGTACCAGCGGTCCTGGTCCGCGTATTCCTCGAGGTACACGGCGGTCATCACGCCCAGCGGCACGACGAACACCATGCACAGGATCATCAGGTAGATCGTGCCGACGACCGCCGACTCGATGCCCGCCCGCTCCGGGATCACGCGTGACGGGAAGCTCGTGATGAAGTCCCACGAGACGATCGGGAGCCCGTCCTTCGCGAAGTCGTAGATGATCGCGGCGAGGCCGAGGAACGCGAGCCCGAGCGCGCCGTACATCAGGCCGCGGAACGCGCGATCGAAGACGGTCTCCTTCGCCGTCCGGCGCGGGATGACGGTCTGCTGGCGCCGCGCGGCGGCGGCGATCTGCGCGCCGGTCATTCGTACACCTGCCGGTACTTGCGCACGAGCCGGATCGAGAAGAGGTTCAGGACCAGCGTCAGCAGGAACAGCGTGAAGCCGACCGTGAAGATCGTCTTGTACTCGATCGAGCCGGTCGGGATGTCACCGCGCGCCGTGGCGGCGATGAACGCGGCCATCGACTGGAAGCTCTCGCGCGGGTCGAGCGAGAGGTTCGGGGACTGGCCACCCGCGATCAGCACGATCACCGTCTCGCCGACGGCTCGCGACGCGCCCAGCACGAGCGCCGCGACGATGCCCGACAGCGCCGCCGGGAAGACGACGCGCAGCGACACCTGCAGCTTGCCGGCGCCGAGCCCGAACGCGCCCTCGCGCAGGGAGGCAGGGACCGCCGTCATCGCGTCCTCGGCGATCGAGGCGATCGTCGGCAGCACGAGGAGGCCCATGATCACGCTGGCGGCGATGCCGTTGTAGACGTTCACCTCGATGTGCAGGACGTCGCGCAGGATCTCCGGGGTGAAGAAGGTCAGGGCGAAATAGCCGAAGACGATCGTCGGCACGCCGGCGAGGACCTCGAGGATCGGCTTGACGACCTTGCGCACGCGGTTGGGGGCGTACTCCGCCAGGTAGACCGCGGTCAGCAGCCCCAGCGGCACCGCCACCAAGAGCGCGAGGAACGACAGATAGATCGTGCCCCAGACCAGTGGGATCACGCCGAACGACTGCTGCTCGCCGGCGAACGTCGGCGACCACTTGGTGCCGAACAGGAAGTCGCCGATCGGCACGGTCTGGAAGAAGTGGATGGTCTCCAGCAGCAGCGAGCCGACGATCGCGAGCGTGGTCACGACGGACAGGCCCGCCGCCGCGAAGAGGGCGATGCGGACGCCGCCCTCGAACCGCGAACGGGTGCTGGGGGCCCGGGTCAGATCGACCCGGCCCCCCGTCGCACCAGCGGCCGCCGCGAGGCGCGGCTCGGCCATGTGACTAGCTCCCTGCCAGCGAGTCGACCTCGGACGTGGACTCCGAAGCCTGCTCGTCGGTCATCGGGACGATCTTCGCCGCCTCGGCGATCATCTGCTGGTTCTCGACCACGAACTTCATGAACGCCGCCACCTCGGGGCGCTCCAGCGCCTTGTCGGACGGGTACATGAACAGCGGCCGGGAGAGGTAGTACGAGGTGTCCTGGATCGTGTCGGACGACGGCTTCACGCACTTGTCGGCGCTCTCGCCGACGCCGACCAGGTTGAGCTTGTCCTGGTTGGCCTCGTAGTACGAGAAGCCGAAGTAGCCGAGGCCGCCCTCGGAGCCCGCGACGCCGGTGACGAGCTGGTTGTCGTCCTCGGACGCCTCGTAGTCCTCGCGCGACGCGCCCTCCTCACCGTTGATCTTGTCGGTGAAGAAGTCGAACGTGCCGGAGTCGGTACCAGGGCCGAACAGCGCGAGGTCGCCGCTCGGCAGGCTCCCATCGACCTCCGAGAGGCTCTTGACCTTGGACTTCGGCGCCCAGACCTTCTTCAGCTGATCGACGGTGAGGCAGTCGACCTTCATCGCCGGGTTCGTTACGACCGCGATGCCGTCGTTGGCGACCTGGATCTCCTCGTACTTGACGGCCGCCTTCTCGCAGACCGGGGCCTCCTCGTCGGGCTTGATCGGCCGCGAGGCGTTGGAGATGTCGGTCTCGCCGGTGCAGAACTTCTCGAAGCCGCCGCCGGTGCCGGACTCGCCGACCGTGATCTTCACGTCGGGGTTGTCCTCGTTGAACAGCTCTCCGGCGGCTTCGGCGAACGGGAAGACCGTCGAGGAGCCGTCGATCCGGATCGTGCCGGACAGATCAGCGGACTCCTCGGACGACCCTCCGCCCCCGGACGCAGCGTTTGACCCTTCGTCATCGCCGCACGCGGCGACGACAAACGCCAGCGACGCGACCATCGCGAGCACCAGCAGTAGACGCTTGATTCTCATCGACCCTTCCTTCTCCTTAGGTGTCGGCGCGAGACTCGCAGTGCCGGCATGCCCAACCTGTTACCGAGTCGTGGCCGTGTTGTGAAAACGCTGTGAAAGCTCGGGCTGGAACCGGTAGCCGAACCCGAAGTGCGTGTGGATGAAGCGCCACTCCGGCAGCGCCATCGCGAGCTTGGCCCGCAGCTTGTGGACGTAGACGTCCACAGACCGGTCGGCCGCCCGCATCGGCGCCCTCCACACCGTCTCGTAGAGCTCCTCCCGCGGCACGATGCGCCCCTCGCGGCGCCCGAGCGCCGCGAGCAGCTCCAGCTCCCGCACCGACAACGTCAGCGCCCGGCCTCCCGCAAGTGCCAAGTACTCGGACGGGCGGATCTCCAACTCGCCGGCCTTGATTACCTCACCGGCCTGTGTCATGGACTGCATCGAGCCGGAAGATCGAGCCCCGGAGCGTCCGTGCGGTTACCGGAACGTGAAACAGTCGTGAAACGGTTGTGAACGCCTCGATTCGCCGCCTGCGGCAGGGCTACGGTGCCGCCATGTGGCCCACCAAGGTCAAGGAGGGAGCTGAACTCCTCTCCCTGTTCGAGGAATCTGGACGCAACGTGCAGCGCGCCGCCGGCCTGCTGCGCGATCTGTTCGCCGAATACCCGGATAACCCGCAGCTGGCCGAAGAGGTCCTCGAGTGCGAACACGAGGGCGACCGGATCGTCCACGAGATCCTCAGCCGACTCGCCGAACGGGGCAGCCGATCGGCGAACCTCGACCCCGCCGACGTGCACGCGCTGACGGGGGCGCTCGACGACATCGTCGACCTCGCGGAGGAGGCCGCCGACCAGCTCGGGCTCTACGGCGTCGAGGCGCCGATGGAGCAGGCCCAGCAGCTCGCCGAGACGCTGGTGAGCGCTGCCGATCGCGTTGCCAGCAGCCTACGCGAACTGCGCGAAGGCGAGGACATCGGGGCGAATCTCGTCGAGATCCACCGGATCGAGAACGAGGCCGACCGGATCGTCCGCGCCGCGGTCGCGTCGCTGTTCGTCAACGGGATCGACCCGATGATGGTCATCCGCTGGAAGGACATCTTCGAGACGCTCGAGTCAGCCGTCGACGCGTGCGAGACGGTCGCCAACGTGCTCGAGGGAATCACGCTGAAGCGGTCAAACGGGCGGCACTGAAGCGCCGACCGCGCGCGTTGGGCGGCCTTCGTCGATGCTGTCCCCCTGAACCGTGACCCAGTGCAGGAGACCCGGCCGCCGCGGGTGCAGGCGGACCGTGAAGCGCGTGCGTGCGCGGCCGTGGGTGGATCCGAATCGCGTGCGGTCGAAGCCCCCGGCCTGGTCGCGGGAGCGCCACGCGGCGACGATGTAGATCGCCCGGCGGGCCGGCGAGGCCGTGTGCCAGGAGATGACGATCGCCGAGCCGCGTCGGCGCGCCTTGACGCCAAGCGGCGGTGGGACCGGCAACGGCTGGCGGCGGATCACCTTCACCCGCACACGGGCGCCGGTGAGCGCGTGACCACCGGGCCCTGTCGCCTGGACGACCACGCGGCTACGCCGGCGCGCGCGAAGATCGGGGTCCGCGCTGGGAAACGCGAAGCGCGCGGTTCCGGCGCCCAGCAGCGTGCGCGTGATCGACCCCCGGTCGAACGACCCGTCGTGCAGGACCGCCCGCAGATCGCATGCGCGGTCGCAGGTCGCGCGGACCTTCAGGCGCTGCCCATCGAACAGGCGTTGCGTCCGGTGCGCACGAACGCGGAGCCTCGGCAGCGCGGGTTCGGGAGCGGCCGCCGCCGCCTCGACGGCGAGGTGCAGCCTGCCGGTCCCGCTGGGAAGGCGGAGGCCGAACGCCTCAAAGGCGACGTTGTCCGTCCATGCGAGGCCCGCCCGGCCGTCGGGGAGGAATACCGGCGCCACGCCGTTGACGTCACGCACTGGGCTGCCGAGCGCCTGAGGCGGGCCGAAGGCGCCTGCCAGAGTCCCGGCCGCGACGTGCGGGATCAGCGCTCCGCCGGCGGCCGCGGCGCGCGAGCCGCCCCACGCCAGAAGCGCGCGGCCGTCGGGCGCCAGCGCCGAGCGCAGCGTCCAGTTGCCTTCGTCGGCCGGGAACGGCCCGACCACGGACAACTCGGCGGTCGAGAGGCCAAAGTTGGGGTCGTCGTTGCCAGGCGCCGCCACCGTGCGCGCGTCAGGGAACGTGCCGGCGGCCGGTCGTGCCGTTGCCTCGACGCCCGCAACGTCGAGCTCTGAGCCGTGCCGCCATGCCACCACGGCGCCGCCACCATCGCGGATCGCCACGGTCGGAGCGCGGTCTTCCGCGAGCTCGGCGCGGAACGCCGTGCTGAAGCGGGTCGCGCCGGGAGCGCGCTCGAACGCGCGCGTTCCGCCGCTGCCGGCGTGGGCGACCACAGCCCAGCCGTCGGGCGCTACGGCGAGGGCGACCTCGGTGGCCTCGAGCACGCGGTTGGCCAGTCGCTGCAGCACGAAGGCGGCGCCGGGAGCCGCGCTCGCCGTCTCGACGGTGAGTTCGCCGGACAACGCCCTGCCACGCGTGGCGCTCGGCCGCGCCCAGGCCACGGTCGCGACGCCCCCGGCGTCGATCCCCGCGGTGACGTGGACCCCGGCGAACGCCAGGCCCCGGCGCCACGGCGTCAAGCGCTGGAAGGCCCCGAAGCCGCCGCCAGGCGCGCGCCGCGCGGCAACGATCCGGAACGGCGGATCTCCGCTCCGCGGAGCGCCGCGAGTCTGCACCCAGGCGACGACGGCGTGGCCGGACGGCGAGACGGCGGCCGCCACCTCGGGGCCGTCGTCCGTGGTATCGCCGAGCGTCACGGGCGCGGCGAACGCGCCTCCGGGGTCTTGAACGACGGCGCGGACCTCGACGCGCGCTCGAGACTGCACCGCACCGGCGACCACCGCCGCGCCGCCCGGCGCGGTCGCCACCGCGGCGCAGTCGACGAGCGAGCCGAGGTCGACGCGCGCCGTCCGTGTCGTGCCGGCAGGGCCGGCGGCGAGCAGATCGGTCGAAGACGAGCGCGCGGAGATCGGGCCGAAGATGGCGAGGCCGCTCGGAGTCCCAGTCGCTCGCAGGCACGTCGCCACCGCCCGGTTGGGCAGCGGCTCGAAGGCCTGCTCGGCCAGCGGCGCGGCCTGGGCCGCCGGTGCGGTCAGGAGGACGATGAGAACTGCGAGCCGGAGCGCGAGCATCGCGCTAGCGCACGCGGACGATCGGAGTCCGGGCGGAGTCGTCGCCGTCGCGGCCCTGCGTGAACGCCGCAACCCAGCGGTACCGCCCCGGTCGCCGCGGGCGCAGGCGCACGCTGAACCGCTTGTGCGCGCGGCCGTAGCGCACCGCGACGGCACCGATATCGGTCGGCTCGGTGTCGGCGCGCGCGATGCGACCCTGCACGATGAAGAACTGACGCCGGGCCGGCGCCGCCGTGCGCCAGGTGACGACGATCGCATCGCCTCGATGCCGCGCGCGAAGCCCGAGCGGGGTCTGCACCGGCGGCGCGGGGAGGCGGGCGACACGGACGCGCAGCGACCGCACCGTCGTCAGGTGCCCGCCGGGCGTCGTGGCATGGACCACGATCCTGACCATCCGCGGTGTGCCGGGCTGGATGCCGTCGACGGTGCTGGGAGCCAGCCGGACGCGACCGGCGCGCAGGCGCGTGAGCGCGGTGAAGCCGTCGGAACCGTCAGGCCCGAGCACCGTCGCGCGCAGGTCGCAGGGCCGATCGCAGTGGGCGGTCACGCGCGGCGCGTCGGCGGCGAACAGGCGCTGCAAGCGCCTGGCGCTCAGTGTCAGACGCGGCGCCGCGGGCGCGGCCGGAGCCGGCACGCCCTCGGCGGCCACGTGCAGGCGCCCGTCCGCCGGCCGCACGGCGTTGTCCGTCCACGCGACGGCCGCCCGGCCGTCCGCGAGGAACAGCGGCGCGATGTCGGTGGTCTCCCGCAACGGCGCGGCGATCGTGCGCGCGGCCTCGAAGGCTCCGTCGAGACGGCCGATCGCCGCTCGCGTCACGCTCGTGGTGAGCGGCCGGCGCCCGGTCGGAGCGGGCCAGGCGAGCAGCACGCGACCGTCCGGGGCGACCGCGGCGCGCAGTCCGACCTCGTCGTCGTCATCGAGCGGCGGCGCGACGAGCGGGTCGAAGAGGTCGGCGAACCCGAAGTCCTGCGTCGACGACCCGAGGTCGCTCGTGCGCACCGGCGTCGCGACCGTCCGCGCGCTGAAGGCGCCGGCCGCCTCGCGGGTCACCGCGTCGACGCCGCTCATCGATTCGAACGGGCCGGTCCGCCACGCGACGACCGCGCCGCCGCCGTTGCGCACGGCGACGGCAGGCGCCGAGTCGGGATTCGAGAGCGGCTCCGGGAGCGTGACCGCCGTGAACTGTGTGGCGCCGGGAGCGCGCTCGAACACTTTGGCGGGATCGTCTCCGCCCCCGACCTGGTGGGCAACGAGCGTCCAGCCGTCCGACGCGACGGACAGAGCGGGAGGATCGAGGAACGACTCGGTGGACAGTCGCTGCACGGTGAACGCCGCGCCGGGCGCGGCGCTCGCGACCTCCACGTGGAAGTGGCTGCCCGTGGGCGAGGGCACCTCGCGCGCCCACAGCACGGTCGCCTGACCCGCCGCGTCGATCCCGGCCGTGAGGTGGAGCTCCGCAAACATGCCCGATCGCCACGACACGAGCGTCTCGGGCGCGCCGAACGCCGCCCCCGGGGCCCGCCGCGCCACGCGCAGGCGAACGCGCTGGGTCGCCCCGCGAACGCTGTCGATCTCGCCCCACGCCACGACAGCGAGGCCGGACGGCGCGACGGCGGCCACTGGACGGGTCGCGACGTCCGCCAGATGCGCCGCCGGACCGAACGCGGCGCTGGGATCGCGAGCGACCGCGCGGATCTCGCGCTTGTACTGGCCGCCCTCGCGGCGGATCACCGTGCCGGCGAGCACCGCCGCCCCGCCGGGCGCCTCGGCGACCGCGGCGCAATCGAGCAGTCGCCCAACGCTGACGCGCTCTGCGAGACGAGCGCCGTCCGCGCCCACGGTCAGGAGATCGGTCGCGGAGTCCCTACGCGAGTACGGCCCGAGCGCGGCGAGCCCGCCGGGCGCGCCCGTGGCGTGGAGGCATCCGGCACTCGCGCGACCCGGCGACGGTGCGACCGGGAGCTCGCTCAGTTGGGCCGCCGAGGCGACGACGGGAGCCGCGAGCAGCGCGAGCAGGCACGCCGGAATGCTGATGCGGCTCATCTAGCCGCGCAACGTATCGCGGAGGCCGCGCGCCGAAGCCGACTATCCGGCCACGAGCTCCCATTCCTCGTACAGCGCTTGTAGCGCCCGCTTGGCTTCCTTGTGGCGCGACGTCGACTTCGCGGCTGTGCGCGGGTCGTTCCACGCCGTCGGATCGGCGAGCTCGGTCTCGAGCGCCTGGAGCTCTGCCTCGGCCTGCTCGATCGCCTTCTCGAGCTCGCCTGCCCGCCGCCGCTGGTTCTTCGACGGGCCTGCGGCCTTCGGCGGCGGGAGCTTCTTGGCCGCGGCCGGTTTGGTGCGCTTCGCCGTGCGCTCGGCCTCGGCGCGCTCTGCTCGCACGCGCACGTACTCGGCCCAGCCGCCGACGTAGGAGTGCAGCGTGCCGTCCTCGACCGCCACCGTGCGGCTGCCGACCGCATCCAGCAGCGCACGGTCGTGCGAGATCAGCAGCAGCGAGCCGGGGAAGACCTGCAGCGCCGCCTCGAGCGCCTCGCGGCTCTCGAGGTCGAGGTGATTTGTGGGCTCGTCGAGGATCAGCACGTTGGCGCCGGAGTGGACGAGGATCGCGAGCGACAGCCGCCGCCGCTCGCCGCCGGAGAGCCCTTCGAGCGGCTTCTCGGCGGCCTCGCCGCCGAACAGGAAGCGGCCGAGCAGCGAGCGCGCCTCGTTCGGCTTCAGGCCGGTCGAGCGCTGGGTCGCCTCCAGCACCGTGCGCGCGCCGCCGACGCCGAGCTCGTCCGCGTGCTGGGAGAGCAGCCCGATCTTCACGTTGTGGCCGCGCCGGAGCTTGCCGGCGTCGAGCTCGCGCTGGCCGACGAGCGCCTTGATCAGCGTCGTCTTGCCCGAGCCGTTCGGCCCGATCAGGGACACGTGCTCGCCGCGCTCGAGCCACAGCTCGAAGTCGTACAGCAGCGTGCGGTCACCGATCGCGAGCCGCGCGTCCTCGACCTCGAACACGACGCGGCCGGAGCGTTCGGGCGGCTTGAAGGCGAACCCGAGCGCCTTGCCGTCGCGCGGATCGCGCGTGACTCGGTCCATCTTGTCCAGCTTCTTGGCGCGCGACTGCGCCTGGCGCGCGCGCGTGCCCGCGCGGAACCGGGTGACGAACCGCTCGAGCCGCTCGATCTCGGCCTCCTGCTTCTCGATCGCCCGGCCGAGGGCGAGCTCGCGCGCTGCCTGCTCCTTGCGCCAAGCGTGCCAGGTGCCCTTGAAGAAGCGCCCGCGGCCGGCCTCCAGCTCGAGCACCGAGGTGCCGACGGCCTCGAGGAACCAGCGGTCGTGCGCGACCAGCACAATGGCGGCGTCGAGGCTCTGGAGGTGGGTCTCGAGCCACTCCAGCGACTCGATGTCGAGGTGGTTGGTCGGCTCGTCGAGCAGCAGCAGGTCGGGGTCGCCGGCCAGCGCGCGGGCGAGCGAGGCACGGGTCAGCTCGCCGCCGCTGAACGTCTCCAGGCTGCGGTCCAGGTCCTTGTCGCGGAAGCCGAGGCCGTGCAGCGTCGAGTTGATCGCCTCGCGCCAGTTGTAGCCGCCGGCGTGCTCGAGCCGGGCCTGCGCGCGGGCATAGGCGTCGAGCGTCGCGCCGTCGGTGGCGCCCGCGGCCATCGCGTGCTCGAGCTCGGCCAGCTGCGCCTCGAGGTCGAGCAGGTCCTTGGCGCCGGAGAGCACGTAGTCGCGCAGGCTGCTGTCGCGGTCGCGAGGCGGGCGCTGGTCGTGGAGGGCGATCCGGACGTCCTTGGCGAAGCTGACCTCGCCGCCGTCGACCGATGTCTCCCCCGCGAGCATCCGCAGCAGCGTCGTCTTGCCGGCGCCGTTACGGCCGGACAGCGTCATCCGGTCCCGGCGCTCGAGCCGGAACGAGACGCCGCGGAGGAGCGGCTCTCCCGCCATGTCCTTGGCGATATCGGATGCGATCAGGACGGCCATCGACCTTCGAGGGTATCCTCCGCCCGGTGCTCAGGACGGCCCTGCTCACGATCACTCTGTTCGCCCTGACGGCACCCGCGGCGCTGGCCGCCGAGCACGACGGTGGCGAGGGCTGGTGGGGCGAGACCAACGACAAGGTCGTCACCTACGCCGGCTTCATCCTGATCGTCGCGTTCCCGACGCTCGCGCTCGTGCTGACCCTGATCCAGTCGCGGCTGGAGAAGCGCAAGGATCAGCGCCTCGCCGCCGCCAAGGCACGCAAGGCCCGCACGGACCTCCGCGGCGGCTGGTAGCCGCATCTTTACACCCCGGCACGCCCCGCTCGCCACGCTGAGCGTGCGAGATCCCTCCTCGTTCGCAACGGCCCCGGCGCTCCCCGCCCGGGGCCGTTGCGCTTGACTCTTCGAATGGTTCGCTACGAGCGTGAGGGCGCCGCGGCGGTGGTCACGATCGACCGGCCGGAGCGGCGGAACGCGGTCGACGGCGCCACCGCGGCCGCGCTGCTGGAGGCGTACGAGCGGTTCGCCGCAGACGACGGCGCGCGCGTGATGGTGCTGACCGGAGCGGGCGACGAGGCGTTCTGCGCGGGCGCCGACCTGAAGGCGCTGGAGACGCTCGACGCCGACGCGCCCGCTGGGCCGATGGGCTTCACGCGGCTGACGCCGGCCAAGCCCGCGATCGCCGCGATCGGTGGCTGGTGCGTCGCCGGCGGGCTCGAGCTTGCGCTCTGGTGCGACCTGCGCGTGGCCGGCGACGATGCGCGGTTCGGGTGCCTGGAGCGCCGCTGGGGCGTGCCGTTGATCGACGGTGGCACCCAGCGGCTGCCGCGCGTCGTGGGCCTCGGTCGTGCGCTCGACCTGATCCTTACCGGGCGCACGGTCGACGCCGCGGAGGCGCTAGGCATGGGGCTGGTCAACGAAGTGGTCCCCGCCGGCCGCCACGTCGCCCGGGCGCTGGAGATCGCCGAGGCGATCGCCGCGTTCCCGCAGGACACGATGCTCTCCGACCGGGAGGCCGCGCACAGCGCGCTCGGCCTGCCGTTGGCGGAAGGGCTGGCACTCGAAGCGCGCCTCGGCCGCCCGCGGATCATCGGCGCGCTGGAAGGGGCGCGCCGGTTCACCGAACGTGGATAGGGTCCACGCCATGAGCTACTTCGTCACCGGCGGGACGGGCTTCATCGGCCGCCACCTCATCGAGCGCCTGCTCGAGCGCGAGGACGGCGGGGACATCTATGTCCTCGTCCGCGAGTCCTCGGCCGACAAGTTCGAGCAGCTGCGCGACCGCTGGGGCGGCCCGGAGCGCGTCAAGCCGGTGTTCGGCGATCTCACGCAGCCACAACTCGGGCTCGACGACGCCGCGCGCGAGCAGCTCCAGGGCGTCGACCACTTCTTCCACCTCGCCGCGATCTACGACATCACGGCCGACGAGACGCAGAACGCGACGATCAACGTCGCCGGCACGCAGAACGCCGTCGACCTCGCGAACGCGCTCGGCGCGGGGCGCTTTCACCACATCTCGTCGATCGCCGTCGCCGGCACGTACGACGGCCACTTCACCGAGGACGATTTTGCGGAGGGACAGGACCTCCCGACGCCGTACCACCGCACCAAGTACGAGTCCGAGAAGCTGGTCCGCGAGCGCGTGGAGGTGCCGTGGCGGGTGTACCGCCCCGCGATCGTCGTCGGCAACTCCCAGACCGGCGAGATGGACAAGGTCGACGGGCCCTACTACTTCTTCAAGGCGATCCAGAAGATCCGCCACGCCCTGCCGGCGTGGTTCCCGCTCGTCTCGCTCGAGTTCGGCCGCACCAACATCGTGCCGGTCGACTACGTGGCGGCGGTCGTGGACCACATCGGGCACCAGGACGGGCTCGACGGCCAGGCGTTCCACGTCGTCGATCCGAAGCCGCCGAAGTCGGGCGACGTGCTGAACGCGTTCGCCAACGCCGCGCACGCGCCGCAGGCGGTGATGCGGGTCGACAAGCGGATGACCGACATGCTGCCGAAGGGCGTGCTCTCGTACGCGCTGAAGATCCCGGCGCTGCAGGGGATCAAGCGCACGTTCCTGGCCGACCTCGGGATCCCGGAGGAGGCGCTCGCGAACGCCGAGCTGCGGACCCGCTTCGACGCCCGCGACACGGCGCGCGCGCTGGCAGGCTCGGGTATCGAGCTGCCGCCACTCGACAGTTACGCCGTCAAGCTGTGGGACTACTGGGAGCGCAACCTCGATCCCGACCTGTTCCGCGACCGCTCGTTCGAGGGCGCCGTCAACGGCAAGACCGTGGTGATCACTGGCGCGTCGAGCGGCATCGGCCGCGCCGCCGCGCTGAAGATCGCCGCGGCCGGGGGCATCCCGCTGCTGGTGGCACGCACGCAGGAGAAGCTCGACGAGGTCAAGGCCGAGATCGAGGCCGCGGGTGGCGCCGCGTACGTCTACTCATGCGACCTGTCGGACTACGAGGCGATCGAGCAGCTGGTCCCGCGGATGCTCTCCGACCACCCGGCGATCGACATGCTCGTCAACAACGCCGGCCGCTCGATCCGGCGCGGGGTGAAGCTGTCCTACGACCGCTTCCACGACTACGAGCGGACCGTCGGGCTGAACTACCTGAGCCCGGTGAAGCTGATGCTCGGGCTGCTGCCGCACATGGTCGAGCGCCGCTCCGGCCACATCGTCAACGTCTCCTCGATCGGCGCGCAGACCAATCCGCCGCGCTTCTCGGCGTACGTGGCGTCCAAGGCCGCGCTCGACGCGTGGACGCGCGTCGCGAGCTCGGAGGTGATCGGCGACGGCGTCACGTTCACGACGATCCACATGCCGCTGGTGCGCACGCCGATGATCGCGCCGACGAAGCTCTACGACTCGTTCCCGACGATCTCGCCCGACGAGGCCGCCGACCTGATCTGCGAGGCGATCCGCTCCAAGCCGAAGAACATCAACACGCGCCTGGGCACGTTCGGCGAGGTCGCCTACGCGCTCGCGCCGAAGGCCGTCGACCAGATCCTGCACATGGCCTACAAGGTGTTCCCGGAGTCATCGGCGGCGAAGGGCGAGAAGGACCCGAACGAGAAGGCCTCCGGCGAGGCGACCGCGCTGGCGTACCTGATGCGCGGCGTGCATTGGTAATGGAGGACCGCGAGGATTAGAGCCGGCGGATGGAGCAGCGACCAGACGAGGAGACGGTCGCGGAGCTGCTCGCGATGGTGCGCGGCCTGCTCGACGATGAGCGCGAGCGCGGACAGGGCCTTGACAACAAGAGCGCGACGCTCGCCGGCTTCACCGGGACGATCCTCGCCCTCACGGCGACGCTCGGGGCTCAGCTGCTGTCGCTCGACCTCGGCTCGATCGGTTCGGCGGTCTTCCAGGCGCTGTACGTCTTGTCTGTCGTCGCCCTGGCCGTGGCGTCGCTCGTGGCCCTGGTCGGCGTTCTGCGACCGCAGCCCAGGCTCGCGCTGGCGATGGCCGAGATCCGGCGGTTCCCCGAGTTCCCCCTGATCGCGGAGCCCAAGCTCGAGATCCAGGGCACGATGATGAACACGCTGATCGACGCGCTCGAGCATGAGCGGGCGCTCAACGACCGCAAGGCCCGGCTCACGCGGATCGCGGCGGGGAGCCTCGCGGTGGGGTTCGTCGCGGTCGCGGCGCAGGCGGTGACGCTCGGCCTCACCGCCTGAGCGGCTTGCCCTTCCCGCGGGGGTGTGGGAGTGTCGGGCGGACCTCGCCATGTCGGGCGGCGACACCCCCAAGCAGGGCACGCAGGCTCCTCCTCCTTCGACGCCTTCGGGCTCGCGGTTCGGGAGCTTCATGACACAGCCCGTGCTCGTCGTGGCGCTGATTGCGCTGATCGTCGCCGTCCCGCTGGCGATCGGCGGCCTGTCCGGTGGCGGTGGCGGAGGCGGGAGTCGCAACAGCGCTCCCTCAAGCACGCCGCCGCCCGGGTTCCGCGCCGCCATCGCCGGCGACTACACCGGGCAGACGCCCATCAGGGGCGGCCACGGCGTCGCGCAGGTCGAGCTCAGGATCAGACCGGATGGCCGCGGCCTCCTGGCGCGGTCGACGCCCGCCGGGACATGCGCCGGCGAGCTGCAGTTTCGCAGGGCGTCGTCGCGCCGGACGGTGTTCGGCTACACGGAGACCGAGGATCCGGCGTCGTGCCGCCGCAGGACCACGGTGACCGTGCGCCGGCTGGCCGGCGGGAGATTGCAGCTCAAGGAAACCCAGCGCGGCCGGGTGCTGCTCTCCGGGCGTCTGCAGCCGGCGTGACTACAGGCCCGTGAGCGGATCGACCGGGGCGCCGCGCAGCCGTAGCTCGAAATGCAGGTGCGGGCCGGTGGAGTGCCCGGTCGAGCCGACCCTCCCGATCGGCGTCCCGGCTACGACGCAGGCGCCCGATTTGACGGTGATCCTGCTCAGGTGCGCGTACCAGCTCGTCATCCCGGAGCGGTGCGCGATCACCACCAGGTTGCCGTAGCCGCCGGAGTCCCAGCCGGCGGACGACACGCACCCGCGGCCGGCTGCGACCACCGTGGTCCCGCTGGCCGCGGGATAGTCGAGCCCCGTGTGGAAGGTGTTGTCGCGTGGCCCGAAGCGATCGCCGACGCCGACGCCGAGCGGGGCCGCGAAGCGCAGGATGGAGCGGGGCGGCGGCCGCCGCAGGGCCGCGAGCGTGCCCGCGCCCGCGAGCCCGTCCGCTCCGAGGCCCGCCCACGCCTGGAACCGTTGGAGCGCCGACTGCCCGCGCGGGCCGAGGCGACCGTCGAACGGCCCCGACGGGAAGCCGTGCGTGGCGAGCAGGAACTGCAGCGCGGCGACGTCCCATCCGCGCGCGCCCGGCCCGATCGTGCGCGTGCCGAGACCCGGCCGCCCGCGCCACCCGAGCGCCGCGCGCGTGCGCGGGCCGGCGACCCCGTCCGCCACCAGCCCGTGTCGGCCCTGGAACCGGCGCACGGCCGCGTTCGTCAGCGGGCCACTGACGCCGTCGACCGTCGCGCCGTAGAGGCCCTTGGCGCGCAGCGCCACCTGCAGCGAGGCCACGCCGGACCGCGCCGTGGCCGATGAGGCACGAGCGTTCGCCGCGGGATCTGCGCGGGCGGTGGACGCAGCAGTCGCCAGCACCGCGAGTGCGGCGAGCACGTAGGCCGTCCAAGGCCCCACCAATCCTTGCGCGGCCCACCAGCTTGGTCGCCGGGCCACCCGTCAACGGTAAAACGGTGCACCGCGCCGTGGGCTGGCTGAAGGAGATCTTTCAGTGGTTGACGCGTAGCCGCTCGGTGGCCTTTTGTCGCGTAGCCGCTCAGTGACCGGCGGCGCGGCGGCGGCGGTAGTACGCGCCGGCCTTCACGCGGCCGCCGCACACGCGCATCGAGCACCACGTGGCGCTCGCGTTCGTCGAGCGGTCGTAGAAGGCCCAGCCACAGACGTCGCGTGGGCACGCCTTCAGGCGCTGCCAGCTCCCGTCGAGCATCGCGGCGAAGGCGGCGGCGAGGATCCGCCCGAGCGCGGCGTCGACCCCGGTCGCGTGCGGGACGAGCGCGGCGCCGTCGGGCGGGAACGCCGCCTCCAGCCGTGCCCGCCGCGCGGCGCGCTCCAGCACGGCCTGCGCGCCGGGATCGTGCGGCTCGCCGTTGTTGGCCAGCAACAGCGCGCGCAGCGCCTCGCGGACGTCGCGCGCCGCCTCGAGGTCGCCGGCGCCGACCCGCGCCGGGAGCAGATGGCGCTCGAGCCACTCCTCGAGTCCGGCGGCATCGTCGAACAGATCGGGCCCGTGCTCGCGATCGACGGTGTTGACGAACGCCTGCACGACGCGCAGCGATCCCGGTGCCGGCTCGCGGTCCCCGGGATGCACGAGCCCTGACAGCAGCGCGTCGCGTTCCACGGATTCGAGCCTACCGGTGGAATAGGGCCGCGGCCTGGGGCGTCAGTTCAGGCAAGGGGATATGACAGAGCAAAACCCACACCTGCCGCCCGAGGACGAGGCGGACCTGGTCGCGCTCGCCGACGACCGCCTGCCACCCACGCGCCGCGCCGAAGTTCAGGCCCGCGTGGCCGCCGAGCCGGCGCTGGCCGCCGCCCTCGCCCAGCAGCGCACCGCGCTCGCGCTGATCGCCCAGCTCGACACGCGAGCGCCGCTCGACCTGCGCCTGCGCGTGGAGGAACTGAAGACCTCCCGCGCTGTGCGGCGCCGCCGGCGCCGGCGCCGCTGGGTTCCCGTGTCAGCCCTTGGCTTCGCTGCAGTGGCTGCGACGATGCTGGTGCTCGTCGCCGGCAGCGGCCCGGCGATCGACGACGCGCTGGCGGTCGCGGCGAAGCCCGCCACCGCGCCCGCGGTGGCCGGCGACCATGTCGGCGGCGCTCGGTTCCCGAGCTACGGCAAGTACGCGGCCGTGGGGGCCCGCACCGACGTTGTCGAGGGCCGCACGATGCGAACCGTGTTCTACGCGCACGAGGGGCGGACGATCGCCTACACGATCGTGGGCGGCCCCGCTCTGGAGTCCGACGGCCGGCTGCGCGTCCTCGGCGAGTCGGGCGGCCGTAGGGCCATCACGTGGACGAACAGCGGTCACACGTGCGTGATCTCCGGCACCGGAGTCGACACCGCCGTGCTGCGCGAGCTCGCCGCCTGGGCCTGAAACTGCGGCATTGACGGAGGCGGGGCCGGTTGATTCGGCCGCCCCGGCGGGCCCAACAGACGCGAATGTCGACTTCGTCGGTCTGAGGCCGACAAACTCGACGCTCGGCGTTCCGCGGCGGCCGATCTCACCCCTTTAATGCCGCAATTGACGTTCGTCGGCGCTGCCGCGAGCGAGCGTCAGGCCACCCGCAGCCGCCGCCGCGGCACGCCGCCGCGCAGCTCGCGCACGACCGACTGGACGAGCGCCTCGGACTCGTCGCGGCGCCCGTCGGTGACGGCGCCGACGATCCCGCGCTTGCGCGCGATCAGCTCGATCATCGTCTCGTCGATCGTCTCGGCGGCGAGCAGGTACCAGGCGGTGACGGCGTCGTGCTGACCGATCCGGTGCAGCCGGTCCTCGGCCTGATCGTGCATCGCGGGTGTCCACTCGAGGTCGAGGAACGCGACGTTGGAGGCTTGGGTCAGCGTGATCCCCTGCCCGCCGACGCGGGTGGAGGCGACGAGCAGCTGCGGCCCGTCGGGCTCCTGGAACGCCTGCACCGCCGCCTCGCGCTGATCGATCGAGTCGCTCCCGACCAGATGCAGCGCGTCCGGGAAGCGCTCGAGCGCCAGCTCCTGGACCTCGCGGTTGCCGCAGAACACGACCAGCCGCTCGTCGGAGGCCAGGAAGTCGTCGATCCAGGCCAGCGCAGCGCCGGACTTGCCGCGCGCGGCCAGCCGCTTGAGCACGTTCAGCTGGGCCAGGCGCTCGGCCCGCAGCGCGGCCGCGACGCGCGCCTCCAGCTCGCCGAGGTCGAGCGGCTGCTCGCGCAGCCAGGCGATCACGTCCTTCTCCGCCTGCCGGTACTCGCGCTCGTTGTCGAGCGCCACCGGCACGACGACCTGGCGTTTGGCGGGGAGCTGCGGCAGCACGTCGGCCTTCAGGCGCCTCACGAAACAGCGCCGCCGCAGGTGCCAGTGGATCCGCTCCTCCGCCCCGATGCCCTGGAAGCGGCGCGCGAAGCGAGCGCCGCTGCCGAAGTCCTCGAGCCGGCCGATCACGCGCAGCTGGGCGATCAGCTCCTCGGCGTGGTTCATCACCGGCGTTCCCGTCAGCGCCAGCCGCATCGCGTCCGGCGCCAGCGACTCGGCCAGCTTGCGCACCGCCTGCGTGCGCTTGGCGCGCGGGTTCTTGATGTAGTGCGACTCGTCGAGCACGAGCGCGGCGGGCCGGCGCAGCGCAAGCCGCGCGCGGTGCGCGTGCACGATCTCGTAGTTGATCACCGTGATCTCGGCCGCCGCGGCGGTGCCGCCGGTGCCGGAGACCACGGTCACGGAGCGGTGCGGGAGCCAATGCTCGATCTCGCGCCGCCAGTTGAGCTTCAGCGACGCCGGGCAGACCACCACCGCGGGATAGGCGTCGTCGGCCTCGAGCGCCGCGAGCGCCTGCACGGTCTTCCCGAGCCCCTGCTCGTCGGCCAGGAACGCCCGCCGCGCCTCGAGCACGTACGCCACGCCGGCGCGCTGGAACGGCCGCAGCTCCCCGCCCAGGACGCCCTCGATCTCCAGCACCGGCCCGGAGTGCGAGCGCGAGCGGCGGACGCCGTCGATCGCCGCGTCGTGCTCGATCCGCAGGCGCTCGAGCACCTCGCGGGCGTTCGAGGAGACCTCGACGTCGTACTTGCGCAGGTAGTGCTCCAGCGGCTCGAGCAGGTACGGGTCGACCGGCAGCGAGCGCCCGTGCGCCTCGCACGCAGGGAGCGCGAGGAACGCCGGGATCGTCTCCGGGTCCCAGTTGACGTCGAGCGTGAACCGCGGCTCGCCGACGCTCTCCACGAGCGAGAGCGTCGCCGCCGCCGGCCGCTGGTCGACCTGCAGCCGCGTGGCGCACCGCAGCGCGCGCGGATCCAGCCGTGCGCCCGGCATGTCCAGCAGCTCCTCGGCCACCTCGCGCGAGAACGGCAGCCACGACCGGCCGCCCGCGACCTCGGCGATCTCCGCGAGCGACTCGGGCAGCTCGCCCGAGATCGCCTCGCACACGAACCGCCCGCTGCCCGACAGCTTGCCCGCCGTCACCCGGCCGACCCAGCCCTTGACGGCCCGCGCCAGCCACGTCTCGACCTCGGGCGAGACCGACAGCGATGCGTGCTTCTCCAGCACGCCCTTCACGTACGGCGCGGTCGCGTCCGCGCGCGGGGCCCACCACTCCTTCGCCTGCCAGTCGAACCGGCGGCCGGGAATCGAGCGCACCGCGTCAACGATGTCCGACCGGTACGGGAACGCGAACACCACGGACTCCTGGCCGTGGTGATTGAGCCGCAGCTCGACGTTGTGGACCGGGTCAGCGGCGCGCATGCGAACGCATCACGGTAGCCGCGCCGGCGGAAGGTAACGTCGCACGGAGGTCCCGGGTGGGGTTTCTCCGGGACCGGAGGGCGAAACCCTATTTACGACGCGCTCGCAGCAGCTTCCGCGGCGCGGGCGGCGTGGCCGGCCATCAGCTCGCGCTGTACGGAACGGGGCTCACCGTCAGGATGAGCGCGGGTCCACGCGCCGTCCTCGCCCAGCTCCCACGCGTTCACGTTGTCCGCGAAGCAGCGGTCGAGCGTGTCGAGCAGGTCGGCTCGCAGCGCGTCGTCGAGCACCGGGGTGAGCATCTCGACGCGCGTGTCGAGGTTGCGCGGCATCAGGTCTGCCGACCCGATGTAGACGGTCGTGTCGTCGTCGCGCTCGAAGGCGTAGATTCGCGAGTGCTCGAGGAAGCGCCCGACGATCGAGACGACGCGGATGTTCTCCGACACGCCCGGGACGCCGGGGCGCAGGCACGAGATGCCTCGGAGGTTGAGCTCGACCGGCACGCCGGCCTGCGACGCGCGATAGAGCGCCTGGATGCACGCCCGGTCCACGAGCGAGTTCATCTTCATCCGGATCCGCGCCTCGCGGCCGTCGCGGTGAGCCGTGACGGTCCGCTCGATCTCCTCCAGGATCCCCGCCCGCATGTGGGCGGGCGCCAGGAGCACGCGCCGGTACGCGCGCGGGCGCGCGAAGCCGGTGAGGAAGTTGAACATGTCGGCGACGTCGGCGCCGATCTTGTCATCGCACGTGAACAGGCCGAAGTCGGTGTAGAGACGCGCGGTCTTCGGGTTGTAGTTGCCGGTGCCGACGTGCACGTAGTGGCGCACGCCGTCGCCCTCGCGGCGGATCACCAGCAGGCACTTCGCATGCGTCTTGAGCGAGGGCAGGCCGTAGACCACGTGGACGCCCGACTCCTCCATCGCGCGTGACCACTGGATGTTCGCCCGCTCGTCGAACCGCGCCTTGACCTCGACCACGCACACCGCCTGCTTGCCACGCTCGGAGGCGCGGATCAGGCTCGGCACGAGCGGCGAGTCGTCGCTCGTGCGGTAGACGGTCTGCTTGATCGCGAGCACGTCGGGGTCGGACACCGCCTGCTCGACGAACCGCTCGACCGAGGTCGCGAACGAGTCGTACGGGTGGTGGACCAGGATGTCGCCGCGGCGCATCGCCGCAAACACGTCGGCCTTGTCGGTGTCGTCGGTCCCGTGCAGTCGCGGCTGCGTCACCGCGCTGAACGGGGGGTCACGCAGTTCCGCGTAGCCGGGCACGCCGACGATGTCCCACAGATCCGCGAGGTCGAGCGGACCCGGGACGTCGAACACGTCCTCGGGCTCGACCTCGAGCGAGCCGGTGATCTCCTCACGGATCGCCGCGCTCATCCCGGCGCCGACCTCGACGCGCACGACCTCGCCGAAGCGCCGCGCGCGCAGCTCGGCCTCCACCGCCTGCAGCAGGTCGTCGGCCTCATCGGAGACCGTGAAGTCGGCGTCGCGGGTGACGCGGAAGACGTCGTAGTCGACGATCTCCATGCCCGGGAACAGCGAGTCGAGATGCTTGGCAATCAGCTCCTCGAGCGGCACGAATGTGTAGCCGTCGCCGGTCGGCACGAACCGCGGCAGCATCTCCTTCGGCACCTTCACGCGCGCGAACGTCTCGACGCCGGTGATCGGGTCGCGGACGAGCACGCCGAGCGACAGCGAGAGGTTGGAGATGTACGGGAACGGGCGGCCGAGGCCGACGGCGAGCGGCGTCAGCACGGGGAAGATCTGGCGCCGGAAGCGCTCGTCGAGCGCTTTCCGTTCCTCGGCGTTGACATCGTCGACGCCGACGATCCGGATGCCCTGCTCGGCCAGTGCCGGGCGCAGGTCGTCCTCCAGGCAGCGGCTCTGGCGCTCGATGTGCTCCCGCACCACCTTGCGGATCTCCTCCAGCGTGGCGCGCGGAGTGCGGCCGTCCTGCAGCGGCGTCTCAATGCCCGCCTCGATCTGGTCGTGCAGGCCGGCGACCCGCACCATGAAGAACTCGTCGAGGTTCGAGGAGGCGATCGCGCAGAACTTCACGCGCTCGAGCAGCGGGTTGTCGGCGTCCTCGGCCAGCTCGAGCACGCGCGCGTTGAACTCGAGCCACGACAGTTCGCGGTTGAAGTAGAGCGCCGACGAGGAGAGATCCGCCTCGACGGTGGTGTCCGGTTCGGTGCTGGTGTCCGTCACTGCTCAGGGGATTGTGACCGATCCGCGGTCACAGGTTTGTTGCCATGTCGAGGAGGATCCCTTCACGGAGGCCGCCACGGCCGATCTGCAGCGGCTTGCCAAGCCGGTGCGAGGCGGCGTCGAGGATCAGGATGCCGGCCGGCAGCAGCCGTACGCGCTCGGGATCGAGGGTGTATGACGTCGCCACAGAGGCGACGGTGCCGCCGGAGAGCACGCGCAGCGCATGCACGAGCGTCTCGGGCTCGAGCACGGCGCCGACCAGGCTGCGCAGCGAGGCCGCGCTGCCGCCGACCGCCACCGCCACGTCGGGCTTGGGTACGTCAAGGCCTTCGAACACGCCGACGGCGTGCGCGCGCACGGCGCGCAGCTCCACGACCGACGGCGGGTCCGAGCGCAGGTAGTGGTCCGCGAGGAAGCCGGATCCGACGCGGAACGACGCACACCACTGCACGCCGTGCGCCATCGTTCCGACGGCGATCTCGGTCGAGCCGCCGCCGACGTCGACGACGCCGACGAGGCCGGGCAGCTCCTCGCCGAACGTGCGCGTGGCACCGAGGAAGGCCAGCCGCGCCTCCTCGTCGCCGTCGAGGATCTCGACATCGGTCTCGATCGCGGCGACGAACTCGTCGCGGTTGACCGCGCCGCGGATCGCCGCGGTCGCGACGACGCGAACGTGGTCGGCTCCCACGCTGCGCGCGAGCGCGACCTGCTCGGCGACGACGCGGGCGACCTCCTCGATCTTCTCGCGCGGGATCTCCGCGCCCGGGGTCATGCCCTTCCCGATGCGCGTGAACGCCCGCTGCTGAAGGATCTCGATGAGTCCGCCCGGCGCGGCCTCGCCGACGAGCACGCGCGTCGTGTTAGTGCCGATATCGACGCAGGCGCAGACCATCCGAGCCGTTGGGAGGATGCCATGATGGCCCCGTGACGCAAGCCGCCGCTATCGAGGTCGAAGGCCTGCGCAAGGTCTACGACGGGCGTGAGGCCGTGCGCGGCATCGACTTCACCGTCCGCAGCGGCGAGGTGTTCGGGCTGCTCGGCCCCAACGGCGCCGGCAAGACGACGACGGTCGAGATCCTCGAGGGCTACCGCGCGCGAACGGCCGGCGCGGTGTCGGTGCTCGGGCACGATCCGGGCGATCGAGCGGCGGACCTGCGCGAGCGGGTCGGCATCGTCCTCCAGAGCTGTGGCACCTACCCGCACCTGAGCGTGCGCGAGACGATCGCGCACTGGGCGACGCTGTATCCGGCGCCGCGCGACGTCGACGAGGTGGTCGCGATCGCCGGCCTCGAGGAGGCCGCCGACCGCCGTGCCCGCACGCTGTCGGGCGGCCAACAGCGGCGTCTCGACCTCGCGCTGGCGCTCGTCGGCGATCCCGAGCTGGTGTTCCTCGACGAGCCGACGACGGGCTTCGATCCCGCCGCCCGCCGCGCGGCGTGGGACACGGTTCGCTCGCTGCGCGCGCTTGGCAAGACCGTGCTGCTGACGACGCACTACCTCGACGAGGCACAGGCGCTCGCCGACCGCGTGGCGATCATCAAGGACGGCGCGATCCTCGCCGAGGGGCCGCCGAGCGAGCTGGTGGCGGCTGGCGCGCGCTACCGCGTGAGCTACCGCGGCGGTGAGCACGTCACCGACGACCCGACCGCGCTCCTGCACGAGCTGACCGCGGCGGCCCTGGCGCGCGGCGAGCGGCTCGAGGAGCTGAGCGTCACGCGGCCGTCGCTGGAGGACGTCTACCTGGAGCTGACCGGGTGAGCGAGCACGCGCTCAGCGCGGTCCGCGCCGCCGAGCGGTCGCCCGAGCGGCCGCCGTGGCTGAGCGCGGCGTGGCGCCAGTACCGGCTCGAGCGCCGGATGTTCTGGCGCAACCCGACCGCCGCATTCTTCGGGTTCCTGCTCCCGCTGCTGCTGCTGGCGATGTTCGGCGCGCTGTTCGCCGGCAATCAGGACGACCTCGACGTGATCGTGCCCGGCATTGCCGGGATGAGCGTGATGGCGGCGACGTTCGTGGCGCTTGCCTACAACCTGACGTTCCTGCGCGAGCGCGGGATCCTCAAGCGGCTGCGCGGCACGCCGCTGCCGTCCTCGGCCTACCTGGCGGGGATCGCCGCCAACGCGATCACCAACACGGTGCTGCAGATCGCCGCCGTGATCGTGGCCGGCCGCGTGTTCTTCGGCATCCCGTGGCCCGGCAACTGGTTCGCGCTGCTGGTGTTCCTGGCCGCCGGCGTGATCTGCTTCGCGTCGCTCGGCGTCGCGCTCTCGCACGCGATCCCGAACTCCGAGTCCGCGCCCGCGTACGTGAACGCGGTGTTCCTCCCGATGATCCTGCTGGCCGGCGTCTTCTACGACGACGACAACGCGCCACGGCTGCTCCGCGACCTGGCCGAGGCGATGCCGCTCAAGCACCTGATCGACGGGCTCTCGGGCGCGATGGTCCACGGCGAGGGGCTCGCCGACCACGCGGTCGCGCTCGTCGCGCTCGGCCTGTGGGCCGCGGCCGGCATCGTGCTCGCCATCCGCGGCTTCTCGTGGGAGGCGCGCCGCAGCTGAGCGCCGTGCCGGCGCAGACGAACGTCAACTGCGGTGGGTGTCCGTTGGGCGGGAGTGAGGGCTCGCGACAGCCTGGCGCCTTTTCGTCGATATGCGACGAAAAAGCGCCAAGGGCCCTCACCGCGGCCGAAACTCGCCGCTTCCCCACCCAGTGGGGTTGGCGTTCGGCTACTTGCGCCCGACGTCCATCACCCACAGCGCGCCCTCGCCGCACGGGGCGGAGGCGGCGACGCCGAGGCCGGCGCGATGGTACTTGCCCGACAGCAGGACGTCCCTGTGCGGCGGGCTGTTCATCCAGTTGCGCAAGGTCGCGCGCGGCGTGCCGATCGGCCCGCAGCCGTAGGCGAGCGTCTCTCCCCACGCCGTGCCGTGCCAGCCGGCGCGCTCCAGCCGTGTCGTGAGGTCGGGACCGCCGGCACGCTGGTGTGCGAAGTAGTTCCTGCGCGCCATGTCACGGGCGTGGCGGCCCGCGGCGCGCTGGATCCGCTGGTCGACCGTGAGTGCGCCAAGGCCGTTGGCGGCGCGCTTGCGGTTGACGAGACAGAGGAGCGCCGAACGCAGCTTCCCCGGCGAGGCGCTGGACGCCTGTGCACCGGCACCGCGACAGCCGCCCGCGGCGAGCGCGACGACCGGCTCGGTCGTGACCTCCACGGCGTCGGCCACCGTGTCGACCACCGCCGGCGGCACCGTCACGGCGACGCTCGCGGGAGCGGCCGCAGCGAGCAAGCCGATCGTGAGCGCGGTCGTTGATGTTCCCCGCCATGGGACGTGACGAAGCATCGAATAGACCCCCCTGCAGGTGCCGGTCGAGAAACCCTGCGCGCCTTGGTTCCCGTCCTGACACTTGTTTACTCCCCCAACATCAGGAGAATTTTCGCGGGGTCAATCAGCTACAAAAGCGAGCGGCGGCGTGCCAGCTATCTCGACCGGCACCGCGGCCAGCGGCGAGCGCTCCCACTCCGACCGCGTCATGCCGAACACGACGACGTCGTGCAGCGTGTCACCGTGCCGGTGCCAGGAGCGCAGCACGCCCTCGCGGCGGAAGCCGGCCCGCTCGAGCGCGACCTGCGAGCGCCCGTTGCGCGTGTTCGCCCACGCGGTCAGGCGGTCCATCCCGAGCCGGCGGAACGCGAGCGCGGTGATCAGCGCCTTCGACTCGCCGTTGACGCCGCTCCCCCACCACGCATGGCCGAACCACGATCCGACCGTGGCGCGGCGATCGCGCGCGGCGAGCTCGGACAGCCCGGTGACGCCGACCGGACCCTCCTCCGGGTGCACGACGAGGAAGTCGAGCAGCTCACCGTGGGCGCGCTTGGCCGGAAGCGCGGCGATGTAGCCCGCCGGCTGGTCGAGCGCGCTGTACGGGCCCCACGAGAACCATTGGGTGACCGCCGGGTCGGAACCCAGCTCGAGCAGCCGCGGTGCATCCGCGGCGGTCGCGTAGCGCAGCGACAGCGCCGGCCCGGTGACGACGAGCGGATCGGCCTCGTGCGGCGGCGCCGGCGCCGCGGCGGTCTCGGCGGAGCTCACCTCGCCGATGGTATACACCGGCGGTGCCGTCACTGGAGGAGCTCGAGGCCGTCGCGCGCGGCGCCGCGCCGGTGCCGCTGGACGCCGCCGACCGCGAGCGGATCGCGGCCGGACGGGCGGTGGTCGAGACCGCGCTCGAGGCCGGCACGGCGGTGTACGGCGTCACGACCGGGTTCGGGCAGCTGGAGAGCGTCCGGATCGCGCCCGCGGACGCCGCGCAGCTGCAGGTCAACCTCGTGCGCTCGCACGCCGTCGGGGCCGGGGCGCCGCTGCCGGAGGAGGTGGTGCGCGGGATGCTGCTGCTGCTCGCTTCCTCGCTGCGGCGCGGGCACTCCGGCGTGCGCGTCGAGCTGGTGGAGCTCGTGCTCGCGCTGCTCGAGCGCGGCGTGACGCCGGTGATCCCGAGCAAGGGCTCAGTCGGCTCCTCCGGCGACCTCGCGCCGCTCGCGCACCTCGGCCTGGTGCTGATCGGCGAGGGCGAGGCGACGATCGCCGGGGAGACGCTCCCAGGCGGGGCGGCGCTCGCGCGAGCCGGCCTGGAGCCCGTGGCCCTGTCCGCCAAGGAAGGGCTGGCGATCATCAATGGCACCCACCTGATGGCCGCCGCCGGCGCGCTCGCCGTGCGCGACGCGCAGCGGCTGCTCGACGCGGCCGTGGTCGCCGTCGCGCTCTCGCTCGAGGCGTTCAAGGGCTCCACCACGCCGTTCGACGCGCGGCTGCACGACCTGCGCGGCCAGCCGGGGCCGGCGCAAGTCGCGGCGCGGCTGCGTGCCCTCCTGGCCGGCAGCTCCGTGGTGGCCAGCCACGCCGACTGCGGCCGGGTGCAGGATCCGTACACGCTGCGCTGCGCGCCGCAGGTGCTCGGCGCGGTCGCCGACGCCCTCGCCTACATCGAGGGCGCGCTCGAGCGCGAGCTCGGCGCCATCACGGACAACCCGTTGGTGTTCCCCGACGATGGCGACATCCTCGCCGGCGGCAACTTCCACGGGCAGCCGCTGTCGCTGCCGCTCGACCATCTCGCGCTCGCGCTGTGCGAGCTGGCCTCGTTCTCCGAGCGCCGGACCTACGCGCTGCTCTCCCCCGGCTACGCCGGCCTGCCGGCGTTCCTGACGCCGCGGCCCGGCCTCTCGTCGGGCCTGATGATCGCCCAGTACGCCGCCGCCGCGCTCGTGAACGAGTGCCAGATCCTCTCGCACCCGGCGGGGGCGGGATCGATCCCGACGAGCGCCGGCCAGGAGGACTTCAACTCGATGGGCGCGACCGCCGCGCTGAAGGCGCGCACGGTGATCGAGAACGCCGCGCATGTGGTCGCGACGGAGCTCGTCTGCGCCGTCCAGGGACTGGAGTTCCACCGCCCGCTGCGCAGCACGCCGGTGCTCGAGGAGGCGGCCGCGCGTGTGCGGGCGCACGTCGCGCGCGTCGAGGAGGACCGCTCGCTCGCCGCCGAGCTCGCGGGCCTGGCCGACGCGCTTCGCACGGGCGGCCTCGCGCTGGCGGACTGAGCCGGGTGCAGACGGCGTTGCCGCCGCTCGCCGCGTAGCCTGCGCGATGTGACCGCGCCGACCATGCGCTGCCAGGGCTGGGTCCAGGAGGCCGCCCTGCGGATGCTGGAGAACAACCTGCACCCCGACGTCGCCGAGCGGCCGGAGGAGCTCGTGGTCTACGGCGGGATCGGCAAGGCGGCGCGCAACCAGACGTGCCTGGACGCGATCAAGCGCGAGCTGATGCGGCTCGGCGACCGCGAGACGCTGCTCGTGCAGTCCGGCAAGCCGGTCGGCGTGTTCGAGACGCACCCGGACGCGCCGCGCGTGCTGATCGCGAACTCCAACCTCGTGCCCGAATGGGCGACCTGGCGGCACTTCCGCGAGCTCGACGCGGCTGGGCTGATGATGTACGGGCAGATGACCGCCGGGTCCTGGATCTACATCGGGACCCAGGGCATCCTCCAGGGCACCTACGAGACATTCGCCGCGCTCGCGCGCCAGCGCTTCGGCGGCTCGCTGCGCGGACGCCTGGTCGTGACCGCCGGGCTGGGCGGCATGGGCGGAGCGCAGCCACTGGCGGTGACGCTCAACGAGGGCTGCGCGCTGTGCGTGGAGGTCGATCTGCACCGGATCGAGCGGCGGATCGAGACCGCCTACCTCGACGAGCGCGCCGGCTCGCTCGACGACGCGCTGACCCGGCTCGACGCCGCCCGGCGCGAGGGCCGCGCGCTGTCGATCGGCCTGCTCGGCAACGCCGCCGAGGTGCTCCCGGAGCTCGTGCGCCGGGGCGTCGAGATCGACGTCGTCACCGACCAGACGAGCGCCCACGACCCGCTCGTCGGCTACATCCCGGCGGGCCTCACGCTCGAGCAGGCGGACGTGCTGCGCGCGGCCGATCAGGACGAGTACCTGCGCCGCGTCGGCGACAGCGCGCTCGCCCATGTGGCCGCGATCCGCGCGCTTGCCGCCGCCGGTGCCGAGGCGTTCGACTACGGCAACGCGCTGCGCGGACTCGCCGCCGAGCACGGGGACGGCGACGCGTTCTCGTATCCCGGCTTCGTCCCCGCCTACATCCGGCCGCTGTTCTGCGAGGGCAAGGGCCCGTTCCGATGGGTCGCGCTGTCCGGCGACCCGGCCGACATCGCGGTCACCGATGCCGCGATCCTCGACCTGTTCGGCGATCAGGACCACATCCGGCGCTGGATCGAGCTCGCCCAGGAGCGTGTGCGCTTCCAGGGGCTGCCGGCGCGGATCTGCTGGCTCGGCTACGGCGAGCGCCACCTGGCTGGGACGCGCTTCAACGAGCTCGTCGCTTCCGGCGAGGTGCGTGGCCCGATCGTGATCGGGCGCGATCACCTCGACGCCGGCTCGGTCGCCTCGCCGCAGCGCGAGACGGAGGCGATGCGGGACGGCTCGGACGCGGTCGCCGACTGGCCGATTCTCAACGCCCTCGTGAACACCGCGACCGGCGCGAGCTGGGTCTCGTTCCACCACGGCGGCGGCGTCGGGATGGGCAAGTCGCTGCACGCGGGACAGGTGATCGTGGCCGACGGCACGCCGGAGGCGGGTGAGCGGATCCGCCGCACGTTGCTGGCCGATCCCGGAATGGGCGTCATCCGCCACGCCGATGCCGGCTACCCGGAGGCGCTCGACGCCGCCGAGCGGCTCGGAGTGCACATCCCGATGCCATGAGCACGATCTCGCTCCGCGGTGCGGCGCAGGTCCTCCTCCCGCCCGAGGACGGCCTCCCCTACCTGCGCCGCCCCCGCGACCTGCGGCTCGAACCCGGCTCGGTGACGCTCTCGGGGAGCGTGATCGCGGCGCTCGACGACGACCCGGCCGCCGACGTCGTGATCGACGCGACGGGCGGCGCGATCATCCCCGGCCTGGTCGACTGCCATACGCACCTGCCGTTCGCCGGCTGGCGGGCGGAGGAGTACGAGCAGAAGGTGACCGGCGTGCCGTACGAGGAGATCGCGCGGAGCGGCGGTGGGATCGTCGCGTCGGCGCGGGCGCTGGCGGAGACGAGCGACGAGGCCGTGCTCGCCCAGGCGCGCGCGATCCGGGCGGAGATGCTGGCGCACGGCACGACCACGTTCGAGGCGAAGACGGGCTACGGGTTGTCGCGCGAGGGCGAGCTGCGGCTGGTGTCGCTCGCCCGTCAGCTCCGCCCCGCCGCCGTCACCGGGCTGTTCGCCCACGCCGTCCCGCCCGGGTACGACGCCGCCGCCTGGATGGACGAGGTCGACCGGCTGGCGACCGACGCGGCCGTCGACGCGCTCGACATCTACGTCGAGTCGGTCGGGTTCCGCAACGAGGACCTCGAGCGGCTGGGCGAGATCGCACGGCGCGAGGAGGTCGCGCTGCGGGCCCACGTTGAGCAGTTCAACGCGAATCGCTCGGTGCCGGTCGCGCTCGCCGCCGGCGCGCGCTCGGTCGACCACCTTGCCTGCCTGCACCCGGACGACATCGCGCCGCTGGCGGCCGCCGAGTGCGCTGCCGTGCTCCTGCCCGGCGCCGAGTTCCTCGGCGCCGAGGAGACGGCTCCCGGGCGGGCGCTGGCCGACGCCGGCGCGATCTGCGTGCTCGCCACCGACTGCAATCCCGGCACCTCGCCGGTGGTCTCCCTCCCCGTGGTGATCGGGCTCGCGGTCCGGCGCTACGGCTGGTCGGCGCGCGAGGCGCTGGCGGCGTGCACGCTGAACGCCGCGTGGGTGCTCGGCAGCTCGGACCGGATCGGGTCGATCGAGCCGGGCAAGCAGGCCGACCTCGTGGTGCTCGACGTGCCGGTCGAGCACATCCCGTACCGGTTCGGTCGCAACCCGGTGCGCGCGGTGATCGCCGGCGGGGAGGTCGTGTGGCAGCGTCCGTGATCGCGCCCGACGACCTCGCCGAGCTGCTCGCCGACCTGATCCCGATCGGCTTCGACGACGTGAATGGCACGACGCGGCTCGCCTGGACGCGCGAGGACGAGGAGGCGGCGGGCTGGTTCGCGCGCCGCGCGGCGGCGATCGGGCGGCGGATGGAGCGCGACCCCGCGGGCAACCTGTGGGCCTGCCCGGACGCCCCGGGACCGTGGTGGGCGGCCGGCTCGCATCTCGACAGCGTGCGCAGCGGCGGCCGGTTCGACGGCGCGCTCGGCGTCGCCGCCGCGTTCGCCGTGGCCGAGCGGTCGAGCGTGCCGCTCGCCGTGATCTCGTTCGCGGACGAGGAGGGCGCGCGCTTCAACACGCCGACGTTCGGCTCGCGGGCACTGGTCGGGCGGCTGGATATCGACGACGCGGTCGAGCGCGTGGACGACCACGGGATCGCGCTCGCGGACGCGATGGCGGACGCCGGCGTCGACGCGGCCGGGCTGGCGGACGCGCCGCAGTGGCTGGAGCGGCTGCGCGGTTTCCTCGAGCTGCACGTCGATCAGACGCGCGACGTCGCGGCCGCCCACCGCTCGGCCGGCGTGGTCACGCGACTGGCCGCGCGGCTGCGCCTGCAGGTCGAGCTCGAGGGCCGCGCCGACCACGCCGGCACGACCCCGCGCGAGGAGCGCCACGACGCGCTCGCCGCCGCCGCGCGGGTGATCGTGCGCGCCGACACTGAGGCCGCGCAGCGGCTCGGCATGGTGTTCACCGCGGCGCGGCTGGAGGTCGAGCCGAACGCGCCGACCACGGTCCCCGCCCGTGCGCGGCTGTGGCTCGACGCGCGCGCGCCGGAGGCCGAGGCGGTCGAGTCGTGGCGCGCGGCCGTCGAAGGCGAGGCGCGGCAGGTCGCCGAGGACGCGGGCGTCGGACTCGACCTGCGCACGGCGGCATGGTCGGCCGGCACCGAGTTCCCGGCCGACGTGCGCGACGCGCTGGCGCGCGGGCTGCCGCCGGGCGCGCCACGGCTGGTCTGTTACGCCGGCCACGACGCGGGCGTGATCGCGGCGCAGCGGCCCGCGGGCATGGTGCTGGTGCGCAACGAGACCGGCGTCAGCCACTCGCCCGAGGAGGAGGTCTCGCTCGCGGACGCGGCGGTGGCGGCGAACGCGCTGCTCGCGGCCGCCCAGGAGCTCGCATGACGCGGCCGCTGGAGATCCCGGCGATGGCGAACGTGCACTCGCACGCGTTCCAGCGCGACCTGCGCGGGGTCGGAGAGCGCAGCGACCGGCCCGACGACGACTTCTGGAGCTGGCGCGAGGCGATGTACGGGCTCGCCGGCGCGCTCGACCCGGCGTCGATGCGCGAGGTGGCGGGCCGGGTCTATCGGGAGATGGCCACGGCCGGATACGGCGCCGTGGGCGAGTTCCACTACGTCCACCATCGGCCCGACGGCGAGCCGTACGAGGACGCCAACGCGATGGCGATCGCGGTCTCCGAGGCAGCGGCCGCCGCCGGGCTGCGGATCGTCCTGCTCCCCGCCGCCTACCACCGGGGCGGGCATCCGCGCTTCCGCGACGCATCCGTGGACGCCTATCTCGGGCGCGTGGACGCACTCCGGCTCGCGGGCTTCAACGTCGGTGTCGCCGCGCACAGCGTGCGCGCCGTGCCGGCGGATTGGCTGCGCGAGATCGCCGCGTACGCCGAGGCGCACGGCCTCGTGCGCCACATCCACGCCCATGAGCAGCCAAGGGAGCTGGAGGAGTGCCGGGCCGAGCACGGCTGCTCGCCGATCGAGCTGCTGGAGCGGACCGGGTTCCTCTCCGACCGGACGACGATCGTGCACGCGATCCACATCACCCCACGCGACGTCGGCATGCTGGTCGCGAGCGACGCGATCGTGGCGACGTGCCCGACGACCGAGGGCAACCTCGGCGACGGCCACTTCCCGGCGCTCGTCTACCGCGACGCCAGCGTGCGGCTGGCGATCGGGAGCGACAGCAACGTCGTCGTCGACCCGTTCGAGGAGGTGCGCGAGCTGGAGACCGGCGCCCGCCGCGAGCGCCGCACCCGCCATGCGCTGCTCGCCGCCGTGGGCGACTTGTGGGGGGCGCTGACCCGGAACGGGGCGGCGAGCCTCGGGCTGGCCGACGCCGGCAGGGTGACGGTCGACCTCGACCACCCGCGGCTGCGCGGCGTGCCGGACGACGACGTCATGCGCGCGCTCGCGACCTGTGCAACCGCCGACGTCGTACGGTTGCGCTCGTGACCGAGCGCCGGCTGATCTCGTCCGGGTCGACGTTCGAGGCGCTGATCGGCTACTCGCGTGCGGTGGTCGACGGCCACTGGGTGTTCGTGTCCGGCACCACCGGCTTCGACTACGCGACGATGACCATCTCCGGCGACGTCGTCGAGCAGGCCGAGCAGGTCGTGGCGAACATCGGCGCCGCGCTCGAGCAGGCGGGTTGCTCGTTCGCAGACGTCGTGCGTGTGCGCTATCTGCTCCCCGATCGAGCCGACTTCGAGCCCTGCTGGCCGGTGCTGCAGCGTGCATTCGGCGACGTCCGGCCCGCGGCGACGATGATGGAGTGCGGCCTCCTCGATCCGCGGGTGCGGATCGAGATCGAGGTCACGGCGCGCCTGCGCTAACAGGCGTTGCGGCGATCGCAGGCGGCGAAGAAGTCCGCCGCCACCGGGGCCGCCACGGTGCCGCCGGAGCGGCCGTTCTCCACCAGCACGGCGAGCGCCACGTCGCCGCGGTAGGCGATGAACCACGCGTGTGTGGGCGGAGGGTCGCCGCCGCCGTACTCGGCGGTGCCGCTCTTGCCGTGGACTTCGCCCGGCGTGCTCGCGAGCGCAGTGCCGGTGCCCTGGGTGACGACGTCGCGGGTGAGCGCGCGGAGCGTGTCGCGCTCGCTGCCGGCGAGCCGCGGGCCGGCGGTGTGCCCGTCCTGGGCGAGCAGGCGGGGAGCGTGCCAGCGGCCGGCGGCAAGCGTGCCGGCGACACCGGCCATCGCCAGCGGGCTGGCCAGGATCTTGTCCTGCCCGATCATGGTCGCGGCGCGGGCGACGAGGTCGCTTCCGGGCGGCACCTGCGCCTCGGGGGCGGGCATGCCGAGCTTGAAGGGCTCGCCGAGGCCGAACGCGCGCGCGGCGTCGTGCAGGGCGTCCGGCGCGAGGCGCTCGGTCAGTGAGACGAACGCGGTGTTGCACGACTGCGCGAAGTCCTGCGCGAACGGCACGGCGCCCTGGGCGCTCCCCTCGAAGTTCTTGAAGGAGCGGCCGCCGACAGTGATCGTGCGCGGGCAGTCGACCGTCTCGGTCGGGCTCAGGCCGTCGCGCAGGAGCGCCGCCGTGGTGATGACCTTGAAGGTGGAGCCGGGCGGATAGCGGCCTTCCAGGGCGCGGTCGTAGCTGGAGTCGACCGGGCGGTTGGCGACGGCGAGAATGTCGCCGGTCGATGCCTCGACGGCGACGACGGCCGCCTCGTCCTTGCGGTCGCCGAGCGCCTCCTCGGCGGCCTGCTGGACCTCGGCGCTGAGCGTGGTGCGAAGCGGACGGCCCGGACGGCCCGCCTGCCTGGAGAGCGTCTCGACCGGGACGCCGTCCTCGCGGATCACGATCGCCCGCGCCGCGGTGCCGCCGAGGCGCTCTTCATAGCGGGCCTGCAGGCCCGACTGGCCGACCTGGTCTCCGGGGCCGCGCGTGTCGCCCAGCCGCTTGAGCTGCTCCGCCGTGACGGGACCGACGCCGCCGAGCAGCGCGCCGGCGAAGCCGCGGCTCTCCGCCAGCGGAGCCTCCGTCTGCACGGCGAGGACGGCAGGCACGGCGTCGAGCGCATCCTCCACCCGCCGGTAGTCGCCTTCGCGGAGCGTGATCGCCTCGACGAACTGCTTCGGCCCGGCCCCGCGGACCGCCCGGGTGAGCGCCCGCGTGTTCACGTCGACCACCGCGCCAAGCGCCGCGACGGAGGCATCGACGTCGCGCACCTTGTCGCGCTGGAGGCCGACGCGGTACACGGTGCGCGCGCGGACGATCGCGGCGCCGTCGCGGTCGAGGATGTTCCCGCGCGAGGCCGCTTCGCGGGTCGTACCGAGCCGGCGCGTGCGACTCAACTGCGGGTGGATCACCTTCGGGGTCCACGCGATCGTCCATGCGTCGTCTTCGCCGCGGCGGAGCCGGGCCGCCGAGCGATAGGCGAAGCCGCCGATGCCCGGGACCTCCCACGTCACGGCGATCCGCGCGGTCGCGGCGTCGTCTTCCTCGTCGACGCCCACCACACGGGCGGTCACCGTCGCTCCGTCGAGCCCACGCCGATTCGCGGCGAGGTCGCTGGTGGCCGCCGGCGGGTGGTCGGTCACGCGCGCTGCAGCCGCGTCGTCGCCGCGACTCCACGCGGCCACGAACCGCCCGGCGGCCTCGTCCGGCTCGGGCTTGCCACCCGCACCCGCGACGACCAGTGCGAGCACCGCAGCCACGGCCACGGCGACGCCGAGCCCCACCAGCGCCGCGGCGCGGCGGCGACGCCGTTGGGCGCGTGAGAGGGAGGTCGCGGGCATGAAGCGGGGCAGCCAAGCGCGCTATTGCCGGGCCATCAAGGCACCCGCGTGTTACCGGACAGCACTCTGACGCTGTCCTAGAAGACGAGCCAGTCGACCCGGTCGAGCCAGACCCAGGCGTATATCGCGGGCAGCAGGACGACCAAGCACACCCACGCCTGCGCCAGCACGATCGTCAGGTGGCCTTCGGTGTCAGCGGGGACCTGAGGCGGCCGGCGCCACAGACGCGCCGCCTCCACAATCCAAGCGATCCCCGCGACCGGGATAAGCAGCAGCGACGCCACCAGGGCGACCGCCGCCGGGATCTTGAACAGCGCGGGCCAGGCCAAGCTCACCGCCGTGAACACGGCGACGGCGGCTAGCGCTCGGAAGGTGACCGGGCCAGGCGCGAGGATCCCTTCGCGCATTCCCCGGCGGGCGGCGGCGGCGTATGCGACGACCGCCGCCAGCCAGATGGCAGCGGGGAGGTGGGCGGCGACCACATATCCCTCTACGCCACACGAGGCGCACCGGCCCTCGTCCAGCGCAGGCGAGTCGATGAGGCCGAACCAGATTGCCAAGAGGACCAGCGGAGCCGCGCAGGCGACATGCAAGGCGCCAAGCGTCCATACCTCAGGTTCAACTGTAGGGTTCGTCTTCGAATTCACGTCTTCGAGAAGTCGGAGCCGGTCGAGCCCTCGGCAGGATCGCTTTCAGTCCCTGAACTGTCGTTCTGTCTTTGTATCTCTTGCGTGCTCGATCGCGATCGTGGGACGACTGGACAGGTTCCGCGCGAGCGGCCGCAAGACTCGAGATCGCACAGCCGGCACAGCCGCCGCTCGGCCTCGGGCACAGCGCCGAGCTCGCCGAGCATCCGCTCTGCAACGGCGGTCAGCACCGAACGTTGATCGTCGGTCAACAAAGCGAGCATCGACTGCATCGCACCGTCGCGTTCGGCAAGCACCCCGCGTGCCGCGCGCCGGCCGGACGGGGTGAGGTACACCGCTACTGACCGCTGGTCGGCTCCGCGCCGGCGCTCGACCAGACCGCCGCCCGCCAGCCGGTCGATCAGCCGGACCGTCCCGGAGTGTGTCAGGCCTGTGGCGCGGGATAGCGCCTCGATCGTGCTCCCCGCGCGCCGCCCATTGAGCGCCACGAGCGCCTCCGCGGCCGAGTCGCCGGCGAGCCGATCGGCGACGGCCAGGCCAAGCGCACCGAGCAGGTTCGCGTCACGCGGGTTATATGCGTGACTCATGCATATGAGAATACGCCCTCCGGCGGCGTGTCGTGCCGGCGAACGTCAACTGCGCTGGGTAGGCGAGCAGGTAGGCTCTGGGCGAAGTGCGACCGTCGAGTTCGTCGGGCTCAGGCCGACGAACTCGACGCTCGGCTGCGCCGCGGCGTGTTACGACGGAAGAGATCGGATCTCTCACCACCGCGACGCGATCGTCGTGGCACCGCGCGAAGCGGTCCCACCCTCCCTACCCAGCCGCAGTTGACGGTGCCGGCACCCGAAACACCGCGTCAACGACCGCAGCTGGCACCTCCGCTCGTATCGACGACGGTGGCATCGACGCATCATCGAGTGTCGCTGTTCGCAGCTTCGCCAACCCGATCCCACCAGTTCCACGCTGCTCGAGGCCCGTCTCCGCCCCTGGACCGCCGGTCCGAATCATCTGGCCCAGAGGAGGAAATCCGCTCGCAGCGAGATTCCCGCCCCTACGCTCCCGCCATGTCGCGACCGCGTCAGATCCTCGCGATGGGCGGAGGCGGGTTCTCAATGGAGGCCGGGAACGCGCTGCTCGACGAGCACGCCCTCACGCTCACCGGCGTCTCGTGTCCCCGCGTCTGCTTCCTCCCCACCGCCTCCGGCGACGCCGACCACTACATCGTGCGCTTCTACCGGGCGTTCGCCGCGGGGCGATGCCAGCCGTCGCACGTGTCGCTGTTCCGCCGCGACGGCGGTGCGAGCGACCTCGCGAGCCACCTGCTGGAGCAGGACCTCGTGTACGTGGGCGGCGGGAGCCTGATCTCGCTGCTCGGCACGTGGGGCGCCCACGGGATCGACGTCATGCTGCGCAACGCGTGGGAGGCCGGCGTCGTGATGACCGGCCTGAGCGCCGGGTCGTTGTGCTGGTTCGACCACGGCATGACGGCGTTTCACGGTGAATCGAAGGGCGTGAAGGGCATGGGATTCCTCCCCTTCTCGAACGCGGTTCACTATGACGACAAGCCGGAGCGGCGCGCCGCCTTCCTCACCGCGATCGCAGACGGCATGCCCGCCGGCTACGGGACCGGCGACGGCGCGGCGCTCCATTTCGTCGGCACGGAGCTCGCGCACGTCGTGACCTCGCGCCAGCACGCCCGGGCGTACCACGTGGCGCCGCACGGGGCCGACGTGACGGAGACCGAGCTGGCGACGCAGTTCCTGGGAACGCCGGTCCCTGTGGAGCCGGCCCTTGCCGCCTAACCGGCGGCGGCCGCCCACGATCCTCGCGATGGGCGGCGGTGGGTTCACCGCCGCCGCCGACCCGGCGCTCGACGAGCTGGTGCTCCGGCTGGCCGAGGCGCCGTGCCCGCGCCTCTGCCTGCTGCCGACCGCGGGCGGCGACTCCGAGTACCAGATCCGCCGGTTCTACGAGACGTTCGGCGACCGGCTGTGCGAGCCCTCGCACGTCTCCCTGTTCCGCCTCGGCCGGCGGCCGATCCCGCTGCGCGAACACCTGCTGGCGCAGGATGCGATCTACGTGGGCGGCGGCTCGATGGTCAATCTGCTGGCGATCTGGCGCGCCCAGGGGCTCGACGACATCCTTCGCGACGCATGGCGCGCCGGCGTGGTGCTGGCCGGGCTGAGCGCAGGATCGATGTGCTGGTTCCGCTGGGGCGTCACGACATCGTCGGGCGCGCCGACCGTCGCGCCCGGCCTCGGCTTCCTGCCCGGCTCGAACTCGGTCCACCACGACAGCGAGCCGGGCCGCCGCCCGGTCTACCTCGACGCCGTGTCCTCCGGAGCGATCCCGTCCGGCTGGGCGGTCGACGACGGTGCGGCGCTGGTGTTCCGCGGCACCGCGCTGCACGAGGTCGTGAGCGCGCGGCCGCGTGGCCGCGCGTACGCGGTGGATATCCACGCGGAGCGCCCGCTCCCCGCGCGGCCGCTGGCGCCCGCGGCCGAGACCCCCGGGACGCTCCCGGCGGTCGCCGAGATGCGGCAGCTGCGCCTCGCGCGCATCGGCGGCGTGCGCGAGTAACACTCACAGTTAATACTCCACGCCTGTGCGAGCGCCAGCCGTTCTCTCGATCCGCTCGTTCAGGCTGCTGTTCGCCGGCCAGGCAGTGTCCGTGGTGGGCGACGCGCTGTTCCCGGTCGCGCTCGCGTTCGCGGTCCTGGACGAGCTGAGCGGGACCCCGGCCGAGCTCGGGCTCGTGCTCGCCGCGCAGACGCTGCCGCTGGCCGTGCTGATCCTCGCCGCCGGCGTGTGGGCCGACCGGCTGAACCGGCGCAACGTGATGGTCGTGTCCGACCTCGGGCGCGCCGGCGTCCAGGCCGCGCTTGCGGCGCTGCTGCTCACGGACAACGCGCGGCTGTGGCACGTCGTCGTCCTCGTGGCGATCTACGGCGCGTTCGAGGCCGGCTTCCGGCCCGCCGCCGGCGGGCTGATCCCGCAGGTCGCCGGCCGTGAGCACCTCCAGCAGGCCAACGCGCTGATGGGCATCGCCCAGAACTTCGGGATGGTCCTCGGCCCGGCGCTGGCCGGCGTCCTGATCGCCGTCGCGGGGCCGGGCACGGCGATCGCGCTGGATGCGGGCACGTTCGTGATCAGCGCCGCCTTCCTGGCCACGCTGCGCGTCCGCCACGAGCGCATGCCCGCCACCGAGCAGCACTTCCTGGCCGACCTCAAGGGCGGGATCGACGAGGTGCGGCGGCGGCGCTGGATGTGGACGTTCATGCCGGCGTTCTCGAGCTACCACCTGCTCGCGCTGCCTTGCGTGCTCGCCCTCGGCCCCGTGATCGCCGACCGCGATCTCGGCGGCGCCTCCAGCTGGGCGGTGATCACGGTCGCGTTCGGGCTCGGCACGATCGTCGGCAGCACGATCGCCCTCCGCACCTACCCGCGCCACCCGATGCTCGGCGCGACGCTCGCGTTCATGGTCGCCGCCTGCCAGGCGCCGATCATCGCGTTCGGCGGCAGCATCGCGATCATCGCCCCGCTCGAGTTCCTCGCCGGCATCGCGGTCGCCTACGGGTTCACGCTGTGGGAGACCAGCCTCGGTCGCGAGATCCCGCCGCAGGCGCTCTCGCGCGTGACCTCGCTGGACTGGTTCACGACCACGGGCGCGATGCCGCTCGGCTTCGCGGTCGTCGCCCCCACCGCGCAGCTCCTCGGGACTCAGGCCACGATGCTCGCCTGCGGCCTGATCGTCATCGCCCTGTGCGCCGCCGCGCTCGCCGCCGGCGACGTCCGCCAGCTCACCGCCCCGCCACGCGCGTAGTCTGCCCGCCATGAGCGATGAGCTGCGGGCGATCGTCGATGCCAACCGCTACATGACGCTGGCCACAGCCGGCGAGGACGGTCGCCCGTGGGCGACGCCGGTCTGGTTCGCGACCGACGACTACCGGGAGTTCTTCTGGGTCTCGAGACCGAACGCGCGGCACTCGCAGAACCTCGCCGCGCGGCCCGAGCTCGGGATCGTGATCTACGACTCGAGTGTTCCGGTCGGCGGCGCCACGGCCGTCTACCTGTCGGCTGTCGCCGAGGAGGTCGGGGATGAGGGCCTCGACACCTTCAACCGCCGCGGTGAGGCGCAGGGCCTGCGGCCGTGGACGCGCGAGGACGTCCTCCCGCCGGCCCGCCACCGCCTTTACCGCGCGACCGCGGCGGAGCACTTCGTGCTCACGCCGAGTGACGAGCGGCTGCCTGTGAGCCCTTAGGAGTCCGTCGCGTCGTACGCCTCGTCGACCATCTCGGCGAGGTCCGCATCATCGACATCGATGTCGTGCTCGGACTGCAGGTGCGCGGCCAGGTGGCCGGCCAGCTCCTTGTCGTTGGCGGCCGAGATCGTCTCGCCGCATTCGTTGCATTCGATCACGCGCATGGATGAAGTGTTACGAACCTCAGCCCAGCGCGCGGTTGAGGTTGTACGCGGCGCTGATCAGCGCGAGGTGCGTGAAGGCCTGCGGGAAGTTGCCGAGCTGGTCGCCGGTCGGGCCGATCTCCTCGGAGTAGAGCCCGAGATGGTTGGCGTAGGTGAGCATCTTCTCGAACGTCAGCCGCGCCTCGTCCAGCTGGCCGGCCCGGGTCAGCGCCTCGACGTACCAGAACGTGCAGATCGAGAACGTGCCCTCGTCGCCCTGCAGGCCGTCCGGTGACGCCCCGATGTTGTAGCGGTAGACCAGCGAGTCCGACACCAGCTCGTCGCCGATCGCCCCGAGCGTGGCGAGCCAGTGCGGGTCGGTCGGTGCGATGAACAAGACGAGCGGCATCAGCAGGATCGAGGCGTCGAGCACGTCGGACCCGTAGTGCTGCACGAACGCGTTGCGCTCGGGGCTCCAGCCGCGCTTCATGATCTGGTTGTAGATCCGGTCGCGCTCGGCGAGCCAGCGCACGATGTCGCCCGGCAGCCCGCGCGAGCGGTTCATACGGATCGCGCGTTCGATCGCCACCCACGACATCAGCCGCGAGTACGTGAAGTCCTTCTGGCCGCCGCGCGTCTCCCAGATGCCCTCGTCGGGCTGGTCCCAGTTCTCGCACAGCCAGTCGACCATCCGGCGCACGTTCTCCCACGTCTCGTGGTGGATCGGCGAGCCGTACTTGTTGTAGAGGTAGATCGAGTCGATCATCTCGCCGTAGATGTCGAGCTGGCGCTGGTCCGCCGCCGCGTTGCCGATCCGCACCGGCGCCGAGTCGCGGTAGCCCGACCACGTCGGGTGCTCGATCTCCGGCAGCTCGGAGCGCCCGTCGATCCCGTACATGATCTGCATCGGGCCGCTCGGCCCGACCTTCCACTCGCGCGTGCGGTCGGTCAGCCAGCCCATGAACGCCGCCGCCTCCTCCGTGAACCCGAGCCGGAGGAGCGCGTAGAGGGAGAAGGCGGCGTCACGGATCCACGTGTACCGGTAGTCCCAGTTGCGCTCGCCGCCGAGCTGCTCGGGCAGGGATGTCGTGGGCGCCGCCACGAGCGCGCCGGTCGGGGCGTAGGTCAGCAGCTTCAACGTCAGCGCCGACCGCTGCACCATCTCCCGCCAGCGGCCCTTGTAGCCGGACTGCGACACCCAGCGGCGCCAGTACTTCACCGTGGCGTCGAACGAGGCGGCCGTCTCGTGCTCGGGATAGGGCCGCGCGATGTGGTCCTCCGGCACCCGCTCGAGCACGAACGTCTGCGACTGGCCCGCCGCGAGGTCGAACGTGGCGCGGATGCCGCCGTCGATCCGCTCCAGCCGCCGCTGCGACCCCATCGCCTTCGCGATCGCGCCCTCCAGAGCCAGCGTCAGCACCGGGGAACGGAACAGCACCCCGTGCGGGTGCATCTCGACCTCGTGCTCAGCGCGCCCGTAGTCGAACCGCGGCTGCACCTCGATCACGAACCGCATCTCGCCGCGCACGGCGACGACCCGCCGGATCAGCCGATGCCGGTGCATGCCCTTGTCCGCCGACTCGATCGGCATGAAGTCCTGCACCTCGCCGACGCCGTCGGACGTGAAGAAGCGCGTGATCAGGATGTTCGTATCGGGGAAATACAGCTGCCGCGAGCTCCAGTCATCGCCCTGGGGCCGGAGCGCGTAGAAGCCGCCCTCCTTGGCGTCGAGGATCGAGCCGAACACGCTCGGCGCATCGAACGCGGGGCAGCAGTACCAGTCGATCGTGCCGGTCGTGCCGACGAGCGCGACGGTGTGCAGGTCGCCGACGAGGCCGTGCTCGGCGATCGGCAGGTAGGCCTGCTCGAGGTCGACCGCCTTCGCCATCAGTCGGCCGCGAACTCGCGCTCGATCTCGCGGATCTTGCCCAGCCGCCGCACGTGGCGCGCCTCGCCCGTGAACTGCGCCCCGAGGAACGCGCGGATCACGTCGGCGGCCAGCGCCGGGCCGATCACGCGCGCGCCGAGGCAGAGCACGTTGCAGTCGTCGTGCTCGACGCACTGGTGCGCGGTGTACGTGTCGTGCGCGCACGCGGCGCGGATGCCCGGCACCTTGCAGGCGGCCACCGCCACGCCGGCGCCGGAGCCGCACACGACGACCGCGCGCGTGGCCTGGTCGGTGCGGACCGCCTCCGCGGCGGCGCGCGCGATGTCCGGGTAGTCGACCGGGTCGGTCGAGTTCGTGCCGAGGTCGACCGCCTCGTGCCCGAGCTCGCCCACCACCTCGAGCACGAGCCCTTTCAGCGGGAACCCGGCATGGTCGAACGCGCATGCGATCTTCATCGGCCCTCCACCGCCTCCTCCATCTTGGCGCCGGTCTCTTCCGCGTACTCCTGGGCGGCGAGCAGCGCCGCGCCGAGCACGCCCGCACGTGGCCCGTGGCGCGCGAGCCGGATCTCGCACTGCGAGCCGGCGCCGGGCACGGCGTACTTCCATGCCACCTCGCGCGCCGGGCCGAGCAGCAGCTCACCGGCGGCGGACACGCCGCCGCCGATCACGACCTCGAGCGGGTCGAACATCGTGATCGCGTTCGCGATCCCGATCCCGAGCCGCTCGCCGAGGATCCGCAGGCAGCGGACCGACGCCTCGTCGCCCTCACGGGCGCCGTCGACGGCGTCGTGGCCGGTCACCCCGCCGTCGCGGGTCAGTCGCTTGCCGAGGAACGAGTTGGCGTCGGCGCGCGCCGCGTCCTCCGCGAGCTGGTCGAGCGCGCGGCCGGAGGCGAGCACCTCGAGCGAGCCGGCCTGCGGGAACACGCCGTTGTGCTCCGGCGCGCCGTCGGTCAGGTCGAGGCCGATCACCGTGTGCCCGACCTCCGACGCGGTGCCGGTCGCGCCGCGGTAGAGCCGGCCGTTGAGCACGAGACCGCCGCCGACGCCGGTGCCGATCGTGAACATCACGAGGTGGTGGACGGCGATGTGGCCGTCGCGGAACGCCTCCGCGAGCGCGGCGCACGACGCGTCGTTCTCGACGTACACGGGCAGGCCGACGCGCTCGGTCATCAGCTCGCGCAGCGGAACGTCCTTGAGCGGGATGTTCACGCTCGAGCGGATCCGGCCGGTGGCGAACTCGATCAGCGACGGGACGCCGATCCCGACCGCCCGCGTCTCCGGCGTGCGCGCCGCCTCGATCGCGCCGATCAACTGCCCGACCAGGCCCTCCTGGCTGCCGAGGTCGGTGTGCTGCAGGTGCGACTCGCTGAGCTCGCCCGCCTGGAGCGTCGCGCACGCGATCTTGGTGCCTCCGACGTCGATCCCGATGAACTGGCCGCTCACCAGGACGCCGCCGCGGGAGGGTCCAGGAACAGCGTCAGCTCACCGGCGGGCGGGCGCACGTGGGCGGCCGGCGAGCTCGGGTCCGGCGGATCGCCGAACGCCCGCCGCAGGGCCTCGGCCTTCTCCGCGCCGGTGACGAGGAACACGACGTGGCGCGCCGCGTTGAGCGCCGGCAGCGTGAGCGAGATGCGCGGCACCAGCGGCTCCATCCCGGCCTCCGGCACGCCGACCACGAGCCGGTCGACCGCGGCCTTCTCCGGCCTCGTCGGGAACAGCGACGCGACGTGCGCGTCCGGCCCGAGGCCGAGCAGCTCGAGGTCCCAGCGCGGCTCGCCGCCGAGCCGCTCGCGGATCGCCGCCTCGTATGCGTCCGCGCCGGCCTCGGGGCCGAGCTCGCCCTGCATCCGCTCGACGTGCGGCGGCGCCGCTCAGGCGCGACAGCAGCGCGGCGTTGGCCATCGCGAAGTTCGAAAACTCGTGGTCGGGCGGCACGCAGCGCTCGTCGCTGAACCAGACGGTCGCGCCGCTCCAGTCGGTGTCGCGCGCCGCGGCGATCTCGTACGCGCGCTTCGGGGATGAGCCGCCCGTCAGCACGATCTGGCCGCCGCTCGCGGCGGCTTGCACGATCAGGTCCGCCACCGCCTCGGCGGGGTCGTCCAGGACGCGTGATGTCCATTACGAGACCATCAGCTGCGCGCTCGACAGCGCGGGCCGGTAGGTCGGATCGCGCAGCAGCGCCTGCCGGACGCCCTCGCCGAGGATGCCGCCCTCGCCGCGCGAGGCGCCCAGCACGGTCCAGGTCTGCTCGCTGCCGTCGCGGGCACGGCGCACCGCCCGCAGGCCGCCCGGCGCGCGGTCGAGCGAGATCGCCTCGCCCGACGCGATCTCGATCGTCACCCCGGCGAGGCCGGGCGAGTCCTGATCGACCGGCGTCGAGGTTGATCCGGACCTCCTGCGCGGCGCCCGCGCGCGTGGCCGGTCAGCGCGTCGCCGCGACTGGCCAGCGACTCCGCCTTCCAGCCCAGGCGCGACGCCAGCCAGCCGCAGAACAGCAGCGCGGCGGCGCAGCGAGTCGTGGCGGTGGCGGACGGTCACGCCGGACACGCCGGCGAGCGCCGCGCGCAGCGCCGGCGGGTCGAACGCGGCGGCCACGCGCTCGCGCCACGGCGTCGAGCGCAGCCACGCGAGGTCGACGACGTAGGCGTAGCCGGCAAGCTCGTCCGAGCGCCGCAACGCCGCGCGACACGTCGGGCTCGTCCTGGCTGTCGACGAGCACGATCTGCGCGAGCCGCCGCAGCGAGTCGAGCGCCTGCGAGTGGCCGTGCGGCGCCCACACCATCGTCGCCAGGTCGGAGACGAGCAGCGGGTCGACGATCGTGTCGAGCTTGGACAGGTGGCGCTCGCCGATCTCGATCTCCACGCGCTCGCGCGCGACCGCGATGTGCCCCGGCGTCGGCTCGGCGTCCTCGGTCCCGACCCCGGCCCACGCGTCGATCGTCTTCCGCCCCGGCTCGACCGCGCACAGCACGAGCCGCGACGGGTGGTAGCGGCCGACGCGCTCGAGCCGGTTCTCGATCTCGCCGCGGAACTCGCCGTCGACGACCACCACGACGTTCAGCACCCGCGCGGGTACGAACGGATGGTCGGAGTGGTGGTGCTCGGTGACGATCTCGCGCAGCGCGGCCTCGATCCGCGCCGGCGTCGTGTCCCGCTCGGACCAGACTTCGTCCACTACAACGCTCTCCAGTGCCGGCCCTCGCCGATCAGCTCCTCCGCCTCGGCGGGGCCGGGCGTGCCCGCCTCGTACTCGGCCAGCGGCGGGCTGCCGGACGCCCACGTCTGCAGGATCGGGTCGATGATCGACCACTGCGCGTCGACCTCGTCGTTGCGCGTGAACAGCGTCGCGTCGCCGCGCATCGCGTCGAGGATCAGCCGCTCGTAGGCCTCGGGCGACTGCGACATGAACGACGTGCCGTAGAGGAACTCCATGTTCACCGGCCGGATCCGCATGCTCGAGCCCGGGATCTTCGCGCCCAGCGACAGCGAGACGCCCTCGTTCGGCTGCATCGTGAGGATCAGCTGGTTCGGCTGCACGCCGACCGAGCCCTTGGACTGGAACGCCATGTGCGGGACCGGCTTGAGCTGGACCGCGATCTCGGTCACCTTGCGCGCCAGCCGCTTGCCGGTGCGCAGGACGATCGGGACGCCCGCCCAGCGCCAGTTGTGCACCTCGAGCTTGCAGCGCGGCGTAGGTCTCGGTGTTCGAGTCCTCCGGCACGCCCTCCTCCTCGAGGTAGCCGGGCACCTCCTCGCCGCCGACGACGCCGGCCGTGTAGCGCGCGCGCACGGTCATGTCGGCGACCTGCTCGGGCGTCGGCGGCTCGATCGCCTGCAGCACCTTGACCTTCTCGTCGCGCACCTTGTTGGCCTCGAACGTGGTCGGCGGCTCCATGCAGACCAGCGTCAGCAGCTGGAGCATGTGGTTCTGCACGAGGTCGCGCAGCGCGCCCGCGGAGTCGTAGTAGCCCGCGCGCGTGCCGATGCCCGATGTCCTCGGCCGCGGTGATCTGGATGTGGTCGATGTAGTTGCGGTTCCAGACCGGCTCGAACATGTAGTTCGCGAACCGGAACGCCATCACGTTCTGGACGGTCTCCTTGCCCAGGTAGTGATCGATGCGGAAGACCTGGCGCTCGCGGAAGACCGAGTGCACGACCTCCTGCAGCGCGCGCGCCGACTCGAGGTCGGTGCCGAACGGCTTCTCGATCACCGCGCGCACCTCGGCGTGCTCGTGGTGGTGCAGGCCGTTCTCCCTGAGCGCCTCGGTGATGACGCCGAAGAACTCCGGCGCGGTCGAGAGGTAGTAGACGCGGTCGAGCGGCTCGCCCGTCTCCTCGTCGAGCGCGTCCAGCGTCTCGCCCAGCTTCGCGTAGCCGGGAGTGTCGTCGAACGGGATCCCGAGGTAGCGCATCCGCGCGACACGAGGCCGTCGAGCAGCTGCTCGTCCGGCTTGCGGCGCGAGAACTGCGCGATCGCCTCGCGCGCCTGGCTGCGGAACTCGTCGTCGGTCTGGTCGCGGCGCGAGACGCCGACCAGGTTGAAGCGCGCGGGCAGCGCGCCCTCGTGCGCGAGGTTGTAGAGCGCGGGCAGCAGCTTGCGCCGAGCGAGGTCGCCGGTCGCGCCGAAGATCACCAGCGTGGTCGGCGGTACGGGGAGCCGCTCGAGGCCCTCCGTCAGCGGGTTCTCGGTCGTGGTGGCGGCCATCATCCCTGTCGCTCGACCGCGTGGCCCCCGAACTGGTTGCGCAGCGCGGCGAGCACCTTGTGGGTGTACTCGCCTTCGCCGCGCGAGTAGAAGCGGGCGTACAGCGCGGCGGTGATCACCGGCGTCGGCACGTCGTGGTCGATCGCGTCGATGATCGTCCAGCGGCCCTCGCCGGAGTCGCTGACGTGGCCCTTGAGCGCCGCGAGGTCGTTGCCCTCCTCGGCGAACGCCTTCTCGGCCAGCTCGCAGAGCCACGAGCGCACCACCGAGCCGCGCTGCCAGAGGCCCGCGACCTCCTTGAGGTCGACGTCGAACTTCGACTTGTGCATCAGGTCGAAGCCCTCGGCGTAGGCCTGCATCATCCCGTACTCAACCCCGTTGTGGACCATCTTCACGAAGTGGCCCGCGCCGGCGTCACCGAACCGGCGCCAGCCGTCCGGCGGGGCGAGCACGTCGAGGATCGGCGCGAGGCGATCCACGCTCTCCTGGTGGCCGCCGACCATCATGCAGTAGCCGACCTCGAGGCCCCAGACGCCGCCGGAGGTGCCGACGTCGACGTAGTGGATGCCGCGCTCGTCCAGCGCGGCGGCGCGGCGCACGTCGTCGTGCCAGTTCGTGTTGCCGCCGTCGACGATCGTGTCGCCCTCGTCGATCAGGTCGGCGAGCGTGTTGACGGTCTGCTCGGTCGGGTCGCCGGCGGGCACCATCAGCCAGATCGTGCGCGGCTTCTCGAGCTTCGCCACGAGATCCTCGAGCGACGACGCGCCGGTGGCGCCGAACCCCTCGGCGGTGCTGATCGCCTCCGCGTGGTGGTCGAACGCGACGACCTGGTTGTCCGAGTCGCGGTGGATGCGATGGACCATGTTGCCGCCCATCTTCCCCAGGCCCACGAAGCCGAGTTGCATCAGAGGATCTCCTTCCCGGTCCGCACGGCGTCCAGCCCGTGCGAGCGCAGCGTCTGCAGGTCGCCGTCGGCCTGCGCACGGATCAGCTGGCCGAACGTGAATGGCTCGCCCGGCACCGGCAGGTCGGCCTGCGGCTCGTCGACGATCTCGACGAACGCGCCGGTCGGCGGTCCGCCCTTGTGGAACTGGCCCGTGGAGTGCAGGTAGCGCGGGCCGTAGCCGAACGTCGTCGCCACGCCGTGCTCCGTGATCAGCTTCGCGCGCAGGCGCGCAACCGCGGCGTCGGTCTCCTCGCTGTAGGGCACGTAGGCCATGATCGCCAGGTAGCGCGGCGGCGCGAGGCCGGCCAGCATCTCGTCGAGGCGGCCCGGATCGAGGTTCGGCGCGCCCTCGTTGAGCACCCGGCTCGTGTTGTCCTTGGCCTCCTGCACGTTCGGCTGGTCGAACGGGTTGATGCTCCAGCACCCAGCCGGCCACCGCGGTGGCGAACTCGGAGAAGAAGAAGATCCGCCCGAGGTCGGTCGGGCCCTCGGCGTGGACGGTGATCGTCGGGTGGCCGGCCTTGCGCAGCGCGGCGACTGTGCTCGGCGTTGCGCTCGTCGCCGCTGGCGATGTGCAGGAACACGCGGTCCTGCCCGTACGCGTCCGGATCGACCGCCGGCTCGTCGGCGATCGGCAGGATGCCGCGGCCGTGCTTGCCGGTCGACTCGGCGACGAGCTGCTCGGCCCACAGGCCGAACGACGGACAGCGGCTCGTCGACCACGAACGTCAGCTTGTCGCGGCCGTGGCAGTGCCAGCTCGCCGAGCGCGATCCCGAGCCACAGGCCGGAGTTGCCCTCCTTCATGCTGGCAGTTCTGGATCGCGACCTCCGCGGCCTCGAGCACCGCGCCGATGTCGACGCCGAGCAGCGCGGCCGGCACGAGCCCGAAGTAGCGACAGCGCCGAGTAGCGCCCGCCGATCTCGGGGTCGTTCTCGAACACGCGCCGGAAGCCGTTCTCGGCGGCCGAGCTCGGCGAGCGAAGTGCCCGGGTCGGTGACCGCCACGAAGTGCGCACCGTCGCCCTGGCGCTCGTGGAAGAACTTGAACTGCGACATCGTCTCGATCGTGCCGCCGGACTTGGAGGAGACGATGAACAGCGGTCTTGTCGAGGTCGATCGCGTCGGCCGTCGCCGCGATCTGGTCCGGGTGCGTCGAGTCGAGCACGTGCAGGCGCATCGCGGGCTCCGGCGCACGAGCGCCGGAACACCTCGGGCGCGAGGCTCGAGCCGCCCATCCCCAGCAGCACGGCGTCGGTGAAGCCGGCGGCGCGAACCTCCGCGGCGAACGCCTCCAGCTCGTCGACGTTCTCGAGCATCTTCTCGGAGATGTCGAGCCAGCCGAGCCGGTCGGTGATCTCGGGCGTGCCCGGCGGGGCCCCAGAGGGTGGCGTCGCGGTGCCAGATCCGGTGCACGACGTCGTCGTCCAGCGCGCGCCGCAGGCGGCCGGCGACCGCCTGCTCGAGCGCGGCCGGCAGGTCGGCCTCGATCGTCTCGGGGCGCCCGGTGACGATCGCCTCGCGCTTGGACTCGATGCCGTCGAGCAGCTTGTTCATCGGCACCACGAACGCGTCGATGCCGTCGCGCAGGAGCTGCTCGGTGACGTCGTCGAGGTCGATGCCGGCGGCGCGCAGGGCATCGAGGTCGCCCGTCGGGTCATCTGCCGCCGTCGCGCCGGTGACCTCGCCCTCGCGTGCGGCCGCGGTCAGCGTCGGCAGCGGCATCGTGTTGACCGTGTCGGGCCCGACGAGGCCGTAGACGTACATCGTCTCGGGATACGCGGGGTTCTTGACGCCGGTGGACGCCCACAGCGGCCGCTGGACGGGCGCGCCGGCCTCGCGCAAGGCGGTGAAGCGGTCGCCTCCGAAGACGCGCTGGAACGCGCGGTAGGCGGCGCGGGCGTTGGCGAGCCCGGCGCGGCCGGCGAGGTCGTTGCGGGAGATCGCCTCGAGCCGCTTGTCCACCTCGCTGTCGACGCGCGAGACGAAGAACGAGGCGACCGAGTGGCGGTCGAGCGGCTTGCCCTCGGCCAGGCGGCGCTCGTTGGCGTTGATGAAGGCGTCCATCACGCGCTCGTAGTACGACACGGCGAACAGCAGCGTGACGTTGACGTTCATGCCCTCGTACAGCGCCTGTTCGATCGCCGGGATCCCCTCCTCGGTGGCGGGGATCTTGATCATCACGTTCGGACGGTCGACCAGGCCCCAGTACATCCGCGCCTGCTCGAGCGTGCCCTCGGTGTCGTGCGCCAGGCGCGGCGCGACCTCGAGCGAGACGTAGCCGTCGTAGCCGCCGGTCTCGTCGTAGACCGGGCGCAGCACGTCGGCGGCAAGCTGCACGTCGCGGACGGCCAGCCGGCGGTAGACCTCGCGCGCGGACAGCCCTTCGCGGGCGGCGGCGGCGAGATCCTCGTCGTAGTCGGGCGAGCCGAGGATCGCCTTCTCGAAGATCGCCGGGTTCGAGGTGACCCCGCGCAGCGAGTCCTCTTCGACCAGGCGCCCGAGCTCGCCGTCCTCGATCATGCCGCGGCGGATCTGGTCCAGCCACACGCTGGTCCCGGCCTCCGTCAGCGCGGCGAGCCGCTCGTTGACCTGCGGACTGACGCTCATGTCCTCGTCCTTTCCAGAACGGCGCGCGCACGGTCCGCGACCGCCGCTCCGCTGAACCCGAAGTGCTCGTACAGCGCCTTCGCCGGAGCGGACGCGCCGAAGCCCTGCATCGCCACCACGTCACCGTGGTCGCCGACCCACCGGTGCCAGCCGAGCGGGCTCGCCGCCTCGACCGCCACGCGCCCCCGCACCGACGGCGGCAGCACGCTGTCGCGGTACGCCTGGTCCTGCTCGGCGAAGCGGTCCAGGCACGGCATGCTCACGAGCCGCACGCGGACGCCGTCGGCCTCCAGCAGCTTGGCGGCGTCGTCGGCGATGTGGACCTCCGAGCCGGTGCCCATCAGGATCAGCTCCGGCTCGCCCTCGCTCTCGCGCAGCACGTAGGCGCCACGCTCGATCGCATCGTCCGGCACGCCGGCCGGGTCCCACACCGGGAGGCCCTGACGCGAGAGCGCGAGCACGGTCGGGCGGTCGGTCTGGCGCAGCGCGTGTCGCCACGCGAGCCCGGTCTCGTTGAAGCCCGCCGGGCGCACGACGTCGATGTTCGGCGTCGCCCGCAGCGTCGCGAGCTGCTCGATCGGCTGGTGCGTCGGGCCGTCCTCGCCGAGGCCGATCGAATCGTGCGTGAACACGAACGTCGACGGGATGCCCATGATCGCGGCGAGCCGGATCGAGCCCTTCATGTAGTCGCTGAAGATCAGGAAGCCGGCACCGAAGGCGCGAAATCCCTGCAGCACGAGGCCGTTGACGACCGCGCCCATCGCGTGCTCGCGGATGCCGAAGTGGAAGTTGCGCGCGGCGTAGTCGCCCGCCTCCACGTCGCCGCCGCCGTTGATCAGCGTCAGCGTCGACGGCGCCAGGTCGGCTGAGCCGCCGATCATCTCGGGCACCTGCCCGGCGGCCCACTGGATCACCTCGTTGGAGGCCTTGCGGGTGGCGATCATGCCAGCGTCGGGGCCCTTCTTGGGCACGTCGGCGTCCCAGCCCTCCGGCAGCCGGCGATCGAGCACGCGCTGGAGCTCCTCGCGCTGCTCGGCCGCGTCGAAGCGCTCCTGCCACTTGCCGTACAGGTCGCGCCCGCGGTCAACCGCCTCGCGGAAGTGCGCGAGCGCGTCGTCCGGGATGAAGAACGGCTCCTCGCTGGGCCAGTTGTAGACCTGCTTGGTGAGGCGGATCTCCTCGTCGCCGAGCGGCGCGCCGTGCGCCTCGTGCGTGTCCTGCTTGTTCGGCGAGCCGGGCGCGATGTGCGTGCGGAGGATGATCATGCTCGGGCGGCCGGTCTCGCGCTGGGCGGTCTCGACGGCCGCCTCCATCGTGTCGAGCTCCAGGTCCTCGCCGAGGTTCTGGACGTGCCAGCCGTACGCCTCGTAGCGCTTGCCGACGTCCTCGGAGAAGGCGAGCGCGGTGTCGCCCTCGATCGAGATGTGGTTGTCGTCGTAGAAGACGATCAGGCGGCCGAGGCCGAGATGGCCGCCGAGCGAGCTCGCCTCCGACGCGATCCCCTCCTCGAGGTCACCGTCGGACGCGATCACGTACGTGAAGTGGCCGACCATGTCCTCGCCGAAGCGGGCGGCCATCATGCGCTCGCCGAGCGCGAGGCCGACGGCGGTCGAGATCCCCTGGCCGAGCGGCCCGGTGGTGGTCTCGATCCCGGGCGCGTGGCCGTATTCCGGATGCCCCGCGCACGGGGAGCCGAGCTGGCGGAAGTTCTTGATGTCGTCGAGCGAGACGCCGTACCCGGTGAGGTGCAGGATCGAGTACAGGAGCATCGACGCGTGGCCCGCCGAGAGCACGAAGCGGTCGCGCGCGGGCCAATCGGGGTGCTCCGGCGAGTGGCGCATGACACGCGTGTAGAGCAGGTAGGCCACCGGCGCGAGCGCCATCGGAGTGCCCGGGTGGCCCGAGTTGGCCTTCTGGACCGCATCCATCGACAGCGTGCGGATCGTGTTGATGCACAGCTCGTCGAGGGCAGCCCGCTCTGTCGTCACGGACAATGCGCCTCTCTCCTAGTCGGTTGCACTGAGGAAACTACGCGACAAGGAGCGCCTAAGGGGTTCTCAGCCGCGACTAAGGCATCGGGCCGCTCAGGTCGGCGTGACATCCCGATGTAAGGGGAGGGCCTCAGCCGTAGTTTCAATCGGCATGCACCCGCTTCATTCTCTCCGCAGTCACCAACCAGCTCGCCGAGGACCGCGCCGAGACCGCTCGCCGCGCCCGCCGGATCCCCCGCCGTCGCCTGCTCGCCCGTCGCGGGACCCGCGGTGCTCCCCGGCACTCCGGTCTCGCCTGGCCGGCTCCACGTACGTCGCGTCGGCTAGTGAGCGTCCTCCCCGGCTGGAATGCGGCGGGCTCGGCCTCCATCATGGGGGTCGTGCTCCGCCGCGTCTCCAGCCCCACCTTCGTCGGCCGCGCCGACGAGCTCGCCGCTCTCGACGGCGCGCTCGACTGCGCGGCCGCCGGCGTTCCGGCGTTCGCGTTCGTCGCCGGCGAGTCCGGCGTCGGCAAGAGCCGCATGGTCGCGGAGTTCGAGGCGCGCGCGACCACCGCGGGCGCGCGTGTCCTGATCGGCCACTGCCTCGAGCTCGGCGGCACCGTCTTCCCGTACGCCCCGCTGGTCGACGCGCTGCGCCCGGTCGCGCGCGAGCTGGCCGAGTGCGGGACCGACCTCGAGCTGCCCGCGGGCACGCGCGCCTCGCTGGCCGAGCTGATCCCTGAGTTCCGCACGGGCGATGACCCCGAGCCCGCCAGTCAGGCGCGGCTGTTTGAGGCCCTCCTGGCGCTGATCGAGCGGCTCGGCCGCGACCAGCCCATCGCGCTCGTGCTCGAGGACCTGCACTGGGCCGATCCCTCGACGCGCGACTTCCTCGTCTTCCTCGTCCGCAGCGCCCGTACCGAGCAGCTGTGCCTGCTGGTGACCTATCGCTCCGACGAGCTGCACCGCCGCCACCCGCTGCGCCCGGTGCTCGCCGAGCTCGAGCGCGTGCCCGGCGTGCAGCGGATCGCTGTCGAGCGCTTCAGTCGCCAGGAGGTCGCCGCCCAGCTCGCGGGCATCCTCGACGGTCCCGCCGACGACGACCTGACCGAGCGCCTGTACGCCCGCGGGCAGGGCAACCCGCTCTACACGGAGGAGCTGCTCGCGGCGTCCTCGGACGGCTGCAGCGAACTGCCCGACACCCTGCGCGACGCGCTGGTCGGTCGCTTCGAGCGCCTGCCGGCGGCGGCCCAGGAGGTCGTGCGCATCGCCGCGGTGGTCGAGCGGCCGATGGCCCACCCGCTGCTCGCCGCGATCAGCACGCTGCCGGAGGCCGAGCTGCTGGAGGGCGCGCGCGAGGCCGTGGCCCACCAGGTCCTCGTGAGCCACCCCGACGGGACGTACGCGTTCCGCCACGCACTCGTCGGCGAGGCGATCTTCGAGGACCTGCTCCCGGGCGAGCGCACGGCGCTGCACGCGGTGCTCGCCGGCGTGCTCGAGACCGACCCCGCTCTGCTCGGAGACCTTCCCCCCGCGACGCTCGCCGCCGAGCTGGCGTGCCACTGGCGCGCCGCGCACGACCTGCCGCGGGCGCTCGGGGCGGGCGTCGCGGCCGGGCTCGCCGCCCGCCGCGTGTTCGCCTATGGCGAGGCGCTGCGCCACTTCGAGCGCGCGCTCGAGCTGTGGGACCGCGTGCCCGACGCCGCCGAGCGCGCCGGGATGCCGCGCTCCGACGTGCTGCGCAAGGCCGCAGCGGCGGCCGCCGACGGCTTCGAGGGCGCTCGCGCCGTCGCGCTCCAGCGCGAGGCGCTCATCGACGGCGCTCCGGGCGCTGATCCCGTGCAGCTCTCGCGCCTGCACTCCGAGCTGGCCAGCTATCTGCGGTACGCCAGCGAGCACGACGAGAGCGACGAGGAGCTGCGGCTGGCGCTGGAACTGCTTCCCGAAGAGGCCGAGCTCGAGCGCACGCGGCTGCGTGCCCAGAAGGCCAAGGGCCTGATGCTGCGCGGGCACTTCCGCGAGGCGGCCGTCGAAGCGGCCGCCGCCGCGAAGGATGCCCGGCGCCTGGGCGCCGTCGCGCTCGAGACCGCCGGCTGCAACACCGAGGGCTTCGCCCGCGCCGCGCTCGGCGAGACCGAGGAGGGCGCGCGCCTCCTGCGCGAGGCACGCGACCTCGCCGCCCGCGAGGGCCCGCCGGCCGGCCACGCCCGCGCCGTCGTGAACCTCTCAGAGGTGCTCGACCTGTCCGGCCACACCGAGGACGCCGTCGCCGAGGTGCGAGCGGCGCTGCCGATCGTCCGCGAACACGGCGAGCCGTCGGTCTACGACGCGTTCCTCGAGCTGCAGCTGGCGAATCAGCTGCTGCGGCTCGGCCGCACCGCCGAGGCCGCAGCCGCGCTCCCGGACCGCATACCTGGGGACGCGGTCGGCACGACGGCGATGTTCCTGCGTGACGTGCGTGCGCGGCTCGCGATCCTGCGCGGCGACGACGCCGCCGCTCACCACGCCCTCGACAAGCTCCGGCGCCAGGCCATCGGCAGCCGCGATCCGCAGTGGAGCGAGCCGCTCGAGCTGATGTCGGCGCAGCTCGCAGTGCGCGAGGGCCGGCTCGAGGACGCGCGCACCGCCGCCGCGCGCGGCCTCGCGAGCGTGGAGGGCACCGACGAGGGCGACCGGCGGCTGAAGCTGCTGTGGGTGGCGCTGATGGTCGAGGCCGACGGCGCCGAGCGTGCGGCCGCACGCGGCGAGCCGTTCGACGACGAGGTTGCCCGCACGCTCGAGTCGCGCCTGGCCGGGGCACGCGATATGCCCGGCCAGTGGGCCGAGGGCCGGCACTACGCGGCGCTCGCGGCCGCCGAGCTGACACGGCTCGAACACGCGCTCGGGCACGGTGAGCCCGACCCGGGCGCCTGGCTCGACGCCGCCGCCGGGTTCGACACGCTCGGCCAGCCGTGGCCGGTCGCCTACGCGCGCCTGCGCGCCGCGAGGCCCACGTCGCCGCCGGCGACCGGGTCGCCGCCGCCGGACCGCTCGTCGCCGCGCGGACGGCGGCCGAGGCAATGGAGGCCGCGCCGCTGGTGGACGCCGCGGACGCGCTCGCGCGCCGCGCGCGCGTGCGCATGGATGCGGTCGAGCCGGTCGCCCAAGAGTCGGCGGCGAGCGACCCGCTCGGCCTGACGCCGCGCGAGCACCAGGTGCTGCTGCTCGTGGCCGAAGGGCGCACGAACCGCGAGATCGGCGCGGAGCTGTTCATGAGCGAGAAGACCGCCAGCGTCCACGTGTCGCGGATCCTGGCGAAGCTCGACGTGGGCGGCCGGGTCGAGGCCGCCGCCGTCGCGCACCGGCTCGGCATGACAGCACGCTGACTTTCTGGCTAAAGAGTCTTCGGCGGCGGCCGACCCACTCGGTGTGAGTCAAACCGCCGAAGACACCCTGTTCGAGATCCGCGCCAAGGCCGACCGCGGCCTCGCCTGGCTCCTGCTCGCCCATTTCCCCGCCACGCTGGCCGTCGCCGCCTGGCACGGCACGTTCCTGGCCGCGTTCGTTCTCGGCGGCGCGATCTCCGCAATCACGTTCTGGCTCGCCCGCACGCACGCCGGCGCCGTCGTGACCCGGATGGCGATCGCCGTCGGCTTCATGCTCTACGCCGCGCTGCTGATCCATCAGAGCAACGGGATGGTGGAGCTGCACTTCTACATCTTCGGCGCGCTCGCGTTCCTGCTCGTGTATCGCGATTGGCGCGTGCTGGTCGTGGCGGCGGCCGTTACCTCGAGCCACCACCTCCTGCTGAATCAGTTCGACCCCAACGCGCATTTCGCCCACCTGCTCCCGCACGGGCACTACGGCGTGCCGATCGTGTTGCTGCACGCGCTGTTCGTCGTCTTCGAGATCATCGTGCTCGTCTTCCTCTCGATCATGCTCAGGCAGGAAGTCGTGGACCTCAGCGACCACCGTGAGCGCGAGGCCGCCGAGCGCGAGGAGCTGGCCGAGCTGGCCGCGCGGCTCGAGCGCCGCGACCTCACGATCTCCTCCAGCGACGGTGTGACGGAGGCGAGCGCGACGATGCGCGACGGCATCGCCCAGGTCGCCGACCTGGTGCGCGCCATCCGCGCCACTGCACACGAGGTTGCCGACTCTTCGCGTGACGTCGTCGCCGGCGCCCATGAGGCCGGCCGCGTCAGCATCGAAATCGTCGCCGCGGTATCCGACGTGGCCGTGAGCGCCGAGCGCCAGGCCGTGCTGGTCGCCGAGACTCACGACGCCGCCGAGCGCGTGGCCGAGGCCGTGCGCGGCAACGCCGACGAGGCCGCAGCCGCCGCCGAGGCCGCCGAGGACGCCCGCACGCTGGCCGGTGAGGGCCGCACCGCGGCCGCCGACGCCAGCCGCGCCATGGCCGGCGCACGCGAGGGCTCAGAGGCGATGACCGGCGCGATGGCCGAGCTGACCGAGCGCTCGCAGGAGATCTCCGGCCTCGTCACGACGATCACCGCGATCGCCGACCAGACCAACCTGCTGGCGCTCAACGCCGCGATCGAGGCCGCCCGCGCGGGCGAGCACGGCCGCGGCTTCGCCGTCGTCGCCGACGAGGTCCGCAAGCTTGCCGAGGAATCCCGCAAGGCCGCCCGCAGCATCGCCGACGGAGTCGACCGGATCGACAGCCTCACGGCGCAGGCCGCCGAGGCCGTCCGCGACGCCGCCGAGCGCACCAGCGTCGGCGCCGGCACCGTCGCCACCGCAGGCGAGGCATTCGAGCGGATCGACGAGGCCGTCGCAGGCCTCGTGGACCGCGTGCGCGTGATCGCCGCCGCCGGCCGCGCCGTCGCCGAGGAGACCGACGCCGTGCGCACGCGCATGGAGGAGGCCGCCCAGTTGACCGAGACGTCGTCGGCGAACAGCGAAGAGGTCTCCGCCACCACCGAGCAGACCGCCGTGGCCGCACGCGCGATGGCCGGCTCGGCCGCTCGCCTGGGCGAGGCCGCCGAGGCGCTCGAAGGGCTCGTCGTGCAGTTCACCGTGTCATCCTCTGAGGATGGCAACACGAGTGGAAAAGACAGACAAGCAGTGGCGTGAGGAGCTGACCCCCGAGCAGTACGACGTGCTGCGTAAGGGCGCGACCGAGCGGGCATTCACCGGCCGCTACTGGGACGCACATGACGACGGGATCTATCGGTGCGCCGCGTGCAAGGCGGAGCTGTTCTCGTCGGATACGAAGTTCGAGTCCGGCACCGGCTGGCCGAGCTTCACCGAGCCGAAGATCGCCGAGGCCGTCGAGCTGAGGCCCGACCGCTCTTGGGGCATGGACCGCACCGAGGTCGTGTGCAAGGCGTGCGGCGGCCATCTCGGCCATCTCTTCGACGACGGCCCGCGCGACGCCGGAGGCATGCGGTACTGCATCAACTCCTGCGCGCTCGAGCTCGACAGCGCCTGACCGCAGCGAGGTGAGCACCCGGGTCACGAGCTCTCGCCTGATCGGCCGCACCGCCGAACTGGCGGAGCTCGAGGCCGCGCTGGCCGACGCCGCCGACGGGCGACCGTCGCTGGCCTTCGTGGCCGGCGACTCGGGCGTCGGCAAGTCGCGCCTGCTGGTCGAGTTCGAGCAGCGGGCAGCCGAAGGCGAAGCGCTCGTGCTGGCCGGCGACTGCGTCGACCTCGGCGAGAGCGAGCTCGCGTACGTGCCGCTGGTCGCGGCGCTGCGCCCGCTCGCCCGCTCCGGCGACCCGGCGCTCACGGAGCCCGTGCGCGCGGCGGTCGCCCCGCTGCTCCCGGGTCTCACCGTCGCCGCCCGGGAGCCGGCCGAGTCCGACAGCGAAGGCGGTGCGCAGGGCCGGCTGTTCGAGGGGCTGCTCTCGCTGCTGGACGGGCTCGGCGCCCGCCAGCCCGTGCTGCTGCTGGTCGAGGACCTGCACTGGGCGGACCGCTCGACGCGCGCGGCGCTCGCATTCCTGGGACGCAGCCTGCAGGCCGAGCGCGTGCTGATCGTCTGCACCTACCGGCCGGACGAGATGCACCGCCGGCACCCGCTGCGGCCGCTGCTGGCCGAGCTCGAGCGAAACCCGCGGGCGCGCCGGATCGCGCTCGAGCCGCTCACGCACGCCGAGCTGACCGACCAGCTGACGGACATCCTCGGCGCGCCGCCGGAACCGGAGCTGCTGGAGCGGCTGTGGACCCGCTCGGGCGGCAACCCGCTGTACTGCGAGGAGCTGCTCGCGGCAGGCCTCGACGGCCGCGGCGCGGCGCCGGACACGCTGCGCGACGCCTTGATACTCCGCGTGGAGCGGCTGTCCGGCCCGGCGCAGGAGCTGCTGCGGCTCGTGGCGGTCGCCCAGCGGGCCGACGATCCGCTCCTTGCCGAGGTCAGCGGGCTTGAGCGGCAGGCGCTGCGCGACGGCCTGCGGGAGGCGGTCGAGGGTCACATCCTGATCGCCGGCGACGACGACCGCTACCGGTTCCGCCACGCGCTGCTGCGCGAGGTCGTGGAAGACGACCTGCTGCCCGGCGAGCGCTCCGCGCTCCACCTTGCGCTCGCGCGCGGGCTCGAGGCGCGGATCGACGAGTCCGCCGGCGCGGTGCTGACCGCCGCCGTCGCCCACCACTACGCCTCCGCCGGCGACCAGCCGGCTGCGCTCGCCGCGTCCGTGCGTGCCGCGGCGGCAGCCGAGCGCGTCTACGCACACGGCGAGGCGAGTGCGCTGCTCGATCGCGCCCTCGAGCTGTGGGACCGCGTGCCCGACCCCGCGACCGTCGCGGGCGCCGACCACGTCGACCTGCTGACGCGCGCCGGAGAGGCGGCCTGGGCGCTCGGGCATCCGGGACGGCAGCTGTCCCTGTTCGAGGCGGCGTTCGCCGAGCTCGGCCCGGATCCCGACCCGTGGCGCGCCGCCTGGATCCTCGAGTCGGCGGCTCGCGCGCTGCGCCATCTCAACCGCCCGCAGGAGAGCATCGCCACGCTCGAGCGCGCGCTCGAGCTGGTCGACTCGTCGGCCGGCGACACCACCCCGGGCCGCGCCCGGCTGCTGGCCGGCCTCGCGCGCGGCCGGATGCTCGACGGGCGCTTCAGCGACGGCGTCCAGATCGCGCAGCGGGCGCTCGACGCGGCGGTTGCCACGGACATGCGGGCGAGCGAGGGCCACGCCCGCAATACGCTCGGCTTCTGCCTGGCGATGATCGGCGAGGTCGAGCCCGGCGCCGAGCAGCTGCGCGAGGCGATCCGGATCGCGCGTGAGCGCGACCACCTGTCCGACCTCGCGGACGCCTACAACAACTACTCGGACATGCTGCACGTCGTCGGCCGCACGGCCGAGGCGCTCGAGGCCGTCGCCGACGGGCTCCAGGCGGTCGACGGGCGCCGGCCGGTCTCGGTGATGTGGCTCCACTGCCAGCGTTCGGAGTTCGAGTTCGACATCGGCGAGTGGGAACTGTCGGAGGCCAGCCTGCCGGCCGCGAAACGCTGGACCGGGACGCAGACGCGCGTGAACCTCGGCCTGCGCCGCGCCTCGCTGGTCGTCGGGCGCGGCGAGCACGAGGCGGCGCGCGCGATCCTCGCCGAGCTCGACGAGATGGCCGCCGCGTCGAGCGAGCCCCAGTTCATCGGCCCGTACGCCGTGCTGACGGCCGAAGTGCACCGGCGTGAGGGAGACCTCGACGGCGCGCGCGCGGCGATCGAGCGCGGCCTCGATCGGATGGAGTTCTGCACCGACGACGCGGCGCGCGTTGCCTCCGTCGCCGCCGCCGGCGTCACGGTCGAGGCTGACGCCGCCCAGCGCGCGCGCGACCTCGGCGAGGCGGAAGCCGAGGCGGCCGCGGTACAGCGCCTGGATGACCTGCTCGCACGCGTCGCGGCGGCCGCGACGCGCACACGCCCGGTCGAGTGCGCGCTGCTGCTGGAGGCGCGCGCCGAAGCGGGCCGAGGCGCCGGTCGCGCCGACCCGACCGCCTACGAGCGCGCCGCCGGCGCGTGGGACGCCCTCGGGCGCCCGGAGCCGGCTGCGCGGATGCGACTGCGCGAGGGCGAGGCGTTCGTCGCCGCGGGCGATCGCGAAGCGGCCGCCCGGTCGCTGGCCGCAGCCCACGCCGTCGCGGTACGGCTCGGCGCCGGCTGGCTCCGGAACGAGATCGAGGGCCTGGCCGCCCGCGGCCGCGTGCCGCTCGAGGGCGCCACCGAGGCACCGGAGGACGAGCCGGCGGCCGAGGAGGACACGTTCGGGCTCACGTCACGCGAGCGCCAGGTGCTGGCGCTGGTCGCCGAGGGCGCCACCAACCGCGAGATCGGCGCGGCGCTGTACATGGCGGAGAAGACCGCCAGCGTGCACGTCTCGCGGATCCTCGGCAAGCTCAACGTGCGCTCCCGCACCGAGGCCGCCGCCGTCGCGCACCGGCACGGGCTCTCTGGTTAGTGTGCGGGCATGGCATCTCCTGACACGCCGCTGACCGGCTCGTGCGCCTGCGGCGCGATCCGGTTCGAGATCACCGCGCCTTTCAGCAGCGCCGGCTACTGCCACTGCACGCGCTGCCAGCACCGCAGCGGCACGCTGTGGGCGCTGAACGGGATCCTCGACGCGAGCGCGTTCCGGCTCGTCGAGGGCGCGGACGCCGTCCGCACCTGGCGCCCGCCAGGCGGCATGCCGAAGTCCTTCTGCGGGCACTGCGGAGGGCACGTCTTCGCCGGCGATCCCGACTCCGGGCCCGTGGTCGGCATCCGGCTCGGTGCGGTCGACGGCGATCCCGGCATCCGCCCGCTCTGGCACCAGTGGGTCGAGTCGGCGCCGGACTGGGAGCCGCTGCCGGACGACGGTCTCCCGCGCTTCCCCCAGCAGCGCCAGGTCTAGCGGCGCGCGGCGCGGTCGATCACGATCGACTGGCTGCGGTTGCCGCCGGGCACGCGGCCGTCCTGCGGGCGCGCGTCAAGGGCCAGGAACGCCTCGCCTGAGCGCCTGAGCACGCGCCGGACGCGTCTCGCGCCTCGCCGGTTGAGCACGGCCTCGATCACCGCGGTCGTGCCCGCCGGCACGCTGAAGCGGCCGCGGCCCGCGATCCCGCGGTTGCGCAGGACGAGCGATCCGAGGCAGCCCGGCGCAGGAGCGGCGACGCAGGTGACCTCGAGCCGGACGCGCCGCCCACGCAGGATCTGGTCGGCGTCCTCGATGGTGACCTCCGCGCGCGGGCACGGACCGTCCGGCGGCTCGGAAGGTGGAGCGCCGTCGACCGGCGCGTAGAGGACGCAGCCGTTGGCGATCCAGGCGAAGCCGCGCTCGTCGGAGGCGAAGGCTCCGAACGCGGCAGACGGCGAGCCGACGGCGCGCGGCTGCGCGGCACCTGGGTCGAGCACGACCGGCCGGACGATGAAGCCCGTCTGCTCGAGCGCGCCGATGTGGCTGCCCGCGAACTGCGGCTTCGACAGGCTGTGACCGCCGCTTCCCGGCACCACCGCCCGCGGCTCCCCCGGCGCGATCGTGACCAGGCCGACGTCGAAGTCCGCCACCGCACGGCCGTCGGGCGCAAGGTCGACGTCGAAGCTGACGTCGCCCGGCCCCAGCGCGGTCGACGCCTCGCGCTCGCCCGAACGCCGGTCGACGACGAACAGGCGGGAGGCGCCTCCCAGCGCCACATGGTCGCCCGCGAGCGCGAACGGCCCGGGCAGCAATCGACCCGCCCAGGGCACCCGTGCGGGCGGCGCTCCCGGCGCGAGCACGTGGAGGCGTGACCGCAGCCGCGGGAAGCGCAGCTCGGACAGCAGGACGCGATCGGCATCGACGTCGACGTCGAGCGGCAGCCACCCGCCGCGCCGGGGGATCCGGCGCGCGAACTCCAGCCGCAGCGGTCCGGCGGGAGGCCCGGTGTAGAGCCGGCGCTCTCGCGGCAGGTCGCCGGAGTCGTCGAACGCGACCAGCACCGCGACCCACTGCGCGGATGCGGCGACGGACGCCCGCCCGTGCCACCTCGGCCGCGGAGACGGCAGCGAGAGCAGGTTCCGGACGGCGCCGCCCTGCACGGCGAGCGCGTCCACGGTGACGCCACCGCCGGGGAGGTTGCGCGTGACGACGACATCGGTGCCAGCGACCGCGACGTCCGACGCATGCGGCGCGTCCATCAACGCCACCGGATCGGCAGCCGCAGCGGGCGCGATCACGACGAACAGCAACACGACGAGGCAGCGCATCGCAACCCGCAGCGTAGGCCGTAGTACCAAGTTCTCCGAGCCTTAAGGTCCGCATCCCCGTAGCCCCTACCGTGAACGCGATGGCGATCGTCTCGGCCCGCGGGCTGGTGAAGACGTACGGCGAGGGGCGGGTCGCCCGGCGGATCCTCGACGGCGCCGACCTGACCGTCGAGGCCGGCGAGGTGGTTGCGATCCTCGGCCGGTCCGGATCGGGGAAGTCGACGCTGCTGCATCTCCTCGGCGGGCTCGACCGGCCGGAGGCGGGGACGATCGAGATCGCCGGTGAGTCTGTGACCGGGGCGAGCGAGAAGGAGCTGAGCGCGCTGCGGCGGCGGCGCGTCGGGTTCGTCTTCCAGTTCTTCCACCTGCTGCCCGAGCTGACCGGCGAGGCGAACGTGCTGCTCGCCGGGCGCGTACGCGGGGCGCAGCCGGACGCGGCCGAGCGCGGCCGCGAGCTGGTCGACCGGCTCGGCCTGCGGCCGGTCGCCGACTCGCTGCCGAGCCGGCTCTCCGGCGGCGAGCAGCAGCGGTTCGCGATCGCCCGCGCGCTGGTGAACGACCCCGCCGTGGTGCTGGCCGACGAGCCGACCGGCAACCTCGACACCGAGGCCGGCGCCGAGGTGCTGCGGCTGCTGCGCGCCGGCGCGTCCGACGGGCGCGCAGTCGTGCTCGTCACCCACGAGACGGCGGCCGCGGGGATCGCCGACCGTGTGCTGACGCTGCGCGACGGGAGGCTGTCCGAGTGATCGCGCTCGCGCTCGCGGGCCTGCGCGCACGGCGCTCGCGCACGCTGCTGGCCGCCGCGGGCGTGCTCGCCGCCTCGCTCGTGGTCGGCACCGGCGCGACCGTCGGCTACGGCCTGGCGACCGGCTTCGAACGCAGCGCCGACCAGTCCGACCTGCCCGACCTGATCGCCCGCTTCGACCCCGAGGGCCGCCCCACGCTCGACGAGCGCGTACGCGCGCTGCCCAACCTCGCGGCGCGCTCGTACCGGCTCGAGATCAACAACATCCCGCTGACCGCGAACGGCCACCACACCCACCGGGGAGCGATGCACGTGGTGCTCGGCGGCCGCCGCGGCTACCTCGTGACCGAGGGCCGCGACCTGTCCGGCCGGTTCGGCGAGGTGGTCGCCGAGCAGGGACTCGCGCGCGAGTGGGACCTGCACGTGGGCGACATGATCGACGTCGGCCGGCGCGGGCCGCAGCGACTTGTCGGCATCGCGGTGTCGCCCGACAACGTCGCGTTCCCACTGGCGCGCGCGGCGCGCGTCTACGTCCCGGAGCGGCCCGATCGCGGCGACGACGAGGCAAATATCGCGCTGCTGTGGCTCAACGATCCGGCAAAGGCGGACGTCACGCTCACTCAGGCGCGGTCGGTGTCGTTCGGCCTCGGGCGGCTCCAGTTCGTCACGCGCGAGGGAGTGCGGGTCCTGCTCAGCCAGGCCGCGGGGATCGTGATCTCGCTGCTGGTCGCGTTCTCGCTGGTGGCGCTGGCGGCGGCCGGAACGATGCTCGCGGCCGCCGCGCACGCGGACGTGCAGCGGCGGCTCGGTGCGTTCGGGGTCCAGCGGGCGCTGGGCTTCTCGCCCGGGCGGATCGCGGCGCTGCAGGCGGCCGAGGCGGCGGTCGTCGCGGTACCGGCCGCCACGGTCGGCGTCGCGCTGGGCGCGCTCGCGGTGGCGGGCCCGGCGGCCGGGCTGCTCGCCGCGCTGAACGAGCGGCCGCCCGGCTGGGCGCTGCTGCCCCCGCTGGCCGCCGCGGTTGCGCTCGTAGTGGCGATCGTCGTGGCCGCCGCCACGTGGCCCGCCTGGCGTGCCGCGCGCCGCTCGCCCGCGGCGATCCTGCGCGGCGGCACCGTGACCGAGGCGCGCCGCCATACCGCCCGCGGCGGGCTCACCGGGCTGGGCGCGCGCTTCGCCACGGCATCGCGCGGGCGCTGGATCGCGGCCGTCGCAACGATCGGCGTGTGCGCGGGCGTCGTGACGCTGATGCTCGCGCTCGCGTCGCTGCTCGAGCGCCTCCGCGACGACCCCGGCACGGTCGGCAAGCGCTACCAGCTGACGGTGCGGCTGGACCCGTCCTCCGTCGGCGACGTGCGGGCGATCGAAGGCGTGGCCGACGTCGCGCCGCGCTACGCGGTCGACGCGGCCGACTCGTTCCGGCTCGACAAGCCGCTCCGGCTGGTCGCCTACCCGGGCGACCACACCCGGTTCGAGGCGCCGCCGCTGGCGTCCGGCCGCCGCCTGCGCGGTCGCGGCGAGATCGAGGTCGGCCTCGGCCTGGCGGACGCGCTCGGGCTGCGGCCCGGATCGGCGTTCGCCGTCCAGCTGCCGGACGGCAGCGAGGCCCGCTATCGCGTCGCGGGCGTCGTGCGCGCGCTGGAGAACAACGGGCGGATCGCGTGGGTCGCCCCGGACCGGCTGAGGGCGCTGACCGCTCCGTCGTTGGCGGTGCGGCTCGACGGCGGCGCCGACCGGCCGGCGGTGGAGCGCGCGCTCGAGGCGCTCGGCGCGCCGCCGCAGCCGGTCGGCGGGGCGACGACGCGCAACGCGCAGTTCCTCGGCGTGCTCGCGGCGGTGCTGCGGGGCGTCGGGCTCGCGGTCGGGCTGGTGTGCCTGTACGCGCTCGTGCAGGCGCTGGCGATGACCGCGCGCGAGCGCCGCGGCGCGGTGGCGCTCCTGCGTGCTTGCGGCGGCGACCGCGACACCGTTGTGCTCGTGCTGCTCGGTGCCGCGGCGGCGGTGGCGCTACCGGGCGCGATCGCGGGCGTCGTGCTCGAGGTGACGGTGCTCGGACCGCTCGTCGCGCGGCTCGCGGCCGGGTTCGCCTCGCTGCCGATCGCTCCCGGCGCGGGCCAGGTGCTGCTCGTGATCGGCGGCCTGCTGGCTCTCGCCGTGGTCGCGACCGCGCTGGTCGCCCGGCGCGTGTTGCGCGAGCCCGTCGTGCTGGGGCTGCGGGAGGAGTGATGCGCACCGCCGCCGGCCTCGCCGTGCTCGCTTTCGCACTCGCCCTCGCGCTCGGCGGTTGCGGCAACGACGGCAGCGCGAGCTCGCCGCCGACCGCGTCCACGGCGCAGGCGACGCTGGTGGACCGCGACGGCGACGGGTTCCTCGAGCGCGGCGCCGGCGAGCCGCTCGTCGCGCGCGGCGGCGGCGGCCGTCCCGGCCGCACGCTCGCGACGTTCGGCCAGCTCACGGACACGCACGTGCGCGACGAGGAATCGCCCGCGCGGGTGCCGTTCCTCGACCGTCTCGGCCCGCCCTTCACCTCCACGTTCCGGCCGCAGGAGGCGTTCTCGACCCAGGTCCTCGACGCCGCGGTGCGGGCGCTCGACCGCGCGCATCCGCAGGCCGTCGTGGTGACGGGAGACATCGTCGACTCGGCGCAGGAGAACGAGCTCGACCAGGCGCTGGCCGTGCTCCGCGGCGGCACGGTCGATCCCGACACCGGCGCCCGCGGCTACGACGGCGTGCAGGCCGCCTCGAACCCGGATCCGTTCTACTTCCGGCCGGACAACGACGCGCCGCGCCACCCGGGCGTGCTCGCCGCCGCCCAGCGGCCCTTCCGCGCCGCCGGCTTGAGCGCGCCGTGGTATCCCGCCCTCGGCAACCACGACGTGCTCGTGGAGGGCGAGGTGCCGGCGACGGATGCGATCGAGCAGGTCGCGACCGGCGATCGGATGGTGGTCGCGCTCGATCCGTCGTTCCAGCCGCCGGTGACGGAGGTCGAGGCCGCCCCGGCCGTCAACGCGCTCCTGACGCAGGGCGAGGTGTTCGGCCGCGCCGAGGCCGTGCCCGCCGACAGCGCACGCCGCCACCTGGCGCCCGCGGAGACGATCGCCCGCCTCGCGGACGCGGCCGGCGTGCGCCCGGCCACGCCGGACCGGCTCGACTACACGTTCGACCTCGGGAGCGCGGTGCGCGGCATCGTGCTCGACACGGCGGCGCGCAGCGGCGGCTCACGCGGTGCCGTGAGCACCGCGCAGCTCGCGTGGCTGCGCACGCAGCTGGCGCGCTCCGGTGACCGCTGGGTGGTGGTGTTCGCGCACAACCCGCTCGAGTCTTCCGACGGCGGCGGGCAGGCGCTGGCGGCGCTCGACGCCGCTCCGCGGGTGGTCGCGGTCGTCGCCGGCAACCGCCATCGCAACACGATCCGGCCGCGCGACGGCTACTGGCTGATCGGCACCTCCTCGCTCGCCGACTTTCCGCAGCAGGCACGGATGTTCCGGCTGCGCGAGGCGTCCGGCGGCGGCGTCGCGCTCGAGACCTGGATGGTCGACCACGACGGCCGCGGGCTCGCCGGGACTTCACGCGAGCTGGCGTACCTCGACGCCCAGGGCGGCCGCCCGCAGGGCTTCGCGGGCGCGCGAACCGACCGCAACGCGCGCGTGTTCATGCAACCGTAGGCGCCGTGACCCGACACTTCCTGCTCGGCGGCTTCTTCGTGTTCGCCGGCCTGATGCACTTCCTCAAGCCGAAGCCCTACGTCGCGATCGTGCCCGGCCGGCTCCCGCGCAAGCGCGAGATCGTCTTTGCCAGCGGCGTGGCCGAGATCGCGGGCGGGGCGGGCGTGCTGTCGGAGCGCACCCGCCGCGTGGCCGGCTGGTGGCTGATCGCGACGTTGCTGGCGATCTTGCCGGCGAACGTGAACATGGCGGTCAACGCCGAGCGCTTCCGAGCGGTGCCGCGGCCGCTGCTGCTGGTCCGGCTGCCGCTGCAGGGTGCGCTGATCGCGTGGGTGTGGCGCGTGGCGGTGCGATGAGCGCCCATCGGGCGGCGCTGCTCGACTGGCTGGCGTGCGCGTACGGCGGCCGCGAGCAGCGGGCGGCGCAGGCCGCGCGGGCGGCCGGCGACGGCCTGCTCGAGCGCGTCGCGTGGCTCGGCACCGCCGGCCACGTGCTCGACTTCGACGACACGTACCTGCCCGGCATCGCGCACCTGAGCGCGCCGACCGCTCCCGCGGCGATCGCGGTGGCGGCCGCGCTCGACCGCAGCGTCGGCGACGCGCTGGCGGCGTACGCGGCCGGCTTCGAGGCGATGGGCCGCCTCAGCCGCGCGCACCGGCTCTACGACGGCGGCTGGCACCCGACCGCCGTGTGCGGGGCCGCGGCAGCCGCGCACGTCGCAGCGCGGCTGCTCGGGCTCGACGACGAGCGCGCGGGCGCGGCCGAGCGCCTCGCGCTGCTCCAGGCGGGCGGGCTGCGCGCCGCGTTCGGCTCGGACGGCAAGTCGTTGCAGGTCGGGATGGCGGCCGCGGCCGGCGTGCAGGCGGCACGGATCGCGGCCGGCGGCGTCTCGATCACGGCCGACGTGATCGGCGCCGAGGACGGCTTCGCGGCCGCCTTCGGGCCCCGCACCGACGACGACGGCCGGGCGGCGATCGACGAGAACTGGATCAAGCCGTGGCCGTGCTGCCTGATGAGCCACAGCGCGATCGAGGCGGCCTCGATCGCGCGCGAGGCGCTCGCCGGGCCGGGCGCGATCGAGGTGACCGTCCACCCGGTCGCGCGCCGTGCCGCCGCCTATGACGACGTCGCGAACGGCCTGCAGGCGAAGTTCTCGATCCCCTACCTCGTGGCCCACGTCGTGCAGCACGGCGAGCCGGTGCCGGAGAGCTTCGAGCGGGTCGACCCGGAGGTGCGATCGCTCGCCCGCGAGCGCGTGCGCCTGACGATGGACGACGGCCTGCGCGAGGCCGAAGCGGTGCTGGCGCTGGACGGCGAGGTGGTCGCCCGGGTGGAGGCCGCACGCGGCTCGCCCGAACGCCCGATGACCGCGGACGAGCTGGCCGCGAAGTGCCGGATGCTCGCCGGCGAGCGGCTCGACGGGCTGCTCGACGACCCCGGCGCGCCGGCTCAGACGCTGCTCGACGCGCTGCTCTGAAGCCGCGCGAGCACGTCGGCGTGCAGCGTCGGGTTGGCGGCGACGGCGCCGCGGCCGGCAGCCGTGCGGTGACCGTCGAAGTCGGTGAACAGGCCGCCGGCCTCCTCGACGATCAGCTGCGCGGGGAGCAGATCCCAGAGGAAGCCACGCGGCGCGAAGGCGGCATCGACGGCGCCCTCGGCGCACAGCATCAGGCCGAGGAACGACTCCCAGCCACCGCTCAGCCGCGCTGCCCGCAGCAGCGGCTCGGCGTCGATGTCGAACCCGAGGTGGAGGTTCGCGTGGGCGACGAACGCGTCCTCCACGGCAGTCACGTCCGATACCGCGATCCGGCGCCCGTCGCGGTACGCGCCGTTCCCGCGCTCCGCCCACCAGCGCCGCCGCAGCGCCGGCGCCGAGACGACGGCGACGAGCGGCCCGTCCGCGTCCTCGAGCGCGATCAGCGTGCCCCACACGGGAATGCCGCGGGCGAACCACTCGGTGCCGTCGAGCGGGTCGAGCACCCACCGCCGCACACCGGACCCGGAGCTCCCGAGCTCCTCGCCGAGCACCCCGTCCTGCGGCCGCTCGGCCGCGAGCCGCTCGCGCAACACCCGCTCGACCGCGCCGTCGGTCTCCGTCACCGGCGTGCCGTCGGCCTTCTCACTCGCGGTCGCCCCGCGGTCGAAGGCCGGCAACGTCAGCGCGTCCGCCTCGTCGGCGAGCGCCAGCGCAAGAGCAAGGTCATCGGCCACGCCACAACGTTAAACGGGGTCAGACCCCCGTTCGGCGTGCCTAACAGGGGTCAGACCCCCGTTAGGCGTGCCTAATAGGGGTCTGACCCCGTTGACGTGGTCAGGCTGCGACGGGTACCGGCTCGAGGTCGCCGCGCTGCGCGGCGATCGCGTGCTCGCGCGACGCGCGGCTGGAGACGAACACCGTCGCGACGATCGCGCCGACGATGGCGATCCCGGCGCCGACCGTGAAGGCCGCCTGGAAGCCTTCGGTGAGCGCGACCTTGGCGGAGTCGCCGGCGGCGAGGGCGTCGTCGCTTTGGCCGTTCGCGATCGTGGCGAGGATGGCGAGGCCGAGCGCGCCGCCGACCTGCTGCGACGTGTTGATCAGCCCGGAGGCCAGACCGGCCTCATGGCCCTCGACGCCGCTCACGGCGGCCACCGTCATCGACACGAACGCGAGGCCGAGGCCGATCGCGGCGAGCAGCGACGGGAACAGGACGTCGGCGACGTAGCTGCCGTCCGCCGACACCTGCGAGAACCACGCGAGGCCGGCCGCCGTGACGATCAGGCCGGAGACCAGCACCGGCTTGAAGCCGAAGCGCGTCACGAGCCCGGCGCTGGCACCGGCCGTGATGATGATCCCGACCGCCAGCGGCAGGTAGGCGAGGCCGGCTTCGAGCGCGGTGAACCCAAGCACCTGCTGCATGTACAGCGAGATGAAGAAGAACATCGAGAACAGCGACGCCGCGACCAACACGGCGGTCACGTTGACGCCCGTGATCGTGCGGATCCGGAAGATGCCGGGGAACGGCACCAGCGGTGCCTTCGTGCGCCGCTCGATCACGTAGAACAAGCCGATCAGCGCCAGAGCGATCGCGATGAGGCCGAGCGTCTGGGTCGAAGTCCAACCGGCGGTGTTGGCGTCCACGAGCGCGTAGACGAGCAGCGACAGGCCTGCAGTGATCGTGAACGCACCTGCGACGTCGAAGTGCCGCTTGCCCTCGTTGCGCGACTCGATCAGGAGACGCGGCGCGAGCAGGGCGGCTGCGATGCCGATCGGCACGTTGACGAACAGCACCCACTCCCAGCCGGCCCACTCGGTCAGCATGCCGCCGAGCAGCACGCCGACGGCGCCGCCGGCGCCGGAGACCGCGCCCCACACGCCCATCGCCTTATTGCGCTCGGAGCCTTCAGCGAACATGACGGTCACGAGCGAGAGAGCGGCGGGAGAGAGCAGCGCAGCGCCGAGGCCCTGCACTGCGCGGGCGGCGATCAGCCAGCCCTCGCTCTGTGCGAGCCCGCCTGCAAGCGAGGCGGCGGCAAAGAGGATCAGGCCGACGATGAACATCCGTCGACGACCGAGCAGGTCGGCCAGGCGCCCGCCGAGCAGCAGAAAGCCGCCGAACACGAGCACATACGCGTTGATGACCCACGAGAGGTCATCCTGGGAGAAGTTCAGATCGGCGCCGATCGATGGCAAAGCCACGTTGACGATCGAGGCGTCGAGGACTACGACGAACTGGGCCGCTGCGAGCAGCGCCAGCGCCAGCCACTTGTTGGTGGTGCTGGAGGGCATGGAGTCTCCTGGGGAGGAAGAAGCTTGGTCCCGGCTGACCGGCCGGTATGGATCTGGAACCTTCGTTCCGGTTCTGTAGAGGGACAATACGGAGTTGGGGTTCCGCTTGCAAGTGCGGCTAACACCACTCCGAGAATTGATGATCCGGAATCGGCGTTCCGCTACAGTCTTCCTGTGAGCGAGCTCGCCGACAAGCCTCTCCGCGCCGACGCCCGGCGCAACCGCGAGAAGGTCCTGGAGGCAGCGCGGGCGGTGTTCGCCGAACAGGGCGTGGACGCCCAGATGGACGACGTGGCGCGGCGCGCGGACGTCGGCGTCGGCACCGTGTACCGCCACTTCCCGACCAAGGACGCGCTGCTCAACGCGCTCACCGCCGAATTGTTCTCGGTCGTCGCCGCACATGCGCGCGAACTGCTCGAGCTCGACGATCCGTGGGAAGCGTTCACCCAGGCGCTGTGGTTCGCCGGCGACAAGACCGCCGGCGATCGCGCCTTCAACGAGATCGTCGCCGCCGCCCGCCCCGAGCCGCGGACCTGTCCCGGCAAGGAGGACCTGACGGTCACCGTCGGCGAGATGATGCGCCGCTGCATCGCGGCGGGCCGGATGCGCCCGGACGCGATGATCGAGGACATCCCGCTGCTGATGTGCGGCGTCGGCAGCGCCAGCGCGATGGAGCACCCGCGCCCGGACGCCTGGCGCCGGCACCTCGGGATCGTGCTCGACGGCCTGAGGGCGGAGGCGGCGACTCACTCCCTATAAGGGTTTCGCCTGCCAGGCATCGCTGACGCGGTTGGCTTCCGCGACGGGGCCGCTCGCCGACGCTCTTGCCTTCGGCGACGATACCGTTCAGGCCATGAGCACCGACGTAACCGACCCTGAACTCCAGGCCGTCGCCTGGGACCTTGACCCGCTGCTCGACGGCGGTGCAGCCGATCCCGACGCCGCCGTGACGTCGATGCTCGCCGAGTCGCAGCGGCGGGCCGAGGAGTTCGCGACACAGCACGCCGGCAAGGTCGCGGAGCTCGACGGGCCTGGGCTCGTCGCCGCCATGCGCGACCTCGAGGCGCTCCAGGAACTGCTCGGCCGCGCGAGCTACTACGCGATGCTCAACTTCTCCGGCGACACGGCCGACCCGCCGCGCGGCGCGCTGCTCCAGAAGGTGCAGGAGGGCGGCACGAAGATCGAGACGACGCTGCTGTTCTTCGAGCTCGAGTGGGCTGCGGTCGACGACGCGCGCGCCGACGAGTTGCTGGCCGACGAGGGGCTCGACTTCGCCCGCCACCACCTGCGCACCGCGCGGCGCTACCGCCCGCACCTGCTCTCCGAGCCCGAGGAGAAGGTGCTCGCCGAGAAGTCGCTCACCGGCAGCACCGCGTGGGCGCGGCTGTTCGAGGAGCAGGCCTCGGCGATCACCGTCGACCTCGGCGAGGGCGGCGAGCCGGTCTCGCTCGACGCCGCACTTTCGCGGCTGTTCGCCGGCGACCGCGACGTCCGCCGCGACGCCGCCGAGCGCGTCACCGCCGCGCTCGTGCCCGGCCTGCGCACGCGCGCGTTCGTGCTCAACACGCTGCTCGCCGACAAGGCGGTCGACGACCGGCTGCGCAACTACCCGCACTGGCTCGCCAGCCGCAACCTCTCCAACGAGGCGTCCGACGAGTCGGTCGAGGCGCTGGTCTCCGCGGTGCGGTCGCGCTTCGAGGTGACCCGCCGCTGGTATCGCCTGAAGGGCCGCCTGCTCGGCATCGACCAGCTCGCCGACTACGACCGGATGGCCGCGATCACGGAGACCGACGAGCGCGTCGAGTGGCCGGACGCGCGCGACCTCGTGCTCGACTCGTACAGCGGGTTCTCGGAGGAGCTGGGCGCGCTGGCCCGGCGGTTCTTCGACGAGTCGTGGATCGACGCCCCGATCCGGCCGAACAAGCGCGGCGGCGCGTTCTGCGCCTACACGGTCCCGTCCGCGCACCCGTACGTGCTCCTCAACTACACGTACAAGCGCCGCGACGTGCTCACGCTCGCGCACGAGCTGGGCCACGGCGTCCATGCCGCGCTCGGCGCCCGCCAGGGCGTGTTCCACATGGCCACGCCGCTGACGATGGCCGAGACGGCGAGCGTGTTCGGCGAGACGCTCGTGTTCGGCCGGCTGCTCGAGCAGGCCGCCACGCCGGAGTCGCGGCTGGCGCTGCTGGCCGAGAGCATCGAGGGCTCGATCGCGACGGTGTTCCGGCAGGTCGCGATGAACCGCTTCGAGCATCTCGTCCACACGGAACGCCGCGAGCGCGGCGAGCTGGCGGTGGAGCGGATCGGCGAGCTGTGGCACGAGTCGCAGGTCGAGCTGCTCGGCGACGCCGTCGAGGTGACGGACAACTACCGCACGTGGTGGTCGTACGTCCCGCACTTCATCAGCACGCCGGGCTACGTGTACGCCTACGCCTACGGGCAGCTGCTCGCGCTCGCGGTCTACGCGCGCTACGAGGAGCAGGGCGACGCCTTCGTGCCCGCGTACATGGAGCTGCTGGCGGCGGGCGGGTCGCGCAGCCCGCAGGAGCTCGGGGAGATCGTCGGCGTCGACCTCGCCGACCCCGGCTTCTGGGACCGCGGCCTCGACATCATCGAGCGCCAGCTCGACGACGCCGAAGCCGCGGCGCACGAGGCAGGCCGGCTCTAGTACTAGCCGCCTGCGATCTGCTCCTTGAACGTCCGGCCGCCGTCGGAGGAAACCGTCACGGTCCCGTCGATCAGCGCGACGTAGACCTTGCCCTCGTCGTCGACCGTCATCGCCTGCGGCTCGCCGCCGGTCGACCCGAGGTCCTCCCACTGCTGCCCGCCGTCCGCGCTCACCTTCACCGGGCCGCCCGGGTCGACGCGGTAGAGCTGGTCGCTCTCCGGCCAAGAGAAGCGCACGTTGGGGATGGCATCGCGCTGCCGCCACGTCTTCCCGCCGTCGTCGGAGCCGAACGTGCCGCGCTCGGTGCTGGCGATCCAGCGCGCGCCGTCGCCGGGGTCGACCTCGAGCGCGATCAGCGGCTGCGGCGCCGAGCGCGTTTCCCACGACTTACCGTCGTCAACGCTGACCAGCACCTGGGGCTGGCCGAACAGCGCCGCGGCGATCATGTTCCCGGAGAGCTCGATCGCGTGGAAGTCGGTCTTGCCCAGTTCCGACACCGAGGTCCAAGTCTTCCCGGCGTCGCCGGAGTGGATCAGTCCGAGCGCACTCGGCAGCGAACCGCCGGCCGCCGGATGGCCGGACCCGAGTAGCTCGTCAGGGCCGACGAAGCGGACCACGAGCGCCTCCGACACCTTCCCCGAGTCGGAGTCGGTCTTCAGCGTGCCGACGATCTTCTTCGGCTTCGACGCGCCCGGCGCGACGCGGAACAGGCCGGTGTTGGTGCTCATGAACAGCGTCGAATCGGCCGGATTGACCGTCAGCGCGCCGACGATCGGCGCGTCGCCGTCGGGATCGACCCACGGCACGGCCAGATCGGCCGCCGGGTCGCCTCCCCCGCCCGCCTCCCCGTCGCCACCGCACCCTGCGAGCGCGGCCGCGACGGCCGTGATGAGCACCAGCCGCTTCACGAAGGTGAGGATGGTACGAGCGCAGCGCGCAGGATCACCCGCACGAGCACCCGCGCCAACGTGACGAGCTCGTCGACGGACACCCACTCGTCGACCGCATGCGCCCGCTCGATCCCGGTCGTCCCGACCATCGCGCACGGGATCCCGCGCGCGGCGAACAGGCGCATGTCGGCGCCCCACGGCACGCCGGCGGTGCGCGCCGTGAGGCCGCGCTCGTCCGCGACCGCGCCGGTAACGACACGCACCCACGGGTGATCCGTGGGCGTCTCGGCGGGCAGGAACGCGCCGCCGGTCCAGTGCACCTCGGCCGGCGCCTCGCCGTCGTCGAGCGCGCCTGCCACCGCGCTCTCGAGCGCTGCCCGCACGGCCGCCGGGTCGGCGCCCACCGGCACGCCGACGCGGCCCTCGGCCTCGACCCGGTCGGGCACCTGGCTCGACCACTCGCCGCCGGCCACGCGCCCGACCAGCAGCGGGTAGGGCAGCTCCAGCTCGCGCATCAGCGGATGCCCGACGTCGGCGTTGATCTGCACGCTCGAGCGCGTGCAGCGCCGCGTGTACGCGCACGTAGCGGTCGATCGCCGAGCAGCCCTCGAGCCGGTACGCCGGCGTGCGCGGCGCGGCCCGGCACCACGCACCGGAAGGTGAGCGCGCCCGCCTGCGCGCACACGGCGTCGAAGCCGGTCGGCTCGGCGATCAGCGCCGCGTCGAACGCCGCGTCGCGCTCCAGCTCCGCGAACGTCCCGAGCCCGCCGTCCTCCTCGGAGGCGACGCACTGGAGGACCACCACCGGCGCCGCCTCGACGACCGTGCGCACCGCCGCGAGCGCATACAGCTGGGCCACCACCGCGCCCTTCATGTCGACCGCGCCGCGACCGTGCAGCCGGCCGTCCTCGACGGCGCCCGACCACGGCCCGTGACGCCACGGCGCCGTGCCGGGGCCGACGACGTCGACGTGACCGTTCAAGCACAGCCGCCGTGGCGCGCCGCCGGCCAGCGTGGCCGTCAGGCCCCACAGCTCGTCGCGCGCAGCCTCCTCGCCGGGGTGATCGGGATGGGCGCGCAGGGCGGCGAGGTCGTGTGCGTGCAGGTCGGTCGCCAGGCCGTGACCGGCGGCCAGCTCGGCGAGCGCCTCGAGCACCGGCCGCTCGTCGCCGGTGACGCTCGGGATCCGCAGGATCGCCGCCGCGTCACGGGTGAGCGCGCCGGGATCGACGGCATCGAGCGCGACAGCCTCCAGGTCCATCGGCGCCACGCTACCTGGCCGATAGGTGTGGTCCTGCCCCCGTCGACCTAGCCCTCCTAGACCATCGGTGGGGGAGTTGTGAAGCGGTCGTTCTTACGATCGCTGCATGTCAGCTCCCGAGCCGAGCGCGGTCGAGGTCCGTGGCCTCGTCCGCCGGTACGGCGCACGAGCGGCCCTGGCGGGCGTCGACCTCACCGCACGCGCAGGCGAGGTACACGCCCTGCTCGGCCCGAACGGCGCCGGGAAGACGACGCTGCTGCGCGTGCTCACCGGGCTCGTCGACCCGACCGAGGGGAGCGTGCGCGTGCTCGGCACCTCCGAGCGCGGCCGCGCGGCGCGCGGGCGCGTCGGGCTCGTCCCGGCCGGCGACCGCTCGTTCTACCTGCGCATCTCGGGTACCGAGAACCTCGTCTTCTTCGCCCGCCTGCACGGCCTGCGACGGCGCGCCGCGTTCACCCGCGCACGCGAGGTGCTGGAGGAGGTCGGGCTGACCGAGGTGGCCGACCGGCCGATCGGCGGCTGGTCGCACGGCATGCAGAAGCGCCTGTCCGTCGCCCGCGCGCTGCTGACGGCGCCGCCGGTACTGCTCGTGGACGAGGCGACGCACGACCTCGACCCCGAGGGCGCGGAGCGCATCCGCGCGCTCATCGCCGACCTCGCCGGGCGCGGCACCGCCGTGCTGTGGGCCACGCAGCGGGTCGACGAGATCCGCGGCTTCGCCTCCGCCGTGACGTTCCTCGACCGCGGCACGGTGCGCTTCGCCGGCTCGGTCGAAGGGCTGATGGCGCAGGCGGCCTCCCGCCGCTACGTGATCCGCGTCCGCAACGGCCATCCGGGAGCGCTGGCGACCGAGCAGCTCGCCGGTCTCCTCGGCGCGCGCGCCAGCGTCGAGCCCGGCGCCGGGGCCGACGGCGAGCACTTCCACCTCGAGCCCGGCGTGGGCGTGCCGCTCGGCACCGCCATCGCGGCGCTCGCGGACGGCGGCGTCGACGTGCTCGCCTGCCGCCAGGAGCGCTCGGAGATCGAAGAGGCGTTCCTCGCGCTGACCGGGGAGCGGGCATGACCGCCGCCGTGCTCGCCGAGGCCGCCAAGCTTCCCGCGTTCGTCCGCCGCGACCTCAAGGTGGCGCTCTCCTACCGCGTCGCGTTCGCCTCCGACGTGCTCGGCATCGCCGCCCAGATCGTCGTCTTCTCCTTCATCGCCAAGCTCGTCGAGCCGTCCAAGCTCCCGACGTTCGGCGGCTCGCAGGTCAGCTACCTCGAGTTCGTCACCACCGGGATCGTGCTCAATCTCGCGCTCGGCGTGCTGCTGTACCGCGTGGCCGGTGCGATCCGCCAGGAGCAGCTGCAGGGCACGCTGGAGTCGCTGCTGGCGACGCCGACGGCGACCGCCACCATGCAGATCGGCTCGGTCGCGTCGACGCTCCTGGTGGTGCCGGTCCGCGCGACGCTGATGCTGGTCGTGATCGCGCTCGTGTTCGGCCTGCACTTCGACCCGGGCGGAATCGTGCCCGCGGCGCTGATCGTGGCCGCGCTGGTGCCGTTCGCCTGGGGCCTCGGCCTCGCCACCGGCGCCGCGATCGTGACCTTCCGCCGCGGCACCGGGCTGCTCGGCGCCGGCACCACGCTGCTCGGGCTCGCGTCCGGCGCCGTCTTCCCGCTCGCTCTGCTGCCCGCCTGGCTCGCCGCCGTGGCCGAGTGGAACCCGCTGGCGATCGCGATCGACGGTGTCCGCGACGCGCTGCTCGGCGGCGCGGGCTGGGCCGACACGCTCGCCGACATCGCGATCCTGGTCCCGCTCTCCTGCGTCACGCTGGCCGCCGGCGTCTTCCTCTTCAAGCTCGCACTCGACCGCGAGCGCCGCCTCGGCACGCTCGGGATGTACTGATGGGCATCTGGGAATCCACCGAGGCGCTTGCTGCCCGCGCGCCGCACCCGGAGGCCTTGCGACGGCACCGGCTGCACCTGATCGCCGCCCGTGCCCGCCACCGCGCCGGTGAGCCGCTGCCGGACGAGCTGCGCACCGAGGTCCGGCTCGCGGCGGCGTCGGCGCTCGCCACGCCGGTGCTCCTGCGCCGCGTGCGCGAAGTCTGCAGCGGGCCGATCGTGCTGATGAAGGGCCCCGAGGTCGGCGCCCGCTACCCGGACCCGGCGCTGCGGCCGTGCAAGGACCTCGACCTGCTGGTCGAGAACCCGATCGGCGTCCAACGCGCGCTGCGCGCCGCCGGCTTCCTCCCGACCGGCACCCCGCACCTGTACGAGGGCATCCACCACCTGCGGCCGCTGTACCTGCCGGGCCTTCCGGTGACGATCGAGGTCCACGCGCGGCCGAAGTGGCCCGACCACATGATCGCGCCGCCGGCGGCCGAGCTGATCGAGGCGGCGGTCCCGAGCACCGTCGGCGTCCCCGGCCTTCTGACGTTGCCGGTCGCCCAGCACGCCGTCCTGCTCGCCGCCCACGCGTGGGCGCACGATCCGCTGGCCTGCGCGGGCCGCCTGATCGACGTGGCCGTGATGGCGCTCGAGGCCGACCCGGACGAGGCGGACGCGATCGCCCGCCAGTGGGGCTGCGCGCGGCTGTGGCGCACGACGCGACGAGCGGCCGCGGCGCTCGTGGAGGGCGAGCGAAGCCCTGTCGCGATGCGACTGTGGGCGCGGCACCTGAGCGGCTCGCGCGAGCGCACGGTGCTCGAGAGCCACGTGACCCGCACCGCCGGCGAGCTGTGGGGCCTGCCGCCCCGCAAGGCCGCCCGCTCCGCGATCACGGCAGTGGCCGGGAGCTCGTGGCGCGCGCCCGGCGAGCCGTGGACGCAGAAGCTCGGACGGACGCGCTCGGCGATCGGCGACGCGTTCGTGCCAAAGTCAGTGCACGACGAGCGGTCGTCGGCGCTCCAGCCGCCGCCGTTCGACGAGGAGAGGATGGGCGCGTGAGCGAGCTCAGGCTCCGCCACGAGGGCGTGGCGTGGAAGGAGGTCGACGGCGAGATCGTGGCGCTGGACGAGACGGCTGCCGTCTATCTCGCGGCCAACCCGGCCGGCGCGCTGCTGTGGCGCAGCGCTCGCGGGCGGCTCGACGCGCGACGCGCTGGTTGCCGAGCTGATGCGCGAGTACGGGATCGACCGCGACACCGCGAGCGCCGACACCGACGCGTTCCTTCGCGACCTGCGCGAGCGCGGACTGCTCGACGGCTGATGCGGCGGCCGCCCGACATCGCCACGCTGCGCGCGGCGTGGTGGACCGACCGCGCGCTGCGCCGGGCGCGTGCCGACCTCCGCGAGGGCGAGCTGCGCGAGGTGCGGCTGCCTGCCCCGCCGCGACTGCCGCGCCGGCGCCGAACGCGGCGTGCACGCGGTGCTGCGCCGGCGCGGGCACTCGTGCCTGGAGCGCTCGCTGGTGCTCCAGCGGTGGCTGGCCGCGCACGGCGACGCGCGCGACGTCGTGATCGGGACCACCGGCCCGGCCGGCTTCAAGGCGCACGCATGGCTGGACGGCGACGAGGACGGCGCCGCCCGCTACGTCGAGCTCTCGAGGCTGCCGCCGTGACACGCGCTGACGCCGCTCGAGGTGGCCACCGGCATGCCGTTCGGCGCCGCACGCCGCCCGGCGCCGCTGCCGGCGCCCGTCGCCGGGCTCGACCACGCGATCCTGCCGGCGCTCCAGCGCTCCCCGTGCCTGGTGAGCTTCTCCGGCGGCCGCGACTCCTCCGCCGTGCTCGCTGCCGCGGCCGCGATCGCCCGCCGCGAGGGCCTGCCCGCTCCGGTGCCCGCCACGCTGCGAGCGCCCGGCGCCGCCGAGAGCGACGAGGCGGCGTGGCAGGAGAAGGTCATCGCCCACGTCGGCATCGAGGACTGGGTGCGCCTCGAGGTGCACGACGAGCTCGACGTGATCGGCCCGCACGCGACCCGCGTCCTGCGCGCGCACGGGCTGCTGTGGCCGTGCAACGTGCACTTCCACGTGCCGCTGTTCGAGCTCGCGCGCGGCGGCTCGCTGCTGACCGGCATCGGCGGCGACGAGCTGTTCTCCGCCGCCGCGCCGCCGTCGCGGCGGCGGCGCGCGTTCGCCTGGGCGCCGCCGACGGTGCGGCGCGCGGTGCTCGCCCGGCGCGAGCCCGTCGACTTCGAGTGGCTGACGCCCGCGGCGCGCCGCAGCGCGACCGCGGCACGCGCGACCGAGGCCGCCTCCGAGCCGCGCGGCGTGCGTGACCGGATGGCGTGGCTGCGCGGGCTGCGCTATCTCGACCTCGCGCTCGACGCGATCGCCGGCGTCGCCGCCGACGACGACGTCGCGCTGGCCCACCCGCTGTTCGACGGCGGGCTGTGGAGCGCCGTCGCCGCCCGCGGCGGCTTCGCCGACCGGACGGCGGGGATGACCGCACTGTTCTCCGACGTGCTGCCGCCTGACGTGCTCGCGCGCCGCTCGAAGGCGAGCTTCGACGCCGTGTTCTTCAACCGCCACAGCCGCGAGTTCGCGCGCACGTGGGACGGCACCGGCGCGTCCGCCGGACTGGTAGACGCCGACGCGCTGCGCGCGCACTGGCGCGGCGATGCCCCGGCCGCGCAGACGTTCACGCTGCTGCAGGCGCTATGGCTGGCGCGCGACGGCCTCGAGCAGCCGCTCGACGCCCTCGCTCAGTGACGCCCAGCCCGGCGGGCGGCGCAGGACGAGATGTGGGAGCGCGGCGTACTCGAGCAGCGCCTCGGGCCGCGGCGGCTCGATCCGCACGCCGCGGTGCGGGATCAGCGCCGGCAGCCGCGCCGCCCCGCGCACCGGTTCCACGGCGACCGTGTCGCCCCACGCGAGCGACACCCAGCCGCGGAACGGCAGCTCGGCCGCCACGGGATCGAGTTGCACGCGCCAGCGCTCGCGCACGCCGACGATGCCGAGCGGCTCGCCGATGCCGAGCCGTTGCGCGGACTCGGCGCGCAGGTCGATCGAGCGCGGCCCGGCCAGCGCGGTGAGCTCGTCGAGCACGAGCGCGTCGTCGCACACGACCGGATGGCCGTGCGCGGCCAGCCACGCGAGCGTCGTGCTCTTGCCCGCCTCCTTGTCGCCCAGCAGCGCCCACACGCCCTCTCCGGCCACGAACGCGCCGGCGTGAAAGCTCTCCCGCCCCAGCCAGCGCGCCGCGATCAGCGCCACAACCGCCAGATAGGGATGCACGAGCGCACCGTCGTCGACGCGCACCGGCAGGTGGTACACGGCGCGGCCCGGATCGCGGTCGATCCCGACCCAGCCGCCGCTGAGGAGCAGCAGCTCGGCGCGGTCGGGGCCTACGCGGTCACACGGCGGCCCGGGCGCGTCCGGCGCCACGAGAATTTCCAGCGGGGGCCACGTGGGCGGCGCGGGAACCAGCAGCGAGCGGGCCTTTTCGAGGCCCTTGAGGCGAAATCCATACGCACCGAACGGGTCCTCGGTTGCCTTCACAACTGGCCCTTCGGGGAGTTGGCGTGGAGGCCCGGGGCACTTACTCTGCCCCTTGTCTGGTCGTACCAACAGGAAGGTCGCGGTCGATGAACGACCGAGCTATCCCCATCTACACGTATGAAGCGCCGAAGTTGACCGTGCTGGGTAGTGTCCACGGCCTCACGCAGGTCCAGGACAAGAAGTACGGTCACTCGGACGGCTTCACGTTCATGGGGAATTCCATCATGAACGCCTCGCCCTAGAGCGGGCCGAGGTGGGACCCGCCCCGCCCGCCAGGGGCGGGTCCCACCTGGGTCCGTGCTCTTACGGACCCAGACTCCCGGCGCACGACGCGCCGGCGACCTGCACGCGATCGGGTCCGGCGCACGACGCGCCGAGGATCGCCTCCAGACTCGCCCCGGTTCGCTGTTCGCCGGCACCCTGCGCCGCCATCTGGCGGTGCGCGTCTCTCCGATACGCTGGAAGATGGTGCTACACGACAGCCAACAGTCCCCGGACGCTCCGACCCGCCTCGGCGCACGCGTGCGCGAGTTGCGGCGCGTCCGCGGGCTCACGCTGAAGGCCCTCGGCCGCGAGGCCGGCCTTTCGCATCCGTTCCTGAGCCAGCTCGAGCGTGGCTTGGCGCGACCCAGCGTCGCGTCGGTCGAGCGCATCGCGCAGGCGCTCGAGGTGCCCGTGAGCTCGTTGTGGACGCGGCCGCCGCTGGAGCGCGCGATCGTCGTGCGCAAGCCCGAAGGACCGGCGGATGGCGTTCGCGAGATCCTGGCCGGCCGCACCGCGCTGCGGATGCAAGAGTGGGCGAGCGACGCCAAGACGTGGTCCGAGGCAGCTGAGACGGCCACCGGCGAGGTCTGCGTCTACGTGATCCGCGGCGTGCTCGAGATCGACCTCGACGGCACCGTTCACGCGCTGCACGAGGGAGACGCGGTGCTGTTCGACGGCTCGGTCCCGCACCGCCTCCGCCGCCGCGGCGGCCCGAGCACCCGCGCGTTGTACGTGGCAACCGGCTGATCACGCCGGGCGAAGCCTACGCAGCCGGTGCACCGCGCCGTTGGCGAGTTCCGGCGCCCGCCTCGTCGTCACCGTCCAGTCGCTCCGTGCCGCCTCGAGGAATCGCGCCGAGGCGGCGCGCGGCCCGGGTCGGCGAGCCACACCTCGGGCCCCAGGCGCGGGAGCAGAGCGAGCAGCGCATCCGCGTTGCGGGGCTCGTAGAGCACGTCGGAGGCGAGCACGAGGTCCCACGGTGCCCGCTCCAGCAGCGGGCCGGGCGCGGCCCACGAGCACACCAGCGTCTCGAGCTCGCGCCCCGTTCCGCTCGGCGTTGGCCGCCGTCATCGCGACCGCCTCGGGCGACCAGTCGGTCGCGAGCACGCGCCCGCCGGCCAGCGCCGCCGCGATGCTCGGCAGCCCGAGCCCGCAGCCCAGCTCGAGCGTGCGCGCTCCGCGCAGCGAGCGGCCGGCGATCATGCGTGCGAGCGCGAGCGAGCTCGGCCACAGCTCGGCCCAGTAGGGCAGGAACTCGTCGCGGTCGAACGCCTCCTCGTCGAGCAGCGCCTCGGTGTCGCGCGGGCGCATCAGCCGCAGGTCGCGGCCGCGCAGCGGAACCACTTCCTCGACGAGGTCGCTCATAGACGTGGTTGTATCCATCTCATCGCTCGATCGGATTCGAGAGTCACGAGCGTCGATGTCGCGCGCCGCGCCGGCGTGTCGCAGTCGACGGTCTCGCTGGTGCTGTCCGGCAAGTCCGCTGGACGGATCTCCGCGCGCACGGACGCCGCCGTGCGCCGCGCTGCCGAGGAGCTCGGCTACCGCCCCAACGTAGCGGCCCGCACGCTGCGCACGGGCACGGCGCGCACGGTCGGCCTCGTCGTCACCGACGTCACGCACCCGTTCTTCGGGCCGGTGCTGCGCGGCGCCCAGGCCGCCGCGTGGCGGGCCGGCTACGCGGTCACGCTGGTCGACGTGGCGAACGACCCCGACCGCGAGCGCGGCGCGTTCGAGGCGCTGCGGGCCGGCCCGGCCGACGGGTACATGTTCTTCACGGTCGACCCGCCGGAGCACTCCGGCGAGCACGTCGTGGCGATCGAGGTGTCGCCGCCGGGGATGCGGTTCGTGCGCTTCGACACCGAGCGCGGGACCGACATCGCGCTCCGTCACCTGATCGAGCTCGGCCACAAGCGGATCGGCCACCTGGCTTCCGAGCTCGACGCCGAGACCTTCCACCTGCGCCGCGAGCGCGTGCTCGCGACGCTCGCCGAGGCCGGGCTCGAGCGGTGCGGCTACGAACGCGCGGCGTTCCGGTTCGACGACGCCCACCGCGCAGCGCTCGCGCTGCTGGGCGGGCCGGAGCGCCCGACCGCGGTCTACGCCGACGACGACCTGCTGGCCGGCGGCGTGTACCTGGCCGCGCGCGACCTCGGGCTGCGGATCCCCGAGGACGTCTCGGTCGTCGGGTTCGACGACCTCCCGTTCGCGCAGGTGTTCGCGCCGCCGCTCACGACGATCGCGATCGACCCGGAGGAACTCGGCGCGACGGCGTTCGAGGTGCTGGCGGCCGTGATGGCGGACGAGCCGGGCGAGCTCGGCCGGATCCTGCCGGTCGAGCTCGTCGTGCGCGGCTCGACCGGGCCTCCGCCTGAGTAGGCGCACCAAACCGGGGTCAGACCCCTCGTAGGCGCACCTAACCGGGGTCAGACCCCTCGTAGGCACGCCTAACTGGGGTCTGACCCCTGGTAGGCACCCCAAATAGGGGTCAGACCCCCTGTGGACATCAGTGGCGACTTGCAATATCTAGTCATACGTAGTACGCTCATTCGTATGACCTACCGTGTCCTCTCTCTCGCGGGGCTTCTCGCGGTCACCGTCTTCGGTGCCGTGCAGACCGCCCCCGCCTCCCCAGAGCGGCGGGTCGTCGTGGTTGTGGATGCGGCCGCCGGCCGTGATCCCGCCGTCCTCGCCGAAGCCCGCGCCGCTGTTCAGCGGGCCGGTGGCGAGGCGCAGCTGCGCGTCCCCCGCACTGCGACCGAGCAGCTCTCGGTCACCCACTACTTCGCGGCCCGCGGCTACGACACCGTGGTCGGCGTCGGCCTCGACCACCCGGTTGCCATCTCCCCCGTGGCGGCCCGGTTCCCTGACACCCGATTCGTCACCACCGCGCCCGGCCAGGTCGGGCCCGCATTGGCGGAATCGGGTACCTAGACTGGGACTCTCCTCCCCTCCCCAAGGAGTTCCCGCATGTCAGTCGTAGAGCGCCCGGGGGCGCCGCCTGCGCCAGAGCCGGGGCCTGTCCCCCGGCACGTCAACCGGTGGCTCGTCCTTGTCCTGGTCTGCCTCGGGCAGTTCATGGTCATCCTTGACGCGACGATCGTGAACGTCGCGTTGCCGTCCATCCAAAGCGACCTCGGGTTCTCGGCCGCCGACCTGCAGTGGGTGATCAACTCGTACACGCTCGTGTTCGGCGGCTTCCTGCTGCTCGGCGGCCGCGCCGCCGACCTCGTCGGCCGGCGCAAGCTGTTCGTGATCGGCGTGGTGGTGTTCTCGGCGGCCTCGCTGCTCAACGGCCTGTCGACGTCGTCCGGCATGCTCGTCGCCGCCCGTGGCCTGCAGGGCCTCGGAGCCGCGCTCGTGTCGCCCGCGGCGCTGTCGATCATCACGGTCACGTTCCCGGAGGGCCCGGAGCGCACGAAAGCGCTCGGCGTGTGGGGCGCGATCGCCGCCGGCGGCGGCGCCTTCGGCCTGCTGCTCGGCGGGATCCTCACCGAGTACCTGTCGTGGGAGTGGATCTTCTTCGTCAACGTGCCCGTCGGCATCGCTGCCGCACTGCTCGCGATGCGCTTCATCCCCGAGTCGCGCGCCGAGCAGCGGCCGAGCTCCTTCGATATCGCGGGCGCGGTGTCCGTGACGGCCGGCCTGAGCCTGCTCGTCTACGCGATCGTGAAGGCCGAGGCCTACGGCTGGGGCTCCTCGAAGACGTTCGGGCTGGCGGCCGCCGCCCTCGCGCTCCTGGCGATCTTCGTCGTGATCGAGCGTCGCTCGAAGGCGCCGCTCGTGCGGCTCGGGATCTTCAAGCTGCGCTCGCTGCTGGGAGCGAACCTCGTGCTGCTGGTCGTGGCCGGCGGCCTGTTCGCGAACTTCTTCTTCTCGTCGATCTACATGCAGGAGATCCTCGGCTACAGCCCGCTCGACGCCGGCCTCGCGTTCCTGCCCGTGACGGCCGGCATCGTGTTCGGCTCCGGGCTCTCGCAGATCCTCGTGAAGCGGCTCGGCGTGCGCGAGACGACGATGCTCGGCATGGTGATCGCCGCCGCCGGCCTGTTCGTGCTCTCCCAGGCCACGGTCGACGGCACGTACCTCGGCACGCTGCTGCCTGGTCTGCTGCCGATGTCGATCGGCATGGGCCTCACGTTCGTGCCAGTGACGCTGATCGCCACCACCAACGTCGCGTCCGAGGACGCCGGCCTGGCCTCTGGCCTGTTCAACACGTCGCAGCAGATCGGCGGCGCGCTCGGCCTGGCGGTGCTCGCCACGCTCGCCGCCGACAAGTCGGCCTCCCTGCATGGGGTCGACCAGGCGACCGCGCTGGTGGAGGGATTCCAGGTGGCGTTCATGGGCGCCGCGATCCTGATGCTGGTCGGCGTGGCGCTGCTCGCCGCGATTGTGCGGCGCAGCGACGTGGCGAACGTGAGCGAGGGGACTACGGGCTCGGCGTAGGCTCGGGCAGCCGCCGGTCGAGCTCCTCGCGCACGTCGCGCTGGATGCCGTCGAAGTCGCTGTCGAGCTGGCGCTCGACGCGGTTGACCTCGCGCTCCAGCTGCCGGTCGACCTCGTTGCCGGCGGCGACGAACATCAGAGCCACCCCGCCGAGGACGACCGCGGCGAACACCGTGAGCATCGCGGCGACGGCGAGCAGGCCGGAGCGGCGGAAGCCGCGGCCGCAGTACGGGCACCGGCGGCCGCTCTCGTAGGAGATCCGCGCGCAGTGCGGGCACAGGCGCTGGACGGGCGGCTGATCCACGGCGAGAGCGTATCGTCGCGGCCATGGCACCCCTCGCACTCGTCACCGGCGCCTCGACCGGCATCGGCCGCGCCTGCGCCATCCACCTCGGCGGCCTCGGCTACGAGGTGCTGGCCGGCGTGCGGAGCGAGTCCGACGCACCGCCCGGCACCGAGCCGGTGCGGCTCGACGTCACGTCCGCGGACGACATCGCCGCCGTCGCCGTGCGCGCCGGCGACAACCTGGCCGCGCTGATCAACAACGCGGGCATCGCGATCACGGGTCCGGTCGAGGCCGTGCCGGTCGCGGAGTGGCGCCGCCAGATCGAGGTCAACTTCCTCGGCCAGGTGGCGGTCACACGAGCGCTGCTGCCGGCCCTCCTCCGCGCCCGCGGGCGGGTGGTCAACCTCAGCTCGATCGGCGGCCGGATCGCCGGGCCGTTGTTCGGGCCGTACTCCGCCTCCAAGTTCGCGCTCGAGGCGCTGACGGATTCGCTGCGACGCGAGGTGGCGCAGTTCGGCGTGCGCGTGGTGAGCGTGGAGCCCGGCGCCATCGCGACGCCGATCTGGAGCAAGGGCATCGACGACGGCGACCGCGTGGTGGCCGATATGCCGGAGGAGGCGCAGCGCCGGTACAGCTCGCTGATCGCCGCCGTTCGCCGCAACGCGGAGCGCGCGTCGCGCGAAGGCCTGCCGCCGGAGGCGGTGGCCGAGGTCGTGGGCCGCGCGCTCACGGCGCGCCGCCCGCGGACGCGCTACGTGATCGGTCGCGAGGCCAAGGTCCAGGCGGCGCTGGCCCGGCTGCTGCCGGACCGCGCCTTTGACGCCTTGGTGGCTCGGGCGCTTACTTGAGCCGGTAGATCAAGCGCGCGCGCGAGAGGTCGTACGGCGAGACCTCGACACGGACGCGATCGCCCGGGTTCACGCGGATGCGGGCGCGGCGCATACGGCCGGCCATGTGCGACAGCACGGAATGTCCGTTGTCGAGCGTCACGCGGAACATCAGGTTCGGCAGGGATTCCTCGACGACGCCCTCCAGAGAGAGTTTCTCTTCGACGGCCATTGGCTTCACCTCCAGGTTTCGAATCGGACGAGCGCTCAGGCAGCCGCTGGGAGGCGGCGGGCGCTCGAAGTCTTTTGGACACAAGCCCGAAAGGCGCCGTCAGCGGCAGCGCCAGGGCTCATGCAGCTCCTTCTATGGTAGCCGCCGCGGGGCGCGATGGCGGGGCTCCCACACGGGTACGTAACTCCAGGTGACACAGACGACTGAGCGGCGTTCGATCCTTCTCGTGGTCAGCGGGCTGCTGCTGGTCATGCTGCTCGCGTCGCTCGACCAGACGATCGTCTCGACGGCGCTGCCGACGATCGTCGGCGAGCTCGGCGGGTTGGAGCACATCTCGTGGGTGGTCACCTCGTATCTCCTGGCGGTCACGGTGGTGACGCCGCTGTACGGCAAGCTCGGCGACCTCTACGGCCGCAAGATCGTGCTGCAGGCGGCGCTCGTGATCTTCCTGATCGGATCGGTCCTGTGCGGAGCGGCGCAGGGGATGACCGAGCTGATCGCCTTCCGCGCGATCCAGGGGCTCGGCGGCGGCGGCTTGATGGTGTCCGCGCAGGCCGCGATCGGCGACGTGGTGCCGCCGCGCGAGCGCGGCAAGTGGGTCGGGCTGTTCGGCGCCGTGTTCGGGGTCTCGAGCGTCGCCGGGCCGCTGATCGGCGGGTTCTTCACGTCGCACCTCTCGTGGCGGTGGATCTTCTACGTCAACGTGCCGCTCGGGATCGCGGCTCTCATCGTGCTCGCGTTCACGCTGCCGAGCGCGCGCGAGCGGGTCGCGCATTCCGTCGACTACGCCGGCACGCTGCTGCTCGCCGTCGCGCTCAGCTCGCTCGTGCTGCTGACCACGCTGGGCGGCCGGTCGTACGACTGGCTGTCGCCGTTCATCGTCGCGCTCGGCGTGCTCTCGGTGGTCGCCATTGTCGCCTTCGTCCGCGTCGAGAACCGCGCGAAGGAGCCCGTGCTGCCGCCGAGCCTGTTCCGCAATCGCGTGTTCGCCGTCACCAGCGGTGTCGGCTTCGTCGTCGGCTTCGCCTTGTTCGGCGCGCTCACCTACCTGCCGTTGTTCCAGCAGGTCGTCCGCGGCGCCTCGCCGACCGCCTCGGGCCTCCAGCTCGTACCGGTGATGGCCGGCGTGCTGATCGCGTCGATCACGTCGGGCCAGATCATCTCGCGCACCGGCCGCTACAAGGCGTGGCCGATCGCGGGCACCGCGGTGAGCTGCGTCGGCCTGCTCTCGCTCAGCACGATGGACGCGGACACGAGCACGGCGGTCGCGTCGGTCGAGATGCTCGTGCTCGGCCTCGGGCTGGGGATGGTCATGCAGGTGCTCGTGCTCGCGGTGCAGAACGCGGTGCCGTACGAGCAGCTCGGCGTCGCGACCTCGGGTGCGACGCTGTTCCGGTCGATCGGCGGCTCGCTCGGAACCGCGATCCTGGGCGCGATCTTCACGTACCGGCTGGACGCGGAGCTCGCGCGCGGCTCGGCGCCGGGCGACATCGGCACGCTCGACCCGTCGGCCGTGTCGCAGCTCCCTGCGGCGGCCCGCAACACGTTCATCTCCGCGTTCACCGACGCGCTCGGGCTCGTCTTCCTCGTCGGGGCCGCCGTGATGGCGGTCGCCTTCCTGCTCGCCTGGCTGCTCGAGGAGCGCCCGCTGCGCACGACGGTCGCCAGCGACGTCGGCTCCGCGTTCGCCGTTCCGGACGACCCCGACTCGGTGCGCACGGTCGCGACCGCGCTCAGCCGCATTGTCGGGCGCGAAGGCGCGTCCGAGTTCGTCCGCCGCACGACCGACCGCTCAGGGATCGACGTCACGCCGCTCGAGAGCTGGCTGCTGGTGCGCACGGCGACCGACGGAACGCTCGACGTCCCGGACGTGATCGAGACCACTCAGGTCGCGGACGGTGAGGTGCGCGGGGCCTGTCGCGAGCTCCATCGGCGCGGCATGCTCACCGACGGCGGCGACGGGGAAACGGGCCTGACCGCGGACGGCGCCGCAGCCGTCGACGCCCTCGCCGACGCTCGCCGCGGCGCGCTCGAAGAGCTCGTGGTCGAGTGGTCGCCGCAGGAACACCCCGAGCTCGAGGAGTTCATCGAGCGGCTGTCCGAGGATCTCGCCGGCGACGCGCCGCGGGCTTGACGGCAGTGGGCGCGGTCAGCCCTGGACGTTGATGTCGAACAGGAAGATCTGCTCGAGCCCGCCGGCGTCGATCCTGATGCGGATCGTGAGCGGATAGCCGACGGCCTGCTGCGGCCAGGCGTTGTTGTAGCTGTAGGCACCGTCTCTGAGCCGCTTCGAGTCGATGTCCTGCACCGGAGCGCCCTGGAACAGCGCGTCCACCCGCACGCGACCCGAGATCGGGCTGCCGCTGCGCGTGGCGCTCGCGTTGAGTGCCCAGTCCTCGCCGACCTTCGGCTTGTGGGTCGAGGCGGACATCGTGAAGGTGAGCGGTCCGGCGACGACCTTGGCCTTGGTGCCCTTCACCGTGACGGGGTCGAGCGGGCCGGTGGGCGTCGGCACCACCGTCGGTGCTGGGGTCGGCACGGCGGTCGCGGCCGGCGTCGGCGTCGCGGTCGGCTTCGCCTTGGGCGTCGCGGTCGGCTTCGGCTTCGGCTTCGGCTTCGGCTTGGGCTTGGGCTTGGGCGTCGCCGCCGGCTTGGCCTTGCCCGTGGCCTGAGGCGTCGCAGCCGCCGTGGGCGCCTTGCGAATCGAGCCTGGGCCGGTGGTGTTGAGAACCGTCGAGCTCCCGCCGACCACCGGCGCGGGCTTGAGCGTCGGCCGCGGCGCCCCGCTGACCTGGGTCGAGCTGAACACGACGACGCCGGACACGATCATCCCGAGCAGCAGCGGCACGTCGCGCAACCACTTCCGCGCCTTCATCCCGACACCCCTTCAGACAGGCGCCAATGCGGACCCTCGACCACGACCGCCGGAGCGGGCGGCGGGGAGGACGACGGCGGCTTGTCCGCGACCCCGGCAATCAGAGCGTCGACGACCGCGCGATCGAACTGGGTTCCCGCGCAGCGAAGAAGCTCGGCGACCGCGGCTTCCGGCGATCGGGCCGCGCGGTAAGGGCGCGCCGCGGTCATCGCCTGGAAGGCGTCGGCGACGAGCAGGATGCGGGACGCCAGCGGGATCTCGTCTCCACGGAGGCCGTGGGGATAGCCGCTGCCGTCGATGTGCTCATGGTGGTGCAGCACCCACAGCGCCTCGCGCTCGGGCAAGCCGGCGGCGAGCATGATCCGGTAGCCGAGCGCCGAGTGGCGCTCCATGACGGTGCGCTCCTCGGGCGTCAGCGGGCCGGGCTTCAGGAGCACCGCGTCGGGTGTCCCGATCTTGCCGGCGTCGTGGAGCTGTGCGGCGCGCTGCAAACCGGCGAGATCGGAGCCGGCCAGGCCGAGCCGCTCGCCGATTGCGCCGGCGCACGCCGCCACCTCGTCGGAATGGCTGCTGGTCGCGCCGTCGCGGGCGTCGATCGCGACCGCGATGCCGCGCACGGTCTGCTCGAGCCGCGGCGCCGGAGCGGAGACGGGAGCATCCGCCGTGACCGCCTGCGGCGCGGCCTGGCGACCAACCGAGCGCATCGCCTTGGCCGCGTATAGCGCCGCGTCGGCGTGCACGACGATCTCGTCCTGCGAGCTGGAGGAGCCGGGCATGTCGCTCACGCCGGTGGACACGGAGATCACGAGACCCGATGTCACGGCAGCCGGGCCGGCGAGGTCGGCAAGCGAGATCGTGCGTACGGCGGCGGCGATGCGCTGGGCGATCGCCTCACCGCCCGCGAGATCGACGCCGGCGCAGATCACGCTGAACTCGTCACCGCCGACGCGTCCGCAGAGGTCCTGCGGCCGGCACGTGGCCGCGATCGCGCCGGCCACGGCCTGGATGACGCGGTCGCCGGCCTGGTGCCCGAACTGATCGTTGAGGAGCTTGAGGTTGTCGAGATCGATCGCGATCAGCGCCACCGGCGACCCATCGAGCTGCGCGGCGGTGGCGACGGTCGTCAGACGCTCGTGGAAGCCACGGTGGTTGGCCACGCCCGTGAGCGGATCGGTGTTCGAGTCCCTAACGGCGCTCAGGAGATCGTCGCGCATCTGCGACGTGTCGGCCGCCAGCTGGCGGAGCTCGGGCGACCGCTGCGGCGAGAGCGTCGCGTCGAGGTTGCCCTCCCCCATGTGACTGACCTCGGCGGCGAGCAGGCGCAGTGGACGGGTGACGAGCCGGCCGAGCATCAACAGCAGCGCGAAGCAGAGGAACGCCGCACCGCCGCCGAGGTTCAGGGCGGTGCTGACCATCGTCGAGTGCAGCCGCTCGGTCGCCCAGCCGACGTGGTACACGGTCGCGAGTGTGCCGCCGTCGCGTGGCACCATCGCCACGAGGAGCGTGGAGTGGGAGGACCAGGGCCGCAGGCGTCCCGCGGGCTTGCTGCGCATGCCGCCTTGCGGGAGCCGGAACTCCATCAGGAGTCGCCCGGTCTGCGCCACCGTGCGCGCCTCGGCGCTCATGCCGCGCAGCGTCGCTTGCGCACCTCCGCCGGCGCCGAGCACCTTGCCGTTGGCATCGAAGATGATGACGCCGTCGAGGCCGTCTCGATCGGCGGGGATGACCTTGACGATCTTCGGGCTCAGGCCGGCGATCGAGCCCGCGAGCTGGTTCGCCCCGCGAACGCTCTGCTCCTGCGTCGCTCGCGTGAGCGCGGTCGAGAGCAACGACAGCTGCACGTAGCCAAGGACGCACAGAGACCCGGCCGCAAGCAGCGTCGCAAAGATCGCCACCCTCGCGCTGATAGAAACGCGAGCCAGCATGCCGACGGATCTCACCTAATCAGAGTCCATTCCTCCTCGGAATCGGCCCCGCCGCTGAGTTATTGAGCGCGTAGGCGTCGCGCCATCAGGACGTCGTCCACGTAACGGCCGTCCAGGAGGAACATTTCACGAAGGATCCCCTCGACCTCGAAGCCGCAGGACTCATACAGCGCGCGAGCGGTCGCGTTCGAGGAGAGCACGCGCAGCGTGAGCTTTCGCGCGTCACGCGCCGTTGCCGCGTCGACGGCGGCGGCCATCAGGAGGCGTCCGATGCCATGGCCCTGGTGGGCCGGATCGACGGCGAGGCCGCGAATCTCGAGGACGTGGCCGCTGGACTCGAGCGGCAACGCCGGCCCGAGCCGCACATAGCCCGCGACCGCGTCGCCGACCGCGGCGACCAGCACGTCCTCCGGGCGAGTCGCGGGGCCGAAGAAGGGCGCGTCGTCCGGCTTTGCCGGGCTCGGGCTGACCATCCAGCTCCACGTCGCGATGTCGAGCCGGCGCAGCGCGGCGTCGTCCGCTTCAAGTGCGGGGCGGATCGTCGGCTTCACGCGCCGGTCTTGCGCTCGCGATTCTGCTGCTCGAGCTGCGCGGCCTGTGTCTCGTTGAGCTCCCGTCCCTCGCGTACGAACTCGAGCAGCAGCTCGAGCTGCTGCTCGTCGTAGCGCTTGTACAGCCGCTCGGAGTGGGCCATGTGCTCGCCGTAGAAGCGTCCCGCCCCGCGTTGCGCGAGCGGGGTGATCTCGACGAGCACGCGACGGCGGTCGACGGCGTCGCGGGTGCGGCGCGCGAAGCCGGCGCGTTCGAGGCGGTCGAGCGCGGTCGTCATCGCCCCGCTCGTGAGCCCCGTCGCCTCCGCGAGCCGGCCGGCGGTCACCGGGCCCTCGCGCCCGAGCACGTCGAGGCAGCGCATGTCGGTCCGGTTCAGGCCGATGGCGTCGGCCACCGCCTGGTCGTAGCGATCGGTGGCGAGCTGGGATCGCTGGACCTCGTCGATCAGTTCGTCGAAAACGCGCCGCTTATTCCTTGACACTCGAATCTCTCTACGCTAAAGATACTTTACGACCTAAACATTATCGAATCCTGGAGCAGCAGATGGAAATGGCAATCGAGGCGAACGAACTGAGGAAGACCTACGCGCCTGCGGTGACGGCGCTCAACGGGCTGAGCCTATCCGTCGAGCCGGGCACCATCTTCGGTCTGTTGGGCCCGAACGGCGCGGGGAAATCCACGACCGTGCGCGTGCTGTCGACGCTGTCGCGGCCCGACAGCGGCAGCGCGCGCGTGGCGGGTATCGATGTGCTCGCCGACCCGGTGCGCGTGCGCCACGCGATCGGCGTGGTGGCCCAGAAGCACGGCGCGGATCCGGAGGCCACCGGGCGCGAGAACCTCGTGCTCGGCGGCGAGTTCTACGGCATCACCGGCCGCGACCTCAAGCAGCGGGTGACGAGGTCGCTCGAGCGCTTCGGCCTCGCCGACGCCGCCGACCGCAAGGTGAAGACGTACTCGGGCGGCATGCAGCGCCGGCTCGACATCGCGATGGGCCTGCTGCACCGGCCGCAGGTGCTGTTCCTCGACGAGCCCACGACCGGGCTCGACCCGGAGGCGCGCGTGGAGTTGTGGCGCGAGATCGAGCGGCTGGCGACCGAGGAGCTGATGACGATCCTTCTCACCACCCACTACCTGGAGGAGGCCGACCGGCTCACGTCGCGGCTCGCGATCGTCGACCGCGGGCGCGTGGTCGTGGAGGGGACGCCCGGCCAGTTGAAGAGCGACATGCACGGAGACACGATCCAGATCGAGCTCGCCGGTCCCCAGGACGCCGGCGCGCGCGTCGCGCTCGGGCACGTCGGCGGCGTCACCGAGGTCGACCTCGACGGTCGCACGCTGCGCGCCCGCGCGCAGGACGGCGGCGCCGCGATCCCGGCCGTGCTGGCCGCGCTCGAGGCGCACGGCGTCAAGGCGATGTCCGTGACGATGTCGCGACCGTCGCTCGACGACGTCTACCTGCGCCACGCCGGCCGCGCGTTCGAGGTGGCGGCATGACCGCGCTACGGCAGACCTGGCAGGTGACCCTGCGTGGCGTGCGCGTGTTCGTGCGCAACCCCGCCTATCTCGGCATGACGCTGATGCAGCCGATCATCTGGCTGCTGCTGTTCGGAGCGCTGTTCAAGGCCGTCACGCAGATCCCCGGCTTCGCCGGTGGCTCGTACATCGACTTCCTCACGCCCGGCATCGTCGTGATGCTCGCGGTGTCGTCCGCCGGCTGGACCGGGATGAGCTTCATCGAGGACATCCACGGCGGCGTGATGGACCGCATGCTGGCCGCACCCGTGTGGCGCGGCGCGCTGAACGCGGGCACCGTCGTGTACGCGGTGCTGATGATCGTGATCCAGACCGTCCTGATCCTGCTGCTCGCGCTCGCGCTCGGCGCGAACTACACCGGCGGCCTGGGCGGCGTGCTGCTGCTGATCCTCGTCGCCGCGCTGCTCGGAGCCTCGTTCGCGTCGCTCTCGAACGGCATCGCGGTGCTCGCGCGCCAGCGCGAGACGCTGATCGGCGCGGTCACGTTCGTGCTCCTGCCGCTCACGTTCCTCTCGACGGCGCTGATGCAGCAGAGCCTCGTCCCCGACTGGATCCAGACGGTGGCAAGGTTCAACCCCGTCAACTGGGCGGTCGAGGCCGGCCGGTCGGCGGCGATGCAGCACATCGACTGGGGCCTGGTCGCGAGCCGTATCGGCCTGCTCGCCGCGCTCACGGTCCTGTGCGGCTGGTTCGCCACGCGCGCGTTCACGAGCTACCAGCGGTCCCTCTGACGCGGTCCAGCTTCTCGAGCCCCTTCTGCGCGATCCGGACCCGGTCGCGCTGATGCTGGGCATCGTCGCCGCGCCGACGGGTGGTCGGCTCGGCGGCGATGTGCTCGAGAACGGGGCGGGCACGCTCGGACTTGAGGGAGCTGAGCGCCTGCAACGCCGACAACGACATCCCGGGATCGGCGTCGTCGAGGAAATCGAGGCACAGGTCCACCGCGCGCGGGTCCTTCATGTAGCCGATGGCCCAGAACAGGTACATGCGGTAGTACCCGTGCCGCGGGTCGCGGACGAGCTCCGCGACCTGCTCGAACTGCTCGTCGCGCGCCAGCGTTCCGAGTGCCGCGGCAACGCGGTCCTTCTCGACGTTGTTCGTCTCGGTGAGCTCGCGGAACAGGTCGAGCAGCGGCTGCGTGGCGACGGAACGAGCCTTGGGGTCCGTCAGCGTCATCGCGATCCGCGTCCGGGTGAGCGAGTCGTCGGTTCGCTGCAGCCACTTGACGAGGATCTCCGCGGCCTTCTTCGACGGAAGTCGCTGCCGCGCGAAGTCGGCGAGGTCGTACGCCGGGAAGCCGGCGGCGCGGAGCTCCATCAGGAGCGGCTCCGCGGCTCGTCTGGCTGCCTCGGCGTCGTGGTGATGTCGAGCAACGATGCGATGGTTCGGCCGCAGGCCCTCCACGAGCGACCAGTGCCATTGGACTTGGCCGTCGCCGACTGAGCGGTAGTCGTCGATATGCGAGTCGTAGCCCTCGGCGTCACCGCTTTCGGCGTAGCGCCAGAGCTCGTCGACCGTGTCCTGGTCGGCGTCCACGCGCCCGACGTCGGGGTGCTGCGGGAGCTGGGGACCCGCCTCGTCCTCGGCGACCTGCCAGAGCGCCCCGTGGGCGAACGCGGCCGCCTCGTCGCGGCGACCGCGACGCGCCGCGAGTCGGGCCCGGTAGAGCGCGTACCGGAAGCGGTCCGCGCGGAAGAAGGCGTCGCCGTTCGCGCGTGCGTGGTCGAGGAGCTCGTCGGCCTCGTCGTACCGGCTCTCGTTCTCCGCGTCGAGGATCCGCGCCACCTCGTCCATGACAAGACCGTACGGCCTCTGAACGACGAAAGACGCAGGAGCTCCCGCTTCGGAAGCTCCCGCGTCTAGCGGTCTTAGGTGGAGACGGTGGGAATCGAACCCACGTCCGCGATCGCGCGTGGGACGGCGTCTACGAGCGTAGCCGGCGCTCTGTATCTCACCCCCCGCTCGCCAACGCCGGCGGGGTTGCGGGGGGCCAGCCTCGAAAGATGTCCCCCGATCGGCCGAGGCGATCCTCACGGGGTGAGCCTGCTATCTGAGTCGGCCGATCCCGTCGCAGGCTCCGGGGGCCGACACACTGCCTAGTTTCAGCTAGGCAGCGAGTGCGAAGACGTGACCGTCTTCGAGAGTGCTGTTCTTGGCACTTGTGTTTTCCCGGGGTTTTACGAGGCCTCCGGGACCTCGACTCGCAACCAGTCCCTGCGAACCGACCACGTCGAAGCCGTGTCGTCCCCAGGGGTATGTTCGTCATCCATTGTAGGGCCTTTGTGAACAGCGGACGGGAGCGTGGATGCGAACCTTCGACGTAGTGGTGATCGGAGCCGGGCCGGCCGGCGAGGTGGCTGCGGGGCGGCTTGCGGACGAAGGGCTGCGCGTCGCGATCGTGGAGGACCGGCTGGTGGGCGGCGAATGCTCGTTCTGGGCGTGCATGCCGTCCAAGGCGCTGCTGCGTCCCTATGAGGCGCTGGCGGAGGCCCGGCGCGTGGGCGGCGCGGCGGAGGCGATCACCGGATCGCTCGACGTATCGGCGGCGCTCGCCCGGCGCGACGAGATCATCCACGACCTCGACGACTCCGCGCAGCTGCCGTGGCTCGAGCAGCGCAAGATCGAGCTGCTCCGCGGCGTCGGGGTGCTGACCGGCGAGCGGCGCGTGCTCGTCGGCGACGAGGAGATCGAGGCGACCCGCGCGGTGATCCTGTCGACCGGGTCGACGCCGTCGATGCCGCCGATCGAGGGCCTCGACGCGATCGACGACGCGTGGACCAACCGCGAGGCGACAACCACCAAGACGATCCCCGAGCGCCTCGTGATCATGGGCGGCGGCGTGGTCGGCGTCGAGATGGCACAGGCGTTCCAGACGCTCGGCGCGCAGGTGACGCTGATCGAGGGCGAGCGGCGACTGCTCCCGCGCGAGGAGGACTACGCGTGCGGGCAGGTGACGGAGGCGCTCGAGTCGTACGGCGTCGATATCCGCTGCGGCCAGAAGGCCACGCGCGTGGCCGAGCGCGACGGCACGTTCGTCGTCACGACCGCCGACGACGGCACCGCCGAGGGCGACACGCTGCTCGTGGCGCTCGGCCGCACGCCGCAGACCAAGGGGATCGGGCTCGAGCAGCTCGGGCTCGACACCGACGGGCCGGTCCCGGTCGATCTCCGCATGCGGGTCGACGGCCACCCGTGGCTGTACGCGATCGGCGACGTCAACGGCAAGGCCCTGTTCACGCACATGGGCAAGTACCAGGCGCGGATCGCCGCCGACGACCTGCTCGGCCGCGACACCGCGATCTCGCACGGCGCCGACGGCGCGCTCAGCCCGCGCGTGATCTTCACCGAGCCGCAGGTCGCCGCCGTCGGCCACACGACCGACACCGCCGCCGAGGCCGGGCTGCAGGTCGACGTGGTCGAGACGACGACGTCCGGCAACGCGGGCGGGTCGTTCTACGGGCACGACGCGCCCGGCACCGCGCGGCTGCTGATCGATCGCGAGCGCAACATCGTCGTCGGCGCGACGATCACCGGCGCCGAGGTCGGCGAGCTGCTGCACGCGGCGACCATCGCGATCGCCGCCGAGGTCCCGCTCGCCCGCCTCCGCCACGCCGTCCCGTGCTTCCCGACGCGCAGCGAGATCTGGCTGTCGCTGCTGGGCTAGGAAGCAGAGTCCGTTTCAGAACCGGCGGCCCGGCCGGGACGGCCGGGCCGTGGATGCCAGGCGACGCACGCGGGTGAAGCCGATAGTGGGGTTATCGGCGAGCCCGTGGGTGGCGACTGGCGCCGCGATCGCCCGTATCCGGGCGTGCCGACTTCTGAAGCGGGCTTAAACGAAATGACGCGAACGGGCCGCTTGAGGTCCCCCTCGGGACGGCGAACCGTCCTCCGGATGGGCGGCGGGCCTTACACCTCATGGCCTCGCTCTTTGCGACTACCGTCCGCGTCGAGGAGGAACTTATGCGGCGGCGGCGGCGCGTGCAAGGGGTCCCGGCACGTCGATTCCGCATTCTCCGGAAAAATCACGAGACACCCGATTTGGACGCCCACGAATGCGCCGGCAGTGGCGACTTCGAGGCGTCTCAGGGCTCGTGGCTGCGTTGCAGTTGGGAGGGCGAAGCCCGGTTAACCGAGCCTGGATGGCGAGTCCCAATCAAGCCTGCGGCATGGACGCCGCAGGGGCAACAAAATAGACGCGAACGGGCCGCTTGAGGTCCCCCTCGGGACGGCGAACCGTCCTCCGGATGGGCGGCGGGCCTTACACCTCATGGCCTCGCTCTTTGCGACTACCGTCCGCGTCTGGGAAGAACTTATGCGGACCGCGGCGGCCGCGCAAGGGGTGCCCGAACGACGATCTTGCATTCTCCGGAAAAAACGAATCGCGGGTTCGCTCGTACACGGTGTGCATGCACCAGCAACCCCACGCTCGGGGCGACCTAGCAGTTAGGAGGGCGAAGCCCGGTCAACCGAGCCCGGATGGCGAGCGTCAATCAGATCTGCTGCATGGACGCCGCAGGGGCAACAAAAAAGACGCGGAGGGAGCCGCTTGAGGAGCCCTCTGCGCCAGTGCAAGCACCGTCACAGACGGGGCGGCGGGCCTCTCACCTCGGTGGCCTCGCTCTTTGCGTCTCAACCTCCGCGTCTGCGGCGAAACTATCCGGAGCCGGCTTCGCCACGCAAGGGCCTTGGGGCCCCGATTCCCGCAATCTGCGTCGAAATTTGGGGAGCACGCTGGGTCAGCAGGACGCCCGAGACGACGAGCGCAGCCGCGACCACAGTGCGGACCGTCAGTGGCTCGTCGAGCAGGAGCGCCGCGAACCCGAGCCCGAAGACGGGGACCAGCAGCGAGAACGGTGCGACGGTGCCGGCCGAGTACGCGCGCAGCAGGTACGCCCACGCGCCCCAGCCGACCGTGGTGGCCGCGAACGCGATGTAGGCGACCGCGGCGATGCCGCCGAGGTCGATCCCGGCGAGCGCGTCGCCGACCTGGCCCGGGCCTTCGAAGCTGAGCGACAGCACGAACAGCGGTAGCGGCGGGACGACGCAGATCCAGGTCATGAACCGCAGCGGGTCGGGCGGCGCGACGCGCTTGATCGCGATGTTGCCGACGCCCCACGCGGCCGCCGCACCGATCACGAGCGCGAAGCCGCCCGGCGTCGCGACGCCGTCGAGCCCGCTCGCGACCAGCACGAGGCCGGCCGTCGCCAGCACCAGGCCCGCGATCTGCGGCACGCGCAGGCGCTCACCCAGCAGCACGGCGGCGAAGCCGACTGTGAAGAACGCCTGCACCTGCAGCACGAGCGAGGCGAGCCCGGCGGGCATGCCGACGTCCATGCCCACGAACAGAAGCGAGAACTTCACGACGCCGATCGCCACGCCAACCGCCAGCACGCCCCGCCACGGCACACCGGGGCCGCCGTGCCACACCAGCAGCGGCAGCGCCGCGAGCGTGTAGCGCAGGGCCGAGAGCAGTAGCGGCGGGAAGTCGTCGAGCCCCACTTCGATCACCACGAAGTTCATGCCCCAGATGGCGGCCACGAGCACGGCGAGGGCGATGTGGACGGGGCGCATCGCGATCCATATTGGCGTCGATCGAACCCAACTTCCAGTTGCGATTTGTTGGCACGAGCGTAAGCTGAGCTTTCGTATGCTCGACGTCCGCCGCCTCCGCGTCCTGCGCGAGCTCGCCGCCCGCGGCACGATCGCGGCCACCGCCGACGCGCTCGGCTACACCGCCCCGGCGGTGTCCCAGCAGCTCGCCGCACTCGAGCGCGAGGCCGGCGTGGCGCTGCTCGAGAAGAACGGCCGCGGCCGCCGCCTCACGCCGGCCGGCGAGGACCTCGTCGCCCGCACCGAGGGCATCCTGCGCCAGCTCGAGGCAGCCGAGGCCGCGCTCGAGCGCACCACCACCCACGTCGCGGGCGTCCTGCGCTGCGCGGCGTTCGCGAGCGCCCACCGGATCCTGCTCCCGCGCGCGATCGCCGCCCTCGCGACGGGCCATCCCGACCTGCGCGTGACCACGAAGGACATGGAACCCGAGGACAGCCTGCCCGCGCTCAAGCTCGGCGAGCTCGACCTGGTGCTCGCGCAGGAGTACGCGTTCGCACCGACGCCCGCCGACCCGGCGCTCGAGCGCACCGACCTGATCGACGACGTGGTGCGGATCGCGTTGCCCGCCGACCACCCGCTGGCAGCCAGCGACGAGGTCGGCATCAGGGCGCTCGAAGCCGAGCCGTGGATCGCCGGCCGCGAGGGCTCGTTCTGCCACCTCGTCGTGATCCACTCGGCCCGGCAGGCCGGCTACGAGCCGCGCCTGGCCCACATCACGAACGACTTCTCGGTCTCGTACGCGCTCGTGGCGGCAGGCGCCGGCGTCGGGCTCGTGCCCGAGCTGGCCGGCCCGCCGCCGCCGGGCGTCGTCGTCCGGCCGGTGGCCGGCGTCCCGCCGAGCCGGAGGATCTACGCCGCGGTGCGCGCGGGCAGCAGCGCCCGCCCGGCCATCGCGGCGATGCTGGGCGTGCTCAGCGAGCGCTGAGGACCGAGTCGAGCAGCCCGGGGAAGCGCCCGTCGAGGTCGTCGCGGCGCAGCCGGTTCACGACCGCCGTGCCCTCGGCGCGCTGCTCGATCACGCCGTTCTCGCGCAGCACGCGGAAGTGGTGCGTGCGCGTCGACTTCGTCACCGTCAGCCCGAACGCGCCGCACTGGCGCTCGCAGCCGCCCCCGGAGGCCAGCGTGCGGACGATCTCCAGCCTCACCGGGTCGGAGAGCGCGTGCAGCACGCCGGTCAGCTCGAGCGTTTCGGCGGTTGGATGATGGAGGGTGCGGGCCACGATCGAAATCCATTGTACGACGAATATCGAACATATGGTACGATGATCATCGAACTACGGAAGACAGGAGAACTCGCATGGCCCCAGCTCCCTCCTCTCCGACCCAGGACCCCCAACCCACGCGGCCGCCCTTCAAGCGCATCGTCGTGTTCACCGGCCTCCCCACCGGTTGATGCGCGCTCTGGTCGCCGACCACTCCGCGCCGTCGGGCGTCTCCCTCCGGGAGGCGCCCGACCCTCGTCCGGAGCGCTCCGAGGCGCTCGTCGAGGTCCGCGCCACCACGCTCAACCGCGGTGAAGTCCGCCGCCTCCCCGGCCGCACCGAGGGCACGATCCCGGGCTGGGACATCGGCGGCGTGGTGCGCCGCGCCGCCGCCGACGGCAGCGGCCCGGCCGCGGGCACACGCATCGTCGCCCTTGTGAACGAGGGCGCGTGGGCCGAACTGGCCGCGGTGCCGACCGGTCGCATCGCCGAGCTTCCCGACGGCGTCTCGTTCGAGGCCGCCGCCACGCTCCCCGTGGCCGGCCTGACCGCGCTGTTCGCACTCGAGGCCGGCGGCCCTGTGCTCGGCCGCCGGGTGCTCATCACCGGCGCGGCCGGCGGCGTCGGCCGCTTCGCGATCCAGCTCGCCCACCGTGCCGGCGCGCACGTGACCGGCGTCGTCCGCAGCCTCGAGCGCGGCGAAGGACTGCGCGAGCTCGGCGCCGACGAGCTGATCACGGAGCTGACGCCCGACGGCGATCGGTTCGACCTGCTGATCGAGTCGGTCGGCGGCGCCAGCCTCGGCGCCGCACTCGCCCGCGTCGCGCCACGTGGCACCGTGGTCGCGTTCGGCGCCTCGACGCCCGAGCCGACCACGTTCGACGTCTCGGCCTTCTACACCCGCCTCGGCGCCACGCTGTACGGCATGCGCGTGTTCGACGAGCTCGCGATGGGCCGCTCGGCCGCGCACGACCTCGGCGTGCTGGTGGGCGAGCTCGCAGCCGGCCGACTCGACCCGCAGATCGCCCTCACGGTGAGCTGGCGCGAGCCGGACGCCGCGCTCGCCGCATTGATCGATCGCCGCGTGGCCGGGAAGGCCGTCCTCCAGATCGACTAGCGGGCGCGGATCGCCCGGTCCATCTCGCGCTTCATCTCGCGCTCCTTGATCGCCTGACGCTTGTCGCCGACGTCCTTGCCCTTGGCGAGCGCGATCTGGACCTTGGCGCGCCCGTCGGAGAAGTACAGGCGCGTCGGCACGAGCGTGAGGCCCTTCTCGCGCGTCTTGCCGATCAGCCGCTCGATCTCGCGCCGGTGCATCAGCACCTTGCGCGGACGCTCCGGCTCGTGGTTCTCGCGCGACGCAGGCGCGTAGGGCGGGATGTGGACGTTGTGCAGCCACACCTCACCGTCGCGCACGGCGGCGTAGCCGTCCTTGATCGTCGCCTTGCCGTCGCGCAGCGACTTGACCTCGGTCCCTTGCAGCACGAGGCCCGCCTCCCACGTGTCGAGGAAGGTGTAGCGGTGGCGTGCTTGGCGGTTGGTGGCTACGGTTTTTTCGGCCATTTTGTAATCAAGGCGCTCCCATGAGCTTGCGAAATGGGAGTAAGCCGCATTTCTGATCCGGGTTCTACTATTTAGGTGTGTTCTCGTTTCCGCACCCGGTCAACGAGAAGGCCGCGCGTGTCGTAGCGGGCGCAGTGATGGTAGTGGCGCTCGTCACGCTCGCCACCTCGGCGTACTGGCTGCTGGTCCCGCTCGCCTACGGGTTCTGGGCGCGCGTGCTGACCGGCCCCACGCTGAGCCCGCTCGGCCAGTTCGCGACGCGCGTGGCGGCGCCGCGGCTCGGTGACCCGAAGTACGTCGCCGGGCCGCCGAAGCGCTTCGCGCAGGCCATGGGCGCGGTGATTACGACCTCCGCCGCGATCCTCGCGCTCGGCTTCGACCAAACCACGGCCGCCGACGTGCTGCTGGTCCTGCTCGTAGCGGCCGCCGCGCTCGAGTCGATCTTCGCGTTCTGCCTCGGCTGCCAGGTCTTCAGCCTGCTGATGCGCGTGGGCATCGTGCCCGACGACATCTGCGTCGAGTGCGCGAACCTAGATTTCAACAGGTGACAGATCGACGCGGCCACGCGCCGTGTCGACACGCGTGACCTGCACGATCACCTGCGCGCCGAGCCGGATCGCGTCGCCGCTCTGGGCGCCCACGAGCATCGTCTCGAGCTCGTCGAGCTCCCACCAGTCGCCGCGCAGCTTGCGGACCGGCAGCATCCCCTCGTAGCCGTCGCCGAACGCCACGAACGCGCCGGCCCCGATCACGCCGGTGACCTCGCCCGCGAACTCGGTGTCCCAGCCGCTCACGAACAGCTCGGCCTCGAGCAGGAAGCAGCGCGCGACCGAATCGGCCGCGCGCTCGATCGCCATCGCGGCGCGCTCGCGTTCCGAGCACCACTCGCCGGCCGCGTCGAGCCGCGACGCCGACGGCGCGTCCTCCCCCGCGCCGATCGCGCTCAGCAGCGCGCGGTGACAGACGAGGTCGGGATAGCGCCGGATCGGCGACGTGAAGTGGCAGTAGGCCGAAGAGCGCAGCCCGGCGTGCCCGACGTTCTTGGGCGAGTAGTGCGCCTGCTTGAGCGAGCGCAGCACCAGCGAGGTGAACGCGAGCCGGCCGTGGCCATCGCGGCGCCGGACCTCCTTCGCGACGACCCGTGCGATCTCCGCGACGGCGTCGCCGGCCTGCTGCGGCGTCATCGTCTCCGGCAGCGGCGGCGTCGGGATGTCGAGCGAAGCGAGTTGCTCCACCAGGCGCTGCACGCGCGCCGGCTCGGGACGCTCGTGGACGCGGTAGAGCGCCGGCAGCTTGCGCGACTCCAGCAGCGTCGCGACCGCCTCGTTCGCAGCGATCATCAGGTGCTCGATCAGGCGGTGCGACTCGGTCTGCTCGCTCGGTACCAGCGAGGTGACGTGGCCCTCGCGCGAGAACGCGAACTCGGGCTCCTCGGACTCCACCTCGAGCGCGCCCTGCGCCTCGCGTGCGGCCTGGAGCGCGTCAGCCGCCCGGCGCGCGGCGGCGAGCGGTGCTGCCCACGGCTCCTCGGCCTTCTCGGCGCCGGCGAAGATCGCGTCGACCTGCGGGTAGCTGAGCCGCTTGTCGGAGCGGATCACGCTGCGGTGGAACCGCACACGGCGCCGCTTGGCGCCGGCCAACTCCATCTCCACGGTCACCGCCGGGCGGTCCTCGTGGGGCACCAGTGAGCACGCCCGGTTGGAGAGCGCCTCGGGCAGCATCGGCTCGACCGCCCCGGGCACGTAGACCGAGGTCGCGCGCCGGAACGCCTCGCGGTCCACGTGCGACCCCGGCTTCACGTGGGCGGAGACGTCGGCGATGTGCACCCACACGCGAACCGCGCCGTCGTCGAGCAGCTCGGCGGAGATCGCGTCGTCGAAGTCGCGCGCGGTCGGGGGGTCGATCGTGAAGGTCGGCAGGTCGCGCAGGTCGAGCCGGTCGGAGAACGTGCCCGCCACGCGCTCGGCGGCCTCGCGCGCCTCGCGCTCCACCAGCGGGTCGAAGCGGCGCGGCAGCCCGCGGTCGAGCATCAGCGCCTCGAGCACGTCGCGCGCGACGTCGGGGCGGCCGATCCGGCGCAGGACGCGGCCGTGGCCCGCGCCGCGGCCGGTGGGGGCCACGAGCACCAGGTCGCCCGGGCGGACGGTGCCGCTGCGCGGCTTGTCGAGATTGATCCGGCGGCCGCGCAGGAAGAACGGCGTCGCGGTCAGGAAGCGGCCGCGCTTCTCCACCACGGCGACGATCGGCGCCCCGTGGCGGCCGTCGTCGCCGGGGCGCTGCTTCACGCCGCTTCGCGCAACGCGGCGAGCAACGCCTCGTCGCGCTTCGGCGTGTCGGGGTCGTCCACGGCCTTGACGTCGGGTGTGACGCCGGCGCCGCGCTTGACGCCCCCGCCGCCGAGGTTCCGCCCGCTCGGCAGGAAGTACTCGCCGACCGTGATGTCGAGCGCGCCTCCGTTCGGCAGCGGCTCGATCTCCTGGAACACGCCCTTGCCGAACGTGCGCGTGCCGACGACGGTCGCGCGCTTGCGGTCCTGGAGCGCGCCGGTGACGATCTCCGACGCCGACGCGCTGCGATCGTTGACCAGCACCACGACCGGAATGTCGGAGTCGATCGCGCCACCGGTCGCCTCGTACACATGGGTCGGCCGCGAGCGGCCCTTGGTGGAGACGATCTTGCCGTCCGGGACGAAGATCGACGAGATCATCACGGCCTCGTTGAGTAGGCCGCCGCCGTTGTCGCGGAGGTCGAGCACCACACCCCGAGCGCCGTCCTTGAGCAGCTTGCGCACCGCGTCGCCGACCTCTTCGTGGGCGCCGGAGGTGAAGCTCGCGAGCCGCACGTGGGCGATCTTGCGCCCGTTCGCCTGACGCATCTCGGACCGTACGACCGGGATGTCGACCTGCGCGCGCTTGAGCGTGATCACGTGCGGGCCGCCCTTCGGCGAGCGCACCGTCAGCCGCACAGCCGTGCCGGCCGGGCCCTTGATCTTGGTCGTGGACTCCTCCGAGCTGGAGCCGGCGATCGTGTGGCCGTCGACGTGCGTGATCACATCGCCGGGTCGGAGGCCGCCGCGGGCAGCCGGCGATCCCTCATAGACGGTGATCACCTTCAAGCCGTTCGCGACCTTGTCGACGGTCATGCCGACGCCCTCGAAGCGGCCCTCGGTCGCCTCCTGGAAGTCGGCGTAGTCGCGCGGCGCGAAGTAGTTCGAGAAGCGGTCGTCGAGCGACCGGACCGCCTGTTCGAGCGACTGGTCGAGCAGCTGCTTGCGGTCGACCTTGCGGTAGTAGTCGCGCGCCAGCGTGTCGATCGCCTGCTCGTAGACCCGCCCGTCGGTCTCGTCGACGAGCGCGTCGCGGACCGGTTCCGGCAGGCCCGCTGGGTGGCCCCCGAGCCAGATGCCGAGTACCAGCAAGGCTGGCAGCAGGATCACGAGCAGGGGAAGGAGAGAGCGTCGACTACGGCGCATGAGCCAGCACCACGGTATCGAGGCGGTGTCAGGGCCGGGTAAGGCCGGACTACACGCGCAGGAAGCGGCGCAGCGAGATGCCCGAGCCGATCGCCGAGACGGCGACCGACGCCCCGAGCAGCACGGCGACCAGCAGCGGGAAGTTCATCGTGTCCGGCGCGGCGATCAGGGCGAAGTCGGACGCCAGCGGGTCGATCACCGCGATCTTGAGCACCGCCAGCAGCAGCACCGCCAGCACGCCGCCGAGGATCCCCACGAGCACGCCCTCGATCACGAACGGCCAGCGGATGAACCAGTCGGTCGCACCCACGAGCTTCATCACCTCGACCTCGCGTCGCCGCGCGTACAGCGACAGCCGGATCGTGTTGGCGATCAGCAGCATCGAAGCGAGCACGAGCAGGCCGGCCAGCAGCGCGGTCGTGAGCTTCACCATCCGCGTCACCGAGAGGATCTTGTTCGTGTCCTCCTCGCGGTTGGCGACCTCGTCGATCGCCGGGTCGATCACGGTGCGCTCGCCGCTGGGGCCGACCGGCGTGAGCGAGTTGCGGATCTTGTTGATGTTGTCCGGGTCGTCGGGCGTGATCCGGAAGACGTCCATCAGCGGGTTCGCGGTGCCGAGCGCGTCGTACGCGGCCGGGTTGAGCTTCTTCTGGTTGGCGTAGCCCTGCTCCTTCGAGATGTACACCACGCTCGCGACGTGCGGCGTGTCGTTCTCGAGCAGGGCGCGGATCCGCTGGGCGTCGCGGTCGGTCGCGTCGCGCTGCATGAACACGTCGGCGATCACGCGCCCGCGTACCTCGTTGGCGGCGCCGGTCGTCGCCTGCACGACGGGGATGAAGACGCCCAGCAGCAGCACCGTCACGAGCACGGTCGCCAGCGCCGCGAACGACGGCGCCGCGTTGCGGCGAAGCGCGCGCAGCGCCTCGCGGAAGAAGAAGCCGATCCTCACGATTCGTCCCCGCGCAGGCGCACGGTGAACTCCTGCGTGCTCTCACGCGCCGTGTACCAGCCCGCCTCCTCGTCGCGCACCACGCGACCCTCGGACAGCTCGATCACGCGGCGGCGCATCTTGTCCACCATCTCGACGTCGTGAGTCGCGACCACGACCGTCGTGCCGGTCTTGTTGATCCGGTAGAGCAGCTGCATGATCCCGATCGAGGTCTCGGGGTCGAGGTTGCCGGTCGGCTCGTCGGCCAGCAGCAGCGGCGGGTGGTTGACGAACGCGCGCGCCACCGAGACGCGCTGCTGCTCGCCGCCGGAGAGCTGGTCGGGCACGTTGTGGAGCTTCAGCGACAGGCCGGTCAGCCGCAGGATGTCCGGCACCTTGTCGCGGATCTCACGGCGCGTCCCGCCGGTCACCTGGAGCGCGTAGGCGACGTTCTCGTAGACGGTCCGGTTCGGCAGCAGCTTGTAGTCCTGGAACACCACACCGATGTTGCGGCGGTAGTACGGGACCCGGCGGCGCGTGATCGCCTCGAGGTCGCGCCCGGCGACGCGGATCGTGCCGCCGGTCGGCTCCGTCTCCTTGATCAGCAGCCGCATCGTCGTCGACTTGCCGGAGCCGGAGGCGCCGACGATGAAGACGAACTCGCCCGGCTGGACCGAGAAGGAGACGTTCTCGAGCGCTACGTCGCCGCTGGGAAAGCGCTTTGAGACGTTCGCGAAGTCGATCACCGCGCCCGGCACGGCGGGCCGTGCCGCGGCGGCCGGATCGGTCTCCTGGTGCTCCTTGCGGGAGCGGACATGTCGTTCTGTAGCTGCCATTGCGTCCGACAAGGGTATTTCGTCCGCAATCGCCGGGCCCCTTCCTGAAACCCGGATTGCAGGCCACGCTGCTGAAATAGGGGCATGGCCAAGATTGAGTCGTCCACTCTCGCCTCCGGGCTCCCGGTCCACCGCATCGAGATCGAGGGCACGCGCGCGACCACCGTCCTGGTGGCGTTCAACGCCGGGGCGCGCACGGAGCGCCCCGAGGAGAACGGCATGGCCCACTTCCTCGAACACCTCGTGTTCAAGGGCGGCCAGAAGTACGACGACTACCGCAAGGTCAACGAGACCGCGGAGCGGATGGGCGCGTCGCTCAACGCCTACACGTCGCACGACCTCGTCGCGTTCCACATCACCTCGCGGGCCGAGGTGGTGCCCGACGCGATCGACCTGCTCACCGACTTCGTCGGGCGGCCGAAGATCGACGCCGAGGAGCTGGACCGCGAGCGCGGCGTCGTGATCCAGGAGATCGCGCGCGCGAACGACCAGCCGTCGACGGTGGCCGAGCACCTGATCGACCGCGCGGCGTTCGGCGACCATCCGCTCGGGCGGCCGGTCCTTGGCCCCGAGGAGCACCTGCGCACGTTCACGCGCGAGGCGATCGTCGCCTTCCGCTCGCGTCAGTGGGCCGGCAGCGGCGGCGGCGCGTTCATGGTCGGCAACCTCTCCGACCTGCCCGAGGACAGCGAGCTGGCGGAGGCGTTCGGCCGCTTCCCCTCGATCTCCTCGAACGGCGGCAGCGAGCCCGCGCCGGCGTTCACGCCGCAGACGCTGGTCGAGTCGCGCGAGTCCAACCAGTCGCACCTGCGGATCTCCTACCGGCCGAAGATCGACCCGCGCGACCCGGCCGCGCGCTCGGCGCTGAACGTCTACTCGACGCTGCTGGGCGGCTCGATGGGCTCGCGCCTGTTCGACGAGATCCGCGAGCAGCGCGGCCTTGCCTACTCGGTGTACGCCGTCGACCACTCGTTCGCCGACGTGCCGATCCTGCAGCTCTCCGCCGGGCTTGACTCGGGCAAGTGCGTCGAGGCCTACACGCGGATGCGCGAGATCGTCGACGAGCTACGGACGGACGGCCCGCGCGAGGAGGAGTTCGATCGCGCCAAGGCGTACGCCGCCGGCCGCCGCGTGCTGGCGTTCGAGAACACCAACGCCGTCGCCCGGCACGCCGCCACCCAGGCCGTGGTGTTCGGGCAGAGCATCGACCCCGACGAGGCGATCGCCTCGCTCGACCGGACGACGTTCGACGAGGTCGCCGAGGTGGCCCGCGGCATCTCCGTGGAGGCCTCCGTGGCGTGCGTCGGACCGCACGAAACCGGCGAGTTCACCAACTAGCCGCAGCGTTCCGCCCACCACTGTGTTCTCCTACGCGGTGGTGAAACACCGGATTATCTTCCTGCTCGTCGTAGTCGTCGCGCTGATTTCCTGCGCGTCGGCCGGCGCCGCGGAGAAAAAGAAGAAGAAGCCGCCCCAGAAGCCGGTGCGGATGCAGCTGCTCGGCATCAACGACTTCCACGGCCATCTCGAGGCCGGCACGCCCGGGCGCATCAGCCGCACCAAGCACCGGCGTGACGGAGTGTTCGCCGGGGGAGCCGAGTACCTGGCCTCCCACGTGCGGCTACTGAGCCGGCGGCGCAAGCACACGCTCGTCGTCGCAGCCGGCGACACCGTCGGCGGCAGCCCGCTGCTGTCGTCGCTGTTCCACGACGAGCCGGCGATCGAGGCGATGAACAAGATCGGGCTGGACATCGCGGCCGTCGGCAACCACGAGTTCGACGAGGGCGCGAGCGAGCTCCGGCGCCTTCAGAACGGGGGCTGCCACCCGGTCGACGGCTGCGCCGACGGCACGCCGTTCCGGGGAGCGAAGTTCCCGTTCCTCGCCGCCAACGTCATCAGTCGGCGCACCGGCAAGCCGATCTTCCCGCCGTACGTAGTCCGCAAGGTCGGCGGTGAGCGGATCGCGTTCATCGGCATGACGCTCGAGGGGACGCCGGAGTACATCTCCCCCGTGATCTCCGCCAACCTGCGGTTCCTCGACGAGGCGCAGACCGCGAACCGCTACGTCCGGCAACTACGACGCGCCGGCGTGCGGGCGATCGTGGTCCTCCTCCACGAAGGCGACTACAACTCGCGACGGGCCACGGTCGACTCGTGCCCGGGGGTGCATGGACCGCTCGAGAACATCGTGCGCCGCACGTCCCGGGATGTCGACCTCTTCCTCACGGGCCACACGCACGCCGCATACGACTGCGTGATCGATCACCGGCGCGTGACGAGCGCCGGCTCGTACGGCCGGCTGATCACGCGCATCGACCTCGAGATCAGCCGCCGCACGCACGACATCATCCATACCGAGAGCGACAATTGGATCGTCGGGCAGGACGTGATGCGGGCACCTGACCTGACCGCGCTGATCGCGCACTACAGCCGGTTCGCGGCCCCGCTGCGAGACCGCGTGATCGGCCGCCTCTCGGGCTCGGCCTCGCGCACGCGCGACGAGTCGGGCGAGAGCCGGATGGGGAACCTCGTGGCCGACGCGCAGCTGAGCGTCACCGGCGCCGACGCCGCGTTCATCGTCCCCGGCGGCGTGCGCGCCGGCCTGAGCATCGGCAACGTCACGTACGGCCGGGCCTTCATCGCGCAGCCGTTCGGCACCTCGCTCGTGAGCGTGACGCTGACCGGCGCGCAGATCCTCGACCTGCTGAAGCAGCAGTGGTGCGGGCAGCGCTCTCCGCAGGTGATGGGGCCGTCGGCCTCGGTCAGCTACTCCTGGAGCGCCGCTACCGCCACTGCGATCACGGGACGCCCGTGCGCAACCGCGACGAACCCCGTCTCCGACCTGCGGCTGCACGGGGAGCCCGTGAACGAGAACCGGGGCTATCGCGTCACGGTCAACTCGTCGATGGCGCTGGGCAGCGGGCACCTCGCAGTGCTCGCAACCGCCAAGGAGCGCACCGGCGGCCCCGAGGACATCGCGGCGCTCGACGAATACCTCGCGCCATCGGTGGACGGCCTGCCGCTCGATCCACCCCTGCTCAACCGGATCACTCGTGTGCCTTGACCGGCGCGCCCGGCGCCTGCCACGATCCGGGGCTGAGTGAGCCTGCCTGAGCTCAACCACCGCGAGCTCGAGCGCTACGTTCAGCGGGTCGCCGACCGGTGGCCGGTCCAGCGGGCGCTGCTGGGCGGCGCCCGCGTCGCCGACCTTCGCGGTGCCGGCCCGCAGCGCGAGCGCGGGCCCGAGTACGTCGTCGTGCTCGTGTCGGACTTCTTCGACGGCGTGCCGTGGCTCGAGCGGGTGTACGTGTGCGGCACGCTCTGGGACGCGTACGAGATGGGCGCGCCGGCCGACATCCATTGCTACACGCCGCCGGAGTTCGAGCGCAAGCGCGAGAACCTCGCCGCGGTCCGCGACGCGGCCGAGCACGGGCTCGAGCTGCTGCCAGAGCCCGCCTGAGCGGCCGTAACGCAGCCGTGTCTACCGTGTCACACGGTTAGATGGCCTTCCCCTCGACCGTTCTGCTGCGGACGCAGTCCGACGCGCGGCTCGTCGCGCTCGCGCGCACAGGCCACGACCGGGCGTTCGACGCGATCGTCGAGCGCTACCGGCGCCCGCTCCTGCGCGCCTGCCGCCGGATCCTGCCGGAGGCGCGCGCCGAGGATGCGCTCCAGCAGGCGCTCGTGGCGGCGTGGACGGGGCTTCGGCGCGGCGACGAGGTGCTCGAGCTGCGGGCATGGCTGTACCGGATCGTCCGTAACACCGCGCTCAACCAGCTGCGGACGGCGGGCTACGACCTTGAGGAGCTGGTGGACACGCTCGGCTCCTCGAACGATCCCGAGGAGGAGGTCGCGCGGCGCGCGGTCGTGCGCGAGACGCTCGCCGCGGTCGCCGCGCTGCCCGAGCGCCAGCGCGACGCGCTGCTGCGCACCGCGGTCCAGGGGCACGACCAGGACGAGGTGGCGCGCGATCTGGGCCTCACCGACACCGCCATGCGCCAGCTCGTGCACCGTGCGCGGGTGAACGTGCGGGCGGCCGCAACGGCCGTCGTACCGCTGCCTGCCGCGGCCTGGTTCGCGTCCGCCCCCGCGCGCGCCGAGCCGATCGCGGGCCGGATCGCCGAGCTCGTCACCGGCGCCGGGACGGCCGGCGCCACGGTGACGCTGGCGAAGGCCGGCACCGTTGCGGTGCTGGCCGGCGGCGCCGTCGCGGCGCCGTCGGTCGTCTCCGACGATACGGCCGCGCATCGGACCACGCGGGAGCGCCCCGCCGCCACCGCCATCGCCACGCCGCGCGCGGCCGCCGCCCCGCTCCGCGTCGCGGCGACGGTCGCCCGTCCCGCGCTCGTCCCTCACCCGGCGTCGGACGCCGGGCGCGGGCCCGCCAAGCGGGTCGAGGCGGCTCTTCGCAGGCCACCGCACCCGCCGCGCCACCACGATCACCCCTCCGGCGAGCGCCGCGACGGACCCGGCGACAGGCACCCCGCGCCGCCGAGGCACGAGCACCGCGCCAAGCACGCGCCCGCGCCGCCGAAGCCGAAGCACGCGCCGCCGCACGAAACCGCGTCGCCCCCGCCGGCAGAGCCCCCGCCGCCCGCGACGCTTCCGCCCGCGACCGTCCTGCCCTCCGGCGGCCCCCACGACAAGCACGAGCACGACTGACGTCACGTTCGGCGGGTTCGCGTGTCACACACGTAGGAACCACTCGACCAACGGGAGGCACCGTGATCGGAAGGAAGATCGCGATGGTGATGGCGCTTGCCGTCGCCGCGTCGATGATGCTCGTGGGAACCGCGCTTGCCAACGGCAACGACCGGAATCGTGACGGCCTACCGGACCGCTGGGAGAAGGCGCACCACCTCTCGCAGGCGGTCAAGCAGGCCGGCCGTGACCAGGATCACGATGGCCTGAAGAACCGCGGCGAGTGGCGCGCGCGGCTCGATCCGTGGGACGACGACACCGACGACGACGGCACCGACGACAGCGACGAGAACGCGGGCACAGTCAAGTCGTTCGAGGACGACGTGCTCACGCTGACGCTCGCGGGCGGCGGCGAGCTGAGCGCCAAGGTGACCGACGACACGGACATCGAGTGTGACTCCGATCCCGGCGACGACCACGGGGACCACGGCCATCACCACGGCCACAAGGGTCACAGGCACCACGGCCGCAAGCATCACCACGGCCACAAGCACCACCATGGCCCGCCGCATCCGCCCGGCCCGGACGGCCCGGACGCCCACGCCAGCAACGACGGCGACAACGAGCACTGCGGCACCGACGCGCTCGTGGCCGGCACCAAGGTGCTCGAGGCCGAGCTCAAGGTGATCGGCGGCGAGGCCGTCTGGACAGACCTCGAGCTGTTGAAGCCGTAGCGGCGCAGCGAGTTTGGGAGGGGGCTTCGAGGGGCGGCTGCGGCCGCCCCTCGTCGTTCCGTCAGCCGATCGCGACCATGCGCTCGATCGGGAGCCGCGCGCGTTCGGCGACGGCTTCCGGCACCTTCACCACGGGCGACAGCTCGCGCAGCGCGTCACGCAGCTTCGGCAGCGTGATCATTTTCATGAAGCGGCAGCTCGCCGCCTCGTTGGCGGCCACGAAGTCGACGTCCGGCCGCGCCTCGCGCAGCGGGTGGAGCATGCCCGTCTCGGTCGCGACGATCGCGGTGGCGCCGGCTGCCGCGCTGTTCGCGTAGCCGAGCATCCCGCCGGTGGAGAGCATGTGGACACCGTCGGGATCGACGTCGCCGGCCGCCACGTACTCCATCACCGAGGTCGAGCAGCCGCACTCGGGGTGGATCAGGAAGTCGGCGCCCGGATGCGCGCTGCGCATCGCCGTGATGTCCGACGGCCGGATCCCCGCGTGGACGTGGCACTCGCCGTCCCAGACGTGCATCGGGCGGCCGGTCACCTTCTCGACGTAGGCGCCGAGGAACATGTCCGGGCCGAACAGGATCTCGGTGTCGTCGCCGTGCTCGCGGTAGATGTGCTCGACCACGGCGACGGCGTTCGACGACGTCACACAGTAGTCGGTCTCCGCCTTCACCTCGGCCGTCGTGTTGACGTACATCACCGTGACCGCGCCCGGGTGGGCGGCCTTCCAGGCGCGCAGCTGCTCGGCGTTGATCGAGTCCGCGAGCGAGCAGCCGGCGTCCGGGTCCGGCAGCAGCACGGTCTTCTCCGGCGAGAGGATCGACGCGGTCTCGGCCATGAAGTGGACGCCGCAGAAAGCGATCACGTCGGAGCTCGTGCGCGCCGCCTGCTGGGAGAGGCCGAGCGAGTCGCCGACGAAGTCCGCGACGTCCTGGACCTCAGGCAGCTGGTAGTTGTGGGCGAGGATCACGGCGCCGCGCTCCTGCGCGAGCGCCCGCACCTCGGCCTGCAATGCGGGGATATTGTCGAGCGAGAGGAGCGTCATTTCGGGGGAAGGGCCTCCAGGGCCATCGAGAGGTCGAGCCCGGGCGCTGAATGGGTGAGCGCGCCCATCGAGACGTAGTGTAGCCCTTCAATGGTCGCATAGACCAAAACTGTCTTGGCGTTGACATTCCCGGATGCCTCGAGCTCGGCCCGGCCGCCGACCTGCCGCACGGCCGCGCGGATCTCGTCCGGCGTCATGTTGTCCAGCAGGAGCCGCGGAGCGCCCGCCGCAAGCGCAGCGTCGATCTCGCCGGAGTCGCGCACCTCGACCGTCAGCGGCAGGTCCGGCCGGGCGGCGCGGGCGCGCCGCACCGCCTCCCCGACGCCACCGGCGGCGGCCGAGTGGTTCTCCTTGATCAGGATCGCGTCGTAGAGCCCGGCCCGGTGGTTGACCCCGCCGCCGTCCGCGACCGCGCGCTTCTCCAGCCGCCGCAGCCCGGGCGTGGTCTTGCGCGTGTCGAGGATCTTCGCGCCACCGCCCGCTTCCTCGACGGCGCGCACGACGCGCGCGGTCGCGGTCGCGATGCCCGACAGCCGCCCGAGGAAGTTCAGCGCCGTCCGCTCGCCGGTCAGCAGCGCCCGCGCCGACCCGTCCACGCGCAGCACCCCCGCGCCCGCGTCCCGCCACTCGCCCTCGGGCCCCAGCGGCGCGATCACGGCATCCGGATCCAGTCGCCGGAACACCGCTTCCGCGATCGCCAGCCCGGAGATCACACCGGGAGCTTTCTGCGTGATCGTCGCTCGCGCTCGCGCGGCAGCGTCCACCGTCGCCTCCGTCGTCACGTCGCCGGCGCCAACGTCCTCGGCCAGCGCGCGGTCTATGAGTTCGAGCGTCTCGGAATCCATCGGTCGCTCAGAGTACGAGGCGAACCCCGGCATTGAGGGAGCGTCGGAGCAACCGCCGCGGTGAACCGCCTGGCGCTTTTTCGTCGATATGCGACGAAGAAGCGCCAGGGAGCGGTCGACCCAGACCGCCTGGCGCCTTTACGGGCGCCCTACCAGGGGTCAGACCCCTATTCGGGCGCCCTAACGGGGTCTGACCCCTATTCGGGCGCCCTAACGGGGGTCTGACCCCTATTCGGGGTGCCTAACGGGGTCTGACCCCGGTTTGGGGTGCCTAACGGGGGTCTGACCCCGGTTTGGGGTGCCTACGGCGCCCGGCCCTGCTCGAGCCCGGCGACGGTGCTCTCGCCCTCGTACATCAGCCGCCCGTGGCGGGTGACGCGGATGTGGAGGCGCCCGGCGAGGTGCTGGTGCGACCACGGGACCGTGCGGCGCTCGGCCGGGACGGGGACGTCGAGGATGTGCGCCGCGTCCGGGTCGCCTGCGGCCTCGATCTCGACCCGGTAGCGGAGCGAGCGGCCGCGCAGGACCCAGCGGCCGGGCGCGATGTCCTCGCGCACGCCCGCGAGCACCGGTTCGCCGAGCCGCACCAACCGCCCGCCCACGTGGACGACGACCGCGGTCGCGTTCAGCGGGCCGATCGCCGGGCCGCCGGCGAACGCGACGGTCACCGGGTCGCCGCCGAAGTCGTGCGCCTCGCCCCACCACCACACGGCGGGGAAGCCGTCGCCCCAGTTGCGCTCGACGTAGGCGGTCGCGCCGTCAAGTGACCAGCGCTCGCCCGCCGCCTCCACGAAGCCCTCCGCGCGCGCCCGCAGGACGAGCGGACGCCAGTACTGGTGGAAGCCCGGGAGCCACGCGGCCGGGCCGGTGCCGTGCCACGGGCGCGGCCAGCGAACCGCGTCACGCAGCTCGGCCTGCACGCGGCCACCACCCGGCAGGTCCACGCGCAGGTGCTCGGCCTCGCCCGCGAACGCGCCGCCGATCCGCACGCCGCGGCTCGAGGCCTCGGGCGCGTCGAGGATCGCCGGGAGCCACACGCGCCCGGGATGCACCGCGATGCCCGCCAGCGCCCAGCCCGGGCACACGCCACAGAGCACGATCGCGGCGCGTCCGTCCGGCCACGTGAAGCGCCAGAACCAGCCGTCCAGCGCCGGGCGTCCCACGCGTTAGTTCGTCGACGCCTTCGCGTTGGCTTCGAGCCAGGCGCGGACGAAGCCGTCGAGGTCGCCGTCGAGCACGCGCTCGGCGCTGCCGACCTCGAAGTCCGTGCGGTGGTCCTTGACCATCGTGTACGGGTGCAGCACGTACGAGCGGATCTGCGAGCCGAAGTTGACGTCCTGCGCCTCGCCGCGCTCGCGGGCGATCTCCGCCTGCCGCTCGCGCTCGGCGCGCTCGACGAGCTTGGACCGCAGCATCGCCATCGCCGTCGCCTTGTTGGCCGACTGCGAGCGCTCGTTCTGGCACTGGACCACGACGCCGGTGGGCCGGTGCGTGATCCGCACCGCCGAGTCGGTCTTGTTGACGTGCTGACCACCGGCGCCGGAGGCGCGGTAGGTGTCGATCTGGAGGTCGTCGTCGTCGATCGAGACGTCGGTGTCCTCGACGACCGGCGCCACCTCAACGCCGGCGAAGCTCGTCTGGCGGCGGTTCGCGGCGTCGAACGGCGACAGCCGGACGAGCCGGTGGACGCCCTTCTCGGCGCTGTAGAGCCCGTAGGCGTTCTCGCCGGACGCGCGGAACGTGGCGGACTTGATCCCGGCCTCCTCCCCCGCGCTGACCTCAAGCAGTTCGGCCTTGAATCCGCGGCGCTCGGCCCAGCGCATCATCATCCGCAGCACCATCTCGGCCCAGTCCTGGGCGTCGGTGCCACCGGCGCCGGCGTTGACGGTCACGAGCGCGTCGCCGTGGTCGTACTTGCCGGTGAACAGCCGCTCCTCCTCGAGCGCGGCGAGCCGCTCTTCGACCGAGGCGAGCGTCTCCTCGAGCTCGGCCGCCATCTCAGGGTCCTCCTCGGTCAGCTCGACCAGGCCCTGGAGATCGGCGACATCGGCCGTCAGCCTCTCGAACGTGTCTACGCGCCGCCCGAGCCGCGCGTGCTCGGCGCCCGTGCGACCGGCCGTCTCCGGGTCGTCCCAGAACCCCGGCGTGCCCATCTGGGCTTCGAGCGCAGCGATGCGCTCTTTCAGGCCGGCAGGGTCAAAGATAATCCGCGAGCAGGGACAGCTGCTCGCGGATAGCGGCCAGGCGCTGCGGGATCGGCAGGGTGCTCGAGGGCGTGGCCATAGCGGCCACTGAGGCTACTACGGCCGCAGCGAGTTCCGACACCGGCGCGGCGGCCGGCGGGCGCGGAGTCGCGCCCACCGGCCGCCGGACCCCTACTCGCCGGTGCCGAGATCCACGACGGTCGCGATCAGATCGCTCACGTCGGGCGCAACGGTGACGTCGTCGTTGCCGCCGAGGGTGTTGACCCGCAGCGTGTCGTTGGCCGCCTCGCTGCCCACGATGGTCGTGCGCACGCGCAGCCCCGTCGTCAGCACCTGCGAGCCGGCACGGGTGACATTCACGACATCCCGCTTGTCGGTCCCGTTCGTGATGACGGTGTCGGCCGAGCCGTCGCCGCCGCCGGTCGCGCTGAGGTCGACGTCCGCCGCCCTCAGGTCGGTGCCCGTGAGGTCGTCGACGGTGATCGTGTCGGTGGCGCCGAGCGCTCGGACGACGGCGCTCTCGATCCCGTCGAAGTCCATCGTGATGGCGGCGATGTTGCGGGTCAGCCGGACGCGCGAGCCGTTCGCCGACAGCGCGATCTCCTCCCCGGCGTTGGAGCCGTTGAAGGCCAGCGCGTCATCGCCGCCCTGGCCCTCGACGACGTCGCTGCCGTCGCCCGGATCCCACTGGAAGCGATCGTCGCCGCCACCCAGCGACGCCGTATCGGCACCGATGTTGCCGTCGACGAGATCGGCGCCACTGCCACCGAGCAGCGTGTCTGCGCCGTCGCCGCCGCGCAGCGAGTCATCGCCGCTGCCGCCGTCGACCGTCAGATGGGTGAGCGAGCCGATCCCGTTCTGACCAGAGACGGTGTCAGCGCCGCCCAGGCCGCGGACGACGAGATCCTCGACCGCGCTGATGTTCATCAGCACGGCACCAGGCGCGAACGCGGCCACCGCCGCACCGTTGCGCGCCACGCCGATCGTGTCGGCCGCAGCGGTGCCCGTGTAGGTCGCTGTGTCGGCCCCGTCACCGCCGTCGACCGTGACCGCGGCATCGCCGGTTGCCTGCGAGCTGGCGGTGATGCTGTCGGCGCCGCCCAGCGTCGCCGCGGTCACCGTGTCGAGCGTCGGCTCGGCCCCGGTCACGCGCAGCTCCGCCGACAGGCCCGACACGACCGCTACGGCACCGTCGGAGCCGACCTCGAGGTCGTCGTCGTATTCGGTGCCGTTCGCGATCACGCGGTCGGCCGATCCGTCGCCGCCGCCGCCGGTCGCGCTCAGGTCGACATTCGCCTCGTCGAGTGCGGTGCCGGCGAGGTCATTGACCGTGATCGTGTCCACGGAGCCGAGCGCGCGCACGACGGCGCTCTCGATGCCGTCGAAGTCCATCGTGATCGCTGCGATGTTGCGGGTCAGCCGAACGCGCGAGCCGTTCGCCGACAGTGCGATCTCCTCGCCCGCATTGGAGCCGTTGAAGTTCAGGGCGTCGTTGCCGCCCTGGCCCTCGACGACGTCGCTGCCGTCGCCCGGATCCCACTGGAAGCGGTCGTTGCCGCTGCCCAGGAACGCGGTGTCGGCGCCGATGTTGCCGTCGACCAGATCGGCGCCGGAGCCGCCGACCAGGGTGTCGGCGCCGTCGCCGCCGCGCACGGTGTCGTCGTCGCTACCGCCGTCGACCGTCAGGTGCGTGAGCGAGCCGATCCCGTTCTGACCAGCGACCGTGTCCGCGCCGCCCAGGCCACGGACGACGAGATCCTCGACGCCGCTGGTGTTCATCAGCACGGCGCCCGGCGCGAACGTCGCCACCGCCGCGCCGTTGCGCGCCACGCCGATCGTGTCGGCCCCGCTGGTGCCCGTGTAGGTCGCCGTATCGGCCCCGTCACCGCCGTCGACCGTGACCGCGGCATCGCCGGTCGCCTGCGCGCTGGCGGCGATGCTGTCCTCGCCGCCCAGCGTCGCAGCGGTCACCGTGTCGAGCGCCGGCTCGCTACCCGTAACGCGCACCTGCGCCGACAGGCCCGACACAACCGCCGTCGCGCCGTCGGAGCCGACCTCGACGTCATCGGCGTCCTCGGTCCCGTTCGCGATCACGCGATCAACTGATCCGTCGCCGCCACCGCCGGTCGCGCTCAGATCGACGTTGGCCTCCTTCAGGTCGGTCCCGTCGAGATCGTTGACCGTGAGCGTGTCCACGGAGCCGAGTGTGCGGACCGCGACGTTCTCGATCCCGTCGAGGTCCATCGTGATCGCCGCGATGTTGCGCGTCAGCCGCACCAGCGAGCCGTTCGCCGACAGCGCGATCTCCTCGCCCGCGTTGGAGCCGTTGAACTCGAGCCTGTCATCGCCGCCCTGACCGTCGACGACATCGCTGCCGTCGCCCGGATCCCACTGGAAGCGATCGTCGCCGCCACCCAGCGACGCCGTGTCGGCACCGATGTTGCCGTCCACCGAATCGGCGCCGCTCCCGCCGATGAACGTCTCGGCGCCGCTCGCGCCGATCAGCGTGTCATCACCGCTGCCGCCGTCGAGCGTGATCGCCTCGTCCGTGAACGCGCCGCCGCTCTGGTCGACGCGGACCTCGTCGTCGCCGCCGCCGGCCTGAACGCGGATCGCCGTGAAGGTCCCGCGGTCGAAGCTGAATTCGGCCGTGCCGTCGGCGCCGAAGTCGACGTCGAGCGTCGTGGGGGCGCCGCTTCTGAGTCGCAACGCGAGCTTGTCGCTCGCACCGTCGCCGGTGATTTGCAGCGTGCCGGCCTGGACGCGCGCCGTGCCGGCGGCGATCGCTTGGTCGGCCGCGAGGCCGAGCATTGCAGCAAGGAAGGTGCCGGCGACCGCGCTCAACGTCAGCGCCTTTCGCCCGGCCCGTTCAGCCTGGGTTGACATCGGTGCTCCTTGGGGTCGTGGGGAGGCCCGCCGCCCATGACCGTACGTCTGGCCCGGCGCCCCGACAATCGGGACGGCACCCTTGAGTTAAGGGCGCCCGGACCCCGACACGACGCCTATTGCGTCTCGTCGCGGAGCGCCGCGAGGAAGGCGAGCGCGGAGTCGCGCGCGCCGGCCGCGGGGATGAGCGCGTACAGCGAGCGGGACGGCTGCGGGCCGTCGAGCGCCACCATCGCGATGCCGGGCAGGCCGCCGCAGAGAAGCTCGGGCATCAGCGTCACCGCCAACCCGGCCTCGACCAGCCCGCGGGCCGCCAGCACGTCGCGGGTCACGAACGCGATGCGCGGCTCGAAGCCGGCCGCCACGCACGCCCGGTAGATCAGGTGGTCGCGCGACGGCGCCGTCCAGGTCTCGTCGGCCAACTCGCTCAGCCGAATCCGCGCCCGGCCCGCGAGCGGGTGGTCGGGCGCCACGACCGCCAGCATCGCCTCGCGGCCGAGCTCATGCCGCTCGGTGCCCTCGGGTCGCCGGGGCGGGAGCTCGGCGTCCTGGAAGCACATCGCCAGGTGCAGGGCGCCGCCCGCGACCAGCGCACCGAGCTCCTCGCCCGATGCCTCGGCCGCCTCGATCTGGAGGGCGGGATGCTGCTCGCGCAGGCGCACGATCGCGGCCGGGAGGACGGTCGCGAGCGCGCTCGGGAACGCCCCGACGCGCAACGTCTCGCGCTCGGCGGTCGCCAACTCCGCGACCTGCGTATCGGCCTGCGCGAGCCGGTCGGCGACCGCATCGGCGTGCGCGAGCAGCAGCGCGCCGGCCTCGGTCGGCGTCGGCCCGCCGGGGCCGCGGTCGAGCAGCCGTACGCCGAGCTGGCGCTCGAGCGCCGACACCTGCTGCGAGACCGCAGGCTGGGTCAGCGCGAGCGCCTCGCCGGCGCGCGAGAACGAACCCTGGCGGGCCACTTCGCGGAACGTCAGCAGTCGCCGCGGGTCCATCGTGTGAGCTTATACATCACGCATCGACATCACGAGAGCGAATGCACTCGCTTGCCGAGTTCAAGCGTGCCAGAAGTTGGTCCGATGACAGGGGGGATGACAATCGGCGGCTCGCACGAGAAATGGGTGGTGCGCGCCAGCGTCGCGGGCCTGCTCGGCGTGCTCTGCTTCCTCACCGGCTTTTCGGTCATCACGCAGAATCGCGTCGCCCGCGAGTCCAAGCGCGCGGATACGGCGTCGCGCCTGAGCGCCACGTACCAGGACGCGCGCCACTGGGTCACGGAGGCCAAGTCGGTCGAGCGCCGCTACCGCTTCGAGGGCTCCTACGCCGTCCGGCTCTCGCACAAGCAGGCGACGAACCGCCTGGAGGCCGACCTGCGCAGCGTCGTGCGGCTCGACCCGTCCGCGGGCGGCCCGGCCGTCGACCGCCTGCTGGACCTCCAGATGCGCTACGAGTTCGCGAGCCTCGCGCTGTTCCGCGCGATCGACAACGAAGACGCGGCCGGCGTCCAGCACCTCGACCACGAGGTGATCGATCCGATCTTCGGCGTGCTCGAGTACATGATCCACCAGCAGGCGCAGAAGGCGTCCGCGCAGGCGCTGAAGCACAGCGCGTCGCTGCGCGAGCACCTGGCGTACGCGAGCCGCGCGATCGCGATCGCGTTCACCGTCGGCATCGCCCTGCTCGTCTGCTTTGGGCTGATCCTCGTGCGCTTCCGCCGCCGCCTTGACGCCGCGCGGGCCGGAGAGGTCGCGCGCCTGGCCCACATCGCGATCACCGACCCGCTCACCGGGCTGCGCAACCACCGCGCGTTCCAGGAGGACCTCGCACGCGAGCTCCAGCGCGTCGGGCGCACCGGCGAGCCGCTCTCGCTCGTGCTGCTCGACCTCGACGGGCTGAAGGCGATCAACGACAACCTTGGCCACCAGGCCGGCGACGAGCGGCTGCAGGCGACCGCCGCCGCGATCCGCACGATCCAGCGCGCGACCGACCTCGCGTACCGCATCGGCGGCGACGAGTTCGCGGTGATCCTGCCGAGCGCGCGCGCCCTCGGAGCGCTCGAGTTCGCCCAGCGCCTGCGTGCCACTGTGGCCGTCACGGCAGGCATCGCCGAGGCCACCTTGCTGCGCGTCAAGGACGACCTCATCCGCGAGGCGGACCTCGCCCTGATCGGCGCCAAGCGGATCCACCAGGACGTCGCCGTCTACGGGCCCGACATGGCGCTCGCCCGCAGCGCCCCGACCTCCGACGACGAGCATCACGAACGAACGCTGGCGAGCGCGCTCGCACGGGCGGTCGACGCGAAGGACTCCTACACCCGCAGCCACTGCCAGACGGTCTCGCAGCTGTGCGCGGCGATCGCGATCGAGCTCGGCGTCGACGGTGACCGCCTCGCCCGCATCCGGCTCGCCGGCCTGCTCCACGACGTCGGCAAGATCGGCGTGCCGGACGCGATCCTCAACAAGCCGGCCGCGCTCAGCGACGACGAGTACGAGCAGATGAAGCGCCACTCGCTGCTCGGCTGCGACATCGTCGAGGCCGCCGAGATGCCGGACGAGGCGCGCTGGGTCCGCCACCACCACGAGCGCTTCGACGGCACCGGCTACCCGGACCGTCTGGCCGGCGAGGAGATCCCGCTCGAGTCGCGGATCATCCTCGTCGCCGACGCGTTCGAGGCGATGACGTCGGACCGGCCGTACCGCACCGCTCCCGGCCAGGAGTTCGCGGTCGCCGAGCTACGTCGCTACGCGGGCACGCAGTTCGACCCGCGGGTCGTCGATGCGCTGTGCGGCGCGCTGGACCGCGGCGCGCCGGCTCACTCGGAGCCGGCGGTCACGCTCCGTGGCACTTCTTGAACTTCTTGCCGGACCCGCACCAGCACGGATCGTTGCGGCCGAGCTGCTCGTTCTCGTCGACGCGTCGCTGCTGAACCACGGGTAGCGCCTCGCCGCCCTCGGCGTACTCCTCCTCCTCGCCGGCGTAGGCGTTCGGCTGATCGTCCATCGTGCCGCCGGTGTACTGGAGCGTCGCCGACGCCGGGCCGGAGCCCGCGGGCCCGAGCGCGTCGGCATTGCCGCCGTTCTCGCCCTCGATCTGAACCTCGACGTTGTAGATCATCCGCGCGAAGTCCGACCAGATCGTGTTCATCAGGTCCTGGAAGAGCGTGAACGCCTCGTTCTTGTAGGCGACGATCGGCTCGATCTGGGCGAACCCGCGCAGGTGGATGCCCTCGCGCAGGTAGTCCATGTCGTACAGGTGCTCGCGCCAGCGCTGGTCGATGATCTGCAGCAGCAGGTAGCGCTCGAGCGCGCGCATCAGCTCATCGCCGAGCTCCTCCTCGCGCTCGTCGTAGAGCTTCTCGGCGTCATCCGCGATCAGCCGCTTCATCTCCTCGCGGTCGATCGTGGTGGGATCGATGTCGTCCGGCCCGAAGTCGACCTCGAAGATCTGGTCGAGCTGCACCCACAGCGCCTCGAGGTCCCAGTCCTCGATGTAGTCGCCCTGCGTGTACTCGTCGACCAGGTGGCCGATCACGTCGCCGATCTGCTCGCGCGCCACCGGGCCCATGTCGCGGCCCTCGAGGACCTCGTCGCGGTACTGGTAGACGATCTCGCGCTGCTGGTTCATGACGTCGTCGTACTCGAGCACGCGCTTGCGGATGAGGAAGTTCTGCTCCTCGACCTTGCGCTGGGCGTTCTCGATCTGCTTCGAGAGCATCTTCGCCTCGATCGGCTCCTCCTCGCCCTCCTCCGAGGTCGGGCCGAGGCGGTCGAGGATCCGGTAGATGCGGTCGCCCGCGAACAGGCGCACGAGGTCGTCCTCGGCGGACAGGAAGAAGCGCGACTCGCCCGGGTCGCCCTGGCGGCCGGAGCGGCCGCGGAGCTGGTTGTCGATCCGGCGCGACTCGTGGCGCTCGGTACCGCAGATGAACAGGCCGCCGGCTGCGAGCACGATCTCGCGGTTCTCCTCGACCTTGCCCTCGATCGACGGCAGCACCTGCTTGAAGCGCTCGTCGTAGTCCGGGTCGCCGGGCGACAGGCCGAGCTTGGCGAGCTCGAGCTGGGTGAGGTGCTCGGCGTTGCCGCCGAGCTTGATGTCGACGCCGCGGCCGGCCATGTTGGTCGCGATCGTGACCGCTCCCGGGCGGCCGGCCTCGGCGATGATCGCGCCCTCGTGCTCGGCGTACTCGGGCTTCGCGTTCAGCACCGTGTGGGCGATGCCGCGCCTCTTGAGCTCCTCCGACAGGGTCTCGGACACCTCGACCGAGATCGTGCCCACCAGCACCGGCTGGCCCTTGTCGTGGCGCTCGGCGATCTCACGTGCGACCGCGCTCCACTTGCCGCCCTTGGTCTTGAAGATCTGGTCGTTGCGGTCGTCGCGGACCATCGGGCGGTTGGTCGGGATCTCGACCACCGGCAGCTTGTAGATCTTCATGAACTCGGTCGCCTCGGTGAGCGCCGTGCCCGTCATGCCGGCCAGCTTGTCGTACATCCGGAAGTAGTTCTGGAGCGTGATCGTCGCGAGCGTCTGGTTCTCCTCGCGGACGCGCACGCCCTCCTTCGCCTCGACCGCCTGGTGCAGGCCCTCCGACCAGCGGCGGCCGTCGAGGATGCGGCCGGTGAACTCGTCGATGATCTTGACCTCGCCGTCGATCACCGCGTAGTCGACGTCGCGCTTGTACAGCGACTCGGCCTTCAGCGACTGGATCAGGTGGTTGACGAGCGGGCCGTTCTCGGCCTTGTAGAGGTGGTCGATGCCCAGGAACCGCTCGGCCTTGGCGACGCCGCGCTCGGTGATCGAGACGCTCTTGTGCTTCTCGTCGAACTCGTAGTCGTAGTCGGCGCTGAACTCGCGCTTGGACTTCGGGTCCATCCCCTCGGGCTTCTTGCCCGGCTCCAGCCGCGGCGCGAGCTTGGCGAAGCGCTCGTAGAAGTCGGCCGCCTGCTCGGGGGCGCCGGAGATGATCAGCGGCGTCCGCGCCTCGTCGATCAGGATGTTGTCGACCTCGTCGACGATCGCGAAGTGGTGCGACGTGAGCGGCTTCTTATCCTCGTCGTAGCGGCCGCCGTGCTGGACCTTCTCATCGAGGGTCGTGGCCATGTTGTCGCGCAGGTAGTCGAACCCGAACTCCGAGTTCGTGCCGTACGTGATGTCTGCGGCGTACGCGGCCCGCTTCTCCTCGTAGGGCTGCATGTTCTGGAGCACGCCGATGGTCATGCCGAGGCCCTCGTAGATCGGGCGCATCCAGTCGGCATCGCGGCGCGCGAGGTAGTCGTTGACCGTCACGACGTGCACGCCCTCGCCGGCGAGTGCGTTCAGCACCACGGCCAGCGTCGCGGTCAGCGTCTTGCCCTCGCCGGTCCGCATCTCGGCGATCGCGCCGTCGTGCAGGACCATCCCGCCGATCATCTGCACGTCGAAGTGGCGCATCTCCATCGTGCGGCGACTGACTTCGCGCACGAGCGCGAAGGTCTCCGGGAGCAGCTCGATCAGGTCGTCGCCGTTGCGCGCGCGCTCACGCAGCGTGTCGGCGTTGGCCCGCAGCTCTGCGTCGTCGAGCAGTTCGAGCTCGGGCTCCCAGGCATTGATCCGCTCGACGCGCTTGGCGTACTGTTTCAGCTGCCGGGCCTCGCCCATCCGGAGGGCACGATCGAGGATCGTCATGCTTCAAGCGTAGCGGCTGCGGGGTTGCGCTCGAGGGCGCTCAGACCGCCGAAGCGGCGTCTTCCTCGGTGTCGGCCTGAGGCGGCGCGACCGGCTCGGACGCGGCCCGTGCCTCACGCCGGTTGCGCTTCTTGTCGCGGTGGCGTTTGACCTGCCGGGCGAGCTCGTCGGCGACCAGGTTGATCGAGTGCTTGGCGTCGCGCGAGGCGTTCGTGGCACGCAGCGTCGTGCCTTTGAGGTAGAGCGTCGCCTCGGCGATCATCTGGGTCGGGTTGGCGGGGTTGCGCTCCTCGCTCAGCTCGACCTCGAGCGTGGCGAGGTCGCTGACCTGCTTGTCCACCTTCTCGAACCGCCGCGCGACCACCTCGCGCAGCTCGTCGGTGACCGGAAAGTTGCGTCCCTTGACCTCGATCCGCACGGGGACTCCTCTCGTCGAGTGGACTCCGACCTCTCGGACTCTAGCCGGATTTTCCGGTCGGCCAACCGTTTGTGCTCAACCATTGAGCGTCGCGGCCGACATTCTTGGTGTGAGTGCAATCGGACAACGTCTCGAGGTGGCAGTCGTCCGCCACCCCATCGCCGACGGACGTAACAACGTCGTGGGCTACGAACTGCGTTTCGGCGGCGCCGTCGACCTCGGCGATCCGTCGCGCGACGCCAAGGGCACCTCGGCGCTGCTCGTCGACGCGTTCGGCGACATCGGCCTCGAGCGCCTCGCCGGCCGGCACCCCGCGTGGGTGTCGATCGCCCGGAACTTCCTCGTCGAGATCGGCCCGCCCCCGGTGCGTCCGGACCGCGCGGTGCTCCAGATCGAGGCGTACCCGGCGCAGGACGATCTGCTCGGCCTGCTGCAGCAGCTCTCGCGCTCCGGCTACACGCTGGCGCTCGGCGACTACGACGGCCGCGACGACATCGAGGAGCTGATGTCGCTGTGCTCGATCGTCAAGGTCCGGGTGACCGGCCGCGACGACGACGAGCTGCGCCGCATCCTCGACGGGCCGCGGACCCAGGGCGCGCTGCTGGTCGCCACCGACGTCGAGGATCACGCCCTCTTCCAGCGCCTCCAGGGCATGGGCTTCACGTACTTCCAGGGCGACTACTTCGCCAAGCCGCGGCTGTTCCGCCATCGCGGCGTCGCGACCGCCGGTCTCGGCTCGCTGCGCCGGCTCGGGGAGCTGACGAGCGGCGACGTGTCGTTCGAGGACCTCGAGCGGATCATCGCGTCCGACGTCGGCCTCGCCCTCAAGCTCCTGCGCTACGTCAACTCCGCCTTCTTCGCGCTGCCGCGCACCGTCGGCTCCGTCCGCGAGGCGCTCAGCCTGCTCGGCGTGCGGACCGTCCGCCGGTGGGCGACCGTGATGGCGATCTCCGCGATCCCGGACCTGCCGGACGAGCTGGTCGCACTCGGCCTCCGGCGCGCCCGCATGTGCGAGATGCTCGCCGGCAGCGCGCTGCCGGACGAGGTCGAGACGCTGTTCACGATCGGCCTGTTCTCGGTCGCCGACGCACTGCTCGACGCGCCGATGGCCGAGGTGCTGGACACGCTTCCCTTCACCGAAGAGATCCAGGCCGCCCTCCTGCGCCGCGAAGGGCCGAAGGGCGAGCTGCTCTCCGCCGTCATCGCGTACGAGCGGGGCGAGTTCCCGACGCTGCACTCGGCCGACGCGGGCGTCTCGCTCGCCAGCGCCTACCGCGCAGCGCTCGAGTGGGCCGACGACGCCGGCCGCGCGATCGCCTGAGCGGCGGTCACGGCTTCACGTAGGCGAGCACGCTCGCGACCCCGGGCCGCCGCGGGGCGGTCCCGGCGGCGATGTCCTCGCGTAGGCGCGCCAGGCCGGCCTCCAACTCGTCGTGATGGTCGCGCTCGAGGCGGTCGAAGTAGCTCGTCTGGCGGTGCCAGCGCGGGTCGACGACACGCTCAGGGTGCGCGGCAAGCGCGGCGAGCGAGCCGTCCTCGAGGTCGCGGTACACCACCTCGATCCGGTGCGCGCCAGGGAGCCCGGCGAGCAGCTCGCCGAGCGTCGCGTGCGACTCGGTCATCCATGCGAGCGTGCTCGGGAAGTAGTCCGCGTACCACTGGTCCGCGAGGTCCTCGCGCGTGAAGACCATCAGCGCGAGCCGACCACCTGGCCGTCAGGACACGGCGGGCCTCGGCCAGCGCGGCGGCCTGGTCCTCGACGTGGTGGAGCATCGAGACGAGCATCGCGGCGTCCACGCTCGCGTCGTCCAGCGGCAGCCGCTGCGCATCGCCCGCGATCGTCTCGAGACCCTTCGCCGCCGCCTGCGCGAGCATCGTCGGCTCGCGGTCGATCACGACCGGCTCCCAGCCCTCGTCGCGCAGCGCCCGCGAGTAGTTGCCGGTACCGCCGCCGATGTCGGCCAGCCGGCGGCCCGGGGCACCGGCCAGCGCCTCGCGCAGCGGGCCCAGCACCGAGGGACTGGCGGCGCGCGTCTCGTCGTAGGTCAGCGCCTGGCGGGTGTAGTCGCGCAGCAGGCTCACGTCGTAATCAAGGTACCGCGAGGGGCGACGAGCGCCGCCCCTCGCGATGCCGTGCCTACTGGTTCGCCGGGATCGGGTGGGCGACCGGGCTGCGGTTGCCGTCACGGTCGATCGCGCGGACGCCGACCTGCACGTTGTCCTTGTTCAGGCCCGCGATCGTGTAGCCGGTGACGTTGCCCACCTTGCGGGCGTGCGTCCACAGCGGCTCGATCGAATCCCGCCACACCACCTCGTAGCCGACGATGTCGGACTCCGGGTTCGCGTTCCAGCGCAGCTCGGTGTCGTAGGACAGGTTCGCCGAGATGATCCGCGCGTTCACCGGAGCCCGCGGGGCGCGGGCGAGCGCGGCCAGCGAGGAGCCGACGACCCGGGTGACGCGGGCGAGGTAGTTGAAGTCGACGAACTGCACGAGGTCGCCGATCTGCTTGCCGTTCTCGACGCGGACGTCCTGGTGCTGGTGGTCGAAGTCCTCGTTCGGCTCGGTGAACCGCACCCCGGGCCAGGCGCGCTGCAGGAACGAGATCTGGTCGCCGCCGCGCAAGAAGCGGTCGCGCCGCCAGATGAGCCTGACCTCCATCCCGGTCGCGCTGTTCTCGCCCGTCTCCTTGACGTAGCGGGCGAGCTGGCGCGAGGCACCGTCGTTCTCGCCGCCGATCGACTGGCGGCGGGCGGTCTCCGCGGGCGTCTCGGCGGTCGGCACGCCCTCCGAGAAGAGCCGGATCGCGCGCGGGTCGCGAACGCCGTTGCCGCCGTTGGGGCTGCCGATGATGTCCATGTTCAGCACGCCCTGGATGTTCCAGCCGTTCTGCTTGGCCACCTCGGCCAAGTGGTTCGAGCCGTACAGGCCCTGCTCCTCACCGGCGTAGGCGACGAAGACGATCGTGGCGTCCGTCGGATGCGGGGCCATCACCCGCGCGAGCTCGAGCACGGCCGAGGTGCCCGAGGCGTCGTCGTTCGCACCTGGTGCGTCACCGACGCCGTCCATTACGTCGGTCCGGCGCGAGTCGTAGTGGGCGCCAACGACGTAGACGCGGTCGGCCGAGCTTGGGTCGGTGCCATGGAGGGTCGCGATCACGTTCGTGATCCGCGTCGGAACGGGGATCCGCGAGGCCGGCTCCTGGATGTAGCTCTGAAGCTCGACCGTCATCCGGCCGCCGGACCTGGCCGCGCTCTCCTGGAAGCGATCGCGGATCCAGTCGCGCGCAGCGCCGATGCCGCGATTCGGGTCGTCCTGCGTGGACAGCGTGTGGCGCGTGCCGAACGAGACGAGCCCGCGGTCGTATCGCTCAAGGCTCCTCGCGTCGACCGCCTTGAGCGTGGCGCGTACGTCGCCCGGCGGCTTCCACCACTGCGGTGGTTTCTGCGCGTCGTCGCGACCGCGGGCCGCCGGCCCCATCAGCGCGAACGCTGCGACAGCCGTCAGCAGCGCGCCCGCGAGCGCGGGCACCAGTGAGCGAACTCTTTGCATGGTGAAACGCCTCCCTCGTGACCCTGCGGTACTCCGGCTCCGCCTCCCGAGCGGGCCGCGTGGCTCGCGTACCCCCTTGCGCGGCGGGACGGTCAGCCGATGGTCCGCATGCGAACCTGCCCGACTACGCGACGTAGTCGGGGGTAGCCTCGGTGGAGTGCCGGGCAACGGGAGTGCCCGGCGATGGCAAGGAGGATTTCGAATGACCAGTCCGTCGGCGGGGCGGCGGTTCGGCGCTGCCGTTTTCACAGCGATCGCGTTCGCCGCGTGCGCGGCGCCCGCAAGCGCACAGGAGCCGATCATCGGCTTCACGGAGAGCAGCGCCGCGCACCAGCGCGACTATGAGGGCCGCTACCGCGACGGCGTCAGCGCCGACGTGATCGGCCGCAACAGCCGGCATCTCAGCGAGCGTCCGCAGCTCGTCGGCACGGAGGGCGCGCGGCGCTCGTTCGAGTACTCGATCGAGCGGCTGCGCTCCTATGGCCTCGACGTGTCGTCGCGCACGTACAGCGTGTACTCGTCGAGCCCGCGTGACGTGAGCGTCACGATGACGGCGCCGTACACGCGGCAGCTGTCGACGATGGAACGCGGCTTCTCCTGGCAGAAGGCGTTCGGCGAGGTGGTCGAGGGCTACAACGCCTTCTCGCCCTCCGGTGACGTGTCCGGCGACGTCGTGTACGCCAACTACGGGCTGCCACAGGACTACGCCGAGCTGAAGAAGCTCGGCGTGGACGTCGCCGGCAAGATCGTGCTCGTTCGCTACGGCGGCTCGTTCCGCGGCGTCAAGGCGCAGCAGGCGGAGGATCGTGGCGCCAAGGGCGTCCTGATCTACTCCGACCCCGAGGACGACGGGTACAAGCGCGGGCCCGTGTACCCCGACGGGCCGTGGCGCCCGGCGGACGGCATCCAGCGCGGGTCGATCCAGTACATCTTCAACTACCCGGGCGATCCGCTGACGCCGGGGGCACCGGCGGTCCCGGGCACGCGCCGGCTCTCCCCGGACGACGCCGGCAACCTGCCGCACATCCCGACCACGCCGATCTCCTACGGCGAGGCGCAGCCGCTGCTGGAAGAGCTCGATGGGGCGCCGGCGCCCGAGTCGTTCCAGGGCGGGCTCCCGATCACCTACCACGTCGGCCCGGGCGGCACGAAGGTGCACCTCAAGCTCGACATCGGCTACGCGCAGACGCCGGTTCGGGACGTCCTTGTGACGATCCGCGGCACGTCGAAGCCCGACGAGAAGGTCGTCCTCGGCGCCCACTACGACGGCTGGACCTACGGCACGAGCGACGACACCAGCGGCTGGACGACGATGATGGAGGTTGGCCGCAGCCTCGGCCGCCTGCTCGACCGCGGCTGGCGCCCGGAGCGGACGATCGTGATCGCCGGCTGGGACGGCGAGGAGTACGGGCTGTTCGGCTCGACCGAATACGCCGAGGAGAACCGCAAGGAGCTCCTGAAGAACGCCGTCTCCTACACCAACCTCGACGGCGCCGGCGGGACGAGCTTCGACGCGTCCGGCGTACCGCAGCTCGACGACGCGATCATCCAGACGACGCAGACCGTGACTGACCCGCGCACGGGCGCTCCGGTCTACAACACCTGGCAGGGCGATGGCGACGCGCCCGAGGTCGGCCGGCTGGGCAGCGGCTCGGACTACACGGCGTTCCTCGACCACCTCGGCGTGCCGTCGTTCGAGGCCGGCTTCACGGCGCCCGCCAGCGGCGGCACCTACCACTCGGCCTACGACGACACCTACAACATGGAGCACTATCTCGACCCGGGCTACCTCGGGCATGCGGGGTCGGCGCGGGTCGTCGGCACGGCCGCGCTGCGGCTCGCGAACGCCGACGTGCTGCCGTTCCACTACTCGGACTACGCGGCCGCCGTCGTCTCGTATGTCGAGGACCTTCAGGAGGTGCAGGCCGAGGCGCCCGGCACCGAGAAGGTCGAACTCGGCATCCTGGCCGACGCGGCGGAGGACTGGTACCGCGCATCCGGCCGGCTGGAGGCGCGCGCGGACGCGCTGCTGGCGGCCGGGGACACCGATTCGGCCACGGCGAGTCGCGCGATCGCCCGGATCAACACGGCGCTGATGAAGCAGGAGCGCGCCCTGACCACCGAGGTCGGTATGCCGGGCCGGCCGTGGTTCCGGCACCAGATCTACGCGCCGGGCCTGGTCACGGGCTATGCCGTGCAGTACCTGCCCGGCATGCGCGACGCGGTCGAGCAGGACAAACAGGACACGGTGCAGACCTACCGCGATCTGCTGCTCGACTCGCTGCGCGAAGCCACGCGCCTCGCGGAGCGCGGTGCCGGCAGCTAGTACCGAGGCCTGACGCGAGCGGACCGCCCCGTGCGCGCCACGGGGCGGTCCCGCGCGCATCACAACGTCCTCGCGTACGTGAGCGCAACAACCTCGCGGCAGCCGCCGGCGACCAGCGCGCAGGCGCAGGCATCGAGCGTCGCGCCGGTCGTGTGGACGTCGTCGACGAGCAGGACGCGCGCAGGTGGCGCGGTGCGCAGCTCGATCGACAGGCGGCCGGCCCGGCGGCGCTGCGTGCGTGTCGCGCCGACCTGGCGGCCCTCGCGGTCACGGCGACGCAGGCACGCGCTCTCCGGCAAACCGAGCCGCGGGGCGAGCGCGGCCGCAAGCGCCCCCGCGGGATCGAAGCCGCGCCACCGTGCGCGGGCGGGCTGCGGCGGGACGGGGACGATCGCGGGAAGACCGCGTGGCGCTGGCCGGCCGCGCAGGTCGGCGGGCAGGTTCGCGGCCATGTGTGCCGCCATCAGCGCAGCGACCGGCAGCGCGCCGCGGAACTTCAGCGCCGCCACCAGCTCGCGCGCGACGCCGTCGTACGCCAACGGCGCCCATGCGCGCTCGAACGCCGCCGCGCTCGCCGGGCAGCCGCGCCGGTGCGATGACAGGCCGCAGCGCCGGCAGATCCGCGCCGGCATCCACGGGAGCGCGCGCGTGCAGTCGGCGCACAGCCGCAGGTCGGCACGGGCGAGCGGCGCCCGGCAAGCGGCGCACGCAGGCGGCGCGACAACTGCGAGCAACTCGGCGACGACACGTGAGGGCACTCGCGCATCTTCGCCCGCCCGGGTGTTACGAGTCAGCACGCAATCGTCACAATCCCGTGCCGTGTCGGTCGACGTCTCGTGGAGCTTCTCTCCGGTCGTGCTCCTCGCGCTCGCCGGCTACGCGCTCGTGTACGGCCTGCGCTGGCGGCGATCGCGCGCGGAGGGCGGGGCGCGGGCGGCCGGGTGGGGCCGCGCGGCGCTGTGGGCGACCGGGATCGGCGCGCTGTTCGTCGCGCTGGTCTCGCCGCTCGACGTGCTCGGCGAGCAGTTCGCGACGTTCCACATGGTCCAGCACCTGCTGATCGCCGACCTCGCGCCGATCGCCCTCACGCTCGGACTCACGAAGTGGATCCTGCGGCCTGGGACCCGCCGGATCCACCGGATCGAGCAGGCCGCCGGGCCGTTCGGCCATCCCGCGTTCGGCGTCGTGGCGTACGTCGGCGCGATGTGGCTGTGGCACGTCCCCGCGCTGTACGACGCGGCGCTCCAGCACTCGGAGATCCACGTGCTCGAGCACCTGTCGTTCGCCGCCGCCGGGCTTCTCTACTGGTGGCACCTGCTTTCCCCGATCCGCTCGCGGCTGCGCCTGGCCGGGATGGGTCCGATCCTCTACATGGCGTCCACGAAGATCCTCGTCGGGTTCCTCGGGATCCTGCTGGCGTTCTCGCCCGAGCTGCTCTACGCGTACGACTGGAGCGGTTCCAAGTGGGGACTGTCCCCCCTCGACGATCAGCATGTCGCCGGCCTCGTGATGGCGCTCGAGCAGTCGATCGTGATGGGGATCGCGCTCGCCTACCTGTTCTTCCGCATGCTCGCCGAGTCGGAAGCCGAGGACCAGCGGGCGGAGCGCTACGGCGCCGCGTGAGCGGCCGGCCGCTGCGCCGGCTCGCGCCGCGCCAGCTCGCGCAGGTTGCGCACGGCGCGCACGCCAAGGGCGACGGCCATCGCACCGGCAGCGCCGAGCGCCACAACGTCGAGCACCGTGATCCCGAGGCCGAAGATGGAGATCGCCGGGGCGACGCCGAGCGCGAGCAGTGTGTTGACCGCGATCAGCCCCGCGCGCGCCTCGGTCGGCCCGAGCCGTCCGTAGCCGAGTGAGAACACGCCCAGCGCCTGGGTTTCGAGGTATGTGTTGATCGACAGCACGAGGTAGGCGATCACGATCACCAGCCCGGTGATCAGCAGCATGTACGGAGACACGCCGAGCCCGATGCCGATCAGCGCCGTCGCAACCGCGTCCACCAGGTGGTCGAGGTAGTAGCCGTACCGCGGCCGCTCCGACCGCCGCACGCGCGCGAGCGTCCCGTCGAGCGAGTCGCCGAACCAGTGCACGACGAGTAGGCCGCTCGCGGCCCACAGCCATGCGGGATCGCGGTTGGAGAGCGCGTACGCGACCGCGATCCCGACCGCCGCGAGCACGCCGAGCGCCGTCAGGTGGTCGGGCATCACGCGTGCCGGGAGCCGGCGGGCGATCCAGTCCAGTGCCGCCGCCTCCGGGCGGGCGAGCAGGAAGGTCTTGGTGCGCGGTGCGGTCATGGCGCTCTCTCCTTGTTGACCGATGGTCGATTGGAGATATGCCGCTCACTCGCCGTGGTTACGCGGGCGAACGTCAAGGTCAACCGCGCTGGGTGGGGAAGCGGGGACGCTCCGCGCGGTTGGGGTCGTTGATGGTCGCTATTCGACCATGGACAACCCCACGCGCTCAGCCCTCGAGGACGGTCCCGTCCTCGATCCGGCGCGGGCCGCTGACGGTCACGGCCCCGCGGACCACGACGCCCGAACCGAACGTCACGTCTCCCTCGACGGCGAGCCGCTCGCATTGCACCAGCGACGGCGCGCCGTCGGGGAAGCGGGCGTCGAAGTCCCGCAGCAGCTTGTAGTACTCGTCGTCGAGGTCGACGATCGGCGGCCGGCCGTCGCGCTCCGGCGCGAGCTCGACGCGCGCGTCGTCCGCGAGCACGTAGGCGTCCGAGCGCAGCGCCAGCAGGTCCTCGGTCGTCTTCACCGGCGAGAACCGCTGCCGCGGCACGCCGACCGGGCGCGCGCCGTCGAACACGCCGATCGCGGCCCCCATCGCGGTCTCGAGCTGGAACACCTCCGGCGTCGACTTGTCGCCCGGGTCGACCGTCTTGCGGTTGACGATCAGCGGCAGCCCGAGCACGCCGTTGCGCTCGTCCAGCACCTTCGCGAGCGCGCGCAGGTCGACCCACAGGTTGTTGGTGTTCACGTACCGGTGGCGGGTGATGTCCTGCAGCGCCTCGAGGTCCTCCTCGGGTGTCTGCGCCGTCTCCCGCAGGACGTAGCCGCCGTCCAGCCGGCGCGCGATGTGGCCGCCCTTGCGGTCGGCCTCCGTGCGCTCGGTGACCTCCATCGCGAACGGGATCTTCTCGCGCGCGATCCACGCCAGGATGCGCGGCTCGAGCACCGCGCCGAGGTTGTCGGAGTTGGAGACGAACGCGTAGCGGTAGCCGCGATCGAGCAGCGCGTCGAGCAGTCCCGAGGTGAGCATCGCCGTGTAGAGGTCGCCGTGCCCGGGCGGGCACCACTCGAGCGACGGGTCGTCGGGCCACTGGACCGGCATCAGGTCGTCGACGCGGATCTTCGGCTCCTTGTGCTGCACGAAGTCGGGCGGCACGTCGGCGGATAGCCCGTCGTGATGCTCGAGCGCCTTCAGCGACTCGTCGTGCGTGTAGAAGGAGTTCATGAGCACGAGCGGCAGCCGTGCGCCGGACTGGCGGCGCGGCTCGAGCACCTGGCGGGCGATCACGTCGAGGAAGCTGTGACCGTCCTTGGCCTCGATCAGCGACTTCGCCCGCGTCATGCCCATGCTCGTGCCGAGGCCGCCGTTGAGCTTGATCACGACCGCCCGGTCGAGCGGAGCGTCGGTGTCCGGCAGCTCGTCGAGCTCCTGGACGCCCTCGACCGGCTCGATCTCGGACTCGGGCACCATGCCGGTCTCGCCCTCGGCGAGTTGCCGGTAGTAGTGGCGGAACGTGTCGATCGCCGGATCTGGAAGCCCTTCCCGGCGCATCTTCTCGACGCTTGCCTGGAGCCCGTCCACCGCGATCAGACTAGTGGATCCGTCCGGAATTTCGGCGGGTCGCCTGGCGTAGTCCCGGTCGTCTCTGCCGGTGCACGGCATCCGCGAGCATGCTGGTTGCACGTGACCGGAGGCCGGGTGCCGGCAGAGGCGGCCGGGGCCCGCCAGAACCCGGCGAAATTGCGGACGGGCACTATCCGTCGGGGCGCCAGCCGCGCAGATAGCGTGCCTGCTCGTCGCTGAGCGTGTCGATCTGGACGCCGAGCGAGGCGAGCTTGAGCGCCGCCACCTCGCGGTCGACGTCGTCGGACACCGGGTGCACGCCCGGCGCCAGCTCGCCCGGCCGCAGGCCGAGCTGCTCCGCGGCGAGCGCCTGCAGCGCGAACGAGATGTCCATCACCGCCGCCGGGTGCCCCTCGGCCGCGGCGAGGTTGACCACGCGCCCGGCCGCGAGCAGGTTCAGCCGCCGGCCGTTGACGACGTACTGCTCGACCAGCGGGCGCACCTCGCGCACCGACTCGGCGCCGGCGCGCAGGTCGTCGAGGTCGATCTCGACGTCGAAGTGGCCGGCGTTGGCGAGCACCGCGCCGTCCTTCATCCGCTCGAAGTGCTCGCGCCGCAGCACGCCGCGCCCGCCCGTGACGGTGACGAACACGTCGCCGCGCTCGGCGGCATCGAGCGCGGGCAGGACCTCGAAGCCGTCCATCCGCGCCTCGAGCGCCCGCAGCGGGTCGACCTCGCACACGACCACCGAGGCGCCCAGGCCGTCGGCCCGCAGGGCGATGCCCTTCCCGGTCCAGCCGTAGCCGAGCACGACGAGCGTGCGGCCGGCGAGCAGCAGGTTGGTGGTGCGCAGGATGCCGTCGAGCGTCGACTGGCCGGTACCGAAGCGGTCGTTGAACACGCGCTCGGTGACCGCCTCGTTGACGGCGATCACCGGGTAGGCGAGCCGGCCCTCCGCCTCCAGCGCGCGCAGCCGGACGAGCCCGGTAGTGGTCTCCTCGGTGCCGCCGAGCATGCCGTCGAGCAGGTCGGGTCGCGCCAGGTGCAGGGCGGTCAGCAGGTCGGCGCCGTCGTCGAGCGTGATCCGCGGACCGCGCGCCACGACCGCCGCCACGCGCGTGGCCCACGCCTCGGCGTCGTCGCCGCGGACCGCGTGCACCTCGGTCCCGGCGGCCGCCAGCGCGGCGGCGACCGTGTCCTGGGTCGCGAACGGGTTCGACGCGCACAGCGCCACATCGGCGCCCCCGGCCGCGAGCGTGCGAACGAGGTTGGCGGTCTCCGACGTCACGTGCAGGCACGCGCCGACGACGATCCCCTCGAGCGGCCGCTCGCGTGCGAACCGCTCGCGGATCGAGCGCAGGACGGGCATCTGCCCGTCCGCCCATTCGATCCGGGCCTCGCCGGCGACGGCGAGCGTGGTGTCGGCGACGTCCGAGCCGGCCATCGGGGCGAATCTACGCCCGGACGGCGGCGAGCGCGTCGCGGAACGCCACGGCGAGCCGATCGATGTCCGCCTCGGCGGTCGACCAGTTCGACACCGACACGCGCGCGGCCGCACGGCCCTGCCAGACCGTGCCGCCGAGCCACGCCTCGCCCCCGCGCTGGACCTCCGCGATCACCGCGCGGGTCGTCTCGTCGTCGTCGTCGAAGCGCACGAGCACCTGGTTGAGCACGACGTCGTTGAGCACCGCAGCGCCGTCGAGCGACTGCATCGCGTCCGCCAGCCGGCGGGCGTGCTCGCAGCAGCGGTCGACCAGCTCGGCCAGTCCGTCGCGGCCGAGCGAGCGCAGCGCCGCGTATACGGGCACCGCCCGTGCCCGGCGCGACAACTCCGGCACGTAGTCGCACGGCTCGCGGCCGGGATCGGACGGCAGGTAGCTGGCGCGCACGCCCATCGCCGCGCGCACCACCTCGCGATCGGCGACGATCGCGAGCGCGCCGTCGTAGGGCACGTTCAGCCACTTGTGCGCGTCGACCGCCCACGAGTCCGCGAGCTCGGCACCGTCCACCAGGTGCCGCAGCCGCGGGCTCGCGGCCGCCCACAGGCCGAAGGCGCCGTCGACGTGCAGCCACGCCCCGTGCTCGTGCGCAGCGGTCGCGATCGCCGCGAGCGGGTCGCAGGCGCCGGTGTTGACCTCGCCTGCCTGAGCACAGACGATCGCCGGTCCCTCGCCCGCGGCAAGCGCCTGTGCGAGCGCCTCGGCGCGCATGGCGCCCTGGTCGTCGGCCGCGATCCGCTCCGCCCCCGCAACGCCGAAGCCGGCGTAGCGAAGTGCGACGAGGAGCGACGCGTGGACCTGCTCGCCCACGAGCACGCGGACGGCGGGCGCCCCGATCAGCCCGTCCGCCTCGACGTCCCACCCGATACGGCCGAGCACGGCGTGACGAGCGGCGGCGAGGCCGGTGAAGTTCGACATCGTCGCGCCGGTCGCGAACCCGACCGCGGCATCGGCAGGCAGGCCCAGCGCCTCCAGCACCCAGCGCTCGGTGACGGTCTCGATCGCGGCGGCGGCCGGCGAGCTCGTGCGGGTGAAGCCGTTCTGATCCCACGCCGACGTGAGCCAGTCGGCCGCCAGCGCGGCGGGCAGGGCCCCGCCGGTGACGAACCCGAAGTAGCGCGCGCCGGGGCTCGCGACGGTCGCGGGGCCGGCGACCGAGGCCAGCCGCTCGATCACCGCGACCGGATCCTCGCCGTGCGCGGGCAGCGGCTCGTCGAGCGCCGCGACGGTGTCCTCGTACGAGGCGATCGCGCCCACATGCCGCTCGCCGATCCCCGCGAGGTGCTCCTCGGCGAGGTCGGCGGCGCGGCGCAGCGAGCTCATCGTGCCTGCAGTGCGTCCATCCCGACCGCGACGGCCAGGACGAGTCGGCGGTCGAACGACCGCTCGGGATCGCCAGATATCTCGATGTCGTAGATGTCGCGGAACTTACCGATCCGCCGCCTATGAGACCCGATCACCTGTCCGTCACGGATGAAGTCGAAGTGGTACGGGATCGGCAGCCAGTCGGAGAAGTCGCCGATGTACGGGACGAAGTCGACCAGCCGCCGGAACAGCGCCATGCCCAGGCTCTTCTCCTGCGCCTGCACCGTTCCGGTCGACGACGAGATCTCGTAGGTGGAGCGAATCAGGCTCGCCCCGAACACCTTCTTGATCTCGCCGATCTTCGTCCCGTCGGCACCCGTGATGTCGTACGTCGCGCTCGGGTCGAACCGCTGGCGGGCCTTGATCCGCAGCAGGTCGACCGACTTCGACGCGTCCGTGAAGAACCGGATGTCCTCCTTGAACTTGAACCGTGCCTGCTCGACGAAGCAGAACGGCGGCTCGCCCTCCGCCAGCAGAAACTCGTACCGGTTGATGACCAGCGTGGCCTTCTGGCGCAGTACGAAGCTGTCGTGCTGGTTGGGGTCGACCATCTAGTACCGGTAGTGATCGGGCTTATACGGCCCGCTGACCGGCACGTCGATGTAGGCGGCCTGCTCCGGCGACAGCTCCGTGAGCCGGACGCCGAGCGCGTCGAGGTGCAGCCGGGCGACCTTCTCGTCGAGGTGCTTCGGCAGCACGTACACGCGCTTCTCGTAGTCATCGTTCTTCGTGAACAGCTCGATCTGGGCGATCGTCTGGTTGGTGAACGAGTTCGACATCACGAAGCTCGGGTGGCCGGTGGCGTTGCCGAGGTTCAGCAGCCGGCCCTCGGACAGCAGGATGATCGAGTGGCCGTCGGGGAACACCCACTCGTCGACCTGCGGCTTGACGTTCACGCGCTCGACGCCGGGCAGCTTGCCGAGCCCGGCCACGTCGATCTCGTTGTCGAAGTGGCCGATGTTGCCGACGATCGCCTGGTGCTTCATCCGCGCCATGTGGTCGGCGGTGATGATGTCCTTGTTGCCCGTCGCCGTGATGAAGATGTCGGCGGTCTCGATGACGTCCTCGAGCGTCTGGACCTGGTAGCCCTCCATCGCCGCCTGGAGCGCGCAGATCGGGTCGATCTCGGTGACGATCACGCGCGCGCCCTGGCCGCGGAGCGACTCCGCGCAGCCCTTGCCGACGTCGCCGTAGCCGCAGATCACGGCGACCTTGCCCGCGATCATCACGTCGGTGCCGCGGTTGATGCCGTCGATCAGGCTGTGGCGGCAGCCGTAGAGGTTGTCGAACTTCGACTTGGTGACCGAGTCGTTGACGTTGATCGCCGGGAACAGCAGCTCGCCGCGCTCGGCGAACTGGTAGAGCCGGTGCACGCCGGTGGTCGTCTCCTCGGTGACGCCCTTGATGTCGGCGGCCGCGCGCGTCCAGCGCTGCGGATCCTCGGCCAGCGAGCGCTGGAGCGTCTCGAGGATCAGGCGGAACTCGTCGGAGTCGGCCGAGGCGGGGTCCGGCACGGCGCCGGCCTTCTCGAACTCGACGCCCTTGTGGACGAGCAGCGTGGCGTCGCCGCCGTCGTCGAGGATCATGTTCGGGCCGTTGCCGTCAGGCCACGTCAGCGCCTGCTCGGTGCACCACCAGTACTCCTCCAGCGTCTCGCCCTTCCAGGCGAACACGGGGATGCCGGCCTCGGCGATCGCCGCCGCCGCGTGGTCCTGCGTGGAGAAGATGTTGCACGACGCCCAGCGGACCTCGGCACCGAGAGACGTGAGCGTCTCGATCAGGACGGCGGTCTGGATCGTCATGTGCAGCGAGCCGGTGATGCGCGCGCCCTTGAGCGGCTGCGCGTCGGCGAACTCGCGCCGGGTCGACATCAGCCCGGGCATCTCGTGCTCGGCGAGCTGGATCTCCTTGCGACCATACGGCGCGAGCGAGATGTCGGCGACCTTGAAGTCCGTCGTCAGGTTGGTGCTGGCCATTTTGAAGTCTCTCCGTCCTTCGGTTTTCAGGTGGTCGCGGTGAGGGCCGCGGCGGCGAGGAGCCGCTGGTGCTTCTCCTGCTCCCAGCGCATCCAGTCGTCGGCCGGTACATCGTCGGGACGCTCCGCCTTGGCCTCCAGCCAGGCGTCGGTCGCCTGGCGCAGATCCGGGTCGCGTCGCAGACGCGAGGCGAACGCCAGGTCGGACAGGCCGATGTCGTACTCGGCGAGCAGCTCGCGCAGCGTCCGCAGGCGCTGCAGCTCGGCGGGCCCGTAGAGGCGGTAGCCGGACGCCGACCGGGCGGGCTCGACCAGCCCGACGCGCTCGACGTAGCGCAGCATCCTCGGCGACCAGCCCGAAGTCTCCGCCGCCTCGTGGATCGTGAGTGCATCCATCGGCGGCCAGTGTAGCGAACCCTGACACACCTGTGTCAAGGTTCATCGCCGGGATAGCATGCGCCCCGTGAAGGGCGCCAGCCTCATCGTCGGATTGCTCGAGGACCAGGGCGTGGAGGTGTGCTTCGGGCTGCCCGGCGTGCACAATCTCGCGCTCTGGGAGGCGCTACGGGACTCGCGGATCCGGCTCGTCGGCGTGCGCCACGAGCAGGCGGCCGCGTATGCCGCCGACGGCTACGCACGCGCGACCGGCAAGCTCGGCGTGGCGCTTACGACCACCGGCCCCGGCGCCGCGAACACGCTCGGCGCGGTCGGCGAGGCGTGGGCGTCACGCTCGCCCGTGCTGGTGATCGCGACCGACATCCCGTCGAGCCTGCGGCGGCCGGGCATCTACCGCGGCGTGCTGCACGAGACAACCGACCAGGCCGCGATGTTCGCCCCGGTCGTGAAGGCGGCGTACCGGGCGCTTGCGCCGGAGCACGTGGCCTCCGCGGCCGGAGCGGCGGTGGCGGACGCGACGGAGCCGCCGTACCGGCCCGTGTACCTGGAGGTCGCGACCGACCTGCTCGCGGCCGAGGTGCCGACCGACGTGCCCGCGCCGCTCGCCACGAGGGCGCCTGCCGCCGCCGCGGCACTCGAGGAGGCCGCGGCCCATCTCGCCGCTGCCGAGCGACCGCTCCTGTGGATCGGCGGCGGCGCGCGCGAGGCCGGGGCTGAGGTCGCGCGGCTGGCCGAGCGGCTTGCGGCACCGGTGCTGACGACCTACGGGGCGGCCGGGGTGCTGCCACCCGCGCACCCGTGCCTGGTCGGCATGCCCGCGCACGTCGCGCCCGCGGGCGCGCTGTGGGACGAGGCCGACGTGGTCGTCGCGATCGGCTCCGACCTCGACGGCGTGCAGACCCAGAACTTCTCGATGCCGCAGCCGCCGGTGCTGATCGCGGTCAACCTCGATCCCGAGGACGCCGGAAAGAACTACCGCGTCGACTGCCTGCTGGAGGGCGACGCGGTGCGCGGGACCGCCGCCCTGGCCGAGCGCGTGGACGAGCGCGACGGCCTCGAGTCGCTCGCCGAGCGCCTGCACGAGGTGCGTGCACAGGCGTGCGAAGAGCTCGACGAGCGGGCGCTGCGGTTCCTCGACGCGATGCACTTCGCGCTACCCGACGACGCGATCGTGGTCGCGGACATGTGCATCCCGGGCTACTGGCTGGCCGGCTTCTACACGACCACAGCGCCGCGGCGGCTGCAGATCCCGCTCGGCTGGGGCACGCTCGGCTACGCGTTCCCGGCCGCGCTCGGCGCCGCGCTCGCCGACGCCGGGCCGGTGGTCGCCGTGGCCGGCGACGGCGGCTTCTTGTTCGCCTGCGGCGAACTGGCCACGATGGCGCAGGAGCGGATCCCGTTCACCGCGGTGATCGTGGACGACGGCGGCTACGGGATGCTGCGCTACGACCAGGACGTCTCCGGTGACGAGCGCTACGGCGTCGACCTGCGCACGCCCGACTTCGCGGCCGTCGCGACGGCGTTCGGGATCCGCGCCGAGACCGTCGACGGGCTCGACGACGCGTTCGGCGAGGCGCTCGCCGCCCACGTCGCCGACGCCGCCCCGTCGGTGCTGGTGGCGCGAACGCCCGAGCCACTCGTGCCGCCGCCCAACACATCGCCGAACTGGTACCGCCGGAAGCATTAGTGGAGATCAGCCGGGAGCAGGCGCTCGCCTTCCGGCTGGCGTCCCACAACCTGCACCGGCGGCTGCCGGCCGGGTCGGCCGAGCAGGCGGCAGGCGTGATCGGGCTGCAGGACTTCCCGCCCGGCATGGCGCCGGTCGCCCTCGCGGTGCGCGTCGAGGACTCGCGGCCGGAGGACATCGACGAGCTCGTGATCGTCCACGCGTTCCGCGGCGCGTCGATCGCGGTGCCGCGAGAAGACCTCGCCGTCTTCACGATCGCCCTCGACCCGCCGGACGAGGCGGCTGCGCGGGCGCAGGTCGGGTCCGCCACCGACTCGCTCGACGAGGCGGGCGTCAGTGCGCTCGATGCGCTCGACCGGGTGAGCAGCGCGGTCGCCGACGCTCTCTCCGCCGGGCCGCTCGAACGCGACGACTTCCACCAGGCGCTGCGCGAGCGGCTGCCCGCGGAGTTGCTGTGGTGGTGCCGCGGCTGCGAGAGCCATCACGTGCACCCGTTGCTGTGGCGCGCCACGGGCATCAAGGGCGTGCTCGCAGTCGCCGAGCGCCGCGGCCGCGTGACCGTGTTCGGCGCGCCGCCGGAAGCCCCGGCGGTCGCCGACCCGGGAGCGGAGCTCATGCGCCGCTTCCTCCACGCCTACGGGCCGGCGACGCGCACCGACCTCGCCGGCTGGGCCGGCATCGCCCCGAGCCATGCGCGCGCCCTGCTCGCCCGCGTCGAGGACGAGGTCGAGGAGGTCGACTTCGGCGGCCGGCGCGCGCTGATCCTCGCCGCCGACGCCGACCGGCTCGCCGATCCGCCGGCCGCCGCAGGCGTGCGGCTTCTGCCGCCCTACGACCCATACCTCGACCAGCGCGACCGCGACACGCTGCTGCCCGACCGCGAGCTGCGCTCTCGCGTGCGCCGCTCGCTCGGCAACCCGGGCGTCGTGCTCGTCGACGGCGACCTGGCGGGCCTGTGGCGGCCGGCCAAGAAGGGCAAGCGGCTCGTCGTCACGGTCGAGCCGGTCGCTGCGGCTGCGCGCAAGGCCGCCGCCGCCATCGAGGTCGAGGCGGGCATCGTGGCGGCGCACCGCGGCTGCGAGGTCGCCGAGCTCGTTTGGGCGCCCTAACCGGGGTCAGACCCCTGGTAGGGCGCCCTAACAGGGGTCTGACCCCGTTTATCTACGCGTACAGCCCGTCCAGCCAGGCCTTGAGCGCGGCCTCGCTGGCGGCGGCGTCGACGCCGCCGTCGATGAACAGGTGCGCGCTCATGCCGACCACGCTGCCGTAGTGGTTGCGGCCGAAGAAGCGGAACAGGCCGTCGGTGGTGCGGACGCCGAGGAACTCCGGCGTCGAGTAGTCGATCACGCCGTCGAGCGTGCCGGCGTCACCGAGCGACGCATGGACCTCGTCTCCCACATTCGCGTCCGAGGAAACGCCGAGAGCGGCGCGCAGCGTGTCCATCGCGTCCGGCGTTCCGGCGCTCTCGGGTCCGTCGATGCCGGACGACCCCTGGCCGACGTAGGTGATGTCGCGGCCGTTGAAGTGCTCGAGGTACTGCCCGAGCGTGTGGAGGTAGAAGTCCGTGTGGCCGCCGATGGCGTCGTACTGGTCCTCCCACTCGTCGGCGAGGATCCCGCTGTGCACGTAGCGCAGGTGCGCCGTGCCGCCCTCGCGGGCCTCGATCGCGTAGTCGAGCGCGTTGAAGGTCCCGTCCGGCGACTCCATCCGGATCACGAGACGGTTCGGCGGGTCCCACGTCGTGACCGGCGCGCCCTCGGGCGGCCCGCCGCCGGCGGGGATCTCCATCCCTGTCGGGAACTGCCAGGCCGCGGTATCAGCGGTGATCGCGGTCCAGACGTCTTCCGGGGCAGCGGGCAGGTCGACCTCGCGGGTGATCTCGAAGGCACGGCTCATGAGTGGGGCTCCTTGGGTTTCGTGATGGTTGGGTGCAGCGCGACGACGAAGCGGTGCGGACGACCGCCGGGGGCCGCCTCGTCGTGATACTTCGCGACGAGGCCGTTGACGGCGTCCGCCAGCTCGGCGGCAAACGCGGCCCGGTCCTTCGCGGACGCGAATCGCACCTCGCTGTCGATCCCGAGGGTCGCGAGCGGCTTGCCGGCCGCGCCCGCCCGGGTGATGAGCTCACCGACCTCGCCGACCAGGCGCCCGGCGACCGCGAGCAGCCAGCGCGCGGAGCGCTGGTCCGGCTCGCGTGACGGATCGGGCGCAACCGCCGACAGGGCGGTCGGCGAGATCACGTAGGACGCGGCCGTCGCCCGGAGCACGCGCTCGGTGCAGTTGCCCTTGCGGCGCTCCTCGACGAGCTCCACCAGGCCATGGCGTTCCAGCGCCCGCAGGTGGTAGTTCGTCTTCTGGCGGGTCAGCCCGACGCGCGCGGCGAGCGTGCTGGCGGACCCGGGCTCGGCCAGCTCGGCGAGCAGGCCGGCGCGGATCGGATCCAGCGACGCCTCGGCGGCGGCGGCGTTCTCGATGACGGCGACGTCGTGCATGGGAACACCTTCTCACCGACAACTATTTTTGTCAAGACAGGATTTAGCTTCGGACAGACGCCCGCTTGGCGCGTTTAGGTGCCGGCGAGCTAGCGACCCTAGGGTTGACGCCAGTCCACAAAGGAGGCGAGCGATGACCTGTCCGAAGTGCGGGGGCGACATGCGCCGGTACGAGCGCAACGGCGTTGACATCGATCAGTGCACCGAGTGTCGCGGCATCTTTCTCGACCGCGGTGAGCTCGAGCGGCTCGTCGATGCCGAAACCGGCTACTACGGCGGCGATGACCGGTCGGAGAAGCAGCCGTCGTGGAGCGGCGGCGGCGAGCATCGAGATGAGGGCCACCGCGGCGGGCGCAAGAAGAAGAGCAGCTTCCTCAGCGAGCTGTTCGACTGACAGCGACGGCGCGCAGCACCGTCGGCCCCTGGCGGCGCGGGTTGCCGTCGGCCGGCTCGAGCGTGACCGAGATCGCGGTGTAGGTCTTCGGGTCGGCGGCCGCGACCAGGCGCACCGTGCCGCGGCCGGCGTCGTCGGGGTGGAACGTTCCCGCGGAGACGCGGTGCGGGTGGCCGCGGCGGTCGTCCGGCGCCACGAACCACAGCTCGTACAGGCCGTCGGGCCGCGGGTCGCGCAGGCGGTCGATCCGCACCTCCACCTCGCGCCCCACGCCGGTCGTCCGCACCGTGGCGCTGACCTGAGCGCCCGCGCCCTGCAGCGCGTAGCGCTCGCGGCCACTGTCGCCGCCGGACAACGCGACGACCACCACCGCGGCGGTCGCCGTCGCGGCGGCGACCGGCACCAGCACCCGCCATCGCGAGCGGCGCCGCGGCGGGGGCGGCGGCGCGATCGCGGCGAAGACCCGGTCCGCGAGCCCGGCGGACACCTCGAACGACGGGCCCACGGAGGCGAGCAGCTCGGGCAGCATGCCCAGTTCGCCGCTCTCGCTCCGGCACGCCGCGCACTCGCGCAGATGCGCCTCGAACGCCTCCGCCTCGAGCGGCGTGAGCGCGCCGAGCAGGTAGCCGGCGAGGTCCGGGTGGGCGCCGTTGCCGTCAGCCATCCCAGCCTCGTTCCTCAAGGGCGCGGCGAAGGCCGCGCAGCGCATGGTGCGCGCGCGTCTTGACCGTGCCGAGCGGCACGCCCAGCCGCTCGGCGATCTCTGCCAGCTTCATGTCCTCGTCGTAGACCAGCTCGAGCACCTGGCGATGCGCCGGCGAGAGCGACATCATCGCGTCGCGCACGGTCACGGCGAGCAGCACCTCGTCGGCCCGCGCGGCCACGGCTCCGGCATCCTCGACCTCGGCGCCGAGCGCTCGGGATGACGGCCGCCGCCACAGGTCGACCGCGACGCGGCGGGCGATCGTGAAGAGGAGCGCGCGGACGGTGCCGCGCTCGGGGTCGAAGCGCGGGGCGGTCTGCCACAGCCGCACCCACGTCTCCTGCACAAGCTCCTCCGCGAGGCCCGGCTCGCCGAGCAGACGCAGGCCGAACCCGTACAGCCGGCGCTTCGTAGCGGGAGTAGAGGCGCCGAAGCGGCGTGCCGTGATCCCCCGCCGCGACGAGCGCGAGTAGCTCAGCGTCGGCGGCGTCCGCGGCGAGACCGGCGATGGCTGGCGACGCGTTGAGCACCGTGGAGGAAACTGCGCAGCGGGCGGGCGGCCGGATCAGCCACCCGCCCGCGCAGCGCAGTCAGTCCTGCCAGGCCGCCAAGCCGGTGACGACGAGGCGCTTGCCGCCGCCGATCGTGCCGAGCGACTTCGTCTTGCCGGTCTGGAGATCGACCGTGTAGAGGCTCGTGCCACGACGCGACGTGGCGTTCGTCAGGAAGCCGAGGTTGTCGCTGCCCGCGATGTCGAACCCGGCGTTGAGGCCGACGTCGATGCCGAGCCTGCGGCCGTTCGTGAGCGTGCCGTCGTTCGGCGGAGCCTGCGTGAACAGCATGTCGCTCGCCGCGTCGACCACGTGCAGCGTCGTCGCCGCGGGCTGGGTGAAGCTGAATGACGAGTTCTCGTAGCCGGCGGCCACGACCATCGGCAGCCCGGGGTTGAGGTCCTTGTCGGTGCTCAGCACGGTGCCCTCGTCGACGTTCAGGCGCAGGTTCTGGCGGTCGTCGCTGACGACGCGGATCTTGTCCACGACCGGGTTGAAGTCGACGCCGAACGCCTTCCCGCGCAGCGTCGGCGTGAACGCCGGGCCCTCGGAGATCGCGATGCCAGTGTTGGGTTGACGCGGTAGACGACGCTGTCTGAGCCGACGCCGTAGAGGTCACCGGTCTTCGGCCGGAAGTCGATCCCCCGCAGCGTCACGCCGGCGGGGAGGCCGGTGATCGACTGGATGGCGCGGATGCGTTCGGGATTGCGTGCGTTGAGCCGGAGGAGCTGGTTCTGGCTGGTGGTCACGACCAGCATCCGGTCCGGCCGCGGTGAGCGGTCGTAGCCACCGCGGTCGTGCGAGGCCTGCGCGGCCACCGTGGAGAGAGCGAGCACGGAGGCCAACGCGGCGCTCCAGCGCAAGAGACGGGTAGGACTCATGGGGATCCTCCTGGGGAGAGAGAACGGAACGGCCGCCAGTTCGGGCGGCCGCTCGCGGAAGGTTCATCCCCATGCGCTGGCGCGCAGACGCTCGCAGAGTCTCAGAACAGGCGGCCCGACCGGGACGGCCGAGCCGTGGATGCCAGGCGCCCCGGGGGTGAAGCCGAGTGGGGTTATCGGCGAGCCCGCGGGTGGGGCTGGCGCGCAGTCGCCCATCCGGGCTCCGACTCGACGCTCGAGCGAACTCTGGGTCGGCGTCGATCTCGACGACGTCCATCTGCGCCTTCTGCAGCTTGCCGGCGTAGTCCCAGTTCATCGACTGCCAGCGGGTGAACTGGTCGAGCACCCAGATGCCCGACTGGCGTGAGCCGTTGCCCGACTTGCCGTTGCCGCCGAACGGCAGGTGCGCCTCGGCGCCGGACGTCGAGTTGTTGACCGACACCATGCCGGCGCTGATCCGCTCGCGGAAGCGGAACGCGTTCTCGCCCGACCGCGTGTAGATCGACGACGAGAGGCCGTAGCCATGGTTGTTCGCGAGCTCCATCGCCTCGTCGAAGTCGCGGAACGTCGCGACGCCGGTGATCGGGCCGAACGTCTCGGTCGAATACAGGTCATCCTCGATCGTCACGCCGTCGACCAGCACCGGGTGGTAGTAGATGCCAGCGTCGGCGTCGCCCACGAAGCCCTCGCGCGGGTTGTCGGAGGTGATGCGGCCGCGCGCGGTCGAGCCGTACACGGTGTGGTGCTCCTGGATCAGGCCGAGCCAGTCCTCGAAGCGCTCCGCGAACCGCTCATGCAGCATCGGGCCGTACAGCACGTCCTGCGTCGGATCGCCGATCGCGGCGGAGCTCAACCGCTCGTTGAGCTTGCGCACGAACTCGTCGTGCACCGACTCGTGGACGATCGACGTCCCGAGCGACGTGCAGCGCTGGCCGGCCGTGCCGTAGCCGCCGAACAGGGCGCCCTCGACGGCGAGGTCGATGTCGGCGTCGTCCATCACGACCATCGGGTTCTTGCCGCCGAGCTCCAGGCACGGCGACTGCAGGTGGCGGCCGCAGAGCTCGCCGATCTTCGAGCCGACGGCGCTCGAGCCGGTGAAGCCGACCTTGTCGACGAGCCGCTCCTCGATCGCCCGCTCGAGCCCTTCGTAGGTCGCCGCGCCCTCGGCCTGGACGACGTTCAGCACGCCACCGGGCACGCCGCCCGCGTGGAACAGCTGCGCGAGCGCGTTGCCGAGCGCCGGCGAGTACTCGGCCGGCTTCCACACGACCGCATTGCCGCACAGGATCGCCGGCACGAGGTACCAGGCGGGGACGGCGACGGGGAAGTTGCCGGCGGTGATGATCGCGGCGACGCCGACCGGCATCCGGAACGTGAAGAGCTGCTTGTTCGGCATCTCCGACGGGACGGTCTGGCCGTACAGCCGCCGGCCTTCGCCGATGAAGAAGTCGCAGGTGTCGATGATCTCCTGCACCTCGCCGAGCGACTCGGCGTAGGGCTTGCCGACCTCGCGCGTGACGAGGCGCGAGAGCGCCTCCTTGTTGGCCTCGACGAGGCGTCCGACGTTCGCGATCACGCGCCCGCGGGCGGGCGCCGGGACGGCGGCCCACGCCTTCTGGGCGGCGCGCGCGGCGCGCGCGGCGTCGACGAAGGTGGCGGCGTCGCCGAGCCGCACCTCGGCCACGGTCTCGGAGGTGTTGGCGGGGTTCGTGGACGTGAGATGGCCGCCGGGGGCGTCGGTCCGGGGCTTCCCGTCGACGATCGAGCCGATCTCCGTCGCTGCAAGCGTTGTCATACGTTCACCGTACTGCGACCGGATACATAGGTGTCAACGACGGCCGCGCCGGCGAGGTCGTCGAACGGGTCGCGGTCGAGGATCGTCAGGTCGGCGAGCATCCCGGGCACGAGCCGGCCGCGACTGTCCTCGTCCCCGGCGAGCCAGGCCGGCGAGACGGTGAGCGCTTCGAGCGCGGCCTGCAGGTCGAGCGCCTCGTGCGGGCGCCACGAGCGCAGCACCGCGTCACGCAGTCCGGCGAGCGGGTCCATCTCCTCGACCGGGGCGTCGGAGCCGAGCACCAGGCGGGCACCGGCGGCGTGCAGCGAGCGATATGCGTAGGCGCCGTCGAGCCGGTCGGCCCACAGCCGCTCGGCGACGGGCTCGTCGGTCACCGCCATCGAGGGCTGGATCGACGCGGTGACGCCGAGCGCCGCGAAGCGCGGGATGTCCTGCGCGCTGAGGCACTGCGCGTGCTCGATCCGCGGGCGCAGCCCACGAGGAGCCCACTCTCCGCGTGTGGCCTCGAACGCGTCGAGCGCCTCGCGGTTGGCGAGGTCGCCGATTGCGTGCACGGCGACCGGCAGGTCGAGCCGCGCGGCCGCGCGGATGATCGCCTCGAACTCCTCGCGGCTCGTGATCTCCACGCCGCTGCCGTCGAGCAGGCGCGCGGTCCGCGAGCCGAGCGTGCCGTCCATGTACGCCTTCACGTAGTCCGGCCGCTCGTCGAGCCGGCCCGCCGGCAGCGACTGCCAGACGCGGAACGGGAGCTCGTCGCGCAGCTCCGCGAACACGTCGTGCGAGCCGATCACCCCGTCCTTGTCGTGGATCGCGGTCACGCCGCGGGCCGCGGCCACCGGCAGCGCCGCGCGCGTCGCCTCCACCAGCTCGGCGTGCGAGGCGCGCGTGAACCGATCGCGGAACGACCACGCCGCCTCCTCGCGCAGGACGCCCGCCTCGAGGTCGACCACGCCGCCCGGCACCTCGAGGTCCCCGCCCGCGTGGGCGAGCGCGGCCGAGTTCAGCCACAGCGAGTGCCAGTCGTGCGCGAGCAGGGCGACCGGCACGTCGCCGCTCACCGCGTCGAGCGCGGCCCGCGACGGCTCCCAACCGTCGGCCGTCCAGCCGAACCCGCGCAGCCAGCGGCCGGCGGGCACGCCTCCCACTACGGCCGCCACGCGCGCGATCACCTCCTCGCGCGAACGGGTGCCGTGCAGCTGCAGCTCGCGACGCGTCAGCGCCCAGGTCGGGAAGTGCACGTGCGCATCGGTGAAGCCGGGCAGCACGCAGCCGCCTGCGAGGTCGATCCGCTCGGCGCCGGCCGGCTCGGCGTCGAGCGCCGCGATGCGGTCGCCCTCGATCACCAGCGAGCCGGCGAGCGGCCGCGCGGGGTCCATCGTCCGCACCGTGCCGCCGTGCAGCAGCACGCTCATCGCTGGGCGAGGGCCGCCTTCAGCGCGTCGATCGGGCCGATCGCGACCGGGTCCTCACCGAGCAGCACGGCGAGGTAGAGCGACACGAGGTCGCCGAGCAGCACGAGCGAGATGAGCCGCTCGGTCGGCGTGTCGCCGTGCGGGATGACGCGCTCGACCACGTCGGCCCATGCGGCCGCCTGCTCCGTGATCAGCTCGGTACGCAGGACGTTGCGCGGATGCGCGCCCGGGTCGTCGAGGAACACGGCCGAGAAGCGGCCGAGCGCGCGGGCCCCGGGCCAGCCGACGACCTCGTTGTGGCTGATCTCGGGCACCGCGCCGGCGAACGCCGGCAGCCCCGCGTTCTCGTTGAGCTGGCACTTCCAGCGGTACGCCGCCGCGGCGGCGACCTCGGCGCCGGCGATCACCGGCACGGTGCCGTGCAGCCGCTGGGCGAGCACCTTCGCCTCCCCGTCCTCGGGCCCGTCCGGGCCCCACTGGGCGGCAAGCCGCTCTGCCAGTGCGGCGGCGGCCTCGACCTCATCGCGCAGCGAGGGCGCGGCGCCGCAAGACGCCGCCGCCTCGAGCGCGGCGCCGAGCGCGTACCCGACCGCGGCGCGCGGCTGGAAGCCGCCCGGCACCGGGATCACCGGCACGCCGTCGCGGCGGGCGCGCTCGGCGAGCGGACCGCCGGTGGTGGCTACGAGTCGCGGCGCACCGCGTTCGGCGGCGTCGTCGTAGGCCGACAGCGTCTCCTCCGTGCTGCCGGAGTAGCTCGAGCACAGCACGAGCGTGTCCGGCCCGGCCCAGCCGGGCAGCTTGTAGCCGTCGCCGACCATCAGCGGCCGCCGTGCGCGGGCGCCGATGGCGGCGATCGCCAGCCGTGCGCCCACCGCCGAGCCGCCCATGCCGGCGACGATCATGCCGCCGGGCGCATCCGCGGGCGTGATGCCGGCCGAATCGAACCGCCACAACGCGTCGCGCAGGTGCACCGGCAGGTCGAGGATCTCTCCGACCTGGCCCGTCGAGTCCACGGCGGCGACGGCCGCGCGATCAAGCGCGGACATCAGTGGTTCCGGCCGTGCGCCCGGCCCAGTTCCTGGTGGATGCACCGTCGTGGCTGACAAGGACGCAGGGAGGGTGCAATGGCGGAGCCCTTGCCCCGACCGAGGACGCCGTCAGGCGCGGCGGGGCGCCGCCAGGGACCGGCTGGGTGCGCGGCCGGGACCACTAGAACAGGAGTGCGCCGTCCGGCAGTGTGACCCCGGGGGAGATCCGCGCCCCGTTGGAGATCACGTTGCCGTCGCCCACGGTGACGCCTTCGCCGAGCACGCTGATGCCGTCGACCGTGCAGTGGTCGCCGAGCCGGACGCCCCCGCCGATGATGCAGCCGCGCAGCGTGCAGTGGCTGCCGATCTCTGCCCCCTGCATGACGACCGCACGCTCAACCGTCGTGTGGTCGCCGACCATGACGCCGCTCTCGAGCACGACGCGGCCGCCGATCCGGGCGCCCTCGCCGATCCGGCAGCCGCTCTCCACCAGCGCCGGCGGGATGATCCGCCCGTGGTTCTCGACCTGCTCCTCGATGCACAGATACGCGTCGCCCATCCGCTTCGTAACACCGGTCACGACCGTGCGCTCGAGGATGTCGTAGGTACCCTGGAGGTACCGCGCGGGCGTCCCGATGTCGAGCCAGTAGCCGTCCGCGACGAAGCCGTAGAGGCCCTCGCCGACGAGCCGCGGGAACACGTCACGCTCGATCGAGGCCGGCTGCTCGGCCTCCAGCAGCTCCAGCACGGAGCGCTCGAGCACGTACGCGCCGGCCGAGATGTTGTGCGTGTCGATCTGATCCGGCGACGGCTTTTCGACGAACTCCTGCACTTCACCACCGTCGCCGATGCGGACGAGGCCGTACGCGGACGGGTCCTCGACCGGGGTCAGCGCCAGCGTCGCGCGCGCGCCGGTGCGCTCGTGCTGCGCGATCTGAGCCGTCAGGTCCATGTCGGTCAGCACGTCGCCGTTGAGCATCAGGAAGCGGTCCTCGAGCAGCGGCTCGGCGTACTTGAGCGCGCCGCCGGTGCCGAGCGGCTGCGGCTCCTCGACGTAGCGCAGCTGGATGCCGAACGCGGTTCCGTCGCCGAGCACGTTGCGGACGCCGCTCGCCATGTGCCCGCACGACATCACGATGTCGTCGACGCCGTGACCGATCAGCCAGTCGAGCATGAACTGGATGAACGGCCGGTCGACGAGCGGGACGACGGGCTTCGGGACGGTGGTCGTGAGCGGCCGCAGCCGCGTGCCCTCGCCGCCCGCCAGGATCAACGCCTGCATCGTCTACTCGCCCCCAGTGTGCGCCAGCGGCGCCGGCCGGAGCGCGCGCGCCGCGCGCCCCACGCCCTCATAGCTCAGGCCGGCCGCGATCACCGCGTCCGGGTCAAGGAAGTTGCGGCCGTCGACGACGAGCGTGCCGTGCATCGCCGCGGCGACGTCGGCGAAGTCGAGCTCGCCGAACTCCGGCCACTCCGTCACCAGCACGAGCGCGTCGGCGCCGTCGATCGCCTCGGCCGCCGATGACTTGAAGTCAACGCCCTGGATCAGCTTGCGAGCCTCGGTCTCGGCCACGGGGTCGTAAGCGCGCACGTGCGCGCCGGCGGCCTGCAGCCGCGCCGAGAGCACGAGCGATGACGCCTCGCGCATGTCGTCGGTGTTCGGCTTGAACGCGAGGCCGAGCAGCGCGACCTCCTTGCCGACCAGCGACCCGAGGTGCTTGTGCAGCTTGCCCATCACCCGCCGCTTCTGCAGCTCGTTCACCTCGATCACCGCGTTCAGCAACTGGAAGTGGTAGCCCGAGTTCCCTGCGAGCTGCTTGAGCGCGGTCACGTCCTTGGGGAAGCAGGAGCCGCCAAATCCGATGCCCGCCTGCAGGAACTTCGGGCCGATGCGGTCGTCGAGGCCCATGCCGCGGGCGACCTCGACGACGTCCGCGCCGGTCTCCTCGCAGACGTTGGCGATCTCGTTGATGAACGAGATCTTGGTGGCCAGGAACGCGTTGGAGGCGAGCTTGACCATCTCGGCCGAGCGGATGTCCGTGCGCACGAGCGGCGCTTCGAGCGGGGCATAGACGTCGATCACGGCTTCGCCCGCCCAGTCGCCGTCGTCGCCGACGACCACGCGGTCGGGAGCGCGGAAGTCCGCCAGCGCCGAGCCCTCCTTCAAGAACTCCGGGCACGAGACGTAGCGGAAGCCGGTCTTGCCCTGCTCGGCGAACAGCCGCTTGACGCTGTCACCGGTGCCGACCGGCACCGTCGACTTCATCACCAGCGCGTAGTCGCCCGACACGGGCATCGCCCCGACGACGGCGTCGACCGCGGAGAGATCGGCATCGCCCGAATAGGTCGACGGGGTGCCCACCGCCACGAACAACAGGCGCGCGTGCTCGAGCGCATCGGCGAGATTGGTGGAGAAGTGCATGCGGTCGCGGTGGCGTGCGACGAGCGCTTCGAGGCCCGGCTCCCAGATCGGCATCTGGCCCTGCTCGAGCCCGCGAATCTTCGCCGCGTCGATGTCGATGCACCAGACATCGTGGCCGAGCTCGGCGAAGCCGGCAGCGGTGACGAGGCCCACGTAGCCCGTGCCGATGACCCCGATCGGTTCTCTCTCTGTACCGCTCATACGCGGTGATTCACCCTACTGATTGAGTCGCCGCAGGGAGGCAGCGATCTCGATCATCTGGGCCGCGCCGACCGACTGCGAGAGCGTGTTGGAGACCCAGTAGACGGCCCTCCTCGTCTTCCACGACACAAGGCGCAGTCGGCTGCCGTCGTAGTAGAGCTTGAGCTTGCGCTTTCCGCGCGTGACCGTGCGATCCGGGTCGTCCAGGATCGGCGGCGCCTTCCACGTCATCCCCTGCACGCCGTAGTACTCGCCGACGCCCGGCGCCCGCAGCACCATCCGGTACGCCTCCCGGCGCTTGCCGGTCTCGTCCTTGAGCGTGTAGGTCCGCGGCTCGGTGCCCGCGTAGGTCGAGCCCCTCACGCGCACGGTCGGGAAGTAGAAGGGGAAGTCGAGCTTGGGATCGGCGATCACGGCCTGGTCCTCGCCCTCGCGGCGGGTCTCCTCGAGGCCGGGAACCGGGCCGGGCTTGCGCTTGCGCTTCTTGCGCACCTTCTCGAACTCGCGGTCGACGGCGGTCGGGGTCGACGAGGCCGTGCGCGGCTTCGCCGAGCCCTTCGCGCTCATGAACTCGCGGTAGACGGCCTTGAGGTCGTTGTCGCTCGCGTAGAGGTTCGAGTCGAGTTGCGGGTTCGCGCCGTCGTGCGCGCGGAAGCGGACCTCGTTGATCTTCGGGTTCCGCTGCGAGAGGTACAGAACGAGCCTGAGCAGGGACAGGATCTGCTTGTTCGAGCGGAGCGACTCGTCGACGCGGAAGTAGCGCGCGAACACCTGGATCAGATGCTTCTTCGCGGCCAGACCGCCCGACAGCAGCCTTCGGACACCGGCCGCGTTCTTCGCCTGGCGTAGGAAGTCCTGCTGCCGCGCGGCGCGCACGAGGTCGTTGTCGCCGTGCCGGTAGCGAACGTAGTCGAGCGCGTCCCGGCCCTTCAGCTTCTGGTAGCCGGGATCGATGTCGATCGTCGCGTACCGCTCGCCCGACGAGTTGTCGTTGAAGTAGTCGCGGTCGACGTCGATGTAGACGCCGTCGATGTAGTCGACGGCACGCCGGAAGGCGCCGTAGTCCATCACCATCACGTTGGTGATGGGCAGGTTCTGGCCGGTCTTGTCCCGGAACAGCTTCTTGACCGTCTTGACGACCAGCCCGGGTCCGCCCTTGCGGCCGCCGAGCTCGAACGCGCTGTTGATCTTGCCCTCGCCGTGCCCCGGGATCTCCACCTTCAGGTCGCGCGGGATCGACAGCACCGAGATCCCGTCCTTGTCGGGGTCTGCGCGCGCGAGCAGGATCGTGTCCGAACGCGGCGGGCTGCCGGCGTCGGCGCCCTCGCGCTTGTCCGAGCCGAGCACCATGAAGGTGCGCGCCCCACCTGGGTTTGCGATGTCGAGATCCGGCGCCTTGATGTCGGCGCGCCCCGGCTTGCGGATCGGGTCCAGCGCGTCGTCGAGCTCGCGCAACGCCGTCGTCGCCACCGCCGTGGCGGTGAGGACCATCACGAGCAGGCAGGCCATCAGCCCGCGCAGCAGCAATCGCAGGCCCACGCGAGGTGGGCGCTCGCCGGGCGGGTTCACGCCGCTCCGCCCTCGACCGCGCGCAGCGGAGGGGCGCCCTCGGCCATCCGCGCCGGGACCGCGCGCGCGAACTCGGCCAGCAGCTGCCGGTAGCGGGCGAGCGAGCGGATCGAGACCCACTCCTCCGGGCCGTGGTGGCCCGCGCCGGCGGGCCCGAACTCGACCGCCGGGATGCCGGCGCGCAGGAACGACACCGCGTCCGACGCGCCGTCGCGGCCGACGGACACCGACGCGCCGTCACTGCCTGGGGCGACGATCTCCGACAGCGCGACCACATACGGGTTCGAGCGCGACACGTGCGCCGGCGGGAAGATGAACGTGCGTTTGACGTCGAGGTCGGGGATCGCCCGGATCTCCTCGAGGATGTCGCCAGGGTCCTGGTTCGGGAGGTAGCGGATGTCGATGTCCATCACGCAGGCGTCGGGAACCTTGTTCGGCGCGTCCCCGCCGACGATCCGGCCGAGGTTGATCGAGGGTCGATCGAACATGTCGGACGACTCGCGCGAGAACGGCATCGACTCGATTCGCCGGAACACGTCAACCGCCTTCACGATTGCGTTGTCTCCGAGCCACGGCGTCGACCCGTGGGCGGCGCGGCCGTGGACGAGCACCCGCGCCGCGAGCACGCCTTTGGCCTGGATTCCGATGTGCAGATTGGTCGGCTCGCCGGTGATCGCGAAGTCGCCGACGTAGCCGCGCCGCACGAGATCGTCGCTCGACCGGCGCTCGATGTCCTCGGACTCCTCGTCGGGCACGATCACGAGCCGGACGCGGACGTCGCTCTGCCCGACCAGATCGTGCGCGGCGCACATCATCGCCGCCAGCCCGCCCTTCATGTCATAGGCGCCGCGGCCGTAGAGCCGGTCGCCCTCGATCCGCGGCTGGAACTGCTCCGCATGGCCGGGAACCACGTCGAGATGGCCGTGGAAGACGATCGTCGGCACGTCCTCGGGACCGACGGATGCGGTGAGCGCGTGGAGGTCGCCGAAGCGGTGCGCCTCGACGTCGATGTCGCGTGCTTCCAGCCACCCCTTGACGAAGCCGGCGGCGGCGTGAAGACCCTCTGCCGTCGACGTGTCGTAGGTGACCAGGCGCTCAGTCAGAACCCGTTCATCCACCCGCAGCAGGGTAGCGGTGCGTGCCACAATCCCATGCAGGCGAAAGGAGCTGCCCAATGACCCAGGCGAGCCACCAGACCGTCCGCCTCTCCCAGGGCAAACACCGTGATCCCGACCACGGCGCGTGCGTCATGGAGCTTGCCTCCATGCTGGCGGGAGAGTCGTTCTCCGACCGCCCGCGGTGCGTCGATCCAGTGATCGCGGGCTTCCTGCGCACGTACAACGACGGGATCGACGATCGCCGCCGCCAGGACCTCTACCCGCTGGCCGCCGCGGCCGTCGGGACGCGCGCCGTCTCGAGCGTCCAGGCCGAGCGCGCCCGCATGTGCCTGCACTGGGCGCAGGAGCGCCACGAGGCGGTGCGGCGCGGGCCGCGCCGGCTGCTCCCGTCGCGCCCGCTGCTGCCCGACGGCCGGCTCGGCGACGACGCGGCCGGCACGATGGCCGGCCGGATCGCCGTCAAACAGGCGTGCAAGCGGCGTGCCGACGGCGCGCACGAGGCGGCGCTCGCGTTCGTGCGCGAGATGCTCGCGGTCGGCGTCCCGCGGACCGCGGCGCCCACTGCGCCACCGCCCGCGGAGCGCGCCGTGGTCTAGCTAGTACTTCGCCCGCATCGCGAGGACGTCGCCGCGGCCGAGCGACCGCTTCTTGGTCTCCTGCGTGCGGGCGGACGCGTACATCGTCAGCTCCGCGTGCGACGCGGACGTGTAGTCGCCCTGGACGCCGATCGAGTGGCCGGTCTCGTGCGTCGCGATGTTCTCGACGTCGTACGCGCCGGCGGCGCCCGCCGTGCTCCATGACTTCGCGCTGTTGTAGCGCTGGTCGGTCTCGGAGAACAGGCCGCCGGCGGCCGTCCACAGGCTGGTGATGCCGACGTTGGCGCTGTCGGATCCGCCGACGTTGCTCATGTCGCCGAAGTCGATCGCGCTGACCCCGTCGCTCGTGGTGTGGTAGCCGGTCGTCGTCGTCCCGAGCCAGTCGGAGAACAGCGGCGTGATGTCGGAGAAGCCGCAGTCGTTGTCCGTGTCGTCCCAGTTGTGGTGCGCGCGCGTGATCGCCTCGCGCGTCGTGTTCCCGTTCGGGAACGTCCCGTTCTTCGTGCGGTAGCCGTACCGGCTCCCACCCCAGATCCCGGACCACAGGAGGAAGCGGCTGTCGCTACACGCGCCGATGGCAGCGCGGGCGAGCGGCTCGCCCGGCGCCAGCAGCTCGGTCCCGGGCGTGGCCGGCAGCACCGCGGCGCGGAGCGCGTCGCCGTCGGCTCCGTTCCAGCCGGCGAGCGCGGTGGGGTCGGTCGCGAAGTCGGCGTACTGGAACGACGTCGTCCGCCACCCGCCGTTCGCGGTCGGCGTCGTCGTCGAGAGCGGGATCCATCCGGCCATCACGCCCGGCACCTCGACGTAGCCGACCGTCATCGACTTCACGAACCGGCGCGCGGAATCACATCGGCTGACCCGGTACGACGCCGATTCGAGCGCCTCGGTCGTCTCCGGCCCGCCCTGCGGGCTGCGTCCGTTCGTGAGCTCCTCGCTCAGCTGCGATCCCGGTGGGATGCAGGTCCGCGTCGCCGCCGAAGCCCCCGTCGCCACACCCAACGTCGCGCCCGCGATCACGAGCGAAGTCCATCCGAGCCTGCCACGCATCTCGACCTTCCCGCGGCCGCCGTAGGTGGCGACCGTCGCCGTAGCTCCTACCCCTCGGCGATTTTCAGGAACGCCTCATAGCGACGCTTGGCGCGTGCAGCCGCCCTTTCCTCCTCGCTGCCCTCCTCGGCGTCCGAGAGCTCCTTCTCGGCGCGCTCGAGCCGGCTGCGCAGCTCACCCGTGTCGAGATCGTCGATCGCGAACGCCTCGTCGATCAGCACCAGCGCGTGCGTACCCGCGACCTGCAGGAAACCCTCACCCTGCGCGAACCGGACGACGTCGGACTCGGACTTGTAGAGCCGCAACTCGGTCGGATCGAGCATCGCCAGCAGCGGCTGGTGATTGGCCAGCAGGCCGATCGATCCGACCGTCGTCTGAGTGGAGACCATCTCCACCTCGTCGTTGAAGAGCTCGCCCTCGGGGGTGAGCACCTCGACGGTGAACGGCGTGCGTGCCACTACCTGTCCTTCTTCGACGCCTCGATGACGTCGTCGATCGAGCCCTTGAGCAGGAACGCCGACTCGGGCAGCTCGTCGTGCTGGCCGTCGAGGATCTCGCGGAACGACCGCACGGTCTCGCCGATCGGCACGTACTGGCCGGGCGTGCCCGTGAACGCCTCCGCGACGTTGAACGGCTGCGACAGGAAGCGCTCGATCCGGCGGGCCCGCTGGACCAGCACCTTGTCCTCGTCCGACAGCTCGTCGATGCCGAGGATCGCGATGATGTCCTGCAGCTCGCGATAGCGCTGCAGCACCTGCTTGACCTCGTTGGCGACGTTGAAGTGCTCCTCGCCGACGATCTCGGGCTTGAGGATCGTCGACGTCGAGTCGAGCGGGTCGACCGCCGGGTAGATGCCCTTCTCCGAGATCGCGCGCGACAGCGTCGTGGTGGCGTTGAGGTGCGCGAACACGGAGGCCGGGGCCGGGTCGGTGAGGTCGTCCGCCGGCACGTAGATCGCCTGGATCGACGTGACGGAGCCCTTGCGGGTCGACGTGATCCGCTCCTGCAGCTGGCCCATCTCGGACTCGAGCGTCGGCTGGTAGCCCACCTGCGACGGCATCCGGCCGAGGAGCGCGGAGACCTCTGAGCCGGCCTGCACGAAGCGGAAGATGTTGTCGATAAAGAGGAGCACGTCCTGCCCCTCCTCGTCGCGGAAGTACTCCGCCATCGTCAGACCCGACAGCGCAACGCGCATGCGCGCGCCGGGCGGCTCGTTCATCTGACCGAACACGAGCATCGTCTTGTCGATCACGCCCGACTCGGTCATCTCGAGCCAGAGGTCGTTGCCCTCGCGCGAGCGCTCGCCGACCCCGCAGAAGGCGGACAGGCCGCCGTGCTCCTGCGCGAGGTTGTGGATCAGCTCCTGGATCAGCACGGTCTTGCCGACGCCGGCGCCGCCGAACAGGCCGACCTTGCCGCCCTGGGCGTACGGCGCGAGCAGGTCGACGACCTTGATGCCGGTCTCGAACATCTCGGCCGTCGGCGTGAGCTGCTCGACGCTCGGCGCCGGGCGGTGGATCGGCCAGCGCTCCTCGACCTCGACCGCGGGCCCCTGGTCGATCGCCTCGCCGAGCAGGTTGAAGATGCGGCCGAGCGTGGCCCGGCCGACCGGCACGGTGATCGGACCGCCCGTGTCAATCACCTCAGCACCGCGCGCGATGCCGTCGGTGCTGTCCATCGCGACCGCGCGCACGCGGTCGTCGCCGAGGTGCTGCTGGACCTCGCAGACGAGGTCGGCGCTGATGTTCGGGTCCTGATTCTCGGCGGCCTCGCGCTTGACGATGATCGCCGAGTAGATCTCCGGCAGCTCTTCCGGGAACACGGCCTCGATCACGACGCCCTGGATCTCCTCGATCCGGCCGACGTTCGTGCCGCCTCCGTTGGTCTCTGTGTCTTTGGTCTCGGTGCTCTCGGTGCTGGCTTCCATGGGGGTCTCCTTAGCTGAGGCCCTCGGCCCCGGACACGACTTCCAAAATCTCCTGCGTGATCTCCGCCTGGCGCTCGCGGTTCATCTGCAGGGTCAGGTCCTTGATGATGTCCCCGGCGTTCGTCGAGGCGTTGCGCATGGCGGTCATGCGCGCGCCGTGCTCGGAAGCGGTGGACTCGAGCAGCGCGCGATAGAGCGAGATCTCGACGTACGCGGGGATCAGCCGGCGGAGGATCTCCTCCGGGTCGGGCTCGTACTCGACGAGCGCCCGGTGCTGCTGCTCATCCTGCTCGTCCTCCTCGTCCTCGCTCTCGAGGATCGTGGCGTGCTGCAACGGCAGCAGCGTCTCGCGCGTGACCTCCTGCGTGAGCGGCGAGATGTAGCCGTTGTAGATGATCTCGACCTGGTCGAGCTTGCCGTCGACGTAGCCGGTCACCAGGTCGGCGGCGATGTCGCGCGCATCGGCGTACGCCGGGCGGTCGGTGAAGCCGGTGTAGGCCCCGACCGGCTCGAGCCCGCGGAACGTCAGCGACGACACGCCGCGGCGGCCGGACGCGTACCAGGCCATCGACCGGCCCTCGCTCTCGTGCTCGGCCGCCGCGCGCACACCGGCGCGCACGATCTGCGAGTTGAAGGCGCCGGCCAGCCCGCGGTCACCGGTCACGAGCAGCAGGCCGACGGTGTCGACCGACTCGTGCTCGTTGAGGATCGGCAGGTTCGGGACGCTCTGGGCCGCCTCGGCGGCCTGGCGCGTCATCCGCCGGATCGCCGAGGCGTACGGGCGCAATGCCTCGATCCGCTGCTCGGCGCGGCGCAGGCGGGCGGCCGCGACCATCTCCATCGCCCGCGTGATCTTCTGGATGTTCTTGACCGAACTGATCCGGCTCTTGACGTCCTTCTGCGCCATGGTCTAGGCCGTCGCCCCCGCCTCGCTGCGCTCGTCGTCGGTCGCTTCCTCGGACTCGTCGCTGCTGTCCTCGTCCTTCTCCTCGTCCTCGTCGCGTGAGCGGCGGTCGCCTTCCTTGATCGCCTGCTCGTCGGTGAGCGCGTGGCCCTCCTCGTCGAGGTCGTAGCCGAAGTCCTCGGCGTACTGGGCGATCACGTCGTCGAGCGCCTTCTGGACCTCATCGGACCAGTCGCCCTCGGCAATCTTCTTGCCCTCCTCCGGGATCTCGGCGTGCAGACGCTCGACGAGGCCCTGGTGGAACTCGCTCACCCGGTTCGCGTTGATCCGGTCGAGGAACCCGCTGGTGGCCGCGTACACCACGGCGACCTGGTCCTCGACGGCCATCGGCGACCGCTCGCCCTGGTTGAGCGAGTTCACGAGCCGCTCGCCGCGGGCCAGCGTGCGCTGGGTCTCGGGGTCGAGGTCGGAGCCGAACTGCGCGAACGCCTCGAGGTCGCGGTACTGCGACAGCTCGATCTTCAGCTTGCCGGCCACCTTCCGCAGCGGCGTGATCTGCGCGTTGCCGCCGACGCGCGACACCGAGATGCCGACGTTGATGGCCGGGCGCACACCCGAGTTGAAGAGGCTGGGCTCGAGGAAGATCTGCCCGTCGGTGATCGAGATGACGTTCGTCGGGATGTAGGCCGACACGTCGCCCGCCTGCGTCTCGATGATCGGCAGCGCCGTCAGCGAGCCGCCGCCGAGGTCGTCGTTGAGCTTGACCGCGCGCTCGAGCAGCCGTGAGTGCAGGTAGAACACGTCGCCGGGGTAGGCCTCGCGCCCCGGCGGGCGGCGCAGGAGCAGCGACATCTGGCGATACGCGTACGCGTGCTTGGTGAGGTCGTCGTAGACCACCAGCGCGTGGCCGCCGTTGTAGAGGAAGTGCTCCGCCATCGCGCAGCCCGCGTACGGCGCCATGTACTTGATCGGAGCGGCCTCGTCGGCCGGTGCGGCGACGATGATCGTGTTGTCGAGCGCGCCCGCGTCCTCGAGCGTGCGCGCGATGCCCACGACCGTCGACATGCGCTGGCCGATCGCCACGTAGACGGACACGACGCCGGTGTCCTTGTTGTTGATGATCGTGTCGATCGCGATCGCCGTCTTGCCCGTCTGGCGGTCGCCGATGATCAGCTCGCGCTGGCCGCGGCCGATCGGGATCATCGCGTCGATCGCCTTCAGGCCGGTCTGCATCGGCTCCTTCACCGGCTGGCGCTGGACCACGCCGGGCGCCTTGAACTCCGCCGGCCGCTTCTCCTCGGTGTTGATGTCGCCCTTGCCGTCGAGCGGCACGCCGAGCGGGGAGACGATGCGGCCGAGCAGCGCCTCGCCGACCGGGATCTCGAGCAGCTGGTTCGTGCGCTTGACCGTGTCGCCCTCGACGATCTTGTCCCACGGGCCGAACAGCACGGCGCCGACGTTGTCGGACTCGAGGTTGAGCGCCAGACCGGTGACGTCGTGCGGGAACTCGAGCATCTCGAAGGCCATGCAGTTCTCCAGGCCGTGGATGCGCGCGATGCCGTCGGCGACCGACAGGACCGTGCCCACCTCGGTGAGGTCGGCCTGGCCCTCGTCGAGGCCCTCGATGCGGCTCTTGAGGATGGACGTGATCTCGTCGGGCTTAATTTTCAAGATGGCTCCTAAGCCTTGGCTACGACGCGCCGAAGCTGGTCAAGTCGATTGCGAACAGAGGCGTCGAGGACCGAGTTGCCCACCCGGACGACGATGCCGCCGAGGATGTCGGGCTCCACGCTGGAGGAGAGCTCGACCTTGCGGCCGGTCTGCTCGGAGATGCGGTCGCCGAGCTCCTTGATGGTGTCCGCGTCGAGCTCGACCGCGGACGTGATCTGCACCGGCAGCAGCTTGTTCTCCTCCTCCCACAACGCGTCGAAGCGCGCGCGGATGCGGAAGATCGCCGGCATGCGGTGCTTCTCGATCAGCAGCTCGAGGAAGTTCATGACCGCCTCGTCCGCGCCCGTGACCGCGCTCTCGAGCCCGTCCTTCTTCTCCTGGGTGGAGAAATAGGGCGAGAAGAAGAAGACCTGCAGCTCGCGGGTCTCCGACAGCGCATCCGCGAACTCGCCGATCTCGTCGCGGATGACGTCGAGCTTGTCCTGTTCGATGGCGACCTCGAACAGCGACCGGGCGTAGACGGTGGCGATCTCTTCCATCAGCGCTCCTCGCCGGACAGGGAGGCGAAGTCGAGCTCGGCGAGGGCTTCGTCGACGAGCCGCTTGTGATCGCTGTCAGTGAGCGTCTTGCGCGTGACCTTCTCCGTGGCGAGCACGGTCAGATCGGCAACCTCGGCGCGGATCTCGAGGATCGCGCGGCGGGTCTCGGCCTCGATGTCGCGGCGGGTCTGCTCCATCAGCTCCTCGCGCTTGGCGCGGCCGTCGGAGACGAGCTCGGCCTCGGCCGCCTCACCGGTCTTGCGCGCGCGGGCGACGATCTCGTCCGCCTGCGAGCGCGCCTCGGAGAGCCGCTGCCGGTACTCGGCCAGGATCTCGTCCGCCTCCTTGCGGATCCGCTCGGCGGTGTCGATCGACTCCTCGATCGCATGCTGGCGCCGGTCGAGCGCCTCGGCGATCCGCGGGAACGCGAGCTTGCCGAGCAGGAACATCGACAGGCCGAAGACGACCAGCGTCCAGATCATCAGCCCGATGTCGGGCGAGACCAGGAACGAGCCGCCTTCGTCTTCGGCCGCGGCCGCGATGAGCGAGAGGTCTGACATGACGGCCTAGAGGAAGAAGGCGATCAGGCCCGCCACGAGGCCGTAGAAGAAGCACGCCTCTGTAAGCGCGAAGCCGAGCCACTGAATCTGGGTGATCTCGTCGCGCATCTCCGGCTGACGGGTCACCGACTCGATGACCTTGCCGAAGATGATGCCGATGCCGACACCGGCGCCGACGGCGCCGAGGCCACCACCGACACCGAGCGCGATCGCCTTACCGGCATCCGCGCCGTCGTCGACGGCGGCAAAGACGATGGTGAGCAACGTTGCGAGCACTGAACGAGTCTCCTTTGGCTAGTGGGACTCGGCGACAGCGCCGCCGAGATAGATGGCAGTCAGGGTGGCGAAGATGAAGGCCTGAAGCGTCGCCACCAGGCCGACCTCGAAGACGAAGAGAGCGACGCCGATCGGCAGCGTGACGATCCCGAGCGCCTCGACGCCGAGCAGCACGGCGAGCCCGCCGGACATGAACAGGATGATCAGGTGGCCGGCGAGGATGTTGGCGAAAAGACGTACGGAGAGCGAGATCAGGCGCATGAAGTTCGAGAGGAACTCGAGCACGAAGATGAAGGCCGCCATCCCTCCCGTCACGCCGGCGGGGATCAGGCTCTTCAGGTAGCCGCCGGGGCCTTTGACGCGGATGCCCTCGGCGGTATAGGAGATGAAGACGATCAGCGCGAGCACGAGCGGGATCGAGAGGTTCGCGGTCGCGGCGTAGATGGCGAACGACGGCACCGCGACGCCGAAGAAGTCGAACGTGTGCTCGGTGTTCGTCGGCAGCGGGATGTAGCCGATCAGGTTGCTGAACCAGATGAACAGGAACAGCGTCCCGATGAACGGGAACCACTTCCGCGCCATCTTGTCGTCCATGCTGCCCCCGGTGATGTTGTCGCGCATCAGCGAGAACAGCACCTCGATGGCGGTCTGGACCCGGTTCGGCCGCGCCTCCATCCGGCCCGCGATCCAGATCATCGTCACGCACGTGAGGATCCCGGCGATGATCAGGTACATCACGGCCTTGTTGAAGTCGAGCGGGCCGGGAAGGTCGATCCAGGTGTCGAGCTTGAACTCGTTCTGCGGGATGAACTCGTCGTTGTCGCGCCGCGTGAAGCCGAAGATCACGACGACCGCGATCAGCGAGAAGAGGTAGAACCCGAGGATGCCGAAGAGCACCTTGTTGCGGCTCGTCATGCGGCTGGTGACTTCCTCTCCAGAGGCCGAAGGAACAGTGAGGTTGCGAAGTAGACGGTGAAGGCGGCGAGCACCGTGATACCCGCCGTGAGCCCGTCTTCGCGATCGGCGATCAGGCCGACGGCCAGGATGGTAAGGCCGATCAGCCACGCGCGTATTACCAACGACGCCATGTTCAGCCCGAGCGACGTCCTGACGTTGCTCGCGCGGGCGGCCTTGCGCTCGATCACGATGGCCGCGACGCGCTGCACGATCCACGCGGCGGCGCCGACCGCGTAGCCGAGCACGGGCGCGTCGAGCAGCACGACGAACGGCGCGGCGAGCACGACGAGCACGATGTCGAGGTACCGGACGAAGGCGAGGGGATCGGAGACGCCCTCACTATGAACGAGATCGGACATGGCAATTGCGCCACCCCACCGGCCTTCCCCGCGCGCGACTGCGCCGGCGGGACCGAGAGTCCCGGTCCCTGGCCTGGGCGGCGCGCCGAGTGTAGCGTCAAATTCGAGTTTGTAACAACTTTGTGACACCCGGCTCTAGCGGGGGTCGGGCCCAAGACCCCGCGCGAAACAACCCTGATCCCAGGGATGGACGCACGCACGGATCGCCGGGACCCTGGATCACATCAATCGACCAAGAGAAGGAGGACGACATGTCCCATGTCATCGTCCGCCCGCGCCGCATCGTCTTGGCCGCCGCCATCGCGGCACTGCTCGGCGCCGCGGCGTTGCTCTCCGTTTCCGCGCCGGCGCTGGCGGCGTTCCACCCCTGCCCAAGGGGCGAGTTCTGCCTGTACTTCAACGAGGACGCCAACGGCGGCTTCTACCACTTCGCAGGGTCGGACCCGAACCTCAATAACGACCGCTACAAGGGCGGCGACAGGGGCGAGACCGTCGGCGACACCGCGCGCTTCGCGGAGAACGCCGGAGTCCCGGCAAAGCGGAGGGACGTCATGGTCTACGGGCTGCCGCGCTACCGGGGCGCGCGCGATTGCATCCAAGGAGGGCTGCGACAAGGTGACAGGGGCCAGCTGCCTGGGAACTGGTGGAACAACATCGAGTCGTACCGCTGGGTGACGCCTGCCGAGTGCGAGAAGGCCGGAATCATCAAGCTGTTCTAGACGGCACCGCTGAAGGGCGCGGCGACGGGCCGCGCCCTTCGGCGATGAGTTTCGCCGTGGTCTCCAGTCTGTATCCACAGACCGATCAACCGCCCTCGAGGAGACCACCATGACCGCGACCTACACCTTCGACGTCTTTTCCAGCCTCGACGGCTACGGCGCCGCCGGCGGCAACTGGACCGGCTACTGGGGCAAGCAAGGCCCTGAGTTGCTCGACCACCGCCTTGCCTCGTACGACGCGGAGCAGCGCATGGTCTTCGGCGCCAACACGTATCGGGCATTCGCGCGGATGCTGGCCTCGAGCACCGAGGAGTCCGAAGTGCGTGACCCATGGGTCACTCGGATGATCAGCCTGCCGGCAACGGTGGTCTCAACGACGCTGGAAGGACCGCTCGACTGGCCGGACGCGACCGTCGTGAGCGGCGACGCCGTCGACGTCGTCGCCCGGCTCAAGGAGGAGTCCGAGGTGCCGTTGCGCTCGCACGGCAGCCTGTCGATGAACCGGGCGCTGATGGCCGCCGGCCTGGTCGACCGCGTCCAGGTGACGCTCTTCCCTGTGATCACCGGTCAGACCGGGCTGGACCCGATCTTCCACGGCGCGGCCGACTTCGACCTCGAGCTGATCGAGAGCCGGACGCTCGACGGCCACACCCAAGAGCTCATCTACCGGCCCAGCCTGCATGTCTGAGTCCATCCATGCACCGCGGGGTTACCCCCGCGAAGACACGCCGCCGGCAGCGACGGGCTGACCGATACGAGATGCAGCGCTCGGCACGTCCGCGGCGCGGCGCTGCGGGATCAGGAGCGCGGCGACGAACGCGATCACCAGCCCGCCGGCGGAGACCAGCAGCGCGACGACGAAGCCGTTCTCGCTCGGCAGTCCGCTGGCGCCGACATGGGCGCCGACGATGCTGGCGACGATCTGGGCGCCGAGAGCGCCGCCCATCGAGCGCATGATCGTGTTCATGCCGGTCGCGATGCCGGTCTGCGTCTGCGGCACGGCCTCCACGATCAGAGTCGCCATCGAGGCGAACGCGAGGCCGATGCCGGCGCCCATCAGCACGCTGTTGAGGTACACGTTCCACGGCTGGTCGTGCAGCAGGGCGAGCTGGATGAAGCCGACGCCGACCAGCACGATCCCGATCAGCAGCGGTGCGCGGTAGCCGACGCGGTTGCCCAGCCAGCCGGCACTCGGGCCGGCGAACAGCATCAGGGCCGACGACGGCAGAAGGTAGAGCCCGGCCTGGGTCACGCTGCCGCCGAAGCCGAAGCCCGCGGCGGCCGGCATCTGCACGAGCTGGGGCACGAGCAGGAACGACCCGAACATGCCAAAGCCGACCATCAGGGCGGTCACGTTGGTGGTCCACACGCCGCGCAGCCGCATCATCCGCATGTCCACGAGCGGCTCCGGGATGTGCAACTCATAGCGAACCCAGAGGATGAGCACGAGGACGCCGAACGCGCCCAGCCCGAGCACGCGCGTGGACTCCCAGCCCCACGCGCTGCCCTCGCTCACCGCGACCAGCACGGAGGTCACGCCGATCGCCATGAGCAGCGAGCCACCCCAGTCGATCGGCGCCGGCGTCTTGACCGGCGACTCGGGCACGAAGAAGTGCGTCGCGACTGTCGCAGCCGCGATCACCACCAGGCTGAGCCAGAAGATCCACGTGTAGTCGAGGTTGTCCACGATCAGGCCGCTGAGCACGAGCCCGGCGCCGCCGCCGATGCCGAACGTGGCCGAGATCAGCCCGATCCCGGCTCCCACGCGCTCGGGCGGGAACTCGTCGCGGATGATCCCGAAGGCGAGCGGGAAGATCGCGCCGCCGGCGCCCTGGACGGCGCGGCCCGCGATCAGCATCTCGAGCGAGGTCGACAGCGCCGAGATCAGCGTGCCGGCGCCGAGCACGATCAGCACGATGACCAGCACGCGCTCCTTGCCGAACATGTCGCCGAGGCGACCGAGGATCGGGGTCAGGATCGACGCCGTCAGCAGGTACACGGTGAAGACCCAGGTGACCGCCGGGGTCGTGGCCCCGTACTCCTGCTGGATCGCCGGCAGCGCCGGAGCGACCATCGTCTGCAGCAGCGCGAACGACAGCGCCGCCGTCGCGAGGACGCCAAGCGTGATGCCGTAGTGCTGGCGCTTCATGCGGCCACCGGAGAGCCGGCGGGAGCGGGTGTCGGCTCGCGCACCGTGCGCCGGAGCGGAAGTTCGGGGATGGCGACCACGATCACAAGCGCCACCGCCATCAGCGCGACGCCGAGCATGAACACCGGGTGGATCGCGTCCGCGAGCTGCGCCGGCGGGGCGTCGCCCCGGACCGGGAGCCCGGAGGTCAGGATCGCGCCCATCACCGACACGCCGATCGTGCCGCCGATCGAGCGGAAGAACTGCACGGCGCTGGTCGCCGCGCCCATGTGCCGGCTCGGCACGCCGTTCTGGACCACGAGCGCGAGGTTCTGGATCAGCAGGCCGAGCCCGAGGCCGGTGACGATCATCGCCTGGGTCGCGTGCATGCGCGGCGAGGCGGCGTCCAGCGTCGAGAGCATCAGGAAGCCTGCGCCCATCACAACCGGTCCGGCGAGCAGCGCCCAGCGGTAGCGGCCGGTGCGGGTGATGACCTGGCCCGAGCCGACGCTCGTCACCATCATCGCCAGCATCAGCGGCGTGAGGACGATCCCGGACTCGGTCGCCGAAGCGCCGAGCACGCCCTGCACGTAGAGAGGCACGAACATGATCGCCCCGAACATCCCGAAGCCGACCGCGAACCCGGCGAGGTTGGGAGCGAGGAAGACACGGCGGGAGAAGAGCTCGATCGGCACGATCGGCTGCTCGACGCGGCGCTCCCACCAGACGAAGGCGACGAGCACGACCGCCGACAGCGTGTACAGCGCCGGTGCGTCGGCGCCACCCTGGACCAGCGCCAGCAGCCCGGACGACAGGCCGAGCGCGAGCAGCGCGGCGCCGGCGTAGTCGACCTTCGTATCGCGATCGGGGTGCGGCGGGATCTTCAGCGTCGTCGCCACGACCGCGAGCGCGATCAGACCGACCGGGAGCGAGACGAAGAACACCCAGCGCCAGTCGGCGTTGTCGGCGATCCAGCCGCCGGTGGTCGGCCCGATCACCGACGCGAAGCCGAACACGGCGCCGGTCAGGCCCTGCCACTTTCCGCGGTCCGACGGCGGGATCAGGTCGCCGATCGTGGCGACGGCGAGCGGGATCAGCGCGCCCGCTCCCAGACCCTGGATCGCACGCGCGATCACGAGCTGCGTCATCGAGTCGGCCATACCGCCGACGACGGAGCCGATCATGAAGATCACGATGCCGGCGACGAAGAACCGGCGGCGACCGTAGACGTCCGAGAGGCGGCCGTAGATCGGGGTCGTCACCGTCGCGGCGAGCATGTACGCGCTGAACACCCACGAGTAGTGGTCGACGCCGCCGAGGTCGCCGACGATCCGTGGCAGCGCGGTGGCGACGATCGTCTGGTTGAGCGCGGCGAGCAGCATGCCGAGCAGCACGCCCGACATCGCGAGGAGCGTTGCGCGGCGGGACAGCAGGTAGCCGTCGGCTCTCATGGCACCTGCTCCTCGAGCACCTGGCTCAGGCGGGCGAGCAGCACGGCAGCCTGCTCGCGCTCCTCCGGCTCGAGCGCCTCGAACACGCGGCGGCGGAACGCCTCGACGTGCTCGTGCGCGGCTTCGATCGCCTCGCTGCCCATCGGTGTCAGCGCGACCAGCACGGCGCGGCGATCGGTCTCCGAGTGCCGGCGCGTGACGTAGCCGTCGCGGGCCAGGCAATCGAGCATCCGCGTGGCCGTCGGGGGTGCGACGCCGGCCGACTCGGCCAGCTCGCCGACCGTCAGGTCGGCCGAGCCGCGGAGCGCCTCGAGCAGGTGGTACTGCGGGAGCGACAGCCCGTCGATCGGCAGCCGGCCGGCGCGCGAGCGCAGGCGGCGCGTGGTGCGGAAGAACGACTCCCAGGCAGCGGTGAATTGGTCCGTGGCGACGGGCACGATGAATAACCTAGCAACGCAATCATTAGGTTGCTAACTACTTCATCGGCAGCGTGACCTACCTCACGCAGTCGCCTGCTCGACCAGCCCCAGCTCCTCGATCGCCTGCTCGCGCATCTTGTACTTCTGCACCTTGCCGGTGACGGTCATCGGGAAGCCGTCGGCGAACCGCACGTAGCGCGGCGTCTTGAAGTGCGCGATCCGGCCCTTGCAGAACGCGCGCACCTCGTCCTCGCTCAGGTCCGTCCCCTCGCGCACCCGGATCCACGCCATCAGCTCCTCGCCGTAGCGCTCATCCGGGACGCCGATCACGGCCGCCTCGAGCACGTCCGGGTGGGTGTGCAGGAACTCCTCGACCTCCCGCGGGTAGACGTTCTCGCCGCCGCGGATGACCATGTCCTTGGAGCGCCCGACGATGTTCAGGTAGCCCTCGTCGTCCATCGTCGCGAGGTCGCCGGTGTGCATCCACCCGTGCCGGTCGATCGCCTCCGCCGTGCGCTCGGGCTCGTTCCAGTAGCCGCTCATCACCGAGTAGCCGCGGGTCAGCAGCTCGCCCGGCTCGCCGCACTCGACGGTGCGGCCGCTCTCCGGGTCGATCACCTTGACCTCGAGGTGCGGGTGCACGCGCCCGACGGTCTGCGTGCGCTTCTCGAGCGAGTCGCTCGCGCCGGTCTGGGTCGACACCGGCGACGTCTCGGTCATGCCGTAACAGATCGTCACGCCGTCCATGTGCATGCGCTCGATCACCTGCTTCATGACCTCGATCGGACACGGCGAGCCGGCCATGATCCCGGTCCGCAGCGACGACAGGTCGTAGTCGTCGAAGCCCGGATGGCTGAGCTCGGCGATGAACATCGTCGGCACGCCGTAGAGGCTCGTGCAGCGCTCCTCCTGCACGGCCGTCAGCACCGCCACCGGGTCGAACGCGGCCTCCGGCACGACCATCGTCGCGCCGTGCGTCGTGCAGCCGAGGTTCCCCATCACCATGCCGAAGCAGTGGTAGAAGGGCACCGGGATGCAGACGCGGTCGTGCTCGTCGTAGCCGCAGCCCTCGCCGACGAAGAACGCGTTGTTGAGAATGTTGTGGTGGCTGAGCGTGGCGCCTTTGGGAAAGCCGGTCGTGCCGCTCGTGTACTGGATGTTGATCGCGTCGTCGGGGTCGAGTGCGGGCAGATCCGCGTCGCCGCCCGCCGCGAGCTCCTCCCACGCGGACGAGCCGAGCAGCACGACGCGCTCGAGCTCCGGCAGGCCGCCGCGGACCTCCTCGATCATGGCCGCGTAGTCGCTGGTCTTGAACGACGGCGCGGCGATCAGCATCCGGCAGCCGGAGTGGCGGAGCGCGTACTCGAGCTCGCTCGTGCGGTAGGCCGGGTTGACGTTGACGAGGATGATCCCGGCCTTCGCGGTGGCGAATTGCACGAGCACCCACTCGGCGCAGTTCGGCGCCCAGATGCCGACGCGATCGCCCTTCCCGAGCCCGGCGGCGATCAGCCCGCCGGCGAGCGCGTTCACGCGCGCGTCCAGCTCGGCGTAGGTGAGGCGCACGCCCTGGTGGCGGACGACGAGCGCCTCGCGGTCGCCGAAGCGCTGCACCGTGCGCTCGAGGTTCTCGCCGATCGTCTCGCCGATCAGCGGCTTGGTGGAGACGCCCGACGCGTAGGACCGTGTCATGACGCCACCGTACGCCTCCGGTAGCGTCGGTGGGGAATGATCCTGCGGCAGATCACCCACGACGACCTCGGCTGCGCCTCGTACCTGATCGGGGACGAGGACGCGGGCGTGGCCGCCGTCGTCGATCCGAGGCTCGATGTGGCGGAGTACCTGCGGCTCGCGCGCTACCTCGGCGTCGAGATCGGCCACATCCTCGAGACGCACACGCACGCCGACCACGTGTCCGGTCACAGCCGCCTCGCGGCTGCCACCGGCGCGGTCATCCACGTGCACCGAGACGCGGGCGCCGAGTACGACCACGAACCGTTCGAGGACGGCTGGGAGCTGACCCTCGGCATGCTGCTCGTGCGCGCGATGCACACGCCCGGCCATCGGCCCGAGCACACCGCTTTCGTGCTCTCCGACACCGCACGCGGCCCGGAGCCGTGGGCCGTGCTCACCGGCGACACGCTGTTCGTGGGCGACATCGCGCGTCCCGACCTGGCCGTCGACAAGGACGAGGGTGCGCGCGGGATCTTCCACTCGCTGCACCGCCTGCTCGAGCTGCCGCCGGAGACCGAGGTGTGGCCCGGCCATCTCGGCGGCTCGCTGTGCGGCGGGCCTGGGATGGACATGAAGGTGGCGTCGACGATCGGCTACGAGGCGGCCCACAACGACCTGCTGGCCGAGCGCGACGAGGACCGCTTCGTCGAGCGCGCGATCGCGACGCTCGGGCCGCAGCCACCGAACCTGCAGGCGATCGTGGCGATCAACCGCGGCGCGTCAACCGGTGACCCGGAGGCGCCGCGCCCGCTCGTGCCGCGCCAGCTCGACCGCGCCGCCGCCGACGGCGCGCTGATCGTCGACGTGCGCACGGACACGCAGTTCGACGAGGCGCACGTGCCCGGCTCGGTGTCGATGACGATGCTGCGGGCCGGCTTCGGTTCCAAGCTCGCGTGGCTCGCCGACCGCGACCAGGACATCGTGCTGGTCGGCCGCGACGACGCCGACGCCGAGCTTGCCGCGCAGCTCGCCGCAGCGGTCGGGATCTCGCGCGTCGTCGGCTTCCTCGCGGGCGGGATGACGAGCTGGCGCGAGGAGCGCCGCCCGGTCGAGCGGATCGAGCGGGTCGACCTGCCCGAGCTGCACGACCGCTGGCAGGCCGGCGGCCTCCAGCTGCTCGACGTGCGCGAGCGCTCCGAGTGGGACGAGCAGCGGATCGAGCGCTCGGTCCACATGCCCTACCACGACGTGCGCAGCATGCCCGCAGGGATCGATCCGGCCCGCCCGGTCGCGGTGATCTGCGCCTCGGGCCAGCGCGCGGCGGTCGGAGCGAGCCTGCTCCAGCGCCTCGGCGCGCGCGAGGTCCTGCACGTGGTCGGCGGCGGCGTCGGCACCTGGGCCCGCGCCGGCTGGCCGATGGATTGAGGGGACAGTCCCCTTATTTCGGGTCGACGCGCAGCTCGGCGATCTGCTCGCCAGCGTGCTCGAACTCGATCTCGAAGATGCCCGTGATCGTCGCCTTGAACGACACCGTGGCGGTCTTGTTCGGCTCGAGGTCCTTCATGATGTCGTAGGTGTGCACGTGCACTTCCTCGGCGACGGGGGAGCGCACGCGGAAGGTCACCGTGTCGCCTTCCTTGGCCTCGAGCTTGGTCACCTTGCCGCCGGTGAGCAGCGGCGGCGGCTCGGGCGTGGGAGTCGGCGTCGGCGTCGGCGTCTCCGTCGCATCCGGCGTGGCCGTTGCGCCGTCCTCCGGCGGGCTGGTGGCAGTCGGCGTGGCGGTGGCGGCACTCGGGGTTCCCGAGGGGTCCTCGCTGCTGTCGGCGAGCACGATGATCGCGACGACGGCGATCACTACGGCGACGGCGAGGAAGGCAATGCGCTGTCCGCGGCTCATGGGTCAGAGGGTACGACCTCAGATCCCGAGCACGGCGCCCAGCAGCCCGCCGATGCTGCGCGGGTCGACGCCGAACTCGCGCTCGTAGTCCGCGCGGGCGTCGCCGTCCACCAGCGCCAGCGCGAGCTGCTCGCGCGAGGAGCCGTAACGGCAGGCGGCGCGGTCGAGCGCGATCAGCGCAGCGTCCTGCAGCGCGCCGTCGATCCCGCCGGTGTCTGGTAGGTCGCGCGGCACGCACGGGTCGGCGATCCGCACCGGCTCGGGCGCCAGGCTGGGCTGGGCGAGCCGCGCGCCGCCGGCCAGCACCAGCGCCGCGGCGCCGGCGGCGGCGACGGCCGTCGCGCCGCGGCGGTCGCGCGGGAGGACCGCCAGTGCCGCCAGCAGCGCGAGCGCCCCGCAGATCACGAACGCGGGGGCGAACGCCTCCTGCACGCCGGTGACGAGCGCGTCGTCGGCGCGCTCGGCCAGCGCGTCGTAGGCGGCGCGGTCCTCGGGGTCGATCTCGCCGCGTGCCTTCTCCAGCGACGCCTGCAGCTCGCCGCGCGGGTCGACCGGATCGAGGTCGCCGACGAGGCTGCCGGCGAGCGTCAGCTTCTCCAGCGGCGGCAGCCGCGCGTCGAGCACCAGCGCGGTGCCCTGCTCGCGGCCGGCGGACACCGCATCGTCGATCCGGGTGGCCGCGACCGGCGCCAGCAGCACGAGCGCGACCGTGATGCCGATGTGCCGCGTGGCGAGCAGCCGCGCGGCCTGCTCGGGCGTCCGCTCGGGCAGCAGCTCACCGGCCAGCGCCGGCAGCGCCAGCCCCATGCCGGCGCCGGCCATCGCCTGCGGCAGCACCGTCCACCACAGCGAAGCGCCCGGGAGCGACGCGAGCGCGAGCACGCCGCCACCGAGCAGCGCCGCCCCGGCGGCCGCCCGCACGCGCGCCGGGCCGCGGATCCGCGAAGCCGCGACGGCGATGACGGGGAGCACCGTCACCGCCGCCGCCGCGGCCAGCGGCGACACCGACCAGCCGGTCACGAGCAGCAGCACGAGCAGGAACAGCACGCCGACGAGCGACGCGGACACCAGCGACAGAGCCAGAACCGGCCCGGCCGGCCAGGAGGCCGCCTCGACGTGTCGCTCGGTCGGCTCGGGCGACCGCCACGCGACCACCGCCGCAGCGGCGGCGATCGGCACCTGCACGAAGAAGATCGCCCGCCAGTCGAGTGCCTGCGTCAGCGCACCGCCGAGTGCCGGGCCGGCGGCGAAGCCGAAGATCGCCGTCGCGGTCCAGGCGCGCCGGCCGGTCTCACCGGCGTCGAGCAGCGCGAACGCGGCCACGAGCACCGCCGCCGCGCCCACGGCCTGCGCACCGCGCAGCGCCAGCAGCACGCCGAGCGAGCCGGCCAGGCCGCAGCCCAGCGAGGCGGCGGCGAACAGCAGCGCGCCGCCGGCTCCGAGCGCACGGCTCCCCACTTCCACCCGCACCCACGCCGCCCCGGGCAGCGCCAGCCCGAGCACGAGCGTGTACGAGCCGAGCACGGCAGCCGCTCCCTCCACCGACGCGTCCAGCTCGTCGATGATCGGCGGCAGCGCGAGCGTGACGACCGACGCATCGGCGAGCGCGAGCCCGGCGGCAAGGAGGAGCAGGTACCGGATGCCCACATGCTGGCAAGCTCCCGTCGACAACCCGACCTTGGAGGACGAGATGGCGACGCGCAACGCGAGCGCAACGTGGAGCGGCGACCTGAAGGGCGGCTCCGGCAGCATGGCCCTCGGCTCGGGCGCGTGGGAGGGCCCGTTCACCTACAAGTCGCGCTTCGAGGACGGCGAGGGCACGAACCCCGAGGAGCTGATCGGCGCCGCCCTGGCGGGCTGCTTCACGATGCAGGTGTCGGCCGCGCTCTCGCAGGACGGGCACGTGCCGGACTCGGTGAAGACCGACGCAGCGGTCTCCATCCGTGTGATCGACGGCAACCCCACGATCTCTCAGATCGACCTCGTGACGCGAGCCAAGATCCCTGGCCTCGACGACGCGACGTTCCAGGCGGCCGCGAACACCGCCAAGGAGGGATGCATCATCTCCCGCGCGCTGGCCGGCGTCGGCAACATCACGCTCGACGCCCAGCTCGAGAGCTGATCAGTCGTCCGCGAGCTTCGCCGGGTCGAGCTCTTCGGCCGGCCCGGTGAAGGCGCGTGCGATCAGCCACAGCACGAGGCCGAACGCGAGCAGGCCGCCCGCGTAGGCGAAGGTCACCGCGTCCTCGACGAGCTTCTGCACGATCAGGGCCGTGCACGAGAGAGCGCCGAGCACCGGGAACCCGGTCCACGCGACGAAGTGGTCGTGATCGACCGGCGTGCGTCGCAGCACGAGCACGGAGACGTGCACGGCCACGAACGCGATCAGCAGGAGCAGCACGGTCGTGTCCGCCAGCGTCTCGAGGTCGCCGACGACCACCAGCACCCCCGCCAGCGCACCACTCAAGAGGATGCCGGCCCACGGCGTCTGCCGCGTGCGGTGGACGCGCCCGAACCACGGCGGGATCACGCGCTGGTTCGCCATGCCGTACAGCAGCCGCGATGCCATCACCATGTTGATCAGCGCGCCGTTGACGAGCGCGAACAGCGCGATCGCCGAGAACACCTTCGTGTTGATCGCGAGCGGCCCGAGCTGCACGACCTCGAGCAGCGGCCCGTCGGACCCCGCGAGCGTGTCGGTCGGCACGGCCATCGACGCGACCACCGTCACCAGCAGATACGCCGCGCCCGCGATCGCAAGGCCGAGGAACAGCGCCCGCGGGAACACCTGCGGCGCGGCCTTGGTCTCTTCGGACACATTGACCGAATCCTCGAACCCGATCAGCGCGTAGAAGGCCAGCGACGCACCCGAGATCACGAGCAGCACCGGGCTGTCACCGGACTTGAAGTCGAGCGCACGGCCGGGGTCGCCGCCGCCGTCGAGCAGGAACGCCACGCCGATCACGGCCACGAGCACGAGGCCGCACAGCTCGATCGCCGTACAGCCCATGTTGAACGTGACCGACTCCTTGATCCCGCGGAAGTTGATCAGCGACAGCACCGCGATCACGACGAGGCCGACGATCACCGTCGGCAGGTCCACGAACTCGCTCAGGTAGTCGCCGCCGAACGCGGTCGCGAGCGTGGCGGCCGACGCGACGCCGGAGCTCATGACGGCGAACGCGATCAGGAACGTGAACAGCGGCGCCCGGAAGGCGCGGTGCACGAACAGCGCCGCGCCACCGGCGCTCGGGTACTTCGACACCAACTCGGCGTACGACGCGGCGGTGAACGCGGCGATCACGCCGGCGAGGGCGAAGGCCGTCCAGATCGCACCGCCGACCTTGTCGCCGACCTCGCCGACGAGCGCATAGATCCCGCCGCCGAGGATGTCGCCGACGATGAAGAACAGCAGCATCGTCCGGGTGATCGCCGGCTTGAGCGCGGTCGCGGGCTCCGTCATGGGCGGTCGCTACCCGACGCGCCGCGCGTGTAGTCCCCTCCGTACTACAGCTCGCGCAGGTACGCGCGCCGCCCGCCGGCACGCGGGCGGAACGCGGTGAAGCGATGCCGCAGGGCCGGCAGCGCCATGTATTGCTCGACCACGACCCGGCGCAGGTTTGCGCGCGAGCCTGCCGCGCGGATCGCTTCGAGGATGCGGCGCTCGGCCTGCCAGGCCAGCACGGCGTACGGGTCGGGCCGGTGCCCGAATGCGGTCGTGAAGGCGTCCTCGAATCCGCGCAGCTCGTCGGTCGAGCCCGGCTCGGGTGCGCTCGAGACCAGCACGGCGCGCCGCCGGGCGGCGCCGGTGAGCCGTTCCGCCAGCCCTGCACGGGTCAGCTCGTCCGGGAACACGAGCGCCGCGCGCGGCGCCTCGCGCGCGAGCGACTCCGCGACACCGACGGCCGAGCGCAGGTCGCTCCCGGCGTAGATCACCGCGTCGGCCCGAGCGCTGTCGTCGACGAGCCGCACGCGCGGGTTGTCCGCGTCGGCCTTGCGGAGCGCGCCGACGAGCGCGTCGGCCACCTTCCCCGCCTCGGCCTCGACCGCCACGCGCTCGCCGCCTCCGGCGCGCCGCGCGGCCGCGAGCAGCACGCCCGCCTGGGCGATGTCGTCGCCCACCACGCGCGCGAACGTCTGGTCGCCGGATGGGTACCAGTCCGCGGGCTCGCCCGGCGCGATCGGCTCCGTGAACCCCGGGTAGCCGGCACCGGGGCTGACCAGCAGGATGCCCGCGGCGTTGAACAGCGGCAGCGACGTCATCGCCGTGTCCGACCGCAGCGCGCCGACGACGCCGATCACCTGCGGGTCGCGAATCACGTTCTCAGCCGCGCGCGCGGCGACGACCGGGGGAGTGTCGGCGCCGGGCGACCCCTCGTCGACCGAGACGAAGTTGATCCCCAGCTTGCCGACGCGGCCCCCGACCTGCTCGATCGCGAGCTTCTGCGCATCGACCATGTCGCGCCCGACCCCGGTGGCCGGGTCGGGCAGCGACGAGTAGAGCGTCAGGTTGTCGCCGACGACGCGGCCACCGGCGACGATCGCGCCGCGCTCGGACCCGCACCCCGCCAGTACGGCGAGGGCGGCGAGCGCGGCGAGCCGCCGCATCAGCGGCGGTGCTTCTTCTGGTACGACTTGACGACGCGGTACGACGGGCGCGCGCGGCCCTTCGAGTCAATCAGCGCGGAGTCCCACGTGGCGCCCTTCCGGGGCGACGGCATGAAGTGGTAGAAGAAAACCATGTCGACCCGGCTGCTGAGCTTGGCGAGCTTGAACACGTACGCCGTCGCCTTGCCGGCGTGCTTGAGCGAGTGCCGCACCCAGCGGGCGCGGATTCCCGGCCGCTTGCGCTGGTAGCGCTTCACCAGGCCGCCGGTCTCGGTGAACCAGATCTTGCCCTTGACCGCGCGCAGCATCCGCTTGGTGCCGGCGCTCTTGAAGGCGTTCGCATCAACGTAGTTGTGCAGGCCCCAGATCTTGGGCTTGTGCTTGGCCGTGCGCCGGAACTTGCGCAGCCACGGCTCGAGGTTGTTCTTGTCGTCGAGCACGTCGGCCGCGGCGATCCGGCAGCCGCGGCACGCGGCGGCGAGGACGTCGAAGTACTGCGCCGCGCGGGCGGGCTTCTTGAACGTGGGCTGGGAGATGTGGTTGCCCTCGTTCCAGGTCACGAAGTCCTTGACCTTGGGATACGCCTTGCGGAACGCCTTCACCTGCGTGCGGAACGCCTTGACGCTGGGCAGCTTCGCCTCCTGACCCGGGATGCGCGAGGCGTTGAACGAGACCAGCGGGCGCACCTTTGCGGTCTTCGCGCCCGCGAGCCACGAGTCGAGGTAGGCCTTCTCCGAAGGGTTCTTCAGCACGTCCCAGCCCACGACCACGCGAGCATGCTTCACCTTCAGCGACTTGAAGAGCTTGTTCGTGAACATCGCCGTGTCCTGCTCGGACAGGCCGACCTGTGGAGCCGCGGCAGCCGTGGCGGGCAGGACGAGGGCGATGGCCGCGACGAGCGTCGCGACGAGGTGATGTTTGCGCATGTTCAACCTTCCAGGAGGACGGTGTCGTCGTGCGAGTACGGCGGCGCGCAGCAGCACAACAGGACGAGCGGATCGTCTCCGGTGTTCCACAGCTTGTGCGGTACTCCTGGAGCGATAACAACCGTGTCGCCCGCTCGGATCGGTGCTTCCTGAGAACCCAGGCGCATCCGACCGGCCCCGGCCGTGAAGTGGTAGATCTCCTCGGCTTCGCGATGGAAGTGCTCCACTGTCTCGCCCCCCGGCGGCACGGTGGCCTCTGCCAGGGACTGGTTCACGGCGTTGCCCGAGGGCACGCCGGCGAGCTCGCGGATGGTTGAACCGTCAGCGGTGACGAACGGCTCGAGTTGTTCAAGACGCACTGTCTGCACGAGGCGGCGGACAGGGTAGAACACGCGCACGCGGCGCCCCCGGCCTTGAGCTCGGCCGGGGGCACTGCATGAATGGGCGTCGGACACGAAGGGGAACGTGCCGCCGCTCAGGCGACGGCCCGACGGGCCGCCGCGGTGTCCAGCCGGCGCGCGACGCGCCCGGCCGCGTAGGCCGCGCGAGATCGGACCGGCGGGGGGTGTTGCAGGCGCGCGTGTCTGGCGACGCGCTTGGCGGTCTCGGCGCGCTCTGCGACAACGGAGCTGGCGTAGACCGGGTGGTTCAGGGAATGCATGTGGGTGGCTCCCAGGTTGTGAAATGAACGAGGGGCCGCCCGTGCCGTACGGAAGGCAGTACCTATGGGACGGTCACGGGCGGCTACTGCACTGCCCGCGACCGAGAAGAAGATCTACCGCGCGAGCAGGAAAGGACGCCGGAGCACGCCGGCGTCCATGGCGTTGTGCCAAATGAACATGCGGGGCGTGGTCTGCATCAAGTCCTGCTCACCTCCTCTGCGCTGTGCGCGGTGGTCGATCGGTCAGAGCAAGATACGCTCGTCCCAGTGGTCGCGCAAGTGCGGTTAGCCGTACGAGATTCGAACCCGATCAGCGACCGAGAGCAGAGAACTCGCCGGTCTCGAGCTCGCGCTGGACCTCTTGGTCGATGTCGTGCTCGCTCGTGTCCGGGTCCGTGCGACGCAGTTGCCACGCGCGCAGGCGGCGCAGCTTGAGGATCTCCAGCACGTAGACGAGGTACGCGCTGGCGGCCAGCGCGATCAGGAAGCAGGCGGCCAGCGCCGCCGTCCAGCCGGGATCGAGGTGACCGCGATTGTCGGAGTACGGGATGAAGCGCAGCGCGACCGCGAGCCCGGCCATCGTGATCGTCCATGCGTACAGATAGAGGACGGTCCTACGCTGCGAGAACCCCATCCGGTGCATGCGGTGGTGGAAGTGATTGGAGTCGCCGCGGTACACCGGCCGGCGGTACTTGATCCGCTTGGCCACCACGAACCCGGTGTCCAGGAACGGCACGGCGAGCACGACCAGCGGGACGACGAGCGCGACCAGGGCGTTGGTCTTGAGCGAGCCCTCGATCATCACGGCCCCTAAGAGCAGGCCGAGCAGGTTCGAGCCGCAGTCGCCCATGAAGACCGACGCGGGGTGGAAGTTGTGGACGAGGAACCCGAGCGCCGCGCCCGCGGTGAGCGCGGCCAGCACGCCGGCGGCATCGCGCCCGAGGTCGAACGCGATCACGGAGAACGCGACCGCGGAGATCGCGCACACCCCGGCCGCCAGGCCGTCGACCCCGTCGGAGAAGTTCACGACGTTCATCACCGCGACGAGACCGAGCACGGTGAGGGGCCCGCCCAGGTCACCGAAGTCGAGCGGCCCGAGGAACGGGAACGTGATGTTGCGGACGACGACATTGGCGTCGACGAGGATCAGCGCCGCCAGCACCTGCCCGGCGAGCTTGGCGCCGGGCGGGAGGTCGCGCACGTCGTCCCACGCGCCGACGAGCGTGATCAGCGCCGCCGCCACGAGGATGCCGCGCGTGCGCTCGTTGTCGGGCATGAAGAGCAGCGCGGCGATCAGTACGCCCGCGAAGATCGCGAGGCCGCCGAGCAGCGGGGTCGCCTCGCTTGCGAGCCCGCGCGCCTTGAGACCGTCGACGGCGCCGAGTCGGCGGGCGAGCCGGGCCGCCACCGGCGTCAGCAGAGCGGCCGCCGCGAACGCGACGAGGCACGCGTAGAGGGCTTCGCGCTCCATTCGGCAGCAGAGGATCGCAGGGTGGGCGGCGCGCAGGGTCCGGAGAACCGGCGGCGAATGGTCTGTTTGAGGCCCGTGGCGCGCGGGGAATGCACACGACGGGCCGCTGACGATGGAAGCGCCGACCTCCGCCCACCGACGTCTGGCCCGCGCCTACCTGGCGCTGTCCGACGATCCCGCGACCTTCGCGCCGCAGCGTTCGGCGCCGCGCGCGCTCGGCGCGATCGCCGCGGCGATCGTGCTCGCGCTCGCCGCCCCGGCCGCGTGGGCGTCGGCCTCGTCGGGCCGGCCACCGGCCGACCAGCCCGCCGCGACGGCCGCCGGCAAGGGCGCGGTGCCCGGCCCCGAGGCCGACGACGACGACGGTGACGGCGGCGACGGGCCGCCCGCCGGCGGTGGCGACACGTGGGCGGCGACGAACGCGTGACGGACACCGCGACAGCGCCCGGAGGGCTCTCCACGGTCGCCGAGCCACCACCGTGGGAGCGCGAGGGCCGGGTGCGGCCGACGTGGGGACTGGTCGAGGGCGACGCGATCGCTCCCGGCCGCACGGTGCTGCGGCAACTCGGCGGCGGCCGCCGGTACGAGGTCTTCCTCGTCTGGGACGACCACCGGCTCGCGGTGCTCGTCGCAAAGGTGCTGCGACCCGATCAGGCGACCGACCTCGCCGCCCTGCGCGACCTCGGCCGCGAGGCCGAGGCACTCGCACGCCTCGCGCATCCCGTGATCGTACGCGGGTTCGACGCGGTAACGGACGGGAAGTTCCCCCACCTCGTGACCGAGCATCTCGAAGGCCCGACGCTGCGCGAGCTGATCGATCGCGACGGCGCCCTGGCGCCGGAGCAGGCGCTGCCGCTCGGCCTCCACACGGCATCGGCGCTGCACTACCTGGCCGGTGAGGGGATCGTCCACCTCGACGTCAAGCCGGAGAACATCGTCATGGGCGCGCCGCCGCGGCTGATCGACCTCAGCGTCGCGCGTTCGGTCGAGGCGGCGCGGCGGCTGCGCACGGCGATCGGGACCGACGCCTACATGGCGCCGGAGCAGTGCGACCCGGGGCGCGGCCCGATCGGCCCACCGGCCGACGTCTTCGGGCTCGCCGCGACGCTGCATCATGCGGTCGGCGGCAGCCGCCCGTTCCCGCGCCGCGGCAGCGACTTCCCGCAGCTCGTGCACGACCCCGAGCCGCTGCCACGGCGGGTGCCGCGGCGGCTCGCGGAGCTGCTGCGCGCCGGTCTCGCACGCGAGGCCGGCGACCGGCCGAGCGCGGCGGAGTTGGCGGGCGGGCTGGAGCCGCTGGTGGCTGAGCTGCCGCGGCGGATGGTGCTCGGGCGTCGCGGGTGGCGGCGGCGGTAGGTGGTGCGCCGGTGAACGTCAACCCCGCTGGGTAGGGCAGCGGGGAGGCTCCGCGGGGTTGTCTAGTCGCGGTATGCGCGACTTATCAACCCCACGGCACCGTTGGGGTTGATAGCTGTCGTATAGCGACAGCTAACGACCCCGCGCCGCGGCCGATCCCCCAGCTTCCTTACCCAGCGCAGTTGCCGTTGACGTTCGCCGGCGGCAGCCGGGCCGCGGCTCAGACCGCCGCGCCCACACCCAGGTTCGCGTACAACGGGTACTTCTCCGCGATCGCGGAGACGCGGTCGGCGAGCTCGTCGCGCACCGCGTCGAACTCCGGCTGCAGCGCCCGCGCCATGATCCGCCCGATCTCCGTGAAGTCGTCCGCCTGGACCCCGCGGGTCGCGAGCGCGGGAGCGCCCACGCGCAGGCCCGACGAGACGGCCGGCGGCCGCGGGTCGAACGGGACGGCGTTGCGGTTGACGGTGATCCCGATGTCGTGCAGGCGGTCCTCGGCCTGCTGGCCGTCGAGCTCGGACTCGCGCAGGTCGACGAGCACGAGGTGGACGTCGGTGCCTCCCGTCAGCACGCTCACGCCCGCGCCGGCGCCGAGCAGTTCGCTCGCGACCGCCTGAGCGCCCGCGACGGTGCGCCGCTGGCGCTCCCGGAACAGCTCCGAGGCGGCGATCTTGAACGCCACCGCCTTGCCCGCGATCACGTGCTCGAGCGGGCCGCCCTGCTGACCGGGGAACACGGCCGAGTTGATCTTCTTGGCGTACTCCTCCTTGCACAGGATCGCGCCGCCGCGGGCGCCGCCGAGCGTCTTGTGCACGGTCGTCGTCACCACGTCGGCGATCGGCACCGGGTTCGGATGCAGGTCCGCCGCCACGAGCCCGGCGAAGTGCGCCATGTCGACCATCAGCAGTGCGCCGACGTCGTCGGCGATCGCGCGGAAGCGCTCGAAGTCCAGGAACCGCGGGTACGCCGACCAGCCGGCGAGGATCATCTTCGGGCGCCGCTCGTGCGCGATCCGCTCGACCTGGTCCATGTCGATCCGGCTCGTCTCGCGGTCGACCTCGTACGGTGCGATGTCGTACAGCCGGCCGGAGACGTTGATCTTCATCCCGTGCGTGAGGTGGCCCCCGTGCGGCAGCGCGAGGCCCATGATCGTGTCGCCCGGCGTGAGCAGCGCGTGGTAGACGGCAGCGTTGGCCTGGGCGCCGGCGTGCGGCTGCACGTTCGCGTGCTCGGCCCCGAACAGCGCCTTCGCGCGGTCGATCGCGAGCTGCTCGATCACGTCGACGTACTCGCAGCCGCCGTAGTAGCGCTTGCCGGGGTAGCCCTCGGCGTACTTGTTCGTGAGCACCGAGCCCTGGCACTCGAGGATCGCCTGCGGCACGAAGTTCTCGGACGCGATCATCTCCAGCGTCCCCTGCTGGCGGCGGAGCTCGGACTGGATGGCCTCGGCGACCTCGGGGTCGACGTCGGCGAGGGGCCGCTCGAAGTAGTCGGAAGGGAGGTCGCTCATGCGATGGAACGTATCACCGCCTCAGGCACCGCCCCGAGGCGCACGATGCTCCACGCGCCGGTGTCCTCGTAGTCGCGCAGGTCGACGACGGTCGACGGCGTACCGGGCAGCTCGCCGGCGCTGAACACCAGCTGGGCGCCGTGCCGGATCGGCTCCGGCACGTCCTCGATCCGCCGCGGGTCCGGGCCGCCGGGGAGGTTGGCGGAGGTCTGCAGCACCGGGCGCGCGAGGCCGGCCAGCGCGGGCAGGTCGGGCACGCGCAGGCCGAGCGTCCCGGCCCCGCCGGCCAGCGGGAACCGGTCGCTCGGCAGCAGCAGCGTCACGGCGCCTGGCAGGAGCCGCTCGAGCAGCCCTCGGGTCCGCGGGCCGAGCTCGGGTAGCGCCGCGAGCGCGCGATCGCGGTCGAAGAACATGACCGCGGCGGGCTTGTCCGGCGCGCGGCCCTTGAGCGCGTAGAGCCGCTCGACGGCGGCGGCGTTCTCGGGGTCGCAGGCCAAGCCGTAGACGGTGTCGGCCGGGAACACGGCGACGCCGCCGCCCGCGATGCAGGCCTCGAACGCCGCCTTCATCGCCGGCCGACCACGACGCGCTCGATCCCGGCGAGGTCGGGCACGACGTCGACCTCGCCGAAGCCGGCGGCCCGGAGCAGCGCCGCCACCTCAGCTGCCTGCCCGGCCCCAACCTCGAAGGCGGCGAACGCCGCGCCCGCCTCGGCGGCGGCCGGCGCGAGCCGGCGGTAGACGGCGAGCCCGTCCGGGCCGGCGAACAGCGCCGCGGCCGGCTCATGCCGCGTGATCTCGGGCGCCAGGTGCTCACCGTCGCGCACGTACGGCGGGTTCGAGACGACCGCGTCGATCGGGCCGTCGACCGGTGCCAGCAGATCTCCCTCCAGGAACTCGACGTCGAGCCCGAGCCGCGCGGCGTTGGCGCGTGCGACGACCAGCGCATCGGAGCTCGTGTCGGTGGCGGTCACGCGCAGGTCCGGTCGCTCGTCGGCGAGCGCCAGCGCGATCGCGCCGGAGCCGGTGCCGACGTCCACCACCCGCGCGCCCTCGGGCAGCGCGAGCGCCGCCTCGACCACGTGCTCGGTTTCGGGCCGCGGGATCAGCACGCGCGCGTCGACCGCGAGATCCAGGCGCCGGAAGCCCTTGCTCCCGAGGATGTACGCCACCGGCTCGCGCTGCGTTCGCCGCCGCGCCGCGTCCTGGAACGCGCGCGCCTGCGTCGGCTCCAGCTCCCGGCCGGGATCGGCGATCAGCGCCCCGCGGTCGACACCCATCGCCGCCGCGAGCAGCACCTCGGCGTCCAGCCGCGGCGTGTCGGAGCCCGACGCCGTGAGCGCGATCAGCGCCGAGTCGAGCGCATCACGGACTGTCGTTCGGGCGAGGACCACGCCCAGACAGTACGAAGTGCGCCGCCAGCGCTACGGCGAGGAGGCCGAGGCCGATCGCGATCCACAACGGCTCCAGGTACAGCAGCACGATCGATCCCGCACCCGCCAGCACGCGCACCGGTGTCGCGACCGGCCCGCGCAGCCAGCCGCCGAGCGCGACCGCGAGCCCGGCGACGGCGGCCGCCGAGACCACCGTCGCCAGCACGATCGTCCCGGCGCTGCCCTGCAGCAGCAGGCCCTCGCCGTTGGGCGAGAGGACGAATGCGAACGGCACCAGGAACGCCGGCAGCGTGTAGCGCGCCGTCAGCATCATCGTCTTGAAGCCGTCGCCGCCGGTGATCGCCGCGGCCGCGAACGCTGACAGCGCGGTCGGCGGGCTCACCTCGCTGAGCACCGCGTAGTAGAAGATGAACATGTAGGCCGCGAACGGCTCGACCTCGAGCGCGACCAGCGCCGGAGCGATGATCACCGCGGCGATGATGAACGAGGCGGTGACCGGCACCGCGAGGCCGAGGATCAGCACCGCGACGGCGCTGAAGATCGCCGTCAGCGCCAGCGATCCGCCCGCCGCATCGACGATCAGCGACGACAGCTCCAGGCCGAGACCGGTGAGCGAGACGACCGCGACGATCAGGCCCGCCGCCGCGGTCGTGGCGGCGATCGGCAGCACGCCGCGCGCCCCGGTCACGAGCGCCTGGAAGACCTTGCGCGGCCCCATCCGGTCGCGCTTGTCCAGGAACGACATCAGGAACGCCAGCACCGTCGCGTAGAGCACGGCGCGGAACGGCGACAACCCGATCGCCAGCAGCCACACGATCGCGATCAGCGACGAGAAGTGGTACCCCCAGCGGCTCAGCAGCCGCCAGAACCCGGGGGTCTCCAGCTCCAGGCCGCTGACCCGGAAGCGGCGGGCGTCGGCCTCGATCGCCAGCAGGATCCCGAGGTAGTACAGGAGCGACGGCACGAGCGCGTAGAGGAGGACCTTGAAGTAGCTCTCCTCCAGGAACTCGGCGATGATGAACGCCGCCGCGCCGAGCGTCGGCGGCGACAGGATCGCGCCGATGCCCGCGGCCGCGAGGACGCCGCCGCCGGCCTCCTTCGGATAGCCCGCCTTGCGCAGCAACGGCCATGTGACGGAGCCGAGCGTGACCGTCGTCGCCACACCGGAGCCGGAGACGGTGCCGAGCAGGAACCCGGCCAGCGTCGTGGTCCGCCCCGGGCCGGTGCGGCTGCCGCCGAATGCGGCGTACGACAGCTGCACGAAGAAGCGCGCCGCGCCGGAGTACTCGAGCACGGCGCCGTAGAGCGTGAACAGCACGATGTAGGTCGCCGCGACGTCGAGCGGGATCCCGAACAGTCCCTCCAGGCCCATGTAGGCCTGCCCGACGATGCGGTCGACCCCGTAGCCCTTATGCGCGATGCCGAACGACTCCGGGATCAGCCCGCCGAGGTAGGCGTAGGCGAGGAACGCGGCGCAGATCGCCGGCAGGATCCAGCCGACCGTGCGGCGCGTGGCCTCGAGCACGAGCAGGATGGAGGTGACGCCGGCGACGATGTCGAGCGGCTCCGGGTCGGCGGCTCGCCGGAACAGCTCTTCCGCGTTCACGGCGGCGTAGCCGACCGCGACCAGCGCGATGATCCCGAGGGCCCAGTCGAGCGGCGTCGGGCTCTCGGCCGGGTGATCGGCGCGGCTCGTCTGGCCGTTTGCGCGGAAGACGAGGAACGTCAGCAGCAGGACGACGGCGAGGAACGCAGGCCGATACTGCTGGGCCGTGATCGGGTGGAGCACCCAGTAGACCGCGAACAGCGACAGCCCGGCGCCGAGCACATTGACGACCGTGTTGGCGACGCCGGTCAGGCGCCGGCCGGGGCGCTCGGCCTCGTACTCCTCCAGCAGCCGGTCGTCGGTCTGCGGCTCAAGCGTCGGTGCGACCGGTGCCGTCATCGCTCCACCTTCAATCGCAGGTGTACGTCGCCGCCGCCGTACAGCGGCACCCGCACGCCGCCGGCCACCAGGGTCCTGCGGCCGACCCGGGTCGCTGCCAGCGCCATGCTCTCGAAGCGCGCGGGGCGCGCCGGTCGCAGCGTCCAGCGGCCGTCGCGCCGCACCCGCGCTCCCTCGATCTCGTAGTAGTCCAGCACCGCCTCGCTCGGCGAGCTGATCGCCACCAGCTCGAATGCGCCGTCGTCGCGTACGCGGAACGTCTCGCGCGCGGGCCGGTGGTAGTACGAGTGCCGGTACTCGAGCGCGAACGTGCGCGAGCCCGGCAGCCGCAGCTCGGCCACCTTCTCGCCCCCGGTCGTGCGGGCGACGACGTGCGGCGGCCCGCCGCCGAAAGCGAGCGCGCCGAGCGCGACGGCGAGCAGCAGCTTCATCGCGCCTGCTCTTCGTAGTAGCGGACGGCGCCGGGGTGCAGCTCGACCGGCGACACGACCTCGCGGCCCTTTTTCGGATCGAGCGCCTCCGCGGCCGGCACGATCGTCGCAAGGCGGTCCTTGCCCGCGTACAGCTCCTCGGTGATCCGGTGGGCGAGCTCGTCGCTCATCTGCTGGTTGACCATCAGCAGGTTCGGCACGCCGATCGTCTTCGTGCCCGGCACGCCGGCGTATTCGTCGTCCTCGACCTCGGCCTCCGCGTAGGCCTCGCCGTAGCGCTCGCGCATCGGCTGCAGGTAGCGGTCGAGAGCGAGCAGGCGGATGTCATCCGTCGTCGCGAGGTCGGTGACCGCGCCGGTGGGCACGCCGCCGGACCAGAAGAACGCGTCGATCGAGCCGTCGCGCACCGCCTGGACCGACTCGCCGACGCCGAGCTGGCGCTTGGCGATGTCGTCGTCCGGGTCGACGCCCGCCACCTCGAGCAGTCGCAGCGCGATCACCTCGGTGCCCGAGCCGGGCGAGCCGACGGAGACCGTCTTGCCGCGCATGTCCTCGATCGTCTCGATGCCCGACCCGGCCTTCACGACGACCTGGGTGATGTTCGGATAGAGCGTCGCGAGCGCGCGTACGGGCTGCGGCTTCTCGAAGCTCTCGTTGCCCTCGACGGCGTCGATCGCGGTGTCGGCGAGCGAGAAGGCGATGTCGGACTCTCCGTCCGCGACCAGCACCAGGTTGTCGACCGACGCCGACGTGGTCTCGGCGGTCGTCGGCGCGTCGGGCATCTCCTCGCTCAGCACGTCGGCGAGCCCGCCGCCGTAGACCTGGTACACGCCGCCGGAGCCGCCGGTGGCGATCGAGAGCCGTCCCTCGCCGCCGGGCGGGTCGTTGGGCGAGCACGCCGCCACGAGCGCAGCGAGGACGACCACCACCGCCAGGTGCCTCCCCATGGTCCCGGCCTGCCCGGCGCCGGGCCGCGGGAAACCGCTGCTCAGCCGGCGGCCTGGAGCTCCAGCCGGCGGCGCTTCTCGGCGTCCTCGAGCGCGCCGGAGATCTCCTCGAGCTCGCCGCCGAGGATCTGCTCGAGGTTGTGCACGGTGAGGCCCTCGACGCGGTGGTCGGTCACGCGCCGCTGGGGGAAGTTGTAGGTGCGGATCTTCTCCGCCCGCTCACCGGTGCCGACCTGCGCGCGCCGGTCGGCGGCGAGCTCGGCCTGCTGCTCGGCGAGCTTCTTCTCGTACAGCCGCGCGCGCAGCACCTTCATCGCCCGCTCGCGGTTCTGGAGCTGCGACTTCTCGTCCTGCATCGAGACGACGACGCCGGTCGGCTTGTGCGTGATCCGCACGGCCGAGTCGGTCGTGTTGACGGACTGCCCGCCGGGGCCGGAGGAGCGATAGACGTCGATCTCGAGGTCGTTCTGGTCGATCTCGATCTCCACGTCGTCGACCTCCGGCAGCACCGCCACGGTGGCCGTCGACGTGTGGATGCGCCCCTGCGACTCGGTTGCGGGGACGCGCTGCACGCGGTGCGTGCCGCCCTCGTACTTGAACCTGGAGTACGCCCCGTCGCCGCGCACCTCGAACGTGTACGAGCCGTCGGAGGCGTCCAGCGTCTCGGTCTTGAAGCCGAGCCGCTCGGCGTAGCGCGTGAGCATCCGGTACAGGTCGCCCGCCCACAGGCCGGCCTCGTCACCGCCGGCGCCCCCGCGCACCTCGACGATCACGTTCCGGTCGTCGTTCGGATCGGGCTCGACCATCGCGAGCCGGATCTCCTCCTCGAGCTCCTCGATCCGCGCCCGCACGTCACGCAGTTCGTCGCGCAGCTCGGCGTCGTCGGCGCCCTCGTCGATCAGCTCCTGCGCGCCCTCCGTGTCGGAGATCGCCCGGCGCCACTCCTCGGCGAGTTTGGCCGCCGGGGCGAGCTGGTTGTACTGGCGGCCGACCTCGGCGTAGCGCAGCCGGTCGTTGATCACGGCCGGATCGGACATCTGCGCCTCGAGTTCCTCGTGGCGCGCCTCGATCTGCTCGACGAGTGACTCGATCATCGCCGAACGAGTCTAGGCCGAGTTAGGCGACGACTTCCATGCCGACTCGGTCTGCGGCCGATGCGTTGCGCGGGTCCTCGACGGCGAGCACGGCCTCCATGGCGGCGATGGCGACCTCGAGCTCCTCGTGGTCTGGCTCGCGCGTGGTGAGCTTCTGCAGCTGCATGCCGGGCCACATCAGGATCTGCACCCAGCGCTTGCGGCGGTTGCGGCCGGCGAACTTGATGACCTCGAACGACAGGCCGGCGATCAGCGGCACGCCGATGATCCGCGAGGCGATCAGCAGGTACCAGGCCGGCAGGCCGAGCGGGGCGAAGATGAAGATCGCCACGATCATGACGATCAGCAGGAAGCTCGTTCCGCAGCGCGGGTGCAGGCGCGAGTACCGCTGCGCGTTCTCCGGGGTGAGCGGCTCGCCCGCCTCGAAGCAGGAGATCGTCTTGTGCTCGGCTCCGTGGTACTCGAACACACGGCGCAGGTCGCGCAGGCGCGACAGGAGGGCGATGTAGCCGAGGAAGATGGTCGTGCGCACGGCGCCCTCGACGACCCAGAACAGGAAGGCGGAGCCGAGCTGGTCCTTGAAGAGGCTTGTAAGGCCGACCGGCACGACGAAGAAGAGGCCGACCGCGAACGCGAGCGCCACGACCATCGTAAGCACCCACATGAGGCCGGAGATCGGCTCCTCCTCCTCCGGCAGCTGCGCGTTCGCAGACATGTTGAGCGCCTTGAAGCCGATGTTCAGCGACTCGACGAGCGCGACGACGCCGCGAATCACGGGCCAGCGGAAGGCGCGGTGGCGCTTGGCCCAGGACACGAGCGGGAACGACGTCACGTCGATCTCGCCCTCGGGCTTGCGGACCGCGACGGCCCACGTGGAGACGCCGCGCATCATCACGCCCTCGAGGACGGCCTGGCCGCCCACGGGCGCATCGCGCGACGCCATCAGGGCGCCGTCGGGCGGACGGGTCTCGGTAGCGCTCACGCTTAGATGATCGGCAACCGAGCCCGCGCCCTACAGCGCTAGGAGCCGGAGCCGCCCGATGCGGCGCGCTTGGCAGCGCGACGCTGGAACCGCTCCACGCGCCCGCCGGTGTCGATCAGCTTCTGCTTGCCCGTGTAGAACGGGTGGCAGTTCGAGCAGATCTCCACGTGCATGTCGCCCTTGGTAGAGCGCGTCTTGAAGCTGTTCCCGCACGTGCAGGTAACCGTCGCCTCAAGGTATTCGGGGTGGAGTTCGGTCTTCATGATGTATCCATTGTAGATGCCCTTACACGTCCGTGATCTCGGCTCCGGGCCTGCGATCGTGATGCTTCACCCCGGGCCGGGGCTCGACGGCTCGGTGTTCCTGCCCGGCGCGCAGTCGCTGGTCGACGCGGGCTTCCGTGTCCTGCTCGTCGACCTTCCCGGCAGCGGTCGCTCGCCGGCGATCGAGTGGACCTTCACCGCCCACGCGCGGGCGGTCGAGCAACTGGCCCGCGAGCTCGCGCTCGAGGACTGGACGCTGCTCGGCCACTCGGGCGGCGGCTTCGTGGCGATGCAGCACCTCGTCGACTTTCCCGGCAGCGCCGCGCGCTTGGTGGCGTCGGACACCGACTCCGAGGAGGAGGAGCCGCCGGGCGCGCCCGAGGACCGGTTCGAGGGGCTGCCGGAGGACGTCGCCGCCGGCGTGCGCGCCGCGTTCGAGCGCGAGGACGCGGGGACGGTGAGCACGCCCGAGGAGTGCCGGGAGCTGTGGCGCGACCAGATGCCCTTCTTCGCCGACGACCCGGCAACCGCCGAGACGATGCTCGCGGACGTGCTGTTCCAGGTCGAGGCGCACCGCAGTCACGACTTCGGCGAGCTGCACGCGCTCGACGCCTTGGCCGCGGCCGACATCCCGGTGCTGGCGATCGCCGGCGAGCACGACCGCCCGACGCCGCCGGCCTGCGCCCGCCGGATCGCGTCGACCGCCCCGCGCGGCGAGCTGCTGATCGTCGAACGCGCCGGGCACTTCCCGTTCGTCGAGCAGCCCGACCGCTACTGGCCGGCGCTGATCGACTGGCTCACGCGCACGTCAGAGTGAACGAGTTGTCGAGCTCCGAGCGCTCGTCGATCGCGTCGAGCGGGTCGGCGGCCGCCGTGACCATGGTGCCGGCCTTGCAGCGCGGCCCGCGGAACCGAACGAGCTGCTGAGCGCCAGGGTCGAGGTTCGCGATGGTGACCGGCCCGAGCACCCGGTCGGGCAGCGTGACCTGGAGGTCGAACGGCCCGCTCGCGGTGCGCCCGTTGTTGGCGACCAGCGCCACGTAGTTGCGCGCACCCTCGAGCGACAGCGCCTTGACGGTGAGGTTCGGCCGGTGGTCGGGCTGCCGGCACGCGTGCGAGTAGGCGCGCGTGCTCGCGACCGTCCTGCCGCGCGCGTCGAGCCAGCGGAAGCGCACCAGCGCGCGGTAGCTCGCCGGGCCGATCAGCGCCTCGACGCGGCGCGTGAACACGTACCGGCGCGTGCCGGGATCGGCGGTCGTCCAGTCGCCGAACCCCGGCGCGGCCACCCGCTTGAAGGTCGCCTTCCCCTGCTTGCGGACCTGGAGCGTGAAGCTCATCCGCATCCGCTTGGCGCCGGCGACCGCGCTCATCCGCGCCTCGAACTCCGCCGCCCGCTCGCGCGGCACGCACGCGGTCAGCGCGACGCCGGCGTTCGGCGCCGCCTGCGCCGGCGCGGCCAGTGCGGCGAACAGAACAATGGTGAGTGCGATCCGGCGCATGGGGTTCCCATAACGCTCGAATCAGCGGCGAGTTGCGGAGCGAAGCGGTTACGGGTGCACGGATGCACCCGCCGTTCTCAAACCGCCGGCCGGATGCCGGCAAGGGCACTCACATGATTTGGTACATGGGACCGTCGCCGCCCTCGGGCGGCGTCAGCCGTCCTCCCTTGGCGGTGATCGCGCCGCACTGCACGCAGTTCGACGGGTTCACGATCAGGTCGACGAACCCGTCCTCGGGCGCGTCCTCGGGGATCTCGTACACCTGCGCCGGGCACATCCACGCCCACGCCTCGGCGACCTCGCGCGGCACCCGCTTCTCGATCCGGATGTGGCTCGGCGCGTCGTCGCGCGTCGCGTTGCCGGTCAGGAAGACGCCCGAGAGCTTGTCGAACGTGTACTTGCCGTCGGGCTTCGGGTAGCGCTTGTCGCGGTCGGAGACCTCGACCGGGCTGTCGGCGTCGCGGTGCGTGGCCCAGTGCCCGCCCGGGAACCGGCCCTTCGAGAGGACCATCGCGTTGGTGATCGCGCCGCCGCGGATCAGCCCCTTCGCGAACGGCTGCTTCATGTTGCGCGACTCCCACAGGTCCTTGCCGATCTCGGAGTCGTGGACCGCTGCCTCGTAGGCCGAGAAGTCGGTCGAGCCGGCCTTCAGCTGCCGGTAGATCGTCTCCGCCGCGAGCATGCCGGAGCGGATCGCGTAGTGGATGCCCTTCAGTCGCGGCACGTTGACCATGCCGCCGGCGTCGCCGCACACGACCATGCCGGGGGCGTGCAGCTTCGGCATCGCCCAATAGCCGCCCTCGGGGATCGCCTTCGCACCCCACGCGACGCGCTTGCCGCCCTTCAGGATCTTCTTCACGAGCGGGTGCAGCTTGAACTCCTGCAGCACGTCGTGGACCGACAGCCGCGCGTCGGTGTTGTCGAGCCCGACGACGTAGCCGATCGACACCTTCGGCGTCTCGCCCTCGCGGTTCATGCCGTAGATCCACGAGCCGCCGAACTCCTTGTACTTCGCGCCCCCGCGCAGCGGCCAGCCGAGCGTGTGCACGACCTTGTGAAACGGCTGCTCGACCTCCCACACCTCCTTGACGCCGAGCGCCCACACCTGCGGGTCCTTCGCCGCCAGGTCGAGGCCCTTCAGCGCCGCGCCGGTGAGGTGGCCCCAGCAACCGTCGGCGAGCACGGTCGCCTTGGCGACGACGTCGGAGCCCGGCTCGAAGTTGGACTTCTCGCCGCCCTCCTTGTCGCGCCCCTTGTCGCCCGTGCGCACGCCGCGCACGACGCCGTCCTCGACCAGCAGCTTGTGACCGGTGGTCTCGGTGAGGATGTAGGCGCCCGCCTCCTCGGCCTTCTCCGCCAGCCAGCGGTTGAGCTCCGCCAGCGCGACGACGTGGTTGCCGTGGTTGCGGAACGGCGGCGGCGTCGGCTTCAGCGGCACCGCGCGCTTCTTGTTGAGCATGAAGTAGACGGTCTCGCCCTCGACCTCGCCATAGCTCGGCCACGAGTCGTCGTCCGGGAACAGCTCCTTGATCGCCGACGGGTTCATCACCGCGCCGGAGAGCTGGTGCGCGCCGGCGACCTTGCCCTTCTCGATCACGGCCACCGGCACCTCGCCGAGCTTCTCGGTCAGCTCGGGGTCGTCCTCGAGCAGCTGCAGCAGCCGGATCGCACACGCGAGACCGGCCTGGCCGCCGCCGACGATCGCCACCCCGACCTCGATCCGCTCGTCCTCCGGGTCGGTCGGGGGACCGACGAACTCATCCGCCGAGTCGACCGGCGGCGGGAACTCGCTCGGCGAGGTCATCAGCTGCCCTTTTTCGCCTTCACGGCCTCGGTCAGCTTCGGGACGATCTTGTTCAGATCGCCGACGATGCCGAGGTCGGAGAACTCGAAGATCGGGGCGTTCGAGTCCTTATTGATCGCCACGATGTTCTCCGAGGACATCATCCCGACCTTGTGCTGGATCGCCCCGGAGATGCCGGCCGCCAGGTACAGCTTCGGCGCGACCGTCTTGCCGGTCTGGCCGATCTGGGCGGCGTACGGGTACCAGCCGGCGTCGACCACCGCACGGGTCGCTGCGACGGCGCCGCCGAGCGCCCCGGCGAGTGCCTCGAGCTGATCGAAGCCGTCGGCGTTCCCGAGCCCGCGGCCGCCGGCGACGAGGATGTCGGCGTCCTCGATGTTCACGTCGGCGCCGCGCTGCTCGCCGCGCTGGGCCATCGTGGCCTTCAGCGAGTGCGGCGCGAACTCGACGTCGACGTCCTCGATCGCGGCGGCGTCAGAGCCCGCCTCGGCGATCTCGAACGCGTTCAGGCGGCCGATGATCACGCCGACCTTGGAGCGGTAGTGGACGTCAGACACCTGCGAGTCCTTGAGGATCGGGCGGCGCGCGACGAGCTTGCCGTCGTCGACCTTGACCTCGGTGACCTCCATGCAGACGCCCGCGTCGAGCCGCGCGGCGAGGCCCGCGCCGATCTCGAAGCCGAGCAGGCCGCCGCCGAACAGCAGGTACTCGTGGCCGTTGTCCTGCGCGACCTTGGCCATCGCGTCGACGACCGGCTGCGCGAGCCCCTCGGGGCCCTCGACGCGGAACACCTTGGTCGCGCCGTAGTTGCCGAGCGAGGCGACGAGGTCGTCGGACAGGCCGGCCTTGTCGCCGACCACGATCGCGTGACACTCGGTCCCGAGCTCGGAAGCCAGGCGTCCACCCTCGGAGACCGCGCCGAGCGAGTTCTTGTTGATGGCGCCCTCGTAGTGGAGCGCGTAGACGAGGACGCCGCTCATGAGATGAGCTTCCTTTCATCGAGCCAGGCGACGATCTGCTCGACCGTCTCGTTGGTGTCCTCGTCCTCGATGATCTTCCCGGCCTCCTTGGCGGGCGGAGCCGAGAAGTCGCTGCAGTGGGCGCGCGCGTTGTCGAAGCCGACGCGGTCGGCCTCGATGCCGGCGTCGCCGATGCTGAGCGTGGCGAGCGGCTTCTTCTTCGCGCCCATGATCGCCTTCAGCGACGGGTAGCGCGGCTCGTTGATCGCGTCGCCGACGGAGATCACGGCCGGAAACTCGACGAGCACCGTGTCGTAGCCGTACTCGGCCTGGCGCTCGCAGCGCAGCTTGCCGTCCTCGACGTCGATCTTGATCACCTGCGTGAGCGACGGCATCTGCAGGTGGTCGGCCACGACGGCGCCGATCGTGTAGCACTCGCCGTCGTCGGACTGCTGGCCGAGCAGCACCAGGTCGGGCGCCTCGGCCGCAAGCGCCTTCGCCAGCGCGTAGCCGGTGCCGTTGACGTCGGAGCCCGCGAGCGCGTCGTCGGTGAGTTGCACCGCGCGATCGGCTCCGAGCGAGACCGCCTTGCGCAGTGCGCGCTCCGAGGAGGCGGGGCCCATGGTGACGGCGACGACCTCGTCGACCTCGATCGCCCCGCCCTCCTTGAGCTGCATCGCCGCCTCGATGGCATGCGTATCGAAGGGGTTGAGGTTCTTCTCCCCCCCGCGGTCCAGGCGCCCCGTCGAGGAGTTGATGCGCTTCTCGACGGCGGCGTCCGGTACCTCTTTGACCAGGACGCAGATCTTCACTTGGGACACCTCATGGTCGGACTTAGATCGTGAATCCTACCCATTGACTGACGAGTCAATCGCATAGTTCGAGCAGGCGCGCCAATACCTGCTCGCGCAGCTCACCAAGCGGCGGCGCCATCCCCAGGAGGTCCGCGAGCCACAGCCCATCCGCCGCGAGCCGGGCCACCGTGGCCTCCACGGGGTCGCCGCCCTCCGTGGCGACGCGATCCTGCCAGGTCGCGTACCGATCGCGCACTACGGCGAGCACGGCGGGCTCGGCGACGAGCGCCGCGAGCAGCCCCGACTCCTCCGCCTTGGCGCCGTCGGAGGCGCGCACGTAGCCCTTCACGAAGCCGTCGGGCGCCTGGTCGATGTCCGCCTGAAACTCGTCCAGCCAGCGCGCGACGAGGGCGTCCAGCAGCTCGCGCTTGGACTTGAAGTGGTAGAGCAGCCCACCCTTCGAGACGCCCGCCTGGGCGGCAACGGCGTCGAGCGTGAGCGACTGCGGCCCGTCGCGGCGGCTGACCGCCGCGGCCGCGTCGAGCAACTTGGCGCGCGTGTCCTTAATGGCTGCCGGCCATGTTGAGCCCCACCACGCCGAGGATGATGAGGCCCAAGCTCGCGACCTTCAACGCGGTCGCCGGCTCGCCGAACGCGAACACGCCGACGGCCGCGATCAGCGCCGTGCCGGCGGCCGACCAGACGGCATAGGTCGTCCCGAGCGACAGCTGCCGCAGCACGAGCGCCAGCAGCCAGAACGAGATGCCGTAGCCGAGCACGACAACCGTGCTCGGCACGACACGCGTGAAGCCGTCGGTGAAGCGCAGCGCGATGGTGGCGGCGACCTCGGTGACGATGGCAAGTGAGAGGAGCAGGGCAACGGGCATGCTCCTCCACTATACCGTCTGGACGGTACAGTTAGTCAGCGGCCCCTCCGGAACGTCGAGAACGCGTACACGGTCGAGGTCGCGTACGTCTGCCCGGGGCGCAGGACCGTGGACGGGAAGTTCGCGTGGTTGGGCGAGTCGGGATAGTGCTGCGTCTCCAGGCACAGACCGTCGCTCTGGCGGTACTCGCGCCCGCTCGTGCCGTACAGCGTCCCGTCGAGGAAGTTGCCCGAGTAGAACTGGACGCCGGGCTCGGTGGTGGAGACCGTCAGCTGCCGGCCGCTGGACGGGTCGCGCAGCCGGGCGGCGACGGCGAGGCCCTTCTTCGAGCCGCGGTCGAGCACCCAGTTGTGGTCATAGCCGCGGCCGAACAGCAGTTGCTCGTGGTCGCCGCGGATCCGGTCGCCGATCCGGTGGAAGGCGCGGAAGTCGAACGGCGTGCCGGCGACGGCCGGCGTCTGGCCGGTCGGGATCAGCGTCGAGTCCACCGGCGTGAAGCGCTTCGCGTTGAGCTGAAGCTGGTGGTCGTAGATGTCGCCCGACCCCTCGCCCGCCAGGTTCCAGTAGGCGTGGTTCGTGAGGTTGATCACCGTCGGCTTGTCGGTGGTCGCCTTGTAGTCGATGTGCAGGCGGTTGTTGTTGTCGAGCCGGTACAGGACGTCGACCGGCAGCGTTCCGGGATACCCCTCCTCGCCGTCGGCGGCCGTGTACTTCAGCCGCACGCCGACGGTGCCGCCCGACCGCACCTCAGTAGCCGCCCAGACGCGGCGGTCAAAGCCGCGCGTGCCACCGTGGAGGCTGTTCGGCGGGTTGTTGATCGGGAGCTGGAACGCCTGCCCGTCGATCGTGAACTTCCCGAGCGCGATGCGGTTGCCGTAGCGGCCGATGAGCGCGCCGAAGTACGGGTTGCTCTTGTTGTACGCGTCGCTCGTGTAGCCGCTGACGTTGCGGAACCCGAGCGTGACGTTCTTGAAGTGCCCACGGCGGTCGGGAACGCGAACCGACTGGATCGCGCCGCCCCAGGTGATGATCGCGACGGACATGCCGCGAGTGTTCGTGAGCGTGTACTTGTCGATCGCCGTGCCGTCGGCGAGCGTGCCGAACGGCGACTTGACAATCGTGGGCGGTGCCGCCTGGGCGGGCGCGGCCGCCAGCGCGACGAGCGCTGCACAGAGAGCACCGACGATGAACCGTGCGAACTGATGCATGACTCCTCCCAGCCTGGGTGTCACGACGCATTTCTCCCAGCGCGGAACTCGTGTACGACGAGCTCCGTGAGCTCTTCGAGCGAGGACTCGGCGGTCGGCTTGTCGAGCACGATCTCGCCGTCCTTGAGCAGATTGACCCGGTCGCACGCCTGGAAGACGTGGACGTAGTTGTGCAGGATCATCACGATCGATACCTCGCCCGCCTCGCGCAGGCGCCGGATCAGGTCGAGGATCATCGCCCCCTCGCGCACCCCCATCGCCGCGAGCGGCTCGTCGAGCAGCAGGATGCGGGCGTCGGAGTGGATCGAACGGGCGATCGCGATCGCCTGCCGCTGGCCGCCGGAAAGCCGGACGACCGGTGTCTTGACCGACGGGATGTCGACGCCGATGAGGTCGATCGCCTCGGTCGCGCGGCGGCGCATCTCGCGGTTGTTCAGCAGCCGGAACGGCCACGGATGGACGATCTCGCGGTTCAGGAAGACGTTGTGAAAAACGCTCAGCTCGTTCACCAGGGCGAGGTCCTGGTAGACGGTGTCGATGCCGTGCGCGCGCGCCTGGCTGACGGAGCCGAGCTCGACCGGCTCGCCGTCGATGTAGATCTTCCCGGCGTCCGGGTGGTGGTAGCCGGAGAGGATCTTGATCAGCGTCGACTTGCCGGCGCCGTTGTCGCCGAGCAGGCCGAGCACCTCGCCCTGATTGAGGTGCAGGTTGACCTCGCGCAGGGCGGTGATCGGCCCGAAGCGCTTGGCGATCCCCTCGACGCGGAGAACCTCGGTCACTAGTCCGCTCCTCGTCCGCCGCGGTTCCGCATCCGCGTCACGTAGATGTCGACGACCATCGCGACGAGAATCGCGATGCCGAGGATGAGGTCGAACGTGAAGGCGCTGATGCCTTGGAGCGTGAAGCCGTCGCGCAGGATGCCGAGCACGCACGCACCGATGAACGCGCCGATCACGGTGCCGCTGCCGCCGGCCAGCAGCGTGCCGCCGATGACGGCCGCCGAGATCGCCTGGAACATGATCCCCGCCCCGCCGGCGAGCGGGTCGGTGGTGGTGATCCGGACCGCCTCGATGATCCCGGCGAAGCCGGCGAGCGCGCTCGCGAGCATGAAGTTGCGCACCTTCGTCCAGCGCACTCGGATGCCCGCCTCGCGCGAGCCGAGCAGGTTCCCACCGACCGCGAACGTGTGCAGCCCCCAGCGCGTTCGCATCAAAACGAGCTGGAGCACCAGCACGAGACCGATCGCCCACAGGATCCCCGAGTACGCGCCGCCGCCGAACACCTCGGCGTACGTCCCCTCCCCCGGAGTGTCGACCGGGCGCCCGCCCGACAGCGTCAGCGTCAGGCCGTTGAGCAGGAAGAACGTGCCGAGCGTGGTGATGAACGACGAGACGCCGACGACGGTCGTGATCACGCCGTTGAACAGGCCGATCAGCGACGCGCCGACGAGCGCGAGCACGACCGCCAGCAGGAGCGGGACTCCCGCGTCGGTGAGGAAGTAGACGTTGAAGGCGGTGAGCGCGTACACCATGCCCACCGAGAGGTCGATCTCGCCGGAGATCATCAGGAAGACCTCGCCGGCCGCGATGATCGCCGTCGCCGCGATGAACGTCCCGAGCGTCTGCAGGTTGGCGGTCGAGGCGAAGTCCGTGACCGTGTTCAGGAAGTACACGTAGAGCGCGATCGCGACGACCGCGATGCTGAGCTCGCGCCGCCCGAGCGCGATCTCGACCACGCGCGACCAGCGACGCCGCGGAGCCGCCCCATCGGCCCGCGGCGCCGTGGCCGTGTCGGACGCAGGAGCCGGGGAGGAGACCGGCTCAGGCGCCACTCCTGATCACCTTCTGCTCCTTGGTGGACCCCTCGAAGCGCGACGTGTTGGCCAGGTAGGGCCCGACATCGTCCTTGGTGATGAACTTCAGGCCGGTGTTCATCTCCCCAGGGCCGGTGAGGGTGCCGGAGATCTTGGTCAAGTACAGCTCCATCACAGGGAAGAAGCCCTGCATGTATGGCTGCTGATCGATCGTGAAGTCGAGCTGGTCGGCCTTGAGCAGCTCGAGCGTCTTCGGAAGCGTGTCGTAGCCGCCGCCCTTGACGCCAGAGTCGCGCAGCTTGTACTTCTCGATCACCTGCCCGACGCTCTGCGTCGATCCGGCGTCGACGGCGAACATGCCCTTGACGTCCTTGTTGCCGAGGTAGTACGCGTCGACGCGCGACAGCTCCTCGTTGAGCTCGGCGCCGGTGGCGATCGACTTGTACTCGATCGACTTGCCCGAGTCCTTGATCGCCTTGATCGCGCCGTCGATCCGCGGCTGGATGTTCAGCGAGCCGGGCGTCGCGATGAACAGTGCGACCTTCCCCTCCGGCACGAGCTCGACGATCCGCTTGCCCATCTCGACGCCGGACAGGAACAGGTCCTGGCCGATGTAGGCGAGCCGGGAGTTGGGTGCGTCGGCGTTGTAGGAGACGACGGGGATGCCGGCGTCCAGCGCCTTCTCCGTCGGCTCGTTGAACGCCTTCAGGTCGACAAGGCAGACGGCGATTCCGTCGACCTTGCCGGCAATCGCGGTGTTCATCGCGTTGACCATCTCGCCGACGTCCGCGGTCTTGGACCCGGTCCATTGGAACGTCGTCTTCAGCAGCGCGGACGCGTCCTCGATGCCGTACTGCGTCGGCACGAAGAACGGGTTCGTCGTCACATGGTTGACGAAGACGAACCGGTACTTCGGCGTCGCCGGGAAGTTGCCGGCGCCGGCCGCACCGTCGTCTGTGTCCTCGCTCGACTTGCCGCACGCGGCGAGCGCGAGGCTCAGCGCTGCGGCGCCTCCGCCGGCCAGCGCCATGCGGCGCGAGATGCCGTCAGGGCGCACGTGATCCTCCAGAGATCCGTCCTGGCCACTCAACGGTACTCCTCCTCTCTCGGCTCGCGGGCGGCCTACCGCCCATCGCGAATGGCGCATGTTATCGCTCACATGGACGCTGTCAACAGCACGTTTGGATGGCTGTCCTGTTACGGTTGTCAGTTGTGGAGAACGCTCACATTGGCTTCGCGCCGCTCGGGCGTGATGTGTCCCGTCTCATGCTCGGGTCGCTGGTTGTCTCGACCGACGTGCTGGACGAGTACGTCCGCCTCGGCGGCAACGCGATCGACACCGCCCACGCCTACAACGACGGCGACTCCGAGCGCGAGTTGGGCGCGTGGATCGACAGCCGCCCGAGCGTGCGCGAGCGGCTCACGATCCTCTCCAAGGGCGCGCACCCGAGCGCCGATCGCCGGCGGGTGACGCCCGAGGACATCACGTGCGACCTGCGCGACACGCTCGCCCGGCTGCGCACCCCGGTCGATCTGTACCTGCTGCACCGCGACGATCCGTCGGTACCGGTCGGCCCGATCGTCGAGATCCTCAATGAGCACCGCGACGCCGGGCGCCTGCGCGCGTTCGGCGCATCGAACTGGACCTGCGCACGGATCGACGAGGCGAACGCGTACGCGCGCGACCACGGCCTCGAGGGCTTCTGCTGCAGCAGCGTCCACCTCTCGCTCGCGACGCAGAACGAGGAGCACTGGCCGGACACGCTGTCGGCCTGCGACGGCACGATCGCCGCACTGGCACGAGCGCACGCGGATGCCGCTGTTCGCCTGGTCGGCCCAGGCGCGCGGCTTCTTCGCGGGGCACGTCGACGAACGCGTCTACGGCAACGACGCGAACCGCGAGCGGCTACGGCGCGCCGAGGTGGTCGCCGAACGCGTCGGCGCGACCGCGAACCAGGTCGCGCTGGCCTGGGTGCTGCACCAGCCCTACCCCGTGCACGCGATCTTCGGCGTGCGCACGGTCGAGAGCCTGCGCGAGGCCATGGGCGCGGTCGACGTCGAGCTGACCGAGGACGAGCTGCGCTGGCTCAACCTCGAGCCGGCGGCGATCAGGGCGTGACCGCGCCCCTGATGAAGTCGATGATCGCCTGAGTCGGGGCGCCGGGGGTGAACACCTCGGCGACGCCGAGCGCCTTCAGCTCGGGGATGTCCTGGGCGGGGATCGTGCCGCCGACGGTCACGACGACGTCACCGGCGTCCTGCTCGCGCAGGAGCTCGACGACGCGCGGGACGAGCGTCATGTGGGCGCCCGAGAGGATCGACAGCCCGACCGCGTCGGCGTCCTCCTGCAGCACCGTCTCCACGATCTGCTCAGGCGTCTGGTGCAGGCCCGTGTAGATGACCTCCATGCCCGCGTCGCGGAGCGCGCGCGCGATGATCTTCGCGCCCCTGTCGTGCCCGTCGAGGCCGGGCTTCGCCACCACGACGCGGATCTTTCGGTCGGCCATGGCGGCCGAGTCTATTTGCCGGGCTCAGTCGACGACGAGCGTCATGCGCATGTCGGGCTGGTGGATCGAGCAGACGATCCGGTACGTCCCGCGCTTGGTCATCTTGCGCGTGTAGGTCCCGCCACGCTTGAGCGCCGACTGGAACCGCGTGCGGCCCTTTCGCGTCGCGACCACGTTGTGCTGGCGCGTGCCCGTCCAGTTCCACTGGACCGTGGCGCCCTTGTGGACGGTCACCGTGGGCACGCGGCTCGAGCGGACGAAGTAGTCGTCGCCGATCTTCACGTTGCGCGCGGCGCTGGCGGGCGCCGCGGCGAGCAGGAAAACGATGAGTGCGAGCAGCGATGTGCGCATTAGAAAACTGGCGTCTCCGTGTACGTGCCGAAGACCTCTTGGAGGGCCTCGACGATCTCCCCTTCGCTGGCGTGTACGCGCGCGCAGGCCAGCAGGTTCGGCATCAGGTTTCGTTCTTCGACCGCGGCCGCCTGCTTGAGCTCAGTCAGCTCGCGCTCGACCGCGGCACCGTCGCGACGGGCGCGCACGGCCTGCACGCGGCCGATCTGCTTGCCCTCGAGCGCCGGGTCGATCCGCAGCAGTTCGGTCGTGCCGTGGTCGCCCTCGGTGTAGCGGTTGACGCCGACGACGATCCGCTCGCCCGAGTCGACCTCGCGCTGGAGCTCGTACGCCGCGTCGGCGATCTCGCGCTGCGGGAAGCCGTGCTTGACCGCCTCGACCATCCCGCCCATCGCGTCGATCTTGTGGAAGTACGCGTACGCCTGCGCCTCCAACTCGTCGGTCAGCGCCTCGACGAAGTACGAGCCGCCGAGCGGGTCGATGGTGTTCGTGACGCCGGTCTCGTGCGCGATCACCTGCTGCGTGCGCAGCGCGATCCGCACGGCATCCTCGCTCGGCAGCGCGAGCGCCTCGTCGTAAGAGTTCGTATGCAGCGACTGGGTGCCGCCGAGCACGCCGGCGAGCGCCTCGATCGCCGTGCGCACGATGTTGTTCAGCGGCTGCTGGGCGGTCAGCGACACGCCCGCGGTCTGCGTGTGGAAGCGCATCAGCCACGACTTCGGGTCGCGCGCCCCATAGGTGTCGCGCAGCTCGCGCGCCCAGATCCGGCGCGCCGCCCGGTACTTGGCGATCTCCTCGAAGAAGTCGACGTGGGCGTTGAAGAAGAAGCTCAGACGCGGCGCGAAATCGTCGACATCCATCCCGCGCGCGACCTGCTGCTCGACGTACGTCAGGCCGTCCTTGAGCGTGAAGGCCAGCTCCTGCGCGGCCGTCGAACCGGCCTCGCGGATGTGATAGCCGCTGATCGAGACCGGATGCCAGCGCGGCATCTCGCGCGTCGACCACTGCATCATGTCGCCCAACAGGCGCATCGCCGGATCGACCGGGAAGCACCACTCCTTCTGCGCGATGTACTCCTTCAGGATGTCGGCCTGGATCGTGCCGCCCAGGCGCTCGCGCGGCACCCCCGCCTCCTCGGCCGCGGCGACGTAGAACGCCATCATGATCGCCGCCGGCGCGTTGATCGTCATCGACACCGTGACGGCGCCGAGGTCGATCCCCGCGAACAGCGTCTGCATGTCGTCGAGCGTGTCGATCGCCACGCCCTCGCGGCCGACCTCCCCGAGCGAGCGCAGGTGATCGGAGTCGTGCCCCATCAGCGACGGCATGTCGAACGCCGTGCTCAGACCGGTCTGCCCATGGTCGAGCAGGTAGCGGAAGCGCTCGTTCGTCTCCTCCGCCGTCCCGAACCCGGCGAACTGGCGCATCGTCCACAACCGCCCGCGATACATGCTCGGATACACGCCGCGCGTGAACGGAAACTCGCCCGGAAACCCGATCCGCTCCTCGAACGAACCTACGTCCTCCGGGCCATAAAGCGGTCGAACCGGCTCACCGGACAAGCTGGTGAACGAACTACGACGCTCAGGCGTGACGGAGTAGCGCTCACGAAACCAGCGCTCGGCCTCCGTCCACTGCCGCTCCTCGGTGGCCATGCAAATGAGTCTAGGGCGCGGCCGGGGGACAGTCCCGTCAGCGGGCGCCCCAGCGGGCGAGTGCGCGGGACCCCGCGGCCATGCCCTCGGAGATCCAGCCGGCGGCGACGAGCGCGACGAGGCCGAGCGGGACGAGCGCGAAGCCCTCGAGCACGCTGTCGGGCTGCCAGATGCCGAGTTCGAGCCCGTCCGCGTCCAGCGGTGCCAGCAGCGGCGCCGCGATCAGACCGAGCGCAACGCTGTATGCGACGACCGCGACGATGAACGTGAACAGGCCGATCGGGAAGCGCGCGAGCAGGTACGCCAGCCCGCGCCAGGTCGGAGTGTCGGTCCAGTAGGCCTTCAGCCGCCCGAACCAGCCGTCACCCTGCGGCGCGAGCGGCGCCGGCGCGATGTTGGCGCCCAGCAGCGCGTTCGCCAGCGCGCGCTCGGCCGCCAGCAACGGCCGGACGCTCGCCAGGACGAGCGTGAGGATCGGGATGCCGATCAGCGTGATCGCGAGGCCTGCACCGACGGCGAGGCCGGTCACGAACCAGGTGAAGTAGGCGACGCCGAGCGGCAGGCCGAGCAGATGGTGGGTGAGCGCGCCGTACCCGCGCGCGGTGATCAGCGGCCGCAGCAGCGAGCGCCAGCTGAAACCGGGAGCGAGTGTCGTGTCCATACCCACAGGATCGGGCCTGCGGGGCGTCGCGATCACCGGGCTGGCCGGTGTTCGGGACGGGGGGTGAACCTCAGTCGCGCATTGCCTCGCCCAGCAGCGCGCGGGCGATCACGAGCCGCTGGATCTCGCTTGTCCCCTCGTAGATCTCGGTCACCTTGGCGTCGCGGTAGTAGCGCTCGGCCGGGAACTCCTTCGTGTAGCCGTAGCCGCCGAGGACCTGGATCGCCTCGCCGGTCTGGCGGCGCGCGACCGCGCTCGCGAACAGCTTCGCCTGCGCGCCCTCGACCGAGTGCGGGCGGCCGGCCTCCTTCAGGCGCGCGGCGCGCCACGTGAGCGCACGCGCGGCCTCGACCTCGGTCTGCATGTCGGCGAGCTTGTGCTGGATCGCCTGGAAGCGCGCGATCGGGCCGCCGAACGCGCTGCGCTCCTTCGCGTAGGCGGCCGCCATGTCGAGCGCCGCCTGCGCGATCCCGACCGCCTGGGCGGCGATCCCGATCCGCCCGGCGTCGAGCGTGGCGAGCGCGATCCGCATGCCCTTCCCCGGCTCGCCGAGCCGCTCGCCGGGCGTGCTCTCGAACGACAGGTCGGCCGTCGAGGAGGAGTTCAGCCCCATCTTCTCCTCCTCGCGCGTCACCGCGAAGCCCTCGGCGCCCGCGCGCACCACGTAGGCGCTGATCTTGCCGTCCTCCTCGCGGGCGAAGACGAGGAACGTCGCGGCGTGCGAGCCGTTCGTGCACCACTGCTTGGTGCCGGTGATGCGATCGTCGTGGACGCGCGTGCGCAGGGCCGAGGCGTCGGAGCCCGAGCCCGACTCGGTGAGGGCGAACGCGCCGATCTCCGCGCCCGTCGCGAGCGCGTGCACGTACGGCGACCCGTGGGCGAGCAGCGGCAACGTGCAGGCGCTGGTGTGCACCGCGACCGTCACGCCGACGCCCGCGTCCGCGCGCGAGAGCTCCTCCAGCACGAGCACGTACGAGAGGAAGTCGGCGCCGGCGCCGCCCTCCTCCTCCGGCACGCACACACCCATCAGCCCGAGCTCGCCGAGCTCGCCGAACAGGTCGCGCGGGAACACGTGCTCGCGATCCCACTCGGCCGCGCGCGGAGCGATCCGATCGTCGGCGAAGCGGCGTGCCAGCGCCCGGATCTCCTGCTGCTCCGCGGTCAGCTCGTGCAGGCTCATGCGCGCGTCCGCTGGAGCGCCACGGACCCGATGCCACCAAGCGCCACCGCCGCGACAGCGACCCGCAGGCGACGGCCGAGGCGGTCGAACCGGAGGATCTCCCAGCCCTCCTCGCGGGCGACCCGCGCCAGCGCAGCGTCCGGGTTCACGGCCACAGGATGGCCGACCGCGCGCAGCATCGGCAGGTCGGATTCGGAATCCGAGTACGCCCACGACGCCGCCAGGTCGATGTCCTCGCGCTCGGCCACCTCGCGGATCGCCTGCGCCTTGCCCTCGCGGTACGTGAACGGGCCGCCGGGGCGGCCGGTGTACTCGCCGTCGCGCGTCTCGAACACCGAGCCGACGGCACCGTCGAGCGTCAGCACGATCGCCATCAGCTCGGCCATCTCCTGCGACGCCGCGGTGCAGATGAACACCGGCCGGCCGGCGTCCTGGTGCTCGTACGCGATCGCCAGCATGCGCGGGTACAGCCGCGGGAGCACGCCTGCGAGGACGTCCGGCGCGAGCCGCTGCATGTCGCGCACGCGCACGCCCTCGAGCAGCTCCGAGATCCGCACGCGCACCGCGTCCGTGCCCTTGTCCGTCGAGCCGCGCAGGCGGAAGCGCAGGTTCTCCCACGCGTCCGCCGCCAGCCGGCTGCGCGAGACCAGCCCGGCCTTGTACGCCGCGCGGCCGAACTGGAACGCCGAGGAACCGGCCATCAGCGTGCGGTCGAGATCGAAGAACGCCGCGCCCGGCTCTTCCGGGCGGCGCAGCGCGCCGCCTCCGGGCGGCGGCGGAAGTATGTGCGGGCGCTCTGTCAAACCTGGACGATCACCGCGTCGCCCTGCCCGCCGCCGGAGCAGATCGCGGCGCAGCCGTAGCCGCCGCCGCGTCGCCGCAGCTCGTGCACGAGCGTGCTGAGGATGCGCGCGCCGGATGCGCCGATCGGGTGCCCGATCGCGACCGCGCCGCCGTTGACGTTCACGCGGTCCTCGTCGATGCCGAGCATCCGCACCGAGTTCAGCGTGACCGAGGCGAACGCCTCGTTGATCTCCCACAGGTCGATGTCGCCCGGCTGCAGGCCTGCCTTGTCGAGCGCCTTCAGCGCCGCGTTGGCTGGCGTGCGGGCGAGCCACGCGAAATCGTCGGCCACCGCCGCCTGGGCGATGATCGTGCCCAGGATCTCCTTGCCCTCGCGCTCGGCCCACTCGTCGGAGGCGAGCACGATCGCGCCCGCGCCGTCGTTGACGCCCGGCGAGTTGCCGGCCGTGTGCGAGCCGTCTTTGCCGCTCAGGCCCGGCAGGGCGGCGAGCCGCTCGAGCGTGGTGTCGCGGCGCGGCGCCTCGTCGATCTCGACCACGGTGTCGCCTTTGCGGCCCTTGATCGTCACGGGGACGATCTCCTCCGGCAGGCGGCCCTCGTCGGTCGCGGCGATCGTGCGCTCGTGCGAGCGCAGCGCCCAGCGGTCGAGGTCGGCGCGCGTCATCTCGAGCTGCTCGCCGATCTCCGTCGCCTCCTCGAACATCTGCTTGCCGCTGAACGGGTTGCGGAGGCCGTCCTGGACCATCGCGTCGAGTGCCTGGACGTCGCCCATCCGGAAGCCGAAGCGTGCCTTGGGCAGCAGGTAGGGCGCCTGCGACATCGACTCCATGCCGCCGCCGACCGCCACGTCGAGGTCACCGGCGCGGACTGCCTGATCGATCAGACCGGCCGCGCGGATGCCCGAGGCGCAGACCTTGTTGATCGTCTCCGAGGAGACCTCCTTCGGGATGCCGCCCTTGATCTGCGCCTGCCGCGAGGGAATCTGCCCCGTCCCCGCCTGCAGTACCTGGCCCATGATCACGTGCTGGACCTGGTCCGCGCGGACGTCGGCGCGCTCGAGCGCGGCCTGGATGGCGATTCCGCCCAGTTCAGTCGGGTGCAGCGAGGACAGGCCGCCGCCGAGCTTGCCGACGGGCGTGCGGGCGGAGCCGAGGATCACGGTTCTTGGCATAGGGGACTATCTAATCAAGGCGCTCGCCACGAGCTTGCGAGTGCGAGTAAGCCGCACTCAATATCCTCGGCTCTATGCGCGTGAGTTCGACCACGGAAGCGCCGCGCGACACCGCGGCAGACACGATCGCCGTCGGCGTGTTCGAGGGCAAGGGGATCTCCCACGATGTCGACGGCGTGCTGCAGGCGCTGGTCGACTCCGGCGAGGCCAGGACCGCCCTGCGCAAGGTCGCGGTCGCCCACGCCGGCGGGCGGCGCTACGTGCTGGCCGGGCTCGGCAAGCGCGACGAGTTCGACGGCGAGCGCGCCCGTGTGGCCGCCGCAGCGGTCCTGGGCCGCGCGAAGGAGCTCGGCACGCGCATGCTGTGCTGGGAGATCCCGCACCACGTCGATGCGCCGGGCTTCGTCGAAGGCACGCTGCTCGCGGCCTACGAGTACCGCCAGTACAAGACCTCCGGCGACGACGACGCAGCGGGCGTGGACGAGCTGGTCGTCTCCGCTCACCACGACACGAGCGCCGACGTCGAGCGCGCGACGATCATGGCCGAGGCCGCGAACGCCGCGCGCGACCTCCAGAACGCGCCCGGCAACGAGATGACGCCGACGGCGCTGGCCGACCGCGCCCGCGCGCTGCCCGGCGTGCAGGTCGAGGTCTGGGGCCGCGCGGAGATCGAGGCGGCGGGCATGGGGGCGTTCGCCGGCGTCGCCCGCGGCACCCACGAGGACCCGAAGCTGATCACGATCCGCTACGAGCCCGAGGACGTCGCCGGCCCGGTGCTCGGCTTCGTCGGCAAGGGCGTCACGTTCGACTCCGGCGGGATCTCGATCAAGCCCGGCGCGAAGATGAGCGAGATGAAGTTCGACATGTCGGGCGGCGCCGCGGTGCTCGAGGCCACCGGCGCGATCGCCCGGCTCGGCCTGCCGGTGCGCGTGGTGAGCGTGATCGGCGCGACCGAGAACCTGCCGAGCGGCCACGCGCTGAAGCCGGGCGACATCCTCCGCGCCAAGACCGGCACCACGATCGAGGTCCTGAACACCGACGCCGAGGGCCGGCTCGTGCTCGCCGACTGCCTCGCGCACGCGATCGAGCAGGGCGCCGACCGGCTGGTCGACGTCGCCACGTTGACCGGCGCGATCGTCACCACCTTCGGCTCAACGTACGCCGGCCTGTTCGGCGCCGACGACGACTGGTGCGCCGAGGTCGAGGCGGCCGGCCGCCGTGCCGGCGAGCTCGTCTGGCGGCTGCCGTTCCACGCCGAGTACGCCGACCTCATCAAGAGCCGCTACGCCGACATCGCCAACGCCGTCGAGGCCCGCAAGGCCGGCTCGATCACCGCCGCCGAGTTCCTCAAGCGCTTCACGGGCGACACGCCGTGGGTCCACCTCGACATCGCGGGAATGGCCTGGGACAACGGCAAGCCGTACACGCCCAAGGGCGGCGCCGGCTTCGGCGTGCGGCTGCTGGTCGAGCTCGCCCGCGCAAACGCGGGCGCGCCTGACATGCACTGAGCTGCCTTGACCTAACGCGCCTCCGGGGGCACACTCCGTGGCCGTTCGGCGGGAACGGCAGAAGGGGCGGGAGCATGCGGCGGTTCTGTGTGGCGGTAACCGTGACGGCGTTCGCGGCGCTCGGCGCTGCGGCAACCGGTGCCCAGTCGGCACCACGGATCCAGGGCGAGCACGCGAAACGCGTTGATCGCGATCACCGGCACCGGCGCGGTCGCGCCGACCGCGCGGCAGCGCCGGCTGGCCGCGCGGCGCGGATCTGCGCACGACGTGGAACCGCTTCGGGACGCCGGGCACGCTGACGGCGCGTAGCGGGTACGTGGCGCAGGGTCTGTCACGCGATCCGGTCGCCGCCGCGCGCCAGTGGGTCGGGCGCAACGAGGCGCTGCTCGGGGATGCGGCGACGCCGATCTGGAGCTGGTCGGCGCCGCCCCGATCGGCAGCGGCCGCGCCGTGATGCTGCGCCAGCGCTTCGGCGCGCTGGACGCCGGCCGTGACGGCCTGATCGTGCTCGGCGTCAAGGGCGGCAACGTGGCCTACGTGGCCTCCACGCTGGCAAAGGACACGCAGCTCACCGGTGCGCACCGACTCGACGCGGACGCCGCCGTGCGTGCCGCCGCGGCCGACGCCGGGCTGCAGCCCGGCGCGCTCATCAAGCCGCCCCGGCTCGTCGCCGTCCCGACGCCCGAGCGGGGCGTCCGGCGCGCGTGGGAGGTGCAGCTGTACGCGGACGGCGCCGAGCCTCTCGCCGTCGCAGTCGTTCGTCGACGCCGACACCGGCGGCGTGCTGATCCGCGACGGCCTGATCGACCACCTGGCCGACAACCCGACGTGGACGGTCTTCCGCAGCTCGCCGCCGCTCGACTACTCGACCACGGACACGCGGCAGCGCTGGTGCTGGATCGCCGTCACCGGCTGCGCGCTCGTGGTCGGCAACCCGGCGTCGTCGGTGCCGTGGGACATCGACGCGCGCACCAACGCACCGACGTTCACGACCGACGGCAACAACGCGTTCGCCGTCCACAACTGGTTCAGCAACCAGGGGAACTCGGTCGGCACCGAGCGCGCGACGTCGCGGCCCGACCGCGAGTACGCGTACACGTGGACGAACCAGTGGCACGAGCAGCGCTGCAACCCGGCGACGTTCACGTCGCCCGCAGCGCGCCGACATCGACGCGGCGCGGGCGAACCTGTTCGCGATGCACAACCGGATGCACGACTGGGCGTACCAGCTCGGCTTCACCGAGGCCGCCTGGAACCTGCAGTCGTTCAACTTCGGCCGCGGCGGAGCGGAGAACGACCCGGAGCGCGGGAATGCGCAGGCCGGTGGCGTCAGCGGCGGCCCGCCCGGCTTCGCCGCCCGCGACAACGCAAATCAGTTCTCGCCGCCCGACGGCCAGGCGCCGGTCACGAACATGTACATGTGGCAGCCGATCGCAGGCGCCTTCTACTCGCCGTGCGTGGACGGCGACTACGACATGTCGGTGATCGCGCACGAGTACACGCATGCGATCTCGAACCGGATGGCGGGCGGCCCGAACGCGAACCTGTCCGGCAGCCAGGCCGGCGCGATGGGCGAGAGCTGGTCTGACCTCGACGCCGTCGAGTACCTGAACGAGAACGGCTACGTGCCGGTGGACGGCGAGAACCCGTTCGCGGTCGGGCCGTACGTCACGGGCGACAAGCAGGCCGGGATCCGCAACTACGGCATGAACGCGAGCCCGCTCAACTACTCCGACGTCGGCTACGACTTCGCCTGCAACGACTCGAACTGCGCGGCGCAGACCCAGGTCCATGCCGACGGCGAGATCTGGAGCGCGACCAACTACGACGTGCGGCAGGCGTTCGTCGCCCGCTACGGCGCCGGCAACGCGGCGCTGAATACGGCGTGCGCGCGCGGCGACCAGCCGGTCACCGCCTGTCCGGGGAGCCGGCGCTGGGTGCAGCTGATGTTCGACGCGTGGCTGCTGATGCCGACCGGCGCGGTGAGCATGATCGACGCCCGCAACGCGATGCTGGCGGCCGACCAGATCCGCTTCAACGGGATCAATCAGGACATCATCTGGAACGCGTTCGCACACCGCGGCCTCGGCCAGGCGGCGAGCTCCAACACGACCAACGACACCGATCCGGTGGCGGCCTTCGACTCGCCGTACGCCACCGAGGCGACGCTGCGGTTCCGCCCGACCGGCGACGCCGCCGGCCAGCCCGCGCAGCTGTTCGTCGGCCAGTACGAGGCGCGCGCGACCCCGATCGCCGACACCGACCCGAGCACGCCGCTGGACGACACGTTCCCGGTCGCGCCGGGCACGTACGAGTTCGTGGCGCGCGGCAACGGGTTCGGCGCCACGCGGTTCACGGCGACGCTCAGGGCCGGCCAGCTGCGCGACCTGACGGTGAACATGCGCGAGAACCTGGCGTCGCGCTCGAACGACGCGGTCGCGACGGGCGACGGCATCAACCTCGCAGCGCTGATCGACGACACGGAGGCGACGAACTGGGCCTCGCTCGTTGCCCCGATCGTGGGCAAGCAGGTGACCGTGCGGCTCGACCCGTCGGCGCGCGCGCACACGATCCGGCGCGTGCAGGTCAGCGCGCTGCTGCGCACGCGGCTGCCGGCGGATCCGGGCGGCGACACGGCGGCGCAGAACCGCTTCACGGCGCTGCGGCAGTTCGAGATCCTCACCTGCGAGGTCCGCGGGGCGATCGACTGCAGCCAGGACTCGCAGTTCCAGTCGACCTTCACGAGCCCGCCCAACGCGTTCCCGTCCGACGTCCCGCGCCCGCGTGCGCCGGAGATGATCATGCGCTCGTTCGACGTGCCGCAGACACGCGCGACGTACGTGCGCCTGCGCGTGCTGAGTAACCAGTGCACCGGGACGCACTCGTACCTGGGCGACAAGGACGACGATCCGCTCAACGTCACCGACTGCCCGGCGGGCAGCACGGCCGACGACGCCGTCCGTGCGGCGGAGCTGCAGGTGTTTGCCCGGTGATCGATTCCGCGGCGCGCGTGCCCGCATGGCCGCGTACCGCGGATGCCGGGCGGTGCGCGCCGGAGGGGCACAGTGGCGGAGCCACGGGCCCCTTCAGCGGGTGCCGATCCGGCGCCGTGGGACGCGCCCAGGCGGGTGCGTGCGCCGTGGAATCGGTCACCGCTAGGTAGCGATCAGGATCCCGGCGACGACCACGCCGTAGACCATCACGATCCGCCGCAGCAGCTCCTGCGGCACACGCCGGCCGTAGCGGGCGCCGATCTGGGCGCCCACTACGGACCCGATGGCGATCAGGCCCGCTGCGCCCCAGGCGACGTGCGCGACGAGGATGAAGAGGATGCCGGCGACCAGGTTCGCGAGCCCGGCGAGCACGTTCTTGATCCCGTTCAGCACCTGCAGGTTCTCGCCGAAGCACAGGCGCAGGAGCGAGATCAGGATGATCCCCTGGGCCGCTCCGAAGTAGCCGCCGTAGGTGCCGGTGGCGAACGACGCCGCTACGCCCGCCGGCATGTTGTCGCCGCCCTCGTGCAGCTTCGGCGACGGCCGGATCGCCATCAGCGCGACCGCGAGCAGGATCAGCGCGGGGATGACGGCGTCGAACACCGCGTCCGGCAGCTCGAGCAGCAGCACGCCGCCGAGCACGGCACCGGCCGTGGTGCCGATCCCGAGGATCGCGCACCGCCGCCACTGGCCGCGCAGCTCGCGCCGGTAGCCGATCATCCCGCTCACGCCTCCTGGTACCAGCCCGACACAGTTGGTGACGTTGGCCGTGACCGGTGCATAGCCGACCGCCAGCAGGGTCGGGAACGTGATCAGCGAGCCGGACCCGACGAACGCGTTCACGCCCCCGGCAACCGCTCCCGCCACCAAGATGGCCAGCGCCTCCAGCTCGGTCATTGAGGGTGTCTCAAGACGGGCGACGCGTCCGGGGCGGCCGTGGACCGAGTCGGGCGCCGCACGAATCCCGACGGGAATACGGACGTATTTGCGAGGGTTCGGGTGGCGATCCGGCGAAGTGTCCACGGCCGCATCCGGACGTGTCGGTGTCTTGAGACGGCCTCCATGGGCGCGAAGTCAAGCAGCCGCGTCAGAATCGTCGGCCATGGACTTCGACCTCTCCCCCGATCACGACCTGATCCGCCGCACCGTCCGCGACTTCGCCGAGCAGGAGGTCGCGCCGGTGGCCGAGGAGCTCGACCGCGAGAAGCGATTCCCCTACGAGATCGTCGCCAAGCTCGGCGAGCTGGGGATGATGGGCATCCCGTTCCCCGAGGAGTACGGCGGCGGAGGAGGCGACTCGCTCGCCTACGCGATCGCGGTCGAGGAGCTGACGCGCGTCGACTCCTCGGTGGCGATCACCTTGTGCGCGCACACGTCGCTCGGCACGCAGCCGATCTACCTGTTCGGCTCCGACGAGCAGAAGCGCGACTGGATGCCGGAGCTGACCTCCGGGCGCAAGCTGGGGGCGTTCGGGCTGACGGAGCCGGAGGCGGGGTCGGACGCCGGCAACGTCCGCACACGGGCGCGGCTGGAGGGCGGCGAGTGGGTGATCAACGGCGCCAAGCAGTTCATCACCAACGCCGGGACCGACATCTCCGGAATGGTCGTGATCACCGCCCGCACCGGAGAGGATGAGATCTCGAACCTGCTCGTCCCGAACGGCACGCCGGGCTACGAGCAGGGCGAGCCGTATCGCAAGATGGGCTGGAACGCGTCCGACACGCGGCCGCTCTCCTTCACCGACTGCCGCGTGCCGGAGGACCACCTGCTCGGCCCGCGCGGCGGCGGGTTCAAGCAGTTCCTGCGGGTGCTCGACATCGGCCGGATCGGCGTCGCGGCGATGGGCGTCGGGCTCGCCCAGGGCGCGCTCGACCAGGCGCTCGCGTATGCCAAGCAGCGCAAGGCGTTCGGCAAGCCGATCTCCAAGTTCCAGGCGATCCAGGCGAAGCTGGCCGACATGGCAACCGAGATCGAGGCCGCGCGATTGCTGACCTACAAAGCGGCGCTGCTGAAGGACGCCGAGCGCAACTTCACGCTCACGGCCGCACAGGCGAAGCTCAAGACAGGCCGCCTGGCGGTGCGCTGCGCCGAGGAGGCGGTCCAGATCCACGGCGGCTACGGCTACATCGAGGAGTACCCGGTGTGCCGGTTCTACCGCGACGCGAAGATCCTCACGATCGGCGAGGGCACCGACGAGGTTCAGCAGATGGTGATCGCCCGCGCGCTCGGCGCGTGAGGGTCCCTGCCGGAATAGGACGGTCGTTCGGGGCGTGCGAATCGTGGATGCCGGGCGCCGCACGCGAGCGGAGGCGTGCGTCAGCACGACGAGCATCGCGGGTGGTGATCCGGCGCCGCGAGTCGCCCGCATCTGGACGGCCGGACTTCCGGGAGGGGCCCTGAGGTTAATCGCGCTCTGGGCGGTTCTCTTTGCCGTCTACGTGGCCGGACTCGGCGTCGATCCGCGCTCCGGTGACGAGCTGGTGCAGCTGCGGATCGCGCACACGCTGGTGGAGGATGGAGAGCTGGTGCGAGCGCCGCAGGGCGCCGGATTCGGGCTGCTGATCGCGCCTGCCGAGGCGATCGGCGGCGCGCGGGCGATCGAGCTGTGGCTGGCGGGGGTGGCCGCGCTCGGATTCGTGCTGGCCGCGCTGCTGGCGCGGCGGATCGTGCCCGAGCCGTACGCGAGCGGGGGCGCCGCGCTGGCGGGCCTGTCGGCGCCGGCTATCGCGCACGCGACGGCGATCTCCCCGGAGATGACGGCGGGAACGCTGCTGGCGGGTGCGGCGCTGTGCGCGGTGAGCGCACGCGAGCACCCGCGCCCCGGCGCCGTGCTCGGCGGCGGGGCGATGCTCGCCGTGCTCCCATGGCTGGGCGTGCTGTTCGTGCTCCCTGCGGTGCCGGTTGCGGCCGCGCTGTACGTGTGGACCCGGCGCGCACGGCGGCCGCTTCTCGGGCTCCTCGGCGCGGAGCTGATCGCCGCGTCGCTGGTCGTCTACGCGACGCTGAACGAGCGCCTCTACGGCGGTCCGACGCCGTGGTCGGCAACGCCGCCGGGCGACACGGCCACGGGCGCGTCGAGCGTGGTCGACTACGTCGAGCGAGTGCCGCGGCTGGCCACGCTGTGGGTCGATCCCGACGTCGGGCTGCTGCGCTGGGCACCCGTCTTCGCGCTCGCGTTCTTCGCCGGCTGGCTGCTGTGGCGGTCGCGGCGCGAGCATCTCGCCCGCGTCGTGCCGGCACGCGCGACGGCCGAGGCGGCGGCGGGTCTCGCCGTGACGATCTGCGCGGTCCAGGTGCTGGTCGCCGCGTTCCTCGTCCCGGCCATCTCCGGCGACTGGTTCGCGGCACGCTACCTCGCCCCCGCCCTGCCCGTCGCGGGCGCGCTCGTCGCCTGGGGCCTGCGCCACGCACCACGCGTCGGCGCCGTGCTCGGAGCGCTCACGCTGATCGCGAGCGCGTGGGTGCTGATCGACTAGCCGCGGCGGGATGGCGAGCGTCGAGTTCGTCGGCCTCAGCCCGACAAAGTCGACAGTCGCACCCTCACAACCGCCAAACGGCTCCCGCTCCCCCCACCCAGCGGGGTTGACGTTCGCCGGCCGCTAGCCGCGGCGGGCGTGGAACTCGAGCGCGTGGATCTGCGACTGGCCGTAGGAGCCGGTCTGGACGGGTCCGGCGGCGCTGACGCGGTCGCCGATCCGGGGGTCGCGGCGCGGGCGCAGGTCGACCGCGACGTCGATCGCGGTCAGGCCCGGCGCGGTGATCGAGCCGGCGGCGAGGACGACGTGCAGGTCGCCGTCGCCGTCGGGATCGACGCGTTCGACGTAGATGACCCGGCCGCGCACGGCGCGGCACCCGGGGACGTCCGCGGCACAGCGGGCGCTCGGGAGCGTCGGGACGCGGGGCGCCGGTCGCGGCGTAGCGGTCGCGGTCGGAGCCGGTGTGGACTCCGCCCTGGGCGACTTGGCATCGCTGCCGCGACCGTCGATCGTCAGGACCACGGCCGCGACGGCCACGAGCACGAGGGCGATGACGAGGAATCGCATCGCTGCTCAGCGTAGATCGGACCGCGCGTCAGCGGGCGGCGTCGCGCGCGTCGATCGCCCCGCGCGCGAGGATCAGGCTGGCGGCGCTGGCCGGATCGAGCCGGCGGGCGACGACCTCGTCGAGCATCTCGGCGACCTCGGCGTCCTCCTTCAGCGTCGCCTCGAGGGCGCGCCGCAGCCGCATCGTCGCCAGACCGAGCACCTCGTTCATCAGGTTCCGCCGCCGCCGCTCGGACAGCGTGCCCTCGGCCTCCACGTGCGCGCGGTGCTCGGCGAGCTTCTCCGCCAGCTCCTCGACGCCCGTGCCGCGCGCCGCCTCGGTCTTGACGATCGGCACCCGCCAGCCCCGCTGCGGCGCCAGCGACAGCACGCCGCGGATCTCACGAACCATCGTGTCGGTCATCGGATGATCCGACTTGTTGACGACGATGATGTCCGGGATCTCCATCACGCCCGCCTTGAGCGCCTGGATCGAGTCGCCGGAGCCCGGGATCAGCACGAGCACGACCGAGTCGGCGTGGTCGATCACGTCCACCTCGGCCTGACCGACGCCGACCGTCTCCAGGAACACGTCGTCCTTGCCCGCGGCGTCCATCAGCAGCGCGGTCTGGAGCGCGGCCTCCGCGAGCCCGCCGAGCGCGCCACGGGTCGCCATCGAGCGGATGAAGACGCCGGGGTCGAGAAAGTGCTCTGAGAGCCGGATCCGGTCACCCAGCAGCGCGCCGCCGCCGAACGGCGAGCTGGGGTCGATCGACAGCACGGCGACGTCGCGGTCGCGGGCGCGCTGGAGCCGGATGAGCGAGCCGATCAGCGTCGACTTGCCCGCGCCCGGCGGGCCGGTGAACCCCACGACCGAGGCGTTGCCGGTCCGCGGATAGACCTCCTTGACGATCGCCCAGCCCTCGGGATCGTCATCCTCGACGAGCGAGATCGCGCGCGCCAGCGCACGTTTGTCGCCCGCCAGCAGGCGCTCGGCGAGGCTCGGCTTGGAGTCGGCCATGGGGCGGGCCATGATCACAGACGCGGATACGATCAGACGCGATGGCCACGGTCGCCAAACCGCCCACCCCCCTGCACGTCCGCGGCGTTCCCGAGCCGCTGCACGGCGGTCCGCTCGCGCTCCTGCGGTTCCTGCGCGCCCACGGGATGCTCAATACGAAGTACGCCCGATTGATCGCGCGCTGGGCGTGGCTGAAGCTGCGCTGGCGCGGGCGTCTGCAGACGGACGGCCTGTGCTTCATCGCACCCGACGTGCAGATCGAGATCGGCCGCGACGCGGTGCTGCGGCTCGGCCGCTGGTCGTGGATCGGCCACGGCACGAAGGTCCGCGTGCACGAGGGCGAGGCGTCGATCGGGGCCAAGACGGTGCTCGGCCAGGAGTGCACGATCTCCGCCTTCCAGCATGTCTCGATCGGCCGCGAGTGCATCGTCGCCGACCGCGTGATGCTGATCGACTTCGACCACGGCGTGGTCGAGACCGATCGCCCGGTGCGGGTGCAGGGCATCTACAAGCGCGACGTCCGCGTCGGCCACAACTGCTGGATCGGCTACGGCGCGTGCATCCTGCGCGGCGCGACGGTCGGGAACAACGCCGTGATCGGGACGTCGACCGTGGTCACCAAGGACGTGCCGGACAACGCGGTCGTCGGCGGCGCTCCGGCGCGGGTGCTGCGCATGCGCCCCGAGCCGGAGTCACTGCGCTGGAGTGACTAGCGGGAGCCACTTCCGCAGCGCGTCGCCGATCGCGGGGAGGTCCGCCTTGAGGCTGTGGTTCCCCGGCACGGTGACGATGCTGCGGTTCGGGCCGGCGGGCGGCATGCCGAACGGGTCCGACGTGCCCTGCACGATCAGCACCGGCACCTCGACGGCGTCGAGCTCGGACAGCCGCGTCTTCTCCGGGCGCCCGGGCGGATGGAGCGGGAACGCCAGGCACAGCACGCCGGCCGCGCCGGTCTCGGCGGCGGTCCGGCATGCGACCCGCGCGCCCGCGGAGCGTCCGCCGGCGATCAGCGGCAGCTCGCCGAGCGCGCCGCCGCGCAGATGCTCGACGACCGCGATCCAGGCCGCGTCGAGCTGGTGCGCCGGAGCGGCGGAGCGGCGGCCGGCCACACGGTAGGGCTGCTCGACGAGGACGACGCTGAGCCCCGCCGAGCGAGCGGCGTCCGCGGCCGCGACGAGGTCGGGCGCGCTCACCGACCCGCCGGCTCCGTGGCCGAGTACGAGCGCGGCCACCGGCGCATCGGTGAGGTCGAGATGGGCTCGCGCCGGCCCGTGCGGCGTATCGATGTCTGAAACGTCCATGGCTTACCTCCGTGCCGCCTTCGCGGCGACCAGCCGCTCGAGGAACTGTTCGTCCGGCATGTACTCGGACGCGCCGCCGACACGCGGCCGCAGGCGCGTGCAGAACTCGTTGGCGATTGCCGAGCGCGCCGCCACCTGCAGCGTTTCGCGCCGTTCCAGGAACGCCCGCACGGCCGCCACATCCTCGCCCGACACCGCGCTCACGTCCCACATCGCCGCGCTGCCGAGCTCGACCGCCGGCAGCGCCGGCGACGCCTCGCTGCCACCCCGGTCCCCGTGGCGGTCGCGCAGGACATAGGAGCCCGCCGCGAGGTCACCGATCCGCTGATTGCGCTGCGTGACGAAGATCACGGTCATCCCGACGGCGTAGAAGCCGGGCAGGATGTCGATGATCCGCAGGACGTTGCGCAGGGCGCTGCGGGTGAGCGTGATCGGCCGCCCGCCCGAGCGCACGACGCGCAGCCCGGTCCACCGCTTGCCGGGCGTACGGCCGCCGCCGAGCACCTCGAACAGCACGTCGTAGAAGAAGATCAGGCCGAACACCCCGGACGTGAAGATCGCGGCGCCGGCGTTGCCGGCCGGCTTGAGGATCACCGCGAGCGCGACGATCACGCAGAGCTGGATCACGAAATCGATCAGGCCCGCGATGACGCGCGAGCCGATGCCGGCCAGCGTCAGCTCGACCTCGACGCCCTCGGGCGTGGCGATCGCCAGCCGGTCTTCGAACGCGACCGGAACGGCGCGGCCTGCGTCGTCGGTGCTCATACTCCCTCCCGGCGATGGATGTTGATCGCTTCACGCGCGAGCGGGCCGCGGACTGGGAAGAGCTGGCCGCGCTCGTGCGCAGCGCCGGCACCCGGCCCCAGCGGCTCGGCGCCGACGCGCTGCTCCGGCTCGGCCGCCGTTACCGCGCGGCCGCCGCCGACCTCGCGCTCGCCCGCCGCCTGTTCCCCGCCGACCCGACGACCCGCCGGCTCGAGCGGCTGGTCGCCGACGCCCGCCAGAGCGTGTACGCGACCGAGCCGCGCCGCCGCTCGGTGCGCGCCTTCCTCACCACCGGGTACTGGCGCCGCGTGCGCGAGCGGCCGCTGGCGCTGATCCTCGGGCTCGCGCTGCTGTTCGTGCCGATGGCGCTCGCGGCCGTGTGGGCGGTCGACGACCCGGCGGCCGCGCTCGGCATCGTCCCCAGCGAGTTCCGGGACGCGGCCGCGCCCGGCGGCGGCCCCGGCGACCTCTCGACGGGCGAGGAGGCGGCGTTCTCCAGCACGATCTACACGAACAACATCCGGGTGACGTTCCTGGTGATCGCCGGCGGCGTCCTGCTCGGGCTCGGCAGCGCGGCGGTCGCGATCTTCAACGGCGGCTTCGTCGGCGCGCTGCTCGGACTCACGATCGAGAACGGCCACTCGACCGAGCTGCTGCGGTTGGTGCTCCCGCACGGGCTGCTCGAGCTGAGCTGCATCGCGGTCGCCTGCGCGGCCGGGCTGCGACTGGGATGGTCGATCGTCGACCCGGGGCCGCTCACGCGCGGCACGTCGCTGCGCCGCGCGGCGCGGCCGGCGATGGAGATCGTGCTCGGCACGATGCCGTGGCTCGTGCTGGCCGGGCTGATCGAGGGCTTCGTCACGCCCCGGCACCTGCCGCTGGTCGCCGCCGCGGCCGTCGGCGTCGCCGCCGCCGGCCCGTACTGGGCCCTGGTGCTGTGGCGCGGGCGGGAGGATCACGCCCTCCCCCGCGTCTTGGCCCGGAGATAGGCGCCGACGCACGCAGCCGCGAACCGGTCGGCCGGCGCCTCGACGACCTGGGCTCCCGCCCGCCGGAGCATGTGGCTCACGCGCGTGCGCGCGGCCAGCACGTCGAGCGCCACCGCCTGCGCGCCGACCTGGTGCGGGCCGGTCGGCGCGGTTGCCAGCACCTCGTCGAGGTCGGGATCGCGCACGGACGCGACCGTGACGGCGTGCCGCCGGGAGAGCACCGGCACGGCGTCCACGAGCGGCCGCGCGGCGGTTTCCTCGAGCAGGTCGCAGAAGATGAACACGAGCGAGCGCTTGCTGCCCTCGACGCTGCGGAAGGCCAGCTCGTAGTCGGGCTCCTCGGCGCGCGGCTCGAGGTCCAGCAGCGCGCGCACAACGGCGTGACCGCCAGCGCGCCGCGGCGCCAGCTGACGGCGCACCTCGCGGTCGAACGCGAGCGTGCCGGAGCGGTCGCCGAGCACGTCGGCGACCAGCGCCACCGCCACCGCGGCGTCTACAGCGCCGTCCAGCCGAGTGCGGTCGGCGAGCGGCGCGGCCATCAGGCGCCCGGCGTCGATCAGCAGCATCACCTCGCGGTCCTGCTCGACCCGGTACTGGTTGCTCATCGGACGCTGCATGCGCTCGGTGGCGCGCCAGTTGACCTGGCGGATGTCGTCGTCCGGCTCGTACTCGCGGATCGACTCGAACTCCGTGCCGAGCCCGAGCGGCCCGCGCGTGAGCCGGCCGGCCGACCGGAAGCGTCCCTGGCGGACGGCGAGCGCGAGCCGGCGCGCGGACGGCACGTCGGGGTAGACCGTGACCTCGTGCTCGCCCGCGCCCTCATGGCGCCAGCGGCCGAGACCGAGCGGACCCTCGCTGCGCAACGCGACCGCGCCGAGCACGTGGCGGCCGCGGCGGCGCGGCACGACGGTGGCGTCGAGCGTCCCGTCGCCCTCGCGCGGCTCGACGATCAGCGCCGCCGGCGCCGGCTGGCGAAGGCGCACGCGACCGAGCGCGCGCTCGGCCGTCACGCGCAGCGGCGCCGACACGCCGCGCGCGAGGTGGCGCGGCACCTGCCGGGTGACCTCCGGGCGGCGCCGGACCGCGAGCGCGTCGGCCGCCACCGCGCCCACCAGCACGAGCGCCGCGATCCCGCCGACCGCCGGCGACGTGAGCGCCGTCAGCACGGCGATCGCGGCGAGGATCGCGGCGGCGCGCGGCGCCGGGCTCATCGCGGCACCGGCACCTCGCCGAGCGCGGTGCGGACGGCGTCGGTGCCCTCGTAGCGCTCCAGCTCGGCCTCCGGCGTCAGCACAAGCCGGTGGGCGAGCACCGCCCCGGCCATGCTCCCGACGTCGTCGGGGGTCACGTAGTCGCGGCCGGCGAGCCGCGCCGCCGCCTTGGCGGCGCCGAGGAGGTGGACCGCGGCGCGCGGGCTGGCGCCGAGCTGCACGCTCGGCAGGTCGCGCGTGCGCCGGATCACGGCGATCACGTAGCGGGCGATCTCGTCGTCCACGCGCGTGGCGTCGACGGCGTCACGCGCCTCGCGCAGCGCGTCCGGCCCGACGACGGGCTGCACGAGGTCGAGATCCCCCGGGCCGACGCCGCGGCGCGCGAGCCCCAGCATCCGCAGCTCCTGGGCCTCGTCGGGGTAGCCGACCTGCAGGCGCACCAGGAAGCGATCGAGCTGGGCCTCCGGGAGCGCGTAGGTCCCCTCGTACTCGATCGGGTTCTGGGTGGCGAGCACGAGGAACGGGTCCGGGAGCGGCTCCGGCCGGCCCTCGACCGACACCTGGCGCTCCTGCATCGCCTCCAGCAGCGCGGCCTGCGTCTTCGGCGGCGTGCGGTTGATCTCGTCGGCGAGCAGCACGTTGGTGAACACCGGCCCGCGCCTGAAGATCAGCTCGCCACCGCGCAAGGCGACGTTGCCCGTCACGTCCGACGGCAGCATGTCCGGCGTGAACTGGATCCGGCGGAAGTCGAGCCCGAGGGCGCGCGAGAGCGCCCCGGCGAGCAGGGTCTTCGCCACGCCCGGCGGACCCTCGAGCAGCACGTGGCCACCGAGCGAGACGGCGGCGAGCGCCGTCGCGGTCATCTGCTCTTGCCCGACCACGACCTTCTCGACCTCGCCGGCCACTGCCTCGTAGAGCTCGCGCAAGTGTGGGCCTCCTATACGGCCCCACCGTTGAGCCGAGCAAGCGCCCGTCCCGCGGCAACGCCGTCGTCGTCCGTCTCTTCCTGAATCGCCCTCGCCTCCTCGTCAGTCAGCCCTGCGGCGCGGGCCGCGCCGGCCCACGCCTCGGCGTCGGCGTCGCGCGGCAGTGCGGCGCGGCGGGCGAGCCGAGCGCGCGCCGCCGAGCGTACGGACTGCACCGCCGACGTGCGGTCCCGGCTGCGCGCCAGCGTGGCGGCGAGCGCGTCCACGTACGCGCGGCGCGGCGGGAACAGCGGCCGCTCGGGCGGCTCGGGCGGCCCCATACGCGGCCAGCGCGCGGCGATCAGCAGGAGTGCGCTGAGGGTGAGGAGGACCAGTGCCCAGCGGAACCGGCCGGGCAGCGCGGCGAGCCCGGTGCCGGTGCCGTAGCCGTGCACGCTCTCCACGAAGGTGATCGGGCCGGGACCGCCGAGCGCGAGCGCGAGCGCGGCGTTGTCTGCCTCGTCGAGGCGCCGGTTGTGGAGCGGCGAGGTGTCGGCGATCAGCGCGATGCGGCCCTCGCCCGCGGTCCGCAGGAGCACGATCGGACCGTCGTCGCCCGCGACGAGCGGCAGCGCTCCCTTCGCCTTGGCCCAGCGTCCGTCCCCCGCCGCCGTCACACGCGTCGCGGCACCGGTCTCGGGCGCCGGCACGAGCACGCGCGCGGTGTCGGAACCGCCGCCCGTCCACTCCGGCGCGGCGCGCTCGCCGGTGAGCGCGGCGAGCCAGTCCCCGGGGTCGGCGCCGCCCGCCACGAGGCGGCCGCCGCGCTCGGCGAACCGGCGCAGCGCGCGTGCCTGGCCGACGCTGAAGTCCTCCGGGTCGAGCACCACGACGGTGCCATCCGACGGCAGCGTGTCGTCGCTCGGGCGGGAGCGGAGCGCCCGCACCTCGGCGCCGGACTCGCGCTCGAGGTCGGCCCACGCCGCGACGCCGTGCGGGGCGGTCGCGAACGACGACGAACGCGGTCCCTCGGGACTCGGGACGAGCGCGTCGACGACCAGCGCGATGACGTTGAGGCCGACCACGACGGCGACCACGCCGACCGCCAGCCGCCCCTCGACGCTCTGCGGCAGCCACCTCACCGCGCGACCGCCTCGGCCTGAACGGCTTCCCAGCCGCGCTTGGCTGCCTCGGCATCCTCCTGCTCGGCCGGGCGGCCGCCGTAGACGATCGCGTCGAACCGGTCGCCGATCTCCGCGAACGAGCGCGAGCCGGTCGCGCGTGCGATCTCACCGGTGGTCAGGGACGGCCGGTACACGAGCACCCGCCGGCGGTCGAGCCGCAGCAGGCCGGCACGGAACCGCAGGCGCACCGCGAGCTCCCAGTCGCCGTCGCGCTCGGCGCGGTCGGCCGCGCGCTCCAGCTGATGCGGATCCTCGGTCGCCGGCAGCGCGGCCGTGCGGGCGCGCTCGATCGCGATCGCGCGGCGCCGGATCGTCTGGCTCGTGACCCCGGCGGCCGCAGACAGCACCAAGGCGGCGAGGACCATCCACAGCACGATCGGCCCGCCCGGCACGCCGCGGCCGAGGTCGTCGATCCAGTCGATCACCGGCTGGATGCGATCGCCGAGCCACGCGATCGGTCCGGCGAACGGGCGCGGCACCTGGGCACCTTTGTAGCGACGGGCGTCGAGGATCTGTTGCGCGTCGCGGCGGGCGTCGGCGGGCGCGACGCCGCGCTCGGCTCCGGTGGACGCCGCGATCAGCCGCGCGCGCTGGACGATCTCGTCGCCGGTGGCGCCCGCGAGCGCCTCGTCGACCGCGACGGGACGGCCGTCGACCTCGTCGACGGCGAGCAGCCGCTCGCGCGCGGACGCGTCGTCGGCGGCCGCCCGCTCGGCGAGCGCCGTCAGCTCGGCGCCGCTGACCGCCTGCGCCGACGCACCCGTCGGGGCCGCCAGCACGAGCGCCGCGACGACGATCGCGGCGAGGCGGCGCGGCCCGCTCACGAGGACGTGGCTGGTCCCTCCGGCGGCGCGAAGCCACCGCCCGAGCTGGGCGGCGCGGTCGAGCCCGGAGCCGGCGGCACCGCAGGCGCCTCGGGGCGCTCCGGCGCGGTCTCGAAGCGCGATGTATCGGCGCCCACGCCCTGCGCCAGCAGTTGGAGGTCGAAGCCCTCGTTGCGCACGCGCAGGTCGTAGTAGAGGACGGTGAGCACGGACGCCCACAGCGGATACGTGACCGCGTAGATGATGATGTTCAGGATCGTGATCAGCACCGCCACGGTGACTTCGCTCGCGTCAGTCAGCACCGCCGGGACGAGCACGCTCCCGAGCGCGAAGTTGATCACTGCCTCGATCAGGAACACGACCACGACCACCGCGAAGACGCGCCACCAGTTGCCGCGCGTGAGGTTGAACGACCGACTGATGGCCCGGCCCGGCCCGGCACGCTCGACGACGACCGCCGTGAACGCCACCGACAGCTTCACGGCCATGTAGATGCCCGGAATGATCAGCGCGATGAAGCTCGGGATCAGGATCAGGATGATCAGGATGTATGCGCCGATCAGCGCCAGGATGCGGCTGAAGCCGTAGCGCAGCGAGTCGCCGACCTCGGCGCGCTCGCCCAGGTAGGCGGCGCTGATCACCTTGATGCACGCGGCAATCGCGAGCCCGACGGCTGCGCCCTGCAGGAGCGCCCCGAGCAAGGCGCCGACCACGGAGGCTCCGGAGTCCGAGGTCGTCGTGGTGTTGAGATCGAACGCGTTCTCGTCCGTGGATGCCTGGAGGATCGTCGCCACGATCGTCAGCGGGACGACCGGCACCAGGACGCACAGCATCAACGTCCCGAAGCGGTACCGCAGCAGCCTGAACCCGGCGTCGAGGATCTCTCCGACTGATAGCGGACGCAGTTGCGGAGCGTATGACGTCGCGGGCAAGGGCATTCCCTTCCTACTTCGCGGGATGGCGGCAGCCTAATACCCCCAGGCGGTCCACCCGAATCGGGTCAGTTGAGAATGTTGACCGGTCGGGCGGACGACGACAGGCCCGCTCGAAGGCGGGCCTGTGGTTTGCTCGGGGGACTGTGGGTCAGTGTCCGACGCCGAGCTGCCGGCGCACCGGCGCGACGCGGGCGAGGGCGACGCCGGTTCCAACGATCGCGATGATCAGGGCGGCGCCGGCGAGCACGATCGGCAGCGCCCGCGCAGCCTCCTGCTTGATGACTGTGGTGCGGATGACGGTAGGAGCGGGCTCGGACGTCGCGGACTTCATGAACGGCCGGTTCGCCGACGGGTCGAGGGGCTGCGCGCCCGCAACGACGGGCAGAGCGGCCAGCGCGATCAGCAGCGTGGCGAGCATCGTGCTGACGCGGCGAGTGACGGTGTGACTGGCGGACATGGCGGGCCTCCTGAAGCAGTTGGTGGTGCGTTCGATGGCTGCACTCTCGTCCACCTCCAGGGGCGCCTCCACGCACTTCGCCACCGCGTTCTGTGCAATCCGCCACACCGCTGTGGGGCTACTGCGCGCGACGTCGCAGGGCGTCGAGGTCGAGCACCGTCACCTGCCGGCGCCCGGTCTCGACGATCCCCAGCGACCGCAGGAGCTGCAACGCCTTGCTCACCGCTTCGCGCGAGGCGCCGGTCCAGCCGGCCAGCTCCTCCTGAGACAGCGGCAGCGCCACCTCAATCCGCCCTTCACCGGGCGTTCCGAAGCGCTCGCAGAGCTCGACCAGTCGGTGGGCCACGCGCCCGACCACGTCGTGCGTCGCGAAGTCGGCCTGCTGCGCGTCGGCATAGCGCAGGCGCCCGGCGACCATCCGCAGGATGACCAGCGCGACACGCGGCCGTCGCTCGAGGAACGCGGCGAAGGCGGAGCCGGGCACCATCAGCGCCTCGACCGGCTCGAGCGTCGTCACGGTCGCCGAGCGCGGCTCGCCGTCGAGCGGGGACATCTCGCCGACGAGATCGCCAGGCCCGCGCACTGCGACGATCACCTCGCGCCCCGTCGTGGTCAGCGACGCCACCTTCGCGCGACCGGCCAGCAGAATGATCACGGGTCCGGCGTCGTCGCCTTCGTGAAAGAGCGTGACGCCGGCGCCGTAGCTGCTGCCCCGACCGACGGATCGCAGGTCGTCGGCCTCGATCTCGGTCAGCGCATCCAGGAACGCTTCGGCCATCCGGGCGCGAGCATCGCACGCTGCGGGTTGGAGCGCACGCGGGCCTGTGGGAGAGTGGCGCGGAGAAGACTCATGAGTACTCAGCGCCGGAGTGGCATCGCCACGGTCATGTTCACGGACGTCGAGGCGTCCACGGATACGACGACGCGGCTGGGTGATGACGCCGCTGCGCGTCTGTTCGCCCGGCACGACCGGATCGTCGGCGACCTGGTCGCCGCCCACGGCGGCCGCCGGGTCCGGTCCACGGGCGACGGCTTTCTCGTGCTGTTCGACTCCGCGCGTAGCGCTGTGGCGTGCGCGCTGGAGATCGAACGCGATCTCGCGGCGGAAGAGGACGGCGTCCGCGTCCGGATCGGTCTCAGCGCCGGCGAGGTGATCGAGGGCGACGGCGAGGTCTTCGGCGCGGCCGTCAACCTCGCCGCGCGCGTGATGGAACGCGCTCGCGGCGGCGAGGTGCTGGTCAGCGACACCGTGCGCCAGGTCGCGGGCACGATGCCGGAGGCCCGGTTCCGCGACCGTGGTCGTGTGGCGCTCAAAGGCTTCCCCGAGCGCCAGCGCCTACATGAGGTGCGCGCCGTGCGGGGGCGCGCTCCCCCGCGGGCGCGCCGCCGGTCGCGACGCCCGGTCGTGGCCGGCGCCGCCGCCGGGATGGCGGCTGGAGCAGCGCTGCTCGCCGTGTTCCTCGCGACGACCGGCAGCGAGGAGCCCATCGTTGTCCGACCGAACAGCGTGGCGATCCTCGACGCCGAGAGCGGGAAGGTCGTCGACCAGATCGGCGTCGGCCCACGCCCCGCTGACGTTGCCGCTGCGGCCGGATCGGTGTGGGTGAGCAACCTGGCAGACAACACGGTGACGCAGATCGAGGCGCGCTCGCGGCAGATCGCAGGGACGATCACGCCCGGCATCACCGTGAACGGCCTCGCGGCGAGCCCGAGCGGTGTCTGGGTGGCCGACAGCGTTCGTGCGTCGGCACGCGTTATCGACCTGGCCTTCGGCAGCGTCGCCAGCGCGGAGCGACTCGGTACCGGAGGGGTCCCCGAGGACTTCCGCCCGGTGGCGGCAACGGCGAAGGCGGTGTGGATCGCCGGCAATGACTCGGGCGTCGTGAGACTCGACCCGCGGACACGCCGGGTTCTGCACCGCACGCCGGTCGGGAGCGACCCCACGAGCGTGGCAGTGGGCGCGGGCGGCGTGTGGGTCAGCGACCAGCAGGACGGAACGGTGACGCGGATCGACCCTCGTACCAACAGGAGAGTCAAGACGATCACGGTCGGCGAGAGCGCAGCCGGCATCGCCGTCGGTGCCGGCAGCGTGTGGGTGGCGGTGCCGTTCCTGGACCGAGTCATGCGGATCGACCCTGCCTCCAACGCGGTCGGCGACACTGTGCCAGTCAGCGGGGCGCCGGCGGCCGTTGCGTTCGGCGCCGGCGCGCTGTGGGTGACGACCAGGCGCGGTGGAACCGTCGTGCGGATCGCGCCCGGCAGCCCCCAGCCGCATGTGACGCGCACGGTCGAGGTCGGCAACAGCCCTCAGGGCATCGCAGTGGTCGGGGGCAACGTGTGGGTCGCCGTCCAGGCCAGTCCGGCTCCGGCGGCATCGACGCCCGCCGCTCCCGACGTCGCGACCGTCCTCCGGCTCCCGCGCCTGTTCACGATCGACCCTGCATTGACATTCGGAACCGATCGCGTGATGTACGCGACGTGCGCCCTGCTCCTCAACTATCCCGACCTGCCGTACCCGCCCGGAGCAGTGCCTCACCCTGAGGTCGCTCGCGCGATGCCGACCGTCAGCGATGGCGGGCGCACCTATACGTTCCACGTGCGCCCGGGCTTTCGCTTCTCGCCTCCATCCGGCGCGCCGGTGACCGCGGCCGCGTTCAGCCGAGCGATCGAGCGCGCGCTCAACCGGAACGTGGACTCGGGCGGCGCCGCGCTGCTTGGCGACGTCGTCGGCTTCTCGGCATACCACGCGGGCCGCACCGACCACCTCGCGGGCGTGACCGCCCGCGGAGACGAGCTGACGATCCGTTTGCAAAGCCCGTCGGCCACGCTGCCGTCGCGCATGGCGAGTACCTACTTCTGCGCGGTGCCGCCCACGACGCCGATCTCGGTCGCAGGCATCGAGCGGATCCCGATGGCCGGGCCCTACTACGTAGCGTCCTACCGACCGCAGCACGAGCTGGTGCTGCGCCGCAACCCGAACTACAGCGGGTCAAGGCCGGCGCGGCTACGGGAGATCAAGTTCGAGCTCGACGTCGGCGCGGCCGACGCCACCGACGACGTCCAGGCCGGACGCGCCGATTACGTGGCCGCGGTAGCCCCGACAAGGGAGGCGTCGCTCGACCGTCGCTACGGGCCGCACAGCGCCGGGGCCAGGGCGGGACGCCAGCGGTACTTCAGCGGCCCGGCGCCGGCGCTGCACTTCTTCGTGTTCAACGTACGCCGGCCGCTGTTTGCGAGCAAACTCATGCGCCGTGCCTTCAACGCGGCGATCGATCGGCGCGCGCTCGCCGTTCGCGTGCACAGCGGGCGTTTGGCCGCCGGCGCCCCCGGCCGCCCGACCGATCAGTTCATCCCTCCCGGCCTCCGCGGGTTCGATGACGTCGACGTCTATCGCCTCGGCGGCGACGTCGAGCGGGCGCGCCGCCTCGCCGGCGAGCACCCGCGGCGACGCGCCGTCCTCTACACCTGCAACGAGCCGTCATGCGTGGAGCAGGGCCGAGTGATGCGCCGCAACCTCGCCGCGATCGGGCTCGATCTCGACGTCAAGACGTTCCCGATCCTCGAGATGTTCGATCACCTCGCGAGTCCGGAGGGATGGGACATCGGCTACGGGAATTGGTTCGTGGACGCCGGCGACCCGTCGGAGTTCATCATCGGCGTGTTCGGCGACCCCGCCTTTCCCGGCGGCTTTCACGACGACGCGCTGTTCCCACGGATGCGCGCCGCGACGCGCCTCGGCGACGCGGCCCGTGCGCGCGCCTTCGCACAACTCGATGAGGACTTCACGCGCGCGGCTGCGGCCGCGCCGTTTGCGACCGCAGCCACCACCGACTTCTTCTCCGACCGGATGGGCTGCCAGGTCCACCAGCCGATCTACGGGATCTCGCTCGCGGCGCTCTGCGTCCGCGACTCGTGACCGACCCGTCAGGCGCGGCGCCCGCAGACCGGCCAGGGAGCCGTGCCCTCACGGCCATAGAGGATCGCCGCGCGGCGGTCCTGCTCGGCCTCGGGAGCAGCTGCCGGGTTGCCGGTGCCGCCGACCGCCCGCCAAGTGGCCTTGCGGAACTGGTACTTGCCGAAGTAGCGACGGTCGGCGGACACCGCCGTCGGGTCGCCGCCCGACTCGCACTGGGCGATCCGGGCCAGCACCGATGCCGCGTCGCGAGACCGGGCCGGCGCCGAGGAGCCGCGGGCCGAGAGTCCGAGGGCGGCGAGGGTCTGAGGACCAGCGATGCCGTCGACCGTGAGGCCGTTCGCGCGCTGGAAGCGGCGGACGGCGCGGCGGGTCTGAGGGCCGTAGACGCCGTCGGCGGGGACGCCGAGCGCCTTCTGGAGGGCTACGACGGAGCTCCCGGCGCTGCGCACGGACGCCGCACCGCCGCTGCGGTCGGCCGCCACCGCGCCGCCGGCCGCGAGGCTCAGGGACGCGAGCGCGACGACGACGGCGCTGCGGCGGCTGCGCACGCGGCGTAGCCGGCGCACGGCCTCGAAGCGGCGTGAGCGCGAGCGGCGCTGCGACTCCAGCCACGGAGCGTGGGACGCGAGATCAGTGTTCGGCACAGCGAGAAACCCCCTGATGGTCTCTAGCGCCTACGGGGTTAGCTGACGGGCTCGCGCTAAGACCTGCGCTACGTCACACGTGCTGTGACGATTCGCCCCAGGAGCCGGTTCCATCCGGCTCCAAACGGTTCCCCCGCTCCCCGGCGCCATGGGCGACGGGGACTCGGCAAAGGTTCAATTCGGATTTGACGAAGCGGGGCACTATACGCACCGCCCGGACGGAGATATCGGCCCGCTCGCCGGAGTCTGTACCCCGTCCGTCAGATCCAAGGCGCCAAATTGCGCACTTCCGGGCTCATCGCGGGGTCTGCCAGCGCCGCCTCGAACGCCTCCCGGTGACCGTTCGCCCGCTCCACCGGATACGCCCCGGCGCTGCCCTCTGAGGCCAGGAACGCCCAATCCGAGGACTGGAGCGCGAGCAGCTCGCGCAGCGCGCGGTCACCCGGGCGGCCGCGCGCGAACGCCCGCAGCTCGGCGTGCCGCTGCGTCCACGCGAGCCCGCCCGCGCCGAGCCCGCTCCACACCCGCAGGTCGCGGCCCTCGCCCCACGACGTCACCGGCGGGGACGGTGGCGCGGGCTCCGGCCCGCAGGCACCCGCGTCGAGCGGCTCGAGCGCCACGCCGTGCCGGTCGCACGCCTCGATCACCGCCCTCAGCCAGTCCACGCCCTCGGGCCAGAAGTGGCCGAGCAGCTCGGTGTCGAGCGCCACCACCGACACGCCTTCGCGCGCCGCGACGCGCGTCACGAAGTCCTCGGCGTCCGCGGCCACCTGCTCGGCGGCCCGTTCGGGGTCGTACACGGTGCCGTCGACCGCCCACGCCCGGTGCCGGTGCTCGGTCAGCCGGTGCGTGTCCAGGTACGCGGCCTGCGACGGATACCCGCGCGGATGCCATACGAGCTCGATCGCCTCGCGGTCGATCGGCGCGAGCACGACGCCCGACTCGGTCCGCCGCGGCGCGTGCGCGCCCGGACCGAGCACGTCAGTCCAGTCCACGCACGCGACCCGTACGCTCGCCTCCTCGAGCAGGTCGTCGAGCCACGGCGCGTGCGCGCACTCGGGCAGCCACAGCCCGCCGTCCCACTCGCCGAACCGCTCGCGGTGCGCGGCGATGCCGGCGCGCAGCTGCAGCCGCACGCCGGTGCTCGTCGCCAGCAGCGGGAGCACCGGGTGCGTGGCGGCCGAGGTCCACGCCACGTGCGGAGCGAACGCCGCCACGAGGTCGCCGCGCGCGGCGAGCGCGTGCGCGGCCGCCTCGTACGCCGCCGCACCGCGCTCGAGCACGGCCGCCACCGCCGCGTCCGCCGCCTCGACGTCCAGCCGGTGCGACTCCGGGCGGATCTCGCGCAGGAACGCCAGGCAGCGGTCGAGCGCGCCCGGCGCCTCGAGCTGGTCGCACAGCACCGGCGTGAGCGACAGCGTCACGCGGCCGGGGTGCGCGTCGAGCACGTCCAGCAGCGGCAGGTACGAAGTCGCGATCGCCTCCCACAGCCACTCCTCGCCGAACGGCCACGTGCCGAAGCCCTCGACGTACGGCATGTGCGTGTGCAGGACGAGCGACAGCCGGCTCATGGCCGCAGGACCGCGAGGAAGTCGAGCGCCTTGTCGAGCCGCCCGCGGCGCAGCGCGAAATCGCGCGTGGAGATCGCCGGCACCAGCCGCTCGTAGAACGGCCGCGTGATCCGTAGCCGAGCGTGCACCGCGTCCCAGCCGGCGTGCTCGATCGCCCACTGGTGAGCGCGCAGCCGGCGCGCGTGGAACAGCCCGAGCAGGTCGACCGAGCCGAAATGGCGCTCGCACAGCGCCCGGTACTCGGTCGCCCGGTACTCGCGCACGTGCCACGGGTTGCCGGAGCGCTCCGCACCCTTTGGTGCGAGGGTCAGCACGTTCGGCGTCGAGACGTACCCGACGCCGTTCGGGCCAATCAGCTCGCGCACGTGTCCGAGCACCGCGTCCGGGTCCTGCACGTGCTCGATCGTCTGCAGGAACACGACACAGTCCACGTCCCCGGTCCACAGCTCGAGCATGTTGCGCTCGAACCGAACGCGGTCGCCGCTGTACTTGAGCCGCGCGTGCTCGAATGCCTCAGGATTGGCGTCCACGCCCACAACGGAGGCAGCGGTGCGGGCGAGCACGGCCGATCCGTAGCCCTCCCCGCACGCGAGATCGACCACGTGCCGGCCGTGTGCGCGGGCGGCGATCCACTCGTACACGGCGAGGTGGCGCTGGAACCAGTAGTTCTCCTCGGGCACGTCGGGCAACGTGCGCTCACCGGTGAGCGAGAGCGGCGGCACGCCCTGCGGCTGGTCGCGCTGGACGTAAAGGAGCTCCGGCATTGGACGCGGGGGCACCATACCGGCGAATAGTGTGCCGCTCGTGGACACTCCGCCCGACATCAGGCTGCGCGGCCTGGTCAAGCGCTACGGCGACCTCGCGGCCGTCGACGGCGTCGACCTCGACGTGCACCGCGGCGAGTTCTTCACCTTGCTCGGCCCCTCGGGCTCGGGCAAGACGACGACGCTGCGGCTGATCGCGGGCTTCGAGCATCCGGACGCCGGCAGCATCGAGCTGGCCGGCACCGATGTCTCCGACCGCCCGCCGTTCGCGCGCGACGTCAACACCGTGTTCCAGGACTACGCGCTGTTCCCGCACATGAGCGTGGCCGACAACGTCGGCTACGGCCTGCGTATCAAGAAGGTGCCCAGGCAGGAGCGGGAGCGCCGCACCACCGAGGCGCTCGAGATGGTCCGCCTCCCAACCCTCGGCGGCCGGACGCCGGCGCAGCTCTCCGGCGGCCAGCGCCAGCGCGTCGCGCTCGCCCGCGCGATCGTCAACCGCCCGAAGGTGCTGCTGCTCGACGAGCCGCTCGGCGCGCTCGACCTCAAGCTCCGCCAGGAGATGCAGGTCGAGCTCAAGCGGATCCAGCAGGAGGTCGAGATCACGTTCGTCTACGTGACGCACGACCAGGAGGAGGCGCTCACGATGAGCGACCGCCTGGCCGTGTTCAACCACGGCCGGATCGAGCAGATCGGCGTGCCCGCCGAGGTCTACGAGCATCCGCAGAGCGAGTTCATCGCGGGCTTCGTCGGCGTCTCGAACGTGCTCGAGCGCGGTGGCCGGCGGTTCACGATCCGGCCGGAGAAGATCCGCCTGCTGGAGGAGCCGCGCGACGGCCTCTACACCGAGTCCGGCGTGGTGCGGGACGTCGCCTACGCCGGCATGGTCACGCGCTATCTCGTCGACCTCGAGCACGGCGGCGAGCTGCAGGTCGTGCGGCAGAACCTTGAGACCACGTCGGCGCAGGCCCTCGACGAGCAGGGCCGCCGCGTGATGGTGGGTTGGAGCGAGGAGCACACGTACGCGATCCCTGAGGAGGGCACGTGAGGTATGCGAAATGGGCCGCGCTGGTCGCGGCCACAGCCGCCCTGGCGCTGACGGCCGGGTGCGGGAGCGACGACTCCAGCGGCGGCGGCGAGGAGATCAAGGCGCCGGAGGGCCCGCAGGCGCTGACCAAGCTCGGCGAGGGTGAAGGAGAGGTGAACCTGATCGCGTGGGCCGGTTACGTCGAGGACGGCTCGACCGACCCGAACGTCGACTGGGTTTCCGACTTCGAGCAGGAGACCGGCTGCCAGGTGAACACGAAGGTCGGCAACACGTCGGACGAGATGGTCACGCTGATGCGCACCGGTCAGTACGACGGCGTGTCCGCATCCGGTGACGCGACGCTGCGGCTGATCACGGGCGGCGACGTGGCGCCGGTCAACACCGACCTGGTCCCGAACTACGCCGACGTCTTCGAGGGCCTCAAGGACCAGCCGTGGAACACGCTCGACGGCAAGTCGTACGGGGTCCCCCACGGCCGCGGGGCGAACCTGCTGATGTGGCGGTCGGACAAGGTCAAGCCGGCGCCCGACTCGTGGGGCGCCGTCTTCGAGGCCAACTCGCCGTACAAGGGCAAGGTCACGGCCTATGACAACCCGATCTACATCGCCGACGCGGCGCTGTTCCTGAAGGCGACCCAGCCCGAGCTGAACATCACCAACCCGTACGAGCTCGACGAGAAGCAGTTCCAGGCCTCCGTCGACCTGCTCAAGCAGCAGCGCGAGATCATCGGCGAGTACTGGTCCGACTACACCAAGGAGCAGGCCGCGTTCACGAGCGGCGACTCGGTGGTCGGCACCACCTGGCAGGTGATCGCGAACCTGCTCGAGGCCGACAAGGTGCCGATCAAGACGGTGCTGCCGAAGGAGGGCGCGACCGGCTGGTCGGACACCTGGATGATCTCCTCCAAGGCCAAGAACCCGAACTGCATGTACATGTGGATGGACCACATCATCTCCCCGAAGGCCAACGCGGCCGTCGCGGAGTGGTTCGGCGAGGCGCCCTCGAACTCCAAGTCGTGCGACGAGACCGCGGTGAAGAACCACTGCGAGATCTTCCACGCCGACGACGAGGACTACTTCTCGAAGGTGGCGTACTGGACGACGCCGCGCAAGGAGTGCGGTGACGATCGCGGAGCGGTCTGCAAGGACTACTCCGAGTGGGTCCAGGCGTGGACGGAAATCAAGGGCTAGCCGCAGCTCTGTGGCGCCGGCCCCGCCTGCAGCTGTCGTTGCTGCTCGCGGGGCCGGTCGGCTGGCTGGTCATCGCCTACCTCGGCTCGCTGGCCGTCCTGTTCGTCGCCGCCTTCTGGCGGCTCGACACGTTCTCCGGCCAGGTCGTGCACGACTACGGCCTGCAGAACTTCCAGACGCTGGTCGAGAACGACGTCTACCGCACGATCGTCATTCGCACGGTGCTGATCGCCGCCGCGGTGACGGTCACCGACGCGCTGCTGGCGTTCCCGATCGCGTTCTACATGGCCAAGATCGCGCGGCGGCGGGCGCGCGCGCTGCTGGTCGTCGCGGTGCTGATGCCGCTGTGGTCGTCGTACCTGGTGAAGGTCTACGCGTGGCGGATCATCCTGGCCGAGGACGGGATCCTCAACTGGGTACTCGGCCCGTTCGGGCTGAGCGGGCCCGGCTTCGGCAACGTCGCCACGTGGCTGGTCTTCTCCTACCTGTGGCTGCCGTACATGATCCTGCCGATCTACGCCGGGCTGGAGCGGATCCCGGACTCGCTGCTCGACGCGTCCAGTGACCTCGGCGGCGGCGCCGGGCTGACGTTCCGGCGCGTGGTGCTGCCGCTCGCGCTGCCGGCGGTCGTGGCCGGATCGATCTTCACCTTCGCGCTGACGCTCGGCGACTACATCACGCCGCAGCTCGTCTCCAGCACGCAGTTCATCGGCAACGTCGTCTACAACAACGTGGGCGTGGCGAACAACCTGCCGCTCGCGGCGGCGTTCGCGACGGTGCCGGTGATGATCATGGTCCTCTACCTGCTCGTGGCGCGGCGCCTCGGCGCCTTCGAGTCGCTCTGATGCATCTCTCCCGCACCACACGCGTACTGCTGCGGATCGGGACCGGGATCACGCTCGCGTTCATGTACGTGCCGCTGGCGGTCATCGCGCTGTACGCGTTCAACTCGCGCCGCACTTTGAAGTGGCCGATTCCCGGGCTGACGCTCGAGTGGTTCGACAAGGCGTTCCACAACCCCGGTGTGCGCGACGCGCTGCTGACGTCGCTGAAGGCCGCCACCGGCGCGACGCTGGTCGCGCTGCTGCTCGGCACGCTGGCGGCGTTCGCGGTCTCCAAGCACCGCTTCTTCGGCCGCGAGACGATCTCGTTCGTGGTCATCCTGCCGCTCGCGCTGCCGGGCGTCGTCACCGGCATGGCGCTGAACGCCACGTTCCGCGAGGTGCTGACGCCGCTCGGCATCGGGCTCGGTCTGTTCACCGTGATCGTCGGCCACGCCACGTTCTGCATCGTCGTGATCTACAACAACGTGATCGCGCGGCTGCGGCGCACCTCGGGCTCGTTCGAGGAGGCGTCCGCTGACCTCGGCGCCAACACGTGGACGACGTTCCGGCTGGTCACGTTGCCGGCGCTGCGGTCGGCGATGGTGGCGGGCGCGCTGCTCGCGTTCGCGTTGTCGTTCGACGAGGTGATCGTCACGACGTTCACGGCCGGCCAGCAGCAGACGCTGCCCCTCTGGATCCTCACGAACCTGTCGCGGCCGAACCAGTTGCCGATCGTCAACGTCGTCGGCGTGATCGTGATCCTGCTCTCCGCGTTCCCCGTCTACCTCGCGCATCGGCTGACGATGTCGCAGCCCGCGTCAGGATTGCGTATGGTCTCGGCAGCGTGAAGGTCAGAGAGGCAATGACCGAGAATGTGCTGACGATGACCCCGGGTCGCAGCTTGCGGGACGCGGCCCGGTTCATGGCCGAGCGCAACGTCGGTGCGGTCGTCATCATCGACCCGGAGGAGCCCGGTCCCGGGATCATCACCGAGCGCGATCTCGTGCGCTCACTCGGCGCGGGCGAGGATCCCGATCAGGAGATGGTCAAGGATCACTTGACCGCACGCGCCACGTTCGCCGACGGTGACTGGGGCCTCGAGGAGGCCGCCGACGCGATGGCGAGGGGCGGCTTCCGCCACCTCGTGGTGGTCCACGACGGCGAGGTCGAGGGGATCATCTCCATGCGCGACATCATTCACGTCTGGCGCCCGCGTTAGGGCCCTTCCGCCGCGTCAACTCCAGCGCTCGGGATCAGGCCGGAGTGCAGGTCGGAGCTGACGATGCGGCCGGTGTCGTTCTCGATGATGGCGTCGAGCATGTGGATCAGCGGGCGGATGCGCCGGGGCATGTCGGCGTCGCTGACCGTGACCGACCGCTGGCCGCGGCGAAGCATGTAACGCATGTCGTTGTCCCACCCGCCGAAGCCGCCGGGCGTGACGGTGCTCCCGTCGAGCGCCTTCCACGGCGCGTGCTCGACGAGCCGGGTGGCGCGCGCGGCGACGGCGTCGCCGAGCTCGACCTGCTCCGCACGGAACCCGCCATGACCGCCGCCGCGGATCACGGCCGCGGTCCCGTCGGCGCGCAGCGTGATCGAGTCGGGCAGCGGGTCATCGCCCTGCACGCGGTAGAGGTAGACGACCTCCTTCGCCGGCGCGGGCGTCGCGGTGGCCTCGGGCTTCGTGGCCCGCTTGGCCGGCTCCCCGCCGCCGCAACCGGCGAGGGCGAACAGCACCGCGCCTATCACCATCAACCGCATACCGGTGGTGAGACTAGCGAGTTTGGCGCCGCAGCCGCACACGTAGACTCTGGTAGGTGGGGCTCGTACAGGACTTCCCGCTGTTTCCGCTCGGCCTCGTAGCGCTTCCGAGCGAGCTCGTGCCGCTGCACATCTTCGAGGACCGCTACAAGACGATGATCGGCCGCTGCCTCGAGGAGGAGTCCGAGTTCGGCATCGTCTGGATGGCCGAGGACGGGCTCCGGCCGATCGGCTGCGCATGCGAGATCGCCGAGGTGGTCGAGGAGCTCGAGGACGGGCGGATCAACCTGATCGCGCGTGGGACGCGACCGTTCCGGATCGAGGAGCGCCAGGAGGAGCTGCCGTATCCGGCCGGCACGGTCGAGTTCCTCGACGACCGCGCGGAGGACACCGACGACGGCGCCGCCGACGCCGCGCACACCGCCTACGCCGACCTCGTCAACCAGGCCACGGACCGCTCGCCGGACATGGAGGAGATCGACGCGATGACCGCCTACCAGATGGCGGCCACCGTCGAGTTCGGCCTCGATGCCAAGCAGGGCCTGCTCGACCTGCGCTCCGAGGCAGCACGCCTGCGGCTCGTGACGCGCCTGTTCCGGGCCGCGATCAAGCGGCTGGACTTCGTCAACCGTGCCCAGGCGCGGGCGCGGTCGAACGGCAAGGTCCACTTCGAGCCGTAGCGCCGGGCCGCGGCGGGTTCGGCGAACGTCAACCCCGCTGGGTGGGGAGGTGAGCGTCCGTCGGGCCGCGATGCGGGCTCGGCGAGCGTCGAGTTCGTCGGCCTCAGACCAGCAAACTCGACACTCGCGCGATCGGGCCCTGGCGAGCGGGCGATCCAGGTGCATTTCTTCCATCCCGCCGCTCGCCGGCGCGCGCGATGGAAGTTCTGCACCTCACGCGTGCACTTCTTCCATCACGTTCCGCGGGAACGCCGACATGGAACGCACCCTCACCGCGGCCAACGGACATCCACCTCCCCACCCAGCGCAGTTGACGTTCTCGCACAGCAGCAACCCTCACCGGCCGCGCGAGCGCACGCGCGCCTCGTCCACGTCCAGCTCGGCCTCGAGCGAGCGCAGGAGCTCGGCCGGGAACTCGCGCTCGCGGCGCATCTCGCTCAGCAGATCGCGCTCGGCCTCCAGCGCCTCGATCTGCGCGCGCGCCGCGTCGGTGCCGTGTTCCGGGTTCCCGCCCGCCTCCTGCAGGCGGGTCTCGAGCCGGTCGAGCCGCGCCTGGTAGTGGTCACGCAGACGCTCGACCACGTCCGGCGCGTCGCCGTGCCCGCCGAGTTCGTCGAGCCGCTCGAGCGCGGCATGCGCGAGGCGCAAGCGCGCCTGTACCTCCTGGCGGTGGCGCTCGTCGTCCTGCGCGAGCCCGAGCACGCGGATCAGCGGCGCCAGCGTCAGGCCGGGCACGACCAGGGTGACGACGACCGCCACGTAGGCGAGGAAGATCACCTGCTCGCGCTCCGGCAGATTCTCTGTGATCGCAAGCGCCGCGGCCAGCGACACGGCGCCGCGCATGCCGCTCCAGCCGAGCACGAGCCGCTCGCCCGCGGACGCGTGCTCGCGCGTGACGAACCGCAGGTGGGTGAGCTCGGGCACGGTGAACATCCACAGGAGCCGGATCCCGATCACCACGGCGACCACGGCCGCGGCCTCGGCGAGGAGCGTCCCGAGCCCAGGGCCGTCGATGTCGCCGACGATCCGCGTGACCTGCAGGCCGATCAGTAGGAACAGCAGCGAGTTGAGCATGAACTCCGAGGCCTGCCAGAACGCCAGCGTGCGCAGCCGCGCTCCCGCGGCCGCGAGCTCGAGCGACCGGGTGCCGACGTACACGCCGGCCGTGACGACCGCGAGCACGCCGGAGACGCCGGCCTTCTCGGCCGGCACGTAGGCGGCGAACGGGGTCAGGACGGAGAGCACGACGTCGATCGAGGGCTCGCGCCCCGCGATCCGCAGATGGGCGAACACCCATCCCACCACGAGGCCGATCGCCACGCCGCCGGCAGCGGTGAGCACGAAGTCGCTCACGACGCCGGAGGCCGACAGGGTCGTCGCGCCGATCGCGCCGATCGCGATCTTGTAGGCGGTCAGGCCGGTGCCGTCGTTGACCAGCGCCTCGCCCTCGAGCACCGTCTCGATCTGCGGCGGCGCGCCCACGCGGCGCATGATCGCGGTCGCCGACACCGGGTCGGTCGGGCCGAGAATCGCGCCGAGGATGAACGCCGCGACCCACGGCAGTCCCGCCGACCAGTGTGCGACGGCCGCGACCGCGACCACCGTGACGAGCACGAGCCCGATCGCCAGCACGGAGATCGGCACGACGTTGGCGCGCAGCTCGTACGCCGACGCCCGGAAAGCCGCCGCGTACAACAGCGGCGGCAGGAACGCGAAGAACACGAGGTCCGGGTCGAGCTCCGGCACCGGCAGCCCGGGGACAAGACCGAGCACGAGGCCGCCGAGGACGAGCACGATCGGATACGGGACGTCGTAGCGCAGGCCGGCGCCGGCGAGCAGCGCCACCGCGACGAGCAGGAAGACGAGGACCTCGGCGCCGTCCACGCGCGGGGCCCTAGGTCAGCAGCGAGGCGACGGTGGAGCTGCCGTCGTCGGCTGCGATCCGGACGCTGTCGCGTCCGTCCTCGGCGGCGATCGAGGGATCGGCGCCGTGTGCGAGCAGCAGGCGCGCCATCTCGGCGTCGTCGCTGTGTGCGGCCTCGTGGAGCGGGACGAAGCCGCCGCGCTGGCGCAGGTTCGGGTCGGCGCCCGCCTCGAGTAAGAGGCGCATCGTGTCGCGGTCGTGCGCGGCGGCGGCCGCGTGCACGGGCCGGACGCCGAACGGGTTCTCGGCGTCGTCGTCCGCGTCGGCGCCGCGTTCGAGCAGCACACGCACGACGCTCGGGTCCGCCGAGGAAGGCGGCGAGGCCGAGCGGCGTGAATCCCTCGGGCGTGCGCAGCCGGATCGAGTCCGGATCGGCGGTCAGCAGCTCCTCGAGCCGGTCGGCGCGCCCGGTCGCGGCGGCCTCCAGCACGCCCAGCTCGGGCTCGGCCTCGAGCAGCGCGTCGGCCGCCTCACGCTGCTGATGGAACAGCGCCAGCAGCACGACCGGGAGCCCGTTGTCGTCGCGCGCCGACGCCCGCGCGGGGTCCTCGCGCACGAGCGCGCGGACGGCAGCCACGTCCCCGGCGGTGATGGCGGCGACGAGCGGGTCGGCGGCCATCACCGAACGATCCCACAAACGTCTTCGGTCACGTCCTTCGTGAACGCGGCGATCGCGAAGAACACCGGCGGCTTTCCCTTCGAGGTGTCGGAGAAGCTGACCGCCCCGTCCTCCATCCGCACGCGGTAGCTGAGGTTGGTGCCCGGACCGGGCGGCAGCTCGATCCCCAGCTCGGCTTGCTTAGCCAGCTCGCGCGTGAGCTCGCGGGCGCTCAGGAGGCGCTCGGCCGGGAGCGGATGCGTCTTCCCGTTGCAGGTCACGGTGCCGCCGTCGTTGACGACCATCGTCACGTTCGCCGGCTTGTCCGGGCCGCTGCGGCGGACCTCGAACAGGTCGGCCGAGGGAGCGCCGCAGCCGGCGATCGCCGCCGTAGCGAGCAGCGCGACGAGCGCGCGTCTCAAACGACGACCAGCTCCGCGCCGGCCACCTCTTGGAGGAACCGCGGCGTGGACATCACGCCGTCCAGCCGCGCCTCGATCTCGAGCCGCGACGCGCCGGTGGACTCGACCGCGGCGGCGCACGCCCACACCCGGCATTCGTCCATCTCGATCGCCGTGTCGCGCAGCTCGGCGAGCGTGCGCGCGAACGCGTCGCGTCCGACGTCGGACACGTCCGGCGCGGCGTCGGGGCGCAGCGCGTGCGCCATCAGGCGCTCGTCAAGCATCGGCGCGAGCGCGCCGAAGCCCACCAGCGCACGGGCCGGGCGGCCGTCGGCCGCGGCGGACACCATGAGCGAGAGGCCGGTGTAGAGCCGCTGCAGCTCGCCCGATTCGAGGAAGACGGCGATCATGCTCTGATCGTAGGGACCCCGCCCCGCACCCTCGACGTCCGCGGCCTGCATTGCCCGCTGCCGCTGATCCGCGCGCGGCGCGCCCTCGCCGGCATGGACGCGGGTGACACGCTGGTCGTCCTCGCCACCGATCCCGAGGCGCCGATCGACCTCGCCGCGCTGGCCGCAGACGAGGGTCACGCATTCGCCCGCGAGCGGCACGGCGACGAGTGGAAGCTCACATTGACGAAGGGTGCAGAAGGGCGGTAGTGTCGCGCTCGAGGCAACCCGTCTAGACAACCGGACATGAGTTCCCAAACCGACGCCGCAACGGCTACGCCGTCCGCCTTCAGCCTCCGTGGCCGCCGCGCCGTCGTCACGGGCGCGTCGACGGGGATCGGCAGCGCAATCGCGCTCGCGCTCGGCGCCGCCGGCGCGCACGTGGCGGGGATCTACAAGACGGACCCGGAGGGTGCGGAGCGCACCGAGGCGGGCGTGCGCGAGCACGGCGTGGACTGCTTCCTGGTCGAGGGCGACACGGGTGCGGTGGCCGACGTCGACCGCCTGGCCGAGCTCGCCTGCGATCGCTTCGGCGGGATCGACATCTGGATCAACAACGCGGCGCGCCTGATGGTCAAGCCGCTGCTGGAGACCTCCGACGAGGACTGGCACGGCCTGCTGGCCGCGAACCTGCACGGCTACTTCTACGGCTGCCGGGCAGCCGGGCGGGCGATGGTCGCCGCGGGCGCGGGCGGCCGGATCATCAACGTCTCGAGCGCCGCCGACATCCTGGTGGTGGCCGATCTCGGAGCGTACATCGCCGCCAAGGGCGCGATCGTCGCGATGACCAAGGTGCTCGCGCTCGAACTCGCCGACCACGCGATCACGGTCAACGCGATCGCTCCCGGAGCGATCGACACGCCTTTGAACAAGACCGCGTTCACGCCCGAGGTGCGCGCCGTGTACGAGCAGCGGATCGGGCTGCACCGGCTCGGGACGGCCGAGGAGGTCGCCGACGCGACGCTCTTCCTCGCCTCCGACGCCTCCCGCTACATGACCGGCCAGGAGCTGGTCCTCGACGGCGGCCTGACCATCAACGGCACCGTCGGGCACGCGCGCGACTGATGGCCGCCGGACACGGCATGGGCAGGCGCGCGCGGGTCCCGGGCAAGCCCGTGGACGACCCGCCGGCACGCTCGTTCGTCCCGCGCTACTACGAGATCGAGCAGGCGCTGCGGACGCGCATCGCGGACCTGAAGGCCGACGACCCGCTGCCGTCCGACGCGATGCTGTGCGAAGAGTTCGGCGTGAGCCGGATGACCGCCCGCAACGCGGTCCAGCGGCTCGCCCAGGAGGGGATCGTGTACCGCGTGCCGGGGCGCGGCACGTTCGTCGCCGAGCCGCCCGTGCACCGCCAGGCCGGCAACCTTCTCTCGTTCACGGAGGAGATGCGCCGCCGCGGCCGCGTCCCCAGCTCGCAGCTGCTCGACCGCTCAGTCCGCGAGCCGCGCCCAGCCGAGGCGTCGCGGCTGCAGCTCCAGCCCGACACGCTCGTGCTCGCCCTCCGCCGCCTACGCGTCGCCGACGACGAGCCGATGGCGATCGAGGAGGCGATCTTCCCGGCCGCTCTCGCCGTGCTGCTGCAGAACGCCGACCTCGAGCACCGGTCGCTCCACGACACGCTGGTCGAGGGCGGCCACGTGCCGACGATGGGCCGCGCGCGGCTCGGCGCCGAGGCCGCCGGCCCCGACGACGCGGCGCTGCTCGGCGTGGAGGTCGGGTCACCGCTACTGGTGGAGAAGCGCGTGATCCACGACCAGGACGGCCGGCCGCTGGAGCTGTGCGAGTCGCGCTACGCCGGCGACCGGTATGGACTCGACGTGCAGTTCGACGTCGAGCTGCCGGGCTACAACGGCAGCTGAGCTCTAGCCTCAAGAGGATGGGCGGGCAGCCTCCGGACCGGCTTGGGCGTTTTGAGGTGCTGGGAGCGTGGCTCGGGCTGTGGACGCCTCCGCGCGACGCCGTCGTGCCGCCCGTCCCGTGGAAGACGATCGTGATCGGCGCGGTTGGGCTGGTCGTTGTCGTCGGCGCGGCGGCAGCGATCTTTCTTCCGGGTGTGGCCGACGACCGTCAGGCCGCACGCGAACGCGAGCAGCGCGCCGCCGCCGAGCGGCACGCCGCGACGCTGGCATCCGCCGACCGTGAGCAGCGCCCGCGCCGCGGGAGTGGGCAAGCCGACCTCGGAGCCGGGGCGGCGGCCGCGCGGCGGATCGCGACACGCCACGCGCTGCTGGCGTCGGCCAAGTCGCGCATCGGCGTCGACGCGCACGCTCGCACCAAACGGCGCATCCGCGGCGTCGACTGCGAGCCGTTCCCGCGCCGGCTCGACGGCGCCGACCCGGCCGCCGAGCTGGCACACGCGGCCGCGGCGTACAACTGCGTCGCCGTCACCGCCCGGTTCGAGAGTGGCGCTTCCGAGACCGGGAAGGGCGTCATCGGGATCCCGTTCCGGCTGGTCGCTCATTTCGACAGCGGGCGCTTCACCTGGTGCCGGATCGTCCCGCTCGGCGATCGCGACCGGCTCGCGCATCCGCTCCCGCGCGCGTGTCGCCTGGCTAGTCCGAGCTGACGCTCGCGGTGAGCCGGGCGCGTCTCCGCGCCCGCACGACGAGCCCGACACAGAGGCCAAACGCCATGTGATCCGCCCACTGCCGGCCCTGCGGGAGCGCTCGGATGGCCGGGATCCGCCGCCCGATCACGGACAGGTCGAGGGCGGCGATTCCCAAACCGGCGACGACTCCCGATGCCGGCTCTGCCCGACGCGGCAGCGCGGCGGCGATGACGCCCGCCCAGCCCAACGAGAGCGCGAGGTGGACGGGCACCGCGGCAGCCAAGAGCACGGCCGTGCGCTCCTCGCGGGGCAGCAGAATGGCGCCGGCTGCGCGAGCACCGTCAAGTACGTCGTCGCCGCGCGCCACGGTCCACGCTGTGGAGGGCAGCCCGGAGCACACCGCGCCGGCGAGTCCCGCGGCGAGCGCGTCCCCGACGAGGTCACGAGGCAGTCGGCGCAGCACCCCGGCATCGTTGCATCGCCCAGCGCGAGGTAGCCTCCCCGCGGTGGACCGTCGACGGGCTTCGACCTTCTTCAGCACACGCCTGTTCAACCCGCTCGTCAAGTCCGCCGCCAACGCCGGGCTGGCCGTGCCCGGGATCGCGATCCTCGAGACCACGGGACGGAAGAGCGGCCAGCCGCGGCGCACGCCTGTCGGGCGCGTGATCGAAGGCGACACCGTGTGGATCGTGGCCGAGCACGGCCGCCGCGCCGCGTACGTGCGCAACATCCAGGCCGACCCGCGCGTGCGGATCAAGATTGGCCGCCGGTGGCGCACCGGCACCGCCCACCCGGCGCCGGACGAGGACCCGCGAGCGCGGCTGCGCGAAATGCCGGCCACGCACGCGGCGACCGTCCGGCTGATGGGCACGGACCTGCTCGCGGTGCGCATCGACCTCGACCCGTAGCGCGGAGAACGTCACTCGCGGTAGTGCGCGAACCGGATCGCCTCGCGTTCGAAGCCAAGCGATTCGAGCAGCTGCTCGCCGGGCTCGCCGAGCGCGACTTCGGCGCGGACGACGAACACATCGTGCTCGTACAGCCACTCCAGCGCCGCGGCGACAAGCGCGCGCTCGACCTCCTCGTCTTCGCCCACGGACCGCTCCTCTACGCGGCCGAATTGGCAGGGCAGGAGCCCGTCTTCGACCAGCTCGGCGAGCACGAAGCCGACCACTCGCTCGGCCTCCACCGCGACGAAGCAGGCCGCGCGGTGGCTCGACGCGGCGAGCACGAGCATGGCGGCGATGTTGCGCCGGCCGCGCTCCTTCAGCGGGCCGCCCCACAACTCGATCACCGCGTCCGCCTCGGTCTGGCGGATCCGTCTGATCTCAGGCACTGCGTCTCCTCTCAAGCGTGCACGGGCAGCGATAAGCGGTGCACGCGGAAGGAGGCGGCCTCGGGTACTCGGCGTATGCCTAGGTACTTCGTGCCATCGGCCGCCGAGGCTACACCCGGCGGGCGCGGATTTGAAGCCGCGTGCGGCGCTGCTCGCCGGGCGCGAGCTCCGGCAGCCGGCCCTCGGCGCGGTCGTGGGCGACGCCGAGCACGGAGCAGTTGGCCGGCTCGAGGCCGAGCACGCCGAGCCCAAGCCCTGGATGCACCCACTGCCACATCCGCGGCAGCGTCGCGACATCCCAGCGCACCTCGACCTCGAGGCCGAGCGACGGGTTGCGGACCGTCGCGCTGCACCAGCCGTCGGGACCCGGCGCGACCTCGTGCTCGAACACGCGCTCGCGGGCGCCCTCGACGATTCCCGGGCCGCGCTGCCAGGAGTCCGCGTACGCCGCGGCGTCCTCGTCGCGCGGGTGGGTCGCGCGGGCGTCGAGCTGGAGCTCGGCGCCGTCGGCCCACAACGGAGGCCCGAGGTTGACGTGGTAGAGCTGCAGCGCCGGCGACATCTCGCGGCCGCGGTTGGTGAGCACGTCCTCGAGCTCCAGCTGCCCCTCGCCACCGTGCGTGCGCCACGTCCGCTCGATCTCGAGGTGGTGGCCGAGCGCGGCGACCTCGGCGATGCTGCCGCGCACTTCGAGGACGCCGTCGTGCAGCGGCTCGACCGCCGTCACGCGCGCCTTCTGGTACGTGAACTCGCCGTGCTGCGGGTGCCCCTCGGACGGCACGCCGACGTTGAGCAGCCCGCAGGTCGTGACCAGCCCGCCGCCGAACGACTTCATCCAGTCGTCCCACACCGGAGCGGTCTCACCGACCGGCGAGGTCCAGGAGAACTTCACGCCGCCGAACCACGCGTCGCCGGCGTCGAGCCCGCGATCCGGGAGCAGGCGCACGTCGATCCCGCCGTCGACCCGGAGGTCGATCGCGCGGCAGCCGGCCGCCTTGCCCTCGGCGACGATGGAGGAGATCGCGGTGGCGTTCATGCGGCCTGGAGGATGGCGTCCGCGCTGACGGTGTCAAGCACCCGATCCGCCTCCGCGAGCGACGCCTCGGTCCCGGGCACGCGGCAGACCGCGATCGTGTGCATCCCGGCGGCCACGCCGGCGCGCACGCCCGGCGGGCTGTCCTCGATCACGATGCACGTCTCCGCGGGAACGCCGAGCCGCTCGGCCGCGAGGAGGAACATGTCCGGCGCGGGCTTGCCGTGAGTGACCTCGTCGCCCGCCACGGTCACGTCGAACGCGTCGAGGAGGCCGGCACGCGAGAGCGTGCGGTCCAGGCGCTCGCGGGGGCTGGAGGAGGCGACCGCGACGGGGATGCCGCGCTCGCGCAGTTCGCGTGCGGCGCCGACCGCGTCGTCGAACGGGAGGAGCTCGGTGTCGATCAGCGTGAACAACTGGCCGGAGAAGACTCCCCAGAACGGCTCGGCCGCCGGCAGCTCGACGCGCTCGGCGAAGTACGCGTGCACGCGCGGGTACGGCAGCCCGATGCAGGCGTCGGCATCGGCGTCCGTGTGCTCGTAGCCGTACGGCGCGAGCGACCGCTCCCACGCCAGCCGTGCCAGCGGCTCGGAGTCCACCAGCGTGCCGTCGCAGTCGAAGATCACGGCGGTCATCGCGGGTCCAGGACGTATTTCACGCCGTCGCCGGCGCGCGATGCCTCGAACGCGCGCGCCCAGGCGGCCAGCGGCACGACCTCGGTCACCAGCGGGGCAAGCTCGACGGCGCCGCTCTCCAGTAGCGCCATCGCCCGCCGCCACGAGCCGGGGTTCGACGCGAAGCCCGCGGTGACGGTCAGCTCGTGGAAGCAGATCAAGTCGAACGGGACCGTTACGTCGGCGCCGCGCAGGCCGATCTGCACCAGCCGCCCCCGCCGCCGCACCGCGCCCAGTCCGTCCGTGATCCCAGGGCCGGAGCCCGAGCACTCGACGACCACGTCGGCTGCCGGAGCGTCCTCGCGCCCGGCGACGGACACGGAGAACCCGAGCTCGCGCGCGAGCGCCAGGCGGGCGTCGTCCCGCTCCGTCCCGCGCACGGTCACGCGCCCGCCGCACGCGCGCGCGACCTGCGCCGCGATCAGCCCGATCGCGCCCGGGCCGATCACCAGCACGTCGTCGCCGGGCCGGACCGCGCTCGGATCGAGCAGCGAGTTGCAGACGCACGCGAGCGGCTCGGACAGCGCCGCGCCGGCGTCGGGCAGCGCGTCCGGCACGCGGTGCAGGTTGCGCGCCGGGAGCACCAGGCGCGGCGCGAAGCCGCCGTCCACGTGCGTGCCGATCGAGCGGCGCTGCTCGCACACGCTGAGGCGGCCGGCGCGGCAGTAGCGGCACTCACCGCACGTCGAGAAGAACGTCTCGACCGTCACGCGTGCGCCCAGCCAGCCGTGGTCGACCCCGTCGCCGAGCGCGGCGACGGTGCCGCAGATCTCGTGGCCCATCGTCATCGGCGGCACGCACGCGTACTCGCCGAGCCAGATGTGCAGGTCGGTGCCGCAGACGCCGGCCGCGGCCACGTCGAGCAGCACCTCGCCGGCGTCGGGCGGGCGCTCGGGCCGCTCGGCGAGCTCGACGTTGCCCTCGCCGGCCGCCAGCTTGGTCAGGCCGATCACGCGAGCAGCGGCCGGAGCGTGTTCCGGGCGATGATGAAGCCGCGCTGGACGAGCTCGACCGAGCCTTCGAAGCGCCGGTCCTCGTGCTCGATCGAGACGACGTTGTCGTAGCCGACCGCGTACAGCGCGCCGATGAAGCGACCCCAGTCGACCTGCCCGAGCCCGCACAGGCGTGGCACCTGCCAGCCGATCCCGAGGCTCATCACGCCGTGCTCGTAGAGCCCGTCGGGCCGCACCTCGAGATCCTTGCCGTGCACGTGGAAGATCCGGTCGCCGAACTCGTGCACGGCGCGCTCGACGTCGATCATCTGCCAGATCAGGTGCGACGGGTCGAAGTTCAGGCCGAAGTGCTCGTCCGGGATCGCGGTGAACATCTCGCGCCAGATCGCCGGCGCGAAGGCGAGGTTGTCGCCGCCCGGCCACTCGTCGTAGGAGAAGATCATCGGGCAGTTCTCGATCGCGATCCGGACGCCGTGCTCGGCCGCGTGTGCGACGAGCGGCGGCCACACCTCGCGGAAGTCGGCGAGGCTGTCGGGCAGGTTGCGCGTGCGGTCGCGGCCGACGAACGTGCCGACGGTGTCGACGCCAAGCGTCGCCGCGCCCTCGATCACGCGGCGCAGGTGGTCGTGCGCGGCGGCGCGCGCCTCGGCGTCGGGCGACAGCGGGTTCGGGTAGTAGGCGAGCGCGGAGATCGAGAGGCCGCGCCGCTCGAGCCCGGCGACGATCTCGGCCGCCTTCGCGGCATCGAGCGTCTCGACGTCGATGTGGCAGACGCCGGCGTAGCGCCGCGCCGCGCCCTCCCCGGCGGGCCAGCAGGCGACCTCGAGCGTCTGGAAGCCGTTGGCCGCCGCCCAGTCGGCGATCTCGTCGAGCGTCAGCGTCGGGAAGGCCGCCGTGAGCAGGCCGAGCTTCATCAGACCTCCTGGGGCACGGGGGTGACGGAGACCCAGCGCTGCTCGGCGTGCGAGCGCGCGATCGCCTCGCCGATCACGGCCTCCTCGTGGCCGTCGGCGAACGTCGGGTAGTCCGGCTCGGGCGGCGGGCCACCGGCCGCGACGGCGCCGTAGACGGCGCGGTAGAGGTGCTTGAACGTGTCCGGGAAGCCTTCGGCGTGGCCCGGCGGGTAGTCGCCGCGCTCGTTCAGAAGCAGCTCGTTCGGCCGGCCGCGGTGGCCAATCCAGAGCTCCTCGGGCGCCTCCGAGTGCCATGCGAGCGCGCTCGCCGAGCCGTCGATCTCCCAGCCCAGGCGGTTCTTGCGTCCCGCAGACACCTGCGACACGGTCAGCACGCCGCGCGCGCCGCCGCTGAACCGCAGCAGGATTCCCGCCGCGTCCTCGGTCTCCATCGGCGTGTCGACGGTGTCCTCGGCCGTGGCGTTGCTGAACGTCTCCACCGGCCCTGTCGGCCGGCGGCGCACGGGGATGAACGTGGTCAGGTCGGCGAGCACGGCCTCGACGTGCTGGCCGGTGATGAACTGCACGAGATCGAGCCAGTGCGAGCCGATGTCGCCGACCGCGCGCAGCGCGCCGCCGGCCGCCGGATCGAGCCGCCAGTTCCAGTCGGTGTCGAGTAGCAGCCAGTCCTGCAGGTAGCCGCCGGACACGAGCCGCACGTCGCCGATTTCCCCCGCGCGCACGCGCGCGCGGGCCTCCTGGCACTGCGCGTAGAAGCGGATGTTGAAGTTGACCGCGTGCACCAGGCCGCTCTGCTCGGCCAGCCGCAGCAGCTCTCCCGTCTCGGCCGCCGTCATCGCGAGCGGCTTCTCGCACACGACGTGCTTGCCGACCGCGAGCGCGGCGCGCGCCTGATCGAAGTGCAGATGGTTCGGCGTGGTGAGGTGGACCACGTCGACGGCGGGGTCGTCGAGCATCGCCTCGAAGCTCGGGTACGGAGCCGGGAGGGCGGCGGTCGCTGCCTTCTCGGCCGCCCGCTCAGGGCTCGAGCCAACGATGCCGATGACCTCGATCCCGAGGCGGCGCAGCGCCTCCACGTGCACGACGCCGATGAACCCCGTGCCGACGACGGCGGCCTTGATCTCCCTGATGTCCCCCACGGCCGCCGGACCTCCCTCGCGGTTGTCTAGACAGCTATAGCAACGAGCCTATCTTTGCAGCCGACAGGGTGTCAAATACCTGTGAACGCAGGCGGCGCGCCGGGTGAGGCACCGGCGCGCCGCCTGACGACGGCGCCCATGATGCCGTCGTCCCTTCCCCCCACGACACCTAGACGCGCAGAGCGCGCGAAGGTTGGAGGGTCAGGCGGCTGCGGTCGCGGCCCGGCGCTCGAACCGGCTGACGGCCGCTCCGATGGCGGCGAGCCAGGCAAGCGCGACCGCGGCGAGGACGCCGTAGGCGGCGCCTGCGATCCACGACGCGGCGGGGCGCTCCTCGCGGCGCAGCACCTCGTGGTCGAGCTGGAATGAGCGCTCGAAGCGCGGCATCGCCGGGACCTCGCGTGCCGGGATGCCGGGATCCTCCGGCAGGTACAGCGGCATCGCGAGGATGCTGCTGCCGACGTGCAGGCGCACGTTCGCCTTCCAGTCGCCGTCCACCGGGACCGGCCCGGCGGTCCGGTATTTGCCCGGTGCGACTTCACGCAGCGGGACGAGCCGGCTGCCGCCACCCTGCCACGCCATCGCGTGGAACCACTTCGCGTCGTCGGCCGCGCGCGGCGGGTCGAGCCGCACGGTGGCGACCACCTCGCGGCCAGGCGCGGGGCGGACCTCGTCCAGCGTCACGGCGGCGCGGATCGACGGCCCGGTGTCGGTGTGCATCGGGAGCGCCAGGCACGCGACGATCACGGCGAGCGCGATCGCCGGGATCGCGCGCGGCACCGAGACCTGGCGCTGCGATAGCGCGCTGCCGAGGTACGCGCCGAGCAGGCCACCGGCGACGGCGGCGAGCAGCGCCAGCACCGGTGCCTCGGGCAGGAGTGCGGCCTGCCACGGCAGCGGCATCGCGACCTGCGAGAACGCCCACTCCGCCGCCACGCCCACGGTGCCGATCAGCGCGCCGGCGGCGGCGCCGAACACGGCCGGGCCGCGGCGCGCGAGCGTAAGCGCGGCCAGCTCGACCAGCGCGGCCTCGACGAGGTAGAGCGGGAAGTGCAGGAACGTGTGGCCGAACAGCGGGCCAACGATCAGCACCAGCGGCGTCATGATCGCCAGGTACGCGCCGGTGGCGGCGAGCGCACCGCCGCGACCGAGCCGCAGCCGCGCCGCGACGAGCGCGACGCTCGCGGCAAGGGCGATCAGGATCGGGTGGAAGACGAGCTGGAACTGCGGGACGCCGAAGCCGAACTCGAGCTGGAGCGTCGAGAGCCCGATCAGCGTCGCGCCCGCGAGCTGGACCTCCCAGAAGAGCAGCGCGCGACTGGGCTCCGTCCGGCCGGCGGCGCGCCGGCCCTCGACGAGCAGCAGCCACGCGGCGATCGGGGCGAGCGAGGCGCCGCCGATCATCAGCACGTGCGTCGGGCCCCAGAGCGTCACGTCCTGGCCGAAGATCCGGTGCCAGACGTCGTCGAGCGGGAAGCCGAGCATCGCGACCGCGCCGCACAGCAGCAGCAACGCGCCGCCGAGCGGGATCCGCCAGCCGGGCGCCCACGCGATCGCGGCGCGATCGCGTGCATCGGCGCCGAGCACGGCGGCGAGGAATCCCGCCAGCGCGACGCCGCCGAGGCCGGCGAGGATCGGGTAGTGCGCGACGTTCGCGAACGGGCCGCTGTCGCGCCCCGAGTCGATGTGCGTGGCGACGTCCCAGAAGAAGCCGAACGCCGCGATGCCGAGCGAGCCGAGCGTGACGAGCACCGGGAGCGCCGCCCAGCCGGGCACCGGCACCACGCGCTCTGAGAGCGCGGCCAGCCTCGTGAGCACGGTCACGCGACCGCTGCGATGGCCGGCCGCGAGGGCGAGCGCGGCCGCGGTGAGTAGCCCGGCGACGATCGCCGCCGGGATCAGGTCCTGCACTGGGGCGCCGCCTGCGGGCTCGCCCGCTGCGATGTACGTAAAAGTGGAAAGCATGGTTACCGTCAGTAGGTTACTGGCGGTAGGTACCCCAGGTAGACTCGCCGGTAACAGGCAATGCGCGAGACCACGCACAGCCCCGCCGACGCGTACCCCCGTGGTCGCACCCCACGCGCCGTGCGCGAGGCGCAGATGGTCGCCGCGGCCGAGCGACTGTTCTCCGAGCACGGCTACCACGGCGTCTCGATGGACGAGATCGCGGCCGCCTCCGGCATCTCGAAGCCGATGCTCTACGAGTACTTCGGGTCCAAGGAGAAGCTGTTCCTCGCGTGCGTCGAGCGCGCCCGCGGCCGGCTGTTCGAGGAGATCGCGCGCGCGGTTCGTGGCACCGAGGACTCCGAGCAGGCGCTGCGGGCGGGCGTCGAGGCGTTCCTCGCGTTCGCCGACCAGGAACGCACGACGTGGTCGGTCCTGTTCGGCGAGGGCGGGAGCTTCAACGAGGCGGCGACGGCGATCCGCTCGGAGCAGGCCGGCCTGATCGCCCAGCTCCTGCGCGAGCTGCCGGGCTGGGAGCGCGACCCCGACGCCGAGGAGCTCGACGCGCTCGCGCACATCTTCGTCGGCGCCGCCGAGGCGATCGCCCTGTGGGCGCTCGACCGGCCCGAGGTCACGCTCGAGCGCGTGGCCGATCATCTGATGGCGGTGCTCTGGCCGGTGGTGCGCGAGCTGCCGAAACGGGAAACTCCTTAGACATGACACTCGGACAGATCGGGATCTGGCGCCGCCGCCAAAGCGGCGCCGAGGGCGTCGAAGAGCTCGAGGCGCTCGGCTACTCGGCGCTGTGGATCGGCAGCAGCCCTTCGACCGCGGACGCGCGGCCGTGCCTCGAGCGCACGAGTGCGATGACGATCGCCACCGGCATCCTCAACATCTGGCAGCACGAGCCGGCCGACGTGGCCGCTGGGCATGCCGAGCTGACGCGCGAGTTCCCCGGCCGCTTCCTGCTCGGCATCGGCGCCGGACACCCGGAGGCGACGAGCGACTACACGCGGCCGCTGGCCTCCATCCGTGCCTTCTTCGACGGCCTCGACGCCGCCGACCCGCCGGTGCCGCGCGACGAGCGGGCAGGGGCCGCGCTCGGGCCGAAGATGCTCGACCTCGCGGCCGAGCGGGCGCTGGGTGCGCACACGTACTTCATCCCTCCCGAGCACACGCGCTTCGCGCGCGAGCGCATCGGGCCGGACGCGCTGCTCGCACCGGAACTCGCCGTCGTGGTCGAGACCGATCCGGAGGCGGCACGCGCGATCGCCCGCGAGTACGCGAAGTACTACCTCGAGCTGAGCAACTACACGAACAACCTGAAGCGCTTCGGGTTCGACGACAACGACATCGCCGGCGGCGGGAGCGACCGGCTGATCGACACGGTGGTCCCGCACGGGTCCCCCGAGGCGATCGCCGAGGCCGTGCGCGCGCATCTCGACGCCGGAGCCGACCACGTCTGCGTCCAGCCGCTCGGCCACGGCCCAAATCCGACCGACGACTACCACGCGCTGGCGGCGGTGTTGATCGCCTAGGCGAACGTCAACTGCGGCAGTAGGGGGAGAGGGTCGAGCGGTTCCGTGTGCCGTTTCCGACGCCGTCCTGACTAAGGGTCGCAGGACGACCCAAGGGCAGGACGCCCCTTGCGAAACGCCCAACGGACCCCACCTCCCCACCCAGCGGGTTGACGTTCGCGCGGCCGAGACCTAGAGCGTCTCGCGCACGCGGTGGGCGCCGGCGACCATGTTCTCGAGCTTGCGCCGCGCCGCCCAGCGAGCGGTCTGGGAGAGCCCGCAGTCGGGCGAGACGCTGAGCCGCTCGGCCGGCGCGTGCCGCAGACACGCGCGCACGCGCTCCTCGACGTCCTCGGGCGACTCGACGTAGTAGGACTTGACGTCGATCACGCCGACGCCGACGTCCTTCCCGACGGCCACGACCTGCTCGATCACTTCGAGCTCGGCGAACTCGCGCGAGGCCATCTCGAGGTGCAGCTCGTCGGCGTCCATCGCCAGGAACGCCGGGAACATCGGCGCGTACCGGCGGCGGCCGACGGCGCGGCCCTTGAAGTTGCCGAAGCACAGGTGCGTGCCGAGATAGACGCGCCCCTTCACGCCCGCGACCGTGCGGTTGAACACGTCCACCAGCCGCTCCGGGTCCTCGCGCCATGCGTAACAGGACATCGACGGCTCGTCGAGGGTCAGCCGCTCGCAGCCGGCATCCACCAGCGCCTCGAGCTCGCGCGCCACGATCGGGATCAGCATCTCGGTCACCGCCCACCGGTCCGGGTGGTCGATCCGGCCCGCCAGCGTGTACGGGCCGGGCACGCTCGCCTTGAGCGCCGGGCCGGTTGGCGCCAGCTCGCGCAGCCGCTCGAACTCCGCGACGGCGCCGAGCCCGCGCGGCGCGCGGAGCTCGCCGGTGAGCCGGTGCTTGCCGCGCTGGTCGTGCGCGGGCGGACCCCAGCGGCGGCGCGGCGCGTCCTCCAGCTCGAGCCCCTCCAGGTACGCGTAGAACGAGAGGTTGAAGTCGAACCGCCCCTGCTCACCGTCGCTGATCACATCCAGCCCGGCCCGCACCTGGTCCATGATCGCCACCAGCGTGGCGTCGCGCGCGGCCTCGTCGGCGTCATCCGGACCCAGCTCCGAGCTGCGGCTCGCGCACAGCTCCAGCCACCCGGGGAAGGGGTACGAGCCGATCACCGTCGTCTCGACGGGCGCGTGCGGCACTAGATGGTCGATCGTGCGGCCCGCGTGGCCGCATGGCCGTGGATCGTGGATGCAGGGCGGTGCCCGGCGAAGGGGAACAGTGGCAGAGCCACGGGCCTCTTCGGCGGGTGCCGATCCTGCGCCGCGAGCCGCGTCCAGGCGGCCGCGGGGGTCGTGCGATCGGCCATCAAACGCGCTTGGTCGACGTGGCGTACAGCCACGCCAGGCCGAGGATGATCAGCCCGTAGATGATCTGCTTGTAGGCCTGCGACGCGTCGAGCAGCGTCAGCAGCGAGTCGAGGACGACGAGGATGATCACGCCGAGGATCGTGCCCGAGTAGCCGCCGACACCGCCGAAGATCGACGTACCGCCGATCACCACGGCCGCCACCGACGGCAGGAGGTAGGGCGAGACGAGCTGCAGGTCGGCCGCGTTGATGACGCCTACGTAGAGCACGCCGCCGATCGCGGACAAGATCGAGCACAGCACGTACGTGACGAGCAGAACCTGCCACACGCGCACGCCCGCCAGCCGACACGCCATCGGGTTGTCGCCGACGGCGTACAGCATCCGCCCGTAGCCGGAATAGCGCAGGCCGAGCAGGATCAATGCGGCGACCGGGACCCAGAGGACGAGCGACTTCGGGATCGCCACGCCGATCAGGTTGCCGACCGCGAGCTCGCGGACGAAGTCGGGCACGAGCGGCACGCCGGTCACGAACGATTGCGCCGACACGGTCAGATAGCCGCTGACGATGCTCGCCATGCCGAGCGTCATGATCAGCGGGTTGACGCGGAAGACGCCGACGCCGATGCCGTTGATGAGGCCGACGACCAGGCCGACGAGGATCGCGATCGCCACCGCCGTGGTAGTGCCGCGCGACGCCTGGCCGGCCATGATGTACGCCGCCGCCGTGGCCGTGGCCGCGACCGACAGGTCGATACCTGCGGTCAGCATCACGAGCGTCTGGCCGGCGGCGAGGAACGCGAGTGGCGCCGCGAACTGCAGGATCGTGCCCATGCGGTTGTCGGAGAGGTAGCCCGGCGAGACGATCTCGGACGCGATCAGCAGCAGCACGAGGATCACCGAGAGCATGATCAGCGGGCGATCGATCACCCACTCTGCGCCCGCCTGAACGCGGTTCCGCCGCGGCCCGAGCTGCTCGTCCGGCGTGGTCGTAGCGGTGCTCATCGGCGCTCCCGGATCAGCAGCAGGCCGCCGAGCATGACCACGACGACGATCAGCGCGCCCTGGATCACCTGGCCGTAGTTCGGGTCGATGCCCTGGAAGACCATGATCGACGGGACGAGCGTGAGGCAGAACGCGGCGGCGACCGGGCCGACCAGCCCGCCTTTCCCGCCCGCCAAGCTCACACCGCCGAGCACGACCGCGGCGACCGAGTTCAGCGTGATGAAGTTGCCCGCGTACGGTGTGCCGATGCCGGTGCTGGCCGTCGCGGCGAGGCCGCCCATCGCGGCGAAGAAGCCGCCGATCGCGTACGCGAGCACGCGTGTGCGGGCGACGTTCACGCCGGAGAGGTACGACCGGTCGCGATTGGAGCCGATCGCGTAGATCGCGAAGCCGGGCCGACGCCAGCGGATCGGCATCCAGACGAGCAGCAGCACGAGCCCGATGACCACGGCACCCGCGGGGAACCAGGCCGAGAAGAACGTGCCGGTGCCGAGCGCCTGGAAGTCGAGCGGCGCCCCGCCTCCGGGCGTGCGCATGATCAGCAGCGCGACCCCGCCCCAGACGAAGGACATCGCGAGCGTGACGACGATGTCGGGCACGCCGCTGAGGACGATCAGCGTGCCGTTGATGCAGCCGATCACCACGCCGACGACCATCAGACCGACCGCGATCAGCAGCGTCGTCGCGAAGCTCGCCGTCTCCATCAGCGAGGCGGCCAGCACGTTGATGACAGCGACGATCACACCGAGCGAGAGGTCGATCCCGCCCGAGATGACGATCACCGACTGCGCCATCGCGGCGAAGGCGAGCGGGAGTGCACCGATGACGATCGTCTTGAGGTCGAACGACGTGAACGCGACCGGCGCCAGCGCCAGGATGTAGCCGATGATCAGCAGCACCAGCAGGACGTAGACGCCGATCGTCCAGCCGTGGCGGCGGGCGACACGGCCGCCGTCCACGCGGCGCCAGCGGCCGGGCAGGGAGGTGGCGTCGTCGACCGTCGTCATGCCGCCTCCTCCAGCTTGGTCAGGCCGTGCGCCGCCTTCAGCAGCGCCGCCTCGTCGGCCTCCGACGCGGGCATCTCGGCGGTCACGGCGCCGCGGTACACGACGATCGTGCGATCGCAGACGAGCTGGATCTCCGGCAGTTCGGAGGTGAACAGCAGGATCGCGGCGCCGTTCTCGGCCAACTCACGCAGCAGCGCGTAGATCTGGCGCTTGGTGCCGACGTCGATGCCGCGTGTCGGGTCGAAGCACAGCATCGTCGTGAAGCCGGCCGCGAGCCAGCGCGCGATCGTCAACTTCTGCTGGTTGCCGCCGGACAGCCGACGCGCCTGTCGCTGCGCACGCGTGTCGATCGAGAGCTTGTCGATCGCGCCCTGCACGCGCCGGCTCTCGTCGCCGCGGTTGATCGGCCCCCAGCGCGGGATGCGGTTGTAGAGCGGCGCAGCGATGTTCTCGCGGATCGGCCGCTGCGGCAGCAGCGCGAGCACGCGGTCGGCCGGCACGAGCACGACGCCCGCGCGGATCGCCTCATACGGGTGGCGCGGGCTGAACGGCTTGCCGGCGACGAGCATCTCGCCGCTGCCCGACGGCCGCCGCTCGCCGGCCAGGTAGTCGAACAGCAGGTCCTGGCCCTGCCCCTCGAGCGCCGCCACTCCGAGGATCTCGCCGGCGCGCAGATCGAACGACACGCCGCCCTCGTCATCGCCGACGACGAGGTTGCGCACCTCGAGCTGCGACTCGCCGGCAGCCGCGAGGGGTGCCGTCGCCGCGGCGACAGCGCCCTCTGAGTCGCGCGTCTCGGCCTCGATCGACGCGGCGATCTTGGTGCGGCTCTCGCCCAGCATCAGCTCGACGATCTTCTCCTCCTCGCCGCTGCGCGGGACCAGCGTGCCGACCGTGCCGCCGTCGCGCAGGACGGTGGCGCGGTCGCACGTCGCGGTCACCTCGGCGAGGCGGTGCGTGATGAACAGCACCGAGCGACCACGGTCGCGCCACTCGCGCATGACCGTGAAGACCTTCTCGGCGAGGTCAGAGGGCAGCGCGGCGGTGATCTCGTCGAGCAGGAGCAGCTGAGGATCATGCGCGAGCGCGCGGGCGAGATCGAGCATGCGCAGCGTCGGCAGCGGCAGCTCGCCGGTCATCTCGGTGAGATCGACGGTCAGCTCCATGCGGGCGAGCCACTCGCGGGTGGCCGCGATGTCGGTGCGCGTCAGCTGAAGGTTCTGCGAGACCGTGAGGTCCGCCAGCATCGCCGGATCCTGGAAGACGGGTGCGAAGCCGACCTTGCGCGCGCCCTCGGGCGAACCGATCCGGACCGCCTTGTCGTTGACGGTGATCGTGCCGGAGTCGTGGCGGATGACGCCGGTCAGGATCTTGACGAGCGTGCTCTTGCCGGCGCCATTGGCGCCGAGCAGCGCGTGGATCTCGCCGGGTTCGACGACGAGATCGGCCGACTTGAGCGCGACGACTGGGCCGTAGCGCTTGGCGACGTTGTGTACTTCAAGAAGAGACATAGCCCTGACCCGGGCGCGAGACTAACGCTCGCGCCCGGATCGATGCGGCTTCCTTCGTGCCTACGGGGCCTCGCAGCCCGTGAGCTGGTCCTTGGTGTACGTCGTGTAGGGCTCCACGATCATCTGGCTCGAGTACGTCGGCGGGAGCTTGGGGTCGTAGAACTCCTTGATCTTGTCCGCGGTGGCCTCCATGTCCCACACCTCAGGCGTGAGCGTGGTGACCTTCTCCGGGTTCTTGCCGTTGAGGGCGTCGAGCGCGATCGCGGTGCCGACGCCGCCGATCGCGGCCGGGTTCGTCACCGCGGCGCCCGCGGCGCCGTCCTGGAGCTGCTCCAGGAACTTGTTGTTGTCGGCCCCGATGACCGGCACCTTGTCCTGGCCGGCCTTCTTCAGCGCGTCGACGACCACGTAGTCGATGCCGGACGTCCAGATGCCGTCGACCTTCGTGTTCGAGTTCAGGATGTCGTTCGCCTGCTTACCGGCCGGCGCGAACGACCAGTCGGTGAACGTCTCCTTGACGATCTTCATCCCCGGGTTCTGGTCGATGACCTCCTTGAACCCCTTGTGGCGGTCATCGTCGGCCGGGACGCCGCTGATGCCGCGCATCTCAACGATGTTGCCCTTGCCGCCGAGCGCCTTCACGAGGTACTCCGCGCCGAGCTTGCCGTAGGCCACCTGGTCGTTGGTGGCGACGTAGGCCTCGGGAGCCGTCACGGCCTGGTCGACGGCCACGACCTTGATGCCGCGAGCGTCGGCCTCCTTGATGACCGGGTTCAGCGCCTCACGGTCGGCCGGATTGACGATGATCGCGTTCGCACCCGAAGAGATCAGGTTGCGCATGCCGGCGATCTGCGCGCTGGCGTCGCCGTTGACGTTGTGGACGAGAACCTCGTCGACCTGGCCGGAGGCGAGCGCCTGCGCCTTGACGGAGCAGATCATCTCCTCGCGCCAGCCGTTGCCGACGAGCGTGTTGCTGACGCCGATCTTGTACATCTTCTTCTCGGCGTCGCCGCCGCCGCCACTGGCGCTGCCGCCGCCACTGTCGTCGTCGCCGCAACCCGCGGCGACGACCGCGAGTACGCCGATCAAGAGCAAGAGCAATGCGATGGGACGAGCCCGGAGCTTCATAGGGACGAAGACCCTCCTCCTTGGATGTGACAGAACGTGAGAGACCACCTACTCATCGGGCACCCTCCAGCACCCGTGCTGCACGGCGAGCGTGCTCCGCGTAGGCCGCGTCGAACAACCGCCGCGACTCATCGGCACCCACCACCGCGGCGCTCGTCAGGACCGGGGGCATGGAGCCCCGTTCCACGAGCTTGTCCGCGGTGCGAACCTTCACTTCGTTGGCGAGCGCCACGGCGGCGATCGTCGAGCCCGGGCCAACCGGGGTGTCCAGGCCGTCGATCGTCACGAGGGCGTCCGCCGGGGGCGTGCAGAGGTCGAGCAACACGTCGGCGTGGTCGCGCAGGCGCGATCCCGACGAGTGCGTGCTCTCCCCCGCCTCGGTCGCCGCAACCGAGGTGATGGCAATCACCGCGAGACCGCGCTCTCGCGCGCCGCGCGCGACCTCGATCGGCACTGCTCCGAGCCCACCGGCGCTGAACACCATCATCGCGTCGGGCGGCCGGAGGTCGAAGTTGCGCAGGATGACCTCTCCCAGACCTTCCGTGCGCTCGATGAACATCGCCTGTCGCTGCCCGTTGGCGCCCACCACCTGCGTGTGGAACGTCATCGACAGCTCGACGATGGGATGAAAGCCGGGATACGAGCCGTAGCGCGGGAACATCTCCTCGACGGCGATCCGCGAGTGGCCGGTCCCGAACAGGTGCACCATGCCGTCGCCGCCGATCGCGTCGGCGCAGATCTCGGCGGCGCGGTCGAGCTCGGCGTCCTGGTCGGCGACGCGGTCGAGCAGTTCGCGGGCGAGGTCGATGTAGCGCGCCGTCGCGGTCGGCGTCATCCGGCCACCGCCGCAGGCGCGAAGCCCGGAGCGAGCTCGGCGTCGACCTCGATCGGTTCCCAGCGGCCGCTCTTCATCGACCGGTAGCAGGCGTCGAGCACGCAGTTGACGATGTAACCGTCGACGAACGTCTCGCGCGGCTCGGCGCCGGTGCGGAAGCACTCGACGAAGTGGCGCATCTCCTCCATGTAGCCGTAGACGCGCGCCTCGTCGGGGATCGGATAGACCCAGCCGACGTCGGTGTCGGCCTTCTCCATCAGGTAGCCGGCCGGGGTGGTGATGAAGCCGTGCACGGGCGTCGCGGTCGAGTCGGTCACGAGCCGGCCGCCGCTGCCGGTGATCTCGTTGCGCAGCTCCATGCCGCCCTTCATGGACCACGAGGCCTCGGTGATCGAGATGCCGCCGTTCGCGAACTTGATCAGCGCGACCGCGTTGTCCTCGCCCGTGGTCTTGTCGGCGTGGCTGAGCGTGGCGCCCCACGCGAACGCCTCGGTCGGGGGGACGTCCTTGCCGAAGAAGTAGCGCGCCGCCTCGATCGTGTGGCAGCCCATGTCGAGCAGCGAGCCGCCGCCGGCCGTCTCGGCGTCCCAGAAGTGCGGGGCGTGCGGGCCCGAGTGCGCCTCACGGGCGCGGACGGAGAGCACGTCGCCGATCGCCCCGTCCTCGATCATCTGCCGCGCCTTCATCACGTTCGGCGCGAACACCTCGGTCTCGGCGTAGCCGTGCATCACGCCGGCGTCCTTGACGATCCGGACGATCTCCGCCGCCTCCGTCGCGTTGCGGGCGAGCGGCTTCGTGCAGATGATCGCCTTGCCGGTGCGCCGCGGCGACGCGGATCGCGTCCAGGTGCATGTGGTTCGGGAGCGCGACGACGACGATCTGGACCTCGTCGTCGGCGCACAGCGCCTCGACGTCCGTGTACTGGTGCGGGATGTCGTGGCGGTTGCCGAACGCGTCCGCGCGCTCTGCGCTGCGGGAGTAGTTGGCGACGACGTGCGCGCCGGGGACGTCCCTCAGCCCGTCCATGTAGAACTCGGCGACGAAGCCCGAGCCGAGCAGGCCGAGGTTGACTGGTTGATGATGTCCGTGGGGCATCGGTCTAGTTGTGTAGACAGGTTGCAACCTAGAGGCGCGACCGGAGGGATGTCAAGGGTGGAGCGAACCTCGGAGCCTGCGCGCGGAGCGCGCCCTGTCGCGCTCGTCACGGGCGCCGGCGGAGGCATCGGCGGCGCCGTCGCGACGGTGTTCGCAGCGGCCGGGTACGCGGTGCTCGCGGTCGATCGCGACGTCGGCGGCGTGCCCGTCGGCGAGCGCCATCAGGCCGAGCTCTCGGACGCCGGCGAGGCGGCCGGAGCGGTCGCCGCCGCGGTCGAGCGGTTCGGCCGGCTGGACGCGGTCGTGTGTGCCCACGGCGGGTCCGGGCGCTCGTTCGGCGACGGACCGGTCGACGAGTGCAGCGAGGCCGGCTGGGACGCCACGCTGGACCTCAACCTGCGCAGCGTGTTCCTGGTCTGCCGCCACGCCGTGCCGGTGCTGCGGGCGGGCGGCGGCGGGGCGATCGTGACCGTCTCGTCCGTGCTCGGCCTCGTGGGCGGCGACCGCGACTTCGCGACCCACGCCTACGCGGCGAGCAAGGGCGCGGTGATCTCGCTCACGCGCGCGATGGCCGCGACCTACGCGGCCGACGGCATCCGCTGCAACGTCGTCTGCCCGGGATTGATCGCGACCGGGATGAGCACGCGCGCGCAGGCCGACCCGGCGATCCGCGCGCGGCTCGCCGACCTGCAGCCGCTGACCGGCGACTTCGGTGCGCCGTCCGACGTGGCCGAAGCGACCCTTTACCTCGCGAGCGCGCGCTTCGTCACCGGTACCGTGCTGACCGTGGACGGAGGCTGGACAGCGAAGTGAGCCTGCACGTCGGGCTCGACCTGGGCGGCACGAACGTCAAGTGCGCGGTGGTGGAGCGCGACGGCGAGGCGCTGCGCGTGCTCGCGACCGCGACGACCCCGAACGGCGCCGTCGACGGGCCGCATGCGGTGCTCGAGCGGGTCGCGCTGCTGGGCCAGGCCGTCGCCGAGCCACTCGGCGTGCCGGCGACCGCCGGGCTTGCCCTGCCGGGCCACTTCGACGCCGAGCGCGGGACCGGCGTGCTGCTGCCGAACCTGCGCGGCGATTGGGCCGGCCGCGCGATCGCCGGGCCGGTGGGCGAGCGGCTCGGCCTGCCGGTCACGCTCGTGAACGACGTTCGCGCGCTGACGCTGGCGGAGCTGCGCCTGGGCGCGGGCCGTGGCGCGCGCGACCTTGTGTGCGTCGCGCTCGGCACCGGCGTCGGCGGCGGGGTCGTGATCGGCGGGCGCGTGCACCTCGGGCTCGGCCACGCCGGGGAGATCGGCCACACGACCGTGGACCCCGACGGCCCGCTGTGCGGCTGCGGGAACCGCGGCTGCCTCGATCGGATGGCGAGCGCTGATTCGATCGCCGCCGCTGCCGGTCAGGAGAGCGTGGAGACCGCCGCCGACGCGGCGCGTGCCGGGGACGCCGTGGCGATCGACGCGTTCGCCCGCGCGGGCGAGTACGTGGGGCGCGTGCTGGCCGGAGCGATCGTGCTGCTGTGGCCCGAGCGCGTCGTGGTCGGGGGCGGCGTGGCCGACGCCGGTGAGCTCCTGCTCGGCCCGTTGCGCGAGGAGGTCCGGCGCCGTGCGTGCGTCGCGCCGGTCGACCGGATCGCGGTCGTCGCGGCCGAGCTCGGCTCGCATGCGGGTGCCGTCGGCGCCGCGCTGTGGGCCGCCGAGGCGCCGGTGCCGGCGGCCACAGGCCGATGAGGCTCGGCGTCGCGGCCGCGCTGGTGGCCGGCACCGTGGTGGCCGGCGACGTGACGATCGAGGACGGCCGGGTCGAGGCCGTGGGCGTGGCGGGCGGGGGCGATAACGGGCTGGCCGTGCCGGGCTTCGTCGACGTGCAGGTCAACGGCTTCGCGGGCGTCGACTTCCTCGCGGCGGAGCCGGCGGACTACGCGCGCGCGGGCGAGGCGCTCGCCGCCACCGGCGTGACCGCGTACCTGCCGACCTTCATCAGCGCGCCGCCGGACGCCTACCGGGCCGCGCTTCGCGCCCTCGCCGCGGCGCCGGAGGGCGGGCCGCGGCGGCTCGGCGCGCACCTCGAGGGCCCGTTCCTCTCCCCCAGCTGGCCGGGCGCCCACCCGCCCGAGCACCTGCGCGCGCCCGACCTCGCGCTGGCCGACGAGCTGCGCGCGATCGGCCCGGTGACGACGATGACGGTGGCGCCGGAGCTGCCCGGCGGCCTCGACCTGGTCACCGCGCTCGCGGCGCGCGGCGTGGTCGTGCACATCGGCCACACGGACGCCGACGCCGCCACGGCCCACGCCGCGTTCGAGCGCGGCGCCCGCGCGCTGACGCACATCCACAACGCCCACCGCCGCTTCAAGCCGCGCGATCCGGGCCCGGCCGGCGTCGCGCTCATCCGGCCCGACGTGACCGTCACGACGATCGTCGACGGCGTCCACCTTGCGCCCGAGACCGCCGCGAGCGCGCACCTGGCCGCGCGCGAGCGCTTCTGCCTGATCACCGACGCGATCGCGGCCGCCGGCTGCGGCGACGGGACGTTCCAGCTCGGCGACCGCGAGGTGCACGTCGCGGACGGCGCCTGCCGGCTCGCCGACGGCACGCTCGCGGGCAGCATCGTGACGATGGACCGCGCGGTCCGCGAGCTCGCGGCGCTCGGCGCCCCCACCGCCGAGGCCGTCCACGCGGCCACGACGGCACCGGCAGGCCTCCTCGGCCGCCCCGGCCTCGGCACCCTCGCCCCGGGAGGCCCGGCCGACATCACCGTCCTCGACGACCGCCTGCACGTGATGCGCACGCTGGTCGGCGGCGTCGAGGCCTACGCAACCTAAAGAGGGGTCAGACCCCGTTAGGGCTCCCGAACAGGGGTCAGACCCCGTTAGGGTGCCCGAACAGGGGTCTGACCCCGTTTATGTTCGGTACGGCAACAGCGGGCGGAGGAAGCTGCGCTCGTAACGGAGCACGCAGCCGGACTCATCGCGAATCCGATCGGCCTCGATGAAGTCCGGGTCGACGCCGAAGCGCTCGCGGTAGCGCTCGGTAGTCGGCCAGGCTCGGGAAGCTGAAGAGCGCGTAGGCGATGTCGCTCGCTCCCTCGGCGGGCAGGAAGTACCCATGGTGGATCCCGCCGTGGCGCTCGACGAGCTCCATCCACGCGCGGGCGAAGCGCTCGAACGCCTCGAGCGCAGACGGGTCGATCTCGTAGCGCACGTGGCAGGTGATCACGCGTGCGGCATGGTAAGAGACGGTGATGCGGAAGGTGATCTATTCGATGAACCCGTCGCTGGACGGCTACATCGCCGGCCCGGACGGCACGTTCGACTGGTCGGCCCCGGACGACGAGCTGCATCGGTTCCACAACGAGCGGGTCCGGGACCTGGGCGCGCACTTCCTCGGGCGGCGGCTGTACGAGACGATGGTCTACTGGGAGACCGCCGACCAGGAGCCGTCGGCGCCCGAGCACATCCTCGAGTTCGCGCGCATCTGGCAGGCGCTGCCGAAGATCGTGGTCTCGAACACGCTCGAGACGGTCGAGGGCAATACCCGGCTGGCCACGGGCGGGATCGCCGAGGAGGTCGCCGCGCTGAAGCAGCAGCCGGGTAAGGACATCGCCGTCGGCGGTGCCGGCCTGGCCGCGAGCTTCATCAAGCTGGGCCTGATCGACGAGTACCAGCTCTTCATCAATCCGGTGATCGTGGGAGGGGGCACGCCGTTCTTCCCGGCGCTGGACGAGCAGATCGACCTGGAGCTGGTCGAGACGCGGACGTTCGGGTCCCGCGTCGTCTACGTCCGCTACCGCCGCGCCTAGCCACCTCGAGGCCTGAGTCCCACCCTGGGGCGCGACCGCGCGGTGGCGGTCGAACGATGTCCGTTGGCAAACCCGCGGTGGCGATCAGCCAGGCGATCACGGAGTTCGAGTTCCACATCTCGCCGGCCTTCAGCTCGTCGCGTCCCCAGGCGGGCCTGGGGACGCTCCCGACGAGATCGAGCAGCCGCCGGGCGACGCGCGGATCGGCGCTGAGCCGGCTGGGCGCGCCGACCGCCTCGCCGAGGTCGCGATCGTTCCGCCGCGCCAGCAGCGGACCTCGTAGCGGAACAGGCGTAGTCCGCCGAGAAGGCGACTCCCAACAGCGCCCGTGCCGA
>CAWBVZ010000011.1:0-344990 GCA_963792385.1 uncultured Solirubrobacteraceae bacterium | reverse complement strand
CCTGCCGGCGAGCGCCCGAACCTATCCCGTGTTCCCCTCCGTCGTGCCTGCGCGGCTGGCCTTCCCTGACCTGGTGCTGCAGTCCTCGTGTCCGTTCCCCCGGAGCGCAAGCTGTGACCGAAAGCAACCTAAGCCGGTTCGGCCGACTTCCAAAGTCGAACAAGCGTCCAATTCCCCGGTTTTTGGTTTGAACAGGGGGCAAAATCACAATTACCCCGTCCGGGGGATTGTCGGGGTCCTGACCACTGGGTACCTTGCCGCGGCGAGGAGAAGTTGAGCAGCCACGCCGGAGCAGGTCCGTACGCCCGTACCGCTCCCGGCAGTTCACGCCGGTGCAGGACCGGCAACTGACGATCCGCTCGCGGGTCACCCGAGGGAACATGAAAAGGGGCGGCCGGATGGCCGCCCTTTTTCATTGCCTCGCGCGCGCGGGCGCGCGTGGGTGCCTAGCGTGCCGGGAAGTGCTCCAACACCCACGCCGGCCCGAGCTCGGGCCGGCGGTATGAGCGGCCGTTGATGAGCACGTAGTCGCGCGTGCGCAGGTCCATCGGGAGATCGCGCTCGACCGGATACCACTCGTTGTGGGTCCGGATCAGCTCGTTGAGATCCTCGAACGGCCACGAGCGCGCGACCGCGCGCCAGCGCTGGGAGAACCGCGGCCGGTCGTCGCCGCACTCCTCGTGCAGCAACGCGTAGACCTCGGCGAGGCGCTCGCGCTCACGCGCCATCCCGCGCTCGATCTCGATCAGCCGCTCCATCCAGCGCGGCCGCATGCCGGCCTTGAGGTAATCCTCCAACGACCGCCGCGTCAGCCGTGCCCGGTCGGAGAACGGCCGGCCGGCGCTCCTCGGGTCCTCGAGGCTCTCGGCCACGAACCGCTCGGCGGGAGATCTGCCGTGATCGTCGGTCACGCTGCGTTAACTCTAGGCCTCCCGCGAGGCGATCCCGGGGTAGTCGAGGACGAGTCCGGCCGCGTCGTAGACGAGCTCGCAGCGGAAGTCGAACGCGGGCGAGGTGTAGTCGTAGCGCCCGCCGCCGGTGCCGTCGTCGATGCGCACGTAGCCCTGCTCGAGGCGCTCGACGGCGAGGTCGAGCGCACGCACGTACGCGGCCGGCGCGTCCGCGCGATCGCCCGGCTCCAGGCGCAGCCGGTTGACCGGGAACGCGTTGGTCAGCGACGAGGACTCGAGGTCGACGTCGAGGCATCCGTCGAGCTGCGGGGCCGCGCGGCCGTCGACGCGCCAGCGGCCGTCGCCGTCGGCCTCGAGCCGCACGGACCGGGTCCCTTGGGACGACTGGCCGCTCACCTGCGCCGAGCGCGTGCGCCAGTGGCGGTCGAGCTCGATCGCGTACCGGACCGCAAACGGCTCGCCCTCCTCGACCGCGGCCGTGTGTCCCTCGATGCTGATGCGGTCGTCGCAGTCGTCAAAGAACACGACCTCGAAGCCGTCGCGCGCGTCGCGGTGCTGCCAGGCCGCGAACGGCGGCAGGTTCACGCGCTCGTGCTGTCGAGCAGCTGGAGCAGCTCGTGCGCGGCGAGCTCGACGTCCTTGTGGCGCCATTCGGCGGCCCGATAGAGACACGCGATCAGGCCCATCCGGTGGATCCGGCGGAAGTCGCCGTAGACGAACGCGTACCTGGCCTTCGTCTCGTCGTTGGCCCCGTCGGTGAGCCCGAGATGCCACTCGGCGTACTCGTCCCACGAGTGCGACTTCAGGAACGCGTTCTCGGCCTCGGCGCGCGGCTGCGACTCCCCCCAGTCGCTGTCGAGCACGTACTGGCGCGCCTCGATCAGCTGGCGGGCGCGCGCCACGCCCCGTTCGTTGACCGAGTACGACGCCATCACGGCATTGTGACGAGCTGCAGCACCTCCTCGCGACTCGGGGCCGGCAGCGCCCCCTCGTCGCCGGCGGCTTCGAGTACCCGCTGCGGGAGCCCGGGCCGCGCGAACACCTCCTGTGGAAACGTCAGGCAGCCCGAGATCTCCAGACTCGCGCGAAAGACCTCCGGGTCGCGGATCGCAGCGACGGGTAATGCCGCACGCACGCGCGCGGCGACGTCGTCCGGCGGGGCCTGGGTGACGGCGCCGGTACGGATCGCGTCGATCTCCGCGAGCCGCGCGCGATCGACCGCGACCGTCGCGCGGTACCACGGCGTCAGCTCGCGCTCGGTCGCCTCATCCCACGCGCGCGCGAACGTCTCGGGGTCGTCGCCGTGCTCGCGGACGACGGCGCGCAGCAGCGCCGCGTGGGAGAGCCCGAGGGCGATGCCGCGCCCGAGCGACGGGTTCGTGCACGCCCAGGCGTCGCCGACGCTGGCTACTCCGGCGACGGGCCCCGCGCCGTTGCCGGCGAACCGGCGGTAGCGGTCGATGACGCCGCCCATCGGGAGGATCCCGGTGATCGGCTCGCCGTCGAGCCAGTGCGCATGCAGCGGGCACACCCGCACGAGCGCCGTCCAGCGGGACTCCTCGCGCAGCTTCTTCAGCGGCTGGTCGCGTGACGATCCATAGAGCGTGACCGACCACACGCCCGCGTCCGCCGGGAGCGTGAGGATCGAGAACGAGCCGAGGTGGCTGAGCGGCGCGCTGCGTATCTCGGGCAGCGTGCCGTCGGCGGAGCGGAAGAACCGGGTGTAGTAGAGGAAGCCGCAGTCCTCGGCCTCCTCGTGGACCGGGTCGCTGCCGGCCGCGGCGAGCAGCTTCGGCAGGGCCGACTGCCGGCCCATCGCGTCCACAACGAGGTCGGCGGCGAGTCGCTCGCCATTGGCATCTCGCACGCCCGTGACGCGGAGGTGGCCGTCGGTCCGACTCGTCTCGAGCTCGGTGACCGACACGCCGCGCCGGACCTCCAATCCGTCCTCGGACTCGGCCGCGCGCCCGAACACCTGCTCGAACGTGGGCCGGCGGGCGGTCCAGGTCACGAGCCTCTCGTCGTCGGGCCGCGGGGCCCGGTCCGTGATCGAGGGCGGCATCCGCACGAGCGGATCGAGTCGCAGCGCGCCCGCCTGCTCGAGCGCGCGTTGCACGTCGGGGAGCTCGGCGTCGAGCACATGCCGCCCGCGCGCCTGGATGAAGTGCGCTTGGCGGAACTGCGCCACGCCGTTGCGGTCCCACTGCTCCCACGCCGCCTCAGGGCTGTCGGGGACGGGCGCCGGGTCGCGCTCGAGGATGGTGACGCTATGCCCGTCGCGGGCGAGCATCATCCCGGCGGCTAAGCCGATGGGGCCGGCGCCGAGAACGATCGTGTTGGGCATGGAGGCGCTCCTGCACTCGCGGTCTTGCATCCGGAACGCTATCCGCCGCGGCGTATTCCCGTTAACGACGAAGGGCGGCCAAGTTGGCCGCCCCTCGGGAAACAGGTTTCGCCTGCCAGGCAATCGCTGACGCGCTTGCCTTCGGCGACATTACATGGAGCTCTACTTGATCTCGACGGAGGCGCCGGCCTCCTCGAGCTCAGACTTGAGCTTCTCGGCGTCGTCCTTCTCGATGCCCTCCTTGACGGGGCCGGGGGCCTCGTCGACGAGCGCCTTGGCCTCCTTGAGGCCGAGGCCGGTCGCTGCGCGGACGACCTTGATGACCTGGATCTTCTTCTCGCCGGCGCCGAGCAGGACGACGTTGAACGCGGTCTGCTCCTCTTCTTCCTCAGCGGCGTCGCCGCCACCGCCGCCACCGGCGGGCGCCGCCGCGGCGACCGCGGTCGCCGACACGCCGAACGCCTCCTCGAGCGCCTTGATGCGCTCGGAGAGCTCGAGCACGGAGATCGACTTGAGCTCGTCGATCCACTCTTCAGTGCTGGCTGCCATGTTCTTAGTCCTCCTGGGTTTCGGAAGTGGGGGTTTCTTCGGCCGGGGCCTCGGGCTCCGGCTCGGGTGCGGCTTCCGCCGCGGGCTCGGCCTCGGCCTGCGCCGCGGGCTCAGCCTCAGCCGCAGGCGCGGCCTCCGGCTCAGGCGCGGGCTCGGGCTCGGGCTCGGCCACAGGCGCGGGTGCGTCGCCGCCGATCAGGCCCTGGTCGACGATCTGCGACAGCTGACGGCCGAGGCCGCTGATCAGGCCGTTCAGGCTCGTCACCAGGCCGGAGATCGGCGAGGCGACCATGCCGACGAGACGGCCGTACAGCACGTCGCGCGACGGCAGCCTGGCAATCGACTCGATCTCCGGTGCCCCGAGGATCTCGCCGTTCATCCAGCCGCCCTTGAACTCGAGCAGCGTGCCGCCGCTCTTGCGGCGGAAGTCCGACAACGCCTTGGCGGCCGCGGCGGCGTCGCCGCTCACGAAGGTCATCGCGGTCGGGCCCTCGAGGAACGCCTTCAGCGGCTCGGCACCGGCCTTGTCGGCCGACCGCTCCGTGAGCGTGTTCTTGACGACCCGGAAGCGGGCGTCCGCGTCCCGGAGCGTCCCACGCAGCTCGGCGGCCTGCGGCACGGAGATGCCGCGATAGTCGACGACGAAGACGGCCTCCGACCCGCTGATCTGGGCGGCCACCTCGTCGATGACCGCGGCTTTCTGTTCTCGGTTCAAGCGGTTCCTCCTGTCCCGGGCTTCTGGCGACGTTGCCGCCTGCCGGGGGTCTGTGGTGGAACGGAGCTGTCAGCGCTCTTAGGCGGGGACAGCCTCCGCTTCAACAACTAGGTCACGAGTCCTTGACGGGTCGACCTTGATGCCGGGACCCATCGTCGCGGTGAGCACGACCGAGCGCAGGTAGCGGCCCTTGGCAGCGGACGGCTTGGCGCGGATCAGCTCCTCGAGGATCGCCTGGTAGTTCTCGAGCAGGTGCTCGTCGGGGAACGAGGTCTTGCCGATCATCATGTGGACGATCGCCGTGCGGTCGGTGCGGTACTCGACCTTGCCGGCCTTGGACTCCTCGACGGCCTTGCGCACGTCCATCGTCACGGTCCCGACCTTCGGGTTCGGCATCTTGCCCTGCGGGCCGAGGATGCGACCGAGGCGGCCGACCACCGGCATCATGTCCGGCGTGGCGATGGCGACGTCGAAGTCGGTGAAGTTCTCGTTCTGGATCCGCTCGGCGAGGTCCTCGGCACCCACGTAGTCGGCGCCGGCCTCCTCAGCCTCGCGTGCCTTGTCGCCCTTGGCGAAGACGGCGATCTTCACGTCCTTGCCGAGCCCGTGCGGCAGCGCGATCGTGCCGCGCAGCTGCTCGTCCGCGTGGCGGACGTTGAGGCCGGTGCGGACGTGGAGCTCGACGGTCTCGTCGAACTTCGCGTGCGTCGTCTCCTTGACCAGCCGTACGGCCTCGTGCGGCAGGTACTCGCGCTCGCGGTCGACCTTCTCCCGCGACTCGAGGTACTTGCGCCCGTGACGAGCCATTACGCCACCACCTCCACCCCCATCGAGCGCGCGGTGCCCTCGATGATCTTCGCCGCCTGATCGACGTCGTGCGCGTTCAGGTCGGGCAGCTTCTTCTCGGCGATCTGGCGAACCTGGTCCTTGGAGATCGTCCCGACCTTGTTGCGGTTGGGCTCGCCGGACCCCTTCTCGATGCCGATCGCCTGACGGATCAGCACGGCAGCGGGCGGCGTCTTGGTGACGAACGTGAAGGAGCGGTCCTCGAAGACCGTGATCTCCACCGGGATCGTCGTGCCCATGTCGTTCGACGTCTGGGCGTTGAACGCCTTGACGAACTCCATGATGTTGATGCCGTGCTGGCCGAGCGCGGGGCCCACCGGCGGCGCCGGCGATGCCTGGCCACCCGGGGCCTGCAGCTTGATGACGGTCAGAACTTTCTTAGCCATTAGATCTTCTTCACCTGGTCGTAGCCGACCTCGACGGGAGTCTCTCGGCCGAAGATGGATACCAGGACCTTGAGCTTGCTCGCGTCCTCGTTGATCTCGGAGATCTCCCCCGAGAAGTCGGACAGCGGACCGGAGATGACCTTGACGGACTCCCCGATCGAGAACTGGGCGCGGCTCGGAGCGCGCACCGCGACATCGCGGCCGCTGTGCAGCAACCGGTCGACCTCGCCCTGCGTGAGCGGGATCGGCTCGTTGGAGGCGCCGACGAATCCGGTCACGCCCGGCGTGCCCTTGACAACCGCCCACGAGTCTTCGTTGAGGTCCATGTTCACCAGCACGTAGCCGGGCATGGTCCGCTTCTCGACCGTGATCTTCTGGTTGTCCTTGAGCTCCTGGACGGTCTCGGTCGGCACCACGACGCGGCGAACCGAGCGTTGCTGGTTCAGCGACGACACGCGGTGCTCAAGGTTCTGTTTGACCTTGTTCTCGTGCCCGGAATAGGTGTTGATGACGTACCAGCGGAACATTTCTCAGAGAATCGCTTCTATCAGTGGTTTCCAGATCGCGTCCATCAGCCCGAGGAAGGCGCCGGCGATGACGACGAAGCCCAGCGTGACCGCAGTGCCCTGGCCGGTGTGCCGACGGTCCGGCCACTGAACGCGGCGCAGCTCGTCGATGACGTGGCCCAGGAACGTGAGGACCCGACCGCGCTTCCGGCGACCCGGACGCGCTTCGGCGCGCTCATCGTAGACGGCCGGGTCGAGTTCGTCGGCTGCGGGCTCAACCTGGACCGCGGCTTCGAGGTCATCCGCATCAGTCTCGACGGACTCTCCCTCGACCGGCTCGACGGCGCCCCTCTGCGGGAAGACCGTGTCCGCCGGCGGCTCAACTTCAGGCTCACGCGGACGCGGACGGGCAGGGCCGGATGACGACCCTCCTGCGCCCGGCTGGCGGCGCCTGCGCTGCTTCGCGCGCTGTCGGTCGCGGGCCACGGGAAACGCTCCCTAACGGGTCTCGCGGTGCCCCGTGTGACGCCTGCACCACCGGCAGTATTTGCGCAGGGTGATGCGATCGGGGTTGTTCCGCTTGGACTTATTGGTCTGGTAGTTCCGGCGCTTGCACTCCTCGCATGCGAGGGTGACGGCGATCCGGACGTCTCCACGGGCCATGGTGAGGCGCGCTCCGAAGGTCGTGGTCTAGCTGCTGCCGGGCAAAGGAAAACCCCGCACCGGCGCGAGGTCGGCATCTGAGGATAGCGCAGCTACGGGCACTGCCGTACGTAGCGACACGCCACGATCGAGGGCTGCTCGACCGGGGCCCCGGCGTCGATCGACCAGGCCAAGCGGACGAGCTGCGCGTGCGACCACGCGAGCGGTGTCGCGGAGAACGTCCCCTCCCCGGCCGGGAACCGCGCAGGGCCGGTCGGCGGCCGCCCGTCCCACACCTGCTCGGGGATCATTCCGCCGTCGTTGCCGGCCGCCGCGACCGCGCTCAGATAGGCGCCGGCGGGCCGACCGGCGAGCAGCTCGTACTCCCCGCGCTCGCCCGCGAAGATCGGCCACACCCGCCCGAAGGTGACGCCGGAACCCTCCTTCGAGAGCTCCCACGGACCGCCGTTCGCGCGCTCGCCGTAGCCGTCGTAGGTGAAGCGGTGCCAGAAGGGGCCGTTGGGGGTCTCGACCTTCAGGCGCTGGTCGACGATCCCGAGCGTGTTGAGGATCACCGGGTCGTCGTGGCGCTTGACGCCGAGCCGCACCAGCTCGAGGAAGCTCGGGTCGACGACCTTGCGCTGGTCCGCGCGCGCCGGACCGCCGTCGCCGATCGAGTAGCGCGTGCCGCGATTCGGCTTCGCGTCCTTGGTGATGCGCAGGTAGTAGGGCTGCGCCGAGTACGGGCCGTTGGACGTCGCCGTCCAGCTCTGGACGCCGGCCGCCCAGCGGTCGGCCGTGCGCTCGTAGCGGGCGGCGCGAGCGGTGTCGCCGTTGCGCCGTGCGAGGTCGGCGGCGCACACGAGCCCCGCGATCTCGGCGGCGATCGTCCCGGGCGACCAGCCGCCCTGGTTCTCCCACCGCTCCTGCTCGGACTCCGGGCCCTTGCGCACGATGTAGTCCGCGGTGCGGCGGAGCTTGAGCCACGTCGGCCGGTCGAACCGCTGCAGCTGCCACGCGAGGACGATCGGCAGCGCCTGCTCGTCCATCTGGATCGACGTCCACTTCGGCGTGCCGTCGACCTGCACGTTCTGGGGGAAGTGGCCGTCCTTCTGCTGTGCCTCGCGGAGCAGGAAGTCGAGGTGCGCGGCTGCGGCCTGGGTGTCGCCCGCCGCGAGCTGGGCGGTGGCGACCTGGTACAGGTCGCGCGGCCAAACGAGGTGGTACGGCGCCGAGCGCAGGTCCTTCGTGTCGATCGTCAGCAGGCCCCAGCCCCACGGCATCGTGGGCGATGCGATGCCCGCGCCGGAGTGGCGCTTGTCGTCGTGCGCGGCGAGCATCAGCAGCGACGTCTCGTAGGCGGCGGCCACCGGGGCGGCGGCCGCCGGCGCCGGCTTCAGGCCGGCGCGGTAGCGAGCCCAGCCGGCCGCGTTCTCGGCCGCGAGCGGCGCGAAGCCGGCCGCCAGCGAGCGGGCGGCGCTCACGCGGGCACGGCCCGTGGTGGAGCCGAAGCCGAGGGCAAGGGTGAGGTGCTTCGTGGTCACGCCGTCGAGCGCCGTGGTGGCGGCCTGGCGCACGTTGCCGCGCTTGCGGGCGTCGAAGCGCGCGTCGAGCGAGCCGTCGTCGCGGAGGTCGAACCACGGCTCGCTGGTGCCCGCGTAGCCGCTCGAGGTGGCGCGCAGCGCGGGCTGCGCCGAGAGGGCGCTGGCGACGCGGCGGTCGCTCGCCACGAGGTCGCGCCCGATCGTGCGGGCGCGGTCGTCGCGGCCGTCGTTGCCGAGCTGCGGATCGAGCAGCACGTGCAGGCCGTAGGGCTCGCCGGTGAGCGACTCGAAGGTCACGTCGACGACCACGGTCGGCCGCGCGGGATCGGTCGTGTAGGTCTTCGTCAGCCGCCAGCGCCCGGCGCGGTCGGTCACCGTCTGGCGGTAGTTGAGGCCGTCGAGGCGCTCGACCACGCCGACGCCGTTCACCGTCTCGCGATCGACGGCCATCGCCGCCCCGGGGCGGCTGACCGCGAACTCCATGTCGCGGATGCTCGGGGTCCCGAGGTCGGGGTAGTAGACCTCGGTCATCTCGCGGTCGCGGAGCGTGAACCAGGTCCAGCTCGCACGCGTGGCCGAGGTGCCGAAGGCGTGTTTGTCGGCCTTCGACCACGTCGGCTTGCTGCCCGGCGGCTTCGGCGCGGCGGAGCGCGCACCGGCAGCCGGCGCGACGAGCAGGAGGGATGCGATCACGAGCATGGGGACAAGGCGCATGCGCGGTTGGCTACCCCGTACCGTGTGGCCCCATGCCGTCTCCCATGCCAGCCGTCGAAGGCGTCGAGCACAGCTTCCATGACCTGCCGACGGGCGTGCGCGTGCACCTCGCGGCGGCCGGACCGGCGGACGCGCCGCCCGTGCTCGCCCTCCATGGCTTCCCCCAGCACTGGTGGTCATGGCGCGATGTCATAGCAGCGCTGGACGGCGAGTACCGGGTGCTGTGCCCCGACATGCGCGGCCTCGGCTGGTCGGGCTGGCCGTCCGACGGGGACTTCGTCAAGGAGCGCATGGCCGAGGACGCCGTCGCGCTCCTCGACGCCCTCGGCATCGAGCGCGTACGGCTGGTCGGCCACGACTGGGGTGCGTGGGCGGCGATGCTCGTCGCGCTGAACGCGCCCGAGCGGGTCTCGAGCCTGCTCGTGATGTCGATCGGGCACATGTGGGTGCCGACGTCTGTCGCCGCCCGCAACCTCTGGCGGCTGTGGTATCAGCTGCCGCTCGCTGCGCCGCTGGCCGGCGAGGCGGTCATCCGCGACGGCCGCTTCGTGCGGCAGATGTTCGCGGCCGGCCGCCGCGACGGGCAGCGGTGGACCGAGGAGGAGCTGGAGACCTACCTCGCGCCGCTGCGCGAGCCACAGGGCTCACGCGCCGGCACGCTGCTGTACCGCCACTTCCTTACGCGCGATCTGCCCGCTGCCGCCGGCGGCGCGTTCCGCGGCCGTCGGCTGGCGATGCCCGCGCGGATGCTGTTCGGCCGCCGCGACGGGCTCGGCGTGGCCTTCGCCGCCGGTTTCGAGCGGCACTCCGACGAGGGTGCGTTCGAGATCGTCGACGGCGCCGGGCACTTCCTGCCGGAGGAGGCGCCCGGCCTGGTCGCCGAGCGCATCCGCGCGATGTGAGGCTCATCACCTGGAACGTCAACCGCCGCGTGGGGCTGCTCGCGGACCAGGCCGCGGCGCTCGCGTCGCGCGAGCCGGACGTCATCGGCCTGCAGGAGATCACCGCGCGCTCATGGCCGCTGTGGCGAGCGGCGCTTGCGACGATCGGACTCCCCCATGCCGTCTGCTCGCTCGACACTGCCGACCCCGCGCGGCAGCCGCTCAGCCGGCGGCGCACCGGCGTGCTGATCGCGACGCGCGAGCCGGCCGTCGCGGCCGCCTCGCTTCCGGTGCCCCGGCCGGAGACAACGGTCGCGGCGCGCGTCGATGCGGCGACCGTGCACGTTGCGCACGTGCCGAATGCGGCGAACGGCTGGACGAAGCCGGACACCCTCGCCGCGGTCCGCGCCGGCCTGGCCGCGACCAGCGGGCCGCGGGTGTTCTGCGGCGACCTGAACACGCCGCGGCGCGAGTCTCCGGACGGTTCAGTGATCTCCTTCGCGCGCGACACGCGCGGCCGCCTTCGGCCCGAGCGTGGCGAGCGCTGGGACGACGCCGAGCTGGGAGTCGTTCCCGGCCTGGCCGAGCTCGGCTTCCTCGACGCCTTCCGGACCGTCCACGGCTACGCCAATCGCGAGCCGAGCTGGGTCTGGCGGTCGGGCGGAGGCTGGCGCCTCGACCACATTTTCGCCTCGGCCGAACTGCGCGTCCACGCCGCGCTCTACCACCACGCATGGCGCGATGACGGGCTCAGCGACCACTCGGCGCTGGAGGCCGACCTTCGCTGAGCCGCTGCCTCCCCCGCGAACGTCAACTGCGCCGAGTGGTTCACCTTCTCCCGCGCGATGTAGAGGGGACAGTCCCCTCTACGCGGCAGCCACCTCGGCCTCTTCGGCGCGCCACTCGCGCGCCTCTTCGCGGCTCATCGACCGCTTGCCCCAGCGGACGACCTCGGCGTAGTCGATCAGCCTGTCGAAGTACTCCGCCAGCCGCGGCGGGCGGATGCCCGCGGGGCCGAGCGTTGCGCGGGCGCGCGAGTCGTCGAACAGGACGTCCATGTCGAAGTACGGCAGGTAGACCGCGCCGGTCTCGTCTCCGTCCGGGGCGCCCGTGGCGACGACCTCCGGCCGCGGCCGGTCGAAGCGGTCGCACGCGAGCTCGACGAGCTCGTTCGCGAGCGGCGCGTCGCGGCCCGCGACGAGGTTGAACACGCCCTCGTCCTTGCGGTCGAGGATGTGGACGAGCGCGTCGGCGACGTAGTCCACCGGCACCACGTCGACGTGCGCGGCCGGCAGCGCCGGGATCTCGTCGAACAGCCCGCGCGAGAACGCGCGCAGCGGCCAGTAGAGGACGTTGAACGCCGGCGTCCAGCCGGTGTCCGACTCGCCCATGACGATGCTCGGCCGGGCGATCGCCGGAGCGAGGTCGCTGGCGGCCATAACGATGTGCTCGGCTTCCCACTTGGTCTGCTCGTACGTATTGCGGAACTCCTGCGCCGCGTCCAGCTGACGCTCGCGGAAGGTGCCGCTCTGCTTGCCGGAGACGTACGCGGTCGAGACGTGCACGAACCGCTCGAGACGCCCGAGCGCCTTGCACTCGCGCGCAAACCCGATCACCTCGCGCGTGCCCTCGACGTTGATCGCGCGGGCGTCCTCGATCGGCAGGTCAAAGGCGATCGAGGCTGCGCAGTGCATGACCGCACCGATCTCCTCGGCGAGCGCGGCGCGGCGCGTCGGATCGATCCCGAGCCCCTCCTGCGTGACGTCGCCGGCGATAGCGCGCACGCGGTCGTGGTACCGCGACGGATCGCGGTACAGCGCGCCGAGCACGCCGTACATCCGGTTCTCGGCGGCAGCGTCGTCCGCTGCGCGCACGAGCACGATCACGTTGTCGCCGCGCTCGACCAGGCGCGCGAGGACCTCCATGCCGAGGAAGCCGGTCGCGCCGGTGAGGAAGATCGGGGGAGTCAAGCGGTTGCCTCCTGGAGCACGGGGGTGAGCGCGGTGCCCATCGCGTGGAAGCCGCCGTCGACATGCAGGATCTCGCCAGTGATCGCACGTGCGAGATCACTGAGCAGGAACACGATCGCGCCGGCGACCGGACCCGGATCGTCCGTGTCCCAGCCGAGCGGCGCCTGGCGCCGCCATGCGTCGGCGAGGTCTGCAAATCCGGGGATACCACGTGCGGCGAGCGTGCCGAGCGGGCCGGCGGCGACGAGGTTCACCCGCACGCCGCGCGGACCGAGGTCGCGCGCCAGATACCGCGAGGTGGCCTCGAGCGCGGCCTTCGCCACGCCCATCCAGTCATAGACCGGCCACGCCACGGAAGCGTCGAAGTCGAGCCCGACGATGCTCGCCCCCTCCTCGGGGAAGAGGTCGGCGAGCGCCACCGAGAGCGCCTTGAGCGAGTACGCGCTGGTCCGGAACGCCACCTCGGCGCTCTCGACCGGCGTGTCGAGGAAGTTCCCGCCGAGCGCGTCCTCGGGCGCGAACGCGATCGCGTGGAGCACGCCGTCGACGCGCCCCCAGCGCTCGCGCAGCTCAGTCGCCACGGCCGCGAGGTTCTCGGGGCTGTTGACGTCGAGCTCGAGTACGTCGGGCGGCTGCGGCAGCTTGCTCGCAGACCGCTCGGTCATGCGCCGGACGCGGCCGAACGAGGTGAGCACCACCTCGGCTCCGGCCTCCTGCGCCTGGCGTGCGACCTCGTAGGCGATCGACTCGCGGTTGACCACGCCCGTGATGAGCAGCTTCTTGCCTTCGAGCATGGCCATCAGAGCGGGATCGGGACGAAGTCGTTGATCTCGGGCATCGTGATCGACGCGTCGGCCTCGCCGTCGCGCCGCCACAGCACCTCGACGCGCGCGCGGCAGACCACGCGCCCGTCCTGGTTGACGACGTTCCAGGCGAACGTCACCAGGCCCGCGTCGTCGGTCGCGGGGTCGAGCTCGGCGATCCGGCCCTCGACGTGCAGCGTGTCGCCGAACCGGACCGGGCGCTTGAACGTCGCGCCGGACACCTGCCGGAGCGCCATTACGCGGCCCGGGTCCAGCGGCACGAGGCCCGCCGCCATCGAGACGACGAGCAGCCCGTGGGCGATCCGCTCGCCGAACGGCGAGCTCGCGGCCCAGTGGGCGTCCGTGTGCTGCGGGTGCCAGTCGCCCGTGAGCGCGGCGAAGCCCACGACGTCGGCCTCCGTCACCGTGCGCCCGCGGGTGGTGAACTCCTGGCCGGTCTCGAGCGCCTCGAACGGCGCCCACCAGCTGATCGTGTCAGTGATTGCCGGGGTCATAGGGGGATGTTGCGCACGTGCTCGGCCGGGCGCGCAATCGCGTCGAGGGTGGACAGGGCCTCGCACAGCCGCCGGCGGGTGTCGCCGGGGAGGATCACTTCGTCGATGTAGCCCTCCGCAGCGGCGGTGCTCGCGCTCAGGTGCTCGTCGGCGTAGTCGGCCGCGTACGCGTCACGCGCGGCGGTCGGGTCGTCGGCCGCCGCGATGTCGCGCCGGTTGACGATCGTCACGGCCTGCTTGGCGCCCATCACGCCGAGCTGCGCCTGCGGCCATGCGAACGAGTAGTCCGCGCCGAGGTCGCGGGCGTTCATCGCGATGAACGCACCGCCGAACGCCTTGCGCAGCACCACCGTCACCTTCGGCACTGTGGCCTCGGCGAACGCGTGCACGAGCTTTGCGCCGTGGCGGATCACGCCGGACTGCTCCTGCTTGGTGCCCGGCATGAAGCCGGGAGTGTCGACGAGCACGACGAGCGGCAGCCCGAACGAGTTGCAGGTGCGCACGAAGCGCGCGGCCTTGGACGCCGACTCGGAGTCGAGCACGCCGCCCAGATAGCGCGGCTGGTTGGCGACCACGCCGACCGGGAGCCCGTCCATGCGGGCGATGCCGCAGACCATGTTGCGCGCCCACTTGGCGCTCCACTCGATCAAGCGGCCGCCGTCGACCACGCCGCGGATCACGTCGCGCACGTCGTAGACGCAGCGCTCGTCATCCGGCACCGGCTCGCCGGCGTCGTAGCCGACCGGGCCGACCGGGCGCCACTTCGGCGCGCGCTCGCCGCGGTTGGCGGGCAGGTGGTCGAGCAGGTCGCGGGCGAGCAGCGCCGCGTCCGCGTCGGTGGTGGCGACGAAGTGCGCCACGCCGTTCTTCTCGTGGACCTTGTAGCCCCCGAGCTCGGCGGCGCTGACGTCCTCGCCCATGACCTCGCGGACGACCGCGGGGCCGGTGAGGAACATGTGCGCGCGCTCGGTCATGATCACGAAGTCGGTCAGGGCGGGCGAGTACGAGCCGCCGCCCGCCGATGCGCCGCAGATCACGGAAATCTGCGGGATCTTGCCGCTCAGCGCGACGTGCTCGCGGAAGATGCGGGCGTACCCGGCGAGTGCCGCGGTGCCCTCCTGCATGCGCGCGCCGCCGGACTCGATGAAGCCCACGACGGGCGCACCGGCACGGCCGGCGAGCCGCAGCACCTTCACGATCGAGTCGGCGTGCTGCTCGCCGAGCGATCCGCCCAGGTAGGACGGATCCTGCGCGTAGCAGAACACCGGCCGGCCGTCGACGCGGCCGGCGCCGGCGATCACTCCGTCACCGGCGCGTGCCTTCTCACCCATGCGCCGTGAGCGCACGTCCGAGCGGAGCAGCGTGAGCGAGCCGCGATCGCAGAGCGCTTCGAGGCGCTCGACGGGCGACAGGCGCTCAGCATCCTGCTGCTCGCGGATCATCTCGACGGTCATGCAACCTCCAGGCAGAGCACGGCGTTGTGGCCCCCGAAGCCGAACGCGTTGGACAGCGCAATGGCAGGCTTGCCATTGATGTCCAGGGTCCGCGCCTCGTTCGGGACGTAGTCCAGGTCGAGCCCCTCGTCGGGCTGCTCGTAGTTCAGGGTCGGCGGCGCGATCCGGTCGCGCATGGCGAGGATCGTGGCGACCGCCTCGACGGCGCCGGCGGCGCCGAGAAGATGGCCGATCGCCGACTTCAGCGAGGACACCGGGACACCCGTCCCGAGCACCTCCTTGATCGCGATCGTCTCCGCGCGGTCGTTCAGCGGAGTCGACGTGCCGTGGGCGTTGACGTACACGATGTCCTGCGGGCCGTAGCCCGCGTCACGCAGCGCCGCCTCCATCGCCGCGACGGCACCGATCCCGGCCTTGTCCGGCGCGGTCAGGTGGTACGCGTCCGAGGACGCTCCGTAGCCGGCCACGCGAGCGAGGATGTTGGCCCCGCGGGCGCGCGCCCGGTCGCCCTCCTCGAGCACGAGCACGGCGGCGCCCTCACCCATCACGAACCCGTCGCGCTGGGCGTCGAACGGACGCGAGATGCCGATGTCGCTGAGCGCGTCGAGCGCTCCGAAGGCAGCGGTGGCGAGCGGCGTGAGCGCGGCCTCCGAGCCGCCGGTCACGACCGCGTCGGCGTCGCCGCACTGGATCATGCGGCAGGCGGTCCCGATCGCATGCGCGCCGGCCGCGCAGGCCGACAGCGTGGCGAACGACTGCCCGCGCAGGTCGTGGCGCATCGACACGGCCGCCGAGGCCGCGTTGCCCATGAGCAGCGGGATCGACAGCGGCGAGACGGCCTTCGGGCCCTTCTCGAGCAGCAGTTTGTGGTTCGCTTCCAGCGTCCCGATGCCGCCGATGCCGGTGCCGATCAGCGTCGCGATGCGCGTCGCGTCGTACGGCAACTCCTCGGACCAGCCGGCTTCCTCGAGCGCCTCGTCGGAGGCGACCATCGCGAACTGCGAGAAGCGGTCCGCGCGGCGCGCCTGCTTGATCGAGAGGTGCTCGGTCGGGTCGAACTCCGTCGCGGCGCCGACACCGTCCTGGATGCCGGAGTCGCCGGCCCGCCAGCGTTCATAGAGCGTGCGTGCGCCGATCCCCAGAGGGGTGACGGCGCCGACGCCGGTGACGACGATCTCGCGATTCATCCTGCGCGGTTCACCACCAGGTCGATCGCGTCGCCGACGGTCTTGATCTTGCCGACGTCGTCGCCCTTGAGCTGGACGCCGTACTCGTCTTCGATGATCTGCGAGAGCTCTGCGAGGTCGAGCGAATCGACGTCGAGCTCCTCGAACGTGGCGTCGCGGCTGATCTGCGACTCGTCGACGCCGAACTGGGGCAGGGCCTCGTAGACGGTCTTCTCGACGGCCTCGGGGGTGATGGTTTGAGCCATGGTGTTGGTTTCTCCTTTTAGGCGGACATGCCGCCGTCGACGAACAGGGTCGTGCCGGTGACGTATCCGGCGTCCTCGGAGGCGAGGAACCGCACTGCGGCCGCCACGTCCTCCGGTGCGCCGACGCGCCGGGCGGGTATCGCCTGGAGCACTGCGTCGGGCACGTCCTTGGTCATGTCTGTCTCGATGAAGCCTGGTGCGACCGCGTTCACGGTCACGCCGCGTCGCGCAACCTCGGCAGCGACGGTCTTGGTGAAGCCGATCAGGCCGGCCTTGGCCGCGGCGTAGTTGGCCTGGCCGGCGTTCGCGCGCGGGCCGACAACGGATGCGACGTTGATGATCCGCCCGTAACGGGCCTTGATCATCGGGCGCATCGCGCTGCGGGTGAGGCGGAACGCGGCGGTCAGGTTGGTGTCGATCACGCGGTTCCAGTCCTCGTCCTCGAGCTGGATCGCGAGCCCGTCGGCCGTGACGCCGGCGTTGTTGACGAGCGCGAGCACGGGGCCGAGCTCCTCCTCGGCCCGCTTGAACAGGTCGCTCGCGCCGTTCGTGACGTCGGCGTGGAGTGCGACGGCCTTGCCGCCGGCCTCCTCGATCGCCTTCACGGTCGCGTCGGCGCCGTCCTTGTCCGAGCGGTAGTTGACCGCGACGTGCCAGCCGTCGGCGGCGAGCGCACGCGCGATCGCGGCGCCGATGCCCTTCGACGCGCCGGTGACGAGCGCAGTGGCGTTGTCGGGGCGCGCCACTAGGCGATACCCCATTCCACGACGCCGGCGCCCCACGTGAAGCCCGCGCCGATCGCCGCGAGCAGCACCTTCTGGCCGGGACGAAGCCGGCCGTCCTCGCGCAGCAGCGAGAGCGTGAGCGGGATTGACGCGGCCGACGTGTTGGCCATGTGCGCGACGTAGTCCGCGACGCGCGCGGGCTCGAGGTCGAGCCGCTGGCCGACGGCGCGGATGATCCGGCCGTTGGCCTGGTGGTAGACGAAGAGGTCGATGTCGTCGAGCTCGAGACCGGCGCGCGCGACCGCGGCCACGGTTGCCTCGCTCAGGCGCCGGACGGCGACCTGGTAGGTCGAGTGGCCGTCCATCACCAGCACGCGGTCCTCGTGCGAGGCGGTGATGCGATCGGCGAGGCCGCCGTCGGCGGCGAGCACGATCGGGCCGATGTCGCCGGCGCCGTCGGCGCCGAGGAGCACCGCGCCGGCACCGTCGCCGAACAGCATCGCGGTCTTCGGGTCGTCGAAGTTGGTGATGCGGGTGAGCAGCTCCGCGCCGATCACGAGCACGCGGTCGGCGCGGCCGGTCTCGACCTGGCCGGCACCGAGCCGCAGCGCAGCGAGCCAGCCGGTGCAGGCGGCGCCGACGTCGATCGCGCCGGCGTTGTCGGCGCCGAGCGCGTTGGCCACGACGGGCGCGGCGTTCGGCGTGATCTCGTCCGGCGTCATCGTCGCGACGAGCACGAGGTCGACGTCGCGCGGGTCGACGCCCGCGTCGGCCAGCGCGCGGCGGCCGGCGAAGGTGGCGTAGTCGGTCAGGCGCTCGTCCGGGAGCGCGCGGCGGCGCGACTTGATCCCGGTGCGCTTGACGATCCAGGCGTCGTCGACGCCGATGCGCTCGGCGATCGGGCCGTTCGGCACGACCTCGGGCGGCACGTGGTGGCCGAGGCCGAGGATGCTCGCGGTGCGCGCCGGTGCCGGCTTGACGGCCCCGTTACGGGTCGCCTCGCGGGCGATCGTGGCGAGCTCGGGCGGGAGCGCGGTACTACGCATGGACAAGCTCCTCAGCCGGAGTCTCGACGGGGCAGTCGGGCAGGATGCGCTTGCCCAGGCGGGCGAGCACCTTGCCGGGGCCGACCTCGACGAACCGGCGCGCGCCGGCCTCGTGGAGGGCGAGCACGGTCTCACGCCAGCGGACGGGGCGCGTAAGCGCTCCGGCGAGCTCGGCACGGACGTCCTCGAACGGCTTGGTGGACGCGCAGGAGAACACCGTGAAGGCGCCCTCGTGCAGCTCGGTGGCGTCGAGCGCTTCGCGGAACGGCTGAACGGCCGGCTCCATGCTCGGCGAGTGGAACGCGCCGGCGACGTCGAGCGGCAGCGCGCGGCGGCCGCGCTCACGGGCGGCCTCCTCGGCACGTGCGAGCGCGTCGCGCGGCCCGGAGAGCACGACCTGGCCGGGAGCGTTGTCGTTCGCGACGGTCACGCCGGCCGCGTCGGCGATCGCCCTGGCGTCCTCGGCGGTGGCGCCGACGAGCGCGAGCATCGAGCCGGAGTCGTCGGCCTCGGCCATCAGCTCGCCGCGCAGCACGACGAGCCGCAGCGCGTCCTCGCGGCTGAGCACGCCTGCGGCGGCGAGCGCGGCCAGCTCGCCGAGCGAGTGCCCGGCGGCGGCGGCCGCGTCGAGGTCGAGCGCGTCCCAGCCGGCCAGGCTGGCGCAGAAGATCGCGGGCTGGGCGAACCGGGTCGATTCGCCCGCGCGGGGGAATGGATCCTCGCCCACGAGCGCGATGCAGCGCTCGAGCAGGTCGGGGGCGTGTTGCGCGACGAGGTCGCGCATCTCAGGTGTCTGGCTGCCTTGGCCGGGGAAAAGCACGGCCGGGGCGGCGGGGTCGGTGATCAAGGTCACACGATCACCTTCACCGCCGGATACGCGTAGTGACAGTGTTCGTCGTTCGAACCCCCCGAGCGGGGGGTGTAAGTCCCCCCGGCCCGCCCCCAGCCTTATGAAATGAGCCCTAAACGCTGTGCCTTTTGCACGGCCTCGGCGCGGTTGCGCACGCCGAGCTTGCGATAGAGCGTGCTGGTGTGCTCCTTGATCGTGTGCGGGGAGAGGAACAGCGTCCCCGCGATCTCGCGGTTCGTGGCCCCGCCGGCGATCGCCTCGAGCACCTCACGCTCGCGCTCCGACAGCGGCGGGCCCTGCGGCGCCTCGTGCGGACGGAACACGGTCATCCCGAGCCCGACCATGCGCACGGCGCCGGCGATGTCGGCCGCCGGCCAGTCCTTGGAGATGAAGCCGGCGGCGCCTGCGGCACGCGCCGCGTTCGGTGAGATCCGCCCGGCTCCGGAGATCATCAGCACGTTCGTCCGCGGTGAGATCGAGCGCAGCCGCTCGCAGATCTCCGCGCCCGACTCCTGGCCCACGAAGAGGTCGACGAGCGCGACGTGCGGCTCGTAGCGCTTGGTCATCTCGATCGCCTCGGCGGCGTTGCGCGCGCTCACGCAGCGCTCCACCCAGGGCTGCTCGCCGAGCATCAGCCTGAACCCCCAGTGGACGACCTCGTGGTCGTCCACGACCAGCACGCGCAGGCGCCGCTCGCCACCGCCGGTGCCCGTGGCGAGACGGCTCGGGTTGACGTCAGGCGTTGTCAACCGGGACCGCCAGTCGCACGCGCCAGGTTCCCGGCTCTCGCTCTCCGAACTCCACCAGGCCGCCGACCTGCAGCGCCTCGAGCGCCGACAGCCGCAGCCCCATGCCGGTCTGCCGCGGCCGGCCGGAGACGCCGTCGTTCGTGACCTCGAGCGTCAGCGTGCCCTCGGAGATGTCGAGCGCGACCTCCACGCGCGACGGCCGCGCGTGCTTGTGCGCGTTGCGCACGGCCTCCGCGAGCACCGACTGCGCGAGTGATTCGAGCTCTCGCGGCACGTGCACGCGCTCGGACCCGCGCGCGAGCCGGATCGCCAGGTCCGGGTGCTCGCGCCGGAGCCGGTCGACCTCCTCGAGCAGCGTGGTGTTCGTCTCTGGCGCGACGCGACCGAGCGGGCGCTGGAGCGCGCGACGCAGGTCGAACAGCGCGGCCTGCAGCTCGGCCGCGATCCGCTCGCGCGCCTCGGGTGACAGCTCGGCCTGGCTGGAGAACACGAGCTGGACGCCGAACAGGCGCTGGATCACGCCCTCGTGGACGTCACGCGCGAGATCGATCCGCTCCTGCAGCTGGCGAGCGCGCGCGTGCTGGTTGGTCGCCAGGCGCGCGTGCGTGGCGAGCGCGGCGGTCTTGCCGAGCGCCCACAGCGCCTGCCGCTCGCTGTCGAGCAGCGGCTTGCTGCCCGTGCCGCGATCGGACAGGATCACGCCGAGCCAGCGGCCGGCCGCCGACATCGGCGTGCAGACGAGCGTCGCCTCGCGCAGCAGGTCGCGGTACTCCTCGGGCACCTCCGGCGTGTCGTCGTCGCGCACCTCGATCACGCGGTCCTCCTCGAGCGCCTGGCGCGCGATCGGGGCCGACTCGACCGTGAGGTGGGCGTTCTCGAACACGTCGAGGTCGATCCCGTACGCCCCCGCCGCGTGCACGCGGCGGCGCGCGTCGTCGTAGCGGAAGATCACCGCGCGGTCCATCGAGGCGACGCGGCACGTCGCCTCGCACAGGCGGCTGTAGAAGTCGTCGGCCGAGCCGTCGACCTCTACGCGCGCGAGCAGCTCGACGAACGTCTCGAGGGCATCGATCGCGACCGCGGGTTCAGGAGCAACGTCTGGCGTCATGCGCGCGACACATGATGGCCTACCCCGTCGGCGGTCGCGAGTTGCGCCCGCGCGGGCGAACGTCAACTGCGCTGGGTGGGGGAGCGAGAGCCTTCGAGCGCTCCGGAATCGCGGGAGCGTCGAGTTCCTCGGGCTGAGGCCGACAAAGTCGACGCTCGAGACAAATCGCCGTGCCGCCCAACGGACACCCGCTTCCCCACCCAGCGGGGTTGACGTTCGCCGCCGCTAGGGCGCGGGCGGCGTGATGCGCAGGATCCGGTCGTCGCCGTCCTCGGGCGAGCCGCGGCCGTCGCGGTTGCTCGTCAGCACGTAGAGCGCCCCGCCGGGACCTTCGACGACGGTGCGCAGGCGGCCGTAGACACCCTCGAGCAGCGCCTCGTCGAGCACGACGTCGTCGCCGTCGAGACGGATCCGGCGCAGCGCCTCGCCGCGCAGGGTGGCGAACAGGTAGTCGCCGGTCCACGCCGAGCCCTCGCGGGTCACGAACGTCGCGCCCGACGGAGCGATCGCCTCGTCGTACACGCGCAGCGGCGCGGTGAAGTCGCCGTGGTCCTCGCCGAACACCTCCGGCCAGCCGTAGTTCGCGCCCTTGCGGATGTCGTTGATCTCGTCGAAGCCCTGCGGGCCGTCGCCGCCGCTCGGACCGTGCTCGGTCGAGATCAGGCGATCGGTGCCCGGCTCCCAGTCAAAGCCCTGCGGGTTGCGGTGGCCGAGTGACACGATCTCGGGCTGGGTCGCGCCGCCGTGGTACTGGTCGGGCGTGAGGCGCAGGTACTTGCCGTTTAGTGACTGCGGGTCCTGCGCGAGCTCCGGCTGCCCCGCCTCACCGGTGGCGATGTAGAGGTCGCCGTCCGGCCCGAAGGCGATCCGCCCGGAGTCGTGGACCGTGCCGGCCTGGATCGTGCCGTCGATCAGCTCGTTCTCGCGCCGCATCCCGTCGCCCCGGAACTGCCAGCGCTCGAGCTTCATCTCGGTGGGCGTCGTGAAGTACAGGTAGACGAGCGCGTTGGTGGCGAAGTCGGGGTCGAGCGCGAGCCCCAGCAGCCCGCCCTCGCCCTGCTCGCTGACGTCGACCTCGGCCAGCGGTTCCGCGCCCAGCGTCCAGTCCTTCTCGAGCAGCCGGATCCGGCCCGGCCGCTCGGTGACGAGCGCGCGCCCGTCGGGCATGAAGGCGATCTCCCATGGCACCTCGAGCCCTTCCGCGACGGTCTCGACGCGCAGGGCTGGCGCCGCGGCGCTCCTCGGAGCCGCCGCAGCCGGCGAGGGCGAGCAGGACGATGAGCGAGGACTGCGGCGGCCCCCGCCGGATGGGACCGCCGAGCACACGGTCATGGCGGCTCAGTCGCCCTCGGAGCACGACCCGGAACTTCCACCGTCGCCACCTGCTTCCGCCGTTCACGTACCAGCGGACGATGTGCTTTTGCCGGACGGCCGCCGATAGTTCCAGGTCCCGGCCGCAGTCCCACTTGCCATCCTGCCGGCCCTTCGTGCGCGGGCCCGCGCGCAGTTCGCGTGCACACCGTGTCGCGGCACGCAGATCGCGGGTACGGACCTGTGCTGGCCGTGCCGGCGGCTCCTTGAAGTCCTTGAACTGACGACCGGGAGGTCGCCGCCGACGAACTTGTGCTGGCAGCCACGGCTCTCGGCGACGCAGCCGCGATAGCGCTTCGAGGCGCTCGCGGTGGTCGGTACTGCGAGTAGGAGGCCGGCGAGTGCGGCCAACATGAGCATCAGGCGCATGGCGCGGCATCGTAGCCGCGCGGAACGCGTCACGCCGACGGGCCAGGTGTGCACCGGCTCGTTGGAGTGCATGAGCTCGCGGTAGCGGACGGTCATCTCGCGCAGCGCGTCGCGCGCGGTCGAGCCGCGGTCGTCGTAGAGGCGGTGGAACGTCGCCGCCTGCCACGAGGCGCCGTTGCGCCGCTTCACGCAGCGGCGCTCGATGATCCCGAGCAGCCGGTCGCGGTCGGCCGCGGTCGACGCCCCAGCGGTCGAGCCCCTCGTGGGCCATCGGCAGCAGCCGCCGCAGCACCAGCTCGGCCACCGGCACCTCGCCGACGCCCGGGCCAGTAGACGCGCGCGTCGATGCCGTCGCGCGCGCCCGCGTGGAAGTTCTCCTCGGCCGCCGAGAACGACATCTGCGTCCACAGCGGCCGGTCCTCGTCGGCCAGCACGCGGACGAGGCCGTAGTAGAAGGCGGCGTTGGCGAGGATGTCGACGACCGTCGGGCCCGGCCGGCAGCACGCGGTTCTCGACGCGCAGGTGCGGGCGGCCGCGCACGACGTCGTAGATCGGGCGGTTCCAGCGGTAGATCGTGCCGTTGTGCAGCCGCAGCTCCTGCAGCCGCGGGGTGTCGCCGCGCTCGAGCGACCTCGACCGGGTCCTCGTCCTCGCACACCGGCAGCAGCGCCGGGAAGTAGCGGACGTTCTCCTCGAACAGGTCGAAGATCGACGTGATCCAGCGCTCGCCGAACCACACGCGCGGGCGCACGCCCTGGGCCTTCAGCTCCTCCGAGCGCGTGTCGGTCGCCTGCTCGAACAGCGCGATGCGCGTCTCGCGCCACAGCTCGCTTGCCGAAGAAGAACGGCGAGTTGGCGCCGACCGCGAGCTGGATGCCGGCGATCGCCTGCGCGGCGTTCCAGTGCGCGCGCGAACGCCGTCGGGTCGACCTGCAGGTGCAGCTGCACGCTCGTGCACGCCGCCTCGGGCGCGATCGTGTCGGCGTAGGTCGACAGCCGCTCGACGCCGTCGATGCCGATGTCGAGGTCCTCCCCGCGGGCGGCGAAGATCTGCTCGTTGAGCAGCGCGTAGCGCGGGTTGGCGCTGAGCACTCGGCCGTTGAGGTGGTCGCTCGCGCGAGCGTCGGCAGGATGCCGACCATCATCATGTGCGCGCCGAGCGCCTGCGGGCGCCCTCCTCGGCGTGGTTGAGGCTCGCGCGGACGTCGTCCTCGAGCTCGGCGAACACCGTCGCCCGCGAGCGTGCGCGGCGGGATGTTGATCTCGATGTTGAACTGCGCCAGCTCGGTCTGGAAGTCGGCGTCGGCGATCACCTCCAGCACGTGCTGCGTTGGCCAGCGCCGGGTCGCCGGCCTCGTCGGTGAGGTTGAGCTCGATCTCCAGGCCGATCGAGCGCGCGGTCGGCGTCGAACCGCGCCTCGGCGAGCATGCGCGCGAACACGTCCAGGCAGCGCTTGACCTTCTCGCGGTAGCGCTGGCGATCTTCGCCGGCTGAAGACCTTGGCGGCGACCTCGTCCCCCACGAGGCGCAGTCTGCCCGCATGTGCCGCGCGCTTACAACCCCGAACCGGCGCGTGCCGCACGCGCGAGGGCGGGACGCCGAAGACGCGCGCGGAAGCTCGCGGTGAGATGGCTGTGGCTCGAGAAGCCGACCGCGCGCGCGATCACGGCGACGTCCTCGTCGCCCGCCGCGAGCCGTTCGAGCGCGGCCCGCAGGCGCAGGTGGGTCCGGTAGCTCGTGCAGCGTGTAGCCGGTGTGGCGCCGGAACGAGCGGGCCAGGTGGAACGGCGAGACGTTGACCGCGCGGCCGAGCGTCGTCGAGCGTAGCTGCTCGGTGAAGCGGGCGGCCAGCAGCGCCTTCGCGTCCTCGACCACCGGCGGCGTGCGGCCGCGGCGCCGGCCGAGTCGCTCCTCCAGCAGGCCGAACGCGCCGCGTCACGGTGGCGTGCCCGAGCTCCAGCAGCCGCTCCTCGACCGCCAGGCCGTCGGCGCCCTGCGGCAGCGCCCGGGCGAGCGCGCGGACGGTCAGGTACGGGCGCGGCAGCAGCTTGCCGACCGGCCGCGGGAAGCGCGCGCCGCGCAGCCACTCCTGCATCGTCGCGTCGGTGACGACCATGAAGTGGTTGCGGTCGCCGTGGCCGTTGAAGCGCTCGGCGCCGGAACACGTCGCCGGCGTTGAAGAACATCGCGTGGTTCGGGCCGGCGAGCGCGCGGCTCCTCGCCCTGCGCGGCGATCCACACCGGCGTGGCCGGGAACGCGATGTGCGCGACCTCGCCGACGAGGTTCTCCTGCTTCCAGCGCACGTCGTCGGGCGCGCACCAGAACGTGCCGAGCGAGACCACCGGGCTCCGGTACAGCGGCGTGATCCGCGCGTGATCGCCGTCCCCGGCGTGCCAGGTGGCCAGTCGCAGGGGCGTGCGGGGCGGCAACGACGCCCATGGGGCGATCGTATGCGCAGCCGGGCGCAGCCGGCGGCGCGCCAGAGTATGCCGTTACGCGCGGGGACCGTCTAGGCGTGCGGGGGCGAGCAGCAGCTCCTCGGTGGGGCGATCGCCGAGCGGCTCTGGCCTCGGCCGCGACGAGCTCGGTGGCGCGCACGAGATCGACGGCGACCGAGCGGACCTGGCCGCCGACGAGCACGACGTCGGCGCGCGCGTCGCGGATCGCGGCCGCCTCGGTGGCGGCCCGGACGGCGAGCGCGCGGCCCGGCTCGGCGTGCGACGGCGCGTCGTAGGACGCGGCCAGCTCCCAGACGGCGTGCGAGAGGTCGCGCACGGCGCCCGGCAGGCTCGCGGGCACGTCGCCGTCCTCGCGCACGAGCGTGACGACGTTGCGGGCGAGCACGCGCGTGTTGCGGACCGCGTAGTCGATCTGGGGGATGCTGCGCTCGTAGCGGTCGAGCTGCAGGCGCGACGTGCGGCGCGGCGGCGTGTAGCGCGTGGCCTCGCGGCCGGTCGCCAGCTCCTCCTCGACGGAGCGGATCAGCGGGTCGATCGCGCGGGCGTCGACGAGCGCGCTCTCGGCGGCGCCGAAATCGCGCGACTCGAGCGCGACGGCGATCCGCTCCAGCGCGCGGCCGAGCTCCACGAACATCGCCTGGGCGGCGCGGCCCGGGCCGAGCGCGGGATCGGGCGGGAAGAAGAACGAGCTGACGGCGAGCGCGGTGGCGCCGCCGATCATGCGCCTCGAAGATGCGGTTGGGCTGGAAGCCCGGCGGCCGCGCCCGGATCGAGCGCGACCAGCAGGATCGCCGACACGCCGGCCTCGACGACGAGCAGCTCGCCGCCGCCGAGCGCGACGGCGGCGCCCATGGCGAGGATCGACCAGCACGCCGATCTGCCAGCCGCCGGTGCCGATCACCTGGATCAGCAGGTCGGCCACGGTGATGCCGAGCGACGACGCCGCCGACGAGCTGCAGCGCGCGGCCGGCGCGCTGGCCGTGCGTGGCGCCGACGGCGATCACGGCGGCGATCGCCGCGAACGCGGGGCGCGGGTCGGGCAGCATCAGGACGGCGAGGTACCACGCGACCACGGCCGCGAAGGCCGTCTGCAGGATCGCCAGGGCCCGCCCGCGCAGGCGGGTGCGGAGCGCGCCCATGGCGCCGCGCGAGCGCGCGATGATGTTCGACGGACGGATCATCTACTCCTGATAGTCGGCAGACAGCGCCGGGTTTCACACCGACAGGCGGTCGAGCGTGACGTACGTCACTCTGGCAGGCGATGAGGACGCGCAATTGAGAGCGGCTGTGATGCGCGCGTTCGGCGAGCCACTGCACGTCGAAGACGTCCCCGACCCCGCGCCGGCAGCCGGACGGCGTCGTGGTGCGAGGTGCGCGCGACCGGCGTCTGCCGCAGCGACTGGCACGGCTGGATGGGCCACGACCCGGCGATCGCGCTGCCGCACGTGCCCGGGCACGAGCTCGCCGGCGTGGTCGCGGCGGCCGGGCCCGAGGTGCGCGGGTTCGCGGCCGGCGACCGCGTGACCGTGCCGTTCTGCTGCGGCTGCGGGCGCTGCGAGCCGTGCCGCGCCGGCCACACGCAGATCTGCGACCACGACTTCCAGCCCGGGCTTCACGGCGCTGGGGCTCGTTCGCCGAGCTGGTCGCGCTCCCGCGCGCCGACCTGAACCTCGTCCGGCTCCCGGACGCGCTCGGCTTCGTCGAGGCGGCGAGCCTCGGCTGCCGCTTCATGACCGCGTTCGCGGCGGTCACCGAGCACGGCCGCGTCGGCGCCGGCGACTGGGTCGCCGTCCACGGCTGCGGCGGCGTCGGCCTGTCGGCGCTGATGATCGCCACCGCGCTCGGCGCCGCGGTCGTGGCCGTCGACGTCGACGACGCCGACGCTCGAGCTCGCCCGCGCGCTCGGCGCCGCGCACACCGTCGACGCCCGCGCCGGCGATCGCGGCCGAGGCGATGGTCGAGCTCACCGGCGGCGGCGCGCACGTCTCGCTCGACGCGCTCGGCAGCGCCGCCACCTGCCGCAGCTCGATCCGCTCGCTGCGCAAGCGCGGCCGCCACGTCCAGGTCGGCCTGATGCTCGAGGGCGACCGCGAGCCGCGCGATCCCGATGGACCGCGTGATCTCCTACGAGCTCGAGCTGCGCGGCGTGCACGGCATGGCCGTCGGCCGCTACGACGCGCTGCTGCGGATGATCGCCGCCGGCGCCGTCGACCCGGCGCGCCTGATCGGCCGCACGATCGGCGCTCGACGAAGCCGGCGCCGAGCTCGCCGCGATGGGCGTCGTTCGCCCAGCGCGGCGTCATCGGTGCTCATTCCGTAGGGCGGCGGCCCCGCAGGACGCGGGGCCGCCACGTCCGGATTACCTGTCGGCCCAGTACGCGGCGGTGCCGACCATCGGCCACTCGCGCTCGGGATCCGCCCGGTAGAGCGGGTTGTTCGCGAACACGGTCGACCGCGAGGTGTTCGCGGTGTTGGCGCCGTGCGCGATCACGGCCGAGCCGGCCGCGGTCGCAGGCCCGGTTCCGCGGCCACAGCCCGGCGGCGAAGAACGCGGAGCCGGGCAGGCGCCCGTCGACGGTCCACGTCGCCGGCGTCGCCGTCAACCACGTCGGCGGGTCGGCGATCAGCGTGTCCCGGCTCGGGTAGGCGCCGGTGATGACGCTGCCGGCGCCACCCGCGTTGTCCCAGTAGCAGGATGCCGCTGTAGCCGTCGCCGCCGCCGCTGTCGGACGCCGCGGTCAGGCCGGCGACCTGGCCCGCGTGCGGCGAGGTAGTTGACGCCGCCGGCCTGCGCGCCGATGTAGCCGCCGCCGCCCGCGAAGAACGCGGCGAGCCGCGCCCGCGCGGTCGTGTTCGACGCCGCCGGGAAGCCTGTCCCGGCGTTGAAGATGACGTCGTAGTCCGCCAGCGGATCGGTCGGGTTCGTGTTGAGCTGGGCGTTGGACACCGCGTCGGCGGTGAAGCCGAGCTCGCGCAGCACCCACACGCTCTGGTCGACCGGCCGCCGCCGTTCAGCACCCGGAACCGCGGCACGCGCTCGATCGGCTCGCTCGCAGGCAGCGCGCCGACGTCAGCCGGCGGAACGTCAGGCCGGTGTCCTCGCCGACGTCCTCGAGCACCCGCTTGGTGGCCTTGTCGGTGCCGAACAGGGCGCTGCCGGCCGGCCCGGCGCTCGACGGCGCGAGCGCGAACGACGCCTTCACGCCCTCGCCGACCACGCCGTTGAGCGCGCGCACCGCGGTCGGCGAGTCGATCTCGAGCGTGTAGGCCTTCGCCGTGCCGTGGCCGGACTCGACGCCGCCGCGGAGGCGGTTGGGCCGGCGGATCTCGTCCGTCTTCGGCGAGAACCTCGCGCCGTCGGGCACCGTGACCGTGTCGGCGCCCCACAGGTAGCCGTGGCTCCACGCGGCCGGCGGCGCGTACAGCCGCTGGATCCGCGGCGAGATGTCGACGCCGATGCTCAGCGCCGTGTCGGCCAGGCCGCGCCGCGGCTGCTTCATCCAGACGACGTACGAGCCCTCCTCGAAGGTCTGGCCGTTGTACTTGTAGTCGCGGTCGACGCCGGTCGACCTCGATGTCGTTGAACAGCAGCCAGTCGACGAGGCGGTTGGCCTCGGCGTCGCTGCGCTGGCCCTTGCCGAACGGGATCACGTACGCCTTCGGGTAGTCGAGCATCCAGTTGTGGAACTCGGGGTCGAACGGCGCCGGGCAGCACGCCGGGCGCGGGGCGTCGATGTCGCCGCGGATGGTACATCTCGAGCTCGTCGCGCGAGCATGTCCTCGCGGTGGGCGACCACGAACTCGCAGCGTCGACTGCTGGACGACGTTCTGGATCTGCCGCGAGCCGGCGCGGCCGCCGCACGACGTGGTGCTCGATGCACATCTCGACGGTCGAGGAGTCCAGGCCGATGTGCTGGTGGTACATCGGGGCGTAGAACGGGCCCCAGTCGTCCCAGCCCTCGGCCACGTCGGGACCGGGCGTCGAGCCGTCGTCGCAGATTCCGTCCGGTCCTGCCTCGTCGGCCTCCGGGCACCACTCGTTGATCGGCCGCGTGACCTCCTGGCCGATCGCCGTCCAGCGCCGCCTCGTTGTAGTCGATCCGCGGCTGGTTCCACTTCAGCCAGAGGTCGTACTCGATGCTCGGGTTGTGCGGCTTCGTCGTCGCCTCGATCAGCGTCGGCGTCACGTAGCCGTGCATGTCGAGCATCTCGGGCGCGAGCCACTGCTTCATCCAGCTGACCGACGCGATCGTCTCGGACTGCGACTGCGTCATGAAGTCGCGGTTGAGGTCGAACCCGTTGCCGTTCGCGCGCGTTCCGGCGATCCGGCCGTCGGGGTTCTGGATCGGGTTGAAGACCAGGATCGCGTGGCTGAGGATCTCGTCGATCTTCGGGTTCGGTGCCGTACGGGGTGGTCGCGAACTTCTCGATCGTGTCGATCGCCGCGTCGACGCCCTCGTACTCGTTGCCGTGGATGCCGCCCTGGATGAAGACCGGCACCTTGACGTCGTCGCCGAGGCGGCGGAGCAGCTTCTGCGCCGGACTTCGGGCTCTCGAGCATCAGCGCGCGCACGCCGAGCCAGCCGAGGTAGTCGCGCTTCTCCTGCGCGGTCCGCAGGCGGTTGATGACGACGCCGTACATGTCGCGGCCGGTCGCCGACTTGCCGATCACCTTCACGCTCATCCGGCCGCGGCTGCGCGACTGGATGTCCTGGAGCGTGCAGCCGATCGCGTAGTACGGGATGTGCGGGAAGCTGCCGACGGGATGCGTCGGCTGGCTGCCGTCGGGCAGGTCCGCAGCAGCGTCGGGCTCAGGCGTGCCGCACCACGGCGGCTCGGCGGCCGAGGCGCTCGCTGCCGGCCCGAACGCGAGCACGAGCAGAAGGAGCAGGAACGACCTACCGAAGCGGCGCGTCATGGAACATCCCCTCATCCGTTGTGGCGGGGCTCTTCCGCCCAACCCTCAAGACCCCGGTCCATTCATAGTCGCGGCCGGGCGCGCGGTCAAGCGCCCGGCGTGGAGGGACCTCCACGCTTCAGACCGATTCCATCCGCTCGATCGTACGCTCGATGTCCTCGAACGTGGTGCGCGGGTTGATCGTGCACAGCCGCAGCGCCACGCGGCCGGCGAGCTCGGTGGTGCTCGGCGCGGCGAAGCCGTCGGCGACCATCGCCTCGGCGATCCGCGTCTGCTCGGCGTCGTCGCCGTCGCGGCGGAAGCAGACGATGGCGAGCTGGGCGGGCGTGACGACCTCCCAGCCGGGGCGGGCGCGGAGGACGCGACTCGGCGTGCTCGGCGAGCGCGATCCCGCGCGCGACGGCGTCGCGGAACGCGGCGACGCCGAACACGCGGACGGAGAGCCACAGCTTCAGCGCGCGGGCGCCGCGCGTGAGCTGGACGGAGCGGTCGCGGAAGTTGACCTCGCCGCCCTCGGTGTCGCGCAGGAAGACGGCCGAGAGAGCGAAGGTGCGCTCGAGCAGCGTCCCGTCGCGGACGAGCACGCAGCCGATCTCGTACGGCTGGAACAGCCACTTGTGCGGGTCGAGCACGAGCGAGTCGGCGCGATCGAGGCCGGCCAGCGTGGCGCGCCCGGCCGCGGTCAGGACCGCAGGCGCGCCGTAGGCGCCGTCGACGTGCAGCCACATGCCGTGCTCGGCGCACAGGTCGGCGAGCGCCGGCAGCGGGTCGACCGCGCCGGTCGATGTCGTGCCGGCGGTGGCGGCGACGCAGAACGGCACGCGCCCGGCGGCGACGTCCGCCTCGATCGCCGCGCGCAGCTCCGCGGCAGGCAGCCGGAAGTCGGCGTCCGCCTCGATCACGCGCAGCTGCTCGCGCGCGAAGCCGAGCACGCGCAGCGCGCGCGCCACCGACGCGTGCCCCTGGTCGGACATGTAGGCGACCGCCTCGGCCGGCGCGCGCTCGCCGAAGTGCGCGGTCCGCGCTGCCGCCAGCGCGACCAGGCTGGCGACCGACCCGCCGCTCACGAGCACGCCCTCGGTGCCCGCCGGCAGCCCGCACCACTCGCGCAGCCAGTCGAGCACGACGAGCTCGACGGTCGCCGGGCCCGAGCCGCCGGTCCACGACCCGGCGAACACGTTGAACCCCGCCGCAGCGGTGTCGGCGAGCACGCTCGCGAAGTTGCTCGGGCTGCCGATGCGGGCGAAGAAGCGCGGGTGGTCGGGCTGCTGCACGAACGGCAGCACCTGCTCGAACAGGGTCGTCAGCGCGGCGTCGGGGTCGCCCGGCGCCTCCGGCGGCGGGCCGCCGATCGCCGCTCGCAGCGCCTCGGCGTCGCCGACCCGGATCGGCGGCTCCTCGCCCAGCTCGCTCGAGGTGGTCGACGACCTGGTCGACGACCCGGTAGCCGAGGCGGCGCATCTCGTCGGGCGGCAGCGACAGCGAGGTCCGCCACCACTGGCACCGTACCTGTAACCGGCGCGCCGGCGCGCCACCCGGTGTACGCTCAATTCAGGTCAAACGTGGCGGTGACCTCCGATCAAGCAGGCGGGAATCGACTCACGCTCCTCGCGCGCGCGGGCGAGCTGCTGTCGAGTCCGGGCGCGGGCGAGCACACGCTCAAGCGGCTGGCGAGCATGCTCGTGACCGGCTTCGCCCAGTGGTGCGCGATCGACGTTCTGCGCGAGGACGGCTCGGTGGCAGCGCGTCGCGACGGCCCCGCACGACGGGCCGCCGCTCCGGCACGACGGCCCGCACGGCGCCGCGGTCGTGATGCGCACGGGCGAGCCGGAGCTGGTGCGGCACGTCACCGAGGAGTTCGTCGTCGGCGCCGCCGGCGACGACATCGTGCGCCTGCGCGTGCTGCGCGAGATGGCGCCGACGTCGTACCTGTGCGTGCCGCTGATGGCGCGCGACCGGCCGTGGGGCGCGATCACGCTGATCGCCACCCACCGCGCATTCGACGAGGCCGACGTCGACCTCGCCGCCGAGCTCGCGCGCCGCGCGGCGGGGGCGATCGAGACCGGCCGGCTCGTGCGCTCGCTCGAACGCTCCGAGGAGCGCTACCGGCTCCTGTTCGAGGCGAACCCGCTGCCGATGTGGGTCTACGACGCCGAGACGCTGGGGTTCCTCGCGGTCAACCAGGCCGCGGTCCGCCACTACGGCTACACGAGCAGCGAGTTCCTCTCCATGACGATCACGGACATCCGGCCGCGGGAGGACGTCGACGTGATGCTCGCGGACATGGAGCGACCGCGGCGGCCCGGGCTCGCCGGTGCCCGGTATGTGGCGCCACCGCCTGAAGGACGGCTCGCTGATCGACGTCGAGATCACGGCCGGCAAGGTGGTGTTCGAGGGTCGTCAGGCGGCGCTCGTGCTCGCCCACGACGTGACCGAGCGGCGCCGGCTCGAGGAGCGCCTCGCGTCGGCGGAGAAGATGGAGGCGATCGGCCGCCTGGCGGGCGGCGTCGCGCACGACTTCAACAACCTGCTGACGGTGATCTCCGGCTACGCCGAGATCCTGCTGGCGCGCCCCGACGTGCAGGGGCGCGACCAGATCGGCGAGATCGCGCACGCGGCCGAGCAGGCGTCGGCGCTCACCCGCCAGCTGCTCGCGTTCAGCCGCCGCCAGGTGCTGCACCCGCGCGTGCTCGACCTGAACGAGATCGTCGGCGGCATGGAGCCGATGGTGCGCCGGATCATCGGCGACGACGTCAGGGTCAGCGTGCGACTGGCGCCCGGCCTCGCCCCGGTCGAGGCGGACCGCGCCCAGATCGAGCGCGTGATCCTCAATCTCGCGGCCAACGCGCGCGACGCGATGCCGCACGGCGGACAGCTCACGATCGAGACCTCCGACGTCAACCTCGACGAGGACTACACGACCTCGCGCGGCGAGGGCGCCGCGGGCGCGAACGTGCTGCTCGCCGTCACCGACACCGGCGTCGGCATGAGCGAGGACGTGCAGCGCCACCTGTTCGAGCCGTTCTTCACGACCAAGGACCCGGGCGCCGGCACCGGGCCTCGGGCTCGCGACCGTGTTCGGCGTGGTCAAGCAGAGCGGCGGCAGCATCTACGTGTACAGCGAGGAAGGCCGCGGGACCACGTTCAAGATCTACCTGCCGGCTGGCCGTTCCCGACCCCGACCAAGCCGCCGCCGGTGGGCCTGAGGGCGCGGCCGAGCGCGGGACCGAGACGATCATGATCGTCGAGGACGACGCGCGCGTGCGCGACCTCGTGCGGCTGATGCTCGAGTCAAAGGGCTACGCGGTGCTCACCGCCGCCGGCGCGCGAGGAGGCGATGCAGCTGTGCGCGGAGCGGCGCGCCGGGGTCGATCTGCTGCTGACCGACGTGATCATGCCCGGCGTCAACGGCCGCGTGCTGGCGGAGCGCCTGTCCGCGATCTCGCCGGCCATGCGCATCCTGTTCATGTCGGGCTACTCCGACGAGGCGGTGTACCGCCACGGCGAGATCAGCCCGAACGCGGCGTTCATCGAAAAGCCGTTCACGGACCGCTCGCTCGCGCGAAAGGTCCGCGAAGTGCTCGACGCCTAGCGCGCGTTAGCTGATCACGCCGCCGCGCACGGCGAGTCGGCGCTGGGGCTCGGCGCTGATCTCGACGCCGTGCCAGGCGGCGTACGCGTACGGGTGGTTGAAGACGTCGAGCGGGCGCTCGCCGTCGCGGACCTCGATCGTGAACTGATCGCCGGTCTTCTCGTCGGCGACGGACACGAGCACCTGGTTGTCGTGCTCGCGCCAGAGCAGCCACACGTCGATGCGATCGTTCGTGCGGTGGTCGAGTTCACGGAGGATGTCGGTCATGAGAGGGAGGGGGGAGGGGGAGTAGGGAGGAGGAGTAGGGAGGAGGAGAGAGGGGGTCCGGGGAGGAACGTCAATGTCCCATGACCGGGTCCGGCGGCACAGGCGGGCAGCCGGTCAGATCCGGACGGCTGCCCGGCGTCTGCAGGTAGGGAAGGCCGTACCTCGGCGGACTCCCTATTCCATGCGGTCGAGCAGCTCGACCTGCGCGGGGTTGAGCTTCGCCCGCGCCTGCTCGATCCCGAACCAGCCGGCTCGGTCGACCTCCGGGAACTCCTGTGTCTGACCCGATCGCGGCGGCCACTCGACCGTGAACGTGTTGCTGCGGATGGCATCGGCGTCGAGGTCGCCGGCGGCGCCGAAGGCGGTGATCACCTTGCCGGCCGACTGCTTGACGGTGCCGAGCTCGGCCAGCTCGGTGCCGGACGGCAGCGGCGTGCCGAGCTCCTCCTCGAACTCGCGCAGCGCGCACGCGCGCGGGTCCTCGCCCGTCGTCGTACTCGCCCTTCGGGATCGACCACGCGCCGTCGTCGCGCTTCGCCCAGAACGGCCCGCCGGGGTGCACGAGCAGCACCTCGCGCTCGCCGTCGCGGACGCGATGGAGCAGGATGCCGGCGCTGCGCTTCGGCACTACCGCCGCCGCGCCGCCGGGGCGAGCGCCGGGTTCTGCCAGCCGGCGTCCGCCGGGTTGAGGTTCGTGCCCGGGGCGACGATCTCGTCGATCCGGTCGAGCAGCTCGTCGCTCAGCTGCACGTCGGCGGCCGGGAGCTGGGACTCGAGCTGCTCCATCGTGCGCGGGCCGATGATCGCCGACGTCACGGCCGGGTGGTTGATGACGAACGCAAGCGCCATCTCGATCAGCGTCATGCCCGCCTCCTCGGCGAGCAGGGCGAGCTGCTCGACGGCCTCGAGCTTGCGCTGGTTGCCGGGGAGCGAGAGGTCGAAGCGGTGCGGCAGCCGGTCCGCCCGCGAGCTCGTCGGCGTCTCCTGGCCCTTGCGCCAGCGGCCGGACAGCCAGCCGCCGGCCAGCGGGCTCCACGAGATCACGCCCATGCCGTAGTCGCCGGCACAGCCGGCAGCACGTCCGCCTCGATACCGCGCACGAGCAGCGAGTACGGCGGCTGCTCGCACATGAACCGCTCGCGCGTGCGCCGCTCGGCCACCCACTGCGCCTCGACGATCGCGGCCGGCCGGGAACGTCGAGCTGCCGATCGCGCGGACCTTGCCGGCGCGCACGAGGTCGCTGAGCGCGCCGAGCGTCTCGTCGATGTCGGTGTCCGGCTCGGGGCGGTGGATCTGGTAGAGGTCGATCCAGTCGGTGCCGAGCCGGCGCAGGCTGTCCTCGACCGCGCGCGTGATCCAGCGGCGCGAGTTGCCGTACTGGTTCGGGTCGTCGCCCATCGTTCCGTGCACCTTGGTGGCGAGGACGACGTTGTCGCGCCGGCCGCCCGCGAGTGCCTTGCCGACGATCTCCTCCGACTCGCCGCGCGAGTACACGTCGGCGGTGTCGATGAAGTTGATCCCGGCGTCGAGCGCGCGGTGGATGATCCGGATCGACTCGTCGTGGTCCGGGTTGCCCCACTCGCCGAACATCATCGCCCCGAGACAGAGCGGGGTGACCTGCATGCCGGTGCGACCTAGGTTTCGGTGGTTCATGCGACCTCAACGATGGGTTGTCTGACACGGGGACGACTGGTGAGCAGGAACGTCGGCAGGAGCGCGACGAGCGCGCCGACCGCGCTGACGGCGAAGGCCGTGGTGAAGCCGCTCTCCGTCGCGATCTCGGTGCCGGGGAGCGTGTGTGCCGAGATGATCGCGGCCGCGACCTGCGAGCCGAGTGCGGCGCCGATCGTGCGCATGATCGTGTTCATGCCGCTCGCCACGCCGGTCTCCTCCGGTCGCGAGTACTGGATCACCAGCGTGCCGAGCGAGGCGAAGCAGAACGCGAGGCCGATGCCCATGAAGACCATCCAGGCGTAGATCGTCCACGGCTCGTCGTGGACCGTCGCCAGCAGCACCAGCGACAGCACGAGGAAGCCGACGCCGACGCGCAGCGGGATGACGCTCCCGACGCGCTGGCCGAGCGAGCCGGCCAGCGGCCCGGCGAAGATCATCGCCACCGAGGAGGGGATGAAGAACAGGCCGACCTCGACGGGCGTGGCACCGAACCCGTAGTCGAGCTGGTCCGCGATGTCCCCCGGCAGGCCGAGCGGGACCTGCACGAAGTTCGGCAGCAGGATGAACGTGGAGAACATCGAGAACCCCATCACGAGCGTCGTGACGTTGGTCGCCGCCATCTCGCGCCGCGCGAACGTGGCGAGATCGACGAGCGGCTCGGGCACGCGCTTCTCGATCACCACCCACACCGTGAACAGCACGGCCGACGACGCCAGGAGCCCGAGCACGCCGAGCGACGTCCACCCCCAGTTGCTTCCCTCGCTGATCGCAACCAGCAGCGTCCCGAGCGCAAACGACAGCGCGGCGCCGCCGAGGTAGTCCGGCTTGGCCGGGGTCTTGATCGGCGACTCGGGCACGAACAGGGCGAGCAGCACCGTCGCGCCGAGCACGGGAATCGCCCCGATCAGGAACAGCCACTGCCAGCTGAGGTGCTCGATGATCACCCCGCTCATCACCAGCCCGATGCCGCCGCCGGCGCCGAACACCGAGCTCACGGTGCCGATCCCGAAGCCGACCTTCTCGGGCGGGAACTCGTCGCGGATGATCCCGAACGACAGCGGGAAGACCGCCGCGCCGGCGCCCTGCAGGACGCGGAAGAACACGAGCGAGGCGAGGCTCCAGGCGGCCGCCGCGGCGAGCGACGCAAGCCCGAAGATGGCGAGCGAGATCACGAGCATCTTCTTCTTGCCATGCGCATCGCCGAGCTTGCCGAGGATCGGCGTCAGCACCGACGAGCTGAGCAGGAAGCCGGTCGCGATCCACGTGACCCAGCTCGCCGAGGTGTCGAACTCGCGCTGGAAGAACGGCAGCGCCGGCACGACGAGCGTCTGCATGATTGCGAACGAGATGCCCGCGACCACCAGCAGCGAGAGCGTCACGTTGTAGTGACGACGATGCTCGACGTCGGCGCCTGCCACGGCTTCGATGCTATCCACCAGAGCCGTAAAGTCCTGGGCATCCGCATCGACCATGTGATCTACGCGACGGCCGACCTGGACAGGGCGTGCACGCGACTGAAGGCCGAGCACGGGCTCGACTCCGTCGCCGGCGGCCGGCACGACGGCGTCGGGACCCACAACCGGATCGTGCCGCTGGGTGGCGGCTTTCTCGAGGTGCTCGCGATCGCCGATCCGGACGAAGCCGGCGCGTCGCCGATCGGTCAGATCGTCGCCGCCCGGATCGAGGCCGGCGACGGGCTGATCGGCTGGGCCGTCGCGGTCCCGGACGTGGCGGCCGTGGCAGAGCGGAACGGCACGGACTTGATCGACGTCTCGCGCGGCGGGCAGACCGGCTACCTGACCGGCCTGATCGAGGCGCTCGAGGAGCCGTTCCTGCCGTTCTTCATCGAGCGCGAGCCGAGCGACGCGCCGAACGACATCACGTGGATCGAGGTCGCCGGCGAGCGCGATCGGCTCGAGGAGTGGCTCGGCGGCGGCCCAGCCGACCTGCCGGTGCACGTGCTCGCCGGAGGGCCGGCGGTGCTCGCCGTCGGCGTGGGCGACCTCGTCGTGCGGTAGGGCGCGCGGGCGTTGCCGGCAGCGCCGGCGAACGTCAACTGCGGCATTAACGGAGAGGGTTCGGCGGGGGTGTGGCCACTTGAGCTCGCTATGCGGCATCAACTCGCCACACCCCTCGAAAATCGCGCGCCACGGCGGGGTGTGGCCACTTGGGGGCAATAGTTACCCCCAACTCGCCACACCCCCGCCAAAGGCACGCGCCGCGGCCGATCCCGCTCCCTTTAATGCCGCAGTTGACGTTCGCTGGCAGCACCTCCACCTAGAGGTCGATCACCGTGAGCCCGGGTACACGCGCCCGCAACGCCTCGGTCAGCATCCGACGGTGGCACACGGAGGGGTCGGCCTCGAGGCACATCAGCGCCGTCCGCGGCGCGTGGCGCAGCTCCCGCGCCAGCGCGTCCAGCTCGTGCGCGGCAGTGCGCTCGACGTGGTCGCGGAAGGCGGGCGCCGCTTCGGCGACGCGGTTGTGCTTGTAGAGCCAGCGCAAGTCGGAGGGCGTGCCGAGCGCCTTGCGGTGCTCGTAGGTGATCCGGTGGTCGGCGAGCAGCTCGCCGAGGCGCGTCTTCGACATCCCGGGACGACGCGACTGCGGCCGGAACCGCACGTCGATCAGCCGCTGCACGCCGGCCGCCTCGAGCTCGGCGACGAGCTCAGCCGGCAGCAGGCGTTCGTAGCCGATTGTCCAGACCGTTGGCATCCGGCAGCCCGAACGCCTCGGCGATCAGCTCGTAGGACCGGCGGCGGGCGTCGTGGTCGTGCGTGATCGTGACGACGATGACCTCGTCGGCACCGTAGGCCGCGGCGACCTCCTCGATCCCGGCGCGCACGGTGTCCGGGTTGCCGACGATCCGGCGGCGGCCGCTCGCCGGGTTGCCGTTGGCCGCGAGGAACCGCAGGGCCTTGTCCGGCGGCGGCACCGGGATCGGGCGCCCCTGGCGCAGCATCGCCATCGACATCGCGATCGACGATGCGAGCCGGTCCGCCTCCTCGTCCGTGTCGGCGCAGATCGCCCACACGGCGACCGCGCTGCGCGGGTTCGCGGCCTGCTCCCGGTAGGAGGTGGCGATCTCGGCGCCCTTCGGGTTGATGAAGTCGGCGAACGCGTACGGCAGGTCGAGCTGCGCCGCCCACACCGCGCTCTGCGCCGACGAGCCGAGCAGCCAGATCTCCGGCCGCTCCTCCCCACCCGGCAGCGAGTGACCCAGCCGCGCGAACGGATGGTCGGCCGGGAAGGTGTGGTCGTAGTGCGCGAGCAGCTCGGCGAGCTGGCTCGGGAAGTCGTCGGGCGAGGCATCGCGCCGGTCGCGCTGGAGCGCGAACGTCGTCATCGGGTCGGTGCCCGACGCGCGGCCGATCCCGAGGTCGATCCTGCCCGGGTACAGGCCCGCGAGCAGGCTGAAGTTCTCGGCGACCTTGTACGGCGAGTAGTGCGGCAGCATCACGCCGCCGCTCCCGACGCGGATCCGCTCCGTCGCGGCCGCCACCGGGCCGATCAGCACCTCCGGGCTCGGGCCGGCAAGCGACAAGCCGTGGTGCTCGGCCAGCCAGTAGCGCTCGTAGCCGAGGTCGTCCGCGAGCCGCGCGAGGTCGAGCGTGTTGCGCAGCGCCTCCGGCCCGGTCGAGCCCTCCGGCACCGGCGACTGGTCGAGCACGCTGAGGCGGGTCATGCCGCCTCCTCGCTCTTCCGCAGGGCCTCGAGCAGCGCCTCCGGCGGGTGGGCGCCGGACACGCCGTAACGCCGGTTGAGGACGAAGAACGGGACGCCTTGGATGCCGATGCGCTGGGCGATCTCCTCGTCGGCACGGACAGCATCGGCGTAGGCATCGCCATCGAGAACGGCACGCGCCTCGTCCTCGTCGATCCCGATGTCCGCCATCAGCCGCACGAGCGTTTCGGGCTCGCCGATCGGCTCGGCCTCGGTGAAGTAGGCGCGCATCAGCCGCTCCTTGGCGGCGTCCTGGAGGTCGTGCGCGGCGGCCAGGTGGATCATCCGGTGCGCGTCGAAGCTGTTGCCGCCGCGCGTGCGATCGAGGTGGTACTCGAGCCCCTCGGCGGCCGCCAGCTCGGTCAGCTGCGCCTGGCTCGCCTCCGCCTGCTCGACGCTCATGCCGTACTTCTCCGCCAGATGCTCGGCCGCCGGCAGCTCGCGCTCGCGCGGCGCGGACGGGTCGAGCTCGAAGCTGCGCCACGTGACCTCGACGGGGTGGTCGAACAGCGCCAGCGCCGCCTCGAAGCGGCGCTTGCCGACGTAGCACCACGGGCAAACGACGTCGGACCAGATCTCGACGGTGAGCGGCGCCATGCCGCTCCATGCTACGACGCGGCGAGCGTCAGGCGGCCGCGCGGGCTGCGGCGACGGCGAGCTGGTCGGCGCGGTCGTTGAGCGCCTTGTGCGCGTGCTCGGCGCCGGTCTCATGGCCGCGCACCCAGTGCCAGCGGACCGCGTCGTGACGGGCGATCTCGGCCTCGAGCGCGCGCACGAGGTCCTGGTTCTTCACCGGATCTCCGGCCGCCGTCTTCCAGCCGCGGCGTTTCCAGGCGGCGATCCACTTCGTCATCGAGTCGAGCATCAACTTCGAGTCGGTGACGATGCACGCCCGGCTACCGGTCGGGAGCGAGCGCAGGCCTTCGATCGCGGCGCTGTACTCCATCCGGTTGTTCGTGGTGTGCGGCTCGCTGCCGGACAGCTCCGTGGTGAGGCCGTCCGGCCCGACCACGATCGCCGCCCAGCCACCGGGGCCGGGGTTACCGCTGCACGCGCCGTCGGTCCATACGACGGACTCGCCCGAGCGCGTCTCGATCGGCGTATCCCGCTTCATCGGCGGCGATGGTAGACGTGCGACCGGCGCCAACGCGATCCCAAGGTTTCGCCAACCTCCGCGCACCACCCTGCCGCCCGCGAGAGCGCAGAGAGAGCGCTCATCGCGTGGCACCCGGGGGCCGGGCCATGGACGGCCGGCCCTCGCCTATCTCCCGGCGTTGTGGAAACTGACAACGGCGCCGCCGGAATGTTGGCCGCGCGGCCGATGCGCACAGGGTCGCGCCAAGGGAAGCTGTCCGTGGGGCTGAGAGAGCTACACGGCGACGGAGGAAGTCTTCTTGACGGTCAACCTGGGGATCGCGCTCGCACTGGCGTGCGCGGTCATTACGCAGCTGGCGTTCCTGTGCAAGCACCGCGGCGCGAACGCCGCGCCGCTCGTGAACCTGCGACGGCCGCTGGCGAGCGCACGGGCGCTGATGCGGTCGAAGTGGTTCGCCGTCGGCATGGCGATCGCGGCCGGGGCGTGGCTGCTGCACGTCGGCGCGCTCGCGCTCGCGCCGCTCTCGATGGTCCAGGCCGTGATGTCGACCGGCGTGATCGTCGTCGCCGTGCTCGGCAACCGACTGTTCGGCTGCCAGGTCCCGCGCCGCCAGTGGCTCGGCGTCGGCATGACCGCGGCCGGCCTCGTCGCGCTGGTCGCCACCCTCCCGTCGCCGGACGGGTCGCACGCCACGTTCGCCGCCCCGATGCTGATCGCGTTCGAAGGCGGCATGTTGATCTTGGGGATCACGCTCGTCGCCGCTCCTCGCCTCGGGGCGCCGTCGCACCATCACGGCGCTGTGCTCGGAGCGGCGGCGGGCACGCTGTTCGGCGTGTCCGACGTCGCGGTCAAGGCGCTCACCGACGCGGCCTCGGGCGGCGCGCTGGCCGTCGCCACCTCGCCGTGGCTGACCGTCGCGGCGGCCGGTTCGGTGCTCGCGTTCCTCGCTTCGGCGCGCGGCTTCCAGGCCGGCGACGCGGTGCCGGTGATCGCCTGCACGTCGACCGCGGCGAATGTCACCTGCATCCTCGGCGGCATCCTCGTGTTCGGCGACGCGCTGTCCGGCGACACGCTCCTGCTCGCCGTCCAGATCGCCGCGTTCGCACTCGTCGCCGCCGCCGCACTGATGATCCCCGCCGGACACGGGCGCACCGCCACCGCGTAGCGGCGTTAGAGTCGAGGCGTGCCGGATGCGGTCGGCCAACTCGTCGCGGATATCGAGGCCGAGATCGACGGCCTCGTGGACGGGATCGTCGCGCGCATCCGCGAGGACGTGCCCGACTTCCGGCGCCTGCCGGCAGCGACGCTCGCCCGGGCGGTGCGCGGCAACGTCGCCCGCGCGCTCGCCGCGTTGCGGGAGTTGCGCCCGCCGACGCCGGAGGAGCTCGAGCGCGCGGCCGCGGTTGGCCGCGAGCGCGCCGAGCAAGGCCTGAGCGTCGACGCCGTCCTGCACGCCTACCGGATCTCGATCTCGGCCGTGTGGTCGCGATTCGGCGAGCTCGCGCGCGAGCGCGGGGCGAACGTCACGAGCGTGCTCGCGTTCTCGGAGACGCTGTGGCTGTGGGGCGACGCGGTCATGGACGTGGTCGGCGCCGCCCACCGCGAGGTCGAGCTGCAGCTCGCGCGCGAGGAGCAGCAGCGCCGCGACGCGTTCGTGCTCGCCGTGCTGCTCGGGACGATCGACGCCGCCGAGCTGTCGCGCGAGAGCAGCGAGTACGGCCTCGACCCGGAGCGCGAGTACGTCGCGTTCCGCGCGCGGGCCCTCGACGGCGGTCAGCCGCCGCGACGGGTGGCCGGCGGCGACGGCCTCACGACGGCGATCGACCACGACCTCGTCGGCCTCGGCACGGAGCGCGCGACCCCGCTTCCGGGTGTCGCGGTCGGCGTCGGCCCGCCGGCGCGGCTCGCCGCGCTGCCGGGAGCGTTCGCGATGGCCAGCCGCGCCCTGCAGACGGCGCTCGCGTTCGGCGAGGAGGGCGTGTTCTCGCTCGCCGACCTCTCGATCCGGCCGGCGATCCTCGCCGACGACGCGCTCGGCGACGCGTTCACCGACCGCCACCTCGAGCCGCTGGCCGCGCTCGGCCGCCTCGGCGCCGAGCTCGAGGACACGCTGCGCGCGTGGTTCGACCACGAGATGCACGTCGAGGACACGGCGCGCGCGCTGCACCTGCACGCGAACACGCTGCGCCACCGGCTGCGCCGGTTCGAGGAGGCCACGGGCGCCAGCCTGCGGCGCCCGGGTGACCTCATCGAACTGTGGTGGGCTCTCGAACGGCGGCGGCTGGCCGGAGAGCGCGTGCGTACGGCTCCAGCCCCTCCTGCGCCCGCGCGATCGCCCAGGCGTGGTTCCAGCGGAACGCCGGCCGCAGGACCGGTGTGAGGATCCGCAGCAGCTTGCGGTCGGCGTGCACGCGCCAGTCGAAGCGCACGTGCGTGCCCGTCGCAGTCTCGGTCAGCGTCCACTCGCCGAAGCCGCGCAGGTCGCCGTCGACCTCGGCGGCGATCACGTGCGGGTACTCGAGCCGGGTGATCCGCGAGCGCGTGTTGAGGTGGTGCGGCAGGCGGCCCTTGAAGTGCTGGCGCGACTCCTTGCCGACCGCGGGCTCGCCCTCGTCGGCGTCGACGCCGACGTAGACCGGCTTCCACCAGACCGGGTAGCTGCGGGCGTCGGAGATCGCGGCGAACACCGACTCGCGCGGCGCGGCGACCTCCCACTCGTCGACGAACACGTACTCGCGCGAGGCGAGACGCAGCAGCGCCGAGGACATCGCCTTCTGGACACGGTACGAAGGCTTTGTGGCGTGGCCCTCGGGGCCGAAGTCGCGAACGATCGCGGCGCCGTCGACCGGCCCTGGATAGCCCCAGCGGTTGAGCTTGATCGACGCCATGCGCGCGAGGAAGGCCTCGACCGTCCCGGCCGGCCGGAGCTGGACGCGAACGCGGCCCGTGCCGTCACCGCCGGGGAGCTGGCGGTGCGGCGTGCCGGGCGGCACCTCCATCACGTCTCCGGCCCGGAGCATGCGCTCGCGGCCGTCGAGGATCAGGCGCATCGAGCCCTCGATCACCTCGTGGCGCTCGGTCTGGACCGTGTGCAGATGCTCTTGGGCGAACAGGCCCCGCGCGCGGCCGACGACGTCGAACTCCAGCAGCTCGCCGGCGGTGTCGGCGGCGGTCTTGCGAATCTCGATCCGGACTCCCGCGGCGGGGATGTCCAGCACGGCTTCGGGCGTGGTCATGTGGCCCTTTGCGCAGCAAGGGCGCGATCGGATCACCGCGTCAGCGGCTTGATCGTCCGGCCGTTCGCGGAGTCCTCGATCAGCGTTGCGAGCCGGCGCGCGCGCGTCTCGGCGCGCTTGGCGCTAACGACCCAGTGCAGTGCGGCGCGCCGGTACGACGGCGGCTGACTCTGGAACCACTCCCAGGCGCCCTCCGCGGCGCGGAACCGGCGCTCCTGCTCGTCCTCCAGCTTGGCCGCTTCGCGCCGCTCGAACGAGTACACGGCGGTGCGCTTGGCGTCCCGCCGCCCGAACGCCGCGACGCCCGCCGGCATCATCCGCCCTTCCTCGATCAGCTCCTGCGCGCGCTTCGTGTTCACCACGCTCCAGATACTGCGCGGCTTGCGCGGCGTGAAGCGGATCGAGTAGCTGTCGTCGTCGATCCGGCGACGTATGCCGTCGATCCAGCCGAAGCACAACGCCTCGTCGACCGACTCCGGCCAGGTGATGCCCGGCCGCCCCGAGCCCTTCTTGTGGAAGCCGACGAGCAGCTCAGTGCGGTCCGCATGGTTGGCCTCGAGCCACGCGCGGAAGTCCGCCGGCGTGGCGAAGAACGTCGGCTCCATCAGGCGGCGGCGCGGACGCTCGCGCAGGCGGCCGCGTACTCGGCGGGCGCGCAGCCGACGAGCGCCTTGAAGTCCTTGATGAAGTGCGCCTGGTCGAAGTAGCCGAGGTCGAGCGCAAGCGCCGCCCAGTCGCCGTCGTAGCCGTCGGCGATCCGCTCCGCCGCCTCGTGCAGCCGGTACCGCTGGAGCACCCACTTCGGGCCCACGCCGACGTACCGCCGGAACAGCCGCTGGAGCGTGCGTGCCGACATGCCGAACCGCGCCGTCAGGTCCTCGACGCGCGCGATCGACGGGTCGTCGAGCATCGCGCGCGCCATCCGGGCGATCGCCAGCACGTTTCCGTCGGGCTCCGGCATGCGTTCCCGCAGGAACGCCTCGACGAGCCGGATCTGCTCGCAACCATCGTCGCTCGCACGCACCGCGTCCGCCACCGAGCCGTCGCCGAACGCCTCCTCGAGCGAGATCGACCGGTCGGTGAGCTCGGCGACGTCGAAGCCGAGGAACGGGCGGAACGCGCCCGGCCGGAACTTCGTCCCAACGGCATAGCCGCGGCCCTCGAGCAGCTGCGCCGAGCGCGCGGTCTCGACGCCATACACGCGCGCGCGATCGCGCTCGATGACGATGTTCACGCACGGGTGCGGGAGCGTCTCCTGCCGGAACGGCGCGCGCCCGCGCAAGTCCCAGCGCACGATCCAGTGGCGCTCCACGAACACCGCGAGGTCGGCTGCCGGCCGGTGCCGGGAGAGCGCGAACGGCGTGGCGGCCGGGTGCAGGATGCCCTGGTGGCTGGCGGTGGCAGGAAGCGGCATGGGCCTGGCGCGTTCTTACAATACGGCGCGCTCGGGCTCGCCTACGGTGCCTCCACATGAACGCGACAGGAGGCATCGAGATGACCCAGCCGATCCCTGACGGCTTCCACAGCGTGACGCCCGCACTCGTGGTCGACGGCGGCGTCGACGCGCTCGACTTCTACCAGCGGGCGTTCGGCGCCGAGGTCGGTCTGCGGCTCGAGGCAGGCGGCAAGATCATGCATTCCGAGCTGCGTATCGGCGACTCGGTCGTGACGCTCAGCGACGAGATGCCCGAGTACGGCATGAAGGCTCCCGACCCGGATGCGCCGGTCCCCGCCTCGCTGCTGATCTATTGCGAGGACGCGGACGCGCTGCACGCGCGCGCGGTCAAGGCCGGAGCGACCGAGATCAATCCCGTGTCGGACCAGTTCCACGGTGACCGCGCGGGCTCCGTGCGCTGCCCGTTCGGCCACCGCTGGGCGATCGCGACGCACACCGAGGACATGTCCGGCGAGGAGATGCAGCGGCGGATGGACGAGTGGATGACGCAGGCCGGCTGACGTATGCTGGGCGGTTCATGCGTGAGCACGGGCTCGTTCAGTCCGCCGCCGACCTTGGCCTGCACGGCCACGCCTGCTGGACATACGAAGACGATGCGGAGCTGATCCGTGCGGCGGCTGCGTTCCTCGCCGACGGAGTGCGTCTCGGCCAGCGCCTGATCTACGTCGCGTCAGGCCCGTTCGAGCGGTTGCACGCCCAGGTCGGCGAGATGGCGCGCGAGAACCGGCTCGTCGGCCAGGGCACGCTCGAAATCCTGTCGCTCGACGCGACGTACGCGGCCGGCGCGGGCATCGACCCGGAGGCGCTGCTGGCGACATTCTCGGCCGCGACCGAGCAGGCGCTGGCCGACGGCTTCACCGGCGTGCGCGTCGTCGGCGACGCGACCGCGCTCGTCGCCGACCCGCGCAACTGGGCCGCGCACACGCGCTGGGAGGCGGTCGCCGACCGCTACATGGCTGCGATGCCGTACTCCGGCCTGTGCTGTTACGACAGGCGGGTGGTGCCCGCAAAGATCCTGCACGACCTGTGCGCGGTGCACCCCGTGGTCCACGCGCCCGCCAACGCGGTGCCGTTCCGGCTCTATTCCGAGCCCGGCGCGCTGATGCTCGAAGGGGACGTCGACTACTTCGCGGCCGATGGGCTCCGGCGAGTGCTCGACGCCGCGCCGACCGACGGCGCCGTCTTCGACCTCAGTCACGCAGGCTTCGTCGACCACCACGGCGCGTTCGCATTGATCGAGCGCGGGATCCCCGTTCGGGGTATGCCTGATTCGATGAGGCGGACGTGCGAGCTGTTGGGGCTGGCGGCATGAACGGCTTCCACCACGAAGCCGTGTTCTACACCAGCGACGACGAGTACCTGGACGGTCTATTCGCGGATATCTGCGAGGCGGTCGACGGCGACGGCGCCGTGCTCGTGGCGGTCAGCGAGGCAAAGGCGCGGCTGCTGCGCGACGCGCTCGGGAACCGCATCGATCGCGTCCAGTTCACCGACATTGAGCGGCTCGGCCGCAACCCGGCGTGCATCATCCCCGCCTGGCGCGAGTTCCTCCGCGACGCGGGCCCCGGTCCGGTGGTCGGCGTCGGCGAGCCGGCGTGGCCCGGCCGCAGCGACGCGGAGCTCGTGGAGTGCCGGCGTCACGAGTCGCTGCTCAACCTCGCGTTCGACGGGCTGCGGCCATGGCGCTTGCTGTGCCCGTACGACGCCGAGGCGCTCGACCCGGCCGTCTTGGAGGGCGCGCGTCACACCCACCCGCATGTGGTCGAGAACAGCATTCCGTACGCCAGCGACCGCTACGACCCGCCGCAGGCGGTGATGGCGTGGGATGAGACGCTGCCGCCGCCGTCGCGCCGCCCTGCCGAGCTCGCGTTCACCAGGCAGGACCTCGCGCTCGTGCGGACGTTCGTCAGCGATCGCGCACGCTCCGCCGGCTTTGACCCGGATCGTCTCTCCGACGTCGTGCTGGCGGTCAACGAGCTGGCGACCAACTCGATGCGACATGGCGGCGGCCACGGGGTCCTGCGCACCTGGGAGGAGGACGGGACGGTCCTCTTCGAGGTACGGGACGGCGGGCGGATCGACGACCCGCTGGCCGGCCGCGAGCGTCCATCGGACGCCGTTGGCGGCGGACGCGGGCTGTGGCTGGTCAACCACCTGTGCGACCTCGTCCAGGTGCGGTCCTCGCAAGCGGGGAACGTCGTGCGGCTTCACATGAGCCTTGGCTCCGTGTAGCCGTTGGATGACGTAGAAGGCATCGAGGCGCAGTTCGACGCGCGATCGCTGCGCGCCGTGCTCGAAGGCCTGCCGGACGCGACGGTGGCGTCCGCGCGTGACGGCCGGATCGTGTTCGTGAACACGCTCGCTGAGGAGCTGTTCGGCTTCAAGAGCGAGGAGCTGATCGGCAAGCACGTGAGCGCCATCTGGCCCGAGCGGGTGCGCGAGCGCTACACGCGCAACATGGACCTGTACTTCGCGACCGAGCACCCGCTGCGCTTCTCGTCGGAGGCGTGGGGGCTGCGGAAGGACGGCACGGAGTTCGTCGGCGAGATGAGCTGGGGCATCGTGGAAACGGTCTCTGGCCCGCTCCTGCTGGCGATCGGCCGCGACATCTCCGAGCGGCGCGCAGCCGAGATGCGCCTGCGCGCCGTCGCCGCAATGGGCGAGCGGGCGCTCGCGGGCGCCGACCCGGCCGACCTCGCCCACGAGGCCGTCGAGCTGATGCGCGTGACGCTGCCGGTCTCCGGCGCCGAGGTCCGGCTCGGCGACGGCGACGTGCTCGCGGCGGACGGGCCGTCGACCGAGATGCCGCTGCGCCTGACCGTCGGCGTCGAGGACGAGCTGGTGGTGTGGCTCGAGCGGGAGCTGAGCGATGACGAGCTGAGCTTCCTGCGCGCGATCGCGAACACGCTCGCGACCGCGCTCGCGCGGCTGCGCACCGAGGACCGGATGCGCCACGAGGCGCTGCACGACCCGCTGACCGGGCTCGCCAACCGGACGCTGCTGCGCGACCGGCTCGAGCACGCGCTCGCGCGGTCGGCGCGCACGGAGGATGCGGTCACGGGCGTGCTGTTCGTCGACCTCGACGAGTTCAAGGAAGTCAACGACGTGCGGGGACATGCGGCCGGCGATGCGGTGCTGGTCGAGCTCGGCGAGCGCCTGCGCGCGGCGGTGCGACCGGCCGACACCGTGGCACGGCTCGGCGGTGACGAGTTCGTGGTCGTGTGCGAGGAGGTCGACGAGGCTGTGGCGATCGCGCTCGCGGGCCGCCTCGAGGAGGCGATCCGGCAGCCGCTCACGGTCGCGGGCGTCGAGCATCAGCTGACCGCGAGCATCGGCGTCGCGCTCGGGCGCAGCGATCCGGACACGCTGCTGGCCGACGCCGACGCGGCCGTCTACCAGGCCAAGGCCGCCGGCGGCAGCCGCGTGCAGCTGTTCGACGGCCGCCGGCGGCGTTAGCCGACTACGGGGCGAGGCCGTCGATCAGGCGGTCGATCACGGCGTCGACCTCGCCGCGGGCGGCGGCGCGATCCTCGGCGCGTGCGACGAGCATCGCTCCCTCGTCGAGCGCTCCGATCAGCAGGTGGGCGAGTGCCGTCACGGGCTGGCGCGCGATCGTGCCGCTCTCCATCCCCGCCTCGAGCACGCCCGTCACGAGCCCGAGTCCGTGGCGCAGGCCGATCTCGCGCCAGCGCTCCCACCCCAGGACCGCCGGCGCGTCGAGCAGCAGGATGCGCTCGACGCCGGGGTCGGCACAGATCGTCAGGAACGCGTGTGCGCCGGCGCGCAGCGCCTCCAGCGGGCCGTCGGCCGTGACCGCCTCGTCCGCAACGCGCGCGGTCGTCTCGGCCTCGACCTCCTCCACGACCGCCTCGAACAGCGCCTCCTTGTCACGGAACTGGTGGTAGAGCGCCCCGCGCGTGACGCCGGCGGCACGGACGATCTCCTCGGTGCCCACCGCCGCGTAGCCGCGCCCGGCGAACAGCGTGCGGGCGTGGGCGAGCAGCCGCTCGCGCATGACTCGGGATCGTTCGACGTGCTTGTTTTCCATACAGTCTGTATGTAATCTCGTACTCGGTGTACGCAATCTATCGCCACCGGAGGACGTGATGCCGGAAATCTCCTTGCCACAGGGCACCATCCACTACCGCGACGAGGGGTCGGGGCCGACGCTGGTGTTCATCCACGGCGCTTTCGTTGACGGCCGGCTCTGGGACCCGGTGGTCGAGCGGCTGGCGGACCGGGCGCGCTGCGTCGTGCCGGACCTCCCACTCGGCTCGCACCGCACGGCCATGCGGCCGGACGCCGACCTGAGCCCGCACGGGATCGCGCAGCTGATCGCCGGCGTGCTCGACGCGCTCGACCTGCACGACGTCACGCTGATCGGCAACGACACCGGCGGCGCGCTCTGCCAGTTGGTCGTGGCGCGTCATCCCGAGCGGATCGGGCGGCTCGTGCTCACCGACTGCGACGCGTTCGAGAACTTCCCACCGAAGGCGTTCATGGGGCTCGTGTGGGCCGCGCGCGCCCACCTTCTCACGGCGGCGATGCAGCCGCTGCGGCTGCGACGGCTCCGCCGCCTGCCGTTCGCGTACGGCATGCTCACCCGGCGCCCGCTCCCGGACGCCGTGCTCGAAGGCTGGGTCCGGCCGTTCCTCAGCGACGCCGGTGTGCGGCGCGACGCGCGCAAGCTGTTCGCCGGCATCGACCGTGGAGCGCTGCTCGACAACGCCGCGCGGCTGACCGAGTTCGATCGCCCGGTCCTACTCGCGTGGGCGTTGGGCGATCCGTTCTTCCCGATCGAGCATGCCCGGCGGCTCGCGGCGATCTTCCCGGACGCGCGCGTCGCGGAGATCGCGGACGCGCGGGCGTTCGTGAGCCGGGACCAGCCAGAGCGCCTCGCCCAGCTGGTGGACGACTTCGTGCAGGAGTCGGCTGTCGCGGCGTAGTCTGCGGACCATGGCGACGGTGGTGACGCTGTCCGCGCCGTACGGCGCCGGCGGCTCGTACGTCGGCCCGCGGCTGGCGGAGCGCTTGGGGGTGCCGTTCATCGACCGGGCGATCCCCGGCGAGGTCGCCCACAAGCTCGCCGTCCCGCTCGCCGAGGCGGTGCGCCACGACGAGTCGCCGGGCAGCGTGTTCGACCGCTTCATCCGCGCGCTCGCGCCGGCCGGACTGCCGTTCGGCGCGCGCCCGATGGTCGAGCACGAGCTGATCGACGAGAACGCCTACCGGGCGGCGACCGAGCAGGTGATCCGCGAAGAGGCCGGCGAGCGGGGCGGCGTCGTGCTCGGCCGGGCCGCGGCGATCGTGCTCGCCGACCACCCGAACGCGCTACACGTGCGGCTGACCGGGCCGCGAGAGCGGCGGCTCGAGCGGGCGATGGCGGTCGAAGTGATCGAGCGCGAGGAGGCCGAGCGGCGGATGACCGAAAACGACCGTGCGCGCGAGGCGTACGTGCACCACTTCTACGGCGTCGACCCGGGCGACGAGAAGCTCTACCACCTGATGATCGACTCGACCGTGATCGACCTCGACGTCGCCGTCGACCTGATCGCCGCGGCGGCCGAGTCGCGCATCAGGTAAGCGAGGGACGGGGCCCGGCGGCCGGGGTCCGGACCCCGCCGCTGAGGAGTACGGGGGCCGCCGCCAGGGGTTCGCTACCGTCACCGCCATGCCCGCACTCGCTCCCGGCGACGCCTTCCCGAACCTCAGCCTCAGCACCGTCGACGGGGACGTCGAGCTGAGCGAGCGCTGGGAGCGCGGGCCGCTCGTCGTGATGTTCATGCGGCACTTCGGCTGTACGTTCTGCCGTGAGCACCTGAAGGAGATGGGCCGCGCGTTCGGCGACTTCGAGGAAGCCGGAGCCGATGTCGTGGCGGTGTTCCAGTACGACGCGCAGTCCACGCAGAAGTTCTGCGACGGCCGCGACGTGCCGTTCGACTGCCTCGGCGACCCGGAGCGCACGGCCTACGCCGAGGTCAGCCTGCAGCGCGGGAACGCGACCCAGATCGTGAACCCGAAGGTCGCCCTCCGCGCCCTCGGCGCCGCCCGCCACGGCGTGATCGGCGGCCCGCCGCGGGGCGGCGACGTCGCGCAGCTGCCCGGCACGTTCGTGGTCGACCGTGACGGCCGCGTCGTGCTCGCGCACTACAGCAGCAGCTCGTCCGACAACCCGGCGCTCGCCGACGTGCTCGACGCGGTCCGCTCGGCCTAGGCGGTCGGGATCTCCGCGAGGAGGGTCGTCCCGACTCCGGTGGGACTGGCGAGCGCAAGCCGCCCGCCGAGCGCCTCCACGCGGTCGCAGAGACCGCGCAGGCCGGAGCCGCCGCGCTCGGCGGCGCCGCCAACGCCGTCGTCGGTCACCTCGATGTACGTCGAGCCGTTGTCGCGGGAGACCTCGACCCGGACCTCGGACGCGTTCGCGTACTTGGCGGCGTTGGTCAGCGCCTCGGCGACGACGTAGTACGCCGCCGCTTCGACCGGCTCGGGCAGCCGGCAGTCGAGCCCGACGGCGATCGACACCGGCAGCGGCGCGCGATCGGCCAGCGCCTGGATCGCCGGTTCGAGGCCGCGATCGCTGAGGATCGCCGGATGAATCCCGCGGGCGAGCTCGCGCAGCTCCTCGAGCGCCTGGGCGAGCTCCTCGCCGGCGCGCTCGAACGCCTCGTGTGACTCGAGGTCGTCGGCGCAGCGGCGGGCCGCGAGCCGCAGGTTGAGCGCGAGCGACACGAGCCGCTGCTGCGCACCGTCGTGCAGGTTGCGCTCGAGCCGCCGGCGCTCGGCGTCGCCCGCTTCGACGATCCGCGCGCGGGAGGCGGCGAGATCGGCGCGCGTCTGCGCGTTCGCGACCGCCTGGGCGGCCAGCTCGGCAAAGTCCGCGATCCGCTGCTCGGCGCCCTCGGCGAACGGCTCGTCATGCACGGTGGAGACGATCACCGCGCCCCACAGGCCGCCTCCGAGCATCACCGGCGCGGCGACGGCGGAGCGGAATCCGAGCTCGCGCAGGCGCGCGGCGAGTGTGCCGGTCATGTGCTCGTAGCTGTCGACGCGCTCGGGCCGGCCAGAGCGCCAGACGCGCGCCGCCGCCGTCTCACCGTCCATCAGGACCGTGTCGCCGACCGGGACGCTGCCGACGTCACCGTCGCTCCAGCCGCCGAGCACGGTCGCCATCCCGTCGCCCTCATAGCGGACCATGTTCGCGGTCTGCGCGTTCAGCAGCCGGCCGACCTCCTCGGTCACCAGGCCGAACACGACGCCCGGGTCGCGCTCCGCCGCCACCGCCGTCGCGACGCGCCTGAGCGCGGCCTGCTCGTCCGCGAGCCGCCGCAGCGCCAGGTCGGCGGCGCGCCGCTCGGTGACGTCGCGGATGTAGCCGCAGAACAGCGGCGGTCCGGGCAGGTCGGGGCGCGTGACCGCCAGCTCGACCGGGAACTCGGTGCCGTCCTTGCGCATCCCGGGAAGCTCGATCGGGTGGTTGATGAGCTGCGAGCGCCCGGTCTCGACGTAGCGCAGGACCCCGTTGCGATGGGCGGCACGCAGTGCCGGCGGCACGATCAGCGACGCCAGCTCGCGGCCGACCATCTCCGCCGCCGTGTATCCGAACGTCCGCTCCGTCGCGGCGTTGACCTCGACGACGTACCCGCGGTGATCCATCATCACGACGCAGTCGAAGGCGGCATTGAGGATCGCGCTCTTGCGCGCGTCGCTCTCCCGCACCGCGTGCTGCGCTCGGCAGCGCTCGACGAACTGGCCGATCTGCGAGCCGAGGCTGCTCATCGTGGCGAGCAGATGGTCGTCCAGCTCGCGCCGCTCGGAGACGAAGAACTCGATCACGCCGAGCAGGCCCGTCGTGCCGCGCACCGGGAACGCGAAGCCCGAGCGGAGCCCGGCGGCGGCGGCCGCCGCGGCACGCGGGAAGCCGCTCTCCGAGGTCACATCGGCGGACCACGCCGGCTCCTGCGCCGCCCACACCCGGCCCGGGAGCCCTTCTCCCGCGCGCAGCTGCACCGCGCGACTCCCGGCCGCGAACGCGTCCGCCCCGGCAAGCGAGCCCGTCCACACATCGCGGCAGCTCAGCGCGGGGCCGACCGGCTCCCAGACGGCGCCGACATCCCACGCCAGCGACTCGCCGATTGCCGCCAGCAGCTGCGGGTACGCCTCCTGCTCGCCCGCAGCGGATGCGAGCACGCGCGACACCGCATGCTCCGTCCGGAGCAGAACGGTGACGTCCGAGCGCTGAACGGGCGGGCACATAACGAGTCGGGGCCGGGCACGTCAAGCGTGGCAGATCCTGTTTCATGACGGTGTGCCCGACATCCCGAACCCCGACGCCCCGCCAAGCGAGCGCCCGGCTCCGGCGGTGGCGGTCGCCGCGATGCGCATCCACGCGCCGAGCGAGCGCAACCGCAAGCTCGCCCGGATGCTGGCCGCCGCGAACGCCAGCACGCAGCTGAAGGCGCGCTGGCACGCCGCGCAGGTGACCGCCGAGCGGCTCGGCATGAGCGACCACTCGTGGGTCCACCTGCAGATCGTCCTCAACAGCGGCCTGCGCCTGTACCGGTTGCTCAAGCGCGCGGGCGTGCGGTCGTCGGTCGAGATCGACTACTCGCTGAAGCCCTCGGACGCCGAGGTGGTGATCGCCGGCGGCTGCCTGCTGCACGACCTCGGGATGTCGATCCACCGCGTCGACCACGAGTCCTACAGCCTGTTCCTCGCCGCCGACCACCTCGACGAGCTGCTCGCCGACATCTACGACGAGCCGGAGCGGACGATCGTGGCGTCAGAGATCCTGCACGCGATCATCGGCCACCGCAGCGGCGGCCGGCCGCTGACGCTCGAGGCGGGCATCGTGCGGGTCGCCGACGCGCTCGACATGGAGCACGGGCGCTCGCGGGTGTCGCTGGAGACCCACCTGCCGAACATCCACTCGCTCTCGGCGGCCGCGATCGACGAGGTCCGGATCGTCCCCGGCGAGCAGCGGACGATCCGGATCGAGGTCGAGATGAACAACTCGGCCGGCGTGTTCCAGGTCGACGAGCTGCTCGCCACGAAGCTGCGCGGATCCGGGCTCGAGGACCACGTCGAGGTCGTGGCCCGGATCGAGGCCGAGCACGAGAAGCGACTGCTCCAGGTCTACAAGATTTGACCGGCAAGGTCGTCCTCATCACCGGCGCCACCGACGGCCTCGGGCGCGCGCTGGCGGGTGCCGCCCTCGCGGCCGGAGCGACCGTGCTCGTGCACGGGCGCAGCGAGGAGCGGATCGCCGCGACGGTGGCGGAGCTGGGCGGGGGCGACCGAGTGCGCGCCTACCGGGCGGACCTGGCCTCGCTCGACGAGGTCCGGCGGCTGGCGGACGAGATGCTCGCCGCCGAGCCGCGTCTCGACGTGCTGGTGAACAACGCCGGCATCGGCAGCGACATCCCCGGCGGCGGGGAGCGGATGGAGAGCGCAGATGGGCACGAGCTCCGATTCGCGGTCAACTACCTCGCCGGCTACGCCCTGACACGGCGGCTGCTCGACCTGCTGCGCCGCTCGGCGCCGGCACGGATCGTCAACGTGTCCTCCGGCGGGCAGATGCCGATCGACTTCGACGACGTGATGCTCGAGCGAAGCTACGACGGGGTGCGCGCGTACTGCCAGAGCAAGCTCGCCCAGATCCTCTTCACGTTCGACCTGGCCGAGGAGCTCGAGGGCAGCGGCGTCACCGCCACCTGCCTGCACCCGGCGACCTACATGCCGACCAAGATCGTCCACTCCCCGATCAGCTCGATCGACGAGGGCGTCGACGCGACGATGCGGCTCGTCTCCGATCCGGCGCTCGAGGGCGTCAGCGGCCGCTACTTCAACGGCGCGCGCGAGGCGCGTGCCGATGCGCAGGCGTACGACGCCGACGCGCGTCGCCGGCTGCGGGAGTTGTCGGAGCGGCTGACCGGCGAGTGATCTCGGGCTCAGCGAACGTCAACTGCGCTGGGTAGGGCAGCGGGTGTCCGTTGGGCGGGGTTGACGTTCGTCCCGCCGCTCAGCGCGCGGCCTGGAGCCGCGACTCCAACCGCTCAAGCCGGGCGATCCGCGCCTGCAACGACGGGTGGGTCGCGGGGAGCGGCGGGCCGGAGCGCCAGTTGTGTGCGCGTGCGACCGGGAGCAGGTGGAACGGGTCGCGGGCGGCGACCGCGCGCAGGTCCCGCGACGGCATCGCCATCACGCCGTCGGACACCTTCATCAGCGCCGACGCGAGCGCGGCGGGGTTGCCGGTGAGGGCGACGGCGCCGGCGTCGGCGGCGAACTCGCGGTAGCGCGACAGCGCGCGCGTGCCGACGCTTCCCAGCCATCCGATCGCGATCGCGACGACGCCGCCCATCTGCAGCATCCAGAACCCGCCACCGCGGGTCACGCGCATGCCGCCGCCGAGCATGACGGCGCCCGGGCCGCCGACGACGGTCATGACCGCGGCGTCGCGATGCGCGACGTGGGCCAGCTCGTGGCCGACGACCGCCTCGAGCTCGCTCCACTCGAGCCGGTCCAGCAGGCCCTGGGTGACGTGAAGGCGCGAGCGGCCGTGGCCGAGGCTCACGATCCAGCTGTTCGGCTGCCGCTCGTTCTCGACGACGATCCGTGGCTTGGCGAGATCCGCGACGACGCACAGGCGCTCGACGATCGCGTGCAGCTCGGGCGCCTCCGACGGCTCGACCTCGTGGCCGTGGGCCGCCGCCGCGCGCTCGCGGACGGCTCCGACAATGCCGACGGCCGACGCGATGGCGACGACGACGATGATCTTCGTCGGCGCGAATGCCACCACCGCCACGAGCGCCGCCACGAGCACGGCCGGCGTCATCACGGCCGCCATGAGCATCCGGGCGGTCAGCCCGTAGTCGGTCGGAAACAGCTCTCGGCGGCGGCGAACGCGCATGTGTCGATCGTAGCTCGACCTCACGCGTCCGCAAGGAGATCGCCGAGCGCGGCAAGACCGGCGCTGAAGGCGTGCTCCGGGAGCGCCGCGTAGCCGACGACGACGCCGTCGTGGGTCGCGCGGCCGCCGTGGTAGTACGGCGCGACCGGGAAAAGCTCGATCGAGCGCTCGCGGCCGCGGCGGGCGAGCGCGGCGCCGGACTCGCCGTCGCGCGGGAGCTCGAGCAGCACGCGCAGCCCCGCCGAGATGCCGACCGGCTCGACGGCGGGAGCGCTCGCGGCGAGCATCGCCACGAGCCGGTCGCGGCGTGCCCGGTAGCGCGCGCGCATCCGGCGCACGTGGCGCTCGAACGCGCCGGACCGTAGCAACTCGGCGAACGCGATCTGCTCGGTCGCCGCCACATGGCCGTCCTCGCGAAGTGCGCACACGGGATCGAGCAGCCGCCGCGGCAGCAGCAGCCACCCGAGCCGCAGCCCGGGCGCGAGCGTCTTGCTCGCCGTGCCCGCGTAGACCACGTGGTCGGGATCGAGCGCCTGCAGCGCGCCGACGGGTTGACGGTCGTAGCGCAGCTCGGCGTCGTAGTCGTCCTCGATCAACAGGCCACCGGTCGTGCGCGCCCATGCGACCGCCGCCGCGCGGCGCTCCGGATGCAGGACGGTCCCGAGCGGGAACTGATGCGCCGGCGCGAGCAGCGCGGCGCCGGCGCGCGTGGCGGCGAGCCGCTCGGTGCGCGCACCGCGGCCGTCGACCGCGAGCGGCGCGACGTCGAGCCCGGCGGCGGTCGCGATGTCGCGGTGCTCCGTCAGGCAGGGATCCTCCATTGCGATCCGCGTCACGCCACGCGCGCGCAGCACACGCGCGAGGAGCGCGAGTGCCTGGCTGAATCCCGCGGTGACGACGATCAGCTCCGGGTCGGCGACCGCCCCGCGCGCTCGCGCGAGATAGTCGGCGAGTGCCTCACGCAGCTCCGGCCGGCCGCGCGGGTCGCCGTAGCCGAGGCTTGCCGCCGGCGCCTCGTGCAGGCCGCGGCGCAGGGCGCTCGCCCACGCGGCGTGCGGGAACTCGGTCAGGTCCGGCAGGCCGGGATGCCAGCTGAAGCGCGGCAGGCGTTCCGCCGCCCGCGCTGGTGCGGCGGTGGCCGTCGGGGCGGCGACCGCGGCGACCCAGGTGCCGGCGCCGCGACGGGATTCGAGGTAGCCCTCGGCCTGCAACTGCGCGAACGCCTCGACCACCGTGCCGCGGGCCAGGCCGAGATCGTGCGCGAGCGCGCGCGTCGACGGCAGCCGCGTGGCGGCGGCGAGTCGCCCTTCACGGATCGCGGCGCGCAGCGCGCCCTCGAGCCCGCTGCGCCGCGGGCCGGGCTCGAGAGCGAGGTGAAGGGTCGCGGAAGTGGTCCAAGATTTCGGCATCGAAGTGGCTCTGTTCTCTGGATCACTTGCAGCCTAGCCTGCGACCCATGACCGATCGAATCTCCCTCTCCTCGGCCGCTCCGGGCGTCTACCGCGCAGTCAACGCGCTCGATCGCAGCGTCGACTTCGACCCCACCATCCGTGAGCTGATCCGGATCCGCGCGTCGCAGATCAACGGGTGCTCGTACTGCGTCGACAGCCACTCGAGCGACGCTCGCGCTGCGGGCGAGAGCGAGCGCCGGATCTGGGCGCTCGCCGCGTGGCGTAAGACGCCGTTCTTCGACGATCGCGAGCGGGCGGCGCTCGCGCTCACCGAGGCGATGACCCGCCTCCCCGATGCGGGCGTGCCGGATGACGTGTACGACGAGGCCGCGCGCCAGTTCGGCACGACCGAGCTCGGCAACCTGATCGGCGCGATCATCGCCATCAACGCCTGGAACCTCGTCGGCGTCGGCCTCGCGATGGCGCCCGACCCGGAGATCGAGGAGGCCGTCGCATAGGGTGCGCATGTGAGATTCCCGGCCGTGCTGGCGGTGGCGACCGCCGTTGCCGTCCTGGCTCCCGCCGCCCACGCCGCCGCGCCGCATTGGCATCCGTGCCGGGATGCGGCGGCGGGCGCGCGCTGCGGGTACGTGGCGGTGCCGCTCGACCGCGCGGGATCGACCGACGTGACGATCCGCATCGAGTTCGAGCACTACCGGCGGCGCGACAGCACCCGCCCGTCGCTCGGCACGATGGTCGACGTCGAGGGCGGGCCGGGCTACTCGACCACTGACAGCCGCAGCTACTACCTCGCGCTCGACCGGCCGCTGATGAACCGGCGCGACCTGCTGCTCGTCGACGCCCGCGGCACCGGGCTCTCGGGCGCGCTCGACTGCCCGGCGCTGCGCCGCACGGTCGATGACTACGTGCGCCGCGCCGGCCGCTGCGCGGCGCAGCTCGGGCTGCGCGTCGATTTCTACGGGACGCACGCGGTCGTGGACGACCTCGCGGCGGTGCTCGACGCGCTGAAGATCGACAAGGTCGACTTCTACGGCGACTCGTATGGCTCCTACGTCGGCCAGGCGTTCGCGGTCCGGCACGGCGACCGGCTGCGCTCGCTCGTGCTCGACGGGACCTACCCGTTGCCGGGGACCGACCCGGCATTCGGCGACCTCGCGGAGGCGACCTGGCGCGGCCTGCGGCTGGCCTGCGAGCGCCGTCCGGTGTGCGGCGAGGATCCGCTCGCGGCGCTGACGCGCACGGTGGACAGGGTCCGGCGACACCCGGTGAGCGGCCGCGGGCTGGACACGGACGGGAACCGCATCCGCGTGCGGATCGACGAGACGTCGCTGGCGACGGTGGTCCAGTCGGCGTACGGGAACCTCACCGTCTACCGCGACCTGGTGGCCGCGATCCACGCGTTCGAGGCGGGCGACCGCGCGCCGCTACTGCGGCTGGTCGCCGAGAGCACGCTCGACCCGACCGCCTCGCCGGTGCGCGGCTTCTCCGAAGCGCTCTACCTCGCCGTCACCTGCCACGACTACCCGCAGCTGTGGGATCCGGCGGCGCGCTTCGCGGACCGTCGCGCACAGCTCGCGCAGGCGCGCGCAGCGCAGCCCGCCGCTCGCTTCGCCCCGTTCTCACCGACCGTCTGGACCGGCCTCGACTACGAGGGAGCGACCGCGTGCCTGCGCTGGCCCGGCCCGCTCTTCCCCGACCCGCCCGCCCCACCTGGCGACCCGTACCCCGCCGTGCCGACGCTGGTGATCAACGGCGACCTCGACAACATCACCGCGTCGTCGGGCGCGCTCGTCGTCGCCTCCCGCTTCCCGCGTTCGACGTTCGTGGAGATGCACAACACGATCCACGTCTCGGCGTTGTCCGACCGGACGGGCTGCGCCGCGCCGCTCGTGCGCCGGTTCATCCGCACGCTCGACGCCGGCGACACGAGCTGCGCCGGCCGGGTCGCCGAGGTGCACGTCGTTGACCGCTTCCGGCGGAGAGCGGCGCCCGGCGCGACCGGCGTCGCCGCCTCCGCGGCCGCGATGGTCGCCGACGCGATCCAGCGCTGGTCGCTCAACTACAGCGGCAGCGACCGCGGCCTGCGCGGCGGGCGCTGGAGCTACACGGGCACGCGCCTGGTCCGCTTCCGCTTCCGGGCCGCGCGGTTCACCCGCGACGTGCCGGTGAGCGGGACCGCGACCTGGCGACTCGACACCGGCGCCGTGCGCGCGGACCTGCGCATCGGACGGCGCGGGCACCTGCGCGCGCGCTGGAACCTGCGGCAGCGGCTCGCACGCGCGACGATCGCCGGCGCGATCGACGGCCGCCGCGTGCGCACCACGATTCTCGCGCCGTGAACCGCCGCGCGCTCAACCGCGCGCTGCTCGCGCGCCAGCTGCTGCTGCGCCGGACCGACATGCCGGTCGCCGACGCGCTCGAGCACCTCGTCGGGCTCCAGGCACAGGCGCCGATGCCGCCCTACTTCGGGCTGTGGTCACGCCTGGAGGGCTTCGACCCGCACGTGCTCGGGCGGATGCTGACCGAGCGCGAGGCCGTGCGCATGACGCTGATGCGCGGCACCGTGCACCTCGTCACGGTGCCTGACGCCCTGCTGCTGCGGCCGCTGGTGCAGGTCGCCGCGATCCGCGGCCACAACGGCGCGTTCGGGCGGCGGATGGGCGGCGCCGACCTCGCGGAGCTCGCCGCCGGCGTCCGCGAGATCCTCGCCGACGAGCCGCTGACCGCGCGCGAGGTCGCGCGCCGGCTCGTCGAGCGCGGCATCGGCGACGACGTCGAGGCGATCGCCAACGCCGCGCGCGTGTACGTGCCGCTCGTGCAGGTGCCGCCGCGCGGCGTGTGGGGCGCCGGCGGCCACGCGAAGTACGCGACGATCGAGGACTGGACCGGCCGCGCGCTCGAGGCCGAGCCGTCGATCGACGAGGTGGTCCTGCGCTACCTGCGCGCGTTCGGCCCGGCGTCGGCGATGGACGCGCAGAACTGGTCGGGCCTGACGAAGCTGGCGGAGGTGTTCGAGCGGCTGCGACCGCGGCTCGTGACCTTCGAGGGCGAGGACGGCCGCGAGCTGTTCGACCTGCCCGACGCGCCACGGCCAGACCCCGACACGCCGGCGCCCGTGCGGTTCCTCGGCGAGTACGACAACGTGCTGCTCGGGCACGCCAACCGCCGGCGGATCATCCCGGCGGACTTCCCCTGGGAGGTGATGCTCGGTCTCGGCCGCTTCTTCAACAACGTGCTCGTCGACGGGATGCTGCGCGCGACCTGGTGGATCGAGCGCGAGGGCCGCCGCCGGGCGACGCTCGTAATCCTTCCGGCCTGGGAGCTCGCGCCGGCCGACCACGACGCGGTGGCCGAGGAGGCACAGCGGATGATCGACTTCGCCGCCGCGGACGCTGCGATGCGCGACGTCCGCTTCGAGCCCGCGGTCGGCTAGTACCTTCAAGTCATGCTCAAACGCGCGCTCGCAATCCTCGTGCTCGTCATCGTCGCGGTCGTGGCGTTCAAGATCGTGATCGGCGCGATCTCAGCCATCCTGTGGATCGTCGCGCTCGCGGTGCTCGCGGCGGCCGGCCTGTGGGCGTGGGGAACGCTGCGATCCGCCAAGCGCAAGCGAACCGTCAAGCGCAGCTCCTCCTCGGAGATCGCCGCACCCGCCGCCACCGAGGATCCGGTGGCGGCCGAGATGCGGCGAATCACGGAGCAGCTGCGTGAGCAGGGCCGCGGCTAAGCGGCGTCGGAGACCGGGTTCAGCTGGCTCCGCTCGGCGTGCTGCTTGGCCGGCTTCGGCGCGCGCAGCACGCTGACGGCGACCACGATCGCCACGGCCACCAGGATCGCTCCGATCAGGTAGGCGAGGTGGAAGCCGGAGTTGAGCGCTGCCGCCTGCGACGCGCCGTCGGCGAGCAGGCTCTCGGTCCGCCCGGTCGCCAGCGTGGCGAGCACAGCGAGGCCGATCGCGCCGCCGACCTGCACGCTCGTGTTGACCAGGCCCGAGGCGAGGCCGGAGTCACTCGGCGTCGCGCCCGACATGGCCAGCATCATCAGCGACGGGAAGCCGAGGCCGGCACCGGCGCCGATCAGGACCATCGGCGGCAGGATGTCGATCGCGTACGTGCCGTCGACCGGCGTGCGCGCGAACAGCAGCAGCCCTGCCCCGATGAGCACGAGGCTCGGGATCAGCGTCGCCAGCGGGCCGAAGCGCATGTTCAGCGGACCCGAGAAGCGCAGCGACATCGTGCCCATCACGATCGTCGACGGCAGGAACGCGAGGCCGACCTGGAGCGCGTCGTAGCCCAGGACCTGCTGCATGTAGAGGGCGCCGAGGAAGAACATCCCGAACATCCCGGCCACGAGCAGTGCCTGCACCAAGTTCGATCCCGACACGTTGCGCGAGTGGAACAGCCGTAGCGGCATCAGCGGGTTCGCGATCCGTGCCTGGCGCGCGACGAACGCAACCAGCAGGGCGATCGACACCGCGCCGAGCGCGAGCGTCTGGGTCGAGCCCCAGCCCTGCTCGGTCACCTGCAGGATCGTGTAGACGCCGAGCATCAGGCCGCCGGTGAGGAGGACGGCGCCGGGGAGGTCGGCGCCGGCCTTGATGCCGATGCCGGGCCGGTCCGCGATCAGGCGGACGGCGAGCAGCGCGGTCACGATGCCGACGGGAATGTTGATGAAGAAGATCCAGTGCCAGTTGATGGCCTGGGTCAGCGCGCCGCCGGCCAGCAGGCCGATCGACCCGCCCGCGGAGGCCACGAAGCCGTAGACGCCGATCGCCTTCGCCTGCTCGCGCGGCTCCGGGAACATCGTCACGATCATGCCCAGGATCACCGCGGAGGTCAGCGCGCCGCCGACGCCCTGGACGAAGCGCGCGACGATGAGCATTTCCTGGGTCTGCGCCACGGCGCACAGCAGGGAGGCGGCCGTGAAGACCGCGAGGCCGATAAGGAAGATCCGCCGCTGGCCGATCAGATCGCCGATGCGACCGGCGAGCAGGAGCAGGCCGCCGAACGCGATCAGATACGCGTTCACGACCCACGCGAGGCTGCTCTGCGAGAAGCCGAGATCGTCCTGGATCGACGGCAGTGCAACGTTCACGATCGTGGCGTCGATCACGATCATCAATACGCCGGCGCACAGCACGTACAGCGCCATCCAGCGTTTGCGGTCAGATGTCGTCTCAGCAGTCACGGTGTCGATCTCCTCGGTCTTCGGGGGGTTCTGCACCTATAACTGCGGGGGTGCCGAAAACTCATCGCGGCGCTTTGTGACGGCGGCCAGCACGGCGGTCCCGGGCCCGTGGTTGTGGAGCGCGCGCAGCGGCAGCCCGACCAGCCACAGCACCGAGCCGGCGCCGCAGCTCAGGCGGTTGCCCGCCAGGCACTCGAGCTCGATCTCGCCGCGCTCGACCACAACCAGCGCCCCGCGCCACTCGGCCTCGTCGTAGGACCGTTCGTGGCCGGGCGCGACGGCGACGACGCGCAGCTCGAACGACGGCGGCAGCGGGCGGTCGATGAAGGAGAGGCGCTCGCCCATCACAGTGTCGCCGGCAGGCCGAAGGCCGGGAAGAAGACCGCCTCGAAGGCGGTCAATGCGGTGATCTCGCCGCCCTCGATCGTCAGCACGTCGAGCGCGAAGGCGCGGAACTTGTCGTCGCCGGGTCGCCGGACGTAGAAGCCGGCCGCGGGCTGCATGTTCGCCCGCGTCGGCACGCATCGCCAGTCGCCGAGGTAGAACTCGGACGCGCGATCGAAGGCCATCGCGATGCCGTCCATGATCATCGCGCGCCCGTCGTGCCAGCCCGGGTACGGCGGCATGTTCGCCTGCGCGTCCTCGCGCAGGAGCGCGGCGACGGCGGCGGTGTCGGCGCGTTCGAACGCGTCCATGAAGCGCTCGAGGACGACGCGCTCCTGCTCGGTCGTGTCGTTTGCCGCCCAGTCGTCTCGGCGCCTCGGGAGGTGCTTCCGGAGCGTCGCGCGGCCGCGCTGGAGCGCGCTGTTGACGGCGGCGACGCTCGTCTCGAGCACCTCCGCGGTGTCCTTCGCCGACCAGCCCAGCACGTCGCGCAGGATCAGCGCCGCGCGCTCGCGCGGAGCGAGCAGCTGGATCGCGGCGAGGAACGCGATCTCGATCGTCTCGCGCGTCGCGATGATCTCCTCCGGCTGCTCGTCGCTGGGCGTCAGCAGCTGGTCCGGATACGGCTCCAGCCACGGGATCTCGAGCGGAGCGGGCGGCGCACCGCTCGGGTGTGACGGTGGCTGCCCGAGCTGCGACGCGAGCAGGCGCCGCGGCGCCTTGTCGAGCGCGTCGAGACACGCGTTCGTCGCGATCCGGTACAGCCACGCGCGGAACGACCAGCGGCCGTCCGACCCGAAGCTCTCGCGGCTCCGCCACGCGCGCAGGTACGTCTCCTGCACGGTGTCCTCGGAGTCCTCGATCGACCCCAGCATCCGGTAGCAGTGCACCTGCAGCTCGCGCCGGTGCCGCTCGGCCAGCGCCGCGAACGCAGACTCGTCGCCCGCCGTCGCGGCCTCGATGAGCGCTCTCATGAACCCTTTAACGGGCGCTGGCGCAGAAACTCATCGGCCCGCGGGCCGGGCCTTCGACCACTCGGCCTTGTGCACGCGCTTGGCGGCCTGGTAATCGGCCAGCGCCTGCGGGGAATCGACGTCGCCGAGCGTGGGATGCCACGGCACGAGCTCGTTCGCGGCTTCCACGTCGAACCGCTTCGCGAGGACGGCCCCCAGCGCCTTGATCTTCATCGCGCCGAAGCCGGGAAGGGCCGCCAGGTTGGCGCGCAGCGTGGCGGCGTCGCGGGCGTCGGTCCAGACCCGCGCGGCGTCGCCGTCGTAGGCCGTCTGGATGTGCACGGCGAGAGCGTGCACGCGCTGCGCCATCGAGCCCGGGAAGCGATGGATGGCAGGCCGTTCGCGGAAGATCGGCTCGAGATCCGCTTCCGCGAGCGTGTCGGCATCGAGCGTGCCGAGCCGCTCCTTGATCGCCAGCGGGCCGGCGAACGCCTTCTGCACGGTGACCTGTTGGTCGAGCACGAACCCGACCAGCAGCGCCATCGGATCCGTGGCGATCAGCGCGTTCGCTTCGTCGTCGTCCGTGAAGTAGAGGCGGTCAGTCATGGGTCGCGGATCGTACCTGGAGCCGGTTCCGTAGCCCCGACGCCCGCGCGACCGGCCGCGCGACGGCGGCGCGGATCGCCTCCTCGGTGCCGACGAGGATCAGCTCGCGGCGGGCGCGCGTGACCGCGGTGTAGAGCAGCTCGCGCGTGAGGACGTGCGACGTCGGGTCCGGCAGCAGAACGGCCGCGGTGTCGAACTGCGATCCCTGGCTCTTGTGCACCGTCATCGCGTAGACGGTGTCGACGGCGGCGAGCCGGGTGGGGCTGAACTCGAGGATCTGGCCCTGGCGCTCGAACGCCGCGCTTACATGGCCGCGGCCGGTCGTGATCACGACTCCGGTGTCGCCGTTGTAGAGGCGGAGTCCGTAGTCGTTCTCGGTCACGAGCAGCGGGCGGCCGACGTACCAGTCACCCTCGGCGCCGAAGCCCTCGACCTCCTGCGCGAGCCACGTCTCGATCTGGGACGTCCAGGCGGTGACGCCGTGCGGGCCGCGGCGGTGGGCGCAGAGGACGCGGAACGCGCCGAGCGCCTCGAGCGCCGCCTCGCCGGCGCCGGTGCGCGCCGCCGCGATGACCGCGCGCGCACACGCGACCGCGCCGTCGTGGACCGGGCCGAGCGCGGGTATGGCCGACGGATCGGCGGGGTCGACCGGGATCCACGTCACCTCGGCCAGTGCCGAGATCACGGCGTCGCCGTCGCCGCGCCGGATCGCCTCCGCGACGCGGGCGATGCTTCCGCCGAAGCGGTGGACGCGGTCGAGCACAACGATTCCGTCGTCTTCCGACGCGCCGGGACCGACGATGTCGCCGAGCACGGCTCCGGCCTCGATCGAGGTGAGCTGGCCGGGGTCGCCGACGAGGATCAGCCGCGCCTCCGCCCGGACCGCCTCGACGAGCCGGGCCATCAAGGACAGGGACACCATCGAGGTCTCGTCGACGATCACGACGTCGTGCGGGAGCCGGTTCCCGCGGCCATGGCGGAAGCGGCTGTGGCTGCCCGGGCGCCAGCCGAGCAGCCGGTGCAGCGTCGACGCGTCCAGGCTCGCGAGCCGGGTCCGCACGGCGTCGCTCACGTCGAGCACCGCCGCCTCGTCGTGGACCGCCTCGACGAGGCGTGCGGCCGCCTTGCCGGTCGGTGCGGCGAGCGCGATCAGCGGCTCGGGCGCGCCCGCCGATGCCGCCTGCTCCAGCAGCAGTGCGACGATCCGCGCCACGGCCGTCGTCTTGCCGGTGCCCGGGCCGCCGGCCACGACCGTCAAGCGGCGCCGGACCGCGGTCTCGGCCGCTAGCCGTTGCAGTTGATCGGCCTCGCCGGCGAACAGGCGCGCCAGCCCGTCGGAGAGAACCGTGTCGTCGACCGGCGCGGGACGCCCGTCGCGCAACGCGATCAGGTCGGCCGCGATCTGGCGTTCCTCACGCCAGTAGCGGTCGAGGTAGAGCGATGTGCCCTCGAGCCGGAGCGGGCCGCCGACGAGCGCGCTCGCCTCGAGCCGTGCGCGCCACGCAACGGGATCCGGCCACGGCAGCGCGGTCAGGTCCACCGGCTCGTCGCTGTCGACGGTCGCGGTGTCGCGGATCGTGTCGAGGTCGACGTACACGTGACCGAGTCGTGGGCCGCGGACCGCGAGCGCGGCTCCCAACAGGATCCACTCGTCGGTCTCGCCGGCCAGGGCGGCAAGCCGTTGCGCGACATGCACGTCGGCAGGCCCGAGCACGCCGGCCTCGTTGAACTCCCGGAGCAGGCCGGCCGCCCGGATCGCGCGGCGTGCGTCGAACGCGTCGATCGCGGTCACGCCACGACACCGCCCTGGTCGAGCACGTCGCTCAGCGCCTCGACCAACGCCTTGGAAGGCTGCCACGTGAAGACACCGCAGCTCGCCCCGTCCACGACCGGCGTGTCGGTCCCGGTCATGCCGCGCAGGAACAGGTACCGCACGGGCCCGAGGTTGCGCTCCGCGTCGTAGCCATCGAGCCGCCAGCGCAGGTAGCGATGCAGCGCGACCGTGTAGAGCAGCGCCTGGAGACCGTAGTGCCCGCGCTCCATCTCCAGAACGAGCGCGGCCGGGCGGTAGTGCCAGGCCGTCAGCTGCTCCTCGATCCCGCCGAGCCAATTGGACTTGTAGTCCACGACCGAATACCGGTCTCCGGTCCGGAGCACGAGGTCGATGCTGCCGGTCAGGTAGCCGCGCACGCTGCGGCGCAGCACCGGGTCGGCCAGCCGGTCGGCGTAGCCGACGAGCGGGTCGCCCGCGGGCAGATGCTCTCTCAGCACATGCGCGATCGCGTCGACGAACAACTGCGCCGTCGGCTCGTCGCCGCCCACGAGCGGAAACTCGAAGTCGAGCTCGTCGAGGCGATCCGCCCGTGCTGCATCCCGAAGCGCGAGCCCGCCGCCGTCCAGCGGTGTCTCGATCGCCGCGCGCAGGCCGGCGACCGCGGCGGCGGGATCGCCGATGTCGAGCGGGCGCCGCGCCTGCACCTCGGCCACGCGCGCGGTCAGCTCGGCGCCGAGGTCGGGCGCCGCGAAGTCGGTCGCCTCGAGCACCCGGTGCACGAACGTGCCGAGATCGGCGCCAACCGGCATCCCGCTCAGGAGTGACAGCGTCGCGCGCAGGACGTCATCGCCGGCCGCGGCCGCGGAGCGCACGGGCACGACCGGCTCGTCGGACACCACCGTCTCCTCCGGCTCACTGGCGACGCGGGCCTCGTAGACACCCGCCGTGATGTCGCTGAACGACGTCCGGCGCCAGCGCCAGTCGAGCTCCCGATCGAAGCGGGCAGCCAACAGCTCGGCCGGCTTCCGCAGCGAGCCGCTCCACGACATCGGCATGCCCAGCGCCGAGCGCTCGACGCTGATGCACCCGGGCGCCTGGAGCGCCAGCGCGTCGAACCGCGCCCGGACCGCGGCATCGGTCGGCGAGCCGCGGCCGGCCGGCGCCACGGTTCCCGCTTCGTCGCGCGCGAACAGCAGGCGGCCGAGCGCGGAGTCCTTGCTGTTCCAGGACCCCGCCCACCACACGACCGCCTGGTGCTGCGCGCGGGTGAGCGCGACGTAAGCGAGCCGGAGGTCCTCGCCCCGCTGCTCGACCAGGTTCTGCTGCTTGTGGCGGTCGAAGTCCGGCCCCTCGAGCCCGACGTCGATCGTGCGCGCGTCGCCGGCGTCGGGATCGTGGAACGCGACCGGCAGGCCGTTGGGGATGAAGCCCGGCTCCCACAGGTACGGGTAGTAGACGATCGGGAACTCGAGGCCCTTGCTGCGGTGGACGGTCAACACCTGCACCGCCTCGGCGTCCGACTCGAGCCGCCGGCTGCGGTCCTCGTCGCTGGTGTCCTGCGCCGCCTCGGCGATCCGCCGCCGGAGCCACGCCACCAGCGCGGTCGTGCCGAGCTGCTCGGTGACCGCGGCAGCGTGCAGAAGCTGGCCGATGTGGCGCAGGTCGGTCAGGTCGCGCTCCCCGTCGGCCGTCGCGAGGATCCGCTCCGGCAGCCCTTCGAGCAGCGTGATCGTCTCGGTCAGCGACGCGATGCCCTTGACCCGCAGGACGCGCGCCCAGTCGTGCAGACGCCGGTGGACCTCCGACCAGGCCTCCTCGTCGGCGGACGCGATCCGCTCGGCGCTCCAGCTGAAGAACGGCGTCAGCGCGGCCGATCGTGCCCGCGGCGCCGACGTCGGCCGCTCGATCGCCTCGAGCAGCCGCAGCCACTCGCGCGCCGGCGCCGTCGCGAACACGCTGCCCGCACCGTTGATGACGGCGGGGATGTCGGCGGCCTCCAGCGCGTCGCGGATCTGCGCCGCCGCGCGGTTGGTCTGCACGAGCACGGCGACGTGCCCGGGGCGAATCGGCTCGCGGCCGAGCGTGGTGCCATCGTCGGCGCGACGCTCGATCTCGGCCGGCGAGGAGAGCAGCCGCACGAGATCGAGGGCGAGGTCGGTGGCGATGTGCTCGCGCGCCGAGGCGTTGCGCGCGTAGCCGCCCGGCGTCGTGCTGATCGAGGGCTCGTCGCGGTGCACGACCCGCATCCGCAGCGACGCCGCCTCCGGCGCGCCCGACAATCGCGGGCGCTGGTTCGCCGGTGTCGCCCGGACCGTCCGGTAGACGATCCCCTCGTGCCCCAGCCGGGCGCCGCCGAACAGCGCGTCGTAGGCGTCGACCAGCCCTTGGTCACTGCGCCAGTTGACCTCCAGCGTCGCCTGCGCACCGGCCCGGCGCGCGGCCTCGAGGTACGCGTACACGTCGGCGCCGCGGAACGCGTAGATCGCCTGTTTCGGGTCGCCGATGAGGACCAGCGTCCCCTCCCCGAACGCGCGCCGCATGATGTTCCACTGCACCGGGTCGGTGTCCTGGAACTCGTCGACCAGCACGACCGGCCAGCGCTCGCGCAGCCGCCGGGCGACGCCCGCGCCGCCGGGCCCCTCGAGCGTGTCGTTCAGCCGCGTGAGGAGGTCGTCGTACGTCATCACGCCCATCCGCTGCTTGCGGCGCTCGAGCTCGTCGCGCACCGCCTCGGCGAGCCGGCGGCGCATCGCGGGCACGGTGTCCTCGGCGGCGCCTGCCGGCTCGATCGGCGCGGCCGGGTTCGCCACTGCGATCGAGGCGATCCGCCCCGCCTCCGCGCGGGTGAAGTCGGCCGCCGCATCGCCGCGGTAGAAGCGGCGCACGTAGAGGTCGTCGACGACCTCGTCGACCAGGTCGGAGACGTCCTCGACGAACACGCTGTCGCGCTCGACGTTCCCCGCCACGCCGAGCCCTCCGAGCACCTCTTGGCAGAACCCGTGCGTGGTGGCGATCGTCGCCGCGTCGAAGTCGGCGAGCGCGCGCGCGAGGCGGTCGCGCCGGAGTCGCACCTGCTCCGGCGTGCCCTCCATCAGCAGCCGGACGACCTCGTCGCGCTCGTCCGACGCACCGCCGCTCAGCGCCCGCTCGGCGCTCACGAGCCGCTCCCGCACGCGCTCGCGCAGCTCGCCGGTCGCCATCCGCGTGAACGTGACGAGCAGGAGCCGGTGCAGCGGTGTGCCGTCCGCGACGTAGCGGGCGGCGAGCGCGGCGATCGTGTACGTCTTGCCGGTGCCGGCGCTCGCCTCGAGCACGGTCACGCCGACTGGCAGCGGGTCGCGGATGTTGAACGGCTGCGTCACTGCTCGACCACGTCCTCGACCGCGAGCAGCCCGTCCCACAGCCGTCGCGCCCAGCGGCCGAAGCGCCGCGTCTCCGTCGCGTCCCACCACGGGCCCGACTCGTCCGCACGCGCGGGCTCGCCGAGCAACTCCGCGAACGTGAGCACGCCGCCGAGCACAAGTTGGTGCTCGGGCTCCTTGTCCTCGCCGTCGAAGTTGTACGGCGACTCCCAGGCCTTGCTCCCGGCCGCTACGGCGTTCCCGCCGGCCCGAGCGGCGGCCGCGTAGGCGGCGGACGCAGCGGAGGTGAGCGGCGGTGGCTCCCGCATCCCGCGGTCGAACAGGTCGAGCAGCACGGTGAGGTGATCGAGCGCGAGCGCGTGGCGCGCGGCCGGGTCGGGATCGAGCACGGGGATGCGCGCGATCGTCACGCGCGAAGTCCGACCCGGACGGGGCCCGGCCGACCGTGACGGCCTCGAACGGCCGCTCCGGGTGCGCGGCCGTCAGGGCGAGCAGCCGCACCCACGCCGCGAGCCGGTGGCGTGCGCTCACGCGCGCGTAGATCACGGTCCGGATCACGTCGCCCGCGACACCGGGCACGGTGCCGGTGAGGATGCGTCCGCCGGGCATCGCCACCTTCACGTCGAGCGACCCCGCGTCGCCGGCCGGGACGTGCGTGACGATCTCCTCGACCACCGGCTGCACGCGTTCCATCACCGGCCGGCCGAGCACGCCGGGCGGGAGCGTCCCGCGCGCGATCTCGGCAAGCACCGTCGCGCGCGGCTCCGCGCCGGCGAGGCGGGCGTCGAGCAACCGCTGGCCGACTCTCCACAGGTCGAGGCCGCCGAGCTCCACCGGGAGCGCATCCTCGATCTCGTCGGAGTAGTCGCCGACGGTGATCCCGAGCCGCCGGCGCAGGAACGCGCGGACCGGCCGCTCGACGAAGCGCACGAGGTCGTCGAGCTCGACCAGCGCCGCCTCCAGGTCGGGGAGCGGCCCGGCGAGGAACGGGCCCGGCACGGAACGCTCGCCCGCGAGCGCCCGCGCTCCCTGGAGCGTCACCTGATCGAAGCTCCAGACCCGGTCCGCAACGATCTCGCCGACCTCGAAGTTGCGCGCGTCGAACGGTTGCAGCGGGTGCCGCACCACGACCCCGCGGCCGACCACGTCGAGCAGCTCCCCGACCGGCACCGCCGGGGGCCGCGCGAGGTTCGTGCGCTCGTCGTTGCCGGTGTAGGTGATCAGCAGGCGCTCGGTCGCGGCCATCAGCGCGTCGAGCAGCTGCTGGCGGTCCTCGGTGCGCGCGTCGCGTTCGCCGACATGCGGGTCGTCGAGCATCAGATCGTCGCCGTCGCGCGGCGCCTTGCGCGGGAACACGCCGTCGTCGAGGCCGAGCAGGCAGACGACGCGGTGCGGCACCGAGCGCATCGGGACGAGCGTGCAGATCGTCAGGTGGCCGGTGCGGAAGTTCGCCCGCGTGGGCCGCCCGCGCAGGCGATCGGCGAGCAGCGCGCGCACGTCGGGCAGCGCGAGCGGCGTCGCGTGGCCCGCCGCCTCGGCGACCACGTCGTCGAGGAGCCGCTGCAGCTCCGCGCGCTGCCACACGTCTCGCGGCGACGATGCGGTCAGCGCGTCGGCGGCCCCGGCGATCGCCCGCGCCCACGCGGCGATCGACTGCGACGCGCTCAAGGCGTCAAGCGTCAGCTGCAGGCGATCGAGGAGCTCCGCGAATCGGCCGGCGAGCTCGATCGCGCCGCTCTCGACGTCGTCGAGCGGGAGCACGCGCTCGAACAGCCGCTGCTCGTCCTCGGTCATCGTGACGCCGACGAGCACGCGGTCGAGCCCGGCCCGCCACGTGCCCGCGGGCAGCGCCTCGAGCTTGAACGGCGCCCGGTGCGCGGCGTCGAGTCCCCAGCGGATCCCGCTCGCCCGGACCCATTCCTCCATCCGCGCGAGGTCGTCGTCGTCGAACCCGAAGCGCCGGCGCACCGGCTCGCGGTCGGCCAGGTCGAGCACCTGCGACGCGGTGAGGCGCTCGTCGGCCAGCTCCATCAGCCGCGCGACGACGGCGAGGATCGGGTTGGTCTGCCGCAGCGACCGGTCGGCGAGCCGCACGCGCAGGTCGGGCGGGCGGATGTCCTCAGGAAGCGCTTCGATCTCGTCGTCCTCGTCGGACACCTCGCCGGCACCAAAACTCGCCTGGATCAGCGGCGCGAACGTCTCGATGTCGGGGCACATCACGATCACGTCGCGCGGCTCGAGCGTCGGGTCCTCGTCGAGCAGGTGCAGGATCGCGTCGCGCAGGACCTCGACCTGGCGCGCGCGGCCGTGGCACGAGTGCACCTGCAGGCTGCGGTCCACCGGGCCGGGCTCGGCGGCGCGGTCCTCGCGCACCGCGGCCTGGACACGGGCGAGCAGCGTGTCGCCGCGATGCTCGACCGCATGGTGGTGGTCGACGTGCTCACCGGCTCCGGCGAGCACGAGCTGCAACTCGCGGACGTCGTGACCCCACGAAGCGAGCAGCCGGTTGTCTGCCAGCGTCGCGGTCGGGTCCGCGCGGCGCCGGACGACCCGCTCCGGCACCCGCGCGACGCGATCCCATAGACCGGGCGACGGATGCAGCGCGAACACGTGGACCTCGCGCGCGGCCGCGAGCGCGCGCAGCACCTCCAGGTGGCCGGCCGGCAGCCGGGTCAGGCCGAACAACGAGAAGCGCGGCGGGAGGTCGGCCAGTCCTGGTTCTTCGCGCAGGCGCGCGCACGCGACCTCGAGCCGTGCGGCCGGCCCGGGCTCCGGGATCCGGTCGCGCAGGCGGCGCCACAGCTCGGCCTGCCAGGCGGCGTCGTCCGCGACGCCGGAATCGTCCCCCGCCGCCCATGCGCGAACCAGCTCCGGCCGGTGCAGCTCGTAGCGGTCGAACAGGTCGGCGAGATGCCGGATGCTCGTGTAGCGCCGGTCCGCCGTCTCACCGAGATGCTCGGCGAGCGCGTGCAGCCACGGCTCCGAAAGGCACTCGTCGACGATCTCGAGCAGCGGCCAGACGGACCGCTCCGGCAGCCACGGATCGGAATCGGCCTCGATCCCGCACGCCGCCGCCACCGCATCGCCGATCAGCCTGCGCGGGAACGGAAAGCCGACGTTCGCGCACACGCCGTCCCGCCGCCCCGGCGAAGCGCCCAGACCGGAAGACATCCGCTGGGTGAGCCAGCGCTCCATGCCGCGGGTCGGAACGGCGACGACCTCGCGCGCGAACGGGTCGGGCAGGGGATCGGCGAGCAGCGCGCGCAGCGCGTCGACCAGCCCATCGGCCCGTTCAGATCGGTGAATGTGGAGCATCCGTCGCCACCGTAGGGGTCGCCGCGGACACGCGCACCTGACACTCGCGGTGCTAGTGCCCGCGGAGCCAGTACACGAGCGTCGCCGCAGCCTCGGTCGCCAGCGCGAGCACGATCAGCGACCACGCGACGTAGAACGCGAAGCCGTGGACGTCGACCAGCAGGAGCAGCGTGAGCCCCGCTATGACAGCGATGGCGCGGAAGCCGAACTGCCATGGCAGCCCGGCCGGCACGTCATGTCTCCAGCTTGCGCGCCTGGCGCTCGCGGCTGATGTCGACCACGTCCCACGCCAACCCGGTGGCCGCCAGGCCGCCGATCACGAGGCCGGCCGGGTCGATCTCCCACGCGCGCATGCCGTGTCGGGCCGACGTCGGGAACGCGTGGTGATTGTTGTGCCAGGACTCGCCGAACGACAGCAGCGACAGCCAGAAGACGTTGCGCGACTCGTCTGAGGTCGCGAACCGGCGGCGGCCGAAGACGTGGCAGATCGAGTTGATGCTGTAGGTGACGTGGTGCAGGAGGAAGAGCCGGACGCCACCGCCCCACAGCAGCGCGGTGAGCGCGGCGTCGAGGGTCCCGCCGATCGCATAGCCGAGCCCGAAGGCGGCCGCGAGGCCGCCGATCGCCCAGAGCGGGAACCAGCGGTCGACGAAGCGCATCACGGGATCGGCGAGCAGATCAGGCGCGTAGCGCTCGCGCGAGCCGCGCTGGTCGTGACGGAACAGCCAGCCCACGTGCGCGTGCATCAGCCCGCGCAACGAACCGCGCAGGCCGATGCCGTGGTCGACGTGCGGGCTGTGGGGGTCGCCGGGCCTGTCCGAGAACGCGTGGTGCTTGCGGTGGTCGGCGACCCACGAGATCACGGGGCCTTCGATCGACGCCGAGCCCATGATCCCGAGCGCGCCGCGCACCACGGGTCCCGTCTTGAAGCTGCGATGCGTGAACAGCCGGTGGAAGCCGACGGTGACGCCGATCCCGGTCAGCACGTAGAGGATCACGAACACGATCACGTCGCTCGGGTGCAGGAGGCCCTCCCACGAGCGCCATGCGGCCACGCCGAGCGCAAGGATCGGCAGCACGGTGACAAGCCCCGTCAGCGTGCGGTCGAGCGTCTCGTGGGCGGTCGGCTGAATGTCAGCCGGACCCGGTGCGGCCGGTGCGGGCGCGGGCGCCTCAACGACCTCGGGCGTGGCCATGCGGACCTCCTCGAGCTCTTCCTGAGCGGACACTCCGACAGGGAGAACAAGAGACCTGACGGGCGGTGCGCGCAACTGCGCGACCCCTCCAGGGTACCGCTGCGGCCCTCGGCAACCTCAAGGCACCAGGGCATTCGCCGAACACTCGGGATATGCCTTCCCGCTTCCGCCTGACCGTTGGTCGCAAGCTCGCGCTGAGCTTCGCGCTGCTCGGCGTGTTCCTCCTCGTCGTGGTCGGCGCCGGCCTCTCGGGCATGGCGACGATGTCGCGCGTGCATCACGACGTCGTCGATGTGACCGTGCCGAAGCAGCTCGCAGCTGACGCGGCCCAGACCGCCGCGAGCGACATGCACTTCGCCGAGACGGAGTACGCGCTGGACGACGGAGCGAGCCGCCCCGACTACGAGGACGATCGCTCGGTGTTCCAGGCCACGCTCGTCAAGCTGGACGCGCAATCGACGACGGCCTCCGATCGTCGCGCGATGGCGCGGATCAAGGACACGGTGGCGGCATTCGACCGCGGCGACGAGCAACTGATGGCGGCCGTGCGTGCGCACGACGACGGCCGCGTCAGGCGCCTCGTGACCGGCACTCAGGACAAGATCACCGACCTCCTGGTGGAGTCGCTGAGCGAGTATCAGCAGCAGGCCCGGCGCGTGCAGAACGCGCAAACGAGCCACTTCGCGTCCGTGGAATCCTCCTCGCGGCTGCTCATGATCGTGGTGGCGCTGATCGCCGCGCTGGTTGGCGGAGCACTCGCCTTCGTGCTCGTGCGCTCGATCACGCGCGCCGTCCGGCAGGTCCTGCACGCCGCCGAGGGCATCGCCGAGGGCGACCTCGAGCAGCGCATCGAGGTCCGCTCGCGCGACGAGCTCGGCGCGATGGCCACCGCCTTCGAGGCGATGATCGCGTATCTGAAGACCATGTCCGCGGCCGCCCAGCGGATCGCGGGCGGCGACCTCACCGGGCAGCTGGAGCCGAAGGGCCCGAAAGATGCGCTCGGCAACGCGTTCGAGACGATGGTCGGGAACCTGCGCGTGCTGGTCGGCAGCGTCGCACTGTCGGCCGAGACGCTGAGCAGCTCATCCGAGCAGATCGCGGCGACATCCGAGGAAGCCGGCCGCGCAGTCGGCGAGATCGCCGAGGCGCTGACCGAGGTCGCGTCCGGCGCCGAGCGTCAGGTGCAGCTGGTCGGCTCGACCCGCACCGCGGTGCAGGGCGCGGCGCGTGCCGCCGCGTCGAGCGCACAGGCCGCCGCCACGACCGCCCAGGCCGTCGAGGACGCGCAGCGGGTCGCCCGCGAGGGCGTCCTGACCGCCGGGCACGCGAGCGACGCGATCGAGCAGGTCGCGGTCTCCTCGCAGCAGGTCGGCGTCGCGATCAACGACCTCTCGGGCCGCTCACAGCGCATCGGCGGGATCGTCGACACGATCACCGGCATCGCCGAGCAGACGAACCTGCTCGCGCTCAACGCCGCGATCGAGGCCGCGCGCGCCGGAGAGCAGGGCCGTGGGTTCGCCGTCGTCGCCGACGAGGTCCGCAAGCTCGCCGAGGAGTCACGTTCGGCAGCCGCCGCGATCTCCGCGCTGATCGCAGAGATCCAGTTCGAGACGGGCAAGGTCGTCGAGGTCGTCGCCGAGAGCGCCAGGCGCACCGGCGACGGCGTCGCCAGCGTGCAGCTCACCCGTGACGCGTTCGAGCAGATCGGCCGCGCCGTCGAGGACGTCACCGCCCAGGTGCGCGACATCACCGCCGGGGTTCAGGAGATCGCGGACGAGGCGCAGCGCGCCGAGACCGATGTCACCGAGGTTGCCACCGTCGCCGAGCAGTCCTCCGCCTCCGCGCAACAGGTGTCGGCGTCGACCGAGGAGACCAGCGCCTCCGCACAGGAGATCGCGGCCTCCGCACGCAGCCTGGCTCAGACCGCCGAGCAGCTCAACATGCTCGTCGGCCGGTTCACGCTCAGCGGCTGACGCGGATCAGCGCGCGTAGCCGCGCGACGGGTCGACGTTGCTCGAGTTGTGGGTGCCCTTGGCGGGGGCGCGGTGCTTCGCACCGGGGCGGTCGCCGCACAGGAGGACGGCGAGGCGGACCAGATCGCGCTGCTGTGTGTTCGGCGGAAGGCTCATGCTGCAAGCATCGAGATTCGACGCTCGCGGAGCCATGCGGCGGCCCCCACAATCGCCACGCGGAAACCCGCCTCTTGACGGCGGTAAACCCTACGGTGAAGGGCCGGTTCACCCGACGTACGGCCGGCACGGCTCGCCGCGAAGCCCCGGGCAGGGCGGGAGACCGGTGGGCACGTCGATCCCGTCGACGACCGGCAGGAGCAGGCGCGACGGCATCGAGGGCGAGTGCGCAACCGTCACCGACGCCTGCTTGCGCGGGCTGGCCTCTCCGAACGCCCAGACCGGCTGATCGCCGCCCGGCGCCGCGATCGTGACGCGGAGCCGCGACCCGCCCCGGTAGGCGTGGCCCTGGTAGTACAGCGGCACGGTGACCTTCGCGAACCGGCCCTTCGGGAGCGGCGCGGCGTCGGCCCGCCGGAGGCTCGGCTCGGGCGCGAGCAGCGTGCTCCGCGAGCGGTCGAGCTTGCGCGCGCTCGCCCGCAGCCAGCCGCTCTGCACGAACGTCTCGTTCCCGTCGGGCCGGACCTCGGACACGGTGACCTGGAGGTCGACGCTCGGCGCCGAGGACTTGATCCACGCCTCCAGCGCGCCGCCGCCGACGACCACGGTGTTCGCCGCCAGCGGCGCGCTCACATACGCCAGCGCCGTTCCCGCCGGGTTCTGCGACCACGCGTACGGGGGCGTCGCGGTCCACAGGCCGTTGGCACCGCCGGCCGTGTTGCCCGTGAAGTTGGTCGGCGGCCGCGCCGTCCTGGTCCAGCTGAAGCCGTCCCCGCCGTCCGTGGTGGGCGCGGCGTCGGCCAGCGCCCCGCCGGGCGCCAGGTACCACGACGCGGCGCGCGTTCCCGGCAGTGGGAAGCGGGCGAACGACTGCTCGAACCCGGGGACGGGCGCCCCCGGCGTGGCGCTGCCCGCGCCGTTGTCGAACAGGATGCGGACCGGCGGCAACTGCTCGAACGCGGCGAGCGCGGCGCTGTAGCTCGGCTGCGCCTGGATCGGGTCGTCCGGCAGCGTCACGCCGGGCACGCCCATCGCGACGTTGAAGATCGTCGGTGCGGCCGCCTTGACGTCGGGCGACAGCTTCGGTGCGCGCCGCGCGACGTAGAGCTCGAGGAAGTCGAACCAGCGCGTCAAGGTCGCCGGGTCGAGCGAGTCGATGTGAGTGCCGTTGGTGAACGTGAACCACTTCCGGCGCGTGCCGGTGAAGCGCTGTGCGAGCGTCGGGCAGTGCCCGCCCGTCTGCTCGTCGGTCCACTGGCAGGCGAGGTATACGGGCACCTTGATCTTGTGCACGAACGTGACCGGCGCGAGCGGGGCGGCGACCGACGGGACGTAGTAGCGGTTGGCGCGGACCTTGGCGATGAGGTCGATCGCCTCGGCATGCAGCGCCTGGTTGGCCTTGCAGGTCTTGTCGCCGGCGCGGATGCGGTCCAGCGCCCAGCGCTGGCCGCCGGTGCGCGATGCCGGCCGTGCGTCGTGGACGCGGTCCTTGGCCCACGACAGCGCGAACCCTGTGTTGAGGATCCCGCCGGGGTAAAGCGTGGTCGCGGTGCTATCGATCACCGACAGCGGCGTGATCGCCGCGAGGCTCGGCGGCCGCGTCGCCGCGACGAACAGCTGGCTGATGCCGCCGTAGGAGATCCCCGCCATCCCGACCTTGTGGTGGGCCACCCACGACTGGCGCGCGACGGTCTCGATGACGTCGTAGCCGTCGAGGCTCTGGAGCGGCTCGAAGAAGTCGAACGCGCCGCCCGAGCACCCGGTTCCGCGCATGTTGACGTCGACCACGGCGTAGCCGAGCACGTTGGCGATCGCGGCGATCGAGCTCTGGCCCCCGGCCGGGTTGGCGTACCCGTAGCCCGAGTACTCGACCAGCGTCGGGTACGGCCCCGCGCCGGCCGGCAGGTGCACGACGGTTGCAAGCTTCGTCCCGTCGCGCATCGTGAGATAGCCGTAGCCCGTGCGCTGGACCTTCTGGCGGTAGAGCTTGGTGGTCGGCGGCGCCGAGCGGTCCGACAGCACCTTGAAGGCACGCGACCGGCCGATCCGATACCCGGCGCCGGGCTTCACGCCGCGGAACACGGCGCCGCCGAGCGAGCCGGCGCGCTGGGAGGCAACCGCGCGCCCGCGGCGGTCGTGCAGCGTCAGCCGCGTCCCCGGCTTGGCGCCCGTGACGTGGACCTGCTCGACGCTCCCCCGCACGCGCACGGCCGCAGCTGCGGCGGCCGCCATCGAGGCGAACGCGAGCGATGCGAGCAGCGCGACCAGCGCGAGAGTCCGGTTCATGCGGTCACTCTGGCATGCGGAGCGTCGTGGGATATTCTCTGACCTAGGTCAGAGATGGTCGACCAGCACGACATCGCCCTCGTTCGCAGCTTCAACCGGCTCGTGACGCGGCAGGTCGGTGCGCTGAACGATCGCTATCTCGGTCACCGCCCGCTCGGCCAGTCGCGCGTCCTGTTCGAGATCGGGACCGAGGGAGCAACCCCGCGCGACGTGCGCGCCCGGCTCGGCCTCGACTCCGGCTATCTCTCGCGCATGATCCGCTCGCTGGAACGGGACGGCCTGGTCGAGAAGCGCCCCAACCCGGCCGACCGGCGAACGGCGCGGCTGTGCCTGACGAGCGCCGGTCGCGCCGAGATGCGCGAGCTCGACCGCATCTCCGACGAGCTCGCGGCGTCAGCGCTGGCGCCACTCACCGCCGAGCAGCGCACGCGGCTGCTGCGCGCGCAGGCCGAGGTCCGGCATCTGCTCGCGATCTCGATGGTCACGATCGCCGCCGAGGATCCCTCCTCGCCCGACGCACGCTGGTGCCTGGCGCACTACTTCGCGGAGCTGGGCGAGCGGTTCGAGGAGCGGTTCGACCCGGGCCGCACCCTGCCCGCCGACGGCAGCGACCTGGTCCCGCCGGTGGGCGCGTTCCTCGTCGCCCGGCTGAGCGGTCAGCCGGCCGGATGCGGCGCGCTGAAGACGCTGAGCCCGAACGTCGGCGAGATCATGCGGATGTGGGTCGACCGCGCCCACCGCGGCCTCGGGATCGGTGCGCGCATCCTCGACGCGCTCGAAGAGCGCGCAGCCGCGCTCGGCCATCACGCGGTGCGGCTCTACACGAACCGCTCACTCGCCGAGGCGAAGGCGATGTATCGCACCAACGGTTACGTAGAGATCGCTCGCTACAACGACGATCCCTACGCGAACCATTGGTTCGAGAAGCGCCTCCGGACGTAGGTCAATGGGTCTATGGCGTAGTACGGATGGCACCCTGGAAGCCGCGACGCCGACGCGCCAGCATGGATCGCGATGACAACGGACTCCACACTCGCGATCGAGGCCACGGGCCTCGTCAAGCTGTTCGGCGAGACCACGGCGGTCGACGGCGTCGACCTCGCCGTGCGCAGCGGCTCCGTCTACGGCGTGCTCGGCCCGAACGGCGCAGGCAAGACGACGACGATCCGAATGCTGGCGACGCTGCTACGCCCAGACGCCGGCTCGGCGCGCGTGCTCGGGCACGACATCGTCCGCGAGGCCGACGCCGTCCGCGGCCTCGTAAGCCTCACCGGGCAGCTCGCCTCGGTCGACGAAGATCTGACCGGGCGCGAGAACCTGATCCTGCTCGGGCGACTGCTCGGCCTCAAGCGCGCGCACGCGAAGGAGCGCGCCGTCGAGCTGCTCGACGCCTTCGGCCTCACCGAGGCGGCCGGGCGGCTGGCCAAGCACTACTCCGGCGGCATGCGCCGGCGGCTCGACATCGCGGCCAGCATCGTCGTCACGCCTCAGCTGATGTTCCTCGACGAGCCGACCACCGGGCTCGACCCGCGCTCCCGCAACCAGGTGTGGGACATCATCCGCGCGCTGGTCGCGGGAGGGACCACGATCCTCCTGTGCACGCAGTACCTCGACGAGGCCGACCAGCTCGCCGACGGGATCGCCGTCATCGATCACGGCAAGGTGATCGCCGAGGGAACGCCCGGCCAGCTGAAGGCGTCGGTCGGTTCTGGGGCGCTGCGCGTGCGACTGCTGGATCCCGAGCAGCGGCCCGAGGCTGAGCGCGTGCTGTCGCGCGAGCTCGGCTCGGTGCACCTGGAGCCCGACCCGTCGGCGCTGTCGGTCGCGTGCCCGGATGGCAATCGCGCCGCCGAGGCCGTCGCCGAGCTGGCTCGCGCGGACGTCAGGATCGCCCAGTTCTCGCTCGCGCAGCCGAGCCTCGACGAGGTCTTCCTGGCCCTGACGGGACACCCGGCCGAGGACGCAGTCGCCGTCGAAGAGGAGCAGGCCGCATGAGCGCCACCGACCCGATCGCCGACGGGGCGGCACTGCGCAAGGCGCTCGCCTCGACTCCGCGTCCGCCGCGTGCGAGCGGCATGTCGGCCGCGCTCACGTTCGGCTGGCGCGGGATGCTGAAGGTCAAGCACGTGCCCGAACAGCTGCTCGACGTGACGATCACGCCGGTGATGTTCGTGCTCATGTTCACCTACCTGTTCGGCGGCGCGATCGCCGGATCCACGGGTGAGTACCTCGACTACATCCTCCCCGGAATCCTCGTGATGTCGGTGTTGTTCACGACGGTCTACTCGGGGGTCGCGCTGAACACCGACCTGACGAAGGGCGTGGTCGACCGCTTCCGCTCGCTGCCGATCGCCAGGCCGGCGCCGCTGGTCGGATCGCTGCTCGGCGACAGCGTGCGCTACGTGATCTCTGGAACCGTGATCATCGTGCTCGGCCTCGTACTGGGCTTCCGCCCGGAGGCCGGGGTAGTAGGCGTGGTCGCGGCGCTCGCGCTCGTCGTCGTGTTCGCGTTCGGTCTGTCCTGGGTGTTCACGACGATGGGCCTCGTCCTGCGATCGCCGAACGCGGTGATGAACACGGGCTTCATGATCATCTTCCCGCTCACGTTTCTGTCCAACGTGTTCGTCGACCCCGAGACGCTGCCGGCGGGGCTCGAGGACTTCGTGGAGGTCAACCCGATCTCGATCCTGGCGACCGCCTCGCGCGGGTTGATGGAGGGCACGGCCGAGGCCGGCGACATCGCCATAGTGCTGGCGACCGCCGCCGTCCTCACCGCCGTGTTCGCGCCCTTGACGACGCGGCTGTACCGCACCAAGGGCTGACGACCGCCCTGCCTAGAGGGCGGCGAGGTCCCGCACCTGCGTGAGCCGGAAGGAGTTGCCCGACGGGTCGCGGAACCCGGAGTCGATCCCGTAAGGGCGTTCCTCGGGCGCCTCGGTGAACTCGACCCCGCGGGCCTTCAGTTCCTCGTACGAGGCCTGGACGTCGTCCGTGGTGAGGAACACCGTGCCGGCGAAGCCCTTCGCCATCAGCTCGCGCACCTGGCCGGCGGTGTCGGTGTCCATCACCGGCGCGCCGGGGATCGCCATCAGCACGATCGCGAAGTCGTCTTGGCCGGCCGGCCCGACCGTGAGCCAGCGGAAGTTGCCCATCTCGGCCATCGTCACGTCGGCGCGCACCTCCATGCCGAGCTTCTCGGTGTAGAACGCAAGCGCCTCGTCCTGGTCGTGCACCCACAGCTGCGCGGTGGCGATCCTGATCATCGGGGTTCTCCTAAGTCGATTGGACTGACCCCGACCACGCTAATCAGGCGCTGCCCGGCTGTCTTCTCGAAACGTGCGGTGTTGCGGGCGGGCGTAGGCACGGACGACGCACGCCGGGACGAGCGCATGGGTGGCTGCCGGGGGGAACTTGGCGCGGTAGACGGTCGGCGACACGCCGAACGTGCGGGTGAAGCTGGTCGTGAACGAGCCGATGCTCTGCAGGCCGACGGACAGGCAGACGTCGGCGACCGAGCGATCGGTCGTCCGCAGGAGCGCGGCGGCGCGCTCGAGCCGGCGGGTGAGCAGATACGCGTGCGGCGACTCGCCGAACGCGCGCCGGAACTCGCGGCTGAAGTGGGCGCGCGACAGGCCGGCGGCACTCGCCAGGTCGTCTAGGTCGAGCGGTTCGAAGAACCGCGCATCGGCGAGATCCTTCGCACGCAGGAGATGACGGGCGGGCGGGACGAAGGCCATGCCCGGCCAGTATCGCTCAGGAGCGGCGGCGGAGCCGGCGCAGGAAGCGGCGGAGCCGCTCACCCGTCCCGACGACGGCGGCACTGAATGCGATCGTGCCGTCCGGCCGGTACTGCGGAATGAGCTCAATGCGGGTCATGGCCAGCAGCGTGGCGGTCAAAGCTGAGGCGCAGATCAAGATTGCTTACGTTTCGTATGTGCGGCGGCCGGGTCCTACCGTGCTGGCCGTGCGGATCTGGGATCTCGACCCTCGTGTGCTGTGCGACCGCCACCTTCTGGGTGAACACCGCGAGCTCCACGCGATCTGGTCGATCCTGACCACCGGCAAGACGGGCTATGCCAATCACCCGGAGACGCTCCGCTGGCGCGGCCGGCTGGCAGCGCTGTACGCCCGCCACGACGAGGAGATCGCCGAGATGGACCGGCGCGGGTTCCGCCATGCCAGCCCGCTCGACCGCCGCTTCGCGACGGGAGCGGTACAGCAGACCGAGTTCGTCGATCCCCCACGGCGCAGCGCGAACGCCTCGCGGAGCGCGGCTGCGGCTGCCACGTCGCCGAGGTTTAGCGACCCCGCCGATCTAACTCGTACACCCGTCTAATGGCTCATCGGCGGCTCAACCGCGGCCGATAGACGGAAAACAAGTTGCATTTGTTGCTTTTGCCTGCCCGAAGTGCCCACGGAAGGTGCACTGAGATGTCGAGGTCCCCTATGAGCCGTTGGCGCGGCCGGATCGTCACGGTCCTGCTCGTCGCCGTGGTTCCGCTCGCCTCAGGCGGGCCGGTAGCGCAAGCGGCGGCGCCGTCCGCCCAGAAGCGCCTCATAACGGTGGCCAAGAAGCACCCGCGCCGCAAGGTCGTGGCGATCGCCCAGTTCAAGCCGAGCATGTCCGAGCGCAAGGCCCGCACGCTGGTGCGCCGCCATCACGGCCGCGTGACGGACCGGCTCCCGGCCATCAACGGCCTCGCCATCAGGCTCCCCGCGCGCCAGGCGCGAGTGCTCAGGCGGAGCAGGAACGTCCTCAACGTCACGCTCAACACCCGGGTGCGCAGCACCAGTGTCGACGGCGCGAGCCTGGCGACGAACTACCCAGCGACCGTCGGCGCGGACAGGCTGTGGGCCGCCGGGATCACCGGCAAGGGCGTCGGCGTCGCCGTGATCGACTCCGGCATCAGCGGCGACATGCCGGACTTCAAGAACGCCGACGGCAGCTCGCGCATCACCGCCAACGTGATCGCCAGCTCGGGCGCGACCCGCTCCGGCGACGAGGTCGGCCACGGCACGCACGTCGCCGGCATCATCGCCGGCAACTCGCTGAACCGCAGCGCCGGGGACCCGGCGCGCGGCGCCTACGTCGGCATCGCCCCCGAGGCAAACCTGATCGCGGTCAAGGTCGCCGACGACGCTGGCTACTCGACCGTTGTCGACGTGATCGCGGCGCTGCAGTTCGTCGTCGACCACAAAAACGAGCTCAACATCCGGGTAGTCAACCTCTCGATGAGCGCGGACACGCCTGCGTCGTACCTCGACGACCCTCTCGACGCCGCCGTCGAGTTCGCCTGGCACTCCGGCATCGTCGTGGTCGTCGCCGCCGGCAACCGCGGCGACGTGGCCGACGCGGTCACGTACCCCCCGGCCAACGACCCGTACGTGATCTCCGTCGGCGCGACCGATGAGGGAGACACGGCCATCCGCAGCGACGACATCACAGCGGCGTTCTCGAGTCGCGGCCTCACCCAGGACGGCGTTGCCAAGCCGGAGGTGCTCGCTCCGGGCGCTCACATCGTGGCCCCGCTGGCGATGGGCAGCGCGTTCCAGACGCTGTGCCCGCAGTGCCTCGTCGGCGGCAACTACGTGCGCATCGGCGGCACGTCGATGGCCGCCCCGGTCGTCTCAGGCGCCGCGGCGCTCCTGCTCCAGGCACGCCCCGACCTCAACCCCGATCAGGTCAAGGGTCTCCTGACAGCGAACACCAGCGTGACCGCCGCCGCGCCCGGCCTCGCGCTCGGCACGGCCGATAGCTTCGCGGTCCTCGCCGGCTCGACGGTGACCAATACCGGCCCTTCGACGATCACCGGCAATCTCGGGCTCAGCCCCGGCACGGCGGTCACCGGATTCGGGCCCGGAACGGTCAACGGGACGACTCATGCCGCCAACGCGGCGGCCCTGCGGGCGCAGTCGGATCTCACGATCGCCTACGACGACGCCGCCGCGCGGACACCGCCTACGACGGCCCCCGCGGACCTCGGTGGGCTCACGCTGACGCCGGGTGTCTACTGGAACGCGTCAACGCTCGGGCTGACCGGGACGCTCACGCTCGACGCCCAGGGCGACCCGAACGCCGCCTTCGTCTTCCAGGCCGGCTCGACGCTCATCACGGCATCGGCAAGCCGCGTACGACTCGTCAACGGCGCGCAGGCCTGCAACGTGTTCTGGAAGGTCGGCAGCTCCGCCACGCTCGGGACATCCTCGGCCATCGCGGGCAACATCCTGGCTCTGACGTCGATCTCAATGAACGACGGGGTGACGCTGAACGGGCGGGCGCTGGCGCGCAACGGCGCCGTCACCCTGATCAACGACACGATCACCGCCGCGCACTGCGCGGCCGGCGGCGCGCCCGGCCTCGTCGGCGAGCTTGACGTCGCCCGTGCATTGCCCGCCGTTGCGGGCGTCGGCGCCAATCAGGGCCTGCGACCGAACCATGCCGTCGAGCAGGCACTCGTCGAGGCCGGCGTCGACCCGACGCGCGCCTCGTGGGGCAAGGCGAGCTGGGGCAAGGCGAGCTGGGGTAAAGCGACCTGGGGCAAGGCAAGCTGGGGCAAGGCGAGCTGGGGCAACTCGCCGTGGGCGCTCACGACTTGGACCTGTGCCACGTGTGGCGGCCAGTGAGCCGCCCTCATTCGGTGGACGGGCCGGCCGAGTACACGTAGATGGGGACTCGCGCCGCCACTCGCAGGCTGGCATCGATTGAGCCGGTGTGGTGGCTCAATGCCGTCGTCGCAACGGTCTCGGTCGCGCTGTACGTCGTCTGGATCCGCCACCTCACGCCGATCCTGCGTCCCGAGACCGCCTGGTGGTGGGTGCTCGGGATCATGGTGTTCGTCACCGAGCGCTGGCCGGTCGAGCTGGCATTCCGGCGCAGCACGCTTATCTTCTCGCTGACCGACGTCCCGCTCGCCCTCGCGGTTCTGTTCGCGAGCGGTACGCACGCCTTCGTCGCGGTGATGGCCGGTACGGTCGTCGCGCTGCTGCTGCGGCGGATGCCGGCGATCAAGTTCACCTTCAACGTCGCGCAGTTCGCCCTCGCGACGGGCGTACTGATCGCTCTCGTGCACCTGGCTGCCTCCGCCGATCCAGGGTTCGGCTGGATCACGTGGGCCGCCGCGCTCGCCGGCTCGCTCGTCGGCGGAGTCCTGTCGATCGCGTTGATCGTCGCCGCCATGGTGGTGACCGAGGGAAGTGTCTCGCGCGCCCACGTACGCGAGATGTTCGGCCTCGACCTGGTGGTCACGATCACCGGGACGGCGATGGCGCTGATCTGCAGCATCCTCTGGATCGACCGGCCCGAGGCGGCACCGCTGCTGCTGATCCCGATCGCGATCGCAGTGATCGGCTATCGCGCGTATGCCCACGAGCGCCGGGGCCACGAGAAGGTGAAGACGCTCTACGAGGTCAACCTCACGCTGTCCGACTCGCCCGAAGTCGCCGTGGCGCTCGAGGGCCTGCTCGAGCGTGCGGTCGAGGCCTTCCACGCCGAGCAGGCCGAGGTCATCCTCTTCGGCGGCGACGACGGCGCGCCGACGCGCACCGGCCTCGGTCCGGGCACCGCCCGCGAGGCACTGGCGCCCGTCGACGTGGCCGCGGCCACGGCGCTGCGCGCCTACGCCGCCGGCTCCGACGCCGCGGTGGCGCTGATCGCGCCGTTCCCCGCGACGCTCGACCCGTACCTGCAGCAACGCGGCGTCCGGCACGGCATGCTCGGCGTGCTGCGCGGCGAGGATCGCGTGATCGGCACGATCATGCTCGCGAACCACTTCGGCCTCTCACGCGGCTTCACCAACGAGGACCGCGCCCTGTTCGAGACGCTGGCCGCCAACGCGAGCGCCGCGCTCCAGGTCGACCGCCTCGAGCATGCGGTCTCCGAATTGCACGACCTGCAGGATCAGCTCAAGCACCAGGCGCACCATGACCCGCTCACCGGGCTCGCCAACCGCTCGCTGTTCAGCCAGCAGGTGCGCGAGGCACTCGAGCCAGGCTCGCCGGGCGACGTGGCCGTGATGTTCATCGACCTCGACGACTTCAAGGGCGTCAACGACACCCTCGGGCGCGCCGTCGGCGACCAGCTGCTGCGTGGCGTGGCTGCCCGGCTGGAGCGCTCGGTCCGCAGCGAGGATGTCGTCGCGCGCTTCGGCGGCGACGAGTTCGCCGTCCTCGTACGCCGGGCGTCCGACGCCGAGCGCGGCGCCGTCGACCTCGCCGAGCGCACGCTCAAGTCGTTTGACCTGCCGGTCACCGCCGGCGCGGAGCTGGTCTTCGTCAGCCTCAGCATTGGCATCGCGACGAGCCATAACGCGCGCCCACGCGCCGAGGAGCTGCTGCGCGACGCCGATGTCGCCATGTACGACGCCAAGGAGGGCGGCAAGCGCCGCTTCTCGGTCTTCGCGCCCGCGATGCGCGACTCGATCGTGCGGCGCCACGGCCTCAAGGCCGAGCTCGAGCGCGCGATCGAGCAGCGCGAGCTCGTGGTCCAGTACCAGCCGATCCTCGATCTCACAACCGGCCAAACCGTCTCCGTCGAGGCGCTCGTGCGCTGGAACCACCCCGGCCGCGGCCGCATCCCCCCGCTCGAGTTCATCCCGCTCGCGGAAGAGACAGGCCTGATCGTCCCGCTCGGCCGCTACGTGCTCGAGGAGGCGTGCACGCGCGTCGGCGGCCGCCACCCCAATCTCAAGGTGCAGGTGAACCTCTCGGCGATCGAGCTCGAGCACCCCGACCTGCTCGACACGATCACGAGCGTGATCCAGCGCACCGGCATCGCTCCCGACCGTCTCGTGCTCGAGGTCACCGAGACCCTGCTCGTCAAGGACGCCGTCCGCGGCGCCGAGACGCTCCAGCAGCTCCGCGACATCGGCGTGCACCTCGCACTCGACGACTTCGGCACCGGCTACTCGTCGCTCAGCTACCTGCGCAACCTGCCGCTCGACTCGCTGAAGATCGCGCGCGAGTTCGTTGAAGGCCTCGCGTTCTCAGACCACGATGCGGCGTTCGTGCGCTTGATCGTGGGCCTGGCTAAGACCGTTGGCCTCAAGGTCGTCGCCGAGGGGATCGAGACGCGCGCACAGCTCGACATGCTGCGTGAGATCGGCTGCGACCTCGGCCAGGGCTACTACTTCGCGCGGCCGATGGACGCCGACGCGGACTGGTTCGCCCCGCGGGTCGAGGCCGCACGGGTCTGACCGCCAGCCCGCCCGCACCCACCGTTTGACTGCGCGTTCGAAAGGGAAAGAGTAACTTTCGAAACCGAAAGTGTTCAGCGGGTCGGGGGGCGGCATGACGATGAGACGGGACCGGGTGCACTTGACGATCCTCGCCGTGGTGGCTGCGCTGGCCATGGCCCTGCCGGCGTCTGCGTCGGCGCATGAACGCTCCCGCCTGGCGGTGAACCTCGCGCTGGCCGGATCCGCGTCCGCCGACGGCCAGGCCGCAGGGCAGGCGATCGACGGCAGCGCCTCCACCAGCTGGTGCAGCGGCGCCGCGCCCACCCGACTGCGCGTCGACCTGCGTCGTGTTCGCCTGCTGAGCGGTCTCGGCGTCACGCTCGCCGCCGCCTCGGCCGCCCCGCCGCTCCGGTTCGACGTGTCGCCGGACGGGCGTCACTGGTGGCCGGCCTCCCAGAACGTCGTGGCTCCGGCCGGCGAGCCGGCGTACGTTCCGCTCCGGCACCTCGCGAAGCTCGTCCGCTTCGTCCGCCTTTCAGCGCCCGCGGCGGTCTGCGTCGGCGAGCTGCGCGCGTTCGGGCGGGATCGGTCCGCCGACGACATGGCCCTCGGCGCCGACTACTCGTTCCTGCCGCTCGAAGAAGCCGCGGGCAACGTGTTCACCGACACCGACGGACGGCCCGCGCCGGCCGACCGGATCCTGCGCAACCACGGCGCCAACTACGTCCGCCTGCGCCTCTGGACCAACCCGCCGCCGGGCTACAACAACCTCGCGGTCGACCTCGCGCTGGCCCGGCGTGCGAAGGCGCTCGGCATGAAGATCTACCTCGACTTCCACTACGCGGACTTCTGGGCCGACCCGCAGCATCAGGACACTCCGGCGGCGTGGGTGGGACAGGATCTGCCGACGCTCACGCGCACCGTGCGCAACTACTCGCGCGATGTCATCGCGGCGTTCGCCGCTCAGGGAACGCCGGTCGACCTGGTCTCGATCGGCAACGAGATCCGCAACGGGATCCTGTGGCCGACCGGCCAGATCGAGTGGGGGGTCAACGAGCGCTGGGCGGCGCTCGGCGACCTGCTCAAGGCAGGTGTGGCGGGGGCGCGTGCCGGCAACCCGCGCAAGCACGACCTGCGGGTCATGCTGCACTTCGACCAGGGCGGCGACAACGCGGGCAGCCGCTACTTCTTCGATCACCTCGTCGCTGAGCGCGTGCCGTTCGACGTGATCGGGCTGTCCTACTACCCGTTCTGGCACGGGACGCTTTCGCAGCTGCGCACCAACCTCGACGACATGGCGACGCGTTATCGCAAGGACGTCATGATCGCCGAGCACCAGTACGCGTGGACGCTTGGCTGGGGCGACACCACGAACAACTTCGTCTGGGAGGCAGCTCAGCTCTCGCCCGGCTACCCGGCATCGCCGGCCGGCCAGCTCTCGATGGCCAGCGACATCCTCTCGATGCTCGCGCGCGTGCCGGGCGGCCGCGGCGCGGGCTTCTTCTACTGGGAGCCGGAGTGGATCCCGGGCGTCGGGTGGGAGCCCGGCGCCGGAACGCCGAACGACAACCTGACGCTGTTCGACTTCGGCGGCGCCGCTCTGCCGTCGATCGAGATGTTCGAAGACCCGGTGGAGGCCTCCGGGAGCGGCTAGGGCTCCCGGACCTCGTCGCTGGGCGGTGCGTCGCTCACTGCGACCGGCGGCTGTGATGCCGCCAGCTTGCGTGCGTTCTTCTTGGCCTGCTTCTCGAGGCGACGCTCACGCACTGCGGCTTCGCGGTTGAGCTTCGCCATCGTGGTCTTCTTCTTGGAGCTCGATGCCATGCATCCGTCCCTTCGTGTGGAATTGGGGCGCGCACGGCACACCAGAACGCGGGCATTTGATTCACCCGGGGGGAGGAGCATCAGTGTAGCTCCGGCCGCCACGTCATAACCAAGACAACGCCCGTCGAGTACCTCACTGTCCGGTCGTTCCGGGCCGATACTCGGAGTGCATGTTGCATTTGTTACTTTCTGGTGCCCGCGGGCGCCGACTGATCTTCGCAGTCCTGGTCGCTGCCGGGCTTCCGCTCGCCGCAGCCGGATCGGTGGCCCAGGCGACGCCGCCGTCCGCCCATACGCGTCTCGTGAAGCTGGCCAAGAAGCACCCGCACCGCAAGGTCGTGGCGATCGCCCAGTTCAAGCCCCGCGTGTCCGAGCGCCGAGCCCGCGCGCTGGTGCGCCGCCATCACGGCCGTGTGACCGACCGGCTCCCGGCCATCAACGGCCTCGCGATCAAGCTCCCGGCGCGCCAGGCGCGCGTCCTCCGGGGCACCAAGCAGGTCCTCAACGTCACGCTCGACACCCGCGTGCGCAGCACCGGCGTCGACGGCGGCAGCCTGGCGACGACCTACCCGCGGACCGTCGGCGCGGACAAGCTGTGGGCCGCCGGCATCACCGGCAAGGGCATCGGCGTCGCGGTCATCGACTCGGGCCTCAGCGGGTCCCTACCGGACTTCAAGGACGCCGACGGCAGCTCGCGCGTCACCGGCAATGTGATCGCCAGCTCGGGAGCGACCCGCCCGGGTGACGACGTCGGGCACGGCACGCACGTCGCCGGCATCATCGCGGGCAACTCGTTCAACCGCGCTGCCTCAGACCCGGCGCACGGCGCGTACGTCGGCATCGCCCCGGAGGCCAACCTGGTCGCCATCAAGGTCGCCGACAACCACGGCGACTCGACCATCGTCGATGTCATCGGCGCGCTGCAGTTCGTCGTCGACCACAAGCGGGAGCTGAACATCCGGGTCGTCAATCTCTCGGTGAGCTCGGACACGCCCGCCTCGTATCTCGACGACCCGCTCGACGCGGCCGTCGAGTTCGCCTGGCACTCCGGCATCGTCGTGGTCGTCGCTGCGGGCAACCGCGGGGATGCGCCCGACGCGGTCCGGTACCCGCCGACCAACGACCCGTTTGTGATCTCCGTCGGCGCCACCGACGAGGGCGGCACAGCCGACCGCGGCGACGACGTCACAGCCGCGTTCTCGAGCCGCGGCCTCACCCAGGACGGCGTCGCCAAGCCCGAGGTACTCGCCCCCGGCGCCCACATCGTGGCGCCGATGGCCATGGGCAGCGCGTTCCGGAAGCTGTGCTCGGAGTGCTTCGTCGGCGGCGAGTACTTCCGCATCGGCGGCACGTCGATGGCGGCTCCGGTCGTCGCGGGGGCCGCTGCGCTGCTGCTGCAGGCCCGACCTGATCTCAACCCCGACCAGGTCAAGGCCCTGCTCACGACGCGGGCCGGCCCGACCGCCGGCGCTCTCGGCCTCGGCACGGCGGACAGCTTCGCGGTTCTCGCGGGCTCGACCGTGACCAACACCGGCCCCTCGATCGTCAACGGCGACCTCGGGCTGAGCCCGGGTACGGCGGTGACCGGCTTCGGCCCCGGGACCGTCACCGGGACGACGCACGCCGCCGACGTGGCCGCCCTCCAGGCACAGTCGGACCTCACGACCGCGTACGACGACGCCGCGGGGCGCGCTCCGGCCGCCGCGGCGCCCTCGGACCTCGGCGGGCTCACCCTCACCCCCGGCGTGTACAGCAACGCGTCGTCGCTGGCGCTGACCGGGACGCTCACGCTCGACGCCCAGGGTGATCCGAACGCGGCCTTCGTGTTCCAGGCCGGCTCGACGCTGATCACCGCGTCCGCCAGCCGGGTCAGGCTCGTCAACGGCGCGCAGGCCTGCAACGTGTTCTGGAAGGTCGGCAGCTCCGCCACGCTCGGGACCTCCACCGTCCTCGCCGGTAACATCCTTGCGCTCACATCGATCTCGATGAACGACGGTGTCACGCTGAACGGGCGGGCGCTGGCGCGCAACGGCGCCGTCACGCTGATCAACGACACGGTCTCCACGCCGCACTGCGGCGGCGCGTCCACCGGAGCGCCGGAGCTGGACCTCGCCCGCGCGCTGCCGGCCGTTGCCGGCGTCGGCGCCAACCAGGGTCTGAGGCCGAGCCATGCCGTAGAAGCGGCGCTCGTCGCGGCCGGCATCGACCCCACGCGCGCCACATGGACCAAGGGCAGCTGGAGCAAGGGCAGCTGGAGCAAAGGCAGCTGGAGCAAGGGAAGTTGGAGCAAGGGAAGCTGGTCCGCATCCGGGACCAGGTTCCGCGCACCGTGGGCGGACGCGACTTGGACATGCCCGACCTGCTAAAGACAGTTGCGCAGTCGTTCGTGAGCGCATCCCCCCTGACGGAGAGGCCGATGTAGCAGTAGATGGGCATTCGAGCCGCGAGTCGAAGGCTGACCTCCCTTGAGCCCGTGTGGTGGCTGACCGCAGCCATCGGCGCGACTGCCGTCGTTCTCTATCTCACCTGGATCCGCCACCTGGACGCGATCCAGCGACCGGAGGTCGCCTGGTGGTGGGTGCTCGGCATCATGGTGTTCGTCACCGAGCGCTGGCCGGTCCACCTGGAGTTCCGGCGCAGCGCGCACTCCTTCTCGCTGACCGACGTCCCGCTCACGCTGGCGCTCATCTTCGCGACCGGCACCCACGCTTTCGTCGCGGTGATGGGCGGCACGCTGGTCGCGATGGCGATGCGCCGGCTGCCGTCGACCAAGTTCGCCTTCAACATCGCGCAATTCGCGGTCGTGACGTGCGTGCTGATCGGCATCGCACACCTGGGCGCGTCCCTCGACCCGGGCTTCGGATGGATCACGTGGGGCGCCGTGCTCGCCGCGTCTCTCGTCGGCAGCGTCCTGACGACGGCAACGATCGTCGCCGCGATCGTGCTGACCGACGGCCGCGTCTCGCGCAGCCAGGTGCGCCAGATGTTCGGCCTGGACCAGGTCGTCACGATCGCGGGCACGGCCATGGCGCTGGTCTGCGCCATCGTCTGGATCGAGCGGCCCGAGGCGACGCCGCTACTGCTGATCCCGATCCTGATCGCGTTCGCCGGCTACCGCGGGTACGTCCGGGAGCGCCAGGGCCACGAGCAGGTGAAGACCCTCTACGAGGCCCACCGCACGCTGCCCGAGTCGCCCGAGGTCGCCGTCGCGCTCGACAGCCTGCTCGAGCGGGCAGTCGAGGCGTTCCACGCCGAGCAGGCCGAGATCATCCTGTTCGCCGCCGACGGCGGGGCACCCCTCCGCACCAGCCTCGGGCCGGGCACCGAACGCGAGGCGATGGCGCCGGTCGATGCGGCCGCGGCCGCAGCGCTGCGCACGTGCGCCGCGGGCTCGGACACCGTGGTCGCGCTGACGGCGCCCTTCCCCGCCGTGCTCGCCCCCTACCTCCAGGGACGCGGCATTCGGCACGCCATGCTCGGCGTGCTCCGCGGTGAGGACCGCGTGATCGGCACGATCATGCTCGCGAACCGGTTCGGCCTCGCGCGCGGCTTCAGCGACGGCGAACGCGAGCTGTTCGAGACGCTGGCCGCCAACGCGAGCGGCGCATTTCAGTTCGATCGCCTCGAGCATGCGGTCTCCGAGCTCCACGAGCTCGAGGACCAGCTCCAGCACCAGGCCCACCACGATCCGCTCACCGGGCTCGCCAACCGCTCGCTGTTCAGCCGCCAGTTGCGCGAGGCGCTCGAGTCGGGAGCGCCGGGCGAGGTCGCCGTGCTGGTCATCGACCTCGATGACTTCAAGGCCGTCAACGACACGCTCGGACACCCCGTCGGCGACCAGCTGCTGCGCGGTGTCGCCTCCCGGCTCGTCCGCTCCCTCCGCAGCGAGGACCTCGTCGCGCGGCTCGACGGGGACGAGTTCGCCATCCTGGTCCGCCGTCCGCCGGACGTCACGGTCGGCGCCTTGGAGCTCGCCGAGCGCACGCTCAAGTCGTTCGCCCTGCCGGTTACCGCCGGCGAGGAGCTCCTCTTCGTCAGCCTCAGCATCGGCATCGCCACGAGCCGCCATGCGCGCACGCACGCCGAGCACCTGCTGCGCGATGCCGACGTCGCCATGTACGACGCCAAGGAGGGCGGCAAGCACCGGATCTCGGTCTTCGCGCCCGCGATGCACGACTCGATCGTCCGCCGCCACGGCCTCAAGGGCGAGCTCGAGCACGCGATCGAGCTGCGCGAGCTCGTCGTCCAGTACCAGCCGATCGTGGACCTCAGCACCGGCAAGACCGTGTCCGTCGAGGCGCTCGTGCGCTGGAACCACCCTCGCCGCGGCCGCATCCCCCCGCTCGACTTCATCCCGCTCGCGGAAGAGACGGGTCTGATCGTGCCGCTCGGCCGCTACGTTCTCGAGGAGGCGTGCGCGTGCGTCACCGAGCGCCACCCCGACCTCCAGGTGCAGGTGAATCTGTCGGCAATCGAGCTCGAGCACCCCGCCCTGCTCGACACGATCGCGAGCGTGATCCAGCGCACCGGCATCGCCCCCGGCCGGCTTGTGCTCGAGGTCACCGAGACACTGCTCGTCAAGGACGCCGTCCGCGGCGCCGAGACGCTGCAGCAGCTCCGCGACATCGGCGTGCAACTGGCACTCGATGACTTCGGAACCGGCTACTCCTCGCTCAGCTACCTACGCAACCTGCCGCTCGACTCGCTGAAGATCGCGCGCGAGTTCGTCGAGGGCCTCACGCTCTCAGACCATGACGCGGCGTTCGTGCGCCTGATCGTCGGCCTCGCCAAGACCGTCGGCCTGAAGGTCGTTGCCGAGGGCATCGAGACGCGCGCCCAGCTCGACATGCTGCGCGAGATCGGCTGCGACCTCGGCCAGGGCTACTACTTCGCGGCAGCGATGGACGCCGACGCGGACTGGGCCGCCCCGGCTCACTCCGGCGGCACCAGCCCCGCAGCAGCCTCCTCGCGCGTGCTGTAGAGCACGAACAGCTCGGAAGTGCCGGACAACTCGAGCAGGCGCCGTACGGGACCGAACGGACAGACGACGGCGAGTGCGCGATCCTCGCGACCGAGCAAGCCGCGCGCCCGCAGCAACACGTGAAGCCCGGTCGTCTCGAGGAACTCGACGCCTGAGAGGTCGATGATGAACGCGCCCTCGCTGTCGCGGATCGCGGCGTCGATCGCCTCCTCGAGCGCCGGGCTGTTGGCGATGTCGATCTCGCCGTGGACGGCGACGCCGGGCGCGTCGCGCAGCCCGGCGTCATCGACACTGAATGCCCGCACCATGTGTTGCTCCTTTGAAGTCGACGGTTGGTTGCCCGAGTCACGGTCGGGGACCGTAGGCCCGTCGGCGTGGCTGGACCCTGTTTCGCGTCGGCGCGGCGACGTCAGAGTGCGGACATGCGTTGCACCGGCGCGTGAACGGGTAGCGAGCCCGCATGGGCCGCCCCGGACAGTCGGTCATCAGCATCGTCGACGCAGATCCCGACCTTGCGGACCTGCTCGACGCGCGCAGCCTCGAACGGGCGCGCCGCGAGGCGCTCACCCGTGTCCAGCGCCTGTCACCCGGTGAGTGGGACGCGGCGGCCGCGCAGGAGCCGGCGGAGCACCATCGCGGGTTCCTGATCGTCGACGGCCTCCTCAGCCGGACCGTCGAGGTTCTGGGCCGCCGCTGTGTCGAGCTCGTCGGCCACGGCGACGTCATGCGGCCGTGGCGATGGGACGACGAGGGTTCCCACGTGCGCGCGGAGATCGGCTGGACGGTGCTCGAGCCCAGCCGCCTGGCCATCCTCGACCACGACCTCGTCCTGCGCATGGTCCCGTGGCCGCAGATCGGCCTCGAGCTGTTCAACCGCGGCACCCGGCGCGCCCACCACCTCGCCGTCGCGCTCGCGATCGCGCACCACCAGCGCGTCGAGGATCGGCTGCTGCTGACGCTGTGGCACCTCGCCGAGCGGTGGGGCCGCGTGCATCCCGACGGCATCGTCGTGCCGCTACCGCTGCGCCATCAGCGGCTGGCCGACCTCGTCGGCGCCCAGCGCCAGTCCGTCACCACCGCGATGGGCGTCCTCACCCGTTCGGGGTCCGTCAGCCGCCGTGGCGACGGCGATTGGGTGCTCCACGGCGACCCGCCGGCCGAGCTACGGCATCACAGGCTGGTGGCCGCCGTGAGCTGATGGCCGACGGTGGTCCACGGCGCGGCCGCCAGCGCGTCGTGCATCGTCTGCTCGTCGCTGAAGCGGCCGGCGAGCGAGCGCCCCTCGCAGCGCACGGTGACGCACGGAGCGCCGAACGGCCACGGGTCGAGCGTGAGCGCACCGCCTGCGCCGACCCGCACGGCGATGTCGACCTCGCCGTCCGTCACCGGCACGGCCGCCAGCTCGAACGGCGCCCAATCCAGCAAGAGGCCGAGCGACAGCGCATCCCAGGTCCAGACGAGCCTCCGGTTGCGCCGCACGACGTCGTCGAAGGCCGCCGCCGCCGTCCGCGGATCGGCCCGCAGCCCAGCGAGCAGGCGATCCTGCAACGCGCGCTGCCCGGCGAGGAACGACTGCACGCGCTCGACGTCGGCCGGGTCGAGCCGCGTGAGGTCGCGCCGCTCGTACAGCGAGCTGCCGTGCATGGAGACCAGCAGCGCGGCATAGCGGCTCTGCGGCACCACCAGCGGCGCCGCGCTCCACCAGATCGTCAGATGCTCGTCGAGCTCGAGCTCCATGAACGATCGCGGCAGGCCCGTCTGCGGGTTCAGCGTCGGGCGCTGCTCCCACGCCGCCATGCCGACGTCGTGCTGCTCGGCCGCCAGGCAGACCTCCTCCCACGGCTCGACGGCGCCGAAGCGCTCGTTGCCCCACGCCCGCGCCAGCTGCCCGGAGAGCCACGCGTGTGCGGGCTGGCCGATCGCGATCACACGGTCGCCGTCACGACGCAGCACCATCGGGCGAGTGTCGCAGCGCGCGATCGCGAGCGCGGCCGGGCTTGTAGACCGAGAGGCACGTGGCCAGGCAAAGCGCGACCACGTCGTACGCGCTCGCGACGATGAGCGCGGACTCCGACCCGCCCGAGCCGTCCGCGATCGCGGCGGTCTGGGGGCCGAGGACGAGCGCGCCGACGACGATCACCGAGACGTTCAGCACCAGTTTGGCCGTGACCCATCGGTAGCGAAGCACGCCCCACTTCGACCCCAGGCCGAGCGCGAGCCCGCTGAGGAGCGACGCGAAGCTGAGCGGGATCCCGAACAGCAGGGAGAACATGGTCAGGAGCTCGTATGCGGATGCGGCGAGCGCGCGGTCGGGCGTCGTGGCGGCACGGACATCGATCGCGACCATCGCCGCGCAGGTGCCGAGCAGGGCGACCGAAGCGACGATGTGCACGGTCAGTGTCGCGCGGCGGACCGCCGGCGACAGACGGCGAGCAGGGGTGCGTGTGGCGGATGTGGCTGACATGACGCATCGCAAGGTCGCAGTCGAACGGCGCTTCGTCGTCGGCCGCGACGGCGAATCGGGCGTCGTCCGTCGGGCCGAGATTGCGCGGCGTCTCCTCCGCGAGGAGGAGGTCCGGTTCGTCACCGCGGAGGACGAACCCGCCGCGGTCGGGCGTTACCTTGGCCCCGTGCATCGGATCGGCGGGAATGACCGCACGGAGTTTGGGCGCGACGCCGCGCTGGCCGTCCTGCTGACCTTCGCCGGGCTGCTCGAGGTGCTCGCCGGACCGGGCGCGGAAGGCAGCCGGGCCGTCAGCGCGGTGGCCGTCGTGGCCACGACGCTGCCGCTCGCGTGGCGGCGCGTCGTCCCGCTGTTCCCGCCCGTGGCCATCGCGATCGCATTGATCGCGCAGGCGTTGCTGGACGGCTTCCTCGTCGGTGACGCGGCGACCCCGCTCGTCGCGCTCGTGATCGCGCTCTACTCGGCCGGTCGCTACATCGAGCGCGGGCCCGGCCTGGCCGCTGCAGCCCTGTGCGTGGTCGCGACCACCGGCACCCGCGTCGTCGTCGATCCCGCCGTGGACTCGGCGGCGCAGGCCGGGCTGACGCTGATCGCGGTCGCGCTGCCGCTGCTGGTCGGGCGCTGGGTCCGCGGCCAGGCGCTGTTGCAGCGCACGTTCGTGCAGCGCGCCGAACGGCTCGCCCGCGATCGTAAGCGCGACGCGCGTGAAGCGGCCGAGGAGGAGCGCATGCGGATCGCCGGCGACCTGCAGGTGGCGATCGCCGGGCGGCTTCAGGAGATCGTCCGCGGCGCGGACGCGCTGCCCGCCCGGCTTCGCGCCGGCGACCACGCGGCGGCGCGGTCGCTGCTGGCGAACATCGCGACCACGGCTCGCGATGCGCTCAGCGACGTGCGCAGCGTCCTCGGCATCCTGCGCCGCGACGGCCAGCCGCCGCGGCTCACGCCTCCCGCGGCGGACCCGCTCGCGAGCGCCGGCGATCCCGTTCCGGCGGCGCTCGCCGTCGCCGACGCCGACCGGCCCCAGGTTCAGGCGCCGCGGATCGGCGCCGCGACGCTCGACCGGCTGCTCGTCGGCGCCCTGCTCGCGGGCGCCGCGCTCGACCTCGCGTTCGAGGCCGCGGCAGACGACCGGCTGATCGCAGCGGCCACCGCCGTGCCGATCGTCGTGCCGCTGCTGTGGCGCCGCCGCCAACCGCTCGTCGCCTGCGCCGCCGTGCTCGCCGGCGTGCTGCTGCAGAGCGCGGCGCTCGACTTCGACACGTTCCCGGTCGCGGACATCGCCGCGGTCGTCTGCGGCACCTACGCGATCGGCGCGTACGCCACGCGCCGTACGGCAGTCGCGGGACTCGTCCTTGCCGTGGCCGGCGTCGCCGTCCACGCCGCGATCTTCTATCCCGACGGCGTCGTCGCCGCGCTGCTGGGCGGCGTCGTCGCGCCGTGGACCGTCGGGCGCGTGATCCGGGGACACCGGCAGTTGACGCGCCAGGGCCGCGAGGAGGCAGCGCGGGCCGAGCAGGCCCGCGCACGCGAGGCGCGCGCGGCGGTGACCGCGGAGCGGATGCGCGTCGCCCGCGAGTTGCACGACGCGGTCGCGCACAGCATCAGCGTGATCGCGATCCAGGCCGGCGGCGCGGACGGCATCGTCGAGCGCGACCCCGAGCGGACCATCCAGTCCGCCGAGCTGATCCGGACGGTCGCGCGCGATGCGCTGGCCGAGCTCGGCCGGCTGGTCGGCGCGGCGGACGCGAGCAGCGGCGGCGCGCCGCCGAGTCTGGCGCACGTCGACGCGCTCGCGGCGCGCGCCCGCGACGCCGGCCAACCGGTCGACCTGCGGGTCGAGGGCGAACCGGCCACCCTCCCCGGCGGCGTCGACCTCGCCGCCTACCGGATCGTGCAGGAGGCGCTCACGAACGCCTCCAAGCACGCAGCAGGCGCGCGGGCCGAGGTCGTCGTTCGCTACCAGCGGCACGCTGTCGAGGTCGAGATCGCCGACGACGGCCGCGGCGCCGTACGGCGCCCGGCGCGGCGCGGCGGCACCGGCCATGGTCTGATCGGGATTCGCGAGCGGGTCGCGCTCTACGGCGGCACGGTCGACGCCGGGAAGCGCCCGAGCGGCGGCTTCCGCGTCCACGCCCGGCTGCCGATCGGGGGCGTGTGAGCATCCGCGTCCTGATCGTCGATGACCAGTCGCTCGTGCGCGCCGGGTTCCGGCTCGTGCTCGAGAACCACCCCGACCTCGAGGTCGTCGGCGAGGCGTCCAACGGCAATGAAGCCGTCCACAGCGCCGCTCGACTCGAGCCCGACGTCGTGCTCATGGACATCCGGATGCCCGAGCTCGACGGCATCGCCGCGACCCGCAAGATCACCGAGCGGCACCCCGCCCGCGTGCTCGTGCTCACCACCTACGACCTCGACGAGTACGTCTACGACGCGCTCCAGGCCGGCGCCAGCGGCTTCCTGCTCAAGGACACCCCACCCGACCAGCTCGCCGACGGCATCCGCGCCGTCGCGAGCGGCGAGGCCCTGCTCGCCCCGACCGTCACGCGTCGCCTGATCGAGGAGTTCGCCCGGATCGGTACCGCCCGGCGTACCCGGCCTGCCGAGCTCGACGAGCTCACGCCACGCGAGCTCGACGTGCTGCGCCTGCTCGCGCGCGGGATGTCGAACGCCGAGATCGCCGCCACGCTCGTGCTCGGCGACACGACGGTCAAGACCCACGTCGCCCATGTGCTCGGCAAGCTCGGGCTGCGCGACCGCGTTCAGGCCGTCGTGCTCGCCTACGAGTCCGGGCTCGTCATTCCGGGCGCCTCGGCCGAGTAGCCCAGTACGACCTCCGCGAGCCGGCCGGCGAGGTCGCTGTGGCGGACGTGCTTCACGGGCACGCCTGCGCGTCGGAGCCGGGTCGCGTACGCACGGCCCGCCGCGTCCCCGCCGATCACGGTGGCGGGTGCGACGCCGCGCGACGGTGTCGCGGGCGATGTGCCTCTGAACCGTGGGTGGATGAGGAGTTGGTGCACGACATCGGGCCAGCCCTCGTCGCGCGCGCGGATCGCGAGCGCGGCAGCAACGGCCGCTCCGCCGCGCACGCCGGCGAGGATCAGTCCCGCCCCTGCCGCCCCGAGCTGCGCCGCGTGATCGGCGGTCCACTCGATCGACCTGGCGCCGTCCTCGAGCTCGTGTCCGCGACGGTAGGCCGCGCTCAGCGACAGGATCCCGGGCGCGTCGGCGGCGGATCGGCAGACGAGCTCGGCGTGGCCTGCGGCGTTCGGCTCGCCGGCGTCGAACAGCACGACCATGACGGCGCCGCGTACGCGCGCGTCGCCGGCCGGCCACACGAGCTGCGCGGACAGCGGCCCGTCCTCGCCTCGGAGCCGGAGTTGGGCGGTAAGCATCGGAGTCGCGGGTTACGGGCGACGGGACTCCGCCCGCTCGCCGATCACGATCTCGCGGATGAAGGCCCCGGCCTGCTGCATGGCGTCGGCGGCCTCGGGCAAAAACGACCAGAAGACCTGGAAGACATGCGTGTCGGCGGGGTAGAGCTCGAGCCGCGCATCGACGCCGTGCCCGGACGCGTGGTCCGCCAGGAGCCGCGCCTCGGGCAGCGTCATGTCGCCGGTCGCACTCTGGATCAGCAGCGGAGGCATGCCGGTGAAGTCGGCGGCCAGCGGCTTGACGACGGGGTCGTCGATCGGGTGTCCGGCCAGGTAGGCGTCGGCGCTGCGGTGGATTGTCGCGACCGCCTCCGGATCGGGGTCCACCGCCCCGGACAGGATGCCGGCGCCGGTCAGGTCGACGGCTGGACAGAAGAGCACGGCGCCCGCGGGCATCGGTAGCCCCTGCGCCTTCAGCGTCACGAGCAGCGAGCAGACGAGCCCCCCGCCGGCCGAGTCGCCCGCGAGCACGATGCCCGCGCTGCCGGGCTGTTCGGTCAGCCAGCGATACGCGCTCAGCGCGTCCTCCACCGCGGCCGGGAACGGATGCTCGGGCGCGAGTCGGTAGTCGGGCACCAAGGCGTCGACGCCCGCTGCCACGACCAACGCGCCGACCAGCGGCCGGTAGCCGTACGCGGAGCCGACCATGTAGCCGCCACCGTGGAGGTAGAGGACCGTGGGCCTGCGCTCGGTCCCCGTGCTGAGCGCCAGTGAGGAGACGCCGCCGGCATTGACCGGCCTGACCGCCACGTTGTCCGGCACCGGGGCCTGCGCCAGGAACGTCTCGTACGCCGTGCGCATCTCCTGGATGTCGGGATCGGCCGATGCGACCTCGATGACAGGCGCCCACATCGTCGCCATCCGGTTGGCCAGCTCGCCGCCGACGGATTGCGTCGCGGCGATCGCTGCATCGAGGTCCGCAAGTATCTGACGCGCGCGATCCAGCAGCGCGTTGCCGGCGACGGTCAGCTCCACGCGATGCGTCGAGCGCCGCAGGAGCTCGCACCCGAGGAGCCGCTCAATCGTGCGGATCTGGCGGCTCAGCGCCGGCTGCGAGACGTACAGCCGCGAGGCGGCACGGCCGAAGTTGAGCTCCTCGGCGACGGCGACGAAGGCACGCAGATGCCTGACCTCGACGCCGTCGGGAGCTTGGGGAAACGCGAGGATCTCTCCGGTCGGCTCGCTCACGACGCTGAGTATGCACCGGTACTCGCGCGCCGGTGATGCAGATGCCGCACGACCGCGATGCACGATCGGTCTTTCCCTTTCCGGCCCTCGGTCGCCAGCATCGCCGGGGTGTTGAGCGAGAACGCATTCGCCGGAGTGGTGGCGCGCCACCGCCCCGAGCTCCACCGGCACTGCGCCCGGCTCCTCGGATCGCCCACCGAGGCCGAGGACGCGGTGCAGGAGACATTCCTGCGGGCATGGCGGTCGCTGCAGACGTTCTGCGACGGGGCGTCGATGCGGGCATGGCTGTACCGGATCGCCACCAACGCGTGCTTCGATCTCCTCCGCAAGCGCCGCGCCGCAGTTGCCTCCTTCGACGACGAGCCCGATCGCGAGGCCGCGGCCCCGTGCGAGCAGCAGCCCGACGCCGTGTTGATCGCCAAGGAGACGGTCGAGCTCGCGCTGCTGACGGCGATCCGGCACCTGCCGGCGCAGCAGCACACCTCGCTCGTGATGCGCGACGTCCTGCGGTTGACGGCCGACGAGACCGCGACCGCGCTGGCGACCACCGTGCCGGCGACCAACAGCGCGCTCCAGCGTGCGCGCGGCGGGTTGCGAGCGCACCTCGCCCCGCGTCGCCTTGACTGGGCGTGCGCCGCTCCCACCGCCCCGGAGCGGCACGCGCTCGACCGCTACCTGTCGGCGCTCGAGGCACCATGCGCGTGAGGCGGACACGCGCCCTGCTGCGCCAGCGCCAGCGCCGCTGCCCACGGACCGGCGCGCGGGCGGATGAGCCGCACGCGGCCCGATCCACGGATGCCCGATGCCAGGCGAGATCGCCGCGGTGGTCGCTTCGTTCCCGTCGTCGTAGGCTGCCGCGTCATTGACCGTCTACGTCGATGACGCGTTCTGCTCCGACGACCCGGCCACTTGGGGCAGGTGGACCGGTGGCGGCCACTTGCAGGCCGACACGCCGGACGAGCTCCACGCATTCGCCGCCCGGCTCGGACTTAGGCGCGAGTGGTTCCAGTCGCGCCCCGATCGCCCGGACCGCGACCACTACGACCTGACCGGCGCACGGCGCGATCTGGCGATCCACCTCGGGGCCACCCGCGAGTCCATCGAGGCCGGAATCGCCCGCCGCCGCGCGGCCCGTGCCCGGCGGAAGGCCCAGGATGCAATCCGGTCTCAATCCTGATGCAAACCCGCACCTCGCCGGTGGGTGTATCAAGGCGTTCTATGGGAATCTGGAGGGGGATGGGAGAGATCACGCCCGCAGAGGACGGTGCGCGGTTCGAGGTTCTGCCCTTCTCTGGCATCGTCGAGGAGGCGGCGCGGCTGCCGCGACCGGTCCGGGTGACGGTCACCTGCTCGCCCAAGCACGGGCCTGACCGCGCCGTCGAGGCAGCAGCCAAGCTACGGCAGCTGGACCACTCGGTGACGGTGCACGTTGCGGCGCGCATGGTCCGCGATCGCGATCACCTCGACCGGCTGCTTGCCGGCCTCACCGACGCCGGGGTGGACGACCTGTTCCTGATCGGCGGGGACGTCGAGGACCCGGTGGGCGAGTATGCGTCGGCCGGCGACCTGCTGCCGCTCGTGGTCGACCACGCCCAGCGCCCTGGGATCATCGGCATCGCCGGTTATCCAGAGGGTCATCCCCGCATCTCCGCAGCGGACCTCGATCAGGCGCTTCGCGAGAAGAGCCGCCTGACCGACTATGTGGTCACGCAGATGTGCTTCGACCCGGAGGCCCTGCACACCTGGATCGTGCGCCAACGCGAACAAGGCCTAGCGCTGCCAATCGTGATCGGGATGCCCGGCAAGGTCTCCCGACGCAAGCTGCTCACGATGTCGGCGCGCATCGGGGTCGGGCCGTCGATCGACTTCCTGCGCAAGCAGAAGGGCCTCCGCAGCTTGCTCTCGCGACGCTCGACGGCCGACCGGCTCTACGACGGCATCGCCCCGCTGCTCGACGACGCGGACCTGGCGCTCGCCGGCTTTCAGTACTTCACCTTCAATGAGCTCCTCCAGACGTGGGAGTGGCACCAGAAGAAGGCTTCGTCGGGCCCCGAGGGATCGAACGGCGTACCCGCCCGTCGCGGCACGGCAGAGCAACCCGGAATTTCGGCATAGGAGAGTCGGTCATGACACCAAGCAACCTGCAGGAACTGCTCGATGCCTCCGGCAACACCGTCGAACTGCTGCGCAACTCGCAGATCGGCGCATACGTGTATCCGGTCGTCCCCTACGAGTTCAGCAACTGGCGCCGCGAGCAGCGCGCCTGGCGCGAGACCGCGGTCCTGTTCGACCAGTCGCACCACATGGTCAACCTCTTCGTGCGCGGCCCCGAGGCGCTCAAGCTGCTCTCAGAGACGGGGATCAACAGCGTCGCCGACTTCCCGGTCGACAGGGCAAAGCAGTTCGTGCCCACCACGCCGTCCGGCCACGTGATCGGCGATGGGATCCTGTTCCACCTCGACGAGGAGGAGTTTGTGTGGGTCGGTCGGGCGCCCGCTGCGAACTGGCTCTCCTACCGAGCGCAGAGCGGTGGCTACGACGTCGAGGTCGAGAAGGACGACCGCTCGCCGATGCACCCCTACGGCAAGCCGGTGACCCGCAAGTACTGGCGCTTTCAGATCCAGGGCCCGAACGCCTGGCAGGTCATCGAGAAGGTCAACGGCGGCCCCGTCGAGCAGTTGAAGTTCTTCCGCATGGCGGGCATGAATGTCGCGGGTCGCCGGGTGCGGACGCTGCGCCACGGGATGGCGGGCGAGCCGGGCCTGGAGTTGTGGGGACCCTACGAGACCTTCGACGAGACCCGCGAGGCGATCCTCGAGGCCGGCGGCGAGTTCGGGCTCGTGGCCTGCGGCGCCCGCGCGTACGCGTCGAACACGCTCGAGTCCGGCTGGATCCCGTCACCGCTGCCGGCCATCTACTCCGGCGACGAGCTGCGCGGTTACCGCGAGTGGCTGCCCGCCGCGGGCTACGAAGCCACCAACGCGCTGGCCGGCAGCTTCGTCTCCGAGCGGATCGAGGACTACTACCTCAACCCGTGGGAGCTCGGCTACGGCCAGTTCGTGAAGTTCGATCACGACTTCGTCGGCCGCGAGGCGCTCGAGCAGATCGAGCCCGAGGAACAGCGCAAGAAGGTCACGCTGGCTTGGGAGGGCGAGGACGTCACCAAGATCTTCGCGTCCCTGTTGGACACCGAGGAGGACCCGTACCAGTTCTTCGACCTACCGATCGCCAACTACGGCTCCTCCAGCTTCGACTCGGTGCTCGACGCCAACGACGAAGTGGTTGGCTTCTCGCTGTTCACCGGCTATAGCGCCAACGAGCACCGCGCGCTCTCCCTGGCCACCGTCGACCCCAAGGTCGAGCTCGGGGACGAGGTCCGCGTCCTTTGGGGGGAGCCCGACGGCGGCACGCGCAAGGCGACGGTCGAGCCGCACCGGCAGCTGGCGGTGCGCGCGATAGTCAGCCCCGCTCCCTACTCGGAGGACGCGCGCCTGCGCTACTCGGAGGGCTGGCGAACGGCCGGTCGGCGGTAGCGTTGGCCCGTGGAACTGCTGGAGCGAGAGGACCATCTCGCGACGCTCGACGCGTGGTTTGCGGAGGTGCGTGCCAGCGGCCGTGGGCAGCTTGTGTTGCTCGCCGGGGAGGCGGGTGTCGGCAAGACGGCGCTCCTGCGCGCGTTCGGCGAGCGGCAGCGGTCGGTCGTGGTGCTGTCCGGCGGCTGCGAGGCGCTGTTTACACCGCGACCGCTCGGGCCCCTGGTCGACATCGCCGCCGAGGTGGGCGGCGAGCTCGCGGAGCTGACCGAGCGCGGGGCGTCCGCCGGCGAGGTGCTCGCCGCGTTGACGCGTGCGCTGCGCGGTTCGTCGGTAGTCGTCCTGGAGGATCTGCATTGGGCCGATGAGGCAACGCTGGATGTGGTGCGGCTGCTCGGCCGGCGGGTGGCGCGACTGCCGGCTCTGGTGATCGCGACGTATCGCGACGACGAGTTGGGGCGCGATCATCCGCTGCGCGTGGTGCTCGGCGACGTGGGCGGGGCGCAGCGGATGACGGTGGGGCCGCTGTCGCCAGGCGCCGTCGCACGGCTGGCCACGGGGCACGGGGTTGACGGCACAGCGCTGCATGCCCGCACCGGCGGCAACCCGTTCTTCGTCACCGAGGTGCTGGCGCGCCGCGGCGACAGCACGCCGGGCGGCGTGCGCGACGCCGTGCTGGCCCGTGCGGCACGCCTGCCCGCCCCGGCGTATCGGCTCCTGGAGGCAGTGGCGGTCGCACGACCGCGCGCGGAGATCTGGCTGCTCGAGCGGATCGCGACAGAGGAGCTGCCGGAGCTGGAGGGGTGCCTGACCTCGGGGATGCTGCGCGCGGAGGGCGATGCGGTCGGCTTTCGCCACGAGATCGCGCGCGCGACGGTCGAGGACGAGCTTTCGCCCGACCGGCACGTCGCGCTGCATCGGGCGGCTCTGGATGCCCTCGTGGGGCGCGGCGAGCCGGCACGGCTTGCCCATCACGCCGAGGCGGCCGGCGACGTCGCCGCCGTGCTCGAGCACGCCACGGCGGCAGGAGAGCGTGCGCTGCGTCTCAGCGCTCACCGTGAGGCGGCGGCCCACTTCGCCGCCGCGCTGAGGAACGCGGGCGGCCTCGAGCCGGCGGCTCGTGGGGCGCTGCTCGAACGCCGATCGTTCGCATGCTTTCTCGGCGGCATGATCGAGGACGCCGTCGAGGCCGAGACGCTCGCCCTGGAGATCTACGTCGCGACCGGTAACCGCCTCCGGGAGGGCGACGGCCACCTCTGGCTCTCGCGGTTCGCGTGGTACCAGGGCGACGGCGCGCGCAATGTCGAGGAGGCCGAAACCGCCGTCGAGATCCTCGAGACCCTGCCGCCCAGCCGCGAGCTTGCGCTCGCGTACGGCTACCGCGCGACACCGCCCATGATGGACTTCGACCTCGCGGGAACCCGCGAATGGACACAGAAGGCGATCGACCTCGCTGAGCGGCTCGGCGAGACCGAGGTGCTCGTCGCCGCGATCCGCAACATCGGGACCGTCGAGATGTCCCACGGACTCGAACCGGGCCGCGACAAGGTCCAGCGCAGTCTGGAGCTCGCGCTCGAGCACGGGCTCGAGAACCATGCGGCGGTCGCCTACTGCAACCTCGTGTCCTGCGCGCACGACGTGTGCGACTACGACACTGCGCTGACGCATCTCGCGGCCGGCCGCGCGTACTGCGACGAGCACGACCTGCTCGCGTGGGACACGTACCTGGGCGGGTGGGAGGCGCGGATCGCGCTCGACCAAGGGCGCTGGGCCGACGCTTCGGCCCTGGCCGGAGAGAACCTCGAGCGTACGCGCGGCTCGCTGCCGCATAGCCGGTTCCGATCGCTCCTTGTCCTCGGAGTGCTGCACGCGCGCCGCGACGACGAGGACCCGTGGCCGGCACTCGACGAGGCTCTGGCCATCGCAATCCGGACGAACGAGTTGGAACGGCTCGGACCGGCGGCGGCCGCGCGGGCCGAGGCCCGCTGGCTCGCGGGCCAAGCCGGCCAGATCGCGGAGGAGACCGACGATGCGCTGGCGCGCGCGGAGTCCAGCGACCATCGCTGGATGATCGGCGAGCTCGCGGTTTGGCGGCACCGCGCGGGCGTGCCGCGGGACGACGGCGAGCGGCTGCCGCAGCCGTACCGGGCGGAGCTCGCGGGCGACGTCCGTGCCGCCGCCGATTTCTGGGCCGCACGCGGTTGTCACTACGACGCAGCGCTCGTGCTCGCCGCCGGCGACGCCGAGGATGACCTCCGCGAGAGCCTGCGCCAGCTGCAGGGTTTGGGCGCACGGCCCGCCGCGGCGATTGTCGCGCGGCGCCTGCGCGAGCGGGGCGCCCGCGGCGTGCGGCGCGGGCCGCGCGCCGCGACGCGGGCGAACCCAGCCGGCCTTACTCCGCGACAACTGGACGTGCTCGCCCTGCTGATCCGCGGCGACCGCAACACGGACATCGCGGCCGAGCTGTTCCTGTCGGAGAAGACCGTCGACCACCACGTGTCGGCGATCCTGCGCAAGCTCGGGGTGCGCACACGCACCGAGGCGGCCGCGGCGGCCGCGCGTCTCGGCATCGCCGGAAGCTAGGCACCTCGCGCGCCCAACATAGGGAAGTCTCCCGAAGTTGCGGCTCGGCCGCGCCCGTAGCGTCGCCGGTGTCAACGACTAAGGAGGCGCGACATGTCGATCACCCAGGACGACGCCGAGCTCAAGCTGCGGCATAGTGCGATGTGGGCCTCGGGCGACTACTCAAGGATGGTCGAGACATTCCTGCTGCCGCTCGGCCCGCGGCTGGTGGACGCGTGCGGGATCGGCGCCGGAGATCGAGTCCTCGACGTCGCGGCCGGCACCGGGAACGCGTCGATCCCCGCCGCCAAGCGAGGCGCGCATGTCGTCGCCAGCGACCTCACGCCCGAGTTGCTCGAGGCCGGCAGCCGCCGGCCCGAGGCCGACGGGCTGGACATCGAGTGGGTGACCGCCGACGCGGAGCGGCTGCCGTTCGAGTCCGAGTCGTTCGACGTCGTGATGTCCTCGATCGGCGTGATGTTCGCGCCGCACCACGAGGCGGCGGCCGACGAGCTCGTGCGCGTGTGCCGGCCGGGCGGCACGATCGCCCTGCTGAGCTGGACGCCCGAAGGCATGCTCGGCGCGCTGTTCCGGACGATGAAGGCGTTCGCCGCGGCGCCGCCGCCGGGCGCGCAGTCGCCGCCCCTGTGGGGCAGCGAGGAGCACCTGGCGGAGCTGTTCGGCGAGCGCGTGATGTTCGGCACGCTCCGCCGCGACACGCTCGAGATCACCGCGTTCGAGCGCGCCCACGACTACGGCGAGCACTTCAAGGCCTACTACGGCCCCACCATCGCCGCCCGCGCGAACGCCGCACGCAACGGCCGTGAACGTGAATTCGACGCCGCACTGGACGCGTTCTGCGACGAGTGGAACCGCGGCGCCGGCGAACCCGCGCGGTTCGAGAAGGAGTACCTGCTGGCCGTCGCGACACGGGAGCAGAAGTGAATGCGCGCACGGCGACGGCACCGATCGCCGCCGTCGCCCTCGGACTGCTGACGCTGCCGCGAGGGGTTGCGATCGCAGAAGGACAACCCACCACATACAGGAGCAACCTCATGTTGACCCGCGCCCAGAACGACACGCTCGTCCGCAGGGGCATGACCCTGCAACACAACGAGACGGCCGTCCGCCGCTGACCGGCATCCGCGACATCGAGCTCGAACGCGAGGCCTCACGGGCGGCCGTCGTGACTGCCTCGAGTGGGCCGTCGCTGGCGGTGGCGCTGCTTCGCTTCGGCCGCGCCTGCGCCGCGCTGTCCGAGCACCCGGAGGCAAGACGGGCCTTCGAGCACGCCGCCGACCTCGCCGCACACGCGGCCAATCCTCGCCTCGGCGTCGCGGCGCTTCGCGACCTCGGCACCATCAGGCGAGTCGAGGGCCGCTACGACGAGGCGCAGGAGATCCTCGGGCGCGCGCTGGCACTGGCCGAGGAGGCGCTCGGACCGGAGGCCCTGGAGGCGGCGGACGTGATGACGGACCTCGGGATCGTCTTCAAGTACGCGGGCCGGCACGACGAGGCCGAGCGCCTCTACCGGCGGGCGCTCGCGATCGTGGAGCGCCGGCAGGGACCCGAGCACCCCGACGTGGCCGCGATCTACCACAACCTCGGCGGGCTCGAGCACGCGCGCGGGAACTATGCGGCGGCGGAGCCCCTCGCCCGCCGGGGCATCGAGATCCGCGAGCGGGCCGTGGTCGCGGACCATCCCGACCTGGCCGCCGACAAGGCGGCCCTCGCCGCGATCCTCGACGGCGCGAAGAAGCACGAGGAGGCCGAGAGGTTGCTGCGCGAGGCGCTGACACTCTTCGAGCGACGCTTCGGGGAGGAGCACTACGAGGTCGCGGTCAACCTCAACAACCTCGCCGCGATCCACCACCGGCGCGGCGACGAGCCACAGGCGCGCGAACTCTACGAGCGTGCCCTCGCGATCAAGGACAAGCTGCTGGGCGCCGCCCACCCCGACCTCGCGCCAACGCTCGCCAACCTCGCGGCGCTGCACGCCTCGGCGGGTCGGACCACCGAGGCGACGGCGTGCTACTCCCGCGCGATCGCGGTCCTCGATCCCGTCGTCGAGCTTGACCACCCCACGCTGGTCGCCTGCCGCGAGGACCGAGCGGCCCTGCTGTCGCGGACTGCGAGCCCACCGCGCTCAACGGACCTCACTACTGTTGATACCTGAACGAAGGCAGTCAGCGAATGGACACCGGCGCTGCATGCGCGACCGCCCGGGTGGGAGGCTCGACACGGTCACGCTCGGAGCAGGCTCCATGTCGGCCCGCTCCAGTTAGTGCTGCGACCGCGTGGCGGAGAGGAGCCGGACATGGGGATACAGGAGATGTCTCGTCGCACACTGCTCAAGGGCGGAGGCGCGGCGGTCGCCGGAGTCAGCGCACTGCAGGTGGCCGGACCAGCGCACGCGTTCCCAGGAGGCCCTGGCGAGAAGGTCATCCCGTGGCTTGACCAACCCGCCCCGAACCCGGTCCCGAACGTCTTGCAGAAACTGCTGGTCTGGGAGGATCTCGACTCGTGGTTGACGCCCGCTAACAACTTCTTCGTCGTCAGCCACTACGGCAATCAAATCGTGCCGGCGGCGACCTGGCGTCTGAACATCGGCGGCCTGGTCGCCCACCCGCGGACGCTGACGCTGGAGGACTTGAAGGCACGTCCACGTCGCGAGGTCACGTTCACGCTGGAGTGCTCGGGCAACACCGGTCTCCCGTTCTTCATCGGCGGCGTCGGCAACGCCCGCTGGACAGGCACGCCGTTGGCGCCGCTGCTGGAGCGTGCGGGGATCCAGGAAAAAGGCACCGAGGTCGTGTTCTGGGGCGCCGATTCCGGGCAGGTGACAATCCGCGACAACGGGGGCGTGCTCAGCGGGGGCCGGTCGGGCACGGTGGTCGATGACGGCGCCGGGGGGATGGATCTGACTATCACCGAGCAGTTCGCCCGCAGCATGTCGGTCGAGGAGGCCTTGAGCGGCGACAAGCTCCTCTGCTACGAGATGAACGGAGTGCCGCTGCCGCCTGAGCACGGGTTCCCGATGCGCCTGATCGCGCCGGGCTGGTACGGAGTGGCCAACGTCAAGTGGCTGACGCGCATCGAGGTGATGGACCAGCGCTACGCGAGCCGCTTCATGGCGCGCGACTACGTCACGATCCGCGAGCAGGCGCGCGACGGCCAGACCGTCTGGACCTTCAACACGGTCAAGCACGACCGGCTGAAGTCGGCGCCGGCGAAAGTCACGCGCCGAGGTAAGCGCTACGCGATCATGGGCGCCGCCTGGGGCGCTCCGATCGCCGAGGTCGAGGTCCAGATCGACGGCGGCCGGTGGATGACGGCCGAGCTCGATGACCGACGTCGCGGCAAGGGCGGCTCCGGGGATCGCCGCGGCCTCGCGTGGCGGTTCTGGACGTTCGAATGGGGCAAGCCCGCCGCAGGCGAGCACACGATCCGCTCGCGAGCGTTCGACGTCGACGGCAACGTCCAGCCTGCGCCCGACGACCCCTACCTCGCGAGCAAGGTCACGTACTGGGAGAGCAACGGGCAGATCGGCCGCCGGGTGAAGATCCCGCCGAGCTGATGAGCCGCGAGGGCTGAAAAAGGGCCCTCCTCCGGACTCGAACCGGAACCCTTCCTACTGCACGTCATCGAATTCTCACGCGATCCTCACTGAGCCTGGCCGCAGCGGGCTTACGGTCGTGGCATGGACAGCCCTACTCACGAAGGACTCTTCCAGGGCTGTCCCCCGACCGGGCGGCGCTGGACGACCACGTGCACGGCGATTACCGCGTCGACCGCGGCCGGATCGCGGACTCCTGGATCAACTGGGACCTACCGGCACTCATGGAACAGCTCGCGTGCATTCAGCGCGCCGACACCGTGAGCGCGTGAGAGGAGGAATGATGCAGCACAAGAGGCTGACGGCTGTCGCTATGGCCGTGACCGTCGGAGCGGCCGCGGTGGGCACAGCGCTCGCGACACCCGGCACGAACATCCTGGGGGCTCCGATCCTCGCCCGTGGGACGTTGGAGGCTGACCGGACCCACCACGGCCACCACAGCCACCACGGCCATCAGCGGAATAAGCCGGTCAAGATCACCCTGCAGAGGCCGAGCGACGTCGCCGTCCAGCAGGTGACGATCGGACCCGGCGGCTCGACCGGGTGGCACAGCCATCCCGGGCCTGCGGTCGTGATCGTCAAGTCCGGCTCGTTCACGCTCTACGACGCCGATGATCGACGCTGCACCGGGACGACCTACTCGGTCGATCCGGCGAACCCGATGGGCAAGGTGTTCATCGACGAGGGCTACGGCCATACGCACATCGGCCGGAACGAGAGCACGACGACGAACACGGAGCTCTACGTCACGTATCTCGACGTGCCCGTGGGCGCGGCACCCAGAATCGACATGCCCGACCCTGGGAACTGCCGCTTCTAGCACTCAGCGACCTGGTGGCCGTGCACGCGGTCACCAGGTCGTCAGCTCAGGTGCGCGCGCCAATCGGCGCGCAAGCGGTATCCGCTCCCGCGAACGGTCTCGACGACCGGCGCCGCCGCTCCGAGCTTGTGGCGGAGCGAACGCACGACGGCGTCGACGACGTTGCTGCCACCCGTGAACTCGGTTCCCCACACCTCGGCAAGGAGCTCATGCCGCGGCACGGCCTGGCCCTCCCGCTCGCGGAGATGCCGAAGCAGCCCGAACTCGAGCGGCGTCAGCGACACGCGCGTGCCCTGCACGGCAAGCTCCCGCGCCACTTCGTCGAGCTCCGGCTCCTCGGCCACACCGAGCTCGGCCGCCACGAGGCCGGCGAGCCATCCGTCGACTGAGCCCGGGCCGAAGTCGAGCACGACGCTCGTGTATTCGACGCCGTCGAGCACTGCAGGGGCTGTGGGAAGCGGGCGAAATCCGAGCTTCTCGACAACCGGCCAGTAGGTCGGAACGTCGCGGACGACGACGTACATGCGCCGCAGCCGTGGTCGCAGCGCCATGTAGGCGCGCTTGACGTCCAGCCAGCAGGCCGCCTGCGACGCGCACGGAAGCTCACCGCGCTCCGCGTCCAACCAGCGCCGGAGGCCCAGCGCGAGCTGGCCCTTCGAGGGCGGATGCTCGCGCAGGTCGCGCGCCCATGCTTCGACCACCGGATCCCCTCGGACGGTGGACGGGCGGAGCGTGCCGCTGTCCAGGAGCGAGAAGCAACCGGTCACGACGCCGTCGCGGTCACGAGCGACGGAGAAGGTCTCCGGAGCCTCGGCCCACCAGCGCTCGAGGACCTCGGCCGCCTCGGGTCCCTCGTGGCGCCGCGCGATCGCGCTCACGGCGGACCCGTCCTCCGCACGGGCCGGCTCGACCGCGAGCGGCTGGGTGCCGCTCGGGAAGAACGCCTCGCGCACGACTGGGTTATCGATCAGGTAGAGCATGTCCGCGGTGTAGCGCCAGAGCTCTCCTGGCCCGGCCTCTCGCACCTCGGTGCGGAGCTCGCGCCAGGCTCTGCGGCGCAGCTGCCGGTAGCGGACCGGATTGGCGCCACTCACAAAGCGGGCAACGGCTTCGCGAACGGCTTCGTGCACGACGAGGCCGTGCGGACCCGCGTCGACGAACGGGAGATCGAGTAGACGGCGCACGGCCTCGGCGCCGTCGTGCTCTTCGAGCATCGCAGCGAGCACCGGCTCGGTCGCTCGGCGGACGACACAGCAAGCCTCGAGCGCACGGCGCGCGAGCGGATCGTCGACGCCCTCGAGATAGAGGCGTGAGAGCTCCTCGACCACGCGCGTCATGGCCGCGTCCTCGAGCTCGAGCTCCGGATGCTCGGCGACGCCGGCGGAGGCGAGCATGAGCGCGAGCGGATGTCCGCGCGCGATCCGGTTCAGGCGCGTCGCGTCGGTCTCATGGACCCCGCGCCGCTCGAGCATCAGCCGGGCCTCCGCCTCTTCCAGCGGGCCCAGCGGAAGGTTGCGGAAGTGCTCGAGCGCCAGCCAGCCCGAAACCGGCCGCTCCCGCCCGGCCAGCACCAGCGTGGAACCGGCGGGCAGCGCCGGCACGAGCACCTGGCGCAGCCACGTATCCATGAGCCGGAAGAGCTCGTAGTGGTCCAAGGCAATCGTTACCGGCGCCGCGAGCGTCCGGAGATGGTCGACCAGCTCTCCGAGGTCGTCGAAGCCGCCGCAGGCGTGTAGGAAGCCGCGCTCGGTCGGCTCGACCGCGCGGCAGTCCAGTTCGACGACGCCGGCCGCCGCTGCTCGCCGGCGGTCGAGGAAGGTGCTGAGGAGGGCGGACTTCCCGATGCCGGCGATCCCGTGGAGGCAGACGACTCGTCGTTCGCCGTCCACGCCTTTCGCAAGCGCCCGAAGCTCAACCTCGCGCCCTACGAGGGACCCGACTCCAGCCGAGAGGGTCGCCGTCACACAGTCAGTATGGATCGGCGGCTCGCGGTCCGGGGAAAACATTGCAGTTCCAACCAGTTCGCTCATCTCATCGCTCGTGGGATTCCACCCGGGTAGAGTCGAGCTGTCGCCGTTGGGTTCTCTCGTTCCTCTACCTCGCGCGCGGCCCGGCCTCTGAGGGGAGCGAGAAACCGGGGCTTCCATGCCCGTCAGGCTCAGCGCATTCGCCGTCGTCGTCGGTCTCGCGGTCGCCGCGTGTCCGGCGGCGGCCTCGACGCTCTCGGGGAAGGTCTCGGGCGCGAAGCTGCCGAAGGCGGGGAAGGGCTTCACGACGGTTCGCGCCGTGAACGCGACGAGCCTGCTGATCGTCGGCGTGGAGAGGGTCCGCTCGCACCGCTACCGGCTCCAGGTGCCGGCGGGGAGCTACTGGCTGTTCGCCGCCACGACGCCGCTGCGTGGCAAGGCGGGCATCGACCGCCCGGCGAGCAAGGTCGCGGTCCGCAAGGGAAAGCGCAAGACCGTGCCGGTATCGATGCGCAAGCGCAAGCGTCCGCAGCTTCCGCCCATCCCGGGGCTCCCCTCGGCGCACGTCGCATTCAGGGCCGTGAAGCACCCGGCCGTATGGGTCCGGCACTTCACGGTCCCCGATGGCGCGGAGCATCGTGGCGCGAGCCGCGGCATCGCCAACATGCTGATCTCCGACCTCGGCGCGCCGCTCAAGGCCGCGTGCGGCGGCGTCCTCGTCGAGCGCGAGCAGCTCGGGTTCATGCTTGCCGAGCAGCTCATCGGCAATCCGAACAAGCCGCCGTCGACCGCCAAGATGATCGCCCACAACCGCGAGGTGGGAGGCAGCCTCACCGTTGCCGGCGCCACAGCGACCCTCACGGTGAACGTGAAGAATGTCGCCACCGGCACGACCCGCTCGGTCACCCGCTCCGCTCCGACCGATCGGTTCTTCGCGCTCGTGTCGTCGGTCGTCCAGGAGGTCGTGCGGCTGATCTGCGGCGACAAGCCTCCACGCCACTACTCGGGCCCGGTGTCGGGCTCGATCTCCGTCAAGAGCGCACCCGACTTCGACACGTTCTCGTGGAGCGGCAATGTGCGCCTCAAGTACACGGGCGACGTCGAGCCCGAGAGCGGCAGCGAGCCGGCCGGCGAGTACGCGATCTACGAGCCCGAGTCCGGCAGCATCCACGTGATCGTCGACGGCGTCAGCGCCGGTGGCCAGTGCCCCTACCACGGCGAGGCGGACGTCACGATCGTCCCGACGCCAGGCGAGCAGCACTCCCGCGTCCAGCAGGGGGTCGATCAACCGATCTACTCGCTGTTTGCGGCCTACGCGCCCGACACTCCGCCGATGCCCGTCACGGGGCCGGCGATCTGCGCCGGTGGCTTCATCAACCCGCGCCCGCTGGCGGACTTGGTGTTCATGGGCGCCCTGACGAGCCAGCTCTCATCGTCCACCACGCTCGTTGAGGACATCACCGTCGTGAACGGTCCGGGGACGACTAAGTGGGCGTGGTCGCTGGCGCCCGAGGCGTAACGCTTGCGCGCGTCCGGGTCAATCGCTGCGTTCGCTAGTCCTCAATGCCGATCTGCGTGCCGGTCGCTGCCTTCACGCCCTCGCTGCCGACCTGCGTAGCGGCGTTGGTCCGTGCGTTCATGTCGATGTGCTCGAACGAGAGGCCGAAACCGTTCGCGGTGGGCGTCGTCGGCGCCTTCACCGAATAGGTAACGACGGGACTGCCCATATAGTCCATCGCGCTCGCCGGTCCCGCTGCCGCGAGCAGTCCCGCCGCGACGCCGAGGGCTGCCGCTGAGCGCTTGAGGGTGATGCTGAACATGGTGGATTCCCTTCCGGGGTGGGTGGCTGGTCAGCGGGTATGACCCCGGGCACGTCGCGCAGGTTGGTCGGTTGCGATCGCGTGCTCGGCGGTGGCATGACGGTGGCGACCGCGCTCGACATATGACGCCCTCGGAGTGAACCGAAGCGGCGGCTGGCGCGCAGTCCACAGCGGTAACAGATCCCGCTCCTCCTCCCCAGAGGCATGACGAAAGGACGCAACGATGACGCGCAAGCGCGCGACCCGAACCGCTGCGTGGATCGCGGTCGCCGGGGTGCTCAGCGCACTCACGGCGGGCGCGGCGAGCGCCGCGGAGACTGCAGTCGGCCTGACCAATGCGAACCCGAGCACGCTCGTGACCTTCCCGATGGGCAACCCGGGCGCGGCCACGCCGGCGACGATCAACTTCCCGAATGTCGACGGGGGCATCCTTGGGCCCGATACGAACCTCATCGGGCTCGATCACCGCCCGCGCGGCGGCGCTCTTTACGCCCAGGCGACCCGTGGCACGCTCTACGTGCTCACGCCGGCCGCGGCGGCGGGGCAGTTCAACGCCACGCCGGTCAACGTCACCCCGTTCGTCAGCCCCTTCTTCAGCAGCTTCCTCAACGACTTCGGCTTCGGCTTCAACCCCGTCGCGGACGCGATCCGCGTCGTCGAGGAGGACAACCTGAACTTCCGCTTCAGCCCGAACAACGGCAACTCGCTCGGAACGGACGGAAACCTCAACCCCGGTGACCCGCGCATCGTGGCCGCCGACTACACGAACTCGTTCGACGGCGCCACCAGCACCACGCTCTACGACATCGACTCGGGCTCCGACCGCCTGTTCACCCAGGGCTCGGTCGGCGGCGCGCCCGTGTCGCCGAACACGGGCAACCTGATCGACGTCGGCGCGCTCGGCGTCGACACCACGGACAACGCCGGCCTCGACATCGCGCAGGCATCGGGCACGGCCTATGCGTCGTTCGAGCTTGCCGGCAGCCCGGGCAGCTCGGTGCTGCACACGCTCAACCTGTCGACGGGCGCCGCCACGCCGGTGGGCACGATCGCCGGCGGCATGCCGCTCGAGAGCCTGTCCGTGGTCCCGGCCTCCGTGCTCCAGTTCCCCTCGTCCGCCACGGCGGTGAGGAAGAGCAGCGGCCAGGTGCAGATCCCGGTCACACGCACGGGACCGGCGAACCGCACGGCCACCGTGGCGTACTCCCTCTCCGCGGGCGGCGGCGGGATGCTGACGTTCGCGCCCGGCGACTACCAGGAGAACATCACGGTGCCGACGACCGGCAATGTCACGATCACGCTGAGCGGCGAGAGCGCGAACGCGATCCTCGGGTCGCAGTCATCGACCAGCGTGGTCGTGGTGGACGACACCGCTCAGACGCCGCTGCCTAACCCCGGGTCCGGGAATGACAACCGCGCGCCCGCGCTGCTCGCCAAGGCCGGCGTGCTGAAGCGGGGTGTGCTGCGCGTGCGCTTCTCGTGCAACGAGGCGTGCTTCGTGCGCGCGTCCGTGCGGCTCCGCGGTAGGACGGTCGGCACGACGACCGACAGCATCGGCCGCGCCGGCACCGGCAGGCTGCGGATCCGCGTGAACGGGGCAGGCCGGACGGCCAGGCAGAGCAACCTCACGCTGCGACTGACGGCGCGAGACCGGGCCGGCAACACCCGCTCGCTGTCATTGCCGCTGGGCTGACGCAACGGGCCTGTGGTAGAGCCTTGACACCGGTCGTGTCAAGGTTCTACCCGGCGCGCCATGGGTCAGACGAAGCCCTCTTCCGGACTCGAACCGGAGACCCCTTCCTTACCATGGAAGTGCTCTACCAACTGAGCTAAGAGGGCGCAGCGAGTCCTCAGCGTAGCGCCCAGCTGGCCCCAGTAGCCTCAAGGCATGGACGAGGGGATGCTGCTCGTGCGGCTGTGGGACGGGTTTGCCCGCCTGCAGGCGCTGCTCGGTGGGCATGCCGGCCCGGGGAGCGTGCTGGAGCGTGACGGGCTGGTGGCATCCGTGGTTCCCAGCGCACCGGATTCGCCGACGCTGAACGCGGCCGTGGCGATCGAGCCCGACCGGGCCCCGGAGCACCTCGAGGAGCTGCATCAGCGCTACGCCAAGGCCAAGGTCAGGCGGTGGGGCGTGTGGCTCGACGGCTCGGCGAGCCTCGCCGCGCAGGCGCTCGCCCAGGCCGGGATGATCGTCACGAGCGCGAGCCCCGGCATGGGCGCCACGCTGGACGAGCTGGCCGGCACAGGCGACGATCGGTCCGTGCCGCGGCTCGCCGACCTCACCACCGTCGGGCGCGTGAACGACCTCGCGTACGGCAACTACGACGCCCGGCTCGAGCGGACGCTCGCTCCCCTCCCCAACGGGATCCTCAAGGGCTATCGCGCCGACCTGCATGGCAAGCCGGCGGCCGTCGCGCTCACTCTCCACCACGGCGAGGACTGCGGCGTCTCGTTCGTCGCCACGATCCCGAAGGCGCGCCGCAAGGGCCTCGCCTCGACCGTCATGCGCCAGGCGCTGGCCGCCGCGCGTGACAGCGGCTGTACGACGACGACGCTGCAGGCCACGGAGGTCGGCGAGCGGCTGTACACCAACCTCGGCTACCGGCACCTCTGCGTGATGCAGCTGTGGGAGCGGCGGCCGTGAGCCTCAACCCGGCGCTCGAGGACGCGAAGTTCTGCCCTCGCTGCGGACAGCCCGCCGAGGTCACCTTCCCGCGCAGCATCCGCTGCCCCGAATGCGGCTACGGCGCCTTCTACAACCCCAAACCGGTCGCGTGCGCGATCCCGGCCACCGACGGCGGCGAGCTGTTCCTGATGCGCCGCGGGTTTGAGCCGAGCCGCGGCCTGTGGACGATGCCGGGCGGCTTCGTGGACCTGGGCGAATCGGTAGAGGACGCCGCGATCCGCGAGACGAAAGAGGAGATCGGGGTCGACATCGAGATCACGAGCCTCGTCGGGGTCTACTCTCGAAGTACGGATCGCATCGTGGTCGTCGTGTACGCGGCACGCGCGCAGGGGACCCCGAGGCGGACCGAGGAGGCGCTCGAAGTTCAAGCCTTCGGGCCGACCACTATCCCATGGCACCAGCTGGCGTTCTGGAGCGACGGTCGCGCGTTGCGCGACTACTTTCACGCAGCGGCGACGGACGCCGCCGCCGCCGGCTCGGCCTGATCGCCCGCCGGGCGCTGGTCATCGTCGCGGTCGTCGCCGCCACGTTCGGTGGCGCGTACGTCGGGCTGGACACGTACACGCAGTCGCAGGACCTCTCGATCGGCCGCGTGGCGATCTTCACCGAGCCCGGGCATAAGGGTGCGCTCGACCTGTACGTGCCGCTGGTCGACTGGGGCGTGCGCTTCGAAGGCGCGATCCGGTTGCCCGTCCGCCTCCACGTCGACCTGCGGACGGTCGACCGCAACAGCGTCACGCGCGTCGCGCAAGGTGGCGGCTTCGACGTTCAGGACGTGCGCACCGAGGCCCGCGACGCGATCGCCGCGTACCTGCGCGCGCTGATCGGGATTGTCCTGCTGACCTCGGCCGGCGCCGGACTGCTCGTCGCGTTCGCCGTCCGCAACCGGTCGGGCCCGCGACTGCGTTACACGGTCGGCGCCGCGCTCGGGACCACGCTGGCGATCGGCATCGCGCTCGTCGTGCTCCTCCCTCCGCGTGGGCAGATCGACGAGCCGCAGTACTACGCGTTCGGGCCCGACATCCCGCGCGCGCTCCAGGCCGTTGAGGCCGCCCAGCAGTCCACGAAGGCGCTCGATCAGGAGCTCGACGCGCAGCTCGTCGGCCTCGCCCGCCTCGTCACGCGACCGTCGGAGCGCACGCCGCTCGTCGACCGGCCGACGATCACGATCGCGTCCGACCTGCACAACAACTTCCTCGCGCTGCCGATCCTCGAGCGGGCGACGGACGGCGGCCCGCTGTTCTTCGCCGGCGACCTCACGGATCGCGGCTCGCCGCTCGAGTCGCGGCTCGTCAACCGCGTCACCGGCGTCGGCAAGCCGCTCGTGTTCGTTTCCGGCAACCACGACTCGGACAGCCTCGAGCGCGACCTCGCCCAACGTGGGGCGGTCGTGCTGACCGACCGCGGCCGGCTGAAGCCGAACGGCACCTACGGAGACAAGGTCGTCGACGTCGCCGGCCTGCGCGTGGCGGGCTACAGCGACCCGTTCGAGCGGCGCGCGGGCGATGGCTTCAAGGACCGCTACGACGACGAGCCGAGTACCACCCAGCAGGACGCGTTCACCGCCTGGCTCATGCCGCTGCTCGGGAAGGTCGACCTGGTCATGGTCCACGAGCCCGCGCTGATCGCGCCCGCCCTCGCGATCCTCAAGGACGATCCGCCGGCGCGGCCGCTGGTGTTCGTCGTCGGCCACACGCACAAGGCCTCGATCGAGCACTCCTCCGGTGTGACCGTCGTCAACGGCGGCAGCGTCGGCGCCGGCGGCACCGGCAATCTCACCGAGCCGACCGACTACGGGATCGCGCGCCTGATCTTCACGACGAAGCCAACCTTCCAGCCGCTGGCGGCCGACCTCGTGTCGATCGACCCCGGCTCGGGGTCGGCGACCGCACGCCGCGAGCGCCTCGACGCTGAGCCGGAGGGTTAACGCGCGGCGCGGCGCGCGGCGCTGCGCTGCCAGTCGTGCACCGCCGCCGAGATGATCACGTTGACGAGCCAGATCACGATCGTCGCGCCGACCACGGTCCAGAACCCGCCCGCCTCGAAGTCGGGGACGACCCAGTCCGTGACCAGCAGCATCAGCACGTTGACGAAGAAGTACGCGACCCCGAGCGTGAGGATGATCAACGGGATCGCGAGCAGCGTGACGATCGGCTTCACGATCCAGTTGGCGACCGTGAACACGAGCGCCGCCAGGGCGAGCACACCGAACTCGTCGCCGTAGGTCATCTGGTCGAACAGCTTGCTCGCCACCCATAGCGCCGCGAGATTGCCCGCGTAGCGCGCGAGGAGCTCGAGCATCAACGTTCGAACCGGCGCACCAGCGCCCACGCCGACGGCAGCGCAATGGCACCGATCGCCGCTTTCACCAGCCCGCCGACGATGAAGATCGTGAACCCGTTGTGGATCGTCCAACTCCAGGTCTCACCGACGGCGATCTTCAGGCCTACGAGGCCGAACGCGAAGATCACGAGCTGGCCGAGGACGAACGCCATGAACGCGAGAACGACGTTGCGGTCGGCGCCGTGCTCGGCGAACCAGCCGATAATGCCCGCGGCGAAGATGAAGCCGACGATGTAGCCGCCGCTCGCGCCCCAGATCACATCCCAGCCCGAGTCGCCGTCGGCGTAGAACGGCAGGAACAGGCCGAGCACCGCGTAGAGCGCCATCGACGCCATGCCGCGCCGGGTGCCGAGCGTCGCCCCGACCAGGCCGACGGCGAGCGTCTGGCCCGTGATCGGCACTGGGGAGCGGCCCACCTTGATCGAGATCTGCGCGAAGAGCGCTGTCAACAGCGCTCCGCTGATGACGAGCACGACGTCTCGCACGCGTTCCCCGGGGATCACATCGGCGAGGACTGCGCGCCGTGGAAGTGCGGCGGCGTGCGGTGCGGACATCTTCAGGTTCCTTTCTTGGTTCGCGACGCAGGAACCTACAACTTCTACCGTCAGGCTGTGGGCGAGACCGCGGCTGCCACGACCCGCCACGACGCCAGCCGGTCGGCGACGCCCAGGCGGTCGACGTACCCCATGTCGAGGCTGGCCGCGCGACCTTCGGCCTCGCGCACGAGCGCGTCGCCGATCGCGACCGCCGCCACCGGGTCGAGCACGGGGTCGTGGGCAGCCTCCGGCCGGTGGTGGAACGCGACGGCTTCGACGATCGTGTGCGGGAGACCCCACAGCTCGAGCAGGTGCGCTCCCACCTCGGCGTGGCTCACGCCGTACAGCTCGTATTCGATCTCGGCCAGCGGTCGGTGCTCACTCACGGAGGCCGCCAGCGTTGCGGCCAGTCGCTCGGGCTCCTCGACGGCGAGCACGAGCAGGCCGATGTCGCGCAGCATCGCCGCGGCGACGGCGTTGTCCTGCGCCACGCCCGGCCTGAGGATGCGGCGGACGACGGCCGCCACCGAGATCGCGCGCCGCTGGATCTGCTCTAGCGAGAACCCCGCGATCGGCGGAGCCGGCTCGAACGCTCCGAGCGCGCCGGCCGACAGCACGAGCGCCTTCAGCGTGCCGAGCCCGAGCAGCACGACCGCATCGGTGATCCGGCTCATCTGACGCGAGCGGGCGAAGAACGCCGAGTTGGCGAGCTGGAGGACACGCGCGCTGACCGCGATGTCCTGCTCAACGAGCGCGGCGACCGCGTCGACCGAGGCGTTCGGGTTGCTGAGCACCGCGGTCAGCTGGTGATAGATGCCCGGGATGCACGGCAGTTCCGCCGCCCGCGTCGCCGTCCGCCGCCGGTCCTCGCGTTCGGCCAGCTCGGCGATCGCACACGACCGCTCGACGACGCGGATCAACTCGCTCGTGTCGCACGGCTTGCCGAGGAATCGATGCGACACCGCGGTCGCCCGCATCAGGACGTCGAGGTCGGCGTAGCCGGACAGCACGATCCGCACCGACGACGGCTGGAGCGTCCGCACGTGCGCCAGTAGGTCGGCGCCGTCCATGCCCGGCATCCGCATGTCGGACACGACGACGTCGAACTCCTGCTGATCGAGCGCCTCGAGCGCCGCCTCGCTGCCGCGGGCGAAGGCCATCGTCCAGTCCCCCCGGCGCGAGCGCAGCGCGTCGCGCAGGCTGTCGAGGACGTGCGGCTCGTCGTCGACGAACAGCACGTGCCTCATGCGAACACGAGGATCGGCTCTCGCACGTGGTCGGGCGGATAGTTGCGGAGCCGTTCGAGGAGCTCCTCGGTCACGACGTGCCCGCGCGAGACGTGCAGCCGGCCGGCCGGGGCGCGCACGTCCACGGCCACGATCATGCCGACGCACAGACCGCTGACGGCCACCTCGCGGACCGGCCGCACGCGGCCGGCGGCGCCCGCCACCCGACCGAACGCCTGGAGCATCTCCGGGTCATAGCGGCCGTCCCGGGCCGCGAGCGTCTCGAGCACTCCGGTTGCCTCCATGCCGCGCGACTCGAGCTCGTCGAAGTCGACGGCGATGCGCAGCATCTTCGCCCCGACCGGCAAGAGGTCCCCGGCCTGCGAGGAGTCGAACCGGCGGCCGTAGTCGGCGAGGATCTGCTGCACGCCCTCGAGCCGAGGGATGTTGGCGAGGATCCGCTCGGTCACTGCCGGCACACGGTCGACCATCTCCTGCTCCGCCTGGCTCAGCGGCTCGCCGCTGTTGACCTTCTCGGCCGTCGCGTCGGGCAGCGTGACCGCGCCGATGTCCGCCAGCATCGCCGCCACCTCGACCTCCCACGCGTCATCCCAGCCGGTTTCGGTCGCGAGGTCGGCGATCAGCCGCTTGACGCGGCCCGCACGCCCGAAGGCGGCCGGGCTGGCCAGCGCCAGCACGTCGGTAAGGGCCTGAATGCTGCCGCGGAGCGTCTGCTCGAGCAGCGTGCGCTCGGCGCTGAGCACCTCGTGCTGCCAGAGCGCTGCGGAGCACGCGCTCTCGAGGTCGTCGCGCCCGCACGGCTTGGTCAGGAAGCGGAAGATCTGGCCCTCGTTGACGGCTTGCGCGGCCGCATCGGCGTCCGCGTGACCGGTGAGCAGCATGCGCACCGAGCGCGGCGCCACGCGCTTGGCGTCGCGCAGGAACTCGGCGCCCGACATGCCGGGCATCCGCATGTCGGAGATGATCACGGCGAAGCCGTACCGGTCGGCCTTCAGCATCGCAAGCGCCGCTTTGCCGCCGAGGGCGACGCGAACGTCGAACGTACGGCGCAGCGAATCCTTCAGCCCTTCGAGGACGTGTGGCTCGTCGTCCACGCAGAGGATTCGCGGCAGCGATTGGCTGCGCGCCCGGGTGCCTCGCGGTGCGTCGGCTGGTGCGGCGGTGTGCATGTCTGAGTAAGTAAGTGCCCGTAGTGAGCGGCCCTACACCGGCCATGCGCGCCACAAGCGCCCGCTACGGTGCTGCCGATGAGGTCGCTCGTGCTCGTTCTCGCGCTCGCGGCGCTGGCCATTCCGCCCGCCGCCGCGGCCCAGGACAGCCCGTTCGACGCCGATCCGGCGCACAGCAACGCCGCGCGCCAGGCGAACCGGTTCGCACACGCGGGCCGTGAGCGCGACGCCGCGCGCATGCGCGCGCTGAGCCTGATCCCGCAGGCGCGCTGGTTCACCGGGGGCACGCCGAAGCAGGTGCGCCGCGACGTCGACGCGCTGGTCACCGCCGCTACAGGGCGCCAGACGGTCCCGGTACTCGTGGCGTACAACGTGCCGAACCGCGACTGCTCGCTGTACTCGGCCGGCGGCGCACGCGACGGGCGCGCCTACCGCGCGTGGATCGCGGCGTTCGCGCGCGGGATCGGTGACCGCCGGGCGCTCGTGATCCTCGAACCGGACGCGCTCGCCGGGTTGTGCGGCAAGGGCCGCCTCGGCCACCTGCGCGGCGCCGTCGACCGGCTCGCACGCGCCCAGACCTCGGTCCACGTCGACGCCGGGCACTCGAACTGGGAGCCGGCCGGCGTGATGGCGCGCCGTTTGCGCAAGGTGCACGTCCAGCGCGCTGCCGGGTTCGCGCTCAACGTCTCCAACTTCCGCCGCACCGACGAGATCGTCGCCTACGGCATGCGCATCTCCAGCCGCCTCGGCGGCGCGCGCTTCGTGATCGACACCAGCCGCAACGGCCGCGGGCCGTGGCACGCGCCGCGCGGGAAGGAGGACTGGTGCAACCCGCCGGGCCGCGGCCTCGGCGCGCGGCCCACGACGGCGACGGGCAACCCGCTCGTGGCCGCGTTCCTGTGGGTCAAGGCGCCCGGCGAGTCCGACGGCCAGTGCGCCGACGGCAACGACCCGCCTGCCGGCCACTGGTGGCCGCGCTACGCGCTCGGGCTGATCCGGCGCGCGAGCCCGCCGCTTTAGGCCTGGATCCACCGATCATCGTGGATGACTCGGCGCCGTGGGCCGAGTCAGGGTCGATCGGCCGCGCATCTCATGTGGTAGTCCACCTGGTTCGCGGCCGATCGGGCCTGGCGAACGGCCACGGTGTCGAGGCGCCGCGAGAATCGGTGGATTCAGGCCTAGCGGAGAGCCAGACCGGTCGCCGGATCGAAAATGTGCAGGCGCTCGAGGTCGACCTCGAGCCGCAGCCGGTCGCCGACCTCGACCCGCACGTCGTGCGGAAGGCGGGCCGTGAAGCGCGCCTCCAGCCCGGCGTCCTCCTCGCCGTCGAACGCCTCCGACACCGTCACGCGCGGAGCGTCGGTGCGCAGGTGCGCGAGCACGTCCGATCCGAGCGCCTCCACCAGCACGGCGTCGAGCTCGATCACCGAGCCCGCCGGCGTGTCGGCGTGCGCGAGGTCGACGGCCTCGGGCCGGATCCCGAACACGACCTCCTCGTCGACCCAGCGGGCGAGCACCGGCCGCGTGTCGAGCAGCGTGTCGGGCAGCACGAGCCGCTGGCCGCCGAGCAGCGCGTGCACGCGACCCTCATGCAACACCAGCCGCCCGCGCAGCAGGTTCATCGCCGGGGAGCCGATGAAGGCCGCCACGAACAGGTTCGCGGGCCGGTCGTAGAGCTCCTGCGGCGCGTCCGCCTGCTCGAGCCGGCCGTCGCGCATGACGGCGACGCGATCGCCCATCGTCATCGCCTCGGTCTGGTCGTGCGTGACGTACAGCGTCGTCGTGCCGAGCTCCTGGTGCAGGCGCGCGATGTACGCGCGCATCTCCACGCGCAGCTTCGCGTCGAGGTTCGAGAGCGGCTCGTCCATCAGGAACGCCTGCGGCTCACGCACGATCGCGCGGCCGAGCGCGACCCGCTGGCGCTGGCCGCCGGAGAGCTGGCGCGGGCGGCGCTCGAGCTGCTCGCCGATGCCGAGCCGGCGCGCGACCGCGCCGACCCGGTCGCGCACGCGCGTCTTCTCGACGCTGTGCATCTTGAGGGCGAAGCCGAGGTTGTCGTGCACGCTCATGTGCGGGTACAGCGCGTAGCTCTGGAACACCATCGCGATGTCGCGGTCCTTCGGCGCGATGTCGTTGACCACGCGGTCGGCGATCCGGATCGTGCCGGCGGTCGCCTCCTCGAGCCCGGCCACCATCCGCAGCGCCGTCGACTTGCCGGAGCCCGATGGGCCGACGAGCACCGTGAAGCCGCCGTCGGGGATCTCCAGGTCGAGCCCATCGACTGCGGCGGTCCCGTCCGGGAATACCTTCGACACCTCGGAGAAGGCGATGCTGGCCACGGTCTCAGCTCCTCGCGGTCGCGATGAAGTCGCGGTACCACAGACTGCTGCGCTTGGGCACGCGGCGCTGTGTCGAGTAGTCCACGTACACGAGCCCGAAGCGCTTGGCGTAGCCGTGCTCCCACTCGAAGTTGTCGAGCATCGACCACGCGAAGTAGCGGCGCACGTCGACGCCGTCGGCGACCGCGCGGCTGAGCGCGTCGAGGTGCGTGCGCAGGAAGGCCACGCGGTCCGGATCCTCGACGGTGCCGTTGACGACCGGCCCGTCCTCGTACGCCGCGCCGTTCTCGGTGATGTAGATCGGCAGGTCGCCGTAGTCGCGCCGGACGCGCACGAGCAGCTCGTGCAGCCCGTCGGGGTCGACCTCCCAGCCCATCGCCGTCGTCGGCGGGTGGGCGAGCACGTGCGCGAGCTCGAGCGGCTGGCGCGTCGGGTCGGCCTTCACGCGCTGCGGTGAGTAGTAGTTGACGCCGAGGAAGTCGATCTTCGCGCCGATCGCCGCCAGGTCGCCGTCGTGCACGACGTCGAACGGCCCGTACCGGCGCGCGTACTGCTCGACCATGTCCTCGGGATAGTGGCCGCGCAGCACCGGGTCCAGGAACCAGCGGTTCAGGTAGCCGTCCATGCGCGAGGCGGCCGCGCGATCGTCGTCGCTCGAGGTCAGCGCGCGCGCGGGCGCGAGGTTCAGCGTGATGCCGACCGGCACGTCCGGCGCACCGGCACGCAGCGCCTGCATCGCCCAGCCGTGCGAGAGCAGCAGGTGGTGCGACGCGCGCAGGGCGGTCGGCCAGTCGCGCACACCGGGGGCCTTGGTCCCCTCGGCGTGGCCGAGGAACGCGACCACCCACGGCTCGTTGTGGGTGATCCAGGCATCCACGACATCGCCCAGCTCCTGCGCCATCAGCCCGGCGTACTCGGCGAACCGCTCGGCGGTGTCGCGCGCCGACCAGCCGCCGACCGCCTGTCGCGCCTGCGGCAGGTCCCAGTGGTAGAGCGTCGCGACCGCCTCGATGCCACGCTCGCGCAGGCCCTCGGCCAGGCGCCGGTAGAAGTCCACGCCGGCGCGGTTGAGCGCCCCGCGGCCGTCTGGCTGCACGCGCGGCCAGGCGATCGAGAAGCGGTAGGACTCGATCCCGAGCGAGGCCATCAGGTCGAGGTCCTCGCTCCAGCGGTGGTAGTGGTCGCATGCGACATCGCCGGTGTCGCCGCCGGCGACCGCGCCGGGGCGGCGGCAGAACGTGTCCCAGATCGACTGGCCGCGGCCGTCCTCGCTCACGGCACCCTCGATCTGGTACGAGGCCATGGCCACGCCGAAGCGGAAGTGCGACGGGAAGGACCCGGTGCGGGCCGGCTCCTCGCGCGGCTCGATCGTCGTGGTCGTCATCCCTTCACCGCGCCCGCGGTAAGGCCCTTCACGAGCCATCGCTGGGTGGCGAAGAACGCGATCAGGACGGGAAGGGTTGTGACCACTCCTGCGGCCATGAGCTGTGCGGTCCTTTCCTGGTAGTTGCCGATGAACGTCCGGATGCCGATCGGGATCGTCTCCGCGGTGTGCTGCGTGAGGTTGGTGACGAACAGCAGCTCGTCCCACGAGAACAGGAACGCGTAGACGAAGGTCGCCACGAGGCCGGGAGCGGCGTTCGGGAGCACGATCTTGATGAACGCCTTGAACGGCGTGCAGCCGTCGACCATCGCCGCCTCCTCGAGATCGCGCGGGATCGCGAGGAAGAACGAGCGCATGAAGAAGATCGCCACCGGCGTGAAGAACGCCGTGTACACGATGATCATCCCGACGTGGGTGTCGTAGAGCGGAAGCCCGACGTTCTGCTTGAGCCAGATGAAGCCGATGAACAGCGGCAGCAGGAACATCGAGCCGGGGATCAGCTGCGTGCCGATGACGGTCAGCGAGAACGTGCGCGACCCGCGGAACTTGAAGCGGGCGAGCGCGTAGCCGGCGGTGCTCGCGAACACGGTCGCCAGCACCGCCGACGCCGTGCAGATGATCAGGCTGTTGAGGAAGAAGCGCTCGAAGTCGATCGTGTCCCACATCTCCGAGAACGCGCGCAGCGTGGGATGCAGCAGGTCATAGGCGCCGGTAGACAGCTCGAGGTCGTCCTGCACCGACGAGATCAGCAGCCACAGGAACGGCGCGAGCATGACCAGCAGGACCAGCCACGTGAGGACGTCGAGGCTCCGGTTGACCATGCGCTTGCGGGCACGCGGGGACATCGTCAGAGCGGTCATTGGACCTCCAGGTCGCGCCGGAACGCCCGGTACCAGATGGCTACCCAGACGAGCATCGCCAGCATCAGCAGCGTCGAGACCGCGCTACCGAAGCCGAACAGGCTGTTGGAGAACGACTGGCGGACGATGAGGGTCATCATCAGGTCCGCGTGCGGTCCCGGATTGCTCCCGAACATCACGTACGGGATCGAGAACTGGTAGGTGGCGTAGATGACGCCGAACAGCAACTGCACGGCGATCAGCGGCCGCAGCAGCGGCAGCGTGATGTAGCGGAACCGCCGCCACGGGCCGGCGCCGTCGATCGACGCCGCCTCGTGCAGCTCCTGCGGCATCGCCTGCAGGCCGGCCAGGAAGATCAGCATCGCGAACGGGAGCCCGCGCCAGACGCTGGGGACGATGATCGCCCACAGCGAGTTCTCCCCGATCAGCCACACCGGCCGCTCGGAGAGGATGTGCGTGTAGTCGACGAGGACCTTGTTGATGATCCCGATGTCGCTCTGCCACATGTACTGCCACAGCACCGCGACGACGAAGCTCGGGACGATCCACGGCGTCAGCATCAGCGCGCGCACGATCTTGATGCCGCGCATCTGCCGGTTGAGCAGGAGCGCCACGGCGAGCCCGCCGCCGAGCGTGCCGAGCACCGTCCAGAACGTGTACTTGAGCGTGTTGGAGACGGCGCCCGTGAACCCGCTGCGCAGCGGGTTGTCGGCCTCGAAGAGGATCGAGTGGTAGTTGTCGAACCCGGCCCACGGAGCGCTGAACAGCTTGTGGAACGTGAACGTGTTGAGGTTCTTGAACGAGAGGTAGAACCCGCCGAGCATCGGCAGCAGGTGCACGATCACCATGAACGCCACGGCGGGCGCCACGAGGCCGATGATCAGCCGCCGCCGCGACTGCAGCAGCGAGCGGCCAGGCCGGCGCGGAGGCTCGGCGATCACCTTGCCCACAGGGGCAGCCGGCTCAGTCGGAGTGAGGGGATGGATAGCCATTGAAGAGAAAGGACGGGCGGGGCGGCGGTGCGCCCCGCCCGTCCTGGAGGAGGTACCTACTAGCCCGTCGTCTGGGCGAGCAGGCCGTCGGCCTCCTTGGCCGCTTCGTCGAGCTGCTTCTGGACCGTGTCGTCCGTGTAGTCGCTGCCCTTACCGGCGGCGCTGTCGAGGATGTTCCCGAAGCGCCCCTTGTAGGCGTTCTCGATGCCCGCCCACTGCGGGATCGGCGAGTACGTACGGCCCTGCTGGATCGCCTGGTAGACGGCCTCGAAGTTCGCGCCGCTGGACTCCCCGTAGGCCTTCTGGGGATCCACACGCGCCGGGAACATTCCGAGGATCGAGGCGTAGTCCGTCTGGACCTGGTCCTTCGAGAGGAACTTCATGACCTCCCAGGCCTCGTTCTTGTGCTGCGAGCCCTTGAACATCATGAGGTCCGAGCCGCCGACGAACGTGAACGCGTCGCCGTTCGGGCCGGCCGGCATCGGTGCCAGGCCGACGTTCTTGCGCGCCTCCGGGACCCAGTTGGTGTCGTCCGTGCGCTCGACCGAGCCGAGCACCCACGGACCACCCATCCAGACGGCGATCTTGCCGCCCTTGAACTGGTTCTCGACCTGCGTGCCGTCGCGCTCGAGCTGGCTCTTGTCGGCCAGTCCGTCCTTCACCAGGTCGGCGAAGAACGTCACGCCGGTGACTGCCTCGGGCGAGTTGATCGTCGACTTGCTGTTGTCGCTCGACAGCTCCGCGCCGCCTGCGTCCCACACGAACGGCATCACGTGGTGGACGAGGTCGAACGCCTTCTTGCCGGGCGTGCCGAACGGCTGGATCTCCGGGGTCTTGTCCTTGATCGCCTGCAGGGTGGCCCTGAACGAGTCCCAGTCCGCGAAGGCGGTCGCCGGATCGACGCCGGCCTTCTCGAGGATGTCCTTGCGGTAGTAGATCGACCGCGCCTCGGTGAACCACGGGATCGCCCACACGCCGTCCTGGCCGACCACCTGGGTGGTCTGCCACACGCCGTCGGCGTAGGCGCCGGAGCCGCCGACGTCCTCGACGCGGCTCGAGATGTCCTCGAAGCCGTCGAGGGCGGCGAAGAACGGCACCTGGGTCGTGCCCGCCTGCGTGATGTCCGGGCCTTCGCCCGAGACGGCCGCGTTGCGGATCCGGTCCAGCTGCACGCCCCAGTCAACGACTTCCACGTCGACCTTGATCCCGGTCTCCTCCGTGAACGGCACGAGAGCGGCCTCCATGTCCTCCTTGGGCTGAGGGCCGTTCGGCATGATCCACACCTTCACGGTGGTGCCGGGTTTGATCTCCGACTTCGCGGCCTGGCCGCTCGGCTGGTTCGCCGTGTCGTCGTCCCCGCCGCAGCCCGAGTACACCAGGGCTCCGACGAGAACCGCGATGATCGCGATCGCGATCGAGTACTTGCTACGCACGATTCTCTCCTCCTTCTCCAAAAACGGTTTCGGTATTAGGCCTGGCACTGCGTCGGGTCCCTCTCGCCTGCAGTCACCCCCTAGGTCGCCGCTCGGGGTCGCGTCGAGCCGCGCCGGACGAGTTCCACGGGAAGAACCGTGGACTCGGTCACGGCGTCCTGCTCACCGTCGATCAGCCGCACGAGCGCCGAGCCCGCCGAGACGCCGAGGCCGGCCTTGTCCTGGCGCACGGTCGTCAATGGCGGGTTCATATGGTCGGCAAGCTGGATGTCGTCAAAGCCGATGACGGACAGGTCGGCGGGCACGTTCAAGCCGGCGTCGCCCGCCGCCCTGATCGCGCCGAGGGCCATCATGTCCGACGCAGCGAACACCGCTGTAGGCGGTTCGTCAAGCGAGAGCAGCTCGGCCATCGCCCGGCGGCCGCTCTCCACGTAGAAGTCTCCGTACGCGATGTACTCGTCGCGGTAGGCGAGCCCGCAGGCCTGCATCGCCTGGCGGTAGCCGCGCAGGCGGTCGGCGCCCGGGCGCGTCTCGAGCAGGCCGGTGATGGTGCCGATCCGGCGGTGCCCAAGGCTGTGAAAGTGCCGCACAGCGCGGGATGCGCCGTCCACGTTGTCCGAGATCACGAACGTCGTGGCCGGGCCCTCAAGCTCGACGTCGACGCCCACGGTCGGCAGATCCGAGCGCACCAGCCGGCGCACCTCGGGGTCCTCGGGATCGGTGCCCATCAGAACCACGCCCTCGACGAGGTGGTGCCGGCAGCGCTTGAGGTAGGAGTGCGTCCCATACCCATTGGCCGGTTGCTCGGAGGCGAACAGCAGTAGGTCGTAGCCGCTCGCGCCGATCGTGTTCTTGAGGCCGACGAGGACCTCGTGGAAGAACGGGTGCTGCAGGTCCGGGTGACCCTCGCCGGTGTCGAGGATCACACCGATCACATGCGAGCGCTGGGTCTTCAGGCTGCGCGCCGCCGCGGCAGGCGTGTAGTCCAGCTCGCGTGCGAGCCGCGTGACGCGTTCGCGCGTCTCGGGGCTGACGTCCGCGTAGCCATTGAGGGCGCGCGAGACGGTGCCGATCGAGACGCCGCTGATCCGCGCCAGCTGGCGTATGGTTACTCTCTCTTCAGTCATTAGCGAAAACGGTTTCGGTACCGTTTCGCGGCAGTATTCACATCCGGTGCGAGCTTGTCAAGGGCGGGACGCACCAAGTCATCGGCGAAGGACTTGTTCGCGCGCGCGGCGAACACCCCGAGCGTGCCGCAGCCGCCGCGTCCGATGATCGAGCGCTTCCTCAGGGACCTGACCCTGAGGCGGGTGGTTGGCGGGATCGTGGGAGTCGCGTTCGTGTTCACGGCGGTGGCGGCGGCGCTGATGCGCCTGGTCGAGCCGGAGACGTTCAAGACATACGGGCAGGCCGTGTGGTGGGCGGCGCAGACCGTGTCGACGGTCGGCTACGGCGACGACGTGCCGGTGACGACCGCCGGCAAGTTCCTCGCCGTGCTCGTGATGCTGTTCGGCATCGGGCTCGTCCCGGCCATCACGTCGCTCGTGGTGGCGGTGTTCCTCAACCAGCAGCTCTATGGCACGCACGATCGACGGCCACAATGACGTGCTCAGCCGCCTGCACGAGGACGGTGCCGGCGACGATGCGCTGCTGAGTGCGGGCACCGCCACGATCACTGTTCCATCGGCGCAGGCGGGCGGACTCGCCGCCGGGCTGTTCGCCGTGCTGCCGGGGACGCCGGACCTCGACAGCGACGCGACGCTGCCGCCACCGGTCGGCTTCGAGCAGTCGGTGGCGGACGTCGGCGCGCTCGCCTCGCGCCTGTTCCGGCTCGTCGCCGCCTCGCAGGGCCGGATCCGCCTGGTCCGTGACACGGCCGACCTCGACGCCTGCCTGGCCGGCGCGGCGCTCGGCGCGATCCTGCACATGGAGGGAGCGGAGGCGATCGACCCGGGGCTCGACACGCTCGAGGTCTGGTACGCCGCCGGGCTGCGCTCGGTCGGGATCGTGTGGAGTCGCCCGAACGCGTTCGGCCACGGCGTGCCGTTCAGCTTTCCCAGCTCGCCGGACACCGGCGACGGCCTCACGCCGGCGGGCATCGCGCTCGTGCGCCGGTGCGCCGAGCTCGGCATCGCGATCGACCTCAGCCACCTCAACGCGGCCGGCTTCTGGGATGTCGCGCGCACGCTCGACGGTCCGCTGATCGCCTCGCACTCGTGCGCGCACGCGCTGTGCCCGTCCGCCCGCAACCTCACCGACGACCAGCTCGCCGCGATCGCGGCGAGCGGCGGCCTGGTCGGGATCTGCTTCGCCACCGGGTTCCTGCGCGCCGACGGCGAGCACGACGCCGACACGCCGATCGCGCGGATCGCCGAGCACGCGCGCTACGTGGCCGACCGCTGCGGCGTCGACCACGTGGCGCTCGGATCGGACTTCGACGGCGCGACGATGCCCGCCGCGGTCGCCGACGCCTCGGGCCTCCCAGGCGTGCTCGCCGCCCTCGAAGTCGTGGGCTTCGAGAGCGACGAGATCGACCAGATCGCCTCCGGCAACTGGCGCCGGGTGCTGGCCGCGGCCTGGGCTTAGTTCTCGGCTCGAGCGAGCCGTTCGCGCGCCGGGACCACGAACGCCGACGCGGCGACGAAGACGCCGAGGACGGCGATTGCCGCCACCGCACCGATCGCGGACTGGAACCCGTCGAGCATCGACCCGGCGTCGGCCGAAGTGCCGCTGCTACCGCTCACGATCGCCGCGACGATCGCGAGTCCGACCGCGCCGCCGACCTGGAACGAGGTGTTCAGCAGGCCGGAAGCCAGCCCTTGCTCGTGGTCGGACACGCCCGCGACGGCCTGGATGTTGAGGGCCGGGAACCCGAGGGCGAAGCCGCCGCCGATCAGCAGCATCGTCGGCAGCATCAGCGCCACGTAGGACGGGCTGTCGTCCATCCGCAGGAAGAGCGCGTAGCCGGCCAGGAGCGATACCGACCCAGCCGCGATGATCCGAGCGGTACCGAAGCGGTCCACCAGCGGACCGAGCCGCATCGCGCCGAGCGCGACGAGCACCCCGCCCGGGAGGAACGCCAGCGCGGTCTCGAGCGCCGACCAGCCGTTCATCGTCTGCAGGTAGAGCGTGCCGACGAACTGGAACCCGAAGTAGCTGCCGGCCAGCACCATTGCGCCGAGGTTGGCCCGCACCAGCGGCGCCGAGCGCAAGATGCCGAGCCGCACGAGCGGGTGCGCGCTGCGCCGCTCGATCGTCACGAACGTCGCCAGCAGCCCGGCGACGAGCAAGAACGACGCGACCGTCATCGGCGATCCCCAGCCTTCGTGCGGGGCCTCGACCACAGCGCGGACGAGCAGCAGCATCGCGGCCGTCACGGTGACCGCACCGGCGATGTCGTAGCGCCGCCGCTGGCCAGGGATGAGCACGTCGCGCGGGATCACGCGCGGCGCGACCGCCAGGATGGCGAGCGCGAACGGGACCGGCAGCAGGAAAGTCCAGCGCCAGCCGAGCTCGGTCACGATTCCGCCGAGCACTAAGCCCAGCGAGAAGCCGCTCGCGCCGGTGGCCGTGTAGATCGCCAGCGCGCGGTTGCGGTTCGGGCCTTCAGAGAAGGTGGTGGTGATGATCGACAGGCCGGCGGGCGCGGTGAACGCGGCGCTCATGCCCTTGATGATCCGGGTGAGCACGAGCAGCGTGCCGTCATTCACGAGCCCGCCGATGGCGGACGCGACGACGAACACGCTGAGTGCGATCAGCAGAACGCGCCGGCGACCGAGCATGTCGGCGGCGCGGCCGCCGAGCAGCAACAGCCCGCCATAGCCGAGCACGTAGCCCGAAACGACCCACTGGAGCTGTGACGTGGACAGGCCGAGGTCGGTGCGGATGGACGGCAATGCCATGCCGACCATCGAGACGTCGAGCCCATCGAGGAAGAGCACGCCGCAGAGCACGATGAGAAGCGCCCAAGTGCGGGCTTCCCAGCGCGGAGCGGCGGCGGATGCAGTTGGGGAGGAACGCATAGAGAGGGCATGGTACATGCGTCTGCAAATATTTCTAGGGAATATCATGTGAACGCAAATGTTGCGCGAGCGTGGTAAAATTGCCGCCCTAATGACAGAGCCTGCGGAGGAGACCGAGCTCGTCGACGCCTGGCGCGACCTGCTCGAGCGGCACGCGCGGTTGACGTGCGCCCTAGAGCGCAGGCTCCAGGACCAGCACGGTCTCGGCGTGAGCGAGTACGAGGTGCTCGAGCGCCTCGCCGGCGCCGACAAGCCGGAGCGCCGGATGCAGGAACTGGCGCACGCGGTGCATCTCAGCCAGAGCGCGCTGTCGCGCGTGGTCGCACGGCTCGAGGCCGACGGCCTCGTCAAGCGCGGGATGTGCGCCGAGGACCGGCGCGGGATCTTTGCGTGGCTGACCGACAGCGGGCGCGAGCGCTACGAGGCCGCGCGGCCGACCCAGCGCGGCGTGCTCGCCGAGATGCTCCCGGCAGCCGCCGCACCGTACTGACGCTTCAGGACCGGATCGGGTGGTCCGTCTCAGAACTGAACGGCGCCGTCGGCCTGCCATGAGGCCAACTCGACGAGCGTGTCCGGGTCGAGCACATGGCCGGCGAGTACGCACGTGTGGCCGTCGCGCTCGAACGTCACCACGTCGCGCGGCCCGTCGCGGAACCGGTGTAGGTCGACTCCGTCGACTCGGATCGTGTCGGCGTCCGCCGGCGGTTTGAGCGGCTCTCCGGACACTACGCTGTAGGCGATCCGGTGCCCGTGGTGGGTGTAGAAGACGGTCTGCACCGGGCGGCCAGAGACCGTGTCCGCCCGCGCGCCGTCGGCCATCCAGCCGAACTCGGCCGACCAGTCGGGGAAGGAAACGCCCTCGAACCGGCCATCCAGCAGCGGTCCGTTGCTCGCGGGCGTCGGCTGCGTGGCCGGCTGCTGTGACATCGCGGCGAATTCGCGTACCTCGGGGCCGCCGCCGGACGTCATCACGAGCGCGAGTACGACGGCGACCAGCGCGCCGCCAGCCGCGACAAGCGCCGGCGCGCGCCACGTCCGCCGCGCGGGAGCCGCTTCGACGCGCGGAAGCCGGAGCGTCGCGGGGACCTCGGGGCCGCCGGAACGCAGCGCACGGATGACGCGTTCGTGGCGCTCGGGGATCTCGTGACGCATCACGATGCTCCTTCCAGCGCCTCGGCGACGCGATCGCGGGCGCGCGAGAGCCGGCTCATCAGCGTGCCCTGACGGATGCGCAGCACACGCGCGGCCTCCTTATAGGAGAGCCCGGCGACGTCGACCGTCGCAATCGCCTCGCGCAGCGGCGGCGACAGCTCGCGCATGGCGTCGTACGCAGCCCGCACGTCGAGCGCCGCCTGCGGATCGGCGGACTTGTCGATGACCCACTCGACCGCCTCGGACGCGGCCGTAACGGGTCGCACGGCCCTGGCTCGCTGGGTGTCGATCCACGTGTTGCGCAGCGAGCGCATCAGGTACGGAAGGTTCGCGGTGTGGCGGGACCCGCGCCGACTGGCGAGCACGCGCGCGAACGTCTCCTGGACGAGATCCTCCGCGTCCACGCGGGACCCGGCAAGCGCGTACGCGGCGCGAAACAGGCGGGCCTCATGGGAGGGAAGGCTGCACTCCCACTGATCTGTCTTCGCCGCCCGCGGCGCCAGGCGGACGGCGTATCCCCTGTCCGGCGCCACGCCAATCGACGGTAGCACCCGGTACCGTCGCGCGCCATGCTCGATCACATCGGTATCAACGTGTCGGACTACGCGTCCGCCCGCGACTTCTACTCAGCCGCGCTCGCGCCGCTCGGTCTGCGCCTTGCGATCGAACCGATCCCCAACGTCGGCGGATTTGCCGGCACCGATCGCGATGGCCAGGGCGCCTTTCCCGTGTGGATCGCCGAGGGCCGCGGCGAGCCGACCACCGGCCACGTCGCGCTGACGGCGCCCGACCGCGCGACCGTCGACGCGTTCCATGCCGCCGCACTCGCCGCGGGCGGGACCGACAACGGCGCCCCAGGCGTGCGCGAGATCTACCACCCCGACTACTACGGGGCGTACGTACTGACGGCGGACGGCGTCAACCTCGAGGCTGTGTGCCACCGACCTGAGCAGTGAGCGAGCCGCTCATCGGCCGCCGCCGTCGGCGCGCAGCCGGTAGCCGGCACCGCGAACCGTCTCGATCGACTCGACCCCGAACGGCCGGTCGATCTTCTGGCGCAGGTAGCGGACGTACACGTCGACCACGTTCGACCGGTTCTCGTATTCGCCCTCCCACGCGTGCTCGAGCAGCTGGAAGCGGTCGAGCACCTGGTCCTGCCGGCGCATGAAGGTCTCCAGCAGCGCGAACTCCTTCGCCGACAGTGCGATGTCGGCGCCCGCCCGCCACACGCGCCGCGAGGACGGGTCGAGGTGCAGGTCGCCCGCCGTCAGCACGGGCGCGCGCTCGATCGGGCCGCGCCGCGACAGCGCACGCAACCGCGCTCCCAGCTCAGCGAACGAGAACGGCTTGACGAGGTAGTCGTCAGCACCGGTGTCGAGCCCTGCCACGCGGTCGTCGATCGCATCGCGAGCGGTCAGCATCAGTACCGGCGCCCACACGGCGTCGTCGCGCAGCCGGCGGCAGACCTCAAAGCCGTCCATGCCGGGGAGCATCACGTCGAGCACGATCACGTCGTAGTCGGTCGCGGCGGCCATCCACAGCGCGTCCTCGCCCTTGATCGCCACGTCCGCGGCCATGCCGTCGTCGCGCAGCCCGCGCCGGATGAGGGCGGCCATCTTGACCTCATCCTCGACGATCAGGACTCGCATGGCACCGAGATCCACACGTCGGCTCCTCCAGCTGGGAGGTTGCGCGCGCCGGCCGCCCCGCCGTGGGCGTCAGCGATCGCGGCCACGATCGCGAGCCCGAGACCCGCTCCACCGCGGCCGCGCCCATGGTCCGCGCGCGTGAAGCGCTCGAACGCGTCGTCCACGAAGCGCACGGGGAAGCCCGGCCCGTTATCGCGAACGTGCAGCTCGACCTGGCCGTCGACACGCTCGGCGCTCAACTCCACGCGCGAGCCGCCATGGCGCAGCGCATTGTCGACGAGGTTGCCGAGCGCCTGCTGCAGCCGCAGCGGATCGGCGACCAGACCCAGTCCCTCAGGCGCGCGAACGCCCAGCGCGATGCGCGGCGCGAACCGTCGCTCCACGGTCTCGACCACGTCCTTCGCGTCGAGCCGCGTAGACCGGATCGGTAGTCGCCCTTCCTCGACACGGGCGATCACCAGGAGGTCTTCCGCGAGCTGTACGAGGCGGTCGGTCTCCTCCGCGGCGGAGCGCAGCGCGGCCTCGAGCTCCTCGACGCGGCGGCCGGCGCGCAACGCGAGCTCGAGCTCGGCCTTGAGGATCGCGAGCGGCGTCCGGAGCTCGTGGCTGGCGTCCGCGACGAAGGTACGCTCGCGGGCGAACGCGGCCTCCAGCCGCGCGAGCATCAGGTTCAGCGTCTCGCCGAGCCGGCCGATCTCGTCGTCGGCCGGGCCGACCGGGAGACGCGTGCGAGGCTCGGCGACCTGGATCTCGGCGGCGCGGCGGCGCATGCGCTCAACCGGCCGGAGCGCCGCCGCGGCCGCACCGTAGCCGGCCAGCGATGCGAGCAGGAGGGCGATCGGGCCGCCGATCAGCAGCGTGCCGGCGAGGTTGCGCAGCGCGTCGTTGCGGTCGTCGACCGGGGCGCCGACGACCGCGACGAGCGCCCGGCCTTGCGCGCGCACCGGCGTCGCGAGCAGGCGCACCGGGTCCTCGGCGCCTGGCGGGGGCCCGCGGTCCACGACGATCGTGCCGCGCTGCGCACGCGCAAGACCGGCGGCGTCCAGCAGCGCGTGCCCGCGCACGGTCGGCGTGCTGTCGAGCACCGCGCCGGACCCGTCGAGTACCTGGGCGAGGTTCTCGCCCTGCTCGGTCAGCGGGCTGCGGCCGGACTCCGCGAGTCCTGAATCGGCCTGCTTGACGAGCGCGCTCACGTCACCGGCGCGCGAGCGCAGGCCCGCCTCGATCGTGTCGTCGAGCGCTGCGCCCAGGCGCGCGTACACGAACAGCCCGGTCGCTCCCAGTACGAGCGCCATCACCCCCGCGAACGCGAGCGTGACGCGCACGCGCACGGGCAGGCGGGCGAGCCGGGGCATGGCCAGCTGAAGCTAGCGCCTAGCCGCCGCCGTCGTGCGACTCCGAGTCGGTGTCGATCGCGACCTTCTCGTAGCTCGCGCCGAGCCTGACGTCGACCGTCGAGCCATCCGGCTTGCGGACCTCGACCTCCCACGTCGCACCCTTCTCTCCGTCGCGCTCGACCGCCTGCGCGGTGCCGCCAGGCACGAGCTCAAGCGCGGCGGCCTTCGCCTTCTCCGCTCCGCTGCCCGTGGCCTCGCCTTCGCCGTCGTCGCCACCAATTGCGTTCGCGACCCCGACGCCTCCGACGGCGAGAGCAAGCGCTGCGCCGCCGGCGATGAGTGTGTTGCGTTTGATCGTCATGGCCACAGAGAACCAACGCCGGATGAGACGGCGATGAGGCGGCGGTCCGCCCTCAGTCCTGTGGCGACCCCCACCACGCTCGGGGCGGTTCACGTGGCCCGGGACGCCTGTTGCCTCCGGCGAGATCCGACCGCCGGCACGGGACCCTGCCTTCTCCCAAACGAAACGAGAGCCAACATGAAGAAGGCATTCCTGATCCTGGGCGCGGTAGTGCTCGCGTTCACCGCTCTAGTCGGCATCGCGTTCGGCGCGAACCAGGCGCTCGAAAAGACCACGACGACGACGCACGCCGTTTCACAGCCTGTGCGCGCTATCGAGGTCGACATCGACGTCGGCGATGTGGAGCTGGTACGCGGCGACGCGACCGTCGAGGTCCGCGAGTCGCTCGAGTACGCCCTCAACAAGCCCACCGTCGATCAGACGATCGAAGACGGTGTCCTCACGCTCAAGAGCGACTGCAACGGGTCGTGGTTCTTCGAGTGCAACACGGACCTCCGCATCGAGGTGCCTGCCGGAGTCGACGTGCAGGTCCACTCCGACGTCGGCACTGTCACGGCGATCGCGCTCGACTCCAATGACGTGCGCGTGAAGAACAACGTCGGCGACATCCGGCTCGACCTGACGGGCGACGTCAGGCACGTTGAGGCGCAGTCGGACGTCGGCGACATCGAGATCGGCGTGCCGAACGCCGCATACGCGATCGACACCACGACGGAAGTGGGCGACGACGACGTGCAGGACGTCGTGCAGAACGACGACGCTTCGCGGACGATCGTCGCCGGCACGGACGTCGGCGACGTCAACGTGCACGGCCGCTAGTGCACGTGGCCGGGATTTCGGCGTATAACCCGGCGTAGTCCGGGTCGTGTCTGCCGGTGCACGGCATCCGCGAGCATGCTGGTTGCACGTGACCGGATGCCGGGTGCCGGCAGACGCGAGCCGGGCCCGCCGGAATGCGGCGAAATTTCGGCCGCGTGTACTAGACCGCAGGTCTAGTCGGACTCGGGGTCTCGATCGGAGACCCAGCGCACCGCAGTGGCGTTCACATACGCCTTGCGGTGCGTGCCGTCGTCGCACACCTGGTCGAGCTCGCACCAACCGCCGGTCGCGCGCTGCGCCTCCACGAGCTTGCCGGCGACCTCCTCGCTCGTGCCGGCGACCAGCAGGCTGTCACGCCGCGGGCCGAGCGTCCGGGCACCGCGCCGCGCCTCGTGCTCCATCGGCTCGAGATCCGGGCCGAAGCTCAGCCATGAGGCGGCAGCCGTGCTGCCGATCGAGTCCTGCTGCGCCGCTGTGTCCTCGAGCATTGCACGACGACTCTAGCCGCCATCGGCCGCAGGCCAATACTGGGCGACGTCGGAGAGCGTGGCGATGCCGAGCAGACGGGCGGTGTCCGCCTTCGTCACGAACAGGTTGCGGTTCTGGCCGGGCGCAAGCTTTGCCGCCCGGTCGCCGCGCCGGCGCAGCGCGCGCTGGAGCGCCGCGGCGATCTTCGCCCGCGAGCGCAACCGGTTCCCCGTGAGGTGCTCGAGCAGCGAGCCCCCGTAGCCGGGGTACAGGCCGATGCGGCCGGTCCGGAGCGCGCGCAAGGCCTCAACGCGGAGCCCGCCGACCGAACGCACGGCGACCCGATAGCCCGCCGACCGCAGCACCTCCGCGTACATGTACGCGAGCGTCTCGTTCTCGGAGAAGTCCTGGAAGCCGACGACGATCCGCGGTCCCGCGCGCCGCCGCCCGTTGCCGCCGAGAGCGTTCGCGTCGATGAACTCGCCGCCGACCGCCTCCGACAGTCGGCCGTCGCCGACCTGCTGGTTGAGCGATCGCAGCGCACGCGTGGTCAGGACGGCCGAGGCGGCGTTCAGCCGCCGGCGGATGTGCCGCGCGGCCGCTCGCCCGAAGGTGCGCAGGAGCTTGGCGCGGATCACCGGGACGATCGGATCGGGGCCGACCATCCGGCGGTCGTCGCGCAGGGTCAGCACGTCCGGGCGCGAGACCTCGGGGTCCGACGAGAACGCCACAGCCACTTCGGCCTGACCGTCGTCGAGCGCCGAGATGCCGGAGTCCGCAACCGTCAGCGGCACGAACGCCGAGCTGACGTCGAGGCCGTAGACACGGTCCAGGCCAGGGCCGCAGTTCGGGTTCGTGAGGCAGTCGGACGGCGCGGCAAGACGGACCGAAGGCGTCTGACCCTGCGCTGGCGCAGCGGTCAGAAATCCGGCAAGAATCACGGCGAGGACTACTCCGCGAACCACGCTGTAGAGCCTATTCCTAACGTCCCGCAAACGCTATGGTTCGACTAACCCGAACGCTCACGTTCCCTGCCCGGTGGCCCGGCCCCGACACCATCCATGGGTCCGTGTGAGCGCCGTCATGCTCGGCTTGGCGACCCTCACGCCCGTTGCCGCTGCGCAGACGCCGTCGGACGCGCGACAGGGCGAGCAGTGGGCCGTGGCGCCCGGCACGGTGTTCGATCTCCCGGGCGCCTGGGAGCTCTCGCGCGGTGCGGGAGTGGTGGTGGCGATCGTCGACTCCGGCACCCGGCTCGACCATCCCGACCTCGCGCGCAACATCTGGACGAACTTCCAGGAGACGCCGGGCAACGGCCGCGACGACGACGGCAACGGCTACGTCGACGACGTGCACGGCATCGACCTGACGTCCCGCAGCCGCAAGCAGGACCTGCGCGACGGCAACGGGCACGGGACACACGTCGCCGGGACCATCGCGGCCGCTGCGAACGGCCGCGGCGTCGTCGGGGTCGCCCCCCAGGCCCGGATCATGACCGTCAAGGTCCTCGACGCTCGCGGCGCCGGCAACACCGGGGCCGTCGCGGAGGGGATCAGCTACGCCGCCGCGAACGGCGCGCGGATCGTCAACATGAGCCTCGGTGGCCCGAAACGCGATCCGTGGGTCACCGACGCGATCAAGGCCGCCGCCGCCGCGAACGTGCTCGTGGTGTGCTCGGCGGGCAACGACTCCGTCAATATCGACCGCAAGCCGAGCTTCCCGGTGTCGCTTCCTGCCCGGAATCTGATCGGCGTCGCGGCGACGGCCCCCGGCGAGGGCCGGCGCCTCGGCGACTTCTCGAACTTCGGGCGGCTCACCGTCCCGCTGGCGGCGCCCGGCGTCGAGGTGCTGTCAACTGCAAACGACGGAGGCTATGAGTACAAGTCGGGCACGTCGATGGCAGCGCCGCACGCGGCCGGCGTCGCGGCGCTGATGGCGGCCGTCCGGCCGGAGGCGTCCGCGGCCGAGCTGCGCGCGATGATGCTCCAGGCCGCGGCCCGCTCTCCATTGCCCGTCGGCGCCGGGTACCTCGACGCGCTCTCATCGGTGCTGGGAGCGCTGAAGGGATCGACATACCGGCTCGGGCAGCCGCCGCTCGTGCGGATCCTGGACGCAACCGCCGCCGGCCGCGGCCGCAACGCCACGACCACGGCGCAGGTGGCGGTCCTCGGCTCGGCCGACGCCATCCGCCGCTATCGCGTCGCGCTCGACGGCCGGGCGGTCTCGCAGCTGAAGCCGCAGGGCTCGCCGTTCACGATCCGGATCCGCGGCCATCGCGGCGGCAAGCTGCGGGTCGACGCGCTCGACGGCAGCGGCGCGACGCTCTCTCAGGCGTCGCGCCGGGTGGCGCAGGTGCGCGCCGGCAAGCGCCGTATCCGGCGCGGCGGCGGCGTCGGGTCGAGCGGCCCGGTCTGGATCCAATGACCGCCCGCGTGTGGCTCGTCGCGTTCGCGGTCGCGGGGATCGCCACCGCCGTTCCGAGCGGCGCGCCGGCCGCGACGCGCACGATCACGATGAGCGGCTCGACCCCGACGGCAGCGGTCACGGCCGACCTGGCGTACTTCTACCGGCGTCAGATGCGTCGTCCACCGCGCTTCTCGATCGTCGGTGGCGGCACTGGCACCGGCATCGCCGACGCCGCGCGCAGGATCGTCGACGTCGGCCTCGCGAGCCGCGCGCTGGCGCCCGACGACCCGCCGGGTCTCGTCTTCTCGCCGATCGCCCTCAGCGGTGTCTGCCTGGTCACGAACCGTGCGAACCCGGTGCCCGGCCTTAGCCGGGCGCAGATCCAGGATCTCGTCGCCGGCCGCCTCGTGAGCTGGACGCAGGTCCCTGGCTCGACGCGCACGGACCCGATCGCGCCGGTGGCGCTCGACGAGCGCGCTGGGGCACGGAGCGTCTTCCTGTCCGTGTTCGTCGACCTCGTGACGCCGCTCGCCTACACCCCGCGCACGCTCGCCACCGCCGGTCAGATGCGCGACTTCGTGCGGGCAACGCCGGCCGCTCTCGGCTACGTCGACCTCGCGTACGCGGGGGAGCTGCACGCCGTTCCGTACGAGGGCATCGTCTGCACCCGCGCCACGATCCAGTCGGGCGCGTATCCAGCCCGCCGCCCGCTCGGGTTCGTCACGCGCGGACGGCCGCGCGGCGAGACGGCGCGCTTCCTGCGCTGGATCGGCCGCAGCCGAACGGCACGGCGCGTGATCGCGACGCGCTACGTGCCGCTCGCGCAGTCGCCGTGAGCGGCCGTACCCTTCACGCGTGGAATCGGCAGGGCATTTCCGGCGCGCGCTCGCCGCGGCGACCTGCGCCCTGCTGGCCCTCCCCGCCGCAGCGGCCGCGCGCAGCGGGCCGGTGTCGCTGACCTGGGGAGGCGACGTCACGCTCGGCTCCTCGTTCGGCCGGCCGCCGCGCGCAGGCTGGCCGCAGCTGGCGCCGATCGCGCCGGTGCTGCGCCGCAGCGACCTGACGGTCGTCAACTACGAGGGCACGTTCACTCCCGGCGGGGCGTCGAAGTGCGGTGCCGGCAGCTCGAACTGCTTCGCGTTCCAGGCACCGGCCCGCAACGCGCGGACGCTGCGGCGCGCGGGAGTCGACGCCGTCAACCTCGCCAACAACCACGCGCACGACTTCGGCGACCGCGGCTACGCGAGCACGCGCCGGGCGCTCCGGCGCGCGGGCGTGAACGCCACCGGTGCGCCGGGCGAGATCCGCTTCATGCGCCGCAACGGAACCCAGCTGGCGCTCGTTGGCTTCTCGACTTACCCGTGGAGCGCGCCGCTCAACGACGCCGGCGAGGTGCGCCGGCTGGTGCGCCGCGCGGCCCGGCGCGCGGACATCGTGATCGTGCTGTTCCACGCGGGCGCCGAGGGCGCCGACCGCACCCACGTGCCGCACGGCCACGAGCACGCGTTCGGCGAGGACCGCGGGTTCCTGCGCGCGTTCGCGCGCACGGCGATCGGCGCGGGCGCCGACGTCGTGCTCGGCTCCGGCCCGCACGTCCTGCGCGGGCTCGAGCTGTACCGACGCCGCCTGATCGCCTACTCGCTCGGCAACCTCACGGGCTGGCACAACTTCAACACGAGCGGCGCAGTGCTCTCGCTCAGCGCGCTCGTCACCGTCGACCTCTCGCGCACCGGTCGCTTCGTGCGCGGCGAGATCGACTCGCTGCGGCTCGACCACATCGGCGTGCCGCACCGCGACCCGGCGCAGCGAGCGGCCGGCCTGATCCGGCGGCTCTCGCACAGCGACTTCCGGGGCCGGATGCGCTTCGTGCGGCTCGGGACCGCCCACGAGCGCCGCGGCCGCGTCGAGCGATAAGGGGCCTGCTCGGCATCGGCGACCGAGCGCAAGGCACAGCCGTTGCGCCGAAAAGTGGACACATAGACGGTCCAGGGCGGCCGGAGATCGGTCGAACCGTGAAGACCAATGACGACTCCCGTGACCACGGATGCGCCCACGCCACGCCGCAGCCGGCGTCTGGTTGCGATCCTCGTCGGCGTCAGCGCCGCGCTCGCGCTCGGCGCCCCGGCCGCGGCCACGGCGTCCACGCGGTACGTCGACGACGACGGCTCAGCGAACAGTGGCGACTGCACGAGCCCCTCCGCGCCGTGCGCGACGATTCAGTACGCGGTCGACCAGGCGGTCGCGGGCGACTCGATCGAGCTCGCGGCCGGCACGTTCACTCCCGGAGCGGTGATCGACAAGCCGAACCTCACCATCACCGGCGCGGGCGCCGGCCAGACGACCGTGAACTCGAGCGCCGGACAGCCGCGGGCGCTCGACCTGCGCGGCTCGGCCGACGGCGTGACGATCCAGGCGCTGACGCTGCGCGGCCCGTTCAGCGGTACCGGGACGCCCGCCGACCACTCCGGCATCTACGTGAGCGCGACCCCAGGGCTCGACATCGCCGGCCTGACCCTCGAGGACCTCGAGATCACGCGGTTCAAGTACGCGATCGACGTGCGCATCCCGGGCTCGGCCACGGGCTGGACGCTGAACTCGCTCAACGCGCACATCAACGAGTATGGGGCGCGCTTCTGGGGCGCGACCAGGGACCTGGCCGTGACCGCCAGCCACTTCGACTTCAACACGTTCGGCCTCTACACGCAGCATCCCGGGACGGCGCCGCGAACGCCGGGGATCTTCGACGGCGTCGACATCGGAGACACCAGCTTCGACGGCAACGGCAGCAAGGGCCTCTACCTCGAGCAGGGCTCGGACCTCGACCTGCACGGCCTCTCGGTGACCTCGCGGCCTCCGCCCATCCCCGGGATGGACGTGAACCCGAGCAACGGGATCGACCTGAACGTCAAGTACGGCGACTTCGCGACCGTCCGGATCGCCGACTCGGTGTTCAGCGGAGCCACGAGCGCCGGCATCCTCGTGCACGGCCGCAATGACGCACCCAGCTACAACACGGTCCCGGCGACGCTGGACGGTGTCGTCCTCGAAGGCCTCGAGGTCACCGGCAACGGCGTCGGCGTGGCGTTCCAGAACGCGGTCACGCACGCGTCGCTGACGCGATCGCGACTCGTCGGCAACGTCGCCGGCGGCGTGACGAGCTCCGTAGACGCCGGACCGACGTCGACGGTCGACGCCACGGGCAACTGGTGGGGCTGCAACGAGGGCCCAACCGCGAACGGCAGCACCGACTGCTCGACCGCCGTGGGCGGCCTCGACGCCGAGCCATGGCTCGTCCTCTCGGTCACGGCGAGCCCGACGACGATTGCCACCGACGGCGCCACCTCCACCATCGCCGCGGCGCTCGCCACCGACAGCGACGGCGCCCCGGCCACCGCAGCGCCCGGCGTCCCGGCCATCGCGTTCGGCGCCGACCTCGGATCGCTCGCAACGACCGGCGATGCCACCGCCGTGCTCACGTCGGGACCGGTGTGGGGACCGGCGCACGTGACGGCCTCGGTCGACGACGCCGAGGCCGCCATCGACGTCGAGTTCGTGGTCCAGCCGGCGCCGCCCGGCACGCCCTCCGTGACCGCCACCCCGACGCTCCCCATGGGCGTCGTTGGCTTTGTGACGCGGATCGCCAGGCCGCGCGTCAAGCACGGCGGCCGCGCCACGATCGCCACCGTGAGCTGCCGGTCAGTCGGCGGTTGCAGGCTCTCCGCAGCACGCCGAATCACGATCCGGATCAACGGCAGGCGCTTCCGCGCCCGTGTGATCGCTCCGGCTGCTCTTGCGCGGGGCCGGACCGGGCGTGTCGCGCTTCGCCTCAGCCGGCGCGCACGCCGCGCGCTCCGGGGGCACCGCTCGGCCGTCGTCAGGGTGAGCCTCGCCCTCAGCGGGCGCGAGCCGTCGCTCGTCACGACCGTGAAGGCCAGGCTGAAGCCAACGCGCGCGAGGTCAGTGCGCTAGTCCGACACGGGAAGTTCCGCGGTCACGACGGTGCCGCCGCCGCGCGGACTGTCGATCCGCAGCCGCCCTCCGAGCGCGGCCACGCGGTCGTAGATCCCCAGCAGCCCGTGACCTTCGGGGTCAGCGCCCCCGACGCCGTCGTCGCGTACCTCCAGGCGCAATGTGCCGTTGTCGACGGCGGCGGTCACCTCCGCCTTCGCCGCCTGCGCGTGCTTGACCACGTTGGTCAGCGCCTCGGCCACGACGAAGTACGCACTCGCCTCGATCTCGGGCGCCAGCCGCTCGCGTGTGACGTCCACGTCCACCGGAAGATCGAGCCGCGAAACGACGGCGTCGACGCCGGCCCGCAGACCCCCGCGCGTCAAGACCGCGGGGAGGATCCCGTGCGCCAGCTCACGCAGCTCGGCGTTGCCCTCTTCCGCGTGACCGAGCGCCTCAGCGAGCAGCGGCTCCACCCGCTCAGAGTCCTCGCTCAACGCCCGTTGCGCCTGCTTGAGCGTGATGATCGTGTGGACCTGACGCTGCTGAGCGCCATCGTGGAGATCTCGCACGACCCGTCGGCGCGCGTCGTCACCCGCGGTCAGCACGCGCGCGCGGGACGCCGTCAGCTGATCGCGACTGTCGGCATTCGCTATCGCCGTGCCGAGCAGCTCCGCGAACTCGGCCAAGCGCTCCTCCGCGTCGACGGGCGGCTGGTCCTCCCCCTCCCAGCTTGCGGTGATCACGCCCCAGAGCCCGCCCTCGACCGTGATCGGCGCGCCGACTGTGGCGTTGACGTTCGAGCGCCGGGCGATCTCGGCGATGGTGCCGCTCGGCTCGTCGTAGACATTGAGCCGCGCCGAGCGTCCTGTCCGCAGGACGCGGGCGGTGACGCTGTCGCCGTCGAGCGTCAAACGCAGTCCCGCTCGGACGACGGCAGGGTCCTGCCCGCGTTGGGCGAGGATCGTGATCTCGTGTGAGCTCTCGGAGCGCATCATGCCGACCTGTGGCGCTCCGAGCAGCTGGGCCACCTCCGCGATGACGGCGTCGAACACCTCGGTCGGAGCGGCCGCCTCGGCGACGAGGGTCGCCACCCGGCGAAGCGCCGCCTGCTCGTCGGCCAGGCGCTGCAGCTCGGCACGTGCCTCCGCGTTGGCGATCGCGGTCGCTACGAGCTGCGTGAACTGCGAGACGCGCTGCTCGGTATCGGCGGGGAACGGCTCGGGCTCGTAGTGCGCCACGACCATCGCACCCCAGAGCCGGCCCTGCACCACGATCGGGCAGCCGACCGCGGAGCGGATCCCGTGCACCTTCGCGTGATCGGCGATGGCTCCCGTCGCGGCGGCGTAGTCGTCGACGCGAACCGGGCGCCGCTCCCGGAGCACCTTCGCCGCGATGCCGCTGCCGTCGACCGGCAGCCTCACGTCCACCCGGATGCCACCCTCGGGCTGCTCCCCGCACACCGCCACCACCGTCGCCAGGTCGTCGTGGTCGTAGCGGATCATCGCGGAGTCGACGCCCTGTCCGAGCACGCCCGCCACCTCCTCCGCGACCTTGGCGAACAGCTCCGCAGCCGGTGCCTCCTCCGCCACCAGCGTCGCGACCCGCCTGAGGGCGGCCTGCTCGTCCGCGAGGCGGGCGATCTCGGCGCCCGCCTCGCCGTTGGCGATCGCGGTACTCACGAGCTCGACGAACTGCGCGAGCCGCGGCTCGGCATTCGGCGGTAGCGAGCCACCATCGAGCGCAGCCGCGACCATGGCGCCCCAGAGCCGGCCCCCGACCACGATCGGGCACCCGATCGAGGCGCCGGTATTCAGGCGGCGCGCCTCGTCCGCTATCGGGCCGGAGGAGGTGCGCTCGAAGTCATCCACGCGCACGGGTTTCGCGGTCCGCGCGATCTCCGAGATGACGTTCTTCCCCCCGATCGGCAGCCGCGCCCCAACGGGCATGATCTCGCTGAGCCGGCCCCAGCCCGCGACGACCCTGGCCGTGTGCTCGCCCTCGAAGCGGACCATGCCCGAAGAGCCAACCTCGAGCAGCCGTCCCAGCTCCTCCGCGACCGCGTCGAAGACCTCCGGGGGCGGCGCGCCGCGTGCGACGAGGGTCGCGACGCGCCGCAGCGCCGCCTGCTCGTCGGCGAGCCGGGCGAGTTGCTCCCGGGTCGCGCTGCCCGCAATCGCCGTCGCGACCAGCTCGGTGATCTCCGCCAACCGTTCCTCGACGCCGTCGGGCAGCGACTCACCCGTCGCCATCGCAACGCCGATGTGGCCCCACGGCTCGCCGTCGACGACAATCGGCGCTCCGGCCGCCGAACCGATCCCCGCGCCCAAGCCCGCGTCGACGGGCGCGCCCGCGAGCGACTCCTCGACGTCGTCGTACCGGATCGGTTGTCCGGTCCGCAGGTGTTCGAGCATCGCGACGAGCGAAGGGTCGTGCCACGCCCAGGTAGAGCCCGCGGGGAACGGGTTCGGCCCCTCGCCCCACGTGCCCACGACGGTCACGGTCTCGTCGCGCTCCCAGCGGTAGATCTGGACCAGTCGCGGGCGCAGCACGTGCGCCACCTCGCGCGCGATCGCCGCGAACACGTCCGCGGACGTCGCTCCGGTGGCCACGAGCACCGCTAGGCGACGCAGCGACGCCTGCTGCTCCGCCAGCACTGCGGAGGCCGCCGATACGCGCGAAGGCTCCGTGCCGGACACGGCGAGATTTTACGGCGTCCCAGCCCGGTGCGGTAGGCGCGCGCGGGCGGGCTCGGATCGTGATGGTGGGGGCAGGATTCGAACCTGCGAAGGCAGAGCCAACGGGTTTACAGCCCGTCCCCTTTGACCGCTCGGGAACCCCACCGGGCGGCGGAAGTCTAGCGCGGTGCGGGCGTCGTTTCGTCGAGCACGAACAGCTCCACGGACACGTCGGGATCCTGGTGGCTGGCGCTCATGAACGCCTTCACGGTGCGGTGTGTCAGCCGCTCGATCGCCTGCGTGAAGCGCTCCTCCATGCTGTCCTGCCAGGCCTGCCGCGCGTGCCGGACGTCGTGCCACTTGCCGGCCTCGAACAGCGTCTGCTCGCCGGCGCTGAAGCCGCCCGTGAGCACGAGCACGACGAGGTCGCGCTCGAGGTAGGTCCGGCAGTCGACCGGACCGCGGCCGAAGTACTCCTTGTAAAGCGCCATGAAGGCGTTGGAGAGCTGTTGCCGGAGCGGGCCGTCGCTCCGGTCGGCGTCGCGCATCGCGGCCGCGTCGTCGGCGTGGATGTCGGGGGGCAAGCCGGGTCCCTCCCTTGCGTTGGTCTCCGAGCATACGGGTAGAGTCCGAATTACGGGAGCCTCAGCTTTGACGCCACCTGGCCAGCTTCGCATGTGACCCCGAAGCGCCGGGGCTGTTCCTCCAAATACCGGAGAGTCCTCGGAGCCGCCCTGCATGCGGGGCTGGGTCGTGAGGGGCCCCAAAGGAGGCACCAGATGCGGTCCAATGCAGCGACAGCCAAGGTGTCGAAAGGCGACGCCGCGGCACTCGAGGCCTTGGCGGCCGAGGTTGCGCGGCTACGCGCCGAGAACGCGGAGCTGTTGGCGCTGATGGGCAAGCGGGAAGGCGCCAACGACGGCGCGCTGGACTCGTTCGAGGTGACGGTGCGCATCGGACCGGGCGCGCCGGCGAACGCGCGTGACGCGGTGACCCGCTGGCTCAGCGGCCTCGTCCCCGACCACGTGCGCGACGACGCCCGCCTGCTGATCTCCGAGCTCGTGACGAACGCCCTGCACGCCGGCCTCGCCGCCGACACGCCGCTGTGGATCAGCGGCCGGCTGACCCATGGCGTCGTCTGGCTGCAGGTCGGCAACCCCGGGCGAGCGGGCGCCATCGCGCAGCGCGATCCCGCCCCGCGGACCGACGGCGGCTCGGGCCTGCAGCTCGTCGAGATGGTCGCCGCCCGCTGGGGCGTCAACCGCTCCGCCGACACGCGCGTCTGGTTCGAGCTGCTCGCGGCCTAGTGGACGGGGCCGCCTAGCGCGGCGCGGCGGGCAAGATCGCCCGCCGCACCGGCACAAGACTCACGCCGAGTCGCGGAGGCGCTGTGCCTCGGGCAACGACTCGAGCTTCTTCAGGGTGTGGTTCTCGATCTGCCGGATCCGCTCACGCGTCACGTTGAACGCGCGGCCGACCTCCTCGAGCGTGTACGGGCGGGCGCCCGTCAGCCCGAAGCGCATCTCGATCACCTCTCGCTCTCGCTGAGGCAACGCGTCGAGCGCGCGTCGGACGTTCTCCTTGCGAAGGTTCTCGGAGGCCATCTCGAACGGGGAGATCGCGGAGTCGTCCTCCACGAAGTCGCCCAGCTCGGACTCCTCCTCTTCGCCGATCGGCTTCTCGAGCGACACCGGCTGCTGGGCCATCCGCAGGATGTCCCGTACCTCGCGCGCCGTGCATTCGAGCTCGGAGGCGATCTCCTCCGGCAGTGGCTCACGGCCTAGCTGCTGGACGAGCTGGCGCTCGACGTGGACGACCTTGTTCAGCTTCTCCACCATGTGGACGGGAATGCGGATCGTGCGGCCCTTGTCCGCAATCGCCCGCGTTACCGCCTGGCGGATCCACCAGGTCGCGTAGGTCGAGAACTTGTACCCGCGGCGATAGTCGAACTTCTCCACCGCACGGATGAGGCCGAGGGAGCCCTCCTGGATCAGGTCCAGGAACGACAGGCCACGGCCGAGGTAGCCCTTCGCGATCGAGACGACGAGGCGCAGGTTGGCCTCGACCATCTCCTGCTTTGCCACCAGATCGCCACGTTCGATCCGCTGGGCCAAAGCGACTTCGCGCTCGGCGGTCAGCAGTTGGACGCGGCCGATCGACCGTAGGTAGAGCCGCAGCGAGTCGAGGCTGGGCTCAACCGTCAGATCGATCTCCGGCTTGCGCGGCGCGTCGGACGTCTTGCCCTGGGCCGCCGCCGCAGGCTCGAACCGACCGCCCTCGGCAACCGCGGGACGCCCGTCCTCGGCGTTCACGATGTCGATGCCCTGTTCCTCCAGGAAGGCGTGCAGCTCGGTGACCTGCTCCTTCGTGACCTCCACCTCTTCAAGACAAGAGGTGATCTGCTCAAAGGTCAGGAACCCCCGCTCCTGGCCTTCAAGAATCAGCGGGCGAAGCTCGTCGATCTCGACTATCGACACGTCGCTCGCGAGCAGTGCTTCGGTCTTAGTGGCCATCGATCCTTCGGGACGTCAATGCGAGCGCACCCACACCTCCGGGGCCGCCCCTTAACCGTCTATTTCGTTTGCAGCCGTGCTGCACGCCGCGACGCAGGTCGCGAATATGGGCCGGTGGCACAAGGCCTTCCGTTGCCTCTCTTCGGGCTTTGTAGCACGCGTCACGGCGTCTGTCCTATCCGAATGGGTGCCTTTTCGTCCATTTCGGCGCGTCGGCCTTGATCCATCGCGGGTACTAGCCTAAGGGGACGATGTCGGAAATCGCACTCGAAGACGTTCAGGCACAGGCCCCGTCGCTGCCCGTCTCGCTGTCACGCGTGGGCGTGACGAACGTCGAGAAGGTCATCCGAATCCGGGCCAACGGGACCGAGCAGCTCTACTCCGCGCGACTGGACTGCTTCGTCGACCTCGGTCCGCAGCAGAAGGGCGCGCACATGTCGCGCTTCGAGGAGGTCGTCAACGACGCGATCGGCGAGGTCGTGCTCGGCGAATCCGCCCTGCGCGCCGAGACGCTCGCGCAGCATGTCGCCGAGAAGATCCGCGACCGCCAGGGCGCGCGCCGCGCCGAGGTGCACATCGAGGCGCGCTATCCGGAGCACAAGCCGGCGCCGGTGTCCGGCATCCTCACGCAGGAGATCTACTCGCTGCTCGGCGTCGCCGTCGCCAGCGAGGCGGGCACGCGCCGCCTGATCGGCGTCCGCGCCCAGGGCATCACGGCGTGCCCGTGCGCGCAGACGCTCGTGCAGGCGCGGGCGCGCGAGCGACTGATCGGCGGCGGGTTCTCCGAGGAGGACATCGAGCGCATCTTCGAGGCCGTCCCCGTGGCGACGCACAACCAGCGCGGCCTCGGGACGCTGCACATCGGCTGCCCCGAGGACTGCATCAACGACATCGACGCGGAGGCGCTGCTGACGGTCGTCGAGGAGTCGATGTCGTCGGAGATCTACGAGTTGATGAAGCGCTCCGACGAGGTCGCGGTCGTGGAGAAGGCGCACCGGCGCCCGCGGTTCGTCGAGGACTGCGTGCGCGAGATGGTGCGCGGCGTGATCGACGGCTTCCCGATCCTCACCGACCGGCACTTCGTGTCGGCCCGCCAGGAGAACCTGGAGACGATCCACCAGCACAACGTGACCGCCGAGCGGTTCGGACTGGTGGGCGAGATGCGCCGCGAGCTGGCGTCAGGCGAGCACTCCGCGCATCAGGTCTCGATGCGCGAGTGGCTTGACGGCCGCGCCTGAGCAGCGCCGGCGTCCTCCAGCACCGCCATCGCCGCGTTGCGGCCGTTCAGCGCGATCACGCTGCCCGCGGGATGGGTGGCCGCGCCGCACAGGTACACGCCGGCGATCGGCGTGCGCGAGCTGAGGCGGTGCTCCCACATCTGGTCGGGCATCGTCTCGCCCTGGAAGATGTTGCCGCGGGTCAAGCCGATGCGCTCCTCGATGTCGGGCGGCCCGAGCACCTCGTAGTGCTCGAGGCAGTCCGGGAAGTCGGGCGCGAAGCGGGTGATCAGGTCGATGAACTGCTTCGCGACCTCGTCGCGGCGGTCCGTCCCAGTCGAACTCGTACGGCGCGTACTGGCCGAACACGCTCATCAGGTGCTTGCCGGGCGGCGCCGGTGACGGGTCGTATCCGGTCTGGATGTAGATCTCGCCGAAGCCGACGGCGGCCTCGCCGCGGGTGCACGCCTCGAAGGCGCGCTGCGCGTCCTCCATGCCGGTCGTGACGTCGATCGTCGCGTAGGCCGGGAACTGCTCGCCGGGCGCTGCCGTCCACGTGGGCAGTCGGTTCAGCGCCGAGTTGAACTTCACGACCGGGCTGCGGATCTGCCACGCCTCGAGGCGCGAGCGGTAGTCCTCCGGCATCTCGTCGACCATCTGCAGCACGCGCTTGGGGTCGGCGTTGCAGATCACCGTGTGTGCCTGGATCAGCGTCCCGTCCTCGAGCCGGACGCCCTCCTCGGGCAGGATCTCCGCGACCGGCACGCCGGTCGCGAGCGTGGCGCCCGGCCTCCTGCGCGGCGTCGGCGATCGCGAACGACACCATCCCCATGCCGCCGCGGACGTAGCCCCACACCGGCCCCTGGCCCTCGAGGTCGCCCTGGAAGTGCATCAGCTTGATCGACGCCGTGCCGGCGTCCTGCGGCCCTGCCCAGGCGCCGATGATCCCCTGGCCGAACAGCGCGTCCTTGAGCCGCTGATCGCTCATGTAGTCGCTCAGCACGTCGTCCATCGAGGCCTCGAAGACGACATCGATCATCGTCCTGCTCGCCCTGGAGCAGCGTCCTCGATCTCGGCCCGGTTCGGCGACTCGCCGACCCACGTGTCGCGCTCGCCGGTGCGCAGCCGCTTGCGGATCTCGTCGAAGAGATGCTCGTACGCCCAGTAGCCGTCGATGTCCTTGGCCGAGACGCCGAGCGCCTTCAGATCGGCGTTCGTGTGGTCGTCGTCGAGCCACTGGCCGAACGAGCTGCCGTCGTCGAACGGCACCCAGAGGTTCGGGTCGGCGACGTCGAAGTGCAGCCCGCGCTCCTTCAGCGCCAGCTCGCGGATGACGAGCTCGTCGAGCAACCCGACGACGTACGCGCACGGGCTGACCACAAACTCGGAGTCGGAGAACGGCCGCTCGAGCGTGCACGCGCCGCCGAGCCGCTCGCGGCGTTCGAGCACGAGCACCGAGCGGCCGGCCTTGGCCAGGTAGGCGGCGGCGGTGAGGCCGTTGTGGCCGCCGCCGACCACGACGACGTCCCACCGGCGAGAGGCGAGCTCGGAGACCGGGGCGGGCAGCCCGACCTCACCGAGCTGCTGGGCGATCGCGTTCACGAGGAGACCTCCTTGGCGGTGGCATCCACGACGACGGCGCCGTCGTGGTGGATGAGGACTGGGTTGCACTCGAGCAGCTCGAGGCCGTCGGACGCGGCGCCGATCTGGGAGGCAACGTGCGCGGCGGCACTGATATTGGGGATCAGCGCGGCGCCCTTGAGCGAGCTCAGCGCGCGCTCGACGCGCGCGGCGCTCGCGGGCAGCGGGACGATGGCGACGTCGTCGAGCGCCTCGGTCCAGATGCCGCCGAGGCCGACCACGAGTGCCGGGACGACCGCGTCTTTGCGGACCGAGACGAGGAGCTCGGCGCCGGGTGGTGCCATCTGCTCGACGAGGATGGGCGTGGCAGGATCGAACTGCGCATCGAGGGAGGCGTGAGCGGCGCCGTTCCCTGCGGTGGGGTTGGAAATGGTCGCTATGCGACCACCAACAACCCCGGCGAGCTGACGGAACGCCTCGCGCACGCCCTCTTCGTCGCGGATGTCCAACGCGAGCGCGCCGATCTGCGTCTTGTGTCGCACATCCGCCGCCGAGAGCTTCAACGCCACGGGCCCCGCGAGCTCCTGCCAAGCCGCAACGGCCTCGTCCTCATTGAACGCAAGCCGTCCACCCACGACGGGGACGCCGCGCGCACGAAGCAGCGCCTTTGCCTCGTGTTCGGCAAGCCAGCGGCCCGGGCCGCCACGAGCGGCCAGGCACGCCGCGGCGATCGAGCGCAGCCGCGCACCGTCAGCCGCCGGCGCCGCCAGCGCAGCGGCCACGGCAACGCCCGTCCGAAGCCCGGCCACGGCGACGACGCCGGCCGAGATGAACCGCCACGCCGCGTCGTCGTCCAGCAACTCCGGCAGCGTCGCGGCCACCATCACCGGCACCGCGCTGACGGCCGCGCCGGCGAGGATGCCCTGCTCGACGGCGTCCCAGCTCTCGCCGGCCGGGCCGGAGATCCCGGGCGGCCGGTCGTAGAAGACGAGCACGTGGCCGATCCCCGGGTCGTCGCCGACGGTGTGCACGATGTCGCGGAGCGTCTCGACCTCGCCCCAGATGATCGCGGTGTAGTCGAGAGGGTTCGCGACCGTCGCGGCCGCGGGCAGGCGCTCGCGCAGAGCGGCCGCCGTGGGCGGCGCCAGCGGCGGCAGCGGCAGCCCGAGCCGCGCGGCCTCGTCGGCCCCGAGCCCGGAGTCGCCGCCGGAGCAGGTGAGGATCGCGAGCCCGTTGTCCCGCGGCCGCGAGCCGCGGACCGCGAGCGCCTTCGCCAGTTCGAGCAGGTCGTGAACGTCGGCCGCCCACGCGGCGCCCGCCTCCTCGACGAGCGCGCGGAAGACGCGGTGGTCGCCGGCCACGGCGCCCGTGTGAGCGGCAGCCGCCGCGGCGCCGACCGCCGAGGCGCCGACCTTCAGCACCGCGACACCGACGCCCTCGTCGGCGCATACCGCAAGTGCCTCGCACAGCCGCGCGCCGTCACCGGCGGCCTCGACGAGCAGCGCGATCGAGCGCACGCCGGGATCGCAGGCGAGGTGCTCGAGGTAGTCCGGCGTCGTCAGCACCGTCTCGTTGCCGCTCGAGATCGCCGTGTGCAGGCGCAACCCGCGGCGCGTCGCCAGCGCGTTCACCACGAGGTTGCCGCTCTGGGAGACGAGCGCGACGTGCCCGGCCTCCGGCGCGGCCAGCGCGTCGCCCCACAGCGCCGCGCGCGAGTGGAGCGAGATCAACCCGTCGCAGTTCGGCCCGCATACGGGAAACGAATGCCGCGCCGCGGCCTCGCGCAACTCGTCCTCGAGCGCCGCGCCACCCGGCGCCTCGCCGAACCCGGCGGCGAACACGACGGCGCCGCCGCACCCGAGCGCGCCCGCCTCCTCGACTACCGCCGGCACGCCCGCGGCGGGGATCGCGATCACGACCGCGTCCGGCACCGCCGGGAGCTCGCTCAGCGTCGGAAAGCACGGCACGCCGTGGGCGGACGAGCGCCGCGGATTGACGCCCCAGACCTCCCCCTCGAAGCCCAGCCGCTGCAGGTTGCGCAGCGTCTCGCTGGAGTACGTGCCGGGCCGGTCGCTCGCGCCGACCACCGCGATCGATGCGGGGTTGAGCAGACGGTTCACCGGTGGATCCGTCCGCGAGTACGCGTGCTGTCCAGGTGGTCGCTGGCGCCGCCTGGCAAGGACGCAGGAAGGGTGCCAGGGCGGAGCCCTTGCCCCTGACGAGGACACAGCCAGGCGGCGATCACCGGCCGCCTGGCAGTGCGTGTACTTGCGGACGGGTCCACTAGTGGAGGGTTTGCTCGACCCCGCGCCGCTCCAGTGCGCGCGCGACGATCAGTCGCTGGATCTCGCTCGTCCCCTCCCAGATCCGGTCGACGCGCAACTCGCGCAGGAACCGCTCGGCGACGTTCGTGCGCATGTAGCCGCGGCCGCCGAACACCTGCACGGCGCGGTCGGCGCACCGGCACGCGGCCTCGCTCACGAACAGCTTCGCCATCGACGCCTTCGCGTGCACGATCTTCGGGTCGGCGCCCTCGTCGGCCAGTCGCGCGACCTCGAGCGTCAGCGCGCGGCCGGCGGCGGCGTCCGCCGCCGAGTCCGCGAGCGGGAACGACACGCCCTGGTAGTCCATGATCCGCGCGCCGCCCTGCTCGCGCGTCAACGCCCACGCGGTCGCCTCCTCCAGCAACCGCCACATCGAGCCGACGCCGCGCGCCGCGATCCCGATCCGCTCCTCGGTGAACCACGCGCGCTGCAGCGCGTCACCCTCGCCGACGCCGCCGATCACAGCGTCCTCGCCGACCTCGACGTCGGTGAACCGGAGCGTCGGGTGCCCGTGCGGATAGGAGTGCGTGAACGGCGGGTCGTCGACGACCGCGATGCCGTCGCACGAGCGGTCGACGAGGAACAGCGTCGGCCCGTCATCGGTGTTCGCCACGACGATGTAGACCGCCGCGACGTCGCCGTAGGTGACGAACCACTTCTCGCCGTTGATGACCCAGCCGCCGTCGCTGCGGACCGCGGTCGTCGCGATGCCCGAGGGGTCAGACCCCGCATGCTCCTCGGTCACCGCGTAGGCGTCGTGCAGTTCGCCGCGGAGCGCCGGCCGCAGGTAGCGGTCGATCTGCTCCGGAGACCCGGACGCGAGCACGTTGTAGGCGCTCGGGATGTGCCATGAGAGCGCGTTCGTCGATCGCCCGAACTGCTCCTCGACGAGCACCCATTCGAGCTTCGACCACCCCTGGCCGCCGTGCTCGCGGGCGTGCAGGCCGCCGGCCAGGCCGGCGGCCAGCCCCGCAGCGCGGATCCGCTCGACGTCCTCCGCCGGCAGCTTGCCGCGCGCGCGCTCGGCCTTCTCCTCGAGCGGGATCAGAACGTCTTCGACGAACGCGCGGGCGCGCTCCGCAGGGGTCAAACCGGCAACGCCTCCCTGACCCGCCGGCGGGCGCGCTTCCAGCGCTGGTCGTGCAGCACGCGGTGAGCCGCGTTATGGCCGCCGAGCGCCATCACGCCGCCGCCGGGATGCGTCCCGGCGCCGCACAGGTAGAGGCCGTCGACCGGCGTCGCGTACTGGGCGAGGCCGGGGCACGGCCGCATGAACGCCATCTGGTCCAGACCCTGCTCGCCCTGGAAGATCGAGCCACCGATCAGGCCGAAGATCCTCTCGAGGTCCGGCGGCGCCAGCACCTCGCGGTGGATCACGGCGTCGCGCACGTTCGGCGCGCGCTCGGCGAGGATCTCCAGACAGCGATCGGCGTACGCGTCGCGCGAGCCCTCCGGCCAGCCGGCCTCGTCCCACGGGCCGTACTGGGTGAACATCGTGACGATCGTCGAGCCGTCGTCGGTCAGCGTCGAATCGATCGTCGACGGGGTCTCGACCTCGAGGTACGGCGTCTCGGCCGGGACGCCGCGACAAGCGTCCTGCCAGGCGCGCTCGAGGGTGTCGATCGACGGGCAGAACGCCACGCCGGAGCGCACGAGCCGGTTCTGGTCCTCAGGCGAGACGCCCTCGTAGCGCGGCGGCTCCGAGAGCACCCAGTTGACCTTCACCGAGCCGCCGCGGGTCTTGTAGCGGCGCATGTCGTCGACGATGTCGTCGGGGAAGTGCTGCGCGCCGACCATGTCGAGCACCGTGGTCTTCGGGTGCGCGCCGGACACGACGACCGGAGCGAAGATCTCCTCACCGGTGTCCAGCGTCACGCCGACGGTGTGACCGCCGGACACGTCGATCGAGCGCACGGACGCGCCGGCGCGGATCGTCGCGCCCGACGCCTCGGCGCTGCGAGCGATCGCCGTCGAGATCGCGCCCATGCCGCCCTTCACATGGCCCCACAGGCCGGTCACGCCGTCGATCTCGCCGAGCTCGTGGTGGAGCAGGTTGTAGGCGGTGCCCGGTGACCGCGGCCCGGCCCACACGCCGACGACGCCGCTCGACGCCATCGCGCCCTTGAAGGCGTCGTTCTCGAACCAGTCGTCGAGCAGATCGCCGACCGACATGGTCATGATCCGGTAGAAGTCGAAGATGTCGCGCTTGCTCAGGCCGGCGGCGCGGCCGGCCTCGCGGAGCAGGCTCATCAGGTCGCCGGGATGGCGCGAGCCGACGGCCGGCGGGGCGCGCAGGAGCATCGGGCGCAGGAAGTTGCCCATCCGCTCGAGCAGCGCCTGGAACGCCGGATACGCGTCGGCGTCCTTGCGCGAGTGCGGGCGGATCGACTCGATCGCCGCCTGCTCGTCGTTGTAGAAGAACAGCGGCGGGCCGTCGGGCGGCAGCGTGGAGTACGCCGGGTCCAGCGGATGGACCTCGTAGCCGTACTTCTTCAGCTCGAGCTCGTTGACGACCTTCGGGTGTAGCAGCGAGACCACGTAGGAGGCACGTGAGATGCGGTGCCCGGGCCAGACCTCCTCGGTGACGCAGGCGCCGCCGAGGATGTCGCGCTTCTCGAGCACGCATACGCGCAGCCCGCCCTGGGCGAGGTACGCGGCCGCCGTGAGCCCGTTGTGGCCGCCGCCCACGATGATCGCGTCGTAGGTCGGGTGATGTCCGTTGGTGCTCATCGGCGGCACCCTAGCCCGTCCTGACCTTGTAGTCAATTGCACGAAGTTGTACCGTGACGGCCATGACAGTCGCGACCGATTCCCCGTTCACCGCCGAAGAGCTCGCCCCGACGCTCCGGCCGCTGCTCGAGGCCTCGCTGCTGCCGCCGCGTGCGTACGTGGACGACGCCGTGGCCGAGTGGGAGGCCCGCAACCTGTTCCTCGGAGGCTGGATGTGCGTCGGCCACGTGAGCTCGCTGGCCGGCCGCGGCGAGTTCCTCACGGTCGAGCTGGCGCGGCGACAGCCTGCTGTTCATCGGCGACGGTGAAGGGAACGCGCGCGGGTTCTTCAACGTCTGCCGCCACCGCGGCTCGCGGCTGCTGACCGAGCCCGAGGGAACCGCCCGGCGCCTCCAGTGCCCGTACCACGCGTGGACCTACGGCTTCGACGGCAGCCTCCGCAACGCGCCCCACACGGACGAGCTGCAGGACTTCGATCCGGCGTGCAACGGGCTGCGCCAGCTGCGCACGGAGGTCGTCGGCGGGCTGCTGTTCTGCGACGTCTCCGGCGAGGCGCCGCCGCTGGAGGAGCACGTCGGCGCGCTCGTCGAGCACCTGGACCACTACCGCACCGGCGAGCTGCGGCGCGGCGCCCGGATCGACTACGAGGTCGCCGCCAACTGGAAGGCGATCGTCGAGAACTACTCCGAGTGCTACCACTGCCCCGGCGTCCACCCCGAGCTCAACCGCCTCAGCCATTACCTGAGCGGCGACGAGTTCGAAGGGCCGGGAGCGTGGTGCGGCGGCTCGATGACGCTGACCGACGGCGCCGCGACGATGGCCACCAACGGCGGCGGCCCGACCCGGCCGGCGATCGCCGGCGTCGACGAACGGGCCGTCCTGTACTTCGCGATCTTCCCGAACTGCCTCGTCTCGCTGCACCCGGACTACGTGATGCTGCACACGCTGTGGCCGCGCGGCGCCGGCCGCACGGACGTCATCTGCGAGTGGTTCTTCGAGCCCGAGACGATGGAGCGCGAAGGCTTCGACGGCACCGACGCGGTCGAGTTCTGGGACATGGTCAACCGCCAGGACTGGGAGGTCTGTGAGCTGAGCCAGAGCGGCATCGGCTCGCGCGGCTACTCGTCCGGTCGCTACACCGAGGTCGAGGGCACCGTGCACGACTTCGACAAGATGGTCGCCGAGGCGTACTTGCGATGAGCCGCGAGCGGATCCTCGGCGCGGCGGTCGACCGGATCGCCAGCGACGGGATCGACGCGGTCCGGATCGCCCGGATCGCGATGGACGCGGGCGTCTCGACCGCGCTCGTGCACTACCACTTCGCCACCCGCGAGGCGCTCCTGGCCGAGGCGCTCGCGTACTCGTTCGAGCTTGCCGGCGACGCGCACATCGCCGACCCGGGCGAGGCGACCGCGACCGAGCGCCTGCGCGACATGATCGAGCAGTGCCTGCCGCTCCCCGGCGTCCAGGAGGAGCGCGACTGGGTGCTGTGGGTGGAGCTGTGGCTGCGCGCCGTCCGCCATCCGGAGCTGCGCCCGACGGCGGCGCACCTGTACGCCCGGATGCACGACTGGCTGCGCGAGGCGATCGAGGCGGGAGTCGAAGCCGGCGAGTTCACGCCCTGCGACGCCGGGCGCGTCACCGACCGCGTGCTCGCCCTGATCGACGGCTTCGGCGTGCGCGCGCTGCTCGACGACCCGGCGGTCCCGCTCGAGCGAGCGCGCGAGGAGGTCTGGGACGCACTCGCGCGTGACCTGGGTCTTGCGCCCGCCCTGGCGCGCAAGTAGGTTTCCTGAATGGGGGTTCGGAGAACTCGGCCGTGAGTCCGCGACCGTCCACAGCGCACGTCCGCCGGCCGGCGATCCTGACCGCCGCAGCCGAGGTCATCTCGGAGCGCGGCGTCCAGAACACGCGGATCAGCGACGTCGCGGAGCGCGCCGGCACGAGCGCCCCGGGCGTCCTCTACTGGTTCCAGTCCAAGGACGAGCTGCTCGCCGAGGCGCTGCAGTTCTCCGACGACCGTTTCTACTTCGGCATCACCAACGAGCTCGCGGCGCTGGAGAGCGCGACCGCGCGGCTCACCCGGCTGGTCGAGCTCTGGCCAGCGGAGGGCGACGGTGAGGCGGTGCTGTGGATAGAGCTGTGGGTACGCGCGCTGCGCGACCCGCGGCTCGCCGAGACGCGCGAGCGGCTTGATCGCCGCTGGCGCGAGACGCTCGCGGACGTCGTCCGCGAGGGCCAGGCGACCGGCGAGTTCGCCGACGCCGACGCCGACGATGTAGCGCTCCTGCTGGGAGCATTGATGGACGGGTTCGCGATTCAGCTCGCGCTCGGCGATCCCGCTGTGACGGCCGCGACCGTCCGGCGGCTCTGCCTGGGGCTGGCCGAGGCGCGGCTGCGATGAGGGCGATCATCCACGTGGCGTAGCTCACCGATCGGAGGAGGAGGGGTCGAACATGCATCCCAAGGAATCGGGCATGAGCCGGCGCCAGCTGCTGCGCCGGTCGGCCGTCGCCGCGGGTGGCCTCACCGCCGCCGGGGCCCTCGCGGGTTGTGAGAACACGACGACGCCGATCGGCGCCGACGAGGCCGCGGGCGGGGTCTCCAAGGCCGCGGCGGAGCTCGTCGTGGCCAAGCCGCTCGGCCCCGCGGGCCTCCCGCTCCCGCGCCCCGACAACGCGGTGACGTGGGCGGTCACCGACGACAACAAGGCGATCGCGGACGGCGTCAAGCCGGAGGCCGGCCCGCTGACGATCTACAACTACGCCGACTACCTCGACCCGGCGACCGTCAAGAAGTTCGAGAAGCAGTTCAACACGAAGGTCCAGGTCGCGACCTACAACTCGTCCGACGAGGCCATCGCGAAGCTCGCCTCGGGAGCGGTCACGTTCGACCTCATCATCGGCCTGAGCGGCTCGAACATCGTCGACCTGATCGCCCGGAGGCTGCTCAAGCCGCTCAACCACTCCTACCTGCCCAACCTCCAGAAGAACATCTGGTCCGAGCTGGCCGACCCCTTCTACGACCGCGGTGCGCGTTACACGATCCCGTACGTCGTCTGGATGGACGGGATCGGCTGGCGCAACGACAAGGTCAAGGAGGACATCGCGGCCATGGACGTCCCGTGGGACATCTTCTGGCACGCGCAGGCCTATCGCGGCCAGGTGGGGATCCTCGACGACCGGCGCGACGCACTGAGCATGCCGATGCAGCGCGACGCGATGCAGCGGGACGTGCGGCCCGACCTCAACACCGAGGAAGCGGCCGTGATCAACAAGGCGCAGGCCGACCTCTCGCAGCTCGGCCCCATCTGCAACCCGAAGATCGCGATCACCGACTACCAGACGCTGCCCGAAGGCAAGACGGTGCTGCATCATTCGTGGTCGGGCGACGTGCTCGGCGGCGCCTTCTACTACATGCCCACGGGCGTGCCGCCGTCCGTCCTCTCGTTCTGGGGGCCCGAGCAGAACGGCGTCGTGCAGAACGACTTCTTCTGCGTCGGCCGGACGTCGAAGAGTCCGGCGCTCGCGCACGAGTTCGTCAACTTCTTCCTCGACGAACAGAACGCGTACGACAACTTCGTCAACTTCACCGGCTACACCCCGCCACAGAAGAACATCGACGCGGCGGCGCTCCTGAAGCGGGGGCTGATCCCGGAGTCGCTTGAGCAGGCCGTCGTCCGGCCGGACCAGTTCGCGGCCAATCAGGAGCTCCTGCAGCTGAGCGTTCAGGGGCAGCGCCTCTGGGACGGCGCCTGGTCGAAGTTCAAGGCCGGCTGATGGGCGGCTCGCGCTGGACGTGGCGACTGCTCGCGCTGCCCGGCGTCGCGTGGCTGTCGATCTTCTTCCTCGTCGCCCTCTACGCGATCGTGGCCGTCGCCTTCGGCAACCAGGACACGCTCTCCCAGCCTGTCCCGTACTGGAACCCGCTGGACTGGAACGTCGGCTACGTGCTCGCGGTGTTGAAGAACATCTGGCACGGCGGGCAGTTCCTGACCGTCTCGCTGCGGACCCTCGAGTTCGTGGTCATCGCGGTCGCGCTGTCACTGTTCATCGGCTATCCGGTGGCGTACTACACGGCGCGCCACGCGGGGCGCTGGCGGGGCCTCGTCCTGCTCGCCCTGATCCTCCCGCTGTGGATCAACTACCTGATGCGGATGCTCGCATGGATCAACCTGCTTGCGCCCGACGGCCTCGGCACGCGCGTGCTGCACACCTTCGGCATTGAGAAGCTTTTCCTCTCCGTCGGCCTGCTGGCCGAGCCGGGCGGCTGGCTCAACGGGCAGCCGACGACGGTCATCCTCGCCCTCGTCTACGGCTACCTGCCGTTCTTCATCCTGCCGCTGTTCGTGGCCATCGACCGCATCGACGGCCGCCAGATCGAGGCCGCGCGCGACCTCGGGGCGAGCGCGCTCAGCGCGTTCCTGCGCGTGACCCTGCCGCTCTCGGTCCCGGGCATCCTCGCCGGCGCGGTGCTGATCGCCCTGCCGATGTTCGGCGACTACTACACCGCCGACCTCGTCTCGGCCTCGACCCAGACAAACATGATCGGCAACCAGATCGACGAGGCCATGCGGCAGGGATCCGAGAAGGTGACCGGCGCGGTGCTGACGCTGCTCCTGTCGGTCTTCCTCCTCACGCTGATGTTCTATTACCTTCGCACCACGCGCCGGGCGGGCACGACCGCCGAGACGACATGACCTGGATCCGCAATCCCGAGGGCCGGCCGCGCTGGCTCGCGCTGATCACGGCCATGTATGTGCTCTGGTCGGTGGTGCCCGTCCTGCTGGCGATCGCCTTCGCCTTCAACGACGGCCGCTCGCGGACGACGTGGCAGGGGTTCTCGTTCCGCTGGTTCACGGGACCCACAGGCAGCGTCCTGCACGATTCCGCGCTGCGCGACGCGCTCGGGCACACGCTGCTGCTCGGGGTGGTCTGCGTCGCCATCGCCACCCCAGTAGGCGTCGCGCTCGCCCTTGGCCTGCAGCGCTGGCGGGGGCGCGCGTCGGGCACCGTCAACTCGCTCATGCTGCTCCCGCTCGTGACGCCCGAGATCGTGTTGGGCGTCGCGCTGCTGCTGCTCTTCCTGCGCATCTTCCCGGGGATCGGGCTGGGCACCGAGGCCCAGGTCATCGGACAGGTCACGTTTACGCTGTCCTACGTGGTCGTGATCGTGCGCGGCCGGCTCGTGTCGATCGGGCCGGAGTTCGAGGAGGCGGCGGCCGACCTCGGGGCGCCGCCGCGCGACCAGCTGTTCCGCGTCTTGCTGCCGCTGCTGGCGCCGGCGATCGTGGCCAGCGCCGCTGTCGCGTTCGCGATCTCGATCGACGACTTCGTCGTCACCCAGTACCTGTCGAGCGACGCGAGCACGACGACCGTGTCGATGTTGCTCTACGCCAACGCGCGCGGCGCGCCAACGCCCGCGCTGAACGCCATCGCCACCGTCGGGCTGGCGATCACGCTCCTGACCTTGGTCGCTGCCTTCCTGGTGTACCGCCGCTTCGCCGGGGGCCAGGAAGCCACGTCGCTCGCCACCATGGAGGTCTGAATGCCCGGTGAGATCCAGCTCGAAGAACTGACGAAGACCTTCGGCGAGCACGTCGCGGTCGCCGGCATCGACCTCGACATGCCCCCGGGCGAGTTCTTCACGCTGCTCGGACCGTCCGGCTGCGGCAAGACGACGACGCTGCGGATGATCGCCGGCTTCGAGCGGCCGACGAGCGGGCGGATCATGCTCGACGGCAGCGATGTCGCGCGCGTCCCGCCGCACCGGCGCAACGTCAACACCGTGTTCCAGAGCTACGCGCTGTTTCCGCACCTCGACGTGGCCAAGAACGTGGCCTTCGGGCTGAAGTACCAGAAGGTCCCGAAGAGCGAGCGTGCCAAGCGCGTGCAAGCGGCGCTCGAGCTCGTCAACATGACCGAGTTCGCGCACCGCAAGGCCGACCAGCTCTCCGGCGGCCAGCAGCAGCGGGTGGCGCTGGCGCGCGCGCTCGTGCTCCAGCCGCGCGTGTTGCTGCTCGACGAGCCGCTCGGCGCGCTCGACGCGAAGCTGCGCAAGAACCTCCAGGTCGAGCTCAAGGCGCTGCAGTCGGAGCTCGGGATCACGTTCGTGTTCGTCACCCACGATCAGGAGGAGGCGCTCACGATGAGCGACCGGATCGCGGTGATGAACAACGGCCTGGTCGAGCAGGCGGCGTCGCCGCGGTCGATCTACGAGGAGCCGACCACGGTGTTCGTGGCCGAGTTCCTCGGGGTCTCGAACCTGCTCGAGGCGGAGGCCGTCGGGCGCGACGGCGCATCGTGCACGGTCCGGATCGGCGACCGCGTGTTCCGCTGCGGCCAGGGCGAGCTCGACACCCGGGGCGCCGTCAAGGTGATGATCCGGCCCGAGCGGATCGCGATCGAGCCGCACACCGAGGCGGGCGACGAGCGGCTGCCGGGGATCGTCGAGCGCTCGGTCTTCCTCGGCGGCTCGCACGAGGTCCATGTCCGCGTGCTGGGCGGCGACCTGATGAAGGCGATGGTTACCAACGACGGGTCGCCGCCGCCGGTGTCACTCGAGCCCGGGGCCGCGGTCAGCCTCCGCCTGCCGCCCGCGGCGCTGCGTGTGCTGCGGCCGAGCGAGGCCGGGACTGAGGAGGCCCCGGCCGAGGATGAGACGCTGCTCGTCCGCGACCCCGACGAGCAGCTGCCGGCGACCCTCCCGCCGGGCGCGACGACCTAGGCGTCAGCGCCTGCTGGCTTCCCGAGCACTCCTTGGTCTTGCGCTGAGCGCTGAGCGGAAGTTGAAGAAGATGTTGACGCCGGAGTAGATCGTCACCGCCACCGTCACGTAGACGAGCGCGTCGACCCAGACCGGCGAGTCGTCGACGGTGATCAGCGCCAGCACCATCGCGATCTGGAGGATCGTCTTGATCTTCCCCCACACGTTCGCGGCGAGCACATGCCCCTGCTCGATAGCCAGCTGACGCAGCCCGGTGACCGCGAACTCGCGCGCGATGATCACCATCGCCACCCACGCCTGCAGGCGGTCGAGCGAGACGAGCGAGACGAGCGCGCTCGTCACGAGCAGCTTGTCGGCCAGCGGGTCCATCAGCTTGCCGAAGTTGGACTCCATCTTGTGCCGCCGGGCGAGCCAGCCGTCGAGCACGTCGGTGAAGCTCGCGAGCACGAACACACCGGCCGCCAGCGCGTCGCTCGACGCGCCCGACAGCAGCGCGGTTACGAGCACCGGGACCAGAAGGATCCGGAAGACCGTCAGGACGTTCGGGACGGTGAGCTCGAACAGAGCCACGTACTCTAAGCGCCGCGATGAAAGACGCCGCGATCGCGGCGGGCATGCTCACCTAGCGCGCGGTCGCGCCCGCGGAGGCCACGACGACGAGCGCGATCGCGAGCCACTCGCGGGCGACGAGCGCCTGGCCGAGCACGACCAGTCCCGCCAGCGCCGCCACGGCGGGCTCGAGCGACATCAACACGCCGAACACGCGCGCGGGCACCAGACGCAGGGCCTCCAGGTCGAGCGAGTAGGGGATCACGGAGGAGGCGAGCGCGACCACCGCGGCGGCGGCCAGGAGGTCGGGCTCCAGCAGCGCGCTGCCGGCCTCGCCGACGCCCATCGGGAGGATCGTCACCGCCCCGACCGTCATGGCGATCGCGAGCCCGGAGCCGCCGGGGAACAGCCGGCCCGTGCGGACCGCGAGCAGGATGTACGCCGCCCACAGCGCGGCCGCCAGTAGCGCGAAGGCGATGCCGAGCGTGTCGAGCGATCCGCCGCCCGGGTCGGCCAGTAGCACGATGCCGGCCGCGGCGAGCGCGACCCACAGGAGGTCGAGTGGCCGGCGCGAGGCGAAGACCGCGACGCCGAGTGGACCGATGAACTCGATCGTGACCGCCACACCGAGCGGGATCCGGTCCATGGCCGAGTAGATCGACCAGTTCATCAGCCCGAGCGTGATCCCGAACGCCACGGCCACGCGCAGGTCCGCAGGAGGGCGGCCGCGCACCCGCGGTCGCCAGATCGCGAGCAGCACCACGGCCGCCACGGCGAGGCGCAGGAACGCGGCGCCCGACGGCCCGAGCTCGTCGAACAGCGTGACCGCGAATGCGGCCCCGAACTGCGCCGAGGCGACGCCGGCGACGACAAGGGCGACGCCGCGCGCCTCGTCGCTCATCCTCGTCCGGTCACCACCGTGCGCTTGTAGTTCGCGTCGCCGCGGATCTCCTTCTCGGTGAACCGCATCGGCACCCACTGCTTCTGCGAGAACAGCCGCGTCTGGTCGGCGTAGTGCTCGGACTCCGGGTTCTCGGACTGCGAGTACGTCAGGATCGCCTCGCCGTGCGGCCGCCCGTTGGAGTCGAACGCCGCCGTCATCACGAACGACGAGCCAGTGAACGGGTCATACCGGCCCTGCGCGTCGCGGTTGGTCGAGATGATGTTGAAGCAGCCCTCGCCCTCGCTGCAGCCGTGGATCGGGATCCGCTCGCTGCCGCGCGGCTCGGCCTGGAGGTCGCCGAGCGGCACGTCGAGCGCGATGCCCTTGGCGGTCAGGTCCTCGACCGCGCCGGTGAGCGCCGTGAGCACCTTCGGGTCGGCCTCGTCGATCGCGCGCGGAGTGCCGACGGGGTCGTTCGGGTCGTAGACGGTCGTCCACGGCACGCCCCCGCTCGACAGCCGCGACCAGTACTCGCGCCACAGCACCTCGCCGCGTGAGCCGATGTCAGCGCGTCCGTCCCACGCCGCCAGCACCGCGCACGCCGGCGCGAGGTCCGGTCGCCCGCTCGCCGTGCACGCCGACACGGTGGCCGCGCGTGCGAGCTCGGCGCTCAGGTTGCGGTTGCCGAACACGACCTGCTGGAGCGTCGGGATCGTGAACCCGGCCGGGCCGAGACCGTCGGTGCCGGCCAGCCGCTCCTCGGCCTGGGTGAGGCCGAGCCGGGTCCGTAGCAGCCGCTGCGTCCCCTCGCCGCCGATGATCCGCGGGAACCCGGAGAGCCGCAGGCGGGCGCTCGGCAGCCAGTAGGAGTCGTTGGAGTTCTCGACGTAGTCGCGGCGCGTCACGCGCGGCAGGCCCTTGGGACCGATGATCCCGCGCGTGACCGCGTCGCGGTCGTTGCTCCACGCGCACGCCGCCCGCGTGCCGTCGAGCAGCACCACGCCCTGCGTGAGGAGGATCGGCGCGACCGCGTTGTCGGCGGTGCAGCGGCGCTGCAGTGCGGCGTCGACGTTCGGCACCACCGACTCGTCGGCGTAGTAGGCGCGCCCGCGCGAGTCGGCCGCGATCGTGTTCACCCACGGATTGCCCTGCACCTTGCGATACGCCTTGCGCAGGCCGTCGGTCGACTGCGCCTTGTCGTACTCCGCCCACTGGTTGATGAGTCGGAAGTTGTCGGCGTTGACGTCCGCGAGCGCGTACGCGTGATCGGCCGTCCAGGTCAGGCCCGCGGCGGTGAACGAGAACACCGGACCCCAGCGCGTCTCGTAGAACGTGTGGCGGCGGGTGCCGCCGCCGCGCACGCGTACGCGCACGGTGCGCGCGCGCATCTTGACTGCGCGGCCGTTCACGCGGTAGCGCGTCGGCTTGCCCTTGACGAGGTCGAGCTCGTACGGCGTGAACCGGCGCGCGGTCGAGACCGTATGGCTCCACGCGACGCCGCGGTTGAAGCCGACGTTCACCGCCGGGACGCCCTGGAGGGCCGCGCCGATCACGTCGAGCTTGCCGGGGATCGTCAGGTGCACCTCGTACCAGCGCTCGGAGCCCTGCCACGGGAAGTGCGGGTTGCCGAGCACGAGCGAGCGCTCGCCGCGCGCGCCGTCGCTCCCGATGCCGTAGGCGTTCGAGCCCAGCCCGGTCGGGTCGAGGCGCTTCGCGAACGCCTGCGGGTCGAGCACCGCCGTCGTCGTCGCCGTCGTCGTCGCCGCCGCGGCGCCGGCGGGCGGCGTGGCGCCGACGATCTCGCGCAGGAAGTTGCCCGAGCTGGCGCGCAGGCCGAGCTGGTAGAAGCGCCGGTACATGTCCAGCGCCGTGATCGGCCGGACCCAGCCCTTGCCCCGGCAGGTTGGATCCGACAGCTTCGCGCGGCCGGTCTTGCGCAGGTACGCGTTGTAGCCCGCGGCGAAGCCCTTCACCGTCGCGCGCACGACCTTCGACGGGCCGTGCGGCGCGCGCCGGCGAACGAGCCGTTGCACCGTCCGCTCGTCCTTGATGCGCTGGTAGAAGAAGTCCGATTCGAGGTTCCCGCCGTCCGGCCCGAACCAGCGCGAGCGCTCGGCGTTGACGGTCGTGACGATGTCGGCCAGCTCGCAGATCTGGTCCTGCGCGTACGCGTAGCCGTAACCGAATCCCAGCGACCCGTAGCTGTTCGCCTTGACGTGCGCCCATCCGCCCGTCGTACGCCGCAGCTCGGCGCGGTAGTGCTGCTTGGCGGCCTGAGCGGCCGCAGGAGCGCCGAGCACGGTCATCACCGTGGCGGCCGCGAGGATTCTCCTCCGCATGCGCGAACCCTATGTGTTCGTGTCTTCGCAGCAGTCCCTTACAGCCCCTTTACGCGAGGTTCAGGCCCGGCTGGGAGGGTTCGCGCCGTGACCCGGATCGCCGTCGTGGATCCCCAACCGGCCGTTCGTGCCGGGCTGGCGATGCTCCTCCGTACCGAGCCCGGTCTCGTCCCTGTCGGCGCCGCCAACGGCGTCCATGACGGGCTCGAACTGGTCGAGCGCTTGCGCCCCGGTGTCGTACTGCTGGAGCAGCACCTGCCCGACGGCGACGGCCTCTCGCTGTGCCGCCGGCTGAAGGCGCTCCCGCGCGCACCGCACGTGATCCTCTACACGGCCGACCCCGAGGGCGCGCTCGTGCTGCTCGCGCGCGTCGCCTGTGCCGACGGCCTCGTCGACAAGGCGTCGTCACCGGAGGTCTTGTTCGAGGCGATCCGAGTGGTCGCGCGCGGCGGCACCTCGATGCCGCCGCTCGATCCCGAGCTGATGGACGCCGCCGCCCACCGGATCGACCCGGAGGACCTCGCGCTGCTCGCGATGCTGGTCGACGGGACGTCGGCGGGCGACGTCGCCGACACGCTGCGGCTGGACCGGCGGAAGGTCGGCCGCCGCATCGAACGCATGCTCGGGCGCCTGCGCGCGACCCCTGCGGGCGTAGCCGCCGCCTGACCGTCCGCTCAAGGGCACTCCCAGTCCGCCGATGGGACTGGTGTGGAGGCGCATCCCGCTCACCGCCTGACTCCGCGTGCCACGGTCCTCGTGCGCGGGCTGATCGCGTTCGCCATCGCGGCCCAGTTGGCGTACATGGTCGGCACAGGGCTGTCCGTCTCGTGGTCTATCTACCTGCTCGACAATCTGGTCTCGCACCTCGTGATGGCGGCAGCCGCCGCCCTCTGTCTTCTGCGCGCGCGGCTCGTGCCGGGAGCGCGAGCCGCCTGGAACCTGCTCGCGATCGGCGTGCTGTTGTGGGTCATCGGGGCGATCGTGTACGACGCCCTTTCGCACTGGGCGCCACAGCCGTCGCCAGGCCCATCGGACGTCTTCTGGGTCGCGTTCTACCCGGCCGTCTACCTGACGCTCGGCATGCGATTCAGGGAGCGCCTGCGACGCGTGCACCCGGCCGGCTGGCTCGACGGCGCCCTCGGTGCAACCGCCGCGGGGGCGCTCGCCGCAGCAGTGCTGTTCACGCCGGTGGTCGAGCAGACCGGCGGATCTTTCGCCACCGTCGCGATCAACCTCGCCTACCCGCTCGCGGACCTGTTGCTGTTCGGCTTCCTCGTGCTCGGTCTCGCGGCGGACGGGTGGCGCGTGAGCCGCAGCCAGCTGCTCGTGGCTGCCGCGCTCGCCTTCCTGCTGGTCGCCGACACCGTGTACCTGTTCCAGGTCTCGGCCGGCACCTTCACCGAGAACACGCTTCTCGACACCGGCTGGTCCGGCGCCATGGTCCTGTTCGGGCTCGCCGCTTGGCAGACGGACGGCCGGTCGCTCGCAGCGCCGTCGCGCGTGCGCGGCTGGGTCGCGATCGCGGCGCCGTCGGCGTTCACGGTGCTCGCCGTCGGTCTGCTGATCTACGGCAACGTGCGCCCTGTCGGCCCGGTCGCCGTCGTGCTGGCCACGCTCACCCTGCTGATCGGCGCGGTGCGGACCGCGTGGAGCTTCCGGGCGATGCAGGAACTCGCGCTGCGGCGCCGCCAGGCGATCACCGATGAGCTCACCGGCCTGCCGAACCGCAGGCTGCTCAACGACCGGCTCGAGCATGCGATCGCCGAGCGCGAGGACGACGGGCGGTTGACGCTGCTGCTGATCGACCTCGACGGCTTCAAGGAGGTCAACGACTCGCTCGGCCATACGGCGGGCGACCTCCTGCTCCGCCAGATCGGCCCGCGCCTGCGCGAGGCGCTCCGCGCCGAGGACCTGCTGGGCCGCCTCGGCGGCGACGAGTTCGGTGTGCTGCTGAACGGCTCGGACACGGACGAGGCGCTGGCCGTCGCGGCGCGCGTGCGGATGGCGCTCGAGCGGCCGATCGACGTCGAAGGCCTGGCGCTGATGATCGACGCCAGCATCGGCGTCGCGACCTGCCCGGACCACGGCGCCGACGCCGGCGCGCTGATGCAGCACGCCGACGTCGCGATGTACCACGCGAAGGCCGCGCACACCGGCTGCGAGGTCTACACGCCGGAGCGCGACGCCTCGAGCCGCGATCGCCTCGCGCTGCTCGGTCGCCTGCGGCACGGGATCGACGACGGCGAGCTGGTCCTCCACTACCAACCGAAGGCCGACCTGCGCGCGGGCGGTGTGCTCGGCGTCGAGGCGCTCGTGCGCTGGGAGCATCCAGAGCTCGGCCTGCTCGCCCCGCACGACTTCCTGCCGGCCGCCGAGCAGACCGCCCTGATGCGGCCGCTGACCCTGTGGGTGCTCGACACCGCGCTCGCCGACTGCCGCCGCTGGCGCGATGACGGCCGCACGCTGGGTGTCGCGGTCAACCTCGCGCTCGCCAACCTGATCGACCGCGGCTTCCCGGGCGAGGTCGCCGCCGCCCTCGACCGCCACGGCGTGCCGGCCGAGCTGCTGCAGCTGGAGATCACCGAGAACATCGTGATGGCCGACCCCGGACGCGTGCTCGAGGTGCTGGACGCGCTGCGCGCTCTCGGCGTCGGGCTCTCGCTCGACGACTTCGGCACCGGCCACTCGTCGCTGTCGTACCTGCGCCGCCTGGGCGTCGATGAGATCAAGATCGACCGCTCGTTCGTGTCGGAGATGGTTGCGGACCCGGACGCCGACGCGATCGTCCGCTGCACCGTCCAGCTCGCTCGCGCGCTGCGCCTGCGGATGGTGGCGGAGGGTGCTGAGGACGCCGCGACATGGGCTGCGCTGCGGAGCGCTGGTTGCGACGTCGTCCAGGGCTTCTTCCTCAGCCGCCCGCTGCCGGCGCAACAGCTCGACGCGTGGCTGGCCGCGAACGAAACCGTGGCCGCGGTCCAGACCTCCTAAGATCCTCCGCCATGCCCCTCGTCCCGATGGTGATCGAGCGCACGGCCCGCGGAGAGCGCGAGTTCGACATCTTCTCGCGGCTGCTGAACGAGCGCATCATCTTTCTCGGCAGCCCGGTGGACGACCAGGTCGCCAACCTGATCGTCGCCCAGCTCCTGCATCTCGAGTCCCAGGACCCGGACAAGGACATCTCGCTCTACATCAACTCGCCGGGCGGCTCGATCTACGCCGGCCTGGCGATCTACGACACGATGCAGTTCGTCAAGCCCGACGTGGCGACGATGTGCATCGGGATCGCGATGTCGATGGGCTCGCTGCTCCTGACCGGCGGCGCGAAGGGCAAGCGCATGTGCCTGCCGAACTCGCGCATCCTGATCCACCAGCCGTCAGCCGGCTTCGAGGGCCAGTCGACGGACATCGAGATCCACGCCGCGGAGATCCTCAAGACCCGCAAGCGGGTCGACGAGATCTACGCCAAGCACACGGAGCAGCCGGAGGAGGTCGTGCATCGCGACATGGAGCGCGACCGCTTCTTCACGGCCGCCCAGGCCGCCGAGTACGGCCTGATCGACCGCGTGATCCACGAGCACTAGGCGCTACGCGATGCGGTGCTCGATCGCGCCCACGCGCTCGATCTCGACCCGCACGACGTCGCCTGACTGCAGGTAGCGCGGCGGATCGAACGCCTTGCCGACGCCGTCCGGCGTGCCGGTGAGGATGACGTCGCCCGGCTCGAGCGTGCAGGTCTGGGCGATGAAGTCGACCAGCTCCTGCGGGCCGAAGATCAGGTCGCTCGTCGTCGAGTCCTGGCGCTGCTCCCCGTTGACCCACGAGCCGATGCGCAGGCCGCGCGCGTCCGGCAGCTCGTCGACGGTGGTGATCCACGGACCCCACGGGCACGAGGTGTCAAAGCCCTTGGCGCGGGTCCATTGCTCCTCGGCATCCTGGAGGTCGCGCGCGCTGACATCGTCCGCCGCCGCCCAGCCGGCGATCCTGCCCTCGGCGCCCATTACGACCGCAAGCTCGGCCTCGTAGTCGAGCTGCTCGACGATCGCCGGGCACCGGACCGGCCCGTCAGGCGGGACGCTCGAGCTCGGGAGCTTCATGAACACCAGCGGCTGCTTCGGCAGCGTGTTGCCGAGCTCGGCGGCATGCGCGGCGTAGTTGCGGCCGATGCCGAAGATGGCCCGCGGGCGCGGCACCGGCGCCAGCAGGGTCACCGAGGCGAGCGCGTACGCGTCGCCGCCGGCCGGGCTCAGATCGCCGCTCTCGAGCCGGTCGCGCACCGTCCCGGAGCCGAACGCGATCACCTCTCCGTCACGCACCTCGCCGGCCAGTGGTTCGGAGCCTCCAGGGGCGATAAATGTGGCAAGTCGCATGGAAGTGGGCCAGCCTAGACGGATTTCCCATTTGAAGGCGGGCCGGAAGCGACGACAATGGCCTAGATGGACGCAAGCGCGATCAAGGCAGCTGCCGCTGCCACCTCGGCGACGTACCGCTCGTTCGCGGACGCCACCCGCTCGGTTCTCGACCTGCTCGAGCGCCATATGCCCGAGGCGGTGCTGTTCCTGGCGCACCTCGACCGCGGCCAGTTCATCCACCGGATCGTCGATGCCCGCAACGGCGGCGGCATCGGTCTGCGCTCGAACCTCGCGATCCCGCTCGGCGACGCATTCTGCTCGCATATGGCCGAGGACCGTGCTCCGCGCGTCTGCAACGACGTCGGCCGCCATCCGATCTACTCGACGCTGCCGATGCAGGACCGGGTCGGCGCGCGCGGCTACCTCGGCGTGCCGCTCGAGCTTTCCGACGGCACGCGCGTCGGCTCGCTGGCCGCGCTGCGGCATTCGAACGAGCCGTTCACCATCGCCGACGAGCAGCTGTTCTCGATGCTCGCCCGCGTGCTTGCGTCCGAGCTCGAGCGCGAAAGCAACGAGCGCGACCTGCGCCGCTTCAACGACATGCTCCGCGACCAGGCCCGCGGGATGGGCGCGATCGGGCGCGTGGCGCGGGCTTTGGCCGGCTCCGGAGACGCCCGCGAAGCGGTCTGCGAGGCCGCCTGCGAGGTCGCCGGTGCTCCAGTCGCCTTCTTGCTCGAGCCTGCCGGCCGCGACTTCGTCTCGACCGCGATGGCGGGCGTCGACATCGCGCCGGTGACGATCCAGCCGCGCGGTGAGAGCACCCCCGGGGCCGGACGCGCGTTCACCTCCAAGGACACCTACTTCGTCGCCGACGCCCGCTCGCACCCCGCGCTCGCGGCGCCGCTGGTCGAGGCGACCAGCGCCCGTTCGGCGGTGTTCGAGCCGGTCCTGCGCGACGGTCAGGTGGCCGGCGTGCTGATCGTGATCTGGCAGGTGCCGCTGGAGGCGCTGGCGGACGCGCCCGCCGGCGTGCTGCGGCTGCTGGCAGCCCAGGCCGCGGTGGCGATCGAGCACGCGACGCTGCGCAGCCGGATGGACGCGCTCGCGCTCACCGACGGCCTCACCGGCCTGGTGACGCGCCGGGTGTGGGAGGAAGAGGTCCCGCGCGAGCTGGCCCGCTCGCGCCGCGCCGAGACGCCGGTCACGGTCGCCGTCCTCGATATCGACCACATGACCGCGTTCAACATGCTGCGCGGCGAGCGCGAGGGCGACAGGCTGATCAAGGAGACCGGCTCGCGCTGGCGCAACGAGCTGCGCGAGGTCGACCTGCTCGCTCGCCTCGAGGGCACAGAGTTCGGCGTCCTTCTCCCGGGCTGCGGCCTCGGCGAGGCCATCGAGGTGCTCGACCGCATCCGCGCGTCGACGCCGCGCGGCCAGACCGCTTCGGCGGGCGTCGCCCGCTGGGACGGCGAGGAGCCGGCCGAGCTGCTCCACGCCCGCGCGCAGGATGCGCTCGCGGCCGCCAAGGAGGCGGGCCGCAACCTCACCATCGCCGCGGACTAGGTCAGCGGCAGCGTTGCCGTCACGACCGCTCCGGCACCTGGCGGGCTGATCACCGACAGCGTGCCGCCCGCGGCCTCCGCGCGGTCGCGGAGGCCGAAGATGCCGGTTCCGCCGGACGGGTCCGCGCCGCCACGGCCGTCGTCCGAGATCTCGATGCGCACGAGGTCGCCGTCACGCCGGACCGACACCTGTGCGTGGCTCGCCTCCGCGTGCCGAACGACGTTCGTCAACGCCTCGGACACGATGTAGTACGCCGTCGCCTCGATGTGCTCGGGCAGCCGCTCGCGCGGGGCGTCGATCTCGACGGGGACCGAGAGCCGGGCGGAGAGCGTCGCCAGCGCGCGTTCGAGGCCGTGGCTGGCGAGGACCGCCGGATGCAGCCCGCGCGCGATCTCGCGCAGCTCGCCGAGTCCGGTGGCCAGCTCGCGCGACGCCTCGTCGAGCATGTCCGCCGTGCGGCTCTGGTCCGAATCCAGCTGCGCCCGGGCGAGCCGCAACATCAGCGCCACGGAGACGAGTCGCTGCTGGGCGCCGTCGTGGAGGTTGCGCTCGAGCTTCCGTCGCTGCTCGTCGCCCGCCTTGACCAGTCGCGCGCGCGACGCAACCAGATCGGCCCGCGCCTGCGCGCTGGCCACCGCCAGCGAGACGAGCTCGCCGAACGCGCCGAGCCGGTCCTCGCTCTCGGGCGGGAGCGGGTCCTCGCTCGCGATCACGACCGCGCCCCACAACGCTCCCAGCACGACGATCGGAGCGGCGGCCGTTGATCGGTAGCCGGTGCGGAACATCCCGGCGGCGATCTCCCCCGTGCGACCGCCCCAGTCGTCGATCCGCGCCGGGGTCCCCGTCTTCAGCACGCCGCCGATCGCCGACTGCTCGTCGGTCGGGAGCGCGTCTCCGACGAGAAAGACGTCGATGCCGTCGCGGTTGTGGCGCCCGACGATCGTCGCCGTCTGGTCACCCTCGTAGCGCACGACGATCGAGGCATTGACCTCGAGCACCCGCGCGCATTCCTCGGACACGGCGGTGAAGACGCGCTCGGGCTGCACCTCCGATGCCACGAGCGTGGCCACGCGACGGAGCGCGCGCTGCTCGGTCGCGAGTCGGCTCACCTCCGCGAGCTTGGCCTCGGGATCGCCCGCCAGCGCCCGCTCGTCCTCGTCGCGCGGCGCCGCTCGATCGGTCAGGTCGATCCCGGTCGTGAGCAGCGAGACCGGCGCCCCGCCCGCGTCCGCCATCAGCCGGTTCGACCATGCGACGAGGCGCCGCCCCCCGGACTTCGTCAACCAGTGCCCGACCTGCGGGGCCGGCGTGCCCGTCTTCCACACGTACGTGAGGAACTCGCCGAACGCCTCCTGCTCTTCCGGCGGGATCACGACGTCGCGAGCAGCGCGACCGATCACCTCCTCGCGGCGGAATCCGGTCGCGCGCTCGCACGCCTCGTTGAACAAGAGGATCCGGCCGTCGCGATCGAACACGCAGACGAGCGACTGCGTGGTCTCGGTGAGGGTTCTGGCGAACTCGTCGCCAACCACGAACTCCCCGGTCTGCGGCGTCTCGTCCACGTCTGCCGGTGAGGGTATTCCCCTCAGGTGCGGGCGTTGACCTCCCAGACGGTCATCGGCTCCCGGTTGCCGGTCGAGATCGCAACGATCCCGGCGAGCGCTTTCAGGAACCCCGAGCCGTACTCGCCGAGCGCGCGGCGCGCCTGGATCTCGGTCTCCCAGAGCACGACCATCATGCCGTTGCCGCTGATTGGATCGGCCAGGTTGAGCGCGCCGGCGAAACCGGGCTCGGTCTCGAGGGCCGGGATCATCTCGTCGGTGACGATGCTGTTCATGCGCTCGCGCGCGTCGGGCGTGGTGCCGCCCTGGATGACCTGTGCGTACATGGGTTCATGCTCCGATCGTGGTGGGGTCGTCGAGGATCTGTGAGAGCTCGATCCGGTCGGCCTTGAGCACCGGCCGGCCGTCGGCGTCGAACCACGTCTCGCGCGGGCGGTCGTAGTAGAGCTCGATGCCGATGCCGTCCGGATCGTCTAGGTAGACCGAGACCGTCCCGCCGTGGTCGGTGGCGTGGTCGATGTCGTAGCCGTGATCGAGCAGACGCCGGATCGCCCGCGCCAGCTCACGCCGGTCGGGGTAGTTGAAGGCGACGTGGTAGAGGCCGGTATGGCCGGGCGGGGGCGGCGTGCCGCCGGCGCTCTCCCAGGTGTTAAGGCCGACGTGGTGGTGATAGTCGCCGGCCGCCAGGAAGGCGGCGTCGAGGCCGACAGGGCGCCCGTCCGCGACGACATGGAAGCCGAGGCCGTCGCGGTAGAACGCCAGCGCCCGATCCATGTCGGCCACGTTCAGGTGCACGTGGCCGACACGGACGGCGGGGTGGATTCCGTTGCCGTTGGTAGTGGACATGGGCGCAGTCTCCCGCCCCGGCGGCGCCCGGTCATCAGGGGGTTCATCTATCTCTGCCCGATAATCGGCGCCGTGGCCCCCCTGGTCGGACGCACCCGTGAGCGCGAGACGCTCGACGATGCCCTCGCGCGGCTGCGCTCCGGCGCCACGGGGCAGCTGGTGTCCGTCGACGGCGAGCCGGGGATCGGCAAGTCGCGCCTGCTGGCCGAGCTGGCGGAGCGCGCCGCGGCGGGCGGCTGCCTGGTGCTCGGCGCGGCGGCGTCGGAGTTCGAGGACGACCTCCCGTACGGCGTCTGGACCGAGGCGCTGGATGCGTACCTGCGCGAGCTGGGCGACCGCCGGCTCGGCCTGCTCGGGCTCCCAGAGCCGCGCGCGCTGGCACGTGCGCTGCCCGCCTTGGCTGGACCTGACGCGGTCGCCGGCGTGGCGGACCGGCATGCGCTCCACCGCGCCCTGCGCGATCTCCTCGAACGGCTCGCCGGCGCGCGGCCGCTCGTGCTCTGGCTCGACGACGTCCACTGGGCGGATCCGGGGTCCGTCGACGCGCTGGCCGCGCTCGTCCGGCGCCCGCCCGGTGGCGCGGTGCTGATCGCGGTCGCCGCGCGTGAGGGCGTCCAGCCGCCGCCGCTCGCGGCCGCGCTGGCCGGCGCCGCGCGCGATGGGCGCGTCGCGCATCTGGCGCTCGCGCCGCTCAGCGAGGCCGAGGCCACAGAGCTCGTCGGCCACGACGTGGGAGCGATCTACGCGCCCAGCGGCGGCAACCCGTTCTACCTCGAGCAGCTCACGCGTTCGGGTGGCCTACCAGGGGTCAGACCCCCAGTAGGGCGCCCTAATGGGGGTCTGACCCCGGTTGCGGTTGGGCTTGCGATTGCGGCCGAGCTTGCGCAGCTCTCGCCCGAGACGCGGATCGTGCTCGACGCGGCGGCGGTGATCGGCGACCCGTTCGAGCCCGGCCTGGCGGCGGAGGCCGCGGGCGTCGCGGAGGCCGATGCTCTACGCGCGCTCGATGACCTGCTGGCGCGCACGCTTGTGCGGCCGGCGGGCTCGGCGCGGCGGTTCGCCTTCCGCCACCCGGTCGTCCGCCACGCGGTCTACGAGAGCGCGCCCGGAGGATGGCGGCTGGCCGCCCACGCCCGGGCGGCGGCCGCGCTGGAGCGCCGCGGAGCCGGCGTGGTCGCGCGCGCGCATCACGTCGAGCACGCGGCCCAGCTCGGCGACGACGACGCCGTCGAGCTGCTGGTCGGGGCCGCACGGGAGCTCCAGGGGCCGGCGCCGGGGTCGGCGGCACGGTTCCACGCAGCGGCATTGCGGATCCTGCCGGACGGACCCGCGCACCGCCTCCGCCGGGCCGAGATCCAGGTGGCGCTGGCGGAGGCCGAGAGCGCGTCCGGCGACCCCGAGAGCGCGCGCGCAACGCTGCTCGACGCGCTCGGCAAGTCGCAGACGCACGAGGAGCGCCGCGACCTCACGGTGCGCGTGGCGAACACCGAGTTCTGGCTCGGGCGCGACGAGGACGCGCTCCGCCGCCTGCATGTCGCGCTCGGCGACCTCCCGGCGGAGCCGTCACCGGATCGCGTCCGCCTGCACCACTCGGTCGGGCTCAACCTCGTCCAGGCCTGCGACTTCGCCGGCGGCCGCGCGCACGCGAGCGACGCGCTCTCCGACGCGCTCGTGCTCGGCGACCGCGTGCTCGAGGCGGCGTCGCTCGGGCTCGACGCAATGGGCGCCGCCGCCGAGGCGGATCCCTCGGCGACCGAGCGCACTGACCGGGCGCACGCCGCGTTCGCGCGCCTCGACGACGCGGAGCTGGCCCGGCGCCTGCCCGGGCTGTGGATGCTCGCGTGGGCCGACAGCGCGCTCGGGCGCTTCGGCGCCGCACTCCAAGGTCTCGAGCGCGCAGCGGCGATGGCGGTGGCGACCGGGCGCGAGCTGGTGCTCCTCGTGACCGTGCCGGAGTCGGTGCGGCCGCTGCGCGAGCTGGGCCGCCTCGAGGAGGCCGTGGCGGCCGGCGAGGAGGGCGTCGAACGGGCGCGCCTTTCGGGCACGCCGCAGCACGTGATGGGCGCGCTGTCCGCGCTCGCGGGCGCGCGGCTCGCGGCGGGCGACGTGACGGCCGCGCTGCGCGAGGCCGAGGAGGCGCTCGCGATTGCAGCACCGGCGAGCGTCCACGGCGGCGGCCAGCCGGGCTGGGTCCTCGGCTCGGCGCTGACGGCGGCCGGCAACGCGGCGCGCGCTGCGCCGCTGATGCTCGACGCGTTCGGCGGTCCCGGACTGCCGCACGTGATCCCGGCCGATCGGCCGCACGCCGGTGTGGACCTGATCGAGGCGCTGCTCGCCGCCGGCGACCCGACGGCTGCGCGCGACGTGCTGACCACGGTCGAGGCTGCCGCCGGCCGGGCCGGCACGCAGTGGGCCGCCGCGGCGGCCGGGCAGGCGCGCGCGACGGTCCTGCTCGCCGAGGGGAGCGCGCCCGAGGCGGCCGCGGCCGCGCGCGAGACGCCGCCGGGAGCTCCGCTCGCCGCCGCCCGCATGCAGCTGCTGGAAGGCCGGGCGCTCGCCGAGGCGGGCGACCGGCCGGGCGCGCTGGCCGCCCTGACGGCTGCCGAGTCCTCGCTCGACGCGTTCGGCGCCGTCCGCCGCCGCGACGAGGCGGCGCGCGAGCTGCGCCGCCTCGGCCATCGTGTCCGCCGCGCGCGTGCCCCGGGAGGAGAGCCGTTCGGGGCCCTGACCGACCGCGAGCGCGAGATCGCCACGCTGGTGGCCGCCGGGCGCACGAACCGCGAGGTCGCCGAGCAGCTCGTGCTGAGCCCGAAGACGATCGAGGCGCACCTGCGCAACATCTACGCGAAGCTCGGCGTGCGATCGCGGGTGGAGCTGGCGCGGGCTAAGGGTCCCGGTTAGGTCATCGCCACGATGGCGTAGGGCCGCGGCGGCCGCATGCTGCGTCCCATGCCCAAACTCCTCCCCATCGCCGCGGTCGCCCTGACCGCGCTCACCCTCACCACGCTCTCGTCCGCCTCCGCGACGCCGAGCCATCCGGCCTACCAGCCGAACAAGCAGGTCTTCACGCTCACGACGAAGACGCTCGAGAAGGCCGACATCGACGTCGGGAAGCCGGGCATCAGCCTCGGCGACTCCAACGTGATCACCGAGGACGCCTACCGCGACGGTAAGCGCGTCGGCACGAGCGACCTCACCTGCACGATCATGCGGCTGCAGTTCGCCCCGAAGTTCTTCTTCGCGGGCCAGTGCCTGAACACGACGACGCTGCCCGGCGGCCAGATCACCGCGCAGGGCGTCGCGACCTCCGACGAGATCGAGAAGGTCCCGTTCCAGCAGGTCATCACCGGCGGCACCGGCATCTACAAGGGTGTCGGCGGCGTGCTGACCGTCGACGAGGCGGGCGATGGCCCCGCGCGCCTCACGTTCGAGCTGGTGCGCTGACCTAACGCAGTAGTGGCAGGTTGCCGGTGACGCGCCCGACCGCACGGCGCGGGCCGTAGACGGCGACCCCTAGGTACTCGAGCTCCGCGGCCGGCGTCTCTGCGACCCGGCCGCGGAATTCGTCGTAGTCGTTCGTCTGCTGGCCGAGCGTGGGGAAGTCGACCACGCCCAGGCCGGCGTCGCCGGCCCGGCCGCGCAGGCCGCCGAGCTCGGCGCGCGGCGCCTTCAAGACGGGGAGCCCGGTGGGGATCAAACCGGGGTGCGCCCCCTCGTCGGCATCGAGGAACTCGGCGCCAACGAGCGCGGGCTCGATCGCGCCCAGCGTCAGCGCCAGCACCGCGGCGGCGTTGGCCGCCAGTCCCGGCGGGAGCTCCTCGTCGATCACGATCACACAACGTTCGGGCATCGACGCGACAACGTAGCTGATCTGCGAGTATCCGGTTCCAAATCCGCACGATGTCCGGAGAACAACGCCGATGCCCGATCTTGATGCGCTGGATCATGCCCTCCTACGCGCGCTGCAGGACGATGCACGGCAGACCAATCGCGACCTCGCCGCCGCGGTCCACGTCTCCCCGTCCACGTCGTCCGAGCGCGTGCGCGCGCTGCGCGAGGCCGCGGTGATCCGCGGGTACCACGCCGACATCGCTCCCGCCGCCCTCGGGCGGCACGTGCAGGCGATGACCGCGGTGACGATCCGGCCGCCGTCGCGCGAGAACATCGAGGCGTTCCGGGACTGGGCGAGCGCGCTGCCGGAGATCGCCGGCGTGTTCGTCGTGTCGGGCGGTGACGACTTCCTGCTGCACGTCGCGGTGCCGGACACCGATGCCCTGTACGCGTTCGTGATCGATCGCCTCACCGAGCGGCCCGAGGTCGCCGACGTGCGCACGTCTGTCGTCTACGAGCACATCCGCCGCACGGTGCTCGAGCCGCTCAGCTCGTCGGATACGCCGGAAGGGTCCGGACGTCCCGGACGGCGAGCAGCACGAGACCGCTGACGACCATCGCGGCGAACGCCAGCCACATCGCGGCGTCGTAGCCGATCGCCACCGCGATCGGGCCCCAGATCGCGAGCCCGACCGGCTGCAGCGCCATCGAGCCGAGCCAGTTGTACGAGCTCACCCGGGACAGTGCGGCCGGCTCGATGTGGCGCTGGAACGTCGACTCCCCCACGGTCGCCGACAGGACGAGCCCGATCTCGGACACGACCGCCCCGAGCGCGACGACGGCGACCGGCAGCCCGAGCGCTAGCAGCGCGAGCGGCAGGAAGAAGATCAGCATCGCCAGGGTGGAGAAGACGAGCGGCCGCCGCGGGTTCGCGCGCAGCGCGATCACGCCGCCGACGAGGCCGCCGACGCCCGACGCGGCGATGATCGTCGCCCACGCCGTGACGCCACCGAGGTCGCGCTCGGCCACGAGCGGCCCGACGACGGCCCAGCAGCCGTAGAGCAGGTTCGCGAACGCGGCCCACGCGACGAAGCTCCACAGCCACGTGCGCGACCGGAACGCGTCCCAGCCCTCGCGCAGGTCGGCGAGGAACGAGCCGCGCGGCACGGCCGCGACGCGCGGCAGCCGGATCCGCGCGAGGAACGCCGCGCTGACCGCGAACGTCGCGGCGTCGACCGCCAGCGCCCAGCCCGCGCCGGCCGTCGCGACCAGCACACCGGCCACGATCGGCCCGGCGATCCGGCCCGCCGACGACGCCAGCCCGCGCAGTGCGTTCGCCTGCTGGAGCCGCTCGGGGCTCACGACCGAGGGCAGGAAGCCGGTCGAGGCGGGGTTGAAGAACCCCGTCGCCGCGCCGGTCACGGTAGACAGCGCGGCGAGCACCCACGCGCTCGGCTCGCCGAGGATCAGGGCCGCCGCCAGCGCGCCCTGGCTGGCCACGCGGACGAGGTCGGCGCCGATTAGGACCGTCCGGCGCGGGACGCGGTCGGCGACGACACCACCCGCGAGCAGGCAGCCGATCAGCGCGAGCGAGCGAGCGGCGAAGACCAACCCGATCTCGGTGGCCGAGCCGCCCAGCCCGATGACCGCGAACGCCAGCGAGACGTTGACCATCGAGTCGCCCAGCAGCGACGCCGCCTGCCCGGCGAACAGCAGCCGGTACGGACGCTCGCGCAGGACGCTGAGGCTCTCCGGCCACCTGGGCACAGCGGCGGAGAGTAGATAGGCGCTAGCGGCGGCGCGCGGCCTCGCGCTCGAGCAGCGCGTTCGCGCGCTCCAGCTGCGCGACCGTGGACTTCGCCACGGACGCCGCGCCGACCGCGCGGTTGATGCGCGCGTTGACCGTGCGGTGCTCCTCGCCGGTGGCGCGTGCGATCACCGCGACCAACGCGCGGCGCTCGTCGCGCAACCGCTCGCGGCGCTCGTGCGCCGCCTCCGCGTCGGGCTCGGTGGTCGTGAACGCGGCGAGCGACGGCGGCGCGATGGGCGTGGCGTCTGCGAACAGCTGCAGCGTCTCACCGGGCTGGGTCGTGCGCAGCACGTCGTCGTCGCGGCGCGCGCTCGACCACAGCGCGCGGAAGCCCTCCTCGGACTCCGTTCGCTCGCCGCGCTCGACCGCCTCGCCCTCGGCCAGCTGCGCGAGCGCGTGGTTGCGCTCCTCCTCGATCTGGGCGGCGAGCCGCTTGAGCGTCGGGTCGGACGGCAGGAACATGTGGCTCATCTGCTGCTTCGGCACCGGCGTGCGGCGGATGAACCGGCCGACGACCTGGCGGAAGAACAGCTCGGTGCGTGCGCTGGTCGCGTACACGCCCACGCGAAGCCGCGGGATGTCGACACCCTCGGAGACCATCAGCACCGACACCAGCCAGCTGCCCGCGCCGGCGGCGAACCGCTGGATCCGCTGCGAGGCGTCGGCGGCGTCGGACGTGACGATCGCGGGCGCCTCACCGGTCACGCGCGCCAGCCGGGCGGCGAGCCGCTCGGCGTGCTCCTTGTCGATCGCCACGACGAGGCCGCCGGCCTCGGGGTGATCGCCGGCGCGCAGCGCCGCCAGCTCCGCGTGGGCGTCGCGGAGCACGTGCTCGACCCAGTCGCCCTCCGGGTCGAGCGCGGTGCGCAGGCGGCGGGCGGCCTCGGCGGCAGGCAGCCCGACGGAGAAGTCGGCGCGGCGGCGGCGACCGTCGCTCATCCACTCCATGTCGCCGCCGTAGGTGTGGAAGGTCACCGGGCGGCAGACGCCCTCGAGCAGCGCGTCGGTGTACCCGTACGAGAAGTCGGATCGCGAGACGCCGTCGCCGTCGTAGTCGACCCACGGGATCGGCGTGTTGTCGGACCGGAACGGCGTGCCGGAGAGCAGCAGCCGGAAGCGGGCGCGCTCGAACGCGGCGACCGTGCTGCGCCCCCACGCGGCCAGCTCGCCCATGTGGTGGGGCTCGTCCGCGATCACCAGCGTCGGCGCGGCCGCGCAGCGGCGCTTGTGCACGCCCGGGCCGGCGGCGAGCGTCGCGTACGTGACCGCGACGCCGTGGCGGTCACGCGGCTCGGGGCCCGCTGCGTTCGGCCGGTTGGGCTCGAGGTCGATGCCGTAGCGCGCGGCGTCGAGCGCCCACTGGCGGCAGATGTGCGTGGTCGGGGCGACGACCGCCACGCGCGCGACCCGGCCCTCGGCGAGCATCCGGTGGGCGACGTGGAGCCCGAACGTGGTCTTGCCGGCCGCGGGAGTGGCCGAGGCAAGGAAGGAATCGCGGCCATGCGCCAGGACCGCGCGCGCCGCCGCCTCCTGCCAGTCGCGCAGGGGACGGGTCGCAGGCCACGTGGGCAGCGAGCGACGGCGCCGGGTGGCGGGGTGGGTGACCGCAGACGTCAAGGGCGCAGGAGGCTAGGCGAAGTACCCGACGGAATATCGTGTGTGGGGTGCCTTCCTTGAACGTGACTCACTTCTCTGACCCGGGGTGCCCGTGGGCCTGGTCATCCGGTCCGGCGTTCGCGATCCTGCACTGGCGCTACGGCGGCCAGCTCTCGTGGCGCCTGCACATGATCGGCCTCAGCGAGGACTCCTCGTCCTACCAGCGGCGCGGCTACACGGGCGAGCGGATGGCGCTCGGCTACCGCTCCTTCCGCCGGCGCGGGATGCCGTTCGCGACCGCCCCGCGCGAGCAGCCGCACGGCACGTGGCCGATGTGCCGCGTCGTCGTCGCAGCACGCCGGCTCGTACCGGAGCGCCAGTGGTCGGTGTTCCGCGCGCTCCAGTTCGCCCAGTTCACGAGCGACGCCGCGCTTGACGACCCGGCGGCGCTCGAGGCTGCGCTCGCGTGGCTGCCGGGGATCGACGCCGCCGCGCTGGTCGCGGCCGCTGCCGAGCCGGAGAACGAGGAGCAGTTCGCCGCCGACCGCGCGCTCGCACGCACCGCGGCGGGCGGGGCAACCGAGTTCCAGGGCCGCTCGGCGACCACGCCGGAGGGCGAGGTCCGCTTCACAGCGCCGAGCGTCGTGTTCACGACCGACGACGGCCGCAGCCTCGAGGTCGGCGGCTTCCAGCCGGTCGAGGCCTACGACGTCGCGATCGCGAACCTCGATCGCACGCTCGAGCGGCGTGAGCCGACGGACGACGTTGCCGCCGTCCTCGCGGCGTTCCCGGACGGCCTCACGACCGCCGAGGTGGCGGCGGTGACGGCGCCGCACCTGGCGCTGCCTGACCGCGACGCGGCCGAGGACGCGCTGATCCACGCGGTCGCGGGCGGCGCCGCCGAGCGCCGCGCGTTCGGCAACGACGCGCTGTGGACGCCCACCGCCGCGGTGGCGAGCGCCCTCGAGCGAGCCGCGTAGTAAGCCCCGGTCAGGCAGGCTCCGGGGCAGGCGGGGGCATCGGCCCGGGCGGAGGAGGAGGCGCAGTCGACGGGGCTGCCGGGCCGGACGACGACGCGCGCTGAAGCGCCACGAGCTCTGCGTTGGTCTCCATGATCCGGAACAGCGCGATGATCACCTCGAGCAGCACGCGCGTGTAGATCAGGTACAGCAGCGATAGGAACGGCGCGACGATCACCAGCACGAACAGGCCCACCCCCACGCTGTCTGCGAACCCGGCGACGACGAGGACCAGCGCACCCAACCCGATCAGGATCATCGAGAGGATGTAGATCACCTTGATCACCTTCGTGGTGATCAAGCTGGAGAACGACGGGTCGAACAGCGACGCGAGAAATCCCTTTTGCAACGTGAACGCTCCTTCCGAGCGTGCGGCAAGTGTGCGCCAAGTGTTCGCCAAGGACGGTCCGCCACCTTTGCCGGGTGAACATCATCTTGAACATGGCCGCGCAGGCCGATCGCCGGATGGCGGCGATCGCGACGACCAGCGGCGCCGCTCTCTTCTACGGCTTCGGCAACTTCTGCGCGCTCGCCGCGCTCCCCAGCCTCGAGTCGATGCAGCGCGTCAATCGGATGAAGGGCCGCCCGCCGGCGCAGGCGGGCAGCGTCACGACCGACCCCGAGCGAGCGCATCTGGTGTTCGACTGGGAGCAGCTCACGGACGGCCTGACGCGCGGGACCGTGGAGGACGTGATGGCGGACTTCCTGACGCTCGGCCCGATCGGCTTCCGCGGACCGGCCGCGTCGCGCGTGCCCGAGCACCTGACCGTGGTCGACCAGGGCATCCGGACGGCCCAGCTGATCTCGCCCGGCTACCGCTGCGCCTCGAACTCGCTGATCGGCGAGATCCTCGATCGCTCCCGCGAGGACCTTCTGTTCATCACGTCGGCGAACACCTCGAGCAACGTCTCGAAGCAGGTCGAGGCCGCCCACTGCGAGATGCGGGCGATCCGCGACGAGTTCGGCCATCACCCCGAGGCCCTGCTGATCGGCCACGCCAACGAGTACGCGGCGCGAGCGATGTACCCGCGTCACCTGCCGTGCTCGACGTCGATCGTCTCGTTCCACCGCGGCACGCTCGTGTTCGAGCGCCACGGCTCGCTCGGGATCGCGGACGCGCGCGCGATCGCCGCCCGGCACGGCCTCGACCTGACGGTCGCCGCCGGCGCGCACGCGCGGATCCCCGTGCGCTGGCCCGCGGACGCCGTGTTGCGCGCCGCGTGACGGCGGCTGTGCCATCTTGACCGCGTGATCTCGCCGCGGCTCGCCCTGCTCAGACTGCGCGGCCGGCTCGAGTTGCGCGGGCGCGTGCAGGTCGCGCGCGGGGTTCGGATCGATGTCGCGCGTGGAGCGCGCGTGGTGCTCGAGGACGGCTGCCGGCTCGGCGAGGGCTGCCGGATCGAGGCACGCGGCGGCACCGTGCGGATCGGGCCGGGAGCGGTGGTCGGCGAGCGGTCCGTGCTCGTGGCGCTCGCCGGCATCGACGTCGGCTCCGGCTCCGTGGTCGGCGACTGGGCCGTGATCTCCGACACCGAGCCGACGTTCGACGACGCCGAGCAGCCGACGCGGCTGCAGCCGGTGCGAGCCGCGCCGGTGCGGATCGGGGACGGGGCGCGGATCGGCCTGCACGCCATCGTGCCGCCGGGGGCCACGATCGCGCCGGGAGCCGTGCTCGGACCCTACGAGACCGGCGCGCCGCGCAGGTCGGCGTAGACCTCCGCCGTCTGCCGCGCGACGTCGGCCCAGTCGAAGCGCAGCACCCACTCCCCCGCCTCGGCCACCAGCCGGTCGCGGAGCGCGTCGTCGCTCAGGAGCTGCTCGGCCATCCGCGCCAGCGACCGCGAGTCGCGGGCGCGGAAGCGCAGCCCGACCCGCCGGCCGCCTGGCACCACCTCGCGCAGGCCGCCGGTCGCGGCGACGATGCACGGGCAGCCCGACGCCATCGCCTCCAGCGCCACGAGGCCGAACGGCTCGTACAGCGACGGCACCACGCAGAGGTCGGCGATCCGGTAGAGCGAGTGGAGCACGTCGTCGCCGGTCCAGCCGACGAACGAGCCGTGCTCCATCAGCGAGAGCCGCTCGGCCTGGGCCTTCAGCTCGGCCTCCGCCGTCCCCGATCCGGCGACGAGGAAGCGCACACCGCCGAGCCGCTCGATCAGCCGCGGCATCGCGTCCAGCGCGAGATGGAAGCCCTTCTCGTACACGAGCCGCCCGACCAGCAGCACGAGCTTCTCATCGGGCTCCGCGAACTGCGCCCGCAGCCGCGGCAGGTCGGCGACCGGCTGGAGATCGGTCGGGTCGATCCCGTTCGCGATCGCCGTCACGCGCTCGGGCGGCACGCCGAACACGTCGGCGACCTGGCCGCGCATGTAGTGCGAGCACGTGATCACGCGGTCGGCGTCGCGCACCATCCGCCGCTCGACCGCGTGGATGTATGACTGAGGATGCTTGTCGACCCAGCCCTGGTGGCGGCCGTACTCGGTCGCGTGCACGGTCACCAGCCACGGGACGGCGAAGCGGCCGGCGAGCGCCCGAGCGGCGTCGGCGACCAGCCAGTCGTGCGAGTGGACGAGGTCGAACGAGCCGTCGAGCTCGAGCGCCGCGGCGAGCATGTCCGCGTTCATGTGATCGACCCAGGCGATGAACGCGTCGAGGTCGTCCTTCGGGAACTCCGGCTCGCGCACGCGATGCACCGTCACCCCGTGGCGGTCCTCTGACGCCGACAGCCGCCCGCCACCGCGCGTCACCACGTGCACCTCGATCCCCTGGGCCACGAGCTGCTCGGACAGCTTGCGCACGTGGCGAGCGAGGCCGCCCTCCACGATCGGCGGGTATTCCCAGGAGAGGATCAGGACGCGCACGCCGAGGCGGCAGGCTACCGGGTGCTGGCCGTACCTCGTGCCGGGTCCACCGCACCTCAAGGACGCCTCCACGCCGCACCCCGTGGGGCGGGAGACCTACATGGGCAGGCGCTCGCCTGATTGGGACGCTCTCCCAGTCCCCGCTTCAGCCCCTTCCCTCCCCAGGAGCAGATCACAAATGCAGCCCCGCAATCTCGCAGCACGTGCCGGCAGATGGAGTGCCACCCACCGCAAGACAGCCATCATCGGATGGATCCTCTTCGTAGTGCTCGCCACCGTGATCGGCGGCAACATCGGCCAGAAGAACCTCGAGCCCGCCGCATCGGGCAACGGCGACTCCAAGCGCGGCTCGATGATCGTTGATGAGGCCGGGTTCCCGAGCACCGTCGGCGAGCGTGTGCTCATTCAGGGCAAGGGGTCGATCAAGGCCGATTCTCCTGAGGTCACCGCCGCCGTGAAGGACGTCGTCACCCGCCTTGGCAACGTCAAGGGCGTGACCGACATCCAGAGCCCGCTCGTCGCGCAGTACCGCGCCAACACGGTCTCCAAGGACGGCCGCTCTGTCCTCGTGACGTTCTCGCTGCCGACCAAGAAGATCGAGACCGCTCAGGACATGGAGAAGCTCGAGACGGTGGCCGAGGCGCCGTTGGCCCAGGTGGCCGCGGTCCAGAAGGCTCACCCCGAGGTGCTCGTGCAGGAGCACGGCGACGCTTCGCAGCAGCACGCTCTCGGCCCTAAGGACCGGGCCAACGAGGCGAAGTCGACCAACTTCTCCATGGGCGGCACGCTGATCATCCTGCTGCTCGCGTTCGCCGCCGCCGTCGCGGCCGGCGTCCCGCTGGTGCTGGGCGTCAGCTCGTTCGTGGCGACCACCGGCCTGCTCGGCCCCGTCAGCCAGCTCACCCCGCTGCACCCCGCTGTCCAGCAGGTCACGATGCTGATCGGCCTCGCCGTCGGCGTCGACTACGCGATGTTCTACATGCGCCGGATGACCGAGGAGCGCGACAAGGGTCGCTCCGCGGCCGACGCGCTTGACGTGGCCGCCGCGACCTCGGGTCGTGCGGTGCTGATCTCCGGCTTCACCGTCATGGCGGCGATGGCCGGCATGTTCTTCTCGGGCAACCCGATCTTCTCCTCGTTCGGCATCGGCACGATCCTCGTCGTCGCCGTCGCCGTGCTCGGGTCGCTCACGTTCCTCCCGGCGATGCTGTCCTACCTCGGCCAGAAGAACTGGCTGGAGAAGGGTCGCGTGCCGTACCTTGCCAAGCGTCGCCACAGGAACGGCGGCGAGTCGCGGATGTGGAACGCGATCCTGGATCGCGTCATCAAGCACCCGGTCGTGTCGATCGTGCTCGCCGGTGGCCTGCTCGTGGCCCTGACGATCCCCGCGCTCGGCATGCAGTTCAAGGAGGCCGGCACCGAGGGCATGTCCCGCAGCCAGCCGATCATTCAGACGCTGGACCGCATCGACGCGGCCTTCCCGGGCGGCAGCGTGCCGGCCAGCGTCGTGATCAAGGCCAAGGACGTCACCACGCCCGAGGTCAAGTCCGCGATCGCGCAGCTCCACCACAAGGCGATCGCCACCGGTCAGCTGTCAGAGCCGTTCAACGTCGACATCAACCCTGCGAAGACCGTCGCCGTCGCGTCGATCGCCGTCAAGGGCAAGGGCACCGACGCCGCGTCCAACCGCTCACTGGCGGTCCTGCGCGAGGACGTGGTCCCCGCCACGGTCGGCAAGCTGCAGGGCGCCGACGTCACCGTGACCGGCATGACGGCGAGCTCGAAGGACTTCCTCGACACGATGAAGTCGCACCTGCCGATCGTGTTCCTGTTCGTGCTCTCGATGGCGTTCATCCTGCTGCTCGTCACGTTCCGGTCGATCGTCATCCCGATCAAGGCGATCGCCCTGAACCTGCTGTCGGTCGGCTCCGCCTACGGCATCCTGACCCTGGTGTTCCAGGACGGCCATGGCGAGAAGGCGCTCGGGTTCAACTCGGTCGGCGGCATCACGCCGTGGCTGCCGCTGTTCCTGTTCGTCGTCCTGTTCGGCCTGTCGATGGACTACCACGTGTTCGTCCTCAGCCGGGTCCGTGAGCTCGTCGACCGCGGCATGTCGACCGACAAGGCCGTCGCCGAGGGCATCAAGAGCACGGCCAGCGTGATCACGAGCGCGGCCGCCGTCATGGTCGTCACGTTCGCGGCGTTCGCGATCGGCGACAGCCAGGAGATGAAGCAGCTCGGCGTCGGCCTCGCCGCCGCCATCCTGATCGACGCCACGATCGTCCGCGCAGTCCTGCTGCCGGCGACGATGAAGCTCCTGGGCCGCTGGAACTGGTACCTGCCCAAGGGCCTGCACTGGCTGCCGAAGTTCGAGCACGAGCCGACCGTGGCGCCCGCCGGCGCCTAGGGTCAGCAGCCGCAAGCTGGAAAGGGGCCGTCCCATCGGGGCGGCCCCGTTTCGTTAAGCGCGCTCGAGCAGTGCGATCCCGTGGTCGTCGAGCAGCTCGGCCAGTGGCACGCTGCCGGCCAGCGCGCGCTCGCCGCCGGCCAGCACGTCGCGCCACGTTCCGGCGGGAACATCCACAGACGTCCCGGTACCGTCGCCGCGCAGCGCCACGGCCACGAGCACCGTGTCCTCGCGCAGGAACGCGCACGCGTCCGGCCCGGCCTCGAGCGGCGTATAGGCGCCCGCGAAGGCGCCTGGCCGGTGCGCCCGCAGCGTCAGCGCGCGCACGATCAGCCACAGCTTGCGCGTCTCGTCGTCCGGCGCCGCGCCGCGCCGTATCTGCTGGAGCAGCTCGCGGCGGTGCGCCCAATCGACCGAACGCCGATTGTCGGGGTCCACCAGCGAGAGCGAGAGCAACTCGTCGCCCTGGTAGATGTCCGGTACGCCGGGCACCGTGAGCTTGAGCAGCAGCTGGCCGAGCGCCGCGCGCGCGCCGGCGCGCGCGACCTCGGCGACGAACGGCTCGAAGTCGCGCAGGAACGGCCGTTGCCCATACAGCGCGCGGCAGAACGACTTCACGCGCTCCTCGTACGACGTGTCGGGCTCGATCCAGTTGGTGTTGCGCTTGGCCTCGCGCAGCGCCTTCTCGATGTACTCGTCGAGCCGTTCGGGCTCGATCGGCCACACGCCGACCAGCGTCTGGAAGATGAAGTAGCGCTCGACCGCGTCCGGCCCGCGCAGCGGCGAGCACGCCTCGAACCACCGCCGCACGTGCGCCGCCCACTCGTCCGGCATGCCCGCCAGCGCCCCGATCCGTGCGCGCGCGTCGCCCGAGCGCTTGGTGTCGTGCGTCTGGGTCACGAGCAGGTTGGCCGGGAACCGGCGCGCGCGCTCACGGTTTCCGGCATGGAACTGCTCGACCGTGATCCCGAAGCGGCTCGGGTCGCCGCCGACGTCGTTGAGCGCCAGCAGCCGGGCGTAGCGGTAGAACGCGGTGTCCTCGACGCCCTTGGCCATGATCGCCGGCGTGGTCTGCTGGAAGCGCGTGACGAACGCGTCCCAGCCGCGGTCCTGGAGCAGCAGTACGCGCTCGAGCGACTCCGGCAGGCCGGCCGCGCGGATCGCCTCGCGGTCGGCGTCGTCGACCAGGCCCGACCACGGCTCGACGTAGGTCCGGTACACCGGGAGCGACGCGAGCGTGCGCTCGAGCCCGCCGACCTCGCGCGGCGCCTCGCGCCGGAGCCGGTCGACCTCGGGCGCGAACGGCCCGCGCACCTGCTCGAGCTTCGCCTCTTCGGCGACCTCGCCGAACGGCCGGTCGTCGCGCGCGATCGCGGTCCACAGGTCGGTCAGCGGCGCCTCGCCGGCCGGGTCGACGAACAGCGCCGCGACGTCGTTGAGGAACTCGTAGCCGACCGTTCCGGCGACCGGCCAGTCGCGCAGCGACTCGGGTGGGTGGGGATGGGTAAGGATCTTCTCCACCCAGACGTGCTGCGCGCCGCCCTCGCGCAGCCGGCGCAGGTACCCCGCCGGGTCGGCGAGGCCATCGGGATGGTCGACGCGCAGCCCGTCCACCGTCCCCTCGCGCACCAGCCGCAGCGCCAGCCGGTGCGTCTCCTCGAAGACGTGCTCGTCCTCCTGGCGCACGGCGGCGAGGTGGTCGACGTCGAAGAACCGCCGGTGGCGGCCGGTCTCCTCGTCGATGTCGAAGAAGCGCGACCGCAGCGCCGGGTCGGCCCAGTAGCGGTTCGCGTCGTCGACCGCCATGTGGTTCGGCACCACGTCGAGGATCAGCCCCATCCCAGCGCGTTTGACCGCCGCCGCCAGCGCGTCGAACTCGCGCTCGCCGCCGAGCTCGTCCGAGAACCGCGTCGGGTCGATCACGTCGTAGCCGTGCGCCGACCCCGTGCGCGCCTGGAACGACGGCGGCAGGTACACGTGGCTGATCCCGAGATCGCGCAGGTACGGCACCAGCTCGCGCGCCTGCGCGAACCCCATCTCGGGCCCGAGCTGCAGCCGGTACGTGGCCCGAAGCGCAGCCACTAATTTGCGCGGCGGAGGACGATCATCGACATCTCCGGCGCCGTCACGTGCTCGCCGGCGCTCACCTGGACGGCGCCCGGCTCGGCGTCCGGGTCGTCGGTGCGCAGCTCGGTCGTCCAGCGGCGCCCGAAACGGCTGGTCGGCAGCCGGAACTCGACGTCCTCCTGGCTGCCGTTGAAGAGCAGCAGGAACGAGTCGTCCACAACCCTTCCGCCGTGCTCGTCCGGCGCGGCGATCTCGTCGCCGTTGAGGAACATGCCGACGACGTGCGCGCTCTCCCAGTCGCGCTTGGTCATCCGGCGCCCGTCGGGCCGGAACCACCAGGCGTCGGGGACGCCGGAGCCCTCCTCCGCGGTCCCGTGCAGGAACTGGCGACGGCGGAACACCGGGTGGTCACGCCGCAACTCGATCAGCCGGCGGGTGAAGTCGAGCAGCCGCTCGCCGGACTCGTCGATCTCCCAGTCGAACCAGGAGATCTCGTTGTCCTGGCACCAGGCGTTGTTGTTGCCGCCCTGGCTGCGCCCCATCTCGTCACCGCCGAGCAGCATCGGGGTGCCCTGGGAGAGGAACAGCGTCGCGAGGAAGTTGCGGCGCTGGCGCTCGCGCTTCGCCACGATCTCCGGGTCGTCGGTCGGCCCCTCCGCGCCCATGTTCCAGGCACGGTTGTCGTCGGTACCGTCGCGGCCGCCCTCGAGGTTGGCCTCATTGTGCTTCTCGTTGTAGGAGACGAGGTCGTTGAGCGTGAAGCCGTCGTGCGCGGTGATGAAGTTGATCGACGCGAACGGATAGCGGCCGTCGCCTTCGTAGAGGTCGCTCGAGCCGGTGAAGCGCGACGCGAACTCGTTCACGCCCGCGTTGCCGCGCCAGAAGTCGCGCATCGCGTCGCGATAGATGCCGTTCCACTCCGACCACAGGACCGGGAAGTTGCCGACCTGGTAGCCGCCCGGGCCGACGTCCCACGGCTCGGCGATCAGCTTCACCTGGGAGAGGATCGGGTCCTGGTGGATGACGTCGAAGAAGCTCGCGAGCCGGTCGACGTCGTAGAACTCGCGCGCCAGCGCGCTCGCGAGGTCGAACCGGAAGCCGTCGACGTGGCACTCGTCGACCCAGTAGCGCAGCGAGTCCATGATCAGCCGCAAGACGCTCGGGTGCACCGGGTTGAGCGAGTTCCCGGTGCCGGTGAAGTCCATGTAGAAGTGCTGGTCCTCCGGCATCAGCCGGTAGTAGGACTTGTTGTCGACGCCCTTGAACGACAGCATCGGGCCGAGGTGGTTGCCCTCCGCGGTGTGGTTGTAGACGACGTCGAGGATCACCTCGATCCCGGCCTGGTGCAGGGCCTTCACCATCCCCTTGAACTCGCGCACCTCCTGGCCGCGGATCCCGGTCGCCGCGTAGCCGGAGTGCGGCGCGAGGTAGCCGATCGTGGAGTAGCCCCAGTAGTTCGTCAGCCCGCGCTCGGCCAGGAACGACTCGTCGGCGATGTGGTGGATCGGCAGCAGCTCGACCGCGGTCACCCCGAGTGACTGGAAGTGCTCGATCGCCGCCTCCGAGGCCAGGCCCGCGTAGGTGCCGCGCAGGTCCTCGCGCACGCCCGGGTGGCGCATCGTGAAGCCCTTCACGTGCGTCTCGTAGATCACCGTCTTGTCGAACGGCGTGTCCGGGCGCCGGTCGCCCTCCCAGTCGAAGCGGTTGTCGACCACGACGCTCTTGGGGATCGCGATCGCCGAGTCCTCATCGTCGCGCTCGAGGTCGGCGTCGTCGCCGGCATCGGGAGCGGGGACGTACGGGAGCACGCTCGCGCGGTTCCAGCGGACCTTGCCCTCGATCGACTTCGCGTACGGGTCGATCAGCAGCTTGTGGGGGTTGAAGCGATGGCCGGCGCGCGGGTCGTACGGACCGTGGACGCGGTAGCCGTAGCGCTGGCCCGGGCCGACCTCCGGCAGGTACACGTGCCAGTTGAAGGCGGTGCGCTCGGAGACCGCGACGCGCTCCTCGTTGTCCTCGTCGTCGAACAGGCACAGCTCGACGCGCTCCGCATGCTCGGAGAAGAGGGAGAAATTGGTGCCGTTCCCGTCCCAGGTCGCGCCCAGGGGGAACGGCCTGCCGGGCCAGACGTCTCTCACGGCGCCCACGTTAGCCGGACGAGGGCGCCGGAAAGTGGGGGAAGGACCACATAGCCGGGTGCGAGCGTGACCGGGCTGGTCGCCACGACCAGCTCGCCGACGTGGTCGATCGGCACGTGCGAGTCGCGCGCGGAGAAGTTCGCCACCAGTGCGAACGGGCCGCGATCGACGCGCAGCCAGCCGGCGTGCTCGTCGAACGCGATCTCGCCGGCGTCGCCCGGCGGCAGCTCGCGGCGGGCGCGCAGCAGGTCCGCGTGCAGCTCGCGGATCCCCGCCGGCTCGCCCTCGCGCGTGAGCTTTGAGCGCTCGAACGTGGCCGGGTCCTGCGGATCGGGGATCTCCTCGCCGCGGAACTCGGCGAAGGTGGCGAATTCGCGGCGCCGGCCTTCGCGCGTGGCGACCGCGATCTCCTCGTCGATGTGGTCGGAGAAGAACTGGAACGGCGCGCGTTCGCCGTGCTCCTCGCCCTGGAAGATCATCGGGGTGAACGGCGACAGCAGCGTGCAGAACGCCGCCAGCGGCCGGACCTCGACCGGCAGCCGGTCGCCGAACGCGCGGTTGCCGACCTGGTCGTGGTTGGCCGAGAACACGACGAAGCGCTCCGGCGGCACGTCGGCGGCGGGCGCGCCGAACCGGCGGCGGCGGAACGTCGAATACGTGCCGTCGTGCACGTGCGGGCGCCGGAACGCCTTCGCCAGGTCGGCGAGCGCGCCGAACTCCGCGTAGTAGCCCTCGAGGTCGCCGGTCAGCAGCACGCGCAGCGCGTGGTGGAAGTCGTCCGCCCACGCCGCGTCGCACTCCCAGCCGCCGCGCATCACGTCGCGCATCACCTTCGGATCGTTCATGCCCGACTCTGCGATCACGAAGGCGGGCTCGGTGCGGCGGGCGACCGCGGCCACCAGGTGTTCGGGGCTGCCGTCCATGATCGCGTGCACGGCGTCGAGCCGCAGGCCGTCGAGATGGAAGTCGCGGATCCACTGCTCGGCGCTCTGCAGCGCCCACTCGCGCACGGCGTCCGAGTCGGCGTCGTCGTAGTTGATCGCGTCGCCCCACGGGGTCTCGTAGTGCGACGTCAGGTATGGGCCAAAGGCGGTCAGCGCCGCCGTGCCGGACGCGCCCACGTGGTTGTAGACGACGTCGAGGATCACGGCCAGCCCCTCGGCGTGGGCGGCGTCGACGAGCCGCTGGAGCCCTTGCGGCCCGCCGTACGAGGACTGCGCGGCAGACAAGTACACGCCGTCGTAGCCCCAGCCGTGGCGGCCGGGGAACTCGCCGATCGGCATCAGCTCGATCGCCGTCACGCCGAGCTCGCGCAGCTCGCCCAGGTGCGGGATCGCGGCCTCGAACGTCCCCGCGGCCGTGAAGCTGCCGACATGCAGCTCGTACAGCACCAGCTCGCCGACCGCGGGCGGGCTCCAGCCGTCGTCGGTCCACTCGAAAGCGCCCGTGTCGAGCAGGCGCGAGGGGCCGCGCAGGCCGTCCGGCTGCCAGCGCGAGCACGGATCGGGGAGCGCGACACCGTCCAGCACGTACTCGTAGTCGGCGCCCGGCGCGGCTTCGACGACCGCCTCGAACACGCCCAGTCCAGCGGGCTCGAGTGGATGCTCCTGGCCGTCCACGCGCAGCGTGACGCGCTCCGGCTTCGGCGCCCAGACGCGGAATTCGGCGCGGCCGCCTGGCAGCGGGAAGGCACCGAGGCGGCGCTCGAAGGGCAGGATGGCTTCGGGCATGGAGAGCGCATCTTCCCGCCTGTGACCGTGTTCAATCGAAGCGATGGGGACTCTTCTTGCCACTTTCCTCGTGAGCGCGGCCGTCGCCGCGCCTGTCACGGGCGACGCCACCTCGGTCACAGCCACCAGTGCCACGCTCAACGGCACCGCGGTCGGCGCCACGACCGCCAGCTTCGAATACGGCACGACGACCGGGTACGGCGTCGCGGTGCCGACGACGATCGCGGCGGACGGATCGGCGCAGGCCACGATCAGCGTGACCCCGAACACCACGTACCACTTCCGGATCGTGGCCGACACGGGCGTCGGCGCGGACAAGACGTTCACGAGCGCGCCGAACCCGACGGCGCCGGGCGTGTCCTCCCAGCACCGGCGCGACATCACCGCGACGAGCGCGAACATCTCCGCGACGCTGAACCCGCACGGCGGGGAGACGACGTACTACTTCCAGTACGGGACGACGACCAGCTACGGCGGCAAGGTGCCCAACCCGGCGGCCAGCGCCGGCAACGGGACGACGGCCGCCACCGTGGCAGCCGCGCTCACCGGGCTGCGGCCCTACACCCGCTACCACTGGCGGCTGGTCGCCACCAACGCGGCCGGCACCACACGCGGGCCTGACCGGACGTTCACGACCGCACGGGCGCCGACCTCCGTCAGCCTCGGCGTGTCGCGCAAGACGGTCCCGTGGGGCAGCGGCATCAGCCTCGGCGGGCGCGTCAGCGGGCCGGGCTCGGTCGCTCTCACGGTCGCGCTCGAGCAGCAGCGGTTCCCGTTTGACGTCGGCTACAAGGAGATCGCGACCGGGCGCACGAGCCGCGACGGCGGCTATCTGTTCACGATCGACAGCCTGCTCGGAGCGACCCGCTTCCGCGTCCTCACGCGCACGCAGACGATCGTCACGAGCCCGGTGGTCACGGCCCGCACCGCGGTGCGGCCTGCAGTCTCGGTGCGCAATCTGTCGCGCAAGCGCGCCCGGATCGAGGGCTCGATCGTGCCCGCCGTGCGCGGCACCGTGTCGCTCCAGCGCCGGCTCGCGTCGGGCCGCTGGGCCCAGGTCCGCGTCGCGACCGTCACGCCCCGCGGCACCCCGGCCCGCACGACCTACCGCTTCAAGGTCTTCCGCGCGCGCAAGGTGACGCGGCGCTACCGCGTGGTCGCGGTGCCGGAGCGGGGCGCGTACGTGCGCGGGACGAGCCGCCACGTGTTCGTCAGCCGCCGTCCGGCGCGGCGGCACTGAGCGGCGCGCCCAGCGCAGCGAACGTCAACTGCGCGGGGTAGGGAACGGGGATCCTCCGGGCCGGGGTTGTTGAGTCGCGCTATGCGCGACTAGATAACCCCATCGACCTGGGCGGGGTTGTTTGTGGTCGCTATTCGACCACCGACGACCCCGCGCTGCCGCGACCGCCGACGGACACCCACACTCCCACCCAGCGGGGTTGACGTTCGTGGACCGCCTACGTCACTCGTCGTCCGGGACGAGCCAGAGGGTGCCGAGCGGCGGCAGGTTGATCTCGGCCGAGAAGGGCTGGCTCTGCCACGACGGGGCGCCGGCCACGACGCCGCCGAGGTTGCCGACGTCCGACCCGCCGTAGAACCCCGAGTCGGTGTTGACGAGCTCGCGCCAGCGACCCGGGCGCGGCAGGCCGAGGCGGTAGCCCTCGCGCGGCAGCGGTGACAGGTTCGCGACGTACACGACCACGCGCTCGGAGTCGCGCGTCCGGCGCGCGAACGCGAACACGTTGCTGTCGGCGTCGCTGGCCTCGATCCACCAGAACCCCTCGCCCTCGAAGTCCATCTCGAACAGCGCGGGCTCGTTCCGGTAGGCGTAGTTGAGGTCGCGCACGAGCGACTGGATGCCGGCGTGCTGGGGATCCTCGAGCAGGTGCCAGTCGAGCGAGCGCTCGTGGCTCCACTCGGCCTCCTGAGCGAACTCGCAGCCCATGAACAGGAGCTTCTTGCCGGGGTGCGCCCACATGTAGGCGTACAGCGACCGCAGGTTCGCGAGCTTCTGCCACTTGTCGCCCGGCATCTTGCTCAGCAGCGAGCCCTTGCCGTGCACGACCTCGTCGTGCGACAGCGGCAGGATGAAGTTCTCGGTGAACGCGTAGACGAGGCTGAAGGTCAGCTCGTGGTGGTGCCAGCGCCGGTACACGGGGTCCTGCTGGAAGTACGCCAGCGTGTCGTGCATCCAGCCCATGTTCCACTTGAAGCCGAAGCCGAGACCGCCGAGGTACGTCGGCCGCGAGACGCCCGGCCACGCCGTCGACTCCTCCGCCGCCGAGATCACGCCCGGCTCGCGGCCGTACAACACCTCGTTGAGCTCCTTCAGGAAGTCGACCGCGTCGAGGTCCTCGTTGCCGCCGTACTGGTTCGGCACCCACTGGCCCTCCTCGCGGGAGTAGTCCAGGTACAGCATCGACGCGACCGCGTCGACCCGGATGCCGTCCGTGTGGTACTCGCGCAGCCAGAACAGGGCGTTGGCGACGAGGAAGTTGCGGACCTCGTGGCGGCCGTAGTTGAAGACCAGCGTGCCCCAGTCGGGGTGCGCACCGCGGCGCGGGTCCGCGTGCTCGTACAGCGCGGTCCCGTCGAAGCGGGCGAGCGCGAAGTCGTCGCGCGGGAAGTGGGCCGGCACCCAGTCGAGGATCACGCCGAGCCCCTTCTGGTGCAGGCGGTCGACGAACTCGCGGAAGTCGTCCGGCGAGCCGTAGCGCGGCGTCGGCGCGAAGTAGCCGCTCACCTGGTAGCCCCAGGAGCCGGTGAATGGGTGGGCCATCACCGGCAGCAGCTCGATGTGCGTGAAGCCCATGTCGAGCACATACGCGGCGAGCTCGTCGGCCATCTCGAGGTAGGTCAGCGAGCGGTTGCCCTCGAGCGGGTTCAGCCGCCACGAGCCGAGGTGGACCTCGTAGACCGACATCGGGCCCTCGAGCGCGGACGACTTGCGGCGCTCGGCCAGCCACTCCGCGTCGGCCCATTCGTGCATCGGCTCGTGGACGACCGACGCGGTCTTGGGCGGCACCTCGGTCTCGAACGCGAGCGGATCGGCCTTCAGCCGGATCTCGCCGTCGGGCGCGAGGATCTCGTACTTGTAGTGCGCGCCGCCGACGACGCCGGGGAGGAACAGCTCCCAGACGCCGGACGGGCCCATCGCGCGCATCGGGTGGATGCGGCCGTCCCAGAAGTTGAAGTCGCCGACCACCGACACCGCACGGGCGGCCGGCGCCCACACGCTGAACGCGGTCCCGCGGACGCCGTCGATCTCGCGCACGTGCGCGCCGAGACGCGTCCACAGCTCCTCATGGCGACCCTCGCCGAGCAGGTGCACGTCGAGCTCGCCGACCGTCGGCAGGAAGCGGTACGGATCTTCGATCGTGATCGTCCCCGACTCGCCGTAGTCGACCTCGAGCTTGTAGGAGAGCGGCAGCTCGCCGCCCTTCAGCACACCCTCGAACACACCGCCGGGATGGATGCGCTTGAGCTCGACCGCATCGCCGCCCTCGGTGATCGCGCGGACGCCCGCCGCGGAGGGGCGGAATGCCCGGATCACGACGCCGCCGTCCGCAGAATGCGCACCGAGGATGTCGTGCGGGCCGGAGTGCTCGCGCCGGACGAGGCGCTCGAAGTCGGGAGCGGCGGCAAGAGCCATGGACGGAAGTGTGCCTACCCAGGCGCGGTGGCGCGTAACGCTGCGATGCTTCGATCCATGCGACCGCCCGTACCCCCCTTCACCGAGGAGACCGCCCGCCAGAAGGTCCAAGCCGCCGAGGACGCGTGGAACTCGCGCGACCCCGAGCGAGTGGCCGGCGCCTATAGCGAGGATTCACAGTGGCGCAACCGGCACGAGTTTCTCACCGGCCGCCCGGCGATCGTCGAGTTTCTGCGCCGCAAGTGGGAGCGCGAGCTCGATTACGCGCTGCGAAAGGACCTGTGGGCCTTCACGGACAACCGGATCGGCGTGCGCTTCCAATACGAGAGCCGGGACGCCTCCGGCCAGTGGTGGCGCAGCTACGGCAACGAGAACTGGGAGTTCGACGCCGAGGGCTACATGCGCCGCCGCGAGGCGAGCATCAACGACGTCGCGATCGAGGAGGCGGACCGCCGCATCTTCGGCCCGCGCCCGGAAGCCGAGCGCGGCGCGCCGTTGCCGCTGGCCTGATGTGCCCGTGCCGACCGAGGGTTCGTACACCCGCCTGCTGAACACGTTCGGCGGCGTTGCCGGGGTCGCCGCCGTCGGGGCTGCGCTGGTCTACGGGACGGGCGCGTTGGTCTTGATGCTCCGGCTCGGGCTGCGTCGGCTCCCTTCGACGACCGCCGTGCCGCAACTGCCGCGGGAGTTCCTGATCTCGGTCGGCCTGCAGATCGTCGTCCCGGCCGTGCTGGTGGGCGGCGCGGTGGTTTTCGCGTCTCGGCGGCAGCCGCGACGCCGCGCGGTTACCAGAGCGGCGATCGCGTTTCTGGTCGTCTACCTGGCGATCGGCGTGTACCTGATCGCCAAGGCGCCGTTCCCGGCCAAGGTGTGCCTCGCCGGCGGCGGCGAGGTGGTCGGCGTCATGATCGGCGAGAGCGCGAATCGGACGTACCTGGGCGACCTCTCCAATCGCCACCCGCGGCGGATCGTGACGATTCCCGCCGGCCGGATCGACACCGTCCTCGTCGGCGGCCGCGAGGGCCAGATCGAGGGTGTCGCCTGCCCGCGGGCGTGAAGTCCCTCTATTACTGGCAAAGTCTGCGCAATGGGGCGTAGTGTCGCGTCATGGCCACCGCGCTCATCGCCTTGGGGACCTGGGACATCGTGTTCATCGTCGGCGCGAAGCGAGCACTACGACGTGGACCGGCAGTTCAAGCGCCCGGGCAACGAGGGCGACCTCCTGTAGCCGCAGTACGTCTGGACGCCTGCGAAAGTGCAGGGCCCAGACAAGGAGGAGGCTGCGATGCGGATGATCTTCGTGAACCTGCCGGTCAAGAACCTGAGCGCTTCGATGGCGTTCTGGACCGAGCTCGGCTATGCGTTCAATGCCGACTACTCCGACGATCGCGCGGCGTGCATGGTCATCGACGACAACATCTTCGTGATGCTCCTCACGGAAGACCGCTTCAAGGACTTCATCAACGACGAGATCGCCGACGCCTCGAGCACGACGGAGACGATCACCTGCCTGTCGGTTGACAACAAGGAAGAGATCGACGCGACGATCGCGAAGGCGATTGCTGCCGGCGGCAAGCCGTGGAAGCCGGCCATGAACGAGGGCCCGATGCACGGCGGGAGCTTCCAGGACCCGGACGGTCACGTCTGGGAGCTGCTCTACATGGAGGCCTAGGCCTCGGGAACCCAGACCCGCATGGTCGCGAGCCCACGGTTTCCCCATGCGTGGTAGGGGATGAACGTCAGCGGCGTCGGCGTTCCGGCGAGCCGCTTCCCCGCCCCCTGCACGACCACGGCACCGCCGAGCGCTTCGGGAGCGTCGCGTTGCGAGAGCTCCTCCGTCGGCTGCGCGAGCACGTCGGCGAGCGAGACGTCCGCCTCCTGGTCGGTCGACTCGAGGCAGTAGACGAGCGGACCGCGCTCGAGCGCAACGCACCCGCGGATCGCGTCGACGTGCGGCTCCGGACGCGTCCAGCGCGGGGCCACGGGCAGCTCGAGCCGGACCTCGTCGCCTTCGCGCCAGTCGGCAGCGAGCACGGCGTAGCCGGACCGCACCGGGCGCTGCCGCCCGCGATCCACCAGCACCGCCTCGCCCGCCCAGTCCGGCACGCGCAGGCTCAATTGCCACGGGCCGCCGTCGGTGTGCTCGACGCGGATCGTGACGTCGCCGGACCACGGGTAGTCCGTCTGGATCCGTAGCCCCACGCTGCGCCCGTCCGGCAGGGTGGTCCGCACCGTGCAGGAGGCGAGCTGGTGGATCTGCAGCCCGCCGTCGTCGACGGTCGCCACGTACGCACCCAGGCTCGCCAGCGTGCGGCCGACGTTCGTCGGGCAGCACGAGACCGAGAACCACGGCGCGCGCAGACTCGAGGAGGCGCGCGGGCTCTCGGCGTCCGGCTCGGGCGCATCGCCCGGGACACGTTGGTGGAGCGGGTTGGCGTAGAAGAACCCGGAGCCGTCGAGCGCCGGCGAGGTCGCGACGACGTTGTACAGCGTGCGCTCGGCGAGGTCGGCGTAGCGCACGTCGCCGGTGGCGAGCAGCAGACGCCAGGCGAGCATCACCGACGCGACGCCGGCGCACGTCTCCGAGTACGCGCGGTCCGGCGGTAGCTCGTAGTCCTCGCCGAACGACTCGTCGCTGTGGCGCGACCCCATCCCGCCCGTCAGGTAGGTGCGCCGCGCGATCGTCCGCTCCCACTGGCGCTCGATCGCGGAGAGCAGCTCGTCGTCACCCGCCTCGACCGCAACGTCGACGGCCGCACTCGCCAGGTACAGCGCGCGCACCGCGTGCCCGCGGAAGGCGTCCGCATCGCGGATCGGCATGTCGTCCTGGAAGTACGCTCGCCCGCGCTCGATGTCCGCCAACGCCGGCCGGCCGCGCCGCTCGACGAACAGCCGCGCCTGCTCGAGGTAGCGCTCCTCCCCGGTGGCGCGATAGAGCTCGACGAGCGCCATCTCGACCTCGGGATGGCCGCACACACCCTGGTTGCCGTCGGGCCCGAAGGCGTCGCACACGTGGTCCGCCGCCCGGCGGGCGATCTCGACCAACCGGTCCTCGCCGCGCGTGCGCAGGCGCGCGACCGCGGCCTGGATCAGGTGGCCGTAGCAGTACAGCTCGTGGCCCCACTCGAGATCCGTGTACCGCCGCTCCATCCCGCGGTGGCCGAAGCGCGTGTTCAGGTAGCCGTCGCCCTCCTGCGCCTCGCCGACCTTCGCGGCGATCTCCCCGATCAGGCGGTCGAGGCCCTCGTCGCCGCTGCGCCCGACCTCCCATGCCATGCCCTCGACGAGCTTGTAGACGTCGGAGTCCGCGAACTCGCGCCCGCGCTCGGCGCGCGGATCGCGGAAGTTGTCGATCCAGCCGAGACGGTCCTCCCACGCGAAGCAGTGCGGCAGCATGACGTTCGCGTTGAGCGTCTGGCGGTCGCCCCAGAACCCGCCCTCGAGCCGCACGTCGCCGATCCCCAGCGGCTGCAGCTCACCACGCGCCGGGACGACCGGCCGGCCCCAGTTCTCAGCCACGGAGTGCTCCAGTCGTGAACCCTTGTACGTAGTGGCGCTGGAGGACCAGGAACAGGATCACGCACGGCAGCGCCATCACCATCACGCCGGCCTCGAGCGCGCCGTAGTCGATCGCGCCGAACGAGCGCTCGCGCATCGCCACGACCGCGACCGGCAGCGTGAACTTGTCACCGTCGCTGAGCAGGATCAGCGGTGCGAAGAAGTCGTTCCAGGACGCCAGGAACGCGAACAGGCCGACGGTGATCAGCCCTGGGCGCACGGCACGCAGCAGGATCCGCCGCAGCGCCGAGAAGGTCGTGCAACCGTCGACGAGCGCCGCCTCCTCGAGCTCGCGCGGGATCGCCTCGAACGAGTTGCGCATCATGAAGATCGCGAACGGGAGCTGGAACATGATCAGCACGAGGCTGAGGCCGACCAGCGAGTTCTGCAGCCCCAGGTGCCCGAGCACGACGTACAGCGGGATCAGGATCGTCGCGTACGGGACCATCAGGATCGCGAGCGTCGCGAGGAACAGCAGGTTCTTGCCGGGGAAGCGGAAGCGGGCGAACGCGTATCCGCCGAGCGCCGACACGAACAGCGTCCCGGCGACGGTCATCAGCGAGACGGCGGCCGTGTTGAAGAGGTACGTCCACAGGCCCTCGCCGTAGTCGGCCATGCGCGTGTAGTTGCCGAACCCGAACCCGCTCTCCTGCCCGCTGCCCGCCTCGCCCTCGAACGACGAGTAGCCGCTCCACAACAGCGGGAGCAGGAACAGGACGGCGAGCGCGGCCGACGTCGTGTAGTAGCCGGCGTGACCGGCCCTGGACGGTCTCATCGCTCCCTCCCGAGGACGCGCAGCTGAAGGACGTTCAGCGCCACGAGCACGATCAGCAGCAGCACCGAGATCGCCGCCGCGGAGCCGAGGTCGAAGCGCGTGAACCCCTCGCGATAGATCACCATCACCATGCTCACCGTGCTGCCGTCCGGCCCGCCGCGGGTGAGGATGAAGAACTGGTCGAAGGCCAGCAGCGAGCCGGTGATGCTCAGCACCAGCATCAGCGCGATCGTGGGCCGCAGCAGCGGCACCGTGATGTACCGGAACATCTGCCACCGGCTGGCGCCGTCCGAACGTGCGGCCTCATAGACGTCGGTCGGGATCGACTGCAGCCCGGTCAGCAGGATCAGCATGTTGAACCCGGCGAACCGCCAGATGACCATCGAGATCGTGGAGAACAGCGCCATGTTCGGCGTGCCGAGCCAGTTGACCGGCTCGTCGAGGATCCCCAGGCTCTGCAGCACGCTGTCGAGCGGCGAGCTCTGGCTGTAGAAGCCGTAGAACAGCAGCGACGCGGCGGCGAAGCCGACCGCGCCGGGCAGGAAGTAGGCCATCCGGAAGAACCCGACGCCGGGACGCGGGTGCTGGACGAGCAGCGCCAGCCCCAGCGCCACGCCCGACAGCACGATCGTGACGATCGCGGTGTACTTGAGCGTGAACGTCACGGAGTCCAGGAACAGCTGGTTGTCCGGGATCTTCGAGTAGTTGTCGGGGAAGTTGAACTCTGGCGAGCCCAGGATCCGCCACCGGTTCATCGACATCCAGATGACCACCGCCAGCGGCACCAGGAAGAAGACGGTGACGATCACCGCCGTCGGCGCCGCATAGGCGATGCCCATCAGGCTCCGCTTCTGCGCCAGGGTCCGGCGCGCAGGGGCGCGCGTGACCACCGCGTCGATCGTGCGCGTGGTCACGCTGCCCCTCCGGCCGTCACTGCTGCGCGAGTGAGGCCGTGATCGACTCCTTGCCGCTCGAGAGCGCCCCCTCGACATCGGTGCCGAAGACGGCGTCCCGCGCCACCTTCAGCCACGGCCCGGTCGGGTCGTTGTAGGTGGCCCCGAAGTTCAGGGAGTACGGCGTCTCGCCCTTGGCCACGAGCTCGTTGATGGTCACGACCCGCGGGTCCGCGGACGAGTACTCGTTGTTCGCCAGGTCGGTGCGTCCGACGACGTCCTTGTTCTTCGCCAGGATCTCCACCTGCGCTTCCTCCGACAGCGTCCAGGCCACGAAGTCCCATGCCGCGTCGGCCTTGTCGGTCGTCGAAGCGATGCCGACGACGTCGCCGCCGACGAACGTCGACTCGCCGCCGTCAGGCCCGGGGATCGGCGCGACGCCGATGTCCATGTCCTTGGGCATCAGGCCGAGCGTGGTCGAGGGCATCGGCATGACGCCGATGTGTCCCTTGCCGAAGAACCCGGTCCACGTCGGCCCGGCCTCGGTCTTGTAACCCGGGTAGACGACGTCGGCGCTGACCAGGTCGTTGTAGAGCTTGAACGTCGCGGCCATGTTCGGGTCGTCGATCGTGCTCTCCGTCCCATCCTCGTTCATGATGTCGCCGCCCGCGGCCCACACCGACGGCCAGAAGGTGAATACGAAGCAGCCGGGGCAGTTGCCGCCGAAGAACGTGCCGTACGTCTTGCCGCCGATCTTCTCGCGGATCGTGCGCGCCTGCTCGGCCATCTCGTTCAGCGTGGTCGGCGGCTTCTCGGGATCCAGGCCGGCCTGCTTGTAGAGCTTCTTGTTCCAGAAGAGCACCGACAGGTCGAGCGTGTGCGGGACGGTGTACTTGGCGTCCTCGTACGTGCCGAGCCGCATGTGCGCAGGCGCCAGGCTGTCCTTGAAGTCGAGCGCGTCGATCCGGTCGGTGATGTCGAGGTAGAGGCCCTGGGAGGTGTAGTTGGGCGCGTAGATGACGTCCGAGGCAAACACGTCGGGCAGGTTCTTGCCGCCGGCCGCCGCGGCGACCCGCGCCTGATAGTTGTCCGTCGGGATGACGGTCAGCTCGACCTGGTTCTTGTGGCTGGCGTTGTAGGCCTTGACGAGCCGTTCGCTCTGCGTCTGCGTCGCCGCCCGGGTCCACATCGTGACGGTCGTGCCGTCGTCGGCCGACCCGGTCTTGGCGGCGCCGGTGGACTCCGAGTCGGAGTCGCCTCCGCAGCCCGACGCGAGTGCGAAGACGAGGCTCGCCGCCAAGACCGCCGCTCCGCGCCATGGGTGGGTTGTGATCACAGGAACTCCTCCTCCTAGTGCGGGTCGGACACGATCGTCACGGCGTCGTCGTCGACAACGTGAATGTCAGTTCCTTGCTGTATCTGCCGGTGCGCAGCGGCTCGGTGGCTCCGATCGACTGCCGCAGCTCGATCGTCAGGGCGTCGTTGCTGACGGGAGCCGCGTACTCCCGCAGCACGAGCCGATCGGCGACGCCCCCGATCGGCGCGAACGCACCGGCCGGCGCGAGCCGTGCCCGCAGCGGGTCACGCAGCGCGAACGCGCCGTTGACCAGCCGCCCGGTCGCCGCGGAGCTCGGGTCGTGCACGGTCAGCGTCGCCGTGCCGGCCGTCGAGACCACGTTCGCGGCCAACGTCGTCCCGTAGTCCCGCGCCACGCCCGGGGTGAACGTCCCGAGATCCGACGACGGGCTGCCGAGTGACAGCGCGAGCGCGCCCGGCACGGTCCCGCCCACCGTGCCGGGCACGTCCGTGAACGCGGCGATCTGGAACGTCACCTGCTTCGGCGTCTCGACGTTGCCCACCGCGTCGGTCGACCGGTAGGCGACCGTGTGCGCGCCGAAGCCGGCGACCGCGAACGGGCCGGAGTAGGCCTGCCACGCGCCGCCGTCGATCGCGTACTCGGTCGTGGCCACGCCGGCGACGGCGCCATCGCCGTCGGTCGCCGTCAGCGTGACCGTGACCGGGCTGCGGTACCAGCCGTCTCCCTGTGGCTGCGCCGGGCTGAGCGCAGCTGTGGTCACCGGCGGGTCGTGGTCGACCAGCGGGATCGTGTCGAACAGCTGGAGCTCTTTGACGCCGACCCCGAACCCGCTCGTCGGCCGCACGAGCACGCGGACGCGCTGCGCCGTGACCGGCGGGAAGTCGACCCGGTTGTAGTTCGGCGCCGCCGACGCGGGCCGCCGCGTCTGCTGCGGCACGTCGACCCAGCCCGACCCGTCGTGGTACTGCACCACATAGGAGGCCGGCTCCCGGTAGGTGTTCCCGCCGACGCCGAAGTTCTTGTTCGAGTAGAAGTAGAGCTTGGCCACGTTGACCCGCTTCGGCGAGCCGAGGTCGACCTCGAGCCAGTCCTCGTCGTTCGGCGACCCGAGCGTCCCCCAGATCGGGTTGCGGGCCATGTAGCTGCCGGATTGGACCGGCAGGCCGCTGGTCGTCGCGCCGTCGACGGCGTTGGCCGGCGCCGTCGCCTGCAGCGCCGGCGCGGTCGTCGTGAACGACGCCGTGGCGGACCGGCCCTCGGCGAGGTTGACCGCCGCGGCGGTCTGCTCGCTGAGGTCGACGCCCGCCTTCTGGAACATGTCGACCAGCCGCGCGTTGCCGGCGAAGCCAACGTCGGTGGCGTTGTCGAGCGCCCCGCCCGCCGCGAACAGAACCGCCGTGTCGCTGCCGTCGAGCACGTCGACGGCGCCCGTTCGCGCGTCCCATGTCACGTGCGCGAGGTCGTCGACGGTGAACACGCGCCGGCCGTCGACGTACACGGAGTAGCCCTCCGGCGTGTCGCCGTAGTGCCGCGTGCCGTCGCCCGGCTTGTCCCACACCACCGTCAGGTCCGAGCCGTGGTAGCTGAGGTTGTTGACGGTGAAGTGGTCGTAGCCGACGTCGATCGGCCACAGCTCGACCACATCGTCCAGGCGCGGTCGCACGCCGGCGATGTCGTCGATGATCATGAAGTTGTACGCGCCGAGGATGTTGTGGTGGATGCCCGACCGCCCGAGCGTGTGCGTCGTCGGGTTCCAGTTGAAGAAGAACTCGTTGTTGTCGGGGTACCGGTTGTCACCGTTCACGTACTCCGTCCACGTCACCCACTCGAGCAGCTTCCGGTACATGTCCGGCGTGACGTAGTCGGTCGGATAGGAGCGCAGCGCCTTCGCGTACAGCTGCGCCTGCAGCGTCGAGTTGATGTTCGAGAAGTTGTTGCTGCCCGGCTTGCCCGCCGCCGCCGCCTCCGCCTTGTCGCGCTGATTGGCGGTGTAGGACGGCATGATCGGGAACTCGCTGCGATCGGCGTAGAACCGCAACGCGATCTTGTACTTGTCCGTGCTCGGGACGACGCCTTCGGTGAACGGCGAGAAGTTCTGCTGGTCCTTCCACGGGACCAGCACGTCGCGGGCGACGTCGCGCTGCTTGAACACCTTGCCCTCGGCGGTCGACGTCTGGACGCCCACCGTGCCGTCACGCCCGTTGCCGGATGAGTCGACCGCCGTCGGCCCGCTCGCCTCGTCGAAGCGGTACGAGGCGACATTCCCGGCGCCGCGCTGGGCGCCGGCGCCGCCGAGCGCCAAGATCTCGTCCGCGCTCAGTGCGCGATCGTAGATCTGGAAGTCGTCGACGGTGCCGTTCAGGTTCGGGTCGCCGTACTGGGAGCGGCCGATCCAGTTCTGCGAGGTCGGGCCGAGGCTCGACGGCCGCAGCGTCATGTTCGGGTTCGTCCCGACCTCGACGCCGTTGACGTACAGACGGCCGACGTTCCCGTTCAGCGAGACCGCGAGATGCGTCCACTGGCCTGCCGCCAGCGGCGACGTGGCGCTGATCACCTGCTCGGCCGCTCCGCCGCCGCCCGTCGTGATCGCGAACCGCGGCGCGGTGCCCGCGCTCACGGTCAGGAACATGTTGACCGTGGTCCCAGTGCCGAAGTCGAACACCCGCGACCACGTGTTGACCTGCGCCGGGTTCACCCAGGTCCCGATCGTGAAATCGTTCAGGCCGGCGACGATGCCGTTGGGCAGCGAGACGAACTGGGCGACGTCGCCGAGCCGCACCGCGTTCCCGAACTGGCCGGGGACCCTGCCGACCTCGGCCGAGCCGGGGTCGGGCTCGAGCTTGTCGTCCCACAGGAGCGTGAGGATCGACTGCTTGATGTCCTCGGCGATGCCGTTCATCTCGGCCGCCTTGGCGCTGTTGCCGAGCAGCTCATACGCGTCGGCGGCGGCCTTCGCGCCCGAGTACCAGAACGCGCTCTCGGTCCGGTCCTGCGGGCCGCCGTAGAAGGCGAGCGCGACCGCGTCGGCGTCGTTGCCGGTGAGCGCCCCGGACCCGTAGGCGATCAGGTGGTTGCCGTTGCCGTCGTACTTGGCCAGCTGGCCCTTGACGTCGCACTCGGCGTAGCGCGCGAACCGCTCGATCACGCCACGATCGCCCCCGTGCACCTTGTAGCTGTTCCACGCCTCGCGGGCGATGTACTGCTCGTACGTGTTGTTCCAGTTGGCGGTGTTGCCCGGGTTGTCGGTGAACGCCGTGCACTTCGACGTCTCACCCGATGACACCCAGTCGCCGTATGAGTACAGCGGGTCCCTGAAGTACTTCAGGTCCTGCATGTGCATCGGCTGGGTCAGCTGGATCGCGTTGTTGTAACCCAGCACGCCCTCGATCGAGACCGGGAACTGGAAGTCGTTCCCGGGGATGTCCGCATCGACGTAGTTGAACCGGTTGAGGAACGTCCGGTAGTAGGACATCTTCTTGACGTTCTGGTCCGGCACATCGATGTACGGGACGTTGTCGACCCACCAGCGGTTGTACTCGCGCACGTGCGTCGCGAACGCGGTCTCGGCGTCGTAGTCGCGATACCGCTCATAGTCGGCGTTCGACCCGGGCAGCTCCTTCGTCGTGACGCCCAGCTGCACCTTGAAGGTGGTCGACTGGCCGGGGTCGAGCGCGATCGACCGCGTCAGCGCGGTCCCGCTGACCGTGAAGCCGTCGCCAGAAAGCCGTGGCGTGAGCACCGTCAGGCCGTAGCGCGCCGTGACGGTGCCGGTCAGCTCCGAGCCGAGCGTCGCCGGCACCGTCGCGATCGGCGAGCTCGCGGTCACCGTGCTCGTCGCCGGCTCGGCGCCGGTGTTCGTGAGCGTGAGCAGCGTGACGGCGACGTTGTTGTACGTGATGAACTTGCGCTGGGCGACGCTGAGACCGGCCGCCGTGTGGACGCTCGACCAGTGGCTCGGGTACTGACGCCGCTGCGCCGTCGTCTCGGCGAGCGTCGCACCCTGCACGGCGACCGTGAACAGGCTCTGGTTGCTGCCGGTCGGCCGCTCGCGGTAGGCGTAGCCGCCCGCGAACCCGAGCGTTCCGGTCGTGTGGCTGTTCATGTACAGCGCGCGGCCGCGCGTGTAGAGGTAGGTGTCCTGGTTGCTGAGGAACGGGCGCTCGAGCACGCGGTCGAACCAGAACGACGTGCCGCCGCCGCTTCGATCGGCGTCGTAGATCGCCTCCAGGCGGCTCGCCGCCGGGTCGGCCGCCCCGGGCTCGGGCGGGACGGGCATGGGCGATCCGCCGAACGGCGCGTCACCCGGATCGATGTTCGGCGGCATCCCCGGCTGGTAGTCGGCAAAGGCCGTCTGGGAGCCGCCGGCGAGGCCGACGACCGCCGCTGCGAACAACGAGACCAGCGCACGCCGACTCGCTGTGTTAGCGCTAACACAGATGCCCCACATCTCTCCCTCATCGCTCCCGCGTTACCCTGCGCCGGATCGCCGGATGTTAGCGCTAACGGTCAAGGCGTCAAGCCATCCATGGGGACTTGACCGTATTCCTGTGAGCGCTAGCATGCGCGAGGCGCCGGTCGCGACCACGCGATCGGAGATGCTGTAACGAATGTCGACCGATTCCATGAGCCCGCTCGCGAACAAGAGCCCTCGGCCGCGCGCGGTCGTGATGGCCGACGTGGCGAAGCTCGCCGGTGTGTCGCTGCAGACCGTCTCGCGCGTGATCAACGACAGCCCGCACGTTCGGTCGGCCACGCGTGAGCGCGTCCAGGACGCGATGCGCAAGCTCGAGTACCGTCCGAACCCGGTTGCGCGCGCTCTGGTCACCGGCCGCTCGCGCACACTCGGCGTCGTGAGCTTCGACACGACGCTGTACGGGCCGGCGTCGACCCTGTTCGGGATCGAGCGCGCGGCCCACGACGCGGGCTACTTCGTGAGCATCGTGAGCCTGCGCTCGCTCACGCCGTCGTCGGTCGTCAGCGCCGTCGAGCGCCTGCGCGAGCAGGGCGTGGACGGGATCCTCGTGATCGCCCCGCAGGAGTCGGCGACGCAGGCGCTGCTGCACCTGCCCGAAGACGTGCCGGTCGTCGCCGCCGAGGCGGGCCCGGACGACGCCGTGCCGCGGGTGGCGGTCGACCAGATCGATGGGGCCCGGCTCGCCACCACGCACCTGCTCGAGCTCGGCCACGGGACCGTCTGGCACATCTCCGGCCCGCCGGACTGGCTCGAGGCGCAGGACCGCGTCGACGGTTGGCGCACCACGCTCGAAGCCGGCGGAGCCGTGGCGCCGCCGGTGCTTGTCGGCGACTGGAGCGCGCGGGCCGGCTACGAGCTCGGCCAGGAGCTGGCCGCCAACCGCGACGTCACCGCCGTGTTCGTCGCCAACGACCAGATGGCGCTCGGCCTGCTGCGATCGCTGCACGAGGCCGGCCGCCGGATTCCGGGCGACATCAGCGTCGTCGGGTTCGACGACATCCCGGAGGCCGCGTACTTCACGCCGCCGCTCACCACCGTGCGCCAGAACTTCAACGAGATGGGCCGTCGCAGCCTGCTGCTGCTGCTCGACCAGATCGAGACCGGCGTGCGGACGGCCGCGCGCGAGACGGTCACGCCCGAGCTGATCGTGCGCGAGAGCACCTCAACCGTTGCCGGGGCCTGAGCGCGGTGGCCCCGCCGACCGATGACCAATGCGTGGTCGGCGTCGACTTCGGCACGCTGTCGGCGCGGGCGCTGGTCGTGCGCGCACGCGACGGCGCGGAGCTCGGCTCGTCCGTGCACGAGTACGCACACGGCGTGATGGACCGCACGCTGGCCGCAACCGGCGCCGAGCTGCCGCCGGATTGGGCGCTGCAGGATCCCGAGGACTATCTCGATGCGCTCCGCGAAGCCGTGCCGGCCGCGGTGCGCGCGGCCGGGATCGCCCCGGAAGACGTCGTCGGCATCGCGACCGACTTCACGGCCTCGACCCCGCTCCCGACCCTGCGCGACGGCACCCCGTTGTGCCGGCTCGATGATCTCGCCGAGCGGCCGCACGCGTACGCGAAGCTGTGGAAGCACCACGCCGCCCAGGCGCAGGCCGACCGCATCAACGCGGTCGCCGCGGAACGCGGCGAATCGTGGCTGGCCCGCTACGGCGGCCGGATCTCGTCCGAGTGGGAGTTCGCGAAGGCGCTGCAGGTGCTGGACGAGGATCCGGAGATCTACGACCGCACCGAGCGCTGGATCGAGAGCGCGGACTGGATCGTGTGGCAGCTCTGCGGGCGCGAGGTCCGGACCGTGTGTGTGGCCGGCTACAAGGGCATCCACCAGGACGGTCACTGGCCGTCGGAGGACTACCTGCGCGCGCTCGACGAGCGCTTCGCGGGCTTCGTCGAGAAGCTCGAGGGGCCGCTCTCCCCGCTCGGCGCGCGCGCCGGCTCGCTGACCGCTCGAGGCCGCGGCCTGGACCGGTCTGCCGGAGGGGATCGCGGTCGCCACCGGCAACGTCGACGCGCACGTGACGGCACCGGCCGCGCAGGCGATCGAGCCCGGTCAGATGCTCGCCGTGATGGGCACCTCGACATGCCACGTCATGAACGGCGAGGTGCTCGCCGAGGTGCCCGGCATGTGCGGCGTCGTCGACGGCGGGATCGTCCCCGGCCTGTGGGGCTACGAGGCCGGCCAGAGTGGCGTCGGCGACATCTTCGCGTGGTTCGTCGACCAGTCGGTTCCGCCCGCCTACCACGACGCGGCGCGCGAGCGCGGGCTGAGCCTGCACGCGTACCTCTCCGAACTGGCGGACCGCCAGCGCGTCGGCGAGCACGGGCTCGTGGTGCTCGACTGGCACAACGGCAACCGCTCGATCCTCGTCGACCACGAGCTGAGCGGGCTGGTCGTCGGCCTCACACTGGCGACGCGGCCGGAGCACGTGTACCGCGCCCTGCTCGAGGCGACCGCGTTCGGGACGCGCAAGATCATCGAGGCGTTCGAGGGCGCGGGCGTTCCGGTGCTCGAGCTGATCGCGGCCGGCGGGCTGATCAAGAACCCTGTGCTCATGCAGATCTACGCGGACGTGACACGGCGCCGGATCCACCTGATCGAATCCGAGCAAGGACCGGCCCTGGGCTCGGCGATGCACGCGGCGGTGGCGGCCGGGGTGCATCCCGACATCCGGGCCGCCTCGGCGGCAATGGGCCAGATCGAGCGCGACGCGTTCGTGCCCGACGAGGACCGCGCGGCCGCCTACGACGACCTCTATGCGCACTACTCCGACCTGCACGATCGCTTCGGCGGCAACGGTCTGATGCACAGCCTCCGCCGGCTGCGCACGCGCGAGGCCAGCGCGTGAGCGCCGACGTCGCCGCCCTGCGCCAGACGGTGTGCGCGCTGCACGCGGAGCTGCCGCGGAACGGGCTCGTGGCGTGGACGAGCGGCAACCTGTCGGCGCGCGTCCCCGGCGAGGACCTGATGGTGATCAAGCCGAGCGGGCTCGGGTACGACGAGCTGACGCCGGAGTCGATGGTCGTGTGCGACCTGTACGGCGAGCGCGTCGAGGGCGACCTTGCTCCGTCCAGCGACGCCGCGACGCACGGCTACATCTACCGGCAGCTGCCGGAGGTGGGCGGCGTCGCCCACACGCATTCGACGTACGCGACCGCGTGGGCGGCGCGCGGAGAGCCGATCCCCTGCGTGCTGACCGCGATGGCCGACGAGTTCGGCGGCCCGATCCCGGTTGGTCCGTTCGCGCTGATCGGCGACGAGGAGATCGGCCGCGGCGTCGTCGAAACGCTCGCCGGGTCCCGCTCAACCGCGGTGCTGATGCGCAACCACGGCGTGTTCACGGTGGGGGCAGAGCCGCGCGACGCGATCAAGGCTGCGGTGATGTGCGAGGACGTCGCGCACACCGTGCACGTGGCCCGCGCCCTCGGCGAGGTGACGAGTATTGGGGACGAGGAGGTGAAGGCGCTGCATGACCGCTACCAGAGCGTCTACGGACAGCGATAAGACACGCGTGCCGCTCGATGAGACGCGGCCCCGCATCGGCCTGCTCGGGATCATGCAGGGCCTCTACGACGACATGCTGCCGGGCATCGCCGAGCGCCAGGCGGCGTACGCGCGTGAGCTCGCGGACGCGCTGGCGGACGTCGCCGACGTGGTGGTCGCGCCGCCGTCGAAGGACCGCGAGGACGCCGAGCGGGCGATGCGCGAACTCGAGTCGTCCGACCTCGACGGCCTGCTCGTCGTGATGCTCACCTACGGGCCGGCGATGCGGGTGGCGCGCCTCCTGGCGTCGACCGAGCTCCCGATCTGCCTCGCCAACGTGCAGCCGGTCCCGGCGGTGACGGCCGAGTGGGACATGGCGGACCTGACGTACAACCAGGGCATCCACGGCGCGCAGGACACGGCCAACGCGATGGTCCGGGCCGGCCGCGCGTTCCACGTGGTCACCGACGACTGGCGCGCCGACTCGTTCCGCGACGCGATCGGGCGCTGGGCGCGGGCGGCGGCCGCGGTGACGCGCTGGCGGTCGCTGCGCGTGGGCGTGTTCGGCTACGCGATGAACGGGATGGGTGACATCCAGGTCGACGTGCACACGCTCTTGCGGGTGCTCGGGCCGCAGGTGCTCGCGCTCGCGCCGGGCGACCTCGTGCGCGCGGCGGCGGCTGCGGGCGACGACGACGTCGCAGCCGCGATCGCCTCCGAGGACGAGCGCTTCGAAGTCGACCCGCGTCTGTCGGCGATCGAGCGCGAGGACAGCGTGCGCATGCAGCTCGGCATCGAGCGCGTGCTGCGCGCGCATGGCTGTGAGGCGTACTCGACCCACTTCGACGCGATCGCCGAGGACGGCCGCTTCGCGCGGCTGCCGCTGGCCGCGGCGTCGTCGCTGATGGCCGCCGGCTACGGCTACGGAGCCGAGGGCGACGCGTTGACGGCCGCGCTGATGTCGGCCGCCCGGAACCTGCTCGGGGAGACGCAGTTCACCGAGATGTACGCGATGGACTTCCCGACCGACTCGATCCTGATGAGCCACATGGGCGAGGGCAACTGGCGGCTCGCTCGGCCCGACCGCCCGGTCCGCCTGATCAAGCGCCCGCTCGGGATCGGCGGGCTCGACGACCCGCCGACGTTCCTGTTCCAGTACGCGGTCGGGCCGGCGACACTGGCCACGCTCGTCGCACTCGGCGGCGAGCGCTTCCGGCTCGTCGTCGCCGAGGGAGAGATCCTCGACACCGACGAGCTCCCCAGCCTCGAGATGCCGTACGGCCAGTTCCGGCCGGCCGGAGGGGTGCGGCAGTGCATGAACGCCTGGCTCCAGCTCGGCGGCCCGCATCACCAGGTCCTGAATCCCGGCCATCGCGGCGCGGACTGGAAGAGCTTCTGCGAGCTGTCCGGGATCGAGTTCGCCCCGATCTAGAGCCCGTTAGACGGGTGAGCCGGGTCATACCGCTGGGGTATTCCGGCCCCGGCGCTGCGGACATACGGTCCGCGCACCGCCCGCCTAGCTAGAGCTAGGCCGCCGGCGGCCCCTCAGCGGAGGTCGGCCCATGAACTGGCTCTGCCGGAGCCGGGTTGCTGGTGTGCGCGCGGCCGACGGAGTCCTGGACTTCGCCGTGCTCGCTTTCGGAGCGTGGACGCTGATCTACGGCGCCTGCCTGCTCGCGCACTTCTCGACGACGTCGGCGGCGATCGCCGAGGCCGTCGCCGTGGTGCCCTGCCTGTGGTTCGTCGTCCGGGCACCGGCCGCGCACGCCGCCCCACCGGTCGGCGCGATCGCGGGCTCGCGGCTGCGCGTCGTCAACGCCGTCGCGGGCGTCGCGGCGGCCGCCATCGCGGCGTTCGCGGCGACGACGTGGGCGCCGGTGTGGATCCTCTGGCTCGTCGCGGCGGGTGCCGCGCTCGTCTGTGCCGGCCGGGGTGCGCAGCGCATGCGCGCCTCCGGCGGCTCGGGAGCCGTCACGGCCGCCGTGTGGGCCGCCGGCCTCGCGGTGATGTCGCTACTGCTGGTGGACCCGAACGCCGACGACACGCACTACGTCCATCAGGCGACGTGGATCGCCGAGCGCGGCCGCTTCCCGGTCCGCGACACGTTGTTCTCGGACGAGCGGTTCCAGGCGCTGTTCGCTCCGCCGTGGGACTCGCTCGAGGCGCTGGCGGGCGCCGTCGCGCGCGCTGCCGGCACGAGCGCCCCGGGGCTCGTCTATCTCGGCGTGACCCCGCTGGCGACGGTCCTGGCGGTGCTCGCGCTGTGGCGTCTGCTGCGGGTGTGGGAGGTGCCGATGCCGGCGCTCGCGCTGTCGACCGCGCTGATCTTCCTGCTGGTCGCCGCGTGCGACGAGCGGCGCACGGTCGGTGAGTTCTTCGTCACCCGGCTGTGGCAGGGAAAGGCCGTCTTCGTCGCCGTCTTGGTCCCGCTCCTGTTCGCGCTCCTGTGCAGCTACGCCGAGCAACCGGCACGCCGGACGCTCGTGCTGCTCTTCGCCGCGGGCGTCGCGGCGGTCGGGCTCACCACCAGCGCGATCTTCGTGGTGCCGGTGATCGCCTGCGGATGTCTGGCGCCGCTCGCGTTCCGCGCGCCGCGGCGTGCGGCCGCCGCCTTCTTGGCCGTGGCCGGCTACCCCGCGTTCGCCGGTGTCGTGAGCCTGGCGATCGGCGCGCGCAACCCGGACATCAACCGTGACGGCGAGATGGTCTCCGGCGCGCTCGCGCGCGAGTCGATCGCTGCCGGCGCGGTGGCACTGGTCATCGTCGCCGCCGCGCTCGTCGGCCCGGCGCTTCTGCGGCGCCGTTCGGCCGGGCAGATGAGCGCGGGGGTCGTGCTGGTGGTGGGCGTGCTGCTGTCGCCGGGCGTGCCGGCGATCCTCATGGAGCTCACAGGGGTGGGCGAGGCGCTGTGGCGCCTGGTCTGGGCCGTCCCGATCGCCGCGTTGGTGGGTGTCATCGCGACCGGTCTCGCCCGCTCGGCGTGGCCGGCCGTCGCGCTCTGTGCGGCGCTGCTCGCGTGGGCGGTTCACGTCGGGCCGCCGGCGGAGTTGTCGATCGCGCCGGCGCCGGCGTGGAAGCTCGATCCCCGGGACCTGGCCGACGCACGGGCGATCCTCGCGCAGGCGCAGGCGGGAGATCTGGTGCTGGCACCGCAGCCGACCAGCCGGACGTTGCTGGTGATCTCGGCGCGCGTCACCACCGTCGACCCGCGCGACTTCTACACGTGGGCGCTGGGCCGGATCCCTGGTCAGCGGCGCGCCGCCCGGCCGCGCCTCCGCGTCCACCTCCAGGGGTTCGCCGACCCGTCCGTTGCGCGCGCCCGCGGCCGCGTGCCCGCGAGCACGGCGTTCGTGACGGAGGCGCTGCGCGTCCTCGGTGTCGACATCGCCTGCGTCCGGCGCTCGGGCGGCGCCGCCGTGCGCGTCCTTCGCGGCGCTGGATACGCGCGCCGGTTCAGCACACCCGGGCTTGCCTGCCTACGCTCCCCGGGTGCGCACGCTGACCCGCCCTGAGCTGACCGCCGCGCTCGCCGCGCGCCAGATGCTGCTCGAGCGGCAGCGGCTCGCTCCGGCTGAGGCGATCCGGCGACTGACGCCGCTCCAGGGGCAGCACTCGCCCGCGCCCTACGTCGCCCTGGCCGCCCGGCTCGACGGCTTCACGCGCGACGACCTCGAGGCGGCGTTCAGCGCTCGCACCGTCGTGAAGACGACGATCATGCGCCTCACGCTGCACGTCGCGGCCGACGCCGACTACCCCGCGTACGCCCAGCTCACCCGCCAAGGGCAGATGCGCAAGTGGCGCAAGACGTACCCGCATCTGGACGAGGCGAAGGTCGCGGCCGAGCTCACAAAGTGGTTCGCGGAGCCGCGGTCGAATCCCGAGATCCGGGACCGCGTGCGGCGCTACGACGGCGTGACCGACGAGCCGTGGACGTCCGTGATCTTCGCGCGCATGCTGCTGCCGCTCGTGCAGCTCCCGCCCGCCGGGTCCTGGAACGACAAGCGCCGGTCGCTGTTCGTCGTCGACGCGCGCCCGCGGCCCGAGCCCGCCGACGCCGCCGCGCTCGTGCTCGCCCGCTACCTCGCCGCCTTCGGCCCCGCCAGCCGCCGCGACGTCGCCGCCTGGTCTGGCGTTTCCCAGCGCGACTTCGCCGCCGCGTGGGAGCGCGTCCCGACGGTCTCCTATCGCGACGAGCACGGCAGCGAGCTGCTCGACCTTCCCGACCAGCCGCTGCCGCCCGCGTCGACGCCGCTGCCGGTGCGCCTGCTCGCGCACTGGGATCAGCCGCTGCTGGCCTACGCCGACCGCGATCGGATCATCCCGCCCGCGGTCCGGCCGCTGAAGCTCACGCTCAGCGGCGATCCGACGGTGACCGTCGACGGCCGGGTCGCCGCGAGCTGGCGGCTCGAGCGCGACGGCGACGCCGTCCAGCTCACCGTCACGCCGCACGTCGAGATCCGCCGCGCGGCGCGCGCGGAGATCCGTGCCGAGGCCAAGCGCACGGCGCGCTTCTGCGAACCGGACGCGCGCCGGTTCGCCGTCGCCGGGATCTAGTCGGAGCCCGAGGCCGCGGCCCAGCCGCCGAGGCCGAGGTAGACCAGCCCGGTTGCGCGCTGCTGGCGACGGTAGAGCTTCGGCCGGCGCGCGAGCAGCGCGCGCAGGCGGCCGGAGCCGAAGGCGTACACGGAGTCCGACGCCAGCCCGATCGACACGAACAGCGTGCCGAGGATGAGCACCTGCAGCGCGGCCGGACCGGCTTCCGGGTGGATGAACTGCGGGAACAGCGCGAGGAAGAACAGCGCGACCTTCGGGTTGCCGAGCTCGACGAGGACGCCCTGGCGGTACGACCGCCACGGCGACCGCGGTCCCGCCGTGATCGGCTCCTCCGGTGCGCGCGAGCGCAGCGCGACGATCCCGAGCCAGCACAGGTAGGCGGCGCCGGCGTAGTGGACCGCCGCGAACACCACGTGCGAGGACGCGAGGAGTGCCGCGAGCCCGACGGCCGTCGCGACGACGTACGCGTACGCGCCGGTCGCACAGCCCACGGCACCGGCGACCGCCGCCCGCGATCCGCCCTGCAGCCCGCGCGCGAGGACGAACATGTTGCTCGGGCCCGGGACGGCGGCGAACACGATGGCGACGAGGCAGAACGCGAAGAGGGTGTGCGTGGCGGGCATCGCTCTTACGCTACGCGACCATCGAGAGCGGTTCCATCGTGCCTGCCGCACCGTCGTCCGCGACCGACCGCCAGGCGACGGACAGGCGCTCGACCGCGGTCGTGAGCTGGGCCTCGGGCAGCGCGTAGGGCACGCGCACGAACCGCTCGAACGCGCCGTCGATGCCGAACCGCGGGCCGGCGCTGACGCGCACGCCGTGACGGTCGGCCACCGCGGCGAGCGCGCTGCTGCGCGGGGCCCCGAGCTCGACCCAAAGCGACAGCCCGCCGCGCGGGCGCTCGAAGCGCCACTCCGGCAGCGCGGCCTCGAGCGCGGCCGCGAGCACCTCGCGCCGGCTACGGAGGGCGGCGCGGTGCGCGGTGAGGAGCGCGTCGGCGTCGTCGAGCAGCTCGGCGGCGATCAGCTGCTCGACGATCGGGCTCGACATGTCGACGCTCGCCCGCGCGAGCCCGAGCCGCTGCACGAGCGTCGGACTGGCGCGGATCCAGCCGATCCGCAGCCCGGCCCAGTACGCCTTGCTCATCGAGCCGGCCGTGATCACGGTCTCGCCGTCGGGGTCGTAGGCGGCCATCGGAGGCGTCGCCGGCGCGTCCGGGTCGAGCCCCAGCTCGACCATCGTCTCGTCGATCACGAGCGGCGTCCGCGTCGCGCGCGCCAGGGCGACGAGCTGCTCGCGGTCGGTGGCCGGAAGCATCTGGCCGGTCGGATTGTGGTAGTCGGGGATCAGGTACGCGAGCCGCGGCGCCGCCTGCCGCAACGTGGCCGCGCACATGTCGAGGTCCCAGCCGCCGGGGAGCATCGCGACGGGCACCGCGCGGGCGCCGATCGCGCGGATCGCGTCGAGCGCGTTCGGGTACGTCGGGTGCTCGACCATCACGCGGTCCCCTGCTCCGGCCAGCACGCGCAGCAGCAGCATGAACGCGTGCTGCGCGCCGGCGGTCACGAACACCTGGTCCGGCGTCGTCGGCACGCCGCGGCGCGTGAAGTGCTCGGCTATGACGGTGCGCAGCCGGGCCATCCCGAGCATGTCGTATCCCGGCCCGGGCAGGTGGCGCGGGAGCTCGGCCGTCGCCGCCGCCAGTGCCCGGTGCAGCGCGCCCTCCGGCGCCGGGCTGGCCGCGGTGCTGAGGTCGATCACGTCGTCCCCGGCCGGTGCTTCGGCGGCGGTGGACGCCGTGTGGCGGTCCGCCGGGAGGCACGTCCAGCTGCCGGCGCCGCGGCGGCTGGCGAGGAATCCCTCGTCGCGCAGGGCCGCGTACGCGGCGCCGACGGTGGTACGGCTGACGCCGAGAGCCTCCGCGAGCTCGCGCTCTCCGGGCAGCCGGGTGCGCAGTGGCAGCCGCCCGTCGAGCACGAGCAATCGGATCGTGCGGGCGAGCGCGGTGTAGCGCGGCCGCGACGTGCTCCACGAGCCGAGCATCCGCGCCAGATGCGGACCATTGATGCCTCGCTCGGGTCCAGGCGCACTCATTGCAGACCACATTCTCAGAAGTGGCTATGGATTTCAATGCCAATCTAGGCGACGATGTCGCTCATGTCCCGCCCCACCCGCCGGCTTGCGCAGCTCTACGCCGGCCTCGTCCTCTACGGCGTCAGCATCGCCCTGCAGGTCCGTGCCGGCCTCGGGCTCGATCCGTGGGACGTCTTCCACCAGGGCGTCTCGGATCACACCGGGCTGTCGTTCGGCACCGTCGTCATCCTCACCGGCGCCGGCGTGCTGCTCGCCTGGATCCCGCTGCGGCAGCGCCCGGGCATCGGCACGATCAGCAACGTGATCGTGCTCGGCGTCGTCGCCGACGCCACGCTCGCCGTGCTGCCCGAGGCCGGCTCGGCACCGGTGGGATGGGCGATGCTGCTCGCCGGCGTCGGTCTCAACGGCCTCGCCTCCGGCGCCTACATCGGCGCCGGTCTCGGCCCTGGCCCGCGCGATGGTCTGATGACCGGCCTCGTCCGCCGCACCGGCGGCTCGGTCCGGATCATCCGCACCACGATCGAGGTCAGTGTGCTCGCGGTCGGGGTCGTCCTCGGCGGCACGATCGGCCCCGGCACGCTGATCTACGCGCTTTCGATCGGCCCACTGATCCATGTCTTCCTGCCGCCCCTGACCGTCGCGCCGCGTGTCGAGCTCGCGCCGGCCTAGTGTCGCGATCAATGATTAGGGGTTTCCGCAATTTCGCGCAGGCCCTGCGAGGCGTACGGTTGGCGTATGCCTTCCACCACTACGAACTCAGAACTGAAATCACGCCATCGCTCGATGTGGGCATCGGGCGACTACCCGTCGATGGTCGACACGTGGCTCCTACCGCTCGGGCCCCGGCTCGTCGCCGCCTGCGGAATTACCCCGGGGATGAGCGTCCTCGACGTCGCGGCCGGGACCGGCAACGCGTCGATCCCCGCGGCACAGACCGGCGCCGACGTCACGGCCAGTGACCTCACGCCCGAGCTGTTCGAGGCCGGCCGTCGCCGCGCCGACGCCGAGGGCGTCACGCTCGAGTGGGTCGAAGCCGACGCCGAGCAGCTGCCGTTCGAGGATGGATCGTTCGACGTCGTGATGTCGTCAATCGGCGCGATGTTCGCGCCGAACCACCAGGCGGCCGCCGACGAACTGGTCCGCGTGTGCCGTCCCGGAGGCACGATCGGGCTGCTGAGCTGGACGCCCGATGGCATGATCGGCTCGTTGTTCCGGACGATGGGCCCGTTCGCGCCGACGCCGCCTCCCGGTGCGCAGCCGCCGCCGCTGTGGGGCAGCGAGGACCATCTGCGCGAGCTGTTCGGCGATCGCGTCGACTTCCGCTCGTCGAAGCGTGAGGTGCTCGAGGTCACGGCCTTCGACCGCCCGCGCGACCTCACCGACCACTTCAGGGAGCGCTACGGCCCGACCATCACCGTCGAGGCGAACGCGCGCCGGACCGGGCGCGAAGCGGAGTTCGACGAGGCGCTGAAGGGGTTCTCCGGAGAATGGAACCGCGGCACCCCCGACCGCGCGCGCTTCGAGGTGGAGTACCTGCTCGCCGCGGGCACGCGCGTGTGATCAGACGCCGACGTTCAGCCTGACCGCGATGCCGCTCCCGGGCGTGCCGGCCGTCGTTGCGAGCTGGCTGGCGTAGCCGTCGCTGAACACCATGTCGGTGTCGAGCGAGGTCTCGGTGAGGCTCTGCACGCTCTGCGCGTACCCGTCGGTCGCGTAGACGAGATCGCAGGCCTCCTTCGGCAAGGCGATCTGAGAGGTCTTGAGCTTCGAGCCGCCCGACGTGGCGGCCTCGAGGCTCTCGTAGACCTCGAAGTGGATGTGCGGCCAGCGGCCCGCATACGCGGCCGGGAAGACGCTCTTGAACGTGACATTGCCGTCGCTGCCGCTCTGCTGCACGCCCCGCAGGTAGTTCTCGCCGGCGATGGCCTCGTCGTACATCGAGTACTGGCCGTCGATGTTGCAGTGCCACAGGTAGACGGCCGCACCCGCGAGCGGCGTGCCGCCCGCGGCGACGTCGAGCAGCGCCATCTCGATCGTGGTGGGAACGCCTGCCGCGACGCCGGAGGCGTCACCGAAGCTGGTGGTGATGTCGCTGCGGACGACGCCGCTCTCGGTGAGGGCGTTCGGCCCGTTGGAGCCGTCGCCCGGGAACGGGCCGGCGGTCTCGTCCGGGATCTCTGCGGAGGAGTCGCTCGTCGTCGCCGCCGAGCCGTTTGAGGTCGGCGACGAGCCGCAGGCTGCCAGGGCAGCCGCGACGATCGACCCGCTCATCACGCCGAGCGCGCGGCGGCGGCTCAGTAGCCGCGGCAGGTCGAACGAGAGTCCGCGGTCGTGGTCTTCGATCTCAGGCATGTCGGCATCGTCGGGTTGCACGCTGGCGGAGAGCTGAGAGCCGGCTGGGAATTGTCTGAGACATCAGCGCGACTCGCGAGCATGATCGGCGAGGACTCGATCGATCTCGCGCCGCCGGGCCGCAGCCGCTTCAGGGTCGCGTTCCCCGACGAGCGTGATCAGCGACTTCCACAGCGCCCAGCCGCGGCCGCGCGACCAGGTGCCGGGATCGACGCCGAGGGCGGCGCGGAACGCCTCCCGGCTCGGGCCGAACAGCAGTGTCCAGGCGATGACGACGTCGCAGGCGGGGTCACCGACGCCGGAGGTGCCGAAGTCGATCACGGCTGCCAGCCGGCCGTCGCGGAGGAGCAGATTCCCGATCGCGACGTCGCCGTGGAACCACACCGGGTCACCGTGCCAAGTGGCGGCCATCGCGTCGTCCCACACCCGCTGCGCCGCCTCGCCGGGAATCTCGTCGCCGAGTGCCTCGATCGCCTCGACGGTCTCGTCCGCGTACGTCGCGAGCGGGCCGCCGCGGTAGAAGTTGTGCCGGTCAGGCCCCGGGCCATCGGTGGCGTCGATGCCACCGAGCGCGACGAGGAAGCCCGCCAGCGTCGTCGCGAACTCGGTCAGGTCCTCGATCCCTTCCTCGCTCGCGATCTCGCCGTCGAGCCAGCGGTAGATCGACCAGGGGTACGGATAGCCCTCGCCGGGGACGCCCCGCGCGACCGGGGTCGGGATCGGGAGCGGGAGCTGCGGCGCGAGGACCGGGAGCCACCGCTGCTCCTTCTCGACCTGCAGGGCGTACCAATCGCCGCTGGGCAGCCGCACGGTCATGTCGGGGCCGAGGCGGAAGGTCCGGTTGTCCCACCCATCGATCGCGACCCGCGTGATCGGAAGGTGCGTCCATTGCGGGAACTGGCTGTCGACAAGCCGCCGCGCCAGGCGCTCGTCGATCGCCGGCATGCGGCAAGTCTGCCAAGCGCGCACCAATCGGACACCAAACGCCGTCGGGGACGCTCCTCGAGTCCACCCCGTCAGGAGGCCAGCATGTTCCCCACAGCCACAGTCGCCCAGCTCATCACCACCGACCGCATCCGCGAGGCCGCAGCCGCGCGCAACGCCAGCCAGAGCAACCGCAGAGAGCCCGCAGAGCCGCGGCGCACGCGCCGGCTGCGCATGCTCGCGATGCGCGTCGCTACTCCGAATCCGCGCTAGTCGTCCAAGGCGTAGAGCGCTGGAGCACTGCCGCCGGGCGCCGTTATCGTGTCGGCGGTGCCTGACTCTCCACTGTCATTGATCGAGTTTCCCGCCGACGATCCGGCGCGCGCCCGCCACTTCTGGGCGGAGCTCCTTGGGCTAGAGCTGGAGGCGCGCGCAGCGGGAGAGGGCGAGGGCTGGCAGACGCACGCCGGCGCCCCGGCGGTCGGCGTGCATGAGCGCGGACGCGGTCCCGGCGACTCGTTCTCGCTGCCCTACTTCGCGGTCCCCGATGTCGCCGCCGCGCTGAAGCGCGTCGAGGCGCTCGGCGGCACCGTGGTTCACCCCGGCGAGGCGTGGGCGGTCTGCAAGGACTCCGAGGGAAGCCCGTTCGGGCTGGCGCAGGACACTCGCACGTAGTGGTGCGTTGGTTCCGTTGCTGGACCACGCGACCGATGGAAGACTTCGGCGCGTGGGAGCTCAGCTCGCGCGTGGCTGTTTGACCGTCCTTCTCGGTGCCGTCGCCATGTCGGGGTGCGGCAGTGACGGGCGCCACGTGCCCACCGTCTCGGTGAGCGACCACCGCGCGGAAGTCGCACGCAATCCGTACGCCCTCACGTGCCGAGATCTGGCACGCCAGCCGCTGAACTCGATCAACCAGCGCCTCGTGATCAACGTGGAGTTCGCGCTCTCGAAGGAGCCCGTCCTGCGCGAACGAGCCGAGGAGATGACCGACAACCGGGTCGGGCGGAGCATCTACTGGGCGCTGACGGAGATCTGCAAGGGACGCGCCCTCTCGTACGAGCCGGCGCGCGACGCCGTCGAGGCTGTCCAACAGGGCAAGTACCTCGTGCAGCCGCGCCCGAAGTCGTGGTCGAAGCCCGAGCTGTGGTCGCACGCTCTGCCGGAACAGCCCGGCGACTGATCAATCGCTCTCGAGCAGCCGCAGGATCCCGGCGACCGGGATGCCGACCCAGTCGGGGCGGTTGTTGAGCTCGTAGCGCAGCTCGTAGACGGCCTTCTCGAGCTCGAACACGGACAGCAGCTGCGCGGTCGGCGCCTCGCCCGGGGGGAGCAGGCCCGAGTCGACGCGGTCGAAGTAGCCCTCGAGGAAGGCCGTTCGCGCGCGCTCCTCCCACTCCTCGGGCACGTCGACCCCGCGCAGCAGCCGCGCGCCGGCGGTCACGTAGGAGAACGACCGCAGCATCCCCGCCACGTCGCGCAACGGCGAGCGCTTCAGCCGACGCTCGGGCAACGGCCGCGCCGGCTCGCCCTCGAAGTCGAGGATCACCCAGCCGCGGTCGGTGAGCATGGTCTGGCCGAGGTGGTAGTCGCCGTGGGTGCGGATCACGCGGCCGCCGGCGCCGATGTGCGACAGCGCCTGCAGCCGCTCGCGCACGTCCTGCCCGCGGCCGGCGATCGGCGCGACCGCCTCGCTCTCCGGCAGGTCGAGGAAGATCCGCTCGATCTGCTCGTCGACGTCGGCGGTCAGCAGCGACAGCGCCTCCTGGCTCGGCTGGTCGGGCGCGAAGTCCTGCCTGCTGCTGTCCGAGCCGAGCACCGTGTGCAGCTCGCCGGTCACCTCGCCGAGCGCGCGCAGGCGGCCGAGGAAGCCGTCCGGGTCCGACGCGATCTCGTCCAGCGCGAGCTCCCACCCGTCGCGGGCGTCCACCAGGTACTCCTGCAGGATCCCCAGCGTGGCGTCGATGAAGCGGCCCTCGAACTCGTACCAGCCGGCGAGCGGCGCGATGTTGGGGAACTCGCGCTCGGACAGGAAGCGCAGCAGCTCGAGCTCCGGGTTCACGCCCGGCTCGACGCGCCGGAACGCCTTCAGGATCAACGCCTCGCCGAACACCACGGACGAGTTCGACTGCTCGACGCCGACCGGCCGCACGTCGACCGTCCCGCCGAGCCCCGCGCCCGCCGACTCGGCCCACGAGAACCGCAGCGTGCCCTCCTCGACCGTCTCCTCCGACGACCGCCGCATCCGATGCAGCAACTCGCGTCCGGCCGCGGGGTCGGCGAGCGCGTCGTAGACGGTCCAGTCGCCGGCATTGCCGATCACCCGCTCGTTCCAACCCTCCTCCACAGGCCGCAGCCCGAGCGGCACCTGGTAGGTCTCGTGCGTCCCCTCGCCGAAGCGCGCCTCGATCAGCGCGAGCGCGAGCTGCGGCGTCTCGTCGCGCAGCGGGATGCACTCGACGATGTCGATCGAGGCCACCTCGCGCGCCTTTGACCCGAACCAGCGCTGCTGGACGATCCAGTCCTGGAGCGCGCCCTCGTCGAGGGTCGACAGGTCAATCGTCACTGTCGTCCTCCGTCAGCTGGAACCAGTAGAAGCCACGCGGCGCCAGCGTCAGCAGGTACGGCAGCTCGCCGATCCGCGGGAAGCGCGAGCGGCCGAACACCTCGACCGGGCGGCGGCCCTTGTACGCGGACAGGTCCAGCTCGACCGCCTGCGCCGAGCGTGCGAGGTTGTGCACGCACAGCATCACGTCGTCCTCGTACACCCGCAGGTGGGCGAAGATCTTGCTGTTCGACGGCTGCAGCGGATCGTAGGTGCCGAGGCCGAAGACCGGGTGCTCCTTGCGCAGCGAGATGAACCGGCGCAGCCACCGCAGCAGCGACGTAGGCGTGCGCAGCTGCGCCTCGACGTTGACGGCCTGGAAGCCGTACACCGGGTCCATCAGCGGTGGCGCATAGAGCTGGGCGAAGTCGGCGCGGCTGAAGCCGCCGTTGCGGTCGCTCGTCCACTGCATCGGCGTCCGCACGCCGTCGCGGTCGCCGAGGTAGACGTTGTCGCCCATCATGATCTCGTCGCCGTAGTACAGGACGGGAGAGCCGGGCAGCGAGAACAGGATCGCGTGCATCAGCTCGATCTCGTCGCGGCCGCCGTCGAGCAGCGGCGCGAGCCGGCGCCGGATGCCGACGTTGATCTTCATCCGCGGGTCCTTGGCGTACTCGCCGTACATGTAGTCCCGCTCCTCGTCGGTGACCATCTCGAGCGTGAGCTCGTCGTGGTTGCGCAGGAACAGGCCCCACTGGCAGTTGTCCGGGATGTCGGGCGTCTGCTCGAGGATCTCGTAGATCGGGTTGGCCTCCTCGCGGCGCAGCGCCATGAACATGCGCGGCATCACGGGGAAGTGGAAGGCCATGTGGCACTCGTCGCCGTCGCCGAAGTACTCGACGACGTCGGCCGGCCACTGGTTCGCCTCGGCCAGCAGCACGCGGTCCGGGTACTTGGAGTCGATCTCCGCGCGGACGCGCTTGAGGTAGTCGTGCGACTCCGGCAGGTTCTCGCCGTTCGTGCCGTCGCGCTCGTACAGGTACGGCACCGCGTCGAGCCGGAAGCCGTCCATACCGAGGTCGAGCCAGAAGCGCAGGACCTCGAGCATCGCCTCCTGGACCTCGACGCTGTCGAAGTTCAGGTCGGGCTGGTGGGAGAAGAACCGGTGCCAGTAGTACGCGCCCGCGTCGTCGTCCCAGGTCCAGTTCGACGACTCGGTGTCGGTGAAGATGATCCGCGCTTCCTCGTACTTGTGCACGGTGTCGGACCACACGTACCAGTCGCGCTTCGGGTTGTCGGCGCTCGAGCGCGACTCCTGGAACCACGGGTGGTCGCTCGACGTGTGGTTCATCACCAGGTCGGCGATCACGCGGATGCCGCGCTGGTGGGCGGCCTCGATGAAGTCGCGGACGTCGTCGACCGTGCCGTAGTCGGGCTGGATCGTGAAGAAGTCCGAGATGTCGTAGCCGCCGTCGCGCAGCGGCGACTTGTAGAACGGCAGCAGCCAGATCACGTCGACGCCCAGCCATTGGAGGTAGTCGAGCTTCTCGATCAGGCCGCGGAAGTCACCGGACCCGTCGCCGTTGGCGTCGAAGAACGCGCGCGTGTGGATCTCGTAGAAGACGGCCGTCTTGAACCACAGGGGCTCGGCCTCGAACCAGTGCCCGGGGTCGTTGCGGCTCACGTGATGACTCGGAAGATGTGGGCCTGGGAGCCGGCCGGGTCGAGCCGGACGTAGTTCGCGCCGATCCGCCAGTCGAAGTGATCGCCGGTCAGGAGGTCCTCGACAGCGAACACCGGCGGCATGCCGAGCTGCGCCGGGATCACCGTGACGCCCTCGTGCGCGTGGTGCGGATCGAGGTTGACGACGGTGATGATGCAGTTGCCGGGCGAGCGCTTGGCATAGGCGATGAGGGCGTCATTGTGGGTCTCGAGGAAGTGGACGTTGGAGAGCTCCTGCAGCGCCGGGTTCTCGTGCCGGATCTCGTTCACGCGCCGGATCATGGGGAGCAGCGGACCGTCGAGCGCACGCTCGCGGACCTCGTACTTCTCCGAGTCCAGGTACTCCTCGGAGCCTTCACGGACCGGCACGTTCTCGAAGTGCTCGTAGCCGGAGTAGATCCCGTAGCTCGGGCTCAGCGTGCCCGCCAGCACGAGCCGGGCGACGAACGCCGGCGGCCCGCCGTGCTGGAGGTAGGCGTGCAGGATGTCCGGCGTGTTGACGAAGAAGTTCGGCCGGAAGTACTCGCTCTCCGGGCCCCACGCGAGCTCGTTGACGTACTCGGTCAGCTCCCAGCGCGAGTTCTTCCACGTGAAGTACGTGTAGGACTGCTCGAAGCCGAGCTTGCCCAGCTCGCGCATCACGGCGCGGCGGGTGAACGCCTCGGCGAGGAAGATCACGTCCCGGTCGACCTCGTGGACCTCCCGGATCAGCCACTCCCAGAACGGGAACGGCTTGGTGTGGGGGTTGTCGATCCGGAACACCTTCACGCCGGCCTGCACCCACACGAGCATGACCCGGAGCCACTCGTCCCACAGCTCCCTCCACGCCGGCGTGTCCCAGTTGAAGTTGTAGATGTCCTGGTACTTCTTGGGCGGGTTCTCGGCGTACTTGATCGTGCCGTCCGGGCGGCGGTGGAACCACTCCGGATGCTCGGTCAGCCACGGGTGGTCGGCGGACGCGTTGAGTGCGATGTCGAGCGCGACGTCCATCCCGTGCTGATGGGCCGTGGCGCAGAGGGCGCGCACGTCGTCGAGCGTGCCGAGCGCGGGATGCACGGCGTCGTGGCCGCCCTCCGCGGCGCCGATCGCGTACGGCGAGCCCGGGTCGTCGGGCCCGGCGGTGAGCGCGTTGTTGCGGCCCTTGCGGTTCTTGCGCCCGATCGGGTGGATCGGCGGGAGGTAGAGCACGTCGAAACCGAGATCGGCGATCGCCGGGACGTGCGCCTCGACGGCCTTCAGCCCGCCCCAGGAGCGCGGGAACAGCTCATACCACGAGGAGAAGCGCGCGCGGACGCGGTCGACCTCGATCGCCAGGCTCTGCGGCAGCCGCGCCGCGCCGTGGCGCTCGGCGGCGTGTTCGATGGCCTCCAGCAGGTCGGGCGCGAGCGCGGCCTCCACGCCTGCTCCCGCCTTCAGCGCGTCGAGCGCCCGCTCGATCGTCGCGCGGTCGTCTCCCTCGGTTGCGCGGGCGGCGGCATCCTCGAGCATCACGACGCCCTCGGAGAGCTCTCCGGCGAGGTCGTCCTGCCCGGCGGCGTGCTTGCGCTGCAGCTCGTCGCGCCAGGTGCCGAACATGTCGCTCCAGGCCTCGATCGTCCACTCCCACCGGCCCTGGGTCTCGACCGTGAACTCGCCCTCCCAGCGGACGCCGTTGACGTGGGCGTCGACCGGATGCATCGGCGCCTCGAGCCAGCGGCGGGCCTCGGGCGCCTTGTAGCGAACGACCGCTCGCAGGATCTCGTGGCCGTCGCGGAAGATGTCCGCGGAGACGCGAACCGTGTCGCCGACCGTACGCTTGGCCGGGTAGCGTCCACCGTCGACCGTCGGCGCGGGGTAGTTGATGAGGGTCCTGGCCGGGGGATCTGCGCGCTTGGGTGCTGGCACTCCGAGCGGGAGTATCCGGCATCGCCCTTCCATGAACCTTCCTCGTACCAGCGGCGTCCAACTCCACCCCACCTCGCTCCCGTCCGGACGGCTCGGGCGCGAGGCGCACGCGTTCGTCGACTGGCTCGCGGACGCGGGCCAGTCGTGGTGGCAGATGCTGCCGCTCGGGCCGCCCGACCGGCACGGCTCGCCGTACAAGTCGGCGTCGGCGTTCGCGGCCTGGCCGGGCCTGCTGGCGCACCCGCGCGCGCCGGTCCCGAAGGCGGCCGAGCTGGACTTCCGCGAGCGCAACGCGGCCTGGATCGAGGACTGGGCGCGGCTCGGCCCGCGCGGCGCGATCGCCGACCAGGTGCGGTTCGACCGCGAGTGGGCCGCGCTGCGCGAGCACGCCGAGGCGAGCGCGGTGCGGCTGATCGGCGACGTGCCGATCTACGTCGCGCCCGGCTCGGTCGACCACCGCGCGCATCCGGAGCTGTTCACCGACGACGCGGTCGCGGGCACGCCGCCGGACGCCTACACCGACAAGGGCCAGCTGTGGGGCAACCCGCTGTACGACTGGCCCGCCCTCCAGCGCCGTCACTACCGCTGGTGGACCGAGCGGCTGCGGCGCACGTTCGAGCTCTACGACGTCGCCCGGATCGACCACTTCCGCGGCTTCGTGGCGTACTGGGCGGTGCCGCGCGGCGCTCGCCACGCGCTGTCCGGCCGCTGGCGGCGCGGACCGGGGCGGGCGCCGTTCGACGCCGCGGCGCGCGACCTGGCGCGCGATCTGCCGGTGATCGCCGAGGACCTCGGCGTGATCACGCCGGGGGTCGAGCGCCTGCGCGACGCGCTCGGGTTCCCGGGCATGGTGGTCCTCCAGTTCGGCTTCACGCCCGGCGAGGAGGACTCGCCGCACCGGCCACGCCACCACGTCGAGCACCGCTTCGTGTACACCGGCACGCACGACCACGACACGGTCCGCGGCTGGTACGACTCGCTCGATCCGGCGGTGCGCGCCGAGGTCGACGCCGAGATCGCACGCTACGGCGTGCGCGAGCGCGAGTCCCACTGGTCGCTGATCCGGCTGGCCTTCGCCTCGCCGGCAATGGTCGCGATGGTGCAGGCGCAGGACGTCCTCGGCCTCGGCTCTGAGGCGCGCATGAACATGCCCGGGACCGCCGCCGGCGCGTGGAAATGGCGCCTCGATCGCCTGCCGACGGCCGCGCACGGGCGGCGCCTGCGCGCGGCGACCGAGGCGGCGGGTCGGCTGCGGTCCTAGACTCTCGGCGCCGATGGCCGCCCCCGCAGCGCCCGATCAGATCCTCGACGTCAACCGCCGCTACCACGACGTGGCGGCCGGAGACTACGACGCCAAATGGGGCATCTCGTTCGGCGAGATCGGCCGCCACCAGGTGCTCGGGAAGATCACGAAGCTGCTCGGAGAGCGGCCCGGGCCGTTCGCGCGGTCGCTCGAGATCGGCGCCGGGACGGGCTATTTCTCGCTCAACCTGATGCAGGACGGCGTGATCGGCGCCGCCACCTGCACGGACATCTCGCCGGGCATGCTCGAGACGCTCGAGGCCAACGCGCAGGCGCTCGGGCTCGACGTCGAGACGGCCGCGTGCGACGCCGCCGAGCTGCCGTTCGACGACGAGAGCTTCGACCTCGTGCTCGGCCACGCTGTGCTCCACCACCTGCCCGACCTCGACCGCGCGTTCGCCGAGTTCTGGCGTGTGCTGGCACCCGGCGGGACGCTGTTCTTCGCCGGCGAGCCGTCGCGGCACGGTGACCGGATCGCGGCCGTGCCCAAGCGCGCCGCCCTCCGGCTCGCGCCGGCCTGGCGGCGGACGATCAAGGCACGACCCGCGGCCGCCGGGAACGGCGGCGCCGACGACCACGCGCTCGAAGGGATGGTCGACGTCCATGCGTTCGTGCCCGCCGACCTCTCGTCGCACGCCGCGGCGGCGGGCTTCGAGGACGTGCGAGTCCAGGGCGAGGAGCTGCTGGCGAACTGGTTCGGGTGGTTCAACCGCACGCTCGAGGCGACCGCCAACCCGGCGGACATCCCGTGGGGCTGGATCCAGTACGCCTACCGCGGTTACCTGATGTTGCAGGCGGTCGACCGCCGCGCGCTCGAGCCGCGCCTTCCGCCGCGACTCTTCTACAACCTGATGCTGGCCGCGCGCAGGCCGCGGAGTTGAGCCGCGTGGGCGAGGAGGCCAAGCGGCCACCGAGCCCACTCGATGCGCTGCGCGATCGGCGGGCGATCATCGACACCGGGCTCGGGCCTGTCGCGTTCGTCACCGTGAACGCGGTCGCGGGTCTGAACACTGCGGCGATCGTCGCCGTGGCGCTCTCCGTCGTCGTCGCGGCGGTCCGCGCGATCCGCCGCGAGCCGCTCACCAACGCGGCCGGCGGCATCCTCGGCACCGGGCTGGCCGTGTTCATCGCGCTGCGGACCGGAAGCGCGTCGGGCTACTTCGTGCCGCGCGCGATCCAGAACGCCGGTCTGGCGCTCGCGTTCGGACTGTCGGTCGTGTTCCGGCGTCCCTTGGTGGGATTGATCGCGGCTCCGCTGTTCCACATCCCGAGCGGCTGGCACAAGGACCCGAAGGTCCGGCGCCCGTTCTCCGAGGCGTCGCTCGTGTGGGCTCTCCTGTTCACCGTGCGGGCGACCGTCTACACGATCCTGATCGCGGCCGGCCGCGAGGAGGCACTCGCCGGAGCCGTGATCGTGCTCGGCTGGCCAGGCTTCCTCGGCGCGCTGTGGTTCAGCTATCGCTGGGTGCCGTACCGCTTCAAGCAGCTCGGCGTCGACGACCCCAGGCCGCCTGAGCACCGCTGAACGCCGCACGCGCGGACACCTTCGCGTGCCGGTAGGCGTACGTGGCGTCGCCGCGCAGGCGCCCGAACGGCGTCGTCTCGTAGGTGATCAGCGTCGACGGCCGCACCCGCGGCGGCAGGCCGTCCGCCGCCAGCACGTCGAGCGCCCGCTCGGCGATCGCGATCTGGCCGAACGCCGTCGGGTGCACGTGGTCGACCATCACGAGGTTGCGTGCACCGAAGCTGCGCAGGTCGAGCACGAGCGCCCCCGTAGCGCGCGCCGACGCCTCGACCGCCGCGTTCGCCTCCGACACCCGCTCCCCCGCGCGCGGGCGCCCGAGGTCGTGCGGCAGCGTGACCGTCAGCACGCGGTCGCAGCGCTCGGCCAGGAACGCCAGCGTGGCCGTGTGGTCGCGCTCGAACACGACGCGGTCCCATTCGAGCGCGCGCGCGTCGTTGACCCCGGCGTACAGGCAACCGAGGTCGTACCGGCCCTCGGGGGCGACGCTGCTGAAGAGCGGGATCTGCCCGCCGAGCACGTCCGCGATCCGCGCGCCGTCGGTGGCGTATGGCGAGTACGGCAGGCCGAGGCCGCGCGCGACCCACAGCGCCCACGACTGCAGCGCGACCCCCCACTGGAGCTCGCCGCCGGCGTTCGTGATCGAGTCGCCGAAGGCGAGCACTCCAAGGCGGCAGGCGGACACCTGCGGATGTCTACCGGACGCGGAAGCCGGCGGTCTCGGGCTGTGCCCGGCCTGCGCTGCTGGAGATCACGACGACGGCGCGGTAGCGGGCGCGGGCGAGCCGGCCCGACCTCACGGTCGCGACGTTCCCGGTCGTGGTCGTCGTCTTGCGGGTGACGCGCACCCAGCGGCAGCGGTGGCGGCTGCACTTGCGGCGCTCGACCGTCACCCGGACCGTCGCGGCGCGGCTGGTCTGGACCCGCACCGTGGCGCAGCGACCTGAGCCGCAGCGCTTGGTCTTCGCCGACAGCAGCGCGACCGCCGGGAGCGGGCAGCCGTTGGCCGTTACCGCGTGCTCCAGCGGGCATCCGTCGGAGGCGTCGCCACGGCCGTCGCCGTCCCTGTCGCCGGAGACCGGCGGGGTGGGCGTCGGTGTGGGCGCCGCCACCGGGCAGCCGTCGGGACCGGTGCCGAACTGGTTCGGGCACTGGTCGGCGAGCACGCCGACACCGTCGCCGTCGGCGTCGACGCCGGTCGGGGTCGAGTCGCACGCGTTGCCGATCCCGTCCTGGTCGGTGTCCGCCTGATCGGGGTTGAATGCCGCGATGCAGATGTCATGCGCGTCAGCGATCTGGTCGGAGTCGATGTCGCTGACCGCGATCGGCGGGGCGCCAGGGTCGTCGGGGACCGAGTCGAGCGCCGACCGAGCGTTGGCGCGGGCGCCAGTGACCGAGAGCGCCGTGAGCGGCGCAGAGGTGTCTGCGGTGTCCAGGATCGCTGCCTTCATCGCGGCTGCGGTCAGGCTGGGATCGCGCGCCTCAAGCAGAGCGGCTTCGGCCGCGACGTGCGGGCTCGCCATCGACGTGCCGTCGGAGAAGCAATACAGCGCGCACGCGGAGGCGAGGTAGGTCGACAGGATCGACACGCCGGGCGCGAACACGTCGACCGACGTCGCGCCGTAGTTCGAGAACGAGGCGGGCTCGTCGTCGGGGTCCGACGCGCCGACGCACAGCACGTTCGCCAGGTTGTACGCGCACGGATACCTGGGTCCGGCACCGTCGACGTTGGCGTGGTCGTTGCCCGCGGCCACCACGTACAGAGTCTCCGGATGAGCCGCAATCGCGTTGGACTCCGCCGTCGAGGGGGTGGGCGAGGTGAAGCTTGCGTTGACGACCCGGACGCCGTGGTCGCCGGCCCAGTCGAACGCGGACGCGGAGTCGGAGGCGAAGCCGGAGCCGTGGGAGTCGAGCACGCGGAGCGGCACGACGATGGCGTCGGGAGCGACTCCGGCGATGCCCTTGCCGTTGTTGCGCGTGGCGACGACCGTGCCCGTGACGTGCGTGCCGTGGCCGTTCTCGTCGTCCGGGTTGGCGTCGTCTTGGACCCAGTCGTAGCCGCCGAAGACGCGGCCGGTGAGATCCGGATGCGAAGCCTGCGATCCGGAGTCGACGACGGCCACGGTCTGCTCGCCGCCGGTGCTCAACTGCCAGGCCTCGGTGACGTCCATGTCGGCGTCGGTCGTCCCGGAGCCCCAGAAGGGCAGGTTCTGGCCGATGTTCTCAAGGCCCCAGAGGTCGTCCATACCAGGGTCGACGTCCGCCGCGTGACGGCGCGCGTCGAGCTCCGCGTACACGACGTCCGCGTCGGCGTTGAGCTCCCGCAGCGCCTCGCGCGCGTCGCCGGCGGGCGCCACGACGACCTCGGTGCCGGGCAGGCGCAGTGTCTCGACCAGCCGTACCCCGGCGTCGGCGCGGACATCGGCGCGCTCCGCGGGTGTCAGACCGGGCTCGCGCTTGACGATGATTCGGGTCGCCGAGTCAGCGGCCGCGCCCTCCGGACCGAGGAGGGCGATGAGCACGAGCGCGAACAGAAGTGAGCGAATGCGCACCATGGTGGGTAATCGGCAGCCCGGCAGCTGACTTGAGACCGCAGGCGTCAGCTCACGAACACCATAAACTCAACGCCGATGCGGGATCCGGGTTACACCGCCGTTGGAACTTGGAGCGGCGGGCGCTTCATGCATTTCGGAGAGCCCGTTGACGAGGAGCGCCTCTCCGCGCTGCTGCGACCCTCCGGCGGGATCTCGACGGTCCTGACGGCCGACGCCTACGGCGCCGGTGACGCCGACACGCTGCTCGGCCGCGCGCTGGCCGGCGTGCCACGCGAGGACTATTGCCTGGTCGGCGCGATCGGGCACGACTTCTACACCGGCGAGCGCGAGGGCGCGAAGGGGTTCCCGCGCTTCACCGACCCGCGGTTGCGGGGCCCCGACGGCTACGCCGACTATGTCCGGATGGCCACCGAGCGCAGCCTCGAACGCTGCGGCGCCAACGCATTCGACCTCCTGCTCCTGCACAACCCCGACCGTACCGGTTATTCGAGCGAGCGTGTCTGGGATGCGCTCGAGGCCGTGCGCGCCGACGGGCTGGCGGGAGCGCTCGGCGTCGCTCCGGGCCCGGCGAACGGGTTCACGCTCGACCTGATCGACTGCCTGGAGCGCTTCGGCGAGCGGATCGACTGGGCGATGGTGATCCTCAACCCGCTCGAGCCGTGGCCCGGCGAGCTGGTGCTCGACGCGGCGCGGCGCCACGGCGTGCGGCTGATCACGCGGGTCGTCGACTACGGCGGCCTGTTCCACGACGACGTGCTGCCAGGCCACGAGTTCCCGCGCCGGGACCACCGCTCGTTCCGGCCCGCCGGCTGGGTCGAGCGCGGGCGCGAGCGGATGGAGCTGATGCGGCCCGTGGCCGAGCGCCACGGCCTGACGATGCTCCAGCTCGCGTGCGCGTGGAACCTTGGGCACGAGCCGGTCGCGTGCGTCGCGCCGACGCTGATCCAGGAGGCAGGCCCGGACGCGCGGCCGATCGAGGACAAGCGCGCCGACCTCGCCGCCGTGCCCGGGCCGGTCCTCACCGCCGACGAGGTCGCCGAGATCCGCGCGATCGGCGACAACACGGGCTCGATGACGCTGAAGGGCGCCGCGCCCGACTTCGACGGCGATCCGCTCCCGGACCGCTGGCCGATCAGCGCCGAGCTGTCGGCGCTCGCGGGCCGCTGGGGCATCGACCCCGCCCGCGACCTCGCCCGCGCGGCCTAGTCCTCGGCCGCAGCGGCGCGGCCGGCCGCGAACTGCTCGGCGAGCAGCGCGAAGTGTCCGGTGCCGGCGGCGTACATCGTCTCGTCCATCGTGGCCAGGCCGCAGCGATACTCGAACGCCTTCAGCAGCTGCGGGTCGTGGAAGTACGCGAGCTGGACCGACGGCCCGTGGAGGGCGTCGACCTCGACCGCGACGATCCGGAAACCGGCCTTCAGGTGCCGGATCAGGACCGCATTGTTCGACGGTGCGTGAATCGACACGGTGGTCGCGAAGCCGAGCTCGCCGGCGTAAGCGAGGACGCGTTCGAGCAGTTCCCGGTAGAGCCCGCGGCCGCGGTGGTCCGGATGGATCGTGACGTGGTAGAGCTCGAACGTCTCGGCGTCGCGCTGCGCCGTTGAGAAGACGCCGGCGAGCGTTCCCTCCGGCGAGTGGACCAGCCAGTGATCGGAGAGCCGCTCACCGCCCTCGGACGCCGCGAGCCGCGCGGTCGCGGCCACCTGCTTCTCGCCGCTCAGCATGGCGCCGTCGAAGTACGCCTCGGGCGGGAAGTGCTCGCGCAGCTCGGCCTCGTGGCGATCCCAGTACGTGTCGTGATCGACCCGCTCGAGCGCGTAGCCGCCGGGAAGCGAGGGGCTGAAGTGCCGCTCGCGAATCGCGTCCGCCCAATCCCACCTACCGGCCATGGGCGCAGCTTAACCCGGGGCCCGAACAGCCGACTACCACGGAGACATGCGCCCCGCTCGCCGCCTGCTTGCACTCTCCGTCACGCTTCTCGCCGTGGCGCTGCCGGCCGCACCCGCCGCGGCCCACGGCGGCGAGGGTGTGATCACGCACGCGGACACGCGTGCGGAGCTGGCGCTGATCGACGTCGCCGGCACCGCGGAGGCCGCCGCCGCCCCGGGCGCGCTGCCCTACGGCTGGTGCGGTGACGCGCGCGTCACCGACGACACTGCGCACGCCGCGCAGCCGCCGACGGCCGCGCGGTTCAAGCTGATCTACGCCCACCCCGCCGATCGCCCCGACCGGTTCGCCGCCTGGCGCGACGCGCTGCAGGCCGACGTGGCGTTGATCCAGCGCTTCCTCGCCTCACAGAGCGGCGGCGCCAAGGCGCTGCGGTTCGACATGGGCACCCGCTGCGGACCGGAGTACGTGGACGTCCAGGTCGTCCACCTGAGCGGCCCGCGCTCCCAGTACGTCGACAACTTCAGCGCGGTCGTGCAGGAGGTCGAGCCGCGGCTCGGCAGCTCCGACGGCCCGCGCAACGTCGTGATCCTGGCCGACACGCTCAACGGCGCCGGCTACGACTACGGGCTCGGCGAGAACGTCCTCGGATCGAGCGGCGACCGCCACGGCTCGACCAACCTGCACAACGGCGGCGGCTTCGCCTCGGTGCTGTTCACGCGTGACGGCCAGCCGGCGCCCGGCGCCGACCCGCGCGGCTGGTGGCCCGAGGGCATGCTGCACGAGATCACGCACAACCTCGGCGCCGTCCAGTGGTCCGCCCCGCACTCGACGCAGCCGCTCGGATCCGCCTTCGCGCGCTACGGACACTGCTGGCAGGGCTACGACGTCATGTGTTACACGGAGGACGCCGGCGCGTCGCACGCGATGCGCTACGACTGCCCGCGCGTCGGCGGCGCGATCCCGCAGGTCTACGACTGCGGCCGCGACGACTACTTCAGCCCCGCGCCTCCGCCCGGCAGCTACCTGGCGACGCATTGGAACGTGTACGACAGCGCCTTCATGGCACCGTGCGGAGACATCCCGCCGGCCTGCGGCGGTGGGATGGACGGCCTCGTCCCGGCACCGCCGGTGGCTACGGGCGGTCCGCAGCTGGCGGGCATCGCGCGTCGTGGGTCCAGGCTCAGCGCCGTCATCGGCAGCTGGCGCAACGGCCCGTTGAGCTACAGCTACCGCTGGCAGCGCCAGGGCAAGCGCGGGCGCTGGGGGAACATCTCCGGCGCCGTCAAGCCCTCCTACCGTGCCACGCGCACGGACCGCGGCACGCGCCTGCGGATCCAGATCGTCGCCACGAACCCTGACGGCAGCGCCTCGGCCGCGTCCCCGCCCAGCGGCCGCGTGGCCGACGGCAAGCTCGGCCACGCGCAGCAGATCAGCTCGAGCCGGTGCTCTAAGGGCCGAGCTCGACGGACTGCTGCCAGGTGCCGCGGTCGTAGGACTTGAGCACCGGCTTCTCGGCCACCCCGGTCACCGTCACGTCGTACATCCGGCGCGGCTCGCGCCACGTAGCGGGATCGGACGAGCCGAACCGGGTTGCGAGCGCCGCGGCGGCGCTTGCCGCGGCACCGCGGAGCCCTGCCGCGTTGAGCCGGTGGAACGCCGTCGCGTCGGCACCGCCGAAGTCGAACGGATGCGAGCCGCCGGGCGCGCCGAGCCAGCCGCGCGCGGCCTTGGGCAGCGTGCGCACCGCGGCGTCCTTGAGCGCCTCCCACGCCGCGACGCCCGGAGCGACCGTGCCGGCCCCATCTGTCACGTCGTAGTTGCCGTCCCACGCCACGACGGTGTCGAGCAGGGCCTTCGCCGGCCCCGTGGCGCCGGTCGCGGCCGCGCGCAGCCGGGCGTCGAGCAGCGGACGCTGCTGCGCCGTGGTGCCGGCCACGCGGTCGATGCCCTTGACCGCGTCGTACGTCGGCGCCGCCGCCACGGGGGCGACCAGGCGGAACAGGAACGCCGCTCGGTGCAGGTTGCCGTTGAGCCGCTCGGTGTCGACGCCGTCGCCGATCGTCCAGCCGACCGACGGCGCGTTGTTCCAGTTCGCCAGCCAGCCCTGGGCGGGGTTGATCACGTGCGGGCGCTGCGAGACGCGCAGCAGGCCGCGCCACTCGGCGCTGCCGTCGCCGGGGTAGGGCAGCCGCTCGTCCCAGCGCTTCGGCCGCAGCGCGAGCCGGCCGGGGTGCCACCAGCCGATGTTGCCCTGGTCGTCGGCGACCATCGCGTTCTCGTTCCAGGTCACCTTGGCGATCGCGCGGTCGGCGTCGGCGACCGAGTCGGCCTCGTTGAGGTCGGAGATCCCGGCGAGCGTGTCGATCTCGTGGTTCCAGATCGCGTACTTGCGCGCCCATGCCGTGCGCTTGCCGGAGCGCGCCTGGACAGGGCCGTGCACGGTCCGGCACAGGCGCCGCTTGACGGCCTTCTTGCCGGCGACCTTGAAGGTCTCGGTGCGGCAGTCCATCTTGCGCACGCGGCCCTTGTAGCGGTAGCGCTCGGCACCCGCGAGGCGCTCCGCGTACAGGTCGTCGTCGTCTGAGCTGCCGCTCGTGAGGCCCCACGCGATGTGGTCGTTGCGGCCGATGCCGACCACCGGCAGGCCGGGCGGCGTCACGCCGCGGGCGTCGAGCCCGGGCCGGTGGACCTCGAACTCAGCGAGCTGCTCGGGGATCTGGAAGCCGAGCTGCGGGCCGGTGAACAGCCACGCGCGACCGCTGCCGCGCACGGCCCACGCGTCCGAGCCGCCGCGCACGAGCGCAGCGGCGGCAATCGGTGCCTTCGGCGGCCGCTGGCCGCGCAGGAAGCGGATCGAGCGCTTGAAGCCCGCCTTCTCATCCTTGCGTGACCGGCCCGGAGTCGACGGGAACGCGCCGTTGGCGGCCGGCACGGTCGTGACCTGACCGCTGCGCCGCAGCGGCATCAGCGCGTTGAAGCGCTTCGCGCCGAGCTTGCGCAGCGCCGTCCAGTTCTCGAGCTCACGGCCGTCGCCGGACGGGATCGTGCGCGCGAGCTGGACGCCGATGGCGGCCGAGTCGAGCGCCGTCCACGGCGCCGGCTCGAGCTGCAGCAGCGCGAACTCCTGCGGCCGTAGCGCGGGGTTCGCCTTCACGACCGCGAGGTAGGCGTTGACGCCGTCCGCGTAGGCGCCGAAGCGGGCGCGCAGGGCGGCGGGCAGCTTGTTGAGCATGCGCTGGAGCTCGGCCGGGCGGTAGTAGTCGCGGCGAGCGACGATGTCGCTGTTCAGCCGCGTCGGGCCGAGCACCTCGGCGAGCCGGCCGCGCGTGGCGCGGCGGAACAGCTCGAGTTGCACGAGCCGGTCCTGCGCGATCGCGTAGCCGACGCCGAACCACAGGTCGGGATCGTTGCCCGCGTGCACGTTCGGGACGCCGTAGGCATCGCGCGTGATCGTCACGCCTGCACGCGGCGACTCGGTGGTGCCGGGCTGGTCGAACGCCGCCGACTTGAACGCGAACGCCTGGTACGGCGCGAGCTGGTCGGTCAGGTGGGGGTTCGTCCCGCTCGACGGAACGAACCCGGACTGGCCTGGCGGCAGGATGGACTCGGCCTGAACCGCCCGCGCTCCGGCCGCCGCCGGCATCGTCAACAGCGCCGCAGCGGCGGCGATCGCAACCCTCTTCAGCATGGCGGCGAGCCTATCCGCCGTACAACTCCCGTGCGTAGGGCAGCAGGCCGCGCTCCTCGAGCCGGGCGGTCGGGGCGCGGAACGTCACGTGCACGACGCCCGGGGCGCGGCCGATCTCGATCGCCCCCGTGACGGTGGCGCGGTTCTTGACCTCTGGGACCGTCATGCCGAGCAGGTCGGCGGCGCGGGCGAGGCCGTTGTCGGTCGCGGAGTTGAGGTCCGGCCCGGTGCCGACGACCGAGATCGGCGCAGTCTCCTCGAGCTCCTCGATGCCGTGGCGGCGCGCGAGCGCGAGCGCGCGGCTGTGCTCCTCCTCGGTCAGCGGGCGCGCGAGGTACGGCAGGTCCTCGGGCACCGGGAACAGCACCGGGCCGTCGATCGCGAGGCCCTTGACGACCTCGACCTCGAGCGTGACGGTGCCAGAGACGTCGCACGTGTGGCCGGCGATCTCGCCGTCGCCCTGGAGCGCGTGCATGTCGCCGAGGTAGACACCGCCGCCCTCGACCTTCACCGGGCAGACGAGGATCGCGCCTGGGCGGACCGCGTCGATGTCCATGTGCCCGTCGGTCTTGTGCTCGGTCAGCTCCGCCGGCGTGAGCGCGAAGCGATGTGGCGCGCCGACCAGGAACGAGCCGAAGTCGCCGGCGTTGTGCGAGTCCGGCATCGTCGTCGACGGCGTCGTGCCGAGCTGCCCCATGAACGGCCGCAGGCGCGTGGCCATCCCGACGATGTCGTGCGGCGCGAACAGCAGGATCGGGTTCTGGCGCGAGTTGTCGGGCAGCGCGGCCATCCGCGACGCGTCGTTTGCGAACGCCTCGGCGGTCTCGCCGCCGACCGTGACGCCGACGGTGTGCGTCGGGTCGAACGCCATCGTGTAGCCGTTCGTGAACGTGAACGGGGTGGCGTCGGCGCCGCAATTCGCGCACCGCACGGACTGCTGGCCGACGCCCTCGACGCGCGTCTCCGGCCACTCGGTGCCGCACTCCGCGCACACGGCCGCGCAGTACGGATCGCCGTTGAAGCGACCCTCCATCGCCTGGTCGTTGCCGGACGCGGTGGCCAGCGAGGTGACCTCGATGTCGCGGATCCGGATCGCGATCGCGTCGCCGACGCGCGCGCCGTCGACCGCCACCGGCGAGCACACCTCGTGGCCGCCGCGGATCGACGGCGTGATCATCGGCCCCCAGCAGCCCGGCGTCGTGTTGACGACGATGTGACCGCCGTCGGCGACCGGGCCGAGCATCGGCACGTCGGGGCCGAGCAGGCCGTCGGTGAAGGTGTCGACGAACACGGTCTGGCGCGTCTGGCGCGTCTCGATGGTGGCCACGTTCCTCACGCTCCTCTCGGATGATTGGTTCCGCGGCCGGTGCGGGCCGCATGTCGGTGTCCCGTGGATGCTGGGCGGTGCACGGCGAAGGGGAACAGTGCGATCAGCACGGGCTCCTTCGGCGGGTGCCGATCCAGCGCCGCGGGGCGCCGCCAGGCGGTCGTACCGGCCGTGGAATCAGTCATCAGGGTCCGGCTCCGCCGGCAACGGGGATCAGCAGGGCGACCTCGTCGCCGGCCTGCAGGCGCTGCTCACGCTCCACGTGCGTGCCCGCGAGCACCGGCAGCGCGGCGCTCAGGGCGGGTGCGAGCGACGGCTGTTCGGCTCCCAGCGCGGCGAGCAGGTCGTCGACGCTGGAGCCCTCGGCGAGGTCGACCGACAGCAGCGGCGCGTCCGCGAAGCGACTCAATCCTGCTCCAAGGCGAACCCGGACACGCACGAGATGGACCCTACCGGCCACAATGGTGTGCATGGCCGAGACGCTGCGGGGCAAGCTCCTTCTCGCATCCCCGACGCTGCTGGACCCGAACTTCGTGCGCACGGTGGTGCTGATCGCCGAGCACACGGAGGAAGGCGCGATGGGTCTCGTGCTCAACCGCCCCGCGGCCTCGACGATCGGCGAGGCGGTACCGGACCTCGCGTGGCTGGCCGGCGATGAGGAGCAGGTCTACGTCGGCGGCCCGGTCGCCGAGACCGCCGTGATCGTGCTCGCCGAGTTCGACCGGCCGGAGATGGCGGGCGCGCTCGTGGAGCCCGACCTCGGCTTCATCGGGACCGACGCCGACGACCCCGACGCGCTCGAGGGCGCGATCCGCCGCGCCCGCGTATTCGCCGGCCACGCGGGCTGGGGGCCCGGTCAGCTCGAGAGCGAGCTCGAGGAGGAGGCGTGGATCGTGGAGCCGCCGCTCCGCGAGGAGGTCTTCACCGACGACGCGCCGGGCCTGTGGGCCGCGGTGCTGCGACGCATGGGCCGCAAGTACGCCCTGCTGTCGACGATGCCGCTCGACCCGTCGCTGAACTAGTGCTGCGGCTCCTGCTCGCCGCCACCGCCGTGCTTGTGCTCGTCGCCGCCGCGCCGGCGTCCGCCGCCAATCCGTGGCTCGGCGACCGCGTGATGAACATGGCGCACCAGGGCGGCGAGGACGAGTTGCCCTCCAACACGATGTACGCGTTCCGCACGGCGATCCGGCGCGGCGCGGACATGCTCGAGCTGGACGTGAGCCCGACGCGCGATGGCAAGCTCGTCGTGATGCACGACTGGGCGGTCGACCGCACGACAAACGGCACCGGGTTCCTGACCGACCTCTCGCTCGCGCAGGTGCGCCGGCTCGACGCCGCCTACAACTTCGTGCCCGGCCGCAACGCGGTCTCCGGGCTCCCGGCCAAGCGCTATCCGCTGCGCGGGGTCCGCACCGGCAAGCGACGGCCACCGCGAGGCTTTACGCGCGAGGACTTCCGGGTCCCAACGCTCGCCGAGGTGCTGCGGGCGTTCCCGCACACGCCGATCAACATCGAGATCAAGGGCCGCGACGATGACCCGGCCCAGTTCCTGCACAACGCGGAGCTGCTGGCGGACATGCTCCGCGGCACCCCGCGCCGCGACCTGATCGTCGTCTCCTTCAATCAGCCCGCCGTCGACCGCTTCCACGAACTGGTGCCGGCCGTGCCCGTGGCGCCGGGGATCGACGGCATCGCCGGGTTCCTGCTCGGCGGGCGCTCGCCGGGCCCGGGCGTCGTCGCCCTGCAGATCCCGATCACGTACGAGCTCTCGGGCCAGACGGTCGAGGTCACGACCCCGCAGTCGGTGCTGAGCGCGCACCGGGCCGGTTACGCCGTGCACGTGTGGCTGAGCAACGACGAGGAGAGCGCCCGCGTCTACGACCGCCTGCTCGGGATGTGCGTGGACGGGATCATGGCCGCACGGCCGCGGGCGCTCGAGCGCCGGCTGCGGGCGCGCGGCGTCGTCCGGCCGGGTGGTCACGGGACCGATCCGTGCTCGGTGGGAGCCGGGCGCGCGACCGTGGAGAACGGCGCGATCGCGGTCGGCCTCGAGCGGCGCGGCGAGGGGCCGCAGGCGTATAGGGGCACGGTGAGCGTGCTCGAGCGCGGCCGGCACGGCCGGCTGCTCGCGCGCGAGACGTTCTCCCTCCCCGAGGGCGCGGACGCGGCCGGTGTGACGGCGACGCTCACACGCGCAGGACGGCAGGTCCTGCGCGCCGGGGAGCCGGTCCGCGCCACGGTGTCCGTGCGCACGCGCGGCGCCCGCGGCGAGCCGGTTCTGACGCCCGTTCGCCTGCATCAATAAGTGGGCGCACCGCAACTGTCGGGCGCATCGTGCATTCTTATGTGCCGTCAGGCCGAACTCGCGCCCTTCCGGGGGCGCGGGCCGGGGGACCCATAGCGGCCGCAAGTGACCGCAGGGGCGAATCGCCGTCATGAGGACGGCGTAGCGCGGCTTCACCGCGCGAGCCCGTCAGCTCACCTCGGAGGCACGGGAAAGAAGGAAGGGAGTACCGAGCGTGGACTCACGTCCATCCGAGCTGGATCCGTACCCGATAACCGAGCGTGATCTTGGCTCCGCCGTGCTGTGGGAGCGGTCGCTGCACCGGTCACATCGGCGGCGGGACCGGAAGGCCGCTGCGCGGCGCAACGTCCCGCGCCAGAAGGGCGCGACGCTGGCCGCCGGCGCGGCCATCCTCGCCACCCCGGTGCTGTCGCCGCTGGTGGCGTCGGCGAACTCGGCGCGGCCGGGAGTAACCAAGACCGAGGTCGCCCAGCGTGCCGCGGTGAGCGGTGAGAAGACCTGGCTGCTGTCCTACGGCGATACCGGTGAGGCGGTCGCCGCCGTGCAGCGTCAGCTGCAGGTCGTGGATGACGGGATCTTCGGGCCGATCACCGAAGGCGCCGTGAAGCAGTTCCAGAGCGGCAAGGGCCTGGCGGCGACCGGCGTGATCGACGCCAAGACCTGGGCCGAGCTGTTCGCATCGAAGGTCGTGTTCTACGACGACGACGCCCATGCCGTGTCCTCGGGCACGTCCGTGCGGACGTCGGCCGAGACCACCGCGCCCGACGTTGACGCGGCGCCCGCGCCGACGGCCGACACGCCCGGCGTCACCATCGATCCCGCCCCGACGGCCCCCGATCGGCCCCCGATTCGGCCCCCGCGCCGGTTCCGGAGCCTGCTGCGCCGGTGTCGACCGGCGGTGGCGGCTGCACCACCGACGGGCGCATCGTCACGCCGGTCAGCGGCGGCACCGTCACCGGCCAGTACGGCGAGAGCCGCGGCGACCACGCCCACAGCGGCATGGACATCGCGGTGCCGACCGGCACGACCGTGCGCGCCGCCAACTGCGGCACGGTGAGCGTCTCCGGCACGGAAAGCGGCTACGGGATGATGGTCTGCATCCGCCACGCGGGCGAGACGACCACCTGTTACGCCCACCTGTCCGAGCGCGACGTGGCCGTCAACGAGCAGGTGCAGGCGGGCCAGAAGATCGGCGAGGTCGGCTGCACCGGCAGCTGCACCGGTCCGCACGTGCACTTCGAGGTCCGCCAGAACGGCACCGCCACGAACCCGGCGCCGTACCTGAGCGGCAGCAAGACGGTCAGCGGGCAGTCCACGACGGCCAACCAGGCCCCGCTCCCGGAGGGTCAGGGCGGGACCGGCGACGCGACCCCGGCCGAGCAGGCCGCGGTCTTCGGCGTCACCGGCGGAGCCGAGGCACCCCCGGCCCAGGCCACGATGGGGACCGAGGCCGCCGCACAGCCCGCCTCCGCGACCGCTCCGGTAGCGGCCCAGCCCGCTCCGGCGACGGACCCGGCCGCGGCACAGCCCGCCCCGGCAGCAGAGCCCGCACCCGCCCCGGCGCCCGTCGCAGAGGCACCGGCTCCGGCCGCAGAGGCCCCGGCACCCGTTGCCGAGGCACCGGCGCCCGTCGCAGAGGCACCCGCGCCCGTCGCAGAGGCACCGGCGCCCGTGGCCGAAGCACCGGCGCCTGTCGCAGAGGCACCCGCGCCCGTCGCGGAAGCACCGGCGCCGGTCGCAGAGGCACCCGCCCCGGTCGCAGAGGCCCCCGCCCCGGTCGCAGAGGCCCCCGCCCCGGTCGCAGAGGCACCGGCGCCCGCCGCGGAGGCACCCGCCCCGGTCGCCGAAGCACCCGCGCCGGCTCCGGCCCCGGTCGCCGAAGCACCCGCGCCCGTCGCAGAGGCACCGGCACCGGCCCGGCCGCCGACGGATCGGCCTCGGCTGAGGTTCCGGCCGCCGCCACGGCGACCGGCGGCGCAGTCGCGCCGTAGCTACTTGGGGGGTCAACGGGCGGGGCGTCGCCGGGGGGCAGGCGCCCCGCCCAGGTCACCCCGTCGTCCATCGCGGATTGGCGAACGTCAACTGCGCTGGGTGGGGAGGTGAGCATCCGCTGGCCGCGGTGAGGGCGCGCCGAGCGTGCGTTTCGCCCCAATCGTCGCGTCTCCAACCCGCGCGTGGGGAGTTCGGCACCTCTGCCGTGCGTTTCCCCCCAACCGTCGAGCGCGGCCCTGCGATTGGGGCGCTATGCACCTCGATGCGTGTGCATTTCTTCCATCCCGCAGCTCGCCGGCGCACGAGATGGAAGTCCTGCACCTCTGGCGTGCACTTCTTCCATCGCGTTCCCGCGGGAACGCCCAGATGCGAGAAATGCACCCTCACCGCGGCCCAACGGACACCCGCTCCCCCACCCAGCGCAGTTGACGTTCGCGCGTCGACAGGCGCGCCGAGCACCGCGCGGGCCGCGTGCGCAGCCGCCAGGACGCATCGGTCATGCGACTCATTGTGGGCGAACTGGGTAGGGCAACCGTCATGGACAAGGATCCGCTCGACGTAGATCTCGCCCTGGAGCGCCTCGGCACGGCGCTTCCCCTGCAACTCCGGTCGGCGATCGCCTACACGATGGCCGCCGGCTCGATCACCGGCTTCGCGTACCAGGGCCTCGCCGAGTTGCTGTGGCGTTGTGCGGAGGCCGAGCTCGCCGACGCCCGCCGTCTCGTGGAGAAGATCGTCACGCTCGGCGGCTCACCCGACGACAGCGCGGGCCGTTTCGAGCTGCCACGCGAGGGCGACGGCATCGTGGCGCGACTGGTCGAGCTCGAGCAAGAAGCGATCGAGGCGCTCCAGGACACGATCCCGGCGACGGGACACACCGGCGACTCGGAGGCGCTGGAGCACCGCCTCGAGCACATGATCATGCGCAAACAGGAGCAGGTGGACACGCTGATCCGCGCGTCCCGCGGGTAGAGGCGCTAGCCCGGCCCGAGGCTCAGCGCCACGAAGCCGACGCCGAACACCAGCGCGAACTGCAGGCCGACGCATACCACCGCCCACGCGATCGCCTGCAGCACGCCGCCCCGGCGCACGACCCACACGCTCAGCCCCGCCGGGATGACCACGGCAGCCGCGAGTGCGGCCACCGCCTGCCACGTCTCCCACGCGCCGAGATCACCGCCGGCCGCCTCGATCAGCCCGACCACAGCCGCCGCGCCCACGAGCGGCAGCACGACGCCCGCGAGCAGCCACCGCCACCACTGCAGTCCGCTCGCGTCCGCGTCCGTGCCCTGCGTCACGCGGCAGATCGTTGCAGGCGATGCGCCCGCCATGCCAGGACGAGCGCGGCCACGACCGCCAGCGCCAGCGCACCGTGCGTCAAAAGATCCGCAGCGGAGCCGAACGATTCGCTGAAGGCGTAGCCGACCAGCGTGAAGGCGCTCGCCCACACCGCCGTGCCGAGCAGGCTCCAGGGCAGGAAGGCGCGCAGTCGCATGCCCGAGGCGCCGGCCAGGAACGGCGCGACCGCCCGGATGATCCCGACGAACCGGCCGACCAGGATCGCCTTGGCGCCATGGCGCGCGAAGAAGCTGTCGACGCGCTCGAGCCGCTCCGGCGTGACGCCGATCCGCGGCCCGCGGGTATCGAGGAACGGCCGTCCGAGACGGCGGCCGAGCACGAAGCTGACCAGGTCGCCGGCGGCGGCCGCCAGCCACACGAGCAGGAGCATCGCGCCGAGCTGGACGTCACCCTGCGCGGCAACGACGCCGCCCAGCACCACGGCGGTCTCGCCGGGCGCGATCAGGCCGACGAACGCGCCCGTCTCCAGGAACGCGAGGCCGGCCACGAGCGCGTAGGTCCACGGGCCGAGCGTGTCGGACAGGTCGGTCAGCGTCGCCTCGAGGTCCGGCAGCTGGATCGTGCCGGAGGTCGTCAGCCCGAACGCGACGGCCGCCAGGGCCGCGACCGCGATCAGCAGGGCCGGCGGGCGCCTGCGGGCAGTCATGCTGCGACTTGGACGGGCACTTCGCGAGGCCGCCAGGCGGGGCGCCGCTCGCGCGGGGCCGGGCGGACGACCTGCGTGGCCGGCTCGACCTCGATGACCTCGACCACGTCCGCGGCGTCCTCATGGCCCCACGCGGTGATCGTGCGCCGCAGCGCGCCGAGCGCGACGAGGCCGATCGGCGCGGGGAGCCAGATCGCGATCGCCCGGTAGGCGAGCACGGACACGATTGCGAGATCAGCGTCGACGCCGAACGCGAGCAGCGCGCCGACGAGGCCGCCGCTGACGGCGCCGGGGATCGGGATCGTGTTGCCGACCTGCCCGATGAAGTAGGCGAAGACGACGACCTCGAGGCTCGGGGCGACGCCGAAGGCGTTCAGCATCCCGTACAGCACGGCCATGTCGAAGCCCCACCAGACGAGCGCGCCGAGCAGCCGCGCGTCGACCGCGCGGAGGTGGCCGATCGCGTCGCGGACCGCGCCGCCGAGCACGGAGGCGGCGGCGCTGATGCGACCGCCGTTGTCCTCGGGCCGGAGCCAGCCGGCGGTGAGCGCCAGCAGCATGCCGATGGTCGCGAGCGCCGCCGGCAGCGCCGTGAGCGCCAGCGAGTGGCCGCCCTCGATGGTGAGCAGCGCGCCGGTGACCGCGATCGAGCCGAGGAACACCGAGTAGAGCAGGACGAGGAAGGTCAGCAGGGTGCGCGCCGCACCGCGACCGCCGAGGCCGGACCGGCGCAGCGCCCACAGGGTGACGGCGGCGCCACCGACGCCCGCGGTCGGCAGCAGGCGCGTGGCCGCGGCGCCGCCGAGCGTGATCTGCGTGCTCTCCCGCAGCCCGAGGCGGCCTGACGCGCGGGCGCCGACGAGCCACAGCAGCACGATGTAGCCGCCGAACGAGAGCAGCTCGAACGCGGCGGCGCCGGCGACCCAGCGCGGGTCGGCCTCGACGGCGCGCGAGATCGCGTCGCCGAACGCCTGCAGCGGCCCGCCGAGGACCACCACGGCGATGACCAGAGCCGCGGCTGCGGCAGCGGGCACGGCGGCCCGGCGCGCTATGGCGCGAAGGTCGAGCGAGGGGAGCGTGAGGTCCTCGGCGGGCATGTACCGCAGTATCGGGACCGCAAGGGCCGCTCGCATCGGGGGTATCACCAGCATCGCGGTGGGGCGAGCCGTACTCGGTAGGGGCGGAAAAGGGGCGCTTTGGCGCCACGGTCGCGTTGGCGGGGAGCAGGCGTCTAGCTGGAGCCTGCGTCTGGCGGGGGCTCCCCGCAGCCACGCAGCACCGCCGTCACGCGCTCGTCCGCGAGCAGCCCCATCAGCAGATGCTCGGTGGCCATCTGCTGATCGCCGCGCCGGAGCGCGGCGGCCAGCGAGCGCTCGAGCGCGCCCTTCGCGCCGGCGGTGAACGGGACATTGCCCTCGACCTGCTGCGTGCCGGTGCCGAGCCGCTCGGCCACCTGCGCGCGGACGTCTTCGGCGGTCACGCGAATCAGCGCGGGGTCCGCGCGGGCCACGCCGATCAGCAGGTGCTCGACGCCGACGGAGTCGTGGCCGAACTGCTTCGACTCCTCCTGCGCGTAGAGGATCACCTGCCGGGCGTCATCGGAGAAGCGCTCGAACACCGCCAAAGCGTACGACTAGGAGACCTCCCGATGCGGACGCCGCGGGCGCGGCCGTACGGTCGCCGCCATGTCCGCCACCCTCCGCCTTCTACCGCTCACGCTCCTGCTCGCCCTGCTGTGCGCCGCGACCGCCGCGGCGGCGACCGTGAAGATCCCGGTCCCCGCCGAGGGACAGGTCGCCGTCGGCATCGCGTCGGTCCCGAAGGGCAAGACCGTCTCGCTGCGCGTGGCGCAGGCGCCGGCCGGCGTGGCGGTGACCGGCGCGGCGAAGCGCGGCCGGCTGGCCGTCGCCGTGACCCGTCGGCGCGGCGTGAGCGCCGCCGGCTCGGTGAGCGTCAGCGTGAAGGGCGCCCGCGCGAAGGGCCTGCGCACCTACCCGTCCGCGCTGGCCGGCGGGACGGCGTCGGGAGCGGCGTGCACGAGCCTCGGCGCGCTGCTCGCCAAGCCGCTCCAGCGGGCCGGCATCGCGGCCCCGGACCTGCGCGCAGTCGGCGCGGCGGCCGCCGCGCGCGTGTGCGGTAAGCCGCTCCCGGGCAGCGCGCCCGCCGTGCTCGCCCGGCTCGGTCTGGGCGCGGCGCCGAGCGGCAGCGGCGGCAGCAGCCTGAACCCCGGCGGCGGAGCGCCCGGTGCGGGCGCGCCTCCTGCGGGCGGCGGCGGGGCCGAGTGCGCGAACGGGATCGACGACGACCAGGACGGCCAGATCGACGCTGCGAGCGAGCGCAAGCTCCGCCCGGACCCCGGCTGCATGAACGCCAACGATCCCACCGAGAGCGGCGAGGTCGCGGTTCCGGCCGCGTGCGCGGCGAGCTCCGGCGCCGGCGTCGGAGACGACCAGACGGTGCTCCAGGTCAACATCAACGCCGGCTGCGGCACGTTCACCGAGCTCGCCGTCTACGCAGCGCCGACCGCGTTCTCATGCACGGTCTTCACGGAGGCGAGCAACTTCGGCTGCGTGATCGCCTACGGCCAGCCGTTCGCCGACACGCGCAACGCCACCGACGCCGACCAGGCCGACATCGAGATCGACCTGAACGGCAACGCGAACTGCGCCGTTCCGGTCACGATCGTGCTCGGGCGGCGCAACTTCGAGGTGGCCGAACTCGTCAGCCCGATCGCGCGCTGCGGTACGCCGAAGCCGGCATGCTCGAACGGCACGGACGACGACGGCGACACGATGGCCGACGCCCGCGACGCGGCCGGCGCGACGGATCCCGACCCCGGCTGCTCCGGCCCCGCGGACACGTCGGAGGACTCCGAGGTCGGGCTCCCGGCGGGTTGCACGATCGAGCTCGCCACGTTCAACAACGACGACCAGTTCCCCGGCATCGCGGTCGTCGGCTGCGGCGCGATCAAGGGCGCGTGGTTCAAGCCCTCGGCGGCGCCGATCGACTGCCTGTACGCGATCGGCGCGGGCGCCACGGCGAGTTGCACGGTCACGGGCGCGACGGCAGGAGCCACGTTCGCGGCGACGAGCCAGGAGGTCCTGCTCGCGATGCACACCACCACGATTCCGCAGTGCGGACCCGTGACGGCGGCGATCACGCTGGCCGACGGAAGGGTGGCGTCGACGCGCGACGACTGGTGTTGATGCGGCGTGTAGGCTGGCGCGATGCGGGCCCCGCCGGCCCTGGACGCGCTAGTAGAACTGCCTGCCGGGCGGTATGAGCTGGGCGAGCCCGGCGAGGAACGCGCGCGGGAGTTGGACGCGCTGCTGATCGGCCGCTGGCCGGTCGTCAACGTCGACGTACGGCGGTTCCTCGACGCGACGGGCCGACCCGTGCCCGCGGCGGTCGAGGCCGAGGCGCTCGCCCACCATCCCGCCACCGGCCTGTCGCTCGCCGACGCGGAGGCGTTCTGCGCGTGGGCGAGCGCGGAGCTCGGCCGCACGGTCCGCCTGCCGACGGGCGACGAGTGGGAGGCGGCGGCGCGCGGGCTCGACGGCCGACCGTACCCGTGGGGCGAGACGTTCGACCCCGACCGCTGCGCCTGCGCCGAGGCCGGCTGGGGCTGGACGGTGCCGGTAGACGCCCACCCGGCCGGCGCCGGGCCGTTCGGCACCGAGCAGCAGGCCGGCAACGTCTGGGAGTGGGTCGCCGACCGCACCGACGACGGCTGGAGCGTCGTGCGCGGCGGCAGCTATCTCGACCACGCGTGGGGCCTGCGCGCCTCACGCGCCCAGCCCGCCGATCCGGAGCGGGCGACCATCACGACCGGGTTCAGGATCGTCATCGACGGAGGAGGCTGAATGACGACGGCTGTGCTGATGGACGCGCTGCGGGAGGTCTACGACCCCTGTTGCGCCGACCGCGGGATCTCGATCGTCGACATGGGCGTCGTGGAGGACGTCCGCGTCGACGGCGGCCACGTCGACGTCGACGTCGTGCTCACCACGGGCTGGTGCCCGTTCGTAGTCTCGATGTCGACCGCCATCCCGGAGGCGCTGAAGGCGCTCGACGGAGTGGACAGCGTCGACGTGAAGGTCGTCTGGGACCCCGTCTGGACCATGGATCGCCTGTCGGAGTCGGCGCGCGCGAAGCTCGCGATGCCGCTCGAGGAGTTGGAGCCCTACCGCGCAGGAAGGAGCGCTGCCTGATGGCCATCACCGAGTCACAGCCCACGGAGGCCGGCGCGCGCAAGGTCGACGCGTTCGTGTTCGACTGCGTCTGCCACATCTTCAACTTCGACAAGAAGAACGCGATCGGCCCGCCCGGTGAGATGTTCGACGAGCACCTGTACGCGTTCCACCAGCTGCTCACGCGCGAGGGCGAGCGGGTCCTGTCGCGCGACGAGTTCTTCAAGGAGTGGAGCGTCGACGAGATCTACGACATGGTCATCGAGCAGTCCGACACGGACATGATCGTGGCGCAGCCGTTGCCGCTCACCGACCTGTTCCACGACGGCCTCTCCGCCTGGGAGAAGTGCGCCGAGATGGCCCAGAAGCACCCCGACAAGGCGGTCTTCTGGGGCTCCGTGAACCCGCTCGAGGGCAAGAAGGCGCTCGACCTCATGACCCGCCAGGTCGAGGACTACGGCGCCAAGGCGTTCAAGTTCTACAACGTCCGCTACGACTATGGACAGCCGTTCCCGTGGCGCATGGACGACCCGCGGATCGCGTTCCCGATCTTCGAGCACGCGCAGAAGCTGGGCGTGAACCTGATCGGCGTCCACAAGGGCGTGCCGCTCGGCCCGCAGCCGATCGAGCACACGCGCACGTTCGACATGGACGGCGCGGCGGCCAACTTCCCGGACATCAACTTCGTGATCTTCCACGTCGGCCTGCCGTGGCTCGACGAGGTCCTGTGGCAGATCGTCCGGTTCCCGAACCTCTACGCATCGATCGCCGCGACCGTGAACTTCATCTCGCGCCAGCCGCGGGTGTTCGCGGAGATGCTCGGGAAGATGATGTGGTGGTGCGGCGAGGACAAGATCATCTACGGCGGCGAGTCGCCGATCTGGCACCCGCAGTGGGCGCTCGAGGAGTTCTGGAACTTCGAGCTGCCGCGTGACATCGTCGAGGAGCGGGGATACCCGCAACTGACCGATCAGGCGAAGCGCAAGATCCTCGGCCTGAACCTCGCCAAGTTGCACGGCATGGACGTGGAGGACAAGTGGCCGGCTACACCAAGCTCAACCTGAACGACGACGTCGAGGACAGCGCCAAGAAGTTCGGCATGTCGGACGTGCTCGAAGCGCACTTCGCGCGCGAGGACATCGAGGCGAAGGAGTTCGGGCTCAGCCTGCAGCGGATCAAGCCGAACGTCCGGCTGCCGTTCGGCCACAGCCACAACAAGCAGGAGGAGGTCTACGTCGTCGTGTCCGGCAGCGGCCGGATCAAGCTCGACGATGAGGTGATCGAGGTCGCCCAGTGGGACGCCGTGCGCGTCTCACCGGAGACCATGCGCGGGTTCGAAGCCTCGGGCGACGGCCTCGAGCTGCTCGCGTTCGGCGCGCCCAACGTGGGCCGCGGCGACGCGCAGCAGGAAATGGGGTGGTGGGCGGAGACCGACTAGGAACCGATGGCGATGTTGCCGTTCTCGTGCAGCAGGAATCCCGCTGCGTCGAGCACGTTGCGATCACGCAGGCGCACGAGCCGCTCTGAGCACGCCTTATCGGGGTCCCACGCGGCGACAGCGGCGGTGTCTTCGAGCGGCTTGAGGCCGTTCTCCTCGGGCTCGTCGTAGGCCTGACGCAACCACGCCAGATCATCGGCGATCCGCTTCGGGCGACCCTCGGTCTCCGGCTGCCACGGGTCCTGGCCCTGACGGCGCTCCGGCACGCCGGGCGGGCGCGTGAGCGCGACGCCGAGGGCGTTCATCCAGTCCGGTCTGTCAAGAACGAGTTCGAGCATCTATCCGTTCGTGTCCGCTAAATCACGTTGTCAAACGGGTTAGGCTCGCACGGAGACCCCATTGAGCGCAATCACATACACCACAGCTGCAGGTGATTCGGCCCTCGACGCCGCCTTCGAGGCCGCGCTCGCGCACGCCCGCGCAGGCCGCGGAGAGCCGCTTCCGCACGTGATCGCGGGTGAGCCGCACGCGACCGGCGACGTGTTCGAGCGGGCCGACCCGTGCGACCCCGCGCGGATCATCTCGCGCGCCCACGGCGCGACGCCCGCGGTCGTCGACGCGGCGGTGGCCGCCGCCCGCGCCGCACAGCCGGCGTGGGCCGCGACGCCGCTCGCCGACCGCATCACGGCGCTGCGACGGATCGCGACGCGGATCGCAGAGCGCCGGGTCGAGATCGCCGGCGTCGTGTCGGCCGAGACCGGCAAGGTGCGCATGGAGGCCGTGCCGGAGGTGCAGGAAGGCGCCGACCTGATCAACACCTACTGCGCCGCGATGGAGGAGCACAACGGCTACCGGATCCCGCTCGGAAGCCTCACCGACCACGACGACAACGTGTCCGTCATGCGCCCCTACGGCGTGTTCGCGGTGATCTGCCCGTTCAACTTCCCGTTCGCATTGGCGGTCAACATGGCCGCCGGCGCGCTCGTCTGCGGCAACACGGTCGTGATCAAGCCCGCCGAGGAGACCCCGTGGTCGACCCACCTGGTCGCCGAGCTCGCGGCCGAGTGCGATCTGCCGCCGGGCGTCCTCAACGTCGTCCACGGTGACGACGTGGCCGGGCGCGCACTGGTCGACGCGCAGGTCGACGGCGTCGCGTTCACCGGCTCGGCCGAAGCCGGCCACGCGATCGCGCACACGCTGCACGCGCAGCCGCCGCTGCGTCCGCTGATCGCCGAGATGGGCGGCAAGAACCCGACGATCGTGACCGCGGCGGCCGACCTCGACCGTGCGGCCCAGGGCATCGTCCGCTCGGCCTACGGCCTGTCGGGCCAGAAGTGCAGCTCGTGCTCACGCGTGGTGGTCGACCGCGCCGTGCACGACGACCTGGTCGAGCGGATCGCCGCCGGCGCGCGCGCCCTCGTCGTCGGCGACCCGGCCGACCCGGCGACCTCGCTCGGCCCCGTGGCCGGCGCACCCGCGATCGAGCGCTTCGAGGCCGCGGCCGCCGACGCGCGCCGCGACGGCACGGTCGTGCTCGGCGGCGAGCACACCGGCGGCTTCGTCGCCCCGACGCTCGTCACCGGCCTCCCGCTCGGCCACCGGCTGACCCGCGAGGAGCTGTTCCTGCCGTTCCTCACCGTCACCGCCGTCGACTCGCTCGACGACGCGCTCGCCGAGGCCAACGCCGTCGACTACGGGCTCACCGCCGGGATCTTCAGCGAGGACCCGGCCGAGCACGAGGCGTTCCTGGAGCGGATCGAGGCCGGCGTCGTGTTCGTCAACCGCCGCGAGGGCGCCACCACCGGCGCGTGGCCCGGCTTCCAGTCGTTCTGCGGCTGGAAGTCCAGCGGCGTCTCCGGCAAGGGCGGCCTCGGGCCGCACTACCTGCCGCAGTTCATGCGGGAGCAGAGCCGGACGGTAATGCGCTGAGGAGGTGGCAGGCGGCGCGGTGGTCGCCGTCGCCGGTCTCGTAGAGGACCGGATCCTCGCTGTCGCACGGCTCGAACCGGTGCGGGCAGCGCGGATGCAGGCGGCAGCCCGGCGGGATGTGGGCGGCATCGGGCGGCTCGCCGCCCAGCAGCCGCGACCCGTCCCGGCGCCCGGGCGACGGCACGGCGGCGACGAGCGCCTGCGTGTACGGATGGCGCGGCGCCTCGATCACCTCCCTGGCGCTCCCCTGCTCGACGATCCGGCCCAGGTACATCACCGCGATCCGGTCGCACAGCGTCCACGCCAGCCCGAGGTCGTGGGTGATGAAGAGCAGCGCAAGCGAGCGCGACTCGCGCAGGTCCATCAGCACCTTCAGCACCTGCGCGCGGACCGAGACGTCGAGCATCGAGACCGGCTCGTCGCAGATCAGGCCGTCCGGGTCGAGCACGAGCGCGGCCGCGATCGCGACGCGCTGGCGCTGCCCGCCGGAGAGCTGGTGCGGATAGCGGTCGGCGAAGCGCGCCGGCGACATGCCGACGTCCTCCAGCGCGCGGTCCACGCGCGCCGCGTGCTCGCCGGCGGGAACGTCCTGGACGACGAGCGGCTCGGCCACGATCGCGCGCACGCGCATGCGCGGGTTGAGCGACTGGTAGGGGTCCTGGAACACCATCTGCACGCGTCGCCGCAGCGCGCGCATCTCGGCCCCGCCCTGGACCGCCGCGCCCTCGACCTCGATCTCGCCGGCGGCCGCCGGCACCAGCCCGAGCATCGCGCGCGCGAGCGTCGACTTGCCGCAGCCGGACTCCCCCACGACGCCCAGCACCTCGGCGTGGCGCCAGTCGAGCGACACCCCGTCGACGGCATGCGCCACCCGCCCGCGCGAACCGCGGTAGTCCACGTGCAGGTCGCGGACCGTGAACAGGCTCACCATTGCTCCCACGGCGCGAAGTGGCACGCCGACGACTGGCCGGGCCGGACCTCGATCAGCGGCGGGTCGACCAGGCAGCGGTCGTGGGCGTAGGGGCAGCGCGGCCGGAACGAGCAGCCCTCCACCGCCTCGGCGGGATCCGGCGGCGCGCCAGGGATCGGGTCCGCGGCGCCGCGCGTGCCACCGATCGACGGCAGCGAGTCGAGCAGCCGCTTCGTGTACGGATGCTGCGGCGATCCGAACACGGCCGCCGCCGGGCCGCTCTCCACGATCCGGCCCGCGTACATCACCGCCAGCCGGTCGCACGTCTCGGCCAGCACGGCGAGATCGTGGCTGATCAGGATCAGCGCGAGGCCGAGCTCGTGCCGCAGCCGCGTGATCAGGTCGAGCACCTGCGCCTGCATGATCACGTCGAGCGCCGTCGTCGGCTCGTCGGCGATCACGAGCGCCGGCCGGCACGCGAGCGCGAGCGCGATCATCGCCCGCTGGCGCTGGCCGCCGGAGAGCTGGTGCGGGTAGGCGCGCCCGTGGCCGGCGGAGAGCCCGACGGTGCGCAGCAGCTCCGCGACGCGCTCGCGCAACGCCGCGCCGCGCACGCCGGACTCGTGCAGCTGGATCGCCTCGACGATCTGACGGTCCACGCGCTGGACCGGATCGAGCGCGTTCATCGCACCCTGGAACACGAGCGACACGTGCCGCCAGCGCACGAGCTGCATGCCGCGCTCGGTGCGGCGGTCGATCCTCACCGGCTCGTCCGCGCCCGGCGGATACAGCGTGATCGTCCCGCTCGGCTCGAGCGCAGGCGGCAGCAGCCTCATGATCGCCAGCGCCGTCGTGGTCTTGCCGCAGCCGGACTCGCCGGCCAGCCCGAGCGCCTCGCCCGGCGCGACGGTCAGGTCGACGCCCGCGACGATCGGCATCCCGCGGTGGTGGACGTGGAGGTCCGAGATCTCCAGCAGCGCGCTCATCGAGCGTCCTGCAGCCGCGGGTTGATCTGATGCTCGAGCGCGTAGCCGATCAGCCCGATCGCGAACACGAGCACGGTGATGCACAGGCCCGGCGGCACGATGTACCACCACGCGCCGGCGCTCGGCGCGCCGGCGGCGAAGCCGTGCTCGAGCATCGTGCCCCACGACAGCGCGGTCGGATCGCCGAGACCGAGGAACGACAGCCCGGCCTCCGCCAGGATCGCCACGGCGACGATCAGCACGGTGTTGGCGAAGATCAGCGGCAACGCGTTGGGAAGGATGTGCGTGCGCATGATGTGCCAGTCGCTCGCCCCCAGCGCACGCGCGCGCTCGACGAACGCGCGTTCCTTCAGCGTCAGCACTTGCGAGCGCACGATCCGCCCGGTGCCCGCCCAGCTCGTCAGCCCGATCACCGCGATCAGCACGGTCAGCGACGGCTCCAGCACGCGCGCGAGCACGACCATCAGCGGGAGCTGCGGGATCACCAGGAACCAGTTCTCGACCGAATCGAAAACGCGGTCTGTCGTGCCGCCGAAGTAGCCGCCAACCAGTCCGACGGCCGACCCGAGCACGGACGAGATGACCGCCGCGGCGAGGCCCACGACCATCGACACCCGCGCACCGACGAGCACTTGCGACAACACGTCGGAGCCGAGCTCGGTGGTGCCGAGCAGGTGTGCGCGACTCGGAGGCTCGAGCACCGCTGTGCTCGACGCGCGCGGGTCGTAGGGCGCGATCAGCGCGCCGAACACGGCCACAAACACGAACACGCCGAGGATCCCGATGCTGATGCGGCCGCGCTTCGACGCGAACAGCGCGGCCGTCATGCGTCCTGCACCCGCGGATCAAGGAAGAAGTACAGCGCGTCGGCCATCAGGTTCAGGAAGATCACCGAAGCGCTGAAGACCAGGAACGTCCCCTGCAGCACCGGGAAGTCCTTGTCCTCGATCGCGCGGAAGGAGAGCTCCCCCAGGCCGGGCCACGAGAAGATCGTCTCGATCGTGACCACGCCGCCCATCACGGCCCCGAACTGGATCGCCGAGAGCGTCACCAGCGGCAGCAGCGCATTCGGCACCGCGTGCCCGCGCACCACGCGCGCCCACGGCAAGCCCATCGCCCGCTTGACGGTGATGAAGTCCTCCGTGAGGACGTCCACCATCGAGCTGCGCATGATCACGAAGTACTGGCCGAGCAGCATCAGCGTGAGCGCGGACGCGGGCAACACCAGGTGGTCGGCGATGTTCAGCGCCTTGTCCAGCCAGGAGCTGAACTCCACCCCGGGTGTCATCTGCAGGCCGGCCGGGAAGATCGGGATCGCGACCGCGAACAGCAGGATCAGGATCAGGCCGATCCAGTACTCGGGCGCCGCGTACGTGAACAGGCTGAACCCGAGCAGGCTGTCGTCGGTACGGGTCCCTCGTCGCGTGGCGGCGACGATCCCGAGCCACGTGCCGAGCACCGTCGCCAGCAGCGTGCCGACCCCGACCAGCAGGACCGTCCACGGCAGCGCGTCCCAGATCTCGTCCCAAACGTCGCGGCGCGATTGCTGGCTGACCCCGAGGTCGAGCCGGACCGTGTCGCCGGCGTAGTCGGCGAACTGGCCCAGCAGCGGCTTGTCGAGCCCGTAGTAGGCGCGCAGCTGCTGGATCTCCTCGGGCGTGGCGCGCGGCAGCCGGGCGAGCTGGGTCGTCGGGTCGCCCATGACCCGGAACAGGAAGAAATTGAAGATCAGGACGAAGATCAGCGTCAGGAGGGCGGCGAGCGCCTTCCCGGCGAGCCAGCGGGGACTCACTTAGACCTCGATCGCCTCCCGGTCGCCGCGGCGCCGGCGGCCCACCAGCAGCACGACGATCAAGAGCAGGATCACCACGCCCGCGATCACCACGTACAGCAGGCCGCTCCCGCCGCCGTCGTCGGCCTTGGCGCCGGCGACCGCCGCCGTCGGCGGGCCCATCGTCAGCCACGGCGCGTAGCCGACCTGGTCGCAGATGAGGTCGCCGTCGGGCTTCGGGCACTGCTGCGTGGCGCCCGACACCCGGTCGGTGCGGTACGCCTGCAGGATCGGGTCGACGGTGAGCACGAGGTACGGCAGGTCGCGCTGGCTGAGCGCGATCATCTGCTCGACGATCGGCTTGCGCTCGGCCGCGTCGAACAGGCCGGTCTGCTGCTCGTACAGGCGGTCGTACTCGGGGTTGGAGTAGAACGAGTCCGACGAACCGCCGATCGCGTCGGTGGTCAGGAGGGCGAGTAGCAGGCTCGGGTCGTACGGGTCGCCGCCCCAGCCCCAGATGAAGGTGTCGAAGTCCGGCGCCATCTTGCCGTCGACCTGGCGCGTGCTGATCTCGGTCAGCTTGTCCGCGCTCACCACCTGGACCTTGAACTCGACGCCGACCTCGGCGGCCATCTCCTTCACCAGCCGCGCCGACTGCTGGTTGACCTGCGACTCGGAGCGGACGTAGAGGTCGAATGAGAGCTTCTGGTCGCCCTTCGCGCGCACGCCGCCGTCGCCGGCGACGTAACCGGCCGCGTCGAGCATCTCGCGCGCGCGGTCGGGGTCGTACGGGTAGTCGTCATCGGGCTCGGAGTAGAACTCCTTGTAGTACGAGGGCAGCAGGCCGTGACCGGGGAACGACGTGTCGCGGGTGGCGATCTCGTTGATGCGCTCGCGGTCGATCGCGTAGCCGATGGCCTGGCGCACGACGACGTCCTGGACGGCCGGGTTGAACTTCGCGTCCGGGCAGATCTTGCGCGGGCACAGGTTGAAGGCCAGCTCGGTGAACGACGGCGACGGCGACTTCACGGCCTTGACGTTCTTCGTCTTTGCGATCCGGTCGAACGTGGCCTCCTGCACCTCGGTCACGAGGTCGACCTCGCCGAGCGTGAGCGCGCGCTCGACCGCGTCCGCGCTGCCGTACTTGATCCACTGGATCTCGTCGAACTTCGGCTTCGGGCCGCGGAACAGCTTGTTGCGCTCCATCCGGACGATCCGGTTGGAGTCGAACTCGGTGACCACGTAGGGGCCGCTGCCCACCATCGGGATCGTCGGCCGGTAGTTCGCCATGATCTTCTTGATCGGGACCTTGCCCCAGATGTGCTCGGGCAGGATGAAGATGAACAGGCCGCCGACGATCCGGGCATCGGGCTTCTTCGTCTTGACGACGACGGTCTCGGCGTCGGGCGTCTCGATCGAGGTGATGTTGTCGGTGTAGCTGGTGAACAGCAGGCCGTTGTCGCCGAGCACCTCGAGGCTGTACTTGACGTCCTTGCTGGTGATCGGCTGCCCGTCGGACCACTTGGCGTCCTTCACGAGCGTGAAGGTGATCGTCTTCCCGTCCTCCGAGACGTCCCACTTCTCGGCGATGCCGGGCGAGGGCGAGAGGTCGTCCGGATTGAAGTTGACGAGCAGGTCGTAGTTGATCGCCCAGATCCGATAGCTCTCCTCGTCCTGGTCGACGAACGGGCTCAGGGTCTGTGGGTCCTGCTCCCAGGCGACCTTGATGACCTTCTTCGCGCCCTGCGCCTGCGCCTGCGAAGGCACCGCGCAGAGCAGCAGCGCAGCGAGCATCGCGATCAGGTACTTAGCCCTCATGGTGGTCCTCCCCAGGCATCCGACGCCGCGTGGCAATCTCGGCGATGAACGCCTGTATCTCATTCACCGCGGCGGAAAGCAACCGCTCGCCCTTGTCCGCCGTGGCTACAGTCGCGTCGCCGACCACTCCGCTGCGGCTCAGTCCCGACCACTGCGGCCATACCTGGAGCGGCCCGTCCGACCAATCGAGCCAGACGTGCTCGGAGTCCCAGTCCGGGATCTCGCGCACCGCCTTGTCCATCTGCACGAGCTCCGGCTCGAGCGCCAGGTAGAGCGATGTCTCGAGCTCGCAGGCGTGCGCCATCCCGCCCGGATGCGGCGAGTCGCGTACCTCGGCGATCACGCGCTTGCCCTCCGGGCTCTGGAGGTAGAAGCACGAGCCGCACACGGCGTTGCGGTGCTCGACGCCGATCAGCCGCGCGGCGATGTCGACCAGCGGCTGGTTGGAGCCGTGGCCGTTGACGAACAGGATGCGGTCGAAGCCGTGGTGGCAGAGCGAGCGGCCCTGGTCCAGCAGCGCCTCTACAAACACGTTCCAGCGCAGCGTGACGCTGCCGGGGAAGTCCATGTGGTGCGGCGTGTAGCCGTGGACCTGGGTCGGGAACAGCAGCGCCTGCCCGTCCGCCGCCGCGACGGCGCGCTCGCAGATCGCGCTGACCAGCCGCGCGTCGGTGTCGACCGGGAGGTGGTGGCCGTGATCCTCGAGCGTGGCGGTCGGGATCACCACGACGAGGTCGTCACGCTTGGAGAGCGCGTGCAGCTCCGGCCACGTGTGCTCCTCGTAGCGCAGCCTCACAGCAGCGCCAGCGCGTCGTAGCTCACGTGCATCAGCCGCCGCAGCCCGTCGATCTCGGCCCACTCGTCCGGGCCGTGCGCGCCGCCGGCGCTGCCAGGCCCGCCGCTCGCGAACGGGACGCCTCCGAACACGTGGTACGGAGCCCACCACGGCGCCCGTGGCACCACCCGCGGCTCCGTGCCATGGCGGCGCAATGCCTCGGCGAGCGCCCGCGCCGGTGGCGCGTCGGGGTCCGCGAGCGCCGGCGCGTAGGTGCCCTTGAGCTCGAACCGCACGCCGTCGGGGACCGCGTCACGGACGCGGTCGAGCAGCCCGTCCTCGGCGAACCGCAGGTCGATCCCGGCGCGCGCCGTACCGGCGACAACCGTGCGGCTGACGTCCTCGGGCGTGCCGGCGATCATCCACGTGACGTTGGCAGCCGGGACGGCCTCCTTGATCGCGACGAGCGTCTTCGCGAGCTCGAGCGCCGGCGCCGGGACCTCGGCGACGCGCGAGGAGTGCACGTCCGGGCCGCCGCCTGCCGTGAGCTCGATCTCGTACAGGCCGAGCACGCCCGCGAACACCGACCCGGCCTGTTCCTGGAGGTCGAAGTCGAGCGCGAAGTCGCCGGCCAACTCGTCGCGGTGGGCGTCGCAGAAGGCCGCGAGCCGCGGGCTGCCCAGCTCCTCCTCGCCCTCGCACACGAACACCTGGCGGCACGGGCTCGGCGCGGACGCGAACGCGAGGACCGACGCAGCCAGCGCGCCTTTGGAGTTGGCGGCGCCGCGCGCGACGATCCGGCCATCGCGCAACTCGGCCGCGAACGGGTCGACCGTCCACTGGGCGCCCGGCGGCTGCACGTCGTACATGCCGTACCGCAGGACGGTCGGCGGCGGGCCGTCGATCACGCCGATGACGGTCGGGCGCCGCTCGCCCGGCTCACACGGCTCAGCGGTGCCGCCGGCCGCCTCGATCAGCCGGCAGACCGCGTCGGCGGTCGAGCGCAGGTCGCCGTCGGCGGCCGACACCGACGGGATCCGCAGGAACTCGCGGATGCGTTCGAGATGGGCGTCGAAGTCGCGGTCGATCGCAGCGTGCGGATCGCTCACGCCACGCCCGCTTCGACGATGTCGAGCGTCTTCGCCGTGGCGTCGAGCCGCGCCTGGGCGCCGAGCGGGATCGTGACCATCGTCTTGCCGTGACCGACCGGCACGTTCGCGACGGCCGGGATGCCGAGCGGTGCGATCAGCTCGTCGAGGATCTCCTCGATCGAGAGGCTCGACTCGACGTACTCCGGGATCGTGAGCGGCTTGAGGTTGACGTCGGTGCCGAACACCAGGCCCGCCGCGTTCTCGAGCTTGCCGGCGAGGATCAGGTGGTTGAGGTGGCTGTCGATGATGTACGGCTCCTCGTTGAGGTCCTCGAGCAGCACGATGCAGCCGTCGGTCTCGATCTCGTACGGGGTGCCGAGGCTGGCGGCCACGAGTGTCAGGCAGCCGCCGACGATCGGCCCCTCGGCGACGCCGCCGTTGACGGTGAGCACGTACGGATCGTCCGGGTCCTCCGGGACGCGGCCGAGCGGCTCGGCCTTGAAGGCGCGGTGGAAGCAGTCCTCCGTGACCTCGGTCAGCCCGTCCTTCTTGCGTGTGAAGCGGGTGAACATCGGCCCGTAGAACGTGGTCCACGGGCCGTGCTTGGCGAGCGCGAGGTGCAGCGCCGTCGGGTCGCTGTAGCCGCAGAAGATCCGCGGCTCGCCGAGCCGGTCCCAGTCGATCAGGCGGTACAGGCGGGCGGCGCCGTACCCGCCCTCCAGACACAGGACCATGTCGATCCCGGGCTCGGTCAGCGCCCATTGCATGTCCGCCGCGCGCTCCTCGTCGGTGCCGGCGAGATAGCCGTGCACGCGCCGGAGGTTGGGGCCGAAGACGAGGTTGTAGCCGCGGCCCTCGAAGTACGCGGTCGCCTGTTCGATCTCCGAGCGTGTCTGCGGTGGGCTCGACGGCGCGACGATCGCGATCGTCGCGCCCGGACGGAGCGCGGGCGGCTTCGTCCTCACCCGCCGATCGGCTCCGACGGAGGCGGAGCCGACATCAGCTCGACGAGGTGCCCGGCCGGGTCGCGGACGAACCAGCGCGGCGCGTCCCACGCGTTGCTGCCCGGCTGGGGATCGAAGCCGTTCTCCCTGAGCGCGGCGAGCGCTGCCTCGGGGTCGTCGGCGACGATCGCGTAGTGGCCCTGGTCGGCGATCGCCGGCTCGTCCATCGGCACCAGGTGGATATGCGTGTCGTGCAGCCCGACCCACGTGAAGCGGTCGCGCAGCGACGGCGGCGGCAGCAGCTCGGTGAAGCCGATCAGCTCCCAGAAGCGCACGCAGTCGCGCACCTGGTCGGGACGGACCTCGAGCGTCACGTGCTGGAGCACGTGCGCAAGCCTACGCGGGGCGGCGCGTGCGTGCCGGAACGTCAACTGCGCTGGGTGGGGAAGCGGGTGTCCGTGGGCGGTGCGGCGGGTTCGGCTAGGTGTCCTGCCTAAGGGTCCTCCTGTGACCCCAATCCAGGACGGCCGCTCGAAAACGGCCCGAAATCGGCGCGAGCGTCGACTTCGTCGGCGTCAGGTCGACTAACTCGACACTCGGCTGGAATCGACCCTCACCGCGGCCGGCGGACACCCACCTCCCCACCCAGCGGGGTTGACGTTCACGAACGCCCGGCAGCCTACGCGAAGCTGACGAGCCCGATCCCTGCGAGTGCGGCGGCGACGCCGGTGCGCTGCGATCCGCTGACCCGCTCGCCGAGCACGGCACGGGCGAGCACGACCGTCGCGAGCGGGTAGAGCGAGCCGAGCACGGACACGATCGCGGCCATCCCGAGCGTGAGGGCGATCGCGAACATCGCGTTGGCGGCGATGTCGAGCGCTCCCACCGCGGCGAGCGGCGGCAGCGCGGCGCGGTCGATCGGGCACGGCGGGCGCAGCATCAGCAGCGCCGCGACGACGAGGGCAAGCGACGCGATGCGATTGATCGACGTCGCCCATAGCGCGCCGTCGTCGGCGGCCACGTCCATACCGACGAAGAAGAGTCCGAACCCCAGAGCGGCGACGACCGCCAGGCCGATCCCGGCCGCGGTGCGGTGCCCGGGTTCGGTCGAGGCGAGCGCGGCGCCGCCGAGCGCAAGCGCGATCCCGAGCGCCTGTATGGCCGTCGGCGCCTGGCCGGCCGCGACGCCGACGATCACCGGCACGAGCGCGGCGGTCGCCGACACCGGTGCCACGACGCTCATCGCACCGACGGCGAGCGCGCGGTAGAGCGCGGCGAAGCCGATCACCTCCGCGACGCCGGCGCCCGCCGCCCACAGCGCGGCGTGGCCGCTGGGCAGGTCGGCGCCGGAGATGAGCGTCGCGACAACGATCAGCACCAGTCCCGTCGCCTGCGAGATCAGCAGCACCCACAGCACGGCGAACTGGCGTGCCTTCAGCCCGCCGAGAAAATCTGACAGACCCCAGGCGAGACTGGCACCGAGGGCGAGAGCCACTGCAGCCATGCCCCGCACCCTCGCCGGGACCCCTTGACGCATCATTGCCGGATGCTTGGCATGGCATGATCTCCGGCCATGAGCGATCTCGAGCGCCGATCCAGCTCCCGTCCCTCCCGCCGCGCGCGCGAGCGGCGTGCGTACAACCTCGTGGTCGCCGGCAGCGTGCTGGGCCTCGTCTTCGTTGTGGGCACGATCCTTGCGATCTTGGGCGTGATCGGCGGGTCGATCCCGATCATTGCGGCGATCCTCGCCGTGGTCTGCGCGCTGCTGTTCCGGCGAACCATCCGCTGACGGCGGCGCCGTGCTCGTCGCCGAGGCGGTCGGGAGGGCGCTCGCAGGACACGGGGTCGATGTCGTCTTCGGGCTGCTCGGCAGCGGCAACCTGACCGTCACGAACGCGATGCGCGATGCCGGCGCGCGGTTCTACGCCGCGCGCCACGAGGGCGGCGCGGTCTGCATGGCCGACGGCTACGGGCGCGTGAGCGGGCGGATCGCCGCCTGCAGCGTGCACCAGGGGCCCGGGCTGACGAACACGATCACCGGGCTCACCGAGGCGGCCAAGAGCCGCACACCGCTGCTGGTGCTCGCCGCCGACACGCCCGCGGCGGCGCTGCGGTCGAACTTCCGGATCGACCAGGCCGGCCTGGTGGAGGCGGTCGGCGCCGTCGCCGAGCGGGTGCATGGGCCGGATACGGCCATGGCCGACGTCGCGCGCGCCGTGCGCCGCGCCCGCGTCGAGCGGCGTGCTGTTGTGCTGATGCTGCCACTCGACGTCCAGGCTGCCGACTGTGACCCGACGCCCGCGCCGCTCGGTCCCGAGCTCGCGCCGGCCGCACCCGGGCGCGCCGGCCTCGAGGCGGCTGTCGAGGCGTTGCGGGCGGCCGAACGCCCGGCGATCATCGCCGGGCGCGGCGCCGTGCTGTCGGACGCCGGGCCGGCGCTGCGCCGCCTCGGCGAGCTGACCGGCGCGGTGCTCGCCACCTCGGCGGTCGCCAAGGGATTGTTCGCGGGCGACCCGTTCGCGGTCGGCATCGCCGGCGGCTTCTCCTCCCCGGTGGCCGTCCGCCTGCTCGGCGAGGCCGACGTGGTGATCGCGTTCGGCGCCGCGCTCAACCAGTGGACCACGCGCCACGGCATGCTGCTGGACCCGACCGCCCGCGTCGTGCAGGTCGACCGTGACGAGGAGGCGATCGGTGCACATCGGCCGGTCGACATCGGCGTCGTCGGCGACGCGGCCGCGACCGCCGAGACGCTCGTGGCGGCGCTCGACGGCCACCTGTCCGGCCGACGCACCTCCGCGCTCGCGGACGACATCGCGGCCGGCGCGTGGCGCCATGTTCGCTATGAGGAGAGCGCGCGGCTCGACCCGCGCACGCTCACGATCGCGCTCGACGCGATGCTGCCGCGCGAGCGCACCGTCGTCGTCGATTCCGGGCACTTCATGGGCTGGCCGTCGATGTACCTGCGCGTCCCGGACGCCGCCGGGTTCGTGTTCCCGCAGGCCTTCCAGTGCGTCGGGCTCGGGCTCGGGAACGCGATCGGCGCGGCGATCGCACGGCCCGACCGGCTGACCGTCGCCGCCCTCGGCGACGGCGGCGCGCTGCTCGCGCTGCCGGAGTTCGAGACGCTGGGCCGGCTCGGCCTGCCGATCCTGGTCGTGATCTACGACGACGCCGCGTACGGCGCCGAGGTCCACCACTTCCGGCCGCTCGGCCAGGCGGTCGACCTGGCCCAGTTCCCCGAGACGAACTTCGCGGCGCTCGCCGAGGCGGCCGGTTGCCGCGGGCTCGAGGCGCGCGGCGTCGAGGACCTCGAGGGCGTGCGCGAGTGGCTGGCCGACCGCGACCGCCCGCTGGTGCTCGACGCGAGGGTCGATCCTGACATCTGCGCGGAATGGCTCGAGGAGGCCTTCCGCGGCCACTGAGAGGAGAACGCATGCCGCCGCTCACCGACCTCGTCGCGGGGCTCGCCTCCGGCGACGTCCGCGTCGTCGACCTGACCCAGCCGCTGAGCGAGCGCACCCCGGTCCTGATGCTGCCGGAGCCGTTCGCGAACACGCCCGGCCTCAGCCGCCGCGAGCTCAGCCGCTACGACGACCGCGGGCCCGCGTGGGCGTGGGACACGCTCGAGATCGGCGAGCACGTCGGCACGCACTTCGACGCGCCGATCCACTGGATCACCGGCCGCGACGGCGAGGACGTCGCGAGCGTCCCGCCCGCCCGGCTGGTCGGCCCGGCGGTCGTGATCGACAAGTCGGCCGAGGCGGCCGACGATCCCGACTACCTGCTGCGCGTGGACGACATCCGCGCGTTCGAGGCCGAGCACGGCGCGATCCCCGAGGGCGCCTGGCTGCTCCTGCGCACCGGCTGGGACGCGCGCGCTGACGACCAGGAGGCGTTCCTCAACGGCGCGCATACGCCAGGCCCGGACGCCGAGTGCGCGCGCTTCCTCGCCGAGGAGGCCCCGATCACCGGCTTCGGCGTCGAGACCGTCGGCACCGACGCCGGCGCGGCGCACAGCTTCGACCCGCCGTTCCCGGTCCACCACTTCCTGCTCGGCGCCGGGCGCTACGGGATCACCCAGCTCGCCAACCTCGCCGAGTTGCCGCCCACCGGCGCGGTGATCGTGGTCGCGCCGCTGAAGCTCGTGAACGGCACCGGCAGCCCGTCGCGCGTGCTCGCGCTGGTCTAAATGGACGAAGGGCCGGAGCCTCTGCGAGATCTCCTGCGGTGCCAGGCGCTCACGGTCGGGAAAGGGATCGCGCTCGCGCCCTTATTCGCGCTCTCCTGGTGCTGGTCCCCGGCGCCATCGCGGTCGGGTCGCGCAATGGGCGGTCGCGAAGGATTCCGTGACCCTGGAGACGGCAGTCTCACGGTGCTGATGGCCGCCGACCTTCGCCGGACTCTTGTGGGCATTCGCCTACGGCGGATCGAACGTCACTGCTCTCGTTCGGCCGGTTCGACCCGACGCTGCGGGCCTGGCACTCGCGTTCTTCGCGCTCGTGAGCTTCACCAGCCTCACGAGCCTGCTCTCGAGGAGGGCCTCGTTCGAGACCAGCCACGTGCCGCCCGCGACCCGGCCAGGACATGCTCGATCTATCGCTGGAGTTCTACGCTCTGGCACTTCGCGAACATCCGTGCCGCTCGTCGACGTGCCCGGGAACCTCGACTGGGCGAAGCCGTTTGAGTTCGACCGACGGCTCGGCGGCCTCCTGGTGATCGCTGTTCACCGGCTTCGTGATCTTCCCGCTGATCCAGGCGGCGCGGCTGATCCTCGCCGGCAGCCGGTGCCGTACGACGTGACCGTCACGCGCGCACTCGGCAAGGCCGTCGGCGGCGCGCATCCACACCGTCCGCGACCGCTGGGGCTACGGGCGCGCGCTCGTGGACGATCGCGTCATCGTCGACGTGATCACGCAGCTTTGGAACCACGATCCGGTGCTCCCCCGCCTCGAACGGATCTGTGCCGGCCCGACGAGACACCGGCCGGCCGGGTACCTGCTCGTCGTCGATGCGATCGCCGACCGAGCCCGCGATCGGCTCGAGCAGGCGCTGAAGGACGCTCCGTTCCCGGCTCGCCTGGCCGTGTGGCGGGCGATCAGCCCGAGCGCGACCTGATCGCGTCGTTCGACGCGCTGTGTGAGCGGATCACCGATTCCGGCCCAGAAGGTCGTGCGCTCTGACCCAGTCCTCGGAGACGATCGCCGAGCCGAGTGAGACCTCGCCGCACAGCACGGTGGCAGCGATGATCTCGGCCAGCTTGAGCACCTTGCCCTCGCCGTAGCAACCGAGCAGCTCGAGGCACTCGCGCTGGGTCGGCAGCCCGGTGCCGCCGCCGTAGGTCGCGACGATCAGCGACGGGATCGTCACCGAGTAGTAGAAGTCGCCGTTGGGGCGATGCTCGGCGTACACGAGCGCCGCGGAGGACTCGGCGACGTTCGCCGCGTCCTGCCCGGTCGCGATGAAGATCGCCGTGATCCCGTTCGCGGAGTGCGCGCCGTTGTTGTTGACGCCGGCCATGAAGCCGCCGAGGTTCGCCACCTCGCGCGCCCGGAACAGCAGCTCGCTGCTCGAGCCCATGCCCTCGCGCAGCAGGATGTCGGGGATCGTCGCCTCGGCGACGACGCGCTTGCCGCGCGTCTGGAGGATGTTGATCTGCGAGCTCTTCTTGTCGGTCGCGAAGTTGGACTCAAGGAAGTACTGCTCGATGTCGGGACGCTGCTCGAGGATCCAGTGGCAGGCCGCCTGCGTCGCCTTGCCGGTGAGGTTCTGGCCGGCGGCGTCGCCGGTCGTGTAGTCGAAGCGGGTGAACAGCATCCGGCTGGCGGAGTACTTCTCGATCTCGATCAGACGCCCCGCACGCGTCGTCGCCTCGGCCGCGGCCTTGATCTCGTCGAAGTGCTCGTCGAGCCAGGCGGAGAACTCGCGCGCCTCGCGCGCGCTGGCGAACAGGAAGCACGGCGCCCGCTGCATGCGGTCGTCGATCACGGTCGTCTTGACGCCGCCGGCGGCGTGCAGCAGCTTCATCCCGCGGTTGTAGGACGCCACGAGCGTCCCCTCGGCCGTGGCCAGCGGCACGTAGAACTCGCCCTGCGCGTGCTCGCCGTCGACCAGCAGCGGGCCGGCGACGCCGATCGGCACCTGCGCGGCGCCGAGGAACTGCTCGATGTTGCCGGCGAGCCCTGCCGGATCGATCGAGTAGCTCGACACGTGCTCCAGCTCCGCGCCCGTCTGCTCACGCAGGAAGGTCTGGCGCAGCTTGGCCGCGTCACGCGTGTAGTCGTCCTCCTTATCGCGCGGGACGGGTACGCGGCCATTGCTCATGGCGGTCATCGGCTCTCCTCTGGCTTTTGGGCCCCTACGCTGCGAGGGAGAGCGGACGGTACTCGTCGTGCTCGGCCGTGTGCACGTAGCGTGCCGCCGGGCCGCGGCGGGCGATGTCGTCCAGGGCGCCGACCAGCAGGTCGATGTCGGCGCGTGTGGTGCCGAGGCCGATGCTCGCCCGCACCGCGCCCGGGAGCTGCGGGCTGCCGCCGGCGCGCAATTCCGAGTACAGGCGGCCGAGCTGTGAGTCGGACATGTTCAGCAGCCGCGACATCAGCAGGTGCGCGCAGAAGCAGCCGTGGCGCACGCCGATCGCGTGCTCGGCGCTCAGGATCGCGGCGAGGAGCGGATCGCGGTAGCCGTCGAGATTGAAGGCGGCGACGCCGACACGGTCGACGCTGCCGGGCTGCCAGAGGGTCAGCATCTCGAGCCCCGGCACGTGCGCGAGGCCGTTCCACAGGTGGGTGGCGAGCGCGCGCTCGTGCTCGGCGACGGCGTCCATCCCGAGCTCCAGCAGGCTGCGGCACGCCGCGGCGAGCGCGACGACGCCGACCACGTTCGGCGAGCCGGCCTCGTAGCGATCCGGCGCGTCGGCCCAGATCACGTCGTCGTGCGTGACGATCTTGATCGCGCCGCCGCCCTGCAGCAGCGGCTCGCCCTCCGGGAGGCGGCCGATCAGCGCGCCGGCGCCGAGCGGCGCGTAGAGCTTGTGGCCGGAGAAGGCGAGGAAGTCGATGTCGGCGGCGGCCATGTCGATCGCGCGGTGCGGGGCGAGCTGGGCGGCGTCGACGAACAGACGCGCGCCGTGGCGATGCGCGATCGCGGCCAGCTCGGCGATCGGCCACACCTCGCCCGTGACGTTCGACGCGCCCGTCACCGCGACGATGTCGGCCGGCGCGGCGCGCAGCGACTGCTCGCACGCGTCGAGCAGGTCCTCGGCGGAGCGCGGGAAGGGAAGCATCCGCATCTCGTGCCGGCGCCACGGGAGCAGGTTGGCGTGGTGCTCGACCGGCGTGCCGAGCACGCGCGTGCCCTCCGGCAGCGCGGCGGCGAGCACGTTGATCGCCTCGGTCGTGTTGCGCACGAACACGACGTCGTCGTCCGGGCGCGCGCCGGCGAACTCCGCCACGACCTCGCGCGCGCTCTCATACGCGGCCGTCGCGACCTGCGACTTCATCCCGCTGCCGCGATGGACGCTCGAGTACCACGGCATGAAGCTCTCGACGGCTGCCCACACGTCGACCATCACCGGCGTGCTCGCGGCGTAGTCGAGGTTCACGTAGCGGTGCGCACGGCCGTCCACGCACGGGACCTGCATGTCGGCGCCCATCAGGCGGGCGGGCGCGGCAAGGTCGAGGGCGGGCATTGGAGCACCTTCCCCCCTTGCGCTTGGGGAAAGGTTGCGAGGCGCTTGTCAGCCGCTCAGGCGCCGAGCGACGCGCGCAGCGCGGCCACCTCGGCGCGCAGCTCCACCAGCTCCCGCTCCACCCGCGCCAGCCGGTCCTCGCCGACCGGCGTGGCCGGCGCGCCACCGTCGGCGGCGACCTCCTCGGCGTCCTCGCCCAGCAGGTGCGCGTAGCGCTCCTCGCGCTGGCCCGGCCGCCGGTCCAGCCGCGTGACGAGCTCGCGCTCGATCAGCCGCTCGAGCACCTCGTGCATCTCGACGGGGCCGTCGAAGTGGTACAGCCGGTCGGTGCGCGCGAGCAGCTCCCCCGGCGTCTGCGCGCCGCGCAGCATCAGCACCGAGAGCAGGGCCTGCTCCTCGCGGCCGACCTGCAGCGTCTCGTCGAGCAGGTGGCGGTACTTGGCGGCGCGGCTGGAGTGGCCGCTGGCGAGCCGCGTCCAGCGCCGCTTGCCGAGGCGGTGGAGCGCGTCGCGGATCGTGGCCTCGTCGTAGTCCACGACCGGGTCGCGGTTGGTCGACTGGTTGCATGCCAGGCGAAGGGAGTTGAGGGAGAGCGGGTAGGCGTCCGGCGTCGTGCGCTGCTTCTCGAGCAGGCTGCCGAGGACGCGCAGCTCGGCGGGCGTGAGGTCATGCACGGCGCGCAGCCTACGGACCTGCCCACGCCAGCGCAGCGCTGACCGCGAGCATCACTCCCGCGACCGCGACGAACACCACCGCGAGCGCGTTTCCCCAGTCGATCACGTCCTGCCCACGCGCCACGGCGAGCAGCACGAAGGTCAGCCCGAGGGCGTGCGCCTGCAGCGGGATCCGGGCCCCGCGCCATGTCCCGTTCAACGCCACGCTCGGCCACACGCCGCCGTACAGCACGATCACCGCGCCCAGGATCCGGGCGGTCAGCGGGGTGAGCGTCCACGGCCATGCGTCGATCGCGACGTCGGGAGCGACGAAGAACACCAGCCCCACGACGACGAGCGCGCTGCCGGCCGCGGCGAGCGCGATCCGCGCATTGCGCGGCAGCGTCGGGCCCTCCGGCCTACCGGCGCGGCGGCGGTTGTAGATGTACAGCAGCGGCACGCCAATCGGCGTGACCGTGTAGAGCGTGACCCAGGCCGCGAACGGCAGGGCGTCCTTGATGAAGCGATCGTCGTGCAGGATCGTCGCCAGGGCGGCCAGCCAGACGAACGCGATGATCGCCGGGACACCGGCCTCGACACGCTGCCACGGCGCGTCGAACAGCAGCCGCGCGAAGAAGTACGCGCCGGCGATGTACACCGAGCCCAGCACCATCGCGGTGATCTCGGGCTGCAGCTTCCACGCCCACAGCGTCGCCGTGCGGCCGGGATAGAACCACAGCAGCTGCGCGGCATCGACCAGGATCAGCACGAGGAAGCCCGCCACCACGCGGTTGAGCACGTTGAGCGACGAGCGGGAGGGTGCGGCTGGCACGCTGTTCATGGTGACGAGGGTCGATTAACGTCGCCGGGCAGTGGCGACGGTAGTGCATGCGAACCCCCGCCGATTCGTCGGACGCCGCGAGGAGCTGGCCGCGGTGGACACCGCGCTCGACGCTCTGCGTTCCCCGCGCCCGCGCTGGCTGGTGGTCAGCGGCGAGCCCGGGATCGGCAAGACGCGGCTGCTCGGCGAGCTCGCCGAGCGCGCCGCTGCGCGCCGCCATCCGGTGTTCGTCGGGCGCGGTGCCGAGCTCGAGCGCGAGCTGCCGTTCGCGGTCTGGGTCGATGCGCTCGACGACCACGTGGCGTCGCTCGGCGAGCGGCGGCTCGAGCAGCTGATCGGCGAGCGCGTGGCGGAGCTGGCGCGCGTGCTGCCGTCGGCCGCCACCGCCGGGGCCGGCGGCCTCCAGGACGAGCGCTTCCACGCTTACCGCGCGGTGCGGGCGTTGCTGCAGCGGATGGCGATGGGCCACCCGGTCGTGCTGATCCTCGACGACGTCCAGTGGGCCGACGACGCCTCGCTCGAGCTGATCGCCCACCTGCTGCGCCGCCCGCCGCCCGCCGCGGTGCTGATCGCGCTCGCGTTCCGCGCCGGCCAAGTGCCCAACAGCCTGCTGGCGGTGCTCGAGCAGGCGTCGCGCGACAGCCTGGTGACCGAGGTCGAGCTCGGGCCGCTGACGCAGGCCGAGGCGGACGCGCTCCTGGGTGTCCCCGCGCAGCCGCTGCTCTACAAGCAGAGCGGCGGCAACCCGTTCTACCTCGAGGAGCTGGCGCGGTTGCCGGCGCCCGCCGCCGCTTCCGGCGACGACGAGCCTGAGATCGTCGGCGTGCCGCCGTCGGTGGCGGCCGCGCTCGGGCAGGAGATCGGCGGCCTGAGCGAGCGCGCCCGGCGGCTGGCGTGGGGCGCGGCGGTCGCGGGCGAGCCGTTCGACCTCGACCTCGCCGCCGCGGCGGCCGAACTCACCGACGAAGAGGCGCCGGCCGCGATCGAGGAGCTGCTGACCGCCCGCGTGGCCGGCGCGACCGACGTTCCGCGCCGCTATCGCTTCCGCCATCCGCTCGTGCGGCGCGCGGTCTACGACGGCGCGGGCGAAGCTTGGCGACTGGCGGCGCACGCGCGTGCGGCCGCCGCCCTCGCGGCGCGGCCGGGTGCGCTGGCGGCGCGCGCGCACCACGTCGACGCCTCGGCCCGGGTCGGTGACGACGAGGCGGCGGCGGTACTCGAACAGGCCGGCCACCAGGCGGCCGCGCGCGCTCCCGCGATCGCGGCGCGCTGGTTCGAGGCTGCGCTGCGGCTGCTCGGCTCTTCGGAGAGCGAGGATCCGTTCCGGCGGCTCGGCCTGCTCGTGCCGCTGGCCGGTGCGCTCGCCGCCACGGGGCGGCTGGAGCGGGCGCTCGACACGCTCAACGACGCGCTCGCGCTCGTCGAGATGGCCGACCTGCGGGTGCGCCTGATCGCCGCCTGCGCGGCGTGCGAGAACCTGCTCGGCCACCACGACGCCGCGCACGCGCGGCTGCTTGCGGCCCTCGACGCGCTCGACGACCGCGACGGCGCGGCGGCCGCGGCGTTGTATGCCGAGCTCGCCTCCGACGCTTTGTACGACGGTGACTTCGAGGGGATGCGCGAGTGGGCGGCGCGCGCGGCCGAGACCGCCCACACGCTCGCCGACCGCGGGCTGGAGGCGCTCGCGACCGCGTTGCTGTGCTTCGCCGAACACAACCTCGGCCACGCGGATGCCTCTGCGGCCGCGCGCGAGGCGAGCGCGGCGCTGCTCGACGCGCTGCCGGACGACCAGCTCGCGATGCGGCTCGACGCGCCGTACTACCTCGCGTTCGCCGAATACTTCTGCGAGCGCTACGACGACGCGATCCGCCATCTGCGCCGCGGCATCAACCTCTCCCGCGCGGTCGGGCAGGGCCAGTTCGTGATCCCGATGATGGTCGGGCTCGCGCACGCGCTGGAGACGCGCGGGCGGCTCGCCGAGGCGGCCGAGACGGCCGACGCCGCGGTCGAGGCCGCGCGGCTGGCGGGCAACCGGCAGCTGATCGGCTGGGGACTCGTGGCCGAGGCCTGGACGGCGGCCGCGCTCGGCGACGTCGAGCGCGCGCGCTTGGCGGCCGACGAGGCGATCGCGCTGCTCGACGGGCTCGACGAGAGCGTGTTGACGCGCGCCACGCACGCGCATCTCGGCGTGATGTGGCTCGACATCGGCGAGGTCGATCGCTGCCTGGACCAGCTGCGCGCCGTCGGGAGCCCGGACTTCCCGCTGATCGAGCCCGGCCGCCAGGCGTGGCTGTGGGCGACGCTGTCGCGCGCCTCGCTGGCGCGCGGCGACCGCGCCGCCGCCGAGGCATACGCGGACCGCAGCGAGGCGAGGGTGCAGGGCCTCGGACTGCCGCTGGCGGAGGCGTGGCTGCTGCTCGCGCGCGCCGCGATCGCGCTCGACGGCGGGGACGCGGCGGCCGCGGCGTCGCTGGCCCTGTCGGCCGCTGAGCGTGCCGAGTCGGTCGACGCGCCGCTCGCGGCGGCGCGCTGCCGCACGTTGGCCGGCACAGCGCTCGCCGCCGCCGGCCGGCGCGAGGACGGCGTGCGCGAGCTCACCCGCGCCGAGGGTGAGCTGTCGGCGCTCGGCGCCGCCCGCTCGCGCGACGAGGCGGCGCGCGAGCTGCGCCGCCTCGGCGAGCGCGTGACCGCCCGCCAGCGTCGCGGCGGCGGGGAGGGCCTCGACGCGCTTGTCGGGCCGCGAGCGCGAGATCGCCGACCTCGTCGCCGAAGGGCGCACCAACCGCGAGATCGGCTCCGAGCTGTTCCTCTCCGAGAAGACCGTCGAAGGCCACCTCACCCGCCTGTTCGGCAAGCTCGGCGTCACCTCCCGCGCCGAGGTCGCCGAGGTCGTCGGCCGAGCCCGCGCCGCTCTGTAGAGGGGACAGTCCCCCTTTATTCCGCCCGCGCCCGCGCCGCAGCGCGGAGGGGACAGTCCCCCTCCGTCCGCCCGAGCCCACGGTCGGCGCCGACGGGGACCGTCCTGTTTCCCCTGCATAGCGCACCAAAACCGCCGTAAGGGGGTCTGACCCCCTTAGGCGAGTCGAGGGGATGGTCAAGGGGATCCCCCCGTAGTTGAGGGGTCCGGCCGCTGGAAGCGTGCCGACCATGAAGACGCTCGCCTTTTCCGCCCCCCGCTACGGCGTTTCCTCGACCGCGAAGACGCAGACTGCCGCCGCTCCCCACGTTCTCGACGCGAACCGCCTGGGTGACCACCTCGACCGCCTCTACCGCGCCGCTCTGGGCCTCACCGGCTCCCCCGCCGACGCCGAGGACCTCGTGCAGGACGTCTGTGTCCGCGTGCTCGCGAAGCCGCGGATGGTCACCGGCGACGACGACCTCGGATACCTGCTGCGCGTGCTGCGCAACACGTTCATCTCGGGCCGCCGCACGGCCGCCCGCCGCCCGGCGATCGCGACCGCGCCCGAGGATCTCGAGCGCTTCGAGGCCAACGGCAGCTTCGACCCGGAGCGCGCGTACGAGAACCGCCAGCTGTACGCCCGGATCGCCGAGCTGCCCGAGCACCAGCGCGACGTGCTCGTCGCGGTCGACCTGCTCGGACTCTCCTACAAGGAGGCGGCCGACAGCCTCAGCGTCCCGACCGGCACGGTCATGAGCCGCCTGTTCCGCGCCCGCAAGGCGCTGGTCGAGTAGGTCGCCTAGCCTGCCGCGGATGTCGACCCTGACCCCCGGCCGCATCCGGCACACCGTCACCTTCACCCTCGTCCACGAGCCCGGCTCGCCGGAGGAGGCCGACTTCCTGGCCGCCCAGCAGGCTCTCGTGAGCATCCCCGGCGTCGAGGCGTACGAGCTTCTCCGCGAGGTCAGCCCGAAGAACGACTTCAGCTTCGGCGCCTCGATGGAGTTCGCCGGGCCGGACGCCTACCGGACCTACAACGAGCACCCGGACCACGTCGCGTTCGTCCGCGACCGCTGGCAGGCCGAGGTCAAGGACTTCCTCGAGATCGACTACGAGCCGCTGGCCTGACCGCAAGGTCGCCCCAAGGTCGCGCCAAAGCCCTCGCTCCACTCTGGCGCAGCCCGATCCCTCCACTCCCACCGGAGCACACATGAAGCACGTCTCGCTCTCCGCCCTGTTCGGGGCGGGTGCACTGCTGTTGATCGCGCAGCCGGCATCGGCCGCGCCGGACACAGCCCCGATCTACAAGGTGACCCAGGAAGGCCTGAGCGCCGACCAGGGCGCCAAGCTCGCTGATTCGTTCGGCATCCCGAACGTGCTGCAGTCCAACGGCGCGTTCTCGTACGCCGGCGACGCGTTCGCCCAGGTTCCGCTCCGCAAGGTCGGCGAGGGGAAGGACGAGTCCGGCAGGCCCACCCTGACGCAGGCGATCGACACCCGCGCTCTCGCTCAGATCAAGCCGCTGAGCGACGGCGAGGCGCTCGACAGGGCCGGGAAGCTGATCGACCTCGTCGGCCTCAGCCCTGACTTCCGCGCCGACCCGAGCGTCTCGCACACGAAGCTCACGCTTTCCGATCGTGCCGGCCGGCCGACGAGCGAGACCGCGCTCGACACCGCCGTCTCGTTCAGGTTCGAGCTCGGCGGCCTGCCCGTCAGCGGCCAGGGCGCGAAGCTGCGCGTCGCGTTCGCGGGCGACGGCAGCGTCACGCAGCTCTCGGATTCACTGCGCGGTCTCGAGCGCAGCGACGACGTGCCGATCATCTCGCCCGACGAGGCTCAGAAGGCCTGCTCGGCGCTGTACGACACCGGCGTCCGGCAGGGCGAGCCGACGCTCGGGTATCTCCTTCCCGCGCTCGGCGCCGTCGAGGCGATCTACCCGCACTACACATGCAACCCGTCGACCGACGAGGGCAACCAGGCCCACCGGCAGGTGCCGGCCGTCGACGGCGCGGCGCCGCAGGTCGACCGTGAAGGCCGCACGCAGCGGCGCGAAGATCCTCGCCTCCGCCGACGCGTCCGGCGGGACCGGCCCGTACACGTTCCGCTGGTCGTCCTCGACGACGACGCTCGACGACAACGACGGCAGCGCGATCGCCTACGAGCGCAGCCCGCGCGGGCGGGCAAAGGCCGGTGAGGACGTCACGCTGGAGGTGACCGACGTCAACGGCCTCACCAGCACCGCGTCCGTCTCGCTCCCCGGTGACGGCACCGTCGAGGGTGGCGGAGTCCCCGGCGGCGGCGGCTTCGGCAAGCTGGCGATCGGCCCGGTCGACGTCGGCATCGAGCAGACCGTCGACGAGTGGCAGTGCGCGCAGGACAGCGCGATCGGCTTCAAGGCCCAGATGGCGGCCCGCGGCATCCCGACCGCGTTCGACTGGCGCGGCTGGGCGGCCTTCGAGAAGGACTTCAAGGACTTCACGAAGGGCGGCTGGGACCGCAGCTACGTCGACAACGTCGACGCCCAGTGGTACACGGGCCACGGCTCGCCGGGCAGCTTCACGTTCAAGGGCAACAGCGACGACAAGTGGATCACGCCGTCCGACGCGATCTGGGGCGACTGGGACCTCGAGTGGATGCAGCTGGAGTCCTGCCAGGTGCTGAGGGACACCAACGGCTCGCACGACTACTTCAGCCGCTGGGGCGGGACGATCGACGGCCTGCACATGCTGAACGGCTTCCACACGAACGCGTACTGCGTCGCAGGCGGCACCGGCGGCTCGTTCGCCGACTACCTGTTCCCCGCCTGGTGGCACGGTCCGCGGACCGTCCGCAACGCGTGGGCGCAGATGGCGCTCGACCGCGAGCCGACCGGCGTCGTGTACCGCTCGATGGGCAACCTCGGCTCCGGCTGGGTCTCCAACATCGGCGACTACTTCTGGGGCCAGGGTCCGACCGGGCCGGACATCCGCCTCAGCAACCGGATCGGGATGTGGTCGATCACCGGAACCGTCTAAGGCACGTCTCCCAAGTAGAGCTAGCCGTACGGGCGTTCACGAGGCGCCCGTACGGTGAGGGCCGGAGGGCGATGGGAATATCCGCGTCGACCCTCCTCCCCTCATAAAACAAAGGGCCGCCGCGCTTTTGACCCGGGCGCGGCGGTCCTTTTTTGGTTAAGGTCGCTTTGTGGCGAATGTCGAGGGCAGGGCGACCGCGATTACCGTTCTCACGCCGGTCAAGCCCGGCGGGCGGATCCTGCTGGCGCTCGTGTTCTGGATCGGCCGGCACGTCACGGCCACGCTGCGCAAGCTCCAGGCGCTGTCGTTCATCCACTACGCGCGCTGGGCCGTGATCCCGCGCTTCCCGGACGCGGGCAAGGGCGAGCGCCTGAACCACAGCTATCTGTTGTTCGAGAGCAACTTCAACGGCACCTGGGACCAGTACATCGACGCGTTCTCGGAGGTCGTGCCGGCGCGGATGAAGGGAATCTGGGGCACGTCCTACGGCTTCCCGGGCCCGATCCCGGTCGAGCCGTTCAAGCAGTACATCCGCGACAACGAATACGTCGCCAACCACTACTGGTCGGCCTACCCGAACGCCACGACGACCGAGATCATCTCGGCCAAGCGGGTGGCCGCGGCGCTCGACGACCTGCGCCGGCGCGCGCCCGGCCTGGACCCCGAGGCGTTCAAGGCCGCCTACGACAAGACGCTCACAAGCGTGCAGCGGGACCTATGAGCCGCAACGTCTCCGGCCAGGCGTACGCGCTCACCGTCCTCACCCCGATCGAGCACGGCCGTGAGGAGGCGCTGAGCGCGTACCTCGACGCGCTCGGCGACGGCGACGGGAGCCCGCTCGCGCGCGTGCCGGGCACGCACCTCGCGCGGTGGGTCGTGATCGGGCAGGTCAAGCAGCAGCCGGGCCAGCGCCGCAAAGACGCGCTGAAGGCGCCGCGCCTGCTCTTCACGAGCAACTTCGACGGCCCGCTCGACGCCTACCTGGAAGCGCTGCGGATCGGCCTCGCCGGCGACGCCGACGCGATCTGGGGCAACTGCACCGGCTACCCCGGGCACCAGGACGCCGCCGCCTTCCCAGCGTGGATCCGCCAGCACCAGATCGAGGCGGCGCTGTTCTTCGGCGCGTACGGCGAGCAGACCGTCTCCGCCGTGCACACCAACCTCGCCGCGCGCACCGGCCTGATCGAGTTCGCGCTCGAGACCCGCGGCCTCGACCCCGCTGCGCTGCAGGCGCGATTCCTGGAGCGATTCCCGGCATGACCACGCTCGACCTCGCGAACATCCAGGGCTTCGTAATCCGCGGCTACCGACTGCCGTACGCCGCCTACCTGTTCCTGCGGATCGACGACGCCGCGCGGGCACGCGCGCTGCTCGGCGACGTGCTCCCGCAGGTGATCACCGCGGCCCGCTGGACCGAGAAGCCCGAGTCGGGCATCAACGTCGCGGTCAGCCACGCCGGGCTGCAGGCGCTCGGCGTCGCAGCCGCGTCGCTCGATGCCTTCCCGGAGGAGTTCCGGGTCGGCATGGCCGCGCGCGCGGAGCGGCTCGCCGACACCGGCGAGAGCGCGCCCGAGCACTGGGAGCCGTGCTTCCGCGACGGCGAGGCGCACGTGCTGGTGATGGTCTCCGCCAGGGACGAGGCGGCGCTCCGGGCACGCGACGAGCGGCTGCGTACCGCGGTCGCCGACGCCGGCGGGCTGACGGTGGTGGGCTCCCAGGAAGGCGCGGCGCTGGAGGGCGGCCGCGAGCACTTCGGCTACGCCGACGGGTTCTCCCAGCCGTCGATCGAGGGCAGCGGCTTCGATCCGCTGCCCGGCGAGGGCGCGCCGCCGGGCAAGGACGGAACGTGGCGTCCGCTCCCTCCCGGCGAGTTCGTCCTCGGCTACCCGGACGAGCAGGACTCGATCGCGCCGGCGCCGCCGCCGGACGAGTTCGGCGTCAACGGCTCCTACCTCGTGTACCGCAAGCTCGCCCAGGACGTCGCGGGCTTCCGGCGCGCGCTGCGCGCGGCGGCCGAGACGTACCCGGGCGGGGAGGAGCTGCTGGCGGCCAAGCTCGTCGGCCGCTGGCGCGACGGCACACCGCTCGACATGTCGCCGGATCGCCCGGATCCGGCGCTGGTCAAGGACCCCGCGCGCAACAACGCGTTCGACTTCCGCGCGGACCCGGACGGCCTGCACTGCCCGGTCGGCTCGCACGTGCGGCGGATGAACCCGCGCCACAGCCTCCCCTTCGACGGCAAGCTCGTGAACCGCCACCGGCTGATCCGGCGCGGGATCACCTACGGCGACCCGCTGCCCGAGGGCGCCGAGGACGACGGGCGCGAGCGCGGCGTGATCTTCATGTGCCTACAGGCGAGCGTCGCGCGCCAGTTCGAGTTCGTGCAGTCACAGTGGGCGAACGGCGGCAACGCGTTCCGGCTCGCGCAGGACCAGGACCCGATCGTGGGCCCGCACAACATCGACGTCCCGTCGAAGCTCACCGTGCCCGGCAAGGACGCGCCGCCGTTCTTCGTGGGCCCGCTGTCGCGCGTCGTCACGGTGCGCGGCGGCGAGTACTACTTCACGCCCGGGATCAACGGGCTGCAGTACCTCGCCGCCGGCTGACTCCCGATCTAGTTCTGCGGCGTCTCGAATCCCGCGCCGTTGATCAGCTCGATCCGGTAGCCGTCCGGATCCTGGACGAAGCAGATCGGGCCGACCTCCTCGCGTCCGCCGGGGTGGTAGGGCGGCTTCTCCGGCTCGTACCCGTGCTCGGCGAGCTCGGCGACCTTGGCGTCGAGATCGTCGACCACGAGCGCGATGTGCCCGTAGCCGGTGCCGAGGTCGTACGGCTCGGTCTGACCCTCGTTGACGGTCAGCTCGAGCGTGTCACCGTCGCCCGGCAGGCCGAGGTAGATGTTGTAGGCGCCGTCGAACTGCAGCCTCCCCCGCCGCTCGTAGCCGAGCGCTTCGTAGAACCGCAGTGAGGCATCGATGTCGCGCACGCGCACACAGGTGTGGACGAACCTCATGGCGCGATCCTAGGAGGTTCCCCGATGCCGCGGCGGCCCGCTCCCAGCAGGATCGCCGGCATGTCCTCCCCTCTCCTCCGACTCCTAGCAGCGGCTGCGGCGCTGGTGACGCTGGCAGTCTTCGCGCCGGCCGCGAGCGCCGACTCGATCGCCTACGTCAAGGACGGCGACGTCTGGCTCTCGACCGGCGACGGCGCGCGCCAGTACCGCGTCACCGCGACCGGCGTCTACAGCGATGTCTCCCAGGCCGACGACGGCACGATGATCGCCCTCAGCGGCGTCCGCCTGCACCGGCTCGACCGCCGCGGGCACGTGCTCGCCGACTTTGACACCCCGGTCAGCGACACGCGGCCGGCGCCCGTCAAGACGTTCTACGGGCCTTTCGATCCCGCCCTCTCCCCGGACGGCACGAAGGTCGCCTACACGTACTACTACATGACCCAGAGCCAGAGCCCGACCTGCTTCCCGCCCACGTGCGTGACCACGATCAACGAGGGCGGCACCGGCTACTCGCACGCCGACCGCCAGACCGCGTGGGACGAGCCGGGCCTCGGCAAGCACTCCGGCTGGCGCAACCCGTCGTGGGTCGACAACGACACCGTGATGATCAGCGACCCCACGCACCTGCCGAACCACGACGTGATCATCGACACCATCAGCGACGGCGGCACGGGCAACCTCGTCAAGAACTGGTTCAGCGACACCGTCGGCGGCAACCCGCACACGAGCGGTGGCGACATCACGCGCGACCGCACCAAGCTCGCGTTCGCCACCGGCGAGAACGACAGCACGCTGACGATCTACAGCGTCCCGCTGTTCCCGACGCGCTTCAAGGACGGCGACGCCGACCCCGGCTCCAAGCCGATCGTCTGCTACCGCTACAGCGGGCCCAGCGGCGGGGCGTTCTCGACCCCGACGTTCGCGCCCGAGGGCAGCCGCGTCGCGTGGTCCGAGGGCGACGGCATCCACGTCGCGACCGTCCCGAGCTTCGGCGGCGGCTGCACGACCGAAGGCGCCTCGCAGACCGCGGCGTTGCTGATCCCGGGCGGCAAGCAGCCCGACTGGGGCCCGGCGGACGTCCCGGCCGGCCGCGGCGCGACCGGGGGCCTGGCCGCCGCAGCCGCCAAGGCGAAGCTGGCGAAGGCGCTGGCCAAGGGCCTCAGCGTGCGCGTAACCGTCCCGTCGGCCGGCCGCGTCAGTGCGGCGGCGACCCGCAGCGGCCGCAAGGTCGCCGCGGGCGGCAAGTCGGTCAAGGCCGGCGCCGCGAAGGTCAAGCTCCGGTTCACCGGCGCCGCGCGCCGCTCGCTCAAGCACTCCCGCAGCGTGAAGCTGCGGATCAAGGTGGCGTTCAAGCCCATGGGTGGGGCCATGCAGCGCACCACGGTGAAGGTGACGCTGAAGCGGTGAGGAGAGGATCGCCGGGAGGGCGGGAATACTGCCCTCCCGGCGGCGTCCTCATGGATAGATGCTCTCCATGACGGTCACCGAAGATCGCCTCCGCCTCGAGCCCGTGACGGCCGACCCGTTCATCAGCGGGCTCGAGCCGACACGAACTGAGCGAACCCGGCCAGTTGCCGATCGATCGCAGTCAGACCGCGATCCCGCAGCGCGTCCGTCAGCTCGTCCGGCCCGAACACGCGCGTCCCGCTGAAGCGGCGCACGACCGCGTCGGTCACGCCGGCCGGCAGCACCCCGCGCGCCACGCTCGCCAGCAGCGCCACGCGGCCGCCGGGAGCGAGCACGCGCACGATCTCGTCGATCGCCTGCATCGGCTGCTCGATGAAGTACAGGGCCGCGAAGCAGCACACGGCGCCGAACGTGCCGTCCGGGAACGGAAGCGCGGCGGCGTCACCGCGCACGTACCGCACGTTGGGCGGGTTCGGCTCGCGCACCGCCTGCTCGAGCATCGTCCGCGAGGCGTCGAGCCCGACGACCAGACCGTCGCCGCTCGCGCGCGCGAACGCGCGCGTGAAGTTGCCGGGGCCGCATGCCACGTCGAGCACGCTGTCGCCCGGTTCCAGCGCGAGCATCTCGAGCGCCATCGCGCGGTCGTCGCGCCGGCCCGCCATCAGGACGGGAGCGAGCACCGGCCGCCACAGCCGCTCGTAGATCCGCGGGACCAGCGTGCTCACCATCGCCTGCTGGCCGAACCCGGACCCGGCCGGATCGTCGTCGCCGAGCAGGTCGACGTAGCCGCACGCGGTCACGCGCGACACCGTACGGGCGTCAGGGCTGCGGCGTCGAAACGAGCGGCGACGCGCCGATTTGTTGCGCGACTACCGATGCCTGCTCCGACGCCGGACTGGATGAGTTATCGCCTGGGCAGTACCGTCGCGTCATGACCTACCGCGGCGGCATCGATCTCGGCGGGACCAAGATCCAGGCGGTCATCGTCGACGAGGCGAGCGAGGTGGCCGGCCAGGCGCGTCACCCGACGCCGACGAAGGGCGGCCCGGCGGACGTCGCGGCGGAGATTGCGAACACCGTCCGTGAGGCGGCTGAGGTGGCAGGCGTCGAGACCTCCGCCCTTGCGGGCATCGGCATTGGCTCCCCGGGCAAGGTCGACGACGTCGCCGGCACCGTCTCGGGCGCGATGAACCTGCCCGGATGGAGCGGCTCGTTCGACCTGCGCGCGTTCCTCGAGGACGCCTTTGGCGTGCCGCTCTCGCTCGGCAACGACGTGCAGGTGGCGACCGACGCGGAGTTCGAGCTTGGGGCCGCACGTCCATACGACTCGGTCCTCGGCGTCTTCTGGGGCACCGGCGTCGGCGGCGGGATCATCCTGGACGGCAAGGCGTGGATCGGTCGCGACGCCGCAGGAGAGATCGGCCACGTCGTCGTGCGCATGGAGGGCGCGGACTGCCCGTGCGGGCGCCAAGGCTGCATGGAGGCGTACGCGGGCCGGCTCGCGATGGAGACGCGCGCGCGCCGCGACGTCGACCGCGGCGAGAAGACCGTGCTGTTCAAGATCATGGAGGAGCGTGGGCGGACCCGGCTGACCAGCGGCGTCTGGTCGCGCGCGCTGGACCGCGACGACGCGATGGCGCACCGCCTGCTCGAACGCGCGGTCCGGGCGCTCGGCGCCGGCATCGCGTCATCGGTGAACCTGCTCGACGTCGAAGCGGTGATCATCGGCGGCGGCCTCGGGCTGCGCCTCGGCCAGCCGTACGTGGACCGGATCCGCGACGCGATGATGCCCCACCTGTTCGCCAACGATCGCCCACCGGCCGTCGAACTCGCCGCGCTCGGGGACTTGGGGGGCGCCGTCGGGGCGGCGCTGTTGGTCAAGGCCGCCGCAGGCGCACGCGCGCGCGGCTGAGCTTGCTCGCCTCGCGCAGATACCTCATCGCGGTCTCCGATCCGTTCGCGCACGCGCTGCTCGCCGCGGCGGTCGCGGCGCCGCTCGGCGGCGCGCCGGTACGCACGGCCGTCGCGGCCGGCACGCTGATCGACGTCGACCACGCGGTCGCCGCGCGCTCGCTGCGGATCGAGCCGATGTTGTCGCTGCCGGCGCGGCCGCGTAGCCACACGCTCGGCGTCGCGGTCGTCCTCGGCGGCATCGGCGTCGCGATCGGCGGGCCGCGGCACGGCTGGGCCGCGTTCGCCGGGCTGACGTCGCATCTCCTGCGCGATGCGAGCGACGAGCAGGCGCCCACCCCGCTGCTGTGGCCGTTGGCGGCGCCGCGTCAGATCGGCCGCCGCGTGGCGGTCGCGGGCGTCGCGGCGCTGGTGCTCGGCTCGTGGGCGATCAGCCGCCGGGCAGCAGCTTCTTGAAGCCCTTGCGCTGCTGGCGCGCGTGGCGGCGCCGCATCAGCTCGCCGGCGAACAAAGTCAACCCGATCGTCACGACCAGCTCGACGGCGCGGCGGCCCTTGAACGACGACTCGCCGTGCTCGCGCTGGCGCATGTGGACGGGCACTTCGAGCAGCCGCAGCTTCGCGTCGGTGATCCGCATCAGCGCCTCGACCTCGGGCGCCTCGCACACGTACGGGTCGGCGAGCAGCTCGAGCGCCTTGTGGTTGACCGCGTACATGCCGCTCGTGCCGTCGGAGATCGGCTGGCCGAGCCGCACGCGCATCAGCAGCCGCAGCAGCGCGGTGCCGAACACGCGCTCCGGCGGCGGCTTGTAGCGCTCGCCGTCCTTGCCCGACTCGGGCAGGAAGCGCGAACCGACCGCGACGTCGCACTCGTCCGCGCGCACCATCGCGAGCATTCGCACCAGCTCGGCCGGAGGGTGCTGGCCGTCGGCGTCGAGCCGGCCGCAGAACTGGTAGTCGCGCTCGTGCGCTTGGCGGTAGCCCTCGGCGATGCCCTCGCGCAGTCCGCGGTTCTCCGGGAAGCTGACCACAAGGGCGCCGCCGTCCTTGGCGACCTGCGCGGTGTCGTCGGTCGAGCCGTCGTCGATCACCAGCAGGTCGGCGTCGGGCAGGTCACGCTTGGCCTCGGCCAGCAACTCGGGCAGCGAGGCGGCCTCGTTCCAGGCCGGGATGAAGACGATCGTGTCGGGCACGGGGGTGATCTTAGGTTGACCGGAGCAGGCGCGCCACGTAGCGTCCGCGATGATGAGGGCGTGGCTTGTCGCGGCGGCGCTTCTGGCGGCTGTCGTGGCTCTGCCGGCGGTGTCCGGCGGCCGCGACACGGGGGCCGTGCGCGCACAGGCGGAATGCGGCGCGCTGGACTCACAGGGCATCGCGGCCACGTTCAACGTCTTCGTGCTCGGCGACCACCGCGCGAGCAACACCGAGGTCCAGGGACGCCTCGGCGTCGGCCGCGACACGACGATCTCCTCGTTCGGCGTCGGGAGCCGGCTCACCCGCAACCCGGCGCGCGTCGATCTGGTCACGGGTCAGGACCTGACCGCGAGCAACGCGGGCGCGAACAACGGCAGCGTCACCTACGGCCGTGCGCTGATCGGCTCAATCGGTGCGGCCGGCACCGTCCGGCAGGCCGCTCCCGCGTTCGTGTTCGGCGACGTGTTCACCGAGCTGCGCAGCAACTCCGCGGCTTGGGGCCGCGTCGCCGCCAACGGCACCTTCAAGAGGGAGGCCTTCGGGTCGTTCGTCGTGATCACCTTCACCGGCACCGAGAAGGGCGCCAACGTCTTCCGGATCTCGGCGGACGAGCTCGAGCTGGCGCAGGAGATCCGGATCCGCGTCCCGTTCGGTTCGACGACGCTCGTGAACGTCACCGGCACCGAGTACACGACCTCCGCGAAGCCGACGACCAGCATCGCCTTCTGGAACGGCTCGAGCTACGTGCAGCTCAGCGACCCCGAGTCGAACGCGAACCTCGAGCAACTGCGCCGCGGCCTGCTGTGGAACTTCCCCGACGCTCACAACCTGCAGATCGGCGCGAACCTCGCGTGGCAGGGGACGCTTCTGGCGCCCGGGGCGCTGCTCGTCTTCCCGGGGAGCACACAGCTCAACGGGATCATCATCGCCGAGAACCTCGAGGGCGGCGGATCGGCGAACAACCACGCGTTCAACGGCTGCCTGCCCGAGCCTTGCCCGCCGACACCCACGCCCACGCCGACGCCCACCCCGCCGCCGCCGACGCCCACACCGACGTCCACGGCCTCGCCCACGCCGAGCCCGACCGCGACGCCCACGCCGGAGCCGACGCCGGAGCCCACGCCCGAGCCGCCGCCGCTTCCACCGGACCCGATCCAGCCGTCGCCGCCCGGCGACGACACGCCGCCGACCGGCGACGTCGCGGGCATCACTGCCGGGCGCACGACGATGACGGTGTGCAAGACGCCGAGCCGCCGGCGGGTCACCGCCGGCAGCACGGTCCGCTACCGGCTGAAGGTCCGCAACACCGGTCTCGTCCCGGTTCGCGACCTCGAGCTCTGCGATCCGGTGCCCATCGGCCTGACGATCGTCAGCACGCAGGGCGGGCGGGTCCGCGGCGCGCGCGTCTGCTGGCGGCTATCGGTGCTCAACCGCACGCTCCACCGCACCGTGACGGCGCGCGTGAACCAGACGGCGAGCGGGCGGCTGACGAACACCGCGCACGCCCGCGCGTCCAACGCAGCCACGGCCCGCAACACGACCCGGATCCGTGTGCTGCCGGCGCGCGGCGCCGGCGCGTGCGCGGCGGCCGTCGCACACGCCGCCTGCTGAGCGCTCCCGCTAGCTCGCCTTGGCGCGGGTGCGCGCGCCCTTGCGGGCGGCGGCGCTGCGCTTCGCGGCCTGCTGCTTGCGCGTCGTGGCGGCCTTCTTGGCCGCGGTGCTGCGCTTCTGCGGGCCGCCACTCGCGCGGTCCTCGAGTTCCTCGACGAGCTTGCGGAGCTCGCCGATCGTGCCGTGGGCGGCCTGCGAGGCGCGCGTGTTGCCCGCCTTGCTCAGCGCGTCGGAGAGATCGCGCGCGACGCGTTTGCGCAGCCCGGTGGCGCGAAGACGATCGAACAGTTCTGGAGTGGGTGTCTTGGTTGCCATGACTTAAGTGCTGCCCAGTCTGATGGCTCATATTCGGCGAATTGGGGTACTGCGCCTCGGCATGCGGGTCGGGGTCGTGCTGGCTGTCCTGGCGGCGGCAGTGGTGTTTGTGGGAGCGGCGCAGGCTGCGCCGCGGTTCGTCGCGCTGGGGGACTCGTACGCGGCCGGACCGCTGATCCCACTCCCGCTGCCGCCGTGGGGCTGCCTGAAGTCGAGCAGCAACTACGGCCGCCTCGCCCAGTGGCAGCTGCGCTACGCCGAGTACCGCGACGCGACGTGCAGCGGCGCGGAGACCGAGGACATGACGGCCGCCCAGGGCGTGTCGCCGGAACCGAACCCGCCGCAGTTCGACTCGCTGTCCGCCGACACGGCGCTCGTGACGGTCACGATCGGCGGCAACGACATCGGCTTCTCCAGCATCGCCGAGGACTGCGTGTCGACGACGCCGTCGGCGGGCTCGCCGTGCAAGGACACGTACGTGGTCGACGGCTCCGACGAGATCAGCCGCCGGATCGCCGAGACCGCGCCGAAGTTCGCGGCCGTGCTGCAGGGCATCCACACCCGGTCGCCGGCCGCGCGCGTGGTCGTCGTCAACTACTCGGCGATCTTCCCGCATACCGGCCCGGGCTGTTACCCGACGATGCCGGTCGCCGACGGCGATGTGGCGTGGATGCGTGCGAAGCAGGAGGAGCTGAACGCGATGCTCGCGCAGCAATCGGCGCTCAACGACGCGCGCGTTGTCGACGTCTACGCGGCCAGCGTCGGCCACGACGCGTGCGCGCTGCCCGGTGTGCGCTGGGTCGAGCCGGTCATCCCGGCGAACGCGGCCGCACCGCTCCATCCCAACCTGCTCGGGATGAAGGCGATGGCGGACCTCGTCGTCGCCGCTGCTGCTAGCTGACGGGAGCGATCTGCGTCTTCAGCGGCGCGAGCCGCGCGCCGATCGCCTCGATCTGGTGCATCGGAACCGCGAGCTGGTCGAGCGTCGCCACGAGGTGGCGGACGACGCGGTCGAACGCATCGTGCGTGACCTTCACGGCCGCATGCGCGGCGCGCATGTCGCGGCCCTTGTAGATATCGGGGCCGCCGAGCGCGGCGGCGATGAACGCCCGCAGGTGCGCCTTCTGCTTCGGCATGTCGGTGTCGGCGAAGTACGGGGCGAGGTCGGGATCGGAAAGGACACGGTCGTAGAACCGCTCCACGGTTTCTGCGACGGCCGGACGGCCGCCGATGTCGTCATAGATGGGCATGAGAGACAAGGACGCCTCTCATGCGTCATCTATTCCCAGGTGAACGGCGGATAGCGGTCCGTGAGGAAGTACGCGTAGCTGTTCCCGCGGACCTTGCCACCGCAGGCCGGGCACCATGAGGTCGAAGACGCCGCGCGGGATCTGCTTCGTGAAGAGGATCGTGAAGAAGGCGATGATCCCGAGGACGCCGGTCAGCCATAGGAGCACCGAGGCGACGATCAGATACGGGATCGCGAGCAGCCACTGCACGAGCGGCCGCCAGTTGTCGATGTGCTCCGGATAGTCGATGTGGACGCGCACCGGGTAGTTCGGGTCGTCGGCCATCGAGAACGGCGGGTACGGATCGACCATCAGGTGCATGTAGACGACGACGCGGTACGCCCACCTGAACGTCCCGAGGAGGTAGTCGAAGGCGCCCTGCGGCCACCGACCCGTGAAGAGCACGGCGAAGAACGCCCAGATGCCCACGAAGAACGCGCCGATGCCCACGAAGAACAGAGCGAAGAGGTGCGGGATCACCAGCAGCCACTTGACCAGCGGCAGCCAGCGGTTCAGCTCCGGCGTGTAGTCGATCTCCACGCGCGCCGGGTAGTCCGGCGGTGCCGGCAAGTCGAACTGCTGGGCCACGGGCGGCGGCGGGGGTCCTTCAGAAGGCGGGCCGGGAGGCTGCTCAGAAGCGCTCATCGCACAACCCTAAACCCGCCTACGGCGGCTTCCTACGGCGGCGGCGCCGCTGCGCCCTGCTCGAGCGCGTCCACGCGACCCTGCAGATCCTCGACGTCCTGCTGCAGCGTCTCGACGTCCTTCGAGACCGTGCCGACGTCGTCGGCCGTCTGCGTCGTCTGCTTGTCGAGCTCGTCGACCTTGGCGGCGAGCTCCTGCTCGCGCTTGCTCAGCTGCTGCAGGTCATTCTTCGAAGCCGAGTTCTTCACCTCGGCTTCGAGGTCGTTGACCTGGTTCTCGAGCGCGCTCACCTGGGACGCGCTCGCGGGCTGCGTGTTGCCGCTGTCTTGGTTGTCCAGTAGCGCCCAGATGGCGATGCCGAGCGCCGCGACGGCGAGCACGGCGAGCATCACGACGGCGGTCGTCAGCGACCGCAGCCGGTCGCGCACGTCCTCGCGGAACAGCAGCTCCTCGGCGTCGCCGTACGCAACCGGTTCGGTAGGTCGCAGGCGGCGAGTGGGATCGTCTGATGACATAGCAATTAACGACTACCCAAAGAATCTCATCTCCCAGGACAAACTGAGGAATCGCACATGTCCCGCCTCCAGCCGTCAGCCTCCTACAGCTTCACGATGCGCCTCCACCTGCCGCAGCAGGGCGGCACGTTCGCGCGCGTCGCCGGAGCGATCGCCGACACCGACGCGATGCTCGGCGCGATCGACCTCGTGCGCGTGGAGCGCGACGGCGTCGTGCGCGACGTGACGGTCGCGTGCGGCGACTCGGCGCACGCGGAAGCGGTCGTGCGCGCAGTCCGCGACCTCGAGGGCGTCGAGGTCGACAGCGTCTCCGACCGCACGTTCCTGATGCACAAGGGCGGCAAGATCGAGGTCAACTCAAAGCTCCCGCTGAAGACGCGCGACGACCTCTCGATGGCGTACACGCCCGGCGTCGGGCGCGTGTCGATGGCGATCCACGAGGACCCCGCGAAGGCCTGGGCGCTGACGATCAAGGGCAACACGGTCGCCGTCGTCTCCGACGGCACCGCCGTCCTCGGCCTCGGCGACATCGGGCCCGAGGCGGCGATGCCCGTGATGGAGGGCAAGGCGCTGCTGTTCAAGGAGTTCGCCGGCGTCGACGCGTTCCCGCTGTGCATCGACACCAAGGACGTCGAGGAGATCATCGCCTTCGTCAAGGCGGCGGCGCCGACGTTCGGCGGCATCAACCTCGAGGACATCTCGGCGCCGCGCTGCTTCGAGATCGAGCGCCGGCTGCGCGCCGAGCTCGACATCCCGGTCTTCCACGACGACCAGCACGGCACCGCGATCGTCGTGCTCGCCGCCCTGCTCAACGCGCTGAAGCTCGTCGGCAAGAAGCCGGAGGACATCACCGTGGTCGTCGTCGGCGCGGGCGCGGCCGGCATCGCGTGCACCGACATCATGCTCGCGCAGGGCGTCGCCGACGTGATCGTCTGCAACCGCGAGGGCGCGATCTATCCCGGCGAGGAGGGCCTCGACGCCGACCGCGCATCGCTCGCCGCGCGCACGAACCCGCGCGGCGTGCGCGGCACGGCCGAGGAGGTGCTGGCCGGCGCCGACGTACTGATCGGCCTGTCCGGTCCCGGCGCCGTGACGGCCGCCGCGGTGCGGTCGATGGCTCCGGGCGCGATCGTGTTCGCGATGGCGAACCCGGTTCCCGAGGTGCAGCCGGAGGAGGTCCGCGAGGACGTCGCCGTGATGGCGACCGGGCGCTCTGACTACCCGAACCAGATCAACAACGTGCTGGCCTTCCCAGGCGTGTTCAAGGGCGCGCTCGACGTGCGCGCACGCACGATCAACGAGGAGATGAAGCTCGCCGCCGCGCACGCGATCGCAAGCGTGATCCCGGAGGAGGAGCTGCACCCGGACTACATCGTCCCGAGCGTCTTTAACCGCCGGGTCGCGGAGCTGGTGGCCGACGCGGTCGCGAACGCGGCCGTCGCCAGCGGCGTCGCGCGCCGCAACCGCGGCGCGGGGGGCGAGCCCGCTACGCCGCTCGAGGTACTGCGTTAGTCACAGGGGATCTCGGCGCTGATCCGCGTACCGCCGCCGGCGGGGCTCAGCACGAGCAGACGCCCGCCGAGCGTCTCGACGCGGTCGGCGAGACCACGGATGCCGGAGCCGAGCGTGTCGTCGGCGCCGCCGATGCCGTCGTCCTCGACCTCGACCAGCAGGTGGCCGTTCTCGCGCCCGATCCGGACGGTCGCGCGCGACGCCTGCGCGTACTTCGCGACGTTCGCGAGCGACTCGCTGACGAAGAAGTAGGCGGCCACCTCGACCGGCTCCGGCGGGCGCGTGGGAAGGCCGATCTCGAGCTGGACGGGGACCGTCGCGCGCGCCGCGAGCGACTCGAGCGCGACCTCCAGCCCATGGTCGCTGAGCACGCCGGGGTGGATGCCGCGGGCCAGCTCGCGCAGCTCGCCGAGCCCGAGCGTCAGCTCCTGCTTGGCCTCGGCGAGCAGGTTCTCGACGAGCTCGGGATCGGCTCTCACGCGCGACTCGGCCATGCCGAGCGACAGCGCGAGCGCGACCAGCCGCTGCTGCGCCCCGTCGTGCAGGTTGCGCTCCAGCCGCCGGCGCTCGATGTCGCCGGTCTCGACGATCCGCGCGCGCGATGCGCGCAGCTCGTCCAGGCGCGCCTTCAGGTCGGCATGCAGCCGCGCGTTCTCGAGGGCGATCGCGGCGACCGCGCAGGCGGCCTCGATCAGCTCCGGCTCGTCGAGCAGCGACTCATCGTGGATCAGCGCGGCGACGTGCTCGCCACCACGTTCGACGAGCTTCGTCGCGCGGCCGTCGCCGTTCAGAGGCAGCTCGGCGCGCCGGCCGTCGGCGTCGGCCCACGCGTTGTACTCCGGCAGCCAGTACAGGAGCGTCAGCGACGGATCGCCGAGCGTCGACGCCAGTGCGTCCCGTAGTGCGGTGGGCGACGTCGTGTCGCGCAGCTCGACCAAGAGCCCGCCGACGGCGACGCGTGCGAGCCGCGAGCGCAGCAGGCCGGCCAGGAACGCCAGCGGCACCGTCGCGAAGACGCACAACGTGATCAGGAGGATGGTCTCCGATCGGCCGCCTGCGATCAGGTCGGCGGTGAGCATCCCGGCGAACGAGAGCATCGTCGCGCCGCCGGCGAGCGTCGGGAGCAGGACGCGGCGCATCGGTGGCGATGCCCTCCACCATCGCAACGCGAGGATCACGAACAGCGAGAAGGTCGCAGCCAGCAGCGTCGCCCGCTGGGCCTTGTCGATCACGTCGGCCACGCCCGCGTTCGGCGACACAAGGAGGTCGTTCACGAGCCCTTCCTCGTCGGCGAACATGAGCCACACCGGCTGGAGCAGGGCGACGGGAATCGCGAAGGCGACGACCAGCCAGTCGAGCCGGCCGTGGAGCCGGCGACCGTGCGGGAACACGAGCAGCAGGACGACGAAGACGATCGTCCACCAGTCCTGGGCGAGGACGCCGAGCGTCTGAACGGGCGACCACTCAACCTGGCTCAGGAGCGGGTTGACGAGGACGCCGAATCCGGTCGCGACCATCAACGCACCGACGCGGTTGCCCGGCCGGCGCTGCCAGGCGATCAGGCCGCTCACGATGAAGGACAGCGCCGTGAGGCGGAACACGATCACCGCCGCACCCGACGCGTCGCCGGACAGCACCGGCACGAACGACAGGAACGAGGCGAAGAGCCCGATCGGCCACAACGCGCGCCGGAGCCGAGCGCCTGTAGCGCTCGGCCTGGCGATCTCTGCGTTGTCTACCTCGTTCTCCCTTCCTGTCAGCCAGATTACACCTACGGCAGCGGGTGGTTCTCGAAGAAGTCCCAGAACTCGGGGGCCGCTTTGAAGCCCGCCGGGTTGTTGTGGCCGTTGGGGTACTTGTGCTGGACGCCGGCGAGCATCCCGAACTGGAACACCGCGCCGCCGGGACCGCTTCCGGTGGCGGGCCAGCGCAGCGTCGTCGAGCGCGGGCGAGCGATCGTGCCGAACTGGTTCTCGTCGAGGCCGAACGTCGTGAGGTTCGCGCGGATGAGCGGCGTGACGACGCGTGACGTGAGGATCTCGACCGGGTTCAGCGGCAGCTCGGTCAGCCCGGTGCCGTCGAGCACGCGGTCGTCGCGGGTGCCGAGGCTGACGTACGTCGGGACCGCCCGGTCCGGCGCGTCCTGTGCCTCCAGCAGCCCGCCGGCGGAGTACCCGGCGGCCGCGATCCGGTTCGAGCGCTCGAGGCTCAGGCGGGCGGTGAAGCTCGCCCCGTTGGAGAAGCCGGAGGCGTACACGCGGTGGCGGTCGATCGGCAACTGCGCGCCGACGTCGGCCATGATCGCGTCGACGAAGCCGACGTCGTCGGCGGGCATCGGCGAATCCTCGGGATAGCCGCGCGGCCGCTCGTCGAGGTCGACCTTGCCGGCGAGGCCGAACTCGTTCCACTTCGTGCTCCGCCTGCCGCTCTCCGTGACGCGGTAGCGCAGGCCGGTCGGGAAGACGGCGACCAGGCCGGTGCGCTCGGCCTGCTCGCGCCAGCCGGAGATCTTGAGGAACTGCTCGCCGGTACCCGAGCTGCCATGGAACATCAGCACGACCGGTGCGCCGGCGGCCGGGGTCGGATGATGCGGGACGTAGACGATGTAGCGGCGGTCGATGCCGTCGTGCTCAACGGTGCGGCAGTTGACGCCGACGTCGTACGCGAGGCCGGCGGCGCCGTGGGTGACGCAGGCGCCGGGCGGGAGCGGACGCTCGCCAGCCTGCGCCGCCGGCGCGGCAACTGCGGTTGCCGCGACCACTGCGGCGGCAGCGGCCAGCTTCTTGCTGAACATGGTGGGTCCCTTCGTAGGCGGTCGCTTGTCGCCAGGAAGACCCCGCGATCGCGATTCGGGTTGGCCGGTTGCAAGTGGCCAACCTCGACGCGTGCCGGCGGGTCATCCGTATCGACCGCCCACCCCCCGGCACGAAGGGAACCCTCATGTTCAGCAAGAAGCTCCTGATCGCCGCGCTCGTCACGTCCGGCGTCGCTGTGTCCAGCGCTCCCGCACAGGCGAGCACCTCCGTGTTCTCCGGCGACGCGTACGACAACGAGATGGGCGTCACAGCGCCCGCCTCACACACGCAGCCCCACGCCGACGGCATCATCGCGATCCTGATCGGCCTGCACCACCGGGACGCAGCGCCCAAGCGCTCGCTCGTGGAGCAAGACCTCATGCAGCCGGACATGTGAGCCGCCATGGGTCTGGGTCACCCGAGTGCGGCGGAATATCTGGCAATGCGGGGGCGTCCTGTGAGGCTTGAAGCCTTCCCTAGAGAATCGCTCCGCATCCGGCCGTCTCCAGCGCCTCGACGACGAGCGCCTCGCGGCGCTCGTGCGGAGCGGTGACGTTGCCGCGTTCGAGGTCCTTTACGACCGCCATCACGCTTCGCTGCTCGCGTTCTGCCGGCACATGGTCGGCAACCGCGAGGACGGCGAGGACGCGCTCCAGCAGACGTTCCTGCGCGCACACCGCGCGCTGCGCGAGGGCCGGCCACCGGACTCGGTGCGGCCGTGGCTGTTCGCGATCGCCCGCAACCGTTGCCGCACGCTGCTGGCGGCGCGCCGCGACGCCGCGATCGCGTCGGACGAGATCGAACCGTCGTACGACGGGCTGGCGGAGGACGTCGGGCGCCGCGCCGACCTGCGCGAGCTGGTGGCTGATCTCGCCGGGTTGCCGGAAGACCAGCGCGGGGCGCTGGTCCTGTTCGAGCTCGGAGACCTCAGCCATCCGGAGATCGCGACCGTGATCGGATGCCCGCCGGAGAAGGTGAAGGCGCTGGTGTTCCAGGCGCGCACGGCGCTGATCGCCGAGCGCGACGCCCGCGCGACGCCGTGCGACGAGATCCGCGTGCAGCTCGAGGCGGCGCGTGGCGGCGCGCTCCGGCGCGGACCGCTGCGCCGCCACCTGCGCCAGTGCGAGCCGTGCGATACCTACCGGCAGGCCGTCGCCCGCCAGCGCACCGGCCTGGCCGCGATCCTCCCGGTCGCACCGACCGCGGGCCTGAAGGCGGCGGTGCTCGCCGGTGCCGGTGGCAGCGGGGCCGCCGCGGCTGCGGGCGGCGGCGGCGTTGCCGTCGTGGCCGGCGGTTTCGCCGTCAAGGCGGTCGTTGCCAAGGTTGCCGTGTCTGCCGTGGTGGCGACGGCGGGCGTGAGCGGCGGCGTTGCCGCCGTCGAGGCCGTGCAGCACCGCGAACCGGTGCGCGCGGCGGCGTTGACTGTCGCGCTAGCTACCCCCCAGCCGGCCACGCAGCGCCAGGCGCCGGCGCCGGAGGTGCCTGTCGCGCGCACGGTCACGACCGCCGGCGCGTCGCTAGGCGCTGCGTCCGTCCGGCATCGGCCAGGCGCGCGCCGTCGCGCGCTGCGACGTGCTCTGCGCCATCACCGCCGGCTCCGGCGAGCCCTGCGGCGTCACGCCGGCGGCCCACGCGCGCGGCGTGCCGCGCTGCGGCGCGCGAGACGCGTCGCGGCCGGGCTGCCGCCGCTGACCGTGCAGCAGCGCGTGCGCCTTCAGCGCCGCAGGGCTGCGGCGCGGCAGGAGCGTCGCGAGGCGGACGGCGAGACGCCGCGTCGCCGCGGCCCGCGCGTGCGTGCCCGTCGCCGCGCCGACGGCGAGACGCCGCCGGTTCCCGGGACGCGTGAGCGTCCCCGTCGCCGGCCTCGGCCGCACATCGAACCGGCCCCGAGCAGCGACCCTGTCGAGACCGTCGAACCTGACCGTCCTCGGCGGCGGCGGAAGCCGCCTGCACCCGAGCCCGTCGAGCCGGCACCAACACCGGATGCAACTCCGGCTCCGACGGCGGAACCCACACCGGAGCCAGCTCCGGAGCCGACGGCCACGCCCGCGCCGACCCCGTGATTTCCCTACTGCAGCCCCATCAGGAGGGCGGCACCAACCATGCTGCCGTCTAGTACTTGAAGCCCATGAGAGATTCCTTTCATAACGTGGGGATCTCGCCCCAGAAGTAGGTCATTTGCAGCAACTTTGTCCGGCGGCACTGACCTGCCACCGGTGCATGCCCCAAGTATCGGCCGCTAGCCTCCGGACATGAGCGGGCGGCTTCCGCGAGCGTATTCGCGGATCTTTTGCTCAAGTGCCAGCTCGGCGTCGAAGTCGGCGTCGTCCGCGTGGCGGAATGAGATGTGTTCCGACGCGAGCAGGCCCGTGAACGCGTCCACGACCTGCGGATCGAACTGCGTCCCCGAGTTCCGGCGCAGCTCCGCCACCGCCTCCTCGTGAGTGACCGGGTGCCGGTAGGAGTCGCGCGCCGTCATCACGTCGAAGGCGTCGGCGACGGCGATCAATCTGGCCGCCAGTGGGATTTCCTCGCCGGCGAGGCTGCGGGGATAGCCCGATCCGTCCCACCGCTCGTGATGGCTGAGGATGACGTCGGCCACCGGCCCGTATCCCTCGACGCGGCGCACGATCCGCGCTCCGTCGGCGGGATGGCGCTTGACCAGGTCCCACTGCTCGTCGGTCAAGCGCTGCTCGGCCAGGAGAATCGAGTCGGGGAACGCGAACTTGCCGATGTCGTGCAGAAGGCCGGACGTATGTACGAGGTCGAGCTCGTCGGCCGGCCGGCCCATCGCCGCTGCCGTCGCGTGCGCATACCGCGCGACCGCGGCCGAATGGCGCGCGGTCATCCGGTCCCGTAGCGCGAGCGTCTCGATCATCGCCGTCAGCACGCCGATCTGCAGCGCCGCCAATCGTTCGGCCCGGTTCTGTGACACCAGCAGCTCGCGCAGCAGGTACTGGAACGTGACCAGGACGATGACCAGGAGCACGAGCGCCGCGAAGCCGCTGCGGGCGTAGACGCCCGCGACGAGCACGCACAGCAGCGCGCTGACCAGCTGCGACGGCAGCACCGGCACGAAGATCGTCCGGAACTCGTACATGAGCGACCCGCGGCTGTGGAACACGTAGTCGCCGGCGATCCCCAGGAAGTTGATGAGGATGGCGACGAAGAAGCCGCCGAGGATCAGCAGGGAGAAGCCCAGGTCGTCCTCCTGCAGGTCCAGCGCGCTCGCCGAAGCGTGGATCAGCAGGCCGCCGACGAGCGGGAACGTCGCCCACGTCGCGAGGTTCGTGATGAATCGCGGAATCGGGTTGTGGGTCCGCAGCTGGTCGACGAGCACCGACAGCACCGCGATCACGACGGCCGGCGTCGCGCCGAGTAGCGCCATCGCCAGCACGATCGCGATGAACGAGCCGGAGATCCGCTGCACCTTGTGCTGCAGCGCGAGGAAGTCGCTCCCGATCGCGAGCACCAGGAGCACGACGAACAGCTCCGGCGGCTCCCACATCGACTGCGTGGAGGCAATCGCGGCGACGATGCACGCGATCGCGAGGACGACGACCTCGCCGGCGATAAGCCGTGTTGATCGAGTGGACATTCCGGAGCTCCCATCCGAGCCTACGCGCTGGGGGGTCCGGAGTCGAGTCGCCGGGCGCGCCGCCGGGGGTGCCGCCTTCCATGGCGGCACCCCGTTTGACGCGTTAGCTCAGCAGGCGATGAGCAGGTGGAACGGCGCGTTGGCGAGGGCGCCGGCCGCGTCGTAGGTCTTCACGAGGACCTTGGTGGTCTCGGGTGAGATGGCGGCGGTGGCGAAGCCGATAGTCGGCGCCTCGACCGTCGCGGAGTACTGGCACGCGCTGACGTCCTTGCTCAGCGTCACGGTGTACTCGCCGGTCCCCGTTGTGGCGATGGCGGTCGCGTTGCCGCCGTTGGCCACGCCGGCACCGGTCGCCCGGGCACGGAACGTGACGCCGTTCATGTCGGCCACCGCGGTCTTCGCGGCGTCGGACAGGTCGGCGGCACCGATGCCCTTGTCGGCCAGCTCATCGCTGTCGATAGCGCTCGGCCGGATCTCGGACGCGCCCACGGCGTTCGTCTGAATCTCCGGGGGACGGACCGCGTTGGAGCGAATCTCGCCATTGCCGACCGCCTCCGAGGCGACCTCGCTCTGCCCGACCGCAGCCGTGCGGATCTGGGACTTGCCGACACTATTCGAGGGGAGCGTGATCGCGGCGTAGCTGGTGCCGCCGAGGGCGACGAACAGCGCCATGACGGACGTTACGTTGGCGAAGCTGACGCGCCGTCGGGCGCGGGAGAGTGCGTTTCGCACGGGTTGAGCTCCTGTTCACTTGGGGAGGGACGTTGCGGGTTCCAACCGGGCGGGAGCGCGTGAGTTGCTGGGGTGTCAGGCGGCGGACGTGCGCGCAACTCGGCGGCGCGGGGCGGGTTGCGCGGCGTCACACATCCGTAAGCCAACCCAGGGTTTTCATCGTCGCGAGGCGTGCGGCGGTGGACCTAGCGTCGGCGCATGAGAATGATCCGCCGCCTCCGCTCGCTGATCACGTACGCCAACGTGACCGCCACGCTCGCCGTCTTCCTTGCCGTCGCCGGCGGCAGCGCCTTCGCGCTCGAGGGCCGGAACACCGTCGACTCGGCGGTCCATGTGGTCGGGCATCGCGGCGAGCCGGCGCTGCTCAACGGCGGTCAAGGCGACTGTCTGTGGCGGAGCCGCGCGAACGCGACACCGCTGCCGTTCAACCCGCCCTCCTTCCACAAGGATCCCTACGGCGTCGTGCACCTCGCCGGTGCGCTGACCGTCGTCGACGGCCCCGGCGGCGATGGGCGCTGCGACGTCGAGGGCGAGACCGACGACGAGCGCATCTTCGTGCTCCCGCCGGGGTACCGGCCGGCGCGCGTCGAGGTTCACACGGTCCAAGGCGGCCCGGGCGGTTCGCTCGACGGTGAGGACGCCGTGCTGATCGGCTCTGCGAAGGACGTCGTCGCCGGCGGTGAGACGCTGCCCGCGGGAACCGTGTTCGTGGCCGGGGACCCGACCGGTACGAGACGGGAGCAGCGGCGCCTACTTCCTCGACGGCATCTCGTTCCGAGCGGCGACCGAGCCGGAGTGAAGCGATGATCCGCGCAAAGCTCCGGGCCGGGCTGACCTATTCGAACACGATCTCGACGATCGCGCTGTTCTTCGCGCTCGGCGGAGGGCTGGCGTGGGCGCTGGAGCTCGACAGTGTCTTCTCCAAGCACATCGTCGACGGCCAGGTCCGCGCCCCTGACATCGCCGACGGCGCCGTCGGCGCGTCCGAGCTCGCCCCGGTCGAGCCTCGGCGCTTCGTCGGCACGGTCACGCCGCCGGAGTTCGGGAACGGAGGCGAGGGCGACTGCGAGTGGCGCAACCTGGGCGCGGCAGGAGCACCGACCGACCCGATCGCGTTCTACAAGGACCCGCTCGGCATCGTGCACCTCGAAGGCACGGCGCAGGCATTCAACGGCCCCGGCGGCGACAAGGCGTGCAATCCCTCGTCGGCGGGCGATGCCTTCGACGGGATCGTGTTCATCCTGCCGCCGGGATACCGGCCGGCGACCGTGGACATCTTCCCCGCCGGGGCATCCGCCAGCTGGTCGACGGCGAGACGATCATCGTCGCGGGTGTCGCCGAGACCCCGATCGGCAGTCCGGCCGCCGGCGTGACGCTCCCCCCCGGCGCAATCGCCGCTCCCCTCGTCACCACGCCCGGCAACCGTCCCACGGCCGTCCTCAACGGCATCACCTTCCGGGCCGGCTAAGCCACGCGAGACGCGTTTCGTGCCAGCCACCAGTCGACGACGTAGCCGCCGAACGGGACCACGGCGCCGAGCAGGATCCAGAGCGTCGTCGGCAGCTCCAGCCCGCGCGGTCGCGAAGGTTCAGGGCGACGATCACGTAGACGATGAACAGCACGCCGTGGATCGGCCCGAGGATCGAGACGCCCAGCTCGCCCTCGCCTTGGCGCTTCAGATACGACGCCACCAGGAGGGCGAGGAAGCTGGTCGCCTCCGCGAACGCGATGTACCGCATGGTCCTCATCGGCCCGCAATCCTAGAAGCGGCTTAGCCCGCCACCTCCTCCGCGCTCCAGGCAAGTAGCCGCCGCCGCCCCACGAGAAACGCCCGGTCGAGCCCGTACCCGAGCGCCGACACGGTCACGATCGCGACGTACATGTCGGTCGTGGCGAGCGTGCGGTAGCCGACGGCCATCATGCTCCCGAGCCCATCCGCAGCCGCGATCATCTCGCCCAGGAACACGCCGATGATCGCGCCCACGATCGCGATCCGGGCGCCGGTCAGGATCGACGGCAACGCCGCCGGGATCACGACCCGCAGGAGCGACGCCCGGCGCGAGGTACCGAGCGCCGCCGCCGACCACACGAGCCGCGGCTCGACCTGCGACGTCCCCGCCGCGGTCGCGAGCAGGACGGGGAACACCGCCTCGGCGAACCCGAACGCGATCTTCGATGCAGACCCGAGCCCGAGCACGATCAGCATCGCCGGGTAGAGCGCGACCTTCGGCGTCGGGAACAGGAACGAGACGACCGGCCGCAGCGAGATCCGCACCGAGCGCACGCAGCCGATCAGGGTTCCCACGACGACGCCCACAAAGAGCGCCAGCGCGTAGGCGATCACGACCCGGCGCAGCGTCACCAGAGTCGCGTCGACGAGCGTCCCGTCATCCACCAGGTCGCGGCCGCGATCGAACACGGCGTCCGGCGGCGGCATCACGAACTCGTTGCCGAGCACGCCCTGCCAAGCCAGCAGCCACCACACTCCCACGAGCGGCACCAGCGCCCTCACACGTCACCCTCGATCCACGGCAGCGTCCACCGCACCGTCCGCACGAACACGAGATCGACGAGGAAGCCCATCGTCGCCACGATCGTGCTCATCGCGAAGACGGTCAGCGTCTGGCCGTTGTCGAGCGCGGTGAACATCGAGGCGCCGATGCCGGTCCCGCGGATCAGCAGCTCCGACGCCAGCAGCGTGAAGATCGAGATCCCGATCGCGAGCCGCAACCCGGACAGGATCTGCGGCAACGCCGCCGGCACGATCACCCGGAGCCACAGCCGCAGCCGCCCCGTACCGAGACCGCGCGCCGACCACACCAGCCCGGGCGCGACCGCGTTCGCCCCGTGGTAGGACGAGATCACGATCGGGATCAGGCAGCCGACGACGATGACCGCGATCCGGGACGCGTTCCCGGCACCCCACCACAACACGAACAACAGGATCAGCGCCGCCTTCGGGACCGGGTAGCCGACGACCAGCACCGGATCGACGACGCGGTACAGCAGCCGCCACCGCCCCATCACCGTGCCGAGCGGCACGCCGATGAGAATCGCCAGCCCGAAGCCGAGCGCCCAGCGCCCGGCCGACGCGCCGAGGTCGTCGAGGAACGACGGCCGGCCGAGCACGTCGACGACCTCCCCCATCACGTCCGAGAACGGCGGCACCGACTGCTCGCGCACCCAACCCACCCGCGGCGCCAGCTCCCACAGCCCGAGCAGCGCCGCGACGGTCACTACCGGGAGCGGCTCAATCCGGGCCACGGAGCAGCGACCAGATGCGCTGATGAAGCTCGCGGTACTCCGGCATGCCCAGCAGCGCCTCGGGGTCGCGCGGCCGCGGGAGGTCCACCTCGACGACCTCCAACACGCGTGCCGGCCGGTGCGAGAGGACGTACACGCGATCCGAGAGATAGAGCGCCTCGTCGACCGAGTGCGTCACGAACACCACCGTCTTGCGCGTGCGTTCCCAGATCTCGAGCAGCTCCTCCTGCAGGCCGACCCGCGTCTGCGCGTCAATCGCCCCGAACGGCTCGTCCATCAACAGGACGTCGGGATCCATGATCAGCGAGCGCGCCAGGGCGACGCGCTGCTTCATGCCGCCCGAGAGCTCCTTCGGGTAGTGCTTCTCGAACCCGCCGAGCTTCACCATGTCGATGTACCGGCGCGCCAGCGCGGCCCGCTCGCGGCGCGGCACGCCCTGCTCGGCGAGCCCGTACGTGACGTTCCCCATCACCGTCTTCCAGGGGAACAGCACGAACTCCTGGAACACGATCCCGCGCCCGGGATCGGGGCCGATGATCGGCCCGCCGTCCACACACACGGAGCCCTCGCTGGCGTCCACGAACCCGCCGAGGATGTAGAGGAACGTCGACTTCCCGCACCCCGACGGGCCGACGATCGACACGAACTCACCCGGCCGCGCGGAGAAGTCCAGCCCGTCGATCGCCGTCACGCTGCCGCGGCGGCTCGCGTAGACCTTGCGCAGGCCGCGCGTCTCGATCTTCGCGTCAGCGATCGCCAGGCGGCAGCAACTCCTCGATCACATGGTCGGTGACCTTGAGGTCCTGCTTGATCCCGCCACGTGCGCGGAAGAAGTCCCACTCGTCCTGGAGCGCATCGACGCTCACGGCGCCGCTCGAGGGCCGGAAGTAGTCCTGCTTGGTAAGCAGGAAGTGGTCGAGCACGTCGGCGGGGATCTTGGTCGCCGTGGCGCTCGCCTTGATGACCTCGGCGCGGTTCGCCGGATCCGCGACCCACTGGGCGACGTTCGCCCAGTCAGCCTGGAACTTCTCGACGGCGTCCTGGTTGTCGTCGATGAAGTCGCGCCGGCAGCCGTTGAGGAGCTGCACGAACTGCTCGATCTGGTCGGTCAGGCGGAACAGCGGCTTGACGTCGCCGGTCGCGTTGACAGCTCCGAAGAACGGCTGCGGGAACAGCCCCAGATCGACGCGGCCCGAGAGCAGCGTCTCCTGCATCTGGCCGAACGGCACCTCGACCTTCTTGTAATCGCGGCCCGGCTTCAGACCGGCCTGCTGCTCGATGTAGAAGTCCTGCAGGTAGTCGGTCGAGCCGCCGACGGCGTTCGTCGCGACGGTCTTGCCCTTGAGGTCGTCGACCGAGTCGATGCCGGAGTCCTTGCGGACCACCCACGGCGTCTCGAAGTACGGCGCGCGCTCCTCGATGAACTCGCCGAGGATCACGATGTCCGCGCCCTTGTCGAGCCCGTTGGCGACCGACAGGCCGCCGACCGTCGCGCAGTCGAGCGTCCCGGCCGCGAGCCCCTGGACACCGAGTGCGGTGCCGGAGAACTGCTGCCACTCGATCTTGTACGCCTTCCCGAGGTTCTTGGCCACCTCGGGGTGCTCCATCATCACGTACTTGATCTCCTCGCCGGGGATGCCCCAGCCCATCCGGATCGTCACCGGTTTCTGAGCGCTCGATTCGCTCGAGTCATCGCTGCCGCAGCCGATCGCCACGACGGCCAGCAGCGCCACCACGATTGCTCGTCTCAATGCCATGGCCGAGCAAGCTAGGCGCGTACCGCGAGCGCGCCAAGACCCGAAACCGGGGCTGTTCGGCGCATCCCCGATCCTGGGGATGCCTGAAATAGCACCGGTTTCGGGTCTTGGAGCAGCGGACCGACGCACATAGCGTGCGGCCCCGTGAGAGCACTGGTTCTCGGAGGGACGGGCAAGACGGGACGTCGGGTTGCCGAGCGGCTGGCGGGCCTCGGCATCCCGACGCGCGTCGGCATGCGGGACGGCACGCCGCCGTTCGACTGGGACGACCGCAGGACATGGGCGGCCGCGTTGAGCGGCGCGGACCGGGCGTACATCTCCTACCACCCGGACCTCGCGTTCCCGGACGGCCCCGACGCGGTCCAGTCGTTCGCCGAGCTGGCGGTTGCGGCCGGCGCGCGGCGGCTCGTGCTGCTCTCGCGGCGGGGAGAGGAGGGTGCGGCGATGGCGGAGCAGGCGCTGCGCGAGTCGGGCGCGGACTGGACGATCGTGCGGGCGGGCTGGCTCTGCCAGAGCTTCAGCGAGGGCTACCTGCTCGAGCCGATCGTGCGCGGCGAGGTCGCACTCCCGGCGCGGCCTGTAGGTGAGCCGTTCATCGACGCCGATGACGTGACGGACGTCGCCGTCGCGGCCCTCACCGAGGACGGGCACAGGGGCCGCGTCTACGAGGTCACGGGCCCGCGGTTGCTGACCTTCGCCGAGGCGGTCGAGGAGATCGCCGAGGCGACCCGCCGGCAGATCCGCTACGACCGCATCTCACTTGAGCAGTACTCGGACGTGCTGAGCGCGCAGCGCGTGCCGCCCGTGTTCGCCACGCTGCTCCGGTACCTGTTCCTCGAGGTCCTCGACGGCCGCAACGCGCACCTGGCCGACGGCGTCCGGCGCGCGCTCGGCCGCGAGCCACGCGACTTCGCCGAGTACGCCCACGACACAGCCGCAACCGGCGTCTGGGATGGCGTCCGAGAAAAGGAGCGCTCGCGATGACGCGGTACGCCTTCCCGAACGCGTGGGAGCTGGCGCAGCGCCGGCTCGAACTGCTCGAGGCGAGCCACGACCCCGTGAGCTTCCGGCGCGCGGAGGCGCTGGGCGTGCAGCCCGGCTGGCGCTGCCTCGACGCCGGCGCCGGCCACGGGTCGTTCGCGCGCTGGCTCGCCTCGCGGGTCGGGGAGAGCGGCAGCGTGCTGGCCGTGGACCTCGACGTGCGACTGCTCGAGCAGACCCCCACGCCGGGACTGGAGGTCCGCTCGATGGATCTCACCGTGGACGAGTTGCCGCGCGGCGAGTTCGACTTCGTCCACTGCCGGCTGCTGCTGATCCACCTGCCCTCGCGCGACGAGATGCTGGGGCGGCTCGCGGCCGCCCTCCGCCCCGGTGGCGTCCTGATGGTCGAGGAGGACGACATCCATCCCGTCCTGGCGACCGCCTACGGCGCCTACCGCGACGGGTGGGACGCCTTCCTGGCGACGACGGACGCCGCGGGGGTGAACCCGGTGTGGGCGCGTGAACTGCCGGAGCGGCTCGACGCGCTCGACCTGCTCGACGTCGACGCCGAGCTCGACACGCAGCTCTTCCGCGGCGGCTCGGAGCCGGCGCAGTTCTGGAACCTGACGTGGCTGCAGGCGCGTGATCGCGCCGTCGCGATGCACGGCCAGGCTGAGGCCATCGACCGCGGTCGCGAGGCGCTCGATGACCCCGCCCGCTGGTTCCACGGCCCGGCCAAGGTGATCGCGTGGGGTCGGCGCCGGTGAAGGAGTACGATCGAACCTGTGGATCGCTTCGATGACGTCGAGTACAAGATCGTCGAGGCCCCCGAGCCTGCGCCGCGCCGGCGCCGCCGGGGAGTTGCGGTGATCGCCGCAGTGCTTGTGGCCGGCGGGTTGGCCGCCGGAGCCTCGGCGCTGGCGAGCTCCGACGAGCCCGCCGCCACGCCGAGCGCGAAGCCGAAGGTGTTCCACACCTCCGACGGCGACCGCTCGTTGCACCGCGGCGGTCATGGCTGCAGGCGCGGCGAGAAGCGCGATCACGGCCGCCGCAGCGCGCCCGATACCGCCCTGAATTACTAACCCTCGGGTCGGCGGCGCAAAACTCTACGGTTGCGCTTACGGGCGCATCCGGCACATTCCCCATCGCGACGTGAACCCCTGACCGTCGCCGCCGACCGAGACCAACCGAAGGAACGACGTGACGCTCCCGCACCTCGTCGTGGCCATGGCCGCGACGACTTTCCCCTGCCTCTTCCTCTGGGCCGCCGACCTGCGCGCGGCCTGATCGTCCAACCCTCCCAAGCAGCACCCCCGCCATGTCCCCGGTCCTCGACCGCATCCGCAACGGCGTCGACAGCGAGCAGATGTACGGCACGCTCGACGCGATCAAGGCCAATCCCGAGCTCGGGATCTTCCAGTTCCGCGCCCGCGCCGCCGCGTTCACCGTCGACGCCGGCGAGCCCGCGGTCCTGCTCGGCTCCGACACCGGCGCCAACCCGGCCGAGCACCTGCTTCACGCCCTCGCGGCGTGCCTGACCACGACGCTGGTGTACGTCGCGGCGGCGCGCAAGGTGCGCCTGACCGAGGTCGAGTCGACGCTCGAGGGTGACATGGACGTCCGCGGTGCGCTCGGCCTCTCCGACGAGGTGCGCAACGGCTTCACGCGCATCCGCGTGAACTTCAAGGTCAAGGGCGACGCGCCCGAGGAGAAGCTGCGCGAGATCGTCGAGCGCGCCCAGGCGCGCTCCGCCGTCTTCGACATGGTCACGAACGGCGTCCCTGTCGAGGTGGGGGTCGCGGTCTGAACAGGCATGGCGGCCGCGGCACCCGCCCCGGCCGCCGGCCGCGACCCGACGACCTGAGATGTTCGAGCTCACCGCCAATACCGAGACCGGCGCCGACCTGGTGCGCCTCGCCGAGACGCTCGCCGAGGAGCTGGCGACGCGTGCCGCCCAGCACGACCGCGAGGCGTCGTTCCCGCACGCGAGCATCGACGCGCTCAAGCGCGCGGGCTTCTTCAGCGCGCCGATCCCTGCCGAGTACGGCGGTCTCGGCGTCACGTCCGTGCACGACGTGATCGTCGCCGCGAGCCGCCTCGCCCGCGGCGACGCGTCGGTCGCGATCGGCGTGAACATGCACCTCGTCATCGTGCTGAACATCGTGCGCCGGTGGCAGGACGCGGTCGCGGCCGGAGACGAGCGGCGCGCCGCCGCCTTCGGCGACTCGATGGCGGCCATCGCACGCGACGGCGTGATCATGGCCACCGCGATCAGCGAGCTCGGCCAGGACCTCACGCGGCCGCGCACCACGGCGACCCGCACGCCCGAGGGCTGGCGGATCGACGGCCGCAAGGCGTTCTGCACGATGTCGCCGGCCGCGACGGTGCTCCACACCGCCGTCACCTTCGTCGACGACGACGGCGTCGACCGCTACGGCTACGCCCCGGTCCCGCCCGACGCCGCGGGCGTCGAGATCCACGGCGACTGGGACGCGCTCGGCATGCGCGCCTCGGGCAGCCATTCCGTCACGTTCACCGGCGTCGAGCTCCCGCGCTCAGCGCTGCGTGGCGGCTTCCTCGCCGGTGACGCAGAGGCGTACATGGAGCGCAACCTCGTCGCCGGGCTGTTCCACGCCGCGGCGTCGCTGGGGATCGCGGAGAGCGCGGCGGCGGCTGCCACCGCCGCCCTGTCAGGCCGCGAGCCGGATGCGCGTATGCGGACGCTGGTCGCCGAGAACGCGATCGACCTCGGCGCCTCCCGGGCGACGCTGTCCCGCGCCGCCGCGCTGGTGGATGGCCCGCACGACGAGCTCGTCGCGCTGTTCGCGGAAGCCCAGGCGGCCAAGACGTTCGTCAACGAAGCAGCCGCACGGATCGTCGAGCGCGCGCTCGCGCTGTCGGGCGGCGCCGGCTATCTCAACGGTTCCCCGCTCGCGCGCGCGTACCGCGACGTCCGCGCCGGGAGCTTTATGCAGCCGCTCGGCGCCAACCGCGCCTACGAGCTGCTCGGCAACGTCGCGCTCGGCCACGACCACGCCCTGCACTGAGTGATGCGCGCCGCCCACGCCATGCCGGTCAGCGAGCCGGAGCTTGACGAGCGCCGTCTGCGGGACGCGTTCGGCCGCTTCGCGACCGGCGTCGCGTTCGTTACCACCGAGGTCGACGGCACGCCGCTCGGCCTGATCGTCAGCTCGTTCACCGCCGTGTCGCTGGATCCGCCGCTGGTCTCGTTCTGCCCGGCCCGCGACTCACTCACGTGGCGGCGGATGCGGCTCGCCGGAGACTTCGCCGTCACCGTGCTCGGTACGCACCAAGGCGGCTTCGCCCGACACGCCGCCGAGCCCGGCGCGGACCGCTTCGCGGAGCCCGTGCGCGATGCGCTCGCCGTGATCGAGTGCTCACTCGAGTCCGAGCACGCCACCGGCGACCACTGGATCGTCGTCGGCCGCGTCCGCCGGCTCCGGCTGCCCTCCGGCGGCGACCCGCTCGTCTACTTCGCCGGCCGCTTCGGCGCGTTCCACCCCGACAACCAGGAGATCCCGTGTCCGCATACCTAGAACCGATCGTCGACACCCGCGTGCTGCGCGACCACGTGCGCGAGATGTACCGCGACGTCGCCCAGCAGCCCGGCGGCGACTTCCACTTCGAGACCGGCCGCGCGCTCGCCGAGCGCCTCGGCTATCCGACCGCCTGGCTCGACGCGGTGCCGCCCGAGGCGCTCGACTCGTTCGCCGGCGTCGGCCACATGCTCGATCTGGCGGCGTTCCAGCCAGGAGATACCGTGCTCGACCTCGGCTCCGGATCCGGCACCGACTCGTTCATCGCCGCCGACCTGACGGGCCTTCCGGCCGCGTGACCGGCGTCGACATGACCGACGCCCAGCTCGCCAAGGCGTCCCGCCTGCGCGACGGCCTCGGGCTGCACCACGTCACGTTCGTCGAAGGGTTCATCGAGGAGCCGCCGGTTGCGCCGGGCAGCGTCGACGTCGTGATCTCCAACGGCGTCATCAACCTCGCTCCCGACAAGGACGCCGTGTTCCATGCGGTCGAGCGCACTCGGCGCAACGTGGCCCTGTGGGCGGCGTGCATCGCGGGCGCCGTCCCGGAGGGCGACTACCTCGGCGCGATCGAGGCGGCCGGCCTGCAGGTTGAGGTCGTGCGCGCGAACCCGTCCAATCGCTTCCTCACACCGCGAGCCCGCGAGGCCGCGGACAAGTACGGCGTGGCGAGCATGACGGTGCTCGCCACGAAGCCAATCGGGGCGCCTGGACCGTCCGTCTAGTGGACTCAAGCGGTCGCGGCACACGCCGATATCACGGCAGAGGCGCCGTGACCGCTCCACTTTCCCCTACCGTCGGCCGCGACCACCCGCCGCGCCGGCCGCGCGGGGGGTGGCTGCGCGCGCTGTTTGGCGTGGGCTTTCGCCGTCCGCGCGCGGACCCGCATCTCGCAGACATCCTCGACCTGTTCGAGGAGCTCGTGTACGCGGGCGAGATCACCCTCGCGGGCGACTATGTCCATCACTCTCACGGGCCGCTGCTCGAGCGCTTCCTCGGTGGCCGCTGCCCCGACGGCATCGAGTTCGGGCAGTTCTGGGAGTCGCGCGTCCACGCCGAGGACCATGCCGTCTACGAGCAGTTCAACCACCAACTGCTGAGCGGCGAGGACGCGGAGGTCACCTACCGGCTGCACGGGCTCGACGGCGTCAGCCGGATCCTGTGGGACCGCGCGCGACCGCGCCGCAGGACCGACGGCAGCGTGGTCGTTCACGGCATCGTCTCCGACGTCACCAAGCGCGAGGAGCTCGACGCGCGCGTCGCCGAGATGAGCGCGCGGTTCACGCGCCTGCTCGACGTCACCGGCGAGCACGTGTATCTGGCCCTCTCCCATCCCGACGGACGCCTCGAGGAGTTGTTCCAGGGGCCCGGCGCGGACCGCCTCCTGGGCGGCGCCACGCCCGACCCCGAGATGGAGAACTGGGACGCGGCCCTGCACCCCGAGGACCGAGCCGCGTACGACGCCTTCAACGACGCGCTCGCCGAAGGGAAGGAGAGCGACGTCGAGTACCGCCTGATCGGCGCCGACGGGATCACGCGCTGGGTGCACGACCGCGCCGCGACCCGCCGGCTCCATGACGGCACCGTCGAGATCAGCGGCATCGTGTCCGACGTCACCGAGCGGCGGCGCATGCGCGCCGAGCTCGACCAGGCGCACTCGGCACTGTCGCGCGTCGTGGAGTCGATGGACGGTCACCTCTACACGCTCCAGGCCGATCCCGAGAGCGGCTACCGGACCGTCTACCGCGGGCCCAACCGCGAGGCGCTGGTCGGCGGGCCGCTCCCCGGCGGCGCGGAGGACGACCGTCTCTGGGAGTCGCTCGTCCATCCCGACGATCGCGAGCGGTGGCTCGCAGCGGTCGGGCAGCTGCCGGAGGGGAAGCCGATCGAGCTCGAGTATCGGGTGGTCGGCCTCGACGGCCGCGAGCGCACGATCCTTGACGCCGTGCGTCCGCGCCGCGAAGCGGACGGGACGCTGTTCTACGACGGCGTCACGCGCGATGTCACCGAGCGCCAGCGGCTGCAGAGCGAGCTCCACCGCGCCCACGGCGAAGCCGAGCTGCGCGCCCGCACGGACGAGCTGACCGGCGTCTTCAACCGGCGCCACTTCGCGGAGACGATCGCTTCGGCTCTCACGGAGGATCCGACGGGATGCGCGCTGCTGATGCTCGATGCCGACCACTTCAAGCAGGTCAACGACGTGCACGGCCATGTGGTCGGGGACGCCGTGCTGGTCGAGCTCGCGCGCCGGCTCACGAGCGGCCTGCGGCCTTCGGATTGCCTGGCCCGCTGGGGCGGCGAGGAGTTCGCCGTGCTCCTGCAGGGCGTCGGGTCCGACGAGGAGCTCGATCGCCTGGCGGAGCGGCTGCGCAGCACCGTCGCGCGCACGCCGGTCGCCGCCGAGGGCGTCAGCGTCCGGCTCACGATCTCGATCGGCGCCGCCCGCGCGGGCGCGGAGTTCGACAGCCTCGACGCGCTCGTCGAGGCCGCCGATCGGTGCCTGTATGTGGCCAAGCGCCGCGGCCGCGATCGCGTCTCCCTGGTCCCGGACCTGGTTGTGAATGACGCGCCGGCGCATGAGTCGGAGGCGGTGCAGATGGCCCGCGTACTGGCGGTCACCGCAGGCCTGCGCGAGGGCGTGACCGAGGCGCACGCCGAGCAGGTGGCTTCGCTGGCGACGCAGACCGCCGAGCAGATGGCGCTGGCCGTCGGCGTCATCGAGCGCTGCACCTTGGGCGGGCTGGCTGCACGACGTCGGCAAGGTCGCGATCCCGGAGTCGATCCTTGTCAAGCCCGGCCCGCTCGCCGACGCCGAGTGGGTGGTCATGCGCACACACCCGCTCGTCGGCGAGGACATCGTGCGTCGGCTCGGCGCGCTGCGCGACGCGGCCCTGGCCGTGCGCAACCACCACGAGCGCTATGACGGAGGCGGCTACCCCGATCGCCTCGCGGGAACCGCGATCCCGATCGAGGCCCGCATCGTCGCGGCCGCCGATGCGTACGCGGCAATGACGTCGGAGCGGGTCTACTCGGCGGCTCGGACTCCTGTGGAGGCGGCCTGCGAGCTGCGACGGAGCGCCGGGTCGCATTTCGATCCCAGCGTGGTCGCCGCGCTGCTCGACGTGCTCGGCCTCGGCGAACTGCCCGCTTTGCGCGTCGCCTGACCGAACGCGCCTGTACGCTGCGATCCGTCGCGGCTAGCGATCCTGCGGCTCTCTACATCGAGCTGCTGAAGGAGTGCCTGCTCGGGCGCGCGTACGGGCCGGAGGTGGTGCATGTCCCGGACCGGCCTGAGGATCCCGGCATGCGCGAGGCCATCCGTGAGCTCAACGAGGTCGGCGTCGCGGTGACCCGGCCGCACACCGTCGAAGAGGAGACGTACGAGCTCGGGCGCAACTTCACGACGGTGTTCCCCGAGCGCGCTTCCACACTCGTCGGTCGCGTGCGGCTCAACAACGTGCACGAGTGCGTCGAGCGCGCGATTCAGGACGGCGTGCCAGGCGACCTGATCGAGACGGGGGTATGGCGCGGCGGCGTGCCCATCCTCATGCGCGGGATCGTGAAGGCGCGGGGAGAGGACCGCCTCGTCTTCGTCGCAGATTCCTTCGCCGGGCTCCCGGATCCCGACCTCGAGGCGTACCCACTGGACCGAGAGTTCATCGGCCACGGCAAGCTCGACGTTGGCATCGACGAGGTCCGCGCGCAGTTCGAGCGTTACGGTCTCCTCGACGACGGCGTGCGGTTCTTGGAGGGGTGGTTCAAGGACACGCTTCCGACCGTCGCCGACCGCCAGTTCGCAGTCGCCCGGCTCGACGGCGACATGTATGGATCGACGATCGAGGCGCTCACCGAGCTCTACCCGCGCCTCTCACCCGGCGGCTTCCTGATCGTCGATGACTACCACGCGTACCACGCCTGCTCGCAGGCGGTCACGGATTACCGCGACGCCAACGGCATCACCGAGCCGATCGAGGAAGTCGACTGGACCGGCGTCTACTGGCGTAAGGCGAGCTGACCGTCAGGTCAGCGGCACTGCCTCTCCGTCTTGCCCCGGTGGTAGTCGTACTGCCCGCTTGCACCGAAGCTTTACGTTGAACGTGTGCGTGTCCGTGTCGCCTCCAAGGAGGTACTGAGGCGACTCCTGGTTCCACGCGCTGACCGAGATCTTGGCCTTCGCCTTGAGGTCGCCGGCGCGAGCACGTAGAAGCTCGCCGACTCGGCGCCGGAGAAGTCGCTCGCGCTCGACAGGTTCACCGTCCACCGGCCGGGCGTGGTGGCTGTGAAGGCGATGCCTGGGCTTGGCGGCCCGAGCGTCTGTATCACGTGCTCGTGCGAGGTCCCGCCGGGGTCCCGTCGTCGTCGAACGCCGGGACGAGCTTGCCTGTCCAGATCTGACGCGCCCACTCCCCATTGGGGTCGAAGGCAAACGGCTCACCCTGATCGGTTTCGGTCGGCTGGGTTGCCGTGATCGCGCACGGCACGATGCAGATGCGGCTGAGACTGAACGGCGCAAGTCGGACCTCTCGATTGGTGGCGGAACCTGAGCGGGCTCCGCGGTCCTGTCAGCGGTCCAGTGCTCGCACCCTCTAGATCGTGTGGCTACAACACAATCCTGTAATTCCCTGAACCACTGCACTTCTGGGACTCCCGACTCGGGTGAGGACCCCAACTGCCGGTCCCGCCCCTTGCGCTAGCGATATGTCGGGGTACGGTGGGTGTTGGGACCAAGCGGGGTAGCGACCCCGAACAACCGTGGTGGGGAAGTTGGTGGTTGACGTGGATGTGCAGACCAGGGTCATGGTGCAACTGGCTCGCCATGCACAACGAATCGGCCTTGCGACCGTCGCGTCGCGGGACGGACGGGCCCGGCGCTTCGTCGCGTGGGGTCGGGAGATCGAGTACGTGGTGCTCGACACCGGTGAGGTTCGCGCGTCGGCACTCGTGGACGAACAGGTCATGGCCACGTCGACCAAGTCCGTCGAGTGGATGCAGCAACTGATGTCGAAAGCGAGGGCGGATCAGCTGTCGAGAGCCGGCGCACCGCCGAAGGCGCGGTTCGTCCGTCGTGGGGAGTCGCCGGCGCCTTTGAGGCATGCGCCCAGTGGCCGCGTGCCCACGACTGCGGACAGGCGAGACACCGCGACGCGCGGTCGACGGCCCTCGTAATCGTCGCGGCACGAGCAGCGAGTCGCTACGGAGTGTCGCCCTCCTGGGTGACCTCCGCTGCTGCGGGATCCAGCAGGCGGGCGAGGAAGGCGCGCGTGCGCTCGTGCGTCGGGGCTCCGACGACACGCTCCGGCGGACCCTCTTCGAGGATCACGCCGTCGTCGATGAACACCACGCGGTCGGCGACCTCGCGGGCAAAGCTCATCTCGTGGGTCACCACCACCATCGTCATCCCGTCCTGGGCGAGCAGCCGCATGACGCCGAGCACGTCTCCGACGAGCTCCGGGTCGAGTGCCGACGTCGGCTCGTCGAAGAGCATCACGCCCGGGCCCATCGCGAGCGAGCGCGCGATCGCCACCCGCTGCTGCTGACCACCGGAGAGCTGGGCCGGATAGGCGTCCGCCTTCGGCGACAGGCCGACCCGCTCGAGGTTCTCCGCGGCGACGCGCTCCGCCTCCTCCTTGCTGCGGCCGAGCACGCGGCGCTGCGAGATCGTGACGTTCTCCGTCACCGTGAGGTGGGGGAAGAGGTTGAATTGCTGGAACACCATGCCGATCCGACGCCGGATCGCGTCGATGTCGGCATCCGGATCCGTGACCTCGACCCCGCCGACGAAGATCTCACCCGCGGTGGGCACTTCGAGCAGGTTGATGCAGCGCAGGAGCGTCGACTTGCCCGACCCGGACCGGCCGATGACGCATACGACCTCGCCGGTCGCGACTCGGACGTCGATGCCGCGGAGCACCTCGAGCTCCCCGAACGACTTGTGGAGCCCGCGGATCTCGATCGCGGCGGTGTCTGCGGGCGGCGCGCTCATCGTGCCTGAGCCTGCCGCGCTTCCAGCCGGCGGACGAGGATGCCCAGCGGCACCGTGATGATCAGATAGGCCAAGCCGGCGATCAGGATCGGCGTCATGCTCACGTACTGGTTGAGCGCATCGCGGCCGAACTTCGCCAGCTCGCGCGTCGGCAGCGTGACGCCCAGCAGGTACACGAGCGACGAGTCCTTCGTGAGCAGGATCAGCTCGTTCGTGAGCGGCGGCAGGATGATTCGGAACGCCTGCGGGATGACGATCGAAATCATCGCGCGCGCGTGCGACATGCCGAGCGAGCGCGCGGCCTCCATCTGTCCCTTGGGGACGGCCTGGATTCCCGCGCGGAAGGTCTCGGCCATGTAGGCCGCGGCGACCAGGCCGAGGGCGACCGTGATCGTCCCCAGGACGCCGCCCGGCAGCTCGGTGTTGAGCGCGATCGGGATCCCGTAGCCGAACGCGAGCAGCACGAGCAGCGCCGGCACGCCGCGGAAGAACTCCACATACACGGTGGCCAGCACCCGGTAGGCGGCGACGGGCGACAGACGCATCAGCGCCACCACGAGGCCGAGGACGAAGCCGAAGGCGAACGCGCACACGGTGTAGAGCACCGTGTTCTTGAGCGCCGTCGTGAGCAACTCCGGGAACAGCTTCCGGATTACGTCGGGGTCGAAGAACGCCTCCTGGATGCGCGACCAGTTCGCGACCAGCGCGAACGCGAGCACCGCGATGATCAGAACTGCGTACTGGACGGCGCGAAAGGCGCCGGCCCGCTGCCGGCGGGTGAGCCGGCGCGCGCGCGAGGTCGTAGCCATCAGCGTCGTCTCACTCGGCGGGCTTGGCGCCGAACCACTTCTCGTAGAGCGTGTCGTACGTTCCGTCGCTCTTCGCCTTGGCCAGCACGTCGTTGACGACCTTGGCCAGGTCGTCGCTGGTCCCCTTCTTCATGCCGAAGCCGTACTGCTCGCCGGTCTCGAACTGCGCCGCGACCGCGAGATCCGGGTTCTTCTTGACGTAGTCGAGCAGGACGGGGATGTCGTTGATGGCCGCCGGGATCTGGCCGCTCTTGACGCTGCTCAGCTCCAGCGCGAGATCCTCGTAGTCCTTCAGCTCGGCGCCGGTCGCGTTCTCCTCGGCGTACATCTTGCCGGTGGTGCCCGACTGCACCCCGAGCGTCTTGCCCTGGAGGTCGTCGAGGGACTTGATGCCGCTGTCCTTCTTGACGAGCAGCGCCTGGTTGGCGTCGAAGTACGGATCCGAGAAGGCGATCTTCTCGGCCCGCTCGTCCGTGATCGTCATCGCGGCGGCTGCGATGTCGCACTTGCGGGCGTTGAGGTCCTCACCGGACTGGATCCCCTCGAACGGCGTGTCGACGATCTCCTGCTTGACCCCGAGCTTCTTGGCGACGAGGTCCACCAGGTCGACATCGAAGCCGACGATCTTGCCGCCCTGCTCGAACTGGAACGGCTCGTACGGCAGATGGGTGCAGGTGGTGATCGCCCCGTCGTTGACGAGGTCGACATCGCTTCCGCCGGCGGCCGGGGACGCGGGCTCGTTCTCGTCGTCCCCGCACGCGCCGAGGGCCATCACGGCCCCCACCGCCACGCACCCCGCCAAGAACCGCCCACGGATGAACCACGTTCGCATTGGTGCCTCCCAACTCCAAGTCGGATCGTGTGCGCCAACTATGGCAATTCCGATCCACCGGCTCGTGCCGCCGCGGATGGCTTCACCCTGTGCCGTGATGCTCCGCTGGCTGCTGAACTCGCTGCTGTACCACCCCGCGCGGGCGATCGAGCAAACGCCCGCCGCGTTCGATGACCTGTCGTTCCCGACCGAGGACGGCGTGCAGTTACACGGCTGGTGGATCCCGGCGCGGGCGCCGTCGGCCGGCCACCTGCTGTTCTTCCACGGCAACGCAGGGAACGTAGGCGACCGCGTGCTGCACGCCGACCTGCTGTCGGCCGCGGGCTTCGACGTGCTGCTGTTCGACTATCGCGGCTATGGCCGCAGCAGCGGTCGCGCGGGCGAGGCCGGCACGTACTCCGACGCGCGCGCGGCGCGGACCGCGTTGTCGGGCCGGCCCGGGGTTGACGAGTCGCGCGTGTTCTACCTCGGCGAGTCGCTGGGCGGCGCGATCGCGCTGGCGCTCGCGCTCGAGTTCCCGCCCGCCGGGCTGATCCTCCTGTCGACGTTCACGAGCGTCCGGGATTTGGCCCGCACCCACTACCGCTTCATCCCGAACGGCGTGGTGCCCGACGCGTACCCGAGCCTGCGCCGCATCCCGCAGTTGTGCGCTCCGCTGCTGGTCTTGCACGGCGAGCGCGACGAGCTGGTCCCGTTCCCGCACGGCGAAGCGCTGTTCGAGGCCGCGCCGGAACCGAAGCGGATGGAGGTGTTCCCGGACGCCGGGCACAACGATCTCGTGTCGCAGAGCGGGGCGGCGTACGGGCAGCTGATCGCCGAGTGGGCTGGCCGGGGGCTGAGTGGTTAGCTTCTGCTCATGAGCGGCCTTCGTCGCGCGCTCATCGGGCTCGCCATCGCCGGGTTCGCGTTCGGTTTGGCAGCCCTCGCGATGGTCACCACGAGCGATCGCGAGCGCGACCCCACAGCGTGGCTCGTGCTCGCGCTCACCTTGGGCTGGTCGTTCGCCGGCGCGGGCATCTTCGCCTGGTGGCGGCGCCCGGAGAACCGCATCGGGCCGCTGATGACGCTCGTCGGGTTCCTGTGGTTCCTGGGCGCGCTGAGCAGCTCCGACGCAGCGTTGCCGTACACGCTCGGCCTGCTCCTCGGCTCGCTCTGGATCGGCGCCCTCGTGCACATGCTGGTCGCCTTCCCGACCGGCCGCGTGGAGCCGGGGATCGAGCGGGCGGTCGTGATCCTGGGCTGGGCGGCGTCGATTGTGTCGCCGCTGCTGGCCGTCCTCGTCACCGCGAAGCCGAACAACTGTCGGGACTGCCCGGACAACCTGCTGCTCGTTTGGGACAGCGACACCGCGTCGACGGTCGTGGAGGCGGTCGGCCTGCTCGTCACCGTCGTGCTGCTCGTCGCCCTCGGCTTTGTGCTGATCCGCCGCTGGCGGGCGTTCGGCAAGGTGCAGCGGCGCGCGCTCGCGCCCGTCGCGTGGACGGGCGCCGCGGTTGCCGTGGTGGGCGTGGCCAGCGTGGTGCCGCTGCTGCTCGGCGCCGACCAGGTCTCGGAGGTCGCCGATGCCGTGTTGATCGTCGTGATCACCGCGGTGCCGTTCGCCTTCCTGGTGGGTCTGATGCGCTCCAGCCTCTCGCGCGCGGGAGCCGTGAGCGCGCTGTTCGAGCGGCTCGGCGGCGTGAGCGCGCGCGACGCGCTGGCCGAGGCACTGGGCGACGACTCGCTCGCGCTCGCGTACTGGCTGCCCGATTCGCGCCGCTACGTCGACGCCTGGGGGCACACCGTGACGCTGCCGACGGCCGACGACGGCGGCGACCGTGCCGTGACCAGGATCTCGCGTGACGACGCTCCGATCGCGGCGATCGTGCACGACCCGGCGCTGCTCGACGAACCCGAGCTTGTGCGCACCGCGGGCACGGCGGCGGCGCTGGTGCTCGAGAACGAGCGCCTCGCGGCGGAGGTGCGCGCCCAGTACGACGATCTGCGCGCCGCCAGCGCGCGGCTGGTTGCCGCGGGCGACGCGGCGCGCCGCCGGATCGAGCGCGACCTCCACGACGGCGCCCAGCAGCGCCTCGTGTCTCTGTCGGTCACCCTGAACCTCGCGCTCAAGCACGCGGAGCCCGGCTCGTCGACCGCGACACTGTTAGAAGGCGCGGTGACCGAGCTGGCGGCGGGACTCGACGAGCTCCGCGAGCTGGCCCGGGGCATCCATCCCGCGGTGCTGTCCGACCACGGCCTGGACGTCGCGCTGGAAGGGCTCGCCGCGCGCACGCCGGTGCGGGTCACGATCTCCTCGGGGGTCGAGGGCCGGCTCCCGCCGGCCGTCGAGGCCGCCGCCTACTTCGTCGTCATGGAGGCTTTGACGAACGTCGCGAAGTATGCGAACGCGACCGCCGCCGAGGTCACCGTGTCGCAGGTCAACGGGGGCGTCATCATCGACGTGGCCGACGACGGCGTCGGGGGCGCCGACCCGGCGGCTGGAACTGGTTTGGCGGGCCTCGCCGACCGCGTCGCCGCGCTGGGTGGGCGGTTGGTGGTCGACAGCCCGCCTGGTGGCGGGACCGTCGTCCGGGCGGAGATGCCGACGCGGCAGTCCGAGCGCGCTTCATGACCGGCGTGCGCAGTCGGCGCGCGTGAGCGCGACGGCTGATTACCCCTGCGCCGGCGCCAGCTCCTTCGGCTCTCCGCCCCCGCCGCTGTTCGGCGAGAAGAGCGCGGCTGTCACGCCGGCCAGCGCGCCGGTGGTCGATGCGGTGAAGCCGGCGACGAGCGTCGCCCAGCCGTTGTCGCCGACGGTCCAGACGTCCTGGTTGTCCCAGTACGCAAAGCCGGCCACGAGCCCGGCGCTGATCGCGAGGACGCCGATGACGATGCCCTGCCGTGGCGAGAAGTTCATCCCGATCGATTCGGCGAGGTGGATCCCGATGGCCCAGAGCACGCCCGCCATTGCGCCGGCCAGGCCGAGCAGCAGCGGCCACAACCACCAGGCGGTCCGACTCGCGGAGATCGGCGTGAAGGAATCGTGCAGGTGTCGCGGCACGTGGATGCGGACGATGCCGCTGTGAGTGCCGGGGTCGATGTCGTCGAGCTTCAAGCGGACTTTGGTCGCCACCGCCGTCGCGTCGGGCTTGTCGACGCTGACCGCGACCGTCGGCGCGCCCGGAAGGTCGGCGCCGTCCTTGGCCGGCAGGATCGTGACCTGGTCCTGGGTGATCGTCGCTTCGGGAGGCAACGTGCAGCCGGTCACCGAGTACAGAAGCGCGAGCTGCCGATCACCCTTGGCGGTTCCGTAGGTCTTGGTCGTCGAGCTGTTGTCGTCGAGCGCCAACGAGCCGAGAACGGTGTCGCCGTTGCGATCCGTGCTTCCGCAGACAGGAGTCTTCGCCGCACTCGCAACCGAGGGAGCGATCCACGCGACGAGCAGGCACAAGGACAGGGCGCAAGCGAGTAGGCAACGGGTCACTGTTTCCTCCTCGATCATGCTCGCGCGGGCCGGGCCGACGTCTTGTCGCTCCGATCGTCTCGCGGGCGGGTGTCGTCACCGCGAGCATGCACGCGGGCGAGCCGGTCCCGCATGCCGCCGAAGACGGTCGCTCCATGCCTGGCTTCGCGTGGCAGGGCCTTCCTGACAAAGAGCAGCGCGAGCACGGCGCAGGCAATGATGCACCCGAGCAGCGCAGCGAATCCTGCCCAGCTGTCCCTCGCAGGCAGCTTCACGTTGGCGCCGTAGATCGTCGCCACGAGCGTCGGCACGAGGATCACCGAGGCGATGATCGCGGCGACGAACTCGAAGTGCTCGCGCTCGGCCCGCTCGGCGGTCCGTATCGCCTCCGAGGCCAGGCGGCCGTTGCCCTCCAGCGATCGCAGCTCGTCGAGGGCGAAGCGGTAGCGAACCGCGATGTCGGACGAGCCGGCCTGCCCGACCACGTCGGAGGCGTTCAGTTCGACACGGCGCAGAAGCCGTTCCAGCTGGCGATCGAGCTGGTAGAGGGTGTCGGTCATGTCGATGACGCGGCTCGCGTTGTCGTGCTTTGCCTTCCGGTCCCGGCGGGCGCCGCTGCCGACCTCGCGTCGCGAAGCGCGCTCGATCCTGGTGAGCCGGGTGCGGATGTTCTCCGACACCGCGCGCGCCGTGCTCGCCTGCTGCAGTCCGATGGCTTCGGCAACGTCGTCGGCGCTGAGATCGTCGGTGCTGGGGAAGAACCGCCGTGCGACGTCGAGCGTTGTCGCGTGCGTGTAGTCGAAGCAGTCCCTCTCGTCGTTCCACCAGAGGTCGGGCAACCGGACCGTCACCACGACGTTGCGGATCACGCCGACGGTGGCACGCACGGTCCAGAAGCGCGGAGGGTCCTCCGTTTTCGGGCGGAAGGCGACCGTGGGGAAGAAGCGCAGCTGGGCAGGCGCGTCCGAGCGGGCTCCCCACACCTCCCGAGCGACGCGCGCGACGCCGCGCCCGTACAGGTAGGGCAGACGCTCGAGCAGTCTCCGCTCGTGCGGGTCGAGCGCGGACGATCCAACCCCCACGGCGTCGAGCACGCCGCGCACGTCTGTCCAGTCGAGCTCCGGCTCCTCGAGCTCCTGCCACGGATCGACGGACCCTTCGAACCAGGCCTGCTGGTCTTCCGACAGCCACGGCAGCACTAGCTGCACCCAAATCGGCTCGCTGGTGGCGGCCGCCCTCTTGATGCACTCGGACGGCAGGTCGGCTGCGGCGACCTGAGTGGGCTGTCCGTCGTTCCAGGCGACGATTCGGGCGCAGCGCAGCTTGACGCCGCCCGGCGCCGGATCCGTATGCGATGTCGTAAAGCTCATAGCCCCAAGAGGCGCGAGGTCCGGCTGTGATACAGCGACTGTTCGTCAGCCGCTTGGCGCCTCGGGTTGTCGGCGGCCCGCGGCGCCGACATCGCCCAGCAGCTCGAGTTGAGGACAGACGTACGCGGGGCCCGCTGGTGGGCGGGCCCCAAGGTGTTCTATCGGTCTGGAGCCAGTCGCTCACGCGCTCCTCAAGTGCCATGAGGTGTTCGATTTCATCGGGAAACCACCACACCGCGCGCCTCCTTCATGTAGAGGTCGGCGGCGGCCGTAGCCTGCGCCGAGTCGGTGCCCTGCTGGCGCGCGCTCAGGTAGGGCGCGTACCAGTCCCACCAATCGTGGGCGGGAGCGGCCTTCTCGAAGGCGTCGTGGTGGAGGGCCGTCTCGAGCAGAAGGCCGGCCAGCTTGCCAACGTCCGGCTCGTCCACCCGCCCGGGCAGCCGGGAGGTGACCTCCTGCAGCAGCCACTTGTTGCCGTCGGGATCGCTGAAGGACGCGTACGACGAGTAGGACTGGCGCTCCGGATCGGCGCCGGGCTCGCGGCCCTGACCGTCGGCGCTGAACGCCTGGCCGTGGAAGACCTCGGACACTTCGACGCCGCGCTCGATCAGGTCGGCTCGCGCCGCCTCGATGTCGTCAACGGCGAGCATCAGGGTCCCGGCCGGCGCGGTGGCGACTGCGGGCGTGACCCCGGTGCCGAAGATGATTGACGCCTGCGAGCCGGGCGGCGTGAACTGCAGGACGCGGAAGTCCTCGGTGAAGACGAAGTCGGCGTCCTCTCGCCATCCGAGCGACGAGTAGAACGACTTCGCGCGGTCGGCGTCGGACACGGGAACGATCGCAACCTCGAGCTTCATGTCCAGCGTCCGCGTCGCGGGGAGCTGCGTCGCGGTGTCGGTGTTCAGTTCGGTGATGCTCATCGTGGCCTCCGTCGGGTTGGTGCGTAGGACCACCGTCCCGCGATTCGTCACCCGTCGCGCCCGTGTATGTCCCTGGTCTGCCATCCCTGGTCTCCCCGCAGCCTTAGGATCGCGGCGATGAGAATCGCCGTCTCGCGGGCGCCCGGCGCGGAGCGTGTCGTCTCCCCGCTCGAGCTGTTCTTCGACCTCGTATACGTCTTCGCGATCGGGCAGCTCTCGCACCACCTGCTCGAGCACGTCGACCTCCGGACCGGTGCCGAGACGCTGATCTTGGCGCTCGCGGTCGTCTACGCCTGGTACATGACCGCGTGGGCGGCGAACTGGCTGGATCCGGACCGGTTGCCGGTGCGCGGGCTGCTCGTCGGGCTGATGTTCGCGAGCCTGCTCATGTCGGTCGCGATCGCCGACGCGTTCGACGGGCGCGCGTGGCTGTTCGTCACCGGCTATCTGCTGTTGCAAGTCGGGCGCACGGTGTTCCTGATCGTGGCCCTGCGCGGCCGGGCGCTCGGCGAGCACTTCGTCAACGACCTCGTCTGGGAGGTGCTCACCGGCGCACTCTGGGTGGCCGGCGCGATCGCTGACGGCGACACCCGCCTCGTGCTCTGGGGACTTGCGGTGGTGGCCAGCCACCTCGGTACGTGGCTCCTTCACTGGCTGCCCGGCCGTGGCCGGCGCATCGACATCGAGCACACAGAGATCGCGGGCGGGCACATCGTCGAGCGCTTCCGGCTGTTCTTCCTCATCGCGCTGGGAGAGACCGTGCTGACGATGGGCACCGCATTCACAAGCGAGCCGTTCGAGCTCGAGCGCCTACTCGCGCTGGCGATCGGCTTCACCGGCAGCGTCGCGCTCTGGTGGTGCTACTTCCAGCGATCCGAAGCAATCGGCGCCGAGGTAGCGGAGACCGTCGAGGGCGCCGGCGCCGTCGGGTACTGGGGCACGTGGACCCTGACGCTGACCGTGCTCGCGCTGATCGGCATCGCCGTCGGCGACGAGCTCGCGATCGCCCATCCCGGCGACGACACGACTCTAGGGTTCACGCTGCTCACATTCGGCGGCCCGGCGCTCTTCCTGCTCGCCCAGATCATCTTCTCGTACGAAGCGATCGGGCACGTCCCGCGCTCCCGGCCGCTGGCCCTGGGGGCGCTCGCGATCCTCGCGGTCGTCACGTCGCCGCTCACGATGATCGTCGGGATCGCCGCGTCGAGTGCCGTGCTCGTCGCGGTCGCGATCGCCGACACTACGGGCGAAGGCGATCGGGCGGCGAGCGGGTTGGGATAGCTGCGCGTGAGGAGGCCGACGCCCGGACTCAATCCGAGGACCGTTCATTGGGAGGCCGGGCGGGTATGCGCTGAGGTCGCCGCAAGATGCATAAAGTCGCTGCAAACGGCGTTATCGAAGCCCCCGCCGAGGCGGCCTGGATAAGGCGATCTCGGCGCAGGCCTCCTGACCTACGGCGAGCAAGACGAAGTGGCTGCGCTGGGCGCGGAGGCGGCGGTGATCGACTGGCGATCGTTGCCGCTACCGCCGATACTCGCGTCGATGAGCGGGCTCGGCCCTTCGCCCCAGCGACTCGCGGTCGTCGCTGACGCTCCGCGAATCCAGGAACTGATGCGCCAGTCCGCGCTCGACCTGTTCCCGAGCTTCTACGACGACCGCCAGGTCGCCAGCGGCGCGATCCACATCGCGCAGCTCGACATGCGGCTGATCGAGGACGGCACCTACTTCGTGCACGAGGCCGACGGTGAGCTCGTCGCGTGCGGGGGCTGGAGCCGGCGGGCCAGGCTGTACGCGGATGCCCGCGCACGGGACGATGACGAGCGATTGCTCGACCCGGCAAGCGAGCCCGCGCGCGTGCGAGCGATGTTCGTGCGCGGGGACTGGGCGCGGCGCGGCATCGGTACGGCGATCCTCGAGGCGTGCGAGCGAGCCGCGCGCAGCGAGGGCTTCCAGAACCTCGTGCTGATGGCCACGCTCGCGGGCGAGCCGCTCTACCGCGCCTTCGGATTCCGAGAGCTCGACCGCCTCGATATCCCACTCCCGGACGGGGTCAGCACCGAGGGTGTGCTGATGGAACGCCCGATCACCCCCGAACGCAGGTAGCGCCAGTCCGACAGCGCGCCCCGCTCGGGCGGCATGGAGGCTCGGGCGCCGCGGCGCTCATCGCCGTGCGTCGCCCTGAACGAGCGTCGTGACGCGCGCTGCCTCGGCCATCGGGTCACCGGTCAGCTCGAGGACGCCGCTGGCCTCCAGCGCGCCGTTCTCGGCAGCGCCGCCGCCCAGTGCGAGCCGGTGACGGCTCGCGAGCGCGCGCAGCTGGTCGAGGACCGGGTGGACGCGTTCGCTGCTAACGGCGACCAGGACCACGAGGCTCGGATCGAGCTGGCGGCTGACCTCCTCGACGGTCTCGATTGGTGCATCGGTGCCGAGATAGACGATGCGCCAGCCTCGCGCGCGCAGCGCCAGCCCGAACGCGATCAGGCCGAGGTCGTGCTGCTCGCCTGGCAGGCAGGCGAGCACCGCCGCCGGGCCTAGCCCGAGGCCCCAGCCGCGCGCCAGGCCGAGCAGCCGCCCGCGTAGCACGCTGGACGCGAAGTGCTCCTGTGCGACCGAGGCGTCGCCGCGCTTCCAGCGCTCTCCGAGCTCGTGCAGGTACGGCAGCACGACCTCGCTCAGCAGCGTGTCCACGGTCGCCACCGCGAGCAGCCGGTCGAGGATCGCCTGCGCCCGCGGCTCGTCGAACCGGTCAAGCGCGTCGGCGAGCTCGTCGCGCACCGCCGCCGGGCGCAGCGCGGCCGGAGCCGGAGCCGCTTCCTCGCTGACCACGTCTCGCAAGGCGAAGGCGGCCGCCTCGGCGGCGGCCAGTCCTTCGGCGAGGTGCTGCCGCATCAGGCGCACGCGCTCGACATCCGCGGGCGTGTAGAGGCGGAGGCCGCCGGCTGAGCGCGTCGGGCGAAGGAGCCCGTAGCGGCGCTCCCACGCGCGCAACAGGTCGGTGCTCACCCCGGCGCGCTTGCTGAGCTCTCCGATCCGCAAGACCCCATCGGTTGACATACGAGAACTATACAAGTCTTGGACAAGCCCTTGACAGAAGCACCAGAACGTACTACGGTACAGGAGATGGACAATTCTTCTACAGGAGATGGACAAATGAAGAGATTCGACCTGCTTGCCGCCACCCTGCTGATCGTCGGCGGCCTCAACTGGGGCTTGGTCGCAATCGCCGAGTTCGACCTCGTCGCCTGGCTGTTCGGCGAGGAGTTCGGCACGACGAACGCGGTCAGCCGGATCGTCTACGGGCTCGTAGGGATCGCCGCCGTGTACGCCATCGCCGCGCTGGTCGCCCGGCGCCGGCCCGCGGGCGCCCACCGCGCAACGGCTGCTGCCCAGCGCTAGGCGAGCCGCGATGGCCGGAGTCAGTCGCCGGCCGCAGTGCCGACATGAATCACGTGCAACCACCGCGCGCTGCAGTCGCAGCCGCCCACCCGGACAGGAGAGACGAACATGACGACGAAGCGCACCATCTCCACCCTCGCCGCGGTCACGGCCGTTGCGATCGCAGCGGTCGGACCAGCGTCCGCAAGCCCCCGCTCTGAGGGGAACGCCGTCCCTGCAAGCGCGAAGAAGGACATCGTCGAGACCGCCGTCGCAGCCGGCCAGTTCAACACGCTCGCCTCGCTGCTCAAGAAGGCCGGCCTGAAGAAGACGCTGAAGGGCGACGGTCCCTACACCGTGTTCGCGCCGACCGACAAGGCATTCGCCAAGGTCCCGCAGGCGACCCTCGACGCGCTCGCCCAGGACAAGGCGAAGCTCCGCGCGGTGCTGCTCTACCACGTCGCCGAGGGCAAGCTGACCGCGAGAAAGGTCGTCAAGCGGAAGTCGATCAAGACGCTCAACGGCCAGCGCGTGCGCGTCCGCGTCCGCGGCGACAACGTGCGCGTCGGCGGCGCCCGAGTGATCACGCCGGATGTCCGCGCATCCAACGGCGTCATCCACGTCATCAACAAGGTGCTGATTCCGCGATAGCGGAGAACCTCACGTTGCCCGGCGCGGCTCCCCGCGCCGGGCGACACGAGGAACTTGACGCCGTGCTTGACCGGATCCTCGACGCCACCGTGCTCCCGGGCTACACCAACATTGGGTACCGGCTGCGCCGGCACACCTGGAGTGACGACGAGCTCGACCCGATGGACGGTCGCGTCGCGCTCGTGACGGGCGCGACATCGGGTCTCGGGCTGGCGACGGCGACGGCGCTCGCGCGGCTGGGCGCGAGCGTCCGGATGCTCGCCCGCAGCGCCGACCGCGCGGAGCATGCGCGCGCGGAAGTGGTCGGGCGCACGGGCAACAACGACGTCGAGGTGGTGCTGTGCGACCTCAGCGATCTCGGCGACATCCGCCGCTTCGCGACCGAGTTCCTCGTGCGGGAGCCGCGCCTGGACGTGCTGGTCAACAACGCAGGCGTCCTTCCCGCGGAGCGGACTGTGACCGGGGACGGCCTCGAGCTGACGTTCGCCACGAACGTCGCCGGTCCGTTCCTGATGACGAAGCTGCTGCTCCCGCTGCTTCGCAGCAGTGCTCCGTCGCGGATCGTCACCGTGACCTCCGGCGGCATGTACACGCAGCGCCTGCACGTCGACGACCTGCAGATGCAGCGCGGGGCGTTCGACGGCTCGACCGCGTACGCGCGCACCAAGCGCGCCGAGGTGGTGCTCACCGAGCTATGGGCGCAGCGACTCGAGGGCACGGGCGTCGTCGTACACGCGATGCACCCGGGCTGGGTCGACACGCCGGGGGTACGGACGTCCTTGCCGACGTTCCACCGGCTCAGCCGGCCGCTGCTGCGCACGCCCGAGCAGGGCGCCGACACCATCGTCTGGCTCTCGGCAGCCGCCGAGCCGGCGCGCAGTACCGGCGGCTTCTGGCACGACCGGCGCCATCGCCCGACGCACCGGGTCCCATGGACGCGCGAGTCGGCCGACGAGCGCGAGGCGCTGTGGACGGCGTGCGAACGACTGACGAGCGACGACCGAGGAGCGACCTGATGGCCCGTTACACCGACAGCGTGGAGACGCCGCGCGAGCGACGCGATGTGTTCGCATATCTCAGCGACTTCTCGACGACGCACGAGTGGGACCCCGGCGTCCGCGAGGCCGAGCGCCTTGACAACGGCCCGGTCCGCATGGGCTCCCAATTCCGCCTCGTCGCCGAATTCCTCGGACGGCGCACGGAGCTGACCTACGAGATCGTCCGCTACCACCCGGACGAACTCGTGACCCTGCGTGGTGAGAATGCGACCGTCGTCTCGCTCGACACGATGACCTTCAGCGCGACGGCGAGCGGCGGGACGCGCGTGACCTACGACGCGGCCCTCACCCTCAAGGGGCCTCTGCGTGCGCTCGACCCGCTCCTGGGACTGGCCTTCAAGCGTGTCGGCGACCGTGCTGCGGCGGGCCTGCGCGCTGCCATCGCCGAACGGTGACCTAGCAGCGACACCATGTCAGCGCCCGCGCCTGGTCCGCCGCGGCACGAGGCGCTCGCCTACCTCGGCAGAGTCCGCCGCATCCGCCGCCCGCAGGCGCACCGCGGGTGGAGGCGGGTCGCCCGACAGCCCGAGCTCCAGCGCAGTGAGCCGAGCGATCCGGTCACAGCAGCGCACGTAGAAGCGCACCTGCTCGCGACGGCCGAAGAGGCGAAAGCCGAGGCGGACCCACGGCGCGCCGTCCTGTGAGGCGCGGGAGTGGGCGTGCAGCCGGAACTCAACCGTGCCGTCGTCGCGCCACTTGTAGACCTCGTAGTCCATCCGACCCAGCTCGACGTGCCCCGGCAGCGTCGCGTACTCGAAGCCGAACACCCGCGCCGCGCGGCCGGCCAGGACGCGCTCCTCGTCCCAGACCCGCGTCACGCGCACGCCGGCGTGCACGCTCAGTACGCGGTAGAGGCGCAGCTCCAGCAGCATGTCGCGGCCCAGCAGCGGGACGGTCGGATCCCAGACCGCCCGCACGATCGCCGGATCGGCAATTCGGTAGTCCTCAACGAGCCGCCGCGCGACCTCCCATGCGCCGCCGGGTACCGGGTCGCCCGGAGGCTCGCCAGGCAGGCGCTGGCTCAGCGCGTCGGCGTGCCAGCCGCGCTCGGGCGTGTAGTACTCCAGCGGCCGCGGCTCGAAGTTCAGCTCGGCGTCGCGCAGCGCCGCGAGCGCGCGGTCAGTCTGCATCGATGTCGTCGACGCGGTGCGTGCGGATCTCGATGCCGCCGGTGAGGCGCCCTCCGGACAGGTCGGCCACGCGCTCGATTACCGAGGTCCACATGTGCAGCTGAACCTCCTTGCTCATGCGCAGGTGGTGGTAGAGCAGGTTCGACAACCGGTCGCCCGACTGCGCCCACGACTCGATGCTGAACTCGAGCAGCTCGCCGCGCTCGGCGGCGAAGGAGATCTGACCCGCTTCGAGGTGCCCGTCGAGAGTCACGAACCGGAACGACGTCGGCGTGCGGTCGACGACGCGGACGGGCCCGTCCCACGGCCCGGGCATGCGCACGACGTACTCGTCGCCGACCGCCATCGTCCCGTCCTCGCCGAGGACCTTCGTGAAGCTGGCGAACTCGCTCGGTGCGACACGGTCGAGATCGGCTGTGACGGCCTCGATGAGCTCCTGCGGCCCGACCCGCGCCTCCCGGATCCGCGCCCGGTAGATCCGATGGAACAGCGGCCCCACGCCGTCCGGCGGATGCTGCACCTCGTCGCGCGACGGCCCCGCGGGGAGCTCCGGTGGGGCGTTGTCAGGGAGCCGACCCGCCGCCTCGCGGCGGTGCAGCGGAGTCGTGCGCCACATGTAGCGCCATGACGTGAGCGCGACCCCGGCGGGCCAGCGGCTGGCCGTGCCAAGCCGGCGACGGAGGGAAGGGCGACGGGGCATGCGGGAGTGCTACCCAAGCCGCCGCGCAAGCGTGCGCCTCTGCGCGCGCCGGGTAGAGGTCACGTCATGGTGACCAAGACCCTTCACGATGCCGGACTTCGCGGCTGGCAGGCGCACGTCGCATCGCTGGGGAGCATCGGCCTGTGCATCACCCTGTGGATCCGGGCGAAGACGGTCGACCAGGACGAGCGCGGCAACGCAGAGCGACGCGCCCTGTTCGTGGGGCTCTGGCCGCCGATGTTCTGGCTCATCGGCGACGCACTCGAGCGCCGCGAGCGGCGGCGGTGGCGCTGACCGATCCGCCACCGGCGGACGTGCCTGACGACACTCGCCCGATGCTCGTGTCAGTTCCCTGTCGTCGCGGGGGTCAGGCTGCGTTGGAGCGGCGCGGAGAGCTGCGGGATTCTCTCTCCAACCGCGTCACACGCTCGCTCAGGGCCTCCAGCGAAGTGACCCGGTGGGCGAGCGATTCGAGCTCGCGGTCCTGCGCGGCGGCGCGGCGACGAACCTGATCGCGGTTCCCGACGACGGAAGGCCGCTCTCTGAAGGGCTTCTCGTCGAAGCGTCCGTCGTCGCGCGGCTGCTCAGGATCCGTCTTCTCTCGATCGACGCCAGGCTGATCGTCGCGCCCGCGCACGTGCAGCGTCGAACGCCGACACCGGTCACGCCGCGCACGCGCGCTCGCACGATCGGCAGCGGGCTGGCCGCGGCCGAGCGGAGGCTCGACGAGGGAGCGGGCGGCGTCGGCCGCGCGTCAACCGGCCCCTACGAGATCGGTCGCGTTCCGAAGTAGGCGTCGCCCACGCATTCGGTTCGGGGCGCCCCTACGAGGGGCGCCCCCCGACAACCCGGAACCGGCTCGTGTTTTCGATCCCGCTCTCCTGGCAAGCGTGATGTCATGCCCGCCATTCCCGCACCTCCCGTACCCCTCAGCCAGGTGGGGCGCGCCGCTCACGACATCGGCCTCGCCGGCCTGCTCGGCGGCACCCTGTTCGGCCGCCTCGCGCTGCATCCAAGCGTCACCGAGATCAGCGACGAGGCGGAGCGCGGCAAGATCGTCAACGCCGCGTGGCGCCGCTACGGCATCGTCAACTCGCTCTCGCTGCTCGCCGTGGTCGGTGGCTGGATCGGGGCCCGCGCCAAGGAGGCGGCACCCGGTCAGCTCTCCACGCCGGAGCGCCGGCTGGCGGTCGCCAAGGACGCCCTCGTGGGCATCGTCGTCGTGACCGGGGGTGCGGCGGCGGCTCAGGGCGTCCGGTTCTCCCACCAGGCACCGGGCGGCGCCGTCCCGCTCGAGGACGGCGACCATGTGACGGCCGACGCCTCCGAGGCGCAACGCCGGGCGAAGCGACGACTCAACGTGCTCGGCATCGCGTCGCTGGCGGCGGAGCTCGGCCTCGTCGGCGTTAACGCCGCGTTGGCGCAGCAGGGATTCCGGCGGCCGCCGCGTCGGCGGGTGCTGCCCTGGCGCGACTGAGCTGCTCGCGCAGTCGCAGCAGCGCGAGGTCCTTCGCTTTGGCCTCGAGCATGACGTCGAAGTCCAGGCCCCTGGCGTTGGCCAGGAACTGCTCGAATGCGATGGGATCGATCAGGTCGGCGTGCGCCCGCAGCTGCGGCAGTACGAGACTGCGCTGCACGCGCCGCCCGACCCGCCGCCGGCGCTCCTCGACGACGGTCTTCGTCGTCGAGTAATGGATCTTCGGCGTGATCTCGGGCGACCATGTGGCGAGCGCCAACTCGAGCGCGTCCCGGTCGCCGATCCCGTGCGGGTCGTGGCAGTGGTGGTGCAGGACGTCCCAAACGACGGGTCGCCCGATCCGGTCGCTGAGCTTCAGCACGTCGCCGATCCCGTAGCTGCGGTCGTCGTTCTCCAGCACGACGCGGGCGCGGGCGGCGTCCGACAGGGTCTCGAAGCCGAGCTCGAACCGCTCGAGGCCGGCGTCGGCGCCACCCGCCGCGCCGCCGACATGCAGCACGACGACCGATTCGGGCCCGAGACCCATCCCGTCCATGATCTCCGCCTGCACCTCGAGCTCGACCGCCGCCAGCCGCCGGACTTCGGGATCCTCGGAGTTGAGGACCGTGTACTGACCGGGGTGGCTCGTGAGCCGGATGCCGAGCTCGCGCGCGCGAGCGCCGACTTGGGTGAGTAGCTCGGCGCACCGAGCGGGCTGGTCCCGGAACTGCGGCAGGTCGGGATGGCTGGCATAGGGCGCCAGGCTCGTCGCCATCCGGTAGAACCGGATGTCGTTCGCGTCGAGGTAGGTGAGGACCGCGTCGAGGCAGTCGAGCGAGACGCTGAGGTCCGGGCCCGACTGCCAGCGACGCGTGTCGTGCGACGGGCGGCCGCCGCCGCCGAGCACCTTGACGGCGAAACCCAGGCGCACCTAGGACTCGCGCGGGACTTCGCCGCGCCAGGCGCCGCTCTCGCGCCCGCGTGACTCGATCAGGTCCTTGAAGCGCTCGAGGTCCCCCTTCACGCGCCGGTCGGAGATCCCGAGGGCGTCGCCGAGCTTCTCCTTGATGCCCTCAGGGACCCAGTCCATCTGGACCATGACACGTGAGCGCTCGTCGTCGAGCTTGTGGAACGTCACGACGCCGGCGTTCTCCTTGCCGTCTGTGTTCCGCCAGGCGACGCGCTCGTCGGGCAGCTGCTCGGTGATCTCGGCGTCCCACTCATGGCGAGTGCCGCCGAACTCCGCGACCCAGTGCAGCTGCGTCTCATCGATTTGCTGGACCTGCTCGACGCCCTCCATGAACGCCGGGAAGTCCTGGAACTGCGTCCACTGGTTGTACGCCGTCTGGACCGGAACTTCGAGCTCAATGGACTGCTCGATCGTCGACATCGTGACCTCCTGGTTCGAGTAGAAGTCGTTCTCGCCGAGGATCTGTCAACCTAAACACTGTGACGCAGGAATCTGAACACTACTGTTCGATTCTCAATCGGCGAGCTCGCCACGCGGACAGGCGTCCCCGAGGGCACACTGCGGATGTGGGAGCGCCGGCACGCGTTCCCCGTCGCGGAGCGGCTCCCGAGCGGTCACCGGCGCTACCGCGCCGAGGACGTGCAGCGCGTGGCGCAGGTGCTCCGCGAGCGGGAGGCCGGCCTCTCGGTCAGCGCCGCCATCGAACGGGTTCGTCGCTCCGGTGAGGAGACCGAGCCGTCGCTGTTCGCCGGGCTTCGCCGGCGCCGGCCCGATCTCCAGCCGATCGTGCTGCGCCAGCCGCTGCTGCTCGCGCTGACGCGCGCGATCGAGGACGAGAGCTGCGCACAAGCGGAGCGGCCGCTGCTGTTCGGATCGTTCCAGCGCGAGCGCTTCTTCCGTGCCTCGGCGCGCCGCTGGCGGGAGTTCGCGAGAACGGCTGAGCTGGCGGTGGTGTTCGCCGACTTCGACCGCTTCCGAGCCGGTCCGCCGGCGGAGGTGCCGGTCGACCGGTCGGCCCCGCTCTCGCGCGAGTGGGCGGTGGTCTGCTCGGCGCCCGGCCATGCCGTGTGCCTGAGCGGCCTCGAGCTGCCGACGGCCCGGCGGCGCAGCGACGGTGCGCGCGAGTTCGAGGTGCTCTGGAGCGTCGAGCCGGCCGTCGTCCAGGCGGCGACGGAGATCTGCCTCGGCCTGCTGCCGATCGAGCATCCGGGGCTCGCCGACACCGGGTCGCTCGCGCTCCGCTCCCGCCTCCGACCAGCAGCTGCGCCTCGCGACGGCGATCACCACTCGGGCGTTCGGGCGGCTCAGCTGATGGCCCGCGGCTACTTCACCGACGACTCGATGCTCCGGCGCGTCAACCGCGAGCGCGCGCTCGCGCTCGCCGGCCCGCGCGCGCTGCTCATGCAGGCCGCCCATCCTTTGGCCGTCGCCGGCCTCCTGATGCACTCGACCGCACTCGCCGAGCCGTACGAGCGGTTGGCGCGAACGGCCCAGGTCCTGAGCACCATCGGTTTCGGGTCGCGCCGCGACGCCGACCGCGTGACCGCGCACGTCCGCGCGGCCCACCGCCGCGTCCGCGGCCGGCTTCCGCAGGCGGTCGGTCCGTATCCGGCCGGCACGCCGTACCGCGCGGACGACCCCGAGCTGCTCATGTGGGTGCTGTTCACCCTCGTCGACTCGGCAACGCTCGTCTACCGCAAGTACGTGCGGGCGATGAGCCGCGACGAGGAGGCCGCGCTGTGGGACGACTACCGGGTCGTCGGGCGCCTGTTCGGCCTCGCCGACGCGGACATGCCCGCCACGCTCGCCGACCTCGCCGACTACCGCCGCGAGATGCTCGACGGCGACCACTTGTTCGTGAGCGAGTGGGCACGCGACCGCGCCCGCAAGATCGTCCTGGAGCCGCCGGTGCCGCTGATCGCCCGACCGTTGCTCGAGACGGTCAACTTCATCACGGTCGCGCTGCTTCCTGGCCGCATCCGCGAGCAGTACGGCTTCTCATCTCTGCCGCCAATCGTTGTGCGGAAGGCGCTCGTAGCCGGCGGCGCCACGTACGCCAAGCGCGCCGTGGTCCCCTTCCTCCCCGACCACCTCCGGTACGTGCCGGCCGCGAGGGCCGCGTGATGGAGACGGATTCCCCGACGGACGGCTTCGCCGAGCTCACGCTCGAGGTCGACGACCTCGCCGGCCTCGAGCGCTTCTACGTCGACGTCTTCGGCCTGCGAGTCCTTGCCCGCGAGCCCGACCGGGTCTGGCTCGCCGCCGGCACCAACGCCCGCCTCGGGCTGTGGTCACCGGGCCGGAAGGAGTTCGGAGACCGCGGAGGGCGCCATGTGCACTTCGCGTTCTCCGCCGCTCCCGGAGGCCTCGACCGCCTGCGCGACACCCTCGAGGCTCGAGGAACACCGGTACGGGGACCCGAGGAGCACGATGGGGGCGATCGCTCGATCTACGTCGAGGACCCGGCGGGCAACATCGTGGAGGTCTGGGACTTCTTCGCGCGCCGCCCGATCGAGGCGCTGGCCGAGTAGCCGTGATGCGCCACGGCGCCGCGCAGCGGCGGCGCCGCGGCGGAAGCCAACCTAACTGCGCTCGATCGCGCGCACGATCGCACGCTCGCAGTGCCTGTCACCTGCCACCCGACGCAGGGCGCGGAACAAGGCGTCGAGGCTGTAGTCACGGTCGAGGTCGCCGTCCCGCTCACAGTCGCGGATGATCCGCTCGACCTGGCGCTGGAGCCGCCGCTGGGCCCGTTCGAGCGCGCGCTCGATGGCGTCCTCGCAGTCGGTGTACGTCCGCAGGTCGTCAGGGAGCAGCCTCAGTGCTCGGCGCAGCGCGCGGACGCTGTAGTCGCGATCGAGGTCGTCGTCGCGGCCGCAGTCAGCCCAGATCCGGAGCACCTCGCGGTCGAGCCGGCGCTGCGCCCGGTCAATCGCGCGCTCGATCACGCGCTCGCAGCGCGTGTGGCGACGGACCTGCCGCGGAAGCTCGTCGAGCGCGCGGCGCAGAGCGGCCAGCGGGTAGTCGACATCAAGGTCGTCGTCCTTCGAGCAATCGCGAACGATCAGGTCGACGACCGGATCACGGCTACCAGACTTGCCCGCCGCGGTGGTCGCGACCAGCCCGGAACTCGCGAGCACGAGACCAACTGCGATGAGAGCACGCCAATGCATGCCGTCACCTCCCGATGGAGCTTTTCGGAAGGCCTGCCGGGCCTCCCCCCATCGGCGATGTACCGTCGCTGCGCCCGGTCCACGCGCGTGCCGTCCGGCCGCTGACGTTCCGGAAAACAGTCAAGCTTTCTGAGCGCCTGTTCGGGCCAGCGAGGTCAGATCCCTGAGTACGGGAGGCGGGGCGCCGCTGCGCGACCGGCTGCCGATGGTGAGGAACTCCGTTGCGCGGCCATCCGCGTCGCCGTCGCTGGCAGCGGTTGACGCCGATTTCTGCGGGGTAGGCGCGCAGTATGTCGAGGGCTTCCGACGCCGTTGTCGCCTCCCCACGGGCACAGCCTTCTCGGGGATCGCCGGCTCCTAGCTCGAGCCCGCCGAAGGCTCCTGCGTTTCTGATGGGTCTCGGCCTCGGCGGGTTTATCGACGGCATCCTGCTCCACCAGATCCTTCAGTGGCACCACATGCTCAGCGGCGGCAACGGCGGTGAGCCGATGAACACCGTCGCCGGCCTGGAAACCAACACGCTCGTGGACGGGTTCTTCCACCTCACGACCTGGGTGTTCGTCGCTGTCGCCGGCTACCTGACCGTTCGCGCGTGGCAACGAGGCGATCTCGCTCCGCCGTGGAGCGTGTACTTCGGGATGCTGCTCACGGGCTGGGGCGTCTTCAACGTTGTCGAAGGCGTCATCGACCACCAGATCCTCGGCATCCACCACGTCCGCGACGACCTCGGCGGGCCCATCGGCTGGGACCTCGCGTTCCTGGCCTTTGGCGTGCTGCTTATCGTGGGCGGCCTGGCCCTCGCCAAGTCCGGCGAGCGGATCGCGCGCGACCAGGAGGCCAGGCAAGCGCGACGCGCACCATGAGCCACGGGGTGCGGCGCGAGCCGAGGCAGCGGTGATAGTGCCCCGGGGGGCCCGGTCGCCGCTACTGCTTCGTAACCGACGGCGCAGCTTTCCGCGGCCTGCAGCCGCCACGGTCGATGCTCGAGCTCGTTCCAACCGACCCCGAGAAGGGGTCATGCCCGAGCTGCTGCTCGATCGCCGGGCCTACCGCGGAGCCGACGCCCGGACTCGTACCGGACCCCTTCGTTACGAGTCGATCCGGGGGTGTCCGAGCCGTCTTCCCAGTTCTTGGAAGACTGTGATTTCCTGGGGTATTGGGGACTCGAAGGAACCGGACGAAGACGCGTGAGACCGGCTGAATGCGGCCCAGGAGCGGCTCGCCTGCCGGCACGCCGCGCCACATCTCGTCAAACCAGGGGGCCGGAGTGGCTACCACCCTCACATGAGTATTCCAGGCCCGCCGACGAACCACGTGCGGTCGGCTTGGCAGTGTCGTCAGAGATCGGGCAGCGCCTCCTCACCCCTGCCGACGTGGCCGAGCACTGCCAGATCAGCACGAAGACGGTCCTGCGCGCGATCCAATCGGGCCGACTGCACGCCAGCCGGCTCGGCACGCGCGGGGTGTACCGGATGCGACCCGAGGACGTCGAGGACTGGCTGCGTGCCACGTCGTTCGCTCCTGCGGCTCGGCGGCCCGGCCGATCCTCCGGAACCGCCACCGATGCCACGGACGAATGCGGCAGGCCGGCTGACCGTGGGCACCGCTGGCCGGGATCGGTAAGCGGTAGGACGGTCCCGGCATCATCGATGAGACTGACCGCCTGCTCGATCGCGCCCAACAGCGGAGGGGTCGGAGCGGCCAGAGAGTTGGCGCATTCAGCCTCCACGCTCGGTGTTCGCTCAGCGTTACCCCACGCCTCCGTGACCTGAGCAGGCACCCTGAATCCCACCGGACTGCGAGTACATGCCGTCCGCGCACTGCACTCGGTAGCCGTTGCCGTTGTCGTAGTTGGGAATGTTCTCTCCGGCCGACGTATCGGCGCTTGTCGGGTCAGGTTCATCGTCCGGCGCAGCACCGGGGGCATCGTACGGCGTGGACCCTTCGCCGTCCGGGCCGACGCTGACCTTGTGCGACGAGGCATAGGTGACCGCGTTCGCGTACGTGTAGGCGCGCACGGCCGACTGCGGGAAGCGCACCTCGCTTCCATCGTCCGCGTTGCAAATGACCGCACTTGAGCCGCTGCAGCGCATCTCGAACCAACGGCCCGCTGACGCGCTGTAGGCCGCGATCGAGTCCGCCCCCGCCTGTACGTACTCGTAGAACGCACTCTCCGCCAGGCCGCACGTCGTGGTCGCGACGCGGACCGTGATGTTGGGGTCGCAGGCCACGAATACAGGGGCGGGCGGCTTCTGAGGGCGCGTCGCCGCGGGACTTCTTGGTCGCGTGCGCCTTGTGCGCCGTGGATGGCTTGGACTTGCGCTCGGGCGTTGGAGTCGGAGTGGCCGTGGCCGTCGCCGTCCCCTTACCTGCGCCGCCTGCGACTGCTCGCCGTTGGCCTCCGGATCGCCACCGAAGATGAGGGCGAGCACGACAACGAAGGCCACGGAGGCCAGCGAGCGTCTCCAGGGCAGCCCGCCTGCTCGGCTTCCAAGACGGGGTGTTCATTCGTAGGTCTTCCTTCGTTGCGCCTCCTAGCGATTGCTCAGGCGGGCCAGCCAGGAGGCGAATAACCCGTCATGGCGCAATCGGTAGCGACCGCGACCAACGGGAACTAGGCATTACTAGGAAGATCTGTCCAAACGGCTAGCAGGCGCAGGTAGGGACCCGGAGCCACCGACGGAACTAGGCAGGCGCTATGCGGTCCTCGCCGGCTTGGCCACTGCTCCGGGGCCGCCGACGCCCAAATGGCGACGTCCTGGAACGCCAAGGCGCAGGGTCGGAGAGTCGGATAGCGTCATCCACATGGCAGACGCTTTCGAGACCCTCATGTCAGGGATGCGCAAGGGCCTCGAGTGGGAGCTGATGGGCCAGCCCGACGAGGTGCGGACGCTGCTCGACGAGGTACTCGATGAGCGCATCCATCGAAGCGACAAAGGCACGTACCAACTGCGGGTCAACCTCCAGAAGAAGCCCGATGCAGCCTCATACGCGGGATTCATCATCGAGGAGGGCAACCCTACGCTGGGCCTTACCAGGGAACCTCGTTCGTCTGGTTTCCTGGCGACACCGGCAGCGTGGCGGCGTTGGGCATCGGTACTGATGGCTTCGGGGCAGACACCGCAATTCTTGGACGGCCCTGGGCACGGACGGCGGTTGCGGGCGCTCGCACGCGTGCATGCCGGGCGGCCGCGCGTTAAGCCCGACGTCCTCGACATCACGACGGAAGTTCCCGACTCCACCGCCACCGGTTGGCCGGCCATCGAGGCAGCAAGAAGGGCCTACTCCCCGGGTCCTGTATGCAACAACGCCGGTCAAGGACGGCGACATGGGCGCGACTGCGGTCGTGGAGGACCTGCTCGACCTATTCCTCCACGAGCATCGAAGCCGATTCAAAGGCCTCGCGGTGACGCACTGGCAGGAGCGGTTGCTGACGCTGCACGCTCACATCTTTCCGGCCGTCGAAGCTGATGAGGCAGCGGCTTTGCTTCGGGAGAGACGATCCGCGATCCTTGAGGGTCCACCAGGCACGGGAAAGACGCGTCTAGCGCTTGAGGTCGCTCAGATCATCGGCTCCCATGAGATGGTGCAGTTCCACCCGGCACGGACGTATGAGGACTTCGTGGTCGGCCTCTATCCCGAAGTCACGGGAGGCGAACTGGCGTTCAAGGTTCGCGCTGGCGACCTGCTCCGTGCGAATGCGGCGGCGGAGGCTGCTCCACACGTGCTTGTTATCGACGAAATCAACCGCGCTGACCTGGGCCGAGTGCTTGGCGAGGCGGTAAGTCTGTTCGAACCGGGTGATCCGGATCGCGCCGTTCGATTGCCGCACGTACCTCAAGACCATCCGGACGTGCTGCAGCTCTCGCAGAACCTGCTCGTGCTCGGCACACGCAACACAGCCGATAGGTCGATCGCTCGGATAGACCTCGCGATTCGTCGACGCTTCGCGTTTGTCGACGTGTGGCCATCGCTTGACGTCGTTCGTGCAGAGGGCGACGACCTAGCTATTGAAGTCTTCGAGGAAGTCCTCAAGACATTCACGGAGTTCGCCGACGACGACGGTCTGCGCTAGTCCCTGGCCATGCGTACTTCCTCGATCCACGTCCCGATCTCGATCCGGCGGGTCGCTCGGGCCGCGTTCGGCGGCGGCTGCGCCAGGAGCTCGTGCCCCTACTGCGCGACTACGTCACCGAGCGCCTGCTGGGTCCCGCGTCGCTCGAGGTGGCAGGGCTCGCCGACCTCATCGAAGCGCGCGCGATAGAGACGTGAGCCAGGTACGCGGCCGCACGATGCGGGGCCGTACTCGCGCTATCGCCCAAACGCGGGTCCCGGCCGCTCGTCCCCTGCTGCAGACGACGGACGAGGGCCACCCGATCCGGGTGACCCCGGCCATCGCACATGCGCACGGCGACCGTTGGATCGACCCGTTCCTCAACGCTAATCGACCGGCCCTGCGACGCCTCGGACTGACGCCCGAGGTTCACAGCAGCGGCGGGCTTCACGTCTTGCTTCACCCGTCCGGACGGATCGGCGCCATACCGCTCGTGGCCCCTGCTAGCCGGCGAGTCGCCGCGGGTGTTCTCGTGAGTCCGAGGTTCAGCTGGAGCGCCCTCGGGGATGTGGTCTCGGCCGTGGGCTTCTCCGTTGCACCGACACTCGGAGGCGGACCGCTGGTTCCCGGGTCGGCCCGCGAGGTCCCTTCCTGGCTCATCGCTGGCCCAGTCGTGAGACGCCTCGAGGTTCTGCTGGCACGTCGTCGAAGTAGGTTCGTCACACAGCACGAGCTGCGCTCGTCACCCCGAGGCCGAATCGATTGGGGAGAATGGGTCCGACGGCAAGCGCCGGTCGGGCGGTGGACATCGCTGCCCTGCGAGTTCTCCGATCTCGCCGACGATCCCGATCTCATGGCAGCCGTTCGCTGGACCCTCGCTCGCCTGTCCGACGACTTGCGGCCGTATGCCGGCGACCGCTCCAGGTCGACTCCTAACGGAGCGCATCCGCGGTATGCAGTTCGATGTCGGCGAGGGAACGCACCGCCGCCCACTTTCCACCGTGGCGCTAACCCTCGAAGGCTTCGTCGCCGAGTCCTGAGGCGATGGGCTGGGTTGCCACGAACGTGGACTAGGGGGCGCGCGTGCGCTTGACGGTCTGGCTTGGGACGTCGAGCGGTGAGGTATGGGAGGCCGGGTCCGTTCATTCGCGGGCACCCTTGCCCCGCAACTCGGCCTCCGACCGCCGGCACTCGGTGAGAGCCGTTCGTCCCCTTCGATGGGGAGGGCAGCCTGGCGTCGATGCGTGCGCTGGCACCCGACGTCGGGCTGTTTGGACCATGAGCGTGTCATCTGGCTCGATGCGAAGTACAAGGCGCATCTCTCTCACTCCTCGCCCGGCACAGCTGGCGAGGGCTGACCGAATCGGTCCGTGATGCGCATCGAGCCGAATCTACATCAGGCACTCGCGTACGCAGCGCTGGCAGATGTCGACCGCGTGGACACAGTCCTCTTGTATCCGTATCCTCGGGCGAGCGGACGCGCCATTGCCGGCTGCAGTGGCGACCGTGGCCTCCGGCCGGAGACGCGTGCGCCTGGTGCTCGGCGCACTCGCCGTTTGGGTTTCGGACGCCCATGCAGGCGGCGAAGGCGCTCAGTGACTGGCGTGGCCTTCTCGCCGCGTAGCTTCTCCGGCACCAGCGGGGAGCGCCGCAAGCAGTCATCCGTGGCACGGCGGCCGGTCGGACAGGTCTGCGACGGTAGGCGTCCGCAGGCTGCAGAGCGCTGTGGTCCTTGAAGTACGAGGTGGCGAGCGAAGCGGGCCGCCCTGAGCGGCGGGGCTCAACAGTCGTAGCCGCGTGTCCCATCGTCGGGACGCTGCGGACCGAATCGATCATCGGTTACGTGGTACTCGATGAAGGCGTATTGGCGCCGACCGTCCGGGCAGGTGACCGGCTGATGCGCGCTCACGTCGACCTCATAGCTATAGGTGCGATTGTCGTCGGCGCACGACGGGTCGCACCCCCGCACGGTGATCACGCCATGTCCCGCTGTCGTCCGCTCACCCCAGCGATCCCACGAGAGACCCATGAGAATGATGCCGTAGTCGGCACACGTCAGAACGATCTGAGACGGCTCCGCCTCCTCCTGTCCGCACCCAGGGCCGGGCTCAAGACGACGGGCGACTTGCTCGTCGTCGGTGAGTCGTCACGCGATGACGAGGCGCCACCACAGCCCGTGAGCACCGTGACGGCCACGCCGATCACGGCAGCCACCTTCATGGTTGCCGTACTACTCCAGCCGTGCGGTCCAAGGGGCAGACCGCGACGAGCCGCTCCGCGACCCATGCACCGTGTTGTCCACAGCCTGCTCATCCCACGTGTCACGCTCGGCAAGCCGCGCGCTTAAGGACAGCCGGCTGTGCTTGTGGAGCTCCGCGCGATTCGTAGTCCACGGTAAGTTCGATAGCGACGAGTTGAGCGGGTTCGTGACAATCGTGAGGTTCCCAAGCCGATGTAAGGGCTCCCAGCGCCTGAGCTGAGTTGCTTGAGCGCCTCGCTTTCCAGGGGATGGCAATCTGCGCCGGTGACCGGCCAGTGCGTGTCTCATGTCTGCCGGGGGTTTGCCGGAGTCTTCGCTCGGCCAACGGCCGGGAGTGCCACTGAACGCTCTGACTGGTACCCAGGCATCGATCGCCTTCCGCCGATGCGGGAACCTAGGGGCCGGAACCCGACGAGTCCGACATGAACCACTTCCTGGCCTTCATCGCTTCTTTCGCCTTCTCGCCGCGACTGTCGGCGGAGACGGATGAAACGTATGCTCGTGAGGCACCGCCCCTGAACGCGAGCCACGGTGACCGGCCGTCCTCAACTACAGCCTGCTGCCATTCCAGCCAGCACGCCCACCGGCGCCGTTGAACCCCGCTCCACATCTCCTGCGGCGCCTGACGTTTTTCCATCTGGCGAGCCCAATCGTCGTGGAAAAGCTCCCCGAGAATGAACTCGAGCATGGCGACGGGCGACGGCAAGCAGATCGAGAAACGCGGTACAGGGAGCCACTTCG
>CAWBVZ010000010.1:0-36536 GCA_963792385.1 uncultured Solirubrobacteraceae bacterium | reverse complement strand
AGGGAGAGGTGCCGCTCACCTTCCACTTCAATGGCACTGTGCTCTACCGCGGGGACGACGATCGGCTGCAGGTCGTGCTCGTCCCGTGGAGCTGCTCGTCGCGTTGGCGGATGCCGGTCGACGTTTGGAGGCGCACGATCGCCAACCACTATCCCGGCGGCGGCTGGATCCGCCTGCAGCACGAGACGCTGGAGGCGCTCTCGCGGCGCAAGGCGGAGCGTGGGCTGCACTCGTTCGACGACACCGTGCGGGAGCTGCTGTGAGCGTCGACCGCCTGCTCTCCACGCTGCTCTACGAGGGCTACGCGCTCTACCCGTACACGCCGGGGGCGACCAAGAACGCGACGCCGACGCCGTTCGGCATCGTCTACCCGCCCGTGTACGCGGCCGGCGGGCCGCACACGTTCGATCGCGCGCGGATGCAGGTCGTGCTCGAGCCCGGCGCCGGCGATCAGCCGGTCTCCGGGACGCTCGCCTTCCTCGAGCCGAGCGGCGAGCGCCACCAGGGCGTGGCGCGCCGGGTCGAGGTGCAGGCCGACTCGACGGTCGAGTTCTCGTTCGACTCCGTGCAGGGCCGCGTGCGCCTCGCGACGACGCCGCTCGACGACGGGCTCGTGCGCGTGTCGATGTGCGTCCACAACACCACCGCGGTGCCGGAAGGGCTTGACCGCGCCGGCGCGCTGCGGTCGTCGCTGCTGTCCACGCACCTCGTCGCACAGGCTCCGGGGGGCCGCTTCGCCTCGCCGGTCGCCCCCGGCCCGACGGCCGCCGCGGCGGTCCGCGCGTGCGATCACGTGAACATCTTCCCGGTGCTCGCGACCGACAACGACGACACGGTGCTGGGTGCGTCGATCGTCCTGCCCGACCACCCGCAGATCGCGCCGGAGAGCCACGGCGACATGTTCGACGCGACGGAGATCGAGGAGGCGCTGCTGCTGCACGTGCTCGCGCTCAGCGACGCCGAGCGCGCCGCGATCGCGGAGCAGGACCCGAAGGTGCGTGAGATGCTGGCGCGCGCCGAGGCCGCCGGCCCGGACGCGATCGCGCGGCTGCACGGGCGCGTCACGGTGACCGACCTGCCGCCGGCGCACCGGCCCGGCCCGGCCGACGTCGCCGGCGAGCGGGCGATCGAGGTCGGCGGCGTCGTCTTCCGGCGCGGTGCCAAGGTACGGCTGCGCCCCGGCTTCGGCGCCGCTCCCCAGGACGGCGTGTGGGCCGGCCGGTTGGCCACGATCGAGCGGATCTACCGCGACTACGAGGACGGCGTCCACCTGGCGGTCACCGTCGACGACGACCCCGGCCAGGAGCTGATGCGCGACATCGGTCGCTACCTGTACTTCAAGCCCGCCGAGGTGGAGGTGGTCCCCGCATGACCCCTGAACTCGTCAAGCAGATCCTCGTCGCCGGCGTCGGGAACGCATGGCTGCGGGACGATGCGTTCGGCGCCGAGGTGGCGCGCCGGCTCGCCGAGCGCGACCTCCCAGAGGGCGTCAGCGTGATGGACGTCGGCACGAGCGGCCTCGACCTCGCGTACGAGGTGATGCGCGGCTACAGCGCGCTCGTGATCGTCGACGTGAGCCGCCAGGGCGGCGAGCCGGGCACGCTCTATGTGATCGACGTCGAACGCGAGGATGTGCCGGCCGAGATCGAGGACGGCGAGAAGATCGACCCGCACTCGATGGATCCGATGACGATGCTGCGCTTTGTCCGCGTCGTCGGCGGTTGGCCGGGCCGCGTGCAGGTGATCGCGTGCGAGCCCGCGGAGGTCGACGACGTGGGCCTCGGGTTGACGCCGGCGGTCGAGGCCTCGGTCGAGCGCGCGATCGCGCTCGTCATGGAGACGATCGAGGAGCTGCGCAGCGACGCGGCCTACCAGACCTGATGCATGAGCTGTCGGTCTCCAGCGCCATCGTCGACACCGCCGTGCGGCACGCCGCCGGGCGCCGGGTGACGCTCGTCACGGTCCGGATCGGCCACCTGCGCCAGGTCGTGCCGGACTCGCTGGCCTTCTACTTCGATCTGGTCACGCGCGAGACGCTGTGCGAGGGCGCGCGGCTCGAGCAGGTCCTCGTGCCGGCGCGGCTGCGGTGCGACGCCTGCGCGCGGGAGTGGGATCCGAGGGACGCGCTGTTCCGCTGCACATGCGGCGCGGCGGGCGAGGTCGTGGCAGGAAACGAGCTCGAGGTCGAGTCGATCGAGGTTGAGGAGGGTGCCGAATGCATCGCGTGAAGGTCCGCGTCGTCGAGGACGCGCTCGACGCCAACAGCACGATCGCGGGGGCCAACCGAGCCGACTTCGACCGGGCGGGCGTGCGGGTCGTCAACCTCATGAGCGCTCCCGGGGCGGGCAAGACGACGCTGCTCGAGCGCGTGCTCGGCTCGCTCGACGGCGTGCGCGCCGGCGTGCTGGAGGGCGACGTCCAGGGCTCGTACGACGCCGACCGGCTCGCGAGCCTGCACGTCCCGGTCACGCAGATCAACACCGATCCCGGCTTCGGCGGCGAATGCCACCTGGACGCGAACATGGTGCGCTCGGCGCTCGGCGAGGTGCCGCTCGACGACATCGACCTGCTGGTGATCGAGAACGTCGGCAACCTCGTCTGCCCGGCCGAGTTCAAGGTCGGCGAGGACGCGCGGATCATGGTCTCGTCGGTCACCGAGGGCGAGGACAAGCCGCTCAAGTACCCGCTGATGTTCCGCACCTGCGAGCTGGTCCTGGTCAACAAGATCGACCTGCTGCCGCACCTGGACTTCGACCTCGAGAAGTTCCTCCACAATCTCGACGCCGTGCACCCAGGTGTGCCGCGGCTGCTCGTCTCGGCGCGCACCGGCGAGGGCGTCGAGGCGTTCCGCGACTGGCTGCTCGAGCTCGGGGCGCGCACGGAGGTCCCGGCCTGATGGAGACCGTCGGCCTCGACCGGCGGCGCGAGGCCAACGCCTCGTGGTTCGCGGACGAGGCCGATCGGCTCGCGCACCTGTGCCGGGCCATGGCGGCGCGGTTCACACGCGGAGGCCGGCTGCTTGCCACCGGCGACGTCTCGGACGCCCGGCATGTGGCGGTCGAGTTCGTGCACCCAGTCATCGTCGGCAAGCGGGCGCTGCCCGCGCTCGCCCTCAGCGCGCGCCGGCTCGAGCTGCTGGCCGAGCCCGACGACATGGTGATCGGGTTCGGCGCCGACGTGTCGTCGCTCGCCGCGCGCGGGTGCCTGGTCATCGACCTCGATCCGCCCGTGGACGACCCGTTCGTACACCAGGAGCTGGTCGAGACGGCGTACCACGTGCTCTGGGAGCTGGTCCACGTGTTTCTCGAGCACAGCGAGCGCACCGTGCACGACACCGGCGCCGCGAGCTTCCTCTACCCGTTCCTCGGCGAGCGCGAGACCGACGAGGACGCCGTGCTCGAGGACGTGCGGCGCTCCATCCTGATGAAGGCCGACGAGACCGGCGCGCTGCGCGAGCAGACGCTCTCCGAGGGCCGTGAGACGCTGATCGCCGCGGCGGCGGCGATGCGTGCGGCCGGCCGGGTGCTCGCTCTCGGCAACGGCGGCTCGGCCACGGACGCGATGGACCTGGTGGCCGACCTCGAGCGCGCGGGCCGCCCGGCCATCGACCTTACCGACGACCCGGCGATCCTCACCGCGATCGCCAACGACGTCGGCGTTGAGGCGATCTTCGCGCGCCAGGTGATCGCGCACGGGCGCGCCGGCGATGCGCTGCTCTCGCTCTCCACCAGCGGCGGGTCGGCGAATGTGATCTCAGCGCTCGCCGAGGCGCGGCGGCGCGGGATGACCACGATCGCGCTCGTCGGCTACGACGGCGGCCGGATCGCGGCCGAGGGCCTCGCCGACCACGTGGTGATCACGCGCTCGCAGCACATCCCGCGGATCCAGGAGGCGCAGGCGAGTGCCTACCACGTCCTCTGCGAGTTGGTGGGAAGGCCGTGATGAGCAACCTCATCCACGCGAAGTTCCGCGGCATCGTCGGCGCGATGGCGATGACCGGCGTGCGTGTGTTCGCGCTCCACGCCGGACTGATCCGGGAGGACCCGCCGAGCCGGCTGACGCGTAAGAAGGCGCGCGGGCTGCTGCGACGCGTGCCGCGCAAGCGCCGGCGGGTGGTGGTCGAGCTCGTGCACTGGGCGATGGGGGGCGTGTTCGGCATCGTCTTCTCGCTGTTGCCGGAGCGGATCCGGGGCAAGCGCTGGTCGGGCCCCGTGTACGGCGTCCTCGTCTGGCTGGGGTTCGACGCGGTGCTGGCGCCCGCCCTCGGCCTGACCGAGCGCAACTGGCCGAAGGGGCGCGAGCGAGCGGTGTTCGTCGCCGACCACGTGCTGTTCGGACTCGTCCTCAGCGAGCAGCGGGCGCGCCCATCGGAATGACCGCGTCGATCCAGCGCGTCCGGATCCGGGTCGACGGCGTCGTTCAGGGCGTCGGCTTCCGCCCGTACGTGCACCGGCTCGCGGGTGAGCTCGGGCTCGACGGCTTCGTCCGCAACGACGAGCACGGCGTGGTGATCGAGGTCGAGGGACCGGCGGAGGCGATCGAGGCGCTGCTCGCACGGCTGCCGGCCGAGGCGCCGCCGCTGGCCACGGTCGAGGGCATGGACCAGGAGGTCGTGCCGCCGCGCGGGGAGGCCGGCTTCGCGATCGCCGGCAGCACCGGAGCCGGTGCGCCCGACGCGCTGGTCTCGCCCGACAGCGCAACCTGCGCGGACTGCCTGCGCGAGCTCTTCGATCCCGCCGACCGCCGGCACCGCTACGCGTTCATCAACTGCACGAACTGCGGCCCGCGCTTCTCGATCGTGCGCGGCGTGCCGTACGACCGCCCGCTCACCACGATGGCGGACTTCACGATGTGCGCGCTCTGCTCGGCCGAGTACCACGACCCCGCCGATCGCCGGTTCCACGCCCAGCCAAATGCCTGCCCGACCTGCGGCCCGCGCTTGGGGACAGTCCCCCCTGCCGCGCCGGTTGCGCAACCGGAAACGGAGGGGACTGTCCCCTTAACACAGGCGGTGGCGGTCTTGCAGGCCGGCGGCGTGGTCGCCGTGAAGGGGATCGGCGGGTTTCATCTCGCCTGCCTCGCGGCCGACGAGGACGCCGTCGCCAAGCTGCGGGCGCGCAAGCACCGCGAGGAGAAGCCGTTCGCGCTGATGGCCGCGGACCTCGACGCCGCGCTCGAAGTGGTCGAGCTCGACGGCGTCGAGGCGGCGCTGATGCAGGGCCGCGACCGGCCGATCGTGCTCGCGCGGCGGCGGCCGGGCGCGCGTGTGGCCGCCTCGGTCGCCCCGCGGTCGGCGGAGCTGGGCGTGATGCTCCCGTACAGCCCGCTGCACCACCTGCTGCTGGCCGATGTCGGCGAGTCGCTGGTGATGACGAGCGGGAACGTCTCCGACGAGCCGATCGCGTACGAGGACGAGGATGCCGTCGCGCGGCTGGCTCCGATCGCCGACGCCTTCCTCCTCCACGACCGGCCGATCCAGACGCGCACCGACGACTCCGTGCTGCGGGTCGCGCGCGGGCGACCGCTGCCGCTCCGGCGCTCGCGCGGCGCGGTCCCGAGCGTGTTGGCGCTGCCACTGGCGGCCCACCGCCACGTGCTCGCGTGCGGCGCCGAGCTCAAGAGCACCTTCTGCCTTGCCCGCGGCCGCCGCGCGTGGGTCTCCCACCACATCGGCGACCTCAAGAACGTCGAGACGCTCGGCTCGTTCGCGGTCGGCGTCGAGCACTTCGAGCGGCTGTTCGCGGTCGCGCCGGAGGTCGTCGCGCATGACCTGCACCCGGACTACCTCTCGACGACGTACGCGCTCGCCCGCGAGGACGTCGAGCACGTGGCGGTGCAGCACCACCACGCCCACCTGGCCGCGGCGCTGGCCGAGCACGGCGAGACCGCCGCGGCGGTCGGCGCGATCTTCGACGGTGCCGGACTCGGGACCGACGGCACGGTCTGGGGCGGCGAGCTGCTGGTGGGCGACCTGCGCAGCTGCGAGCGCGCCGGCCACCTGTGGCCGGTGCGGCTGCCGGGCGGCGATGCCGCCGTGCGCGAGCCGTGGCGGATGGCGTGCTCCTGGCTGATGGCCGCCGAGTACCGCGTCGCGCGCCCGGTCGGCGGCGTTGACCCGCAGCGCTGGCACGCCGTGGAGCGCATGGTGGAGACCGGGACCGGTGCGCCGATGACGACCTCCGTCGGGCGCCTGTTCGATGCCGTCGCCGCGCTCAGCGGGATCCGCTACGACGTGACCTACGAAGGCCAGGCAGCGATCGAGCTCGAGGCCGCCTGCGATCCCGCCGAGCGCGGGGCCTACCCGCTCGCGGCCGTCGCCGGCGTGCTCGACGCGCGCGAGACGATCCACGCGATCGCCCGCGACGCCGCGCGCGGGGAGAGTGTCGGCGTGATCGCAACGCGCTTCCACCACGCGCTCGCCGACGCCACCGCCGACGCGTGCACGGCCGTTGCCGCCGACCGCGGGCTCGACGCCGTCGTGCTCTCCGGCGGCGCGTTCCAGAACCGCCGGCTGCTCGAGCGCACCGCCGCCCGGCTCGAGCACGAGGGCCTGCGCGTGCTCGTTCCCGAGCGGCTGCCGCCCAACGACGGCGGGATAGCATTCGGCCAGGCGGCTGTCGCCGCGGCACGGGAGGTGCTGTGATGCAGGTCCTGTTCGAGCCATTCGAGGCACTCGACGCGTGGCTCACGAACCTGATCGAGGGCGCGCCGCTGCTGGTGGCGCTGGCGATCGCGTTCGTGCTTGGGCTGCGGCACGCGTCCGATCCTGACCACCTCGTCGCGGTGACCTCGCTGGTCGCCACCGACCAGGGAGACGTGAAGGCCGCGACCCGGCTCGGCGCGTGGTGGGGGCTCGGGCACGCGAGCACGCTGCTGGCCGTCGGGCTCCCGCTGATCGCGCTCAAGGAGGAGCTGCCCGGCTGGCTCGAGCGCGGGGCGGAGACCGGTGTCGGGCTCGTGATCCTCGTGCTCGGAGCGCGCGTGCTGTTCAAGTGGCGCCGCGGGGACTACCACGCCGCGCCGCACGCCCATCAGCACCACGACCACCGTCATCTCCGCCACGGCACCGGCAGCGCGCACCATCACAGCCACGTGCGCAGCCCGCGACAGGCGTTCGGGATCGGCATGTTGCACGGCCTCGCGGGCACCGGTGCCGTCGTCGTACTGCTGATCGCCGCGTTGCCCGGCCGGCTCGAAGCCGCTGCCGCGCTGGGCGTGTTCGCGCCGATGTCGATCGCCTCGATGGCGCTGTTCACCAGCGCGTTCGCCTGGGTGCTCACGCGGCCGGTGGTGGCGCCGCTCTACCGCACCGTCCTCGTCCCGGCGCTGGGCGCCTTCGGGCTGATCTTCGGGCTCTGGTACGCCGGTATTGCGTAGCTCACGCGCCGGCTCGTCGCTTGCGCACGTGCCGCCACACGAGGAGGCCGGCCACTGCACCCGTCACCAGCGCGGCGGCGATGATCCCGCCGACGCCCACGATCTTGTCGAACGCGTGCCCGGCGTAGTACGCGCCAAGCGCGATGCTCATCGCCCAGCAGATCCCCCCGAGCGCGTTCCAGAACAGGAACCGGCCCCAGGGCATCTTGTTCATCCCCGCCAGCCATGCGGACGCGATCCGCAGGCCGGCGACCCAGCGGCCGAGGAACACCGCCTTCGGCCCGTGTTTCTCGAAGAACGGCTCACCGGCCGCGAGCGCGGCAAGCCGCTGGGCGTGGAACGCGCCGGGCATCTCGAACACGCGCCGGCCGACTTTGCGGCCGATCGCGAAGCCGACGTTGTCGCCGAGGATCGCCGCCGCGGCGGCGATCACGATCAGCACCTCGATCTCGAGTTGGCCATCGTGGGCGAGCAGCCCGGCGCCAATCAGCGCCGTCTCGCCGGGAACCGGGATGCCCATCGTCTCGACCGCGATCAGCGCGAATACGACCGAGTAGCCCACGTCCGGCGGGATATCCACGATGGCGCCGAACACGTGGCGCCGAGACTAGTGGACCGCTTAAGAAAGCCCGGCGCTTTCAACCCCTTTCCGGTGTCCCATACGGTGTGAGAACGTTTAATCCGACCGTGAAGACGCATAGGCGATTCGACTCCCTGCTCGACCACGCGCCGGACGCGGTGGTGACCGCGGACGAGGACGGCCGCGTGATGACGTTCAACGCCGCTGCCGAGCGCCTGTTCGACTGCCATCGCGACGCGGCGGTCGGGCGATTCGTGTCCGAGCTCGTGCCGCTTCCGGCGAAGATCTCGGACGGAGGCGTCGACGTGAACGTCGTGCGCCCCGACGGCAGCGAGGTCCCGGTCCAGGTGTGGCTGGTGCCCAGCGACGATCCGTCCGCTGGGACCACGCTGTGGATCCGCGACGCCCCTTCGCCGGTCGTGGCCGCGCGCAAGGCGGCGCTGCTGGAGGCCGCCGAAGAGCTGGCGCAGGTCGGCAGCTGGGAGTGGACACCGGCTGAGGGTGACGCGCAGTGGTCGGACAGCGTGTTCCGGATCTTCGGCCTCGAGCCGGGCGCGGTCGCGCCGACGCCGGAGTACGTGCTCGAGCACACGCATCCGGACGACCGCGACCGCGTCATCGAAATCACTGACCAACTGCGCTTCCGCGGCGAGCTGCAGCCGGTCGAGTACCGGATCATCCGGCCGGATCGCGCCGTCCGCCATCTGCGCGTCACGCTCGTGGTCGCGGAGGAGCGCGGCGGCCGGCCCTATCGCCTGGTCGGCTGGGTGCAGGACGTCACGGAGCGCCGCTGGGCCGAGCGGCAGATCACGGCGCACTTCGCCGTCGCCGAGTCGCTCGTCGCCTGGGACACGCTCGAGAGCGGGGGCGAGCGGCTGCTGGCCGCTCTCGCGGAGGCGATGGCCTTCGTCAGCGGCATCCTCTGGGTCCCGCGCGGCGACGAGTTGGAGGCGCGCGTGACATGGCACGCGCCGTCGGTCGCGCAGCCCGAGCCGGCCGCCGGCGAGGCGCTCGCCGGCCGCGCGTGGCAGAGGAGCGAGCCCGTCAGCCTTGGGGAAGCCGTCGCGGTACCCGCGATCAGCGACGACGAAGTGCTGGCGGTGATCACGCTCGCCTCGCGCGAGGAGATCGAGCTGACCGCCGCGCTGAAGCAGTCCCTGACCGGCATCGGCTACGAGTTGGGCCAGTTCCTCGGGCGCCGCCGCGGGCAGCTCAACGCGCGCTTCTTGACGCCGCGCGAGCTCGAGGTCCTGCGCCTCGGCGCACGCGGGCTCTCGGCGCGCGAGACGGCCGAACGCCTCGTCGTCAGCCCGGCCACGGTCCGCACGCACTTCGAGAACATCTACGCGAAGCTCGAGGTGTCGGACAAGGCGTCCGCGGTCGCGACGGCGCTGCGCCGCGGGCTGATCGACTAGCCGGAAAAAAGCAATATCCGGCCATTGCCGGATGGGCATGGACGCCTGGGGGCTTAATAGTGACCGCAATCGTGCTTCTGATCGGTTGCGTCCCGGATCTGCCGCTGCAGCGGCTGCAGGGTCTGCTCGGCGCTCTGTACGCCCGTGAGGGGGACGTCGGGGCCGAGGTCGTGCACCTGCGCACACCCGAGCAGCTCGCACGGCTGGCGGGCGGTGAGCTGGACGCGGCCGTGATCCAGCATCGTCGCCAGGTGCCCGGTGTCGACATGCAGCCGCTGTTCACCCCCGAGCGGCTGTGCGCGTTCGTGCCGGTGGGCCACCGCCTGGCACGCGCGTCGCCGCTGGCGCCTGACGACTTCGAGCTCGAGACGCTGCTTGTCGCGCCGCGCGCGATCGATCCCCCCTTGCACGACCGGTTGATGGCGGAGCTCGACGTCGCCGGCTTCCACTTCCGCGCGATTCGCGAGGCCGGCGGCGGCCACCCACGCGACGTCCTGCTCGCGGTCGCGGAGGGGCGCGGGGTCGCGATCGCGGCGGCGTCGACGCTCGAGGTCGTGGGCGGAACCGGCACGATCGTCACGCGCGTCGAGATCGCCCCGGCGCTGCCGGGGCCGGACACGCTGATCGCCTGGCGCGCGGACGACGAACCGCGGCTCGGAGACCTGATCGCGGCCGCACGTGAACTGAACGACGCCTGACGCGTCGTATCGTGCCGCCCATGCAGGACGGCGCACTGGAGGCGATCAGCGAGGCGGTGCTCGCCATCGCGGCCGAGCGCGAGGTGGAGCCGGTGCTGCGACGGCTCGTGCACTCCGCGCGCGAGCTGGCGCACGCTCGGTACGCCGCGCTCGGCATCCCTGACGGCGAAGGCGCGTTCGCCCAATTCATCACCGCTGGGATGAGCGATGACCTGATCGCCGCGATGGGGCCGCTGCCGCGCACGCACGGCCTGCTCGGCGCGATGCTCGAGTCTCCCGAGTCCCACCGGACGCCGGACATCCGCGAGGACCCGCGCTTCCGCGGCTGGTGGCCGAGCGCGCACCCGCAGATGCGCTCGTTCCTCGGCGTGCCGATCGTTGCCCGCGGCGAGGTGATCGCCGCGTTTTATCTGACCGACTGCGAGGGCGCCGACGACTTCGACGCCGACGATCAGCGCCTGATCGAGATGCTGGCCGCGCACGCGGCGGTCGCAATCGAGAACGCCCGGCTGTTGGAGCGCAGTCGCGAGCTGAACATCGTCGAGGAGCGCAACCGGCTCGCGCGCGAGCTGCACGACTCGGTCAGCCAGAAGCTGTTCGGGATCGTCCTGACCGCAGAGGCGGCCGGCACGCTGCTCGGCCGCGACACGGCCGCGGCGGGCGACCAGGTCGCCCGCGTCGGCGAGCTCGCACAGGAGGCGCTCGCCGAGCTGCGCGACCTGATCTTCGAGCTGCGCCCGGCCTCGCTCGAGGACGAGGGTCTGGCAGCCACCCTGCGCAAGCACGTCGACATGCTCCGGCGCGTGCACGGGCGCGACATCGAGCTGCGGATCGCCGGCGCCGCCCGCCCCGCGCCGGAGGCGGAGAGCGAGGTGTTGCGGATCGCGCAAGAGGCGCTCACCAACGCGCTCCGCCATGCCGAGGCCGCCCGGATCGAGCTGCGGCTCCAGGCCGGTGACGGGCGGCTGACCGTGACGGTCGCCGACAACGGCGTCGGCTTCGATCCCGACGCGCCCGGTGTGCGCTCCCGTCGGCTTGGCCTGACCTCGATGGAGGAGCGCGCGCGGGCGCTCGGCGGCACGCTCGCGGTCGTCTCGGTCCCGGGCGAGGGCACGACGGTCACGCTCGAGGTGCCGCAGTGATCCGCGTCCTCATCGCCGACGACCACGCCGTCGTCCGCCAGGGCCTGCGCACGTTCCTGGACCTCCAGGACGACATCGAGGTCGTCGGCGAGGCCGCCGACGGCGAGGAGGCGCTCGCCGCCGCGGAACGCCTCACACCGGACGTCGTGCTTGTCGACCTGGTGATGCCGAAGGTCGACGGCATCGACGTGATCCGGCGGCTCGGCGAGCACGCCCCGGCGGCGCGCGCGATCGTGCTGACCAGCTTCATCGACGACGACCGGCTGTTCCCGGTGCTGCGCGCGGGCGCGGCCGGCTACCTGCTCAAGGACGTGCAGCCGCAGGAGCTTGTCGAGGCGATCCGCACGGTCCACGGCGGCGGCGCGGTGCTACATCCCAAGGTCGCCGCGCGGCTGCTCGACGAGCTCTCGGCCGACCCGTTGACGCCGCGCGAGCGCGAGGTGCTCGGGCTGATCGGCCGCGGGATGGCGAACAAGGTGATCGCGCGCGAGCTGTCCCTTTCGGAGAAGACGGTCAAGGCGCACGTGAGCAGCATCCTCGCCAAGCTCGGCGTCCACGATCGCACGCAGGCGGCGCTATACGCGGTCCGCGAAGGGCTCGTAGGACCAGAGACCTAGGACCAAAAGCCAATGGTGATCCGCCCGCGCCGGGCCTAGCTTGGTCGGCATGGATACGGCACTGATCACCGGCGCGTCGCGAGGCCTCGGGCTCGCCCTGGCCCGTGAGCTCGCAGGCCGCGGATGGCGGCTCGTCATCGACGCCCGCGGCGCGGAGGCGCTCGAGGCCGCGCGCGCGGAGCTCGCCGAGACGACCGACGTCGTCGCGATCGCGGGCGACGTCGCCGACACCGAGCACCTGCACGCGCTCGTCCAGGCCGCCGGCCCGAAGATCGACCTGCTCGTCAACAACGCCAGCGTGCTCGGCCCGAGCCCGCAGCCGGCGCTCGCCGACTACCCGCTCGGCGCGCTCGAGCGTGTCTACCGGGTCAACGTGCTCGCGCCGCTGGCGCTGTTCCAGCTCGCCCTCCCTGCCCTCCCCGCCGGTGCGTGCGTGCTGAACCTGACCTCCGACGCGGCGGTCGAGCCGTACGCGGGCTGGGGTGGCTACGGCTCCTCGAAGGCCGCGCTCGAGCAGCTCTCCAGCATTCTCGGCGCCGAGCATCCCGATCTGCGCGTCGTCGCGATCGATCCGGGCGACATGAACACGCAGCTGCACCAGGAGGCGTTCCCCGGCGAGGACATCTCCGATCGCCAGCCGCCGGAGGCGAGCGTGCCCGGCCTGCTGGCGATCGTGTACGGCGAGGCGTCCAGCGGCCGCTACCGGGCGAGCGCGGTCGCGCCCGCATGAGCGCCGCCCTCGCCTTCGATCTGCCGGAGCGGCTGGAGGCCACCGAGCCGCCCGCCGTGCGTGACGAGGTGCGGATGCTCGTGGCATCGTCCACCGGGCTGGAGCACGCCCGCTTCCGCGACCTCGCGGACCTGCTCGAGCCCGGCGACTTGTTGGTCGTCAACACGTCCGCGACGCTCCCCGCGGCGCTCGAGGCCGAGCGCTCCGACGGCGACGTGCTGCGGCTGCACCTCTCCACGCCGCTGCCCGGCTCGTGGCCGGACGACGGCTTCGCGCGCTGGGTCGTCGAGCTGCGCGACGGGATGAAGCCCTGCCGCTGCGGCCGCGCGGGCGAGCGGCTCGCGCTGCCCGGCGAGGGCTCGGCGGAGCTGCTCGCGCCATACCTCGGCGGCGCACGGCTGTGGGCCGCGCGACTGCACCTGCCCGAGCCGCTGCTCGCCTACCTCGACCAGCACGGCGCCCCGATCCGCTACCGCCATCTCGCCGCTCCGCGACCGCTGGCCGACTTCCAGACCGTGTTCGCGCGCGAGCCGGGCAGCGCCGAGATGCCGAGCGCCGGCCGGCCGTTCAGCGAGCGGGTCCTCAACGCCCTCGGCGCGCGCGGCATCGCCGTCGCGCCGATCGTCCTCCACAGCGGCGTGTCGTCGCTCGAGCGCGGCGAGGCGCCGTACCCGGAGCGCTTCCGCGTCCCAGCCGCCACCGCGGCCGCTGCGAACTCCGCAACGCGCGTGATCGCGGTCGGTACCACCGTCGTGCGAGCGCTCGAAAGCGCCGTGGAGGGGACAGTCCCCCCTGACGCGGCGGCGGCGCAACCGCAGATTGAGGGGACTGTCCCCTTAACACGGGCGGCGGTGCACGCGGCCGAGGGCTGGACGCGGCTGGTGGTCACGCCCGAGCGAGGTGTGCGCGTGGTCGACGGGCTGCTCACCGGCTGGCACGAGCCGGACGCGAGCCATTTGCTGATGCTCGAGGCGATCGCCGGCCGCGAGCTCGTCGAGCGCTCGTACGCTGCCGCGCTCGAGGGCGGCTACCGGTGGCACGAGTTCGGCGACTCGCACCTGATCCTCCCCTGATGCGCGCGATCGTCCTGCACGAGTTCGGCCCAGCCGAGAACCTGCGCTACGAGGAGGTCGACGACCCGCAGCCGGATGCCGGCCAGGTGCGGATCGCGGTCGCCGCCTCCGGCGTGCACCTGATCGACACGACGATCCGCAGCGGCGCCTCCGGCGGCATGCTCCCGAAGCCGGAGCTGCCGACGATTCCCGGCCGCGAGGTCGCCGGCGTGGTCGACGCCGTCGGACCCGGCACCGACGAGGCGTGGCTCGGCCGCCGCGTCGTCGCGCACCTCGGGCCGGCGAGCCGCGGCTACGCCGAGCTGGCCGTGCGCGAGGCCAAAGCTGTGCACGCGCTCCCGGACGCCGTGGCCGACGACGCCGCGGTCGCCATGATCGGCACCGGCCGGACGACGATGGCGATCCTCGAGCTCGCCGAACTCACCGCCGACGACGTCGTGCTGATCACGGCGGCGGCGGGCGGGATCGGCAGCCTGCTCGTGCAGGCCGCCCAAGCTGCCGGCGCGACCGTCGTCGGCGCGGCCGGTGGCGCGGAGAAGGTCGAGCGCGTGCGCGCGCTCGGAGCCGACGTCGCGGTCGACTACAGCCTCCCCGGCTGGAGCGAAGGCATCGGCGACGTCACCGTCGCGCTCGACGGCGTCGGCGGCGAGCTGGGCCGCCAGGCACTCGAGGCGATCGCCGTCGGCGGCCGGCTCGTGCTGTTCGGCTACGCGTCGGGCACGGTGACGCAGCTCAGCGCCGGCGACTTGTTCAGCCGCGGCCTTACCGTCTCGGCCGCGATCGGCCCGCGGATCCTCCAGCGCCCCGGCGGCATGCGCGATCTCGAGGAGCGGGCGCTCGCCGCGGTCGCGGACGGCAGCCTCACACCCACCGTGCAGCGGTTCCCGCTGGCCGAGGCGGCCGCCGCGCACACCGCGCTCGAGCGCCGCGCGACGACCGGCAAGGTCGTGCTGATCCCGTAGCATTGCGCAACGTGCGGGTTGCGGCTCTCTACGACATCCACGGCAACGTCCCGGCGTTCGACGCGGTGCTGGCCGACGTCGAGCAGGCGGGCGTCGACCTGATCGTGTTCGGCGGCGACGTCGCGGCCGGGCCGATGCCCGCCGAGACGATCGAGCGGATGCGCGCGGCCGGCGGCCGCTGCGTGATGGGCAACGCTGACCGCATCATGGTCGACGACTTCGATGCCGGGCGCGACCCGGCAGACGCCGAGAACGAGATGCTGCGCGCCATGCGCTGGGCCGCCGCCCGGATCGACCGCGAGCAGCGCGACTACCTCGCCGGCTTCGAGCCGACGGTGACGCTCGAGATCGACGGGCTCGGCCCGACGCTCTTCTGCCACGGCTCCCCGCGCAGCGACGAGGAGAAGCTCACGCGCGCGACCGGCGAGGAGCGGCTCGGCCCGATCCTCGAGGGCGTCGCGGAGCGCGTGATCGTGTGCGGCCACACGCACCAGCAGTTCGACCGCGAGATCGCCGGCCACCGGCTGCTGAACGCCGGCAGTGTCGGGATGCCCTACGAAGGCGACGCGGCCGCGTTCTGGCTCCTGCTTGGCCCGGACGCCGAGCTGCGTCGCACGGCATACGACATCCCGGCCGCCGCCGAGGCCATGCGCGCCACCGGGATGCCGGACATCGACGAGGTGATCCTGCGCGAGAGCCTGCTCGAGCCGGCCGACCCCGATTGGGTCACCAACTTCTTCGAGAACGGCTGAGCGGAGAGCGCTACTCGCCGGCGTTGCGCAGCGGCGTGCGCTCGAGCGGCTCGGCGAGCAGCATCTCCTTGGTGAAGATGAGGTCCGAGCGGCTGTAGTCCGACATCTCGTAGTCGTGGCCCATCGTGATCGCGTCGAACGGGCACGCGATCTCGCAGTAGCCGCAGAAGATGCAGCGCGAGAGGTTGATCTCGTACACGGCGGCGTAGCGCTCGCCGGCGCTGACGCGGTTCTCCGGCGTGTTCTCGGCAGCCACGACGCGGATGCAGTCGGCCGGGCAGGCGGCGGCGCACAGCGAGCAGCCGACGCACTTCTCCAGCCCCGAGTCCTCGAACCGGTGCAGCTTGTGGCGGCCGCGGAACCGGGGATAGACGGGCACCTTGTGCTCGGGGTACTGGTACGTCATCGGGCCCTCGACGAGCCGCGCGAACGTCGTCTTCAGGCCGCGCAGGGTCTCCCCGAACGCGCGATAGGTGCCGCGGGCGGAGCCGGGCGCGGGAGCGCGCAGGACCTCCACGACGTCGTCGCCTGCAGTCCAGGACATCAGGTCACCACCACCAGGATCGCGGTCACGAGCGCGTTCAATGTCGCGAGCGGCAAGAACGCCTTCCAACCCAATGACATGAGCTGGTCGTAGCGCAGGCGCGGCAGTGTCGCCCGCACCCAGAAGAAGAAGAACACCAGCAGCAGCGTCTTGACGAGGACGACGAAGGGATCGACCCAGGTCGGCGGATTCCAGAACGGGATCAGCCAGCCGCCGAGGAACAGCGTCGCCGTGATCGCCGAGACCACGATCACGTTCAGGTACTCGGCCGCGAAGTAGGCGGCGAAGCGGCCGCCGCCGTACTCGGTGTTGTAGCCGCCGACGAGCTCGGCGTCGGCCTCCGGCAGGTCGAACGGCGGCCGGTTGGTCTCGGCGAAGCCGGCGACGACGAAGACGAGGAAGCCGAAGAACTGCGGCACCACGTACCACAGGCCCTCCTGCGCCGTGACGATCTCGGTCAGCGACAGCGTGCCGGCCATCATGATCACGCCGACCAGCGCGAGGCCCTGCGAGACCTCGTAGGAGATCAGCTGCGCGGCACCGCGCATCGCTCCCAGGAACGAGTACTTCGAGCCCGACGCCCAGCCGCCGAGCATCAGCCCGTAGAACGCGATCGCGCCGAACGCGAACGCGTAGAGGATCCCGACCGACGGATCGACTCCGTACAGCCCGACGCGCGTGCCGAAGATGTCGACGGTGTCCGAGAACGGGATGATCGCGATCGTCGCGACCGCGGTCAGCATCGAGATCGCGGGCGCGATCGCGAACAGCCAGCCGACCGACGTGCGTGGCCGGAACTGCTGCTTGAAGATCAGCTTGCCGATGTCGGCCATCGGCTGCAGGATCCCGAACACGCCGACGCGGTTCGGCCCGTACCGGTGCTGGAAGCGGCCGAGCACCTTGCGCTCGGCGAGCAGCACGACCGGCACGAGCTGGAAGACCACGGCAAAGATCACGAGGCCCTTCAGCAGCTGGATCCACCAGTCCTCGTAGTAGCCGACCTCGGCGAGCACGGTCATGCCCGGCGCACCTCCACGAGCGGCTCCGTGAGCGCGTTGGCGGGCTGGTCGTGCGCGCCCTCGACGAGGAACACCGACCCCGGCGGGACGGCGGCGCGCAGCTTCACCGGCGCGGTCACCAATCCGCCGCCGATCGTGACGCGGTCGCCCTCCTGCACGCCGAGCCGCTGCGCATCCTCAGGTGACATCTCGGCGATCTGCTTGACGCGCAGGAACTTCAGCAGCGGCGAGACGTCGACCTCCTTGGCCGCCCACAGGCTGCGCCAAGTGCCGAGCCGCAGGCTGCCGTTGGGCGACGGCGCGGCGGGCGGGACGTCGAGCGGCGCCGACGGGGTGGGTGGGGATGGATTCCGCCAGACCTGACCCGCCGCCGTCTCCGGCCAGCGGATCCCGCGGCCGCCGATCTCATCGAGCGTGAGGCCGTTGTAGAACGGCACCGCGGCGAACAGCTGCGCCGACGCCATCGGGCCGCTGAGCACGCCGAGATCGGTCCCGCACACCTGCGCCACGTCCGTGATCACCTGCCAGATCGGCCGCACGCCGGTGCCGAGCAGGCCCGAACGGCCCTTCGGGCGGCCGATCGCCTGGCGCAGCCGCTGCACGCGCCCGTCGACGTTTGTGAGCGTGCCCTCCTTCTCGGGATACGCCTCGCCGGGGAACACGACGTCGGCGTGCTCGCGCACGGTGTCGGTGAGCACGTTCTCGACCGCGATCACGGCCTGCGCCGTGCTCAGCGCCCGGTTCCACAGCGCGCGGTCCGGGTGGAAGCGGACGGGGTCGGCGTAGTTGAGCCAGATCGTCGAGAGCTCGGCGGAGGCGAGCGCCTCGGCGATTTCGCGGGCGTCGCGGCCGGCGGCGTCGATGGGCGCGTAGCCGGGGCCGTGCCCGGGCGCGAAGCCTGCCTCGCGGATCCCGCGCGCGTTCGGCACCGACGGGATCTCCAGCAGTCCGGCGCCGGGGACTCCGCGGAGCCCGAGCCGGTCCGCGAGGTTCAGCAGCGCGTGCCCTGCGTCTCCGGTCAGCGCGCGGTCGCCGTAGACGATCACGAGGTCCTCGCCGGCGTCGCGCAGCCACGCCGCCAGGTCGCGCACGGCCTGCGCGTTCGTGCCGGCTGCGGTGGCAGCGCCGCCGAGCGCGCCGTCGTCGCCCGTGAGCACGGCGTCGAGCGCGACCAGCAGTCCCGCGCTGCCGCCCGGCGCAATCCGCAGCGTCGCGGCGGCCTGGCCGTCGAGCGCCGTCGGCCGCGCGCTCGCCACGGCCACCGCGACGTTGTGGCGGCGCAGGCCCTTGCGGATCCGCAGGTCGAGCACCGGCGCGTCGTCGAGCGGGTCGCAGTCGAGCACCAGCACCGCGTGCGCGAACTCGAGGTCGGGGATCGACGCCTGCAGCCCCGGGTCCGCGAGCGCGCGTGCGACGTCGGGCGCGACCTCGCCGCGCGGTCGCGACGCGAGGTCGCCCGACCCCAGCCCTTCGCGGAACAGCCGCTGCAGGAGGAACGCCTCCTCGTTGCTGGTCTCGCCGTCGGCCAGCGCCGCCGTGCGCGCTCCCGCCTTCTTCAGGGCGAGGCCCGCGGCGGCGAGCGCCTTCTCCCACGAGGCCGGCATCAGCTCGGTGCCCTCGCGCACGAGCGGCTCGACGATCCGCTCGTCCGCGTGCACGTGCTGGTAGCCAAAGCGCCCGCGGTCGCACAGCCAGCCGTCGTCGACGCCTTCGTTGTCGCGGCCGAGCACGCGCTCGACGCGATCGTCGCGCACCGTCAGCTCGACGTTGCAGTGCGCCGAGCAGCCGGTACAGATCGTCCCGGCGCCCTCGATGTCCCACGGGCGCGCGCGGAAGCGGTAGCCGCGCGAGGTGAGCGCGCCGACCGGGCACAGCTCGACGATGTTCCCGGAGAACGGGGCGACGTACGGGTGGCCGTCGAACGTGCCGACGTAGCTGTGCGCGCCGCGCTCGAGCAGGATCAGCTGGTAGTCCTCGCTGATCTCCTGCGAGAAGCGCACGCAGCGGTAACAGAGGATGCAGCGCTCGCGGTCGATCGCGATCAGCGGCGACAGCTCGAGCGGCTTCTTGAAGTGGCGCTTGGGCTCGACGTAGCGCGACGTGCCCGGGCCCCAGCCGTACGTGATGTCCTGGAGCGGGCACTCGCCGCCCTTGTCGCAGACCGGGCAGTCGAGCGGGTGGTTGATGAGCAGGAACTCGACCACCGCGCGCTGTGCCTCGTGCACGCGCTGCGTCTGCGTGTGGACGACCATGCCGTCCTTGACCGGCGTCGAGCAGCCGGTCTGGAGCTTCGGGATGCCCTCGATCTCGACCAGGCACATGCGGCACGCACCGACCGGCTGGCCGAGCTTGGGCTCGTAGCAGAAGACCGGGATCTCGACGTCGCCGAACTTGGCGCCGTCGACGAGCATCGAGCCCTCGGGCGCGCTCACCTCGCGGCCGTCGATCGAGAACGTGACCCAGTGGACGGGCGGGCGCGGCATCTACGCGAGCGCTGCGGTCGGGTCGACGTCGGCCGGATCGAGCATCGGGTAGGCGCCGGCCTGGCGGCCGCGGTTGACCTGCGGGATCGCCGCGCCGAGGCCGTTGCCCTCGCGCGCCGCCTCGATGTGCGCCTCGAACTCGTCGCGGAAGTGCAGGATCATCGAGCCGATCGGCATCGCCATCGCGTCGCCCAGCACGCACAGGCAGTTGCCGATGATCTGCTCGCAGACCGAGGCCATGATGTCGAGGTCCATCGGGGTCGCCTCGCCGCTGACCACGCGCTCGAGCATCTTCACGGTCCAGTTCGTCCCCTCGCGGCACGGCGTGCACTTGCCGCACGATTCGTGGCGGTAGAACTTCGCCGTCTTGAGCGCCACGTCGACGATCGAGATCGAGTCGTCGATCACGATGATCGCGCCCGAGCCGAGCATCGATCCGGCCTTCGCGAGCGAATCGAAGTCGTACGGGAGGTCGAGGTACTCGTCGCTGCCGGGGAGCACCGGGGCGGACGAGCCGCCGGGGAACCACGCCTTGATCGTGCGCCCTTCGGGCGGGCCGCCGGCGAGGTCGTTGATGATCACGCGCGACGGCGTGCCGAGCGCGACCTCGTAGTTGCCGGGGCGCTGGACGCAGCCGCTGACCGACACGACCTTCGTGCCGGTGGACGTGTCGGTGCCGATCTCGGCGAACTTCTGGCCGCCCATCCGCAGGATGAGCGGAGCGTTCATCAGCGTCTCGACGTTGTTGATCAGCGTCGGCCCTTTGTAGAGGCCCTGGACGGCTGGGAACGGCGGCTTCAGGCGCGGGTTGCCGCGCTTGCCCTCGAGCGAGTCGAGCAGCGCCGTCTCCTCGCCGCAGATGTAGGCGCCGGCGCCACGGTGGACCACGAGGTCGATCGTGTGGTCGGAGTCGAGGATGTTCTCACCGAGATAGCCGGCCGCGCGCGCCTCGGCGACGGCGGCGTCGAGCACGTCGGCCTGGTGGGAGTACTCGCCGCGGATGAAGATGAACGACTTGTTGGCGCCGATCGCGTAGGCGCCGATGATGATCCCCTCGATCAGCAGATGCGGATTCTTCTGCATCAGCTCGCGGTCCTTGAACGTGCCCGGCTCGGACTCGTCGGCGTTGCACACGAGGTACTTGTCCATCGCGCCCTTGGGAATGAAGGACATCTTCTTGCCCATCGCGAAGCCGGCGCCGCCGCGGCCGCGGACGCCCGAGTCGAGCATCTCCTGCAGCACGTCGGCCGGGTTCATCGACAGCGCCTTGCGGAGCATCTCGTAGCCGCCGCGCTTCGAGTAGCCGTCGAGCGTGGCGAGCTCGGGGTCGTCGAGGTCCTTGTACAGCAGCTCCATCAGGAGGTCTCCCGCCAATGCTCAACGGCGATCTTGCGGCGCTTGAGCTGCTTGTCGGGCAGCACCTCGCGGCCGGCCTTGATGTCGTCGACGATCTGCTCGCAGTCCTCGGCCACGAGCGGGCCGACGTACTCGCCGTCCACCGACGCCATCGGCGCGATGTCGCACGCGCCGAGGCACTCGAACGCCTTCACGTGGAAGTCCGGATCGGTGCCGGCGGCGCTCAGCATCCGCTCGAAGATCGCGTCGGCGCCGAGCATCGAGCACGAGATGTTCGTGCACACGTAGACGTCGTGGCGGCCCTTCGGCGTCGTCGAGAACATGTCGTAGAACGTCGCCACCGCGGTCAAGTAGGCGGGCGTGAGGCGCATGACGCAGGCTGCCTGCTCGATCGCCGTCGGCGAGCACCAGCCGTGCTCGCGCTGGACGATGTGCAGCGCCGGGATCGCGGCCGAGCGGATGTCCGGATACTTGGCCATCTGCGCCTCGATCTCCGTGCGGATGTGATCGGGCACCGGCGTCGTCGCGGGGTCCGGGACGACCGCCGGATCCTTCGTCAGGTCGGCTGCGTCGTCCCAGCCGGGCACGCGCGAGCCGTGCGCATACCGGCGGACCTGGGTCGGATCAATGGCCACTAGCGGTCGATCCCCCCGAGGATCGGGTCGAGCATCGCGAGCGTGGCGATCAGGTCGGCGATGTAGAGGTCCTGCACCATCGGCTTGAGCGCCTGCAGGTTCACGAACGACGGGTCGCGCATGTGCACGCGCGCGGGCTTGGACGATCCGTCCGCGCGCACGAAGCAGCCGAGCTCGCCGCGCGGCGACTCGATCGGCGCGTAGGCCTCGCCCGGCGGCACGCGGAAGCCCTCGGTGACGAGCTTGAAGTGGTGGATCAGCGCCTCCATCGAGGTCGCCAGCTCGTGGCGCGGCGGCAGCGCGTACTTGCGGTTCTCGCTGATGTACGGGCCTTCCGGCAGGCCGTCGATCGTCTGCTCGATGATCGCCACCGACTCCTTCATCTCCTGCGCGCGGACCGCGAAGCGATCCCAGTTGTCGCCCGTCGTGCCGACCGGGATCCTGAACTGGAAGTCGTCGTAGCTCGAGTACGGCGCGGCCTTGCGCAGGTCCCACGAGCTGCCGGACGCGCGCAGCAGCGGGCCGGTGACGCCGTAGCTGAGGAGCGTCTCCGTGTCCAGGGCCGCGACGCCGCGGAGGCGCTGGAGCACGATCTCGTTCTTGGCCAGCAGGTCGAGGAACTGGTCGACGCGCGCCGGCATCTGCGCGCAGAACTCGCGCACCTTCCCGGCGAAGTCGACCGGGATGTCCTCGATCACGCCGCCGACCTGGATGTAGCGCGGGTGCATCCGCTGGCCGGTCGACATCTCGAACAGGTCGAGGATCTGCTCGCGGTCGCGGAAGCAGTACCAGAACATCGAGATCGCGCCGAGATCGAGCGCGCTGGTGCCGAGCCAGACGAGGTGGGACATGATCCGGTTGAGCTCCATGTGCAGCACGCGCAGGTACTGGGCGCGGCGCGGGACCTCGAGCTCGAGCAGCGTCTCGACCGAGTTGCAGAACGCCATCGCGTTGAAGAAGTACGCGAGGTAGTCCATCCGCTCGACGACCGGGATGACCTTCCAGTACGCCTTGTCCTCGGCCGTCTTCTCGATCCCCGTGTGGACGTAGCCGATCATCGGGACGATGTCGCGCACGACCTCGCCCTCGAGCGTCGTGAGCAGGCGCAGCACCCCGTGCGTGGCGGGGTGGTGCGGGCCCATGTTGAGCGTCAGCAGCTCCTGCTCGGCGCCGTGCGGGATGTGCGAGAGCTCGTGCGAGTCCTCGATCTCGCGGTAGGTGAGATCGCTCATTGGCCCGTGTACCTCGGGTAGCGCGACTCGGTGTTGGTGAACAGCACCGGCTCGCCGCCGACGGGGAAGTCGCGCCGCTGCGGGAAGCCCTCGTAGTCCTCGGGCATGAGGATCCGGCGCAGGTTCGGGTGGCCCTCGAAGATCACGCCGAACATGTCGTAGATCTCGCGCTCCTGGTGGTCGGCGGTCGGCCAGTCGGGCGTGACCGACGGCACGGTGGGAGCGTCGAGCGGCACCCGCAGGCGAACGGTGATGCGGTCGACGATCGACATGTCGAGCATCTCGTACTGCACGCCCAGGCGCGGCTCGTCCGGGTAGTAGTCGAGGCCGTGCACGCTGGCGAGGAAGCCGAACCCGCGCTCGCGCAGGAACGCCAGGATTTCGACAACGCGCGCAGGTGTGACATCGAGCCGGGCTTTGGTGCGGAACCATTCAGTGCCAACGACCGCATCGTCGCCGTGCGCCTCGCGCAGGTCCTGGGCGAGCAGCTCGAGGCCGGTCGCGTCAGGCACTCGCGCCCGTCCCGAGGTCGAGCTCGGACTCGACGAACTCCTCAGTGCCGCGGCCGCCGTAGCGCGAGCGCCAGCTCTGGTCGGGCTTGGCGAGGACCATCGCGCGCAGCTTGAGGATCCCGTGCATGAGCGCCTCAGGTCGCGGCGGGCAGCCGGGGACGTGCATGTCGACCGGCATGAACTTGTCGGCCGGCACGATCGCGTAGTTGTTGAAGACGCCCATCGAGGACGAGCACGCGCCCATCGCGATCGCCCACCGGGGCTCGAGCATCTGGTCGTAGATCCGGCGGATCACCGGCGCCATCTTGATCGAGACGCGGCCGGAGAGGACGAGCAGGTCGGCCTGGCGCGGGGAGGCGCGGAACGCCTCGCCGCCGAAGCGGGCGACGTCCACGCGCGCGCCGACGATCGACATCATCTCGATCGCGCAGCAGGCGAGCCCGAAGGTGGCGGGGAACATCGCGTTCGCGGCCGCCCACCTCGCGGCCCGGTCCAGCGTCGTCGTGAGGATGCTCTCCTCGACGTGCTTCTCGAGCTCGGGGCCCTCCAGCTCGCCGTTGAGCATCTGGCGCGCGGTCAGCTGGCGGGAGCGGAACTCCTCCATGCCACCCGCGCCGAGCTGCTTGCGGGTCACCTCCATTCGAGCGCCCCTCTCCGCCACACGTAGACGAAGGCGATGGCGAGCAGGGCGATGAAGACCATGGTCTCCACCAGCGCGAACGTGCCGAACGCCTTCAGTTGGATGGCCACCGGGTAGAGGAAGATGACCTCGATGTCGAACAGGATGAAGAGCATCGCGATCAGGTAGAAGCTGATCCCGAAGCGGAAGTTCTGCCGGACCTCGGAGGGCAGGCCGCACTCGTACGGATCGACCTGGGCGGCACGGTGCCGGGTGCGCGGGCCGACATACGAGTTCGCCACTGCGAACACCAGGCCCAGGATCGCGCCGAGACCGATGAAGACGAGCGCGGGTAGGTAGGACCTGATCACCGCCCCGGAGTTGTAGCACTGCTGACCGGCGCTTGTGCGTCAGTGTTACTTAGTGGCAATCCGTACACCCGGCTGGATGCCGGTGATGCCATCAGACGGAGGGCCGGATGCCCCGCGGGGCATGCTTTTTCAGAGAATGGCGGCGGCGCGCAGGCCGAGTACCCCGACGACGAGCGCCGACGCGGCCATCACGCCCATCTCCCGATGGAGGATCGCGACCACCAGCTCGCGCTGCTCGCGCTCGGGCAGTTTCTCCACGTCGGCGCGGCCTTCGAGCCCGCGCTGGGCGAGCACCGTGTCGGCCGCCGCGAGCCGCAGCTGCTCGGCGAGGAACGAGACGCCGAGCGGCACGAGGCCGTAGATCAGGTGCAGCTCGGGCAGCTCGCGCCCCATCACGAGCAGGATCGCCCCGTCGACGGCCTCGATCATCACGAGCCCCTGTCCGGTCCGCAGCAGCGGCCAGAACCCGCGGGCCGCCGGCTCGCGGCGCCACCAGCACCACGCGCCCCAGGCGCCGGCCGCGAAGTTGACCACGATCAGCGCGACGCCGAGACCGATGTGGATCGCGGTCACGTGCGGTAGCCCCCGCGGAACCACAGCAGCGGCTCGCCGTGGCCCGCCTCGGCGGCTTCTACGGCGCCGATGCCGATCGTGTGGTCGCCGCCGGGGATCAACCGCTCGAGCCGGCACCCGACCCACGCGAGCGCGCCCTCGATCACCGGGATGCCGTCGTGCACCGTGTGCGGGACGCCCGCGAACTTCTCCCGCTCCGGCTTCTTGGAGGCGAACAGGCGCGCGAGATCCTCGTGTCCGGCGCCGAGCACGTTGACGCCGAAGCGGCCGGTCTCGCGCACGACCCGCAGCGTGCGCGCGTCGTTGTCGAACGCGACCAGCAGCAGCAGCGGGTCGAGCGACAGCGAGCACACCGCGTTGGCGGTCATGCCCACCGGGCCTTCGGGTGTGGTGGCCGTCACGACCGTGACGCCGGTGGCGAACCGCCCCATGACGGAGCGGAAGTGGTCGGGGCCGACGTCCTTCATCGCACGAAGAGTCTGCCGCTCATCCCCAGCTCCTCGTGATTGGCGATCGTGCACAGCATCTTGTAGTCACCGCGCGGGAGGTCGGCCGACGCGCTGCCGGAGTCGCCCGGCAGCAGCGTCGTGACCTGCACGGGCTCGCTCCCATCGCGCGCACGCAGGCGGAAGTTGTGGCCGACGCGCCCGCGGTTGGTGACCGCGAACGTGAGGCGGCCGGCGTCGGCGCGCACCTCCTGCGGGCTGATGAAGTAATCGTCGAGCGTGATCGCGATCCGTCCGTCACGTGCGCTCGCCGCGGGCTCGGCGCCGCCGCAGCCGCCGAGAACGGCAGCCGCGAGCACGGCCGCGGTGAGGTGGGCGAGGTGCATCGGGGGCGGGATTGTTCCGTATGCTGTGCCACCTTCATGGGCCGCTCTCGACGCCGACTGATCGTCGCCCCTGCCTTGGCGGCTACCGCGCTGATGCTCGGTGCCTGCGGGGAGAAGGGAATCGAGGTTGCCGAGGACAGCCCGGACCACCCGGGCGCGGTGATCTTCGACGAGAACTGCGCCGAGTGTCACACGCTCGACGCCGCGGGGGCGACCGGCTCGGCAACCAACGTCGGCTCGCGCGAGCTCAAGGACGGCCCGAACTTCAACGAGCGCAAAGAGACCGTCGAGGACGTCATCTACGCGATCGAGAACGGCGGCTTCTCGTCCGGCCCGATGCCACAGAACATCGTCACCGGCGAGGAGAAGCAGGCGGTGGCCGAGTTCGTCGCGAAGTACTCCGGCTCGGCGGTCACCGGCGAGAGCGGCTCCCGGTAGCGGCCGCGGCGCGGCGGCGATGCTCGACCTGAAGCAGATCCGGCGTGACCCGGACCCCGTCCGGGCCGCATTGGCGCGCCGCCGCGACGGCTCCGACGAACGGCTCGATCGCGTGCTCGAGCTGGATGAGCGCACGCGGGCACTGCGGCCCGAGGTGGAGACCCTGCGCGCGCACCAGAACGAGGCGTCGAAGGCGATCGGCGCCGCCAAGCAGGAGGGGCGCGACGCGGCGGAGGAGATCGCGGCGATGCAGGAGGTCGCCGCGCGCGTGAAGGCGCTCGGGCAGGAGCTGGCGGACGCCGACGCCGAGCTGCAGTCTGCGCTCGGCGCGCTGCCGAACCCGCCCGACCCGACGGCCGCTGACACCGACACGACGCTGCGCGAGGAGGGTGAGGCCGGGGGCTCCGGCCGCGACCACCTCGACGTGGCGGGAGCGATGATCGACATGGAGGCCGGCGCGCGCGTCGCCGGCTCGCGCTTCGCCTACCTCAAGGGCGACCTCGTGCTGGTCGAGATGGCGCTCTTCCGGTGGGCGCTCGAGCTGCTCGGCACGCACGGGTTCGTGCCGGTCGTGCCGCCGGTGCTGGTGCGCGAGGAGGCGCTCTACGGCACGGGCTTCCTGCCCGACACCGAGCAGCAGATCTACCGGCTGGCCGACGACGACCTGTACCTCGTGGGCACGAGCGAGGTGCCGCTGGCGTCGCTGCACGCGGGCGAGATCATCGACGGCGATCGGCTGCCGCTGCGCTACGCCGGGATCTCGCCGTGCTTCCGCCGTGAGGCGGGCGCCGCTGGGCGCGACACGCGCGGGATCCTGCGCGTGCACCAGTTCGACAAGGTCGAGATGTTCAGCTTCGTCGAGCCGGAGGCGGCGGGAGACGAGCACGAGCTGCTGCTGGCGCTCGAGGAGGAGCTGCTGCGCGGCCTCGGGATCCCCTACCGGGTCGTCAATATCGGCGCCGACGACCTCGGCGCCTCGGCCGCGAAGAAGTACGACCTCGAGGCGTGGATGCCCGGCCAGGACCAGTACCGCGAGGTCACGTCGACCTCGAACACGACCGACTTCCAGTCACGCCGGCTCGACATCCGCTACCGCGGCGACGACGGCAAGCCGCACCACGTGCACACGCTCAACGGCACCGCGGTCACCTGGCGCCACCTGATCGCGCTGCTGGAGAACGGCCAGCGCGACGACGGCACCGTGGCGGTGCCGGAGGCGCTACAGGCGTGGGGTGCGCCAGAGCTGCTCCGGGTAGGGGACGCGGCATGACCGAGCGCGAGACGCCGATCACCCCGGACGACCCCGACATCCCGGCTGCGCCGCCGCCGCCCGGGAACGGTGACCCGGAGGTCGACGACCAGCCGCTCGGCCCGCCGGCCGACCTCGACGAGGACGACGCGCCGCTGCCGGGGCTGCCGGAGTCCGAGCCGCCTGCGGCCGAGTAGCGCATGCCATAGCGCTCGCGCGGGAACCATGGTTCCCAAGCACCAAAAAGGGAGCGGAGATCATGCGTACCAAGGGCGTTTCGCTGGCCAAGGGGCCGGTAGGCATCATTGGAGCCGTGCTGCTCGCAGGCGGCATTCTCGGCCTGCTGATGGGCTCGACTGACTTCACGACTGCAGCGCCGGACGGCGACGTCAACGGCGGCACGTTCCTCGGCATCGAGGGCAACGGCTGGACCTGGCTGGCGTTCGCCGGCGCCGGTGTGCTCCTGCTGATCAGCGCGACGATGCATTGGAGCGCGAAGGCGATCGCGATGATCGTCGGCCTGGCGCTGGGCGCCGGCGCCGTGATCGCGATCATCGACGGCACCGACGTGCTCGGCGTCTTCGCGGCCAACCGCGCGACCGAGCTGGTCCTGGGCGTTGCGGCGGTGGCGCTGCTGATCGTCGCGATGCTGCCGCGCGTCGGCCCCAAGCGCGAGGAGGTCGTGGTCGACGACCGCGACGCGACCCGCAACGGCCGCTTCGAGCGCGACGAGCGCGTGGAGGAGCCCGCGACGACGACGACCACGGATCGGCGCGTATAACGCACGGCGGCGCCTAGCATCTTCGGCATGGAAGCCGCCACCGTTACCGAGACGCCGTTCTCGCTCGAGCTCTCGCAGGATCAGCGCGACATCCGCGATTGGGTGCACGGCTTCGCCGAGCAGGTCGTGCGCCCGGCCGCGTCCGAGTGGGACGAGCGCGAGGAGACGCCGTGGCCGATCATCGCCGAGGCGACCAAGATCGGCCTCTACGGCTTCGAGGCGCTGGCGCAGTTCTACTCCGACGAGACCGGCCTGACGCTGCCGATCGTCAACGAGGAGCTGTTCTGGGGCGACGCCGGGATCGGCATGGCGATCATGGGCACCGCGCTGACGGCCGCGGCGATCTTCGGCCAGGGCACCGGCGAGCAGGCGGGCGAGTGGATCCCGCAGTGCTTCGGCACCGAGTCCGAGCCGGCGGTCGCGGCCTTCTGCGTCTCCGAGCCCGACGCCGGCTCCGACGTCTCCTCGCTGCGCACGCGCGCGGTGTACGACGAGGCCAAGGACGAGTGGGTGCTGAACGGCCAGAAGGCGTGGGCAACCAACGGCGGCATCGCCGGCATCCACGTGATCGTCGCGTCGGTCGACCGCGACCTCGGCTCGCGCGGCCAGGCGGCGTTCATCGTGCCGCCGCGCACGCGCGGCCTGACAATGGGCACCAAGGTCAAGAAGCACGGCCTGCGCGCCTCGCACACGGCGGACGTGTTCCTCGACGACGTGCGCGTCCCCGGCTCGTGCCTGCTCGGCGGCAAGGAGAAGCTCGACGCGCGCCTGGCCCGCGCGCGCGAGGGCGCGGCGTCGCGCGGGCAGGCGGCGATGCAGACGTTTGAGGCGACCCGCCCGACCGTCGGCGCGCAGGCGATCGGCGTCGCGCGTGCGGCCTACGAGTTCGCGCTCGACTACGCAGGCGAGCGCGAGCAGTTCGGCCGCCCGATCATCGACAACCAGGCGATCGCGTTCATGCTCGCCGACATGAAGATGGAGATCGACGCCGCGCGGCTGCTCGTGTGGCGCGCAGCGTGGATGGGCCGCAGCGGCCGCACGTTCGAGAACGCCGAGGGCTCGATGTCCAAGCTCAAGGCCGGCGAGGTCGCCGTGTGGGCGACCGAGCGCGCGATCCAGATCCTCGGCGGCAACGGGTACACCCGCGAATACCCGGTGGAGCGGATGCACCGCGACGCGAAGATCTACACGATCTTCGAGGGCACATCGGAGATCCAGCGCCTGGTCGTGGCGCGCGCGATTTCGGGGAGGCAGATCCGCTGATGGCCGACGACGACGACGACTGGACCGGCACACCGCCCGAGGGCCGCCACTCGCGCGATCGCGCGCGCCCGGGGTTCTGGGCGAACCAGCCGCAGGCGATCGCGGCGTCCGCGCTGCTCGGCGTGTTCGTGATCGTCGCCGTCGTGCTGGTCCTCGTGCTCGGCTAAAGATAGGTAGGCGGCACCGGGAAGATGGGTTGTGACGCCGATGCCCGGGCGTGGAGCCGCCCGTAGCGTCGCCGCATGACCATCAAGACCACGGCCCGCGCCGCCTTCGCAGCCGCGCTGGTCTCATTCGCAGTCTGGGGTGTGGCGCAGTCCGCCGGCTCATCGGCGTACACAGGCACCAACGCCGGCCACCACCGTGCAGCGGGAAAATTCGATCGGGGGCTGGCGCGCAAGCTGGCCCGCGCCCGCGTCGCGACCGCCCCGTACGTCTCGGGCCTCGACCTGGCGAAGGCGGACGGCTACCGCATCATCACCCCGATGATGAAGGACATGGGGTTCCACTACCTCAATCCGAACATCAGCGGATTCGACGTGACGAAGCCGCACATCCTCGTCTACACGCGGCGCGACGGGAAGTACCAGCTCGGCGCGCTCGAGTGGGTGTTCCCGAAGAAGCCGAAGCACCCGCCGCTCAAGGGCGCCCGGTACGGCTCCTTCCCCGCCGCCTGTCACTACGACGACGGAACCTTCTCGCCTGCGTCCTCCGAGGATGACTGCAAGCCGACGTCGCCCGAGAGCGGCTCCCCGTTCGTGTTCTGGCATCCGGACCTCGTGACCCTGCACGTCTGGATCTGGAACCCGAACCCCGACGGCCTCTACGCGAGCACCAACCCGCTCGTGCGGCCGTTCAACGGCGGCTGACGAGCGCGGTCACCGCGATCGCGGCCGCGACGACGTGCATCACGATCAGGGTGCCGATCGAGCCGGCGTCCGTCCCCGGGTTCTCCGGCGGATCGGCGATGCCGAGTGAGATCGGCGCCCACAGCGACAGCACGAGCGCGACCGCGGCGACGATGACGAACACGCGCACCGGGTCGCGGGCGAACCGCGCCACGACCGCGAACACGACGCCGGCGGCGATCACGCCGCCGGCCGTCGATGTGACGACCGCGCGCACCTGCAGCGGCTCGAACTCCGGCTGCGGGATGTCGAACACCGCGACCGCGACGGCGCGCAGGAGCAGGTTCGCGACCACCGCGACGACCGCGGCGACGACCGTCGCACCGGCGATGCGCGCCAGCGGCATCAGCCGATGCTGCGCAGCATCTCGCTTGCGGCGAGCACGACGCCGGCGGCGCCGGTCAGCAGGATTCCTGGCAGCCACGTGTGCCGGTGGCGCCGCGTCCAGCGGCGGCCGCTGCGGCGGTGGGCGGCACTGGCGTAGATCTGCCGTGGCGGGTGCACCACGGGTTGATGCAAGACCCAGTGCCCGCGCCGGTCAACCCCTTCGAGTGGGTCATCCCGCATGCTGCGGAAATCGGCTAGAGCGCTCATCCCGCAAGCAGCGCGAACTGCCGCGACTGGGCCACGAGGCGGCCGGTGGAGTCCCAGATCTCGAAGTCCTCCTCGTGGTAGCCGTCGATCACGTAGCGCGTCACGGCCCGGCAGGCGAGCCAGCCCGGAGCCGGTCGCCCCCGCACGTGCACCGTCAGTTCGATCGTCGCCGAGCCGTGCACGCCAAGCTCCAGCACGGCCGGCGCGGCGGCGTCCACCGCCATCGTCAGCGCGAGCGAATCGACCTCGCGGCCGCCGCGGAAGCGCATCCAGAACGCAAGCTCAGCGTCGCCCGTGGGGCGGCCCTGCGCCCAGCCCGGAGGCGACGCCCAGCGATACTCGAACCGCTCGGTGATCGTCACGTCGGGTAGCGCGCCGCGCTCCAGCAGGTCGAGCGCGTCGTCCGGCGGCGGCAGCTGTGGCGGCTGCGCGCGCACCTCGGTGCGCCCGTTCGCGCCGGCGAGGTCGCCGAAGGTGGCGACCACGCGCACGATCTCCTTCCCGTCCTGCACGAGCCGCGCCTCGCCGGTCGCGACCCGGCGCCCGGCCCGCACGACCTCGGTGTGGATCTCGGCCGGCCCGACCAGGCCCGGGCGCAGGTATGACGCGGATGCCACGAACGGATCCGGCAACGGCAGCTCGCGCCGTAGCGCCTGCAGGCACACCGCGAGCAGGTAGCCGCCGTTGGGAACACCGGCGAGCGCGTTCCAGCGGTCGGTGAGGTTGGCCCCGTAGGTGCCCTCCGCGAGCGGCTCGACGCGCGTGTCGGTGTCGAACGGGTGGTCGGTCATCCTGTCTCGGCATGGACCGTATCCGGCCCGCGCGCCACGACGACGTCACGGCGATCGCCGCGATCTACAACGAGGGGATCGCCGATCGCGTCGCCACGTTCGAGACGCGCCCGCGCGAGCCGGGCGAGGTCGCGGCCTGGCTGGACGACGGCCTGCCGTTCCTGGTCGCCGGTCCCGACGACGGGACGGTCCTCGGCTTCGCGCGCGTGTCGCCGTACTCGGACCGCTGCGTGTACTCAGGCGTCGGCGAGCATGGGGTGTACGTGGCGCGGTCGGCGCGCGGCCGCGGGCTCGGTCGCCTCCTGCTCGCCGAGCTGTGCGACGCCGCCGAGGCCGCCGGGCTCTACAAGCTCACGAGCCGCCTGTTCACCGACAACGCCGCCAGCCGCGCCGCGCACCTGGCGGCCGGGTTCGAGGAGGTCGGGATCCAGCGCCGCCACGGGCGCCTCGACGGCGAGTGGAAGGACTGCGTGCTCGTCGAGCGCCTGCTCGGCGAGGCCGCGGACGGCAGGGTTTGATTGCTCAGCGGCGCGAGCAATCCCTCCGACCCAGCCGACCGAGTTCTGATCGAGCTCGAAGCCGAAGTCGCCGTCGGGCGCCGGCGCTATCGCTCTTGCGGCAGGCGGCCGTCGAGATACTCGGTGATCTGGTCTGCGGCCGGAGGATCGAGGTTCGTCAGCACCGCAACCACGTAACCGGACTTCGGATAGATCCGCAGATCCCCGCTCATGCCCGGTGCGCCGCCTCCGTGGCCGACCCAGCCGTTTCCGCCCGCGCCTCGGGTATCGAAGAATCCGTACGCGTATCTGCCGCCGATCTCCCTCAAGGGCTCGGTCTTTCCGGCGAGCAGCCGCCTTGTGGAGTCGGGGCCGAGCAGCTTGTGGCGCAGCAGCGCGTGCGCGAACCGTGCGAGGTCTCCGACGGTCGCGTACCCGCCACCCGCCGAGGTTCCGCGATAAGGCAGCGTGTCGGTGTTCGGGGCCCACGTGGTCGTGCCCTGCGGTTTCGTGTATCCGATCGACCGGTCCGGAACCGCCCGGGTCTCGGGCAGGGAACCGCTCCTGGTCATCCCCGCACGCGCGTAGACGTGCTCTTGCACGTAGTCGTAGTAACTCTGCCCGGACACCGTCTCGATCACGGCGCCGAGCAGAATGAACCCATAGTTGCTGTAAGTCCAGAAGCTGCCCGGCTCGTACTCAAGCTCCCGCTTGCCGTACAGCTTCACGTAGTCGGCGAGCGCGCGAAGCTCCTTGCGATGCTCATCGAAGTCGGGGCCGAAGATATCGCCGGTGGCACCCGTGTGCGTCAGGAGCTGATGGATGGTGACCTTGGTGGCGACCTCGCGGTTGGGGTAGTCAGGGAGGTATGCGCCGAGGCGAGCGTTGAGCTTGACCTTGCCGGCCTCGACCAACTGGAGGATCGCGACCGCGGTGAACATCTTGTTCATCGACCCGATGCGAAAGCGCGTTCGGAGCGTGTTCGGGACTCGTCGCTTGCGGTCGGCCAGCCCGTAGGCGCGCCTGAACAACACCCGCCCGTCCTTGGCGACCAAAACCGCGCCCGAGAGCTCATCGTCGCGCGCGAGCTTGTCGGCATGGACCGACAGCGCCTTCAAAGCGTCCGCTTCTGACCCCCGCGCCCCACTCCCCGGCTGCTCGATGTCGCCGGTTCTCTTCGCTCTCGGCGTGGCGGTCGCCGTCTCAGCCGGCGTGGCGGTCGAACCGGTGTCATCGCCGTCGCCCGAGTCGCCACAGCCGGCCAGCGCAACCGCGCTCGCGAGCACAGCAGTACCCAGATGGACCGCGAACCGCATGGCCCGCCGAACCTAGACGCGCACTCGCGGGAGCGCAAGGCGCGTGATCACTCAGTTCTGGCAGGCGTGGCAGCGGAGGGGGTGGGATTCGAACCCACGGATCCGGTGGACCCGGATCAGCGGTTTTCAAGACCGCCCCGTTCAACCGCTCCGGCACCCCTCCGAGGCGGCGCTCATGATGGCAGTCCGATTGCAATCCGTCGCCGCTGGGCAGGAGCGCGGGGTGTTCGAAGGCTTCACGCTCGAGCGGGTCGACGTCGGCGAGGCGGTGCTGCGTGTGCGCCACGGCGGCGACGGGCCGCCGCTGTTGCTCCTGCACGGGCATCCGCGCACGCACGTCACATGGCACCGCGTCGCGGCGCTGCTGGCGAGCGAGCACACCGTCGTGTGCCCGGACCTGCGCGGCTACGGCGAATCGTCCAAGCCGCCCACGACGGACGACCACGAGCCGTATTCCAAGCGCGCGATGGCGCGCGACTTCGTGGCGCTGATGCGCGCGCTCGGGCACGAGCGGTTCGCGGTCGCCGGGCACGATCGCGGCGCCTGCGCGGCGTTCCGGACGGCGATGGACCACCCCGACGCGGTGACCGCGCTGGCGGTGCTCGACGCGATCCCGATCGCCGAGTCGCTCGACCGCTGCGACGCCCGCTTCGCCGCGAGCTGGTGGCACTGGTTCTTCCTCGGCCAGACGGACAAGCCGGCCGAGCGGGTGATCTCCGCCGATCCCGACGCCTGGTACACGGCCGGGCCGGGGCACATGGGCGAGGAGGCGTTCGCCGACTTTCGCCGCGCGATCCACGACCCGCAGACGGTGCACGCGATGTGCGAGGACTACCGCGCGGGGCTCGGAATCGATCGCGAGCACGACGAGGCGGACCGCGCCGTCGGCCGCCGCATCGCCTGCCCGACGCTCCTGGCCTGGTCGATCCACGACGACCTCGAGGAGCTGTACGGCGACCCGCTCGCGATCTGGCGCGCGTGGGCGGACGATCTCCGCGGCGCGCGGATCGACAGCGGGCACCACATGGCCGAGGAGGCGCCCGCCGAGCTGGCCGCCGTCCTGCGCCAGTTCCTCAGCGGCTCATGAGCTGCTGCGCGGCTCGCCCGCGAGCGCGGCGACGACGCCGAGACAGACGAACACGCCGCCGCTGACTCGCTCCAGCCGGCGGCGGCGCGCGGCGGCGCGGCGCAGGCTCTGCCCGGCGCGCGCGGCGAGCAGCGCGTAGGTCCCGTCGCTGAGCACGCCGAGGCCGACGAGCAGCGTCCCGAGCACGAGCATCTGCGGCGCGACCGGTCCGGCCTCGGGGTCGACGAACTGCGGCAGGAACGCGAGGAAGAACAGCGCGGTCTTCGGGTTGAGCACGTTCACGACCACGCCCTGCCAGAACAGCCGCGAGCCGGATGCCGAGTCAACGGGGCCGGGCTCGCCACCGTCGCCGTCGTCGCGCGCGAGCAGCTTGCGCACCCCGAGGAGCACGAGGTACGCCGCGCCCGCGTACTTGACGACGGTGAACGCTGTGGCCGAGGACGCGATCAGCGCCGACACCCCGAAGGCGGCCGCCACGACGTGCACCAAGCCTCCGCCCTGGACGCCCAGCATCGACGTGATCCCGGCGCGGCGGCCCTGCGCGAGACCGCGCGTGACGATGTAGAAGACGGACGGTCCGGGGATCGCGAGGAACGCGAGGCTCGCCGCAGCGAACAGTGCAAAGGTCGTTGCGTCGGGCATGTCACAGACGTTACATCGCCCCCATGTGCTTTCGTGGTCCGGAATGCCGTCGTCGTCACGCCGGGTCTTCCGGTCGCACTCCCGCCGTCGCTGGTCGTTTTCCTCGCTCCGCGGCGTCGGCGACATGGCGATCGACCTCGGCACGGCGAACACGGTCGTCTACGTGCGCGGGCGCGGGATCGTGCTGTCGGAGCCGTCGGTCGTGGCGATCGACCAGCGCACCGGCGAGGTGCACGCGGTCGGCGCCGACGCCCAGCTGATGATCGGCCGCACGCCCGCGACGATCTCCGCCGACCGGCCGCTGCGCCACGGCGTGATCGCCGACTTCGAGGTCACCGAGGCGATGCTGCGCGTGTTCGTCGGCAAGGTGCTGCCGAGCCGCTTCAGCCGCCCGCGCCTGGTCATGTGCGCGCCCTCGGGCGTGACCGACGTCGAGCGCCGCGCGGTCGAGGAGGCGTCGCTGTCCGCGGGCGCGCGCGAGGTGCACCTGATCGAGGAGTCGCTCGCCGCCGCGATCGGCGCCGGCCTGCCGATCGCCGAGCCGGTCGGCCGCATGGTCGTCGACGTCGGCGGCGGCACCAGCGAGGTCGCCGTGATCTCGCTCGGCGGCATCGTCGTCTCGCGCTCGCTGCGCGTCGGCGGCTACGACCTCGACGACGCGATCACCAACTACATCCGGCTCGAGCACCGGATGGCGATCGGCTCGCAGAGCGCCGAGGCGATCAAGCTCGCGGTCGGCTCGGCGTCCGACCTCGAGCGAGGAGCTCTCGACCCGCATCCGCGGCCGCGACCTGATGTCCGGCCTCCCGCGCGAGCTCGAGCTGGGCGAGCGAGGAGGTCCGCCGCGCGATCGACGCGCCGCTGGCCGACATCATGGCCTCGGTCCACGACACGCTCGAGGAGACCCCGCCCGAGCTGGCGGCCGACATCGCCCGCCACGGCATCGTCCTGGCCGGCGGCGGCGCGCTCCTGCGCGGCTTCTCCGAGCGCGTCCACCGCGAGACCGGCATGCCGGTCACATCGCCGACGCGCCGCTGACCTGCGTCGCCTCGGGCGCCGGTCAGTCGCTCGAAGAGCTCGACCGCCTCGGGCGCCGAGGCGTGGCCTGACACTACACTGCGCCTCAGCGCGGTCCGCCATCCGGAGAGGTGGCCGAGTGGCTGAAGGCACTCGCCTGCTAAGCGAGTATGGGGCGGAAAGCTCCATCGCGGGTTCGAATCCCGCCCTCTCCGCTGGCGGCTAGCATTGCCGCGCCCTGCGCCCGTAGCTCAGCTGGATAGAGCGTCGGTCTACGGAACCGAAGGTCAGAGGTTCGAATCCTCTCGGGCGCGCTTCGCTGTGGTGCCGCATCCCGCTCGCCCAGCGGGATTGCGGCGGCTTAGCCCGCCACTCGACGAACTCGTCTCGCCCCGCCTCGTCCTGCCTTTCCCGGGTGTCGTTGCAGCGCC
>CAWBVZ010000009.1:0-17629 GCA_963792385.1 uncultured Solirubrobacteraceae bacterium | reverse complement strand
GGGTGCGGAGGACGAGTTCCTCTCTGACGTTGACGTGGCGGGCGATCACGTGCGCGTCCTCACGGCGCCGCTCGAGGGTGGCGGGGCGATCCAGCTCGCGCGCTCGCTGGAGTCGACCGACTCGGTGCTGGCGCGGCTGCGCTGGGTGCTGCTGGCCGTCGTGCTGGGCGGGATCGCGCTCGCGGCCGTGCTCGGCCGGCTCGCCGCCCGCCACCTCGTGGCGCCGGTCGTGCGCGTGACCGAGGCGGCGCGGCACATCGCGCAGACCGAGGACCTCGGGCGCCGGATCGAGGTCACGAGCCAGGACGAGGTGGGCGAGCTGGCCTCCCGGTTCAACGCGATGCTCGACACGCTGGAGGGCTCGCTCGCCGCGCAGCGGCAACTGGTGGCAGACGCCTCGCACGAGTTGCGCACGCCCGTGACGTCGCTGCGCACGAACATCGAGGTGCTGGCCGAGAGCGATCCGGAGCCGGCCGAGCGAGCACGCGTGATCGCCGACGTGCAGGCGCAGGCGGAGGAGCTGAGCGCGCTCGTCGCCGACCTGATCGAGCTCGCGCGCAGGGACCAGCCGAGCCCGGCGCTCGAGGATGTGCGGCTCGACGCGCTGGTCGCCGAGGCGATCGAGCGCGCACAGCGGCACGCGCCGGACGTGGAGTTCCGGGCCGAGCTCTCGCCTGCGGTGGTCGAAGGTGTTCCCGACCGGCTGGCGCGGGCGATCAACAACCTGCTCGACAACGCCGCGCGCCACAGCCCGCTCGTCGAGGTTCACGCCGGCGTCGAGGGAGTCCGCGTGCGCGATCACGGCAGCGGCATCGCGCCGGTCGACCTGCCGCACGTCTTCGACCGCTTCTACCGCGGCGCCGACGCCCGCAGCCGTCCGGGTACCGGCCTCGGCCTCGCGATCGTCCGCCAGGTCGCCGAGCAGCACGGCGCCACGATCACCGCTGCGAACGCAAACGGCGGAGGAGCCGAGTTCTCCCTGCAAATCCGCGGCGACCGTCCGTAAGGGGGTCTGACCCTCGTCGTAAGGGGGTCTGACCCCTTACGAGATTCAGGGCCGCTGGGAGGTCGGCCGGGGACGCCACGATCGGGTCGGCTCCGGCGGCGCGGAGCTCGGCCTCGTCGCCGATGCCCCAGAGGACGCCGACGCAGGGAATCCCGTTCGCGTGGGCGGCCTCGGCGTCGTGGCGGCGGTCGCCGACGAGCGGCGCGTCCGCGCCGGGCTCGAGGCCGAGCGCGGCGAGTGCACGCGTGACCGTGACGGCCTTGATCTCCTCCGGCGCGTCGAGGTCGGGGCCGGTGATCGCCTGCAGGTGAGGCGAGAAGCCGAGGCGCTCGCACAGCGGCTCGGCGAACGCGTGCGGCTTGCTCGTCGCGACCGCCACCGGCACGCGCGTGGCAACGGCGGCGACTACTTCGAGGGCTCCTGGGACGACCGTGGTCTCGACGAGGCTCGAGTGCACGTAGCGCTCGCGGTAGGAAGTCAAGCACGCCTCTGCCCGCTCCGGCCCGGCCAGCCGTGCGAAGTTGTCGATCAGCGGCGGCCCGATCCATCCCTCGAGCTCGGACACCGATGGCACCGGTACGCCGTTCTCCCGCAGGCCGTGCTCGATGCAGCGCACGATCGCGGTGCGCGAGTCGACCAGCACGCCGTCGAGGTCGAACAGCACCGCCAGTGGGGTCACGCGCTGGTCCGCCGCAGACGCGTGCGCGTCCGCCACCACCATCGCCGCCACGCCGCGCCGCTGTCGAAGCGGGCGGGCTGCGGAACGGTCGCGCGCACCTGCGCGACCCAGTCGTCGAGCGGCAGCTCGCCCGCGATCAACCGGTTCAGCGCATGCGTGACAGGCGCCTCGACGTCGGCCGCCTCGAGCGCCGCGGCCAGCAGCGGCACCATGTCGAGCGCCTCCACCGCCTGGCCGATCCGCGCCGGGATCTCGGCCGCCGGCACGCCCTCGGCGAGCAGCTCGCCGGCCCGCCGGTTGCGGCTCTGCGGCGCGAGCGCGGTGGCCACGAGGTCGCCCGTGCCGGCGAGCCCGATCATCGACTCGGGGCGGCCGCCCTGGAGCTCGGCGAACCGCCACACCTCGAGGAAGATGTGGCCCGCGGCGGCGCCCGCCGCGTTCATGCCCTGCGCCTCGGTCGCACCGGCCGCAAGTGCAGCGGCGTTCTTGGCGATCCCCGACAGCTCGACTCCGACCGGGTCGCTCGACTGCTCGCACACGACACCGGCGCGCATGAACACGTCGGCGATCGTCAGCGCCAGCCGCGTGTCCGCGCTCGCCGCCACCAGGCCCGCGCCCTCCGTCACCATCTCGCGCGCGTGAGCCGGCCCGCCGACGCACGCGACCCGGTTCGCGCCGAGCGCCTGAGAGAGCAGCGTCGTCGGCGCCAGCCCGTTGGGCGGCACCAGGCCCTTGGCGAGAGAGATCACGGGGGTCTTGCGCCCGAGGCCGGCCGGCTCGAGGCCGGCGATCACCTCGTCGAGCCCGCGCGACGGCACGCCGAGGAACACGTAGTCGGCGCGCGACAGGCCCGCCGACATCGGCTCGATCCGCAGCTCGCGCGGCAGCTCCACGCCGGCCAGGTACTCGCGGTTCTCGCGATCGGCCTCCAGCCGCTCGGCCTGCTCGGGCGTGCGCGTCTGCAGCGTCGTGCGAAACCCGCCGCGTGCGAGCAGCACCGCGACCGCGGTGCCGAACGACCCGGCACCGATCACGACGGCGCGCCGTGACCCCGGAGCAGGGATCGAGAGGTGGGGCCGGGCCGGCATCCGGTTATCATGCCGCTCAACGGCGCCTCGGGAGGGCGCCATTGGAACAGGAGGCAGTGATGAGCGCACGGCGGGTGCGTCAACTTCTGGCCGCGACGGCCGTCACCGGCGTCGTAGCCCTCGTACCGGCTTCGGCCGGTGCCCACCCTGAGGAGTGTGCGGTAACCAGCGCGTTCTACGGCGCGCCGGCGGCGGAGTGGGTGAACTGGGGAGCCGAATCCGACGGCTGCACGAGCGAGGCCGCCATCGACGGCTTCGACGACTCCGGCGCCACGCTGGCAGCCGGCGAGCAGGATGGAACCGACAACCTCGCGCTTCTCTCGAACACGCCGAAGACGGCACCGTTCGAGACAGAGGGCGACTTCAACTCGGACCTTGCGTTCGAGAACGGCTACGCGTTCGGCGGCAACTACGACGGCGTCCAGATCTGGGACGTGCGGGACGGGCAGACGCCGGCACTCGCGTCGACGATCCATTGCCCCGGCTCGCAGAACGACGTCACGGTCAATGACGGCATCCTCGTCACCTCGACCGACTCGCGCCGCACGAACGACTCGTGCGCGAGCGAGGCGACGACTACACCGGGGGATCCCTCCACTTGGGAGGGCCTGAAGATCTTCGACGTCCGTAATCCGTACAACCCGCGGTACGTCGCCTCGGTCCGCACAGACTGCGGCTCGCACACGCACACGGTGCTGCCCGAGCGCGACCGTCTGATCATCTACGTGCAGTCGTATGACACCGGCACGGGCCGCTACCTCTGCGACGACACGTCGCCGACCGGCCACGATCAGATCTCGGTCGTGTCGATCCCGAAGCGCAACCCGGCCAACGCACGTGTCGTCGCCGAGCCGAAGCTGTTCCCGGACGGCGGCAACGATGGCTCGACCGGCACGCTGCGGCCGACCACCGGCTGCCACGACATCACCGTCTACCAGGAGATTGGCCTGGCGGCAGGCGCGTGCACGGGCGAGGGCGTGATCCTCGACATTCGCAACCCGGTCAAGCCGAAGGTGCTCTCGTCCGTCGAGGACACGAACTTCGCGTTCTGGCACAGCGCCACAATCAGCAACGACGGCACGAAGGTGCTGTTCACGGACGAGAAGGGCGGCGGCTCAGGCCCGGAGTGCAACCCGACCGTCGGTCCCCGCAAGGGTGCGGACGCGATCTATGACATCACCGACCCGGCCAACCCGCGATTCCTGAGCTACTTCAAGATCCCGCGGACGCAGACCAACCAGGAGAACTGCGTCGCCCACAACGGGAACCTGATCCCGAACAAGAAGGGTCGCGACATCCTGATCCAGTCGTGGTACCAGGGCGGCGTGTCCGTCATCGACTGGACGAACCCGAAGAAGGTCAAGGAGCTGGCCTGGTTCGATCGCGGCCCGATTGATCCGACTCGGCTCGTGCTCGGCGGCTTCTGGTCGTCGTACTTCTACAACGGCTACATCTACGGATCTGAGATCCAGCGCGGATTCGACGTGTTCAAGCTCGACGACCCGAAGGTCAAGGGCGCCGACAAGTACCAGTACGACACGCTGAACGCGCAGACGCAGGTTCGCTTCTAGGCGCTAGGCGCGGCCCTCGGCCAGTTCATGGCCGAGGGCCTCGCCGGCTGCCTCGAGCGCGGCGAGGTCGGTCGCCTCGATCACGCGCATCAGGTCGATCATCCGCTTGCCGAAGGCGTCGAGCGCGTCGGTGCCGACGATCGCGTGCAGCGGCACGCCGGACTGCCGCGCGCGGGTGCCGATCTCGCCCACGAGCTTGCCCTGAAGCGTCTGCTCGTCGAGCTTGCCCTCGCCGGTGACGACGGCGCGCGCGGCGCGCATGCGGTCGTCGAAGTCGAGCGCGTCGAGCACCCACGGCGCGCCCGGCTCGAGCGTGGCGCCGAGGACGGCCCACAGGCCGCCGGAGAGGCCGCCGGCGCCGCCGGTCATCGGCACGCCGCGCGGGTCGCGCGGCCAGCGCCCGGCGAGTGCCGCGAGCCGCTCCTCGAGCCGTCCCACCATCTCCGGATCGGCGCCCTTCTGCGGCCCGAACACCTTCGGGGCGTCCTCGAACGGCGTGCGCACGTCGCACAGCACAACCAGGCGCGCGCCACCGAGTCCGCCGGCCTCCTCGATCGCCTCCAGCGCCCCGGCGCCGCCGTCGCTGGTGGCCGAGCCGCCGACCGCGACGATGATCACGGCCGCGCCCGCCTGCGCGGCGGCGGCGATCAGCTCGCCGGTGCCGTAGGTGGATGCGGCCCACGCGTCGCGCTCACTCTCGGCGACGAGGCTCAGGCCGCTCGCCGTCGCGGTCTCGACGATCGCCGTGCCGCCGTCCTCGACGAGGCCGAAGCAGCCGCGCAACTCGCGGCCCAGCGGGTCGTGCGCGGCGGCCGCGACGATCTCGCCTCCCAGGCCCGGCAGGAGTGCGTCCATCGTGCCCTCGCCGCCGTCGGCGACCGGGCACAGGTCAGGCGGCATCAATCCCGCGCGCTCGAGCCCGCGGCCGATCGCGCCCGCGACCTGGGAGGCGCGGAACGTTCCCTTGAAGGAGTCGGGAGCGACGAGCACGGGGCGTTCGGGAACAGCCATGGGCGCGCATCCTGTCAGGCTTGACCGGTGGCGAAGACCGAGCATCAGATCTTCGAGCTGGCGGGCCACGAGGTGAAGCTCTCGAACCCGGACAAGGTCTACTTCCCGCAGGCCGGGGTCACGAAGGGCGATCTGGCGCGCTATTACGTCGAGGTCGCGGACGCGATCCTCGTCCACCTGCGCGAGCGGCCGACCGTCCTCAAACGCTATGCGGGCGGGATCGAGGCCGAGCCCTTCTACCAGAAGCGCGTACCGGCCAAGCGGCCCGACTGGATCGAGACGACGGTGCTCACGTTCCCCTCCGGTCGCAGTGCCGAGGAGCTCGTGCCCGTGGACGCCGCCCACCTCGTGTGGGGCGTCTCGCTCGGCAACATCGACTGGAACCCGCATCCCGTCCGGCGCTCGGACCTCGACCATCCCGACGAGCTGCGAGTCGACATCGACCCGACCGAGGGCGCGTCGTGGGATGCCGTCCGGCAGGTCGCGCTGCTCGCGCGCGACGTGCTCGACGAGCACGGGCTGCGCGGCTACCCGCACACCTCCGGCTCGCGCGGGATGCACATCCCCGTGCGGATCCACCAGCAGTGGGACTTCCCGACCGTGCGGCGCGCGGCACTCGCGCTCGCGCGCGAGGTCGAGCGCCGCGGGCCGGGCGTGGCGACGTCGAAGTGGTGGAAGGAGGAGCGCCCGCCCGGGTCGGTGTTCGTCGACTACAACCAGAACGCCAAGGACCACACCGTGGCGAGCGCCTACAGCGTGCGGCCGGTGGTCGACGCGCGCGTCGCGTGCTCGCTCGAATGGGACGAGGTCGCCGACTGCGAGCCGGGCGACTTCACACTCCGCACCGTGCCGGCGCGGCTGGCCGAGCGCGGCGACCCGTCGGCCGACATCGACGACCATCCCGGCTCGCTCGACGGCCTGCTCGCGCTGTCGCAGGCGGACGAGGAGCGCGGCCTCGGCGACGCGCCCTGGCCGCCCCATTTCGCCAAGCAACCGGGCGAGCCGAAGCGCGTGCAGCCGTCACGCGCGCGACCTGACTGACACAGTTCTGCGCCGAAGGACATGTCATCCTCGACGCCCATGGCCAGCGCTCCGATCCCCGCACCGTTTCCGACCTCCGACGAGCAGGCGCTACAGGCGCTGCAGAGCGCTGTCGGGGTGCTGGCGGCGAAGTGGAGTGTCGTCGTGCTCGCCCAGCTCGGGGAGGGCACGCACCGCTTCAACGAGCTGCTGCGGCAGATCGACGGCGTCTCCCGCCGGATGCTGAGCGCGACGCTGCGCCAGCTCGAGCGCGATGGGATCGTCGAGCGGCACGTCTACGCGCGCGTCCCGGCACGCGTCGAGTACGAGCTGTCGCCCGTCGGTGAGCACCTGCTGATCGCGCTCGGCCCGCTCGCCGGGTGGGGCCTCGAGCACCAGCAGGACCTCAACGACGCGCGCATGAAGGCCGAGGAGATCACGGCCCGCTCGCAGGCGTCGCCCCGCATCGTGTAACTACTGGAGCAGCTGATCCGTCAGGCACTCGGCCGGCGGCTTGTCCTCACGCCAGCGCGCGATCTTCGCGCCGTGCCGGATGCGGTCGTTGCTCGTGTGGTCGAAGGTGACCTCGACGACCAGCTCCGGCCGTAGCTCGATCCACTCCAGCTCGCGTTCGTTAGCCCACCGGCTCGGGTCGCCCATCCCGCGCTTGCCGGTCTCGTATGGCGCCAGCCGCGCCGGCAGCTCGCGCTTCTCCTTCGCCGAGAAGCCGGAGGTGTGGCCGACTGCGCGCAGTCGGCCGTCGTCGCCGTGCAGGCCGAGGATCAGCGATCCGACCGTGCCCTCCTCCTTGCCGGGCCGCCAGCCCATCACGACGGCATCGATCGTCCGCACGCGCTTGATCTTCACCATCCCGGTGCGCTCTCCCGGGCGATACGGCGCGCTGAGCTCCTTGGCCATCACGCCTTCGGCGCCCTGCAACCAGTCCTGGGCGCCGGCAGGGTCGAACACGACCGGCGTGATGTCGACCGGCGCGTCGATCAGCTTCTCGAGCCGCGTGCGGCGCTCGTGCTGGGGCAAGTCGAGCAGCACCTCGTCGCCGTCGGCGAGCACGTCGAAGGCGATGAAGCGCGTCGGGGTCTTCTCGGCGAGCATCTTGATCCGCGACTCCGCCGGATGCACGCGCTGGCCGAGCGCGTCGAAGTCCTGCCGGCCCTGCTCGTCGAACAGCACGATCTCGCCGTCGAGCACATAGCGGCCGGCCGGGAAAGAGAGCTCGGGGAAGTAACGGCTCAGCGGCTTGCCGTTGCGTGACTGCAGGTACACGTCGTCGCCGTCCACGAACGCGATCGAGCGGAACCCGTCCCACTTGGGCTCGTAGCTGTAGTCGCCGCCCGGAAGCGTCTTCGCGGAGCGGGCGAGCTGGGGCAGCACCGGGGGCACGAGCGGGAGCGTCATGCCCCTAGGAAATCACGAAGCCCCCGCCGTGGGACACGACAGGGGCTGCGGAGGGATCCTCGGGGAGGGGAGGAGTGGCTAGGCGCTAAGAGAGCGGCCGACGCTCGTCGAAGCCGGGCCGGTCTTCGGCACCGATCTTCATTCCGAGCAGGGCCGCCAGCGGGAGCGCGAGTGCGGCGAGAGTGATCATGCAACCAGTATCGGACCATGTGACCCATCGCTGTATACTTGACTGACTAGAGCATCAGAAGGTTTTGCCTATATGACGCTTCAGCAGCTCACCTATTTCCTGGCCGCTGTCGAGCACGGCTCGTTCTCGGCGGCTGCGCAGTCGCTCTTCATGGCCCAGCCGAGCCTCTCCGAGCAGATCCGCCGGCTCGAGGCCGAGCTCGGCGTGCCGCTGTTCGCGCGCGCCGGCCGCGGGCTCGAGCTGACCGAAGCCGGGCGGCTGCTGCGCCCGCACGCCGAGCGCACCGTGGCAGCCGCGCAGGACGCCGCCGAGTCGGTCCGCGAGGTGCGCGACCTCACCGGCGGCACGGTCGCCTTCGGCACCTTCGGGAGCGCGCACCACTACCTGCTCGGCGGCCTGGTCGAGGACTTCCGCACGCGCCATCCGAACGTCCGCGTCCGCGCGATCGGCCAGAACTCCGCCGAGGTGGCCGACGAGGTGCGCGAGGGCCGGCTGGAGGCAGGCCTGGTGGTGCTGCCGGTCGACGACCGCGGCCTCGACGTCCGTCCGGCGATGCGCGAGGAGCTGCTGTACGTGAGCGCCGATCCCGAGCATGTGCTGCGCCCGATGACGATCGAGCGCCTCGCCGACGCGCCGCTGATCCTCTACGACGCGCGCTGGGGCATCGACGACCCGACCCGCCGCCAGCTGCGCGAGCGCGCCCAGCAGGCAGGCGTGCAGATCGAGCCGCAGATCGAGGTCGAGTACTCGACCGCCGCGCTCGACCTGTGCGCCCGCGGCCTCGGAGACACCGTCACGTCACGGTCGATGATCCGCACGCGCGGCTACGCCCGCAAGCTCTCCGGCGTGGCGTTCGACCCGCCGCTGTACGACACCTTCGCGTTCATCACGCGCCGCAACGCCCACCTCTCGCCCGCCACGCGCGAGTTCATCCGGCTCGCGGAGAAGCGCGTGCAGGGGCTCCAGCGGCAGCTCACCGCGGAAAGCTAATCCTCGAGCGGCTCCTCGACGTTGAAGTGGGCGGTCCCGCCCTCGCTCGGCGCGGCCCGGCGCGTCCCCAGGTAGCTGCCGGAAACGCGCCAACGACCGACGGACGGAGGCCGGAAGGCGATCCGCGCCTGCCCGCCGTTCACCACAGGCCGGAACGCGGCGTGGAACAGCCACCCGGAGAGCGGGTCGAACCGCTCCACGAGCAGGTCCGCGCGCCCGTCGACCGCCGGCGTCACGACCAGGGCGAGCGACACCGTCCGGCCCGGCGCCACGGTGACCGATCGCTCGCCGTCGACCTGCATGCTCGCCGAGGTGATCGTCCTCGCCAGGCGACGAAGCGTGTACCGGCCCGCGGCGCCATCGCGGGCGCGGACGGCGATGAAGTAGCGACCGGGCGCCGCCCGGAGCTCGAGTCTCCTTGGAGCCCGTGTCGCCGCAGTCGCACCCCAGGCGGCCGCCGGAGTCGCGGTACAGGGCCAGGTCGAATCCGGCGCCGGTCCTCAGGCTGAGCCGGAGCCGGCTCGCCCGCGTGAGCGAGAAGCGGTACAGGTCGACCGCGTCGAGCTCGTTGCCCTGCAGCCTTCCGCGCACTGCCACGTCGTTGGCGATCCGGATGCCGGGTGCCGTGTCGTCCGCCGCCGCCGGCCCGACGCGTAGGCGGTAGGGCAGCCGGTCACGCGAACCGCGCGGCGCCCGCACGAGCAGCGTGTAGACGCGCGACGACGGCGGCACGTAAACGGTGTGGCGGTCGCACCGGAGCGATCGCGCCGCGTCGCCGCCCTCGCCGGCGTAGAGGTCGACGGACGCGCACCCGCGTGTGCTGACGAAGTTGATCCGGTAGGTCCGGCCCTTCTGCAGCCGAACGGACCATGCGTCGTCCGCGTTGGCGATCCGGTCGACCGCCGAGCTCACCCCGCCGCGCGGCAGCCGCGGGCCTGGGAACGTCGCCGGACGGTCAGGCTCGACCACGCGCAGGGCGAAGCGGTCGCGCGCGGAGTTGGGCAGCGCGGCGACCCGGATCAGATAGCTCGTGCCGCGCTCGGCGTCGAGCTCGAGCGTAGCCGCTCCGCGCCGGTTCGTGGGAGCGCAGTCGACGGACACCAGCTGCGAGCGCTCGCGCGCGAACACGTCGACGACGGCGTCCAGGTCGCCCTGGGCGTCGAGTGCCACGACCACCGGACGGTCCTCGCGGGCGTCGAACGCGTACCAGACCGAGCCGCCGGTGGGGCGGCAGGACGGGCCCGGCTCATCGGCGTCGGTCGTCGCGTCGACCGTCGTCCCGGTCACGGAGGCCGGCAGCGCACCAAGTGGCTGAGCCGCCGCCCGGGTGTCGTTTGCTGGAGGAGCCGCGCCAGCCACCGGCGCCGCGACGAGTGCTAGGACGGCGACCGCGATGAGCGCGGCCGAACAGCGGAGCTGCCTCATACCCAACCCCTCCTCGGACCGACGAGGACGATGGAGAACCGAGCCTATTGCTCAGGGTTTTCGTGCGTCAACCCTTAGTCGCGCCGCGGCGCGACGGTGCCGCCGCGGAGGCGGCGGAGGATCGCGTCGGTCGCGCGCGGGGCGAGGCCGTTGAGCCCGAGCAGGCGGACGAACGGCGGGTAGTAGACCGCGCGGCGGTCGCGCTCGACCGCGCGCAGCACGGCCGTCGCCAGCCGGTCGGCGCCGGCGGCGCTCGCCCCGCCGTGGTACCAGTCCGGCAGCGAGTCCTTCTCGTGGGCGTGCAGGGCGGTGGCGATCTCGCCCGGGAACACGGTCGTCACCGACACGCCGGAGCCGCTCAGCTCGTGCCGCAGCGCCTCAGCGAAGCCGCGCTGCGCCGCCTTCGTCGCGCCGTAGCCGGCCGCCCACGGGAACGCGCGCAGCCCGGCGCCGGAGGACACGATCACGACGTGGCCGTGCGCGCGGTCGACCAGGTGGCCGAGCGCCGCGTCGACCGTATAGACGGTCCCGAGCCAGTTCACGCGTGTCATCGCCTCCACGCGTTCGACGTCCTGGGCGAGGAACGGCTCGTAGTGCGCGATGCCGGCGTTCGCGACCACCAGGTCGAGCCCGCCGGCGTGCTCGACGAAGCGCGCGACGGCAGCCTGCACCTGCTCGCGATCGCCGACGTCGGCGGGCAGCGCGATCGCGCGCGGGCCGAGCTCGCGCGCCAGCGCGTCCAGCTCCTGCGCCGATCGGGCGAGCAGCCCGACGGCGGCTCCGCGCGCCGCCAGTGCCTCCGCGATCGCTCGCCCGATGCCGCGTGAGGCGCCGGTCACGACGGCGCGTGTCGTCACGTCGATCCGCATCGGCCGGAGGATATGCTCAGAGCCATGACTCAGGACCACGCGACCGTCGCCGAAGAGGAGTACCTGCAGACGATCTTCTGGCTGCAGGAGGCGGGACTGTCGATGACCGGCGCGAACGTCGCACGCGCGATGCAGCTGTCCGCTCCGACCGTCCACGAGATGATCGGGCGGCTCGAGCGCGACGGCTACGTCACGCGCGGCACGGACAAGGTGCTCGCGTTCACGGACAACGGGCTCGAGCACGCGGAGGGCATCGTTCGCCGCCACCGGCTGATCGAGCGCTTCCTCACCGATGTCCTCGGGATTCCCTGGGACGACGTCCATGAGGAGGCCGAGCGACTCGAGCACGCGATGTCGCCGAAGCTCGAGGAGCGCATGCTGGCCGCGATCGGCGACGCGAAGACGTGCCCGCACGGGCATCCGATCAACCCGGGCAACCGGATCGAGGGCGTGCCGCTGGCCGACGTCGAGCAGGGCGCGCGGGTGACCGTGCTGCGGTTCGAGAACGAGGCCGAGGACCTGCTGCACCTATTCAAGGACGAGGGCCTCGCGCCTGGCAAGGAGGGCAAGGTCGCCGAGATCGACGCCGAGCATGTCGTCGTGGCGTTCGCCGACGGCAACGCCACGCTCACGCGCTCCGTGTCAGAGACCGTCTCCGTGCTCGCCGACCCGTCACCGCCGCCGCGCACGGCGCTGCCCGAGCAGCTCGTGCTCGGCAAGGAGAGATACGGCCGCTAGGTGACTCGGCCGGGCGTCGCGTCGAACTGACGCTGGTCGCCGCGGTCGACGATGCCGCGCAGCCGGTCGAGCGCGTCCCAGATATCGGCGAAGCGCGTGTAGAGCGGCGCGACGCCGAGCCGGATCGAGTCCGGCCCGCGGAAGTCCGGCACCACGTCGGCGAGCTCGATCAGGGCGCGGCAGATCGGCCACGCCTCCGGGTGGCGCAGTGACACGTGCGATCCCCGGAGCTCCGGGTCGCGCGGCGATCCGAGCTCGAACCCCAGCGGCGCCAGCCACGCGTCGTGCAGCGCGACGATCAGCTCGCACAGGGCGACCGACTTCTCGCGCAGCCGCTCGACCCCGGCCTCGGCCGTGAGCTTCACGCCCTCCTCGACGGCGGCGAGGTCGAGCACCGGCGGCGTGCCGGCCAGGAAGCGCCCGATGCCGTCGACCGGGTCATAGGAGCGCTCCATCGCGAACTGGTCGCGCTGCCCGAACCAGCCCCAGATCGGCGAACGCAGCCGCGGCAGCACCTCGGCTGCCGCGTACAGATAGGCGGGCGCTCCCGGACCGGCGTTGAGGTACTTGTAGGTGCAGCCGACCGCCAGCTCGACGCCGGCGTCGCGCAGCTGGACCGGGACCGCGCCGGCCGAGTGCGAGAGGTCCCACACCACGTGTGCGTCGTAGCGGCGGGCGATGTCGGTGAGCGCGCGCATGTCGGCCAGCGCGCCGGAGCGGTAGGAGACGTGCGAGAGCACGACGAGCGCCACGGCGCCGTCGGCGAGCACCGTCTCGAGGTCGTCCGGCTGCGGGCCGTCGAGCGGGTCCGCGTCGATCGTTCGCAGCTGGAGGCCGCGTTGCTCGGCCAGGCCTTCGAGCACGTAGCGGTCGGTCGGGAAGTTGTCGCGGTCGGTTACGACGGCGCCCTGCGCCGACAGCCGGTAGGCGTCGAGCGCGGCCGAGCAGAGCTTGAACAGGTTCACGGTCGTCGAGTCGGCAACGACGACCTCGCCCGGACGCGCTCCGAGCACACCGGCGGCGAGTGCGTCGCCGACTCGCGTCGGCGCGTCGATCCAGTCCGGCCATGCGGTCACCAGCCGGTCGCCCCACTCCTCCACGAGCTCCTGCAGCCGATCGCGGGTGGCGACCGGAAGCCGGCCGAGCGAGTTGCCGTCGAGGTAGATCCGCTGCGGATCCGCGACCACGAACCGCTCGCGGAAGCCCGCCAGCGGGTCGGCGGCGTCGCGCGCGGCGGCGGCCTCGCGCGTCAGCTCGGCAGCCACTCGACCACCGCCTTCCACGACCGTGAGCCGGGCTCCAGGTGCTCGTAGTGGCCCTCGTCGTCGATCACGACAAGCTCGCACGTGTCGCCCGCTGCCAAGGCGGCGGCGGCGAACTCGCGCGAGATGTGCTCTGGCACGTCGTCGTCGTGCGCGCCGTGGACGAGCAGCAGCGGGACGCCGACCGGCAGCCGCCGGGCCGGCGAGGCGGCGTCGTAGCGGTGCGGCACCTCGGCCGGAGTGCCCCCCAGCAGGAGGTTCACGACGCCGCGCGACGTGCCGAGCCGCGAGAGCTCGTCCAGGTCGAGCGCGCCCGCCTGCGACACGGCGCCGGTCAGGCGCACGCGCGGCTCCGGCCGCCCGGCCGCCCACACCGCGAGCTGGCCGCCTGCGGAATGGCCGATCGCCACGACCCGCCCGAGGTCGAGCTGATCGCCGTGGTCGGCGAGCGCGTCGATCGCCGCCGCCACGTCGTCGAACGTGTGCGGCCAGCCGCCGCCCGCGTCGAGGCGGCGGTACTCGATGTTCCACGCCGCCCACCCGCGCGCCGCCAGGTCACGCGCGAGGCCGCCCTCCAGCTCGCGGCCGTAGGGCTGGCGCCAGAACCCGCCGTGGACCAGCACCGCGACCGGGTGGGGGCCGTCGCCGGCGGGCATGAACAGCTCGCAGACCTGCGACGGATGCTCTCCGTAGGCGGAGACCTCAGGCGGCGACGCCAATCGACCGTGCCGCCTCGGCCAGGCGGGAGACCCCCTCGTCGATCTGCGCGGGCGTAACCCCTGAGTAGGCGAGCCGGAGGGTGTTCTCGCCCCCCTCGAGCAGGAAGTCGGTGCCCTTGACGAAGATCACGCCGCGATCCTTGGCGGCGGTCTCGAGCTCCGCGACGCTGACGTCCTCGGGCAGCTCGACCCACATGAAGTAGCCGCCCTGCGGCGGCGAGAAGCGCGCCTCCGGCAGCTCGCGCTCGAGCGCCGCGACGAGCGCGTCGCGGCGGTCGCGCAGCGCCGTCTTCACGGTGTCGATAGCGGAGTCCATCCGGCCGGAGCGGCAGAACTGGTTGACGATCGACTGGGCGACCATGTTCGGCGAGATGTACGTGTTCGTCGCGATCCCCTGGATCTGCTTGATCGTCGCCTGCGAGCCGACCAGGTAGCCGACCCGGATGCCCGGGCAGACGGTCTTCGAGAACGACGACGCGTACACGACCCGGCCCGCCTCGTCCTGCGAGAACATCGTCGGCAGGCCCTCGCCCTCGAAGCGGATCGCGATGTACGGATCGTCCTCGAACAGCGTGAACTCGTACTCGGCGGCGAGCGCGAGCAGCTTCGCGCGCTTGGGAGCGCTGAGCGTGTAGCCGGCGGGGTTCTGGAAGTTCGGGATCACGTGCGCGAGCGTGGGCCGCAACCCGAGGCGCAGGGCGTCCTCGAGTGCGTCGACGGCGATGCCGTCGGTCTCCAGCTCGATCATGTGGATGTCGGCCTCGCGGTTGCGCAGGTTCAGCAGCGTGCGGTCGTACGTCGGCGACTCGACGACCACTGCGTCGCCGGGATTCACGAGCAGCTGGAACAGGAACGCGTCCGCCTGCATCGAGCCGTTGGTGACCAGCACCTGGTCGGGCTCGACGCCGTGCTGCTCGGCGATCCACGCGCGCAGGGGCACGTAGCCGACCGACGTGCCGTAGGCCGTCGTACCGCCGGGATCATTGTCAAAGGCGTCCTGCGCGGACGTGCGCAGACCCTCTACGTCGACGATGTCCAGCGACGGCGCCCCACGGGCGAACGAGATGGTGTCGGCCATGGTGCGCAGGATACGCGCGATCACATCTCAACCACCGCTCCGTCGCGCACCTGCAGCCGTCGCTCCGTGCCGATCGCGTCGAGGAACGCGCGGTCGTGGGAAATCGCCACGATCGCGCCCGGGTACTCGCGCAGCGCGGTCTCCAGCACCTCCAGCGACGGGAAGTCGAGGTGGTTGGTGGGCTCGTCGAGCAGCAGCAGCTCGGCGCGCGCCGCGACCATCGCCGCGATCGCCGTGCGTGCGCGCTCACCGGGACTGAGGCGGCCGAGCGGGCGCAGCGCGGCGGCGCCCTCGAGCCCGAAGTGCCCGAGCAGTCGGCGCGCCTCGCCCTCCGACACCTCTGCGTGCGAGCGCACGAACGCGACCGCCGGCACGTCGGCGGGGAGCGCGTCCGGGCCTTGCGGCAGCACCGCCGCGCGGACCGGCCGCTCGACGGTCCCCGCCAGTGGCGCGAGGGTGCCGTCGAGCAGCGACAGGAGCGTGGTCTTGCCGGCGCCGTTGGGCCCCGTGATCGCGATCCGGTCGCGCCCGTGCACCGTCAGGTCGACGCCGTGCAGGAGCGGCTCACCGTCCCAGCCGGCCGTCACGTCGCGCACGGCCGCCACGAGCCGCCCGCCGCCGGCGCCCTCGAGCTCGACCTTCAGCGCGCTCGCCCGCCGCGGCTTGTCGATGTGCGCCTCGGAGTCCAGCTCGCGTTGCAGGCGCCGCTCGCGCGACTGCGCCTTCTTCGCCACCTTCTTGGCGTAGCGCTTGAGCTTCGGCGCCTCTGCCCGGCTCGCGGTGTTCTCCGTGTGCTGCGCGTATCCGCGCGTCGCGTGGATGTCGGCCTGGAGCCGCTTGCGTCGCTTCTCCTGTGCCTCGTACGCCAGCTCCTGGCGCGCGCGCCGGCGCGTCTTCTCCTCGCGATACGCCGTGTAGCCGCCCTCGTAGGCCTCCAGCACTCCGCCGCTGAGCTCCCACACCTGCGACACCGTGGCGTCGAGGAACCGGCGGTCGTGGGAGACCACCAGCACCGCGCCGTCGAACCCGCTCAGGAAGTCCTCCAGCCACGCGAGGCCGTCGAGGTCGAGATGGTTGGTCGGCTCGTCGAGCAGCAGCACGGTCGGCCGCGCGAGCAGCACGCCGGCCAGCAGCGCGCGTGCCGCCTCACCGCCGCTGAGGCTGCCGAGCGGCGCGTCGAGCGGCACGTGCGCGATGCCGAGCGCGTCGCGCGCGCCGTCGAGCTGGGCCTCCAGCGCCCAGCCGCCGAGCCCGCCGAAGCGCTCTTGCGCCTCGCCGTAGCGCACGAGCGCGTCCGGATCGTCCAGCCGGTGCTGGAGCTGCTGAAGCTCGGCGTGGAGGGTCCACACCTCGCCGAGCGCGGCGCCCAGGAGCCGGTCGATCGTCAGCTCTGGGCCTGGAGGCTCCTGGGGGAGATAGCCGACCCGGTCGCCCGGATCGCGCGCGACGCTGCCGCGTTCAGGAACGGCGACGCCCGCCAGCATGCGCAGCAGCGACGTCTTACCGGCCCCGTTCGGGCCGACGAGGCCGACGCGCCGCGTGCCGGAAAGGGTCAGGCTCAGGCCATCGAAGATCGTGTTGTCGCCGTGCGCGCAGCGCAGGTCGGATGCCTTCAACATGGTGTGTCCTCCGTCGTCCAGGCCGGCGGACGAGGCATTGGAGCCTCGCCACCGCACGCACCGTCCGGGCGCTTGCGCGCCGGCCAGTTTCAAGAAGTGCGGTGGGTGCTCACTTCACCGTGATCAAAGGTAGCGCCGGTCGCCTCAGGCCGACAGGGATGCTGGCCGTACTCCGCGCGACGGCTGGCCCGACTACCGTGCGGCGCGTGACTGAGCAGCATCCCGAGCTGCGCGTCTCCGACGCCGAGCGCGAGGCGACCGTCGGCCGCCTGCGTGTGGCGGGTGGCGAGGGCCGGCTCACGCTCGAGGAGCTGGGCGAGCGGGTCGAGCTGGCCGACGCCGCGCGCACCCGCGGTGATCTCGAGGCGCTCACCGCCGACCTCCCGGATACCGGCCGCCGGTTCCTGCCGTGGTCGAGCCGCAGAAGGAGCGCAACTGGGTGGTCGCGGTAATGGGCGGCGCCGAGCGCAAGGGCCGCTGGCGTCCGGCGCGGCGGACCAACGTGGTCACCGTGATGGGCGGCGCCGAGCTCGACCTGCGCGAGGCCGAGCTCGCCGACGAGGTCGTGATCACGGCGGTCACCGTGATGGGCGGCATCGGCATCGTGGTCCCCGAAGGCGTCTCGGTCGATCTCGGCGGCTTCGCGCTGATGGGCGGCAACGGCGGCCCGGCGACAAGGTGCCGCCGCTGCCCGACGCCCCGGTCGTGCGCGTGCGCGCGTTCTCGCTGATGGGCGGCGTCAGCGTCGAGCGCAAGAGGCCGCGCAAGCCGCGCGACTAGGGCCGCCGGCTCCGTCCGCTCCGCCTACGAACGTCAACTGCGCTGGATGGGTAGTGGGTGTCCGCTGGCCGCGGCGAGGGGAGCCGAAATTCACGCGAGTGTCGACTTTGTCGGGCTGAGGCCGACGAACTCGACGCTCGGTGTGCCATCACCGCGGCCGGCGGACGC
>CAWBVZ010000008.1:0-46861 GCA_963792385.1 uncultured Solirubrobacteraceae bacterium | reverse complement strand
GTGACCTCGCGACCTTTATCGGGGCGGCCGGATTCGAACCGGCGACCTCCGCGACCCAAACGCGGCGCTCTGCCAGGCTGAGCTACGCCCCGGTCCGGCGAGTATGGCAGCCACAATGCGCACGAGTGGACCACGACCTCCGCCGCCCGCGCCTGGGCTACCTGCTCGCCGCGGTTGCCGCGGCGATGTTCGCCGTCAACGGTTCGCTGGCGCGTTTCCTGCTCGACGACGGCATCTCGGCCGCGCACCTGAGCCAACTGCGGGCGACGCTGTCGTTCGTGCTGCTCGCCGGCGCGCTCGTGCTGTTCGATCGCGGACGGCTGCGGATCGCACGCGCGGACATCCTCAGGATGGCGTGGCTCGGGATCGCCGGGCTCGCGCTCGTGCAGCTCACGTACTTCCTCGCCATCGAGCGGCTGCCGATCAGCGTCGCGCTCGTCGTGCAGTTCACAGGGCCGATGCTCGTGCTGCTGTGGCTGCGCGTCGTGCACGGCCGGCGCCTGCGGCCGTCGCTCTACGGCGCGGTGGCGCTGTCGATCGCCGGGTCGGCGCTCGTGGTCGAGATCTACAACGGCGGCAGCCGGTTCGACACGCTCGGGATCGTGTTCGCGTTCGGCGGGGCGGTGACGTTCGCGATCTACCTGGTGGCGTCGGAGCGAGCGGGCCATGCGTACGACGCGTTCACCACGCTCGCGTGGGGCTTCGGCTTCGCCTCGCTGTTCTGGCTGTTCATCAGCCCGCCGTGGACCTTCCCGTGGGGGGACTTCGCGAGCGCGGACAACCTCGCGCTCGGCGCCGGCGTGGTGGTCGTCGGCACGCTGGTGCCGTTCCTGCTCACGGTGGCGGCGCTGCGCCACCTGCCGGCGGCGCGCGTCGGCGTTGTGGCGACGCTCGAGCCGGTGCTCGCCACGGTGCTCGCGTGGGTGATCCACGGCGAGGGACTCGTCGCGGTGCAGATCGCGGGCGGGCTGCTGGTCGTCGCCGCCGTCGCGTGGGTCCAGACCCATGCCCCGGTGCACGCGGTCGAGGCCGTTCCCGCCGCCAGGAGTGTCGAACGTTGGTCCAGGTGGCTCCAGCCGCGTGCTCAGCGGCCGAAGACACACGTGAAGGATCCGCCACCCCGATAAAGGCAAACCGCTTGCGAGAGCGGGACGCAAAGCCACGGAGCTCATTTGAGCCAGCCGGGTTGCCGAGGAAAGTTGCACGGCATTTGGGTTCGGGCGGACCGCAACCCAAATTCAACGTTTCCGACGGGAGGGAACGGCCGTGCCGAAGGTCCGCAGCCTCTTCATCGCCCTCATCGCCCTCCTGGCGACGCTCGCGCCTGCGTCCGCGCTCGCGAAGGGCAACGACAAGCCGATCATGGCGCGGGCCGCAGAGGAATGCGCCGACGCCGACCTCGAGCCGGCCGCCGACAACCTCGGGCGGATCCGTGACGCGATCGTCTGCCTGCACAACCAGATCCGCTCCGAGAAGGACCTTCCGACACTTCGCGAGGCCGCCCGGCTGCGCCACGCCGCGGTCGGCCACTCGCGCGACATGGTCGGCGACGGCTACTTCGAGCACACCACGCCGCAGGGCCGGACGATGGTCGACCGGATCCTGCGCTCCCGCTACGTCCGTGAGGACCAGGGCTGGATGCTCGGCGAGAACCTCGCCTGGGGCACCGGCTCGCTCTCCACTCCCCGCGGCGCCGTCGAGTCCTGGATGGACTCGCCCGGCCACCGCTCGAACATGCTGAAGCGCGGCTACCGCGACATCGGCGTCGGCGTCGTGCTCGGTGTCCCGGTGTCGAACGCGCAGGGCGCCACGTACACCGTGGACTTCGGGGTACGGCGCTAGCCTCAACGGCGCTTTGGCCGACGTTCAGCCCTTCCGCGCCCTTCATTACGACCTCGATCGCGTCGGCGGCCTCCAGGCCGTCGTCGCGCCGCCGTACGACGTCATCGACGCCGAGCAGCGGGCGGAACTGCTGACCCGCTCGCCGCACAACGTCGTCGAGATCGACCTGCCGCAGGACGACGGCGATCCGTACGCGCACGCCGCCGCCGTATTCGGCGACTGGCAGCGGGACGGCGTGCTCGTCCGCGACGATCAGCCCGCGCTGTGGGCGCTCGAGCAGGAGTACATGGGGCCCGACGGGCTCCGCCGCACACGCCACGGCTTCTTCGCGCGCGTGCGCGTGGAGGACTACGGCGCCGGCCGCATCCGGCCGCATGAGCGCACCCACCCCGGGCCGAAGGAGGACCGGCTCCGCCTCACGCGGGCGACGAACGCGAACCTCTCCCCCATCTTCTCGCTCTACGACGCCCCCGACGGCACGGCATGGGACGCGCTCGCCCCGCACACCGAGACGATGCCGTGGAGCGAGGTCACGGAGACCGACGGCACCGAGCACCGGCTGTGGCGGATCACCGACCCGGCGACCGCCGAGACCGTCCACGCGGCGCTCACCGACGCCGAGCTGCTGATCGCCGACGGGCACCATCGCTACGAGACGGCCCGCGTGTTCCACGCCGAAGGCGGCGCCGGGCACGTGCTGATGTGCCTCGTCGCGCTCCAGGACCCGGGGCTGACCATCTTCCCCACGCACCGCCTGCTGACGCACCTTGACAGCGATCAGCGCGAGTCCCTGCGCGCCACGATCCAGCGCGACTTCGAGATCGCCGAGATCAGCGCGGACGAGCTCGAGCCGACCGGCGACGGACCGGTCCGGATGGGCTACCTCGACGCCCACCACCGGCGCCCGCTGATGCTGACGCTGCGCGACCCGGCGATCGCCACCGCCGCGCTCCCGGACAAGCCGGAGCCCTACCGCGCGCTCGACACCGCGGTGCTGGAGGCGCTCGTGCTGGAGGGTGCGCTGGGCATGAGCGAGGACGACATCTCGCACCTGAACGGGCTCGAATACGCGCGCGACACGGCCCAGGCGCGCGAGCGCGTCGAGTCCGGCGCGGCGGAGGCGGCGTTCTTCATGCGCGGCACGCCGGTCGTCCCAGGTCCGCGACGTCGCGGCGACCGGTGAGAGCATGCCTCCGAAAAGCACATACTTCTTTCCTAAAGTGCTTACCGGCATGGTGTTCAATCCTCTGGACGACTGATGGCTCTCCTGAATCGAAGTGGCAGCAATACCAACGCGATGCGCGCCGTCGCCCGGCAGCGCGAGAAGCTGACGCACGACGTGAAGGTCGGCGATCACGCGATCACCGTCGACGAGCCCGCCGACTGCGGCGGTGACGATCTCGGGCCGAGCCCGCAGGAACTGCTCGCCGCCGCGCTGGCGTCGTGTACCGCCGTGACGATGGAGATGTACGCCCAGCGCAAGGGCTGGGACGTCAGCGGCCTCGCGGTCGACTGCCGCTACACGCCGGCCGAGCGCGGCTGCCCGACCCGCTTCGAGATGATCTTCAAGATGCCGGCGCACCTCGACGAGGAGCAGATCGAACGGCTGCAGGTGATCGCGGCCAAGTGCCCGGTGCACCGCACGCTCGAGGGCGAGGTCGCGTTCGACGAGCGGGTCGAGCTCGCCTGAGCACCGCCGCTGAGCTCGCCGCCGTGCTCCTCGAGCCGCGCGAGGCCGCGGCGATGGACGTGCACGGCGGCAAGGACGCAGCCGTCCTCGTGCCGCTGTTCGAGGATCCGAGTGGCGCGCTGCACGCGGTCTTCACGCGCCGCCGCCACGACCTGCGCCGCCATCCCGGCGAGATCTCGTTCCCCGGCGGCCGCCGCGACGCGCACGAGGAGCTCGTCGACACCGCGCTGCGCGAGGCGCACGAGGAGGTCGGGCTGCCGCCCGCCGACGTCGACATCCTCGGCGCGCTGCCGCCGACGCCGACGTTCGTCACCAACTACGCGATCTATCCCTTCGTCGGGCTGATCGACCACGGCTTCTCGTGGGTGCCGCAGGACACCGAGGTGGCCGAGGTGCTCGAGCTCAGCCTCGACGACCTGCGCGCCGGCTACGGCGAGCGCCGGCTGGTGCGGAGGGGCATTCCCTTCCGCACGCCGACGTACGAGGCGGGCGGCGGCCACGTCATCTGGGGGGCCACCGCCCGCATATTGGGAGACCTGCTGGCTAGGACTTCTCGATAGGCACGTTGACCATGTTGCCCCACTCGGTCCACGAGCCGTCGTAGTTCTTCACGTCCGGCTTGCCGAGCAGCTCGTGCAGCACGAACCACGTGTGCGCGGAGCGCTCGCCGATCCGGCAGTAGGCGATGATCGGCTCGCCGTTGGTGACGCCCTTGGAGCCGTACAGCTCGTTCAGCTCGTCGGCCGACTTGAACGTGCCGTCCTCGCGCACGGCCTGCGCCCACGGGATCGAGGCAGCGCCCGGAATGTGGCCGGCGCGCTGCGCGCCCTCCTGCTCGTAGCCCGGCATCGCGATCAGCTCGCCGGAGTACTCCTGCGGCGAGCGCACGTCGACCAGCTTGGTCGCGGCGTCGAGCGCGGCGAACACCTCGTCGCGCTTGGCGCGGATCGCGTCGTCGCCGTGCTGGGCCGAGAAGGTCGCGGACCCGTGGTCGGGGACCTCGGTCGTCGTCGGCCGGTCCTCGGCGATCCACTTCTCGCGCGGGCCGTTGACCAGCTTGACGTTGTCGTGGCCGTAGTACTTCAGGTACCAGTACGTGTAGGCGGCGAACCAGTTGTTGCGATCGCCATAGAGCACGATCGTGTGGTCGTTGGCGATGCCGACCGAGCCGAACAGCGCGCCGAACTCCTCCGGCCCGAGGAAGTCGCGCTTGACCTGGTCCTGCAGGTCCTTCTTCCAGTCGAACCCGATCGCGCCCGGGATGTGCGCCTCGGCGTAGAGCGCGGGGTTCTCGTCGACCTCGACGATCCGGACATTGGGATCGTCGAGATGATCCTGGACCCACTGCGTATCAACGAGCACGTCATTGGCGTAGTCAGCCACGCTTGCTCCTCCTAATTCCTACCGGCTTTGACGGGTTTCGCTCATCATAACCCGAGCAAGCGGTCCACTGCAGCCCTCGCGTCGCCCCCGGGCTCGATCACCTCGACCGGGATCCGCCAGCGCTCCGAGGCGTCGTCTGCGATGTCCCGTCCCTCCTGCAGCGCGGCCTCGTAGACAACCGCCCGCACCGGCGTGTCGACCAGCTTCTCGAACAGCATCCGGAGGCGGCCGCCGTGGAGCTCGGGATTCGGGACGGTGCCGAGCAGCCAGCACACGATCGTGACGCCGGTGAGCGCGCCCATCAGGGTGCCGATCCGGTCCGGGTCGCCGACGTACGGCTCCGCCCCGGCCGCCGCGATCGCAGCAGTGCGCGCCGGGTCGCGGGTCGTGCCGCGGACGGCGTGACCGGCGGCGGAGAGCTCGCGGGCCAGGGCCTGCCCGCGGCAGCCGCAGCCCACGATCAGGATTCGTGCCACCGTCGCGTCTGCTCGCGGTCGTCGCGCACCCGCGCCTCGATCTCCTCGGCGGTGATCTCCGGCGCCCCGCGCCGGCGCTTGAGCTCGTTCTGGGCCTCGATCATCTGGGCGATGTCGTCGAGCTCGTTCTGCAGCTCGACCTCAGGCGACCGCGTCGGCTTCCAGTCGAGGATGTCGCGCGTCGACCGCTTGGAGAACAGCCCGAGCAGCAGCACGGTCACGACGAAGAAGGCGATCAGCCCGCCGAACACGACGGTGAACGGGTCCACTGAGCGGCATCGTAGTAGCGTCGCAGCGCATGGACTTCGACCTCTCCGACGAGCAGGAACTCATTCGCGAGACCGCCCGCACGTTCGCGGAGCGCGAACTGGCCGAGCGCGCACGCGAGAACGACCGCAACAACCACTTCGACACCGAGCTCGTGGCGAAGATCGCCGACCAGGGCTACCTCGGGGCGATCGTGCCGCAGGAGTACGGCGGCGCCGGGCTCGACTACATCACCTACGCGGTCGTCGTCGAGGAGATCGGGCGGCACGACTCGGCGATGCGGACCGTGATCTCGGTCCAGACGTCGCTCGTGTGCTCGTCGATCATGCGTTGGGGCACCGAGGAGCAGAAGCGGCACTACCTGCCGAAGCTGTGCTCCGGCGAGTGGCTCGGCTGCTTCGGGCTGACCGAGCCCGACACCGGCTCGGACGCCGCCAACCAGAAGACACGCGCCCGGAAGACCGACTCCGGCTGGGTGCTGAGCGGCGGCAAGATGTGGATCTCGCTCGGCAACCACGCCAAGGTCGCGATGATCTTCGCCCAGACCGACCCTGAGAAGAAGCACCGCGGGCTCGCGTGCTTCCTCGTCCCGACCGACTCAGCCGGGTTCTCGACCCAGGAGATCCACGGCAAGATGGGGCTGCACGGGTCCGACACCGCGTCGATCGCGCTCGACGACGTGGAGATCTCCGATGACGCGCTGATGGGGCAGGTCGGCGAGGGCTTCAAGATCGCGATGAGCGCGCTCGACTCCGGCCGCTACTCCGTCGCGGCCGGTTGTGTCGGCGTGTGCCAGGGCTCGCTCGACCACTCGGTCGCGTATGCGAAGGAGCGCGAGCAGTTCGGCCGGCCGATCGCGTCGTTCCAGCTTGTGCAAGCGATGATCGCCGACATGCGCGTGCAGACCGACGCGGCGCGCCTGCTCGTCTACCGGGCCGGCCACCTGAAGGACACCGGCCGCCCGAGCACGACCGAGACGTCGATCGCGAAGCTGTACGCGACCGAGGCGGCACAGAACTGCTCGCACCTGGCGATCCAGGTCCACGGCGGGTCGGGCTACGTCGACGACCATCCGGTCGAGCGCTACTTCCGCGACGTACGGGTGACGACGCTGTACGAGGGCACGTCGCAGATCCAGAAGCTGATCATCGGCCGCGCCGAGACCGGCATCAACGCGCTGGCATGAGCAAGATCGTGCTCATCACCGGTGGCGCCCGCGGCATCGGGGCCGCGACCGGCGGTGAGCTCGCGCGGCGCGGATGGGTGCCGGTGCTCGCGGATGTCGACGAGCAGGCGCTGGCGGCGACCGCCTTCGACACGGTCGCGCTCGACGTCTGCGACGCGGCGGCGTGCGACCGCGCGGTCGCCGAGGTCCTCGAGCGCCACGGCCGGCTGGATGCCGTGTGGGCGAACGCGGGCATCGCCTCGTTCGGCCCGCTCGCCCTCACCGAGCCCGCGGCCTGGGAGCGCACGATCGAGATCAACCTGCTGGGCGCGTTCCGCACCATCCGCGCGGCGCTGCCGGCGGTCATCGCGAGCCACGGCTACGTCGCCGTCACCGCCTCGCTGGCGTCGTTCGCGCACGCGCCCGGGGTGTCGGCCTACACCGCATCCAAGGCCGGTGTCGAGGCGATGTGCGACTGCCTCCGGATCGAGCTCGCCCACCACGGCGTCGCCGTCGGGGCGATCCACCCGACCTGGATCGACACCGCCATGGTGCGCGAGGGCGACGATGAGCACCGTGCGTACCGGCGCCTGCGCGAGGCGATGCGGCCGCCGTTCCGGAAGACCTACCCCGTGGAGCGGGCGGCGCGCGACATCGCCGACGGGTTCGATCGCCGCGCGCGCCGCATCTGCACGCCGCGGTTCGTGCAGCTGGCACATGTGCTGCGCGCGGCGAGCACGACGCGGCTGTTCGAGCGCCAGGTGCTGGCCGCGGCGCCGGAGATGGAGCGGCTGTTCGAGGCCCAGGCCGCCGAGCGCGGGCGGCTCGCGGTCTCGGTGAGCGACAGGGTCGCCAGCCGCATCACCTCTGAGGTGCCGTGAGACCGATCGCGGTCGCGGGCGCGGGCACGATGGGCGCGGGCATCGCCGCGCTCGCGGTCGAGGCGAGCCTGCGCACGCTGCTCTACGACCCCGATCCGGAGGCGCTGGAACGGGCGCCGCACGGCGCGACGCCGGTCCGCGATCTCGCGCGGCTGGCCGAGTGCGGGCTGGTGATCGAGGCCGCGCCGGAGGATCTCGAGCTCAAGCGCGCGCTGTTCGCGCAGCTGGCCGAGGTCGTTCAGCCCGACTGCGTGCTGGCGACCAACACGTCGTCGCTGAGCGTGACCGCGCTGGCGGCGGGGCTGCCGAACCCGGAGCGCGTCGTCGGGATGCACTTCTTCAACCCACCCGCGCGGATGCGGCTGCTCGAGGTGGTCGCCGGCGATGCGTCCGGCCGCAACGCGCTGGCGGTGGCGCGCGAGGCCGGCGAGGCGATGGGCAAGCACGTGATCGAGGCCGCTGATGCGCCCGGGTTCCTCGTCAACCGCTGCAACCGCCCGTTCGGGCTCGAGGCGCTGCGGCTCGTCCAGGAGGGGATCGCGACGCCGGAGCAGGTCGACCGGATCTGCCGGATGGCGGGCGGCTTCCCGATGGGCCCGTTCGAGCTGATGGACCTCGTCGGGCTCGACGTCAGCTTCGCGGTGTCGCGCTCGTTCTACGAGCAGTCGTTCGGCGAGCCGCGCTGGCGGCCGTCGCCGCTGGCCGCGCGGATGGTGGCGGCCGGGCGGCTGGGCCGCAAGACCGGCCGCGGCTGGTACGAGTATCCGCCCGGCCGGCCGGCCGATCCCGAGCCGCCGGCACCGGGCGGCGAGCGCGGGCGCGTGGAGATCGGCGGCGACAGCCGGGCGACCGCCGCGCTGCGCGCGTGGGCCGCGGGCGCCGGCTGGGACGTCGACGGCGCCGACGTGCCCGGCGTGGTCGTCGGCGGCCACCGGCTCGTCGCCTGCGACAGCGGCGCGCTCGCCACGCTCGACCCGGGCGGTGCCGCGGCCGGCTTCCACCTGCTCCCGCCGCTCGGCCGGCTCGTCGAGCTCACCGTCCAGCCCACGACCGAACCGGCCGCGCTGGAGGCGGCGGAGCTGTTCTTCGGCTCGCTCGGGATGCACGCCGAGCTCGTCGGCGACGCTCCGGGGCTCGTGCTCGGCCGGATCGTCGCGCAGCTCGTGAACGAGGCCGCCTTCGCGCTCGGCGAGGGCATCGGTTCCGGCGCTGACATCGACGCAGGGATGACGCTCGGCCTGAACCACCCGCGCGGGCCGTTCGCGTGGGGCGAGGAGATCGGCGCCGACGCGGTGCTGGCGCTCCTCACGGGTCTGCACGACGAGTACCGCGAGGAGCGCTACCGCCCGGCGCCGGCGCTCGTTCGCGCCGCGCGCACCGAGACACCGCTCGACGCGGGCTAGGCTGATGACATGACGGCCCCACTTCGCCGCGCGGCGCTGCTCGCGGCCGCCGCGCTCCTGGTCGCGCCCGCGACCGCCGCCGCGTCCGCTCCCGAGCCGCCGATGGCGCTGCCGGGCGACGCTGCTGCTGCTGCTGTCGGCTGCGCCGGCCGCCCACGCGACGTGGATCGTCGGCGCCCGCCCGGGCGCGGCGAGCCGGGCGCTGGCCCACCGGTTCGGCGCCCGGCGTGTCGGCCCCGCCGGCACCGGCGGCTACGTGGTGGCGCGCGGCAGCGCGCGCGCGTTCGCGAGCGCGCTGCGGCGCAGCAGCCTGCTCGTCTACGCGCAGCCGGACACGCTCCGCCATGCGCTCCAAGGCGTCCCGAACGACCCGCTGACGCTCGCGCCGGACGACTGGCGCGCGAAGGTCGCCGACCCGGCGCTGGTGCCGCCGCTCGGTGACGCCGACGAGCCCGCTGATCGCGCTCGTCGACGCGCAGGCCGACGCGACGCATCCCGAGTTCGCCGGCGGGAACACCTCGACGCTGCCGCAGTTCCCGGTCACGATCTCCCACGGCACGGCCACCGCCTCGGTGGCGGCGGCGCCGGTCAACGGCGTCGGGATCATCGGCGTGTGGCCGGGGGCGCGCGCGCTGAACGTGCCGCTACCGGACGAGATCACGTGCGCGCGGTCGGCCAACGCGATCAGCGCGGCGATCAGCAACGGCGCCGCCGTGATCAACATGAGCTACGGCTCGACCGGCCTGTGCTTCCCGGAGTACGTCGCGCTGCAGTTCGCGGTCGTGCGCGGGATCGTGCCGGTGGCCGCCGCAGGCAACGAGTTCGCGGAGGGCAATCCGCTCGAGTTCCCGGCCTCGCTCCCGCACGTGCTCACGGTCGCGGCGCTCGGCCCGGGCAACACCAGCTCGCTGTTCTCGAACACGAGCGGCGCGATCGACCTCTCGGCGCCAGGCGAGGACATCATGACCGCCGTCCCGCCCGCTCTTGACGGCGACGGCGTCGCCGACGGCTACGAGCGCCAGAGCGGGACCAGCTTCTCGGCGCCGATGGTGGCCGGGGCCGTCGCGTGGATCCGCGCCAAGCGGCCGACGCTGACCGGCGACCAGGTGGCGCAGGCCGTGCGCCTGTCGGCCACCGACCTCGGCAAGCCGGGATGGGAGCTGGACACCGGCTTCGGCATCCTGTCGGTCGGCAGGGCGGAGACGATCACGCCGCCTCCGCCCGACCCCGCCGAGCCCAACGACGACATCATGTGGGTCGACGGGCGCGCGTTCGGCAAGCCCGACCGCGCGTTCTACACCGGCCACGGCCATCCGAGGCTGCTCGGGCTGCTCGACGTGTTCGAGGACCCGGCCGACGTCTACCGCGTCCGCCTACGCCCGCGCTCGCACGTGAAGGTGAGCGCGAACCCCGCCAACCGCGGCGACGTGGCGCTGTTCGCCTACGCGCGCAAGGCGAAGAAGATCAGCTCACGGCCGCTCGTGCGCTCGGCGCACCGCGGCAAGCGCACCGAGCGGATCGTTCTGCGCAACCGCTCGCGCAAGCCGCGCACGTTCTACGTGGCGGTGACGATCCAGCGCGGTGTGCGGATCCTCGACGCGACCTACGCGCTGCGCGTGGGCTGAGCCGGCATCGCAGGCGCCCACTGCCGCTCGGCGAGGTCGCCGTCGCCCGCGAGCGATGGCGGCGTCGGCACGAGCGGGTTGTCGCGCAGGTACCACTCGGCGTCGAGCGCGGCCATCGTGCCCGTGCCGGCGGCGGTGACCGCCTGCCGGTAGGTGTGGTCGACGAGGTCACCGGCGGCGAAGAAGCCGGGCACGTTCGTGCGCGTCGACTTGCCCTCGGTCAGCACGTAGCCGTTCTCGTCGGTCTCGACGATGCCCTGGACGATCTCCGACTGCGGCTCGTGGCCGACCGCGATGAACGCGCCGTTCATCGGCAGCTCACGCGTCTCGTCGGTCTCGAGGTTGCGCACGCGCGCACGATCCAGCGCGCCACTCTCTCCGGCCAGGAACTCCTCGACGACGTATGGCGTCAGGAACTCGATGTTCGGGGTCGAGCGCGCGCGCTCGAGCATGATCTTGGACGCGCGGAACTCGTCGCGCCGGTGCACGATCGTGACCTTGGAGGAGAACTTCGCCAGGAAGATCGCCTCCTCCATCGCGGAGTCGCCGCCGCCGACGATGATCGTCTCGCAGGCCTTGAAGAACGCTGCGTCGCAGGTGGCGCAGTAGGACACGCCGCGACCGCTCAGCTCTTCCTCGCCGGGAACGGCGAGCTTCTTGTGTTCAGCGCCCATGGCGAGCACGACCGCGCGCGCCTTATAGGCCACGTCGTCGATCCAGACGGTGTGCGGCTCGCCCGCGGCACCGGGATCGACCTTGGTCGCGTTCTCGGTGATGAAGCGCGCGCCGAAGCGCTCGGCCTGGTCGCGCAGGTCCTGCATCATCTGCGGACCCATGATGCCCTGCGGGTAACCGGGGAAGTTCTCGACGTCGGTGGTCTGCTGCAGCAAGCCGCCCCACAACCAGCCCTCGATCACGAGGGGCTCGAGGTTGGCGCGCGCGGTGTAGAGCGCAGCGGTGTAGCCCGCCGGTCCGCTGCCGATGATGATCACGTTTTCGACGTCTGCCATGTTCTTCTCTGGGTTCCCTTTCTTCCCGTAGGGCTCACTTCACTTTGTATAGTGTAGCGCCCAACGCTCCACCGTCTTGCGCAGCTGGAAGTACGCGATCACGCCCGGAATCAGCGGCAACCAGAACGTGAACGCACGGTAGACGAGTACGGCGACGACGGCCAGTCCGCTGTCGACGCCGAACGCAACGAGCGACGCGATCATGCCGCCCTCGACGCCTCCGACGCCGCCCGGCATCGGCAGCAGGTTGCCGAGCATGCCGACGAAGAACGCCTGCACGAGCACGGCCCACGGCGGCGAGTCGCCGAACGCGCGGAACGCCGCCCACAGCACGAGGATCTGGCAGGCCCAGAACAGCACCGCGCCGAGCAGCGCGGGGTCGCGCGAGCGCAGGTGAGCGAGCGCGTCGCGCATCCCGGCCGACGCCGAGGCGGGGAGGTTCGCGGCCTTCTGGGTGAACTTCGCGAGCCGGCCGCCGCGCTGCGACCAACCGACTCCGACGCGCCGCTGCAGGTCGGGCGGGACGAGCGCGATCGAGAGCGCCACGAGCACCGCGATCAGCGCCAGCGTGGCCGGCACGACGGTCAGGCCGAACGGCGCATCACCGTTGAACAGCCCGATCCGGAGGCCGTAGCCGCACACGATCACCGCCACTACGTACGGGATGTAGGTGAGGATCAGGAACGTGAGCGTGGTGTCGGCGACCAGCCGCTTGCGCATGCCCGCGCGCCGCAGCGCCCAGGCCATGAGCACGAGGCCGCCCGCGCCGCCGGCCGCGAAGATCCGTGACGCGGCCAGGCCGGCCATGGTGATCTGGTAGCTCTCCCGCCAGCCGATCCGCTCGCCGCCGGGAGCGCGCACGAACACCCCGCGGAACATCATTACGTAGCCGCCGAACATCCCGAGCGTGAACAGGAACGCGAGGAACATCCAGTACGGGCTGCCGTCCTCGATCCGGTGCCACGTGTCCTCGAGACCGGCGAGCTGCGGCAGCAGGTAGTACATCGCCGCGATCGAGGCGGCGATGAAGCCGCCGAGGACGAGCAGGTTGCGGCCCGTGAGCTGCAGCCGCGCTGGGGCAGCCTCGTCGCCGTCGTCGTCGTCGTCCGGCTCGGGGTTGACCGACTTCACGGGGGCAGTCGCGTCGGTCATGCGCTCGCCTGCGCCTCCATCGCCTGCACCGCCGCCGACAGCCGGCGCGCGAGCGGCGTGGCGGCCGGTGCGCCGATGCGCACGCCCTCGGCGAGCGCGAGGCCGGCGGCGAGATCGATCACGTAGTGCTCGCCGAGGTAGACGAGCGCGACGCCGAGCAGTAGCGCGTAGGTCCATCCGAGCGCGCCGGCGCGAGAGCCGGTCTCGGAGAGCACGTGCGCGGCCGTAACGGATGTCGCGAAGTGCAGAGACGGCATGGCGGCCAGCGGGTTTCCCCCAAGGACACCGTACAGAGGGGCCCAGCCGGACCTCCAGAACTGCTCGCCGTACTCGACCATCATCCGCCGCAGCTCCGGCGTGCGACCGTCCTCCATCAGGCCCTGCGCCGAGGCGTACCACGGCGGCGCGGTCGGCACGGCCCAGTAGCCGATCAGTCCGAGATCGAACGTCGCGTAGATCCGCGCGGCGCCGCTCCCGACGCGCTCGGGGTGCCGGAGGATCAGGTACGCGACGGTGCCGTGCGGGAACGCGAACCAGCACCAGTGCGACCAGATCAGCACCTTCTCCCACGCCCGGAACGAGCCGGGAGAGCCGAGCGCGCGCTGCAGTCGCAGCGTCGGCGTCGTCCCGCCGCCGAGCAGGCGGTCGGCCTTCACGGGATAGTCGATCCGTACCCGCCGCTCGAGCGCCTCGGGATCGTCGTAGGGCATCTTGTACGTCGCGACGTAGGCCCACATCTGCAGCCCGGCAGTGCCGACGTCACGCGCGCGCGAGCGCGGGAGCAGGACGCAGAGCGCGACGGGAGCGGCCGCGGCCGCGGCGACGACCACCGGCGGTGGGAGCCGGAGGCGGCGGCGAACGAGCGGGGCCGCCACGCCGGCGGCCAGCACCGTCAGGGCGGCCGCGCGGACGGCGGTCGAGCGGCGCACGGCGGCGAGAGTAGTGCGTGCGCGGGTGCGCGGGATACGGGCAGCCGTAGTGTCCGCGTCAGTGGACACAGTGGCAGTCACAGGAGCGGCGGGCTTCATCGGCGGCGACGCTCTGCCGGCGGCTGGCGGCCGACGGGCACGGGCCGATCGGCGTCGACCTCGCCGGTGACGTCGACCGCCGCGCCGACGTCGCCGACCCCGTCTTCGACGTCGCCGCGCTGGCGGGCGCCGACGCCGTGGTCCACGCCGCGGCGATCGTGGGCGAGGTCGGGCGGATGGCCGACCACGTGCGCGTCAACGTCGGCGGCACGCGCAACGTGCTCGACGCGGCGGCCGGGCGCCGCGTCGTCGTCCTCACGTCGGTCGCGGTCTGGGGCTACGAGTTCACGCGCGACCTCAGCGAGGACAGCCCGCCGCGGCCGTGCGGGATCCCGTACATCGACACCAAGGGCGCCGCCGAGACGCTCGCGCTGCGGCGCGGCGCCACGGTCGTCCGCCCCGGCGACGTCTACGGCCCGCGCTCGAGCCGTGGGTCGTGCGGCCGCTCGAGATGATGCGGGCCGGCCGCTTCTTCCTGCCCGCGCCCGGCGACGGCCTGATCACGCCCGTGTACGTCGACGACCTCGTGGACGCGATCGTGCGTGCGCTGAGAGAGCCGCGGGCGGCCGGGCGCGCCTACACGGTCTGGGACGGCGAGCCGGTCAGCGCGCGCGACTTCTTCGCCCACCACGCGCGGATGCTCGGGACCGAGGTCCGCTGCCTGCCGCGGCCGCTGCTGCACGCCGCCCTGCGTGCCGGCCAGCTCGTGCGCCTGAAGCCGCCGACGGGCCCGGGGCGCTCACGTTCATCTCACGCCGCGCGACGTTCCCGAACACGCGCGCCCGCGAGGAGCTCGGCTGGAGCCCGGCCGTCGACCTCGCGGAGGGCATGCGGCGCACCGAGGCGTGGGCGCGCGAGGCGGGGCTGCCCGCGCCCGCTGCGTGATAGGAACCTGCGCCATGGAGACCGTGACCCTTGAACGCCGCGGCGCCGAGCTGCGCATCACGCTCAACCGCCCCGACATGATGAACGCGTGGGACAAGCAGTTCGGGCTCGACCTGCTCGCCGCGGTGCGCGAGGCGGAGGCCGACGACCGTGCGCGCCGTCGTCATCACCGGCGCGGGCCGCGGCTTCTCGTCCGGCGCCGACCTGCGGGCCGGCTTCGACCCCACGCCCGAGGGCCATCCGGACGTCGGGCACGGCGCTGCGCGAGCGCTACCACCCGATCATCACGGGCCTGCGCCAACTGCCCAAGCCGGTGGTCGCGGCCGTCAACGGCCCGGCGGTGGGCATCGGCTGCTCGCTGGCGCTCGCCTGCGACCTGATCGTCGCGCGCGAGTCGGCCTACTTCCTGCTCGCGTTCATCAACATCGGGCTCGTGCCGGACGGCGGCTCGTCGCTGCTGATCCCCGAGCGGATCGGCTTCACGCGCGCGGCCGAGATGGCGATGCTCGGCGAGCGGATCCCGGCGCCGACAGGCGCTCGAGTGGGGCCTGATCAACCGCGTTGTCGCCGACGACGAGTTCGACGGCGCCGTCGACGAGCTGGCGGCGCGCCTGGCAGCCGGCCCGACCGCGGCGTACGCGGGCGTCAAGGAGCAGCTCAACGCCTGGCCGTTCGCGCGCATGGACGACCAGCTCGAGCTCGAGGCGGCGCTCCAGCAGCGCTCAGCCGCCTCGGGCGACTTCCAGGAGGGCGTGATGGCGTTCCTGGAGAAGCGGGCGCCCGCCTTCAAGGGTCGGTGAGCGGCCGCTTCCAGGGCCTGCGTCCATATACTGCCGACGCCGTGGCCCCGCCGCAGCCAAAGACCCGGCACCGCCTTCGCGCGCTGGCTGCCGCCCTGCCGGTCGGCCCTGTTGGGAGCGCTTGTCCTGGCGCCCACGGCGTCCGCGGGCTGGTTCCTGCCGGAGTCCGACGGCTCGCCGAACGCCGAAGCGATCCGGACGCTCTACATCCTGATCGCGCTCGTCGCGCCTCGTGATCTTCATCGGCGTCGAGGGCCTGCTGATCTACTCGATGATCAAGTACCGCGCGCGCAAGGGCGCTGTCGCGGCGCAGATCCACGGCAACACGCAGCTCGAGATCGGCTGGACCGTCGGCGCCGCCGCGATCCTGATCTTCCTGACCGTGTTCACGTTCGTGCTGCTCGACGACATCAAGAACCCGGCGGCGTCGCAGATCGACGCCGACGGCAACCCGGTCGAGCGCCTCGAACGTGCTGTACGCCTCGACCGACCAGCCGGCGCCGCCCGAGGGCAGCGCGTCGCTGAAGATCGAGGTGGTCGGCCAGCAGTACTCGTGGACGTACAACTACCCGTCGCTGGAGAAGAAGCGCGTCTACGCGTACAACGACATGTACGTGCCGGTCGGGATGACCGTCGTGCTCGACATCAAGTCGATCGACGTCGTGCACTCGTGGTGGATCCCGGCGCTCGGCGGCAAGATGGACGCGGTTCCGGGCCTCACCAACAAGTCCTGGTTCCAGATCCCGCTCGACACGCTCGACGAGGGTGAGACACAGGTCATCTACAAGGGCCAGTGCGCCGAGCTGTGCGGGCGCAACCACGCCGACATGGTCGCGCGCGTGATCGGGCTGCCGTACGACGAGTGGAAGGCCTGGTACGACCGCAAGGCGGCGGAGCTCAAGGAGTCCCAGGAGGACGCCGCTGAGCGTCGCAAGCAGATCTACAGGCGGAGGAAGGCTCGTAGTGACTGCCTTGCCGGCGCGGCCGCAGATCATCGCCCACGACGTCGACCGCCCGCGGCGCGGCTGGACCGCGTGGCTGACGACCACCGATCACAAGAAGATCGGGATCCTCTACCTCTACACGGTCCTCGTGTTCTTCGTGCTCGGCGGGGTCGAGGCGCTGCTGATGCGCGTCCAGCTCGGCGCGCCCGAGAACACCTTCCTGACGCCGGAGAAGTACAACCAGATCTTCACGCTGCACGGGACGACGATGATCTTCCTCGTCATCGTCCCGGTGTGGGCGGGCTTCGCGAACTACTTCATCCCGCTGATGATCGGCGCGCGCGACGTCGCGTTCCCGCGCCTGAACGCATGGTCGTACTGGATGTTCCTGTTCGGCGGCCTGGCGCTTTACGCCTCGCTGTTCTTCACGCCGCCGGAGGCCGGCTGGTTCTCCTACGTGCCGCTGTCGCTGAAGGAGTTCACGCCATCGAACGGCCAGGAGGCGTGGATCTACATGGTCCACCTCACCGGCCTGGCGTCGATCCTCGGCGCGATCAACTTCATCGCGACGATCCACAACATGCGCGCAGCCGGCATGGGCTGGGGCCGGATGCCGCTGTTCGTGTGGACGATGCTGATCTACTCGTACCTCGTGATCCTGGCGATCACGTCGCTGGCCGCCACGGTCACGATGCTGCTGCTGGACCGCAACTTCGGGACGACGTTCTTCAATCCCCACGAGGGCGGCTCGGCGCTGCTGTGGCAGCACCTGTTCTGGTTCTTCGGCCACCCAGAGGTCTACATCCTCGTGCTGCCCGCGTTCGGGATCTTCTCCGAGGTCCTGCCGGTGTTCGCGCGCAAGCCGATCTTCGGCTACAAGGCGATCGCGGCCGCGACCGCGGGCATCGCGTTCCTCGGCATGCTCGTGTGGGCGCACCACATGTTCGCGACGCCGATGAGCACCGTGGTGCTGGCCTTCTTCATGCTCTCGAGCTTCCTGATCGCGGTGCCGACCGGCGTGAAGATCTTCAACTGGGTCGCGACGCTGTGGCGCGGCACGATCGAGTACCGCGTCGCGCTGCTGTTCTGCGTGGGCGGCATCGCGACGTTCCTGATGGGCGGCATCACCGGCATCTTCCTCGCGGTGTTCCCGGTCGACTGGCAGCTCACGGACACCTACTTCGTGGTCGCCCACTTCCACTACACGGCGTTCGGCGCGGCCGCCTTCGGCATGGTCGGCGCGCTCTACTACTGGTTCCCGAAGATGAGCGGCCGGATGCTGTCTGAGGGGATGGGCAAGGTCTCGTTCTGGCTGTTCCTGATCGGCTTCCACCTGACCTTCCTGATCCAGCACTCGGCGGGCCTGGACGGCATGCCGCGGCGCATCTACGAGTACTCCGCCGACTCCGGCTGGCACCTGATGAACCTGATATCGACGATCGGCGCGTTCGTGCTCGCCACCAGCATCCTGCTGACGATCATCAACCTCGTGCGCTCGCTGAAGAAGGGCGTGATCGCCGGGCCGGACCCGTGGAAGGCCAACACGCTCGAGTGGTTCACGCCGTCGCCGCCGCCGGAGAACAACTTCGACGTCATCCCGCGCGTGCGCTCGGTCGAGCCGATGAAGGACATCCGGCGCCAGATCGAGCGCCAGAGCGGCGCGCCGCAGAAGTTCGAGGCCGGCAAGCCGATGGTGAACGCGTAGCCGCATGGAAGCGTCGCGCGCCACCACTGCGACCGCGTTCGAGCTCGGAGGCGTGCGGCAGGTCGTCGCCGACTACGTCACGCTGACGAAGCCGAAGGTGCAGCTCCTGCTGCTGCTCACGACGGTGACGACGATGTACGTCGCGGGCGATCCGTCGCTGTCGCTGGTGGCGCTCACGCTGCTCGGCGGCTCGCTGTCGGCCGGCGGCGCCGCGGCGGTCAACCACTACTGGGACCGCGACATCGACGCGCAGATGGCGCGCACCGCCACCCGGCCGGTGCCGTCGGGCCGCGTGCCCGCGCGCGCCGCGCTGGTCTACGGCATCGTCGCTGGCGGCGCTGTCGTTCCTGCTGCTGGCGACGACCGTGAACGTGCTGTCGGCGTTCCTCGCGCTCTCCGGCTTCCTCGGCTACGTCTTCATCTACACGATGTGGCTCAAGCGCACGACGCCGCAGAACATCGTGATCGGCGGCGCCGCCGGCGCCGTGCCGCCGCTCGTCGGCTGGGCCGCGGTCACCGGCTCGCTCGACCCGGCGGCGCTGTACCTGTTCGCGATCGTCTTCTACTGGACGCCGCCGCACTTCTGGGCGCTGTCGCTGCTGATGAAGGACGAGTACGCGCGCGTGGGCGTGCCGATGATGCCGGTCGTGCACGGCGAGCGCGAGACGCGCCGCCAGATCCTGCTGTACACGATCCTGCTCACGGCCGCTGACGCTGCTGCCGGTCGTGTTCGGCTTCTTCGGCGCGCTCTACGGCGCGGCCGCGGTGGCGCTCGGCGCGGCGTTCCTCGTGTTGGCCGTGCGGCTGCAGCGCCGCGCCGACCGCGCCAGCGCGCTGCGCACGTACCTCTTCTCGCTCGCGTACCTCGCGGTCCTGTTCGGCGCGATGGTCGCCGACGCGCGGCTGTTCGGGCTAGGCCTCGGCCGGCGGCCCGAGGTAGCGGACGACGACGGCGAGCGCGTCGTCGGTGCCCTTGCAGTGGCGCTCGAGCACGCGCTCGGCGAGCTGCTGAGCGAGGACGCCGGACTCGAGCGAGACCGAGAAGTCGGCGGCGATGCCGTCGGTGGCGAGCGCGACCGCGTCGCCCGGCTCGAGCGCGATCGTCTGCATCCGGACCTGCGGCAGGTTGAAGCCGACGACGCCGCCGAGCACGACCGGCGACGTCGTGGCGGGCGTCGGTGCCCGCGCCCGCGCGGATGAAGCGGGCCTCGACGTTGCCCACGCCGGTCCACTCCATCGTGCGCTCGTCGAGGTCGAACCACGCCAGCGTCATCACGGCGCCGCGCGTCTGCTGGAGCTCCTCGTGGCAGCGCTCGAGCAGCATCTGGGGCGGGAACTCGACGTTGGCCTCGAGCACCCGCGCCGCGGCCTCGGCCGCGTCCGCCGCGCCGTCGCCGTGGCCGAGGCCGTCGATCACCGCGACGAGGCCGCCGCGCTCCGACGGCGCGAACACCGCGACGTCGCCCGAGCGCCTCTCGCCCGCATGCGCCTGCGCCGCCACGCCGCGCTCGAGCACCAGCGGCCACGTGGGGGTCATGCCGCGCGCGAGTTCGGCCGCGCCCACATAACGAGCGTGACCTTCGTCCCCCGCCCCGGGGCGGTCTCGATGTCGAAGTCGTCCACCAGCCGCCTGGCGCCCGGCAGCCCGAGCCCGAGCCCGCTGCCGCTGGTGTACCCGTCCCGCAGCGCCAGATCGAGGTTCTCGATCCCCGGCCCTTCGTCGCGCGCGATCACCTGGATGCCCTTCCGGCCGCCGTCGTCGCGGATCACGCTCAGGAGCACCTCGCCGCGCTTCGCGTACGTGGTGATGTTGCGCGCCACCTCCGAGATCGCGGTGGCGAGGAGCGTCTGGTCGGTGGTCGTGAGCTCGAGCTCGCCGGCCATCTCGCGCGCCCGCTGGCGAGCGGTGACCACGTCGGCGTCCGACTCGATCGGGATCACCGACTCGTCGCGCTCATCCGCCACCTTCGCCGGCCTCCTTCCCCTTCCGCGGCCGCTGGAGGAGCGCGAGCCCCTCCTCGAGGTCGAGCGCCGTCCACACGTCCTCGAAGCTCATCCCGAGCTGGACCATCGCGAAGGCGACCTCGGGCTGGATGCCGACGATCACGGTCTCGGCCCCGCGCAGCCGGGTCATCCGCGAGATCCCCTGGAGCGACCGCGACACGAACGAGTCCATGACGTCGAGCGCGGTGACGTCGACGATGATGCCGCGCGACCGGTGGCGCGTGACCTGCGCCATCACGTCGTCGCGCAGCTGCAGGACGTCGGAGTCCGTCAGCGCCGCCTGGATGGTGGCGATCAGGAACGGCCCCTGCTTGAGGATCGGTACGGCCACTGACTACACGGACACGGCGTCGAGCGCGGGCGTCTCCATCGACACCTGGTAGCCGAGCAGCCGCTCGGCCTCCTCGATGCCGCCCTGGAGGTCGCCGACCGCGTTGACCTTCGACAGGTCGACGCCGAGCGTCACCAGCGTCTGCGCGATCTCCGGCGAGAGGCCGGTGATGATCACGCTCGCGCCCATCAGCCGCGAGGCGTCGACGGTCTGCACGAGGTGGTTGGCGACGGTCGAGTCGATCGTCGGGACGCCGGTGATGTCGATCACGACCACGCGCGCGCGGTTGGCGCGGATGCCGCGCAGGAGCTGCTCGGTCAGCTGCCGCGCCCGCTGGCCGTCGAGCACGCCGATGATCGGGAGGATCAGCAGCCGCTCGCGGACCTGGAGGACCGGGGTCGACAGCTCCCGGATCGCCTCCTGCTGCTGGCGGATGACGCGCTCGCGCTCCTGCACGAAGTTCACGCCCACCGTGTTGGCGATCCGGTTGGCGGCCGGCTCGTAGGCGTCGAGCACCTGGTTGAGATAGTCGAAGTCCGTCTGGTACTTCTGGAACAGCGAGCGGGCCAGCACGTCGCGCAGCAGCAGCACGATGCCGAGCACCTCGTCGGTCTCGACGCCACGGGGGATGATCCGCTCGGACAGGTTGCGCGCGTAGTCCTGCAGCGCCTCGACGGAGCCGGTCTCGAGCACCTCGACGTAGTTGTCGTAGACGGAGGTCGCCTCGGAGAAGATCTCCTCCTGCGTCAGCGCGGTCAGCAGCCGCGCCTCGCCGATCCGCCGAGCCCACTCCTGCCGCAGCTGGGTGCGGTTGTTCCGCAGGTGGGCGACGAGCTCGGTCAGCAGGTCCGCGTTCGATTCCCTCTGCCCGTCGGTGGTCGCCGGGTCCGTCGGATCAGCCATCGATCTCCTCCGTTGATGGTGCGCGGCCGGAAAGCATATGGGCGGCGCCCCCCGCCGTGGGTCCGAACGCCAGGATCGCCATGTCGTCGCGCAGGTGGCCCTCGGAGGCGGCGAGCACTGCCGCCTCGACGCGATCGGCGATCGCGTCGGGCGGAAGGCCTCCGCAGCCGGCGAGCAGGTCGGTCAGCTCGGCGTGGCCGAAGATCTCGCGCCGCCGCCGGCGGACCTCCGTCACGCCGTCGGTGTAGAGGACCAGCACGTCGCCTGGGCCGAGCTCGACGGTGACGTCGTACAGCTGCGGCTCGATGTCGGTCCCCAGCAGCGTGCCGAGCCGGCCGACGGGCTCGACGACGCCGTCGGGGTGCACGACCAGCGGCAGCGGATGCCCGCCGCAGGCGAGGTCGACGCGGATCCGGCCGTCGCCGATCTGCAGGTGCGCGTGCGCGACGGTGCAGAACCGGCCGTCGGTCCGCTGCTCCCTCAGCGCCTTGTGCAGCAGCGCGAGCACGCCGCTCGGCGACTCCTCGTAGGCGGCCCCGGCGCGCAGGGTGTGGCGGGCGAGCGCGGTGACGGCAGCGGCGTCGGGGCCCTTGCCCTGCACGTCGCCGATCAGCGCCGCCCAGGTGCCGCCGCGCGCCGCGTAGAGGTCGTAGAAGTCGCCGCCCAGCTCCACGCTCTCGCCCGCGGGCCGGAAGCGGACGGCCGCGGACAGGCCGGGCACGTCGGGCAGGGCGCCCGGTCGCAGCGAGCGCTGCAGGGTCTGGGCGATCGTGCGCTCGCGCTCGTACAGCTGGGCGTTGGAGATCGCCACCGAGGCGAGCTGGGCGAGCTGCGTGAGGATCGAGTCGTCGCGCTCGGAGAACTCGCGCTCGTGCCGGTCGAGCACCTGGAGGATCCCGAGCTCGCTCCCGCGGCCCTCCAGCTTGGCGGTGAGCTGGGCCGGCTCGAGCTCGCCGTCCGTCAGCAGCGGAGGCGACGTGGCCGTCAGCGGCCGCAGCCGCGGGTCGGGGGCGAAGATCGCGACCGTCGCGCGGGTGCCGCCGATCAGCGAGCGCGCGGCGTCGGCGGTGATCTGGAGGATCTCCTCGACGGTCAGCGAGGAGTTCAGCGACACCGACGCGTCGGCGAGCGCGCGCAGCTGCTCGACGTGCTCGTGCTCGACGCGCGCGACCTCGCGCACCTCGCTGTAGCCGCGGTGGACGCTCTCGAAGATCGACAGGCTCTCGCGCAGGAAGTCCGCCGCGGCCTGGAGCGTCGCCTCCGGCGGCCGGGTGCCGTCACCGAGGGCCGCGCGCAGCGCGGCGTGGTGCGCCTCGGCGAGGTCGAGCACGCTCAGCCGGGCGGCGACCGCCTCGCGCCCGAGGTCGTAGGCAGCACCGAGCTCACGCTCTCCGCGATCGGCCAGATAGGCCGAAAAGGCAGTCGCGTAGTGCGCCGTGAGGTCCGGCGCCCCGTTCCTACGACCCTCCTTCACGCGCGCAAGCCTACGGATGCGGCGCTATCAGTGCGAAGAATGGTCCAGCGGGAGGTTCGCGATGTCGCGCCGCACGTCGCGAATCCAGCGAATCGTGGTGCCGAGGAAGACGATCATCGCGGCGCCGACCAGCCACCACGAGACCGTGATCGAGACGATCGCGGCCGCCAGCGCCGCCGCATTGATGAGCGGCAGCACGCTCGGTTCGGGCATGTGGACCTCTTCGCCGACGGGCGGGAGGTTCGTGAGTTCGACCTGGTCGCTCATTCGACGTAAAGGAGGGCGGCGACGAAGGTGAGCGCAAACATCAGCAGGCCGATCACCGCGACGATCAGCGCGGTGCGGAGGTTGCGGCGCGCAAGGCGGCGGTCCATGGCGTCGGCAGTCTAACGCCCGCGCCAGCGGGCGCGGATCGCCGCAGATCCGTGCCCTCCGCGGACGTGGCTGTGATTGATCAAATTCCTACACGAGATCCGGAGTTTGAGGCGATCGTCTCAATCCTAACCACGGGTGAGTAGGGCCGTGATCTACGTGGGCACTACGCGCCGTAGAAGAATCGTGCCGACGCAACGTCCCTCCACCATCCGCCTGCGCGCCAGCCTCCTCGACGAGGCGAACGCGATCGTCGACCGCGAGTACGCATCAGAGCTCTCGCTCGACGACATCGCCCGCCGTGTCGCATCCTCGCGGCGCCAACTCCAGCGCGCGTACGCCGAGATCGGCCGGACGACGTTCCGGGACCACCTCACGCGCGTACGCATGGAGCGTGCGGCCGAGATGCTGGCCGCCCGGACGCTGACGGTGCGCGAGGTCGCGCACCGCGTCGGCTACCGGCAGCCCGCCCAGTTCGCCAAGGCGTTCCGGCGCTACCGCGGCGTCGCGCCGTCGGACTTCAAGGCGGCCTCGGCCAACGGGCGCGAAGCGCGCGCGGCCGCCTAGCGCCACCGCGGCGTCCGTCGCAGCTCTCACGTAGGATGCCGCGTCCATGGGCGAGGAGAGCCGATGAGCACCGAAGAACCGGAAACCTCGCAGGAGAGCCGGTCCCAGATCCGCACGATGCTCCTGATCGGGGCCGTCGTGTCGGCCCTCGGGATCGTGCTCGCGCTGCTGATCGACTGGTTCCCGACCCGCGGCCTCCAGCCAGGCCAAGACGATCGACACGCTGTGGGACGTCCTGCTGATCGCCTCGGTGCCGATCTTCGTGCTCGTCGAGACGATCGTCCTCTACTCCGCGCTGAAGTTCCGCATGAAGCCCGGCGAGGAGCTCAAGGACGGGCCGCCGATCCACGGCAACACCAGGCTCGAGATCATCTGGACCGCGATCCCGGCGATCATCCTCGTGGGCCTGTGCACCTACGCCTACGTGGCGCTGACCGACATCGAGAAGGCCGAGGCCAACTCGATGGAGGTGCGCGTGGTGGGCGAGCAGTTCACGTGGACCTTCTTCTACCGCGGCGAGGGCGGCAAGGAGATCTCCTCCCCCCAGCTGTACCTGCCGGCGGACACGCCGGTGAACTTCACGGTCCAGTCCAAGGACGTGATCCACGACTTCTGGGTGCCGGCGTTCCGGATGAAGATCGACGCGGTGCCAGGGATCGACACCCACGTGCGCGTGACGACCACGGGCCGGACGGGCGAGTTCCCGGTCGTGTGCGCGGAGCTGTGCGGGCTCGGGCACTCGACGATGCGCCAGAGCGCGCACGTGCTGAGCCGCGCGGACTTCGACAAGAAGATCGGCGAGATCGGCAAGCCGAAGGCGCCCGCGGGAGGCGGAGGCGGGGGCGGCGGCGAGACCGACGGCAAGACCCTTTTCACGGACGCCGCCGAGCCGGCCGCGTGCGGCTCGTGCCACACGCTGTCGGACGCCGGCACGACCGGCACCACCGGCCCGAACCTCGACGAGGTCCTGCCCGACCTCAGCGAAGCCGAGATCCGCGAGTCGATCGAGAATCCCGACGCGAAGATCACGGAGGGCTTCCAGCCGGGCATCATGCCGCGATACGGTGAAAGCCTGTCCCCCGAGCAGATCGACGCGCTGGTGAAGTACCTGACGGAGGTGAAGGGCGGATGACAGCGGTGCGACGCCCAGGGTTGGCGCGCGGCGGCGCCTACGCCATCCTCGGCGTGCTGTTCGCGGCCGCGCTCGTCTTCGTGATCCGAGCCGCGTACGACTTCCCGAGCTTCGCCGACGGCGGGATCACCACGAACGCGCAGGACGCGATCCTGCTCGTCTCGCTGTTCTCGGCGCCGCTGTTCTTCTTCGCCGGCATCGGCGCCTTCGACTACTGGTGGTACTACGCGACCGGGAAGCCGACGGTCCCCGAGGACCACTCGGGCCACGGCGCGTACTCGTGGAAGGACTACTTCCGCGTCAACACCGACCACAAGGTGATCGGCGTCCAGTACGTCGTCACCTCGTTCGTCTTCATGCTGATCGGCGGGCTGCTGGCGATGGTCGTGCGCGCCGAGCTGGCGGCGCCCGGCATGCAGTTCGTGGACTCGAACACCTACAACGGGCTGTTCAGCGTCCACGCGTCGCTGATGATCTTCCTGTTCATCATCCCGGTGTTCGCCGGGTTGGCGAACTTCGTGCTGCCGCTGATGATCGGCGCGCCGGACATGGCGTTCCCGCGGCTCAACGCCCTGTCGTACTGGATGCTGCCGGTCGCCGGGATCATGATGACGGCGTCGTTCTTCGCCCCCGGCGGCTCGTTCGCGACGGGCTGGACGGCCTACTCGCCGCTCTCCACTGACGTGCCGATCGGGCAGATGTTCTTCACGATCGGGGTGCAGTTCGCGGGCGCGTCGTCGATCGCCACGGCGCTGAACTTCCTCGTGACGATCGTCACGATGCGGGCGCCCGGGATGTCGTTCTGGCGCATGCCGCTGCTCGTGTGGGCGAACTTCTCGACGTCGCTGCTGGTGGTCATCGCCACCCCGTTCATCGCGGCGTCGCAGTTCTTCGTGCTGCTCGACTACGCCCTGCACTTCAACTTCTTCAACCAGGCCAAGAGCGGCGACGTGCTGATGTACCAGCACGTCTTCTGGTTCTACTCGCACCCGGCCGTCTACATCATGATGCTGCCGGGATTCGGGATCATCTCCGAGGTCATCTCGGTGAAGGCGCGCAAACCGATCTTCGGCTACCGGATGATGGCCTTCTCGCTGCTTGCGATCGTGCTGCTCGGCTTCACGGTGTGGGCGCACCACATGTTCGTGTCCGGCATGCAGAGCTGGATCCGGATCCCGATGATGGTCACGACGGCGATCATCGCGGTGCCCACCGGCATCAAGATCTTCTCGTGGCTGGCGACGCTGTGGCGCGGCGTGATCCACCTCGACACGCCGATGCTGTTCGCGCTCGGCTTCCTGACGATGTTCACGCTCGGCGGCATCTCCGGGGTGATGCTCGCGATGGTGCCGCTGACGATCCACGTGAGCGACACCTACTTCATCGTCGCCCACATCCACTACGTGCTGTTCGGCGGCTCGCTGTTCACGATCTTCGCCGGCGTCTACTACTGGTTCCCGAAGATGACGGGCCGAATGTACGACGAGACGCTCGGCAAGCTGCATTTCTGGCTGACGTTCGTCGGCTTCAACCTGACGTTCGGCCCGATGCACCTGATCGGCGTCCAGGGGATGCCGCGCCGCGTGGCCGACTATCCCGAGCAGTTCGCGACCTGGAACCTGCTGATCTCACTGAGCGCGTTCATCGTCGGGCTGTCGACGCTCGTGTTCGTCTACAACATGGTCGCTTCGTGGCGCGGCGGAGCGCGCGCACCGGCCAACCCGTGGCGTGCGCTGACGCTCGAGTGGCAGGTCTCCTCGCCGCCGCCCGTGTTCAACTTCGACCGCGTGCCGACCGTCGTCGGCGGCCCGTACGAGTACGGCGTCCCCGGCGCCCAGCACGGGATCTTCCAGCCGCCCGCGGAGGCGCGGCCGAGACAGCCTGCCGGATCGCCGGCTGATGAGAGGGAGAGCGAGTCGTGACGAAGATCCTGGTCCTCGCCAACGAGACGATCGCCGGCAAGAACCTGATCGACACGGTGCTGGAGCGCAAGGGCGACGACGTCAGCTTCCACGTCGTCGTGCCGCAGGCTCGGCCCAAGCGCGGCAACGTCGTCTACGACGAGGCCGTGCGCGACATGGCGCAGGTGCGCGTGGACCTGATGCTCGCGTTCATGCGCGACAACGGGATCAAGGGCACAGGCGAGGTCGGCGACCAGGATCCGTTCCTCGCCGCGAGCGACGTCGTCGCCGCGGAGGGCATCGACGAGATCATCGTCTCCACCCTGCCGGCCTCGACCTCGGGCTGGATGAAGCGCGACCTGCCCGAGCGCCTCCGCGAGGAGACCGGCCTGCCCGTCGAGCACGTGGAGTCCGACGTCGTCGGCGAGGGCCTGCCGTTCGAGGTCACGCTGGTCGCCGCGAACGTCACGGTGTCGTCCGACGAGCTCACCGGGCGCCTGAAGGAGCTCGCCGCGGAGAGCCCTCACCGCTTCATCGTCGTCATTCCGCAGAGCAGCGTGCAAGGCCACGCGGTCGCCGAGGCGCGCGAGCGCCTGGGGAAGCTGCTGGCGTCCCTGCGCGAGCAGGGGATCGTCGTCGCGGGCATGATCGGCGACCCCGATCCGTATACGGCGATCATGAACGCCGTCGACTACTTCTTCATCTCCGAGATCGTGATCTCGACGCTGCCGGAAGACAGCTCGAAGTGGGTCGCGGACAAGCTCGTCGACCGCGTGCAGAGCGCGACGAACAAGCCGGTCGAGCACATCGAGTCTGCGCCCGTGGCGGCGGAGGCCTGATGGAAGCCGCCGCGATCGACCACGGACACCACGAGCACCATGGGCCGCCCGAGGCCAACCGCTCGTCGCGGGTCGACGCGCGGACGCTCGGGATGCTGCTTTTCATCATCAGCGAGATCATGGTCTTCGGGGCCTTCTTCACGGCCTACTTCTTCATCAGGGTCGTGGGCGGCGCCGATTGGCCGGCGTCGGGCACCCACCTTCCGGTGGCGGTCGCGGGCGTGAACACCGCCGTCCTCGTGTCCTCGTCGCTGACGATGCACTGGGCGCTCGAGTCGGTGAAGTCGGACAACCGCTTCGGCCTGCAGGCCGGAATGCTGACCACGTTCCTGCTCGGCGCCACGTTCCTGTTCGTCCAGATCAACGAGTACGTGCACGTCGGCTTCTCGCCGCAGGACCACGCGCAGGGCACGATCTTCTACGGCCTCACCGGCCTCCACGGCGCGCACGTGTTCATCGGCCTGACCCTGCTCGCTGATGGTCACCGTGCGGGCGTTCCGCGGGCACTTCTCCTCGACGTCGCACTTCGGCGTCGAGGTGCCGGGCATCTACTGGCACTTCGTCGACGTCATGTGGATAGTCGTGTACACGACGATCTACATCCTGTGATCAACCCGCTGCGGTCGGAGCGGGAGGCGTTCCGCCTCCTGCTGTACGTGCTGGCGGTGGCAGCCGCCGTGATCGCCGTCGTGCTCGTGATCCGGGCGTTGTAAGCGCCACACTGTCGTAGTGGCCATCGACCCCGGCGCACTGATCCTGGTCGCGACGACCGAGGGGCTGTACCTGCGCGCGCTGCACGTGCTGCGCGGGCGCGGGGTGCGCGTCCCGCGGTTCCAGATCGCCCTCTGGCACGCCGGCATCGCGCTGTGGGTGATCGGGTTCTTCTCCCCCATCCACACGCTCGGGGAAGACCTGCTGTCGGCCCACATGGCGCAGCACCTGCTGATCGCCGACCTGGCGGCGCCGCTGCTGCTGGTCGGCGCCCGCAACCCGGTGCTCGCCTTCATGCTGCCGCGACCGGCGCTCGTGACACTCGCCCGCTCGGACCGGCTGCGGGGCGCGTTCCGGTGGCTGCGGCAGCCGCTGGTGGCAGTGCCCGTCTACGCGCTCGTCCTGTACGGCTGGCACTTCGCGATCCTCTTCGAGGCCGCCGTGCGGTATCCGTTCGTGCACGCGCTGCAGCACATGAGCTTCGTGGCGATCGGCGTGCTCGTGTGGTGGTCGGCGCTGGAGCCGAAGCGGCGGCGGCTGCGCGGCGAGCTGTGGAAGGTGCCGTACCTGATCGGCGCGCGGATGGTCGGGATGCTGCTCGGGATGAGCTTCGTCCTGATCCGCGTGCCGGTCTACACGGGCGTGTACAGCTCCGGGGACCGCGGGCACGGGCTGACCGCCGTCTCCGACCAGCAGCTCGCGGGCGGCATGATGGTCGTGCTCGACATCCTGATCATGGTGTTCGCGCTCTGCTACTTCTTCCTGCGCGCGTCGCAGGAGGCCGATCGCGACGAGCAGCGCGAGCGCGAGGCGCTGCTCACTTCACCGTGAGCTTGCCCTCCATGCCGGCGGCGCGGTGGCCGTCGACGGAGCAGAAGAACGTGTAGTCGCCGGCCTTGAGCGTGACCTTGAACTCGGAGACGCCGCCGTCCTTGACGGTCTGGCCCTTCTCGTAGACGCCGTTGCCCTCGATGGCGATGTCGTGGTCGACCGACGCGTCGTTCTTCGATTGGACCGTGAGCTGCGCCGGCCGGCGCCTCGGCGCTCGCGAACTTGTAGGCGGTCGCGCCGCCCGGGTCCGCCGGGATCTCGAGCACGCCGCCCTTCGCCTTGGCCGTGCCCTCCGCCTTGGCGGCGCCGACTTGCGCGAGCGCGCCCGTGTCCTCGCCGGAATTGGCGACCGCCTGGGCGACGTACGCCGCGACGTCCTCGGCGTCCTCGCCCGTAACCAGCATGCCGGGCATCAGCGGCAGCGCCTTGCCGGTCTCGGGGTCGTACTGCGGCCGGATCGCCGGGTACAGGATCTGGTGGTGCACGACCCCCTCGAACGTGCTCTCGCCGAAGCCGTCCTGGCGGGCGCGTTGGAATGCCTCGTCGAGGTTCGGCCCTACGACGCCCGTCGTGCCGGCGCGCGCCAGGACATGGCAGGAGCCGCACTTGGCGACGAACTGCTCCTTGCCGTTGACGACGTTCGTGCCGGAATCGGTCAGCTCGCAACCGCCGAGGGCGGCAGCCGCCGCGGCGATCCCAGCGAGAACGAGCGGCTTGCGCACCCCACCTCTCATCGGCGCGGAATCCTAACCGTTGGACTGGATGTCCGGCGCCGGGAGTGGAAGCCCGTCGAGCTCGCCGCGCGCGGCGGCGATCACGGAGCGCGCAACGCCGTCCCACGAATAGTGCTCGTGCGTGGCGGCGACGATGGCCTTGCGCGTGGCGTCACGGATCTCGGCGGGTGCCTCCAGCCAGGCGGAAAGGTTCCCGGCGAGCTCGCGCACGGCGCCCGGACCGACCTCGAACGTAAGCCACGGGCGGGCGGAGCTGGGCGCGGCCTCGGCGAGCGTGTGTGCGACCTCGGCGAGGCCCGAGTGGGCGGCGACCACCGGCAGGGCACCGCACGCGGCCGCCTCGGCCGCGACCATGCCGAACGCCTCCGGGAACGTGCTCGGCACGACCATCGCCTCGGCGAGCGGGAGCACGTCCGGGAGCTCCGCGTGGTCGAGCCGGCCGGCCCAGGCGATCCGGTCGGTCATGCCGCGGGCGGCCGCTCGGTAGGCGTCCGCCTCGTCGCCGCCGAGAGAGTCCAGGAACGCCGCCAGATGCGGCAGCTCGCCGCCGTGCTCGGCGCGCAGCGCCCGCGCAGCCTCGAGGTCGCCGGCGCCGAGGGCGGCGGCGAGGCGCTCGAGCGCGCCCCGGAACTCCCCGAATCCCGACGATCAGCAGCCGCGCGCGCGGCTCGCGGGCGACCACGAGCGGCCACGCCGCCAGCAGCAGCTCGACGCCCTTGGAGGCGATCAGCTTGCCGACGAACACGACGAGCCGGTCGTCCGGCTCGATCGTGGCGAGTGCCGCCGCCGCCTCGGCGGCCGAGCGGTCGAACGAGCTGCCGGTCTCGGCGGCCTCCTCGGTCGCGGCGAGGCGGGTCTGCAGCGTCGCGAGCCCTTCCCGTGCCGGAGCGGGCGCGCGCGGGGCGAAGCGCTCGATGTCGACTCCGGGCGGCCCGAGGCGGGTGCGGTCGCGGACCGTCGGGTCGTCCATCGCGGCCCACAAGGCTCTCGCCGTGTGGCGCGAGCCGACGAGGATCCCGCGCGCGCCGTCGAGGCCCTCGCGCGCGTACGGCATGAACCGCGGATACGGCTTGACCGTGTACTCGAGCGCGCTGCCGTGGATCTTGACGGCGTACGGCACGCCGGCCTGCGAGAGCGCACGCGCGAGCACCGCCGGGCCCATCACGAGGTGGTTGGCGAGCGCCACGTCGGGCCGCACGCGCTCGGCGACCTCACGCACGGCGGCGACGTTGCCGGCCACGTAGCGATCGACCTCGGCCTCCGAGAGGTCCTGGAAGGGCCGCGCCTCGATCCCGTCGTAGCGATCGGCGACGTAGAGCGGGAGCAGGCCGCCGATGTCGGGCCGGTAGACGGTCGCCTGGGCCGGATCGCGCCGCGTGGTGAGCGCCAGCGAGCCGGAGTCCCAGTCGCCCGCCGCGTCGACCCAGTCGAGCGCGAGCGGGTCGCGGTCCTGGCACAGCAGGTGGACCTCGTGGCCGGCCCGTTTCAGCGCCTCTGCGAGAGCGGCGTTGTAGACGTTCGAGCCGGTGCCGGCGAGCAGATAACCGTGGAAGATGAGGACGCGCACGGGGCGCACTCTACGTCCACAGCCGCTGCTAAGGTCCGCGCGATGCCAGGTCAGACGTACCGCCTCCGGGCACCGTCCTCAGGCCGCGAGATCCTGATGGAGGCCGAAGCCGGGCCGCGTGTATCGCGACCGCGAGACGGGCGAGGAGCTCGAGATCGTCGGCAAGGTCCTGCCGCTCCTGCCCTCCCGCTCGCGGCTCCCATGGGCGGTCGAGACGCTCCGGTTCTGCAACTGGTGCGATCAGCCCGCCCAGAAGGACCTCAACGACTGCCCGACCTGCGGCCGCCGGATGTCGGCGCTGCCGCGCGTCAGCGAGGACTGAGGGCCGTGCGAGGGCGGCGCATCACCGCGCTCGTGGCCACCGCGCTGCTGGCGCTCGCGGCGGCCGGCTGCGGCGGCGACGACTCGTTGGCGCCGCAGGTGCCAGGGCCGCCGGCCGAGGTCAAGGTCCCGCAGGCCGCACAGGCACCCGGGGACGCCGCTGCGGCCCAGAACGGGGCGGCCGACGACAACACGAGCACCGACTCGACCACCGATACCGACAGCTCCGACAGCGCGAGCGGGGACGCCACGGCGACCCCGACGCCGGCCGCGGGCACCGATGAGAGCGGCGGGACCGCGGCGCCGGACGCAACGGCGGACGGGCCGACGAACGACACGCCGCCCCCGGACGGATCGAACGCCCAGCAATTCGAAGACTTCTGCGCCCAGAATCCTGGCGCCTGCTGACTTCCGACGTTTGTCCAGATTGGGCGCAAACGCCCAAGCCCAGCATCAAGGCGGCGATCTCGGGGGCCGATATCCCTTGGTGACCCCATTTGGTCATGGAAGGCCACTGCCGTACTCGATTCAACTTCACGCACCGGCGCCCACAGCGCCCTCACACCGCTGCATCGCGTCGCGCGCGCCGCGACGACTTCGCGTACCTCCGTTGAGCTCTGCGCCGAGCTGATCGGCGCGCTGCACGAGGCCCTCGCCGTCGATCAGGTCCACCTCTTCGAGGTTGCGCAGGACCGGACGACCGGCAAGGCCACGACCGACGGCGGCGAGGACTACGGGATGGCGCTCCCGTCCGATCCGTCCGGCGCCGCAACCGTCGTCGCCACGGGCGCGAGCCTGCATGTGCCGGACGCGCGCGGCACGCAGCTCATCAGCGCCGAGCTGATCGAGCGCTACGACGTCGCCTCCGCCCTGTTCGTGCCCGTCGCCTACGACGGCGAGGTGCGCCGGTGGCGATCCTGCTCTCGCGCGTGCTCGCGCGAGTTCGACGCCGACGAGGTCGCGACGGCCGAAGCGCTCGCAGGAGTCGCCGCCGCAGGGCTTCGCGCGGCTCGAGGCCGAGCACCGGCGCGCCGCCCGCGCCGCCCACGATCATGCGCTCGTCCGCGCCGCGAAGGCGCTCAACATGTCGCTGGAGCTCGAGGAGGTGCTGCGCACGTTCGCGCGCGAGGCAGCGAGCGCGGTCGGCGCCGACGTCGCCGGCGTCTACGTCGGCAACGCGACCGACGGCGGCATCGCCACGGCCGGCCACAACGTGGCGGAGGACTGGCACGGCGTCCTGGTGGCCCCCGGCGAGGGCGCGGCCGGCACGGTGCTGCTGACCGGCGAGACGTTCGCCACCAACGATTACCAGCGCGACGTGCAGCAGCCGCCGCATCCCTCGATGGCCCATTTCCGCACCGCGATCGCGGTCCCGATGGTCTGGAACCAGGAGCTCAAGGGCGCGCTGTCGGTCGGCTGGAAGACGATGCGGCGGATCGAGGACGAGGACCGCCGCACGCTCGAGGCGATCGCCGACCTCGCGACCGTCGCCTGCCACAACGCCGAGACGTACCACAACGTGCAGCAGGCCGCGCGCACCGACGCGCTCACCGGACTGCTCAACCACGGCGCGATGCAGGTGCGCGTGCGCGAGGAGATCGCGCGCGCCCAGCGCGACAAGCACGCCGCTGAGCTTCGTGATCATCGACCTCGACGACTTCAAGCGCGTCAACGACGTGCGCGGCCACCAGGCCGGCGACGAGCTGCTGCGGCAGGTCGCGGGCGTCCTGCAGGCCGAGCTGCGCCCGTACGACCAGGTCGCGCGCTACGGCGGCGACGAGTTCGTCCTGCTCCTGCCCGGCAGCGACGAGGCCGACGCGCGCGTCGTCGCCGAGCGCGTCCGCGACGCGGTCGCCAACGAGCTCGTCGGCGCGTGCTCGGTCGGCGTCGCGCAGTGGCACGAGCCGCTGGACGCCGACGGGCTGCTCGAGCACGCCGATCGCGCCCTGCTGCTGGCCAAGCGCACCGGCAAGGGCCGCGTGGCGGTCGCCAACGCCGACGTCGAGCGCGAGCTGGCGATGCTGCAGGCCGAGCGCGGCTCACCCGCAGCGGTGCAGGCGCTGGCCGCCGCGATCGAGGAGCGCGACAACTACACGCACGGGCACTCCGAGGAGGTCGTCCACCTCGCACGCGGCGTCGCGATGATCCTCGGACTCGCGACCGACCAGGTCGAGCGGATCGCCCACGCGGCGCTGCTGCACGACGTCGGCAAGCTCGCGATGCCGAACGAGATCCTCCACAAGCGCGGGCCGCTGACGCGCGACGAGTGGAAGGTCATGGCCGAGCATCCCGTCGCCGGCGAGCGGATCCTGCTGCGGATCCCCGACCTCGCGGTGATCGCGCCGGTCGTCCGCCACGAGCACGAGCACTGGGACGGCAGCGGCTACCCGGACGGCCTGCGCGGCCGGCTGATCCCGATCGGCTCGCGGATCATCCTCGCCTGCGACGCCTACCACGCGATGATCACCGACCGTCCGTACCGCGCCGCGATGACGCCGGACGAGGCCGCCGAGGAGCTTCGTCAGGGCGTGCGCGCGCAGTTCGACCCGGACGTCGTCGAGGCGCTGCTCGACCTGCTCGGCTACGACGCGCCGGTCATGATCGACCGCGCGCACGGCGTGCGGATGCCCGCGGCCCCGCCGCCTCCCATGGGCGACCGCGACCAGCGACGCTGATCAGGTCTTCGGCGGCTTGTTCGGCTTCGGCGTCGTGATCAGCGTCGCGCTGTACGTGAGCCGCGCCTTGTAGAGGCAGCGGTACTGCGTGCGCTGCTGCATGCGGGTCTGCGCGGTCTGCTTCTCCGTGTCGTCGCAGCCGCCCTTCGGCCGGCTCGCGCGCCACGAGGAGCCGTCGCTGAGCACCTGCGACAGCGCGGGCGCCCAGGTGGGAACCGTGAGCGCGACGACCTGGCCCTTCTTGACGGGGATCGAGGTGTCGAGCGGGAACTGCACCTTCTGGCCGAAGTACGGCTCGAGCTTCTGCACCGGCGACTGCCCGATCACGCGGTGGAAGAGGCGCTTGCCGCGGCGCAGGATCGACAGGCCGGCCGAGGATTCGCCGTAGGTGGACTTGAAGAACGAGACCTGGCGGCTGTCCGGGTTGCCGAGCCAGATCGTCCACGCGACGATCCTGCCGTCGGCGGGCACGATGTACGTGCTGCGGCTGTTGACGACCTTGGCCTGGTAGCCGGTCGTGCGGGAGACGGCGAAGCACGGGGTCGCTGGGCAGCTGGGCGTCGCCTCAGGCGCCGCACCGATCTCGATGATGCGCGCCGAAGCCGGCGCGGCACACGCGAGCGCGGCCAGCAGCGCGCCGGCGGCGACGATGGTTCTGGGGCGAAGGAGCATCCCGGCATTCAACACGACGCACCGGCCGGGGTTGTGGTGGGGCGGGCGAAGCCCGCCGCCGGGGTTAGAGCTTTTGGACGTTTATGGCCTTTGGGCCCTTGTCCCCCTGCTCCTCCTCGTAGGTCACCTTCGCACCTTCCGCCAACGAGCGATAACCATCGCCCATGATGCCCGTGAAGTGGACGAACAGGTCCCGGCCGCCCTCATCGGGCGTGATGAAGCCGAATCCCTTGTCGTCTGAGAACCACTTGACCGTCCCGGTACCCACAGATAGACCCCGCTAGCTGCCACGCCGCGGGCCGAGCCACGCGCCGCACTTGATCTCGACCGGCCGCCGCCGATCCCGTCGTGCAGAACGTATCCGGAGCGCGGCCGCGCATGCAAGCGTTCTTTCGAGCCTACTTCGGCGGTGAGCTCCTCGGCGGCGGCATGATCTCGTCGCGGTCGCCCGGTCCGGGCACCCACGGGAGCCGCAGCGGATCGTTCGCGTACCGCGGGATCACGTGCACGTGGAAGTGGAAGACGGTCTGCCACGCCGCCGCCCCGCACGAGTTGAGCAGGTTCACGCCGTCGGCTCCGAGGCGGTCCTTGACCTTGCGGGCGAGCTTCTGCGCCATCAGCGCGCACGCCTGGAGGTCCTCGGCCGGGACCTCGAGCAGGTCGGCGCTGTGCTCGCGCGGGATCACCAGCAGGTGGCCGCGCGTGGCGGGGTTGATGTCCATGAAGGCGATCGTGCGCTCGTCCTCGTCCACGCGAGTCGAGGGGATCTCGCCGGCGACGATCTTGCAGAACAGGCAGTCCGGGTCGGCGGGCATGGTGCGGCAGCGTACCCGCGTCAGGCCTGTAGCCGGACCACGTCGAGGCCGGCGGCTCGCAGCTTCGCGTCCCTGGCCTGGTCCTCGGCTTGGGTGCGCGGGCGCTGGTGGCCAGGGCCGTCGATCTCGACGCACAGGTTCTCGTCGGGCCAGTGGAAGTCGACTTCGACGTTTGCGATCTTCGTGTTGACCAGCGGTGCCGGCCCGCCAGCTTGTGTGATTTGGGCGAGGAACTCGTCCTCGAGAGCGCTGCGGGTGCCGGCGCTGCCTGAGAGATGGGCATTGAGGGAGGTGACGAGGACGTCGAGTGTGTGGCGGCCCGTGGCGCGTTCGGCGGCTTGGCGCGTGGCTTGGAGGTCGAAGCGGTTGCGGAACGCGGCCTCGTGGATGACGTTCGCGAGCTGCGCGGCGGTCAGCACTGAGGAGAGGTCCACGAGCGTGCGGGCGACGGTGGTCACCGGGATTCCGTTGTGGACCGTTGTGTCTCGTGGATCGAGGTGGCGCGTTCGGTGGACACGCACGCCTGGGCGGTTCCGCCGTTCGCAGCCACCGTCACGTCGATTCCCGTGGCTCTGCGCCGCCAGATCTCCCAGAGCTTCGCCGCGGCCAGGTGGCTCAGCACCGCCCCCTCCCCAGCTGCGAGGACCGCAGCCATCCATACCCCGCGCTGTGACAGCCGGTCGTGTCCGACCGCGTACACGCCGCGGTACTTGAGTGGAGCCGCCCGGCGGCCACGCGTTCGCGATCGCCGGTCGCCGAGCCCGAGATCCGTGAGCTGAGCAGCCGTAACGAGCCCGTGCTGCCGGGCGGCGAGACGGGCCAACTGCGCATTAAACGAATGGGGTGCGTCACGTTTGTTCGCTCCTCGGTGAACGTTTGTGAACCACCCCCCGGATCGTGCCGCAGCGAGGGTTCCGGATCACTCCCTAAATGCGCCGTTCGTGCACCAACTCGCGCGCACGACGCAGCGCATCCTCCCGCGTGGCCACCTCCCCGGCGTACCGATCCTCCTCGAGCTGCGCCAACAGCTCGCCCAACCACGGACCGGCCTCCAACCCGAGCTCACGCGCCAACTCGTCCCCACGAATCAGCGGCTCGCCAACCGGTGCCTCGAACGTGTGCCCCAGCACCTCGCGCGCAAGCTCGACGTGAGCCGCGATTGCGCCCTCGGCGTTGCGGCCGCGCGTGGCGAGGCGGTCGGCGACGGTGAAGACGGTGACGTCGGCGCTGTATGGCGCGGTCGTGCGCAGGTAGCGCCACACGGAGCGGCGGTCGAGCGGGCGCTCGTGCACGAGGAAGCCGAGGCGCAGGTGGTGCTGTGTGAGCGTGGCGACATACTCGACCAGCCGCTGGGAGGCCCGCAGGCGCCGCAACACCGCCCGGGCGAGGTCTGCGCCGGCGGTGTCGTGGCCGATGAACGTCACGCGCCCGTCCGGTCGCACGCCGCGGGTGGCCGGCTTGGCGGCGTCGTGCAGCAGCGCCGCGAATCGCATCGCGCCTCCGCGCGTCAGGTCATCGGCGAGTGGCTCCGCGAGCAGCGACGCGACCGCGCCGGCCTGATCGCCCAGCACGGCCGGATCGCTCTCCAAACCAGCGACGGCCGCGAGCACCTCCAGCGTATGGTCGAACACGTCAGCGTGGTGGAACACGTTCTGATCCACACCCCTCAATGCCTGAAGTTCGGGCAACACGGCCGCCAGAACGCCAACCCGATCCATCAGCCGGAGACCGTCGACGGCGCCCGGAGCCACGACCACGCGCTTGAGCTCGCCGAACACCCGCTCCGGCGCGACCCCGCCCAGATCCGGGGCGTGCGCGGCCACCGCCGCGCCGGTCGCCGGCTCGAGCTCCAGCCCCAACTCCACCACCAGCCGCACGGCCCGCAGCGCCCGCAGCGGATCGTCGGCCAGCGCGGCGTCGGAGACCATCCGCACGCGCCGCGCCGCGAGGTCCGCGCGCCCGCCGTGCGGGTCGAGCAGCTCGCCGCCGCCCAACGGCTCGGCCATCGCGTTGATCGTGAAGTCGCGCGCGGCGAGATCGGCGGCGATGTCGCCCTCGCGCAGCGGCACGAGGTCGACGTGCCAGCCCTGGCTCGGCCCGACGACCCGCCACGCGCCGAACGCGTCGGAGAGCTGGAACGCCGCGCCGCCCGTGGCGCGCGCGATCATCCGGGCCGCCTCCCGCGGGTCGCCCGCGAGCGCGACGTCGAGGTCGTCGGTGGTGCGGCCGAGCAACTGATCGCGCACCGCGCCGCCGACGAGCCACGCCTCGCGACCGGCGAGCGCCTCGCGCGCCGCCTCGAGCGGTGCCGCGGTCATCGACGTGCTCCCGCGGCACGCGCGCGGAGATCCCGCACGTGACCTCGTAGTTGATCGTGCCGAGCCGCGCCGCGAGGTCCTCGGCCAGGATCCGGTCCCCGTCGCGCGCGCCGATCAGCACCGCCTCGGTGCCCAGCTCACGGGCTCGGGCCCGAGGTCGACGGTGATGTTGTCCATCGAGACGGTGCCCACCAGCGGCACGCGGCGGCCGTCGACGAGCACGTCGGCGTTGTTCGTCAGCCCGCGCCGCACGCCGTCGCCGTAGCCGATCGGCACGGTGCCGAGCCACGTCTCGTGCTCGGCGACGAACCGGCGCCCGTAGCCCGCGCTCTGCCCGGGAGCGCAGCGCTTGACCTCGGCGACGTAGCTGACCAGCTCGAGCGCCGGCTCGAGCCCGTGGTCGGCCGGGTCGCGGTGGAACGGGTCCATCCCGTAGGTCGCGATCCCGCACCGCACCATCCCGAAGCGCGCCGCCGGCTCTGCCAGCGTCGCGGCGGAGTTCGCCGCGTGCACGAGCAGCCCCGGATGGCGCACGAGCAGCGCGTCCACCCACGGCCGGAACAGCCCCAGCTGCTCCCGCAGGAACGAAGGATCGTGCTCGTCAGCCGTCGCGAAATGCGTCATCGCTCCGACGAGCCGCAGCGAGCCCGCGGCCGCGACGGCGTCGGCCACCCGCGTCGCCTCCGACGGATCCCGCGTGCCGAGCCGCCCCATGCCGGTGTCGAGCTTCACATGCACGCCTGCATCGACTGCCCGTGAAGCGAGCGCGGCGACGAAGTCCTCGCGCCACGCGACGACGTCGGCGCGCGCCGCCAGCGCCACGTCCAGCCTCGGCATCCGACAGCGCGCCCATCACCAGCACCGGCTCGTCGATGCCGGCGGCGCGCAGCTCGGCCGCCTCGACCGCGGTCGCCACCGCCAGCCAGGTCGCGCCGCCCGCCAGCGCCGCGCGAGCGGCCGGCACGGCGCCGTGGCCGTAGCCGTCGGCCTTGACCACCGCGCACAGCTGAGCCGCGCCGGCCACGGCGACGAGCCGCGCGCAGTTGCGCTCGATCGCGCCCAGGTCGACCCGGGCGAGCGCCCGTACCACGCTCAGTCCTCGTCGGCGGACGTCAGCGCCTCGAGCACGTCGACGCGCGTCACCACGCCGACCAGCCGGCCGTGCTCGATCACCGGCAGCCGGTTGTGCTTCTGCGCGCGATCAGCTTCGCCGCCTCGCGCACGGTGGCGGTCGGCTCGATCGTGATCGGGTCGGCGGTCATCATGTCCTCCGCCGTGGCGGCGAACGCCTTGCGGACGCGCTCCTCCCAGTGCGACACCGACTCCAGGAAGACGACGCCGCCGAACAGCTGGAAGTAGTGCGGCATGTGGAAGTCCTCGTTCTCGTCCGTGAGCACGAGGTCGGCCTCGGTGATGATCCCGACGCAGCGTCCGCCCTCGTTGATCACCGGCACGCCCGGGAGCTCGTGGTCGCGCAGCACGTGCAGCACATGCTCGACCGAGTCCGCGACCGTCACGCTCGGGACGTCGGTGACCATGATGTCGCGCACTAGGGCCATCGCGTCGAAATCTAGACGCTGAGCGCCGCCGGGAGCGCCTGGATCACGTCCGACGCGATCACGGTGTCGGCCCCGTGCGGCGCCGCAGCCAGCCGGCCGGCGCGCACGTGCGCGTGGACGGCAGCGCAGGCGGCGTGGGCGGGCGGGAGCCCCTTCGCGAGCATCGCGGCCGTCACGCCCGACAGCACGTCGCCGGTGCCGGCCGTCGCCAGCGCGGGCGCGCCACCGCGCGAGATCGCCACGCGGCCGCCGGGCTCCGCGACGAGCGTGTCGTCGCCCTTGAGCACGACGATCGCTCCCGAGCTGGCCGCGGCGTCGCGCGCGTACCCCAGCCGGTGGCGCCCGATCTCCGCCGATTCGACGTCCAGCAGCCGGCCGAGCTCGCCCGCATGCGGGGTCAGGACGGTCGGCCAGCGCCGCTGCGGCAGCTGTCCGGCAACACCCCGGCGAGCGCGTTCAGGCCGTCGGCGTCGATCACCAGCGGCACTCGATGCGCTCGAACATCGCGCGCGCGAACGCCTGCGCGCCCTCGCGCCGGCCCAGGCCGGGCCCAGCACCACGGCATCGGCGCGGCCGATCGCCTTCAGCGCCGGCTCGACCGCCTCGGCCGTCAAGGCGCCCGTCGCCGGACGGCAGCCCGATCGTCATCGCCTCGAGCAGCCGCACGGAGAACGCGAGCTCGAGCTCGGCCGGCGCGGCGACGGTCACGTAGCCCGCGCCGGAGCGCATCGCGGCCATCGCCGACATCGTCGGCGCGCCGGTCAGGCCGGTCGAGCCGCCGATCACCACCACGGTGCCGGAGCTGAACTTGGTCGATCCGGCGTCCCGGCGCGGCACGTCGGCCAGCACGGCGTCGCCGATCAGGCCGATCTCCGGCTCGACCGGCGCTCCGGCGGGGGTGCCGATGTCGATCACGTGCACCTCGCCGGCGTGCGACTTGCCGGGATCGATCCACAGCCCCGGCTTGGCGAGATGGAACGTGGCCGTCGCGACGGCGCGGACGGCCGGCCCGGCCACCTCGCCGGTCGAGGCGTCGACGCCCGACGGCACGTCGGCGGCCACGACGGGCGCCGCGGCGGCGTTGATCGCCTCGATCACGGCAGCCGCCGGGTCGCGCGGCGCGCCGGTCGTGCCGGTGCCGAGCACCGCGTCGACGATCGCGCTCGCCCGCTCGAGCCGGTCCGGCTCGAACGGCTCCGGCGCCGGCCCGGGCAGCCGGCGCAGCTGCTCCTGCGCGTCGCCCTGCAGGGTCTCGGGCGGCCAGACGGCCAGCACGTCGACCTCGCGCCCGGCCCCCCGCAGCAGCCGCGCGGCGACCAGGCCGTCGCCGCCGTTGTTGCCCTTGCCGCAGACGATCGCGATCCGGCCGGCCGGCGCGCGCTGGGCGATCACGCGGGCGAGCCCCTCCCCCGCGCGCTCCATCAGCTCGAGCGACGGCACGCCCTTCGTCTCGATCGCCCACGCGTCGACGGCGCGCATCTCCTCGGCCGCCAGCAGCGGCTCGAGCCAGCGCGGGAGGCTCACCGGAGGACCGCCACCGCGGCCGCCATCCGTGCGTGTGCGTGAGCGACACCGTCACGGTCGCCCCGAGCTCGGCCGCCCGATCGGCGGCCGTGCCCGCCAGGCGCACCGAGGGCGGCTCGTCACCGCCGCCCAGCACCTCCACGTCCCGCCAACTCCATGCGCGCAGCTCGAGCGCCTTCGCGACCGCCTCCTTTGCGCAGAAGCGTGCCGCCAGGTGCATCGCGGGCCGCGCGCGTGTGGCCGCGTACGCCCGCTCGCCGTCCGTGAACAGCCGGTCCGCCAGCCGCGGGCGCCGCGCGAGCGCGCGCTCCAGACGGTCGATCTCCAGGAGGTCGATGCCGACGCCGGCCATAGGCGGCGCCGACTCTAGCCCCCCGGAGGTCTAGGCGGGGACTCCGCCGAGCTCGCGCATGCGGACCGCTGCCTCGATCGCCTCGTCGCGCGAGTTGACCTCGAGCTTGCGGTAGAGGTTCTTCAGGTGCGACCGCACCGTCTCGGTGGAGAGCACGAGCAGTCGCGCGATCTGGTCGGTCGTCGCGCCCCGGAGAGCAGGTCCAGGACCTCCCACTCGCGGTCGGTCAGCCGCGAGCGCACCGGACGCAGGCCCACCGCCGGTCGGCGCGCCGCGATAGCGCTCGATCAGCTTCATCGCGAGCTGGCGTGAAATCGCCGCCTCGCCCTCGAGCGCCCCGCGCAACGCGCGCGGGAGCGCTTCGAGCTCCACGTCCTTGGAGAGGTAGCCCGCCGCGCCGGCCCGCAGGCCGCGCAGACCCAGCTTCTCGTCGCCCGCGCCGGTCAGCAGTACGACACGAATGCTGGGATCGTGCTCGTAGATCCGCTGCGTCGCCTCGATGCCGTCCATCTCCGGCATCATGTAATCCATTACCACGACGTCCGGGCGGTAGAAGAGCGCCAGCTCCACGGCCTCGCGACCGGTCGACGCCTCGGCGATCACGGTTACGTCGGCGCGCTGCAGCGTGTCGCGGATCAAGCGCCGCACCAGGGGATCGTCGTCCGCGACGATGGTCCGTAGCACTGGTTCGTCGTCCTTGATCAATCACGGGTTTCCTCTCCGGGTCCCGTCCTCCGCCCAGCAGGCACTGTAGGCACTGGGAGTGCCGCGTGGGGGATTTTTCGTGCCCGTGGGGGGTCGGACATCCGTTTAGTGGGGCATTGAATGCTCCGACCCGGCACAAGCGCCCGCCTACAGGGGCCGAAGACCACCTTCCAGCCCTGGTCTAGCCGCGACTCATCTTCCTGTCCAACCGACCAGGTACCAAGCTGGGCGGCGTGGGAATGAGCATCAGCGACCTCCGCAGCGGATTCGCAGAGTCCGACCAGACGCTGCAGAACCTGCTCCCGGCGCTGACGCTCAACCTCGAGCTGCGGGCGCGCTACCGGGTCTTCGAGTTCGAGGCGGCCCAGGACGGCCACCCCGAGTCGGCCGGCTCTTCCGGAGCTGCGGCGGCCGAGGGCGAGCAGATCGCCGAGCTGATGGCCGGCCAGCGCTCGGTCAGGACCAGGCACGGCGCGAGTGAATCGCATGAGCCACGTCAAGGAGGAAGCATGACCATCGGCATCGTTGGACTCGGCTACGTCGGCCTTCCGCTGGCCGTCGCGTTCGCCGAGGCCGGCGAGCGAGTGATCGGCGTCGACACGAGCGTGGCCAAGGTGGCCTCGATCCGCGGCCGGTGAGTCCTACATCGAGGACATCCCGTCGGAGCAGCTCGCCGCCGTCGCCCGCAGCTGGAGGCCACCACGCGCACTTCGCGCCTGGCCTCTGCGACGCGATCATCATCTCCGTCCCGACGCCGCTGACGCCCAACCGCGAGCCCGACCTCGGTCCGCTGCTCGGCGCCGCGCAGTCGTCGCCGACGTCCTGCAGGCCGGCCAGCTGGTCGTCCTCGAGTCCACGACCTACCCGGGCACCACGCGCGAGCGCCTGCTGCCGATCCTCGAGGAGACCGGCCTGGTCGCCGGCGTCGACTTCCACCTGGCCTTCTCGCCCGAGCGCGTCGACCCGGGCAACGAGACGCACGCGCTGCGCAACACGCCGAAGATCATCGGCGGCCTCACCCCCGCCTGCGCCGCCAAGGCCGAGGGCCTCTACGGCCGCGTCTGCGAGTCGATCGTCCCGGTCACCACCCCCGAGGTCGCCGAGATGGCGAAGCTGCTCGAGAACATCTTCCGCACCGTCAACATCGCGCTCGTCAACGAGCTCGGATGCTCGCCGAGCGCATGGGCGTCGACATCTACGAGGTCATCGACGCCGCCGCGACCAAGCCGTTCGGCTACATGCGCTTCGAGCCGGGCCCGGGCATGGGCGGCCACTGCCTGCCGGTCGACCCGTTCTACCTGAGCTGGAAGGCCCGCGAGTACGACTTCTCGACCGAGTTCATCGAGCTCGCCGGCAAGGTCAACCAGAACATGCCCTACGTCTGCGTCGAGCGCGCCGAGCGCGCGCTCAACGAGCAGGGCAAGGCCGTCCGCGGCTCCAAGATCGCCATCCTCGGCGTGGCCTACAAGCCCGCCGTCGGTGACATCCGCGAGTCGCCGTCGCTGAAGATCATCGAGCGCCTGCAGTCGCTCGGCGGCGAGGTCGTCTACCACGACGCGTTCGTGCCGGAGCTGCCGAAGTTCGGCCTGACCAACGTCGCCGCTCGACGAGGCCCTCGAGGGCGCGGACATCGCGCTGATCGTCACCGCCCACCCGGGCATCGACCACATCGCCATCGCGGCGCAGCTGCCGACGGTCGACTACCGCGGGGTCACCCGCACCACGCGCGCGGCAGCGAGGCCGCCGATGGAGATGGCCGTCCTGCCACGCGGGACACGAACCGAGCCCACGGAGGTGGCGGCATGAAGCGTCTTATGATCGTGGCGGACCATTCGTTCGTCGTCCAGGCCATCCGCCTGGCGCTGCGCCAGACCGCCGGCTTCCAGGTCGTCGGCTTCTTCGACGGCCGCGGCTCCGGCGCGACGCGCTCGACCGAGCTGCGGCCCGACGTCGTCCTCGTCGACGACATGCAGGAGACCGAGAACGCGCTGGCCCGCCTGCGCGAGATCGCCGAGGACGCCCCGGACGCCAAGCGCCTGCTGCTGACGCTGCGCATGGACGCCGACTGGCTCGAGCGAGGCCTTCGAGGCCGGCGCCGCACGCCGTCGTCTCCAAGACCGTGCACCCGGTCGCGCTCGGCACGCTGCTGCGCGAGATCTCGCACGGCAACGTCGTCCACCGCTTCGCGACGACGCGCCCGGCGCGTCAGCCAGGAGGACTGCCCGCTGACCGACCGCGAGCTCGAGATCCTCAGCCTCGTCGCCGAGGGCCACACCAACGGCCGCATCGCCCGCGAGCTGTGGGTGACCGAGCAGACGGTCAAGTTCCACCTCTCGAACACGTACCGCAAGCTCGGCGTCGCCAACCGCACCGAGGCCAGCCGGTACGCGCACCTGCACAACCTGACGGCGCCGCGCGAGCGGCTCGCGTCCTGAGCCGACGGCACCGCGCTCGATGTCGGTGGAGCTGAACCGCCCAGCGGCGGTCCCGCCGCCCGTGCGCCTGCCCGCGCGCGCGCGGCCGAGGCCGCGGCTTCGGGCGCGGACGGGTCTGGGGCCTGCTCATCGGCGACGTCGCTCGCGGTCTGTTCGTCGCTGGCCGGGACCTACCTCGCTCGCCGAGCAGATCGGCGCCGCCGGCGTTCGTCGCGCCCGAGCGGCGTGCTGGTCGCTCTGGTCGCCGGCGCACGATCGGCTGTGGCTCGGCGCTCTTCGCCGCCTACGGGCTCTACGAGCGCCAGACGCGCGCGATCGCGCCCGAGCAGCCTGGACGAGGTCGCCGACCTCTTCCACGCGCTGCTGGCCGGCTCGCTCGTGCTGCTCGTCGCCGGCCAGGGCGTCAAGAAGCGCTCGACTGGTCGTCTACTCGCCGCTCGAGGCGGCGATGTTCCTGGCCTTCGCGCTGGTGCTGATCCCGCTCGCGCGCTCGTCGCTGCGCACCTGGGTCCTGCCCGAGCGTCCTGCGCCCGCGCCGCACGCTGATCGTCGGCGCCGGCCCCGTCGGGCCGCCTGCGTCCAGCGCAAGCTCGAGCGCACCCCGAGTACAGCCTCGAGCTCGTCGGCTTCGTCGACGCCGAGCGCCGGCGCCGAGACGTCCTCGGCGCGCCGCCGACCTGCCGCGGCTGATCGACACGCTCGAGATCGACTGGGTCGTGATCGCCACCGCCGAGCGCGCCGCACGAGCGAGATGCTCGACATGATGCGCGCGGTGCGCCGCCCGGACGTGCACCTCTCGATCGTCCCGTCCTACTTCGAGCTGTTCGCGTCCAACGCGACGATCGAGGACCTCCAGGGCATCCCGGTCGTGAGCCTGCCGCCGATGCGCCTCTCGCGCAGCGTGCGCACGCTCAAGCGCGCGATCGACATCGTCGCCGTCGGCGCTCGGCCTGCTGGTGCTCGCGCCGCTGCTGCTCGTCGCCGCGATCGCGATCAGGCTCGACACGCCCGGGCCCGATCTTCTTCCGCCAGGTGCCGCCACGGCCGCGGCGGCGAGGAGTTCCAGATCGTCAAGTTCCGCACGATGGTCGCCGACGCCGAGGCCCAGCGCTCGAGCTGGCCCACCTCAACGAGATGGAGGCGCCGGGCCGCTGTTCAAGATCCAGACGACCCGCGCATCACGCGCGTCGGCGCGTTCCTGCGCAAGTCGAGCCTCGACGAGCTGCCGCAGCTGTGGAACGTGCTCCGCGGCGAGATGAGCCTCGTCGGCCCGCGCCCGTTCGTGGTCCACGAGGCCGAGCAGATCACGGGCTGGGCGGGCCGCCGGCTCGACACCACGCCCGGCATCACCGGCCTCTGGCAGGTGCTCGGCCGCAACGACATCCCCTTCGACGAGATGGTCAAGCTCGACTACGTCTACGTGACCAACTGGTCCCTGTGGTGGGACATCAAGATCCTGCTCCAGACGATCCCGACGGTGCTCGGCCGGAAGGGTGCGTACTGATGCGCCGTCTTCGTTGTCCCGGCCTTCAACGAGGAGGCCAACGTCCCGCCCTGCTCGCGACCTCGCAGCGCCCGGAGCTGTGGCCGACGGCGGCCGCGTGATCCTCGTCGACGACGGCTCCGCCGACGCCACGGTCGAGGTGGCGCGAGCGTACGACGGCGCCGCTGCCGCTGGAGGTCCTCGAGCAGGGCACCAACCAGGGCCCGGGCGCGGCGTTCGACGGCGGCTTCCGCTGCGCGCTGGAGCTGGCGACGACGACGACCTGATCATCACGCTGGAGTCCGACACCACGAGCGACCTCGACGCGCTCGAGGCGATGCTCGCCCGCGCCGCGACGGCGCCGACATCGTGCTCGCCTC
>CAWBVZ010000007.1:0-1629547 GCA_963792385.1 uncultured Solirubrobacteraceae bacterium | reverse complement strand
CCCGCCTGGGTGATCGACGGACCCACGGTCTCCGGCCGCGGCCATGTTGCGCGTGACGACGGTCATCGTCTCGTCGTGCTCTGCGGCCGGGCTGAGCTCGATCAGCTCGACGGGCTCGATCGTCTGGAAGAAGTGGCCCGGCCGCAGGTGATAGGCGTCGCCCGCGTTGAGGATCTCGTCGGAGCCGTCGGTGTACGTCACGCGGGCCGAGCCCTTGAGCAGGTAGCCCCAGTGGTGGCACTGGCAGTGGTCGTCGGGCAGGCCGGCGAACGGCGACTCGTCGGGCGGGAAGTGCGCCGGCATGCTCTCGAAGGCGACGCGCATCTCGCCCCAGTCGACGGTGCGGCCTTCGTATTCGCCGAGGATCGTGGCGGGCAGGTCAGCTCTGGACGCGTGCATGGATGGTCCTCCCATCGAGGGTGATCGCCGCCGCGGCGCGGCGGCGCGTAGTGGTGGCAAGCAGCAACAAGCAAGCGAGTCCGATCACGGCCGGGCCTAGTCCCGAGGCGAGCAGCGCGGCGCGGGCGCCGAAGGCTCCGACGACAAGGCCGCCGAGGGCGAGCGCGCCGAGCTCGGCGCCGTTGCGGGCGCCGTTGTAGGCGGCGAACGCGCGGCCGCGCAGCGCTTCGGGGACGCGCTCGTGGATGAGGGTCCGCAGCAGGACGTTCTTGACTCCGTGCGCGACGCCGCCGAAGGCGAACCCGATCATCGCCGTCCACAGGAACGGGGACGCGGCGGCGCCCACGATCCCGAGGCCCTGGGCGACGATCGCAAGCAGCGCGGCAACCGCCAGGCGCGAGCGCGGCACGCGATGGGCGAGGCCGGCCGCTCCGGCGGTCATGCCGAGCGCCCACGCCGTGATCAGCAGTCCGTAGCCGAAGCTCCCGGCGCCGAGCACCTCCGTGACGAAGAACGGTTCGGCGGTCACCGACATCGTGAAGATCGTCAGGGCGGCGATCGCGCCGCCCAGAGCGACGGCGAGGGCACGGTCGTGCGCGAGGAAGACGAAGCCGTCGCGGGCGCGGACCGGCTCGCCGGGCGTGCTCGTGCCGGCCGGCCGGCGCCGCGCCCGCAGCGCGAGGCCCGCGAGCCCGACGACCACGAACGACAGCGCGTTGACGGCGAGCGCGAGCCGCAGCAGCCCGGCCGCGCCGAGCACGCCGCCGAGCAGCGGGCCGGCCGTGAAGCCGAGTGAGCGCACCGTCTCCATCAGCCCGTTGGCGCGCGCGACGCCGTCCTCGCCGGCTGCTGCGGGCACGAGCGCGAACTCAGCCGACTGGCTGATCGCGACGCCGAAGCCGAGCAGCGCCACCAGCGGCAGCACCGCCCACAGCGCGTCGACGCTGAAGGCGAGCGCGACCACGACGGCGGCCTGGGCGAACGACACGCCGACCAGCAGCGCCCGGTTCTCGAAGCGGTCGACGATCGCGCCCGCGAAGCCGGCGCCCAGTACGACCGGACCCCAGAGCGCGAAGAAGATCGCCGAGATCGCGAACGTCGAGCCGGTGCGCTGCTGCACGTGCAGGACGAGCGGGATGATGGCGAGGAAGTCGCCCAGCGCGGACAGGCCGGCGGCGCCGGCCAGCAGGCGGAGGTCGCGGCTGCGGGGGATCTTCATGCCGGCGATCGTCGCGGGCGACCGTTCGCCCACCGTTCGGCTTGCGTGAAAGTCCCGTGATCGAGGACAGTTGCGGGGTGGATCGAGGGTGGCGCTCGCCGGGCTGGGCGGCGCCTCCGTCGCTGATCATCCGACGGGCAGTGGCAGCTCGCGCGCGAAGTCGGTGATGCTGCGGGGCGCACGGCCGGTGACGGTCCGCACGGTGTCGGTCGTCTCGGCTAATGCGTCGGCGCGGATCAGCTCGAATGTGCCGATCAGGTGAGTCACGAGCCATGCGGGCAGCCCGGCGGCTCGTAGCCCTTGCTCCGCGGTCTGCGGGAGCACGTCGACGTAGTCGGCGCCCAACGCTGCGGCGGCCTGCTGGTATGTGATCGCCTCTGGGCCGGTGAGCCGGTACGTGGCGCCGGCGTGGCCGTCGGTTGTGAGCGCGACCGCGCCGACGGCTGCGGTGTCTCGTGGGTCGACCATGCCGATCCGCCCGTTGCCGGCCGGCGCGGTGAACGCGCCGGGCGCCAGCAGGTTGGTCATGTAGTAGCTCGAACGCAGGATGACCGCGGACACGCCGGACCGCTGGAGGTGCTCCTCACTGCGGCCGTTCCAGTCAAGCGGAGGCAGCGGCGATCCCGGCTGCGCGGCCAGCGTCGACGCCTTCACGATCAGTGCGACGCCGGCGGCCGCGGCTGCGTCGATGACCGCTGCCTCGTGCTCGACCTTCCGCGGGCCGTCGGCGGACGAGAGGAAGATCCGGTGAACGCCGGCGAGCGCGGCGCTGATCGAGCGCGGATCCTCGAGGTCGCCGATCGCGAGTTCGACGTCAGCGCCAAGCATCGCGGCGGCCTTGACGGGGTCGCGGACGAGCGCGCGGACGTGCGCGCCGCGCTCGCGCAGCTCACGTACTGCGTGCGAGCCGACGTTCCCCGTCGCTCCGGTCACCAGGACGGTCATGATGCACCTCCCCGCTGGGCGGGATGTTCGCGTTCATGCGGAACACGTTCGTGGGGTCGTAGCGGTCCTTGAGGGCGGTCAGCCGCGCCAGGCGGTCGCCGTAGGCTGCGCGCACCCCGGCGGAGCCTTCGTCCGATATGAAGTTCGCGTAGACGCCGCGGCTGTGGGGCCGCAGCGCCTCCCACCCCTCCCGGGCCCAGTCCTTGTGACGCTCTGGTTCGGGATCGCCCGGCAGCCAGGCCGTGGCGAGACTGATGTCGATCCCGACCTCGCGCTCGCCGACCGCTGTGGCGTCGGCGGCGACGCGACTGACGGCACCGCCCATCGCCCACCCGGTGATCTGGGCGAAGGGGCTCGTCATCGCGCCCACGCGCTCGACGAACACGTCGATCACATCGTCGGTCAGGACCGGGAGGCGGTGCGACTTCCAGTAATAGCCGCGACCGTGCGGCGCACCGCCGTCGAGCAGTGACTGCAGCGCGAGGTAGGGCACGGCGCTCACGACGTCGGCCAGCGGCGACCCGATCTCGCGGAGCGGGGCGATCGCCCGCTCGCCGGCGGCGAATTCGCCCGCCCAGGCGAGGACGAGGGCGACCACGGGCTTGCCGAACTGGTCGGGCGGCAGGAATGGCAGCGGCGGGGCGGGCATCATCGCGATGCTTATCCCGAGCTCGTCGGGTGCCTCCGGCGCATACTCGCGCACGCGCCGGAGCACTGCGGGCGCGTCGGATAGCGGCCAGAAGATCGGCCCGCCGAGCACGAGCGGGCCGACCGGGTGCAGCTGGTACTCGAACGCGGTGGCGATCCCGAAGTTGCCGCCCCCGCCGCGGAGGCCCCAGAAGAGCTCGGGCTCGCTTTCGGCGTCGACACGCCGGCGCTCGCCGTCCGCCGTCACGAGGTCGACGGCGCGCAGGTTGTCCACGGTGAGGCCGTGCTTGCGCATCAGGTGGCCGAGTCCGCCGCCGAGCGTCAGGCCGCCGATCCCGGTGTGACTGATGATGCCGCCGGTCGTGGCCAGCCCGAACGCCTGGGTGGCCGCGTCGAGCTCGCGCCACACGAGCCCGCCGGCAGCGTGCGCTGTACGGGCGTCCGGGTTGACGCGGACGGCCTTCATGAGCGACAGGTCGATCATCAGCCCGCCGTCACAGACTGCGTGCCCGGCGACGGCGTGGCCGCCTCCCCGGACGGAGACGGGCAGGTCGCGTTCTCGAGCGAAGCGCATCGCCTCGACGACGTCATCGGCGCCGGCGCAGCGGGCGATCAGAGCCGGGCGGCGATCGATCGCGCCGTTCCATACGCGGCGTGCCTCGTCGTAGCCTTCCTCGTCGGGTCGCAGTAGCGCGCCCCGGAAGCGTGTGCGGAGTTCATTGGTCATCGCGGCGCAGGATCGCCGCCGGTGCGTTCCGCGACCGTTCCTCGGCCAGGAACGCTGCGCGCATCCGCTCCGTGTGCTGCGCCCATAGGCTCGCGTGCACCGGGATCTCTGCCGCTGCGAGCCCCGCGGGTGCGTCGCCGGCCACCGCGCAGGCGGCGATGAGCAGGTGCACGAGCGCGGCGTGCTGACCCGGCGCATCACCGACTTGGCCGGACTCGGCGACTGCGTTGCGGATGCGCGCGAGACCGCGCTCGGTGTCACCGTCGAGTACGTCGATGTAGGCCGCAAAAGCCCCGTGTGCGGTGTCCGCCGCCCTGACCTCGTGGAGGTGCTCCCAGGCGCCGAGCATTCCTGTGTAGCGCCGGAAGGCGTGCTCGTCACCGAGATCGAGTTCGAGCAGGACGGCGAACACGAGCGCCGTCACCGCGCTCGCGGGGTGATTGATCTCCTCGGCGAACTCGAGCGCCGCGTCGCGCGCCGCGAACGCTCCCTCGACGTCGCCGAGGAACCCGAGCGTGTTCGCGAGCCGGCTTAGGCACACGACCTTCGGGTCGAGCCCGTAGCGCGTGAGGTGGGCCCAGCGGTGGTTCGGCTCGTAGCGCGCGACCGCCGACTCGAAATGGCGCCGCGCGACGTCCAGCTCGCTTTGCCAGAACGCTGCTATCCCGAGCACGTAGTCCGCCTCGACGAGGAGGACGTCGTCGTCGTCCTTCTCGCCGCGCTCTCTCAGCAACTCGCCGTGCCGCCGTGCCGTCGTGAAGTCGCCGGTGACGAGCGCGGCCAGCGCGAGCGAGCGAAGCAGCGGAGCGTCCGGGTCCGGCTGGAGCGCGAGTGCGCGTCGCTGCGCGTCGCGCAGACGGAACGAGCCAAAGCCCTCGACGATCGAGAGCGGAGGGAGCATGGCGCTGAGCAGACGCAGCTCGTCACCGCCGAGTTCCAGCGCGCGTTCGAGGAGCCGGATCGCGTCGCTGTGCGCATACATCCGCATTGCGGCGGCGGCGGCGTGCTCGTACCAGGCGATCGCGGCCTGCGCCTCGCCGGCACGGTCGTAATGCAGCGCAAGCTGCCCGGGATCCTCGGGCGCGGCGCGCTCGAGCGCGCGAGCGACCAGTAGGTGGGTTCGTCGGCGCGTGGCCGGCGACAGCGCGCGGTACGCGACCTCGCGGATCTTGTCGTGGCTGAAGTCGTAGCCGGCGGAGCCGCGATCGCGGATGAGACGTCGACGCCACAGCTCGTCGACGGCGTGCACAAGGGCCGCCTCGTCCACGGCGACGGCCTGCGCAAGCACGTCGGGCGTGAACTCCCGCCCCACCGTCGCAGCGACTCCCACGACATCGCGCGCCGCCGGCGATAGCCCATCCAACCGCGCCTCGATCACCGCCTGCACGCGCGGGCTGATCGGCCCACCGGCTCGCAAGCTCTCGACGACGAACAGCGGGTTGCCCTCTGTCTCTGCGAACAGCGCATTCGCGGCGGGCTCGTCGAGCTCGACACCGGTCAGGCGTTGCGCGAGCACGGCGGTCTGTAGGCGGGTCAGCGGGCCAAGCTCAAGTTCCGTGCAGGCATCCAGAGCGCGCAGCTCGGCCAGCGCCGGCTCGTGGTCGAGATCCTCCTCGCGCGCCGTCGCGGCGACGAGCAGCTGCGCGCCGGGAGCGCTGCGCAGCAGATAGTGCAGGAACTGCAGTGTCTCTCGATCTGCCCAGTGGATGTCGTCAGCGATCAGCAGCAGCGGTGCGCCCCCGAGCAGGGCGCGGGCGAGCGCGTCGAATAGCCGCTTGCGGTCCGTCGCTGGCGAGGCGCTCGCCTCGGCGAGCTCTGGCAGTACGGGCGCGAGGTCAGCCAGCGTTGCTGGGTCCAGACGGCCGCGTCGGGCAACGAGCGGCGCTGAGCGCAGCCATGCGACCACCGGCCCGTACGCGCGGGCGCCCCCGCCGAGGTACGAGCGCGCCTCCGCGGTGATCGCTCGCCGGTGCGCGCACCAGGCGCGCAGTTCCTCGACCAGACGCGTCTTGCCGATCCCCGGCTCGCCCGTGAGCAGCACGAGCTGAGCGCTCCCGCGCTCGGACGCGCGCCACCGCTCGCTCAACAGCGCCCGCTCGTCGCCACGGCCGACGATCACAGGGTCACCCGGTGGCTCCGGCACGGCGACCGACCGCGGCAGCAGCGCGTCGTACGCGTCGCGCGTCGGCGCCGCGGGCGCGACGCCGAGCTCTCGCTCGAGGGTCGCCGCGCATGCGTGGTAGGTCTGCAGCGCCCGTGCACGGTCGCCGCGCGCATCGTGCACGCGCATCAGCCGCCTGTACGTCGACTCGCGCAGCGGATCCGCGCGCAGCAGACGCTCGGCGTAGCCGATCACGGCCGCGTCGTCGCCCTGTTCCTCCAGCCGCGCGGTGAGCCGCTCCAGCGCGTCGAGGTGACGGTCGCGCAGCCGCTCGCGCTCGGCGAGCACCCACTCGTCGTAGCTGCCCTCGAGCAGCTCGCCTCCGTACAGGTCGACGCCCTCGCGAAGCCCCTCGTGGTCGAGCGCATTCTCGAAGTCCGCGACATCGAGCCGGAACGGCGCGTCCGGCCGCCAACGCAGCGTGCGCGGCGCGACGTCGACGAACCGATCAGCGTCTGGGAGCGCGCGTCGAAGATTGTGGAGCGCCTTGCGCAGATTCGTGCGCGCCTGCGGCTCGGTCGAGTCTGGCCAGAGCAGGAAGGCGAGTCGCTGGCGCGGCTGGGGCGCATCGCGGTGCAGGAGCAGGTACGCGAGCAGCGACTCAGCGCGGGCAGACTCGAGTGCGGGCAGCGAACGACCTCCGAGCCGCAGCTCGAGCTCACCGAACAGCTGGATGCTCAGCACCACCGTCACATCGGGTCAAGTGTCCGCGGCTCGAGTCCGCCCCGTCAACTCGCACCGATGTTGGACCAGGGGGGATCAGCCCCAAGTAGTCGCCCAGCGCGGACAGGGATCGCGCCGGGCGACCGTCCGCGCACCGTTCGGCTTGCGTGAAAGTCCCGTGATCGAGGACAGTTGCGGGATGTTGCGGGTTCGTCTCGGCGGCGGTCTGCGGCTCGACGCCGGCGGCGTCGAGCTGCCACGGCCCGCGTCGCGGCGCGCACGTGGAGTGCTCGCGTATCTCGCGTTGCACCCTGGGCCGCATGCACGCGCCCGACTCGCCGCGGTGTTCTGGCCGGACGTCCTCGACGAGTCCGCGCGCACCAGCCTGCGCGCCGCGCTGAGCGAGCTGCGGCGGGCACTCGGCCCGGCGGCCGACCACATCGTGGCCACCCGCGACACCGTCGCGCTCGACGGCGACGACCTGATCGTCGACGCCCGCGCATTCGACCAGGCACTCCGGCGCGGCGATCCCGCTGCCGCGCTCGACGCCTGCCGCGCGCCGATCCTCGACGGCTTCGACGAGGACTGGGCGCACGAGGCGCGTCAGGCGCACGCCGAGCGGCTGGCGGAGGCGCTCGAGCTGCTCGCCGCCGCGAGCACCGACCCGGGCGAGGCGGTGCGGCTCACGCGCGAGCAGGTCGCGCTCGACCCGCTCGCCGAGGACGCGAACCGGCGCCTGATCGAGCGCCTGGCGCTGGCGGGCGACCGGGCTGCGGCGCTTGCGGCGGGGACGCGCTTCGCGGACCGGCTCCGCGTGGCGCTGGCGATCGCGCCGTCGGGCGAGACCCGCGCGCTGCTGGAGACGCTCCGGCGCGAGCCGGCCGCGCCCGTCGCCGGTCCGCCACCCGCCCTCGCGCGCGCACACGACACCGAGTTCGTCGGGCGGGCGGCTGAGCTCGAGCGCCTGCGGGCTTGCTGGGCCGACGTCGCGATCCGCCGCAGCCGGCGTGTCGTGCTGATCGCGGGCGAGCCCGGGGTCGGCAAGACCCGGCTCGCCAATCGGTTTGCGCGCGAGGTGCTCGACGCCGGCGTTCCGGTGCTGCTCGGCCGTTGCTGGGAGGAGCCGCTGGCGCCGTTCGAGCCGTTGGCCGAGGCGCTGCGCCAGTTCGGCGGCGCCGATGTCCTGCGGCCGGGCGGCGACGCGAGCCCCGGCGCGCGCCATCGGCAGTTCGATGCCGTCGACGACGTCCTCACCGACCTTGCGGCCGCCCGCGGGTTGCTGCTCGTCATGGAGGACCTGCACTGGGCCGATCACGGCACCCTGTTGCTGACGAGCTTCCTGCTGCGGTCGCACCGCCCGGCGCCGATGCTGATCCTCGGGACGTACCGGGACACGGAGCTGGGCCGGCGCAGCCCGCTGACCGGCGCGCTCGCCGAGCTCCAGCGCGATGGCGCACTCGACCGCGTCGGTCTGCGCGGGCTCGCCGAGGACGACGTCGCGGAACTCGCGCGCTCGCTGCTGGGCGACGACGCGGCGGCGGCGCGGGTGCACGCGCGGACGGACGGCAACGCGTTCTTCGTCGAGGAAGTGCTGCGCGGGTTGGCGGAGAGCGACGAAGTGCCCGAGAGCGTCCGCCACGCGGTCGGCGTCCGGCTTTCGCGCCTCGGCGACGAGGCCAACGAGCTGCTCGCCGCGGCGGCGGTGCTGGGCCTGGAGCTCGACCCGCGCGCGCTCGCCGGGACGGCCGCGCTGGAGTCCGGCGCCGCCGAGGCGGCGCTCGACGAGGTCCTGCGGGCGCGCCTGCTGCGTCCGGCGTCGGTGGCCGGGCGATTCGAGTTCGCGCACGCGCTCATGCGCGAGGCGGTCTACGACGAGCTCAACGTGCTGCGCCGCGCCCGGCTCCATCGCCGCGCCGCTGAGGCGCTGCGCGTGCTGGGCGAGGATCGCCACCTCGCCGAGATCGCAGCGCATCTCTTCCAGGCCGCGTCGACCGCGGACGCGCGCGAGGCGTCCGCCATGCTCGTCCGCGCCGGCCGCCGCGCGCTCGACCTGCTCGCCTACGAGGACGCTGCCGAGCGCTTCGAGCGCGCGCTCGAAGCGCTCGAGCTCGCCGAGGCCGAGGACGAGGCCGGGCCCGTGCTGCTGGCGCGCGGGGACGCGCTGCTGCGGGCGGGCGAGCCTGCGAGCGCGCGCGAGGCGTTCTCCGCCGCGGCCCGGCTCGCCCGCCGTCGCGGCGACCCAGCGCTGTTAGCCGAGGCCGCGCTGGGCTTCTCCGGCCTCGGGATCGCGATCGTCGACCTCGACGCCGAGTCGATCGCCAGGCTCGAGGAGGCGCTCGAGGCGCTCGGCGCCGGCGCGCCGGTCGTCCGCTCACGGCTGCAGGCGCGGCTCGCCGTCGAGCTCTACTACGCGACCGATCGCCGGCGCTCGGAGACGCTCAGCGACGACGCCGTCGCCACGGCGCGCGCGTCCGGCGATCCGAGCGCGCTCGCCTCGACGCTCAACGCACGGCACGTCGCGCTGTGGCGGCCGGACAGGATCGACGAGCGCCTCGCCACGGCAGCCGCCATGATCGACGCCGCCCGCGAGGCCCGCGAGCCCCACTCCGAGCTGCAGGCGCGCAACTGGCGCGTGATGGACCTCTTTGAGCGCGGCGACATGCCCGCCTGCCGGCAGGAGATCGCGCGTCACGCCCGGCTCGCCGACGAGCTGCGGCTGCCGTCATTCCAGTGGTACACGCCGCTGTGGGCGGCGACCGAGGCGACGCTCGCGGGGCGCTTCGCGGAGGCCGAGCGCCTTAATGCGGTGGCGCTCGAGGCCGGCGAACGCGCCGGCGACCGCAACGCCGGGATCCTCCCAGGAGCCGTCGAGGTGATGGCCCATGTCGAGCGGCTCGAGTTCGACCGCGTCGACATGGCGTTCCTCCTCGACAGGATCGCGAACTCCCGTGCCGGCCCCGCGTACGAGCCGTTCCTCGTCTGGACGCTCGCGGGTCTCGGCCGCCCCGATGAGGCGCGCAGCCTCCTGGACGGCTGGATGGGCCGCGAGCTGGCCTTCGACGCCAACTGGATCTCGGCACAGGCCGAGGCCGCCGAGGCGGTCGTCCTGCTCGACGATCCGACCCACGCGCAGGTCCTGTACGACCGGCTCGTCCCGTACGCCGGTCGCCCGGCGACGGCGGGCCGAGCCGCCGTCAGCTACGGCGCGATCGACCGCCAGCTCGGCGGCCTCGCCGCCGTCCTCGGCCGCACCGGCGAAGCGGTCGAGCACCTGCGCGCGGCGATCGACCGCGACGCCGAGCTCGGCTGCACGGTCTGGCGGCTGCACGGCCAGCGCCGGCTGCACCGGCTCGCGCCCGACGACGCGCTCGCCGCCGAGGCCGCCGCCACCGCCCACGCGATCGGCCTCCCGCACCTCGCCCCCGCCTGACTACTTCTCGACGCCCTCCACGGCGAGGCGCGGCAGCATCCGGTCCAGTCCGCGCGGCAGCCACCAGTTGCGCTTGCCGATCATGTGCATCGTGGCCGGGACGAGCACGGTGCGCAGGATGAACGCGTCGAGGAAGACCGCGCTGGCGAGGCCGATGCCGAACTCGGCGATCACCCGTTGACCGGCGAGCAGGAACGAGCCGAACACGAGGATCATGATCGTGGCCGCCGCCGTGATCACGCGGCCGGTCGCGGCCTGGCCGATGCGGACCGAATGTCCGTTGTCGTGGGTGTTCATCCATTCCTCGTGCATACGGCTGACGAGGAACACCTGGTAGTCCATCGAGAGCCCGAACAGGATCGCGAGCATCATCACCGGCAGGAACGCTTCGATCGGTCCGGTCCCGACTCCGAGCGGTCCCGCGAGGACCCCCTCCTGGAAGACGAGGGTGACGACGCCGAACGCCGCGCCCGCGGCGAGCAGGTTCATCACCGCCGCGGTCAGCGGGATGAGGATGCTGCGGAAGGCGATCATCAGCAGCAGGCAGCCGAGCAGGATGATCACGGCGATGAACTGCGGCAGCTTGTCGGTCAGCACGCCGGCGAAGTCGTCGAAGATCGCGGTGATCCCGCCGACGTACACCTGGAGGCCTCCGGAGGCCTCCGGCACGACGTCGTTGCGCAGGGTGTCGATCAACTCGCTCGTCGCCTCGTCCTGCGGTGCGGTCGACGGGCGCGCCTCGATCAGCGCGATCTTGCCGTTGGGACTCGGCACGGGCGGGCTGACCGCGGCAAGGCCGTCGGTCTCGCTCAGCGTGTCGGCGAGCTGCTGGACCTTCGGGAGGTCCGCCTTGCCATTTGGCGTCCTGGCGACGATCTGGAACGTGCCGTTGAAGCCCGCGCCGAAGCCCTCGGCGAGGAGGTCATAGGCCTTGCGCGTGGTCGACGAGGTCGGGTCCTGGCCCGCGTCGGAGGAGCCCAGCCGCAGCGACAGCGCCGGGACGGCGAGCGCCAGCATGATGATGAGCGCGCCGATCGCGAGCGGGACGCGGTGCTTCTGCACCGTCGCCGCCCAGCGGGGCCAGAAGCCGTCGAGCTTCGGGTCGCGCGGTCCCTCGTCGGCGAGCCGCCGGCGCTCCTTCTTTGACAGCACCCGCATGCCGATGATCCCGAGCAGCGCCGGGATCAGCGTCACCGCCGCCGTCATCGTGATGAGCACGACGATCGCCGAGGCGACCGCGACGCCGTTGAGGAAGCTGATGCCGAGGACGAACAGGCCGAGCAGCGCGACGATGACGGTCCCGCCCGCGAACAGCACGGCTCGCCCGGACGTGTTCAGCGCGCGCTCGCAGGCCGCCTCGGGCTCCCGGCCCGCCGTGATCGCGTTGCGGTGGCGCGTGACCACGAACAGCGCGTAGTCGATCCCGACACCGAGGCCGATGAGGGTGGCGAGCGTGGGGGCGAATGTCGCGATGTCGATCGCATGGGCGATCAGGCCGGTGAGGCTCAGGCCGCATCCGAGCGCGAGCACCGCGGTGATCAGCGGCAGCAGCGTCGCCCACAGCGAGCCGAACGCGATGGCGAGCACGACGGCCGCCGCGAGGAAGCCGATGAACTCGCTCGGGCCGCCGCCCTGGTCCTGGCCGGCCTGCTGGATACCGCTGCCGCCGAGCTCCACCTGCAGGCCGTCGCCGCGCGCGGCCTCGGCGGTCTCAATCAGCTTGTCGTAGGCGGATTTCGGGACGTCGGCGATCGGCTGCTCGCCGTCCATGTGCACGCTGGCGAACGCGACTTTGCCGTCTTTGGAGATCTGGCGCGCGCCTGCGCCCTCCGCGAACGGGCTGTCGACGCGCTCGACGTGCGGGCCCTTGGCGATCGCGTCGAGCGTCTTCTCGATCCGCGCCTTGGTCGCCGGATCGTTGACGTCGTCGGCGGCGAACACCACCTGGTTGGTGTCGGTGGACTCGGTGTTGAAGTTGTCCGTCAGCAGGTTGAGGGCGGTCGTGGACTCCGTCCCCGGCAACGAGAACGAGTCCGTGTAGCCCGTTCCGGCGCTGGCGCTGAGGCCGCCGAGGACCACGAGAGCGGTGACCCAGATCGCAAGCACCACGTACTTGCGACGAAAACACCAGCGCGCGAGAGATCTCATCGCCGGGACAGACTACGCACCCACCACACGCGGCGGGACTCAGGTGCCGGTGCGTCGGTACGCGCGGAAGGCGCCCATCAGCGCCGCCATCTCCGGCGTGTCCTCGTCGATCTCGTCAGTCGCGGCGACGACGCGCACGGTGAGGCGGATCTGCTCCAGGTAGGAGTCGCAGCCGGGGCAGAGGGCGAGGTGCTCGTCGAACCGCGCCCGGTCCTCGGGCGTCAGCGCGTTCTCGAGGTAGTCGGTCACGAGCTCAACGACTTCGCGGCAGGTGAGCGGCGTCATCCGAGGTGGCCCTCCAGGGCCGCTCGCACGCGCGAGCGCGCGCGATGCAGCAGCACTCGCTGATTGCCCTCGGACAGCTCGAGCACCGCGCACACCTCGTCCGGCTCGCATCCCTGGATGTCGCGCATTGCGATAACGGTACGCTGCGCCGCCGGCAAGGCCTCGATCGCGTCCAGTGCGACGCGCAGCGTCTCTTGCTCGAGCAGGGCGTCCTCGGGCAGCGCGCGCCAGTCGCTCGGGAAGGCGCGCCAGCCGCCGGGGAAGCGCTCGCTGGGTCCTTGGAAGCGCTCCGGATCGACGGCCGGCGCGTAGGGGATCGAGCGCGCTTCGCGGGTGCCGCGGGTGCGGGCGAGGTTGGCGACGATCTGGAGGATCCAGGTCCGCAGCGTGGAGCGTCCCTCGAAGCGGTCCAGCCCTTTGATCACGCCGAGCCAGGCCTCTTGGACGACCTCCTCGGCGACGGCGCGGCTGCTCACATACATGCGCGCGACGGAGAGCATCGTATGGTGGTGGCCGGCGACGAGCGCCTCGAACGCCCGCTCATCGCCTGCGCGCAGGCGCGCGAGAAGTTCTGACTCGGAGGCTGGAGCCAACACCGCGCGCCGAACCTACCGTAACGAAACCGGCGCCGGGCGGACTCACCGGCATGCCCGCCTTCAGCAACCTCGTGATCGTCGCGGCCGTGGCCTTCGTCGCCCCGTTCGTGCTCGGCCTGTTCCCGCGCGTGCGGCTCCCGTCGGTCGTGCTGGAAATCGTCGCCGGGATCGTGCTCGGCCCCTCGCTGCTGGGCGTCGTCGAGGTCGACGCGTCGGTCGCGGTGATCGCGACGCTCGGGCTCGCGTTCGTGCTGTTCCTGGCCGGCCTGGAGATCGAGTTCGACGCCCTGCGCGGGCCACTGCTGAGGCTCGCGACGGTCGGCTTCGTGCTGTCGCTGGCGATCGCGCTCGCGGTCGCGCTGGGGCTGAAGGGGGCCGGGCTGGTCGAGACGCCGGTCCTGGTGACGATCATCCTGTGCGCGACGTCGCTGGGCGTGCTGATCCCGGTGCTCAAGGACGCGGGGGAGATCGCGACGACGTTCGGCCAGTTGATCGTCGCGGCCGGCTCGATCGCCGACTTCGGGGCGATCATCCTGCTCTCGATCTTCTTCTCGGGCGAGGGCGGGTCGGGATCGACGCTGCTGCTGCTCGGCGAGCTGTTCGCGCTGTCGGCCGCCGTCTTCCTGCTCGTGCGCGGCGCCGAACACTCGATGCGGATCCGTGCCGACCTGATGCGCCTGCAGGACACGACCGCGCAGATCCGGGTGCGCGCGGCGTTCGTGCTGCTGATCGGCTTCGCGGCGGTCGCCGAGTCACTCGGGCTCGAGGCGATCCTCGGCGCGTTCATCGCCGGGGCGATCGTGTCGCTCGTCGATCGCGACCAGCGGATGACGCATCCCGACTTCCGGCGCAAGCTCGAGGCCGCCGGCTTCGGGCTCTTCATCCCCGTCTTCTTCGTCGCCAGCGGCGTGCGCTTCGACCTCGACGCGCTCACGGCGTCCGCGTCGAACGTCCTCATGGTCCCGATCTTCCTCGCCGCCCTGCTCGCCGCGCGCGGGCTGCCCGCACTCGTGTACCGGCGCACACTCGGCGCTCAACGGACGCTCGTCGCCGGCCTGCTCCAGGCCACGTCACTGCCGTTCATCGTCGCCGCCACCGGGATCGGGATCGAGCTCGACCTGATCGACGCCGCCGAGAGCGCCGCCCTGATCGGCGCCGGCCTGCTCTCGGTCCTGGTGTTCCCGCTCGCCGGGATCGTCCTGCTGCGCCGTGCCCCCAACCCCGTCTGAACCCCAACAGGAGCCCCCATGACCAACCTGACGGACCAGCAGGCCGAGCTGTGCGAGACCAGCACCACCGACTACTCGGACCTGAAGGCGTTCTTCATCAATTGCACACTCAAGCGCGGCCCCGAGGTCTCGCACACGCAGGGACTGATGGACATCGCGATGGAGATCATGCGGCGCAACGGCGTCGCGGTCGACGGCATCCGCGCAATCGATCACCAGATCGCCACGGGCGTCTGGCCGGACATGACCGAGCACGGCTGGGAGCGTGACGACTGGCCGCAGATCTTCGAGCGCGTGATGGCCGCAGACATCCTCGTCATCGGGATGCCGATCTGGCTCGGGGAGAAGTCGTCGGTCGCCACGCAGGTGATCGAGCGCCTGTACGGCAACTCGCACCTGCTCAACGATGCCGGCCAGTACGCCTACTACGGCCGCACGGCCGGCTGTCTGGTGACCGGCAACGAGGACGGCGTCAAGCACTGCGCGATGAACGTCCTCTACTCGCTCCAGCATCTCGGGTACGTGATCCCGCCCCAGGCCGACGCGGGCTGGATCGGCGCGGCCGGCCCGGGTCCGTCCTACCTCGACGCGGGCTCCGGCGGCCCTGAGAACGACTTCACCAACCGCAACACCACGTTCGCGACGTGGAACCTGCTGCACATGGCGCGACTGCTCAAGGACGCCGGCGGCATCCCCGCGCATGGCAACCAGCGCTCCGAGTGGGACGCCGGCTGCCGGTTCGACTTCCCCAATCCCGAACATCGGTGACACCCATGACAATGACGCCAACTCGGTGGGCGAGCTGGATCGTCGTCGCGATCCTGATCCCGGCGCTGATCGTGCTCTGGGGCCTACCCGACCGCACCGCCGACCTCTGGGCGTGGACGTTCAAGCCCGGCATGACGGCGATCTTCATGGGCTCGTGCTACGGCGCCGGCGCGTACTTCTTCACGCGCGTGGCCACGGCACGCGAGTGGCACACCGTCTCCGCCGGTGTGCTCTCGGCAGCGCTGTTCGCGGCGCTGATGCTCGTCCCCACGCTGATCCACTACGACCGGTTCAACCATGGCGACGCGCCGTTCCTGGCCGCCTTCGCCTTCTACGGATGGGTCGTCGTGTACATCGCGGCGCCGCCGCTCGTCGGCTGGCTGTGGCTGCGAAACCAGCGCCTGGACACGTTCACGCGCGCGCCGGACGACCCCGTCGTGCCACGCGCGGCCATCCTCGCCGTGCGGGGCGTCGGTGCCTGCGCCGTCGTCGGCGCGGCGGTCTTCCTCGTCTCGCCTGCGACGGCGATCGACGTCTGGCCCTGGACCCTGACCCCGCTCACCGCGCGCGTGCTCGCGTGCTTCACGGCACAGGTCGGCATCGGCGCGCTGCTGCTGTCGCGTGACGATCGCTGGAGCGCGTGGCGGGTGCTGCTCCAGACGTTCCTCGTCGCGACCGTCCTGCTCCTCATCGGCTCGGCGCGCGCGTGGTCGGACTTCGATCACGGGAAGCCGTCGACCTGGCTGTTCCTGGGCGGGCTCGCCGGCCTCGCGGTCGCCGTTCTCGCCCTCTACTGGCGGATGCGACGCGCTTCGCGTGTAACAACCCGCGGCCTGGATGGACTGCCACTGCACATCCAGCCCGCATAGGAGGAACCATGCTCTGTGCTCACACCGTCCGTCGGCTCAAGCCCGGCACGTTCGACCAGTTCCGCGAGGCGTTCATCCCGACCGAGGAGGACGCGCCCGCCGGCTGGGTCCGGTTCCACCTGCTCCGTGGCCTCGCCGATCCCAACGAGGTCGTGACCTTCGGCTTCTTCAACGGGACGCTCGAGGAGCTGGAGGCGAGCCAGACCGCTGAGGACTTCGACTCGCGCCGCGACTCGATCGATCCGTTCGTCGACGCAGTGATCGCCAACGGCGTCTACGAAATCGCCGCGACGCTGGTGCCGGGGGCGTAGGCTCACGCTGCGGTGGACGACGATCGGGCGCTTCTCGCACGTCTGCGGGCCGGTGACGAGGCCGCGTTCCAGGCGCTGGTCGAGCAGCATGACGGCGCGCTGCGGCGTGTTGCGCGGACGTTCGTGCACACGCCGTCGGCCGCCGACGAGGTCGTCCAGGAGACATGGCTCGGCGTCGTCCACGGCCTGGGCAGCTTCGAGGGCCGCTCCTCGCTGCGCACCTGGATCTTCCGCATCCTCGTCAACCGTGCCCGCACGCGCGCCGTCCGCGATGCGCGCAGCGTCCCGTTCTCGGCGATCGAGAGCGATGACCGCCCGGCCGTCGAGCCGAGCGCGTTCGGCGCCGACGGCCGCTGGACGAGCGCGCCGCCTCGACTCGAGTACGACCCGGAGTCCAGGATGCTGAGCGCCGAGCTGCGCGAGCACCTGCTCGAGGCCGTCGACGACCTTTCGCCCGCCCAGCGAGCCGTGATCACGCTCCGCGACCTCGTCGGAGTGCCGGCCGACGAGGTGTGCGAGCTGCTCGAGCTCACCGAGGGCAACCAGCGCGTGCTGCTTCACCGCGCCCGCGCGCGGGTGCGTACAGCGCTCGTGCCGCTCGTGGAGGTCAGCCGCTGATGCGCTTCTGGCGTCGCCACCGCCACGACCACGATCCGCTCGTCTGCCGCGAGTTCGTCGAGCTCGTCACGGACTATCTCGAGGGCGCCCTGCCGGACGCTCAGCGTGCCCGCTTCGAGGCGCACCTCGCCGAATGCGAAGGGTGCACCGGGTACCTCGAGGACATGCGCCGGCTGATCGGGACGCTGGACCGGGTCCCCGAGCCCGCGCCCGATCCTGCGACTCGCGAGGCGCTCTTGAGCGCCTTCCGGGACCTGCGCGGACCAGGCTGAAACTGCGCGTGTAACGCGCGGAGGGGTGGCGCGACTAACCCTTCGTCAACCCCTGTACGACCCTCGGAGGTCCTGATGCCGGTCCACTCTCCGCCCGCGCGCGGCCGCTGGTTCCTGCTCGCACTCATGTCCTTGCTGGCGCTGTTCGCCTTGTCCGCGACCACCGCGATGGCGAACGGCGGCGGCGCCGTCTACACCCAGACGAACGATCCGAACGGCAACACCGTGCAGCGCTTCGACCGCGCACCGAACGGCACGCTCGAACCCGCGGGCTCGTTCGCGACCGGCGGCGTCGGCCTCGACAGCCTCGGCGGCCGCCAGGGCGCGGTCGAGCTGAGCGCCGACCACCGCTACGTGTACGCCGTCAACGCCGGCTCCGACAGCGTGTCCGTGTTCCGCGCGGCCCACCACGGCCTGCGGCTGGCCGGCACCGTGTCCTCACGCGGCGTCGCGCCGACGAGCATCGCGGAGGATCACGGTCGCGTGTACGTGCTCAACTCGGGCGGCACGCCCAACGTCGTCGCCTTCGACCGCCGGTTCGACGGCACGCTGAAGCCGATCCTCGGTGGCGCGCGCACACTGGCGGCCGGCGCGACCGGCGCCGCGCAGGTCTCCGTCACGCCCGACGGCCGTGCGCTGGTGGTCAGCGAGCGAGTCGCCAACCGGCTCGAGACGCTCCCGCTCGACCGCTTCGGTCGCCCCGGCGCGCCGGTCGTGACGCCGTCGAGCGGCGCAGTGCCGTTCGGCTTCGCCTTCAGCCCCGCCGGCACGCTCGTCGTCTCCGAGGCGGGCGCCAGCACGGTGTCCTCCTACCGGCTCGGGCGCACAGGCGCGCTGCGCACGAGCACCGCCTCGCTCGCGGTCGGCCAAGGGGCTGCGTGCTGGGTCGCCGTCTCGCCCTGGGGCCGCTACGCCTACACGGGCAACGCCTCCGGCAGCATCAGCGGCTTCGAGCTCGGGCGTGGCGGGTCGTTGAGCGCACTCGATGCCGACGGCCTCACCGCCACGCTGCTGCCGTCACCGCGCGACCTGGACTTCGACTCCAGCGGTCGCTACCTCTACGCCGTCAGCCCGGGCAACGCGACCACCGGCGGCGTGGTCACCGGCTACCGCGTCGGCCACGACGGATCGCTGACGCAGGTCACCAGCGCTCCGGCAGCGCCGGGCATCACCGGCGCCGCGGCGTCCTAGCTCCCGCTCGCGCCGCGCCGCTCTCACCGGCGGCGCGGCGGGCGCGGATCTCTGGCGATCCGAAGATACGTCGGATGCCCCATGTGTGCGGGGTGGCGCGGCCGTAGCTTGGCGGGACCCGAGTGGAGGAAGTCATGGCGACCAGCGAAGCGCACGCGACACGGGACGGCGAGTACATCGAGACCGGCCGCGTCAACACCTATTACGAGGTCAACGGCAGCGGCGATCCGCTGATCCTGCTGCACGGCGGGATGTGCACGGCGGAGACGTTCGATGGCCAGACGCCGGCGCTCGCCGAGCATTACCGCGTGTACGTGCCCGAGCGGCGGGCGCACGGGCGGACGGCCGACGTGCCCGGCCCGATCACCTACGAGATCATGGCCCAGGACACGATCGCCTTCATCGAGGCGGTCGGCATCGAGCGCGCGCACCTCGTCGGATGGAGCGACGGCGCGCTGGTCGGGCTGCTCGTGGCGCTGTGGCGGCCGGAGCTCGTCGGCAAGCTCGTGCTGATGGCGCAGAGCGTGAACTGGGAGGGGATGCGCCCCGAGCTGGCGTCATTCGCGGGGCACATGACCAAGGAGATGGTGCCGCCCGACCTCAAGCAGGCGTACGAGACGCTCTCGCCCGACGGCCCGGACCACCTGAACGCCGTGCTCGACAAGGTGCTGCGGTTGTGGAACACCGATCCGGCTTTCTCGCTCAGCGACCTCGAGCGTGTCGCGGCGCCGACGCTCGTGCTCGCGGCCGACGACGACGTCACGGTCTCGATCGAGCACGCCGCCGCCATGCAGCGCGCGCTGCCGGACTCCCAGCTCGCGGTCGTGCCCGGTGCCTCGCACGCCGTACCGATGGAGAAGCCCCGACTCGTCAACCGGCTGGTCCTCGACTTCCTGGCCGAGGATCAGGTCGAGAAGCGCTTCAAGCTCTGATCGGCTGCGCGGTGCTCACGAGCTGCTCCTCCGGGAGGAGCCCGTGCCGCATCGCGAACAGCCCGGCCGCCGCGCGGCTGGAGGCATCGATTTTCGAATAGATGTGCTCGACGTGCTTGCCGGCCGTCCTCGGCGAGATCACCAGCTGCTCGGCGATCGCCTTGTTGGACAGGCCGCGCGCAAGCAGCCGCAGCACCTCGACCTCGCGGGCGGTGAGCCCCGCGGGACCTTCGCGGCGGCGGCGTACACGATGGCCGGCCGCGCTCAGCAGCGACTCGGAAACCTCCGCGTCGAGGCGGCCCGCGCGCACGTCGGCGCGCAGCTGCGTGGCCGCCTCGGCGGCGCTCAGCGCCGGGCGATAGGGGCGCGGCTCGCGCATCGCCTGGTAGGCGTCGGCGGCCGCGATGATCCGCGCGGGCCGTGAGATCGCGTGACCCGCGAGGCCGCGTGGGTAGCCCGAGCCGTCGAGGCGCTCGCGGAGCTGGACGGCGATGCGACCCAGCGGAGCCAGGCTCTTGGACTGGTGGAGCATACGCTCGGTCAGGTAGGGATGCATGCGCACGCGCTCCCACTCGCCGGCGCCAAGCGGGCCGGGCTTGTCCCAGATCGCGTTCGACACCCCGAGGCGGCCAAAGCCGTGCACCAGGCCGGCGCGGCGCACCGTGCGGATCTCGGCCTCGCCGAGCGCCAGCTGCGACGCGGCCTCCGCGGACAGGTCGGCCACCGCGCGCGCATGCCCGAGCGTGTACGGGGACTTGAGGTCGATGAAGTTCGCGATCGCCAGCAGCGCGGCATCGAAGCGCTCGCCCGAGAGCACAACCGCGAGCGCCGGCTCGGCGGCGATCACCGCGTCCCACGTTTGCAGCGCGTCGAGCCCATCGAAGATCTCGCCGGCCTCCGCGCACAGGCGCGCGACCAGCTCAGGGTCGAATTGACCGCCGCTGCCCTGCCGCGCCATCGTCGTCGCAGCCTCGATCCCGCCGGTGCGGTACGCCACCTCGACGAACTCCGCCAGGTGCGCGACGCGCGACGCGATCGGAACGGCGTCGCCCCTGAGCTCGCCGGGCCATCCGCGGCCGTCCCACATCTCATACGCGGCGGCGAGCGCGGCCAGGATGTCGTCCGAAAGCCCCAACTGCTCGCCGAGCGAGCGGGCGATGCGCGCGTGCTCGGCGATCATTCCGTCGACCTCGCGGTGACCCGAGACCGCGAACTCGAGCCCGACACGGACACGGTGCAGCGGCGGGCGACCGGCGCCGATCTGTCGCATCCCGGCCGCGGCCGCGCGCAGACTGCCGAGCCGGTGGTCGTACTTGCCCGCCTTGAGCGCGATGTCGTCGCCGAACCACTTGGCCTGCTCGTGCGCGTCCGTATGGCAACCGACGTTGACCAGCAGCGCCGTGTAGTAGACGACCGCCCGCTCCTGCTCGCCCAGGCCGACGCGCTCCGCAAGCCGCAACGCGATCAGGCACTGGCGCAGCACGTGCTCCATCGGTTGCCCAAAGCCGAGGTCGACCCCGAGCGAGAGAGCGGCGACGAGCTCCGCCAGGCGAACGTGCGCGCGATCCGGTTCGCCGTCCATTCCGGCAGACGCTACCGGGCCAGAGATCGGTCACCCGGGGCCGGGAATCCGTCGGTCGCGCGTCTTACCTCTCCACGCTGCGCGGATCGCGACGGTGCCGCCGGTCGACTCGCTGTCCTCGTCGGCGCGGATGTCGAAGTAGAACTCGCCGAGCCCGTTGACGACCTTGTCGGCCATGTAGGCGAACACCTCGCTCTGCGGGGCGTCCACCACGGTGGTCACGGTTTCGCTTCTCATCCGGCAAGCAAGCCCGCCTAGGGCTCGGGGCGACCGGCTCAGACCCGCTCGGGAGGATCCGCGCGCCAGTTGCGGAACGCGCTCAGTAGTTCGTTGCGCATGCCGTCCGGCAGTTGCTCGGGCTCGACGCGGCCGGCGAGCGCGATCGTGTGCCGGAACTGCTCGACGTAGTCGCGGCAGGCGTCGCACTCGGCCAGGTGCTCCTCCATGCGGAGGCGGTCGCGCTCGGTCAGCGCGTCCTCGAGGTAGTCGGTGATGACCTCGACCAGTTCGCGGCAGGGCATCTCGGGTAGCTCAGTCATCGGCGAAGTAGGACTCTAGGTCGGCGCGCACGCGTGAGCGCGCCCGGTGCAGGAGCACCCGCTGGTTCCCTTCCGACAGCTCGAGCGCGGTGCACACCTCGTCCGCCCCGCAGCCGTGCATATCGCGAAGGGTGATCACGACGCGCTGCGCCGGCGGCAGCCGCTCGATCGCCTCGCGCACACGGGTGAGCGTCTCCGCCGACTCGGCGCTCCGGTCGGGCGACTCCTCCCAGCGCTGGGGCGGTGTGGCCCAGTGGTGCGGCCAGCGGTCGTGGTCGGGTCCGAGGAAGCGTTCGGCATCGACCGAGGGGGTGTCGTCGGCGGTCTCGCGCTCGGCCAGCGACGCGAACGGGACCGTGCGCCGCTCCCGGGCGCCGCGGGTGCGCGCCTGATTGACGGCGATCTGGAACAGCCACGTGCGGAAGCTCGAGCGGCCCTCGAAGCGCTCCAAGCCCCGCAGCACGCCGAGCCAGGTCTCTTGCACGACCTCTTCGGCGATCGCGGTGCTCGGTACGTACACGCGCGCGAGTCGCATGACGGTCGCCGAGTAGCGCTCGACGAGCTCCGCGAAGGCGGCCTCCTCGCCGGTACGCAGGCGCGCGAGCAGCGCGCCGTCCGGGTCGACGGTGACGACTTCCACGCGGCGACAGTAACGAGTGCGTCGCGCTCATCGAAGCGCGACGATTCGCCGGGCCTTGGTCCGGCGGCCGCTGGTGTCGGCTGCGGTTGCGGTCAGGGCGACTTTGCGGATGCGGTGCTTCTTCACGTAGGCGCGCGCCGACCGGGACAGCCGGAACGTGATCTTGCCCGCCTTGCCGCTCGCGCGGGCGAGCGTGTGCGGGCGCCTGCCGGGCGTGGCCAGCAAGAGCCTCACGGTGCACGGGCTGACGCTGCACGTTACGGTCACGCTGCCCTTCCCGCGGCGGCTCAGGGCGAGCTTGCTCAGGCTGAGTGCAAACGTGGCCGGCTGCGGCGTCGTCGTAGTCGGTGGCGCGGTGAGGTTCGGCTGCGGCTGCGGCTGGTACTCGTAGGCGCCGATGTCGCGCGCCGTCGCGCCGTCGCCGTTGCCGTCGACCACGCGCGGGCTGCCGGCGCGGTCGGTCTCGCCTTGCGCGGTCGCGCGCGCCGCGCCCCTGTCGATCAGCGGCGAGCCGGCCGCCAGGCGGTAGTCGCCGTTCGCCGCGTCCAGCCAGTGGGGATCGGCGTTCACGTTGCCGCCGAGGTCGCCGACGCTCACCCCGTTGCTGGTGGCGTAGTCCGAGACCGAGACGCTCAGCCCGTAGCCCGCGCGCACGGCGTTGGCGAACAGGTCCGCGCCGAAGCCGCGCACGATCGAGCCGGTCAGGACGATCGTCGCCTCGGTCCCTCCTCCGGTCTGCACGCCGAAGCCACCGTTGCCGCCGCCGTCGATGGTGCTGCCGTCGATGGCGATGTCTGCCGCGTTGTTGGCGTTCACGCCGACCGCCCCGGGCGTCCGGGCACGGATCACGCTGTTGGCGATCCTGGCGCTGGCGTCCTGGACCCAGACCGCGTACCTGGTCGCCTCGACCGTGGTGCGCTCGAGCTCGAACGAGTTCACGCCGTTGGCGGCCGAGTTGTCGATGACACCGTTGCGCCCGACGATGTGGCTGTCGCGGATCGTCGCGAACTCGCCGCCGGCGATCGGATCGAGCTCGACGCCCGCCTCCACGCCGACCACATCGACGTGGTCGATCGCGCTCGCGGACTCGAGCACCACGGCGGCGTAGCCGGTGGAGTGGACGACGAGCGCGCTCGCGCTGGAACCGGCGCCCACGAGGAGGCCGTCCGCATCCGCGTCGATCTCGGTACCGCCAGGGCCGCGGCCGGAGCCGACCAGGGCGATCGGGCTGCTCGACAGGTCCACCGCACCGCTGTGGACGAGTGGGCCGCTGACGTGGATCGTGTCGGCGTTGGACACGATGTCGGCGATCGTGATCGCCTGCTGGAGCGAGCACGGATCGTCCTGGGCGCAGGTCGTTACGCCGGCTCCCGCGGTGACGTAGAGATCGGCGGCGCTCGCGGCATGCGGGGCCGCGAGGGCGCCGGCGGTCACGGCGAGGGCGACGAAGAAGCGACGGGCGGTCACGGCATACCTCTGGGGGCTCGGGACAAGGTCACAGTCCCCCTAGGTGTCGCTTCGCACCGGAAGCGTTACAGCGGCAGCGATGTATTTCGCGTGCCCCGCGGATTAAGCCCTGTGTAGACCGCTTGAGTCCCAACTGTTGGAGGCACGATGGCTGATGTGACGGTCGCCGCGTTCGATGAGATGGAGCCGATCTATGACGGGCTCGCGCGGCGGGCGCGTGCGGCGCTCGGAGTGACGGCGTGGGGGATGCAGCTGTTCGCGCTTCCGCCGGGTTGGGACGGCTATCCGGACCATGTGCACGACGCCACGGTCGAGGACGCCAACCAGGAGGAGGTCTACATTCCGCTCGAGGGGTCGGCGGAGTTGTGGGCGGGGGCGGAGTGCTTCGAGTTGCGGCCGGGGGTGATGGTGCGGGTCGGGCCGGAGCAGCGGCGCCGGATCCTGCCCGGCGCGGACGGCATCCGGTTCATCGCCCTCGGCGGCGTGCCGGGAGCGTTCAGCCCTTCGCCGTGGACCGAGGTCGGCGGCCCCTGGCCGATCCCGCAGTAGGCTCGCGCGGCCATGCTCGACGTCGCCCGTCCCGGGGATGAGGAGTCGTTCGTGCGCCTCACGGCGCCGTATCGTTCCGCACTGCATCAGCACTGCTATCGCATGTTGGGATCGCTTCACGATGCCGACGACGCGATGCAGGAGACGATGCTCCGCGCGTGGCGTGCGATCGAGCAATTCGAGCCACGGACGTCGCCGTCGGCCTGGCTCTACCGGATCGCGACGAACGTCTGCCTGCGCATGATCGAGCAGCGCTCTCGGCGCGCGGCGCACGAGATCGGCCGTGAGCTGCAGCCGTATCCGGACCGTTTGCTAGAGGACCTTCCGGCGGACGATCCGGGGCCGGCGGCGCAGGTCGAGCAGCGTGAATCGATCGGGCTCGCGTTCGTCGCTGCGCTGCAATTCCTGCCGCCCAAGCAGCGGACGGTGCTGCTGTTGCGCGACGTGCTCGGTTGGTCGGCCGGCGAGACCGCCGAGGTTCTGGGCGACAGCGTCGCGGCGGTCGCAAGCGCGCTGCAGCGGGCGCGCGAGCGGCTCCGGCGCGAGCGGGCCGCCGGCACGCTCGCGCGCGTTCACGAGCCGGCGCCGCCGTCGGTCGAGGCCGAGCTGATGCGCCGTTTCCAGGATGCCTGGGCGGCCGTCGACATCGAGGAGATGGTCGGGCTGCTCGCCCCCGACGCGCTGTTGACGATGCCGCCCGAGGGCGTGCGGATCGCCGGCGCCGAGGCGATCGGGGCGTTCTTCGGCACGCGTGCCGCTGGAGGGCCGGCTCGATCGCATCACGCTGGTCGCCGGCCGCGCGAACGGCCAGCCGGCGCTCGCCGCCTACGCCGAGGACGCCGCTGACGGGATCCGGCGCCCGTACGGGGTCATGGTCTTCGCCTGCGCGGGGGATCGCATCAGCGCGCATCACCGGCTTCCCGCAGCCCGAGCTGTTCGAGCGTCTCGGGCTGCCGGCGGCTGTGACTGGTTGATGCGGTCCGGACTCTGGTCGCGCTCACGCAACTGCGGTACAAGGAAGTCGGCATGGCCTACGAAGAAGCTCTCGCTCAGCCGTGACCGTCGACGTCCAGTGCGAGGCGACGATCGCTCGCCCGCGGGCCGAGGTCGCCGCCTACGCGTCGGATCCGGACAACACGACGTCCTGGTACGCGAACATCAAGGCCGTCGAATGGGAGACCCCGCGACCGCTGGCGGTCGGGTCGCGGCTTGCCTTCGTCGCGGCGTTTCTCGGCCGTCGGCTCGCGTACACGTACGAGATCCGCGAGCTCGTGCCCGGTGAGCGCCTCGTGATGAGCACCGCGCAGGGGCCATTCCCGATGGAGACGACCTACACGTGGCACGACGCCGGCGAGGGCGCCACGCGGATGGCGCTGCGCAACCGGGGCGTACCGGCGGGCTTCGCGAAGGTCGCTGCGCCTCTCATGGCCCGAGCGATGCGGCGCGCGATGACCAAGGACCTCCGGCGTCTCGCCGAGATCCTTCAGCAACCCGTCGACTCTCCGCCCGCTCCGTCTCGCGACTAGCGCGTCCACCGCACGCGGCGCGAGCCATCACGGACTTGACACGCGGTCGACTTCCCGATATTTAATGCGTTCGTTAATTAACGAACATGTGAAATGTCGACCGACCAACTCGATCTCACCTTCGCTGCCCTCGCCGATCCGACGCGCCGGGCGATCCTCGCGCGGCTCGCGCACGGTGAGGCGACGGTGAACGAGCTGGCGCAGCCGTTCGCTATGAGCCTGCCCGCGATCTCGCGCCATCTGAAGGTGCTCGAGCGCGCCGGCCTGATCGAGCGCGGCCGCGAGGGGCAGGCCCGGCCGAGCCGGCTGCGAGCGCAGCCGCTCGACGACGCGGTCCAGTGGATGCAGACCCGCAAGCAGACTTGGGAAGGGCGCATGGACCGGCTCGACACACACCTACGACAGCAGAGGACGTAGACCCATGACCGACTCGAGCAGCATCCCCGCGAGCGACCACCAGGTCCTGATCACGCGCATCTTCGAAGCCTCGCGCGAGGACGTCTTCGCGGCGTGGACCGACCCTGAGCAGGTGGCGGCGTGGTACGGCCCGGAACACTTCGAGACGCCGCGCGAGCGGATCCACATCGACCTGCGCGTCGGCGGGCGCTACGAGCTCACGATGGTCCAGCCCGGCAGCGGCGCCGAGTTCCCCGTCGGCTACGACATCATCGAGCTGGTCGAGCCCGAGCTGATCGTCCTGCGCTCGGACCCGATGCCGGAGGTCGGCATGCACGAGCCCACCGTCACGCGCGTGGAGTTCCACGACCACGGCGACAAGACGCGCATGACGCTGAGCGACGGGCCGTACCCCGCAGGCGGCGGACACGCCGAGGCGGGCTGGAACAGCGCGTTCGAGAAGCTCGCCGTTCTCATCGGGAGCTGAGCACAGCCTCAGCCACGCAGCTGAAACGCGGTGCGGGCGGGATGGTCACGTGCCCAGCACCCGCTCGATGTTCGCGAACTCGCGCTGAAGCGAGGCGTGTTGGGCGTCGAACAGGTCGTCGGGCATGTCGGGCGCCTGGAACATTGTGAAGCTGTATGCCGTGCGGCCGTCTGCCAGCGCGACGGCGCGAGTGGGAAACACCGCCATCTGATCCTTCGTGGGGCCGGCGAACATGTCGATGACGCCGCTGGTGCGGTCGGCCGTGATCGCGAAGAAGAACTCGCCGAGGCCATTGACGACCTTGTAGTCGTCGCCCTCGCGGCGCAGCTCGCGGGCGAACTCGGTCGCCCACTCGGGCAGATGCTCGATGTCTGCCAGGTACTCGAACACCGCGGGCTGAGGGGCGGACAGCACGGTGGTCACGGTGGCGGACCTCATAGTTCGATCACTCCTTTGAGCGCTCGCAGGAGCGCATCGTGGTTTCGCGTGCCCAATGCCTGCGCCAGCTCGGCGTCCAACTCGCGGAGCACGTCGTCGGCGACCGCGCGGAACGCTCGACCGCGGCTCGTGAGGCTCACGTTGAAGGCGCGGCCGTCAACGGGGTCGCGCTCGCGCTCGACCAGGCCATCCGTCTCGCAGCGCGTCACCAGTCCGGTCATCGCCTGCTTGGACAGCCGCGCCGCTGACGCCAGTTCGCCCAGCCGCAGGCCGTCTCGCTCGAACAGCGGGACCAGCACGGATCCGTAGGACGCCCGAACGTCGCCGAACCCTTCCGCGGCGAAGCGCTCGACGAGCCGCTCGTTGAACCGCTGGGACGCCTTGGCGAGCAAGAACCCGAGGTTCTCGGTGGTGGCGACGCGGGAAGCAGTAGTACGAGGCACGTACTAAGATAGTACACGATCGGTACTAACACTGTCCCTCTCCCGTATCTCCTGAAATCCGCCCGGGTTTCGAAGGTTTGTATCCTCGGGGCATGACGTACGTGATCGTGGGCAGCTGCATCAAGGACGACTCGTGCATCGAGGTCTGTCCTGTCGATTGCATCCACCCGAAGCCCGGGGACCCGGACTTCGAGACCGCCGAGCAGCTCTACATCGATCCCGTGGAGTGCATCGATTGCGACGCGTGCGTGGAGGCGTGTCCGATCGACGCGATCTTCGCCGAGGCCGAGCTTCCCCAGAAATACGAGTACGCCTTGGATCTCAACGCCGAGTTCTTCGTGGCCGGCGGAACAAGCGTCGAGCGCACGGCCGCCTGATGGCGCCGCCGACGCGACCGCGAGTGGCGATCGTCGGGGCCGGCCCGGCCGGCGCGTTCGCTGCGGCTGAACTGCTGCGGGCTCGCGGTGACGCCGAGATCGACCTGTTCGAGCGCCTCCCGACCCCGTGGGGACTCCTGCGCGGGGGCGTGGCGCCCGACCACCAGGAGATCAAGCGCCTGGACGCGACGTTCGACCGGCAGACGTTCAAGCGCGGCTGCCGGTTCCTGGGCAACGTCGAGCTTGGCGTCGACATCTCGCACGTCGACCTCATGCGCCACTACACGGCGGTGATCTACGCCACCGGCGCCCAGACGGACAAGTCGCTCGGCGTGCCGGGCGAGGACCTGCCGGGCAGCTGGGCGGCCACGGAGTTCGTGGCCTGGTACAACGGCCACCCGGACTACTGCGAGCTCGAGTTCGACTTGTCCGTGAAGCGCGCGGTGGTCATCGGTAACGGCAACGTCGCGGCCGACGTCGCGCGAATCCTCGCGCTCGGCACCGCCGACCTGGAGCGCACGGATATCGCCGACCACGCGCTTGCGGCGCTGCGGGAGAGCCGCATCGAGGAGGTCGTCGTGATCGGCCGGCGCGGCCCGGCGCAAGCGGCGTTCACGAGCGCTGAGCTGCGTGAGCTCGGCCACCTCCCCGACGCGGACATCCGCGTCGATGACGTCGAGCTGGATCCGGAGTCGCGCCGTTGGCTGGACGAGGAGGGCACGTTCACGGCGCGCAAGAACCTCGAGCTGCTGCGGGAGTTCGCCGCTCGGCCACCTCGCACGGATGCCCGCCGGCGGATCGTGCTGCGCTTCCTCCGGTCGCCCGTGGCGATCCGCGGCGACGCGGCGGTCGAGGCGGTGGACGTCCGCCCGAACGCGATCGTGCGGACCGACGACGGTGCCCTGCGGGCCAGAACGCTGGACGAAGGCACCGAGACGATCGAGTGCGGGCTGGTCCTGCGCTCGGTCGGCTACCAGGCTGTGCCGCTGCCCCATGTCCCGTTCGACGAGCAATCCTTCGTGCTGCCCAACCATCGCGGCCGGGTGCTCGGCCCCGACGGCGAGAGTCTTCCGGGCGTTTACGCCGTCGGCTGGATCAAGCGCGGGCCGACCGGGATCCTCGGCACCAACAAGCGCGACGCCGCCGAGACCGTCGCCTGCCTGGTCGAGGATCTCCGTGCGGACGTGCTTCCGGAGCCGCCCGAGCCTGGCCGCGAAGCGATCGACACGCTGCTCGCCGCGCGCCAGCCGGACCTCGTGACGGTCGCGGGCTGGAGCGCGATCGACGGGCGCGAGCGCGCACGCGGGCGCGACACGCAGCGCCCGCGGGTCAAGCTGGCGCCGCGGCAGGAGTTGCTCGCCGCGGCTGCGGCTGAGCACAAGTAGTCGCACTCGCGCGCGACCACATGTGAGGATGCGTCCACGATGGACGCCCTGCCTGCCGACTCGACCGTGATCCATCCCATGCCCGAGCAGCCGCGGGTGGTGCTGCTCAAGCCGCTGGTGAAGTCGCCGCTGATCGAGGTCGGCGAGTACTCCTACTACGACGACCCGGACGAGCCGACGGCGTTCGAGACGCGCAACGTGCTCTACCACTACGGGCCGGAGAAGCTCGTGATCGGCAGGTTCTGCGCGCTCGGCGAGGGCGTGCGATTCATCATGAACGGCGCCAACCACCGCATGGACGGTCCGTCAACGTTCCCGTTCCCGATCATGGGCGCCTCCTGGGCCGAGCACTTCGACCTGATCACCGGCCTGCCGGGCCGGGGCGACACCGTCATCGGCAACGACGTCTGGTTCGGGTACCGCGTGACCGTGATGCCAGGCGTGCGCATCGGCCACGGGGCGATCGTCGCCTCCGGCGCGGTCGTCGTCGACGACGTCCCCGACTACGGCATCGTCGGCGGCAACCCGGCCAAGCTCATCCGCTCTCGCTTCAGCGAGGCCGATGTCGCGCGCCTGCTCGCCCTCGCCTGGTGGGACTGGCCCGCCGAGCACATCACCGTGCACGTGCGGACCATCATGTCCGGCAGCGTCGACGAGCTCGAAGCCGCCGCTCCGGCCTGATCGATTCGCTTACGCGCCACGCGCCGGCGAGGCGCCCCAGATGCTCACGGTCGCGAGCTCGCCGAGCGTCTGCCAGCGCATGTCGGTGACCTCGACCGCGTCGAGCGCGTCGCCCTGTCCGAGTGCGTAGGGGCTGCCGTCGACCTCGATGAGCAGGGCCCCGCGCTCGACGAAGACGAAGACGGTCGCGTTGCCGAGCGGCAGCGGGGCGTCGCCCTGCTGCGCCGGGCCTGCGACGACCGAGGCGACGCGCAGCCGCATCGACGGGTGGTGGAGCTCCTGCGTGCCGATGTCGCCGAAGTCGACCTCGCCGTCGCGGACGTGCAGGCGCTGCTCTCCCTTGAGCAGCTCATGCAGCGTGAGCCGCAGTGCATGCACGAGCCGGGCGAGGATCGGCAGCGACGGGACGTTCGTCCCGAGCTCGATCGCGGACAGGTACGAGACCGACACGCCGGCCTCGTTGGCGACGTCGGCCAGCGTTCGCCCCTGTGCCACGCGGCGCGTGCGGACGCGGGCGCCGAGACGCCGCGCGAGGTCGTCGGCCGGCTCGGACGCCTCGCTCAGATGATCGGGGGATTGACGAGCCATACGGTCTCCAGCGGCGCTTCGGAGGTCACGCGGAGCGTGTGCTCCTGATGCGAGGAGTAGTGGACAAAGGTGCCGGGGCGCAGCGCATGAGCCTCGCCGGCGATCTCGAGCTCGCCTTCGCCCGAGCGGACGTAGACGAAGCGCTCGCCGAAGTGCCGGTAGGAGATCGGCTCGCCGCCCGGGTGATAGCGGGCGACCAGGGCTGAGAACGCGGCGTCCGAGCCGCGGCTGGCGAGCACGGTGTACTCGGTCATGGGGTCGTGCTCGATCCGGATCCGGCGCGCGTCGCCGGCGCGCGAGATCCGCACCTTCGTAGGCGCCTCCTCGGCGGGGAAGAACGCCGTGATGTCCGCCCCCAGCGAGGCGGCGAGGTCGGCGAGCGCGCTCAGCGCGGGTACCGCGGCCCCGGTCTCGATCTGCGACAGGTAGCCGGCGGTGAAGCCCGTGTCCGCCGCCAGCTCGGCGAGCGTCATTCCGCGGGCCTGACGCAGCGCGCGTAGCCGGCGCCCGACGCCCTCCGCGATCAGCTCCATGGTTCAAGCATAAGGTCCCTTGACGTTCTTGTGAGAGTAAAGCTATGTTGGGTATACCGGAAGGAGGGATGGGATTGTTGGCACGCAGTCTTCTGTACATGCAGCCACGCCAGGGTCGCCGGGACGAGCTCATCGAGCTGTTCGAGCGGCTCCGGGTGCCTGAGCGCGCGCTCCAGCAGACCGGATGCCTGAGCGTCGAGCTCCAGGTCGCACCGGAAGAGTCGGAGCCGGTGCTGGTGACCGCGCTGTGGTCGCACCGGGAGGCGTACGAGGGCTGGCTGGCCAATCCGTGGCGCGAGTCGGTCACCCCGGAGCTCGAGGCGCTGCTCACCGAACCGCCCGAGGGAACGGTCTACGACATCCGGCTCGCGGCCGGGGGCACGATCCCGTGAGCCGCTACCGCGTCTCGATGGATATCGGCGGCACGTTCACCGATGTCGTGGCCTATGACGAGCAGGCCGGGAGCTATGCGGCGGGCAAGGCGTCGACGACGCCGAACGACCTGACCGAGGGCGTCCTCGCCGGCCTCGAGCAGGTGGTCTCCTCGCCGGGCGACATCGCCTTCACCGTCCACGGAACGACCCAGGGCCTGAACGCGTTCCTCCAGCGCCGCGGGGAGCGCGTGATGCTGCTCGCCACGCGCGGTGCCGGTGACGTCTACCACATCGCCCGCGGCAACCGGACGCGTCTTTACGACGTCCACTTCCGCAAGCCGCGGCCGCTGCTGCCGCGCTCGGACATCGTCGAGATCGGCGGGCGGCTGGACTACGCGGGCGAGGAGCTCGAGCCGCTCGATGCCGACGCGCTCCGCGCCGCGGCTCGCCGCGCGCGCGACGAGGGCTTCGGCGCGATCGCCGTCGCCTTCCTGTTCTCCTACGTCAACCCCGGGCACGAGCTCGCCGCCGAGGCGATCCTGCGCGAGGAACTCGACGGCGTGACCGTCTCGCTGTCGCATCGCGTCGCGCGCGAGTGGCGCGAGTACGAGCGCACGTCGTCCGCGGTCATCGACGCGTACACGGCGCCGATCGTGCGCCGCTACCTCGAGCGCCTGGAGTCCGAGCTGCAGTCCCGCGGTCTGTCGGTGCCGCTGCACGTGATGCAGTCCAGCGGCGGCATCGTCACCGCCGAGTCCGCCCGCGAGCTGACGCTGCAGACGCTGCTGTCGGGGCCGGTCGGCGGGACGATGGGCGGGGTCGCGCTGGCCCGCCTGCTCGATCGTCCGAACCTGATCTGCATCGACATGGGCGGGACCAGCTTCGACGTCTCGCTGGTCGTCGACGGGCAGCCCGACGTGTCGTCGGAGGCGATGCTCGAGGGCTTCCCGCTGCTGATGCCGGTCGTCAACATCCACACGATCGGCGCCGGCGGCGGCTCGCTCGCCTACGCCGAGACCGGCGGCCTGCGAGTCGGGCCCGAGAGCGCGGGCGCCGACCCCGGGCCTGCGTGCTACGGCCGCGGCGGGACACGGCCGACAGTGACCGACGCGAACCTGCTGCTCGGCCGCGTCGACGAGGCGAACTTCGCCGGCGGGCGCATGAGCCTCGACCTCGAGGCCGCGCGCGCCGCCGTGCAGGCGCTCGGCGACGAGCTCGGCATCGGCGACGCCCCCGAGCTCGCCGACGGGATCTGCGACGTCGCCAACGCGAAGATGGCGCAGGCGATCCGCACGCTGACCGTCGAGAAGGGGATCGAGCCGCGCGACTTCACGCTCGTCGCCTGCGGCGGCGCCGGGCCGATGCACGCCGCCTTCCTGGCGCGCGAACTGGGCGTCCGCGAGGTGCTCGTGCCGCGCTTTCCCGGTGCCTTCTCAGCCTGGGGGATGCTCGAGAGCGAGGTCCGCAAGGACGCGAGCCGCGCCCACTACGCGCCGCTCGGCGAGCTCGATCGCGCACAGCTGGCCGCGCTGCTCGAAGGCCTCGAGGAGGAGGGCTTCGCCGGCCTCGAGGACGAGGGCATCACGCGTGACACCGGGCGCGTCGAGCACGCGCTCGATCTGCGCTACGCCGGCCAGGAGTACACGCTGACCGTGCCGCTGAACAGCGCCCGCGAGCCGCTCGAGGACGACTTCGCCGGGTCGCTCTCCGGCCGCTTCGACGAGGCGCACCACACGCGCTTCGGGCATGCCAATCCCGGCGCGCCGATCGAGGTCGTGGTCGTCCGGTCGACGGCGCTGGGCGACAAGGGGCGGGCCGAGCCGGTGGCCATGGACGGGTCCGGCGCCGAGTTCCGGTCCTCGACCCGCCGCGTCACCTTCGACCGCGAGGCGCAGGACGCGCTGATGGTGTGGCGCGACGACCTGCCGCGCGACGCCGTGGTGGAGGGTCCGGCCGTGATCAGCGAGGACACCGCGACAACGGTCGTGCCACCGGGCACGCGCGCGGTCGTCGACCGCTACGGCACGCTCGTCCTGAGCATCGGAGAGGAGGACTGATGGCGACCGTCGGCATCGATCCGGTCACGACGGAGATCGTGCGCAGCGCGTTCAACGCCGCCGCGGACGAGATGAACGCCACGCTGATCCGCTCGGCCTACACGCCGATCATCTACGAGATGAAGGACTGCTCGGTGGCGCTGCTCGACGCCGACCACCGGGTGCTCGGGCAATCCGCCGGGCTGCCGATCTTCCTCGGCAACCTGGAGATCTGCACACGCCTCACCGAGGAGACGTACGGGCGCGCGGCGTGGCGGCCCGGCGACGTGTGGGTGATGAACGACTCCTATCTCACCGGCACGCACCTCAACGACATGACGGTGTTCGGGCCGATCTTCTCCGACGACGAGCTCGTCGGCTTCGCGGCCTGCCGGGCGCACTGGCTCGACGTCGGTGCCAAGGATCCGGGTGGTCCGATGGACTCGACCGAGATCTATCAGGAGGGGATCCGCGTGCCGCCGCTGCGGATAGTCGAGGGCGGCGAGGAGCGCGGCGACGTCGTCGCGCTGCTCGGGCTCAACTCGCGGTTCTCCTACCCGGCGATCGGCGATCTCGGCGCCCAGATCGCGTGCGTAAACACTGGTCAGACGCGCCTGCGGGCGATCATCGAGCGGCACGGGATCGGGACCGTCCTCGCTGCGCGCGACGCGATCTTCGAGCAGACCGAACGGCTCGAGCGCGACGCCGTCGCGGCGATCCCGGACGGCGAGTACGCCGCCGACGGCTGCCTGGACGACAACGGCGTTGTCGCCGGCGAGCCGTGCTGGGTCCGTGTCCGCGTCGTCGTCGCGGGCGACGCGATGACGATCGACCTGACCGGCACCGACGACATGCAGGGCGGCCCCGTCAACTGCGGCGAGGCGCAGGCGATCTCGGCCGCGCGCGTCGCCTACAAGCTGCTGATCAACCCCGAGAACCCGCCGAACGGCGGCGCCTTCCGGGCGCTGACCGTGGACGTGCGGCGCGGCTCGATGCTCGCCGCCGAGGATCCGGCGCCGTGCCAGTGGTACTTCACGCCGCTCGGCCTGCTGATCGACCTCGTGGTCAAGGCGCTCGCCGAGGCGCTGCCCGAGCAGGCGGCGGGTGCCAGCTACGGCGACTCGATGGTGATCGGCCTGTCGGGGATCGACCCGCGCAACGGGCGGCCGTGGCTCGACCTCGAGCCGACGGTCGGCGGCTGGGGCGCGTGGCAGGGCTCCGACGGCGAGGACGGGCTCATCAACAACGTCAACGGCTCGCTCAAGGACCTGCCGATCGAGGTGCTGGAGACGAAGTTCCCGCTGCGGCTCTCGCACTACGGGTTCCGGGCCGACTCCGGTGGCGCGGGGCGCTGGCGCGGGGGCAACGGGATCGTCCGCGAGTACACGGTCGAGGCGGAGGAGGCGACGCTCTACCTGTGGTTCGAGCGCTCGCGCACGCCCGCTTGGGGCCTGCACGGAGGCGTCGACGCGACCCCGCCGGACGTGGTCATCAACCCCGGCCGCGACGACGAGCGGCACATGCTCAAGGCCAGCCGCGTGACGCTGCGGCGCGGCGACGTCGTGCGCACGATGACCGGTGGCGGGGGCGGCTTCGGCGTGCCGGGCGACCGCGACGAGCAGCTCGTCCGCGCCGACGTCCGCGACGGTCACATCAGTGCGGAGGCCGCGCGCGAGACCTACGGGGTGCAGTCATGAGCGTCGACGCCCGCGTCGACCGCCTGCGCGATGCGGCCGGGAAGGCCGGCCTCGACGCCATCTTCGTGACCAGCCCGCCGTCGATCTTCTACCTGACCGGCCTGGACGCGGAGCCGTTCGAGCGGCTGTACGCCGTCGCCGTGACGGAGTCGGGCGGCGCGCTGATCGTCCCGGCGCTGGATCGCGAAGGGGCGACGCGCGCGCCGACGAGCCTCGAAGTCGTCGACTATTCAGCCGCCTCGGACGGCTTCCCCGAGCTGGCAAGCGTGCTCGACGGCGCGGCCGCGCTCGGCGTCGAGGAGGGCCATCTCTCGCTCGCGCGCGCCCGCCGGCTGGAGGCCGGCGGCGCCGAGCTGCGCGATGCGCAGGACCTCGTCATGGGCCTGCGCGAGCGCAAGGACGCCGAGGAGCTCGACGCAATTCGGCGGGCCTGCGTAGTGGTGGCAGGAGTGATCGAGCGGATGTTCGCCGAGCTGCGCGTGGGGGACGTCGAGCGCGAGGTCAACGCGCGCGTCGCCTTCGCGCTCGCGAGTGCCGGCGCCACCGAGAGCCACCCGCTGATCCTGTTCGGGCCGAACGCCTCCTCGCCGCACGCCTCACCCGGCGAGCGCAGGCTGGAGGCCGGCGACGTGATCTGCGCGGACGTCTCGGCGCGGATCGACGGCTACTGGGCGGATCTCACCCGCTGCGCCACCGCCGGGCCGGCGTCGGACTGGGCCCAGCGGACGTGGAGCGTCGTCCGCGACGCGCAGGCCGCGGCGATCGCGGCATCGCGCGTCGGTGCCACCGCGCACGACGTGGACGCCGCGCAGCGGGCGATCGTCGAGGCCGCGCCGGACCTCGGCGCGTGCCTGCACGGCGCCGGCCACGCGCTGGGCACGGAGATCCACGAGCCGCCGTTCCTGGTGCCCGGCCGCGACGCGCCGCTCGCCGCCGGGAACGTGCTGACGATCGAGCCGGGGCTCTATGCCGAGGGCGTCGGCGGCATCCGGCTCGAGGACGACATCGCCGTCACCGACGGCGAGCCCGTGCTGCTGTCCGACATGCCGCTCGCGCTGCGTGAGCTGGAGGTGGAACGATGATCAGGAGGGGTGCCATGTTCAAGCGATGGGTGGGGGTTGGGCTGCTCACACTGGCCGTCGGCGCGTTCGCGGGCTGCGGCTCGGACGAAAGCGGCGGTGACTCGGGCGCTGCAGGCGAGAAGACCAAGGTCGAGAAGGTCGCGTTCTTCGGATTCGCCTCCGCGAACTCGTTCGCGCAGGCCACGTACGCCGGCGTCAAGGAGGAGGCCGCCAAGCACAACATCGAGGTCAAGTTCTTCGATCCCAACTTCGACAGCGCCAAGCAGGTGTCGCAGATCCAGAACGCGATCACCTCGGGCGAGTACCAGGCGTTCGTCGTGCAGGCCAACGACGGCAACGCCGTCGTGCCGCCGATCCGCGAGGCGATCGACGAGGGGATCACGGTCGTCGGCGAGTTCACGCCGATCGGGACCAAGTACGACACGATCGAGCCGCAGGTGCCCGGGATGATCTTCGTCGGCGAGCCGCCGACCGAGAACGGCACGGCGCTCGGCGAGATGGGCGTGGAGGCGTGCAAGGACGTCGACCCGTGCAACGTCGCCTACCTCGAGGGGTTCAAGGCACTGCCGCTCGACAACGCCCGCACCGAGGCGGTCAAGGCGGCGCTCGGCGAGGCGCCGAACGTCAAGCTCGTCGCGTCGGTCGAGGGCGGCTACACGCAGGACACGGGCCTCAAGGCGGCCCAGAACGTGCTGCAGGCGCACCCGGACGTCAACGTCATGATCGGCTCCTCGCAGGCGATCGCCGGTGCCGAGCAGGCGATCAAGGACGCCGGCGCCAAGGTCAAGCTGATCGGCAACGGCGGCTCGCACCAGGCCGTCACGGCGGTCAAGAGCGGGCGCTGGTTCGCGACCTACGTGATCGCCGAGAAGTCGGCCGGCGCGAAGGCGACCGAGCTGGCGATCAAGAAGGCCGAGGGCGGGGAGGTGCCGGCGAGCTTTGACACGCGCACGCTGCAGGAGCCGCGCGGGACGAAGGAGTCGCTCGGCTCGTTCGAGGGCCAGTACGACGAGTGACCTCCCGTCCCCTGATCCAGGTCCGTGACGCCGCCAAGCAGTTCGGCGGCGTCCGGGCCCTCGACGGGGTGAGCGTCGAGATCTCCGCCGGCTCGATCCACGGGCTGGTGGGCGAGAACGGCGCCGGGAAGTCGACGCTCGCGAAGGTGATCGGCGGCGTGCTCGCGCCGGACTCCGGCGAGCTGCTCGTGGACGGGGAGGCAGTGCGGTTCCGCTCGCCGCGCGAGGCGCTCGCAGCCGGTATCGCGACGATCGCGCAGGAGATCGCGCTGGTCCCCGGGCGCAGCGTGCTCGAGAACGTGTTCCTGGGCATCGAGACGCGCCGGCTCGGCGTCGTCGACCGCGGAGCGCTGCGCACGCGGTTCGCGGCGCTCGACGAGCGCACCGGCTTCGGCCTGGACCCGGACGTGCGCGTCGGCGCCCTGCGCACGGCCGAGCAGCAGAAGGTGGAGATCGTGCGCGCGATCGCGCGCGACGCGCGGTTGATCCTGATGGACGAGCCGACCGCAAGCCTCACATCCGACGAGTCCGAGCGGCTGCTCCAGGTCGTGCGCGGCCTCGCCGCGACCGGCACGGCGGTCGTGCTCGTCTCGCACCACCTCGACGAGGTGCTCGCGGTCTGCGAGCAGGTGACCGTGATGCGCGACGGCCACATCGTGCGCACGGGGCCGGCCGGGAACGAGACGGCGCAATCGCTCGTGACCGCGATGGTCGGTCGCGCCGTTGACACGACCTACCCGGCGAAGCAGCTCACCGCCGGCGACGCGCCCGTGCTGCTCGAGGCGCGCGCGCTCTCACGTGCGCTGGCGGTGAGCGACGTGTCGCTCACCGTGCGTGCCGGTGAGATCGTCGGCCTCGCCGGCCTCGTGGGCAGCGGCCGGTCCGAGGTCGCGCGGCTGATCGCCGGCGCCGACCGCGCGGACGCGGGGGAGATCCGCCTCGACGGCGCGCCACTGCGGCTGCGCCACCCGCGCGACGCCGCGCGGCGGGGCATCGCGATGGTGCCCGAGAGCCGCAAGGAGCAAGGGCTGCTGATGATGCGCTCGATCCGCGAGAACGCGACGCTCGCGACCTTGCCCCGCTTCACACGCGGCGGGGTCGTCGAGCGCGGGAAGGAGCGCCGCTACGCGCAGGGACTGTTCGATCGGCTCGACGTGCGCGCGCCGGGCACGAGCACGCGCGTCGGGAGCCTGTCCGGCGGCAACCAGCAGAAGGTCCTGTTCGCGAAGTGGCTGGCGATCGAGCCGCGGGTGCTGATCGCGGACGAGCCGACCCGCGGCATCGACGTCGCGGCCAAGCGCGAGATCCACGGGCTGATCGCCGAACTGGCGGCCGGGGGCATGGGCGTGCTGCTGATCTCGTCGGAGATCGAGGAGGTGCTCGGGCTCGCCCACCGCGTGCTGGTCATGCGCGGCGGCCGGGTGGTCGAGGAGCTGGCGGGCGACGAGGCGACCGAGGACCGCGTCATGCGCGCCGCGTTCGCCACGACGAAGGAGGAGGCGGGATGAGCGAGGCGATGACGGAAACCGCTCCGGTCGCGGTCGAGCGGGCCGCGCGGCGGCGTGTCGAGCTGCGGGACTTCGGGATCGTCCTGGCGTTCGTGGCGCTCGTCATCGGGCTCAGCCTGGCGACGGACACGTTCTTCACCGACCGCAACATCCTCAACATCCTCGATCAGTCGGCGCCGGTCGGGATCATCACCTGCGCGGTGACGATCTGCATCATCGCCGGGATCTTCGACCTCTCGACCGGCGCGATCTTCGCCGTCTCCGCGGTCGTCGCGACGAAGGTGGCGAACGCCGCCGACCCGACGCTCGGGCTCCTCGCGGGCATCTTCGCGGGCGTCGGCCTCGGTCTCGTGAACGCGATCCTCATCCACTACACGCGGATCAACTCGTTCATCGGGACGCTCGCGACCAGCATCGTCTATCGCGGCGTCGCGATCCTCATCACCGGCGGCGCGATCGTCACCGTGACCGACCCCGCTTTCTCGGAGCTCGGCACGCAGAAGGTGCTGTTCGACGCCAAGTGGTCGGTCTACGTGTTCCTCGCCTTCTTCCTGTTCACCGCGTTCCTGCTCGCGCGGACCACGTTCGGCCGCTACGTCTACGCGGTCGGCGGCAACCAGGAGGCGGCACGGCTCTCCGGGATCCGCGTCGGCAACGTGCGTGGTGCCTGCTACGTCCTGTCCGGGCTCGCGGCCGGCATCGCCGGTGTCCTCGCCGCGTCCCGCACCTCGTCGGCCCAGGCCGATCTCGGTGTCGGCCTCGAGCTGTCGGCGATCGCCGCGGCCGTGGTCGGCGGCGTGAGCATCCTCGGCGGCGAGGGTGCGGTCTGGCGCGGCGTGCTCGGCGTGCTCACGCTCGCGATCATCGGCAACGGCTTCGACCTGCTCGACATCGACACGACCTACCAGCAGCTTGTCCAGGGCGTGCTGATCCTGCTTGCGGTCGCCGCCGACCAGATGGTTCGAAGGGACAGCCGATGAAGGCGATGCGGCGGCTGGCGACCGACGTCGGGGGCACGTTCACCGACCTCGTCTGCCTGTACACCGACCCCGACAGCGGGCGGCAGGAGATCGTCACGGCGAAGGCCGCCACGACGCCGCCCGACTTCGAGCGCGGCGTGCTCGACGTGATCGCGCGGTCGGGCGTGGGCACGCGCGGGTTCGACATCCTCGCCCATGGCACGACGGTCGTGATCAACGCTTTGACCGAGCGCAAGGGCGTCACGACCGGCCTGATCACGACGACCGGGTTCCGCGACAGCCTCGAGATCGCGCGCGGGAACCGGCCGGACTTCTTCAACCTGTTCTACGAGAAGCCGGCGCCGTTCGTGCCGCGCTTCCTGCGCCGCGAGGTCGGCGGCCGGCTCGCGGCGACGGGCGCCGAGCGCGCGCCGCTGGACCTGGACGGGCTGCCGGCGATCCTCGACGACTTCCGCGCCGAGGGCGTCGAGGCGGTCGCGATCTGCCTGCTCAACGCCTACGCCAATCCGGCCCACGAGGAGGCGGTGCTCGCCGAGGTCGGCCGGCTGTGGCCCGAGGTCAGCGCGGTCGCCTCGCACCAGATCACGCGCGAGTGGCGCGAGTACGAGCGCACGAACACGACGGTGCTGTCGGGCTACGTGCAGCCGATCGCCCAGCGCTACCTGCAGCGGCTCCGCGACGGCGTGACGGGCGACGGCTTCACCGGCCAGCTGTACGTGATGCAGTCCAACTGCGGCGTCGACACGCTCGAGCGCGTCGGCCGGATCCCGATCACCATGGTCGAGAGCGGCCCGGCCAGCGGTGTCTGGGGCGCCGCCGCGCTGGGGCGGCTGATCGGCGAGCCGAACGTGCTCGCGCTCGACATCGGCGGGACGACGGCGAAGTGCTCGCTGGTCGAGGGCGGCCATGTCCGCGTCGCGACCGACTACTGGATCGAGCGCACCCAGCGCTCGGCGGGGTACCCGATCATGGTCCCGGTCGTCGACCTCGTCGAGATCGGGAACGGCGGCGGCAGCATCGCCTGGGTCGACGACTTCGGCAAGCTCCACGTCGGTCCCCGCTCCGCGGGCGCCGTCCCGGGCCCGGCGTCATACGGCCGCGGCGGGGGCGACGCCACGACGACCGACGCCAACCTGGAGCTGGGCCGGATCAACCCCGAGTACTTCTGCGGCGGCGAGATCGACGCCGACATGGACGCCGTCGCCGGCGTGCTCGACGCGCTGGCCGGGACGCTCGGCGTGCCGCGCGAGGACGCGGCGCGCGGGATCGTCCGGATCGCGAACAACAACATGATCAACGCGCTCAAGCTCGTGTCCGTCAACCGCGGCCACGACCCGCGCGACTTCACGCTCGTCGCGTTCGGTGGCGGCGGCGGGATGCACGCGGTCGCGCTCGCCGCCGAGCTCGGCATCCGGCGCGTCGTGATCCCGCGCGCGGCCGACGTGTTCAGCGCGTGGGGGATGCTGATCAGCGATCTCCGGCGCGACTTCTTCCGCACGCATCTGACCGGGCTGACCGCCGACACCGCCGGCGAGCTGGACGGCCTCGTGAGCGAGGTCGAGCGCGCCGCGTCGGCGCAGTTCGAGGAGGAGGGCATCGATCCCGCGCGCGTCCGGTTCATCCGCTTCGGCCAGTTCCGCTACGAGAACCAGGAGCACAGCGTCGAGGTCCAGCTGCCCGCCGACCGCGTCACCGCCGAGGCGATCACTGCGATCGCGAGCGACTTCCACGAGACCTACGAGCGCGAGTACACCTACCGGCTCGACGCGCCGGTCGAGTTCGTCGGTCTGCACCTGGTGGCCGAGGCCGAGATCGGCAACCTCGAGCCGGAGCCGCTGCCGGTCACCGGCGTCGCGCTCGACGCGATCCGCAAGGGCGAACGCGACGTCGACTTCGACCTCGAGGGCATCCATCGCGCCGCCGTCTACGACGGCTCGCGGCTGGAGCCCGAGATGGCCTTCGTCGGGCCGGCGATCGTCGAGACGCGCGGCGGCACGATCGTCGTCCATCCCGCGAACCGCGCGCACGTCGACGAGTACGGCAACCTCCACATCGAGCTGACATGAGCGAGCGCCACGACCCGATCACCCTGGAGATCATCCAGACCAGCCTGCAGGCGGCCAGCGACGAGATGTTCGCCGCCATGCGCCGGACCGCGATGAGCGCGATCATCTACGAGGTGCTCGACATGGGCACCGGGGTCACCGACGCCGAGGGACGGCTGGCGTCGAGCGGCGCCGGGATCCCCGCGTTCGTCGGCGTGCTCGACAAGGCCGTACAGCGCGTGCTCGAGCTGAACCCGGTCGCCGAGATCCGCGACGGCGACATCTTCGCCACCAACGACCCGTACTACGGCGGCGTCACCCATCTCAACGACGTCGTGCTCGCGATGCCCGTGTTCGCGGACGGGGAGCTCGTCGCGTGGACGGCCAACATCGCGCACTGGAACGACGTCGGCGGCATGGCGCCCGGCAGCATCTCGACCGAGGCGAAGGAGATCTTCCAGGAGGGCCTCCGGCTCCCGGCGGTCAAGCTGATCGAGGCGGGGCGGCCGAACGAGTCGCTGATGCGCCTGCTCGAGGTCAACTCGCGCCTGCCCGACTTCCTCAGGGGCGACATGTGGGCCGGCGTGGCGGCGGCGCGGATCGGCGCGCGGCGGCTCCAGGAGATGGTGGCCAAGTACGGCCGCGACACGTTCATCGCCGCGATCGAGCACGCGATGGACTACGGCGAGCAGGTCTCGCTCGCCGCGCTCAGGGCGCTGCCCAAGGGGCGCTTCACGCTCGCCGAGCCGCAGGACAGCGGCGTCACCTATCACGCGACCGTCGAGATCAGCGACACGCGGTTCGTCGTCGACCTGACCGAGAACCCCGACCAGGACGCCGGGCCGAACAACGCATCACGCGACGGCGCGGTGGTCGCCGCCCAGATGCTGTTCAAGAACCTCACCGACCCGGACGGGATCGCCAACGACGGCAGCTTTCGCCCGCTCGAGGTCCGCACGCGCTCCGGCTCGGTGTTCGACGCGAGCGAGCCCGCGGCCTTCGGCGTCTACTACGAGGTGCTGATCCGCCTCTATGACGTGATCTGGCGCTGCCTCGCGCCCGAGCTCGGCGAGCGCCTGCCCGCCGGGCACTTCGCCAGCATCTGCGGCACCTTCATCGGTGGGCCGCACCCCGACACGGGCCGCCACTTCACGATCGTCGAGCCGCAGCTCGGCGGCTGGGGCGGGTCGGCGCGCGCCGACGGCAACAGCGCCGTCTTCTCCGGCTTCCACGGCGAGACCTACAACTGCCCGGCCGAGGTGGCCGAGACGCGCTACGGCCTCTACGTCGATCGCCTCGCGCTCAACGACGCGCCCGGAGGAGAGGGCGCGCACCGGGGAGGCCACGGGATCGTCGTCGAGTACCGCGTCCGCTCCGACGGCTGTTTCTTCACCTGCTCCTACACCCGCAACTCGCATCTGCCGTGGGCACTCGGTGGCGGCAATGAGGGATCGCCCAACGTGGCCGAGGTGATCCGCACCGACGGCAGCCGCGAGGAGTACGCGGTCGTCACCGGCCTGACGGTCAACGAGGGCGACGTCATCCGGATCCGCACGGGCAACGGCGCCGGGTACGGCAACCCGGCCGAGCGCGACCCCGCCGCGGTCGCGGCCGACGTGAAGAACGATCTGATCTCCGTCGACCGCGCCCGCGACGTGTACCCCCACGTGCGCTGAGCGTGAGTTCCCAGTCGTTCACCCCTTAGCCAGGACTGTCCCGAGCGGCTGGGTGTTGAGGACGTCGGCGGCTGTCGCCCAGCCGCGGCGCGCCGTGTGGACCGAGAGGGTCATGTTCTCGAGCCCGCGGACCGAGTGCGCGTCGGTCGAGCAGACGATCCGCACGCCGGCTCGGATGGCGTCGCGGACGTGCTCGCCGCGGAGGTCCAGCCGCGGGGCCAGACCGTTGACCTCGACCGCGACGCCTTCCTCGAGCGCGACCTCGAACACGCGCTCGAGGTCGACGGCGTTCTCCGGCCGGTGGTTGATGAGCCGGCCGGTCGGATGGCTCAGGCACCGCACTGCCGGGTTGCGCAGCGCCTCCTCGACGCGCTTGGTCATCTCCGGTCGCGGCATCCGCTGCCCGCCGTGGACGCTGGCCTGGACCCAGTCGAGCTCGGTGAGGACGTCGTCGGGAAGATCGAGCCGGCCGTCGGGGAGGATGTCGCACTCGATCCCGCGCAGGACGCGGAACGGCGCCAGCAGCTCGTTCGCGGCCGCGATCTCCTCGGCCTGGCGGCGGACGTCGTCGCCGGTGAGCCCGCGGACGGCGCCGACGGCCGGCGTGTGGTCGCAGATCGCCAGGTACTCGTAGCCGCGCTCGCGCGCGGCCCGGCCCATCTCCTCGATGCTCGCCCGCCCGTCCGACCACGTCGAATGGCAATGCAGGTCGCCGCGGATGTCGCCGAGCTCGACGAGCGCCGGCGGGTCGCCGCGGAACGGCTCCTCGCGCAGCTCCGGCGGACACCAGGGCACGCCGAGCGCGCGGTAGACCGCCGGCTCGTCGGGCGCGTCGGGCAGCGGCTCGAGTGCCGCGACGTACGCGGGGGAGCCCGTCGCGCGCACGAGCGCCGTTCCAAGCTGCTCCGGCGCCGCGGCGACGAGCTCGACCGGCACGCCCTCGACGGTCACGCCGAGCGCGCGGCGCTCGTCCTGCTCCACGACGGCGACGATCTGCGGCAGCGCGGCGAAGCGCTCCAGCACCGCGGACGGGTCGGGAGCGGCACAGACCACCGCGAGCCGCTCACAGGAGTCGCGCCACCGCCTCACGTCACCGGCCGCCTCGCCGTCGAGGGCGGTCGCGATCGCTCCGACGAGCTCCTGGGCGCGGTTGAGCAGCAGCCCGCGCGGCGCCGGCGGCTCGGCCTCGCGGGCGAGCGCCTGCAGGAGCTGCGCCTCGGTCTTCGGCCCGATGCCCGGCACACTGGCGAGCCGGCCGGCCGCTGCTGCCGCTCGGAGCTCGTCGGCGGTGCGCACGTCGAGGGCCCGCGCGATGTCCACCGACCGCTTCGCTCCGAGCCCGAGGTAGCGACCAAGGCCGATGAGACCAGGGGAGAGCTCACGCTCGAGCGCTTCGAGCTCCGCGATCTCCCCGGTCTCGACGAGCTCGCGCAGCCGCGTCTCGATCCCCGGGCCGATCCCGCGCAGCTCGCGCACCCGTCCGGCCGTGACGAGGTCGGCGACCGGGACCGCCGCTCCGCGGATCATCTCGGCGGCGCGCCGGTACGCGCGGGCCGTGTAGGGGTTCGCGTCGGAGAGCTCGAGCAACGATGCGAACGCGTCGAGGCGGTCGGCGATCCAAGAGTTCTCCACCGAACAGAGTGTCGCGGAGCGAGCCCGGCGGATGTCCTGCGCAGCGGTCTGGCAGACTGCAGGCGGTGGGGTTCGACCAGTACCACGAGCCGCCGGACGAGCTGCCGAGCGAGACGCGGACCTTCGCGCGCCTGTGCGCGTCTCTCACCGAAGAGGCGGAGGCGATCGGCTGGTACGAGCAGCGCCTGGCGGTCGAGCCCGATGGCGAAGCGCGAGCGATCATGCGCGACGCGCAGGGCGAGGAGTTCAAGCACTTCTGTATGGACCTCGAGTTCCTGTTGCGCCGCACTCCCCTGTGGCGCGAGATCGCCGAGGGCATCCTCTTCCAGGACGGCGACATCGTCGAGCACGGCGAGGAGGCCGAGGAAGAGGCGGTCGAAGGGGCGGCGGAGCGCGGCGAACCGGTGGCCGGCAGTACAGCCCTCGGCATCGGCAGTTTGAAAGGCAGCCCGTCATGAGCCACCTGCTGCGTGAGCACGCCCCGATCACCGAGGCGACCTGGAGACTGATCGACGACGAGGCGCGTGAGCGCCTCAAGCCCGCCCTCGCGGCCCGCAAGCTCGTGGACTTCGCCGGGCCGCACGGCTGGGAGCACTCTGCGACGAACCTCGGGCGCATCCAGCCGATCGGCGACGCGCCGGTCGACGGCGTGACCGCTGCGCAGCGCCGAGTGCTGGCGGTCGTCGAGCTGCGCGCGCCGTTCTCGCTCTCGCGCGCTGAGCTGGAGGACGCCGATAGAGGTGCGCCGGACGTCGACCTGGCTCCGCTCGACGAGGCCGCCCACCGGATCGCCAGGGCGGAGAACCGCGCGGTGTTCCACGGCTGGGAGGCGGCCGGGATCACGGGCATTGCGTCCGCCTCGGCCCACGAGGCGATCGCGCTGGGCGCAGACTGCGAGCAGTACCCGCGCCACGTCGCCGCGGCGGTCGAGGCGCTCCTGCGCGCCGGCGTCGACGGCCCGTACGGACTCGCGCTCGGGCCCGACGCGTACACGAACGTGCTTGAGACGACCGAGCACGGCGGCTACCCGCTGTTCAACCACCTGCGCCAGATCATCGGCGGGCCGCTCGTGTGGGCGCCCGGCGTGGACGGCGCGGTGGTCGTGAGCGAGCGCGGCGGCGACTTCCTGCTCGACGTCGGCGAGGATCTTTCGATCGGCTACGAGAGCCACGACGCCGACGCCGTCGAGCTCTACCTCGTCGAGAGCTTCACCTTCCGCGTCGCCACGCCGGAGGCAGCGGTAGCGCTCAGCGCCGAAGGTATGTGAGGACCGCCAGCACGCGGCGATGATCGGTCGGCGTCGCGCCGAGCCCGAGCTTGTGGAAGATGTGCGTGACGTGCTTCTCGACCGCGGCCTCGGTCACGACGAGCGTCTCCGCGATGCCGCGGTTGGACTTGCCCTCCGCCATCGCCGCGAGCACCTCGCGCTCGCGCGGGCTGAGCTCGTCGAGCGGGCTCGTGCCGCGCCGCCGGCCCAGCATCCTTCCCACCACCTCGGGGTCGAGCGCAGTCCCGCCCGCCGCCACCCGCTCGACGGCGGCCACGAAGGCGGCCACGTCGCCGACGCGCTCCTTGAGCAGATAACCGATGCCCTCGGGGTGCTCGCCGATGAGGTCGAGCGCGAACTGTGCGTCATAGATCTGCGAGAGCACCAGCACGCCGACCCCGGGACGCTGGCGCCGCAGCTCGAGCGCCGCTCGTAGGCCATCGTCCTCGCGTCGCGGCGGCATCTGCACGTCGACGACGGCGACGTCGGGGGAATGCGCGAGCGCCTTGCGCAAGAGGTCGTCGGCATCGCCGGCCTGCGCGACGACATCGCAGCCCGCCTCGGTCAGCAGCCGAGCGATGCCCTCGCGCATCAGCACGTCGTCCTCCCCGATGACGATTCTCAGGGCGGGCACAGGGCAAGACTAGAGCCGTGGGACACTTCGGCGCGGCATGACCGAGGGGATCCAGTACCTGCTGCCCGCCGGCACGCGTCCGGCGGCCGCCCTCCGGCTGCTGGCCGGGCGTCTCGGGGCGGTTGTCGACGGCTCCGCCGCGACCGAGCGGACGTTCTACGACACGTTCGACGGACGTCTGCACGCCGACGGGCTGGTCCTGCTGCACGACGGCGGGCGCCTGAAGCTCGCGGACGCCGTCGGCTACGGTGAGCGCGCGGGCGCGCCGTGCGAGCGACCGCCGGCACAGTTGCTCGTGGCCGATCTCCTCGAGGGGCCGCTGCGCGACGCGCTGGCGCCGATCGTGGAGATGCGCGCGCTGCTCCCGACCACCACAGTCCGCAGCCGCGCGCGCGGAATGCGGGTGCTCGATGGTGAGGACAAGACGGTCGTGCGGCTGGCGCTCGAGACGGCGGCGCTGGCGATCGACGGGCGCCCGCGCACGCGGTTGCGGCCGCGGTTGCGGGTGGCGGGCGTGCGCGGCTATGACGTCCCGCTGCAGCGGGTCGGGCACACGCTGGAGCAGGATCTCGGCCTCGTCGTCGCCGGGGAGAGCGTGTACGAGGAGGCCGTGACCGCCGCCGGCGGACGGCCCGGGGGCGTGACGTCGAAGCTCGACTTCGCGCTGTCGCCGGACGAGCGCGCGGATGCGGCGGCCGCCACGGTGCTCGCGCACCTGCTGGCCACGATCGAGCAGAACCTTCCCGGCACGCTCGCCGACGTCGACACCGAGTTCCTGCACGACCTGCGCGTCGCCGTGCGCCGGACGCGGTCGGTCCAGCGCCAGCTCGCCGGCGTGTTCCCGGCCGCGGCGCTCGCCCGCTACCGCGGCGCGTTCCGGTGGCTGCAGCAGGTGACCGGACCGACGCGCGACCTCGACGTGCACCTGCTCGACTTCGACCACCTCGCCTCGATGCTGCCGGGCGCAGTCGCCTCGGACCTCGAGCCGCTGCGCGGCGTGCTCGCCGCTCACCGCCGCGACGAGCGCGGGCAGATGCTGCGGGCGCTGCGGTCGGCGCGTGCGAAGCGCGCGCTCGCGGGCTGGTCGGCGCTCGTTGCCGGTCTTGCCGACGCTCCGGAGCGCAGCCGCCCCGACGCCGCGCGCCCGATCGCCGCGGTCGCGGGCGAGCGGATCTTCCGCGTCCACCGGCGGATGGTCAGGATGGGCCGCGCGATCGAAGACGACAGCCCGCACGAGGCGCTGCACGACCTGCGCAAGAAGGGCAAGGAGCTGCGCTACCTGCTCGAGCTGTTCGGCAGCGTCTATCCGCCCGAGGTGACCAAGCCGCTGGTGCGGGCGCTGAAGAAGCTCCAGGACGTGCTCGGGCGCTTCCAGGACCGCGAGGTGCAGGCGGCGCTCGTGCGCTCGCTGCGCGACGACGTGGCGGCGGTCGAGGGCGCCGCTCCGGCGCTGATGGCGATGGGGCAGCTCGTCGACGAGCTCGAGCGCGATCAGATGGCCGCGCGCGCGGAGTTCGACGAGCGATTCGCCGCCTTCGCGGACAAGGCGCAACGCCGGCTCGTGCGTGAGACGTTCACATGAGCCGCGTGCTCGCCACCTACAACATCAAGGGCGGCGTCGGCAAGACCTCCGCGGCGGTCAACCTCGCCTATCTGGCCGCACGCGACGGCGCCCGCACGCTGGTGTGGGACCTCGATCCGCAGGGGGCGAGCACGTACCTGTTCCGGATCAAGCCGCGGGTCAAGGGCGGCGGCCGGAAGCTGGTGCGCGGGAAGAGCGACGTCGATGCGCTGATCAAGGGCACCGACCACGAGCGGCTCGACCTGCTGCCGGCCGACTTCTCCTACCGGCACATGGACCTCGCGCTCGACGCCACCAAGCACCCGACGCAGCGCCTTGCCGCGGTGCTCGCGCCGCTCGCCGATGAGTACGACTACGTCTTCCTCGACTGCCCGCCCAGCATCTCGCTGGTGTCCGAGAGCGTGTTCGAGGCAGCCGACGCACTGCTCGTTCCGCTGATCCCGGCGACCCTGTCCTCGCGCACCTTCGGCCAGCTGCGCAAGCTGGTCGACGGCGAGACGCAGATCCTCGGTTTCTTCTCGATGGTCGACGGCCGCAAGCGCCTGCATCGCGACGTCATGGAGCGCCTCGCGAGCGAGTATCCCGAGGTGCTCCGTGCCGCGATCCCGGCCGCCGCCGACATCGAGCGCATGGGCGTCCACCGCACGGTGATCGCCGACTTCGCCCCGCGCACGCGCGCCGCGCGCGCGTACGAGGAACTCTGGCGGGAGATCCAGGAGCGGCTCAGCTAGGCGACGAGGCGGCGTCCGAAGGCGCGCCGGAACGCTTCGTCGTCCAGCTGGCGCTCGAGGCTCCACCGCGCCAGCCGGTCGTCTCCGTCGAGCACGAGCCGGATGCCGCTGCGGTCCGCGACCAGCCGCGCCTTACGCACCGACTGGCCTTCGCCGCGCTCGAGCTGCTCCGCGATGCGCAGCAGCAGCGCGCACCGCTGGACCAGCGCGCCGTCGCCGTCGCGTGCGAGCGGCTGCAGGTCGTCGAGGCCGGGCGTCCCCTTGCGGTGGTAGCGGACGATCTGGGCGATCAGCGCCACCTCGCGCGGGCCGTAGCCGGCCAGCCCGGCGTTGAGGATCACGTAGCGCGAGTGCGCGGCGTGCCCGTCGTAGCCGATCGTCATGCCGATGTCGTGCAGCATCGCCGCGGCCCACAGCAGTTCGCGCTCATCGCGCGCCGGCGCCATCAAGCTCTCGGCCGCCATCGAGTCGTGCATTTGCAGCGCGAGCTGCGCGACGTGGTCGGCGTGGGGGAGGTCGGCGTTGCACTGCACCGCGAGGTTGCGCACCGACGACGCCCGCACGTCGGGCAGTAGCGGCTCGGTCTTGGGGCGCAGCCGCGTGGCGAAGAACACGCCCTCGCGCAGCCCCGCCCGGGTGACCTCGATGCCGTCGAACCCGTCGCGATCGAGCATCGCCTCCAACACCAGTGCGGCGCCGAGAACCACGTCCGCGCGGGCAGGCTTGATGCCGGGCAGCGCGCGTGCGTCCGCCGGCCGCCTGGCCAGCGCCGCGACGAGCTCGCCAAGCTCGGCCCTGCGAAGAACGTAGCCCTGGACGCCGGCCGCTCCGAGCCCGCTCGCCCGCTGCGCCGCCGCCGCGAGGTTGCGCACGGCACCGCCCATCCCTACGACGCGGTGCCCCTTCTCGTTCGCCCACTCGGTCCCCGCGACCTCGGCGCGCACCGCGGCGCGCACCCGCTTGAGGTCCTTGCGCGACAGCGCGCGGGCACTCGGCAGCAAGCGCTCGCTGATCCGCACCGCGCCCAGCGGCCACGAGCCGAACGCCGCCGCGTGACGCTCGCGGACGGCCACGAGTTGCATGCTCCCGCCGCCGAGATCGAGCACCGTGCCGTCCATCAGCGTGGTCGAGTTGACCGCCGCCAGATAACCGTAGTCGGCTTCTTGCTGGGCTGACAGCACGCGGATGTCGAAGCCGGTGAGCTCGGCGGCGCGCGTGCGCAGGTCATCCCCGTTCGCGGCGTCGCGGATGGCGCTGGTGGCAACGGCGTCGACCGCGCCCGGCTCGATCCCACGGGCGCTGCAGTAGCGCGCGAACATCTCGAGCGTCTCCAGCCCGCGTGCAACCGCGCCCGCGTTCAGCTTGTTGGACCGGCCGAGACCCTCCGCGATGCGCACCGGTTCCTGAAGCTGGCCGAGCCGCCACCAGGCGCCGTCCGGCCGGAAGCGGTACACGATCAACCGCCACGAGTTTGACCCGAGGTCGATCACGGCGGCGGTCTGCGTAGGCTGTGGCGCGCTGTCGGCTTTCCCGCCGGGGAGTACGGCCAGCGCCGGGCTCGAGGCCATCACGAGTGATCGTAGGCGGCGGTCCGGACCGACCTGTTGGCGAGTTGTGAAGGGGCCGTGATGGGGCGCGAAATCGAACGCAAGTTCCTGCTACCGAGCCTGCCTGCGGATCAGCTTCAGGGCCCGGGTGAGCGGATCGATCAGGGGTACGTCGCGATCGACGCGGCGGCCGAGGTGCGCGTGCGCCGCCGCGCCGGGCAGTCGACGCTCACCGTCAAGTCGGCGCCCGCGCGCACGCGCGTCGAGGAGGAGATCGAGATCGACGAGACGCGCTTCGCGTCGCTGTGGGAGCTCACCGCCGGCCGGCGCGTGGTCAAGACCCGGTATCTGGTGGAGCACGGCGGCGCCACGATCGAGATCGACGAGTACCACGACGCGCTGTCCGGGCTCGTGACCGCGGAGGTCGAGTTCCCGGACGAGCCGGCGAGCGACGCGTTCGACGCGCCGCCCTGGCTCGGCCGCGAGATCACCGGCGATCGTCGGTACGCGAATCAGACGCTGGCGACCGACGGGCCGCCGACCTAGCGACTTCCGCTGCCGCCTGAGGAACGCGAGGGCTGCCACCATGCGCGGATGCGCCGTCCCCTCCTGATCCTGCTCGCCGCCCTCCTGGTCCTGCCCGCGACCGCGTCGGCGAAGCTCAGCCGCCTGCCCGGCACCGGCCAGACGCCGACCGTCGAGGTCAACGCCGCGGGCACCGCGCTCGTCGCGTGGTACCTGCGTCAGTCCAGCGGCGAGGCGATCGCGCTGTGCCGGATCCCGGCGGGGACGCGCGCGTGCCCGGCGCCCCAGATCCTCGACGCCACGCAGGGCGCCACGTCCGGCGTCCAGCCGCCGGTGCTGCGGATCAGCGGCCCGAACGTGGCGCTGGTGGCCGCGCGCCAGTACGTCGTGTCGACGCAGTCGGCCGACGGCGGGGCGACGTTCGGCCCGATGGTGCCGATCAGCTCGGACACGTACTTCACCGGCGCGATCGGGCCGAACGGCGCCGTCGCGCTCGGCTTCGGTCAGCGGTTCACGGCGTCGAGGATCGGCGGGCCGCTCGAGACGCGCACCGTCGACCTCAATCCCGGCTACGGGTCGTTCCAGTCGGTCGGGTTCGCCGGCCGGCGCCCGGTCTACGTGTCCGGCGGTCGCGCCCCGACGACAGCCGTGAGCTACTGGAAGGGCAGCGGGAACATCTTCGACCGCTCGACCTGGACGCACCGGCGCGGGCCCGCGATGGTCTACTACGACCTCGACAACGGGCCGCGCGGATTGTGGCTGGTCCACGAGCTCCGGCGCGGCATCGACGACGTCGTGGTCGTGCGCCGCTGGCGCCGCGGCCGCTTCGGGCCGCCGCGCGCGATCCCGGGCTCGACCGGCAACGTGATCGGGACGGCGATCGCCCAGGACGCGAAGGGACGCCTCGCCGTCGCGTGGTACGACAGTCGGAGCGAGCGCATCCGCATCGCCGCGTCGCGGACGGGGCGCCGCTGGTCGCGCGCGCGCAGCCTGGGCCGCAGCGCGGGCATCCCGTCGACGATGTCGGTCGGCCTCGGGCGTGACGGCCGGGGCCTCGTCGTCACCGACCAGGGGCTCTCCTCCCGCCCGCTGCTCGTCGGCAGCATCAACGTGCGCAGGCTCACCCGCTGAGCGCGAGCGCGGTCGCGAGAGCGCGCGCGAGCTCGTCACGGCCGGCCGTTCCGCGTGAGCGCCACGCGACCACGCCGTCGGGGCGTACGAGCGTCGCCCCGCCGGGCGACAAGCCGTAGACGTCGGCGAACGGCTCGGCGTCGATGACGTGCGACGTCGCCCCGGGCGGCGCCCAGTCGTCGACGGCATCCCCCGCGCGGCGCAACACGGCGAACTCAGAGCCGAAGAGGTCGAGCGTCGAGCGACCGTCGGTGAGCACGACGTGAGGGGCACGGGTGCCCGGTCGACCGTCGAGGGCCGAAGGTTGCAGGTGCAGGGCGCCGTCGTCGCCGTCCTCGCTGAGGATCGCCTGAGAGCGCATGACGAGACCAATCTCGAGCTCGATGTCGGGGATCGGCGGCTCGACGCCGTCCGTGCCGCGCTCCGGCACCACCCGCGTGGCGTAGCGCGTATAGGCCTGCTGAACGGTCAGTTGGCTCAGCGGCAGGCGCTCGGCCTCGTAGCTGTCGAGTAGCGCCGGCCCGGCGTCGCCCTTGACGACCGCGGCGAGCTTCCACGCGAGATTGAGCGCGTCCTGGACGCCGGTGTTGCCGCCGAAGCCGCCGTTCGGCGGCACGACGTGCGCGGCGTCGCCCGCGAGGAACACGCGGCCTTCGCGCAGCCGCTCGGCCCAGTTCGCCTCGGCTTGCCAGTTGGCGACGTCAACGATCTCCATCGGCACGTCGGTCCCGATCGCGGTGCGCAGGAACTCGAGCGCTCGCTCCTCGGTCAATCCCGACTGCACGTCGATCGCCGAGTCCTGCGTGACGTCCTCACCGACCGTGTTGATCACGAGGAAGCCGTTGCCGCCGGTCCGGTCGAGCCGGAAGAACCCGCGCAGCTGCGGGTTGTGCACGTAGATGACGCCCTGGTTGCGATCGCGCAGCAGCTCGGCGCAGTCGGCGCGGAAGTAGATCGTGATGCTTCGCGAGAGCTGTCCGTAGCCGCGCATGGCGATCCCCAACCGCCCGCGCATCGGGCTGCGGTTGCCGTCCGCGGCGACGACGTAGCGCGTTCGGAACTCGCGCACGTCGCCGGAGTCGAGGTCGCGCAGCGCGACCGTCACGCCGTCGTCGTCCTGCTCAACCGCGACCGCCTCCGTGCGGTTGCGCACCGTCGCCCCGAGCTCGACGGCGCGGTCGCGCAGCAGCGGCTCGAGCACGTCCTGGTTGATGAAGACGCGCCGCGTCGGGCTGAACCCCTCGACGCCCTCGTTCAGCTCCTGGACGTAGGTCGCGAGCTCGCGACCCGCGAGCGACTCGACGGCGACGATGCCGCCCGTCGCGCTGTACATCTCCAGCGACTTCGCGCGCACCCGGTCGTCGAGCCCGAGTTGGCGAAGCACCTCCATCGTCCGAAGCTGGAAATGGCCCGCCCGCGGGTGGATCGCCGTGCCGGCATGGCGTTCGACCGACAGCGAAGGCACGCCGTGGTGGCCGAGCAGCATGGCGGTCGTCAGCCCCACCAGGCTGCCGCCGACGATCAGGACGGGGACTTCGTCTGCGGGCATGGCTCAGGGCGCCAGCGTGCGCTCCAGGAGGGCGAACAGCTCGGCGTAGTGACGCTCCGCGGCGGCCTCGTTGTAGCTGGGCGTGTCGGCCATCGTGTAGCCGTGCGCGGCGCCGGGGTACAGCTCCGAGCGGTAGCGCACGCCCGCCGCGTCAAGCGCTCGCTCGAGCTCGGCGATCTGCTCCGGCGTCATGTTCCTGTCGTTGTCGGCGTGGCCCAGGTAGACCTCCGCGGCGAGGCTGCCGGCGCTGCGGTGAGGGCTGTCGTCATCGTCGGTGACCAGACCGCCGACATGGAATCCGCCGAGTGCCGTGACGCGGTCCGGGTACGCGGCGGCGATGCGCCAGCCGACCCGTCCGCCCATGCAATAGCCGGTGATCGCCACCGGGCCGCGGGCGACCTGCTCGAGCCGGTCGAGGTAGGCGCCGCCGTCGCTGACGATCCGCTCGGGCGTCAGCTCGCGGAGCAGCGGCATGATGTGTTCGAACAGCCGGCCGCGCTGCTCGGGATCGTCGAGGCCGTCGAGCGGGATCACCGGTGCGCGCCCGGCCCGGTAGAAGACGTTGGGCGCGAGGACCACGTAGCCCTGCACCGCGATCCGGTCGGCCATCTGCTCGATCTGCGGGCGCAGGCCGAACGCGTCCATCACGAGCAGGACGCCCGGATGAGGCTCGTCATCGGGCCGCGCGAGGTACGCGTCGGCGACGCCGTCGGGCGTTGTGATGTCGATCATCGCGTTCGCTGGCGCCTCGGCGCCTTCGGCTTGAGCCGCACCCACAGCTGGTTGAGCCCGCTCGGACCGGGCACGTCCTTGACCTCGACGTATGGCTGCGCGCGGACCAGCTCACCGAGCTTTGTGTGGCCATAGTCGCGCGCATCGAACGCCGCATTGTTCTTGCTCAGGTACGCTCCGACCTCGCCGAGGTTGGACCAGCCGTCGTCCTTGGACGTACTGCTGATCGCCGTCGACAGGGGCTGCTCGAGGTCGAGCAGAACCGGCGTCGGCTCCTCACCGGCTGACGCCTGCGGCTCCTGACTCAGAAGGTCGAGATAGATGAACCGGTCGCACGCGCGGACGAACGGCAGAGGTGTGTTGCGGCGTCCGAGCCCGTACACGGTCATTCCCGACTCCCGTAACCTCGTCGCCAGCCGCGTGAAGTCGCTGTCGCTCGAGACGATCACGAAGCCCTCCAGGTTTCCCGCATACAGCAGGTCCATCGCGTCGATGATCAGCGCCGAGTCGGTGGAGTTCTTGCCGCGGGTGTAGGCGAACTGCTGCATCGGCTGGATCGCGTGGGCCAGCAACTCCTCCTTCCAGCCCGCGAGGTTCGTCGTGGTCCAGTCTCCGTACGCGCGCTTGATCGTCGGCGTTCCGTACTTGGCGATCTCCTCGAGCAGCTCAGTGGTGACGCTCGCCGTCGTGTTGTCCGAGTCGATCAGCACGGCGAGGCGCGTGGCGTCGGTGTCGGGCACGGGTACATCCTCCCGCAAACCCGAGCGGAGGTCGTGCTCGGCGAATCGCTATTACTCCTCGCGATGAGCCACCACGCAGGCGCGCTCGCCTCGGCTGCGGCGCAGGTCGCGGCCGTGCGCGACGATCCGGCGGCGCGTCTCGCGTTGATGGCGCGGGTGTTCCGCGGGCCGACGGGCAGCGCACCGCGACACCTGCCGTTCCGGCGGGCGGCGTTGTCGTTCATGCGCTGGCAGGCGCGCCGCGGTGTGCTCGATCCGCTCGACGCGTCGCCGCCCGGCAGCGTGTGGTGGCGGGCGGTCAACGAGCGGCTGCTGCGGGACGGATGCGAAACGGTCGCGCTCCTCGGTGGGTTGGCCGGCGAGCCGTCATCGCAGGCCGTGCGCCTCTGGCTGGAGTTCGCTGCGAGACCGACGGGGCGCAACTGGTACCGAGCGCACAACGCCAGCATCGTGGACGGATACCTGAAGTACCGGGACGTCGCCGAAGCGGAGGGCGCGCCGGAGCGCTTCTTCATGAACGTCGCGCTGCTGCGTGTGCTGTACGCGCACTCGCTCGCCGCGGCGCCGCGGCTGGCGCTCGGGCGGTTCGCTCCGCTCGGCCGCGTGCTCGGCGACCCGCGGTTGGGGATGGCCGGAGCGTTCCTCTCGCTGCGGCGCGTGCTGCCGAACCGCTATCCGCTTGCAGACGACGTCGAGCGCTATATCGCCGACGAGCAGCGTCTTGGCCGGGTCCTCGACTACGCGGTGATCGTGCCGCGGCTGCAATCCCTGTACGAGTGGTCAGCCGAGGAGCTCGGCGAGCCACGCCTGCTTGAGCTGGTGCGCGACGGCAACCCGATCTATGCCTGGCCGTTCGAGCAGCGACACGTCTGGCGCCCTCCGGAGATGACGGTCATAGGCCGCACGCTCGAGCGCGTTACAGCGGCTCGCTGAGAGCCGCGTTCAACCGTTCGAGGATGCGTTGCAGGCCGAGGCGGACGTCTTCGAAGGTTCCGCCCTGCTCGAGCTCGTTCAGAAACTGCTCGTTGATCCCGCCTGCGGTGGCGTGTTCGCGCGCCAGCTGCTCAAAGCGCTCCCCGCTCCGCGTCGCCTCGGCGAGCCCGGCGAACATCGAGGCGACATAGCGTGTCGCGGCGGGCTCGGGGATCTTCTCCGACTCGAGCCACGCGGCGATCGCGTTCAGATACGCGAAGTGCGCGGCGAGCGTCGCCGTCGAGGCGGAGAACGCTTCGAAGGCCTTGGCGTCGGCTAGCTCGACCGTCTCGCCCAGACGATCGAACAGCGCCGTGGCCGCGGCGTTGGACGGGTGGACCGGCGTGATGCCGTCGCGCCGCGCCACCGATGGGAGCGGGATCACGCGTGCGACGTCCGTCGCCGGCGCCACCAGCCGCTGGACGGTCTCGACCGACACGCCCGCCATCGCGCTGATGACGACGCGGTCGGCGGGGAAGCGGAGTTCGGCGAGCACGGTCTGCGCAACCTGTGGACGGAGGCACACGACCACGACCCGCGCACCGTCGACGACCGCCTGGTTGCCCGCCGCCACATCGACGGTGGCAAAGCGTCGCGCGAGGCCGGCTGCGACGTCGGCGTTGCGCGGCGAGAGCAGGACCTCCGGCGCCTCATCGACGCTCTCGCACAACCCCGTGACGATTGCGGCGCCGATCGCGCCAACACCGAGCACGCCGTATGTCATCGGCCCTGCCTCCCGTCGTCTGATTCCCGGAGCTCGTCCGCAAGCGACCAACCTCGCCGGTGGGCCGGGGGTCATACGCGTCGACAGCACCAGCCCACAGGAGGTAGAAGGATCATGCTTAACACCAATCGCACGCGCTCGGTTGTGACCCTCGCCCTGATGGCGGGACTGCTCGGGGTCGCGGGGCCTGCAAGCGCGCAGGTCGGCGACGTGACTAGGTCGGCGCCGGCCACCGTGACGATGATCGACTACATGGGCAGCCCCGTTGTGTCCAAGACCGGCGCGATCGTGGTGGCGGACTTCAACTACTAACGCGCACCGCGTCCTGGCCCAGCCACTCGGAGACGGGCTGCGGGCGGCCGATCCCGTATCCCTGCGCGTAGTCGACGCCGTAGGAGCGCACGAGCTCGAGCGTGGCGTCGTCCTCGACGAACTCGGCGACGGTCTTCTTGCCGAGCTCGGTGGCGATGCTTGCGAGCGACCGCACGACGACCTGGTCCTCGACTGAGCTGGTGAGGTTGCGGATGAACTCGCCGTCGATCTTGAGCACGTCGAACGGCAGGTGCTTGAGGTAGTAGAAGGATCCGAAGCCGGCGCCGAAGTCGTCCAGCGCAAACCCGCAGCCGAGCTCGGCGAGGCGCTGGGCGAACGCCCGCGCCTTCTGGATGTTGGCGATTGCGGCCGTCTCGGTGATCTCGAAGGTCAGGCAGGACGGGTCGATCCCCGACTCCTCGAGCTCGCGCTCGATCGTCGTGATCATCTCCGGCGTTGCCAGCGACAGGCCCGAGAGGTTGACCTCGAGCTGCAGGCGCCGTCCGTGCCGCTCCTGTTGATCGGCGACCAGCGCGACCGCCTGGCGCACCACCCACGTGTCGATCTCCTGGATCAGGCCGAAGCGCTCGGCGATGTAGAGAAACGTCGCGGGAGCGACGTGCTCGCCGTCGGCGCCGACCATGCGCAAGAGGAGCTCGTGGCGCGCGATCGCGCCGGTCCGCAGGTCGAGGATCGGCTGCTGGTAGAGGACGAACGCGTCGTCGGCGAGCGCGCGACGGATCGCTTCCGCCCAGCTCATCGTGTCGGTCAGGCGGTCGGCACTGTCGTCGTCGGGATCGTGGACGGCGAAGCAGCTGCGGCCGGACTCCTTGGCGTCGTACATTGCGACGTCGGCGTTCATCATCAGCTCGGCCGGCGTCCGCAGCACCCCCGGCTCGATCGCTGCGATGCCGATGCTGACGGACACCTGGATCGCGCGGCGCTCGTGCAGGACCACGCCGTCGCGGCCGATCGTCTCGAGCAGGCCGGCGGCGACCCGCGCGGCGGCCGCGGCGTCGGTCTCGGGGAGGATGATCGCGAACTCGTCGCCGCCGAGACGCGCGATCACGTCGGTCTCGCGCAGGCGCTCGCGCAGCGCGTTGGCGACGCGCACGATCAGCTCGTCGCCCATCGCGTGCCCGAGCGTGTCGTTGACGTACTTGAAGTTGTCGAGGTCGAGCATCAGCAGCGCCGCGTTGGTTCCGTACCGCGTCGTGTAGGCCACCTGCCGATCGAGCTCGTGCTCGAGCCGGCGGCGGTTGAACAGGCCGGTGAGCGCGTCGTGGTCGGCGAGGTGTGAGAGCTTGGCCTCGAACTGGCGGCGCTCGGAGATGTCCTGGACGTGCGCGATGAAGTACAGGGGGACGCCGTCGTCGTCCCGGACGACCGACCGCGACAGCAGCGCCCAGACGGTGTCGCCGCGCGCATCGAGGTAGCGCTTCTCGATGTCGTAGTGGTCGATGTCGCCGGCGATCAGCTGCTCGACTCGGGCCATGTCGATGGCGGGGTCGTCGGGATGCGTGCGCTCCGCGTGCGTGAGCGCGAGCAATTCCGGCTCGGTGTAGCGCAGCATCGTGCAGAGCGCTCGATTCACCTGTCGCCAAGCGCCGTCGAGGTCGACGAGCGCCATGCCGATCGGCGCGCCCGCGAAAGCGCGCTGAAAGCGCGTCTCGGCATCGCGCAGCTCGCGCTCGACGCGACGTCGCTGCGTGATGTCCGCCTCCAGCGCGTTGCGTGCCTTCAGGAGCCGGACGACAAGTGAGGCGACGAGCAGCGACGCGAGCACGAAGATCGCCAGGCCACCCCACGGCAGCCAGAACCCGACGCTGGTCAGCGGGGCATACAGCCGTGTCGCGGGAACGGTCACGACGAGTCGCCACGGCGTCCCGGCGACGGGCCGGTCGGCCACGCGGAAGGATTGGCCGTCGAAGCGCACCTGGCGATCGGGCGCTGCGCCGGCCGCGGCGCGCGGAGCCGGCAGGGCGTCGTAGCCCGTGCCTCGGGTTGACGCCACGACGCCGCCGTCGGGATCGACGAGATCGACGGCGTTCGGCCTGATCGAGCTGACACTGGGCAGATACGCGGCGAGCGGGGTTTGCTTGACGTCGAACGCGCCGCTGAAGATGCGCCGGCCATGCGGCGTCTCGAACGGCGCCGCGAACGCGACGATCGGTGCGCCGTCGGCCACCGCGGGAACCACCTCCGAAACCGCCGGCGTGCCGGCCATCGCGCTGCGAAGGTGGTCGTAGCGCGCGCCGATCGGCTGGCCGATCAGGTCCGGCTTGGCCGGGAAGATCTGCAGGAGGCGTCCGTGCCGGTCGAAGAGGCCGGCGGCCTGGTATCCGCCACCGGCGACCACGCCGTCGAAGTCGCGGCGGGTGACGTGCGGGCCGGCCAGCACTGCTGTCGCCTGAGCCTGCTCGCGCGCGATGACTTCGCGCGCGTAGACCTCGATGAAACGCGCGGCGCTGTCCGCACGGATCGCGAACCGCTCCTCAAGCTGCCGCCGGCTGTCCTGCTGGACCGCGTGCACCGCGTGTGCCACCAGTCCCACGGCGACCAGCCAGGCGACAAGACCCAGTACCAGAGCCATCCGCTGCAGGCGGCGCGTGCCACCGATACGGCGGATGAATGTGCGTTGTGCCACTTACTCCAAGGGATCGGCCCCAGATGCGCCCACTTGAGCGAAATCCAGCACCGCGCTCACGAACGCCTGCGGGTTCTCCTCGGCGATCCAATGCGCCGTTCCGGGCACGCGAACGCCCACGACGTCCTCGGCAACCTCGCGCATCATCTCCTCGACGAGCGGCCCCGACGTACTGGTGGCACCGCCGATCGCGAGCACGGGCACCGTCAACTTGCCGTTGCGGCGCAATGCCGCACGGTTGTCCTCGGCGTCCTGATCGAAGGCGCGATAGAGCTCAAAGCCGGCACGCATCGCTCCCGGCGCGGAATACGCCGAGACATACACCTCGAGATCCGCGTCGCTGATCGCCGACGGATCGAAGACGCGGGCATTGAAGAACGCCTGCAGGTACTGCCGCTCGCGGCCGGCGACCAGCATCTCCGCCACATCGCGCGCGTTGTGGAACGCGAAATGCCACACGCGCGGATCGCTGCGGAGGCGATCGAACATCGCGGTGCCCGGCAACGGCGCGTCCATCGCGACGAGGTGCGAGACCTCGTCCCGATACGCCTGCGCGTACGCATAGGCGACCATCAGCCCGATGTCGTGGCCGACGAGCACGACCGAACCCTCGATCCGGAGGTGCTGACGCAGCAAGCGGTGGATGTCCTCCGCCATGGTCAGCTTGTCGTAGCCGCCGGCCGGGCGCCACGAATGCCCGCCGCCGCGGTAGTCGGGGGCGACCACGCGGAAGCCATCCGCGACCAGCGCCGGGATGACACGGTGCCATTCCCACCACGTCTGCGGGAAGCCGTGCAGCAGCACGACGGTGCGCGCTCCCTGCCCGGCCGTGACGTAATGGAGGCGCAGGCCGGGCTCCACGTCCGCCATTCCATGTGCGAGATCCGTCATGCGGCGGAGTTTCCCGCCGGCTCGCCACGAGCGCCAATGACGATCCGCAGGGCGACCTATCAGGCCTGCTTATCCGTCACTAGACGGCGGGGTCGAGGACCTCGGCTCCGTGGTCGGGCGGCGTTCCGTACGCGTACACGAGGAGATCCTCGTCGCCGTGGTTCGCCGACTGGAGCGGCGTGCCCGGCTCGACGTGGATGAGCCCGCCGGCGGGCACGTCCTGCCGCTCCGGCGGTTCGCCGACGTACATCGTCAGCGTTCCCGCGAGCACGACGAAGGTCTCCTCCTGAGCGACGTGCCGGTGGCGGCGCCCCCGGGCACCGGGCTCGTAGCGCCAGACGTTCGCGCGCGTGTGGGCGAAGCCCGCCCGCTCGCTCAGCTCGGCGACGTGGCGAGCCGGCTCCCCGGGCTCGTGCGGGCGGGTCGTCCACTCCAGCTGGTCGGGGATGACGACGCGATAGCTCACGGGCCGTCGCCGCTGCGACGCCGGCGGAAGAGGTCACGGACCTTCTCGACCACGGGCTGGACGACCTTGCCCACCCGCGCGGTGACCATCCGCTTGGTGCTCACGCGCGCTTCGATCGTGACCACCAGCGGCGCGGTCGGCACGCCTTCGCGCGAGGTCACCGCGATGGCCGCCTCGTAGCGGCGGTTCGGCACGAGCGCGATCGACGTGTCGATCGTGCCGGAGCGCTGGTCCTCGACGTTGAACGTGAACGTGCGCGGCGGCTCGTTGGGAACCTCCGGCGAATTGACGTTGATGACGATGACGGCGGGAGCGTTCGCACCAAGCGGCTTGAAGTCGAACGTCACGACGACGTGGTTGTCCTTGCGGGCGACGTCGATCGGGGGCGCGTTGGCGGGCCTTTTCGCGGTGCGCTGAACGGCTGTCTTCGCCCACTTGTCGGGACGCGACCACTGATCGCCGTGCACCGCCGGCCCAGTCGGGCTGGGCGTGTGAAGACCTCGGATGCGCGGCTCAGTGTCGCCCCAGCGGCCTTTCCACTGCGCCCACTCGGGCAGGTCGTCGCCGAGGATGATCAGGTCCGTCTGCTTCGCGGTCCGCTTGCCGTCGGCGATGTCGATCCACGCCTGGGTCTCGAACAGACCGGCCTCGAAGTACGAGGCGTGCGAGCCGCGACTCGAGAACACCAGCGGCGTCTCCCGGTTCGGGCCGGTCTTCTGCACGCGGTCCCACGGCCGCTTCTCGGCGACGTCGTGCTGCGCATACACCGCGAGGACGGGAACCTCGTCCTTGAGCTCCAGCGCGATCATCTCCCAGTCGCCCTCGTGGAGGCCGGCGTTGAACGCGAGCTGGTAGTCGTTGTAGAAGTACCAGAACCAGTATTGGAGCCAGAGCTGACCGGTGTCGGGATCGCGAACGGCGCGCGCCACGATCTTGTTGCGCAGCTCGGGCCGCTCCTTGCGCAGCGCCACGTACTGGGTCCGGTAGTCCTTGCCGGCGATGCTCAGGCGGTCCCCGTCCTGACCGCTCGTCCCCTCGCTGTACTTCGGCCAGCCGAGGGCGAGCGTGTTCGCCGGGCCCGGCTCGGCGCCGCTGTCCCACCACAGGCGCGGCACGCCCGGCGTCGGCTTCGTGCCCGGGCGCGGGGTGGCCGTCGCGAGCACCGCGCCGTTCGCGCCGCCACGCCGCAGCGTGTTGCCGGGATTGAGCACCATCTGCGCCGGATCGTCGGAGAAGAACGCCTCGAGCGAGTCGTAACAGAGCTTCGGCTTGAAGCGTTCCAGCAGTTCCGCGTCACTCGCCATCGATCGTCTCCTCTGTCTGCTGAGCGCTGAGTCTCTCTGCGTGAGCGGCAGCGTGCAAGCTTGACGCGGCATGTCGCCGTGGGGGAGGCTTGACCCTGGCGCCATGCTCGTCGATCTGCACGCGCACTTCCCGATGCACCTGCTTGGCCCCCGGAAGGCGGACACCCACTCGGCGGTGCTCGAACCGTGGCCGGGGTCGGCGTGGCGCGGCGTCGTGCTCGAACTGCTGTCGCGCCTGTTCAACTACCAGGGGCCGGGCGGCGCGCCCGGCGTCACCGTCGAGCTGGCACGCCAGGGCGAGGTCGGCGTCCTGTTCTCCGTGCTGTTCGAGCCGTTCGACGAGATGGACCTGAGCGTGCCGTACGGGGCGCCGCCGAAATCGGAGTACGTCGAATCGATGCGCAAGCAGATGACGCGCGTCGAGGAGGAGCTCGCGCGCGAGCACACGCTGGGCCGCGCCGTGCTGGTGCGCAACCCGACCGCGATGGACGAGGCGCTCAAGGCGGACGAGATCGCGTTCATCCACTGCATCGAGGGCGGCTTCGCGCTCGGTGCGAGCGAGGCCGAGATCGCCAAGACCGTCGCGGAGTTCGCGCGCAGGGGCGTCGCCTACGTCGGGCTCGCGCATCTCTTCTGGCGCGGTGTGGCGATGAACGCGCCGGCGGTGCCGTTCGTGCCCGACGCGGTCTACAAGATCGTCTTCCCGATGAAGGGCAAGGTCGGGCTGACCAAGCTGGGGGAGGCGGCCGTGCGCGCGATGGTCGAGCACCACGTGCTCGTCGACATCACGCACATGAACGAGAAGGCGATCGATCACACGCTGCGGCTGATGGACCGCCCGGGTGAGCCGACGCCGCTGATCGCCTCGCACATCGCGTGCCGGTTCGGGAAGGCGGAGTACAACCTCTCCGACCGCGTGATCAAGGAGATCGGCAAGCGTGGCGGCGTGATGGGCGTGATCGACTGCGAGCACTGGTCCTGCGACGGCCCGATTCCGACCCCGAAGACGTTCGCTGAGAGCGTCGACGTCATGTGCAAGCACATCGATCGGATCTGCGACGTGACCGGCTCCGACGACCACGCCGCGATCGGCTCGGATCTCGACGGGTACATCAAGCCGGCGCTCGCCGAGCTCGAGCACGAAGGGCAGATGAAGCGCCTGCAGGAGGCGCTGATCGCCCGTTACGGCGCCGCCCGCGCGGAGAAGTTCCTGTCCGGGAACGTGCTCGCGCTGCTGCGCCGCTACTGGCGCGGCGGCCCGCAGGATCAGTGATCAGCCCTGCGGGGTGGGCGCGGGCTCGTCCCACAGCCCGAAGCGGTCGCGCCAGTAGCCCGTGAGGAAGATGTTGTTCGGGTCGCGCTCGGCGCGTAGGCGCAGGAAGTCGTCCCAGCGCGGGTACTGCGCGCGGAAGTAGTCGACCCAGTCGCGGTCGCCGCGCTCGTAGTCCGGCTGGAACTTCCCCCAGTGCAGGCGGAACGGGACGTCGTTCTCGCGCAGCAGGTTCCACAACCGTGCGAAGAACGTCTCGGCCGGGTTCTCCGCGTTGTCGGCGAACCAGTAGGGGTCGACGCGGAAGGCGCCGTCCTTCCACTCGTCGTCGCCCGACGTGTGCGCAGGGCTGAGCCAGAATGCGGACGGCATCGCGCTGTACAGCTCCCACGCATACGTGCCCGTGCGCCGGCACGCCTCCTCGTCGTCGCGCGGCTCCGTGAAGTAGGTGTGCAGGAGCTGCACGACCTCGCCGGTCCGCGGCAGCGGCACCCACAGCTCGGTGAACTCCGTGGGGACGAGTTCGTCGTCGGCCTGGTTGTCCATCGGCAGGCCGGTCCATCCCCAGTCGGTGAAGCGCTGCGGCTGATCGTCCTGCTTGTCGGAGTCGAGCGGGATGAAGGCGTCGATCAGCTTCGGCAGGAAGTCGGGGACCGCCTTCCGCACGAGCCGCCGGAACGGGTTGAGCGCGGTGATCGCGGCGTCGACGCCGAACTCGATCGCCCGGCTGAGGAAGTCGGCGAGCAGGCGGCCCGTGGCGCCGAGCCCGTGCACGAGCGGCAGCGCCTCGAGGACGCGCTCGAGCGCCTCGAAGTTGTCCTCGAGCTTCGGCTTGGCCTTCGAGAGGTCGTCGAGGTTGCCGAGGATCGTGAACAGGACCCCGATCATCTGCTCGGTCGCCTCGGGGCTGCCGTCGAACGCGCTTGTACGGCTTCGGCTGGAAACCGGGCGGCGCATCGATCCTCGACGCCTGCCAGGTGAGCATGCGCTCGGCGCCTCGCTGCGGCCACCACTCGAGCCGCGAGAACTCCGCGTCGCGCAGGAACTGCTCGAGCGAAGGCCGCCCGTCCGCTCCCGGCCCGAACAGGTCGGCGGGGCAGCCGTCGAGCGAGGTCACCGCCTCCTCGCCCTCGATCGCGAACAGGTCGGTGCACTCGAACGTGATCGTCGACACGACGCCGAGCAGCCCGAGGCTCGGTGACATCGAGTAGAACGCGTCGGGATCGGCGTCCTCGCGCGTGAACTCGTGGATGTCGCCGCGCCCGTCGATCAGCCGGAACCCCCACAGGTTGCGGTTGGAGGTGAACTGCAGCGACCCGCCGGACGACCCCGTGGCCGTGAACCCGCTCACGGTCTGGTGCGTCACGCCGCCGGTGTCGTAGAGCGTCCACCGCTTCTGTGTCGCGAGCTGCGACAGCAGGCTCGCCTCCAGCGTCGCCGTCCCGGTCGGGTCGCTCGGATCGGCGCCGAGGTGGATCCCCGCCTCGGCCTCGACGAGCTTGCGCGCCTCGTCCTTGACGTGCCAGCCGCGGTAGCGGTCGAGCATCACGTTGACGTTCCCGCCCGCCGGCGGCGACTGGTGGCACACACGGTTCGGGCCCGGCGGCTCCGTGTACACGGCGTCGGACACCGAATGCGCCGCGCCGCGTACGCGCAGCAGCCGCCCCTCGCGGTACGCCGCCTTGACGAGCGTCGACCAGCTCTTCCTCGCTCGCGGGGTGGTGAAAGCCGTCAGCTGCGACCGGCACGGGGCGAGCGTACGCCCGCCCCCGGTTACCGGTCAAGCACGCTCAGCGGCCAGAAAAGAGGACCGTCCGCAGCACGGGCCGGCGGCACCGCGACCGGCGTCAACTGCGCTGGGTGGGGGAGCGGGAGCCTCTCGGCCGCCGCGTCGGGACGGCCGAGCGTCGAGTTCGTCGGCATCAGCCCGACAAAGTCGACACTCGCGCCGACAATCGGTGGGACAATAAGCCCATTAACAGCTTCACGGGGCCCTTGATCCGCGATCGACGAGGCGCGCTCGTGACCGTTGCGGTCATCCTGGGTGCTATCTGGGCCGCTGTCCAAGCGGCCCTGACCGACGCGATCGTCGGGCACAAGGCGGTCGGCGTGACCTGCGCGGAGCACCTGTCCACGGACGACCTTTCGCTGGTTGCCTGGGGCGCTGTGATAGCCGTGTTCATCGCGTTCGGCGCCGCCGCCTTCAGGTGGCGGCGGCTCGCGACGCTCGCACTGCTCGCCGAAGTGGGGTTCGCGGTCGCCTGGATCGTCATCGGTGGCTTCACGGGCCTGGAATGCGTGTTCGTCCGCTAGCGCCGGTCAGACACGGCCGTTCGCGCGCAGGATCTGGAGCGCGCGGACGGTCGCCCATCCGCGCCATTCGAGCCCGCCGGCGGGCGACCAGTGCGCCCAGTCGACGTCCCAGCCGCCGTCGTCGTGCTGCGCGGCCTCGAGGCGGTCCAGGTCGGCCTCGATCGCGTCCGGGTCGAGCAGGGCGCGCAGCGGGCGGCCGGGCTCGGGCGCGAAGTCGAGCGGGCGCATCGCCTCGTCGGGCTTGCCGCCGGTCACGGCCATCGTCCCGCCGGCGGGGAGATGCGCGCCGAGCCGCTCGAGCTCGTCGCGCGCGTCGAGTGCGTCGAGGAGCGCCAGCACGTAACGGAACTCGATCGCGTGCCGAGGCCCATCGGCCGCAGCGATCTCGCCCCGCGCCCAGTCCGTCGCGCGGCTCAGCCACGGGTGGGCCGCCACCGCCGGGTCGTGGCGCGCGATCCGGTGCGCGATCCCCAGCACCACCGCCGTCATGTGCAGGGAGGGCGACGTCGTGTCGGCGGACTCCCACATCGGCGCCGAGCCCGCGCTCGCGGTCCCGGGCAGCGCGAACGGCAGCGCCCCGCCGGGCAGCGCGACCGCGTCGAGCCAGTCGAGCAGCCCCGTCGCCAGCGGGCTCGTCACCGGCGCCACGTCCTCGAGCACCTCGAACGCGTGCAGCGCCGCCACCGGCTGGCTGCTCGGCGCCCGCAGGTCGGGCTCCAGCGCCCAGCCGAACCCGCCGTCGGCGTTGCGGTAGCCGGCGAGCACGGCCAGCGCCGCCTCGGGGTCGCCGGCGCCGACGGCCAGCTCCGCTCGCCGGCGGTCGAGCAGTCGGGCGTTTGAGGTGATGAAGTCGAGGATCCGATCGAGATCGGGCATGGCGACCACCTTGAACGTCTCGCGACGATACGTCTTGACCAAATCGGACACGCAAGACGCAGGGGACAGTCCCAGAGGGCGGCGGCGCCGGCGCCACCGGTAAGCAGGGACTGTCCCCCCGGCGCGCCGGAGCGGCACACTTCGCCGGTGCCCGACGCGCCCGCTCCGCTGGTACTCGACGATCCGCGCCGTGTCGGACGGCTCGCCGCCGAGCTCGTGGTCAACCGGCTCGCCGCGCGGCCGTCCGCGCGGCTGCTGCTGCCGACGGGCCGGTCGCCGCAGGGCATGTACGCGGCGCTGCGCGCGCACGCGGCCGCCGGCACGCTCGGCAGCGACCGGGCGACCGTGCTGCAGCTCGACGAGTACGCCGGCCTCGGGCCGGCCGATCCGCACAGCTTCGCCGCGGAGCTCAACGAGCACCTGCGCGGCGTGCGACTCGCGTCGCTGCACACGATCGACGGCGCGGCGGCCGATCTCGCCGCCGAGGCCGCGCGCCACGAGGCCGTGGTCGAGGCGGAGCCGATCGACGTCGCGGTGCTCGGGCTCGGGCGCGACGGACACGTCGCGTTCGACGAGCCGCCCGCGCGAATGGCCTCCGGCGTGCACGTGGTGGACCTCGCGACCGAGACGCGCGAGGACGCGGCGATCGGCTTCGGGGGCCTCGAGCGCGTCCCCGCCCGCGCGCTCACGACGGGGCTCGGGACGCTCTACCGGGCACGCGAGCTGATCGTGCTGGTCACCGGAGCCGTGAAGGCGCCGGCGCTGCGGGCGATGCTCGAGGAGCCTGTAGGCCCGGCGTGCCCCGCGTCGCTGCTGCGCGACCACCCGCGGCTCACCGTGATCTGCGACCGCAACGCCGCGCGGCTGCTCACCCGCCGACCGGAGTGGAGCAGCGACCACGTGCTCGTCGTGCTCGGCCACCGCGAGCCGGGGATCAGCGCCGAGCACCGCATCTCGAAGGAGTCGCGCGCGCGACTGCGGCATGCGGCGGGCCTCGCCCGCGAGTCGGCGGTCCGTGCGGTCGTCCTCACCGGCTACACGTCGACCGGCGGGCTGTCGGAGGCGGAGCAGATGAAGACCAGCTGGGACGAGCACCAGGCGCCGGCGCTGCTCGAGGAGGCCGGCCGCGACACCTCCGAGAACGCCTCGCGATCGCTCCCGATCCTGTTGGCACTCGGCGAGGCGCGACACGTGATCGTCGTATCGTCGGCCTGGCACATCCGCGTGCCGTGGTTCTTCGCCCCGTACCGGGACTTCGGTTTCCGCGTCTCCTACCGGCCGTCGTTCGCGCACGGCAGCTGGCCGCGGATGCTGGCCAACGAGCTGCGCCAGGCGCGCCGCGCGCCGGCTCAGCGGCGCGCCGCGATGGCGGCGATGCACCCACCGCCCGGGGGTTGAGCCGAGTCAGTCCCTAGTGTTCAGACGGCTCCATGGCGAACACCGAAGAAGAAGACCCCGCCGCGCCGCCCGTCCCCGAGGTCCACGACAGCGACGTCGTCGTCGCCCGGCAGCCGATCTTCGACGCCGGCTGGCAGGTCGTCGCGTACGAGCTGCTGTACCGGTCGCTCGCCGATCCGGACGAGGAGGTCTCGCCGGAGGCGATGACGGCCGCGCTGCTGACGCGCGTGTTCTCCGACCTCGGCCTCGACGCGCTCGTCGGCGACAAGCCGGCCCACATCAACGTCACCCGCGACTTCCTGCTCGCGGTCCGGCCGCTGCCACTGTCGCCGCGCCGCACGGTGCTCGAGCTGGTCGAGGACCAGGTCATCGATACGGCGCTGATCACCGTGCTCAATGAGGCGGTCGACGCCGGCTTCACGCTCGCGCTCGACTCGTTCGAGTACGCGCCGAAGATGGAGCCGCTGCTCGAGCTCGCGTCGATCGTCAAGCTCGACGTCCGCGAGCACACGCCGGACGAGCTGGCCGCCACGGTGCGGCGGCTCGAGACGCGCAAGCTGCGGCTGGTCGCCGAGAAGGTCGAGGAGGCGGACGAGTACGAGCGCTGCCGCGAGCTCGACTTCGACGCGTACCAGGGGTACTTCTTCGCGCTCCCCGAGCTCAGCCGCGCGCCGGCGACGCCGACCCACGAGCTCGGGACGCTGGTGTCGCTCGCCAGCACCGACGCCTCCACGACCTTCGAGGAGCTCGAGCAGACGATCAGCCGCGACGCCGGTCTCAGCCACAAGCTGCTGCGCTTCGCCAACTCCGCGCACGTGTCGCCGCTCAGCCCGATCGCCTCGCTCCAGCAGGCGCTCGTGATGATCGGCACCGTCGCGATCCGGCGCTGGGGGATGCTGCTCGCGCTGACCGGGCTGCGCGACGCACCGCACCACCTGCTCAGCGCGGCGATGGTGCGGGCGCGCATGAGCGAGCTGCTCGCGCCGTCGATGTCGGCGAGCCGCGACCGGGCGTTCACGGCCGGCCTGTTCTCGCTGCTCGACGCGATGACCGGCCGCCCGATGGCCGACCTCGTCACCGAGCTGCCGTTCGACGACCGCCTCGCCGAGGCGCTGCTCGACCACGAGGGACCGGAGGGGAAGGTGCTGCGCGCCACGCTCGCCTATGAGCGCGGCGCGTTCGACGAGGCCGCGGAGTTCGCGCCTCCAGAGGTGCTCTCGGACGCCTACAAGCAGGCGATCCAGTGGAGCGACCACGAAGCGCCCGCGATGCGCTGAGCGCTACCGGCCGGTCGCGCGGTGCGCCGCTCCGCGCGTGTGACCGGGGCGACCCTGGCCGCTGCTCGACCCACCGCGGACGCTGGCGTGAACCGGCGGCGGCGTCCGCTTGATGAGCAGCCGCATCGCGCGATCGCCAGGGCCCTCCTCGGTGCGCTCGCTGAGCGCGTTGGTGTTGACGGAGCGGAACACCGCGCCGCGCGCGGGGTCGATGACCGCGACCACGACCTTGGTATGGCTCGGCGTGTCGAACACGATCCCGTCCACGTCCGGGCCGTTGCCGGTGATCGTCACGAGATCGCCCGTTTGTCTCTGCTCCATCGCTTCAGCGTATCGGGGCATCGGTGATCGCTGTTGCGAGCCGGGTGCGCGACCGGAGAATCGGGCGCATGCCCAGCTTGAGACCGACACGAGATCCCCTCAGAAGGTTCGGACCGATGGTCAGCCTCGGAGCGATCGTGATCGCGGCAGCAATCGCGATCCCCGCCCTCGGCGGCGACAACACCACTACCGCCACGGCGAAGCCTGAAACGGCCGGCTTCCAGGACACCGTGGCGGCGGCGATGCCGTCCGTCGTCCAGATTCAGACCAGCCGCGGTCTCGGCTCGGGCGTGGTGCTCGACAACGCGGGCCACATCGTGACCAACGCGCACGTGGTGGAGGGGTCGCAGCGCTTCCAGGTGACCGCCGCCGACGGCTCGTCGCACGTCGGAACGCTGCGCGGCACGTTTCCGCAGGGCGACCTGGCGGTGATCGAGGTGAAAGGGGCGCATCTGCGCCCGGCCAAGTTCGCCGACTCGTCGCGCGTCGAGGTGGGGGAGATCGCGCTGGCGATCGGCAACCCACTCGGCCTGCGCGGGAGCGTGACTCAGGGCATCGTCAGCGCAGCCAGCCGGACGGTCAGCGAGGGCGGCGGCGTCGCCCTGCCGTCGGTGATCCAGACGAGCGCGCCGATCAATCCCGGCAACAGCGGTGGCGCGCTGGTCGATGAGTCCGGCGCCGTCATCGGCATCCCCACCCTTGCCGCGAACGACCCGCAGGTCGGCGGCGCGGCGGTCGGCATCGGCTTCGCGATCTCGAGCAACACGGCGAAGTCGATCGCGAGCCAGCTCGCCGCGCACGGCCGCGTCGTGGACTCGGCCCGCGCATGGCTCGGCGTCGAGCTGCGGTCGCTGCCGCAAGGAGGCGTGCTGGTCGCGACGGTGACACCCGGCGGCCCCGCCGCCGGCGCCGGGATCCGCGCGGGTGACGTCATCGCGAAGGTCGCCGGACACGCGGTGACGTCGGTCGACGACATCGCCGTCGCGATTGCGCAGGAGCGGCCCGGCAGCCGGGTCGCGATCGAGCTGCAGCGGGCCGGCGCCTCCCGCTCGGTCGAGGTCACGCTTGGCGAGCTTCCGGCGTCTGGCTGAGCGAGAAGCGCTCCTCGAGTCGCTGCAGCTCCGGCAGCCCGACGACGTCCGTGAAGTCCGAGAACGACAGCGAGCCCGTGTCGGCAGCCATCCCGTGCTCGCGGATCCGCGACAGCGCCTCCTGCACCGCGCGCGTGGCGGCGAACAGCGTGGTCACCGGCACGAGGACGATCCGGAAGCCGAGCTCGCGCAGGCGCGCGAGCTCGAACGGCGGCGTGCGACCGCCCTCGACACCGTTAAACAGCAGCGGCGTGTCGGGGAATGCCTCCGCCACCGTCTCGACCTCCTGTTCGCTCTCGGGCGCCTCGATGAACAGCGCGTCGGCACCGGCCTCGCGGTAGCGACGGCCGCGTTCGAGCGCCGCGTCCAGGCCCTCGACCGCCCGCGCGTCGGTGCGGGCGATGATCACGAGGTCGCCCGAGTGGCGGGTCTCCACAGCGGCCCGCACCTTCTCGACCATCTCGCTCGCTGGGATCACGTGCTTGCCCGCCAGGTGTCCGCACCGCTTCGGCGAGACCTGGTCCTCGAGATGCAGCGCCGCGACCCCGGCGGCCTCGTAGTCACGGACGGTGCGCACGACGTTGAGCGCGTTGCCGTAGCCGTTGTCGGCGTCGGCGATCACGGGGACGCCGACGGTCTGGACGAGGCGCCGGGCGTGGTCGGCCATCTCGCCGAACGACAGCAGGCCGATGTCGGGTCGTCCCAGGAGCGACGCCGAGGCGCCGAAGCCGGTCATGTACACGGCGTCGAATCCCGCCTGCTCGACCAGCCGCGCGGAGAGCGCGTCGTAGGCGCCGGGCGCGACCACAGGGTCGGGGCCCGCGAGCAACTCCCGGAGGCGTTTGGGGCCGCGGTTGTCCTGCGTGATCTCTGGCATACGACCGGGGTACCCAGCCGGGCCGTCCGCACCGATCGGGAGCCCGTCTCGGACGAGCGATGGACGTTGTTGAGCGCGCTGCGGGCTGTGGGTTCAGTGGCTAGGTCCGGCCGCCCGGCCGGATTGCCAACCGATCCCATGGAGGCTCCATGCCCAAGCGCATGCTCCACTTCCTCGGCAGCCTGCTCGTCGTGGGGGCCGTAGTCGGCGCCCCAGCCACGGCGGCCGCCGACGCTCCATCGACCGCCCGTCACGCCGGCGGCGGCTGCAACGACCAGAGTCCGCCGTCGTCCCGCTGGGGCCACGGCTGGTACGGGCACGACGGCAACGGGCCGTACTGGCGTGGCTGGGGCGACGGTGACGGCTACTTCGGTGGGCGGTCGTACGACCCGCGCTGTGACGCCGCCCACCCCGGCAAGGTCGCCCGCGTCATGGTCGCCGTCGACCGGCTGCACGGCTCGAGGTGCCAGCGGCTCTCCCACTCGGGTCTGCTCGGCCGCCCCGTCGCCTGCTCCCGGACGCGCTGGATCCGCGCGCACGGCACGCGGCGCTGGCACCATCACATCGACCACCGCCTGCCGGCGGGCCACTACCGGCTCCACCGGCGTGCCGTCGATGGTGCGGGCAACCACGAGCGCGAGCACGTTCGCCACATGTGGATCCGCTGACGCATCGCCAGATCGCCTGGGGTCCGCGGAGCCGTGTCTGCGCGGGCCCCATCCGGGGCGGTCGAGTGGCAGCGGCGACGGCGTGATCGCGCGAAGCGATTGAGGGAGGCCGCGGCGGCGCTTAGCGTCAAATCCATGATCGGCCACACGACAACGGCTCGCAGCGGCCACCGCCGCCTCGAGGATGCGCGGCTCCAGCGGCGTCACCTGGCCGGCGATCGCCGGGCCGCGACGGAGCTCGCCGAGCGCTATCTGCCACTCGCGCGCAGGCTCGCGCTCCGCTATCGCCATCGCGGCGAGCCGATCGACGATCTGATCCAGGTCGCATCGGTCGGGCTCGTGAACGCGCTGCAGCGCTGGGACCCGGATCGCGGCACCACGTTCGCGACTTTCGCGGTGCCGACGATCCTCGGCGAGCTGCGGCGCTACTTCCGTGACAGCACGTGGGCGGTCAGGCCGCCGCGCAGCGCGCAGGAGCTGTCGCTCGCCGTCAGCAAGGCGCGCGACCGGCTGTGGCAGGAAGGCTCGCGGGCGCCGACGGTGGCCGAGATCGCTGGTCTGGTCGGTCGCAGCCAAGAGGAGGTGCTCACCGGGCTCGAGGCCGGCGCCGCGCACAACGCGGAGTCGCTCGACGTCCCGGTCGTCGAAGGCGGCGACGAGACGATCACCGCGGTCGACGTGCTCGGTGAGCACGACGCCGGCTACGGCCGCGTGGAGGACGCGATGGTGCTCGACCAGGTGATCGCGACGCTCGACGAGCAGGCCCGCGAGGTGGTGCGCCTGCGCTTCCTCGAGGATCTGCTGCAGCGCGAGATCGCCCAGCGACTCGGGTGCTCGCAGATGCAGGTGTCTCGGATCCTGCGCGACTCGCTCAGCATGCTCGGGCTCAGCCCGGGACTCGCACGCTGATCAAGGCCGGGGCGTGGCATCCTCGGCGGCCGTGACCGCCGCCTCGAACGACGCTCGCGACGCGAGCTTCGCCAGCGTCCTGACGGCGCTCGCCGCGAACACGACGATCGCGATCGCGAAGGGGATCGCCGCGGCGCTGACGGGCTCGCCGGCCCTGCTGGCCGAGACCCTGCACACGATCGCCGACGCCGGCAACGAGGTGCTGCTGTGGATCGCGCTGCACCGCTCGCGGCGGCCGCCCGATCCCTCGCACCCGCTGGGCTACGGGCCAGAGCGCTACTACTGGGCGCTCCTGGCCGCGGTCGGGATGTTCGTGATCGGCGGCGCCCTGTCGCTCTGGGAAGGCGTGCACGCGCTGATCGACCCGCCGGAGCTGGAGGCGTTCTGGGTCGGCGTAGGCGTGCTGGTGATCGCGCTCGTGCTCGACTCGGTCAGCCGCTTCGTCGCACTCCGCCAGCTCCGCCGCCAGGCCGCCGAGCGCGGTGTGACGGTCCGGCAACTGCTGCGCGAGAGCCCTGACCCGACGGTCGTGACCGTCTACCTCGAGGACTCGATCGACGTCCTCGGTGCTGCACTTGCGCTCATCGCGCTCGTGCTGCATCGCGTCACCGGCTCGGCGGTCCCCGACGCGCTCGCGACGATCGCGATCGGTCTCCTGCTCGGCTACGTCGCGCTCAAGCTCACGAGCCGCAACCGCCAGCTGCTCTCCAACCAGGGCGTACCGGAGCGGTATGTCGACCAGCTGCGCGATCGCCTCACCGCGGTCCCCGGCGTCGAAGCCGTCGCGCGGCTCGAGGCGGTCTACCTCGGCCCGGGGGAGGTGCTGGTCGCGGCAGATGTGCGGATGGCCGCGGGCCTCGGCGGCGACGAGCTCACCGCCGTGCTCGCGCGCATCCGCTCGGACGCCCAGCAGGAGCTCCCCGTGATCGCGCGCCTGTACCTCACGCCCGTCCCGCGGGAGTGAGAACCGAAGGCGATCACTCGTGTCGCCGATGCTGTTGAGCCGGGGCGCCGGCGGCATAACAGTGTTGGCATGACCCGTGAACGTGCCCGCGCCTACGCACGAGTGATGAAGACCCTCAGGGATCTCGGACCGGCGAAGTTCCTCCCGGCCGAGCAGGCGCGGGTGAGGAGTGCGGCGGACGCGTTGCTGTTCTGCGCCTCGCTCCCGACCGACCGGTCCGCGCGGGCGGCGTTCACGGACGTCGAAGCGCTGCTCGAGTTTCTCGTCGCGAGCGGGCGCTGGACGCCCGAGCGCGCCGGCGCGCTCGAGGACGACGTCTGGGCCTGCGGGCCCGGGCTCGGCGCCGCGCTCGCGGCCGCCGCGTAGCTCACGAGCCGAAGTCGGCCGTGTAGGTCGCCCCGTCGCGGACGCCGGCGAACGGCGTGGCGGGCACGACGCCGATGCCGACGACCCGGTACTCGGGCCGCAGCAGCACGTGGCGGTGCGAGCGGCTGCGGAGCCACGCGCGGACGATCGAGCGCGGGCTCGGGGCTCCCGCGTGCCAGGCGAGATTCTCGCCGACGATCCAGTGACGGCGGCCGCGCATCCATCCCGCCGCCGCGATCCGGTCGCTCGACGAGAGGCCCGACCGTGACGTGTGCGAGAAGTAGTGGTGCTCGACCATGTCGCGCGTGTGGCGGTGTGCGGCGCGCGCGAGCCGCCGGTCGAGCCGGACGCGGGGCGCGCGGTACCGCGCCCGTGCCCGGTTGATCAGGCACAAGGTCGTGACGGTGAGCGGCTGCGCGCTGCGGTCCGGAGGGCAGGCGCGCGCCGAGGACGCCGCGGCCGGTGCCGCACCCCAGACGGCGGTCACGGCAAGGAGGACGGCCAGGACGCGCATCGCGATGGCGAGGGCGTCCTGCTGAGCGTGTCAGGCCGCGATGGGCGCGAGCCGCAGTTCGAGCAGCCCGGCCGCGTGGGCCTCGCGCTCGAGCGCCGCGCAGTACGCGGCGTAGGCGTCGCTCTTCTCGTCGCGCGGCGCGGACCACCATGCGGCGAGCGCGAGCGTCGCGTCGGTCTCCGCGAACAGCCAGGCGTCGTAGAGCTCGGCGGCGCGCAGCCGCCGAACGCCCATTAGGCCGCGGCGGGCGATGCCTCCGTTCGAGGCGGTGATTGAACCGTGGTTGTCGCTGGCTGGCATCGGAGGTGCTCCTTGTCGCGGTCTGGTTGACCGCTTCCAATCACACGCGCTGGGCCGAGCTCGCTCAACAGCGATGCGCGTTCAGGCGACAGCGCCCGCGTATCAATCGGCGCGCGCGCGGCTGGGCACCAGCGATACCGCTTCCCACTCGACGGATCGGCTGTCGCGCTTGGACTCGTCGGCGCCGCGGGTGACGATCATCTGAATGGCGAATGTGCTCCGCGGCGTCGGCCGGTACGAGCTGGTGCGGGAGATCGGTCACGGTGGCACGGCGACGGTCTACCTCGCCCGGCAGACCGACCTCAACCGTCTCGTGGCTCTCAAGGAGCTGTCCGCGGTGTCGGACGGCGATCCCTCTGCAGCCCGCCGCTTCGTGCGCGAGTCGCGCCTCGCCGGCTCGTTGAACCACCCGAACATCGTCACCGTGCACGACTTCTTCGAGGACCACGGGACGCCGTACATCGCGATGGAGTACCTCGAGCGCGGCTCCCTGCGGCCTCTGATGCACGACCTGACGTTCGCGCAGATCGCGGGCGTGCTCGAGGCCCTGCTGGCCGGTCTCGCCCACGCGCAGGAGCACGGCATCGTGCACCGCGACCTGAAGCCGGAGAACCTGCTGGTCACCACGGACGGCCGCGTGAAGATCGCCGACTTCGGTATCGCCAAGGCGACGGACGAGGCCCAGGTCACCACGATGCTGACCGTCAAGGGAACCGTGATCGGCACGCCGACCTACATGGCGCCCGAGCAGGCGATGGCCGGGGACATCGGATCGTGGACCGACCTCTACGCGGTCGGCGTGATCGCGTTCGAACTGCTCGCCGGGCGCCCGCCGTTCGAGACCACGGGTCCGCCGACGGCGATCCTCCTGCGGCACGTGAACGTGCCGCCGCTGGAGCTCTCCTCGCTCGACCCGTCGGTCGATCCGCGGCTGTCCGACTGGATCGACCGGCTGCTGATCAAGGAGCCGGAGGACCGGCCGCGCACCGCCGCCGCCGCGTGGCTGCGCCTCGAGGAGATCGTGCTCGACCGGCTCGGCCCGCGCTGGCGCCGGACGTCGCGGCTCGTCGCCGGTCCGGCGGCCGAAGCGACGCCTGCGACGCTGCCGATGGCACGTCGCACCGAGACGGACCAGCGGCTGATCCCGACGGCGATGCCCCGGCGCGTCGCGGCGTTGGGTGGCGCGGCCGCGGCGGCGGTCGCGGCACGCCCGCGCGACGGCCGGTCGGCGCGCCGCCTGGCCCGCTCGGCGCTGCTCGTGATGGCGCTGGTCGTCGCTGTCACGGCGGCCCTGGCGCTCGGGTCGGGGAACGGCAACCAGGGCGGCTCGAACGGGGTGCGGACAGCGCCGGCCGCGGCGCCGACGGGGGCCGCGCCGACGGCCGCCCCGCGGAGTACGCCAAGCGGAGTCGGCGACTCGCAATCGGACGATCCGAGCGACGACGAGGAGGAGACCGGCGAGCCGTAGGTCAGCGCCGGGTGACCTGGTCCGGCCGGATCGCGGTCATGACCCGCGCGCGGTTGTCTTCCAGCGCAGGGTCGAAGCGGCGGCCGCCGGTGAAGTGCTGGGCGTAGTAGGCCTCGTTCAGGCTCGAGATCTTCACGACGTCGCCCGTGTGCGGCGCCTGGATGAACTTCTTGCCGCCGAGCGACATGCCGACGTGGTGCACGTAGCCGCTGTCGTCGCGGAAGAAGATGAGGTCGCCCGGCAGCAGATGGTCGCGGTCGATCTTCGTCGCGCCCGGCGCCATGATCTGCTGGTCGGTGACGCGGGGGATGCTGATGCCGGCCTTCCCATAGGCCCACTGGACGAGGCCCGAGCAGTCGAAGCCCGAGTCCGGCGTCGAGCCGCCCCAGTGGTAGGGCGTCCCGAGATACCGCTTCGCCTCGGCGACCGCCGCCTGCGCCCGCGAGCCCGGCTCCAGCGAGCCGCCGTCCACCGCGGCCGCGAGCTCCTCGGCCGGCGGTCCGTGGCGCAGCAGCTGGCGGGCCTCGTCGAGCTGCAGCTGGTAGCGGCCGCGGTATTGCTCGGCGGGGCGCTCGACGTCGGCGATCCAGTCGCCGTAGTGGCCTGAGTCGGTGATGGGCAGGCCGCGTGCCATGCGCTGGGCGCGCACCGATTCCGCGTGGTCGAGGAACCAGTCGAGCTGCAGCTTGGGGCGGCTGCCGTAGCCCGCGTACGGCCCCGAGTCCCAGATCCCGGCGCGCATCTGGAAGAAGCCCACCGAGTCGGCGTCGCCGCCGGGGAGGTTGCGCATGCCCGACTCCACGAGCGCGGCCATCACGGGGAGCTCCGGCGGCAGCCCGCGCCGCTGCGCCTCCGCGGCCATCCACAGCGCGACCTGTTCGCGCGGCGCGGTGTCGCCGGGATAGTCGGCGTCGATCTCGCTGAGATCCGGCTCGTCGCCGTCGTCGTCGCTGTCGTCGCCGTCCGCCAGATCGTCGTCGCTGTCGCTGTCGCTGTCGCTGTCGTCGTCGCCGTTGCTGTCGCTGTCGTCGTCGTCGTCGGAGTCGTCCCCGCCATCGACGCGGTCGGGGTCGGTCAGGTCGTCCTCGTCAGGCCCGACCTCGTCGGGCTCATCTTCGTCGGGCTCGTCTTCGTCGGGCTCGTCTTCGTCGGGCTCGTCTTCGTCCTCGTCGTCGTCGTCCTCGTCGCCGTCTTCGTCTTCGTCTTCGTCTTCGTCCTCGTCCTCGTCTTCGTCTCGTCGTCCTCGTCGTCGTCGTCGTCCTCGTCATCGTCGTCGCCGTCGTCCTGGTCGTCGGTCTCCTCGCTGTCGTCGGCCTGGTCGGTGTCGTCGCCGTCGGCGTCGTCGTCCCCGGCGGCATCGTCGACCACGGCGGGCAGAGGCGCCTGCCCGGGCTCCGCAGGGTCGTCGAAGGCAACGTGGATGTGGTCCTGGTGGTCGGCGTCGGTGAACGCCACCGGGTCGCCCAGCGCCCACGGCGAACCGAGCTCCGTCGGGCGGATCGAAGGGTCCAGACGCAGCAGCTCCCTCGCTAGCTCGCGCGCCGCCGCATTGCCCGGCGAGACGGGGCTGCCGTCGACCGTCGCGATGTCCACTGCACGCCCGAAGTGGTGGTTGGAGACGGCGCCGCCCGTGGTCAGGTCGGGGTGATCGGACAGCATCGAGGAGACCGTGATCGAGTGGTGCTTGGCCACCTCGCCGAGCACCGCGACGATACGGTCGTCGATGCGCCCGGCCCGCAGGTCGGCGAGGCCGTCCGGATCGAACTGGATGTCGCTGTTCTGGAGCAGCGTGAGCGCCTGCGGGGACGCGCTCGGCACCGCGGCCTCGGCGTTCTCCACACCGAGACCGATCCCCGACAGCGCCCCCGAGTGGTCGGCGAGGTCGTACAGGGCGATGCCCTCGACGGCGGCGGCCAGCATGGCGCCGGCCAGGCTCGACTTGGATTCGCGGATCTCGAGCGTCTCGAGCGCGCGGTCCGTCGTGGGCTCCTCGACCGGCTCGAGCCCCGCCTCCCTGGCAGCCGCGGCGGGATCGCGCCGGAAGCGCGCGCGGAACGCGGAGTCCGACAGCACGCGCTCGATCAGCCGGGCTGCTGCCTCGTCCGGATCGGGCGGCTTCCCGCGCGTCGGGCTCATGCCGGGCGCGCCGCTAGCGGACGCCGTCCCCGATGATCCCCCGCAGCTCGGCGGCTGCCGGAGGGTCGCGCTGGACGTCCCAGTCGACAATGCCGGCGGCGCCGGTCCGGTGTGCCTTGCCGCGGCTCGGGAGCTGTGACCACATCACCGCACGGATCCAGGGCATGCCGCGCAGCATCGTGCGGAGATCGCGCAGCCACTCGACACGGCCGTCGTACTCGGTGTTGGTCTCGGCGAGCACGATCGGCTTGCCGAACTCGCGGTGGAGCGTGCGCAGGCGCGGCGCGAAGCGAGCGACCGTGTAGTCCTTGTCGCCGCCGAAGTCGATCATCGTGGAGCCGACCGCGTCCACGTACCGGCTCCCCGGCCAGTACCGGCGTGCCGTGTGCAGCCAAACAGCCTTCGGCTCGTAGAGGTTCGCGTTCACCGACCAGACGAACCGCACGTTGTGTGCGCCCGCGACGTCGAACAGCCGCACGATCCGTCGCCACGCCCACCGGTACGCGCGCGCACCGCGGCTCCACGGATACCAGTAGCCGTTCATCTCGTGCGCGTACCGCAGCCAGACGGTCCCGCGGAAGCGCGCGAGGCTGCGTGCGAAGCGCACGATGTAGCGGTCCTGCGCGCCGCGCGCGATGTCGATGTTGCGGTAGCCAGGCTGCGACTGCGACTGCGCTTGGAGACCGTAGGCGGCCGGCACCGGCGTCCACGGCTCCCACGACACGAGCATCCGCCGGATGCCCTGGCGACGGCTCTCGGCCGCGTACTTGTCGAGCGTGCGCCGGCGCGAGAACGACTCGAACTTGGCCGTCGCCTGCGGGGCGGCGCCGATCGTTCGCGCCCAGTCGTCCACGTGCCATGGATCGACGTACACGCCGAAGACGCGGTGGGGATGCTGGGCCGGCTCGTAGCGCGGGAGGACCTCCGCCGCCAGCGCCCGTGCCTCCGACCCGCGGTCGAGCGTCTGCTTGGCCGGCATCGCCAGGACGGCGAGGAGCGCCAGCGTCGCGACGCACGTGAGCGTGTTCAGCGCGACGACGCGCATGCGGTCGCCGGTCGACTCGTGTCGCTCATGCCATGAACCCTCCTCGCGTACGGGGATCGGCTCAATCGCGTGTGGCAATCGTCCGATCACGGGCTCCTGTTGCCGTGGGGCGCTGCGGGGCGCAGTCTCGTCTGACCATGACCGTGCACGCGATGACCGACGAAGCCGACGACATCGAGATGATCCATGGCACGCGAGCGGTGCTCGGACTGCTTGCCGGCAAGTGGAGCGTCGACATCCTCTACCTGCTCGCGACCGGCACCCGGCGCTACAGCGAGGTGTTCTACGAGGTCGGCGAGATCTCCAAGAAGACGCTGACGCAGACGCTCCGCTCGCTGGAGCGGGACGGCCTCGTCGCGCGGCGGGAGATCCCCGCCGTCCCCACCCGGGTCGAGTACTCGCTGACGCCGCTCGGCTGGAGCCTCACCGAGCCGCTGGTGGCGATGTACGAGTGGGCCGCGCAGCACCTCTCGGCCGCCGACCCGCGATACGAGCAGCTTGCCGCGTGACCCGAATGCAGGACGGCGGTCCCCGCCGCCGTGCTCCCCAACCAGACCCGAGGGGGTTCTGATGCACCGTACGCAACACCGGCTCCTGCCGATCCTCGCCACAGCCCTGGCCGCACTGGCCGTCGGAGCCGCACCGGCGCTCGCCGGCTCCGACGGCTGCTCCGGCGGCGACTGCCAGGACGAGAACAAGCCGGCGTCCGTCGTCCCGGTGCCGCCGACGCCCGTGATGCCCGCGCCGCTCCTGTCACCGCCGCCCACAACGCCGGTCGCCAACACCCGCAGGACGCGGCACGTCGTCTCGGGCACGCGCACCGTGGCTCAGCGCACCGTGGCGCAGCGCACCGTGCCGCGCGGCGCCGTCGCCGCCGGCGCGGGCGGAACAGCGCCGGAGGCTCCCGGCATCGCGCTGCTCGGGCTGGCCGGAGGGCTCGGCCTGCTCGCCGCGGGCGGCGGCGTGCTGGTAGCCGCGCGTCGCACCGACTCATGACCCAAAGCGCTTGGGAACCGCGCCGCCGGGCCGGGAGGCGTCTCCCGACGCTTCTCGGCCTGGCGGCGTTGATCGCGGGCGTCGCGCTGCTCGCAGCGGTTGTCGGCGCCTACGCCGTCTCGCGGTGCGGCGACGGTGGCGGCGAGGCGCAGTCCGGCCGGCTCGCGCTGCAGCTCGACGCGGTGACGAATCATCCGTACGTCAGTCCGCCGAAGCGGGCGCGCCGCGCGGAGCGGGTGGCAGCGCCGGTCCGGCTCGAGATCCCCGCCATCGGCGTGCGCGCACCGATCATCCGGCTCGGCCTCAACCCCGACCGCTCGCTCGAGGTGCCCGAGAACTTCGGCGACACGGGCTGGTGGACCGGCGGCCCACGGCCCGGCGAGCCCGGCCCCGCCGTCATCGCCGGCCACGTCGACTCGCACACCGGCCCGGCCGTCTTCTACCGGATCCGCGACCTGCGCCCCGGCGACGCGATCGTCGTCGAGCGCCGCGACGGCAGCCGCGCGCGCTTCACCATCCAGGGCAGCGAGGAGTACCCGAAGGCCCACTTCCCGACCGCCCGCGTGTACGGCCGCACGCCCGGCCCGACGCTCCGGCTGATCACCTGCTCCGGCACGTTCGACCACGCGAGCGGCCACTACCTCGACAACACGGTCGTCTACGCCCGCGCGGCGTAAGCGGCGGGACGAACGTCAACCCGGCTGGGTGGGGGAGTGGGCGGAGCCTGCCGGCCGCCGCGCCGTGATGACCTCAGCCCGAAAGCACCGCGGAGCTCTCCGGGAACTGCGGCGAGGGGGCTGTCGCGACGGACGCATCGCGACGCCACCGCGTCGCAAGCCGGCACTACCGGATCCAGCGGAGGCGATCGCGGCCTCAGCTTCTCAGCGGACGGCTGCTTTGCATGTGGAAATCCAGCAGTCCCAGCCGAGTGCGCCTCGCGAGCGCTGGCAGGCTTGCTGTTTCGATCCGGCTTGTCGGCGACGTCCGACGTGAGGTGAAGGCTCCGCGACCGGCGGCGAGCTGACTCTCTTATCGGCTCGGGAAAGATTCGTCGGTGTGGAAAGCTCCGATGGCGATGACGAGGCGCGCGGGGTGGTCGCGATCGGCCGTCCGCAGGAGGCATAAACGGACCAGCCACAGGGAGGTCCCGGGTGAAGGCGATTGTGGTGACGGACGAGGCCGCGGGAACGGCCGGGATGAGGCTGGTCGAGCGGCCCGAGCCGCCGGCGGCGATAAACGACGTCATCGTTCAGGTTCATGCGTCGGGATTCGTCCCGACTGAGATGGCGTGGCCCTCGACCTGGACCGATCGCCGCGACCGTGACCGAACACCGTCGATCCCTGGGCACGAGCTGGCCGGAGTGGTCAGCGCCCTCGGCTACGGCACCACGGGGGTGTCGGTGGGACAGCGGGTGTTCGGCCTCGCGGACTGGCATCGCGACGGCACCCTGGCGGAGTACGTCGCGATCGAGGCACGCAACCTCGCGCCGCTGCCGGGCGACATCGAGTTCACCGTGGGCGCGAGCCTGCCAATCTCCGGCCTGACCGCGTGGCAGGGCCTGTTCGACCACGGCCACCTTCAGGCGGGGCAGAGCGTCCTCGCGCACGGCGCGGCGGGAGCAGTCGGGACGATGGTGACGCAACTCGCACGTGAGGCCGGCGCGTACGTCATCGGCACTGGGCGCGCCGCCGACCGCCAGAAGGCGCTCGACTTCGGCGCGCAGGAGTTCGTCGATCTGGAGAACGACGCCCTCGAAGACGTCGGCGGCGTCGACCTGGTCTTCGACGTCATCGGCGGAGACATCCAGAAGCGGTCCGCGAGCCTGATCCGGGCCGGAGGAACCCTGGTGACCGTCGTAGGGCCGCCCGAGGCGCGGCCCGCCGACGGCCTGGCAGTCGACTTCGTCGTCGAGTCCGATCGCGCCCAACTGAGTGAGATCGTCCACCGGGTACGGGACGGACGGCTGCGGACCAACATCGGCAACGTCGCGACCCTCGACGATGCCGTCGCCGCCCTCAACCCGACCGAGCGGATCAAGGGGAAGACGATCATCCGCGTTCGCCATGAGGAGCGCTAGTCGCGCCGCTGGCGCGACTAGCGCTACGGACGAGGAGCAGGCGTCTCGCGCGATGCCGGCGTCACTCCCGCAATTCGCGCATCAGATACTCAGCCGGGCGAGCGCTGGGCTATCGCTTGCAGGCGAAAGCAGCAGCGGCGAGAGCGTTGTCCTACCCGGCTTCTCGGGTCGCCTCCCTCATCTCAAATGCGACGGGGAGCGCGCGGCTCCGCGCGCCGGCCGCGCGGCCGAGAAGCGCCCGCCGCAGTTCTGCGACTGGCGGCGTAGGACGACCTGGCGGCCTGTTCTTCCGTCAGCGATGCTGTAACGCGTGGAGTACGTGTCCAGAGTGCCGCGACCGCCGCTGGACTCGCTGATCGACGACCTCTACTACCTGGAGGGCGCGCCACCGTACCCCTGGCTGACGCTGCCACCGGCGCCGTCGGCTCTGCTGATCGTCAACCTCGGAGCGCCGTTTCGCACTCGCGCCCGCAGTGATCTCCAGCCGGCCGAGTACGCCGACGGGGTCGTCGTCAGCACGCTCACCCGCGCGTTGGAGTTCGGCTACCCGGCAGCGACCCGGTCGGTCGGCGTGCACTTTAAGCCGTGGGGGCTGGCGCCGTTCCTGGCTATGCCCGCGGTCGAGCTGCGCGACCGGCCGGTGACGGTGGAGGAGGTCTGGGGCCGCCCCGCCACCGAGGAGCTGCGAGACCGGCTGGCCACGGCGGACGGACCGCACGAGATGCTGACGCTGCTCGAGGAGCAGCTGATGCGACGGGTCTGCGAGACCGCCGGCCTGCGACTGGTCCGCCACACGAGCAGCGTCATCGCAGCGGCCACGGGAGCGGTGGCGATCGGCGACCTGAGCGTGGCGGCCGGCGTCAGCAGCACCCATCTGGCACAGCGGTTCAAGGAGGTCGTCGGCATCACGCCGAAGCGGCTGGCCCGCACGTATCGCTTCGCCGCGACCGTGCTGTCGATCGATCCCGCCGGGCCGGTCGACTGGCTCGAACTCGCCGCTGGCGCCGGCTACTACGACCAGGCGCACTTCGTCAACGAGTTCCGGGCGTTCACGGGGCTCACCCCGACGCGGTACCTCGACGTCCGGCGGCGGTTCCTGCGCGAACATCCCGGCCACGCGCTGGACGGCTGGCCGCTGCCGGCCGATTGATTTTCTCCAAGACTTGCGTCGTCGCAGACGCCAGCATGGGCACCTCCCGATCAGAGGAGAGCCCATGGGCAAGGTGGTCCTGTACAGCAGCGTGTCGGTGGACGGCTTCATCGCGGACGAGAACGATCAGCCCGGCCCGCTGTTCGACTGGCTGTCCAGCGGTGACGTCCCGTTGGACGAGACCGGGCAGGTGAAGGTGTCGCAGGCGTCCTACGAGTACACCCGGGCGTACTGGGACCAGATCGGAACGACGGTCGTCGGCCGCCACGTCTTCGATTTGACGGATGGCTGGGGCGGCACGCCGCCGAGCGGGATCGACCACGTGGTCGTCGTGTCGCACCGACCGGCGCCCGAGGGCTGGCGCCCCGAGGCGCCGTTCCACTTCGTCGACGGCGTCGAGGCGGCCATGGCCAAGGCACAGGAGCTCGCGGGTCACCGCACGGTCGAGGTCGCCGCCGGCGACGCCGGCGGCCAGGTGCTCGCCGCGGGACTCGTCGACGAGGTCAGGATGGACGTCGCGCCCGTGGTGTTCGGCTCCGGCAAGCGCTACTTCGGGTCGGTCGACGCACAGCACCTGCTGGAGGACCCTGACGTGGTGATCCAAGGCAACCGGGTGCTCCACGTGCGCTATCGGGTGCTCCGATGACCGGTTAGCGCTATGGACGAGTAGCGACAGTCGCCAAGCGTTTGGCCGCCGCTATCGCATCCAGGCGAAAGCGCGCCTGGCTCTCAGACGCCGCGCGGCGCCGTGTCCTCGAGCAGCAGTGGCACCAGGTCGCGGATCGAGATGACGCCCACGAGATTGTCGCCCTGGACCACGGGCAGATGGCGGAAGCCGCCGTGGAGCATCAGGACGGCCGCGTGTTCGGTCGTGTCGTCGGGGGCAATCGTTTCCGGATGCGCCGTCATGCAGTCCCCGACGCGCGTGGTGTCGGCGAGACCACGCGCGACGGCGCGCAGGACGTCGCGCTCGGTCAAGATCCCGGCCAGCCGGCCGTCGTCCAGCACGAGGACCGCGCCGACGTTGCGGTCGACCATCCGCTGGGCGACTTCCATGATCGACACGCTGGTCTCGACGGACAGCAGGTCGCTCGACATGTGATGACGAACCGCGGGCATGGCGAGACTGTACGAAACCAGGCGCCTGGTACGGATCGTCCCGCGTCTCCGGCGGCTAGCTCGGCCCGCGGCCCACTGCTCCCTTGGACGTGGCGCGGATGACCCCGGTGGCCAGCGTTTTCCGAAGCTCAGCAGCGCACTCGCTTGTCCGAAGCGGCTCGGGATGGTCGAGCGGTAGGACCGTCCGCCGCTAAGGCGGGGAGACCTCGACCGCTCCGTTCGCGTCGATCCGGAACCCGTGCCCGGCGTCGATCGTGCACGTGATCGCCGCCGCCTCCGCAGTGCACGCGAAGCCCGCGGGCCGGGACGTCTGCCCGGCGTGCAGCGGCGGAACCCCGGAACCGCCGCCCGGGATGCAGCCGTTCGGGTCCATGTTGCACACGCCGACAAAGCCGTCGGCGCCCAGCCAGCCCGAACGCACCGGTGCCCGAATCACGCACCACGTGTAGTACGGCTTCGTGTCGTTCCAGATCTGGCAGAAGATCGCCTGGTCGGGCGACATGAACTCGCGCAGCTGCACGACCGGCCGGGTCAGGTCCACCAGACGCAGGCTGCGCAGCGCCCGGACCGTCTGACGGACCGACATCTGCGCGGCGGTGAACTCGACCCGGGTCCGCCCGGCGCCTGAGCGCAGCCACAGCACCGCGGTCAGGAACGCGTCGCCGCGGCGCTCATGCGAGCACGCGTGCCGGGTGCCGGCGCAGAACGCCCAGATCGACACCCGCCGGCCCTGCACCCGGAGGCGCCGAACCTTCGCGCCGTCCGGATGGGCCGCAAAGCACGGCTTGCCGGTCTCGATCAGCGACATCGACCGCCGTGGCCGGCGGCGCGTGAAGCTGATCACCACCGACTTCTCGTTGCGCAGGCAGCCGTGGAGCTGCGACATGTCGGGCATGATCACCTCGTGCACTGACGTGCCGAACGTCCGGCCGGGCATGAACAACGGGAACTCGACGCTGCCGGCCCGCCTGATCGACCGTGCTGAACGTCTGCTGAGCGCCCGCCGGCGCCGCCAGGCCAGCCGAGCCGACCATTGCCAGCACCAGCACTGCTGCTGCGACCGGCGACCGTCCGAGCATCACGCCCTCCTAGCTGTGCTGCGCGTGCCCGCCGCGGGAACGCCGCGAGCCTACCCGCCAGCCGCAGCGCCGGGCAAGTCGGCGACGAGAAGCGGAAGCGTGCGGTGCAGCGTGAGCGCTGGTTTGCTCGTCTTTCCCCTGGATCCGGCGTAAGCCGGTAGCGTGGTGCGAGGCACCCGAATCCTATGAGAGGGGGCCACCATGGCCCGGTCGCCGAGGTCGTTCGCCCTGACGCTGGCAGGGCTTGTTATCGCCTTCCTCGTCTGCACGGGTCCCGCGCAGGCGCATCGCACCGCGGTTGTCGGCCCGGGACAGTCGATTCAGGCTGCCGTCGACGCGGCCGAGCCGGGTGACACGATCCGCGTGTTCGGCACCCACCGCGAGAACGTGGCGATCCAGACCGATGGGCTCACTTTGCGCGGCGTGGGTGCTGTCATCCTGCCACCGCCCACGCCGGTCGTTCACGCGTGCTTCGATCCCACCATGGTCGGCGAGGCGGTGCACGGGATCTGCGTGATCGGAGACGTGGACTTCGTGACCGGCGAGGTCACTCGCTACGTCGAGGACGTCAGCGTCGAGGGCTTCACGATCCAGGGCTTCGTCGGGTCCGGTGTCGCTGTGGTCGCCGCTCGCGACAGCGCGGTCGAGGACAACCTCCTGCGCGACAACACCGACGCGGGCATCAACGTCGCCTCCGCCCTCGACACGCATGTGCGAGACAACCGCATCGCCGGCAGCCGATTCGGCGTCACGGTCGCCGGAGCGTCGCGCGGCTCGATCGTCGCGAGCTCGATGCGCGACAACTGCGTCGGCGTCGCGCTCCTTGGCCCGGACACGTTCCGTCTGGTCGCCAACGACATCGGCCGCAACCGGAAGGCGTGCCCGGCTGACGCTGAAGTCCCCGCGTTGTCGGGCATCGGCGTGGTCGTGGTCGGCGCGGCGGACAACGTCATCACAGCCAACCTGATCACCGGTAACGCGCCGACCGGCGACACCGCGTTCAGCGGCGGCGTGGTGTTGATCGAGGGTGCGGCCGGCAATCTCGTCACGAAGAACGTGATCCTGCGCAACGATCCCGACGTGCTCTGGGACGAGACGGGCGCGGGCAATGTGTTTCGCCGCAACGTGTGCCGGACAAGCGCGCCGGCCGCCCTCTGCCATTGAGGCCAGAGGTGGCCGATGGCGGCCATCGTGCGAAACCGGCATCGCCTTGCAAGGAAAGCAGTAGTGCGCTTGCCGGGAGCCCGCGCCCCGTCGCTGTCAGGACTCGACGGCGTCCGACACTCGCTTGTCCGCGGCGTCGAGCTCCTTGGCGAGCTTCTCGTAGTCGCCGGAATCCACGGCCTTGTTGATCTTCTTGCTCGACTTGGTTAGCGCCTTGTCGATGCGATCTGCGTACATGTCGTCGGCGACCACGATGACCGCCGAGGAGCCCGGCGGGAGGTATTCCTCGATGTCGACACCCAACTCCTTCTCCTGGTGGCGCTTGCTGAGCGCGCCGATCCCGGCGCCGATCCCGGCGCCGATCGCGGTCGCCAGCAACAGCGGCGGCGCGAACAACCCCACGACGAGACCGCCGGCCGCACCCAGTGTCGCGCTGCCGGCGACTGGCGACGCGGCCCCATGCTCGTCCACCGTGACCTCACCGGCATCGTCGCGGCTGGCGACGACCGCGCCGACGACCGCGAAATCCGCCGCCCGCTGGGCGTCCTTGAGCGACTGGAAATCCGCCTCTGCGGCCGCGGCATCGTCGTACGAGGCGGCGTACAGGATCAAGTTCTCATTGGCCATTCTTCCTCCGCTCTGGAGTTGGTCGACGCGCCTGGATCGAAACCCGATCGCAGGTCTCATCGCGATGCGAGTGTGGACGGGCGCGCGCCGGCCCGCATCATCCCGAAGGTATGAGATGGGAGCACAACCATGTTCTGCACGTCAGCGGCTACTCGACGGATCGCCCGCGCGCTCCCGGTTCGGGTCGGCTGGGCATCAGGTTTTACGATTCGGTCACAAACGCGGCTGGTCCCGGCAATGATCTGTTGATGATGGCCTCCGACGAGGAGCTGTTGGTCGCCTCGGTGGATGACGAGGAGGCCTTCGCCGCCTTCTACCGGCGGAATGCGCGGCCGGTGGCCGGGTTTTTCATGCGGCGCACCGGCTCCGCCGAACTGGCGGCCGATTTGACCGCGGAGACGTTCGCCGCGGCGCTCGCGTCACGGCGTCGCTTTGACCCCGCCAGGGGACCGGCGATCGGCTGGCTGTACGGGATCGCGCGGCACAAGCTCGCGCGGACGTTGCGGCACGGGCGAGTCGAGGACCGCGCCCGCCGGACGCTCAACATGGCGCCGCTCGCGCTAGAGGATGAGGCGATCGAGCTCGTGATGACCACAGAGGGCGACGTCGTGGAGCTCCTGCAACGGCTGCCGGCCGACCAGCGCGCCGCGATCGAGGCCCGCGTCCTCGACGAGCAGGAGTACGAGCAGATCGCCGCCGCCACGCAGACGTCCGAGGCCGTGATCCGAAAGCGCGTCTCGCGCGGCCTCGCGAGCCTGCGGCGCAAGCTGGAAGGGCCGACCCCATGACCGACTTCTTCGACGACCTCGAACGTGAGCTGCGCCGGGCGCACCGTCGCGACACCGAGAGGCATCCGAGCTCGCGCGTCTTCGACCTGTGGCGGCGGCTGCCAGGCCTCCCCGCGACCGGCGGCCGCACTCTGGTCGCGCTCGTCGTGGTCGTCGCCCTCGTCGCGGTCGTCGTGACCGTCGCGCGCGAGTCTGACGTCGAACGGCCGGCGGCGCCGCCGAGCACGAAGGTCGTCGCTACCGACGTCGAGCGCGGCGTGCGCTTCAGCCTCGACGGACGGGTACTGACGGTGCAGCTCCTTCGAAATAGGCCCAACCCGATCGAAACGGTCAGCGACGCGCGGATCAGCGCGACCTGCGGCGCGAACGTCGCCGCGCCGCCGGGTGATCCGCGAAGCGAGACCACGCTCACCCGGCTCTGGCCGGCCGGCCAAACGAGCCTGAGCTACCGCTTCCCGCGCGACGTATCGAGCTGGTGCCGGCTCGACGACCAGTCCGGCAGCATCGTCGCGTTCGTGGGGTTCCCCGGCGCGTCGCCGGGGGCGAGGGGGTCGATCGCCGAGACCGCCGAAAACTGGGCGCGGCTGATCGCCGCCAGCCCTCAGACCTGCAACGACTACACGGGCCAGACCGCCTGCGAGCAGATCACGTGCCAACGGGCAGGGGGGACGCCGATGCCGGACTGCAGGCCGATCACGCCGGAGTGGGCAGTGACGTTCCTCAGCGCGACGGTCCAGGCAACCGCCATCAGCGGCGACCGAGCGGCCGCCAAGCTCTCGAACAGCGCGTTGGTCCAGTTGCGACGTACCGCGACGGGCGAGTGGCTGATCGACAAGCTCGGCGAGGACGGGCTGCCGGCGGAGCTACGGCGGAAGCTGATCCGGGCGCTGACAGACTGAGTGATCCGGGCGCTGACCGAGGCGGTTCTGGTCCGGCGGTAGCCTCACGGCCGTGAGCGCCAAGCCTTTCGTGCCCGAAGACTTCGAGCCGCCGCGGGAGCTGGAGCTGCCTGAGTTCCACCTCGTGCCGCTCGGCGCGCAGCACAACGAGTCGGACCACGCGGCGTGGACGTCGAGCATCGCGCATATCCGCGCGACGCCCGGCTTCGAGTCCTGGGGCTGGCCGCCGGTCGAGGGCATGTCGCTCGACGCCAACCGGAGTGACCTGGAACGGCACGCGCGCGACTTCGCAGAGCGCACCGGCTTCACGTTCACCGTGCTCCGGCCGGGCACCGAGGAGGTCATCGGCTGCTTGTACATCTACCCCGCCAAGGACGGCGGCGGCGATGTGGAGGTCCGCTCCTGGGTTCGCGCTGACGTCGCCGAGCTGGACGGGCCGCTGCACGCCGCGGTGTCACGGTGGCTCGTCGAGCGCTGGCCGTTCGAGCGCGCGATCTACGCCGACCGGCCGAGAGCGTGACCCGCTGAGCCAGCGAGCCACCATTTCGTCGCGCTGCTGCTTCGAGGCTCGAGGATCAGCGGAGCGAGACGAGCCATCGCGATCCGCGCGTCCGCCGGCTGAGCCACTATTTTGCCGCGTGCTGCGCGGCGCGGCGATGCTCTCGGCGTCGGTAGCCGAGTACGACGTCGCCGACGTCCGGCCCTTGGTCAGAAAAGGCGAAGCGTAGGCATGGCGAGCAAGCCCTCAGAACGGTTCGCGTGGGCGGTGGACACCCTGGCGCTAGACCCCGCCGATCACGTGCTGGAGGTCGGCTGCGGACACGGCGTGGCCGTATCGCTGGTCTGCGAGCGGCTGACCAGCGGACGGATCACCGCGATCGATCGCTCGAAGAAGATGATTGAGATGGCCGCGCGTAGGAATCGCGAGCACATCGCCCGAGGCAGGGCGGTGCTGAAGACAGCCGCGCTCGAGAAGGCGGACTTCGGGGACGAGCGATTCGACAAGGTCTTCGCTTTCAACGTCGCGCCCTTCTGGCTTCAGCCGAAGGAGGCGCTGGGGATCGTCCAGCAGCATCTCGCCGCCGACGGAGCGGTCTACATCTTCTGGGACGCTCGCCACACGCAGCCCGGCCGAGCTAGCGACCTGGCGGACCGGCTGAGCGAGAGAATCCGGCTGGCCGAGTTCTCCGTGAACCAAGTGCTGGTCAAGGACCTGCGCCCGGTTCCCGCGGTTTGCGTGATCGGGCAGCCCTAGGCGCCGACGACTCCTCCCATCGGCAGCGCCGGCCCCTGACAGATCAGCCACCCACGAACAGGGCGCCGCTCCGCTCGCGATCCTGACCACCGACCTCCGCCACGTTCGGCGAAAAGCCCTTCCAACCGACCGCGATCTCATGCGTGCCCGCCGGCACGTCCTGGGCCAGGCCGAAGAAGTCGAAGGTGAGGGACTCCGTGGTGCCCTGCACGACCGTCGTATCAAGCCCGCTGTCGGGCACCGGGTTGCCGTCGAGGTACAGGCCGGCCTGGAAGCGGCAGCTGAACCCACCGGCGGCAGGGCACTCCACCTCGACGCTCAGCTGACCGAACGCGAGCACGTCTCCCGCGCTCGGCGTGGTCAGCGACGTCTCGCCTCTGAACATCGTCTCGTCCGGATTGGCGGGCGGATCGAAGCGGTTGCCGCCGACGGCTGCCGCCGTTTGTCCCGCTGGGCCTTGCGGCCCTGTCGCGCCCGGCGTCCCGCTCGGACCGGCGGGTCCCTGCGCGCCCTGCAGCGAGCTGCGCGCGCCGGCGGAGATGTCGGCGAGCCGGATCTCGTTGTCCTCGATCTCCGAGGAACCGACGGCATCCTCGGCGATTCCCCGCGATTGGACGGCGTCCTGGGCGATCTCCGCCGCGTGCACCGCGTTCGCGCGGATCTGCGTCGATCCGACGCTGTCGCGCGGGAGTGTCACCGCGGCAGCGGCCGTGCCCCCCAGCGCGACGAACAACGCAAGACTCGCGGTGACGTTGGCGTAGCTGAATCGGGAACGCAGCCGGGCATCCCGCGTGCCGGTCACCTCCGAGCGTCGTCCGTGGCGGCGCTTCGGACCGTTCTGCTTGCGGAACACGAGGCTCCCTTCCGTGGTGGGTGCCCGTAGGACGCCTCCCACCTCCCTGTATTCCCGCTCTCGGCGATCATGGGTCATGCGACGTCAGCGCCGCCTAGCCCGGGTTCGACACGCCCCAGCTATAGCTGTCGGCGGGGCGCGGGTCGTTGGGCACGCGCGAGGCGCCCTGCCCGTCGCTGGCGGTGTTTGCCACCGTCGTGGCCAGGGAGGAGCTTTGGAGCATGGCACTGGCCGGCGCTGCCGCGAGGAGCAGGCCGGCGGCGACGGCGACGGCCGCGAGCGGCCGCTTGTACGTGGAGCTGAACATGGTGGCTCCTTCAGGAGTGTGGGTGTCGAGCGGTATGACCCGCGGCCGCGCCCGCAAGTTGGACACATGGGTGCACTCGCGCGGGCGCTTGTCCTCCGGCGCGGGACCAGATGGCGTCTGAGTGCAATCTGCAACGATCGCAGCGAGGTCATGATACGTTCGTAACATGCATGCTGCGGAGTACGATGCCCAGCGGGAACCCTGGCTGCTGGTGACCGCGTCGAGCGCCGGCGCGACCGACTCGCTGCGGGTTGCGATCTGGCGGAAGCTACGCTCGCTCGGCGCGCTCTATCTCCAGCAGTCGATCTCCGTGCTTCCGGCCCGGCCCGACGTCGAGCGAGAGGTCCGCCGACTGGTCGATCGAGTCCGGGCCAACGGCGGCACGGCCCGGGTGCTGCGCATCACGTTCGAGGACGCAGACGAAGAGGCGCAACTCGTGGCCGAGTTGCAAGCCGCACGCGACGATGAGTACGCCGAAGTGCTCGAACGCGTCCCGGCCTTCCTCGACGAACTCCACGGTGAGCGCGAGCGCGATCGCGCCACTTACGAGGAAGTCGAGGAATCCGAAGCCGACCTGGAGCGCTTCCGTGCGTGGCTGACCAAGATCGACCGCCGTGAGTACTTCGGGGCGCCTCGTCGCGTTGAGGCTCATGCCGCAGTCGAGCGATGCGCCCGGGCGCTTGAGGCCTTTGAGTCGGAGGCGTTCGCCCGCGACTCCCAGTGGACTGCTGAGCGTCCATCGCTGCGTGCCGTCAAGGACAGCTCATGACGTTGGTCTGGGCCGTATTGATCGGCCTGGCCCTCACCTATCTCGGCCTGCTAGTAGCGCTGCTGGTGGCCCGGCCCAAAGGCAATCTGCTCGCCGAGGCGGTGCGCCTTCTGCCCGACCTCCTGCGCCTGCAGCGGCGCTTAGCCGCCGACCCGACAGTGCCCCGGGCCGCTCGCGTGCGGCTCTGGCTGTTGCTCGGCTACCTCGCGATGCCCGTCGACCTCGTGCCCGACTTTGTACCGGTGCTCGGCTACGCAGACGACGCCATCATGGTCAGCCTCGTGCTGCGGTCAGTCGTGCGACGCGCCGGCGCCCCGGCGATTCATCGCCATTGGCCCGGCACTGACGACGGGCTCGCCGCCGTCGCACGCCTGACCGGGCTCCGGCTCAGCCAAACGTAGCGGCCCACGCCTGTGAACTGCTGTGCTTGGACCTCCCGAAGGCAGAGGCGGCGCGCCGTCGACTGCCGTCGCCGCAGGCGCTTGACGGCTGGGCGGTCGGCGCGAAAGCGCTCGGCGACTCGACCCGGCTGGCGATCGCGATCGCGCTGGCCGAAAGCGGCAGCGCGTGCGTCTGTGACCTCGCGTGGATCGTCGCGCGCGACGAGAGGCTCGTCTCGCACCATGTCCGCGTGTTGCGTGCGGCCGGCCTGGCCGTGTCACGCCGCCAGGGCAAGATGGTCATGTATGAGCTCACAGGCCGCGGCCGCGCCCTGCTGGCCGCCGTCACCGACACAGCGTCGGTGAGCGCATGAGCGCGCCCGTCGAGCTCCACCTGGCCACGCCGCTAGCAGCGCAGGACCGCGCGCGGCCGGCCGCGACGATCTCGCCGGAGCGCTACCGCCAGCTCGCGGCGCGGGTGCGGCTGCTGTCGTGGCTCTCGCTCGGGGCGATGAGCGTCGAGGGCATCGTGGCGCTCGTCGCCGGCATCATGGCCAGCTCGATCGCGCTCGTCGGCTTCGGCCTGGACTCAGCGATCGAGGGCTTGGCCAGCGTGATCATCATCTGGCGCTTCACGGGCTCGCGGATGATGTCCGAGACCGCCGAGCAGCGCGCCCAGAAGCTCGTCGCCGCCCAGTTCTTCCTGCTCGCGCCATACGTCGCGTTCGAGTCCGTGCGCGCGCTCGCCGGCGCCGAGCACGCCGGCGTCAGCGTGCTCGGGATGGCGCTGGCGGTCTGGAGCCTGATCACGATGCCGCTGCTCGGCATCGCCAAGCAGCGCATCGCCGAGGAGATCGGGTCGGCCGCGACCAAGGGCGAGGGCCGGCAGAACATGCTGTGCGCGTACCTGGCCGGCGCACTGCTGATCGGCCTGGCCGGCAACGCGATGGCCGGCGCCTGGTGGCTCGACCCGGTCGTCGGCCTGCTGGTCGCCGCCGTCGCCGTCAAGGAAGGTGTCGAGGCCTGGCGCGGCGACGGCTGCTGCGTCGGCTCGCCGCTGGATGGGTTTGTCCCCGATGGCAAGACCTGCCAGGACAACTGCTGCCACTGAGTGGCTGGTACGACACGCGCGCTAGCGCTTCGGACGAATACGAGCATCGGACGCGCCGCCGCGTTGCATGGAACCGAGCAGTCGGCGCGTCGCTGTGGCGCTGGATGGCGTTTCCCATGAACGCCCGGAACCGGAATACTGCGCCCGTGGAGGTGCAGGACTGGTGGTCAGGCGGCGACCTGGTTCCGCTGGAGCTGAGCGGAACCGAGCAGGGCGTGTTCGTTCGCCGCGAGGGGTCGGGGCCGTCGATGACGCTGCTGCATGGGTTCCCCAGCTCATCGCACGACTGGGCGAAGATCGCCCCTGCCCTGGCCAAGCGCTACGCGCTCACGATGCCCGACCTGCTGGGCTTCGGCGCCTCCAGCAAGCCGCGCGAGCACCGCTACTCGCTGCTCGAGCAGGCGGACCTGGTCGAGGCGCTGTGGGCAAGCGAGGGGATCGAGTCGACGGTGGTCGTGGCGCACGACTACTCGGTCAGCGTCGCGCAGGAGCTCCTGACGCGGCGCGCGGCCGGCGCACTCGCGGTCGACGTGCGCGCGCTCCACTTCATGAACGGCGGCATCTACCCGGACCTGCACCGGCCCCAGCCCGCGCAGGTGGCTCTACTCGATCCGGAGCACGGGCCGCAGATAAGCGGCGCGATGAACGGCGAGGTGTTCATGGCGGGCCTCGCGCCGACATTCCCGGAGGGGTACGACTCGGCTGCCGACGTCGCCAGTATCTGGCAGAGCTTCCACCTGCACGACGGGCAGAAGAACGCGCATCTCCTGATCCGCTACATCGAGGACCGCCGCGAGAACGCCGAGCGCTGGACGCAGGTACTCGAGACGACTGACGTGCCGCTGACCTTCGTCTGGGGAATGCTCGACCCGGTCTCCGGCGCGCACATGGCCGAGCGCATCCGCGAGCGACTGCCGGACGCGCCGTTCACGGCGCTGGACGACGTTGCGCATTGGCCGCCGCTCGAGGCACCGGAGCGCGTGGCCGCCGCGCTACTGAGCCGGCAGCCCTAGAAACCTCTTCTCACCTGCCTTGTCGGTCTCGCCGTAATCGGCGGGCTTCCGTCGACAAGCGGTTCGGCGATCCGCAACCGGGCACCGGAGACAAGCGGCCAACCTCCGCACCGGGCCCGGGGTCTCTCCCTTCGACAAGCACCCGACTCCCGCGAAGGGGAGGTCCCATGTCCCATCAGATCCACCCGTACCGTCTCCGCCGCAAGGCGATCCTCGGCGGCGCCACCGTGCTGGCGACGCTCACCGCCACGGCGGCGCTCGCCGTCGCGCAGGCCGGCGGCGGCCCCGACGGCACGCCGCCCGGCGATCCGCCCCCGTCGAACCTGATCACCAACACGTGCGGTCCGAACCAGACCAGCATCGTGAAGACCGAGAGCTCGCCGTCGACGACCAAGTCGGTCAACTTCGTCCCGCTCCCCGGCGCCAACACCCAGATCGTCGTCCCCGACGGTCAGAGCCGCTGCGTCAAGGTCCTGCTGACCGCGGAGACCGCGTGCCGGAAGACCGGCGCCGCGGACTTCTGCTACGTCCGCGCGCTCGCCGACGGCGTCCCGATGGACCCGAATGGCGCCGGCTTCCAGGCCATGGACAGCGAAGACGGCACCGCCTCGGCCCACGCCTTCGAGTGGGTCAAGCGCCTCGGCGAAGGCGCGCACATCATCCGCATCGAGCAGCGCGTCCGCAACGCCGCCACGACGTTCTACAAGGACGACTGGACGTTCGACGTCTCGCTCTACCTCTAGTCCATCCACGACCCGCGGTGGCCGGCGCGCCCCGGCCACCGCGAGGTTGGTGACCCATGAATGGTGCGGACGTGCTCGCCGACCATGGGATCGACAACGATCAGATCCAGCGCCAGCGCGTCCTGTCGCAATTCCGCGCGAAGGTGGGAGGAGCCAGCAGCACTCTCGCCGCTGCGTTGCGTGGAAAGCGGCAGTACGGTCTGAGATAGTCGACGTGCGTGCCCGGCCGAGGAATTCAGCACGTCGACCTCGCCGTCAGCGACGTCGATCGCTCGCTCGCCTTCTACAAGGAGCTCTTGGGACCCCTGGGCGCGAGGGAAGAAGAGCGCTATGCGACTTACCGGGGCACCGAGGAGGTCGTCTATCTGAGCTTCGGAGACGAATGGCTCGGCCTTCGTCCCGCCGATGGTGGCGACCACCGCTACTACGGCGTCGGACTCGAACACCTGGCTTTCGAGGTCGACACGATGGACGAGGTGGACGCGGCGCACGAGCGGTGTTCGCGCCGGGGTGATCGGATCCACCGCCCGCCGGAGGAGGATCGCGACATCCCCGGCTACTACGCATTCTTCGTCTTCGATCCGGATGGATTCCGCATCGAGGTCTTCTCTCCCGGGCCGCAGTGGTCCTCGCGGATCCACGGGCCGTCCACGACTCGTCTCCAGCAGGACATCGGAGGAGGAACAACGTTATGAGCGATGACGCCGAGACCGCGATCCTCGCGGGAGGCTGCTTCTGGGGCGTGCAGGAGCTGCTGCGCCGCCGCGACGGAGTGATCTCGACCCGCGTCGGATACAGCGGTGGGGAGACCGATAACCCGACCGACGAGGATCCGGGGGGTCACGCCGAGGCGGTCGAGATCATTTTCGACCCCGAGCGCATCTCCTACCGGGACCTCCTGGAGTTCTTCTTCCAGATCCACGACCCGACGACCAAGGACCGTCAGGGCGACGAGACGGGCTCCTACGTCCGCTCGGAGATCTTCTATACGAGCGACGAGCAGCGTCAGGTCGCCGAGGACACGATCGCCGACGTCGACGCCTCAGGGCTGTGGCCCGGCAAGGTCGTGACTGCCATCAGCGAGGCCAACCGCTTCTGGGAGGCCCCGGCCGACGACCAGCACTACCTCCAGCGCCACCCGGACGGAGAAACCTGCCACTTCCCGCGGCCGGACTGGAAGCTGCCACATCGCGAGACCGCCGCATAACGCTAGTGGCTAGCGGTATTCGGCGGTCATGCCGCGGCGCCCGGGCCGGCAAGCGGCTCGACATCGCCGGCGTGCATCGGCTCGCCGCAGTGGGTGCACCGCAGGTCCACGCTGCCGATCTCCCCGCACGCGTGGTGGCGGTAGAGCACGGGCGGGCCGGCCTTGCCGGCGAGCCAGCGGTCGCCCCAGCCGGCCATCACCATGAGCACGTCGACGAGCTCGGTGCCCTTCGCTGTCAGGTGGTACTCGTACCGCGGGCGCCGGTCGTAGGGACGGCGCTCGACCACGCCGTGTTCGACGAGGTGGTTGAGTCGCTCGGTGAGGACCTTGCGTGAGATGCCGAGGTCAGCCTGGATGCCGTCGAAGCGGTTGATCCCGACCCAGACGTCACGCAGGATCAGCGGTGACCAGGGTTCTCCGATCACGTCGAGTGTGCGCGCGATCGAGCAGGCCATCTCGCTGAAGCTCGTGCGTTGCATGGCCGGAGTCTAACAAGTGGGGTTCCCTTACGGAACTCTGCGTGATACTGTCATCGAGTCTCTTCAAGGAACCCCGAAAGGAGCTTGGCGATGAGCAAGGTGTTGAGCGCGTTGTCTGTCTCGGTCGATGGGTACATCACCGGTCGTGACCCTGGACCGGGACATGGGCTCGGCGACGGCGCCACACTCTTCGACTGGTACTTCGACGGCGATGTCCCCAGTCGGGTGTTCGACAGCTTCAGGCTCAGTGAGCCCAGCGCCCGGTTCTTCGATGCCGCGGCCGATCGCGTCGGCGCAAGCCTCGCCGGCCGTAACACGTATGAGGACTCCGGCCGCTTCGGCGACGACGGGGCGCCGCACCCGACAGCGCCGCTGTTCGTCCTCAGCCACCGGCCGGCGCCGCAGATGGCCGGCCGCCAGACACTGATCACGACCGGCTTGGAGGACGCCGTCGCGGCCGCCCGGGACGCAGCCGACGGCAAAGACGTCGCCCTCATGGGCGGAGTCCTGGTGACCGAAGCCCTGAAGGCCGGGCTGGTCGACGAGCTGATCCTGCACCAGGTGCCCGTCTTGCTCGGCGCCGGCCGCCGCTACTTCCACAGCCTGCCCGAGCACATCCAGCTGCGCCTGCTGGAGGCGATCGCGGCACCCGGAGTGACCCACCTGCACTACGAGGTCGTCCGTTGATCCTCGTCACCGGCGGGCTGGGCATGATCGGCGCGCACACCGCCCGCGCGCTCGTCGACCTCGGACACGAGGTCGTTGTCACCGCGAACCGCCGGACCGAGGTCCCGTCGTTTCTCGCCGGCCGGGTGACGATGGAATCGCTCGATGTCACGGACCGGGACGCCTTCCTGGCGCTCGGCGATCGCCACGACATCAGCGACATCGTCCACCTCGCGGGCAGCATTCCCGACGACCCGGTCGGCTATCTCCGCACGGACACGATCGGTCTGCTGAACGCGCTCGACGCCGCCCGCACGTGGGGCGTGCGCAGGTTCGCCGTCGCCAGCAGTCTCGGCGTGTACAGCGGCCGGACCGAGATCCCCTGGCACGAGGAGCTCGCGCTGCACACCGCAGCGCTGCCGCACGTGATCGTCGCGTTCAAGAAGGCCGCGGAGCCACTGACCACACACGGCCTCCAGGGCAGCGGCGTCCAGCCCGTCGTGCTCCGGATCGGGACCATCTGGGGACCGCTCGTCGACCCGGAATCACCGTTCTTCTACATCCCTCCCTACATCAGCGCCGTGCTCCGGGGGGAGACGCCGCGGCCGCTGTATGCCGACGACGGCGGTGACTGCTGCTACGCACCCGACGCCGGGCGCGCGATCGCCCTCCTGACGACCGCGGACACGCTGCGGCACGACACCTACAACGTCTCCAGCGGCCGGCCGTTCACCAACCGGGAGTTCGCGGACGCCCTGCAGGCGATCACCCCCGGCTTGCGGCTCGACCTGCTGCCCGGACGGCAGGACGGCCCCGGCGACAACCCCTACCTCGACACCACCCGGCTCACCCGCGACACCGGCTTCGAGCCGACCTTCGATGTTGCTGCGGCGGTCGCCGACTACGTCGCGTGGCGTGCCGACAACCCTCGCTGAACGAGGACGAACGTCAACCCCGCTGGGTGGGGGAGCGGCGAGCCTTCCGGCCGCCGCGCCGGGATGGCCGAGCGTCGAGTTCGTCGGGCTGAGCCCGACAAAGTCGACGTTCGCATGTTTCGCGTCCTCACCGCGGGCGGCGGACACCCGCTTCCACACCCGGCGCAGTTGACGTTCCCGGCGCCCCGTGTCGGCGCGGCGGTCCGCTTCAGCGCACGCGGCAGCGGGGACCGCCGGGTGGCCGGACCCGCAGGATCCGATCGTCCTTGGCGGTCGGGAAACCGCGCCCGTCGCGGTTGCTCGTGAGCACGTAGAGGCAGCCGCGCGGACCTTCGACGACGGTGCGCAGGCGCCCGTACCGGTCACGGAGCAACGGCTGGTCGCGGACCACGCGCCCGCCACGCAGGACCAGCCGCCGCAGCTGCGACCCGCGCAGCGCGGCGAGCAGGTAGTTGCCCGTCCAGCGCGAGCCGGGGCGGCTGACGAATGTGGCGCCCGACGGTGCGATCGGGCTCGGATAGACCCGCAGCGGCGCGGTGAAGCGACCGCCGCCGGTGTCGCCGCCGATCGCTTCGGGCCAGCCGAAGTTGCCGCCCGCAACGATCTCGTCGACCTCGTCGTAGCCCTCGGGACCGTCGAACCCGCTCGGCCCGTGGTCGTTGGCGATCAGCCGGCCCGTGCCGGGCTGCCAGTCGAAGCCCTGCGAGTTACGCAGGCCGGTCGCGACGACCTGGGGGAGGGCGCGACCTGGCCCGCGGTACTGCGCGGGCGTGAGCGCCAGGAGCTTGCCGTTCAGCGACGCGGGATCCTGCGCAAGCGCCGCCTCGCCGCTGTCGCCGGTGCTGACGTACAGCCGCCGGTCGGGGCCGAACGCGATCCGGCCGGAGTCGTGGACCGTCCCGGCGCGGATGCCGTCGACCAGCGAGGCCTGGGAGGCGAGCCGCGAACCGGTCCAGCGCCGGCGCTCGAGCCGCATCCCGGTCGCGGTCGTGAAGTAGAGGTAGACGAGCCGGTTGCGCGCGAACGCGGGATCGACCGCGAGGCCGAGCAGCCCGCCCTCGCCGCGCGCGCTCACGGGAACCCGGGCGACGGGCCGTGGCCGCAGCCGGCCGCTCCGCGTGAGCAGCCGGACGCGGCCCGGTCGCTCCGTCACGAGCGCGCGCCCGTCCGGCAGGAATCCGATCTCCCACGGGATCTCGAGCCCTGTCGCCACGGTCTCGACGCGCACGCCGCCCGCGCCGGCGCCGGCGGCCGCGGGGGCCGCTCCGAGCGCCGCGACCGTCACCAGCGCGGCTGTCGTCAGCGCGCGGTGGTGCACTGCGCGGTGGTGGGGCAGACCTTGAGGATGTCGATCAGCGGCACGCCACGGCGGCGGCGGAGGCGCAGCAGCGACGACGACGCGTTGTTCTCGTACGACGTCTCGACGAGCCGGTGGTCGGCGTTCACCTCGTGCACGAGCACGTAGCGGCCCCGGCGCAGGCCGTCGAGCGGGAGGTACTGCCCCTCGAGGTTCGCGCTGTAGTCGTCGCCGTACCCGACGGAGATGCCCTCGCGGATGCCCATCAGCGTCGGCCGCTCGAGCCCGCAGCGGCTCCGGTACACCTTCTCCGGCGCCTTTGCGGGCAGCACGCGCGTGGTGACCTCGTAGCGGTCGCCGAGGCAGAAGCCGGTCTTGCGGTCGCTGACGACGGCGCCGGTGCTTCCGGCGCGGCGCAGCTCATAGCTGTCGAAGCCGAGCAGGTGCCAATGCTGGTGGTCGGGGGAGCGCACGTAGCGCAGCTTCCCGACGCTCGGGACCACCGTCTTCGGCGCGCCGGTCTGGACGATCACCTGCTCGGCGTCCATGGTCTTCTCGCCCGCCGACGGCCGCCGGCCGTCGATGATCAGCGGGCCGTCGCCGATGTTGCGCACCGCCGAGCGGAAGCCGAGCCGCCAGCTGGTGTGGCCCGCCTTGCGGGCCTTCGTCAGGACCAGCTCCGTCGGCATCTCCTGATCGAGGTCGGGGAGGAGCGGCTCGCCCTGCGGCGTCGCCCCGCCGGCTGCGAGCGTCGCCGGCACCATGGCGCCGATCGCAACCACCGCGGGGAGAAGGCGTACGAGTGCTCGCTGCCAGTCGGTCATGCCGGCCCTTCCGAAGGAAGATTATGGCCGCCCGCACCCGGGGAGATGGGGCGCGGGCGGCCGAGCGGCAGCCGCGTGCGGAGGGAGAGGCGGCGGCTGCCGGCGTCCCGCGGGGGGATCGGCGGAACGACCTTCAAGGTGTCGTCTCCCCGGACATCACCGTCACAGTCTCCTGCGCGGGCTCGGCTCGCAACAGCGAATCGCGAACGCGTGAGAGCGCCGGCCGATCGCTGCGGCTGCCCCAGCCCTGGTGGAACATCGTCGCGAACGCGGCGATCCGGATCGGCACCATCACGAAAGTGATCTGGAGCACGAACAGCGGCAGCCGGGCGGCGTCGCGCGGCACGCGCCGCACGTGGGTGGCCTGGCGCACGCCGATGCTGGCGAGCATGCCGAGGTAGCCGAGCGGCAGCTCGATCGCGAGCGGCAGTCCGGTGGCGCCTCCATGCCCGCGGATCCCGTGCGCGATCGCGAGCCCGGCGACGGCGTAGAGCGCGAACGGCGTCACGATGTCGGTGACGAAGCAGGCGAACGCGACGGGCTTGCGCCACAGCCAGCGGAGGCTGAGCAGCGTCTCGCGCTGGCTCGACCGCCCCCACCGGAGCTGCTGGCGCCAGAACGTCCGCCAGTCCGACGGCGCGTCGGTCTCGACGAGCGCCGTCGACTGATAGACGGTTCGCCAGCCGGTTCGCAGCAGCTCGTTCGTGAGCACGCGATCGTCGCCGACGTGCTGGGGGATGCCGAGCACGGTCTGGTGCACGAGCCGCTCGACCGCCGGCTCGAACGCGGTGCGCCGGTAGGCGATCGTGCGCCCGGCGAGGCAGCCGACCTGGCCGAACACCGACTGCGCCGGAACGGTGAGGTGGTACCGGATGTCCTCCATCCAGTCGGCGAGCCGCCGTACCGGGTTGGAGCCGACGTCGAAGATCGCCTGCCGCGGCGTGACGCCGCCGACGCGCGGGTCGGCGAACGGCCGCAACATCTCGCGCAGCGCGTCTGGTGCCCACACGGTGTCGGAGTCGAGCACCACGACCACGTCGGTCGCCGGGTCGGTCTCACGCAGGCCGGCGGCGATCGCCAGCCGCTTGCCGACCTTCGGCAGGCGCAGCACGCGATCGCAGTAGTCCGACGCGATCGCGGCGATCTCCGGGTCGCCGCCGTCGACGACGGCGATCACCTCGGCCGGGCCGTTCGCGAGCACGCTCGCCAGCGAGCGGCGGAACACGGCCTCGGGCTCGTTGTACACGGGCACGATCACCGAGGCAGCGAGATCGCCGGTGCCTCGGGTCGACGGCCGGTAGCGGCGGGCGGCCAGCGCCTTGGCCGACCACAGCACCCAGACGTAGACGAAGAAGCCCATGAAGAGCGTGGGGGCGCGGCCGTGGCCGAGCGCTTCCCACGCATCACGGAAGAAGCTGAACATCCTGGGGAGAGACCGGCATGGAGGGCGATCGTCGCGGCTTCCAGCGCCGCGTCCAATCGCGATCTGCGCTCACTGGATCGGGGATCGCCGGGGCACCGCAGAGAGCCCTTGGAGGGTCATCTCATCGCCTAGCTTGCCCCGGTCAGTCCTCCCCGATAAAGGAGTTTGCGCATGCGCTCCATGAAAGCCGCACTACCCATCGCACTCGCGGTGGGCCTCGTTGCGGCGGCACCGGCCGCGTCCGGTGCGAAGGTGAAGACGCCGGCCAAGGCCAACGCCGCCGGCGCCCCCACCATCGAGCTCACCTACCCGTCGCTCGTCCGGGTTCGCGTCGCACGCACCGAGCGTGCGCTCGACCGCGCGACGCGGAAGATCGAGAACAACAAGCCGGTCGAGGCAGCGACCACCCTGAAGGTCGTCCGTCGCCAGATGGCGGCCGCTTGGCGCGGTGCCAAGTACGTCATCCGCACGACGCCGCCGCCGCCCCCCGAGGAGGACCTGGCGCGCAAGGCCGGCGATCCGCCGACCGGGCCTACCTACGCCTCGCCGCCCGAGACGGCGTTCCGCGTGCTGACTCTGCAGCACGACGTGTCTTCGTCGATGGTCGCGCTGATCGACGGTGCCCACGGTGCCGGCCTGGACGCGCTCAGCACGACGATCAACCTCGCGAACGACCGGCGTGATCAGGCGCTGGCGTACATCCTCAGCGTGGCGCCGCCGGTGCCGCCGGAGGAGGACCTCGCTCGCGTGCGCGCACGCAAGAGCCAGGAAGAGGACGCCGCGCCGACGTTCGACACCGTGATGCCGAACCTCGGCCCGCAGATCGACGACGAGCTGCAGGCGATCGGCGGCACCAAGAGCGACGCGACCGACCTCACGGCCGGTGGGCGCCGCCTGCTCAACGCTGCCGAAACGCAGGTCGGAAAGACCAAGGCGTTCGTCACCCTCAACTGGCCCATCGTCCCCGCCGAGGACTGAGCCGCCCCGACTGACGAAGAGCGGCCGGCGCACTGCCGGCCGCTCGTCGGTGGCCCTACCCCTGAGACACGATGAGCGCATCGCCTGACACAGAGCCCGAGCCGCCGCTGACCGGCGCGTCGAGCGTGAGCGCCGTGATCGACGAATTCGAACACGAGACCGACCCGGCCGGTGAGCGACGCGAGCTGCGGGCCGCGCTCAGCCACGTCAGCGCCGAGCTCGGGGCGATGCGGATGCGAACCGTCCGCCCTCGCCACGTCGACGCGATGCTCGACGACCTCCGGCGCGCGGGGCTCAGCCCGAGGCGCGAGGCGGCGATCGTCGAGGCGCTCCACTCCCTCTATGCCTTCGCGCTCGAGCGCCGGCTCGTCGCCGTCGATCCGCTCGGCGAGCCCGAGCAGCGGGTCTCGGCGCCGCGCCCGCCCGGCGCGCCCACCCCGACGCGCGCGCCCACGTCCACGCTGACGATGCTGGCGCTCGGCGCGCGCGTGGCATTCTGGACCACGTTCGTGATCATGGCCGGCTTCCTCGTGCTGCTGGTCGCGCTCATCCTCGAGCTCGGATGAGTCTCCAGCAGCGGCTCGCCGCTGCTGCGGCCGGGACGGCTCCCGGCATCTTCGTGCGGCTGAGCGGCGGGCTCGCCCCGTACCCCGTGCAGCTGGTCGCTTATGGCGTCGCGGTGATCGCCGCCGCCTTCATGCTCGCGTGGGCGTGTGAGGCCGCCCAGGCCGACGTCGCCCGCGGCGCCGTCGTCGCCGCGGTCGCCTTCGTCGCGATCCTGCCCGAGTACATCGTCGAGGTCCACTTCGCCTTCAGCGGCAGAGCGGACTATGTGACAGCCAACCTGACCGGCGCGAGCCGTCTCCTGCTTGGCGTGTGCGTTGCGCTGCCCGCCGTGGTGGGGCTGCTGCCGAGCCGGTGGCGCCCGGGCCGCGTGGGCCGAATCACGGTCGCTCCGGCGCAGCGCGTGGAGCTCGCGATCCTCGCGATCGCCAGCCTGTGGGCGCTGCGCGCGGCGTGGACCGGCAAGCTGACCCTGCTCGACGGCGTCGTGCTGATCTCTCTGTACGCGCTGTACCTGCGCCGGGCGTTCGCGTCCGAGAGCGAGGCGCCGCCGCCGATCGGCGTCGCGGCCGAGCTCTCGGAACTGCCCGCCGACCAGCGGCGCCAGTGGGTCCGCGGCCTGATGCTCTACGCCGCAGCGGTGATCCTTCTGACCGCGGTCCCGTTCGGCGACGCCGTGCTCGGCACCGGCGGGCTCGTCGGGATCAGCCCCTACCTGCTCCTCCAGTGGATCGTGCCGGTGGCGACCGAGGCTCCCGAGCTCGTAGTGGCGTTCGTGCTGCTCACGCACGGCCGCGGCGGCCAGAGCGTGGCCGTGCTGCTCGCCGGCGCGGTGAGCCAGTACACGCTCGCGATCGGCACGCTGCCGTTCGCCTATCTCGCCGGCGCCGGCGCCGGCCCGTTGCCGCTGGCCGGACGCGAGCGGGTCGAGCTGTTGGTCGCGGTCGCGGTCGCGCTGTACGCGGTGGCCTCGCTGGTCACGCTCCGGCTCAGCCGCGGCGACGCCGCGATCATGCTGGTGCTGTTCTCGCTGCAGTTCCTGCTGCCCGCGGTGCTGACGCGGCTAGCGCTGGCCGTCGCGTTCCTGACCCTGGCCGTCGACGTTCTCGTCCACGAGCGGCGGCACCTGCGCGCGCTGTTCGGAGCGCTGTTCCCGGGGCCGGGTGGCAATGGCCCGCCGCAGGGCGGATTCGAGGTCGCGCCCGTACCCGACGCGGCCGTCGACGTACACGGTCACCAGTTGCAGGCTCGGCACGCCGCTGCCGCCGGCGACGAGATAGACCGGCTGCACGTGGACGAGCGTGGCGCCGATCGGCACCAGCCGCGCGATGCCGAGGATCGTCCGGCTGACCGCGGCCTTCCCGAGGTCGCGCGATTCCCGGTTGAGCAGCTGAAGCCGTCGGTTCACCCCAGGACTTGACAGGATCCGGCGGGTCGCCTGCGTCGGGCCGATCGTGAGCCGATCGCGCGGCAGGCTCAGCAGCGTGAGCTGCGGAGCCCCGTTCGCGTCGATCGACCCCGCGAGGTAGGCGGTGAGGTTCTGGCGGCCGCGCGGGCTGAACGGCGTGACGAGCATCAGGCGCTCGATCGCGTCGCCGGGGAGCCGTGCGAACAGATAGTCGGGCTGCATCGGGTCGGCGTTCTCGTTCGGGTCGGGGAAGTGGATCTCGCCGGCGCCTTCCACCGGCCCGGCGAGCTGCATCGGGCGCTGCCAGGCGTCCGCGCCGTTCCAGAAGGCGGTCGGGTCGCCGGCGTGATACGTCTCGTACGCCTCGATCTGGACGTCGAACAGCGCTTGCGGGTAGCGGATGTGCGCGCGCAGCTGATCCGGGATCCGCGCGGCAGGCAGGAACAGGCCCGGGTACGTCGCCCGCCACGCACGCAGGATCGGATCGCGTGCGTCGGTGGCGTAGAGGCTGACGCGCCCGCTGAACGCGTCGATCGCCGCCAGGGCCGATGCGCGCACGTAGTTGATCCTGCTCGTGCCCATGCGGACCGGCGCGGAGTACGGATAGTCGTCGCTCGTCGTATAGCCGTGGACGAGGAACTGCACGTGACCGTCCACGACCGCCGTCTGGAGGTCGCTCTCCCAGTGCAGGAACGGCGCCAGCGCATGCAGCCGCTCGCTCGCGTCGCGGTGCAGCACGATCCGCGAGCGGGAGTCGAGCGTCTCGGTCAGCAGCAGCTTGAGGTCGCCGAACCGGGCGGCGAACGCGGCCCTGCGCAACGTGCTCGAGAGCGCGACTCCGCCGCTCCCGTCGTAGCGGTACGCGGGCGGGGACGATCCCGGCACGGGCTCGTCCAGCTCGCCACGGCCGGTCCGCAGGACCACGTACGGCGGCTTTGCTTCGGGCTGTTCGCCGAAGTAGATGCGCGGCTGGCGCAGGCCGAGCGGATTCCGCGACGAGCGGAAGTCCTTCTGCACGAAGCGCGGGTGTCCCGCGGCGTCGACGTCGCCCAGCTTCACGGCGACGACGCCGTAGCCGTGGGTGTACGCGAACCGGTCGTTCGCCCAGCTGCGCGCGTCCTGGTCCAGCCGGCCGCGGTCGAGCTGGCGCGCGGCGACCGTCATCAGCGTCGGGACGCCGTCGACCGTGTACTGGTCGACGGTGGTGCTCGGGAAGCTGTAGTAGCGCCCGATCGACTGCAGCTCGTTGATCGTCGGCGTCAGCACGTCGGCGTCCCAGAGCGGCACGTTGTCGATCGTGCGCCGGCCCGCCGCGATGTCGGCGGCCGACAGCTCCCCGCCGCCGCGGATCGGCCGCACGCTGACGTCGTCGAGCGCGAACGCCCGGCGCGTCGAGGCGATCGCGTCGGCGAGGTACGGTCGCTCGCGCGAGAGCTCCTGCGGCGCGACGTCGAGGCGCTCGAGCAGCCCCGGGAGCACGCTCTGGCCCGCGATCGCCACCACGGCGAGCGCCCCCACCGCGACGACGGGCACCCGCAGCACGCGCCGCCACGCGCCGTACAGGCATACGGCCGCGCCGGCCAGTGACAGCACGACCAGCGCGCGGCGTGCCGGCAGGCGCACGTGGACGTCCGCGTACGAGGCTCCCGGCACCGCCGATCCCTTGTGCGGGAGCGCCAGGCCGAACTGGTCGAGCCGGTACCGCCACGCCACCACGACCAGCGCGAGCGCGGCCAGCGCGAGCAGGTGTGTGCGTGCCCTCCGCAGCCCACCTGCGGCGTAGTACGCGGCGACCGCGGCGAGCGCTCCCATCACGATCGCGTCGAGCAGCCAGCGCACCGTCTGCTCGTACAGCGGCAGCGAGAAGACGTAGTAGCCGACGTCGCGGTGCAGCAGCGGGTCGTCGACGCCGAAGTCGCTGCGGCCGGACCACAGCGCGAGCAGCCGCCACGCATCGTCGGTGCGCCACTCGCTGGCGATCAGGCCCGCGACGACGGCGACCAGGGGATAGGCGAGCAGGCGATGCGGCCGGGTCGGCGCATGCCGTGCCATCACGCGCTCGACGACGGCGAGGTTGACGAGCACGAAGCAGGCGGTGCCGAAGCCCGGCACTCCGTGGGCGAGGATCTTCCACGTCAGCGTGGTCCAGAAGACGTCCTCCTGGCCGAGCTCGCGGAACCACAGGAGGTCGGTGTAGACGTGCGCGACCAGCGACACGCAGGCGCCCACCACGGTCAGCGTGGCGAGCAACAGCAGCGATCGGGACCGCGGCGTCCGCCAGAGCTCCGTTACAGGTTGGATCCGATCAACTGTGCCTCGGCCGGGTGCGGTTCGCGAGCGGGGCTGGCACTTGGCCGATACCGGATCGTTGTTGCGGCGGGGTCGCGCGCCCGGTGGACTCGAGAGTCTGAACGCACCCGTCCGACCCATCTTCGCGAGCATCGTGCTCGCGCTGTTCTCGGCGTCGGTGAGCCAGTCGATCGTGGCGCCCGCATTGCCGCGGATCGTCAGCGACCTCGGGGGCGTCGAGCACTACTCGTGGGTCGCGACTTCGGCGCTGCTCGCGTCGGCGGTCTGTATCCCGATCGCCGGCAAGCTCTCGGACGTCTTCGGTCGCCGAGCCGTCTACGTGACCGGATTGTCCGTGTTCGCCGTCGGCTCGGCGCTGTCGGGACTGGCGCAGACGTTCTGGTGGCTGGTCGCCGCGCGCGGCGTGCAGGGCGTCGGCATCGGCGCCACGCTCGCCCTCTCGCAGGTGATCATCGGGGACATCATGTCGCCGCGCGAGCGCGGTCGATATCAGGGCTACCTGGGCGCATCGTTCGGGTTCGCGGCCGTGATCGGCCCGCTCACGGGCGGCTGGCTCACCGACAACCTGTCGTGGCGCTGGTGCTTCTTCGCGGGACTGCCCGTGATCGGCATCGCGCTCGGCTTCACGCTCGCGTACCTCCGGCTCCCGGCGCCCGCGACGCACAAGCCGCTCGACGTGCGTGGCTTCGTCGCGCTCGGCGCGGGCCTCACCGCGCTGCTGCTGGCGGTCTCGCTGGTGGGCGCGCCTGAGCTGTTCGGCTGGCCGCTGGTCGCTGCGCTGCTCGTGCTGGCCGCCGTTCTGCTCGTCACCTTCCTGGCCGGCGAACGCGGCGTCCCCGATCCGGTACTGCCCGTGCGCCTCCTGCGCGACGCGGTGTTCCGCGCGACCGCGGTCGCGAGCCTGCTGGTGGCGGTGACGATGTTCGGCTCGACGTTCTTCATCCCGCTGTTCGCGCAAGGCGTGCTGGGCGAGGACGCCACACGCTCGGGCGTGGTGCTGGTGCCGCTGGCGGTCGCGCTCGTGGTGGTCTCCACGGTCGTCGGCCGGCTGATCACGCGCACCGGGTCCTACAAGTGGTTCATGCTCGCGGGCGGCGTGCTGATCGTGATCGGCTACGTGCAGCTGAGCCGGCTCGACGCCGGCTCGTCCTTGTGGGACGTGGCGATCGGGACGGCGTTCGTCGGTGCCGGGCTCGGGGCGACGTCGCAGAACTTCATCCTGGTCGTGCAGAACGGGGCCGCGCCGGGGGAGATGGGCATCGCCACCGGGTCCGCGCAGCTGTTCCGGTCGCTCGGCGCCACGCTCGGCGTCGCCGGTCTCGGCAGCGTCTACTCGTCAGGCGTCGCGCACGAGCCGCATGACGGCGCCGGGATCGCGGCCGCCCTGCATCCGCTGTTCCTGGTCGGGCTCGGCGTCTCGGTCGCCGCCGTCGTGGCGATCGCGATGATCCGCCGGGTGCCGCTGCGCGAGACGCCGGCGCTGGCGGTCCCGGCGCACATGCACTGACGCTCAGGCCGGCGGCGAATGGACGATCAGGACGGGGCGGTCGGTATGCCGCGCCACGGCGGCCGCGACGCTGCCCAGCAGCACCATGCCGATGCCGGTGCGCCCGTGCGACCCCATCACCACGAGGCTCGCGTCGTGCTCGTCGGCGGCGTCCACGATGGTGCGCCAGATCGGGGTGCCGTTCTGCGCCAACGGCGTGGCTTCAAAGCCGGCCGACCCGGCGCGCGTCGCTCCCTCGTCGGCGACGCTGCGGGTCTCGGTCTCGACGCTTGCTTCGAGGTCCGCGGCACCGTCGCCGATGCTGCCGAACGGCAGCGCGGCGCCGAGCGGCTGCCACACCGTCAGCACGACCGCCTTGCGACCCGCGCCCAGCTGCTGCCCGGCTACCTCGATTGCGGCCTTCGCCTGGTCGGACCCGTCGTACGCGAACAGGACCAGGCCGTCGCCGTTTCGGTCTGCCATCTCGAGCCCCTATGCCGCGACCCGCAGGTGGGCCGGAGTGCTCGGCCGCGGCTTCGCCGCGCGCGTCACGGCGCGCAGGAACCCGTGGACCGCGAGGCTGTCCGTGTCGGGCTGTGTCAGCACGGCCGATTCGAACGCCGGCTCCGCTCCCGCAAGCGGGACGAGCCGCACGCCCGGAGCGGCGTACCGCTCGGTCACCGAAGCCGGGAGGAGCGCCACACCGCCACCGGCGGCGACCGCGAGCATGACGGCCTCGACGCGCGGCTCGGCCGCCTCGACGAGTGCGGGCGATAGCCCTGAGTCGCGACACATCGAGACGACCGCGTCGTACAGCGCGGGGTTGGCGTCACGCGGCAGCATCACGAGGCGCTGGGGGTTGAGCCGCTCGAGCGTCAGCTCGGGGTCGTGGCCGCGCACGTCGCCGGCCGGCAGCGCGGCAATCAGCGACTGGACGCCGAGCGAGTTCACCCGCAGCCCGCGGGTCGGCGCGGGCAGGGCGACGACCGCGGCGTCGAGCCGCTGGTCGTGGACGGCCTGCACGAGGCTTAGCGTGGTGCCGGTCTCGAGCGCAACCTCGATCCGAGGGGCGACCGAGGCGAGGTCCTGGAGCGCGCGCGGAACGCTCCCTGGCAGCGCGTCCGGCACGTATCCGATCCGCAGCCGCGAGCCTGCGCTGTCGCCGGCGTTGCGGGCGGCGAGCTGGGCGACCTCCGCCTGGTGCAGCACCCGGCGGGCCTCGACCAGCAGGGCGCTGCCGGGGTTCGTGAGCGACACGCTGCGGTGGGTCCGGTCGAACAGCCGGACGCCGAGCTCGGCCTCCAGCTTCCGGATCTGCTCGCTGACGGCGGGTTGCGCGACATACAGTCGCTCTGCGGCGCGGCGGAAATGCAGCTCCTCCGCTACCGCGACGAAGTACCTCAGGTGTCGTAGCTCCATGGTCGCTGCCCTTTCATGCGCTGAGGGTCGACGTCTTCACGGTTTGCACAATGCGGCCCGGAGCGCGTGCGCGCCATGCCCCCAGGCCAGACATCGGTGTCGGGTTGTCCCTACGTGTGAATGCCGGGACGGATGCCACGATCATGTCCATGACCGGCTCAGTGCTCGTGGTGGACGACGATCGCGACTTTCGCGGGCTGGTCGCGCGGATGCTCGCCGCCATGGGCCTGGACGTTGTGGCACAGGCCGGCACGTGCGCCGCGGCAACGGCGGCCGCCGCCGATGTGCGCCCGGACGCCGCCCTCGTCGACGTCGGGTTGCCCGACGGCGACGGGCTCGTGCTCGCTCAGCAGCTGGCTGCGCTGCCGTGGCGACCGCGCGTCGTGATCACGTCATCTGATCCGGAGGCCGCCACCGACGCGGCCGCCCGCGATCTGGGGGCGGTCGGGTTTGTGGCCAAGGAGGACCTGTCGAACGGATCGCTGCGAAGGCTGCTCGCCGATGTCTTAGCGATCCCTGACGAGGAGAGTGGCTGACCGATGTCTGGAGCGCTGCGAATCGTGATCGGAGAGGACGACGTCCTTCTGCGGGAAGGCCTCGCGCGGCTGCTCGGCGAGGCGGGCCTCGACGTCGTCGCCCAGTCCGGCGACGCCGACGACTTCTTGCGCAAGACGCTCGCGCACCGGCCGGACGTCGCCGTGGTCGACGTACAGATGCCGCCCCGGCGCGAGGACGACGGTCTGCGCGCCGCGATGGCGCTCCGGATCAGCCTGCCGGACACAGGCGTCCTCGTGTTGTCGCAGTTCTACGAGGAGACCTTCGCGCTCGACCTGATCGGCGAGCGTCCCGAGGGCGTCGGCTACCTGCTGAAGGAGCGTGTCGGCGACGTCGCCGCGTTCGTTGCCGCGATCAAGCGCGTGGCCGGAGGCGGGAGCGTCCTCGATCCCGAGATCGTGGGCCGGATGCTCGGCCGGCGCCGCGCGGGCGGACCGCTCGACGAGCTCAGCCCGCGCGAGCGCGACGTGCTTGCGGCGATGGCCGAGGGCAAGTCCAACCTCGGCATCGGCACAGCGCTGGTCGTGACCGAGGCGGCCGTCGAGAAGCACGTGACGCGCATCTTCCAGAAGCTCGGGCTCGGCCCCACGACCACCGAGCACCGCCGGGTGCTGGCGGTCCTCGCCTACGTGCAGGGCTCGCGCTAGGGCGAGCCCGCCACTGGGATCTCGGCGGCGATCAGCGTGCCGCCGCCGTGCGGGCTTCGCACGTGCAGGCGGCCGCCGAGGGCCGACAGGCGGTCGCGCATCCCGAGCAGGCCCCAGCCGTCGGCTCGCGCACCGCCCGCGCCGTCGTCGCGGATCTGCACGTTCAGCCACCCGCCGCCGACGGTGGCGGTCACCGACGCCCGGCTCGCGCCGGCGTGCTTCGCGACGTTCGTGAGCGCCTCCGCCATGACGAAGTACGCGGCCGCCTCCACGCCCGCCGGGAGCCGCGTCGCCGCGACGTCCATCGCGACGGGCACGGGCATGCGCGAGGCGAGCGCGTCGGCAGCGGCGCGCAGCCCGCCGTGCGTAAGGATCGAAGGCAGGATGCCGTGGGCCAGCTCCCGCAGCTCGTCTGTCGCCCGCTGCGCATTCGCGAGCGCCTCGTCGACCCGGTCGATCACATCGCCGTCGCCGCGCTCCAGCGCGCCGCGGGCCAGCTTCAACGTCACGACCGTGTGGACGAGCCGCTGCTGGGCGCCGTCATGGAGGTCGCGCACGACGCGCCGGCGCTCCGCGTCGGCCGCTGCGATCACGCGCGCCCGCGACGCCTGCACCTCGCGCAGCTCGATCCGCGCGCGTGCGCGGTCGGCGATGAAGCTCGCGACGGTGGCGGTCAGGAGCAGGACGCCGATCGCGACGAAGTCTCCGGCGGACTTCGCATCGAACCGGCCCACGGGCTCGGCGTGGAAGAAGTCGAGCGCGATCGCACTCGCCACTGAGGCGACGAGCCCGATCCACAGCCCACGGTAGATCGCGAGCAGCAGCACGCCGAGCACGTACAGCACGCCGCTCGACACGCCGGGGTCCAACTCCTGGACCGGATAAAGGACGAGCGTGATGGCGGCCACGACGGTCCCGACCAGCGCGACGTCCGCGAGCGGCGTACGCGCCGCTCGAACCAGCGCCCCGAGGTCGGCCGCGCGGGCTGTCACGCGGCGAGTGAATCGCACTCGCGCGGCGGCGGCGATCGCGATCCGCGATCACGTGAGCCGCGATAGCGCTTGGAACCACCGCAGCTCGCCGCGAGCATCGCAGCGGGATGACGAACCTACGGAGACGGAGACTGATACTCGGACTGCTGCTCGCCGACCAGCTCGTCGCGCTGCCACCAGCGGCCGCCGAAGCGGACGAGCGGGGCCACCGACAGCCCCGTCGGGACCGTGCGCCGGGGCTCGAACCAGTCGGCCAGCGAGCGCAGCCTGGAGGCGGCGGTCTTGCGCAGCGGAGGGGTCCGGATTGGCGCCATGACGCTTGATCGTGACGCCTTGCGGCGTTGCCTCCAATCGCGATCGGCACTCGTTGGATCGGCGATCGTGATGTGCTCGTCGCTGCTCGCCGGCTGCGGCGCGAGCGATCCGCCCGCGGCTCCCGCTGCCCCGGCCGCCGCGACTGCGCCGGCGGCTCCGGCGGCCCCGGCCGCCACAGCGCCGGCTTCGAGCATGAACGAGGCCGGGGTCTGGCAGCTGGTCGCCGAGACGCGCGATGCGGCGGACGGTGACACCGGCCGCCAGACCGAGCTGCTCGAGGAGCGCTTGAGACAGCTCCCCGCGCAGCAGATCGAGGCCTTCTCCCGAATCCGTCACCGGCTCGACGAGCGGGCCTACACGTGGGAGTTGTGGGGCGCGGCGACCGTGATCGAGGACGGGTGCTCGGACGACTGCTTCCGCGACTTCCGCGCCTATCTCATCTCGCTCGGCAGAACGCCGTACGAGACTGCCCTGCGCGATCCCGATGCGCTTGCGCCCGTCGTCCAGGACGCCGAGACCGGCGACTGGGAGAACGCCGACGACGTCGCGCCCGACGCCTACGAGGCGGTCGCGGGCGAGGACATCCCGACCGGCGACTCCGACCTCTCGGGAGAGCCGCGCGGCGCGGCGTGGGACGACGAGCAGGAGGACGAGCTCGTCCGCCGCTACCCGCGGCTCGCCGCTCGCTTCCGCTGAGCGCAGTGATCGGTCGCGGCTCTCGTTCGAGCCCGACTCGTTGTTGCCGCGATGGGAGTGGTCGCGAACGATGAAACTCGCGGCCGCCGGATCTGTTCGGTTGCCGCGTCCATTACCGAACAGCCCACTAAGGGGGGTTCAAGATGCACGTCAGGCAGAACCGCGTCATGGCCGTCATCGCAGCCACGACTGCAGCACTTGCCATCGGCGCCGCGCCGGCGCTCGCCGGCGAGGACGACGACGGCGACGACGACGATTCGTCGTCGCAGACCGCACCGGCGCCTTCGGCCGGCACGTCGGGTTCCGGCGGCAGCGGCAGCGTCCCGCAGGGTGGCGTCGCCACCGGCGCGGGTGGCATGGCCGAGCAGGGCCCCGGCGCCGTGCTCCTCGGGCTCGCCTCCGGCGCGCTGATCCTGATGGCGACCGGCGGTGGCCTCGTCGCCGCCGCGCGTCGCGGGGAGTCCTGAACCGCAGCTCCCGTCCGCCCGCCGGCCGGGAGGCGCTCTCACGCCTCCTGGCCGGCCGAGGCGCTACCGCCTCCCGTCGCGGACGATCCTTCGCAGTGCGGCCGCACCAGCCGGGTCGCGCTGCACATCCCAGTCGAGCCGGCCGGCTCCATTGATCTGCACCTGGCCCCGGCTCTGGTGCTGGAACCACGCGATCGACCGGATCCACGGCGTGCGGCGCAGCATCCGCCGCAGGTCACGTAGCCAGCGCGTGCGGCCGCGGTACACGGTGTTGACCTCGGTCAGCATCACCGGCTTGTGGTACATCCGGCGCAGTGCGCGCAGGCGCGGTGCGAAGCGGCTGACCGCATATCGCTTGTCGCCGCCGAAGTTGATCATCGTCGAGCCGACGGCGTCGACGTAGCGGCGGCCCGGCCAGTACACGCGCACGCTTCGGCGCCACGTGCGGAACGGGAGATAGAGGCTCGGGTTCGGGGACCAGACGAAGCGCACGTTGCGCGCGCCAGCCGCCCTGAAGAGCCGGACGATGTGCCGCCATGCGAGCCGGTACTGCACCGGGTCGTGCGACCACGGGTACCACGTGCCGTTCATCTCGTGGGCGTAGCGGAGATCGACCCGGCCGCGGAAGCTCGCGAGACTCTTGGCGAACAACGTGAGGTAGGCGTCCTGCGCCCCGGCGGCGATGTCGCGGTTGCGGTAGCCGGGCTGCGGGCGGAACTGCTCGATGACACCGAGCTCCGCGGGCACGGGTGCCCACGGCTCCCACGTGACGAGCACGCGGCGGAGCCCCTGGCGCTCGGCCTCGCGCAGGAAGCCGTCGACCGTCGTCCCGCGCGAGAACGCCTCGAAGCGGCCGACGTACTGCGGCACGATCCCGACGTTGCCGGCCCATTCGCCGACATGCCACGGGTCGACGTAGACGCCGAACGCGCGCGGCGGTGTTCGTCGCGCGGCCTCGGCCCGGGCCGCCGGGGCTGCGAGCAGCGCGAGCGTCACAAGGAGAAGGGCAGGCCCGACTTGTCGTTTTCTTCGCATGCAGCGAGCACACTCGCTGGCCGGAAGGACCTCAATCGCTCCCGCCGATGCGCTGAGCGCGACTTGTTGTTGCGCGACCCGCAGCCGGCGAGTTCAGTGAACGAATGTCCATCCGCTCCCTCATCCTCCCCGCCTGCATCGTCGCCCTGGCATGCACCGCCGCTCCGGCGGCCGCCCAGACCGAGAACCCGGTGCCGGGCGTCAGCCCGGGCGCCTGCACCGATCAAAGCCGCCCGACCTCGGGCTTCACCGGCAGCGCGGCTCGTCGCGCGGGCCGCGCGAAGCACAAGCACGTCCTCCGCGGCACCGCACGCGATGTGGGGTGCGGCCTCGACCGCGTCGCGATCTCCGTCGCGCGCAAGCACGGCAAGCTGTGCAAGCACCTGACGCGTCGCGGCAAGCTGGGACGCCGTACGAGCTGCGCCCACCGGACCTGGCTCCCCGTCAAGGGCACGAGCAAGTGGTCGTTCACGCTGCCGAAGCGGCTGTCGGGCCACACGTACCTGGTGCGCACCCGCGCCATCGACTTCGCCGGCAACGCCCAGCGCGAGCGCTCACACCGGCTGCGGGTTCGGCGGTAGTCCGAACGCCTCGAACAGCGAGTTGCCGAACGTGGTGATCTCCGCGATCGCCCCGTCCTCGATCCGGAGCACGTCGATCTTGAACGCCCGGAACTCGGTGTCGCCCGGCGCCCGCAGGTAGCTCGCGGCCGCGGGCAGCCGGTTGGCGCTGGTGGGCAGGAGCCGCCACTCACCGTGGGCCGTCAGACCCTCGGTCAGCAGTGGGGCGATCGCGTCGAGGCCGTCGTAGCAGAGCGGGAGCGGCGGCATCGTGATGCGGATGTCGTCGCGCGCGAGCGCAACTGCCGCGGCGGCATCGGCGCGCTCGTGCGCGTCGATGAAGGCGTCCAGCAGGCGGCGCTCGTCGTCGCTCAGGTCGACCGCGCTGGACCGCTCGACATCGCGCGCCGACGACCGCTCCTTCAGGGTCGTGCGGGCGCGGTTGAGCGCGCTGTTCGCCGATGCGACGCTCGTCTCCAGCAGCGCCGCCGTGTCCTTCGCCGACCAGCCGAGCACGTCGCGCAGGATCAGCACCGCGCGCTGCCGCGGCGGCAGCAGCTGGATGACCGCGAGGAACGTAAGCTCGATCGTCTCGCGCGCCACGACGATCGCGTCGGGCTCCTCCTCGCTGGGAGCGATCTCGTCGAGCAGCCGGTCCGGGTACGGCTGAAGCCACGGCACCTCGGCGAACGACCGCAGCGACGGCAGGCGCCGCTGATTGCGCCGCAGCGCGTCGAGGCACGCGTTCGTCGCGATCTTGTAGAGCCACGCCCGTAGGCCCGGACCGCCGTCGAAGCTCTCGCGGTGGCGCCACGCGCGCAGGTAGGTCTCCTGCACCAGATCCTCCGCCTCGTCGAACGAGCCGAGCATGCGGTAGCAGTGCACGTGCAGCTCGCGCCGATGGCGCTCGGCGGCCTCGGCGAACGCTGGATCCTCTACGTTGCGATCTGTCATGAGCGGTGAAACGTCAGGCGGCGGGCGGAATGATCGGTCGGCGCGGGAGCGCATCGAAGTGCTCGCCGCCCGCATCGTCGAGTTGCGCGACACCTATTACCAGGGTGAGCCGCTCGTCGCCGACGCCGACTACGACGCGCTCGAGGACGAGCTGCGCGGCCTGATCGCGGCGCACCCCGATCTCGCCCCCGACCCGAACCCGCTTGAGCAGGTCGGCGCGACGGCTGCGCTGCACGCGCCGGTCCGTCACAGCCGCCCGATGCTGTCGATCGACAAGGCGACCACGCCGGAGCAGGTCGTCGCGTTCTTCGACCGCTTCCCGGGCCAGCCGGTCGTGGTGATGCCCAAGCTCGATGGGTTCTCGCTCGCGCTCGTCTACGAACGCGGGCGCCTCGCGCGGGCCGTCACCCGCGGCGATGGCACGACCGGCGACGACGTGACCGTGCTGGTGCGCGCGCTGGCCGACGGCGTGCCGGAGCGGATCGACGCCGGCGGCCGGGTCGAGGTGCGCGGCGAGGCGGTGATGCTCCGGTCCACCTTCGTCGCCTACAACGCCGCGCACCCGGACAAGCCGCTGATCAACCCGCGCGGCGCGGCCGCCGGGACGGTCCGTGCCAAGGATCCGGCCGTGGTCGCCGAGCGGCGCCTGCGGTTCTTCGCCTTCGACCTCGACACCACGGAGGGCGCCGACGCCGACCTCGAGCGCGCGCTGCGCACGCTCGGGTTCGAGGCGGCCGACATGCGCCACTGCGACGATCCCGCCGCCGCGCAGGAGGTGATCACCGCGATCGAGGCGCAGCGGAACGACCTCGACTACGACCTCGACGGCGCGGTGCTCCGGCTCGCGGACCGCAACGCCTACGCGGCCGCCGGCACGCGCTCGAACAGCCCGCGCGGCGCGCTCGCGTACAAGTTCGCGGCCGAGGAGAAGACCACGCTGCTCGCCGACGTCGTCTGGGACGTCGGGAAGATCGGCAAGGTCGCGCCGGTTGCCGTGCTCGAGCCGGTGTTCGTGGGCGGGACGACCGTGACGCGGGCGACGCTCGCCAACCAGGAGGTGATCCGCGCGCGCGACGTGCGGATCGGCGACACCGTCCTGGTCCGCCGCGCCGGCGACGTGATCCCGTTCGTGGCGGGTGTCCTGGACGCCTCCAAGCGCACCGGCGCCGAGCGCGAGATCGAGCCGCCGAGCGCGTGCCCGTCGTGCGGGCAGCCGCTGACCGAGCAGGGCAACAGCCGCGAGCTGTACTGCACCAACGTCGCCTGCCCGGCGCAGACAGTGCGGCGCCTGATCCACTGGGCCTCGCGCGCGGCGGCCGACATCGACGCGATCGGCGGGGTCTGGATCGAGCGCCTCAGCGAGGCCGGGCGGCTCGACCGCCCATCCGACTTCTACGCGCTCGAGCGCGACACGCTGCTGGAGTTCGACGGCATCGCTGACGTGTCGGCGGACCGGATGCTCGAGTCGATCGACCGCAGCCGCACGGTCGGCCTCCGGCGCGCCCTGATCGGCCTCGCGATCCCGATGGCGTCCGAGGCCACCGCCGCGCGGCTGTGCCGCGCCGGCTATCGCAGCCTCGAGGAGGTCGCCGACGCCGACGAGACCGCGCTGCAGGACGTCGAGGACATCGGCCCGAAGGTCGCCGCCAGCCTGCACTCGCACCTCAACCGCGACAGCACACGCGCCGAGCTCGCGCGGCTGCGCGAGCTCGGCGTTGACCTCGACGTGCTCGAAGAGGACCTCCCGCCCGACGTCGCCTCCGACGCGCCGCTGGCCGGCAAGACCGTCGTCATCACCGGCACGATCGCCGACCCGCGCAGCGGCGAGAAGATTCCCCGCCCGACGTTCCAGCGCCTCTGCGAGCGAGCGGGCGCCACCACCGCCTCGTCGGTGTCGGCGAGCACCGACATGCTGATCTGCGGCGAGAACGTCGGCGCGGCGAAGACGGCGAAGGCGGAGAAGCTCGGCGTCGAGGTGGTCGACCAGGAGACGATCTGGCGGCTCCTGATCGACGCCGGCGTGGCCTGACCGCCGGGCTCAGCCCGGAAGGTCGAGCGCGGCCACGATCTCGTCGAAGACCGCGTCCACGGACTGATCGCCGTTGACCTTCACGAGGTCGGCCCACTCCGTGACCTTGTCCAGCACTGGCGTCGTCGTCTCGTCGTAGATCTCGAGACGCCGCGCGATCGCCTCGTCGGTGTCGTCGCTGCGGTCCTCGGTGTCGCGGCGCCCGCGCAGGCGGCGCAGCAGCTCGCCACGGCTCGTGTCGAGCTGCACGAACACCGGCCGCGGCGCGAGCCGCCCGAGGTCGGCGAGCAGGCGATGGAGCGCGTCGGCCTGGGCTGCGCTGCGCGGGTATCCCTCCAGCACGAACTCGCGGTCGGCCGGGAGCGCCTCGATCCGCCCACCGATGACCTGGTTGGCGATCTCGTCGGGCACCAGCTTGCCGGCGGCGACCAGCTCACCGATCTGCCGGCCCGTCGGCGAGTCCTCGGCCGCCGCCTCCCGGAACATCGATCCCAGGTTGAGGTGGGCGGCGCCCAGGCGTTCGGCCAAGCGCGCGGCGTGCGTGCTCTTGCCCGACCCCGGAGCGCCCAGCATCACGACGCGGTATGGGCGAGCGGTCATAAGCGCCAGGATCATCGCAGCGCCCGCCTTCGGCGGCGTACCCGCCAAACTCCTCGCCGTCGATGTCTGTCACCGGGACGCCTTTCAGGGGGAAGACGGCGTGGGCGCGGAATCTCGCCGCCCCGGTCCGCAGCTTCCTGAGCACCGAGTCGGCCGGTGCGGTCGCGATGGTGGGCGCGACGGTCGCCGCGCTGCTGTGGGCGAACTCGTCGTGGTCTGACTCGTACGAGTCGGTGTGGACGACGACGCTCTCGATCCAGCTCGGCGGCGACGGCATCTCGCTCGAACTGCGCGAGTGGGTGAACTCGGGGCTGATGACGTTCTACTTCCTCGTCGTCGGGCTCGAGGCCAAGCGCGAGTTCGACCTCGGGGCGCTACGCGAGCGGCGGCGGATCGTGATCCCGGTGGTCGCGGCCACGGTCGGCATGAGCGTGCCGGTGCTGATCTACCTGGCGTTCAACGCCGGCGGCCCGGGCGCCCACGGCTGGGGCGCGGCGATGTCGACCGACACGGCGTTCGCGCTCGGTGTGCTCGCGCTGCTCGCTCCGAGGGCGACGCGGCTGCGCATCTATCTGCTGACGCTCGCGGTGTTCGACGACGTCGTCGCGCTGCTCGTGATCGCGACGGTCTACACGGACCACGTCTCGCTCGTCCCGCTCGCGGCCGCCGTCGGCCTCTTCGGCCTGCTGGCTGCGCTCCGCTTCGTGCCCGTCGCATGGCGCCCGCCGCTCGCGGTGATCATCGGGGTGGCGGTGTGGGGCGCGCTGCTGAAGTCCGGCATCGACCCGGTCATCTCCGGGCTGGCGGTCGGCTTGGTCACCGGCGCGTATCCGCCCGTACGCGTTGACCTCGAGCGCGTCACGGAGCTCACGCGCTCATTCCGCGAGCAGCCGACGCCCGAGCTCGCGCGCTCGGCACAGCTCAGCGTCGCCTCGGCGATCTCGGCGAACGACCGGATCCAGTACCGCCTCCATCCCTGGACGAGCTTCGTGATCGTCCCGCTGTTCGCGCTCGCGAACGCGGGGATCCACATCGACGGGGATCTGCTCAGCGACGCCGCCACATCGCCCATCACGATGGGAATCATCTGCGGCTACGTGCTCGGCAAGCCGATCGGCATCGTCGCGGGCACGTGGCTCGGGTCGCGGCGGTGGCTCGGCGGGCTGCGCCCGCCGGTGAGCTGGCCGGTGATGATCGCCGGCGGCTCGGTCGCCGGCATCGGCTTCACCGTCTCGCTGCTGATCGCGACGATCGCCTTCGACGGCCCCCGGCTCGACGAGGCGAAGCTCGGTGTGATCGGCACCGCGATCCTCGCGCCGATCGTGGCCTGGGCGGTCACCCGGGCGATCGCGCGGCTGCCCGACTACGTTCGCGCGCGTCAGATCAGCGGAACGGCGGAGGCGCTGCTGGACCTCGCCGAGGACGTCGACCCTGAGCGCGACCACATCCGCGGCGCGGCCACCGCGGCCGTCACGCTCGTCGAGTACGGCGACTACGAGTGTCCGTACTGCGGGCAGGCGGAGGTGGTCGTCCGCGAGCTGCTCGACGAGTTCGGCGACGAGCTGCGCTACGTCTGGCGGCACCTTCCGCTCAACGACGTCCATCAGAACGCCCAGCTGGCAGCCGAGGCCGCCGAGGCGGCGGCGGCACAGGGCTCGTTCTGGGAGATGCACGACCGGCTGCTCGTCAACCAGGACGCCCTGATCGGGCGCGATCTCAAGCAGCACGCGGAGGCGATCGGCCTCGACGTGCCGCGGTTCGTGGACGATCTCCACCGGCGTAAGTACGTCGATCGAGTGAGCGAGGACGTCGCGAGCGCCGATGCGAGCGGGGTCGCGGGCACGCCGACGTTCTTCGTCAACGGCACCCGCCACCACGGCGCCTACGACGTGGCGACCCTCACTGCGGCGGTGCGGGCGGCGGCCGCGCGGGAGCGCGGGCGTCGCGCGCCAGTATCCGGGGGGAATCCGTGATCAGCCGTCGCCGCCGCAGGCCGGCGAGGCCGAGGCCGGACGGGCCGAAGCTGACGAGCGTCGTCTTCCCGGGCTGCAGGGTGAGCCGGAAGCTCTGAGCGCGCGGCGCGGTGCGGCGGCCGTCGATCTCGACCTCGAAGCCGGTGAAGCCGGGCTTCACGTCGACGGTCAGCGTGGCGTCGGCCGAGACGACGAGCGGCGGAGCGCTGCCGCCGTGCATCGCCAGCGGCGTGCAGACGAAGGCCGCTGTGCCGGCAGCCAGCACGGGGCCGCCGGCCGCCATCGTGTACGCGGTCGACCCCAGCGCCGTCGCGACGACCAGCCCGTCGCCCGCAAGCCGCACGTACGGCTCGTCGTCGACCGCGACGGAGACGGCGAGCTGGCCGGCCCCGCGGCGGACGACCACGAAGTCGTTGACGGCCCACTCGTCGGGTACGTCCTCGGCGGCGATCACCAGCGCCGGAAGCGGCCGCGGCGTCCAGTCGCCGCTCCGGACGCGATCGAGTGCGCCCGCGATCTCGCCGCCCGTGACGGCGCTGAGCGCACCGAGGCTGCCGCACGCTACGCCGAGCACCGGCGCACTCGCGGCGGCACCCGCGCGCAGGGCGTTGAGCACCGTGCCATCGCCGCCCAGGGCGACCACGAGGTCGTGCGGCTCGACCTCCGCCGGCGGCGCGATCCGCCGGTAGGTCTCGTCGTGGTTCGCGACCTGCACCAGTGCGACGCCGTGCTCCTCGGTCCAGCGCGTGAGCGTGGCGAGTGCCGTGTCGATCGGCCGCGAAGGGTGGACGACGAGGGCGACGCGCTGGAACGCCGGCTCGGATGTCACGCCGGCGATGCTATGGACCTCCGCTCGCCGGCGCGGCGTAGGCCAGGGTGCGCAGGTCGTCCTCGCTGAGACGGTTCACGTGGTCGACGCGCGCGATCCCGTCCGTGGCCGCCAGCGACGCGATCAGCGCTTGGCCCTCGCTGAGCACCGTATCGAGCGCTGCGTCGAGCGATTGCTGAGTGAGCCGCCTTTCGGACTCAGTCGCCTCCTGGCCGTGCGTGGCCAGGTGCTCAGTCAACTGCTGCCATCTCGTCATGGGCGGCAACCTACCCGGCCGGGTGCGGCACACTCCCCGACATGACGCTCATGCTCTCCGTCCAGCCGCCGGCCCCGTATGTCTACGTCGACAATCGGGCGATCGTGATCTCCAACGGCGTGCAGGGCGTGCTGTTCAGCCGCGCCCTGACGCGCTGGCTCAGCGAGACGCTGGAGATCCTTGCGCTCGAGAAGCGCGGCACCCGTATGCAGCAGCAGCACGTGTTCGGCGGCCACGTGGCCGAGAACGGCGATGTCGTCCTGTTCGCCGGCTCGCACGATGACGTGGTCTCGGTGCAGATGTCGGCGACGGCATTCGCCGAGTTCCAGGCCGAGCTCGCGCATGCCTGACATCCGCGCCCGCTAGAACGATGGGCCGATGCCGCGCCGACGTTCCCGCTATTCGACCCCTGGCCCGCGCGCCGGATCGGTCCTGCTCGACACGGGCCGCGGTGGTGCGCGGCGTCGCAAGCGGCGGCGCCGGGGCGGAGGCGGCGTCGGCTGGGGGCGGCTCGCCGCCTGGGTGATCGTGGTGCTGGTGCTGCTCGGGGCAGTCGCCGGCGGCGTGTACCTGTGGCGTTCGCACGAGAACGCGGAAGACGCTCGCCGGAGCGCGGCCGAGCACTTCGCGACGGCGTGGCAGAGCGGCGACCACGCGGCGATGTGGCGGGCGCTGAGTCCGCGCGCGCAGGCGACCACGCCCGCGCAGCGGTTCGCGACGGCCTATCGCAACGCCAACCGCGCCGCCGGCGTGCGGGCGGTGAAGGTCGGCACGCTCGGCTCCGAGCGCGACGGCCGGATCGCGCTGCCGGTGGCGGTCAGGACCGACATCTTCGGGACGCTGCGCGGCACGATGTCGCTGCGGGTCTCCGGAACCGGCGACGACGCGGGCATCGACTGGAGCTTCGCGCTCCGCCTTCCGGGACTGCGCAGCGACGAGGCCGTCGTACGGCGCGCCGGGCCGGCGCCGCGGCATGGGGCGCTGCTCGCCGCCGACGGGTCGCGACTGGAGGGGACGGCGATCGCGGCCGGCCTGCAGAAGCGCTACGCCGACCGGCTCGAGGGCCACCCGTCGGCGCGGCTGCTGTTCGGGGAGCGGGTCGTGGCCCGCACGCGGGCCAGGAAGGGCCGCCCGGTGCGCACGACGATCGACCCTGCGCTGTCACGGGCTGCGGCCGCTGCGCTCGGCGGCAAGGTCGGCGGCATCGCCGTGATCCGGCCGCGCGACGGCGCCGTGACGGCGCTCGCGGGGCTCGCCGTCTCCGCTCCCCAGCCACCCGGGTCGACGTTCAAGATCATCACGACCGCCGCTGCGCTCCAGCACCGCGTCGCGACCCCGTCGACGACGTATCCCGTCCGCACCGCCGCGACGCTGTCGGGAGTCGCGCTGCGCAACGCAGGCGGCGAGGCCTGCGGCGGGACGCTGCAGGAGGCGTTCGCGGAGTCGTGCAACTCGGTGTTCGCTCCGCTCGGCGCGAAGGTCGGTGCGCGCCGGCTCGTCGCCGCCGCGCGCGCATTCGGGTTCAACGAGGAGACGAGGATCCCGGAGGCGAAGGCGAGCACGATCTCGGCCGCCGCCGACCTCAAGGACAGCCTCGCCGTCGGCGCCGCGGCGATCGGGCAGGACCGCGACCTCGCCACGCCGCTGGCGATGGCGAGCGTGGGCGCGACGATCGCCACCGGCGGCCGCCGCGCGCGGCCGCGGATCACCACGCTCGACCGCATCATCCGGCGTCGCGCGGTATCGGCGCGGGTCGCCCACCAGGTGCGCTCGATGATGATCGACGTCGTCCGCTCCGGCACCGGGACGGCAGCCGCCCTCTCCGGCGTGCAGGTCGCCGGCAAGACCGGTACCGCAGAGCTGCGCCCGAACTCGAGCGATCCCAAGGACGCCGACGCGTGGTTCGTCGCCTTCGCCCCGGCCGAGCGGCCGCGCGTCGCTGTCGCGGTGATGCTCGTCGGCGCCGGCTTCGGCGGCACGGCCGCGGCGCCGATCGCACGCGAGACGCTGCAGGCCGCGCTCGGCGGCTAGGCCTGACGCGCCACGGGCGCCACGAACGTCAACTGCGCTGGGTGGGGGAGTGAGCGTCCGTTGGCGGGTGTGGCGGGTCCGCGAGTGTGGGTTTCGCCCCAATCGTGCGGCCGCGCTGCCCCGGTTGGTGCGAAACCCACGCCAGAGGACGGAAACTCACCACGCGCGGTTTGGAGACGCGACGATTGGTGCGAAACCCACATGGTTGGCGCCTTTACGGCGATATGCGCCGTGAAAGCGCCAAGGACCCGCGGTCGCGGCCGAAATCCACCGCTTCCCCACCCAGCGCAGTTGACCTCCGCCGAGGCCGCCGCTCACTCGTGCTGCTGCACTGCGGCTAGGCCGCGCGCGCCACGGGCGCTACGGGCGCCTGAGCGCCGGCGGCCACGACGCGGTTGCGCCCGGCCCGCTTGGCCTCGTAGAGCGCGGCGTCCGCCTCGCGGAACAGCGAGCTCGAACGCCACCTCGGCGCCGCTCGCGGCCGCCACGCCGAACGACGCGGTGACCGCGAGGCCGCCCGGCCGCGCGTCCTCGAGACCGGCGCAGACGCGCCCTGCGATCGCTACGCCCTCATCCAGTCCGACGCCCGGGAGCACGATCAGGAACTCCTCGCCGCCGAGCCGGTAGGCCAGCTCGAACGAGCGCAGGTGCTTGCGCAGCACGTACGCGGCGTCCTTGAGCACGGCGTCGCCGCGATCGTGGCCGTGCGCGTCGTTGACCTGCTTGAAGCGGTCGAGATCGCATGCGATCAGGCATACCGGCGCGCCGGTGAGCGCGGCCTGCTGCGCGATCTCGTCGAAGCGGCTGGCAAGCGCCTTGCGGTTGAGCAGACCCGTGAGCGGGTCGAGGACGGCTTCGGAGCGTTGCTCCATCTCCGCGCGCATCAGCGCCTGTGCGAACGCGGCGAGCCCGATCGCCGTTGCGAGGCCGACCAGCGTGTACGTGGGATCGGCGGCGAGGTCGGCCGGAGCCACCGCGACGGTGGAGAGCAGCAGCACGACGATCGTCACGCCGAGCCCGGCCCAGACCCCCGGGGCCGAGAAGCGCGCGGGCAGCGTCACGATCGGCAGGAGGAGCATGGCGATCACCGGGCTGTGCGGGCCCCCGCTGAGCACGATGCCGATCCCGATCAGGATCTGCGCGATGACGACGGTCGCGGCAATGACGTACTCGGGGCGCTCACTGGTCGCGATCCGCGGCTTCAGCGCGGCGTACGTCAGGATCGCTCCGGCAAGCGGGATCAGCGTCCACGAGCCGATCCACGGGATGCCGATGAGGAATGCGACGGCGAGCGACCCGTACATGACGGCACGCGGCCGCGCGAGCTTGCGCTCCATCTCGAGCAGCCGCTCACGGTGCAGCTGCGTCGGGCACAGCCATGTCCCGGCATCTCCCATGCTCCACTTATCGGCAGGCTGCGGCGCGGTACGGAGCGCACGGGCGGCGCGGTAGCCTGGCGGGCGGAGGCACCCACCGGCGGATGGGAGGAACCATGCGGAAAATCGTTGCGCTGCTCGGACTCGCGGCGCTGATCGCCCTGGCGGCCATACCGGCCGCGGCCAAGACCGGGCACGGGCATCACGGCAAGCGCGGGCATCACGGCTCGCACGGCCACAAGGACCGCTGCGGCTCAGAGCGCGGCGGCTACGAGACGATCCTGGACGGCAGCCGGCGCTGCTTCGAGCGCTGGCGCTACGCGGGCGGCTCGTCGATGACGCTCCAGCGCGACGGCACGGTGAAGTCCGGGCCGGGCGGCGCTCCGGGCCTTGGCGTGTTCTGGTACGCCGCGCGGCCATACGGCGACTTCTCGCTCAAGCTGCAGTTCCGCGACGACGCGCCCGACGCTGACCAGCGCGCCAACAGCGGCGTACAGGTCCGCTTCCCGGCGCCGCATCCGCCGGTGCCCGGCTGCCCGACCACCTTCGACGGCAACGAGCAGAACAACGCGGGCTGGGTCGCCGTCAACTGCGGCCACGAGATCCAGATCAACGACTCGCCGGACGGGGAGCCGTTCGACCCGCGCAAGACCGGCTCGATCTACGGCTTCGCCGACATCGACAGCGCGCACTCGCACCCGACCGCGAAGGGTGTCTGGAACGACCTCGAGATCAAGGTCGTCGGCCAGCACTACACGGTCGTCCGCAACGGCGCGGTCATCAACGAGTTCGAGAACGTCCCAGGCCTGCCGTTCCCCGGCCGGCCGCACGATCCCGGCTCGGATTCGCGCGGTCTCGTCGGCTACATCGGGCTGCAGTCGCACGGCGGTGACAACGACGTCGTCTCGTTCCGGAACATCCGGATCAAGGATCTCTCGGACCGGGACTAAGCAGATGCGCGACTCCGTTCAGCGCCTGCTGAGCGATCTGCACGAGGCTGGGCGGCGCTTCGACGCCGCCCAGCCCGACCGGCTCGACCGCCTGCGCAACCTCGAGCCCGAGTCGGGCGCGCTGCTCAACCTGCTCATGCGGGCGCTCGGTGCGCGCGACGTGCTCGAGCTCGGCACCTCGAACGGGGTGTCGACGGTGTGGCTGGCCGAGGCGCTCGCGGCGACGGGCGGGCGGCTCGTCAGCGTCGAGCTCGACGCCGGCCGGAGCCGGGACGCAGGGGAGAACCTCGCGCGGGCGGGCCTCGACGGCGTCGTCGAGCTCCGCACCGGTGATGCGGCGAACGCGCTGCGCGACTCGCCCGACGCCGCCTGGGACGTCGTGTTCCTCGACGCCGAGCGCCCGCAGTACCCGGGCTACTGGCCGGATCTCGCCCGCGTGATCAGGCCGGGCGGGCTGATCGTCGCCGATAACGCGATCTCGCACGCCGATCAGATGCAACCGTTCCGGCACATCGTCGAGGCCGACCCACGCACCACGACGGCCCTCGACGCCACCGGCGCCGGGATCCTGCTCGTCCTGATGACGGGCGAGTCCTAGTCCTCGAGAATGTCTTCGAACTTGTCGATCACCGCGGCGTCATAGCGCCCGGTCCGTGCGCGCATCTGGTTGAGCCGCTGGTCGTCGGGCACGCGCTGCAGCTGCAGGACGTCGTAGTCGAACGCGACGCGGGCGATCCGGCCGCTGAGCGGTGTGCCGACCGAGCCGGGCGTCGTCGGCACCAGCGGGTTCGCGAAGTGGGCGAGCAGCGCGCGCTCGCTCGCGAGGCTCGGGATGCCTTCCAGGAACGAGGCTGCGATCTCGGGCAGGCGCTCGAGCTCGGCCCCCTGCGCGGCGTTCAGCGGGCGCACGCTCGCGAGCTGCGCGAGCGTGTCGCGCTGCAACGCGATGGCGCCCAGCTGCGACAGCTCACAGGCGCGTCCGATCGCGTCCCCGTAGGTGACCTTGAGCGCCTTGGAGAGGTCCACTGCGATGCGTCGGATGCGCTCGCCCCGCGCCGACGCGGTCGGGTCGACGGCCGCCGCCATCGCCGTCATCGCCCGGACCACGCCGCCGTTCGAATCCATGGCGCGGGCCGCCAGTTCCTTGTGGTGGGCAATCCCGGCGTCGATCGCCGCCACCAGGTCGGGCGTCGGGCACGGCTTTAGGAGGAAGCGGAAGATCTGGCCGTCGTTGACGGTCGCGACCACCTCGTCGAGCGTCGACTGGCCGGTGAGGAGGATCCGTGCGGTCTCGGGCGCGTGCTCGCGTGCGAGCGTGAGGAACCTGGCGCCGTCGATCAGCGGCATCCGCATGTCGGAGATGACGACCGGGAACCGCTCCGCGACCAGCATCTTGAGCGCCTCGAAGCCGTTGGTGCAGCCCACCACATCGAACCGCCGGCGCAGGCTGTCGCGCAGCGACTCGAGCACGTTCGTGTCGTCGTCCACACACAGGATCCGCGGGTTCATCGGTCCTCCTCCTGCTCGGCGGCGGCGATCTCGCGCCAGCGCGCGATCACCTGGTCGGACACGCCCATGCGCTCGAGGTGGTCCAGGTCGAGCTTGAGGACGCGCTCGTCGGCGAGGACGCTCGCGACGTGGACCGCCGTGATCGCGTCCATCGTCGGGCCGTGCGCGGCGGCGGGGCGATGGTGGTACGCGACGGCCTCGACGATCGCGGGCGGGAGGCCCCAGAGCCCGAGCAGGTGCGCGCCGACGTCCGCATGCGTGAAGCCGCGCTCCTCCTGCTCGACCTCGAACAGCGCGCGGTCCTCGTTCTCGGCACGCTCGAGCACGCGGGCGAGGTAGTCGGGCGCGCGGGAGGCGAGCACGAGGATCCCGACGTCGTGGATCAGCGCCGCGGCGATCGCGCTGTCGCCGTCGCAGCCGGCCTGCACGAGCCGGCGCGCGATCCGCGCGGTCAGCCCGGTGTGCGCCTGCAGGCGCTCGATCGAGAAGCCGGGGATCGGGCGCGTGGGCTTGAACGCCTCCATCGCGTCCGCCGACAGGGCGAGCGCCTTCAAAGTGTTGAGGCCGAGGTAGGCGATCGCGTCGCTCAGGTCCGAGACCTGGCGGGCCCGACCGAAGAACGCGGAGTTCGCGAGCTGCAGCACCTTCGCCGTCATCGCGGCGTCCTGCTCGACGAGACGGGAGGCGTCCCCGATGCTGGCGTCCGGGTCGCGCATCAGCGTCGTCAGCTCGGAATACAGCCGCGGCACGCTCGGCAGCCGACCGGTGCCGCTGGCGGCGTCGCGCAGTTCGTCCTGCTCGACCAGCGCGTTGATGGCACACGAGCGACCGATCACGCTGACCAGCTCGTCGACGTCGCAAGGCTTGCTGAGGAAACGGTGGGCGACGGTCGCCGCGCGGGCGACGGACTCGGTCTCGGCGTATCCCGAGAGCACGATCCGCACGGTCGCCGGCTGCACGCGCTGGACCTCGCGCAGGAGCTCGGCGCCGTCCATACCCGGCATCCGCATGTCGCTGACGACGGCGTCGTACGGCTCGCGTGCGACCGCCTCGAGCGCCGCCGGGCCGTCGGCCGCGAACGCCATCGTGAGCTCGCGCCGCCACGGGCGCAGCGCGTCGCGCAGGCTCTCGAGCACGTGCGATTCGTCGTCTACGAAGAGGACGCGGATCATGCGGCCACGCGCGCCGGTGCCGCATCGCGGTCGATCGGCAGCCGCACGTGGAATGTGGTCCCCTCGCCGAGCTTGGTGTCGAACGTGATCGCCCCGCCGTGGCGGTCGACGACCAGCGAGCGGGTGATCGAGAGGCCCTGGCCGGTGCCGCGCCCGACCTCCTTGGTGGTGAAGAAGGGGTCGAAGATGCGCGCGGCGACGTCGTCGGAGATGCCGGTGCCGGTGTCGGCGAAGCTGACCACGACATCGGCCCCGTCGACCACGGTGCGGATCTTGATCGCCCCGCGCTCGGGGCCGCGCTCGGCGATCGCGTGCGCGGCGTTGACGATCAGGTTCAGGAAGACCTGGTTGATCGAGCCGCCGTTACAGACCACCTCGGGCAGGTCGCCCAGGTCGGTCTCGACATCGGACACGTACTTGTACTCGTTCATCGCGACCACGAGCGTGTTGCGCAGCGCGTCGTTGAGCTGCACCGGCGCGCGGTCGGCCGTCGGCGGATGCCCGAAGTCGCGCATCGCGCTGACGATCGCGCCGACGCGCGTGATGCCCTCCTCGGCACGATCGAACGCGCCCGGCACGCGGTTCCGGAGATAGTCGAGATCGGCGGCGTCCTCGGCCTCGCGCACGCGCTTGAGCAGTTCCTGCGTCACGTCCCCCGCCTCGGCGGCCGCGTGCAGCTCGGTCTGGATGTCCTGGAGCTGCATCAGGTCCACGAAGGCTTCGCGCAGGAAGCGCACCGTGTCGCCGACGAACTGCGTCGGCGTGTTGATCTCGTGCGCGATGCCGGCGGCGAGCTCGCCGACCGCTTCGAGCTTCTGGCCGAGGCGCAGCTCCAGCTCCATCGCCTCGGACTCGGCCTGAGCGCGCTTGGCATCGGTGATGTCGAACAGCAGCGTCTGAATCTGGCGTCCGGCGGCGTGGTCGGTGGCCACGGCGCCGACGTCGCTGAGCCAGATCTCGTCGCCGTCCGCGCGCGTCGCCCGGAACTCGATCGGGGCCGTCGCGGCGCCGCCGAAGAGGTCGTCGAGCACGCCGCTGATCCGCGGACGGTCGTCCGGGTGGATGCGCCGCATGATCGAGTTGAAATCGGCCAGCCAGGTGCTGGGGCTGACGCCGAGGATCACGTCGGTCTGCGGGCTCACGTAGACGGGCTGCACGGTCCCGTCGTCGCGGAGCGTGAACACCACCGTGATGGCCGGAAGCTGCTCGACGAGCGAGCGGTAGCGTGACTGTGACTCGCTCAGCAGCCGGGTGCGGTCGTCCAGCGTGACGGTCGTCGCGACGGCGAGCCGCCGCGCGCGGCGCAGCAGGAAGACGAAGCGAAGGAGCACGAGGGCGGCGAGCAACGCCCCGCCGCCGACCATCGCGAGGCTGCTTGCGAGCGTGTCATCCATGTCGAGGAACCCGGGAAAGAAGTGGTGCGCGCCGCGCAACAGCGGGGCGATCAGGAGTGCGACGCCCAGCAGGACGATGCCGGACGTGCGGAGTTCCACGTCATGACGCGCCTCGACGACGCCGAGACGCCGCGCCGACGGATGCAGGACCGCCAGGCCGAGCAGCAGCGGCTGGACGAGGAAGCCGACGTCGGCCCACGCGCCCGGCACGTAGGTGCCCGACATCGTCAGCCAGATCCAGGCGAAGTCGGACACCACGAGCCCTGCGCCTGCGGCGGTGAGGAGCCACAACGCCGGCGGGCGGCCGGCCGGGGCGAGCAGCACTCGCAGGACCATCGACGCGATGAGGATGTCGGAGACCACGTAGCAGACCTGCGTGACCTGTACCGCGCTCGTTGCGGTGCTCGCGACGATGTTGGGGCCGATCAGGCCGATCGCGGCGAGCAGGCCGAGGGCGGCGGCGATCGTCGCGACGTCGAGCAAGACGAACCGGGGCTGCTCGCGGCGGGTGAGCGCGTACAACAGCGCGGCGGCAACTAGCGATTCGCCGATCAGCCAGCCGACGTCGGCGATCGACGGCTGCGCGAGCGTCGCGTCGCCGCCGACCAGCACCGGCGCGAGCCACGCGGCGATCGCAGCGAGGTTGAGCGTGGCCGCCGCCAGCAGGATCAGGCCGAGGCGGCCGGGCAGGTGGCGCGACACGCCGATCGCGACCCACACCGCGCCGGTGGCGGTGATCACGAGGCTGATGACCGCATGGAACTCGAGGTTGGGGCGCAACATGTCCAGCACGGCAAGCGCAGCGAGCACTCCCGCAACTGGGAGCATCTTGTGGAACAGACCCATTCCCCTGCTGATCGGCCCGCGGTGAGGCGGCTTGAGGCGGTTACGCGGGCGCGCGAAGGGTGTCGCGGAGCCAGCCGACCGCGGCGGGCACGTGGGCGGGGTCGATGTGGTGCCCCGCGTCGGATTCGTGGTACTCGACGGCCAATCCGGCGCCCTCCAGGAGATCGCGTGCCGCGCGTGCGAACGAGACCTCCATGATCGGGTCGTTGCGCCCGTGCGCGATGAACGCGCGCAGGCCCTCGCGATCCGCGAGCGACGGCTGCCAGCCCTCGACCGTGGGCACGAATCCGGAGAACGCGAGGATCCCGGCCGGCGCCGGCCGGTTCGGCCCGAGACCGAGCGCGTAGCTCATCACCGAGCCCATCGAGAAGCCGCCGAGGACGGTGCGCTCCGGGGTGACGCCGGTACGCTCCCACAGCTCGTCGTGGAAGTCCGCCAGCCGCCGGTAGGCGGCGTCGAACGTGTCGGGATCCGGGTAGCCGACACGCGGGACGACGTACCAGTGATGGCCCGGCCAGCCGGGCACCGTCAGCGGCCCGCGCGGGGTCACGACGTGTAGGCGACGCTCGGGATCGAGCACGTCCGCGAGACCGAGCAGGTCGTGCTCGTCGGCGCCGCGGCCGTGGTGCAGGATTACCAGGCCCTCGGCCTCGCCGGCCGCCGGTCGTTCACGGAATTCGAGTGCGCTCACGCGCCCATCATGATGTCGTGGATGGGACTTCTTCAAGGCAACCTCACTCCACGCTCCCGGTCGGTGCGGCCGATCGATCCCGGCGTGCGCGTCGGGCACGTGCACCTGCGGACCGCGGATATCGACCGGATTCGCGCCTTCTACGTCGACGTGCTCGGCTTCGACGTCGTGTTCGAGGCGCGCGACGTCCCCGGCTGGGGCACGACCGGCGACATCCTCTTCCTGTCAGCCGGCGGCTATCACCATCACCTCGGCTTCAACACCTGGAAGTCCGCCGGTGGGCCGCCGCAGCCTGACGGCGTGACCGGTCTGCATCACGTCGCGCTCAACTACCCGACGCGCGCGGCGCTCGGCGACGCCGTCATGCGGCTGCGCGAGGCGGACTGGCCGCTGCGCCAGCTCGCCGATCACGGCACGCATCTGGCCGTCTACATCAGCGATCCCGACGGCAACGACGTCGAGCTCGCGTGGGATCGGCCGGTCGAAGAGTGGCCGCGCGACGATGACGGCCACATCGCGATGGCGATCGACGACGAATTCGACGTCGAGGCGCTGGTCGCCGAGGCGAGCTAACAATCACGCCAACCGTCGTCCCTGACGGTTGGCGTGACTGCGGGCCGTCTGCGCTACGGAGTCATCCGCGGCGGAAGTGCGAAGTCCGGCGATTGCGCGCTCTGGAGCGTCGCCGCGGGCACCGTCACCCGCTGCGCCAGGTAGGAGCTGAGCTGCGTGCCGGGGTCGCCGGCGATCGTCTGCGTCCGCGCCTGGCTCAAGAACGGCAGCGTGATCGACCCGCCGTGCACGGTCACGGTCTGCTTCGTCGGTGCGTGCAGCCACCAGTCCGCATTGGCGTCCGTGACGCGGACCGCGATCCGGTGGCCGGGCTGGAGCTTCCAGTCCGCGGACCACAGATCGATCGCGATCGGGCCGCTCGAGCGGATCAGGTGCCCCTGGCGGGTGATCAGCGGGCCGGAGCCGGTTGCGTCGAGGTCGTAGACGTCGAGCACGAGGTTCGCGTCCGGCAACGCGGTCGACACGTCGACGACGGCCTTCCCGGACCCCGACAGGTGCGCGTCATACGGAAGCGGGGGGGAGATCGTCCACACGCCCGTCGTGGCGCTCGAGCCGGTTGCCTCGGCCGTGCCGTCGTCCGTGTAGGTGCCGGTGCGCAGCGCGCTGGTGAACTCGCCTGTGTCGGCCGGCGGCCACGCCGCCTCGGCACGCCAGACGCCATCGTTGGTCTGCACGGCCACCTGCGGGTCGGCGACCGCCGGCTCGGTGCCCTTGAGGAAGCGGGCGTAGAAGCGCATGACCTCGTCGAACCATCCGGCGCGACCCATCTTCAGGCGGCCGCTCTCGTCGGTCTCGTTGCCGCGCACGTGCTCCCACGGGCCGAGCCAGGCCCGCTCGTAGCCGGTGTGGTTGCGCAGGTATTGCGCCGTCCCGTCGGCGACCGTGTTGTTCTCGGTCAGCCCCTGGGTGAGAAACAGCGGGACGTCCGACCCGGCGGCGCCCGGGATCAGGGTGCGCGCGCGCCAGTAGGGGGAGAAGTGGTCGTTGTTGCCGGCCTGGTCGGCCCAGTTGGCCGCCTTGCAACCCGGCCGCACGGTGTCATTGGCGCCGCCTGAGTTGTAACCCGGGTTCGTCGGCGTGTCGCCCAGCGGCCCCGGTGTGGCGTCGATCAGGTCGTACAGCGCCGGAGTGAGCAGCGAGTTCACGCGCCGGATGCCGTCGCCGTAGAGGTACCGGTAGAGGTCGTAGACCGGCTCCTGCGACACGACGGCCTTCAGGCCCGCGGGGCGCTTGTTGACGCCGATCAGCCCGGTGACGCCGTCGTAGGACTTGCCGTACATGCCGACGCTGCCGGTCGACCACGGCTGCGACGCCGCCCACTTGACGGCCGCCACGACGTCGGCCTGCTCGCCCGCTCCGCCCCAGTCCAGGCAGCCGCTCGATCCGCCGAAGCCGCGCAGGTCGACCATCACGAACGTGTAGCCACGCTCCATCAGCCGGGCGCCGTCGACGAAGTCGTAGAACCGCTCCGAGGGGCCCGTCGACGGGCCGAGCGGATCGTACGTCGTCCCCTCGACCGGTCCGGCCGGGCCGGTCTGGCCGGAGTGGTTGAAGTACGGGCCGATCGACAGGATCACCGGCGTCTTGTCGGTCGCCGCGAGGTTCTTCGGCCGCAGGATGTCGGCATGGAGTTGCACGCCGTCCGTCGACGGGAAGGTCGCCTGCGACCACGCGGCGCCGGCCGGCACGTCGGCGGCGGAGGCGGTGGCGGGCAGCGCCGCTATGGCGGCGACGGCGATGGCGGTGGCGAGCCGAAGTCTCATGTGCGCTCTAACGCACATCGCCGCCGATCCTTGTGGAAAGGTTTCGGATGTGAACCGGGGAGCCGTGGTCACAGCCGGCGCTGCGGCGGGTGGCGCGCTCGCGGCGGCGCTGTGGTGGCGCGGCCATCCGTCGGCCTGCCCGTACAGCCAGCGGTTCTGGGTCCAGGCCCCGCATCCGCTGATCACGCGCGCACGGCTGCTCGAGGCGCTCGCGCCGCAGCCGGGCGACGCGGTGCTCGAGATCGGCCCCGGCACGGGCTACTACACGCTGCCGGTGGCGCACCGCGTCGGCGCGACCGGGCGGCTGCACGTGTTCGACCTCCAGCAGGAGATGCTCGACCACACGATGCGCCGGGCCCGCGCCGACGGCCTCGACAACCTCCGCCCTTCCCTCGGGGACGCGCGCGAGCTGCCGTATCCGCCCGGGACCTTCGACGCCGCCTATCTCGTCACCGTGCTCGGCGAGATCCCGGACCAGGAAGCTGCCCTGCGCCAGGTCCGGCGCGTACTGCGGCCGGGTGGCCGGCTCGTGGTCGGCGAGCTGTTCGTCGACCCGCACATGGTCACCGAGCGCTCGCTTCGGCGCCATGGCGAGGCGGTCGGGCTGCGATTCGAGCGGCGGGTCGGCTCGCGACTCGGCTACTTCGGGGTGCTGCGGGCGTGAAATCCGTAGGCTGCCGCCCGTGATCCTCCTCGGACTCGACGTCGGCACCAGCGGAACACGGGCGCTCGCCGTCACCACCGAAGGGGAGCTCGTCGCCGAGGCGAACGCGCCACACGAGCTGCTGACCCCGCGGCCGGGGTGGACCGAGCAGGACCCGGCCGACTGGTGGCAGGCGGCGAAGAAGGTGCTGGCGGAGGTGGCCGCGGCTACGTCGGACGAGATCGTCGGCCTCGGCCTCACAGGCCAGATGCACGGGTCCGTGTTCCTCGACGCGAGCGGCGCGGTCATCCGCCCGGCGCTGCTGTGGAACGACCAGCGGACCGCGGCCGAGTGCGACGAGATCACCGAGCGCGTCGGCGCCGAGCGGCTGCTGGAGCTGGCGGGCAATCCCGCGCTCACGGGCTTCCAGGCGCCGAAGATCCTGTGGCTGCGCCACCACGAGCCGGACGCGTACGCGCGCGTTGCGAGCGTGCTGCTGCCGAAGGACTACGTGCGGCTCGAGCTCACGGGCGAGCGCGCGACCGACGCCTCGGACGCCTCCGGCACGCTGCTGCTCGACGTGCGCGCGCGCGACTGGTCGGACGAGATCCTCGACGCGCTCGAGATCCCGCGCGCGTGGCTGCCGAAGGTCTACGAGGGCCCCGAGGTGACAGCCACGTTGCGTGACGACGTGGCCGACGAGCTCGGGCTCCCGCGCGGCCTGCCGGTCGCCGCCGGCGGCGGCGACAACGCCGCGGCGGCGGTCGGCGTCGGCGTCGTGCGCGAGGGGTCGGTCTCGACCTCGATCGGCACCAGCGGCGTCCTGTTCGCGCACCGCGACGAGTTCGCGCGCGACCCGTCCGGCCGCGTGCACGCGTTCTGCCACGCCGTGCCGGGCGCCTTCCACCTGATGGCCGTGACGCTCTCCGCCGGCGGCTCGTTGAGCTGGTGGCGCGAGCGGCTCGGCGGCGGCGCCGACTTCGAGACGCTGGTGGGCGAGGCGGCCGCGGTCGAGCCCGGCGCCGAGGGGCTCGTGTTCCTGCCCTACCTCACCGGCGAGCGCAGCCCGCACCTGGACCCGCACGCGCGCGGCGGCTTTGTCGGCCTCACGGTGCGGCACGGCCGCGCGCACATGACGCGCGCGGTGATGGAGGGCGTCGCGTTCTCGATGCGCGACGGCCTCGAGGTGATGCGCGGTCTCGGCACCCCGGACGACGACCTGCGCGCCGTCGGCGGTGGCGCCCGCTCGCCGCTGTGGCTGGGGCTTCAGGCCGACGTCTACGGCCGCCCGGTCCGGCGCACGCTGATCGACGAGGGGCCGGCGTACGGCGCCGCCCTGCTCGCCGGCGTTGCCGCGGGCGTGTTCGCGGACGTTGAGGACGCCGGCGCGCGCGTGCGCCTGCGCGACGAGGTCACCGAGCCCGATCCGGAGCGCGCGCGCCGCTACGACGAGCTGTACGCGGTCTATGCGTCGCTGTATCCCGCCCTGCGCGACGCCATGCACACGCTCGGCCGCCTCGCCGAGGACTGATGCACACGGCCGCCGCCGTGGGCGCGGCGGTGGTGGTGTTCGCGGTGCTCGGCGCTGCGGCCGCCCAGGCGCGGCCGTCGGTTGCGCGGCTTGCGATCCCGCCGACCGCCGAGCCGCACCTCGTCGCGTGGGGAGGGATCGAGGAGGCGCGCGACTGGGCGCGCCGCCGGGCCGGCACCGTCGCCTTCGCCGTCCTGCGGCCGGGCGGGGCGGTCCGTGGCGTGCAGGTCGACCGTCGCTTCCCGTCCGCGAGCGTGGTGAAGGCGATGCTCGCGCTCGCGGTCGTGCGCGACGCGCGCCACCGTCGCCTGACGACGAGCGAACGGGCGCTGCTGGGACCGATGATCACCGTCTCCGACAACAACGCGGCGAGCACGGTCTACCGCCGCGTCGGCGGCGCCGGGCTCCGCAGCGTCGCGCGCGCGGCCCACATGACCCGCTTCGCCGACGTCGGCAACTGGGCCGACGCCCAGATCACGGCCGGCGACCAGGCGCGGCTGTTCCTGCGGATCGACCGGCTGGCGCCGCGGCGACACCGCGCCTACCTGCGCCACCTGCTGGGCTCGATCACCTCCTCGCAGCGCTGGGGCATCGCGCCGGTGGCCAAGGAGCGCGGCTTCGCGATCATGTTCAAGGGCGGCTGGCGGACCGCCATCGCGCACCAGGTCGCGTTGCTGCAGCGCGACGGCACGCGCATCTCGCTCGCCGTTCTCACCAGCGGCAGCCCGAGCGATGCGTACGGTCGCGAGACCGAGGCGGGCATCGCGGGGCGCGTGCTGTCGCGCTTGCCTACGCGACGGGTCGGAGGCGGATCTTGAACTCGAGCACCCCGTGGTCCTCGACCGTCACGACCCCGGCCACGCTCGGCGGCTCGACGCCGAAGTCTGCAAACGCGATCGGCGCCGAGCCGGCCAGCTCGATCGTGGAGTTGCCGATCCGCTGCGACCGCAGCGTGACCTCGATCGGCCGGGTCTGGCCGTGCACGGTCAGCTTGCCGGCGACCGCCGTCTTGCTCCGCGAGAGCTTGACCGGCGCGGTCAGCTCGAAGTCGGCGGTCGGAAAGCGATCGGTCTCGATCGCTCGGCTGCGCAGCGCGTCGTCGCGCCGCGCCTCGTCGGACACGAGCGTCGACAGCTCGGCCTGGAGCTTCGCGGCCGTGATCGTGTCGCCCTCGACGTCGACCGAGCCGCTGACATCGGGCGTGCGGCCGACGGCGTCCTTGACGCCGATGCTCGCGAACTCCTCGCGGACGCGGTAGCCGACGAACGTCTCGCCGCCGGTGCTGACGGTCCACGACGACCCGACCGGCCGCGGGGGTGGCCGTAGCCGCCGGCTCGCTGGTCGCCGCCGCCTCGTCGTTCGACAGGCTCGGTGGAGGCGGCGCGTCGCCGCCCAGGAAGAACACGGCGAACGCGCCGCCGAGCACGACGACGACCAGCACCACGGCGAGCGTGATGATGCGGCGTACGCGGCGGGACATGCCGCGCATCCTCGCGGACGGCCCGTAACGCGGGGATAAGACGATCAGGGAACGAGCACGGCGCGGCCGTCGTCGAGCACGACGACACCGCCGTGGGGGAGCCAGTCCGCCGCCTGCGCGGGCCCGGCGAGGACAGCCGCCTTCGCGCGGGCCTCGGCCTCGAGCGCGGTCGGCGCCACGGCGGTGGCCTGCACGACGCCGGTGAACGCGGGCCGCCCGGTCGCGGGGTCGAGCAGGTGGTGGGCGGGCTCGCCGCTGCCGTCGAGCCAGCTCCGCCGGCCGATGCCGCTGGTGGCGACGCCGGCGTCCGCGAGCCGCCACGTGTGCACGACGCGGCCGTCGAACGGGCTCGTGACGTGCACCTGGCGGGCGGGGCCGCCGATGCGCACGTCGCCGCCGCAGTCGACGGCGAAGCCCTGGCAGGCGGCGAGCGTCTCGGCCAGGGCGTCGGCGAACAGGCCCTTCGCGAGGCCGCCGGAGTCGAGCTTGAGGCCGGGCGGACGGTGGACGGTCAGGGTGTCGAAATCGACGGTGAGCTGGTCGGCGTTGGCGTCGGCGCGCGGGTGCGGGCGGGCGGCGCGCCGGGGCGGGGCGCGGTGTAGCGCGTCGGCGAGCGGGACCGAGGTCGGCAGGTCCTTCGTGTAGCCGGCCTGCTCGATCTCGGCCAGCAGCGTCGCGTCGACGAGGCCACCGGTCAGCGTGGCGGCGGCGGACGTGGCGGCGGCGAGCCGCGCCATCAGTGGGGTCACTGGCACCGTCGCGCGCGGATCGGCGTTCAGTCGTGACAACTCGCTCGCAGGCTCGAAGCGGGTGAACCGCGCGTGCCAGTCGAGCAGGCTGCGCCGCGCGTCCGCGACGGCCTCGCGCGCGCCGTCGCCGATTACGAACACGGAGCAGGTCGAGCCGAAGCAGGCGAACGACTCGCCCGCCTCGGTCATGACTGTCCCGTGGTGACAGCGGCGGGCTCGTCGGTTGTCGTGGTCGCCGAGTTGTCGGTCCCGGACGTGGTCGCGCTCGGAGTCGTCGTCGCGAGCGCCGGGTCGTTCCCGGACGCCATCTGGACGTAGATCGTCGAGAACAGCGCGATGAACGCGGCGACGGCGGCCGCGACGACCGTCCGGCGGATCAGCAGGACGCGCTGCTGCAGGGCGACAAGGCGAGGGTGGGCAGGGGTCATGCCGTGGCTCCCTTCGTGGTGGAGGTGCTGGTGCGGACGGTGAGCAGCACGAACGCCGGCACGACGAGCGCTCCCACGCCGAGCAGGAACCAGGCCTGCCCGGCGTCGGTGCCTTCGCCGAGCGCGTGCGCGATCGAGGCGAGCCAGACCACCGCGGTGAACCGGTGCAGCCGCCGCCACCGCTGCACGCCGATGCGCGCGCGGGCGTAGTAGGAGAGGCCCAGGATCAGCGTCAGCCAGCCGCACGCGATCCCGACCGACGTCCACAGCCGGTTGAACGAGCTCACGAACGGGACCGTGATGTCCGCGAGGCTGGGGGACATGTACGAATCGCCGAGCAGCGCTCCCGCATGGACGGCGATCGCGACCATCGTCGCGATCGCGAGCGCCTCGTGGGTGACGCGCAGGTCCGGCCCGCGCCGCCGCACGTACCGCCCGCTCATCAGCAGCCCGACGCACACGGCGGCGCTCGAGAGCAGCAGCGCCAGGATGCCGGCGGCGCGGCTCGTGATCCAGAACAGGTGCATGCCAACGAACGTACGCGCGGTCCCTGGGCGATCGCTGAGAGCATCCTGGGAGGGATCCCGCTCTCAGGAATCTCTCAGGAACCTCCAAGGAAGCTCTCACAGCATGGCCCGACACTTACCGTGATGACCGCTGCCGCTCACCGCGTGCTCGTCGTCGACGACGAGCCGAACATCGTCGACGTCGTGACCATGGCCCTGCGCTTCCAGGGCTTCGAGGTCGAGTCGGCAGGCACCGGCACGGACGCGCTCGCGGCCGTCTCCAGCTTCCGGCCAGACCTGATCGTGCTCGACATCATGCTGCCCGACATGGAGGGGTTCGACGTCGCCCAGCGGCTCGGCGCCCAGCGCAACCGGGTCCCGATCATCTTTCTCACCGCCCGTGACGCGACCGACGACAAGATCCGCGGCCTCACGCTCGGCGGCGACGACTATGTGACGAAGCCGTTCAGCCTCGAGGAGCTCGTCGCCCGCATCCGCTCGATCCTGCGCCGCGCCGGTCTCGCCGAGCCGGAGTCGAGCCGCCTGACGTTCGAGGACGTCGAGCTCGACGACGACTCGCGCGAGGTCGTCCGGGCGGGAGCCCCGGTCGACCTGACGGCGACCGAGTACCGCCTGCTGCGCTACCTGCTGCTGAACCCGCGCCGCGTGCTCACCCGCGCGCAGCTGCTCGAGCATGTCTGGGACTACGACTTCGGCGGGGACGCGCGCGTGCTGGAGACGTACGTGAGCTACCTACGCAAGAAGCTCGACGCCCACGGGCCGCCGCTGATCCAGACGGTCCGTGGCGTGGGCTACGCCCTCCGGCCGCCGCGGACCTGATGGCGTCGCTGCGCGCCCGGCTGCTGGCCGCGCTCCTCGCCCTGACGGCGCGTCGGGCTGCTGCTGCTCGGCGGCATCACGTACCTCGAGCAGCGCTCGTACGAGCGCGATCGCGTGGACCAGCAGGCGCGTACCGCCGGGCCCGCCGTCGTCGGCGCGCTCGCGCAGGAGGGGATCCACGGTGGCGACGCCGACAGCGACGGCGGCGGCGGCCCCGGCGGCGCGCCCAGGGATCCTGGTGGGGGCGGGCCGCGGCCCGGAAGCGGGCTCCCGCCGGGCACCTACGGACAGCTTCGCGACCCCGACGGGAACGTGGTCGGCTCCCACGTCTTCGACTATGACCAGGAGATCACCGCCAACCCGGCGCTGCCGGCCGCCATGCCGCTCGGGCGCGCGTTCACGGCCCACGGCAAGGGCAACGACGACAGCAGCTACCGCGTCTACGCGGAGCGCAATCGCCGTCGGCTACGTCACCGTCGTCGCGGTGCCGCTGAGCGGGACCGACCAGCGGCTGAACCGGCTTCTGGCGGTCGAGTCGCTTGTCATCGTTGTCGTGCTGCTCGTGCTCGGCCTCGTCGCCTGGGTCGTCGTGCGCGTCGGCCTGCTCCCGCTCGACCGCATGGGCCACACCGCGGGCGCGATCGCCGGCGGCGATCTCTCGCACCGCGTCGAGTCGACGGATCCGCGCAGCGAGGTCGGCCGGCTCGGGATCGCGCTGAACGCGATGCTCGACCGGCTCGAGCAGGCGTTCTCGCAGCGCCAGGCGAGCGAGGACCGGCTGCGCCGGTTCATCGCCGACGCGTCGCACGAGCTGCGCACGCCGCTCGCCTCGATCCGTGGGTACGCCGAGCTGTTCCGCATGGGCGCCGCGCGCGAGCCGGCCGAGGTCGAGAAGGCGATGGGACGGATCGAAGACGAAGCCGCGCGCATGGGCGTCCTCGTCGAGGACCTCCTGACGCTCGCACGGCTCGACGAGATCGCCGAGGCGCCGCACGCGCCGGTCGACCTGGCCGCTCTGGCGGGCGACGCCGTCAACGACGCGCGCGCCACCGCGCCGGACCGCGAGATCGCTCTCGACGTTCCCGGTGACGATCTCGGGACTACGGTCCTCGGCGACGCGCACCAGCTGCGCCAGGTGCTCGCGAACCTGCTGCGCAACGCGCTCGTGCACACGCCCGCTGGGACGCCGATCGAGGTGTCCGTCGCCGCCCACGACGGTGGCGTCCGGCTCGCGGTGCGTGACCACGGCCCGGGGCTCCCGATCGACGACCCGAACGCGCTGTTCGAGCGGTTCTGGCGGGCCGAGGGTGGCCGCGAGCGAGGCAAGGCCGGCGCTGGTCTCGGCCTCGCGATCGTGGCGGCGATCGTCGACGCCCACGGCGGCGAGGTCGCCGCCACCAACGCGCCCGGCGGCGGCGCCGTGTTCGCGGTGCAGCTCCCGGCGGCCGACCGTCCGCGTGCGGACGCCGAACGCACGACGACGACCTGAGCGACAGCGCACCAACGCGGCTCGGATCCAGCACTCCCGAGGTCAGGCTCTATGAAGTTGTGGGGTGGTCCGGCGCGCGAGCACGTGCGGGTCGCGCGGCGGCTGCGCGAGCTGCCCACGATCCGCGCGGCGTACGGCGAGGGCAAGCTGAGCTACTCGAAGGTGCGGGCGCTGACGCGCGTAGACAACGTGGAGCGCGAGGCAGAGCTCCTCGAGCTTGCGGAGCACGCGACGGCGGCGCAGCTGGAACGCCTGGTACGCGCGCACCGGCGAGTCGTGGCGGTCGAGCGTGTGGCGGCGGGCGGGCGGCCGGAGCGCTGGTTGACGCTCGAGCACGACGACGATGGTTGCGTGCTGGTGCGCGGCCGGCTGCCCGCCGAGGAGGGCGCGCTGCTGATGGCTGCGCTGGACGCGGCGCGGGAGCGGCTGGCCGAGCGGGACGTTCCGGACCGCAAGCCCGAGGCGAGCAATGGCGGGAGCGACGTTCCCGCGGGAACGCGTGACGCGGGCGATGACCTCGCGCGGGACGTTCCCGCGGGAACGTCCAAGCGGACGGTCGGGGAGGCCCGGGTGGACGCGTTGCTGGTGCTCGCGGACGCGTTCTTGGCCGGCGCCCAGGGCTCGCGGGGCGTGGCGGATCGGCACCAGGTGGTGGTGCACGTCGACACCGCGACGCTGGAGGGCGACGCCGGTGGACGGTGTGAGCTCGACGACGGCTCGCCGATCGCGGCCGAGACCGCGCGGCGGCTAGCGTGCGACGCCTCGCTGGTGCGGGTGCTCGAACGTGACGGAGTGCCGCTGCGGCTCGGTCGCAAGACGCGCGTGCTGTCCCCCGCGCTACGGCGTGCGCTCAACGCCCGCGACGGTGGCTGTCGGTTCCCCGGCTGCGCGAGCCGCCGCTTCGTCGATGCGCATCACATCGAGCACTGGGCGAACGGCGGCGCGACCGACCTCGACAATCTCGTTCAGCTCTGCAGCCACCATCACCGGCTGTTGCACGAGGGCGGCTACACGATCATCCGCCACGCCGGAGGCCGGCTCACGTTCACGCGCCGCGATGGCCGCCGCATCGCCACGGGTGCGCCGCGGCCGCGCGGCCGGCCGCTCCCGCTGCAGCACACCCGCCGGCCCGACGCGTGCGTGTCGCTGAACAGCGGCGAGCGGCTCGACCTCGGCCTCGGCGTGCAGGCGATGCTCGCCTTCGCGCCGCTCGCCGCAACCGAGCCGCCGGGTATCTGACGCCGACGCTCGGCGCTCGCTCGATGGCCCAAATCTCGTCAGGACAGGGTGCCCGAGGCGGTACCGCCTGACGAGCCGCCGCTGCCGGACGAGCTGCCATCGGGCGCCGCACCGCCGGGCGCCGAACCGCCGGGCGTGCCACCGCCGGGCGCCGCGCCAGCCGGCCGGCGGAACGCCACCCTGGCGGCTACTGCCCGGCATCACATCTTCGAGCGCGGACACGCACCTTGTCCTCCGAGATGCCCAGCTCGCTCGCAAGCGCCGCGGCCATGTCGGAGCGGATCCGGCGGCCCGCCCGCTGCGGAGCCCGGGTCACCGCTCGGCCGTGTCTTCTCGATCGCGGCTCGCAGGCGGGTCTCGGACACCCCAAGCGCTTCCGCGAGTGCACTGAGGCCCTGCGCAGCCCCAGCTCCGGCCCCACCCGGGCCGCCGCCGCCAGGCCCACCCTGGGCCGGGCGCGTCATGCCAGGCGTCGAGCCGGACTGCCCGGTGTCGCCCTGCGCGGCGACGCCGATGCCGGCACCGCCGGCGAGCGCCGCGGCTCCGACGAATACGGCGATCCTGCGGAACTTCGGGTTCATGCTGTCCTCCTGTCAGGGGTGACGAGTTGCGGCGGCGGCGGGGTGCCGCTTCGCCGGCGGGTGAAGACCCAGGTGCGCAGCGCGACGTAGCGGGTCACGGTCGCGGCGAACCCCGCGACGACGAGCACGGCGAGCTCGACTGCGCGCGGCGGCGTCGCGTCGATCCCGTGCAGCACCAGCAGCGCGCCGCTCGTGAGCGCCAGCGTGAGGACGAACACGACCGCGCCGCGCACGTGATGACGCACCACGTCAGCGCCGCCGCGCACGCCGAAGGTCAGCCGCCGGTTGGCGGCGGTGTTGCCGATCGCCGTCAGCGCCAGCGCGATCGCGTTCGCGCCGCCCGCACCGGCCAGGCCGCGCAGCAGCACGAACAGCAGCGCATAGGCCAGGGTGCTGACGACGCCGATGCCCATGAACCGGACCACCGGCGCGGCGGCCATCAGGCGCGCGACGCCGAGCAGGTCCTCGACGGCGGTGCGCACGATCCGCACGCGCGAATCCGGGTCGTCGATCCAGTCCACAGGCACCTCGTGGATCCGCAGCCCGCGCCGCTGGGCGAGCACGAGCAGCTCGGTGTCGAAGAACCACGACTCGTCGCGGACCGCGGGGAGCAGGTCGTCGAGCACGTCGCGCCGCACCGCCTTGAAGCCGCATTGGGCATCGCTGAAGCGGGCGCGCAGCGCCGTGCGCAGGATCCGGTTGTAGCCGCGCGAGATCAGCTCGCGCTTCGGGCCGCGGACCACCCGGGCGCCGTGCGCGAGCCGGGTGCCGATCGCCAGATCGCTGTGGCCGGAGAGCAGCGGCGCGACCAGCGGGAGCAGTCCGCGCAGGTCGGTCGAGAGGTCGACGTCCATGTAACACACGACGCGCGCGCGGCTCGCCGACCACGCCGCCCGCAGCGCGCGGCCGCGCCCCTCGACGCTCGAGCCGGAGTACCGCGACGGCCGGAAGCTCGCGCGCCAGCGAGGCAGCCACCTCCGACGTCGCGTCCGCGCTCGCGTTGTCGGCGATCACGATCCGCCAGCCGAACGGGAACTCGGACGTCAGGAAGCGATGCAGGCGGCGGATGCTGGGCGCGAGCGTCCGCTCCTCGTCGTGCACCGGCACGACGATCTCGACGTCGAGCGTGGCAGCGGCAGCGGTAGCCGCGGGGCGGTGCCACAGCGGGGTCGCAAGCGCGGTCTCGGTCATGAGGCCAGCCTCGGCGTCCGACGTGGGAGATCGGTGGGAGGAGCCTGAGAGCGTCCTGAGAGCGCACGGCTCCTCAGGCAACTCCCAGCCTCGTCCCAGGCGGCTCTCGCACACCCGGCCGACGCTTCCGGGCATGTCGACCCATTCACTCTCCCTGCCCCGCGTAAGCGGTGCCCGCCGTTCCCGAACCCTCGCGCTCACCACCCCGCGCCCCGAGCTCGCCGTCCTGCTGCTGCTGGCGAGCGTGCTCTACCTCTGGGGTCTCAGCCGCAACGGCCTCGCCAACGAGTACTACAGCGCCGCCGTGCGCTCGATGAGCACCAGCTGGCATGCATTTCTGTACGGCTCGTTCGACTCCGCGGGAGTGATGACGGTGGACAAGCCGCCGCTGGCACTGTGGGTGCAGGCGCTGTCCGCGCGCGTGTTCGGATTCAGCTCGTGGAGCATGCTCGTCCCGCAGGCGCTGATGGGCGTGGCGACGGTCGCGCTTGCCTACGACCTGACCCGGCGGCGGTTCGGCCGGATCGCCGGCTTCACTGCCGGCCTGGCGCTCGCGCTGATGCCGATCACGGTCGCAATCGCGCGCCACAACAACCCGGACGCGCTGCTGGTCCTGTGCTGCACCGTCGCACTGTGGGCCGTCGTGCGCGGCCTCGAGGACGGACGGACACGCTGGCTCGTGCTCGCGGGCGTGGCCATCGGTCTCGGCTTCGAGGCGAAGATGGCGGCCGCGCTGCTGGTCGTGCCCGCGCTCGCCGCGGCGTGGCTGTGGGTCGCGCCCCGCGGGCGCGCCGCGGCCGTGCGCCAGCTGCTCGCCGGCGGTGCCGCGATGACGGCGGTCGGCCTCGCGTGGCCGATGCTGATGTGGCTCACGCCGGCGGGCGACCGGCCGTGGATCTCGGGCACGAGCGACAACAGCATCTGGTCGCTGATCCTCGGCTACAACGGCCTCGGGCGCCTGTTCGGCCAGGACGGCGGTCCTGGTGGGGGAGGGGGTCCGGGCGGTGCGGGCGGCGGCGTGTTCGGGGGTGACCCGGGCCTGCTGCGGTTGCTGAACGCGAGCCTGGGAGGCCAGGGCAGCTGGCTGCTCGGCTTCGCGCTGGTCGGCGGCCTCGGCCTTCTCGCCATCACAAGACTCCGGCGCACCGATCCGCGCACGGGCTGGCTGATCGCCGTCGGCGGCGCATTCCTGACGATCGCCGTCGCCTTCAGCCGCGCCGAGGGGATCTTCCACCCGTACTACGTGTCGCAGCTCGCGCCCTTCACCGCCGCGCTCGTCGGCGCGACCGTCGGCCTGATGCTCCAGCGCGGGCGCGTGGCCCATGCCATCGGCGCCGCGGCGATCGTCGCCGGCGCCGTCACCGAGGTACTGGTGCTGCGAGACAACCCGGGCCAGCTCACGTGGCTCGCGCCGGTGCTGGCCGCGGGCTGCGTCGGCGCGGCCGTGCTGCTCGTGGCCGCGCTCGCCCCCCGCGCCCGCGCGGCGATCGTCGCCGGGGCGATCGCGCTTCTCCTGTTCGCGCCCGCCGCGTGGTCGCTGCAGACGCTCGGCCACGCCACGAGCGGGACGTTCCCTGCGGGCGGTCCGGCGACCACCGGGTTCGGCGGCGGCCCGATGGCCGGGCCCGGCGGCGGCGGCGGACCTCCCGCGGGAGGCGGCGGCGGGAACCCGTTCGGCGGCGACAGCCAGTCGCTGTCCGCGGCAATCGCCTACGCGCAAGACAACGGCGGCGGGACGATCGCGGTCTCCAGCCAGTCCGGCGCCGCCGGGCAGCTGATCACGTCGGGCGCCGACGTCGCCGCGATCGGCGGCTTCTCCGGCCGCGAGAGCCAGGTCACCACCGCGTGGCTCGCCGACGCCGTCGAGCGCGGCCAGATCCGCTGGGTCCTCGCCGACACCGGCGGCAACGGCATGGGCAACGACGGCCGGATCGGCTCGAGCGAGGTCATGGCCGCGGTCGCGCAGGTCGGCACGCCGGTGACCGGCGTCGACGGGCTCTACGACCTCCAGGGCCAGGCGGAGGCGCTCAGGTCACTGTGAAGCCGCCGTCGACCGGCACCGACGTTCCCGTGATCCAGGCCGCCGCGGGGGAGACCAGCCACCGAATCGCGGCGGCGACGTCCTCCGGCTCCCCGAGGCGGCCGAGCGGGTAGGCGTCGGCCATCGCGTCGGCACGCTCCGCGAAGTCGGGCCGGTCGACGTGCGCGAGCGGCGTCCGCACCACCGCCGGCAGGACGGCGTTGCAGCGGATGCCGTCGCGCGAGTACTCGAGCGCCACGCACCGGGTCAGCGAGATCAGCGCGCCCTTCGCCGCCGCGTAGGGCGCGATGCCGGGCGCCGGCTTGACCGCCAGCGTCGAGGACACGTTGACGATCGAGCGGTCGCCGTCCGCGCGCAGCAACTCGGGCAGCGCCGCGCTCAGCACGAGGTACGGCCCGCGCAGGTTGGCCGCGATCTGCTCGTCCCAGCGCTCGACGCCGACCTCGTGCAGACGCACGTTGCGCCGGATCGAGCCCGCGTTGTTGACCACCGCGTGCAGGCCGCCGAACGTCTCCACCGCCAAGCGCACCACACGCGCCGCGTCGTCGGGCACGCACAGGTCGCCGCTGACCGCCAGTGCGCGGCCGCCCGCAGCCTCGACCGCAGCGACTACCTCCTGCAGCGGCTCCGGTCGCCGGCCGGCCACGACGACCGCCAGCCCGTCGGCGGCCAAGGCCACCGCGGTGGCGCGGCCGATGCCGGTGCCGCCGCCGGTGACGAGCGCAACGCGGTCCACGGCCGCCACCCTACGGTTCGCCCCAGACGCACAAAGGGCCCCGGCGAACCGGGGCCCTCGCGCTGTCTGGTCCGCCAAACTTGGCTAGGCAGCGCGCCCTGTCCAACCGGATTACTGCGCAATCACAGCAGATCGGGGTAAACCGCGCTGTGGAGATGTATCAGCGGTCGTGGAGCTCGACCCGCATGGCGGCCGCCAGCGCGCCGCCAAGGACCTGCAGAGTGTCGCCGAAGCGGACCGTGAGCGGTCCTTCGAACGGCTGCCGGTCGAGCACCTCGAGCGCGTCGCCGAGCCGGACGCCGCGCTCGGACAGGTAGCGCAGCATCGCCGGGTCGGAGTCCGAGACGCGCACGAAGCGGCCGCGGTCCCCGGGGCTCAGATCGGCCAGGCTGCGAGTCGTGGCCTCGGCGAGGTGCAGCTCCGCGTCGGGGATCGGGTCGCCGTGCGGGTCGTGCGTCGGGTTGCCGAGCTTCGCCGCGATGCGCGCCTCGAGGTCCTCGGAGAGCACGTGCTCGAGCGCCTCGGCCTCGTCGTGCACGCGGTCCCACGGCACGCCGAGGTGCTCGGCGAGGTACAGCTCGAGCAGCCGGTGGTGGCGCACCACCTCGAGCGCCAGCCGCTCGCCCTTCGGCGTCAGCTGGACGCCGCGGTAGGGGACGTGCGCGACCAACTCGAGATCGGCGAGCCGCTTGATCATCCCCGAGGCCGACGCGGGGGTGACGTCCAGACGGTCGGCGAGGTCGTTGGTCGAGACGGGATCCCCATTCCCGCGGCGCTGGAGCGCGTAGATCGCCTTCGCGTAGTTCTCGACGGCCTCGGTGGAGTGCGTCATACGCTCACCAGCAGGCCGGTCGCGAACATCAATGCCAGCCCGGCCAGCAGCCCGCCGACGGCGCCCGGATGCAGCGTGCGGCCACTGTCGTCGCGGATCGATGGCGTGAGCTGGACGATCACCTGCACGATCGCGCCGGCGCCGAAGCCGAACAGGAAGGCGGCCAGACTCGCGTTGAACGCGGCGGCGCCGATCCACGCGCCGAGCACGGCCGGCGCGCCGGCGATCAGGCCGAGCAGCGCGAGCCGCCCGACCGTCGGCTTCAGATGGGCGATCGGCGCGACGATCGCCAGGCCCTCGGTGGTGTTGTGCAGCGCGAAGCCGACGACCAGGAACGCCCCGAGGGCGAGCGCGCCGACCGTGTAGGCGGAGCCGATCGCCACGCCCTCGCCGAGGTTGTGGAGCCCGATCCCGGTCGCCACGAGCAGCGAGAGCGAACTCCCAGTGGCGCCCTTGCTCCGCTGCGCCAGCCATGCCGACACGCCGGTCAGCGCCAAGAAGGCGACCACGCCGCCGATCAGGACGAGCGCGGCGCCGCCGAACGCCTGCGATCCCTCGCCGGACAGCTCGAGCCCTTCGAGCGTCGCGTCGATCGCCAGGAACCCGAGCAGCCCGACCGTCAGCGCCAGCAGCGCGCGCAGCCACTTCGGCGGGATCCGCCGGAGCCACGGCAGCCACAGCATCCCGAGCGCGACCGGGATCACGCCGACGTAGATCCCCAGCAGCGCCATCAGGCCGAAGAACGACAGGTCGTTCGCGGGCGTCTCGACCGCCACCGGGATCTCGTGGGCGATCGTGCCGCCGGTCGAGGTCAGCAGCGCGACCTCGTATGCCTCGCCCTCGACCCACGGCTGCTGGACGCGCACGACCGCGCTCTGGAGCCGGGCGATCGGCTGCTCGGCGCCGGAGAACTCGGCGAACGCGTCGTTGACGACCGCCTGCGCGATCGTGACCGCGTCGGGTCCGTCGTTGCGCACCGTCAGCTCGATCACGCCGGGCGTGAGCTTCGTCCGCTCGACCGCCAGCTCCTCGGCCGGCGGACCGCGCCGCTCGGCCAGGCCCGGCTCGCCGAGCGCGACGAAGGCGCCGATCGCGCCGACGATCAGCAGCAGCGGGACGAGGGCCAGCAGCCACGCGGGCACCCGGCTCGTGCTCAGCTCGGAGGCGGTGGCGGTCCGGCCCTCCATCAGCTGACCTCGAAGAACCCCTGCCAGCCGAGCTCTGTGAACTCGGACTGGTGGGCGTGGAACATGAACTTGCCGGGATGCGCGAAGCGCCACTCGAGGATGCCCCGCTGGCCCTGGCACAGCATCACCGTGTCGGTGAACTCGGACGGAGTCTTCGACGTACCGGTCGGGAAGTAGTTGAACAGGTTCCCGTGCAGGTGGAACGAGTTGATGAGGTCGTACTCGAGCACGTTGACCAGGTAGATCCGGACCAGTGCGTCGAGCTTCACCTGGATCGGCGTGTCCATGTAGGCGAACGGGATCGAGTTCGCCGCGTACATCTCGTTCGCGCGGTCGAAGTTCGTGTCGAACCCGTTCATCACCATCACGAGCTCGTCGGCGTCCTCGCGCCCGTCGGCCGGGTCGATGATGAACGCGCCGTACAGGCCCTTCGTGATGTGCTCGGCCAGCGGCCGGACGTGGCAGTGGTAGAGGTGCAGCCCGGCGGGGAGGGCGTCGAACTCGTAGACGGTCTTGCCACCCGGCGCGATCTCACCGGCGCCGAGGCCGGGCACGCCGTCCATCTCCGACGGGTGGATGCCGTGGAAGTGGATCGTGTGCGGGTGCTGCGAGCCGTTGACGAGCGTGATCCGCAGCCGCTCGCCCTCGCGGCAGCGCAGCGTCGGGCCGGGTATGCGCCCGTTGTAGGTCCACGCCGCGAAGCGGATACCCGGGGCGACCTCGATCTCCTTGTCGACGGCGAACAGCTCCCACTCGCGCACGATGCGGCCGCTCGCCAGCTTGTGCGTGGTGCCCCAGTCGAAGTCGCGCACGATCGCGTGCGGGTCGAAGCCGTTGGCGACATGGTCGACGGTCTTGCCGTCGCGGAAGCCGGCGTGGCCGCCCGGCGCGTGCATGCCGGTGTGGTCCATCGTTTGTGCGTGCGCCTCGTGCTCCCACGGATGCTTATGCGGGATCGTGCTGTGCAGGAGTCCGGCGCCTGCGAGCACGCCCGAGCCGGCGAGCAGCCGCCGACGAGTGAGTTCAGCCACGCATTTGATTATGGCACGCCTAAATCTATCTGTCGAATAGGCTGAACAGCCACCGCCCGTGCGCGACGATGCGCGCGGGCGGGTAGCGCCCGGGATCGGCGAGCGTGAGCCGTGCCGCCTCGTCGGCGACGGCCGACAGCGCGCGCGCCGTGAGCTCCGGGTCCGGCGAGCCCGCGCGCGGCCCGATCGCCTGCGCGAGCTGCGCGACGACGGCGGCACGGCCGGCGGCGATCCGCTCGCCGAGCAGGCCGGGAGCACCCTCGGGCGGCATCAGCACGAGCCGCCACGTCACCGGGTCGTCGCCGACCGCGCGCAGGTAGCCGTCGAGTGCGGCGAGCAGGTCGGGTCGCGGATCGTCGCCGTCGCCATCCGCGGCCGGCATGAAGCCCTGCAGCTGGGCGAGCGCGCGCTTGGTCTCGCGGTCGACCAGGGCATCCAGCAGCTCCGCGAGGTCGGCGAAGTGGCGGTAGACGATCGGGCGCGTGATGCCGGCGGCGCGGGCGACGGCCTCGATCGACACCGCATGAAAGCCGTGGCCGGCCACCACCGCCTTGGCGGCGTCCAGCAGATGCTCGCGCCGGGCTCCGGCGTTCATCCGGGTGTTAGTGACGCTGCTCATCGTGGTACTTGTTACGGTACCGTAACTTATGACTGCAGACCACGACATCGCAATCGTCGGCAGCGGCTTCTCCGGCCTCGGCATGGCGATCCGGCTCAAGCAGGAAGGGATGAACGACTTCGTCGTCCTCGAGCGCGCGGACGAGGTCGGCGGCACCTGGCAGGCGAACACCTATCCCGGCTGCGCCTGCGACGTGCCGTCGCACCTGTACTCGTTCTCGTTCGCGCCGAACCCGGGATGGACCCAGACCTACTCGCCGCAGCCCGAGATCTGGTCGTACCTGCGCCGCTGCGCCGACACGTTCGGCATCAGGCCGCACCTGCGGCTGGGCTGCGCGGTCGAGTCCGCCACCTGGCTGGCGGCCGAGCGCCGGTGGGAGCTCGAGACCTCGCAGGGCACGATCCGCGCGCGCGTGCTCGTCGCCGGCATGGGGCCGCTGACCGAGCCGCGGATCCCCGATATCCCAGGTCTCGACGACTTCGAGGGCGACGTCTTCCACTCTGCGCGCTGGAACCACGACGCCGACCTCGCGGGCAAGCGGGTCGCCTCGATCGGCACCGGCGCGTCCGCGATCCAGTACGTCCCCGCGATCCAGCCGGTCGTCGAGCAGCTGCACGTGTTCCAGCGCACGCCGCCGTGGGTGATGCCGCACTCCAACCGGCCGATCAGCCGGCACGAGCAGCGCCTCTACCGAGCGCTTCCGTTCCTTCAGCGGCTCATGCGCGGCGGCATCTACGCCACACGCGAGATGCTCGTGCTCGGCTTCGTCTTCAGCCCGCGTCTGATGAAGGTCGTCGAGCGGATCGCCCGCAAGCACCTCGAGCGCCAGATCTCCGACCCGGAGCTGCGCGCGAGAGTGACGCCCGACTACACGATTGGCTGCAAGCGGATCCTGCCGTCCAACCGCTGGTACCGCACGCTCGGCAAGCCGAACGTCGAGCTCGTCACCGACGGCGTCAGCGAGGTGCGCGCGCGCTCGATCGTGGCCGCCGACGGGTCCGAGCGCGAGGTCGACGCGATCGTCCTCGGCACCGGCTTCCAGGTCACCGACATCCCCGCCGCCCAGCGGATCCGCGGCCGCGGCGGGCGGTTGCTCGACGACGTCTGGCAGGGCAGCCCGCGCGCGCACCTCGGCTCGACCGTCGAGGGCTTCCCGAACCTGTTCTTCCTGCTCGGCCCCAACACCGGGCTCGGGCACAGTTCGATGGTCTACATGATCGAGTCCCAGATCGCCCATGTAATGGGCGCGCTGCAGCTGATGCGCGAGCGCGGGGCCGCGACGATCGAGGTGCGCGCGGACGCACAGGACCGCTACAACGCCGCGCTCGAGCGCCGGCTTGGCGGGACGGTCTGGAACACGGGCTGCGCGAGCTGGTACCTCGACCGCACCGGCCGCAACGCCACGATCTGGCCGGACTGGACGTGGCGCTTCCGCCGCCGGACCGCGCGGCTGGACCCGGCCGAATACGTGCTCGACTCCCCGGTCGTCGCGCCGGTCCCGGTGACCGCATGAGCGCGCGCGTGCTGCTCACCGGCGCGGCGGGCGGGATCGGCGCCGCCGCCGCGCGCGAGCTGCGGGCGCGCGGGGCGCACGTGGTCGGGCTCGACCTCCACGAGGGCGATGACATCGTGGCGTGCGACGTGCGCGACCAGGGCTCGGTCGACCGCGCGGTGGCAGAGGCGGTCAAGCGGCTCGGAGGACTCGACGTCTTGATCAACAACGCCGGCCTCGGCACGCCGCAGAGCGCCGGCGCGGCGCCCGACGCGGACGCCCTCGCCGTGCTCGACGTCAACCTGATCGGCCCCTGGCGCGTGACCTCCGCGGCGCTCGCCGCGCTACGCGCCTCGCGCGGGCGCGTGATCAACGTCGCGTCCGGGCTCGCGCACCTCGCGCTCCCGTACGGCACCGCGTACTGCATGAGCAAGCGCGGCCTGACCGCCTACTCGGACGCACTGCGGCTCGAGCACGGCGACGCGATCACGGTCACGACCGTCTATCCCGGGTACATCCGCACGCCGATCCACGCCGCGTCGCAGGCGGCCGGCGTGTCGCTCGAGGGGAGCGTCCCCGCCGAGGACGTGCAGGACGCCGCGCGCACGCTCACGCGCGCCGCGCTCGGCCGCCCCGTCCGCGATCTGGCGACTACTCGGAACGGCACGGTCGCCTACGCACTCGCCCGCCACGTGCCGCGCCGGCTGCTCGACGCCGTGATCCGTCGCCGGCTCGGGCGGCTCGCCGCCGGCGGTCACTTCGAGGGCTCGACGCTGTTCAGGCGCCCGGCTTCGTGACCATCAGGAAGATCGCCGCGATCACCAGCAGCCCGGCGAGTGTCCCGATCATGCCCTCGCGACGCGCCTGCGCGAGGTAGTCCTCGGACATCACGACATCGCCGCCGCCGCCGGCGGCGATCTCGCGCTCGGCCATCGCCGCGAGCCGCTTGTCGGTCGGGATGAAGTAGGCGCCGTTGAGCCCGCCGAGCACGATCGCGATCAGGAACGTGGCGCTGATCCAGAACGAGTCGAATCCCCAGTCGGCGTCGGACGTCTGGTAGATGCCGGTGATGATGATCAGCAGCAGCGCCGGGTTCGCGAAGCGCGTGTTGATCGCGAGCTGGAGGCGATGCAGGTAGGGCAGATGACGCGTCCCCGACTTCAGTGCGACGGGGAACATCAGGGCCTCGGCGAACGTCGCCCCGAAGCCGACCACAACGGCGCTGACGTGCAGAAAGACGGAGATGCTGTACGAGTCGATCGTCGCGAGCGTCATGCGGCCGTACTGTACGCAGCGACCCCCGCCGCGGCCGCTGCGACGGCGATCACGACCGCCATCGGCACCGCCGTTCCCGTGCCGCCGATCCCGACCAGCGGCGCGGCGAGCGCGCCGAACAGGAACTGCGCGAGGCCGAGCAGCCCGGACGCGCTGCCGGCGGTGTGCGGATGGTCCGCCAGCGCGAGCGCGGTCGCATTGGGGAGCACGAGCCCGATGCTCGACACGACCGCGAACAGGCTCACCAGCACGGCGGCGAGCCCGGCGCCGGCGAGCACGCTCGCGAGCAGCGCGGCGGCGCCCACCATCTGGACCGCCAGGCCGGCCTTGAGCAGCCGTGCCGGGCCCACGCGGGTGACCAGCCGGCTGCTGAGCGCGCCCATCGCCATGATCCCGGCAGCGTTGGTCGCGAACGCCACGCTGAAGCCCGTGGGCGACACGCCGTGGATCTCCTGCAGCACGAACGGCGAGCCGGCGATGTAGGCGAACATCGCGGCCATCGCGAACCCGCAGGCGAGCACGTAGCCGGCGAAGTCGCGGTCGGCCGCCAGCCCGCGGAACACGCGCCAGGTGGCGACGAGCCCGCCGCTACGGCGGCGCTCGGGCGGGAGCGTCTCGCGCAGGCCGGCCGCCACCAGCACGAGCAGCACGAGGCCGAACGCAGCGAGCACGAGGAAGATCCCGCGCCAGCTCGTGACCGCCAGCAGCTGCGCGCCGGCGATCGGCGCGAGGATCGGGCCGAGGCCGTTGACGAGCATCAGCACCGCGAAGAAGCGCGCCATCTCGACGCCGGCGTAGAGGTCGCGCACGACCGCGCGCGAGATCACGATCCCGGCGGCGCCGGCGATGCCCTGGACCAGGCGCGCGGCCGTCAGCGTCCAGATGTCGGGCGCCGCTGCGCACGCCACCGACGCCGCCACGAACAGCGTGAGGCCGACGAGCAGCGGCAGGCGGCGTCCCCTCGCGTCGCTGACGGGGCCGGCGAGCAGCTGGCCGGTCGCGAGACCGATCAGGCACGCGGTGAGCGTGAGCTGGGCCTGCGAGGCCGACGCGCCGAGGTCGCGGCCCAGCTCCGGCAGCCCCGGCAGGTAGGTGTCCATCGACACCGGCCCGAACGCGGTCAGCGCGCCGAGGATCAGGACGAGCCGCGTCGAGTGGCGCAACTACTTCACGGGGTGAACACGATCTTCCCGAAGACGTCGCCGGCGGCCAGCGCGGCGAAGCCGTCGCGGGCCTCCGCCAAGGGCAGCACACGGTCGATCTCGGGGCGGATCCCGGTGGTCTCGCACAGCCGCGTGACGTGCACCAGCTCCTCGCGCGTGCCCATCGTCGAGCCGACGATGTTCAGCTGGAGGAAGAACACGCGCTGCAGCTCGGCGGACGGGGCCTGGCCGCTGGTGGAGCCGGAGACGACGATCGTGCCGCCGGGCCGCAGCGACCGCAGCGAGTGCTTCCAGGTCGCCTCGCCGACCGTCTCGATCACGGCATCGACCCGCTCGGGCAGCCGCGCGCCGCTCTCGAACGCGGCGTGCGCGCCGAGCTCGAGCGCCTTCTCGCGCTTCGCCTCGTCGCGGCTCGTGACCCACACGCGCAGGCCGGCGTGGCGCGCCAGCACGATCGCGGCGCTCGCGACACCGCCGCTCGCGCCCTGGATCAGCACCGTGTCGCCGGGCTGCACGCCGGCCTTCGTGAACAGCATCCGGTACGCGGTCAGCCACGCGGTCGGCAGGCAGGCGGCGTGTTCGAACGACAGCGCCTCGGGCTTCGGCACGAGGTTGCGGCGCGGGACCGCGACGCGCTCGGCGAGCGCGCCCTGGTGCAGCTCGGACAGCAGCGTCCGCTTCGGGTCGAGCGTCTCGTCGCCGCGCCAGTCATCGGTGGCGATCACCGAGTGCACGATCACGTCGTTGCCGTCGGCGTCCACGCCGGCCGCGTCGCAGCCGAGGATCATCGGCAGCCGGTCGTCGGGCAGGCCGACGCCGCGCAGCGACCACAGGTCGTGATGGTTGAGCGACGCGGCGCGCACGTCGACGGTCGTCCAGCCGTCGGGCGGATCGGGCTCGGGGCGGTCCCCGACCTCGAGCACGGAGAGCGGATCGTCGGCGTTGGTGGCGGCGGCGTAGACAGCGAGCATTCGGCGGGACTACCCGTCGTACAGCGACGCGAACGTGTCGGCGTAGCGCTTCTCGACGACGTTGCGCTTGACCTTCATCGTCGGCGTCAGCTCGCCCGCGGCCTGGCTGAGGTCCTCCTCGAGCACGCCCCAGCGCTTGATCTGCTCGATCCGCGCGAAGCGCTGGTTGGCGGCGTCGACGTCCTGCTGGAGCGCCTCGCGCACCTTCGGATCGGCGGCCATCGCCTTCAGGTCGGGCGCGACCCCGAGCGTCTTCGCGAGCGCGGGCGCCTCGTCGGCGTCGAGCGTCACCAGCGCCACGAGGTAGGAGCGGTTGTCGCCGTGGACCACGGCCTGCGAGATCCAGCGCGACTCGCGCAGCGCGTTCTCGATGTTCGTCGGCGTGATGTTCTTGCCGCTCGACGTGATGATCAGGTCCTTCTTGCGGCCGGTGATGCGCAGGAAGCCGTCGCCGTCGACCTCGCCGAGGTCGCCCGTGCGCACCATGTCGCCCTCGAACGCCTCCCTCGTGGCCTCTTCGTCGCGGTGGTAGCCCTTGAATACGTTCGCGCCGCCGAGCAGGATCTCGCCGTCCTCGGCGATCTCGACCGTCGGTGCCGGGCAGGGGCGGCCCGACGGTGCCGAAGCGCAGCGCCTGTGGCGTGTTCAGCGTGGCCGCGGCGCACGTCTCGGTCATCCCGTAGCCCTCGAGCACGGTGACGCCGCACGCGTCGAAGAACTCGAGCACCTCGAGCGGGATCGGGGCGGCGCCGGTGAGCGCGAGCTCGATCCGGCCCCCGAACAGCTCGCGGATCTTCGAGAGCACGAGGCGGTCGGCGAGCCGGTACTGCGCCTGCAGCAGCGGCGACGCGGTGCCCGCGCGCTGGGCCGGGCGCGCCTTGCGGCCCGGTCGCCACGGCCCAGCTGAAGATGCGGCGCTGCGTGCTGCTGCCCTCGGTGCCGCGGGCGAGCGCGCGGGCGTGGATCTTCTCGAACACGCGTGGCACCGACGGGAAGTGGGTCGGCTTCGCCGCCGCCACGTCGTCGATCAGCTTGCGCGAGTCGCCGCTCCAGAACGCGAGCGTGCCGCCGACGTCGAGCGACACGATCTGCACGACGCGCGCGAGTGCGTGCGCGAGCGGCAGGAACATGAACAGCGTGGCCGGCGGTCGCAGCGAGATCTGCTGCACGTACGCCTCGCCCGTGAACAGCAGGTTGCGGTGCGTGAGCATGCAGCCCTTCGGCGGCCCGGTGGTGCCGGACGTGTAGACGATCGTGGCCACGTCGTCGGGGTCGACCTGGTTGAGGCGTGTCTCGAGCGCCTCCTCGGGCACCTCGCCGGCACGCGCCCGCAGATCGGCGAGCGTCGTCGTCCGGCCGGTGTCCTCCATCGACATGACGTGCTCGAGCCCGGGGAGCTGGTCGCGGACGGCCTCGATCTTCTCGAGCTGCGCGGTGTTCTCGACGATGACCGCGCGGGCGCCGGAGTGGTCGAGGACGTAGCGGCACTCGTCCGGGGAGTTCGTCTGGTAGACGGGCACCACGACGCAGCCGGCCGCCAGCAGGGCGGAGTCGGCGAGCGTCCACTCGGGGCGGGTCTCGCCCAGCAGCCCGACGTGGTCGCCGGGCTCGAGCCCGAGAGCGGCCAGCCCGCGGGCGAGCTCGCGCACGCCGGTGCCGAGCTCGGCGAACGACCATTCCTGCCAGGTGCCGTCGCGGGGAAAGCGGATCGCGGCGCCGCTGTGGCGCTCGGTGGCATCCAGCACCATTCGACCGAGGGTGTTCGCGCTCATGCGGAGCGATGCTGACAGAGCCTGGCCCGCGGCGGGTTCAGAGCTAGAGCGGTCGCTCCGCTACATACGACGGGACCGGCACGATGTCGTTCACGAACCCGGGCGTCGCCTCCACGCGGTCGAGCCAGGCGGCGACGTGCGGATGCAGCCGCGGATCGGCGTCCGCGCCGGCATCGGCGCCGCAGTGCCCGTAGCCGTAGACGGCGATGTCGGCGACCGTGTACGCGTCGCCGGCCAGGAACGGGCGCCCGTCGGCCAGCCCACGGTCGAGGGCCTCGAGCGCGTCGCGGCCGCGCTCGAGCCGCTGCCCGAACGCCTCTGGCAGCGTGACGTCGCGGCCCGCGAGCTTCATGAACCGCGCGACCGCGAGGTCGGCCTCGATCCGGTTCTGCTCGAAGAACATCCACTGGTGCACTTGCACGCGCTCACGGCCGCCGGCGGGGAGCAGGTCGGTCCCGTCGGCGAGGTAGAGCAGGATCGCGCCGGACTCGGAGATCGTCTCGCCCTCGTCGGTCTCGAGCACCGGGATCCGCCCGTCGGGATTACGGGCGAAGTGCTCGGGCGTGCGGGTCTCGCCGCGGAACAGGTCGACGGTCACGGACTCGTACGGCAGCTCGAGCTGCCGGAGCAGGATGCGGCACTTCAGACAGTTGCCGGAGGAGGCGTGCTCGTAGAGCTTCATGGCCGGCGCACGATAATCACCGGGTGCCGAGGCTGCACACGGAGCTGATGGAGACGCTGCTCGGGCGGATCGCGGACGGCACCTACCCGGTGGGGGCGATGCTGCCAAAGGAGGAGCGGCTCGCGGCCGAGCTGGACGTCAGCCGCGGGGTCGTGCGCGAGTGCATCCGGGCGCTCGAGGAGCGCGGCGTCGTGCGCGTGCGCCACGGGCGCGGAGCGACCGTGCTGCCGGCGCGTGCCTGGAACGTGCTCGATCCGCAGGTCTTCGCCGCCGTGCACGGCGCGGCCGGTGGCCGACGGCTCGTCTCCGAGGCGATCGAGGCGCGCGCGATCGTGCAGGGCGAGGCCGCGGCGCTGGCGGCCGAGCGCAGCCGCCCGGAGGCGGTGGCCGCACTGACCGCCGCGGTCGAGGCGATCGAGACCGCGCCCGACGCCGGCCTCGCCGCCGCCGAGCTGGAGTTCGACCGCGCCCTCGCCGACGCGGCCGGCAACCGCCCGTTGGCCCGCGTGGCCGCCGCGCTGGCGGCCGCAGCTCCGGCACGTCCGGCCCGCCCGGACGGCTACCGCCGCGTCCTCGACGCGATCGTCGCCGCCGACCCGGCCGCCGCCCGCGCCGCGATCCTGCAACTACGGGGTCAGACCCCCAGTAGGGCACCCGAAGAGGGGTCAGACCCCCAGTAGGGATGCCTAACAGGGGTCAGACCCCCAGTAGGGTCGCCTAACAGGGGTCAGACCCCTCCGCGGAGCTCGAAGTGCATCGGGTCGGGCCGCGTCGGCCAGCGGCCGCCCCACGTGAAGCCGTGGCGCTCCATCGCACGGACGAGCCGCGGATCCTGTCGCGACCGGCCGCGGAACGGGTTCGAGGAGGCGTTGAGGTCGACCGCCAGTCCCCAGGCGTGCAGCGACAGCTGGCCGCGCGGCTGGATCCGACGCGGCGCGTAGCAACCGGCGAAGTCGCCACGGTCGACCAGGCGTGCCAGCCCGCGGTGTGTGAGCTCCGCGAGCGCGGCGCGCAGGTGCGGGAACAGCGCCCGGTGGCAGGTCACGGCGCCGAGGATCGGCACGGCGCGGGTGACGATGTGGCGGCGCACGAACGCCGGGTCGATCCGGATCCAGTCGCTGCCGTACGGCAGGCCGACGGCCGGCTCGCCGAAGCGGACCTTCAGCGGCGCCGGCCGCGCCGGGCCGATCGGTCCAGCGGCCGGGAGCGGCCCGCCCGCCACGATCCGCGCGGCGGCGCCGCGTTCAGCGACTCGCACGAGCGCGCGTGGCGTGATCGGCGCCAGCAGCGCGGCGACCACCGTCGTGCGCAGCGCCGGCACGCGCGGGTCGCCCGCCGCGACCGCGATCTCGGCGTCGAGCAGGACCGCGTCGTCGACGACGGCGGCCACCCGGAGGCGCCGCCCGCCGGCGAGCGCGAGCACGCCGCCCGGACCGCTGTGCCGGAGGCCGGCCTCCGTCCGCGAGATCACCGCGGCGCCGCGCCGGAGGCCCGCGAACGCCCCGCGCGCCCCGACCGGCACGGTCGCGGCGTAGCCGCGCGGGTCGACCGCGATCGCGTCCAGCGGAATCGCGTAGCCCGCGCGCACGCGCTCCACCACGCGGCCGTCGGAGCGACCGGAGCGCAGCAGCGCGACCCCGCGCCCCAGCACGGTCGCCGCCGCCACCGCCGCATGGCGCCGCAGCCGCCGTGCCGCCCGCTCCGGGTGGTCGAGCCCCCACACGAGCGCCGTCGACGTCGCCGCCGGCGGCCGGTCCAGCATTGCCGAGCGCTCCGCGGGCCTGGCGCCGCCGCAGCCCGCAAGCACCGCGACCGCTGCGCACAGCGCCGCCAGCGACCGCCGGGCATGATCTGAGGCATGAACCGGTCCGGCATCGACGCGGCGCTCGACCTCGTGCAGGCGTGGGAGTCGCGCTGGGGCGAGCGCCCCGACCCGCCCGCCGTCGACGCCGCCCGGTGGGCCGAGGCGTGGGAGGAGTTCGAGCGCCGGATGGGCGGCAACTACCCGTTCTTCCACCCGCGCTTCGCGGGCCAGATGCTGAAGCCGCCGCACCCGGTCGCGGCCGCCGGATACGTCGCCGCGATGCTGGTCAACCCGAACAACCACGCGCTCGACGGCGGGCCGGCGACGAGCGAGATGGAGAAGGAGGCGGTCGTCGAGCTGGCCGCCATGCTCGGCCTCGACGAGCCCACCCTCGGGCACCTGACGTCGAGCGGCACGATCGCGAATCTCGAGGCGTTGTGGGTGGCGCGGGAGCTGCATCCGGACAAGGGCGTGGTCTACGGGGAGAACGCCCACTACACGCACGAGCGCATGTGTGAGGTCCTTCGGATGCCCGGCCGCAGCGTGCCGGCCGGCCCGACGGGGCGGATCGACCTCGACGCGGTCGACGCCGCCTGTGCCCGCGGCGACATCGGCACCGTCGTGCTGACGGCCGGTACGACCGGGCTGGGAGCGGTGGACCGGATCGACGAGGCGCTCGCGCTGCGCGAGCGCCACGGCGTGCGGATCCACGTCGACGCCGCCTACGGGGGGTTCTTCACGCTGCTCGAGGACGCGCCGACCGCCCTGCGGTCGATCGGCGCGGCCGATTCGGTCGTGATCGACCCGCACAAGCACGGGCTCCAACCCTACGGCTGCGGGGCCGTGCTGTTCGGCGATCCCACCGTCGGGCGCCTCTACGCGCACGAGTCGCCGTTCACCTACTTCACCTCGGACGCGCTGCACCTGGGGGAGATCAGCCTCGAGTGCTCACGCGCCGGCGCGGCGGCCGCGGCACTCTGGTTGACGCTCCGCGCCGTCCCGCTCGCGCCGGTCCTGGCGAGCGCGCGCCGCGCCGCGCTCGCCTTTGCGGATCAGCTGCGCGGCTCCGACGTCCTGCGCCTCCACCTCGAGCCGGAGCTCGACATCGTCACGTACCTGCCGCCGGGAGAGCGCCTGTCCGACATCGACGCGGCCGCCGCCGCGATGCTGCGCGCGGGCATGGACGATCCGGACGACCCGGTGTTCCTCAGCACGCTGCAGGTCGCCGCCGCCGACCTCGTCGCCCTGCATCCCGATCTGGTGGTCGACGCCCCGGCCGCCCGGATCCTGCGCAGCGTGCTGATGAAGCCCGAGCACGAGGCCGCGGTGCCGTGGCTGGCTAGCCGCGTTCAGGCGCTGGCGCGAGCCACCGCAGCAGATGCTCGTACACCACCGGGTGGTTGAGCAGCGCGAGATGGTGCGTGTTGCCGACGTGCAGGCCGTCCTCCTCGCGGAACGGGATGCGGCGGCTGCGGCCGCGGCCCGACGCGCTCGGATGCAGCACGAGCCAGTCCCCGACGAGCCGCGCGACGGGATGCTCGGGATCGCTCGTGACGGTCGCGGCGACGAAGTGATGCGTCGCGCCCTCGAGCAGCGGAACCTCGCGGCATGCCGCCGCATGCAGGGCGTCCGGGTCGCGCCCGCGCCAGTCCTCGTCCACCAGTGAGCCCTGCCGGAGATCACGGATCCCGGCGCTGCGGCGGCGCAGGAAGCCGGCGAACGGCCGCGTCTCCGGCACCGCGCCGAGGGCAGCGCTCGCGTAGTGCACGGCCTGCTCGAGCGGCGCGCCCATGTGCGGGCTGCCGAGCGTGACCGTGTGGCGGACGCGGCCGACCCAGTCGTCGCCGCGCTCACCGGCGTCGCAGCAGGCGCTGCGGGCCACGAGCCCGCCCATCGAGTGCCCGACGAGCGCGATCCGCTCGACCTCGACCGGCCACGCGGCGACGATCTCCTCGAGCAGGTCTGCCAGCGAGCGCCCGTTCTCGGAGATGTGGCGGCCGCTGTTGTAGCGGACCTCGACCGGCGTGTAGCCGGCCTCGCGCGCGAGTCGCCGGCCGTACGTCTCACCGCCGCCGTAGTGCCACGCGAACTCGGTCTCGAACAGTCCGTGCACGAACACGACGAGGCGGTCGGTCGCGGCCGGGAGCGCATCCGCGACCGCGCCGGGCGCGACAGCCTCGCCGCCGACCCGCACTGCCATCGGCTGCTGCAGCTCGCTGCCCTCGCGCTCGAGCACATCGCCGCGCAGCCCGTTGATCACCGCCAGCACGGTCGCGCCACGTGGTGTCGTCGACAGCGGGCGTCCGCCGCCCGAGACGGCGCCGGCGGCGGCCCGGCCGGCCAGCGTCGCGGCGCCGCGCAAGCCGGCGTAGACGCCACGGGAGATCGCGTCGTGTGCCACCCGCGACGGGCTCGCCTGCGAGCCGGCCGCGCCGAACGCGCGGTCCGCGATCGCCTGGTGGATCTGCCCGATCCCGCCGGTCGCCCCGCCGAGCTCGTCGAACGCGAGCCGGGTGAGCGCACGCAGTTCGTCGGGCGCTGAAGCCGCCATCAATCGAACGTACTACCCGGGGCGGCGGCAGTTACGCGGCGTTTACGGGCGCTCTACGAGCGTCGAAAGGGCGACCATCGTCCGCGTCCGCATCACCTTCGGGTCGCGCCGCAGCAGCTCGATCGTGTGCTCGAGCTCCTCGATTCCCTTTACACGCACGCGCACCACCGCGTCCGCGTCGCCGGCGACCGTGTGGGCCGCGACCACCGCGTCGAGGCCGGCGACGGAGGACAGCAGGTCGCCCGGGGCGACGTTGTCGGCGCAGTAGAGCTCGACGAACGCCTCGAGCCGGTCGCCTGCTGCCTGCGGGTCGATGATCGCGGCGTAGCCCACGATCACGCCGGTCTCCTGGAGACGGTCCACACGCCGCTTGACTGCGGACGAGGAGAGGCCCACGGCGGTGCCGACGTCGGCCAGCGTCGCGCGGCCGTCGCGCTCGAGGTGATCAAGGATCTTGCGATCCAGGTCGTCCAGACGGGCTGGTCCTTGCATGTGAAGGGGAGTTTATGCCGTCTCGATTGCGTATCGCGCGAGATCGGGCTACACAGGGATCATGTTCGAGGAAGCCCAGCTGTACTCACCCGTCACGGCGAACGAGGACGGCACGGCAACCGTCGAACTCGCCAAGGATCATCCTGGCGCCAGCGATCCCGCCTACCGCGAGCGTCGCAACGAGATCGCGGCCGCCGCGCTCGCATGGCAGCCGGGCACGCCGCTTCCGCGGATCGCGTACACCGAGGCCGAGCACGAGGTGTGGCGGATCGTCTCGCGCGAGCTCGCTCCCAAGCACCAGCGGTACGCCTGCCGCGACTTCTGCGAGGGCGCCGCAGCGCTGGCGCTGCCGGCCGACCACATCCCGCAGCTCGACGACGTCAGCGCGGGCCTCGAGCCGCTGACGGGCTTCCGTTACGACGCGGCCGCCGGCCTCGTCCCGCTGCGCGACTTCCTCGGCGCGCTCGGCGACGGCATCTTTCACTCGACCCAGTACATCCGCCACGGTGCGGTGCCGCTGTACACCCCGGAGCCCGACCTCATCCACGAGGTGATCGGCCACGGCAACCTGCTCGCCGCCCCGCGCTTCGCCGCGATCAAGCGCCAGGCCGGGCTCGCCGCCCAGCGCGTGGAGACCGAGGAGGCGCTGCAGTTCCTGGCCGACGTGTTCTGGTTCACGATCGAGTTCGGCGTGATGCGCGAGGAGGGCGAGGTGCGTGCCTACGGCGCCGGGATCCTCTCCTCCTACGGCGAGATCGAGGAGTTCCGCGGCGCCGACCTGCGCCCGCTCGACCTGCTCGAGATGGGGACGCTCGAGTACGACATCACCAAGTACCAGCCGGTGCTGTTCTGTGCCGAGGGCATGACCGAGCTGGAGGACGTGGTCGGCACGTTCTTCGCGTCCTACGACGACGACACGCCGACCCGTTTGCGCAGGGACGCGGGGGTAGCTCCGGTCGCGTAGGCTGTTGGTCGCCGGTTTCAGCGCCGATCCGGCACCCGTGGGCCGTGGCGCGAAGGTGGAGAACAGGAATGGACTACCAGATCGATCACGACCCCATCGAACGCGGCCACCTCGTGGTCGCCTCCGGCGAACTCGACATCTCGGCGACGCCGCGCCTCTCGACCGTGCTCGCGATGGCGTCGGCCAGCCCAGGTGGGCGGCTCGTGCTCGACCTCAGCGAGGTGGCCTTCATCGACTCGACGGCGCTCGGGACGATCCTGAAGGCGGCCGCGCAGCTCGACGAGGCGGGGACCAGCCTCGCGGTCGTCGCCCCGGAGGGTCCGGTGCGCCGGCTGCTCGAGATGACGAACCTGACCCAGCGGTTCCGCCTGTTCGGAACGCGCGCCGCGGCGCTTGCCGCGGACGGCGCGCCAGCCTAGGCCGCGTCTCTCAACGCCGCGATCTCGCGCCGTAGCGCGAGCTCCGCGAGCGCGTGACGCTCGAGCTTCTGCACGTCCGCGGGCCGGACCTCGAGCCGGCGGGCGGCCTCGCGGACCGAGACCGGGTCGCGGTCGCCGTTGAGCCCGAAGCGCAGCTCGATCACCTCGCGCTCGCGCTCGGGGAGCGTCTGCACGATCGCGCGCACGGTCTCGTCGCGCAGCGCGACCTGTACCTCCTCCTCGGGCAGCGCGTCGGTGGCGGGCAGCAGTTCGCCGAGCTCGGACTCGCCGTCGTCGCCGACCGGGCGCTCGAGGCTCGTGACCGTCCGCGCGACGTCGCGCATCTCCTCGATCTGGCGCGGCGCGACCTCCGTCTCGGCGGCGAGCTCCTCCAGCGTCGGTGCACGCCCGAGGCGGTTGTTCAGGTCACGCTCGGCGTTGGCGATCTTGCGCCCGCGCTGGGCGACGTTGATCGGCAGCCGGATCGTGCGGCCGCGTTCGTCGAGCGCACGGCTGATCGCCTGGCGGATCCACAGCGTCGCGTAGGTGGAGAAACGGAAGCCCTTGCGCCAGTCGAACTTCTCGGCCGCACGGATCAGCCCGAGCGTGCCCTCCTGGATCAGGTCGAGCAGGGTGAGCTCGCCGACGTTCTGGTACTTGCGGGCGATCGACACGACGAGCCGGAGGTTCGACGTGACGAGGCGGTCCTTCGCCTCGAGGTCGCCGCGCTCGATCCGCTTGGACAGCTCGATCTCCTCGGCCGGCGTCAGCAGCCGGTGACGGCCCGCCTCGTTGAGGAACAGCTGGAGCGCGTCGGTGGTGTAGCCGGCGAGCTCGCCGTTGGAGATGGCGGTGGGCGGCCGGTTGCGCACGCCGCAGTCGTCACGCAGCTCGACGCCGTCCTCGTGGAGGCGCTCGACCAGCGCGTCGACCTGGTCCGGCGCGAGGTCGAGCTCGTCGACCACGCGCTCGAGCTCGGAGTCGTTCACGCAGCCGACGTCACGGCCGGTCCGCAGGAGGGCGGTGACCGCGGCGGCGCCCCACGGAACCGCAGCGGTTTCGGAATCGGCCATGTCCTTTCTCTACCCCCGCGACCCGCGGATCATCCGGGCCAGCAGCTGCACCCAGTCGGCGACGCCGGCAGCGAGGTGGCCGAGCGGACCGGTGTACAGCCAGGCGCGGATTGGAGTTGTCACCACCCTGGTTTGTATCGTGGTGGCCCGGCTATGGCCACCGAAGTCGTCACCACCGTCACCGACCTGCCCGAATCACGCGTGCGCGTGGAGGCGGAGGTACCCGCCGCGGAGGTCGAGAAGCGGGTCGAGCAGGCCGCGCGCCGGCTCGGTCGCGGGCTGCGCGTGCCCGGCTTCCGCGCCGGCAAGGCGCCCGCGCCGGTGATCGTCCAGCGCATGGGCCGCGACGCGGTGCTCGACGAGGCCGTACGCGAGTCGATCGGCGCGTGGTACACGGCCGCCGTCGACGGGGCGCGGATCGCGCCCATCGGCGAGCCGGAGCTCGACCTCGCCGACCTGCCCGCCGCCGGCGAGCCGCTGCGCTTCTCGATCGAGATCGGCGTGCGGCCGAAGGCCGAGCTTGGCGACTACAAGGGGCTCGAGGTCGGCAAGCGCGAGGTGGACGTCTCGGACGAGGCGATCGGCGCCGAGCTTGACCGCCTGCGCGAGCGCTCGGCCCGCCTGGACACGGTCGATCGCCCGGCCGGCACCGGCGACTTCGTGGTGATGGATTACAAGGGCACGCTCGACGACGAGCCGTTCGGTGGCGGCGAGGGCCGCGACCAGATGGTCGAGCTCGGCTCCGGCCGGCTCGTCCCCGGCTTCGAGGAGCAGCTCCAGGGTGCCGCCGGCGGCGACGAGCGCACGGTCACCGTGACCTTCCCCGATGACTATCCGGCTCCCGAGCTGGCCGGGAAGGAGGCGCAGTTCGCCGTCTCGGTCAAGGAGATCAAGGCGAAGGAGCTGCCCGCGCTCGACGACGACCTGGCCGCCGAGGCCGGCTTCGACACGCTCGACGAGCTGCGCGAGGACATCCGCTCGCGGATCGCCGAGGCCGAGACGACGCAGATCGACGCGGAGTTCCGCCAGGCCGCGCTCGACTCCGCCGTCAAGGCGGCGACCGTCGAGATCCCGGACGCGCTCGCCGAGAGCCGCGCGCGCGAGCTCTGGGACCAGATGCTCCACACGCTCGCGCACCAGGGCATCACGCGCGAGGCGTACCTGCGGATCGCCGGTCGCGAGGAGGCCGAGATCGTCGAGCAGAGCAAGCCCGACGCCGAGCAGGCACTTCGGCGCGAGGCGGTGCTGGCCGCGATCATCGACGCCGAGGGCATCGAGCCGACCGAGGAGGAAGTGCTGGCCGCGGTCGAGGAGGCGGCCGGAGACGGCCCGGGCCGTGCGTCGCCGAAGAAGCTGCTCGAGCGGCTGAAGTCCGCCGGACGGCTCGAGAGCCTCAAAGAGGACATCGCGCAGCGCAAGGCGCTCGACGTCGTGGCCGAGTCGGCGAAGCCGATCACGATCGACCAGGCGCAGGCGCGCGACAAGCTGTGGACTCCAGGTGACTCCGAGCGTGCCAAGAGCGGGTCGTCGGGGGAGCTTTGGACCCCGGCTTCCTAGTCGCAAGACCGGTTAGGACGGGGTGCTTCGATTGCTAGGCTGTCGCCGGGCTCCCAGCCCAAGAAGCTGAGCAGGACTCGAGCGCCCGAAGCGAAACGAAGCGAGGACCGTGAGCCCACTCGTACCGATGGTCGTCGAACAAACCTCCCGCGGGGAGCGTGCGTTCGATATCTACTCACGTCTGCTCAACGAGCGGATCGTGTTTCTGGGCACACCGATCGACGACCAGATCGCGAACCTGGTTGTGGCGCAGCTCCTGCACCTCGAAGCTGAGGACCCGGACAAGGACATCTCGCTCTACGTCAACTCACCGGGCGGTTCGGTGTACGCAGGGCTCGCGATCTACGACACGATGCAGTTCATCAAGCCCGACGTGTCGACGATCTGCGTCGGTATCGCGATGTCGATGGGCGCGCTCCTGCTGGCGGGTGGCGCGAAGGGCAAGCGGATGGCGCTGCCCAACGCGAAGATCCTGATCCACCAGGTGTCCTCCGGCTTCCAGGGCCAGGCCACCGACATCGAGATCCACGCCCGCGAGGTGATCGAGCTCCGCCGCCGGCTCGACGAGATCATCGCCGACCACACGGGGCAGGAGATCGACAAGGTTCGTCAGGACACCGAGCGTGACTACTTCATGAGCTCGGAAGAAGCGACCACATACGGCATCATCGACAGGGTGATCTCCGAGCACTAGGAGACGGATCCAATGGCCCGGCCCACCGACTCCAACGAACAGCTTCTCTGCAGTTTCTGCGGAAAGTCGCAGCGACAGGTCAAGAAGCTGATCGCAGGCCCGGGCGTCTACATCTGCGATGAGTGCATCGACCTCTGTAACGAGATCATCGACGAGGAGCTGACCGCTCCGCCCTCGTTCGACCTCGACAACCTGCCCAAGCCGAAGGAGATCTACGGCGTGCTCAACGAGTACGTCGTCGGGCAGGAGCAAGCCAAGCGCACGCTGTCGGTGGCGGTCTACAACCACTACAAGCGCGTGCAGATGATGCAGGCCGACGACTCGGACATCGAGCTCCAGAAGTCGAACATCCTGCTCCTGGGCCCAACCGGCTGCGGCAAGACGCTGCTCGCGCAGACGCTCGCGCGGATCCTCAACGTGCCGTTCGCGATCGCCGACGCGACCGCGCTGACCGAGGCCGGCTACGTCGGCGAGGACGTCGAGAACATCCTTCTGAAGCTGATCCAGGCGGCCGACTACGACGTCAAGAAGGCCGAGACCGGGATCATCTACATCGACGAGGTCGACAAGATCGCCCGCAAGGCCGACAACCCGTCGATCACGCGCGACGTGTCCGGCGAGGGCGTCCAGCAGGCGCTCCTGAAGATCCTCGAGGGAACGACCGCGAGCGTGCCCCCGCAGGGCGGGCGCAAGCACCCGCACCAGGAGTTCCTGACGATCGACACGACGAACATCCTGTTCATCTGCGGCGGGGCGTTCGCGCAGCTCGACAAGGTGATCGAGCGGCGGATCGGCCACAAGGGTGTGGGTTTCGGCGCCATGATCGAGTCCAAGTCGCAACGTGACACGGGCGCGCTGTTCGAGAAGGTCCTGCCCGAGGACCTGATGCAGTACGGCCTGATCCCGGAGTTCATCGGCCGCCTGCCCGTCTGCTCGGCCGTGCACCAGCTCTCGCGCGACGACCTGATCACGATCCTGACCGAGCCGCGCAACGCGATCGTCAAGCAGTTCCAGCGCTTCTTCGCGTTCGACGGCATCGAGCTGGTCTTCTCGACCGACGCCCAGAAGGCGGTCGCCGACAAGGCGCTCGAGCGTGAGACCGGCGCGCGCGGCTTGCGCTCGATCATCGAGGACATCCTGCTCGACGTGCAGTTCGAGCTCCCGTCCCGCCGCGACGTCAAGAAGTGCGTCGTGACCAAGGAGACGGTCGAGCGCGGCAACAAGCCGACGCTCGTCACCGAGGCGCCTGACGACACCGAGTCGCAGGAAGCCAAGTCGGCGTAACGTCGGCGTCGTGGACCTGCACCCTGGCGAGGAGGTCGTGTTCGAGGGGCACCCGTCGTGGCGGGGGCTCCTGAGCTACTACGTGCCCACGGTGGCGGGCGCGCTCGCCATCGCGGTGGTCGTGGCGCTGGTCGGGAGCGTCGGGCTCGGAGTGGTGGTCGGCGTGGTGCTGGTCGCCGGCGTGCTCCTGTACGGCTTCATCAAACGGATCGCGACCGTGTACATGGTCAGCTCGCAGCGGCTCTACATCCGGCGCGGGATCCTCAGCAAGCGGGTGCAGCAGACGCGCATCGACCGCGTCCAGAACGTCAACACCGAGCAGTCGATCATGGACCGCATCCTGCGGGTCGGCAACGTCGACTTCGACACCGCCGGGACGGACGACAGCGACTTTCACTTCGTCGGCATCGCCGGTCCCGACCGCGTCGTCGCGGCCGTCGACGTCGCGCAGCGCGAGGCCGGCGCGCAGATCTTAGAGCCGACCGTGGGCGCGCAGCACGCGCAGCGCCCGCACGGTCGCGATGCCGCGCCACTCGTGCGCGGCAACGGGATTCCAGGCGGGGAAGCCGACCGTCCAGCCGCCGTCGCCTTGCTGCGCGGCCTCGAGCGCGTCGAGGTCGCGCTCGATCGCGGTGGCGTCGAACAGGCGGCGGCTGCGGGAGCCGGGCCAGGGGGAGAAGTCGAGCGGCGTGTGGACGTCGCCGTCGCTGCCCGGCTCGGCGACGGGCAGCCCCGAGGCGAGCGCGTCGAGCGCGGCCTCGGCGCGGGCGGGGTCCGGCACGGCGTCCAGGAACGCGACGGCGAACAGCGCGTCGTAGGCCCCGCTCACGTCGAGCGCGTCGATCCGCCGCCAGCAGAACTCGGTCGCGCCGTCCAGCCACGCGTGGCGCGCCGCGAGCGCGTGCAGTGCGGCGGCGTTGGCCGCGGTCTGTATGAGCGACGAGTCATCCGACGGCTGCCACCACGGGGCGCGCGGGTAGACGGTCGCGCTCGGCAGGCAGAACGGGACGCCGCCGTCGTCGCGCGTCACGCTCGCCAGCCAGTCGCACGCAGAGGCGATCATCGGATCGTCGTGCGTGTCGATCTCGTGCAGGATCTCCATGACGGTGTGCACGCCGACGGGCTGGCTCACCGGTCCGCGCATGTCTGGCTCGACGGCGTGGCCGAAGCCGCCGTCGGGGTTGCGGTACGCGCGCAGGGTGTGGAGCACCGGCGCCGGGTCCGCGCCCTCGAGCAGGTGCCCGAAGCGGTGGCGGTCGAGCAGCCGGGCGCTGGAGTGGATGAAGTCGGTGGCGGCCTTCAGATCGACGGTCATGCCGCGATCGTGGCGGCCTGCGTCCCGAATGTCTTGAAGGAAACGGACTTGTCCCCCGCAGGTCCGGCGCCCGCGGCCAGCAGCGCCGCCGGCGGGAGCCCGGCCAGCCGCGTGCACTCGCGCGTCAGGTGCGCCTGGTCGGCATAGCCGGCGTCGAGCGCGAGCCACGCGAGGTCGGGCGCCGCGTCGCGCGCCGCGAGGGCGAGGAACCGCTGGAAGCGCAGCACGCGCTGGAGCGTCTTCGGGCCGTAGCCGACCGCGTCGGCGAAGCGGCGCCGGAGCTGGCGGTCGCCGATGCCCAGAGCCGTCCGGCCGGTGCCGGTCGCGGCCGCGCGCACGAGCGCGTCGGGCTCGTGCTCCAGCCGCTCGCTGACGGCTTGCGAAAGCGTCGCGAGCTGCGCGGCCGGGCTGGGCGCCGACGCGACACGCTCAGCGATCCGGTCGCCGTCGCGTCCCCAGACGTCTTCGAGCGGCACCGTGGCGTCGAGCAGCTCCGCGGCCGGAAGCCCGAGCGCAGCCCCGGCGGCGCCGACCCGGAAGCGCACGCCGACCGCTGCCGCGCCCGCGGGCAGGGTCGTCAGCACCGGCCCGGTGGTCGGGCCGGCCACGACCAGCCGGCGCCCGTTCCAGACGACGTCTACACAGGCGTCCGGGAGGACGCGCTGGGTGTAAGCGCTGCGCCCCGCGTCGTGGATCCACAGGCACGCCACGTGCGGATCGGGGCGGAGCAGCTCGCGGTACGCCATCCGACGAGGGTAGCTGTGGACGAACCTCGGCATTGAGGGAGCGGGTTCGGCCGCCGGTTAGCGCCGAGCGTCGACTTCATCGGTCTCAGGCCGACGAACTCGACGCTCGCCGTCCCCGCGGGGCCGAAACCATCGCCGCCCTAACCAGCGAGAAGTTCGTCGGAGCCCAGCTCGCGCTCCGCAGTCGCGACGGCGGCGGCCCGCCACGCGGGCACGAGCCCGACCCGCAGCCGGCGGTCGACGAGATCGCCGACCGTGAGCGCGAGCTCGTGCCGCGTCGCCCAGAGCAGCTCCGCCGCGCACGCGGGCACGCCCGCGGCGAGCGGCTCGAGGAGATGCGGGCGGCCGTCGGCGAGCGCGGCGACCGCCGGTGCCTCGGTGCCGTAGCGGCGCACGAGCCGATCGGGAGCGGCGACCGAGCGCAGCACTGCCGGGGCGGCCGCGCCGACGAGCGGGAGCCGGTGCGTGCGGCACGGCCGGTCGGTCACGCGGTCGACCACGTCCTGCGCCATCCGGCGGTAGGTCGTCAGCTTGCCGCCGACGATCGCGAGTGCGCCGCTGCCGGGGTCGGTCACGATCGTGTGCCGGCGCGAGAGGTCGGCGGTGTCGGCGTCCACGGCCCCGGCCGCGAGCGGGCGCAGCCCGGCGTAGCGGCCGGCGACGTCGTCGGGACCGAGCGGCACGTCGAGCGCGGCGGATGCGCGCTGGAGCAGCTCGGTCTCCTCGGCCGCGTCCGGGCGCGGGTCGTCGGCCGGCTCGCCCGGGGCAGGGACGTCGGTGAGGCCGATCGCCACCAGCCCATCGGAGCGCGGGATCGCGAACACCCAGCGGCTCTGCTCGCCCGGCACCCGCACGTTCACGACCGCGCGCGGGTCGCCGAGCCGCTCGCCGCGGATGAGCAGGTGCGAGCCGCGGCTGGGCCGCAGGGTCACGGCGCTCGTCAGCGCGCCCGTCCAGACCCCGGCGGCCACGATCGTGTGCCGCGCTCGCACCGTGAAGGAGGCGCCGGTGCGGCCGTCGACGGCGTCGACGCCGTCCTCGCGCATGCCGGTCACCTCGGCGTACGTGAGAATGCGGGCGCCGTGCGCGGCTGCGGTGCGGGCGACAGCGACGACGAGGCGAGCGTCGTCCTCGAGCTGGCAGTCCCAGCTGAGAAGGGCACCGCGCAGGCCGCCGGGCCGGAGGGCGGGGGCGAGCCGGCGCGCCTCGAGCGCGCTGACACGGCGCGGCGGCGGCAGGGCACGGCGGCTCGTGCGCGCGGCGGTCCGCAAGCCGTCGCCGATCCGGAGGCCGAGCATCGTCTTCGTCGCGGTGCGGCGGTCGACCGCGGCGTCGAGCGGGATCACGTAGGGGAGAGGGCGGATCAGATGCGGCGCGACAGTGCGCAGCAGCGTGGCGCGCTCGACCGCCGACTCCCAGGCCAGGCCGACATCGCCCTGCTCGAGGTAGCGCAGCCCGCCGTGCACCAGCTTCGAGCTCCAGCGGCTCGTGCCATGGGCGAGGTCGCGGCGCTCGAGCAGCGCGACCGAGAGGCCGCGGCTCGCGGCGTCGAGCGCGACACCGGCGCCGGTGATCCCGCCGCCGACCACCACGAGGTCGATCTCCTCGCCGGCGGCGAGCCGGTCGAGCTCGGCGGCGCGCCGCGCCTCGTTGAGCGAGGCGGTCATGGCCGCAGGTACCCGTCGATCGCGCGGCCGAGCTCCGCCCACAGGTCCAGCTCCGGCTCGAGCTCGGAGTGCGCGGCGAGCACGAAGCCGCGCGCGATCAGCTCGATCGCCGCTGACAGCACCGCCGGCGAGGCGTCGGTCCGCACCGAGCCATCGGGCACGGCGAGCGCCTGCGCGCCGGCCGCCACCGCCATCTTCTGCATGCCGCCGAGCCGCTGCGTGACGTACGGGAGCAGCAACTCCGGGTCGACGTCGAGCAGGCGCACGAACAGCGGGTCCTCGGCGAGCGACCGCGCGCCGTGCACGACCATCGCCACGACGCGCTCGCGGGCGGTGGCGTCCTCCTCGGCCGCGGCGCGCTCGGCGGCCTGCGCGACGACGCGGCCGAACTCGCGCGTCATCAGCGCGCTCAGCACGCCCTCGAGGTCGGGGAACCGCCGGTAAAGGGTCATCCGGCTCACGCCCGCCCGCCGCGCGACATCCGTCACGGTCGTGCGCCGCACCCCCACGGCCAGCACGCACGCGCGGGCGGCGTCCAGCAGGCGGTCATCCTCGTCCACCGCAGAGTGACGTTGTGACAACAAGTGTCGAAGTGTAACTCAGTCGCGCTCGCGCTGCAGTCGCCGAATCGCCTCCAGCTCTTCGACGGCGACGAGGTCCTTCGGCCGTCCTGCGGCCTTCTTCATCGCAATCAGATCGTCGACCGAGGCGACGGGCACGAGCACGCCGGCGAGCTCCTCCACCACGGCCCGATCGCGCAGCTGCGCGTACAGCGGGGCACCGTCCGGTTGCGCGAGCAGGTCCAAAGGGCCAAGCGGCGTGTCGAGCGTCAGCACGCGTGTCCGTCGCAGCGTCCGCCCGTCGGGGATGAAAGGCACGTCGTCGGTCACGCCGCGCAGGCGCGCCCCGAGCGTGACCAGCACGCGACCGAGCCGCTGGAGGTTCTCGTCATCGCCGGCGTAGGAGATGTCCAGGTCCTGCGTGAACGAGACCGAGCCGTGCGCGACCGCGGCGACGCCTCCGATGACAACAAAGTCGACGCCTCCCTCGACGAGCCGTCGCAGCAACCCGCGGGCGCTGAATTCAGGCAGCTCGGTCACTCTGCGCCTCGATCATCCCGGCGCGGATGGCCCGCATGTCGTCATACCACGCCTCGAAGCGGGCCAGGCGCTCGTCTGGCGTGAGTGCGAGCGTGCTGTGCAGCAGCGTCTCGTCGACGCTCGACGCCCGCTCCATCACGCGCAGCTCGAGCGCACGGCCCATGGCATTGAGCGCGCGCTGGAGCGTTGCGACGCTCACCTCGTCGCCGGCGGCCTCCAGCCGGGCGATCGACGGTTGCGTGATGCCGAGGCGGCGGGCGAGCGCGGCCTGGGTAAGGCCCTCGGCCTCGCGCGTCTGGCGGATCAGAGAGCCCGTGTTCATAGAACAAGGACTATATCGCTTAGAGCCGATAACGACCGCCCAATCGGTGCGATCTAGACTCCGCGGGCCGATGAGCGAACTCGAGAACCGCACCCGCTACGACCCAGCCGAGGTCGAGTCGCGCGTGCTCGAGCGCTGGCTCGAGTCCGGGCTCTTCGATGCAGAGCCGGAGGGCACGGCCGAGGAGAACTACTCGATCGCGATCCCGCTGCCGAACATCACCGGCGCACTGCACATGGGCCACGCGCTCAACGGCTCGGTCCAGGACACGCTGATCCGCCTGGCGCGCATGCGCGGCCGGCGCACGAAGTGGATCTTCGGCACCGACCACGCGGGCATCGCGACCCAGACGCTGGTCGAGCGGCTCCTGCGCTCCGAGGGCACGGACCGCAAGACGCTCGGCCGCGAGGCGTTCAACGAGCGCGTGTGGCGCTGGCGCGAGCAGTACGGCTCGACGATCGTCGGGCAGTTCAAACGGCTCGGCGCGTCAGCCGACTATGCCGATGAGCACTTCACGCTCGACGAGCCGTACGTGCGCGCCGTCCAGAAGGTTTTCGTCGACCTGTACGACAAGGGCTGGATCTACCGCGACAACTACATGGTCAACTGGGATCCCGGCTCGCACTCGGCGATCTCCGACCTCGAGGTCGAGCAGCGCGAGGTCACCGACACGCTGTACTACGTCGACTATCCGCTGGCGGGCGGCCACGGTTCGCTGACGATCGCGACGGTGCGGCCGGAGACGATGCTGGCGGACACGGCGATCGCCGTACATCCGGACGACGACCGCTACACGCGGCTCGTCGGCGAGACGGCGATCCTGCCGATCGTCGGCCGGCGGCTGAAGATCATCGCCGACCCGTACGTCAAGCCGGAGTTCGGCACCGGCGCGCTGAAGATCACGCCCGGCCACGACCCGAACGACTTCGAGATCGGCCGCGCGCACCGGCTCGAGGAGATCACGGTGATCGGCGAGGACGGGCGGATGAGCGCCGCCGCCGGCGAGCGCTTCGAGGGCATGACCGCGCTCGAGGCCCGCGAGGCGGTCGTCGAGCTACTGCGCGCCGAGGGACGGATCGCGCGCACCGAGCAGTACCGCCACGACGTCCCGTACTCGCAGCGCTCGGGCGAGCGGATCGAGCCGTTGATCTCGCTTCAGTGGTTCATGCGCATGGACGAGTTGGCGAAGCCGGCGATCGAGGTCGTGCGCAACGGGCGCGTGCGGATCCATCCCGAGGGCCAGCACCGCCGGTACATCGAGTGGATGGAGAAGATCCGGCCCTGGTGCATCTCGCGCCAGCTCTGGTGGGGTCATCAGATCCCGGTCTGGTACCGCGGCGACGAGACCTATGTCGGGACGGAGCCTCCCGCCGGCGCCGGCTGGGAACGCGACCCCGACGTGCTCGACACGTGGTTCTCGAGCGCGCTGTTCCCGTTCGTGACGCTCGGGTGGCCGGAGCAGACCGCCGCGCTGCGCGCCTTCTACCCGACCGACGTCCTCTCGACCGCGCGCGACATCCTGTTCCTCTGGGTCGCGCGCATGATCATGCTCGGGATCGAGTTCGCCGGCGACATCCCGTTCGAGGACGTCAACGTGCATCCGGTGATCCAGGCGCCCGACGGGCGGCGGATGTCGAAGTCGCTCGGCACCGGCATCGACCCGCTGGACCTGATCGACGGCGGCCCGCGGCCACCGGTGTTCGAGCAGGGCGGAGACTTCCCGGCGTACGGCGCCGACGCCGTGCGCTTCGGCCTGCTCGCCAGCTCGTCGACGCAGGACGTGCGCTTCAACGAGGAGAAGATCGCTCAGGGCCGCCAGCTCGCGAACAAACTCTGGAACGCGGCTCGGCTGGTGCTGCTGCGCGTGCCCGACGACGTGACGGTCCCGGCCGCGGCGCCCGCCCCCGGCGGGGTCGAGGACGCGTGGATCCTTTCGCGCCTGCAGGCCGCCAAGGCCGAGGTGGCGCGCTCGATCGACGCGTTCGAGTTCCACCACGCCGCGCTCGGCCTCTACGACTTCGTCTACGGCGACCTGTGCGACTGGTACCTGGAGATGGCCAAGCCGCGCCTCTACGCGGACGACAACCGCGACGTCGCGGAGCTCGCGCTGCATGTCCTTGCCGAGACGCTCGCGCTCGCGCACCCGATCATCCCGTTCGTGACCGAGGAGATCTGGTCGTACATGCCCGGGGCCGACTCGCTGCTGATGGCGCACGCGTACCCGGAGCCCGACGACGCGCTCCGCGACGAGGCTGCGGAGGCGGAGGTCACGCGCGCGATCGCCGCGACGCAGGCGCTGCGCGGCTGGCGCGACGGCGTCGGCGCTGCCGCCGGCAAGTTCGTGCCCGCCCGCCTCGAGGCCGAGGGTTACGACCGCACCGCCACTCACGTCGCGCGGCTCGCGCGGGTCGAGTGGTCAGCCGACGGCGGCGAGCCGGTCGCGACGGTCGGCGTCCCGGGTGGCAGCGTCGCCGTGCTCGCGTCCGAGGCGCTCGACCTGGAGGCTGCGGCGCGCCGTGCCGACGCCCGGCGCGCCACGCTGCAGCAGGAGATCGCGCGCGCCGAGGGCAAGCTCGCGAACGAGGGCTTCACCGCCAAGGCACCCGCCGCCGTGGTGAAGGCCGAGCGCGAGAAGCTCGACCGCCTGAAACAGGAGCTGGAGGACCTTTAGTGAACCCGTCCGCAATTTCGACGGGTTCTGGCGGGCCCCGCCCGCCTCTGCCGGCACCCGGCATCCGAACACGTGCAACCAGCATGCCTACGGATGCCGTGCACCGGCAGAGACGACCGGGACGCCGCCAGGCGACCCGCCGAAATTCCGGACGGATCCACTAATGACCTGGAGCCTCGAGGACGCCGAGGCCCACCTGCTCTCGCTCGAGCTGTTCGGGATGCGCTTCGGGCTCGAGCGAATGCGGCGGCTACTGACCGCGCTCGGCAGCCCGCAGGAGCAGTTCGCCGCGATCCACGTGGTCGGGACGAACGGCAAGTCGTCCACGGTGCGCATGTGCGCCGCGGTGCTCGAGGCGCACGGGGCGCGCGCCGGTGTGTTCCTGTCGCCGCACCTGGCGTCGTTCGCCGAGCGGATCCGGATCGGCGACGCCGACGTCGAGCCGGACGTGTTCGGCGCCGCCGTCGAGCGTGCCGCGGCGGCGGCGGCCAAGGTCGACCGCACGCTCGAAGCCGGCGACCGCGTGACGCAGTTCGAGCTGGTGACCGCCGCCGCGTTCGCCGAGCTGGCGCGGCAGGAGGTCGACGTCGCCGTCGTCGAAGCCGGCCTGGGCGGCCGCCACGACGCCACCAACGTGCTCGGAGCGCCGGTCGTGGTGCTCACCAACGTCGGGCTCGAACACACGCGCTGGCTCGGCCCGACCGTGCGCGACATCGCGCGCGAGAAGCTCGCGGTCGTGCGCGCCGGCGCCACGCTGGTGACAGGCCCGCTGGACCCCGAGGTCGAGGAGGACGCGCGCGCCACCGGTGCGCGGATCGTCGTCCCCGAGCCGATCGAGGCCGCGGCCGCGCTGCCCGGTTACCAGGCGACGAACTTCGTGGTGGCCGTGGCCGCCGCCCGCGCATTCCACGGCGAGCTCGACCCGCGGCTCGTCGCCGACGTCGCGTCGAGCGTGAAGGTCCCGGGCCGGATGCAGGTGGTCGCCGAGCGCCCGCTGACGATCTACGACGGCGCCCACAACCCGTCCGGCGTCGAGGCGCTGGCCGACGCGCTGCCGGCCGCGGTCGGTGCCCGCCCGTTGGTCGCGGTGGTCTCGATCCTCGACGACAAGGACGCCGCGGGCATGCTCCGGGCGCTGGTTGGGAAGACCGCGGGAGCCGTGTTCACCAGCTCCCGGAACCCGCGCGCGCTGTCGCCAGCGACGCTCGCCTCGCTGGCCGCGCAGCTCGGCGGCCCGCCGTCCGAGATCGTCAGCGATCCGCACGCTGCGATGGCGCGGGCGCAGGAGCTGGCCGGGCCGGACGGCGCCGTCATCGCCACCGGTTCGATCTACCTGGTGGCCGACCTGCTGGCCGAGCCGGGGCGCCGGAGGGCGTCGGCGCTGTGAACGAGCGCGGGCCGAGCGTGCTCGCCATGGTCGCGCTCGTCGCGGTCGTTGTGGCGCTCGTGATCCTGGTGTTCTTCGCCATCGGTTACGCGTTCGGTCGCGCGTTCCTGTAACCCCTGCCACTACGATTCGAGCAGCCCATGCTCCAGCTCGCCATCTTCGGTATCAAGAACGACAGCCTCAACACGGGCGTCAACGTCCTCCTGCTGGTGCTGGTGGTCGTGTGGTTCGCGCTGATCTTCTGGACATACGCGGACGCTCGCCGGCGCATCGACGACCCGATGCTCGTCGCCTGCGCGACTGCGGCATCGCTGTTCCCGTTCGTGGGCACGATCGTGTACCTGATCGTGCGTCCGCCCGAGTTCGTGGACGACGTGCGCCTGCGCGAGCTGGAGATGACCGCCGCCGAAGCGCGGCTCGCGCAGCTGGACTACCAGCTGTGCCCGCACTGCGACTACGAGATCAAGGCCGACTACCTGCGCTGCCCGAGCTGCATGCGGCGCTTGAAGGAGCGCTGCTACTCGTGCGGCAAGCCGGTCGACCCGGCGTGGAAGCTGTGCCCGTACTGCGAGGCCGAGGTGCAGGCGGAGCCGCCGCCGCAGGCCACGCGCCGCCGCCGGTCGAAGACCACGGACCAGCCGACCGTCGCTCACGAGCTCGCGCCCGAAGAGTCGGCGCGCGAGCGCGGCTAGCCCAGACGAAAGGAACCTCTTGTGGAACGGACCCTGATCCTGGTCAAGCCCGACGCGTTCGCGCGCGGGCTGTCCGGCGAGATCATCGCCCGCTTCGAGAACAAGGGCCTGAAGATCGTGGCCCTCCGGCACATGACCGTGACCGAGGATCTGGCGAAGCGCCACTACGCCGAGCACGACGGCAAGCCGTTCTTCGGCGAGCTCGTCGAGTTCATCACGTCCGGCCCGATCGTGGCGATGGTGCTCGAGGGCACCGAGGCGATCAAAGCGGCGCGCCAGGTGATCGGCGCCACCAACCCGCTCGAGGCGGCGCCCGGCTCGATCCGCGGCGACTACGCCGTCGAGGTCGGCAAGAACATGGTCCACGGGTCCGACTCGCCGGAGTCGGGCACGCGCGAGGCGCAGCTGTTCTTCCCGGAACTCTGATCCTCGCGAGCGCCTCGCCGCAGCGGCGGGCGATCCTCGCCGAGGCGGGCATCGCGTTCGACGTCCAGCCGGCGAACGTGGAGGAGGACGAGGCGGGCGATCCCGCCGCCGTGGCCGAATTGAACGCTCGCCGGAAGGCATCGGCGGTGCCCGGGGACCTCGTCCTGGGCGCCGACACGGTCGTCGCGCTCGACGGCGACATCCTCGGCAAGCCGCGCGACGCCGTGCAGGCGCGCGAGTACGTCGGCCGCCTCAACGGACGCACGCACGAGGTCGTGGGCGGCATCGCCCTGGCGCAGGCCGGCGAGATCGTGGCGACCGCCGTCGAGGTGACGCGCGTGACGTTCCGCCGGTCCGACGACGCGACGCTCGATCGGTACGTGGAGACGGGTGAGTGGGACGGCCGCGCGGGTGGATATGCGATCCAGGGCGAGGGAGCCGCGCTGGTGGCGGCGGTCGACGGCGACTACCTGAACGTCGTCGGGCTTCCTCTAACGCGCCTCCAGGACCTCCTGAAAGCCCGCTGAGACGGCTTTTGCAGCCGATTTCGGCGGCCGGAGCCTTCGATACACTCACCGCGCGGCGCTGGGCTACTGCCACACCTGCCTAAGCGCGCTCCTCCTTATGGGCTTCTTCTCGTACCTCACCGGTTTCGGTGGCCGTGACATGGCCGTAGATCTCGGCACCGCCAACACCCTGGTCTACGTGCGCGGCAGGGGCATCGTGCTGTCCGAGCCGTCGGTGGTGGCGATCGACTCGAGGACGGGCGAGGTCCACGCCGTCGGGATCGAGGCCAAGCGCATGCTCGGCCGCACGCCGGGCACGATCTCCGCGATCCGGCCGCTGAAGGACGGGGTGATCGCCGACTTCGACGTCACCGAGGAGATGCTCCGGCACTTCATCCAGAAGGTGCACCAGAATCGCTGGGCGCACCCGCGCGTGGTGGTCTGCGTGCCCTCTGGCGTGACCGGCGTCGAGAAGCGCGCGGTCGAGGAGGCGTGCCTCTCGGCCGGCGCCCGCCAGGCCTACCTGATCGAGGAGCCGATGGCGGCCGCGATCGGCGCCGGCCTGCCCGTCGGGGAGCCGACCGGGAACATGATCGTCGACATCGGCGGCGGCACGTCCGAGGTCGCGGTGATCTCGCTCGGCGGCATCGTCGTCTCGCAGTCCGTGCGCGTCGGCGGCGACGAGCTCGACGAAGCGATCATCAATTACGTCAAGAAGGAGTACAAGCTCCTGATCGGTCAGCAGACCGCGGAGGAGGTCAAGCTCGAGATCGGCAGCGCGTACCCTCTCGAGGAGGAGGTGCAGGCCGAGATCCGCGGCCGCGACCTCGTGTCCGGCCTGCCGAAGACCGTCGTGCTCACCTCCGAGGAGGTACGCGCCGCGCTCGAGGAGCCACTCGTGCAGATCATCGACGCCATCAAGGAGACGCTCGACCGCACGCCGCCCGAGCTCGCGTCCGACATCATGGACCGCGGGATCATGCTCGCCGGCGGCGGGTCGCTGCTCCAGGGCCTCGACGAGCGCCTGCGCGAGGAGACGCAGATGCCCGCGCACCGCGCCGAATCACCGCTGACGTGCGTCGCCGTCGGCTCCGGCCGCTCGCTCGAGGAGTTCGAGGCGATTCACCGCAGCAACCGGAACAACAACCGAACCGCGAATGCGGCTATCACACTCGCATCGCGTGGCAGATCGAAGGTCCCTTGATGCACGCATGACAAAGCCGTCCGAAGACGACGCGCGGTACTGGCCGTGCTCGTCATGCTCTCGCTGTTCCTGCTGACGGCGTACTTCGGCGAGAGCTCAGGCGGCACGCTGCACGGCGTGCAGCGCGGCGCGATGGAGGTGCTCGCGCCGATCCAGGAGGGCGCCAACCGGGCCCTGAAGCCGTTCCGCGACCTGTTCGGCTGGTTCGGGGACACGCTCGACGCCAAGGACAAGCTCAAGAAGGCGGAGGACGAGCGCGACCGGCTGCGGACCGAGTACGCAAAGGCCAGGAGCGACAAGCTCGACCTCGAGCAGAAGCTCGGTCTGAAGACGGCGAACGAGCAGGGCGGCCTCGGCGACTTCACGCCGGTCGAGGCGCGCGTGATCGCGCGCTCGCCCAGCTCGTGGTACCAGACCTTCCAGATCAACAAGGGCTCCAGTGACGGCGTCAAGGTCGACCAGCCGGTCGTCAACGGCGCCGGGCTGGTCGGCAAGGTCAAGTCGGTCTCCGACGGCAACGCCTCGGTGATGCTCCTGACCGACCCGGAGTTCGGCGTCTCGGCGCAGGCGCTCCAGAGCGGCGAGCCGGGCAGCGTCGCGCCGGCCGTCGGCGCGCCGGGCGACTTGCGGTTCGAGCTCGTGCCGAACGCCAAGGAGGTCAAGCGCGGCGAGATGGTCGTCACCGCCGGCACCAGCACCTCCACGCGCGTGTCCGCCCTGCGCTCGCTGTACCCGCGCGGCATCCCGATCGGCATGGTCACGCGCGTCGAGACCGGCGAGGGCGAGCTGGATCGCGTGATCCACGTCCGCCCGGTCGCCGACCTGCGGGCGCTGACGATCGTCGAGGTTCTCACCCAGCCTGAGAACGACATCCGGGCGCAGGTGCCATGACCCTGACGCCACAGGCCGTCGGCCGCCTCGCCCTGATCGGGCTCGTGGGCGGCATCGTCGAGCTCACGACGGTCTCGCAGGTGTCGGTGTTCGGCGTGCCGGCCGACCTGTCGCCGCTGCTGGTGGCGTCGGTCGGCTTCCTCTGCGGCTCGGTCCCGGGCGCCGTGTTCGGCTTCTGCCTCGGCCTGTTCGTGGACACCGCATTGCTGCAGACGCTGGGCGTGAACTCGCTCGTGTACACCGCGGTCGGCTACGGCGCCGGCCGCGTGCGCGAGCTGCGCGACCCGGCGCACGCGCTCGCGCCGGTCGCGGTCGGCGCGGCCGCCACGGCGATCGCCACGATCGGCTTCTCGATGCTCCAGTTCCTGCTCGGCGTCGAAGCGCCGGTGTCGCTGCTGCTCGTGCGCCAGATCCTGATGACGATCGTGCTCAACACGCTGCTCGCGCTGCCGGTCTACATGGTCGTCCGTCGCGTGCTGGCGCCGTTCCTCCCGGACGATCCGCGCCGCCGCCGCCGCCGCGCCTACACGACCGGCGGGCTCAGTCCGCTCACACGCGCATGACGGCCGATCCCACAACCCGCACGTCCGCCTGGCGGCGTCTCGCGGCGCCGGATCGGCGCCCGCCGGAGGGGCCCGTGGCTCCGCCACTGTTCCCCTCCGTCGTGCACCGCCCGGCATCCACGATCCGCGGCCAGGCAGCCGCACGGGCCGCGGGATCGACCGTCTGATGCCGCAGCCCGTCGAGGAGCGCCGCCCGCCGATCACGCCGCAGCTCGCGGTGCGCGTCGCCGTGCTCGGCGGTGTCGCCTTCGTGCTGTTCGCGATCGTGTTCTTCCGGCTGTGGTTCCTGCAGGTGCTCTCGGGCGAGGACTTCGTGTCGCAGGCGCGGGAGAACCGCGTGCGCAAGGTGCGGATCGACGCGCCGCGCGGCGACGTCGTCGACCGCCACGGCACCGTGCTGGTGAAGACGCGCGTCGCGCCGGTTGTGCAGATCGTCCCCAGCTCGCTGCCCGACGCGGTGCTCGCACAGGCGGACGAGTTCCGCAAGCAGCGCGGGGTGGCGGAGACGGCGCGCCTGGCGTCCGCCGCCCAGCTGCGCGCGCTCGAGCGCGACATCCGTGAGCGCCGTAACGGCGCCAGCCGCAGCCAACGGCGCGAGCGTCGCCGGCTGGCCCGCTCCGCCCGCCACGCGACCCCGGTGCCGGTGCCGCCGCCGCCCACCGCCGAGACCGACCTGCGGCGCCTCTACCGCAAGCTCGGGCGCGTGATCAACGTCCGCCCGAAGCTGATCCAGGAGCGCGTGATCGAGGGCGTCGCCGAGCTTCCGTACTCGAACGTGACGATCAAGTCGGCGGTCAGCCGCGCGGCGTTCAACTACATCCGCGAGCGCAAGGAGGAGTTCCCCGGCGTCGAGGTCGAGAAGCAGTACCTGCGCGACTACCCGCACGACGAGCTCGGCGCGCAGCTGTTCGGGACCACGCGCGAGATCTCGCCGGCCGAGCTCAAGCTCAAGCGCTACAAGGGCGTCGCGCCCGGCACGCGGATCGGCGCCGACGGCATCGAGGAGAGCTACGACCGGTTCCTGCGCGGCACCGACGGCTTCACGAAGGTCGTGATCAACGCGCTCGGCACGCGCGACGACCGCCGGCGGATGAGCCGCAAGGAGCCGCGGCAGGGCCAGCGGATGCGCCTCACGCTCGATCTCAAGCTCCAGCGCGCGGCCAACGACGCGCTCCAGCGCGGCGTCGCGGCGGCGTCCCAGAACGGCGCCAAGGCGGGCGCGTTCGTGGCGATGGACCCGCGCAACGGCGAGATCCTCGCGCTCGGCTCCTACCCCAGCTTCAACGCCAACGAGTTCGCCAAGCCGATCTCGCAGAAGCGCTATGACGAGCTGTCCTCCGAGGCGCTCGGCGCGCCGCTCTTCAACCGCGCGATCGCCGCCACCTATCCGACGGGCTCGACGTTCAAGCCGATCACCGCGCTGGCCGCGCTCGAAGAGGGCGTGATCACACCGGAGACCACGATCGTCGACGACGGCAAGTACGAGATCGGCGACCAGGTGCGCAAGAACGCCAAGGACGCCGTGTTCGGCGCGCTCCAGCTCCCGCGCGCGCTCACGGTCTCCTCGGACGTGTTCTTCTACGGGCTCGGCGAACAGCTCAACGCAAAGGGACCGGTCCTGCAGGAGTGGGCCAAGCGTCTCGGCGTCGGCCGCAAGACCGGTATCGACATCCCCGGCGAGTTCGCCGGCCTGATCCCGGACAGCGAGTGGCGCAACAAGGGCTACGACGCGTACAAGAAGTGCACGGACAAGGCCAAGGTCCCGCAGGGCACGACCGCCGCGCTCTACAAGTGCGGCGGCATCGAGCGGCCATGGACCGCAGGCGACAACGTGTCGCTCGCGGTCGGCCAGGGCGACCTGCAGGCCACGCCGCTGCAGCTCGCCGAGGCGTACTCGACGATCATCAACAACGGCAAGGTCGTCCGCCCGCACCTCGGCCAGCAGGTCGAGGATGGCCGCGGCCGGCTGGTCGAGGAGATCCGGACGCCGATCCGCCGGCGCGTGCACTTCGACCCCGGCTACCGCGACGCGATCATGGCCGGCCTGCATGGCGCCGCGACCGCCGCCGACGGCACCTCCGCGGACGTGTTCGCCGACTTCCCGCAGCGGTATCGCGATCTCCTCTACGGCAAGACCGGCACCGCCGAGCGCCAGCCCAACCCCGACCAGTCCTGGTACGCCTGTTACGTCGCCGACCCGACGCGACCGATCGTGGTCGTCACCACGATCGAGCGTGGTGGGTTTGGCGCGGAGACTGCGGCACCCGCGGCGCGCCTGATCCTCAATGAGTGGTTCGATGTGAAGAGCAGCGAGTTCCATTCCGGATCTGATCAGTCGAATTGAGCTCCCACCCGATCCAGCCGGCTTCCGAGCCTCCGCCCCCGCTCATGCCACGCGAGTGGCACCTGCGGATGGACCCGTTGCTGCTGGTCGCGACGCTCGGGCTCGTGGCCTGCTCGCTGATCGCGCTCAACGGCGCGACGCAGAACGACATCCCGGGAGAGCCGCACTACTACGTGACCCGCCAGGCGATCTACGCAGGCGTCGGCCTGGTGCTGATGTACGGCGTCTCGCGGATCGACTACTCGCGGCTGCGTGAGCTGCGCTACCCGATCTACGGGGTGTTGCTGGTGTCGATCGCGTCGGTGCTGGCGATCGCCCAGGCAACGCGCGGCGCCAAGGCGTGGATCGCGCTGCCGGGCTTCAACTTCCAGCCGTCCGAGCTCGGCAAGGTGCTCCTCGTCGTGACGCTGTCCGCGTTCGTGGTCGACCGCATGCGCCGCATGGGCCGCGACACCACGGCCCGGATCATGCTGCTCGGGCTCATCCCGACGATGCTCGTGATGGCCGAGCCTGACCTCGGCTCCGCGCTGGTCTACATCGCCGGCACGCTTGCCGTGCTGTTCGTCGCCGGTGCGCCGTGGCGGCACTTCGTCGCGCTCGGCGCGCTGTTCGCGGTCGCCGTCACGCTCGTCGTGGTGGTGGCGCCGATGGGCGGGGTGGAGGTCCTCAAGCCCTACCAGGTCGACCGCCTGACGTCGTTCTTGCATCCGTCCGACAATCCCGGGCGGGAGGGCTACCAGCAGCGGCAAGCGCTGATCGCGATGGGGTCGGGCGAGAAGACCGGCCGCGGCGTCGCCAATGCGACGCAGACATCGCTCAACTTCCTGCCCGAGCACCACACCGACTTCCTGCCGGCCGTGATCGGCGAGACCTTCGGTTTCGCCGGTTGCGCGCTCGTGCTCTCGCTCTATGCGCTACTTATATGGCGAGGTTTGCACATCCTGACCGTCGCGAAGAACCTGTACGGCGCGCTGATCGCCGGCGGCATCACCGTGATGCTGCTGTTCCAGCTCTTCGTGAACGTCGGGATGAACGTGGGGATCATGCCGATCACGGGTGTGACCGCCCCACTGCTGAGCTTCGGCGGCTCGTCGATGCTCTCAACGTTCCTGGCCCTCGGCTTGCTCCATGCCGTCCACGCGCAGGCGCGCGAGACGGCCGAGCTGAAGGGGAGGGCCACCGTCTTCCAATGAGGATTTCCTGTGAGAAAGCAAGTGCTGGTCACGGTCGACCGGGGAGAGACCCGGGTCGCGATGCTGGAGGCCGCGGGCGACCCCGAGGCCCCCGCGCCCAAGTCACGTTCGCGCCGCCGGACCAAAAGCAAGTCTGAGGTCCCGGCGGGGTACCGCGTCGCCGAGGTCTACTTCGAGCGTCGCGGCGGCCGGTCGATCGTCGGCAACATCTATAAGGGCAAGGTCGACAACGTCCTGCCCGGCCTCGAGGCCGCCTTCGTCGACATCGGGCTCGAGAAGAACGGGTTCTTGCACGTCGACGAGATCGTCATCCCGGGGGTCGAGCAGACCCGCCGCGGCCGCGGCTCCGGCGCCGGCCCGCGCATCACCGACCTGCTCTCGCCCGGGCAGGAGATCGTTGTCCAGGTCGTCAAGGACCCGCTGAAGACCAAGGGCGCCCGGCTGTCGATGGAGATCACGATCGCCGGCCGCTACATGGTCTACGCGCCGACCGGCGAGGGCGTCGGCGTGTCGCGCCGGCTCGAGGACTCCGAGCGCGACCGCCTGCGCAAGGAGGCCAAGCAACTCGACCTCGGCGGCGGTGGCGCGATCATCCGCACCGCGGCACACGGGGCCACGCGAGCGGACTTCGAGCGCGAGCTGCAGTACCTCTTCAAGCTCAACGACGTGCTCGGCAAGCGGGTAGCCGAGACCGAGGCGCCCGCGCTGGTGTTCCAGGAGGCCGACCTGTCGGTCCGCGTCGTCCGCGACATCTTCTCCGAGCATTTCGAGAAGGCGGTGGTCGACGAGCCGCAGGCGCACCACCGGCTGGTCTCGTTCTTCGCGCGTACGGCGCCGGAGCTGGTCGACCGCGTCGAGCTGTGGGAGGAGCCCACGCCGCTGTTCGAGGCCTACGGCGTCGAACCGGTGATCGAGGGCATGCTCAACCGCCGCGTCGACCTGCCGAGCGGCGGCTACCTGATCATCGACTACGCCGAGGCGCTGACGGTGATCGACGTCAACACCGGCTCGTTCACCGGCAAGGGCAAGAGCGCCCGGCTCGAGGACACGATCACCAAGACGAACCTCGAGGCCGCGGACGAGGTCGTCAACCAGCTGCGGCTGCGCGACATCGGCGGCATCATCGTCATCGACTTCATCGACATGGCGCGCACGCGCAACCGCGACGCCGTGCTGAAGGTCCTCAACAAGGCGCTCGACGAGGACCGCACGAAGACCTTCGTGGTCGAGATCTCACCGCTCGGACTGGTCGAGATGACCCGCCAGAACGTCACCGACGGCGTGCGCGAGATCATGTCCAAGACCTGCCCGATCTGCCACGGCGAGGGCGTGATCAAGTCCGAGGAGACGATCGCGATCGAGACGGCGCGCCACCTGCGCCACATGGTCGCCGATCTGCCCGACGATTCGCCCGAGGCGTTCTTGGTCCGTATCAACCCGCGCGTCAGCGCCTGGTTCACCGCCGACGGCGCGCGCGAGCTGCACGCGCTCGAGGCCGAGACCGCGAAGTTCTTCCACTTCGAGGGCTCCGAGGGCCTGCCGCTGAACCACTTCGCGGTGACGATGGAGGGCCCGCGCGAGGAGATCGAGGCCCACGCCGTGCCGTTCCGGGCCGGCGAGGAGGTCCACGTCGACATCGTCGAGCCGCACATGTACAACCCGGACGACGGCGTCGCGAAGGTCGATGGCTACCTGATCTCGGTCGCCAACGGCATCGCGTTCGTGGGCGAGAAGAAGCTCGTCCGGATCGAGCAGGCCGGCCGCACCGCCGCCACGGCGGTGCTCACCGGCGCGGACGCCGCCGCGGCCGAGGAGGCCGCCAAGGAGCGCGAGGAGGAGCGCAAGCGCTCCGACGAGCGCGCCCGCCGCTCCGCGGCCGCCAAGAAGGGCGCGGCCGCGCGCAAGGCGCGCCAGGTCGCGGACAAGCCCGCCAAGCCGGCGGAGAAGGCCGCGAAGGACGACGAGAAGGCCGCCCCGAAGCCGCGCCGCCGCAAGGTCGCGACCGCGGACGCGTCGGAGGAGCCGAAGGCGGGCGAGGCGAAGACGCGTGGCCGCCGCCGGCGCCGGAGCGGCAAGCCGGAGGAGGACGGCGCGGTCGAGGCGGACGCCGTGAAGGCGCTCAGCGACCAGGAGTCGGCCGAGGCCGGCACGGCCCCCGCCGCGGTCGAGGATGCGGCCGACAACGGGGCGGAGGAGAACGGCGACGCGCTATCCTCTCGCTCCCGGCGCCGCGGCCGCAGAGGCGGACGGCGCCGTTCGCGTGCGAAGGCGTCAACCGACGCCGACGCCTCCGAGTGAGACCAAACGACATGTCCTACGCAGTCATCAAGACCGGCGGTAAGCAGTACCGCGTGATCGAGGGGCAGACGCTCCTCGTCGAGCGCCTGCCCGACGAGCCGGGTGCGGCGATCGAGCTGACCACGCTGCTGCTGGCGGGCAACGGCGATCCGGTGCTCGACGCCGCGAAGCTCGCCAAGTCGCCGGTGAAGGCCGAGATCGTCGGCCACGAGCGCGGGAAGAAGCTGCGGATCTTCAAGTTCAAGCCCAAGCGCGGCTACAAGCGGCGCACCGGGCACCGCCAGGAGCTCACCCGCCTGCGAATCACGAAGATCGGGAGCTAGCGCACTCATGGCACACAAGAAGGGACTCGGCTCCAGCCGCAACGGCCGCGATTCGAAGCCGAAGATGCTCGGCGTGAAGGTGTTCGCCGGCCAGACCGTGACCGGCGGCGAGATCATCGTTCGCCAGCGCGGCACGCGGTTCAAGCCCGGCGACGGCGTCGGCATCGGGCGCGACGACACGATCTACGCCCGCTCCGCGGGCATCGTGCAGTTCCACACCGGCCGTCGCGGCCGGGTGATCTCGGTGCAGCCTGCCGAGTCCGACGCTCCCGCCTAGCTCGGCGTACGTCAACTGCGGCATTGAGGGAGGCGGGTTCGGCCGCCGCTCGACATCGAGCGTCGACTTGCTCAGCGTCAGGCCGAGGAACTCGACGCTCGGTGTGGCCGCCTAGCCGAACGTAAACGCGTAGCCCGACACTCCCGGGTCGAACCGCAGGGTCAGCGTGTGCTCCTCGGTGCGCGGGAGTGACAGCAGCGTGTAGAGCCGCTGGCGCTTCACGGTGACGTGCCGGGAAGGTTTGCCGTCGACCAGCACGTCGACGTTCCGCGGGACGCGTGCGCGCGACCCGAGCACGAGGTAGACGGACTTGCCGGTGACGCGCGCGGTCAGCGTCGCGTCGCGCACGGCCTCGGCTGACTCGTCGTCCACCTTCCAGCGCCCGCCGAGCGCGAAGCGGCTCGCCGGCAGCTCGCCTGAAGGAGCCGCGTAGTCGTGCACGCCGGGCTCCGGTGGCGCGAGCCAGCCCTGTGCGCGCGCCGCGCCGAGGTACGTCTCCGGCGTGGCCTGCCTGCCCGGCACCTCGCCGGGCTGGCGCCCCGCACGCGAGCCGAGCGAGCCGGCCCCGGCCTCGGCCAGCAGCGACCGGATCGCCACCTCGGTGACGCCGTAGTCGCCCTCGCCGAAGTGGGTGTAGCGGACCTGGCCGTTCGCGTCGATCAGGTACTTGGCCGGCCAGTACTGGTTACTCCACGCCTCCCAGGTGCCGTAGTCGTTGTCCTGCGCGACCGCGTAGCGCAGGTGGTTGCGCGCGATCGCATCACGCACGTTGTCGGAGTCCTTCTCGAACGCGAACTCGGGCGTGTGGACACCGACGATCGTCAGGCCGCGGTCGCGGTAGCGCTCATCCCAGGCGCGCAGGTACGGCAGCGTGCGCAGGCAGTTGATGCAGGTGTAGGTCCAGAAGTCGACCAGCACGACCTTCCCGCGCAGGTCTTTCAGTGTGAGCGGCCGGCTGTTGAACCAGCGTGTGACGCCCTGGAAGTCGGGCGCCGCGCCGAGCTCCGGGAAACCGTCCTGCTTGGTGGCGAACCGGGACGGGCCGCGCAAGTCGTCGAGCCGCTGCTCGACCGCGCTCGAGCGCTCGAGCGAGCCGGTCGGGTTGACGAGGAAGCCGGGGAGGTCGTCGGCGATCGCGGTCTGGAAGCGCACGTCGGCATCGGACGCGACGGCGAGCGCGGTGACGATCATCACGACGCCCATCGCACGCTGCAGCCACGGGCCGCGTCCGGCTGCGCGGATCCGTTCGACGACGCGCCGGCCGCCGAGGCAGAGCACGAGCAGCACGGCCGCCGAGCCGGCCGAGTACGCGATCGCGACGGCGACCGTCGACCCCGATGCCGCGCTGACGGAGATCACGGCGGCGAGGATCGGCCCGGCGCACGGGGCGTAGACGAACCCGAGCGCGGCGCCGACCAACAGCCCGCTGGCGAAGCCGTGGCCGCCGGTTCGGGGCCCGAGCGCGATGATTGGAGACAGCGCCGCCTCGACCCGGTCCGCGAGGCGCGGCACGAGCAGCAGCACTCCGAAGCCGAGCAGCACGATCACGGCGACCGTGCGCAGGGTCCCATCGCCCAGGCCGACCCCGTCGACGACCTCGGCAAGCCCGACGATCGTGATCGTGAACGTGACCGAGAGGCCGAGCACGATGCCCAGCGGCCGCCGCCGCCCGCCTGTCGCTCCAGCCGACAGCAGCGCGGGCAGGATCGGCAGCACGCACGGCGAGATCGCGGTGCCGGCGCCGGCGAGCACGGCGAACAGGAGCAGGAGCGCCACGCACTTACCGTACGGCGGGCCGGATTAACAAAGTGTTTCGCCTGCCAGGCGAGTCGCTCCTTCGTCGCACTCGCCTTCGGCGACGTTACGTTACGTCGGCTGAGCCGTAGGCCGAATAAGAATCTCGTTCACGTCCACGTGCGGCGGCTGAGACACCGCGTACATCACGGCCCGCGCGACGTCGTCGGCCTCGAGCGCCCTGATCTTCGGCGGGTTGTCGAAGAACGGCGTGTCGACCATGCCGGGCTCGATCAGCGTGACCCGCACGCCGGTGTCGTTGAAGTCGAGCCGCGCGGACTCGCCCATCGCCGTGACGGCGTGCTTCGTCGCGGAGTAGAGCGAGCCCTGGAGGGCGCGGCGGCCGGCGACCGAACTCGTGAGCAGCAGGTGCCCCTTGGACTCACGCAGTGCCGCGGCCGTCGCCCGGATCGTCAGCGCGCAGCCGTAGACGTTGGTGAGGACCATCTCCTTCCACTCCTCCGGCGTGCCCTTCTCGAAGCCGCGCGGCCCGCCGAAACCGGCGTTGGCAAAGACGACGTCGATCCGCCCGTACTCGTCCAGCGTGCGCTTGACGAGCGCTTCCTGGTCGGCCCACACGGTCACGTCGCAGCGGACGGCGAGGCCGCCGACCTCATCCGCCAGCGCCTGCAGCTTGTCCTCGGAGCGGGCGGCCAGCACGAGGCGGTATCCCGCCTCCGTGGCCTGGCGGGCAGTGGCGGCGCCGATGCCCGTCGAGGCGCCGGTGATCAGGAACACGGGTTCGCTCATGGCCTTCTACCGTACCCGGGCGCACATGCTCACAGACCGCGCACAACTGGAGATCCGAGCCGGTGCCGGAGGCAACGGCAGCCTGTCGTTCCGCCGCGAGGCGCACGTGCCCAAGGGCGGCCCCGACGGGGGCGACGGCGGCCGTGGCGGCGACGTCATCCTCCGCTGCGACGATTCCGTGCGCGACCTCCAGTCGTTCCGCCGGCGCGTGCACTTCCGCGCCGAGCACGGCGGCCACGGGTCGGGCTCGCAGCGCCACGGCGCGGACGGCGATCCGCTGATCGTTCCGGTGCCGCCGGGGACCCAGGTCGAGCGCTGGGACGGGACGCGCTACGACCTCGTCCGCGCCGGCCAGGAGGTCACGATCGCGCGCGGCGGCTCCGGCGGGCGCGGCAATACGCGCTTCAAGTCCTCCACCCGCCAGACGCCGCGGCTCGCCGAGCGCGGCCTGCCGGGTGAGGAGGGCCGCGTCGACCTGCACCTGAAGCTGCTCGCGGACGTCGGTCTCGTCGGCCTTCCCAACGCGGGCAAATCGTCGCTGCTGGCCCGCCTCACGCGCGCCCAGCCGAAGGTTGCCGCCTACCCGTTTACGACGCTCGAGCCGGTGCTGGGCGTGCTCGAGACGCCCGACCGGCAGCTGGTGATCGCCGACATCCCCGGGCTGATCGAGGGCGCGAGCGGCGGCGCCGGGCTCGGTCACGACTTCCTCGCCCACGTCGAGCGCACGCGCTTGCTGGTGCACGTGCTCGACCTCCAGCCCGTGGACGGCTCCGACCCGGCCGAGAACCACGCCGTGATCGAGGGCGAGCTGGCCGAGCACGATCCGCAGCTGGCCGAGCTGCCGCGGATCCTGGCGCTCTCCAAGGCCGACCTCGTGCCGGACGAGACCGCCGACGCCGCTGCCGCCGAGTGGGCCGAGCGGCTCGAGATCCCCGTCGTGATCACCTCCTCGGCCACCGGCCACGGCCTCGACCAACTGGCGCGCGAGCTCCTGCACCGCGTCCCGGTCACCGAGCCGTTCCCGGAAGCGGCGGGCGAGAACGATGTTGCCGAGTTCCAGGTGTTCCGGCCGGCCGCGCGCCGCGCGTTCGAGGTCGAGCGCACCGGCGAGCACGGGTTCCGCGTCACCGGGGAGGCGGTCGACCGGCTGATCGCGCGCCACGATCTCGCCAACGAGGAGGCGCTCGCGCACGTCGAGCACCGGCTGCGCCGGATGGGCGTGATCTCCGCGCTGGAGGCGAAGGGGTTCGAACCGGGTGACGACGTCGAGCTCGGCGGCGTGGTGTTCGAGCTCGATCCCACCTAGGCTCAAGGCCTCATGCCTGTTGCCGTGGTCAAGCTGGGCTCGTCGATCGTCGCCGACGACTCGGGCGAGCTACGCCTCTCCGTCGTCGCGCGGATCTGCGAGGAGGTGGCGGCGCTGCACCGCGAGGGCGTCGACGTCGTGGTCGTCACGAGCGGCGCGATTGCGCGCGGGATGCACCTGCTCGAGATGGGCGCGCGGCCGGCGGCGATTCAGGACCTGCAGGCGGCGAGCGCGGTCGGGCAGGGGCGGCTGTACCGGACCTACGACGAGCTGCTGCGCGAGCGCGGCGTCCAGACCGCGCAGGTGCTGCTCACGTTCTTCGACGTCAGCGCCCGCACGCACTATCTGAACGCCCGTCGCACGCTCCACAAGCTGCTCGAGTGGCGGATCGTGCCGGTGATCAACGAGAACGACACCACGACCACGGACGACATCTCGTTCGGCGACAACGACTTCCTCGCCGCGCAGGTGGCCGTGCTGCTGGGCGCGGATCTGCTCGTCCTGCTCACGGACACCGACGGCGTCTACACGGCCGACCCGCGCGTCGCGGCGGACGCGCAGCTGGTCGCCGAGGTCAGCGACCCGGAGCAGCTCGCGGTGCTGCAGATCGGGCACGCTCCCTCGCCGCTCGGCTCCGGCGGCATGCGCTCGAAGGTCGTCGCGGCCGACATGGCGTCGGCGTCGGGGATCGTCGCCGTGATCGGCAGCGGTCTCGTGCCCGGCGTGCTGGCGCGCGCGTGGGCGGGCGAACCCGTCGGGACGCGTTTCGCGCCGCAGGCGGTGCGCCAGTCGAGCTTCAAGCTGTGGCTCAAGTACGCGAAGCCCAGCCACGGCACGCTGACCGTGGACGACGGAGCCGCACGGGCGCTGCGCGAGGGCGGCACGAGCCTGCTGCCGGTTGGCATCGTCGAGGTGCAGGGCGCGTTCGACGCCGGCGACGCGGTCGAGGTGCACGACGGCCGCGCGGCGATCGGCAAGGGCATCACGAACTACTCCGCGGCCGAGCTGCGCAAGGTGATGGGTCTGAAGTCCTCACAGGTGCGCGAGATCCTGCCGCGGGCGACCGACGAGGCCGTGCACCGCGACTACTTCGTGCTCGCTTAGTCCTGGATCACGGTGTTGTTCCCCGCGCCGCCGTCGAGCACGTCGATGCCGGGGCCGCCTCGGAGCACGTCGTCTCCCGCCGATCCGCGCAGCATGTCGTCGCCGACGCCGCCGATGAGCCCGTCATCGCCGTTGCCGCCGTCGGCGCCGAAGCGGATCGCGCTCGCGCCGAGGCCGAACGCCTCGACCATGTCGTCACCCGCCAGCGCCATGATCCCGAGCAAGTCGTCGGCAGCGTTGGCGTGGCTCACGTCGACCCTGGTGGACAGGCCGGCCACGCCGGCGGAACCGGCACTCCCGGCCACCACGATCTGGTCGTCGCCCGTCGTACCCATGACGATGACCTCGTCGGCCGCGGCGTCGTCGTCGGCACCGCCGAGCACGCCGGCGAGGTCGGCGTTGACGTCGCTCACGTCGGTGCCCGACAGGTCGTTGACGTCAAGCCGGTCGGCGCCGCCGAGGGCGGCGATGTCGATCTGCTCGACGTCATCGAGGTCCATGACGATGCTCCCGACATCGCGGACGAACCGCACGCGTCCGCCGTTGGCGGACACATCGAACCGCTCACCGACGGCGGCGCCGTTGAACGTCATCGCATCGTCGCCGGCCTGTCCCTCGATGGTGTCGTTGCCATCGCCCGGATTCCACGTGAAGCGGTCGGCGCCGGCACCGAGCAACGCCATGTCGTCACCCGGGCCGCCGTCGGCCGTCTCGTCGCCGGAGCCACCGATGAGCACGTCGGCGGCGGCGCCGCCGCTGGCAGCGAGCCTGATCGCATTCGCGGCCAGAGCGGAGGAATCGATCACGTCCTCGCCGGCGAGCGCGCCCACCGCGAGCGTGTCCAGGCTGTTCTCGGCACCGGCGACCGCGAGCACCAGACCACCGGCGAGGCCGGACACCGTCGCGTTCCCGCCGGTGCCGGTCGCGGTGATCACATCGCCGCCGTTCGAACCGCTGATGCGGATACTGTCGGCCGCCCCGTCGGAGGCAAGGTCGGCGCTGACGGCGCGCAGATCGGTAGCGGAGAGGTCGTTGACGTCAAGCCGGTCGGCGCCACCGAGGGCGGCGATGTCGATCTGGTCGACGTCGTCGAGGTCCATGACGATGCTCCCGACGTCGCGCGTGAGGCGCACGCGCCCGCCGCTGGGGGAGACGTCGAATTGCTCGTCGGCGCTGGAGCCGTTAAACGTCATCGCGTCCTTGCCGGTCTGGCCCTCGACCGTGTCGCTGCCGTCGCCCGAGTCCCAGACGAAGCGGTCATCGTTCGCGCCCAGCAGTGCGATGTCGTTGCCCTGATTGCCGTCGACTGCGTCCGCGCCGCTCCCGCCGCGCAACACGTCGCCGTTCTCGCCGCCCAGCAGCGTGTCGGCGTCTGCGCCGCCGTCGGCGATGAGCATGAGCGTGGTCGCCGCCAGCGCCGCGGCGGACACGCGGTCGTCGCCGCCGAGGGCGTCCACGACGAGCTGATCGCGGGTCGGTTCGGCGTGCGTGACGCCGACCGTAGCTGCGAGACCGGTCACGGTCGCGCTGCCGGCGCTCCCCGCGGCGTCGATGGCGTCGCTCGAGGCCGTGCCGGTGACGATCGCCTGGTCCTGCGCGTTGTCCGCGTCGCCCAGGTCGCCGTTGACGGCACGGACGTCCGTCCCCGCGAGGTCGGCGACCACCAGCGTGTCAGCGTCTGCCCGTGCGGCCACGTCGATCCGCTCGACGCCGTCGAGGTCGATCGTCACGTTGCCGACAGTGCGGGCGACAAGGGCGCGCGTGCCGTCGGGCGACACGTCGAACTGCTCGGCGTCGTCCGATCCGTTGAAGACCAGCACGTCGGCGTCCTGCCGGCCTCTCACCACGTCGTTGCCGTCGCCCGGATCCCACACGAAGGTGTCGGCGCCGGCGTCCAGACTGGCGGTGTCGTCTCCCCGGTTGCCGTGGACGCGGTCCTTGCCAGGCCCGCCCACGAGCCGCTCGGCACCGGCGCCGCCGTACAGCCGGTCGTCGCCCTGCTGGCCGTCGAGCGTCGTCGGAGTCGTGGTGGTGAAGACCCGCTTGGACTCGTCGATTCGCACCTTGTCGTTCCCGCGACGTGCCTTCACGCGAATCCGGTCGAACCGCGAGCGGGGGATCCGGAAGTCCGCGCTGCCGTTGTTCCCCAGGTCGACTTCGAGCCTACCGGGCCGCTTCGCCCGCACGCGCAGCGTGATCGCATCGTTTGCCGAACTGCCGCGGACGGTCAAGATCCGCCGATCGACGTCCACGGAGGACGCGTCGGCGACGCTCGTTGACGCTCCGAGGCCGGTGGCAAGCAGTACGACCGCGAACGCTGTTCGCGTGGGAAGGTGCATGGGCGATTCCTCCAGGAAGTGACAGGTCGTCGCCCGTCAGACGCCCAGCGGCCCATGGTTGTTCCTTAGACTTTGTGTGAATGGCACTCGCCACCGCATCCGTCACCGACATCTGTCTCGCCGCCAAGCGCGCCGCGCGTGTGCTCGCGCGAGTCGACTCCGCCACCAAGGACCGCGCGCTCGAGGCGATCGCCGCCGCGCTCGAGACGCGCACGCCGGAGATCCTCGAGGCGAACGCGCGCGATCTCGAGGCGGGCCGCGAGTCCGGCCTGTCGTCCGCGCTGATGGACCGGCTGGCGCTCGACGAGCGCCGCGTGGCCGCGATGGCGACCGGCGTGCGCGAGATCGTGGCGCTGCCGGACCCCGTCGGCGAGGTGCTTGACGGCTTCCGGCTGCCGAACGGGCTCGACGTACGCAAGGTGCGCGTGCCGCTCGGCGTCGTCGCGGTCGTCTACGAGGCGCGCCCGAACGTGACGATCGATGCGGCGGCGCTGGCGCTGAAGTCCGGCAACGCGATCGTGCTGCGCGGCTCGTCGTCGGCGACGCACTCGAACGCGGTGCTGGCCTCCGTGGCCGCCGAGGCGGCGGAGGCCGCCGGGCTTCCCGCGGGCGCGCTGTCGCTCGTGGCGGGCGGCGGGCGCGAGGAGCTCGCCGAGCTCGCGACGCAGGAAGGCGTCGTCGACCTGATCATCCCGCGCGGCGGCGAGGGTCTGAAGGCGGCGCTCACGGCGGTCGCGAAGGTCCCCGTGATCTACGCGGCGTCGGGCAACTGCCATGTCTACGTCGACCGCACCGCCGATCTTGACGCGGCGCGCGAGATCATCGTCAACGCCAAGGTCCAGCGGCCGGGCGTCTGCAACGCCGCCGAGACGCTGCTGGTGCACAGCGAGGTGGCGGACGCGTTCCTGCCCGCCGCGCTGGAGGCGCTGCGCGACGCCGGCGTCGAGCTACGCGGCGACGAGCGCGTGCGCGCGGTCGACGGCAGTGTCGGCGACGCCACCGAGGAGGACTGGGCGACCGAGTACCTCGCGCTCGTGCTTGCCGTCAAGGTCGTCGACTCGGCGGACGACGCGATCGAGCACATCAGCGTCTACGGCTCCGGGCACTCGGAGGCGATCGTCACCGGCTCCGTCGAGGCCGCGCGCGCATTCCAGCTCGGCGTCGACGCGGCCTGCGTCTACGTCAACGCCTCGACCCGCTTCACCGACGGCGGCCAGTTCGGGATGGGTGCGGAGATCGGCAACTCCACGCAGAAGCTGCACGCGCGCGGGCCGATCGGCCTGCGCGAGCTGTGCACCTTCAAGTACCTGGTCGAGGGAGACGGCCAGGTCCGGAAGTAGTGGCCCGGATTGGGCTGCTGGGCGGGACGTTCAACCCGCCGCACATCGGTCACCTGGTGTGCGCCGACCAGGCGATCGCGCAGCTGGAGCTCGACCGCGTGCTGCTGGTGCCGGTGCACGAGCCGCCGCACAAGGGCGTGGAGGCGGATCCCGGCGTGGAGCACCGCGTGGAGCTGTGCGTGCGCGCCGCCGCGGGCGACGAGCGGCTCGCGGTCTCGCGCGTGGACGCCGACGTGCCAGGCCCATCCTTCACGGTCGATACCCTGAGACGCCTGCATGACCGCTCTCCGGGAGATCAACTGACGTTCATCGTCGGCGGCGACATGGCCCTCTCGCTGCCGACCTGGCGCGAGCCTGAGGCCATCCTCGAGCTGGCCGAGTTCGGTGTAGCCGAGCGTGAAGGCGTACGCCGGGCCGACATCGCGGAGCGGCTGTCCGGCCTTTCCACCGAGCGCGTGCGGTTCTTCGACATGCCTCGCCTGGACGTGTCGTCGTCGCTGATCCGCCGCCTGGTGGCGACCGGGAGGCCGATCCGGTACCTGGTGCCCGGCCCGGTCGCGGAGTACATAGAGACGGCTGGTCTGTACCGATGACGCTCGCCCCTGACCGACTCGCACAGCTGGTCGCCGGCTACGCCGCCGACGTCAAGGCGATCGACCCGGTCGAGCTCGACCTGCGCGACGTGCTCGGCTACACGGACTACTTCGTGATCGCCACAGGCAACACCGACCGGCAGGCGAAGGCGATCCACGACCGCATCCACCAGGGCATGAAGAACGAGCACGGTGTGCTCCCACGGCGCGTTGAGGGCCTCGGCGAATCGCGCTGGATCCTGATGGACTACCTCGACGTCGTGGTGCACATCTTCACGCCCGAGGCGCGCGAGTTCTACCGGCTCGAGCAGCTCTGGGGCGAGGCACCGAAGCGCGCCGTGGGCGAGTAGGTCCCGGAGCGGCACACGCCGCGACAATGGCGCGGATGGACAGGCGGGCGCTCCTAGCTCTGGCGATCATCGGCCTGGTCTCCGGGCTCGCGCTGGCGGCGATCGTGCTCTCCAGCGACCACGTCGACGACCGCGGGTTCGAGGCCGGTCTCGGCCTGCTGGTCGGCTGGTCGTTCATCGGGACCGGGCTGTTCGCGTGGTGGCGCCGCCCGGGCAACCCGACCGGCGCGCTGATGGTGGCGGCGGGGTTCGCATGGTTCGCCACCCGCGTCAGCGCGTCCGACGACGACCTGCTGTTCACGATCGGGATCGCGCTCGACGCGCTCTTCCCGGCGATCATCGGCCACCTTCTGGTGGCGTTCCCGAGCGGGCGCCTGCAGACCCGCGCCGAACGGTGGGTGGCCGGGGCGGGCTACTTCACCGTCACCGTGCTGCAGCTTCCGGCGCTGCTGTTCGAGGAGCCGGGCGAGCCGCAGAACCTGCTGATCGTCAACGCCGATCCGTCGCTCTCGGACGCGCTCGACGCGCTGCAGTTCGTCGCCGCGCTGGTCATCGTCGCCGCGAGCGTGGCGATCCTCGTGCGGCGCGGGATGGCCGGCTCGGCGGCGCAGCGTCGCGCGCTCACGCCTGTGCTGTGGACGGGCGGCGCGGCGTTCGCGGCCTTCCTGCTGTCGAAGGGCGTCGACGCCGCCACCGGCGAACCCATCGACGTGCTCGACTACCTGTCGATCCTGCTCGTCGCCACGATTCCGTTCGGGTTCCTGGTCGGGCTGCTCCGCAGCCGGCTTGCGCAGGGGGAGGCGGTCTCGGATCTGATCGCGCGCGTCGGGCAGGCGCCGGGGGAGGGTCCGCTGCGCGCCGCACTGGCGGACGCGCTCGGCGACCAATCGCTGGCGCTTGCGTACTGGCTCCCCGAGTCCGAGCGGTTCGTGGACGCGCTCGGGCATCCGGTGACGGTGTCGGGTCCGGGGTGGACCGAGGTCGATGTGCAAGGGCGGCGGATCGCCGCGATCGCACACGACCCGACGCTGGCCGAGGAGCCGCAGCTCGTCCGTGCGGCGGGCGCTGCGGCCGCGCTCGCGCTCGAGAACCAGCGCCTGGCAGCCGAGTTGCGCGCGCGGATCGAGGACCTGCGTGCGTCGCGCGCCCGCGTCGTCGAGGCGGGCGACGCCGAGCGCCGCCGGCTCGAGCGCAACCTCCATGACGGCGCGCAGTCGCGACTGGTCGCGGTCGCCCTGAAGCTCCAGCTGGCGCGGATGCGCGTGGAAGGCGGGTCGGAGGTCGCAGAGCTCCTGGAGGAGTCGAGCACCGAGCTCCAGGGGTCGCTGGACGAGCTGCGCGAGCTCGCGCGCGGCCTCCATCCGGCGGTGCTGATCGACCGGGGACTGCGGGCGGCGATCCGGATCCTCGCGAGCCGCGCGCCGGTGCCGGTCGAGATCGAGGCCCTGCCGCGCGAGCCGCTGCCGCCCGCTGTCGAGATCGCCGTCTACTACGTGGTCGCCGAGGCGCTCACCAACGTCGCCAAGTACGCGAACGCGACGCACGCGACCGTCTCGGTGGAGGTCGCCGGGCCGCTGGTCGTCGTCGAGGTCGCCGACGACGGGATCGGCGGCGCCGACGTCGCCTCGGGATCGGGCCTGCGCGGGCTGTCCGACCGCGTGGCGGCACTCGACGGCCGGCTGAAGCTGGAGAGCCCACCAGGCAGCGGAACCCGGCTGCACGCCGAGATCCCGCTCTTAACGACGTAAGGCCGCCCACGGACGGCCTTACGTTGGAAGTGGAGCTAGTCGGGCTCGAACCGACGACCTTCTGGCTGCCAGCCAGACGCTCTCCCAGCTGAGCTATAGCCCCGGGGTCGCCGTAGTTTATCGCGGCCACCGCCTCCCGGTCGATCCCCGCTCTGGCGCTAACCTCCGCGCTCCGTATGGCATCCGAGCACCGCTACGACCCGAGCGTCATCGAACCCAAGTGGCAGCGCGTCTGGGAGCAGGAGCGCACCTGGGAGGTGTCCAACGAGCTCACCAACGACGGCGTGCCGACCTCATACGTGCTCGAGATGCTGCCGTACCCGTCGGGCGAGCCTCACATCGGCCACCTGAAGAACTACTCGGTCGGCGATGCCGTCGCCCACTTCCAGCGCCGCAGGGGCCGGCGCGTCCTGCACCCGATGGGCTACGACGCGTTCGGCCTGCCCGCCGAGAACCACGCGATCAAGACCGGCGAGCACCCGCGCGAGTCGGCCGCCAACTCGATCGCGGCGTTCCAGGAGGGCATGCGGTCGTGGGGGATCTCGATCGACTGGTCGCGCGAGTTCGGCACCCACGAGCCGCGCTACTACCGCTGGACCCAGTGGATCTTCCTGAAGCTGTTCGAGCGCGGGCTCGCATACCGCAAGGACGCGGCCGTCAACTGGTGTCCCAAGGACGCGACCGTGCTCGCCAACGAGCAGGTGATCGACGGGCGCTGTGAGCGCTGCGGCACGCTCGTCGAAGTGCGCCAGCTCGAGCAGTGGTTCTTCCGCATCACCGACTACGCGGATCGCCTGCTCGACGACCTGGAGTCGGTCGAGTGGCCGCCGCACGTGAAGACGATGCAGCGCAACTGGATCGGCCGCTCCGAGGGAGCAGAGGTCACGTTCCACCAGCCCGACCTGGACGTCGACTACCCCGTGTTCACGACGCGGCCGGACACGCTGTTCGGCGCCACCTTCTTCGTGATGGCCCCCGAGCACCCTGACGTCATGCGCCTGGCGGCCGGGACCGAGCACGAGCGGGCCGTGCAGGAGTACATCAACAGCGCGCTGGCCGAGAGCAGCGAGGAACGCTCCGACACCGAGCGCACGAAGACCGGCGTGCCGCTCGGCCGCTCGGTGATCAACCCGGTCAACGGCGAGCGGATCCCGATGTTCGTCGCCGACTACGTATTGATGGAGTACGGCACCGGGGCGATCATGGCCGTGCCGGCGCACGACCAGCGCGACTACGACTTTGCAACGACCTTCGGCCTGCCGATCCGGCGTGTCGTGGAACCGGCGGATGGCAGCGTGGACGAGGATGGCCCGTACTCCGCTCATACCGAGAACGAGGTGCTCGTCAACTCGGACCGGTTCACCGGGATGTCTGCGGTCGAGGCGAAGGACGCGATCATCGACTGGCTCGACCACGAGGGTCGCGGTCACCGCTCGATCAACTACCGGCTGCGCGACTGGCTGCTCTCCCGCCAGCGCTACTGGGGCGCTCCGATCCCGATCCTGTACTGCGACACCTGCGGGATGGTGCCGGTGCCCGAGGACCAGCTGCCGGTGGTGCTCCCCGACATCGAGGACTACCTGCCGCAGGGCCGGTCGCCGCTGGCCGCTGCCGAGGATTGGGTGAACACGACGTGCCCGAAGTGCAACGGCCCGGCGCGCCGCGAGACCGACACGATGGACACGTTCGTCGACTCCTCGTGGTACTTCCTCCGCTACACGGACGCCGACAACGACGAGGCCGCCTGGGATCCCGCCGTGACCAACCGGTGGATGCCCGTCTATCAGTACATCGGCGGCATCGAGCACGCGATCCTGCACCTGCTGTACGCGCGATTCTTCGTCAAGGCGCTGGCCGACATGGGCCTGCTGGAGACGCAGGAGCCGTTCATGCGCCTGTTCACGCAGGGCATGATCACCCGCGACGGGGCGAAGATGTCCAAGTCGAAGGGCAACGTGGTCAGCCCGCAACCGATCGTCGAGCGTTACGGGGCCGACACCGCGCGCGCCTACATCCTGTTCATCGGCCCGCCCGACCAGGACGCGGACTGGAGCGACAAGGGCGTCGAGGGCGTCCACCGGTTCCTCGGCAGGCTGTGGCGGCTGGCCGCTGACGTCGCGGACCGGGCCGGCCAACGGCTGCCCGACTCCAACGCCGGGACGGGCACCGGCGACGATCTGGAGCTGCTGCGCAAGGCGCACTGGGCGATCGACAAGGTCACGCACGACATGTCCGGCCGGTTCGCCTTCAACACGGCGATCTCGGCGGTGATCGAGCTGGTGAACGAGGCCTCCCGGCACCGCGAGACCGTGTCCGAGGACGTGTTGCACTTCGCCGCCGCGACGGCAGCGTCGCTGATCTTCCCGTTCGCGCCGCACACCGGCGCGGACGCCTACGAGCTGCTCACGGGCGATCGCGTGTGGGAGCAGCCGTGGCCGGACGCCGATCCGGCGATGCTCGAGCGCGACCTGGTCGTGATCGCGGTCCAGGTCAACGGCAAGCTGCGCGACCGGATCGAGGCGGCGCCGGAAACCTCCCGCGAGCAGCTCGAAGCGCTCGCGCGCGAGCAGCCGAACGTGATCCGTCACCTCGACGGCCACGAGGTCGCGAAGGTCGTCGTGGTGCCCGGCCGGCTCGTCAACTTCGTCGTTCGGTAAGGAGATGCCGCCGCCGCGGGCCTGGATCGCGGTGGTCGGTCCCGGTCTTCGGGTCGACGAGGCGGAGCTGGCACTGGCCGAGGAGGTGGGCGCGGCGGTGGCCGAGGCGGACGCGGGCCTGGTCTGCGGCGGGCTGGGCGGCGTCATGGAGGCGGCGTGTCGCGGCGCTCGATCGCGCGGTGGACTCACCGTCGGGCTGCTCCCGGGAACCGAGCGCGACGCCGCGAACGGCTGGGTGCTCGTCGCGCTCCCGACGGGGCTCGGCGAGGCCCGCAACGCGCTGGTGGTCCGCGCGGCCGACGCGGTCGTCGCCGTCGGCGGCGGCTGGGGGACGCTGAGCGAGATCGCGCTGGCGCTCAAGATCGGCGCGCCGGTGGTGGGGATCGGCACCTGGGAGCCGGCACGGGGCGGCGAGCCGGTCGCGGGCGTCGTGGCCGTCGAGGACCCCCGTGCGGCGGTCGCCGAGGCGCTGCGGCTGGCCGGGCGCTGAGCGTCGGTTGAAGCAGAGGCGCCGCCGGATCGTGACGATCTCGTGGTGAACCGTGGCGCGGGCGGCCGTACGGTCGAGCGATGTCCGATCGCGCGCCCCGCCAGCTTGTTGCCTGCTGCGTCGCACTGCTTGCGCTGACGCTGCTCGGCGCCTGGTACCTGTCGCGCGCGGGCGGTGCGGCCGGCGGGGCCGCGGCGGCGCCGCCGGCCGCGATCAAGCTCCAGGACGACAGCGCCGGCGACGGGGGTGCGGGTGGTGGATCGGTGCTCGTGCACGTGGCCGGCGCGGTCCGCGACGCGGGCGTCTACCGCCTGCGTACAGGTGCTCGCGTCGACGACGCGATCGGCCGGGCCGGCGGCGCGACGGCGCGGGCGGACCTGAGCCAGGTCAACCTCGCGGCCAAAGTCGAGGACGGGCGCCAGGTGCTCGTGCCGCGCCGCGCACCCGCACCGCCCGCTGCCGCGCCCGCAGGCGGCCCGGCGGCGACCGCTCCCGGCGTTCCGGTCAGCCTCAACAGCGCGACGATGGAGCAGCTCGACGAGCTGCCGGGCGTCGGCCCGGCGACCGCGCAGAAGATCCTCGACTACCGCCAGGCCAACGGCGGCTTCGGCTCGGTCGAGGAGCTGGGCGAGGTGCCGGGCATCGGCGACAAGCGCCTCGCGACGCTGCGCGAGCTGGTGCGGGTTTGAGGTGGCCACGGCAGCCCTCGGCGCGATCGGCCGCCACCCGCGCCATGTCCTGCTGTTCGCGGTCGCCGCCGGGCTCCTGCTCGGCCCGCTCTCGCCGCTCGCGACGCTGCTCGCAGCAGCCGTCGCGGCCGCGATCTCGCTGCGCGGCGCGTCCGCCGTGGCGCTCGCCGCCGCCGCGGCCGCGGCGGTGCTGCTGGGCGCGGTTGTCGCGGACCTGCGGCTCGCGGCGCTCGAGGGCGGGCTGCTGCCGAGCATGCGCGGACGGTCGATCGCGGCGCGCGCGGTCGTGCTCGAGCCGGTGCGGGAGCGGGCGGGAGGCCCGGCGGTCGCACGGGCGCGGCTGCTCGACGGACCTGCCGCCGGAGAGGGCGCGGTGCTGCGCATGCGGACGGCGGCGCATGCGGGCGCGTGGCCCGGCGTCGGGGAGATCGTGCGGCTGGCGGGCAAGGTCGCGCCGCTCGGGCCGTTCGACGCCTACCAGCGCCGCCGCGGCGCGGCCGCCGCGATCGAGGTTGCCCGGTTGCGGGCGACGGGCGACCGCAGGGGCGGGCCGGCCGGAATCGTCGACGCCGCCCGCCGCCGGGCCGAGACCGGGCTCGGACGCGGGCTGGCGGACCCGGAGGCGGCGCTGCTGCGCGGCATGGTGCTCGGCCAGGACGAGCAGCTCACTGCGGAGGTGCGCGACGACTTCAAGCGCTCCGGGCTCGCGCACATCCTGGCCGTCAGCGGCCAGAACGTGATGCTGCTCGCGACGCTGGTCCTGATGGCCGGCGCGGTGGCGGGCCTCGCGCTGCGCGTACGGCTCGTGCTGGCGCTGGCCTTGGTGGCGCTCTACGTCCCGCTCACCGGCGCCGGGCCGTCGATCCAGCGCGCGGGGGTGATGGGCGCGGCCGGCCTCGTCGCCGCGCTCGCCGGCCGCCCGTCGCACCGCTGGTACGCGCTCGGGCTCGCCGCCGCCGTCACGCTCGCGCTCAACCCGCGCGTGTCCGGGGAGCCGGGCTGGCAGCTGTCGTTCGCCGCCGTCGTCGCGCTGCTGGCGCTCGGCCCGCCGCTGCGCGGCGTGCTGGCACGGGCGGTCCCGGGGCCGGTGGCCGACGTCGCCGCGATCACCGTCGCCGCCACGATCGGCACCGCGCCGCTGATGGCGATGCATTTCGAGCAGGTCTCGCTCGCTGCCCTGCCGGCCAACCTCCTCGCCGCAGCCGCGATCGCGCCGGTGATGTGGCTCGGGATGCTGGCGGCAGCCGCAGCCCAGATCTCGCCCGCGCTGGCCGCGCCGTTCAACGCCGTCAACGCGCCGCTGCTCGCGTTCATCGAATGGGTGGCGCACACGATGGCCGGCGCCCCCGCGGCGGTGTTGCCGGTGCACGTGCGATCCCCGGCGGCGCTCGCCGTGGCCTACGCCGCACTAGCGGGCGCGGTGGTCGGCGTGCGGGCCGGGTGGCGCCGGACTGCCGCGGGCCGCGCGGCGGTCGGCAGCGGTCGCGGGCATCGGGTCCGGCGCGCCGCGGTCGCGGCGGCGCTTGCCGCGGCGCTGGTGCTCGGCCTCGTCGCGGCCGCCGGCGTCGGCACGGTCGCCCCGCCCGTGCGCGGCGAGCTCTTGGTCTCGTTCCTCGACATCGGCCAGGGCGACGCGACCCTGCTCCAGACCGACCGCGCGGCCGTGCTCGTGGACACCGGGCCACCGGACGGCCCGATCCTGCGCCGGCTCGCCGAGGCGGGCGTCAGGCGCCTCGACGCGCTCGTGCTCACGCACGCCCAGACCGACCATGAGGGCGCCGCGCTCGCGGTGCTGCGCCACATCCCGACGCGCCTGGTGGTCAACGGCGGGGCGGGCTGGCCGACGATGGTGCAGCGCGGGCTTCCGGCGGCCGCGGCGGCCGCGCACGCGCAGCGGCTCTCCGGCCACGCGGGCCAGGTGCTCGAGTTCGGCTCGATCCGGATGCGGCTGCTCTGGCCGCCGCCGGCCGGCCCGGGGTTCCGGCCCGAGGGCGATCCCAACGACCGGGCGATCGTGGCGCTCGTCCGGTCGGGCGACTTCGACCTGCTGCTGCCGGCCGACGCCGAGTCCAACGTGACCGCCGCCCTGCCGCTGCCGCACGTGGAGGCGCTCAAGGTCGCCCACCACGGCAGTGCCGACGAGGGCCTGCCGGACCTGCTCGAGCGGCTGCATCCGGCGTTCGCGGCGATCGAGGTCGGCCGCGGCAACACCTACGGGCACCCGACGCCGTCGACGCTGGCCGCGCTGCGGGCGGTCGACCACGTGTTCCGGACCGACCGCGACGGCACCGTCCGCCTGCGCGTCAGCGGCGGCCGGATGCGGGTCGAGCGCTCCGGATCGGTGCGGCCGTGATGGCGTCTATGCCTCGACCGCCCGTGCCCAGCTTCAAGGCTGCCTACCTCATCCACGGCGACGACCACGGCCGCATCGGCGAGCGGCGTGCGCGGCTGCGCGCGATGGCGGAGGCGGAGAGCGGCCAGAACGGCGTCGAGCTGTTCGAGGCGGAGGCGTGCACCGCCGACGCGGTCGCCGCCGCGCTGTCGGCGATGACGTTCGCGATCGGGCGGCGGTACGTGATCGCCGACGGCGTCGAGCGCTGGAAGGAGGCCGACGTCGCGCCCGTCGCGGCCGCCGTGAAGTCCATGGACCCGGAGACGCTCACGGTCGCGTTCTTCGCGCGCGAGGAGGGTCGCGCCAAGGCACCGGCCGCGTTGCACAAGGCGGTCGAGGCGGTCGGCGGCGTGATCGCCGCCGAGATGGCGCTGAAGGCACGCGCGCTGCCGCGTTGGCTGGCCGGCCAGGCCGCCGAGCTCGGCGTCGAGCTCGACGACCAGGGCGCCCGCGCGCTCGTCGCCCAGGTGGGCGAGCGCCGCCAGCGGCTGCTGCGCGAGATCGAGAAGCTCGCGCTCGAGTACGGCGCCGGCGCGCGGATCGGCGTCGCGGAGGTCGAGGCGTCCTGTGCCAGCTCCGCCGAGCGCCGCACCTGGACGCTGGCCGACGCGCTCGTGGCCGGGGACGAGAAGACCGCCACCCGCGCGCTGCTGGAGCTGCGCCAGCAAGGAGAGCGGATCCCGAGCCTGCTCTACCAGATGGTCCGCCGCGTCCGCGACGCGCTCGCGATCGCCGAGGCACTCGCCGCCGGCCAGCCCGCGTCGCAGGTGAAGCGCGGCCTGCGGATGCCGTCGTTCGCCGCCGACCGGCTGATCGCCGACGTCTCGACCCGCGATCCCGAGGCCTACCGGCGCGCGCTCGAGCTGCTCGCCGACCTCGAGGTCGAGAGCCGGGGCGGGGTCGGGACGCTGAGCGGGGCGCTCAGCGAGGACACCGCCGCGGTGCGCGCGGTGCTCGCCGCGTCGCGCTGACCACACGCAACCGCATGGTTGCGTATGATCGCCGGATGGACGAACGCCTCATCCGTGACCTCTACGTCTCCTTCAACGCTCGTGACGTCGAGGCGGTGATCGCGCACCTGGACCCCGACGTCGACTGGCCGAACGCGTGGGAGGGCGGCCGCCTACACGGCCACGCCGCCGTGCGCGAGTACTGGGCGCGCCAGTTCGCGGAGATCGATGGGCGCGTGGAGCCGATCGAGATCACGGAGACGGACGACGGTCGCGTCGCGGTAACGGTCCAACAGACCGTCCGCTCGCTCACGGGCGAGCTGCTGAGCGACGGCCGGGTCGGGCACGTCTACATGATCCGCGACGGGCGGATCGTCCACATGGAGGTCGTCGAGACCGGCTAGGACTTCTTGCTCTTGGTGCCGGCGCCGGTCTCGGCGGGGCCGCTCCGGCGGAGCTTCGCGGCGCGGGACTTCTTGCGGGCGCCGTTGTTGCGGTGCAGGGCACCGCGCTTGACCGCCTTGTCGATCAGCGTGATCAGGCGGTGATGCTCGGCGTCGGCGGCCTCGTCGTCACCCGCGGTGACGGCAGCCTGCAGGCGGCGGAAGTAGGTCTTGATCGCGGACGTGTACTGACGGTTCTCAGCCCGCTCGCGCAAAGACCGCTGGTTCCGCTTGATCTGTGAGGCAATGTTGGCCATGACGCACGAAACCGCAGGCTTTCCCTGCGGCGGCGGCATACTATAACGCGCCGCTTGTCGGCCCCGGCTCGTCAGCCAAGGCGCACGGCCGTGAACACGGTGATCTTCTCCGTGGCCACGGGCCTGTCGCGTATCGCAGGCCTCATCCGCGAGGTCGTGGCCGCGCGCTACTTCGGCACGAGCGGGCCGGCGTCCGCATTCACGGCCGCGTTCCAGGTGCCGAATCTGGTCCGCTCGCTGTTCGCCGACTCGGCGCTCTCAGCCGCATTCGTGCCCGTCTTCTCGGAGCTGCTCGAGCACAAGAAACGCAAGGACGCACTGCAGCTGGCGGGAGCGCTGTTCGGGCTGATCCTCGTGGTCCTGAGCGTGATCACGGTGCTGTTCATCCTCGCCGCCGGGCTGATCATGCCGTTGTTCACGGACGATCCGGCGCTGGACGACCTGACGGTCGGGCTGAGCCGCGTGCTGTTCCCGATCGTGATCCTGCTCGGCCTCAACGGGCTGCTGGTCGGCGTGCTCAACGCACACGACCACTTCACGATCCCGGCGCTCTCGCCACTGGTGTGGAACCTCGTGATCATCGCCGCGATGGTCGGGCTCACGCCCTTGCTGGAGGGCGACGACCAGATCTACGCGTACGCGATCGGGGTGCTCGCCGGCACGGCGGCTCAGTTCGCGATGGCGTTCCCGGTGCTGCACCGGCTGCACATCCCGATCCGCGTCAACTTCCACTGGCGCGACCCGCGGATCCGGCGCGTACTGCTGCTGATGCTGCCCGTGACGATCGGGCTCGGGCTGATCAACTTCAACCTGCTGATCAACACGTTCTTCGGCTTCCGGATCTCCGATGAGGCGCCGGCCGCGATCGACAAGGCGTTCCGGATCTACATGCTGCCGCAGGGCATGTTCTCCGTCGCGGTGGCGACGGTGCTGTTCCCGGCGCTGTCGCGGCTCGTGGCGCGGCAGGACTGGGATGGCCTGCGCGCGACCCAGGCGAACGGCATCCGCCAGATCGCGCTGCTGCTGATCCCGTCGGCGGCGGTCACGATCGCGCTCGCTGAGCCGATCACGCGGCTCGTCTACCAGCGCGGGGAGTTCGACACCGACTCGACCCAGCAGGTCTCGGAGGCGCTGTTCTGGTTCTCCTTCTCACTGCCCTTCTCCGGGTTCAACCTGCTGCTCACGCGCACGTTCTTCTCGCTCCAGAAGCCGTGGACGCCGACCGCGCTGGCGGGCGTGACGCTGGTGATCAACGCGGGCGTATCGGCCGCGCTGTACGGGCCGATGGGGATCGGCGGCATCGTGCTCGGCACGGTCGCGTCGACCGTGGCGATGACCGCCGGCCAGGCGTTCTTCCTGCGCCGCCGCATCGGCGGCCTCCAGCTCGGCACCACGCTGAAGGCCAGCGCGAAGATGGTCGCGGCCGCTGCGGTGCTCGGCGGCGTGGCGTACGGCACGTGGTACGTGCTCGCCGACGCGCTCGGCGATTCGCTCGCCGCCCAGGTGGTCTCGGTCGGCGTCGCGCTGGTGCTCGGGAGCGCCGCATACGCAGCGATCGTGCTCGCGCTGCGGATCCCGGAGGCGCACCAGATCCTCCAGCTGTTCACGCGCCGCCTGCGCAGACCGTGAACCCGCCTAAGCTCTACCGCGGCCCATGGCCGACCAAGCCCACATCCGGAACTTCTCGATCATCGCCCACATCGACCATGGGAAGTCGACGCTGGCCGATCGCATCCTCGAGCTCACGCACACGGTCGACCCGCGGGCGATGCGCGCCCAGCTGCTCGACTCGATGGACCTCGAGCGCGAGCGCGGGATCACGATCAAGGCCCAGGCGGTGCGCGTCTTCTACACGGCGCGCGACGGCGAGACCTACCAGCTGCACCTGATCGACACGCCCGGCCACGTGGACTTCACGTACGAGGTCTCGCGCAGCCTGGCGGCGTGCGAGGGCGCGCTGCTGGTGGTCGACGCGTCGCAGGGCGTCGAGGCGCAGACCGTCGCGAACACGTACCTGGCGATCGACTCCGGGCTCGAGCTGATCCCGTCGATGAACAAGGTCGACCTGCCGGGCGCCGAGCCCGAGCGCGTGGCCGAGGAGATCGCCGAGCTGATCGGCGAGCCGCCCGAGGACATCAAGCGGATCTCCGCCAAGACCGGCGAGGGCGTCGAGGACCTGCTCGAGGAGCTGGTCAAGCGCGTGCCGCCGCCGCACGGCGACATGGACGCGCCCCCGCGCGCGCTGATCTTCGACTCCGAGTTCGACCAGTACCGCGGCGTGATCGCGTACATCCGCGTCGTCGACGGCACGTTCAAGAAGAGCCAGGCAATCCGCGCGATGGTGGCCGGCACCGAGGCGGAGATCGACGACATCGGCTTCTTCACGCCGCTGCAGACGCCGGTCGAGGAGCTGCACGCGGGCGAGGTCGGCTACCTGATCACCGGGATCAAGGACGTCAGCAGCCTGCGCGTGGGCGACACGCTGACGATCGCGGGCAGCGGCGCGACCGAGCCGCTCCCGGGCTATCGCGAGGTCAAGCCGATGGTGTTCTGCGGCCTGTTCCCGATGAACAACGACGACTACCCGGAGCTACGCGACGCGCTCGAGAAGCTCGAGCTCAACGACGCCGCGCTGTCGTGGGAGCCCGAGACGTCCGACGCGCTCGGGTTCGGCTTCCGCTGCGGCTTCCTCGGCCTGCTGCACATGGACATCGTGCGCGAGCGGCTCGAGCGCGAGTACGACCTCGAGCTGATGGCGACGATGCCGTCGGTGGAGTTCGAGGTGACGCTCACCGACGGTGACGTGATCCCGGTCCACAACCCGACCGACATGCCCGACCCGGTACGGATCGCCGAGGTGCGCGAGCCGTACATCCGCGCCTCGATCCTCGCGCCGAAGGAGTACATCGGGCAGATCATGGAGCTGTGCCAGGACCGCCGCGGGACCCATCAGGGGATGCACTACCTGTCGTCCGAGCGCGTGCAGATCACCTACGACCTGCCGCTGGCCGAGATCGTGCTCGACTTCTTCGACCAGCTGAAGACGCGCACGCGCGGCTACGCGTCGCTCGACTACGAGCCGATCGGCCTGCGGCCGTCGAACCTCGTCAAGCTCGACGTGCTGCTCGGCGGCGACCCGGTCGACGCGCTGTCGATGGTCGTGCACCGCGACAAGGCGTACGACCAGGGAAAGGTGCTCACGGAGCGGCTGCGCAAGAAGATCCCGCGCCAGCAGTACGACGTGCCGATCCAGGCCGCCGTCGGCGCCAAGATCATCGCCCGCGAGACCGTCAAGGCGTTCCGCAAGGACGTCACGGCCAAGTGCTACGGCGGCGACATCTCGCGCAAGCGCAAGCTGCTCGAGAAGCAGAAGGAGGGCAAGCGGCGGATGAAGCAGGTCGGCCGGATCGAGGTGCCCCAGGAGGCGTTCCTCGCGGTGCTCGAGCTGGGGAAGGACACGTGACGCGCGCGACCTACGCGGTCGGCCGCGAGAAGGTGCGCGAGTACGCGCACGCGGTCGGCGAGACCGACCCGCGCTACCTCGATCCCGACGCGGCGCGCGCCGCCGGGTTCGACGACGTCGTCGCGCCCCCGATGTTCGCCGCCGTCTACTGCGCGCCGGCGATCTGGCCGGCGCTGACCGACCCCGAGGTCGGGATCGACTTCGCGCGGATGGTGCACGGCGCCCAGGAGTTCACGTGGGCGGAGCCGGTGGTGGCCGGCGACGAGATCACGACCGAGGCGGAGCTCGACGAGTCGTCCGAGCGCGGCGGCCTGCAGTTCTTCGTCTTCAAGACCACGTCGACCAACCAGCGCGGCGAGCTGGTGAGCGAGGGGCGATGGACGAACATCGTGAGATGAAGGTCACCCCGGACCGCTACGTCACCTACCGCTACGCGGGGGCGAGCGGAGACTTCAACCCGATCCACCTCGACGACGAGTTCGCGCGCTCGGTCGGGCTGCCCGGCCGGATCCTGCACGGGCTGTGGACGATGGCGCAGGTGGCGCGGGCGCAGGGCGACGGACTCAAGCTCGAGTCGCTGTCGGTCCAGTTCCGCGGTATGGGCGTCCCCGAGCAGGAGATCACCGTCACGTCGTCCGGCGAGGGCACCGTGGACGTCGAGGCCGTCCAGGGCGAGAACCGGCTGGTCCGGCGCGGCAAGGCCGTCATCCGCGAATGACGTGGTGGCGGCGCGGGACGATCTACGAGATCTACCCGCGCTCGTTCCAGGACTCGGACGGCGACGGCGTCGGCGACCTGCGCGGGATCGTCGCGCGGCTGCCGTACCTGCGCTGGCTCGGCGTCGACGCGATCTGGCTGACGCCGATCTACCCGTCGCCGCAGCGCGACTTCGGCTACGACATCACCGACCACACGGCGATCGACCCGACATTCGGGACGCTGGCGGACTTCGACGCGCTGGCCGCGCGGGCGCACGAACTCGACCTCCGCGTGCTGCTGGATTACGTCCCGAACCACACCTCCGATCAGCATCCGTGGTTCCGCGACCCGGCCAAGCGGGACTGGTACCTGTGGCACGACGGGCCGCCGCCGAACAACTGGATCAGCGTGTTCGGCGGCCCGGCGTGGGAGCACGACCCGGCGACGGGGCGGAGCTACTACCACGCCTACCTGCGCGAGCAGCCGGACCTGAACTGGCGTAACCCGGCCGTCCGCGAGGCGATGCTCGGCGTGCTCGAGTTCTGGATCGCCCGCGGCGTCGACGGCTTCCGCGTCGACGCCATGCGCCAGGTCCTCAAGGACCCCCAGCTGCGCGACAACCCGCCCGATCCCGCGTACCGCGAGGGGATGCCGGAGTACGACACGCTGCTGCCGGTCCACACGGCCGACCTCGACGAGGTCCAGGAGGTGGTGGCCGACATCCGGCGCGTGATCGGCGACGACCGCCTGATGATCGCCGAGGTCTACGCCTCGATCGAGCGGCTCGTGCGCTACTACGGCGTCGACGGGCGCGGCGCGCAGCTGCCGCTGAACATGCACCTGATCTCGACCGCCTGGGACGCCGAGGCGATCGCCGACGCTGGTCGAGCGCTACGAGGCGGCGCTGCCGGAGGGCGCGTGGCCGAACTGGGTGCTCGGGAACCACGACCGGCCGCGGATCGCCAGCCGCGTCGGCCCGGACCAGGCGCGCGTGGCGGCGATGCTGCTGCTCACCCTGCGCGGCACGCCGACGCTCTACTACGGCGACGAGCTCGGGATGGCCGACGTGCCGATCCCGCCCGAGCGGGCGGTCGATCCCGGCATGGCGCGCGATCCCGTGCGCACGCCGATGCGCTGGGCCGCAGGGCCGCACGCGGGCTTCAGCGCCGCCGAGCCGTGGCTGCCGGTGGGGGAGGGAGCCGGCGTCGCCGCCCAGCGCGACGACCCGCGCTCGATGTTGGCGCTCTACCGGGGGCTGCTCGCCCTGCGGGCGGGGTTCGCCGAGGAGCCGTACAAGACGCTTCACGCCTCAGGCTGCGTGCTGGCCTACGCGCGCGGCGATCGCACCGCGGTCGCGCTCAACCTGACCGGCGAGCCGCAGCCGCTGCCGGTCGCCGGGGACGTCGTGCTGAGCACGTACCTGGACGGCGGCGCCGCGTCGCTGCGCGGCCACGAGGGCGTCGTTCTTACACTCTGATGCGTGCTCACGCCGCGTCAGGAGCTCCTGCTCGGAAAGGTCGTCGACGGCTTCAACGCCACCAACCAGCCGGTGGCGTCGAAGGCGCTTGCCGCCGACCCCGACATCACATGCGGGCCATCGACGATCCGCAACGAGCTCTCCGTGCTCGAGGAGCAGGGCCTGCTGGCCCATCCGCACACCTCCGCCGGCCGCGTGCCGACCGACGCCGGCTACCGCTACTTCGTCGATCGCCTGCTGCCGGCTCGCCGCGAGGGCAAGGCCGAGCTGCAGCTCTCGCTGGTGCGACGCGAGGTCGACGAGGCGATGCGCGTGACCACGGAGACGCTGTCGCAAGTCACGAACCTGCTGGCGATCGTCTCCGCGCCGCCGATCGGCACCACGACGATCCGCCACGTCGAGGTGCTCCCGCTCCAGCCACAGGTGCTGATGGTCGTCGTCATCACCTCGACCGGCGGCGTGTCGAAGCGCGTCTTCACGTTCGGTCGCGCGGTCGACTCCGGGCTGGTCGACTGGGCCGCCTCCTACCTGAACGAGCAGCTCGTGGGCATGAGCGTCGGCGCGCGGATGCTGCACACGAAGCTCAACGATCCTGGGCTGCATCCGAGCGAGCGGGCGTTCATCGCCCAGCTCTCGCCTGCCTTCACCGAGCTGGCCGAGACGGCTGAGAACACCCTCTACGTCGACGGCGCCGCACGCCTGCTGTCCGAGCACCGGTTCCAGGACGTGTCACAGCTCAACCAGCTGCTGGACGCGCTCGAGCGCCGCGTGTCGCTGCTCGGCGTGCTCTCGCAGGCGCTCGACGAGCGCGACATCTACGTCCGCATCGGCGGCGAGAACGCGATGCCGGCGCTCCAGTCGCTGTCGCTCGTGGCCGGCAACTACGGGCTGCCGCAGCGCAACCTCGGCACCGTCTCGGTGATCGGCCCGACGCGGATGAACTACGCACGCGCGATCATGACCGTGCGCGAAGCGGCGCTACAGCTCTCCCGCTTCGTCGAAGACATCTACGAGGCTCCCCCTAGGTCCTAGTGGTCCCCTCCGCGAATCCTGACGCCCCTGGATCGGCCGCTGATCACCGGCTGGCGGCGTCCTCGACCCTTGAAATCCCAGAGGGATTCCTGCGGGTCTGCGTCCTTGCCAGACGGTGCCAGCGACCGCCCAGGGACGCCAGGACCCACGGAGAGAACCACTGATGCCGCGCGACTACTACGAGGTGCTGGGCGTCGGCCGCGATGCGGATGAGGGCGCCGTCAAGAGCGCGTTCCGGCGGCTCGCGCGCGAGCTGCACCCGGACGTCAACGCACACGATCCCGACGCCGAGGCGAAGTTCAAGGAGGCGGCCGAGGCGTATGAGGTGCTGTCGGACCCCGACCGCCGCCAGCTCTACGACTCCTACGGCCACGAGGGCCTGAAGACCGGCGGCTACCAGCCGAACTTCGGCGACTTCGGGTCGATCTCCGACCTCTTCTCGGCGTTCTTCGGCGCCGGCGGATTCGACGCCGCGTTCGGCGGCGGACGCACGCGCGGCGGCGCCGTGCAGGGCGGCGACGTCGCGGTCGCGGTGGCGATCGAGCTCACCGCCGCGGCCCACGGCGAGCAGGTCGAGGTCGCCTACGACGCGCGCACGCGCTGCACCACCTGCAACGGCAACGGCGCGAAGCCGGGCACGCCGATCGAGACCTGCGAGCGCTGCCAGGGCGCCGGCCAGCTCCAGGCCGTCTCGCGCACGGCGTTCGGCCAGCTCGTACGCAACGTGGTCTGCGACGTGTGCGGCGGCGACGGCCGTTGGCCGCGTGACCCGTGCGAGACGTGCCGCGGCGACGGCATGGTCGTCGACAAGCGGCGCGTCGAGGTCGAGGTCCCGGCCGGCATCGCCGACGGGCAGCGGATCCGCGTCACCGGCCGCGGCCACGCCGGCGAGCGCGGCGGCCCGAACGGCGACCTCTACGTCGTCGTGCGAGTGCGCGAGGACGAGCGGTTCCTGCGCGACGGCAGCGACCTCATCACCGTCGTCGACGTCGCGGCGCCGCTCGCCGCGCTCGGCACCACGATCGAGGTCCCGACGCTCGACGGCCCGATCCCGGTCGAGGTCAAGCCGGGCACACAGCCGGGCGAGGAGATCCGGCTCGGCGGCCACGGCATGCCGCCGCTGCAGCGCGGGCGCACCGGCGACCTGCGCGTCGTGATCAACGTGACGATCCCGCGCCGGCTCACGAGCCAGCAGCGCGACATGCTGGAGACCTTCGCGGGCACCCTCACCGCCGACAACCAGCGCGACGACGAGGGCATGATCGCGAAGCTCAAGCGGGTCCTCGCCGGTTGACGACTCCCATCGTCCGCCTCGGGATCCGGGTGCGGGCGGACCGCGCCGAGGTGGCGCTGGCGGGGCTGCTGCCGATCCTGCAGGCCGGCGCTGAGGAGCGCGAGGTGGGCGGCGACGTCGAGTACGCGCTGTACGCGCCGGCGGGCGAGCTGCCGGCGCTCGAGGACATCCGCGCGCTCGCCGGCGACGCGCTCGTCGATGTCGTGTCGGAGCCGGTGGCGGACGGCTGGGAGCGGCGCTGGCACGAGTTCCTGCGGCCGGTGCAGGTCGGCTCGCTCGTCGTGCGGGCGCCGTGGGCAAGCGGCGGTCCGGACGACCTCGTGATCGACCCGGGCGTCTACTTCGGCGCCGGCACCCACCCGACCACGCGGATGTGCCTGGAGCTGCTCCTCGAAACGCAGGCGGGCGGCGCGCTGTGCGACTGGGGCGCCGGCACCGGCGTCCTGGCGGTGGCGGCGGCGCGGCGCGGCTTCGCGCCGGTGACCGCAGTCGAGGTCGACCCGGGCGCGCTCGAGGTGATCGCTCGCAACGCGGCGCTGAACGGTGTCGCGGTCACCGCGTCGTGGCTCGACCTCAGTGCCGCGCCCGCGCCGTGGGCGCCGGTGGTCACCGCGAACCTGACGCGCGAGCTGCTGCTGGCCGCAGCCGCGGTGATCGAACGGCCGCCGGAGCGGCTGCTGGCCTCCGGGATGCTGAGCGGCGAGGTCGACGAGGTGGTCGAGGGCCTTCGGGCGGTTCGGGTTGCGCGAGCAGCGGCGCCTCGAGGAGGGCGAGTGGGCGGCCGTGGAGCTGGCGTCGTGATCCGGCTCGCGGTGCGCGTGGCGCGCTCCCAGGCCGAACCGGTGCTCGCGGAGCTGCTCGAGCTCGTGCCGGCCGGCCTCGAGGAGCGCGACGTCGACGCGGACACCGTCGAGTACGCGCTCTACGGCGCTCCCGGAGAGCTACCGGATGTCGGCGCGCTGCGCGCCGTCGCCGGCGGCGCGCTGGTCGACGTCTCCACGTCGGAGGTGGACGACGGGCTGGGCTGGCGCGACTGGCACCAGCCGCTCGACGTCGGGCCGCTGCGCGTGCGGGCGCCGTGGGCGGCGGAACGGCCCGGCGCGCTGGACGTCGTGATCGATCCGGGGCAGGCGTTCGGCACCGGCTCCCACCCGAGCACGCGACTGACGCTCGAGCTGCTGGTCGGCCTTCCTGCGGTGGGCGCGCTCGCCGACTGGGGCTGCGGCTCCGGCATCCTCGCGGTCGCCGCCGCGCGCCTGGGCTATGACCCGGTGCTGGCGTGCGACGTCGAGCGGGAATCGGTCGCCGCGACCGAGGCGGCCGCCGCCGCGCACGGCGTGCAGATTGCGGTCAGCCGCTGCGACCTGCGGCGCGAGACCGGCCCGTGGGCGCCGACCGTGACCGCCAACCTCGTCAGGCCGCTGCTGCTGGAGGTCGCGGCGCGGATCGAGCGCCCGCCGGACCGGCTGATCGTCTCCGGCCTCGAGTCCGGCGAGGGCGAAGAGGTGGCGGCGGCGTTCGCGCGCCACGGCCTGCGCCCGGGGGACCGGCGCGACGGTGACGGCTGGTCCGCCATCCTGCTGATCCGATGATCTCGCTCGACGACGTCCGCGCCGCCGCCGGCCGCTTGCGCGGCGTGGCGCACCGCACGCCGGTGCTCACGTCGCGCGCGCTCGACGAGGCGACCGGCGCGACCGTGTTCCTGAAGGCCGAGAACCTCCAGCGTGTCGGCGCCTTCAAGTTCCGCGGCGCGTACAACGCGGTGGCGTCGCTGACCGAGCCCGAGCGCGCGAGCGGCGTCGCGACCGTCTCCTCCGGCAACCACGCGCAGGCGCTCGCGCTCGCCGCGCGGCTGCACGACGCCCGCGCCGTGATCCTGATGCCCGACGACGCACCGCCCGGCAAGCTCGCCGCCACCGAGGGTCACGGCGCCGAGGTGATCCGCTTCGACCGTTACGGACAGGATCGCGAGGCGCTGCTCGCTGCGCTCGTGGCCGAGCGCGGGCTCGTGCCGATCCATCCGTACGACGACGAGCGCGTGATGGCCGGGCAGGGCACGGTCGCGCTTGAGCTGATCGAGGATGCCGGGCCGCTGGATCTGCTGCTCGTGTGCGTCGGCGGCGGCGGCCTGATCGCCGGCTGCGCGACGGCCGCCAAGGGACTGCTCGACGGCGTGCGCGTCGTCGGCGTCGAGCCTGAGGAAGGCGACGACGTGCGCCGCTCGCTTGCGGCCGGCGAGCGCGTGCGGATCCCGGTGCCGCACACGATCGCCGACGGCCAGCAGCTCCCCGAGCCGGGAGAGCTGACCTTCGCCGTGATCCGCGAGCGCGTCGACGACGTGGCCGTGGCGTCGGACCCGGAGATCGTCGACGCGATGCGGTTCCTGTTCGAGCGGGTCAAGACGGTCGCGGAGCCGTCCGGCGCCTGCGCGCTGGCGGCGCTGCTGGCAGGGCGCGTCGGGGACGTGCGCGGGCTGCGAGTGGGCGTCACGATCACGGGCGGCAACGTGACCGCCGAGCGGTTCGCGGAGCTCGTGCGCTCGTGAACGTCAACCCCGCTGGGTAGGGCGGCGAGGGGTCGGGGGAACCGCGCCGGAGCACCTGCAGACGTAGCATCCAGCCATGGCCTGGAACGTCCTCATCCTCGGCGGTGGCTTCGGCGGGCTGTATGCCGCGCGCAAGCTGGAGCGAGCGCTGCCGCCGCATGCGGCGAAGGTGACCGTCGTCACCGACGTCAACTTCATGCTCTACACGCCGCTGCTGCCCGGCGCGGCCGCCGGCACGCTGGAGCCGCGCCACGTCGTGGTGCCGCTGCGCGAGCACCTGTCGCGCACCGACCTGCTGCTCGGCCACGTCACCGGGGCGGATCCCGATCGCAACCTCGTGTTCGTCACGACCGCCGAGGGGCAGGAGCGCGAGCTCGCTTACGACCAGCTGATCATCGCGCTCGGCGCGGTCTCCCGCACGCTGCCGATCCCCGGCCTGCGCGAGCACGCGGTCGGATTCAAGACGCTGTCCGACGCGATCGCGCTGCGCAACCAGATCCTCAATTCGCTCGAGCGCGCGGAGGCGGTCGAGGACGAGGCGGCGCGGCGCGCGCTGCTCACGTACGTGTTCGTGGGCGCCGGATACGCCGGGCTTGAAGGCCTTGCCGAGCTGCAGGACTTCGCGACCGACGTGGTCGACCTCTATCCGCGATCGCGCGTGCAGGGGCTGCGGTTCATCCTCGTCGAGGCGCGTCCGCGCGTGATGTACGAGATCTCCGAGGACCTCGCCGCGTTCGCGGTCTCCGAGCTGCGGCACCGTGGGATCGAGGTGCGCACGTCGACGACGGTGGAGCGGATCTCGGCCGACTCGGTCGAGCTGTCCGACGGCGAGGTCGTGCCGTGCCGGACGGTCGCCTGGACCGCCGGCGTGCGCCCGGCTCCGGTGGTCGAGAAGCTCGGGCTGCCGATCGACGACGCGGGCCGGATCGTCGCCGACCGCTTCTGCCAGGTCCAGGGACGCAAGAACGTGTGGGCGATCGGCGACGCCGCCGCGGTCCCCGATCCGGCCCGATCCGGCCAGCCGACGCCGCCGACGTGTCAGCACGCGCTGCGCCAGGGTCGCACGGTCGGCGCCAACGTCGCGGCGGCGCTCGGCGGCGGTCGCCCGCGCCCGTTCACCTACAAGACGCTCGGCGTGTTCGTGGACATGGGCCACCAGAAGGCCGTGGCGGAGACGATCGGCATCAAGTGGCGTGGCTTCCCCGCGTGGTTCCTGGCCCGCACGTACCACCTGGCGATGATGCCCGGCACCAGCCGCAAGCTCCGCCTGATGACGGACTGGACGGTCGATCTCCTGTTTGGGCGCGACACGTCCGAGCTCGGCCAGCTCGGCCACCCGCCGGTGCTGGACGCACAGAGCGCGGGCGGGACGAAGGCGGAGGACCCGCCGGCGGTGCGGCGCTGAGCACGGCGGCCGTCGCGCTCGTGCTGGTCTCGGCGGGCCTGCACGCGTTCTGGAACTGGCTGATCGCGGACGCGCGCGACAGCCACGCGGTCACGGCGATCGCGCTCGTGACCGCCGCCGTCGTGTTCGCACCGGTGGCGGCGCTCACGTGGGACGTCGACGCCGCCGCGTGGCCGTACATCGCGGCATCGGCGGCGCTCGAGCTCATCTACTTCGCGCTGCTCGCCACGGCTTACCAGCGCGCCGACCTCAGCTTCGTCTATCCGATCGCCCGCGGCGCGGCGCCGGTGATGGTGCTCGTCGTGTCGGTCGCGGTGCTCGGCGCCTCGCTGTCGACCGGCGAGGCGGCGGGCGTGCTGGCGGTCACCGCCGGTGTCCTGCTCGTGCGCGGGGTCGGGAGCGGGGCCGCGCGCGACGGGCTGCTGATCGCGCTCGCGGTGGCGGCGTGCATCGCCGGCTACACGCTCGTAGACGACGAGGGCATCCGGCACGCGGCCTCGCTCGGCTACTTCGAGGCGGTGCTGCTGATCATTGCGCCGGTGTACGCGACGGCCGTCGCCGTCGGTCGCGGCCCGAGCACGCTGCGCGCCGCCGCCACGCCCCGCGCCGCAGCCGCCGGTCTGGCGATGTTCGGCGCCTACGCGCTCGCGCTCGCCGCGCTCGAGCTCGCCGAGGCCGCGCCGGTGGCGGCGCTGCGCGAGACCAGCGTGGTCATGGCGACGGCCGCCGCCGCGATCGCGGCCCGCGAGCGCGTCCCGCCACGCCGGCTCGCGGGCGCTGTCGCGGTCGTCGCCGGCGTCGCCGCGATCGCCCTCGCCTAAGCCCGGATCCACCGATTCTCGCGGCGCCTCGACACCGTGGCCGTTCGCCAGGGCCGATCGGCCGCGAACCAGGTGGACGACCACATGAGATGCGCGGCCGATCGACCCGACTCGGCCCACGGCGCCGAGTCATCCACGATGATCGGTGGATCCGGGCTAGACGAACGCGTCGGCGCCGCCCGCGCGGGTCTCGAGCACCGAGCGCGCCGCGCGGCACGTCCGCACGCGGCATGGCGGGACCGCGCGGTCGACGCGCACGACGGCGCCCGCGCGGTCGAGCCACACGAGGTCGAGAGCGAACCGCATCCCGAACGTGTGCACCGAGCGGCAGCGGCGCAGGTGCAGCGCGACGCCGCCCGGCAGGTCACGCCGGCCCGCGAGGCCGACCAGCCGCCCGACCGCGCCGCGTGCCTCGATCACCACCGGGTCCACCGCTCCCCGAGGCCGGAGCGCGCGATTCTCGCCCCCTTGGCATGCTGGACGCGTGTCGATCCTGCGTGACGAGATCGCCGAGCAGCCCGCCGTCCTGGCGCGGCTGCTGGACACCGAGGCCGAGCCGATCGAGGCGCTCGCGGCCGAGCTGCGCCGGCAGCCGCCGCGGTTCGCGCTGATCGTCGCGCGCGGGTCCTCGGACAACGTCGCGCGCTACGCGCAGCACGTGCTCGGCCACCTCTGCCGGATCCCGGTCGCGCTTGCCACGCCGTCGCTTTACACGCTCTACGGCACGCCGCCGCGGCTCGACGGCGCGCTGGTAATCGGGATCTCGCAGTCGGGCGCGTCGCCCGACGTGACCGCCGTCGTCGCCGATGCTGCCGAGCAGGGCCAGGTCACCGTCGCGATCACCAACGAGCGCCAGTCGCCGATGGCGAGCGCCGCCGCGCACGTGATCGAGCTCGGCACCGGCGAGGAGCGCTCCGTCGCGGCGACCAAGACCTACACGGCGTCGTTGGCGGCGGTCGCGGCGCTGGCGGCGGCGCTGGCCGGCACGCCGCGGCTGCGCGAGGAGCTGCTGGCGGTGCCCGACGCGATTGCCGCCCAGCTCGCCGAGCCCGTCGACGCGGCGGTCGAGATCGCGGCCGGCTGGCAGCGGTGCGCGGTGATCGGGCGCGGCGCGAACTACGCCACCGCGTTCGAGGCGGCGCTGAAGGTGAAGGAGCTGACCGGCATCGCGGCCGAGCCGTACTCGCCGCCGGACCTCATGCACGGCCCGATCGCCGTGCTCGGGCCCGACAACGCGATGCTGGCGTTCGCGCCGCCCGGCGCCACGGCCGCCGGCGTACTCGAGGCCGTCGCCGAGGCCGCCCGCCGCGGAGCGCCTGCGATCGTCGCCTCCGCCGGCTCCGGCGCGGACCTGCCGCTGGTGCCAATGCCGGAATGGCTGAGCCCGCTCGGGGCCGTGATCCCGGCCCAGCGGCTCGCCGCCGGGGTCGCCGAGCGGCGCGGCATCGAGGTCGACCGCCCGTTCGGACTCTCGAAAGTCACAAGAACCACCTGATCTCCCTCTGGCGCTCCGCGTACACTGGAAGGGCTTGCAGATCGCCGATCGCATCAAGTCCGACGTCTCGTCCGCCATGAAGGCGGGGGAGCGGGAACGCGTCTCGGCGCTCCGGCTCGTGCTCTCCGAGTTGCAGAAGGCAGACAAAGAGGGCGATGCGGACGAGCTGGCGGTGCTGCGGCGCGAGCGCAAGCGTCGTCGCGAGGCGGCCGAGGCGTACCGCGAGGCTGCACGCGAGGACCTCGCCGAGGGCGAGGACTTCGAGGCGCAGCTGATCGAGCACTACCTCCCGGCCGACGTGTCCGACGAGGAGCTCGACGAGCTGGTGCGGCGGGCGGTGGCCGAGACCGGCGCAAAATCCCCGCGCGACATGGGGAAGGTGATCAAGCACGTAATGGCGGCCGCCGACGGAAGGGCCGACGGCCGGCGCGTATCGACTAAGGCAAAGGAAGCACTTACCTAGATGGCACGACGGCAGATGGAGCTCTCGAACGAGGTGGCTGCGGAGCTCGCGGGCTCCCAGGACCTGATCCTGCGCACACTCGAGGAGCACCTCGAGTGCGACGTCTTCCTTCGCGGGAACGTCATCACGCTCGACGGGGAGGCCGATGCTGTGCAGATGGCCGCGACCGTGGTGCGCGAGCTGTCGTCGATGGTCGACCGCGGGCATGACATCGGGCCCGCCACGATCGAGGCGGTCGCGCGCGTGCTCGACGAGCGCGAGTCGCCCGCGAAGGTGCTCGACGACGTCGTCTGGCGCCACCGCAACCTGCGTGTGACGCCCAAGTCGGTCAACCAGAAGCGCTACGTCGACGCGATCCGCCGGTCGACCGTCACGTTCGGCGTCGGCCCCGCCGGCACCGGCAAGACGTTCCTGGCGATGGCGATGGCGACCGCCGCGCTGGCGCGCCGCGAGGTCAACCGGATCATCCTCACCCGGCCCGCGGTCGAGGCCGGCGAGCGCCTCGGGTTCCTGCCCGGCGACCTGATGGCGAAGGTCGACCCGTACCTGCGCCCGCTGTTCGACGCGCTCCACGACATGATGGAGGCCGAGCGGGTCGCCTCCCATCTGGAGAAGGGCGTGATCGAGGTCGCGCCGCTCGCGTTCATGCGCGGGCGCACGCTGAACGACTCGTTCGTGATCCTCGACGAGGCCCAGAACACGACGCCCGAGCAGATGAAGATGTTCCTGACGCGCCTCGGCTTCGGCTCGAAGATGGTCGTCACGGGGGACATCACGCAGGTCGACCTGCCGCGCGACCAGAAGTCCGGCCTGATCGTGGTCGGCGACATCCTTGAGGGCGTGGACGGCCTGGAGTTCGTGCGCTTCGGCGGCGAGGACGTGGTCCGCCACAAGCTCGTGCAGCGGATCGTGGCCGCGTACGACGAGCACGACCAGCGCTCCGCGCAGGAGCTGCGGCCGGCCGAGCGCCGCCGCACCGCCTAGTTGGCTTCGTTGCTCGACGTCGACGTGATCGGCAACGCGCTCGCGGCTCCGGTGGTGGAGGAGGCGTGCATGCTGGCCGCCGCGTCGGCGGGCATCGAAGACGGCCACCTCGCCGTCGAGTTCGTCGACGCCGAGCGGATCGCGGAGCTGAACGCGCTCCATCGCGGCAAGGACGGCCCGACCGACGTGCTGTCGTTCGGGATCGACGAGCGGGGCGTCGCCGTCGGGCCGCGCGAGCTGGGCGATGTCGTGATCTGCCCCGAGCACACCGAGGACCTGCTCGAGGCGGTCGTCCACGGCGTGCTGCACCTGACGGGCATGGACCACGAGGTCGATGACGGCGAGATGCTCGCGCTCCAGGCCGAGATCGTGGGCTGGATCCGATGAGTACGCGCTCCGGTTTCGTCGCGCTGGCGGGGCGGCCGAACGTCGGCAAGTCGACGCTCGTGAACTCGATGGTCGGCCACAAGGTCGCGATCGTCTCCGACAAGCCGCAGACGACCCGCCGCGCGATCCGCGGCGTCGTCACCGCACCCAACCGCTTCCAGCTCGTGCTCACCGACCTGCCGGGCGTGCAGCGTCCGCTCGACGCGCTGACGCACCGGATGCAGCGGCGCGTGGAGTCCGAGCTGAAGGAGGCCGACGCCGCGCTGTTCGTGATCAACGGCGAGCAGGGCGTGGGGCCCGGCGACCGCTACATCGCGCAGGCGCTGGCAGGCTCCTCCGTGCCGATCGTGGTGGCCGTCAACAAGGCCGACCGGCTCGACCACCAGAGCACCGTGCACGCGCTCCAGGCGGCCGCCGACCTCGAGCTCAACGACGCGGACGTGTTCCCGGTGTCGGCCAAGACCGGCCGCGGGGTGCCGGCGCTCGTCGACCACCTCGCAGCGCTGCTCCCGGAGGGCCCGTTCTACTTCCCGCCCGAGGACGTGTCCGACCAGCCCGAGAGCGTCATGCTGGCCGAGCTGGTGCGCGAGCAGGTCCTGAACCGGACCCGCCAGGAGGTGCCGCACGCGGTCGAGGTGCAGGTGGACGAGATCGTCGAGCAGAAGGCGGTCGTGATCGTGAGGGCGATGCTGCTCGTCGAGACGGAGTCCCAGAAGGGCATCCTGATCGGTGCCCACGGCCGCATGATCAAGGCGATCGGCACCGCGTCGCGGAAGGAGCTGGAGCGCGAGCTGGGCACGCGCGTGCACCTCGATCTCTCGGTCCGCGTGCGCCGCTCGTGGCGCGGCGACGAGTCGCTGCTCGACCGCCTCGGGATCACGTAACCGCGCTGTAGCCGCGCCTGGCGGCGACGCGCCCGAGCACGGCCGCGAGCGCCTTCTGCGCGGCGACCGGCGGGCCGGCGACCCAGGTGCCGCCGCCGCCCTCGCGGAGGACGGCCATGATGCCGAGCGGCGTCAGCTCGTCCTGGCTGTTGACGCGTCCGTCGGCCAGCCACGTCAGCCACGTGGCGAAGTAGACCTCCGCGAACCGCGGCCGCGGCTCGATCGTGTGCTCGACGACGGCGATCGCGTCGGACGCCGTGTGCGGATGCACGTGCGGCGTGTCGAACGGGACCTCGAGCACGTCTCCCTCGCGCAACAGCCGGGTCTTGCCGGCTGCTCTGGCGGTCGCCTCGCCGTCGAGCACCCGGAACGTCTCGGCGCCGTTCGTATGGCGGTGTGACGCCGCCTTGCCGGTCGCCGGCGGCAGCTCGCGCCGCATGCAGAACCGGTCGGCGGAGTTCTCCACGATCTCCACCACGGTGCCGCGCGGGCTGGAGACGATCGTGCCGGGGTCGAGCATGGCGGCGATTGTCCACTAGATTCGAGGTGTGCGCACGGCGTTCGTCACCGGCGGCTCGGGCTTCATCGGCGCGCGGCTGATCGAGCGGCTAGCCGGTGACGGCTGGACGGTGCGGGCGCTGGCGCGGTCGGACGGCGCGGCGGCGCGCGTCAGCGGCTCGGGCGCCGAGCCGGTGCGCGGAGACCTCGGGGACGAGGCCGCGCTGGTGCGCGGTGCGCAGGGCGCCGACGTCACCTTCCACGTCGCGGCGAAGGCGGAGGACTGGGGGGACTGGAACGAGTTCCGGCGCGTCAACGTGGACGGCACGAAGGCCGTGCTCGCCGCCTCGCGCGCGGCCGGGGTGCGGCGCGTGGTGCACGTCGGCACCGAAGCGGCCCTGCTGCACGGGCAGCCGCTCGTGATGGCCGACGAGCGCACACCGCTGGCGTTCGCATCGCCGTCGCCGTACCCGGCCACAAAGGCCGCGGCGGAGGCGGCGGTGGTGTCGGCCAACGGCGGCGGGCTCGAGACGATCGTGATCCGGCCGCGGTTCGTGTGGGGGCCGGGCGATACGACGCTCATGCCCGTCATGATCGAGCTGGTCGAGAGCGGCCGGTTCCGCTGGATCGGCGGCGGCGGTCAGCTGACCTCGACGACGCACCTCGACAACTGCGTCGAGGGCCTCGTGCTGGCTGCCGACAAGGGGACGCCCGGCGCCGCCTACTTCGTCACCGATGGCACGCCGGTCGTGTTTCGCGAGTTCGTGACCGCGCTGCTCGGCACGCGCGGCGTACAGCCGCCGGACGCGAACGTTCCGCGCCCGGTGGCTGCTGGCGCCGCCCGCGCCGCCGAGGCGGCGTGGCGGGTGCTCCCGCTCGGAGGGCACCCGCCGATCACCCGCTTCGCGGTCTGGGTCGCGTCGCTCGAGTGCACGCTCGACGACTCGCGCGCCCGCGCCGACCTCGGCTATGCGCCGGTGATCGGGCGCGCCGAGGGTCTGGCTGCGCTCAGCGCGCCCTGATCGTGCCGGCGGCGCGCACGAGCTGCTTGTGGCCGTCGGTGTCGGTGGCCGTCACGTCGACGCGCAGGTCCTTGCCCGCCAGCGACTTCGGGACGTCCAGGGCGAGCTTCGCGGTGACCCACTTGCCGTGGTGGCCGAGCTTCGAGCCCGCCATCAGGTCGACCAGCCCGTTCTCGGAGAGGCGTCCGGCGGCGGGGCGGGCGTTGATCATCCCGACCTCCTGCTTGCCGTCGTACAGGCGCAGCTCGAGCTTACGCAGCTCACGCCATGACTGCGGATGCTTCCAGCCCATCTTCAGCCGCGAGATCATCCCGGCCTCGGCCTTCAGCACGCGCGGGGCGAGCTTCAGCTGCCCGATCGGCTGGATGAACCGCTTCTCGACGACGTCGGTGAACCGGTCGAGCTTGTCCGCGTTCGCGGTATCGGAGCCGGGGCCGCCGAAGATCACGTCGCGGTCGCCTTCGATCGCATGGAACACGTCGCCCTCGGTGCCGCCGTTCATGTCGTCCTGCGCGTCGCCGCCGATCAGCTGATCGGCGCCGGGGCCGCCGTTGAGGAACAGTCGCACCGAGGCGTTGCCGAACCCGCCGAAGCTGTTGCCGCCGATCAGGTCCTGCCCAAGCCCGCCGTTCACCGTGACGAAGTTGGCTCCGGCCGCGGCGCTGACGTCGACGTCGCCGTCGCCGTTGGTGTCGATGACGCCACCGCTGGCGACCCTGATGTGGTCCTCGCCCGTGCCGCCGATCACGGTCAGAGCGGGGCGGCGATTGGCGTCGCTGAAGTACCTGATGTTGGTCTCCGAGATACCGGTGGGCTCCTTCGTGAGGCCGTTGAAGCGGCCGCCCGAGTAGTCGACGACCAGCCCGTCCACGTTCGAGGCGACCGGTCCGAAGACGTCGATCTTGTCGGTGTTGCCGGTGTTCGCGACGTTGCCCGAGCCGCCGCAGAAGATCGGCGCGCCGTTGGGGCCGTCCTTGAGCGTGATGAGGCCCGCGTCGGCGACGATCCGCAGCGGAAGGGTTCCGCTGCCGTCGGTGACGTTGAGCGACGCGGCGTCGCCGTCGTAGAAGCACGTCGAGCTCGCGCTGGCGAGCGCGGGCACGGCGCCGAGCGCGGCGCCGGTGATGACGGCGCCGAGTGCGAGGCGCCGGAGGGAACGGAACTGATGCATTGGGGATTGACTCCTGGGGAGGGGGAGGGAGTCGCGCAGCTTGAGGCCGCCGGGCGGCCGCGTCACTGGGGTCGACCCCGGCATCGCCACCGGGATTTCGCACCCCGGGGTGCCTAGGCGAGTCGCTCCGCGAGCTCGCCGCGACCGCGGATGTCGAGCTTGCGGTACGTGTTGCCGAGATGCCACTCGACCGACTTGACGGTCAGGAACAGCGCGTCGGCGATCTGGCGGTTGCTCTGGCCGGCAGCGGCGAGCTCGGCGACGCGATGCTCGCTCGGCGTGAGGCCGCCCGCGGTCCCCGCCGTGGGCCGGGCGCGGCCGCCGGCGATCCGTAGCTCCTCGCGGGCGCGCCGGGCGAGCGTGGCCGCGCCGGTCGACTCTGCGAGCGCGAGCGCACCACGCAGCGTCTCGCGCGCTGGACCCGCGCGCCCGGCGCGGCGAACCGCCACGCCGAGGTCGACGAGCGCGCGGGCGTGCTCGACCTGCGCGCCGCACGCGGCGAGCGTCTCGGCTGCGGCACGCAGTCGGCTGACGGCTTCCTCGCCGCTCTCAAGCACCGCGGCGGCGCGACCGGCGACGCCGATCGGCCGGGGGGCGCCGAAGCGCTCCGCGAGCTGCAGCTCCTCCTCGATCAGCGATCGGGCCTCGGTATCGCGGCCGAGCCGCTGGGCAGCCAGCCCGGCCTCCGAGCGCCACGGCATCACCGCCGGGTTGACCGTCAGGAGCTCGGTCAGGGCCCGCCCGGCAGCCAGGAACGCCTCGAAGGCGTTCGCGTCGTCACCACGGTGGGCTGCGAGCCGCCCGGCCGCGGTGTGCCGGAAGGCGGCGAAGAACGGTGAGGCGGGCTGCTGCTGATCGCCGAGTTCGAGGGCGGCGGCGGCCGCGTCCGGATCGCCCTGCTCGAGCAGTGCAGAGACCAGGCAGAAGGTGGCCGCGTGCAGGTACATCTGCTGCCCGTCGCGCCAGATGTCGACGGCGGCGAGGGCGTCGGTGGCGGCTTCGGCGATCGGGCCGGTGCACAGCAGCTGGCGGGAGCGCAGCTGGGAGGCCATCGCGAACCGCCGCACCGAGCCGCGGCGGCGAGCGTCGGCGAACGTGAACGCGAGCGCGTCGCCGGCGGCGCGGAAGTCGTCGCACCAGATCAGCGTGCCAATTACGTAGGGCGGCGTCCGCGAGTCGGCCGCCTCGCCCTCGACGCCGCGCCCCGCGGTGTCGAGCCCGCGCGCGACGGCGAGCACCTCGTCGTACGGTCGCCCCGCGAACAGCTGCATCATCATCGCCGTGCTCGCGAGCTCCCGGTCGGCGCGGCTCTCGACCCGCAGGTCGGCGAGGATCGCCTCGCCGCGGCGGTGGGCGTCGGCCGCCCGGCCCGGCGTGTGCATCGCGGAGTTGAGGTAAGCGCCCTCGAGGTCCATCGCGAGCTCGGAGGCGTCCGAGCCGACCTCGTCGAGACCGCGCCGGAACGCCTCGCTCGCCTCGTCCAGGCGGCCGGCGTGGTGGAGCGCCCTGCCGAACGCCAGCCGCAGCGCGGCACGCTCGGCCGGCTCGGCCACCAGCGCGACGGCGGCCTCGAGGTGCACGACGGCCTCGGGCCGCCCGGCCACGGCCTCTGCTCGCCCGAGCTCCGCGAGCACGCGGGCGCGGGTCGGCTCCGGCGGCGGCTCGCGCAGCGCGCGGTCGAGGTAGTCGACGGCCGAGTGCGGCGCGCCCTGCCCAAGCGCACGCTGGGCTGCCGACCGCAGCACCGCCACTACGACGTCGTCCGCGGCCGGCAATGTCTCAAGCAGGTGCGCGCTCACCTGCTGCTCCGGCGCGCCGCCGTCGGCCAGCAGCCGCGCGGCTCGCCGATGGATCTGCTCCCGCTCGGCGAGCGGCAGCCGCCCGTAGATCGCGGCCCGCACGAGCGGATGCGTGAAGCCGAGCGGGTCGCCTGCTCGCAACACGTCCGCACGCCCCAGCTCCTCTGCGGCGGCGAGCGCGTCGGTTGCCGGGATCGTTGCGAGCGCAGCCGCCATCTGCACCGGGGCATCGTCCTCGAGCACGGCGACCGCACGCGCGAGCGACTGCGCTTCCGGCGACAGCGCGCCTAGCCGCCGCAGTACCGAGCGGCCGAGCGAGCGCGCCGCCAGCTCGGCCGCCTGTGCCAATGACTCCTCGTCGTCCGGCGTCTCGACGTGCTCGATCGCCAGCAGCAGCTCGCGGACCTGCAGCGGGTTGCCGGCCGTGAGCTCGAGACAGCGCAGGCAGAACCCGTCGGTGGCGTCCGGCAGGCGCTCTCGGACCAGCGCGGCCACCGCGGCCCCGCCGAGCGGCTCCAGCACTCGGACGCGGGCCACCGGATCGGCGCCGAGCTGCTCGAGCAGGCCGGCCTCGCCACGCTCGCCGACGCGCGTCGCGACCAGCACGGCGATCGGCTGGTCGGCAAGGCGGCCGGCGAGATAGACCAGGAAGCGCAGCGACGGCTCGTCGGCCCAGTGCGCGTCGTCGACGGCCAGCAGCAGCGGCGCGCGCTCCGCGAGCCGGACGGTGAGCCAGTAGAGCGCGTGCAGGATCGCGAAGCCGCCGCCCTCGGAGTCCTCGCCCGGGATGAAGACGGCGCGTGCCGGTGCGGCCGGGCCGGACAGGAGCTCCTCGTCGATCGAGGCCTCCAGCAGCGACCGTGCGACGCCCCAAGCGAACGCGCGCTCCAGCTCGTGGCCGCGCGCCCGCAGCACGCCCAGGCCGTCGTCGCGCGCCAGCTGTGCCGCGTGGTCCAACAGCCTCGACTTGCCCATCCCCGGCGGACCTTCGAGGAACCAGAGCCCGCCCCGGCCGCTGCTCGCATCCTCCACGAGCGCGGTGATCGCGGCCAGCTCGACGTCACGCTCGAGCGGCGTCTCGATCGACACCGGCGGAGCATTCCACGGTCAGCCTGCACGGTCGAGGGGTTGCGCGCTTCACCCCTCTGGGGGATAGGCCGCCCGCGACCGCGAGCAGAGACTCGTGGCATGACCTCCATGGACCGGCGGACGTTCATCGCCCGCGGAGCGGCGGCGGCCGGCGGCGCGGTAGCCGGCAGCACGGCGCTCGCAAGCCTCACCAATCGCATGGCGCTCGCCGACCTGCGCACCGACTGCCGGTCGAGCTACGGCCCGCCCGAGCGGATGGTCGATCAGCTTGGCCGCAACGTCCTCGCGCTGCCGGCGGGCTTCTCGTACGTCACGTTCGGCGAGATCGGCTCGCCGATGTCCGACGGCGCGCCGACGCCGCTCGCGCTCGACGGGATGGCCGCGTTCCGCGGCCCGCGGGGAACGGTGCGGCTGATCCGCAACCACGAGGACCGCAACGCCGCCGGCCGCGGCAGCGTCGCCGCCGACCCGGCGGCGAAGTACGACCCGCAGGCGGGCGCCGGGACGGTGACGCTCGACTACGACCCGTGCACGCGCACGCTCGTGCGCAGCTACGTCTCGTTGGCGGGCACGACGGTCAATTGCGCCGGCGGCATCGGCCTGCGTGGCCGCAGCTGGCTGAGCGGCGAGGAGACGATCGTTGGCCCGGAGAACTCGGCCTTCTCCCAGCGGCACGGCTACATGTTCGAAGTGCCGGTGAAGCGCTCGCTCGGCGACCCGCCGATCGGCGTGCCGCTGAAGGCGATGGGCCGGTTCTCGCACGAGGCGTCGGCCACCGACCAGCGCACGGGCGTCGTGTATCTCACCGAGGATCCCGGCGGCGGGATCGGCGCGGGGTTCTACCGCTTCCTGCCCCACGATCCGCGGAATCTCCTCGCCGGCGGGCGCCTGCAGATCCTCTCGATCGCGGGCCTGCCGAACCACGACGCGCGTGAGGGCCAGGAGCCGGGGCGGAGCCTACCGGTGGCCTGGATCGACATCCCCGAGCCCGATCCGCCGTACGCGAACCTGCGTGACCCGGGCGGCGTCTTCAACCAGGGCAGAACGCTCGGTGCGGCGATGTTCAACCGGCTCGAGGGCTGCTGGTGGGCCGACGGCAGCGTGTTCTTCGTCTCCACCAGCGGCGGCGACATCAAGAACGGCGACGTGAACGCGGACGGCTTCCACGAGGGCTACGGCCAGGTCTGGGAGTACCGCGAGCATCACCGCAAGGGCGGCAAGCTCACCCTGCACTACGAGTCGCCCGGCGGCGAGGTGCTCGACTCTCCCGACAATCTCACGGTCACGCCCCGCGGCGGTCTCGTGCTGTGCGAGGACGACGCGTCGAGCGCCGTCGACACCGACCCCACCGCCCCCGGCCTGACGAACGTGAACCGGCTGATCGGGATCTCGCCGCGCGGCGAGGCGTTCGTGTTCGGCGTCAACACGCTCAGCACCGCGGAGCTCGCCGGCGTCTGCTTCAGCCCCGACGGCGACACGATGTTCGTGAACGTCTACGGGATCTCGACCGGCACCCCGGCACAGCACGCCGGCGTGGGGATGACGTGCGCGATCACCGGGCCGTGGCGGCGCGGGCCGCTGTGACGCTCACGCCAGCCGCGCGAACAGGTCCTCCGCGGTCGCGGCTTCGAGGTGCCGCACGGCCGCGCCGGTCTGCTTGCCGAACTCGATCTCGAGGTCGGCGAGTTGGGCGCGCCGCTGCAGCACGGTCTGCGCGATCGCGTGCGACTCGCGGTTGACACCCGGCGCGAGCACGGTCGAGCGGGCGAGCCCCAGCGAGCGGATCGCGAGCCGCCCGCCCTCGAAGCGCCAGCCGGCGGCGCGGAAGCGCAGCGCGCCGTAGCCGCCGGCCGGCAGCACGAGCGCGAGCGCCCACGGGCCGACCGGCGCGAACGCCCACGCGACCGCCCCGATCGGCCAGCCCGAGCGCCGCCGGCGGCAGCACGTAGCGCCGGAGCGCGCGCGGCGGCGGCGGGGCGAGGCCGTCGAGGTCGTCGGCCAGCTCGGGCAGCAGCCGGTCCAGGAACTCGCGCACCTCGGCGCGTCGCAGCAGCGGGAACAGCGTCTGCGCTGCGGCCGGCTCCTTCGCGTGCCCGATCACCTCGATCCGCAGGGCGGCGAGCCGCAGCGGGCGCCGCAGCACGCCTTCGACCACCTCGACCGCGCGCACGCGCGCAACCGGCACGGTCGCCTCGCGCTGCGCCACCAGGCCGCGGCGGATCCGCAGGCGGTCGCGGTCGCGGCTCACGGTGAAGCCGGCGAACGCCACCACGGCGCCCGCGAAGGACAGCAGCCAGGCCGCGACCAGCAGCGCGGCGGCGGCGAGCAGCCACCCTGCGACGGCGTGCGGGAGCAGGCGGACCGCCTCCTCGCCCGACTCCTCGCCGAACACGTTCTGGGCGAGTTGCGCGGCGCCCGCCAGCACAGGCAGGATCACGCCGAGCTGCCCGGCCGTCAGCGCCGCGAGCAGCAGCGAGCGCGTGGCGAGCCGGCGCTCGATCACGTCCTCAACGGTCGTGGGCGGCGGCGCCTGGCTGCCGACCAGCTCGCGCAGCTCGCGCACGACGTCGTCGCCGATCGCCTCGAGCGCGATCTCGCCCTTCGCCCCGCCGCCGCCGGTCTGCACGTGCACCGCTCGCACGCTGAACAGGCGCTGGATCGGGCCCTGCTCGAGGTCGAGCGCCTGGACGCGGCTGAGCGGGACGTCGGTCTCCTTCTTCCTGAGCAGTCCCGTGCGGTGGTGGATCGCCTCCGGCGTCACCCACCAGCGCGTGGTCCGCCAGCGCACGTAGCCGGCGATCGCTGCAAACGCCGTCCCGGCGGCGGCGTAGAGCGCGCCGCGCTCGAGCGCGCGCCCGTCGAAGCCACCGCCGAGCCCGCTGACCACGAACACGACCACGAGTGGGAACGCGGCCTCGCGCAGCGCGTTGAGCGCGTAGACCGCGATCGCCGCGCGGTGCAGGCGGCGCGGCTCAGGGCTCATCGGCGGTGCGGGCGAGGTCGGCGATCCGTTCGCGCAGCTCGTCGGCGTCGGGCAGCGTCAGCAACGGGATCCGATGGCTCCCGGCGGCGGTGTGCACGACGACGGTGGCGAGGCTGAACGCCTGCTCGAGGATGCCGCGGGTGGTGTCGACGTGCTGGACCCGCATCATCGGCACCAACGTGCGGCGGATCGTCAGCGTCCCGTGCTGGATGTCGATCGCATCCGGCCGCACGTCCCAGCGCCACCGCCGCCACCGCAGTTGCGGCACGAGCAGCGTGCCGACTGCGAGGCCGACGATTGGAACCAGCTGCACGAGCAGCGCGAGCGCGCCGTCGAGCTGGCGGCCGACCACGACGCCGGCGACCAGCACGGCGCCCCAGAACAGGAGCTGCTCCACGCGCCACAACCAGCGCGCGTCGGACGCCAGCCGCCGGCCCGGCTCGTCGGTCACAGCTTGCGCGCGAGGTTGCCGGCGAGCTTCTCGTACTCCGGGAGCCCGACCTCGGACTCGAACAGGTAGGGGAGGGTGACGACCTTCGCCGACGCCGCGCGGCGCAGCCGGCGCAGGTGGTTGCGCTGCCCGCGCGCGCGCTCGTGCGACGTGAGCGCGGCGCGCATCGTCGGCAGGCCGTCGCCGGCCGCCCGCATCGCTTTCGCGTCCGCCGCGCTGAATCGATCGGGCCACATGCCGTTGACGACGATCGCCTCGAGCCCGGTGCCGACCGCCTCGGGCAGCCGCCGCTCGAGCTCCAGCGTCTCGTTGACCGGCATCTCCTCCGGCAGCGCGACGGCCACGTAGCCGGTGCGCTCCGGGTCGGCGAGGAACTCGCGCACCTTGTACGCCTGGCGGCGGATCGGGCCGACGCGCGCAATCTCGCCGAACGTGCGCGGCGTGGTCAGCATCGCGAGCCCGTGGCCGGAGGACGGGGCATCGACGACGACCAGGTCGTACGTGCGGTTGCGCTTGTCCCAGCGGTCGCGCTGGGCGAGCTCCCACACCTTCGCGACGGTGATCAGCTCCTTCGCGCCCGGCGCGGCCGCGACGAAGTACTGGAACGCGGATGAGCGCGCCATCACCCGCAGCCCGACCCCGCCGATCTGCTTGCCGAGCCATTCCTCGAGCGCGCGCTGGGGGTCGATCGTGATCGCCCACAGGTTGTCCGCGAGCTGGACCTCGCTCTCCGGCACCACCCCTTCGCGGCGGAACGCGCGCGAGACGCGATCCTGCTCGGCGACCTCGCAGACGATCGTCCGCCGGCCCGCGCGCGCCGCCGCCAGACCAAGCGCCGCGGCGACCGTCGTCTTGCCGACACCACCCTTGCCGGTCACGTACAGGAGCCGCCGGTCGCGCAGGAGTGCTTCCATCGTGGAACAGAAGGATGACAATGGGAGCCATGGATCCGGGAATCAGTGCGGCCTACGAGGCCTGCCGGCGGCTGCAGCGCCGGCACGACCCCACGTACTACTGGGCCACGCGACGCCTGCCCGCCGACGTGCGGCCGGCCACGCACGCGCTGTACGGCTACGTCCGCACCGCCGACCAGATCGTCGACGGCCCGCGCCGCCTGCCGACCCCCGCGGAGCGCCGCGCGGCGCTCGACGCCTGGGAGGACGAGCTGCACCGCGGTCTGGCCGGCACCGGCGAGCCGCACCCGGTGGTAGGGGCCCTGGTCGACGCCGGCGAGCGCCACGACCTGCCGCTCGACGAGCTCGGCCCGTACATGCGCTCGATGCGCGTCGACTGCGGGCCGGTGCGGATCTCGAGCTGGGACGAGCTCGACGTCTACATGGACGGCTCGGCGGGCTCGGTCGGCCGGATCATGGCCCCGCTCCTGGGCATACCCGAGCGCTATCACGCCGACTTCGGGCACCTCGGCCAGGCGTTCCAGCTCGCGAACTTCATCCGCGACGTGCGCGAGGACTGGGCGATGGATCGGATCTACATGCCGGCCGAGGATCGCGACCGGCTCGGCGTCGCCGAGGAGGACTTCGGCCGCGGGCGCGCGACCCCGGCGCTGCGCGCGCTCGTGGCGCAGCAGGTGGCGCGGGCGCGAGCGCTGTTCGCGGCGGCGGAGCCGGCGGTCGCGTCGGCGCCGGCGTCGGTGCGCTCCGGGATCCGCCTCGCGTCTGCGGCGTACGGCCGCGTCCTCGACCGCGCGGAGGCGGTCGGCGGCGACGTGCTCGGCCGCCGCGTCGGGCTGCGCGCCCGCGATCTTCCCGGCGTGCTGGCGTCGGTGCGCCGCCGATGACGCGCCGGGCGACCCTGCGCGGCAGCGACCGCACGCCGCTCGAGGCGCGCGCCGATGTGCTGATCTGCGGCGCCAGCTTCGCCGGCCTCGCAGTCGCGCGCGAACTGGCCGGCGCGGGCGCCGACGTGCTCGTCGTCGACCGTTACGAGATCGGTGAGCGCGCGACCTCGGCGTGCGCGGCGCCGACGCCGTGGCTGCACGCGATGGGCGTCGAGCGGTCGATTCGCCAGGAGCTCGAGTGCATGGCGTTCCATACGCCGCACGGGTCGGCGCGTTTCCGGCTCCCGTGGAGCTGGTCGAGCTTCGACTACCGCGAGCTGTGTGCGGCGCTGTGGGAGCAATGCGGCGACGCTCGGTTCGAGATTGCGAAGGTCGAGGGTCGGACCGGCGAGACGGTGCATACCGACCGTGGAGACCTGATCGCGCCTCTGATCGTCGACGCCCTGGGCTGGCGGCGGGTGCTCGGCCCCGGGGCGAACGTCCAGCCTCCGGAGGCGCGGATCTCGCGCGGCCTCGAGGTCCACCCGCACGACGCGCGCGGCACCGACCTCGACATCTGGATCGACCGCTCGGTCATCCGCTACGGCTACGCGTGGTCGGTGCCCGCGGCCGGCGAGCGGCGTGTCGGCGTCGGCTCGTACGAGCCGCGCCACCACGTGAAGGAGCCGACGCGCGACATGACCGGCCGGCTCGGCACCGAGGCCGTCCGCTACCAGGGCAACTGGTTCCCGCACGAGCTGCGCCCGGCGGCCGACGACGGCGTGTTCTTCGTCGGCGACTCGGCCGGGCACTGCATCCCGCTGTCCGGCGAAGGGATTCGAACCGCGTTCTACTTCGGGGTCGCGTGCGGGCGCGAGCTGCGGGCGGTGCTGGCCGGCGAGAAGCGCCGCGAGCAGGCGCTCGCCGCGTACGGCGACTTCTCCGCCGCCCATGCGCCGGCGTTCCGGCTCGCCCTCAGGTTGCAGCGGCTGATCCCGGCGCTGCCGCCGCGGGCGCTGACCGCGTTGCTGGCCGTCATGGGGCGCGAGCGGGCCTGCCGTCGCGCCTTCGACTGGTACCTGGAGCAAGCTCATCCACGGTTCGCGGGGCCTCGGCGAACTGCGGCTGGGTAGGGAAGCTGGGATTTCAGCCGCCCCTTAATGCCGCAGTTGACGTTCGCCGATCCCGCCAGCGGCCTAGACTGGCGCGTCCGATGGAGATCGCCTTCGACGAGCGCGGGCTCGCTCCCTGCGTCATCCAGGACTGGGCCTCGGGCGAGGTCCTGACGCTCGCGTACATCAACGCCGAGGCGCTCGCCCGCACGCGCGAGACCGGCGAGCTGCACCTCTGGAGCCGCTCGCGTGACGAGCTGTGGCACAAGGGCGCGACGTCGGGCAACACGCAGGCCGTCAAGGCGCTGCGTTTCGACTGCGACCTCGACGCGGTGCTGGCGATCGTCGAGCCGGCGGGCCCCGCCTGCCACACCGGCGCGCGCACGTGCTTCCACAACGGCGACCTGGAGCCGCCTGCGCCGCACGAGGCGCTGCCCGGCCTCGAGCGCACGATCGCGGCGCGCGCGGCCGAGCGCCCAGACGGCTCGTACACCGCGGAGCTGCTGGCCGACCCCGAGCAGGTGGGGGAGAAGGTGCGCGAGGAGGCCGAGGAGGTGGCGCGCGCCGCGCGCGAGGAGAGCGACGAGCGGGTCGCCGAAGAAGCCGCCGACGTGCTCTACCACCTCGCCGTCCTGCTGCGGTCACGCGGGCTGAGCCTCGCCGACGCGGAGGAGGTGCTCATTGGCCGGCGTCGCTGAGAGCACGCACAACCTCGTCCCGGTCTGCGAGACCTTCATCGAGGACTGCGAGACGCCCGTCTCGGCGTTCCTGAAGCTGCGCGGCTCCGGGCCGGCGTTCCTGCTCGAGTCGGCGGAGCAGGGCCAGCGCGTCGGGCGCTGGTCGTTCATCGGCTACAAGCCGCGCAGCGTGATCCGCTGGACGCTCGCCGACGGCGGCGATCCGTACGCGCTCGCGGCCGCCGAGATCGCGCGCTTCCGCCAGGCCCCGTCGCCGGAGCCGATCCCCTTCACGGGCGGCGCCGTCGGCTTCTTCGGCTACGACTGCGTGCGCGCCGTCGAGCGGCTTGCGGAGCCGAACCCGGACCCGGTCGGCCTGCCCGACATGGCGCTGATGCTGTCCGACGTGATCGTCGCGTTCGACCACCTCAAGCACACCGTCACGATCCTCGCCAACGCCTACGTCGACGAGGACGACGAAGCGCACGAGCGCGCGCGGGAGGCGATCCGCGAGGTGCGCGAGCGGCTCGCCAAGCCGCTCCCGCGGCAGGCCGCCGCGGCGCGTCCCGAGCCGACGTTCGAGTCCAACATGCCGCGCGAGGCGTTCGAGGCGATGGTCTCGCGGATCATCGAGTACGTGCATGCCGGGGACGCGTTCCAGGTCGTGCCCTCGCAGCGCTGGTCGGCCGAGGTCCCGGTCGAGCCGTTCTCGATCTACCGCGGGCTGCGCGCCGTCAACCCGTCGCCGTACATGTACTTCCTCGACTTCGAGGACTTCCAGCTCGTCGGCGCGTCGCCGGAGCCGCTGCTCACCGTCTCCGGCCGCCACGTCTCGACCCGCCCGATCGCCGGCACGCGCCCGCGCGGCGCCACGCTGGACGAGGACAAGGAGATCGCGCAGGACCTGCTCGCCGACGAGAAGGAGCGCGCCGAGCACGTGATGCTGGTCGACCTCGGGCGCAACGACCTCGGGCGGGTGTGCGAGTACGGCTCCGTCGAGGTCGAGTCGTTCATGGGCGTCGAGACCTACTCGCACGTGATGCACATCGTGTCGTCGGTCGCCGGGACGCTGCGCGAGGACGTCGGCGCGGTCGACGCGCTGCGCTCGCTGCTCCCCGCGGGCACGCTCTCCGGGGCTCCGAAGGTGCGCGCGATGGAGATCATCGACGAGCTCGAACCGGTCAAGCGCGGCGCCTACGGCGGCGCGGTCGGCTGGCTGTCGTACGCCGGTGAGCTCGACACCTGCATCTGCATCCGCACCGTCGTGGTCAAGGACGGCGTCGCGCATGTGCAGGCGGGCGGCGGCACCGTGGCCGACGCGCGGCCCGACTATGAGTACGAGGAGTCGCGCGCGAAGGCGCGCGGCGTGGTGCGCGCGATCGAGCTCGCGGCCGGGCAGGAGGCGTGGCCGTGAGAGTGCTGATGGTCGACAACTACGACTCGTTCACCTACAACCTCGTCCAGTACCTGGGCGAGCTGGGTGCCGAGCCGGTCGCGGTGCGAAACGACGCGGCGACAGTCGACGACCTGCTCGGCCAGGGCTTCGACCGCGTCGTCGTGTCGCCCGGGCCGTGCACGCCGAACGAGGCCGGGATGTCGGTCGAGGTCATGCGCCGCTTCCCGGAGGCGGGGATCCCGTCGCTCGGCGTCTGCCTCGGCCACCAGTCGCTCGTGCAGGCGTTCGGCGGCCGCGTCGTGCGCCACGAGCCGGTGCACGGCAAGGCGACCGAGATCGAGCACGACGGCGCCGGCCTCTTCGCCGGGCTCCCGAGCCCGCTGACCGTCGGCCGCTACCACTCGCTCGTCGCCGACCCCGACGACCTGCCGGACTGCCTCGAGGTCACCGCGCGCGGCGGCGGCGTCGTGATGGCCGTCCGCCACCGCGAGCTGGCCGCGCTCGGCGTGCAGTTCCACCCGGAGTCGGTGCTCACGCCGGACGGCAAGCAGCTGCTGGAGAACTTCCTTGGGCAATTCGATCCTGACTGACGCGATCGACGCGCTGGCGTCGCGGCGGGACCTGTCGGTGGACCAGGCGGCCGCCGTGCTCGCCGAGATCATGGAGGGCAACGCCTCCGAGGTGCAGACCGCGGCCGTGCTGATCGCGCTGCGCACGAAGGGGGAGACCGTCGACGAGCTGGTTGGGCTCGCGACGACGATGCGGCGGCTCGCCACGCCGGTGAGGACCGGCCGCGACGACCTGATCGACACCGCGGGTACCGGCGGCGGGCGGCCGACGTTCAACGTCTCGACCACCGCCGCGCTGATCGCGGCGGGCGCCGGCTGCGCGGTCGCCAAGCACGGCAACCGCTCCGCCACCGGGCTGTCGGGCTCGGCCGACGTGCTGGAGGCGCTCGGCGTGCGCATCGACCTCGATCCCGAGGCTGTCGCCCGCTGCATCCAGGAGGCGGGCTTCGGATTCATGTTCGCCCCCGCCCACCACGGGGCCACGCGGTTCGTCGTGCCCGTGCGCAAGGACCTCGCCGTGCGCACGATCTTCAACTTCCTGGGCCCGCTCACCAACCCGGCTGGGGCGACCCGGCAGGTGATCGGGGTGTCGGACTCGGCGTTCCTGGACACGATCGCGGGAGCGCTCGCCAGGCTTGGCGCCCGCAAGGCGCTGGTAGTGTCCAGCGCCGACGGTCTTGACGAGATGAGCACGTCAGGGACAACTCGAGTGGTGGAGGTCGACGGTTCCGAGGTTCACCGCTCCTACGAGGTGTCCCCCGAGGACGTCGGGCTTCCGCGCGCGCGGCCGCAGGATCTCGCCGGCGGGACGCCGGAGGACAATGCGGACACGACGCGGCGGATCTTCGCCGGCGAGGCGGGCCCGCAGCGCGACCTCGCCGTGCTCAACGCGGGCGCCGCGATCTACGTCGCCGGCAGGGTCGAGTCGCTGGAGGCCGGAGCGCGTGCGGCCGAGGCCGCGATCGATGATGGCCGCGCGGCCGCTGCGCTGGACCGATTGGTGGAGATGACCAGGGAGCTGGCCCCGGCGTGAGCGTGCTCGAACGGATCGTGGAGGACACCCGCGACGAGGTCGGCCGGCGCCGCGAGCGCGTGCCGCTCGCCCGGCTCGAGGCCGCGATCGCCGACCGCCCCGAGGGGCGGCCGTTCTCGGAGGCACTGCTGCGGCCGGGCATCTCGGTGATCGCCGAGCACAAGCGCCGCTCGCCGTCGGCGGGCGTCATCCGCGAGGGCTCGTCGGTCGACGACGTCGTGCGGGCGTACGAGCGCGGCGGTGCCGCCGCGCTCTCGATCCTGACCGAGCCGTTCCACTTCGGCGGCTCGCTGGACGACCTGCACTCCGCGCGCGCGATCAGCGGCCTGCCGGTGCTGCGCAAGGACTTCATCGTCGACCCGTACCAGCTGTACGAGTCGGCCGCCGCGGGCGCCGACGCGATCCTGCTGATCGTCGCCGCGCTCGAGCCCGACGACCTGTGGAACCTGCTGCGCGAGGCGAGCACGCTCGACCTCGATGCGCTCGTCGAGGTGCACGACGAGCGCGAGCTGAACGTCGCGCTCGACGTCGAGGCAGACGTGCTCGGCATCAACAACCGCGACCTGACGGACTTCTCGATCGACATCGAGCGCACGTTTGATCTGCTGTCCGACATCCCGGCCGGCAAGACCGTGGTGTCCGAGTCCGGGTACTCGACGCGCGACCAGCTCGACAGCCTCGAGGACGTCGGCGTGGACGCCGTGCTGATCGGCGAGACGCTGATGCGCGCCGCTGACATCGAGGAAGCCTGCCGCCGGTTGACCGGCGGCGGCGACACGGTTTGAACCCGAATCCACCGATTCTCGCGGCGCCTCGCCGCCGTGGACGGCGCCCAGCGCCGATTGGCCGAGCTCCAAAGGGGGCCACCCTGAGGTTGGCTCGGCCAATCGACCCTGGACGGCGCCCACGACGCCGAGGCCTCCACGATTGATCGGTGGATCCGGGTTTAGCCCCCACTAACGCACCGGAGGCACCCTTGGGGGTTGTGACCCGCCGACAGGTTGTCGTCCCGATTCTCGCTGCCGTGATCGGAAGCGGGCTTACCGTTGCCGCGATGGTCGCGGGCGGCCGCAGCACCGCCGGGCCGCTGGCCCGCGAGCAGGGCGTGATCGCACTCGGCTCCGGCGGTGCGCTGAACGCGAACGAGATCTACGACCGCGCGTCCGCGGGCGTCGTCTACATCAGCGCGCAGACCGTGCAGCCCGGCGCGGACGCGTTCAAGACCGACGCCGGCAGCGAGCTCTCGCTCTCGACCGGTTCGGGCTTCGTGCTCGACGGCGACGGCCGCGTGGTCACCAACGCGCACGTGGTGAACGGCGTCACCGGCATCCAGGTCACGTTCCCGGACGGCCAGATCGTGCCGGCGCGCGTGATCGGCAAGGACCAGGAGACCGACCTCGCGGTGCTCGCCGTCGACCCCGAAGGGCTCGACCTGCGCCCGCTCGAGCTCGGCGACTCCAGCCTCGTGCGGCCGGGCGACCAAGTGATCGCGATCGCCAACTCGAACGGCTCGCAGCCCACCGCGGGCACCGGCCGGATCGCCGCCTCCGGCCAGCGGATCGAGGCGCCCGGCGGCTTCATCGTCGACGACCTGCTGCAGACCGACGCCGTGATCGAGCCGGCCACGTCCGGCGGCCCGCTGCTCGGCGCCGACGGGCGCGTAATCGCGGTCAGCACGCAGTTGACCAATGGCGACGGTGCTGCGAGCTACGCGATCCCCATAAACACGGTCCGCGATGTGGCGACCCAGCTCGCAGAGGACCACAAGGTGGTCCGCCCGTACCTCGGGTTGCAGGGGCGCACCGCCTCCGGCGGCGTCGAGGTCGTTCAGGTCTTCGCCAGCGGCCCGGCCGACCGCGCGGGGCTGCATACGGGCGACATGATCGAGGCGATCGACGGCCACCCGGCGGACACCCTCGTCGATCTCCTCGCAGAGGTCGACCGCCACCAGCCGGGCCAGTCGGTGCGGCTGCACGTGCTGCGCGACGGCAGTCAGGGCGACGTCGACCTCCGGCTCGACGAGCGACCCGCCACGGTGCCTGGAAGTTAGTAGCTCCGCGGGACATCCGGTCCCGCGTCTGACTGCGACGGGCGGCATCCAGCCGCCCGACTAGGATGGCCGCATGGCCCGAGTGAAGCTGTGCGGGATCACCCGTCACGAGGACGCCGAGCTGGCGGCCTCGCTGGACGCGTGGGCGATCGGCTTCATCCTCTGGCCGGGCTCCAAGCGGGCCGCCGACCCTGGCGTGGCCGCCGGGATCGCTCGCGCCATGCGCCGCCGCCTTGAGCTGGTCGGCGTGTTCGTGAACCCCACGCTCGACGAGGTGTCCCGCGCCGCCCAGGGCATCGGGCTCACGCACATCCAGCTGCACGGGGACGAGGGGCCGGCGTTCTGCACGGCCGTCGCCGAGCGGACCGGCCTGCGCGTGATCAAGGCCGTGCGCGTCGCCTCCGGCGCCGATATCCAGGATGCCGCGCGCTTCCACACCGACCTGCTCCTGCTCGACGCCGCGGTCGGCTCGGCGTGGGGCGGGACCGGCCAGACGTTCGACTGGGCGCTCGCCGCCCAGCGCCACTCGCAGGCGCCGCTGATCCTGTCCGGCGGCCTCACGCCGGAGAACGTCGCGGAGGGCATCGCCACCGTGCGCCCGTGGGCGGTTGACGTCGCCTCCGGCGTCGAGTCCGCGCCGGGGATCAAGGACCACGCGAAGGTCGAGGCGTTCATGGCCGCTGCGAAGGAGGCGGCGATCGCATGAGCGCTGCGCCCGTCGAGCACCGCTTCGGGCAGTACGGCGGCCAGTACGTCCCGGAGACGCTGATGCCGGCGCTCGCCGAGCTCGAGGCCGCGTGGATCGAGGCCCGCGCCGACGAGGGCTTCCGCGCCGACCTCGGGCGGCTCCTGCGCGACTTCGCCGGCCGCCCGACGCCGCTCTACCACGCCCGGCGCCTGTCCGAGGCCGCCGGCCACCAGATCTACCTCAAGCGCGAGGACCTGCTCCACACCGGCGCGCACAAGATCAACAACGCGCTCGGCCAGTGCCTGCTCGCCCGCCGGATGGGCAAGCAGCGCATCATCGCCGAGACCGGGGCCGGCCAGCACGGCGTCGCGACCGCGACCGCGTGCGCGCTGCTCGGCACCGAGTGCGTCGTCTACATGGGCACGGAGGACATGCGCCGCCAGGCGCCCAACGTGCAGCGGATGGAGCTGCTCGGCGCGACCGTCGCGCCGGTCGACGCGGGCGCCCGGACGCTCAAGGAGGCCGTGTCGGCCGCGATCCGCGACTGGGTCGCCAACGTCGGCAACACGCACTACGTGATCGGCTCGTGCGTCGGGCCGGCACCGTTCCCGGCGCTCGTGCGCGACCTCCAGCGAGTGATCGGCGACGAGGCGCGCGCGCAGATCCTCGAGGTCGTCGGCCGCCTGCCCGATCGCGTGATCGCGTGCGTCGGCGGTGGGTCGAACGCGATCGGCACGTTCGTGCCGTTCGTCGACGACGCCGACGTGGCCCTGATCGGCGTCGAGGCCGGGGGCGACGGGATCGACACCGGCCGCCACGGCGCGCCGCTGACGATCGGCGGCCGCGGAGGCGTGCTGCACGGCGCGTACTCGGCGATCATGCAGGACGAGGACGGCCAGATCCTCGAGGCGCACTCGATCTCGGCCGGGCTGGACTATCCCGGGACCGGGCCGGAGCACGCCCACCTGCGCGACACCGGCCGCGCTCGCTACGTGGCCGTCACCGACGACGACGCGCTCGGCACATTGCGCCGCGTCGCCGAGCTGGAGGGAATCATCCCGGCGCTCGAGTCCTCGCACGCGGTCGCGTGGGCGATGGGGCCCGGCGCCGCCGAGGCGACGGCCGGCACGCTCGATCTGGTCTGCCTCTCCGGTCGCGGCGACAAGGACCTCGCCGAGGTGCTGCCGAAGCTCGGGATCGGTACTTGAGCACTGGTAAGGAACGGATCGCGGCGGCGTTCGCGGCGGCTCCGGGCCGCGCGGCGCTGATGCCGTACCTGATGGGCGGGTTCCCGGACCTGGAAGGGTCGATCGCGATCGGCGAAGCGTGCGCCGACGCCGGAGCGGACCTCTTCGAGCTCGGGGTGCCGTTCTCAGACCCGCTCGCGGACGGCCCGGTGATCCATGCCGCCGCCACTCGCGCGCTGGCGGCAGGAGCCACGCTGCACGGGATACTGCAGGTCGCCGCCCGGCTCGCCGAGCGCGTGCCGGTCGTGCTCATGTGTTACGCCAACCCGCTGTTCGCGCGCGGTATCGAGCGATTCGCCGGCGAGCTCGTCGCCGCCGGCGCCAGCGGCCTGATCGTGCCCGACCTGCCGCTCGAGGAGGCCGGAGCGGTGCGGGCGGCGCTCGACGACGCCGGCCTGGCCCTCGTGCCGTTGATCGCGCCGACGACGCCGGACGACCGGCTCGCCACGATCGCGGGCGGCGCGCGTGGATTTCTCTACACGGTCTCGGTCACCGGGACGACCGGCGAGCGGGCCGGAGTGGACGCCGCGCTGGCGTCCGTGCTCGCCCGTGCGAAGGCGCATTGCCCGGTGCCGGTGGCGGTCGGATTCGGCATCTCGACCCCCGAGCAGGCCGTCGGGGCGGCCGACGCCGGGGCCGACGGCGTGATCGTCGGCTCGCGCCTGGTGCGCGCCGCGACGGAGGCCGTAGACGCCGGCAGCGGGCGGGCGGGTGTCGCATCAGCGGTCGGCGAGTTGGTCGCGCCGCTCGCAAAGGCGCTCCAGCGCTAGGCTTCGCGCCGTCATGGGCGTCCTGCTCACTCTCATCGCCGGGCTCGTCATCTGGATCGTCCTGTGGGCCCTCGGCGTGAAGTCCTTCGACGCGTTCATCATCACCATCGTGATGGTCGTCATCGCTTCCGCGATGAGCATCGTCACACCGCATCTCCCGGGCAATCGCCGGGAAGGCTGACGTTCCCTCCATACCTGCGGGTCCCCGGCGACGCCGTAGGACCGCCGCGCACCCCCCGGTTCGCCGTATCCCGCAATCTGCCGTGCTACGTGCCACTCTGTTGCACGGCCGGAATGGGCGTGCGTAGAATCGCCGCCCAAATCAAACCCTTATGAGGAGGGGTTCCTTGAATTCACGCTGGTTGGCAGCAACAGGCTGCCTCGTCGGCGCGCTCGCGCTCGGCGTGGGCGCGTGCGGCGACGACGACAACGGTGGCGGTGGCGGTAGCGACAGCGGCGGCGGCGGTAGCGCCGGCAAGAGCGTCACCATCTACTCGTCACTCCCGCTCCAGGGAGCTTCTCGTCCCCAGACGACCGCTCTTGTGAACGGCATCAAGCTCGCGCTCGAGCAGGCGGGCGGAAAGGCCGGCGACTTCACGGTCAAGTACCAGTCGCTGGACGACTCGACCGCGCAGGCCGGATCCTGGACGCCTGAGGCGACCCAGGCGAACGCCAGCAAGGCCGCTCAGGATGACTCGACCGCCGTGTACATCGGCGAGTTCAACTCGGGCGCTTCGGCGATCTCGATTCCGGTCCTCAACGAGGCCGGGGTCCCGCAGATCTCGCCGGCGAACACGTACGTTGGTCTGACCTCTGACGAGCCCGGGTCCGAGCCCGGCGAGCCGGACAAGTTCTATCCGGCCGGCACGCGCACCTACACGCGCATCGTCCCGAAGGACACGATCCAGGCCGCAGCCCTCGCGACGCTCATGAAGGAGGACGGCTGCACCAAGGTCCAGATGACCAACGACAAGGAGGTCTACGGCGCGGGCCTGGCCAAGAACATCCAGCTCTCGGCTGACGCTCAGGGCCTGGACATCGTTTCCAACGAGGCGATCGACAAGAACGCTCCGAACTACCGCTCGCTGGCCTCCAAGGCCAAGGGCGCCGGCGCGGACTGCTTCGTCTACTCGGGCATCACCGCGAACAACGCGGTCCAGCTCTACAAGGACTTCTCGGCCGCGATTCCGGACGCGAAGCTCTACGGGCCGGACGGCGTGGCGGAGTCCGGGTTTGCCGATCCCAAGGAGGGTGGCATCCCGGCCGACGTGGCCAACAAGGTCAAGGTGACCGTTGCGACCCTGTCTCCCGACGAGTACCCGCCGGAAGGCCAGGACTTCTTCCAGCAGTTCTCCGACAAGTACGGAGAGCCCAACCCTGACCCGTACGCCATCTACGGCTACGAGGCCATGCGGCTTGCCCTCGACGCGATCGAGCGTTCGGGCACGGGCAGCAAGGAAGACATCATCAAGGCGCTCTTCGACACGAAGGACCGCGAGAGCGTTCTCGGCACCTACTCGATCGATGAGAACGGCGACACGACGCTGACCGATTACGGCGTCTACACCGTCAAGGACGGCGAGCTGACGTTCGACTCGACGATCAAGGCTCAGGCCGCCAAGTGATCTAAGGACTGACGGGCTTCGCCGGGGGTGGGAAGAATTTCCCGCCCCCGGCTCCGTCTTTCTGGAAGAGTCCCACCGACATGGAAGCCGCAAGCGTTCCGGCATCGGGTCCCACCGCTCCTCGCAAGACGGTCTGGGACTTCATCTCAACGTACGGGCTGATCCTGATCCTGGCTGCGATGCCAGCGTATTTTGCGGTCAGCGACATCCTCTCCGACACGGAGAACCTCTCGAGGTTCGGCAACAACCTCGTCGACGGCATGTCCAACGGCGCCATCTGGGCGCTCGTGGCGATCGGCTACACGCTGGTCTACGGCATCGTCGAGCTGATCAACTTCGCCCACGGCGAGGTGTTCATGATCGGCTCGTTCACGACCGCCGGCTTCTTCGGTTTCATCGGTCTCACGCAGGACACCTCAGCGGTCCTCCTGTTCTTCGGCCTGCTGCTCACGCTGTTCGTCGCGATGGCCGCCTCGGGCATGCTCAACGTGATGATCGAGCGCGTCGGCTACCGGCCGTTGCGCAGCGCGCCCAAGCTCGCGCCGCTGATCACCGCGGTCGGGTTCTCGTTCATCCTCCAGAACGTCGGCCTGCTGTGGCTCGGCGGGTCGCCGGAGGGGATCACGGACCTGATCAACGCGCAGTCGGAGCTCTTCAACATCGGCGGCGTCTCGGTCAGCAACGGCGACGTGCTGGCGATCTCCGTGACGATCCCGCTGCTGTTCGTGATGACCCAGTTCATCACGCGCAGCCGCCTCGGCAAGGCGATGCGGGCCACCGCGCAGGATCCCGAGGCCGCCCGCCTGATGGGCATCAACGTCGACACGACGATCTCCCTGACCTTCCTGATCGGCGGCATCCTCGCGGGCTCCGCCGGTCTCATCTACGCCCTCTACCAGACCACGATCTGGTTCTTCCAGGGCTTCACCGCCGGGCTCGTGGCGTTCACGGCCGCGGTCATGGGCGGCATCGGCAACCTCAAGGGCGCCGTGCTCGGCGGCTTCATCATCGGCTTCATCCAGCAGCTGTCCGACAACCGGATCAAGCCTGAGTGGACGAACGCGATCGTGTTCCTCTACCTGATCCTGATCATGGTCTTCAAGCCTTCGGGTCTGCTGGGCGAGCAGACGAGGGACGCGGGATGAGCGCCGCGACGCCGGAACAGGCGGCGCCGGTCGTCCCCCCGAAGAAGGCCGGCGCACGCGAGATGCCGTGGTGGGTCGAGAAGATCCTCGTCCCGGTCGTCTTCCTCGTGGTCGCGGCGGCGCTCCCGTTCTTCTTCGATCCGGGCAGCGGCTTCATCTCGACCTGCGCGCTGGCGCTGGCCTACACCGTGATGGCGCTCGGGCTGAACATCATCGTCGGCTTCGCGGGCCTGCTCGACCTCGGCTTCGTCGCGTTCTACGCGATCGGCGCGTACACGATCGGCTGGCTCGGCTCGAGCTTCTTCTCGCAGGTCAACGACGAGGAGGGCTGGCACATCGCCGTGTCGGGTTTCGCCGCGTCGCAGCCGGGCATCCACATGAACTTCCTGCTCGTGCTGGTGTTCGCGCTGCTCTTCACGACGATCGCCGGCATGCTGATCGGCCTGCCGACGCTGCGCCTGCGCGGCGACTACATCGCGATCGTGACGCTGGCCTTCGGCGAGATCATCGGCAAGGCCGCGGTCAACGGCGACGAGCTCAAGCTGTCGGGCTTCCCGATCATCGGCGGCGCGCTCGAGAACGTGTTCGGCGCCGACCAGACGATCACCGCCGGCCGCCAGGGCATCACGCCGGTGGACAAGGTCGACCTGCCGTGGATGGAGCCGTTCAAATCGCTCGAGCAGCGGCCGTGGTACTGGCTTGCGCTGGCGATGGTCGCGGTCGTGCTGTTCGTGAACTTCCGCCTGCGCGACTCGCGGCTGGGCCGCGCATGGGTGGCGCTGCGCGAGGACGAGATCGCCGCCGTCTCGATGGGCGTCCCGGCCGTCAAGACGAAGCTGCTGGCCTACGGCACCGGCGCCGCGTTCGGCGGCTTCGCCGGCGCCTACCTCGGGTCCAAGAACAACACGGTCAACGGCGACCAGTTCCAGTTCTTCTTCTCGATCTTCATCCTCGGCATGGTGATCCTCGGCGGCCTCGGGTCGATCTGGGGCACGGTGCTCGGCGCCATCACGCTCACGTTCATCAACTTCGAGCTGCTGCCATCGATGAGCGACTGGCCATCGAAGGTGGGTCTCGACTTCGACGTGAGCGAGATCAACTTCGGGATCTACGGGTTCCTGCTCGTGATCATGATGATCATGCGACCACAGGGGTTGTTGCCAGAACGAAGGCGCAAGATGGAGCTCACGGAAGACGCTGAGACAACCGACGACACCCTCTACACGGCACGCGCATGAGCGAGACTGCGACCAACGGCGCCGCGATCCTGGAGACGAGGAACGTCACCAAGCAGTTCGGCGGCCTCACGGCCGTGAGCGACGTGACGTTCCGCGTGCCGGAGCGCTCGATCGTGTCGATCATCGGGCCCAACGGCGCCGGCAAGACGACGTTCTTCAACATGCTCACCGGCTTCTACAAGCCGACGATCGGCACGATCGACTTCGACGGCAAGACGATCACCGGCGGTCGGCCCGACGTGATCATGAAGCTGGGCATGGCGCGGACGTTCCAGAACATCCGCCTGTTCGCCACGATGACCGCGACCGAGAACGTGATGGTCGGCCAGAACTCGCGCATGTCGGCCGGGCTGTTCGGATCGATCATCCGCACGCCGCGCGTCCGCAAGGAGGAGAAGCGCGTCCGCGAGAAGGCCGCGGAGGAGCTCGAGTACGTCGGCCTGCGGCGCTCATGGCACGACCAGCTGGCGATCAACCTCGCATACGGCGACCAGCGCCGCGTGGAGATCGCGCGCGCGCTCTCCTCCGACCCCAAGGTGCTGCTGCTCGACGAGCCGACCGCGGGCATGAACCCGCAGGAGTCCGACCAGCTGACCGCGTTCATGCGCCAGCTGCGCGACGAGCGCGGCATCACGATCGTGCTGATCGAGCACGACATGAAGGTGATCATGGGTGTCTCGGAGCACATCACGGTGCTCGACCACGGCGAGAAGATCGCCGAGGGCGCCCCCGCCGAGGTGCGTGCCAACCCGCGCGTGATCGAGGCCTATCTCGGCAAGAAGGCGTCGGAGGAGCACCCCTGATGGCATTCCTCGAAGTGGATGACATCCACACCTACTACGGGAACATCCAGGCGCTGAAGGGCATCACGATCGCCGTCGAGGAGGGCGAGTGCGTGACGCTGATCGGCTCCAACGGAGCGGGCAAGTCCACCACGCTGCGCTCGATCTCCGGCCTGACGCCGCCGCGCACCGGGCACATCCGGTTCGGCGGTCAGGAGATCGGCCAGCTGCCGCCGCAGGAGATCGTCCGGCTCGGCATCTGCCAGTCGCCGGAGGGACGCAAGTGCTTCCAGCGCATGACCGTGCGCGAGAACCTCGAGCTGGGGGCGTTCCTGCGCCGCGACCACGCCGGGATCGAGAAGGACCTGCACCGCGTCTACGACCTGTTCCCGCGGCTGAAGGAGCGCGAGACGCAGAAGGCGGGCACGATGTCCGGCGGCGAGCAGCAGATGCTCGCGATCGGGCGCGCCCTGATGGGCGAGCCGACGCTGCTGCTGCTCGACGAGCCGTCGATGGGGATCGCGCCGATCCTGGTCGAGCGGATCTACGAGACGATCGCCGAGATCAACGAGCAGGGCACGACGATCCTGCTGGTGGAGCAGAACGCGAACTTCGCGCTCGAGGTCTCCTCACGCGCGTACGTGCTCGAGACCGGGACGGTCGCGATGTCGGATGACTCCGCGTCGCTTCGGACCAACCCCGAAGTCCAGAAGGCCTACCTCGGAACATGACTCTGATCGCGCTCATCGGCGCCAAGGCGCTCCTCCTGATGTACATCTGGCTGCTGTCCGCCATCACGGCCTCGTATCTGTCCGAGCGGAAGGGCTACGGCGAGAAGCTCGGGCTCGCGTTCGGCTTGCTGCTTACGATCCTCGGGCCGATCATCTGGCTGATCTGGCCCGCGCGGGCGAACTCGAAGTGGAAGAACCTCGGGCCGTGGGGCCGCGGGAAGGCCGACGCAGAGCGCGTGGCCGAGCGCGAGAGTCAGCGCCAGGCGTAGGGCCGGTGCCGCTGCATCGGCAGCCCGGTGGCGGCCTCGCACGCCGGGAGCATGAAGCCCTGGCCGCGCGGATGGTCGCAGCCCGGCCGGGCGAACTCCCAAGCCTGTAGCGCACCCGCCAGGCGCACGTCGCGGTGCGCCGGCCCGAGCGCCGCGGGCGTCAACGTGGCGAACAGGAGCGCGCAGAGCGTGGCGGTGATCGCCAGTCGCCGCCGCTCCTCACGGCGCAGCCGCGCGGCGGCTGCGGTACGCGCGGCGGCACCGGTGAGCTCGTCGCCGAGTCGCTGGAGGTCGGGGGGGAGGCCGTTCGACATTGCGCCGGGAACATGTGCCCAGGCGCGCGCGTGTGTCAGCCGGCGCCCCCGCAGGCGGTAGGTACCTGCTGGCGGTACTTGTCGACGAGCGAGCCCTCACCCGGCCGGCCGCTCACCTTGCAGTACGCGAACCGTCCTGACGGGAAGTCGACCAGCGCCCGGTACGGATAGCCGATGCTGCTGGCCTGGTTGACCGCGACCTTCGGCGTGTCGGCCGTGATGGCCAGGCACGAGTAGCGCCCGCTCCGGCTTGCGAGGTCGTCCGCCGGGTCGACGCTGTCGACGGCGCGCGGGAACCGCTCGCACTCGACGCGGTCCACGGACTGCGCGAACTCGCCCGACTGCGCGCGGCCGACGGCGTCGTGCTGCACCGCGGCGGCAAGGTCGCCCGCGAGCGCATGCCGGGCGGTGAGCGCCGCCGAGCCCTCGAGCCCGCGCGCAGGCGTGCCGCGGCCCTTCAGCAGCCGCACCTCGGCCTGTAGCTGCGCCTGGCGTTCGGCGCGGCGCTTGGCGACCGCGCTCTGCTCGGCAGCGGCACGCTCCTCCTTGCTGGTGGTGATCGCGGGGAGGCCGAAGACGATGCCGGCGGCGAGCGCCACGACGAGCGCGGCGGCGACGACCTGTGCCACGCGCCGCCCGCGCGGGGAGAGCTTGCGATAGAGGAAGCCCGGGATCTCGGTGACGCCCGGGAGCGGTTCGTAGCGGTCGCTGCGAGCGTTCGGCGCCATCCGCTAGGACGTTACCAGTGACCCCCGGGCGGTGGTCAAGTGTCGTCGAGGGCCGAGCGCAGCGCCTCGTCGAGGTCCGGGTGCCGGTGGACGTACCCGAGCTCCATCGCACGGCGCGGGAGCGCGTTCTGCCCCTCGATCACGAGCTTGGCCATCCCGCCGTACAGCGTTCGGATGGCGAAGCCCGGCACGGGCGCGATCGCCGGGCGGTGCAGCGCGCGGCCGAGCGCGCGCGAGAACTCGCGGTTGGTGACCGGATGCGGCGCGGTGGCGTTGAACGCGCCGGTCCAGCGCTCGTCGTCGATCGCGTTCAGGTACATCCCGACCACGTCGTCGAGATGGATCCAGGGCAGCGGCTGGCCGCCGCCGGCCACCGGACCGCCGACGCCGAGCCGGAACGGCAGCAGCATCTTCTGCAGCGCACCGCCGTGGCGGTCGAGCACGATGCCCGTGCGCATGCGCACGACGCGGACGCCGAGCGACTCCGCCTCGAGCGCCTCGCGTTCCCAGACCACGCAGACGTCGGCGAGCACGTCGTGGCCCGGCGGCGCGTCCTCGTCGATCGGCTCGGGGCGGGGGCCGTAGTAGCCGACCGCGGAGGCGGAGATCAGCGCGGGCGGGCGCGGGTCGGCGGCGCTCAGCCCGGCGACGAGGTTGCGTGTCCCCAGCTCGCGCGACTTGCGGATCCGTCGCAGTGACTCGTCGTTCCAGCGCTGCGCGATGTCCTCTCCGGCCAGGTGCACGACCGCGTCGCGGCCGGCGAGGGCGTCGGCCGGCGCGGGGCCGGCGAGCGGGTCCCAGGCGACGGCCTCGACGTCCAGCTTCGCGCGCGCCTTGTCCGGACTGCGGCTGAGGACGGTGACCTCGTCCCCGCGTTTGGTGAGCGCGGCGACGATCAGCGAGCCGAGGCGCCCGGTCGCTCCGGTGATCGTCACGCGAGTCAGCGGATCGCCCCGAACTCCTGCGTGTCGCCCGGCGCGTAGCCGATCTGGCCGGGGTCGGCGACCGCCGACCCGTCGCGCTTGGCCTGCTCGACGACGGCGGCGGCCACGGCCGCGGGCACGTCGCGGTTGAACGGCGACGGGATGATGTGGTCCTCGCGCAGGTCGTTGTCGCCGACCACGGCCGCGATGCCGCGCGCGGCGGCCATCTTCATGTCCTCGGTGATCTCGCGGGCGCGGACGTCGAGCGCGCCGCGGAAGATGCCCGGGAAGCAGAGGACGTTGTTGATCTGGTTCGGGTAGTCCGAGCGCCCGGTCGCGATGATCCGCGCGTACGGCTCGGCCTCCTCCGGCGTGACCTCCGGCGTCGGGTTAGCCATCGCGAACACCATCGCGTCGTCCGCCATCTTGGAGAGCGCCTCGGCGGGCATCACGCGCGCGCCGGAGAGGCCGACGAACAGGTCCGCTCCCTCGATCACGTCGGCCGGGCCGCCGGAGCGGTGCTCGGCGTTCGTCGCCTCGGCGAACCAGCGCTTGATCGCGGTCATCGAGCCGTCCTGGTAGTCGGCGCGGTCGGTCGAGAGCGCGCCCTTGGAGTCGCAGCCGATCACGTGGCGGACGCCGGCCGCGAGCAGGATCTTGGCGACGGCGATGCCGGCCGCACCGAGCCCGACGATCAGCACGTCGAGGTCCTCGATCTTCTTGCCGGTGAGCTTGACCGCGTTCAGGAGCGCGGCCAGCACGACGACGGCGGTGCCGTGCTGGTCGTCGTGGAAGACCGGGATGTCGAGGGTGGCCTTCAGGCGCTCCTCGATTTCGAAGCAGCGCGGCGCGCTGATGTCCTCCAGGTTGATGCCGCCGAACGTCGGCGCGATCGCCGTGACGGTCGCCACGATCTCGTCGGAGTCCTTGGTGTCGAGGCAGAGAGGGAAGGCGTCGACGCCGCCGAACTCCTTGAACAGCATTGCCTTCCCCTCCATGACCGGCATCGCCGCCTCGGGTCCGATGTCCCCAAGCCCGAGGACGGCGCTGCCGTCAGACACGACCGCCACGGTGTTCCGCTTGATCGTGTACTGGAAGGCCTTGTCGCGGTCCTGCGCGATCGCGTTGCAGACACGCGCGACGCCGGGTGTGTAGGCCATCGAGAGGTCGTCGCGCGTGCGCAGCGGATGCTTGTTGCGCTGCTCGATCTTGCCGCCGACGTGCATCAGGAACGTGCGGTCGGTGGTGTCGATCACCTCGGCGCCGGCGACCCCGCCGACGGCGTCGGCGATCGCCTTGATGTGGTCGGTGCCGGCCGCGTCGACGGTCATGTCGCGCAGCGTGTGGTAGTCGTCGATCGTGACCAAGTCGATCGAGCCGATGGTCCCGCCCGCCTCGCCGATCGCGGTCGCGACGCGGCCGAGCATGCCCGGCCGGTGGTCGATCCGCACGCGCATGACGAAGGAGAACTGGGCGGAGGTGGGCAGCGACACCGGCCGGCGCATGTTAGTCGGGGCGGTCCGGCCGCGGGTGAACGTCAACCCCGCTGGGTGGGGGAGCGGCGGATTTCGGCCGCGGCGAGGGCGAGTGTCGACTTAACGGCGCATATCGCTGTCAACTCGACACTCGCGTGGGTTTCGCACCAATCGTCGCGTCCCCCAACCGCGATTGGTGGGTTTCCGTCCTCTGGCGTGGGTTTCTCACCAACCGCCGAGCACGGCCGCACGATTGGGGCGAAACCCACGCACGCGGGACCCGACGCACCCGCCAACGGACACTCACTTCCCCACCCAGCGCAGTTGACGTTCGTTGGCGCGCCGGCTAGTAGCCGAGCTTGGCGAGGCGCTCGGCCTCGGCCTGGCGCTTGGCGTCGCGCTCAGCGCGGCGCTCGTCGTCACGGTCGCGGCGCTGGCCTTCGCTGTCGACGTGCACGATCCGGACGGATGAGCGGAACGAGCCGTCGCGGCCGTGGGTCTCGAGCTCCTCGCGGCGTGCGGGTCGGCCGCGGTCGCGATCTCCGCGGTCGCCTTGGTAGCCGCCGCGGCCTCCGCCGCCGCCGCCGCCGCCGCCGGGCGGTCCGAGCGGCCGCCGCCGCGTCCGCGGCCACGACCGCGGTCGTCGCTGGAGCGCGGATTGACGATCGCCTTGACGTCGCGGACCGGGGTGGCGGCCAGGCGCACCCAGGCGGTGAAGATCGGGTCGCCCGGCTTCACGCCGAGCGCCTGCTCGGCGCACACCGACGACCACTTCATGGTCTCGCCGTCGTCGCGCCGCTTGGGCTGCAGCGCCTCGCGCACGGCCTCGGCGCCTCCGACGCGCTCAATCGCTGCGACGAGCCGCGCCTGCGCCCGTGCCGAGCGGCTCGGCGAGGTCGCCGGCACTGTGGCTGCGGCGGGCTGCTGCGGCGGCTGCGGCTGGGCCTCCGCAGCCGGCGCCTCGGCCTCGGTCGCGCCTTCGGCGGGGGCCTCTGCGGCGGGCTGCGGCTCGGGCTCGGGCTCCGGGTCCGGCTCGTTGGCCTCGACCGCGGCCTGCTCCTGCTTGCGCAGCTCGGTGAGCTTGGCGAAGAACGTGCGGCGGTGCTTGTCGGCGGCGTTCAGCCGGCGCCGACGTCGCGGCCGCTGCTGCTGGCCGCCCTGCCCACCACGCGCCTGGCGATCACCGGCAGGCTGCCCGGAGCGCTGACCTTCGGCCGGAGGGGAATCGGGTGCGGCGGCCGCGGGCGCGTCGCCCTGAGCGGCGGGCTGCGCTTCGGCGGCGGGCGTCGCCTCCGGCGCGGGCTGGGCCTCTGGTGCGGCCGGCTGCGCTTCGGCGGCGGGCTGTGCCTCTGGTGCGGCCGGCTGCGCTTCGGCGGCGGGCTGGGCCTCTGGTGCGGCCGGCTGCGCTTCGGCAGCGGGCTGCGCTTCGGCGGCGGGCTGTGCCTCGGCGGCGGCCGGCTGCGCTTCGGCGGCGGGCTGCGGCTCCGGGGTGGCCTCGGGCGCGGGCGTGGGCTGGGCTTCGCCGGCGGGCTGCGGCTCCGGGGTGGCCTCGGGCGCGGGCGTGGGCTCCGGCGCGGGCGGTGTCTCCTCGGCCGCGGGCTGCGCCTCGGCGGCGGGAGTCGGCGCCGGCTCCGCCGGTGCCTCGGCGACGGGCTGCGGTTCCGAGGCGGGCTCCGGCTCGGCCGCGGGCTGCGCCTCGGCGGCGGGCTGCGGCTCCTGCGCGGCCGGGGTCTCCTCGACTGCCGCCGGGGGCGCGTCTGAAGTTTCGTCGGCCGGCGGCGTGCGCTCGCGGTCCTCGGGGAGGGGCGTGTCGGTCATCGTGTCGAAGCCTGCGGTGGCAGGACTGACCTGCCGGACCGCATGGACAAGCCAGCATAGCGGCGCAGGGTTGTCCGCGAGCCGCTGGGGTCACCCGCTGGTCACCACGGCTCTACTAGGCTCACAGGCCTATGGCCCAGACTGACGGAGACAGCGCGCGCGAGCTCTTCCTGATCGACGGGAACTCGCTTGCCTACCGTGCGTTCTTCGCGTTGCCGGAGTCGATCGCCACGTCCGACGGGCGGCCCACGAACGCGATTTTCGGCTTCGCGTCGATGCTCGTGAAGATCCTCACGGACTACGGCGAGGTGCCGACCGTGGTTGTCTGGGACGCCGGGATGTCAGGCCGCAAGGAGATCTCGGCCGACTACAAGGCGCAGCGCTCCAGCCGGCCCGACCTGCTGAAGCTCCAGTGGCCGCATCTGGCGCCGCTCGTGGAGGCGTTCGGGTACAGCAACGTCTCTGTCGAGGGCTACGAAGCCGACGATGTGATCGCCGCGCTCGTCGAGCGTGCGCGCGAGCGGGACATCCCCGTGATGGTCGTCACCGGCGACCGCGACGCCTACCAGCTCGTCGGCGACGGCGTGCGGATCATGACCACCTCGCGCGGCATCACCGACACCAAGGTCTACGACCGCCAGGGCGTGATCGACCGCTACGGCATTCCGCCGGAGAAGATCCCCGACTTCATCGGCCTCAAGGGCGACACGAGCGACAACATCCCGGGCGTCCCCGGCATCGGTGACAAGACCGCCTCCGAATTGCTGCAGCGGTTCGGCGACCTCGAGACGGTGCTCGCGAGCGTCGATGAGATCTCCGGCGCCAAGCGCAAGGAGAACCTGACCGTGCACGCGGACGACGCGCGCGTGTCCAAGCAGCTCGCGACGATGGTGCGCGACGTGCCGGTCGACATCGACCTCGATGCCGAGATCACCCGCACGCCGGATCGCGCGAACCTGCGCAGCGTGTTCCGCGACTGGGAGCTGCGTGATCCGCTGCGCCGGCTCGAGGAAGCGCTCGAGGCCGCCGAGATCGAGGCGATCCCGCGCCCCGAGGCGGCGGACGCCCGCGTGGTGAAGGTCCAGCAGGGCGGCCTCGCCGACGTCGCGCAGATGAAGGGCGACGAACTGGTCCTCGTCGCGCAGGCTCCCGAGGCGCCCGAGGGAGAGCTGATCCCGCGCCAGCCGCGCTGGCGCTTCGGCGCCTACGGCGGCGGCAACCATGCGCTCGCGGGAGAGATCGACGATCCCGCCGAGCTGGTCAAGGCCGCCGGCGACCGGCCCGTCGTCGCCCACGACGCGAAGGCGCTCGGCGACGTGCCCGCCAACCTCGTGTTCGACACGCAGATCGGCGCCTACCTGCTCGACCCGGCGCGCCGCGGCTTCCCGCTCGAAGAGCTGGCCGAGGAGCGCGGCCTCGCCGTCACCGCCGATGACGAGAACGCCGCCCGCGCGGTGCTCGTCCACGAGCTCGCCGCGATCCAGCGGCCGCTGCTGAACGAGCGCGGGCTGACCGACCTCCTGAACGACATCGAGCTCCCGCTCGTGCACGTGCTGCGCGAGGCGGAGAAGGTCGGGATCAAGCTCGACACGAAGCGGCTCGAGGAGGCGGCGAGCACGATCCGCGCCGACGCCGCCCAGCTCGAGCGCGAGATCTGGGACCTCGCGGGCGAGGAGTTCATGATCGGCTCGCCGCAGCAGCTCGCGGAGATGCTGTTCGTCAAGCTCGGCCTGTCGCGCAAGCGCCGCGGCAAGACCGGCTTCTCGACCGACGCGCGCGTGCTGCAGGCGATCCGCGACGAGCATCCGATCATCCCCAAGATCGAGCGCTGGCGGGAGCTGACGAAGCTCGTGCAGACCTACCTCGACGCGCTGCCCGCGTGGATCGGGGCCGACGGCCGGCTGCACACCACCTTCCTGCAGACGAACGCGGCCACCGGCCGGCTCGCCTCGATCAACCCGAACCTGCAGAACATCCCGATCCGCACCGAGACCGGACGCGTGATCCGCGCCTGCTTCATCGCCGAGCCGGGCAACGTGCTGACCTCCGTGGACTACGAGCAGGTCGAGCTGCGCGTGCTCGCCCACATCGCCAACGAGCAGGTGCTGCGCGACATCTTCCTGCGCGGCGAGGACGTGCACACCGAGACCGCGTCGAAGGTGTTCGACCTGCCGCCGGACAAGCTCGACGTCGGCATGCGCTCGAAGGCCAAGATGGTCAACTACGGGATCGTGTACGGCCTCAGCGCGTACGGCCTCGCCGACCGACTCCAGATCCCGCAGGAGGAGGCGCAGGAGTTCATCGACCGCTACCTGGAGCGCTTCCCGGCGGTCGCGCAGTTCATGCGCGACGCGGTCGTCCAGGCCGAGCAACACGGCTACGTCTCGACGCTGTTCGGCCGCCGCCGCCAGATCCCCGAGATCCGCGCCCGCAACTGGCAGACGCGCAAGCTGGGCGAGCGCCTGGCCGTCAACTCGGTGATCCAGGGCACGGCCGCCGACATCATCAAGGTCGCGATGGTGCGCACCCACGATGCGCTCGCCGCCGACGGCCTGAAGACACGCGTGATCCTCCAGATCCACGACGAGCTGCTCGCCGAGGGACCGCAGGAGGAGGCGCAGCAGGCGGCCGAGATCATCTCGCGCGAGATGGTCGCCGCCGCCGACCTCGACCCGCCGCTGGTGGTCAGCGCCGGCAGCGGGCCGAACTGGCTCGAGGCGAAGTAGTGGACAAGGGCGTTGCGGTTGCGGTTGCGGCCGTGGTCGGCGGACTCGTCGTCACGCAGGCGCCGCTGAACTCGCAGCTCGGGCGTGCGGTAGGCGGCCTCGAGGCCTCGGTCGTGGCGCTCGGGATCTCGTTCCTGGCGATCGTGATGCTGTCGGCCGTGGCCGGAGACATCGGCGGGCTGCGCCGGATCGGCGACGCGCCGTTGCACGTCGCGATCGGCGGCGGGCTCGCCGGCGCGCTCTACGTCGGCAGCATCGTGTGGACCGTGCGCGCGCTCGGCGCCGGCGGGCTGACCGCCGTGACGATCGCCGGCCAGCTCGGCGTGGCGATCGTGATCGACCACTTCGGCTGGCTCGGCGTCGAGAAGTCGCCGATCACGGTCGCCAAGGTGTCGGGCGTGCTGCTGCTCGCCGTCGGCACCTGGCTCGTGATCAAGGACTAACCGCGGGCGAGTGCGGGCGCCTCGCCCGGTGCGACCTCCACGTAGTCCGGCAGCGTCTTGAGGACCTGCTCGGCCCCGGCCGGCGCGTAGATGGCGAGGATCACCATCGGCTCGTAGCCGGTGTTGATCGTCGAGTGGAACGCGCCCTTCGGGATGAACACCGTGTGGCCCGGGCGCACCTGCAGCGGCGGCTCGTCGTCGACCATCTGGTCGCCCTCGCCGGCGAGGATGTAGAGGATCTCGTCCGACTCGGGGTGGTTGTGGCGGTCGTGGCCCTTCCCGGGGAGCAGGATCACGTGCATCATGCTCACCTCCGGGTTGTCGGTGTTGTCGGTCGCGACGAGGGGCTTGATGACCCCCCAGTCGAAGGTCATGGTCGGCAGGGACGCCGGATCGACGAGCTTCGAGCGCACGCTTTTCTCCTTTACGCGGTGGCGGAAAGCGCCTTGAACCGCTTCATATTCTCGGTCATCGCCACCTCGGTCGGCAGCCGCTCCATGCTCGAGGCGCCGAAGAAGCCGACGATGCCCTCCGTACGGTCGAGCACGTACTGCGCGTCCTCGGGCTCGGCGAGCGGGCCGCCGTGGCAGAGGACGATCACGTCCGGGTTGACCTTCACGGCCGCGTCGCGCATCGCCTGGATCTCGCCCACGCACTCGTCGAGCGTCTTCGCCGTGTGCGCGCCGATCGAGCCCTTCGTGGTCAGGCCCATGTGCGGCACGAGCACGTCCGCACCCGCCTCGGTCATCGCGACCGCGCTCTCGGGATCGAACACGTACGGCGCCGTCAGCAGGCCGAGCGAGGCCGCCTCGCGGATCATGTCGACCTCGAGCCCGTAGCCCATCCCGGTCTCTTCGAGATTCGCGCGGAAGGTGCCGTCGATCAGGCCGACCGTCGGGAAGTTCTGCACGCCGGAGAAGCCCGCGGCGAGGACCTGGCGCAGGAACACGTCCATCAGCCGGAACGGGTCCGTGCCGCACACGCCCGCCAGCACCGGCGTGTTGCGCGCGACCGGGAGCACCTCGTTGCCCATCTCGAGCACGATCGCGTTCGCGTCGCCGTAGGGCATCAGCCCGGCCAGCGAGCCACGGCCCGCCATCCGGTAGCGGCCGGAGTTGTAGATGATGATCAGGTCGGTGCCGCCGGCCTCGGCGCACTTGGCGGAGAGGCCGGTGCCGGCGCCCGCGCCGATGATCACACCGCCGTCGTCGAGGGTCCGGCGCAGCTTGGCCCGCGCCTCGTCGCCCGTCACTGGCTGCTCCTCTTCATGTACTCGTCGAGCTTGTCCGCCATCGCGGCGGCGAACTCGGGGTCGTTGACGTTCGCGTCCATCTCGATCAGCTCGACGTTCTCGCCGATCCCCGCGCGCAACGTCGCGAACAGCGCGTCGTCGGCGTCCGGGTCGTAGAACGGCTGGCCCTCGGCGTCGATCATCGAGACGCCGCCGAGCGGCAGGAACAGCGCGGTCGGGCCGATCGCGGCCGACAGCTTGGTCGCGATCTGACGGCCGAGCTCGGCGCACTCGTCGGGTGTCGTGCGCATCAGCGTGATCGACGGGTTGTGCACGTACAGGTTGCGGTCCTCAAACTCCGGCGGGACCGTCGCGCGTGCGCCGAAGTTGACCATGTCGAGCGCGCCCACGGACACGACCTGGGGGAGGCCGAGGCGGCCCGCGGCCTCGAGCCGGTCCGGGCCGGCCGACAGCACGCCGCCGACCAGCTCGTCGCACAGCTCGGTCGTCGTGATGTCGAGCACGCCCTGCAGGAAGCCGGACTCCATCAGCCCTTCCATCGCCCGCCCGCCGGTGCCGGTGGCGTGGAACGTGAGCACCTCGTAGCCGAGCTCCTCGAGGCGCTCTCGCGCGTGCGTGACGCTCGGTGTGGTGACGCCGAACATGCTCGCGCCGATCAGCGGCCGCTCCTCGCCCAGCTCGACCGGCGGCGCCTGGAGCATGCCCGCCATCGCCGCGGCGGCGTTGGCCATGATCCGGCCGGAGATCGAGTTCACGCCCGCGACGTCGGTGACCGACGCCATCATCGTGACGTCGCTCTCGCCGACGTAGTCGGCCGTGTTGCCGGCCGCCATCGTGGAGACCATCAGCTTTGGGGCGCCGACCGGCAGCGCCCGCATCGCGCGCGTGGCGATCGCGGTCCCGCCGGACCCGCCGGCGGCGAGCACGCCGCCGATCCGGCCCTCGCCGTAGAGCCGCCGCGCGAGTGCCTCGGACGCCTCGGCCATCGCCGTCACGGCCGCGCCGCGGTCACCGGCCGCTGCCAGCGCGTCCGGGTCGGCCCCGGTCTCGGCCGCGAGGTCGTGGCGGGAGATATCCGGCGTGACGCCCACGGGCTCGTTGACGCCCGCGTCGGCGAGGATCGCGTCGACCCCGTGTGCGCGCAGGCGCTCGCGGAGATACGCGTACTCAGCGCCCTTGGTGTCGAGCGTGCCGACGAGCAGAACCGACTTCGAGCCCTCCACTTCGCTCCCTCCTCCTAGACCGCGGCGACCCTATCGGAGAACGGTTACCCGCCGGCGCGAACGAGCTCGAGCGTGCCGTGCAGGTGGGCGGTCAGCACCGACTGCGCGCGCTCGGCGTCGCCGCGACCGATGGCGTCGGCGAGCGCCCGGTGCTCGACGAGGATCGAGGCGCTCCGCTCCGCGTCGATCAGCAGCGACGTGATGATCATCCGCTGCTGGCGGTCGCGCAGGCTGTCGTACAGCCCGGTCACGATCGGGTTGGCGGCCGCGGTGACGAAGATCGTGTGGAACTCGCGGTCGATGGCCACGAAGCCGTCGGCGTCGCCGGAGGCGGCGTACGCCTCCTGCTGCGTGATCTTGACCGCCATCGCGTCGGCGATGTCCGTTGCCGGACCATTGGCCATCACCTTGCCGAGCGCGAACCGCTCGACCAGCATCCGCGTCTCCATCACTGCCTCGACCTCGCCGACCGACACCGGCACGACGAGCGCGCCGCGCTTGGGGTAGAGGCGCAGCAATCCCTCGCCCTGAAGCCGTAGAAAGGCCTCGCGCACGGGCGTGCGGCTCAGGCCGAGGGCGTCCGCGACCTCACCCTCGGTGATCAGGTCGCCGCCGGCGAACGTCGAGTCGAGCACGCGCTCCTTGGTGAACGCGTACGCCCGGGCCGTGGCGGTGATTGTCGGAGGGCTTGCCATAACTGCCACTTGGATGCTACAAAGACGCAACTTAGATGCAACAGCCGGAGTGTTGCGCAATGCGGAACGCTTCGGTTGGGGAGAGGTCCTTCGGGAGAGGTCCATCCGGGCGGCTCGCTCGGGCAAGGGGAGAGAAAGCTGATGGCTTCGACGTCGACGTCGCCGGTCCGTCCGGCGTGGCCCTGCGCGGTGCTGCTCGCCGCCCTACTCATCTGGGCGCTCACCCCAGGCGTGGCGTCGGCGCAGGCGCCGACCACGATCGACGCGGTCGACTCACCGGGCCAGGCGTGGTCGCCCCCCACCGCGACGGTCCCCACCGGGACGACGGTCCGATGGGAGTTCGACCAGGCATCCCAGACGCACTCGCTCACGTCCACGAGCGCAAACTGGAGCGTCGACGAGACGCGCAGTCCGGGCGGCAACGCGGTCGAGCACACCTTCAACGCGCCCGGCACCTACACGTTCCAGTGCAAGTTCCACGGCGCGATGAGCGGCACGGTCACGGTCGAGGGGGCGGCGCCGGAGGTCGACGTGCTGGTGTTCTCCCGTACCACCGGCTTCCGCCACACCGACGCGATCGACGCGGGCCGGATCGCGCTCACGCAGATGGGCGCCGCCGAGGACTTCAGCGTCGATCTCACCGAGGACGCCACGCGCTTCACGGACGCGGGCCTGCGCCCGTTCGAGGTCATCGTCTTCCTCAACACCGACGGCGAGGGCATCCTCAACGCGGCCCAGCGCACGGCCCTCGAGCGCTGGATGCAGCGCGGCGGCGGCCTCGTGAGCATCCACGCCGACGCCAACGCCGACCGCAACTGGGGCTGGAAGGGCGACATGATGGGCGGCTCGTGGTTCCTCAACCACCCGGCGCCGCCCGTGCAGTTCCAGCAGGCGACGGTGAACGTCGTCGACACGACGCATCCGGCCACTAGGGACCTGCCGCAGCCCAACTGGGTGCGCGAGGACGAGTGGTACAACTTCACCGCCGAGCCCGAGAACGTCCACGTCCTGCTCAAGCTCGACGAGAACACGTACGACGAGCAGGACGGATCCGCGGCGGCCGACGATCACCCGATCTCCTGGTGCTCGAACTACGACGGCGGGCGCCACTTCTACACCGCGCTCGGCCACATGGGCAGCTACTGGGCCGAGCCTGATTACCGCGACCACATCCTCGGCGCGATCGAGTGGGCGTCGGGCAGGGAGGCCGGCGACTGCGGTCCGGATCGCGAAGGACTCCCGACCGACGCCGCGTTCGACAAGATCACGCTCGACGACACCACCGAGAACCCGATGGAGATCGCCGTCGACGACGACGGCAACGTCTTCTACGTCGAGCTCGCCGGCAAGGTCAAGCACTACAACCGTGCCAACGGCGCGATCCGCACGGTCGCCACGATCCCGGTCCACCGCGGCAACGAGAACGGCCTGCTCGGGATCACGCTCGACCCCGACTTCGACGAGAACCGCTGGCTCTACCTCTTCTACAGCGCGCCGAGCCCTGAGGAGCAGCACATCTCGCGCTTCACGGTCGCGCCCGACGGCACCTTGGACATGAGCTCGGAGAAGATCCTGCTGCGGATCCCCCACCAGCGGATCATCTGCTGCCACTCGTCCGGCTCGCTGACGTTCGGGCCCGACGGCAACCTGTACATCTCCGCGGGCGACGACTCGCAGCATGCGGAGTCGCAGGGATACAACCCGATCGATGATCGCCTGGCGAACGAGCCCGGCGACAACCCGGACGCCGATCACGCGCGTGACGCGCGCCGCTCGTCGGGCAACACCAACGACCTCCGCGGCAAGATCCTGCGGATCACGCCGCAGGACGACGGCACCTACACGATCCCGCCGGGCAACCTGTTCGGCCTCGGCGGCAAGTACCCCGGCGTGACGGGCCAGACCCGGCCCGAGATCTACACCATGGGCCACCGCAATCCGTTCCGGATCCAGGTCGACCAGGAGACGGGCTGGCTCTACAACGGCGAGGTCGGCCCCGATGCGGGCAACGAGAACGCCAACCGCGGCCCGCGCGGCTACGACGAGCTCAACCAGATCCGCGAAGCGGGCAACATGGGCTGGCCGTACTGCATCGCGGACAACAAGGCCTACTCGAACTGGGACTTCGGGACCCAGACGCAGAGCGGCTTCTTCGACTGCGACGGCGGCGGCGGAGTTGACGAGGGCCCGCTGAACGACTCGGCCTGGAACACCGGCAAGCCGAACACGCCGCCGACGACCGGCGCGCTGCTCTGGTGGCCGTACCAGCCGCACGCGAACGCTCCGAACTACCCGTGGGACACGCCGCCGCTGGCGATCCCGGAAGGCCCAGGCCGGACGGCGATCGCGGGTCCGGTGTACCACTTCGACGCCACCAACCCGGCGACGAGCAAGTTCCCGACGTGGTTCGACGACAAGGTGTTCTTCGCCGACTGGTCGCGTGACTGGATCTCGACGCTCGAGCTGGACGAGGCCGGCAAGCCGAAGGCGATCCAGGAGTTCATGCCGAACGCCGACTTCCGGCACCCGCAGGACATCGAGATGGGCGCCGACGGCTCGCTGTACGTGCTCGAGTGGGGGCGCGACTTCAACTACGCCGGCTCGGGCATCAACCCCGACTCGGGCCTGTACCGGATCGACTACGCCAAGGGCACCCGCACGCCGGTGGCCCGGGCGACGTCAGACAAGGACTCCGGCCCGGCACCGCTGACCGTCGCGTTCTCGAGCGAGGGCTCCGAGGACGCAGATGGCGACGATCTGACCTTCGCGTGGGACTTCGGCGACGGGTCGACGTCCACCGAGGCCAACCCGACGCACACGTTCACGGCGGCGGGCACGTACAGCGTGCGCCTGACGGCGACGGACTCGACCGGAAAGTCGGGCACCTCCACGATCGTCATCAACGCCGGCAACACCCGGCCGACGGTCGAGCTGACCGTTCCCGTCCAGGGCGGCATCTTCGACTGGGGCGACGAGATCCCGTACACGGTGACCGTCACCGACCCCGAGGACACGACGATCGACTGCAACCGCGTGACCGTCAACGTGGGCGTCTTCCATGACGAGGGTGGCAACGCGCACGTGCATCCGGGCGTCGACAGGACGGGCTGCTCGGGCACGATCGAGGCTCCGGCCGACTCCGGTCACGAGAAGAGCGCCAACATCGCGCTGGTGCTGGTGGCGAACTACACCGACACCGGCGGGGCGCCTGGCTCGGCACCGCTCACGGGCGCGTCGACAAGGCGCCTCACGCCGAAGACGATCCAGGCCGAGCACTACACGAACCACATCGGCACGCAGACCAACACCGTGGCCAATGCGGAGGGCGGCCGCACGGTCGGCTACGCGGACACGGGCGAGTGGATCTACTTCGAGCCGGTGTCCCTGCTGGGCATCGACCAGCTGACGATCCGCTACGCGGCGGGCATCGACGGCGGCATCGTCGACGTACGCCTCGACGCGCCGGACGGTCCGATCGTCGGTACGGCGACGCTGCTGCCGACCGCGAGCTGGACCGACTTCCAGAACGTGACGATCCCGATCGACGCGGACGACCGCAGCGGCCGGCTGTACTTCACGTTCCGGGGGCGCCCGGGCGAGAACCCGAACGACCTGTTCGATCTCGACGAGTTCACGTTCATCGGCAAGGGGGTCGCGTCGAACTCGGCGCCGACCGCCTCGGCAACGGCCGACAAGATCGCCGGTCCCGCTCCGCTGGCCGTGAACTTCACGGGCACCGGCGCGGACGCCGATGGCGACCCGCTCACGTACGCGTGGGACTTCACGAGCGACGGCACGACCGACGCGACGACCGCCAACGCGAGCCACACGTACGCCGAGCCGGGCGAGTACACCGCGACGTTCACCGTCAGCGACGGCGAGCGCTCGCGCAGCATCGAGATCGACATCGAGGCGTACCCGCCGCTGGCCTCCTGCCCCGGCAACGACCAGTTCGACGGGACGACGCTCGACACGTCGCGCTGGAGCGTGGTGCGCCGTGACGACCAGTTCCTGTCGGTCGACGGCGGCTCGCTCAACCTCAACGCACAGCCCGGCGAGGACATCCACGGCGGCGATACGGGCCAGCGCAACATCGTGCTCCAGGACCTGCCGGACTCCGGCCCGTGGACCGCGACGGCGCGGGTGGCCTGGAGCCCGACGGTCAACTACCAGAACGCCGGCCTCGTCATCTACACGGACGATGCGAACTGGATCAAGAGCGGCATGGTCTGGGCCAACGGCCGCGCGTTCGAGGCGTTCAAGGAGCTCAACAACTCCGCCTCGGGCCTCGGCTCGGCAACGGTTGACGCGTCGTTCCCGAGCACGTTCTACGTGCGCTTCACGAGCGACGGCACCACCGTGCGGGCGCAGCGGTCCGCCGACGGCGAGACCTGGACCAACACCGGCAACGCCACCAACCTCAACGGCCTGAACAACCCGAAGATCGGCATGTACGCGACCGCGTCCACCGCCGCGGGGACCCAGGCGAATACGGCGCGCTTCGACTACTTCACGCTCGACGCGCCGCAGGAGCCGAGCGACGAATTCGAGGGCACGTCGCTGAACCTCTGCCGCTGGAGCCAGAACGTCCGGCACGAGCCGGGCGGCTACACGGTCGGCGGCGGCAACCTGACGTTGCCGGCAGCTCACGGCGACTTCTTCGCCGGCGCACCCAACAACAACCCGAACATCCTGCTCCAGTCGGCGCCCGCCGGTCCGTGGACGATGACCACGCGGCTCACGTTCGACCCGAACGAGAACTACGAACAGGCCGGTCTGCTCGTCTACGGCGATGACGCCAACTACGTGAAGGCGGACTACGTGTTCGCCAACGGCCGCGGGCTGGAGTTCCTGCGCGAGGCGAACGACGTCGCAGCCGGCTTCGGCGGCTTCGTGAACATCTCGACCCAGCCGACGACGGTCGAGATGCGGATCACCTCGGACGGGACCACGCTGCGGTCCTACTACCGGTTCGCCGGCGGGGCGTGGACTCTCTACGGAGAGCCGGCCGCGCTGGCCAGCGTGCCGAATCCCAAGGTCGGCGTCTACGCGAACGACAGCAACGCCACGGTGACGACGCGCAACGACGCGGTATTCGACTACATCCGGATCACCCCGGGGCTGCCGGACACCACCGCGCCGACGACGACGTCGACGCTCGCGCCGCCCACGCCTGACGGCCAGAACGGCTGGTACCGGCAGAACGTGGTGCTGACGCTCGCCACCGAGGCGGGGGCGACGACGCAGTACAAGGTCGGCGACGGCGCGTTCCAGAACTACAGCGGGCCGGTGACGCTGAGCCAGGAGGGCACGACGACGGTCACGTACCGGTCGACCGACGCCGACGGCAACGTGGAGGCCGACAAGACGGTCACCGTGAAGCTGGACAAGACCGTCCCGACGTCGACGGCGACGCCGGACGGCGGCACCTTCACCGATTCGGTGCAGGTGACGCTGGCGGGCGCCGATCCGGCCGGCGGTTCGGGGCTCGACAAGGTCGAGTACGCGCTCGACAACGGTGAGTGGACCGCGTACAGCGGGCCCGTGACCGTGTCGGGCAACGGGCCACACACGCTCGAGCACCGCGCGACCGACGTTGCCGGCAACGTGGGCGCCGTCGGGACGGCGACGTACACGATCCAGGGCGGAGGCGGAGGCGGTGCGCCGACCGTTCAGGGATTCGCCGACCCGTCGTCCGGGCCGGCGCCGCTGAAGGTGCAGTTCTCCGCCACCGGGCTCGATCCCGACGGCGGCCCGCTCGAGTACGAGTGGGAGCTCGAGAACGGCACCGTGCTCGACTCTGAGTTCGAGTGGACGTACACCACGCCGGGCGTGCACACGGCGACCGTGAAGGTGACCGACGACGAGGGCGACACCGCGACCGACGTGGTCGAGGTGACCGTCACCGAGGGCGGCGGCGGCAACCAGGCGCCGACGGTCACGGCGTCGGTCGACGATCCGTCCGGCGCGGCGCCGCACGCGGTGCAGTTCACGGCCACGGGCAACGACCCAGACGGGCCGGAAGGTGACCTTGTGTACAGCTGGGACTTCGGGGACGGCGCCGGAGGGTCGCTCGCTCAGAGCCCGGCGCACACGTACCTGACGCCCGGCACGTACACGGCGACGGTGACGGTCACCGACGCGGGCGACAAGACCGGCACGGCGCAGGTGGTCGTGACGGTCACCGACCCGCCCGGCAACCTGCCGCCGACGGTCAAGGCGGCGGCGGCGCCGAAGTCGGGCAATGCGCCGCTGGACGTCCTGCTGACGGCCTCGGGCACCGATCCCGACGGTGACGCGCTCACGTACGCGTGGGAGTTCGGTGACGGCGAGACGGCCGACGGCAGGCGCGCGCGGCACGTCTACGAGTCCGCGGGCACGTACACGGCGAAGGTGACCGCGCGCGATCCGGGCGGCCTGACGGCCAGCGCCACCGTGCAGGTCGTCGTCGGCGACCCGCCCGGCAACCAGGCACCGACCGTCCAGATCGCGGCCGACCCGAACGGCGGCACCGCGCCGCTCACCGTCCGCTTCACGGCGGCCGCACGCGATCCCGACGGCGACGCGGTGATGTACGTGTGGAGCTTCGGCGACGGCGGGAGCGCCGGCGGCACCGGGGTGACGCACACGTACACGACGCCGGGCACCTACAGCGCCAAGGTCACGGTCACCGATCCGGACGGCGCCACCGGCTCCGCGACGGTGCAGGTGGTCGTGACCGGGCCGCAGGGTGCCGTCGCGCCGCAGGGCGGGGTGCGGGGCGCGTCGGCGGACCTGTTCGTCCCGTCGTCGGTGCGGGCGTTCCGGGCACGCGGTATGCGGCTGATGGTGTCGTGCGCCACCACCGGCTCGGGGAAGGCGACGCTGACCGTCACGCGCGCGACCGCGAAGCGGCTCAGGCTCGCCGGCCGGACGGTCGCGTCCAAGCGCGTGAGCTGCAAGGCGGACAAGGAGCTGACGCTCCGCCTGAAGCCTACGCGCGCGGCGGCCCGGCGCCTCGCCGCGGCCAGGACGCTGAAGCTGACCTTCGCCCTCTCGGTCAAGGGGGCGAGGCCGGTCCAGCGGAGGGTGACGATCAGGTAGCCGCGACGCCAGCTGCTCATCGATTATCTATCATCGCCCGGCGAGTCGAGAGGGCCGAGGCGAGGAGACGAGATGGCCGTGACCGAGGAGGTCCTGGGGGAGTTCCACGGGTCGGATGAGTTCCCGATCGAGTGGCAGGAGGGGGAGAAGGACCTCTTCTGGATCTACGACGATCTCCATATCCCCAACCCGGTATCCCCGATGTTCTTCGACATCGGCGGCTGGTGGCTGACGTGCGACCACATGTTCCGGCGCTTTGGCACGCCGTTCGCGTGTGACTGGATCGCCAAGGAGATCAACGGCTACGTCTATACGGCGGCGGTCCCGTCCGACGCCGCGATCCACAGCGAGGCGACCGAGTACCAGGCGCGCTACGTCCCGCGCGTGCCGCGCGATCCCGAGCATCCGGCGAAGATCGGCGCCTATCTCGGATGGGTGCTGCCCGAGTACGCCGGCAACTTCCTCGCCTGGTGGCGAGAGCGGCTGCGGCCCGAGATCGAGCGCAACTTCGAGTACCTCGACGGCATCGACTACGGCGCCGCGAACATGCGCGAGATGGCGGTCTACTTCGAGGACGCGATCGACATCCACGACCGCCACTGGAAGATCCACTGGATGCTGAACTTCGCCCAGTTCTCCTCCACCACGAACCTCAACGCCGTGATCGGCGAGGTGCGCGGAAGCGAGGACCCGGGGCTGATGGGGCGGCTGCAGTCGAGCCTCGAGGACCGCAACTGGGACTCGATCGAGGACCTCTGGAAGATCAAGAACGAGATCAAGGACGACGCCGAGTTGAGCAAGGCGTTCGAGGGCGAAACGGCCGCCGATGTAATGCGCGCGCTCGACGGCTCCGAGCGCGGCCGCCAGTTGATCGCCGAGCGCATCGTCACGCACCAGAAGGCGTTCGGCAACAAGGCGATCTGGTCGCACGAGTTCGCCTACCGGACCTGGCGCGAGGACCCGGCGCCGATCATCGAGGCGATCCGCGGCTACATCGCGACCGACTACGACTACCCGGCCAACATCCAGGCGGTCCGCGATGACCTCGAGGCCGCCAAGCGCGAGGTGATGGAAGGCCTCGAGGGCGACGGCCGGGCGAAGCTGCAGGAGGCGCTCGACCTGTCGCTGGGCATGAACCCGCTCACGCCCGACCATCACTTCTACATCGACCAGGGCACCAATGCCCGGCTGCGGCTCGCGCTGATCGCGATCGGAGCCAAGCTCGCGGAGGCGGGCGCGCTCGGTGACGCCGAGGACGTGATGTACCTCCGCTACAACGAGCTGCGGTTGCTGATGGCCGATCAGAGCGCGTTCGACGCCCACGAGCTCGTCTCCGACCGGCGCGACTACCGCGAGGAGGCCGCCGAGAAGCGCCCGCCGTCGTGGGTCGGGACGGCGACGCAGACCGCGCTCGACTTCCCCTACAACGCGCTCTGGGGCTTCCCGGAGAAGTTCCACGCCGGCGAGCCGTCGACCACCGGCGAGGTGAAGGGTCTGGCCGCGTCGCCCGGCGTCGTCGAAGGCCCGGCGCGCTTCGTCTCCTCACTCGAGGAGTTCGATCAGGTGCAGAGCGGCGACATTCTCGTCTGCAACATGACCAACCCGGCTTGGGTCGTGCTGTTCACGAAGATCATCGGGCTCGTCACCGAGGCGGGCGGTGCCGTGTCGCACCCGGCGGTCGTCGCGCGCGAGTTCGGCATCCCGGCCGTGGTCGGGACGACCAACGCCGGCGAGCGCATCAAGACCGGCGACCGGATCCGGGTCAACGGCTCGACAGGTGTGGTCGAGATCCTCGAGTGAGCGAGCCGGAATGGATGGCCCCGGCCTCGCTCGACGAGGCATTGTCGCTGCGCGCCGAGCGCGGTGACGAGGCGACGGTGCTGGCGGGCGGGACTTTCCTCGGGATCCTCATGAACCAGGGCTTCCTGGCGCCGGTCGCGCTGCTGTCGCTCGGCCGCGTCGAGGAGCTGCGCGCGATCGCCGTCGTCGACGGCGAGCTGCGGCTCGGCGCGATGGCCACCCACCGGGCGGTCGAGCGCTCGCAGGCGGCGCGCGACGGCTGGCCCGTGCTCGCCCGCGCGTTCTCGCTGGTCGCGAGCGCGCGCGTGCGCAACCAGGCGACGGTCGGCGGAGTGCTGGCGGATGCCGACTACGCGTCCGACCCGCCGGCGATGCTCGCCGCGCTCGACGCGCGCGCCGTGCTCCGCTCGCCGCGCGGCGAGCGGTCGGTGACCGTCGGGGAGCTGATCCTCGGCTATTACGAGACGTGCATCGAGCCGGATGAGCTGCTGATCGAGGTGCGCGTGCCGCCGCAGCCCGCCCGCGCGACGTACCGCAAGTTTCGCTCGCGGTCGAGCGAGGACCGGCCGTGCGCGGCCGTCGCGGCCGTGCGCGGCGACCAGGGCCTGCGCGTCGTTGTCGGCGCGGTCGCCGAGACCCCGCAGGACTTCCCGGACCTGTGCGACGGGGAGCCGGCCGAGGTGGCCGCGCGCTACGCCGAGCGGATCGAGCCGCTGTCGGACTCGCGCGGGTCGGCCGCGTACCGCCGACGGGTGATCGCCGCCGAGGTGCGGCGCGCAGTCGAGGCGGTCGCCTGAGATGGACGCGCGCGTGACCGGCGAGCAGCGGTACTCGGTCGACGCCGAGCGGCCGGGCATGCTGCACGCCGCGTTCGTGCGCTCGCCGCACCCGCACGCGCGCGTGCTGTCGGTCGACGCGTCGGCGATCCCTGAGGACTGCGTGGCGCTGACACCGGAGGACGTCGCCGACCTCGGCCTCTATGGCTGCCAGGTCAAGGACCAGCGCGTGCTCGCCGACCGGGCGCGGCACGTCGGCGACGTGGTCGCGGCCGTCGCGGGGCCCACGCGCGCGGCGGCCCACGCGGCCGCCCAGCTCGTCGAGGTGGAGTACGAGGAGCTGCCCGCCGTCTTCGACCCGCTCGAGGCAGTCGCCCGCGGCGCGCCGCGCCTGCACGACCAGGCCGCCGCGTCCGCCCGCGACGCCGTGTCGATCGACGTCCGGCCGATCGCCGATACGAACGTGTGCCACCGCTTCCGGATCCGCCACGGCGATGTCTCGACCGGCTTCGCCCAGGCCGACGTCGTCGTCGAGGAGGTCTACCGCACGCCGAGCGCCGCGCACGCCCCGATGGAGCCGCACGCCGCTCTCGCCGAGTGGGACGACGGCGCGCTGACCTTGTGGAGCGGCACCCAGACGCCGTTCAACACGCGTGCCGACCTGGCCGGGCTGTTCGACGTGCCCGAAGAGCGGATCCGCGTGATCGCCCCGCCGATGGGCGGCTCGTTCGGGGCGAAGACGTTCGTCCGGCTCGAGGCGCTCGTCGCGGCCCTCGCGCGCAAGGCCGGCAAGCCGGTGAAGGCCGTGCTCGACCGCGCCGAGGAGTTCGTCACGCTCAACCGTCACCCGGCCGTCGTGCGCGTGCGGATCGGCGCCCGCCGCGACGGCACGCTGGTCGCCAAGGAGGTCGACTGCTGGGTCGACACCGGTGGCTACGCCGACTGCGGGCCTGGCGTCGCGACGAAGATGGGCTACGCCGGCGTCGGCCCGTACCGGATCGAACACGTGCGCGTGGACTCGCTGGCGATCTACACGAACCTGCCGTCCAACGGCGCCTACCGCGGCTATGGCGCGATGCAGTCGGTGTGGGCGTCCGAGCGCACGATGGACCTGCTGGCGGGCGAGCTTGAGATGAGCCCGCTCGAGCTGCGCCGCATGAACCTCCTGCACGACGGCGACGTGTTCGCCACCGGCGAGGTGATGGACGACGTGCACTTCGAGGACTGCCTGCAGGCGGCGGCCGACGCCGTGGGTTACGAGGCGGACCCGCGCGGGAAGGGCCTGTGCGTGCTCCTCAAGGGGATGCAGACGCCGAGCCGCGCAGCGATCAGCGTCGAGCGCACGCCCGTTGGCTACATCGTCCGCAGCGCGTCCTGCGAGATGGGCCAGGGCGTCCGCCGCTCGCTGAAGCTGATGGGCGCCGAGCTGCTGGGCTGCGAGCCCGGCCAGGTCGAGGTGCCCGACCCGGACACGGACTCGTCGCCGTACGACACCCGCACCACGTCGAGCCGCTCGACCCACATGATGGGCCGCGCGCTGCTGGAGGCGGTCCGCGACCTCGAGCGCGACGGCGAGTATGGCTTCGGCGAGGTCCGCAACGAGGGCGGCCTGGATCCCGACACCGGCCAGGGCATCGCCTCCACCCACTGGCACCAGGGCGCCGCGGCCGCTCACGTGACGGTCGACGAGGAGACCGGCCGGATGACCGTCGAGCACCTGCACGCCTCCGTCTACGCCGGCCGCGTCGTCAACCGGCCCGGCGCCGAGCTGCAGAACGAGGGCTCGATGATCATGGGCCTGGGCACCACACTGTTCGAGGCGATCGAGTTCGCCGACGGCCAGGTCGCCAACGCCAACCTGTCGGACTACAACGTGCCCGCGTTCGGGGACATGCCGCGGCTCACGCACGACCTGATCGAGCGCGACGGCGCCGAGGTGCACGGGCTGGGGGAGACCGCATTGCCGCCCGTGCCGCCGGCGATCGGCAACGCGCTCGCCTCGCTCGGCGTCCACGTCACCGAGCTGCCGATCACGGCGGAGCGCGTACTGGAGGCGCTCGGTCGATGAACGTCGAGCTGATCCTCAACGGGCGGCGCGCGGTGCTCGAGGCGCGCACCGACGAGATGCTGCTGCCGGTGCTGCGCCGCGAGGGCCTGCTGTCGGTGCGCGAGACGTGCGGGATCGGCGTCTGCGGCGCCTGCACGGTGCTGCTCGACGGCGAGCCCGTCTCCGGCTGCCTGACGCTCGCCGCCCAGGCCGCCGGCCACGAGCTGACGACGGTCGAGGGACTGGAGGAGTCCGACCCCGTGTTGCGGGCCTTCAACGAGGCGCACGCGTTCCAGTGCGGCTGGTGCACGCCGGGCTTCGTCCTCACCGTGAAGGCGATGCGGCCCGGAGACGAGATCCGCGAGGCGCTCGGTGGCAACCTGTGCCGTTGCGGGTGCTACGTGAAGATCGAGGAGGCGGTGCGCAGATGCGGCTCGTGACCTACGACGCCGGCGCCGGCCCGCGCGTCGGCGCCCTGGCCGGGGAGGACTCGATTGTCGACCTCGCCTTCGGCGGCGACATGATCGACTACATCGTCGCCGGAGCGCCCGAGAGCACCACCGTCCCGGTCCAGGGCGCCCGGCTGCTCGCGCCGCTGCGCCCGCGCTCGCTACGCGACTTCCTGGCCTTCGAGGGCCACATGAAGAACGCCCTCTCCCGCCTCGGCCGGCCGATCCCCGACGAGTGGTACGAGGTGCCCGCGTACTACAAGGGCATGCCGGACACGGTGATCGGCCCTGACGCCGACATCCCGTGGCCGGCGTGGACGGACAAGCTCGACCACGAGCTCGAGCTGGCCGCGGTGATCGGGCGCGAGGTGCGCGACGTCGCGCCCGAGGACGCCGCCGGCTGCATCTTCGGCTACACGATCTGGAACGACATGTCGGCGCGCGACGTGCAGACCCGCGAGCTGCCGATCGGCATGGGCCCGGGCAAGGCGAAGGACTGGGACGGCTCGAACGTGCTCGGCCCGTGCATCGTCACGGCCGACGAGCTCGACGCGTCGGACGTCGCCATGCGCGTGCGCGTGAACGGCGAGCTTTGGGGCGAGGATACGTCCGCCCACATGCATCACACCTTCGCGGACATGATCGCCTACACCTCGCGTTCGCAGACGCTGTATCCGGGCGAGGTCTTCGGCTCGGGCACCGCCGGCGGCGGCTCCGGACTGGAGCTCGACCGCTGGCTCGCCCCGGGCGACGTCGTCGAGCTGGAGATCGAGGGGATCGGCGTGCTGCGCAATCGAATCTCGGACAAGGGAGCTGTGTGAAATGGCCTATGTCGTCGTCGCCAAGTGGACCGCCAATGACGGGGAGGAGGACCGGATCGCGCGCATCTGCGACGAGATGACAGAACCGTCGCGCGCCGAGCCGGCGAACCGCTTCTACCAGGCACACCGCACGCCCGACAACCCGCGCCTGTTCTATCTCTACGAGCAGTACGACGACGAGGCCGGCTACGAGGCGCACATGGCCTCCGAGCACTTCACGCGGCTGGTGAAGAACGAGGCGATCCCGAACCTCGAGGCGCGCGAGCGCGAGTTCTACGAGACGCTGTCATGAAGCTCGAGAACGAGTTCACGGTGCCCGCGCCGATCGACCGCGCATGGGCAGTGCTGCTTGACCTCGATCGCGTCGCGCCGTGCCTGCCCGGCGCCGCGATGGAGGGATCGGACGGCGACGAGCACACGGGCACGATGACGGTCAAGATCGGCCCGATCACCGCCCGTTACAAGGGCACGGTCAAGATCGAGGAGGCCGACGAGCAGGCCCACCGCGCGGTGATGCGCGCGCAGGCGCGCGACAGCCGCGGGCAGGGCACCGCCGCCGCCACGATCACGTCGACGATGTCGGAGGTCGAGGGCGGGACGCGCGTGCAAGTCGAGACCGACATGCGCGTCACCGGCCCTGCGGCCCAATTCGGGCGCGGCGTGATGCAGGACGTGAGCGCGAAGCTGATGGGCCGCTTCGCCGACTGTCTGGCCGAGGAGATCGCAGAAACGGAGCCCGCAGCCGCTCCCGAGCCCGCTTCCGAGGCGGCCGCGGAGGACGGCGCGGGCGCGACCGGGCCGCGGAGCCCTGCCGCGACGCCGCCTCCGGGTCCGGCCGGCGACTCCGCTGAGGCCGCCGCCGCGCCGCCGCGGGCGGCTGCGCGCCGCACCGAGGATGTGCTCGACCTCGGCGAGGCGAGCCGTGACGCCGTGCTCAAGCGGATCGGGCCGGTCATCGCCGGCCTCGTAGGGCTCGTCGTGGTCGTGAAGCTCATGAGGAGGCGCCGTTGACCGCGCCCGAACCGAGTAGTAGTTTCATCGATGATCGATCAAGCGGGAGGAGCATGAGCAGTATCCAGCAGGCGCTCGGCGAGCTGGCGCGGTTCCGCCTCGACGGCCGCGTGGCCATCGTGTCGGGCGGCTCCGGCGGCATCGGCGCCCGGCTGTGCGCGGCGCTCGGCGGCGTCGGAGCGCGGCTGGTGGTGATCGGCCGCGACGCCGACCGGGCCTCGCAGGCGCTCGACGACGCCGGCGGCGACGGCATCGCGGTGTCCGCCGACGTCACCATCAAGGCCGACGCCGACCGCGCGATCGATGCTGCGATGCAGGCATTCGGGCGCGTCGACGTGATCGTCAACGCCGTCGGCGGCGGCGCCGGCGGGGCGCTGTACCCGGCCGAGGAGTACCCGGAGAGCGAGTGGGACCGGATGCTCGACCTCAACCTGCGCTCGGCGCTGCTGCCGACCCAGGCCGCCGTGCGCGCGATGATCGCCGGCGGCAACGGCGGGCGCGTGCTGCACCTGTCGTCGGTGCGGGGTCAGCTGGGGATCGACAACGGCTTCTCCGCGTACGTCGCCGCCAAGGGCGCGCTCGACGCGCTGACGCGGCAGCAGGCGACCGAGTGGGCCAAGCACGACATCACGGTGAACGCGATCTCGCCGACCTTCGTGCGCACGCCGCAGGTCGAGGACCTGCTCGCCGACGACGAGTTCCGCGAGGGCCTGTACAAGCGGATCCCGCTCGGCCGGATCGCCGAGACCGACGACGTCGTCGGCGCCGTGCTCCTGCTCACCAGCGACGCGTCGGCGTTCATCACCGGCCAGGTGCTCACCCTCGACGGGGGCCTCACCGCGTGCCAGTGACGGAGGCGCCGTTCATCCGCTCGAATCTCCGCGAGCAGATCAAGGACGTGATCCTGCAGCGGATCCTCGACGGCGAATACCCGTCGGGCGCCCGCATCGTGGAGACCCGGATCGCGCACGAGCTGGGCGTCTCGCAGGCGCCCGTGCGCGAGGCGCTGCGCGACCTCGAGCAGCTCGGCTGCATCGTCCACGAGCCGTTCCGGGGCTGCTCGGTGCGCGCGTTCTCGGCCGACGAGCTGCTCGAGGCGTTTCCCGTGCGCGCGGCGCTCGAGGCACTCGCCGCGCGGCTCGCGGCCGACCGGATCACGGAGCCCGAGCTGCTGCAGCTCGCCGAGCTGCTGGACACGATGCGCGCTGCCGCCCGTCGCGACGATGCGCACGGCCAGTCGCAGGCGAACGCCTCGTTCCACGCCACGATCGTGCGCGCCGCGGGCAACGCGACGCTCGCGCGCCAGTGGTCGTTCCTGGAGCCGTTCTCGCGCACCTACATCTCGGTCTCGCAGCCGGGCCTGGACCTGCTGGCGCTGTCCGAGCGCCACGTCCCCATCCTCGAGGCGCTGCGCGCGCGTGACGCGGACGCCGCCGCCGACGCCATGTACTCACACCTGATGGACGCCGCCGACCTCCTGCGGCCGATGAAGAAGGAGCTCGCTTGAGACGCATCATCGACCTCTCGATGCCCGTGCACGCCGAGATGCTGACCTTCCCGCGCGTGCCACCGCCGGCGCTCTGCGTGTACGAGAGCCACACCGAGTTCGCCGAGCGGATCGGCGCCGCCGAGTACGGCGTGGACTCGCTCACCGCCAGCTACCTCGTCGTGGTCAACGACCACGTGGGCACGCACTGCGACGCGCGCAAGCACATCGTGCCGACCGCGGGCGGGGCGGACACGATCCCGCTCGAGTGGTGCATGTCCGACGGCGTGCTGCTCGACTTCACCGACCGCGCGCCCGGCGACATCATCAGCGCGGCCGACGTCGAGGCGGCGCTGGAGAAGATCGAGTACACGGTGAAGGAGCGCGACATCGTGCTCATCCACACCGGGGCCGGCGCGTACAACACCGAGGAGCGCTACCGCACCGACCATCCGGGCATGAGCGCCGAGGCCACGCGCTGGCTGATCGAGCGCGGCGTGCGGATGATGGGCTGCGACGCGATCACGTTCGACCCGCCGGTGTGGGCGATGTTCGAGAAGAAGAAGTTCTGGGAGGCCCACCGGGTGATGTGGGACGAGGAGTACTGGCACCTCGAGAACCTGATGAACCTCGAGCAGATCGGCCGCCCGCACGGCTTCCAGCTGTCCGTGCTGCCCGCCAAGTGGGTCGGGACGACCGCCGCGCCGGTGCGCGCGGTGGCGATCGTGGAGGACTGATGCTCGACTTCGGCGACGACGCGTGCTGCGAGGTCGCGCGCGCAGGCGGCAAGGGCGCCTCGCTCGCGCGGATGAGCGCGCTCGGGCTGCCGGTGCCGCCCGGCTTCGTCGTGCCGGCCGAGTGCCTCGCGGCTGCGCTGCCCGACGGCGGCGCGGCGTTGCGCGAGGCGCTGCCGGATCACGAGCGCGCCCAGGCGATCGTCGCCGCCGCCGAGGTCCCGGGCGCGGTCGCCGAGATGTACGCGGCGCTGGGAGATGACCCGCCGGTCGCGGTGCGCAGCAGCGCCTGCGCCGAGGACTCAGATACCGCCTCGTACGCCGGTCAGCAGGAGACCTACCTGCACGTCCGCGGCGGTCAGGCGGTGGTCGATCGCGTCCGTGACTGCTGGGCGTCGTTCTTCTCCGAGCGGGCGATCTTCTACCGCCAGAAGAAGGGCTCGCTGGAGGACCTCGGGATGGCCGTCGTCGTGCAGCGGATGGTGCGCTCGGAGGTCGCCGGGGTGCTGTTCACGTGCGACCCCGTGCAGCGGCGGCGCGACCGGATGGTGGTCGAGGCCGTGCTCGGGCTCGGCGAGGCGGCGGTGTCCGGCCAGGTGACGCCCGACCACTACGTACTCAAGCGCGACGGCACGATCAAGAAAGCGCGGATCGCTCAGCAGCCGATCGCGATCGTCCCGGTCGAGGACGGCGGTACCGAGGAGCGCGAGCTCGGCGCGGAGGGCGGCGAACAGAAGCTCTCGGAGGACCAGCTGCGCGCGCTCGCCCGGATCGGCGACGACCTCGAGCAGAGGCTCGGCGGCCCGCAGGACATCGAGTGGGCGCTCGAAGGCGGAGAGATCTTCGTGCTCCAGGCGCGGCCGGTCACCACGTGAGCGAGCTGCTCGACCGCGCGCAGGAGTGGGTCGCTGAGGTGCACCCGCACGCCCGCCACCTCGAGCGCACGCTCGACTGGCTGCTGGTCCTCGACCCGGGCGCGAGCGAGGCGCTGCAGATCGCGGCCGCCACGCACGACATCGAGCGCGCGTACCCGGACGCCGTGCCCGGCTGGGACTCCGCGCGCGACTGGGACTCGGAGGAGTACAACCGCTGGCACCAGGATCGCTGCGCCGACCTCGTCGCGCCGGGCCTGCGCGACCGCGGCGCCGATCAGGAGCTCGCACAAGCGGTCGCGGACCTCGTGCGCGTCCACGAGGACGGCGGCTGGCCGGAGGCCGACCTGCTGCAGGCCGCCGACTCCGTGTCGTTCCTGGAGACGATGGCCCCGGTGATCGTCGAGTGGGTGCAGAGCGGCCGCGCCCCGCGCGACCGCGCCGAGGGCAAGCTGCGCCAGATGGCGGGACGCATCAGCCCTGATCTCCCACGTGCGCGCGAGCTCGCCGACGCGCTGCTCGGCCCCGCGCTGTCACGCGTGCGGGCGGCCAACCAGCCCAGCGAGGTGATCGCGCTGGCGGGAATGATCCAGAGCGGGCGCATGTACCGGCTCGCGCGCGACCGCTTCCCGAAGATGCCGCTGTTCCCCGGCCACCCGACCTTCGAGGTCGTCTCCTACCGGACGCCGCAGGGGATCCGCGCGGCCGGAGACCAGCCCTGGGGGCCGCCGAACGACGCCTGCCTTGGCTACATGAGCGAGCTCGTGATGGGCACGACGCACACCGGCGCTCACATCGACGCCCACGCGCACATGACGATCGGCGACGACGACCGCTGGCACGGCGGCTCGGCGCGCACCGACCTCGGCGACTTCGGCCCGCTGCGCGGCGACGCGACCGAGATCCTGCCGCTGTGGCGGCGCGGCGTGCTCTACGACGTCCCCGGCCACCGCGGCGTCGAGTCGCTCCCCGCCGGTGAGCCGATCGGGGCGGGCGAGCTCGAGGCGATCGAGCGCGAGCACGGCGTCGCCGCCGGCGCGGGCGACGTGGCGCTCGTGCGCACCGGCTACCTCGCCCACTGGCCCGATCCCGACGCGCTCGCCGCCCACCGCGGCGCCGGCCCTGATCTGTCGGCAGCGCAGCTGCTGGCCGATCGCGGGGTCGTCGCGACCGGCTCGGACACCGAGACCTACGAGGTCCAGCCGGCGCCCGACCGCGGCAGTCCCGCCAACCCGCAGCCGGTGCACACGCTGCTGCTGATCGAGCGCGGGATCTACATCCTCGAGAGCCTCGATCTCGAGGAGCTTGCGCGCGCGGGCATCCGCGAGTTCCTGTTCGTGGCGCTGCCGCTCGCGATCCGCGGCGCGACCGGCTCGATGGTCGACCCCGTGGCGATCACGTAGATGCGCGCGCTCGTTGTGCAGGAGCCGGACCGGTTCTCGATCGAGGAGGTCGAGCGGCCGGTGCCCGGCCACCACGAGGTGCTCTGCAAGGTGCGCGCGATCGCGATCTGCGGCACCGACCCGCACATCATCCAGGGCCACTACCCGGGCTTCTGGCCGAAGGACTGGCCGCTCGTGCCCGGCCACGAGTGGTGCGGCGACGTGGTCGAGCTGGGCCCCGGCGCGGCGGACTTCGGCTGGGAGGTCGGCACGCGCGTCGCGGGCACATCGCACGGCCCCTGCGGGTTCTGCCGCAAGTGCGTCGAGGGCCGGTACAACATCTGCGAGAACTTCGGCGATCTCGCGGTGCACAAGCAGTACGGCCACAACGTCGACGGCGCGTACGCCGACTACGTGGTGCACTCGATCCGCAGCGTCTTCGCGGTGCCCGACGCGCTCTCCGACGAGGAGGCCGCGATGCTCGACCCGGCCGCGATCGCTCTGCACACGGTCAAGCGCGGCAGCCTCGCGCCGGGTGACACCGCGGTGGTTGTCGGGCCCGGCGTGATGGGCTTGCTGGTGGCCGAGTTCGCGCAAGCGCTCGGCGCCGGCCGCGTGATCGTCGTCGGCCGCGGCGCCCGGCTGGAGAAGGCCGCCGCGCTCGGCCACGAGACGCTCGACTTCACGGCCGAGGACACCGTCGAGGGGATCCGCGAGCGCACCGGCGGGCTCGGCGCCGAGGTGGCGTTCGAGTGCTCCGGCGACCCGGCGGCGCTCGGCCAGTGCGCCTCGCTTGTGCGCAAGGGTGGGCGCGTGGCGGTGATCGGGATCCCGATGGAGGGCGCCACGATCCCGCTCCAGCGCGTCGTGCTCGACGAGATCGACATCGTCGGCGTGCGGGCGGCGGCGGGGGAGATGCCGCAGGCGATCGCGCTCGTCGCCGCGGGGAAGATCCGCCTCGGCGAGCTGATCACGCACCGGTTCGCGCTCGACGACTTCGCCGCCGCGTACGAGACGTTCACCGAGCGCCGCGACGGCGCGCTGAAGGTGATCGTGCGGCCGTGACGATCGTGGCGCCACGCCGCGGCCTGACGCTGCTGGCCGCGCTGTTCGTCGCCGCGCTCGCGCTGCGCCCGCAGCTCGTCGGCGTCGGGCCGCTATTGCCGGACATCCAGGACGACCTCGGCGTCTCGCACGCGGTGGCCGGTCTGCTCGGCACGATCCCCGTGCTGTGCATGGGCGTGTTCGCGCCCGCGGCCGCGCGGATCGCCGCCCGCGCCCACCTGCGTGCCGTGGTGACGTGGTGCATCGCCGCGGTCGCGCTGTTCGGCCTCGCGCGCGCGGCCGTCCCGGGCGCGCCGCTGCTGCTCATGCTGACGCTCCCGATCGGCATCGGCATGGCCGTCGCCGGCGCACTGCTGCCGATCGCGGTGAAGGCGCGCTTCGCGGACCGGCCGGTGTTCGCCAGCGGCGTCTGCACGACCGGGCTGAACCTCGGCGCCGCACTCGCGGCGGCGGCGGCGGTTCCGGCGGCCAACGCGTTCGGCGGCTGGCGTGGCGCCCTGGCCGCGTTCTCCGTGGTCGCCCTGCTGCAGTGCGCCGGCTGGGTGCTGCTCAGCCGCGGCGCGTGGACGGAGCGCTCGGCAGAGTGGGCGCGGATGCCGGTCCGCCGGCCGGTGGTGTGGATGATCGTGACCGTCTTCGCCCTCCAGTCGCTCGTCTACTACGGCATCACGACCTGGATGCCCGACGCGTTCCAGGAGCGCGGCTGGAGCGCCGGGACGGCCGGCGCGCTGCTCGCCGTGATGGGGCTCTCGACGGTCCCCGGCGGCCTGCTGGTGCCGTGGCTGGCCGACCGCTTCGGCACGCGGCGCCAGTGGCTGCTGGCGATGACGTCGGCGGTGGTGGTCGCCACGTTCGGGCTGGCAGCCGTGCCGGGCGTCGGCTTCGCATGGGCGGCGCTCGTCGGCGCGGCGATCGGCGCGGTGTTCCCGCTCTGCCTGGCGATGTGCCTCGACGTCGCGCACGATCCGGCGGACGCCGGCGCCGCCTCTGCGCTGATGTTCGTCGGCGGCTACCTGTTCGCGGCCCTGGCGCCGCTTGGGCTCGGCGCGGTACGCGACGTCACGGGCTCGTTCAGCGCCAGCCTGTGGGCGCTGTTCGGCACCGCGGTGCTGCTCGTCTGCGCCTCGCTGCCCCTCACCCCGAACCGACTGAGGCCCGCATGAGTGAAGACCGCCGCGTGTTCTGCTCTTGTGCCGTCACCGGCGGCATGAGCGTCCCCGGCCAGAGCGCCGCGATCCCGATCACGCCGGAGCAGATCGTCGACGCCGCCGTCGGCGCGCACGCGGCCGGCGCCGCGATCGTGCACATCCACGTCCGCGATCCCGACAGCGGCCGGCCGTCGGCCGATCTCGGGCTCTTCAAGGAGGTACTGGCCGGCATCGGCGAGCGCTGCGACGCGATCGTGCAGCCGACCACCGGCGGCGGCGTGGGGATGACGATCGACGAGCGCGCCCGCGTCGTCACCGAGTGCCGGCCGGAGATGGCGACGTTCAACTGCGGCTCGTTCAACTTCGGCATCTTCAAGGTGCGTCCGCGCCCGGAGATGGAGCCGTGGGAGGTCGAGTACCTCGAGGGCACGCGCGACTACGTGTTCCGCAACACGTTCGCCGAGATCGAGCGGCTGGCCGAGCTGTTCCGCGAGGCCGGCACCAAGCCGGAGTTCGAGGTCTACGACGTCGGCCACATCTACAACCTCGCCCACCTCGCCGAGCAGGGGCTGCTCGACTTCCCGATCCACATCCAGATCGTGCTCGGCGTGCTCGGCGCCAACGCCTCCACGATCGAGCAGCTCGTCCACATGCACCGGACGGCGATCTCGCTGTTCGGCGAGGAGAAGTTCACGTGGTCGACGGCCGGCGTCGGCTATCCCGCCGAGTTCCACCTGGCGGCGGCGGCGCTGATCATGGGCGGCCACATCCGGGTCGGTCTGGAGGACAACCTGCGCGTCACGCTCGACCGCCGCGCGGCGTCGAATGCCGAGCTGGTGGAGAAGGCGATGACGCTCGCGCCGCTGCTCGACCGGACGCCCGCGAGCGCCGTCGAGGCGCGTGAGATGCTCGGGATTGGTTGATACGATCGGCACATGCCGCAGCGCCGGTCTCGCATGCTGGCGACGCTCTGGGAGACGTTCTGGATTCTCGTGCTCGCGGTCGTTGTGCTGTTCGCGTTCTTCGTCGCCCTCGGCGCCCTGTCGCCGGGCGAGGTCGCCGGCCTGACGGCGGTCGTCGTCGTGCTGGCGGTGCTGTGGGTCGCCCACGCCGTGTGGCAATCGCGACACACCGATCCGCACGACCGCGCAGTCGTCCGCGCCCGCGAGCGCCGCGGGTTCTAGAGCGGGCCCCGGTCGGTTCTTGAGTTTCCCGATCGACAATTCGATAGCCTCGGAACGCGCATGACCGCGCGTCCGAACATCCTCTACCTGCACTCGCACGACACCGGGCGGTTCGTGCAGCCGTACGGGCACCAGGTCCCGACGCCGAACATCCAGCGGCTCGCCGACCAGGGGATGCTGTTCCGCGAGGCGTTCTGCGCCGCCCCCACGCTGCTCCGGCAGCCGCGCCGCGCTCCTGACCGGTCAGTGGACGCACACGAACGGCATGACCGGCCTCGCGCACCGCGGCTGGACGCTGAACGACTACAGCCACCACCTCCTGCACACGCTGCGCCGAGCCGGCTATTGGTCGGGGCTGATCGGCGAGCAGCACCTGTCGGTCGACACCGGCGTCCTCGGCTACGACCGCGTCGTGGACATCGATACGACCCACGTCGAGACCGTCGCGCCCGCCGCCGTCGCGCTGCTGCGCGAGCACCCACCGCAGCCGTTCTTCCTGTCGGTCGGCTTCTTCGAGACACACCGCGAGTACTTCCCGCCGACGTCGATCCGCGACAGCCTCTACTCACTCCCGCCGGGCAACCTGCCCGACACGCCGGAGACGCGCCAGGACATGGCGTCATACAAGGCGAGCGCGCGCTCGCTCGACCAGGGCGTCGGGGCCGTGCTCAACGCACTCGACGAGTACGACATCGCCGACGACACGCTGGTGATCCTCACCACCGACCACGGCCTCGCCTTCCCGGGCGCGAAGGCGACGCTGACGGATCGCGGGATCGGCGTGTTGCTGATCATGCGCGGGCCGGGCGGCTTTCACGGCGGCCGCGTATCCGAGGCGCTGGTCTCGCAGATCGACCTCTACCCGACGATCTGCGACCTCGTCGGGATCGACGCGCCGGACTTCCTGCAGGGCCGCTCGATCCTGCCGGTGATGCGGAAGGAGACGGCGGAGGTCAACGACGCCATCTTCGCCGAGCTCACGTACCACGCCGCCTATGAGCCGCAGCGCGCGATCCGCACCAAGCGCTGGAAGTACATCCGCCGCTTCGGCGACCGCGACCTGCCGGTGCTCGCCAACATCGACGACGGTCCGACCAAGGACCTCTTCATTCGGAACGGCTGGGCCGACCGGCCGCTGCCGCGCGAGGAGTTGCACGACCTTCTGTTCGATCCCTCCGAGGCACACAACCTGGCCGACGAGCCGGCGCACGCCGGCGTGCTCGCCGAGATGCAGGGGCGCCTGGAGGCATGGATGCGCGACACAGCCGACCCGCTGCTCGACGGCGACGTCGCTCCGCCGCCCGGCGCGGTGCTGAACGACCCCGACCAGCGCTCGGCCGCCGAGTCGCCCGCAGCCGAGCCGCACGGCGCGCTGCGCTGATCATGCTGCATCCCGAGATCCAGGCGATCCTGGACACGATGAACGCGACGCCGGGGCCGCCGGCGCACGAGGTTCCGGTCGAGGAGGCGCGCGCCGCGCACGTGTCCGAGAGTCTCGAGCTGAGCGGCCCGGGCGAGCCGGTGGCCGAAGTGCGCGACGTCCGCGTGCCGACGGCCGGCGGTGAGGTGCTCGTGCGCGCGTTCCGGCCGCAGGGCGACGGCCCGCTGCCGGTGGTCGCGTACCTGCACGGCGGCGGCTGGGTCATGGGCAGCGTGGACAGCTATGACACGGCGCTGCGAGCGCTGGCGAACGCGAGCGGGGCGATCGTCGCCGGCGTCGACTACCGGCTGGCGCCGGAGCACCGGTTCCCGGCGGCGCTCGAGGACTCGCTGGCCGCGATCCGCTGGCTCGCCGCGCATGCGGACGAGCTCGGCGGCGACGGCTCGCGGCTGGCGGTGGCGGGGGACAGCGCGGGCGGCAACCTGGCGGCCGTGGTCGCGAGGCGGCTGCGCGTCGAGCTGCCGATCGCGCTCCAGGTGCTGATCTACCCGGTCACCGACGCGGGCCTCAACCTGCCGTCCTATCGCGAGTTCGCCGAGGGCCACGGGCTGAGCGCGGCGAGCATGCGCCGCTTCTGGAACCTCTACCTCGACGGCGGCGACGGCAGCGACCCGGACGCCTCGCCGCTGCGCGCAACCGACCTCGCGGGCGTGGCGCCGGCGCTGGTGCTGACGGCGGACGAGGACGTCCTGCGCGACGAGGGCGAGGCGTATGCGGCGGCGCTCCAGGAGGCCGGCGTCGAGGCCGAGCTCGTGCGCTGGCCCGGATCGATCCACGGCTTCTTCCGCTGGCTGGCGGCCACGTCGGAGGCGCGCGCCGCGATCGATACCGTCGCCGCCGCGCTGCGCGACGCGCGGGCGGCCGGGGGCGGCGCACCAAGGGGAGGCCGGACAACCCGAAGGGCCGGGGGCACCGCGGCGGCAGGAGCACGTTCCCGCGCTGACGCTGAGCTGTCCTGAGCGGCGCGCCGGGACCGGGCGTTGGACGCACGCGTGGCTCGCCGGGCGATACCGTGCGCGGCATGGCCGTCACCACCGCTACCACGCGTTTCTGGCACCCGTTCGCCGACATGGGAGCCGTGAGCCAGAACGAGCTCCTGATCGAGCGCGGGGAAGGCGTGCACGGTTTTCGACGCCGACGGCCGGCGCTATCTCGACGCCACGGCAAGCCTGTGGTACGCGAACCTCGGCCACGGACGCACCGAATCGCCGACGCGGTCTCCGCGCAGATGCGCAAGCTGGAGGCGTACTCGACGTTCGGCGACTTCGGCAACCGGCCCGCCAACGAGCTGGCGGAGCGGCTCGCCGCCGTCGCGCCGATGGAGGACGCGCGCGTGTTCCTCGCCTCGGGCGGCGGCGACGCGATCGACACCGCGGCCAAGATCGCGCGCCGCCACTGGTTCGTGAGCGGCCAGCCGGAGCGCGTGCACCTGATCTCGCGCACCCAGGGCTATCACGGCACGCACGGCTTCGGCACGAGCATCGGCGGCATCGAGGCCAACGTCACCAACTGGGGCCCGCTGATCCCGGCCGTCTCGACCGTCCAGTACGACTCGCTGGAGGCGCTCGAGGCCGAGATCCTGCGCGTCGGGCCCGAGCGCGTGGCCGCCTTCTTCTGCGAGCCGGTGATCGGCGCCGGCGGCGTGCACCCGCCCCCGGAGGGCTACATCGAGGGCGTGGCCGACCTGTGCGCCGAGCACGGCATTCTGCTCGTGATCGACAGCGTGATCTGCGGCTTCGGCCGGCTCGGCACGTGGTTCGGGGTCGAGCGCTGGGAGGAGGTCCGGCCCGACCTGATCACGTTCGCCAAGGGCGTCACCGCCGGCTACCTGCCGCTCGGCGGCGTGATGGTCTCCGGCGCCGTCGCCGCGCCGTTCTTCGAAGGCCCGGGCAGCCCGATGCTGCGCCACGGCGCCACGTACGCGGGCCATGCGAGCTGCTGCGCCGCCGCGCTGGCGGTCCTCGACATCTACGAGCGCGAGAACCTGATCCCGCGCGGTCGCGAGCTCGAGCGGCCGCTGGCGGACGCGTTCGCGCCGCTCGCCGACCACCCTGCCGTCAGCGAGGTGCGCGCCGGCTGCGGCCTGCTGGCCGCCGTCCAGCTGTCTCCCGCGGCGCTCGAGCACGAGCCGGCCGCGGTCGCCAAGGTCTCTCAGGTCGCGCGCGAGGCGGGCGTGCTGGTGCGGCCGCTGCTCGGCTCGATCGCCGTCTCTCCGCCGCTCGTGATCGAGCGGGAGCAGCTCACGGAGATCGCCGACGCGCTACGCGCGGGCCTCGATGGCCTCGGCCGTGTCTGAGCTCGGGGAGGGCTTCCCGGAGCTGCGCGACGGCCCGCCCTGGATCACCGAGGAGATGGTCGCCGCGCAGCCGGCGCTCGTACGGTCGCTGCTCGACGCGCCGCCCGCCGGGATGACGCGGCGTCACGGCCGCGATCCGGGACGCGCAGCGCGCCGGTGCCGATCACCGTGATCGGCTGCGGAACCTCCGAGCACGGCGCGATGGCGATCGCCGCGCTGCTCGAGGACGCGCTCAGCGGAACGCGTGGCCGCCCTCGGTGGTTGCGCGGCAGTCGCTCGACGCGGCCGAGCGCCCGCAGCGCGGCGGGTTCTGCCTCGCGGTGTCGCACGACGGCGGCACGCGCGCGACGACGCTCGCGCTCGAGGCGGCCGCCGCTGAAGGCGCGGTGACGGCGCTGGTGACCGCGCGCCCGGACGGGTCCGCCGCCGGCCCGGCCGCGCACGTGCTGACCACCCCGCTGCACGACGACTCGTGGTGCCACACCGTGGCCTACACGTCGTCGATCGCGACCGGCGCCGCGCTGGCACGCGAGCTCGGCGCCGAAGGCATCGACGGCGCCGCGGCGGAGGCGCTCCTGACCACCGGGTTCGCCTCGCACCGCGAGGCTGCGCCGCTCGGGGCGCCGCGCGCGTCGTGTGCGCGGGAGTGGGGATCGACCTGATCACGGCGCGCGAGCTCGCGCTCAAGATCGCCGAGGGCGCGCGCGTCCCGACCGCCGCGCTGCACCTCGAGACGCTGCTGCACGGCCACCTCGCCGGCGAGGACGCCGACACCGCCGCGGTGCTCATCCACACCGACGCGGGCGCCGCCCGGCTCGAACGCCGCGCCGCCCTGGCCTCGGACGCGCTGACCGCGATCGGCATGCCGATCGTCACCGTCCTCCCGCACGACGTCCCGGCTGCCGACGGGCTCAGCGCGCCGCTGGCGCGGCTGCTGGGCGGAGCGGCGGCGCTGCAGAGCCTGACGCTCGCGCTCGTGCGCGCGCGCGGCGTGAATCCGGACCTGATCCGGCGTGAGGAGGAGGCGTACCGGCGTGCCGGGGACCCGGGGACGCCGGGGACTGGTAGCTACTCGGCAACCTCGAGCACGACGCGCCCGACGACCTCGCCCGCCTCCAGCGCGGCGAACGCCTCGTCGGCGTCGCTCGAGCGGCAGCGACGCGGTCCACGACGATCTGCACCCGGCCCGTCGGCGACCAGCCGGATCGCGCGCTCGATCTCGTCGCGGCGACGTAGCGCGAGCCGACGACCGCGATCTCCTCGAGCACGAGCCGCGCCGAGGGCAGCTCGAACGCGCCGCCGACGCGCGTAGCCGACGGCCACGACCCGCCCGCCCGGGCGCACCAGCCGCTCGCGCTCGGCGCATCGTGTCCGTCGCGGCCGACCGTGTCGACCACGACGTCGAAGCCCTCCTCGCCCGTGCGCGTCGAGCAGCGCGGCTCCAGCTCGGGTCGCTCGGCGTCGACGACGCGCGAGCCCGAGCCCGCGCGGCGTGCGCGAGCGCGCGCGCGCGAGATGTCCACGCCGACGGCACGCGCGCCCGCGGCGACCGCGATCTGCAGCGCGTGGATGCCGACGCCGCCGAGGCCGATCACCGCGACGCGGCTCGCGCCGGCGACCACGCCGCCGCGCGTGATCACCGCCCGGTAGGCGGTGCCGAGCGCGCAGGTCAGCGGCGCGGCGTGGACCGGGTCGATGCCGGCCGGCACCAGCAGCAGCCGGTCGAGCGGGACGACCATCTGCTCCTGGAAGCCGCCGGGCTCGCGTGAAGCCGGCCCACGCCTCGGGCGCCCGGCAGAGCTTCTCCTCGCCGGCGCGGCAGCGCTCGCAGCGGCCGGCAGGGCCAGACGTTGTAGACGACGACCACGCGTCCCCGGCTCGAGCGCGCCGGCGGATCGGTCTCCAGCACGCGCGCGCAGATCTCGTGGCCGGGCACGTGCGGGAGCGGCAGGGCGTCGCTGAACGGCATCCGCCCGCGCGCCATCTTCACGTCGGTGAAGCAGACGCCGCAGGTCAGCACCTCGAGCCGCGCGGTACCCGGCCGGAGCGCCGGCGAGCGGGAAGGTCGAGCGAGCTCGAGGGCCTCGCCGTAGCGCGGTGACGACCATCGCCCTCACGGATCGGTAGCAATACTTTCCACCACGCGGGAGCTGCAGCGCGTGGTTGAGCCAATCTCGGGATGAGCATGTAGTGACACTCTCAAGTATGTTACCCTCACTTACGTGCGGGGGCACCTGGAGAGCGGCGGGAGCTAGGCGACGTGAGCTCGCAGGAGTTCCAGCTCCAGCTGCTCAACGGCATCACCTTCGGTGCGCTGCTCTTCCTGGTCGTCGAGCGGCTTCACGCTGATCTTCGGCCTGATGCGGATCGTCGAACCTCGCCCAGGGGTCGCTGTACCTGCTCGGCGGCTATGTCGGGCTCAGCACGATCCGGGCGACCGGCTCCTTCTGGCTCGCGCTGGTGGCCGGCGCGGCCGCCGTGGGCGTGCTCGGCTTCATCGTCGAGCGCGGCCTGCTGCGGCCTGTCCGCGGCCAGCCGATGTCGGAGATCCTGCTCACCGTCGGGCTCTCGTTCATCGTGGCCGACCTCGCGCTCGCCACCTGGGGCGGCGATCCCGCACACGCTCGACCCGCCCGGCGCGCTCGCCGGCAGCACCGAGGTCTTCGGGATCACCTACCCCGTGTTCCGGCTGGCGGTGCTCGGGCTCGGCGTGATCGTCGGCGCTCGGCCTCTGGCAGCTGCTCGAGCGCACCCGCACCGGGGCGATCGTGCGCGCCGGTGTCGACGACCGCGAGATGGTCGCCGGCGCTCGGCATCAACGTCTCCGCCGTCTTCACCGGCGTGTTCGTGCTCGGGCGGTGCTCGCCGGCCTGGCGGGCGTCGTCGGCGGCGCCTACCTCAGCCTCTTCCCCGGCGCCGACGCGGAGATCCTCACCTACTCGCTCGTCGTCGTCGTGCTCGGCGGGCTCGGCAGCCTGCGGGGCGCGATCGCCGGCTCCCTGCTCGTCGCCCTCATCTACACGTTCGGGCAGTCGCTGGTGCCGGACCTGGCGTACTTCGTGCTGTTCGCGCCGATGGCGCTGATCCTCATCTTCCGCCCGCAGGGGCTCTTCGGGAGAGCCGGATGAGCCGCCTCGACGCCTCGATACGCGCGAGTCAAGTGGACGTGCTCGGCCTGGCGATCGCCGCTGTCGATCTTCGTGTCCTGCCGTACCTCGGGTCGTTCTACGTCTCGCTGGCGACGCAGGCGCTGTTCTTCGGGCTGTTCGCGCTGTCGATCAACCTGATCTCCGGCTACGGCGGGATGATCACGCTCGGCCACGCCGCGCTGCTGGGGGTCGCCGGCTACGCCCTCGGCGATCCTCGCCGTCAACTCGGGGCTGGTCGCTCGCCCGCCGCGATCGCCGCGCGCGCTCGTCGCGACCGTGGTGGTGTCGGCTCTTCTTCGCGCTGCTCGCTCGTACGCACGCGCGGGACCTACTTCGTGATGATCACGCTCGCCGAGGGCATGGTCGTCTGGGGCATCGCGCTGCGCTGGCAGGAGCTGACCGGCGGCGAGAACGGCATCCCCGGCGATCCCAAGCCCGACTTCGCCGACGCCTACTGGCAGTACTACTACCTCGTCCTCGTCGTGGTCGCGGTCTGCACGGTGCTGATCGGCGCCTGCTGGTGCGATCGCCGTTCGGGCTCGGCCTGAAGGGCATCCGCGACGCCGAGGACCGGCTCGCCCCGCTCGGCTACAACGTCGCCGCTCCTCAAGCTGCTGGCGTTCACGATCTCCGGCTTCTTCGCGGGCGTCGCCGGGCTGCTGCTGGCGATGTACAACAACTTCATCGGCCCCAGCCACGTCTTCTTCCTGGCGTCGGCCGAGGGCCTGCTGATGTCGATCCTGGGCGGGATCGGCACGCTCTCCGGCGCGTTCGTCGGCGCCGGCGTCGTCGTCGTCATCCAGAACTGGCTCAGCTCCTACATCGACCGCTGGCAGACGCTGCTGGGCGTCGTCTTCGTGCTCGTGATCCTCTTCGCGCCCGACGGGCTCGTCGGCGCGTGGACGCGCTTGGTCTGGGACCCGCTGCTGCGGCGGCTCGGCGCACGCGGGAGGCCGCCGAGCCCGAGTCGTCGCCCTCGCGGCCAGCGGGTGCGTCGTGACCGGTCGTGAGCCCTCGCGCTCGCCGAACTGAAAAGACAGAGAGCCTAATTAGGCAGGCGTCGCTGCGGGAACAAAGCGAATGAGAGATAGGCAGATGGATCGACAGCAGCGGTTCTTGCGCGCGGCGCTAGCCGCGCTCGCGGCCGCCGCGTCGCGCTGCCAGCGTGCGGCTCTCCAGGCGACACGAGAGCGGCGGTGGCACGAGGGGCCGATCAACGGTCGGGCTCGTCTGACGCCGACGAGCGGCACCGTCGCCGCCGCCGGCACGGACATGCAACGGCTGGGACCTCTACTTCAAGCAGAACGGCGACGAGGTCGCCGGCCGCAAGATCGTCGAGCACCCACGAGGACACGGCGGGCGACCCGACGACCGACGCTGACGAAGGCGCGCAAGGCTCGTCGAGCAGGAGGGCGCGAAGATCCTCGCGGGACCGCTGCTGGCGAACGAGGCCTACGCGCTCGCCGGCTACCTGAAGGAGACGCCCGACCTCGTCGCGCTCAACCCGGTCTCCTCCTCGGACGACCTCAGCCAGCGCAAGCGCGTCCACGAACTACTGTCCGCGCCGGCGGCTGGCAGAGCTCGTCGCCCACCCATCCCGCCGGCGATGGGCCGCCAGCAGGGCTGGAAGCGCGTGTCACGCTCTGCAACGACTACGCCTTCGGCTACGAGAGCTGCGGCGGGTTCGTCAACACCTTCACCGACCACGGCGGCGAGGTCGTCAAGCAGCTGTACGCGCCGCTGGGCACCTCCGACTACTCCTCCTACCTGGCGCAGATCGACCCGGACGCGGTCGACGGCGTGTTCGTGCAGACGGTCGGCGCCGACTCGCCTCGCTTCCTCCAGGTCTGGGACGAGCCTCGGCTTCAAGGAGCAAGGTGCCGCTGATCGCCAACGAGACGACGGTCGAGCAGTCGGCGCTGCGCGCCATCAAGGGCGACGAGCCGCTCGGCCTCCAGTCCGTTCGGCCACTACGCGGAGGGGCGCGAGGCGCCCGGCACGCACGAGTTCGTCGACGAGTTCGAGAAGGCCTACGGCCAGCTGCCCTCCTACTACGCGTGCGCGACGTACACGGCCGCCCAGTGGCTGACCGAGGCGCTCGAGCAGCTCGACGGCGACATCAGCGACACGCGAAAGCTCCTCGCCACGCTCGACGGCGTGGAGCTCGAGGACACGCTGCTTCGGCCCGATGAAGCTCGACGACTACGGCGGCACCGTCGCGAACGCCTACCTCCGCAAGGTCGCCGCGGCCCGGACGGCGCGCTCGTCAACAACGTCGTCCAGACGTACCCGGACATCAGCCAGTTCTGGCACTACGAGCCGAAGGCGTTCCTCGAGCAGCCCGTCTACACCCGCGAGGACCAGGGCGCGGACTGGCCGAGCTCGTGCAACGCGTACGCGAAGGACTGCCCGCTCGAAGAGGCAATAGGGCATGGCCTCCACCCCGGGGACACACTCCTCGCCTCGAGGCGTCACCCGGCGCTACGGCGGGGTCTGCGCCGTCGACGACGTCTCGCTCGAGGTCGCCGCCGGCGAGCGGCACGTGTGATCGGCCCCAACGGCGCCGGCAAGACGACGCTGTTCAAGCTCATCAGCCGGCTCGAGCCGCTCTCGGACGGCCGCATCGAGCTGTTCGGGCGCGACATCACGCGGCATGGCGCCGCACCGCGTGGCGCACCTCGGGCTGGCGCGCACCTACCAGATCACGCAGGTCTTCCCGCAGCTGCGCGGTGCTCGAGAACGTGCTGCTGGCGGTGCCGGGCGCGGCCGGCAAGTTCCGGATGCTGCGGTCGGCCATAGGCTACAAGCGCTGTCCGACAAGTCGAGCGAGACCCTCGTGCGGGTCGGGCCTCGGCGGGCTCGGCTACGCTGGCGCCGAGCTCGGTCACGGCCAGCAGCGCCAGCTCGAGCTCGGCGCTCGCGCTCGCCTGCGATCCGAAGCTGCTGCTGCTCGACGAGCCCGCGGCGGGCTGTTCCGGCGCCGAGCCGCGGCATGATCGCGCGACCTCGTGCGGCCTGCCCGACGACATCACCGTGCTGCTGATCGAGCACGACATGGAGCTCGCGCTGCGGCCTCGCCGACCGCGTCACCTGCCTGCACAACGGCGCGGTGGTGGCGAGATCACGCCCGACGAGAACGCCCCACCCGACCGCGCCCAGGACTCTACCTCAGCGCGGGCGAGGGGCTGACGTGCTCGAGTCGAGGCGCTGCACGCCGGCTACGGCTCTCTCGCAGGTGCTCGACGGGCGTCGACCTCGAGGTGCCCGACGCGCGAGCTCGTGGCGATCCTCGGGCGCAACGGCATGGGCAAGACCAGCCTGCTGCCGCGTCGATCATGTCGCTCCGCCGCCCGCGGTCGGGCGGGTCGATCCCTACGACGGCAACGAGCTGACCGGGCTGCCGCCCCACGAGTGGCGCGCGGCCGGCCTCGGCTACGTGCCCCAGGGGCGCCACGTGTTCCCCTCGCTCACCGTCGTCGAGAATCTCACGTCGCCGCGCGCGCCGGCGGCACGGCGACGGCTGGGACCTCGACCGCGTCTGGGAGTGTTCCCGCGCCTGCACGAGCGGCGCCGCAATACGCCGGCCAGCTCTCCGGCGGCGAGCAGCAGATGCTGGCGATCGCCCGCGCGCTGATGACCAACCCGACGCTGCTGATCATGGACGAGCCGTCCGAGGGGCTCGCGCCGATCTCGTCGAGCGCTCGCCAGCAGCTCCAGCAGCTCAAGGGCGCGCTTCGCTGCTGCTGGTGAGCAGAACTACAGCTGGCGATCCCTCGCGACCCGTCTACTGCTCGAGAACGGCCAGGTCGTGTTCCCGGCACGCGCCGACTCGACGGCGACGAGAGTCAAGCGCCGCTATCTCGGCGTCGTCTCGCTGGCTCTACGCGGCAGCTTGTGCAGCCACGCGCTGACTCTCGCCCGGCGCCGGCAGCGCCGCAGCCGGCGGCGCGATGTCGAGGTAGTGCCGGAACGCCCAGCCCGCCACCCGCCGGCTCCCGAACAGGCGCACGAGCGCGTCCATCGGCGGCCCGTGCAGGCGCCGGACCGACTGCTGCGCCCCATACATGCAGTCGAACTGCAGCTTGTGCCCGGCGGAGAAGTCGTGGTAGCGGCGCAGGGCCTGCGACACGTTCTGGCGGCCGTCGAGCACCGCGCGCAGCTCGCGCCCGCAGGCGATGCCGAAGTACAGCGCCGTGCGGATGCCCTCCGCGGTCAGCGGCAGGCAGTGGCCGGCGGAGTCGCCGACGAAGAACACGCCGTCCTCGGTAGCCGGTCGCAGCCGGTGTGGGATCCAGTTGCCCTGGAAGCGCACGGCGTCGGACTCGACGTCGGCCGCCAACTGGAGCGTCGGGTCCTTCACGTGCAGCCGCGGGTCGAACGAGCCGACGCCGATCCGCAGTTCGTCGCGCGCGGGGAACGACCAGCCGTAGCCCGGGCCGATGTAGCGGCGGTCCAGCCACAGCTCGAGGTCGCTGCCGCGGCCGTGCGGATGCACCTCCAGCCCGCGCGAGAGCGGTGCGTCCGGCGGCTGGACGTTCGCGCCCGCGCCCAGCACGCGGCGCCAGCCGAGGCCGTCGACGATCAGCCCCGCCCGCACGTCCCCGCGGTCCGTGTGTACGACGCTGCCGGTGCGGCCGTCGACCTTTGCGGTCTCGAACGTCGCGTCGCCGCTCTGGTCCCACAGGAGCCGGCACAGCGTGCGGTAGTCGAAGGTCGAGAACGTCCACGGGAGCGGCCACCGGGCGGTTCGTTGCGGCGTGTGGACCACCAGCGAGGAGAACGTCTGGCGGATCGAGTCCGCGAGCCCGAGGTTGAGCAACCACTCGGTGGGGGCAGCGCACGCGGAGGTCTGTCGCTCGCCGATCTCGTAGCGGTCCAGCACCAGCACGCGGGCGCCGGTCGAGCGCAACTCGCGCGCCACGGCCAGTCCCGCGAACGACGCGCCGCAGATCAGGATGTCTGCAGCGGCGTCCGAGGCGAAGCGAGTCCGCTCGGCGCCGCGCTTCGTTGCACGCACGGGCATAGGGTCGGCTCGCTAGAGTATCTGGCCGCTAATGGAAGCCACCCTGACCGACCCAACCACTGAGACCGAAGCCAAGATTGTTGAAGGCTCCGACGGGATGCTGCTGGAGATCGACGGCCGCATCGTCCCCAACTACGACGCCACGATTGTCCCCTTCGAAGAGGGCGACGTCGTCACCGGCAAGGTGGTGCGGATCGACAAGGACGAGGTCCTTGTCGACATCGGCTACAAGAGCGAGGGCGTTATCCCCTCGGGAGAGCTGTCGATCCGCAAATCGGTCGACCCTTCCGAGGAAGTCGAGCTGGGCGAGGAGGTCGACGCGCTGGTCCTCACCAAGGAGGACCAGGACGGCCGGCTCATCCTCTCCAAGAAGCGTGCTCGCTTCGAGCGTGCCTGGCGCCGGATAGAAGCCGCCGCCGAGTCCGGCGAGCCCGTCATCGGCGCTGTGATCGAGGTCGTCAAGGGCGGCCTGATCATCGACCTCGGGGTGCGCGGCTTCCTGCCCGCCTCGCTTGTCGACATCCGGCGCGTGCCGAACCTCGACGAGTACTTGGGCCAGAACATCCAGTGCAAGGTGATCGAGCTCAACCGCTCGCGTAACAACGTGGTGCTCTCGCGCCGCGCGGTGCTGGAGGAGGAGCGCAAGGAGCAGCGCCAGGCGATCCTGGAGCGGCTGCAGCCAGGGCTCATCATCGAGGGCCAGATCTCCAACATCGTCGACTTCGGCGCGTTCGTCGACCTCGACGGCATCGACGGCCTGATCCACATCTCCGAGCTTTCGTGGTCGCACGTCAACCACCCGAGCGAGATCCTCTCGATCGGCGACACCGTGCAGGTCAAGGTGCTCGACATCGATCGCGACCGTCAGCGCATCTCCCTGGGCCTGAAGCAGACCCAGGAGGATCCGTGGCAGCGGGTCGTCGACACGTACCACGTGGGCGACGAGCTCGAGGGCACCGTGACCAAGGTCGTCGCCTTCGGCGCGTTCGTGGAGATCATGGAAGGCGTCGAGGGCCTCGTGCACATCTCCGAGCTCGCGCAGCAGCACGTCGAGAACCCGCGCGAGATCGTCCAGCCGGGTGACGAGGTGAAGGTCAAGATCCTCGAGATCGAGACCGAGCGCCGCCGCCTGTCGCTGTCGATCAAGCGTGTCGAGGGCCAGGAGCTCCCGCGCCGCTCGCTCGCCGACGCCGGCGATCTCGAGAACGTGCCGGAGCTCGGCCTGTCCGAGGACGTCTTCGCGGCGCCGCAGCTCGAGGGCGACGAGGAAGTCGCCGTGGCCGAGCCGGACGCCGAGGCTGAGGTCGTCGAGGCCGAGCCAGAAGCTGAGGTCGTTGAGGCCGAGCCGGAGGCTGAGGTCGTCGAGGCCGAGCCAGAAGCTGAGGTCGTCGAGGCCGAGCCAGAGGCGGAGGCCGAAGTGGCCGAGGCCGAGCCCGAACCCGCGGCAGAGGAGCCCGCGGCGGAGGAGCCCGCGGCAGAAGAGCCTGCAGCCGAGGCCGAGGCAGAGCCCGAGGCCGAGGCCAAGGAGCCCGAGCAGTCCGCCTGAGCGCACCGCCGTTCGTGGGGCTGACGGGCGGCATCGGGGCCGGCAAGTCCGAGGCGCTGGCCGCGCTCGCCCGCATCGGCGCTGCGACGCTGTCCGCCGACGACGTGGTCCACGAGCTCTACCGCGACCCGGAGGTGCACGCCGCCGTCGTGGCGCGCTGGGGCGACGAGATGGCGCCCGGCGGCGTCGTCGACCGCCCCGCGGTCGCCCGCCGCGCGTTCGCCGATCCGGACGAGCGCGCGTGGCTGGAGGAGCTGATCTGGCCGAAGGTGGGGGAGCGGATCGCCGAGTGGCGCGCCGTCGAGTCGAGCCACGTGCCGCCGCCGCCCGCCCTCGTCGTCGAGGTCCCGCTCCTGTTCGAGGCCGGCCTGCAGTCGGCGTTCGACGCGACGATCGCGGTCGTCGCCGACGACGCGATCCGGGCGCAGCGCGCCGCCGCACGCGGGCACGAAGCTGTCGACGAGCGGACAGCTCGGCAGCTCGGCCAGGAGGAGAAGTCGCAACGTGCGACGTATGCGGTCCAGAACTCCGGCTCTCTTGACGAGTTGGAGCAGAAGCTGTCGTCCGTCCTTGCAAAGCTGACCTCATGAGCGCGCACGCCCAGACCCGCAGCACCGCCCGCCGCCGCCCGCGGCGGAGCCGCGCGCGCGTGCTGCGGCGCCGGCTGATGCTGCTCGCCGCCACGCTCGTGGCCGCTGTCGTCGTGCTGCTGATGGTCAAGCCGTGGGCGGACAAGGCCGTGCAGGAGCTGCAGCTCCCGCTCCGCCACGAGGACGTCATCCGCCAGCAGGCGGAGGACAAGAAGCTCGACCCGACGCTGATCGCCGGCGTGATCTACGTCGAGTCGCGCTTCCGCGACCAGACCTCGCACGCCGGCGCCAAGGGCCTGATGCAGCTGATGCCGTCGACGGCGGACTACATCGCCCGCAAGTCCGGCGGTACGCGGTTCAACCAGGGCGACCTTGCCGACCCCCAGATCAACATCGCCTACGGCTCCTGGTACCTGCGCTACCTGCTCCAGCACTACCACGGCAACACGGCGCTGGCGCTCGCCGCCTACAACGCGGGCGAGGGCAAGGTCGACGAGTGGTGGCGCGCGGCGGCCGATCGCGGGGAGCGCTTCCGCGTCGCCGATCACATCCCGTTCCCGGAGACCCGCGCGTACGTCACGAAGGTCTTGAGCGCCCGCCGCGACTACCGGCGCGAGTACCGGGCCGAGCTCGGGCTCTGATGAATCAGAGAAAGCTCGGCCGTACCGGCCTGGAGGTATCCGAGATCGGCTACGGCGCGTGGGGGATCGGCGGCAGCCTGTGGCTCGGCGCGCAGGACGACGAGTCGCTGGAGGCCCTGAACCGCGCGGTCGACCTCGGCGTCACGCTGATCGACACGGCGCTCGCCTACGGCGACGGGCACAGCGAGGAGCTGGTCGGCCGCGTCGTGCGCGAGCGCGACGAGCAGATCGTCGTCGCGACCAAGATCCCGCCGATGAACCGCCGCTGGCCGGCGCCCGACGGCATCGATCCCGACGAAGCGTTCCCGGCCGACTACGTGCGCGGATGCACCGAGCGCAGCCTGCGCAACCTCGGCCTCGACACGATCGACGTGCAGCAGTTCCACGTGTGGTCGGACGACTGGGTCGGCCGCGGGTCCTGGCTCGCCGGGATCGAGGCACTCAAGGCCGAGGGCAAGATCCGCGCGTTCGGCGTCTCGATCAACGACCACGAGCCGGGGAACGCGCTGAAGCTGATCGAGAGCGGCGCGGTCGACACGGTGCAGGTGATCTACAACGTCTTCGACCAGTCACCGGAGGACGAGCTGCTCGACCTGTGCGCCGAGCGCGGCATCGGCGTGCTCGCCCGCGTGCCGTTCGACGAGGGCGCGCTGACCGGCCGGATCGGCCCCGACAGCGAGTTCCCTGACGGCGACTTCCGGAACCACTACTTCCGCGATGACCGCAAGCAACAGGTCGCCGACCACGTGCAGGCGATCCTCGACGACCTCGCGATCGAGCGCGACCAGCTACCCGAGGCCGCGCTCCGCTACGTGCTCTCGCACCCCGCGGTGTCCGCCGCGATCCCGGGGATGCGGACGGTGCGCAACGTGGAGCGCAACGCCGCGATCGGCGACGGCCGCGGGCTGCCGGATGAGCAGGTCGCGGCGCTCAAGCGCCATCGCTGGGACCGCAACTTCTACCGCTGAGGTCGGCGCGGCGGCATCGGCCGCCGCCGCTCACGCGCGATCCGGCCGTTGCCCGCCGAGTGGTCCGTGGTCGTGGTCGTGGTCGTGGGTGTGGGTGGGCTCGGGCTCCGGCGGCCGCGCCTTCGCGGCCGCCTCGGCACGATCGCGGTCCTCGGAGCGGCCGACGAGGAAGAACACCCACGCGACGCCCACGACGGCCGCCACGCCCACCAGGGCGAAGACGGCCGCCGTGAGCGGCGTGGACATCAGCCCTTGACGGCTCCGGCCGTCAAGCCCGCCACGATCCGCTTCTGGAACAGCAACACGAGCAGGATCAACGGGATCGAGATGAGCACCGACGCTGCGCTGATCGTCCCCAACGGCTCCTCGAACTCAGTCGAGCCGGTGAAGAACGCGATCGCCGCCGGCACCGTGCGGGCCTTCGGGGTCGACGTCAGCGTGACGGCGAACAGGAACTCGTTCCAGGCGGCGATGAAGGTCAGGATCCCGGCTGTTGCGAGCCCTGGGGCCGCCAGCGGGATCACGATCTTGTAGAACGCCTGGAAGCGCGTCGCGCCATCGACCAGCGCCGCCTCCTCGAGGTCCTTCGGTATCTCCTTGAAGAACGACACGAGGATGTAGATCGCCAACGGGAGGGCGAACGTCAGGTACGGGATGATCAGGCCCGGCAGCGTGTTGAACAGCCCGATGTCCGACCACAGCTTGAACACCGGCGTCGCGATGGCGATCGGCGGGAACGTCGTGATCGACAGGACCAGCGCCAGCAGCGCGAACTTCAGCGGGAACCTCAGCCGCGCGAGCGCGTAGGCGCAGAACGAGCCCACGATCAGCGCCAGGAACGTGGTGGTCAGGCTCACGATCGCGCTGTTGAGCAGTGCGTGGATGAAGTCGTCGTCCTGGAGGACCGACTGGTAGTTGCTGAGCGTCGGGTTCGGCGGCACGATCGCCGACCCCGACAGGTCAGGCCCGGTCTTGAGCGAGACGTTGACCAGCCAGTAGAACGGCGCCAGGCAGAAGATGACGATCGCTGCGATCGACACCCACAGCCACCACGGCGGTTTCGGCCCTGCCGGCGCCTTCTGCTTCTTCGCCGTGCTCGGGGTGACGGTCGCGGCGGGCTCGGTTGCTCCGATTGCTGGGGTAGCCATCGTCACTCCTCCGCCAGGCCGCGGATGTTGCCGCCGACGAACCTGATGTACAGGAACGAGACGGCCATCACGATCAGGAACGTGAGTACCGCCAAGGCGGCGCCCAACCCGATGATGTTGTTCGCTGTGAACGTCTGATACGCCTCGAGCGACAGCGTGTTGGTGCCGTGCGTGCCCTTGGTCAGCACGAACGGCAGGTCGAAGATCCGCAGCGCGTCGAGCGTGCGGAAGATCAGCGCGACGAGCAGCGCCGGCATCAGCAGCGGCAGCGTGATCTTGCTGAACCGCTGCCACATCGTGGCTCCGTCGACCTTCGCCGCCTCGTAGATCTCACCGGGTATCACCTGCAACCCGGCGAGCAGGAGCAACGCCATGAACGGCGCCGTCTTCCAGACGTCGGCGATGATCATCACGATCATCGCCTGGGGTGACTCGCCGAGCCACACGATGTCGGTGCCCAGCACCGAGTTCACGAGGCCGAGCGTGGGGTCGAAGATCGTCCGCCACATCATCGCGGTGACGACGGTCAGGACCGCCCACGGCACGAGCACCACCGTGCGCAGCAGGCCTTGGCCGCGGAACGCGCTGTGCATCGCCAGCGCCATCCCCATCCCGATGATGACCTCGAATATCACCGAACCCGCAGTGAAGACGAAGGTGTTCCGCACGGCATCCCAGAACTCGGGGTCCTGGAGCGCCTTCGAGTAGTTGCCGAAGCCGGCCCAGCGGGACAGCCCGGCGACGCGGACGCTGTACTCGTGGAGAGACAGCCAGACCGCGTAGGCGATCGGGTAGGCCGCCACGAGCGCGATCAGCAGCAGCGACGGCGAGACCATGTACGCCGCGAGGCGGCGCTCCGAGGTTCCTCGAGAGCGCCGCCCCGTGGGCGTGCCGGCCTTGATGGAGGCGGCTTCCAACGTCGGCTCCTAGAAGGTGGCCAACGCGTTGTTGATGTCGGTATCGGCCTGCTTGAGCGCATCCTCGGGAGAGGTCGAGCCCGACAGCGCCGCGTTGACGTTCTTGAAGATCGCCTCCGAGATCTGCGGGTAGACCGGAGACACCGGACGCGACTTGGCGTTCTCGACGCCCTCCTTCAGCGCCGCGGCGAACGGCATCGCCTTCTTGACCGCCGGGTCGTCGAACGCGGCCGTGATCGTCGGGGTCTTGGAGTACTTGGAGGCGTTCTTGGCGATCCGCTCCGGGCTGGTCGCGTAGTCGATGAACTTCAGGGCTCCGCCCGGGTTCTTCGAGTAGACCGAGATGACCATGTTGTGGCCGCCGAGGACCGCCGCCTTGCCGCCGCCCTCGTACTCCGGGTACGGCGCGACGGCGAACTTGCCCTTGACCTTCGGTGCCTTCTGCGAGAGCGCGTAGCAGTACGACCAGTTGCGCATGAACGTCGCCTTGCCGGCCTCCCAGGCGCGGCGGGCCGGCTCCTCGGTCATCGTCGTCACGGCCTTGGGCGCAGCGCCGTCCTTGATGCCGTCGACCATGAACTTCAGGGCCCCGATGTTCTCCTCCGAGTTGATCGTCGACTTCTTTCCGTCCTCGGAGATCACGGAGCCGCCGGCCGCAAACGCATACTCGAGGAAGTCCACCGTCAGGCCCTCGTAGGCCGAGCCCTGGTACACGAGGCCATCGCCCTTCGCGGCCTCGCTGTAGAGCTCCTGCCACGTGGCGGGAAACTCCTTCACCTGGTCGGTGCGGTAGTACATCATGCCGGCGTCGGAGGCACGCGGGGCGCCGAAGACCTTGCCGTCGAACGTGACCGTCTCGAGCGTCGACGGGACGAAGTCGTCGCGCGTCTCGATGTAGTCCGACATGTCCATCAGCCACTTCTGGGACGCGAACTCCGCAGTCCAGACGACGTCCTCCTCGAACGCGTCGCAGTCTCCGGACTTCGCCTTCTGCCGCTGCACGAACTGGTCGTGCTGCTGCTGGGCGTCCTCCGGGAACTCGACGAGCTTGACCTGGAGGTCGGGGTTCGCCGTGTTGAACTCGGCGATGGTCTCCTTGAGGTCACCCGAGGTGTCCTTGCCGGAGCAGTAGGTGACTTCCCCCTTGGCGCCGTCCATCGACGCCGGGTCGACGGCCTTCACGCCTTCGGTGCTACCGGTCTCCTCGGTGCCGGCGCCGCCGGCCGAGTCCGAGTCATCGCCGCACGCGGCGACTAGAACCGCACATGCGAGTGCGGCGCACAGCAGGAATACAAGTCTCTTGGACACGAGCTCCCCCTCTGTCCGATGGTGTGGTGAGGAACGTACCCGGTGCGGCCCCGGAATGCGTAGTGGCCCGGGCGCTCGGGCTATCTGCGAGGTGCGCCCGTCCTCCGTATCCTGCGCCGCCATGTCCTGGTGGCGAAACGGCGTCCTGTACCAGATCTATCCGCGCTCCTTCGCGGACTCCGACGGCGACGGCGTCGGCGATCTCCGAGGCGTGATCGATCATCTCGATCACCTCGAGTGGCTGGGCGTGGACGGCATCTGGCTGAACCCCACGATGCCGTCGCCCAACGCCGACTGGGGCTATGACGTGGCCGACTATCGCGGGGTCCATCCTGCACTGGGTACGTTGGGCGACCTCGAGGAGATGATCGCCGAGGCGGGCAAGCGCGGACTTCGCGTGCTTCTCGACCTCGTCCCCAACCACTCCAGCGACCAGCATGCGTGGTTCCAGGACGCGCTGACCGGCCCCGACGCGCGCTACCGCGACTACTACGTCTGGGCCGACCCGAAGCCGGACGGGTCGCTGCCGAACAACTGGCAGTCCACGTTCGGCGGCCCCGCGTGGACGTTCGACGAGCGCTCGGGCCAGTACTACCTGCACAACTTCCTGCCCGCGCAGCCGGACCTCAACTGGTGGAGCGACGAGGTGCGCGAGGAGTTCGACGACATCCTGCGCTTCTGGTTCGAGCGCGGTGTCGCCGGCTTCCGGATCGACGTCTGCCACGCGATCATCAAGGACCGCGAGCTGCGCGACGATCCGCCGGCCGGCCCGGACGACCATCCGAAGATCCAGGAGTGGGGCTGGCGGCACGTCTACTCGATGAACCGCCCCGAGGTGCACGACGTCCTGCGCCGGTGGCGGAGCGTGGCGAACCCGGACCGGATCCTGGTGGGGGAGACCTACGTGCTCGAGCTCGCCCAGTTGTTCCCGTTCTACGGCGCGGGCGAGGACGAGCTGCACATGGCGTTCAACTTCCTGTTCGTGCACGCGGACCTCGACGCCGATCAGCTGCGCACCATCGTCGAGGGCGTGGAGGCCGGCCTACCGGAGGCGTCGTGGCCGGTTTACACCGGCTCCAACCACGACGCCGGGCGGTTCGTCACGCGCTGGGCCGGCGGCGACGAGGCCAAGACGCGCGCGGCGCTGCTGATGCTGCTCACGCTGCGCGGCACGCCGTTCCTGTACTACGGCGACGAGATCGGGATGCCCGACGTGGAGATCCCGCCGGACCGCGTGCTCGACCCGGTGCCGGAGGGGCGCGACGGCTGTCGCACGCCGATGCAGTGGACGAGCGGCCCCGGCGCCGGCTTCACGGACGCCGCTGACACGTGGCTGCCGCTCGGCGACGCCGGCGCCCACAACGTCGCCGACCAGCGCGCCGACGCCGGCTCGGTGCTCAACCTCGTGCGCGACCTGATCGCCCTCCGCCGCGACCGCCCCGACCTCCACAGCGGCGCCTACGCGACGCTGCCGGCACCGGACGGCGCGTGGGCATGGCGGCGCGGCGACGGCACAGCGGTGGCGCTGAACCTCTCGGACACGCCGGTCACGGTCGAGGGGCTCAGCGGTTCCATCCTCGTCGCCACCGACCGCGCACGTGATGGCGAGCGCGTCGACGGCGCGCTCGCGCTCGCGCCGTGGAGCGGTGCTGTGATCGATGTCGGTTGAGGGGCTCGAGCCGCTGCTCTCGGACGAGGGCTGGCCGTACGCGTCGACCCCGCCGGTCGAGGCGGGCGATCCGGGGCGCTTCAACGCGCTGTTCGGGCGCGACTCGCTGATCTGCTCGCTCCAGGTGGCCCCGGAAGCACCAGGCGTGGTCGAGGCCACGCTGCGTGCGCTGGCGGCGCGCCAGGGCACGCGTGAGGTTCCCGGCACGTGCGAGGAGCCGGGCAAGATCGGGCACGAGTTCCGCGACCGGGCACCGCAGGGGTTCCTCGACCTCGGCTGGCCCGACCACGGCGAGTTCGCCTACTACGGCACCGCCGACGCGACCTCGTGGTTCCTGGTCCTGATGGCGAACGCGGGCGCGGCCGGGCTGGCCGGCGAGCTCGAGCCCGCGTGGAGGGCGGCTGCGGGCTGGCTCGACCGGGCGCTGGAGCGCGGCGGCGGCCTCGTCCGGCACGTGCCGGGCGACTGGCCGGCGCTGATGCAGCAGGGGTGGCGCGACACGTCCGATCCGACCGCCTCCTACGGCGGCGGGATCCTGCGGCCCGACGGCACCGCGCCGGACGCGCCGCTCGCCGATGTGGACTCGCAGGCCGTCGCCCACGCGGCGCTGCAGGCGCTGACCGGGCTCGACCCGGACGGCGGCTGGGAGGACAAGGCGCGCGCGGTGCGCGCACGACTGTCGGAAGTGCTGACGCCGGACGTGATGGCGATCGAGGCCGGCGACCGGCCGGTGCCCGGCGCCGGCTCGCAGCTCGGCTGGCTGCTGTGGGCGGGCGCGCTCGACCACGACGCGCGCGACGCCGCCGCCGAGCGCCTGTGCTCCCCCGACATCCTCACCGACTTCGGCCTGCGCACGCTGTCGTCGGACTCACCGGTGTTCGGCCCGCACCACTACCACCGCGGCGCGGTGTGGCCGTTCGACTCGTGGCTCGGCTGGGGCGGCCTGCGCCGCGCCGGCCGGCACGCCGAGGCCGAGCGCGTCCGCAGCGGCGTGCTGGCCGCGCTCGACCAGCTCGGCCGCTCCCCCGAGCTGTATGCGGTAGCTCGGGGGGGAGCGGTCGAACCGGTTGCCCTCTCCAATCGCGTTCAGGCCTGGACGGTCGGCGCGCGCTGGGCGTTCGAGAACGACTGGGACGGTCTCAGCCCGCGCTGACCACCAGTTCGTGCTCGCCGCGGCCGGCCTTGACTGTGACCTCCAGCCCGCGGTTCGTGCGGCGGGCGTCCCAGTCGGCCCGGCGCCCATCGAGCCGCACGCCGGTCACCTTTGCGTCGCCCGGCAGCGTGTGCCCGATCAGCAGCCGCTTGATCGGCGCGTGCGACGCGTCGACCTTCGTCACGTAGCGGTTGCCCTCGCGCGCGGCGCGGATCAGGTCGAGCCGGCCGTCGCCGAGCCGGATGTCCTCGCCGGCGATCGGGGCGGCCGACGGCAGCTGCGGCACGACCGTCAGGAGGTCGCGGCCAAGGTCCGGGCGCACGCCGAGCTGCTGGTGCACGACTGGCCACATGGTCCCGTACTGGTTCCACGCCTGCATGACCATCGAGCGGCAGCGCGTGCAACGCTCCATGTTCGCGTCGCGCGGGCCTGCGGCGTCGAAGTCCGGCGACGGGAAGATCTCCGGCGAGGCCCCGGGCTGCTCGTCCGGAGTCCCGGGCGTGTGGTGCACCTCGTCCCCGCCGCTGTACGGCTCGCCGAACATCGGCTCGACCTCGGCGTCGGTGTACCGCTTCTGCTGACCGGCTCCGAGCCGCCCGTAGTTGCCTTCGCCGACGGCCTGGATCGCGGTGTTCAGCCCGAAGATCGACCGCTCGCCCGCGCCCGTCGGTCCGCCACCGCAGCCGGTGTGGAAGAGGCCGCGGTTGTACGGCCGCTCACCGGAGTAGCACGGGTCCTCGCGGCCGATCAGCGCGGCGGTGCCGTGCTCGCGGCTCGCCAGCCCGGGATCCGCCCGGCCGTCGCGCGTCAGCTCTGCCTCCATCGGCGTCGAGCCGATCCAGTGCTTCTGGAAGACCTGCACATCCCCGGGGTCGTCGAGCGAGTCGGCGTACTGCGCCGCGGGCGTGTACCACCACGCCGCCTCGAAGCGCTGCTGCATGTCCCGCGCGTGGCTTCGGGCCCACGCCGCCGTGGCGTCGTCGTGCTTGGCCCGCGCCAGGTCGGCGAGGTCGTACAGCCCGCGGATCGTGTAGACGGTGTTGTCGAGCTTCTCCTCGCCCATGCCGGCGCGCTCGACGTTGCCGAGACCCTCGGGCCAGCCGTCGTCGTCGGCGTCGAGCTTCTCGGTGATGTAGTGCATGTTGCGCACGGCGAAGGGATAGAGGTCGTCCCGGAATCGGTCGTCGCCGGTCCAGCGCCAGATGAGCGCGACGAGGCTCGGGAACTTCGCCGTCTCGTCCGTGTTGCCCGGGTTGTCGAGGCTGCCGTAGTACACGGAGCCGTCGCCGACGATCTCGTGGGCCACCTTGCCCGAATCGCCGTTCAGGATCACCGAGACGTCACGCAGAGCCCTCGCGTGGTCCTTGATGGCTTCGAACTGGCCGACCGTCACCGACGCGAACGCGGTGTACTCGGCGTCCGTGGCGAAGATCCACGGGTAATCCGGGTAGCCCGCTCCGATCCAGCGGGCGTGCGGCACGGTGCCGATCGCCGGCGGGTAGTCCTTGCCCTCGTTGACGTTGCGGATGCGCAGGTCGTCCGCGCGCTGGGTGAGGTCGGCGATGTTCTGCTTGCCCCACTCGATGCCCGCGGCAAGCTGCCGGTCGCCCGGCAGCGACAGCCGCGTGTTGCGCGCCAGGCGCTCGCGGGACGCGATCTTCGCCGCGAGCGCGCGCGCCGGGTTGTCCAGAGCGGCATCGAGCTCGGCGCGCGCCGCCGCCGTGCCCTTGTCCGAGCCGGCTGCCGCGACCCACAGGGTTCGGTCGCCGTGCTTCGGGATCGTCAGCCGGTACCGCAGCTGACCGCCGGTGCCCTTACCGAACGGGCCCTCGTCACAGTAGAACTGGCTCTCGGCGGTGCAGATGACGGGCGCCGCCTGCGAGCCCCAGTGGCCCGGGCCTGCCTCGCCGCCGTCCGGCCTCGCGTTCGAGCCGACGAGCGCCACCCAGTCGTGTGCGCCGGCGTTGGGATGCGGCGTCCCGGTGTCGTGGAACTCGAGCGCCCCGCCGCTGAAGGCGCCGGTGTCGGGGAGGTTGAAGTCACCGGAGTTGGGTGTCGTCCACGCCCAGGGGTAGTGCGACATCACCTCCGAGTGCGCGTCGACCATCACGTTGACGGTCTTGGCGGCGCCGCGGTTCTCCAGGCGCAGGCCGAAGAGCGCGGCACGGCGGCCGTCGGGCGCGAAGTCGGTCCGGCTGACCTTCAGCCCCGACGCCTCGGGGAACTCCATCCGGGTGTAGCCCCAGCCACTGGTGAACTTCGTCGCCGGCCCGAGCCACTGGCCGTCGATGCCGAACCAGACACCATCGACGAGCTTGAGCGGCTGCGACCACACGCCGCCCATCTCGCCGGTGACGTGCCAGCCCTGCGCGTAGAACCTGCCGTCCTGGAACCCCATGACGTAGGCGTTGTCTCCCGCGGCGACGTAGCGCCGCGCCTTGAGCTGATCGGTGGTCGACAGCTCTGGGGCGGCGGCCTGAGCCGCGCCCGCTCCCATCGTGGCCGCCAGCACTGCCCCGGCGGCGACCGCTCGCTTGACGTTCACAGCCGATCTCCTCCCACTCGTCTGCTTAAGCGCTTAAGTCCCGTTGTGGAACGATACCCCCTGCATGCCCCCGGCCAAACGATCTGATTCACGACTCGAACGGACGCGCCGGCCGACGATTGACGACGTCGCCGCACGCGCGGGAGTCTCGTCGGCGGCGGTGTCGTTCGCGGTCAACGACCGGCCAGGGGTGGCGGACTCGACGCGCCGGCGGATCCTCGACGCGGCGGATGAGCTGGGCTGGCGACCGAGCGCATCGGCGCGCGCTCTGACCCAAGCGCGGGCGCGCGCGATCGGGTTGCTGCTCGTGCGGTCCGTCGACCAGCTCGAGGTCGACCCGTTCTTCGTGCGCTTCCTGGCGGGCATCGAGCGCACGCTGGCGCAGCACGACCACGACCTCGTGCTGCGCGTGGCCGAGCAGGTCGACGTTGGCGCCTACGAGCAGCTCGCCGCCGCGGGGCGCGTGGACGGCTTCCTGCTCTGCGACGTCGAGCTCGACGATCCGCGCTTCGAGCCGCTTGCCGCGGCCGGCCTGCCGGTCGTCGTCGCCGGTCATCCGGTGTCCCCGTGCCCGTTCCCGTCGGTCGAGACCGAGCACGCGCGCGGGATGGAGGAGGTGGTCGCGCACCTGCTCGAGCTCGGGCACCGCCACGTGGCCTTCGTCGGCGGCCCGGCGCACTACGAGCACGTGCAGGCGCGGCTGGCCGTGTGGCGGGCGACGCTCGTCGCGGCCGGCGTCGAGCCCGGCCCGGTCGCCCACTCCGAGTCCGGCGAGGCCGCGACGGTCTCGCTGCTGGCGGGCGAGCGCCGGCCGACCGCGATCGTCTACGGCAGCGACCTGCTCGCCGCCGCCGGTCTCGCCGCCGCGCGCTCGCACGGGGTCGCGGTCCCTGGGGAGCTCTCGATCACCGGGTTCGACGACTCGCCGCTCGCCGCGCTCGCCTCACCGCCGCTCACCAGCGTGCGGATCGACTACGCGCAGTTCGGCGAGGTCGCGGCGGCGACGCTGCTCGCCGCGATCGCCGGCGAGGAGCCGCCGCTGTACGTGGCGCCGGCCCCGGAGCTTGTCGTGCGCGGGTCGACCGGGCCTGCGTAAGGCGACCGCCTCTGCCCGCGGTCCGGGCGCGCAAAGTTCAGTGGTCTCACGGATTTCGCCGCCGCGGCGACGGGCCTACCGTCGGCCGATGCGTTCACACCTGACCTTCGCAAACGTCCTGTCGGTGACGGCGGTCTTCCTCGCGCTGAGCGGCGGTGCGTACGCGCTGACGATCCCGGCGAACAGCGTCGGCGCAACGCAGCTCAGGAAGAACGCCGTGCGCTCCTCGGACGTGAAGGACGCCTCGCTGCTGCCGAAGGACTTCAAGCCTGGCGCGCTGCCGGCGGGGGCAGCCGGACGGGATGGTGCGCCCGGCAAGGACGGCGCGCCCGGCGCCACCAACGTGGTGGTGCGAACCGTGCTGGCCTGCGAGGACTTGCCGCAGAACATCCATTGCTCGGTCGTTCTTCAGTGCCTGCCGGGCGAGCGGGCCACCGGCGGCGGCGCAGGGTTCGTCGGGTTCGGTGGTAACGAGGTCCTGATGGTCAGCCACCCGCTGGAAGCCGACGGCACGAACCCCGAGAACGGCGACATCCCGACGGGCTGGATGGCCGCTGTCAAACACGCCGGCCTCGGTGCAAGGGATGCGGTCGGCTACACGATCTGCGCGTCGCTCTAACGGTCGAGGGTGTGGCTAACCGAACTCTCTGAGGCTTGGGGTCGGATACTGTTAACCCAGTGGTTAACGATCCGTTCAAGGCCCTCTCGCACCCGATTCGCCGCGGCATCGTCGAGCGCCTCGCCGCAGGCCCGGCGACGGTGGGCGACGCCACCAGCGGCTTCGGCGTATCGAAGCCCGCGATCTCCAAGCACCTGAAGGTGCTGGAGGAGACGGGCGTCGTGACGCGCGTGATCGAGGGGCGGACGCACCGGCTCTCGCTCGAACCCGAGGTGATGAGCGAGGCAGCCGACTGGATGGATCACCAGCGCGCCCTCTGGGGGCGCCTGTTCGACGTCGTAGACGAGTACCTCAAGGAGGAACAGTCCCGATGAACGCCCCACCGATCGTGTCTCCTCAGGAGTGGGAGACCGCCCGCGCGCAGCTGCTGGTGAAGGAGAAGGAGCTGACGCGCGCCCGCGACGCGCTGGCCGCCGAGCGCCGGCGGATGCCGCGGATGGCGGTCGAGAAGGACTACGCGTTCGAAGGTCCTGACGGCCCCGCCACCCTGCTCGACCTGTTCGACGGTCGCCGCCAGCTCGTCGTCTACCGCTTCTTCTACGAGTCCGGCGTGGACGGCTTCCCCGAGCGCGGCTGCGGCGGCTGCTCGTTCCTCGCCGACCAGGTCGCCCACCTCGCCCACCTGAACGCCCGCGACACGACGCTGGTGTTCGTCTCGCGCGCGCCGCAGGCGGACATCGAGCGCTGGAAGGCGCGGATGGGCTGGGAGCACATCCCGTGGTACACGCTCACCGACAACTTCGACGCCGACTTCGGCGTCGACGAGTGGCACGGCACCAACGCCTTCATTCGCGAGGGCGACGACGTCTTCCGCACCTACTTCATCAACAGCCGCGGCGACGAGGCGATGGGCACCACCTGGGCCTACCTCGACATGACCGCGCTCGGGCGCCAGGAGGAGTGGGAGGACTCGCCGGAGGGCTACCCGCAGACCCCGCCGTACCAGTGGTGGGACTTCCACGACAAGTACGGCGAAGCGGCGTGATCGCGCACATCGGAGGCCTGCCGCTCGAGGAGCTCCTGCCATCGGCGTCCGCCGCCGGCGTGGGGCTGCTGGCGGCGCGCGGCTGGATAATGCTGCGCGTGCGACGCCGACGCGAGCCCGGTCGATGAGCGAGAGCACGACGCTGCGGATGGAGCGCACGTTCCAGGCGCCCGCCCAGGCGGTGTTCGACGCGTGGACCAGCGAGGAGGTGATGCGCCGCTGGTGGCACGTCGAGCACGACTGGGAGACGACCGAGGCCGTGGTCGACCTGCGCATCGGCGGCGCCGTGCGGGTCGTGATGCGCAACCCGCACACCGACATCGAGTACGGCGGCGGCGGCCAGTACACGGAGATCGACCCCCCTAACCGCCTCGCGTTCACGTGGATCTGGGACGACAACGACACGCGGCAGCTGATCGAGCTCGACTTCGAGGAGGCCGACGGCATCACCACGGTCCGCCTCACCAACAGCGGCCTGTGGAGCGAAGACGCCGTCCGCTCACACGAGGAAGGCTGGACCGGCGCGCTCGAGAACCTCGAGCGCACGCTCGGCGAGACTCACGCGCCGGGATAGCCTGCGGCGCTCAGCGCATGCCGAGGCCACGTCGGCCCGTGTCGTTCAGCTGCTCGGGCTGGAAGCGGTCGGGCCAGTTGCGCTCGTAGTGCTCCTCGGGGAAGTCGCTCGGGCTGTCGCCGTTGAGGAAGGCCTCGCGGACGCTGGCGGCGTACTTCTCGTTGCGCGGGCACCAGGGCGCGGCCGGGATGTACATGACGTTCCCCCAGCCCTGCTGGTCGCGGACCGGCGCGACGCTGTGGATCATGTCGCAGTGCCACCAGACGGAATCGCCGGCCTGGACGTCCGGGATGGCGCTGAGGGCGCGCATGAGCAGCGGGTGCCACGTCTCGACTGCCGGGAACACCTGGTTGACGGTCGTGCCGCACATGTCGTCCTCGGCCACGTCGGACAGCAGCGGGCGCAACATGAGGTACGCCATCGCCCCGGGGATCGGCACGGTGTGGAGCACGCCCTGGTCGCTCGCCATGTCTGACAGCGCGGTCCACCCCTGGAAGGTGCGGAACACGGAGGTCATGGTCGTGCCGGGATACGTCGGTCCGGCGGTGCGGTGCGAGGCGTCCCACGGGTCGTACTGCTCGACGGAGCCGTCGAACAGGTGGCGGAAGGCCTGCTGGTAGGCGCTCGTCATCCACAGGTCGAGCGTGCCGGGATCGAGGTGGGCGCCGAGGCCGCCGGAGGTCGCGCCCGGCGGGCGACGGCGGATGCGGTCGGGGTACAGCGAGTCCTGGTCGGGGTCGAACCACTGCACGCCGTCGGACTCGTAGGTCCAGAGGTGGTTGAGGAAGGATTGGACGCGCGCCATGCGGTCGCTCTGGCGCGCCTCCATCTGCGCCTTCGACCAGTACACGGGGTAGATCTCGGGACGCGAGCCGACGCTGCCGAAGAAGTCGTCGGCGGGGCCGCTGTAGGCGTCAAAGAAGCCGTTGCGTTCGACGTAGTCGAGGATGCCCTGGTCCCAAGCGAGCGCCTGGTCACGCTCGAAGTGGCCGCGGACGACGACGCAGCCACGACGGTGCAGGTGCTCGACCGCCTCCGGCGAGACCGTGCCGGCTTCGATGTCGGCGTAGTCGATCACCGGCCAGACCGTCTCGCCGCGCCGCTTGGCGTCCTCGATCTCTTCCACCCGCTCGGTCAGCTGCGCCGTGACGACGGACCAGATCTCCTCGACCGTGCGGCCCGACGCCTCGATGCGAGTGCGGATCGCCGCCTTGATCTCGCGCGTCGCGGCCTTGAGGTCCTCCGGGGTGCTCTCCCAGTGCGGAAGCGGCGGCGCCTGCGTGGTGGATGTGGCGGGGGCGGTCATAGCTCTCCTCTAGGAACGACTCCTTACTAGAAGTGCAAGGTATCAGCCACTTCGGCTTTAAACAAGAGTCCTTCCTAGAATGCTTCGATGGCCCCGGCCAAACCGTCTCTCGAGCTCCTCCGCTCGCTGTCCGACGAGCACGTGCTGCGCGCGCTCATGTCGCAGCGGCAGGCCACGCGGTCCGAGATCGCCGCTGCGAGCGGCCTGTCCAAGCCCACCGTCTCGGAGAGCGTCCGGCGGCTGAGCGCGACCGGCTCCGTGGTCGACACCGGGGAGCGCACCACCGGGCGCGGCCGGATCGGCACCTACTACGCGTTGCCCGCCACGACGGGCTGCGCCCTGGTCGCCAGCCTGGCGCCCGAGGGGATCGTGGCCGAGGCGGTCGACGTCTACGGTGAGGTCGTCGCGCAGTCGCGCGCACCGGTGACCCGTGCGCCCGGGGCCGGGCAGGTCGCCCGGACGCTGCGAGCTGTCGCGGGCGAGGTCGGCGGCCGGTTCCGGCTCGCCGTCGTCAGCGCCGCCGATCCCGTGGACCGCGAGAGCGGGCGGCTCGTCGAGCTGCCGGATGCGCCGTTCCTGCTCGGCGCGCTCGACGCGCCCGCCGTGCTGGCCGAGCTGGTCGACGGCCCCGTCACCGTGGACAACGACGTCAACTGGGCCGCTCGCGCCGAGCACAGCCACGGTCGCGCGGCCGAGGTACGGGACTTCGTCTACCTGTTTCTCGGTGAGGGCCTCGGCTGCGCCGTCCTCACCGACGGCGAGGTGCGGCGCGGTCACGCCGGGCTGGCCGGCGAGATCGCGCACGTGGTGACGGTCGGCCCGGGCGGCGTGGCGATGCGGCTGACGGACGTCTTCGCCGCGCTCGGCCTCCGCCGCGCCGGCTCCACCGCGATCGACGTGCCGGCGCTGCTGCACGCCGTTGAGCCGGATACCGAAGCGGCCGCCGAGGTCCGGACCGTCCTGGCCCGCGCCGTGGCCGGCGTGCTCTCGGCCGTGGTGGCGCTGACCGATCCGGCGGTCGTGCTGGTCGGCGGGCCGTGGGGCCGGCATCCGAGTGTGCTCGCCGCCGTGGCGCGCGAGTGCGCGGACGCGCCGCGCGGCGTCGCGGTGCAGGCCGCCGCCGTGAACGACGAGCCGGCGCTGGCCGGGGCGCGGGAGGCGGCGCTCCAACAGTTGCGCGACGCGATCGTCGCGGCCGCGCCACGACAACGCGCGCCGGCCTCTTAGTCGGCGATCGGCTCCCAGATCAGCTCGGCGACGTCGAGCACGAGATCGGGTTCCGGCTGCGCAGGGTCGGCCGGCGCGCGGACCTCACCGACACAGACGCAGACGGCATCGTTGAGCCGCCGGTACTGGTCAGCCTCGCTGGAGTGAAAGACAGCCCCGACGATCTGGCGACGCCCAGGCGGGTAGGCGCGCCCGTACCCGTGGCACTCGAACATGATCGTCGGCCCGTCCTCGGTCTCGATCACGGCGCGGAAGTCCGGCCGAAACGGCCCAGCCGCACCCTGCCGACGCGGGAAGTTCGCGCCGCGGAAGCGGCCGCTGATGACGCCTTCACAACGCCCCTCGGCGAGGAACAGGTGCTGCTCCCAGCCGCCGTCGAGGCTGACCATCCAGCTCTCTGGATAGGTGAACCGGATCCGGTAGAGCGGCTCGAGCCTCATGAACCCTCCGGGAGCAGGCGAGCGGCGTCTCCCACCCGGATCGGGCCCGGGCGCTCGACGCTCGCATAGACGCCGAACGGCGCCTTGACGACGCTCCCGTCGGGCAGCTCGATCGGCGCGCGATACGCGACGATCCCTCGCAGCGTCGCGTGATCGCGCACGCCGGTGCGCGGATCGTGGGTGGTCGCGGCGCAGCGCGGGACCGGGCCGTCGACTCGGAGCCGGCAGCCGCCGATCTCGAGCGTCCGGCCGTACCAGGTGTCCTCTTCGTGTTCCTCGAGACCGCTGAGCGCCACGGTCATGCGAAAGCGCCGCGTGCCCAGCGGTGTGTCGAGCTCGCGCTCGAGCCGCTGCACGGAGCCGTCGCCCAGGAGCGTGATCGGAGCCACGTCGATCGCGCGCCGGCTCTCGACCGCCTCCAGCAGCTCGACCCGCTCGCCGAGGTATTGCGAGAGCGCGTCGGACCATGGCCCGACGAGTCGCTGGCCCGCGATCGGCCGGTCTGCGTCCCAGGTGACTCGGCCCGAGGTGCGCTCGCCCAGGGCCACAGGCCCGGAGACCGTGTCGCCGTCGGGGAAGCGGAGGTCCAGGCATCCGTCCTCGTCCAGCGTCGGCACGACCGCCTGGAGCGGGCCGAGCCGAGCGTCGTACTGGCGCCCGTCCGCGGCGATCAGGAAGAACCGGCGGTCGTCACTGACCCCGTTCCGATCGACCACCACGGACTCGGGATGCGCCAGGCGCATCCCCTTGACCAGTGCGACCGACAGCTCGCTGACCGCTCTCGCTTCCATTCGGATCGGGATGATCGTCTCATCTCAGCGGGCGAGCGCCACGCAAGTGGCGGTGTCGGTCTTCGCGGGCTCGCTCTCGGACGTGGCGGTCAGCTTGATGGCGGCGAGTCGGTGGCCCGATTCCCGCTTCGCGTACACGGTGGCGTTGACCGTCTTGCCGAACGCCGCGGTCGCGAGCTGGTTCGGCAGCCACACCGACCAGCCGCGGCTGTCGGTCTTGGCGGACAGGCGATAGACGTCCGAGCGGAGGTGGCCGCTGACATCCTCGGGATGCTGGCCTGCGGGGACCGACGCCTTGCCGGTGTTGCGCAGCGGGAACCGGCATCTCGCCCAGCCGTCGCCGGTCGGCACGCCCGCCGTCGGCAGCAGCTTCACGCCGCGCCGTTGCGGTCCCGAGCCGTCCAGGGAGCGCACGGCGACGGTGTAGGAGAGGACGCCCGCGCGGTCGCGGTGCACGTCGAGGACGTAGAAGTGCAGCCGGTTCGGCTCGTCGACGTACTCGAACTCGCTGCCGGAGCCGGCGCCGGCGTGGAAGAGGGCGTCCGAGAGCTGCCGGTAGTCGCCGATCGTGATCGGCACGGCCGTGCCGTCGGGCAGCACGTAATCGGTCATCCCGATGTCCTGCGGGTTGGCGTCGATCACCCACTCGAACGGTGCTCGGTCCTCGTTCTTGGTCTTCGCGAGGAGCACGCCCGAGTCGGGCGTGAACGAGTCCGCGCCGATCCGGTCGACGACCTCGACGGTGTAGTTCTCATAGCCGCCGCCGTCGCACATCGGATCGCTGTTGACGTCGCACGCCGGACTCTTGTCGCCGGTCTCATAGGCGACGTTGATCCCGGACAGCGCCGTCTTGCCCGGCTGGATCTCGCGGGCTGTGACGCTCGCGACCACCACGCCGGACTCGTCGAGCGCCTCGCGTGACAGGCGCAGCACGTTGGCCTCGTCGACCATCTCCAGCTTGATCTTGTTCCGCAGCATGTGCTGCGCGCCCATCGAACCGCCGCCGGTCGGCGGGATCATCCACCGGCTGTGCGGGCCTCCCGGCCCGTTGAAGCTGCCGCGGCTGAGCATCTCCCAGATCCCGGTGTACGCGCGCCGCGGCGGAACTCCGAACGGGTTGTTGTAGTTGTCGCCGATGCCGAGGATGTGGCTGAGCTCGTGGGCGTACGTCCCCTGTCCGGAGCTCTCCGCCTGGGTTGACGACCCGCCGCCCGCGTTGGGCCAGAGGCTCGAGCCCGACGCCCAGGAGGTCCACTCGACGTAGCGGGTGCGGGCCCAGTTGGGCAGGGCCTCGTCCGGAGGCCCGAAGTCGTCGGTCACCGCTTCCTTGGTGGGGAACTTGATCGGGCCGAACTCCTGCCACGTCGACGACTCGTCCTGCCCGGCACTGAGGAAGAACACGAAGTCGAAGCCGGCCGGGACATCGCTGCCGGCGTCCGCCACCCACGCGGCGCGGCCGTCGGTCCGGATGTTCCGATTGCAGGTGTCGCCGGCCGGGCATGCGGTGCCCGCCTGAAACTCCATGCCGTACTCGTGGTCCTTGCCCGGCATCGTGTACGGGCCGAACGCGGTCAACTCGACCCCATAGCGGCCGCCTGAGTCCTCCATCCAGTACTCGTGCAAGGTGTGACCACGGTTGAGCGCGTTGGGCGTGTTGAGGAAGTCCTCGTAGAACTGCGCGACCTGGTCGCGCGGGACGCCGTTGGCCTCGGCGCTCGGGTTCGCGAACACGGTCGAGCCCTTCGGCTGGGTCACCACGAACGGCTGATTGGGATAGTCGAGCAGCACCAGCGCGCCCTTGAACGTGCGCTTGGACCCCTTGACGGCGGGGTCGGCCCAGTTCGTGGCCGGCGGCCTGGAGTAGTCGGCCCACGTCATGTTGTCCGGGTTCGTCCAGTCCTGCGGGTCGATCGCCGGCGGTGCCTCTCGCCTGAGCTGGAGCGTCGATGGTGGCCGGTCCTGTTGCCACGGTTGCTGCTGCGGCCAGTGGTCGTAGCGCCAGGGATGCTCGGGGTCCGGCGGCGCCGCTGAGGCACCCGTGGCGACGCCCGCCAGAAGCAGCGCCATCATCGCGATCAGAACCTTCGCGAACTTGGACAACATCTCGCACACCCCCCGCAGGACGCACTCCGCCAGAACGTTCCCTACCGCCGCGCTCGGGACCCTACCGTTAGGATCGCGCGCCTGCGTCGAACCGGGGGAGAGGGGAAGGCATGACCGTGGTCCTGAAGGCCGACGAGCTGGAGCAGCTCCTCGACACCGACAGCGAGGTCGAGCAGCTGGCGACCGGGTTCATCTTCACCGAGGGGCCGATCTGGAACGCCGAGGGCGAGTTCCTGCTCTTCAGCGACATGCCCGGCGACGTCCGCCGGCGCTGGAGCGAGCGCGACGGCGTCGAGGAGGTCATGCGCCCGGCGAACAAGTGCAACGGCATGGTCTACGACGCCGACGGCAACCTGCTCGTCTGCGAGCACGTCACCTCCTCGCTCGTGCGCGAGTATCCGGACGGCACGCGCGAGACGATCGCGTCGCACTTCCGCGGCAAGGAGCTGCAGAGCCCGAACGACGTGGTGACGCGCTCGGACGGGACGATCTACTTCAGCGATCCGTGGTTCGGCCGCGTGCCCGTCTTCGGCGTCGAGCGTGAGCACGACCTCGACTTCCAGGGCGTCTACCGGATCCCGGCCGGCGGCGGCGAGCTCGAGCTCGCGGTCGCCGAGGACGAGTTCGAGCTGCCCAACGGGCTGTGCTTCTCGCCGGACGAGTCGCTGCTCTACATCAACGACACGCACCACGCGCTGATCAAGGTCTACGACGTCGCCGCCGACGGCACGCTCTCCAACGGGCGGCTGTTCTTCGACGAGATCGGCAACGGCGTGGTCGAGGAGGGCATCCCCGACGGGATGAAGTGCGACGAGCGCGGCAACATCTGGGTCACCGGCCCGGGCGGCGTCTGGATCATCAACGCGCGCGGCGAGCAACTGGGCCTGCTCGAGATCCCCGAGAACGTCGGCAACCTCGGATGGGGCGGCTCGGACTGGCGCACGCTGTTCATCCCGAGCTCGACGTCGGTGTACCGCATCCAGACGAAGGTGGCGTCCGCCCGCCTTCCCTACCACCGCTGAGGAGGAGTACCGCATGGCTGAGGCCGACCCGCTCCGGATCGACCCGCGGCGCGCCGCGCTGATCATCCAGGACCTGCAGAACGACATCATCATCGAGGGCGGCGCGTTCGCCGACTCGGGCGCGCCCGCGCACGCGACCAGCCAGAACGTGGTCGAGAACGTGAAGACGCTTGCGGCGGCGGCGCGCAGCGCCGGGATGCCCGTCATCCACATCCACTACATCGTCGAGGCCGGCTCGGCCGGGCTGAAGCTCAACGCGCCGCTGTTCCAAGGAGTGAAGGCCGCGGATGCGCTCGTGCGCGGGAGCTGGGGCGCCGCCCCCGTCGACGGGCTCGAGCCGCAGGAGGGCGACTTCGTCGTCGAGAAGATGCGGATGAACGGCTTCTACGCCACCACGCTCGAGACGCTCCTGCGCGGCCTCGGCGCCGACACGATCGTGATCAGCGGGGCGTGGACGAACATGTCGATCGAGCACACGGCCCGCCATGGGGCCGACGCCGGCTTCGAGGTCGTCGTGGTCAGCGACGGCACGTCGACGGTGAACGACGAGTGGCACAACGTCGGCCTCAACTACGCGCTGACGAACGTCGGCCGGACGGCGACCGTCGCCGAGATCGCGGGCGCGCTGGGGGGTTAGCCGCCTGGAAGGCGGTCCGCGGCGGTGTCTATCGTGAATGGTCTATGCCGCCCTTCAAGCTCGACGCCGTCTACTCGCCGACAGCCGATCAGCCCCAGGCGATCGACGGTCTCGTCGACGGGGTTGAGTCGGGCGCGCGCGGGGTGACGCTGCTCGGCGCCACCGGCACCGGCAAGACGATGACGATGGCGGCGACGATCGAGCGGCTGCAGCGGCCGGCGCTCGTGCTCGCCCACAACAAGACGCTCGCCGCCCAGCTCTGCAACGAGTTCCGGACGTACTTCCCGTCGAACGCCGTCGAGTACTTCGTCTCGTACTACGACTACTACCAGCCCGAGGCGTACGTCCCGAGCAAGGACCTGTACATCGAGAAGGACTCGGCGATCAACCAGGAGATCGACCGGCTGCGGCACGCCGCCACGGCGGCGCTGTTCGCCCGCCGCGACGTCGTGATCGTGGCGTCGGTGTCGGCGATCTTCGGCCTCGGCTCGCCGGAGACCTACAACGACAACTGCCAGATCCTGCTCAAGGGCGGCGAGGTCAACCGCGACGAGCTGCTGCGCAAGCTCGTCTACCTCCAGTACAACCGCAACGACACCGCGCTCGGCCGCGGCACGTTCCGGGTCCGCGGCGACACGCTGGAGGTGTTCCCCGCGTACGCCGAGACCGCGTTCCGGGCGCTCCTGTTCGGCGATGAGGTCGAGCGCCTGCAGCACTTCGACCCGCTGACGGGCGAGCTGATCGTCGACGACCTCGAGCACGTCGCGATCTGGCCGGCGACGCACTACAACGTCAAGGAAGGCACGATGGAGCGCGCGGTCGAGGAGATCGGCCGCGAGCTCAACCACCGCACCGCCGAGCTCGAGGCGGAGGGCAAGCTGCTCGAGTCGCACCGGCTGCGCCAGCGCACGCAGTACGACATGGAGATGCTCCGCGAGGTCGGCTTCTGCTCGGGCATCGAGAACTACTCGCGGATCCTCGACGGCCGGCCGCCGGGCGCGCGGCCGTACTGCCTGATCGACTACTTCCCCGAGGACTTCGTCTGCTTCATCGACGAGTCGCACCAGACGGTGCCGCAGCTCGGCGCGATGTACGAGGGCGACCGGTCGCGCAAGACCACGCTCGTCGACTACGGGTTCCGGCTGCCGAGCGCGCTCGACAACCGCCCGCAGACGTTCGAGGAGTTCCTCACGATCAGCCCGCAGCTCGTGTTCGTCTCCGCCACCCCGGGGCCGTACGAGCGCGAGCACTCGGCGAAGATCGTCGAGCAGATCGTCCGCCCGACCGGGATCGTCGACCCCGAGGTCGAGGTGCGCGAGACGCGCAACCAGATCGACGACCTGATGCGCGAGATCCGCGCGCGCACCGAGCGCAACGAGCGCACTCTGGTCACGACGCTCACGAAGAAGATGAGCGAGGACCTCACGGACTATCTGCTCGAGATGGGCTTCAAGGTCCGTTACCTGCACTCGGAGATCGACACGCTCGAGCGGATCCACATCATCCGCGAGCTGAGGCTTGGCGAGTACGACGTGCTGGTCGGCGTGAACCTCCTGCGCGAGGGGCTCGACCTTCCCGAGGTGTCGCTGGTGGCGATCCTCGATGCCGACAAGGAGGGCTTCCTGCGCGGGGAGACCTCGCTGATCCAGACGATCGGCCGGGCGGCGCGGAACATCGAGGGCAAGGTCCTGATGTACGCCGACAAGCAGACCGAGGCGATGCGCAAGGCGATCGACGAGACCGACCGCCGGCGCGCGATCCAGGTCCAGTACAACATCGACCACGGCATCACGGCGGAGACGATCGTCAAGGGCATCTCCGACATCAGCGAGTTCCTGATGGGGGACAGCAAGGTCCCCAAGTCGCGCCGGCGCCGGCGCGAGAAGCGCGTCGACATGGAACCGCACGAGATCGAGACGACGATCGTCGAGCTCGAAGAGGAGATGCTCGCGGCCGCCGAGGAACTGCGGTTCGAATACGCGGCGAAGCTGCGCGACGAGATCCGCGAGCTGCGGCGCGAGCTCGACGAGGCCGCCGCGGCAAGCTAGTGGGGGCCGGCCGGCGGACCGGCCCCCAATGAGCCGTGTGCCGGCTGCGAACCGCGCGATCGTACGCGCGTTTGGCGGAACCTGGGGTGTTGAGTTGTCTCAACGCGCTCACGGTTGACGGGCGTGACACGTTTCGAGGCCATGCTCGAACACACGCGCGCGTTCTTGGCTGCCCGCGCCGTGCCCGGGATCGAGGAGGCAGGGCCTGCGTCGTTCCGGCGGACCGTGCGCGTTCCCGGCGGGCACGGCGTGATCGAGCTGGGCGGCGCGGACGCGGCGGCGCGGCGATTGGCCGGGTCGGCCGAAGCGGCGGCGGCCGCGGACGCGCACCTGCGCGACGATCCGGTCCTCGGTCCACTCGTGGCGCGTCGCCCCGGGCTGCGGGTGCCGGGCACGGTCGACGGCGGCGAGCTGGCGATCCGGGCCGTGCTCGGCCAGCAGGTGTCGATCGCCGCGGCGCGCACGCTGGCCGGCCGGCTGGTGGCGGCGGCCGGCGACCCGTTGCCCGAGCCCGACGGCGCACTGACGCACACGTGGCCACGGCCCGAGGCGGTCGCGGAGGCGGCGGGCGCGATGGGGATGCCACGCTCGCGCCAGGTCGCGCTGGCCGCGCTCGCGGGGGCGCTGGCGGCCGGCGAGCTGCGGCTCGCGCCTGGCGAGGACGCGGCCGAGGCGCGCAGCCGGCTGCTCGAGCTGCCGGGCATCGGCCCGTGGACCGCGGAGTACGTCGCGATGCGCGCGCTCGCCGATCCGGACGCGTGGCTGCCGACCGACCTCGGCGTCCGCCACGCGCTCGCCCGGCTCGGCGCTGAGCCGGAGGTCGCGGACGCGTGGCGGCCGTTCCGCGCGCACGCCGTCATCCACCTGTGGGCTTCGTCATGATCGGATGCGCATGGATCCGACGGCCGCCCGCCCTTACATGCCGGGTTACGGCATCTCCGCCTCCGACGACGGTCTCCTGCCTTTCTCGTGGGCCGAGGAGCGCCTGTCCGAGGCGCTCCGCTACTGGGTCGTGACGATCTCGCCCGGCGGCGCGCCGCACGTGATGCCGGTGTGGGCCGTGTGGCTCGACCGCTGCCTGTGGTTCAGCACCGGCGGCCGGTCGCGCAAGGCGCGCAACCTGCGCGCCGACCCGCGCTGCACCGTCCACACCGACGGCGAGGACCCGGTGATCGTCCACGGCACGGCCGAGCTGGAGACCGAGCCTGACGCGCTCGCCGCGCTGATCGAGGCGTACGCGCGCAAGTATCCGGACGCGCCACCCGACCCGGCGGAGAACCCGATCGTGCGCGTGCGGCCGCAGTCGGTGTTCGGACTGATCGAGCGCGAGTTCGCCACCAGCCCGACCCGATGGACGTTCTAGTCCCCGGAGCCGAAGCGCTGGACGTAGTGCTGGTGGACCTGCTCCCAGCGATCGGCCGCGGGCTCGTGGACCTCCTCGCCGCCGAAGCGGGCAACCAGCGCGCCGAGGCAGATGTGCCAGCCGGCGGCGTCGCGCGCCGCCTTTCCACGGTCGCCGAACGTGTCGATCAGCGTCAGCACCGTGCCGTCGCCGTCCGGCTCGAGCTCGAACCGCATCGTGTCTCCGTCGCCCCAGCGGAACTCCATCAGCCGCGGCGGATCACAGGCGATCATCTCGCCCTCGACCGGCGGCCCCTCTCCCTTGCGGAACTGGAACCGCAGCGGCGCGCCGGGCACGCATTCACCGTCGATCGTCGTCGGGAACCACGCGGCGATCTCCTCGGGATCGACGAGCGCCCGCCACATCCGCTGCGGCGAATGCGCGAGCCGGCGGGTGAACCGTAGCCGGCAGCGGCCGTCGCTCTGCTCGAGCCGTCCGTATGACATCTCATGGCGAAGGTACCCGCCGCGGGGGACGTCAACTGCGGCATTAATGGAGCGGGCTGAAATCCCAGCTTCCCTACCCAGCCGCAGTTGACGTTCCCGGCCGATACCGTCGCCCACCGATGGCGTTCGACACCACCGCCCTGCTCGACTGGTACGCGCGCGTCAAGCGCCCGCTGCCGTGGCGCGCCACGCGCGACCCGTACGCGCTGCTGGTCAGCGAGGTGATGCTCCAGCAGACCCAGGCGGCGCGCGTGGTGCCCTACTACGAGGCGTTCCTCGCGCGGTTCCCGGACCCGCATGCGCTCGCCGAGGCCGCGCCGCGGGACGTGCTCGCCGCCTGGAGCGGGCTCGGCTACAACCGGCGGGCGCTCGCGCTCCAGGCCGCGGCGCGGCGGGTGGCCGAGCACGGCTGGCCGGCCGACCTGACCGAGCTGCCCGGCGTCGGCCCGTACACCGCGGCGGCGGTTGCCTCGTTCGCGTGGGACGCGCAGCACGCGGCGGTCGACACGAACGTGCGGCGCGTGCTGGAGCGGTTCGACGGCAGCGTGCGCCGGCCCGCGGCGGTCGTCGAGCGGGCGCAGGCGCTGGTCCCCGCCGGGCAGGCGGCGGCGTTCAACCAGGCGATGATGGAGCTCGGCGCCACCGTCTGCCGCCCGCGCGCGCCGCTGTGCCCGGAGTGCCCGGTGCGTGCCGGCTGCGCCGCCCACGCGGCCGGCGGTCCGGTCGCGCCGCCACCGCGGCGCCGGGGCGCGGCACGGTTCGAGGACACCGACCGCTGGGCGCGCGGCCGGATCGTCGCCGCGCTGCTCGCCGGCGTACCACCTCCGGCCGAGATCACCGGCGAGCGGCGGGCGCGCGTGCTCGCCGGGCTCGAGCGCGACGGCCTGATCGCGAGCGCAGCCGACGGGTCTGTGCGGCTACCCGAGGGCGGGTGACGGCGTCAGCTTCGCCGCCAGCGCGAGCATCGCCACGACGGGGAGGATGAAGATCCCGATGCTCGCGAGCGACAGCACGCTGAACGCGCCGAGCACGCCCACGAGCACCCACGCTGCGCGGGCGCTCCGCCCGGTCCTGCGGCGGCGATGGAGAACGGCCCACACGATCGCGGCGATCACCGCCGGGATCGACACGACGATGAGCACCCCCATGCCGTTCTCGTCGACGAGCGTGGTGGTGGTCTGCTGCCCGCCGGGCCCGGAGTCGACGCTGTAAGCCGGGGCGACGAATGCGGCGACGATCAGCGCGACGCCCCATGCGAACGCCACCACGGTCAGCGCGAATGCCCAGCGGCCACTCATCGGCCAAGCCTACGGCCCTCGCCTAGCGCAACCGCACGTCTGGCACCGGCCGCGTGACTATGCTCAGCGCCGTGGATCGAGACGCAATTGAGCGCCATGACTTCCCGGTGGGCCGCCGTGGGTACGACCCGGCGGCCGTCGACGACCACCTGCGGCGCGTGGCGGACGAGCTCGACGCGCTGAAGGCGCGTCCGGCCGCGCCTGCGGCCGCGTCGCCGCTCTCGGCCGGCACGTCCGAGCAGGTCCGCCTGATCCTGGAGGCGGCCGAGGCGAGCGCCGCCGAGCTGCGCGCCGACGCCGGCCGCCAGGCGGGCGACCACATCGGGCGCGTGCAGGAGGCCGCAGGCGGGATGCTGAGCCGCCTCGACGAGCTCGAGCGCGAGCTCGGAAGTCTGCTCGACGCGCTCCGCACCAGCGGCGAGCGGCTCACCGAGGGCCTGGCGAAGCTGCACGAGCAGGTGGCCGAGGCGCCCGGCGGCGCCATCGAGCCGCCGGCCGCGGCGGAGGAGCCGCCCGCGGCCGCGGAGCCGCCGCCCGCCCCGGTCGCGGAGGAGCCGCCCGTCACCGAGGAGCCGGCGTCGCAGAACGGCGACGAGGCCGGCGCGCGGCTGATCGCGCTCAACATGGCCCTGAGCGGGACCCCGCGCGAGGAGACCGCGCGCTACCTGGCCGAGCACTTCGCGCTCGCCGACCCGGAGACGCTGCTCGACGACGTGTACAACCGGGCCGGCCAGTGAGCGCGCGCCCGGCAGAGCTGGACGCCCTGCGCGTCCGGATGGCGGAACTGAGCGACCTGCACGCGATCGGCGGCCTGCTGTTCTGGGACCAGCAGACGATGATGCCGCCCGCCGGCGGCGAGGCGCGCGCCGAGCACGGCGCGACGCTCGCGCGCGTAATCCACGCGCGCGAGACCGATCCGGCGCTCGGCGCGGAGCTCGACGCGCTGGAGCTGTGGGCGGCAGGGGAGGACCCCGACTCCGACGACTCCCGGCTGATCTGGTGGGCGCGCCGCGACTTCGAGAAGTCCGTCCGCGTCCCGGCTGACCTCGCCGCCGAGATGCAACGGGCGCGGGCGCTCGGCCAGCAGTCGTGGCTGAAGGCGCGCGCCGCCAACGACTTCTCCCACTTCCGCGATGCGCTCCAGCGCAACGTCGAGCTGCGCCACCGCTACGTCGAGTGCTTCCCCGGCCACGGGCATCCCTACGACGTGCTGCTCGACGACTTCGAGCCCGGCCTGACGACCGCCGAGCTGCGCCCGCTGCTCGGCGAGCTGCGCGACGCGCTCGTGCCGCTGGTCGCCGCCGCCGGCAACCGCGAGCAGCCGCGCAACGACGGCGCCTTCCACGGCACGTTCTCCGCCGAGGCGCAGCGGATCGCGGTGCTCGAGGTGCTGGAGGGCATCGGCTACGACCCGGACTCGATGCGGCTGGACCCGGCGATGCACCCGTTCGCCTCCGGCATCGCGCCCACCGACGTCCGGCTGACCACCAAGTACGACGAGAGCGACTTCGCCGTCGCCCTGTACTCGGCGCTGCACGAGTACGGGCACGGGCTGTACGAGGCCGGCGTCGACCCGCGGCTGTTCCGGACCACGCTCGATGACGCGGTGTCGCTCGGGATGCACGAATCCCAGAGCCGCACGTGGGAGAACCTCATCGGCCGCTCGCGGCCCTTCTGCACGTGGCTGCTGCCGCAGATCCGCAACTCGCTGCCGGAGGCCGTCGACGGGCTCGACGCGACCGCGCTGTACCGCGCCGTCAACACCGTGCAGCCGTCGCTGATCCGCACCGAGGCCGACGAGACGACCTACAACCTCCACATCGTCCTCCGGTTCGAGCTCGAACTGGCGCTGATCGAGGGCTCGCTCACCGTCGACGATCTGCCCGCGGCATGGGACGCGGGGATGGAGCGGCTGCTCGGGCTGACCGTGCCGGGGCCGGCGGACGGCGTCCTCCAGGACGTGCACTGGAGCGCCGGGATGCTGGGCTACTTCCCGACGTACACGATCGGCAACCTGATGGCCGCGCAGCTGTGGGAGCGCCTCCAGGACGACGTGGCGGACCTCGACGCGCTGATCGAGCAGGGGGACTTCGCCCCGCTGCGCGAGTGGCTGCGCGTGAACGTGCACTCCCACGGCCGCAAGTTCCCGCCGCGCGAGCTGCTGCGCCGGGTCACCGGCGACGAGCTGCGCGTGGAGCCGTTCCTGCGCTACCTGCGCGCGAAGCTGGCCGACTCCGGCGTCTTCGTCGGCGCCGTCTGAGCAAGTCCTCCCGCAAACTGGCACATGCTCGCCGCCGCGCGAACAGGTGTTCGTTTTTCCCGCCGCGGCACCGCCTAGAATCAGTGCGGTCTTATGTCCCGTTCTGACTCTCTCGTCGTCTCCGGCGCCCGCGAGCACAACCTGAAGGACGTCACGGTCGTGCTTCCGCGCGAGTCGCTGGTCGTGATCACGGGGCTGTCGGGGTCGGGCAAGTCCTCGCTGGCGTTCGACACGATCTACGCCGAGGGCCAGCGCCGCTACGTCGAGTCGCTGTCGGCGTATGCACGGCAGTTCCTCGGTCAGATGGACAAGCCGGACGTGGACTCGATCGAGGGGCTGTCACCGGCGATCTCGATCGACCAGAAGACCACCTCGCGCAACCCGCGGTCGACCGTCGGCACGGTCACCGAGATCTACGACTACCTGCGGCTGCTGTGGGCGCGGATCGGCAAGCCGCACTGCTTCAACTGCGGCCGGCCGATCGCCGCGCAGTCGGCCGAGCAGATCATCGACCAGATCATGGCGCTGGACGACGGCGACCGGTTCATGGTGCTGGCGCCGATCGTCCGCGGCCGCAAGGGCGAGTACGGCCGGCAGCTGGCCGAGCTGCGCAGCGAGGGCTTCACGCGCGTGAAGGTCGACGGTGAGCTGCGCCTGCTCGAGGACGAGATCGTGCTCGACAAGAAGTACAAGCACGACATCTCGGTGGTGGTCGACCGGCTGGTGATGCGGCGCGACCTGCGCAAGCGGCTGGCCGACTCGGTCGAGACCGCGGTCGCGCTGGCCGACGGCATGGTGGAGATCGAGAGCGTCCCGCGCGACGACTCGATGGTCACGGTCACGACGTATTCGGAGCGGTTCGCCTGCCTGCACTGCGGCATCTCGATGCCCGAGCTCGAGCCACGGTCGTTCTCGTTCAACTCACCGCACGGCGCCTGCCCGCGCTGCACCGGGCTCGGCTCGCAGATGGAGATCGACCCCGACCTCGTGGTGCCGGACCCGTCGCTGTCGCTCAACGAGGGCGCGATCCTGCCGTGGGCGAGCGGCGCGACGAGCTACTACGAGCAGATGACGCAGGCGATCGCGGAGCGCTACGAGGTCGACGTCGACGCGCCCTGGGAAGAGCTGACCGAGGACCAGCAGAACCTGTTCCTGTACGGCACGAACGGCGACAAGCTGTACGTCTCCTATCGCAACCGGATGGGTCGCAAGCGGTCGTACATGACGACGTTCGAGGGGATCATCACGAACCTCGAGCGCCGCTATCGCGAGACGGACTCGGACTGGTCGCGCGACAAGATCGAGGAGTACATGTCGGTGCGGCCGTGCCCGGAGTGCAAGGGCGCGCGGCTGCGGCCGGAGTCGCGCGCGGTGAAGGTGGGCGGGATCCCGATCCACGAGTACACCGCGATGAGCGCGCGGCGGGCGCTGGAGTGGCTCCAGGAGCTGGCGCTGTCGGACCAGGACCGCGCGATCGCCAAGCTGATCCTGCGCGAGATCAACGAGCGGCTCGCGTTCCTGGACAACGTCGGCGTCGGCTACCTGTCGATGGAGCGCGCGTCGGCGACGCTATCGGGCGGCGAGGCGCAGCGGATCCGGCTGGCGACGCAGATCGGCTCGTCGCTGGTCGGCGTGCTGTACATCCTCGACGAGCCGTCGATCGGCCTGCACCAGCGCGACAACGAGCGGTTGATCGCGACGCTGAAGCGCCTGCGCGACCTTGGCAACACCGTGCTCGTGGTCGAGCACGACGAGGGGACCATGCGCGCGGCCGACCACCTGGTCGACATGGGGCCGGGCGCGGGCGAGCACGGCGGCCACGTGGTGGCCGAGGGCACGGCCGAGGAGGTCATGCGGGTCCCGGAGTCGCTGACGGGCCAGTTCCTGTCCGGCACGCGCAGCATCCCGGTGCCGGAGAAGCGCCGGAAGCCGTCCGGCTACGTCGAGGTCCAGGGCGCGACCCAGCACAACCTCAAGTCGGTCGACGTGAAGGTGCCGCTCGGCGTGTTCACCGCCGTCACCGGCGTCTCGGGTTCGGGCAAGTCCACGCTCGTCAACGACGTGCTCTACAAGGCGATCTCGAACCGTCTGCACCGGGCGCGCATGCGCCCCGGCGCGCACAAGCGGATTCGCGGGCTCGAGCACCTCGACAAGATCATCAGCGTCGACCAGTCGCCGATCGGCCGCACTCCGCGCTCGAACCCGGCGACCTACATCGGGCTGTTCGACCAGATCCGCGACCTGTTCTCCAAGACGCAGGAGGCGCGGGCGCGCGGCTACAAGCCCGGGCGGTTCTCGTTCAACGTCAAGGGCGGGCGCTGCGAGGTCTGTCGCGGCGACGGGCAGATCAAGATCGAGATGCACTTCCTGCCCGACGTGTACGTCCCGTGCGAGCAGTGCCACGGCAAGCGCTACAACCGCGAGACGCTCGACATCCGCTTCAAGGGCAAGACGATCGCCGACGTGCTGGAGATGCCGATCGAGGAGGCGCTCGCGTTCTTCGAGCACATCCCGAAGATCCGCCGGCGGCTGCAGACGCTGCACGACGTCGGGCTCGACTACATGCGGCTCGGGCAGCCGGCGACGACGCTGTCCGGCGGCGAGGCGCAGCGCGTCAAGCTCGCGGCCGAGCTCTCGAAGGTGGCGACGGGGCGGACGCTGTACATCCTCGACGAGCCGACCACCGGCCTGCACTTCGCCGATATCCAGCGGCTGCTGGAGGTGCTCCAGCGGCTCGTCGACGCCGGCAACACGGTCGTGGTGATCGAGCACAACCTCGACGTGATCAAGGTCGCCGACCGCCTGATCGACATGGGCCCGGAGGGCGGCGACGAGGGCGGCTACGTGATGGCGACCGGCACCCCCGAGGAGGTCGCCGCGATCGCGGACTCGCACACCGGCGACTTCCTGCGCGCGCTCGTGGAGCCGGCCGCGCCGAAGGCCCGCCGCCGCCGCAAGGTCGCCGCTGCGGCCTAGGACGCGCACCGTGGTCGAGATGATGACGCTGTCGTTCGACGAGCAGGTCGAGGCGCTGCTCGACCGTGGTGTCGCCGGCGACGAAGCGGAGTTCCGAGCGGTCGTCGAGGTCGCGCGCCTGCCCGAGCCGCCGGAGCGGTCGGTGCTTGCGATGTCGCGCGATCTTGTGCCGGTGGCGGCTGCCGCCGCGCGCGTCGAGCGGCGCGGGCAGCCGGTTGTCCTCGGTCACCTCGAGCCGCAGGACCTCGACGGCTTTGTCCCGATCGACGCGGTGGACCTCCCGGAGGCGCCGGCCTACGTCGCGATCGACGTCGACCTCGGCAGCGAGAGTCGCAACGTCCGGCCCGAGGAGGCGCTTCGCACCATCCTCGAGGCCGGGCGCTCTCCGCTCACGCTCGACGAGGGCATCGCCCTGGTACTGCAGCAGCCCGAGGTCATCGCCACCAACTGGGGCTTCTCGATGGCAGGATCGCGGCGTGGCGACCAGCGCGTGCCGGCGTTCTGGATCAGCGAGGACCGGCCGAAGCTCGGATGGTGCTGGGACCGCAATCCTCACACCTGGCTCGGGACGGCCTCGTGCGCACGACGCTCCGCGTCAGCGTGACGGCGCCTGAGCGTTTCGCCCGGTGAGGCGGATGCCCGAGCGCAAGCCGCGGACGATCTCGTGGTCGGCCGCGGCGGTCGCGTGCTCGCGCAGCGCCCAGGCGAGGACGATGCCCGCGTAGCCGTGCGACTCCTGCGCGGCGAGCTCGCGCACCTCGATCGTGCGGGCGGGGAAGCCGCCCGCGAGGACCGCGTCGAGGTCGTGCTCGTCGACGTTCGCGCTCGGGAACGGCTTCCCGCCGACCAGATAGGCCTGCGAGCGACGCAGCGCGGCGGTGATGAAGGTGCCGCCGGGGCGGACCAGCCCGGAGATGTGCCGCATGTAGGTCTGCCACGTGGCCCGGTCGGCGGTCGCGGAGTCGGCGCAGTACGCGCTCACGACCGTGCCGTATTGCTCCGGGAGCGGGGCGGGGTGGCGCGCGTCGACCTGGAGCAGCCTGGTGATCTTCGCGCGCGTGAGCTCCTCGCGCGAGCGGATCTCCTCGTCGGTCGGCGCGGTGAGTCCTTCGCACTCGAGCGTGTAGCGGACGAACGGCCGCCAGTCGTGGGCGTCCGGGTCGCCGTCGAGCCATCGCTGGATCTCATCGCAGGTTCGCCGGCAGGTAGTCGGCCAGGTGGATCTCGGAGGCGCGGCCCGCGGCCAGGAACACGTGATGGAGCGTGGGGCCGACGCCGAAGAACAGCAGCGGCTCGCCGGGCTCGGCCTGCTTGATCGCGTCGACGAAGAACGCGATCGTCTCGAGCTCGTCCGGCTCGACCGCGCTGTAGTAGTCCGTCAGGTACTCCTTCGGCACCCAGTCGCTGTCGAACGACGCGTGGACCGACCGGCGGCGCAGGAACGTCCCGGTGATCCCGGCGAGCCCGTACTCGTACGCGGCGGCGCCGAGGTTCGCGCCGCCGAGGAAGATGAGCGCGTCGGTCGAGGAGACCGAGTCGCTGAGGACGGCGGCGCCGAACGCACCGGTGTAGTACGGCACCTCCTTCGCGAGCTCGGTGCCGACGTAGCCGACCGCGGACGCGAGCCGGCGCGCCCGCCGCCCGCGCGACCGGAGCAGGTCATGCCCGGCCTTCGACAGCGCGTTCGTGCTCGTCCCCGTCTCCTCGAGCAACGTCCAGTTCGCGCGCAGGTTCGCGCGCAGGCCGGCCGCCCAGATGACGTAGGTCGCGGCGAGGAACACGATGACGAGCCGGTGATCGGCGCCGGCCAAGAGGGCGGACGCCGCGAGAAGGACGCCTGACGCGGTTGCGACCGCGTCGAGGGTGTACGTCGATGCGACGGTGGCGACGAGGGTGATCGCCCATTGCTTCGCGCTGGGGGCCTGGGCACGCGTGAGCGCACGGCGACCAGCGCAGACGATGGCGTCCGGAGCTGACACAGTGGGGTCCTTTCGAAGCGTACGTACGGTACGTACGGAGATACGTACGGTACGTACGTAAGCTCGGAAAGTCAACTAGACTTCCGTACGGACGGTACGCACGCTCACGGAGGAGGCCAGGGTCATAGCCGAGAACCATCAGCCGCGTCGCTCGACGCTGCCGAAGCAGGAGGCGCGCCGGCGCTACGTCGAGATCGGCGAGCTCGTCGCGCTCGAGCAGATCAAGAAGGACTCCGAGTCGCTCGACGACCACGCGATCGCGGTCGGGCCGTTCGCGCGGCTCGACGCCAACGCGGTCGCCGCGCACGATGGCAAGACGCGCGGCGCGATCAGCAACCTGTTCGGCAGCCAGGCTGCGTTCCAGGCCGAGACGATGGCGCTCGCGCTGAGCGCACAGGACTGGATCGAGAAGATCGAGTACCCGGCTCCCGCCGCCTTCCCGACCGCCGACGCGTGGATCGACGGCCTCCTCGCCGCCGAGTCGGCGCGGGGCCCCGTTCACGGCGCCGAGCCGGCCCTGGACTACGGCACGTTGTGGGCGCTGTGGCTCAGCGCCGTCCCGTACGGCCTGTGGAGCGCGCAGGTCAGCCGCCCCAGCATGGACGAGCACGCGCAGACGATCGATGCGCTCGAGCAGGCGATCACAGGCGCGCTCGACCACTTCGGCGTGACGCTCCGGGAGGGCACCACGGCCAATGACGTCGCCTGCGCGCTCGCGAGCGTCGTCGAGGGCGTGTGGCTCAACCAGTGCCTGACCACCCACCACCCATGCGATCCCGCGGAGCCGATCGCCACCGTGCTCCTCCGGTCAGGCAGGCTCATCTGGCGCGGCGCGGTCGAGCCGCCCGGCTGAGCGGTCGGCCTCCCGCTCGAGCTCGGAGACCACCCCGAGCACGCAGCCGACAAGCGCGAAGGCGACGATCGGCGCCCATTCCCAGGCGCCGTGCAGGTCGAGGATCCACTTGAAGAGCGCGCGGCCGAGGAAGAGACCCGCCGCGAGGCCGAAGAACGCGGCCGCGATCCTGCGAGAAGTGACCATCGACCCAGCATCGGTCAGGCGGGTGCGCTCGACAACCGCCACCGGTCGATCGTCACCCCCGACTTTGGTCGCTCGATTCGGGTGTTGAGGCCGGGGTCCGGAAAGCGGTGCGCTCGCTTGCGCGGCCGCGCGTGATCTGCCACGGTCAAGAGCACTGCCGGCGGGATGAGGGGTTGCGAATGCGGACGTGGGTGGCGGGCCTCGTGCTCGCGCAGGCGCTGTGGTTCGGGAGCGTCGCGGCGGCACATTCGCCGCTGCGGCTCGAGGAGCGGGTGATCGGGCAGGTCGACGGCTCGCCGACCGACATCGCCGTCGCGCGGCTCAACCGCGGTCGCACGCCGGACATCGCCGTCGCGGTCCAGCGCGGGGGCGAGGAGGCCGGCGGCGTGCAGGTCGCCGTCAGCCACTTCGGAGGGTTCCGGGTCGAGCCACTCGTGCTGGGTGGACTCACGCCGTATCGCGTCGGCGTCGGCGATCTCGACGGCGATGGCGACCTCGACGCGGCGGTGCCGAACACCGTCTCGCAGGACGTGACGACCTTCGCCAACGACGGCGCCGGCGGCCTGGCCGTCGGATCGACAGTTCCCGTCCCCTTCCAGACCCGCGGAATCGCGGTCGCGGACCTCGATCGCGATGGGCGGCCTGAGACCGTGACCTCGAGCATCGACGACCCGGACGGGATCTCCTCCGCCGCCCTGCGGGTCCTGCCGGGCGACGGTGGGCCGCCGGTCACGGTCCCGGCCGAAGAATTCTTCTCGCCGGCGGAGACGATCCTTGCCGTGGACGTGAACCGCGACCGGTGGCGCGATCTGGTTGCGGTCGATCTGAGCGGCGTCTGGGTCAGCCACCGCGCGGCCGGCGGGTTCGAGCCGCTCCGTAGGATCGCGCTGGTCGAAGACATCCCGTTCGACATCGCGGCTGCCGACCTCAACCGCGACGGCCTCACCGACCTGGCGACCGCCAACCTGATCGGCACGCGCGTGGCCGTGCTCCTGCGCAGGAGCGACAACACCGGCTTCGAGCCGCCGCGGTACGTCGACGTCGGCGCGGGGTCGGCACAGATCGCGATCGCCGACTTCGACGGCGACTGCCGGAATGACATCGCCGTCAGCCGCCTCGACGCAGGGAAGGTCGCGGTGCTCCGCGGCGCCCCGCGCGGCGGGTTCCACGCCCCCCAGCTCTACGACGCGGGCCCCGTGCCGCTCGCGCTGGCGGCGGCGGACATCGACACCGACGGCGATCCCGATCTGGTGGTGGCCGACCGCGACACGCAGGAGCTCCGGCTGCTGGTCAACCGCCGCTAGCCCGGTTTGGTGGCTACCGGCCGAGCCGGCGCATGAGGTGCTGCGCGCGCCCCTGTGCCGAGGCGGCCAGCTCGCGCACCTGCGACAGCCCGGCGCGCAGCTCCGCGTCGCCGACCTCGACGGGCATCATCGAGTCCTGCAGCTCGGCGAGGATCGTGTCGGCCTCCTCGACGGCCTCCATCGCGCGGTCGAGGAACCCGCGCACGCCCTGCGACGGCAGCCCCGCTGAGGCGGGCTCGAACGTCCGGGTCGGGAGCCCGTGGCGCTCGGCGAAGCCGGAGTGGGTGCGCTGCGCCCGGCCGTAGGCGGTCTGGACAGGCCGGAACAGCTCCTCCTCGAGCGTGTCGGCCGTGTTGTCGTCGAGCTGCTCGTACGCCGCGCCGAGCGCCGCCATCGCGATGCCGATCTCGTCGGTCGCCTCGGCGACCGTGTCGAGCAGCTGTTGCCTCGCCTCCTGGCTGACGTACGTCATTGCCGCCAGGTTATTCGAGCGCGTAGGTACCGGGCGCGATTTGCGCCGTCCGGCGGCGGTACGTGTGCCACAGCCACGGCCACTGGCTGGGATCGTTGCCGTTCTCGTCGACGTACCAATTCGTGCAGCCGCTGTGCCAAACCGTCCCCGCGAGCGCGGTGCGCAGCGCGCGGTCGAACTTGTCGGCCGTTTCGCGGCGGACCTCGATCCGGCGCGCGTCCGCTCGCTCGAGCGCGTCGAGCGCCGCCAGCACGTGGCCGATGCCCGCCTCGATCGAGTAGATGACCGAGCCGGTCCCGCCGTTCGTGTTCGGCCCGTAGATCACGAACATGTTCGGGAAGCCGGGCACCGTGAGCCCGAGGTACGCGCGCGCCACGTCGGCCCACTCCTGCGCGAGCGTGCGGCCGCCGACGCCGGCGATCTCCATCGGCGCCACGAAGGCGTGCGACTGGAAGCCGGTGGCGAGCACGAGCACGTCGGCCGCGCGCTCGCGCCCGTCCTCGGTGCGGATCCCGCTCGCCGTCACGGTGGCGATCCGGTCGGTGACGACGTCGACGTTCGGCCGCGTGAGCGTCGGATACCACTCGTCGGTCAGCATCACCCGCTTGCAGCCGATCTCGTCGGTCGGCGTCACCTTGCGTCGCAGCTCGGGGTCGCGGATCGCCGTGGTGATCTGGCGGCGCCCGACCGCGCGCAGCACCGCCAGGAGCCACGGACGGCTCGTCATCGCCGCCGTGGCGAACTCGTGGCCGCCGAGGATCGCCCCGCGGTCGAGCCGCTGAAGGACCGGGAAGCGCGCGAACAGCCGCCGGGTCCGCTCCTTGTAAGCGAAGTCCATCTTCGGAAGCGTCCAGCCCGGGGTGCGCTGGTAGACGTCGACGTGCTCGACGACCGGCTGGATCGCAGGCACGATCTGGATCGCGCTGCAGCCGGCCCCGATCACGGCGACGCGCTTGCCGGCCAGGTCGACGTCGTGGCGCCAGCGCGCGCTGTGGAACGCCGGGCCATCGAAGCTGTCGAGGCCTGGGATCGCGGGGACGCTGGGCGTCGACAGCTGGCCGCACGAAGTGATCAGGATGTCGGCCTCGTGTGGGCCGGCGGCGGTGTCGAGCGTCCAGCGCCTGCGCCCCTCGTCCCAGCGCGCTGCCGTGACCTCGGTGCCGGTGCGGATCCGATCGAGCACGCCGTACCGGCGCGCGACGTCCTCCAGGTAGTCCTGGATCTCCGCCTGCGGCGCATAGCGCCGCGTCCAGTCCGGGTTCGGCGCGAACGAGAACTCGTACAGGTGAGAGGGGACGTCGCACGCGGCCCCCGGATACGTGTTGTGGTGCCAGACGCCGCCGACGCGCTCGCTGCGCTCGAACACCGTCACGTCGTCGTAGCCGGCGCGCTTGAGCATCACGGCCGCGCCGACGCCGCCGAAGCCGGCTCCGACCACCGCGATCGAGCGTTGCGCGGCCACGCGTACACAGTATCTGCGAGGGTCCGCTCGATGGGCGTCCAGAACACGCAACTGCTTGAGCGTTTCTACGAGGCGTTCGACCGCCACGACGGGGACGCGATGGCGGCGTGCTACGCGCCGACCGCGCGCTTCAACGACCCCGTGTTCGGCGATCTCACCGGCGACGAGGCGGGCGCGATGTGGCGGATGCTGACGGGGCGCGCCGCCGACCTCCGCGTCGAGCTGCGCGAACATCAGGCCGACGAGTCGTCCGGCTCTGCGCACTGGATCGCGCACTACACGTTCACGCAGACCGGCCGCGCGGTCGTCAACGACGTGCACGCCGACTTCCGCTTCGCCGGCGGCCTGATCGCCGAGCACGTCGATCACTTCAGCTTCTGGCGCTGGTCGCGCCAGGCGCTGGGAACGCCCGGCGTCGCCCTCGGCTGGACGCCGCTGCTGCGCCGCAAGGTCGGCGGCACCGCGCGCGCCGGGCTGGACGCGTTCATGCGTGCGCCCACCTAGGAGCCCGCGGACCGATCAGTTCCGGGCGCCGGTGACGTTCCCACGACATGTCGAACGGCGAGAAGATCCTCGAAGCCAACGGCGTCGGTCTCTGCGTGGAGACCTTCGGCGACCCGGCGGACCCATCGGTCCTGCTGATCCACGGCGCGTCCGCCTCGATGCTGTGGTGGGAGGAGGCACTGTGCGAGCGGATCGCAGCGAGCGGCCGGCACGTGATCCGGTTCGACAACCGCGACACCGGCCGGTCGGTGAGCTACCCGCCGGGACAGCCGGGGTACGCGCTGCGCGACATGGCCGATGACGCCGTCGGTGTGCTGGACGCACTCGGCGTCGGCGGCGCGCATCTCGTCGGCCGATCGATGGCCGGGGCGATCGTGACGCTGGCCGCGGTGCACGATCCCGGCCGCGTCGCCTCGCTCACGCTGGTGTCGACCACCACGGGAGGCGCTGACCTGCCGCCGATGTCGGACGAGGTCATCGCCCACGTCGGAACCGGCGGGCCCGACCCGGCGGATCGCGCGGCCGTCGTGGAGTTCATCGTCGACCTCATGCGGGTGTATTCGGGCGGCTCGCCGTACTTCGACGCGGCGGCCATGCGGGCGCTGGCCGAGCGCGACGTGGCGCGCACCGCCAACATCGCCTCGTGCCTCACCAACCACTTCGTCATCGACTTCGGCGCGCCGATCCGGTTCGGCGACATCGACGCCCCGACGCTCGTGGTGCACGGCGAGGCGGACCCGGTGTTCCCGCTCGGCCACGGGGAGGCGCTTCAGCGGGCGATTCCCGGCGCCGAGCTGCTGGTGCTGGAGAAGGCGGGCCACGAGCTTCCGCCGCCGGTCTGGGACGAGTTCGTGCCGGCGCTGGTGCGGCACACCGCGACCTGAGCGATGAATTTCGCCCGCGGATCGGGTCTTCTTTCCTAGACCCCTATCAGGGAGGCATCACGACATGTTCGAGAACACCAAGGCATTCAGCGGGTTCGCGGTTGACGACATCCCGAAGGCGAAGCAGTTCTACGGCGACACGCTCGGGCTGAAGGTGTCCGAGGAGAACGGGCTGCTGACGCTGCACATCGCGGGCGACCGCGCGACGCTGATCTATCCGAAGGAAGATCACACGCCGGCGGAGTTCACGATCCTGAACTTCCCGGTTGACGACATCGAGACCGCCGTCGACGGCCTGGCCGCGCGCGGCGTCGAGTTCGAGCGCTATGCCGGGACCGAGATCGAGACCGACGAGAAGGGCATCTTCCGCGGCGGCGGGCCGCTGATCGCGTGGTTCAAGGATCCGGCGGGGAACGTCCTGTCCGTGATCCAGAACGGCTGACCGGCGACCCGAGCGTTCGTCACGGATAGCGGACGCGGTAGCGCAGGTGCGTGACGTCGATGCCCTCGACGATCGACACCGGCCCCTCGAGCTCGACCGGAGCGGTCTTCAGCTCCGCGAAGAACGGCGTGCCGTCGCCGAGCAGGACGGGGACGAGATCGATCCACACCTCGTCGAGCAGGCCCGCGTCCAGGCACTGGCGGGCGATCGTGCCGCCGTTGACCCCGACGACCTTGTCGCCGGCGATCGCGCCGGCCTGCTCGATCGCGCTCTCGATGCCGTCCGTGACGAACGTGAACGGAGCGTCCTCGCGCGGCCAGCCCTCCGGCACGCTGTGGGTGACCACGACGACGGGCACGCCCATCGGATGGTTCCCGTCCCAGCCGTTGACGTGGTCGAACAGCTTGCGCCCGACGACCAGCGCCCCGGTGTTGGCGGTGATGTCCCGGAGGTGCTCCGCGCTCTGTGCGGACAGCCGGGGCGTCATCTCGGGCTTCGCGGTCGGCACCTCGACGTCGCCGTTGCCGTACCACTTGAAGAGGTGCTCGAAGCCCGTCTCGGCCGGGCCGGAGATGTAGCCGTCCAGGGACATGCTCGCCCCGGTGAAGACCTTGCTCATCGTGTGCTCCTTGGTCTGGATGACTGCATGACGACCGGTTTAACGCCGCGATGTCGCGAAACTGATCGGGGTACCGTTCGTGTATGTCCTCCCCTTGGCCGAGCCTCCCGTATGAGACGTGGATTGAGACGCGCAACACGCTGCACGCGCACACTCAGGTGCTGGGAAAGCTCGCGGCGGTGCTCGCCCCGCCCGAGCCTCAGCTGCAGCATGCCGCGCTCCGCCTGACCGCGCACGGGTGGGAGACGCTCCCGCTCCCCGCCCCCGACGGCTCGGGGGCGCTGGTCGTGGCGCTCGACCTGCACAGCCACGAGGCGGTCGCCGAGCACAGCGACGGGCGCGTGGCGCGCGTTGCGCTCGAGCCCGACCGACCCGTCGGCGAGGTCACGCGCGAGCTGCTGGCGGCGGTCCGCGACCTCGCCGGCGCGGTCGAGATCGACCCGACGCCGCAGGAGGTCCCGTGGACCGTGCCACTCGACGAGGACGAAGAGCACGCGACCTACGACACGAGCCACGTGGCGACCTACCTCGCCGCGGCCACGCGTGCCGCGCTGGTGCTCGCGGCGTTCCGCGCGCCCTACCGCGGGCGCTCGACGCCGGTCAACGCGTGGTGGGGATCGTTCGACCTGGCGGTGAATCTCTTCTCCGGCGAGCCGGCCGGCCCGCCGTCGGACGACTTCATCATGCGCAACGCGATGGACGTCCAGGAGGTCGCCGTCGGCTGGTGGCCCGGCGATGCGCGGTACGGGAAGGCGGCGTTCTACGCCTACGCGCACCCGGCGCCGGAGGGATTCGCCGCCGCGACGCTCTCCCCGGCGTCCGCGCGCTGGGACGGCGCGCTCGGCGAATACGTCCTCGACTGGGACGACGTCGTCGCCTCCTCCGACCCACACGCCACCGCGCTCGAGTTCGCGCGCTCGGCGTTCCGCCACGCCTGCGTGGTGTGCGGGTGGGACGCCGCGCTGCCCGCGAGCGCGGAGGGGACGCCGCCGCCCGTCGCTTAAAGACGGAGACCCGCATATGCGCGGGCCTCGGCCATTAGAAGATCAGGCTTATGTGGCAGGGGGACATTCGTGCTGAGTGTCTCAGCCCTCCGGGCGCCATCGCTGTCTAACGCGCCCTACCGTAGCGCGCGGCTACGCTGGCGATCATGCGAGCATGGTCGAAGGCGTGGCTCGGCCGTCGCGCGCGCTGAGGTCGCCCGAGGCGCCGCGAACGGAGGGCGAGCTGGAGGACGTCACGCTCGGGCGCGACGAGCTCGGCGCCGGCGCGGTCATCAGCGAGGCGCGCCTCGTGGACGTCGACCTCAGCGGCGCCCGCGTCGCCGGGCTGCGGCTCGCCGACGTCGCCGTCGATCGCGGCAACCTCTCCAACCTCGCCGCGCCGGAGCTGTCGCTGCGGCGCGTCGTCGTCACGGGCGCCCGGCTCACCGGCGCGCAGTGGACGCGCGGCACGATCACCGACGCGGTGTTCCGCGACTGCCGCATCGACCTCGCCACCTTCGCGGGAACGACCTTCGAGCGCGTGACCTTCGACGGCTGCCTGCTCGCGCAGACCGACTTCCGCGAAGGGCTGCTGCGATCCGTCCGCTTCGACCGCTGCGACCTCACCGAGGTCGACCTGACGGGCCTCCGTATCGACCGCTGCGAGCTGCGCGACTGCACGCTCGACGGGCTGACCGGGTTGGAGCGCCTGCGCGGCGCCGCGATGCCGTGGGCCGACATCGTCGGCAATGCCGCCCTCCTAGCCGCAGCACTCGGGATCCGCGTCCTCGACGAGGACGAGCGCTAGTCGTTGCCCGGGTTCCGGATCGCCTCATCGCTCAGCGCCGCGCCGGACGCGGTCTGGCGCGGCGTCACCACGCTGCGCGGCGTCAACGCGGAGTTCTCGCCCTGGCTCCGCATGACCGGCCCGCAGGACGAGCCGCTGCGGGAGGGATCGCTCGGACGCTCATGGGTGCTGCTCGGCGGCGTCGTGCCGGTCGACTACGACGACCTGAACGTCGCCGAGGTCAGCGCCCGGCCGCGGATTCCGGGAGCGCTCAACGCTCGGCTCTGCTAGGCGATGGCACCACGACCGCACGCTCCAGCCGCTGCCCGGCGGCGGCTGCCGCGTCATCGACGAGGTGTCGTGGGACCCGCGCGTACCCGGAACCGGCGGCGTGCAGGAGCTCCTGTTCGCCGCCGTGTTCCGGTGGCGCCACCGGCGCCTGCGCGAGCGCTTCTCTCTCCGTTAGCCCCCGAAGCGTGATCTCAGCGCCTGGACGTTCTCGACGTACTGCTTCGTGTCGTCGAACATCCCGCGGTCGCGGACCGAGGCGAGGCCCTGGTAGTAGCCGGCGATCGCCGCCGACTCGTCACCCCCGGCGTCGTCGATCAGGCGCCTGAGGTACATGACGCCGGCGTGGACGTTGTCGGTCGCCGAGTTCGGGTCGAGCTGCTGGCCGCCGGCGAGGTTCTGCTGCACGTAGTCCCACGTGCCCGGCATCACCTGCATCACGCCGCGCGCATTGGCCGCGGAGACCATGCCGTTGTTGAAGCCGCTCTCCTGCCAGGCGATCGCGGCCGCCAGAGAGGGGGAGACGCCGTGGACGTTGGCCACGCTCTGGATGTCGGCGGCCGTGAGGCTCTGGGACGTCGGGGCAGGCGCCGCCGCCGGTACGACCGTCGCCGCCGGGGCGGGCGCAGCCGCCTGTGCGGGCGCGGACGCGCCGCTCGGCAGCTTCAGCACCGTGCCGGTCAGCAGCACGTCGGCGGGATCGAGGCCGTTCATCGCCGCCATCGCGCTCAGCGAGACGCCGGACTGCGCGGCGAGCCCGGAGAGCGTGTCACCGGCGCGCACCTTGTAGGCGCCCTGGGGCGCCGGGGCACCCGTTGAAGCCGGCGCAGCCGCCGGTGCCGCGGCCGGAGCGGCGGCGGGCGCTGCCGCGGCCGGCGAGGCCGGCACGAGCCCCGCGTTCTGGAGGGCGGCGTATCCCTCGACCGTGGTCGGCACCTGGATCGTCGATCCGAGCACCACCTGGGCGTTCTCGGACAGGCCGTTGAACGAGGCCACGGTCCGGGTCGTGAGGTTGTTCGCCGCCGCGATTGACCACAGCGTCTCGCCGGGCTGCACGACGTGCGGCACGGCCGCCGCCGCTGGCGCGGCGGGGATCAGCAAAGCAATGGAGAACAGCAACAGACGGATCGGGCGCACGTTTCAGAGACCTCCGGTGGTCCGGGTTCGGTGTCCATCGTGTCCCTGAGATGACACTCCTGGAACCAGAGCGAGCGGGATTACGACACCCTGCAACGGGCCGGTCATGGCATGCTCAGCCCCTTGGATGCCGCCGATCTCAAGCTGTGGGCTCAGAAATGGCGCTGGTACGAGCGCAATTCGCTGCCGTGGAACCGGGCGCGCATCCACTACGAGTTCGCGCGCCGCAAATCGTTCGCCCGCTGGCCCGTGCACGGCAACGTGCTGGAGATGCTGCGCGAGGGCCGGCTCGAGCTGGGCGAGCACGTGGTGCTCGAGCCCGGCGTCTGGCTGACCGCGCAGGCGCCGGCGCGGATCCGCATCGGCGGTGGCACGTTCCTGAACCTCGGCGTGCAGGTTGCGGCGGCCGACCTCGTCGAGATCGGCGAGCACTGCATGCTCGCCAACGGCTGCTTCGTGACCGACGCCAACCACCGCTTCGACGACCCCGAGAAGCCGGTGCCGTGGCAGGGGTTCACATCGAAGGGGCCGACCCGGGTGGGCGACAACGTGTGGTTCGGCGCCAACGTCGTCGTCACCAGCGGCGTGACGATCGGCGACCGCTGCGTGATCGGCGCGAACTCAGTCGTGATCGCCGACCTGCCGCCCTACTCGATCGCCGCCGGCGTACCCGCCCGCGTGATCCGCACGATCGAGTACTAGCCTTTGGACACCATGACGTGCACGCCGTACACGACGGCGGCGACACACGCGGCCAGGGCGATCACGGCGAGCGCGCCGAACGCGACCGATGCCACGCCGTGCCCGTTCCGGCGCGCTTCGTCCGCCCGGGCGGAACCCAGCACGACGAGCGAATAGGCGAAGCACACGAGCACGCCGGCCACCAGCGACACCCACACCACCTCGAGAATGTCGCTCGCCTTCACGGTTGCGAGCACCGCTCAGCCCTCCGCCGTCAGGGTCCGGCCGGCCACCAAGCGGCGCCCGAACACCCACGCGAGCAGGCCGAGCAGCGCTGCCGACACCACCACGGGGCCGGCCGCGCCGGTGCCGAACAGGCGCGTCACGCCGTAGGTGACGCCGCCCATGATTGCGGAGGCCGGCAGCGTCAGCACCCAGGCGACCACGATGTTCCCGGCCACACCCCAGCGCACCGCGGAGATGCGCTTGGCCGCGCCGGCTCCCATGATCCCGCCGGAGATCACCTGCGTGGTCGAAAGCGGGAAGCCGACATGCGAGGCCGACAGGATCACCGCCGCGCCCACGCTCTGGGCCGCGAAGCCCTGAGCAGGATCCATCTTGATGATCCGCGTGCCCATCGTGCGGATGATCCGCCAGCCGCCCACGTACGTGCCGGCCGCGATAACGGTGGCCGAGGACACGATCACCCACGTCGGCGGGTCGGCGCCCGGCGCCAGGTTCCCGTTCGCCACCAGCCCTAGGGCGATGATGCCCATCGTCTTCTGGGCGTCGTTGGTTCCGTGCGACAGCGAGAACATGCTGCCGGAGATGATCTGTCCGAGCCGGAAGCCGCGCGAGACGGTGCTCGGGCGCTGGCGCCCGACGATCCGGTAGATGATCAGGATCCCGATGCCCGCGGTGACGAACGCGAGCACGGGCGAGACGAGGGCAGGGACGATCACCTTCTCGACCAGCCCGGCGCCGAGCACGGCCTCGCTGCCCTCGGCGGCGAACGCGGCGCCCACGACGCCGCCGATAAGCGCGTGCGAGCTGGACGACGGCAGCCCGAAGTACCAAGTCAGCAGGTTCCAGGCGATCGCGCCGATCAGGCCGGAGAACACGATCTCGAGCGTGATCAGGTCGGCGTCGACGATGCCCGAGGCGATCGTGGCGGCGACCGCGAGCGAGATGAACGCGCCCACGAAGTTCAGGGCCGCGGCGATCGTGACCGCCACCCGCGGTGCCATCGCGCGGGTGGAGATCGAAGTCGCCACCGCGTTCGCGGTGTCGTGAAAGCCGTTGGTGAAGTCGAACGCGAGCGCGGTCGCGATGACGATCCACAGGACCACGTCGTTGTGCATCAGATTCCGCGGCTACTGGTTCTTGATGACGATGCCCTCGAGGATGTTCGCCGTCGTCTCGGTCGAGTCGATGGCGTCCTCCAGGCGCTCGAAGATGTCCTTCCACCGGATCACGAGCATCGGATCGATGCCGCGTTCGAACAGGGACGCAAGCGCCTCGCGCACGACGCGGTCGCCGTCGTTCTCAAGCCGGTTGATCTCGACGGTGTAGTGGTGGATGTCCTTGAAGGTGCGCAGCCGCGGGATGGCGGCCGCGACCGCCCGCGCCGACTGATGCAGGATCTGCCCCATCTCGGTGGCTTTATCCATCGGCGCCTCGATCCGGTACAGGCCGAGGAAGTCGGAGACCTCCTCGATGAAGTCGACGATGTCGTCGAGCGCCGAGGCGAGCGCGTAGATGTCCTCGCGGTCGATCGGCGTCACGAACGTCGAGTTCAGGCGCTGGATGATGTCGTGCGTGATCCGGTCGCCCTCCTGCTCGCACACGAGCACGTCGCGCGCCAGCTCGGCGTGGTCGGGCCAGTTCTCGAGCATCCGCTCGAGTAGCTCCGCCGCACGGACGATGTTGGCGCCCGCTTCCTCGAACAGGTCGAAGAACTCGCGCTCCTTCGGCGCGAAGAGGTGGGACAGCCGCATGGGCGGCCAGTGTAGGTGAAGCCTTTGTTTAAACGGTCGTACGGTGCGGAGGCAGCTGTGCCCGCAGGCGATCGAGCTCCTCCGGCGCGATGCCGTAGGTGTGCTCGGCGAGCGGGAAGGCGCGCGTCCGCACCTCGTTCACATACGCCTCGACGCCGTGCACCATCGCCGACTTGATGTCCGCGTAGCGCTTGACGAACTTCGGCTGGAAGCCGTCGTGCATGCCGAGCAGGTCGTGCAGCACGAGGACCTGTCCGTCGGTGCTCGAGCCCGCGCCGATGCCGATGATCGGCACCTCCATGTGCTCCATGATCACGTCGGTCACGTCGGCCGGGATCGCCTCGAAGACGAGCGCGAAGCAGCCGGCCTCCTGCAGCGCCCGCGCGTCCTCGAGCACCTGCCGCGCCCGCTCGGCCGTCCGGCCCTGGGCGCGGTAGCCGCCGAGCGCCGTGGCGGTCTGGGGCGTCAGGCCGACGTGGCCCATCACCGGCACGCCGGCGCGCACGATGGCGCGCGCCCGCTCGGCCATCGCGCCGCCGCCCTCGAGCTTGACGGCGTCGCAGCCGGCCTCCTTGACGAACCGGTGCGCGGCGCCGATCGCCTGCTCGTCCGAGGCCTCGTAGGAGCCGAACGGCAGGTCGCCGACCAGCAGCGGCACCTTCAGGCCGCGCCGCACGGCCGCCGCGAGCATCAGCAGCTCGTCGACGGTGACCGGCACGGTGTCCGCGTAGCCGAGCACGTTGTTGGCGGCCGAGTCGCCGACCAGCACGACGTCGACGCCGGCCTCCTCGACGATCACCGCGCTCGGGTGGTCGTATGCCGTGACCATCACGATCGGCTCGCCGAGCGCGCGCATCTCGTGCAGCTTGCCGAGCGTTACCGGCTTGCGGTCGTGGCGGGGAGCTGACGACATCGGTTGTCTCCTCCTACGTGGTCGGCGCCCCGGGTGGGGTCGCCGCCTGGACGATGGTGTTGTCGATGAGGCGGGTGACGCCGATGCACGCCGCCACGGCCACGAGTACCCGGCCGTCGACGGTTTGCACCGGCTGGAAGCTGTCGGGGTCGACGAGCGCGAGGTACTCGGGCTCGACTCCGTTCATCTCGGCGCGCGCGGCGGCGGTGATCGCCGCTGCATCGCGCTCGCCGGTCGCGACTGCGGCGGCGGCGGCGCGCAACGCACGCGAGAGCGAGACGGCGCGCTCGCGCTCGGCCGGCGCCAGGCGGACGTTGCGGCTCGACAGCGCGAGGCCGTCGGGCTCGCGCACGGTCGGCAGCACCGCAAGCTCGACGGCGAGGTCGAGGTCGCGCACCATCCGGCGCAGGACCGCGACCTGCTGGGCGTCCTTCTGGCCGAAGAAGGCGACGTCGGGCGTGACGACGTTCAGCAGCTTGGTCACGACGGTGCAGACGCCGGCGAAGTGGTCCGGGCCGCGTTGGGCGCCTTCGAGCACGTCCGACAGGCCTTCGACACGCACGGACGTGGCGAACCCGGGCGGGTAGACCTCCTCCACCGACGGCGCGTACAGCACGTCGACGCCCAGCTCGACCGCCTCGGCGGCGTCGCGCTCCTCGCTGCGTGGGTAGCCGGCGAGGTCGGCGGAGTCGTTGAACTGGGCAGGGTTGACGAACAGCGAGACGACGACCTCGTCGCAGCGCTCGCGGGCCGCGCGCATCAGCGAGTGGTGGCCGGCGTGGAAGGCGCCCATCGTCGGCACGAGGCCGACGGTGCGCCCTTCGTCCCGGACGCGGCCGACGTGGGCGCGCATCTCGGCGATCGTGCGGATCGTCCTCACATGACCACCGCCCGGGTGGCGTCGACGAGCGCGTCGAACAGCGGCAGGAGGTCTGGCGTGCGCTCCGCCACCGCGGCGCGCTGGCGCGCGACGGTCTCCTCGTCACCGCGCGCGATCGGGCCGGTGAGCGCCCGCTCGGCTCCGAGCGCGGCCCAGTCCTCGACAGCGGCGCGCACGAGCGGGGCGAGCAGTGCGCGGTCGACCCCGGCGGTCGCCGCAAGCCGCTCGGCCGCGCCCTCGAGCGTGACGAGGAAGTTCGAGGCGATCGAGGCGGCGGCGTGGTAGGCGGCGCGGTCGTCGTCCTCGACATGCATCGCGCGCATGCCGAGCGCGGCGGCGAGCGCCTCGGCGACCGAGAGCGCCCGCGGCGTGGTCCCGTCGACGGCGCAGCCGGCGCCGGCGAGCACGTCCAAGCGCGCGCCGCCCGGCACGGTCATCAGCGGATGCAGCGAGAACGCCTCGTGCGGCGCGAGGGGCTCGAGGCCGGTGGCGCCCGAGCAGTGGCCGACCAGCGGCCCGCCGGCGATGGCAGCGGCCGCGGAGGCGATCTCGCCGTCCGGCACGCACAGCAGCACGGCGGTGGCGCCACGGGCGTCCGCGCCGCGCCCGAACGGGCCGAGTACGACGAAACCGGCCGCACGGAGAGCGGCGATGAGCACGGTGCCGAGGCGGCCCGCACCGACGATGGCGATCGAGTCCAGTTCCCTCACGGAGATACCGGCTTCAGGCTTCTCTGGAGAGCATAGTCCGCCGTGCGGGCGTCTAGAGTCAGCGAGTGATGGGCACCGCAGAGGAGCGGCGCGAGGAGCTGAAGGCCGTGTGGCGGCAGGCGCAGGACTGCACGCGCTGCCCGCAGCTCGCTTCGACGCGCCAGACCGTCGTTTTCGGGATGGGGAACGCTGACGCCGACCTGATGTTCGTCGGCGAGGCTCCCGGCGCGAACGAGGACAAGCAGGGCCTGCCGTTCGTCGGTCAGGCCGGCCGGCTGCTGGAGACACTGCTCGGCGAGATCGGGCTCGAGCGCGCGGATGTCTTCATCTGCAACGTGTTGAAGTGCAGGCCTCCCGGCAACCGCGATCCCCTGCCGCAGGAGATCGACGCGTGCCAGGACTACCTGTTCCGCCAGCTGGACCTGATCCAGCCGCGCGTGGTCTGCACGCTCGGGAACTTCTCGACCAAGCTGCTGCGGGCCGATCCGGCGACCGGCATCACGCGGCTGCACGGGCGCGACGAGATCCGGCGGATCGGGCCGCGCAGCGTCCGGCTGTACCCGATCTACCACCCGGCCGCGGCGCTGTACACGCCGAAGATGCTCGACGTCCTGCGCGAGGACTTCCACCGGCTCCCGGCGCTGCTGGCGCTCGACCCGCCCGAGCAGCCCGACCTCGAGGCCGAGGAGGAAACGATCCCGGCCGTGCCGGAGCCGGAGCTCATCGCGGAGCCCGAGCCCGCGCCGGAACCCGAGCCGGCGCCGGAGCCCGAGGCGGCTCAGCTCGGGCTCTTCTGAGCCGTTCGCTCGTCGATCGTGATCGCGTAGCGCTCGTGGTCGCGCCACTGGCCGCCGATCAGCAGGTAGCGCGGGGAGAAGCCCTCGAGCCGGAAGCCGGCACCGCGGGCGAGCGCGATCGACGGCTGGTTGCCGGGCTGGATGTTCGCTTCGAGCCGGTGCAGTGCGAGCGCGCCGAACGTGTGGTCGAGCAGTTGCTCCATCGCCTCGCGCATCAGGCCGCGGTTCGCGTGGCGCGCGTTGGCGTAGTAGCCGAGATAGGCCGACTGGAACGCGCCCCGGACGATCTGGGAGACGGTGAAGACGCCCACGATCTCGCGCTGGTTCTCGGTCAGGCACGCGAGCAGGCACACGAAGTCGTCGCGGCGCGAGCGGGCGAACAGGTCGTCGAACTGGTCGGCGCGCTCGGGCGGGTAGGTCCACGGGCGGTGCAGCTCGCGGCTCTCGCGTGCGAGCGCGAGGAACTCCTCCCGGTCGCCGCGCTCGAGCACCCGCAGGCTGACGCGCGCGCCTTCCGGCGGCGCCGCCGGCTCGACCTCGGCGGGGCGGACGGCGAGGCCCGCGACCGCGGCGAGTGGGCGGCGGCGGAGCATCGGGCGTCGTACACGAGAAATCACAGTTCACCAATCATGACGGACCGGGGAGGCCGGGAATAGCCCCCGCACGACCGATTGCGATCGACGGGCGGGCGGCGGCGCGTCCCGAGCTCGGCGGCGTCGAGCGGTGGGCGCGCGAGCTCGCCGTCCGGCTGCCCGCGCTGCGCCCCGGCGCGTACGTCGTGCTGCGGCCGCCGCCGGCGCTCGCTCATCGCGCCGGCCACGCGTGGGAGCAGGTGGTGCTGCCCGCGCGGGCGGCGCGGCTGGGCGCGCGGGCGCTGCTGTGCCCGGCCAACCTGGCGCCGCTGGCCTATCCGCGCTCGGCGGTCGTGCTCCATGACGCCGCCGCGCTCCGGTACCCGGGGTGGTACTCGCCCGCGTATGCCCACTGGCAGCGGCTCGTGCTGCCCGCGATCGCCCGCCGTGCGTGGCGGGTCATCACCGTGTCGGAGTTCTCACGTGGCGAGCTGGCGGCGCTGCTGGGCGTCGACGCGGCGGTGGTTCCCGGCGGCGTCGACGAGCGCTTCTCACCCACCGCCGACCCGAGTCCCGCCCGCCGCGCCCTCGGCCTCGAGCGCTCGTACGTGCTGTGCGTCGCCTCGCACACCGCCCGCAAGAACCTCGCGGCGCTCGTGCCCGCGGCGCGCGCGCTGGCGGCCGACGGGGTCGAGGTGGCGATCGCGGGAGGCCACCGGCCGCAGTTCGCCCGCGAGGCGGGCCTCGACGGCCTGCGGTTGCTCGGGCACGTCGACGACGCGCTCCTGCCCGGGCTGTACGCCGGCGCGGAGGCGTTCGCATTGCCGTCCTTGTACGAGGGCTTCGGCCTGCCGGTGCTGGAGTCGATGGCCTGCGGGACGCCGGTGGTGGCCGCCCGGGCCGGAGCGTTGCCCGACACCTGCGGCGGCGCGGCCGTGCTCGCCGAGCCCGATGGCGAGGCGTTTGCGGCAGCGCTCTCCGAACTGCTGCGCGACGCCGCCGCGCGCGAGCGCCTGCGCGCCGCCGGTCTTGCCCGCGCCGCGGAGTTCTCGTGGGATGCCACCGCGCGCGCGGTCGACGCGCTGCTCAGCGACGCAGGCGCTTCGCGGTCTGCCGGAACGCGGTCAGCGACGGCGCGCTGACGAGCCGGCCGTTGCGGATGCGGCGCAGCCCGGACCAGCCGAACGAGCTCGGCCCTTGCTCCGCCGACAGCCACGTGTACCAGTAGACCCGCTCGATCAGGAGCTTGCGGCGTGCCTTCGCGAGCAGCATCAGGCCCTTGCTCAACCGCTTCGCCTGGCCCTTCTCGCTGGTCTCGAACCCACCGGTGGCGTTCGTCTTGCCGATCGAGGCCGGCCATGACAGCTCGGTCACCCAGACGGGCATGCGCCGGTCGCCGTAGCGGCGCATGACGCGCCGCGTGAGCGAGACGAGCTTGACCACGTTGACCGGCTTCCCGGTGTAGGGGTGGAGCGCGACAGCGTCGAACGTGCCGTGGCCGCCGGCGCCGTAGATCGAGCGCAACGCGGCCCAGCTCTTGTTCGGCAGGCCCGCGAGGATCACGCGTGCGCCGGGGTCCGCCTTGCGGAGCGCGCTGCGGGCGGTGCGCAGGAGGCGCACGAACGACTTCGCGAACGGCTGCGTCGACCAGTACCGGTCGATGTTCGGCTCGTTCCAGATCTGCCAGTCCCGGATCGGGCGCCGCGTGAGCTCAGGGTGCTCGGTCCACAGCGATCCGCGCGGCCCGTAGCGGCCGACCAGCGCCTCCAGGTAGCGGCCGAAGTCGGCGTTGTCCCGCGGCGGCGACCCGACGTCGCCCGGCACCGCCGCCGCCCAGGCGGGCGTGCCCTGGACGACCGGGACCACGGCGAGGCCGTGCCGCGCGGCGGCCAGCACGATGCTGTCGGACGGGCCGAAGTCGGTGGTCGGGCCGGTCGGCTGGCCGTGGGCCCAGAAGAACGCGGCCCGGACGCTGGTGGCGCCGCTCCCGGCGAGCAGCGTCCACTCGCTCTCGCGGTCGGTCCCGTCGGTCATCGGGCCGTCGGCGACGACACCCAGCCAGTGGCGCGGCACGCCGGCGGTGGCCGGCGTGGCCGTGATCAGCAGTCCCAGGAGGCAGAGCAGGAGGGCGACGCGCATTCGCGGACTAAACACGGCTCGCCGTCGATCGGCTCGCCGCCCGCACGAGAGCCGTCAGCAGCGGGTGCAGCGCGTCGCGCTCCGAGCTCCCGACCTGGGGCTGGAACAGCGTGGCGACGTAGAACGGGTGATCGGGAAGCTCGAACGCCTCGACGCCGGCGTCCTCGGCATGGGCGCTGATCACCAGCCCGGCGGCCGCGAGCCGGCTCGTGACGCTGGGCGCGAGGCCGTAGTTGCACCAGTGGAAGCCGGTGAACGGCTCGGTCCCGCAGATCGCGGCCACCCGCGTTCCCGGCACGGCGGTGACCGTGCGCTCCTCTCCGACCAGGCTGCAGGTCAGACTCCCGACCACGATCGCCTCGCCGTCCGGGTCGGTTTCGGCGTGCGCGGCGCCCGCGATGCCGGCCACGTTGCGCGCGAACTCGAGCGCCATGTGCTGGAAGCCGCCGCAGGTCCCGAGGATCGGCGTGCCCTGCTCGCGCGCTCGCCGGATCGCCTCGTGGACGGCGGCTTCGTCGCGGTACGGCGTGCCCGGAACCACCCACAGCCCGTCGAACGCGTCGGTGCGGTGCGCGTCGGCCGAGTCGGTCGCCACCCACCGGATCTCGGTGTCCGGCGGCGCCAGCTTCATCGCGGCGTCGATCTCGCGGTGGGTCAGGTACGCCGGGTCGCGGTCTCCGAGGGCGGCGATGGTGAGCTCCACGGACGATTAGGATGCCGCAGCACATGGCTTCCCGCGTCGCGCTCGTCCACGACTTCCTCCTGGACCTGCGGGGAGCAGAGCGCGTGTTCGGGGCGATCTGCGATGCGTGGCCGGACGCCGACGTCTACACGACGATCTACGACGAGCAAGGCACCGAGGGCCGCTTTGCCACGCGCGCGCCGCGCACTTCGTTCCTGCAGGCGCTGCGGCCGACCGCGCGCACGTTCCGGGCGCTGCTGCCGCTGTACCCGCACGCGATCGAGTCGCTCGACCTGCGCGGTTATGACCTCGTGATCTCGTCCTCCAGCGCGTGGGCGCACGGCGTCCTCGTCGATCCCGAGGCCGTCCACGTCTGCTACTGCCACAACCCGTTCCGCTACGCCTGGTCCGAGCGCGAGGCGACGCTGGCCGCGCGCAGCGCGGCGACGCGGCTCCCGCTGCGGGTGCTGCTCTCGCGCTGGCGCCAGTGGGACTGGATCGCCGCGCAACGAGTCGATCGGTACGTGGCGAACTCGCGACTCACCGCCTCGCGCGTGCGCCGCTACTTCGGTCGCGAGGCGGACGTGCTGCACCCGCCGGTCGAGCTCGCGCGCTTCTGGCCGGGGGAGGTCGGCGATCACTATCTCGTGGTCGCCGAGCTGATGGCGCACAAGCGGATCGACGTCGCGGTGCAGGCGTTCAACCGGCTCGGAGCGCCGCTCGTGGTTGTCGGCGACGGCCCCGAGCTGCGGCGCCTTCGCCGTCTCGCCGGGCCGACCGTCCGCTTCACGGGCCGGCTGCCGGACGTGCGCGTGGCCGAGCTGATGCGGAGCGCCCGTGCGCTCGTCGTGACCGCGGCCGAGGAGTTCGGGATCGCCGCTGTGGAGTCACTCGCGTCGGGTCGGCCGGTGATCGCACTCGGCTCCGGCGGCGTGCTCGAGAGCGTGCACGAGGGGGAGACGGGGGCGTATTACCGGCGCAGCGACGCCGAGGCGCTCGCGGAGGTCGTCACCCGGTTCGATCCCATGACGGTCGACCCGGAGGCGTGCGTCGACGCCGCCGAGCGGTTCGCCACCTCGCGCTTCCAGGCGGCGCTCCGCGCTATCGTTTCCGAGGCTGTCGCGGCCGAGCGGGCGCCGCGGCCCGGCGATCGGCCGGCCGTAATCACGGGGTTGTTACCGCGGCGTGCGGCGCGCAGGGCCGCTGCAGGTTCGTAACCGGCGCACTGTGCGGTACGTCACACTGAAGGCCAATCACGGCGCGTTTGCGGCGCGTTTGCGCTTCACTACCTATTGAGCGCCTAAAACTCGCGATCAGCGGGCAGAAAACCGCGTAACTTGCGGCAGCGCTAAGGGTTGTCTGTAGTGCCCGGGCGTTGCTGTGTGCCCGGCGCCTGAACCGAGCACGGGTCCTCAAGCGTAGTTCCGGTTCAGGAAACCGCCTTCATGGGCGTCCGTCCGACCTCCCCCGGGCGGGCCGACCCAAAGGGTCGCCACAGGAAGTGGCGAACCGGCCGGTGTGGGCGCCCGGCGAGTCATTGCAGCGGCAACCGGACCAGATGGTTGCAGCAGCAACTGGATCTCTCTATAATTCCGACTGGAAGAGTTGGTTTTCAAAGTGGCTGTAGCAACACCGAAAGGACAGAAAACGAGCACGCTTACCGATATCCCCCGCCATCGGACCGAGCCCGAGCACGTGGCCGATCCCACGATGGACTCTCTGCAACTCCTGCTGCGCGAGGCGGGTCGCTACCCGCTGCTCAAGCCGAGTGAGGAGATCGAGCTGGCCAAGCGCATCGAGAAGGGCGATCTCGCTGCCAAGGACCGCATGATCAACTCGAACCTGCGTCTGGTCGTCGCGAACGCGCGTCGCTACCAGGGCCAGGGCCTCGCGCTAGGCGACCTCATCCAGGAGGGCATGCTCGGTCTCATCCGAGCCGTGGAGAAGTTCGACTGGCGCAAGGGTTTCCGGTTCTCGACTTACGCGACGCTCTGGATCCGTCAGGCCATTCAGCGCGGGCTGGAAAACACGAGCCGGACCATCCGGCTCCCGGTCCACGTGGCCCAGCGGTCCCGGAAGGTCGGGCGCATCGAGCGGCAGCTCACGACCAAGCTCGGTCACGAGCCGTCCGACGAGGAGATCGCCTCCGCGGCGGACCTCCCGTTGGAGGACGTGATCGAGATCCGCAAGGCGGATCGCGCGGTGGTCAGCCTCGACAAGCCGGTCGGCGACGAAGGGGACACCTCCTTCGGCGACCTGCTGGCGATCGAGACGGCCCCCGTTGACGAAGAGGTCGGCGAGAAGCTCCGCTCGGAGACGCTGCTCAGCGCGATCGCCGAGCTCCCGGAGCAGGAGCGCAACGTCATTGAGATGCGCTTCGGCGCCGGCGACCAGGAGCCTCAGACGCTCAGTCAGGCCGGGCGCAAGCTCGGCGTCTCGACGGAGCGCGCGCGCCAGATCGAGGAACGGGCGCTCAAGCGCCTCAGCCAGCGCACCGATGTGATGGCGCTGCGCGAGGCCGCGTAGCCGCTAATCAAGGCGCTCCCGCGAGCTTGCGAGTGGGAGTAAGCCGCACACGAATTGACCGCGACCCGGGCTTTGGCCCGGGTCGCAGTCGTTAACGGCCCGCTCGGGTGCGGGAAGAAACCGCTGCGCCGCAGCGTCTTCCATGTAGCCCAACCTCGACAGGAAAGAGGGGCCCATGGCGGCACGTCGCATCATCGGAACGCACGAGGACGACACGCTCGTTCGCGCATATATCCTCGCCAACCACAACGAGACGCTCGTCCGCGGGCACGTCGTCGCGAACCACAACGAGACGCTCGTCCGCGGTCATATCGCCGCCAACCACAACGAGACGCTCGTTCGCCGATTGATCTCGATGAACCACAACGAGACGCTCGTCCGCGGCCAGATCACCTACAACCACAACGAGACGCTCGTCCGCGGGGACATCGTCGCCAACCACAACGAGACGCTCGTCCGCGGGTATATCGTCGCCAACCACAACGAGACGCTCGTCCGCGGAGTCATCTCGTTCAACCACAACGAGACGCTCGTCCGCCGACTCATCTCGTTCAACCACAACGAGACGCTCGTCCGCGGACACATCTCGGTGAACCACAACGAGACGCTCGTCCACCGGTTCATCGTGGCGAACCACAACGAGACGCTCGTCCGCCGCTGAGCGTCGATCGGCGGGATCGGCATGCGTGTGGCGAGGGATCTCGTCCCCGCGCTTCCGCGCGCGGCGTGGACCCTGCTCGGCGGGACGTGGCTGTCCGCGCTCGGGACCGGCCTGACGCTCCCGTTCCTGCTCGTCTACCTGCACCAGGTACGCGGCCTCGAGCTGGAGGTGGCGGCGCTCGCCGTCTCCACGCTCGCGGTCGCCGGACTCGTCGGTAACCCGCTCGGCGGCTGGCTTGCCGATCGGCTCGGGCCTCGCAACGCGGTAGCGGCCGGGCTTGTCATCGCGGCCGCGGGCGCCTTCGCAGTCGCCGCCGTGCGCGAGCCGTGGCACGCGTTCGCTGCGGCGGCGGTCGTCGGCCTGGGTGCGGCGATCGTCTGGCCGGCGCAGGATGCGCTGCTCGCGACGGTCGTGCGGCCGGAGCAGCGCTCGAGCGCGTTCGCCGTGCACCATGCGCTGCTCAACCTCGGGTTCGGCGTCGGGGGCCTGGTCGCCGCCGCGCTCGTGCAGGAGTCGTCGCCAGAGTCGTTTGAGCTGGTCTACGTCCTCGACGGCGTCTCCTTCCTCGCGTTCGTCCCGATCCTGCTGCTCACGCCGGCACTTCGCAGGACGCGTGAGCCGGCCACGCGGAGAGCCGGGTTCCGGCAGGTGCTTCGCGACCGCCTGTTCCTGCGCGTCTGGGCGCTTACCGCGCTGCTCGTCGCGGTCGGGTACGCGCAGTACCACGCGGCCTTTCCGGCGTACGCGACGCGTCCGGGCGGCTTGCCGCTCGACCAGCTCGGCATTGCGCTGGCCGTCAACACGTTCGTCGTCGCGGCGGTGCAGCTGTTCACGCTGCGAGCGATGCGAGGCCGGCGGCGCACGCGTGGGCTCGCGTTGGTGGCGGTCGCGTTCTCGCTCGCGTGGGTGGTCACGCTTGCGGCCGGGCAGCTCGGTGGCGGCGCTGCGGCCCTCGTCGTCTTCTCGCTCGCCATGGCCCTGCTCGCCTTGGGCGAGACGCTGGTGCCGCCGACGCTGCCGCCGCTCGTCAACGAGCTGGCGACCGAGGACCTGCGCGGCCGTTACAACGGCGTCTCGACGCTCGCATGGACGACGGGCTTCATCGTCGGCCCTGCGGTGGCGGGCCTCGTGCTCGCGGTCGGACAGCCCGAGGTGCTCTTCCTGGGCCTGTCCGCCGGCTGCGCGATCGTCGGTGTCGGTGCGCTCCGCCTGGAGCGCCGCCTACCGGCGAGCGCGAACCTCGTCCCGGCGCTCGCGTCCGAATGAGCGTCCCCCGGGCCAACGAGTCGCGGGCCGCGGGGCTGCTTCGCCGCGGCCGCGCCCATGTGACGCTGTCGGAATACGCGGACGCGAGCCGGGCGTTCGAGCGGGCGGCGGCGCTCGCGGCCGAGGCGGCCGAGCCCCACGTCCACGTCGCCGCGCTGCGCGAGCTCGGGACCATCAGGCGGATCTCGGGCCGCTACCCGGAGGCGGAGGAGATCCTCACGAGTGCCCTTGCATTGGCCGAGCAGGCGCTCGGGAGCGAAGCGCTGGAGGTCGCGGACCTGCTCAACGACCTCGGCATTCTCTGCAAGTACACCGGCCGGCTCGACGAGGCCGAGCCGCTCTACCTCAGAGCCCTCACGATCCTCGAGCGCCACCAGGGACCCGAGCACACGGACATCGCGGCGGTCTACCACAACCTCGCCGGCCTCGAGCACGCACGTGGCGACTACGCGAAGGCGGAAGTGCTCGCCCGGCGCGGCGTCCACATCCGCGAGCGAGCGGTCGCCGCCGATCACCCCGATCTGGTCGCAGACAAGGCGGCTCTGGCGGCGATCCTCGACGGCGCCGGCAAGGACAAGGAGGCCGAGGCCCTGCTGCGCGGCGCATTGGCCCACTTCGAGCGCCGCTTTGGCGAGACGCACTACGAGGTCGCGGTCAACCTCAACAACCTCGCCGCGATCCTCCACCGCCGCGGGGAACCGGAGGCGCGTGACCTCTACGAGCGCGCCCTCGCCATCAAGGAGGAACTGCTCGGAGACGCCCACCCGGACCTCGCGCCCACGCTCGCGAACCTCGCCGCTCTACACGCCGCCGCAGGCAGGACCACCGAGGCTGTCGCCTGCTACGAGCGCGCAATCGCCATTCTCGAACCGCTCGTCGCCTCCGACCACCCGACGCTGGTCGCCTGCCGCGAGGACCGGGCCCTAATTCTCGTGCCGCAGATCCCCGGCGCCTTCGACGTTTGACGTCACAGCCGGGTCGCCGCGGTAGGACACGTCGCCGGCACCCTGGACCGACACGTCGAGCCTGTCGCTGACGTTGAGCTGCGCGTCGCCTGCGCCCTGCACCGACACGCGTGCGGTGCGCGCAGCGAGGTCGGACAGGTTCGCGTCGCCCGCTCCTTCGATCGTGGCGGTCAGCGCACCGACGCTCCCGCTCGCCTCGATGTCGCCGGACCCGTCGATCTCCAGTTCGAGCGCCTCGCGATCGAGGCCGGTGAGCCTGACGTCGCCCGCGCCGTCGACCCGCACGCCGGTGAGCGCTCCGGCCGACACCTGCACGCGCGCGTCATCGAACGGGTCGTCGCCGATGACGATCCCGCGATCGACGATGTCGATGTGCAGCACGCCGCCGCTGGACTCGGTGCTGACGTGGCCGATCACGTCCTCGCCGGCGGTGACGACCACATCGCGGCTGTCGCCGGGCGTCACCACGACCTCGACGCTGTCGGAGATGTCGAGCCGGTCGAAGGCGGCCACGGTGCGTGTCTCCGTCGTCTCCGGCCCACCACCGCAGCCGGTGACCGCGAGCACGGCGAGCGCGATGGCGACGGCGAGGGCGGGGAGCCTCATAGGTGGCCTCCGAGGGGAATCTCGGCGATGACCGTCGTGCCGAGGCCGGGTGGGGAGTCGATGTCGAGGCGCCCGTCGAGCGCCTCGACCCGGTCGCGCAGGCCGCGCAGGCCTGTACCGGAGGTGAGGTCAGCGCCGCCGGCGCCGTCGTCGCGAATGAGCAGCCGCAGGCGCCCGTGCTCGATCGCGAGCGACACGCTGGCCGACGTTGCGCCGGCGTACTTGGCCACGTTGGTGAGCGACTCCGCCGTCACGAAGTAGGCGGTCGCCTCGACCGGTGGGGCGAGCCGCACGGCGGGTACGCCGTCGACCGTCGTCGGCACCGGCGCGCGCGACGCCAGCGCCTCGAGCGCAGGCCCGAGGCCGCGCTCGGTCAGCAGCGCGGGGTGGATCCCGCTCGCCAGGTCGCGCAGATCCTTCATCGCGAGCTGCGACTCCTTGCGCGCCTCGGCGATCAGCGCGGCGGCGGCGGCCGGGTCGGACGTCAGGCGCGACTCCGCCATCCCGAGCGTCAGCGACAGCGCGACCAGTCGCTGCTGCGCGCCGTCGTGCAGGTCGCGCTCGATCCGGCGGCGCTCGGCGTCGCCGGCGGCGATGATGCGGGCGCGCGCGTCGCGCAGGTCGTCGACGCGCTCGTGCAGCTCGACGGTGCTCGGGCCGAGCATGATGCGCGCGAACAGCGCCCACAGCCAGCCGAGCCCGTTGAACAGGTGCAGCGAGAGCAGGAAGGCGATCAGCCCGGCAACCATGAGCGGGAGCGCCTGCACCGACGACGTCACGATCCAGCCGAACACCGTCACGGTGGTCACGAGGACGATCAGCGGCGAGAACAGCAGGATCAGCGAGAACCCGCCGCCGAAGACGACGGCGGCGAACGAGGCGATCCCGAGCGGGAACTTCAGCGCGACGAAGACCAGGCTCTTCCACGTGACCGGGTCGCGCAGCCAGCCCTTGACCTGCTCGATCGGCGGTTGGCCGCGGCGATCGACCATCGGGGCGATCGGCACCCCGAGCAATCCGCGCGCGAGGATCCGTTCGAGCGCCGCCATCCCGCGCCAGGCCGCGAGCGTCGCGAGCAGGATCGCGAGGCCGATGAGGAGGATCGCGAGGCTGGCCCCGAGCGTGATGCCCACGACCAGCACGACGAAGTACGCGAGCCCGGTGGGGAACGCGAGCAGCAGGTAGCCGACGTTCAACCACGTCTGCCCGCGCAGCACGACACGGGCAAACCGGGAGGGCAGGCCGCTCATCGAGCAGAACGGTAGTGGCGGCGCGGCCGTGGGCGGCTACGGCCGACCGGCAGGCGGCGGTGTGGCTGACCGCACCGGCCGGCGCGCCCTCCGGAGCGCGGCGAGCTGCGCGCGCGGCCGCTGCGCGTCACCGCCCAGCAGCGCGTGGCCGGCAGCGCGGGTGGCGAAGGTGAGCGCCTGGGCGAGATCGTCGAGCGCCAGCGCGCGGGCGCCGAGCGTGCCCGCGATCGCCTCGCGCCGGCGGCGGGCGAGGAGGTCCAACGGCTCGCCCGCGCGCAGCGTCGTGTGCCCGCCCGCATGCCGGACGCACAGGCGCGGGTGGAACACGGTCGGGATGCCGGCGGCGCGGGCGCGCAGGCCGAGCTCCATGTCCTCGGCGAACAGGTGCACCGCGGGGTCGAACGGGCCCAGCCGCCGAAGCGTGGCGGTGGCGCCTGCCAGGCACGCGGCGATCGCCCAGCCGACGGTGCGCGCGCTGTCCGCCCGGTACGGCTCGGCGCGGTCGCGCAGCGCGCGCGGGAGCAGCGGCGGATGAACGAGCGCGGGCAGCAGCGCTCCCGCGGTGCCGGGCAGCGGGTGGGCGGAGCGCTGCACGCTGCCGTCCGCGTTCAGCAGCCGCGGCGCGTGCAGTGCGCCGGGGTGCGCGCGGGCGAGGGCCGCGAGCGCGGCGAGCGAGTCGTCGAGCAGCTCGCAGTCGGGGTTCAGCAGCACCGTGACGTCGTGCCGGGCGCGGGCGAGCCCGGCGTTGCTCGCCGCGCCGAAGCCCGGGTTGTCGGGCCGCTCGATCACCTCGGCCCCGGCTGCGCGCGCGAGCGCCGCCCCGCCGTCGCCGGCGCCCGTCTCGACCATCACCACCTGCGGCGCGTCGCGCAGATGCGCGCGCAGCGAGGCGAGGAGTACGCCCAGCTCGTCCTCGGAGTCGTGCGAGACGACGACGACGCTGAAGCTCATCGCGGCAGCGCGTCCCGGAAGCGCCCCGCCGACGCCTCGACGTCGAAGTACGCCTCGGCACGGGCGCGCGCGGCGGCAGGCGCCGCCGCGTCGTCCAGCGCCGCGCGCAGCGCAGCGGCGGCCGCGTCGGCGTCGCCGGGCGTGTAGAGACGGCCCGAGCCGTTGTCGACGATCTCCAGCGGCCCGGCCGCCGCGGGCGCCACCACCGGGCGCCCGCTGGCCAGCGCCTCGACCAGCGCGAGCCCGTACGGCTCGGCGTCGGCGCAGTGCAGCAGTACGTGGGCCTCGCGCAGCGCGGGGCGCGGGTCGGCCAGCTGCGCCGGCGAACGTGACGCGGCCATCGAGGTCGCCGGCCGCAGCCTGCCGGCGCAGCGCAGCGAGGAAGCTCGGGTCGTCGCCCGGGAGCGGGGCGCCGGCGAGCGTGAGGCGCAGTTCGGGCACCCGCGCCGCGACATCGAGCGCGAGGTCGGCCCGCTTCCACGGCACCAGCGCTCCCAGCACGACGGCGCTCGGCGGCCCAGCGGGGACCGGGGAGGCGGCGAAGCGCTCGAGGTCGACGCCGGGATGCAGGATCGCCGCGCCCCGGAGGCCGACGCTCGCCGCGATCGCGCGTGAGGCGGCCGCCGTGCCGTCGGCCCGCGCGGATGCGGCGCGCAGCGCGGCGGCCAGCGCCCGCGAGCGCGGGAGGTCGTGATGGACCGCGAGCAGCGGCGGCCCGCCCCGCCGCGGCAGCAGCGCCGCGGCGAGCACGGCGCGGGCACCCCACGCGACCAGCACCTCTGGCGCATGGGCACGGATGACGCGCGCTGCGCTGCGCGCCAGCCCGGCCAGCGCCAGCGCGTGCGCGGGGGCGGCGATCCCGCGCGCCCGCAACGAGCGCTGCGGAAGCCGCTCGACGGCGATCCCGACCCGCTCGGCCTGCTCCGCGAGCGGGCCGTCGGGACATGCGATCAGCGCGGGCCTGTCGAGCCGCGCCGCGACGTCGAGCAGCACGCGTTCGGCCCCGCCGAGGACGCCGGCGTAGGCGATGAAGAGGACGGGGCGGTCGGTCACGGGCACGGGAATCAGTCATCTAGCATCGCGGCTCATGTCGCCGAACGCGGGGAGCTCGCGGGGTCTGCGCGCGCGGACTGCGCGCGGCGGTGCGGTCAACACCGTGTTCCTCTCCGGCGCCGAGGCACTCGTGCTCGTGCAGGGGCTGCTGGCCACGGCGCTGCTCGGGCCGGACGCGATCGGCCTCTACGGGATCGTCACCACGACCGCGATGACGATCGTCGCGCTGCGGCGGGTCGGGATCGACGAGGCGTTCGTCCAGCAGGCGGCGGCCGACGAGGAGGCCGAGTTCCAGCGCGCGTTCACCGTCGAGCTGGGCCTGGACGTGATCGCCGCGCTGGCGATCGCTGCATGCGCACCGCTGCTGGCGGCCATCTACGACGACGACCGCCTGCTGCCGCTGACGCTCGCCGTCGCCTACCTGCCGATCGCCTTCGCGCTGCAGGCGCCGCAGTGGGTGTTCTTCCGCCGGATGGACTTCGTCCGGCTGCGGCTGCTCCAGGTGATCGTCCCGCTCGTCACCGTGGCCGTGACGGTGCCGCTGCTGCTTGCGGGCGTCGGCGTGTGGGCGCTCGTGATCGGCCCCGCGTGCGCGCATGTGGTGGCGGTGGTGGCGGCGATCCACGCGTCGCCGTACCGGCTCCGGCTGCGGCCCGACCGCGAGGCCGCGCGCCGCTACCTGCGGTTCTCGTGGCCGATCGCGGTGACCGCCTTGGCGGCGCTTGCCGTCGCGCAGGGCCAGGTCGCGGTGTTCGGGCTCGATCAGGGCCTCGCCGCCGCCGGCTGGATCACGCTCGCGGCGACGCTCACGCGCTACGTCGACCGCGCCGACCAGATCCTCGCCACGACGGTCTATCCGGCGATCGTGCGGATCCGCGATCGGCCGGCTCTGCTCGAGGAGACGTTCGCGAAGTCGAACCGGCTGGCGCTCATGTGGGCGTTCCCGTTCGGCGCCGGGCTGGCGTTGTTCGGCGCCGACCTTGTGCACTTCGTGCTCGGCGACGAGTGGGACGACGCGATCGTGCTGATCGGCGGCCTGGCCATCGCGACCGCGATCCAGCAGCTCGGCTACAACTGGTTCGCGTTCTACCGCGCGCGCGGCGAGTCGTGGCCGCAGGCGTGGGAGGCGGGCGCCTTCGCGGGCGCGTTCGCGGCCTTCGCGGTGCCCGGTGCGCTGGTGTGGGGGAGCTGGGGCTTCGTCGCCGGGCGGCTCGTGTGCACGGCGGCTGCGCTCGCGGTACGCCGCGTGTACGTGCGCCGGCTGCTGCCCGGGATCCGCCTGCGCGTGCTGGCGCTGCGTGGCGCTGCGCCCGTGCTCGCGGCGACCGTGCCGGTGCTGGCAATCCGGCTCGCGCTGTGGGGCGGGGAGCGGAGCCTTGCCCAGGCGATCGCGGAGCTCGTGCTGTGGCTTGCCGCGCTCGTCCTCGCCACCCGCCGGCTTGAGCGCGGCCTGCTCGGCGAGCTGTGGGGCTACCTGCGGGCCGAGGCGCCCGTGGGAGCGCGGCCGTGAGCCGGTCCGCGACCGCTGCGCCTGCGCGCAGCGTCGCGCGCGTCGGCGCGCCGGGCTGGGGCCTTCCCGCGGCGCTGTGGCTGGCGGGCGCGGCCGTGGCGGGCTTCACTGTCCGCCGCTACCTCGACTACTTCGACGAGGGGCTGCTGATGCAGGCCGCGTCACGCGTTGCCGCCGGCGAGTGGCCGTACGCGGACTTTGCGTGGCCGTACGGCCCGGGCCAGCCGATCGTGAACGCGCTGGCCTTCGAGGTCCTCGGCCGGTCGGTGCTGTGGTGGCGGCTGCTGTGGGTGGCCGCGGTCGCCACTGCGGCGGTGCTCGCATGGGATCTCGTGCGTCGCGCGGCCGGGCCGCGCTACGCCGTCGCGGCGTGGGCGGCCGTTGCGCTGACGATGGCGCAGCCGTCGACGGCCAACGCGACGCCGGCTGCGCTCGCGCTCGGTCTCGGCGCCGTGGCCGTCGCGGCGGCCGGGCGGGAGCCGGGCGCAAGCCGGGCCGCCGTGGCGGGCGTGCTGGCCGGGCTGGCTGCAGCGTGGCGGCTCGACTTCGGCGTTGTCGCAGGCGCCGCCGTCGTGGTAACGATGGCGCTGCGCGGCACGCGGACGGGCGCGCTCGTGGCGGCCGGCGCGTCGGTGGCGGCCACGGCGCTGCTCTACCTGCCCTTCGCGGTCGCCGCCGGTCCGGGCCGCCTGTGGGAGGCGCTCGTGACGTCATCGGCGGGCGATGGCGAGTGGTGGTCATTGCCGTTCCCGCTGGTCTACGACGGCCGCCTGCGCGCGTGGCCACCCAGCGCCCTCGCAACCGACGCCAAGGACGCTCTCGCCTACCAGTTGCCGCTGCTGGCGCTCGCGACGCTGGCCATCGCCGTCGTCGTGCTCGTAAGGGCCTGGCGTGAGCGCCGACTACCGCCGGCCGCGGGCGGCGTCCTCGTCCTGGCGCTCGGCGCGCTCGGCTACGTCGTGTCGCGCGCCGATGACTTGCACGCCCAGCCGCTGCTCGTCTGCGCATGCATCCTGGGGATGATCGCCGCCGCGCTCGCATCGCGTCGCACGGCCGTCGTGCTGGCGGTGCTGGTCGGGCTCGTGGCGCTCGCCGGAGCGGCGAACCGTGCGTCCGCCTTGTTCCTCCCGCCCGATCTCGAGCCGCTGCGCGTCGACGGCGCGCGCGCGATCCGCGTGCCCGCCGCCGAGGCGCGCGCGCTGCCCCCGCTCGTGGCGCAGGTCGACCGGCTCGTGCCCGCGGGCGAGCCGATCTACGTCGCGCCGCGGCGCTCGGACCTTGTGACCTCCACGGCCCCGCTGCTCCACTTCCTCGTCAACCGCCCGAACGTCCTGCGCCGGGATGTGCTGCTGCAGGCACGGCCGGAGGAGCAGGACCGCATCGTCGCCGTCCTGCGCCGCGACCGCCCGGTCGTCATCCGCTGGACCGATCCGCGGTCGTCGGCCTCCGAGCCGAATCGGCGCGGGCGCTCGAGCGGCTCGCGAGCGCTCGACCGGCACCTCGCCCGCGCCTACACGCTGCAGGCCCGGTTCGGCGCCTTCGACGTGCTCGTGCCGCGTCCCTAGGTCCCTAGACTCGGCCAGCGCATGGTTGCCCGGGTCGCGCTCCTCGTCCTCGCCATCGCCGTCATCGGCTGGTTCGCCGTCTCGGCGGGGTCGAGCCGGGCTCAGAACGAGCTGATCGACGCCGGCATCCCGAGCCACGGGGCGGCTCCCACCCGCGAGCGCGTGCAGGAGCTCGCCGACCGCGCCCGGCTGCTGAGCCCGGATCGCCGCGCCGACCTCGCCGAGGGCGTGGCGCTGCGGCGGCTCGGCGACAGGGCGGGCGCCGTGCGCCTCTACGAGCGCGTGGCGCGCGAAGAGCCGGAGAACGTCGAGGCGTGGGGACTGCTGGCGCGCGACGCCGGCCCTGCGCTTGCCGCCCAGGCGCGGCGCCGGCTGCGCGCGCTCGCGCCGCCCGTCCCGCCGGTGCCGCGATGAGCGCGCCCGACGCCGTCGCCCCGCCTCCGGGCCACCCGCGCTTCAAGCTCATGGACGCGCTGCGGGCGATCGCCGCGCTCGGCGTCCTGGTCTCGCACGCGGCGTACTTCTCCGGCGCGGCGGAAGACGCCTGGTACGGGATCCTGGTCGCCAACGGCGCGACTGGGGTGACGGTCTTCTTCGTGCTGTCCGGTTTCCTGCTCTACCGGCCGTTCCTGGCGTCGGAGATCGATGGCGCGCCGCGCGTGCGGCTCATCGACTTCGGGCGCCGCCGCGTGCTGCGCATCGTGCCGGCGTACTGGGTGGCGCTCACGATCCTGGCGATCTATCCCGGGCTGATCGGCGTCTTCACGGGCGACTGGTGGCGCTACTACGGGCTGCTGCAGGTCTACGGCTCGGGCGACGAGCCGCTGCAGGGGATGGCGGCCGCCTGGAGCCTGTGCGTCGAGGTGACGTTCTACGCGTCGCTGCCGCTCTACGCCGTCCTCATGCGACGCCTGGGGCGTGGCCGCGAACGTGCCTCGCGGATCCGGCTGGAGCTTGCGGCGCTCGCGGCCTTCGGCGGCGCGTCGGTGATCATCCGCGCGATCAGCCTGTCGGCCGGAGGCTCGATGATCGAGCTCACGCTGGTCGGCACGTTCGCCTGGTTCGCCGTCGGAATGGCGCTGGCCGCGCTCAGCGTCGGGCCGGCTCCGGCCGGTCCGGTCCGGTTCATCACCCGGCATCCCGGCGTGTGCTGGCTCGGGGCTGCGGTCGTGTATGTGGGCATGTGCCTGCTGCTCCGCGTCCCGGAGGGGGAGCCGCTGCGCTGGACCCAGTCACAGTGGTTCATCCAGCACGTGCTGTCGGCGGCCGTCGCCCTGCTGCTCGTGCTCCCCGCCGTGTTCGGCCATGAGGCGGGCGGGTGGCCGCGGCGCCTGATGGCGTGGCCGGTGCTCGCCTGGCTCGGGCTCGTCTCCTACGGCATCTACCTGTGGCAGGGCGGCTGGGTGCTCGAGGGCTGGCGGCAGGGCGTACGCGACTGGGTGCCCGGCGGGCCGTTCATCGGGCTGACGCTGTTCACCCTGGTGGGGACGGTGGCGTGCGCAGCGCTGTCGTACTACCTGGTGGAGCGGCCGGTGATGCGCCTGAAGTATCTCGGGAGGTCACCACGCGCGACACCAGGTACAGCGGTCGTCGGAGCGTCTGCTCGTGCACCCGTGCCAGATAGCGCCCCAGGATCCCCACGCTGATCAGCTGCACGCCGCCGAGGAACAGGATCGCCACGAGGGTCCAGACGCCGAGGCCGGCGACCAGCCAGCCGGCGAGCGTGGCGACGAGGATCACCGCGGCCGCGACGCTCGACGCCATCGCGACGACGATCCCGAAGTAGGTGGCGAGCGCCAGCGGAACGTCGGAGAATGACGTCACCGCCTCGAAGGCGAGCCGGAACAGCTGGCGGTACGACGCGCCGCGGCCGTTTGCCCGGCCGGAGCGGCGGTACTCGATCGGGACCTGCTCGAAGCCGACCCAGGCGACCATCCCGCGCAGGAAGCGCCGCCGCTCGGGCATCTCGCGCAGGGTGTCGACCACGCGCCGCGACATCACGCGGAAGTCGCCCGCCTGACCCTGGAACGGCGTGCGCGCCAGCCGGGCCATCAGCTGGTAGAAGGCGGTCGCGAGCGTCCGCTTGACCCAGCTCTCGTCGCGGCCGATCCGCCGCGCGTAGACGACGTCCGCACCGTCGAGCGCGGCGCGCAGCATGTCGGGCACGAGCTCGGGCGGGTCCTGGAGGTCGGCGTGCATCAGCACGACGTAGTCGCCCTGGGCGTGGTCGAGGCCGGCGGACATCGCGACCTCCATGCCGAAGTTGCGCGACAGCTGGACGAGCACGACCCCGTCCTCCACGGCGGCGAACTCCTCCACGATCGCCGCCGACGCGTCGGTCGAGCCGTCGTCGACGTACACGATCTCGTGCGTGATGTCGGCGAGCGCCGCTCGGACACGCCGGTGCAGCTCGCCGAGGACCTCGGCCTCGTCGAGCACGGGCACCACGATCGAGACCGTCGGCCGCGTGCTCATGCCGCCTCGCAGACCATGCCGATCGAGACGCCGGCAGGCAGCCGGGCGCCGCGGGCGATCAGGGCCGCCTCGCCGCGCAGCGGAAGCTCGAGCGCGCGGTTCACGGCCCCACCCGTGAGCTGGTAGTCCGTGCGGCCGTTGCGCGGGGTGCGCCGGCGCGCGAGCGTCCGCACCACGGCGATCGGGGGCAGCAGGGCGGTGTTGAAGTAGGTCTCGACGGCCGGTCTCCAGCCCGCCGGCACGACCCGGCTGCGGAGCCGCGTGGCCGTGTAGCGACGCAGATGGTGGTGGGACTCGTCGTGCTGGCTCCACAGCCACTGATAGGCGGGGACGGTCACGAGCAGCCGCGCGCCGGGCGCCGCGACGCGCCGCAGCTCGGCCAGCGCCGCGTCGTCGTGGGGGACGTGCTCGAGCACGTCGGTGGCCAGGAGGAGGTCGAAGCTCGCGTCCGCGAACGGCAGCGCCTCGATGCTCCCCTCGGCGACGTCGGCGAGGCCGCGCGACCGGCAGAACGCGATCGCCTGCGGGGAGGGATCGACGCCGTGGGCGGAGCCGAGGCGCCCGAACTCGGCCAGGTTGCGGCCGGTTCCGCAGCCGGCGTCGAGGATGCGCGGCGACGCCGGCAAGCCGGCCCGGCGCAGCAGCGACCACAGGATCGCGCGGCGGCCCCGAAACCACCAGTGGCCGTCCTCGAGCTCGTAGAGCTGGCGGTAGACGTGGTCTTCCAAGCCGGGGATCGTATGCTCTCGCGCCGTCGTGCCCCTCGTGAAACGCCCGGCGCTCGCCGCCGCGCTCCTCTACGCGGTTCTCGCCCTCGTGGTGGTCGCTCCGGCTCTCGTCCCGGGCCACACGCTGTCGGCGTCCGACTACCTGTGGGGCGCCACGCCGTGGGAGGGGATGCGGCCGGATGGCGTGCGGCCGTTCGGCTCCAACCCGGAGCTGGCCGACTCGGTCGCGGTGTTCCAGCCGTTCACGCAATACGCCCGTGAACGGGCCCCGCACGTCCCACTGTGGAATCCCCATGTGATGGCCGGGCGGCCGTTCCTGGCCAATGCGCAGTCGGCCGTCTTCTCCCCGTTCACGTGGCCGAGCCTGATCCTGCCGTTCTGGTGGTCGCTGGGCGTGGTGGCCGCGCTGAAGCTGTGGTGTGCCGCGTTCGGGACCTTCCTGCTCGGCCGCGCGCTCGGTCAGCGGGTGCCGGGAGCGCTGCTCGCCGGGCTCGCGTTCGGGTTCGGCCTGTACTTCGTGACGTGGCTGAGCTGGCCGCTGACGAGCGTCTGGGCGCTGCTTCCCTTTCAGCTGCTGGCGGTCGACGCCTGCGTCCGCTCACCGCGGGCGGGGCCGGTGGCGGCGCTGGCCGCCGTCGTCGCGCTGCAGTTCTTCGGCGGTCATCCGGAGTCGAGCTTTCACTGCATCGTCGTCGCGGCGCTGTTCGCGGTGCTGCGGGCGTCGCGGGGCAACTGGCGCAGCCTGTGGGCGGTGGCCGCCGGCCTGGCGGCGGGAGGCGCGCTGGCGGCCGTCGCGCTGCTGCCGTTCCTCGAGCTGCTGCGCGACTCTGCCGACCTCGCCGACCGCGCGGGCCGGGACGCCAACAGCATCGGCCTGAAGTTCGTGCTGGCGCTCGCGCTGCCCGAGTACTGGGGCCGGCCGACGCAGTACTCGATCGAGGCGTTCATGAACGTGCGCGCGTTCTACGTCGGTGCGCTGCCGCTCCTGCTCGGCGCGCTCGCGGTGGCCCTGCGTCCGACGCGCGAACGCGTGGCCGTTGCGGCGCTCGCCGTGGGATCGCTGGCCGTGATGCTCGGCGTCGAGCCGCTGTTCAGCATCGTCACCGCGCTGCCCGGCTTCGCGCAGGCGCACAACTCGCGCCTGGCGATCGTCGCGTGCCTGGCGCTGGCGCTGCTGGCCGGCTGGGGGCTCGACGAGCTGACGGCCGGGCGGCTGCGGCCGTCGCGGCGCCTGGCGACCTACCTGGCCGCCGTCGTGGCGGTGCCGCTGGTCGTGGTCGCCCTTCGCGCCCCCTGGGAGGCCGGCAAGCTCGGGGAGGCGCTGGCGGTCGCGTGGGGCTTCGCCGACCTGCCGGCGCCGCCGGCCCACGCCGTCGTCGCGCCGATGGCGGCCGGTCTCGTCTGGCTGGTGCTCGCCGGCCTCGCCGCGGCGCTGGTGTTGGCGGCTGCGCGCGGCCGGCTGGCGGCCACGACAGTGGCCGCCCTGGCGCTGACGCTCACCGCCGCCGACCTGCTGAAGATGGGCATCGGGCAGAATCCCGCGATCCCCGTGGCCCATGCCGAGCAGCCGGTGACCGGCGCGATCCGTTACCTGCAAGGCCGGCGCCCCGCGCGGTTCGCCGGCCTCGCGCCGGATGCGGGGATCCCGCCGCTGCCCGCCGACGTCGCCATGCGCTACGGGCTGTACGACGCGCGCGGCTACGACTATCCAGTCGAGCGCCGGTACGACCGCTTCTGGCGCGAGGCGGTGGCGGCGCCGGTGGCGTTCGTTCCCCCGACGACCATGGCGCGGGCCGACGACCGCGCGCGGCGTGCGCTCGGCCTGCTGGGCGTCTCCGATCTGATGCAGCGGCCGGCGGATGCGCCGCTCAAGCTGCCGGTCGCCTATGACGGCCCCGACGCGCGGATCTACGCGAACCCGGAAGTGCAGCCGCGGGCCTGGGTGGTGGATCGCGTACAGCCGGTGGCGGGGGAGGAGGCGGCGCTGCGCGCCGTCCAGGAAGCGGACTTCGATCCGCGCGGCGCGGCGGTCGTCGAGCGGCCGGTGGCCGGCGTGGCCTCCGGCGGCGGCGGCGCCGGCGAGCGCGCCGGGACGGCCCGGATCGCCAGCTACGAGCCCGAGCGCGTGCGGGTCGAGGCGACGGCGGAGACCGGCTCACTCGTCGTGCTCTCCGACGTCTTCTTCCCCGGCTGGCATGCGACCGTCGACGGTCGCGACGTGCCGATCGAGCGCGTCGACTACCTGCTGCGCGGTGTGCCGATCGGCCCTGGCCGGCACACCGTCGAACTCGCGTACCGGCCGGCGAGCTTCCGCGCCGGGCTGCTGGTCAGCGCTCTCGCCGCGCTCGCGCTCGTCGCCGCCGTGGCGCTGAGCCGCCGGAGAGCGCGGCAGTGAGGGCGAGGCTCGCCGCGCGGCCGAACCTCGCGGCCGCGCTCATCCTCGCGCTGCTGTCGATCGCGTTCTTCGCGCCCGCGATGGTCCCGGGCCGGACGCTCTCCAACTCGGACTCGTTCTGGTTCAAGGCCCCGTGGCTCGCGAGCAAGCCGGCCTCGCTCGAGCGCCCGGCGAACCCGGAGTTCGACGACATCCCGGCGCTACTCCAGCCGTTCACGGAGTACACGATCCGCAACCTGCCCGACGTGCCGCTGTGGAACCCGCACGTGATGACCGGCCGGCCGTTCCTGGCCAACATGCAGTCGGGCGTGTTCTCGCCGTTCAACGTGCCCGCCTACATCTTCGGGCTGTGGGGAGCGCTCGCGTGGATCGCCGCGCTGAAGCTGTTCACGGCCGCGTTCGGCGCGTACTGGCTCGGCCGCACCGTCGGCATGAAGTTCGCCGGCGCCCTGCTGGCGGGCGTCGTCTACGGCTTCAACCTGTGGATGGTCACGTGGCTCTCGTATCCGCACGCGAGCGTGTGGGCGCTGATCCCGTGGCTGCTCGTGGCCGCCGACCGCGTCGCGCGGCGCCCGGACCGCCGGTCGGCCGCGGTGCTCGCGGCCGTGGTCGGCGTGCAGTTCGTCTGTGGGCACCCGGAATCGAGCTTCCACGCGCTGCTGGCGACGACCGTGTTCTTCGCGTGGCGCGCCTGGGGCGGCGATCGGCGGCGGGCGGTGGTGGCGTTCGTCGCCGCGCTCGCGGCCGGGGCGGCGGCGGCCGCGCTGGTGCTGCTCCCGTTCGCCGAGCTGCTGTGGCACTCCGCCGACCTGCGTCAGCGGGCGGGCACGTCGGCCGACTCGTTCCTGCCGCGCAAGTACGGGATCGGGGTCTTCCTGCCCAGCGAGTTCGGCCGGCCGACCCAGACCACGCTGGAGCTGTTCCTGCTGGCGCGCGCGTTCTACGCGGGGGCGTTGCCGCTGATGCTGGCCGCCGCCGCGCTGGTGCTGCGGCCGTCGCGCGGGCGCCTGGCGATCGCCGCGGCCGGCGCGCTGTGCATGGCGGTGGTCCTCGGCGTGCCGCCGATCTTCCAGTTGGTGACGGCCGTCCCACCGTTCTCGAGCGGCCACAACACGCGTCTGGTCGTGATCTACATGCTGGCCGTCGCGATGCTCGCCGGCTGGGGGCTCGACGACCTGCTCGCGCACCGAGATGCGGCCGCGCGGCGCCGCGCGGCGCTGGCCGTCGCCGCGGGCCTGTTCGTGCTGCCGATCGCCTACATCGTCGTGCGCGCGCGGACGTCGCTCGACGCGCTTCCGGACGCGCTGCGCGTGGCGTGGGGGTTCGAGGACCCGCCGGCTCCGGGCGTGGCCGGCGTTGAGGAGATCATCCGCGGGGCCGGGTTGCTGGTCTGGGTCGGCGTCGGCGCCGTCGCGCTGGCGATCATGGTCGTGGCGCTGCGGGCCCGGCCCCGGCCGCGGCCGGCGGCGCTCGCCGCCGCGGCAATCGTGCTGGTCGCGCTCGACCTCGCCCGCGCCGGCATGGGCTACAACCCCGCGCTCGACCGCGACGTGGCGATCCGGCCCGCCACGCCCGCGATCCGGCTGCTCCAGCGGGAGGTACCGGCGCGGTTCGTCGCCACCGGAGACATCCCGCAGACGACGATTCCGATGACCTTCGGGCTGTACGACGCGCGCGGCTACGACCTGCCGGTGGAGCAGCGGTTCGACCGCCTGTGGCGGACGGAGCTGTCCCCCGAGTTCCCGTCGCAGGTGGGCGAGCTCCCGATCAACATCCCGCTCTCGCTCCCCAAGGTCACGGAGGACCGGCTCCCGGCGCTGCGCCTCATGGGCGTGACTCGCCTGATGCAGCCGACGACCGATCCCGAGCTGCACGTGCCGGGGCTTACGCTCGTCCATCCCGGGCCTGACGCGCGGCTCTACGCGCTCGACGGCGCCGCGCCACGGGCCGCGGTCGTGGGCGCTCAGGAGGTCGTGTCGTCCGAGGATGCGGCGCTGGATGCGGTGACCGCGACTGGATTCGACCCGACACGCGTCGCGGTCACCGAGCGGGCGCTGCCCGGCCTTCCGCGTGCCACGTCCGCCGAGCCGGCCGGCGCTGCCCGGATCGTGGACGTCGAGCCGGACCGGCTGGAGGTGACCGCCACCGCGGAGCGGGAGGGCCTGCTCGTCGTCTCGGACGCCTGGTTCCCGGGCTGGACGGCGACGGTCGACGGGCGGCCCGCCGACGTCGAGCGCGTGAACTACGTGTTCCGCGGCGTGCGCGTCGGCCCCGGCGCGCACCGCGTCGAGTTCGCCTATCGACCGCTCAGCTGGCGGATCGGGTGGATCGTCAGCCTGCTGGCGGTGCTGGGGATCGCGGCTGCGGGCCTGGCGCCTCGGCGGCTGCGCAGAGGCGCGCGGCGAGGATCAGCGCCACCAGCGTGAGCGCGGGCATCTCCCAGTCCCAGTCGAGACCGGCGTGGAGCGCCCATGCCGCGCACGTGGCGATCGCGGCGGCGGCGCCCACGCCTTCGACGGCGGTGGCGCGCCGCGCCGCCGCCGCCACACCGCCGAGCATCACGAGCAACGTCGCGAGGCCGGCGATGCCGAGCTCGGCCGCGGTCTCGAGGTACAGCGAGTGGGCGTCGCGGACGGATTCCTCGAAGTGCCGCTCGCGCAGCCACTCCACCTGGAACCCGCCCGAGCCGACGCCCACCAGCGGGTGGTCGGCGAACGAGTCGACGGCCACGCGCCAGTACTCGTAGCGGTTGCTCTGCGCCGAGGCGAGCCGCCTCGCCGCCTGCGACGTCCCCGAGGGTCCGCGATCGGCTGCCGCGACTGCCGCGACGCTGCCGGCGAGGACGACCGCGAGCGCGACGACGGCGGCCGGACGGAGCCGCGGGAGGCGGCGGGTCGCTTGCCGGCCGGTGTAGAGCGCCGTGGCGGCGGCCAGCGCCGTCGCCGCGATCACCACGACCGTCATCGCGACGGCCTCGCCGGTGGTCGGCGCGGTGGTCCGCGTGGAGCCGAGCACCGCCGCCGCGACCACCGGCACGGCGGCGGCCGCGCCGGTCAGCGCGACGGCTCGGAGGTGCGCGACGGTCGGCGCGACGGCGAGCAGGACCGCGAGGCCGGTGGCCGCGGCGCCGACCGCGCCGCGCGACAGCGTCAGGATCAGCGTGAGCCCGAGCACCGGTGCCGTCGCCACCGCGGCGGCACGTACCGCGGCGGGCCTGTCGCCGTCGGCGCCGATGCCGGCGGCGAGCACGAGGCCGAGCGCGGCGAACGCGCCGCTCGCGTTCCAGTATGTGAGCGGATAGGCGAGCCGGTCGCCGGCGGTCACGACGCGCGCGAGGTCGATCGCGCCGAGGCGGTCGGCCAGTGCCCACACACAGGCGGCCGCGATCCCGGCCAGCAGCGCCGGCTCCGCAGCGCGGCGCGGCCCGGGCGCGCGCAGGATGGCGATGCCGGCTACCAGCACGCCGAGGTAGAGCAGCAGTCGTTGCAGGTCATCGACGGCCTGTCCGCCGATCGGCGCCCACGCCAGCGAGGCGGCCGTCAGCGCGGTGAGCGCGGCCAGCCCGCCGACGGCGAACCGCCCGGCGGCGGCGCGCGGCAGCGGCGAACGGTCCGTCAGCGCTACCGTGGCGACCAGCGCCCACGCCACGATCCCGGCCCACAGCCGCGGTCCGTCGAAGTAGCCACCCTTCGCAAACGCCAGCACCGCGGGCCCGCTCAGGAGCAGGACGGCGAGGACGACAGGCAAGGCGCGGCGCATGGCGGGCGCAGCCTAGAGTGGCGGCCGTATCCTCCGCCGGCGTGCCGCAGCCTCACCGGGATCGGGCCGTCCCCATCGGGGCCGCGCTACTTGCGTTCGCGCTGGCGCTCGCGCAGCGCCCCGGGCTGGCGTCGTCTGACACCAAGATCGACCTGCACACGGACCCCGCGGGGTTCCTGGCGGACGTCGCGGCGGTGTGGTCGCCGACCGGCGACCTCGGCCACGTGCAGGGCGGGCAGTACGCCGGATATCTCTTCCCGATGGGCCCGCTGTTCGCGCTCGGCCGGCTCGTCGGCCTCAGCCCGTGGCTGATGCAGCGGCTGTGGCTCGGCCTCCTGCTCGCGGTGGCCGCGTGGGGCACGGTGCGGCTGCTCGACGCGCTGATCGGTCGGCCGCGCGGGGTCGCGCACGCGGTCGCTGCGGTACTGATGATCCTCAACCCGTACGTGGTCGTGTTCAGCGCCCGTACGTCGGTGACGCTGCTCGGCTACGCCGCGCTGCCGTGGCTGCTGCTGTGCGCGTACCGCGGTCTGCGGGCGCCGCGCTCGTGGTGGTGGCCGGCCGCGTTCGCGCTTGCGATCGCGCTGTCGGGCGGCGGCGTCAACGCCGCCGTGGTCGCGTGGGTGCTCGTGGGGCCGCTGCTGCTCGTCCTGTACGAGCTGTGGGCGGGCGGCGTGGCGTGGGCGGCGGTGCGGGGCTTCGCGTGGCGGGCGGCGGTGGCGACCGCGGCGGCGTCGCTGTGGTGGGTCATCCCGGTGCTCGTCCAGGCCCGCCACGGCGTCGACTTCCTGCAGTTCACGGAGCAGCCCGGGACGATCTGGTCGACCTCGAGCCTGTCGGAGAGCCTGCGGCTGATGGGCTACTGGGTCTCGTACATCGGCGTCGGCTACGGCGGGCGGCTGCGGCCGTACTTCTCCGACGGCGGCGTGCTGCTGTTCTCGCCGCCGGTCGTGCTGGCCGGGCTCCTGATCCCCGCGCTCACCCTCGCCGGGTTCGTGTGGACGCGCCGCTGGCGCTACGGGCCGTTCTTCCTCCTGCTGGTGCTCGTGGGACTGGTGACGATGTCGGTCGGCTTCCCCGAGGGCACGCCGCTCCGGCGCGGCGCGAACTTCGCGTACAACCACGTCACCGCCGTCCAGTTCCTCCGCACGACCTACAAGGCCGGCCCGCTCGTGGCGCTCGGTGTGGCCGCCCTGGGCGGCGCCGCGGCGGCGGCCGCAGCGAGCGCGCTGCGGCGCCGCGGGCGCTGGGCGGCACCGGCGGCTGCGGTGGCGGGCCTCGCGTTGGCTGCCGTGGCGTGCTGGCCGCTGGCCACGGGGCGCGCGCTCGACGACCAGCTGCTGTGGGAGCGGGTGCCGCAGCACTGGGTCGACGCGGCGGACTACGTCGACGCCGGCCCGACCGACCGGCGCGCCGTCGTGATGCCCGGCCAGCTCTATGCGTACTACGACTGGGGCGGCACGGTCGACCCGATCCTTCCAACGCTCGCCGAGCGCCCGGTGGCGGTCCGCAATGCGGTCCCGTACGCCGACCTGCGGGCCGTCGACCTCCTGTGGACGGTCGACGCGCTGGTGCAGCAGCGCCGCGCCGTCCCGGGCCAGCTCGGGCCGCTGCTGGACCTGATGAGCGCCGGCACGGTGGTGTCCGGCGCCGACGACGATCGCACCCGGAGCGGCGCCACGCCCCCCGCCGAGGCGGCCGCCGTGCTCGACGAGCTCGGCCCTCCGGACGCGGCCTGGGGACCGGTGCGCGCCGAGCCGCACGCCGCGGGCACGCTCGGACCCGCGCGGCCACTGCCACGCGTCCGCGCCTGGCGCCGCCCGGCGGCACGGCCGCTCGTGCGCCTGGAGCCCGAGAGAGGCGCCACGGTCGTCGACGGCTCCGCAGCCGGCCTGGCGGCGATGGCAGCGGTCGGCGCACTGCCCGATCGCGGACGCTTGCTCTACGCCGCCGACCTGTCCGCGGCCGACGTGGCCGACGCCGCCGCCGGCGGCGAGGTGGTGATCACGGACTCCAACCGACGGCAGGTGCACGTCGTGTCGCGGCTGGCGCAGGTGCGTGGCGCGGTGCTCGGCGCGGCGGACCCGGTGCCCGAGGACGCGGCCGTGCTCGACCCGTTCCCGGAGCGCGGCACCGACGCCCAGACCGTCGCCGTGCTCGACGGCGCGCGAGCCATCCGCGCTCCGTTCTCGCCCGGCTACCCGCAGTTCCCCGAGCGCCGGCCGTTCGCGGCCGTCGACGGCGATCCGGGCACGGCCTGGCTGGCGGACCGGGCGCTGACGCCGGACCGGTACGTCTGGGAGCTCACGTTCGACCGTCCGCGCGACGTCCCGTACATCGACCTGTTGCCCTACTCCGACGCCGGCGTCCACGTGTCGGCGGTCGAGGTGGCCGGCCGCCGCTTCAACGTCCGCGACGGCTGGAACCGGCTCGAGCTCGGCCTGCGGCGTGCGAGCGGGCTGCAAGTGCGGATCGCGGCGGTCGAGCAGCCGCCGGGGCCGAAGGTCACAGGCGGGCTGCGCGAGGTCCGCGTGCCCGGGCTCGCGGTCCACGAGACGCTCCGCGGGCCGGTCCTCGCCGAGCGCGCGCTGGCCGGCCGTGACCTCTCGCACACCGGGCTCAGCTACGTGTTCCAGCGCACGACCGGCGACGACCCGTTCCGGCGCAACCACGGCCGCGGACCGCTCAGCGCGATGCTCGTGCGCGACCGCGGCGACGGGGAGACCGGGCTAGCGCGCACGCTGGCGCCGCCCGCCGCGCGCGCCTGGACCGCCGACGGCTGGGCGACCGCGGCAGCCGTCGGGCCGGACGACGTTCTCGACGGAATGGCGGGCCTGCGCGCGCCCTGGTTCTTCACCGGCTCGCCGCGCTTCCAGGGCCGCCCGGGATGGCGCGCGTCGAGCGCCTTCGACGGCACGCCGCGGCCGTGGATCGCGTCCTGGATCGCGGGCGAGCCCGCGTGGCTCGAGTGGTCGGCGCGGCGAGTGACCACCATCCGCTCGCTTCGGCTCGATCCGCCGGTCCAGCGCGTGCGCCGGCCGACGGTCGTCCGGCTTCGCTGGGACGGCGGTCGAACGGGTCCGCTGCCGGTCGGCAGCGACGGGAGCGTGCCGCTGCCGACGCCCGCCCGCGGACGCACGTTCCGGCTCGAGATCGTGGCTGCCGCGTTCCCGCCCGGCACCTCCGGCCGGGCGCGGCAGCGGCGCGCCGTCGGGATCGGCGAGCTGCGCGGGGACGGTGTGCCGACCGTCGACGTGCCGCGCGCCGGCGCGCTGCGCGGCGGGTGCGGCGACCTCTCGGGCACGGTCGGTGAGGAGCCGCTGCAGCTGCGCACCACCGGCACGATCGGCGCGCTCGACGCCGGCCGTCCGCTGCGCGTGCGTTCGTGTGGGCCGGCGCTGGAGCTGCCCGCCGGTGCGACACAGCTCAAGCTCGGCTCCGGCGCGCTCGCGCCCTACATCCTGCGCCTGCGGTCGCCGGCGCCGGCGGGCGCGGCAACGGCTGCGAATGCGCCGGGGCGGGTCGTCGCCACCGGCGACATGGGCCGCGACCGCTGGACCGGGATCGGTCTCGACGTTCGCGAGCCGGCGTGGCTCGTCACGGGCATCGCCTACAACGCGGCGTGGCGCGCCGAGTGCGACGGGCGTGAGCTCGGAGCCCCGCGTCCCGTCGACGGCGCGGGGATGGCATGGCGGGTCCCGGCAGGCTGCCGCCGGGCGCAGCTGGCCTTCGGGCCGGGTGGTGCGCTGCGGGTGGGCTACGCCGTCTCGGCGGTCGCGTTGCTGGCGCTGCTGCTCGTGCTGATCCTCAGCCGCCCACCGTCCGGCGCGCCTTCTCTCCGCGCGCTGCTCCCGGCGACCGACGCGCCGCGGCCGCTTCCGGTCGGCCGGGCGGCCGGCGCCGCGGTCGTGCTCGGGCTCGCCTTCGCGTTCCTGATCGCCGCCCGCTCGGCCCCGCTGATCGCGCTCGCCGTGTTCGTCGTGCTGCGCCGCGGGATCGGCGCGCGACCGCTGGTGGCGGCTGCCGGCGTGCTGCTCGTGCTCGTCGCGCCGCTGCTGACGCTGCTGATCGGTGTCGAGGACCGCGGCGGGTTCAACCCCGAATACGCCCAAGTGCGAATCGCCGTGCACTGGGTGGTGGCGGCCGCGCTCGTGCTGCTTGCACTCGCGCTGGGACGCGCGCTCAGTACGGCCAGGGCGCCTCGCGCGGCAGCCCGAGCGCCCGCGCCAGCGGCCGCAGCCGCGCAAGCACGAGCACCTTGATCGCCACGTTGCGGGCGAACCACGGCAGCTCGGCGAGTTGCCGCGCGGCGTTGCGGGCGCGGGCCTGGCCGCGCAGCGGTGCGGCGGGGCGCTCGTACTCGGCGAGCGACCCGGTGCGGCCGGCGTAGCGCCACCACGGCGACCCGACGCACTCGGAGAACAGCGCGAGCGTGACGCCGATCGAGGAGAACGCGTCGTGCACCAGCATCGCGCCGCCGGGTACGACGCGGCGTCCCCAGCCGGCCACGTCGGCGCGCGCCGGCCCGTACCGGTGCGCGCCGTCGACGTACAGCAGCGCCACGGCGCCGTCCACCTCGCCGAGCGCCTCCGCCGACGCGCTGCGCACGTGGCGCACGCGGTCGGCGACGCCTGCGCGGGCGAGGTTGGCCCGGAACGCGTCCAGGTCCTCGTCGCCGAGCGCCGCGTCGGGCGCGATCTCCTGCGGCCCGCGGTCGCTGCCCGCGTGCGGGTCGATCGCCACCACCGCATCCGCCGCCGACGCGAGCACGATCGTCGAGCGGCCGCGGAACGAGCCGATCTCGACGACGGCGCCGCGCCCGCGCGCCGCCACGGCGCGCGCCCACAGCCGCCGCGCCTGCGCGTCGGTCAGCCAGCCATCGACGCCGGCGGCCGCCGCGACGGCCGCGTCCGCGCCGCTCACGCCTGGCCCACCGCCACGCCGGCGGGGCGCCGGGCAAGGCCGAGCGCGAGGACGGAGATGGCGGCCGCGGCCTGCAGCCCGAGCACCACGACAGCGAAGCCCTGGATACTGCTCAGGCCCGCGCCGGCCAGCACGACGACCTCGGCGGCGGCGGCCGCCGCCAGCGCGTACAGGAACGTCACGCGCCGCAACGCGAGCATGTACTGCACGCACAGGTAGCCGGCGGCGAGCAGCGTCATCGCGACGCCGAGCAAGAGCAGCGCGCCGGATGCCTGGACCGTCTCCTCGCCGAACGCGAGCCGCAGCACGAGCCGCGGCGCTAGCCCGTAGGCGATCAGCATCGGCACCGCCACGAGCGCTACGAGGGCGAGCGCCCGCAGCAGCACCGGCCGCGGGTCGGTGCCCACCTGCGCGCGCCGGACCGCCTCCGGGAGCAGGTACAGCCCGACGCCGATCGCGACCCACACGACGGCCTTCGCCGCCACGGCGGCGGCGGCGTACGCCCCCGCCGCGTCGCCGCCGATCTGGCGCTTGACGAGGATCACGTCGACGTTCTGGAGGACGGCGACGAGGAACAGGCCGGCGACGGCGGGCCAGACGCCGCTCATCAGGTCGCGCAGCCGCTCGGTCGGGTGCGCCGGCGCCGCGTGCCCGAGCCGGCGCGTCGTCACCCATGCGAGGGCGGCGGCCGTGGCCAGCATCGCCAGCGGCGTGCCGAGGTAAGCGCCGGTGACGCCGAGGCCCGCGGCGACCAGCACGAGGCCGATCACGAGCCGCCCGGTCGCCTCCAGCAGCAGCGACCAGCCGACCGGCCGATACGCGTGCAGGCCCTGGAGCGCGCCGCGCTCGACCGATAGCAGCAGCCACAGGCAGCCGGTCGGGAGCGTCGCCGCCGCCGCCCATACCTCGTCCACCGACAGCAGCGCGGCGATCTGCTCGCGCAGCACCACCGCGACCGCGGACACCGCGACGCACGCCACGAGCAGCATCCGTCGCCAGCGCGCCAGCGTGGCGGCGAGCTGGGCGCCGCCGCCGAGCCGGCCGAGCGCCGTCTCGCGCGCCACGGCGACCTGCACGGCCGATCCCGGCACGGCGAGGATCAGGAACGTGGAGATCAGCGCCGCCAGCGAGCCGTAGCCGTCGGCGCCGAGGATGCGCGCGAACAGCACCGTGAACATGAGCGCGACGGCGTTCGACGCGAGCGTGGCGGCGGCCAGCCCGGCCGCCTTCAGCGTCTCGGAGGTGCTCAGGGTCTCGCGCAGCGCCGGGCGCCGCTCCGCGGCCGTCGCCTCGAGCACGGCCAGCGTCTCGCCGGCTGTGCGCTCCCACGTGAACGTCTCGGCCCGCACCCGCGCCGCCTCGCCGAGCCGCTCGCGCAGCGCGCGGTCCTCGACGAGCGTGCGCACCTTCGCGGTCAGCTCCGGCCCGTCGTCGGCCAGCAGCCCGGTCTCGCCGTCGACGATCGACTCCGGCAGCCCGCCGACGCGCAGCGCGGCGCTCGGTGTCGCGCACAGCGCCGCCTCCATCACCGTCAGGCACCAGCCCTCGGCCGACGAGGCGGTCAGGTTCACCCAGCTGCCGGCGAGCAGCGCGGCCTTGTGCTCCTCGCTCACGTGGCCGTGCAGCACGACGCGCTCGCCGAGCCCGCGGCGCGCGATCTCGGCCTCGATCGCCGGGCGGTGGTCGCCCTCGCCCGCGATGTCCAGGTGTGCCGACGGCACGCCCTCGAGCACGTCGAGCAGAAGCTCGATCCGCTTGTACTGCTTCAGCCGGCCGAGGTAGAGCAGGCGCGGCTCGGCAGCGCGCTCGGCGGGGGCGAACGGCGCCTGCTCGACGCCGAGCCGGCAGACGTGGATCCGCTCCTCCGGGATCCCGAGCGCGCGCAGGTCGTCGCGGCCGGCGTCGGAGATCGTCACGAACGGCGACGAGCGGTAGAGCGCGCGCAGCGGCAGCGTCTCGGCGAGCAGCGCGGCGACGGCGCCGGGCCGGCCCATCTCGGCCACGTAGTGATCGCGGTGGACGTGGTGCACCAGCGTGACGCTCGGCCGGCGCAGCCACAGCGGCGTCAGGAAGGTGATCCCGTTGACGACCTCGAGCACGACGTCGGCGTCGCTGCCGACGCCGCGCAGGACAGCCCAGGCGGCGCGGGGGAAGACGGTCACGCGCCCGCCCATCCGGTGCAGCTCGAGGTTGGGCGCGAGCTGCTCGAACCGGGCGGCGCCAGGATGGCTGCCGGCGACGACGGTGACCCGGTGGCCCCAGGCGATCCAGCGCGACACCTGGCCATAGAGGTTCGTTCCCGTGCCGCCGCCCTGGGGGTGCGTCCAATCCCGGTCGGTCAGCAGCAGGATGTGCCGCGGAGCCATTCGCGGCACCGTATCCAACCTGGGAACGCGGGTACACTGGCGCCGCATGACGGTTCGCTTCGCGACGCTGCTTGCCGCTCTGCTGCTCGCGCTCACGGTTCCCACCGCCGCCCTCGGGCAGGGCGCGGGGGACGACCAGTACACCGATCCGTTCGGCAGCGGCCAGAACGACTCGGGCGACGAGCCCGCCCAGGATCCCGACACGCCGACCTCGTCCGACGACCAGGCGGCCCCGGCCCCGGCGCCCGCGCCTGCGCCGTCCCCGTCGTCCGCTTCGGCGGCGCCGTCGCAGGAGTCGGCCGGCGGTGGCCAGGGGCAGTTGCCCTACACGGGCGTGGACGCCGGACTGCTTGCGCTCAGCGGGGGGCTGCTGCTCGCCGGCGGCGTCGCGTTGCGCGTTCGTGTGCGGTAGCTCGGGCGAACGTCAACTGCGCTGGGTAAGGGAGGTGGGGGATTTCGGCCGCCACGACAGGTCCGTGGCGCTTTTTCGTCGCATAACGACGAAAAAGCGCCAACCGCCGACCGCGTGGCGCTTAATCCGCGATATGCGCGGAGAAAACGCCACGGACCCTCACCGCGGCGCACTTCCCCGCTTCCTTACCCAGCCGCAGTTGACGTTCGCCGGCGCCCCCCGACGGCCGAACCTAACGCCGCAGGCCGCGCTTGAGCGCGTGATACGCCGGACGCAACGTGCCGTCGGCGTTGAGGAACGCCGAGTCCCAGCGGTTCCTGGGCTGCGCCTGCCACTCGTAGAAGTAGATCCGCGTGATGCGGCGGCTGGCCGCGGCGATCTTGTAGACGCGCTTGACGGCCGCGGCCTGCTTGGCCCGGGTCGACTTGCGACCGTTGCCGCGGCTGCCGGGCTGCGGCTTCAGCCGCAGGATCCCGCCGGTCTCGGTCAGCCACACCTGGCCGCGCACGGCCTTCAAGAGCGCCTTCGTCGTGTTGGTCGCGTCGTTGGCGTCCTTGTAGTTGTGCAGGCCCCAGATCCGCGCCTTCGGGGCGTAGCGCTTGAACGTCTTGATCCAGCCGAGCATGTCGCGGCTGTCGAGCACGTCCGCGGCGACGATCCGGCACGACTTGCAGCCGCGGCGCATCGCGTTGAAGTACTGCGCAGCGGCCCGCGGCTTGTGCGCCGTCGGCTGCAGCGTGTGGTTCGCCTCGTTCCAGGCGGAGAAGTCGCGCACGTCGGGATAGCGGGCGCGGAACAGGCGGAAGCTCTTCTTGTACAGCGTCAGCGACGGCAGCCGGCGCTCGCCGCCGGCGCGCCAGTTGCGGTTGAACGCGATCAGGGGCGTGACGTCGGCCGCGCGGGCGGCGGTCATCCACGCGTCGGTCTGCGCGACCGTGGCCGGGTCGCGGTACCAGTCCCAGGAGAGCAGCAGCCGCGAATGCGAGACGCCGAGGCGCAGGAAGTCCGGGTCGGAGAACATGTGCGGATGCTGGTCGCCGATGCCGACGATGGGCGCTTTGGCGGCGGCCGGTGCCGCGAGCGCGAGGAAAACGAGCAGGCTGAGGCTGAGGTGACGGATCATCACCAGAGACATCGGCCGGGTTCCGGCAGAACTTCAGCGCCGGCCGTGTCTGATCGATGACCACCGACGGGCCGGAGGCCACCGAGCGGGCCGGAGCCGAGCTGGCGGCGCGGCTGCGGCCGGGCGACGTCGTGCTCGTGTCGGGCGAGCTCGGGGCCGGCAAGACGACGTTCGTGCGCGGCGCATTGCGCGCGCTCGGCGTGACCGGGCCGGTGACGAGCCCGACGTTCGTGGTCGGCCACGCCTACGACGGCGCGGCTGGGCCGGTCTCGCATCTCGACCTCTACCGCCTCGCCGGAATGGGCGACGAGGACCCCGGGCTGCTGGAGGAGTTCTTCACGCCCGCGGCCATCGCGTTCGTCGAGTGGCCGGAGCACGGCCCCGGCGCGTGGCCGCCCGAGCGCGTCGCCGCGCACGTGCAGCTGGCGCACGGCGGCGGCGACCGGCGCGCGATCGAGGTCGCATGATCCTCGGATTCGACACCGCCACGGCGGACACCTCCGTCGCCGTCTGGGCGCCGGGCGGCCCTGCCGTGGAGCGCCGCGACGACCCTGCGCCGGGCGAGCGGCCCACGCACACCGCCCGCCTGCTGGCGCTCGTCGAGGAGACGCTGGCGGCGGCCGACGCATCGTGGGACGCGGTCGAGCGGCTGGCCGTCGGCGTCGGCCCCGGCGGCTTCACCGGCCTCCGGATCGGGATCGCGACCGCCCGCGCGCTGGCCCAGGCGCGCGGGCTACCGCTGGTCGGGGTCTCCAGCCTCGCGGCGCTCGCCGCGGGCGCAACCGAGGAAGCGGGCCGCCGCCTAATCGTGGCCGTCATCGACGCCCGCCGCGGCGAGGTGTTCGCCGCCTCCGCCGGTGCGTTCGGCCCGCTCGCGCTCGCGCCCGAGGCGCTTGCCGCACGGATAAACCCAGGCTCCCTGACCGTCGGCGACGGGGCGGTACGCTTTCGGGAGGAGCTCGAACGGGCCGGGGCGGCGATCCCGGCGGACGGGTCCCCGCTGCACCGCGTGAGCGCGCTGCAGGTGTGCCGGCTCGGCGCGACGGGGGAGCCGGCCGACCGCGACACCCTGCTCCCGGACTACCGTCGCGAGCCGGACGCCAAGCCCCGCATCCCGTGACCGCCCCGCCCGCCGCCGCCGTCGAGATCCGCCGTCTCACCTACGCCGACCTCCCGCAGGTCGTGGCGATCGAGCGCCGTGCGTTCACGACCCCGTGGTCGCTGGCGATGTTCGTGCTCGAGCTGTCCAAGCCGTCCGGTGTCTGCCTCGCCGCCGAAGCCGACGGCGAGCTCGTCGGCTACCTCGTCTGCTCGCGCTACGACACCGTCTGGCACGTGATGAACGTGGCTGTCGAGCCCGACCGCCTGCGCCGCGGGATCGCCAGCGCGCTCATCGGCGCCCTGATCGAGCGGATCGGCGACGATGCCCAGCTGACGCTCGAGGTGCGCAAGTCCAACCACGGCGCACTCGCCCTCTACGAGCGCTTCGGCTTCCGCGCGGCCGGCGTCCGGCGGCGCTACTACGCCGACAATGGGGAGGACGCGGTGATCATGTGGCGCACCGCGGCCCCCGCATGATCCTGGCGATCGAGACGTCCTGCGACGACACCTGCGCCGCCGTCGTCACGCACGACGGCGAGGTGCGCTCGAACGTCGTCTCCTCCCAGGGTGTGCACGCCCGCTTCGGCGGCGTCGTGCCGGAGATCGCCTCGCGCCACCACCTCGAGCTGGTCAACGCGGTCGTCGACGACGCGCTCGAGCGTGCGGGCGCGACGCTTGACGACGCCGACCTGGTGGCCGTCACGCAAGGTCCCGGCCTCGTCGGTGCGCTGCTCGTCGGCGTCGCGACCGCCAAGGCGCTGGCCGCCGCCCGCCGGCTCCCGCTCGCTCCGATCGACCACCTGCAGGGCCACGTGGCGGCCAACTTCCTCGCCCCGGATCCGATCGAGCCGCCGTTCATCTGCCTGATCGCGTCCGGCGGCCACACGCTGCTCACCCGCGTCACCGCACACCGCGGCTACGAGCTGCTCGGCCAGACGCTCGACGACGCTGCCGGCGAGGCGTTCGACAAGGGCGCGCGACTGCTCGGGCTCGGCTACCCGGGCGGGCCGGCGCTGTCGCAGCTCGCCACGCAGGGCGATCCGCAGGCGTTCGCATTTCCCACCGGCGCGCGCGTCGCCGGGCTCGACTTCTCGTTCGCGGGATTGAAGACGGCGCTGCTGTACAAGGTGCGCGACCTCGGCGAGGAGGAGACGGCGCGCCTCGCCGCCGACCTCGCCGCGAGCTACGAGCACGCGATCGTCGAAGCGCTGATCGCACGCGTCGAGCGCGCGCTCGGCGGCGAGCGCGAGCCGCGGCTGGCGATCGGCGGCGGCGTCGCCGCCAACCGGCCGCTGCGCGAGCGCGCCGCCGCGCTCGGCGTGCCGGTCCACATCCCGCCGCCGGAGCTGTGCACCGACAACGCGGCGATGATCGGGTCGGCTGCCCGATTCGCCGAGCCGCTCGCGTTTCCTGACTACCTCGACATCGACGCCTACGTCACCGCCCACCATCACGCTCTATAGCCGGCCGGGCTGCCACCTGTGCGACGAGGCCCGCATCGCGCTCGAGCGCGTGCAGGCGAAGGCAACGTTTTCCCTGCATGAGGTGGACATCACGAGCGACGACGCGCTGCACAAGCGGTACCTCGAGCGCATCCCCGTGGTGGCGCTCGGCGACGAGGAGCTGTTCGACTTCTTCGTCGACGAGGCGGCACTCGAAGACAGGCTCTATCGTTGGCCGGGATGAGCTTCGGCGACGTCGCGACCCGCGGGGACGATGACGCGTTGGCCGACCGCCTGTCGCTGGGTGTGGCAGCGCGGCTGTCGCGCTACCTGCAGGTCCTGACGCAGGCGCGCAAGATGGGCAAGGAGACGATCTCCTCCCAGGAGCTGTCCGAGTACACGCACGTGAACTCGACGCAGATCCGGCGCGACCTGTCCGGCTTCGGCAAGTTCGGCAAGCGCGGTGTCGGCTACAACGTCGACTCGCTGGTCTCGCAGATCCGCAAGATCCTGCGCACCAGCGGCCAGCACAACATCGCGCTGTTCGGTGCCGGCCACCTCGGCCGCGCGATCGCCTCCTCGGACATCTTCGCCGACCACGGCTTCCGCGTCGTGGCGATGTTCGACTCCGACCGCGGGAAGGTCGGCGAGGAGATCAACGGCGTCAAGGTCCGGCACACGGACGAGGTGAAGGCGGCCGTAGAGGAGGAGGACATCGTCGTCGGCGTCCTTGCCGTCCCCACCGTCGCGGCCCAGGAACTCGCCGACAGCCTCGTCGAGGCGGGCGTGAAGATCATCTTCAACTACTCTGAGGCGCTCCTCCAGGTCCCCCCGGAGGTGACCGTCCACACGTCCAGCCCGGCGGTGGACCTCCTCTACGCGCTCTACTTCTATCTGACTTGATCGACCTCGCCGCCGCGCGCGAGACCTTCGAGGTCTCCAAAGACCTGACGGTCGGTATCGAGGAGGAGTGGGCGCTCCTCGATCCCGACACGCTCGTGCTCGTCCCGCGGTTCGAGACGCTGCGCGACGCCGGCGCGAGCGATCCCGTGCTGGTCGACGCGATCGCCGGCGAGCTGATCTCCTCCGAGATCGAGATCCGCTCCGGCCGCGGCGAGGACATCGCCGACGCGCGCGCCAAGCAGCAGGACGCCCGCCGCCGGCTGTTCGCGCTCGCCGACACCCACGGCGTGCGGCTCGGGTCGACCGGGACGCACCCGCTGTCGGACTACCGCGAGCAGCACATCATCGACACCGAGCACTACCACCGGGTCGAGGAAGGGCTGAAGTACGTCGCGTGGCGCAACAACACGTTCGCGCTGCAGGTCCACGTCGGCGTCCAGGGCGCCGACCGCGCGGTGAAGGTGTGCGACCGGCTGCGGCCGGTGCTGCCGCTGCTGCTCGCGATCTCCGCGAACTCGCCCTACGTGGACCAGATCGACTCCGGCCTCCACACGGCGCGCACGCAGATCTTCACGAAGTCGTTCCCGCGCTGCGGCGTCCCGGACGCGTTCGGCGGCTGGGCGGCGTGGAGCGACTATGTCGACCTGCTCGTGCGCACCGGCTCGATCGTCGAGTTCACGCAGCTGTGGTGGTCGATCCGGCCGCACCACTCGTTCGGGACCGTCGAGGTGCGCGTCTGCGACGCCCAGACGACGGCCGCCGAGGCGGACGCGCTCGCCGAGCTGATGGTCGCGTGCGTGGCGCAGGCGCTGCGGGAGATCGATGCGGGCGAGACCCCTCCCGATCTCCCCGGGCGGCTTATTGAGGAGAACATGTGGCGCGCCATCCGCCACGGGCAGGACGGCCGGCTGCTCGACCTCGAGGCCGAGCGGATCGAGGAGTTCCCGGCCACCGAGGCGCTCGACCGCCTGAAGGCGTGGACGGGCGCCGACCTGACCCTGCCCGAGCTCAACGGTGCGCAGCGCCAGCGCCGCATGATCGAGGCGGGCGCCAGCCCGTTCGAGGTGTACTCGAGCCAGGTCGAGGAAACGAGGACAACCCATGAGACAGCCGTCTGAAGAGGAGATCCAGGCCCTCGAGGCCGAAATGGCGAAGCTGACCGTCGACGACGTGCTGCTGCAGACCGTCGTCACGCTGCTGAACCTGGGGGCCCGGAAGGCGGGTCTGGCCGAGGGCACGACCGCCGATCTGCCGCAGGTGAAGCTGTCGATCGACGCTGCGCGCGCCCTGGTTCCGCTGCTCGAACCGGTCCACGGCGAGCACCTCGGGCCGGTGCGCGAGGCGCTGTCGCGGCTGCAGATGGCGTACGTCCAGCTGACGGGCGGCGAAGCGTCGCCGGCGGCCGGCGAGACCCCGCCCGCGGCGGGTGAGCAGGCGCCCGACGAGGGCGGCCCAGGACCGGCTCAGAGCTCCGGCAAGCTCTGGGTTCCGGGGCAGTGAAGGCTTCCGACCTTCACAGGCGATAAACTCCGCGCGCTCCAGCGGCAGCCCGGCCGGGCTGCCGCTTTGGTCTGTCCTTGGCAGTGCGGTGGGCCGGACGGCTCGCTTCCTTGATCTAGAGAGGTTCCCTTGACCGATTTCCTGTCCGACTACGGGGTCGTCGTCGCCCTTGTGTGCGCGGCGCTCGCCATCGCGTACGGGCTTCTGACCACACGGTCGCTGCTGGCGCTGTCGCCCGGCGACAAGCTCATGCAGGAGCTGTCGGCGGCTGTTCAGGAGGGCGCGCAGGCGTATCTCCGCCGCCAGTACAGGACGATCGCCATCGTCGGCATCGTGCTGTTCGTCGTCCTCATCCCGCTCCAGAGCTGGACCGTTGCGATCGGGTTCGCGATCGGCGGTATCGCCTCGGCTGCGGCTGGTTTCATCGGCATGAACGTCTCCGTGCGCGCCAATGCTCGCGTGGCGGAGGCCGCCCGCGGCGGCATCGGGCCGGCCCTCGACGTCGCGTTCCGCGGCGGTGCCGTCACCGGCATGCTCGTCGTCGGCCTCGCGCTGCTCGGCGTGGCCGGCTACTACGGCATCCTCGTCGGGATCGTCGACGAGACCGACAAGGAGGCCGTTGACGCCCTCATCGGCCTCGGATTCGGCGGCTCGCTGATCTCCGTGTTCGCCCGGCTCGGCGGCGGCATCTTCACCAAGGGCGCCGATGTCGGCGCCGACATCGTCGGCAAGATCGAGGCCGGCATCCCCGAGGACGACCCGCGCAACCCGGCCGTGATCGCCGACAACGTCGGCGACAACGTCGGCGACTGCGCCGGCATGGCGGCCGACCTGTTCGAGACCTACGCGGTCACCGCCGTCGCGGTCATGCTGCTCGGTGTCCTCACGTTCTCGCCTGACGTCTCGACGCAGGTGGTGCTGTTCCCGCTCGTGCTCGGCGGCGTCTCGATCATCGCGTCGATCCTCGGCACGTTCGCGGTCCGCTCGCGCACCGGCAACGTCGAGCGCGCGCTCTACCAGGGCATGATCACGGCCGGGGTCATCGCCGCGCTGCTGTTCATCCCGGTGACGATGTGGATGATGGACGACCTGAGCTTCGGTGAGGTCGGCACGGGCGACGTGCCCGGCGTGTGGGACATCTACATCTGCGCGCTGATCGGCCTCGGCGTGACGGCCGGGCTGTTCGTCATCACCGACTACTACACCTCGACCCGCTTCAACCCGGTCAAGAAGACGGCCCGCGCGTCGGAGACCGGCCACGCCACGAACATCATCTCGGGCCTCGCCCAGGGCCTGCAGGCGACCGCGCTGCCCGCGCTGGTGATCGTCGGCGGCATCTGGGGCGCGAACGAGCTCGCCGGCATCTACGGCATCGGCGTTGCCGTCATGGCGCAGCTGTCATTGACCGGCCTGATCGTCGCGCTCGACGCGTTCGGCCCGATCACGGACAACGCCGGCGGCATCGCCGAGATGGCGAACATGCCGGAGGAAGTCCGCAACGTCACCGACCCGCTCGACGCGGTCGGCAACACCACCAAGGCGGTCACGAAGGGCTACGCGATCGGCTCCGCCGCGCTCGCCGCGCTGGTGCTGTTCGCCGCCTTCAAGATCGAGCTGCAGGACGAGCTGAACGGCCCGATCGTGTTCGCGGTCGACAACCCGGACGTGCTGATCGGCTTGATCCTCGGCGGCGCGATGGTGTACCTGTTCGCGGCGCTCTCGATGGAGGCGGTCGGCCGCGCCGGCCAGGCCGTGGTCGAGGAGGTGCGGCGCCAGTTCCGCGAGCACCCGGGGATCATGGACGGCACCGAGAAGCCCGAGTACGGCCAGTGCGTGGACATCGTCACCCGATCGGCCCAGCGCGAGATGATCCTCCCGTCGCTGATCCCGATCGTGATACCGGTGATCGTCGGCATCCTGTCCGCCGAGGCGCTCGGCGGGCTGCTGATCGGCATCATCGTCGTCGGTCTCTTCATGGCCATCTTCATGACCGCCGGCGGCGGTGCGTGGGATAACGCCAAGAAGCTGATCGAGGACGGAGCGTTCGGCGGCAAGGGCTCGGAGGCGCACGCGGCGTCGGTCACCGGCGACACCGTCGGCGACCCGTTCAAGGACACCGCAGGCCCGGCCATCAACCCGATGATCAAGGTGGCGAACATCGTCGCCCTCCTGATCATCCCGCTGGTGGCTTAGCCGCTACGCAGAAGCTGCTCGGTCGGGACGATGGCGGCGAACTCCTCGTGGAGGCTCGTCGCCGTCGCCCGGGCGAGCTCGTCGGCGGTCATCACGGTGCCGTCCGGCCCGGTGCGGTCGAACGTGTGCGTGGCGTCGAGGACGAACAGCACGTCGTAGCCGAGGTTGGCGCCCATCCGCGCGGTGGTCTCGACGCAGTGGTCGGTCGTGATCCCGCACAGCGCGATCGAGCCGATGCCGTTCTCGCGCAGCCATGAGTCGAGGTCGGGCGAGCCGTAGAACGCCGAGTTGACCTGCTTGCTCACCAGCAGGTCGGGGTCGCCGCTCACCACGTCCTTGAACGCGTGGTCGTAGTTCTCGAACTCGTGCCGGACGTACACGAGCGGCCGCCCAGCCTCGCGCCAGGCCTCGATCAGGCGCGCGATGTTGGCCTCGCAGTCAGGGTTGTTGCGGCGGCCCCAGTAAGCCGTGTCCTCGAACGCGCGCTGCACGTCGACGACGACAAGGGCCGTGCAGTCGAGGTCTGCCATGGCCGGTCATGTTAGGTTGCGAGCAGGTGTCAGGAAGCGAGGCCAGCGCGCTGTTCGACGTTGTCGGTGAAGGTGCCCCCGTCGGCCTCGCGTTCGTCGACCGCGAGCTGCGCTTCGTGCGCATCAACGCCGCGCTCGCGAAGATCAACGGCCGGTCGATCGAGTACCACCTCGGCCGCCGGATCGACGAGGCGCTGCCCGAGCTCGCAGACGTGCTCGTGCCGATCTACGAGCAGGTGTTCGCGACCGGCGAGGCCGTGCTCGAGCGCGAGGTGACCGGCGAGATGCCGGGCTCGGGCCGCGTGCGCCACGTGCTCGCGAGCTGGTTCCCGGTGCGCGACGAGGGCGAGATCACCGGCGTCGGCGTCGTGGTGGTCGACATCACCGATCGCAAGTCGGCCGAGCTGCGGCTGCAGGGCGTGCTCCAGCAGCTCCCGGTCGGCGTCGCGATCGTCGACGCCGACGGCAGCGTGTCGCTCGGCAACCGCCAGCTCGACGAGATGGGGCTGCGCCCGCAGGCCGGCTTCGGCACGCACATGAGCGAGAGCGGCTTCGAGGGATGGCGGCCGGACGGGAAGGCGTACCTGCTCAGGAGTACCCGGTCATGCGATCGCTGCGCAAGGGCGAGGTCGTGCGCGGCGAAGAGATCACGCTACGTGCGGGCGGACGGCGCGCAGCGCACGATCGAGGCCAACTCCGCTCCGATCCGCGACGCCGACGGCGTGATCGTCGCCGCCGTCGTGGTCATGCAGGACGTCACCGAGCGGCGGCTCGCGTCCGAGCGCCAGGACCTGCTCGTGCGCGCCGGCGAGGTGCTCGACTCGGCGCTCGGCGTCGACGAGCGGCTCGACCGGTTCGCCCGGCTGCTCGTGCCGCGGCTCGCCGACTACGTGAAGATCGAGCTGCTCGAGGGAGAGGGCGGCCGCCGGCCGGTCGCGATCGCCCACCAGGACCCCGAGCGCGAGGCGCTGATGCGCAGATGGCGCGAGCGCGGCACGCTCGGGGAGCAGGAACGCGTCGGGATGGGGACCACGATGGCGACCGGCGAGGCGAAGCTGACCGCCGACATCCTGCCGGATGCCGTCGTGCGCTCCGCGCGCGAGAGCACCGGCCAGGAGGGCGCGGACCTGATGGAGGCGATCGGGCCGCGCTCGCAGATCGTGGTGCCGCTGCGCGCCCGCGGACGCGTGCTCGGCGCGCTCTCGCTCACGATGGCCGAGTCCGGCCGCCACTACGGCGAGGCCGACCTCGACCTGTCGCGCGACCTCGGCCTGCGCGCCGGGCTCGCCGTCGACAACGCGCGGCTCTACGAGGAGGCGCAGGCGTCCGCGGTAGCCGAGCAGCGCCGCGCGGAGCAGCTCGACGCCCTCTCGACCGCGTCGCTCGCCGATCCACCGCACGCGCCGGCTCGAGCAGCGCCTGCAGATGATCGCCGACCGCGCGCGCTCGCTGATCGGCACACGGCAGCGCGATCGTGTCGATCCTGCCCGGCGCGGTGACGGCGATGAGCGCGATCTCCGAGGCGACCACAGCGCCGGAGCCGGGCGCCGAGTCGCTCTCGGCGCCGCTCGTGGCGCGCGACGGTGCCGACTTCGGCGCGATCGAGGTCGTCCAACGGCTGGAGGGCGACTTCGACCCGGCCGACGTGGTGATGCTGGAGGACCTGGCGCGGGTGGCTCGCTGGCGATCGAGAACGCGCGCCTGGAGGAGCGCGAGCGAAACATCGCGCGGACGCTGCAGGCGAGCCTGCTGCCGCAGACGCTGCCGGTGATCGAGGGCCTCGAGGCAGCTGCGCGCTACCTCGCGGGCGGTGAGGGCACCGTCGTCGGCGGCGACCTGTACGACCTGTTCGTGGTCGAGGACCACTGGGCGCTGGTGCTCGGCGACGTCTGCGGCAAGGGCGCCGAGGCCGCGGCGCTGACCGCGATGGTGCGGTACACGATCCGCGCCGAGGTGGTGCACCACTCGAGCCCGGGCGAGGTCCTCGGCCTGCTGAACGAGGCGATCCTCCGCCAGGACGACGCCGGGCGCTTCTGCACCGTGCTGCACGGGCGCGTGACGGTCGACGACGGCGGCGCCCAGATCCTGATCGCCAGCGCCGGGCACCCGCCGCCGCTCGTGCTGCGCGCCGGAGGTACGGTCGAGACGGTGCCGTGCGGCGGCACGCTGCTCGGCGTCCTCCGCGAGGTGGCCCATTCCGACGTGATCGTGCGGCTCTACCCCGGCGACGCGCTGCTGTGCTTCACCGACGGCGTCACCGAAGGTCGCCGCGGCGGCGTGATGTTCGGCGAGGACGGACTGGCCGAGGCGCTCGCGACCTGCGCGGACCGCGACGCGGACGCGATCGCGGAGCACATCACGCAGGTTGCGCTCGACTACCAGGGGGGCCGCACGCAGGACGATCTCGCCCTGCTCGTCCTCCGCGTGCCGCGTTCCTAGAATCGGCCTCGCATGGCAAGACGCCGACTGGAGGGCCTCGAGCGCGTGCTGGGGGCCAACGCGCTGTTCTCGACCGCCTACGGGAACGTCGGATCGTCGATCTACTACGCGCTCGGCCTCGTCGCCTCGTTCGCGCTCGGGCTGACCCCGCTCGTCTTCATCATCACCGGGTTCTTCTTCTTCTGCACGGCCGCCACGTACGCCGAGGCGACCACGATGTACCCGGAGGCCGGCGGCTCGTCGAGCTTCGCGCGCCGCGCCTTCAACGAGTTCTGGTCGTTCTTCGCCGCGTGGGCGCAGATGCTCACCTACGTCGCCACGATCGCGATCTCGGCGTTCTTCGTGCCGCACTACCTCGGCGGGCTGTTCTGGGAGCCGCTGCGCTCCTCGCCGGGCGACATCATCTTCGGCTGCGGCGTGATCGCGGTGCTGGCGGCGATCAACGTGTTCGGCGCCAAGGAGTCGACCGGCGTCAACATCCTGCTGGCGGTCATCGACTTCGCGACGCAGCTGCTGCTGGTGCTGGTCGGCGTCTTCCTCGTGCTCTCGCCGGAGACGCTGGTCGACAACGTGCACCTCGGCGTCGCGCCGGAGTGGAAGGACTTCGTCCTCGCGATCCCGATCGGCATGCTCGCCTACACGGGCATCGAGACGATCTCGAACATGTCCGAGGAGGCCAAGGACGAGGCGAAGACGATCCCGACCGCGATCAACCGCGTGCGGATCGCGGTGTTCGCGATCTACTTCACGCTGCCGGCCGTCGCGCTGTCGGCGCTGCCGGTCCGCTTCAATGACGCAGACCGGCGAGTACTACACGCTGCTCGGCCTCCCCGAGGAGGAGGGCGGCTTCGCCGGCGACCCGATCCTCGGCGTCGTCAAGACGATGGACCTCGGCCCGCTGCAGAACGTCGGCGAGCTCTACGTCGGCCTGCTCGCCGCCACGATCCTCTTCCTGGCCACCAACGCGGGCATCATCGGCGTGTCGCGGCTCGTGTACTCGATGGGCATCCACCGCCAGATGCCCGACGCGCTGCGGCGCCTGCACCCGCGCTTCCGCACGCCGTGGATCGGCATCCTCGTCTTCTCGACCTTCGCGATCGTCGTGATCCTGCCCGGCCAGGAGGAGTTCCTCGGCGCGATCTACTCGTTCGGCGCGCTGCTGTCGTTCACGATGGCGCACGCCGCGGTGTTCGCGCTGCGGATCAAGCTGCCGGACTTCCCGCGGTCCTACCGCGGCCCGGGCAACGTCACCATCCGCGGCTACGACATCCCGCTGTTCGCGGCCGTCGGCGGCAGCGTTCACGGCGATCGCGTTCGTCGTGATCGTCGCGCTCAACCCGACGGTCGCCGCTGCGGGCCTCGGCTGGCTGCTGTTCGGGATCGCGCTGTTCGTCGCGTTCCGGCGCCGCCACGGGCTCGACCTGACGACCACGCACAAGGTCGCGATCCCGCAGCCGGTCGTCGACCACGAGGCGGAGTACGACTCCGTGCTCGTGCCGCTGGTGGACGGCCACTACGACGAGCAGGTGATGGCCACGGCCGGGCGGCTCGCGGCGCGCCGGCGGCGCGGGATCCACGTGCTCGCGCTCGTCACGGTCCCGAACGCGCTGCCGATCGACGCGCACGATGAACGACGCCGAGGCGGACGCCGATTCGATGATCGAGCAGGCGCGGATCCAGGGCGGCCGGCGCGTCTCCGGCCACGTCGAGAAGATCCGCGCCGGCCAGGCCGGGCGGCGGATCGTCGAGGAGGCGGGCGACATGCGCGCCGCGGCGATCGTGATGCCGCTGCCGCGGCGGATCGACGGCGCGTCGCTGTTCGGCAAGACGCTCGAGACGGTGCTGGCCGAGCGGCCGTGCCGGGTGATCATCGAGTCCTCGCCCGACGCCGTCGCGCGCTCAGCGCCGCGCCGCGATGGAACGGGACCGGCTGCCGTGAGAGGCGCCACGCACGTGCTGTCCGGCGCTGATGGTGGTGATCGGGCTGGCGATCGTCGTGCGCACGCTCGCCGAGGGCGGCGGCGCGCTCGCGCTCGGGCTGCTCGTGGGCGTCCTGTTCGTGGCCGCCGGCGCCGGGCGCCTGTACGTGGAGCGGCGACGATGAAGCCGCTGCGACAAGAGCCTCGGCGCGCCTGCTCTGTTCGGGATCGTCCAGGGCTTCGTCGCCGCGTCGGTGTACTTCGCCGTCGGCCTCGTCGCCGAGCGCGCGCTCGGCTTCACGTGGGTCGTGTTCCTCGCCGGCGGGCTCCTGTTCGCGCTCGTCGTCGTGTCGCTACGTCGAGGGCGCGTCGCTGCACCAGGAGCGCGGCGGGGCGACGGTCATCGCGCGCTTCGCGTTCAACGAGCTGGTCAGCTTCATCGCCGGCTGGGCGATCTGCCTCGACTACCTGATCCTGATCGCGATCTGCGCGTTCGCGACCACCGACTACGCGGCCGTGTTCTGGGACCCGCTCGACTCCGGCGCGCCGGAGTTCTTGCTCGCCGCCGCGCTGGTGGCGTTCGTCGCCGTGGTGGAACGTGCGCGGCTCGGGCGCCGCCGCGCTACGACCGCGCCGTCCTGCTCGTGCTCGGCGACCTGGCGCTGCAGCTGCTGATCGTCGTCGTTCGGCTTCATCTTCCTGTTCGAGCCGGAGGTGCTCACCGACCCGGCGACGATCGCCGGCACGCCGTCGCTCAAGGACCTGCTGTTCGCGTTCCCGCTCGTGCTCGTGGCGTTCAGCGGGCTCGACGCGTCGTCGGGCCTCGCCGGCCAGGTGCGCGATCGGCCGCAGCGGCCTGCGGCGCCTGATCGCGGTGCGGATGCTGGCCGCGATCGTGCCGTACGTCGGGATCGCGATGGTCGCCTCGATCGCGCTGCCCGACGAGCCCGAGCCGGACGTGGATCGAGGCGCCGATGCTCGGCGTCGTCGACGACTTCTCGCAGGAGTGGCTGCGCGAGCCGCTGCGCTACCTGGTCGCCGTCTCGGCGGTCGCGATCCTCGTCGCGGCGTGCAACGCGGCGATGCTCGGCGTGTCGCGGCTCGGCTACTCGCTGGCGCTCAACCGCCAGATCCCGTCGCGGATCGGCTACCTGCACCCGCGGACGGTCGACGCCGGTCGTGATCATCGGGATCGGCGCGCTGCTGGCGATCGCTGCTGCTGCTGACCGCCGACCTCGAGTTCCTGCTCGGCATCTCCGCGTTCGGCGCGACGGCCGCGTTCACGATCGTGTGCCTGTCGGTGTGCCGGCTGCGCTGGACAGCGAGCCCGACCGCGACCGCCCGTACCGGATGCCGTTCAACGTGCGCGTGGCCGGCGGCCGACCTGCCGCTCCCGGCCGCGCTCGGCGTCGTGCTCTCCGGCGCGCGCGTTCGTCGCCGTGCTCGCCTACCACGGCGGCGCGCGCTGGGTCGGCCTCGGCTGGATGGCGTTCGGCGTGCTCGCTCTACGTCTTCTACCGCATCGTCCGAGGACAAGCCGCTGCTCAAGCGGATCACGGTGCCCGAGAAGGTGCTGACGCGCAAGCGCGCCGAGGCCGAGTACGGATCGATCCTCGTGCCGATCCTCGGGCACGCCGCTCGACGACGACATCGTCCAGACCGCCGGGCGCCTCGCGGCCGAGGAGAACGACGACCTGGGCGAGGGCGGCGCGGTGATCGAGGCGCTGTGGGTGTTCGAGGTGCCGATGGCGCTGCCGCTCGACGCGCGGATCCCCGACGCCGAGCTCAAGCGGGCGCGGAAGGCGCTGGCGCGGGCGAAGGCGGTCGGGGAGGAGTACGAGGGCGTCGAGGTGGCGACCGCCGTCGTGCGCGCGCGGCGCGCGGGCGAGGCGATCGTGCACGAGGCGAAGCGGCGCGGCGTGGAGGCGATCGTGCTCGCCGCCGAGGAGCCGACGCGCATGCGCGGCGGCGTGCTGTTCGGCGGCAAGCAGGGGCTGCGCGACACGTTCGTGGGGGAGACGACCCGCTACGTGGTCAACAAGGCCCACTGCCGCGTGCTGCTCACCGCGCCGCCGGCCGAAGGGCCAGGACCCGACGCTCGTGTCCGACGAGCGGGCCGAGGTGCCGGCCGGCCACACTCGCGTGCCGTAACGGATCTACTAGGATCGCCGCCGATGTTCGTCCTCGTGGTCGGAGCCGGCCGGGTGGGTTCCTCGGTGGCCACATCGGCGCTGCGCGCCGGGCATACCGTGTCGGTCCTCGACGAGGACCCGCTCTCGCACGAGCGGCTCGACGTCGAGCTCGGCCAGTCGTGGGAGGAGGCCGGCGGCCGCTTCACGATCGGCACCGCGCTCGAGCTGGACGCGCTGATCGAGGCCGGCATCGAGCAGGCGCAGGTGTTCATCGCCTCCACGAACGGCGACAACACGAACCTCGTGGTTGCGCAGATCGCCCAGCGGCGCTTCGAGGTCCCGCGCGTGATCGCCCGCGTGCTCGACCCGCGGCGCGCCGCCTGGTACTCGCGAGCAGGGCGTCCAGACGATCTGCCCGACCCAGATCGCGATCGAGCAGCTCGAGCGGGCCGCGCTGGCCGAGACGCCTGATGGCCGGCCTCTACGTGATCATCGCCGGCGCGGGCAAGGTCGGCTGGAACCTCGCGCGGGAGCTGATCGAGAAGGGCCACGAGGTGACCGTGCTCGAGCAGGACCGGCGCCGCTACCTGACCGTCGAGCAGGAGCTCGAGCACGCCGTCCAGTACGGCGACGCGACCGAGCTGTGGGTGCTCGAGCGCGCGGGCATCCAGCGCGCCGACCTCGTCGTGGCCGTCACCGGCGACGACGAGGACAACCTGCTGATCTGCCAGGTCGCGAAGGAGAAGTACCTGTGCGAGCGGATCATCGCCCGCGTCAACAACCCGCGGAACCTCGAGCACTTCAAGCTGATGGGCATCCAGCCCGCCGTCTCGGCGACCGACCTGATCCTGCGGCTGATCGAGCACGAGGTGCCGCGCTACGGCCTCGTCCACCTGCTCGACCTGCCCGAGGAGCGGCTGGAGATCATCGAGCTGGTGGTCGCCGACGGCGCGCCCGCGGCGGGCAAGCGCGTGTCCGACATGGACGCTGCCCGACGGCGCGCTCGTGATCTCGGTGCTGCGCGACGGCAGCGGCTTCGTGCCCAAGGCCGACACCGTGGTCGAGGCCGGCGACGAGGTGCTCGTCGTGCTCGACCCGGGCCTCGAGCAGGCATCACGCACGAAGTTCGTGGGCGACGAAGACGATGGCTGAGCCGTCGACGTCCTGATCGTCGGGGCGGGCGCCGCGGGCCACGCGTGCGCCGAGGCGCTGCATCGAGCGCGGCTTCGCGGGCTCGATCCTGCTCGCGGGCCGCGACGTCGACCCGCCGTACGAGCGCCCGTACTGCTCCAAGGACTACCTGCGCGGCGAGATCGAGCGCGGCGAGTCACTACCTGGCGCTGCCGCGAGGATCTCGACCTGCGGATCCGCACGAGCGTGATGAAGCTCGACCCCGCCGCCCGCACGGCGAAGCTGTCCAGCGGCGAGGAGCTGACGTTCGGGCAGGCGGTGCTCGCCACCGGCGCGAACGTGCGCCGGCTGCGCGTGGACGGCTGCGAGCTCGACGGCATCCACTACCTGCGCACGCTCGGCAACGCGGACGCGATCCGCGCAGACGCCGCCGAGGCGCCGAGCGTCGTGCTGATCGGCGGCTCGTACATCGCCTGCGAGGTCGCCGCGTCGCTGACCGCAGCAGGGCTGCCACTGCACGCTCGTCATGCAGGAGGAGCTGCCGCTCTCGCTCGGCTTCGGCCGCGCCGCCGGCGAGTTCTTCGCGGGCGTGCTGCGCGAGCGCGGCATCGACTTGGTCGGCGACGACCCGGTCGAGCGCTTCGAGGGCGACGGCGAGCGCGTGCGCCGCGTCGTCACCGGCTTCGGGCCGCGAGCTGCCCGCCGACCTCGTGGTGATGGGCATGCGGCGCGGTGCCCGACGTGATGCTCGCCCGCTCGGCCGGGCTGGACCTGGGGGAGACGCGGCGGCATCGCGTGCTCGTCGTCGCTGGAGACGTCCGCGCGAGGGCGTGTGGGCGGCCGGCGACGCCTGCGAGTACGACTCGGTCGTGCACGGGCGCCGGCTGCGCGTCGAGCACTGGGAGGTCGCGCGCGCCCAGGGCGCGGCGGTCGCGCGCGGCGATCGCGGGCGAGCGCAAGCCGCTACGACGAGGTGCCGTACTTCTGGTCCGACCTCTCGGACTGGTGCACGCTCGAGTACGTCGGCCCGGCTTCGGAATGGGACCGCGAGGTCGTCCGCGGCTCGCTCGACGACGGCGAGTTCACGATCTTCTACCTCGCCGACGATCGCGTGCAGGCGGCGCTCACGGTCGGCCGGTCGGACGACCTCGACCGCGCCCGCGAGCTGATGACCTCCGGGCAGACGGTCAACCCGGACGCGGACCTCTAAAGACCTGACGCGGCGCTCGAACCGGAGCGTGTCGCCGGCGTGCGCGGGCGGCTCGGGCGGCGGGCCGTGCAGGATCCAGCCGCCGTCCGCGCGGCGCTCGATCGCGCCGCGGGCGATCAGCTGGCCGAGCGCGGTGGTGACCGACGGCCGGCGGGCGCCGACCATCCCGGCGAGCGTGCGGTGCGGCAGCCGGAGGCTGACGAGCACGCCGTCGGGCACCACGCGCCCCCAGCGCTCGGCGAGGCACCACAGCAGGGCCAGCAGCCGGTCGTCGACACGCGTGAGGTGTCCGATCGCCTGCATCACCACCAGCCGCTCGGCGCGCCGCGCGGCGCGCTCCACGAGCGAGGCGAAGATCTCCGGCCACTGCGCCGCCCGCACCGCGAGCGAGTGGTCGATCACCGCCACACGTGCGCGCGTCAGCGCGGTCCAGCGCACGCTGCGCGGCAGCAGGACCTCGGCATCGCGATCCTCCCACGCCCGCAGCAGGTCACCGGGGCCGAGCAGCTCGGCCGACGGATGGTCGCCGACCGTGGCCTCGCGGACGAGCAGCCCGTCGAGCACCAGCAGCCCGATCGGCTGGCTGCCGGTCAGGAGCATCCGGCCGGGGTTCCACGGGCCGCGCTGGATCTCCACCGCGCGCACGGGAAGTCGCGACGAGACCTCGCGGATCCGGCGTGGGTCAAGGCCCCGCGCAAGCTCCGGGTCGGCCTCGAGAAGCTGTATTGATCCGTTCCCGCCTTCTGCCATTTTCGGTCCCCTGCGCCGCCTCCCGACGGCACACTCGGCGGAGAGTAGCGCGCGATCTGGCGATTGGAAGAAGTCGGAACCGAACGATCCGCCTATACTGGGCGCCGCCCATTGCGGGGTGGTGTAATTGGCAGCACGCCAGATTCTGGCTCTGGTAGTTGGGGTTCGAGTCCCTGCCCCGCAGCTTCTAGACTGCCCGGCCTCATGCGCACGAAGCTGATCCTCCTTACTCTCGCTGTCGTGCTCGTGGCCGGTGTCGCGGCCTGCGGGGAAGACGACGAGTCGCCGTCCGGCGGCAGTGGCGCGGAGCCCGCCGAGACCTCCACGCCGGCGCCGACCGAGGCCGCCACGAGCGGCGGCGGCGTCGACGCGATCGCCAAGGGCGTCTCGAAGGACACGAAGACGAAGCCCGAGATCGCCCGCCCGTCCGCCGAGCCGCCGACCAGCTCATCGTCAAGGACATCGTCAAGGGCAAGGGCCCGAAGGCCAAGCCCGGCGACCAGCTGACCATGCAGTACGTGGGTACGTCGTGGTCGAACGGCCAGCAGTTCGACGCCTCGTGGGACGCCGGCCAGCCGTTCCCGTTCCAGCTCGGCGCCGGAATGGTGATCGCCGGCTGGGACCAGGGGATGGTCGGCATGCAGGCCGGCGGCCGCCGGCTGCTCGTGATCCCGCCCGACCTCGGCTACGGCCCGTCCGGCTCAGGCCCGATCGGGCCGAACGAGACGCTGATCTTCGTCGTCGATCTCGTCAAGATCGGCTAAGAGCCCGCGCCGCGGCGGCGTCGGCAACGTCAACCCCGCTGGGTGGGGAGCGCTGTTCTGGCGCGTTGCCGCTCGTCCGCACACCGAGTGTCGAGTTGACGGCGCATATCGCTGGTAAGTCGACACTCGATGTCGCGAGGCGGCCGATCCCGCCCCCATTAATGCCGGGGTTGATGTTCGTCCCGCCGCGCGGCTAGGCCGCGGCCTGCTCGGCCCAGTCGCGGTACAGGCGCCAGTACGCGCCCTCCGCGGCCAGCAGCTCGTCGTGCGTGCCCTGCTCGACGATCCGGCCGTGGTCGAGCACGACGATGCGGCCGGCGGTGCGGATCGTCGAGAGCCGGTGGGCGATGACGATCGCGGTGCGGCCCGCGAGCAGGCGGCGCAGGCCGGCCTCGATCAGGCCCTCGGTGTGGATGTCGACGTTGGCGGTCGCCTCGTCGAGCACGAGGATCCGCGGGTCGGCGATCAGCGCGCGCGCGAACGCCACGAGCTGGCGCTGGCCGGCCGAGAGCTGGATGCCGCGCTCGCCGATCTGCGTGTCGTAGCCGTGCTCGAGCGCGGTGATGAAGTCGTGCGCGTGCGACGGCGCGCGCGGCGGCCTCGACCTCCTCGGCGGTCGCGTCCGGCCGCCCGAACGCGATGTTCTCGCCGATCGTGCCGCTGAACAGGAACGCCTCCTGCGGCACGATCCCCATCTGCGAGCGCAGCGAGTGCGCGGCGACGTCGCGCAGGTCGTGGCCGTCGACCAGCACCCGGCCCTCGGTCGGGTCGTAGAACCGCGCGACGAGCTTGGCGAACGTCGACTTGCCGGCGCCGGTGGCGCCGACCAGCGCCACGGTCTGACCGGGCGGGACGTGCAGGTCGACGTCGCACAGCGCGTCGCCGGAGCCGTAGGAGAACGTCACGTGCTCGAAGTCGATCTCGCCGCGGATCCGGTCGAGCGTCACGGCGTCCGGCCGGTCCTGGAGGTCGGGCTCCTCGTCGAGCAGCTCGAAGATCTTGTCGAGCGCCGCCATGCCCGCCTGGTAGGTCGTGTAGAGCTGCGAGAGCGACTGGATCGGGTCGAAGAAGTTGTTCAGCGCGGCGATGAACGCCACCAGCACGCCGATCGTGACGTCGCCGTTGATCGCCTGGAGCCCGCCGTAGAGCAGGATCCCGGCGGTCGCGAGCGCCGACAGCAGCTCGACGGCCGGGAAGTACGCGGCGTTCAGGTAGACGGTCTTCATGTTCGCGTCGAAGTTGTCCTCGTTGAGCTCGGCGAACCGCTTCAGATGGCGCCCCTCCTGCGCGAACGTGCGCACGACGCGGATGCCGGACAGGCTCTCCTGCAGGTACGCGGTGATCGCGGCGACCTTCTCGCGCGTGGCGCGGTAGGCGTTCGCCGAGACGATCCGGAACGCGAGCGACCCGAGCGCGAGCAGCGGGAACACGAGGAACGTCAGCAGCGCCAGCTCGAAGTCGAGCACGAGCAGGATCGCCGCCGTGCCGACCAGCGTGAGCGTCGCGCCGAACAGCGTCACGATGCCGTCGGACACGAGCTGGTCGAGCGCCTGCACGTCGTTGGTGAGCCGCGAGATGATCACGCCCGCCTGGCGGCGCGAGTAGAACCCGACCGACAGCGTCTGCAGGTGCGCGAACAGCTGAATCCGCAGGTCCTGCAGCACCCGCTGGCCGACCCAGCCGACGAGGTACGTCTGCACGTAGGTCGCGCCCCAGTAGACGAGCGCGCTGACGAGGAACGCGACCACGACGATCGTCAGCGCCGTGAGGTCGCCGGGGGTGATCCCCTCGTCGATCGCCAGCTTCGCCAGCGGCGGCGGCGCGAGCGCGGCGGCGGTGCCGAGCACCAGCGACGCGAACATCAGCGTCGTCCGGCCGCGGTAGGGCCGCAGCAGCACGAGCAGGCCGCGCAGCTTGCGGCCGCGGCCGCCGGTCGCCCGCCAGCGGCCGACGATCTCGTCCCGACGCGCGCTCACAGGCCGGCTGCCGCCTCGCGCGGCTTGCGGTTGAGGAACACCTGGTCCGGCAGGCCCTTCTCGGCGATCTCGGCGTACAGCTCGCTGCGCTCGAGCAGCTCGCCGTGCGTGCCGCGGGCGGCGATGCGGCCGTCCTCGAGCACGACGATGTCGTCGGCGAGCGCGATCGTCGACAGCCGGTGGGCGATCACGAACGTCGTGCGGCCGGCCATCACCTCGCGCAGCGCGGCCTTGATCGCCTGCTCGGTCGAGGCGTCGACCGAGCTCGTGGCGTCGTCGAGCACGAGGATGCGCGGGTCGGCGAGCAGCGCGCGTGCGATCGCGACGCGCTGGCGCTGGCCGCCCGACAGCGTCAGGCCGCGCTCGCCGACGCGCGTGTCGTAGCCGTTCGGCAGCTCGGCGATGAAGCCCGCCGCCTGCGCGCGCTCGGCGGCCAGCTCGACCTCCTCGCGGCTCGCGTCCGGCCGCCCGTAGGCGATGTTCTCGTGCACCGAGGCCGAGAACAGGAACGGATCGTCGTCGACGACGGCGATCTCGCTCGCGCAGCGAGTGCACGTCGACCGACGCGGACGTCGGCGCCGTCGATCAGCACCGCGCCCTCGGTGACGTCGTAGAGCCGGCCGAGCAGCTGCACGAGCGTGGTCTTGCCCGAGCCGGTGGCGCCGACCAGCGCGACCGTCGTGCCCGCCTCGACCACGAGGTCGATGTCGTGCGAGCGCCGGCGCCGGGGCGCGCTCGTAGCCGAACGGCACGCCGCGCAGCTCGACGCGGCCGCGGCCCTCGGGCAGCGCCGGCGCGCCCTCCGGCGTCACGATCTGCGGCTCGCGGTCCAGCAGCTCGAACACGCGCGCGCCCGAGGCGGTCGCCCGCTGGGCCAGCCCGAGCGCGACGCCGAGCTGGCGCATCGGCCCGATCAGCATCAGCAGGTAGGCGTAGAACGCCGTGAAGTCGCCGAGCGTGAGCGTGCCGCGCATGACCTGGCGCCCGCCGACCAGCAGGATCACCGCGAGGCCGAGGTTCGGCAGGAAGCCGATGAACGGGTTGTAGAACGCGCGCAGGCGCGTCGCGATCATCGACTGGTCGAACACGCGCGTGACGGTGCCGCGGAAGCGCTCGAGCTGGCGGTCCTCGGCCGCGAACGCCTTCACCACGCGCACGCCGGACACGTTCTCCTCGACGTCGGCGGTCAGCTCCGCGATCCGCTGCTGGACCTCCTGCAGCGCCGGCCGCGAGCGGCGCCCGTAGCGCGCCGCGATGAACACCACGAACGGCACCGGCGCCAGCGCGAGCGCGGCCAGGCCGGGCTGCAGCAGCAGCATCGCGACCGCGGCGAGCAGGATCGTCAGCGCGCTCTGGACGATGAACACGAGCCCGTAGCCGAGGAAGAAGCGCACGGCCTGCAGGTCGACCGTCGCGCGCGACATCAGCTGGCCCGTCTGCTGGCGCGCGAAGAAGCCCAGCTCGAGCGCCTGCAGGTGCGCGTACATCAGGTTGCGCAGGTCGAGCTCGACGCCGAGCGACACGCGGCCCGCGACGAGCCGGCGCGCCACCGACAGCACGACGCGCACGAGCGCGGCGAGCACGACGGCGCCGGCGTACAGCTTCAGGTCGGCGCGGTCGCCGCGCGAGACGGCGTCGATCCCGCGGCCGGTCAGCCACGGGATCGCGACGGTCGCGACCATCGCGAACGCGGCGAGGACGAGCGACCAGACGGCGCCCGCGCGGTACGGGCGCAGGAAGCCCGAGAAGTCGGATGAACGTGCTCACTGCGCAGACACGATACGGGGGTTCCGGCCGGCGAGTGTGCGACACTCGCGCACCGCATGTCCGACGACGCGATCTCCCTCCGCAACCGGTTCGCGATGGTCAAGGGCGCCTGGGACGAGAACCTCCGCGGCGTGCCGTTCCCGGCCCTCGGCGAGGGCACGGCCGAGCAGAAGATCGAGCGGCTCGAGCTCGCGCTGGTCGACGGCATGCGCGGCCGCGCCACGCCCGAGAGCGCCGAGCAGGTCGCCGACGCGATGTGGGGCCTCGTCCACAGCCGCGCCGACGGCGACCCGGTCAAGCAGCGCGTGACGCAGCACCACGAGGACCTGGCGCGCCTGGGTCATCGCGGCATCCGGTGAGCGGGTTCCAGCCGGGCTCTGCGACAGCTGCGCGCACCAGAAGCTCATCGCACACACGCGCGGCTCGACGTTCTCGATGTGCCTGCGCCACCGGACGGAGCCGGAGCGCTTCACGAAGTACCCGCCGCTGCCGGTGCGCGCGTGCCCGGGCTACGAGCCGCGCGCGGTCACTCGACCTTGTCGGGCTCCGTCAGCACCAGGTAGCTCTGCTCGCTCCTCGAGCGGCTGGATCGACTGGCCAGGAACAGATTCCGCAGCGCCAGCGAGTCGATCCGCGCGGTCTCGGGCGCCTTCATCGTCTTCGGGCGCGGGCGTCTCCGGCGACAGCGTCTGGGCGAGCGGCACCTGCAGCTGCGCGCAGCAGGTCGCCGGGCCGGTAGAAGACCGCGCGCGTCGGCTCGGTCTTGGTCTCCGTGCTCGTCGAAGCTGTCGCGTCGTCCTTCGCGCTGGGCGGGAGCAGGACCGCGACCATCGTGACGTCGTCGAGGTAGCGGAACGAGTACAGCGCCAGCTCGAGCGCCTCGCGCATCAGCAGGCGCCCGCGTGCCTTCGACGGCTTGCCGCCGGCACTGCGCCGCCGGGGCCGAGGCCGTTGAGCACGTACAGCAGGCCGTCGCCTTCCAGGAACTCCAGGTCGCCGCCGCTCGGCCGCACGGCGACGCCGAGCCGGAGGCCCTGGAACTCCAGCCGCCGGCTGCGCACCTGCGTCAGCGGCGAGCCGTCCTCGAGCTTGTACTGGCGGCCGACGTGCGCGGCGATCTCCGCCGCGCCCTCGATCATCCGCGGCGTGTCGGGCTGCCAGGCCGACCAGTTCTTCGCCAGCGGCGGGCCGCTGTCGCCGGGGGCGGTCGACCAGCACGACGGCGAGCGCCGACCGACGCACACGCCCACGCCGGCGAGCGCGCCCGAACGCGAACCCGAAGCGCCCGCGGAACGGCGATGGCCCGGCGGCGCTCGGGCGCCGTCGGGCGCGGGCGGCGCCTCCTCCAGCTGCACCGTGGCGCGCACGTCCGCCATGCTGTCGACCGGCGGTCGCCCGGCGGGCGACGGGGGCGGGATCAGATCGCCGGCCATGTCGCCTCGTCCAGGACGTCGATCGTCGGGCTTGCGCAGGCCGACGCCGTCGAGCAGCGACGTCACGTCGTCGCCGTACAGCTCGCCCGTCGCGGATCAGCTCGTCGGCGACGCGCTCGGTCGCCTCGCGGTTCTGCAGGATGGTCTGGTAGGCGACGACGAACGCCCTGGCCGAGCAGGCCGGCGACCAGCGGGCGCTTGGCGCGGTCGGCCAGCGTCGCCGCGGTACGGGTTCGCTGTCCAGCCCGCCGGGCGACCGGTTCATGATCTGGTAGCCGATCTGCTCGAACCGCTCGCGGATGCGCGTCTCGGTCGCCTCGCCGCTCCTCCGGGTCCTCGATCCGGTCGGCCAGGTCGATCGGCGCCGGGCCCATGGCGCGGAAGCCGACCATCAGCGCCGCGCGCGCGGTGGCCGAGCCGCACGTCGCCGGTCACGCCGGTCGTGTTCTGGCCGTAGAAGACGTGCTCGGCGGCCATCGCGCCGAGGCCCCAGATCAGGTCGCCGACCTCCTCCGAGCGCCAGTGGCCGAAGCGGTCCTCGATCTCCATCGCCTGGTGGTGCCCGCCCGACGAGCCGCGCTTGCGGATCGACAGCCGCGTCGACAGGCGGTTCTCCATGAACACGTGGCCGCAGACGGCGTGCCCGGCCTCGTGGATCGCCGTCGCCCGCTCCTCGTGCTGCGGGTATGGCTGGCCGATCGCGACGCCCGCCTCGACCGTCGTCATCGCCTCGAGCGAGGTCCATCCGGTGGAAGCGCTCGCGCCCGTCCGCGTGCGCGTAGGTGAGCGCGAGCGAGCAGACCTGGTCGATCATCGCCGGCGAGTAGCCGTTGGTGATGCGCGCCAGCTCGTCGCGCTTGCGCGGCGTGTCGAGCTCCTCGTCGTGCGCGACCTTGCCGAGGTAGAGGTCGAAGATGTCGCGCCGGTCCTCCCACGTGGGCGTGCGGAAGTAGATGTGGCGGCCCATCCGGCCCGGCCGCGTGAGCGCCGGGTCGAGCACCTCGAGCGTCCACGTTGCAGGCCCCGATGAAGTAGATCTGCTCCGGTCGCGGCTGCGGCGGCCTGCGCCGCAGCCGCAGCCGGCCGACACGCGCTGCGGGACGAAGTACAGCGCGTCCAGGAACGTGTTGAACTTGCGCGTGAAGCACTTGCGCATGCGCCGGCGGCTCGTCGATGCCGTCCATCACCACGAGCAGCTGGTTGAGCGCCAGCCCGCCGCCCTGGCCGCCGCCCATCATCGGGATCACGTTGCGGATCCGCGTCGTTCACGCGCGTGTAGACCCCGGGGTAGTGCGGAGCGCGGCGGCTCGGCGCGGGCGGCGAACAGCCGCTCGCGCCACTCGGCCGTCTCCAGCACGAGGTCGCCCTCGCGCGTGAGCGCGCCGTCGCGGCCGAAGAACAGCTGGTCGTGCACGCTCGGGGCCGCCTCGGGCATGAACCCGGAGCCGAGCGCCGCCCGGCGGCGCGCCGACCGCGTCGATCTCGTCGATGAACACGATGCACTGGCCGCCCCACTTGGCGGCCAGCCGGCGCGCCTTCCACGCCAGCCAGCGCACCAGCACCGCGTCCATGCCGATGAAGCTCTGCGCGAAGCCGGAGCCGGGGATCGTCACGAACGGGCAGTTGAACGACGTCGCGATCGCCTTCGAGAGCATCGTCTTGCCGGTGCCGGGCGCGCCGAGGAACAGCACGCCGCGCTCGCGCTTGCCGCCGGCCTTGACGAACTCCTCGCCCGACTGCCAGAGCGAGACGACGCGCGTGATCTCCTGCTTGGCCTCGGCCTGGCCGCGCACGTCGCCGAGCTGCACGCCCCAGTCCGCGTCGCCCGGCTCGTACGCCTTGATCTGCTGGATGCCGAGGATCAGCATCGGCCCGAACAGGATCAGGAAGTTCGCGAGGAACAGCATCGGGATGATCAGCAGGTAGCCGGCCATGCCGGTCGCGGCGGCTCGATGCAATGTCGCCGACCGTCTCGAAGCGCGCCCGAGATCGACGTGTCGCCGCCGATGATCGAGGCCAGCGCGATCGTCAGCAGGACGAGCAAGGCCAGAAACGCGACCAGCCACATCAGCCGCCGGTACTTGCGGCGCCAGTACCACAGCCGCCGCCGCGAGATCGACGTCCTCGGCGCGCAGCTCCTGCTCGGCGCCGTACAGCGACGGCGCCGGGATCAGCTTGTGGGCGAGGACGTCGACCAGCCCGCGGAACGCGGCGACGCCGAGGATCGTGCCGACGATCGCCCAGAACAGCGGCCACTCGGCACGGTCGTAGAGGGCGAGGAACAGCGCGGGCGACGTGAGCACGGCGACGGCCGTCGCCGCGCGCCCGAGCCGCCGCCACTCGCGCGCCAGGGCAATGCTGTGCTCGTTGACCCGGCGGCCCACGGCCGCGATTCTATGCCCAGTCAGGCCCTCCACTTGACCGAACATCCGCGGGCCGGCGTCTCGGCCTTCTCGACCGCGTTGCCGGCGAGCACGGCGTCGAGCGCGGCGCGCAGCCAGGTCGCGTCCTGCGAGGGGTCGTCGTGGTCGCAGTCGGGCGCGCCGCGGTAGGCCAGGCGCTGCTCGGAGTCGAGCACGAACACGTGCGGCGTGCGCTCGGCGCCGAGCGCGCGGGCGACGTCCTGGGACTCGTCGAACGCGTACGGGATCGGCCAGTCCTGCTCGCGGACGAACTGCGCCATCCGCTCGGGCGAGTCGGCCGGATAGCGCTCGGCGTCGTTGGAGCTGATCGCCAGGAAGCGCACGCCGCGCGGCGCGTACTCCTCCGCCACCGCGCGCAGCCGCGGGTTCCACGCGATCACGTACGGGCAGTGGTTGCAGGTCTCGATCAGGACGGTCGCGGGCGGTGCCTCGGCGGCGGGCACCACGTGCTCGCGCGCCCTCGGTGTCGGTCAGCGTGAAGGACGGGACGGTGTCGCCGATCCCGAACGTGGTTGCGGTGTCAGCCATCCCTGGATGATTGCGCGGCGAGCACGCGGGCGGCCGAGACGCGGACGCGGCGCGCGGAAGCCGCGCGTCCGCCTTCGCCTCCGCGAGCAGTGCCCGATAGACGCGGATGTACGAGCCGCGGCCGGTCGTGAGGATCACGTCGACGCCGGCGCGCGCCGACGCCACCGCGCTGCGCTCGACGTCGCCGACGGCGCGCACGGCCGCCGCCTCCAGCGAGTCGGTCATGACGACGCCGTCGAACCCGAGCTCCTTGCGCAGCAGGCCGTCGATCATCGGCCGGCGACTGCGAGGCGATGTGCAGGCCGTCGAGCGCCGGGTAGGTGGCGTGGCCGGCCATCACGAACTCCGTGCCGGCGTCGATCGCGGCGCGGAACGGCACCAGGTCGGCGTCCAGTTCCGTGCGCGTGCGCTTGATCGTGGCGGACCCGTCGTCGGTGTTGACGGTCGCGCCGCCGAGGCCCGGGAAGTGCTTGACCGTGGTCGCCACGCCGGCGGCGTGCCAGCCGGCGATCCCCTCGGCAACGGCGGTCGCCGCCCGCTGCGGGTCGCTCGAGAACGCGCGCGCGCCGAGCGCCGCACCGGCCACGCTCGGGACGTCGGCGACCGGCGCGAGCGTGACGCCGACCCCGGCCGCGCGTAGCTGGCGGCCGGCGGCGAGCGCGTCGGCGCGCACGTTGACCTGGTCGGCCGCGGCGCGCTCCGGCCCGGCCCACGGCAGGATCCGGACCTCGCCGCCCTCCTGGTCGACGCACACGATGGCGCGGGGTCCGGCGAGGCGCGCCGGAGGCTGCGCGTCAGGGCGCGCAGCTGGGCGGGGGAGACGACGTTGTCGCGGAACAGGATCACGCCCGCCGCGCGGCCCTCCCGCAGCACCCGCCGCACGTAGCCGGGCGCCTCGGTGCCGGCGAAGCGCAGGATCACCATGCGGCCGACCTGCTGCTCGAGCGTCAGCCGGTCGGCGGTCGGTGGTGCCGTCGCCTTCAGGCGTGCCGCGCGGCGGCGTCGCGGTGCTGCGCGCTGGCGTCCGGTCGTCGCTGCGGGCGGCGCCGATCACCGCGCCGACTGCGAATGCCGCGACGGCTGCGGCCGCGAGACGGGCCCGCCGGCGGCGCACGCGCTCGCGCCGGCGGCGCCGCTCGATCCGCGTGTCGGGGTCCATGGCTTTCGATCATGCCGCACGCCGCCGATAACGGGTGGGATGCCTGCCGCGGGATACGACCTCGAGCCGGTGCTTCGCGCCGTCGCGCGCACGACGGCGGCCTGCCTCGGGTTCAGGACCACGGTCATCAACCTCCACCGGCCGGCGTGGGACGACTTCCAGACCGTCGTCGTCGAGGGCAGCGACGAGGCCCGCGACGCGCTGCTGGGCCAGACCTCCACCGCGGCCGACTGGGCTCCGCTGCTGATCGACCGCTTCGAGCGCCGCGGCGCGTACGTGATCGAGCACGGCAGCTTCGACTGGAGCCAGGACCGGCTGACGTCGTACATCCCGGAGACCGACCCGAACGCGGACCCGGACGGCTGGCACCCGGAGGACGCGCTGTTCGTCGCGCTGCGCTCGACCCGCGGCGACGTGCTCGGCATCCTGTCGGTCGACGAGCCGATCGACGGCCGGCGGCCGACCGACGAGCGCCTCGACCTGCTCGTCGGCGTCGCCCAGCACGCCGCGCTCGCGCTCGAGCACGCCCAGCAGGCGGCCGCCGCCGATCGCCAGCGGGCGGCCGTCGACCACCTGCTGCGCCTCACTTCCAGTCTCGCCGAGCTGCGCACGATCGACGAGATGCTCGACGCCGTCTGCGTCGGCATCCGCGAGGCGCTCGGCTTCCAGAAAGTGTGCGTGGCGCTCGATCTCGACGCGTCCGGCACGCTCGAGCTGCGCGCGGCGGTCGGCATGTCCGCGAGCGAGCTCGCTCGCCTGAGCAGCGTGCCGATGGCCGCGGTCGCGCCGCTGCTCGACCCGGCTCTGGAGCACGAAGGCGTCGTGTTCCTCGAGCGCGCGGACGCACACGCCCGCGTCGATCCGTCGCTGCACGGCGCGTCGTTCAGCCGCCTCAGCGGCTCGCGGTCCGGCCGCCTGGGAGCAGCATGTGCTGCTGGTCCCGCTGCGCGACCGCGAGGGCCGGCTGCTCGGCGCGATGTGGGCCGACGATCCCGCCGATCGGCTGCTGCCCACGCCGGAGATCCTGCAGTCCCTGCGGGCGTTCGCAAACCACGCGATGGGCGCGATCGAGTCCGCCCGCCAGCTCGAGCTGATGCGCCACCTGGCGGAGCACGACCCGCTGACCGGCCTGCGCAACCGCCGCGGCCTGCAGGAGCACATCGACGCCGAGATCGTGCGCACCGGCAGCGTTGCGGTCCTCGTCTGCGACCTCGACAACTTCAAGCGCGTCAACGACGCGCTCGGCTACGTGCAGGGCGACGAGGCGCTGCGCCGCTTCGCCGGGGTGCTGGCGGCCGCCGGCGGCCTGGCCGCGCGGCTCGGCGGCGAGGAGTTCGCGCTCGTGATCGGCGGCATTGCCGAGGACGCCGCGCTGGCGACCGCCGAGCGCGTCCGCGCCGCGGTCTCGCACGTGTTCGACGACTTCCCGTGGCCGGTCACGACATCGATCGGCGTCGCGGTCAGCGGCCCGGGCGCCGAGACCGCGTCGCTGCTGCTGCGCGCCGCGACGCGCGCGGTGTTCGGCGCCAAGCGGCTCGGCCGCGACCGCTGCATCCCCTACCACGCCGAGACGCTCGAGCCGCTGCTCGGCACGCTCGAGGACGCGGGCGGCGCGTCCGACGAGCAGCTCGCCGCCGCGATGCTGCTGGCCGAGACGCTCGACCTGCGCGACGTCGGCACCGCCCGCCACTCGCAGACCGTCGGCCGCTACGCCGAGGCCATCGCCCGCGCGCTCGAGCTGTCCGAGCCCCGCGTCGACCGCATCCGCGCCGCCGGCGTACTGCACGACCTCGGCAAGCTCGGCGTCGCCGACGCCGTGCTCAAGAAGCCGGGCACGCTCACCGACGAGGAGTGGGTCGAAATGCGCCGGCACCCGGAGCTCGGGGCGCGCATCCTGCACCACGCGAACCTGCGCGACATCAGCGCCTGGGTGCTGGCCCACCACGAGCGGATCGACGGTTGCGGCTACCCGCATGGCCTCGCGGGACACGCGATCCCGCTCGAGGCGCGCATCCTCGCCGTGGCCGACGCCTACGAGGCGATGACCGCCGACCGCCCCTACCGCGCCGCGCTCGGGCACGACGCGGCGCAGAAGGAGCTGCTCGCGTGCGCGGGCACGCAGTTCGACCCGCTCGTCGTCGAGGCGTTCCTGCGCGTACTCACCCCGTCGCGAGCGGCCTCGAGCCGTCCGCGGCGCGCCGTACCTTCACGCGTGGTGTGATTCACCGCGCAACGGGTACCGGGGTGCGCAACGATCAAGGGGGATGGGAGCGAGATGCGAGGCTTCGGGCTGACCATCGAGCCACTCGCAGGCGGCGCGGTGCGCGTAGCGCTTCGCGGCGAGCTGGACCTCGAGCACGCGTACACGTTCGATGAGGAGTTGCGACGGGTGGAGGCGCTCAAGCCGCCGTGCCTGGTGCTCGACCTCCGGGGGCTGACGTTCCTGGACTCGTCCGGGCTCGCGCGGCTGCTGGCGGCGCGGCGCCGCGCCCGGCGCGAGAGCCGCAGGTTGCTGCTCGTGCGCGGCGGTAAGGCGGTCCAGCGACTGCTGGCGATCACCGCGGTCGGCGACCACTTCGAGACGGTCTCTGAGGTGCCGGAGGAGCTACGGACCTCGGGTGCGAGCCTTGCGGGCCAGGCGTAGCAGCGCGCGTACGGACTCCGGCACGTTCGGCTCGAAGAACGAAGCGGTGCGGCGCCCGCTGGCGTCGTCGACGAGCACGTCGTAGCGCATCAGGTCTGCTCCCCGGCCCGGCGGGCCGCCGGCGGGCAGGCCCGCCGCCAGCGCCTCGAGCTCGCGCGCGTCGGCAGCCTCGAGATCCTCTGTCTCGACCACCAGCGCCGGGCGTCGCACGTTGCCCGCGAACCCGCCCTGGGTGCGGACCTCGATCCTCATTCCCAGCTGATGCCCACTTCCGCCCACGCCGCGTGGACGGCCTGCGCCTCGTCCGAGCCGGGGCCGAACCGCTGGCGCGCGGCGCGGTGGGTGATGCGGGCGAACTGGCGGAACGTCGCGGTCGGGGTGAGGAGCGGGCTGCGGAGCGCGTCGTACCAGATCTGCCCCGGCGCCTTCCACGACTCGCCCGCCGACGTTCGCTGCGAGCAGGTAGAAGGCGCGGTTCGGGATCCCCGAGTTGATGTGCACGCCGCCGTTGTCCTCGAACGTGCGCACGTAGTCGCGCCAGTGGGCCGGCTGCGGGTCCTTGCCGAGCCGCGGGTCGTCGTAGGCCGTCCCGGGTGCCTTCATCGACCGCAGCGCGTCGCCCTCGAACTGCTCGCCGCGCAGGTCGGCGCCGATCAGCCAGTCCGTTTCGGCGGCGGTGTGACCGAGCTTGCGCTGCTTGACCATGATCCCGGCGACGTCCGCCACGTGCTCGTTCAACGCGCCGGACTGGGCGTGGTACTCGAGCGCCGCCTCGTCCTCGATCACGCCGTGGCCGAGCTCGTGACCGATCACGTCGAGCGACTTCGTGAAGCGGGCGAAGATCTCGCCGTCGCCGTCGCCGAACACCATCCGGCGGCCGTCCCAGAACGCGTTCGGGTACTCCTCGCCGTAGTGCACGACGCCGCGCATCGGCATGTTCTCGTCGTCGATCGAGTCGCGGCTGAAGGCGTCCTGCCAGAAGTCCCACGTCTCCCCGAACCCGTCGAACGCCTCGTCGACGGCCGGATCGCCGGTCGGCTTGCCGTGCTCGTCGCGCACGCGCTTGCCTCCGGTCACCTCCCACGTGTGCTCGGCGTCCCAGATCACGCGGTTGCGGGCGGCGGGAGCGGCGGCGGCGAGCGCGTCGTAGCCCTCGCGCGGACCCTTGCGGCCGCGCGCCTTCGTGTTCACGGCGCGGGCCTGGCGGATTGTCGTGTCGGCCGACAGCGTGCGCAGCGCCCAGCTGCGCTGGCGCTCGTTGCCGCGCGCGGCGACGTGGCTGAGCAGGTACGGCGGCACGACGCAGAACAGCGGGTTGCGGCAGCGATGCATGGGTGGGTTGTACCGGTCGTCAGGCGACGGCGGCGCGGCGGCGGCGCGGCCACTGGGCGATCGCAAGCCCACTCGCGACCAGCAGCGCGCCGCCCACGGCGGCGAGCGTGATGCGCTCGTCGTACAGCGCGGCGCCGAACACGAGCGCCCCGAACGGCAGCAGCAGCGTGATGTAGGAGACCGTCACCGCGGGCAGCTCGCGCAGCAGCATGGTCAGCGTCACGAACGCGAACGCCGAGCCGATCGCCGCCAGGTATGCGACCGAGCCGATCGCCTGCGCGCTCCACGCGGCGCCGGCCCAGTCCTCGGCGGGGGCGGACACGGCGAGCAACAGCGCGCCGCCGCCCAGCATCGCCCAGCCGTTCAGCGCGATCGGGTCGAGCCGCTGCCCGCGGCGCTTGATCGCAACGTTGCCAATCGCGCTCGCCAGCGGCGCCAGCGCGCAGGCGCTCGCGGCCAGCAGCGCCCACTTGGCGTCACCGAGCGCGAGGCTCTCGCCGAACGCCAGCGACAGCCCGCCGATCGCGACCGCGATCCCGGCGACCAGCCGTGCGCGCAGCGGCTCGTCGGCGAGCGCAACCGACGCGAGCGTCGCCGAGTACAGCGGCATCACGCCGAACAGCACCGCCGCGAGGCCCGACGGCACGTACTGCTCGCCCCAGTAGATCAGCCCGTACGCGGCGGCGAACGGCAGCAGGCCGAGCACCGCGGCGAGCCGCACGTCGGTCTTCAGCGGCCGCCCGAGCGCCCGCGCGAGGGCGAGCAGCGCCACGCCCGCGATCACGAACCGAACGCCCGCGCTCAGCAGCGGCGGCACGTCCTCGAGGCCGATCTTGATCGCGACCCACGTGCTCGACCAGATCAGCACGTTGATCGCGTACAGCGTCCAGACGAGGGGGCGGGCCACGGCCCGAAAGGCTAGGACCTCCGTTGCGATGCCCGGCGACGGGCAGCTCAGATCGCACGCGCCAGCCTCGGGGCGACGGCTGGACGTGTGGCAGGCGGGGCGCGATGATGAGCCATGCTCGTGGTTCTGGTGGGGGTGCTCGTCGTCGCCGCGATCGCCGCGTTCGTGGTCATGGCGTTTCGGCGTGATTGGCGTTGGACGGGCCTGCCGGCTGACCCGGGCGACGGCACTCGTCCCCCGCGTCCGGCGAAGACGCTGTGGGACCTGCTGCAACTGCTGATCGTCCCGCTGATGCTGGCCGCGGCCGCGTTCGCCTTGAACTCCGCTCAGACCAATCGCGACCGAAAGCAGGCGGAGCGCAGTGCTGCGCGCGAGCGCGCCAGCGCCGCCGATCTCGCGCGCGAGGAGACGCTGCGCACCTACCTGCAGCAGATGTCCGGACTCATGACGACCGGTGGCCGCGCGACCGCTGACACGCAGACGCTTGCCCAGACGCTCACGCTCGTCGCTCTGCGCCGCCTGGACGGGGTGCGCAAAGGGCTCGTCGTCCAGTTCCTCATCGAGGCGGACCTGATCGAGAAGGAAAGCCTGATCGACGCAGCGAAACCGCCGGGCGGGGCCGATGCGCCGCGCCCCGTTCGGTCCTGCGGTGGGCCGGGTCAGGCCTCCTGCCGCCGCATCGGTGTGTCGGTGTCGTTGGCGGGCGCCGATCTGCAGGGAGCCGTCATACCGTCGCTCGGCACTGCCAGCCAGGCCGCCTTCGGAGTCAGTGCTTCTGGCCGACCAGTGGAGCCCGGCCCGAGCTTCGACTTTGCCGATCTCCGGAACGCCGACTTTCACAGACTGACGCTGCCGCTCGTCACGTTCTTTGGTGCGGATCTGCGCGGCGCGAACTTCAGCGACGCCCGGCTGGTCTGGACGTCGTTCTCCTCGGCGTGTCTGAGCGGGGCCCGCTTCGACGGCGCCGAAGTCGCTGGGTTCGCCGACTTCAGCGCGACCGACGGGCTGGGCGTCGACTTCTCGAACGCGCAGCTCGCGAAGGCCACCTTCGCGGACGCGAGGCTGACCGACGTACAGCTCTCAGGCGCGAAGACCGCGCGCGTCCGGTGGCCCCGTGGCTGGACCCGAACCGGGCTCCGGATGAGCGCCGCCGAGAAGCGCACGCTCTGTCAGGACGTGGTAGGCCGCTAGCGGGTGCGATTGACCGCGCGTTCGCTGGCGCTACCCCGCGGCCTCATCCAACACGCGCCGGATCCGCTTGCTCGACACCTGACCGCGCGTGCCCAGCGACTGGGCGAAGTGGCTGACGCGGAGCTCCTCGAGCATCCACGGGACCTCGCGCAGCGCCGCGGCACCCGGCGCGGCCTGGAGCCGCACGCGGTAGGCGCGCTCGAGCTCGTGCACAGCGTTCATGCGGTCGCGGTCGACGGCGACCGCGTTCGGGAGCCGCTCGAGCCGACGGGCGGCGGCGCGCAGGTAGCGCTCGACGTCCGCGAGCCGGTCGACGCCGGTGGCGGTCACGAACCCCGGATACACGAGCCGGCGGACCTGCTCGGCGACGTCGGCGCGCGCGGGCTGGAGCGGCACCGCGGTCAGCGGCTCGAGCAGGGCGGAGACCTCGCGGGCGGCGCCGAGGATCGCCACGACCTGATCGACCACGCTCGCGCTCGTCTCGGCCAGGTTCCCGGCGACGTGGTCGCGCAGCCGCGCGAACGCCGCCTCGTCCCACGCCGGCCCGCCGCCCGAGGCGATCAGCGCGTCGACCGCGGCCGCGGTGGCGTCGTCGAGCACCGCGGCCACGCTCCCGTGCGGGGCACCGGAAAGCGTGAGCTTCGCGGCGTTCCCCAGCCGGCCGGTCACGTACCGGGCGGGGGAGGGCGCGGTCAGCAGCAGCAGCCGGCGGGTGCCGGCGTGCATCGCCGCCCGCTGCGCGCCCGGCGTCTCCAGCACCCGCACGCCGACGGTCTCGCCCTCGTCGACCAGCGCCGGGTAGGCGCGCACGGCCTGGCCGGTGCCGGGCAGCGTGACCTCGTGCGGGAGCGTGCCCATCGTCCACGAACGCTCGCCGCTGCGCTCGAGCTGCGCCGATTGCGCTGTCAGCTCGTCGCGCAGCAGCGGGCGCACCTGGTCGCGCACCGCGCCGAGATCGTTGCCCTCGGCGAGCACGCCACGCTCTGAGTCCTCGACGCGGAAGGTCATCCGCAGGTGCGGCGGGAGCCGCGACAGGTCCCATGCGCCCGGCGCGACGCGTACGCCTCGAAGCTGCTCGATCGCGCGAGCCATCGCGTCGAGCAGCGGCTCGCGCCGCGGCTGCAGTGCCGCCAGCACCGCGGCCACGGTCTCCGGCACCGGCACCAGCGGCCGGCGCAGCTCCTTCGGAAGCGAGCGGATCAGCGTCGTCACGAGCTCGGCACGCAGGCCCGGCACGAGCCACTCGAAGCGGTCCGCGCGCAGCTGCCCGAGCAGCGGCAGCGGCACGTGGACGGTCACGCCGTCGTTCTCGGTGCCCGGCTCGAACCGGTAGCTGAGCTGGAGCGTCGAGGTCGCCCTGCTTCCACGTCTGCGGCCACTCGCGCGGGTCGATCGCCTCCGCGGCCTGCTCGTCGACCAGCAGCTCGCGCGTGAAGGTGAGCCGGTCCGGGTCCTCGCGGCGCGCGTCGCGCCACCAGCGGTCGAAGTGCGCGGCGGACACGACGTCGGCCGGGATCCGCGCGTCGTAGAAGTCGAAGATCGCCTGGTCGCCAGAGAGGATGTCGCGCCGCCGCGCACGATGCTCGAGCTCCTCGACCTCCTCGAGCAGCCGCGCGTTCTCCGGCGAACACCTCGTGCCGGGTCTCCCAGTCGCCCTCCACCAACGCGGAGCGGATGAACAGCTCGCGCGAGAGCTGCGGGTCGATCCGCCCGTAGGCGACCGTGCGGTTCTCGACGATCGGCAGCCCGTACAGCGTCGCGCGCTCGGTCGCGACGACGGATCCGCGCTTGCGGTCCCAGCGCGGCTCGCTGTAGGTGCGCTTGAGCAGATGGCCGGCGAGCGGCTCGACCCACTTCGGATCGACCCGCGCGGCGGTGCGCCCCCACAGCCGTGACGTCTCAACCAGCTCGGCGACCATCGCCCAGCTCGGCGGCTTCTTCGCCAGCCCCGATCCCGGGAAGATCGCGAACCGCGCACCGCGCGCGCCGAGGTACTCGCGGCCGCGCTCGTCCTTCAGCCCGATGTGCGAGAGCAGGCCGGACAGCAGCGCGACGTGGACCTGCTCGCGGTCGGCGGGCGTGCGGTTGATCTTCACGCCGACGCCCTTGGCGGCCTGGCGCAGCTGCTCGACGAGGTCCTGCCACTCGCGGATCCGCAGGTGGTGCAGGTGCTCGGCCAGGCAGCGCCGCCGGAACTGGTTGCTGGAGAGCTGGCGCTGGAGCTCGCGCAGGTACCGCCACAGGTTCAGGTAGGCGATGAAGTCCGAGTCCTCGTCGGCGAAGCGGGCGTGCAGCTGGTCGGCCTGCGCGGTCTTGTCGGCGGGACGCTCGCGCGGGTCCTGGATCGACAGTGCGGCGGCGATCACGATCACCTCGTCGGCGCAGCCGAGCCGGTCCGCCTCCAGCACCATCCGGCCCATCCGCGGGTCGACCGGCAGGTCGGCGAGCCGGCGGCCGAGCTTCGTCAGCTTCTCGCGGACGTCGAGCGCTCCGAGCTCCTCCAGCAGGCGGATGCCGTCGCGTACCTGGCGCCGATCCGGCGGGTCCAGGAACGGGAAGTCCTCGATGTCGCCGAGGCCGATCGCGGCCATCTGGAGGATCACGGCGGCGAGGCTGGTGCGCTGGATCTCGGGCTCGGTGAAGCGCGGGCGCTCGGCGAAGTCCTCCTCGCTGAACAGGCGGATGCAGATGCCGTCCGACGTGCGCCCGCAGCGGCCCTTGCGCTGGTCGGCGGACGCCTGCGAGATCGGCTCGATCGGCAGCCGCTGCACCTTCAGCCGCGCGCTGTAGCGGCTGATCCGCGCCGTGCCCGGGTCGACGACGTAGCGGATGCCGGGCACCGTCAGCGACGTCTCGGCGACGTTCGTGGCGAGCACCACCCGCCGCTTCGGATGCGGCTTGAACACCTTCTGCTGCTCGGCCGCCGACAGCCGCGCGTACAGCGGCAGCACCTCGAGGCCGGTGCCGAAGCGCCCGTTCAGGACGTCGGCGGTGTCGCGGATCTCGCGCTCGCCGCTGAGGAACACGAGCACGTCGCCCGGCCCTTCGCGCAGCAGCTCGTCGACGGCGTCCGCGATCGCCTCCTCCTGGTCACGGTCGGCGTCCTCGACGGGCCGGTTGCGGACCTCGACGGGGTAGGTGCGGCCGGACACCTCGACCACCGGCGCGTCGTCGAAGTGCGCGCTGAACCGCTGCGGGTCGATCGTCGCCGAGGTGATGATCAGCTTCAGGTCGGGCCGGCGCGGCAGCATCCGCTTGACGAACCCGAGCAGGAAGTCGATGTTCAGGCTGCGCTCGTGCGCCTCGTCGACGATGATCGTGTCGTAGCGGCGCAGCAGCCGGTCGCGCTTGATCTCGGCCAGCAGCAGGCCGTCGGTCATCAGCCGCACGCGCGTGTCCGCGCGCGAGCGATCGTGGAAGCGGACCGCGTAGCCGACCGCCTCGCCGAGCGGGACCTTCAGCTCCTCCGCGATCCGCGCGGCGACCGTGCGGGCGGCCAGCCGCCGCGGCTGCGTGTGCGCGATCGTCTCGCGGCCGAGCTCGAGGCACAGCTTCGGCAGCTGGGTCGTCTTGCCCGACCCGGTCTCGCCCGCGACGATGACGACCTGGTGGTCGCCGATGATCTCCAGCAGCTCGTCCCGGCGGGCGGTGATCGGCAGCTCGGAGGGATACGTGATCGCCCCGAGCGCGGTCGCGCTCACCCGGTGGGGGCCGGCTCGCCCGCTCGGGCGGCGTTCTCCTCAATCGCGTCGAGGATCCGCGGCCAGGCCGCGCGCGGGATGTCGTGGCCCATGCCCTCGATCGTCAGCAGGCGCGCCCCCGGGATCGCGCGCGCGGTCGCGCGCCCGCCCGACAGCGGCACGAGCTTGTCGCGCAGGCCGTGGATGACCAGCGTGGGCGCGGTGATTTTGTGCAGCAGCGGCGTCCGGTCGCCGGAAGCGATGATCGCCGCGAGCTGGCGCAGGCTGCCAGCGGCGTTGATCCCGCGGTCGAAGCTCTGGCCGGCGACGCGGCGCAGGGTCTCCAGGTCGGGCGCGAAGCCCGGCGAGCCGATTCGCGAGAACACCCACACGGCGTGCTTGATGTAGCCCTCGCGGTCGGTCGGCGGCGCCTTCAGGAGCACCGGGTACATCCGCAGCGACGGCTGCCCGTTCCAGCGCGCGCCGGTGTTGGACATCCACGAGACGAGCGAGAGCACCCGCTCGGGGTGGCGGCCGGCCATCGTCTGGGCGATCATCCCGCCCATCGAGACGCCGACGATGTGCGCGCGCTCGATCCCGAGGTGGTCGAGCAGCGAGAAGCCGTCGTTCGCCATGTCGTCGAGCGTGTAGCGCGCCACGCGCTTGTCGCGGAGGAGTAGCTGGCGCGTTGTCGGCACCGGGCCGGTCATCCGCTGCGAGCGGCCGATGTCGCGATTGTCGAACCGGATCACGTGGTAGCCGCGCTCGGCGAACGCAGCGCAGAAGTCCTCGTCCCAGCCGACCATCTGCGTCGCGAGGCCCATCACGAGCAGCACCGCGGGGTCGCTCGGATCGCCGAACGTCTCGTAGCAGAGCTCGATGTCGCCGTTCACGGTGCAGAACTGCTCGGGCATGAACTTCAAGACGCTAGCGCGTCAGAGGCGCTTCTCCAGCCAGTAGTCGGTCCGGCCGTCCTCGTGGAAGTGGGCGACGACGGCGTATCCGGCCGACGCGTAGAGCGCGCGCGCCTCGGCGAGCACCTCGGTGGTCAGCAGCCGGATCCGCGTGTATCCGTCGGTGCGGGCGATCGCCTCGAGCTCGCCGAGCAGCCGCCGCGCGTGGCCGCGCCCGCGCGCCGGGCCGGCGACGAACATGCGCTTGATCTCGCCGGTCTCGGGCGCCAGCCGCCGCAGCCCGGCGCACGCGACCGGGACCCCGTCCTCGTACAGCACGAGCCACGCGGTGCCGGGACCGGTGAAGACGTCGGGGCTGGCGAAGATCTCCTCGGTCGGCGTGAAGCCAGGCCCGACACGCTCGCGCGCGAAGTCCATGTACGCGGCGAACAGCGCCTGCGCGGCTGCGCCGTCGGGCGGTTCCGGGCGGACCTCGATCACGTGTGGCGCCGGAGCGCGAGGATGACCATGTCGTCGTTGAGCGCCGGCGACCACGCCTCCGCCTCGCGATGCAGCAGGTGCACCAGCTCGTCCGGGGTCAGCGTGCGCCCGTGCTCGCGCAGCAAGGCCGACGAGGCGGGCGTCGCCGAACTGGAGCCCATCCCGCCGCGCCTCGGTGAGCCCGTCGGTGCAGGCGAACACGAGGTCGCCGGGGTTCAGCGGCGTCTCGCCGGTCGTGTAGACGGCCTCCTCGTCGACGCCGAGCGGCAGCCCGGTGCCGCTCAGCTCGTGCTCGGATCCGTCGTCGCGCATCAGCAATGGCGGCGGATGGCCGGCGTTGCACCAGCGGATCGTCGCGCCGTCGATCACCGCCATCACCACCGGGACGAACGTCGTGCCGGGCAGCCGGCCGCGAAGCAGCGCGTTGGTCTGCGCCATCACCTCGGCGGGGTCGGCGGCGTCCCACGTGCGCGCCTCGATGAAGAAGCGGACCATCGCGCTGATCGCGGCGACCTCGATCCCCTTGCCGCTGACGTCGCCGACCAGCAACGCGATCGCGCCGCTCGGCAGCCGCCAGATCCCGAACAGGTCGCCGCCGCCCGCCGCCTGGCCGGAGGGCTCGTAGACGAGGCCGGCGTCGAACCCCTCGAGCTCCGGCAGCGGCCCGGGGATGAAGCCGCGGGTGAGCGCCAGCGCCACGCGCCGTTCGCGATGGAAGTCGAGCGCGTTCGCGATCGCGCCCGCCGCCGCGCGGCCGAACGACACCATCCGCGCGAGCAGCGCGTCGTCGTACACGTTCGGGCGCTCGTCGGCGACCGTCAGCACGCCGAACAGCCGCGACCCGATCGAGAGCGGCACGTGGGCGAACGAGCGCACGCCCTCCTCGGCAGCGATCCACGGCAGGAACCGGTCGCGGTCGGCCTCGCGGCTGACGTACGGCTCGCCGGTCTCGGCAACGCGACCGATCATCCCCTCGCCGATCGCGAAGCGCTCGTTGACCAAGCGCGGCGACGCGCCGATCGACTGCACGACGTCGAGGTCGCGGCTCGCGGGCTCCTGGCGTGCCAGCAGCACCGTCGAGGCGCCGCTGAGCTCGGCGGCCTGCTCGACGATCGCGCGGTAGACGTCGCCCAGCTCGAGCGAGCGGCCGAGCATCTGCACGGCGCGGTTCATCTCCAGCTCCTCGAGCGCGCGCTGCTCCTCGCGGTGGAGCAGCTCCGAGCGGTCGAGCGCGATGCCGGCGAGGTTGGCGAACACCTCGGCCGTGCGCAGGTCCTCGTCGCTGAACGAGGGGGAGGACAGCGCGAGCACGCCGAAGATCCGGCCGTCCGGCGCGTGGACGGGCACGGCGAGCAGGGAGGAGGACGCGTACCACTCCCAGGTCAGCTTCGCCTGCGCGGGCGGCAGCGTCTCCTGCAGGCGCTGCTGCAGCGCGGACGCGCCCGGCCACGACTCGATGCCGCCGATCAGCAGCGCGGTGCGCGTCTCGATCGCGGCCTCGGTGATGCCCGCACGGTCCGGGTCGTAGGGCCGGCTGAGCACCGCCCCGAGCGCCTCACGGACCGCGTCGGAGGAGAACCACGCCGCGGCGGGGCGGATGTAGCGCTCCTCCCAGTCGACGACGAGGAACGCGCAGCCGGAGAGGTCGAACGCCCGGCGCAGCTGGGCGACGATCTGCTCGAGGGTCTGGTTCAGCCAGGGGCCCTCGGGGGCGGTGTCAGTCGGCGTCGTGATCGTCGTCGTCGGAGATCTGCTCGAGCAGTTCCAGCGCGGCGGCCTGGGCAGGGGTGGCGCCGACCTCCCCGCCGCCGAGATCCTCGAGCTGGGGGAAGAAGGTCGCGTGGATCGCGATCTCGTCCGGGCCGGAGTCCTCGAGGACGATCACGGCACGGCCAGGCCCGTCACCGCCAGGCTCGTCCCCTCCGTCCTGCAGGGTGGCGCCCGCGGCCGTCAGCACGGCGACCGCAAGCTGGCGCCAGTGCGAGATCGCGTCCTCGCGCTCGTTGGGGCTCATCTGCGCGAGGTGATGGTGATTGCGCTCGGCCAGGGCGGCGACCGCCGCCTCGAGCGGGGCGTCCGCGAGCAGTTCTTCGGGAGTCGGCACCTCGCCAGTATGGCGCGGAGCCGCGCTAGTCGTACCCGAGCACCTCGCGCACGTACGACTGGCGCACCTTGCGCGGCTGCTTGAGCATCCACGCCCGCTCGGGTGGCGAGTCCGGCTCATACGCGAGCACGTCCCTGACGTACGAGAGCCGGATCGCGTCGGTCTGGGCGAGCATCCAGCGCTCCTCGGCGTGCGGGTCGTCGGCGCGATCGACGACCTCCGCGACGTACGAGCTGCGGACCGCATGCGGCTGGCAGAGCATCCAGCGCTGCTCGCGCGATCGGGTTCCCAGCGCGGCGGCGCGGGCGAAGGCAGGGCGCGCGAGCAGCACGCGCCGGGCGGCAGGGGAGAGGGCGGTCATGGGCGCGCCACCGCACTCCACACCGTCACGAGCGTGTCGAGCGCCAGCTCGCGGTCGAACGCCGGGTCGCGGCCGAGCGTCTCCATCAGGTACTGCCCGTTCATCAGGTTGAGCGCGCGCGCCAGTTCGTACGCGCGTTCGCCAGGCCCGAGCAGGGCCGCGGTCTCGGCGATCCAGCGATCGACGAACGCGCAGTAGGCCGCCTCGATCTCGGCGTCGTGGCCCGCCGCGTGGTTCAGCGCGCGCAGGAAGACCCCGTGGCGGGCGAACATCTCGACGCCGGCGGCCAGGACCTCGCGCAGCCACTGCTCGCCGGGCGGGCCGGCCGCGAGGTGGCCGGCCAGCTCGGCCTCGATCTTGGCCAGCAGCGCGAGCACGACCTCCGGCAGGCCGTCGAAATGGCGATAGAAGACGGTGCGCGAGAGGCCCGCCTCCGCCATCACGTGGTCGACCGTGAGCTCGCGGAACGGGCGGTCGTTCATCAGCTGCTCGGCGGCGGCGAGGATCCGCTCGCGCGCCATCTCGCGCCGGGCACGGGTGTTCTCGCGGCGGGTCGCGGTGGCGGGTCGCGTTGACATCCGCGCGCCAGTATGGCAGCCTGCGACGCGTTGTGTGACACCGTGTCACAAGTTCCCCTCCCCAGGAGCTCCCCAATGAAGCCCGTCACCGTCTCCACCACCGTCAACCGCCCGCGCGACGAGGTCTACTTCCTGCTCGACGACATCTCGGCGCACGAGGCGTTCACCGATCACTTCCTCGTCGACTGGCGGCTCACCCGCGACGACCCGCGCGGCGTCGGCGCCGGCGTGCGCGTCAAGGGCACAGTCGGCCCGCACCGCGAGACCGTGATCACCGTCGTCGAGTCGTCGCCGGACCGGATCGTCGAGCAGGGCCGCAGCGGCAAGGACCTCAAGCGCCGCACGACCGGCACCTACACGCTCGCCGCCACCGAGGCCGGCGGCACCGACGTCACGTTCACGCTCGAGATCGAGCCCGCCGGGCTCGGCGACCGCCTGCAGGGCCCGATGATGCGCTCGTACCTGCGCAAGCAGAACGCCCGCGCGATGGAGCGCCTGCGCGAGCTGGCGGAGAGCCGCGTAGCGGCCGCGTAGCTCCTACGACCCGGCGGGGACGACGAGCCGCTCGAGCGCGGCGCGGAGCCCCGCCGGGATCTCCACCGGCCGCCGGTGGACCCGATCGACGAAGACGTGCACGAACCAGCCGGTCGCGGCGGGCTTGCCTCCCTCGCCGAACAGGCCGATCTCGTAGCGCACGCTCGACCGGCCGAGGTGGCCGACGCGCAGGCCGGCCTGGACCGTCTCCGGGAACGCGACCGGCGCGCTGAACTCGCAGTGCGACTCCGCGCACACGCCGAGCACGTCGCCGCCGTGGATGTCGAGGCCGCCCTCGGTGATCAGCCACGCGTTGATCACGGTGTCGAAGAACGCGTAGTACTCGACGTTGTTGACGTGGCCGTAGACGTCGTTGTCGTTCCAGCGCGTCGGGATCGCGAGCCGGTGGGGGTAGGCGTCGGGCGTCACGCAGCGATCGTGCGCGCCGGCCACCACGCGGGCGAAGCCGCCGAACAGCGCATCCGAGAGCGCGGGCTGGCCGGGGAGGTTGAGGGCGTCGGCGGCGCGCGCCTGCTCCTCGGTGACGCCCGCTTCCTCGAGCTCCCAGTGCTCCTCGTACCACCCGTCGAGGCTCTCCGGGTCGACCTCGGGATGGAACTGCACGCCCCACGCGCACGGGCCGTGGCGGAACGCCTCGACGGTCGATCCGGGCGGGCGCCGGAGCAGCTCGACCGCGCCCGGCGGCGGCTCGAAGCCGTCCTCGTTCCAGTGCAGCGCCATCGCGCCGGCCGGCAGCGCGCCGACGACCGGGTCCCCGGCGGCCGCCGGCAGTGCCTCGATCGGCGTCCAGCAGATCATCCGCTGCGGCAGGCGCCCGACCCGCGAGCCGAGGGCGTACGCGAGCAGCTGAGCGCCCAGGCACACGCCGAGCACGGGCAGCTCGCGCTCGACGGCCTCGCCCAGCAGCGCCGCCTGGGCCGAGAGCACCGGCAGGCGGTCGATGTCGCGGACCGACTGCTCCCCGCCGAACGACACGATGCCGTCGACCTCGTCGAGCGCCGGCAACGGCTCACCGTCGCGCAGCCGCCGCTCGTCGATCTCCACCCCCGCGGCCCGCAGGGCCGGCCCCGCGTGGCCCGTGAAGGCATGCTCGAGGTTGTGCAGGCAGGCGATCACCGGCGTTGGCATATGCCCGAGAGTATCCAGGCCCGTATCCAGCCTGCCCCCCTACGGGGTTCGGTTGTCCGCACCAAGATTGACTGGGGGGCCGTATGTAGCGACCCCCTATCCCTTGCGAGTATTCCGCTCGTTCCCCCCAACATACGAAGCGAAGCCCATGGATGGGCCTCATCGCTTCCAAGCTCCGGCCCCGGCTTGCTCCTCTCTCCTCCCCGGCGGTCGCAAGGCCGGCAGCAACGTGATTGAAGGGCGCCGCCACGGTCCCCCAGCCGTGGCGGCGTACCTCACGTTTCCCTCTTACGGGTTGAACGCGAGGAAGAGGAACGACCCGAAGAGCACGAGGTGAACGCCGGCCTCCTGAAGCGTTGCGCGCCCTGGCAGGACGGTGAGCGCCGCGACGACGACCGTGATGGCGAGCAGGACCATCTGCATCGCGCCTAGACCGAGGACGAGCGGGCCGTCCAGCCAGATGGACGCAAGGGCGATCGCCGGAATCGTGAGCGCGATACTCGCCATGGCGGAGCCGAACGCGAGGTTGAAGCTCGTCTGCACGCGGTCGTGGCGCGCGTTTCGGACCGCTGCGAGCGTTTCCGGCAACAGGACGAGCAGCGCGATCACGACACCCACCGCGGATTGCGGGGCGCCGATCGCCTCGACGGCGTCCTCGATGGCCGGAGATTCGGTCTTCGCCAGACCGACGACCGCGACGAGTGCGACGACGAGCAGGCCGAGGCTTGTGACGGCTTCGCGATCGGACGGGCGCGCGGCGTGCGCTTCCGGATCGACGGCTGCAGCACCCACGGGCAGGAAGTAATCGCGATGCCGGACCGTCTGGATGACAAGGAACAGTCCGTACAGCGCGACCGACGCCACCGCCGCAAACGCGAGCTGCGAGGGCGAGAACTCGGCGGCGGGCCGGCTCGTCGTGAACGTCGGCAGGACGAGAGTCAGGGTCGCAAGCGTTGCCACCGTCGCGAGCGCGCTTGCGGTTCCCTCTGCGTTGAACGTGGCGACGCGGTGGTGCAAAGTGGCGGTGAGCAGCGACAAGCCCACGATCCCGGTGCAGGTGATCATCACAGCGGCGAATACGGTGTCGCGGGCGAGCGTTGCGGCGTCGGTTCCGCCGGCCACCATCAGCGTCACGATCAGCGCGACCTCGATCACGGTGACCGCGACGGCGAGCACGATCGAACCGAACGGCTCGCCGACACGGTGTGCGACAAGCTCGGCGTGGTGCACAGCAGCCAAAACGGCGCCGGCCAGGAAAGCTCCGGCGAGAATCAGCACGACGGTCGCCGGCTTCGTCCCCCACGTCGCGGCCATCATCAGCGCGGCGAGCACCGGCACCAGCCCGGTCCATCGCAGAGACCGCAGGCGATTTCTCAGGCTCATGCCCAGACAGGCTGGCAGCCGGCGCGTACGTGTGGGGTGTCGGCTACGCGGCGACGGCTGACAGCGGCGCTGCGCGCTTGAACGTCTCGACGGCGTCGCGCAGGCAGTCGAGCATGACCGCGAGCGGGCCGACGGGGTCGGGCGCGAAGACCGCGCCGATGCGGCGGTACGGCGGGCGGCCGCGGAGCGGCCGGACGGCGACGTCGTCGCGGCTCGAGGTCAGCGCCAGGCCGGGCACGAGCGCGACGCCCATCCCGCTCGCGACGAGGCCCTGGATCGCGAAGTAGTCGTCGGACGTGTACGCGACGCGCGGCTCGAAGCCGGCCTGCTGGCACGCGCGCAGGACGATGTTGGTGTCCGCGCAGGTGCCGCGCAGCCCGACGAGCATCCAGTCGTCGTCCTTGAGGTCGCGCGAGCGAGATCGCCCGCCGCGTGACCAGCGGGTGGTCGGCCGGGAGCGACGCGTACAGCACGTCGTCCATCAGGCGCTCGACGCCGAGGCCCGACAGCTCGGGCTCGGCCTCGAAGCCGCCCTCCTCGATGATCGCGATGTCGAGCTCGCCGCGGCGCAGCGCCGGGATCGAGGCCGGCGGGTCCATCAGCTGGAGGTCGACCACGACGCCCGGCCGCAGGCGGCGGAACTCCGACACGGCGAGCGGCACGATCGTGCCGGCGGCGGTCGCGAACGAGGCGACCCGGAGGCGCCCGCGCGCGGCGGTCGAGAGCTCCGCCAGCTCGGCCTGAGCGTCGGCGAGCTGGCAGAGGATGCGCTCGGTGTGCCGCACGAGCGCCTCGCCCGCGGGCGTGAGGTGGATGCCCTTGGGCTGGCGCTCGATCAGCTTGACGCCCGCCTGGGCCTCCAGGCGCGCGATCTGCTGCGACACCGCGGGCTGCGAGTACGACAGCGCATCGGCTGCCGCGGAGAACGAGCCGCGCAGCGCGACCTCGCGCAGCACCTTCAGAAGACGAAGATCATCCATAAGACGACTTTATCAGACAGATCAGCAACGATCATTTGAACTTATGACCGTGCCAGGGCACACTGGTACCAGTCGCCACAAACTCAAGGAGCCCCGCAATGACCGCCCCCCTCGTCCTTCGCCCCGCCACTTCAGTCGACACCGCCGACCTCGAGCGCCTCGCCGCGCTCGACAGCGCGAGTCCCTTGGAGGGCGACGTCCTGCTCGCCTACGCCGGCGGCGACGTCCGCGCCGCGCTGTCGCTGGAGAGCGGCCGCGTCGTGGCCGACCCCTTCTACCCCAGCGCCGAGCTCGTCGAGCTGCTGCGCGCAGCCGGCGGCACGAGCACCCGCCGCGCGTGGCGTCGTCGCCCGGCGCGCGTCGTGCGCCCCGTGCTCGCCTAGTTCCTCCTTCCCTCCCCGCAGTCCCTCTCTGAACCTTCCGCCGCGCCGGGCTCCGGCGCGGCGGATACGGTAAGCGGCCATGAGCGTCACGGAGGATGCACCGGCCGCGCCGACGGCCGCGCGCCGCTCACCTGCGCGCGGGCCGGGCTCGACCCGGAGGGCGTCGCCATGGTGGTGGCTGGTCACCGCCTCGGCGCTCCTGCTCGTCGCTGTCGCCGCGGTGATGGGCGTCTGGTGGGCGGCCTCGAGCGAGACGCGCATCACGACCTACCGGGTCGTCGGCACCCTGTCGACGGTCGAGCTGGACCTCGGCGCCGCCCCGGTCGATATCGCTGGCGGTGCAGGGGGCGCCGTCGAGGTGCGGCGCACCGAGGAGTTCGCGTTCGGGCGACCACCCGAGGAGACCCGTACCGCGCTGGGCGGGATCCTCAGGATCGAGTCGCGCTGCCCGGAGACCGTCCTCGGGACGTGCCGGGCGAGCTACCGGATCGCGATCCCCGACAACGTGCAGGTGAACATCCGCACGTCGACCGGGCGGGTTCAGGTCGCCGGGCTCAACGGCTCGGCGCGGATCTCCACCGGATCCGGCGGGATCGCGGTCAGCGGCTTCTGCGGCTTCGCGATCATCGCGACCTCGGTGTCCGGCGACGTACGCGCCGGCGCCGACTGCTCGCCGGACCGCGTCGAGCTGCGGTCGACCTCCGGGGACGTGCGCGCGGTTGTCCCGCCGGGCCGCTACCGGGTCGACGTACACAGCGACGCGGGGACCGAGAGCGTCCGCGGTCTGACCGTGGCCGAGGACGCGTCCAACGCCGTGCAGGCGCTCAGCGGTACCGGCAACGTGACCGTCGCGGGCGGCCGCCAGTGACCGCTCTGCGCCGCGCACCGGAGGGGCTGCAGCTATCGGTACATCTGCGCACCGCGAGCCGCGCGCTCGTGTACGTCCTGCTCGGCATCCCGTACGGCATCGCGTACCTGGCGCTGATCGGCGGCGGTCTCGTGCTCGGCGTCGTGCTCAGCCTGGTCTGGATCGGGCTGCCGCTCCTGGCGGCCGTCGTGCGGCTGGCGTGGCGGCTGGCGGAGGGGGAGCGGCGGCAGGCCAACCGCCTGCTCGACGCCCATCTGCCGCCGGTCCCGCGCCCGCAGCGTCGCGCGCTCGGCGAATGGCGCGAGACGCTCGAGGAGGCCAGGAGCCGGGCGTTCTGGCGCGCGCTCGCGATGCTCCTCTTGAAGCTGCCGGTGGCGCTCGCCGCGCTCGCGCTGGCCGCGGTGCCGGTCGCGCTCGCCGTCGCGCTGCTCGTGCTCGGCGCCGATGGTCTCGGCGGCACCGCCGACCGGCTCGTCGGCCCGTGGACGCTCGGCCCCGCCGTCGGGGTCGCGCTATGCCTGCTCGCGCTGCCCGCCGCCGTGGTGGCGATCGCCGTACAGGACGGCATCGGATGGCTCCTGAGCCGGCTCGCCCAGGCGCTGCTGCGCTCGGACGCGGCCGGAGAGGGACCGGTGCGCGAGATGCTCGCCGAGCGGCTCGGCGACCGCTCGCTGAACATCGCCTACTGGCTGCCCGACCGCGAGATCTTCGTCGACGAGCGCGGCCACCCCGTGGCGCTCCCCGGCGCCGGGTCGGGCCGCGCGTGGACGGCCGTCGAGCGCGAGGGCAACCGCGTCGCGGCGATCGTCCACGACGCCGAGCTGGACGCGACCCCGGAGCTGGTCCACGCGGCGGCGTCGGCCGCCGCGCTGGCGATCGACAACGAGCGCCTGAAGGCCGACCTGAGAGCGCGGCTGGAGGAGCTGCGGCATTCGCGCCGGCGGATCGTCGAGGCCGCCGACGACGCCCGCCGCCAGATCGAGCGCGACCTGCACGACGGCGCCCAGCAGCAGCTCGTCTCGCTCGCGCTCGACCTGCGGCTGCTGCGCTCGCGGCTGCGCGAGGATCCGGAGGCGGCTGCGTCGGTCGAGGAGCTCGGCGACAAGCTCGCCGTCGCGCTCGCGGAGCTGCGCGAGCTTGCGCGCGGCATCCATCCCGCCGTGCTGTCCGACCACGGCCTCGGGCCGGCCATCCACGTGCTCGTCGAGCGGTCGTCGCTGCCGGTCGAGTGCGACCTCGCGTTCGACGATCGCCTGCCGGCGCCGGTCGAGGCGGCCGCCTACTTCGTGGTCGCCGAGGGTCTCACCAACGTTGCCAAGTACGCCAACGCCTCGAAGGCGAAGGTGAGCATGCGGCGCCGCGGCGGCGCGCTCGAGGTCGTCGTCTCCGACGACGGGATCGGTGGCGCGCAGATCGACGCGGGCTCCGGCCTGCGCGGGCTCAGCGACCGGCTCGCAGCACTCGAGGGCGAGCTGACGCTTACAAGCGAGCTCGGTGAGGGCACGCGGCTCGCCGCGCGGATCCCGACGCGGAACGGGGGAGAGGAATGAGGCCGCTGCTCGCTGTGCTGGTGCTCGCGGCGGCGCTCGCGGGCTGCGGCGGCACGACGACCGTCCGCGAGCCCGACCTCGTCCTGCGCGGCGACGACGCGGTGCCGACGCGACCGCCGACGGCGGAAACGCCCGAGCGCGGCCGCGGCCTGCGCGTCGCCGCCACGCGAATCGCCGTGGTCAGCCACGGCCAGGCCTCGGATTCGTTCTGGTCGATCGTCAAGAAGGGCGTCGACGACGCCGGCGACCAGACCGGCGTCGCGGTCTCCTACCGCGCGCCGGACAAGTACAGCGTCGACCGCATGCGGCGCCTGATCGACGAGGCGATCGCCGACCGGCTCGACGGGCTCGTGGTCTCGCTGCCCGACGTCGATGCGCTGGCGCCGGCGATCCGGCGCGCCGAGCGCGCCGGCATCCCGGTCGTGTCGATCAACTCCGGCAGCGATCGCTTCCGGTCGCTCGGGATCCTCGCGCACGTCGGCCAGCCGGAGTGGCGCGCGGGGTTCGAGAGCGGCCGGCGGATGGCGCGGGCGGGCGTCAGCAACGCCCTGTGCGTCAACCAGGAGGTCGGCAACGCCGGCCTGAAGCTGCGCTGCCAGGGCTTCGGGGAGGGGATGCGCCGCTCCGGCGGGCACACGCGGACGATCGGCGTCGAGCTCCAGGACGCCGCGCAGGCACAGCGCCGGATCGCCCAAGCGATCTCGACGGCCGAGTTCGACGGGATCCTCACGCTCGGGCCGGGCGGCGCCGAGCCGGCGCTCGCCGCGCTGCGCGCGAGCGGGCTCGGCGGCCAGGTCAAGCTCGCCACCTTCGATCTTTCGCCTTCGGTCCTGCAGGCGCTGCAGGCGGGACGGCTGCTGTTCGCGGTCGATCAGCAGCCGTACCTGCAGGGCTACCTGCCGATCGTTCTGCTCGCCGAGCGCTCCCGCCATCGGCTGTTCCCGGCGCGCGGGGAGCTGATCCCGACCGGCCCTGACTTCGTCACGCCCGCGACAGCCGCCGACGTGATCGAGCTCAGCCGCCGCGGCTACCGCTGAGCTCGGCAGCGCTCGCGCGCGCACCCATCGCCTCGAGCCGCGCGGCCGTCGCCGCGGCCATGTCGCGGTCGTCGAGGCGGACCAGCGCGTCGACCATCAGGCGCCCGGCGGTGTAGTGCTCGCCGTAGGCGTCGAGCGCGGCGGTCGCCGCCGCCGCGCGGGCGAGCGACCCGTCGCGCAGCGCCTCGGCCCAGTCGGCGATCCAGCCGAGCGAGGGCGCGCAGGCCTCCCGCGCGACGACTCGTGCCTGGACGAGCAGCGGGTCGAGCGGCTCACCCTCCTCATCCAGCACCGCGAGCTGGAGCAGTGCGCGGAGATGGTGGACGCCGTCGACCATCCCGCGCACGGAGTCGGCGGTCACGATCCGCGCGCGCGTGCGCTCGAGCCCCACGAACGGTCGCAGCACCTCGATCCCGCGGTACCGGAACGACGAGTCGCTGCGATTGAGCCCGATCGCCTCGACGTTGCGTGCCGCCCGCTCCCCGCCGGCCGCGTCGAGCGCCTCGAACCGCGCGACGGCGTGGCCGGCCAGCGCGAGCGAGGCCATCGCGCATGTGCGGCTGCCCTCGTGCAGGACGAGGTCGTCGGCGTCCTCGGTCGCGACCGCCAGCTCTGCGAAGCGGCCGGCGCCGAGAAGGCACGTGGTCTGGGCCGAGGCGGCATGCAGCCGCCGGTGCGGGCTGAGGTTGCGCGCGAGCAACGTCGCCTGCTCGGCGGTTTCGCGGGCCTCCTCGAAGCGGCCGGCGCGCAACAGGCAGATCGCCGCGATCACAACCGTCTCGGCCGCCTCGACCCGGTCGGACATCTTGGCCACGAGCTCGAGCATCCGGTCGGCCGTGTCACCGGCGAGGCAGAAGCCGTGGTCGGCGTCGCGCCAGCCGAGCGCCTCGAGCCCGTGCGAGAGCAGCCTCGTGGAGTCGATCCGGTCGGCGATCTCGATCGAGCGCTCGGCCGCCTCGCGCGCTTGCTGCTGCTTGTCGGGCGTGAGCACAAACCAGCGGACCATCGAGGCGCGTCCGATCAGCAGGGCGCCGACCTCGAAGGTGTCGCGCTGCTCGGCGTCGCCGGCGAGCCCTTCGTCGATCTGGGCGACCGCCCAGTCCCGCCACTCCCGCCGCGTGAAGGCGCCCGGGTAGCGCGAGCAGAGCAGGATCGCGTGGGCGCGCAGTCGGTCGGCGTCCGCGCCGCGCGCGAGATCCATCGCCGCCTGATAGGCCGCCAGCGCCTCGTCGGCCTTGACCGCGGCATGGAGCGCGCGCGCCTTCAGCTCGAGCCCGGCCAGGCAGTCGTCGGCCCCGCGCGCGAGCGCCAGCGCGCGGTCGGCGAACTGGACGGCGTCGTCGGTCGCTGCGCGCCCGCGCGCGGCCTCTCCCGCCTCCAGCAGCGTCGCGACTGCCTTCGCGCGGTACGGATCGGTCATGCCCGCGGCCGCCTTCTCGAAGTGGTGGGCGAGCAGGTCGACGAACTCGTCGCGGCGATCGCGCGCGAGCGCCTCGAGCCACTCGCCGACGCTCCCGTGCACGGTGCGCCGCTGCGCCTCGGGGATCGAGCGGTACGCGACCTCGCGGATCAGCGCGTGCGCGAACGACAGCTCGGTCTCACCCGGGAGCGACGAACTCGGCCGCGTGACGACAAGGCCGCGATCCTCCAGCGCGCGCAGCGCCGCCGGCGCGCCTGGGCCGGCGCCCGTCGCCGCGAGGCTCGACGCCCAGAACGAGCGGCCGACCACCGCCGCGTCCTGGAGCGCGCGCTTCTCGTCGACCGGCAGTCCGTCGACGCGCGCCGCGAGCACGGCGCGCACCGTGCTCGGGATCGGCAGGCCGGCGGCCGCGCCGCCGTCGCGCTCGCGCAGGTGGTGGGCGATCTCCTCGGCGAAGAACGGGTTCCCTTCGGCCGTGGCGACGACGCGGTCGTGCACCTCCGGCTCAGCGCCTGGCATCAGCTCGGCGACCAGCCGCCGCGACTCGTCCTGCGTGAGCGGCTCGAGCGCGAGCTGCGATGCGGCGCGGCGCGTGCCCCAGCCGGGCCGCGCCTCGACGAACTCCGGCCGTGCCGTGACGACCACGAGCAGCGGCCCGGTCGAGCGCGCGACGAGCTGCTCGAGCATGTCGAGCAGCGCCGGCTCCGCCCAGTGCAGGTCCTCGACGACCGTGACGGCGGGCGCCCGGGCGGCGAGACCGCTCGCGAATCGCGGCCATGCGAGGCCGATCTCGGCGGCGACGGACTCCGGCTCGAGCCCGTGCAGCGGGTTGTCGGGCAGTGAGATGCCGGCCGTCATCGCGAGCGCCGCGACCGTGCGCTCGGGTTCGCTCGTGACCTGGGTGACGACTGCGCGCAGCTTCTCGCCGGCCGTCGCGGCGCTGTCGTCGAGGACGATGCCGGCGATCGACCACAGCAGCTCGCGCAGCGGCCAGTAGGTGAGGCCGTCGCCGTACGGCACGCAGCGGCCGGCGTGGACGCGCGCCTCCGGGATCGCGACCCGGGTGCGCCGCAGGAACTCATCGACGAGGCGCGTCTTGCCGGCGCCGGCCTCGCCGAGGATCGCGACCATCCGCGGCCGACCCTCCTCGACGACCGTCGCATGCACCGCCTCGAGCACCTCCAGCTCGTGCTCGCGGCCGACGAACGACGCGCGCGGGGCCTGCCGGTCGGCGCGCAGCGAGCGCACCTCGAACCCGGCGCCGGCGCGCGCGTACTGCACCTCGTGCTCGGTCAGGCGGGCCGTCAGCTCATCCACGAGCACGCCGGCGGGCGGCGCGTCGATCAGGACCGCGGGCGCCCGCGCGAGCACGTCGCCCTCGGGCTCGCCGGCGCGCACGAGCACCTCGCCGGTCGCGATCCCGGCGCGCCCGCCGAGCGTGAGCGCGGCGCGGACGGCGCGCTCGGCGTCGTCCTCGTGCGCACGCGGGATGCCGAACACGGCCACGACGGTCGCGCCCTCCGCCGACGCGACGCTGCCGTCGAGCCGCTCGATCTCGTCACGCACCGCCTGTGTGTTCTCGCACTCGAGGACGGCGACGGTGATGAGCTTGCGCTCGTCGCGCGGCGGGCGGGCGGGCGGCGCCGGGTCCTCGTCGCCTGCCGCCAGGAGCCGCTCGTGAATCTCGCGGACCGCGGCGCCGGGCGCGGTGCCGAGCTCCTCGCGCAGGCGCACACGCAGGTCGTCATAGACGCGCAGCGCCTCGGCCGCATCGCCGCGCGCGGCCAGCGCCTGCATCAACATCCGGACCCCGCTCTCGCGGAACGGCGCCGCCGCCACGATCGCGCGCGCCGACCGCTCGGCCGCGCCGATCCCGGAGCCGCCCAGCTCGAGCGCCGCCGCGCCCATGCACTCGAGCGTGCGCAGCCGCATCTCCTCGACGTCGCGCCGGCGCTCTTCAACCCACGGATGGTCGTGGGCGAGCAGGAACGCGCCGGTGGTCGCATCGAGCGCGTCGTGACCGGCGCGGCAGGCCTCCGCCCACTGCGTCTGCCCGAACGCGACCTCCGCACGCTCGACGTCGGCGGCCGCGGCCTCGACGTCGATCCACGCGTCGTCCGGCAGCGCGAGCGAGAGCTCGCGCCGGCCGGCGAGCGTGCCCGGGCCGAGCGCGCCGCGCAGCTTCGACAGCACCGCGTTCAGCACCTCGTCGGGGTCGGCCGGCGGCTGGTCCGGCCACAGCAGCGCGATCAGCTCGTCGCGGGCGACCGGGCGGCGGCGATTCCAGGCCAAATAGGCGACGAGCAGCCGCGGCTGGCGACCGCGCAGGACGACCTCCCGGCCGGCGATCTCGACCTCGAGCCGCCCGCACAGGCGGATCCGCGTGAGCGACAGGGTTTCGGCAAGGTCGTGGGCAGACGATCCGGTCATCCCGAGACAGGAGGTAGCGGCGGATGGCTGGTTACGCGAACAACGTATTGGTGGACACGCAATGGGTCGAGGATCATCTCGGCAACCCCGGCGTCCGGATCGTCGAAGTCGACGAGAACCCAGCGCTGTACGCCGACGCGCACATCCCCGGCGCGGTCGGGTTCGACTGGAAGAAGGACCTCCAGGAGCAGGTCAAGCGCGACGTCCTCGCTCCCGACGCCTTCGCCGAGCTGTTCGGGTCCCACGGGATCTCGAGCGAGCACACGATCGTTCTCTACGGCGACCGCAACAACTGGTTCGCCGCGTACACGTACTGGTACCTGAAGTACTACGGCCATGGCAACGTCCGGTTGATGGACGGCCCGCGCGAGAAGTGGATCGCCGAGGGCCGCCCGACCACCACCGAGCCGCCCCAGCACGCCCCCGAGGTGTTCCGTGCGCGCCACGGCGACGACGCGATCCGGGCGAAGCGCCACGAGGTCCTGGCGGCGCTCGATAACGGGACGCGGCTGGTCGACGTGCGCTCGCCGCAGGAGTACTCCGGCGAGCTGATCGCGATGCCGGGCTACGAGCAGGAGGGCGCGCAGCGGGCCGGCCACATTCCGGGCGCTGCCTCGATCCCGTGGGCGCAGGCCGTGGCCGAGGACGGCACGTTCAAGGCCGCCGACGACCTACGTTCGCTATACGAGGGCAAGGGCGTCCTCAACGGCGAGCCGATCATCGCCTACTGCCGGATCGGCGAGCGCTCCGCGCACACGTGGTTCGTCCTGCACGAGCTGCTCGGCAAGGGCGACGTGAAGAACTACGACGGCTCGTGGACCGAGTGGGGCAACATGGTCAACGTCCCGATCGAGAAGGGCTGAAGCGCCGCCTCGACCGTCGGCACGTCCGGCCCGGCCGCCCGCCACAGGGTGCCCGGGCCGGCGAGGTCGTGCGCCGGGTCACCGGCGCGCTCTCCCAGCAGGCAGACGGTGCCGATCACGCGGTGGCCGGGCGCCAGCGCGACGTGGGCGTCGTGTGCGGCCGGCTCGATCCGCAGCGCGTCGTGCAGCAGCGGGCGGCCGTCGAGCGTCACCCGCAGCGAGCTGTCGAGCCGTCCCGGTCCTTCGCCGGCGCGGCCGAGCACGACCAGGTCGCGAACGGCGGCGACCGCGCCCGGGCCGAGGTTGAGGTGGATGGTGCGCACGACATCGGCGCCCTCGGCCACGATCAGCGGCGGCTCGTCGAGCACCAGGCGTCCGCCCGCCTCCACGGTCGCCTCCAGCTCCAGCACCGAACGCTGGGCGCCCGGCAGCGTGACCGTCGCGGCGATCGGCACCAGCACGAGCGTCGCTCCCGGCCCGACGTGCAGCCGCACGCGGTCGTGGTCGCCCGCCAGCGGCCCGGCTTGCGTCGGCACGAGCGCGGCCCGCACCACCGGCCCACGGCTGAGCACGCGCGGCGCGAGCCGTGCGCTGCGCCGCAGCGCACGCACCGTCTCGCCGTCGACGGCGAGGACGGCCGCGTCAGTGGGGGTGAGCGTGGTGGTGATCGGGAGCGCCCTCCGCGCTCGAGTGCAGGTGGCCGTCGGCGCGGAAGGCGGCGAGCCGCTCGCGCACCCAGCCGGCGACCGGCGCCGCGCCGTCGGGGCCGCGCAGCGAGGTCGCATGCACGGGTAGCGGGTCGCGGCGGCGGCGCGACTCGGAGAGCATCGACTCGACGTCTGCGCCGACGTGTGGCGCGAGATCGGTCTTGTTGATCACCAGCAGGTCGGCGCGGGCGATCCCGGGGCCGCCCTTGCGTGGGATGTCGTCGCCCGCCGCGACGTCGATCACGAACGCCTGCACGTCGGCGAGCGCGGGGGAGAAGATCGCGGTCAGGTTGTCGCCGCCGCTCTCGACGAACACGAGGTCGAGCGGGCCGGTTGCGGCCTCGAGCTCGCTCACCGCCTCGAGGTTCGCGGCGATGTCGTCGCGGATCGCGGTGTGCGGGCAGCCGCCGGTCTGCACCGCGCTGATGCGGTCCTCCGGCAGCACGCCGGTCGAGCGCAGGAACTCGGCGTCCTCGGTCGTGTAGATGTCGTTCGTCACGACGCCGACGCGGCACTCGCCGGCGAGCTCGCGGCAGAGCGCGGCGATCAGGTGGCTCTTGCCCGAGCCGACCGGGCCGCCGATCCCGACGCGCAGGGCACGGTCAACTGGCAAACAGTCGCTCCTTGTGTTGCTGGTGGGCTGCCGCGGAAAGCTCGAGGGCGACCGCGGCGGGGGCAGGCTGGTCGGCCGGCGCGCGCTGGTCGGCGGCGACGGCGCGGGCCGCGAGCGCCATCGCCGGCGCCAGCTCGGCGAGCCAGCGGGTGGTGACGGCGGGGTCGAGCGGGAGCAGCTTGAGCGCCGCCGACGTGACGGTGGCGGCGTCGTCGTAGAGCGCCAGCAGTGCGACCGCCTCGTCGTCGAGGCCGGCGACCGCGCCGATGACGCCGAGCGCGACCGGGCGCGGCGTGGCCCGCGACGCCGCGCGGTACGCCGGGATCCGCGGGTCGTCCCAGACGCTTGCGGCGGAGCGCAGCAGCTGCGCTCCCAGCCGGCGCGCGGCCTCGCGCAGCACCGGGCTCGGGCAGCGCGCGCACCACTCCTCGTCGAGGTCGGCGAGCGGCACGTCTCCCCGCCGCGCGGCGACGGCGACGCGCGCGTCCGCCTCGGCAACGAGCCGCAGCCGCGCGGCCGCGAACGCCGGCACGTCCTCGCCGCGCAGCCCTTGCGTGACCGCCTGCTCGAGCCCGAGCGAGTGCGCGTGCGCGCCCGCCGGGAAGCGCGAGTCGGCCAGGAGCATCGCCAGCAGCGTCTGCTCGGCGTCCATCAGAACAGCGAGTAGCGCTGCGCCAGCGGCAGCTCGGCCACGGGGTCAGGCACGATCTCGTCGCCGTCCACCCAGACGCGGAACGTGTCGGGCTCGACGCGGATCTCCGGCAGCGCGTCGTTGAGCGGCATGTCGTGCTTGGTCAGCGCCCGCGTGTCCTTGACGGTGACGGCGCGCGCCTCCAGCCCGAGCGCGGACACGTCGGCGGCGGGCGCCACGAACGCGAGCGAACGGCGCCCGGCGAGCCGCCCGCCGCCCGCGAACATCGGCCGCATCAGCACCGGCTCGGGCGTCGGGATCGAGGCATTGGCGTCGCCCATCGGCGCCCATGCGATCGCGCCGCCCTTGATCACCAGCCGCGGGTGGATGGCGAAGAAGGCGGGGTCCCAGAGCACGAGGTCGGCGAGCTTGCCGACCTCGACCGAGCCGACCTCATGGTCGATCCCGTGCGCGATCGCCGGGCAGATCGTGTACTTGGCGACGTACCGGCGCAGGCGCTCGTTGCCGGCCGTCGCGCCGCGCTTGGCCTGCATCACGTGCGCGGTTTGCCACGTCCGCACGATCGTCTCTCCCACGCGACCCATCGCCTGCGAGTCGGACCCGATCATCGAGATCGCCCCGAGATCGTGGAGCACGTCCTCGGCGGCGATCGTGGTCCCGCGGATCCGGCTCTCGGCGAACGCGAGGTCCTCCGGAATCCGCGGGTTCAGGTGATGGCAGACCATCAGCATGTCGAGGTGCTCGTCGACCGTGTTGACCGTGTGCGGGCGCGTCGGGTTGGTCGAGGAGGGGAGCACGTGCTCGCGCGAGGCGACCTCGATGATGTCCGGCGCATGGCCGCCGCCCGCGCCCTCCGTGTGGTACGCGTGGATCGTGCGGCCGGCGATCGCGGCAAGCGTCGACTGCACGTAGCCGGCCTCGTTCAGCGTGTCGGTGTGGATCGCGACCTGGACGCCGGTCGCGTCCGCCACGCGCAGGCAGGCGTCGATCGCGGCCGGCGTCGATCCCCAGTCCTCGTGCAGCTTCAGGCCGCCCGCGCCGGCGCGCAGTTGCTCCTCCAGCCCGGCCGTCGACACGGTGTTGCCCTTGCCGAGCAGCAGCACGTTGACCGGGTACGGGTCGAGCGCCAGCAGCATCTCCTCGATCGCCCGCGGGCTCGGCGTGCAGGTCGTCGCGCGCGAGCCCTCGCTCGGCCCGGTGCCGCCGCCGATCAGCGTCGTGACACCGGCGGCGAGCGCCTCGTCGACGATCTGCGGGCAGATGAAGTGGACGTGGCAGTCGATCCCGCCGGCGGTCAGGATCCGGCCCTCGCCGGCCACGACGTCGGTGTTCGGCCCGATCTCCAGGTCGGGGTCGATGCCGTCGGCGATGTCCGGGTTGCCGGCCTTGCCGAGCGCGGTGATCCGGCCCTCGCGGATGCCGACGTCGCAGCGGATCACGCCGGTGTGGTCGAGCACGACGACGTTCGTGATGACGAGATCGGGCGAGCCCTCGGCGGCCGTGCGGCTGCCCTGCAGCATCGACTCCCGGATCGTCTTGCCGCCGCCGAACACCGCCTCGTCGCCGCCGACGCAGCGGTCCTCCTCGACCTCGAGCCAGAGGTCGGTGTCGGCCAGTCGCAGCCGGTCGCCGACGGTCGGCCCGTACAGCGCGCCGTAGCGGTCGCGGCCGATCCGGCTCACGGGCGGACCTGCAGCCCGGGCACCCGGCGGGCGCCGGCGAGGGCGACCAGCGTCACATCCCGCTCGGCACCGGGCTCGAAGCGCACGGACGTTCCCGCGGGAACGTCGAGCCGGAAGCCGGTTGCCTGTTCGCGGTCGAATGCGAGCGCGTCGTTGACGTCGGCGAAGTGGAAGTGCGAGCCGACCTGGATCGGCCGGTCGCCCGTGTTGACGACGCGCACCGTTGTCGTCTCGCGCCCTTGGTTGAGCTCGATCTCGCCCTCGGCCGTGACCAGCTCGCCCGGGATCATGCGATCGGGTCGTGGAGCGTGACGAGCTTGCGGCCGTCCGGGAACGTCGCTTCTACTTGAACCTCGGCGACGAGCTCCGGAACGCCTTCCATCACCTGATCACGGCCGAGCACGCGCCGCCCGGCGTCCATCAGGTCGGCCACGGAGCGGCCGTCGCGAGCGGCCTCGATCACCCAGCAGGAGAGCAGCGCCACCGCCTCCGGCTGGTTGAGCTTGACGCCCCGGGCAAGGCGGTCGCGCGCGAGCATCCCGGCGACGGAGAGCAGCAGCTTGTCCTGATCGGACGGGCTGAGGCGCATGCCGCGCGAACGCTACTGGAGCGGCTCGGGCGGAGCCTCGGCGCGCAGCACCGCATGGTGGACGGGCGGTCGCGTCGTGTACCAGAGCGTGAACCGCGACACCACGAGCGGCCCGGCGATCCGGGCGATCGCAGCCTCGACACGGACCGCCAACGCCCGCTCGTCGCTGTCCACGATGCGCATGATCTCCTGCATATGGGCATGATCGGCGCGTTTGGCGGCCCGCAACACCGACCGGCGGTCGCAGACCGTGTCGACCGCCGGTCGACCTCTGGGTTTGGGCGTGGCTGGGGCTGGCCGTCGTCGAGGCCTCCCGGGGCAGCGCTCGCAAGCTCGCGCCCTAGCGCCCCGGGAAGCCTCGCCGCGGCCCGCCAACCACACACCCACCGCCCGTGACGTGTTCTCAATCAGCGCGTGCGGGAGGGAGGCAACACTGTCGCCGGCGCGGGCTCAGGCTCCCGCGAAAAGTCGCGATCGGAACACCGGCCCCGAGGTCAGCGGCCCCCTTGAGTCCTCGTAACGATGGCGGCCCGGGCCCTCAGTCAACGATCGCTGCGCCTATCGGCGCGCGTGGCGCGGACACGCTCCGAGGCCGACAACCGCATCCGACCAACCTCCGCGACGTGCCCGGGGTCATACCCGCTGACAAGCAAGCCCCCGGGAAGGACTCCAGCATGTTCAGCACCACCATCAAGCGCTCAGCGGCAACCCTCGGCGTCGTGGCGGGAATCCTCGTGGCAGCGGGACCGGCAAGCGCCCAGGTCATGCCCGGGATGATCGGAGTGAAGGCACCGAGCAAGGCGACCGACCCCAGTGGAGCGGGCGCGGGCTTCACCCTCGACGTTGCCAGTAGCGAGGTGTTCGAGCTGAACACATTCGGCCTCACCGAGCACGAGGGCGCAGCCTTTCGCGGTGAGGTGACCGGCTTGGAGCCCACCGAGTCAATCTCCTTCAACTACCTCAAGGCCGCCGGCACGGAAACCGGCAACCCGGAACGCAAGGGCTCGGTCAACGCGTCCGGCGGCTGGGACCCGACACACGCGCTCAACAGCCAGGGCATCGCGCTGCACGCGGTCGCAACGGCCGTCGTGGGCGGTCTCGTGCCCGGGGGCGCCATCGTCTCCGCGTGACGGCGACGGCCAGGTCACCGGCCGACTACTGGAGTCCGCCCCGCCCATAGGCACGACTCGAGCCCCGCCATCACGGCGGGGCTCTTTTGTCGGCAGCTCACGCGCGCCCTCATTGTGCCTCGTCGGGCACTCAGCGCCTGGTCTCGTACCTGGTCAGCAACACGCCGTCGGGAAACGTCCGGGTCTCCACCAGGCTCAGGCTCACCCAGTTGTCCAGGGCCGTGAAGAACGGCGTGCCGCCGCCCACCAGGACCGGATGGGTGACGATCGCGTACTCGTCGATCAGCCCGGCCCGCATGGCCGCCGCGGCGAGTGTGGCACCGCCGATGTCCATGGGGCCGCCGTCGTCGGCCTTGAGCCTGGTGATCTCGGTGACCGCGTCGCCGGTGACCAGACGGGTGTTCCAGTCGACGGTGCTGGTCGTCGAGGAGAACACCACCTTCGGCATGTCCCGCCAGCGGCTGGCGAACTCGATCTCCGCCGGCGTGACGCCAGGCTGCTGGTCGGCGGTCGGCCAGTGGGAGCTCATCGTCTCCCACAGCTTGCGCCCGTACAGTGCCAGGCCTGTCGCCCCCACCCGGTCGGACCACCACTGGAACAGTTCGTCGCTCGGCACGCCCCAGCCGAGGTCGTCGCCGGGCGCGGCGATGTAGCCGTCCACGCTCAGGTTCATGCCGAAGGTCAGTTTCCGCATGGCGTCAGCCTCCCGTGAGTCGGTATTCGGCGTACAGACCAGCACGGCGCGTAAAAATCATCGGTCAGGCCCACCGAGGGCCAGTTGACCACGACGCCAAGCAGAGACTCCGTACGGAACGGAACCGGTACCGGCACTGGGCGTCGCGATCGCATTTGTCCGGGGGAGAGCTCGAGGGCAGCGGGCTCAGCCTAGGGGCGGCGTCCAGGTGGGCGCGATGGGCTGGTCAAAGCCCACGTGCACGTGATCCTGGTGCGCAGCGTCCGTGAAGAATCCCGGGGCGGCGATTGCGAACGGAGTTCCGATCTCGCTGGGCCGGATGCTCGCCGGCAGGGAGGCGAGCGGCACTGCAGCCGCATAGGCGGCGGCGTTGGCGGGGCCGACAAGCACCGCGTCCACAACGGTGATGTCCGCGGCCCGGCCCCAGTAGTGGTTCGAAACGGTGCCGCCCGGCTCGAACTTGGGGTGATCGCTGCAGATCGGTCCCACAACGATCGCGTGCGCGTCGGCGATTCGCGCGAGGACCGCTACCACGCGTGGATCGATCAAGCCCGCGCTGAGGTCGGACCGGCCGGTCCGGCTGAGGGCGATGTTGGAGTTGCCGAGCAGAGCCAGCGTCTGCGCGCTCGGCGGACCGCCCGTCCCGTCCTGGCCGAACTGAGCGGGATCGATCAGTGGCGGAGGCGCCGAACCCGGCGGCACCGGCGATCCGGGCGGTGCTGGCAGCGGGCTGGGCGGATGCGCGGCGGCGACCCGCACCCGCAGGACGTCCGACCGGGCGACGGTCGTTCCCCTGCGCCGGATGAGAACGCGAAACCGTCTGAGGCCGGCGCGCTCGGGCGCCGAACAGCGAAGGGTCAGCGACCGACCCCGCAGACGGCCGTGGGCCACCGTCCGCCAGCGCCCACGCCTTAGCTCCTGCAGGAACGCCTTGGCGCCGATACGGCGGCCAACATCGACCACCACCCGACACGGCTCGCCCACCACCGGTGGCTCGGGCGTCGCAGCCTTCACGCGGAACGCCGACGCCGGAGCGGCGACGATCCCCAGCGCCGCCACAAGGAGCGCCAGGACGGCGGTCACGCCCAGTCCGCTCCTGGCGGCACCGCGCGCCGAGCCTCGATCCATACGCCCGACAGTAGGCCGACCCGTGGTCCGCCGTCAAATCCCGCGCTCGCGATACCGCACCAGCGGGTCGTCCGCGGCCAACCGGTGAAGATCGCGTCCTCGATGAGCGGGAGGACCTGTCGTTGTGACGATTCCGGCGCGCTGACGTAGTGGAGGCATGAGCCGGCTTTCGCGCGCGGTGCTCCTCATGGTGGTCGCGCTGCTCGCCGGGTGCGGCGATTCCGAGACGGGCGGGAAGGCGAGCGGCGCGTGGGAGCGCCTGCCGGACCCGCCGCTGAGCGCTCGCGAGGCCGCGACGGCGGTCGCAGTCGGCAGCGAGGCGCTGTTCCTAGGTGGCAGCGACGCGCCGCCGTGTCCGCCTAACGCCGACTGTGTCGCTCCCGGCGAGCCGCCGCTCCGCGATGGCGCCGCCTTCGATCCCGCAGCGGGCACGTGGAAGCGGATCGCGTCGGCGCCCGTTGGCTTCAGCTGGGCCCACACGGCCGTCCTCGGCGATGCGCTCTACCTCCTGATCCCGGGAGAGAAGGGACGGCCGGACGCGCCGCCCGCGTTCCTGCGCTACCAGCGGCGCGTCGACCGCTGGAAGGAGCTGCCACTGCCGCCGGACGCTCGGGAACGGTCGCTTGTCGCCACGGACACGCAGGTCGTGGCGTACGCCGAGTCGGACGAGCGCGGCGCGGTCAAGGACATGGCGTTCGATCCGGCCACTAAGGAGTGGTCGGCGCTGCCCGACGACCCGCTTCCCCCGACCTACGGGCGGACGATGGCCTGGAGCGGCCGGGAGCTCGTGTTGTTCGCCGCCGAGTTGGTGGCGCAACCCGGCGCGGAGAAACCGTCCGTGCTCATCGCCGCTGCGTTCGACCCGCGCGCCGGCTCGTGGCGGCGGCTGCGCGACTCGGAGATCCTGGGCGGCGGCGGCCGCTGGTTCGCCCACGAGGGGCGCATGATCCTTCCCGCGCTGGGTGGCGAAGACGGCGGCGAGACCGGTAACTGGGGCCGGACGTACCCCAACGGCGGCATCCTCGACCTGGACGAGGATCGCTGGCTCCCGCTGCCCGACGGCCCCGACGGCGACGAGGAGTTCGCCGCCGGCACCGTGGCCGGTGAACGGGCCGACGTGTTCGGGGTGGGCGACTGGATCCTCGACGTCGCTGTCGGGAAGTGGATCCCGGTCCCGCGGCTGGAGGACCGGGGTGGCGACATCCTCGTGAGTGGGCGCGCGCTGGTCGCCGCAGGCCGCCACGTGGTCGCGTTCGGCGGCGCGCGCTCGTCGGGCAACCGCAGCATGGAGCTCGTCGCCGACGCCTGGACCTGGTCGATCCCCTGATGAGCCTGCAGCCGTCCCTTAAGCTCGCGCCGAGAGGGATCCCTACCGACATTGAGAGGCGCCTGCCGAGTGCGCCGGGCGGCTCGCGATGACCACGCTACTTGTACGCGATGCCGGCGCTCGTTGGGCCGGCGAGCGGAAGGACGTCTACCTCCCTGAAGCCTGCCTCCTTGCACCACGCGGCAAAGTCGGCGCCCGTGAAGTCAAACGCATCGCCGAACTCGATCAGCATGTTGAGCGACATGAGGAGGCCGAACGCGTTTTCGCGGCGGGCGTCGTCGATGATGTTCTCGATGACGATGTAGGCCCCGCCCTCCGGCAGCGCGTCGTAGGCCGCCTTGACCAGCTGCTTCTTCCGCTCGAGGTTCCAGTCGTGGAGGATCATTCCCATCGTTATGACGTCGGCCTCGGGTAGCGGTTCGCCGAAGAAGTCACCGCCAACCGCCTCCACCCGATCGCTCAATCCGGCTGCTTCGATCGTGCGGTTGGCGATCGGCTCGACAACCGGCAGGTCAAAGGTGGCGCATTTCATGTGGGGGTGCCGGGTGGCGAGGATGATCGAGAGCTGACCGGTGGCGCCGCCGACGTCGCACAGGGACTCGTACTTGGAGAAATCGAACTTCTCCGCCAGCGCGTGGAACGGCCCCGCGGAGATCCCGGCCATCGCGTTCATGAACTGCTCGAGCCTCCCCTCATCGCTATAGAGCTCCTCGAACGTCGGCTCGCCGGTGTGCTTGACCTCGCTCTGGGCCTCTCCGGTCCGCAGAGCCACGGTGAGATCGCCCCAGAATCGATAGAGCCGTGCGTTGGACATCTCGAGGATCCCGCCGATGTAGGCCGGACTGGCCTTGTCGAGAAAGGCCGCGCCTGCGTCCGTGTTGCGGTAGACGGCAGCGCTCCCATCACCCTCGCGATCGAGTAGCTGGAGTGCGACGAGCGCGTCGGGGAAGTCGGGAACCGCCCGCGCGTGAAGCCCCAGCGCCTCGGCGAGCTCCGTAGCTGTCATCGCGCCGCCGCCCAGCCTCGTAAACAGCTCGAGCTCGACTGCAGACAGGAGCGTCTTCGACGCCCAGAACCCCATACCGACCTGCATGATCTTTGAAGGGTCGACTTGCCCGGCCATCCTCTCCTCGGTTCCGGCGGGGTGGTGCAACGGCGACTGGTCGGTGGTGGTGCCGGGCACGTGTCGCGCGGCTGTCTTGTTGTCGGTTGTCATGGGCTGAGGCTGCCGACCCGCGCCCCAGCCCGCAATCCCTAGATCCTGGGTGATTTCCACGACCGGCCGGCGGACCCGATGACGCTGTCGTCCCCAACGGTGCCGCGCCGCGTCGTGTCACGATGGCTTGATGGGACGCGCGAAAGGCCACAGCGACGAGCAGACAGTGCGCGATGCCGACGCCCGGGACGGCGTCAACGCCGCTGATGCCGGGGAAGCTGACGCGCCGACGCCGACCGCCGGGGTTGTGCTGCTACGCGGCGACGACGTGCTGCTGGTCGCGCCGGGGCGTGCGTCAAGGCATCAGCGCGGCGTGCTCGGAGTTCCCGCCGGACGGGTCGACGCCGGCGAGAGCGCGCGCGACGCTGCCGTGCGTGAATGCCGAGAGGAAGCCGGCGTGCATGTCCGTCCTGACGACCTCGTCGAGCTCGACCGCAAGTATGTGGCGAGATTGGTTCGGCGTGACGGCAGCTCGGAGCTGATGACCTGGACGGTGTTCGCGACCGACCGGCACACCGGCACGGCGCGCGCGTGCCCGGAAACCGAGCCGCGCTGGACGCCGCTCGCCGACCTGCCGCAGCTGACGTTGCAGCGAAACGTCGCCGACGCGGTCGCGCGGGCGCGCGTCGCGCTCGGGCGATGACGCTCCGCAGGAGCACCAACGCATGAATACGTCACCATCGCCACCTGGAGCGGAGCGGACTGACGGATCATCCGTCCAGATCGGCGCTCTCGTTCCGCTATCTCGGCCTGGCTGGGTCGAGGCGGGCGAGCACTTGCTCGCTGGATTCGAGCTTGCCGTTCGCGAAGTCAATGACGCCGGCGGGATCGTCGGAAGACCACTCGAGCTGTTGGTCCGTGACACCGCGGCTGATCCACAGAGGGCCGCGGCGGCCGTTGACGAATTGGCTCGCCTGGGCGTGGCTGCCTTGGCGGGGGAGTACCACAGCGTCGTCGCTCGCGCCGCTGCCGCCAGGGCCGACGCCCTCGGCCTGCCGTTCCTCTGCTCGTCAGCGGTACTCGACGCGCTCACCGAACAGCCAACGGAGTGGGTCGCGCGCCTCGCCCCGGCGCAGTCCCACGGCTGGCAGATCTACGCAGACTTCCTCCTCAGCGCGGGCCACAGTCGAATCGCCCTAGCGACCGAGACGAGTGTCTACTGGGCGTCTGGAGCGCGCATTCTGCGGGACTGCCTCGCTCCACGCGGCGGCACCGTGATCGAACTCGACATGCGCGCGCTCGCCCCGACGGCCGTGTGCGACGAACTCGTCGACAATCGCGCGACAGCCCTCCTTCTGCTGGTCGGCCACCCGGAGCCGGCGGTGTCGATCGTCAAGTCTGTCCGCCGCGACCAGCGGCTCGCCGAGATCATGATTGGTGCTCCGGCCGGGCAACCGGAGTTCGCCGAATGGGCGACGCTGCTGGGCGACGACAGCGCCGCGATCCCGTTCTTGCGCTACCTGCCCGAGCGCCTGAGCCCACTCGGTGCACGAGTCGAGACGGCCCTCCGCGAGCGGGTAGCCGAAGCGCCCTCCTTCGTCGCCTTCGAGGGCTATGACACGATCGTCGTCCTCGCCGATGTGCTGCGTTCTCACGGCGCGGACCGGCCGCGCACTGCCGAATCCTGGCCGCACGTTGCAGTCGAAGGCACCCGCGGACAGATCCAGTTCACCCGCACACCAGGCATCAACGTTTGGCAATGGGCTTGGCCGCCAATCCAAGTCGCTGATCGAGACCCGGCCGAACCCGATCGCTTTCGGATCCTTCACGCCGGCTGAGGAAGGCCTGGGACAAGCGGTAGTCAGTCCCCCTCGGTGGCGGGCAGCGGACGGCCGAGGAACGCTTCAAGCGCCACCCATGCCGCCTCGTGAGCGAGTGGGCCGAGCCGCAATGTCGTGCCACCCGACGGGTTCTCCTGCACCGTCGCGCGCAGGTTGAGCTGCGCGAGCTTCTGCGCCTGGTACTCGGCGCGCTGTCCGCCCGTGGCGCCCTCGTAGTGCGCGTCCAAGCCGAACCGGCCGCCTTCCACCGGCCACAGCGAGAGCTGATCGGGCGCCCACGTCGGGCCGGTCTCAGCCGGCAGCGCCGTGTAGGCGACCAGGTCCACGCGAGCGTCACGCTCGCCGATGCTGCGCCGCGCCGACCATGAGCGGTCCGGCGCCGGGCGAGGCTCCTCATCCGGAGGGCCAGGCTCCGGACGTTTGCGCCGAGGGCTCACCGGCTCACCGTACTGCGGCTATGCGCGAAGAGCGGTAGATCAAGCGATCTCGTTGGCTGGAACGTTCGGCGTGAGGTCGTCGAGGCCGAGCACACGGGCTCGCAGGCGCGCTGGAGCCGGGTCGTACGGTGCGCGTCGCCAGGTCGCGGTGCGCCGCTCGAGATCGAGCAGCAGCCAGTACGCGCCATCAGCCGCCTGGACGTCAAGGGCGTTCCACCAGCCACGCCGCGACGGTTCGGGCGCGCCCACCGCTCCTGGATTCAACAGCCACTTGCCGCCGGCGAGATCCAGCGATACACCGACCCGGATCTTGACCGCTTCGGCGCCGCGTGGCGTCTGCCGCCACGCAGCCGCGACGTGGGTGTGGCCGACCAGCCCGAGCTCGGCGCGCTGGACCGCGAGGCAGGCTGCCGCGTTGGATGCGCCGACGTACTCGTGCACGGCGTTGCGCGGACCGCCGTGCCACAGCTGCACCTCGCCGCGTCGCGCCGCGGGCTTGCGCGAACGCATCCACTCGACGTGGGGGCCGCTGAGCCGGTCGCGGGCCAGCTCGATCGACCGCACTGCCGGCGAGCCCGGCTCGCCGAACCGAGTGGGCTCGGCCGATCCCGTCGCGCCGTAGTCGTGGTTGCCCATCAGCGCCACCGCGCAGCGCTCGCGCGTGCGAGTCACGACATGCTCGGGGTCCGGACCCCGCCCGATCATGTCTCCCAGCGACCACAACTCCTGCGCATCGCACGCCTCGGCCGCGCCGATCACCGCGTCAAGCGCTTCCGCATGCCCGTGCGCGTCGCCGAACACTGCTACGACCACGCCCCGAACCCTAGTCCGTCAACTCGACGGTCATGCCTGCGGCTGACATAGCGCCGCAGCATCGAACGATCGAGCGGAGAGTGATCGTGTCCTCGCCGATGTGCTCGCCCCGGTTCTCCGACGCGATCGCTGCCGTTAGAGGTTGAAGCCGCCGGACGCTTCGATGTTCTCGCCGGTGATCCACGCGCACTCGTCCGACAGCAGGGCGGCGATGACCTTGCCGATGTCGTCGCCGTCGCCGAGGCGCCCGAGCGCGGTGCGCTCGACGAGCGAGGCGATGACCTCGGGGAAGCGCTCGACCACGTCGTCGGGGATCATCCCCGTCCGGGTCGGACCGGGCGCGATCGAGTTGACGCGGACCCCGCGCGGACTGAGCTCCTTGGCCAGGTAGCGCGTGAGGACCGCGAGGCCGCCCTTCATGCTGGCGTACGCGGAGTAGCCGGCTTCGATGCTGTTGGGCAGTGCCGAGTTGCTGGTCGTGTTGACGATCGCCCCGCCGTCGGCGAGAAGGGGCAGCAGCTTCTGCGTGAGGAAGAACGGCCCCTTGAGGATGACCCGGTGGAACCGGTCGTAGAGCTCCTCGGTCGTGTCGGCGAACATCGACATCTGCCCGAAGCCGGCGTTGTTGACGAGGTAGTCGAACGAGGTGCGCTGCCAGCGTTCGCTGAGTTCGGCGGCCACCCGCAGCACGAAGACGTCGAAGGTCTCGCTGTCGCCGACGTCGAGCTGCAGGGCGACGGCTGTGCCTCCGCGCTGCTCGATGGTCGCGACGGTCTCCTCAGCGCCCTGTGGATTGGTGCTGTAGGTCAGGATCACGCCGGCGCCGCGCTCGGCGAGTCGGATGGCGGTGTGCCGCCCGATACCCGAGCTGCCGCCGGTGACGATCGCGATCTTGGTGTCTGTGGAGTCGTTGTTTGGCATGTATCGAGCGAATCAGTCCGTGGGCATGGAGCGTGAGAACAGAACTGCCGCGTCAATGCACAATCCTGCTCGATCGTCCGCGTTAGCCATCCGCCGGCCGCGCTGGACCGTGTGTGACATGTATGTTCCTGCTCGTGGGCGCGATCGATGAACTGCAAGCGCTGATCGCCCGGCATGCGCGGCCCGACGAGACGACGGCTATCGACGGCGTCCTCCTCTCGGCCGCCGGCAGGCCGGGCGAGCCGCGCGCGTCGACCACCGGGACGGTCATGGCGCTCATCGCCCAGGGTGCGAAGCGCCTGGCCATCGGCGACCGCGTGTACGACTACCGGCCCGGCCAATACCTGGTCGCATCGGTCGACCTGCCGATCACCGGGCACTACACGCATGCATCGCCGGACGAGCCCGCCCTCGGGTTCGGCCTCATCCTCCGGCCGTCGGTCATCGCGCCACTGGTCCTGAACGCCGACACGGCGCCCGCGCCCCCTGGGATCGGCGTCGCCGACGCCTCGCCCGAGCTCCTCGACGCCGTCGTCCGCATGGTGCGGCTGCTCGACAACCCAGACGACCGCGATGTTCTGGCTCCGATGATCGAGCGCGAGATCCTGTGGCGGCTGATCAACGGTCCCCTGGGTCAGAGCGTGCGCCAGATCGGACTGACCGACAGCAGCCTCACTCACGTGAGCCGCGCGGTCCGCTGGATCAGCGAGCACTTCAACCAGCCATTCCGCGTCGAAGACCTCGCTCGCTCCTGCGGCATGAGCACGTCCGCCTTCCACCGCAACTTCCAGGCCGTCACCGCTCTCAGCCCGATCCAGTTCCAGAAGCAGATCCGCCTGCAAGAGTCGCGCCTACTGCTGCTCACCGGGGCGGACGACGTCGCGACCGTGGGATACCGGGTGGGGTACGACAGCGCATCGCAGTTCAGCCGCGAGTACCGACGGCAGTTCGGGCTTGCTCCGGGCCGCGACGCGGCTCGCCTCCGCGCCGAGCGCATAACCGCCTGAGCCGCGGCCGGTGACACCCGCCCCGGTGATGTAAGCGACCGCGGGCCGCAGAATCGTCGCGCCACCAAGCCTCTCCTCGAGCGCGTCGCCGGCGCTCGGTAGTTGCTCCCTAGTTCAGGTTGGGCGGGCGAACGCGTGTGAGGCGCGGAGCAACGCTTCGACGACGTCCAGTTCAGCCTCGTCGCGCGGGGCGTAGAGCATCACGGCGGTCGGAGGGATGAGGCCTCGGAGGGCGACCGGGTGGGGCTCGGCCCAGCCGGCCCCAACGGCCTCGGTCACCGTTTCGGTCGGGAGCATCGCGTGGAGGCTGTGATCCGGAGCGGGGTGGAGGTGGGCGAACTCGCGATCGATCAGAAACGCCTCGCGCGGTCCGGTCGGTTCGTCCGGCGCCAACACCAGCGCGCGAGCGCCCGGAACGGAGATGCGGCTGGGCTGCTCGACAACGCCTGGCAGCTCAAAGGCGCGGCGCGCCAGTTCGTCGATCCAGCGCAGGTCGATCGGCTGCTGATCGAGCTGCGTGTGGGGGTTCGTCGGCGTCGTACGCGGACGATCGCCCACGCGGAGCGGTAGAGACGCCGGCACCGGCCGCAGTCTAGGTCCGCGGGCGCCGGAGGCGCAGCGATCGTTGACTGAGGGCCCGGGCCACCAACGCCACGAGGACTCAAGGGGGCCGCCGACCCCGGGGCCGGCGATCCGATCGCGACTTCACACGGGAGCCTGAGCCTGCGCCGGCGACGGCCCAGCCTCCCTCCCGCAAAGCGTTGATGGAGAACACGTCCCGGGCAATCAGCGTGCGGCTGACGGGCCGCGGCGGGGCCTCCCGGCGCGCTAGGGCGCGAGCTTGCGAGCGCTGCGCCGGGTGGCCTCGACGGCGGCCCGGCCCAGCCCCGCTCAGAGGAGAATGACCCGCGTGCGTGAGCTCACGTTCATCCGCAGCGGCCGCCTTGCGTGGCGCGATCGTGACGCGCCGGTCCTGAGAGATCCTGGCGACGCGATCGTCCGGCCCTTCATCGCTGGACGCTGTGACGGCGACACCGTTCCGATCCATCGCCCGGTGTCGCGTCTGATGCAAGCCGGCATCGCGGTACGGGCTATCGACCCGGTCGTCGGCTGCATCTGCGGACGCGTGCCGTTCCGAGGCCCGTTCGCGATCGGCCATGAGTGCGTCGCGCAGGTACTCGCAGTCGGAAGCGGCGTGCAGCAGATCCGTGTCGGTCAGACGGTCGTTGTGCCGTGGGCGGTCTCCTGCGGCACCTGCGAACCATGTCGACGAGGCCTGACGTCCAAGTGCGCCACCACGACCAGCGGCACGCTTGCGGCATACGGTTTCGGCCCGGCATGCGGTTCGTGGGGAGGCATGGTGGCCGACGAGGTACGCGTCCCGTTCGCCGACCACATGCTCGTGGCGGTCCCGGCTGATGTGCCGCCCTTACGAGTTGCGGCCGCCGGCGACAACCTCGCCGACGCATGGCGCACTGTCGTCACCCCGTTGCGCGATCGCCCGGGAGGCTCGGTGCTGATCATCGGGGGCGGAGCCCAGAGCATCGGCCTCTACGCCGCAGGCCTCGCGGTTGGGCACGGCGCCGCAGTCGTGCACTACGTCGATGACGACCCGGTGCGTCGCCGGATCGCCGAGGCATTCGGGGCTCACACGTTCCCCGCGCGGCGCACGACGACGCTTCGCTACGACGTCGTCGTCGAGGCGTCGTCTCGAGCGGCAGGCCTGCGCCGCGCCATCCGGTCGCTCGCCAGAGGCGGCGTCTGCACCGCCGTCGGGTACTACCTCGGCTCGGGAACCCGGGTGCCGCTCATGCACATGTACGCCACCGACGCCACGCTCCGTGTCGGTGTATCGCACGCGCGCGCCGTGCTCCCCGACGTGCTCGCGTTCGTCGCACGCACCAGCTTTGCCGCGGAAGGGGTAACGACCCTCACGGCGGATTGGGACGAAGCACCCACCGCCTACGCAGCACGAACAACGAAGCTTGTGCTCCAGCGCGACGCCGTCTGAGGCGCGCAAGCACGTCAGCTCTGAAGGCAGGTGGCGTGGGCGATGAACTTGGCCGGGTTCGCCGCGCCGCCGCCTCCGTCGAAGGCGCCTCTCACGATCGCCGAGTCGGCCTCCGAGGCGGTGACGCCGCGGTCGATCTCGACGTCCGCCAGCATCCGCTCGGAGTGCTCGTTGGTGTCGATCCAATCGATCGACACGTTGAGCAGGTCCTCATCGTCGAAGAGACACGCCACGCGAACGCTGCCGATCCCGTACGCGCCGTCGTGCGCGGTCCCATCCTCGACGATCGCCTGCTCGGATTCGTGCTCATGAACCTCGTCGAGCTCGTTGGCGCCGACTTCGTCGATCCCGATCGCGTCCTTGCCGACGCTGTCGGTTCCGATCTCCGAGGCGCCGACGGCATTTGCGGCGATCTCGGGGCTGCCGACGGCGTCGGTGGCGATCTCGGGCGCGCGAACGGCGTCCAGCTCGATCTCAGGGCTGCCGACACCATCTGTCGCGATCTCTGACCCGCGAACGGCATCCGCCTTGATCTCGGGGCTGGCGACACCGTCCGTCGCGATCTCGGAGCTGCCGACCGAGCCTCTGGCGAGGTCGATCGCGGCAAGGCCGCCGCCGTTCTTGTCGTCGTCGCGGACGTCGGCCGAGCGCACACCGTTGGTGTCTGAGATGTCCTGCGTCGTCACCTGACCGTTGACGATGTCGTCGCTGAACACGGTGTTCGTGACCGGCAGCGCGACCGCCGTCCCGCTCAGGGCGACGAACAGCGCCAGGTAGCCGACGACGTTGGACCGCAGATGAGTTCTGATCATCGTGATTCCCTCCGGGTAGTGGGCTCGTCGGCGGGAATGACCCCCGGCCCCGGGCGAACGTTGGCCACTTGCGACTAGCCTCGTCGCGCCTGACACTCGAGGAGGACGAATGCCCGTGAAGGAAGCAAGCTCGCGAGAGACCCCGTACGGCCGCTTGATCACCTCGGATGGCTGGTTCGTCCTCAACCTCGGGGACGCGTTGGCGGTGCGCAACGACGAGAAGGGCGGCGCGGTGTACCCGCTGGAGTCGCAGGAGTCGCCCTTCGGCGACATCGGCGTCAACGTTCGCGTCGTCTGGCCCGGCCAGCCGAACGCGCTCTACCACGCGGAGAGCGGGCAGGAAGGCTTTCTCGTGCTCGTCGGCGAGTGCACGCTGATCGTCGAGGAGCAGGAACGACCGCTACGGCAGTGGGACTACTTCCACTGTCCGCCCAGCACCAACCACATCATTGTCGGCGCCGGCGACGGGCCGTGCGCGATTCTCATGATCGGCTTGAGGCCCGAGGTTGAGCGACTTCGCTACCCGGTGAGCGAGGTCGCGGCGAAGTACGGTGCGTCCGCCGCCATCGAGACGGACGACGGCGACGTGGCGTACGCCGACTGGCCCGGCGACTATCTGCCGGTGCGCCTTCCGTGGCCGCCTGCATAGGGCGCGGATAGCCCGCGGCAATCTGGCGACAACCGCCGGCGGCGACTCTCACCGAGTCACCCCGTCAAGGAGCCCCGCATGTACACCGCCCGCCTCGTCGTCACCGCCATCACCACCGACCGCATCCGCGAAGCGGACGCCGCGCGCCGCATCAGCCGCCCCACCATCACGGAGTCCGCCGAGCCCCGCCGATCGCGCCGGCTGCGCAGCTTCGCGACGCGCATCGCCGCCCCGGGTGTGCGCTAGTCAGGCGGCCTTCACGCGGTAGTCGACGAACGTCGCGAAGGGCGACTGCCGCACCCCGATGTGTTCCAGCTCCAGCGACTGTGAGAACCCCTCGAACAGCCGCTTGCCGCCGCCGAGCACGACCGGCGCGGTGATGATCGTCAGCTCGTCGACCAGCCCGGCGGCAAGCGCTTGGCGGATGACGTCCGCTCCGCCCATGATGTAGACGTCTTTGCCGCCCGCCGCCTCGCGGGCGCGCTCGACCGCAGCCTCGACTCCGGACACGAACGTGAACGCGTCGCCCTCGGGCTGTTCCTCGGGCCGGTGAGTAACGATGAAGAACGGCATCTCCGAGGGGTTCTCGTCGCCCCAGTGGCGCGCCGCCTCGTAGGTCCAGCGTCCGCCGATGCTCGCGCCGATCCTGGAGGTGACGTCTGCGAGATACGCCGCGTCCGCACCGGTCGCCTCGCCCCGGGCCTCGTCGGCGTAGGTCCATGGGCCGCCGAACACCCAATGGTGCAGCCGTTCGCCGCCGTCGCCGAGTCCGTTGCCGGGGCCGTCGTTCGGGCCCGTGATGTATCCGTCGATCGACGTCGTGATCCCCACGAGAACCTTCGCCATCAGCAGTCCCTCTCGTTGAAGCGGTTCGCATCATCGAAGTTAGGAACCGCCCGACGGGGCGAAACTCATCGCGCCGTGATCGCTAGGGCGTGCTGAGCGGCTTGGTGGCCAGCGGGCTGGGGTGGACGGGCGTTCCGGCGGCGGGGTGGGCGACGCGCCTCGTGCCGGGCTCGAAGTAGCGGATGGGGAACGAGTTGAAGGCGGGCTTCCCGGCCCGGGTCTGCACCGTGCGGCGGCTCGGGTCCGTGGGGTCGGCGCCGATCTCTAGCGGTTGCCCGTCCTGGTCGAAGAGGCGGACGTCCTGGAGCAGCCGGCCTTGGCGGTCGAATGCGTAGATGTTCTGCACGGGCGCGCCGTTGTAGACGAGCCCGGCCGGTGCGACTTCCGTCGCGGTGGCGGTCTCGACGCCGTTGTTGATCACGGCGCTGCGTCCATGGCTGATGGTGTCCGAGATCACGGGGACCGTCGCTAGCGCCAGCACGACGTTGACGACGACGAGCGCCGCGGTGCGACGCGGGCGGCGGAGGCCGATGGCGACGGACACGCTCGCGGTCAGCGCCATGGCGAGTGCCACCAGGATCGCGTAGCTGTCCGGTCCGCTGAAGATCGATCGGCTGAAGAGGATCTCGACGAGGCCGACGGCGACGACGCCTCGAAGCACCCACCAGAGCGGGGCGAGCTCGCGCATCCAGCGCGTGGCCGGGCTCGTCGTGAAGTACGCGTCGGCCGCGGCGACGCGCTCCCGCAGGCCACGCCTCGGTGCGTCGTCGGTGGGCTCTGCACGTGGCGGTAGGCCGGCGGCGGCGCGGAGCTCGTCGGCGAAGGAGTCCGGCGGCCCGAGCCGCACCTCGACGGGGGCGTCGCTCTCCTCGGTGCTGTCGAGGATCGACGGCTCGACGTCCGCCAGCAGGTCGTCGCGCTCCTCGGCCGGGATGTCGTCGAGGCGGGCGCGGACGGCGTCGAGATAGGCCTTCACGTCCTGGGGAACCGTGCCGGTAGTCATGCGCGTGACTCCACCTTCTCGTCGAGCAGGGCGCCGAGCGCCTGCGAGAACTCGTGCCAAACCGTTCGCGCCTCGGCGAGCTGGTCGCGCCCGCGGTCGGTGATGCCGTAGTAGCGCCGGGCCGGCCCTTCCTCGGAGGGCACCATGTACGAAGTCAACGCTCCGGCGGAGTAAAGGCGGCGCAGGGTGCCATAGACGGAGGCGTCGCCGACCTCGGCGAGCCCGGCGCCGCGGAGGCGTCGCAGGACGTCGTAGCCGTATGCGTCCTCCTCCGACGTGACCGCGAGCACGGCGCCGTCGAGGGCACCGCGCAGCAGCTGGCTCTTATCCATGTGCCGGTCCGGTCATCTGTTGGCGACGGTACTACGTGAAGCGTAGTACTGTCAACCGCGGAGCACCGACGCTGAGGGCAGCCCCACCCCTCGAACACGGGCGGCCCGCCGCTGCGCTGGCCTGGAACCTCCCCTGCGCGGGCGGCCCGCCGCGCCTAGCGTGGTGCCATGCCCTCCCCGCGCCGCGCCCTCCTCCTGTTCCCCGCTGCGCTTGCCGCCCTGGCGGTCGCAGGCTGCTCCGTCGGCGACGACGGTCCGCGCACCTCCCAGACGCGCGACGTCGCCGACTTCACGCGCATCGACAACAGCGGCTCGGTCGACGTGCGGCTGCATGTCGGCGAGTCGCAGCGCGTGCGGGTCAGCGCCGGCGAGAAGGTGATCAACGACGTCCGCACCGACGTGACCGACGGCACGCTGCACCTCTCATTCGACCACCACGGCTTCGGTGGGAATGACGTCGTCGTCGAGCTCTCGGTGCCGAAGCTGACTGGCATCGATGCCTCCGGGTCGGGCGACATCGCCGCCGCCGGCATCGACACGGACGCGTTCGAGGTGAGCTCGCACGGCTCGGCCGACATCGCGCTCGCGGGCACGGCCGGACTGGTCGCAATCGATCTGAGCGGCTCAGGCGACGCGGATCTCGCGAGCCTCGCGGCGCGCGAGGCGGACGTGAGCGTGCACGGCTCAGGCGACGTCGACGTGCGCGCCGACGAGCGGCTCGACGTCAGCGTCGCGGGCTCGGGCGACGTGCGCTACCACGGCAACCCGGCCCTGACGCAGCAGGTCGACGGATCCGGCGACCTCACCCACGCCGGCTAGCGCGCCCACGGCCCGGCACCAGCAAGCGCTGGTGCCGGGTGGCAGACCTGCCTACTTCTTCAGCCGCACCGTGCTGACGACTCCGCCGTGATCGGACGGCCACAGGCCCGACGCGGTTCGCTCGCCCGGAGTGTGTCCCGTCACGAATGACTTCGCAGTCTTGAGGCTCGGCTTCGTGAGGACGTGATCGACCGTGTGGTCGAAGATCCCGGCCGGGTCGAACAGGCTCGGGTAGCAGCAGCTCTGCACCGCGCCGTTGTCGTGCATCCCGAAGCCGGCCAGCGCCTTGAAGGCGAGATCGTCGCCGGGCTGCTCGGGCTCGTTGTGGCGGGCGATGCCCGAGTTGAGATCGCCGACCAGGATGACCTGCGTGCGGGTCTTGAGCGGCCCCTTGGTCAGCTCCTTCGCCTGCGCCTCGCGGATCGCGGGGTCGCCGAAGGCCTCGAGGTGGGTGTCGACGAAGCGGAACCGGCGAGTCTTGCCCTTCTTGCCGGAGCCCGACTTCTTGCTGACCTCGACCGAGGCCCAGCCGCGATCGACCGGGATCACCAGGCCGCCGACGTTGGGCTCGTACCGGGTGTTGAAGTGACCCTTGCGCTTCTTGCCGAGCTTGAGCTTGCTGCCCTTCCGGACCAGGATCACGTCACGCATCGTGAGCCGGGCGTCGAAGTCGGCGCCGGCCGAGGCCAGGGGACCGGTGCCGGTCGCGTCCGAGCCGTCGACGTCAACGGGTAGCTCGGCGTCGAACTCGTTCTGCACCACGACGACGTCGTACTTGGCGCCCGCTCGCTTCAGCTCCTTGCGCAGGATCGCCAGGAAGTCCTGCTCGACCACGGTGGCCGCCTTGGCGCCTGCGATCGGGCTGATCGGCGGCGCGCCGCCGTCCGACGGCGTCTGCTTCCGCCACAGCGCCACTTCCTGAAGGCCGACCAGATCTGCCTTCGACCGCTTGATCTCGCGCGCGAGCGGCGCAGCGCGCTCGGCGAACTTCGTGCTCTGGAGTTCGTTCCAGATGACGCCGGAGCCGTCGATGGCCGCCGGAATGCTCGTCGCGCCGATTGCGGGCGAGAGATCGGCGCCGAGGAACAGGTTGCGGGTCATGACGGTGAGCTTGGGGCCGCTCTTCGCCTCGGCTACTGCAGGGATCGCCATGGCGGCGACTGCGAGCGCGACGACGGGAAGCGCGGACCAGGCGCGACGGTGGGTTCTGACGGACGGCAGGGGAGCTCCCTTGGGATCGGAGGCAGACAATGCGGCGCGCACTTCAGCGCGCGGCGGTGCTCAAGCCTATGACGCTGCGCGCCGGAGCCGGCTGCCTATTTGTCCAGTCCGCCCGGCAGCGGTCTGGCGCGTCCGCATCTGCTCGCGTCTTGACATGACTATGTTCCATAGTGTTAGATGACTATGGATCGTAGTTATCAACTTGCTCGAAGGAGACAGTCCCCCGATGCACCCAACAGCGCGTTTGCGCCTGCTCGCGACCGCTCTCGTGGCGGCGCTCCTGGCCGCGGCAGCTCTGACGGCGACCAGCGCCCGCGCCAACCGCAGTCCGGTTGCCGGTTGGAACACCTTTGCGTCGAGCGTCGTCGCCGCGAACCTCGCTCCCGGACCGCAGACGTACACGCTGGCGGTCACGCAGATCGCCGTCCACGATGCGCTCAACGCCATCGACCCGCGGTATCAGCCGTACGAGTACTACGGCTCGGCCCGGCGGGCATCGGTGCCCGCGGCCGTGGCCGCCGCCGCGCACGACACGCTCGTCAAGCTCGTCCCCCAGGCCGCGGCATCGGTCGATGCCGAGTACGACAAGGCCCTGTCAACGGTCCCGGACGGGACCGCGAAGGACGCAGGCATCAAGACGGGACAGGCGGCCGCCGCCGCGATCCTCACCCGCCGGAGCTCCGACGACCTCGTCGCGGCGCTCACCAAGCCCTACACGCCAGGCCCCGCCCGCTCGGGCGTGTACCAGCTGACGCCGCCGCTGAACATCGTCATCGGGGCGGGCTGGGGCGAGTTGCCGCCCTTCGCACTGAACCGCGCCGCCCAGTTCCGCCCGCCGGCGCCGCCCGCGGTCAAGAGCCGCCGGTACACGAGCGACTACAACGAGGTGAAGGCGCTGGGCTCTCGCAGCAGCACGGCGCGCACCGAGCGCCAGACCCGCACCGCCCGGTTCTGGTACGACGCCGCCGCGAAGGAGTGGAACCTGGCCGCGCAGCAGGGCCTCGCCGACCGGTCGGCGGGCGAGTGGCGCGCGGCGCGCACGCTCGCGGTGCTCAACATCTCTCTGGCGGACACCGTCATCGCCAGCTTTGACACGAAGTACCGCTTCAGCTACTGGCGCCCGATCACGGCGATCCGCGCCGGCGACGACGACGGGAACCGAGCCACTCGCGGCGACGAGAACTGGGATTCGCTGTGCGTCACGCCGCCGTTCCCCGAGTACGACTCGACGCACGCCGCCACCGCCGCCGCGGCGGCGACCACGCTCGCCCGCGAGCTCGGCGATCGACACACGTTCAGCGTCACCAGCCCCAACGGGGAGACGCGAACCTACAAGCGGTTCAGCACAGCCGCCCACGACGAAGGCATCTCGCGCATCTACTGCGGCATCCACTTCCGCAGCGCGATGAACATCGGGTTCGAGACGGGCGGGCTGGTCGCTCGGTACGCCGACAGGAGGCTGCTGCAGTCGATCGCGCCCTAGGCTGTCCGTCCGTGGCGACCATCCTCCTGTACGGCGACACGATCCGGTATCCCTCGATGCGGCACGAGGTCCCGCTCGCGATCGTGGACCCACTGCTGTTCATGGCGCGTGATGGCCAGGCCTCGGTGCTGACCAGCACGCTCGAGATCGCACGGATCGCCGAGGCGCTGCCGGGAGCGGAGTTGCTCACTTGGGAGGACGCCGGCTTCTTCGACCTCCTCGAGCAGGGCATGTCGCGCGATGAGGCCGACCTCGAGACCCTGATCCGGGCGGTCCGAAAGTGGGGAGTCGAGGACGCCATCGTCCCGGGCGACCTCGCGGTGGTGGTCGCCGATCGGCTGCGCGCCGCGGGCATCGCCATCGAGGTCGACGGCCGCACATTCGAAGCCCGCCGGCGCGTCAAGACGCCGGCGGAGCTCGCCGGCATCCGCCGCGCCCAGCGCGCCGCCGAGGCCGGCATAGCCGTCGCGGACGAGCTCATCCATGGTGCCGATCGAGAGGGAGGTCACCTGTACCGCGACGGCGAGCCACTGACGGCCGAGATGGTCCGCGCGGCGATCCGCGCCGCGTGCGCTGCGACGGGTGCGCCGGCGCCCCCGGACATCATGGTCGTCTCGGCGCTGTCAGACGGCGGGCACGATCCCGGTTCCGGGCCACTGCCTGCCGACCTGCCGGTCGTGGTCGACCTGTGGCCGCGGGACGAGGCCAGCAGCTGCTGCGCCGACATGACGCGCACGTTCGTCGGAGGGCAGGTCACGGGCGCGGTCGCTGAGCTGCGGGACATCGTCCGCGAGTCGCTGGAGGCCGCGCGCTCCGCCGCGCGGCCCGGGATCACCGGCCAGGCTCTCTATGAAGCCGCAGCCGACGTCGTCGAGCGCGCCGGCTATCCGACCCAGCGGACGCGGACACCCGGCCAGACCCTCACCCACGGGTTCTACTGGAGCCTCGGCCATGGCGTCGGCCTCGAGGTACACGAGCCTCCAGGCCTCGGGCTCGGATCCGGCGAGACCCTCGTCGCCGGAGACGTGATCGCGATCGAGCCCGGAATCGAAGGCCTCGAGGACATCAATGGCGTGCGCTTCGAAGACCTCCTGCTGATCACGGAGGACGGGAGCGAGACGCTCACGCAGTACCCGTACGACCTGTAGCGCCCGTCAGCCCCGCAGGCTGAAGTACATGCTCACGAGCGTCCCGCCGCCGGCCGGGGCGGTGATGTCGACGCGGCGGGCGATCCGGCCGACGAGCGGCAGGCCGAGCCCGAGCCCCGGGCTGTCGGTGCGCGGGGCCATCCCGCGGCCGCGGTCGGTCACCGACAGCACCAGCTCGTCCCCCGACCGCTCGGCCTCCAGCGCCACGCGGCCGGTGGGCTGGTCGCGGTAGGCGTGCACGACGCAGTTGGTGACGACCTCGGAGACCGCGAGCAGCACGTCAGCGAGCGTGCGCGGGTCGGCGGCGTGCGTGTGGAGGAAGTCCTTCAGGGCGTGGCGCGCCACCGCAGGTGCCGCCAGGTCTGCCGGGAACGAGCGTCGAAGGGTGTCAGGCTCGCTCAAGCCCCGAGAGGGTATCCGTCAGCCGTCGAGCAGCAGCGTGTCGAGGCCTCGCGTGAGGCCGGTCCGGGCCGGCACGGCGCGCGCGGCGAGCAGCGTCCCGGCCACGTACGGCGCCGCGGAGCTGCCGGCGTCGTGGCGGATCGAGAGCCGCTCGTCCGGCAGGCCGAAGACCACCTCGGTCGACACCGTGAAGCTCGGCAGGCGCAGCGAATGCACCTGCGTGCCGCCGATCGTCGTGCCGCGCGCCTCCGGCGCGCCGGCCGTCTCCTCGACCGCGAGCGGGACGTCCGGCGGGCGGACCTGGCCGAGCCGCTCGGCCAGCTCGCGCGCGGTGCCGCTCGGCGCGTCGGCCTTGGTCGCCTTCGCGTAGTCGATCACCTCCCACGACGGGATATGGCGCGCCGCCAGTAGCGCCGCCGCCTGCATCATCGCGGCCGTGACCGAGAAGTTGCCCGCCGCGATCACGCCGACGCCGCGCTCGCGCGCGGCTGCGTCGATCTCCGCGTAGTCGCCGGCCGACAGCCCCGACGTGCCGATCACGACCCCTGCGCCGCGCTCGATCGCGGCCAGCACGTTTGCCTTGACGGCGTCGTGGGAGGTGTAGTCGATCAGCACGTCGACCGCGTCCAGCGCCTCGGCGACGGTGGCGTAGATGGGCGCTCCCGCCAGATCTTCGCCGGCCGCCGAGCGGCTCACGCCCGACCGCAGGTCGAGGTCGTCGGCGGCCGCGACGGCGTCCACCAGCGCGCGCCCGGTCCAGCCCGTCGCGCCGGCGATGCAGATGCTCAGATTCGACATGGGGGCGAATGATCGCGCGTCGCGGCGGTACCTGTCGGCATTGCGGGGCACCGGGCGGGCTGTGAGGATGCGTCCGTGCTGACGCTCCGCGACGGCTTCTTCGACGAGATGATCGACTCGGACGGGACGCCGCGCGCGCACGCTGAGACGCTGGTCGAGGCGCTCACCGCGCTCGGGCCCGAGGCGCTGGCGGCGGCCGGCCGGCGCCGCGACGCGATCTTCATGCAACAGGGGATCACGTTCGACGCCGCCGGGGAGGACGCGGACGGTCCGGTGCGCGACCGGCCGTTCCCGCTCGATCTCGTGCCGCGGATCATCCCGGCGGCCGAGTGGAAGACGATCAAGCGCGGCCTCGCGCAGCGCATCCGCGCGCTGAACCAGTTCATCGACGACGTCTACCACGCGCGCGAGATCGTCCACGAAGGCTTGGTGCCGTGGGAGCTGATCGTCTCGCGCTCCGGCTTCGCGCGCGCGGCACACGGCATCCGGCCGCCCGGCGGCGTCTACTGCCACGTCTCCGGGTGCGACCTCGTGCGCGACGGCGACGGCACCTGGAAGGTGCTCGAGGACAACGTCCGTACGCCGAGCGGGATCTCGTACGTGCTCGAGAACCGTGTCGCGATGACGCGGCTGCTGCCGGGCCTGTTCGCGCATTACCGCGTGCGGCCGGTCGACCACTACCCGGCGCTGCTGCGCACCGCGCTGTCGCAGGTCGCGCCGACCGGCGGGGAGGAGGAGGCGACCGTCGTCGTGTGGACGCCGGGCCCGTTCAACTCCGCCTACTTCGAGCACGCGTTCCTTGCGCGCCAGATGGGCGTGGAGCTGGTCGAGGCGTCCGACCTCGTGGTCCGGGACGCGGTCTGCCACATCCGCACGACGCGCGGCCTGCAGCGCGTCCACGCGATCTACCGCCGGATCGACGACGACTTCATGGACCCGCTCGAGTTCCGGCCCGACTCGATGCTCGGCGTGCCGGGTCTGATGCGCGCGTACCGTGCGGGCAGCGTGGCGATCGTGAACGCGGTCGGCACCGGCGTCGCCGACGACAAGGCGATCTACCACTACGTGCCGGAGATGATCCGCTACTACCTCGGCGAGCAGCCGATCCTCGACAACGTCCCGACCTACCTGATGACGGACGCCGAGCAGCGCGGCTGGGTGCTCGAGCGGCTGGGGGAGATGGTGGTCAAGCCGACCAGCGAGTCAGGCGGCAAGGGCGTGTTCATCGGCCCGTCGGCGACCGACGAGGAGATCGCGCGCCAGGCCGACGCGGTCGCGCGCCAGCCGGAGCGGTGGATCGCGCAGGAGCTGGTGCGGCTTTCTACCGTCCCGACCGCCGGCCCGGACGGCGCGCTGGCGGCGCGGCACGTCGACCTGCGCCCGTTCGCCGTGTTCGGGGACGACATCCGGATCGTGCCCGGCGGGCTGACGCGGGTTGCGCTGCGCGAGGGCTCGATGATCGTCAACTCCTCCCAGGGCGGCGGCTCGAAGGACACGTGGGTGCTGGAGGACGGCACGCCCGGGCCGGAGACCGACAGCGCCGGGGCCGCGCGCTGGTCGCCGCCGCGGATGCCGGGCCTGAGCCAGGGCGAGTGGTCGTCCCAGCAGCAGCAGCAACAGCAGGCCGCCGGCTGACGTGCTCGCCCGGATCGCGCACGAGCTCTACTGGATCGGGCGCCAGCTGGCGCGCGCCGAGCACACCGCGCGGATGCTCGACGGCGTCTTCCATGCCGACGTGCAGGGCCGCCCCGACGACGCGAGCGTGCACCTGTCGTGGGACCACCTGCTCACGATCGTCAGCGGCGAGCCGCCGGAGAGCCCGGCCTCGCGCGACGAGGTGCTGCGGTTCCTGACGCTCGACCCCGACCACCCGACGTCGGTCCTGAACTGCGTCACGCGCGCGAGGGAGGGCGCCCGGACGGTCCGCGACGTGTTCTCGGCCGAGATGTGGGAGGCGATCAACACGTTCCACCTCGGGCTGCTGCGGCGCGACATGTCGGCGGCGCTGCGGACCGGCCCGTACTCGGTCTACGCCTACGTGCGCGAGCGTTGCGGGATGTTCTGGGGCGTGACGAGCCGCACGATGCTGCGCGACGAGGCTCACGCGTTCCTGCAGGCGGGCGCGGCGATCGAGTCGGGCGACATGGTGCTGCGGATGCTGCGCGTCGGGCTCCCGTCGGACCGCGACGACGAGGAGGAGCACGTCCGCGACGGCCAGGCGCTGGCGCTGCTGCAGGCGGTCGGCGGCTTCCAGGCCTACCGCCGCGCGGTGCCGGCGCCCCCGAACGCGGGGCCGGTCGCGCGCTTCCTGCTGTACGAGCGCGACTACCCCGACTCGGTCGCCTTCTCGGTCGAGGCGCTGCACCATGCGCTGACCGCCGCCGACCCCAGCTACCGCGGCTCGCCCGCCGTCCTACGCGTCAGCCGGCTGATGGCCGACCTCGACCTGCGGGCGCGCACGGCCGAGGGCGACGGGGCGCTCGCCGGCACGCTCGGCGCCGTCCAGCGCGAGCTCGCGCAGGTCGATGTCGACATCGCCCAGCGGTACTTTGGAGGCCCGACCAACCCGGCCGCCGCTCCGCTGGCCACCGCCTGAATGCACCTCGCCATCCGCTTCCTCACCGAGTACCGCTACGAGTCGCCCGTGGCGGACAACCTGAACGCGCTGCGTGTGACGCCGGCCACGACGCCGACGCAGCGGGTCGACGACTTCGGCGTCCGCGTGGACCCGGAGACGCGCCTGCACCAGCACCTCGACTACTTCGGCACGCAGGTGATCGAGTTCGGCGTCTCGCGGCCGCACGACCACCTCTCGATCGACGTCCGCGCGCGCGTCAAGACGACCGCGCCGCCGGAGCCTCCGGAAGCGCCGTGGCTGGACCTGGAGGCTCCGTCGTACCGGGCGGCGGCGGGCGAGTTCCTGCTGCTCGAGTCGGACGACCCGGACGCGCTGGCGCTGGACGAGCTGGTAGGCGCCTCGCGCGCCGAGACGCCGCTCGCCACCGTGCGCCGGCTGGTCGACGTGATCCCGGACCGGTTCGAGTACCAGGCGGGCGTGACCTACGTCGGCTCGACCGTCACCGACCTGCTCGAGGCCGGCGCGGGCGTGTGCCAGGACTTCGCGCACCTCGCGCTACTGCTCCTGCGGCGGCACGGGATCGCCGCCCGCTACGTCTCCGGCTACCTGTGGGCGCCGCCCAACGGCGACGAGAGCGTCGACTCGGCCGAGGTCGAGACGCACGCCTGGATCGAGGCGCTGATGCCCGCCGACGGCGAGCCCGTGTGGGTGTCGGCCGACCCGACGAACCGCACGCTCGGCGGCGAGAGCCATGTGAAGATCGGCCACGGCCGGCTGTACAGCGACGTGCCGCCGGTCAAGGGCGTGTTCCGCGGCGCCGCCGGGGCGGAGCTGTCGGCGTCCGTGAAGATGACGCGCACCGACGCGTCGCCGGCGAAGGCATGAAGCTCGACCACGTCCAGGTGGCCGCTCCGGCCGGCTGCGAGGCCGAGGCGCGGCGCTTCTACGGCGAGCTGCTGGGCCTGGCTGAGGTGGAGAAGCCGGAGGCGCTGCGCGCCGCCGGTGGCGCGTGGTTCGGGCCGCTCCACGTCGGCGTCGAGGAGCCGTTCGCGCCCGCGCGCAGGGCGCACCCGGCGCTGCGGGTGGACGCCGGCGAGCTCGATGTGCTCGCGGCGCGGCTGGCCGCGGCGGGCTGCACGGTGCAGTGGGACGACGCGATCCCGGGCGTGCGGCGGTTCTTCACGTTCGACCCGTGGGGGAACCGGGTCGAGCTGCTGGCCTAAGCGCGGTGGTGGCGGCGGGACGAACGTCAACCCCGCTGGGTGGGGGAGTGGGGTCACTACGGCCGCGATCGTCCGAGTGTCGACTTCGTCGGTCTCAGGCCGACAAACTCGACGCTCGTTGTTTCGCGCCGGCCGATCTCGCTCTCTTAATGCCGCAGTTCCCCGAGCCTGGCGCGGACGCCGATCCTCGTGCGACGCTCACCCTCGCACGCGGGCTGCGCCACGACCGGATCGCCTGCGCGCGCGAACGCGATCGCGCCGCCGACGGCGGCGGCGAGCGCGGCGGCCGCGCCGAGCAGGAGCCCGGCGCGCGGGCCGGCGACCTCGGCGATCCAGCCGACGAGCGGGGCGCCGATCGGTGTCGAGCCGAGGAAGACGACGGAGTAGAGCGCCATCACGCGGCCGCGCATCGCCGGGTCGACGGCGAGCTGCATCGCCGAGTTCACGCCCGCGGCGAACGTGACGCTGACGGCGCCGAGCGGGATCAGCGCGGCGAGCTGGAGCGGGATCGACGGCGCGGCGGCGACCAGCAGCTCGGCGACGCCGAACGCGGCGGCGGCGCCCACGAGCAGCCGCGCATCGGCGCGCCCGCGCGCGCCCGCGGCGAGCGCACCCGCGACCGAGCCGATCGCCCATCGCGACGGCCAGCGCCGTGTAGGTCTGCGCGGTGCCGTGCCACGTGAGGCTCGCGAGCAGCGGCAGCAGCACCTGGAAGTTGAACGAGAGCGTGCCGACCACGGCCATCATCGCCAGCGGGATCCGCAGGCCCGGCGTGCGCGCCACATGCTGCAACGCGGAGCGCATCTGGCCGCGGCCGCGGCGCGCGAGTCGTGGCGGCGTCTGCAGCGCGGCCGGGTCCATCCGGCGCAGCGCGACGATCATCGCGACGAACGACAAGGCGTTGACGAGGAAACACGGGCCGACGCCGAGCAGGGCAATCACGCCGCCGGCGATCGCCGGGCCGAGGATCCGCGACGTGTGGACGATCACCGAGTTCAGCGCGACCGCGTTCACCACGTTCTCCGGGCCGACCATCTCGATCACGAAGCTCTGGCGCGCCGGGTTGTCGATGGCGGTGACCGCACCGCGCACGAACACCAGCGCGTAGACCATCCAGATCTCGACCGAGCCGCCGACCGTGAGCGCCCACAGCGTGAGCGCTGGGAGCGCCATCAGGGACTGGGTGACGATCAACAGCCGCCGCTTGGACACGCGGTCGGCCAGCAGGCCGCCCCAAGCCCCGAACACCAGGATCGGCAGGAACTGCAGCGCGGCCGTCAGACCCACCGACACGCCGCTGCCGGTCAGCTGCAGGACCAGCCACATCTCCGCGACGTTCTGCATCCAGTTGCCGCTGATGGAGACGACCTGGCCGGTGAAGTACCGGCGGTAGTTCGGGACGCTCAGTGAGGCGAAGGTGCGCGCGAAACCGGCGCTCACTCCGCGAGCATCCCTTCGAGGATGTCCGCCGCCCGCTCAAGCGTGGCGCGGTCGTCGGCGTCCAGGCCCTCGAGCCGGTGCGCCAGGAAGGCGGTCTTGCGCGTGCGCAGCTCGGCCAGCAACTCGGTCCCCGCGGGCGTCGCGGTGACGAGGCTCGAGCGGCGGTCCTCGGGGTCGGGAGTGCGCGTCGCGAGCCCTGCTTCCTCGAGCCGGGCGAGCACGCGCGTGGCCGTCGGCCGCTGGATCCGCTCGCGGGCGGCGAGCTCGCTCGGAGTCATCGGGCCGTGGCGCTCGAGCGTCGCGAGCGCGGCGTTGAGCGAGGGGGAGAGGTCGCCGCCGCCCTCCTGGCGCAGGCGCCGGGCGGTGCGCACGATCGTCAGCCGCAGATGGCCGGCGAGATCGGGCGTCGAGGAGGTCGTTTGCACAGCTAATTAGCTTAGCAAATCATTGTTTGGCGTTTACGACCCGCCCTTGTATGCAAGTATTCAAGGTGTATGGAGGCGCTGCTCCCCAGAACGCGCACTCGCGCGCGGTCCCGCGCGAGCGCACGTCTACGCCACGCTGCGCGACGCGATCGTGTCCGCCGCGCTCGCTCCCGGCCGCCAGCTGTCCGAGAACGAGCTCGCCGCGCTGCTGGGCGTCAGCCGCACGCCGATCCGCGAGGCGCTGCAGCGCCTGCGCGAGGAACGGCTCGTGGCCGTCGTGCCGCAGCTCGGCACGTTCGTGACGCACATCTCAGAGACCGCGATCAGCGACGCGCAGTTCGTCCGCGAGGCGCTCGAGTGCGCCGCGATCCGCGGCACCGCGCTGCGCGCCCGCGACGAGGATCTGGCGGCGCTCGAGGCGGTCATCCGGCGCCAGGACGCCGCTCGCGAGGCGAACGACTTCGACCGCTTCTACGTCCTCGACGACGAGCTTCACCACCTGCTGTGCGACCTCAGCGGCCACGAGATCGCGTGGTCGCTGAGCAATCGCGCCAAGGGCCACCTGAACCGCATCCGGCGCCTCAGCATGCCCGAGCCCGGCTACCTGATGGAGATGATCTCCGAGCACCGGGCCGTCGTCGCCGCCGTCTCGGCGCACGACCCCGACGAGGCCGAGCAAGCGCTGCGCCATCACCTGCGGATGGTGCTGTCGACCCTGCCCGCCATCCGGGCGCAGCACCCCGACTACTTCGAGGAGGAGATCGCGTGACGACGATTGATCATCCGACGACGCTGTCGCCGACCGACCTGCGCCACCTGTACGAGCAGATGGTGCTGATCCGCGTCTTCGAGACCGAGTCCGAGCGTCAATACAAGGCCGCCAAGATCGGCGGCTACTGCCATCTGTCATCCGGGCAGGAGGCGGCCACCGTCGGCGTCGTCCACACGATGCAGGAGGCCGACCAGCTGGTCACGGGTTATCGATGCCATGGCTTCGCGCTCGCCCGGGGGGTATCTCCAGACGCGGTGATGGCGGAGCTGTTCGGCCGTCGCGACGGTTGCGCTCACGGCCGCGGCGGCTCGATGCACCTGCTCGACGTCGACCGCGGCTTCTACGGCGGTTGGGGAATCGTGGCCGGCCAGCTGCCGGTCGCGACCGGCCTGGCGCTGGCGATGGTGCGCCGCGGCAAGGAGCAGGCGGTCGTCTGCGAGCTCGGCGACGGCGCCGTGAACATGGGCGCCTGGCATGAGTCGCTGAACCTCGCCGCGCTGTGGAACCTGCCGATCGTCTTCCTCGTCGTCAACAACGGCTACGGCATGGGCACGAGCGTCGCCCGCGCGTCCGCCGAGCCGGAGATCTACCGTCGCGCCTCCGCCTTCCGGATGCACGGCGAGCGCGTCGACGGCGACGATCTCGACGCCGTCGTCGAAGCGTCCGGCCGGCTGCTCAAGCGCGCCCGCGAGGAGCGCGCGCCCGCCGTGCTGGAGGCCGTCACGTACCGCTACCGCGGCCACTCGGTGGCCGACGCCGGTCTCGCCTACCGCACGAAGGAGGAGATCGTCGCGCGCCAGGCCAACGACCCGATCATGCGCCTCCGGACGACGCTGCGCGAGCACGGGATGGGCGACGACGAGCTCGACGCCGTCGATCGCGCGGCCGACGAGCGCGTCGCCGCCGCCGTCACGTTCGCCGACGCGAGCCCCGAGCCCGACGTCTCAGAGCTCGCGCGCAACGTCTACGCGCCGGGCAGCGCCGGCCAGTTCGCGCGCATGCGGCCGGGCAGCCCGTTCGGCGAAGAGGCGCTCGTGTTCGACGCGGGGCTCGGCTCATGAGCGCCGTCACCGAGGCACCCACCGGCACCGAGCGGATGACCTACCGCGAGGCGCTCCGGCTCGCGCTCCGCGAGGAGCTCGGCCGCGACGAGCGCGTCTTCGTGATGGGCGAGGAGGTCGGAGTCTTCGAGGGCTCCTACAAGGTCACCGCCGGCCTGATGGGCGAGTTCGGCCCCGAGCGGATCCGCGACACGCCGATCTCCGAGGAGGGCTTCGTCGGCGCCGCGGTCGGCGCCGCGATGGGCGGCGAGCGCCCGGTCGTGGAGATCATGACCATCAACTTCCTGCTCGTCGCGATCGACCAGGTCGTCAACCACGCGGCGAAGGTGCGGACGATGTTCGGCGGCGAGGTCGGCTGCCCGATGGTGATCCGCACGCCGAACGGCGCCGGCAACCAGCTCACCGCCCAGCACTCGCAGTCGCTCGAGGCGTGGTTCGCCCACACGCCCGGCCTGAAGGTCGTCGCCCCGGCCACCCCGGCCGACGCCAAGGGTCTGCTGAAGTCGGCGATCCGCGACGACGACCCTGTGATCGTGGTGGAGAACCTCCCGATCTACAAGGAGAAGGGCGAGGTCCCGCTCGACCCGGAGTTCCTGACCCCGATCGGCCGCGCCGCGGTGCCGCGCGAGGGCACCGACATCACGCTCGTCTCCCACTCGTTCGCCACCGTGCGGGCGCTGAAGGTGGCCGAGCGGCTGGCCGAGCGCCACGACGTCAGCGCCGAGGTCATCGACCTGCGCTCGCTGCGCCCGCTCGACATGGAGACCGTTGTCGCGTCCGTGGCGAAGACCAACCGCGTCGTGTGCGTGGAGGAGGGCTGGCCGTCCTACGGCGTCACCGCCGAGCTGGCCGCGCGGATCCAGAAGGCGTGCTTCGACGAGCTCGACGCGCCGGTCGAGCGTGTCGGCATGGCCGAGGTCCCGCTGCCGTACGCGAAGAACCTCGAGCTGGCCGCGCTGCCGGGCGAGGATCGCGTCGAGGCGGCCGTGCTTCACACGCTGGGGATCTCGGGCTAGGCGTCACCAGGGTCGAGGATGCCCTCCTCGATCCAGGCGAACCGGTCGCCGAGCACCCCCTGCGCGAGCGCGTAGGCGTCGGTGTCGTCGTTGGCGAACAGCGCGCCGAACAGCGCCTCGACGCGACGGCGCGCCTGGCGGCAGAACAGGTCCGCCAGGTCGTTCGCCGCGGCGGCGCGCTCGGGGTGCTCGCGCCGGATCGTGTCCGCGTAGACGGCGGCGGACGCGATCGCGAACAGCTCGGCGCCGATGTCGACGATCCGGCCCAGCACCGCCTGGCGCTTCTCGAGCCCTGCCTGCCAGCGGCCCATCGCGTAGAACGTCGACCGCGCGAGCCGGCGCGAGGCGCGCTCGACGAAGCGCACGTGCCGGGCCAGCTCGCCGAACTCGTCGAAGGCGCCCGGCCGCATGCCCTCGCCGACGGCCAGCCGCGGGAGCCAGCGCGAGTAGAAGCCGCCCGCCTGGACGGCCGAGCGCACCTTGGCCTTCAGGTCGCCGTCGCCCTCCAGCAGCTCGCCCGCGACGTTCAGGTGCTGGTCGACCGCCTCGCGCGCGATCAGCAGGTGCATGATCTCGGTCGACCCCTCGAAGATGCGGTTGATGCGCATATCGCGCATCGCCTGCTCGACCGGGACCGGCTTCTCGCCGCGGGCGCGCAGCGACTCGGCGGTCTCGTAGCCGCGTCCGCCGCGCACCTGCATCAGCTCGTCCACGACGCGCCAGCCCAGCTCCGACGCGTAGAGCTTGGCGATCGCAGCCTCGATCCGGATGTCGTTGCGCTTGTCGTCTGCCATCCGGCTCGCCACGTCGAGCATCGCCTCCATCCCGAACGCGCTGGCGGCGATGAAGGCGACCTTCTGCGCGACGGCGTCGTGCTTGCCGACGGGCTGGCCCCACTGAACCCGTTCGACCGCCCACTCGCGCGCCACCTTGACGGCCCACTTGCTCGTGCCGACGCAAATCGCGGGCAGCGCAAGGCGACCGGTGTTCAGCGTCGTCAGCGCCACCTTGAGTCCCTGACCGACGCGTCCGATCACGTTCTCGGTCGGGACGAAGACGTCGTCCAGGCGCGTGACGGAGTTCTCGATCCCGCGCAGCCCCATGAACCGGTTGCGGTGCTCGATCGTGACGCCGTCGCTCTCGTACGGCAGCACGAAGGCCGTGATGCCGCCGTCAGGCACCTTCGCCATCACCACCACGATGTCGGCGATCGCGCCGTTGGTGGCCCACAGCTTCACGCCGTTGAGCCGGTAGCCGGAGCCGTCCTCCTCGGGCGTGGCGGTCGTGCCGAGGCGGGCCGGATCGGAGCCGACGTCGGGCTCGGTGAGCAGGAACGCGGAGATGTGCGTGCGCGCGACCAGCGGCAGCCAGCGCTGCTTCTGCTCCTCGGTGCCGAACAGCAGCAGCGGCTCGGCGACGCCGATCGACTGGTGGGCAGACAGGAGCGTCGACAGCGAGGAATGCCACGAGCCGGCCAGCGTCAGCGCGCGGTTGTAGTAGACCTGCGACAGCCCGAGGCCGCCGTACTGCTCGGGCACTTTCATCCCGAGCGCGCCCAGCTCCTTCAGGCCGTCGATCACGTCCTCGGGGATGCGCGCATCGCGCTCGATCGCATGCGGATCGACGTGGTGGGTGAGGAATGCGCGCAGGCGTGCGAGGAACTGCTCGCCCTTCTCGACGGCGGCCGGGTCGACCGGCGGCTGCGGATGGATCAGGTCCAGCCGCAGGCGGCCGAGGAAGAGGTCCTTGCCGAAACTCGGCCGAGACCACTCGCCTTCGCGGGCTTCCTCGGCTACCTGGCGGGCTTCACGTTCCGTGATCTGGGTGGCCATGCACGCGTGTTACCCCAGCGGCGGCTCCGCGAAATAGATCGTCGCGTCGCCCGCCTTGAGCCAGATCTCCGGGTGGTCGAGCGCGACGAACGAGCGGTCGCCGCCCGGCTCGCGCGTGGTAGGCACGCTGTCGCCGGCCGGCAGGTGCATGATGAAGTTCACCGGCTTCGTGTCGTCCTTGAGCGGGATCGCGTAGACGGCCCCGAACGTGTCCATGCCCGTGCGCTGGAACGGCTTGTCCCACGCCACGGTGGCCAGCACCGAGTCCGCGACCGCGTCACCGAAGAGGTGCAGACCCCAGCCGTTCGGGACGGTGCCATAGTCGCCGGCGGGCCGGTTGTAGTGGACGATCGCGGTCGTGACCGGCGTCTGGACGACGGTCACCGTGCGCGTGTTGCTCGTGACTGTCCGTCCGGGGGCGTAGGTCAGGACCGCGCGGTAGGTGACGGTTGCCCCGTCCGCGAGGCTCGACGTGTCGTTGAACACCGTGTAGACGGGCGACGAGTCATCCGTCCCGATCGCGGTGAACGGCCCGCCGTTGACCGAGCGCTGGAACGTCACGGAGTAGTTGGAGTGCTCCGGTGTCGCGAGCGCGCGGACCTCGACGGTGCCGCGGACGCGGCCGTTCTCCGACGGCGCCTCGAGCGCGATCGCCGGCGGCGCGATCTTGCTGCTGCGGACCGCGCTCGAGCGCGTGTGGTGCGCGTTGTCGAGCACCACGGCGCGGTACTGGACGGTCGTCCCCGGCACGATGTCGGACACGTCGTGGAAAACGCGGTACGGCGCGTTGTCGTCGGTGCCGATGTCGCGCCACGATCCGTTGCCTGTCTTGGCGAGGAACGTCACCTCGGCGAACGCATCGGAGCCGAGGTTCGCGCGCACCTCGAGGCGGTCGCGGCCCTCGGCCGGCACGGTCAGCGCGACCGACGGCGCCGCCTTGCTGCGCGGGATGCGCTCCTTCGCGCGGTAGACGACCGCCGAGAGCGGTGCGACCGTGACGCCGAGCTTGCGGTCGCGGCCGGTCCACAGACGGTCGGGCCCGGAGCCGTAGACCCTCTCCCACCGACTGTCGCGCACGTACGTCGGGATCGACGCCGAGGCGGGCGCCTCGGCGTTGTTGAGCGCGACGACGTACTCGCGCTGATGCTTGCGGCTGATGCGCGAGAACGCGTACGCGCCGGGGCCGCTGGAGGAGAACCGGTGCTGCTGGGCGCCGTCGCGCAGCGCGGGGTTGTCGCTCGTGACATCGGCGAGCCGGGTGAGCTGGCGGTACAGCGGGTGCGCCGTGTCGAAGTTGTCGTCCATCGGCGTCTCGTCGGAGCCGATGTTGTCGTTCTTCCCAGCCCCGTCGTCACCGGCGACGCCGTCGTCGCTGAGGTTGTTGTACTGCGGCGACTGCGACGGGAACATGTCCTGCCGCGCGTCCTGGTCGCCGCCTGCGCCGGTGAAGCCCTGCTCGTCGCCGTAGTAGACGACCGGGTTGCCGCGCGAGAAGTACATGAGCTCGTGGGCAAGCCGATCGCGGCTCAGGAGCTCGGCCTCGCTCGCGCCCGGGTTGGCGTTGCGGATGAACATGCCGATCCGCCCGCGGTCGTGGTTCCCGAGGAACGTCGGGAGGTTGTAGACGTTCGAGTCACCGTCCGTGTACCAGTCGTCCTTGACGAAGAAGTCGCGCAGCGAGTCGGTCGGGAGCGACTTGGCCGCGAAGTCGACCGACGACATCTGGAAGAGGAAGTCGAGGACGCCCTGGACGTCGTCGTGGACCGGGTAGTGCGACACCAGCTCGTGGCTGAAGTCCTCGGCCACCTCACCGAACATGTAGAAGTCGCGGATCCCCTGGGCCTTGGCGTAGTTCGTGATCGCGGGCGCGAACCTCTGCCAGAACGGGTCGTCGACGTGCTTCATCGTGTCCATCCGGAAGCCGTCGACGCGGAACTCGCGGATCCAGAACTTGTAGATGTCGAGCATCCCGTTCACGACGCGGGGGTTCTCGGTGAACAGGTCGTCGAGCCCGAAGAAATCGCCGTACTGGGAGTTCTCGCCGGCGAAGGTCGTGTTCCCGCGGTTGTGGTAGAGGCTGACGTCGTTGAGCCAGGCCGGGACCTTGACGTTCTGCTCGACCGTCGGCACGCACGGGTGGTAGGGGAAGCTGCGGAGCGGCTCGGACGCCGGGCGCGGGCACGGGGGCTGCCCCGCCGGCGCCAGCGCCGGGAAGCTGTTCCCGCCCGCGAAGTCGCGGTCGTCGAACACCGTGCCCGCGGCGGTGCGGTACGGGTACTGATCCTTGGAGATGTACGCCGGGCCGGCGCCCTCCTGGTAGCGGATGACGTCAGCCGTGTGATTGGTGATGACGTCGAAGTAGACCTTGATGCCGACCTTGTGGGCGTCGCGCACGAGCGCCTTCAGGTCGTCGTTGGTGCCCAGATGCGGGTCGATCTGGGTGAAGTCGGTGATCCAGTAGCCGTGGTAGCCGGCCGACGGGAAGCCGTTGTTGTCCTGGACCGCCTTGTTCTTGAAGCTCGGGGTCAGCCAGATCGCCGTGGTGCCCAGGCGCTGGATGTAGCTCAGCTTCTTCCTGAGCCCTTGCAGGTCACCGCCGTGGTACCAGCCCTTGCCCGTCGGGTCGAAGCCCGACTGCCCCTCGCTCTTGCCCTGCGGCAGGCCGCCGTTGTCGTTGGCCGCCAACCCGTTCGCGAACCGATCGGCCATGACGAAGTAGAAGTTCTGGTCGGTGACCGACTCCCGGAGGCTGTGATGGGCGTCGCCGCCCTTGTCCCAAGCCAGGGCCGAACCGGCCGTTGCCGCCGTAGCAGCGAGCACCGTGACAAGCAGAACGACGAACGCCCGCGGACCTGGCATGGCCCCTCCCCCTTGATCGCGAGGCCGGAATATAGACCCGCGCGGCCGGCCCTGCCGAGGCCGTCAGCGGTGCGCGGTCCGGAAGGCGACGGTGAACCGTGCGCCGCGACCGGGTTCGGACTGCACGTCGATGGTCGCGTCGTGGGCATCGACCACGGTCCGCACGATCGTGAGGCCCAGACCCGTGCCGGGCGCGTCGCTCGTGCTCCCGCGCGTGAACGCCTCGAACAGCGATTCGCCCTCGGCCACAGGGAAGCCTGGACCGGTGTCCTCGACCTCCACGACGGCGGCGTCGGGGCGGTCGTGCACGCGGACGGTGACCGTCCCGCCGGCCGGTGTGAACTTGATCGCGTTGGCGATCAGGTTGTCGAGCAACTGGCCGAGGCGATGCTGGTCGGCGTCGATGACCGGGCCATGCGACTGGGCCCGGAGGTCGAGCGTGAGCTGGGCGTGGTCGGCCAGCGGCCGGATCAGCTCGACCGCCTCGGCGGCGAGCTGGGAGAGGTCGACCGCTTCTCGCTCGAGCGTGAGCTTGCCGGCGCGGGCCTGGGCGAGCAGGAGCAGGTCGCTGACGAGCCGCAGCAGCCGGCGGGCGTTGCGCTCGATCACGTCCACCGCTTGCGCCTGCTTGTCGTCGAGCCCGCCGCGGAGACGCATCAGCTCGGCGTAGCCGAGCACCGCGGTGAGCGGCGTGCGGAGGTCGTGGGAGACGTTGGCGAGCAGCGTGTCCTTGACGTCGTTCTGGCGTGCGAGCTCGGCGTTCTGGCGGCGGATCAGTCGTTGCGCGCCGGCCAGCTCCTCGTTGAGCGCGAGCAGGTGCTCGTCGACTGCGGTGATGGCGGCGGCCGGCGGCTCGGCGATCAGGAGTCGCCCGTCGCCGAGCGGGCGGCAGAAGACGATGAAGTCGAGCGGGATGCCGCGGTAATCGGGGAACAGGCCGAGCGCGTGCCGGTGCCACGCGCGGTCGGTGGACTCGAGCATCCGCTCGAGTGCGGGGTGCTGCTCGACGCGCACGAGCTCGTGGATCGACTGCCCGGCGAGCGCTCGCCCGGCGAGCCGCTCGAACGTCTCGTTCGCGCTGACGATCGTGCCGTGCGCGTCGAGCTCAGCGACGGCGAGCACGGTCGTCGCGGCGAGGTAGTCGCCGAGCGCGTCGGCGAGCTCGCTGGTCTTGGTGTCGAGCGAATCGGTCATGGCAGCCCGTGGTCTCGCAGCAGCTCGAGGAAGGTGGCGGCGTCGGCGGCGTGCACGTCGGCGCCAAGCCGGCCGGCGAGCGTCGGGTCGCCATGGTAGGCGTGGCCGCCGACGGCGATCAGCGGCGGGTCCTCGAGCCGGCGCAGCGCGCCGATCGCGTCCTCGGCGTGCACGAGGTTCGTCGTCAGGGCGGTGGACAGGCACACGAGCTTCGGGTGGCGCTCGGCGACGGTGCGGACGAGGTCGTCCGTGGGCGTGCCAGCTCCGAGGTCGATGACCGTCCAACCTTCGGCCTCGAGGAAGTCGCCCACGAAGCGCGCACCGAGAGCGTGCAGCTCGTCCTGGGTGCCGCTGACGACCGCGGTCAGCTGTGGTTGCGGCTCGGACGCGAGCTGCACGGACAGCCGGGCGGCCAGCGTTTGCGTCGTTGCGGTGGCGAGGTGCTCCTGCGCGACCGTCGCCTCCCCGTTCTCCCACAGTCGCCCCACTTCGTACAGCGCCTCTTGGAAGACGTCGAGGTACAGCGTCCGTAGTGGCATCCCCGCCTCGAGCGCGGCCTCGACGATGAGCCGGGCGCCGTTGGAGTCTGTCCGTAGGAGCGCTGCCAGGTACGCGTTGCGGACCGGCGAGCCGGCCGGCGCATGCTCCGCAGGGCCGCCGGCGAGGACGCTTGCCGACGCGCTGCGCAGCCGGTCGGCGATCGCGCCCGCATCGGCAAATCCGGCGTCGGCGACGACGTCGGCGGCGATCTGCAGGCTGCGAGCGAGCCGCACGACGGGAAACTTGCGGGCGGCGAGCACGCGAGCCAGCCAGGTCACGTTCCCGATCAGCTCGGCGCCTGCCGGTCGCACGTCGTCGGCCGCCCACGCCAGCACGTACAGCGTGTCGTGCACGCACCAGGCCTCGCCCGCCGCGCCGTAGCGCTCGCGCTCGTCGGGATACTCGGCGCGGTAGCGGCCGCACACCTCGCGGGCCAGCGGCTCGAGCTCGATCTCGCCGTCCGACACCCGCGCGCACGTGGGGGGTGGCGCGCCGCTTGGCGGGCGCGGGGGGCGGGCAGCGCTCAACCCGGACCACGTTCCTCGGCCGGCGAGGGCGGCCGGTAGCGGTAACCGAAGCCGCGGACGGTCTCGATCCGGCTGCCACCCCGGCCGATCTTGCGGCGCAGGTAGCCGACGTAGAGCCGGACCTGGTCCGGGGACACCGCGCGCGGGTCGTGCCAGACGCGTTCCAGCAACTGCTCATGGCTGAGGACCTGGCGCGGATGGTCGACGAATGCGCACAGGAGGCGAAACTCCAGCGGCGTCAGCGCCAGCTCCCGTCCGTCGGCGCGGACGCTGTGCTCGAGATAATCGATCGTCAACAGGCCGTCGTCGTAGTGCTCGAGCGGCGCCGACGGCGAACGCCGGCGACGCAGGAGTGCCTCCACACGCGCGACGAGCTCCTCGCCGCCAAACGGCTTGACGACATAGTCGTCGGCGCCGGAGCGCAGTCCGCGCACCTTCTCCAGCTCACCGTCGCGCGAGGTGAGGATCAGCACCGGGACGTCGCTCAGCTCGCGAATCCGTTCGAGCGTCCGCCAGCCGTCCATCCGCGGCATCGCGAGGTCGAGCAGCACGAGATCCGGATGCTTGTCGTAGAGCGCGCGCAGGCCGTCGGCTCCGTCGCGGGCCTGCTCCACCCGATAGCCGCGGTCGCTGAGCAGCTCACACAGCAACGATCGGACGTCGGGCTCGTCGTCGATGACGAGCACGCACGGATTCATCAGAGATTCACACACTGAGTATCGCGCGGCTCAGCGAAACGGCGGGAAGCACAACCGCGGTGGCACGCATCCTGATCGCCGAGCCGGAACCCGACCTGCGCCTGTTGGCCGAACAGGCGGTGCTCGAGCTGGGTTACGAGCCTGTGCTGCTCGAGGCCTACACGGCCGGCACCCCCGTCGATGTCCTGCTCCTCGCCACCTCCGAGGACGCCGTCGCGATCGCGCAAGCGCACCGGCGCGGCGACCCCGCGCTGCCGATCGTCTGCCTCGGCACGCTCGCTCTCACGGCCGAGATCCGGCGGTTGGAGCCGATCGCGCATCTCCTCAAGCCGTACACGCTCAGCGATCTTGCGCAGGCGCTGACGCGGGCGGTCGCGATTCATCGCCAATCCACACAAACCGGCAAACGGATTCCTCGGCACGGCGTTCAGCCTCCCTCGCATGAGCAATGACCGCACAGAGCGCATGCGCGCCGACCGCCGGCTGCTCACGCGCTACCACCGCGACGGCGATCGCGCGGCGCGCGCAGAGCTGGTTGAGCGGTTCCTACCGCTGGCACGCCAGCTCGCACGCCGCTACGAGGGCAGTGGCGAGCCGATCGACGACCTCGTCCAGGTCGCCTCGGTCGGGCTGCTGAAGGCGATCGACCGCTTCGACGTGGACCGCACGACGGCGTTCTCGTCGTTCGCCGTGCCCACGATCCTCGGCGAGCTGAGGCGCCACTTCCGCGACAAGGGCTGGTCGGTCCGCGTGCCCCGCGACCTCCAGGAGCTCGCCATGCGGATCGAGAAGGTCACCGAGGAGCTCGCGCTCACCGGCAACCACAAGCCGACCGTGGCCGACATCGCCCGGCACATCGGCGTCACCCCCGAGCGGGTGCTCGAGGGGCGCGAGGCCGCCGGTGCGCACCGGGCCCTGTCATTCGAGCGGTCGGCCGACGACGGCGATGACGAAGGCGGCGGCGTCTCCATGACGTTCGGTGTCGAGGATCCCGGCTACAGCCACGCCGAGGACGCCGTCACCGTGACGCACCTCCTGCGCGGGCTCGACCATCGTGAGCGGGAGATGCTGCGGCTGCGGTACGTCGAGGACCTCACGCAGACGGAGATCGGCGAGCGCCTCGGCGTGTCCCAGATGCACGTTTCCCGCCTCCTCCGCCATGCGCTCGGGCAGCTGAGCGAGGCCGAGGCCGCCTGACGCCCCGCAGCGAGCTATTTCAGCTCGCTGCGGCGCAGTCGGAGCAGCCCGATCACCAGCGCCACGCCGACCCACAGCGCCACGGACGTCGCCAGTCGCGCCCAGTCGCCGCCGGACATCGTGTTCTCCACCAGCGGTTCCATCGTGCGGCTGGTGTCGAGCCACTTGGCGGGCCCATCGAGTGCGTGGATCGACTCGCCCAGGATCGCCCACGCGATCGGCAGCACGAAGTACATGACGATCGCCAGCGGCGAACTGAGGAACGCGAGTCCGAACGCGATGCCGCCGAGGATGCCGAGCACCTCGAACAACGCGCCGTTGCCGATCTGCGAGAGCTCGATGCTCCAGCTTCCGCCCACGAACAGGTTGCCGATCGCCGCGACCACGAGGCACACGACGACCGCCGCGAACGTCGAGTCCGATGCCCGCGATGATCTTGGCGCCGATCACGCGCTCGCGCCCTGGCACCAGGGAGAAGGTGGTCAGCGCGGTCCGCTGTGACCACTCGCTGGTCACCGCGAGAATGCCCAGCACCGGCAGGATCAGCGAGACGACCCAGAGCGCGCCGCGGAACATCTCGGCGAGATTCTGGTCCTCCGCGTTGCCCCAGATCGCCGTGACCGTGACGATCACCGCGGCCAGTAGCCCGACGATCAGCAGCAGCCAGAAGCCGGCGCGGGTGTCGATCATCTTGCGCAGCTCGACGGCGGACAGCCTCGGGAGGCTGGGCCGGGTGAACGCTGCGGGTCGGGTTTCGGCGTAGGCGGTCATGAGATCAGCGCCTCCTCACGGTCGGACGAGGTCAGGGAGAGGAACAGCTCTTCGAGGCCGCCGGTCTCGGCGGGGCGCAGCTCGAGCAGCACGAGGCCGGCGTTCGCCGCGACGCGGCCGACGGCCTCCGCCTCGGCGTCGACCAGCAGCGCGCCGTCGGCGCCGGGGGTGGCGACGAGGCCGGAGCCGGCGAGCGCCTCGTGCAGCGCGACCGGGTCGAGCGCGCGGACGATCACGCCGGAAGCCGCCAGCAGCTCGTCCTTGCGGCCCTGGGCGACGATCTTCCCGTTGCCGATGACGACGAGGTTGTCGGCCACCGCTTCGATCTCGCGCAGGAGGTGGGAGGAGAGCAGCACGGTGCCGGCGTGGTCGGCGAAGTCGCGCAGCAGGTGGCGCATCCAGGCGATGCCCTCGGGGTCGAGCCCGTTGGCCGGCTCGTCGAGGATCAGCACGCGCGGATCGCCGAGGAGGGCCTGGGCGATCCCCAGCCGCTGGCGCATGCCGAGCGAGTAGTTGCCCACGCGCTTCTTGGCGGCGGCGCGGGAGAGGCCGACGCGTTCGAGCATCTGGTCGACGCGAGCGCGCTCGACGCCCTGTACCAGCGCCGAGATCGTCAGCGCCTCGCGCCCGGTGCGGCCGCTGTGCTGCGCGGAGGCGTCGAGCAGCACGCCGACTTCGCGACCGGGGTTGGGAAGGCTGCGATACGAGGTGTCCAGGACCGTCGCGGTGCCGGCGTTCGGCGGCGTGAGCCCGCAGATCATGCGCAGCGTGGTGGATTTCCCGGCGCCGTTGGGCCCGAGGAACCCGGTCACGGTGCCGGGCTCGCAGCGGAACGAGATGTCGTCGACCGCCAACTGGCGGCCGTAGCGCTTGGTCAGGTGTTCGACGGCGATCATGCGATCAGTGTCGTCACGGCCGGCGCTTCCGGCTATCGGCCATAGGGCGAAGCCGCACAGACCAAGGTCGGTGCCGGTGGCGACTTCCGTCGGGTGTTCCGCGCGTGCGAGGCGCCCTACGCTTGGCTCGATGAAGGCGCAGATCGAGCATCCGCGGCTGCTGCCCGGGGTGTTGATCCCGGACCCCGACGCCGACCCGACGCGGCGGTCGATGCGCGACTGGATGGTCGACATCGCGGCCTTCCTGATCGCGGTGTTCGGCGGCCTGATCGTGTTCGCGGACGCGGAGTCCAAGGGCATGTCCGACACGCTGCAGCTCGTCGACCTGCTCGGCGGGGTCGTCGCGTGTCTCCTGCTGTGGGTGCGGCGCCGGTGGCCGGTCGGCACGGTGGTCGCGATGCTGCCGATCGCCGCCGTCTCGTCGTCGTCCTCGATCGCCGGCGCGATCCTGCTGTTCACGCTCGCGGTGCACCGGCGCGCAGCCGTCGCGGTCGCCTTTGGCGCGCTGTCGATCGCGATCGTCCCGATCTACTTCCAGGTGCACCCGGACGAGGACGAGCCGTTGTGGCTCAACATCGCCGTGGCATTGCTGGCGACGCTGGCCGTCGTCACGTGGGGCATGTTCGTGCGCGCGCGGCGCCAGCTCGTGCTCACTCTGCGCGACCGCGCCGAGCGCGCCGAGGCCGAGCAGCAGCTGCGCGTCGAGCAGGCGCGCCAGCAGGAGCGGGCGCGGATCGCGCGCGAGATGCACGACGTGCTCGCGCACCGGATCTCGCTGCTCAGCCTGCACGCCGGCGCGCTCGAGTTCCGGCCGGACGCGCCGCCGGAGGAGGTGGCGCGCGCGGCCGGGATCATCCGCAGCAGCGCCCACGAGGCGCTCAACGACCTGCGCGAGGTCATCGGCGTGCTGCGCGAGAGCCCGGACGGCGAGGTCCCGGAGCGGCCGCAGCCCACGCTGGTGGACCTGCCCGCGCTGATCGAGGAGTCGCGCGCGGCGGGCATGCACGTGACCTACGAGTGGCGGCTCGAGGCGGTCGATCCCGTCCCGGTCGGCACCGGCCGCAACGCGTACCGGATCGTTCAGGAAGGGCTCACCAACGCGCGCAAGCACGCGCGCGGCTCCGCGGTCGACGTGACCGTCGACGGCGGGCCGGGCGACGGACTGACGATCGAGATCCGCAACCGGCTGCCCGTGGGCGCGCTGCAGGCCGCCGACATCCCGGGCGCCGGCACGGGGATCGTCGGCCTCACCGAGCGCGCGAGCCTGGCCGGCGGGCGGCTCGAGCACGGCCGCACCGACACCGGGGACTACCGGCTGTGGGCGTGGTTGCCGTGGGCGGCGTGAGCGCGTCGCCGATCCGCGTCCTGATCGTCGACGACGACGCGCTCGTGCGCGCGGGCCTGTCGATGATGATCGCCGGGACCGAGGACATCCGCGTGGTGGCCGAGGCCGCCGACGGGTCGGAGGTCGCCGCCGCGGTCGACGCGTACGCGCCGGACGTCGTGCTGATGGACATCCGGATGCCGGGCGTGGACGGGCTCGTCGCCACCGAGCAGGTGCGCACCCGGGCGGGCGCGGGCGGCCCGCAGGTGATCGTGCTAACCACCTTCGACGCCGACGAGCACGTGCTGCGCGCGCTCCGCAGCGGGGCCGGCGGCTTCCTGCTCAAGGACACGCCGCCGCAGGAGATCATGCGCGCGATCCGGTTGGTGGCGGCCGGCGAGGCGATGCTGTCGCCGGCCGTGACGCGGCGCCTGATCCAGCACGTCGCCGACGACGGCCACGCCGGGCGCCGGCAGGACGCCCGCGCGATGCTCGACCGCCTCACCGACCGCGAGCGCGAGGTGGCGATCGCGATCGGTCAGGGCAAGTCGAACGCCGAGATCGCCGCGGAGCTTTTCATGAGCGTCGCGACCGCGAAGGCGCACGTGTCGCGCCTGCTGCAGAAGCTCGAGCTCGACAACCGCGTCCAGATCGCGCTGCTGGCGCACGACGCCGGCATCGCGTAGGCGGGACGAACGTCAACCCCGCTGGGTGGGGGAGTGGGTGTCCGTAGGCCGCGGTGAGGGCGCACATGCACGCGAGTGTCGACTTTGTCGGCCTGAGCCCGACGAACTCGACGCTCGGTGGTCCCGGCGCGGCGCCCGAAGGCTCCCCGCCTCCTCACCCAGCGCAGTTGACGTTCGCTATCCGAAGGCCGCGACGGCGCCGAGCTCGCGCATCCGGGCGGCTGCGTCGACGGCCTCCTCGCGGGTGCGGACCTCGAGCTTGCGGTAGAGGTTCTTCAGGTGCGACCGGACGGTCTCGGTCGAGAGGACGAGCAGGCGTGCGATGTCCTCGGTCGAGGCGCCGCCGGAGAGCAGGTCGAGCACTTCCCACTCGCGGTCGGTGAGCGAGCTGCGCACGGGGCGCAGGCCCATCCCGCCGGTCGGCGCGCTGCGGTAGTGCTGGACGAGGTGCATCGCCAGCCGGCGCGAGATCGCGGCCTCGCCTTCGAGCGCGCCGCGCAGGGCGCGCGGCAGGGCGTCGAGCTCCATGTCCTTCGACAGGAAGCCGACCGCGCCGGCGCGCAGGCCGCGCAGGCCGAGCGAATCGTCGCCGCCGCCCGTGAGCATCACGACGCGGATGTCGGGGTCCTGCTGATAGAGCCGCTTCGTGGCCTCGAGGCCGTCCATCTCGGGCATCATGTAGTCCATCACGACCACGTCCGGGCGGTAGAAGAGCGCCAGCTCGATCGCCTCACGGCCGGTGCAGGCCTCGGCGACCACCACGATGTTGTCGTGCTGCAGGGTGTCTCGGATCAATCGCCGCACGAGTGGGTCGTCGTCGGCCACGATCGTTCGCAGCGGGGCCACGTCGTCCATGACGTCGGGCATCGCTTAGAAGCCCTGCGGGCGGCTGGCGCCCTGTCCGTGCCGGTGCGCCTGGACGCCACCGTCCGGGCTGAGCAGGAGCGAGAGCAGCACTGTCGAGCGCGTGGTGCGCGGCGGCTGCGGGCGTGATGCGGTGCGCAGAGCAGGCTGTGCGTGCCTGGTGCTCGAATGCGGAGGGGGGAACGACTTCATGGGCGCCAGCTTGCAGGCCGCCGGTTGGTGCCGGCTTGGGGGCGCCTTGGCGCTCGCTTACGGGGACCTTGATTCCGGTAGTACAGTCCGCGACCAAGCTGCGGAAGGAGAGGGGAATGCTGCGGAGCAAGAGGGCGGCGCTCGTCGTCGCCGGGGTCCTGTGCACGGTTCTTGCGGCGCCGGCAGGCGCTTTTGCGAACGGCGGACTAAATCCCGGCGGGACCACCCGCTTCAAGGAGCGCGTGGCGGTCAACGTCGTGTTCGTCGGCTTCGACGAGCGCGATGCGCCATGGAGCGCGGTGCGCTCCGAGCTCTCCTCCCGCGGCGAGCCGATCGTGCGCTCGCGCGCGTTCTACGGGATCGACGAGCGCCTCGGGCTCGACTACTCGTACGACTACAAGCCGCACTACACGAGCAAGGCGTGGGAGGACGGCTTCTTCGGTTACCTCGCCTCGATCGCGGTCCCGAAGCCGATCACCGAGTGGCAGCAGGCCTACAACGATCAGCTGCGCAACGTTCTCAACGTCACCGACAACCGCTGGATCGACGCTCCGAAAGTCGAGAAGCGGCTGATCGACACGGCGCCGGCGGGAGTCGACACCCGGCAGCCCACGATCTTCCTGATCAACTGGCACGGCCGTAAGGACTTCCGCTTCCACGTCTACTCGAAGGCCGGCGAGCCCGACCCGGACACCGGGACCGATTTCGGCGCCGACCGCGACACCCGCAAGATCGTCGCCTGGGGCGGCACGACGCCGGACGACGAGGAGACCGGCCTCGGCCGTCGCGGGGTCAACCGCGTGTGGTTCTACGACCTCTCGGCCGGACCCGAGAGCTGGGGCGGCAACTTCGACGTCGACGATGCCGACCTCGACGGCGATGGCATAGCCGACTACCGCATCCCGGTCTCGTGGGAGTACGGCAGCTACCGGCCGAAGTCGGCGTTGCCGCACGACCTCGGCAAGGTCGTCCGCTACGTCGGCCTCGACCTGCTGTTCACCAGCTCGCCGCTGTACCCGCCGTACTTCACCGCCGACCGTCTGCCCGACCGGGTCGACCTCGACACGAACACGGCCGAAGGGCTGCCTGGGGTCGACGCGTCGCGCGAGTTCATCAAGCCTGGCCTGTTCCTTCAGGAGGAGCGCGAGCTTCCGGTCGGCTTCGGCCTCACCACGGACTCCCAGGACCTGGCGTACGCCGGCGACTTCAAGCGTTGCTTCGAGGGCGAGTTCCCGGCCGAGGGCGAGCAGTTCCCGTGCTTCCCGCGCTCTGGGTACCCGGCGGACGCCAACCTCTTCCTTGCCGCGGCGTTCAACCAGAAGCGGCTCCTGGAGGGTGACGGCGATTACGAGGCCGCGTTGGTCAACTTCGCGACGGATAACGAGACGACGCCGCTCGGCTACGCCGATGACAACTGGCTCGACGGCACGCAGAGTGGCGTGTTCAGCTTCGTCTCGCCCGGCATCGTCGAGGCCGGCTACGGGCTGACCACCACGATGATCCACGAGTACGGGCACCATTCGTCGATGAGCCACCCGCACGACGGCTACGACCCGGCGACGGGCGTCGACTTCGAGCCGACCGGTGACTACTTCTTCGGTTGGCTGGGCGACGAGTCGAACTCGATCATGAGCTACATCGACGTGAACTGGGACTTCAGCCAGTTCGACCGCGACAACTCGGCCCGTCACCACGCCGGCGGGTACGCGCTGATCGCGAACCGGATCGCCAAGGACGTCCTCCGTGACCGCGATGCGCGCAAGGCCGCGGGCGACCTGGCGGCGGCCGACCGCGAGCTGGGAGACGCTCAGGACGCGCTCGAAGGCCACGACTACCCGGCGATGCTCGCGCACGCCGCGAAGGCGTACCGGCACGTGCGCACGGGCGCGGCGCGGGCGGGCGTCTCCGTCAAGGTGCGCCAGCCGAGCACGTGGACGGTGCTGCCGGCGCCGGCCGGCGTGGCGAGCGGGACGCGGATCGATCCCAGCCTGATCGACCTCGACCACCGGACGAACCGCAAGCGGGTGGCGCCGTAGAGGTGTCCGGGCTCGACCACAACGCGATGCTGGAGACGGCCCTCGCCGAGGCGAGGGCCGGCAGCGAGGAGGGCGGCATCCCGATCGGCGCCGCGATGTTCGACGCGTCGGGCGCCCTCCTCGGCAGCGGCCACAACCAGCGCGTGCAGCGCGGCGACCCGTCCGCGCACGGCGAGACGGACGCGTTCCGCAACGTGGGGCGCCGCCGCTCCTACCGCGACACGACGATGGTGACCACCCTGGCCCCGTGCTGGTACTGCAGCGGCCTGATCCGTCAGTTCGGCATCGGGACCGTGGTGGTCGGCGAGTCGCGGACGTTCCAGGGCGGGATCGAGTGGCTGCGCGAGTGCGGGGTCGAGGTGATCGACCTCGACTCGCAGGAGTGCGTGGACCTGCTCGAGGCGTTCATCGCCCGCGCGCCCGAGATCTGGGACGAGGACATCGGCGAGTAGTGCACGTGGCCGGAACTCGACGCATTCCGGCGGGCCCGGCCCGCGTCTGCCGGCACCCGGCATCCGGTCACGTGCCACCAGCATGCTCGCGGATGCCGTGCACCTGCAGACACGACCCGGACTACGCCGGATGATGCGCCGACCTTCCGGCCACGCGCACTAGCGCATGCGCCGGCCGACCGCCGCCGCGGGGAGCGCGCTGTTCTTCGCGGTCGCGCCGGCGATGGTGGCCGGCGTGATCCCGTGGCTGCTGAGCGGCTTCGACGTGCGCGCCACGTGGTGGGCGCCGGTGCGGGTGCTCGGCGCGCTGCTGGTGGTGGCCGGCGCCGCGGTGCTGGTGTCGGCGTTCGTGCGCTTCGTGGTCGAGGGCCGCGGCACGCCGGCGCCGGTCGCGCCGACCGAGGAGCTCGTTGTCGGCGGGTTGTACCGCTACGTGCGCAACCCGATGTACGTGGCGGTGGTGGGGACGATCGTGGGGGAGGCGCTGGTGCTCGGGCAGCCCGGCCTGCTGGCGTACGCCGCGGTCGTGTGGGTCACGACCGCGACGTTCGTGCAGGTGTACGAGGAGCCGACGCTGGCCGACCGGTACGGCGCGCGGTACGAGGAGTACCGGCGCGCCGTCCCGGCGTGGTGGCCGCGGGTCAGCGGGTCACGTACGCCCGGCTCTCCACCTTCGCGTCGAGGCCCTTCCCGACGCCGTCGGTGATCCGGACGACGACCTTGTAGGTGCCCTTGCGGGAGTAGGTGTGGCGGCCGCGGACCTCGAACGAGCCGTCGGCCGCGCGCCGCACGGAGCCGTCCGACTTCGAGCCGTCGCCCCAGCTGATCGTCACGCAGTAGTCGCCTGGGCGGGCGTTCGGGTCGGCGTCGCCGAACGTCGCCACCGTGTGGCTGGCCGACTTGCCGGCCTTCGCGCTGAACGCGGTGCCCTCGGCGGTGACCGGCGGGTCGAACCCGATGTCGAGCCGGGAGACCTGGCCGATGCTGCCCTGGCCGATCCACAGTGCGCCGTCCGGGCCGGCGATCAGCGTGTCGTTGAAGCCGCCGGGGATCCGGTACTTCTTCGTGAACGTGCCGTCGAACGTCATCCGCGAGACGAAGCCGCTCGAGTGCTCGGAGATCCACAGCGCGCCGTCGGGGCCGGCGATCATCGCGACCGGGTCGGCGTTCTCGCGCGGAAGCGTGAACTCATCCGTGAACTCGCCGGCAGTCGTCATCCGGGCGATCGCGTTGGTGTTGCGCTCGGCGACGTAGAGCGCGCCGTCGGGGCCGGGCACGATCGAGCCGGGCAGGGCGTTCTCGCCGGGCGTCGGGAACTCGGTGATCGCGCCGGCGGTCGTGATCCGGCCGACCTTGTTGGCGCCGGCCTCGCTGAAGTACAGGGCCCCGTCCGGGCCGGTCGTGATGTCACCGGCGAACGCGCCGGTCGTCGGCAGTGGGTACTCGTCGATCGTGCCGTCGAGCGCGAGCCGGCCGATCGCGTCGCCGCGGCCCTCGGTGAACCACAGCGCGCCATCCGGGCCGGCCGTGATGTCGATCGGGAACACGCCCGCTTCGAGCGGGTAGCGCTTCGAGGAGCCGTCGGTCTCGACGCGGTGGATCGCGTCGCCACCGGCGTCGGCGACCCACATCGAGCCGTGGGCGGTGACGATCCCGGCCGGCTGCTGGCCGAGCTCGTACGAGCGGATCTTGCCCTTCGCCGGGATCCGCCAGATCCGGCCGAGGCTTGAATCGGTGACCCAGACGGCGCCGTCAGGACCGGTCGTGAGGTCGTTGGGCAGCGCGAACTCGGCCGGGAGCTTGTACTCGGTCACGCGTGGGGAGGCGACCGCCGCGGACGACACCGCGGCGAGGCAGGCGATCGCCGTCGCCGTGAGGACGGCGGCGATCCTGAGGAGAGGGAGCTTGTTCATGCAACCAGGCTCCCGCGGGCGGGTTGTTGCGCGCATCGGGGAAACCCCTGGTTGGTGGTAGCGTCGATTCGTGGCGACAAAAGCCGCGCCCACGTATCCGCACCTGAGCGAGTCGAAGTACGCGGTCTCCGAGCGCACGCGCCGCAAGCGGTTCTGGTACTCCGCCGGCCCGCCGCTGAACCAGGGCCAGACGGCCGTCGTGGTCGGCTTCGTGTGGACGCATTGGTGCCTGGATCGCGGCCTGCGCAAGCCGCCCGGCGGCACTCGCAACTTCGCGCTCGAGCTCTACAGCGCGAGCCAGGCGGAGGCCGGCCTCGATCCCAGCGACCAGACGCTCGGCTCGTGGGTGTGGGCGGGAGAACGCGTCCTCGCGGGAGACACGATCACCGGGTTCCCGATGATCGAGGAGTCGTTCTCCTGCCCGGACATCGAGACGCTCGTGTCCGCGCTGCTGGAGCGCGGCCCGGTGGTCGCCGGCTTGGGCTGGCACGACTCGATGACGACGCCGGAGGAGGTCGACGGCCAGTTGGTCTGCCGGGTCGAGGGCGAGACCACGGGCGGCCACGCGATCCTGCTCAACGGCATCGACCTCGACCTCGAGCTCGGCGGCGTGCGCGGCTTCGTGCGCTTCAAGAACTCCTGGGGGCCGGAGTGGGCCGACAACGGCCACGCGCTCGTGAGCGTCGACGACCTCGCGACGCTGCTCGCGGGCGCCTCGGATGTGCTCCTGCCGATCCCCGCCCGCGGCGCGCTCGGCCCCGGCGGGCGGCAGGACGTCGCCGAGGAGGAGGCGCCCCCGGGCGGCTACGGCCCACAGTCGATCGGCAGCGACCTGTGGACGGTGGTCGACACCGTCGGCTATGGCGCCTACGCCGAGGCGATCGCCCGCGGGATCCAGCACGACGAGACGCGGCCGCCGCTGACGATCGGCATCAAGGCCCCGTGGGGCGCCGGCAAGACCTCGCTGATGCGGATGATCCGCGACCGGCTGGAGTGGCCGTCCGGCAGGCCTGCCCACGACCTGCGCGGGCTGCACCTGGTCGGCAAAGGCCCGCCGGCGGTGACCAACCGGACGCTGCTCGAGCGGGCGCGCTCCCATGATCGCCCGGCGGCCGGCGAGCTGACGGCGACGCCGGACGCCGCAGACGAGGACGAGCGCCGCTGGCGGCCGACCGTCTGGTTCAACCCGTGGATGTACCAGACCGGCGAGCAGGTCTGGGCCGGGCTCGCGCACGAGATCATCACCCAGGTCACCGAGCGGATGCCGCGCGCGGAGCGCGAGCGGTTCTGGCTCGAGCTGAACGTGCGGCGTGTCGACGAGCAGGCGGTCCGGCGCCGGATCTACGCGCTCGTGCTCGAGCGCGTGCTGCCGTGGGCGCTCGGCGGGCTGCTGGCGGTGGTCGCCGGGCTCGGCCTGCTGGCGGTCGACGCGGCCGTCGGGGCGGGGCTGATCGCGATCGGTCCCGGCGGCGTCGCCGTGCTGGCGGTGACCCAGCTGCGGCGCGTCCTCGCGGCGCCGCCCACCGGCGTGCTCGCCGAGCTCGTCACGCCCGCCACCGAGCAGATGATCAACTCGCCCGACTACGGGAGCCGGACCGGCGTCTTCTATCTGCTCCAGGCCGACCTGCAGCGGGTGCTCGACCTCGTCGCCACGCCGCAGCGGCCGCTGATCGTGTTCGTCGACGACCTCGACCGCTGCTCTCCCGGCACCGTCGTCCAGGTGATCGAGGCGATCAACCTGTTCCTCGCCGGGCAGTACCCGAACTGCATCTTCGTGATCGCGATGGAGCCCGACATGGTCGCCGCCCACGTCGAGGCCGCCTACGGGAACCTCGCGCAGCGGCTCGAGCAGCACGGCGACACGTTCGAGCTCGGCTGGCGGTTCCTGGAGAAGATCGTCCAGTTGCCGCTGACGCTGCCGGCGCTCGAGCCCGAGCGCGCGGCCGGGTTCGCGGAGTCGCTGTTCGGTCACGGCATGGCTCCCGCGCCCGTGGAGGCGCCGAGCGAGGAAGCCGTGCAGGCAGCGGACGAGGCGCTGCGCGGCGAGGTCCTGTCCGGGGCGGTCCGGCAGGCCGCGGCGGTGTCGGAGGACGACGCGGCGGCCGTCGAAGCGGTCCGGCGCACGGTTGAGCGGCGGCTCACGATCGACGACCCGGAGGTGCGCGAGGCGATCGCCTACGGCGCTCGCTTCCTCGAGACGAACCCGCGCGAGATCAAGCGCTTCGTCAACGTCTTCCGCTTCCTGGTGATGATCCACACCGAGCGCGTGATCGGCGGCCTCGCGACGGCGGCGACGCTCGAGCAGATCGCCAAGCTCGCGCTGCTCAGCACCCGCTGGCCTTCGAGCATGTCGACGCTTGCCGCGGCGGCGGGCGGCGGGCGCACCGTGTACGAGGTGCTCGAGACCGACAGCGTCACGGCGCCGGCTCGCGTGCCGGCCGCGTGCGTCGCCTTCCTGCGCGAGGAGCCGATCGTCGGCGCCGCCGCGCGGCACTACCTCTGACGCATGGAGGCGGTCGTGCTCTGCGGGCTCCAGGGGAGCGGGAAGACGACGCTCTACGAGGACCGGTTCGCCGGCACGCACGTGCGCGTGAGCCTGGACGAGCTACGCAGCCGCGAACACGAGGCGGAGCTCATCCAGGAGTGTCTGGAGGACGGGCGGGCGTTCGTGGTCGACAACACGAACCCGACGGCCGCCGACCGGCAGCGGTACGTCGAGCCGGCGCGAGCGGCCGGCTTCAAGCTGATCGCGTATCTCGTCGAGGTCGATCCGGCCGAGGCGTTCGGGCGCAACGCCGAGCGTGCCGGCCGGGCGCGGGTTCACGTCGCGAGCGTCGCGGCAACCGCGCGGCGGCTGCAGCCGCCGACGCCCGAGGAGGGCTTCGACGAGCTCTGGCACGCCACCGCGGCCGCCGACGGCGGCTGGCGGATCGAGCCGCTGCTCACCACGCCGCCGCTGTTCTGATCAGCGGATCGCGACCGGGTCGAGCGCGTCGTCGATCGCGCGCAGCGTGTCGTCCGACAGCTGCAGTCCGGCCGCCTTGACGTTCTCGTGCACCTGCTCGGGGCGGCTCGCGCCGATGATCGCGGCGGCGACGTTCTCCTGCCGCAGCACCCAGGCGAGCGCGAGCTGCGACATCGTCAGCCCGGCCTCGTCCGCGACCGGGCGTAGCCGCTGCACGGCCTCCAGGATCGAGGTCGTCAGCCACTGGTTGATGAAGCGGTTCATCTCGCTCGACCGCGCGCGCGAGTCCGCCGGGGGCGCCTCGCGCGCCCGGTACTTGCCGGTCAGCACGCCCTGCGCGAGCGGCGACCACACGACCTGCGAGATCCCGTTGCGCTCGCACAGCGGGATCACCTCCGCCTCCGGCCCGCGCCACAGCGCCGAGTACTGCGGCTGGCTGGAGACGAACTTCGCCACGCCCGGCATGTCGAGCGCCTCCTGGATCTTCTCTGGCGGCCACTCGCTGAACCCGATCCAGCGCGCCTTGCCGGCCTCCACGACCTCGGTGAGCGCCTGCATCGTCTCCTCGAGCGGCGTGTCGTCGTCGTAGCGGTGGCACTGGTAGAGGTCGACGTAGTCGGTCTGCAACCGCTCCAGCGAGCCGTCGATCTGCTTCAGGATCTGCGAGCGCGAGAGGCCGCGGTCACGGCCGCCCATCGAGAAGTAGACCTTGGTGGCGAGCGTGTAGGAGTCGCGCGGGTAGCCGCTCAGGATCTCGCCCCAGGCGCTCTCGGCCGCGCCGCGGCCGTACACGTTGGCGGTGTCGAAGAACGTGATGCCGGCGTCGAACGCGGCACGCGTGCACGCCTCCGTCTGCTCGCGCCCGACGCCGCCCGAATAGGTCAGCCACGAGCCGAGCGCGATGACCGAGACCTTCAGCTCCGAGTCGCCGAGCGCGCGATGCTCCATGCCCGCATCCTTGCAGGCGTCAGCCTCCGCGCTCCCACCGCTCCTGTTCCTCGGCGGTCCGCTCGGCCCACGGGATCAGCTCCAGGCGGCCGTCGGGGATCGGTTCGCCGCTCTCGATCGACAGCCCGTAGGTGCCCTCCTCGAGCCGCTTCTCGGCGCGCTCGATCGCCTCGAGCTGATCCCGGAGGTGCTCGGCGATGCCCTCCTCGATCTCGGTGTCGAACTGCTCCGTCGCGATGTCGGCCGGATCCCCGTCGCCGTTGGAGGGCTCGTCGGCGCCTTCACCCTCACCCTGGCCGGCGAGCGTGCCCTCGATTCGGGCGCGTTCGCGCGCCAGCAGCTCACGTGCGTTTTCTGGGTCCATGTGCGGAGGGTACGGAGAGAGACCGTGGCTTGACCTGACCGTGGGGGTGGCGGAGGATCGGCTGCGTGGCAGGCGAGCTGCGCGTGACGGTCGAGCCGTGGGGGCCGGATCCCGACCGGATCGAGTCCGCGGCGCGGGCGGCGCTCCAGCACGCCGACGTGCGGAGCGAGCTGGACGGCGCCGAGGCGCGGCTCGTCGCGCTCCAGCTGCTCGACCCGCCCGCCGAGCCGACGCCCGCCCGCGCCGTGCGCGCGACGGTCTACGACTACGCCTCCGAGCGAACGCTGCTGCTCGACGTGCCGCTGGACGGAGACGGCACGCCCACGGTCGCGTCGAGCGCGCGCCAGCCGCTGCCGAGCGCGGAGGAGTTCGATGATGCGGTCGCACTCGTGGGCGACGATCCCGACCTCGGGCCGGCGTTGCGCGACGGCCGGCTGCTGGCGTACCGGTCGATGCCGCCGCTCGCGGGCGAGGAGGCGCCCGACGGGACGATCGCGCGAACCGTGACGGTCGGCCTGAAGCCCGCGGAGGGCGACGCGGGCCACGAGATCGTCGGCGTGCGCCTTGGCCGCCGCGAGGTCGTGCGCTACGAGGAGAAGGCGCCGCCGCGATCGCGCGCGGCGCCGCGGGTCTGCGGGCTCCCGGACGCCGGCCAGACGACGACGAGGTCGGCCGTCGGCGCGGCGCGCGTCACCGTCACGCGCGACGGCGAGACGTTGTGGAGCTTGATCGTGGTGCGCCCGGCCGCCTCGTCGGGGTCAGACGGGTCGGCCGTCGAGCTGCGCGGCGTGACCTACCGCGGCCGGCGCGTGCTGCGGCGCGCGCACGTCCCGATCCTGAACGTCCGCTACGACGACGACGCGTGCGGCCCGTTCCGCGACTGGCAGCACGAGGAGGGCCGCTTCCAGGCGCAGGGCGCCGGCGTCGCTCCCGGGTTCCGGCTGTGCCCGGCCCCCGCCACGACGGTGCTCGAGACCGGCGTCGACCACGGGAACTTCCGCGGTGTCGCCGTCTACGTCGATGGCGACGAGGTGGTGCTGGTCAGCGAGCTGGAGGCCGGCTGGTACCGCTACGTGAGCCGCTGGCGGCTCCACGCCGACGGAACGATCCGGCCACGCTTCGGCTTCGGCGCGGTCGAGAACTCGTGCGTCTGCGAGCGCCACCACCACCATGTGTACTGGCGCCTGGACTTCGACATCGGCGGCGCCGGCCGCGATGTCGTGCTCGAGCACAACGACCCGCCGCTGGCCGGCCACGACACGAGCTGGCACACCCTCAAGCACGAGATCCGGCGCAGGCGCAACGCCGCCCACAAGCGCCGCTGGCGGGTTCGCAACCAGGGCACCAACGAGGGCTACATCCTCGTCCCGGGCACCGGCGACGGCGAGGCCGACTCATACGGGGTCGGCGACTTCTGGGCGCTGCGCTACCGCAGCGGGCAGCTCGACGACAGCGCCGTCGCGACCGGCACCCGCGCGCACATCGACAGCTTCGTCAACCACGAGTCGATCGTCGGCACCAACGTCGTGGTCTGGTACGCGGCGCACTTCAGCCATGACGTCGCGCACGAAGACGACGACCGCCACGACAACCACATCGTCGGGCCGACGCTACGCCCCGACCGCTGGTAGCGCATCCTGGAACACGACGCAGTTGCGGCCGGCCGCCTTGGCGGCGTACAGCGCGCGGTCAGCGCGGGCGATCAGCGATTCGAGGCTGTCGGCCGACGTCGATACGGCGATCCCGACGCTCGGCGTCACGGACACGGCGCCGCTGGTCCCGCTGGCCACGCTGAGACCACGGATGCGGTCGCTGACGCGCTCCGCCGACGCCGTCAGGGCGCTCTCGTCCACGTCGGCGATCGCGATCAGGAACTCTTCGCCGCCGTAGCGCATCACGATGTCGCTGACGCGCATTCCGGCGCCGAGGGCGGCACCCGTCATACGCAGCACATCGTCTCCGACCTGGTGACCGTGCTGGTCGTTGATCACCTTGAAGTGGTCGAGGTCGAGCATCATCACGCCGACGGCCGGGCCGCCGTGCGTCGCGACGCGCGTCATCTGCGCCAGGCCCTCGAGCCCGGCACGCCGATTGAGGCAACCGGTGAGCGCGTCGGTGGCCGCCTGGACCTCGGCGGCGGAGTGCGCGAGCGCGTTGCTGACCGCGAAGCCGAGCGCGCGCGCCAGCAGCGCAAGCAGCCGGCGCATCTCGCTGTCGATGCGGACGCCCGCGAGCAGAATCGCTCCGAGCGGACCGGAGTCACCGTCGAACGGCACCGCCACGATCCGCGCATCGTCCTGAAGTCCTTCGACCTCGGACGGTCCCGCGCCCGTCGCGATGCTCGCCATCACCGCAGCCAGCCGGTGCTCCTCGATCTCGAACTCGACGCTGGCGACGACATCGGGCGGACCGTCGCCGACCAGCACCACCGCGCCGCCGCTCGCGCGCGTGTGGTCGATCACTCGATACAGCGCCTCGCAGCTCAGGTAGTCGAGACGCAGGTGGCTCGAAAGCGCGTCGAACAGCTCGTGGACGGCCCCCTCGAACGCCTGGGAACGCTGAACGGCTGCGAGCAGACGGTCCGCGGCGGCAACGACCTGCGCCACGTCGTCGCTCGCCGGGAGCGCGGCCACGTCAAGCCTGGCGTCGTCCAGCGCGCGCCCTGCCGCGAGGCGACCGGTCGCGTCATCGAGCGAACGGGCCAGCGCGACGAGCGCTGACGCGCGCGTGTCGACGGCCCGAAAGGTCGAGGAACCCATACAGCACGCATCGACATCCCGGCCGCTGTCTTGAGCGGTACTGCGTCAGGCCTGCAGCACTTGATGGGCAAACCGGACCGCCAGGGCGCCGTCGCCGACGGCGCCGGCGACGCGCTTCGTCGACCCGGCGCGCACGTCGCCCGCCGCGAAGACGCCGGGCCAGACCGTCTCGAGCAGGTGCGGCTGGCGATCGGTCGCTCGCCAGCGATTCGGTCCCTGGCAGGCCGCCGCGCCGTCGCCGCACGTGATGTAGCCCGCCTCGTCGAGGTCGAGCATCGAGTGCACGGCCTCGGTACACGGGTCGGCGCCGATCATCACGAACACGGCCGTTACCGCGACGCGCTCGAGCGTCCCGTCCGCGCGGCCGCGCAGGTCCGCGTGCTCGAGGCGGCCGTTGCCGTCGACGGCACCGACCTCGGTCCCGGTGACGAGCTCGATGTTCGGGCGCGATTCGATCCGATCGACCAGGTAGCGCGACATCGTCGCGGCCAGGGCCTCGCCGCGTATGACGACGCGCACGCTGCGCGCGGCGCGCGAGAGATACAGCGCCGCCTGGCCGGCCGAGTTGCCGCCACCGACCACGATCACGTCCTCGCCACGGCAGCGCTCGGCGTCCGTCGGCATCACCGCGTGATAGACGCCGGCGCCGGTGAACCGCTCGACGTTGTCGGCGGCGAGCGTGCGCCAGCGTGCACCGGTGGCGACGAGCACCGTGCGGGCGAGCGCGTGCTGCCCGTCGTCGAGGTCGATGCGCACCAGCCCCTCGGGACCGCGTGCAAGCTCGACCGCGCGGTGGAAGCTCGACAGCACCGCGTCAAAGCGGCGCGCCTGGAGTGTCGCCTTGCGGGTCAGGTCGGTGCCCGAGATGCCGGTGGGGAAGCCGAGGTAGTTCTCGATCCGGGTGCTGCTGCCGGCCTGGCCGCCGGGCGCCCATGCCTCGGTCACGAGCGTCCGCAACCCCTCCGACCCGCCGTACACGGCGGCCGCGAGCCCGGCGGGGCCGCCACCCAGCACGACCAGGTCGAACCGCTCGCCGTCGATCTCCGCGCGCAGGCCCAGCTCGCGCGCGACCTGCGCCGCCGAGGGGTTGCGCAGCACGGCCGTCTTGCGCACGAGGACCGGCGTCTCCTCGCGCGGGATCTGCAGCCAGTCGAGCATCGCCGCGCTCTCGTCGTCTGTGTCGACGTCGTACCACCGCACCGGGATGAGGTTGCGTTCGAGCAGATCACGCACCTCGAAGGCGCGCCGCGAGCCGCGCGGGGCGATCAGCCGCAGCACGCCGAATCCGTTCGCCTCGTGCCACTCCCTGCGCGCCATCATCGTGCGCAGGATGAGCTCGGCGAGTTCGGGCCATGCCGCGAGCATCGTGCGCAGCGCAGTGCGCTCGAACTCGATCACGTCGGTCGGCTCGTCGGCGATGCACTCGGCGATCGCCGGCTCGCCGGTGAAGGTCGCGATGTCGCCGAGGAACGTCCCGGCGTCAGCCTCGGCGATCCAGATGTCCTTGCCCGGCTTGCGATCGAGCAGCCGCACCCTGCCGCTCTCGATGACCAGGAACGGGGCGTCGCGCTGGCCCTGTTCGTAGAGCGTCTCCCCGGCCGCAAACGAGCGCCGCGTGCCCAGCTCCGCGAGCCGCTTGAGCTTGTTCGCGGACATGCGCGGGAACATGAGCTCGTCGCCGAGATCGGGGAACGTCTCGGCGCGGATCTGCTTAGTTGTCTCGTCGATCGCCACGGTCCTCCTTGAAGGAGTAGCAGAGCCGCGCGGCGATGAGGGATCTACGGCGTGCTCGTCGAGAGCGTGAACGTGAGCGTCTTGCTGTACGTGCCGGTCCGGAGCGCGTCGGTGGCCGCGATCGACTGCTTGAAGCCGATCGACACCGGGTCGTTGCTGACCGGGCCCGCATAGCTCAGCAGCTGCGTCGGGCTGCTCGCGCTGCCCACCGGGGCGAACGCCGAGCTGCCGCCGGCGGGGCTGGAGCCGCTCACGAGCAGCGCCGCGGGGAGCGAGAAGGTGCCGTTCATGAGGTGCCCGGTCGCCGTCGCGCTCGGGTCGGCGACGCTCAGCGTCGCGGCCCCCGCCGTCGAGATCACGTTCGCCGTCAGCGTCGCGGCGTAGTCCCGCGCGACGCCGGGCGTGAAGGCGCCGAGCGTCGCCGGGCCGCCCACCGTCAGCGCCAGCGTGCCGGGCACCGTGCCGCTGACGTCGCCCTGCTCGGCGTCGATCCACGTCACCCGCACCGTGAACGTCGCGCTCGACGAGTTGCCGTTCGCGTCGGTCGCCGTGCAGGTCACCGTCGTGGTGCCGACCGCGAACACCGCTCCCGACGGCGGCGTGCACGCGACGACCGGGTGCGGGTCCTCGTTGTCGGTCGCCGTCGGCGGCGTATAGGTGACCGTCCGGCCGGTCGCGCTCGTCGTGTCGACCGCGATGTCGGCCGGCACGCCGCTCAGCACCGGCGCCTCGGTCTCGGGCGCGAACGCGCCGGAGGCGACGGCGGCCGCGTAGCCGCCGACGATCGGCAGGCTGATCTTGCTGGCCTTCGAGTCGATCGTGACCGCGGTCGCGGTCGTGCCGTTGACCGAGCTGAACTGCGAGTAGTTCGCGACCAGGATGATGCCGAGCTGGTGGCCGGCGGGCACGACGACGTCGACCGGCAGCGTCGGCCACTCGAAGCGGTACGTCTCGCCTATGTTCGCCAGCGTCGGCGTGAGCAGTGAGTCGCGGTTGGAGGAGTCGAGGATGCCCTTTGTAAGCCGCCACGACGCGACGTTCGTGAGCCGCTTGGACACCTGGAAGTAGCACGCGTCGTCGTTCGCGCTCGCCTCGCCCCAGCAGTCGGAAGCCGAGGAGGAGGTCTGGATGCCGTCGCTGGTACGCGAGACCTGCGTCCCCGTGCCGTAGTCGACGAGCAGAGCGCCGAGGTTGGTCTGCGTCTTGCTCAGCGACGCGCGGAGGTCGACCACCGGCGTGCCGGACAGCTTGAGGTCGTGGGTGAGCACGGGGGAGAGGAACACGAGCCGGTTGGCCTGCGAGCCCGTCGGGCTGTTGATCATCGTGTTCTCCGACTGGCCCGGCGCATCCGTCCACGTGAGCGAGTCGGTGCCGCCACCGGAGCTGAGCCCGAGGTTGCCGGCGGCGCCGGCCGTGGTGCCGCGCAGGAACACGCTCGTGTCCACCGAGTCCGGCTGCGGCCAGTCGGCGAAGGTCGACCACGTGTCGGCCGCGTGCTCGATGTCCACCTTCGGCTCGGTCATGATCCCGTTCGGGACGCCCTGGAGCCAGTAGTCGAACCAGCGGTGCAGGGTGCCGACCCAGGCCGTGCGGCGGAAGTCGAACGGGTCGATGTGCCCGGTGCGGGTCAGCCACAGCTTGCGCGGCACGCCGTTCGCCGCGAGGCCGGCCCACCACTTGCTCAGGTGGTTCGGCCTGACGTTGTCGTCCTGGAGACCGTGCGTCGCGAACACCGAGGCCTTCACGTTCGCGACGTCCTTGTTGTAGTCGCGCTCGGTCCAGAACGCGTTGATGTCGCCGGTCTCGTCGCCGTCGGCGTTGTTCATCGCCGTGCGCGTCGGTTCGCAGAGCGTGCGGCGGTCGGCGTTGGTGACCGTGTTGGCGAGGCTGTTGCCCGGATAGTTCGTGTTGAAGCGGATCCCGCCCATCCGCGAGTAGTCGTACCAATCCGAGATCGCCGAGACGGGGACGATCGTGGTCAGGCCCGACACGCCGGTTGCGGCGACGCCGTTGGCCAGGGTGCCGTCATAGGACTTGCCGATCATCGCGGCCTTGCCGCTGTGCCAGTCGGCGACCTTGGCGTTGCCGTCCTTGTCGAACGCCGGGGCGCGGCCGTTCAGCCAGTCGATGACGACCTTCATGCTGGCGATGTCGCCGGGGCCGCCGTGCATCGGGCAGCCGGTCGAGTTACCCGTGCCGTCCATGTCGGCCAGGATCACCGCGTAACCGCGCGGGACGAAGTAGTTGTCGTAGAACAGCGGCCACTTGTCGTTCAGCCCGTCGCCGTCGAGGTCGGCGATCAGCTCCGACTCGTTGCCGCGGCCGAGCGTCGTGTAGTACGGGCTCGGGTCGATGATCGCGGGCACCTTCATGGCGGCGCCGGACTCCGCCGGGCGGATGATGTCGACCGCGGTCCGGTCGACGACGCCGTCGAGGTCCTGATCGACGCCGGGCACGGGGACGAACACGCGCTCGCGGATCGCGTTCGCGTAGCTGAACACAGGCGCGGTAGCGCCGTCCGGGCCGATCACGATCGCCGGATCGGCCGCATACGCGGTCCCGCCCAGCATCAGCATGGCCAGGGCGAAAACGACGGCGAACGTCGCGCTGCGTGTCGGCATGGCCCGCAGTATTCCCGGGTGGAGAAGGCAGGCCAAGTGCCGGTTGTGGAGTTCTCTCCACGCCTCCGATGTGATATATCAGCGCCGGATGAGCCGCCTCCCAGGAACAGCTGGTGTGGTCGTCATCGGCGCGGGCATCGTCGGCAACTCGCTCGCTTGCCATCTGGCGCGGCAGGGCTGGACCGACATCGTGCAGCTGGACAAGGGCCCGCTCCCGAACCCCGGCGGCTCGACCGGCCACGCGTCGAACTTCATCTTCCCGGTCGACCACTCGCGCGAGATGACGGCGCTCACGATGGACAGCGTGCGCCAGTACAAGGAGCTGGACGTCTTCACGCAATCCGGCGGCATCGAGGTCGCGCGCACCGAGGAGCGGATGGAGGAGCTGCGCCGCCGGATGGCCTCGGCGAAGGCCTGGGGCGTCGAGGGCGTGCGGCTCGTGACGCCGGCCGAGATCAAGGAGTTGGTGCCGTTCATCGACGAGTCGGTGATCGTCGGCGGCTTCTACTCGGAGGGCGTCGCCGTCGTGGACTCGCTGCGCGCCGGCACGCTGATGCGCGAAGAGGCCCAGGCCTCCGGCGCGCTCACGGTCGTCCCGAACGTCGAGGTCACCGCGATCGACACCGAGCGCGGGCGCGTCCGCCGCGTCCGGACCACCGACGGCGACGTCGAGGCCGAGACGGTCGTGATCTGCTGCGGCGTCTGGAGCCCGCTCGTCGCCCGCATGGCCGGCGCCGTCATCCCGCTGACGCCGGCGATCCACCAGATGATCGACATCGGCCCCGTGCCGCGGTTCGCCGGCGCGAAGAAGGGGATCGAGTTCCCGATCGTGCGCGACATGGACACGAACATGTACGAGCGCCAGGACGGCACCGGCCTCGAGATCGGCTCGTACGCCCACCGCCCGATCCTCCACGACCCGAGCGAGATCCCCTCGATCGCGGAGGCGGCGCTGTCGCCGACCGAGTTCCCGTTCACCGAGGACGACTTCGCGCTCCAGATGGAGCACGCGCTCGAGCTGATGCCGGAGATCGTCGGCGACGAGAGCGTCGGCATCAAGTACGCGATCAACGGCCTGCTGTCGCTGACGCCGGACGGGCTGCCGCTGCTCGGCGAGACGCCGGAGGTGAAGGGCCTGTGGTCGGCGGCCGCCGTGTGGGTCAAGGAGGGACCGGGCGTCGGCCGGGCGGTCGCGGAGTGGATGACCTCCGGCGAGTCGGAGATCGACCTCCAGTCGTCCGACATCGCGCGCTTCTACGACTGCCAGAAGACGAGCGCGCACGTCCGCGCCCGGGCCGCCGAGGGCTTCAACAAGACCTACGGGATCGTCCATCCCGGCGAGCAGTGGGCGTCGGATCGCGACGTCCGGCTGCCGCCGTTCCACGCCCGCGAGCAGGCGCTCGGCGCCGTGTTCTTCGAGACGGCCGGATGGGAGCGCCCGCACTGGTACGAGTCGAACGCGAAGCTGGTCGACGAGTACGGCGTCAACGGCCGGGCGGCGGAGTGGGACTCGCGCTGGTGGTCGCCGATCATCAACGCCGAGCACCTCGCGATGCGCGACCGCGCCGCGATCTTCGACCTCAGCGCGTTCGCCATCTTCGACGTCGCGGGCCCCGGCGCGCTCGCGACCGTGCAGCAGGTCGCGATGCGCCAGATGGACGTGCCGGTCGGGCGTACCGTGTACACACCGCTGCTGACCCCGAGCGGCGGCTTCCGCTCCGATCTCACGATCCTGCGGCTCGGCGACGAGCACTTCCGCGTGGTGACCGGCGGCCTGCACGGCATGGCCGACCTCAAGTGGGTGCGCGACCACGTGCCGGACGACAGCGCGCAGGTCACCGACCTCACGTCGGCCTGGGCGACGATCGGGCTGTGGGGGCCGCGCGCGCGGGACATCCTTTCCAGCCTCACCGGCGATGACGTGTCGCACGAGGGCTTCCCGTTCGCCCGCTGCCGCACGATCGAGATCGGCTCGCTGCAGGTGCTCGCGATCCGGATCTCCTACGTCGGCGACCTCGGGTGGGAGCTGCACGTGCCGATCGAGCAGGGCGCGCGGCTCTGGGACGCGATCTGGGAGGCCGGCGAACCGCACGGCATCGTGCCCGCCGGGATCGGGGTCTACGGCACGACCGGCCGAATCGAGAAGGGCTATCGGGCGTTCGGCTTCGAGCTCGACGCCGAGTACGACGTCGTCGAGGCCGACATGGCGTGGGGGAAGGTCAAGGACCAGGACTTCGTCGGCAAAGAGGCGCACGTGCGCCATCGCGAGCAGGAGCCGGCGGCGATCATGTGCACGCTCACCGTCGACGACCACACGTCCGCCTCCGGCGTGCCGCGCTACATGCTCGGCCGCGAGCCCGTCGTGACCCGTGACGGCGAGCCGCTGGTCGACCGCAAGGGCCGCCGGTCGTTCGTGACCTCGGCCGGGGCGGGGCCGTCCGTCGGCAAGCACATCCTGATGGCCTACCTGCCGCCCGAGCACGCGGTCGAGGGTGGCGAGCTGGCCGTCGAGTACATGGCCGAGCGGTACCCCGTGACCGTTGCGGTGGTGGGCTCGACGCCGATCTTCGATCCCGAGAACGCCCGCATCAGGTCGTGATGAACGTCCTCGTCTGCGTCAAGCGCGTGCCGCTCACCGGCGGAAAGATCGTCCTCACCGGCGACGAGCGCGCGATCGAGACACGTCACCTCGGCTTCACGATCAGCCCGCACGAGGAGTGCGGCGTCGAGGAGGCGGTGCAAATCGTCGAGGCGCATGGCGGCTCGACCACGGTGATGACGCTCGGCCCTGCCGAGGCGGAGGAGCAGTTGCGCGACGCGATGGCGATCGGCGCCGACCGCGCGGTCCTGCTCGAGACCGACGGCTCCGACTGGGACCCCGAGGCGACGGCGGCCGCGCTCGTCGACGCGATCGCGGCGGAGGACGAGCAGCCCGACCTGATCGTCTTCGGCAACGAGTCGGCGGACTCCGGCGGCTACCAGGTCGGCATCCGCGTGGCGCACGCGCTCGGAAGGCCGTGCGTGACCGGCCTGAAGGGGCTCGCGGTCGAGGACGGCCACGTGCGCTGCGAGCAGGAGGTGGGAACCGGGCGCGACGTCTATCGCGTGCCGCTCCCGGCCGTGGTGACGGTCAAGGAGGGGATCAACCTGCCGCGCTACCCGTCGGTGCCGGCGAAGTTGCGCGCGCGCCGCAAGCCGGTCGAGCGGGTCCAGCCGGCGCCGCGCGCGCCGCGGCTCGAGATGGTGCGGCTGGTGGTCCCCGAGGGCCGCGGACGCCAGGCGGAGGTGCTCGGCGAGGGCCCGGCGGCCGCGCCCGCCGTGGTCGAGCTGTTCCAGCGGCTGGGGGTCGCGTGAGCGTCCTCGTCTTCATCGAGGACGCCGACGAGCTCGCGCAGCAGGCGCTGACGTTCGCGCGCGCCTACGACGCCGAGGTCGACGCGATCGCGTTCGGCGCCGCGCCGGCGGTCACCGGGGTGCGCACGCTGCACGTGGCCGAGATCGACGATTACGCGCCGCAGGCGTGGGCGCGGGCGATCGCATCGTTGGCTCCGACGACCGTCGTGGCGGCGGGTACCGACCGCGGCAACGAGGTGCTCGCGCACGCGGCGGTGATGACCGGAGGCGTGCTGGCGGCCAACGTCGTGCGGGCGGTGGGTGACGACGTCACGCGCCAGCGCTGGGGCGGCAGCGTGCTCGAGGAGGCGCGGCTGCACGGCGACGTGAAGCTGATGACGGTGGCGCCGCACGCGGTGGCGATCGAGAACGCGCCCGGCGAGCCGGCGGTCGAGACGTTCAGCCCTGAGCTGCGGCCGGAGGACATGGTCGTGCGCGTGGTCGAGCGCATCGACGAGGCCGGCGGCGGCATCTCGCTCGCCGACGCCCCGGTGGTCGTCAGCGGCGGCCGCGGCGTCGGCTCGGCCGAGGGGTTCGCGCCGATCGAGGAGCTCGCCGCGCTGCTAGGCGGCGTCGTCGGATGCTCGCGCGCGGTCACGATGGCCGGCTGGCGCCCGCACACCGACCAGGTCGGCCAGACCGGGACGAAGATCGCGCCGGAGCTGTACATCCCGTGCGGGATCAGCGGCGCCACGCAGCACATGGCCGGCTGCAAGGGAGCGAAGAAGCTGCTGGCGATCAACTCCGACCCGGAGGCGCCGATCATGGCCAGCGCCGACTACGCGGTCGTCGGTGACGTGCTCGAGATCGTCCCGGCGATCACGGCCGAGCTGCGACGGGTACGGGGCTCATGATCGCGAGCGCGATCGCGCTCGCCGCCGCCATCGCCGTCGCAGGCGGCCTGTTCGCCCGCCGCGCCCTGCTGTTGACCCGCCTCGTGCGGATGGGCCGGCCGGCGGGCATCGGGCGTGCGGACGACGTCCCGGAGCGGCTGCGGCAGGAGGCGGTCGTCGTCCTCGGCCAGCGCAAGCTGCTCCAGCGGCTGGTGCCGGGACTGATGCACGCGTTCATCTTCTGGGCCTTCATCGTCCTGTTCCCGGCGATCTTCCTCGCGATGATCGAGATCGTCGACGCCGACGCGGCTCCGCACTGGGCCTGGTACGACGCGCTCTCGGACGTGTTCTGCGTGCTCGCGCTGATCGGCGTGGCGACCGCGTTCTACATCCGCAAGGTCGTGCGACCGCGCCGCTTTGAGGGCAGCCACCTGGGCGAGGCGGACCTCATCCTGGCGTGGATCGCGGGCATCGTGGCGACGCTGCTCCTCCTCCACGCGACCGACTCGCAGGTGTTCGCGTGGGCGCACGTGCTGCTGATCCTGGGCTTCCTCGCCTACCTGCCGCACTCCAAGCACCTCCACATCGCCACCGCGGCGATCAACGTCTACTTCGGGCGCACACGCGCGCGCGGCCGGCTCGAGCCTCTGCGGTTCGACGAAGACACGCCCGAGGAGGAGATGCGCTTCGGCATCGGGACGGTCGAGGACCTCACGTGGAAGCAGATGATGGACGCGATGTCGTGCACCGAGTGCGGGCGCTGCCAGGACGCCTGCCCGGCGTTCGCGACCGGCAAGACGCTGTCGCCGAAGCTCGTCGTCATGGGCGTGCGCGACCACCTGTTCGAGGAGGGCCCGAAGGCGCTCGTCGCGCGCGCCGCGGGCGAGGAGTACGACGGGCCGGCGGTCGCGTCCAGCGGGCAGCTGGAGGAGATGGTGTGGGACTGCGTGACCTGCGGCGCGTGCGTCGAGGCGTGCCCGGTGAACATCGAGCAGATCGACCACATCCTCGACCTGCGGCGCCATCTGGTGATGGTCGAGTCGCGCTTCCCGAGCGAGGCGGAGCCGATGCTGCGCGATGTCGAGCGCCAGGCGAACCCCTGGGGCAAGCCGCAGTCCGAGCGCGCGGCGTGGACGGAGGGCCTGGACGTCCGCGTGCTCGAGCCGGGTGACGCTCCACCCGAGGTCCTCTACTGGGTCGGCTGCGCCGCGTCGTTCGACGAGCGCGCACGCGAGACCGCGCAGTCGACGGCGAAGCTGCTGAAGGCGGCGGGCGTCGACTTCGCCATCCTCGGCCCGCGCGAGGCCTGTACGGGCGATCCGGCGCGCCGGATGGGCAACGAGTTCGTGTTCCAGTCCTACGCCGAGCAGAACGTCGCGACGCTCGGCGAGGCGGGAGTCACGAAGATCGTCGCGAGCTGCCCGCACTGCTTCAACACGCTGGCGCACGAATACCCCGACTTCGGTGGGCGCTACGAGGTCGTCCACCACACCGAGATGCTCGCCGAGCTGGTGCGCGAGGGCCGGCTGTCGCCGACCGTGGGGGAGCAGACGATCACCTACCACGACTCCTGCTACCTGGCCCGCCACAACGACGTGCGCGCGCAGCCGCGAGAGCTGGCCGCCGCCGTCGGCCAGCCGGTCGAGATGGAACGGCGCGAGAAGAACACGTTCTGCTGCGGCGCGGGAGGCGCGCACATGTGGATGGAGGAGCGCGCCGGCCCGATCAACGAGGAGCGCGTGCGCCAGGCAACCGAGACCGGCGCCGAGACGCTCGCGGTCGCGTGCCCGTTCTGCACCGTGATGCTCGACGACGGCGTGCGCAGCAGCGGGAGCGACATGCGCGTCGTCGACCTCGCAACGCTGCTCGCCGAGGCGATCGACCCCTAGCGCACGCCGAGGCGGAGGTCGACGCCGATTCGCTTCTGTACTCCGGCGACGGCGCGGAACGCCTCCTTCAGCGAGCTGCGGGTGAGCGGGCTGAGCGCGGCCGGATCGAGGAAGTCGTCCGGCTTCTCGTCGGCCTTGAGCTGCTCGACCTGGTGGGTCAGCCGCAGGGCGAAGATCAGCTCGAACGCCTCCTCGAGCAGCCGGGCGTCCTCGGCTTCGAGCGTGCCGGCGTCGGCCGCGGCGCGCAGCCGCGTCATGGTCGAGCCGTGCATGACGCCCGCGGCGAGGCCGGCCCAGCGCGCGAGGTCGGCGATCGGGACCATTCCACCGTGCTTGAGGTCGAGCCGGCCGCGGTGCTCGCCCGAGTCCTCGACCACGAGGCCGCGCAGGAAGCCGGTGGGCGGCCGGTGTGAGAGCGCGAACTTCGCCAGCAGCCGCAGCAGCTCCGGGTTGCGCCGTGTGTCGCGGAAGGCGTCGGGCACCGGCGGCGCCGTGCGGACGCCCCACACCGGTCGGCCGTCGACCACGAGCGAGACCAGGATCAGCGCCTTCTCCTGCGTCGGGTTCTCGATCCAGCTGTCGGCGGCGGCCCTCCACGCAGCGGCTGAGCGGGCGAACAACCGGCGTGTCGCGACCGCGCCGTGCGGGTCGGCGGCGAAGCCGCAGGCCGTGAGCCCGTCGATCACGCGCGCGGCGATCGCCCGCAGCGCATCGCCCAACTCCGGATCCTCGTCCTCGGAGAGCCACACGAGCGCGCAGTCGACGTCCGACGACGGAACGGCCTCGCGCCGCGCGACGCTGCCGAGCGCGATCCACGAGAACGACGCCGGCGCACCCGACTCGGCGACCGTCAGCTCCAGTAGGCGGCGCGTGAGCGCGTCCATCACGACCGACTGGATCGCGGCGATGTCGGTCGCCGCCACGCGCGCATCGTGCAGCGCGATCACGGAGGGCATCACGCCGGCGGCGGCGCTCACGAGGTCGGCGAGCGTCGCGGCGCGGGCGATCGCCGCGCGCAGGTGGAACGAGCTGCGCGTGCCGACCGCCACCAGGTCCGAGTCCTCGACGACGCCGATCACCTCGCCGGTGGGGGACACGACCGGGAAGTGGCGCAGGCAGCGGTCGAGCATGTCCAGCAACACCTCGCCGCCGAGCCGGTCGGCAGCGACCGTGTACGCGGGCGCGCTCATCGCTCGCACGACCGGCGCGCCCGTGTCGACCCCTGCGGCCACCACGCGGGAGCGGAGGTCGCGGTCGGTCATGATCCCGAGCGTGCCGTCGCCGAGGTCGATGACGACCGACGTCGCGGCCGCGTCCGCCATCAGCCGCGCCGCCTCCCGGATCGGCGTCTCCGCCGAGCAGATCACGAGCGGCGAGCGCATCAGCTCGGCCACCGGCCGCAGCGCCGGGTTGGCCACCGGCTCGGGCGCCGCGCCGGGCGACTGCAGCAGCGAGCGCGTCACGTACCGCAGGCCGGCCGGCCGCGCGAGCAGCGGCAGCGCCATCGCCGCGCGGATGCGGTAGCAGACCGTCTCCTCGGCCGCGACCGCCGCGAACCCGGTCGGCAGGCCGGAGAGCATCGAGGCGTGGCCGAACAGCTCACCAGGGCCGAGCAGGTCGAGCACGCGGCCGTCGTGCATGATCTCGACCGCGCCGCTGCGCACCACCCACACATGCTCGACCGGTCCGGCGCCCTGCTGGAAGATCTCGCTCCCCGCGGCATGCCGCTCGATTTCAGCCGCCTCCGCGACGCGCTGCAGGTCCGCGGGCTCGAGCGCGTCGAAGGGCGGGTGCGGAGCGAGGAATTCGGCCACGTCCTGCACGCGAATCTCAGATATATCAATTTCTTGACACCGGCACCGGGCGTGGCGATACTCGCGCCACTTGGATCCGGCTTCGGAGGGCTGCCGGAAAGGGTGCGATGAGAAGGGGACGGGATGAGCGCGACGGTTGAGGGACGCTCCGGCGACGACGCCGAGCTTGCGGAGTTCGGCTATAAGCAGGAGCTCGACCGTTCGCTCGGGAGCTTCGCCACGTTTGCGGCGGGGATCAGCTACATCTCGATCCTCACCGGCACGTTCCAGCTGTTCTACTTCGGCTTCGCGTTCGGCGGCCCGGCGTACTGGTGGTCATGGCCGCTGGTGTTCTTCGGCCAGCTGATGGTCGCGCTCTGCTTCTGCGAGCTCGCCTCGCGCTATCCGATCGCCGGTTCGATCTACAACTGGTCGAAGCGGCTGAGTACGCCGCACGTGGCCTGGCTCGCCGGCTGGATGATGCTCACCGCGTCGATTGTCACCGTCGCGGCCGTCGCGCTGGCGTACCAGATCACGCTGCCGGTGATCGACCCCTTCTTCCAGTTCTACGGCGACGGGTCCGGGCCGCACGACTTCGCGGTCAACGCGGTGATCCTCGCCAGCGTCCTGATCATCTTCACGACCATCATCAACGCGATCGGCGTCAAGCTGATGTCGCGGATCAACAGCACCGGCGTGGCGATCGAGCTGATCGCCGCCGTGCTGCTCGTCCTCGCGCTGCTCGTGAACGTCACGCGCGGTCCGGACGTCGTGTTCGAGACCCAGGGCCTCGGCGCCGACTGGGACCTCGGCTACCTCGGCGCGTTCCTCGCGGCCTCGCTGGCCTCCGCCTACGTCATGTACGGGTTCGACACCGCGAGCTCGCTCGGCGAGGAATCGCACAACCCGCGCAAGAACGCGCCGCGCGCGATCCTGCGGGCGCTCGTCGCCTCGTTCTTCATCGGCGGCGCGATCCTCCTGTTCGCGCTCATGTCGGTGACGAACATCAACGACCCCGAGATCGGCGTCGGCGGCCTCCAGTTCATCATCCTCGACGTCCTCGGCAACACGGTTGGCGACGTCTTCCTGTGGTGCGTCGTGATCGCGATCACGGTCTGCTGCCTCGCGGTCCACACCGCGACGGTGCGGATGATGTTCGCGATGGCGCGCGACAACAACCTGCCCGCCGGCGATCACCTCGCCCGGGTGCACCCGAAGACCCGCACGCCGATCATCCCGGCCGTCATCGTCGGCGTGCTCGCGATCGCGATCCTGCTGGTCAACATCAATCAGCCGCAGATCTTCACGGTGATCACCTCGATCGGGATCATCATGATCTACATCGCCTACCTGCTCGTGACCGGGCCGATGCTGATCGCGCGCCTGAAGGGCAAGTGGCGATCGACGGACGCGCAACCGGGCTACTTCACGCTCGGCCGCTGGGGCATGCTCGTGAACGTCCTCGCCGTCATCTGGGGCCTGTTCATGGCGATCAACCTGATCTGGCCGCGCGCGTCGATCTACAACGCGGTGGAGCCCTTCCACTGGTACCTGAAGTGGGGTGGCGTCCTGTTCGTCGGCATCGTGATGGGCGGCGGCTTCGCGTACTACTGGTTCGTGCAGCGCCACAAGACCGGGACGCTCGCCTCCCATGCCTCCGACGCGCCCGAGACGGCGCCGCCGGTCATGGCGGGCGGAGCCGACTGACCCGAGAGGAGAGCGCCATGCAGGAGTTCGACTACGTCGTCGCCGGAGGGGGGACGGCGGGAGCCGTCGTGGCCGCGCGCCTGTCGGAGGACCCGAACGTCACGGTCTGCCTGCTCGAAGCCGGACCGTCGGACGTCGACGATCCGGCGATCCTGCGGCTCGACGACTGGATGTTCCTGCTCGACTCCGGCTACGACTGGGACTACCCGGTCGAGCCGCAGGAGAAGGGCAACAGCTTCCTGCGTCACGCGCGCGCCCGTGTGCTCGGCGGCTGCTCGTCGCACAACTCGTGCATCGCGTTCTGGACGCCGCGCGAGGATCTCGACGAGTGGGCGGCGATGGGCTGCGAGGGCTGGAGCGCCGACGAGTGCTGGCCGCTGATCAAGGGGCTCGAGACCAACGACGGGCCTGGTGACCACCACGGCCGCTCGGGCCCGGTGAACATCCGCACCGTGCCGCCAGACGACCCGTGCGGCGTTGCCGTGCTCGAGGCCGCCGCGCAGGCCGGCCTGCCGACGACTCGCTTCAACGAGGGCCACACGGTGATCGACGGCGCCGGCTGGTTCCAGATCAACGCGTCCGCCGACAACACCCGGATGTCCTCCTCGCACGCCTACCTGCACCCGATCCTCGACTCGCGGCCGAACCTCAAGATCCGCACCGGCTGCTGGGTCAAGCGGATCGTGCTCGACGAGGACAAGCGGGCGCGCGCGGTCGAGTACCTGAACCCGGACCTGTTCACCCACACGACCGTCGGCGCCCGCCGCGAGGTGATCCTCTCGTGCGGCTCGATCGACACGCCGAAGCTGCTGATGCTCTCCGGCATCGGTCAGGGCGACCAGCTGCAGGAGTTCGGGATCGACGTGATTGTCGACAGCCCCGGCGTCGGCGCCAACCTCGACGACCACGTCGAGGGGATCGTGATGTGGGAGGCCGCGAAGCCGATGGTGACGCGGTCGACCCAGTGGTGGGAGATCGGCCTCTTCCACGCGACCGAGGACGGCCTCGACCGGCCCGACCTGATGATGCACTACGGGTCGGTCCCGTTCGACATGAACACCGTGCGCTGGGGTTACCCGACCGCGGAGAGCGCGTTCTGCCTGACGCCGAACGTCTGCCGCGGCCGCTCGCGCGGCACCGTGCGGCTGCGCTCGCCCGACTTCCGCGACCGCGCGCGCGTCGACCCGCGCTACTTCACCGACCCGGAGGGCCACGACGAGCGCGTGATGCTCGCCGGTGTCCGGCTCGCCAAGAAGATCGCCGATCAGCCGGCCCTCGGCGAGTGGATCGCGCGCGAGCTGGCGCCCGGCCCGGACGCCACCACCGACGACGAGATCATCGACTACTTCCACAAGACCCACAACACCGTCTACCACCCGGCGTGCACGGCGCGGATGGGCGCGCCGGACGACCCCGACGCGGTCGTCGACCCGGGTTTGCGCGTGAAGGGCGTTCAGGGGCTGCGGATTGCGGACGGGTCGATCATGCCGTTCCTCCCGGCCATCAACCCGTGCATCACGACGATGATGATCGGCGAGAAGTGCGCGCAGATGATCAAGGCCGACGACCGCGCGAGCGCGCCGCAGGCGGTGCGCTCGTCGTGAGCTCGACGCAGACGAAGACCCACAGCATGTTCGTGGACGGCGAGTGGGGGCCGGCCGCGTCTGGCGAGACCGTCGAAACCACGAGCCCGGCCACCGGCGAGGTGCTCGGCACCGTGCCGCAGGGCGACCGCGGCGACGCGCAGCGGGCGATCGACGCCGCCAACCGGGCGTTCGAGGGCTGGTCGCGGCTGACCGCGTTCGAGCGGGCGGCGAAGATGCACGCGGTCGGGGACGTGATCGAGGGCCGCCGCGACGAGCTGGCGCGCACGCTCACGCTCGACCAGGGCAAGCCGCTGCGCACGGAGGCCTACGACGAGGTCGACGAGCTCGTCGAGTACTGGCGGATGGCGGCCGAGGACGCCAAGCGCCTCGGCGGCGAGCTGCCGAACTCGTTCTCCGCCGGCAAGCGCGTGATGCTGGTGCGCCGCGCGCGCGGTGCGGTCGGGATCATCACGCCCTGGAACTGGCCGTACACGATGCCGGCCGAGTTGCTCGCGCCGGCGCTGGCGGCCGGCAACACGGTGGTGTGGACGCCGGCGCCGACGACGGCGATCTGTGCCGTCGCGCTCGCGGAGTGCATGGCGGAGGCGGATCTGCCCCCGGGCGTGGTCAACCTCGTCACCGGCCCAGGGCCACTCGTCGGCGACGAGATCGCCCGCAATCCCGGCACGCGCGCCGTCGCCTTCATCGGCTCGACCCCGACGGGGCGCTCGGTCGCCTCCGCGGCGGCAGGTAAGGCCGTGGTCATCGAGATGGGCGGCAACGGCCCGGTCGTAGTCATGGACGACGCGGATGTCGAGCGCGCGGTCGAGGCCGTGGTGGCGGCCTGCTTCCTGTGCGCCGGTCAAAGCTGCACGGCGGGCGAGCGGATCCTCGTGCACGAGGCCGTGCGAGACGAGTTCGTCGACCGGCTGGCGCGCACGGTGACCGAGACGATCCTGCTCGGCGACCCGTTCGACGACGCCACGACGATGGGCCCGGTCAACAACGCCGGCGTCGCGGACAAGATGGACGAGCACGTGGCCGACGCGGTCGATCGCGGCGCAGCCGTCGTGGCCGGCGGCTCGCGCGTCGAGGGGTTCCCGACCGACCTGTACTGGGCGCCCACGGTGCTCGACGCCGTGCCGGCGGATTCGCGCGTGGCGACGGAGGAGACGTTCGGCCCGATCGCCCCGGTCGTGTCGATCTCCTCGCTCGAGGAGGCGATCGAGCAGACCAACGCGTCGCCGTACGGGCTGCTGTCGGCGATCTTCACGCGCAACCTCGGCGACGGCCTGCGGTTCGCCGACTCGGTTCGCACCGGCTGGGTGAACATCAATGAGTCGTCCAACTACTGGGAGGCGCACCTGCCGTTCGGTGGCCGCGCGGGCACCGACAGCGGGATCGGGCGCGTCGGCGGCAGCCACGTGATGGAGAGCTTCACCGAGCTGCAGACCGTGACCCTGACCGTGTGACGGCCCTGCTCGACCACCTCGAGCACCCGCGCTACGAGGTCCTGCCCCTGGACGGGATCGAGGAGCTGGTGCTGGCGCACGTGCCGCGCTCCGTGAAGGTGACCGTGACCGCGTCGCCGTCGCGCGGGCTGGACACGACGCTGGCGGTCGCCGAGCACCTGGCGGGGCACGGCTACGAGGTCGTCCCGCACCTGTCGGCCCGGCTGGTGCGCGACGCCGCGCACCTGCGCGAGATCGTGCAGCGGCTGACCGCGGCCGGCGTGCACGAGGCGTTCGTGCCGGCCGGCGACGCGAAGGAGCCCGGCCAGTTCCCGAGCGCGGCGTCGCTGCTGGTCGCGATGGACGACCTGCGTGGCGCCTTCACCGACCTCGGGATCACCGGCTATCCCGAGAGCCACCACCTGATCGACGACGAGACGACGATCCAGGCGATGTTCGAGAAGGAGCCGCACGCGACCTACATCGTCAGCCAGATCTGCTTCGACCCGGAGACGATCCGGACCTGGATCGTGCGCGTGCGCGCGCGCGGGACGACGCTGCCGATCTGGATCGGACTGCCGGGCATCGTCGACAACGCGAAGCTGGTGCGGATCTCGATGAAGATCGGCCTTGGCGAGTCCGCGCGCTTCCTGCGCGCCCACCGCTCGTGGCTGCGCCGGCTGGTGACCCGGACGTTCACGCCCGAGCCGCTGATCCGCCGGCTCGGCCCGACCCTGGCCGACCCCGAGGCGAACGTCGCGGGCTTCCACTTCTACACGTTCAACGAGCTGGAGCGCACCGAGCGATGGCGGCAGCAGGCGATCGAGCGGCTGGCGGCGTGAACGAGGGCGTCGGGCGGCTGCTGGTCTCGTGCACGGACCGCCCGGGGATCGTCGCCGCGATCTCGCAGTTCCTGCGCGACCGCGGGGCGAACATCCTCCAGTCCGACCAGCACACGACCGACCCGGAGGGCGGCGCGTTCTTCATGCGCACCGAGTTCAAGCTCGACGGGCTCGAGGACGACGCCGAGGCCTTCGAGGCCGCGTTCGCCTCCGCGGTGGCGGAGCCGCTCGGCATGGAGTGGTGGATGCACTACGCGTCGCGGCGCAAGCGCGTCGCGATCCTCGTCTCGCGCTACGACCACTGCCTCGCCGAGCTGCTGTGGCGCTGGCGCCGTGGCGAGTTGTACGCCGACATCCCGCTCGTGATCTCCAACCATCCCGACCTGGCGTCCGAGGCCACTCGCTTCAACGTCCACTTCGAGCACGTACCGGTCGACCGCGAGGCCAAGGCGGAGGCCGAGCGCGCGATGCTGGACCTGCTCGGCGGCTCGTTCGACCTGATCGTGCTGGCGCGCTACATGCAGATCCTCACCCCGACTTTCCTCGGGGCAGTGCGGACGCCGATCATCAACATCCACCACTCGTTCCTGCCTGCCTTCGCGGGCGCCGACCCGTACGCGCGGGCACACGAGCGCGGCGTGAAGATCATCGGCGCGACGGCGCACTACGTCACCGAGGAGCTCGACGCCGGCCCGATCATCGAGCAGGACGTCGCACGCGTGACCCACCGCGAGGGTGTCGAGTCGCTCGTGCGCACCGGCGCCGACCTCGAGCGGATCGTGCTCCTGCGTGCCGTGCGCTGGCACCTCGAGGACCGCGTCCTGCTGCACGGCAACCGGACGGTCGTCTTCCTCTAGTACTACTCGCCGAAGGCCGCCACGATCTCGCGCTCGAACGCCTGCACGTGCTCGCGCATCAGCGCGTGTGCGCGGTCCGGGTCGCGGTCGAGGATCGCCTCCAGCATCTGCGCCTGGTCGAACACCGCCGCTCCGAGCCCAGGCACGCGGTCGAGCACGACGTACCAGACGCGCAGCGAGAGCACGAAGTAGCGCTCCAGCGTCTCGATCAGGTACGGGTTGCGCGAGGCCTCCCACACGAGCCGGTGGATCGACTCGTCGAGGTGCATCAGCGCGTCGGCGTCGGCCGCTCGCTCGAGCATCTGCACCTGCTCGAGCATCGCCTCGGCGCGCTCGCGCTGGGAGTCGTCCATCCGCTGCGCCGCGAGGCTGGCCGCCTGCGCCTCGAGCTCGGCGCGCACCTCGGAGATGTGCACGATGTCGGCTGCGTCGACGCTCGTGACGAACGTGCCGCTGCGCGGCTGCACGGCCACCAGGTTCTCGAGCGCGAGCCGCTTGACCGCCTCGCGCAACGGGGTGCGGCCGATCCCCAGCTCGCTCATCAGCTCGTCCTCGCGCAGCAGCGTCCCGGGCGGCAGGCGCAGCGTCACGATGCGCTCGCGCATCTCGGCGTACGCCCGCTCCGCGATCAGCCCGTCGACGGCGGCCACGTGCTCAGTCCCCCAGCTCCGCCCGTCGCCGGATCACGTACTCCTGCAGCTCCGTGCGGACCGCGTCGTCGAGCGGCGGCTCCTCGTACGCGTCGAGGGTGTCGCGCCAGATCTTCTCCGCGCGCGCGGCCGCGTCGAGGCCGCCGTTGCGTGACCAGCGGTCGAAGTTCTCGGTCGACGACAGCAGCGGCCGGTAGAAGCACTCGCGGAAGCGCTCGAGCGTGTGCGCGGCGCCGAGGAAGTGCCCGCCCGAGCCGACTTCTTCGTGGGCGCCGAAGGCCAGGCTCGCCTCGTCGATCTCGAGCGGCGTGAACTCGTGCCGCAGCATCCGCAGCAGCTCGATGTCGATGATGAACTTCTCGTACCCGGACACGAGGCCGCCCTCCAGCCAGCCGGCCGAGTGCATGACGAAGTTCGTGCCGGCCAGGAAGGTGGGGAGGAGGGTCATCAGCGCCTCGTAGGCGCTCTGCGCGTCCGGCGTCTGGCTCGCGGTCAGCCCGCCGCCGCTGCGGAACGGCAGCCCGAAGCGGCGCGCGATCTGGCCCGTGCACAGCAGCCCGATCGCCGACTCCGGCGTGCCGAAGCTGGGCGAGCCCGACTGCATGTCGGTGTTCGAGAGGAACGAGCCGAACACGCACGGGCAGCCCGGCTGCACGAGCTGGCAGAGCGCGATGCCGGTCAGCGCCTCGGCGATCTGCTGCACGAGCGTCGCCGGGATCGACACCGGCGACATCGCGCCCATCAGCAGGAACGGCGTCATCACGACCGCCTGGTTCGCGCGGTTGTACTCGACCATCGCGCTCAGCATCCGGTCGTCCCAGCGCAGCGGCGAGTTGCAGTTGATCAGCGAGATCGACACCGGCGCGCGCTGCAGCGCCTCCGGGCCGCCGAACACGATCTCGCCCATCTTGATCGTGTCGACCGCGTTCGGGCCGGAGATCACCGAGCCCATGTACGGCTTGTCCGACAGCGTCTGCAGCGCGTAGACCATGTCGAGATGGCGCGAGTCGAGCGGCGTGTCGTTCGGCTCGACGATCGTGCCGCCGGGCGAGTCGAGCTCGGGGAACGACTGCGACAGCTTCACGAAGTTCTCGAAGTCGGCCATCGTCGCGTCACGGCGGACGGCGCCCTCGCGCACGAACGGCGGGCCGTAGACGGCCGAGAACACCATGTTGTCGCCGCCGATATGCGCCGACTGCGCCGGGTTGCGCGCCTGCAGCTCGAACTCGCGCGGCGCGAGCGCGACCTGCTCGAGGATGAAGTCCGGGTCGAACTTGACGAGGTGCTCGCCCTCGACGGTCTGGCCGGCCTTGCGGAACAGCTCGACCGCCTCCGGCAGCAGGAACTCGACCCCGAGCTCCGACACGAGCCGGCGCCAGCCGCGGTCGAGCACGTCCATCGCCTCGCCGGAGAGGATCTCGTAGCGCGGCATGGAGTTGACGAACATGAAGCCTCCTCGAGGCCGCGCCCGCGGAGGGCCGGCGCTTGACGCGGTGTCCCGGGCGAGCCTAATATATCCATCGTGGAACAACAGTTCCAACCTAGTCGAACCGGGTCGTCGGGCACGCTCGCGATCGATCGCGCGGCGCAGCTGCTGACGCTCGTGCTCGAGGCGGAGCGCCCGCGCGGCCTCGGCGAGCTCGCGGGCGACGCGTCGCTGCCCAAGAGCACCGCCTCACGCCTGCTGAGCGCGCTCGAGCGCCAGGGCCTCGTGCAGCAGCGCGGGCGCCGCGGCAGCTTCGGCCCGGGCCCGGTGCTGCTGCGCTTCGCCCACCGCGGCCTCGTCGACCGTCACCTGGCCGAGCTCGCCCAGCCGCACCTGCACGTGCTGTCGGCCGCCAGCGACGAGACGATCAACCTCGCGGTCCCGACGCCGCTCGGCGTCGACCACGTCGCCCAGATCGAGAGCCGCCACTACCTCGGCACGGGGCAGTGGATCGGCCGCCGCGTGCCCTACCACTGCACCGCCGTCGGCAAGGTGCTGCTCGCCTACGGCGGCGCCGAGCTGCCGACCGCGCCGCTCGAGCCGCTGACGCCGCTCACGATCGTCGACCGCGACGCGCTCGCGGCCGAGATCGCCACGGTCCGGCTCGACGGCTCCGCGACCGCGATGGACGAGCTCGAGGTCGGGCTCTCCTCGCTCGCCGCACCCGTTTTCGGCGCCGGCCACGAGGTCCTGGCGGCGCTCGCGATCTCCGGCCCGACGCTGCGCCTGGGCGCGGAGCGCGTGGCTGAGCTTCGCCCGCAACTGATCCACGAGGCCCAGGCGCTCGGCGCGCGGCTGGGCGACCACGACAAGGGAGCGCAAGCCGCATGACGCATGACGAGCTTCTCCAGATGCTGTACGACGAGACCCTCGTCGGCAACGCCCCCGCGGTGAAGAAGGGCGTCGAGGACGGTCTCGAAGACGACCTCGACCCCGAGCGGATGCTGTACGAGGCGCTGATCCCGTCGCTCGAGGAGGTCGGCGCGCGGTTCGAGCGCGGCGACTACTTCGTGCCGGAGATGCTGATCGCCGCGCGCGCGATGCAGGGTGCGCTCGACATCCTGCGGCCGCTGCTCGCGGAGAGCGGCGCGAAGCCGATCGGGAAGTTCCTGATGGGCACGGTCAAGGGCGACGTGCACGACATCGGCAAGAACCTCTGCAACATCATGCTCGAGGGGGCCGGCTTCGAGGTGATCGACCTCGGCGTGAACGTGCCGCCGGAGCGGTTCGTCGAGCAGATCAACGAGCACGCGCCCGACGTGGTCGGCTTCTCCGCCTTCCTGACCACGACGATGCCGATGTTCAAGGCCAACATCAACGCGCTCAACAAGGCTGGGATCCGCGACAACGTGATCGTGATGGTCGGCGGCGCGCCGGTCACGCAGGAGTACGCCGACGCGGTCGGGGCCGACGGCTACTCGGCCGATGCCTCGTCCGCCGTCAAGAAGGCCAAGCAGCTGATCGAGCAGCGCCGCTCGGCGGTGCCGGCCTGATGGACACCGTTCTTCGCTCGGCCTCCAAGACCGTCACGATCGGCGCCGGCCACCCGTTCTGCATCATCGGCGAGCGGATCAACCCGACCGGCCGCAAGAAGCTCGCGGAGGAGCTGCGCGGCGGTGACCTGAGCACGGTCGCGGTCGACACGCACGCGCAGGTCGAGGCGGGTGCCGACGTGCTCGACGTCAACGCCGGCATCCCGCTCGTCGACGAGGCCGAGCTGCTGGCCGCGATGCTCAAGACGATCCAGGCCGAGTCCGACATCCCGCTCTGCATCGACTCGTCGGTGATCGAGGCGCTCGAGGCCGGGCTGGCCGTCTACGAGGGCAAGGCGCTGGTGAACTCGGTGACCGGCGAGGACGACCGGCTGGAGGAGATCCTGCCGCTGGTCGCCCGTTACGGCGCCGCGGTGATCGGCCTCGCCAACGACGAGACGGGCATCCCGGAGACACCGCAGCAGCGGCTCGAGATCGCCACCAAGATCGTGTCGGCGTGCGGCGACCACGGGATCCCGCCCGAGGACGTCGTGATCGACCCGCTCGCGATGACCGTGGGGGCGGACACCGAGGCGGTGACGACCACGCTCGAGACGATCTCGCTGATCCGCGACAAGCTCGGCGTGAACATGTCGCTGGGGGCGTCGAACGTGTCGTTCGGGCTGCCGCAGCGGCACGTCCTCAACGCGGCGTTCCTGCCGATGGCGATGGCCGCCGGGCTGACCAGCGCGATCATGAACACCGCGCCCGTGTGTGTGGAGAGCGTGCGCGCCGCCGACCTGCTGCTCGGCCACGATCCGTGGGGCACGAGCTGGATCGCCGCCCACCGGGCGCGCCAGGCGGCCGCGGCCACGTCGTGACGCGCCAGGGGTCGCCGTGACGCGGCAGGGGTCAGACCCCCTGCCAACTGCGCTCGACCAAGCCGCTGAGGCAGGGGGTCTGACCCCTTCCGAACCCTCGGGACCCTCACGCGTTCGCCTGCGCTTCGAGCCCGACGGCGCCGACGTGCGCGTGCCGGCCGGCACGCCGATCTTCGACGCGGCGAGCTGGAACGGCATCGCGATCGACTCGACCTGCGGCGGCCACGGCACGTGCAAGAAGTGCAAGGTGCGGATCGACGAGGGTGACGTGCCGATCGGCGCCGTGGACCCGCGCGCGTTCAGCCCCGACGAGCTGCGCGAGGGGTGGCGGCTGGCGTGCCGCGCGGAGGCGCGCGCGGACCTGCTCGTGCACGTGCCGCCGCTGCAGACGCGGCCGAAGGCGGCGCTCGTCGGCGTCGGCCGCCACGTGATCCTGCGCCCGGCGGTGCAGAAGCGCCACCTCGTGCTGGAGGAGCCGACGCTGGAGGACCAGCGCTCCGATGTCGCGCGCGTGCTCGAGGCGCTCGACGACCTCGAGCCGCGGATCGAGCTGGACGTCGTGCGCACGCTCGGAAAGATCCTGCGCGAGGCGTTCTTCGACGTCACGGCGGTCGTCTGCGACGACGTGCTGATCGCGATCGAGCCGGGCGACACCACCACGCGCCGCTTCGCGATCGCGTTCGACCTCGGCACGACGACGGTCGTGGCGACGCTGCTCGACCTCGAGACGGGCACGCCCGCGGCGGTGCAGTCGATGCTCAACCGCCAGCAGCCGTACGGCGCCGACGTGATCTCGCGCGTGTCGGCCACGATGCTCGACGACCAGGCGCTCGGCGCGCTCGAGGCGCGCGCGCACGAGACGCTCTCGCAGCTCGCGCGCGAGGTGATCGAAGAGGGCGGCGTCGCCCCCGAAGAGGTCTACGAGATCGTCGTCGTCGGCAACGTCACGATGATCCAGATCGCGCTCGGGATCGACCCGGAGCCGCTGTCGATGGCGCCGTTCATCGTCGCCGCCCACGACCTCCCGCCCGCCATGGCCGCCGACTTCGGCGTGATCGTTCACCCGCGCGCGCCCGCGGTCGTGTTCCCGTCGCTCGGCGCCTACGTCGGCGGCGACATCGTGGCCGGCATGCTCGCCTCCGGCCTCACGCGTGACAAGCGGCTGCGGCTGTTCATCGACGTGGGGACGAACAGCGAGATCGCGCTCGGCAGCCAGGAGCGCGTGCTCGCGACCGCCGCGCCCGCCGGCCCCGCGTTCGAGGCCGCGCAGATCCGCTGCGGCATGCGCGCGGCCGACGGCGCGATCGAAGGCGTGCGGGTCACGGACGGCGACCTCGAGCTCGAGGTGATCGGCGACGTCGAGCCGGTCGGGCTGTGCGGCTCCGGCCTGGTCGATTGTGTCGCGGCGCTGGTCGGGGCCGGGCTGCTCGACCACTCCGGCCGCTACGTGCCCGACGAGGACGCCGCCGAGCTGGCGCCGATGCTGGCGGAGCGGCTGACCAAGATCGGCGAGGAGCGCGTCTTCGTCATGCACTGGCGCGGCGACGACCCGGCGAACTCGGTCTACCTCTCGCAGCGCGACGTGCGCGAGCTGCAGTTCGCCAAGGCGTCGATCGCCACGGGCTGGCAGATCCTGCTGACCGAGCTCGGGGTCACGGCCGACGACATCTCGCAGGTGCTTCTGGCAGGGAGCTTCGGCGCCTACCTGTCGCCCGCGAGCGCGGTCCGGATCGGGCTCGTCCCGCGGCTCGCGCTGCCGCGGATCGTCTCCGCCGGCAACGTTGCCAGCGAGGGAGCGAAGATGGCCGCGCTGAGCGTCCGCGAGCGCGCCGAGGCGCGTTCGATCGTGCGCGAGGTCGAGTACGTCGAGCTCTCCGGCCGCCAGGACTTCAACGACCTGTTCATCGACCAATTGGCTTTCCCCGGATGACCCGCGTCGGAGTCATCGCCTGTGGGGCGCTGGCCGTGCACGTGCAGGTGCTGGCGCGGCGGCGCGGCTGGGAGATCGACGTGCATCCGCTGCCGGCGCTGCTGCACAACCGGCCCGAGCGGATCGCGGGGGAGGTCGAGGCGGCGCTGGAGCGACTGCGCGGGCGCTACGACGAGCTCGCCGTGGCGTACGCCGACTGCGGCACCTACGGCGCCCTCGACGCCGTGCTCGACCGTCATGGCATCCGGCGGCTGGCGGGCGCCCACTGCTACGACGTGCTCGGCGGCGCCGAGGCGCAGGCCGCGCTCGACCAGGAGCCCGGCACCTACCTGCTGACCGACTTCCTCGCCCGCACGTTCGAGCACACGGTGCTGCGCGAGCTCGGCCTCGACCGCCATCCCGAGCTTCGCGACGCGTACTTCGGCCACTACCGGCGGGTCGTCTGGCTCGCGCAGCATGCGACGCCGGCGACGCGCGCCGCGGCCGAGCGGGCGGCGGCGAGCCTCGGCCTCCCGCTCGAGGTGCGCGAGGTCGGCGACGAGCCGCTCGAGCGCCAGCTCGAGGCGCTGTTCGCCCCGGCGTTGACTAGCGCCTCCGCGCCTTGAGCGCGAACGTGTAGATCCGCACGGTCGCGTTGCCGGCGGCGTCGCGCATCGTGATCGTGGCCCGCACCTTGAGTCTGCGGTGCCGCGCGAGGATCCGCTTCGCTGCCGTGGTCAGCCGGATCCGGGGCTTCGCGGCGCGACCGAGCGCGGCTCGGAAGCGCGCCGCGCCGAGCGTCCGGGCGCCGCGCTTCAGCGAGATCGTGCCGGTCACGGCCTCGCGCGACGTGCCGAACGGGAACCGGACCCGGCCCACGGAGCTCAGCGTGCGCGTCCGGTTCGCGGACGGGACCACGATCGCGGGGCCGGTGGTGTCCACGGCTGTGGCGTCGTCCACGGCCGTGATGCTGACGGCGCGCGCGAGGCTGTTCGAATCGAGTTGACCGTCGTTGACCGTGAACTCGATCGACCTGCCGGTCGTCGAGATCGTGCCGCCGGCGTGACGGTACGTGATCGATCGCAGCGCCGCTTGATACGCAGCGACGGTCGCGCTGCCGCCCAGCGACAGCACGCCGCTCGCGCCGTCATAGGATCCGCTGATCCCGTTCTGATCGGCGAACCCGAGGACGTCACCGGATTCGAATCCGGAGGCGATCCGCACGCGCGCGGACGCAAGGTTCGCGTCGTCGGCGTCGGCGGCCGTCACGCTCGGGTCCACAACCGCTGCCGGCTCGTTCTCGGTGTAGCTGAGCGTCCCGCCCGTGCCGGAGAGCGTGGGAGCGGCATTGACGGCGGCCACCGTGATCGTGCGGGTCACGGGATCGGAGAGCCCGAAGCTGTCGTCGAGTTCGAACGCGACCGTCTTCGACGCCGACGGAGCCACGCCGGCGTGGCGGTAGGAGACCGAGCGCAGTGCAGCCTCGTAGTCGGCGACCGTCGCGGTGCCGGTGAGCGCGAGCACGCCCGTCGCGTTGTCGTACGAGCCGCTGATCCCGTTCTGATCCACGAACCCGAGGACGTCACCGGACTGGAAGCCCGAAGCGATGCTCACATGGCCCGAGACGAGGTTGGCATCCTCGGCATCGGCAGCCGTGAGGCTCGGATCGACCGCGGTCGCCGGATCGCCCGCGGTGACGGATAGCGCGCTGCCGTTGGTGGTGATTGCCGGTGCCCCGTTCGAGACGCCGAAGTTGTCGACCATCCCGCCGGAGAACCCAACGACCCCGTATCCCGTGCCGTTCCCGCTGCCGACGTTGTACGTCGAGCTGATCGTCTCGTCCGTGATGCCGTCGAAGCTGCGGTCGATCTGGACGGTGACGGTGGTACCGCTGACCGTGGCATAGACCCGAGCGGCGGAGAACGGAGTGATGAAATGCACACCAGGGGTCGCGCCGCTTCCGGTCTGGTTGCCGAGGTAGAAGAACGCCCTGTCGAGCTCACCATCGCCGCTGCCGTCCTGGAACTTGATGAAGTAGTTGTCGTTGACGGCCGTGTACCGCAGCACGAGGCCCGCATAGAACCCGTTGACGATGTCCGCACAGACCGCCGTAGGAGCGGATGGTCCGCCGTTGAAGGTCATCAGTCCGAAGCCACCAGCCGAATGGTCGGCGCGCTGGCTCACGATCGCGAAGTCCCCGACGCGCTCGGTCCAGTTCGGGCCAAGGTTGGTGTCGTCCGGGCGATTGAAGTCGTCGAGGGTCTGGCGGCACTCGGCCGCGAGCGCGGGAGATGCGGACAGCACCAGCAGTGCGACCACGAGCAGCGCTACGGACAGCAAACGATGCGACACGACGACCTCCGCCATTTCCAGCAGGACAGCGGGCGGAAGCCTCCGACGACAACCCGAGAGAGGCGAAAGGTAGTGCGGCCGCCGTCTGCTACTGCGCCAACTCGGGCTACGACCGGCCGGCGCGGAATCCGTCGAGCAGGTCCTCGAGCGCGCCCTCGAACCCGAGCTGCGTCGAAACGGTGTGCGCCTGCTCGATCGCCACGCGGCCGAGCAGGCCGAGCCTGTGGTCGGCGAGCCGGGCGGTTGGGCCGGCGACCGACAGCGCGGCGACGATCGCGCCCGCCGCGTCACGGATCGGGGCGGCGACCGCGGCGAGGCCGACTTCGAGCTCGTCGACGATCGTGGCGTAGCCGTGGGCACGCACCGACTGAAGCTCGCGCTCCAGCGCCGCGGGGTCGACGATCGTCCGCGCCGCACGGCGCTCGAGCGGCCCGGGCGGCACGGCGGCGGCGCCGAAGGCGAGGAATATCTTGCCGGCGGCGCTGCAGTGGTCGGGTACCTCACGGCCGATCCAGTTGCTCACCCCGAGCACGTGCGGCCCGTCGACCTGGGCGATCGCCTCGGCGCCGCGCGGCGCCTGGACCATCAGGTTCACGGTCTCGCCGCTCTCGTCGGCGAGCCGGCGCATCGCGGTCTCGGCCAGCGCGATGAGCTCTTGGCGGTCCTGCCCGGAGCGCGCGTAGCGCACCAGCGCCGGCCCGGGCCGCACCGCGGCTCGCGCGGCGTCCCACTCGAGCAGTCCGTGGCGCACGAGTGCCTCGACCGCCTCCTCACTGCCCGCCAGCTCGGCCACCGTCCGCGGAGACCGCTCGAGTACGAGCGCGAGCACCTGCGCCGTGCGGTCCGCGATCTCCATGAGGTCCTCGATCAGATATATCAGAGCCCGACGGCGAGCGTCAACGCTGGGTGAGCGGCAGCCGGACGTGGAACGTCGTGCGGCCCGGGCGCGAGTCGACGCTCAGCGTGCCGTCGTGGCGGTCGGACACGATCCGGAGCGCGGTGGCGAGCCCGAGCCCGGTGCCGCGCCCGACGTCCTTCGTCGTGTAGAACGAGTCGAAGACGCGGTCGACGTCGTCGGCCGGGATGCCCGGCCCGTCGTCGCTGACATCGACCTTGACGCAGTTGTCGTCGAGGCGCGTGGTGATCGTGATCGTGCCGTTGTTGCCGAGCGCGTCGATCGCGTTGTCAAGCAGGTTCGTCCACACCTGGTTGAGCTCGGACCCGCGCACGGTCATCTTGGGGAGCGCGCGGTCGTAGTCGCGCTCGACCTTGATCTCCGTGTGCTTGAGCTTGTGGCCGAGGACGGCGAGCGTGGTCTCGAGCCCTTCGTGCAGGTCGATCTCGACCGTGCCGCCGCGGTCCATGTAGGCGTAGGTCTTCACGGCGCTCACGAGCGCGGACATCCGCCGGGTCGACTCCTGCAGCTCCTCCGCCAGACCCCGGGCGGTCAGCGAGGCGGCGACCCAGCCGAGCGCGGCGGCCGTGGCCGGGCCGGCCGCCGCGACGAGCTTGTCGAGCCACGCCTGATCGACGCCCGCGGCGGCCAGCGGCTCGGCCATCCGCCACGGCTCGGGCACGTCGAGCGCCTCCAGGCGCTCCAGCAGCTCGTCCTCGGCGTCCGCGGCATCGAGCGTGTCGAGCGCCGTCCGCGACTCCGCGCCGGCCAGCGCCTCCCGCTGCAGGGCGAGCAGGGTCTCGGCACCCGAGCGCTCGACGCCGGCCTCGACGAAGTGGCCGAGCGCCGACGCGATCACCTCCAGCGCCTCGGCCATCTGCGCGGCGGCGCGCTGGGCGGCTGCGGCCGGATTGTTCAGTTCGTGCGCCAGCCCGGCCGCCATCGTCCCCAGCGAGGCGAGGCGCTCGCGGCTCGCCTCCACCTGCGTGACGCGGGCCATCACCGGGCCGACCTGCCGCATCACCCGCCGGTGCACGGCCGGCTGCGACAACGCCAGCCGCTCGAAATCGTCCGGCTCGATCAACGCGACGTGGCAGGGCGTCTCGGCCAGCATGCGCACGCCGAGCGGGCCGTGGGTCAACACGGCGATCGCCGCCGACCACGTCGGCGCGTGCTGGCGGCCGACGGGCTCGGTCCGCTCGCCTTCGAGGAGGACCGTCTGCACGACGCCGTCGAGCAGCAGCAGTACGCCGCGCGGGCTCTCGCCCTGTTCGATGAGCACGTCTCCCGGCGCGGCGTCGAACGGCCGCGCGACGGCCGCCCACTGCGCGAGCTGGTCGTCGTCGAGGTCGTCGAACAGGTCGACCGGCCGCAGGTCGGCCACGGTGAACGCCGCGTCGCTCATCCGTCGACCAGGTACTGGTGGACGAGCGAGACCGCCATCGAGCCCTCGCCGACGGCGCTCGCCACGCGCTTGATCGAGCGCGCGCGCACGTCGCCGGCCACGAACACGCCCGGCACGCTCGTCTCGAGCAGGTAGGGATCGCGCTTCAGCGGCCAGCCCGCGCCCTGCGCATCGAGCCCGGCGAGGATGAAGCCGCGGTCGTCGCGCGCGACGACGCCGTCGAGCCAGTCGGTCCGCGGCGATGCTCCGATGAACACGAAGCAGGCGTCGGCTTCGACCATTTCCTCGGTGCCGTCGGCGTCGCGCACGAGCAGCCGCCGCAGGTGGCCGTCCTCGCCCTCGGCGGCGACCGCGGCGCTCCCGGAGCGGATGTCGACGTTGGGCCGCTTCGCGAGCTGCTCGACCAGGTAGTGCGACATCGACTTCTCGAGCGAGCTGCGCACGAGCATCGTGACCTGCCCGGCGTAGCCGCTGAAGTGGACCGCCGCCTGGCCGGCCGAGTTCGCGCCGCCGATGATCACGACGTGCTGGTCGGCGCACGAGCGCGCCTCGGTCATCGCGGCGCCGTAGTAGACGCCGGCGCCGGTCAGCTCGGAGAAGCCGGGCGCTTCATGCTGGCGGTAGGAGACCCCGGAGGCGACGAGCACGCAGTTCGCGCTCAGCGTCCCGCCGCCGCTCAGTTCGACCAGTCGGCCCGCGCCCTCGATCCGCAGCGCGACCGCGTCCTGCACGGTCAGCAGCTCGGCCCCGAGCCGGCGTGCCTGGTCGGTCGCGCGGCGCGCGAGGTCGGAGCCACTCAGCCCGGCCGGGAAGCCCAGGTAGTTCTCGATCTTGCTCGACTGGCCGGCCTGGCCGCCGGGCGCCTCGCGCTCGACCATCACGGTCCGCAGCCCTTCGGACGCGCCGTAGACGGCGGCCGCAAGACCGGCGGGCCCGCCGCCGACGATCACCAGGTCGTAGTGATCCTGGGCCGGAGAGCTGGTGACGCCGAGCCGCTCGGCGAGCTCGAGCACGGTCGGGCGCTCGAGCACCGCGCCGTCCTCCAGCAGTGCGACGGGCAGCCGGTCGGGCGCGACGCCGGCGACCTGCAGCAGCTCGCGCGCCTCGCCGTCGCGCTCGACGTCCAGCCAGCGCGCCGGGACGCGGTTGCGGGCGAGGAAGTCGCGCAGGTCGTGCGAGTCCTTGGAGAACCGGTGGCCGATGATCCGCACGCCGCCGGCCTCGAGCGCGGCGCCCGCCTCCCACGTCGTGAGCAGATCCTCGACGACGGGGAACAGCTCCTCCTCGGGCGGGTCCCACGGCTTCAGCAGGTAGTAGTCGAGGGCGACCTCGTTGATCGCGGAGATCGCCGCCTCGGTGTCGGCGTAGGCCGTGAGCAGCACGCGCTTGGCGTCCGGCACGACCGTGCGCGCCTTCACGAGGTACTCGGTGCCCGGCATGCCGGGCATGCGCTGGTCGGCGATCAGCATCGCGACCTGGTCGCCGCGCGTGCGCAGCTCGCCCAGCACGGTCAGCGCCTCCGCTCCCGACCCGGCCCGGAGGATCCGGAAGCGCTCGCCGAACCCGCGCCGCAGGTCGCGTGCCACGGCAGCCAGCACCGCCGGCTCGTCATCGACGGCGAGGATCGCCGGGCGTCGCTCGCTGCTCACGCCCCGGACGTTACGGCACGGCCACGTTCATGTCGGTCTGGAGCTCGGACGCGCTGAGCGCGCGGTTGTAGACACGCACATCGTCCATTCGTCCCGCGAACCACTCGCCCCAGATCGCGTTGCCGCCGAGCTTCAGCGGCCCGGTCGAGACGGCCATCGGGCCGCTCGTCGCCAGCGTGGCGGCCTGGGTGCCGTTCACGTACAGCCGCAGCGTGGCGCCGTCGTAGCTCACGGCGAGGTGGGTCCACGCGCCGGTCGTGAGCGCGGTCGGACCGCGCGCGTCGCGCTGGCCGCCGACGTACGCCTGGCCCGTCGGCCGGGTGGTGCTGCTGTTGGCGTAAAGCGCGTACGTCATGTGGGCCGCCTGCTCCTTGAACAGCACGGTCCGCCACGCCGTGCCGAGCGCGCTCGGGTTCACCCACGCCTCGAGCGTCATGCCGGTCGTCAGGTCGAGCTCGCTGTGGTCGGCGATGCTCACGAAGTCGTTCACGCCGTCGAACGCGAGCGCGCCGCCGCTGTGCCCGGACGCCGACCAGGTCGGCCCCGACAGCGTGCCGGGATGCCCGCGCCCGGACACGTCGGACAGGGTCGTGCCGGCGCCATCGCTGAAGCCGTAGGCGGCGACGAGGCCCGGCACCGGCGCGTTGAACGTCGCCGTGAGCGTCTGGTTGGTGGCCGCGATCGTGATCGTGTGCGACCGCGCGCCGCCGTCCGACCACGAGGAGAACTGCGTCGCTGCCCTGTGGCGTCGGGACGTCGAGCAGGTAGCGGAAGCCGATCAGCTCGTCGGCGACGTAGGGCGCCGTGGTGCTGACGCCGTCGACGTTCACGGTCCGGCCGGTCGGCGAGGTGGCGAGCGTGAGCGTGGACTTCTGCGGGCGGATCGTCACCGAGCGCGACGCCTAGATGCCGTTCGAGTCGGTCGCCGTGAGCACGATCTCGTAGCTCGTGTCGCCGCGGAAGCTGTGGCCACTCGTGGGGATCGTGAGCGTGCCCGAGCTCCCGGGCGTCCCGTCCATCACCGGGTGGATGTGGGTGTCGTGGTGGAAGACGATCTTCCATGACAGCGCGGCTCGCCGGCACGGCGCCGTCCTCGCGGGTCGGTCGCGTCGCCGGAGTAGCTGATCGACCTCGCCCGCGCGGAACGTGCGGCCGTCGGTCGGCGCCAGGATCCGTGGCGACGGGCGGCGAGCCCGCGGTGATCGTCAGCGCGTTCGAGCTGGTCGACAGCGTGCCGTCCGACGTGGTCAGCCGGACCGTATAGCGGCCGGCCGCCGTGAACGTGTGCGACGGGTTCGCGAGCGTCGAGGTCGTGCCGTCGCCGAACGTCCCAGCTGTACGTCAGCGGCCGCCCCTCGGGGTCGGACGAACCCGCGCTCGAGAACGCGACGGCGAGCGGCGCTTGGCCGACGGTCGGGTTGGCGGCGGCGACAGCGGTCGGCGGCTGGTTGGTGTTCGTATTCCGAATCCGGCGCACCGCGCCCGCGTTGTTGGTCGCGAACGGGCCTGCGTCGACGTACCAGAGCGAGCCTTCGGGCCCTTCGGCAAAGCCGACGATGTCGCCGTACGGCCCGTCGAGGCGGCCGTCGGGCGGCTCGAAGTTGCTGACGGCCGTGACGTTGCCCGTCGCGTCGAAGGTGATCCGCTTGATCCAGTTCTGGGCGTAGTCACCGAAGAAGTAGTCGCCGCGGTACTGCGCCGGGAAGTTCGTGCCGCGGTAGACGAAGCCGCCGGTGATCGACGCGTCGTGGCCGGCGTGCGCGTACGAGTAGACGGGGTTGGTCATGCCGGCAGTGCCGCACGAGCCCTCGCAGACGGGCCAGCCGTAGTTCGCGCCGCGGACGCCGACGTTGACCTCCTCGCGCGTGCCCTCGCCGACGTCGCCGATGATCATGCGGCCGGTCGGCGCGTCGATGGTGAACCGGAACGGGTTCCGCAGCCCGCGCACCCAGATCGCGTCGAGGTTCGGTCCGGCGCCGTCGTTGAACGGGTTGTCGGCCGGCGCCGCGCCGTCGCGCGTGACGCGCAGGATCTTGCCGTTGTAGGAGGTGAGCGACTGGGCGGTCTGGCTTCTGCAGGTGGTCGCCGACCGAGATGTAGAGATAGCCGTCAGGCCCGAAGTGCAGGTCGCCGCCCTGATGCCAGATGTCGGCGTTGACGATGTTCTGCCAGACCACGAACTCGGTCGAGGCGGGCGCCGTGTTGCCGGTGGCCGTGAAGCGCGACACGCGGTTGCGCAGCGAGCCGGGCGTGTAATAGGCGTACACGTAGCCGTTCGACGCGAACGCCGGGTCGACCGTGATGCCGAGCAGGCCGCGCTCGTTGTCCGTCGCGACGCTCGGGAGCTGGAGGAACGGCGTGGCGGAGACCTGCGTCGCTCCCGGCTGAACCACCCAGACGGTGCCGTCGCGCTCGGCGATCAGCATCCGGCCGTCCGGCGTGAACGTCATCGCCGTCGGCTCGTCGAGGCCGATGATCACGCGGTCGTTGACGAACTGCGGCGCCGCGCTCGCGACGGTGACCGTGATCGGCGAGGACGTCGTGCGGTTGCCGGCGGCGTCGCGTGCGACCGCGGTCAGCGTGTGGCTGCCGGCCGCGGTGCCGCCCGTGTCCCAGGCGACGCTGTACGGCGCCGACGTGTCCTCGGCGCCGAGGCCAGACCCGTCGAGCTGGAACTGGACGCCGGCGACGCCGACGTTGTCGGTCGCGTTGGCCGTCACGGTGACCGCGCCGGTCAGCGACGCGCCCGCGGCCGGGGCCGTGATCTGCGCGGTCGGCGGCGTGGTGTCGCCGCTCGCGGCCGCCACGGGCGCGTTCATGTCGGCCTGGACCTCGGCGACGGGGAGCGCGCGGTTGTAGATGCGCACCTCGTCGATCAGTCCGCTGAAGTACTCGCCCCAGATCGTGTTGCCGCCGATCCGTAGCTGCGCGGTCGACACCGGGATGCTCCCGCTCTGGGTCTTGCTGGCCACCTGCGTGCCGTTGACATACAGGCGCAGGGTGGCGCCGTCGTAGGTCGTCGCGAGGTGGCTCCACGCGTTCACCGGCAGCTGGGCGGCGCCGATCGCGTTCTGCTCGCCGCCGATGTTGACCTGCCCGGCCGGGCGCGCGCCGCCGTTGTTCGCATACAGCGCGTACGCGATGCCGCTGGTGGTCTGCTTGGCGACGGCCGTCCGCCAGGTGGTCGCTCCGAGGGCCGCGGGGTTGACCCACGCCTCGACCGTCATGCCGGTTGTGAGGTCGAGCGAGGCGCTGTCGTTGATCGCCACCGAGCTGCTGCTCCCGTTGAACGACAGCGCACCGCCGTACCGGCCGGCCGCGGTCCATGTCGTGCCCGAGGTCGAGCCGTTGTTACCGGTTCCCGACCCGTCACCTGCGGTCGTGCCGGTGCCCTCGTTGAAACCGTACGCGGCGACGAGGCCGGGCGCAGCGGCGGCAGCCTGTGCCGTGGTGAGGCCGCAGGCCACGGCGATGGCGCCCAGAAGGCATACGAGTCCAGCGAGAATGCGCGTCAACGGGGGTCCCCTACCGATGATGGGTTTTTGTGATCCACCCGTCGTCCGGTGCCGGGTACCCCGCCGATGCGTCCAGGCGAGCGTACCCGGCTGGCTGGTTTTGACGCAGTGTCGGGAATACGTTGGCGCGCTGCCGCGTCTGGCATGGCAGATGACCGTTCCCCGCAATCCACCGTTCGGGTTGGCGGACCTGTTCGCGCGTCTTCACTACACCGAGCAAGGCCTGCGCCAGACGCTCGGTGAGCCCCCGAACCTCGGGGCACTGCTCGACCCCCAGCTGTATCGCCGGCGGCTTGCCGGACAAGGCCCGCGGGCCACGCTCGCCGCGCTCTTCTTCGCCGGGCTGACCGTCGACACGGCCGAGGCGGCCGCGGCGCTGCGGCCCTTCACGCTCAAGCAGCTGACCGCGTCCGGCCTGGTCGGGAAGACCCCTGACGGCGTACGCGCGCTCGTCGAGCTGCGCCCGCTCGACGGCATGCTGTTCGCGTCCGACCTCGCCCGCCCGGGCTGGGAGACGCCCGACCACGTGAGCGGGGCGAGCGTGGCGTCGGACACGCTCGCGCGGCTGACCGTCCGCACGCCGGTGCGCGCCGCGCTCGATCTCGGCACCGGCAACGGCGTGCAGGCGCTGCTGATGGCGCGTCACTGCGAGCGCGTGACGGCGACCGACGTCAGCCCGCGCGCGCTCGCGTTCGCGGCCTTCAACGCCCAGCTGAACGGCATCGAGAACCTCGAGCTGCTCCACGGAAGCTGGTTCGAGCCGGTCGCGCAACGCTCGTTCGATCTCGTGGTCGCGAACCCGCCGTACGTCGTGTCGCCCGACGCCGCCTTCACCTACCGCGACGGCAACCTCGAGCGCGACGAGGTCGCGCGCACGGTCGTCGAGGGCGCGGCCGCGCATCTGCGCGAGGGCGGCTTCGCGATCGTCGAGTGCAACTGGATCCACGCCGCCGAGGGCGACTGGCGGGAGCCGCTCGAGTCCTGGATCGCCGGCCGCGGCTGCGACGCCGTGCTGCTGCGCTACCACAGCGACGATCCGCTGAGCTACGGCGCCGACTGGAACCGGCCGCTGAACGCCACCGATCCCTACCGCTTCGTCACGAACCTCGACCGCTGGGTCGCCTACTACGAGCGCGAGGCGATCGAGGCGATCGGATGGGGCTTCGTGACGCTGCGCCGGCGCGCCGCCGACCGCAACTTCGTGCGCGCGCTCGAACCGACGGCGGCGCCCTCGGCGAACGCGGGCGAGCACGTTGCGCGCCTGTTCGGCGCCCGCGATTACCTGCACTCGCTCGGATCCGAGCGCGCGCTGCTCGGCGAGCGGCTCGCGCTCGTCGACGGCGCGCGCGTCGATCGCCGGATCGAGGTCACAGCCGGGCGCGCGGTTGAAACGCCGGGCCGGGCCGAGATCGTCGCGGACGTCGGCTTCGCCGCGCCCGTCGCGGCGGCCGCGGCGCCGCTGGTCGCGGGCTGCGACGGCCGCCGGACGCTCGGCGAGCTCGTCGCGGAAACCGGCGTCGCGGCAGCCGCGGCGCTCGAGGCGGCGCGCCGGCTGGTGGGCCTCGGGTTCCTGGTTCCGGCCGAATGACGACGAACGGAGCGATCCGATGACCGACACGCAGCCGCACAGCACCGAGCTCGAGCGCGAGGAGACGATCCGCGATCTCGAGCTGCCGGCGCGCGCCCGCCCGGTCATCCGGCCGAGCATGGCGACGAGCCCGCCTGGGTAGTCCTTTTTCATCATCGGAAAGGAGCTGGAATGCCTCCCCGCGGAGTGAAGAAGGGCACCAAGCGCGCCCGCCAGTACGAGCACGTCAAGGACAGCGTGAAGGATCAGGGCGCGTCCGAGTCCCGCGCCGAGGAAATCGCCGCGCGGACGGTGAACAAGGAGCGCGCACGCTCCGGCGAGTCGCGGACGCGGTCGCGCACGTCAACGCAGGACATGTCGTCATCGCGCCGCGGCGGCCAGCGCTCCGGCACCAACCGCCAGAAGGGCCGCACGCGCGACCAGCTCTACAACGAGGCCAAGCAGCTCGGCATCGAGGGTCGCTCGTCGATGAACAAGGACCAGCTGCAGCGCGCGATCGCCGGCAAGAAGTCCTGAGCCGCGCCCCGGTCCCCGAGCGCCCGACGGTGCCGCGCCTGCGCGCGGCCGTCGGCGGCTGCCGCGCCTGCGACCTGTACCGCGACGCTACGCAGGCCGTGCCCGGCGAGGGCACGTCGCGCGCGCAGGTGATGTTCGTGGGCGAGCAGCCCGGGGACCGCGAGGATCGCGAAGGCGTGCCGTTCGTCGGCCCGGCCGGCGGCGTCTTCGACCGCGCGCTGGCCGAGGCCGGCATCGAGCGCAAGCAGGTCTTCGTCACCAACGTGGTCAAGCACTTCCGGTTCCGCGCGCGCGGCAAGCGCCGGATCCACCAGAAGCCCGACCGCGAGCACATCGAGGCCTGCCGGCCGTGGCTCGACGCCGAGCTCGCGGTGGTGCGGCCGCAGGTCCTCGTCTGCCTCGGCGCCGTCGCCGCGCAGGCGCTGATCGGCCGCCAGGTGCGCGTCACGAAGGACCGTGGCCGGCCGCTGGAGTCCGAGCTCGCGCCGTGCGTGCTGGCGACGGTCCACCCGTCGTCGATCCTGCGCGCGCCGGACGAAGCGGCCCGGCGCGAGGCCTACGGCGCGTTCGTCCGCGACCTCGAGACGGTCGCGGCGGCGCTCAGCGGTTGAACAGCTCCTGGGCCTTGCCCTTGAGCGCCTGGCGGACGATCTCGCCGGCCGCGGGGTCGTGCCGCGCGAGCGCCGAGGCGAGCTTCTTCGCCTGCTCGAGCTCGATGTGCGGCGGCAGCGGCGGGACCTCCGGGTCGGTGACGGCCTCGTAGACGACGGGCACGTCGGCGGCGAGCGCCTCCTCCCAGGCGGGTGCCACCTGGTCCGGCGCGTCGACGCGGATGCCCTTGAGCCCGAGCAGCTCGGCATAGCGCGCGTACGGGAAGTCGGGGATGACCTGGGATGCCTCGAGCTTCGGGTCGCCGGCGAGCACGCGCTGCTCCCACGTGACCTGGTTCAGGTCGCGGTTGTTGAGCACGAGCACGATCAGGCGCGGATCGCTCCAGCGGTCGCGGTACTTGACGACGTCGATCAGCGCGTTGATGCCGTTCATCTGCATCGCGCCGTCGCCCTCGACCGCAATCACCGGCCGGTCCGGGTGCACGAACTTCGCGGCCACCGCGTACGGCAGCGCCGGGCCCATCGTCGCGAGCGTCCCGGAGAGCGCGCCGCGCATGCCGCGACGGAATCGCAGGTGGCGGGCCCACCAGTTCGTGGCCGAGCCGGAGTCGGCGGTCACGATGCAGTTGTCCGGCAGCCGCGCGCTGAGCTCGTGGAACACCTTCTCCGGGTTGAGCGGGTCGGCGGCCAGCTCCGCGCGGTCCGCGAGCAGGTGCCACCAGCGCTCGGTCTCGCCGATCAGGCGCTCCTGCCACGAGCGATCCTCCTTGCGGCGCAGCAGCGGGAGCAGCGCCTGCAGCGTGTCGCGCGCGTCGCCCGCGAGGTTGAGCTCCATCGGGTAACGGATTCCGAGCATCCGCGCGTCGATATCGATCTGCACGCCGCGCGCCTGGCCGGGCTCCGGCAGCCACTCCGAGTACGGGAAGCCGGATCCGATCATCAGCAGCGTGTCGCAGCCCTGCATCATCACGTCGCTCGGCTTGGTCCCGAGCAGCCCGATCGAGCCGGTCACGTACGGCAGGTCGTCCGGCAGCACGTCGCGGCCGTTGAGCGCCTTCGCGACGCCCGCGCCGAGCAGCTCCGCGGCCTGCTCGACCTCGGCGGCGGCCCCGCGCGCGCCCTGGCCGATGAGGATCGCGACGCGCTCGCCGGCGTTCAGCACGTCGGCGGCACGCGCCAGGTCGCCATCGTGCGGGAGCACGCGCGGCTTCGGCACCGGCCCGCCGGAGTAGATCGTGCCGTGGGCGCGCGGCGGCGGGCGCATCTCCTCCTCCTGGAGGTCCGCGGGCACGATCACGCAGGTCACGCTGCGGGTTGCGCGCGCGATCTGCACGGCGCGATCGATCAGGTGCGTGACCTGGCCGGGCGCCATCGCGACCTGCACGAACTCGCTCGCGACGTCCTTGAACAGCGACGCCAGGTCAACTTCCTGCTGGTAGCTGCCGCCGAGCGACAGCGTGTGCTGCTGGCCCACGATCGCGACGACCGGCTGGTGGTCGAGCTTCGCGTCGTAGAGGCCGTTGAGGAGGTGGATGGCGCCGGGGCCCGAGGTCGCCAGGCACACGCCGACGTCGCCGCCGAACTTGGCGTGCGCGCCCGCCATGAACGCGGCCAGCTCCTCGTGGGCGGCCTGGACGAACTCGATCCGGTCGCCGTGCTCGTGGAAGCCGCCGAGGATCCCGTTGATCCCGTCCCCGGGATACCCGTAGACCTGGCGAACGCCGTGCTCGTGCAGGCGCTCGAGGATGTGGCTGCCGACTGTCTGGGCCATGCACCGGCGATACCCGGCAGGAACCTGCGCTACGCGGCGTCGGCCGCGCGCAGGATGTCGCTGACGGCCTCGAGCGCGCGCTGCCGGTGCGCGTCGAGTTCCGCGACGAGCGCGTCGGCGTCGCGCGCGCGGACGGCGGCGAGGATCCGCCGGTGCGCCGCATCGGCGGCGGCTCGCTCGGACGGCAGCGTGTAATAGAGCGCGCGGTAGGCCTCGGTCGAGTCCCACAGCAGCCGGATCAGCCGCAGCGCGTGCGGCTGCGACGGATGCTCGAAGAGCGCGAAGTGCAGCTGCCGGTTGGCGTCCAGCTCGCGCGAGATGTGGCCCGCGGCGGCCGCCTCCGAGCACTCGTTGGCGGAGTGGGTCATGCGCGCGATCGCCGCGTCGTCGACGTCGGGCAGCGCCCGCCGGACCGCCTGACCTTCGAGCACGCGCCGCAGCTCGTAGATCTCGGTGAGATCCTCGATCCGCAGCACGGTGACGGCATAGCCGCGCCGCGGCCGGTAGGTCACCTGCCCCTCGCCCTCGAGCACGCGCAGTGCCTCGCGGACCGGGATCAGGCTGACGCCGATCCGCTCCGCGATCTCCTCCTGCGGGATCCGCTCGCCCGGCTTCAGGACACCCGCGACGATCGCCTGCCGGAGCCACTCGACGGCGTGCTGCTGCGTGGTGTCCGGGGCGGTCACCGGAACGCCTGGATGCCCGGTCAGCGCCTGGCCGATCACCAGCGTGTGGATGTCGGCCGTGCCCTCGTAGGTGACGACCGACTCGAGGTTGTTCATGTGCCGGATCACCGGATACTCGAGCGTGATGCCGTTGGCGCCGAGCACCTGGCGGGCGGTGCGCGCGACGTCGAGCGCCGCGTTGACGTTCGCGAGCTTGCCCATGCTCACGTGCTCGGGTCGCAGCACGCCGTCGTCCTTCATGCGGCCGAGGTGCAGCGCCAGCATGGTGGCGCGGTTGACCTCGACCGCCATCGTGGCGAGCTTGGCCTGCACGAGCTGGAACGACGCGATCGGGCGGTCGAACTGGATCCGCTCCTTCGCGTAGCCGAGCGCCGACTCCAGGCACGCGCGCGCAGCGCCGGCGGCGCCCCAGACGATGCCGTAGCGCGCCTCGTTCAGGCACGACAGCGGGCCGCGCAGCGACGTCGCCTCGGGCAGCAGCGCGTCGGCCGGCAGCCGCACGTCGTCGAGCACGAGCTCCGAGCTCACGGAGGCGCGCAGCGAGAGCTTGCGGTGGATGTCCGGGGCGGAGAAGCCCGGGGTGTCGGCCGGCACGAGGAAGCCGCGGATTCCGTCGTCGGTCTGCGCCCACACGACCGCGACCTCGGCGATCGAGCCGTTCGTGGCCCACATCTTCTGCCCGTTGAGGATCCAGTCCGACCCGTCGCGGCGGGCGCGCGTGCGCATCGACGACGGATCCGAGCCCGAGTCGGGCTCGGTCAGGCCGAAGCAGCCGATCGCCTCGCCCGCGGCCATCCGCGGGAGCCAGTCGTTCTTCTGCTCCTCAGAGCCCCAGCGATGGATCGCGTACATCGCGAGCGAGCCCTGCACGGACACGAGACTGCGCACTCCGCTGTCGCCGGCCTCGAGCTCCAGGCACGCGATGCCGTACGCGGTCGCGCTCGCGCCGGCGCACCCGTATCCCTCGAGGTGCATGCCGAGCAGCCCGAGCTCGCCGAGCTCGCGGGCCAGCTCGCGCGGGATCCGCGCCTCCTCGAACCACTCGCCGACGTCCGGCAGCACGCGCTCGCGCACGAAGCGCCGGACGGTCTCCTGGATCATCCGCTCCTCGTCGCTGAGCAGCCGGTCGATCGCGAGGAAGTCGTCGGGGCGGATGGGAGGGGCGGCGGTCGTAGTCATTCCTATAAATTATAGGAACTACGTCTCAGCACGGATCCGACGGTCTCGCCGCGTCCCTCCCGGCGCTCGCGCTACTCTCGCGCCTCGGCGGATTTACAGCGACGGGAGGACCCCAGTGCGACGCTTTGCAATGACGCTCACCATGGCCCTGGCAGGCACGGCGACGGTGGCCACGACGGCCTCGGCTCAGACATTCACCATCGCGCCGGTGAAGCCGTGCTACATCAACGGCGACGCAGTCAACGGCACGGGCGCCGCCTTCACGCCGATGGGTTCGGTGGACATCCTCGCCGACGGGACCTCGCTCGGCCAGGTCACGGCCGACGCCGCCGGGGGCTTCTTGACGCCGGCGATCACGCTCGGCCGGATGCCCGGCGTGAAGTCGCACACGCTGACGGCCACCGACCTGACCAACCCCGCCCTCACGGCGACCACCACGTTCAAGGGCACCACGAACAAGGTGAGCGTCAAGCCGGCGCACGGCACCGCCGGCACGCCGCGGCGCATCAAGGGCTCCGGGTTCACCGCAGGCCCGAAGGTGTACATGCACGTGCGCCGCAAGAGCTACAAGTCCGACAGCAGGATCGCCAAGACGAACGGCGCGTGCGGGAACTTCCAGGTGCGCAAGACGATCGTTCCCGCGAGCGCGGGCGACGGCGTCTACAAGGTCCAGTTCGATTCGAAGCGCCGCTACTCGAAGAAGACGCGCCCGCGGGTCCTTGGCACGCTGACGCTCTCGCACAGCGCCGGCGCTTCGGCGGCGCGGGTCGCGTTCGCGGCGCGCTAGCGGCGTTCGAACGTCAGGGCGCTCACGACCCGCCTCGTCTTCGGGGCGGGTTGGTCCTGGTCCGGATAGGGGCGGTTGAGCAGGTGGCCGCGGTGCACGAGCGTGGTCGAGCCGCCGCCGTCGAGGTTGATCGCGCGCTCGGCGCCGAGGTCGACCATCACCTGGGCGAGCTCGAGCATCGTGAGCCCGGCGTCGACGTTCGAGCGGCGGCCGTCGCAGGCGACCGCGATCAGTGAGTCGGCCGAGACACCGAGCGCCGCGCGCGGGTAGCGCCCGAGCGTGATGTCGGAGTCGAACTGCCCCGATCCGGCCGAGAACCCCTCGCGGTCGTTGTCGGGATCGAAGACGACCGCGCCGCCGGCGACGAGCAGCGGGCCGGCCTGCAGCAGGTCGCCCGCCGGCTGGGCGGGCTCGGCGTCGCGCCCGCTCACGCGTACGCCGTCGCCGTCGACGGCGAGGCACGCCCGCCGCGCCCCGTACGGCGCCGCGACCGGCTCATGGCGCACCGCGCGGCCGGCGAGCCACAGCTCGCCCAGCGGGCGGTAAGGGCGGCGGACGAAGAACCCACCGACGATCGCCTCCGGGCTGCCCTGCGCCACGCACCACACATCGAGCCGCTGCGGGCGCGGGAAGTGCACGACCCGGACGCCCGTCGACCGGCTCGGATGGCGGACGGCATACAGCGTCGTCGCCTCCCCGTCCGCGAGCGTGTGCCGCCACAGCTCGTACTCGATTCCGTCCAAGGTCGCAACGCTAGTGCACGCGACCGGACCACAGCGGACGACGAGAACTCGTTCACGGCGGGCGGCGCAAGCTAGTGTGGGGGCACATGACAGCCGCTGGAACCGATCGCACGCACGATCTCGAGGAACGAATCGAGCGGCTCGAGCGTGTGGTCGAGGGCCTGCAGGACGCGCTGTACAAGGAGTCGCGCCGCCAGAATGACCGCGTTGACGAGCTGCGCACGCGGATCGAGCCGTCCGAGATCGCACGCGCGCTGAGCGACGACGCGCGCAAGCGCGGCCTCTAACACCGGCACTAGTGCCCCGCGGCCGCCGCGGTCGGTGATACGCTCGGAAGCCGATGAAGACCGCGCGGGAACGCGCCGAAGAGCGGCGCTTACAGAAGCTCGCGGAGGTGCAGGCGCAGATCCGCAGCGGATCGCTGGTCGTGCGTCAGATGACCCCCGCGGAAAAGAAGAGCAATCCTCCGCAGCCGCCGCGACCGAGGCGCTGGTAGCGACGAGGGTGAGGCTCCGGGCTCACCGCCAGCCCGGAGCGACAGTAGTTACGGCGTGCGGCGGGTTCCGCCGCGGGCCTGGCTCGAGAGGGCGACGGCGGGTCGCTTGCCGCCGTTCTTCTCGCTCGCCAGCCGGCGGTCGGCTGCCTGCTGCTTGAGCTGAATCTGCACGGCCTGGAGTTCCTCGGCCCGCTCACTCGGCGTCTTGCTCTTGGGCTTCGGTCGTGCTGGAGGTCCCTGGGGTGTGCGCATCGTGGTACTTCCTTGCTCGCTTCCCGGGGGGATGCTGCCGCGCGCAAGGAAGGGAGGCGAAAAGCCCGACGGCGGCGGTGGACCTGGACCCCAAGCGTACTACGCGGTCCGGCGGTTGACCGGCCGTTTTGGGGGCCCTAGAACGACGAAGGCCCGCCGAAGCGGGCCTCCTGATACTGCAAAGCGGGTTGCCCGCTTAGAGCGTGGTCACGTTCGCGGCGTTCGGGCCCTTGGGGCCCTGCTCGGCGTCATACGACACCTTGGCGCCCTCGGCGAGGGTCTTGAACCCGTCGCCATTGATGGCGCTGTGGTGCACGAAGAGATCCTTGGACCCCTCGTCGGGCGTGATGAAGCCGAAGCCCTTGTCGTCGCTGAACCACTTAACGGTTCCGGTTGCCATGTTGCTTACCTCCACGGCGGTGATGTGCGCTGCGTACACGAGGAGGAGCGGTGAGGCAACCAACCTGCGGGCGCTGGCACTGCGTCGCCGGATCACGATGATCCGGCTTTTACCTGCACAACAGTAGCGCGTGGCAGGTCTCGGGGGTCTGCGGGTACCCTCGCGAGCATGCCCGACGCCTACCGCATCCTGTTGTTCGACATCGACGGAACGCTCGTGTCGACGGGCGGCGCGGGCGCCGTGGCGTGGAAGCAGGCGTTCCTCGAACTGCACGGCATCCCCGCCGACATCGGCCAGTTCACCGACGCCGGGATGACCGACCCCGACGTCGGCGCCAAGACATTCGAGGCGGTGCTCGGGCGCAAGCCGACACCGCTCGAGCTCGCGGCGCTGATCCAGCGCCGGCTCGAGCACCTGCCCGAGGCGATCGCCGCGAGCGAGGGCTACAAGGTGCTGCCGGGCGTGCCGGAGCGCCTCCGCCAGCTCAGCCGTTCCGGCCACCTGCTCGGGATCATCACCGGCAACGGCGATGGCGCCGCGCACATCAAGCTTGCGCGCGGGGACCTCAACCGCTGGTTCACGTTCGGCGCCTACGCGACCGGCGCGGTCGAGCGCGCTGACATCGTCCGCGAGGCCGTCAGCCGAGGAGAGGCGATGCTCGGCGAGGACGTGCCCAACACCCAGATCTACGTCATCGGCGACACGCCGCGCGACATCGAGGCGGCACACGCCGCCGGCTGCACGGCGATCGCCGTCGCGACCGGCCACTACGACGCCGAGGCGCTGCTCGCGGCCGGCGCCGACCACGTGCTGGAGACGCTCGAGGAGGAGCTTCCGCTGAGCTGAGCGGCGCCGAGCGTGCGCCCGCGCAGCGCCGCGGTCAGCAGCGCCAGCGCCCCGGCGCCGCCGGCCAGCACGAACGCCGCCGCGGGCCCAGCGTGCTCGGCGACGACGCCCGCGCTCGCCGCGCCCGCCGACGCGCCGATCGCGACCGCGGTCCCCAGCCACGCGAACGCCTCGGTCACGGTGCCGGCCGGTGCGGCCTCGTCGACCATCGCGTAGACGATCGAGTACGTCGGCGCGATCGCGGCGCCGGCGACCAGCAGCACGGCTCCCAGCGCGACGAGGCTGCCCGCCGCCGCGGCGAGCGCGAGGTGCCCGGCGGCCAGCACGCCCAGCATGACCGTGAGGCCGAGCGCGCCGCTGCCGCCGCCGAGGCGGACCACGAGCACGCCGCCGACGAGCGAACCGAGACCCCACAGCCCGAGCAGCGGGCCGGCGGCAGCCGCGCTGCCGAGCGTCTCGGCGCTGGCGGCCACGGCGACCTCGGCCGCGCCGAACAGGACGCCGACGGCGACCAGGAGCGCCACGAGCGTGCGCATGGCCGGCGTCCCGAGCGAGCCGCCGCGCGGCCGCGGACCGGCCGGCTCCGGCCGCCACCGGCGCGACGCCGGCTGCACGGCGAAGGCCAGCGTCCCGGCGAGCAGGACGACGCCGCCGGCTCCCAGCGCGGCGCCGGTCGACCACAGCGCGCCGAGGCCGAGCGCGAGCGGCGGCCCCGCGATCCACGTCAGCTCCGACGCCGAGGCCTCGACCGCGTAGGCCGAGCGCAGCGCGTCCGCGTCACTGAGGAGGCCCGGGAGCAGTGCGCGCAGGCACGCGCCGAGCGGCGGGCTCGCGAGCCCGATCGCCGACGCGAGCGCGACGAGCACCGGGACCGGAGCGCCGACCGGGAGCGCGGCGACGGCGCCGGCGAGCCCCGCGGTCGCCACCGCGGAGACGAGCAGCACCGACGTCTGCCCGCGGCGGTCGACCAGCGTGCCGAGCAGAGGGCCGCCGAGGCCGAGGGCGACCGCGTACGCGCCGGTCACGATGCCGGCCACCGCGAACGAGCCGGTCAGGTGCTGGGCGTGGACGAGGAGCCCGATGCTGAACATCGTCAGCGGAAGGCGGGCGACGATCGAGCTCGTGAACAGGCGGCGGGTCCCGGGTGTGGAGGCGATCGCGTTCATGGTTGTCGATGGTACGGTTCACTGGTGCACGCGCAAGGTCCACTTTTTCGCCTTTGAATGAGACCAGTCAACCGCTAGAGCTTCTGCTCTCCGTCGCCCGCGACGACCCGCGGACGCTGGGCGCGCAGATCGAGGACCAGTTCCGGCGCGCGATCCGCGAGGGGGCGCTGCGGTCGGGCGCGCGAGTGCCGTCGACGCGTGACCTGGCGCGCCAGCTGGGCATCTCGCGGCGCGTCGCTGTGGACGCGTACTCGCAGCTTGCCGCCGAGGGCTATCTGGAGCTCCGGCAGGGGGCCCGCCCGCGCGTGTCGGAGACCGCGGCGGTCGCGGGCGCGGCAGCGGACGCGGCGGCCCGGCCCGTGCCGGCGCCGCGCTACGACTTCCGCCCACACGTGCCGGACGTCGCGTCGTTCCCGCGCACGGCCTGGTTGCGTGCGATTCGCGAGGCGCTCACGACGATCACCGACGCCGATCTCCGCATCGGCGACGTGCGCGGCGTCGCGCCGCTCCGCGGTGCGCTGGCGAGCTACCTCGGGCGGGTGCGCGGCGTGGTCGCCGAGCCGGACCACGTCGTGGTGACGTGCGGCTACACGGAAGGCCTCGGAGTCGTCTGCCACGCCCTCGCGGCGGCCGGCGCCAGGCGGATCGGGTTCGAGGACCCGAGCCAGGTCGAGCCGCGGCTGATCGCCACGCGCGCCGGCCTCGAGCCGGTGGCGATCGGCGTCGACGACGCCGGGATCGACGTCGACGCGCTCGCGCGCGCGGACGTCGACGCGGTCGCGCTGACGCCCGCCCACCAGGACCCGACCGGCGTCGTCCTCTCCGCCGAGCGCCGTGCCGCCCTGGTCGCGTGGCTGCGCGAGCGCGACGCGATCGCGATCGAGGACGACTACGACGCCGAGTACCGCTACGACCGCGCGGCCGTCGGGGCACTGCAGGGGCTCGACCCCGACCGCGTCGTGTATGCCGGCTCGGTGAGCAAGACGCTCGTGCCGGCGCTGCGGATCGGCTGGCTCGTGGTGCCGCCCGGGCTGCTCGACGCGGTCACGCACCACAAGCGCCTGACCGATCGCGGCACGGCCACGATCGAGCAGTACGCGCTTGCCGGCTTCCTCGCCCGCGGCGAGCTCGACCGCCACCTGCGGCGCATGCGCGTCCGCTACCGCGCCCGCCGCGACGCGCTCGTCGAGGCCCTCGCCGAGGCGCTTCCCGAGGCCACCGTCCGCGGGATCGCCGCCGGGCTCCACGCGACCGTCGAGCTGCCCGCCGGTGACGACGAGCCGGCGATCCTCGAAGAGGCCGGCCGCCGCCGGATCGCGTTCGCGACGATGAGCGAGTACAGCGTCGACGCCACCGGCCCGCCGACGCTCCTGCTCGGCTACGCGCCGCTCCCCGAGCCGGCGATCCGGGCCGGCGTGCGCGAGCTCGCGGACGCCGTAAGAACAGCCAGAAGTTCAGTACGCCCGCTTGCGGGCCATATACGCTGAGCGCATCGCCGTCGTCCCCGCCACGCTTCGGCGCTTCGTTGGACTTGGACTTGCCGTCGTGGCGGTCGCCGTCGTGCCCGCCGGCGCCGGCGCCTCGACGATCTCCGGGAAGGTCACCGGCGCGAAGCTCCCGACGGGGAAGAAGGGCGTCACCACGGTGCGCGCCGTGCGCACCAAGGACCTCGTGATCGCCGGCGTCGACGACGTCAGCAAAGGCCGGTTCAAGCTCAAGGTCCCGGCGGGCACCTACTGGATGTTCGGCGCCACCGCGCCACTCCGCGGCAAGAACGGCGTCGACCGCGGGGGAACCGTGGTGCGCGTGCGCGCGGGGAAGAAGAAGACAGTCCGCGTCTCGATGCGCAAGCCCAAGCGCGTGTTCCCCACGGTCTCGCACGCGGCCCAGTTCGTTGGCTTCAAGACCGTGAAGCACCCGGCGGTGTGGGTCCAGCATTTCTCGGCTCCCGCCGAGTTCCACCAGCTCCGGCGGGGCATTTCCTGGATGCTGATCTCAGACCTCATCGAGCCGCTGGCGAAGGCGTGCAACGGCGTCCTCGTCGAGCGCGAGAAGCTCAGCATCATCCTCCAGGAGCAGGTGATGCAGCAGAGCCCGCAGTTCGATCCGGCGTCGCGCGTGAAGCTGGGCAAGATCACCGCCCACAACCGTGAGGTGAGCGGCAGCCTGACCGTCGCGGGCGACACGATGACCCTCACGGTGGTCGTCAAGAACGTCGCGACCGGCGCCACTCGTTCGGTGTCCCGTTCTGCTCCCAAGGACCGGTTCTTCGAGCTCGAGGCGTCGGTGATCCAGGAGACGGTGCGGCTGATCTGCGGCGACAAGCCGCCGGCCGCGTACGAGGGAGCGGCATCGGGTTCGTTGTCCGGCGCGGATGGCACGAGCTCATCGCAGACGCTCTCGTGGAACGGCAACGTGCGCCTGAAGTTCACCGGCGACGTCGTGCCCGAGAACGCCGGCGACCCGGTCGGCGAGTACGCGCTGTACGCGCCGCAGTCCGGCAGCATCCACTTGATCCTCGACGGCGTACAGGACGGCGACTGCGTGTACCACGGCGAGGCCGACGTCACGATCGTCCCGGAACCGATGCAGCTCTCGCGCGTGCAGCAGGGCGTCGACGAGCCGACCTACTCGCTGCTCGCGAACTTCCCGGCCGACACGCCGCCGATGATCGTGACGACGACCGGACCGCAGCACTGCTCCAACGGCACGTCTCCGTACGGGCTGGCGGGCCGGGTGTACCTCGGGATGGCCACAGGCGAGTCCCAGCGCGCGCCGAGCTCGACGCTGGTCGGCACGTCGGCGTTCGCGATCGGCCCGGTGACGGTCAAGTGGGCCTGGTCGCTGGGACCGCAGGCGAACTAACGGTGCACGCGCCGTTTGCCGAGGTAAGCTGTAAGAGAAGCGAAGCGTCGGGTGTAAACGCTCCCTGCATCCTCGCGTGGCGAGGCAGTTGAACCTAGGGGAGCCGTTAGGTGGCGCGATGAGCGAAGAGACGAAGCGGCAGACGCCCGCTGAAGTGCCGAAGCGCGGCGATGCCGCGTGGAAGGCTCAGAAGCAGGCAATCGCCAACCGCAACGAACAGGCCAGCAAAGCGGCCCGGGAAAAGCGGCAGGCGCGAGATGACAAGCACGCTGCTGCGCTCCGCGCGGCCGACAAGCGCGAGCGGGCCGAGCTTTCCAAGCGCAAGCCGTAGTTAGAGGAACGTGCTCGATGTGTCCCCGGTGGCGCTCCGCCACGCCGCCGGGGTTACCCGCGTCCCGTTGAAGGCCACGTCGCGTCCGCTCGCGTCCTGCGAGCAGTAGGCGTTGGTGTCGAGAGTCAATGCGCCGATCGCGGCCCGGTTGTTGATCCAGAAGCCGACGCCGAGGTTGTCGGGATTGTCGTAGCAGGCGGTGGTGGAGCTGACGGCGAGGCTGGCGGCTTCCTTGACGAAGATCGCCGACGCGTCGCCCGAGCTGACGCTGCGCCCGGCCTGATGGACGGTGTTGCCGACGAGTCGGCCACGTGCGCCGGTGGTCACGAAGACGAGGTGCTGGGCGCGGCCGGTGAGCGTGTTGCCGGTCACGTCGACCGGGGTCGGGTTGCCGGCCAGCACGAGCCCGTAAGTCCCGCCGGCGAGGCGGTTGTTGCGGACGCTGCCGCTGCCCGACGCCTTGATGTTCGCTCCGCCCGAGCCCGCGATGTCGTTGTCCGAGATCGTCCAGCCGGTCGCGGCGGCGGCCGCATAGACGCCGTGCTCGAACAGCCCGAGGTCGCCGTTGCCGGTGATCGTGTTCCCGGTGACGAGCGCGCCCGTGCCGCCGAGCTGGATGCCGTCACCGTTGTAGACCGAGCCGCCGATGCCGTTGGCCTCGATCCGGTTGTGCGTGATCTGCGTGCCGCTGGTGCCCGCCAGCTCGAGCACGCCCGCCGAGCCGTTGCCGCTCACCGTGCTGTCTGCGAGCGTCGTCGTCGCGGCGTTCTTCAGCTGCACGCCGGCCCCGGGGTTGTTCTGCACTGCGACGCTGCGCAACTGGATGTCGCGCGTGGAATCGAGCCACGCGCCCTGGTTCACACCGCCGGTGATCGTGATGCCCTCTAGACGCCACGAGCTGACGGAGATCAGCTTGACGGCGTTGGCCGCGCCGGCGGCGTCGAGCACCACGCCCGGCGCGGTCGCGACCAGCCGGATCGGGAGCGCGACGGTGCCCGAGACGGTCGGTCGGAACGTGCCCTTGTAAACGCCGGGCGCGATTCGCACCTCATCACCGGGGACCGCCTGCGTTCCGGCTGCGGCGAGCTCTGCGCTCGTCGAGACGTTGAACGTGTGGACCGGGGCGGGGAAGGCGGCGAGTGCAAGCGCGGCGCCGAGCAGAAGATGGGGCATCCCACCTGTTGTCGGCAGCGCTCTCCGAATGACGGAGGAGGCGCCGTGGGCGTGGCCGAGTCGGCCGAACCGCTACTCGGCGTCGTGGTCGAACAGCGAGTTGATCAGGCCGATCGCCACCGCCTGCGCCGAGGTCCGTGCGCCGAGCTTGCGCCGCACCTCCGATAGATGTGACTTGACGGTCTCCGTGCCGATGCCCATCCGCTCCGCGATCTGCTTGCGCTCGAGGCCCTGGGCGAGCAGGCGCAGCGCTGCCAGCTGCTTCGGTGACAGATCCGCGAAGTCGCGGCGGTCGGCGCGAGCGGCAAAGGCGGGGGAGACATAGGTCTTGCCGCGCGACGCCACCAGCACGGCGCGCAGCAGGTCGGTGGGCGAGTCGCCCTTGGAGACGACGCCCTTGGCGCCGGCGGCGAACGCCCGGTCGGCGAGCCCGAGCTCGTCCATGCCGGTGAAGAAGACGACCTCCACGGCGGCGAGCTCGGCGTGCAGCCGGCGGCAGAGCTCGAAGCCGTCGACGTTCGAGCCCTCGAGCGCCACATCGAGCACCACGACGCGGGGCTGCGCGGCGCGGCAGGCCGCGAGCGCCTCGTCGGCGTCGTGTGAGAAGGCGACGACCTCGACCTCCGGGCGGTTCTGGAACAGCGCCCGCAGGCCGAGCACGACCATCTGGTGGTCGTCCACGAGCGCGATCGGGATCGCGAGCGAGGCCATCAGCCGGACACCGCCGCGGGCATCGTCAGCGACACGCGCAGCCCGCCGTCCGCGAGCCCCTCGGCGTGCGCCGAGCCGCCGCCGGCGGCGGCGATGTGGCCGGCGCCCGCCAGTTCGCCGATCGCCCGCTCGGTCCACAGCTGCGACAGCCCGGCGCCCGCGCGGCCGGCGCACACCCGCCACCCGTCCGGATCCGGCGCGACCACGACCGCTGCCCCGGCGAACCGGTCATCGCTCCGCAGCGCCTCCGCCAGCAGCCGCGCGCACGCGCTCCATCCGGCGCCCGGGACGAGCACGCGCGGACTCTCGCCCTCCACGTCCGTCACGGCGTTCGTCGCGCCGGCCGCTTCGAGCTCGTCGCGCAGCGTCTCCAGCAGCGGCTCTGGGGCGGTGCGCGCCTCCGCTGCCAGCGCCGTCATCACCTCGCGCGCCCCGGACAGCCGCCGCTGCGCCGCCGCGCCGACGCCGGCGATCTCGGACGGGAGCTCGCCGAGCTCGGCGGCGTCGAACAGGCCCGCCGCCGCGCCTTCGGCAACCGCCTGCAGCGTGCTGACGTCGGTTCGCAGGTGGTGCGTGAGCTGGTCGAGCAGGTCGGCCTCGAGCGCGGCCCGCTGCGCCACGAGCCGCTGGAGCCGCAGCGCGCTGTGGCGCTCGACGATCCGCTCGAGCTCGGCGCGGGCGCGCTCGGGGTCGGCCGGCGGCGCGGCGGCGAGCAGCCAGCCGGCGGCATCGCCGCAACGCGCCTCGGCGACCCACGGCGCGGGCGGCGGCACCGCCTCGGCGTGACGCGGAGCGAGCGGCCCGCCGATCGCGCGTACGGCGGCGCGGCCGTCGAGCGCGTAGCGGAGCTCGAAGTCCGTCCCGCCGAACAGCGGCGCCAGCGCAGCCACCGCCTCGCTGAAGTCGGCGCTCACACCGGCAGGCGGATCGTGAACCGTGAGCCGTGACCGGGACCATCCGAGGTCCCGGCGATCGAGCCGCCATGGCGCTCGAGCATCCGGCGCGCGACGGCGAGGCCCATCCCGGTGCCCGGGACGCCCGGCTGGGCGCGCTCGAAGGCGCCGAAGATGCGCGCGCTCTCGACTTCGGTGAACCCGACGCCGTTGTCGGCGACGTACACCTCGACATGCCCGTCGGATTGCGCGCCGGTGACGGTGATCCGCGGGGCGACGTCGCTCCGGTGGTACTTGATCGCGTTCGCGATCAGGTTCTGCAACACGAGCGACATCTCCGCGCGCGGCACCGGTGCGGCGGGCAGCTCCTGCACGTCGATCTCGGCCGCTGCGGCGTCCGCGGCGGCCCGCAGCGCTTCGACGGCATCCTGGACGGCGACCGCAACCGGGACGCGTTCCTGGGGTGAGGCGCCGAGCGCGACCTGCGCCACCTCCAGCAGGCCGTGGACCTGGGCGCTGAGCCGCGTGGCGGCCGCTTCGATGTGCTCCAGCAATCCGCGCTCGTCCGGGTCAAGCCGGTCCGCCGCGGCGGCCAGGACCATCGCGGCGCCCATCTTCATGGAGCGCAGCGGCTCCTGCAGGTCATGGCTGGCGGCATACGCGAACCGCTCGAGGTCGGCGTTCGAGCGCTCGAGTTTCGTGGCGTGCTCGGCCAACGCCTCCTCGGCGGCGACGAGGTCGCTGATGTCGCGAATGATCGCGAGCGTCCCGCCGTCGTGGGCCAGCCGCGCCGGCGAGACCTGGGCCGGGAACTTCGAGCCGTCGGCGCGCATGCGCACGTCGCGCAGCGGCAGCGTGCGCCCAGCGCGGATCTGCGCGTCCATCTCGGCATGGCTGGCGCGCTCGCCGGGCGGGATGATCGTCTCCGCGTACGGCCGGCCGATCGCCTCCTCCGCAGTGAGCCCGAATATGCGCTCGGCACCCGGGTTCCAGGTGGCGATCAGGCCGTCGCGGTCCTGCGTGACGATCGCGTCCGGGGCGGCCTGGACGAGCGTCGCGAGCTGCGCGCGGTCGGCCTGGGCGCGCCGCATCTCGGTCACTTCGGCGGAAATCTGGCCGATGCCGGCAGGCATGCCGTCCGCACCCATGATGGGGAACTTGGTCGTCAGGTAGGAGCGGACCTCGCCGTTGGACTGCACCACGTCGTCCTCGAAGGTCAGCGGCGCGGCGGCGGCGATCACCTCGTGATCCTGGGTGCGCACGCGCTCGGCGAGGTCGCTGCCGAACAGCTCCTCGTCGCTCTGACCGACAACGTCTTCGGGCTCGCGGCCGAGAAGCTCGTGGGCACCGCGCGTGTTGACCAGGCGGATACGGCCGTCGAGGTCCTTGAACGCGATCACGTTTGGGGCGTGGTCGATGATCCGCTGAAGCATGTGCTGGGCCTGGCGATATTCGGTGACGTCCAGCACCGTGACCGCAGCCCCGAGGTCGCCGCCGTCGGAGGCGATGATCGGGCTGGCGGTCACGTGGACGTCGATATGCGTGCCGTCCTTGCGCTGCGCGACCGTGTCCCGATAGACGGTGCGGCCGCTACGCAACTCCTCGTGCAGCGTGCGGGCGTGCGCCTCGCGATCGTCGGCGGCGAGCATAGAGGCGGGGCGCCCGATCATCTCGTCCGCCTGGTAGCCGTAAATGCGTTCGGCGGACGGGCTGAAATACCGCACGTCGCCATCCGCGTCGATGCCGATGATGCCCTCCGCCGCGGAGTCCACGACGGCACGCACGACGCCCGCCTCGGCGTCCTGCACGAGCCGGTCGCTGACGTCGCGGACGATGCCGCCCATGCCCAGCAGCGCGTCGCCGTCGCGCACGGCGAAGACGCCGAGCTCGGCGTCGAACAAGGTCCCGTCGGCGCGCTGGAGGCGGGTGATCTGGCGGCTGGACATCGGTTCGCCGCCCGCGAGCCGCCGCACCCACGCGTGCGCGGCGGCGCGGTCGTCGGGATGCACGAAGGTGTCGACCGCGGAGCGGCCGGCTACGGTGGCGCGCGTCACGGCGAACATCCGCTCGGCGGCCTCGTTGAGAAACACGATGCGAGCCTCGGCGTCGGTCGTGATCACGGCATCGATCACGCTCGCGACGACGGCAGCGAGCAGCGCGGTCTCGCGCTCGGCGGTGACGTTCTCGACGTGCACGAGCGTCGTCGCCTCGTCGAGCTTTCGCGCCCGGCAGCGCAGGCTGCGCTCGGCGCCGTCCGGCCGCTGAACCGGCAGGTCCGCATCGGCGACCTGCAGCGCGCCTGCGAACACGTCGCGCCAGATCAGCTGTTCGAGCTCCGCGGTTGAGCGGCCGAGCATCTGCCCGAGCGCCGGGTTGGCGCGCAGGAAACGGCCGTTCACACCGATGAGTGCGACGCCGGACGGCGAGTTCGCGAACGTCTCGAAGACCTGTTCGGCGACGCCCGCGGACGCGGCCGCGGCTTGGGTCTTCGTGTCAGATCGGACACACCCACTGTAGACCCGGTGAACATTGCTTTTCGGCCAGGTCTGAGTTCAGGCGCCGGTCAGCCGCGCGAGCGCGCCGAGTACGCCGGCGACGTCGCTCTTGAGCGTGACGGCATCCACCAGTCCCCGCACGGCGGCCACGGCGGCGGTGTCGTCGGCGGCGGAGTGCAGGATCAGCGGCACCCCGGGCGCGCGCGCGCGGAACGCCGCGACAAGTTCTGGGCCGCTCATGTCCGGGAGATTGAGGTCGAGCAACACGGCGTCCTGGCCCTCGAGTCGCTCGAGGCCCTCGGCTGCCGTCAGGGCGCTGCCGCCGAGCTCGAAGCGCCCGTCGAGCCGGAACGCGACCTTCATCGCGAGCGTCACGGCGGGGTGGTCGTCCACCACCAGGACGCGCTTGGACATGTTGGCAATTGTCCTGTGCGCCGGAAAGCGGTAGACAGTGCGACGATGACGATCGTGGTCCTGGTGGAGGATCATCCTCTGCAGGGGCGGTTACTGCGAAACGCGCTCACCGCGCGGCTTCCCGGCTGCACGATTGAGCTGTTCGACGACGGCGAGGCGGCGTCGCGCCGGCTGGCCGATCACGCGGCCGCGGTGCCCGACCTGGTGGTGCTCGACCTTGCGCTGCCGGGCCGCTCCGGCCACGAACTGCTGGATGAGCGGGCGCGCGACCCGCGGCTCGCAGCCGTCCCGGCGGCCGTCGTGACGTCGTCCGAGACCGCCGCCGACCGCGACCGCTCGCTCGCGCTCGGTGCCGACCTGCACGTGCACAAGCCGGTTGACGCCGACGGCTACACGCGCCTCGCCGAGCAGCTCGCATCTCTCATCGCCTAGTGTCCCGATTCGGAAGTTCGGAGGCCGTCTGCGGGCGCCTGATCGCGCCTGGCGCCCGCCGCCAAGCACCCAAGTACGCCCGGTACGAGCGTGCTTGGCGGCGAACGCCAGACACGACCATGCATCCCGCAGCCTGCGACCGAACTAACGAATCGCGACACCAGCGCGGCCGCGCGCGGTCTGCATGCCGCGCCAGAATCGCGCGGGCTCCCGACCGAGCGAGAACAGGCCGATCCAGCGGGCACCACCGGCGCGTGCCGCGCGGGCGCGGGCGCGCAGGTTGGCGCCCGTGTTGTAGACGAGGGTGTCGGTGCTCGCCTGGAGGGAGCCGGCCCGCCGCAGCTTCTCCGCATCGCTGGTCGAGATCAGCTCGCCGCGCCCGCTCGCCGGCCAGCGGTAGCCAAACGCGCCGAGCAACGGCACCGCCTTGCGCGGGCCGGCGGCGTCGAGCGCGCGGTCGACGATGTCGTCGAACCCGCGCGCCGTGGTCACGGGGCCCGGGCGGCCGCCCGCCCAGTGTTCGTTGTAGCCGGAGGCGAGCAGCAGGTCGGCGTGGCGCGCGATCGTCTGCCAGTCGTAGGCGGCGGCCGCCACGGGGCCGGGCCGCGGGACGTAGACCGCGAGCTTGCGGTCGACCGCGTGCAGGCTCGCGGCGGCCTGCCGCACGAGCGCGCTGAACTCCCCGCGCTGATCCGCGCGCAGGTCCTCCATGTCGAGTGTCACCCCGGTCACGCCGGGACTGAGCGCGGCCGCCCGTAGCGAGCCGGCGATCTGCGTCCGGATAGCGGCCGGCTCCCAGGTGCGCGAGCCGCCGGTGCGCGCGTTGACCGTCGGCCAGACCCGCACGTGCCGCTCGCGCGCCGCCGCGAGCAGCGCGTCCGCGTCGCCGCGCAGCGGCGTCGCCAGCGCCCCCGACCCGAGGTCGAGCGAGTACCAGTTCGGCGCGATCACATCGATCCGCAGCCCGACCTGCTCGAGCCGCGCGATCTCCGCGCCGTCGAGGCGCGAGACGAACGCGAACACCTTTGGCGGCGGACCCGGTTTGCGATGCTCGCCGTGCCCGGCCACGAACGCGATCGCGGCGAGGAGCACGGCTGCGGCTGCGGTCATCAGCCCAAGCCTCAACCGCACGCGGAGACGGCCGCCACGAGCGCGTCGCACACCGATTCCGCCTCGCCGGCGGAGGGCGCTTCGGCCATCACGCGAACGAACGGCTCGGTTCCGGACGGGCGCACGAGCACGCGCCCGCGACCGGCGAGCGCCGCCTGCGCGACGGCGACCGCCACGCGGACGTCCGGGTGGGCGGCCGCGGCCGTGGCGGCGCCTGCGACGGTGACGTTGATCAGGACTTGCGGCAGCCGCGTGAACGGCTGCACGCCCGCCAGGTCGCGTCCGCCCAGCGCCTCGAGTACCAGCAGCGCCGCCGAGATGCCGTCGCCCGAAGGCGCGAAGTTGCGGTCGATCAGGTGTCCGGACGGCTCGGCGCCGAGCGCCCAGCCGCGCTCGCGGAGCGCGGCCAACAGGTAGCGGTCGCCGACCGGCGTCTCGCACCGCTGAATGCCGGCGTCCGACAGCGCGGCGCGCACGCCGAAGTTGCTCATCGCGGTCACCGCGACGCCGTTGCCGGGCAGCCGTCCCTCGCGCTGCAGGTGGCACGCGGCGAGCACGAGCAGGTCGTCCCCGTCCAGCAGCCGCCCGTGGCGGTCACAGGCGATCAGGCGGTCCGCGTCCCCGTCGAACGCGAAGCCGACGTCGAAGCGGCCCGCAGTCATCGCCGCCACCAGCGTGTCCGGGTGCGTCGAGCCGACGCCGGCGTTGATGTTGCGGCCGTCCGGCGCGTCGCCGAGCACCGTGACGTCGGCGCCGAGCGTGCGGAACACCGCAGGCCCGACCTCGAACGCGGCGCCGTTGGCGCAGTCGAGCAGGACCCGCTGCCTGCGCAGGTCGAGGTCGCCGTAGCGGTCGGTCAGCGCGTCTCTGTATCCCGCGCGCGCGGAAGTGGTCGCGGTGATCGCGCCGAAGCGCCCGGGTGTGACCGGCGCGTCGATCCGTGCCTCGATCTCCGCCTCGCGCTCGTCGGTGAGCTTGTGGCCGTCGGGACCGAAGAACTTGATCCCGTTGTCGGCGTAGGGGTTGTGCGATGCCGAGATCACCGCGGCGAGGTCGTAGCCCTCGCGCACGACGGCGATCGCCGCCGCCGGCGTGGGGGCGACGCCGCCGAGCGCGACGTCTGCGCCGGCCGTGGCCATGCCCGCGGCGAGTGCCGCCTCGAGCATCGGCCCGGACTCGCGCGTGTCGCGGACGATCAGGGCGCGGTCGCCGGACGCGGCGACCGCGCGGCCGAGTCGCAGCGCGAGCTCGGCCGTGACGACCTCCCCGGCCGGTCCGCGCACACCATCGGTCCCGAACAGAGCGCGGCTCATCCTGCCGCCGTGAACTGCGGGTTTTCCCACATGCGCTCGTCCTCTTGGCCGATCCGCCAGAAGCCGAAGCCGAGGCCGCGATCGGTGGCCAGCGCCACGCGGCGGTTGACCACCGCGGCGTCGCTGAACCAGATGTCGTGCCCAACCCCGGAGGCGTCCGTGTAGGCGAAGTGCCACGAGTCCTTGACGCCGTCGTAGACGGGCTGCCCGCCGTACTGCGCGATCAGCGCCTGGACCTCGCCGTAGTGCTTGCCGGCGCCTGGATGGGCGGCGCCGCCGCCGGCCGGCCAGTCGAAGCCGTAGAGCATCGTGCCCATCACGAACTTGGACTTATTCGCCATCGTCGCGACGTAGTCGGCGACCTGGCGCACCCAGCTCGCGTCGTCCTGCGCGCCGGGCGCGCTGGTCGCCCAGTGGATGCCCCAACCCATGACGAAGACGTAGTCGTCGTACTGCGACAGCGCGACGTAGTCGAATGCCGTCGAGCGCGGATGGTTCGGAACGTCGCTGATCTTCGACGAGACGGCCTGCGACAGCAGCTTGCCGTTCGCGTGCAGCCGGCCCGACAGGGTCGCGATGAACGAGGTCAGCGCGTCGCGATCCGCCGCGGCGACGGCCTCGAAGTCGATGTTGACTCCGTCATAGCCGTACTGCTCGGTGGCTGCGACGATCGCGTCCAGCCACTGCGCGCGCGTCGCCGGATCTGTGAGGATCCCGTGCAGGATCGCCGTGTTCTGGCAGTTGTACCGCGGCAGCACCTTGACCTTGCGGTCCTGTGCGAAGCCAACGATCAGTCGGCTGTCGGCGCCCTCGATCGCGCCCGTGGCGAGGTTGCAGTCGAAGAACGTCGGATAGACGACGCCGATCTTCATGTAGTGCTTGCGGAAGGCCGTGAACGACGCTCCCGTCGAGGCGAGCATGAAGGCGTGCGCGACACCTGTCGTGGGCGGCGGGTCCTGCTGCAGGATGCGCGTGACGCTCGACGGCTTGGACGCGTAGCCGCGCGTGTCGACGGTGGCGACCGACCAGTCGTGTGCCGACTTGGGTGCGAGGTTGATGCGACTGGCGCTCCTGACTGCGACCTGCGACACGACGAGGCCGTCGCGCAGCACGCGGTACCCGCGCAGCTTCGACCCCTTGCGCAGCTTCGGGCGGTTCCACGCCAGCGACAGGGTGGTGTCGCCGACCGCGGTGGCCCAGGGCGCACGGGGCGCCGCCGGCGGGCTGTGCCCGGTGATCACGGTGATCGGGCCGGAAGGCTTGGAGGCCCAGCCGAGCGAGTCGATCGCGACGACGCGGAAGATCAGCGTGCGCGAGCGGCGGAGCCCTGCGAGCCGGACGCTCGGGCGCTTGACGGAGCGCACGGTGTGGCCGCGGGAGACGATGCTGTAGGACGCGACGCGAGCGTGCACGGCCTTCGACTTGCCCCACGTGAGCGTGGCGGTCGTGGAGGTGGCCTTCGTGACCGCCGGTGAGAACGGTGCGCGGGGGGCCGAGTGACTCGGCAGCACCGTGACGGTGCGCGAGCGACGGCTGAGCCGTCCGCTGCGGTTGATCGCGACGATCTGGTAGCGCACCGGGCCGGTGCCGAGCGCCACCTTGAGCGAGCGCCGCTTGGTGTCGCGGACGGTCCTGCCGGCGCTGAGGATCCGGTAGCGCGCGGCGCCCTTCGCCGCGTCCCATGAGACGACGGCGGAGGTCGCGCCGGACGCGCGCACGGCCACGCTGGAGGGCGTGGCGGGCGCGCGCGGCGCCGCAGTCGCGGCGGCCGGGAGGCTCGCGGCGAGCAGCGCGGTGAGGATGAGCGTTCTGCGAAGCATGTGGGCTCCTACTCGACCGTGACGGTCTTGGCGAGGTTGCGGGGCTGGTCGACGTTCAGCCCTCGCACGACGGCGACGTGGTACGCGAGCAGCTGCAGCGGCACGACGGCCAGGAGCGCCTGCAGCTCGGGCGAGGCGGTGGGGACGCGGACGATGTCGTCGGCGTACGAGGCGGCGACTTCGTCGGTCTCGCAGGCGACGGCGTAGACGCGCGCGCCGCGCGCCCGCACCTCGGCCATGTTGGAGTGCAGCTTGTCCTGCAGCGGCCCGGCGGTCGCGATGCAGACGACCGGGGTGCCCTCGGACAGCAGGGCGATCGGCCCGTGCTTCATCTCTCCCGCCGGGTAGGCGTCGGAGGGGATGTAGGCGACCTCCTTGAGCTTCAGCGCGCCTTCCATGGCGATCGCGGCGCCGCCCTGGCGGCCGAGGAACATCACCATCGGCGCGTCCGCGAACGCGGGCGCGACGCGCGCGCCCCATTCGTCGGCCGCGACGATCGCGCGTTCGATCAGGTCCGGCAATGCGGCGAGCTCGCCGGCCAGCGCGCGCCGGCGGTCGGCGCTGAGCGACTTGCGGGCGGCGGCGAGCCGCAGCCCGAGCGCAGCCAGCGCGGCGACCTGCGCCGTGAACGTCTTCGTGGCGGCGACGCCGATCTCGGTGCCGGCGTGCGTCAGCAGCACCGCGTCGGCCTCGCGGGCGGCTTGCGAGTCGGCGTTGTTGGTGAGCGCCAGCACGCGGTTGCCGCGCGCCTGTGCCGCGCGCATGGCAGCGAGCGTGTCGGCGGTCTCGCCGGACTGCGTGATGCCGATCAGCAGCTCGCCTTCCCCGCCGGGGGCGGCGCGGTAGCGGTGCTCGGAGGCGACGTCGACCTCGACGGGCAGTCCGGCCCAGGTCTCGATGATCGAGCGTGCGGCGAGGCCCGCGTGGAACGAGGTGCCGCAGGCGACGATGCGCACGGCGCGCAGTTCCGCAAGCTCGGCGACCGGGATGTCCAGCGCAGGCCCGTCGTCGTCGACGAGGTGCTCGAACAGCGTCGCGGCGACCGCGGCCGGCTGTTCGAAGATCTCCTTGCGCATGTATGTGTCGAAGCCGCCCTTGTCGGGCGTGCGGTGGTCGGCGGAGGCGAGGACGGCGTGGGCGGCCGCTCCGGGCCGGCCCGCGACTTCGACGCCGCAGGCGGTCACGGTGACGAGCTCGCGGTCGGCGATCTCGAGCACGCGGCGCGTCTCGGACGCGAACCCGACGACGGCCGACGAGATGAAGTTCTCACCTTCGCCGAGGCCGATCACGAGCGGCGCCTCCTTGCGCACGCCGACGATCGTCCCGGGCTGGTCGGCGGCGACGGCCGCGATCGCCCAGTGCCCGCGCAGCTTGCGCCGCGCCTGGTCGACGGCGGCCTCGAGGTCACCGTCGTAGAGGGCGGCGATCAGGTGTGCCACGACCTCGGCGTCGGTGTCGCTCGTGAACATGGCGCCGTCGGCCTCGAGCTCCAGCCGCAGGCTGAGCCAGTTCTCGACGATGCCGTTGAGCACGATGTGCACGCGGCCGGCGGAATCGGTGTGCGGATGCGCGTTCGCCTCCGTGACGGCGCCGTGCGTCGCCCAGCGCGTGTGGCCGAGACCGGCCGTCGGCTCGTCGGCGACCGCGATCGCGCCGCCGCCGGCCGGGACGCGCCCGGCGACATCGCGGAGCGCGGCGAGGTTGCCGACCGAGCGGACCGTGTCGATGGTCCCGTCGGCGTGGCAGACGGCGATGCCGGCGGAGTCATAGCCGCGGTACTCGAGCGCGGACAGGCCGTCGAGCAGCAGCGGGCGGGCCGGGCGAGCGCCCGTGTACCCCAGGATTCCGCACATGTCTAGTTCCCCGTCTCGTCGGTCTTGGAGTGCCGGCTCAGCCAGCCGTACAGGTCGTCGAGGCTCGTGCCGGTGCGGAGCTCGTAGCGCTCCGCGGCACCGGTCCCCGGCGTGGTGAAGCCGGGGTCGTCGTCGTCGGCCTGGATGAAGAAGTTGCCGAACTGCCTGGTCAGCAGGTCGCTCATCAGGTCCGGGATCTGCGAGTCGTTCGCGGCCCGCTGCCCGTAGTCGCCGAACGGCACGGCAAATGCGTGCGGCTCGATGCCCTGCTCGGCGAAGCGTTCGCGGACGGCGAACACGTCGGCGCTGACGCGCGCCTCCCACTGCGGGAGCGTCTCGCGCCCCTGCGATCGGGTGAAGAGACGGGCGGCGTAGAACGGCGCGCTCGTCCCGTCGGCGGCGATCGTGACCTCGTGGTGGCCCTCGTGGGCGTGCGGCTCGATGTCCCAGCGGTGCGAGGCCTGCATCTTGTGCAGCTCGGCCCACGTCAGGTAGAACGGGCTGCGCTTCTCGATCTCGCCGGTGATCACGAACATCGCGGCGCGCATGTGCATCTTCTTCAGGACGGTGTCCGCCCCGCGGTAGGAGTCCAGCCGGCCGTCGTCAAAGGTCAGGAGGATCGGCTTGACCGGCAGCCCGGTCGTGACGCCGGTGCGGAACTCGGTCCACTGGTGCATGGAGATCGCCGTGTAGCCGAGGTCCTTCAGCAGCGTGAGCTGGCGGGCGAACGCGCGCTGGCTGGTCGAGTAGCCGTCGTGTCCCGGGACGATGCCGTGCCAGACGAGTACGGGAACCTGCTGCGCCGGCGCCGCGAACGGCACGAAGCGCACGGTCTCCGCGCTGGTCAAGACGACGCTCGGAGCGGCGAACGGGCCGGTGTTGTGCTCGCGCTCGAAGCGCTGGTGCGAGTGCACGATGCTCGGCGCGATCCCGATGAACGGAAGCACCGACAGCGGGATCAGCAGGAACGAGAAGAGGCGCTTCACGGCGTCTCCTCCGTCCCGGCGGTCGCGGGCCGCGTGCCCCACGTGGAGGAGCGCGCAGTGGCCATCGCCCAATACGTCTGCCACAGGAGGAAGAACAGGTAGAAGAAGCAGAACGCGACGCCGAAGATCCACAGCGAGTCGTAGCGCGGCTTGCGCGCCGCGTAGTAGAGGCCGTAGGCGACGGCCATCGAGTACACGCCGAGCAGGTACAGGAACGGTGCGCCGGCGCCCTGCACCAGCGGCGCGTAGATCGTCGCTCTGACGGCGATCAGCGGCGCGACCAGGGGCAGCAGCATGCCGATGTAGGCCGAGACGGCCGCGATCGGATGCTTGCGCCAGATGAACGTCGCGATGATCAGCGACTCGCGCGTCCATGAGCGCTTCCAGCGCAGCTGCTGGGTCATGAACGTCTTGAAGTCACCGGGGACGATCGTGTGCGAGACCGCGCGCGACTCGTAGCGGACCTTCCACTTGCGCAGCACGCAGTTGGTCAGCGAGCGGTCGTCACCGAACGTCGACGGGCGGCCGAGGAACGTCTGGTGCTCCCACCAGTCCAGGTGAGGCATGATCGCCTCGCGGCGATAGGCGGAGAAGCAGCCGGAGCAGCAGGTGACCGCGTTGAAGACCGACTCGGCCGCCTTGACGACCTTGAAGGCCACGAAGTAGCGGACCGCCTGCATCTTCGTCAGCCACGTCTCGTTCAGGTTCAGCACGTCCGCATGGCCGCAGATCGCGCCGACCCGCTCGTTCGCGAAGCCCTGCACGAGGATGCGGAGGGCGCCGGGCTCGAGCACCGAGTCGGAGTCGACGAACGCGACGATCTCCGCGTCCGTGGCACGGATGCCCGCCGCCATCGCGGCGCGCTTGCCCTGGTTGGTTCCGAGGTCGATGACGTGGACGCGGCCGTCGGAATGCGCGGCGACGGTGTTCATCTCGCGCAGCGTGCCGTCGGTCGAGCCGTCGTTGACGGCGACGAGCTCGAGCTTGCCGGCCGGGTACTCGAGCGCCAGCAGGCTCCGCAGGGAGTCGCCGATGGCGGCCTCCTCGTTGAAGCCCGGCATGATGATCGCGACGCGCGGCTCGAGGCCGGCGTCCTTGGCCGGCCGGTAGAAGAGGCTGAACGCGAAGCGGCTGACGATGTAGCCGGCGACGATGAGCCCGTAGGCCGCGATCAGCGGGTCGACGAACAGCACCTGCAGGAACGCGCCCTTGTAGGCGACGACCGCGCACAGCACGGCGAGCAGGTAGACGATCGCCAAGCCGCGCGCGGCGTGGTCCACGAGCGTGCTGCGCAGGCGCTTCGGCAGCGGGCTCGGCGTCGGTTCGGGAGCGGGCGCCACGGGCGACCGTCCGAGGACGAGCTCGAAGGCGTCGTCCTGCACGCGCTCGGGCGCGAGTGCGAACGCCTCGTTCTCGAGCTCGGGCGCGGGCGCGGGGCGCGGCGGTGAGAGCGTCGTGGGGGTCACAGCGCGTGGCGGACCTTGCCGCCGGGCGTCGTGTACGTGGCGTCGAGCACATGCGCGGCGTCCGCGAGGAACTCGTACGAGTTGCCCGGATGGACGACGGCGACGAGCACCAGCTCGTAGTCGGAAGCGTCCGGCGCCTCGACGTTGCGCAGGAGCCCGGCGCCCTCGACGTCGACCTCCGCGATCAATGGGTCGTGGTAGGAGACCTGCGCGCCGCGCTCGGCGAGGCGGTGCGCGATCTGCAGCGCGGGCGACTCGCGGTAGTCCTCGACGCCCGGCTTGTAGGCGGCACCGACGAGCAGCACCCGCGCGTCGGCGTCGGCGATGCCGCGGCCGGCGGTGATCTCGAGCGCACGGTCGGCGACGAGACGGGGGCGGCCGGCGACGCCCGCCATCGCGTGCTCGATCACCGGCGAGGAAAGGCCGGCGTCGAGCAGCGGCGCCAGCAGGTAGTAGGGGTCGACCGGGATGCAATGGCCGCCGACACCGGGCCCGGGGTAGTGCGCCAGGTAGCCGTAGGGCTTCGTGGCGGCGGCATCGATCACCTCGACCGGATTGACGCCGTAGAAGCCGGCGGCGGTCGCCATCTCGTTGGCGAAGGCCACGTTGACGGCGCGGAAGGTGTTCTCCTGGAGCTTCGTGAACTCGGCCGTCTCGAGCGACGAGACGAGGTGCAGCTTGGACGCGGTCGCGGCCAGCACCTGGGCGGCGGCCTTCGTGCAGGCCTCGGTCGCGCCGCCGAGGACGCGGGGCACCGCGGCCTGCTCCCACAGCGCGTCGCCCGGATTGATGCGCTCGGGCGCGAAGGCGACGTGGATGTCCTCGCCGACGGTGAAGCCGCGATCCTGCAGCGGCTGCACCAACAGGTCGCGCGTCGTGCCGACGTACGTGGTCGAGGTCAGGATCAGCGTCTGGCCGGCACGCGCATGGGTGACGGCAGAGGCGCAGGCGGAGCGCACGGCGCGCAGATCCGGCTTGAGGTCATCGTCGACCGGGGTCGGGACGGCGATGATCACCGCGTCGACGCGTTCGAGCGCGATCGCGTCGCCCGTGAGCATGAAGTAGCTCGACTCGAGCGCCTCGGTCAGGCGCGGGCGGTCGCGGTCCAGCAGGTCAACCGCACCGGCCATGATGTCGCGCAGGCGACGCTGCGAGATGTCGACGCCGAGCACGGGGAAGCCCGCCTCGCGCAGAGCGAGGCTCGTCGGCAGGCCGACGTAGCCCATCCCGAGGACGGCGATGGTCGGGACGCCGGGCATCCGGGGGACGTGCGGAAGCGTCGTCGAGTCGCTGAAAACAGCAGTCATTGGCCACCAATGGGTTGCGAGGAACGGGGCGGGGAGGACGGCGCAGGCCACAAGTCACGGCGCCTACTCCTCACCATCGAATCGGCCACGCTCGGGCTGAAAGGGGGGGTCCCCCATGAGTGGGAGCCCCCCTGCGCAGCGGTACCTGGCCGTTAAGTACCGCTGCCACACTGGGAGGCGATGGAACCGCAGAATCGCTGGCTCCCGCCGACGCCGTATCCGGCCACTGAGCCGACGGTGCCCGCCGGCATGCCGCGGGAGCGGCGCCCGCTACTGCGCCGCCTCGCCACGCCGCTGATCGTCGGGGGAGTGCTGGCGCTGAAGTGGGCGGCCAAGCTCAAGGGACTGCTGCTGGTCCTGCCGAAGCTGAAGCTGCTGACGACGTCGGGCTCGATGCTGATCTCCGTCGCGGCGTACTCGCTGATCTGGGGATGGACGTTCGCGCTCGGGTTCGTCGCACTGTTGTTCGTGCACGAGCTCGGCCACTACATCCAGCTGCGGCGCGAGGGCGTCAAGCCGACCTTCATGGTCTTCATCCCGTTCCTCGGCGCCGCCGTCGGCACGCGATCGCTCGGCGGCAGCGCGATCGCCGAGGCGCGCGTCGGGCTGGCCGGCCCGATCCTCGGCTCGCTCGCGTGTGCCGCGCTGCTGCCGGTCGCGGCGGCCACCGACGACCCGTTCTGGTACGCGCTCGCGTTCACGGGCTTCTTCCTGAACCTCTTCAATCTGGTCCCGATGGTCCCGTTCGACGGCGGCCGCGCGATGGCCGCGATGGCGCCGTGGATGTGGTGGGTCGGCTTTGCGGCGATGCTCGCGTTCTTCATCGCCTTCCCGAACCCGATCCTGATTCTGTTCCTGCTGCTCGGCGGGATGGAGAGCTGGCGGCGCTGGAAGGCGCGCAAGAGCGGCGACGAGGGCAACGCCTCTTACTACCGCGTGACGCCGCGCCAGCGGCTCGCCGTCGGCGCCGTCTACATCGGCCTGATCGCGCTACTGGCGATCGGCATGGACGCGTCGTTCGTGGACCGCAGCGACCACTTCTAGGCGTCCGCGAGCCGGCTGCCGTCGCCGGCAGCCAGCTCGATCCCGATGTCGTCGACGCGCTAGCGCGTCACGGTGAACGACTTCGTCGCCTCCGCTGCCGAGCTGTTGCCGGCGTACACGTCGATCCGCCCGGTCTCGACGACGAACTTCCCACGGTTGTCGTAGAAGCCGAAGTCGCTGCTGTCGAGCGTGAACGTCACCGTCGTCTTCTTGCCGGGCGCGAGCGTCACGCGCTCGAAGCCGCGCAGCCGGCGGACCGGCTGCGAGATGCTCGCCACGGGGTCGTGGATGTAGAGCTGCACGACCTCGTCGCCCTTGCGCGTGCCGGTGTTGGTCACGTCGACGGAGGCGGTCAGGTGGCCGCGCGTCGAGACGTTCGACGAGCTGAGCCGCAGGCCCGACACGTCGAACTTCGTGTAGCTCAGGCCGAAGCCGAACTCGTACAGCGGCGCGCACGTCGGCAGGTCGCGGTAGCGCGAGTTGTACTTCTGCGTCGCGTCGCACGGCCGGCCCGTGGGCTCGTGGTTGTAGTAGATCGGGACCTGGCCGACGCGCTGCGGGAACGACGCCGGCAGCTTGCCGCCGGGGTTGACCTTCCCGAACACGACATCCGCGACCGCGTTGCCGGCCTCGACTCCCGGGAACCACGCCTCGAGGATCGCCGGTGACTGCGATGCGACGTCGCCGAGCGCCAGCGGGCGGCCGTTGAACAGGACGACGACGAACGGCTTGCCTGTCGCCTTGATCGCCGCGATCAGCTCCTCCTGGCGACCGGGCAGGTCGAGGTCCGAGCGCGCCGCAGCCTCGCCGCTCATCTCGCGCGTCTCGCCGAGCGCGAGCACGACCTGGTCGGCGCCCGCGGCGGCGGCCTTCGCCGCGGCGAACCCCGCGTCGGACGGGCAGTCGTCGGCCGGTGTGTAGGCCGGCGGCTCGGTGTTGGGCAGCGTGCACCCCGCGGCGTACGTCGCCCCGGGGCTCTGGGCGTTGATGCCGTCGAAGACGGTGACGGCGTCCGCGTCCTCACCGCGGCCCCACCACGGGCCCAGCATGTCGTGTCCGCTCTTGGCGAGCGGCCCGATCACGGCGGTCTTCTTGGACGCGTCGAGCGGCAGCCGGCCGCCGTCGTTCTTGAGCAGCACCATCGAGCGGCCGGCGGCGCTGCGCGCGGCGGCCCGGTCGGCGGCAGTGAGGAAGCTCTTCGGGTCCGTCGCCTTCGCTTGGTTCACGTACGGGTTGTCGAACAGCCCGGCGCGGAACTTCACGCGCAGGATGCGCCGCACCGCGTCGTCGACCCGCGCCATCGAGATCCGGCGCTGGGCGAGCAGTTTCTCGCCGTAGTCGCGGATATACGTGCTGACCATCTCGGAATCGGTGCCTGCGTTCAGCGCCAGCGCCGCTGCGTCGGGCCCGTCGGCCGCGACGCCGTGGCCGCAGGAGCCCTCGTCCGGGGTCTTCGGCGGGCACGCGCGCAGCTCCGCGACCGCCGTGTAGTCGCTCTCGATGAACCCGTCGAAGCCCCACTCGCGCTTGAGCAGGTCGGTCTCGGTCTCGCGGTTGGCGCAGCCGGGCACGCCGCTGATCGCATTGAACGAGCACATGACGGTGTCAGAGCCGGCGTCGATCGCCGCCTTGAATGGCGGCAGGTAGAGGTTGTGCAGCCGCTGCTCGGACATGTCGGTCGTGTTGTAGTCGCGGCCGCCCTCGGGCTGGCCGTACGCGGCGTAGTGCTTGACGCTCGTGACGACCTTGTCGTGCCGGGAGTAGTCGCCGCCCTGGGCCGCCTTCACGCGCGCGGCCGCGAACACGGAGCCGAGGTACGGGTCCTCACCGGCGGCCTCGGAGATCCGCCCCCAGCGGGGCTCGTGCGAGACGTCGACCATCGGGCTGTAGATCTGCTTGATCCCAACGGTGGCGGTCTCGCGGGCGGCGATCGTGTTCTCGGCGCTGACCACGCCGGGGTCGAAGCTGCTGGCGGCTCCGAGCGGGATCGGGAAGATCGTCCGGTAGCCGTGGATCGTGTCGTAGGCGAACAGGATCGGGATATGCAGGCGCGACTGCTCGACCGCGACATGCTGGAAGTGGTTGATCTTGGCCGGGTCGACGAGGCTGAACACACCGCCGACGCCGTTCTTGGCGTCCGCGTCGGTGATCTGGCCGTCCGACAGCAGCTGGATCTGCTGGAGCTTTTCCTTCACCGTCATGCGCGCCAGCAGCTTGTCGACGCGACGCTCGACGTTCTGGTCCGCGGTCTGTCGCGTCGGCTGCAGCGCCGCCTCGTCGCTCGACCGCGTTGCGGCCACGACGCCGCCGGTGACGGCCGTGCTCAACGCGACGACCGCGATGACGGTCGCGGCTCTGCGCGTGTTCCTGATCCCCATTGCTCCCCCTTGCCCGAGTAAGTCCCAGGGGCCTCTACCCACATCTGGCCGATGTCGGACGGCCGGCCTGAAAGTCGCCCTTGACTCGGCTAGGAGTTTTGACGAGGATTGCGCGGAACCTGACTGCGAGTCGGCGAAACTTGGCTGGCGGACCGAGTCTGGGCCGGGTGCTTTCGTGGTCGCCACCCGGATGGAGGAGGAGGAACAGTGGGTCCGACGTTCTCCCGCGGGCTGCCGCTCGGCTCTGCATTGCCGCAGAGCCGCTGGGCGCGCCGCGCAGCGCTGGCCGCCGTATTCGCCGCAATCCCGCTTTTCGGAGCAGGCCCCGCAGGCGCAGCGACCCTTTCTGCCGACGATCCGCCGACTCTCGGCACGCGGGCACTGGGGCCTGGCACCGACACCTTGAGTGGCCGCCAGATCGAGGCCTTCGCCGCCAACGCGAACCTGACCGGCCCGGTCGACGCGATCAACGTCTACGTCGCCCCCGGCACCACGGCCACCTTCCTTACCGCCGGCATCTACGCCGACAACAACGGTCATCCCGGCACGCTCCTGGGCCAGGAGACCCGCACGGGCGTGTCCCGCGGCGCCTGGAACACCGTGGCGCTGCCATCGGCCGCGTCGCTCACGAAGGGCAGCCGCTACTGGATCGCGATCATGGGTCATGGCGGCATCCTCAAAGTTCGCACGAACTCCCCGGGCAAGGGCAACGCGAACAGCGAGAACCACCGGACCGTCGGCCTCAGCGAGCTGCCGACCACCTGGCGGACCGGCACGGTCTACAGGAACGACGCCCCGCTCTCGGCGTACGCCGTCGAGAAGTACAGCGTCCTCGTCTTCACGAAGAACGCGTCCGGCAACGTCGCTGAGGGCGTGGCCGGCCTACGCGCGCTCGCCGACGCCCAGGAAGTCACGTTCGACGTCTCCGACGACGCGGGCAAGTTCACCGACGCGAACCTCGCGAAGTACCGCGCGGTCGTCTTCCTGAACAACACCGGCGACGTCCTCAACGCCGCGCAGCAGACGGCGTTCGAGACGTACTTCAGCGCCGGAGGCGGGTTCCTCGGCATCAACTCGGCGATCGAGGTCGAGCCGGACTGGCAGTTCATGACCGACCTCCTCGGCACGCGCGGCGGCACCAAGACCGATCCGCTCTCCGCGACGATCAAGGTCGCGGACCGCGTGCATCTCGCCAGCAAGGGCCTGCCGGAGTACTGGACGCGGACCGACCGCTGGTACAACTTCACCAGCAACGTCCGTGGCTTCTCGCACGTCCTCGCCACCGTCGACGAGAACACCTACGCCGGCGGCACGATGGGCTTCGACCATCCGATCGCCTGGTGCAAGGACTACAAGGGCGGCCGCTCCTTCTACACGGGCGGCGGCGGCACTGCCGACACGTTCTCCGAGGCCGGCTTCCGCAAGCACCTCGCCGGCGCGCTCGACTGGGCGGCAGGCAAGGCCGACAAGGTCTACAGCGACTGCGGCGCCACGGTCCTGGCCAACTACCAGCAGACGAAGATCTCGGCTCCGCCGAACCTCAACGAGCCGATCGGCTTCGACCAGTTCCCCGACGGCCGGATCATCCAGACCGCCCGCCTCGGGCAGGTGCGCCTGCACGATCCCGTGGCCGGCACCTCGACGGTGATCAACACGATCCCGGTCTACAGCAACAGCGAGGACGGCCTGTACGGCCCGGCGGTGGACAACGACTTCGCCACCAACCACTGGGTCTACCTGTACTACGCGCCGGTCAACATGGACGGCGTCTCGGCGAGCGGCTCGCCGTTCCCGGCGACGACGCCGAACGGGAACGCCCCGACCGCGCCACAGGCCGATCCGACCTCCTGGGACGTCTGGAAGGGCTACTTCCAGCTGTCGCGGTACAAGTTCGTCGACGATCCGGGAAATCCGCACCTGGACCTCGCGAGCGAGCAGAAGATCATGCGCGTCGAGGTCAACCGCGGAGCGTGCTGTCACGTCGCCGGTGACATCGACTTCGACAAACACAACAACCTCTGGATCACCACGGGCGACGACACGCCCGCGACCTCGGTGGGCGCGAACAACAACCCGCCGCAGAACGACTGGAAGACCAACGAGAACCAGACGATCGCCGTGGCGAACGCCACCGGCGGCACGTTCACACTGACGTTCGACGGCCAGACGACCGGACCGATCCCGTTCCCGCTCGACAACGCCGCGATCGAGGCCGCGCTGGAGGCGCTGCCGAACATCGACGACGTCGCCGTGACCGGCACCGGAACGCGCACGGTCAACTTCCGCGGCAACAAGCAGATGACCGACGTGCCGCAGATGACGTCGGACGCGTCCGGTCTGACGGGCACGACGCCCACCATCACGATCGCGACGACGCTACAGGGCGATCTGTTCCAGGCGCCCTTCAACGACGCTCGCCGCGGCGCGACCAACACCAACGACCTGCGCGGCAAGGTGCTGCGGATCAAGGTCAACGGCGACGGCAGCTACTCGATCCCCGCGGGCAACCTGTTCGCGCCGGGGACGCCGCTGACTCGTCCCGAGATCTACGCGATGGGCTTCCGGAACCCGTTCCGGATCCAGGTCGACGAGAACGACGTCGCGTACGTCACGGACTACTCCCCGGATTCCACGCCGCCTACGCCGCTCCGCGCGGCCGCCGGCACGGGGCGTCTGGAGATCGTCCGCAAGCCCGCCAACTACGGCTGGCCCATGTGTTACAAGACCGACCTCCCGATGTACAAGTGGGACTTCAACACCCAGACGACGCTCGGTGAGACGTACGAGTGCGGCAGCCCGGATCACGGGCCGACGAACATCTCGCGCTGGAACACCGGGCAGCTCGTGACCCCGCCGATCACCAACCCGGACGTGTGGTACTCGTTCCGGGACGACCTGTGGGGCACCCCGTGCTTCGCCAGCTACAACACGCCGGTCGCCACCCCGTGCCCGCGGATCTTCCCAGAGCTCGGCCAGGGCGGCGTCGGCCCGCACGGCGCGACGAAGTACCACTACGACCCCGACAACCCGAGCACCACGAAGTTCCCGCCGTACTACGACAAGTCGGTCTTCTTCGGAGAGTTCACCCGTAACTATCTGAAGGAGATCAAGCTGGACGCCGACAACAAGGTGTTCAAGATCAACAGCCTGCTCAACTGCGGCGAGGTCGGGGCGGTCCCGACAGCATTCGAGTGCGACAACCCGATGGACCTGCAGTTCGGCGCGGACGGCAACTTCTACCTGCTGACGTACGGGGACGGCTTCTTCGCCGCCAACCCGGACGCCGGCCTGTACAGGTGGTCGTACGTCAAGGGCCAGCGGGCACCGAACGCGGTGCTCACGACGGACCGTACGGACGGGCCGGCCCCGCTGACGGTCCAGTTCTCGAGCGTTGGCACGATCGATCCGGATCCGGGCGACGCGCTCACGTTCGCGTGGGACTTCGACAGCAACGGCAGCGTCGACTCCACGGATCCGAGCCCGAGTCACACCTACACCGCGGCCGGCGTCTACGTCGCCAAGCTGACGGTGACGGACTCGGCGGCAAGACCGACATCAAGACGGTCACGATCACGGTCGGCAACACCAGCCCGACGGTCACCATCAACACCCCGATCGAAGGTGACTTCTTCGAATGGGGCCAGAGCATCCCGTACACGATCACCGTGACCGACCCCGAGGACGGGGCGATCGACTGCAACCGGGTCACGGCCACGTTCGTGCTGGTCCATGACCAGCACGGCCACGCGCAGGGGTCGCAGACCGGCTGCGCAGGCGTGTTCACCACCGAGGCGGCCGACGCCGGCCACGGCGGCTGCGATCGCCGGGGCGATCAGCGTGTCCTACACGGACCTAGGGGCGAACGGCCAGCCGGCGCTCACCAGCACGGACCAGAACGTGGTCTCAGAACCGGCAGCAGGAGGTCGAGTTCGTGACGGACCAGTCCGGCACGAACACGGGGAACGCGAACGACCCGACGGCGGGCCTGGGCGGCCTGTAGCCGAGGGAGCCTGAACGCGGGCGACTGGATCGCGCTCAACCGCAGCTACTACCTCGGGAACATGGACAAGTCGATCACGTTCCGGTACGCGGGCGGTGCCGGCGACAACCCGGCCGGCCAGGATCGCGTGAGAGTCGAGATCCACACCGGCAGCCCGACCGGCCCGATCGCCACGACGGTCACCCTGAAGTCGACGGGGACCAACAACGGCACCTGGACCAGCCAGACCTTCGACCTGGACTTCGCAGGCACGCAGCGGCTGTACCTGGTGTTCGCACAGATCCCCGGTGGCCCGGTGTCGGGCAACGGGGGCTTCGGCAACCTCAACTGGGTCGCGTTCAGCGGCCCGGGCGCGGGACTGCCGGGCACCTGATCCACTGAGCGGGTGGGGCGTCGCGATCCGCGGCGCCCTATAGCGGTCGGCCGGAGGTTGGTGGCCGCCCGCATGCGGGTAGATCGCCACTCCGTATGGCCGAGCGCGGCGCCAGACCGAAGGTCCCTGCCTGGCGCCTGAAGACGCTTCGCGCCGTGCGCGCGTTCTTCACGCCGCTGCTGCCGGACGACTACCTCGAGCTGATCAACCCGCTCTGGTCCACCCAGGAGCTGCGCGGCCGGATCGAGCGGATCGAGCGCGAGACCCCGGACGCCGTCACCGTGGTCATCAAGCCCGGGTGGGAGTGGGAGGGCCACAGGCCCGGCCAGTACCTGCGGATCGGCTTCGCGGTCGACGGCAAGCACCACTGGCGCGCGTACTCGATCACCTCGGACCCGGGGCGGCCCGACGGCTGCATCAGCATCACGCCGAAGCTGCTGGAGACCGGCGCGGTGTCGCCGTACCTCGTCCGTCAGGCCACGCCGGGCACGATCGTCCGCCTCGGCGGGGTGGAGGGCACCTTCGTGCTGCCCGAGGGCGTTCGCGAGCGGCTCCTGTTCGTCTCCGCCGGAAGCGGGATCACGCCGATCATGAGCATGCTGCGCAGCCTCGACCGCGACGGCGGACTGCGCGATGTCGTGCACCTGCACTCCGCCCGCAGCGAGGACGACATCATCTTCGGGAGCCAGCTGCGGCGGCTCGACGACCGCCACGACGGCTATCGGCTCGAGAAGCGGCTGACGCGCGAACAGGGCCGGCTCGCGCCGCGCGACGTGGAGGAGCTGTGCCCGGACTGGCGCGAGCGCGAGGCGTTCGTCTGTGGCCCGGCCGAGATGCTCGACGGGCTGGCGGAGCACTGGGAGCAGCACGGCGGCGATTGCGACCGCCTGCACATGGAGCGCTTCCAGCCGATCATCGGCGAGGGCGACGGCGAGCACGGCGACGGCGGGACGGTCCGCTTCCGCGAGAGTCAGGTCGAGGCCTCCGCCGACGGCGACACGCCGATCCTCGTGGCCGGCGAGGAGGCCGGCGCGACGCTGCCGTTCGGCTGCCGGATGGGCATCTGCCACACCTGCGTCGGCCGGCTCTGCTCCGGCCGGATCCGCGACCTGCGAACCGGCGAGGTGCACGGCTCGGAGGGGGAGATGGTCCGCACCTGTGTCAACGCACCCGAAGGGATGGTCGAGATCGCCCTATGAGCCTGATCGAGAGCCCGCTGGCTCGCCTGTCACCGGAGCAGATCGAGGAGATCGGCAAGGAGTTCGCCGCGATCCACGACGAGGTCTTCGCCGAGCTCGGCGACCGTGACCGCCGCTACATCGTGAGCATGATCGAGATGCACCGGCGGCTCGTCGTGCTCGGCCGCGTGCTGCTCCTGTTCTCGCGCGCGCGACCGGCGTGGGTCGCCGGGACCGCGACCCTCTCGCTGGCCAAGATCCTCGAGAACATGGAGATCGGCCACAACGTCATGCACGGGCAGTGGGACTGGATGAACGACCCGCAGATCAACTCGTCGACGTGGGACTGGGACTCGGCGTCGACGCCCGAGGCGTGGAAGCACTCGCACAACTACGTGCACCACACGTTCACCAACATCCGCGGCAAGGACAAGGACCTCGGCTACGAGATCATGCGGATCGACCCGCACCAGAACTGGAACCCGATCTACCTGCTGCAGCCGTTCTACAACCTCGTGCTGGCGGCGTTCTTCGAGTGGGGCGTGGCGTTCCATGACCTCGACATGGAGGCGCTGCGCAAGGGCGAGAAGCCCAAGCCGCAGCTGCTGCGCGAGCTCAAGGGCATGGCCAAGAAGGCGCGTAGCCAGATCGTCAAGGACTACGTCGCGTTCCCGCTGCTGAGCGCGGCCGCGGCGGCGCTGGTGCGGCGCTCGGCCCGCGGGACGTTCCGGTCGACGCTGAGCGCGGACTTCACGGCGAACGTCGTCCGCAACGTGTGGGCGTACATGATCATCTTCTGCGGGCACTTCCCCGACCAGACCTACACGTTCAGCGAGAGCGAGGTCGAGGATGAGACGCGCGGGGGCTTCTACGTCCGCCAGCTGCTCGGCGCGGCCAACATCGAGGGCAGCCCGCTCTTCCACGTCATCAGCGGCAACCTCGGCTACCAGGTCGAGCACCACCTGTACCCGGACATGCCGAGCACGCGCTACGGGGAGATCGCGCCCCGCGTCAAGGCGATCTGCGAGAAGTACGACCTGCCGTACAACACGGGTCCGCTGATGAAGCAGCTCGGCACCGTGCAGCGGACGATCCTGCGGCTCGCGTTCCCGGGCGGCAAGCCGCGCCCGAAGCCCGGCCCGTACCGCGGCGAGCCGGGGAGCGACGCGGCCCCCGCGCCGTCAATGTTCGATGGGGAGCTCGGCGCGCGCGACGGGGCCGCCCTCGTCGGCTGAGTCGACCCGGAAGCGGCCGCCGACGGCGGCGACGCGCTCGGCGAGGCCAGGCAGCCGGTCGGCACCCGCGATGCCGTCGTCGCGGATCTCGACGACGAGCCAGTCGCCGCGGTCCGCGACCACCACGGTCGGCGCGGACGCGCCGGCCAGCGCGTCGGCGACGACGAAGTAGGCGGTGGTCTCGGTCAACACCGGGAAGCGGCGCTTGGGGAGCTCGCGCACGTGGACCGGCACGCCGGCGCGCGCGGCGAGCGCCTGCAGCGCGGCGGCCAGGCCCCGCTCGGTGAGCACGATCGGATAGATCCCACGCGCGAGCGAGTTGAGGGCGGCGTTCGCCTCCGCCGCCTCTGCCAGCGCGGTTTCGAGCAGGCGGGCGAGCTCGGACCCCGGGTCGGCACGGCCGTGGGCGACCCGCAGCGTGAGCGTCAGCGCCAGCAGGTGCTGCTGCGTGCCCTCGTGCAGCTCGCGCTCCAGGCGCCGGCGCGCCGTGTCGGTGGCCACGACGATCTGGCGCCTGGCGTCGCCGCGGGCGATGGCGTGGCCGATCAGGTCGGCGAAGCCGCTCACCCGGTGCTCGCTGCCCTCCGGCAGCGGCTGGTCGCGGGTGGTCGAGGCCACGAGAGCTCCCCACACGTCACCGCCGACCATCACCGGGGCGGCGACCGTGGACCGCAGGTCGATCGCTCGCATCACCATCGGCAGCTCGCCCGTGATGCCCTCGTACGTGTCGGCGCGCGCCGGGCGGCGCGTCAAGCGGACGCGGCCGAGCGCGCTGTTGCGGTGGTCGAAGTCGAGCTCGGCGTTCACGGGGAGCCCGCGGTTGCCACCCTCGCGCCACACGCCGATTACCACGGCGCGCTCGTCGCCGATGAACCGCAGCACGCTCGCCGCCTCGGTGCAGAGCGCGCGCGCCACCTGCTCGGCGGCCGCGGCGAACAGCACCTCCTCGGGCGCCTCACGAGCCACGAGCAGCGCGACTGACAGCAGCGCCGCCTGCTCGTCAACGGCCTGGCCCTCGGCGCTCCGTGTCGCCATAGGGCCAGTGTCCCACGTCAGCGACGCAATAGCACCCGGGCGATCAGGCGCCCGGCGGCGTACCACACGACCGCTGCGATGCCCCAGTTGACGGCGATCTCGACCTTGTGGCGCTGGAGGTTAAAGAGGTCGTCGAACGGCCCGGCCAGGAACCTGGCGGCATCGCGCACGAACTGGACGAGGTCGTTGGCCGGATTGGCCTCCAGCACCACCAGCGCGATCCCGAGCAGCAGCACCGCCGCTACCGCGGTGGTGGCCAGGATCACTGCTCGCGCCACCGATGCCCGCGCCACCGCCGCGCCTGCGTAGCGCTTCGCGCCTGCCGTTCCCATGTCGACGTCCCCTCTCGAGTGCCAGTTGGCACCGGGATACCCGCCACGCCGTGATCGCACCGCCGATAGCGTTCTCCAAGATGGGCGGGACGAGCTCCCGTTGGTATCTCGGCGTTACCTGCTGCTGCGCGGCGCTGGCAGCGTGCGGCCAGTCGCAGGAGCGCGCGAGCGAAACGCCCGCCGCGCGCACTCCGGCGCCCGCCCCGCGCGTGGTCCTCAGCGGCCGCGATCGAGCGCTCTGGGCGCCCGCGCCGGTGGGTCGCGCGGTCGTCCCGGTGCTCCTCTATGACGGCGTGTCGCCGCGCGACTTCGCGCGCCAGATGACGCTGCTCGACACCGCGGGCTACGAGACGATCACGCTCGACGAGTTCGTCCGGTTCCTGCGCCGAGAGACGGTCAGCCTGCCACCACGGCCGCTGCTGCTGACGTTCGACGGTGGGCGTCTCGACTCATGGACCGGAAGCGACGGGACCCTGCGCGAGCTGGGCTTCAACGCCACGGTGTTCGTCGACGTCGGACGGGTGGAGGAGCAGGATCCGGAGTACCTGACCTGGGCCGAGCTCAACACGATGCAGCGCAGCGGCCGCTGGGAGGTGCAGGTCCAATCGGGCACCGGTCATCGGCGAATCCGATATGGGCCGGCGCCGGGTGACGTCGGCGCGTTCTACGCCTACCGGGGAGCCGAGGAGGTGCTGGGCGGCTGGCGCGAGCGGGTGTTCTCGGACGTCACGTACGGGGAGGAGCAGGTCGCCCACCATGTGCGGGGCTACCAGCCGCTCGCGTTCGCGCCTCCGTACGGCAACTACGGCCAGGCCGGCACCAACGATCCGCACATCCCGCGCGAGCTGCTGGCCCGGCTGCTCGACAGCTTCGACGTCGTCTTCACCCAGGACCGCAGCGGCTTCGCGCTGCCGGGCGCGGGCACGGCTGGGCCGGCCGGTCGCATCGAGATCACCGGCGATGTCAGCGAGGGAGAGCTGCGCGCGCTTATGCGCCGTCCTGCACCTGGGTGACCGGCCGGTCGGCGTCGAGCCACTCGGGGAGGCCCGGAGGGCGGTAGGTGGGTTCCTCGCGGTGACGGCGCCGCGCGCTCGAGGCGAGCGCGCCGCCGTCCACCGCGGCGCCGTCCTTGCCGGCGAGCCCGCGGTCGCGCGCCCCGAGCAACTTGTAGAAGGTGCTGAGCGAGTCGCGCATCGGCCCGCGGGCGTCCGGTGCCGCCTGCAGCCCGGCGAACGCGAGCTCGCAAGCCTGGGCCTTCTCGACCATCCACAGCATCGCGATCGCGGACAGCTGGGGGTCGCGGTAGCCGCCGCCGACGTCGCAGTGGACGCCGGCGAACCACACCTGCTCGAGCTGCTGGTTCTCGCTGTGCGCCTGCTGCGTCCACAGCGTCGGCGCGAAGGCGGCACGCCGCTCGTCGATCGCGATCGCGTGGAACGCGTTGCGCACGTGGCTGCTGAGGTCGGTGTCGTGGAAGCTCCAGCGCTTCATCAGCCACGGCGGGCGGAAGCCGTCGATCGGGATCCCGAGCGCGCCGACGGTGTCCCAGACGCCGATGAAGTGGATGTCGACGTCGGGGTGCGAGTGCTCGCGGCGGAACCGCTCGGCGAGGGCGCCCTTGGGCTTGCTGTTCGGGTCGCGCTGGCGGTAGAGGCTGTACGCGTCCTTGATCCGGTCGTGGTTGTCGCGGCGCAGGATGCCGCTGTTGCGCACGAGCCCGACGGTGCTGCGCGCGGTGAATGCGCCGCGGCTGAAGCCGAAGAAGTACAGCTCGTCCCCCGGCTCGTAGTTCTCCACCAGGAAGCGGTAGCACTCCTGCACGTTCCGGGATAAACCGACGCCGAACCCGCCGCCGCGGAGCCGCTCCCAGCGCCGCGTGCCGACGCCGGCCTCGTAGTGGTGGATCTGGTCGTTGCCTTGGTTGTCCTTGGGCGCGAGCGCGTCGGCGAGCTTGGACACGTTCGTGGGCGCGGGAACTCCGCGGTCCAGGTGATCGGGCTGGTTCCAGGTCCCGTCGCAGAAGACGGCCAATCGCCTCATTGCTCTCCTCAGGTCGCCGGCGGGAGCCGATCGTGACAGCCGGAGCGTAGCGGCGTATCACGACGCGGTGGGCGCGCCTCTTAGATCGCGTGTCCGCCGCGTGCTTCCGCGCGTCCGTGACGGCCGCGGAAAGATACGTAGGGGCGACGTCACCGAATACGTAGTGCCACCGATGTGCCGCGATGGGGGTGACCGTAGGTTCGAACTGTCATTCCACTTCCCCACATTGGAGGCAGTCGTGTTCACTCTTATTAACCCGCAGCTCGGCCTCGTCATGGTGAACGATCGCCTGCGTGACGCCGAGCGGCGGCGTGCCCGCGCCGGAGCGGCGCACCGGCAGCAGCGCGACCGCGTCCGCGCGAGCCTGCTGCTCCGGCCCGAGTCCCGCACCGCCGGGCAGCCGGGAGCCTGACGTGGCCACCGTTGGCCACACCCCCGCCGTCGCCGAGCTGGCGCAGTCCGCCGCCGGCGGCGACGAGCGGGCGTGGAACGAACTTGTGTCGCGCTTCGAGCCGATGCTTCGTGGCGTGCTCAGGAGCTACCGGCTGGGCCGCAGCGACGTGGACGATGTGCTGCAGACGACATGGCTGCGTGCATTCGCCCACATCGGGCGGCTCGACGACCCGGGCGCGCTGGGCGGCTGGCTCGTCGTCACCGCTCGCCGTGAGGCGCTGCGGCTGCTGCAGCGTGGCGTTCGCGAACTGTTGACCGACGCGTCCAGAGTCCTCGACGGATGCGATTGGGCGACGGCCGAGGTGCTGGTGATCGAGCGCGAGCGCGACCGCGCGATCCGGGCCGCGGCGCGCCGGCTTCGCGGCCGTCAGCGGAAGCTGGTCGGCACCCTGCTGGACCGCCCCGGCGCGAGCTACGACGAGATCTCGGAGCTCCTCGACATGCCGGTCGGCTCGATCGGACCGACCCGAGAGCGCGCGTTCACCCGTATGCGCGAGGACACCGAGTTCGCGGAGGTCGTTTCACAGTGACACTTCTATCAACCCGATACCCACCCGCGAACGCGGATGTCCATGACCTCACGGTCGCGTGGCGCGAGGCGGCCGCCGCCCCCCCGGCGCCCGCGATGCGTACGTCGTCGTCATGCCCGCTGCGGATCGCGAGGCGGTCGCGGCTGAGTGCGTCTCGCGACCTGGCCAGAGGTCTTGACCGGTGAACACGCGCCGACGTAGGTTTGACATGCAGGGCTATGTACCTGCGCGAAAGGAGCGGCCATGATGCGCTACCGGAGGTCTCGGATTCCCGGGACCGGCCCACTAAGTCCCGCGGAGGTCATCCTCTGCGCGGCCCCGGGGCAGAGGTTCGAGGTCGGCTCCGACGGCTGCGTTCGAGTGGGAGCGAACGCCGCGGCTCTCAATCGTGACCTCAAGGCCGCGAACGTCGTGCTGAGACCTATCTTCGGCGGACGCGACCGCTTGCGCGAGCGCGCCGGCACCAGCGTTGGCGGCGCGCCGCCGGCACCGGACCTCTCCGCGTTCTACCGGGTGCTGCCCGCCGACGGCGGGTCGCTACCGGATGATGCGGTGGGGCTGAACGCCCAGCTCAGGTCATACGGTGCCGTGGCGGCCGCGTACATCCGACCGCCGTCCGTGCTCCCCGTCCTCCCGTCGTCCGTCATCAGCGTCGGGCCGCTCCCGGTCGACGAGCCGCTCGGGCCGACCCCTGACTTCTCCGACCGCCAGGTCTACCTCGGCGCGGCCGACGCTGGCGGGATCGATGCTCAGTACGCCTGGACCCGGCCAGGTGGCCGCGGCGAGGGTGTGGCCGTTGTCGACCTCGAGAGGGGCTGGTTCCCCGGTCACGAGGACCTCGACTTCGCCGCCGACGATCTCATCGGCGGCATCGCGTCCTCGGACGTCGAGGCGCGCAACCACGGGACAGCCGTAGCGGGCATTCTGGCTGCTGCGCACAACGGATCCGGCGTCATGGGGATCTGCCCGGCGGCGGATCTCAAGGCGGGCGCCATCACCGGTCAGGAGGACTACGACTCGGCGGCGGCGATCCGCAGCGCGGCCGACCGCCTGTCGCCCGGCGACATCATCTTGATCGAGGAGATGGTGGAGGGGCCGAACGCCCCGCTCGATGGCCCCGACCCGCAGGCCGGCTACATCCCGGGCGAGTGGTGGCCGCTCGAGCTCGCTGCGATCCAGTACGCGGTGAGCCGCGGGATCATCGTGGTGCAGCCTGCAGGGAACGGCTCGGAGAATCTCGACAGCGTCGTGTATCAGCGGCCAATAGCGTCGTTCGGTGCGGACTGGCGCAATCCGCTGCGGCGCGGCGGACGCGACTCGGGCTCGATCTTCGTTGGCGCGGGCGCACCACCGCCAGGGACGCACGATCGCGGCGACGCCGCGGACCGCTCACGGCTGGCCTGGTCGAACTGGGGCAGCCGCGTCGACGTGCAGGGCTGGGGCCTCGAGGTCACGACGACCGGGGGCTACGGGGGCGGGCCGGACGCGCTTCGTGGTGGACGAGACCCAAACGGCTGGTACACGGATCGGTTCTCCGGAACGTCCAGCGCAGCCCCGATGGTCGCTGGGGCACTCGCGTGCGTGCAGGGCATGCTGCGCGCCTCCGGTCGGCCGCTGCTGACCTCGATCGAGGCGCGTGAGCTGCTCAGAGAGGCCGACGGCCATGACCAGCAGGCCGAGCAAAACCTGCCGACGAACCAGCGGATCGGGCCACGGCCAGACCTGCGGGAGCTCGTGGAACGGGTGTTCGACACGGCGCCGGCGCCCGCCGGTGCGAAATCACAAGCCAAGAGGCGAGACATGGCAAGCATCACCATCACCATCGAGGGTGCCGACGTGCAGATCAATTCGGGCTCGGCGGCTGACCAGGGCTCGAACGAGAACCCGGCCAACCACGTGGGACCGCAGCGGAAGGGCCCGTCGTTCGTGGTTCCCGTCCAGGGTGACCAAGACCGGGTGGTCACGTGGGAGGCGCTCGGACGCTATGTGGAGGACGTGCTGACGAAGCTCTGAGCCTGGCTCACGGGCGAGCGCCCACCGGGCGCTCGCCGACGATCCCGAGGCGGTGGGCGGCCGCCACCGCCTCGGTGCGCGTGTGAGCGTTCAGCTTCTCCAGCACGCGCGCCACGTGGACCTCGACCGTTCTCGGGCTGATGACGAGCTCGTCGGCGATCTCGCGGTTCTTGCGGCCGTGCGTGAGCAGCTCCAGGATCTGCTCCTCCCGCGGGGTCAGCCCGAGCGGCGACTCGCGCCGCGGCGCAGGCGCCGCCGCGGGAGTCGGATCGACGCGAACGCGCGCCGCGAAGGCATCGATCGCCGATCGCAGCAGCGCGGCGCCGATTCGGTCGGCGTCGGCGTGCGCCGTGCGCACCAGCCCGGCCGCCTCGGCGGAGCGGCCGCGGGCCAGCAGCATGGCCTCTGCCCGTCGCCAGCACGCGTACGCCGCCGGATACGGTGACGCGACCTCTAACCATCGTTCTTGAGCTTCGGCCCACGCCTCGGCAGCGCACCCCCAGTCCTCGGCGCGCCGGCCCGCCTTGATGCGCGACATCTCGCCGGCGGCGCGCAGGACCTCGGCACGGCAGCTCGCCAGGTGGGCGACCGCCATCGGCGGGGGATTCTCTCCGGCGTGCTCACGCAGCCGCTCGGCGAGGTCGTCGGCGAGCGCGGCTGCGGCTGCATGGCCGCGGTGGGCCACGTCCGGCCGGCGATCGTCCATCGCGGACGCCACCGCGTCAGCTTCCACCCGAGCGCCGACGGCGTGCAGCGCGGGCGTGTACAGGAGCTCGGCGGTGCCGTCCATCGCCACGAGGCCGTCTGCGATGTGCAGGCGTGCGGCGTCCGGATCGCCCCGCCACAGCGCGAGCTCGGCTAGCGTCGCGTAAACGGGCGGCGAGCACTCCGGCTGCGCGTCCTGGCAACAGCTCCGAGCGAGCGCCAGCTCGGTCTCCGCATCGTCGATCCGGTCCTGCGCCAGTGCCAGCTGGCCGGAGACCTGTCGCAGCAGGATCTCGGTCCAGCTCTCGAGCGACCTGCCGCGGACCTCGTGCAGGCGCGCATCGGCCTCCTCCCAGCGACCGAGGTGGAACAGATCGCCAGCCGCATTGACGTCCATGTACCAGCCGAACGCGCCCTGCAGGCCGAGCTCGACGGCCAGCCTCGATCCCTCGTCCATGGTCGCCAGCGCGCCGTCGAAATGGCCCCGCAGGCGGCGGAGCTCCGCGAGATAGAGATACGCGCGGAGCAGCTCGTCAGGCCGCGCCTCGTCGATCGGCATGTCGAGCGCCGCGCGCAGGCAGTCCTCGCCCTCTTTCCAGCGGCCGCCGGACGCGAGCGCGAGGCCGAACACGGTTCGCGCGACGAGCGCCTCACCGCTCGCTCCGACCTCGACCGCGAGGCCGAGCGCCTCCTCCGAGCGAGCCGCCGCCTCGACCCAGCGGTCGAGGCCGAGAAGCGCATCCGCCTCCTCCGCCATCAGGCGCGCCCGGTTCACGCGATCGGACTCGGGCATCAGCCGCGACGCCCGCCGGAAGTATTCGAGCGCGACGTCGCTGTGTGAGGAATGCAGCCCCCCAAGGCGTTCGTAGAATGCCGCCGCCGCGCCGGGGTCGACCGTCGCGTCGATCGAGCCCAGCGCCTGCTCGCACACCTCGATCGCCCCGCCGTAGTCGCCGGCGTGCTTGAGAGCGTCGGCCAGGTGGGCGGCAAGCTCGAGGCGGTCGAGCGGCACCCTGGGCGGGGGCGGTCCCAGCGCCCACAGCTGCGCCGCCCTCCGGAAGTCGTGCGCGGCCGCGGCGTACGACCGCGAGCGCTCGGCCTCGAAGCCCGCCTGGAGCGAGGCAAGCAGCGCTTCCGGCCGCCGGCCGGCCGAGTCCCAGTGGAACGCCAACTCGGCGTGCGCGCTCGCACCCACGCTCGCCAGGTACTCCGCGATGCCGGCGTGGAAGGCCCGGCGCTCTCCTTCGTGAAGCGCCTCGTAGACGGCCTCGCGCGTCAGCTCGTGCCGGAACGCGTAGGTCGGCGGCTCCGCTCCCTGCTCGATCAGGAGGTGCTGGTCGAGTGCCTCGCGCAGCGCCTGGTTGAGGTCGATCTCCGCCAGCCCGCAGGTAGCCGTCAGGAACTCCCACGTCACGGGGCGCCGCGACGCCGCGGCGCATCGCAGCAGCTGCCGGGCAGGAGGAGAGACGCGCCGGAGCCGCTGGAGCACCGTGCTGACCACGCCGGCCGGAAGCCTGGTGTCGCGCCCGTCGACGTACGCCGCCAGCAGCTCCTCGGCGAAGAACGGGTTGCCGCGCGAGCGCCGGTGCAGCTGATCCACGAGCGTCGCGGGCGCACGCGCGCTGAGCACGCCGCGGGCAAGCTCATCCACGCCCGCGCGCGAGAGCGCCGGCAGGTCGATCCGCTCGACGTGCTCGAGCCGGCCCAGGTCGTCGAGCATCTCGACCGTCTCGGCCGGGGCGTCGTCGTGCTCCCGGTACGTGATCACGGCGGCCAGCGGCTCGTGGCGGCCACCGCGGGCCAGGAAGCCCGTGAAATCGCGGGTCGATCGGTCGACCCACTGGAAGTCCTCGATCACGAGGAGGAGCGGAGCCGTCTTGCCCAGCTCGCTCAGCAGGCACAACAGCGAGTCGAACAGGCGCCGTTGCGCGTGCCGGTCGGACTCCGGTCGGCTGGCGCGCACGTCGTCGCCGCGCGACAGGTGTGGAAACGCGCCGCCGAGCTCCAGCCTCGCCGCGTGCGGCAGCCGGTCGACCACGTCGTCGGGCACCTCGCGAAGAGCAGCCGCAAGCGCCGCGAACGGCAGCTCGCCGTCGCCGAGGCGAAGGCAGTCGCCCCGGAGCACGGTGAAGCCCCGCTCGCGGGCGACGTCCTCGAGCGCGTGCACAAGCCGCGTCTTCCCGATCCCCGCTTCGCCGGCGACGATCGTCACGGAAGGTTCTCCAGCTGCGGCGCGTTCGAGCGCCGAGTCGAGCCGCTCCAGCTGTTGCCGGCGCTCGACCAGAGGCGGACCGCGCTGGGGCCGCTGCGTCATCTGCGGATTACACAGGAGTGGGGGCACCACGTGAAGGGGCGCGTTGGCTCAAGGGGCGGGCCGGCGCCTGCGCGTGACCCCCCTCGTGATACGTACGTCCAGACGTTTTCAGGCGGCGGGCCGTTGTGCCGACACCTGGTAAATGCAGCCCTTCCCGGCATCCGCCCCGCGCCACTTGGCGTCGCACGAACTGCTCGTCGAGCTGGCGGCGTTGCTCGCCCACGGCGACCGCGACGCCGACAGCATGCAGGCGCGCCTGGACCGGCTCGAGCTGCAGATCGCCGGTCACCCGCGCGTCGCCTGACCTACGGCTCCTCGATCAGAGCGCCCCGCGTGGCGCGAGCCAGACACTCTCGAAGTCCAGGTCGGTCTTCTCGGCGAGCACGTCGTAGTCGTGGTCGTAGTGGAGAACGGCCATGCCGTGGCGTTCGGCGAGAGCGGCGACGATCAGGTCACCTACGGGCGGGAGCCGGTGATGCCCTACGCGCGCGAGGTGGGCTTGAGCGTCGAGTGCGCGTTGCTCGACGCCGTCGTCGATGTGCACGCGGGGGAGGGCGCGCAACTCGGTGAGCAGTTGGTCGTGCTCGCGTCCGTTGCGAGCGGAGTAGCCGGCCTCGAGCAGGAACGGGAGGCAGGCGGCGATCTGTCCGGCCTCGAGCGCGTCGGCCAGCTCGGCGGCTCGCGCATCGGGGACGGCCGCGTCGCCGAGTCGCACCCAGGCGGAGTTGTCGAGCAGGAGCGCCTGGGTCACGGGCGTGCCCAGCCCGCGCGCCGGACCTCATCGGCCGCTGCGCGATCGGCCGTCCACCCCTCACTCCTTCTACTTCGTCTCACAGCCACCCGCAGCACACCTCCTCCCCGGATATCGCGCCGCCGGATCCGGTCGGCCAACTGCCGACGACGCGCGGCGGTGTCGTCACGCCGCGCGCGAAGCTGCGCGACCTTCTCGTGAGCGCCGAGGATCACGAGCTCACCGAACTCGATGCGGCCCTCTCCGAGCTCGCCCCGCAACTCGTCGAGCGCGGCCTGGACCGACGGCGTCTCCGTGATCGCGTGGCGGCGGTGTTTCGTCGGCATCAGTCAAGTGTAACACCGGTGTAGCACTCGCGGTATCGAGCGACCTTGTGATGAATCCCCAGTGCCGTCCCCGGGCATACTGCCGGTCGATGGACGGCGAGCCGATGCGTGTCGCGCGCCTGCACGGCGCAGGCGACCTGCGGTTGAGTGACGAGCCGAAGCCGCAGCCGCGGGCGGGCGAGTGCCTGATCCGGGTGGAGGCGATCGGCATCTGTGGCTCCGACCTGCACTGGTACGAGGAGGGCGGGATCGGCGACAGCCGCGTCGGCGCCCCGCTCGTGATCGGCCACGAGTTCGCGGGAGTGGTCGAGGACGGTCCGCTGGCCGGCCGCCGCGTGGCCGTCGACCCGGCGATCCCGTGCGAGCGGTGCGACCTGTGCCGCGAAGGGCATCCGAACCTGTGCCCGGACGTCGTGTTCGCCGGCCACGGGGCGTGCGACGGCGGCCTCCGTCAGTACCTGTCGTGGCCGGTGCACCGCCTGCACCCGCTGCCCGAGTCGCTGGACGGCGTCGCCGGGGCGCTGCTCGAGCCGCTCGGGGTCGCGATCCATGCGGTCGATCTCGGCCATGTCGCGGTCGGCGCCCGGGTCGCGATCGTCGGCTGCGGCCCGATCGGGCTCCTGCTCGCCCAGGTGAGCGCGGCGGCCGGGGCGAGCGTGGCGCTCGCCGTCGACCCGCTCGAGCACCGCCGCGCGGCCGCGATCCGTGCGGGAGCCGAGGTCGCGATCGCGCCCGACGAGATCGAGTCGTGGGCCGGAGCGGAGGTCGACGTGGCGTTCGAGGCGGCCGGGACCGATGACGCCGTCGACCTGGCGATGCACGCGGCGCGGCCGGGCGCGCGCGTCGTGCTGGCCGGCATCCCGGCGGGCGACCGCACGAGCTTCTCGGCGTCGATCGCGCGGCGGAAGGGCGTCACGCTCGTGCTCGTCCGCCGTATGAAGGAGGTCTACCCGCGCGCGCTTCGCCTCGTCGCGGCCGGCGCGGTCGACGTCCAGTCGCTCGTCACCCACCGGTTCCCGCTGGAACGCGTGCGCGAGGCGTTCGAGCTCGCGGCGGCGCGGACGGGGCTGAAGGTCGTCGTCGAGCCGTAAGCCTGCAGCTTTCGAAACCGAAGGTCGCGCTTTCGATATTGACAGGATGCGCTCCCGGCGCTTCACTTAACGGGTCCGGGAGGCACAGGCGGGGGGAGTGATTTCGCATGACCATTTCGTGGCGCGCGCTGCGGGCGGTTCCGATCGCGCTCGTGACCTTGTTCGCGATCGTGGCCCCGAGCGCGCAGGCGCTCGACAACGGCCTCGCGCGCACACCGCCGATGGGCTTCAACGACTGGAACGCCTTCGGCTGTGACGTCAACGAGCAGCTGATCAAGGACACCGCCGACTTCTTCGTCGCCTCCGGGATGCGGGACGCCGGCTACGAGTACGTGAACATCGACGACTGCTGGATGACGCACGAGCGCGACGCCGACGGCCGCCTCGTTCCCGACCCGGTGAAGTTCCCGAGCGGCATCAAGGGCACGGCCGACTACGTGCACTCGCAAGGGCCTGAAGCTGGGGATCTACGAGGACGCCGGCACCGCGACATGCGCGGGCTACCCAGGCAGCCTCGGACATGAGCGGATCGACGCGCAGACCTTCGCCGACTGGGACGTCGACTACCTCAAGTACGACAACTGCAACAACGCCGGCAGCACGACCAAGGAGGAGTACATCGAGCGCTACAGCGCGATGCGGGACGCGCTGGCGGCGACCGGGCGCCCGATCGTCTACAGCATCTGCGAGTGGGGCACGACCGAGCCGTGGACGTGGGCCGCGGACGTCGGCAACCTGTGGCGCACCACCGGCGACATCTCCGACAACTGGAACAGCCTCAAGTCGATCGTCAACCAGAACGCACCGCTTGCCGACGCCGCGCGACCCGGCGCGTGGAACGACCCCGACATGCTCGAGGTCGGCAACGGCGGGATGACCGACACCGAGTACCGCTCGCACTTCTCCCTGTGGGCGGTGATGGCCGCGCCGCTGCTCGCCGGCACCGACCTGCGCGAGGCGACGCCCGCGACGATGGCGATCTACCTGAACCGCGACGTGATCGCCGTCGACCAGGACCGGCTCGGGATCCAGGGACGCGTCGTGAAGACCGACGGCACGCACCTCGTGTTCGCCAAGCCGCTCGCGAACGGCGACGCCGCCGTCGCGCTGTTCAACGAGGGCGACACGCCGGCGACGATGTCGACCACGGCGGCGCAGGCCGGCCTGCGCCGGGCGCCGGCGTACACGCTCAAGGACCTGTGGAGCAAGAAGGTCACCGAGACCGCGGGCACGATCACGGGCACCGTCCCCGCCCACGGCACGCTGATCTATCGCGTCGCCAAGAGTCGGGACTGGAAGCGCTTCGCCCCGGCGACGGCGCTGTCCGTGTCGACGCCGCCGGCCTATCCCGGCGGTCCCGTGATCGCCACGCCGGGGACGGCGAACGCGGTCACGACGACGCTGGTCAACACCGGCCGCGCCGCGATCACGCACGCGCGCGTGAAGCTCTCTGCGCCGTCCGGCTGGCGGGTCACCGCGACCGGCGCGGCGACCGCGCGCCGGATCGGCACCGATCGCTCGCTCAGGACGCGCTGGTCGGTGAAGCCGCCGGCGGGCACCGCGCCGGGGACCTACACGCTCACGGGGACCGCCCACTACGCCTGGCACCACGGCTGGCGGCGCGACCGCACGAGCGGCGAGCTGCAGGTGCTCGTCCCGAGCCCGCCGCCGACCGCGGCGGCGTTCGTCAGCGACCTGCCATGGACCGGCTCCTCCAACGCCTGGGGACCCGCCGAGCGTGACCAGAGCAACGGCGAGACGGCGGCCGGCGACGGCGGCACGATCACGATCGGCGGCCAGACCTACGCGAAGGGCATCGGAGCCCACGCGCTCGGGGAGGTCGACGTGTACGTCGGCGGGCGATGCTCGGCGTTCGCGGCCGACGTCGGCCTCGACGACGAAGTCGGCGACCGCGGGAGCGTCGCCTTCCAGGTGTTCGCCGACGGCACGCTCGTGGCCGACAGCGGCACGGTGCACGGCGCGGACACCGCTCGGCCGCTGACCGCGGCGCTCGCGGGAGCGCAGTTCGTGCGGCTCGTCGTGACCGAGGCCGGTGACGGCAACACCTACGACCACGCCGACTGGGCCGACGCGAGGCTGACATGCGCCTGATCGCCGCCCTGCTCGTCGCGGGCGCGCTGATGGCCGCCGCCCCGGCGGCCGCGGCGGCGCCGCCGCGGACCGTCACCTACGACCATCACTCGCTGTCGATCGGCGGCGAGCGCGTGTACGTCTGGTCCGGCGAGTTCCACTACTGGCGCCTGCCGAGCCCCGACCTCTGGCGCGACGTCCTCCAGAAGATGCGGGCGGCCGGATACAACGCGACGTCGATCTACTTCGACTGGGGGTTCCACTCACCGAAGCGCGGCGTCTACGACTTCACCGGCGTGCGCGACGTCGACCGCCTGCTCGACATCGCGCGCGAGGTCGGCATCTACGTCATCGCTCGCCCGGGCCCGTACATCAACGCTGAGACGGACAGCGGCGGCTTCCCGGGCTGGCTGGTCACGCAGAAGGGCCGCGCGCGCTCGAGCGCGCCCGACTTCACGGCCGCCTACCGCGAATGGCTGCGACGGATCGACCCGATCATCGCGCGCCACCAGGTCACCAACGGCGGTGGCACCGTGATCCTCTACCAGGTCGAGAACGAGTACGGCTCGAACACCGACGCCGCGTACATGGAGGACCTCCAGCGCCAGGCGCGCGCCCACGGCATCACCGTGCCGATCATGCACAACCACTGCTGCGGGCCGTCGACCTGGGCGACAGGGCCGGGCTCGGTGCAGCTGCCCGGCCAGGACAGCTACCCGCAAGGCTTCAACTGCTCCACGCCCGCGCGCTGGAACGGCGTCGGCAGCCTGCCGCGCTTCCGCGACGACACGCCGATCTTCACCCCCGAGTTCCAAGGCGGCGCGTTCGACCCCTGGGGCGGGCCGGGATACGAGGCCTGCCGCGAGCTCACCGGACCCGCGTTCGAGAAGGTCTTCTACAAGGAGAACATCGCCATCGGCTCGACGATGCAGAGCTTCTACATGACCTACGGCGGGACGTCGTGGGGATGGCTCCCGGACCCGCAGCAGGTCTACACGTCCTACGACTACGGCGCCGCGATCAAGGAGGACCGCGAGCTCACGCCCAAGTACGACGAGATGAAGCGGCTCGGATACATGCTCGCCGCCGTCAAGCCGCTCACGAACACCGATCCGGTCGCCACCGAGCCGGCGAGCGAGCCTGCGGTGCGCGTCGCCGCGCGAGCGAACCCCGACGACCACACGCACTTCTACGAGCTGCGCCACGCCGACAGCACGTCGACCGCCACGGACCGCACGCACATCGCGGTCGATCTCGCCAGCCGTGGCACGTACACCTACGACGACGTGGACGCGGCGCTGACCTACGACGGCGCCGGCTGGAGCCATGTCGCCAACGAGAGCTACACGTCCGGTGACTTCCGGGACAGCGAGTCGTTCTCCGACCAAGCCGGCGACAGCGTCTCCGCGACCTTCACCGGCAGCTCGGTGCGCTGGATCTCCTCGAAGGATCCAAGCCACGGCATCTCCGACGTGTACCTCGACGGCGCGAAGGTCGCGACCGTGGACGGCTACGCGCGCGGGAAGGAGTTCCAGTCGGTCTTCTACGCCGCCGACGGCCTGGCGGCGGGCTCGCACACGCTCAAGATCGTCGCGACCGGGAACCGCAACCCGGCCGCGAGCGGCGCGTTCACCGTGATCGACGCGATCGACGTCCCGTCAGGCGCGGCGGCGGGTGACTACTACGCGAGCGTGCCGCAGCAACCCGGCACGAGCATCACGCTCGCCGGGCGCGACGCCAAGCTGCTGGTCGCCGGCTACGACATGGGCGCCCAGCGGCTGCAGTACTCGACGTCGGAGGTGATGACGCACGCGCATATCGGCCGCCGGGATGTGGCGCTGCTCTACGGCCGCGAGGGAGAGGACGGCGAGACGGTGCTGCGCTACGCCGAGCGCCCGCGGGTCACGGTGCAGGCCGGGAGCGTGGTGTCGAGCTGGGACGCCGGCCGGCACGACCTGCGGCTGAACTACACGCACGACGGGCTCGCCCGCGTGCTTATCGAGCCCGCCGGCGGCACACCGCTCGAGCTGCTGCTCGCCACCGACGAGATCGCCGCGCAGTTCTGGCGGCAGGACACGGCCGCCGGCCCCGTGCTCGTGCGCGGCCCTGAGCTGGTGCGGACCGCCGGCTTCCGCCACGGTGAGCTCGCGCTGACCGGCGACACGACAGAGCCGACCGCGATCGAGCTGCTGGCGGCACCGGCTGTCCGGAGAGTCACGTGGAACGGGCGCCGCGTGACGACGCGGCTGCCCGGGCCGAAGCCCGTCGCACTGCCGGCGCTCGGGCACTGGCGTTACCGCCGCGGCGCGCCCGAGGCCCGGCCCGGATTCGACGACGGCCGCTGGCAGCTCGCGGCCAACACCACGACCGACAACCCGACGCCGCCGGCGGCGCCGCCCGTGCTCTACACCGACGAGTACGGCTTCCACCACGGCGATGTCTGGTACCGCGGGCAGTTCCGCGCCCACGGCGACGAGGCCGGCGTCAGCCTGTCGGCGATCACCGGCCGCGCCGGGGTCTACAGCGCCTGGCTGAACGGCCGCTTCCTGGGCTCGAGCGGCGACCGCACGCACCGGTTCGACTTCCCGGCGGGCAGCGTGCGCGCCGGCGCCCGCAACGTCCTCGCGGTGCTCGTCGAGAACATGGGCCACAACGAGGACTTCAACGCCGACGAGACCCACAAGGAGCCGCGCGGGCTCACCGGCGCCACGATCCTCGGCTCGACCGCGCAGCTGAGCTGGCGCATACAGGGCAGCCTCGGCGGCGAGGACCTCGTCGACCGCGTGCGCGGCCCGATGAACGCCGGCGGGCTCTACGGCGAGCGCAAGGGCTGGGCGCTGCGCGGCTATCCGGATCGCTCCTGGCGACCGGTCGGCCTGCCGCATGCCGATCCGACCGCGGGAGAGGCGTGGTACCGCACCACGTTCCGCCTCGACGTGCCGAAGGGCCACGACGTCCCGATCGGGATTCGCGTGCAGGACGACCCGGCGCGCCACTACCGCGCGCTGATCTACCTCAACGGCTGGCTGATGGGCCGCTACATCAACCACGTCGGGCCGCAGACCTCGTTCCCGGTACCGGCGGGCATCCTGCGAACGAACGGCACCAACACGCTCGCGATCGCCGTGCTGAGCGAGGACTCCGCTACGGGCGGGCTCGGCAAGATCAGTCTCGAGCGCTACGCCAACCTTGCCTCCAGCCTCAGGGTGCGGCCGGTCCACTCGCCCGGCTACCACGCACGCACGTACCGCACGCGGCCGTCCACGGCGACGCTTTCCCTGGTCGCGCCGGACGTGATCGAGCGTGGCGGCAGCGGGACCGTGACCGCACGACTGCGGCCTCGCGTGCCGGTGCGCGACGTCGCCGTCCGGCTGCATGTCCCTGACGGCTGGACGGCCACGCGGACCGGCGCCACGTCGTGGACCGTGAGCGCACCGACCGGCGAGCAGCCGGCCGCGGCTGTGTTCACCGCGACCGCGACGTACAGGCGGCGCGGGCGCCGGGACTCGGCCGACGCGGCCGCGACGATACGCGTGCCGCCGCCGCCGCCAACCGGCACGGTGTTCGTCAGCGACATCCCGTTTGCGGCGTCCAACGGCTGGGGACCTGTCGAGCGCGACATGTCCAACGGCGAGAACCAGGCCGGCGACGGCCGCACGATCACGCTCAACGGCGTCACCTACGCGAAGGGCCTCGGGGTCCACGCCGCCGGCGACGTCGGCGTCTACCTCGGCGGCAACTGTTCGCGCTTCACCGCCGTCGTCGGCGTCGACGACGAGCAGGGCAACGCCGGCTCAGTGGCGTTCTCGGTCGTCGCCGACGGGCGCACGCTGACGAGCACCCCAGTCCTCACCGGCAGCTCCGCGTCCGTGCCGATCGACGTCGACGTGACCGGCGCCCAGCAGCTCGACCTGGTCATCGGTGACGGGGGAGACGGCAACGGCAACGACCACGGCGACTGGGCGGACGCGAGGCTGACATGCGCCTGATCGCCGCCCTGCTCGTCGCCGGCGCGCTGATCGCCGCCACGCCTGCGGCGGCGTCGGCGCGCACGCACACCGTGAGCTACGACCGCTACTCGTTCTCGCTCGACGGCCACCGCGAGTGGCTGTGGTCGGCCGAGTTCCACTATTTCCGCCTGCCGAGCCCGGACCTGTGGCGCGACCAGCTGGAGAAGCTCAAGGCGACCGGGTTCAACACGGTGTCGCTGTACTTCAGCTGGGCCTACCACTCGCCCGCGCCGGGCGTGTTCGACTTCACCGGCGTGCGGGACATCGACCGGCTGCTCGACATCGCCGACGATGTCGGGCTGTACGTGCTCGCTCGTCCCGGGCCCTACATCAACGCCGAGCTCGACTCCGGCGGCTTCCCGGCGTGGCTGACGACGCAGCAGGGCAAGGCGAGAACGAGCGCGGACGACTACCAGGCCGCCTGGGAGCAGTGGTACGCGGCGGTCAACCGCATCATCGCCCGCCACCAGTACACCGACGGCCGCGGGCCGGTGATCCTGTTCCAGATCGAGAACGAGTACGACGCCGGCGACGCGACCTACATGGAGGAGCTGAAGGCGGCCGCCCGCCGCGACGGCATCACCGTGCCGGTGTTCCACAACGACAAGGGCCGCAACCTGCGCTGGTCGGCGGGCCTCGGGGCGCCCGAGATCTACGCCACGGACACGTATCCCGCGGGCTTCGACTGCAACCGCACCTCGTTCCCCGGCCTGACGGACTACCGCTTCCTGCGCGACGGCACGTCGTTCGATCCGCCACGTCCGGGCGTCGGGAACCGGCCGTTCTTCTGGGGCGAGTTCCAGGGCGGCGCGTTCGATCCCTGGGGCGGCCCCGGGTACGACCGCTGCCGCGCGCTGACCGGTCCGACGTTCGAGCGCATGTTCTACGCGAACAACATCGAGAACCAGTTCACCGCGCAGAACCTCTACATGACCTACGGCGGCACCAACTGGGGCTGGCAGGCCGACCCCAACGTCGTCTACACGTCCTACGACTACGGCGCTGCGTTCAGCGAGACGCGGCGGCTGACCGAGAAGGTCCCGGTGCTCAAGCAGCTCGGCTACCTGGTGCAGACGGTGACGGACCTGCGCAAGGCCGACGACGTGGGCGAGCAGCCTGCGGCGAACCCGGCGATCCGGGTTTGGGCCAAGGCGAACCCCGACACCGGCGCCCGCTTCTACTTCGTCCGCCACGCGGGCAACGGCACGGCGACCGGCGACGATTCGACGACGTTCGCCGTCGACGTCCGCGACGGCACCTACAGCGTGCCGGTGCGCGTCAACGGCCGTGACTTCAAGATCCTCGCCGCGGGCTATGACCTCGAGCGCCAGCGGCTGGTCTACTCGACGTCCGAGATCTACTCGCACACGCGCGCGGGAGAGGGCGACGTCGCGCTGCTGCACGGCCGGGCCGGCGAGGCCGGTGAGACGGTGCTGCGGTACCACCGCCGCCCGCACGTGCGGGTACTCGACGGCGACGTCGCGGTCTCGTGGGACGGCGCCCGCGGCGACCTGCGGCTCGACTACGTCCACGACGGGCTGGCTCGCGTGCTGGTCAGCGGCGGCGGCCGCGCTCCGCTCGAGCTGCTGCTCGCGGACAGTGACACGGCGTCGACGTTCTGGCGCGTCGCCACGGACCGCGGCCCGCTGCTCGCGCGCGGGGCGTACGTGATCCGCAGCGCCCGCTGGACGGGACGGGTCCTCGCCCTGCGCGGCGACAGCGACGCGCCCGGTGCGGTCGAGGTCTTCGACGGCCGCGCGCGGGGCGTGCGCTTCAACGGCCGGAAACTGCGCGTGCACCGGACCCGGTCCGGCTCGCTGATGGGCCGGATCGCCGGCCCCGAATCGGTGCACCTCCCCGGCCTCGGGCCGTGGCGGTACGCGCCCGAGGCACCGGAGTCGCGGCCGGACTTCGACGACTCCGCCTGGCGGGTGACCGACCCGCCGGTGCTGGCCACCGACGCCTACGACTTCCACTACGGCGACGTCTGGTACCGCGGCCACTTCACCGCCACCGGCGGCGAGACCGAGCTCCGCTTGACCGCCGGCACCGGCCGCGCCGGCGCGTGGCAGGTGTGGGTCAACGGGACGCACCAGGGCACGGTGCGCACGGGCATCGCGAGCGGCAACCAGAACTCGAGCGCGACGTTCCCGCTCGCTGCCGGCGTGCTGCGGCCGGGGCTGGACAACGTGGTCTCCGTGCTCGTCCGCAACATGGGCCATAACGAGAACGGCGGCAGCAACGACAACCACAAGGCGCCACGCGGACTGCTGACCGCGGAGCTGGTCGGCTCCGCCGCTCCGGTGACGTGGCGGATACAGGGGACCCGCGGCGGCGAGCGACTCACCGACCGGGCACGCGGCCCTCAGAACAACGGCGGCCTCTATGGCGAGCGTGCCGGCTGGTCGCTCCCTGGCTTCGGCGACCGCCGGTGGGCGACGGTGTCGCTCCCGCACCAGGACACCGCGCCGGGCGTCGCCTGGTACCGCACCAAGGTCCGCCTGCGCCTACCGAGCGACCAGGACGTCCCCGTCGGCCTGCGCTTCACCGACGACCCGGGTCGCCACTACCGCGTGCTGATCTTCGTCAACGGCTGGAACCTCGGCCAGTACGTCAACGATGTCGGGCCGCAGCGGGTGTTCGTGCTTCCTCAGGGCATCCTGCGCCACCGCGGGACGAACACGCTCGCGCTCGCGGTGTGGTCCGACGACGCCACTACGGGCGGCCTCGGCGACGTGCGACTCGAGCCGCTCGCGAACACCGCCACCGCTATCCGGGTGAGGGAGGTCGGGAGTCCCGGCGCGGGCATGTAGCCTGCGCCGACGATGCAGCTCGCCGTTCAGCTCTACACCCTGCGCCACGCCCTCGAGGCGGATCTCGAGGCGACCTTGGCCCTGCTCGCGGAGGCGGGCGCGCGCGAGGTCGAGCTGGCCGGCTTCTACGGGCGCACGCCGGCCGAGATGCGCGCGGCGCTCGACGCCGCCGGCCTGGTGGCGTGCGCCGGCCACGTCCCGATCGACGGCTTCGAGGAGGCGCCCGAGCGCGTGCTCGCGGCGGCCGAGACGCTGGGGATCGACACGGTCGTCCTGCCGTGGATCGAGCCGCCGGAGACGGCGGCCGCGGCCGACGCGACGGTCGCGCGGATCGTCGCGGCGTCGGAGGTCGCGACGGGCGGCGGGCTCGGCTTCGCCTACCACAACCACGACTTCGAGTTCCGGGTGCTCGACGACGGCAGCGACCTGTGGAGCCGCATCGCCGCTGCGGGCGTGGCGCACGAGCCCGACGTCGGCTGGCTGCTGGTCGCGGGCCGCGATCCCGTCACCGTGCTCGGCGAGCTGGCGGGCCGCTGCCCGCTCGTGCACGCGAAGGATGTGCGCCGGAAGGCGGACGGCATCGTGGGAGGACGTGATCGCGGGGGACGGGGAGATCGACTGGCCGGCGATCGCCGTCGCCGCCGCGGCAGCCGGCGCCGACGCGGATCGTGGTCGAGCTCGACAACCCCTCCGAGCACCCGGTGGACGACGTCGCGCTCTCGCTCGCGACGCTGCGCAACGCGCTGCCGTGACCGCGCTCGGCGTCGGGCTCATCGGCTGCGGCAACGTCAGCGACCAGTATCTGCCGAACGGCCCGCGGCTCGACGGGCTGCGCTTCGTCGCCTGCGCCGACCTCGACCGCGCGGCGGCCGACCGCGTCGCCGCCGAGTACGGCCTCGAGGCCTGCAGCCCCGAGGCGCTCACCGCGCGGCCCGACGTGGACGTCGTCCTGTGCCTGACGCCGCCCGAATGGCACGCCGACGTCGCGCTTCAGGCGATCGCCGCGGGCAAGCACGTCTACACGGAGAAGCCGCTGGCCACGAGCGTCGAGCGCGCGCGCGAGGTGCTGGATGCGGCGGCCGCGGCGGGCGTCCTGGTCGGCTGCGCGCCGGACACGTTCCTCGGCGCCGGCATCCAGACGCTGAAGGCGGCGCTCGACGCCGGCGCGGTCGGGACGCCGGCGCTCCTGCAGGTGCGAATGCTCGGTACGCCGCCCGAGTCGTGGCATCCGTCGCCGGCCTTCCTGTACGCCGACCTCGCCGGTCCGCTGCTCGACATCGGCCCGTACGGAGTGGCGACCGCGGTCGAGCTCGTCGGGCCGGTCCGGCGTGTCACGGCGCTCGCCGCGCGGCCGCGCGAGAGCGGCCGGATCGCCACCGGGCCGCGGGCGGGGACCGACTTCCCGATCGTCGAGCCGACGCGCGTCGCCGCCGTGCTCGAGCACGACGCCGGTGTCCTGACCACGCTCGTCGCGACCTTCGACGTCGACGCCCCGGCACGCCACGGCATCGAGGTCTCCGGCAGCGACGGCACGCTCGTCGGCGGCGATCCGAACACGTTCGACGGACCGGTGGTGCTGCGGCGGAGGGGAGCCGACGACGAGCCGCTCGAGCTGGTCTCCGAGTGGCGGGACAACGCGCGCGGGCTCGGGCTGCAGGACCTCTGCCGCGCCGTGCGCGACGGCACGCCCCAGCGCGCCGGCGGCGCGCTGGGGGCGCACGTGCTCGAGGTGCTGCTCGCGATCCGGGACTCCGCGCGCGACGGCGCGGCGATCAGGGTCGATCCGGCGCTATGACCGGACGGGGAACAGCGCCTTCCTGATCTGGCGGGCGATCGCGGCACGGTCGCGGTCGGCCGCGCGGGCGTCGAGCCGCTTGCGGCGCGCGCGCAGACGATCGGCCATCAGCTCCGCCAGCACGTCGACGAGCTGCGGGTGCGCCTGGAGGACCGGCGCGTACTGATGCGAGTCGACCTCGTACACGATGGCTCCGTCGAGCGCGCGCACCGTCGCGGTGCGTGGCTCGCCCGTCAGCAGCGACATCTCGCCCACCACGGCGCCCTTGCCCATCGTGTCGACGAGCACGTCCTCACCGTCGTCCTGGCGCAGCAGGACCTCGAGCTCGCCGTCGGCAAGCACGAACATCGAGCCGCCTTCCTCGCCTTGGACGACGAGCCGCTCGGTCGGCCCGAGGGTCAGCGGGCGAGCGGCCCGCGCGAGCGCCCGCCGCTCGTCCGCCGTGAGTAGGGCGAGGACCGGGATGCCCGCGACCAGGTCCTCGATCTCGGCCGCCGGCCGCTGGTAGGTCTCGGGCAGCTCGGCGCCGACCTCGAGGTGCGGACCGTAGCCGTCGTGGTGCTGCAGGAGCGCGACGCGCGCGGGCTGGTTGACGTGGGCTTCGAGCAGGCTCACCTGTCGCGGCACGCACTCGCCGCCGGTGTGGTCCATCAGGCTGCGCGCCTTGGCCCACTCGGCGACGTCGTTCATGGAGTTGCGGTACTGCGCGCAGGCCGAGCCGAACAGGCCGTCCTGATCGGCGAACAGGCCGCTGACGGCACCCGGCACGCGGCCGAGGCCGAAGCGTCCTTTGCGGTGCCAGAGCACGAAGTCGCGCGCGGGCGCCGCGACGGAGTTCAGCTCCGGGAACGCCGCGGCGACGTTGCGCAGCACCGCGCGCTCGGCGTCGCGGAACACGCGCTGCCAGGTCTCCTGCGCGTTGTGATGGTTGTGGCCGGCGAGCCGAATCGCATGCTTGAGATCGTCGTGATGAACGTGGAGAAAGCGCAGCGTCGCCTTCTTCTTGGCCAGCAGGTTCAACGCCGATACGGGACCAGTCCGCGGCCTGCCGCGGCGTGCGAACTGGATCCGGCGGAGATCCCACACCTCGCGCCACGCACTCGGGTCGATCGACGCGCGGATCTCGGCGAACCACTCGTTTTCCTCGAACGCGACGCGCTCGGCGGGCGAGAGCAGGTCGCCGCTGTCCTCTTTGACCGCCTCGCAGATGCCGAGAAACGTGAGGAACTCCAGGTACAGCCCGACGCGCATCAGCCATCCGGGGTCCGACAGGTGTTGGCCGGTGCCCGCTATGTCCCCGACCAGCGCGCGCGTGTACAGCGCGGCCTTGTCGGACCCGATCTGGAGCACCGGGAACCACGGGTGGTATGCCGGTCCCGGGTTCGTCACGCCCGCCGCGGCTGCTTGGCGCTCCGTATCGGGGATCACGAGTCGCTCGAGCAGACGCTCGTACAGCGATCCGCAGCGCCGCAGGTCGCAGACCAGCAGCGACGCCTGGGCTGCCGGTACTTCGTCGCCCGTCGCCCGCATCTCCACGAGCACCTGCTGACAGAAGAGATGGCCGAACGTGAACGGATCGGCGCCGTCGGTGGCGCCGTCGCGGATGCTCGCTCCCAGGTCCTCCCACACCCATGACTCCCCGGGCAGCAGATCGTGCGCCGGCGTGATCGAGAGCACGCGCCGGCGGGCGGGATGCGACGCCGCGTCGATCGGGGCGAGCTGTGCGGCGCCGTCCGGACCCGGTACGAACGTCAGCGGCGTTGCCTCGCGATCCTCCCATCCCGGGACCGGCACCGGATCGAGCGATCCATCAGGGCCGGTGAACGACACCCGCGCGCGGACCGAGGCCTCGCCGTCCACGTCGTAGAGGAGGAACGCGCGATCCTCCTCCTCGTCCGGCAGGATCAGCGCGACCTCCTCGCTGGAGCCCGAGCCCGGGTGCGTGGCCTCGGCGGCGGGCCGCCGCCCCGGGATGAAGGGCACGATCCGGCACTGGAGCGATTGCTCGGCTCGCATCGCCCGATGCTACGGGACCGCGAGGGCCCCGATCTGCTCGCGCTCTACTTGCGATGATCCCGGGGAGGTCCATCGTTAGGAGGCGGCATGGCAGGACGGTTCGAGGCAACGGTCGTGATCGATCGCCCGATCGACGAGGTCTTCGCGTTCCTCGCCGACGGCGAGAACGACAAGAAGTTCAGCCCGCGTGTGCAGGAGATCGCGAAGACGACCGACGGACCGCCCGGCCTGGGGACGGTCTATGCGAGCACGGTCAAGGACGCCGGGATGACGACCAAGCGAGAGTTCAAGCTGACCGAGTTCGAGGCGCCGACGCGGATCCGCTGGGCCGAGCTCTCCAAGAACCTCGTCGTCGCGTCCGAGGGCGGCTACGACCTCACACCGGCCGGCGAGGGGACGCAGCTGACGGTCTTCAACGTCCTCGAAGGGCGCGGCGCCGGGAAGCTGATCGCCCCGCTCGCGCTGCGCTCGGCCCGCAAGGGCGCCGACGCGTTCGCCCAGTCGATCAAGGCGGCGGTCGAAGCGTCGTGACGCCCGTGCCCTCCTGGACGAGCCCGCTCTGGTAGGCCAGCACCACGACCTGGACGCGGTCGCGCAGCTCGAGCTTCTGGAGGATGTGCGTGATGTGGGTCTTGACCGTGGTGTCGCTGATGTAGAGCTCGCGCCCGATCTCGGCATTCGAAAGGCCGCCGGCGATCAGCCGGAAGATCTCCTGCTCGCGTGCGGTCAGCTCGTCGAAGCGGTTCGCTGCGGCCGGGCGCGGGATGCGCGTGAACTGCCTGATCACGCGCTTGGTGACCGCGGGGGAGAGCAGCGCCTCTCCGGCGGCGACGGTGCGGACGGCGGCGATCAGCTGCTCGGCGGGGTCGTCCTTGAGCACGAAGCCGCTCGCCCCGGCGCTCAGCGCCTCGTAGATGTACTCGTCGAGGTCGAAGGTCGTGAGGATCAGGATCCGCGGGGCGTCCTCGGTCGCGAGGATCCGGCGCGTCGCCTCGAGCCCGTCGAGCACCGGCATCCGGATGTCCATCAGGACCACGGTCGGTTGGAAGCGTGCGGCCTGGGCCACCGCCTCCTCGCCGTTGCTCGCCTCGGCGACGACCTCGATGTCCGGCTCGCCGGAGAGCAGCATCCGGAACCCGGCTCGGACCATCGACTGGTCGTCGGCGACGAGGACCCGGATCGTCATCGCGAGTGCCCGTTGAGCGGAAGCCGCGTACGCAGCACGAAGCCGCCGTCGGTCGCGGTCGCAGTCATGTCGCCACCGTAGATCTTGACCCGTTCGCGGACGCCGACGAGCCCGTGCCCGGGGTCGGCCTTGGTCGCCGTGCCGGCACCGTCGTCGCGCACCTCGATCTGCAGCTCGTCGGAGCCGTACCGGAGCAGCACGTCGGCCTGGCCGGCGCGTGCGTGCTTGAGCGTGTTGGTCAGGCCTTCCTGGATGATCCGGTAGGCCGACAGGTCGATCGCGGGCGGCAGCTCGCGCGGGTCGCCGTCGACCTGCAGCCGCACGGGAAGGCCGGCGCGCCGCACGTCGTCGAGCATCGAGTCGAGGCCGGCGAGGCCAGGCTGCGGCGCCAGGTCCACATCGTCGCCGTCCTCCCGCATCGCGGCGAGCAGTTGGCGCATCTCCGTGAGCGCCATGCGACCGGTCCGCTCGACGCCTTCCAGCGCCTCGCTGTCCTCGGCGTGTCCCTCGCCGAGCCGGTGCCGGACGGCGCCGACCTGCAGCACGATGACGCTGACCGAATGGGCCACGACGTCGTGCAGCTCGCGTGCGATCCGGGCTCGCTCCTCCGCCACCGCGATGCGCGCGCCGGCCTCCGCCGCTTCTGCCCGCATCGATCGCTCGCGCAGCGCATACCCGGCGACCCAGACGATCCCGAACACGACCGGGACGAAGATGAAGTCGCCCGGCGCGTGGTCGGGCTGGTTGTAGACGACGATCGCGGCGCCGCCCACGACGATCGCGGCGCCGAGCCGCGCCTGGACCTCGTCGCGCAGGTTCCCGAGCAGGAACGATGCCGCCATCCCGGCGACGAACACGCTCTGCGTGGAGGAGACCAGGCGCTCATCGGCAAACGAGAGCGCGGCGCAGAGCACCCATACCGACGCCGGCGCGGCAAAGGGAAGGCGCCGCCGGGCGAGCAACGGCAGCACGACCAGCACGGCCGCCGGCACGGCGAGCCACATGGTGAGCTCCGCCTTTTGCAGCGGGTCGTCCGTCAGCGCGACCTCGAGCGCAGCCGCGATCGCCGCGAGAACAATCAGCAGATCGAACCCGTGGCGCCGCGCGAGTGCTACGAGCCGGCTCATGCGCTGAACGTACTCCACGCCCGGGTGTACCGCGTCCTACCTGAGTAGGACTTACGAACCGGGACGGCGGTCGCGGCGTCAGGCGCCGACGACGGTGAAGCCGAGCCCGCGGGCCGCCTGGGCTTGGCGCACGTCGTAGGCACCCACGTCCTGCCATGTGGAGATCTTGTCTCACTGATGTGACCACATCTACGGCGTGCCGCGAATCTCGGCCCGCAGTGTCGTCCCAGCGCCGGTGGGGCTCACCACTTCGAGCGAGCCGCCCAGCGCCTCGACCCGATCCGCCAGGCCGCGGAGGCCGGAGCCGTTGGCGGCGTCGGCGCCTCCGACGCCGTCGTCGGACACCTCGACGACGACACTCGCGCCGCTCGCGGCAACCCGTACGCGGACCGCCGACGCGTGGGCGTACTTCGCGACGTTGGTCAGCGCCTCGGCGATCAGGTAGTACGCAGCCGCCTCGACGGGCTCTGACAGCCGCTCGTCGGGGACGTCCACGATCTCGACCGGGACCGGCGAGCGCCCCGCGAGCATCTCGACGGCGGCGCGCAGGCCGCGATCGGTGAGCACCGCCGGATGGAGGCCGCGAGCGAGCTCGCGCAGCTCGGCGAGCGCCAGGACGAGCTCGTCGCCGGCGCCCTCGAGCGTCGCGCGCGCGGCCGCCGGATCGGAGTCGATCTTCGCCACCGCCATCCGCAACGACAACGACAGCGCGACCAGGCGCTGCTGCGCACCGTCATGGAGGTTGCGCTCGAGCCGGCGGCGCTCGACGTCACCGGCCGTGACGATCCGCGCACGCGATGCGGCGAGCTCGTCGAGCCGGGCGTGCAGCTCGGCGTTCAGACGATGGACCTCCGCCTCCTGCGCCTTGCGTTCGGTGATGTCGGCGTAGGCCACCATGTTGCTGACGACTCGGCCCGATCCGTCCCTGACCGGAGCCGCGGCGATCGAGACGGCGACGAGCGACCCGTCCTTCCGCCGGCGCACGGTCTCGTAGTCGGTCAGTGACTCGCCGTCACGGATTCGCTCGAACAGCTTCTGATTCTCGGCACGGCCTTCCTGCGAGGGCGGCGCCAATGGGAGGCCGCCGCGACCGAGCATCTCCTCAGGCGTCCAGCCGAAGATCCGCTCGGCCGCCGGGTTCCACAAGCGGATTCGCGTGTCGAGGCCGAACTCGACGAGCGCGAGCGGGGAGGAGTCGATCAGCGCCTGCAGCCGGTCCTCCTGCGCCTTGCGTTCGGTGATGTCGGTGTAGGCGACCATGTTGCCGACGACGCGGCCGGATCCGTCTCGGACCGGGGCCGCGGCGATCGAGACGGCGACGAGCGACCCGTCCTTGCACAGGCGCACCGTCTCGTAGTCGTTGATCGACTCGCCCGCACGCACCCGCGTGAACAGCTCCTCGCTCTCGGCGCGCTTCGAGGGCGGCGCCATGGGGAGGCCGCCGCGGCCGAGCATCTCGTCGCGCGCCCAGCCGAAGATGCGCTCGGCGGCCGGGTTCCACAGCCGAATGCGCGTGTCGAGGCCGAACTCGACGAGCGCGAGCGGCGACGAGTCGATCAGCGCCTGCAGCCGCTCCTCCGGCTGTTCATTTTCGGAGCTGTCGTCAGGCTGGGGCGCGATGGCCGCGAGTCTAGTTCGCGGCCGGCGTCGGGTCCTTGGCTGCCGACTGGTCGCGCACGAAGCGGCGGCCGCCGCCGCCCGTCTGCTCCTCCTGGATCTCGTCGAGCGACTTGCCGGCGTTCGACGGCGCGAACAGCAGCCCGAGCAGTGCGCTGGCCGCGACGAACGCGGTCAGGATCCACGCCAGCGTGTGGAAGCCCGCGGCGGTGATCGCGGGGACGAAGAAGCTCCAGATGCCAAGGCTGATCCGGACCACGGCGAACATCAGGCCCTGCGCGGTGCTGCGCAGGAGCGTCGGGAACATCTCGCCACTCCAGAGCTGGAAGAACGGCTGCTGAGCAAAGCCGCCGCCGATGCCGAGCAGCACCACGTAGCCGAGCGCCACGCTCAGGTTCAGCGGGAGGAGCGCGAACAGCAGCAGCGCCACCACCTGCAGCAGCGCGCCTGCCATGAACATCGCCTTCTGGTTGACGCGATCGACGAACGGCATGAAGACGAATGCGACGCCGAGCGCCACGAGCAGGAAGCTCCCGCACTGCAGGGCGACGCTCATTGCCTGGCTCTGGTCGCCGACCGTGCGCAGGATGTAGGGAAGGTAGAAGCCGTTGGTGCCGGCCATCAGGTTCCACAGCCCGTACATGCCGGTCAGGAAAAGCATCGCGCCGATGTAGGGCTTCCGCATGAGCTCGCGGAACCCGGCGAACGACACGGACGAGGCCGCGTCCTTGGCCTCGCTCCAGATCTTCGACTCGCGCATGCCCCGCCGCATCGCCCACAGGACGAGCGCGACCACGAGCAGGTGCGCGAAGACGATCCGCGTGCCGAGGACGCCGAGGTCCGACAGCGCGAACGACAGCGCGAGCACGACGACCGGACCCATCATCCACAGCAGCTGGGCGACCCCGGCGTGACGGCCGCGTGCTCGCTTGGGGGCGCTCTCGGTGATCAGCGTCCACGAGGCGGGAACGTCCGCACCGACCGCGAGGCCCGCGATCACGTAGCCGACGACGAGCATCCACGCCTCCTGGGCGAAGATGATCCACAGCAGGCCGAACGCGTAGACGAGCAGGTCCCACTGGTAGATCCGCTTGCGACCGTACTGGTCGCACAGCCACCCGCCGACGAGCGCGCCGACGCCCGCCGAGATCGCGTTCGAGCTGAACGCGCCGATGATGCCGACGAAGCTCGAACTCAGGCCGAAGAGCTCGCTCCAGAGCGCCAGGCCGGCCGCGCCGGCGACGATCGAGCCGGCGTCGATGTAGTTGGCCAGCCCCGCGAGGACGGTGTTCTTCCACACGTCCGGCTTGTCCTTCCCCTGCTCAAGCGTCGCCTCGGCCACGTCGGATCTCTCCTCCCGATGTGCGAATCGGTATCGCTTCTGAGCGTTTTGTCCGACAATTTCCGGCGGGAAACCCACGCCGGCGGGTCAGGCGACGATGAACTCGTACGTCCCGGAGCCGACCTCGGCGATCCAGGCGCCGTCCTGCAGCCGGAGCCCGTCGACGCCGGGTGCCGTGGCGGCGTCGGCGTCGCTCTCGGTGACGTCACCTTCGCCCGGGAGGACCACGGTTGCGGTGACGTTCGCGGGTACTTCGACCGTCAAGTGGAAGCCGTCGTCCGTCTGCCGCCACGCGCTGCGGATCGTCCCGCGGACCGATTCGAAGGAGGCCTCCGCGTGTCGGAGCCTTCCGGGCGTGGGGGAGATGACGACGTGCTCGTAGCCGGGGCGCTCGGGGTCGAGCCGGATGCCGGCCACGTACTCGTAGAGCCATTGGGCGACCGAGCCGAGCGAGTAGTGGTTGAACGAGTTCATCAGCGCGGTCTGGAAACCGTGCTCCTCGGTCCAGCCGTCCCAGCGCTCCCAGATCGTGGTCGCGCCGTGGCGGATCGAGTAGCCCCAGGAGGGGAAGCTCTCGTTGAGGAGGAGCCGGTGGGCGACGTCGGCGTAGCCGGCCTCCGTCAGGACGGGGCAGAGCAGCGCGACGCCGGCGAAGCCGGTGGTGAGGTGCCAGTCGTGGCGCTCGATGTCGGCGACTAGGCGCTCCGCCGCGCGGGCGCGCCGGTCCGGCGGGAGCAGGTCCAGGTGCAGCGCCAGCAGGTACGCCGTCTGCGTGTCGCCCTCGATGTAGGCGTCGTCGCCCACGTAGGCCTGATTGAAGGCGGCGACGACGTCTCGGTGCAGCGCCCGGTAGTGCGCCTCGCGATCCGGGCGCCCGAGCACGCGTGCCATCCGCGTCATGAGTTGCGCGTCGTAGGCGAGATAGGCGGTCGCGAGCACCTCACGCGACGTGTCGGCGCCCACGGACAGCCAGTCGCCGTAGTCGTTGTTGCGCCGCGCCGTCCACAGCAGATCCGGGTTGTGGCGGATGAGATAGGCGACGTAGCGCTCCATCGCGTCCCAGTGGCGCTCGAGGATCCGCACGTCGCCGTAGCGCTGGTAGATCGTCCACGGGATGATCACGCCGCCGTCCGCCCACGCGGGCGCGCCGTCACGCTCGAACGCCAATCGCGGCGCGACGTCGGGATACGCGCCCTCCGGCGACTGGGCGTCGAGGATGTCGTCGCCCCACTTCGTGATGAACGCGGCAACGTCCATGTTGAGTACGGCGCTCGGCAGGAACACTTGCGCGTCGGCCAGCCAGCCGAGCCGCTCGTCGCGCTGCGGGCAGTCCGTCGGGACCGACAGGAAGTTGCCGCGCTGGCCCCAGGTGACGTTGTGCCACACGCGGTTGACCATGTCGCTCGAGCACTCGAAGCGGCCCGTCCACGGCGTGTCGGAGTGGACCACCCGCCCGGTGACCGTGTCGAGCGTCGGCGGTTGGGGCAGCCCCGTGACCTCGACGTAGCGAAACCCATGGAAGGTGAAGCGCGGTTCGAAGACCTCGAGGCCGTCGCCGCGCAGGACGTAGGTCTCCTGCGGTCGCGCCGTCCGCAGGTTCGCCAGGTGCAAGGAGCCGTCTGCCTCGAGCATCTCGGCGAAGCGCAGCCGCACCGTCGTCCCGCGCTCGCCCTCGACTGCCAGGCGGACCCAGCCGACCATGTTCTGACCGAGGTCGAACACGTGCACCCCGGGCGTGCGCTCAGTCACCGCGACGGGGCGCAGGTCCTCCGTCACGCGGATCGGCTGTGAGCGCTCGGGGACGAGCGCGGTGCGGTCGCGCAAGCGCGTCCGCACGGGCGCCCAGTCGCCGTCGTCGTAGCTCCGGATCCGTCCAGCCGCCGAGCTCGCGGCGCGCGTCGTAGTACTCGCCGTGCAGCAGGTCGGAGTACCGGATCGGCCCGGTCGTCGCGCGCCAGCCGTCGTCGCTCGCCAGCACCTCCAGCGTCCCGTCTCCGTACTCGACGTGCAACTCGCACAGCAGCTCGGGATGGGTGCCGTAGTGCGCGCCGGCGCGCTTGAGGTCGAAGCCGACGAAGCCCGAGTACCAACCGTCGCCGAGGATCGCCGACAGCGCGTTGGCGCCCTCGCGGAGCAGCCCCGTCACGTCGTGCGCCGCGTACTCGATCCGCTTGCGGTAGTCGGTCCAGCCAGGCGCGAGCACGGCGTCGCCGACGCGTGCGCCGTTGATCTGCAGCTCGACGACGCCACGAGCGGTCGCGTAGAGCATCGCGCGGCGCACGTCGCTGCGCACGGTGAACCGCCGGCGCAGGTGGGCGGCGGGGCCGCAGCGCTGGAGCATGATGTCGGCGGCGACTTCCGGCTGGGTGCCCGGCACGGGGACGCCCGGGTCCTCGGAGGCGTCGCGCCATATCCATTGTGCGCGCCACTCCGCCAGGCCGGTGCGGAAGCGCGCCGGTGTGCTCCACGGCGACTCCACGCCGTCCTCGTCCCAGACCTGGACGCTCCACCAGCAGTCCGTTGCCGGCGGTAGCGCTCTGCCGGCGTACACGATGTCGACCGAGGAGGAGGACTCGACGCGGCGGCTGTCCCAGAGCCGGGCGCGCTCGGGCTCGAGCTCGCCCGGATCGGTGGAGACCAGGACGCGATACGCCGTCTGGCGCTTCGCCCGCGCGGAGGACTCCAGCGCCCAGCTCAGACGCGGAGCCGGCTCGTCCAGGCAGGGCACATCGCGTCGGTGCTCGCATCGCAGCGCGACAGCCCGCATCAGCATCTATCCCTTCACCGCGCCCGCCGTCAGACCGTCCACGATCCTTCGGTTGAAGAACATGAACATGATGAGCGGGGGGATCGTGATCAGCAGGATGTCGGCGAACAGCAGGTTGTAGGAGGTGGCGTACTGGCTCTGGAAGTTGAACAGCGTCAACTGGACCGTCGCGTTCTCGTCGCCGGGGAGGAAGTAGAGCGGGTTGACGAAGTCGTTGAAGACCGTCACGGATTGGACGACGATCACGGTGATCGTGACGGACTTCAGCAGCGGGAAGATGACGCTGAAGAAGACGCGCAGGGGTCGGGCGCCGTCGATCGTGGCGGCCTCGTCGAGCTCGCGCGGGATCGTCGCGATGAACGCCCGGAAGAGCAGGATCGAGAACGACAGCCCGAACGCGACCTCGAGCAGGATCATGCCCTGGAGCGTCTTGAACAGGCTCAGCTGCTGCATCACCCACACCGTTGGGACGACGGCCGGTGGGATGATCAGCCCGCTGAGAATGAGGACGTCGGCGACCTTGGTCCATCGGCTCGGGCGTCGCTGGAGCACGTAGGCGACCATCGCCGCCAGCACGACCATGATCGTGACGCTGGCGACGGTGATGATCGTGCTGTTGATGAACGCCGTGACCAGCATGTAGTCGCGCGCCTCGATCGCGTCGCGGAAATTCTGGAACAGCATCCAGTCGCTCGGTAGCGAGAACTCGAGCTGCCCGGCCTCGGCCTGCGTCTTGGCCGCGGTCAGCAGGATGAACGCGAACGGCACGAGGAACACGGCCACGATCACCGTGATGAAGACGGGGCTGAGGAGGCGGACACGGCTTCTCACAGCTGCACCTCCCGGCGGCGCAGGAACGAGTAGAGCGGCAGGATGATCGCCGTGACGAGCACGAACAGCACGACGTTGCCCGCGGTGGACAGGCCGTAGAAGCCTGCTTGGTACTGCTTGTAGATGACCGACGCGATGACGTCGGATGTGAAGCCGGGACCGCCGCGCGTCATCGCCCAGATCAGGTCGAACGACCGCAGGCCGCCGATCAGCGACAGGATGATGACCGTCACGGTCGCGGGCCACGCGAGCGGCAGGGTGATGTAGCGGAACACCTTGAGCGGCGTGGCGCCGTCGACGCGGGCGGCGTCGTAGAACTCGCGCGGCACCGACACGATCCCGGCGATGTAGATCACGGTCGCCAGTCCGACGCCCTTCCATACGTCGACCGCGCGCGACCGACAGCAGCGCGTACTTCGGATCCACCAGCCACCGCGGCCCGGCGATGCCGACGACGGCGAGCGCCTCGTTGATCAGCCCCTGATCGGGCTCCATCAGCACGGTGAACGTGATGCCGACGCCGATCGTGCTGACGAGCACCGGGAAGAACACGACCGACCGCATGAACGCCCGGCCGAGCACACTCGACGTCAGCAACACCGCCAGCAGCATCCCGAGCACCACCTTCACGCCCGACGTCGTGACCGCGTAGATCAGCGTGTTCGTCAGGCCCTTGGTGAGCGCCGGCTCCTCGAAGAACTGCCTGAAGTTGTCCAGGCCGATGAACTCGGAGTCGAACAGCGTCCAGCGCGTGAGGCTGTAGTAGAACGAGCTGAACGTCGGCCATAGGAAGAAGACGAAGAAGACGGCGAACGCCGGCAGGTAGAACCAGTACGGGTACGGGCTCTTCCTGCGGCGCTGCCCGCGCCCGCTGGAGGAGGGGGCGGGCACGGGCAGCTCCACTGGTGGGTCCGGCTACCAGCCCTCGAGTCCGAGTTGCTGGGCCTGCTTCTCCACGTCCTTGTCGTACAGGGCGGCGCCCGACTGGGCATCACGCAGGCCGGAGCCGACCTCGACCGTGATCTGCTCCAGCGCCGGCCCCTTCACGGGGGAGAGGAACTCGAGCGCCGGCGTCGTCTTGCCCTCGTCGACGTAGGGCTGGAGGTCCTTGATGGCCGCGGGCACGTCCGCGGGGAGCTCGCAGCCCTTGACCATCCACGGACCGGTTGGCTGGAACGCCTTGCCCTGGACCTCGCAGCCCTCCGGGCTGGCGACGAACGCGAGGAACTTCTTGGCCGCTTCGAGCTTGTCGCCCTCCGTCGTCTTCGGGACGTAGACGCCGCCCGGGAGCCACAGGGTCAGGCCGTTGTCGGCTGCGTCCTTACCGGGCTGGGCGAAGAATCCGACATCGTCGATCTTGTCCGGGTCGGACGTCTCCAGGTTGGGCACGAGGATCGTGAGCGCCGGATAGTGCGCGCCCTTGCCCTGAGCGAGCAGGCTGAGGGCGGGCGGGAACTTGATCGACCCGAAGTTCTTGTTCATGTAGCCGGCCTTGCTGACCTCCTCGAGGTGCTGGAAGCCCTCGATCGCCGGCTCCTGCGTGTACTTGGCCTGGTTGCTCGTGTATTTCTGGTCCCAGTCCGGTACCTCGGCAGCGATGTTGTGGTAGTCGGCGAGGACGAACAGCTGGGACGTCCAAGTCTCCCCGTAGCTCTGGATGACCGGGTCGACGCCGCCGGCCTGCTTGATCTTGGCGTTGTTCGCCATGAACTCGTCCCAGGTCATCGGGACCTTGAGCCCGAGCTTCTCGTAGACCTTCTTGTTGTAGAGAATGCCGCCGCCGAAGGCGCTGCCGAACGGCGCGCCGTAGACCTGGTCGTTCACCGACACGCTGGGCTTGAACGCGTCGTCGAGGTCGCCGACCCAAGGCTCGTCGTTCACCGGCTGGAGTTGCGACTCAGGCTTCAGCGCCTGGAACAGCGAACCGGAGTTGTAGGCGAACATGTCGGTCATCTCCTGCGTGGAGAGCCGGGTCTTCACGACGTTGTCGCCGTCGCCACCCTGCGGTCGCGTCTCGAGCTTGATCTTGATGTCTGGGTTCTTCTTCTCGAACGCGGCGATCAGCGCCTCAGCCGGCTTGACGGCCTGGTCGCTGTTGTCGACGAGGAACGAGAGCTCGACGCTCCCGCCCTCACCGCCGCCGTCATCGCCTCCGCCGCAGCCGCCGACAGCGAGAACGATGGCGAGTGCCGCGAGCATGCCGGCTCGCTTCCACGTCCTATCGAGCACCATTTCCAGACCTCCCCCGACCGCGAAAATGAATCGTTTCAACAGAGCGGTGCCGGAAAGGTAGACTCGGATCCCGACCGTGTCAAGCTGAGCAAACATGGCGACGGCCGACAGGAGAGAGACGGTGACCGTGCAGCAGGTTGCGCGTCATGCGAACGTGTCCGTCGGCACTGTCTCGAACGTCCTGAACCGCCCCGCGATCGTGGCGCGCGAGACGCGCGAGCGGGTGCTCCGCGCAATCGACGAGCTCGGCTTCGTCCGCAACGAGAGCGCCCGGCATCTGCGCTCCGGCGCCGGCCGCCTCATCGGGCTCGTGGTCCTCGACCTGTCGAACCCCTTCTTCGCCGACCTGGCGCGCGGGGTCGAGGACAGGGCGAGCGAGGAGGGCTACTCGGTGATCGTGTGCAACAGCGACGAGGACCCGGCCAAGGAAGACGTATACATGCGGGTGCTCGAGGAGCGGCGCGTCCAGGGCATGCTGATCGTGCCGGTCGCGCCCGTGACCGCAGGCGTTGAGCGTCTGCGGGCACGCGGCACTGCGGTCGTGCGGGTCACCCACCACATCACCGATGCCGAGTGCGGCGTCGGCGTCGACGATCTGCGCGGCGGTGAACTCGCGATGAGCCACCTCCTCGCCCTCGGTCACGAGCGAATCGCCTACGTCACGAGCGCCTCACACGTTTGGCCGACGGACGAGCGGCGCGAGGGCGCCCTGATCGCGGCCCGCAAGGCCGGCAGGAGCGACGAAGCGCTCCTCGAGGTCAGCGTCGAGCACCTGAACGTCGCTCACGGCCGCGACGCCGGCGAGCGGATCCTCGAACTGCGGCCGCGCCCGACAGCAGTCATCTGCGCGAACGACCTCGTCGCCCTTGGCCTCCTGCAGGTGATGATCCGTCACGGCGTGAGCGTGCCCGACGACATGGCGATCGTTGGCTTCGACGACATCGAGTTCGCCTCCGCCGCCGCGATCCCGCTCACGTCGGTCCGCCTGCCGCGGCAGCTCATCGGGCGAACCGCGGCCGACCTGCTGCTCGCGGAGGCAGCCGGCGATCCCGAGCACGTGCACCGGCGTGTCGTCCTGCAGCCCGAGCTCGTCGTGCGGCAGTCGACGATCGGCAACACCGGCTGACGGCCGATATGGAAGGCGCCGCCAAGTCGTAGGCCGGAGCCGACCTCCGACCGGCGGTCCACACGGCTCGGGGGAGCGAGTCATGATGCTGTGCATCGGGCACCAGATTCGGGAAGCCTGACGGCCGTGAACGGTCGTCCCCTGACGCGCCTCGCGGTTGTCAACCGCGGCGAGGCCGCGATGCGCGCCATCCACGCCGTGCGTGAGCTCAACGACGAGCGCGACGACCCGATCCGCGTCATCGCGTTCTACACCGAGCCCGAGCGGCACGCGCTGTTCGTGCGCCAGGCCGATGAGGCGCACTGCCTCGGTCCCGCAACGGTGGCGCACGGTGACGAACGCCGCAGCGCCTACCTCGACTACGAGCGGCTCGAGCGGGCGCTGGTCGAGACCCGCGCCGACGCGGCGTGGGTCGGCTGGGGGTTCGTCGCCGAGCATCCCGAGTTCGCCGAGTTGTGCGAGCGGCTCGGCGTCGTCTTCGTCGGGCCGCCTGCCGATGTCATGCGCGCACTGGGTGACAAGGTGGCCGCCAAGCGCCTGGCCGAGCAGGCCGGTGTCCCGGTCGCGCCGTGGAGCGGCGGACCGGTCGACAGCGTCGAGGAAGCGGTCGGGCACGCGGAGCGGCTGGGGTTCCCGCTGATGATCAAGGCGGCGGCGGGCGGGGGCGGGCGCGGCATGCGCCGCGTCGAGCGCATGGATGGGCTTGCCGAGGCATTCGAGCGAGCGCGGGCCGAGGCCGCGCAGGCGTTCGGGGACCCGAGCGTGCTGATCGAGCAACTCGTCGGCGCCGCCCGCCACGTGGAGGTTCAGCTCGTCGCCGACGACTTCGGGACCGTGTGGGCACTCGGGGTGCGCGACTGCTCCTACCAGCGGCGCCACCAGAAGGTCGTCGAGGAGTCCGCCAGCCCCGCGCTGTCTGCGGAGCAGGAGCGCGAACTCGCGGCAGCGGCGGTGCGGCTCGCCGAGTCGGCCGGCTACCGCGGCGCCGGAACGGCGGAGTTCCTCTACGAGCCGGAGAGCGGCCGCTTCTCGTTCATGGAGGTCAACGCTCGCCTGCAGGTCGAGCATCCGGTGACCGAGGTCGTGACCGGCGTGGATCTCGTGCGCCTGCAGCTGCACATCGCGGCCGGCGGGCGCCTCGAGGGCGATCCGCCGCCGCCCCGCGGCCACGCCATCGAGGTTCGGCTCAACGCCGAGGACCCGGGGCGCGGGTTCGCGCCGGCGCCCGGCCGCGTGACCCTCCTGCGGCTGCCCACCGGCCCCGGCGTGCGCGTCGATAGCGGCGTCGCCGAGGGCGACGTGGTCCCGCCGGAGTTCGACTCGATGATCGCCAAGATCATCGCCTACGGCGCCACACGAGAGCAGGCGATCGCGCGACTGCGCCGCGCGGTCGCGGACACGATGGTGGCCCTCGACGAGGGGACGACGAACCAGGGCTTCCTGCTCGAGCTCCTCGGCCGCCCGGAGCTGCGCGCCGGCGAGGCCGACACCGGCTGGCTCGACCGCCTGCAGGCGCAGGGCGAGGTGGAGCCGACGCGCCACGCCGACGCCGCGCTCGTGCAGGCGGCGATCGCGCTGTGCGACGCGGCCACGGCCGCCGAGCGCGGCCGGTTCTACGCGCTGGCGCGGCGCGGGCGCCCGCACACCGACGCCGATGTCGGCACCCAGGTCGATCTCCTCCACCGCGGCGTCGCCTACCGCCTGACCGTCCATCAGACGGGGCCTGGCCACTACCGCGTCGAGGTCGACGGCGCACGCATCGAGGCCGAGGTCGAGCAGGTCGGCGAGCACGAGCAGCGCCTGCGCCTTGGCGACCGCTCGCACCGGACGATGACCGCGCTCCAGGATCGCGACCTGCTCGTCGAGATCGACGGCGTCCCGCACCGGATTTCGCGCGATGAGGGCGGCCTCGTCCGCAGCCACGCCCCGGGCGTCGTCGTGGCGGTTCGGGTGAAGGCCGGCGACGAGGTCCGCGCGGGCGAGGTCGTTGCCGTCACGGAGAGCATGAAGATGGAGCTGTCCCTGACCGCGCCCGTCGACGGGCGGGTGCGGGAGGTCATGGTCGCGGCCAACGCTCAGGTCGCCGCTGGGCGCCCGCTGCTGAGCATCGAGCCGCTCGACGACGGCCCGTCGGCAACGGCGGGCAAGCGTGTCACCTTCGACGACGCCGCGTCGACGGCTGACCCGCTGCAGCGCCTGACCTGGGCGGTGCTCGGCTACGACGTCCCGCCGCAGGACATCAGCGAGCTGATCGCCGCGCCGGTGGATCGTGAGCGCGAGCGGCGGATGCTCGAGATCTACGCGGACGTGCGCGCACTCAACCGGCCCCGCCCCGACCCTGCCGCGGAGGACCTCGCGGGCAGCCCGCAGGAACATCTGCATGCCTTCCTGCGTTCGCTCGACCCCGCGGCGGAGGGCCTGCCGGACCGCTTCACCGCCCACCTCGAGCGTGCGGTCGCCCACTACGGCCTCGACGGCCTCGAGCGGACCGCCGAGCTCGAGGAGGCCGGCTACCGGCTGTTCCTCTCACAGCAGCGGGCGGCGTCGGCGCGCGCTGCCGTCGAGGCCATCCTCACGCGACGCCTCGAGCAGGCCGACGACGGCGAGGGCGAGGAACTGCGAGGCGTACTGGATCGGCTCGAGGCCACGCTGGCGCGCCGCGAGCCTGCGCTCGCCGAGCTGGCGCGCGAGCTGCGCTGGCGCACCTGCGACGAGCCACTGGTCGAGGCCGCCCGCGAGGAAACCGCTGCGGCGATGCAGGTGCATCTCGCCGCTCTCGCCGACGACCCCGCGCGGCCCGACCGCGACGACCGGATCGCCGCGCTGGTGGACTGCCCGCAGCCGCTGGCGCCGCTGCTCAGCCGGGTCGCCGGTGCCGCCGGCCCGCTTCTGGAGGCGATGACGCGGCGCTACTACCGCATCCGCTCGCTCGAGCGCGTGGAGCAGCGGATCGTCGACGGCGTGGCGTTCGTGCTCGCCGGCTACGAGCACGGCGGCGTGCGCTACCACGTGGCCGCGTCGCTCGGCGACCCGGACGACGTGCCCGCCGCGCTGCGCGCGCTCGGCACGCACGCGCGCACGCTGCCGGAGGGAGAGCCCCTGCTGGCGGACGTGTACACGCGCGAGGCCGCGCCTGCGAACGTCGAGCGCCTGCTGGCCGACGCCGCCCTCCCGCCCGCCGTCGCCCGCGTCGTGTTCCTTCTCTCCCAGCCGGGACGCGACATGGTCGACGTGCTCACGTTCGCGCGTGACGCCGTCGGTGCGCTGGTCGAGCAGCGCGACGTGCGCGGGCTCCACCCGATGATGGCTGAGCGGATGGAGCTCTGGCGGCTGTCGAACTTCGAGCTCGAGCGGCTGCCCGCGGCGCCCGACGTGTATCTGTACCGGGCCGTCGCCCGCGAGAACGAGCGCGACGAGCGCCTGGTCGCCCTTGCCGAGGTCCGCGACCTCACGCCGGTACGCGACGAGAACGGCCGCATCACGGCGCTGCCGGAACTCGAGCGGATGGTGGGCCAGGGATTCGAGGCGATGCGCTCGGCCCAGTCGCGCCGGCCCGCCCGGCAGCGGCTGTTCTGGAATCGGCTGGTGCTCTACGTCTGGCCCGTGATCGACATCGGCGCCGAGGAGGCGGGCGCGGTGATCGCCCGCTTCGCACGCGAGACGGCGGGCCTCGGCCTCGAGCTCGTCCTGCTGCGCGGGCGCGTGCTCCGCGAGGGCGTGGAACGCGACGGCGCGGTGCGGATCTTCAACCCGGCCGGCCGCGGCGTCGTGATCGAGGTCACCGATCCGCCGACCCAGCCCTTGCAGCCGCTCGACGAGGGGGCTCAGAGGATCGTCTCCGCGCGCCGTCGCGGCATGCTGCACCCGGCCGAGATCGTCAAGATCCTCGCGCCCCAGCGAGCCGACAGCGACGCTGCCATCACCGTCGGTGAGTTCGTCGAGCATGACCTCGATGACGATGGTGAGCTGGTCCCGGTCGATCGCCCGCCGGCCACCAACCGCGCGAGCGTGGTCGTCGGGCTGATCCGCAATCGCACGGCGCGCTACCCGGAGGGCATGCTGCGCGTGATCGTGCTCGGCGATCCCACCCGGTCGCTCGGATCGCTGGCCGAGCCGGAGTGCCGGCGGATCATCGCCGCGCTGGATCTCGCCGAGCAGCTCGAGGTCCCGTGCGAGTGGTTCGCGATCTCCTCCGGCGCGAAGATCGCGATGGACTCCGGGACCGAGAACATGGACTGGGTCGCCGCGGCGCTGCGCCGGATCGTGACCTTCACGCAGGGGGGCGGCGAGATCAACGTCGTCGTGAGCGGCATCAACGTCGGCGCCCAGCCGTACTTCAACGCCGAGGCGACGATGCTGATGCACACCCGGGGCATCCTCGTGATGACGCCCGACAGCGCGATGGTCCTCACCGGCAAGCAGGCGCTCGACTATTCGGGCGGGGTGTCGGCGGAGGACAACTTCGGCATCGGCGGATACGACCGCGTGATGGGCCCCAACGGCCAGGGGCAGTACTGGGCGCCCGACCTCGCGGGGGCCTGCGACGTGCTCCTGCGCCACTACGACCACACATACGTGGCGCCGGGCGAGCGCTTCGCGCGCCGCGCCGAGAGCACCGACCCGCCCGACCGCGACATCTCGAACGCACCCCACGAGGCGCCGGACTCCGATCTGCGCAGCGTCGGCGAGATCTTCTCGGAGGACACCAACCCGGGTCGCAAGAAGCCGTTCGACATCCGCGCGGTGATGCGGGCCGTGGTCGATCGCGACGACACGCCGGTGGAGCGTTGGGCTGGGATGCGCGAGGCGGAGATCGCCGTCGCCTGGGACGCACGCCTGGGCGGCCGGCCGGTGGCGTTGCTCGGTATCGAGTCGCGGCCGCTGCCGCGCTTCGGCGCCGTTCCGGCCGACGGACCCGAGCAGTGGACGTCCGGCACGCTGTTCCCGGCCGCGTCGAAGAAGGTCGCGCGCGCGATCAACGCGGCGTCCGGCCGGCGCCCGCTGGTCGTGCTCGCGAACCTGGCCGGCTTCGACGGCTCGCCCGAGTCGATGCGCAGGCTCCAGCTCGAGTACGGCGCCGAGATCGGCCGCGCGATCGTGAATTTCGACGGCCCGATCGCGTTCTGCGTGATCTCGCGCTTCCATGGTGGCGCCTTCGTCGTGTTCTCCCGCCGCCTGAACGACGACCTCGAGACGATCGCGCTCGAGGGCGCGCACGCGTCGGTCATCGGCGGCGCCCCCGCAGCGGCGGTGGTGTTCGCCCGCGAGGTCGACGGGCGCACCCGCAACGACTCGCGCATCGCCGAGCTCGACGAACGGATCGCGGCCGCCGACGGCGCCGAGCGCCGCCAGCTGCGCGCCGAGCGCGACGAGCGCTGGACCGCCGTACGGTCCGAGAAGCTGGGGGAGATGGCGGCCGAGTTCGACGCCATCCACAGCGTGTCACGCGCCGTGGCGGTCGGCTCCGTCGACCGCGTCATCCCGGCCTCCGAGCTCCGCGCGGATCTCATCGACACGGTCGAACGCGGAGTGCGCCGAGCCGAGGAGCGCGCTCGCGACCTGTCCGGCAACCGCTAGCGCACCCGCCTACGGACGAGCGGGCCGCTCGCGAGCGTCCACGACCTTGAAGTCCTTGCTCACGAGGACCTCGAGCTCCTTGCCGCCGCTCGTCTTGATGTGCGACTCGTAGGGGGCGCTGGAGTCGTTGTTGGTCTCGGTGCGGAGAATCGTCGCGCCGGCGTACTTGGCGAGGACCGCCGCTTCGACCTTCTGCTTCGTCGCGCCGGTCAGGGCGGTCTCGCCGTGGTGGCCCGGTCCGCCGTGGTGGCCCGGTCCGCCTTCGCGGCCTCTGGGGCCGCGGCCGCGGTCGGCTTGGACTGCGGTTGCCTCGAACGAGGCGTTCACGAGCACGACCTTCAGCGTGCCGTCGGAGGTCTTGATGTGCGCGTGGTAGGCCGAGTCGTACGGCCCGCCGGCCTCCGTGCGCAGGACCGTCGCGCCGGGGACCTTCTCGAGTGCGGCGGCCTTGACCTTGGCGGCGACGTCGCTCGCGAGCGCCTCGCGCTGCGGGCGCGCCTGGCGCGTCTGCGCGGTGTTGTCGGTCGCGCCGGCGATCGCGGCGCCGCCGAGGCCGAGGGCGCCGACGGCGGCGACGGTCAGCGCGGACTTGCGGATGGTGGTGCTGCGCACGGGTGCTGCCTCCAGGTGTCGAGGGTGTGCACCCATGCTCGGTCCGCTCTGCGCGAAACGGCTGGCAGGAGGCTGAGATTTCGCTGAGGATCTGGCGCCGTCCATACTGCTCGGGTGAGTCGCGCTCGGCTGCTTCGTCGGATGGCCGGTGCGTGGCGGCTCGCGCGGCGCGAGCCGCCTCCGCCGATCCGGGTGTCGGTCGACGGGCTGGACGGGCCGGAGTCCGAGCGCCTGGAAGCCGCGGTGTCCTCCGCGCTCGCGCGCGTGCGCCCGCCGGGTGTCCAGATCGCGGTTCGGCGGCGCGGCACGCTGGTGTGGTCGGCGTGCGCGGGGAGGGTCGACCGCACCCGTCCGGTTACCGCTTCGGACCGGTTCGTCCTGGCCTCGGCGACGAAGCTGGCGACGTCGTGCCTCGTCGCGCTGCTCGCCGAGCGCGGCGCGCTCGATCTCGACGCGCCCGTGCGGCGGTGGCTGCCCGACCTCCCGAACGCCGATCGGCTGACGCCGCGGCTGCTGCTGGCGCATCGTTCGGGGCTTCGCGAGTACGGGAGCGACCGCGCGATCGCGCGGCGGCTGAACGGCGGCGAGCCCGACTACCCGTGGTCGCGAGCGGAGCTGATCGAGGCGATTGTGCGGCTCGGTGCCGAGCGCGAGCCCGACGAGCGGTTCGCGTATCGCAACAGCAACTACATCGTCGCTGCCGAGCTCGCCGAACGCGCCGGCGGCGACGACTACGCGACGCTGCTGGACGCGCTGATCGCCGGGCCACTCGGTCTACCCGGGTTCTCGTGTGAGCGGTCGGTGAGCGGCACCCGCCTGGCGACGCCGCATGTCGTAATGCTCGGCCGCCCGATCGACCTGCTCGCCGTCACGGGCGGCCGTGTCCCGACGGACGCGCTCGGCCCCGTGTGGGGCGACGGCGGCATCGCCAGCAGCGCACAGGACCTCGCGCGGTTCACCGAGGCGCTCTTCACCGGCGAGCTCGTGAGCGCACGGACGCTCGGCGAAATGGTCGCGCGTCGCAGTCGATTCGGCCGCAAGGCGGGCTACGGACTCGGCGTCATGACCACCAAGAGCCCGGGCGCCGTCGTGGCCGGGCACGAGGGCTGGTACTTCGGATGGACGTCGGCGACCGGCATCGACGACGCGACGGCCACGACGGTCGCGGTCGTCGCCAACCTCGGCGGACCGACCATCCCCGCCGCTCGGATCGCCAGGGCGGCCCGCTCGGCGCTCACGCACGCGCCGTCCGCGGGCGCGCGAGAATGGCCGCGTGCTCGGCGCGGACATCGAGACCTACCTCGCTGAGGTCGTCGCGCGCCTCCGCGCCGCGTTGGGCGACCGTCTCGTCGGCGCGTGGTTGTTCGGCTCGGCCGCGCTCGGCGACTTCGATCCCGCGACGAGCGACCTCGACGTGCAGGTCGTGACGACGGTCCGGCTTGCGCGCACGGAACGCGAAGACCTCGCCGCCCGCCTCTCGCATCCCGTGCTCGCGTGTCCGGTGCGAGGCCTCGAGCTCGTCGTCTACGCGCGCGAGGATCTGGATGATCCACTCGGCCCGGCCTTCCAGCTCAACCTCAACACCGGGCCGCGGATGGATCAACACGTGGCCTACGACCCGAGCGAGGACCCGCGCTTCTGGTTCGTCCTCGACGTGGCGATCGGCCGCGAGGCCGGGCGGCCGCTCGCCGGCCCGCCGCCGGCCGAGGTCTTCCCGGAGCTGCCCGCTCCGCTGGTGCGTGCCGCGCTGCAACAGGCTCTGGCCTGGTTTGCGGCAAACGATCCCAGGGGCGGCCAGGCAGCGTTGGCGGCCGCGCGGGCGTGGGCGTGGGCCGAGGACGGCCGCTGGCTGGCGAAGGGACCGGCGGCGGTGTGGCTGACGGCCCGCGTGGCGCGTGATCTACGCGGCGGCTCCGTCACGTAGCCCGGCTCCGGCGTGGCTGGGCAGGTCGTGGAACGCGTCGAGGATGACGTCGACGCCGGCGACCGGGCTGCTGGTGGTCCAGACCACTTCGTCGCCGATGGTCTCGACCCGGTACTCCAGGAACGCGCAGCACGCGTGCTCGCGGCGAGCGAGATCGTCGACGTGCTCGCGCGTGCCGGCGTCGCCGCGGAACCAGAACACGACCGCGTCGGCGCGTCGCTCACGACGCAAGAGCGCTCGCTCGAACAGCGCGCCGTACTCGGCCAGGCGCTCGTCCGGCGTGTCCCGCGCGGTGCTCATGTCGCACGCGATCGGCGCGTCGGGCGTGGCTGGGAGATGCAGAACAGTGGTCATGCTGAGCAGCGTAGACTCTGGACTATGGTCCAGAGTCAAGGGGGAGCAGCACGTGAAAATCGGTGAGGTCGCGACACAGGCCGGGGTGACCGTCGACACGGTGCGCTTCTACGAGCGCGTGGGCGTGCTCCCGGCGCCGGCGCGAACGGCCTCCGGCTACCGCGAATACGAGCCCGGCACGGTTGAGCGCATCCAGCTGACGCGTCAGCTCCAGACGATCGGCTTCACCCTCGCCGACGCAGTCGACGCGCTCGCCGCCCACGACGCCGGCGGTGCGACCTGCGAGTCCGAGCGGTGGCGGCTCGACGCCGTGCTCTCCCGCGTCGATGGCAAGCTCGCCGAGCTCGGCGCGCTGCGTCGGCGGATCGTGCAGGCGCAGGACGCATGCGCCGGCGGGCAGTGCATGTTCACGACCCGGGCGAGCTGGAATCACCGTGAGATTTCTCGCCGTCTGAAGTAGGGTTGCGAGCCTCACGACGCACGGGGAACCCGGTGGGATTCCGGGGCTGACGCGCAGCGGTGTGGGTGACGATCGAGCTGTGGTTCCACTGAGCCGGTTCGGCTTGGGAAGGAAGCTCGAGAGGACGATCCCGAGCCCGAATATCCGGTCGTGAGGACTTCCCGTCCCGCGCTCGGACGGCCGGCCCTCAGCGCTCCCGTGCTGCGTGTCGCCTTCCGCGGCACAACGCAAGGAGTACCGACATGAAGGTCCCCCGAGTCGCCCGTCGCGCCGCCGCGGCGTGTGTGGCCATCGCCGCGCTCGCGCCGGCTGCGGCGCCCGCCGCCACCCAGCAGGAGGTCGCCGCCGGCGTGGGCGCCGGTGCCGCCTGGCTGCGCACCCAGCAGAACCCCACCACCGGGCAGATCACGGGCTTCGGCGGTGACTACGCGCTGTCGGCGCTCGCCGCCGCCGGCGTCCACGCCGCCGACGTACACGGGCCGGGAGCGCTCGACCCGTCGGCGCAGGACTACTACGCCGACCTATGGTCGGCCCAGACGACGCCGAACTCGACGCCGATCCTGTTCGGCTCCGCGGCGGGGATCGACGTGCAGCGGCTGTCGGCGTCCACGAACCTCGTGGCGCTGCTCGCGACGGCGTACAACCGCACCGGCGATCTCGAGGGATCGTTCGCCACGGGTGCGACCAACCTCGCGGCGTTCAGCGCGCTCGCGCTCGCCCGCGTGGGCGCGCCGTCGGCCGTGTTGGGCAAGGTCAACGCCTACCTCCGCGGCCAGCAGCACACCGACGGCGGCTGGAACTTTGGCCGCGTGGCCACGGACGTCCAGCGCGCGGGAGCGGGCAGCGTCGACATGACCGGCGCCGTGCTCGCCGCCCTCTGCGAGACGGGAGCGGCAGCGACCGACCCTGACGTGCGCGGCGGCATCTCTTTCCTCGAAGGACGGCAGGACCCGGCCACCGGCGGGTTCGGGAACGTCGACTCGACGGGGTGGGCGGTATCCGGGGTCCACGCGTGCGGCATCGACCCGCAGGGTGGCCGGCTGACGACCTCCGCGTCCAAGACGCCGGTCGACTTCCTGCTCTCCCAGCAGGACCCGAGCGGGGCGTTCCTGTTCGGCGGCGCGCCGAACCTGTACTCGACGCAGAACGCGGTCAGGGCGCTGGCGGGCGAGAGCTTCTCGGCCGATCCGCCGCGGCGCGCGGCCGCCGCTGACCCGCGTTTTCGCGCCGCGCCGGCCGTCGCCGACGGGACCGCGACGCCGCACGCAGTCGTGCTCGACGACGGTGGGGGAGACGTACGGCTCTGCAGCGTGACCGCTCCTGCGGGCGCGTCGCTCGCGGCGTTCCTCGCCGCCGCACAGGCCGCCTCGTCGCCGGCCGACTGCGTCACGTCGTTCGCGACCGTCGGGGGGCTCGTGACCGCGGTCAACGGGCGCGGGGGTTCCTGGCAACTGCGGCTGAACCGCGCTCCGGAGCAGGCGGCGAGCGAGGCGCGCGCGGTCGGATTCGGCGACACGGTCGTTCTTCGCCGGCCGGCGGCGGCCGGTGAGCCGCAGCCGCTGCCGAGCCCGGGCCGAGACGGCGCTCCGGGCGCCACTGGGCCCGCCGGACCGAGCGGCCCAGCCGGACCGCGCGGCGCTCGCGGGCGCCGCGGCCGCGTCACGTGCACCGTGCGCTCGCGGCGCCGCGTTACGTGCCGCGTGTCGGCAGCCTCGGGCTCACGGGCGAGGCTGATCCGCGGCGGCCGCGTGTACGCCGCCGGCACCCCGTCGCGGCTGCGTGCCCGCCGCGCGATCCGGCCCGGGCGGTACACGCTGCGCCTGGTGAGCGGACGGCGCTGGGCGGCGCTCGCCGTCGCGGTGCGGTAGATCGGCCGCGTGCCGCCGGTCGACCCGGCCGGCGGTACGCGCCGACCGCGCTCAGCGCGCGGCGGCGGTAGCCGCAGCGAGCGCCTCGGCGCGTGAGCCATGGAGCGCAAGGACGTGCACGACCCCCGCGCGCTTGAGCGCGGCACGGACCGGACCATCGCGCTCGGCCACGATGCGCAGGCGCCGCGCAAGCCGCCGGTGCGCCTCCAGCAACGTCCGGATGCCGGCGTCGTCGAGCGTGCGCGTGTCGGTGAGATCGAGGACGACCGGACGACCGCCGCGGATCGCCTGCTCGAGACATTCGCGCAGCGGCTCGTGTGACCCGGCGACGAGGTCTCCGGTCACCGCAACGGCGAGCACGCCGCCGATCGCATCGACCGCAAGCTCGAACTCGATGTCCGGTGTGCGCCCGCCCAACCTGCCTCCTCTGCGCTCGTGCTACCCCGCGGGCGCGCTGGAATCACCGTCACCTTTTCGCACGGATCGGCGGTCGCCGAGCTGTGACCACGTGCTTCGGGCTCTGCCTCGCGCTCGTCGCGTTCGGCATCTACGTGATGTTCAGCTCGAAGTAGCTACGCCGCGGGCGCGGCTCGCGGATCGCGCGATGCCGCCCTCAGGTAGCGCCCGAACGCATCGCGACCGCGCGCATAGGTACGCCGGATGTCGTTGCGCAGCGCGGTGCGGCGACGCAAACGGCTTCAGACCGGGACCGTCTCGCGCTCCGGCTCCTCGTCGCGCTCCGGCTCGTGCGCGACGGTCTCGTTGCTGCCCTCGAGCGAGATGTTCGGGAGCACGCGATCGAGCCACGCCGGCAGCCACCAGGCGCGGTCGCCGAGCAGCGTCACGACCGCGGGTGCGATGACCATGCGGACGATCAGGACGTCGATCAGGATCGCCAGGCCGAGGCCGACCCCGAACATCTTGCCGATCAGGTCGTTCTGGGTGACGAAGCTGAGGAACACGGCGGCCATGATCAGGCCGGCGACCACGACGACCTTGCCGATCCGGCCCATCCCGTGGATCACGCTCTCGCGCGGGCTGTAGCCCTCGTTGTAGGCCTCGTGCATCCGGCCGAGCAGGAAGACGTTGTAGTCCATGCTCAGCCCGAACAGGATCGCGAACAGCATCACCGGCAGGAAGAAGATGATCGGGACGTCAGAGCCGGCGCCGATCAGGTCCGCGCCGATGCCCTGCTGGAACACCGCGACCACGACGCCGTAGGCGGCCGCGACCGACAGCAGGTTGAAGATCGCCGAGACGAGCGGGATCCACAGCGAGCGGAACGCCATCACCAGCAGCAGCACCGAGAGCCCGATCACGACCGAGATGAACAGCGGCAGCCGCCCGGACACCTTGTCGGACAGGTCCTCGAAGCCGGCGACGTTGCCGCCGACGTAGACCTTCAGCGGTGTGCCGGTGGTCGCCGCCGGGATCACGTCCGCGCGCAGGCGGTCGAGCAGCGCGGAGGTCCGGGCATCCTGTGGCGCGGTGGTCGGGATCGCGAAGATCGTGGCCATCTCGCCGTCCTTGCTGATCGCCACCGGAGGCACCGTGGCGATGCCGGGCGTATCGGCGACGGCCTGCTGGAGCGCGTTCAACTGCTGCTCGGTCTCGGGCGCGCCCTTCGGCGTGTCGACGGCGAGCAGGAACGGGCCGTTGGAGCCCGCGCCGAACGCCTTGGTGAGCTGGTCGTAGGCGACACGCTGCGTGCGCGACTCGGCCTGGTTGCCGTCGTCGGGCTGGCCGATGCGCATCTGAGTGACCGGCAACGCGAAGATCAGCAGCACCACGGTGCCGGCGGCGATCGATACCCACGGCCGGCGGGTGATGATCCCTCCCCAGCGCGTGAAGGCCTCTGATTCGTGGGCGGGCGTCTTCGGCACCAGCTTGCGGCCGAACGCGCCCATCATGATCGGCAGGATCGTCAGTGCCGACACGACCACCGCGCCGACCCCGATCGCCGCACCGAGGCCCATCTTCCCGATGAACGGGACGCCGACCACCAGCAGCCCGGCGATCGCCACCATGACGATCAGCCCCGCGGCCACGACCGTGGCGCCCGATGTCGCAGCCGCGCGGGCGGCCGCGTCCTGCAGCCCGTCGCCCGCCGCGCGCTGCTCGCGGTAGCGGCCGATGATCAGCAGCGAGTAGTCGATGCCGGCGCCGAGTCCGATCATCACCGCGAGCACCGCCGCAAAGCTGGGCAGGCCGAGCGGCGCCGAGACGGCGGCGAGCAGGATCTGGCCTGCCGCGACGCCGACCAGCGCGCCGATCAGCGTCGCCGCCATCGCCCACCCGGAGCGGAACAGCAGGAGCAGCAGCAGGATCGCGACGGCCACGCCGATCAGCTCGCCGACGGGGGCAGTCTGCTCGGCCGCGAGGTCGACCAGGACGCCGCGCTCCTCGACCTGCACCGCGGGCTCGGCGCTCTCGGCCGCTGCGATCAGCGCTTCGCCGTCGGACTTCTCGATCGTCGCGGGGTCGCTGGAGTAGCGCACGTCGACGGACGCCAGGCGGCCATCCTCGGACACCTGGCCGCCGGCCTCGAACGGGCTCGCCGCCAGGCCGACGCCGTCGAGCTTGCGGACCTTCGCGAGCGCGCCCTCGATCGCCGCCTTCGGAGCGGAATCGGAGACCTTGCCCTGATCGACCGTGAAGACGAGCGTCGAGTCGACGCCGCCGAACGCCGGCGAGTGCGCCTTGAAGAGATCGATCGCCTGCTGGGACTCGGCGCCCGGAAGCGCGAAGTCGTCGACCGCCTTCTCGGCGAAGCTCGACGCCACGACCAGCAGCACCAGGACGCCGATCGCCGCCGCGAGGCTGCGCTTCCAGTGCGACGACAACGTGCGGGCCAAGCGCGCGAGAAACCCGGACGCCTGTGCGCTGCTGCTCTTGCGTTCCATGAGTCGACCTTCCGAGCCCTACTTGCCGCACGGGCAGTCCAGGCTGATGGAGACGGCTCTTCCGTCGCTAAGACGAGCTTGTCCGTGAGATCGCCGGTCGGGTCTGACCGAGAGGGGGCGGCGCGAAGTCGCTTCGCAGGAGCGGTGAAGTGGCCCTGTAAGCGGACATGGTACTCCGCTGCGCTACGGCTCGTGACTTAAGCCGTTGTCCAAGCGAAAGATGTCATGTTTTGTTTGTTTCCGGGCGAATATCTTCGCGCCGAATCTCGTCGTGCGGTGACACCGTGCCGATCCAGTCACTGAGCCAATTATCGCCCAGCACCGCCGTTCGAGCGCATGACAGGGCTCGACAGAAAGCCGAACGCACATTAGGCTTTCGCATCGCAATGGCGGAACTTATGGCGGAGGACGGCACAGAACTTTTGCATGTTGAGGCACCAAAACCTGTGAGGCGGAAGCGGAGGGCACACAACGGATCGCTTCCGGGGTCTGATGAAACGGTGTCCCGCGTCCAGCTTGAGCGCCTGCAGGCATTCGCCGCGGAACTCGCTTCACCGCTTCCGCTGGTGCGCATCGCGGCTGTCGTCGGGGAAGCCGCGATGGAGCTTCTCGACGCTGAGATCGTCGTGGTCGCGGTGCACGTCGACGACTCCCGGCACCTCCGCGGTGTGCACATCGCCGGCATCCCCGAGAACGGTCACGATCGGCTGTCCGCAGCTCCGTGCGATGAGGCGAGCCTGGTCACGGAGATCGACCGGCTTTTCGGCAGCAACGGTGCGTCTCGATCCCCCGGAGCGCTCGCCGTACTGCCGATCCAGCAAGTCGTGTGCCCTCGTGGCCTGATGGTGGTCGGCCGACTCGAGGCGCGGCCCTTCTCCGAGGTTGAACGCGCGTTCGCGAGCCTGCTCGCGGGACTCTGCGGGTTGGCGCTCGATCGCCTTCGGTTGTCGGCTGAGCGGTCGCGTGCGCGGCGCCGCCGGCACGCGCCCGAGACTGCCGGCACTCACGTGCGGGTCGGCGATATGGACATCGATCTCGTCGGCCACAACGTCTCGATCGAGGGCCGAGCCGCGACGCTCACCACCTCGGAGATGCGCCTGCTGACGTTTCTGGCCGAGCAGCCGGGCCGCGCACGCAGCCGGCGCGAGATCCTGCGGCACCTCTGGCACACGGAGCACGTCGGCGACGAGCGCGCGTGCGACGTTCACATCTCCAACCTGCGTCGCAAGATCGAGCGCCAGCCCTCCAGGCCCGAGCGCCTCGTCACGCTGCGCGGCTACGGCTACGCGCTCATGCCCCGCTAGTCGTCCGCCGAGCCGGCAGAGACGCCTGGCGGCGCAAGGCGCGATTGGAGGTCACCGAGGTAGTCGTCCAGCGCGGTGACCATGTCGAGATCGTCCGGGCTGAGCAGCCATTGGAGCTGCAGGCCATCGAACATCGCGAGGATCTGCGCTGCGAGCATCTCCGGGTCCACGTCGTCGCGGATCAGCCCAGCCTCCTGCTCCTCGATCAACCGGTCCGCGGTGAAGCGCCGTGACTCCCGATAGCGCTCGACGAACCAGTCGTGGCCCGGGTGATCGTCGTCGACGCTCTCCGCCGCGAGCATCGTGAACAGCCTGACCAGCCCGGGACTCTGGGCGTTGCTCGCGCCGAGGGCGAGGAGGGCGTCGAGAAGGCGCCCCCCGCGCACGCTGGCGAGCTCCCTCACTTGCGCGGCGTCGCGTTCGTGGCGAAGCGCGAGCACGTCGATGAAGAGGTGCTCCTTGGTCGGGAAGTGATGGAGCAGACCGGGTGCGCTCATGCCGACCCGGTCGGCGATCATCGCCAGCGACGTGCCCCGGTAGCCGTGGGCCGCGAATGCCTCGCTCGCGGCGCGCAGAATCGCCTCGCGGCGCGCGAGGCCGCTGGCATAGGCACCGCGCGCGGCCATGCGGGAAAAAGCTAGCAGCCGTCAGGCTGGCGCACGGCCGCTCGGTAGCGCGCGGCTGCGCCGCAGGTTGCGGCCAAACGCGACGATCAATGCGAGGGCGACGAGGATGGCCGGTGCGGCCATGAGGAGACCGTTGCCACCGCCGGGGTCGGCCGTCGCTTGCGTCGCGGGGGCCGGCGATGCGCCTGGCGGAGGGATGAACTGCTTCGCCGCAGGCACGTTGGCCGGGAGCGCGTGACCGCCGGCCCGGGCGATCCGCCGGACGGCCCCCATTGCCGTGGCGGCAAGCTGGTCGCCGTCCGCCTGGCGCGCCACGCGGACGCCGCGGAGCAACGCCTGGGCATCGCCGGCGGCGACCGGCCGCAGCCGCCCGTCGACGGATGCCCTGCCCGCCACGCCCGCGCCGTACGGCGTGACGATCAGCACCGGCGCGCTGAGCCGGTGCTCGATCAGCGTCGCGACGGTCTCTGCGTAGCGCTGCGGCGTCCTGAGCATCCCGAGGTCTTCGACCAGGTCCTCGGGGCCCGCGACGAGGGCGACCTTGATCGGGTAGCCGCGTCGCGCGGCCGCATCGAGGAGACCGAGCAGCTCCAGCTGGCGAGCCACCGACGGCTGCCGCGCGAACGACGGGTACAGCGCGTCGGTCTCGAGGTAGTGACTCGCCGGGTCGCCGTGCGCCCACGCGCTGCCCGCGGCCGTGATCGTGGCGATCGCGGTCGCGAGCAGCAGGCGCAGGGAACGCCGTCTAGTGGTGGCCGTGATGATCGTCGTCGTCACAGTCGTCGCGGTCGTCGTCCGCGCGCAGGTCGAGCAGGTACTTCGCGCTGACCTTGGCCCAGCGCAGCGAGCGGCCGGGGTCGATGGCGGCAGGGCCGGGCCCGCTGTCGCTCTCGGCGTGGAACCAGCCGGGACTCGACAGCTCGAACCGGTCGAACTGCTCCTGGTAACCGAGCACCTCGGGGTCGGGGTCGACCGGGTAGCCGTTGGCGACCGCGCCCTCGCCGCCGTAGACGACGTCGATACCGCCGTTGAGCGGGAAGCCCGGCCGCGCGCGGGTCTGGGTGAACGGGTTCGTCCCAGGCGCGGGCAGCGGGATGACGCGGTCGGCGTCCTTGACGTGCCAGGCGATGATCCGGTCCTGCTTGGCGAGCCGCCCGTACCAGGCGTTGACGTCGAACAGGCGCCCGTCGACCGGGTCCGGGAACCGCCCTCGCCCGGCGAGCGTGTGCATCGTGTCCGGCTCGAAGTACACGAGCTTGCGGTCCGTGTTGTCGGTGAACCAGTCGATCCGGTGAACGCGGGCGAGCTCGGGGTGCGCCGGGTCGTCGAAGAAGCGGAACCAGTCCTGCTCGGGGTGGAAGAAGTACTTGATGCCCGCGGCGCGGAACGCCGCGCCGACCGTGTTGGCCTGCTCCGCGTATCCCTTCCAGGCGTCGAGTGTGCCCAGGGTCGGGTTGGCCGGGTTCCCGGCCGTGCCGACCATCTTGTAGCCGAGGATTCCGGCCAGGTCGATCTGCGCCTGCAGGTTCGCGGGCACGACCATGGCCTGGAGGCCGCCCGTGTGCGTTCCGGCCGCCCTCAGCCCGGCGTTGCGGAGCGCGGTGCGGATCTCCTCGTTCGTTATCGGGCCGTTCGCGCCTTGGCTGAACTGGAAGAACTCGAAGCCCGTGTAGCCGACGGACGCGAGGTACTCGAACACCGCCGGGAAGCCGCCCGGGAGCGGTCGGGCGGGCCCGATGTCCGCTGGGTCGTCCGGGAAGTTGCGGCCGCCGAGATACCCCGTAACGGACTGATCGAGGCGGGTGACCGCGTCGCGGATCGAGAACTGCTGCACGCCCAGGCGGTCACGCGGCACGATCCGCTTGCCCTTGTGCTTGTCCTTGTCGCGGCCGAGGCTCAGTGCCGGCCCGAACGGGCTCAGCGCGGTCGCGCCGGCCGCTCCGGCCGCTGCGCCGATGAACGTCCGGCGGTCGAGTTTGCGTTGCTTTGCCATGTCCTTCGCTCTCCCCCTTGCGGTTGATGGGAGGGGCGCCGCGAAGTCGCGGCGCCCCCGAGGCCCTACGGCGTGACTCCGGCTCCGCTGAACTCGACCCAGTTGAGGTTGCCGAGGCCGGTGGTCGGCCCGCCCGCGACCGCCCGGAACACGAGGAACAGACGCTGGTTGCCCGCGAAGTTCAGCGGGGCCGTCTGGCTCGTGTAGGTGTTGTTGTTGGCTGCGCCGGTGGCGCCCAACGTGATGGTGCTCAGCAGCGGGCCGTCGACCGCGCCCTGACGGACCTCGACCACGAGCCGCGGCGTTCCGGCGGCGACGCCCGTGGCGCCGGCGCCGTAGCGGACCGTGATCTCCTTGTTCATGTTGGTCAGGTCGAACCGGTTGTTGAGCGCGACCCAGTCACCCGGGTCGATGCTCGAGATGGCCCGGCCACCTTCGGCCGCCGTGGTGGTCACCCCGGACATCTCCTGCGCGTCTTCGACCTCGTGGCGCCTGAGCTGGAGCACGTGCTGCGTGGTCGTCTCGAGCGCAGGGATGCCGCCCGGCTGCGGGTTGTCGGCGAACGAGGCGTTGATGCCGCCGGCCAGGTAGCCGCCGTGCGACGCGTCGGCCGCGTCCGTGCCCAGCACTCCGCGGCAGACGTTCGCCGCCGCGTCCCAAGCCGCGGGCGTGCTGTCCTCGGCATGCCCATGGGTGTCGTGGACGAGGACGAACGTCACCGTCACACGCGCGCACTCGGCCGCGCTGTCGATCGCGCCGTCCTCGGGATCAGAGCCGGTGACCGTGAACGGGATGTTCTGCCCGAACGCGAAGAAGTCACCGTTGAGCGGCGTGTTGATCGTCAGCGTCGGCGCCGTGTTGCCGACCGTGATGACCGTGCTCTTGGAGTCGGTCTTCCCGGTCGAGTCCGTCACCGTCAGCCGGGCCGTGTAGACCCCGGTGGCGGTGTAGGTGTACGTCGGGTTGGGATCGGTGGACGTGTCCGCTGTGGTGCCGGGAACGCCGAAGTCCCAGGCGAACGTGATCGAGTCGCCGGGGTCCTCGTCGCGGGAGCCCGCGCTGCTGAACTGGACCGGCAGCGGAGCCTGCCCGTTCGTCGGCGTGGCGCCGATGACGGCGCGCGGCCGCTGCGGGCCCTTGGTGTACTCCCACCGGTACATGCCGGCGTCGGCGTTCGGGGTGAAGAAGCCGTCGCCGTAGGTGAGGAGGTAGAAGTTCCCGTCGGCCCCGAACTGCAGGTCCATGGGGTTGTCGCACTCGAACGGGAACGCGGTCACGATGACCGCCTGACCGCAGTTGAGGAACGGGTTGATCTCGAGCACCTGGTTGTTCGAGTCGAACCGGACCTCGCGCATCGTGTCCTGCGTGAACTCGCCGAGGAGCGTCGCCCCGTCGTAGTAGGGCGGGAACTTCGTCTCGCTCGGGTTGTCGGGATCGAACTCGTACGTCGTGGCGCCGTGCGGTCCGACGCCGCCCGTGAACAGCTCGGGGAAGAGCTGCGGGCAGACCGAGCCGTCGGCGCCGATCCCGTCGTAGGCATCGATGCACGGCGTGCCCTGCGGCGGGTCCTGGTTGTCGCGGTACGAGTACCAGAGGTCCGGCTGGACCACCCGCGGGGTCTGCACGAGACCCGGCGCGACCGTCGGGTCGATCGTCTGGCCCGTGTTCCAGCGCGACGTGTTGTCCGGCCCCTTGGCCGGGTTGTCGCACTCGAACTTCTGCGGGTTGGCCGGATCGAGCGGAGTCGAGGCGTTGAAGTCCCACTGGTAGTACGGGACCTTGGGCGTGATGCACAGCGGCCATGCGTAGTTGGACGGCGCCCGCACGACCTCCACGCGACCCGTGCCCTGCGGCCCGCGGTACGTCTGCGGGATCTGCGAGTCGGGCGAGTAGTCGGTGATGTACGCGATGTTCTTGGAGTCGACCTGGATCCGGAACGGGTTCCGGAAGCCCATGGCGTAGATCTCGGGACGGGTCTTCGCGGTGCCCTGCGCGAACAGGTTGCCGGCCGGGATCGTGTACGAGCCGTTGGCGTCGACCTTGATGCGCAGCACCTTGCCGCGCAGGTCGTTGGTGTTCATCGCGCCCCGCCGCGAGTCGACGAAGGGGGCCTGGAAGAAGTCGCCCTGCTGCGTCGTCGCGGGCGGCGCCGTCGGAGTGGCGCCTATGAGGCCGGATGCCTCGGTCGTGATCTCCGGGACGTTGTCCTGGAGATACTGGCCGAGGAACGTGATCGTCTGGTTCCCCGAGTTGGCCGGGGTGGAGTTCGGCACGCCACCGACGGCCGCCGACGTCACGACGACGTCGCCGGGATCGATGTTGCTCAGGGCCACGAGAGCCGCCTGGAGCTCCGCCGTCGTCGCGTTGTAGGCGATCGGCGCCGTCGTCTGCCCGTCGAACGTGATCGTGAACGTCCCGCCCGTCGCGTTGAGCGTGCGGACCGTCTGGATCTCGGTCGCCTTCATGTCGTTGAACGGCGCGAACCCGCCGGAGTTGCCGCCGCCCGACGGCGTGTCGTCACCGGTGACCAGCCACAGGTTGCCGGCGTTGTCGAAGTCGATGTCGCCTCCGACGTGACAGCAGGCACCGCGGTTGACGGGGACGCGCATGATCTCCTGCTCACTGGCCGGGTCGAGGTGCGCCGGATCGCCGGGTGCGGCGTCGACGAACTTGAAGCGCGAGAGCTGGAAGTACCCGACGTACGGGTCCCAAGCGGCCGTACTCGCGGCGCTGAGCGGCGCCGTGATCGGACACACGACCGGTGCCTGGCAGGCGGGATGCTGCTGTGGCTCGCCCGCCACCCCTGTCGGGGTCCGGAACGTCTGCGGCGGACCGACCGACTGCGGGACGTCCTTCACGACCGCCGGCGAGTAGTACAGGTACACCCACTTGTTCTGCGCGAAGTTGGCGTCCACGGCCGGGCCGTAGAGGCCGTCCTCACTGTGCGTGTACAGGCCCTGCGGGAACTGGGCGAGGTTCGCGAGCACCGTGGTGGTGCCGCCCTCGGGATCGTGCAGGCGGACCTGTCCGGCGCGCGCGGTCTGGATGACACGTCCGTCGGGGAGCTGATCGAAGCCGATCGGCTCGTTGAGGTTCGGCGGAGCCGAGATCTTGACCTGCTTGTAGTTCGCGAGCACGGTCGCGCCGCAGTCGCTGTACGTCGGGTCCGACAGGCCGGCGGACCACTTGATGGCGCCCGCGAGGTTCCGGCGCACGTTCGTGTTGCCGAACGTCGCCGCGTTGTGGCCGACGCCCGTGTAGAAGGCGCGCCCGCCCTCGAGATCCTGGCACCACATCACCGGGTGGTCGTCAGTCCGCGTCGGGGTGCTGTCCTGCTCCTCGTACGTGTCCTCGTCGACGGTGGCCAGCACGTGCTGCAAGCCGCGGACCTCGCTTGTGGCGTTGTAGAACGCATCGGTGACCCTGAAGCGCTCGGCCAGCGACTTGCTGGCGTCGTGGACGCGGTCGGCGACCTTGATGTCGGCCGGCTGCTGCGTCGACTCGGTATGAGCCGTCGTAGCGCCGCTCTCGGCGCGCGTGCCGAGCAGGCTCGTCATGAACGCCCAGTTCGGCTCGGTGACCAGCGCCGAGTGGATCCCCACGAAGCCGCCGCCCTGCTTGAAGAAGTGCTCGAACGCTGACTGCTCGTTGTCGCTGAGCACGTCGCCCGACGTGTTCAGGAACACGACCGTCCGGTAGCTCTCGAGGCTCGCCTCGGTGAAAGCCCCCGCGGACTGCGTGGCCTCGGTCACCTTGAAGTCGTTGGCCCTACCGACATCCTTGAGCGCCGCTACTCCGGCGGGCGTGGAGTTGTGAGGCTCACCGGACCGCGTCTCGGTGAGGACGAGAACGTCGTACTTCCTCGAGTCGGGCTTCTCCCCGGGGGACCCTGACGGTGGGGACGGCGAGGCCGTGCGCCGGGAGACGTTGATCCGGCGCGGAGCGAGCCGGCAGCTGGTGGCCGCGCCGGCACGCGCGCAGACCGCCACGTAGTAGCGCCCTGCCGCCAGCGACGACGGCAGCGTGACCTTGATCCGGTAGCGCTCGCTGCTGCCGGCCTTGAGCGCGCGCAGCCGCTCAGCGGCGACGACGCGCCCGCCCGAGGCGTACTTGAACTTCCGCAGCATGACCACGAGCCGCGGACGCGTCGCGCTGCTCGACGTGTTGCGGAGCCTGGTCGAGAGCGTGAAGGCGTCGCCGGCGAACGCCTGTGACGGCGGCGCGCTGATGGCGCGGAGCCTGGCTGGAGACTTCGCTGCCGTCGCATCGACCGGCTTTGCCGCCGCCATCGCCGGCGCCATCAGCGCGAGGCTGGGCGCGGCCATCCAGAGCCAACGTGTAGGTCGCATGTGACGGGGGTCTCCTCATCCAGGGAAGTCGTGTGCTTCGAGCCGTCCGGCTGGAGCGGCTCAGGCGCTGCGTTCGTGCGGAGCCGGCTCGAGCGAGGGCCGATCGTCCGAGTGGGCCCGGCCGGTCACGCCGTCCTTGAACTCACGGAACCCCTGGCCGAGCGAGCGCCCGGCGGCCGGCAGGCGTTTGGGACCGAGGATGAGCAGCGCGATGACGAGGACGATGGCGACCTCCATCGGGCCGATGCCGGAAATCATGGAAACCACGCCCCGTGCCCGGTGACGGGCAACTGCTGCGACCTCATATTCCCCCTCCTCGTTGTGCCTCGGCCGACCATAACTCTGTGCAGTGCAACGGCACGATGGAGTGTGAGCAAACCTTCACAATCGAACCGTCACCACTGTCAAGGTTTGCTCACACTCGTGGTGTTCTCCTCAGACGCTGACTAACGTCGCGCTCCCTGCTCCGGAGATCGAGGAACTCCGGGGAGGCACGCTGGAGGAGCACACCTATGAGGGACGAGGGTGAGAGGCCCGAGCTTCGCGTCGGCATTGCCGGCGCGGGCTTCATCGGCACGGTACATGCGCGCGCGGCCCGGCTCGCGCGAGCGCGGCTCGTCGGCGTGGCGGATTCGTCACTCGAGCACTCGGAGGCCTCGGCCAAACGGCTCGGTGCCGACCGGGCGTTCGAGTCGGCCGAGGCGCTGGTGGAGTCGCCGGAGGTGGACGTCGTGCATGTGTGCACGCCGAATCACCTTCACCTGCCGCTCGCCGAGGCGGCGCTGGACGCCGGCAAGCACGTCGTCTGCGAGAAGCCGCTGGCCGTGGACGTCGCGGGAGCCCGGCAGCTGACCGAGCGCGCCGCCGCTTCCGGCCGCTGTGCGTTCGTGCCGTTCGTGTACCGCTATCACCCGATGGTCCGCGAGGCGCGCGAGCGCGTGCGCAGCGGGCAGGCGGGCGCGGTTCGTCTCGTGCACGGCTCGTACCTGCAGGACTGGCTGGCGCGGCCCGAGGACGACAACTGGCGCGTGGACGCGGACCTCGGCGGCACGTCGCGCGCGTTCGCCGACATCGGGTCGCACTGGTGTGACCTTGCCGAGTTCGTCACCGAGCATCGCATCGTGCGGCTCAGCGCGCGCAAGCTCACTACGCGCGCGGGGGAGACCGAGGACGCGGCCGTGGTGCAGTTCGAGACGGATCGGGGAGCGCTCGGCTCGGCGGTCATCAGCCAGCTCTCCGCCGGGCGCAAGAACCGCCTGTGGCTGGAGGTCGACGGCGCGGAGGAGTCGCTGGCGTTCGACCAGGAAGCGCCGGAGAGCCTCTGGTGTGGCCGCCGCGAGTCGGCCACGATCTTCAAGCGAGACCCCGCCTTCCTGTCCGAGCCCGCCGCCCGCCTGGCGTGGCTGCCGGCCGGCCACGCGCAGGGCTATGGGGACTGCTTCGACGCGTTCGTGGCCGACGCATACACCGCGATCCAAGACGAAGCCCCGCTCGACGGCCTGCCGGTGTTCGCCGACGGCCTGCGTACCGCTGTGATCACCGACGCGGTCATGGCCGCGGCGCGTGAGGAGCGCTGGATCGACGTGCCTGCCCACGAGCCGCTGGAGGTTGTGACATGAGCGATACGAGCGTGCCCGTCCTGGAAGTGCGCAACATCGCCAAGCAGTACCCGGGTGTGCGCGCGCTCGACGGCGTCGACTTCGACGTGCTTCCTGGGGAGGTGCACGTCCTGCTCGGCCCCAACGGCGCGGGCAAGTCGACGCTGATCAAGTGCGTCTCCGGGGCAGTGGCGCCGTCGGAGGGTGAGATCCTCGTTGAGGGTGAACCGCTGCCGACGGGTGAGCCGTCGGAGTCGATGGCGCGCGGTGTCGGGACGATCTATCAGGAGCTCGACCTCGTCGAGGACCTGACGGTCGCCGAGAGTGTGTTCCTCGGCCATGAGATCCGCCGCGCGGGGATCCTCGACCGTGCCGCGATGCGGAACGAGACAGCGTCGCTGCTCGAACGGCTGGATCACTCGAACATCTCGCCGACGGCCAAGGTGCGCACGTTGCGCCCGGCAGGGCAGCAGATCGTCTCGATCGCCCGAGCGCTGTCGCGCAAGATCCGCCTGCTGATCATGGACGAGCCGTCGGCGATCCTCGACGACCACGAGATCGAGACGCTGTTCGGGGTCGTCCGGCGGCTCACGGCCGAGGGCGTGGGCGTGATCTATATCTCGCACCGCCTCGACGAGGTCAAGCGGATCGGCGACCGCGTGACGGTGCTCTCCGACGGGCGGACCGTGGCGGTCGGGCTGCCGGCCGACACGCCGCAGGACGAGCTGGTGGAGCACATGGTCGGCCGCAAGGTCGGCCAGCTGTACCCGGAGCGTGCGAAGCGCGGCGGCGACGCGCTGCTGGAGGTGCGAGGCCTCGGGCGGTTCCCAGACGTCAAGCCTGCATCGCTGGAGGTTCACGCCGGCGAGGTCGTCGGCATCGGCGGCCTGGTCGGCGCCGGCCGGACGGAGTTGCTGCGGCTGATCTACGGTCTCGATCCCGCTGACGAGGGCGAGGTCGTCGTCGACGGCGAGCGGCTGCCGGGCGGCCGTCCGGACGCGGCGATCGCGGCCGGCCTCGGCCTGGCACCGGAGGACCGCAAGTCGCAAGGTCTGCTGCTCGGGTGGTCGCTGGCGAACAACGTCACGCTCGCCGACGTGGGCGCCTACCGGCGCCGCGGACTGCTGAGCCCGCGCGCCGAACGCAAGGCGGCGGGCGCCGTGCTGCGAGAGCTCAACACCAAGCCGGACGATCCGCGCGCGCTGGCGCGGGAGCTGTCGGGCGGCAACCAGCAGAAGGTGGTGCTCGCGCGGTGGCTGATGCGCCAGTGCAAGGTCCTGCTGTTCGATGAGCCCACTCGCGGCGTCGACGTGGGCGCCAAGGCCGAGATCTACCGCCTGATCACCGACCTCGCGAAGGCCGGCAAGGGCATCCTCGTCGTGTCGTCTGAGCTGCCCGAGCTGATCGGGCTGTGCACGCGGGTGCTGGTCATGCGCGAGGGCGAGCTGGTCGCCGAGGTCGCGGGCGATCAGGCCACCGAGTTCGAGCTACTGCGCCATGCCGTCACCCATCCCGAGTCCGTCCCGGAGGAGATCCGATGACCACTGTTCCTCCCGAAGCAGCCGAGCGGCGGCTCCCGTTCGGGCTGTCGGCCAGCAGGATCGAGCTGCAGGAGTACACGCTCGTGGGAGTCGTGATCGTGCTGCTGATCGCAGGCGCGATCCTCGAGCCCGACGTCTTCCCGACGAAGGACAACATCCTCAACGTCCTCCGCCAGAGCTCGGTGATCGGCGTGCTGGCGATCGGCATGACGTTCGTGATCGCGACCGGAGGCATCGACCTGTCGGTCGGCTCGATGGTGGCCGCCGCCGCCGTCGCCGGAGGGCAGTTCGCCGAGTCGGGCAGCGTCGCGTTCCTGCTCGGTGCCCTGGGGATGGGCATCCTGCTCGGAGGCATCAACGCCGGCCTGATCGCCTACGGGAAGGTCGTGCCCTTCATCGCGACGCTCGCGATGTTCGCGATGGCTCGCGGCCTTGCGCTCTATATCAGTGACAAGACGCCGATCACGCTCTTCGACCTTGAGGGCGTGCGCTGGTTCGGCAACGGCGACATCGTCGGCGTTCCGTCCGCCGTGCTGGTGTTCCTGGCCATCGCCGTGGGCGGCTGGATCCTGCTCAACCGCACGAGCTACGGCCGCCATGTCATCGCCGTCGGCGGCAACCGCGAGGCGGCGCGGATTGCGGGCGTGAAGGTCTCGCGGATCATCTTCAGCGTCTATGTGATCAGCGGCATCTGCGTCGCGTTCGCCGCGATCCTGGTCTCAGGCCGGCTCTCGAGCGCCTCGCCGGTGATCGGCAATCTCTACGAGCTCGACGCGATCGCTGCGGTCGTGATCGGCGGTACGGCCCTGGCCGGTGGCCGGGCCACGATCGTCGGCACCGTGCTGGGCGTTCTCACCTTTGCGCTGATCTTCAATCTCATGACGTTGATGGACCTGGCGGTGGAGATCCAGCTGATCACCAAGGGGGTGATCATCGTGGCCGCCGTCCTGCTTCAGCGCAGGCAAACGTAGACACACCCTCGCAGCACAGTGAAGACCTTGTCCATGAATTGAGGAGGAGTACCCCCATGTCAATCAAGCACCTTGTCATCCCTCTGTGCGTCGCGTTGGCGGTCGGCGTCGCCGCCTGCGGCGAGGACGAAGCCGGTGGCGGAGACGCCAGCACCATCGAGCAGAAGAAGGGCACGCCGGCGCAGTCGAAGGAGATCACGATCGCCTTCAGCGCTCCCGGTGCCGATCACGGCTGGATGGCTGCGATCACCGACAACGCGCGCCAGCAGGCCAAGGAGCTCGAGGGCGTCACCCTCAAGCTCGCCGAGGGCGTGACCGATTCGGCCGCCCAGGCGGACCAGATCGAGACGCTGATCGCCGGGAAGCCGGACGCGCTCGTCATCCTGCCCAACGAGGGTGACGCGCTCACACCGGTGGCGTTGAAGGCGATGGCCGCCGGTATCCCGGTCGTCAATGTCGACCGCGAGTTCGCTGAGCCCGGCGCCTATCGCACGCTCATCACCGGTGACAACTACGGCATCGGCTACACAGCCGGCAACTACTTCGCCGACGAGCTCAAGTGCTCCGGCAACGTCGTTGAGATCCAGGGCATCGCCGGCATCTCGGTGACCGAGGACCGCTCGAAGGGCTTCAAGGACGCGCTCCAGCGGCGCTGCAAGGGCAGCATCAAGATCGTCGCCAGCCAGCCGGCCGACTTCCTGCCCGACAAGGGCCTGTCCGTGATGGAGAACATCCTCCAGGCCAACAAGCAGATCGACGGCGTCTACACGCACGACGACGACATGGCCGAGGGTGTCGTGGCCGCGATCCAGAACGCCGGCCGCGAGGACGAGATGTTCCTCACCGGCGCGGGCGGGTCGAAGGCGGCGATGGAGCAGATCAAGAAGGGTGGCCTCTACCGGGCGACGTTCCTCTATAACCCGTCGATGTCGTCCTCGGCGATCAACCTGGCACGCCTGATCGCCAACGATCAGGGGCTGGGAGACCTCGCCGAGCCCGAGGTCCCGAGCAAGATCACGGTGACCGCGACGACGGTCACGAAGGACAACGTCGACTCCGTCATGGAGCTCGGATACTGAGCTGAGTCACCACCCGCCGGGCGCCTCGCGCGGCGCCCGGCGGCCTGGTGGCTTCGTCGACCTCAGGAGACGTGAAGAGATGCCCGCCCAGGGTGCGGACTCGTACGTGGCGGTGGTCGATGTGGGAGGCACGACCCTCAAGGGGGCGCTCGCCGACCGCACCGGCACGCTCTTCCTCCGCGACCGGCGGGACACGAGCCCGGACCAGGGCCCCGACGCCGTTCTCGAGGCGATCCTGTGCTTGATCGACGACCTCGTCGGCGAAGGCGCGCGCCGCCACGGCGCTCGCGCGCTTGCAGGCATCGGGGTTGCCATACCCGGGCCGGTCGACGAGCGCCGGGGCGTCGTTCTCGACGCGCCGAACCTGGGATGGTCGGACGTTCCCCTGCGTGAGATGGCCGTCGAACGTACCGGCCTGCAGGTGTTCATCACCCACGACGTGCGCGCCGCCGCTTCCGGGGAAGCGGTTCTGGGAAGCGCTCGCGGGGCCGGAGACCACCTGTTCGTCGCGATGGGCACGGGCATCGGAGCGGCCCTCGTGATCGGCGGAAAGCCCTACACCGGGGCCTATGCCACCGCCGGCGAGATGGGCCACATGACCATCGATCCCGAAGGCCCCCGGTGCGGCTGCGGAGCGCGTGGACACCTCGAGGCGTACTCGTCCGCCGGCGGTATGCGGCGCCGCTACTCCGAGGCCGCCGACGGTGACGAGATCGGCACAGAGGAGCTGGTGGCACGGGCGGTCGCAGGCGATGAGCCGGCCCGGCGGATCTGGGATCAGGCGATCGATGCGCTCGCGGCGGCGCTCGCCAGCGCCATCGTCCTGCTCGACCCCGAGCGAGTGGTGATCGGGGGAGGGCTCGCCGCAGCCGGTGAGCGGCTGTTCGCCCCGCTGAGGACGCGCGTCTCCGAGCGGCTGCCGTTCGGCCGCGTGCCGGCGATCGCGCCGGCTGGGCTCGGCGCGGAAGCGGGCGTGCGTGGAATGGCGGTTCTCACCTGGCGTGGAATCGCGCGATCGGCGTCGTCGATCCCGGAGGAGGTGCGATGACGTCCGTCCCGAGCCGCGACGCCTCCTCCCGTCGCGGATCCGGCTGTCAGCACGCCTCGAGCTGACGCCGGTAGGGCCTGAGCCCGTCGCCGTCCCTTGCGGCGGCGGGCGAAGGCCGCCGCCGACAGTCACACATGTGACGGTGAATGTGAAGGTTCGCTCACATTCGGTGGCGCGCCACCGAACGTGCGGGTTTTATGGGCGAACGGGCATCTCAAGACGAGTGTCCGATGGAATGCCCGACCCGGGGGTCCGGACGTGGCGCCTGGGCCGTGGCGGGCGATGGAGGAGGTAGTAATGGGGGTTGGGCAATCGCTCAGTCGGCGTTCACTTCTCGGTGCCGCGGCGGGTACCGCGGCGGCTGCCGTGGTCGCGCCCGAGCTGGCGCTGTCGAAGCAGCGTGCGCGCGCGAGCGCGCGCACGGAGTTCCTCATTCCGCGGCAGAACATCGGCATCCAGCTGTACTCGGTCAGAGACCGGGCGGAGGCTGATCTCCCGGGAACGCTGGCGATGCTTGCGGAGATCGGCTACACCGAGGTTGAGCCGTTCAGCTACCACGGCCGCACGCCTGCGGAGTTCCGCGCGCTGCTGGATGCCAACGGGCTCCATGCGGTGGGGTTCCACGTCGGCGCCGATCGCTTTCGCACCGAGCTCGCCACCGTGCTCGACGAGGCCGAGCTGCTCGGCCAGCAGTACGTCGGAGCGTCGTTTGTGACGCTGCCGGGTGACCCGAACATCAACCTCACGGCCTACCGGCGGTTCGCGCGTGAGTTCAACGCCTGGGGCGAGGCGGCGGCGGAACGCGGCCTGCGCTTCTACTTCCACAACCACAGCTGGGACTTCACCGTCTCGCGCGGCAGGGTCCTCTACGACGTGCTCCTGGAGGAGACGGACGACGACTTCGTCTTCTTCGAGCTCGACCTCTATTGGATCATCACTGCCGGGCTCGACCCGATCAAGTACCTCAAGCGGTACGACCAGTTCCGCTGGCCGCTGTTCCACGCCAAGGATCGCGCCGCCGACGGCAGCTTCGCCGACCTCGGCACCGGCACCATCAACTTCGCGCGGATCTTCAGCACCCTCGAGAACAAGCACTACCACCACTACCTCGTCGAGCGCGACACGCTGCCGAACTCCCAGCAGACCGCGGAGGTCGGCTACGAGTACCTGCGCACACTGCGCGCGAGGCGAGCCAGGAAGGCGGGGCACTGAGATGCGTACATTCGTCACCGCGATCGGTCTCGCGCTGCTGCTGTTCGCGCTGCCGTCGATGGCGGCGGGGCAAACCCCGCCGCCGGCGGATCGGTTCCAGAAGGTCGTCCTCGATGACACGCCGGGCGAGCCGATGAACCTTGCCGTCCTGCCGGACCTGCGCGTGCTGCACACGACGCGGCCCGGCGAGCTGCGGATCTACAACCCGCGGACGGGTCTGAACACCCTCGCGGCGATGTTCGACGTCTACCAGCACGACGAGGAGGGCCTGCAGAGCGTCGCGATCGACCCGAATTTCGAGGACAACCACTGGGTCTACGCCTACTACTCGCCGCCGTTGAACACGCCGGTCGACGACCCGTCGACGCCGGTCACCAACGAGGGCGACGCGCCGTTCACAGGGACGGCGGCGGACTTCGCGCCCTTCAAGGGGGCGATCCGCCTGTCGCGCTTCAAGCTGGTGCGCAGCAAGCTCGACATGTCCACCGAGCAGCAGATCATCGATGTTCCGGTCGACCGCGGCATCTGCTGCCACGTCGGCGGCAACATCGACTTCGACAGCCAGGGGAACCTGTACCTGTCGACCGGCGACGACTCGAATCCGTTCTTCTCGGACGGCTACAGCCCACTCGACGACAGCGCCGGCCGCAACCCGGCGTTCGACGCGCGGCGCAGCGCGGGCAACACGAATGACCTCCGCGGCAAGCTGCTGCGCATCCGCGTGAAGTCCGGCGGCGGCTACTCGATCCCGTCCGGCAACCTGTTCCGGCCCGGCACGGCGAAGACTCGTCCCGAGATCTACGCGATGGGGCTCCGGAACCCGTTCCGCTTCGCCGTCAACCGCAGGAACGACGACGTGTATCTGGGCGACTACTCACCCGACGCCCAGGAGGCCAATCCGGATCGCGGCCCCGCGGGACAGGGGCGGTGGATGATCATCCGCAGGGCCGGCAATTACGGCTGGCCGTTCTGCGCGACGTCCGACATGCCATACGTCGATTGGGACTTCGCGAACTCCACGCCCGGCGAGGACTTCAACTGCAACGGGCCGATGAACGACTCGCGGCACAACACCGGCTTGCGTCGGCTGCCGCAGGTGATCCAGCCCGACGTCTGGTACTCGTACGGCGAGTCGGGGCTGTTCCCGGAGCTCGGCACAGGCGGCATCGGTCCGATGGGCGGCCCGGCGTACGACTTCGACTCCGCGAACCGGTCCGTGTTCCGGTGGCCGGCGTACTACAACGGCGTGCCGCTGTTCTACGAGTGGACGCGCGACTACGTCAAGGAGTTCCGGCTCAACCGGGCGAACGGCAACCGGCTGGACGAGATCCGGGACGTCCCGCTCGGGGAGATGGTGGACAACCCGATGGACATGGAGTTCGGTCCTGACGGCGCGCTCTACCTCCTGAACTACGGCGACGGGTTCTTCAGCGAGAACCCGGACGCGGATCTCGCCCGGATCGACTTCGTGCGCGGCAATCACACGCCCGAGGTCAAGGTGGCGGCGACGCCGGCCGCAGGCCGCGCGCCGCTCACGGTCGCGTTCTCGAGCGCGGGTACCAACGACGCTGACGGAGATCGCCTCGCGTACGCGTGGGACTTCGACGCGAACGGGACGGTGGACTCCACCGCGCCCAACCCGACGCACACCTACACGGCGAACGGTGTGTACAACGCCACGCTGCGAGTCACCGACCGGACGGGGCGCTCGGCGTCGGCCTACGTGCGGATCCTCGTCGGCAACCAGCAACCCCTGGTCGCGCTGCGGTTGGACAGCACGACAGGGGGGACGTTCCAGTTCGGCGACACCGTGACCTTCACGGTCACCGTCACCGACGACACCCCGGTGGACTGCTCGAAGGTCTCGGTGGCGTACATCCTCGGCCACGAGACGCACGGGCACCCGCTGACCTCGACCGCCGGCTGCACCGGATCGATCACGACGACCGTGGACTCCGGCCATGCCGGAGCCGCGAATCTCAGCGCCGTGTTCGTCGCCGCGTACACCGACCCCGAGGGCCTGTCGGGAAGCGCTCAGGTGCGCCTCCTGCCCGGCGACACGGTGCCGTCGGCGCCTCCCACTCCGTAATGCCGGGTCCGGGGGCGCCGCACAGCGGCGGCGCCCCTGGGACCCCCGTCGCAGCTCACGGAGTCGCGGCGGGGGACGGTTCGGGCGCCTGCACGAGCCCGTCGGCGAGCAGGCGCTCGAACCGCGCGATCGAGTCGCCGACGCCCTCTTCGACCGGCCGCATGACCGAGCGTCCGAGCAGCTCCGCGAACGACGTGCCGTCCACCTCGCTCGGGAACGGCAGCGCCTGGTCGGCGGCGGTGATCAGCCCGGACGCGTCGGGCACCGCAGCGTCGATCAGCGCCACGAGGTCGGCGATCGCCATGACCGGACCGCCGAGGTCGTGGACCGACGCGCCTTCGTAGCCGAGTTGCGCGGCGAGGGCGAACGCCTCGCCGACGTCGGGCGCGTACTGCAGCTGCGCGCTTCCGCCGAACGGGATGTGGAAGCGCACGTGGGCGGCGGCCGCGACCATCGCGGTCGTCGGTGCGGACGTGAGTCCTTGGTCGCGGGCCGGCCCGTAGACCGTGTGTGGGCGCAAGCCGATCGAGGAGACGCCGTAGTCCTCGAAATAGCGCAGCGCCGTGCTCTCGTTGTCGCGCTTGAACACGCCGTAGAGCGTGCCGGGATGGTCGTCGGCGGCGAGCGTCCCCGCCGCGCCGTAGACGGCGATCGAGGAGGCGTACACGACGGGTCCCATGCGCTCGCCACGGCGCCGGACGGCTTCGAGGACGTTGACGGTGCCGAGGACGTTGACGCGAGCGCCGAGTATGGGATCGGCGCGTACGAACGGCACCTGGAGCGCAGCCAGATGGATGACGTTCGTGATCTGGTGCTCGTCGATGACCCGCTCGAGTGCCGTCAGGTCCGTGATGTCGCACTGCACGTGGACGACGGCCGCGGACTGATCGTCGTCGAGCGCCAGCGGCAGGCGGTGCCCATCGCCGCCGATGTCGAGCGCGACGACGGCGTCGCCGCGCTCGAGCAGGCTGCGGATCGTCCAGACGCCGACGGCGCCGAGCGCTCCCGTGATGAGGACTCCGCGATCGCTCACTCGTAGAGGACCGCCTTGATCTTCGGGTCGTCGATGTTGGTCTTGTCGTACCAGTAGAACCCGGTGTCGATGACCTTCGGCAGCTCCTCGCCGTTGATCGCCTTCATCGCGGACTTGATGAGCTCCTTGCCCATGCCGACCGGGTTCTGCGTGATCGCACCGGCCATCACGCCGCTCTTGATGGCGTCGATCTGCGCCTTGCCGGAGTCGAAGCCGACGATCGTGACTCCCTGCTTGCCGCTCTCCTGCACGCCCTTGATGACGCCGATCGCCGAGCCTTCGTTCGCGCCGTAGAAGCCCTTGATGTCCGGGTTCGCGGAGAGCATCGACTTTGCGATGTCGGCGGACTTCGCCTGATCGCCGGCGCCGTACTGCACGGGCAGAACCTCGATGTCAGGGGCGTTCGTCTTCATCCACTCGAGGAATCCGTCCCGGCGGTCGATGCCGGACCGGCTGGTCTTGTCGTGCACGACCACCCCGACCTTCCCCTTGTTGCCGATGAGCTCGGCCAGGTGCTTCGCCGCCTCCGCCGCGGCGGCCTTGTTGTCGGTCGCGGCCGTCGTGACGGGGACGTCGCTCTCCACGCCGGAGTCGAACGCGATGACGGGGATGTTCTGCGACTTCGCCTGATCCATCAGCGGCGCGCTTGCCTTCGAGTCGAGGGCGGCGAAGCCGATGGCGGCGGGGTTCTTCGTGAGGGCGTTGGTGAGCATCGTGACCTGCTGCTCGATGTCCTGCTCGGTCGGCGGGCCCTCGAAGGTGATGCGGGCACCCTCCGCCTTGGCCTCCTCCTCGGCGCCCTGCTTGACGGCCTGCCAGAACTGGTGCTGGAAGCCCTTGGAGACGATCGCGATGTACGGCTCGTCGCCGCCACCGCCGCCGCCCCCGGAAGACCCGCCGCCACTGCTGTCGTCGTCGCCACACGCTGCGACGCCGAGCGCGAGCACCGAGGCGGCCACTGCCGCCATGGCTCCGAGATTCCTGTGCATGCTCACAACCCTCCTCCTTGGTTTCCGAAAGGTCAGACGGCGGCGCGCTTCCTCGCCATGTCCGCGTAGACGGCGATGAGGATCACGATGCCGAGGATCACGTTCTGCCATTCCTGCGGGATCGACATGATCTGCAGGCCGTTGTTGAGCACCGAGATGATCAGCGCGCCGATGATGGTGCCGACGATCGAGCCCTTGCCGCCGGACAGCGAGGTCCCACCGATGACGACGGCTGCGATCGCCTGGAGCTCGTACCCGACGCCGGTCCCGGGCTGGGCCGACGCCAACCGTGCCGAGATCATCACCCCGGCCAGGCCCGTGAACAGGCCGGCGAGCGTGTAGATGATCATCTTCCACCGGCGCGTGCTGATGCCCGACAGCGCCGTCGCTTCCTCGTTGCTGCCGATCGAATACGTGTACCGGCCGAGGATCGTCTTGTTGAGAATCACCGCAGCGATCACCGTCGCCACCGCCAGGACGAGCACGGCGTTCGGGAAGTTCACCCCGAACAGGTGGCCGGTCGAGATGCTGATGTACTCCCGCGCCTCGTTGAAGTAGATCGGGGTGCTGTCCGATATGACGAGCGCGAGCCCCTGCGCGACCAGCATCATCGCGAGCGTCGCGATGAACGGGGGTATCCCGAGTATCGAGACGTTGAACCCGTTCACCAGTCCGATCAGGCCGCCGAAGAGCACCGCGCCGATGACCCCAACGAGCACCGGCACGCCGCTGTTGACGATCAGCACGCCGGAGATGACCGCGCACAGCGTCATCCCCGTCCCGATCGAGAGGTCGATGCCGCCGGTGATGATCACGAACGTCGTCCCGAGGGCGAGGAGCCCGATCACCACGGTCGAGAAGAGGATCGCCGTGACGTTCGAGTAGTTCAAAAAGTTGTTGCTGGCGATCGAGAAGAAGAGGAAGATCGCGATCAGGCTCGCGAAGGCGAGGAACTGCTGAAGCCGGTCCCTGAGGCCCGTGCCCACGGCCTCGACGGCGGTGGGCTGGTCGTCGCCGGTGGCCGCTGACGCCGTCATGTCTCCTCCGTGCCGTTCAGAGCGGGCTCGATGAGCCCGAGCTCGGCGGCGTCCTCGGGGTTCTCGTCCGGTCGCAGCGTCGCGTAGTGCATGACGCTTTCCTGCGTGGCCTCGCCGGCGTCCAGCACGCCGGTGACCCGGCCCTCGCTCATGACGACGATGCGGTGCGACATCCGCAGGATCTCCGGCAGCTCGGACGAGATCATGATGATCGACTTCCCCTGCTGGGCCAGCTCGTTGATGAGCCGGTAGATCTCCTCCTTCGCGCCGACGTCGATGCCGCGGGTCGGCTCGTCGAAGATGAGGATGTCGCAGTCCTTGACGAGCCACTTCGCGATCACGACCTTCTGCTGGTTGCCGCCCGAGAGGTTCTTGACGATCTGGGCGACCGACGGGGTCTTGATGCGCAGGGTGTCGACGTACTCCCTGGAGGTGGCGCGCATAGCCGCGTCCTTGACGAATCCGTACGACTGGAAACGCTCCTTCAAGGCGCTCAGCCCGATGTTCGCGTTGACCTCCTGCTCGAGCAGGAGGCCGAATTGCTTGCGGTCCTCGGAGAGGTAGCCGATCCGGTGCTTCGCGGCCTCGGCCGGGTTGTGGATCTTGATCTCGCGGCCGCGCAGCTTGATCGTGCCGGCGTCGATCATGTCCGCGCCCACCACCGAGCGCGCCACCTCGGTTCGACCGGCGCCCATGAGGCCGGCGAAGCCGAGGATCTCGCCCTTGCGCAGGTCGAAGCTCACATCCTTGAGCAGGTCCTTGGTGCTCAGCCCGGACACCTCGAGCACGACCTCGCGTTCCGCCTGGACGCCGACCGGCTGTGCGTCGACGGAGAGCTCGCGCCCGACCATCATCGAGATGACCTCCTTCATGGTCGTCTCACGGGTCTCGCGGGTCCCGACGTAGCGACCGTCGCGGATGACGGTGACCCGGTCGGCGATCCGCTTGAGCTCCTCGATCCGGTGCGAGATGTAGATGACGCCCGTGTCGGGCCGGACGAAGTGGCGGATCAGGTCGTGCAGGACCTCGACCTCGGCGTCGTTGAGGGCCGCGGTCGGCTCGTCCATGATCAGCAGCTTCGCGTCGTACGACAGCGCCTTGGCGATCTCGACCATCTGCTGCTTCGCGACCGTGAGATTGCCGACGAGCTGCTTGGGTCCCAGCGGCAGATGCAGGCCGCTCGATGCAGCTCCCGCGCCTGCGCGTTGAGCCGGCGCTCGTTGAGGAAGAAGCCCGAGCCACGCGGCTCGCGGCCGATGAAGATGTTCTGCGCGACCGTGAGGTCGGGCATCAGGTTGAACTCCTGGTGGATGATGCTGATGCCGAGCTCCTGCGCGTGCTTCGGAGAGATCGGCTCATACGCCTCGCCGTTGAGGAAGAACTCGCCCTCGTCGACGGTGTAGACGCCGGACAGCAGCTTCATCAGCGTCGACTTGCCGGCGCCGTTCTCGCCCACGAGCGCGAGCACCTCGCCCGCGCGCAGGTCGAGCTGCATGTCCTCGAGCGCCTTGACGCCCGGGAAGCTCTTGCTGACTCCCTGGACGCGCAGCAGGAGCGGGCCGTCCGTCACGAGCTGACCACGCCCTTGCGCAGGATCACGTTGCCGTAGGTCCGCGTCTCACCGGTGCGCACGATCAGGTACGCCTCGGCGGCGACGTCATAGAACGCGTGGCGGTCGAGGAACTGGACGTCCTCCTCCGTGGCCTCGGCCGCCGCGATGAGCGCGCCCTGCACCGGCAGCCGCGTCCCGTCGGCCGAGCTCATGAGGTCGAGCGACGGCTGGTCGTCGAGCGGGATCACGGTCCGCACGGCGGCGAGCACGTCGGGCGTCGACAAGCCGGGGAATGTGAGCAGCCGGGTGGCGAGGCGGTCCGCCGGGAAGTGCGCGTCGGCCAGCACCACCGCGTCTGAGTGCCCCATTGCATCCAGGTGCGCCAGCAGCTCCCCGCTCAGGATCGGATGGATTCCCTTCAGCACAGCCCCTCCGCTCGGCACCCTATAGGCCCATACGTCGCCGTCGCCGTCCCGGAGAGGATCAGCGCCTGCTCGTCCGGCGTCAGCTCAGCGACGAGTGACGACATCACCTCCCAGGCGTGGCGTAGCCGCCGACGAGCACCGTTATCGGCCAGTCGCTGCCCCACATCAGCCGCTCGGGGCCGAACAGCTCCAGCGCCACCTCCCAGGCCGGACGTACCTCGGCGACCGTGAACGGCCGGCCCGGCACCTGCAGGCCGGAGACCTTGGCGGTCGTGTTCGGGTGCGCGGCCACCTCGCGCAGCGTGCTCCGCCACTGCTCCCAGTCGGCGCCGCCGTAGGGAGGCTTGCCGAGGTGGTCGACGACGATCCGCAGGTCTGGAAGCTCCGCCGCGAGGTCCGCCGTCGCGGCCAGGTGCCGCGGCCAGGCGTCCGGTACGTCGAACGGGATGCCACGCTCGGCGAGCCGCCGGAGCGACCGGCGGACGGCGAGCAAGCAGGAGGAAGTCGTCGCGCGGATCGTCGTGCACGAGGTGTCGGACGCCGCGGAACCGCGGCTGCTGCTGCCAGCGGTCGAGCTGGCGCTCGGCCACGGCGGGGTCGTCGAGCTGCACCCAGCCGACGACGCCGGCGACCCACGGATGCCGGTCCGCGGCCTCGAGCATCAGCTCCGTGTCGCGCTCGGAGTCCTCGGCCTGGACGAGCACCGCCGACGCGATGCCGGCCGCCTCGAGCTCGGCGTGCGCCTGCTCGGGGGTGAAGGTCGCGTGGAGCGGGCCGAGGTCGGGCGTGAGCCAGGCGTACTCGCTGCGCGCGAGGTCCCACACGTGCAGGTGAGCGTCGACCGTCACGTCCGCACCAGCTCGTCGGCCGCCAGCTCGTCCCACAGTGCCTCCGGGATCTCGGCTTCCACGCGCCGCGCGTTCTCGCGGACCTGCTCCGGGGTCGCGGCGCCCACCACGACGCTGTGCACCGCCGGCTCGCGGAGCGGGAACTGCAGTGCCGCCTCCGGCAGCGTGACCCCGTGCCGCTCGCAGACCTCTGCGATGCGCTGCGCGCGCGCGAGCAGCTCGGGTGGCACCGCGCCGTACTCGTAGCGCCCGCCGGGGCGCGGGCTTCGACAGCAGTCCGGAATTGAAGATCGCCGCCGCGACGATCGCGACCCCGGTCTCGCGGCAGGCCGCGACCACCTCGCTGCGCGCTGCTCGAGGAGCGTGTAGCGGCCGGCGACCATCGCGAGATCGAGCGCCCCCGTGCGCACCGCGGCGACGAGCGCCTCGGTCGACTTCGAGCCGATCCCGACGGCCGTGACGAGGCCTTCGTCGCGGAGCGCGGCCAGCGCCGGCGACGCCGGTCGACAGGTCCGTGGTCAGGTCGTGCTCGTCCGGATCGTGGAGGTAGAGGACGTCGACGTCCGGCAGGCCGAGTCGCTCCAGCGACTCCTCGAGGCTCGCCCGGATGCCGCCGGCGCTGAAGTCCCACACGCGGCGCACCGACGCGGGCACTGCGAACTGGTTCGCGTCGTCGAGCAGGTGCGCCGTCTCGGGGCTGGGCCGCAGCAGCCGGCCGACCTTCGTCGACACGACGAAGTCCGCGCGGGGCTTCGTGGCGAGGAAGGACCCGAGCCGGCGCTCGGAGAGCCCGAGCCCGTAGTGCGGGGCCGTGTCGAAGTAGCGGATGCCGCTTTCCCAGGCCGCGTCGAGCACCGCCCAGGCGTCCTCGTCGGTCAGCGGCCGGTAGAGGTTGCCGACGTTCGCGGCGCCGTACCCGAGGCGGCCGAGCTCGCAGGCTCAGCCATGGGACGTGAGCCGCCCACCGACGCCTCGAGCATCTCGGTCCCGGCGCCGGGTGCCGTGGGGGCGATGTAGCGGCCGCCGCGCACCTCGACCGGCGTCACGAAGTGCTCGTGCAGGTGGTCGACGAACTCGATCACCCTGCCGTCCAGGCTCCCGGAGACCGCCACGAAGTCGAACATCGCCAGGTGCTGCACCGCCTCGCACAGGCCGACGCCCCCTGCGTGCGGGCACACGGGCACGCCGAACTTCGCGGCGAGCAGGATGATCGCCACGTTCTCGTTCACGCCGGCGACGCGGGTCGCGTCGATCTGCAGCACCTGCAGCGCGTCCGCCTGCAGGAACTGCTTGAACATGACGCGGTTGGCCATGTGCTCGCCGGTCGCGACGGGGATGGGAGCGACGCCGCGGGCGATCGCCGCGTGGCCGAGCACGTCGTCGGGATTCGTGGGCTCCTCGATCCACGCGACGTCGTAGGGCATCAAGGCCCGCGTCCATTCGATCGCGTCCGCGACGCCCCACCGCTGGTTCGCGTCGACGGCGATCCGGACGTCCGGTCCCACCGTCTCGCGAGCGATCGCCAGCCGGCGGACGTCGTCGGCGAGGTCCGCGCCGACCTTGAGCTTGATCATGCTCGAAGCCGCTCTCGACGGCCTCGCCGCACAGGCGTTTGAGCTTGGCATCGTCGTAGCCGAGCCACCCCGGCGTCGTCGCGTAGGCGGGGAAGCCCGAGGCGAGCAGCGCGTCGTGTCGCGCGGCGCGCCCGGGCTCGGCGGCCCGCAGGATCTCGAGCGCCTGCTCCCGCGTCAGCGCGTCCGTCAGGTAGCGGAAGTCGACGAGGCCGACCAGCTCCTCGGGGCTCATCGAGGCCAGCAGCGCCCACAGCGGCACGCCGGCTCGCTTGGCCTTCAGGTCCCACAGGGCGTTGACCACGGCGCCCACGGCCATGTGCATCACGCCCTTCTCGGGGCCGAGCCAGCGCAGCTGCGAATCGTGGACGAGATCCCGCCACGCCGCGCCCATGTCGGCCAGCAGCTCCTCGACGTCGCGGCCGACGAAGCGTTCGCGAAGCGCCTCGATCGCGGCCACCTGGACGTCGTTGCCGCGCCCGATCGTGAACACGAAGCCGTGCCCTTCGAGGCCGTCCGGAGCGTCGGTCGAGATCCACAGGTAGGCCGCGGAGTAGTCCGGGTCCGGGTTCATGGCGTCCGACCCGTCGAGCGACAGCGACGTCGGAAACCGGATGTCGGCGGTGTCGAAGGCGGTGATCCGGCTCATGAGGACCTGCGATCGCGCGGATATGCGTTACAAAACCGTGCGTGACCGGATACGCCATGCCCGACGTCCGCGAGCCTGTGGCCGCGGAGCCGCGCACCGTGTACACCGTCGCGAGCGGCGACCTGCGCGCCGCGGCGAACGTGACCTGCTGGCCGACGCAGCGCAAGCTCGAGGACGACTTCGCGGCGGCGGTCGCCGCGCTCGGCTGGTCCGTGCGGCGCGGTCACCCCGTCGACGTGGAGAGTGGGCACGGGTTCATCGACAGCCAGCGCGCGGGGATCGAGGTCTTCAAGCGGCTTCCGCCGGACGCGCCGCTCGTCGTCGTCGAGGCCGTCTGGCAGTACAGCCATCACGTCCTGCCCGGCCTGCGCACCCACCGCGGCCCGATCCTCGTCGTCGCCAACTGGAGCGGGGAGTACCCCGGGCTGGTCGGCCTGCTCAACCTCACCGCGAGCCTGACCAAGGCGGGCGTGCGCCCACTCCGCGCTGTGGAGCGAGGACTTCACCGACGACTGGGCGCGAGGGTGCCTGCGGACCTGGCTCGAGACCGGCGCGCTTGCCCACGACACGAGCCACGTGCGCGACGCTCGACGATGTCGGCAGCGGTCCCGAGGTCGACGTCGGGCGGGCGCTCGCGGCCCAGCTGCAGCACGAGAAGGCGATCATCGGCGTCTTCGACGAGGGCTGCATGGGGATGTACAACGCGATCATCGACGACGAGCTGCTCAACCCGCTCGGGATCTACAAGGAGCGGCTCTCCCAGAGCGCACTCGTCGCCGAGATGGGCCGCGTCGGCGACGACGAGGCGCAGGCGGTGCGCGCCTGGCTGGACGGCGCCGGGATGACGTTCCACACCGGCAGCGACGGGGCGACGGAGCTCACCGACGGGCAGCTGCTGACCCAGTTCAAGATGTACATCTCCGCGCTGCGGATGGCCGACGACTTCGGGCTGGACGCCGTCGGGATCCAGTACCAGCAGGGCCTGAAGGACGTCGTGCCTGCCAGCGACCTCGTCGAGGGCCTGCTCAACGGCGGCGAGCGGCCGCCCGTGCGCAGCCGCGACGGGTCGCGTGAGCTCTATCCCGGCGTTCCGCTGCCCCACTTCAACGAGGTCGACGAGGGCGCCGCCGTGGACGCGCTCGTGACGAACCGCGTCTGGACCGCGATCGGCCTCGACCCGGCCACCACGTTGCACGACGTCCGCTGGGGCGCCGACTACGACGGCCGCTTCGTCTGGGTCTTCGAGATCTCCGGCTCCGTGCCGGCCTCCCACAACGGCGGCTACGACAAGTCGTGGAGCATGCGTCAGCCGCCCATGTACTTCCCGCTGGGCGGCGGCACCCTCAGCGGTGTCTCGAAGCCCGGAGCCGTCGTCTGGTCGCGTGTGTTCGTCATGGACGGTGCGCTCCACGTCGACCTCGGGCGCGCCACGGCGCTTGCCCTGCCCGAAGAGGAGACCCAGCGGCGGTTGGCGGCAACGACACCGCAGTGGCCGATCATGCATGCCGTCCTGCACGGGATCACGCGGGACCAGTTCATGGCTCGGCACAAGGCGAACCACCTCACCGTCGCCTACGCGCCGGACGACGAGACCGCCGACCGGGCGCTCCAGGCCAAGGCCGCGATGTTCGGTGCGCTCGGCGTCCGGGTGCATCTATGCGGGGACCTGCGCCGGTTCCACGGCCTGCCGTAGCCAGGCCTCGACCGACGCGAGATGCGCCGTCATCCAGGCGCGGGCGAGCTCGGAGCTCCCGCGCTCGATCGCGTCGCAGATCGCCCGGTGCTCGGCGATCGTGCGGTCGATCGCGCCGCCCTCGGTGATCCCACGCCAGATCCGGGCGCGGATCGTGTGCCCGGAAAGGCTCTCGAGCAGCTTCGACAGGACGTCGTTGCCGGCCGCCGCGGCGACCGTGCGGTGGAAGGCCAGGTCGTTCTCGACGAACTCGTCGACGCCCGCGCACGCCGGCATGGCGTCGATCAGGGCGCGGAGCTCGGCCACCTGCTCGGGTGTGCTCCGCTGGGCCGCGAGTGCGGCCGCATCGGCCTCGAGCAGTCGCCGCGCCTCGAGCAGGTCGAGCATGCTGCGGTCCTGGTGCAGCTCGATCACGAACGACAGCGCGTCGAGCAGCAGGGAGGCGTCGAGGCTCGTGACATACGTGCCGTCGCCCCGGCGCACGTCGAGGATCCGGACGAGGCTGAGCGCACGCACCGCCTCGCGCAGCGAACTGCGCGAGAGCCCGAGCCGCTCGGCGAGGTCGGCCTCGCGCGGGAGCCGGTCTCCGGGCTGCAGCTCCTTGGAGATGATCATCTCCTTGATCCGCTCGATCGCCTCGTCGGTGACGCTCACGTTCGGTGAGCATACATCGGATGTCTAGTACGGCGCTGGTCGCTTGACGGCGTGGGTATGGTTCCTCCAGCGCCATAGATCCGACGTATTGCTACGGGAGGAGCTGGGATCGTGATGCTGCGCATGCTGACGTTGGTCGCGGTGACGGTCGGGGTGGCCGTCGCGGCCGTCGCGCCGCCCTCGTCGTTCGCCAACGACGTCTCGCCGCCGGACTACACGCCGGATCCGGCGTCGCTGCGAAAGCACAAGGCGCCGAAGTGGTTCGAGGACGCGAAGCTCGGCTACTTCATCCACTGGGGGCCGTATTCCGTGCCCGCGTTCGCCCCGCCATCGGGCGGCAGCGCGTACGCCGAGTGGTACTGGAACGAGCTCAACAAGCCGGGCAGCCCGACCTGGGAGCGCCACCGCCGGCTGTACGGAGAGGACTTCCCCTACGACCGCTTCATCGAGCAGTGGAAGGCGGAGAAGTTCAACCCCGATGCGTGGCTGCGGCTGTTCAAGCAGGGCGGGGCGAAGTACTTCGTGCAGGTGAGCAAGCACCACGACGGAGTGGCGCTGTTCGACACCGCGACGACCGACCGCAGCACCGTCGCGCTCGGTCCGCACCGCGATTTCGTCAAGGAGCTCTTCGACGCCGCCGACCGCGGCCATTACGGGCTCAAGCGCGGGGTCTACTTCTCGATGCCCGAGTGGTACCACCCGGTCGGCGGCTGGTTCGCCAACGGCCCGACGAACCCGTTCACCGGGGCCCAGATCCCGTACACGGGCTACAAGCCGGTCGCGAGCTTCGTCGACGACCACCAGTATCCGCAGATGCTGGAGCTGATCGACCACTACGACCCGGACATCCTGTGGTGCGACATCGGTGGCCCCAACCGCTCGAACGAGGTCTTCGCGCACTACTTCAACCAGGCCAAGAACCGCCGGCACCCGAAGGAGGTCACGGTCGACAACCGGTGCGGCAACGACATCTACGACTTCACGACGCCGGAGTACAGCGTCGAGCCGGACATCAACCCGGCGAAGTGGGAGGCGACGCGCGGTATCGGGCGCTCGTTCGGCTACAACGCCGAGGAGGGTCCCGCCGACTACCTCTCGGCCGACGAGCTGGTCGACTCGTTCGCCGACATCGTCTCCAAGAACGGCAACCTGCTGCTGAACCTCGGCCCGAAGGCCGACGGCACGATCCCCGAGATCCAGGCCGATCGCGTCCGCGCGCTCGGCGCCTGGCTCCGGATCAACGGCCGGGCGATCTACGGCACGACGTACTGGACCCGCGCCGAGGACCCGGCGAGCAACGTTCCCGTCCGGTACACCGCCAAGGGCGGGGCGCTGTACGCGACGGCGCTCGCGTGGCCGGGCGCCAAGTTGACGCTGTCGGGCGATCTGCCGCTCAACGCGCACAGCAGGATCACCCTGCTCGGAGAGCACGGCAGGCCGCTCGACTGGCGCCGCGAGGGCGACCTCGTGCGCGTGCGGATGCCACGCCGACACGAGAGCCGGCACGCGTATACGTTCGAGATCGCCACGCCGCGCGTGCGTCAGCTCGTGCGCACCGGGCTCGAGATCCCGCCGGCCGCCGACCTCGGCGAGGCCTTCACCGCCACGGTCACGGCGACGAATATCGGCGACTCGCGGTCGCCCGCCGGAGCCGTGACGGTGGCTGCGCCCGACGGCTGGACCGTCGAGCCGCCGAGCGACGCCGCGGCGCCGCTGGCGCCGCATGAGACGCGGACGTTCGAGTTCCAGGTCACGGCGAGTCCCGGCACCGAGCCGGGGCGTTACACGCTCACCGCGCGCTCCACGTTCGGAGCGATGACCTACCAGGCGCGCAGCGGCGCGATCCGCGTCGGACTGCACAACGCCGCGCTCGGCAAGACGGCGACGCAGAAGTCGCTCGACTGGGAGGGCACGCCGGACCGTGCCGTCGACGGGAACGTCGACGGCGCCTTCTTCGGCGGCTCGGTGACCCATACGGCGGAGGACGGCTCGGCCGAGCCGTGGTGGCAGGTCGACCTCGGCACGGATGTCCCGATCGACGAGATCGCCGTCTGGAACCGGACGGACTGCTGCTCGGACCGGCTCTCCGACTACTACGTGCTCGTGTCCGATCACCCGTTCACGAGCGACTCGCTCGCGGCCACGCTCGCCGAACCGGGCGTCACGGCATTCCACGAGCCCGGGACCGGCGGGAGGCCGACGTCGATCCCGATGAGCCTCACCGCACGCTACGTGCGCGTGCAGCTCAAGGGCACCGCGCCGCTGTCGCTCGCGGAGGTCGAGGTGCTGACCAAGGACAACTAGGAGACGCTGCCGAGGGTGTCGCCGATGGCCGTGCGCGTGTAGATCACGCGCCGGCCCTCGCGGCGGCGGCTGACGAGGCCCGCCTGCCTCAGGACGGACAGGTGGCTGTTCACGCCGCCGGCGCTCACCCGCATCCGCCGTGCGAGCTCCAGTGTGGAGGCCGGGCGGTCGAGCTCGAGCAGGACGCGGGCACGGCGCTCGCCGAGGAGCGCTTTGAGCGCCTCGGCGCGCGGTGGATCGGGCCGCCACACGTCGGCCGTGCCAGGTGGTGGATAGACGAGCGCGGGGTCCCACGGCGGGTCGGTTCGCGGCCAGACGCTCGGCCACGTGAAGACGGCGGGGACGAGCAGGAGGCCGCGATCGGCGAGGTCGACGTTGGCGGCCGCCTTCCTGGTCGGGTGCACGTAAACGACGCCGTCCTCCCACTGGACGGTCTGGTGCAGCCCGGCGAATGCCGCTTGGGGTCCGCGGGCGACCAGCGCTCGCGCGCGAGCGGCGATCTCGGCCTCGAGGGCGGCCGAGATCCGCGACCACCAGGGCGCGAGCGCCGCTTCCCAGAACGCCCGCATCTGCTCAACCAGCCTCGCGAGCGCGGCGTCCGTGTCGGTGAGGAACGGCTGCGCGGCTGATGGCACGCCGGCCGGGTAGGCCTGCGTGATCTCGGCGACGACCTGCTCGGTAGGGGTGGCGCGCACGCGCGCGAGCTCATCGCTGACGTGCGCGTGCGGCACGCGCGGCGGGGGCCCGACGAACACGGGCCAGAAGCCGTGCGGCGCCGCAGGAGTCGCCGCGTCGAGCAGCGACAGATCGAGCGCGGCGATGCGGGGTGTGGCCCACTCCACCCACGGTCGGTGGACGGCGAAGTACGCCGGATCGCGGAGCGCGTAGACGGCTCCGACGAGCTCCATCAGCGGCGCGATCGCGAAGCGGGTGCGCAGGAGATCGCCTTGCATGAAGCAGTAGCGGACCATGGATTCAGCCTACGCGGAATCTCTTCGGGTGGAGCACGTCGCCGCCTTAGAACTGGCGCCGACCGAGATCCGACTACAGGAGGCGGTAATGAGCAAGGTGACCTTCGACATCAGCCTGTCGCTCGACGGATTCATGACGGCCGCGAACCAGCGGCCAGAAGAGCCGATGGGGGACGGAGGGCAGCGCCTGGTCGAGTGGGCGTTCGGCGACGACGAACGCGATCGCAAGATCCTGACCGATGGGGTCGCCAGCATCGGCGCGGTGATCGCCGGGCGGCGCACCTTCGACGACTCGGTGCCGTGGTGGGGCGCGGACGGCCCGACCGGTGCCGAGCGGCTGCCGGTGTTCGTCGTGTCCCACAGCGTGCCCGACGAGACGCCCGACGGCGGCGTCTACACGTTCGTCACGGGCGGCATCGAGTCAGCGCTGGAGCAAGCCAAGGCGGCGGCCGGCGGGAAGGACGTCACGGTGATGGGCGGTGCCCGGACCGGCCAGCAGTTCATCGCGGCCGGTCTGGTGGACGAGCTCTCGCTGCACGTCGTGCCGGTGCTCTTGGGAGCGGGCACGCGTATGTTCGAGAACCTCGGTGACGCGCACATCGCGCTCGAGCCGTTGGCGTCGGTCCAGACGCCGCGGGCGACCCACTTGCGTTTGCGGATCGCCGGGTAGCCGAGTGCAGGACTTGACACGAACGTGTGTTCGCATATGCTCGCCGCATGACCGATCACAACGATGCTCAGCGGGCCGTGCTTGCCGCCCTCCTGAAGGTGCACCCGCGGCTGCTGGGAGTCGACGAGCTCCTCGAACGGGTGACTCATGTCACGCGCGCGCGCGAGGCGCTTCGGGTGCTCGTCGACGATGGACTCGCGACGCGACTCGGCGATCGCGTCGGCCTCTCGCGCGCCGCGGTGCGCTTCGACGCCCTCGGCCCGGTATAGCGAGCTGGGCTCAGCGGCGACGCAGCGCTGTGGGATGCTGGTCGCGTGTTCGAGGATCTCGCAGGGCAGCTCGCGGTGGTCACAGGGGGAGCGCGCGGCCTCGGGCTGTCGATGGCGCGGGCGCTCGCGCGTCATGGTGTCCGCGTCGGTCTCGTCGACCTGCTCGACGATGTCCACACCAGCGCGGCCGCACTCGCCGAGGAGCTCGGCGTGGAGAGCGTCGGCGCGACGGCCGACGTGGCCTCGGCCGATGACGTCGCAGCGGCGTTCGCGCGCGTCTCCGACACCCTCGGCAGCCCGACCCTGCTCGTCAATGCCGCAGGCATCACGGTCTGGGAGGACAGCCTTGACGCCACCGCAGAGTCGTGGCGTCGCGTGATCGACATCAATCTCACCGGCACGTTCCTGTGCTGCCAGGCGCTTGGCCGCGCGTGCCGGGACGACGGGCACGGCGGGGCGATCGTGAACGTCTCGTCGATGTCGGGCCGGATCGTCAACGTCCCGCAACACCAGGCCTCGTACAACGCCTCCAAGGCCGCGGTCGACCAGCTCACGAAGTCGCTTGCCGTCGAGTGGGCCGAGCTCGGGGTGCGCGTCAACGCCGTCGCTCCGGGCTATTTCCTGTCCGACATGACCCGTCAGTTCACCGAGGCCAACCCAGAGCTGGCCGAGCGTTGGCGCGCGATGATCCCGGCCGGGCGCATGGGCGAGCCGCAGGACCTCGACGGCATCGTCGTCTTCCTGTGCTCCGACGCCTCGTCATACGTGGTGGGCCAGAGCATCGTCATCGACGGCGCCTACACGGCGGTGTGAGCGCATGGGGCGCGACGAGCTCGAGCAGATCGTCGCGCTCTCCCGGGCGCTCGGCGATCCTGCCCTCGATCTCGCGATCCTGGGGGAGGGCAACACGTCGCTGCGGACCGGCGACGGGACGATGCTGGTCAAGGCCAGCGGGGCTTCGCTGGGGTCCGTGACGGAGGCGGACTTCGTCGAACTGGAGACGGCGCCGCTGATCGCGCTGCTGGACGACCCAGCGGGCGACGACACTGCCGTCTCGCGGGCCTTCGCGCCGGTCGAGGAGCGAACGGGGCGGCGCCCGTCCGTGGAGGCGATGCTCCACGCGGTCTGCCTCGACATCGGCGGCGCGCACGCGGTCGGCCACACGCATCCCGTGCCCGTCGTCGCGCTCCTGTGCTCGCGACACGCGGAGGCCCTGGCCACCCGCATGCTCTTCCCGGATCAGATCGTCGTCCTCGGGCGCCGGCCGCTCTTCGTGCCCTACGTAGATCCGGGCCTCGCGCTGGCGCGCCGGGTCCGCGACGATCTCGCGACGCACGCGACCCGGCACGGCGAGCCGCCGAAGGCCATCTACCTGGGGAACCACGGGCTGTTCGCGCTCGGCCGGACGCCCGAGCACGTGCTGCAGATCACGGCGATGGCGGTGAAGGCGAGCCGGGTATTGGCCGGGGCGCTTGCGGTGGGCGGCACGAATCCTCTGGCCGAGCGCGCGGCGGATCGGATCGACGCGCGGCCGGACGAGCACTACCGGCGCGCGGCGCTCGATCGCGCCGACGCCGCGAGAGCGGGTGAGACGGGGGATGGCTGAGGATCTCGGCGGCAAGGTCGCGGTCGTCACCGGTGCGAGCAGCGGGATCGGGCGCGCCGTCGCGCAAGAGCTCATACGGCGCGGCGCGGACGTGGTGATCGCCGCGCGCTCTCGCGAACGCGTTGAGGAGGCCGCGGCCGCGCTCGGCGCCGGCTGCACGCCGGTGGTGGCGGACGTCACCCGCGCCGAGGACGTCGCGCGGCTCATCGACGGGACGATCGAGACGCACGCGCGCATCGACATCCTGGTGGCGAACGCGGGCGTGTACGTCGGCGGCGACCTCTGGGAGAGCGACCCCGAGGCGCTCGACCGCCTGCTCACGACCAACGTCAACGGCGTCGTCCGCACGGTGCGGGCGGTCCTCCCGCACCTGCTCGAGCGCCGCGAGGGCGACATCCTCGTCACGAGCTCGGTGTCGGGTCATCAGGCGATCCACTGGGAGCCGGTCTACTCCGCCTCCAAGCACGCGCTGCAAGCGTTCGTCCACGGGATGCGCCGGCAACTGATCGGGACCGGGATCCGCATCGGCGCCATCGCCCCCGGCATCGTGCTCAACGACCTCTGGGGCGTGTCCGACGCCGGAGAGATCGACGCGAAGGTCGCGCGCGGGGAGGGGATCCGGTCCGAGGACGTGGCGGACGCAGCGGCGTACATGCTCACGCGCCCGCGGCACGTGACGATCCGCGACCTCGTGATCCTGCCGCGCGAACAGCCGATCTAGCTGCCGCCCGCATAGGCGGCGCTGGTGCCGGTCAGCTGGAGGTCGTCGGCGAGCGGGCGGTGCGGCGTGATGTCGAGCTTGGCCAGGTCGTCGTGATAGGCGCGGCACGCCTCCGCGGCGTCGAGCTGGCCGTCCGCGATCGCTCGCAGGTAGCGCACGAAAGTCAGCTGGTGCTCGCTGTTGTTGATCTTGCGCCCGAACAGCGCCGCCCGCGCCCCGTGCCGGCGCGCGTTCTCGAGCAGGAAGAACGCGTCGTAGGTGGTGCCGGCGGAGCCGCCGAGGATGCCCGGCACGAGGTGCGGGTCATACGCGACCAGTTCCTCCATCACCTCCGGCCCCGGGTAGGGGATCTTGAGGAAGATCGGCCGTCCCGCTTCAGGCACGCCGGCGAGCGTGCGGACGATCACGTCGTTGATGAAGCGCCCGATGTCCGCCGGCCGCTGTGGGCCCGGCACGTTCGGCTCGAACACCTCGAGGAAATGGCGGAAGCCCTTGCGCTCGGCTTCCAGCCGGAAGTCCTTGTACGCCTCGAGCGTTGCGACGTCGAACGCGATGTCGTTGTTCAGCGTGATCGAGTAGAGCCCCAGGTCGGAGCCGCGGCGCGGCTCGCCGCCGTCGGGGTCGGCCTCGCCGCTCATGATCTGCTCGAGCGTCGGCGTGCGGAATGGCCGCGACGGCGCCTGCGTGTATGCGTCACCGGCGACCACGTGGATGTCGGTCGTGTCATTGGCGCGGACGGCCGGGGTGACCGTCGAGCCGTCGAACAGGCGCTCGCGGATCGTCAGGACGTCGTTCGTGCTCGCGCTCATCAGCATGATGTCGACCAGGCCCTGGTTCACGATCTCGCGCATCTGGTCGCGGTAGTCGGCCAGCGAGCGCGGGCGGCCCGTGGCGGGATCGACCCCTGTCGCCGCGAGGCCCGCGGCCATGTCCGCGTCCTTGGCGTCGGCGAGGATGAAGTCGCTCGCGGTGCCTGGAGCAGCGTGGATGCCGGCGAGCTTGGCGTCGAGCGATTTCATGCGGGTTCCTTGTCGGGTCGGCCGCGGATCGTGACGGGATGACGGTCCCACCCGGCGCGCAGCCGAGCGGCGAGCTCGGGCCACGGCGGGATGCCGCCGGTCGCGTCGGGCGCCTCGACGCTCGCGGCGCCGACCGCCGTCGCGCTGGTCGCGGCCTCCAGTGGCCCTTCGCCGCGCAGCAACGCCGCGAGGAAGCCGGCGATCGTGCAGTCGCCGGCACCGGTCGTCCCGGCGACGCGCCGCGCACGGAAGCACGGCGACAGGGCCTCGCGGTCGCACCAGGCGTCCGCGTTCAGCGACAGGCGATCGCAGAAGTCCCGCACCCGTGCCGGTACGCCCGAGGTCCGGACGTACAGGCCCTGGTCGCCGAGCTTGATGGCGACCACCGTCGTACCCATGTCGAGCAGCCGGTCGCCGAGCTGCGACAGCGCGGTCAGGTCGATCACGTCGGTCGCCGCCGCGCCGCCGTCCAGTCGCGCGTACGCCGGCGGGTCCAGCATGAAGAGCAGTTCCTCGATGCTCGGGACGAAGACGTCGACCAGCGGCAGCGTCTCCTCCAGCAGGCGCTCCCAGTGCACCCGCCCGGCATCGCCGTCGGGATCCGGACGGCACATGTCCAGCGAGGTCGCCGGCCCGGCGTCGCGCGCCCGCGCGAACATCCGCCGCAGCTCGGTTCCCCCGTCCGCGTACATCGCCCGCATGATCGGCGGGTAGCCGAAGTGGAACAGGCGTGCGGACGTCAGCTCGTCGTAGCGGACGTCGTCGGCGGTGAAGGTGTCGTTGGCGCCGGAGCAGTGCAGGAAGCAGCGGTCGACGCCGGGCGGGCTGATGACGAGCGTGTAGCTGGTGGTCTCACCCGCGACGACGACCATGCTCGCGGCGAGCTCGGGATCCTGCGCGTGCAGCGCCTCGAGCACCGCGCGGCCGAACAGATCGTCGCCGACCTTGCCCATCAGGCGCACCGGGACGCCGAGTCGGTGCAGGGCGAGGCCGGTATTGGCCACGGCCCCGCCGGTCGACAGCGCGGCCGGGCCGATCTCCAGCAAGCGGCCCGGCTCGATCCTCGTCGGTCCGTGCAGCTCCGGGATCACGTCGAGGCAAATGTGCCCGGCGACGACCACCTCCATCAGGACTCCCGGAGGGCGCCGGCGAGGCTTGCGGTGGTCGGAAGCCGCGGAAGCAGCGTCGCCTGGAGCGCGTGGTAGACGTCCGGCTTTCCGGCCCACGTGCGCTCGCTCGGCTGGAGCCGGTCATCGAGCTCGTGTCGCCAGCTTCCGTGCTTGCGATCGCGGAACCATGCGTCCGCGAAGTCCCAGAAGGTCTGGTACGAGCGGTCGTATTCCTCGGTGCCGGTGACGGCGTGCAGCGCCGCGGCGGCGCCGATGCCTTCGGCGAGCACCCAGTGCAGCCGATCCGTGACGACCGGTTGCCCGTCGAAGTCGGTCGTGTAGACGAACCCGCCGTTCGGCTCCCAGCCGTCGGCGACGGCCCGTGCGAACAGTCCCTCCGCGGCCGCGACGAGCCAGCTCGGCTGATCGTCGAGGCTGCTGCGGAGATGGAGCAGGAGGCGCGACCACTCGAGCGCATGGCCGGGCGTGACCCCAAACGGCCGGAACGGGTGGCGGACCTCCGTGCGGTTGTACTCCGGCAGCGGTGACCAGTCGGCATCGAAGTGCTCTACGACCCGCCAGTCGTGCGCGCCGGCGACGTCGCGCACGAGCCGCTGCGCGATGCGCAGGGCTCGTTCCGCCCAGACCGGATCGCCCGTCGCATCGCGCGCGGCGAGGAAGGCCTCGACCATGTGCATGTTCGCGTTCGCCCCGCGGTAGGCCTCGGACTCGCGCCACTCGCGATCCCACGCCTCCACGCTTGCGCCTTCGTCCTCGGACCAGAAGTGGCGCTCCACGATGCCGACGATCTGGTCGAGGAGCGGAGGACCTCCCGGACGTCCCGCCATCGTCGCGCTGGAGGCGGCGAGCAGGACGAACGAGTGCGAGTAGGCCTCCTTGCGGGTGTTCGCCGGCCCGGCGGCAGAGACCTCGGCGAACCACCCGCCGTGCTCGTGATCCTCAAAGGTCTCGCTGATGGCGCGCAGACCGTGGTCGGCGAGCAGGCCACAACCCGGGATGCCGAGCAGGTGCCCGAGGGCGAAGCAATGCGTCATGCGCGTCGTGATCCACAGCTGTAGCGGCTTCGCCGGATCAGGCGCGCCGGCGGTGTCCAGCCAGCCGAACCCGCCATCGACCTGCGCCGCGCGCCCGAACTCGATCAGCCGATCGGTCTCGGCGGCGAGCCACTGCCGGTGTGACGGAAGCAGGCGCCAGCTCACTGCGGTTGGATCAGGTTCGACTTGTCCGCGTGATGGCGGCCGTTGATCTCCCGGACGGCGCCGGATCGCGACCGCATCGAGAGCGATTGCGTCAGCACGTACGGCGTCCGGAGGCGGACGCCTCCGAGCAGTTCCCCGTCGGTGACGCCCGTCGCGGCGAAGAAGATGTCCTCGCCCCAGACGAGGTCCGACGTGGTGAGGATCCGGTCGACGTCGTAGCCGGCCTCGACGGCTGCCGCGCGCTCGCGTTCGTCGCGTGGGCGGAGCCGGCCGAAGATCTCCCCGTCGATGCAGCGCAGCGCGCAGGCGGCGATCACGCCTTCCGGGGTTCCGCCGACTCCAACCAGCACGTCGACGGTGTTCTCATCGCTCGCGGCCATGATCGCCCCGGCGACATCGCCGTCGAGCAGGTACTTGATCCTCGCCCCGGTGGTCAGGATCCGCTGGATCAGATCCTGGTGCCGCGGGCGGTCGAGGATCGCAACGGTGAGGTCCGACGCACGGACGCCCTTCGCGCGGGCGATCTGCGCGAGATTGGCCTCGATCGGGGCGTCGAGGTCGACCGCGTCGGCGGCGTCCCTGCCGACGACGAGCTTCTCCATGTAGACGCACGGGCCAGGGTCGAACATGGTCCCGCGCTCGGACAACGCGATCACCGCCAACGCGTCCGGCAGGTTCTTGGCCGTCAACGTTGTGCCGTCGACCGGATCGACCGCGACATCGACGCGCGGATCGCCGCCCGCCCCGACGTGTTCGCCGTTGTAGAGCATCGGCGCCTCATCCTTCTCGCCCTCGCCGATGACCACGACGCCATCCATCGGGATCGAGCTCAACGCCGGCCGCATCGCGTCCACGGCCGCCTGATCGACGCGCTCCTTGTCGCCTCGTCCGGCATGTCGTGCGGCGGCCATCGCCGCGGCTTCGGTCACGCGCACCAGCTCGAGTGCGAGGTTGCGGTCGAGAGGGGGCATGCGTCTCCTCGTCTGATTCGCTGGAGCAACGAGCAAGCGGGCGCCGGCCGTGGCCGGCGCCCGCGCGCCTCGTTGGTTCAGCAGCTGGACTTGTAGACCGCGTCCTGGTTCTCGGCCAGGTTGTCCTTGGTGAGGATCGTGGATCCGGTAGCGATCTTGGCCTTGGTCGCGTCGCCGTTGAGGGCGGCGACGGCCTGCTGGACGCCCTGGGCGCCGATGTCGCCGGGCTGCTGGGCGACGAGCGCCTGGAGCAGGCCCTCCTCGAGGTCCTTGACCTGCTTGGGACCGGCGTCGAAGCCGACGATCTTGACGGTCGTGTTGCCCGACTCGCGCAGGCCGGCCGCGGAGCCTTCGGCCCCGAACAGGTTGGTGCCGAAGATGCCCTTCAGGTTCGGGTGCTTGGCGATGATGCTCTTGGTGATTGCGGCCGCCTTGTCGGGCTGGTCCTGGTTGTACTCCATGCCGACGTAGTCGAGCCCGAGGTTCTTGGCCTCTTCCTCGAAGCCCTGCGCGCGCTGGTCGGTGGTCGAGATTCCCGGCTTGACGTTGTTGACGAACACCTCGCCGCTGCCGCCGATCGCTTCGCCCAGCGCCTTGGCGGCGGCCTTGCCGCCACCGACGTTGTCGGACGCGATCTGGGAGACCACGAAGTCGGTCTGCTCGAGCGTGGTGTCGACGAGCACGATCTTGATGCCCGCGTCGGCCGCCTGCTTGATCGGGGCGTACATTGCCTTGGCGTCCGTCGGCGCGATCAGGATCGCGTCGGGCTTCTTGGCGATGACGGCGTTGACGATCGGCGTCTGCAGCGAGGCGTCGAACTGATCGGGACCCTGGAAGTCCAGCGAGACGCCCTGCTTCTTGGCCTCGGCCTGCGCGCCGCAGTTCATCGTGATGTAGAACTCGTCGCCCTTGACGCCGGCGATCAGCGTCACCTTGTAGTCCTTGCCGCCGTCGCCGGCGGCGCCTCCTCCTCCGCCTCCCTCATCGTCGCCACAGGCGACGAAGACAAGGCTGGTGGCCATCAGGCATCCGGCGAGCACCCAGGCGGTGCGCCGGCCGGAACGGATTGAACGTTGCATCGATCTCCTCCAGGAGAGTTGGTTGACGAGCTAGCGCGCGTACTTGGCGCGGCGCAGTTGGTCGACGTATACGGCGATGATCAGCACTGCACCGACGGCGACCTGCTGCCAGAACGGCTGGACGCCGACGATCACGAACCCGTTGCGGAGCACGGCGGGGATGAAGACGCCGACGACGGTGCCGAGGATCGTGCCGACGCCGCCGAACAGGCTCGTGCCGCCGATCACGATCGCGGCGATCGCGTCGAGGTTGAGGGTCGTGTTTCCGGCGATCGACGTGGTCCCGAAACGTGCCAGCGACAGTGCGCCGGCGAGGCCGGCGAGCGCGCCGCAGAGCGCGTACACCTTGATCAGGTGACGGTCGACGTTGACGCCCGTCCGCCGCACGCCCTCCTCGTTGGACCCGATCGCGTACGTGTACCGACCGAAGCGGGTCTGGGCCAGGATGATGCCGAAGATCAGCGCCACCACCGCGGCGATCACCACCAGCCACGGGATCTGGCCGAACAGGCGCCCGGTGCCGAGGGTCTCGACGAGCTTGAACGGCACGTCGCGCTCGTCCACACCACCGGTGATCAGCAGTGCCCCGCCAAGAGCCATGCCGAGCGTTCCCAGCGTGACGATGAACGACGGGATCTTTGCCTTGGTGACCAGGAAGCCGTTCAGCACACCCCAGCCGACACCGGCGAGGAGGCCGACGACGAGGCCGACGATGATGACGCCCCAGTTGTCTCCGCCGACGGCGTTCATCGCCCGCGCCGAGATGACGCTGGCGAACACGAGCACAGATCCGACCGACAGGTCGATGCCGGCGGTGATAACGACGTAGGTCAAGCCGGTGGCGACGACCAGGAGCACCGCGGCGTCGGTGCCGATGTTGCGGGCGTTCGAGACCGTGAAGAACTGCTCGAACTTCAGCACCGAGAAGACGACGATCAGCCCGATGAGCACCAGGAAGATCGACGTGGTCGAACCGGTGAGTAGCTGCCTCCAGAGCGGCTGCGAGGGCTCGGGCGGCGCGTCGAGGACTTCCTCGTCCGGCGCCGGGGCCGTGGGCGTGCTCATGACGTCTCCTCCTCATGGAACGTCAGCGCGCCCGTCATGGCGGACACGACGTCTTCCATCGACACATCGCTCGGCTTCAGGCGTGCGACGCGGGTGCCGAGCCGCATGACCTCGATCCGGTCGGCGACCTCGAACACCTCGGGCATGTTGTGGCTGATGAGCACCACCGAGAGGCCCTGCTCACGGACGCGCTGGACCTGCTCGAGCACGTTTCGCGTCTGCACGACGCCGAGCGCGGCGGTCGGCTCGTCCATGAACACGACGCGCTTCGCCCACGTGACGGCGCGGCAGATCGCGATGCCCTGGCGCTGACCGCCGGACATGTTCGCCACTCGGGCGCTGGTGTCCTGGATCTTCACGCCGAGGCTCTTGAACGCCTCGTCGCTCTTGCGACGCATCGTGGACTTGTCGAGAAACCCGAGCTTGCCGAGCACGCCGGCCCGCAGCAGCTCACGGCCCAGGAACATGTTCGCCGCAGGGTCGATCTCGGCCGCGAGCGCCAGATCCTGGAAGACCGTCTCGATACCCAGATCGCGCGCATCGTGCGGCGTGGCGATGTCGACGGGCTTGCCCTCGAAGAGAATCTGCCCGCTGTCGGGGGGATGCACGCCGACCAGCGTCTTGACGAGCGTGCTCTTGCCGGCCCCGTTGTCGCCCACCAGCGCGACGACCTCCTGCGGGTAGACGGTGAAGTTCGCGCCGCGCAACGCCTGCACCTTGCCGAACGTCTTCACGACTCCCCGAGCCTCCAAAATCGGTTCAGGAGGCATGTCCCGCGGCTCTCTGCAGTGCGCCTGGGCGCGGTGCGACGGCTCCGATTGGCCGTGCGCTTGCGCGCTCGCGGGCATGGCCCGCGACGCGCCGGACTGACCTTGGCATTGCACCTCTCCTCACACGCCGGCGCGGCGGCCGCCGTTCGACTCTTTTGCCCCTCATCGGCACGGAATTTGCCGAGTCGGTGCGATGTTATCGCCGGTTAGTACACGAGTCAAGCCAAATCGAAACTTATCGGAACTAATCGAGGATTCCTTGTCCTCAACCGATCCAAACCCGGTGCACCCGTGCGCCGGCGTCAGGCGTCTGCGGTGATCAACTCGATGTCGTGGCGAGCGCACAGCGCTTCGACGGCCGGCGTCGTCTTGTCCACGACGACCACGTCCACCACATCGAGACCCGAGACGCGCGCGAAGTCGGTGGTTCCGACCTTCGCGTGATCCAACGCGAGGACCACGCGGCGAGCCCGCTCCATCGCCTCCGCCTTGACCGCGGCCTCGGCCAGGCTGCCGACACTGATGCCGACATCGGAGAACCCGCTGACGCCGATGAACGCAAGACTGAAGGTGAACCGTTGGAGGTTCTCGAGCGCGAGCGCTCCGACGAGCGCGCCGTCTATGCGTCTGAGCTGGCCGCCGAGGACGACGCAGTCGATGCCGGGAACATCCGCGAGCGTGTCGGCCACGCCAAGGCTCGTCGTCAACGTCGAGAGCCTGAGTCCGCTGCCGTGTGCGGCGATGGCGCTGGCGACGGCGCTGACCGTGGTGCCGCTGTCGAGAAACACCGAATCCCCGTCTTGCAGCAGCCGGACGCAGGCGAGCGCGATCGCTTCCTTGGCCGCCATGTTCGTAGCCTGCCGGCCGGCGAATTCCCGTTCGACCGTCGGCTGCAGCGCAAGGGCTCCGCCGTGAGTCCGCTTCAGCAGCCCGCGCGTCTGGAGGACCGTGAGGTCCTTGCGAATCGTCGGCTCCGTGACGCCGAACTCCTTGGCCAGCTCGCCGATCCGGGCGCGCCCCCGAACGGACACCAATTCGGCGATCCGGGCCTGCCGCTCGTCAGCGAACACGGGGCTCTCGCCGTCGCGGTTGACGTCCATTTCCGCGCACCTTACCAGCGAAATCATCACTTTCGGACTCGTCTGATTTCGATTTCTGCGCGAAGCGGGCGCGTATGCGGTCGAGGGTCACGGAGACGCGGCGGTTGCGGTCACTCGACTGCTCGGCGCAGGTCGAACGGCGGGCAACTCCGCGAGCGCTGCGCCGGTCGCAAGCGCGGCTGCGCCAACCAGGCCGGCTGCGTTCCCGAGGCTTGCGCGGCGCAGCGGCGCGAGCGGGCGGAACCTGCAGTTGCTCAGCCTGGCGCCGTAGGCGATGCGAGCGGGATCGATGATCAACGCGCCGGCCCTGTCGACGAGCCCGCCGCCGACCACGATCACGCTCGGGTCGACCACCGCCGTGACCTGTGCGAGGCCGACGCCGAGCCACTCGCCAAGCTCGGCGATCGCACGGCGCGCCATCAGGTCGCCGTCAATCGCGAGGGCGGTGATGGAGGGTCCGTCGATGCGCTGCGGGTCGCCGCCGGCGCGGTCGAGCAGGTCCCGTGCGCCTTCGGGATCGGCCGCGGCGGCGGCGCGCACCGATCGCGTGAGCGCCGTCCCGCTCGCGTAGGCCTCGAGGCACCCGAGCGCGCCGCATCCACAAGGACGACCGTCGGGGACGACTTGTAGGTGCCCGAACTCCCCCGCGAGGCCGTAGCCGCCTGAGATCAGGTTCCCATCGATCACGACCCCGCCACCGATCCCGGTGCCGACGGTTGCCATGGCGACGCAGCGTTCGCCCTTGCCGGCGCCGTGCACGTATTCGCCCCACACGGCTGCGTCCCCGTCGTTCTCGATGACTACCGGGAGGCCGAGGCGCTCGCCAAGGTCGGTGCGGAACGGGCGGTCGCGCCAGCCAACGAGGTTCGTCGCCTCACAGACGCGATCGCGGTCCGCGGACAGGAAGGCAGCGATCGCCACGCCGGCGGCGACGACGGTGTCGCCTCGGTGCTCGGCCTCGCATCGCAGCTGCTCGACCAGTTCGGCAATCGCGTCCAGCGCCTGGCGGTAGTCGGGTACCCGCCCAGGCCACCGCCGGAGCGAGGACACATGGCCATCGGAGTCGACGAGCGCGGCCATCAGCTTCGTGCCCCCGAGATCGACTCCGATCGTGACTTGCTCGCGGACCATCGCCTCGCAACCGTACCAAGCTCGACTTCCGATTGCACGCGATTAGTTCTTGACACACTCGAATCCGCGCGATATAACGTGTTGAGCGAAAGCGATTGTCGACTTGATCATCGGAATACTCACAAGCGGCGGCGACGCACCTGGCATGAACGCAGTCGTCTCCGGAGCTTGCGACGAGGTGGAGCGGCTCGGTGGCCGGGCGCTTGGCATCCGCGACGGCTTCGCCGGTCTCGCGAGCCGGAGCGCCGAGCCGATCGCGTCGCTTCTGGCACGGACGCACATGCACGAGCCGGGCACGTGGCTCGGTACCAGCCGCTGGCCGCAACTGCGTACGCCGGAGGGTCGCCTCGCGTGCCGCGAGGCCGCCGAGGCGCTCGGCCTCGACGGGCTGCTCGTGATCGGCGGAAACGGGTCGGCACAGGGCGCGCGCGCGCTTGCGGAGGCTTTGCCCGTCGCCGTCGTCCCGGCCACCATCGATCGGGATCTCGCCGGCACCGAGCTCACGATCGGGGTGGACTCCGCGATCGGCTATGCGATGGACGCCATCGATCGCCTGCGTATCACGGGGCGCTCGCTGCCCGGTCGCGCCTTTGTCGTGCAGACGCTTGGCGCGCCCAACGGATTTCTCGCCGACGCCGTCGCTGCGGCAGCCGGCATCGATGACGTGCTCGTCCCGGAGCGCCCCTTCGACTTGGACGTCCTCGCACGGCGCCTCGCCGAGCTGGCGGCCAGCGGCTCGGCCATCGTCGTGATGTCGGAGGCCGTCGGTGACGCGGTGCGTGTCGCGGAAGCGCTGGCGATCCGCAGCGGCCTGAGAGTGCACCCGACGATCCTCGGCCACGCGCAGCGGGCAGCGACGCCGTCCGCTCTGGATCGCGCGCTAGGCCAGACGGCCGGCCGCGCCGCGGTCAGCGCGCTGGCCGCCGGGGAGTCGTCGTTCATCGGCCTGACGCCCGACGGAGCCGTGTCACCCACTGCACTCACCCCGCCGGCTGCGGCGACCTCGATCTGACTCCCTCAGTCCGACTACCAAGGAGCAATAGAACCGTGACCCCAGGCTACGACCAGCCCCTGTACATCCTCGCCTTCGACCACCGCACCTCGTTCACGACCAAGCTGTTCGGCATCCAGGGCGCCCCGACGCCCGCCGAGCTCGAGCGCGTCCGCGCGGCCAAGCAGATCATCCTCGAAGGCCTGGTCGCCGCCGCGGAGAGCGCGCCTCCCGGGACCGTCGGAGGCCTGATGGACGAGGAGAATGGCGCCGCGGTCGCCCGCGAGGCGAAGCGACTCGGGATTCCGTTCGCGATGTCAGCGGAGAAGAGCTCGGTGCCCGAGTTCGACTTCGAGTACGGCGAGGATTTCGCGCGCCACATCGAGGAGTTCGAGCCCGACTTCGTGAAGATCCTCGCCCGCTACAACCCGGAGGGCGACCGCGAGCTCAACCGCCGGCAGGCCGCGCGCCTGGCACGACTTTCGGACTACCTCGCCCCGCGTGACACGAAGTACCTGTTCGAGCTGCTCGTGCCGGCCGAGCCGCACCAGCTCGCCGCGCTCGGGTCCGACTCCGAACGCTACGCGGCAGAGCTGCGCCCGCAACTGGCAGCGACGGCGATCGCCGAGCTCCAGGCGGCAGGCGTCGAGCCCGACATCTGGAAGGTCGAGGGCCTCGAGACGACCGAGGACTGCAGGCTGATCGCCGACGCCGCGCGGGCGGGCGGGCGCGACGACGTCGCCTGCGTCGTACTCGGCGCCGGCGCCGACGACGCGACCGTTGCGAACTGGCTCCGGCAGGCCGCGACGGTCGACGGCTTCGTCGGCTTCGCGATCGGGCGCACCATCTTCTGGGACGCGCTCAAGAGCTGGCTCGCGGGGGAGACCGACCGCGAGACCGCCGTCGAGCTGATCGCCGCCAACTACCGCAGCACGATCGAGCTGTACGAGAACGCCGCGGCGACGGCGGTCTGACGTGCGAGGCGGGCCCCTGCGCGCAACGCAGGGGTTCGCCGTCGCAACCTCAGGCTTAGGCGATGTTCAGCCGCGGGCGACCGCAGCCGCGGTCGTAGCACGCGCCGGGCTCGCCCTGCAGCCCGTCGCTGTGGAAGTGCACGTCGTCCGCCGGCGTCGGCAGCAAGCCGCGGAACGCGTCGATGATGCGTCGAGTCATGGGGGAGTCCTCGGGGATAGGAACTGGGGAGGTACGCACCCAAATGAGCGGCAGCGCGCCCCGACATTGTAACAAGCTTGTAACACTCGACCCCGGCTAGAGTCCAGCGATGATCCTCGCCGTCGGAGAGGCGCTGATGGAGTTCCGCCGCGACGCGGCGGACGGCCAGGTCGCGACTCCCGGCACCTGGGCCGGGCCCTTTCCGAGCGGGGCGCCGGCGATCTTCGCGTCGGTCGCGGCGCGGCTCGGAGCCCCCACGGCGCTGGGCGCCTGCGTCGGCGCCGATGCCCTGGGACGTGCGCTGATCGAGCGCCTGGACCGGGACGGCGTCCGCGGCGACGGCATCACGCTCGCGCCCGCGCGCGCGACCCCCGTCGCGCTCGTGGCCTACCGCGACGACGGCACCCGCGACTTCTGGTTCTCGGTCCACGACTCCGCGGCCATGGAGCTGGACGCGGCGGCGGTGGAACGGCTCGCGGACGGCGCCGACTGGCTCCACGTCTCGGGATCGACGCTCGGGTTCGGCGGCAACCTCGCCCAGGCCGTCGAGGCCGCCGCCAGGCGGGTGCTCGAGCGTGACGGCCGGCTCTCGCTGGACCCGAACGTGCGACCCGACGCGGACGCCGGCCTGCGCGAGCGGATGGCGCGTCTCGCCCGCGCGGCGCACGTCCTGTTCCCGTCCGAGGGCGAGCTCGCCGCGCTCAACCTCTCCGTTGACGATCTCGCAGGTCACGGCGCGGTGATCTGCGAGACCCGCGGGCGCGCTGGCGCGCTGGTCGTCGCCGGCCCCGGCGCCGATCCGGTAGCCGTGCACGCCGGCGCCGTGGACGAGCTGGACAGCACCGGCGCCGGAGACACGTTCGCGGCCGCATTCGTCACCGCCTTCAGGGATGGCGCCGACGCCCTCTCGGCGGCCGCCTTCGGATGCGAGACCGCGGCGCGCTCGGTCTCCTTCCTGGGCGCGATGGAGGCGCCGGTCGACGCGCGCGGCGCCCTGCGATCCGGAGAGGAGCAACCGCGGTGAAGCCGTTCGTCCTTCCGCCCAACGTGCTCCGTCACTTCTACGCGGGCGGCGCGCGGATCGCCGCCTTCCGCGGCATCGAGCTCGAGTCCGACCACATGCCCGAGGAGTGGCTCGGCGCGGTCACGACGACGTTCGGGTCGGACGAGCGAGGGCTCAGCCGCTTTCAGGACGGGTCGCTCGTCCGCGATGCGATCGCCGCCGAGCCGGAGGCGTGGCTCGGGCCGGAACATGTCCGGCGCTTCGGCTCCGATCCTTGTCTGCTCGTCAAGCTGCTGGATGCCGGCCAGCGCCTGCCCGTGCATTTCCACCCCGGCCGCGCGTTCGCGCGCGACGCGCTCGGGCTCGCTCACGGCAAGACCGAGGCATGGATCATCGTCGAGGCCGATCCCGGGGCATCGGTTCACGTCGGCTTCTCGCGGCCGCTCGCGCTCGACGAGGTGCGCGGCTGGATGCGCGCCCAGGCCTCAGGGGCGATGCTCGATGCGATGCACGAGATCCCCGTGGGCGCCGGCGACGCGATCTTCGTCCCGGCCGGCGCGCCCCATGCGATCGGCGCCGGGATCCTGCTCGTCGAGCTCCAGGAGCCCGCCGATCTGTCCGTGCTGCTCGAATGGGACGGGTTCGAGCTGAGCGAGGACGACGGGCATCTGAACCTCGGCTGGGACCGCGCGCTGGAGGCTCTGGACCGGACGTCCTGGGACGCCGAGCGGCTCGCCGCGCTGCGCGGCACGCCGGAAGCGTTGTTGCCACGAGCGGCTGATCCGTACTTCCGCGCCGAGCGCGTCAACCGCGGGAGCGCTCTCGAGCCCGGCTTCTCCGTGCTCGTCGGCATCGCCGGGAATGGCACGCTCGCCACCGACGGCGGCGAGCTCCCGTTCGGCCGCGGCTCGGCCGTGCTCCTTCCATACGCGAGCGGCAAAGGCGTACTCGAGGGGGACGTCGTAGCGCTCCGTGCCCGGCCACCCGATCCGGGCGCCGGCGAGGGCGAGTGGTGAGCAGCGCGCTGGTCCTCGGCCTCGACGTCGGCACGACTGCGATCAAGGCGGCCGCCTTCGACACGGACGGCCGCGAGGTCGCGAACGGTCGCGCACCAACCCCGTGGCGCAGGGTCGAGACCGGAGCGGAGCTCGACCCCGACGATCTCGTCGCGGCCGCCATCGCCTCGTCGCGCGACGCGCTGCAGGGCGCCGGTGCGGGCCGCGTCGCCGCCATCGGCGTCGCGAGCATGGCGGAGACCGGCGCGCTTCTCGATTCCAGCGGGCGACCGGTGGTCCCTGCGATCGCATGGCATGACACGCGCGGCGACGCGGAGGCGAGGCAGCTCGCGGATGAGCTCGGCGAGCGCGGGTTCAGTGCTCGCGTCGGGCTGCCTGCAACGTCGGTGTGCACGCTCGCGAAGTACCGCTGGATGCGCGACCACTGGCCCGCGGCCGGCCACGGCGTCCGCTGGCTCAACGTCGCGGAATGGATCGTCCTCGGCCTCGGCGGGAACCCGACCGCGGAGCTCTCGCTCGCGTCGCGGACCGGGTTCTACGACCTCGACACGCGCCGTCCCTGGCCGGACGCGCTCGCCTGGGGCAACGCCCCGCCCGACCTCATGCCCGAGCCGGTCGTCGCCGGCACACCGATGGGCCGGGCGGGATCCGCGCTCGAGGCCGCTCGCGGCGCCGTGCTCACCGTCGGTGGCCACGATCACCTCGCCGCGGCGGTCGGGGCGGGCGCGGCCGCCGAGGGCGACGTGCTCGACTCATGTGGCACCGCGGAGGCGTTCGTGCAGACCACGGCGCCGCTCTCACACGAGGCCGTGGCGCGAGCGGTGCGGAGTCAGCTCAGCGTCGGCTGGCACGCCGTGGCAGGGCACCAGGCGATCCTCGGCGCCGTGTCATCGGGAGCCGCGCTCGAGCACATCCTCGCCTTGCTGGGCGTGCCGCCGGCCGAGCGGGGCGAGCTCGAGGCGTCTGCGCTGGAGATCGAGCGCCGCGCTGCGCAGGGCACGGCTCCGACGCTCTCGGTCACCGGGATCGGCGGGCCACAGCTGATCCTCGATGGCATCGACCGCGACGCGTCTCCGGCGGCTGCCTATCACGCGACACTCGATGCGGCCGGTGCCGCCGGCGCGGACATCCTCGCCCGGATGGCCGCGATCGGCGGGCCGGCACGCCGGGTCATGGTCGTCGGCGGGTGGGCGGCGGGCGAGGGGGCTCAGGCCGTCAAGGAGCGGTACCTCGGCGACGTGCGCTACCTGCCCGCGACGTTCACGGGAGCGCGCGGCGCAGCGCTGGCCGCGGGTCGCGCGGCCGGCATCTGGTCTGCGGCGGGCGACATGGCCAGCTCGGTCACGCCGGCGCTCGAGCCTGCTCGAGAGCAGCCCGCGCCGCCGCGTCGTCCGTGACCAGGACATCGATCAATCCGGCCCGTGCGGCTCCCACGATCGACCGCCCCTTGTCGGCTCCTGCGGCGACGCCGATCACGGTGCCGGTGGCGCGCAACTGGTCGCGCGACATGCCCATGAGGAGCTTTTCGTTCTCGAACGGGACGGGACGCCCGTCGATGTCGAAGTAGCGCGAGACCACGTCGCCGGCGGCATGGGCAAGGTCGCTCCCCGCCGCAAGTACGTGAGCCGGGGCCGTCGCGACGTCTGCCGGCGGCGGGCCGATGCCGACGAGCGCGGCGGCGAGCCCGTCCCACAGCGCCAGCCGGCGGAGCACGTCCGCGTCCGCCAGGAGCGTCCGGCGCAGCCGCGGCGAGGGCATGGCGGGCCAATGCAGGAAGGTCACGTCCGCGCCGCTCAGCGCGGCGATGCGTCGCGCGATCTCGTTCGTCTGGAAGCGGCCGTCCGGCTCGTCGAACGCAGCGATCGCCGGGACGAGGTGCACCCCGTGCAGCGGCGGGAGCTGCTGGGACTGCGCGATCTCCGCGATCGTGCTGCCCCATGAGACGGCGAGCCCGTCCCCCGGCGCCAGCTCGAGCCTCGCGATCTCCGCGAGGGCGGGCGCGACGATGCCGTGCAGCCCGCCGCGCGAGGACGCGGGCACGACGACCGCTCGCCTGAGGTCGAGCGCCGACCGAAGCGGCTCCGACAGGCTGTCGGGGGACGACGGGCGGCGGATCTCGATGTGGACGATCCCCTCGTCGCGGGCGAGCTGCAGCATCCGCGACACCGTGGAGCGGGACACGCCGAGCCGCTGCGCGACCTCCTGCTGCGAGAGCTGGTCGCGGTAGTACAGCTCGGCCGCTGCGATCAGCGCCGCCTCGTCGTGCACAAATGTGCTGGACAGATGTTCAGACACTGCTACGGTTGTACCACACGACCACGACACGCGAGGAAGACCAGTGCCGCTCACCGAGACCAGCCGCCCCGTCACCGCCTTGACTACGGCCGAACGCCGAGCCCTGCAGCAGATCAGGACGTCCGGCGATCGCTTTGCCGTCATCGCCGCCGATCACGGCCAGCCGCTCGTCGACATGCTCGACGCGCTCGGGGTGTCGAGTGCTCCGGAGGAGCAGCGAGCGTTCAAGGCCGATCTCGTCGACACGGTCGGGCGCGAGGCCAGCGCGGTGCTGCTCGACCCCGATGTGTCGCTCCCCGACATCGTCGATCGCGACGTGCTCCCGCGTGACGTGGGGCTGCTCGTGCGGATCGAGGCGGACGGCCACGAGGAAGAGGACGGGCTCCGCCGGTCCTCACTGATCTCGGGCCTCGGCGCCGAGGGCGCACGGGCGCGCGGCGCCAACGCGGCGAAGGTGATGGCGTTCCTGCGCGCCGACCGGGAGGACCTCGACGGCTACACCGCCGGCATGGTCCGGGAGGCGCTCGAGGACTGCGGCCGCGCCGACCTCCTGTGCGTCATCGAGCTGATGACCTACCGGCTGGACGACGAGAGCCCGGAGCAGTTCGCGGCCCGCAAGGCGGACCTCGTCATCGACGGCGCGGTGTTCCTCCAGGAGTGCGGCTCGAAGGTCCTCAAGCTCGAGTACCCGGGCAGCGCGAGCGCGTGCCGGCGCGTGACCGACGCGATCGACGTTCCGTGGGCGGTGCTCTCGGCCGGCGTGGACCACGACGCGTTCTGCGGGCAGCTCCGCGATGCGATGGACGGTGGCGCGGACGGCTTCATCGCCGGGCGATCGCTGTGGAAGGAGGCCGTTGGCCGGCCCGCCGCCGAGCGCAGGCAGTTCCTCGACGGCGTCGCTCGCCGCCGCATGGAGGAGCTCCTGACCATCGTCGACGCAGCGGGATAACCATGCGGCAGTTGCTCGTCGGCATCGATGTCGGCACGACGTTCTGCAAGGCGGTCGTGCTCGACTCCGAGGGCGAGGAGCTCGGCGCGGCCCGCCAGCGGACGCCGTGGACGCCCGTGCCGACGGGAGCCGAGCTCGACCCACGCGCGATCGTGAGCACTGCGCTCGCGGTCGCTTCGCGGGCGCTCGGCGATTCCCCGGCGGGCGTCGTGGCAGCGCTCGGGATCGCGGGCATGGCGGAGACGGGCGTGCTGCTCGATCGCCGCGGCGAGCCGGTGGGTCCGGCGATCGCGTGGCACGACGTCCGCGGGACGGAGGAGGCGCGGGCCGTTGCGGACGAGATCGGCCGCGGCCGGTTCGCTGCGCAGACCGGCCTGCCGGCGTCACCGCTGTGCACGCTGGCCAAGCTCCGGTGGCAGCTCGCCCATGATCCCGGCGCGACCGGCGCGGTTCGCTGGCTCGGCGTGCCCGAGTGGGTCGCGCGCTCGCTCGGCGCCGCCGACGTCGCCGAGCTGTCGCTGGCGTCGCGGACGGGGATGCTCTCGCTCCGCGACCGCGAATGGTGGCCCGAGGCGCTGGCCTGGCTCGGCGTGCCGGACGGCTTCCTAGCGGAGCTCGTCCCCGCGGCCACGCCAGTCGGGCGCGTCGGCGACGCCCTGCCCGAAGCACGTGACGCCGTCATCGCCGTAGCCGGGCACGATCATGTGGCCGCGACGGTCGGGGCGGGGGCGACCGCTGAAGGCGATGTCCTGCACTCCTCGGGTACCGCCGACGTGTTCGTGCGCAGCATCCGGGAGCCGCTTGAGCCGGAGCGGATCGTCGATGCCGTCGCCAACGGCGTGACCGTCGGCTGGCATGTCATCCCGGAGCGCTGGGCGCTGCTCGGCGGCAACGAGCTCAACGTGGGGCTGGCAACGGTGCTCGGGTTGCTCGGCGTCGACGGTCAGGCCGACCGCGACGCGCTCAGCACCGCCGCCGCCGCGCTTGGACCGGAGGCCCGTTCGCTGCGCTTGAAAGGCGTCGGCGAAGCTGGTCCGATGACGCTGCACGGCATCGTGCCCGGGATGAGCCGAGCCCACGTCTGGCGCGCTGCACTCGAGGCGGGAGCCGACCTCAGCGCCGCGACGCTCGGCCGCTGCGACGCGGTCGGCGGGCCGCGGTCGCGGATCGTTGCGACAGGCGGTGGCGTGCGCGGCGCCGCCGCACGCGCGGTCAAAGAAGAGCGCCTGGGTCCGATCGAGTGGTCACCGGTCCAGGAGGCAACTGCGCGCGGCGCCGCGGTTCTGGCGGGCGTCGCTGCAGACTCGGCGGTGGGGAGCGGGTTGCGATGAGTGGCGTGATCGTCGTCGGGAGTCTCAACCTCGATCTCGTGGCCGAGGTCGTCCGGCTGCCGCGCCGCGGCGAGACGCTTCTCGCCGGCGGCAACAGCCGAGCGCTGGGCGGCAAGGGCGCCAATCAGGCCGTATCCGCGGTGCGGCACGGCGTCGACGTTGCGATGGTCGGCTGCGTCGGCGCCGACTCCGACGGGCGTCGGCTCACCGACGCGCTGGCGGCGGAGGGGATCGACGTCAGCGGAATCCGCGTGCGCGACGACGCGCCCACCGGCACCGCCCACATCACCGTCGACCCGGAGGGCGCGAACACCATCGTCGTGATCCCGGGCGCGAACGGCATGCTCACCGCCGCCGACGTCGATCGGCAGCTCGGTCGGCTGCCGGCTCCGGACGTGGTCCTCATGCAGCTCGAGATCCCGCTCGAGGCCGTGATGGAGGCCGTCGCCGGGACGGAGGCGCAGGTCGTCCTGAACCCGGCGCCGGCACGGTCGCTGCCGAACGACTTGCTCCGGCACGTCGACGTGCTGGTTCCGAACGTGCCGGAGCTCGGCGCGCTGACCGGCGGCGACGTTCCCCGGACGCTCGAGGACATCACCGCGCGCGGCCGCATGCTCGCGGACGGCCTGGCCGTGGTCGTCACGATGGGTGAGTCGGGCGCGCTCGTCATCGACGACGGTCGAGCGACCCACGTACCGGCGCCGCGGGTCGGCGCCGTCGACACGACCGGCGCCGGGGACGCGTTCTGCGGAAGCCTCGCGGCCGGACTCGCCGGCGGGTCCTCGCTTGTCGAAGCGGCGAGCGACGCGGTGCGGGTGGGGTCTCAGTCCACGCTCCGCCGCGGCGCGCTCGAGGCGCTCCCGACCACCGACGAGATCGCGGCCCTACTCACCGCGTGAGAGGGCGACGCCTCGACGCCGCCCTCTCGTTGCGAATACCTACGGGGACGTGGTCGACAGCGTGAAGACGAGCGTCTTGCTGTAGGTCCCCGTGCGCAGCGGATCGTTGGCGCCAATCGTCTGCCTGAACTCCAGCGAGACCGCGTCGTTGGAGATCGGGCCGTCGTAGCTGAGCAGGTTGAGCGGGCTCGCGGACGAGCCGACGTTGTTGTACGCCGTGCCCGTGTTGGCCGCGTTGCGCGCCCTCGACTGCAGCGGCCGCGGAAGGACGAAGGTGCCGTTCACCAGGTGCCCGGTCCCGATGCTGCTCGGGTCGGCGACGCTCAGGACCGCGTCGCCCGCGGTGCTGATCACGTTCGCCGTCGTTGACGCGAGGTAGTCCCGGCCGACACCGGGCACGAACGCGCCGAAGGTGGCCGGCGGGCCGACCGCCAGCGCGAGTGTGGCGGGCACGGTGCCGCCGACGTCGCCCGGGGCGCCCGTCAGATTCATCACCAGCGCCCGGTCGCCTGCGACCGCCACGTCGTCGGCGATGCCGACGGCGCTGCCGTTCGCGACCCTGAAGTCGCAGGTCGCGTGCGGGACGAACACCTCTGCGATGCCGCCGGCGCCGCTCTCGCCCAGGTTGCGAACACCGTCACCGCAGTCAGCGCTGACCTTGGCGCCCGCGACCGGCTGCCCGGTCCCGTTGCTGACCGTGAACGTGACCTTGTTGAACGCGCTGTGGATGGCGGCGCCGCCCACGACGTTGAGCGAGGTCTGGAGCCGCTCCGGGCTGATGTTGTTCATGCCGTCGGTCGGCCGGTGGTACTCCGGCTCGGTCGTGTAGTCGGGGTTGTTGAACGGGCCGCTCGTGCAGGTCTGCGGGAGCAGCGGCTTGCGGTAGTTGAGCCAGATGAACAGCGAGGCGGGGATGCCGGCGTTGAAGAACGCCTGATGGTCGCTCTGGCCGAGGAAGCAGTTCTGGAGACCGCCGAACCCGGCGCGGCCGGCGGCTTTGTAGGCCTGGTCGACGACGAAATTGATCTCGCCGTTCGGCACCAGGGCCCAGAACTCGGCGGGCGCGTAGGGGGTGGCGACCATGTCCATCTGCCACTCGCCGACGAAGCGCGCGCGCTCCGCCGCGGTGAGCGTGGCGACGTAGGCAGCGGCGCCCACGAGGCCGTCCTCCTCGCCGCCGAAGCCGCCGACGCGGATCTCCTTGTCGAGCGGGAACTGGCTGAAGACGCGCGCCATCTCCATCGTGGCGCCGTTGCCGCTGGCGTCGTCATGCGCGCCGGGAGCGCCGAGCACGCTGTCGATGTGGGCGCCCACCATCACGATCGGCGCCGTCGTCCCGGTCGGGTCGCCGACCGCCTTGCGGATGCCGATCACGTTCGTGCGCGGGTGGTTGACGTAGCTGTTGGTGACGAGCCGCAGCGTCAGCGGGCCGGCGGCCAGGAGGCCCTTGATCCAGTCCAGGTGCGCACGACCGCCGCCGAGGATCGGGAGGTCGGGCCGCGCGGGGGTGATCGTGATCGTCGTCGTCGGCGCCGAGGTCGCGCCGGTCCCGGCGAGGATCACGGCGACGGCGCCGGCTGTGACCGCGTTAGCAACCTGCGTGTTGCGGGCCGCGGTGGTGGCGCCCTGATCCATCAAGACGATCTTGCCGGCGCTGTCGGCTGGGAAGTCGGCGGCGGTCGCGCCGGTGCCGGCGTACACGACGGGCGCCTCGAGGGGGGCGCTGTCACCGGTGATCTTGCCGCTGAGGGACGAGCTCATCTGCCAGTTGGGACCGTTCGGCAGCGTGGCGTTCGGGGACGTGACCTTGGCGGTGTTGCGAGTCCCGGTGAACGGCACCGATTGCAACTGCACCTCGAAGCCGTAGGTCTCGAGGACGCCCTTGAGGTACTCGGCGCCCACGCGCTCCTCGGGCGTCGCGCTGCGCCGCGGGCCGATGTCCACGGCGAGGTGGCGGATCGTCTCGACGCCGTTGGCCGCGTTGAGCCTGCTCACCGCTTCCTGGTCGTAGCTGAGCGGTGGAGCGGCCGATGCCGTCCCGACCGTGACGCTGAACGCTGCGAGAGCGATGGCAAACGCGGTCGCTCGAAGCCGGTGATGCATCCCACACCCTCCGTGTTTTTACAACGCCCAGTGCGTACCGGCGCACCCTCTTTCGCGACCCTACAGCCCGGTCCACGCGTGTCAACTACGCAGCGTGGGAGTCCCTCAACGCCCCTCCATCGAGAAAGCGATGGCCCGAGGCCGGGTGGGTCGGCGGAGGAGAGAAGAGACCGAGCCAGACGCGCGCGAGCTCGACCGCCACTAGCTCCCTCAACGGCGGCTACGGTGCGGTAGCTTCGACCGCATCGTCTGTGTGTTCGAGCGATGTGGTTCTCGGCTGACAACTTCGTCCTGATCGCCGCCCAGGCGAGTTGCGTGGTGCTGCCGGCGACGGGTCTCCCCGTGTGGTTGGGGCGGCTGCGCACACGCGCGTGGGCGCTGGTGTTGCCGTTGTCGATCGCGGTTGTCGTGGCCGCGATCGCGCTGGTGCCTTGGACGGCCGACGTGCTCACATGGGTGGCGCTGGTGCTCGTGCCGGTGGGATGCGCGCTGGCGCTCGGCTGGGCGGCGCGTGGCGCTCGGCCGCCGCTTGCCGCGCTCGCGGTCGCCCTCCTGGCGATCGCCTGGATCACGCCGGACACCACGGCAGGGGAGATCGCGACGATCGCTCTGATCGTGGGCTCAGCGGTCACCGTTGGTCGGCTATTGGCCGGAGCCGCGCCGCTGGCGCTGCTCAAGATCGGCATCGTCGCGATGGCCGCCGTTGACGCGGCGCTCGTGTTCTCCAATCACCTGCAGGGCCCGAATGCCGTGCTCGTGGCGGCCGCGCCGGGGATCGGGCTGCCGCAGCTTCAGTCCGCGTCGTTCGGCACCGCAGGGCTTGGGTACGGCGACTTCTTCGCCGCGGCAGTCGTCGGCGGGATCCTCGCCGTGGAGCACGGCCCGCAGCTCGCAGCCGCCGCGGCGCTGATCGTCGTGTCGCTCTGCTGGGATCAGCTGTTCCTCATCTATGACGTCCTGCCGGCAACGATCCCGCCGGCGATCGTGCTCGTCGCCGCGAGCGCCCGAGCGCGTTCAGGTGGTGTCGCCGTAGACCGATAGAGAGGGCAGTGCCCTTGTCTCGCCGCAGAGCAGCCGCGGGGATCGCGACGGCCCTCGTCGCGGCCGCCGCCGGCGTCGCGTTCAGTCTGCCCAGCCATCCGACCGCGTCGGCGCAGCCCGCCGTCGCGTCGGCGCGCCCTGCCGTCCCCAAGCCCAGCGGCCTCCCGCCGATGCCTGCGCTGCACCCGACGGTCGTAACGCCGGTTGCCGGCGGGGCCGATCCCAAGCCCCGCGCATCGACAACGGCCGACCCGGTACTCGCGACCGATCCGGTGCCGACCCGCGCCGCGACGCGGGGCGACAAGCCGTCCTCCTCCGACAGGCGACTCGGCGGCTCGGTGACCCAGGCGCGGGCGCTGCCCAACGGCGTCGCCGTGCCGCCGCTGGAAGCCCCGCAGGCCGTGCGCGAGATCATCCTGGCCGGCGACGGGATCGCGCGCAGCCCGTACGTCTGGGGCGGCGGGCACGGCAAGTGGCTCGACCGCGGCTACGACTGCTCGGGCTCGGTCTCGTTCGTGCTCGCGTCAGCCGGCCTGCTCGACCACTCGCTCGTCGCTGCCCAGTTCATGCATTGGGGCGAGCCGGGCGCTGGCAAGTGGGTGACGATCTACGCGAGCCCGACCCACGTCTTCATGCGCGTCGCCGGCATCCGCTTCGACACCGTCGCGCGCGCCCAGACGGGCTCACGCTGGGTCAACGAGTGGACCGACGCCTCGCGCTACGTCGCTCGCCACCCCGCGGGCCTGTAAGCGAAAGCTCAGGCTGGTGTGGCAGTCGCCAGTCGGCTGCGGTCGATCACGAATCGATGAGCGCTGTCACATTGGTCGCGTTCCGTTCGTCATCCCCCATGACGAACAGCGACGCGGAGATGTGACATGCAGCGCGAGGAGTACCTGGCGAGCGAGTTCGAAGCGCACAGGGACCACCTGACGGCGGTCGCCTACCGGATGCTTGGGTCGGTGCCGGAGGCCGAGGACGCCGTGCAGGAGTCCTGGCTGCGGCTTCACCGTTCCAGCGAGGAAGGGATCGAGAACCTCGGCGGCTGGCTGACCACCGTCGTGGCGCGGGTGTCGCTCGACATGCTGCGTGCCCGGCGCGCGCGGCGCGACGATCCGTTCGAGGAGGGGCGGCTGCCGGAGCCGGTGGTCGCGCGTTACGAAGAGCTCGACCCCGAGCACGAGACGATGCTCGCCGACTCGGTCGGCCTGGCGCTCCTGGTCGTTCTCGAGACCCTGACGCCGGCTGAGCGACTCGCCTTCGTCCTGCACGACATGTTCTCGGTCTCCTTCAGCGAGATCGCCACAATCGTCGGCCGGACGCCCGAGGCCTCACGACAGCTTGCGAGCCGGGCGCGCCGCCGCGTCCGCGGGTCGGCTCCGGTCCCGGATCCGGACCGGCGGCGTCAACGCGAGGTCGTCGATGCCTACCTTGCGGCCGCACGTGACGGGCGCTTCGAGGACCTGGTCGCCCTGCTGCACCCCGACGTCGTGCTGCGCGCGGACACCGGCGGCGGGATCGCGCCGACGACCGTCCGCGGGGTCGAGGCAGTTTCGAGGCATGCGATCCAGAACGCGCCGCGGGCCGCATTCGCCCGGCCGGCGCTGGTCAACGGCGTTGCCGGCTTCGTGGTTGTAGGGGACGGAGCGCCGATCACCGTCGCAGCCCTCACGGTCGTCGACGGGAGGGTCGTCGAGCTGGACATCCTGGCCGACCCCGAGCGGCTCGCGAACCTCGACCTCTCCGACTTCGGCGCCTAGCGCGTCGGGCGCAAGCGTCCCTCGTAGGATCGAGATCCGATCTTCAAGACGAGGGAGGCGGCATGGCGGCTGGAGGAGTGACCGCGGACGGGCGGGCGCGAGTGCTCGCGGACGGCAACGAGATCCCTCTGCTGGGCCTCGGCGTCTGGCAGGTGCCGAACGGGCCCGAGTGCGTGAACGCGGTTCGCTGGCTCTCGAGCTCGGCTACCGCCACATCGATACCGCGCAGGCGTATGGCAATGAGGAGAGCGTCGGCCGCGGTTGCGCGAGAGCGGCGTGCCGCGCGAGGAGGTGTTCATCACCACGAAGTTCTATCCGGCGAAGAAGGACCCGCGGCCGAGGCTCAGCGGAGCCTGCAGCGGCTGGGCGTCGACCAGGTGGACCTCTACATCATCCACTGGCCGCAGGGCGGCCCGACGTGGGCGTGGCCGGGGATGGAGGGTGCGCGCGAGCGCGGCTATGCGCGCTCGATCGGGGTCTCGAACTTCAACGTGAGCGAGCTCGAGCAGGTGACGGCGGCCGCCGAGAGCCGGCCGGTCGTCGACCAGGTGCAGTTCAGCCCGTTGAAGTACCGGCGGCAGCTGCTCGAGGCGTGCGAGCAGCACGGCGTGGCACTCGAGGCGTACAGCCCGCTCGGTACCGGCCGGCATCTCTCGGACGAGCAGGTGCGGCAGATCGCCGAGCGCGTGGGACGCACCCCGGCCCAGGTGCTGCTGCGCTGGTGTGTGCAGCGCGAGCTGGTCGTCATCCCGAAGTCGACGCACCGGGACCGCATCGAGGAGAACGCCCAGATCTTCGACTTCACGCTCTCCGACGAGGACATCGCTGCGCTCGACGCGCTCGACGAGACGGGAGGCACCGACCGCGCGCACGAGCGCCCGTGGTGGTAGCGCCCGGCCTGGACTCTTGCGTAGTTCGATGCACCGGACTCCGGATTTCTGCGAGGGTCCGCCGATGCTCCGAGCCATACTCGCCGCCAGCACCGTCGCGTTCTGCCTTATCCCAGCCGGCGTCGCGGCCGCGCGGCCTGCGTGGGTCGACGAGGGGGCCGCGTTCATCACCACCGTCAGCCCGGGCGCGAACTGCGCGGCTGACGCGATGGCAATGCCTCCATTTCCGTGCCACACCGGCGACAACGCCGTGAACGACGGATACGTGGTCTACAACGGCGTCGCGGTGAAGGGCGGCTGCGGCGGCAGCGACAGCACCTACTATGTGTGCGACTTCAGGATCTCGCACGACGCGAACCCGCCCAGCGGGTCGAAGCCGTTCCACAACTGCACCCGGAGCACAGCGGCGAACCAGAACAAGGAGCGGGCCTGGTTCTGGGATCGATACCAGCCGCCGGAGCCCGCCGCGACCGCCGAGTTCGTGACGCTCGCCGAGTGCGTCGCCAAGACAACGGCGGCCGCCGATTCCAACACCAGCCCCGGCGGGATGTCGTTCGAGAAGCAGGGGAAGGGCCTCTTCCTGGGCGGGTCGGCACCGTCCAACGCCGGGAGAATCCCGAAGCGGCTGAGCGTGACGCTGCCCAAGGGCGTCTCGTTCAACCCGAAGCGCGCGTGCAGCCGGAGCTCGGCCCGCGGGCTCACGCTCGACAATTGGAAGCGCTGCTCGCGGATCATGAGTGGGCGGTTGAACGATCCGAACACCACGGGGTACTTTTCGTTTGCCGGGCCCAAGCAGTCGGGCGGACGACGCAAGGTGTGGCTGCGCGCGCGTCGCGGCGACAGGCTCGTCGGTTTCGGCACCGGCACGATCTATCCGGCGTCCGGCGGCTACGGGCAGAAGCTTGTGCTGAACCTCGGGCAGCTCGGCCTGAACGCGAGCGCCATCGAGCTCTTCGCCGAGCACCTGCGCTCGACGAAGCGCTGCGGGAGCGGACGCCGCTACCGCCTCGAGCTGGTCACGGATGCCGGGACGGTCAAGACCAGCAAGAAGGACGGCTGCGGCAGGGGCTAGCCCTCGAACGCGAGCGTCTGCCAGCGGCCGATGTCCGCGGCCGCTAGCGCGGTCGGGAAGACCGCAGTCCGGTCGACTTCGGCGCTGATCCGCTGGCCACCGCCCTGGTCGGCGCCGAAGCGCAGTTCGGCGGCCGCACACCCGTTGATGCCCAGGTCGGGGAGGTCGCCGCCGCCGATCCGCGCGCCGTCGGCGTACACGTTCAGCTTGCCGTCGCCGCCGGCCGTGATCACGAGGTCGACGAACCGGCCCGTCGGGAGCACCGCGTCGGTGGTGACGCCGCGGCCGGAGGTGATGATGCGCACCTGGCCGTCCGGCGTCAGATCGATCAGGAAGCCGTCACCGTCCCCGCCGCCGGTGATCTTCCAGTCCCACAGCCGCCGGTAGCCGGCGGTCGGGTTGACCTTGATCTCGGCGGCGAAGGTCGCTTCGCGCAGGAAGCCCAGCGTCGTCGGGGCGGTGCGCAGGAAGCGGCCGGCGTCGAGGCTCGCCGAGCTGCCGGTCGGGCCCGTCGCCAGGTAGGTCGGGGTCCCCTCCCAGGTGCCGTCACGATCGAAGCTGGACGAGTCCGGCACCGTGTCGCCCGCGGTCGGGTCCCACGCCACGAGCGGGCTCGCGGTCGGGATCGCGCACGGCGTCGGCGGCTCGACCCCGGGCGGGTCGAGGCCGATCTGCGCCTTGGACCCGGCCAGATGGCGTGCCTGGGTCGCCGGCGTGCCCGTGATCGGCGCCTTATCGAGCGACGCAGTCGGCGCGCTCGGGCGCTGCACCAGGTACGCCCGGCCGCGCCGCGCGTGGAGCGTGAACGTCGCCTTCGTCGTCGTCGGCACGATCACGCGGCGCGGATGCCGGCCGTCGACGACCTGGACTTCCGCTCCCGGCCACGGGTTGCGGATCCGCACGGCATGGTCGGAGCCGGACTCGATCGCCGCCGTGGTGATCACGCCGTCCTGGACCTGGATGTGGGCCTTGGATCGGTGCTGGAGGAACACGGTCCCTTCCGCGTCCCACCCGGGTGGGAGGGCCGGCGCGATCCGCACGATCCCGTCGTAGTCCTGCACCAGCGACTCATTGATGGCGAGCGCCGTCACGCCGGCGTGCTCGTCATAGGGCTCCTCCTGGCGGCTTGGGTTCCACGCGGCCAGGCCGTTTGGGTAGACCTGGAAGCTCGCGGTCGAGGCCTTCAGTCCCGCGACGACGTCCGTCCCCAGCCCGAGCCTCGCGGCGTGCACCGGGTCATAGGTCCAGGAATTCGAGTTCCGGTTGCGCCGGCCTGAGTACGTCAGCCGCGCGAGGTCGAACAGCGGGCTCGTGTCGCCGATCAGGTTGTAGGGCCAGACCGGCTCGAGGTCGAGGTTCTCGCTGTTCCGGAACGGGGCCGTCGGGTCCGATGAGAAGCCCAGGACGGTGTTCCCGTCGCCGTCGTCGGCGGCGGTCTTGAGCTGCGTGTGGGTCGCGCGGTCGGTCCGCGGGAAGTCGGGGATCCAGGGGATCGCCGCCCGCAGCCGTGCGACGAGTCCGCGGTCGACGCCGAGCTCGGTGGCCGCATCGACGGTGATCGGGAACAGCGCCTTCATCGCCGTGATGTCGGTGATCGGGTCGTGGACGTCCCACTGCGACTCGTGGGCATTGGACGGGAAGGTGTGCAGCTTGCCGTCCGCGCCGACGGTGGCGTAGGCGAGCAGGAAGCGGGCCGCGTCCGCGATCAGCGGATAGTTGGCCTTCAGGAACGCGCGGTCGTCGGTCGCCTGGTACTGGCGCCAGACCCAGGTCGCCACCGCGGCGCCGGTCGTGAGCGTGCGCTTGTTGTAGCTGGCCGCGCCGCTCGCGTCGCACGCGTCGTTCGTCTCCGTGCTGCCGCCGGCGAGGTACCAGCCTGTGCCGTCGAAGCGCATCGTCTCGGGCACGCAGATGCCGGGCCGCCCGTTCATGCGCAGCCGCGTCCACGTCCTGAGGCTCTCGAGGTTCTCGCGGTAGAGCCGGAAGGCCGGTGCGTTGAGGTCCGTCACGCCGGCGCCGAGGTTCGCCGCGATCTGCATGCGGAGGTTCCAGAACCAGTAGTGGCCGCCGCCCCACTGCTGGTTGTCGCGCGTGAAGTTGAACAGGGGGTTGACGCCGGCCTGGCTCGAAGGGAACCGACCCCGCTCCGAGGCGGCCTTCACGTACAGGTAGATCGTGCGGATGTTCTCCATGTAGTCCGCGACGCCGTCCTGCGAGCCGAGCTTGATCAATCCGACGCGGCCCCAGTAGCGGTGCCACCAGCGCAGATGCCGCTTGGTCATCGTCCGGCGTTGGAGCAGCCTCCTCGCGGTGGCGTCCGCGTTCCCGCCCGTCCAGTGCGGCGAGGCCACCACGACCCGGAATGAGCCGTCCCGGCGCGGCCGGAAGCTCACTTGCGCCGTGCGCGCGTCGACCACGGACGCGGCGACGTCGCGTCCCCCGGCGGTGATCGCCGCCAGCGACCCGAACGTCCGACCGCTGCCGCCGCCGCCCGCGTCAGGCGCGTTGTCCACCCAGGTCTCGGCGAGCCGCGCGATCCGGCCGGCGGCTCCGGCCTGCGGGTCGCGCCCCGCCTGGAGGTTCACCTGCGCCGTCTGCGTCGTGGCCGGGTCCGCGCCCGTGACGTCGACCACGAGGCGGTCGGCGTCGGCGCTCACGTAGGTCGTGGCGCTCATCCCGCCGCCGGTCTGGCGATAGACCGCGTCGTAGAGGTCGACGGTCGCTCGGTAGTCGGACGCGGAGGTCATCGCCTCGAGGCCGGGGATCACGACCTGCCCGGGGGAGCGGCGGTCCGGGAACGTGTCGGTGCGCCCGAGCTGCGCCGTGAAGCCGTTCTGCGCCCACACGGCGGCACCCATCACGCCGTTGCCGACCGGCATGGACTGGGTCGCGAGGACCGGCGCCCGGTCGAGCACGATGTTCGAGCGCCGCACGACGTTGGACGTGTCGACATCGAACCCATGCCGGCTCCAGGCGGTCGTTTCCGCGCTCGCCGGCGCTGCCGCCACCAGTCCGATCAATCCCGCCGTTACGAGCGCCCCTGCGCGCACCATCGTCGCTCCCTCCCGTTGAGCACCCGGGATTCTTGCGATCGACGGCGAGCAAGTCAACGACATTCATCGGAGGTTTCACGGCCTTTGCGGCCTGGTTCCGTCCGAATCAGGGCGAGATCGCCGCGAAAGGTGGGATCTCTTAGCCGGTGTCGGTGCATTGCAAGCCTTCTGTAGGCGCGTCCGCGGATGGTGGTCGCATCTCGTTCATCGCGCCGCAAAGGAGCATCGCCATGACGCATCGCAGCACTCTGAAGTACTCGCTCACCGCCGCCGTGGCGGCGAGCGCGCTCGCCGCCTCGACGGCTGTCGCCAAGCCGCTCGACCGCATCGACCGGTTCGGGACGCCGGCGCCGGAGGCACAGCCCGACCCCCCGAGGGGGCTCGTGTACCCCAAGGGGCCGTTCTACCCCGAGCCCGACGCGGCCGTGCCGCACCCGCGGGCCGTGCCGGCCGTGCCGGCCACGGCGCACGGCGGCGACGACGACGGCATCTGGCTCGTGCTGGGCATCGGGCTTGCCGGTGCCGGCATCGCTGCCGGCGGCGCAGGGCTCGCACGCCACGCTCGCGTGCGTGCCCGCCGCGTGGCCGTCTAGCCCGACGCGGGGCGCCGGCATCTCGTCGGCGCCCCGAGGCCCATGATGCGCAGGCCGCGTTGGGAAGCAGTTGGGCGCAGGCGCCCAAGGGGTATCCGGCCCGCCCCGGACGGAGTAGCGTCGCGCACGACGATGGATTTTCGAATCCTCGGTCCGCTTGAAGTGCGTAGTGATCACGGCGCGGTCGCGCTGGGAGGGGTAAAGCCGCGCTCGGTGCTGGCCATGCTTCTGCTGAACGCAAACGAGCCGGTGAGCGCGGAGCGGTTGGCGGTCGCGCTTTGGGGCGAGGACGCTCCGGCCAACGCCGCGAAGACGGTGCAAGTGCACGTCTCACGGTTGCGCAAGGCGCTCGACGACCCAGAGATCGTTGCGACGACACCGGCGGGCTATCGCCTGCGCCTCGATGCAGACGAGCTCGACGCGCAGCGTTTCGAGCGCCTCGTCGAGGACGGCCGCCGGGCGTTCGACGCCGGGCAGCCGGAGCACGCGGGGACCATCCTGCGTGAGGCGCTCGCGCTGTGGCGAGGACCGCCGCTCGCCGATCTGGCCTTCGAGCCGTTCGCGCCTCCGGAGATCGCGCGGCTTGACGAGCAGCGGCTGAGCGCGCTGGAGGCACGTGTGGAGGCCGACCTCGCCGCCGGCCGGCACGCCGCCCTCGTTGGGGAGCTGCAGCGGCTCGTGACCATGCACCCAACGCGCGAGCGGCTCGCCGGGCAGCTGATGCTCACGCTGTACCGGTGCGGGCGGCAGACCGATGCGCTCGAGGCCTATCGCGAGGCGCGCCGCGGGCTCGTGGCCGAGGTTGGCGTGGAGCCCGGGCCGGAGCTCCGCCGCCTTCACGAGGCTGTCCTGCGCCAGGACGCTTCGCTCGAGCCACCCGCGGTCCTGGCCGACCTGCCCGACGAGCTCGACACCGCCCGGGCGCCACCGCTCGCGGGCCGTGGTGCCGAGCTCGCGTGCCTGCGTGAGTGCTGGGAACGAGCTCGAAGCGGCACCGGAGCGCTCGTCGTGCTCAGCGGCAAGCACGGGATCGGCAAGAGCCGACTGGCGGCCGAGTTGGCCAACGAGGTCCACCGGGAGGCCGCCGATGTGTACTACGCATCCGGGGCGGCTCCCGCCGATGCGGTCGTCGCGACACTGAGCCGTGCGCACGAGGCGGCCGGTCCCACGCTGGTGGTCGTCGATGATGCCGACCAGGCCGGCGCGGACGTGCGTACAGAGCTCGAGGACCTGGCGGGCGCCATCACCGGCTTCCCGGTGCTCCTAGTCGCGACCGCGGAGCACCCAGAGGCGCTTGCGTTTCGCGGCGCTGACGCCGCGCTTGCGCTCGAGCCCCTCGACGCCATCGCCGTCGCTGCGATCGCCGGCGTCTATGTCCCGGCGCAAGCCGACGCGGTGCCGCCGGCCGAATGGCTGCTCGAGGCCAGCGGCGGCGTCCCGCGACGCGTCCATGAGGTTGCCAGCCAGTGGGCCCGGCGCGAGGCGGCACGCCGGGTCGGCGCCGTCGCCGCGCGCACCGCGGTCGGCCGCGTCGAGCTGCGATCGATGGAGGCTGAGCTGGCGGGCGAGGTCGTCGACCTCCAAGCGGCACGAGAGAGCGTCGCCGTGCTCGCCGACGACGAGGCCACAGTGGTGTGCCCGTTCAAGGGCCTGGCTTCCTTCGAGGTCGACGACGCTGAGTACTTCTTCGGCCGTGAGCGGCTCATCGCGGAGCTCGTCGCGCGGCTCGTCGGCGCGCCGCTGCTCGGCCTCGTCGGACCCTCGGGAAGCGGCAAGTCCTCGGTCCTTCGGGCCGGCCTGATGCCGGCCCTGGCCGGGGGCGTGCTGCCTGGCAGCGAGGAGTGGGAGCAGGTACTCATGCGGCCCGGCGAGCACCCGTTGAACGAGCTGAACCGCGCGGGCGCGGGCATCAGCGACGACAGCCGCGTCGTGCTTGCGGTTGATCAGTTCGAGGAGACCTTCACCGCGTGCGCCGACGAGCAGGAGCGCGCCGCGTTCATCGCCTCACTCGTGCACGCGGCCCGAGACACCCGGGGCCGCTGCATCGTGGTGCTCGCGGTCCGGGCGGACCACTACGAGCGCTGCGCCGCCTATCCCGACCTGTCGAGCCTGCTCGCCGCCAACCACGTGTTGGTCACCTCGATGCGCCGCGACGAGCTCCGCGAGGCGGTGGAGCGTCCGGCTGCGCGCGTGGGCCTCCGCGTCGAGCCAGAGCTCACCGACGCGCTCGTGGCCGACGTCGAGGGCGAGCCCGGCGCGCTTCCTCTGCTGTCGACGGCGCTCCTGGAGCTCTGGCAGCAGCGCGACGGCCGGCGCCTGCGACACGCCGCGTACGAGCACACGGGCGGCGTGCGCGGCGCGGTGGCACGGCTCGCCGAGGACGCGTACGGCCAACTCGACGCCGCACAGCAGGTTGTCGCGCGCAGCACGCTGGTTCGGCTGGCCGCGGAGGGCGCCGGGGGCGCCGTCGAGCGCCGGCGCGTTCCGCTCGCCGAGCTGGAGACCGACCAACGGGAGGACGTTGCCCGGGTCATCGAGCTGTTCACGGACCGGCGCCTGCTCACGGTGACGGCGGGCAGCGTCGAGGTTGCCCACGAGGCGCTGTTGCGCGAGTGGCCGCGGCTGCATGGGTGGATCGAGCAGGATCGCGAAGGTCTGCGAATTCATCGCGGCGTGACGTCCGCGTGTGAGGAGTGGCAACGTCTCGACCGCGACGACGGGGCGCTGTTCCGCGGCAGCCGGCTGACCGAGGCGGTCGAGTGGCGCGACACCCACGAGCCGACGCTGAACGAGGCCGAGCGCGAGTTTCTCGACGCGAGCCACGGGCGCCGGCACGCCGAGCGGACGGCCCGACGACGCGTCATCCGGATCGCCTTCGCCGGGCTGACCGTGGCGCTCGCCGCGATCACCGCGGTGGCGATCATCGCGCTGTCCCAGGGACGGGAGGCGGAGCGCCAGCGCGACATCGCCGCGTCGCGAGAGTTGGCGGCTCGGCGACAAGCTTCCTCGACGCCGATCCCAGCCTCGCGCTCGCGCTCGGCCTGCGCGCACTCGACCGACGGGACACGGAGCAGGCAGGGAACGTCGTGCGCCAGGCCACGTTCGCAGCTCGCGGCACCGGTGTCCGGCGCGCGCACGATGGGTGGGTGTTTGCGATGGCGCCGAGTCGCGACGGGACGCGGATCGTGACAGGGGGCGGGGATGGCGCCGTGCGCATCTGGAGTGTCGACGGCGGGCGCCCGGTGACGACGATCGAGAATCGCGGGGACGCCATCTACGGTGTCGACCTCAGTCCCGACGACCAGCAGGTGGCGACCGTAGGCGTGAATGGCATCGTCGCGCTCTACGACGCAGACGGGGGTGACCGCCGCATCCTGCTCCGGGGCGACTCGGGCAACTACGGGAACAGCGTCCAGTTCAGCCCTAACGGAAGCCGGCTCGTGGTTCCGATGGTGGACGGCACCGTTCGCGTGATCCCGGCCGATGGTCGCGGTCGGGTCACGGTGCTGCGCGGGCACAGCGACCTCGTCTACGCCGCTCGCTTCAACCGCGACGGCAGCCGCGTCGTGAGTGCGGCTGCCGACCGTACCGCGCGCATATGGGACATCGCGGCCGGAACCTCGATCGTGCTGCCGCACCCGAGCGCCGTACAGAGCGTCGCTTTCGCGCGCGATGGCCGGGTCGCCACGGCTGCAGAGGACGGGATCATCCGCATCTGGGCCGCGAGCGGCCGTGGCCGCCCGATCAGCTTCCGCGCGGAGCGCCAGGCGGTGTTTTCGGTGCGGTTCAGCGCCGACGGCCGCCGGTTGCTCACGGCGGGAGAAGACGGCGTGGTGCGCCTATGGGACGCCGCCGGGGGCCCGCCCCTTGGTGAGCTGAAGGGACATCGCGGCCGGTCGCTGCAGGCCGACTTCGTGCCCGGTAGTACCGCCGTCGTTAGCGCCGGGGAGGACGGCGCCCTCCGCCTTTGGCAGCCGGCGGCGACATCGATGCTGCGCGGCCCAGTCAACGGGGTGAGCTTCAGTCGCGACGGGGATTCGGTCGTCAGCGGCGGCGCCGACGGCACCGTCCGCGTCTGGAACGTCGCGAGCGGATCTCTGCGACGGCTGCGCGGTCAGAACGCGCCCAACACGGCAAACATCGCGCCCGACGGCACGCAGGTAATCGGTGCATCTTTCGACGGCACCGTACGGATCTGGAACCTGGAGCGGGGTGGGTCACGGCTCATCCAAGCCCCCCGCTTCCGGAAGAACGCGGCCGCCTTCGATGCATCCGGAGACAGGATCGTGTTTGCCGGCACGGATCCGGACAAACGGATCTTCGTCGCGCGGACCGACGGTGACGACCGTCTCGTGCTGCGAGGCCACCGCGGGAACGTGCTGGACGTCGCGTTCAGTCCCGACGGGAATCACATACTCAGCGCCTCCGAGGACGGCACGGCTCGGATCTGGAGCGCCGCGACCGGGACGCTCGAGCGAACCCTACGCGGGCACAGCGAGGCGGTCGACTCGGCGGCATACAGCGAGGACGGCTCGCGGGTCGTGACGGCGGGTGCGGATGGCACGGTGCGGGTCTGGAATCTCGACGACGGGCGCTCGGTGATCATGCGCGGACATGAGGGTCCCGTGTACTCCGCCGAGTTCGACCGGGGGGGCGACCGCGTGGTGACCGCCGGGCAGGACGGGACGGTCCGGGTCTGGGACGCGTCCGGAGGCGAGACGCTCGTGCTTTTGTACACACACCTCGGGAGTGCAACCGGTGCTGCCTTCAGCCCTGACGGGAGCGAGGTCGTCAGCGCCGGGTCCGACGGCATCCTGCGGTTCACGCCGTGCGAGGTCTGTGGACCGCTTGCCGCGGTCCTGCGCCTCGCGCGCACACGCGCCGACCTTCAGCTCAGCGCGGTCGACCGGCAGCGCTTCCTACCGAGCGACGGCTGATCTCAGCAGTGATAGCGGGGCCGAATGCTGTTTTTTGTCATGCCGCCGTAGTAGTAGTCGGCCGACATCTTCATGTACTCGACGACCTCGAGCATGCTCCTCGGCGGTTCGATCCACAGCTCCGCCCGGTCGTTCAGGAACTCCAGCTGCAGCCGCTCCGGCACTTCCTCGAACTCCTCCCGCAGAGGTTGGCCGTCCACCCAGATCACGGTGGCCGGGGCCAGCGCGCCCCGCTCCGTCGAGATTCGCTCCCGCTTGCGGATGGCGCTGCGTTCGATCTCCACCCAACGATGCAGCGAGGGATCCGCGTAGAGCCGGACCCGCTCCGCGGCGCCCTCCCCATGGGCTTCGCCGAGAAACCCCGCCAGCGCAAGGAGGTCAGGCGTCTCACCCGCGCGCGACTCGAGATCCTCCACGATGTCGTCAGGTTCGAGGTCCACGAGGTCGTTCATGGACTCACCTCGCTTCCGGGTCGGACTCCGACTCTAGGACGGCGGTCCGGGGCTGTCAAGCGCCGCGCGCGAGTGGACGATGAGCGGAGTGGCGACGCCTTGATCAGCCAGTCGCAAGTAGAACAGGCCGATCCCCGCGAGACCCAGGAAGAGGCCGGGCGTCTGCCCCTCGGGCAGGCCGCACGGGAAGCCGGCTCCCGTTAGGTAGTAGCGCTCTATGCCCAGCAGGCCGATGTCGGCCGCGAGCCTGAAGAGGTCCTGTGGACGACCGCGCCGGGACTCCGCTGCATAGAGGAGCACGTCGGCGACACCCGCGGCCCCGTGGCACAGCGAGAAGTCGTCGGGGACGCGCGATGTGAGGCGCGAGGCGAGCTCCTGGGTGATCGCGAGCCCGGCGTCCGCGTCGCGGCGCTTCGCCCCGGGCGACACGAGTTGCTCGACCCGCAGCCGCGATAGCGCGATGCCCGGCGCGCCGTGACACCACGAGCCCGCGGCCGGCGAGGGGGCGTCCCAGCCTGCCGCTCGCGCGACGCCGCGCAGGTCGGGCCACGTCCCGGAACGGCGCTCGAACCACCACTGCTCATAGTCGAACGCCCGCTCGCCGGCCTCGCGAAAGCGGGCGTCGCGTGTCGCGCCGAAGAGCTCGAACAGCGCGTGACCGATCCCCGCGGTGCCATGCGAGAAGCCGCAGAGATCGTGGTTGGCGGCTTCGTCGGCATCCGGCCAGGACCATCCCTCGGGCGAGCTGTTTGCCCTCGAGATCAGGACCTCACCAAGTTCCGTCGCCGTCTCGAGGATCCAGGGCTCGTCGATCAGCTCGGTGAGCGCCACCAGGCCGGTCGCGGCACCCGCGCAGCCTCCGAAGACGTCCGGCGCCGTGGGATTCCCGCGGCTGCGCCGCCACGCGTGGAGCATCTCGTGGGCGCCCTCCTGCGCGACCTCGGAGCCGATCCGACCCGCGATCCGCGCCGCGGCGTAGGCGATCCCGATCTGACCCGCGTAGAGCCCGTCACGGAGCTCCGGGGCGATGCGGTCGGCGTGATCGAACGCGTGGCGGATCGCGCCGAGTGCGGTGGCACGCAGCCGGTCGTCGTCGAGTCGCACGGCCGCTTCGGAGAGAAAGATCGCGACCCCGCTCGTCCCGTCATATAGAGCCGGGCCTAGCGCCGCGTGGATCCGCTGGCTCCCGATCGGACGGGACTCGTCGCCGGGCAGCGCCCCGATCCACGAGCAGCGCCCCTCAAACCAGACGGCCGAGTCCGCAATCTCGCGAGCGAGAGCGTCGGCGGGGACGAGGAACGCACCGCCGTCAGAGCACATAAAGGTTCACCGACCCCGGCACGAGGTACGGCACCTCCAGGTTCAGCCCGCGATCGGCGAACCGCCGTGCGACGGCGTCGAGCCGAGCGTCGAGGCTCCTCGCGCGGCGCTCGTGCGCGTCGACGATGGCCTCGGCGACGAGCTGGCAGCGGCTCGTCCCGAAGCTCCCGCCGTGAGAGCTCCGGTGCTCGCCGATGGCCACGCCGTCCACGAGCGGCTTGGCGAACACGGGCACGTCCGCGCGCAGGTATCCCTCGCACGCCGCCACGATGGCCTGCAGGGGCGCGCGTGCGCGGCGGAAATCGCCGTCGCACAGGTAAAGGACGGCGGCGTCGCAGCGCAGGAATCCGGCCGGGTTGTCGATGACCTTCAGGACGAACGGGACGCCGGCGCGGTTGAGCAGGCGAGTGCAGTTCGAGACGACCGGCGCGGCGCCGGCCGCGGTCAGGTGGAAGTACACGCGCACCTCGATGTCGTCGTCAGTCATTGCCGGCTCGGCGTCGCCGAGCGCCGTGTAGAACCCCGGCGAGGCTGAGCGATACTCCTTGGGACGGCGCACGCTCACCGCCGCCCCCGCCGTCCGGGCGGCTCGCCGGGGCCGGCAATCGGCGGTGCCCGCGCGAACCAGCAGCCCGTCGTGAGCCACCACGACACCCAGGGGCTCGACGCGCTCCACTCGCCAGCCGGACTGCCAACCTCCCTCGCCGGTGTTGGCACGTGAGAGGGCATCGACGAACGCTGGGTCGGGACGCGCCGGCATGGGGGCGTGCGCGGTCACGGGAATGGGCGCTCCCTGGCTATAGAAGGAGCGATACAGCACGCCCTCAAGTTCATGGACCAGATACGCGCGCGCGGCCCCGGCGGGAAGTGCCGACCTCACCGCAGCCGGGAGCGGCCGCGAGCGGCGGCCGAACCAGGAGTAGGAGGTCGTCGAGGCCACCGCGGCGACGCGCAGCGCGAGCGCGACCTGCTCGCGATAGTCGATCACGTCGCCGCCCAGGACGCGCGAAGCCCGAGCAGCTGCGCCGCCGCCTCGTCGGGCCGCCTGAGCACGGCGTGGCTCAGACGCACCGCGTTGACGACGCTCGCGCGCACGTCCGACAGCATCTGCGCCTCCTCCAGCGCCGCGGTCAGCAGCCGCGCGGCGGCGAACCGGGTGGCCCGGCGCAATGTCGGGCTCAGGTCGGCCGTCGATCTGCCCCGGTGGCGGGCATAAGCCTCCCAGAAGGCCCGCAGCGCTGGCTGCATTCGTACGAGCGGGTATCTGGCAAGCGCCGGCGTCAATAGGCCCTCTTGCGGGTTCAGGGCCGGAATCGACCGCAGCCACGCGCGCAGGTACTCACCGAAGAACGCGCCGACATCCTCGGCAGGGTCGCCGGGCCCTGCCATCTCCCAGTCGATCAGCAGCAATCGCGTCCAGCGGCCCGACCCGCGGCCAGGGATCGCCAGGCAGTTGTCCCAGCGGACATCTCCGTGGATGACCGACTCCTCGCGCCGCGCCGCATCGAGCTCGTCGAGCCGGGCACAGAGCTCGTCGGAGCCTTGGACGAGCGCGATGAGGTCGAGGGCGCCCGTGCTCATGCTGTGCGCTTCGGCCAGGTCGGGACGGTGCATGCCCCGCCTCCAGCCCGGGTCCAGGAACGTCGGGAGACCGTCCAGCCCGGTCGACGGGACGCTGTGGAGCATGCCGAGCGCCCGCCCGGCCTCGCGCGCGAGGGTGACCGAGAACCGGCCCAGTCGATGGTGGAGCACCAGATCCCGTGCGCCAGGCGTAGCCTCGAGGATGAGCACCCCCTCGCCGGAGTCGTAGGTGACGACCTCAGGGAGGCACGACGCGAGTCCGCCGCCAGGATCCGGGGACCGCAACCGCTCTAGCACTGCCGCCTCGTGCGCCACCCCGGTGTCATCGACCGCGCCGGCGAGTTTCAGGACGAAGCATCGCTCGTGCTCTGCCGTCACGACGAACACGCGGTTCAGTCGCGAGGCGTCGACAACGCGGAGGCCACCATCCACGACGGCCCTCGGGCTGAGCAGCTTCCTTTCCAGGAGGTATCCCGCGACATCCGCGACGCCGAGCACGGCTAGCGGAAACGCGCACTCAGTGGGACGAAGGCGCACATGGGGCGATTATTGGGCGCCGGCGTGTACCCGTCCAGCAGTCGTCGCGGACAGGGACCTCCAGGGGATTGATCGGCCGGTGAGGCGCTCGCCATCGTCCTTGCCTCGGCGCGGTGTCTGCGCGTTGCAAGCGCAGTGAAGGCGCGGGCGCGGATGGTGGTCGCATCTCGTTCATCGCGCCGCAAAGGAGCAAACGCCATGACGCGTCGAAACACCCTGAAGTACTCGCTCACCGCCGCCCTGGCGGCCAGCGCCGTCGCCGCCTCGCCGGCGCTCGCCCGGCCGATCGACACCGTCGACCGGTCCGCCGACCGGACGTCCAGCCTGGCGGGGACGACCTCGTCGCCCCACCAGGACTACCGCGGCGAGCGCGCCCAGGACGCCGCCTGGCAGGCCGCCCACCCGCAGCCGAAGTTCCAGCCCGGCCAGCCGACGTGGTCGCTCAACCCCGCGCCGCTTCCCAAGCCCGAGCCGGCGACGCCGGCCACGGCGAACGGCGGCGGTGGCGACGACGATGTCTGGCTCGTTCTGGGCATCGGACTCGCCGGTATCGGCCTCGCTGCCGCCGGCACCGCCGGACTCGCACGCCAGTCGCGCGTGCGCGGCCGCCGCGTGGCCGTCTAACCCGAGCGTGAGGCGCCGGCTCCCGGGCCGGCGCCTCGCCGACTTCCCCCGTTACTGAAGGAGACCTCCATGATCCACCCAATCATCCTCGTGCAGCTCGCGCAGCAACAGCGCAGCGCAGCTGCCTCGCCGACCTCGAGCCGCAGTGGCCGGCCCGTGGCCGGCCCCGGAAGGAGCCGGCTGCGGCCGCGACGATCGCGGCGACTGGCCTTCCACCCTCTTCGCCGGCCGTCAAGCGAAGACGCCCCGCATCCCACGTCCGCAACCCCGCACGTGTGATGCGCGTCTTCAGGCTGATCCGGCGGAGCGTGCTGAACCTCATCGGTCCGCCGGCCGCGCGACCGCCCGGCGCGCGGCCGGCACAGCACGCCGGCGCGGTCACCACCCCCACGAGCGCGGAACGGGCCACATGCGACGCTCCCAATTGCGTTGGGCATCGGGTCCGCGCGTGATCTCCGGGACCCCGAAGTCCGATGCGAGTCCACGCCGGCGCCCGCGGGCCTAATTAGACTCGCGGGCCATGGCCGCTCTTGCGGAGCAGCGACTCGCCGACCTGCTCGATGCCGTGGCGGCGCCGACGCCCGCGCCGGGCGGCGGGTCCTCGGCCGCGATCGTGTGCGCGCTGGCGGCCGCGCTCGTGGAGATGGCCGCCCGGATCGGCGATGCCGGCGACGCCGACGCAGCCCGTGCGCTGCGCGGCCGCGCACTCGAGCTGGCGGAGCGGGAGCTGACGTCGTACGCGCCGGTGTTCGAGGCGCAGCGGCTTCCGGCGGACGATCCGGCGCGGCGAGAGCGAATCGCCGCCGCGCTGGAGGGGGCCAGCGCGGTGCCGCGCGAGATCGCCGCCGTGGCCGACGAGGTCGTCGTGCTGGCGCGGCGGGTGGGCACCGACGTCAGCGCCGCCGTGCGCGGCGACGCGGAGACCGGTCGGCTGCTCGCCGAGGCCGCCGGCGCGGCGGCCGCGCTGCTGGTCGAGACGAACCTGGGCTCTTAGAACAGACCGACCGTCTTGCCGTCCGCATCGATGTCGACGTTCAGCGCGGCGGGCGTCTTCCCGAGCCCGGGCATCTGCTGGATGTCGCCGCACAAGGGCACGAGCCAGCCGGCTCCCGTGTAGGCCCGCAGGTCGCGTACCGGCAGCGTGAAGTTCTCCGGCGCGTTGCGCAGCGCGGGGTCGGCAGAGAGCGACAGGTGGGTCTTCGCCATGCAGATCGGCAGTCGGCCCAGCCCGTCGTCCTGGTACTGCCGGATCTTGCGCTGCGCGTCGAGATAGAAGACGACGTCGGCAGCGCCGTAGACCTTGGTCGCGACCTTGTGGATCTTGTCCTCGATCGAGTCGTCGGACTGGTAGGTCAGCGTGAAGTCGGACGGCTGCTCGCAGGCGTCGGCGACGGCCTCCGCGAGCGCCGCCGCGCCCTCGCCGCCGCGGGTGAAGCCGTCGTTGACCTCGGCCGCCTGCGCACCGCCCTCGAGCGCGAGCTCGCGCACGAGCTCGACCTCCTCGTCCGTGTCGCCCGGCCGGCGGTTGACCGCGACGACGCACGGCAGACCGAAGCTGCGCACGATCGCGAGGTGCCGGTGGAGGTTCGCGGCGCCGACTGCGATCGCCGCCAGGTCGCGGGCGCGCGCGACGCGCGGGTCGTCCTCGATGCCGCCGTGGTGCTTCAAGGCGCGCACGGTGGCGACGAGCACGACCGCGCTCGGAACCAGCCCGCCACCGCGGCAGACGATGTTGAACAGCTTCTCCATCCCCATGTCGGACCCGAAGCCGGACTCGGTGATGACGTAGTCGGCGAGCTTGAGCCCCGCGAGGTCGGCCACGAGCGACGAGTTGCCATGCGCGATGTTCGCGAACGGGCCGGCGTGCATCAGGCACGGCTGGCCCTCGAGCGTCTGGATCAGGTTGGGCTTCAGGGCCTCCTTGAGCAGCACGGTCATCGCCCCGGCGGCGCCGAGGTCCTCGGCGGTCACCGGCTTGCTGTCCGTGTACGACCGCGCGACGGTGATCGCGCCCAGTCGCCTGCGGAGGTCGTGCAGGTCACGCGACACCGCGAGGATCGCCATGACCTCCGAGGCCGCGGTGATGTCGAAGCCCGACTCGCGCGGGTAGCCGTTCGCCCGTCCGCCCAGCCCGAGCGTGATCTGGCGCAGCGCGCGGTCGTTCATGTCGAGCGCGCGCTTCCATGCGACCTGGAGAGCGTCGATCGAGTGCGGGTTGCCGTGCAGGATCGACGCGTCGAGCAGCGCCGCGAGCAGGTTGTTGGCCGCTCCGACCGCGTGGATGTCACCGGTGAAGTGAAGGTTCAGGTCCTCCATCGGCACGACCTGCGTCAGGCCGCCGCCGGCCGCTCCGCCCTTGACGCCGAACACCGGCCCGAGCGACGGCTCGCGCAGGCACAGCAGCGGGTTGCGCCCGATCGCCCCGAGCCCCTGCGTCAGTGAGACGGCCGTGGTGGTCTTGCCCTCGCCGGCCTTCGTCGGCGTGACCCCCGCCACGCAGACGAGCTTGCCGCTCGGGCCGTCGTCCAGTCGGCGGATGACGTCGAGCGACACCTTGGCCTTGTAACGACCGTAGGGCTCAAACTCCTCGGGCAGCAGACCCGCGCGCTCCGCGATCGCCTCGATCGGCTGAAGTGTCGCTTCCTGCGCGATCTCCAGGCTGCTCTTCATCGCTCTCTCCTGTTAGTGGCTGGGAGATGCTGGGCGACGTCTCGGGCGAGCTCGGCCTTGAGGTCATTTCTCGAGCAGGGCGGTCACACCCTGATCGTCACCTCCGACAAGGATGGCGAGGACTCGGAGTTCGAGCGCGCGCTGCCCGACGCTGACGTGGTGATCTCCCAGCCGTTCTGGCCGGCCTACCTCACGCGCGAGCGGATCGAGAAGGCGAAGAACCTCAAGCTCGCGCTGACCGCCGGTATCGGCTCCGATCACGTCGACCTCGACGCGGCGATCGACCACGACCTCACCGTCGCCGAGGTCACGTACTCGAACAGCATCAGCGTTTCCGAGCATGTCGTGATGATGATCCTCGGGCTGGTGCGCAACTACATCCCGCAGCACCAGATCGTTGTCGACGGCGGGTGGAACATCGCCGACGGCGTGGCCCGGTCGTACGACCTCGAGGGCATGCAGGTCGGCACGCGTGGCCGCGGGCCGCATCGGCACGGCGGTGCTGCGCCGGCTGAAGCCGTTCGACGTCGACCGCCGCCACTGCGAGCCTCCCACAGGACGCGCCCGGCGTGCTCCGCGAGGGAGGATGGACGCTGGCAGCTTATGTCGACTACCTGAGATCGATCGGTCGCCTGCGCACTCGAAGGCTGTAATGTCGCGACGGTGACCGAGCGCCCGGCTCGATGACGCTGCTGAATGAGGTCGACGGCCTGACGGCCGCCAGCGTGATGCACCGGCAAGCCAGCACGGTCCCCGCCACCGCGACGGTGGGTGACGTGCGGGCCTATTTCGCGGCCAGCTCGTCGCGCCGGCTGGCGGCCATGGTCGATGGGTCGCGGTATGTCGGGTCGATCGCGTCAACTGCGATTGGCGAGGACGTTGATGCGTCCGCCCCGGCGGTGGACCATGCGACCTATGGGCCTGTCATCGACGTGCAGGCGAGTGCGACTCTGGCGCGCGATCTGGCGCTCGATCAGCCCAGCCGCCGTCTTCCCGTGATCGACGCGGGCGGCGACCTCGTCGGCATCGTGGCGATCAACCGACGGCTCGACGGCTTCTGCGGCACCTGATGCACGTCCAATCGAGGTACGCGATCGATCTCACAGAGGCTCGCCGTGTCATCTCCGAGCACGGGTGGGCGCGGGTCATCACCGTCGGCGCCGCGGGGCTGCGTGCCACGTACGGGTTCTTCCTGCTGGAGGACTCGGCCGACGACGAGGTAGTGGTGGCCGGGCACTTCGCGCGGGCCGACCCACAATGCGCCGACATCGAGGCGCGGGTGCCGGCACTGTTGATCTTCGAGGGGCCGCACGGGTTCGTTTCGGCCTCGTGGTACCGCCCGGAGTTGACCGACGTCCCGAGCACGATGAACCACATCTCCGTCCACCTGCAGGGAACGCCGGAACCGCTCGAAGGCGACGAGCGCTTCGACCTCCTCACGCGCACGCTCGAGCGTCATGAAGATCCGCTTGGCGAGAGCCGCTGGCGGTTGGAGGGCGGCGGCCTGAAGCTATCGCGCCGGATCGCGCCCCAGACCGTCGCGTTCCGGCTCCGGGCTACCCGGGTGGAGGCCAAGGCCAAGCTCTCGCAGGCCATGCCGCGCCCGGTCCGCGAGCGGATCGTCGAGCGCTTGGACGCGGCAGGCCCGCACCACCATCCCGAGCTGGCGGCGTTGATGCGCCGCCTCTCGCTGGGGAATCCCTAGCAGTTGCCGGGGTTGGCGACCAGATCGGAGCGCATCCAGCCGTACCCGCCTTCGGCGAGCGCAACCTGGAACCAGTAGTAGCCACTGCCGGCCACGTTGCCTGACGTCGCCCTGACGCAGTCGCCGTAGTGCTTGCGCTTGATGATGTGGGTCTGGTCGTAGCTGGGTCCGTCACGGACACCGGCTTCCTGGACCTTGACCATCACGAGGACCGAGGCGTGCGCCACGCCTCCGAGCGACACGGCGCCCAGAGCGCCGAGGGCGGCCACGGTGGCCGCAATTTTCCGTAAACGTGTCATTCCTCGGGCCTGCCCGGATCCAGCCCTTGAGGAACACCTTCGGGCCGCTGCTCGGCCACGACCAGTCCGACCAGGACCGCGGTGAGCAGCGCGGAGACGACCAGGCCGTCGGCGCCGGCCGCCAGCGGCACCGCGGCGAGCAGCGCGACGATGACCACCACTCGTGGCGCGGTCTGCCTGTGCCCGATCCTGGCCGCGCAGGCCATCAGGCCGGCGAGGAACAGCGCGGGGCCGCCGAGCGCGACGAGCGCTCCACCGCCGTGCAGGTCGTCTCTCGGGTGCGCGATCACGAGCTCGTCGCCGACCGCGACGAGCACGATCCCGGCGACGATCGGAAGGTGCAGGTACGTGTAGACATCACGACCGATCCTGCCCCGCTCCTCGGCCGTCGCCCCGCGGATCCGCTCAAGCACCTCGTCGCCGACCTGGCCGAAGTACAGCCACCAGAGCGCCGTCGAGGAGAGCAGGGCGAGCAGAAGGGCAGCGACGACGTCGACGCTCAACCCCGTGTCAGAGGCGGTGGCGCCCGCCAGCACGATGCTTTCGCCGAGCGCGATGATCACGAACAGCTGGAAGCGCTCGCCAAAATGGGCGCCCTCGATCTGCCACTGGCTCATCGGCGCGGTGCCGGCGCCCGGGAACCAATACGAGGCGAGCGGCCCGGCGAAGTCGATCCCGAGCGCCGCCAGCCACAGAACCCAGCGCAACCCTTCGTCGTCGACGATGCCGCCGGCGACCCACAGTGGCGCCGAGAGCACGCTCCACGCCAGGATCTGGCGGAAGTTCTGGTTGAACCGCCCGCGCGGCGTGACCGCGACGACGAACGCGTTGCGCCCGATCTGCAGACCCGCGTAGCCGCACGCGAACAGCAGCGCGTACTGCCCGAATCCCTCCGGGATCGCGACCGCCATCAGCAGGCTCGCCGCCATCACGAAGACGAGCACGAGCCGAATCGGCGCCGTGTCCGGGTCGAACCAGTTGGTCATCCACGTCGTGTAGTTCCAGGCCCAGTACAGCGCCACGAGCATGAACGCCGTCTCGGCCGCGGCCGCCCAGCTCATGTCGTCGAGCAGGTGGTGGGACACCTGGGTGACCGCGAACACGTAGACGAGGTCGAAGAACAGCTCGAAGAACGTCGCCCGCTGCTCGCCCCCCTGCCGCGTGCGGATGATCGGCAGGTCCGGGATGAGTGAGCTCGTACCGGCCGCCACGCCCGCGAGCATACGGCGGGTCACTCCTCGTCGTCGAGCCAGTCGCCGTTGCGGAGCCAGTAGCCACGCGCGTGCGCGTGCGAGCGCGGGATGCCGCGCTCCTCGCGCAGGACGGCGCGCAGGTCGCGCGCGATCCGCGACTCGGCGGCGCCCCACGCCTGGCCGGCGCCGGCGGGGAGGGGGAGGGCGCGCAGTGCCTCGGCGAGGTGGGCGGTGGTCGCGGCGGGCGCGCCCTCGCGGTGGACCCACCGCAGCTCCCCGCCGGCAGGTAGGTCGACGGCCATCTCCTCGTCCGCGTCGTGCACCTCGACGACGGCCACCACCTGCGGGACCGTCGTGGTCTCGAGGATCGCCGCGATCGCGGGCAGCGCGGTCTCGTCGCCGCACAGCAGCAGCCAGTCGACGCCCTCGCGCGGCGCGTAGTCCACGCGCGGCCCGGCGTAGCCGACGCATGTGCCCAGCGGGACGCCGGCCGCCCACCGGCAGGCCGGTCCGCGCGGCTCGTGCAGCACGACGTCGACGTCGATCTCGCCGAGCTCGGGGCGGTGGCGACGGACCGTGTAGTTGCGCCACTCCTGCGGCGGCGCGTCGGGCGGGAACGTCCAGCCTTGCTGCGGGAGGACGATCGGCTCCTCGGGCGGGACGAACAGCAGCGTGATGATCTCGCCGGGCTGCTCGATCGGCCATTCGTCGCGGAAGGCGTCGCAGCGCAGCGTGGCACGGAGCATCCGCGGCGTCAGCACCTCCCGGGCCACGAGCATCGCGACGCCCGCGCGGCGGGGAAAGCGTTCGCGCGCGGTCATGTTAGGGCACCCTAACAGCGTGATAGGCTCCGGCGCCCCGACGTCTTAGGGAACCCTAACGGATGCTGACCCTCTCACGCCCCTTGCCGCGGCGGACCCGCGGCCCCGTGCGCGGGACGACCCGCGCCCGCTTCGCGATCCTCCTCGCGAGCTTCGTGCTCGTCGCGCTGTGCGTGCTTGCGTCGCTGGCGATCGGGTCGCAGCGGATCCCGCTGCACGACGTCGTCACCGCGTTCACCGCGCCCGACGACAGCGACGCCACCGCGATCGTGCGCGACCTGCGGGTGCCGCGGACCGAGCTCGGGCTGCTCGTCGGGGCGGCCCTCGGCGCGGCCGGGGCACTGATGCAGGGCACGATGCGCAACCCGCTCGCCGAGCCCGGCATCCTGGGGATCAACGCCGGCGCATCGTTCGCGGTCGTCATTGCGATCGCGGCGCTCGGCGTCTCGTCGGTCACCGCCTACACGGGGTTCGCCCTGGTCGGCGCCGGCGTGGCCGCGCTCGCCGTCTTCACGCTCGGCGCCGCCGGACGTAGCGGGCCTGACCCGGTGCGGCTCGCGCTCGCGGGCGCGGTCCTTGCCTGGCTGCTGATCTCGCTCACCAGCGCCGTGCTCGTGTTCGACGCCGAGACGCTCGACGAGTACCGCTTCTGGGTCGTCGGCTCGATCGCCGGGCGCGACGCGGGCGTCGCCCTGTCGGTGCTCCCGGTCGCGGCGGCGGGGTTGCTGATCGCGCTCGTCGCGGGGCGCTCGCTCAACACGCTTGCGCTCGGCGACGAGGTCGCGCGCTCGCTCGGCCAGCGGGTCGAACGCACGCGGGTGCTGGTCGGCGTCGGGTTCGTGCTCCTCGCGGGAGCCGCGGTGGCGGCCGCGGGGCCGATCGCCTTCGTCGGGCTCGTCGTGCCGCACGTGGCCCGCGCGCTCGTCGGCGCCGACTACCGCTGGATCATCCCCGTGAGCATCGCGCTCGGCGCGGTGCTGCTCCTCGGCAGCGACGTGGTGGGCCGCATCGTCGCGCGCCCGGGCGAGCTCGGCGTGGGGATCATGACGGCGGTCCTCGGGGCGCCGTTCTTCATCTGGCTCGTCCGCCGGCGCAAGCTCGTGGCCCTTTGAGCGCGCCGCGGATCTGCCTCGCGCTGATCGTCGCGACCGTCGCTGCGCTCGTCGCCAGCGTCGCGATGGGGGAGTTCGCGATCGCGCCGCTCGACGTGCTCGCCGCGCTCGTCGGCGCGGGCAACCAGGCAACCGAGTTCATCGTCGTGGACCTGCGGCTGCCGCGCGCACTCACCGGCCTGCTGGCGGGCGCCGCGCTCGGGCTGGCGGGGATGGTGTTCCAGGACGTCACGCGCAACCCGCTCGTCTCCCCGGACATCGTCGGCGTGGCGGCCGGTGCGTCGCTCGCCGCGGTCGCGCTGATCGTGCTCGGCTCGACGAGCGGCACCGCCTCGGTGCCGCTGGCCGCGCTGGCGGGCGCGCTGATCAGCGGCGTCGCGCTGTACGGGCTGGCGTGGCAACGCGGGATCCACGGCTACCGGCTCGTGCTCGTCGGCATCGGCATCACCGCGCTGGCCAACGCCGGGATCTACTACGTATTCACCGAGGGCCGGATCTTTGAGGTCGCGCGCGCGTACGTGTGGCTCGTCGGCTCGCTCAACAGCCGTGGCTGGGCGCAGGTGTGGCCGCTCGTGGCGGTGCTCGCCGTGCTGCTCCCGCTCCTCCTCGCCCTCGCCCGCAACGTCGACGTGCTGCGCTTCGGCGACGACGTCGCTGCCGGCCTAGGCGTGCGGGTCGAGCGCACCCGGATGCTGCTGCTCGCGGCTGCGACCGCACTGACCGCCGCGGCGGTGGCGTGCGCGGGGCCGATCGGGTTCGTCGCGTTCGCGTCGCCGCACGTTGCCCGCGCGCTTGTCGGCGTCGCGTCCGTGCGCACTGCGCTGATCGCCGCAGCGGCGTGCGGCGCGCTGCTGGTGCTGGTCGCCGACCTCGCCGGCCGGATGCTGTTCGCGCCACACGAGATCCCGGTCGGGATCGTCACGTCGGTGCTCGCGGCGCCCTACTTCCTGCTGCTGCTCAAGCGGATGGCCGTGTGAGCGAGCCGCCGCTCATCGCCCGCGAGCTCACCGTCGCCTATGACGGGCTGCCGGTCATCGACGGGCTCGCGCTCGAGATCCCGCGCGCGCAGATCACCGCCGTGGTCGGTGCCAACGGCAGCGGCAAGTCGACGCTGTTGCGCGCGCTGGCGCGGCTGATCCGCCCGCGCGCCGGGACCGTGCTGCTGGAAGGGCGGGCGATCCGCGAGCTCTCCACGCGCGATGTCGCGCGGCGGCTCGGGATGCTCCCGCAATCGCCGACCGCGCCCGACGGCCTGACCGTCGAGGACATCGTCGCCCGCGGCCGCTACCCGCACCAGGGGCTGTTCCGCCAGTGGTCCGAGCACGACGACGCGGCGGTCGCCGAGGCGCTCGCCGCGACCGCGACCGAGGACCTGCGCGGGCGGCCGCTCGACGAGCTATCCGGCGGCCAGCGCCAGCGCGCGTGGATCGCCATGACGCTCGCGCAGCAGACCGAGGTCCTGCTGCTCGACGAGCCGACGACGTTCCTCGATCTCGCCCACCAGGTCGACGTGCTCGACCTGCTCGACGACCTCGTCGCCGAGCGCGGCCGCACCGTCGTGATGGTGCTCCACGACGTCAACCAGGCGTGCCGCTACGCCGACCAGATCGTCGCCGTCCACGGTGGCCGCGTGTTCGCGGCCGGCCCGCCGAGTGAGGTCGTCGACGCCGCGTTCATCCGCGAGGTCTTCGGCCTCGACGCGCGCGTCGTCGAGGACCCCGTGACCGGCACCCCGCTGTGCCTGCCCACCGCCCAGTCAAGGAGAACCCGATGCGCCTGATCGCGCTTGCCGCCGTGCTGTTGACCGTGTTCCTGGCCGCCTGCGGCAGCGACGAGGAGAGCCCCAGTACGCCGGCGGCGGACAACGGTCCGTTCCCGGTCACCGTCGAGCACAAGTACGGCACGACAACGATCCCGGCGGCGCCCAAGCGCGTCGTCACGGTCGGCTACACCGACCAGGACCCGATCCTCGCGCTCGGCGTCGTCCCGGTCGGCGTCGGCGACTTCCTCGGCGGCTACAAGTGGCGCGAGCGCCCGTGGGCGCAGGACGCGCTCGGCGGTGCCAAGCCCGCCGTCGTCGGCGGCCAGGAGATCAATTTCGAAGCGGTCGCCGCGCAGCGGCCGGACGTGATCATCGCGATCAACGCGGGCCTGCAGAAGGCCGACTACGACAAGCTGTCGCAGATCGCGCCGACGGTCGCGCAGGACGGGAAGTACATCGACTTCGGCATGCCGTGGGAGGACCAGACCCTGCTCGTCGGCAAGGCGCTCGGCCGCGAGGAGCAGGCGCAGAAGCTGATCGACGACCTGCACGCCAAGTTCGAGCAGGTCCGCAAGGACCACCCGGAGTTCGAGGGCAAGACCGCGATCCTGGCCTACGGCGGGCCCGACGGCTACGGCGCCTACGCGACCCAGGACAGCCGCAGCCGCTTCCTCACCGACCTCGGGTTCAAGATCCCGGCCAAGATCGACGAGCTCGCGGGCAAGTCGTTCTTCACCGCGTTCAGCCAGGAGCAGTTCCGGCTCATGGACCAGGACGTTGTCGTCATGTACGGCGCGCAGAAGGACGTCCTCGCCAACCCGGTGTTCAAGCGCCTGAAGGCCGTCAGCGAGGACCGCGTGATCTACCTCGACCTCACCGACCAGTTCGCGGGCGCGCTCGGCTTCGCCAGCGTGATCAGCCTGCCGTTCCTGCTCGACGAGTCCGAGGACATGTTCGCGGCCGCCGTCGACGGCGACCCGGGGACTCCGATCACGCAGCCGGAATAGGTGTCGCCCAGCACTCGCGCTGCGCGGCGCTCGCGGAGCGCTCGAACCGCGCGCACCAGGAGGACGGGTGCCGCGAAGACGGCTGCGACGACGACGACGAGGAGGGCGATCGCGACGAGCGGGATCAGGACCAGGGCGGCGAAGAGGATCAAGCCGGGAATGCACAGCGTCAGGCCCGGGAAGATGGTCGCGGACACGAGGAGCGCGATGGGGTAGAAGAGGACGCCTTCGACCAGCTCGGAGGTGGATGGCAGGCTGGATTGGGTGTTCGTCGAGCTCATCGAACGCCCATCCGGTATCCGGCCAGCCGAGCATCGATCCGGTCGCGGTCGCGCTCGAAGGGATGGTGCGTACGCAGGGTCGTCAGCAGGGCCAGCAGGCGCGGGCTCATCAGGGGTCTCCTTGGGGCTTGGGGTGGTCGAGCGACGGCCCCGCCACGTGTTGGGCGGGGCCGCCGAGGCGCTGGTTAGCCGGCGGTGGCGAGCGTGCCGAGCCAGGCCTCGAACCGGGTCTCGCCGAGTTGCGCGTGCTCGCCGGGCAGCAGGCTGCCGTCGTCCAACTTCGACCCGAAGTAGCGCGCGTCCGGGTCGGCGACCACGCGACGCGGGTCATTGCGCGCGGTCAGGGCCTGCTGGATGAGGTCCTCGAAGTGGTACGGCTGCGGCCCGCCGACCTCGACGATGCCGTTGATCGGCGTGCCGACGGCGATCTGGCACACGAAGCGGGCCGCGTCGTCGGCCGCGATGGGCTGGATGCGCGCCGACGGCACGCGAACGGTGTCGCCTTCGGTGGCGGCGGCGGCGATCGGCTCGACGAACTCGAAGTACTGCGTCGAGCGGACGATCGAGTACGGCACGGAGCCCTCCTCGATCAGCTGCTCCTGGGCGACCTTGGCCCGGAGGTAGCCGGCGTCGGGGAGGCGATCGCTGCCCACGACGGACATCGCGACGTGGTGCCCGACGCCGGCGTCCTGCTCGGCGGCCAGGAGGTTGCCGGTCGACGTCCGGAAGAAGTCCATCACCGCGTCGTCCTCGAAGGACGGCGAGTTGGACACGTCGACCACCACTTCCGCGCCGGCGAGCACCTCGGAGAGGCCCTCGCCGGTGATCGTGTTGACGCCGGTCTGGGGGCCGGCGGCGACGGCGTGGTGCCCGTGCTCGCCGAGCTTCTCGACGATCTTGGAGCCGACGCGGCCGTGGCCACCGATGACGACGATCTTCATGTCTTGCCTTTCGGGTTGATGGGTCAGTAGCTCGCGAGAAGCCGGTTGGCCTCGGCGATGGCGCCGGCGAGGCTGTGCGCGCCGAGCTCCACGGGGTCGCCGTCGTGGCCAGGCTCGATCCGCAGCATGAGGTCGCCGTCGGCCAGGCGGGTGTAGCCGATCATGCGCCCGCCCGACCAGAACTCGGCGATGCCGTACTCGGCCTCTTCGGCGCTGACGACCGTGACGTGGATCTCATGCATGGCTGAGCGTGTTGCAGACGTTCATCTCGGTCTCCTTCTGGGGTCACGCCACGGCGTGCAGCGGCGCGACGGCTTCGAGGATCAGGCGCGCGGTCGCCTCGGGCTGCGAGACGGCCACCGCGTGGGAGGCGCTGGGGAGCTCGACCGTCTGGCGGGCTCCGGCCCGATGGGCCATGAAGTGCTGGAGCTCGCCCGGGATGTTGCGGTCCTGTTCGGCGATCAGGAACCACGACGGCAGCTCCTTCCAGAGCGGGCGGTCCCCGGAGGGCGCCTGCAGGGCCTCGAGCGTCACCGGCCGCTGCGTGACCGCCATGCGGGCGGCCTCGGGCGCCGGCACGTCGGCGGCGAACTGCTCGTTGAAGATCTCGCGATCGATGTACAGGTCGGTCGTGCCGTTGCTCCGGTGCACGGGCCGCAGCGCGTCGCCGAGCGTGCTGCCGGGGAAGCGCTGAGCGAGCGAGAAGGCGCTCTCGCCGTGCTCCGGCGCGAAGGCCGCGACGTAGACGAGCCCGGTGATCTGGCCCGCGTTGGCGTCGACGTTCGAGATCACCATGCCGCCGTACGAGTGGCCGACGAGCACGATCGGGCCCTCCACCGTGCTGACGAGGTCGGTGACCGACTGGGCATCGGCGGCGAGACCACGCAGCGGATTGGCGGCGGCGATCGCGTTCTGGCCGGCGTTCTGCAGCTCGCGGATGACGCGGTCCCAGCTCGCGGACTCGGCGAAGGCGCCGTGGACGAGGACGATCGTGGGAGGCATGGGCGGGGCTCCTTTGGGGTGGAATCGGGGCACGCGACAACCGTGCCGGTTCCGCCCGTTCGTCGCCCCCGTGTCTCCCCTGGCCCAGGGGGTACCGGTGAGGCCCCGGGGGTATGTCCCCCCGGGACATACCCCCAAGGGCATAGCCCCCTGGGGCTATGCCCCGATTGCCGAGGGTTCGTCGGGGAGTGCATCGTGAAGCTCGCGGCGGTTGCGGATGCCGAGCTTGGTGAAGACGTTGCGCAGGTGCCACTCGACCGTGCGCGGGCTGATGTACAGCTGCGCCCCGATCTCGGGGTTCGTGCGTCCGTCACGCGCCAGACGAGCGATCTGCGCCTCTTGCGCGGTGAGCTCGTCGCGCGTCTCCACCGTGCGCTTGCGCACCGTCTCGCCCGTGGCCAGCAGCTCGCCACGACTACGCTCGGCGAACCCTTCAGCGCCCATCGCGGTGAACATCTCGTGCGCGGCGCGCAACTGCTCGCGGGCGTCGACCCGGCGGTGCTCGCGGCGCAGCCACTCCCCGTAGAGGAGACGGGCGCGGGCGAGCTCGACCCGGATCCGGGTGCGGTCGAGCCGCTCGATCGCCTCGCGGTAGAGCGCGTCGGCGGCGTCGCCCTCGCTCAGCAGCGCCCGTGACCGTGCGAGGACCCCGAGAGCCCAGTCGGTGCCGCTCGCCTGTGTCCGTTCGCTCAGGCGATCGAGCGCGGCGGCGGTCGCGTCCGTCGCGCCGCTGCGGACGCCCGCCTCGATCAGCTCCGCCAGGGCCCACGCGGAGTTCGCGACGACATCGTCCGCGCACGCCCGCTCGGCGGCGGCGTACGCGTCCTGGTAGCGGCCGACACCGTTGAAGAGCAGCGCCATGATCCACTCGCTGACGCTCAGCCCCAGGCCCTCGCCTCTGGCCGTCGCCTCGATCCTGCCGGCCTCGATCATGGCGAGGGTGTCGGCCTCGCGGCCGCGCCACGCGGCCAACATGAATGACGCGTACCTCAGCGGCGCCATCTCGGTCGCCTGCGTGATCGCGTCGGCCTCCTCGATCAGCGACGAGGCAGCGCCGAACGCTCCCGCGTGCACGTAGAGGGCCGCGCGATGTGTGACCGCGTTCGGGAGCACGCGGAGCATGCCCGTCTCGCGCGCGACGCGCACCCCGCGCGTCGCGAGCACGTACCAGAGCTCGTCGTCCCAGAGGTCCTGGGCCAGGCGACACGCCAGCCAGAACCAGCGCTGGTCGCGTGCCGTCGATCCGTTCACGTCCCGGTACGCCTCGAGCGCCTTCCGCAGCGGCGGAACGCCGGCCGCGTAGCCCTCGGCGAACCTCGTCGCCAGGCCGTCGAGGAGCAGGTCGACGGCGCGCGGCGGCTGCGGCGCCGCCGGTCCGGCCCGCGCGGCCTCGGCCGCCTCGCGGACGCTCGGTCCGTCGCCGAGGCGACCGGCGAACATCGCCGCCGCCATCGCCTCGAGATAGGTCTCGCGAGCCATCGCCGCGTCGAGCGGATCGAGGCGCCGGGCGGCATCGAGCAGCAGCGCCGGCGCATCGCGGCCGCGCGTGCGGGCGAACGCGATCTCCGCGCGCAACCGCTCCAGCCGCGCGCGCTCGAGCTCCTCCAGCGGGCACAGCTCCGCCACCGCCAGCAGCTCGAGCGCGGCGTCCGGGGCCCCCGACTCGAACTTGGCCTGCGCGGCGGCCAGCGCCCGCCCTCCGCGGGCGGCCGGATCCGGGGTCAGCTCTGCCGCTCGCTCGAGGAAGGCGGCCGCCGCCGCGACGCCGCCACGGGCCGCTGCCCGGGAAGCCGAACGCTCGAGCTCCGCGGCGACGTCCTCATCCGGCTGGTCTGTCGCGTGCGCTCGATGCCACGCCCTGCGGTCGGGATCGCGATCCGGGTCGGTCACATCGGCCAGCGCCCGATGGACCTCCTGCCGTTCGGGCGGGGCTGACGCACGGTAGGCCGCCGAGCGCACGAGCGGATGCCGGAACCGGACGCGCCGGTCGATCTCGAGCAATCCCGCTGCCGAGGCGGCCGCCGCCGCCTCGGTCCCGATGCCGAGCCGCTCGGCGGCGCGCCACACGAGCGTCGCGTCGCCGACGGGCTCAGCCGCGGCCGTGAGCAAGAGCTGCCGGGTCTGCGGCGGAAGGGACTCCAGCCGCCGCCGGAAGCCCTGTTCGATGCGGCTTGCCGTGGGCATGGCCTCGGGCACCCCGTATCCGCCGGCGAGCTCCGCCGGCGTCATCGCACGCGGCAGCTCCAGCAGCGCCAGCGGGTTGCCGCGCGTCTCGGCGACGATGCGGCTTCGCACCCGCTCATCGAGGGGGACGTGGATCGCAGACTCGAGCAGCGCGCGCGCATCGGCATCGGCCAAGCCCCGCACCGTCATGTCCGGCAGTCCCGGCAGTTCGCTCTCGTCGCCGATCTCGCGGATCGCGAGGACCAAGGCGACCGACTCGGCCTGCAGGCGGCGCGCGACGAACGCCAGCGCCTGCGATGACGCGCGGTCGAGCCATTGCGCATCGTCCACGACGCACACCAACGGCCTGTCCCGCGCCGCCTCGGCGCACAGGCTGAGCACTGCGAGGCCGACGAAGAATCGATCCGGTGGATCGCCGGCGCTGAGGCCGAAGGCGGTGCTCAGCGCTTCGCGCTGGGGGGCTGGCAGCGCGTCCAGGCGGTCCAGCAACGGCGCGCAGAGCTGCTGCAGCCCGGCGTATGCGAGCTCCATCTCGGCCTCCGCGCCAGCCGCGCGGACGATGCGGCATCCAGTCGCCGCGTCCACCAGATACTCCAGCAACGCGGTCTTGCCGACGCCTGCCTCTCCGCGCACGACGAGCACCGGGCTCCGGCCCGTTCGCAAGCCGGCCAACAACCGATCGAGCGCCTCGCACTCAGTACGCCGCCCAAGGAGTGGGCCGCGCGGCTCACCGTGTGTCATGGCCGCGCGAGAGCCTAGAGGCGGCCGACCGGCTTGGCAACGATTCTTTTTGCCTCTACGCCGGCACGACGCTGCGACGCTGCCAGGCCCTAGGAACCAGTTCGCCGCTGCTGCTCAGGCTGACGATCCGATCGGGCTCGATCCGTTCATCCTGCGGGTCGAGCAGGACGACGTCGTCTCGCACGTCGGCGTACGTCGATCCGATGAACGTGATGCCCTCTGCCTCCAGGCTCTCGAGCGTCGCCAGTGGTTCGGGTTCCGGAGTGACGAACCAGTAGGTGGCGGCCGGGATCCCGAGCTGCCAACCGCCGCGGGCGGTGGTGATCGCCAGGTCGTACAGCGGCCACGTCCATCGCACGTCGCTCGGAACGACGAACGCGACGGATCGAATGTGGCCGGTCCCAAGCTCGGCGATGAGGTGATTCGCAATTGAACGGTGCTGTTGCATGGCGGCAACATCGCGCAGTCCACAGGGGATTCGCCTCCGGGAACCCACGGGGTTCGCTCACGGGGATAGGTTCCCCCACATGACCTCCTTACAGGCAACCGACGTCCAGAGCCGGTGCGACCTGCTGCGGTCGCTGCACCGCCCCGGCGCTCCGCTCCTGCTTCCGAACGCCTGGGACGTGGCCACAGCGCGAGCCGTGGTCGCGGCCGGGTTTCCCGTGGTCGCGACCACCAGCTGGGGCGTGGCCGCCGCCCTCGGCTACGAGGACCACGAGGGTGCGCCGGCCGACGAGATGCTGGCTGCGGCCGCGCGGATCGCACGGGGCGTCGAGGTGCCCGTGACGGTCGACGCCGAGGCCGGATACGGGATGGAGCCGGCCGAGCTGGTGGCTGCGCTGCGGAGCGCCGGCGCCGCCGGCTGCAACCTCGAGGACACCGACCATGCAGCCGGCAGCCTGCGCGATCCCGACCACCACGCGGACTGGCTGAGGGCGGTTCGCCAGGCCGCGTCGGAGGAGGGCTACGGGCTCGTGATCAACGCCCGGATCGACGTCTTCCTCGGTCCCATGCTCGCCGGCGCCGGTCCCGGGACCCAGGAGGAGCTCGTTCCCGAAGCGCTGCGGCGCGCGAACGCCTACTTCGAGGCCGGCGTCGACTGCGTGTACCCGATCGTCCTGTGGGAGACCGACGCGCTGCGCCGCTTCACCTCGGAGGTCCGCGGCCCGGTGAACGTCGTGCGCATGCCGCAGGCGCCGTCGGTCGCCGAGCTTGCCGCGCTGGGCGTCGCGCGGGTGAGCTGGGGACACTTCCTGTACCACGGCGCGATGGCCCGCTTCGGCGACCAGCTCGCCACGCTTCAGGAGTGAGCATGGGCTGTTAGTCAGCCTGTGCGCCGGAACGCCTGCCACACAATTTCGTACACAGCGTGCGCCTCGAGGAAGGGCTCCAGGTCTTCGATGCCCGGTCCGCCGTAGGCGGCGAGTAGCTCTTCTACGAACCGCTCGCTGTGCCCACGAGCCCGCGCGCTCGCCACGAGCCCTGCGACATCCCACGCGACGGGGCCGGCGCAGACGTCCTCGAGATCGTTCCAGAGCAGTCCGCTGTCGGTACGCAGCAGATTCCCCATCGAGACATCGCCATGAAGCGCCTGGGCGGACAGCGAGCTCTCGAAGACCGCGGGCGTCAGTGCGTTCAGGTCGAAGTGAAGCCCGTCGATGTCCCGCTGGGTCAACGGGGGCGATGGCCGCAGCTCGGCGAGCAGGCGCTCGAGCCAGTCCCGAATCTCGCTCAGCGGGGCCAGGTCACCCGGGAAGTCGGCGAGCGCCGCATGCAGGTCCCGCAGCGAACGCCCGAGTTCCCCTGGCTCCGGCGGCGGAGCCTGCTCGTCGTGTGGGACGAACCTCCACATCGTCATCCACAACCCGTCTTGCTCGTGCGGCCCCGGCGGCAGGAGGTCGGTCGGTGGAACGACCAGGTCGGCCCGCTCGGCCAGGAAGGCACCGACGGCTACCTCGCGCGCCAGCCATTGCTCGACGTCGTCGTGCAAGATCGCGGTCGCGGTCATCACCCGCGCGACAACCGGTGCGGGCTTCAGATGGACGAGGACGTTGCTGCCCGCCGCAATCCGCACTGCCTCGTCGCACGCCACGCCGTGCTTACGGGCAACAGCCTGCGCGGCCGCCAGCGACGAGGCTTCGCCGGCCTTGTCGGTTCTCGTCACTCCGGCGATTATCCCCTCTGACCATGGACGTCGAGGCGGCGATGCGCGAGGCGATCGGCCAGGCGAGACTGGCCGCGGAGCGCGGCGAGCTGCCCTACGGCGCCGTCGTGGTCGCCCCATCCGGCGACGTCGTGGCGCGCGCACACGACCAGGTCGAGGCGGACGGCGACCTCACGAGCCACGCCGAGCTGCTTGCCGTCCGGCGCGCCGCCGAGGCGGCCGGCCCCGATCTGCGCGGCCATTGCCTCGTCTCGACCTGCGAACCGTGCGCCATGTGTTTCGCGGCAGCGTGGACGGCCCGAATCGACGCCGTCGCCTTCGGTCTGAGCATGGCGCAGCTCATGGCGCGACACCCCGACGCGATGGACGAAATCGTCATCGACACGCCCGCTCTGAACCTGCTCGCCGAACGGCGGCTGACCATCGAGAGCGGCGTGCTCGTCGAGGAGTGCGAGGCGCTCTGGGCGCCGAATGGCGGGCGGCAACCGACCAGCCATGAGCAGCGTGAGGGCCGGCCGTGGGATGCGTCGTACCTGGATGGCCCGGCGCCTTGGGACACCGGAGAACCGCAGCCCGCGGTCGTGCGTTTGGCGCGCGAAGGCGCATTCCGCGGCGCAGTTCTCGATGCAGGATGCGGGACAGGCGAGAACGCCCTTCACGTTGCGTCTCTGGGGCTGCACGTGCTGGGAGTCGATGTGGCAGAGACTGCGCTGTCGAGCGCGCGGGAGAAGGCCGCGCGTCGCGACATCAGCACTGACTTCATGGTTGCCGATGCCTTGCACCTGGAGCGTCTGGGCCGAGTGTTCGAGACGGTGCTCGACTGTGGCCTATTCCACGCGTTCGACAGCGATGAGCGGCGAGACTACGTGGCGAGTCTGGCGTCCGTGACCGGTCGTGGCGGGCACGTCTACGTGCTGTGTTTCAGCGATGTCGGATCTGATCCGGGTCCTCATCCCGTCAGCGAAGAGGAGTTGCGGTCGGCGTTCAACAGCAACGGCGACTGGAGCGTCGCCTCCATCAGTCCGGATCGAGTCGAGACAAGGTTCCACGCGCACGGCGCGCCGGCCTGGTTGGCGAAGATCGAACGGATCTAGCGCCTCGCCGGCCGCCTCCTCGGCGACGTGGATGTCACCGAAGCGGCGCACCAGCGAGGCGATCACGCGGCCGTGCTCTGGCTAGGACTCGTCCTGCGGCGGCTCCTGGAAGGCGCGCACCTCGATCCGGCCCTGCAGCGCCTTCGAGCCGAGCTTGGCGTACTCGACCGCGGCGTCCATGTCCGGGGCCTCGATGATCCAGAAGCCTCCCAGGTACTCCTTCGCCTCGACGTACGGTCCGTCGGTGAGGATCGGCGTGTCGCCGGTGGCGTCGACCGTGGTGGCGGACGAGGGCGGGTGCAGGCCGCCGGCGAACACCCAGGCGCCGTCGTCCTTGAGCTTGGTGTTGAACCCGTCGACCGCGGCGAAGACCTCCTGGAGGGCTGCCGGGTCCATCGACTCCATCGTGGGCTCCTCGGCCGAGTCGTGCGGCAGGGTCAGGAAGTACTGCGGCATGGTTGCTCTCCTTGATCACGGGCCGCCCGAATGGCTGCCTCTTACCCCCTCCACGAATACCAGCGCCCCGATCCGACACGCTGGCGAAAACTTCTCGAGGTCGGGTGTCAGAGCTGTGGGGCTCGTTGCTGGAAGAACACGCGAGCGACGAGTTCGCCGCGCGTGTTGACGCCGACCTTTTCGAAGATCGCCTTGAGGTGGTCTTGGATCGTCCATGGCGAGAGGTACATGCGGGCGGCGATGGCGTCGGTGGGGAGGCCGCTGGCGACGTGCTGGGTGACCTCTCGTTCGCGTTCGGTGAGACCGTAGGCGTCGGCGACGAGTGGCGCGAGGTCGTGGGGGCGTGCGGGTTCGATCATGACGGCGACGTGCGCGCCGGGCCCGTCTGCGAGCGTTGAGGCTCGTACGACGAGCCAGCGGTCGGATTCGGTGCGTACGCGTGCGCGGGCGATCCGGCCGTCGTGCGGTGGTCCGCTGGCCACGGTGCGTGCTTGGCCGGCGACGGCTCTGACGACCGGTGGGGCCGATCCGTGGCCGCCGAGTTCCTCGAGCCAGGCCGCGGCGATCTGGTCTGTGAACGTTGTCGAGCCGTCCGGTGCGAGTACGAGGACGCCGGCGGCGTCCTCGCGGTCCGCGGGTCCGGTCGCCGCGTGGGCCAGCATCACCGCTCGCCGCAGGCCCTCGGCGAGCTGTCGCGTCAGCGCTGCCACGAGCGCCGCTTCGGCGGGCGAGAACGGCTCGCGATCGGACCCGCGCAGCAACGTCAGTGCGCCCCACGTCATCTGGTCGTCGACGAGCGCCGCGCGCAGCTCGTCGCCCAAGCCGTGCCGGCCCCTGACTTCGCGGTGGCGCTCGCTGCGGTCGAGGTTGCCGCCGGTGGCGTGGCTGAGCGTCGCCGCGTGGCGCTCTGATCGGGCGAGCGAGCGGAAGGCGTTGAAGTCCTCTCCGCGAAGCTCGATCTCGGTCATCCGCTCGTACGCCGCCACCGGTAGCCCGTTCTCGACCACCTCGCCCGTCGGAAGGAGCGTCGCCGGGTCCATCGTGAGGACGCACACGCCCTCGAACGGCACCGCGCGAGCGAGGATCCGGGAGGCGTCGAGTGCGAAGTCGCGCACGTCGGTGCCACGGTGCATGAGCCTGATCAGATCCTCGCGCACGCGCTCAGCTGATGTCGCGACGGTGCTCACGCCTACTCCTTGGATCGCTGATCACGGCGAAGCGGCAGCACCCGTCCGCCCGTTCACTCCACAAGAACGCACGGATGCCCCGAATATTCCGTCGGGCACGGCGCATCGGCCGCCTCGCCGTCCAGCATCGATAGCCGAGGCCTATCGCCGACGTCGAGGACATGTCTCGATGCGCGCGACCGCCACCCATAACTTTGATGGGATGCAGCGTTGTCTTCCGAAGGAGGCGTGAGCGTGGCCAGCGAGCCAGCAGTCAGATCGAACGTCGAGATGCGGATCGTGGTGTTCGGCAAGGGCAACGTCGGCGGTGGTCTCGCCGACCTGTGGGAGCGCGCGGGCCATCAGGTGACGCGCCTAGGCCGCGAAGGCGGCGACGTGTCAGCCGCCGACGCCGTGCTATTGGCGGTCCCGGGCGGAGCGGTCGCGGAGGCGCTCGACAGGCTGACCGGGGCGGAGGGCAAGACGGTGCTCGACGCGACGAACCGGGTCGGAGTGGAGCCGCCCCAGGGATTCAGCTCGAACGCTGAGTTCGTGAAATCGAGGCTCGGAGGGCCGACGGCGAAGTCGTTCAACATCAACTTCGCGTCGTTGTATGGACGCCTGGGCGAGGCGCGGGTCAGGCCGAGCAACCTCTGGTGCGGCGACGAGGAGGCGCGCGAGGTCGTCGAACAGCTGAACCGCGACGCCGGCTATGACCCGGTGCATACCGGGCCGATCGAGAACGCTGCGGCGCAGGAGCGTATGGTCGATGTCATCTTCGCGATCGGCGAGGAACTGGGCCAGTACGTCTACCGGTTCGCGCCGGTCGATCAGCTGTGAGGTCTCGGCCGTCGGGCGGGCGCCTGCGCTCGTAGGGGCATAGCGAAGATCGGCCGGCAGGCCGATGACGTGCCGGCGAGTCTCGATCACCATCGATGCCATGCCGCGAGCTCCCGCACGGCCCGCCTCGTGACCACGCTCGCGACACGCGCGCTGGCTGTCATCGTCGGGCTCGACGCCCTTGGCCTGGCGATCGGTTGCGTCCTGCGCCGCCGGCGCAATCAGCGACTTCAGGCCGCGAAGGCCGGGGTGGCGTCGGGTTCGCGTCTCGGCGCGCCGCCGCGCAGCAGCAGCCCGCAGATGATGGCGCCGGCGGCGAAGAAGGCCGCCGCCCACAGGAACGCATCGGCGTAGCCGTGGACGGTCGCTTGGGCCACGACGCCGGCGGTCTGCTGCCTGCCGGCGAGATAGTGGGTTGCGGCGCTCGCCGACAGCGTGCTGAGGAGCGCGGTGCCGAGCGAGCCGCCGATCTGCTGCATCGTGTTCACGGTCGCCGAGGCGACGCCCGCGTCGGCGGGCGCGATGCCCAGCGTCGCGGTGTTGATGGCGGGCGCGATGACGAGACCGAGGCCGAGGCCGATCACGACGAGCCCGGGGAGGACGTGCTCGACGTAGGTCGAGTCGACGTGCAACCGGGTGAGCATGATCATGCCTGCCGCGGCGAGCACCATGCCGGCCGTCACGAGCGGCCTTGGGCCCGTGCGCGGCAGCAGCAGCGCGGAGGACACGGGGCCGGTCACCATGATCGCTGCGACCTGCGGCAGGAAGGCGAGGCCGGTCTCGATCGGCGAGTAGCCGAGGGTCTGCTGGAGGTAGAAGGTGAGGAAGAACGAGGAGCTGAACAACGCGACGCCGACGATCCCGACGGCGAGGTAGCACCCGCCGCGGTTGCGGTCGAGCACGATCCGCGGCGGCAGTAGCGGGTGCGCCACGTGGCGCTGGATGACGGCGAAGGCCGCAAGCAACACGACCCCGGCCGCGAGGCACGCGAGCGTCGTCGCCGAGCCCCAGCCGTGGGTTTCCGCGTGACTGAACCCGTAGACGAGGGCCAACAGGCCCAGGGTTGCGGTCAGAGTCCCGGGCACGTCGATCCGCGGCTCGGAGACTGCGGCCCCGGGCTCCAGCAGCGCGAGCGCCGCGGCAGCCGCCGGGATCGCGAACGCGAGGTTGACGAACAGGCACCAGCGCCAGGACAGGTACTCGGTGAGCGCGCCGCCGAGCAGGAGGCCGAGGGCGGCGCCGCTGACGGCGACGCTGCCGAAGATCCCGAACGCGCGGCCACGCTCGCCCGGGTCGCTGAACGTTGTGGTCAGGACCGACAGCGCGGTGGGCGCGAGCAGCGCCGCGAACGCGCCCTGCAGCGCGCGCGCTCCCACGAGCACGCCGAAGCTCTGAGCAGCGCCGCCGGCCGCGGACGCGACGGCGAACCCGATCAGCCCGACCACCAGGGTCGGCTTGCGGCCGCGGTTGTCGCCGATCCGTCCTCCGACCAGCAGCAGGCTGCCGAAGGCAAGTGTGTAGGCGGTGACGATCCACTGGCGTTCGCTGTCGGAGAAGTGCAGCGCATCCTGCGCCGATGGCAGCGCGATGTTCACGATCGTCGCGTCGAGCACGACCATCAATTGCGCGACGGCGACGAGGACGAGGATCCACCAGCGGCGGGCGTGCATGCGGTCAGAGCTCATGCCATCCACGATGAGCGAGCGCCAGCGCCTCGTCAGCCAGGCCAGCGCCCGAGTTTGCCGTCGGGCTAGCCGGAGATCTGTACCCCACTCTCGGCTTCACCCACGTGCGGCGCCTGGCATCCACAGCTCGGCCGTCCCGGTCGGGCCGCCCGTTCTGAAACGGACTTTAAGCGACGACGAACGTGTAGTCGCGCTCGATCCGGCCGTCCGCGGCGAGGACGAGGAAGTTGAGCCCGACTCCGAACAGCTCGCCGTTCTTGGCGACCGCCTCCCAGTGGAACTTGACGACGTCGCCGAGCCGCTCGACGTCGTCGCGCCCCCGGAAGCTGAGCCCCTCGGAGCCGACCCAGTGCTCGTACGCGCTCGCCGCGCGAGCCTCGATCTGCTCGTGCCCCCGTGCCTCGAGGATCGCCGTCAGCCCGATCCCGGGTTGCGCCGCGATCGCGCGGATCTCCTGCGGCGGCTGGAGGATGTGCCTCCCGTCCTCCGTCCAGAGCTCGGCGATCATCCGCCGGCGCCGGTCCGCATCGGGCTCGTTCCAGAGCGCGAGGTACTTCTCGGCCAACTCGGCGGTGCTTCGGGACGAGATTTCGACGAAAGCCGGTGTGTCGGTCATCGGTTACCTCCGTTGATGGTCTGGTTGCTTCGCCGTCAACGGTCCCGGAGGAAGGGCACCGCGTCGATTACCTCTCGTGTAACGCTAACTTCAATCGGGTGGTCGTCCAGACTGAGCAGGAGCCCCAGACCGCGGGCGAGCTGATCCGCTTCTGGCGCACGCGACGCGGCCTCAGCCAGCTCGAGCTGTCCCTGAACGCGAACGTCTCGACCAAGCACCTGAGCTTCGTCGAGACCGGCCGGTCCAGCCCGAGTCGGCAGCTCCTCGTCCACCTGGCCCAGCACCTCGACCTGCCGATCACCGAGCGCAATCGACTGCTGCTCGCAGGCGGCTTCGCGCCTCCCTATCTGGAGCTGCCCTACGACGGGGAGGTGATGCAGCCGCTTCGGGAGTCGCTCGAGCGGCTGCTCGAGGCGCACGAGCCGAACCCGGCTTTGATCGTCGACGGGCTCTGGAACCTGATCGAGTCCAATCGAGCCGCGTCGCTGCTCTGGGACGGGGTGGACCCGGAGCTCCTCGGGCCACCGATCAACATGCTCCGCCTCGGCGTTCACCCGGGCGGCCTGCCGCGGATCTCGTCGATGACCGCCGCGTGCAACGCGCCGCTGATTCACCGGCTGAAGCGGAGGAGCCGCGAGGACGCCGATCCCGCCCTCGCCAAGCTCATCGGGGAGGTCGAGTCCTACCTCCCCGGCGAGCCACCGACCAGCCCGGCCACCGAGCCGGTGGTCTCGCTCAGGCTGCAGACCAGCCTCGGCGAGGTCAAGCTGTTCACGGTCATCGCCACTCTCGGAGCCCCGCTCGACGTCACGGCGGCGAACCTCGCCATCGAGACCTTCCTGCCGATGGACTCCAAGAGCGCAGCGCGGCTCGCCGAGCTCAGCGCGCCCCGATCTGCCTGAGCCGCAACTCCGCATGCCTCGCCGGGTTCCCCCGCCTTGAGGACCGACGATTCCACCTTGCAGGGAGGAACAGCAGTGAACCCATCGCTCCGACCGCTCATCGCGGCCGCGCTTGCCGCCGTCGCCGTCGCCGTCGTGCCGGCGGTGGCCGGTGCCGCCCCGCTTCAGGACAGCGAGGCGAACGACTTTCCGTTCCCGGGCGCCGACACGATCGCGCTCAACGACGGCTCGAATCAGTACGGGACGTTCGGCGCCAGCACGGGCGGCAGGAAGGTGCCCTGGGCCCGGCACGGCAGCGGCAATGAGGTCGGCAGCACATCGACCGTCGGCGGCGACGCGCTGCCGAACGGCGGCGGGGCGTGGGTCCAGCCCGGCTCGGGCATCTGGACGCCGGGCGCCTTCTACAAGGTCAAGAAGGGCGTCGGCCGCTACTACCTGTTCTACACGGCGACGGCGAGGAACTCCGGCGGGCGCAAGTGCGTCGGCGTCGCGCACTCGACGCAGCCGTTCACCGGCTACCTGGCCGAGCCGAAGGCGCTCGTGTGCCCGAACAAGGGGAACCGCTGGGCACTCGACGCCGACGTCACGACGGGGGCCGGCAGCGCGGTCTGGATGACCTGGCGCGACGGCCAGCGGGCGCAGGGGAGTGAGTCCGCGCTCTCGGCAATGCGCCTGAAGTTCCGCAAGAACGGCAACGTCGACCGCGGCTCGAAGCCCAGGGTCATCATGCGCAGCAAGGGCCTCACCTGGGCGCACCACCACGACGGCGGCGTGACGGTCATCGAGAACCCGAGTGCGTTCTTCAACAACGGCTCCTGGTACCTGTTCTACTCCGGCAACAGCTGGAATACGAACCTCTACGCGACCGGGATCGCCCACTGCGGCCCCACGCTCGCCGACGGACTGTGCCAGCAGATGCCGAACAACCGAGTCGCGTGGTTCGCCTATGCCGCACCGCGCAATGCGCTGCCGCCCAACATGCGCAAGTACCGGCTGCCGGGCAACAAGCGCGGCCCCGGCGCGATGGATGTCTATCGGGCCCGCGACGGCCAGCCGTGGGTGACGTGGAACTACCGCTCCGACGCGGGCGGGCGGAAGAGCCGCACCGGTCGGCTCCTCGTCACGGGCACCGGCGCGGCGGCCGACTTCAAGGTCCGCTAGACGCTCAGCGCGCCCGGCGCAGCTCCTGCACCGTCCTGGCCAGAGACGGTGCGGGACGCTGGGGCGCGGTCTCGAGCAACGGTAGCCTCGGCGGGGTGTTCGACCACGTCGGCATCGCCGTCTCGGACCTGGCCGCGTCCGAGCGCTTCTACCGCACCGTGCTATCCGCGCTGGGCGTCGAGCCCAGCCACGCGGACGCCGAGCTCGTCGAGTGGGAGGACTGGGCCATCGGGCCTCCGGACCGCGAGCACCCGGTCACCCGCGGCCTGCACGTCGGCTTCCGCGCGCCGACCCGCGAGGCCGTGGACGCCTTCTGGCAGGCGGGGATCGACGGCGGGTTCCGCGACGACGGCGCGCCGGGGCTGCGCGCGATCTACGGACCCGACTACTACGGCGGCTTCCTGCTCGACCCGGACGGCAACAGCGCCGAGGCCGTGCACGGCGAGCGGTCGAGCCCGGTGTCGCCCGGCTACGTCGACCACCTGTGGATCCGCGTCGCCGACCTCGAGGCGTCCACGCGCTTCTACGCGACGATCGCGCCCCACGCCGGGATCCACCAGGGCGACGACGAGCCCGGGCGCGTGCAGTTCACCGGCACGGACTTCAGCTTCTCGCTGATCGACGACGAGCGGCCGCTCACGGAGCACGTCCACCTCGCCTTCCCTGCCGGGGACGACGCCACGGTCCGGGCCTTCCACGCCGCCGCGCTTGCCGCCGGCTACGAGGACCACGGCGGGCCTGGCGAGCGCCCCGTGTACCACCCGGGCTACTACGGCGCGTTCGTCCTCGACCCCGACGGGCACAACGTCGAGGTCGTCAACCACAATCGGTGAACGGTGGCCCGCGCAGCGCGCGCCCGCCCCGATCGGGGCGTCACTGCCAAGGTCCGCCGCCGTTCCACGAGTACCACGACTCGACCTCGATCCAGGCGTTGACGCGGCGCTGGTCGCGGGCGCTGTACGGCCCACCCATGTAGTGCGTGCAGAGCCGGTCGATCCCTTCGAGATCGGGATCGTCGGCGATCTCGGCGACGCGCCCGCGCAGCGTCACTTGCTTGTACCAGTCCTCGCGGCCTACGACGGTGAGCGACACGCGCGGATCCCGGCGCAGGTGCGCAAGCCGCGTGCGCGTTGCGTCCATGTTCACGAGCACGCGGCCGTCCTCCCACAGGTACCAAGTGGCGGCCGTGTGCGCGCCCCCGTCGGGATCGAGCGTGCCGATCACCGACGGGTTCGCGTCCTTCAGGAACTCATCGAGATGCTGGGGCAGTGGTGGCTTGGGCATACACCACCACTACCCATGGAGCGGCGTAAGCCCGCGCCGGGTGCCAGTCACCTTCGCCGGTGAGGCTGGGGGAGGCTGCCCGGCGCGGCCGTTAGGACCATTCCCCCCGGCTGGATCCCGTGCCCGACGGGCCTCGGCGACCAATTTGCCGGCTTCTCGGAATAGCACCCGCTGCCAGGCGTCGTAGGGACATGTACGCCTCCGTTCCCCACCTGGAGCCCGGTACGGCGCTCGGTGACTATCGCATCGACGGCGTCGCCGGCCAGGGCGGCATGGGAGTCGTGTACCGCGCCACCCAGCTCGGGCTCGGGCGTCCGGTCGCGCTGAAGGTGATCGCCGCGGAGTACGCGAACAATCCCGACTTCCGCGAGCGCTTCAAGTCCGAGGCGCAGGTCGCCGCTTCGATCGATCACCCCAACGTCGTGCCGATCTTCGAGGCCGGCGAGGCGGACGGCGTGCTCTACCTCGCGATGCGCTACGTCGAGGGCACGGACCTGCGGACGCTGGTCGACTCCTCCCAGCGCCTGGACCCCGAGCGCGCCGTGCGCATCGTCTGGCAGATCGCCGGCGCGCTCGACGCCGCGCACCGGCGCGGGCTCGTGCACCGCGACGTCAAGCCGCCGAACGTCCTGATCGCGCAGGGGGAGGAGGAGCACGCGTACCTCACCGACTTCGGGCTGACCAAGAGCGCTGCGGCGAGTGGCGGCGTCACCCGCACGGGCAGCTTCGTCGGCACGCCGGACTTCGCGGCGCCCGAGCAGATCCGCGGCGAGCACGCGGACGCCCGCGCCGACGTGTATGCGCTGGGCGCCGTCCTCTTCCACTCGCTCACCGGCCGCGTGCCGTTCCCGCGCAACTCCGAGCTGGCGAAGATGTACGCGCACCTCAACGATCCCGCGCCGGCGGCAAGCCCGCTCGCGGCCGGCATCCCGGCCGGGCTCGACGTCGTCATCGGGACGGCGATGGCGAAGGCGCCGGAGCAGCGCTACGCGTCAGCGGGCGACCTCGCGCGCGCAGCCTTGGCGGCGCTCCAGGGCGAGGTGGCGCCCGTGCCCGCCGGCAGCGTCGCCACCGGCGATGCGTTGGAGCAGCCGTCGCGCGTCCCCGACACGCCGGCCCCGTTCGCCACCGCCCTCCCGGCCGCCGCGGCGCCGGCTGCCTCGGCGGCGCCCGTCTCCGCGGCGGAGGCGCCGAAGCCCGCCGGCCCGGCCGGCTGGCCGCGGCGCCGCCGAATCGCCCTGCTCCTCGCGCTCCCGTCGACGCTCCTGGCCGCCGGCGCGGTCGCGGCACTCGGCGCGGGCGGCGTGCTCGGCGGCGAGGACGAGCCGCGCGCGGTCGCCCCGACGGCGACCGCGACCGCCACGGTGGCACCTCAGCCCAAGGTAAGGGCGGTGATCCCGGTGGGCGACGGTCCCGACGGCATCACCGCCGACGGCAAGGACGTCTTCGTCTCGCACGCCAAGGATGGAACGCTCTTGCGGATCGACGCGAACCAAGACGCGGTCGTCGGCGAGCCCGTCCAGGTGGGGAGCAACCCGGACCAGATCGCCGCCGGCAAGGGCACGCTGTGGGTGGTCGACGCCGCGAGCGACGAGCTCTCGCGCCTCGAGAGCAAGCCCGCGCTCCGTCGCACCGCCACGATCCCGATCGGCAACGACGCGCAGGGCATCTCGCTCGGCGTGCAGCTCGCCTGGGTCGCCAACACCGGCGACGACACGGTGCAGCGCATCGACCGTGCGCAGGCGCAGACGGTCGGCGACCCGATCGGCGTGGGCGACCACCCGCTCGGCATCTTCGTCGGCTCCGAGGTGTGGGTGACGAACTTCCGCGACGGCACGCTGTCGCGGATCGACATCGCGACCGCCCAGGTGAAGGGCGAGGCGCTCCCCACCGGGAACGGCGCGCGCGGCGTGACGGAGGGCTTCGGCGCCGTCTGGGTCTCGAACCTGCACGACAACACGGTCACGCGCGTGAACCCGAGGACGTTCGAGGTGGAGAAGCAGATCAAGGTCGGCGAGCGGCCGAAGGAGCTCGTCGCGGCGCTCGGGTCCGTGTGGGTGGTCAACAGCAAGTCGAACTCGGTCACTCGCATCGACCCGCGGACCAACCGCGTCAGCGGGTCGTCGATCGCCGTCGGCAACAACCCGATCGGCATCACGGCGACGAAGGGCGCCCTCTGGGTGACGAACTTCGCCGACGACACCGTCAGCGCGATCGACCCCACGCCCTGACCGCCATGGACACCTCGGGCTTCTTCGACTACCCGACGCTCGGCGGCGGCCGCGAGCCCGCCCCGGACACCGGGTTCCTGCCCGGCGCGACCGGGGAGGAGTGGGACGCCGTGCTGGCGGCGACCGAGACGCTCCGATTCCATCCGGGTGACGTCCCGCTGTGCGCCGGCCAGCGCGACCGCGCGTTCTACCTGCTGCTCGACGGGCGCCTCGAGGTCGAGGGGAGCGGCGCCGAGGTGCTCGCGCCGTCGGTGCTCGGCGTCGGCGCGTTCCTCGATGCCCAGCCGCGCGCCGTGACGCTGCTCGCGCGCGGGCACGGCGAGCTGGCGCGCATGAGCTGGGACGCCTACGAGGCGCTCGCTGCGCGCGACCCGCGGCTCGGCCGTGCCGTCCTCGCCGACCTCGCGCGCGGGCTCGCCGCGCACCTGCGGAGCGCCGGCCCCGGGCTGCCGGGCTGGACTGGCTGAGCGCGGTGACCGCATTCCCGAACTACACGCAGATCCCAACGCGCCTGCCGCTCGGTGCCTGGCAGGCGATCCGCGTCATGACGCTGCTGGGCGCGCTCGGCCTCGCGATGGCGCTCGTCCTCGTGCCGGACGACGGTCTCTACGTGATGTGGAAGCTCGTGATCCCCGCGCTGCCGCTGCTGTGGCTCGTCGCGCCGGGCCTGTGGCGCAACGTGTGCCCGCTGTCGTCCTCGAACCAGACGCCGCGCGTGCTGGGGTTGTCGAAGGCGCTGACCGCGCCGGCATGGCTGCAGGAGTACGGCTTCGTGATCGCCGCGGGCCTCTTCATCCTGTTCGTCTCGCTGCGCAAGATCGGCCTCGACGACTCCGGCCCCGCGAGCGCGCTGCTCCTACTCGGCGCGCTGTCGGGCGGTTTCGTCGGCGGCATGCTGCTCAAGGGCAAGAGCGGATGGTGCTCGTCGATCTGCCCGCTGCTTCCGATCCAGCGGCTGTACGGCCAGACGCCGTACAAGCTCGTCGCCAACTCGCACTGCACGCCCTGCGTCGGCTGCACGAAGTCGTGTTACGACTTCAACCCCAAGGTCGCCTACCTGGCGGACCTCAACGACGGCGACCCGTACTGGAGCGGTTACCGCAAGCTGTTCGCGGCGGCGTTCCCCGGGCTCGTGGTCGCGTTCTTCACGCTGCCCGAGGCGCGCGGGAGCGAGGAGATCGCGTCGCTGTACGGGCAGCTCGCGCTCTGCCTCGCCGTGAGCGTGGCCGCCTTCTATGCGCTCGACTCGCTGCTGAAGGTCTCCACCCACACGGTCACGACGGTGTTCGCGGCGACCGGGTTCTCGCTCTTCTATTGGTACGCCGCTGCGCCCTGGGCGGAGCCCGTGATGTGGGGCGCGCGGGGCGTTGCGATCGCGCTCGCCGCCGGGTGGGCGTTGCGGACGCTGGCCAAGGAGCGCGCGTTCAGCGCGCAGGCCGGCGCGGCGCCGGCCGCGAAGCCCTCGGTCAAGCCGCGCGTCGACCTCGCAGCCGGGCGCTCGATGGCATCGCACCGCGCGCTCTCGGCCGGCGCGCCGGAGGTGACCTTCGAGCCGCAGGGCAAGCGGGTCGTCGCGAAACCGGGGATGACGCTGCTCGAGGCGGCGGAAGCCGGCGGACTCCCGATCGAATCCGGCTGCCGCATGGGCGTCTGCGGCGCCGACCCCGTCTGCGTGTCGGAGGGGATGGAGCACCTGTCCGCCATCTCCGACGACGAGCGCTCGACGCTCGACCGGCTCGGGCTCGCCGACAACACCCGGATGGCTTGCTGCGCGCGCGTCCAGGGTCCGGTGACGATGAAGCTGGAGCCCGAGAAGCCTGCGAAGCCGTCGCTCTCCCGGATCGCGCAGTTCTCGTACGACCGCTCGGTCGAGCGGGTCGTCGTGCTCGGCAACGGGATCGCCGGCGTCACCGCCGCCGACCACGTGCGTCGGCGGCATCCGCTCGCGCACGTCGATGTCGTCGCCGAGGAATCCCACCACCTCTACAACCGCATGGGCATCGCCCGCCTGATCTATGGGCGCTCGGCGATGCAGGGCCTCTACCTGAACCCCGAGCAGTGGTACGAGGAGCACGCGATCACGCCGTGGCTGAACACGCGCGCGCGCTCGATCGACCGGATCCGCAAGCAGGTCCTGCTCGGCACCGGCGAGACGCTGGACTACGACCGGCTGATCCTCGCCACCGGCTCGCGCTCGTTCGTGCCGCCGATCGAGGGGTTCGGCGGTGCCGGTACGTTCGTGCTGCGGACCGCCGACGACGCGCTCGGCCTGCGCGCGTTCGCGCAGCGCCATGCCGCGCGCCGCGCGGTGGTCGCCGGCGGCGGGCTGCTCGGGCTGGAGGCCGCCTACGCGCTGCACAAGCTCGGGCTGCGGACCACGGTGTTGGAGCGTGGCGACCGGCTGCTGCGCCGCCAGCTCGACGCGCGCGCCTCCGAACTGCTCCGGGAGTACCTCGAAGGGCTGGGCCTGGAGATACTGACCAGCGCCGAGACCGTCGCGCTGGACGGGAACGGGCGCGTCAACATGGCGCGGCTCGCCGACGGGCGTGGTATCGAGGCCGACGTCTTCCTCGCCGCCGCCGGCATCGCGCCGAACACGGAGCTGGCCCGGTCGGCCGGGCTCGCCGTCAACCGCGGCGTGCTGGTCGACGAGCGGATGCGCACGCAGGACTACTCGATCCTCGCCGCCGGCGACGTCGCCGAGCACGCCGGCGGCGTGCACGGCCTCTGGCCCGTCGCGGTCGAGCAGGCAGAGGTCGCGGCCGACAACGCCGTCGGCGGCAAGAAGGAGTACCGCGGCTCGATCCCGTTCACGATCCTGAAGGTCGTCGGCGTCGAGCTGGCGTCGCTCGGCCGCGTCGAGGAGCGTGACGGTGACGAGATCGTCGCGCTCGAGGAGCCCGGCGGGAAGTACCGCAAGCTCGTGATCGAGGACGGCCGGGTCGCCGGCGCGATCCTGCTCGGCTACTCGGCCGAGGTCGCCGCGGTGCGCGCGGCGATCAACGGCGGGCAGCAGGTCGGCGGCGTCATCGACGCGCTGCGCGCCGGCCGCTGGAGCGCACTCGCCGCCTGATCACCCAGCAGATGCTTCGAGGTAGGAGTCCGAACCGCCGAGCGTCACGCGATCAGTAACTCGGGGTATAGCGAGGCCCCGTGCTCCGACGAAAGCTACCGCTCGTTCTCGTACTCGCCGTGCTCGCCGGCTGCGGCGGTGGGGGCACGCCGTCCGCTTCGACGACGCCGACGCCGTCAGCCTCGGGCGCCCCTGCAGCGACCCCCGACCCGGCCGTCGCAGTGGCCGATCGGCGGAAAGCCATCGTCGCGGAGGTGCGTGCGCTAGGGGCGCTCAAGCCGAGGCAGGTGACGAACCTCTTCTACAAGCTGGACGGGCTGGCACTGGAGCTCGGCTCCCGGCACTTCCAGGCCGATACCCACATGCTCAGGCGACTGACCGCGGAGAACACCGGGTTCGGCGCCGGATTCGACGCGCTCATGCAGCGGATCCACCGCCAGGAGTGGGCCACGCTCGTCCCCGTTTGGAAGCGGTACGTCGGCAGGCTTGCACGGCTCCGGGTGCGCGGCGCGCTGGCGCGCTCTGCGCGCGACTTCCAGCTCGTTGAGTGGCGCCGCTCGCTCGCGGTGATGCGGGAGTTCCTCGGCTACCTGCGTCGCGAACCACCGAGGGCGACGCACGACAGTTACTACCAGGGGCGCGCGTACGGTCAGGCGTCGCGCTGGCCGGTCGTGATCGCGGAGCCCGCCAACCGGCGCAAAGGGCTCGTGCGCGGTCTCCGGCGGGACCTCCACCGTTTGCAGGGCGTGAAGGAACTCGGACCGACCTCGCCCTCGGTGGGCGACGTCTACCGTCGCACCATCCTGCGGTCGTTCGTGAGCCCGCTGAGCAAGACCAAGCGCCGCGAGCCGATCGTCGCCGCCCAGCTGTGGATGCTGTCCCGGATCGCGGAGCTCGAGAAGACGCCGCGCGACGTTTATCAGGACGCGCGACTCACGATCGCGATGCAGAGCCTGGCTGACGCGCGCGACCCGTTCAGCCACCTCCGCGACATCGGCCTCGAGCAGATCGACCTCTACATCGTGGATCGGGGCGACCTGCCGACCGCCCGCCGTCAGCGCGCCTGGGCGCTGAAGCTGCTCGCGCGTCCGGTGTCGCCGGTGCTCGAGCCGACGCGCAAGCGCATGGTCGCCGTGTTCGAGGACCTCGACCTCTCATCGCCACCCCGCGACGACCCTCTCGCGATGCTCGACACCTCGCAGGCATTCGAGAGCGCCGGGAAACGGATGAAGCGAATCCTGTTCAAGGGGGCGAAGCTGGTCGACTCGCCGAAGAAGATGCGCAAGGCGACGATCGCGGCCGTGCTCGCAACTCGCCCGTCGCCCTAACGCGACGATCTGGGAGCTGAACGAGTGTTCCATGTCGAGAAGCGTTTACCGGCTCCGCTCGTCAGGTGAAGGGCCGCGAGGGGCGCGGCCCACGCCACCAGGAGACGACGATGCCGACGCACGAGATCACCGAAGAGCTGCAGGGGCTGGCCGGAGGCCGTTCATGACCGTCCAGCGCCTGGAGCACGTCGGCATCGTCGTCGACGACCTCGCGGCGGCGACCGCGTTCTTCGCCGCACTCGGGCTCGAATTGGAGGGCGAGGCGTCCGTCGAGGGTGGCTCGGTGGACCGCATCAACGGGCTCGAGGGCGTGCGGGCGGATGTCGTGGTGCTGCGGACCCCGGATGGCAACGGCAAGGTCGAGCTGGTCAAGTACCGCTCGCCCTCATACGAGGGCGACGACGGGCCGGCGCCGGCCAACGCCCCGGGCATCCGCCACATCCTCTTCGTCGTCGACGACATCGAGGCATCCCTCGCCGGCCTGCGAGCGCATGGCGGCGAGCTGGTCGGCGAGCTGGAGAACTATGAGAACAGCTACTGGCTCTGCTACCTGCGCGGCCCGGCGGGGATCATCGTCGAGCTGGCGCAGAAGATCGGCTGATGGGTGGCCGACCACCACACCGCTCGGGCGCGCGTCGCCACGGCCGAGGAGACGCCCGAGCTGTGGCGCATCATGACCGCGACTGGGACGCCCTACGACGAGTTCCAGGCCAAGGCCGACCGCGAGATCCCGGTGGTGGTCCTCGAGCCGGTCCCGTAGCGGCGCGCGATCTGCAAGTGCTCCTCATTGAGAGGCAAACGCGCTTGCGGGTCGCCCCAGCGGGTCACAAGCTCCGTCCATGCCCGAACGAGACGCGCTGGACAACGTGGCGCCCGTTCCCTCCGCGGAGCATCCCCGGCTAAGGGAAGACGAACAGATCACATCCGGAAGGAGGCAACCGGATGGCCGGTAACAAGGCAATCGCGTTCATCGAGCCCGGCAAGGTCGAGGTACAGACGATCGACTATCCCAAGCTCGAGGTGCAGGACGGGCCGGGCGTTCATCCCGACAACGTGGGACGCAAGACACCGCACGGGGTGATCGTGAAGATCGTGGCAACCAACATCTGCGGCTCCGACCAGCACATGGTCCGCGGCCGCACGACCGCGCCGTCGGGGCTGATCCTGGGCCACGAGATCACCGGTGAGGTAATCGAGGCCGGCCCTGGCGTCGAGTTCATCAAGAAGGGCGATCTGGTCTCGGTGCCGTTCAACATCGCCTGCGGGCGCTGCCGCATGTGCAAGGAGGGCAACACGGGCGTCTGCCTGAACGTCAACCCCGGCGGCTACGGCTCGGCCTACGGCTACGTCGACATGGGCGGCTGGATCGGCGGCCAAGCGGAATACGTGATGGTGCCCTACGCCGACTGGAACCTCCTCAAGTTCCCGGACAAGGAGCAAGCGCTCGAGAAGATCCTCGACCTGACGATGCTGACCGACATCTTCCCGACCGGCTATCACGGCTGCGTTCAGGCGGGGGTGACGAGCGGATCGACGGTCTACATCGCGGGCGCCGGCCCGGTCGGACTCGCGGCCGCGCATGCCGCCCAGTTGCTCGGCGCGTCGGTGGTGATCGTCGGCGACATGAACGACGAACGCCTCAAGCAGGCCGACAGCTTCGGCTGCGAGACCGTCGACCTGAGCCAGGACACACCGCTTCCCGATCAGATCGAGCAGATCGTTGGGGAACGGATGGTCGACTGCGCAGTCGACGCCGTCGGCTTCGAGGCCAAGGGCCATGGCCATGACGCCGCGGAGGCGCCGGCCACCGTGCTCAACTCGATCATGGAGGTCACCCGCGAGGCCGGCAAGCTCGGCATCCCGGGCCTCTACGTGACCGGCGATCCGGGAGCGAAGGACGAGGCGGCCAAACACGGCAGCCTGTCGATCCGGATCGGCCTCGGCTGGGCGAAGTCGCACTCGTTCGCCACCGGCCAGTGTCCGGTGATGCGTTACCACCGGCAACTGATGAACACGATCCTGAACGAGCGCTGCCAGATCGCAAAGGCCGTCAACGCCACCGTGATCCCGCTCGACGAAGCACCGCAGGGCTATCGGGATTTCGACGGCGGTGTCGCCAAGAAGTTCGTCCTGGACCCGCACGGGATGCTCGGCGGCAAGCAGCGCATCGGCGCATAGCCACCTCCCAAGACGATCGCCGGAGGACGGCGACCGGCAGTCCATCGACAACTGACCAAACGGCGGACAGCCGTTCGCCAAACAACGGAGGTACTCATGGAGTTCCAAGACCGACAGTTCCTACGCATAGGCAAGCGATCCATCGCTTTCGTGGTGGTTGCCGCCCTTGCGTCGCTGATGCTCGCCGCTGCGGGCCCTGCGCAGGCCAAGCGGACGTCCGGCACCAAGGGGGCCGACAGGATCGGGGGCACGGCAAAGGCCGACGTGATCAGGGCCCGCGGCGGCAATGACCGCATCCGGGGCGGCGGTGGCAGCGATCGACTCTCGGGCGGGGCCGGCAAGGATCGACTCGTCGGAGGGCCCGGCCGGGATCGACTCTACGGAGGGCGCGGCGCCGACCGCCTGAACGCCGTTGACGGCCGGGCGGATCGTGCCGTCAAGGGCGGACCCGGCAAGGACATCTGTCGGATCGACCCGGCCGATGCGTCCAAGGCGCAGGGCTGCGAGATCGTGAGAATCGTGACTCCCCGCGCCCCGGGCGTTCCCGGCGCTCCCGTTCCGAGCGCTCCCGGCGCTCCGAGCGTTCCCGTGGTTCCGGTCGTTCCCGCCGGCCCGAACGTCTGCGCCGCCCCGCCGGAGGACGCCGCGCTCGCGCGGCTTGCGCTGGACGACGACCCGCCGCCGGTCTTCAGCGACGCGTTCTACGCGATCACCACCACCATCACCGCCTCGGCGGATGGGCTGACCGGCAACGACCTCCCGATCTCGATCGAGGACGTCTGCGACGTGCCCCCGTCGTTGGCGGCCGAGGCCGCTCAGCTCGTCGGCGGCGACGGAGTGGCGGTCGTCGGCCCCGCGACGCAGGTGTTCGACGGCACAGGGCTGCAGCTGACCGGCGACGCGGCTACGACCGCCTTGGCGGAGGCTGACACGCTTATGCTCAAGGCTCAGCTCCTGCCTGTTGCCGGATGGCAGCTGGACGAGGACGGTGAGCCGGTGCCCACGTTCTCGGTCAGCCGAGCCGACATCCCGCTCGACGACTGATCAGGCTCTGATCTCACGCGGCTTCAGCGTCCCGGCGCGCCATCTCAGGCTCGCCGGGACGCCGTACCGCCTGCCCGAGCAGGGCGAGTGTCTGGGGCGAGCACTGTAAGTCTGTCTAGCAACCCTTGTGTGAGATTGTCAGACAATGTACGGTGTCGCGCATGCAGGAGGGGATCGCGATCGTCGCGTTCGCCTGCCGCGGCACTCTGGTCGACTGGACGGGTGCGATCGACGCGGTGGCCTACGAATTGGCTCGCCGCAACGGCGAGAGCCCGCTAGATCGCGGCGCCGCCATGGGCCGGCGCGTGGAGGCGCTGGCAGGCGGTCGCGGGCTCGCGCGTGGCTTCGACCGGCTCGCCCATGAGCGCGGCTACTGCGGTGAGGAGAGCGGCGACGAGCTGCTCGCCCGCGTGGTCGCCATGGCGCGCCCGCTGCGCGGCGCCCGCGAAGCAGTGGGGCTCGCGGTCCGGTCCGGGAAGCGAGTGGTGGCCGTCTCGCGCGCCGAGAGCGCCGCGGCGCTGAGCCCGTTCGGCGGCGCGTTCGAAGCCGTCGTCTCGGATCCGCACGAGCTCGGCGCCGCGCTCGACGCGATCTTGTACGTGAGCGCTGCCGAGTGGCGGCGCGTAGAGACGCGCCGCCGCGGCATGCGCGCCGTCGCGCCGGACGGGCTGGGCTCGGCGCTCGCCACGCGCTCGTCGCGTCCGACCATACTGGTCTCCTGATGAGCGGACTCGCGGTCCAGCCGATCTCGACGACGGAGGCGGTCGTAGCCTCGTTGCGGGCGCGCATCCTCGACGGCGTGATCGAGCCCGGCGTGCGACTCCCGGAGCTTGAGCTGGCCGTGGAGTTCGGGGTTGCCCGTCCGACGGTGAGGGCGGCGATCCAGACCCTCTGCCACGAAGGCCTGCTCGTCCGCGAGCGCAACCGGAGCGCACGCATCCCCGTGCTGACCCGCGAGGAGATACTCGACCTGTTCTGGGTGCGCATCCCCCTCGAGTGCCTCGTGGTGCGCGCCGTGCTCGAGCGCAGTGCACCGCTCACGCCGGCACGCGAGGCGATGGCGGTGATGGAGGCCCTTCCCGACGACGCCGGATGGAGCCAGGTCGTCGCCGCCGACGGCGCATTCCACCACGCGCTCGTCAGCGCAGTCGGCTCGCCGCGCCTGGAGCGTCTCTATGGCGCCTTGAGCGGCGAGATCCGGCTCTGCGTTGCCCAGCTGCGGCCGAGCTGGGCGTCGCCGTCGGCAATCGGGCACGAGCATCACGAGGTGCTCGACGTGCTGGAGTCGGGCGACGTGCAGGCCGCCGAGGCGCGGATGACGGCGCATCTCGAGCGCGCCGTGCGCGACCTCACGGGCTGACGCCGGCGCCCACCTCGCGCAGGCGGGCCGGCTCACCGTGCCAGGCCGCATCGAGGATTGCCGTGAGGGCTGCGACGTCCAACTGCCGCGGGTTGTTGTCGATCAGGCGCTTGAATCCGACGGACTGCTCCGCCATCGCGCGCAAGTCGCTCGGCGCCACCCCGATCTCGGCCAGCGACCCGGGCAGTCCGATCTTCTGCCCCAACGCGTGGACCTGCGACACCGCGTCGCCGCCCATCAGAGCCGAGAGCTCGGCGATCTCGTCCTGACGCGCCGACCGGTTGTACTCCATGACGTACGGCAGCAGCAGGCCCGTCCCCAGCCCGTGCGACGTGTGCGTGGCCGCGCCGAGGGCGAACTGCAGCGCGTGCGCGGCGCTGACGCCGGAGTTGCCGAACGCGATCCCGGCCAGCAGCGAGCCGTACAGCATGCGGGTCCGGGCCTCGAGGTCGGACCCGTCCACGACCGCGCGCTCAAGGTTGCGGTAGACGTGGCCCGCGGCGGTGACCGCGAGCGCGTCCGAGAGCAGGTTCTTGCCGACCTGCGGGCGACCGAGCACGAGGTCAGGCGAGGGCTCCTCGCGCGCCGCCATGAAGGATTCGACCGCATGTGCGAGCGCGTCGATGCCGGAGTGCGCGGTCACGGTGGGCGGTGCGCCGATCGACAGCAGCGGGTCGCAGATCGCGTGGCGGGGGATCAGGTGCGGGCTTGCGATGCCGATCTTCATCTCCGTGGAGGGGTCGGTGATGACCGCGACCGGAGTCGCTTCGGAGCCGGTGCCGGCGGTGGTCGGGAGCGCGACCAGCGGCACGATCGGCCCCGGCACGCTCTGGACGGCGTAGTAGTCGGCGAGCGGCGCGCCGTGGGCGAGCAGCAGGGCGGTGACCTTCGCGAGGTCGATCACGCTGCCGCCGCCGACGGCGACGACCACGTCGGGCTCCGCCGCCGCTCCCAGCGACACGGCGGCGTCGACGGCGGAGCTCGGGACATCGACGGCAGCCTCCGTGAAGACGGTGGCGTCCATGGCGGACAGCGATTCGACGACGGTGGCGAAGCCCGGGGTGTTCGCGATGATCGGGTCCGTGATCACGAGCGCGCGCCGGCCGTAGCCCGCGGCGACGCGGCCGGCGGCGGCCGCCATACCGGTGCCGAAGAGCACCTGCGAGGGCGCGCGTAGGACGGCGAAGTCGGTCATCGTTCGGCCTCCAGGAACGTGGTCAGCAGTCGGTTGAATTCGCCGGTGTGCTCCAGCGGCGCGGCGTGGCCGCAGCGGCCGAAGACGCAGCCGCGAACGTCGGGCAGCAGCTCGAGCAGCGGCAGGAAGCCATCGCGCAGCGGCACGACGCGGTCCTGCGCACCGTGCACGAGCAGCACGGGCGCGGAGATGCCCGCCAGCTCCTCGCGCGTGAGCGACAGGTCGTCGACCCAGCGCTGGCGCGGGGCGGGGAACAGCTCGGGGTACCAGGGCTGGGCGACGGTTGCCCGATAGCGCGCGTCGATGGCGTCCGGCGTCGCCGCCCCCGGGTCGAAGTTGATCAGTTCGGTGAGCGCCTGCGCCGCCTCGAGGCTCGGTGTCGTGTACCCCCACAGCTCGTCGAGCCCAGCGGGCAGCACCATCGGATGCCCCATCGATCCCACCGCGACCACGCGCGTGACTGCACTCGGGCGCGCGCACGCGAGGGACAGCGCGATCGCACCCCCGGCCGAGTTGCCCACGACCGCGAACGACGAGATCCCGAGCGAGTCGATCAGCTCGAGTACCTGCCCCGTCCAGGCCGATCGGAACGAGCCGGCGGGCCGCGGGCCAGGGCCGAAGCCGAGCAGGTCGGGCGCGATCACGCGGTGGTGCGGGGCGAGCGCGGCGATCAGCGGCGCCCACGCCGCGGCCGTCGTCCCCGGGCCGGAGCCGTGCAGTAGGAGCACGGGCGGCCCGGAGCCTTCGGCGGGCATCGGGCGGCGCTCAGGCCGGGACGGCGGCGCGCTCGAGCACGTTCATGAACGCGCGCGACCACTCCGGCATGTCCGGCCAGCCGCGGCACGAGACCATGTTGCCGTCGACGCAGTCCGGCTCGTCGACGACGGTTGCGCCGGCGTTCTCCATGTCGCCCTTAAGCGGCGGGAAGGCCGCGGTGGTGCGTCCGCGCAGGAGCCCGTAGACCGCCGGGACCTGGGGGCCGTGGCAGATCGTCCCGACCGGCAGGTTCTGCTCGAAGAAGTGCTCCGTGATCCGGCGGACGTCGGGATCGGTGCGGATGTACTCGGGCGCGCGGCCACCCGGGATGACGAGGCCGACGTACTCGGCCGGGTCGACGTCGGCGAACGTGATGTCGACCGGCAGCTTGCGGCCGTACTTCTCGGTGTAGGCGTCCGAGTTCGGATCGAAGTCATGGATCACGAGCTGGACGTCGCGGCGCGTGAGCGCGGCCACGTCGGCGATGTAGCCCGCCTCGCGGAGACGGTAGATCGGATACATCGCGTCGAGCTCCTCGGCGGCGTCGCCGACGAGCACGAGCACCTTCTGCTGCGACACAAGAACCTCCTCCTGTTGACCTTCGAGCACGATGTCAGTCGAATGCGAAGTACTTGGGCTCGAGGAACTCAAGCAGGCCATGGTGGCCGCCCTCGCGCCCGATGCCGCTTTGCTTGGCGCCGCCGAACGGCGCCGCCGGGTCCGAGACCACACCGCGGTTGAGACCCACCATGCCGGTCTCGATGCGCTCGCCGACCGCCATTGCGCGCCGCAGGTCGCGGCTGAACACGAACGCCACCAGCCCGTGCTCGGTGTCATTGGCCAGCGCGAGCGCCTCGTCGTCGTCGGCGAATGTCATGACCGGCGCTACCGGGCCGAAGACCTCCTCGGCGAGCATCGCGCTCCCGGGCTGGACGTTGTCGAGCACCGTCGGCGGATAGAAGAACCCGGGCCCGGGCAGGCGCTCGCCACCGGTGCGCACGCGTGCGCCGCGGTCAAGCGCGTCGGCCACGAGGCGCTCGATCTTGTCGCGCGCGGCCGCGTTGATGAGTGGCCCGAGCTCCGCGCCGTCGGAGAACCCGTTGCCGACGCGCACGGCGGCCATCGCGTCGACCAGTCCCGACGTGAAGGCCTCGGCGACCGCCTCGTGCACGAGGAACCGGTTGGCGGCCGTGCAGGCCTCGCCGCCGTTGCGCATCTTGGCCGCCATCGCGCCCTGGATCGCCGTGTCGATGTCCGCGTCGTCCAGGACCAGGAACGGCGAGTTGCCGCCGAGCTCCATCGACGCGCTGATCACCTGCGCCGCACACAACTCGAGCAGGCGGCGGCCGACCTCGGTGGAGCCCGTGAACGACAGCTTCCGCAGGCGCGGGTCGCTCAGGACGGCTTCCGCGAGCGCCGCCGGCTCGTCCGTGCAGACCACGTTGACGACGCCCTCCGGGACGCCCGCCTCTTCGAGCAGCCGCGCAATCGCCAGCGCCGTCAGCGGCGTCTCCTGAGCCGGCTTGAGCACCACCGTGCATCCCGCGGCGAGTGCTGGCCCGAGCTTGCGCGTGGCCATCGCGGCGGGGAAGTTCCAGGGCGTGATCAACAGTGCGATCCCGATCGGTGCGTGGCCGACGAGCATCCGATTGGCGCCGCCGGGGGCGATCGCGTATTCGCCGTTCGCGCGCACGGCCTCTTCCGAGAACCACCGCAGGAACTCGGCCGCATAGGCGGTCTCGCCGCGCGCCTCGGCCAGCGGCTTGCCCATCTCACGCACGATCAGGTGGGCGATCTCGTCGGTGCGCGCGGACATCAGGTCGAACGCACGGCGAAGGATCTCTGCGCGCTCGCGGGGAGCGCGGGCGGCCCAATCCGCCGCTGCGGCGGCCGCGGCGTCGACAGCGGCTATCCCGTCCTCCGGCAGAGCCGATTCCAGCGAGTCGACGACGGATCCGTCGGCAGGATCGAGCACGGTGAACCGCCGTCGTTCGGTGGCGATGACCATGGCCTCACACTAGCGCGCGAGTGATAGGGAATGCAAGAGAAGCGTTAGATGTTGACAAGCAATGCAAGAGTCTCGTAGGTTTCTTGCAGTCGGATGCAAGATTGCCAGGTATCGCCGGCTGTCGGGAGCAGGCCCAACCGTTGAGGAGGAGTGCATGAAGGGGAGATTTCAGGTTGCGGCAGCGCTCGTCGCGGCCGCCGCAGCGCTCACGCTCGCCGCGTGCGGCGGCGGTGACGACGCAGGCGGAGGCGGAAACGCCGCGCCCGCCGCCACCAGCAAGCTGTCCGACGATCCGATGACGCTGACGTTCCTGTGGTTCGAGTGGCCGCCGGCGCAGGCCCTCGAGGAGCTGGGCAAGGAGTACACGAAGACGCGTCCGAACGTGACCGTCAAGGTCAACACCGTCCCGAACGCGCAATGGCACGACGCGATCTTCACCCAGTTCGCGGCGCGCAAGACGAACTTCGACATGCCGGTCCTCGACTCGCAGAACATCGGCGAGGCGGTCACGAACGGCTCGATCCTCGACATCACGGACTTCGTCAAGAAGAACATCGACACGTCCGTGTATGACCCGTACTTCCTCGCGGCGTACGGACAGTACCCGCAGGCGCAGACCGGCGAGGCCAACCCCGACGCCAAGACCTACGGGCTGCCGCTGCTCGGCGACACGTGGTCGATGATCTGGCGCAAGGACTTGATGGGCGACAAGGCCCCCGCCACGTGGGAAGACATGATCGCCGCCGCCAAGACGTGCCAGGAGGAGAACCCCGGCATGAGCGGCCTCGCGTTCCACCAGGCGGGCACGAGCGACGCCGCGGCCGTCACGTACAACGTCATGAACGCGCTCTACGGCGGCGAGCTGTGGAATGCGGGCGAGCGCAAGATCGACGGCGTCATCAACGACGAGGCCGGTAAGAAGGCGATGGACGTGCTCGTGAACGAGATGGTTCCGCTCGCGCCCAAGGGCTCGAGCAACTGGTTCATTGACGAGGTCAACGCCGCGATCAGCCAGGGCAAGGTCTGCGTCGGCTTCCAGTGGATCGCCGCCATGGGCGGCCTGCTCGATCCGAAGAGCTCGGAGCTGGGCAAGTCGAGGGAGGCGATCCTCAAGAAGCTGGCGTTCGCCCCGCTGCCCCCGCAGGAGACCGACAAGGTGCCGCTCGGCGGCATGGGTCTGCACATCTCGCGGTACATCCCCGAGGAGAAGCAGGCCGAGGCGCTGAACTTCATCAAGTGGTTCCAGACGGCCGAAGCCCAGAAGAAGTGGGCGCAGCTCGGCGGCGTCCCTGCGCGCAACGACGTCCTGCAGTCACCGGAGTTCCTCGAGGCGCAGCCGTACAACCAGGTGTTCACGGACTCGGTTCCGCGTCTGAAGGACTTCTGGAACCTGCCCGAGTACGCGAAGCTCCTGAACGTCCACTCGACCCAGGTCAACGCGGCGATCTCCGGCACCGAGCAGCCGGACGCGGCGCTCGACAAGCTGGCGACGGAAGAGCAGGCGATCCTCGACGAGAGCGGCAAATAGGGGGACCCTCCACGGGAGGCCGGGATAGGGGACGCCCGGCCTCCCGCCCCTGACCTGAACGATGGCCGACACGCTCGAATCACCGCCGACGGCGACCGCGCCGGCGCCGACCCTCGAGGCGCCGGCCGCGGCGAAGCGCTTCGGCTGGCTCACCGACCGCTGGCTCGCCACCCTCTTCGTCTCACCGGCGCTCGCGCTGCTGGTGTTCCTGTCGATCTGGCCGCTGATCCGGCTCATCTGGCTCTCGTTCACCGACTATTCGGTGACCCGCGACCTGCCGGCGAGCTTCATCGGTTTCGAGAACTACGTCGACGTCATCACGTCGCCGGTCGTGCGCGCGCGTGCGCTGACGACGCTGGTCTTCGTCGTCGGCGCGGTCGCGCTGCAGACCGTCGTCGGCTTCGCGATCGCGTTCCTGATCTCGCGCCGTACCAAGGGCCGCGGCGCGCTCACGACGCTCTTCCTGATCCCGATGATGCTCTCGCCGGTCGTCGTCGGCCTGTTCTGGAAGTTCATGCTCGACGTCCAGTTCGGCGTCGTGAACTCGTTCCTGGACAGCCTCGGCCTCGGCCGCGTCGAGTGGCTGACCCAGCAGCGACTGGCGCTGCTCTCGCTGGTCATCGTCGACTCCTGGCAATGGACGCCGTTCATCATGCTGATCGCGCTCGCGGGCCTGACGGCGGTGCCCAAGTATCTGTACGAGGCGGCGGAGATCGACCGCGCTTCGGAGTGGTTCAAGTTCCGCCGGATCACGTTCCCACTCGTGTGGCCGCTGCTGCTGATCGCGATCATGTTCCGCGCGATCGAGGCCTTCCGGCTGTTCGACCTGGTCTACATCCTCACGGGCGGGGGCCCGGGCGGCACGACCGAGACGCTGTCGTACAACGTCTACAAGGTCGCGTTCTTCGGCTTCGACACCGGGCGCGCGGCGGCGTACGGGATTCTGATGGTGATCGTCGTCATCCTCGCCGCGCAGGTCTATCTGAGATACCTCGACCGTCTCCAGGGGCGCTAGCTATGGCAACTCACATCCAGCCCTCCGGCATCGCCAGCGAGGGAATCGCGGGCGAGACCGCCCCGCCGCCCGTCCGCCGCCGCCGCGGGCTCGGCTCCGCGGTCGAGATCGCGCTGCTCGCGCTGCTCGCCGTCGTGATGCTGTTCCCGGTCGTGTGGATGCTCGAGACCGCGCTGAAGAACACCCGGGACATCTACGCGGTGCCGGCCAAGGTGTTCAACTTCAGCCCCACGCTCGAGCACCTCAAGGACGTCTTCAGCCCGGACTCGCCGGTGTTCTCGGGGTTCCAGAACTCCATCATCGTCGCCACGGCCTCGACGATCATCGCCACGGTGCTCGGCGTGCCCGCCGCGTGGGCCTACTCGCGGTTCCCGATCCCGGCCAAGAAGGACCAGCTGTTCTTCATCCTCTCCACGCGGTTCATGCCGCCCGTGGTGATCGTGATCCCGGTCTTCCTGATGTTCCGGGACCTCGCGCTGCTCGACACCCTGCAGGGTCTGATCCTCGTGTACGCGGCCTTCAACCTGCCGTTCACGATCTGGATGATGAAGGGATTCATCGACGAGCTGCCGGCCGAGTACGAGGAGGCGGCGATGCTCGACGGCTACTCGCGGTTCGAGGCGTTCTGGCGCGTGACGATGCCGCTGCTGATCCCGGGCATCGCCGCCACAGCCGTCTTCGCGCTGATCTTCTCCTGGAACGAGTTCGTGTTCTCGATCTTCCTGATCACGGATCCCGAGTCGCGCACGGCACCCGCCGCGATCGCGGGCCTGATCGGCGGCACGACGATCGACTGGGGCCTGGTCGCCGCCTCGGCGATGGTCTTCGCCCTGCCGGTGCTGCTGTTCGCGTTCCTGGTGCGCCGGCACCTGGTCGCCGGCGTCACGCTCGGGGCGGTTCGGCGCTGATGTCCGGGGTCCTCGTCCGGCGGTTGCGCAAGGAGTTCCCGGACGGCACCGTCGCCGTCGAGGAGCTCGACCTGGAGATCGCCGACGGGGAGCTGTTCGTGCTGCTCGGGCCGTCCGGCTGCGGCAAGACGACGACGCTGCGCTGCATCGCGGGCCTGGAGGAGGAGACCTCCGGGCAGATCGTCATCGGCGACGAGGTCGTAAGCGGGCTGCGCCCGTCGCAGCGCGACATCGCGATGGTGTTCCAGTTCTACGCGCTGTATCCGCACATGACCGTGCGCGACAACCTCGCATTCCCGCTGCGCGCGGCCAAGCGGCCGGCGGCCGAGGTGGATGAACGGGTCGCCGAGGCGGCGCGGATGCTGCGGCTCGAGCCGTTCGTCGACCGCAGGCCGGGCAAGCTGTCCGGCGGCGAGCAGCAACGCGTCGCGCTCGGGAGGGCGATGGTGCGCCATCCGAAGGCGTTCCTGATGGACGAGCCGCTGACCAACCTCGACGCCGAGCTGCGCGCTGACATGCGCGCGGAGCTCAAGCACGTCCAGCGACGCCTCAACTCGACGATGATCTACGTGACCCACGACCAGACCGAGGCGATGGCACTCGGGCACCGGATCGCGATCATGAACAACGGACGCTTGGAGCAACTCGGCGCGCCAATGGAGGTCTACGACCGCCCGGCGACATTGTTCGCCGCGCGCTTCATTGGCTCGCCACCGATGAACCTGATCGAGGCCGAGGTCACGAACGGGCACCTGACCGCTGCCGGCGGGCTGAAGATCGCCGCGCCGGACGGCATCAAGCGCGGCGACCGCGTGATCGCGGGCGTCCGGCCCGAGCTCTTCATCGTGTCGGAGTCGACGTCGGATTCCGACGCCGCGCGCGGACGCGTCGTGTCCCGGGAGGCGCTCGGCGACGAGACGATCTACGTCGTCGAGACGGAGGCCGGCCTGCTGAACGTCCGGATGCCTCCAACCGCCCTTTTCCGCGAGGAGCAGGTTGTGTCCGTCCGTCATGAGGGCGCGGCGCCGCCGGTTTACGACCCGCAGACCGAGCGTCTGGCCGGCCGATGACCTCCGCGATCGTCGCGAGCGGCATCTCGAAGGCGTTCGGAGACGTCCAGGCGCTCGACGAGCTGAATCTGGACGTTCCCGAGGGGGCGTTCTTCGTACTGCTCGGGCCGTCGGGCGCGGGCAAGACCACGACGCTGCGGGTGATCGCGGGGCTCGAGAAGCCCGACAGCGGCACGGTGCACCTGACCGGCATCGACGCGACCGGAGCCTCGCCCGCCGAACGCGACCTGGCGATGGTCTTCCAGTCCTACGCGCTGTATCCGAAGCAGACCGCGGCGGCCAACATCGCCTCGCCGCTGCGCGCGCGCAAGCTGCCGAAGGCCGAGATCGACGCCCAGGTCCAACGCGTGGCCGAGCTCCTGCACATCGAGAAGCTGATGGAGCGCAAGCCGTCGCAGCTGTCGGGCGGCGAGATGCAGCGCGTTGCCCTCGGGCGGGCGCTGGTACGTAACCCGCGCGCGTTCCTGATGGACGAGCCGCTGACGAACCTGGACCTGAAGCTGCGCGTGGAGATGCGCACTGAGCTCACCCGTATCCACCGGTCACTGGGGCGTACGTTCCTGTACGTGACCAACGACCAGGTCGAGGCGATGTCGATGGCGGACCGTCTCGCCGTGCTGCGGGCCGGGACCGTCCAGCAGGTCGGGTCGCCGACGGAGATCTACAACCGCCCGGCGAACCGCTGGGTCGCCACGTTCGTCGGCTCGCCGCGAATGAACCTGCTCCCGTGCACCGCCAACGGGCGGCTGGAGGGGACCGGGTGGTCGCTGCCGAATCCCGGGTTCGTGTTCCAGGGCGATGGTCCGGCGCTCCTGGGCGTGCGCTCCGAGGATCTTTCGCTGGATGCGCGCGACGAGTCAGTGGCGCTCGACGGCACGGTCTACGCGGTCGAACCGCTGGGCGATCGCACGCTGGTCGACGTCGAGATAGGCGATCAGCGGATCGTCATCAAGGCGCCACCAACGGCGTCGCTGGAGATCGGCGAGCGGATCCGCGCGGCCGTCGACCTCGACCGCATCCATCTGTTCGACGCCGAGACGGAGTCGGCCGTCGCGCGACGATGATCGACGTTCCGCTCACGCCGGTGCTCAGGCGGGCGCGGATCCTCGAGCGGGTTCAGCGCGAAGGCGGCGCGTCGCTCGCGGACCTCGCGTCGGAGCACGCCGTCTCGCCGGTCACGGTGCACCGTGACCTCGAGTTGCTCTCGGACCAGGGCCTGCTCGAGCGCGTGCGCGGGGGCGCCTGCTCGCTGCCCGACACCCGGCCGCCGATCGAGGCCGGGTGGAACACGCGCGTGCGCGGGGCCACGCGCGAGAAGGACGCAATCGCGCTCAAGGCACGCGCGCTCGTCGAGGACGGTTCGACGATCTTCATCGACGCGTCGACGACCGGTATGGCGCTGGCGCGCGCGCTGGAGCTGCGCCCGCCGACCGCGCTGACGCTGGTCACGAACTCACCGGCGATCGCGCTCGGGCTGACGGCGGACTCGATCTACGTGATCATGACCCCCGGCGAGCTCGATCAGCACATGCGCGTGCTCACGGGCCGCTGGACCGCCGACTTCCTGGCCGACCTGAACCTGGCCGTCGCGTTCATCTCGGCCGCCGGGATCACGCTCGAGCACGGGCTGACGACCTCGCGCGCCGCCATCGCCGACACCCTGAACGCGGCCGCCGAGTGCGCGAGCAAGACAGTCGGACTGCTCGACTCGACGAAGTTCAAGCGCGACTCGTTGATGACCGTGCGCAGCGCGCAGTCGCTGGATCTGATCATCACCGACGACGGGCTCGACCCGGCCACTGTCGGCGCGTTCCGGGAGGCCGCGGTGAACCTGGTCGTGGCGGAGCGCAGCCCGGCGCCGACCGAGGATCCGCAAGCCGACTGAGGCCGAGGGCGTGATCGAGTTCCTCAGCCCTTGATCGCGCTGCCGGTGAGCCCGCGGACGAGGTGACGCTCGGCGAAGGCGTAGAGCACCAGCGCGGGCACCATCGAGAGCGTCGTGAAGGCGAGGATGCGTGCCGTGTCGGCCGTGTACTGCGTCGAGTAGTTGGTCACGCCCAGTGGCAACGTCCACGTGTCCGCGGCGGTGAGGATCACGAGCGGGAGCAGGAACGCGTTCCAGCTACCGACGACGGCGAGCACCGAGACCGTCGCCAGGACGGGGCGCGAGAGCGGGAGCAGGATGCGCCAGAAGAAGCGGAACGGCCCGCAGCCGTCGATCGCCGCCGCGTCCTGCAGCTCGTTCGGGAAGCTGGCGAAAAACGGCCGCAGGATGATGATCGTCATCGGCAGCCCGAAGGCGGCCTGTGGCAGGGCCACGCCGAGCGGGTTGTCGAGCAGCCCGAGGCTCCGGACCATGATGAAGACCGGCAGGATCGCCACTGCCACTGGGAACAGCAGGCCGAGCGTGAAGACGGCGTAGAGCAGCTCGCGCCCGCGGAACGCGAAGCGGGCGAAGACGAAGGCGGCGAGCGCCGCAAGCGGCACGGTGAGAAGCGTCGAGACGGCGGCGATCAGCACGCTGTTCCACACCTGCCGCCAGAAGGTCCCCGAGGCGAGGATCTCCGTGTAGTTGGCGAACACCCACGGGTCCGGCAGCGCCACGGGATTCGAGCCGATCTGGCCGGTGTCGCGGAAGCCGCCGAGCACTGCGTAGACGATCGGGATCAGGATCGCGGTCGCGACCAGCCAGCCGATCGCGTACAGCGGCAGCCGCCTCATCGCGCTCCCATCGTGGTGAGGGCGCCGTCGAGGTCGCGCTTGAGGACGAACCGCTGGTAGAAGAGCGCGATCCCCAGGGAGATGACGAGCATGATCACGGCCACCGCGCTGGCGTAGCCGAACTGGAAGCGCTTGAAGCTCTGGTCGATCAGGTACACGGCCATCGTGTTCGACGCGTTGACCGGCCCGCCGCCGGTCATCACCCACACCAGGTCGAAGAGCTGGATGGCGCCGATGATCGAGAGGAAGGACGAGATGCGGATCGTCGGGCCCAGTAGCGGCAGGGTCACGTGGCGGAACACCTGCCACTTGGTTGCGCCGTCGATCTCCGCCGCCTCCTCCAGCTCGCGCGGGATCTGCTGCAGCCCGGCGAGGTAGAGGATCATGTGGAAGCCGAAGTACTTCCACGAGATCACCACGAACAGCGTGTAGAGGACGATCCCGGGATCGGCGAGCCACTGGCGGTCGACCGGCATCACGGCGTCCGCGAGCCCGCCCGGCTGGAGCATCAGCGTCCAGATCACGCCGGTCACGACCTCGCTGAGCACGAACGGCGCGAAGAAGAGCACGCGCAGGAGCGCCCGGCCCCGCACGCGGGCGTTCACGATCATCGCCGTGGCGAGCGCGAACGGGAGCTGCACGAACAGCGACAGCACGATGATGATCGCGTTGTGCTTGAGCGCGCCGACGAAGACTTCGTCGGCGAACGCGCGCTTGAAGTTCTCGAGTCCGACGAAGTCGTCGAGTGACCCCAGGCCGTTCCACCGGAAGCCGCTGTAGTAGATCGCCTGGACGACCGGTGCGACGACCAGCACCAGGTAGAGCGCAAGCGCCGGCGCCAGGAACAGCGCGATGGTGGCCCAGCGCCGGCGGGCGCGGGCGCGGCGTGAGAGGCGCCGCGCCGGCGCCGGCAGGATCACATGGCGAGGGGGATCGACCACGGGCCCGGCCGGCGCCGGAAGCGGTGCGCTATCCCGCCTTGGCGGCATCCGCGATGGACTTCGACACGTCCTCAGGGCTTGACTTGCCTGCGAAGAGGCCCTGCACCGCGTCGTTGACCGCCGCGCCGACCGCCGGCGGGTACGCCTGGTCGAGGTAGAGCTGCACGTAGGAGGCCTTGCCGCGACTGTCGAGCACGGCCTTCATGTTCGGGTCTTCCACGGACGACTCCGAGCCCTCGATGACCGGCAGGATGGCGCCGCTGGCGCCTCCCTTGTTCGCGATCTCCATGCTGGTCAGGAACTTCACGAAGTCGATCGCCTCGGGCGGCGCGTCCTTGCCGATCGCGAAGCCGTCGCCGCCGCCGAACTGCTCGTCGGCCGAGCCGGCGCCGCCATCGACGGTGGGGAACGGGAACCAGCCCACCTTCGGCGCTTTGTCCTTGGTGTTGGCCGCGAAGGTGGAGGGTGCCCACTGGCCCATCAGGTCCATCGCCGCGCGGCCGTTGGCCATCGTCGCGGCCTCGCCGCCGGCGCCGTCCCACGGGGCGGCCAGGAAGCCCTCCTGGAACGGCTGCATGTCGATCAGCCGCTTGAGTTCCTCGCCGGCCTTGACGAAGCCGTCGCCGTCGAACGAGCCGTCCTCGCCGGCCTGCTGCATCGCATCCGCACCGGCGATGCGCAGCGACAGGTTGGCCCACCAGAACATGCCGGGCCACTTGTCCTTCTCCCCGAGCGCGATCGGGGTGATGCCGGCGGCCTTGAGTTTCTCGATGTCGGCCAGGAACTCGTCCCACGTGGCGGGCGGCTCGTCGATGCCCGCCTTCTTGAACAGCGCGGTGTTGTACCAGACCCCCACCATGCCCAGGTTGTAGGGGACGCCGTACTGCTTGCCGTCGACCTGGTAGAGGCCGACGCCCGCCTCGTTGAGGTCGCCGATCCAGTCCGAGGTCGGCTTGCTGATGTCCTGCACGAGCTCGGCCTGCGCCTGCTCTGCGAGTGTGCCGCCGCCCCACGATTGGAAGACGTCGGGCACCTTGCCGGCCTGCATGGTCGTCGTCAGCTTGGTCTTGAAGGCCTCGTTCTCGAGGACGGTGATCTTGATGTCGACGTTCGGGTGGTCGGCCATGTATTGATCGGCCGCGTCCTTCCAGATCGTCTTCAGCGGATCGTTGTTGGCGATGTGCCACCACTCGATCGTGACCGGCCCGTCCGACTTCGCGGCCGTCGAGTCGCCTCCGTCGTCACTTCCGCATCCCACCGCCACCAGAGCTGCGGCGACGATCAGGCCCAGCACCCACTTCCCCATGGTGGTCTCCTCCTTCAGCGGTGGTGCTCTGTCGCACCACCAGCGTGGTCGCCAGCTCGATCCGCTGTTCCTCGCCCAGGCCCAGCACCAGCCGGGCCGCGGTGGCCGCCATCTCCATCAGCGGCTGGCGGATCGTCGTCAGCGGTGGCCCCACCCACCGCGCCATCGGAAGGTCGTCGAAGCCGACCACGCTGAGCTGCGTCGGGATCTTCACGCCGAGCTCACGCGCGGCCTCGTACACGCCGAACGCCTGCAGGTCGCTGCCGGCGAAGATCGCCGTCGGTGGCTCCGGGAGGGAGAGCAGCGCCTGGCCCTCCTCGTAGCCGGCCTCGAGGTGGAACGTGCCCCAGCGGATCAGCTGCTGGTCGACGGGGAGGCCGGCCGTCTCGAGCGCGGCGCGGTAGCCGTCCACGCGTGCGCGGCTGCAGAGCATCGTCGCCGGGCCGCCGATCATGCCGATGCGACGGTGCCCTAGCTCGATCAGGTGGCGCGTGGCTGCGAGACCGCCGTTCCAATTGGTGGCGCCCACTGACGGGACGTCCGGCGCCGGCTCGCCCGCCGGGTCGACCACCACGAAGGGGATGCCTCGCGCCCGCAGTCGCGCGACCTGGTCCTCGGTGAGCTCGGAGACGACGAGGATCAGGCCGGCGCTGTGGCGCGCGGCCACGGCGTCGACCCAGGAGCGGCCGAGCGCGCCCGGCCCTTCCTGCGCGGAGAGCACGACCCCCAGTCCGTGCTCGCGCGCGACTTCCTCGACGCCCTTGACGATCTCCATCGCCCACGGGCTCTCGAGCTCGTTGAAGACGACGTCGAGCAACTCTGCGCTCGCGTCGCGCGCGGGGGCGCGGCGGCGCCGGTAGCCCTGCTGCTGCAGGACGCGCTCGACGCGGGCGCGGGTCTCGGGCGCCACGTCGGCGCGGCCGTTGACGACCTTCGACACCGTCGGGACCGACACGCCGGCTGCGTCCGCGACGTGGGCAATGGTGACGCGCTCCTCCACGTTGCGGAGGCTACCGCAAAAGTTGCGATAATGTTCTAGATATGTTTCGAAAGTTTCGAGAGGAGGCCGAGTGCTTCGTGTACGGGGCGATGCGATAGTCGATGCCGACGGCGCGCGCGTGCTCCTGCGCGGGGCCGGGGTCGGCGGCTGGATGAACATGGAGAACTTCATCACCGGCTATCCGGCGAACGAGACCGCGATGCGGGCCGCGGTGGCCGGCGTGATCGGCGCGGAGCGGGCCGACCGCTTCTTCGACCGGCTGCTCGACCGCTTCTTCGACGAGGCCGACGCGCGGATGCTCGGCGAGCTGGGCGTCAACTGTCTGCGGCTGCCGATCAACTACCGCCACTTCGAGCGTGACGCGCGGCCCTTCGAGCTGCTCGAGGAGGGCTTCGAGCGGCTGGCGCGCGCGGTCGACGTGTGCGCCGCCCATGGCATCTACAGCGTGATCGACCTGCACGCGGCGCCGGGCGCCCAGAACCAGCACTGGCACTCCGACAACGGGACCCACGTGGCCGAGTTTTGGCGCCATCCGCACTTCCAGGACCGGGTCGTGCACCTGTGGCGCGCGCTGGCCGAGCGCTTCCGCGGTCATGAGTGGGTGGCGGGCTACAACCTGCTCAACGAGCCGGGCGACCCGACCGGCACGGTCGTGGGGCCGTTCCACGACCGGCTCGTGGCGGCCGTCCGCGAGGTCGACCCCGACCACATCGTCTTCGTCGACGGCAACACGTACTCGACGGACTTCTCGATCTTCGGCGAGCCGTACGAGAACGCCGTGTACGCGCTGCACGACTACGCGCGCGCGGGAATGTCGTTCGGCGGCCCCTATCCGGGTGAGACGTCGGGCGTCTGGGTCGACCGCGACACGCTCGAGGAGACCTTCCTCGCGCGCACGCGCTTCCAGCGCGAGACGGGCACGCCGATCTGGGTCGGCGAGTTCGGGCCCGTCTACACCGGCGACCCGGAGCGCGACGAGGAGCGCTACCAGGTGCTCTGCGACCAGCTCGACATCTACGACCGCCACGGCGCGGGCTGGTCGATCTGGACCTATAAGGACGTCGGCCTGCACGGGCTCGTCGAGGTAGGCCCGGACAGTGCCTACATGGAGCGCTTCGGCGACCTGGTCGCCAAGAAGCGGCGGCTGGGCGTCGACGCCTGGGGCTCGACCCATGCGGAGTTGCCGGAGGTGATCGAGCCGCTCCACGCGCTGATCGCGCGCGAGTTCCCGGACTGGGCGCCGTACCCGTGGGGCGTGCGCGAGGCGACCGACCTGCTCGTCCGCCACATCCTGCTCGCGCAGGCGATGCTGCCGGAGTACGCGGAGCGCCTCCGCGGGCTGGGCGACGACGAGCTCGACGAGCTGGCGGACTCGTTCGCGCTCGAACGCTGCCGGCGCCGCGACCGCCTGTGCGAGATCATCGCGTCGCGGATGGGCGCCGTGGCGTAGCCGGGGAGCTGCGCCGCGAGGGCCGCGCCGCGAGCTGGCGCAATGGCGCGCTTGCGTTAGAGCGCACTCGAAGGTCTACGGTGTTCGCGTGACCGCTGAACTGGCTCCTGAGACGTTGACGATCGCCGAGGTCGCCGCCTTCTCGGGGCTCTCGGCGCACACGCTTCGCTACTACGAGCGCGTCGGCCTGCTCGACCCTGTGAACCGCGTGCACGGCGGTCAGCGGCGCTACAGCGCCGATGACCTGGCATCGCTGGCGTTCTTACAACGCCTACGCGCGACCGGCATGCCGATCCGCGACATGCAGCGCTTCGTCGAGCTGCGCCGCCAGGGCGACGCGACCATCGCGGCGCGCCGAGCACTGCTTGAAGCGCACCGCGACGAGGTGCTCGAGCGGATCGCCGAGCTCCAGCGCGACCTGGCGACGGTCACCGACAAGATCACGCACTACCAGAACCTGGAGACCGCATCCCATGAGTAACGAGACCCTGACTCCCGACCGTTACGCCCGCGGGCGCGAGAAGCTCGCCGAAGTCGACGGCTCGGCGGGTGAGGCCGTCGTGGACTCGCTCGGCGACCTCGGCCGCCACGTCGTCGAGTACGCCTTCGGCGACGTCTACACCCGCCCCGGCCTGTCCTTGCGCGACCGCGAGCTGGCGGCCGTGGCCATGTTGGCCGCCAAGGGCGGCTGCGAGCCCCAGCTGGACGTGCACCTGCACGCCGCCCGCAACGTCGGCCTCAGCATCGACGAGCTGCGCGAAGTGCTCATCCAAGTCGCGCCGTACGCCGGCTTTCCGGCCGCCATCAACGCCATGCGCCGCCTGCAGGCCCTCGAGACCAAGGAAGCCTCCTAGCAAGGCGGTCAAGTTCATCCGCAACGTCGAAGAAGCGAGTTCCTTGATCAAGCAGCTCTGGCAGTACGAGCGGGAACGCACTTCGGTGCGTTCCTACAGGGCAGCCTGAGGCAGCGCGCGAGTCCCGTCCACTTAGCGCTGAAGAATCCGCGCCAGATTGCGCTGAGGATCACAGCGACGGTCGCTGCCCGCTTCGCTCATAGAGCGCGCAACGAGGAGGCGGCGGCCGATCGTGTCGCCCTCGAGGACCTCAGGCCACTCGAGCCGGTGGATCTCCGAGCGGCGCAAGCCGGCGTAGAACGCGGTCGCGGCCAACAGCGAGGATGCCGGAGGAGGGACTCGAACCCCCGACACGCGGATATGATTCCGCTGCTTCTTGGCTCTACAGAGCCAAGAACGGGGGGGCTGGGGGACATAGAAGGGGACATAACCGCGCTGCGAACCGCGACTCGTGAAAGTCATCCGCTAACTGCGAAGCGGAGGAAACGCTCGAGCACGGCGTTCACCTGCTCTGAGACCACGAGCGGGCTGAAATGCCCAGAGCCGATCGTCCTCGCGATTATCAGCCCCGGACACAGCTCGGCGGCGCGCGTCAGGTCGGCGTTCGGAGTGCCGGCGTCGATGTAGAGAACTGGCACCCGGCACTTGCGCAAGGCCATTTCGTCGTCCCAGCTGACAAGAGACTCCTCCCAGAGTGAGCTCGTCACGTGCGGCGCGGTCAGCACGGCCTGATCGAGGATCCACGCCCTGGTGGCGGCATTGTCGTAGGGACCAAAGAACCGTCTCGCAAAGTAGCCGCGAAGAGCCGAGTCCGGATCACGGCCTCGAAGCCCGGCCACGAGATCGCGCACAACCTCAGCCCGGCTACCAACAGGCAGAAGCGGCGAGTCGATTAACACGGCGGCGGCGACCTGGTCGGGGTATGCGGAAGCGAAATCGAGCGCGACCAGCCCGCCGAGGCTATGGCCAATCACCACCGGGCTCTCAATCCCCAGCTGCGTGCACGTCGACGCAAGGTCCTCGGCGAACAGTCGCACCGTGTAGCGCTCCGAGGGGGCACCGCTCTCGCCATGGCCGCGAAGGTCCACGGCGACCACCCGGTGAGCAGAGGAGAAGCGCGGGACCTGCTGATGCCAAAAACGGCGGTTACACGCCGCGCCATGCACGAACACGACGGCCGGGTAACCAGCTCCGGCGTCGTCGTACGCCAGCACAACACCATCACGAACCAGATCCACCACCCCCAATCCTGCCACGGTTCACCCAGACGCGAGCGACTCCGACAGACACGCGACCGCTCTCGCCCTGAGTGCGGGCGCCCGAGTGCCGGCGCGCGTCGTGCCCGCTGCGGACGACGAGCAGGAGCGAGGTCAAGACTCGTGCTCCTCCACGCAGGAAGCATCCTCGCGCCTCCCTCTCGCGGCGCCCCTAGCCACCTTGAACGAGGCATTTGGAGGTCGCGTCCGGCGGTCGGGGAGGAACTGGCTCCGGGTCGCCGCCCGGGGGACATATGGGGGGACATAAATGTCAGCGAGGCACGCGCGGCACCGCCCAGGGCTGCGAGATTCCGGAATCCGGAGCGCGGGGGACACGCGGAATGTATTCCGCGTGTCCGTCGAGCGAGAAAAGCTCATCGCGCAAGAGCGCAGCGAGAAGGGTCGCTGGCGCGACCGCTCCTCGTTGTCCGAAGCGGCAGTGAGCAGACCCGCCAGCGCGCTCCCGGCGTACCTCTCGATGTAGACGTGCGCGACGCGTCGGCCGCGCGCGATCGCTGTTGGTTCAAAGCGTCGCGTTAGGCGGCGGTCTGGCGGTGTGGCAGTTTCCAGCCGGGTCGCGGGAAGTGGCAGGTGTAGCCGTTCGGGTAGCGCTGGAGGTAGTCCTGGTGCTCGGGCTCGGCCTGCCAGAAGGGGACGGCCTCGCTGATCTCGGTCACCGCTTTGCCGGGCCATAGGCCTGAGGCGTTGACGTCGGCGATCGTGTCTTCGGCGACCTGGCGCTGCTCGTCGCTGGTGTAGAAGATCTCCGAGCGGTAGCTGGAGCCGATGTCGTTGCCCTGGCGGTTCTTGGTCGTCGGGTCGTGGATCTGGAAGAAGAACTCGAGGATGTCTCGGTAGGAGATGCGCTCGGGGTCGAACACGATCTCGACGGCCTCAGCCTGACCGGGATGGTTGCGGTAGGTCGGGTTGTCGTTCTCGCCGCCGGTGTATCCGACCCTGGTTGAGAGGACTCCGTCGCGGTGGCGCAGCAGGTCCTGGACGCCCCAGAAGCAGCCTGCCGCGAGGATGGCGGTCTGGGTTTCGGTGTCGTCGCTCATCGCGCTCACCAACCTGGGTAGGGGTAGAGAGCGACGACGATCACGATGAGCCACGCCACGACCATCCACCACGTGGAGTTGAAGCCCATGAGGTCGGTGCGCTGGCGGGGCTTGGGCCGGAGGTGGTACCAGCGTCGCCCGTTGTCGTTGGTGGTTTTGCCGCCGTCCGCGGCACCCGACATGTGAGACATCTTGTTCCTCTCTCAGGCCGTATCGGGCGAGCGCTTCAGTGTGCACGCGACGACAGCCGGTAGTCACCGCCTCATCGCCGCCGCGCTTCCTCGCGCTCGCGGTCGCGCTCGCTGCGCAGGCTGAGTCGGATGAACAGGTTCGCCAGAACGACGATCGCTGCGACCCCGATCAGCACGATCCCGGCGCCCTGCGCGGAGTCGCCGCCGACGATCAGCAGCACGACACCGGCAACCGCGATCACGGCGGGCAGCACGACGCGGACGAGAACCAGGCTCATCTGCTGCTAGTGGTTGCGCTCGTTTGCGGGAATCCTGCCGCCGATGGCGGGCCGAGTCGGGTCGTCGACCGTGTCGACGCGCACGTCCTGGGCGCCATGCCAGGTGACCTCTTTCATCACTGAGTCAGTTCTCGCGTCAGTTCTCGGCCGAGCCGGGTTCGGCCAGGTGACCGAGCAGTGCATCCTCTACACGGCCCTCGATGCATACATCCGCCACTTCGACATCCGCGTCGCCCGTGATGCCGTGGCGCACATCGATCGGGAGCTTGGGGACGCGGCGCTGCGCATGATGGATGTCAGCGGTCCGCTGAGCGGAGGCTCGAAAAGCTCAGTCGTCCGGCTCGAGGTCACGGAGCGAGTGGTCATCCCGTGGCTCCGTTGTTCATCGTCCTGCGGCGGTCGCCGACGGTTCCGCGCCGGTCATCCTCCTGGCCGAACGTGGGCGCCGGGTAATAGGGACCGCATGCCTGCGCGATTTCGGCTTCGGCGAAGCCAAGTTCATAGAGCGTCCTGCAAAGTGACCCGAGCTCTTCCCGGTACACGTCTTGGAAGTAGTGCTCGGATGAGTCGCTGGGAATGTTCCAGACGCCGGCGGACGTGATCGTCTCGCGCATATCCGCCGCCTCGATTTCAGCCACGGCCCGGACGCCGACCATGCTCCACTTCCCCGCGTTGTACGCGTTCAGGCGCTTGCCCGCGGACAGATACGACACGTCCGGGGCTGGGTCCGACACGACGTCCCTTCGTACTCCGACGATGCGTTTCACGGTCTCTCCCGGCGTTGTACTAGCGGAAGGGGTGCTAACTGACCCTTCCCGCTAGCTGCACGTTCCAAATCTCGGGCCTCATCCGGGATCGCGACGGTCGAGCGGTTTCACTGCCGGCCCGTTCAGGACGGTTCCGTCGACGTCGAAGCGCGAGGCGTGGCAGGGGCAGTCCCAGGTCGTGTCGGCTGCGTTCCAGACGACCTGGCATCCGAGATGGGTGCAGCGGCTCGACACGGCATGGAGCCTCCCGTCGGCGTCGCGGAACCCGGCGACCTTCTCGCCCGCGGCGGAGACGATCGCCCCCTCGCCAGGGGCCAGGTCGGCGATCGGGCGCGTCCCGCGCTGCTTGATGCGCTCGGCGAAGAAGCGGAAGCCGACACGCGCGTTTTCGAGCACGAAGCGCGGTGCCTCTTGCAGCGGGCGGATGCGCGTGGAGGAGAACAGTCCCGACCAGTCGTTCTCGCGCCCGAGGATCGCGTCGGAGATCACCCCGGCCGCGGCCGTGCCCGCGGTGATGCCCCACTTGTTCAGGCCGGTCGCGACGTAGACGTGCGTCGATCGCAGGTGCAGCCGCCCGGCGTAGGGGACGTGATCGTCAGGACTGAAGTCCTGCGAGGAGAACGCGTGCTCGATCGATTGCACGTCCCAGTGGCGGCGGGCGAACTCGATCAGCCTCTCGTATCTCTCGGGCTGCGCTGCCGTCGAGCCGACATGGTGACCCTCGCCGCCCACCAGCAAGAGCTCCGAGTCGCCGAACGGGTGCGCGCGCAGCGAGCGGGTGGGCGAGCCGGCGTTGATGAACATCCCGTCGGGCGGGGCCTCGGCGATGCGCGCGGTGACGATGTAGGAGCGCTTCGCGTGCGCGCGCGCGAAGAACCCTCCGCGGTCGAGGAACGGCATCAGCGTCGCGACGACGACATCATCGGTGAGCAGCGTCCCGCGCTCGGTCTCGACCCGGCACGGCGCGCCCTCGTGGACCTGGTGCGCTCGCGTGCGCTCGAAGACCTCGCCGCCGGCGTCGACGAGCAGCCGCGCCAGGCCGGCGACGTACGCGCGCGGGTCGAACTCGGCTTGGTCGTCGAAGCGCACGGCGCCGTAGGTGTCAAAGGGGAGCGGTGCCGTCTCGATGAACGTGGCGGGCAGGCCGGCTTGTATCGCCGCCGCGGCCTCGCGCTCGAGCCGGCGCCGGTGCGACTTCTCGCTGCCGTACACGTACGCCGCCCGCCGCCGGAACCCGCACTCGATGCCCTCGCCGGCGACCGCGGCGATGCGCTCCTTGGCCGACTCCATCGCCGCGGCGTACCCGCGGGCGGTGCCGCGCCCGTGCGTCAGTCGCAGCGACTCGTAGATCAGCCCGTGCTGGGACGTGATCTTGGCGGTGCTATGGCCTGTGGTCCCGCCCGCGACCGCGTGCTGGTCGAGCACCGCGACGCTCCGGCCCGCGCGTGCGAGCAGCAGCGCCGCGGTCATGCCGGTGATGCCCGCGCCCACCACGGCGACGTCCATCCGCCGCTCGCCCTCGAGCGCGGGGTAGCGGACCGGCGGCTCGTCGGTGTCGAACCAGAGCGACCGGTGCTTCAACCGAGCGCCTCGGCAGCGGCGTCGAGCCGCTGCTGCTCGATCCGGCGGCGCTGCGAGCTCGCGCGGGCGCTGAGCGCGTCGAGATCGATGCCCCGCAACCTGGGATCGTCGCCGTACGCGCGGTGCAGCGCCGCCCACAGCGCGAGTTTGCCCTCGACGCCGAGCGACAGCGTCTCGAGGTCCTCAAACCGCCCGCCGGGCTTGAGTCGCAGCATCTTCTCGGTGCCCCAGCCGAGCGCGATCCGCGCCCGGTCACGGCCCACCGACAGCCGTTGCATCACCTCGATGAGGACGCCGCGATCCTCGTCGATCTCGTCCGCCAGCTCACCCGGGCTAACGCGACGAGCGAGCTCGACGCCCGCCGTCGCGCCCGACAGATGGTCGTTGAGATAGATCGAGATCGGGCTCTCGCCGAAGCCAAGCATCGGAGCGGGCATTACCCAGTTCGCCGATCACCGAGTCGCCACGACCGTGCCCGGCGTCAGCGGACGCCGATCTATTGCTAGCCAAACCGTTGATCCGGGGCGAAGGCCTCTCCCAGCACGATCCCGTCGGCCGTGATCGTGAACTCGCGAATCTCGGGGTGATGGTGGCTTGCACGCGTCTTGAGCACCGTGAGGGCGCGCCGGATCGCCGTGCGGTCGCGCACGTACTGGAGCAGGACGACGTTGTCGGAGAGGTGGGAGACGCCGAACTCCGAGAGGCGGGTGACGTGGAACAGGTCGGGCAGCTCGGAGGTCATGAACAGGCTGATGCCTTGACGGGAGAGGCGCTGGCTCAGCGAGTACATGTACTCGCGGAAGCGGGTGGAGTCCGGGGCCGCGAACTGCAGGTCGGAGAGGCTGTCGATCAGCACGCGCCGGGCACCGACGCGTTCCACAGTGTCGAGCAGGTCGTAGACCCATTCGTCGATGTAGACGTCGACGGGCGAGCGGTACATGAGCTCGACCGCGCTCTCCTGGAGCGACCAGCCGAAGCTGCCGACGATCCGCTCGAGCTGCACCGGGTTCTCCTGGAGCGTGGCGACCACGCCGGGATCTCCGGCGCGCGCGCCGTTGAAGACGAAGTGCAGGCCCATGAGCGTCTTGCCGGATCCCGACGGGCCCGCGCAGACCGTCGAGGCGCCCGGCCAGTACCCGTCGGACAGCAGCTCGTCGAGCGCTGCGATGCCGGAGGAGATGCGGGTATCGCTGAGCGCGTAGTCCTGAGCCTCGACGGGGTCGGCCAGCCGCGGGAAGACGTCGATCCCGTCCGAGCTGATGCGGTAGGCGTGCGCGCCCGAGGATGCCGCGCTGCCCCGGAGCTTGAGGACCCGCAGGGTGCGCGTCTCCCGGTCTCCGAGCCGGGTGGTGGCGAGCGCGATGACGGCGTCGGCGACGGCGAACTCGGGCGCGTCGGCCATCGCGTCCTCGTCGTACTCGCCGATCCAGAAGCAGTTGGCCGGAAACGCGCTGAGGCGGCCCGCGAGGTCGTGCAGGAAGCGGCGAAAGCCGCTGGCGTCGGTGTACACGGACAGCGCCTTGAAGCTGTCGATGACGATGATGCCGGGGCTGCGCTCCCGGATCAGCTCGCCGATCCGCTCCGAGACGCCGTCGAGACCCTGCTCGTTGACGACCGAGCCGAGATCCTCGTAGAACACCGAGCTTCCGACCGCCTCCGCGGCGAAGAAGTCGAGCGTCTGCGCGTAGCGGATCAACTTCTCCAGCGGCTCGGACACAGTGGACATGTAGAGCGCCGGCCGCTCGGGCGTCGCGTTCGCGAACACGTACTGCTGCGCGAGGATCGTCTTGCCGGTGCCGGGGAGCCCGATCACCACGTTGATCGCGTTCGTCGGCAGGCCGCCCCCAAGGAGGCCGTCGAGGCGCGGATGCCCGCTCGACAGACGCTCGCTCATCCGACCGGCTCCGGCGCCTGGCGCAGGAAGGCGCTGCGCCCCAGCAGATCCTTGACCGTCGAGACGAAGCGCAGCGGCTCGAGCGGCTTCTCCAGGAACGCATCCGCGCCGCTCGCGAGCGCCATCTCCCGCGCTTGGAGCGCGGAGATCGCCAGGCACGACGGCACACCGTGCTCCTTCAGCCGCCTGCAGAGCTCCGCTCCGATCCCTCCCGAGATCATCACCTCGACGACCGCCAGGTCGGGTCGGCGCTCCATCGAGGTGCGCTCTGCCTCCGCGGCGTCTCCGGCCACCGCGACGTCGTAGCCCTCCGTGCGAAGGAAGAACTCGGCGAACTCGGCCGCGTAGGGGTCCCGGTCGGCGAGCAGGATCAACACGCGCGACCCCTCCGGACCGTCATCGCGCACCAGTGGCTCGCCGGACTCCATCCCCTCGGCGAGTAGCCGGTGGGCCTCGCCGGGCTGCAGGCCGCGCGCGAGCTCGCGCTTGACGAAACGCAGTTGCTCGACATGCCCGCGGGTGTAGAGCCTGTGGCCGCCCTCGCTGCGCGCGGGGACGATCAGCCCGTAGCGATCCTCCCAGTTGCGGATAGTCGCCGAGGGGATTCCAACCATCCGCTCGACGGCACCGATGCTGTAGATGGGATGGTCGTCAAGCGTCACGCCGCGCCACAGATTAGTTCATCAAGTCACGCACTCTGCTGCACAATGAGCGGATTAACTCCTCAATTGCTCTTCATGAACTAGTCACAATCGCCTCAACGGGGTAGAGTTTGGTTCGTTGGAGACGTTGATCGACCGGGGGAGGGACCATGGTCGCCACCGGCACTGACCGCGCGGTGCGCGCTCTTGCGGAACGACGGTTGTTCGATCGCTACCGGGACGGTGATCACGCCGCTCACGAGGCGCTGGTCCAGCGATTCCTGCCGCTCGCGCGCCAGCTCGCACGCCGCTACGAGCACAGCAGCGAACCGCTCGACGACCTCGTCCAAGTCGCGTCGGTGGGCCTGCTGAAAGCGATCGACCGCTTCGATCCCACCCGCTCGACCGCCTTCTCCTCGTTCGCCGTCCCGACCATCCTGGGCGAACTCAAGCGCCACTTCCGCGACCGGGGCTGGTGGCTCCGCGTGCCGCGCGACCTGCAGGAGCTCGCGGTTCGCGTGGAACACCTTACGGACGATCTCGCGTCCGAGCTACGTCGCGCGCCGACGCCCGACGAGATCGCACGCCACCTCGGGGTCAGCGTCGAGCAAGTGCTCGAAGCGCGCACCGCCGCCGGCGCCTACCGGCCGACCTCGCTCGACCGCCCCCGCGACGCCGACGGCGACGACATGGTCGAGACGATCGGTGCCGAGGATCCGGGCTACGGCGTGACCGACGACGCCGCGACGCTCGAGTCGCTGATGGGCGTCCTCGGTGAGCGTGAACGGGAGGTGCTGCGGCTGCGGTTCGCCGAGGACCGCACGCAGGTCGAGATCGGCGACCGCGTCGGGGTCTCCCAGATGCACGTGTCGCGCCTGATCCGCGATTCCGTCGACCGGCTGCGCGAGGCCGCGGACCTGGACGCCGCCTCGGCCGCATAGGGCGCCGTCGCGCCGATGTCGGCGGCCAGCCTCGTGCTGGACTGTGGAGGCGAGCCAGCCGCGCGCGCGAACGTTGATTCGTCCATTTCGATCCACGCGCGGGTTCGCTGCGTCCGCCCTGAGGCGACGAGGTCGGACCGACTGGCTGATTCTTAGCGGGCCAGATAGCCGCCGTCGACGGCGATGCAGCCGCCCGAGACGTACCCCGACGCCTCCGAGGCGAGGTAGACCACCGCGCCGGCTAGGTCGGCGGGTGTCCCCCATCGCCCGCTCGGCATCCGCGCGAGCAGCGCGTCGTAGCGCTCGCCGTCCTCGCGCAGTGCGCTGGTCAGGTCCGTCTCCATCCAGCCGGGGGCGATGCCGTTGACGCGGATCCCCTGGCTCGTCCACTCGTTCGCCAGCGCGCGGGTGAGGCCGAGCAGTCCGTGCTTGGAGGCCGTGTACGCCGCCACGTGCACACCACCGTGAAAGGAGTTCATCGAGACGACGTTGACGATGCTGCCGCGCCGGCCCTCCGCCAGCAGCGGACGGGCGAACGCCTGCGAGAGCAGGAACGGCGCCGTGAGGTTGAGGGCGATGGTCGCGTGCCAGTCCTCGGCCGCCGCCTCGAGCGCCGGGGCGCGGCGGATCATCCCGGCGTTGTTGACGAGCACGCTGACGTCGCCGAGCTCGGCTCGCGCCCACCCCACCAGCTCGGCGGCGACCTGCGGCGTGAGCGCCGCCAGGTCCGCTCTCCGCCGGGCGCAGCGCACGCCGCGCTCCGCGATCGCCGCCGCTGCTGCGTCCAGGGGCTCCACGTCCACCACGGCGACATCCGACCCCGCCTCAGCGAGCGCGAGCGCCATGCCCTCGCCCAGCCCGCGCGCGGCGCCCGTGATGAGCGCGCCCCGACCGCGTAGAGAGAACAGCTCCCCGATCACCGGATGAGCGTCCCCAGGTACTCCGCGTCGACGCCGGCGGAGTCGTAGTGCCGGCGGGTGCCTTCCAGCCGCGTGAACACGTCGTCGTAGCCCATGGCGCCGCCCTGCTGGTCCACGTACACGAGCGCGCCGTTGACCTGGAAAAGCGTCACCATCTCCTCGCACCCCTCGGGCACCACGAGGGTGTGCGTCTCGCCCGGCGGCTCGAAGACGAAGCCGCCCTCTTCGGCCACCCAGTCGTGTTCGAGGTAGTGCCAGCGGCCCTTGAGGATGTGCGCGAACACCGGCCCGGTGTGGCGGTGGCGGGCGATGATGCCCGCGCGCGTCACCCGCATTAGGTGCGTGTACTGCCCGGCGGTGACATTGAAGTGCAGCGGGCGCGACCAGACGCCGTCCGACAGCGGGACCCACAGCTTCTCATCGCGAGGCCAGACATCCGGGATTACCAGGTCGGGCCGCATGTCCTGCGGCTGCGAGCCCAAGAACGGCTCGGCAGCGGTGTCGCGGCTGCTCACGTCGGTTCCTGACATACCCGCGAGCGTACGCCGTGCCCCGCGAAGGTGCGACCCCGCTGCGCGAGCGCAAGACGATCCGTCAGCGGGATGGCGTGAGAGGCCCTCACCGATGGTTTCGACATCCGCTACCGGAGCTGCTCAAGGAGATGCACGTGGAAGGCCGAGCCCCACACCTCGGCAATCTGGCCGGCATCGACGCGGTAGAAAGCGAACTCCGGGACGGCGACAGTGCGGCCGGTCGCCTGGACGCCGAGGAATGCCTCGCGATGCGTTCCCGTGTCGGTGAAATGCGCGGCGATCCACGGCGCTTCGACCACCAGGCGGCGCAACTCCCACCGATAGTCGGGGAACGCGAGTACAACGGCGCGCAACTCGGCGGCGTACGCATCCAGTCCGGTGTCGGTGCCGTCGATCGCCACATCGCGCGCAACGAACTCGCCAAGGTCCTCGAACCTGTGCTCGTTGCAGCACGCGTTGTAGCGGCGATAGAACGCCGCGAGCTGGTTCTTGGTCATGCGGCCAAGGATGGACTTCTGGCTCGACCACCGCGTGCTCGGTCGGCGGCGCTCGGCTCGCGAGCATTCCAGGGGTCGCTGGTGCTGCCGTCTCGGCGGTTGTAGCCGTCGCCTCTCACCGTCGCAGAGGGCTTGTTGAAAACGCTGTCGCTCGTCAACCAGGTGGTTACGCTCTGACGAAGATCCCAGAACAGCCCGGCGCCGAGCAGTACAACCGCGCGCTTTTGGCTCTACAGCGCCGTTTGCGAGGGCCGGGGGACATAAAAGGGGGACGGAACCGGGTCGTGCGGTCACGAGCGCTTGTAGCGGGTGGCGCGGTACTCGTCGACCCAGGCCTTTGAGCTTCGCCATGAGCCGTCGGCGGCCTTGGCGGCCTTCAGGCGGCCGCGGATGGCCGCCACGCGCAGCGCGTTCGCCGAGAGCTGCTCGGTCGCGAGTGCCGGGAGCGGCACGAGTCGTGCGGGGCCTGCGACCGCCGGGACGACGAACTTGTAGAGGTTGTCGAGCACGGCGCGTGCGAGGAATTCGCCGAGCGGTCCGTGGTCGCCGCCGTCGGCGCGGCGGAGGGCGGCGAGGTACCGCGAGCGGTCGCCTTTGTAGATGATCGCCGGGGGGATCCCGAGCCGGACGAGCAGGAGGTTGAGGATGAGCCTGCCGGCGCGGCCGTTGCCGTCAAGGAAGGGGTGGATCTGCTCGAAGCGGGCGTGCAGGCCTGCGAGCGACTCGGCGATCGTGGCCTCGTCTGCGTCGCGGAGTGCTCGGGCGTCGGTGATCCAGTCGCGTATCAGTGCTGGGACCTCGGTCCAGGGCGGCGGCTGCATACCTGCGGGGAACGGTTCGATGTCGTGCTCGCGGAACGAGCCCGGACCCTCGCGGGCGGTGGCCTGTGGATGCGGCGCGACGTCCCACACCGGCGTCATCGCCAGGGTATGGATGTGGCGCACTTCGGCGAGCGACACGAGATCGCCTTCGGACCATTCGCCTGGTTGGATCGCGTGCCCGTAGACCCAGTCGGCGGCGGTGGCGTAGCCGCGGACTTCGAGGTACTCGCTGAGCTCCTTGTTGCCGACCGCTCGGCCTTCGGCGAGGAGCAGCTCGACCTGCTTGAGGACCAGCGTGTTGCCCTCGATCGCGGTTGAGTGATGCGCTTCCTCGAGCCAGATGCCCCGCCAGATGCCCTCGGCCTCGATTGGGGAGGGAAGCCCACCCAGGCGCTCGCGTAGCTCCTCGATCTGCACGCGAAGCCGGTCGTAGATCGCCGCTCGGGACGGACGACCTCGAAGGGCGACGATTTTGTTCGGTTGGCGCACAGATCAATTGTACCGAACACTTTGCTGAAAGTGTTCGGCTGACCCCGAACGATCTGTACCGAACGCTTCGACCGCGCCGCGGGCGTCGGACCGCCTGCGGAGGCACGCGATGGCCCGAGTGGTGAGAGCGTTGTCGCGCACGCTTGCAGTACCCCACGAGGGTCACTTGTCGCAGCATTCGCTACGCGCCACGGCGCGTGGTGCGGCGATCGTTGCAGCGGCGGCCACTCGTGTCGGCAGCCGTGGCCATAGCCGTGACGGTTGCGCGGGACCTCGCCTGGGTCGCCCTCATCCTCGTGATTCCCGAGCCCCGGACAATTCCATGCTGACGGTTCACGAGCGTGCTGTCGGGGGGACAGGCCGGGGGACATAACTGTCAGCGCGCCACGCCCTGCACCGCGCAGGGCCGCGAGATTCCGGATCCGGAGCGGGGGACGCGGAATGCATTCCGCGTGTCTGTCGGGCGAGGACAGTGCCGAAGTGCAGACGCTTCGCATGCCGGAGGAGGGACTCGAACCCCCGACACGCGGATCATGATTCCGCTGCTCCTTGGCTCTACAGCGCCGTTTGCGGGGGCTGGGGGACAGAAAAGGGGACACAACCGCGCCGCCGCACTCGTCCTTGATCGGCGCGCGGCGGATGGCGCCAACCTGCTGCGCCCCCGAATGCGGTCCTGTTCGCGCTATCGCAGGCGCCGCTCACGCGGCTAGCGTGAAGCGGCGTACGAGTTCGTTGAGCTGCTCGGCGGTGTTGGCGAGCGCCTGGGCGGAGGCGGCGATCTCCTGGGTAGATGCCGATGTCTGCTCGGTCGACGCTGACACCTGCTCGGCAGACGCGCAGGACTCCTCGGCCACCGAGGCGACCTCGGAGATGTGGCTCCCGGCCTTGTCGGCCTCGCTGGTGATCTGCGCGACGGCGGTGGCGATCTGCGCTACGCGGTCGCTCATGTCCTGCACCGCGGTGCCGATCGCCTCGAACGCATCGCGCGCTCGCCGCACGGTCACAACGCCTTCCTGTGTGCGCTCGGCGCCGTCGGCGACGACGCCGACGACCTTCTGCGTCTCGGCCTGGATCTCGCCGATCAGGCCCGAGATCTGCCCGGCGGCGCCTTGCGACTCCTCGGCCAGCTTGCGGACCTCCTCGGCGACGACGGCGAACCCGCGGCCTTGCTCGCCGGCGCGCGCAGCCTCGATCGCCGCGTTGAGCGCCAGGAGGTTCGTCTGCTCGGCGATCCCGGTGATCGTGTCCACGATCCCGCCGATCCGCTCGGAGCGCGTCGAGAGCTCCTCGATCGCCGCACCGACCTGCGCCGACGACGCTGCGATCTCGCGAATCGCTTCCGAAGCGTGCTCGGCAGCCTCGACGCCATCGCGGGCGACGCGCTGCGCATCGTCGGCCGCGTCGGTCGTCGCCGACGCCGACTCGGCGCCCGTGGTCGCTGCTCGGGCTGCCCCCTGCACGGCGAGACGCGTGGACTCGACGATTTGGACCTGGCGCTCGGCGCCCTGTGCGACGCCCGATACCGCCGAGGCGATGTCGTTGATCGCGCGACCCGCCTCCTCGGAGGTGGTTGCGATCTGCTGGGACGCCGATGAGACGGTCCCGGCGCCGTGGGAGAGCTCGCCAATGAGCGAGGCCAGCTGGGTGCGCGTCGTGTTGTAGGCCTCGACTGAGGCGATTGTGCTGTCGCGGATCACGTTGACCGCGGCCGCAACCTGTCCGAGCTCGTCACGGCCAGGGTTGGGGATCGGTGTGGTGACCGGCGTCACCTGCACCGTCAAGTCGCCTCCGCCAAGCGCCTCGAGCGCGTCCCGCAGGTCCTTCGTGTCGTGATCGCCCAGCAGCGCGAGGCGCCCCAAGATCACGCCGACGGCCCGCTTGATCTGTCGCGCCAGTACGAGCGCTATCACGGCGGCGATCAGCACGGCGACGATCAACAGCACCACGATGCTGCGGTCGCTCGAAGCCTTGGTGGCGCGCACGTCGCGGAGCGCCGCGGCGGCGAGGCTGTCGTTGAGCTCGGCCCATCGATCGTTCACCGACTCCAGCTCACCGAACGATTCCTCGGTGCCCTCCAACAGTTCGCCGGCTTCTTCGGCATCGCCGGCGTCGGCGAACGTCGTCAGCTTCTCGGTGTCCCTGAGGTATCCGTTCCAGCGATGCGTCACCTGCGCGAGCAGGGCGCGATCCTCGGCGTTGGACACCAGCCGCCCGTAGTTGTGCAAGCCGGCAGAGGCCTCCGTGCGCAGCTTGTCCAGACGCTCCGAGAACTCCGCGCGCTCCGCCACGGACTCGTCATCGACGAGGTACTGGTACTGCTGTGCGCGGTACTCAGCCGCGATGACGTTCAAGCGCAGCACGTTCTTGACGCTCGGCAGGCTGTCGGTGGCGATCGTGTCAGCGCGATCGCCGACCTTGCCGACGCCGGCCACGCCGATCAGGCCGACCGCGATCAACAGCGCGACGACGAGCCCGAAGCCGCCGCCAACCTTGAGCGCGATCGGAAGATTCCTGAGGGATTGCACAACTGCACGCGTCCTTGACATCGAAGAGTCCAACCCTGGGGATCGGCGACGGTCCAGGGACCTTGAGCTCGCGCACGACCACTCGCCCACTAGCGCGAGGGCATCGCACCCGCTGGATCGGCCGCCGGGTCGGATCGGCCGTACGCGAGACGCACCAGCGCAGTCACCGAGGCGGGCGGTCCGGGCCAATGCTCGCGCAGGAGAGCCGGACCGCCGAAACGCAGAACGGTTCGAAGCACCAGCGCAACGATGATCGCATCGTCGAGTAGCCCGGCGACCGGGATGAAGTCGGGCACCACGTCAAACGGCATGACGAGGTAGCCGATCAGCACAGCGATCAGAATCTTGCGTCGGCGCGGAACGCCGTCGTCGCTCAGTAAGCGGCGGAAGAGGATCAGGCAGTCGGGGATGAACCCGGCCAGCGCGCGTGCGTCGTGCCGCCGTCCGGCTACGACCAGGCCGCCGATGAATGCCGCGTAGATGCCGACAACGATCGCAGCGCTGAGAAGAAGCCAGTTCCACCAACTCATCGCCGACAATCCTGACGAACTCCACAACGTATGGCTGACCAATCAGTGCATGGCGCGGACTCAGCTCACGGCCGGGAGGCGCGCGGAGCGGCGGCGATGCCAGCCGACCCGCAGGTCGCGGTCGCCGAACCACGTCGGCGACCGCGACATGGTGTCCCTACCGGCGCATGTACGGGTCAACGTAGATGTCGTCGACCTGCCAGCTGCCGGCAGTCGTCGCGGTGAAGCGGAAGGTGACCGGCTCCAGGCGGCCCGTGCTGAGCGCCCCCGACGGAAGCTTCAGGGAGTGCACGGGCGTCCAAGCGGTCCCGGGCTTCTTGTCGAGCGTGGCTTTCATGCTCTTGCGCGTTCCCGACTCCTGCCAGAGGACCTCGACCTGGAGGTCGCCCTTGCCGCCCGTGAGGTTGCGGGCGAAGAAGCGGAACGACGGATAGGTGCGGTCGATGCACATCGGCGCGCTGACGGCGCTCGTCCCGGCGGCCAGCAGCAGTGAGGAGTCATCGCTGCGGTTGCCGACGTAGAACGACTCGTTGCCGGCAGCGACGCGCGCACCGGCGTTCAACGACCAGCCGGCAAGGGCGCCCTCGAAGTCACCCCCGGGCGACTTGGTGTACAGGGCGGTATCCCTCCATGGAAGGAAGATCTGGCTGAACGACGGGGTAACGCAGGCCGTGGACGCCGGGGTGGCGGCGGCAGCAGCGCCGGACGTCGCCAGACCGGTCACGACAACAGCCGCAAATGCAGAGACCACCCGGCTGATGCGCGGCGGACGAACGATGTAGGGCATAACAGAGAAACCTTCCTTGGATTTGCAAACGACGGCGCAACCGTGCGCGTCTAAAGCCAAAGGCAGCCGGGCTGTCTCGCCGCAGCGAGATCCCTAGCTTTGCGTCCCCGCCTCACGACGGGTTTGCCCTGAGCGTTTTCTTGTCCCTCCCAACATCGGCATCTGCGCCACACGGCTCATTGGACAAACGTCCACCGCTCAAGTGACCCCACCGGATGCCGACCATTTGGGGTATATGGCGTTAGCGCAGACCCAGCGCAGATCGGAGGCTGCTCTGCCTGGCGAATTGACGCCTGCCGTCCTCGATCAGATGGAGCTCGCTCGCGTACGCGAGGAGGTCGGCGCCAACAAGCGCGAGCGTCGCACGGAGGGCCTGGTCGGCGGCGCGTTCGTCCTATGCGCCGCCGTAATGGCGCTGGTGCTCCCGCACGAGCCGCTTTCCGTCCCAGCCGCGGCATGGCTGGTCGGCGTCTGCTTGGTGCTGTTGCAGATCGAGTTCGAGGTCGGAGAGGGACGCACGCGCCCGGTGCAGCTTGCGCTGGTCCCGATGCTGATTCTCCTGCCACCTGAGCTCGTGCCCGCTCTGGTGGCGGCCGCGCACGTGCTGGCGCGCCTACCGGCGTCAGCGATCGCGCGTCAACCGTTTGCACGGCTTCCTTCCACGGTCGCGGACGCCTGGTTCACCGTGGGACCGGCGCTCGTGGTGTCGGTGTTCGGCTTACCCGACAATGTCTGGGCCGCCGCCGCCGTACTGGTTTTGGCGCTCGCCGCGCAGATCGGCCTCGACTTTGCCGCGGCCACCGTGCGGCTGCGGATCGGTCTCGGGATGACCATGCGCGACCAGTTCGCGGGCTTCGCGTGGGTCTATCTTGTCGACGTACTGCTCACTCCGATCGGCCTGCTCGCGGCCGTGGCGAGCCGTCATGGCGCGTGGGCTGTCGTCGCGGTGCTCCCCCTGGCCCTGCTGCTTGCGGTCTTCGCGCGCGAGCGCCATGGGCGGATCGAGAATGCGCGCGAGCTCCACCGCATGGCCAAGGAGAGCGAGGCTCGCCTGCAGTCCATCGTGCAGAACTCGAGCGATCTGATCACCGTCGTGGAGCCCAACGGCGTGATCCGCACCCTGACTGGGGCCACTGAGACGGTGTTCGGCGCCGCGCGCCAGGCGGCCGTGGGGCGGCAGCTGCAGGAATGGGCGCATGCCGAGGATGCTCCCCTGCTGAGTGCGCTGCTCGCGCGCGTGGCCGCCGCCGAGCACCTTTCCTCGCACGAGAACGAGTGGCGGATCCGCCGCACGGACGGTAGCTACGGCTACGTGGAAACCGTCGCCGTCAACCTCCTCGATGACGAGCGCGTGATGGGCATCGTGCTGACCGCGCGCGACGTGGACGAGCGTCGGGCGTTTGAAGAGCAGCTCCGGCACCGCGCCTTCCATGACCCGCTCACACAGCTGGCCAACCGCGCGCTGTTCTACGACCGGATCGAACACGCGCTCACGCGTGACGCGCGCGACGAGCAGCACGTCGCGGTGCTGTTCGTGGACCTCGACGACTTCAAGGTGGTCAACGACGGGATGGGCCACGCGGTGGGGGACGAGATCCTGGTCGGCGTCGCGGGACGCCTGCGCGGCTGTCTGCGTTCGGCCGACACGGCCGCGCGCCTCGGCGGCGACGAATTCGGCGTCCTGCTCGAGCATGTTGCCGGATCCAATGAGGTCGTCCAGGCGGCGGAGCGGATCCTCGCCGGCTTCGATGAGCCGTTCATCGTCCACGGTGAGGCCCTTGCGGTGCGGGTCAGCATCGGCATGGCGCTTTCCGGTAACGGCGACCGCAGTGTCGACGAGATACTGCGCAAGGCGGACCTCGCGATGTACGCGGCCAAGCGAGATGGAAAGCATCGATGGGACCTCTACGACCGCGAGCTTGAGCGGCTCACGGTGACGAGTGACGCCGAGGAGCCCGAGCGCGCGACGTGGTTCCAGCGCGGAGCAGAGCAGCGCGAGGAGATCGTCGGCCTGTTGCGTCGCGACGATGCCATCGGCATGGCTTTCCAGCCCATTCTCGACCTGCGCACCGGCCTCGTCGCCGGCTACGAGGCGCTCGCGCGGTTCGTGGGCCCCGAGAGCCGGCCGCCCAACGCCTGGTTCGCGCAGGCTCACCGCTGTGGCCTCGGCTACGAGCTCGAGGCGCGGGCGGTGGCGGTCGCGCTGGCGACTCCGGGCCGGCCGGCCGGCACCTATCTCACGGTCAATCTCAGCCCGTCCGCCCTGACGGCGACGCCGGTCCAGGCCGTGCTGCCGGCCTCACTCGAGGGTGTTGTGATCGAGCTGACCGAGAACGAGCTGGCGACGGACGCGCCCGGCCTCGAGGCAGCTCTGGCGGACGTGCGGCGCCGCGGCGGCCGCGTCGCGATCGACGACGCCGGCGCTGGTTACGCTGGTCTGAAGCACGTCATGCGGCTCGGCCCTGACCTGATCAAGTTGGACCGGTCCCTCGTCACGGGTGTCGAGCACGACGACGGCCGCGCGTCGCTGATCGCCTCGTTCGTGCGCTACGGGCGCGAGAGTGACGCCGCTGTGTGCGCAGAGGGGATCGAGACACTCGGCGACCTGGTGAGGCTGGCCGACCTCGATGTCACCTTCGGCCAGGGCTACGTGATCGCCCGCCCCGACACGCAGTGGCCGGTCGCGGCGCGCGTCGCCGCGGACGCCTGCATGGTCTCGTTCACCGCCGCCCTGGCCGTGCCGCGACAGAGCAGCGCCGCTACAGAGGATCTCGAGCAGGTCGTCGCGCTCCTCGCGGGCGCCCGGGACGGAAACGACCTGATCGCCGCGGCAGCGCCGATCAGCCGTGAACTCCGCGCGGATCGGGTGCTGATCCATCGGCTGGACCCCATCACCGGCACGCTGACCCAACTCACTCCCGCGCCCGCGAAGGAGATCCCGCCCGGCAATCGCGCGCTCGCGCGGCTCTCGGCGCAGGAGGTCGTCCAGGTGCTCGCCGGCGACCAGACCGCATGTCCCGACGACCTCGAGCGGCTCGCCGCTGCGGAACAGCTCTCGCAGCTACGACTTCCGGTCACCTGCCAGGGCACCGTCGTGGGGATGCTCGAGGCCTACCGGGCGACCGAGCGCCCCTGGAGCCGCCTGGAGATCCGCTGCGCCCGCATGATCGCGCACCAGCTCGGCGCAGCACTCGAACGACTCGAGCGCAGCGCTCCAGCTAGCCTCACGCATCCGGTGGCAGCTGCGCGCTGAGCGGCGCGACACTCGTCCGCGCTCAACACACGAATGCGGCCCCGCCTGGTCGACCGAGAGCAGCGTCGCGTCCGGCCGGCCGTTCCGTGTCATAGCGCTACGCGAGGTGCGATACGACCGAAGCAATACGTCAACGCGACTTGACACAGTCTAAGAGATTGGATGCAAGGGCCTTAGGTCGAAGCGTCGAGTACCGCCTCGAGTCGGTCGCGGAACGCGTGGGCGTCGACGCCTAGAGCCCGAAGCGTTCTCGCCGCACCCCCGGACTCGTTCGCGAGCGCCCCGAGCAAGAGATCCTCGACCTCGATGCGCCGCCCGCCGCGGGCGCGAGCGTGGCGAGCGGGCGCCTCGAGCAGCGTTCGGAGATCGCCGACGTCCGGCTCGCGCCGGAACATCCTGGAGCCTGGCGACGTTCCCTCTATATGCATTCGCGCTCGCTCGAGCGTCGCACCGGCCGCTTGCAGCTGAGCGGCGGCATCGAGATCGCCGGCGCGCAGGACGGCAAGGAGGATGTGCTCGCTCCGCAGTTCGTCCGCACCCAGCGCCACGGCTTCCTCGCGCGCGTGCTGCAGGACGCGCCGAACCTCCGGCGCGGTCAGGACGCGCTGAACCTCCGGCGCGGGCACGAGCGGCGTCTCACCGACCGCGAGGTCTCGGAAGCGCCGATGGACGGCCTGGCGGGTGATCCCGAGATCGCGCGCGATGGCCGCGAACGAGGCGCCCTCCGCCAACGCTTGCGCGACCTGGCGGCGCTCGAAGCCATCGAGCTCTCGATGCAGCTCGTTGAGAAGGCGGAGAGCTGCACGGGGGGTTGGGGCGCCTGCGGCATCAGCCGCAAGGCGAGCGAGTCGCTGACCGGAAGTCAAGCGTTGCCCTTCCGCCTCGCCGCGGTCGAAATGATGTGAAGCGTCCTGTTCATCGACTTCATGTCGCGCGAACCGTTCCCGGATTGAGTCCCTCGAAACTGGGACGCGCCGGCGGTCCGGAAGTTGGTCGGCCGGGCGGAAATTCTTCGCTGGGTCAACAGGCATTGACGCGCTCCGGCGCTGTGTGCGGGCTCGTGCTGGGGACCCCGAAATCCTGCCGGGACGGTGATGGACCGCAAACCGGTAGACCGGGCGAGGTCGGGCGCGGCAGCAGCTGATCAGTTCGTCCCCCCACGCCGTGGGAAGGCCGTGGAGCGTCGTCAACCATCCAAGGGGGACTCGAATGTCAGTAACACGCCTCGCAGTCGTCGCCGCGACGCTGGCCTGTGCACTTTTGCTCGGCAGCGCCGGGCAGGCCGCCGCCCAGACAGGCAGCGGAACGACCGACCTCACAAAGCGGCTCGCCGTGACCGGCACCGGCAAGGGCGGCAAGAAGTTCACGGGCACGTACACGGTCGACCGTTTCGTGTCGCGCGCGGGTCAGGTCTTCAGCGTCGGCACGCTGAAGGGCAAGCTCAAGAACCGTCGCGTCAACCGCAAGAACGTGCGGATGCCCGTGTCGAACTTCGGTCTCGCAGGACCCGCCCAGAGCTCGCAGCTGGTGTGCCGCATCCTGACGCTCACGCTCGGGCCGCTGGATCTCAACCTGCTCGGCCTGCGGGTGCAGCTCAACCAGCTGAACCTGAGGATCACCGCCATCCCCGGCGGCGGCCTACTCGGAGACCTGCTCTGCGGGGTTGCCAACCTGCTGAACCCGCCGGCGCTGGGAGGCGGCAATCTCGCCTCGGTGCTCAACGCCCTGCTGGCGCTGGTGCCGACCAATCCGGCCCCTGCCGGAGCGGCGGGATCCCGCTGACCCCGGGGTCGTGGAGGGCGCCTGGCGGCGCCCTCCACGACCGTGCCCGCGCTCGTCGCGGGCACATGGTCGAACACGGGACGATCCAGAGGCAGTCGGGCAACGAGGAAGCATGGGCTCCTGTCTCCTCAGGATCGCTGCTCGTGCCAAGAACCAAGAAAGCCCGACTATGCCGGGCTTCGGTAGTGCGCCCAAGAGGAGCGCAGGCGAGTCCGCGTTCCCGGCGCCGCCTCCAATCTCGACCCACGGACTCGCCGCGCCGCGTCGGTCGAGCGCGCGAGCGGACGCTATCGGCGCCTCGACTGTCGCGTGCGGGTTGCCCCGATGCGCGCTCGTTGCCCCTCGGTTGCCCCCGCAACCTCGGCGTTGCGCTCCGAAAACGGAAAGACCCGCATTAGCGGGCCTTTCGTACATGCCGGAGGAGGGACTCGAACCCCCGACACGCGGATTATGATTCCGCTGCTCCTTGGCTCTACAGCGCCGTTTGCAGGGGCTGGGGGACACAAAAGGGGACGGAATCGCGCGCGCGTGTGGCCGTCCCCGCGTGCGTCGCGCCGGTCATGCTCGTCCCGTCAATCGCGAGGATCGGGTGCCGGCCTTCTTGGGGCGACCGACCGCGCTCCCCGTTGGACGATCTGGAGAAGTCCGGGTCGGTACGCCCGACACGCCTGCTTCGCCAGGCGAATTCGAGCGTCGGTGCGGATCAGATCGACACGCCCGAACCTCGTCCCAGGCGAAAGTCTTGTCGGCGTGGGCGAAGATGCCCGCCCCCGGGAGCAGGAGCCATCGTCACGTCCAACCGGCGAACCTCCATACGGTCGAGAGGCTCATGGATGCACGCCGGGTGTCCACGGCTACATGGATTGCGCGCATGCTGGCCCCTCTTGAGGCGCCAGCCACTGCTGGCCGTCGTTCGAACCGGCTGGTCGATCCGACGCTCGAATCCTGCCGGGACCAGGGAGACGACGACGGTGACGAGGTCGACACTTCCCTCGTTGCGGACGACGTGTGTGTCTTGGCCGTTGTCGACGAAGCCCGAGCCCGTCGGGACGACGTGCGGTGCACAGGCGGGGTCGTCGGCGTCGTAGAAGGTCGCGGCGCGGGACTTGACGATGACGAGGCTCGGACCGGGGTGGCTGTGCCAGCCGAAGGTCCCACCGGCGGATCGTGTTCTGCAGCATGTGGACATCGGTAATGCCCTTGGTCCTGATGCGGGCCTTCCAGATATCGCGTGCGCGTCCCGGGTTCACGTCGGTCCGGGCCGCGGCGTGGATGTCGTCGAATCGCGCGACTCCGAAGGGAAGGGTCGTGACTCCTCGGGGGTTCGTCGCGAGTGCGCCCGACACGTAGGTGACGAAGGACGCGCTGATTAGGACCGTGAGCGCGAGCGCCATGCTGATCATCTTGTGATGCGGAGGTTCATGGGTCTCTCCTTGCTCGAGGATCTTGGGTGACGGCGGCGCTGTGGATCGCGCCCGGCGTGTCAAGCGGCGGTGGCCGCCTGACCGCTGGCAGCGCTCTGCCTGCGGTGGACGACCGCGAGGACGCTCCCCAGGGCGAGCAGGATCAGCCCGAGCATGCCGGCGGCGCCGAGGCCGGCGAGCGCCAAGCCGAGCGCGGCGGAGCGGGCGAGTCGACGGCGGTTCATGGGTGCTCCTTGTGGTCTTGACCGCCCGGTGCGGTCGTTCGCGACGCACCCTGCGCCACCGCGGTCAACGCCGCCGGGGCGGAGCAGTAGTCGGCGGTAAACAGCGCCTATCGCTGTGTGCGTGCCGCTGCTACGGTCGGCTGGAGTTCCGGCTTCTTGGACCACTGGAGGTGGTCGAGCACGATCGGGTGCTCGTGTTGGGGGGCGGCGCGCAACGTGCGCTATTTGCGTGCTGTTGCTGCACGCGAACGAGGTGGTCTCGGCCGGCCGTCTGATCGACGGGCTGTGGGGCCAGGCGCCGCCGGCGACCGCGGGGAAGATCGTCCAGGTCTACGTGTCCAGGCTGCGCAAGGAGCTCGGTACCTGCAGTCCCTGCAACGCGTCACAAATCTCGGCGGTCGTTAACGCCCAGCTTGTGCATCGCCCGGTACAGGTGCGTCTCGACCGTGCGCACGGACAGGACCAGCTGGTCGGCGATCTCGGCGTTCGAGAGCTTGCGTCGCGCGAGCTCGACGAGGTGCGCCTCGCGCGAGGTGAGCGTCGTCGCCGGGCCGTCGAGCCCGTCGATCGCGGGCGGCTCGGCGCCCTGGCCGGGCACATGCAGCTCGCGCGCGCGGGCGGCCGCACGCCGCGCGGAGTCCTCGCGCCCCGCCGTGATGAACGCGCCGCCGGCATCGACGGCCGCCTCGACGCCGTACGTGAGCGCCCCGATCGATGCCATCTCGTCGGCGACGGCGAGGAGCGCCTCGCCGTCGCGCGCCGCGCGCGCGTCCGCGTGGTCGGCGTAAGCCTGCACGAGCCGCGCGTCGCAGCGTGGCGCCAACCGGGCCAGCTCGGCCGCGACCGCCGCGGCGGGCGCGTCCGCCCGCATGGCCTCGTAGACGAGCTGGGCAGCGTAACCAGGCATGTAGGACAACGCGCCTGCGTCGTCGAGGAACCGCCGGGCGCCCGCGGCGCTGCCGTCGATGCGGGCCGCCCACCCCTCGGCGCGCGCCACGTATGCCGCCTGAGTCGACAGCGGAGTGCGGCCGGCGAGCGCGGCGTGCATCCGTTCCAACGAGGCGATCGCACCGCGGAGGTCGCCCGTGAAGTAGTCGATCCCGACGCGCATCGCGCGGACGTGGATCAGCGTCCCGAAGGTGTCCTGCTGCTCGAAGTGGAGCTCGGCCTCCTCGTACCAGCGGGCGGCGTCGCGGTAGCGGCCGGCGAGGAAGTTCGTGTATCCGAGGCTGAACGCCGCATGGCCCGCGGCCTCATGGTCGTTCACGCGCACGGCGTCTTGCAGCGTCCTGCTCATAAAGACGTCGAGCGCCGGGAGGTTCTCGCCCGATTCGAACGCGATCAGCCGCCCGATGCCGAGCGCCAGAGCGTCGCCGTGGTCACGCAGCGGCAGGCGCGGCCGTTGGCGGCGCGCCAGCTCGTCGGCCTCGCGCGTCTGGCCCATGAAGAACAGCCACACGGCCAGGCGCCGCTCCGCCATCGCACGTGTGGCGGCATCGACGTCCGGATCCGCGAGCAGGCTCCGCAGCGACGCGACCGACTCGTCGTGCTCCCCGCCTGCGGCGGCGTAGACGAGTCGTAGCGGGAGCAGCTGCCGCTGCCACGTCGCGTCGGCCGACCAGCCACGCGCGTCGTCGAGCAGCGCGCGCGTCTCGGCCTCGCGGTACAGGCCCCAGAAGAGCACCTCGACGCACGCCTCGAGGTACTCGAGCCCGAGCTTGTCCGGAAGGACATCATCAGCGACCGATGCGAGCGCCCTCTCGGCGTCTTCGTAGTGCTTGCGGAGCGCGTGCGCGCGCGCCAGCGCGAGCGCGGCGGGCAACCCCGCGCCATGCGCGCACGCCCGCTCGGCGAGCTGCGCTCCGAGCTCCGGGTCGCCGGCGACGTTCGCGGCCCGCGCCGCGTCGACGAGCAGGTCGGCCGGGATCTCCGCGCCCGCGTCGAGCAGCAGACGCGCAACACGCAGCGCCTCGGTAGGCCCGAGCTGATCACGCTCGCGGATCGCGTCAGCCACGCGCAGCCGATGACGGCGGGCGAGCAGGACCGGAAGCTCCTGCCGGAGCACCTCGCCGTGCAGCGGATGTGCGAGGCGCACAAGCTCACCCTCGACCGCGACGAGCCCGCGCGACTCGAGCTCAACCAGCGCGGCATAGTCGGCGAGGCCGGCGACCTCGTCGAGGGTCAACGGCTCACCGATCGCGAGCAGCTCCAGCGCTCTACGTTCCTCGGTGCCGAGGCCCGCCATCCGGCGCGACACGAGCTCGGCGAGCGAAGGGCTGATCGCCGGCCGGCCCGAAAGCCGCCACAGGCCGCGCGTGCACGTGAGGGTGCCGGCGTCGACCGCGGCGGAGACAAGCTCGCGCACGTAGAGCGCGTTGCCCTGGCTCGTCTCGACGATCCAGCGCAGCGCGGCCTGCTCGACCGGGCCGTCGAGCGCGGCCTCGACCAGCATCGCGACCACCTCGTCGCTCAAGCGTCGCAGCTCCATGCGCCGCGCGCCGGCGTCCTTCCACAGCGACACGATCGCGTCCGGGCACGGCTCGCCCGAGCGCACGGTGGCGATCACGAACGCCGTGGCCGTGTTCGTGAGGTGCAGGACGAGGGCGGCCGACACCGGATCGAGCAGCTGCGCGTCGTCGACGCTGAGGACGATCCGGCGTCCGCCGGCTCGCTCGACGAGCACGTCGGCGCTATGCCGCATGAGCCGCAGCGTGTCGTCGGACCGCGCGTCGTCCGGGATGAGGCTGGCGAACGCGCCGAGCGGCACCGCCGCGGCGCTGCTCGTCGCCTGCACCCAGCCGACCAGCGCCCCGTCCCGCGCGGCGGCCGCGTGCGCTTCGCGAGCGAGGCGTGACTTGCCGACGCCGGCGGCCGCGCTGAGCACGACGCCGCAGCACGCGCCGTTGCCGCGTGCGGACGCGATGTCCTCGAGCTCGAGGTCGCGTCCCGTCAGCGGCCAGACGGCGCTGACGATCGAACCCGGTGCCGACCCGCCGACCACTCACCAACTGTAATCGCCCCGCCAGGCGGCTACAACCGTGCGCACACCACTACGTAGAACCCGCACAAGATGACGTAGCGGCGTCTGAGGACAGGCGGAGCCGCCCACGGGAGGGTGCTCCCCGTGTCCCGCTCACACTCGCCGGAGGTCTCTCGATGAAGCTGCTCCCCGCTCTGGTCGCCGCCGCCGCGCTGGCCGTCGTGACCAGTCACGTGGCGATCTCGACCGCGCTCGCCGCGCCCGCCGACCAGGTCACGTGCCCCGCCACCTTCACGGTTCTGCACGACGACCACATCGGTCGGCTGGCGCTTCCGGCCGGGCCGTACACGGTCACGCTGCTCGACCGCTCGCCCGTGACCTGCGCGGCCGCGACCCGCCGGCTCGCCGCCTTCCTGCAGGACTTCGACGGCCGGCTGCCGGGCGGCTGGAAGGTGGAACCCGCCACCGCGACGTTCACCCGCGACCGCGACCCGACCTACGGCTTCCGGATCGCCCCCGCCGTCGCGCCGCCAGGTCGCGAGCCCGAGCGTCGCCATCAGCGTGTTCGTCACCGGCGTGCGCGTGCGCGGGTCCACGCGCGCGAACGCCCCGGGCAGCAGGCCGTGCCCGCCGCGTTGGCGATCAGGTACTCGGTCGTCCCGGTCGGCGCCTCAGGGTCGTGCTGCATGAGCTCCAGCGACCAGCCGGGGTTGTCGCCGAAGCACGGCGTGAGCCGCAGGAACCCGAGCGGGCGTTCGTCGGCGGTGAACGCGACCGCAGGAGGCAGGGTACGGCTCGATGCCGCGATTGCGCAGGTCCTCGAGCTTCGCCAGGCGCCGCGCGCGCTCGGTGGCGACCACGTCCTCGTGATCAATTCGGGTGGTCGTATCCATGGCGGCCAGGCTCCCGTTTCGTGAGGGCCGGGTCTTCGCAATCGACTACTGCATCTGGTTGTGCGCAATACGTAGCTCGCGCGCCAGGCGGACGGGTTGCTCAAGCGGGAGCATGTGCCCCACGCCTTCGACGAGCGAGAACCGCGCGCCGGGAATCACGGCCGCCGCCGCTTTGAGGCCTCTTGGCTCGCCCACCGTGTCGCGTTCCGCCGCCACGATCTGGGTCTTCACGCCGGCGGCGGCGAGGGCCGACACGCCTTCGAACGCGGCGATCAACCTGAACGCCTTCGCAAGGGTCTCCGGCCGCACGGCCTCCATCCTTTCCCTCGCGTACTGCACGGCGGCACTCTCGCGCTCGATCTCCTTGGGCGTGAACCACCGCTGGATCGCCGCCTCCCTGATGGCCTCCATCCCGCCGCTCGCAATGGCGTCGGCCGCCGCCGCAAACGGCGGATACGGCACCAGCCGGCAGCACACGATGGCGACCGAGCTTGTGCGCTCCGGATACCGCACGGCGAAGTTCGCCACAACCTGCGCGCCAAACGAGTGGCCGATGACGTGTGCGCGACCAAGGTCGTGCGCGTCCAGCACGCGCACCAGATCGTCGGCCAGCTGGTCATAGCTGTCCGGCAGTTCCTCTTTCGCCGCCGTCCCATGACCGGGAAGGTCGTACGTGACCGCACGGACTTGTGGCAGCTCACGGATCAACGGGTCCCAGGCGTGTCGGTCGAGCGGCGTGCCGTGAATGAAGACTGCATCGAGCATGCGGAAAGGATCGGCGCGCAGCGGGGCCGCCGGATCGGTAGCCGCTTACGTAACCGCGGCGCTGAGGGATTTGCGTAGTCGCGTACTGAGGACCGGGCGTCGGAACGGACGGAAGCTACCACCACATCAATCCTCCCCAAGGAGCACCACACATGCACCGTCCGTCCCTCACCGCCCGCCGCGCCGCGGCGCTGGTGGCCCTCCCGCTGGCCGCTGCGGCGATCGCGGCTCCCGCCGCCGACGCCGCGCCGGCCCGCAGCGACCTCTACGTGGCGACCACCACCCAGGGCAAGGTCACCCCGCTCGCCCACGGCGCCTACCGGATCAAGTTCAGCGACCCGGCGAAGTCCATCTCGGCCTTTACCGACCGCCCCGAGCGCCACACCTCAACCGAGTCTCTGAGGTCGTTCGTCTCTGGCTGGAAGAACAACGGCTTCGCGGCCGACCACCCGAACGCCGCCCTCGTCGTCGACGGCGCCCCGGCCGGCCACGACACGTACACGTATGAGATTTCCAAGCCGCGTATCACCCGCTCCGGTGCTCTCGTGCTGAGTGCCAAGCGCCTGGGTGCCCGCGCACCGCGCCACTTCGGCCGCGCAAGCCTGTTCATCGACGACTCCGGAGTCCAGACCCCGATCACGATCTCCGCCACGGTCGGCCCGGGCCAGAGCGCGCTCCTCGAGTTCGACGACCCCATCGACATCGAGCCCACGGACGCGTTCACGCCGGAGTTCACGGCCACAAACGGGGCGTTCGCCGAGCTCACCGACGAAGGCCTGGTCATGTCCAACGGCCACAGCGGCCAGTCCTCGAACGTCGCGCTCGCCATCGACGTCGATCACGTCGGCACCGGCCCGATCACCGGCACCGCCAACCTGCTCGGCGCCGCGACCGCGTCCATCACGGTCCCCGGTCACGCGCCGGTGACGATCGCCAACGGGCCCTTCAGCGTCCCTGTGAGCTGAAAGCCCATCGTTAGTGGCCGCGTTCCCACCCCGGGAGCGCGGCCACGTGCATAGGCCGCTCACACGGCGCACGCGTGTGGCGATAGGGTCAGCGGTCTTGACCGACGGCGGCGAGTACGGACACTAGCCAGGACTCCGCGAGGAGTTCATCACGGTGGGACTCGAGCAGGCGCTGGAAGGCCTTGCCGATCGTGTCCAGGCGAGGTCACTCGAACTTGCCGAAGCCCACGCGCTGATGCTGCGCCACGGGGCGCGCCTGCTCGGCGAGGCGCTCGGGAGCCAGAGCGCGGGACCCGATGCAGCGACGACACAGGCCGCATTCGTCAATCGCCTCGCCGACTTCCTTGGCGACGATCGTACTGATCGACTTGGGTTGGTCTCGCCGCCGAGATTGCTGACCGGCTGCTCCGCCCACGGCCGGACTCGGAAGCGCGGCGCTTCTTGAACGACCGCAGATTCCGTTGGCGGGCAATGAGCTTCTCGTTAACGACGGGAAGCAACGCTCTCTGGCATCCCAGCTGCGGAGCGAGCTCCAGAGCGCCACCGAACTCGACCTCATCTGCGCCTTCGCGATCTGGAGCGGCGTGGTTAACGGCAGTGGCCGCGTACGAGACAGCCCTCATGCACCATGCGGACAGCGACCGGCGGTTCGAGGAAGCTCGCACGCGCCTCGTCTATGGCGAGCACCTGCGCCGGATGAAGCGCCGCTCGGATGCGCGCACGCAGCTCCGTGCCGCGCGCACCGTCGCGTACCACCTCCGCAACGTGTTCGTGAAACTCGGGATCTCGTCGCGTGCCGAGCTCATCCGCCTGCCCGACGTCGAAGAGGTCCTTGGCGGTATGACCTAGCGCCGCACGCTGGCTACGTACACCCGCGCTAGAAGCCGTAGTCGGCTACGGCTGACGCGCAGGGCCCCGTGGTGGAGGCTTGCGGTCGTCTCGAACATCTCCCCACCGCCACAAGGAGCTCTCCACCAATGACCGTTTCCAAGAAGGCCGTTGCCGCCGCTCTCGCCGCCGCGATCGGCGCCGGCGCTGTTGTGCCCGCCGCCCAGGCCGCGACGACGACCACGACGACGACCCGCACGTCCGTCTACCACATCCGCGTCAACGGCGGGATCCTCGCCGGCGGCGGCAACGTCGTCCGCGCGAAGGTCGTCGTCAAGAACCCGGACCCGACCGTGCGCAGCTGGTACAGCCGCGCGACGATCCAGAAGGTCGTCCGCAAGGGCGTCAACAACCAGATCCAGAAGACCTACCGGAGCCAGGGCTACCGCTGCGTGCCGGTGCTGGACGGCAGCATGAACGCGTCGACCGCGCACTTCACGTGCAAGCTGCGCGGCGCCGACGTGCCGACCACTGTCACGGTCACCTACACCGCCGCGTTCATGCAGAACGTCGGCTGATCGCGGCCGACACCCTGCGGCGCGAGAGAGGCGGCCCACCGGGCCGCCTCTCTTCTGCACTCAGCGCCGCGTCAAGCGCGCGCGAATGATGAAGGCGACGATCATCTCGCCGGTTCGTTCGAGCCGGCTGCAGCTGTTCGGCGACGCCGAGCGCGTCATCGCCGACTAGCTCGCGGCCGGGTTCGGTGCCGGCCACGAGCTCGCCGCCCGCCTCGCAGCGGCGGCGCTGGTCGCGGGCCTGCGCGTCGCGGAGGAGACGGCGGCCGCGCAGATGCAGGACGAAGACCGGGCACTCACGCCGGCCGAGGTGACCGCCCTCCTCGACAGCGCCGTCGCCTTCGCCGAGGCCGGCATCGCGCGGCTCGCGTGAGCGCCCGACGCGTCTGCCGCGGTTAAATCTCAACAACATCGCGGATTGAGTCACAACACCGCTGTACACGCGTGAGGCGCGCCGCCCCGATCGGTTGCTCGGAGTAGGCAGTTTGCAGCGTCGCGGTCCGGCGGCGCAGTGCATCACCGGTTCGTCGGAGTTCGGTCGCCGCGCAGGGGACTGCTCGGGGGACTGAATTGGCAGCCAGCGCCACACGACACGACGTAGCTACGCCAACTCATGGCGTCCAGAGGGGGGACACGCGGAATGTATTCCGTGGATCCTGCGATTCGCAGAAGCACCGATTTGCAGGCACTTCTCATGCCGGAGGAGGGACTCGAACCCCCGACACGCGGATTATGATTCCGCTGCTCTAACCGACTGAGCTACTCCGGCGGGGCCGGCGGATTCTAGCCACCCGCCGGACGCGCGAACCTCGTGGGAATAAGCGCGGCGACAGGGCGTCTTGGGATGCAAGGCAGTTCTCCCCCTCCCCAGGAGCCCCCATGTATTCCGCCACCGCCTATGTGATCCGAGATATCCGTGTCGATGACGTGCCCGAGCTGGTCCGGCTCGGCTGGACGACCGCGGAGGAGTGGCCGACCGGGCAGATCCTCGTCGGCGAGATTCTCGGCGTCGTCGCCGCCGCGCTGGCGATCGACGAGAACCGTGCCGTGACCTCGGACGTGGCGGGCGCGCCGTACCTGCTCGCCCACATGCGGGCACGTGCGGCCGGGATCCTCGCGTACCGGCAGACCCCGTCGGTCGCCGACCGGATTCGCGAGCGGATGGCCCCCGGCATCGCCGTCGGCGCCTAGCTCCCTCCCTCCACCGGCGGCGGGAGTGCTAGGACTCCCGCCGCGTGCTGCTCGCCGTCCCCAACATCTCCGAAGGTCGCGACCAGGCGACCATCGATGCCATCGGCGCCGCGTTCGGCCCCGGGCTCATCCACGTATCTGCCGACCCTGACCACCATCGCTCGGTGTTCACGGTCCGGGGTGAGCCTGGGGCGCTGGCACGCCATGTCGCCGACGCCGCGCGCGTCGCCGTCGAGCGCATCGACCTGACCAGGCACGAGGGAGTGCACCCGCGCGTGGGCGCGATCGACGTCGCGCCGATCGTGTACCTCGACGCCGCCGATCGCGGCGCCGCGATCGCCGAGGCGCTGATCCTCGCCGACACGCTTGCGCTCGAGCTCGAGCTGCCGGTGTTCCTCTACGGCGCGCTCGCGGGCGGGCGCACGCGCGCGGAGCTGCGCAAGGGCGGCACCCAAGGGCTTCAGGAGGCAATCGACAGCGGCGAGCTGGCCCCCGATGCCGGCCCGAAACGCCTGCATCCGACAGCCGGCGCCGTGCTCGTTGCCGCGCGCCCGCCGCTGGCGGCGTTCAACGTCGAGATCGACGCCAGGCTCGAGACGGCGAAGGAGATCGCGGCGAAGATCAGAGCGGAGCTGCCGGGCGTGCGGGCGCTCGGCCTGCACCTCTCCGGCGCGGGAATCGTCCAGGTCTCGACCAACATCGAGGACCTCACGGCGACCACGCCGGGCGACGTGACGCGCGCCGTCCAGCGCTATGCGACCGTCACCGGCGCCGAGCTCGTTGCGCCCGCGCCCCGGCAAGCGTTCGAATCCTTCCCCGCCGAGATCCCGCTGCGTGGGGCGCCCTTACTGGACTGACGGTACCCTGCAAGGCCCATGGCCCAGACCAAGCGCAAGCGCCGGAGCAAGCACCGCGGCAACGCCGCCGGTGTGATCGAGTCACGCGGCCGTACCGGCCGCCGGCCGACCGAGGAGGAGCTGAAGAAGTCCTCCCGCGAGACCGCCGCCGAGCGCCGGCGCAACAAGCCGCCGACCTGGAACAGCGCGTTCCTGAAGGCCGGGCTGATGGCCGCCCTGCTGTTCGTCTTCACGCGCGTGGGCCTGCTCGGCAGCGACGCGACGATCGCCCAGTCGATCACGATCTGCCTGTTCGCGGTTCTGCTCTACACGCCGATCGCCTACGTGACCGACCGCTGGGTCTACCAGCGCGCGCAGCGCAAGAAGACGCAGACGCCGGGCTGATGCAGGCGCGCTGCTTCACCGTCGGGCCGCTCCAGGAGAACTGCTGGATCGTCCACGGCGACGGCAGCGAGACGGCGGTCGTGATCGACCCGGGGGAGGAGGCGGACCGCCTGATCGCCGCGATCGACGACCTCAGTCTCACGGTTGAGGCGATCCTCCTCACGCACACGCACTTCGACCACGTGGGCGCGGTCGCGGCGCTCGCACGCGCGACGGACGCGCCCGTCCACTGCCCCGAGCTCGAGGTCGCGATCCTTCAGGACATCAACGCGTACGTGTTCCCGGGGTTCGGGCCGTTCGAGTCCTACGACCCCGAGGAGACGCTCGCGGGCGGCGATCACCTGACGCTCGCGGGCCTTGAGATCGACGTCATCTTCACGCCCGGTCACAGCCCCGGCCACGTGAGCTTCTCGATGCCAGAGCACGACGCGCTGGTCTCCGGCGACGTGCTCTTCCAAGGCTCGATCGGCCGCACCGACCTCCCGGGCGGCCACCACCAGACCCTCCTGGACTCGATCGCCACGCTCCTCAACACGCTTCCCGACGAGACCCGCGTGCTGCCCGGCCACATGGGCACCACCACGCTGGGCCGCGAGCGGGCCACCAATCCGTTCCTGCTCGAGCTCTCCCGTTGAGCGACAGGATCCAGGCACCCCGCGGCACGTTCGACGTGCTGGGCGAGGCGGCGCTCGCCCGCAAGTCGCTCGAGGACATCTCGCGCTCGATCCTCGAGCGCGCCGGCTACGACCGGATCGAGACGCCGATCTTCGAGTCGACCGCGCTGTTCGCACGCGGCATCGGGCAGTCGACCGACGTCGTCCAGAAGGAGATGTACTCGTTCGACGACGGCGGGGGGGACTCGATCACCCTGCGCCCCGAGGGGACCGCGCCGGTCACGCGCGCGTACCTCGAGCACGGGATGCACAAGCTCCCGCAGCCCGTGAAGCTGTGGTACCTCGGCGCGTTCTTCCGCCGCGAGCGCCCGCAGAAGGGCCGCTACCGGCAGTTCGCGCAGCTGGGAGCGGAGGCGATCGGCTCCGACGACCCCGCCGTCGACGCCGAGCTGATCCTGCTGCTCGCCGAGATCCTCGAGGCGCTCGGCACCACCGGGCTGCGGCTGCGGCTCTCGAGCCTCGGCACGCCGGACACGCGCACCGCATATCGCGACGAGTTGCAGGCGTATCTGCGACAGCACGAGGACCGGCTCAGCCACGACGTGCGCGAGCGGATCGACCTCAACCCGCTGCGCGCGTTCGACGCCGACCACCCCGGCACGCGCGAGGTGATGCGCGGCGCGCCGCTGCTGCTCGACCGCCTCAACACCGAGGACGCCGAGCACTTCGCCACGGTGAAGGAGCTGCTCGACGCCGCCGGGCTCGCCTACGAGCTCGACGCGACGCTCGTGCGCGGCCTCGACTACTACACGCGCACGGTGTTCGAGTTCACTTCGGACGCGCTCGGCGCGCAGTCGGGTGTCGGCGGCGGGGGCCGCTACGACGGGCTGATCGAGGAGATCGGCGGACCGCACACGCCCGGCATGGGCTGGGCCTCCGGCGTCGAGCGGATCCTGCTGTCCTCGCCGGAGCAGCCGACCGCGCCGCCGCCGGTCGACCTCTACGTCGCGTACGCCGGCCCGGCCCAGCGCGCCGAGGCGTTCCGGCTCGCCGCCGATGCCCGCCGCGCCGGCCACGCCGCCCGGCTCGAGCTCGGCGGCCGCAGCCTCAAAGGCCAGCTCAAGCAGGCAGATCGCACGGGCGCCCGGTACGTTGCGATCCTCGGCGACGAGGGTACGGCGCTGAAGGACATGGAGACCGGCGAGCAGCGCGACGTGGAGACGAGCACCGTGATGCACCACATCGGGCGCGGGCTATGAGACCCCCGCGGCCCAACCCCTACCGCGACGCATGGGCCGGCGAGCTGGACGCCGCGCGCGTCGGCGAGCACGTGCGCGTGGCCGGGTGGGTGCACCGTCGCCGCGACATGGGCGGCCTGGTGTTCATCGACCTGCGCGACCGCTCGGGCATCCTGCAGATCGTCTTCCACCCGGAGGAATCGCCGGAGGCGCACGCGCTCGCCCAGCGGGTGCGCTCCGAGCACGTGATCAGCGTCGCCGGCGAGGTCGTCCGCCGCGAGGAAAGCACGGTGAACCCGAAGCTGCGCACGGGGGAGATCGAGCTTTCGGTGACCGAGGCCGAGCAGCTTGCCGGGTCCGAGACGCCGCCGTTCCCGCTCGACGACGACACCCAGGTCGACGAGGCGCTGCGCCTGCGCCACCGCGTACTCGACCTGCGGCGCGAGAGCATGCGCGACGCGCTGACGCTGCGCCACACCGTCGTGCGCGCGATGCGCGACTACCTCAACGCGCACGACTTCCTCGACCTCGAGACGCCGATCCTCACGCGCTCGACGCCGGAGGGCGCGCGCGACTTCCTCGTTCCGGCGCGCATGGCCCCGGGGTCGTTCTACGCGCTCCCGCAGTCGCCGCAGCTGTTCAAGCAGCTGCTGATGATGTCCGGCTTCGAGCGCTACTACCAGATCGCCCGCTGCTTCCGGGACGAGGCGCTGCGCGCCGACCGCCAGCCGGAGTTCACGCAGCTCGACCTCGAGATGTCGTTCGTCGAGGAGGACGACGTGATCGAGGTGATCGAGGGGATGCTCGCGCGCGTGTTCGAGGCCGGCGGCTTCGAGGCGCCGCCGCCGCCGTGGCCGCGGATGGGCTACGACGAAGCGATGGCGCGCTTCGGCTCGGACCGCCCCGACACACGCTTCGGCCTCGAGATCCATGACCTCGGCGACGCTCTCCAGAGCTCGGAGTTCAAGGTCTTCTCGGGTGCGCTCGCGTCCGGCGGCGTCGTCCGCGGTCTCAACGCCGGCGCGCGCGAGGTGCCGCGCTCGGAGCTCGACGGGCTGACCGAGGTCGTCAAGCGCTTCGGCGCCGGCGGCCTCGTGTGGGCGTTCCTGCAGGAGGACGGGAGCTGGCGCTCGCCGATCGCCAAGTTCCTCTCCGATGACGAGCGCGCGGCGATCGGGCGCGAGCTCAGCGCCCAGCCCGGCGACCTGCTGCTGATCGTCGCCGACAAGGCCGCGACCGCGGCGACCGCGCTCGGCGAGCTGCGGCTGGAGCTCGCGCGCCGCTTCGACCTCGTGCCGGCCGGCAAGCACGACCTGTTGTGGGTGATGGACTTCCCGATGTTCGAGTGGAGCGAGGAGGAGGGGCGCTGGAACGCCCTGCATCATCCGTTCACCTCGCCGGTCGGCTCGTTCGACGATCCGGGCTCCCTGCGCAGCCGCGCGTACGACGTCGTGCTCGACGGCGCCGAGATCGGCGGCGGGTCGATTCGTATCCACCGCCCCGAGGTCCAGCAGGAGGTCTTCCGCGCGCTTGGCATTTCCGAGCAGGAGGCGGAGGAGCGCTTCGGCTTCCTGCTGGAGGCGATGCGCTACGGCGCCCCGCCGCACGGAGGGCTCGCGCTCGGGATAGACCGGATTGCGGGCCTGCTGGCGGGCCGCGACTCGATCCGCGACGTGATCGCCTTCCCCAAGACGGCCAGCGGGTCCGACCTGCTGACCGGCGCGCCGAGCGCGGTCGACGACGCCCAGCTTTCCGAGCTCGGGCTGCGCCTGACCGTGCCCAAGCCCACCTAGGGGACTGGCTCCACGACACGCACGAACCAATCCCCTGGGGGCTGCACCCCATCAGGCTCAACCTTCTCGGGTGAGGTGCCGATTAGCGGCGTGTGAGCCAGATCTCCCCGCCGATCCGAATCCTTGTCATCCTCGCTATCGCAGTGACCGGCATGTACATGCTGTTCATGCGTCCGAAGACGGAAGTCGTGCCGCCCGCTGAGCCGGCCCCGAACGTCCAGACCTCCGAACCTGCCGTGAGCAAGCCCGGCAAGATCGCCGAGTCCGCCCAGGAGGCCGTCGAGGCCTCTAATGGTCAGCTCAACGCCCAGGAGAGCGTCGACGGCGTCGACGCCGAAGAGGCCGCCGCAGGGACGACCAAGTCCGGCACCGAGACCGCCAAGCCGGGTACCGCCAGCCCCGCGGCCGCCGCCGTCGCGGAGGAACTCAAGGGTCTCCCGAAGCCGGTCGCCCGGGCGCTGCGGAAGAACAAGGTGCTCGTGCTCCTCTTCTGGAATCGCAAGGCCGCTGACGACAAGGCCGTGCGCGCCGCGCTGAAGGACGTCGACCGCTGGAATGGCCGCGTGTCGGTGCAGGTCGCGCCGATCAGGCAGATCGCCAAGTACGGGCGGATCTCCCGCGGAGTCGACGTCGATCAGTCGCCCACGATCGTGATCACCGATCCGGAGCTGCACGCCGAGACGCTGGTCGGCTACGTCGACACGACGACGATCGACCAGACCGTCGTGGACGCCTTCCGCAACACGACCGGGCTGTTCAAGGACGCGTACCTGCGCCGGGTCAACGGCATCTGCACCCGGAACGGAAAGGCCTTCGCGGGGATCCCGAACTCGGACGGCAGCGTGAACAACCTGCGCGAGGTGGGCGGCATCTTCACCCAGTTCAACGCTCGCTGGGCCCGCTGGTCGAGCCGACTTCAAGGCCGTCAAGGCCCCGCAGAAGTGGCGCGCATTCAAGCGCGCGACGGTGGCGGACAACGCGGCCTACGCGGCGTACCTGTCGAGCCTCTCGACGTACCTCGGCCCGAACCCGAGCATGAGCCGGCTGCAGTCGGCGATGCAAGTTCGACAGTCCGTCGCTCCGAGCCCGCGGCAAGCGCTTCAACAAGCGCATGGACGCGCACCACCTCACGCTCTGCGGCTCCCAAGCCTGAGCCCGGCCTAGACTCACCGCTCGTGGAGTTGTTCCGCGAGCACCTCGAACACCCTGCCGGGCGCGGTCTGCGCCCGGCCGGTGCGTTTGACGGCAGCGCCGGCGGCGCTGCCTGCGGCGATCTTGTCCGCATCTCGCTCCGGGTGGACGGCGAGCGCGTCACCGCCGCCGGGTTCGACGCCTCCGGCTGCGGGACGATGACCGCCGCCGGATCGGCGGCCGTCACGCTCGTACAGGACGCGCACGTGCTCGACGCCGCGCGCGTCGGCGCGCACACGATCGCGGCCGAGCTGGGCGGGCTCTCACCCGGCAAGTTCCACGCTGCCGACCTCGTCGCCGACGCGCTGCACGGCGCGCTCGGCGCCGCCGTTCGCGCCGGGGCGGCGCTCCCCGCCGACCCCGACCGCACGCTCGTCGCGATGAGCGGCGGCGTCGACTCCGCCGTCGCGGCGCTGCTCGCCGGGGAGAACGCCGCCGCCGTAACGCTCGAGCTGTGGGCCGACCCGTCGAACGACGCCGAGGCGTCGTGCTGCTCCGCGCACGCCGTCCGGATCGCGCGCTCGGTCGCGCACGGGATGGGCATGCCGCACTTCACGCTCGACCTGCGCGACGAGTTCCGCGCCGGCGTGGTCGACCCGTTCCTGGCCGATCACGCGAGCGGCCTGACGCCGAACCCGTGCGTGGGGTGCAACGGCCACGTGCGGCTCGACGCGATGGTCGAGTTCGCCGACCGCCTCGGCGCCGCCCACCTCGCGACCGGTCACTACGCGCGCCAGACCGCCGACGGACTGCTGCGCGCGGCCGCCGATCCGGCGAAGGACCAGACCTACATGCTCGCCGCGGTGTCCGCTGCCACGCTCGCCCGGCTGCGGTTCCCGCTCGGCGACCTGACCAAGCCCGAGGTGCGCGCGCTCGCCGCCGAGGCCCACCTGCCCGTCGCCTCCAAGGCCGAGTCGCAGGACCTGTGCTTCCTCGCCGGCACCGGCAAGGCGGCGTTCCTGGCCCGGCACGGCAGCCTGCCGGAGCGCCCCGGCGACGTCGTCGACCTGACCGGCCGCGTGCTCGGCCGCCACCGCGGCCACCACAACTACACCGTCGGCCAGCGGCGCGGGCTCGCGATCGCGGCCACCGAGCCGCTGTACGTGCTCGCCAAGGACGCGGCCACCAACCGCGTCACCGTCGGGCCGCACTCGGCGCTCGCGACCCACGCCGTCTCGGTCCGCGGCGCCCGCCTGCACCGCGCCGGCGCCGAGGTCGACGCGGTCAAGCTCCGTTACCGCTCCCGCCCGGTCGCCTGCCGCGTGGCAGGCGACCTCGAGGCGGGCACCCACCGCCGGCTCGAGCTCGAGCTCGACGGCCCCGTCGACGGGGCGGCACCGGGGCAGACCGCGTGCCTGCTCCGGGGCGACGTCGTCGTGGGGTGGGGGACCATCAGCGCCTAGCGCGCATGCCGACGGCCCGCTCGATCCAGCGCACATACCTGCTGCTCCTCCTGGGGAACACGCTGGCCGCGTCGCTCATCTGGGGGATCAACACGATCTTCCTGCTCGACGCCGGGCTCACGAACCTGGAGGCGTTCGCGGCGAACGCGTTCTTCACCGTCGGGATGGTGCTGTTCGAGGTGCCGACCGGGATCGTCGCGGACACCGTCGGGCGCCGTGCCTCATACCTGCTCGGCACGCTCACGCTGACGGCGTCGACGCTGCTCTACGTGCTGCTGTGGCAGATCGAGGCGCCGTTCTGGGAGTGGGCGATCGCCTCGATCCTGCTCGGGCTCGGCTTCACGTTCTTCTCCGGGGCGGTCGAGGCGTGGCTGATCGACGCGCTGGCCGCGACCGGCTTCACGGGAACGACGGAGTCGGTCTTCGGGCGCGGCCAGATCGTCGGCGGCGCGGCGATGCTCACCGGCTCGGTCGCGGGCGGGTTCATCGCCCAGCAGACGAGCCTCGGGGTGCCGTTCGTGCTCCGCGGCGTCGTCCTGATGGTGATGTTCGTCGCCGCGTTCCGGATGATGCACGACGTCGGATTCACTCCTGCCAAAGGCGGCCGCCCGCTGGCGGAGATGCGGAAGATCGCGTCCGCCTCGATCGACTTCGGCTGGCGCGTGCCCGCGGTGAAATGGCTGATGGTCGAGGCCCTGTTCACGGGCGGCGTCGGCATCTACGGCTTCTACGCCCTGCAGCCGTACCTGCTGGAGCTCTACGGCGACCCGCACGCCTACCAGATCGCCGGCCTGGTGGCGGCGATCGTCGCCGGCGCGCAGATCCTCGGCGGGATGGCCGCCCCCCGGATCCGCCGGATCTTCCGCCGCCGCACGTCTGCGCTGATCACGACGGCGGGGCTCTCGACGGCGTCGCTCCTCCTGATCGGGGTGTTCGAGAACTTCTGGGCCGTGATCGGGCTGATCGTCGTCTGGGGGCTGCTGTTCGCCGCCACGATGCCGATCCGGCAGACCTACCTCAACGGCCTGATCCCGTCGCGGCAGCGGGCGACGATCCTCTCGTTCGACTCGCTGATGTCCTCCGCCGGCGGCGTCTGGGCCCAGCCGGTGCTCGGCCGGGCCGCCGACGTGTGGGGATACGCGCCGTCGTATCTGCTGGCATCGGGGATCTCCGCGCTCGCGCTCCCGTTCCTCGCCCTGTCGAGAAAGCAGAACGCGCCCGCGGACACCGTCGAGTCAATCGTTGAGAACCACGAGGTCGAGCTCGCGTAGGCGCGCCGGGTCGGCGATCAGCTCGATGCCGGTGATCGTCTCGTCGCTGGTCGTGAAGCGGTAGACGACGCGCGGCTGCTGGTCGACGATCCATACAACGGCGGCCGCTCCGTCGAGGAGCGCCGCCGTCGCGCCGCGTGCGCGCCGGGAGAACGCGGCGACGTCGGCGACCCCGCGGATCTCCCGTGCCGCGCCCATCTCCGCCGCCGTCTCGTCAGCGGTGAGGACGACGTCGGGGTCGAGGAGCGCGAGGAGCTGGTCGAACTCGCCTTTGCGGGCCGCGGCGAGGAAAGCCTCGACGAGCTTGGCGTGCCGGAGCCTGCCGGCCTCGGGGCTGGCGTCCTCGTGCTGGACCCGGCGACGCGCGCGGCTCGCCAGCTGGCGGGTTGCCGGAGCGTTGCGGCCGAGGATCGGCGCGATCTCCTCGAACGGCACGCCGAACATGTCGTGCAGCACGAACGCGATCCGCTCCGCGGGCGAGAGCGTGTCGAGCACGATCAGCAGCGCGAGCCCGATCGAGTCGGCGAGCAGTGCCTCCTGCTCTGGGTCAGGGCCGGCCGCGGGCTCGGGCAGGTCGGGGCCGAGCGGCACCTCCGGCCGCGAACGACGGGACTGCAGGATGTTCAGGCACACCCGCGAGAGCACCGTCGTGAGCCAGGCGCCCAGGTTCTCGATCGCCTCCGCGTCTGAGCGGCTGAGTCGGATCCAGGCCTCTTGAACCGCGTCGTCGGCCTCGGTCGCCGAGCCGAGCATGCGGTTGGCGACGGCCGTCAGACGGGTCCGGTGCTCCTCGAAGCGCTGTGCCAGCCAGTCGTTGTCGTGCATCGGTCACGTTCCTCGTTCGTGGTCGGTCACAGAGGTAGACCGGCGAAATCGCGCCGATGTGACCGAAGCCAGAAGGGAAGCACCATGAGCACAGCGACAGGCACTCCGATTCTCGTCACCGGCGGCACGGGCACGCTCGGCCGCCTCGTCGTCCCGCGGCTGCGGGACGCCGGCGCCAAGGTCCGGGTGCTCAGCCGGCACAGCCACGAGAGGGAGGAGGGCATCGAGTACATGACGGGTGACCTGGCCACGGGCGAGGGCATCGACGCCGCGGTCAACGGGGCGGAGATCGTCGTGCACCTCGCGGGCAGCACCAAGGGCGACGAGGACAAGGCCGTGAACCTGGTCCGAGCGGCGTCGGAGGCCGGCGTGCGGCACCTCGTGTACATCTCGGTCGTCGGCGCCGACCGGGTCCCGGTCGTCAGCGGCGTCGACCGCGCGATGTTCGGCTACTTCGAGGCCAAGCTGGCCGCCGAGCGGGCCGTGGCCGAGTCCGGCGTGCCGTGGACGACGCTGCGCGCGACGCAATTCCACGACCTGTCGTTCCTGACAGCGCAGCAGATGTCCAAGCTGCCCGTGATCCCGGTCCCGACCGGGTTCCACTTCCAGCCCGTCGACACGGGAGAGGTGGCGGACCGGCTCGTCGAGCTCGCGCTCGGCGCCCCGGCCGGCCTCGTGCCCGATATGGCCGGCCCGCGCGTGTACGCGATGACCGACCTCGTTCGCGGCTACCTGCGCGCCCGCCGCAAGCATCGCGCGATCGTGCCGATCCGGCTGCCCGGCAAGGCCGCTCGCGCGTTCCGGGCCGGCGCGAACCTGGCCCCGGACCGCGCCGTCGGCCGCCGGACCTGGGAGGGGTTCCTGGCCGAACGAGCCGCCTGACCGCCCAAAGCTTGTGGGTTTCCGCAATTTCGCGGAGCTGCCGCCGGACGTAGCTTGGAGGCATGCCGACCACGCTGCGTGAGCGACTCACTTATGCCAACGTCATGGCGACGATCGCCGTGTTCATCGCCCTCGGCGGCAGCTCGTACGCCGCGGTCAAGATCAACGGCAAGAACATCCGCGACCGCACCGTCGCCGCCGCCAAGCTCAAGCGCGACACGGTCACCGGCCGCGAGCTGAGGGAGGCCAGCCTCGGCCGGGTGCCCGCGGCCGCCGTCGCGACGACGGCCGGGAGTGCCGGTGCGGCGGACAATGCCGATCGGCTCGACGGCCAGGACTCGAGCTCGTTCCGCGTCGGCTGCCCGGCCGGCTCGACGCGAGCGGTTGGCGCCTGCTTCGAGAACCAGGCCAGGGCGACCAGCGGGTACATCAGCGCGGGCAGAACGTGCGGCGCCGCCGACGCGCGCCTACCGACCCTGTTCGAGCTCGACACGTTCGCGACGCTGCCCGGGGTAAGCCTGGGCACCGGGAACGCCGGCCTCGCCAACTACGAGTGGACGGCGGAGGCGTTCGTGACCACGGAAGCGAACGCCTGGGGCGTCACGGACTACACCGGCACCTCGGCCTTCAGCAACTTCAAGATCAGCGAGCAGCTGAGCTTCCGCTGCGTCCGGCCGCTCACGAACTGAGCGGCCGAACGAGCTAGCCGGCGACGCTCGCAGGTGTAGGGTCGCTTAAGCGACCAAGGAGCCCCCTATGACCCAGGGAGCCGAGAAGGAGAAGCCCGGCTGGCGCACCCGCATGCGCGAGCGCCGGCATCACCGCAAGGAACGTCGGGCCTGGCGGCGCGAGCGTCGGAAGGGATCCCCTAACCCCTACGACGCGCACAACCAGGCCGAATCGGCGAACTATCAGGGCGGCTTCTTCAAGAAGGACTGATCTGGGGAAGAAATCGCCGCCGCCGGCGTCTGCTCCTTTAACCGTCCGAGGGGCATCCTTTGAGCCACATCTCGTTCGCGCCACGGATCGCGCTCGCGGCTGTGGTGCTCGCAGGCGTTTTCGCATCGGTGGCTCAAGCAAGCGACCGCATCTACTGGGCCAACTACAGCGGCAACAAGATCTCGTTCGCCGATCTGGACGGCAGCGGCGGCGGCGACCTTGTCACAGACGGTGCGACGGTGAGCAACCCCTTCGGGGTCGCCATCGATCCTGTCGCGAGCAGGATCTATTGGGCCAATTTCGCCGCCGGCAAGATCTCGTTCGCCAATCTGGACGGCAGCGGCGGTGGCGACCTCGGTACCACGGGTGCGACGGTGAACGGCCCGGAAGGGCTTGCGATCGATCCCGTCGCGGGCAGGGTCTACTGGGCCAGTAACAACTCTTTCGGGAAGATCTCCTTCGCCGGCTTGGACGGTAGCGGCGGCGGCGACATCAACACCACCGGTGCGACGGTCAGCGGTCCCCAGGGACTTGCGATCGATCCGGCGGGAGGCAGAGTTTGGTGGACCAACACAGGCGGTGGCGGCAACAACATCTCGTTCGCCCGGCTGGACGGGAGCGGTGGCGGCGATCTCGCCATCACCGGCGCGACGGTGAACCTGCCGACCGGGCTGGCAGTCGATCGGGCGCTCGGGAGGATCTACTGGGCCAGTTTCGGCGCCGCCAAGATCTCGTTCGCCAACCTCGACGGGAGCGGCGGCGCCGACCTCAACACCACCGGTGCGACCGTGAGCGACCCGGTCGGCGTGGCGGTTGATCCCGTCGCAGGTCGGATCTGGTGGGCCAGTGAGTCGCGGCCGGGCAGTCTGCCCGGCGTGATCTCGTTCGCGAACTTGAACGGCAGCGGGGGAAGTGATCTCGCTAGCGCCCGCACCCGTGGCACCAGAGTCACCTACCGCATCAGCGAAGCCGCGACCGTGACGGTCCGCGTCCAGCACGTACTGCCCGGCCACCGCGTGCGCGGCCGCTGTGTCGCGCGCACACCCGCCAACCGCACCAAGCCGCGCTGCAAGCGGTACCGCACGCTGGCCGGCAGCTTCCGTCATGCCGGCAAGGCCGGGCTGAACACGTTCCGCTTCACCGGACGGCTCGCCGGACGCACGCTCGCGCCGCGCAGCTACCGGCTCGTCGCCGTGGCTCGGGATCGGCACGACAACACGTCCCGACCGTCGCGACGGCTGTTTCGGATCATCCCGTAGGACCGTGCGCAATACCGCCCACGGGCAGGGGAGTTTCCTCTACCCCGGGACGCCGGGCTGCGCCTCGCGGGCGGGATGGTGGCACCGCTGTAGCGACCGAGGGTTCGTGGGACCTTTCATCCCATGCCCGATCACGTCATGAACTACATCGAGAGCGAGGCCCCGGCCGGGCTCACGCTGATCGAATGGCGTCGGGTCCGCGCCGCCGCCTCCCCGCGTCGTCGCCGCAGCCTCCGCAGCCTGCTGCCGGTCCGCCGCCGGCCCGCGTTCGCCTAGCGGAGCAGTCGCTGCGCCGCGTCTCCCGTCGGGGGGTGCGTCAACCCCTCGCAACCCGGAGAACTCATGCAAGAGAACACGCCGTACACCCCTACGCCACGCGGCAAGGTCGCCTCGATCATCGTCGGCGCCGTCGCCGCGGTGCTCGCCCTCGGCTTCATCGCCGCCGGTGCGCTCCTGCTCGTGGGCGAGTCCAAGAAGGACGACCAGGGCTATCTCTCGACCGGCAAGGACCACTACGCCGCGAGCACCTACGCGCTGGCCAGCGACAACCTCGATGTCGACCTCGACGGCGCGGGATGGATCATGGACCGCGACGACCTCGGCAACGTCCGCCTCAAGGTCGAGTCGAGCGCCGGCAAGCCCGTGTTCGTGGGCGTCGCGCGCACCAGCGACGTCTCCAACTACCTGCGCGGCACGTCGCACACGACGGTGACCGACGTCGACTACTCGCCCTTCGAGGCGTCCTACCGCGATCACGGCGGCACGGGTCGGCCCGCGCTGCCGGCCGACCAGGACATCTGGGCAGCATCGGCTCAGGGCCCGGGCACGCAGACGGTCGCCTGGGACCTCGAGGACGGTGACTGGTCGGTCGTCGTCATGAACGCCGACGGCTCCCGCGGCGTCGACGCCAAGGTCAGCGCCGGGGCCAAGCTCCCGTTCCTGACCACGCTCGCGTGGGTCTCGTTCGGCGGCGCGCTCGTGCTGCTGATCGTCGCCGCCACGCTCACCTACCTCGGCGTCCGCACGCCGCGGCCGCCCAGCGCCGAGACCGTCACGCCCGAGCCCTCGCTCGCCGGCGCCACGGCGTAAGCGGCGAAGTCACGCCCTCCCGGAGCAGCGCTCCGGGAGGGCACGCATCGCGCTCGCCGAGCCGATCCGCGGGATACTGAGGCTCATGCCCACGGGCAACGACGAGCGCATCGTGCGCATGCAGGACTACCCCGACCGCGCCGCAGCGCTCGCCGCCGCAGGCCTGCCGCCCGAGCCGCCGGCGACCGACACCTGAGGCAGACCTGACCACGCTCAACCCCGACGCTCCCCTGGCGCGCCGGCTCACCGAGGTGATCCGCTCCGGGGACGCCGCAGAGCTTGAACAGCTCCTGCGCGACCGCCCCGCGTTGGCCACCGCCCGGCTCGGTGACCCCGAGCGCGGGCAGTCGCGGACCCTGCTGCACGTCGTCACCGACTGGCCCGGGCACGTGCCTGAAGCGGGCGCAAAGATCCCCGCGCTCGTCGCCGCGGGCGCCGACGTCAACGCCCGCTTCACCGGCCCGCACAGCGAGACGCCGCTGCACTGGGCGGCCAGCAGCGACGACATCGAGGCGCTCGACGCGCTGCTGGACGCCGGCGCCGACATCGAAGCCGACGGCGCCGTGATCGCGGGCGGCAGCCCGATCGCCGACGCCGTCGCCTTCGGCCAGTGGAAGGCCGCGCGGCGGCTGCTGGAACGCGGCGCACGCACGAACCTCTGGCAGGCCGCCGCGCTCGGCCTACTCGACCGCGTCCGCGACGAGCTCGCCAAGACCCCGCAGCCGCCCCGCGAGGAGCTCGACAACGCACTGTGGTGCGCCGCGCACGGCGGGCAGCGTGCGACCGCGGAGCTGCTCCTGGATCGTGGCGCCGACCCGGCCTGGATCGGCCATGACAACCTCACGCCCGCACAGGCAGCCGAACGCAGCCAGGCGCGCGAGCTCGCCGGATGGTTGCGCGCACGCGCGGGAGACACGCAGCCGTAGCGCGAGGCTCGCGGGGCGCAGGCCAGAACGTCGCGACCACGGCTCGCTCCTGCTCCAGCCGGATTGGGTCAGGCGCCGATGCGGGCACGAAGCCCGTCGAACTCGGCGTCACTGACCACGCCGCGCTGGTGCAGTTCCGTCAGTTGCCGGAGCGTCTCGGCCGGATCGGCGGCCGACGGCGCCGGGGCGGGCGGCGCCGTATGTGAGCGCGAGGTTGCCGCGGGCATGGCGGCACCCATCGTCTGCTCGGCCCAGCACTTGCCCTGACGGTCGGCGAACCACGCATTCATCCTCTCGGGGCTTCCCGTGATCGCGGCGGTGCGGATCATCTGACTGAGCAGGGCCATGGCCGCGACGGTACCGCGCGCGGCCGGAACGCGTCGTCTACGAACGCGTCACTTGGTTCGGCCTGTGATGAGCGTCGCCCTCTAACGTGCCGATTGTGTTTCGGCCCAGCCTGCTTCCCGTGCTTGTCTACCGTGACGGTGCAGCGGCGATCGACTGGCTCACGCAGGTGTTCGGGCTGGACGAGCTGCGCCGGGTGAGTGACGAGCGCGGCGCGGTCCTGCACGCGGAGCTGCGCTGGCAGCACGGCGCCGCGATGGTCACCTCGCTCGCCGCCGACGACGACGGCTCGCTGGCCGACATGGTGGGGGCCAGCTGGGTGTGGGCGGTCGTCGATGACGTGGACGCGCACCATCGCCGCGCGGCTGCGGCCGGCGCGCGCATCCAGCGGCACCCGACGAGCGTGGTCGCCGGCACGCGCTCGTACCGCGCCCTGGACATCGAGGGCCACCGGTGGACGTTCAGCACGCACCGGCCGGCGCCTGGTCCCTGACGTGCGACTACGGGATCCGTCGCGCTGCTCGCCGAGCCGTGGGCTCAGTCCGTACGAGTCAGTGGACGGTGGGTCGGTAGATGAGCTCTTGGGTGTGGCCGTCGAGCGTCCGACTCTCGATCAGCTCGAGGTCGAAGTCGGCCGCACCCTGGAAGATCGGATCCACTCCGGTCTGACCGGTGATGACAGGGAAGAGCGTCACCTGGACGCGGTCGACCAGGCCGGCGGCCATCAGCGCGCGGTTCATCGACAGGCTGCCGTGCGAGCGCAGCGGCACCTCGGACTCCTCCTTGAGCCGGGCGACGACGTCGACGGCGTCGCCGCTCACGAGCGTCGCGTCCGGCCAGTCGAGGGGACCCTCCAGTGTGGTCGACACCACCGTTGTCGGCAGGTTCCTCATCCGGGTGTTCACCGGGTCACTTACCTCGGACTCCTCCGTGCTCGGGCCCAGCACCTGCACGAATTGCCGAAAGGTGTTGGCCCCGAGGACGAGGCGCTGCTCCTCGCCGAGCAAGGCGAGGCGGCGATCGAGAAACTCGGGACCTTGCTTGCCCCAGTAGCCGCCCCAGTCGCCACTGCTGTTGTAGGAGCCGAAGCCGTCGAGACTGCAAAACACGTCGAAGGCGTAGGTCGCGGTCATGATGCGCTCCTTGGATATCGCTTACTTACGAGCAAGCTAGTCGCGAAGTTATTATGCCAAGAGCTTCTATGGACGGGGTCGATCGAATCCTCGAACAATGGGCTCGGGAGCGACCCGAGCTGGACACCCAGGCAATGGGTGTGTTCGGGCGCGTCTCGCGGATCGCCGCCATTGTCAACGATGCGATGGAGCGCACCTACGCTCAGCACGGCATCAGTCGCGCTGATTTCGATGTGTTGGCAACGCTCCGGCGGAGCGGTGAGCCGTTCCAGCTCTCTCCCGGCGCGCTGAGCTCCGCCCTCATGCTCACGACCGGCGGGATGACCGGCCGCCTGAACCGGCTCGAAGGAGCGGGACTCGTCACGCGCTCCGCCGATCTCGGTGACCGCCGTGGGCTCGTGGTCACCTTGTCCGATCGCGGACGGGAGCTCATCGATGCCGCAGTCATCTCCGGGGTCGAGAGTCTGCAGGAGCTGCTGGCGGACATTCCGGTCGCCCAGCGCTCCGAGCTCAGCGATCTCCTCCGCGATCTGCTGGCGGCCGTCACGCGCGTTGCGCCGGCGCTACCGATCTCGCACGCACGCCCTCTGGGAGAACCAAGCCGACGAGGGCGATCGCGCTGAATGAAGCAATATGGAGCGACTAGCATCGCGCGGCACGGCCGCGTGACCGGCATCGCGGTGATTGTTGCGAGACAGACCTCGACCCAATAGGAGCATCGGATGAGCGCCAACGATCCCTTCTCAGGCCTGCCCGAGGTCCCGAGCTTCACCGTCACGAGCACGACGCTCACCGAAGGCGGCGGCACGCCCGCCGCGCAGATGTCCGGCATCTTCGGCGTCCCCGGCGGCGAGGACATCTCACCGCAGCTCTCGTGGAGCGGCGCCCCCGACGGCACCAAGAGCTACGCCGTCACGGTCTATCGACCCCGACGCCCCGACGCAGTCGGGCTTCTGGCACTGGGCGATCGCCGACATCCCGGCCACGGTGACGGAGTTGCCGGAGGGCGCGGGCGACGACACCGGCTCCGGCCTGCCCGAAGGCACGCTCCAGCTCCGGACCGACGCAGGTACGACGCGCTTCATCGGCGCAGCGCCGCCGGCCGGGCACGGCGAGCACCGCTACTTCTTCGTGATCCACGCCCTCGACGTCGAGAAGATCGGCGTCCCCGAGGACGCCAGCCCGGCGTTCCTGAACTTCAACTTCCTCGGCCACATCCTCGGCCGCGCGATCCTGACCGTCACCGCTGAGATCACGGGCTAATCATCGTCGCATCGCGATTCCCGGCCGGCTCGATGGTCCGCAGCAGCGTGAGTGAGCCACCGGACCCGCCGACGCGCTTGAACCCGAGCGCGAGGTAGAGGCGCACGGCGGCGTTGTCGGGCTCGACGCTCAAGCTCAACGCCGCGATGCGGTCGGCGACGGCCATATCGAGCAGGCGCTGCATCAGCGCCGTCCCGATGCCCCGCCCGCGTGCCTGCGACGCCACTCCGAGCGTGACCTCCGGGATATCGGCCGCGACGAAGCCGTACCCGGGATCGTCAGCGGGAAGCAGGCGATACCAGGCCGCCCCGACACCCTCACCCGCGACTGCGGCGACGACTCCCGCGTCACCGTGTCGGCCGAACCCGTCGACGTACTTCGCTGCCGCGTTCGGGTCCGGCCAGTGCTGCGCGGAGACCGCTTCGTTACGCCAGTTGAAGGCGACCCACAGCATCCGCGTCAACAGGTCCACGTCGCCGGGCGCCGCGGGTCGGTAGGTGACTCCCTGAGCCGCCGACATGGGCGCAGGCTAGCTCCTGAGTCGGCCCTAGCCCGCTTCCTCGCCGCGATGTCGGATGGCGACTCGGTTTCTGCTCCGCAACACTTCGCGTGTGGATGGCACCGCCGCGCTGATCGATCCCGCGCCGAGGACGTTTTTCGGGGTGCCGAGCCTGCGCGACCTCGACCTGCTCGATGCGCAGGTGGCGTTTCTCGGTGTCCCCTACGACGGCGGCACGCCGGAGCCGGGAATTCCCACCGGCCAGCGGGCCGGGCCTGCCGCAGCTCGTGTGGCGACCGAGGCCCAGTTCTACTACCCGCGGCGGCTTGGCGCCAACGGCGACCAGGGCGCCGAGGGCTGGTACGACGTAGAAGCCGATCGTGACTACCTGGTCGGCGTGACGATGGCGGACGTCGGCGACGTCGCGATCCAGGGCTCTGACACCGAGGCAAACTACGGGCGCATCACAGGCGCCGCGCGGGGGATCGTCGAGCGCGGAGCGTTGATGGTCGCGATCGGTGGCGACCACTCGATCAGCTATCCGCTCGGCCGCGGGATGGAGCCGCTGGGCGAGTTCGATGTCGTCCACGTCGACGCGCACGCCGATTTCCTCGACGAGCTGGATGGGGCGCGTCTCACCGGCGCGAGCCAGCTGCGGCGACTGGCGGAGCTGCCGTTCATCGGCACCGTTACCGCGCTTGGGGTTCGCAATGTGGACCGCGCCGAAGTGGACGCGATGCGGGAGCTCGGAGGGCGTTGGGCGACCAGCCTCGACGTAATCGAGCGTGGAGCCGGCGATGTCGTGCGTGAGACCGTCCCGGAGACAGACGCGCTGTACGTCTCGATCGACCTCGACGTGCTCGACTCTTCGGTCGCGCCCGGGCACTCGCTGCCCGAGCCGGGTGGGCTCAGCTACCGGCAGCTGCGCGCGATCCTGGTTGAAGTGGCGCGACGCGGGCGGGTGATCGGGTTCGACGTCGTCGAGTTGAATCCAGCGCGCGACCCGTCCGGGACAACGTCGCGGGTGGCCACCTGGATCGTCACGCACTTCTTGAGCGAGATCTTCGATCAGCCACGCTGAGCGCGGCCAGAACCGGTGCGGGGTCGCCATGGCTCGCGCTCGTGCGTGAGCCAGACGAGCTCGGGGTCGAGCGCAAGGACCCGCTGCCGGCCTTCGGTCGGCGGCTCGTCGAACTCGCCGAACCACACCGCCACGTCGCCGCCGACGATGACCGGGCGCCCGCCAGTCTCGACGACGACCATTTGCATGCCGGGTGTGTGGCCCGGCGCCGGGACGAGTCGGAGCCCGGGCAGCAGCTCATGCTCCCCGTCGACCGGCACGTACTGCACGCCGGGTGCATCGACCCACTCGCGAATGGTGTAGTCGTCCTTGCTGTGCGCGTCGTCGAGCTCCCGACGCTGGACATAGATCGGCTTGCCGGCGAAGAGGTGGTTGCCGCCGCAGTGGTCGGCGTGCAGGTGTGTGTTGACGACGATGTCGATGCCGGCGAGATCGAAGTCCTGCTCGCTCAGCGGCTGGAGGCGGGGATCCATGTCGGCCATCGCCGGGTGCAGCTCCGTCATGCCGGTGTCGACCAGCACGCGCGCATCGGGATGGTCGATGACGTGCACGTAGACCGGCATCCGCTCGCCCTCGACGGAAAGGTCGGCAACGAAGAATGGCGTGACGGTGACCGGGGCGGGGGCGTTCATCTCGTACCGCCCGTCGCGGTGAGCGTGGCCGGCAGGTCGAAGTGCTCGAACACCGCGCCGTCGAAGGTGACGATCTCGGTGACGACCCCGTCCTGCACCCGCAGGACGTCGATCGCCAGCGGTTCGTACGCGGCGTCGCCCGGCTTGCGCACGTAGCCCGCGACCGCGGGCTGACCGTTGGCGCGGGTGACCACGCACCGCGTGCTGCCGAACGCCTCCGATCCGAAGCCGCCGTCGATCCAGCTCTGCACGACCGTGCTTCGGCCGGTCCAGACGCCGGGCCCGGGCGGCATCGAGAAGCGGACGTCCTCGTGCATGAGCGCGGCCAGGCCCTCGACGTCGGCGCGCTCGCTGCACTCGACGTAGCGGGCGAGCAGCTCACGCTCGGCGGCGCTCGGCTCGGCGGCGTGTTGCCACGCCTCGCGGTCCTCGGGCAGGCGCTCCCGCAGCCCAGCCCGCGCGCGCTGCAGCGCGGAGTTCACCGACGCCTCGGTCGTCTCGAGCAGCCGCGCGGTCTCATTCGCCGAGGAGCCGAGGACGTCGCGCAGCACCAGCACGGCCCGCGGCAGCGGGGCGAGGTGCTGGATCGCGGCGATGAACGCCAGCTCGACGGTCTCCTTGGCGAGCGCCACGTCCTCCGGGCCCTCGCGCCGGTCGGGCAGCTGGTCGAGGAGCTCGTCGGGATACGGCTGTAGCCACGCGACCTCGCCGCTCGCGCTCGGCCGCCGCGGGCGCTTGTCGAGCGCGTCGAGGCACGCGTTCGTCGCGATCCGGTACAGCCACGCGCGAATCGACGCGCGGCCCTCGTAGGTCTCGCGCCGGCGCCACGCGCGCAGGAACGCCTCCTGGACGAGGTCCTCGGCCTCCTCGAACGACCCGAGAAGGCGGTAGCAGTGGACGTGCAACTCGCGGCGGTGCGGCTCGACGCGGGCGCCGAAGGCCTGCTCGTCGAGCGGCCGGAGGTCGTCGGTGATGGAGTTCATGGTGTGTGTGACGGCGGGCGGCCCGAAAACTCATCACCCTCGCGCAGAGTTCGCCCGAGCGCGATGCGCGCCTGCGCGACCGCGTCGGCGACGTTTCGCTGCAACGTCAGCTGGGGCAGGTCCGCGAGCGGCGTCCAGCGCGGCTCGGTTTCCGGGGATGCCCGCGCCGTGCCGGTGTGTCGGTCGGTCGCGAACACCGTCCAGGTCATCAGCTCCGAGCTGCCGTCACGCCGATCCAATCTCGCGACGTACTTGCGGTCGAGCTCGACGAGGTCGTCCGGACGGACATGCACGCCGGCTTCCTCGCGGCATTCGCGCACGGCAGCGTCGAGCGCGCTCTCGCCGGCGTCGATCCGTCCGGCGGGAACTCCGAGCACGCCCCGCTGATGCCTTGACGCACGGCCCGGCGCGACCAGCAGCACATCGTCGCCGCGTAGCAGCACGACGCCGGCGGTCGGCGTCGGCTCGTCAGCTTCGGCGCGTCCCATCAAGCCATCGTGACATTCACGAGGCTGACGGGCGTCCGACCGAGTAGCGGAGCACAGTGATGGCGCCCTCGTCGACCGACGAGATCGGGTCGAGCTTGACCGGCTCGCCGCCCGGGCGCGCGAACAGCCGGACGCCGTCGCCGACCAACACCGGGGCAACGTGGATGAGGATCTCGTCGAGGAGCCCGTTCTCCAGGCATTGCCGGGCGACGTTCGCGCCGAGGACGACAACGTCGCCGTCGCCCGCGCCTTTCTTGGCGATCGCCACCGCTTGCGCGATGTCGACGTCCAGAAAGCGCCCGGTGACGCCCTTGACGACGGGCGGCTCGGCCGGCGGGTCGTGTCGCAACACGAAGAACGGGCCGCGGAAGGCGCCGCCGTAGAACCCTGGTTGATCGCGGTCCTCCACGTCCTGCGTTCGGCGGCCGACAAGCAGCGCTCCTGTCGAGGCGAGAACCTGATCCGCCGTCTCACGCGATCCGGCGTCCAGCCCGGACATCCAGCTCAGGTCGTCGTTCGGCCCCGCGATGAAGCCGTCGAGGGTCATCATCGTGTGCCAGAGCAGTTTGCCCATTGCGCGGTCCTTTCTTCGTTGTGTGCGTAGTTGTGACCGAGATGGCAGGCCGAACTCATCGCTCGCAGCCTGTCGACACGCTTGGATGGTCTACTTGGGCGACGGATGACAGAGGCCGCGATTGAACCGTTCACGCCAGCCCACCTCGATGGGCTTATCGCGCTCGTCGCGGGGGAGGGCTGGACCGAGTACACGGATGACCGGGAGCAGACCTACCGGGCGCTGACCGCACCAGGCGTCACGACGCTGGTTGCGACCGTCGACGGGCAGGTTGTCGGCGCGATCCAGGTCCAGTCCGATGGTCTCATCCAGGCCCATGTTTCGATGCTCCTGATCGACGCGAACCGGCGTGGACTTGGGCTCGGATCCAGACTGCTGCGTGACGGCCTGGAGCGCGCGGGAGGTCTACAACTCGACGTCCGCACCCGAACCGAGGGGTACTACGAGCGGCTTGGTGCGAGCCGCTCGCTCGGCTTCCGCCTCACTCGTGAGGACCTCGGACTCAGTCACAAGGGCGCGGAGACTGGGCGTCAGTAGCGCCCGCCATGGGAATGCTCGGCCTCCGGAGGCGTCTTCAGGGATGCGTTCCTGCGATACGACCACTGGAGGCTCCCGTGTCGAACGCATCTATCCGCCGCCTTGCTACGGGCTTCGCGCTCGTGCTACTGGCGGCATTCCTGATCCCCGTCGGCGCCCAGGCGGCGACCACCCGCACGCTCGTCGAGGTGTGGGACGCGAGCGACGGCGCCGAGCCGATCAGCGGCTGGGAGGGATACGCCGCGGCGAGGGTCACCGGCGATCCGCGCACCAGCCCGTGGCCGGCCTGGAACACGACCCCGCTCTCGGGCGTGACGCGCACGACGAAGATGGACGCGCTGACCGCCAACGCCATGAACGTGGCGAGGACGATCTGCGTCGTCCGCGGCTACTGCGGACGGAAGGGCGGCTTCGGAGGCCGGCCGTACGTGGCGTGGGACGTGCTCGGCAACGATCCCGACGCCGACGCGCCCGGCGGCGACTCCAGGGCGGACCGCGCCTATCAGTACGTGACGATCGACGACAGCGACATCCTGCGCGGCGCCGGCAACCCGAACCTGCCCTACAACGACGTGATCGCGCACGAGTTCGGCCACATCATGGACGCCGAGTACGCCGGCGACCGGGCCTCGAGCCAGAACCTCGAGGGCGACGCCGTCGAGGAGGCGATCGCCGACATGTTCGCCTACGACTACGACCGCGAGAACGCGACGATCGGCGAGGACCGCGCGGGCGGCGCCGGCCGCGACTGGGCCAACCCGAACGCCATCATGCGCGACGGACAGCCGTACCCGGACCACATGAGCGACTACGACCCGACGCCCCCGGACGACGCGCCGCACTTCAACTCCACCATCCTCAGCCATGCCTACTACCTCTTCGTCCAGAGCGTCGGGCACGCCAAGGCGGGCCGCGTGCTCCACAACGTCCCCCAGCGGCTGAGCCCGCATCCGACGTTCAATCAGGTACGCCTGGCCTTCAGCCAGAGCGCCCATGCGATCTACGGCGCGACCATCAGCACCAAGGCCATCGCCGCCTTCACCGCCGTCGGCCTCGCCCCGCCGCCGCACGACGAGCCCGACTGCGGACCGCACGCCTGCTGACCGCTAATTGCCGCAGTCGCGTGTAAGCACCAAGGGCCGCCGTGGTTTGTAACCGCGGCGGCCCTTGGTGGTTGATTGCCGGCGCTCGCAGTAGCCGGTAGGTTCGCGTCAGTCGCGGACGGCGCCCTGAGGCCCAGGAGGGCTTATGCGTGGACGTGTGCCGGTCGCCGTGGCTTTAAGCGCAGTGCTGTTGCTGTCAACTGCGGAGGCGGTGTCGGCGCAATCACAGGCGGCGCTGACACCGGCGGCGCCGTTGAAAGTCAGCTGGGGGCAGGCGGCGGCGATGGCGGAGTTCCCGGTACTGCGGCCGGGGCGGACGTTCGGGCTCAGGGGCCGCGTGACGGTGGAGCGAGACGGCTGCGCGGCGGCGACGGTGAGCAAGGTGAAGGTCACGGTGCACGCCAAGTTCGGCCGGCGATCAGGGCACGGGCCGCAGCTCGAGGTCTTCGAGGCGCGTCCGCGTGTCTGCGGCGACCCCGGTCAGGCGACCCGTGTGCGCAAGGTCCGTATCGGGGGGCGGTCGGTGTGGTTGTACGCGTTCTGTGAGGTGGTTGGCGGCACGTGCCGGCCGCCGGCCGGTCAGCGGGCGTGGCTGGTGCGCCTGCGGGTGCGGTCCGGCTCCGCGAGGCAGCTGACGGCGGTCGGGCTGATCGGGGATCACGTGCCGGCGGGGCGGTTCGTGCGGGCGGCGCGCAGCCTGCGGGTAGTGCCGCCGCGGCAGGCGAGCGTGCCGCTCCGGGAGTTTCTGTCGTCGGACGGGACGATCTGGTGCTACACGGGCAAGTATCAGCCGGACGACCGTTTCTGCGAGTCGCGCGCCGGCGCGAACGTGGGCCAGCACGGCGCGGCTGTGTCGGTGGATGGCAGCGTGCAGCTGTGCGGGGGCGGGCCGCCGGGGCTGAACTCGATCTGCTCGGTGCAGTGGAACTCCGACTTGTTCCACCTCAGCGACGGGCTGGCCGTGGACTTCGGCGGCTACGTGTGCTCCGAGCAGGCGCTCACGGTCACGTGCACGGTCAAGGCGGGGGCTGCGGCGGGCGCCGGATTCCGGGTGTCGCCGTCCGCCGCCGAGGCGCTCGCCGCGTCGCCGTGACACGGCGTCGCGAAACGGACACTGCGCCGCTGGTTGGCCGGTTACGGCCTTGCGATCTGCGGTACCTCCGTGTTCATCGGTTCCGATCGCAGCTGAGACGGCCTTTGAGACGAAGGAGTCCCCATGGCAGCGCCCATCTCCCGTCGCACGTTCTTGACCACCGGCGCGGCCGCCGCCGGTGCTCTCTTGCCCGGTGTCAACGCCTACGCCGGGCGTCACCCACACGACGGCGTGCGGTTCACGCTCAATGCGGAGGTGCTCGACGGTGGCGAGCAGGTCACCTCGATCACCCTCCACACCGCCGCGCTCGGCCGGATCGACCCGGCCAGCCTGACCACCGGCACCTTTAGCGTGCACGCCAAGGCGACCAGTCCGATCCCGATCGCCGACGGCGACCTGATCTTCAGCGAGTACGACCTTGACCGCCCGGTGACCGCGGTCCGGCTCGACCACTGGGGCAACATCGTGCTGGACCTGTCATACGGCGAGGGCCAGGTCGGCGGTGGCACCCTCGGCTACATCGTGGGCAAGGGCCGCAACGTCGTGCTCGACCTTGTCTACACGATCACTCAGAACACCCCGATCGTCCTGCGCAAGCGGCGGCCGCTCACGATCGCGCGGTTCGTGCAACGCCGGCTGTCAGATCCCGAAGTGGACGCCTTCAGCTACCACGTGTCCGGCTCTGGCATGAACTACCGGCTGTACTCGCCCCGCCACGGCCACCGCTTCCACGCCGGACGAGGCAGGCACCCGCTCGTCATCTGGCTGCACGGCGGTGGTGAGGGTGGCCTGCTGCCCGATCACTACTACGACAACGAGACGCCGTTGCGGGCCAACCGAGGTGCGCTGGGCTTCGCCACGCAGCAGGCACAGCGGATCTTCGGCGGCGCCTATGTCGTTGCGCCACAGAGCACCTCCTTCTGGATGGAGGACGGACCCCGCTTCGCCCCGCTCATCCGCGAGATCATCGGCGATCTCGTGCGCCGGTACCCGATCGACCGCGAGCGGATCTACGTCGCCGGCTGCAGCAACGGCGGCTACATGACCATGGAGCTGACCTCGATCTACGGCGACCTGTTCGCTGCGGCCGTACCGATCTGTGGCGTTGTCGAGTCCCTTGAGCCGGGCGGCCCACCGCTGCTCACCGACGCCCAGCTGAAGGAGATCGACACTCCGACGTGGCTCGTCGCCTCGCGCGACGATCCGGTCGTGCCACCGGAGCCCAACACGATCCACGCCCACGACCTCATCCCCGGCTCCTTGATGACCCTGTACGACCACGTCATCTGGGACGGTTACCAGTTCAACGGCCACTGGTCGTGGATCTACGTCGCCCGCAACGACCCGAGCATCAACGGAACGCACATCTGGCAGTGGATGGCCGAGCAGCGGACCTAGTTACCGAGCAGACTCGCCACCGCACCGGCGATCAACAAGCAGGCGGCTGCCGCGCCCACCAGATACAAGCCGCGCGTCCGTCGCAGCGCCGTTCCTCGTCTCTGCGCCGGCTCGGGCGTACGGGAGCGCACCAGGCAATAGGCAAGGCCCATCACCCCGATGAGCAGAAGGGCGACGTCAAGAACCACTCCGGCGTGGTTCCCTGAATCCCCTGAGGCCAGTCGTCCGGCGCCTGCTCTACGCCCAAACTCAAGACCGTGTTGCCAGATGCCAAGCGGCCACCGTGGCCGCGTCGCGCACCCCACCAGAGCTGATCATCGCCTCGAACTCGGCCACCGCGAAGCGCGAGACCTGCAGGTCCGCCTCGGTGGCCTCGAGCGCCTGCGAGCCGGGTTCGAGTCCGGTTGCGCGCCAGACGTCGAACGACTGGTCGGTGATCCCGTAAGCGAAGAACATCTGCCCGAGGTGCTCCATGGCAGCCGCGCGCAGCCCGGTCTCCTCGGCCAACTCGCCACGCGCGAGGTCCTCCGCGCGTGCGCTCGGGTCGTCCTCCCAAGCCCCCTGCGGGAACTCCCAGAACCGCGCTCCGATGGGATGCCGGTGCTGTTCGACCAGCCATACGTGCTCGCCGTCGAGCGGCACGATCACGGCGGCCGGCGGCTTCTCGATCCATGCGTAGAGGCCGGGCGTGCCGTCGGCCCGCTCGGTGCGGTCCTCGTGCAGGCGCATCCAGCGGTTCTCGTAGACCAGTCGGCTGCTCGTGACGCGGGGAGGCTCCACCTAGACTGCATCGTTCCATGACGACCGACGAGATCCGCCAGCAGTTCCTCGAGTTTTTCGAGTCGCGAGACCACAAGCGGCTGCCCTCGGCGCCGCTGGTGCCGACCCGGCACGACCCGTCGACGCTGCTCATCAGCGCGGGGATGCACCCGCTGAAGCCGTACTTCCTGGGCCAGGAGGCGCCGCCGCACAACCGGTTGACCACGTGCCAGAAGTGCTTCCGGACCGTCGACATCGACAACATCGGCTCGACCTATCGGCATCTCACGTTCTTCGAGATGCTCGGCAACTTCTCGATGGGCGACTACTTCAAGCAGGGCGCGGCGGAGTTCGCCTGGGAGCTGTCGCTCGAGGGGTTCGGGTTCGAGCCGGACAAGATCTGGGCGACGGTGTTCGAGGGCGACGAGGCGCTCGGCCTCGGGCCTGACGAGGAGGCGATCGACGCGTGGCTGGCGATCGGCGTGCCGCGTGAGCGGATCGTGCTGCTGCCGCGTTCGGAGAACTTCTGGCAGGCCGGCCCGACCGGTCCGTGCGGGCCGTGCTCGGAGCTCTACCTGGACCGCGGCCTGGAGTTCGGCACCGAGGACGATCTCCCCGGCGGCGACAACGAGCGCTTCCTGGAGTACTGGAACCTCGTGTTCATGCAGTACAACCAGGAGCCGGTCAACACGCTCACGCCGCTCCCGGCCAAGAACATCGACACGGGGCTCGGCCTGAACCGGCTCGCGGCGATCATGCAAGGGACCACGTCGGTGTTCGAGACCGACCAGGTCCGCCCGCTGATCGACCTCGGCGAGGAACTGAGCGGCAAGCGGTACGGCGAGACGTTCGGCGTCGATCGCGGGCTGCGGATCCTCGCCGACCACACCCGCGGGATGAGCTTCCTCGTTGCGGACGGCGTCGTACCGTCCAACGAGGAGCGCGGTTACGTGCTGCGCCGGCTGATGCGGCGAGCGATCGTGCAGGGCCGGAGGCTCGGCATCGAGCCCGGCTTCCTGCCCAAGTACGCGACCGTCGTGCGCGAGCTGATGGCGGACGCCTATCCCGAGCTGCACGAGCATGCGGACACGATCCAGATGTGGGTCGGTAGGGAGGAGGAGGCGTTCGGCCGCACGCTCGAGCAGGGCATGCGGCTCCTCGACGACGTGATCTCGCGGGCGAAGGACGCCGAGCAGGAGGGCATCGGCGCCGACCAGGCGTTCCTGCTCCACGACACCTACGGCTTCCCGTTCGACCTCACGCTCGAGCTGGCGGCCGAGCAGAACCTGGGGGTCGACCAGCAGGGCTTCGAGGAGCTGATGGAGGAGCAGCGCACGCGCGCGCGCTCGAGCACTGCCGGGCGAGGCGGCCGCGACGTAAAGCGGGAGCGGATCGCGGCGTTCGCCGAGAGCAGCGACGTGAAGACCACGTTCACCGGCTACGAGACGATCGAGCAGGCGACAGCGGTCGGCTCGATCTTGACCGAGAACGGGCAGGTGCTGGCGAAGCTCGTCGAGTCGCCGTTCTACGCCACCGGCGGCGGCCAGGTGCACGACGGCGGCGTGATCGAGTGCGAGGACGGCGGCTGCAGCGCGCGCGTGATCGACGTCGTGCGCGTCGGCGACGACCAGGCGCTCGTGCTCGAACCGCTGACCGGCGAGTTGCACGAGGGCGAGCGCGTGATCGCGCGCGTGGACCCTGCGCGGCGGCTGACCGAGCGCAACCACACCGCGACGCACCTGCTGCACGCGGCGCTGCGCGAGCGGCTCGGCACGCACGTGCGCCAGGCCGGCTCCTACGTCGGCCCCGACAAGCTGCGGTTCGACTTCACCCACGGCGCGCCGCTGACCGACGACGAGCTGCGCGAGATCGAGGACGCGGTCAACCGCGAGATCGTCGCCGACGAGCCCGTGCGCGCGCTCACCACGACGCTCGACGAGGCGCGCAGCCTCGGCGCGATGGCGCTGTTCGGCGAGAAGTACGGCGACGTCGTGCGGATGGTCGAGATCGGCGACGGCAACTGGTCGCGCGAGCTGTGCGGCGGCACCCACGTCCGCAGCACCGGCGTGATCGGCGCGTTCAAGGTCACGACCGAGACGTCATCGGCGGCCAACGTGCGCCGGATCGAGGCGGTCACCAGCCAGGTGGCGCTCGACGAGCTGCGCCGCAACGACCGCCTGCTGACGGAGACGGCCAAGGTGCTGCGCACGTCGCCCGAGTCGGTCGCCGAGGTGGCGGCCGACCGCGAGCGCCGGCGGCGCGAGCTCGAGAAACGCCCGCAGCAGGCCGCGCCGGTCGACGAGAAGCTCGACGTCGACGCGGTGGTCGAGCTCGACGGCGTGCGCGCGATCTTCCAGATCAAGCAGGTCGACGACCCGAAGGCGCTGCCGGATCTCGCCGACCGCCTCAAGAACCAGCTCGGCGACCCCGCCGTGGTAGTGCTCGGCGCGCCCGGCGACGGGCGCGTCAGCCTGCTCGTGGCGGCGACGCCGGGCGCGGTCGAGCGCGGCGTGAAGGCGGGCGACATCGTCAAGGCGGCGGCGAAGGTCGTCGGCGGTGGCGGCGGCGGCCGCGACAACATGGCCCAGGCGGGCGGGCGCGAGCCGGAGAAGCTCCCGGACGCCCTCGCCGCGGCGCGCGCCGAGATCGAGCGCGCCCTCGGCGTTTGAGGGTTCTCGCCCTCGACTACGGGAGCGCCCGCTGTGGCGTCGCGGTCTCCGATCCGTCCGGCACGCTGGCCACGCCGCTCGAGCCGGTGCTGAAGCCGGGCACGCGCCGCGGCCTCCAGCGGCTCGCGCAACTGGTAGGCGAGCTCGGCGCCGAGCGCGTGGTCGTCGGACTGCCGATCTCGCTCTCCGGCGGCGACTCCGCGCAGACGCGCGAAACGCGCGCGTTCGCCGAGCGCCTGCGCGCCGTCGTCGACGTTCCCGTGGAGCTCTACGACGAGCGCTTCACGTCGTCGCTCGCCCAGCAGGCGGGGGGGACGGCCTCGCTCGACTCTCGCGCTGCGGCCGTACTTCTCGACGAATGGTTGAACGTCCGGGGTCCTCCTGCCGATAGAGGCGTTAAGGAGTGACGACACATGGATTCTTCGACCCAAAGCAACACGCCTGCCGTGCCGTCGAGCGCTGCAGGCCTTGACACCAGCGCCGATCAGGTGATGACGGCGGCCGCTGAGGCCGTCGAGCCGCTCGACGCCATTCTCCGCCAGATCATCGGCGGCTACTTCGTGCTGACCGACGGGCAGGGATCGGTCTCCAAGTGGTCCGAGCCCGCCGAGCTGCTGTTCGGCCGGCCCGCCGCCGAGGTGCTCGGCCAATCGTTCTTCCAGACGCTGATCCAGAGCCCGGCACCGGCCGCCGCCGAGTCGTGGCGCAGGTTCCTGGAGACCGGCGAGGCGCCGGATGCCGTCGGGCGCGTGGAGGTCTCCGCGCTGCACGCCGACGGCACGACGTTTGCGATGGAGACGGTCTTCGTCCCCGTCAAGCTCGACGAGGGCTTCGACTTCTCGCTGTTCCTGGAGGATCTCGGCTTCGAGCTCCCGATGAACCTGATGTTGCAGCGCATGCGTGCGCAGCACCCGATCGTCGTGCGCGCTCTGCGCCAGGCGTCCGAGCCCGATCCGCAGCCGTGGGAGGGTTGGCGCACCGCCGGCACGCTCGTCGTGTTCCGCCCGCTCGCGCCGACGCCGTGGGTCGAGGCCGAGCTGGCCGCCCGTGACGCCGCGCGCGCCGAGGCCGACGCCGACGTCGAGGAGCGCCTCACCAATCTTGATCCCGGAGTCCAGGGCTCGGTCGCCGACCTCGACGACGCGGCCGCCGTGGTGGCGCGCCTGCTGTCGGCGATGGAGCGGATGGACGAGCTCGAGCGCGTTGCGCTCAGCCTTCCCGCCCAGTTCGAGGAGGCGCGCCTCGCCGCCGAGCGCCGCGCCGAGGCCGCCGAGCGCGAGGCCCAGTCCCTGCGCGCCGAGATCCAGCGCGCGCTGACCGACGTCGCCGCACCCGCCGCGGGCGGCGTCGACGAGGCCGAGCACCTCGAGCTGCTCGCCCGCCTGGAGCGCCTCGAGCGCGCCCGGATGGACGCCGAGCAGGCCACGCACGACCGCGGCAAGGCGCTTGACGTCGCCGAGGCCGCGCGTGCCGAGCTGGCCGCCCGCCTGGATCGCATCGAGCTTCAGCGCGCGGAGTCCTCCGCCGCCGCCGACGCCCGCCTGGCGACCGCGGTCGCCGAGGCCCAGCGCCGCGCCGAAGAGGCGATCGTCGAGGCCGGCCGCCGCGCCGACGAGGCCCGTAACGACGTCGAGGCGCGAATCGCCGAGATCGAGAGCGACCGGTCCAGCGCCGGCGACGTCCACCAGTCCGATTTGATCGTGCAGCTCGAGAAGGTTCGCGCCGAGCACGAAGAGGCCGCGCAGACCGCCCGCGCCGAGCTGTCCGAGACGCTTGAGCGACTCGAGCGCGACCGTGCCCGCGAGGCCGAGGCCGCGCGCGCCGAGCTGGCCGCTGCACTGCAGCGCGTCGAGCACGTCCAGCGTGAGGCCGACGCCCTGCGTGAGCAGCTCACCGCCGTCACCGTCGAGCGTGCCGAGGCCGACGAGGATCGCCGTCGCCTGGACGACCTGGCGCGCGACGCCGAGGCGTCCCGCGCCCGGATGGAGGCGCTGGGCGGCGAGCTCGCGCCGCTCCGCGACGGCGCTGTCGCGCTTGAGACGCTGCGCGCCGAGATCGCCGCGCTGCGCGAGCAGCAGTCCGCTCCGGACGAACTCGATGCACTCCGCTCCGAGCTCGCCGCCCTGCACGCCGGTGCTGCCGACGTCGCGGCTATCGACGAGCGGCTCGACGCCCTCCAGGCCGCCACCTCCGGGATCGAGACGCTCCACGAGCGGCTCGACGGCGCCACCAGCACCGCCGACCTCGACGCGCTGCGGGCCGACCTCGCAGCGCTGCGCGAGGACTCCGCCGAGCTGTCCGTCCTGCGCACCGACATCGCCGCACTGCGTGCCGGTGCGAGCGAGGTCGATTCGCTGCGCTCGGAGCTCGAGACGCTGCGTGAGACCGCGGCGGACTCGACCGCGCTCGACGAGCTGCGCCGCCAGCAGGACGAGGTCCGCGGCTGGCTCGAGGACGCCCGTCGCGAGCGTGACGAGTTCCGTGCCGCCGAGGAGCGCACGAGCTCGCAGGTCCTCGAGCTCGGTCGCCTGCTCGAACAGCGCGACTCGAACCCGTCGATCCCGGTCGACCAGGTCGTTGAACGCCACGTGGTCGAGGCCATGGGGAGCGACCTCGAGACGCTGCGGAACGCCGAGAGGGCGCTGCGCACGCGACTCACCGACCTGGCCGCGGCCGGCGAGGCCGCGACCCGCCGGATCGACGAGCTGACCGCTGAGGGCGATTCCGTCGCACGGCGCGTCGAAGAGGTCGTGGACAGCACCGCCGCGCGCCTCGACGAGCTTGCCGCCGCCGCCGACACCGCCACCGCGGCCGCCCACGACGCCCGCGCCGAGGCGGCGCACGCCGTCGATGCGGCGTCGCGGATCGGCGAGATCGACACCCTTTCGTCCCGGCTCGACGAGCTGGCCGCCGGCCGCGAGGCCACCGACGCCCGCATCGACGAGGCCGCCGCGCTCGCCGCCGCCGTCGCCGAGGACGCCGCCGCCGGTCGCGAGGCCGGTCACGCCGTGCACGAGCTTGCGGAGCGCCTGAACGAGGTCGACCGCGGCGCCGGCGCCGTGCTGTCCGACGTCCGCAGCGTGCGCGAGCAGCTCGACGAGCTTTCCACCGTCGCCCGCGCAGCCCACGACGCCGCCACCGGGAGCCGCACCGACGCCGAGGAGCTGCGCGCCGCGATCGCTCGCGTCACCGGTGAGATCGACGCCGCCCGCTCGCAGGTCGAGCACGCGAGCCACGAGGCACTCGGCGCCCGCGAGCAGGCCGCTGCCGCCGGAGCGGCCGCGACGGCCGCCCGCGAAGACGCCGGCCGCGCCCGTGAAGAGGCCGGGGCGATCCGCCGCGACCTCGACGCCGGCGAGGAGCAGGTTGCCGCGCTGGCCGCCGACGTCGAGCGCGCCGCGCACGCCGCCGGCACCGCCGCCGAGGCCGCCCAAGCCGCCCAGACCGACGCCGCCGCGGCCCGCGCCGCCGGCGAGCGCACCACCGAGCGCCTGACCGAGATCGACGCCAAGACCGAGGCCCTGCGCACCGAGGCGACTACGAGCCGCGACCGCCTCGAGGCCGTCACCGAGCGCCTCGAGCGGCTCGGCAAGGACGTCGTCGAGGCCGGGCAGGCAACCGGCACGGCGCTCGAGGCCCAGGGCACCGAGCTGCGAGCCGAGCTGGCAGCGGCGCACCAGCTCGCCGACGAGGCACGCGCGACCGTCGAGACCGTGCACGCCGACATCGAGACCGTCCGCGAGCAGTCGCTGAGCGCGCGCGACGACGCTGCCGCCGCGCGCGCCGCCGCCGAGTCCGGCGAACGCCGCGTCGAGGCGATGCAGGCCGAGCTGACCTACGCGCTGAAGACACTTGAAGAGGTCAAGGCCGGCCTCACGTCCGCCGGCCAGGCGGCCGTGATCGCCCGCCGCGAGGCCGAGCAGGCCAAGCGCGCCGCGCAGACGGCCGGCGACGGCAACTCTGGCGTCCACGAGGTCTTCCAGCAGCTGCTCGCCGCCGCCCGCGGCGGTGGGCCGGCCGCCGGCGACGGCGCGAAGCTCGGCCGCCCGAGCACGCCCGCCTCGGATCTCCGCCGCAAGGCAGAGGCGACGAAGCGCGAGGCCCGCCACGGGTTCGACGACGTCGCCCAGCCGCTCGCGATCCTTGGCCTCGACGGCCGGTTCCGCGAGCTCAACCCCGCGTTTGCAAGACTGGTGGGGTACCAGGAGCAAGCGTTTGCGAAGGCCGCCTGGCCGTCGCCGCATGACCGCGCCGGGTACCAGCAGTCACAGGAGCAACTGCGCCAGCTTGCGTCAGGGGAGATCGAGTCGGTGGTCGTTCAGAGCACGTATATGCATGGCCAGGGCCTGATGGTCCCGGTCGTCGGCACCCTGAAGGTCGTCCCGGGTGAGGACGGCCTGCCGGTTCACCTGTTGCTGGAGGCGGAGGAGCGGCACACCAGCTGATGGCGTTCGGCGGTAGGCGAGACTCTTCAGAGAGGACCGCGGAGGACCGGGCACGCGCCGCAGCCGAGCGCGCGGCTCGCCGCTCCCAGCCCGCACCGCCGCCTGAAGTCTTCGAAGAAGTCCTGCCGCCGGCAGGCGTCGAGGTCCCGGCACCGGCACCGGAGCCCGAGCCAGAGCCCGAGCGCCAGATCGAGCGGTCCCCCACAATGGTTGCGGTGGAAGACCGTCCCCCGCCGCCGCGGCGCGTCCCGGCGAACCGCCGACCCGCCCCGCGCCCCGGTGCACCGCGGGGTCATTGGCGTCGCCGGATCGGTGCCGTGCTGGCGCTCGTGGCGATCGGCGTCGCCCTGTACGTCATCTACGCGACCTTCCAGCCGTTCCACTCCGACGGCACCGGCGGCGTGGCCGTGAAGATCCCGAAAGGCGCCGACGCCGGCCAGATCGGGGACCTCCTCGCCGCCCGCGGCGTCGTCGCGAGCGGCCGCTTCTTCGAGCTGAACGCGACGCTCACCGGCCGCCGCGGCGGGCTGCGCCCGGGTAACTACACGCTGCTGCGCGACATGAGCAACGGCGACGCGATCGCCGCGCTCACCAAGGGCCCGAAGGTGCGCGTGGTGCCGACCGTGAACATCACGGTGCCCGAAGGCCTGTCGGTCCGCGAGGCGGCGGCGCTGATCGACAAGGGCCCGCTCGAGGGCCGCTACGCGAAGGCGGCCGTCGAACGCCGCGTGCTGCGCCGCGTGCGCGGCCTGGGGGCGCCGAAGGGCGTCAAGACGCCGGAGGGCTTCATGTTCCCGGCCACGTACACACTGCTCGAGGGCAGCCCGGCGCGCGACCTCGTCTCCAAGCAGCTCGACGCGTTCCGGGACAACTTCGCCGGCGTCGGCCTCGGGTTCGCCAAGCGCAAGCACCTGACGCGCTACGACGTGCTGACCATCGCCTCGCTGGTCGAGCGCGAGGCCCAGCTGGACAAGGAGCGCCCGCTGATCGCTTCGGTCATCTACAACCGCCTGCGAGACGGCATGCCGCTCGGGATCGACGCGACGATCCGGTACGAGACGCGCAACTGGCAGCGCCCGATCCGCCAGTCCGAGCTGGACGCCGACACGCCGTACAACACGCGGCTGCGCCGCGGGCTGCCGCCGACGCCGATCGGCAACCCGGGCCTGAAGTCGATCAAGGCCGCCGCGCATCCGGCCAAGACGAACTACCTGTTCTTCGTGCGCAAGCCGGGCAAGACCGGCGAGCACGCGTTCTCGTCGACGAACGCGCAGTTCGACCGCGACAGCGCGCGCTACCAAGCATCACGCGAGCCGTAAGCCGTTGATCTACCTCGGCGTCTGCGGCTGGCCGGTGGCGCACTCGCGGTCGCCGCAGATGCACAACGCCGGGCTCGCGGCCGCCGGCCTGGAGGGCTGGCGCTACCTGCGGCTGCCGCTGCCGCCCGAGCTGTTCGAGGAGACCGTGCGGGCACTCCCGGCCGCCGGCTTCCGCGGCGTCAACGTGACGATCCCGCACAAGCACGCCGCGCTGGCGCTGGCCGATCGCGCCTCCGACGCGGCGCTGGCGATCGGGGCGGCGAACACGCTGACCTTCGAGGACGGCGCGATCGTGGCCGACAACACGGACGCGCCGGGGCTGCTCGCAGCGCTGCCGGAGTCGCCGCGCGGTCGCACCGCGCTGGTGCTCGGCGCGGGCGGCGCCGGCCGCGCCGCGGCGTGGGCGCTCACGACCGCTGGGGCGCAGGTCGCGATCTGGAACCGGACCCCCGAACGGGCGCGGACGCTCGCCGCCGAGCTCGGCGCGCGGGCCGTAGACGTCGGCGAACCGGCCGAAATCCTTGTTAATTGCACGTCCGTCGGGCTTCACGACCCCGCCGCCACGTTCAAGGCACTCCCAATCGAGGCCGATGACTTGGGTGCCGGAAGCCTTGTGGTTGACATGGTCTACCGGGCCGGAAGTACGCAACTCCTCGAAGCAGCAAGAACCCGGGGGGCCCGCGTGGTCGACGGTCTGGAGGTGCTTGTCGCTCAAGGCGCTGCGTCGTTCGAGCGCTGGACCGGCATGGAGGCCCCTCGTGAGGCGATGCGGGCGGCCGCCGCGACTATCGCCACTACATGAATCCGTCAACACAGACCGGGGCTACCAAAACATCCGCTAAGAGGAAGGGCAATGGAGTCACCTCGCCTTCGCGGCGCGGCGGCTCCGGCCGAGTACTCACGGATGTAATCGTCGACCTGGGCTTCGTGGACCAGGAGGCGATGGACGGCGCCGTCGAGAAAGCCAACGACTCCGGCGGCCGGCCCGAGCGGCTATTGGTCGTTGACGGGCTCCTGACCGAGGACCAGCTCGCGCGCGCCGTCGCCGAGCGCTTCGGCCTCGACCACATCGACCTTGCGGTCTACCGCGTCGATCCCGACGCGGCGAAGCTCGTGACGCCCGCCGCCGTCCGGCGCTACCGGGCCGTCCCGATCTCCTTCCCAGGAGAGCGGACGCTGCTGGTGGCGATGTCGGACCCCGCGAACGTGCTCGCGCAGGACGACATCGCGGTCATGACCGGCTACGAGATCCGCCCGGCGGTGGCATCGCCGACGGACATCGACGCGCTGCTCGAGCGGCTCGAGGATCCCAACTTCGGCAACGGCGCCACCGCGCCGCTCGACGACGAGGACGATCCGGATGCGGAGGCGATACAGAAGGCGCCGCAGTCCGAGGCCCCGGCCGGCCCGATGTACGACCTGCGCGACCAGACGCCGATCAACTTCGGCGCGTCGGGCGAGGACGCATCGGTCATCCAGCTCGTGCACCGCGTGATCAAGGAAGCCGTCGAACGCGGCTCGTCCGACATCCACTTCGAGCCGGGCGACGAGGACATGCGCGTCCGCTACCGGATCGACGGCGTGCTCCAAGAGGCCGCTGTGATCCCCGCCAGCGCGGTGCCCGCCGTGGTCTCGCGCATGAAGATCCTCTCCGACCTGGACATCGCCGAGCGCCGCGTGCCGCAGGACGGCCGTATCTCGACCGAGGTTGCCGGCCGCCCGATCGACCTCCGCGTCGCGACGCTCCCGTGCGCGTACGGCGAGAACGTCGTCATGCGAATCCTGGACCAGAGCAAGGTGATGATCGAGCTCGAGGAGCTCGGCATGCTCCCGCAGGCGCTCGAGCGCTTCACGAAGGCGTTCTCCCAGGCCCACGGCGCCGTGCTCGTCACCGGGCCGACCGGCTCGGGCAAGTCGACCTCGCTGTACGGCGCGCTGAACCAGCTGAACACGATCGAGACGAACATCATCACGATCGAGGACCCGGTCGAGTACCAGCTCGACGGCATCACGCAGGTCCAGGTCAACAACAAGGCGGGCCTGACGTTCGCCGGCGGCCTGCGCTCGATGATGCGTGCCGACCCCGACATCATCATGGTCGGCGAGATCCGCGACCGCGAGACCGCCCAGATCGCGATCGAGGCGGCGCTCACGGGCCACCTCGTGCTCTCGACGCTGCACACCAACGATGCGCCGGGCGCCGTCTCGCGTCTGATCGAGATGGGGATCGAGCCGTTCCTCGTCGGCTCGGCGGTCGACTGCGTGGTCGCCCAGCGACTCGCGCGACTGCTGTGCGAGGAGTGCAAGAAGCGCACCACCATCACCGCCGAGGTGATGCGCGCGAACGGCTTCAACGTCGGCCTCGACCTCGAGGCGTATGAGCCCGTGGGCTGCGCGCGCTGCGGCGGCTCCGGCTATAAGGGCCGAATCGGGCTGTACGAGGTGATGTGGGTGTCGGACACGATCCGGTCGCTCGCCGTCGCCCGCGAGCCCGCCGAGACGATCGCCCACGCGGCCGTCCACGAGGGCATGATGCGCCTGCGCGAAGACGGCCTGGAAAAGGTGCGTCGCGGTCTCACGTCGATCGCTGAGATCGCTCGTGTCGCCGGTACGCGCTAGAGCTGACCTAGGGTCTCAACCCCCCTATAGGACGCGGCACTGCCTGCCGATGAAGATGTCGTGAGCCTGGACTTCTCAGAGATCCTCCTCGCGGTCGTCAAGAACAAGGCGTCCGACTTGCACATCACCGCCGGCGCTCCGCCGATGCTCCGTATCAGGGGCTCGCTCGTGCCGATGGACGATATGCCGTTGCTGACGCCGACCGACACGCGAGAGATCGTTTACGCGATCCTCAATAACTCGCAGCGCCAGCGTCTTGAGACGGACTGGCAGCTCGACTTCGCCTACTCGATCCCTGGCGTCGGACGCTACCGCGTCAATACGTACTTCCAGCGCGGCACCCTCGGTGCCGCGTTCCGACTGATCCCCACCGAGACGGTGCCGATCGAGCAGCTCGGCCTCCCGGCCGTGGTGCGCAGCTTCGCCAAGAAGCCGCGCGGCATCGTGCTCGTCACGGGCCCGACCGGCTCGGGCAAGTCGACTTCGCTCGCCTCGCTGATCAACGAGATCAACGAGACGCGCGACGAGCACATCATGACGATCGAGGATCCGATCGAGTTCCTGCACTCGCACAAGCGCTGCATCGTCAACCAGCGCGAGGTCGGCGCCGACGCGGAGTCGTTCGCACTGGCCCTGAAGGCCGCGCTGCGTCAGGACCCCGACGTGATCCTGGTCGGAGAAATGCGCGACATGGAGACGATCGGCACGGCGCTGACTGCGGCGGAGACCGGCCACCTCGTCTTCGCGACGCTCCATACCCAGGACGCGCCGCAGACGGTCGACCGCATCATCGACGTCTTCCCGCCCTCGCAGCAGGGCCAGGTTCGCGCCCAGCTCGCGATCGGCCTGCAGGGCATCGTCACCCAGACGCTTCTGCCCACCGCTGACGGGCTCGGCCGCTGTGTCGCGGCCGAGGTGCTCGTGCCCACCCCGGGCGTGCGCAACCTGATCCGCGAAGGCAAGACCCACCAGATCTACTCCCTCATCCAGACGGGCGGGCAGTACGGCATGCAGACGATGGACGCCTCACTGGCCGGCCTGGTTCGCGAGGGCAAGATCACGATGGCGCTGGCCGAGACCCGCTCCTCCGAGCCGGCAGAGCTACGCAAGCTGGTGCAGTCCTCCGGCTTGACGCACCTGACCGACGCCGAGGCGGAGGCAGCCTGATGGCCGCCGCGAGCTTCACCTACAAGGCGGTCGACGCCTCCGGTATCCCGTCGACGGGGGAGATCGTCGGCCAGACCAAGGACGCGGTCGTCGCCGAGCTGAAGGCCAAGGGCCTGACGGTGATGGACCTGAAGGAGAAGAAGACCGGCTTCCAGATGGAGATCAATCTGGTCAAGCGGGTCAAGGCAGCCGAGCTGACGATCATGACCCGCCAGCTGGCGACCATGATCTCGTCCGGCATGACGCTCCTGCGCACCTTCTACGTGCTCGAGGAGCAGATCGAGAACAAGCTCCTGCGCGAGACGGTCGGCGCGGTCCGTGAGGACATCGAGGCCGGTATCTCGTTCTCCGACGCGCTCGCCAAGCACCCGAAGATCTTCAGCCCGCTGTACGTTGCCATGGTCAAGGCCGGCGAGGCGGGCGGCGTGCTCGAGGAGTCGCTCGAGCGTGTCTCCGACCAGCTCGAGAAGGACGACTCGCTGCGCCGTCAGGTCAAGTCGGCAATGGCCTACCCGACGGTCGTCATGACCTTCGCCCTGTGCGTCCTGGTCGGCCTGATCGCGTTCATCGTCCCGGTGTTCGTAGGCGTCTTCAAGGACTTCGGCGGCGAGCTGCCCGCGATCACGAAGTTCACGGTCGCGATGTCCCACGCGGTCACGAGCCAGTGGTACATCTTCATCGCGGTCGGCATCGGCGGCTTCGTCGGCTTCAAGAAGTGGCGCAAGTCCTCGTGGGGCCGCCCCCAGTGGGACCGCCTGCGACTGCGCGTGCCGTTCAAGATCGGCGCGACGGTCCAGAAGATCTCGCTCGCCCGCTGGTCCCGCACCTTCTCCGCTCTTTACTCCGCCGGCGTGCCGATCATGCAGGCGATCGAGGTCACCGGCCAGACGGCGGGCAACGCCGCGGTCGAGGACGCGATGGAAGCGGTGATCGAGTCGGTCAAGTCCGGCGGAACGATCGCTGCCCCGCTCAAGAACGCCCCGGTCTTCCCGGCGATGGTCGCCCAGATGATCGCCGTGGGCGAGGAGACGGGCAACCTCGACATCATGCTGACCAAGGTCGCGGACTTCTACGAGGACGAGGTGGCCGCGGCGATCAAGGCCCTCACGTCGATCCTCGAGCCGGTCATGATCGTGCTTGTCGGTGGCATCGTCGGCTTCATCGTCGTCGCCATGTACATGCCGATGTTCAAGGTCTACGACGCGATCAAGTAATCCCCGCGAGTTTCCGGGCAGGGTTTGCGAAGGCCGCCTCCGGGCGGCCTTCGTCGTTGTGTGGGGCGTTGCTGGGGTCGGCCGTCGTCGCGGCTCCCGGCGCACCGCTCGCAAGCTCGCGGTTGAGCGCGCGGGGAACCGCGCCGCCGACCGCCCAGCCACACGGCCAGCGCGCTGACGTGTTCTCTGTGAGCGGCCGTGGTAGGGGCGCCGCCTGGTGGTTCGCGTGGCGCACGCTCCCGTGTGACGACGCGATCGGATCGCCGGCCCCGGGGTCGGCGGCCCCCTTGAGTCCTCGTGGCGTTCGCGGCCCGGGCCCTCAGTCAACGATCGCTGCGCCTGCGGCGCACGCCGGCTGAAAGTGGCTCTCGGGAGCGGCGGCTCTCCTCGACGTCCAACGTGTCGCGCCAGGCCAACGCCGCTCGGGCGGAAGCTGATGCGTGGAGAGCAGCAGCGTCACCGGTGAGGATGACGTCACGTCACGCCTCCCAGGAGTAGTCTGCCTCGCCGGGAGGCGTCCGACGGGGCTCCTGAGCTCATCACTTCCGAAGCGGAGGTTGTCGTGGGACCTGCCACCCAGACCGGCACCGACGTACGTCCTTTCCAGGTCGAGATACCCGAAGAGGAGCTCGCTGAGCTGCGCCGCCGGATCGAGGCGACGCGCTTACCTTCCAAGGAGCTCGTCACCGATCGCTCGCAGGGCGTGCAACTGGCGACGATCCAGGAGCTCGCCCGCTACTGGACGACCGAGTACGACTGGCGCAGGTGCGAGGCGAGACTGAACGCGCTGCCGCAGTTCACGACCGGGATCGACGGGGTCGAGATCCACTTCATCCACGTCAGGTCGCAGCATGAGAATGCGCTGCCGCTGATCATGACGCATGGCTGGCCCGGCTCGGTGATCGAGTTGCTGGACACCATCGGCCCGCTGACCGACCCGACCGCTCACGGAGGCAGCCCCGAGGACGCCTTCCACCTGGTGCTGCCGTCCCTGCCCGGTTACGGGTTCTCCGGTGAGCCGGCCGAGCTCGGCTGGGACGCCGGCCGCACCGCACGCGCGTGGGCGGAGCTGATGCACCGCCTCGGCTACACGCGCTACGTCGCCCAGGGCGGCGACGTGGGTGCCCTCGTCACGGACCTGATGGGCCGCCAGGCGGTCGAGGGTTTGGCCGGCTACCACCTGAACCTGCTCACGGCGGTGCTCGCGATCGGCGATCACCTGCCCAAGGAATCCGAACAGGAACGCGCGGCGGCCGAGGCGGTCGCGACGTTCAGGGAGGACGGTTTCGGCTACTTCCTGGAGATGGCGACGCGGCCGCAGACGGTCGGCTACGGCCTGCTGGATTCGCCCGTCGCGCTGGCGGCCTGGTTGCTCGACCACGATACGGACAGCTACTACAAGATCTCCCGCGCGTTCGTCGACGGCGAGCCCGTGGGCAATCTCACCCGGGACAACATCGTCGACAACATCACGCTGTACTGGCTGACCGGCACCGCAGCGTCGGCGGCCCGGTCGTACTGGGAGGACGGACGAGCGCTGGCCGCAGCGCTTGCGAGCGGCCAGCCTCCTCCGGCGGTCTCGGTTCCGGTTGGCTTCACGACGTTCCCCGGCGAGATCTGGGCGTCGCCCCGGAGCTGGGTCGAGGCGGTCTACCCCGGCCTCGCCTACTTCAACGAGGCCGACAAGGGCGGCCACTTCGCCGCCTGGGAAGAGCCCGATGTGTTCACCAGCGAGGTTCGCGCGGCGTTCCGGTCACTCCGCTAGGTGACGCCCGAGTATCGGCACCGCGCGTCCTTTGGCAAGCCCTAGATCGGCCCCACCACTGCCACTGAGAGCTGGGGGCGACGCCCCAAAGGACGCGCACGTGCCGGTGCTGCGCGCCGTGCCGAAACCGCGCCGTCTCGTACTCCGACGACCTTCGGCACTCCGACGGTCGGTCCTCCACCGGATTCCCGGGCGGGGTTTGTCGAAGGCCTCTCGGGGCGCACTTCGTCGTTCAGGCGCCCGCGCGACGAGCGCGGGTAGCGCTCCAACGCGGCGTCGACGTGCTGCGCGTAGGGCCACCCGAGCGGCTCATAGCACGCCATTGGCCGTCTCTCGGGCGGCCTTCGTCGTTTCTAGTGCTCGATATGGACATCGAGTGAGAACGAGCCCCACGGTGTGCGATGACCTCCGCTATTCGGTCGGGGCGTGACTGCTGCGGTAGTCGCGGATGGCCGCGGCGATACCCCAGAAGACCGTCGCGACGATGAACGCCATCACGCCCGACTGCGTCTGCGTGGGAGTCCATGCGGCCATGCCCCATAGGTTCTCGCACGAGGTCGTCGAGCTCACCCCGCCGGTGTACTCGGTGCTGCAGGTCGGATAGCTGAACGACAGCGATATCAGCGCGCCGCCGACCGGCGCCAGCCACAGGTCCTTCAAACTTTCAAAAAACTGGTCCATTGGCGCAGTATCCGCGGTGACACCGACCAGTCAACCCTCTGCAACGGTTCCTGCGGCGGTCGGCCGTCAAAGTGCGACGACGGCGCCGGTACGACGGCACCGCCAGATCACTCGCGGTGCCGTCGTGGATGGGTTCAGACGGGAAGATCGGGGTCCAGCCCGGTCTGACCGGCGATGACAGGGGAGAGCGTTACCTGGACGCGGTCGACGAGGCCGGCGGCCATCAGCGCGCGGTTCATCGACAGGCTGCCGTGCGAGCGCAACGGCACCTCGGACTCCTCCTTGAGCCGGGCGACGACGTTGACGGCGTCACCGCTCACGGCGAAACTCATCGACGTACTGGCGACCGCCACCTGCTCATCGGAGGGCGGGGTGGGCAAGACGACTGTGGCGTGGGACGTCCGTCCTCAGGCCGGGTTCGGGTGGAGGAACGTGACGAGCTGGTGCTTGTGACGCTTCTTGCGCTCTAGCTCGACACGCAGGGTTCCGCCGAAGTCGTCGACGCGGGCGTCGAAGCGGCGGATCGCGGGTGGCATCCCGCGTTCGCTCCAGCGCTCCGCGAGGCGCCTCGCCTTCCGGCATGGCATCCCGCGACCTGCCGCCCGAACATCCGTCGCGGCTGCGGTGTCGCCGCAACGGCGATCGGTCTCGGCGGCGGGGATCGTCTGCCAGTCGGGCGCCTCATCGGCTCCTTCGAAATCGGTGATCCGGCGTAGGTGGACGCCGCCGGCGGTCATCACGTTGATGTCGCCGTGCGTGTTGTCCGGGCCGCTGGTGTATGCGATCTGCTTGCCGTCCGGGGCCCACGCCGGGCCCTCGTCGCGTACGCCGTCGTTGCGGGTGAGCTGGGTCACGCCGGTCCCGTCGGCGTTCATGACGAAGATCTCGCGGTCGTGCTCAGGGTTCAGGCCGATCGGGTCGCCGTCGCTCTCGAACGCGATCCGCCTGCCGTCCGGCGCCCATGCCGGCGCGGAGTCGAAGACGCCGGGCAGGTCGAACAGCGGCGTCGTCGCGAGTGTCACCGGATCGACGGTGAAGATCCCGCGGTCGGTGTCGACGGGCTCGGACATCACCATGGCGATCAACACCTTCGTCATCTGCGGCGACCAGCTCGGATAGAACTGGCGACCCCTGAACGAGAAGAACTCCCGCGGCTCCATCCCCGGGTCGGCCCGGTACACGGCTCCCGGGAAGAGATCGCCGGGGCCGCGCCCGCTGCGGCGCAGGAGCAGCCCTCCACCGCCGTCCGGGAACCACGACGGCTGTGACGCCTCACGCGGCGGCGACAAGGCGACGGTCGATTCCTGATGGTCGCCGTCTGCTTCCATCTGCCACACCTGGAACCGGCGATCGATCTCCGCCCGGAAGGCAAGCGCGGTGCCGCTCGGGTGCCAATCCGGCTGGTGGTCGTTCCGGGTGTTCTCCTTGGTGAGCACGCGTACGTCGGCGCCCGTCGGCGTCGTGGTGACGATGTCGAAGTCGCCGCCGTCGCGCTCGCTCACGAACGCGATGCGGCCGTTGAATACATCGCCGGCGGCGGGCGATGGTGGCACGGCGAGGAAGAGGACGGCACCGACGAGGGGCGCGGCAAGGCGCAGCATGGCTGCCTCCTGGGAACGGGGCTGAAGTGCACATCCTTGAACGGTCAGGACGCCTGAATGTCGCGCGGCTTCGCACGCCGAATCAACCTTCGCGAGCCAGCGGCCCGACGGCTTCTGGCTTGTCCGTGAGCGGTTCCCGCGGCCGGGACGTCGGGTGGCAAGAGCGGACACCTGCCGCCGCAACGTGGAGCTTACGCCGCCGCTAGTCAGTGCTACTATCTACTGGTAGCAAGTATCACTGACTAGCTAGGAGATGTTCGGTGGGTAAGCAGATGACGGAGATGTTGAAGGGCACGCTGGAGGGGGTCGTCCTCGCGGTCTTGTCCGGCCGGCCCGCGTACGGCTACGAGATCACGGCGTGGCTGCGCGATCAGGGCTTCTCCGACATCGCCGAGGGCACCGTTTACGCCCTGCTGGTCAGGGTCGAGCAGCGCGGCCTGGTCGACGTGGAGAAGGTCCCGTCCGAGAAAGGGCCGCCGCGCAAGGTCTATTCCCTGAACGCTCAGGGACAGGCATATCTCGAAGAGTTCTGGCGGACGTGGAGCTTCCTCACAGAGCGCATCGAACAGCTCCACCGTGAACACACCGACTTGATCGACGAAGGAGAGAAGTGACCATGGCCAACTGGATCGAGACCATCACCGGATCGCTTGAGCAGAAGAAGCAGTGGCGAACCTACAAGGCCCGCATCGAGGCCCTGCCCGAGCCGTACGGCACCGTCGCGAAGGCGCTGCAGCGCTACTTCATGTACTACGGGGGCGTCACGGACGGCGACACCATCGTCAAGATGTTCGGCGACTTCGCCGACCTTTGGGAGCGTGCCGCAGCCGACGGCACGCCCGTGCGCGCGATCGTCGGGGAGGACCCGGTCGAGTTCGCTGAGACCTTCGCTCAGGCCTACACCGGCAAGCAATGGATCGACAAGGAACGCGCTCGCCTGACCAAGGCGATCGACGACGCGGAGCGGAGGCAACAGCGATGACCACCGACGCAGCCATCCACGTCCGGGGGCTAGAGAAGTCCTACAAGAAGCTCGAGGTGCTGCGCGGCGTGGACTTCGACGTGCCGCGCGGCAGCATCTTCGCCCTGCTCGGCTCCAACGGGGCGGGCAAGACCACAGTCGTGAAGATCCTGTCCACGCTGCTCAAGGCCGACGCGGGAACTGTCAGCGTCAACGGCTTCGACGTCGCCACGCTGGCGGCGAACGTGCGGGAGTCGATCAGCCTCACCGGCCAGTTCGCGGCCGTCGACGAAATCCTCAGCGGGCGCGAGAACCTCGTGCTGGTCGCCAGGTTGCGCCAGGTCAAGGACCCGGGCGCGATCGCGGATGACCTGCTCGATCGCTTCTCGCTGACCGACGCGGCCACGCGGAAGGTGTCGACGTACTCCGGTGGCATGCGCCGCCGCCTCGACATCGCGATGAGCCTGATCGGGAATCCGCCGGTGATCTTCCTCGACGAGCCGACGACCGGGCTTGACCCCCAGGGACGCATCGAGGTCTGGCAGACCATCAAGGAACTCGCCGAGCACGGCACCACGGTGCTGCTCACGACGCAGTATCTCGACGAGGCCGAACACCTCGCCGACCGGATCGCGATCCTCCACCAGGGTCGGATCATCGTCAACGGCACCCTCGCCGAACTCAAGCAGCTTCTCCCGCCCGCCAAGGTCGAATACGTCGAGAAGCAGCCGACCCTCGAAGACGTCTTCTTCGCGATCGTCGGTGACAACGGCAAGCACGACGACGCCGGCAAGACCGTCGGCGTCGGCACGGACGACTAAGGACCAACAATGACCACGCAATTCTTCGGCAACACCGTCGCCCTGACGGGACGATCCCTGCGCCACATCACGCGCAGCCCGGACACCATCATCACCACCACGATCATGCCGATCGCCTTCCTGCTGCTGTTCGTGTACGTGTTCGGCGGCGCGATCAACACAGGGTCGGACTCGTACGTCAACTACCTGCTGCCCGGCATCCTGCTCATCACCATCGCCTCGGGCATCTCCTACACCGCATTCCGGCTCTTCCTGGACAAGCAAAGCGGCATCTTCGAGCGATTCCAGTCGATGCCGATCGCACGATCGTCCGTGCTGTGGGCGCACGTGCTGACCTCGCTGGTCGCCAACATGATCTCGGTCGTGGTCGTCGTGCTCGTCGCCCTCGTCATGGGCTTCCACTCGGGCGCGGGAGTGCTGGACTGGCTCGCGGTCGCCGGCATCCTGATCCTGTTCACCCTGGCGTTGACGTGGCTCGCCGTCATCCCCGGACTCACCGCGAACTCCCCTGACGGCGCGAGCGCGTTCGCCTACCCGCTCATCTTCCTACCGTTCATCAGCTCGGCATTCGTGCCCACCGACACCATGCCCGGCGCGGTGCAAGCGTTCGCCGAGAACCAGCCGGTCACCACCATCGTCAACGCGATCCGCGACCTGCTCACACAGCAGCCGGTCGGCACCGACATCTGGATCGCCCTCGCCTGGCTCGTCGGCATCCTCATCGTCGCCTACACCTTCGCGATGGCCACCTACCGCCGCAAGATCGCCTAATGAGGAATCGGGAACCCACACCGCCCGCGGCCGGCATCGGGTCAGCGCTCGAACGCAACCGTGCCTTCGCTGCCGCCGGTGGCCATGAAGGCGCCGTCGTGTTCCCGGCCTTGCGCCTGATGGTGATCACGTGCCTCGACCCGCGCGTCGACCCCGCACACTTCCTCGGCCTCAGACTCAGCGACGCGATGGTCGTCCGCAACGTCGGTGGGCGCGTCACCGAGGAGGTGATCGACGACGTCGCCTTCATCGGCCAGATCGCCGAGAACGCCCTACCCGACGGCCCGCTGTTCGAGGTCGCCGTCATCCATCACAACCAGTGCGGAGCCGGGGCGCTCGCGAACGACGCGTTCCGTCGCCGCTACGCCGAGCGGGTCGGCGCCGATGAATCGTCCTTGCGTGCGCGCGCAGTACCCGACCCCGAGGTGACCGCCACGCGCGACGTCGAGCGCCTCCGCTCCGCACCCGCAATCTCGCCGCGTATTGCGGTGTCCGGGCACGTCTACGACGTTCTCACCGGCTTGGTGCAGACCGTCATCCCCGCGGACCACTGAAATCAGCGTGCCTCGGTAGCGAGGGCCTCGGCGTAGGCGGCGAAGCAGCCCATCACCTCGGGTAGCTTGCGGGGCCCACTTGCAAGTCGCAATCACCTTCGAAAGGGTCGCGGATGCCGGACACCACCTGCCATATGTCGATCTCGCTCGACGGTTTCGTCGCCGGGCCGGACCAGAGTCGCGAGCATCCGCTCGGGAAGCGCGGAAGGGAGGTCCACGCTTGGCACCTCGGCGACGAGCGCGCCAACGAGGCCGACGAGACGGCGGCGGGCTGGCTGATGCGCCCGCGCGGCGCCTATGTCATGGGCCGCAACATGTTCGGGCCGATCCGCGGCGAGTGGGGGGAGGACTGGCGCGGGTGGTGGGGGCCTGAGCCGCCTTATCACGCGCCGGTGTTCGTGCTCACCCATCACGCTCACGAGCCGATCGAGATGGAGGGCGGGACGACCTTTCACTTCGTCACCGACGGTTTCGGCGCCGCCTACGCACGGGCGCGTGAGACGGCCGGCGACGGCGGCGTAGACATCGCGGGCGGCGCCTCGACCGTGCGGCAGGCGCTCGTCGCCGGGGTCGTCGACGAGCTGACGCTCGACATCGCACCGGTCCTGCTCGGGTCCGGCGAGCGGATCTTCGACGGCGTCGAGTCCTTCGGGTTGGAGCCGATCGAGGTGTTGCATTCGCCGCTGGCCACGCACATCCGATACCGCCGGGCGAGCTGAAGGCCGGCGTCCGATGCGTCTACCGCCGTCGCCGTCGCGTAGACGCAAGGAGCCGCCTGGTGTGGCGCAGGTCGCGGCCAGTCCGGCAAGGGCGGTTCTTGGGACGTCCGGAGGCGGTCGGCTGCCGTTTAGTCCGCGGTTAGGGCGCTTCCGTACGCTCGCGCGATCCCATCATCCCGCGGTCAAGGGGATTCCGATGCGCACGCATTCCCGCAGGACCTGGCCGGGCTTCGCCCTCGTCATGTTGCTCAGCGTGGTGGGGCTCTTCGTCCTCGACGGGCCGGCCTCCGGCGTCGTGCTCCTAGTCGCGCTGCTCGGCATGATCGGCGTGTGCATCTACGCCTTGGCGGGCGAGACGGTGCAGGATGGCGCCGGCGGCATCGGCGGCCCGTTGTCCTGAATGTGAGTGATCGTGCGTCGTCGTACGGAAGCCGCTTGAGCTGCTCCATGGCCGCGTCGACGCCGTGGCCGTGCAGACGCTCAGCGAGCCACGCCCACGGATGTTCGTCGTCGGGCTCGTCGTCGTCCGGTAGCACTGTGCAGCGCACGTGAGCTTCGAGCCCCGCCAAGGTCGCAAACGGCCAGGATCAACTGCCTCGGAGCGCCCCGCGACGTCGGTTCTACACCCGGTGTCGGAGACCTGTGCTGCTGCCGATGCACGACTATGGCCTCTTCCCACCTGTCCCTGCTGGCGCGAGCCGCCGCGGCGTGCCTGCTGGCACTCCCGGTGCTTGCCCCCGCGGCGACGGCGTCCCCGTATTCCGCCTCCGTCCTCGCCTCCCATCCGACGCACTACTGGCGCTTCGGTGAGCCGAGTGCGGCCGCGTCGGCCGCCGACCTGGGCAGCACGCCCTTTCGGGCGCCGCACGATGCGGGCAGCATGAGCTTCGGCGCGTCCGGCGCACTGGCCGGCGATCCCGACACCGCCGCCCGGCTGTCGGGATCTCCGCCGTTCCCCTCGATCTATCGCCTGCCGATGATGGGCCCGTCCGGGCGCCCGTTGATCGAGCGGCACGCGTTCGCCTGGGAGGCCTGGATCAAGCCCGGCGTCACCGACGGAACATCGCGGCGCATCCTCTCCGACGAGGAAGAGCACGGCGGCGTGCTGCTCGCCGCCCGCGGCGACCAGGTGGTGTTCTCGCGCTACCTGATGCCCGGGACGTGGAAACTGTGGTCCAAGACGCCGCTCCCTGGCGGGCCCGCGACGCCGAAGACCGTCACCTTGGCGCAGAAGAGCTGGGCGACTGTGACGGCGACGCTGCCCGCCGGACGCTACGCGCACGTCGTCGGCTCGTTCAAGCTCGACACCTCGTCGTATCCGGCGCGCGGCGAGATCCGGTTGTACGTTGACGGCCGGCTCGCGGCGTCGCGCAGCTGCAACCTTGTGCCGGTGCTGCCCTACGGCGCCGCGACGCTGCTGGCGGTTGGGACCAACAAGTCCGCGTTCCTGCGCTACGACGGCCTGCTCGACGAGCTCGCCGTCTACGACGGCCGCGACCTACCCGCCGCCGACGTGCTCGCGCACTACCGGGCGGGCGCCGGCGCGTAGGCCGCTGCGGCGACCGGGACCTGTCTGACCGCGAGCGGAACAACCCAGGATCCTGGGATGGTGGCCAGGCGCTGGTTGTCCCAACCTGGGTGCTCGTGACCAGAGACAAGGAGGACCAGATGCCTCAGCTCACCGCACGTTCGCCCCGCCGCGCGATCCTGGCCATCCTCGCTGCGCTCGTCGGAGCCACGGCCGTGTTGGCCGTGTCGGCTTCGATGGCGTCCGCGGCGTACGGCCGCTGCGACCCCGGCGAATTCTGCCTGTATTCCGACACCGCGCAGGTGGAGGGGATCTACCACTACGCGGGCTCGGACGGGAACCTCAACAACGACCGCTTCGAGCGCGGGGACCGGAATCAGATCGTCGGCAACAACACGTACTCGGCGTTCAACTTCGGCCTGCCCGACGCGAGGTCCAGTGTCGCCATCTACACCGAAACGGGATACCGCGGCTGGGACGCATGCATCCCGCGCGCCGAGAACGGCCAGTTCCCCCGCAACTGGTGGAGGACGATCGCGTCCTACCGATGGGTGACGTGGCGCGAGTGCGTCGCCGCAGGCATCATCCGCCTCGACTGAACCTCCGTGCAAGCTTTCGAAGGCCGCCTCCGGGCGGCCTTCGTGGCTTATGTCGAAGTCCGTCGCACGAGGTTGGAAACCAGTTCGCCGAACGTCGCCTCGTCCAGCTCCTCCACGCCTTCGACCGGCTCGAAGGGCTGGTCGGCGAGCATCCCGACTCGTCGCTGCGGTGTGCGCGGTCGCCGGCCTGTTGCCGGTCACCTCGTTCGCGCTTGCCGTCGCGATCTGCGTCGCGCTCTGCGCCGGCCGTGCTCAGACGGTCCGTCGTCAAGGCGACGGCTCGACGGGCTGAGCGTCAGCCGCCCGTACCGGTGTAGAACGCCGTCGTGCGTTCCTCGGCGGCGCGCGCTTCGGCCGCGTCCGTGCCGGCGGCGATGTTGGCATCGGCCCAGCCGCGGCTGCTGCGGGTGACGAACTCGACCCCTTCGGGCGAACCCATCCAGGCGGCGAAGGCGGCGGCGTCGTTCGGCTCGCCGGTCGCCAGGTGAAGCCCGAGGCCCATCAGCGCGAGGTCCCAGCCGACGCCCACGGCACCAGGGCCGTACTGCAGCGCGCGCTCGTCGTCGATGTGGGCGACGTGCTCGAGGGTGAAGCGGGTCCGGTCGTCGCTCTCGGGTTCGAGGCGGACCTCGATCCAGCTCACCTCGTCGCCGTACTCCCACGTCGCCGCGAACGAGCGCGGCGGGTCGCAGCGTTCGATCGTCCCGCCCGCGTTGCCTTCGAGCTGGTAGCGGCCGCCGACCTGTAGGTCACCCGAGATCGGCAGGAACCAGCGCGGGATGCGCTCGGCCGACGTGCAGGCATCCCAGAGCTCGTCGAGCGTCGCGTCGTAGCTCTGACTCGTCGTGAGCACCCGGGCCGTGCCCGCCTCGAGCACGCGGTCGCCGAAGGCGCGCTCGACCGCGCTGATCTGGTGGTCGACGTCGATCATGGTCGCTTCTCCTCGTCCGGTGTTTGCGCTGCGCGCCGCCGTCCGCGGGCGAGCTCAGTCTCCAGCGCCATGAGCGGCGGCGTCCAGAAGCGCCGGAAGCGGCCGAGCCACTCGTCGACATCGCGCAGCGGCTCGTGCCGGACGGCGTACAGCCGCCTCGTGCCCTCCGACTGGACGCTCGCGAACCCGTGCTCACGCAGAACCTTCAGGTGCTGCGAGACGGCGGGCTGCGAGATGCCGAACTCCTGCTGGATGACCTCGCTGACCTCGCCCGACGACCGCTGCCCGCCGGCCAGCATCTCGAGGATGCGGCGCCGAACCGGGTCGCCGAGGACGTCGAAGGCGTGCACGGCCCGGAGTTATACAAGCGCCAACTTATATAAGTCAACCCTTAGGCGGCTCAGGTCTCGCAGCTGCTCATCCGCGTCTCCCCGCTGACGCACGTGTCGCGCCCGTCTCCGCCGCGGATGCTGTCGAGCTGGAGCCCGCCGTCGATGAAGTCGTCGCCGCTGCCGCCGCTGAGATCGTCGGGACTGGCTCCGCCGTCGATCCAGTCCCGGCCGTCCCCGGCGTCGATCACGTCAGGCCCGTCGCCGCCGCAGATCACGTCGTCGCCGGCCCTGCCGTTGACCGTATCGGCGCCGGCGAGCGCCACGATCACGTCAGCGCCGGCGGTGCCGTTGATGACGTTGTTCTGCGCGGTGCCGACGATCGTTGCGGTCAGGCCGCAGCAGGTTGGGATCGCGACCCGGTAGGAGCACGCCGCGCTTGCACGCAGACCGGCGCGGTCGGTGCCGGTCAAGGTCGTCGTGAACGTTCCGGGTGTGTTCGGGTTGGTGATCCCCTGCGCGACCGGCGAGGCGGGTCCCGAGGTCGCGTCCGAAACGGCCGCCGTGACCCAGGCGCCGAGCTGGTAGATCTCAAAGACGGCACGGGCGATGCGCAGGTCACCACAGGCGGCTTGGTGTCACGCCGGACGACGGCGGACACGCGGGCCGTGCCGCCCGACGATGTCGCCTCGCATGTGAACGTGGTCGCGGCCGTGTCGGCCGTGACGGTCGCGACGTCGCAGCCCGTCCGGGACGACACGGGCGAGTCCGGGTCCTGGACATCCCAGCTGACCGAGACGTTGGAGACGTACCAGCCGCCTGCGCCGAGCGTCCCGCTCACGGTCGGCCGGATCACCGGCGGCGTGAGGTCGTCGGTGCCGGGGCGCCGGAGCCAGACGCCGCGATACTGGCTCGCCTGATCCGCGGTGCCGTTCGGCCCGACCCCGAAGCTCCCGTTGAAGACGGGATGCGAGTAGGAGGCGCCGCCCGCCACCGGCAAGCCGTCCCGCTCCGAGGAGGTCCAGCCGCTGACCGATGCGTTCGTCGACGAGTAGCCGGCGAACAGGAACGTCGGGCGCATGTCGTCGAGGAACCCGATCGCCTGCACGAGCTATTCCGGGCCCGAGACGCTGGGAGGGTCGGCGGTCAGGATGGCCGGGACGTAGTGGCCCATCAACGCGACGACCTGGGGGCGTCCGTCGCCCACACCCATCCCGTCAGGTTCCTGCCGCCGATCGAGCCGGAGCACCGGCTCACGCCGTCGCGCGGGCACACCGCAGCGACCTAGCTCCAGGTCACGCCGGTCGTCTCGGTGATCTGCCGCCAGGTCTTCTCGTCGGGGAAGGCGGCCGCCGCCGGTGCCGCCGAGGCCAAGGCCCAGACGATGACGCTCGCACACAACGATGCGGGGACTGCACGGCGGTGGACCATGCGACGCTCCTCCTGATCGGCCTGCGGCAGCGGCTCGTGACGCTATACGCGGCGCGCACGCTTCCGGTTCTGCGCCTATCGTTTGCGCCGTGGCACGCCTCGCCCACTTCGCACAGCGCGGATACGTGATCGGCGGCCTTGTCGCCGTCGCGAGCGTGCTGGCGGCCGCGCCTGCGAACGCAGACTCGAGCGCGCAGAGATTTCCGAGGCTACGTCGACCTGCTCGGCGGCCCACCGGTTCACGAGGGCTCCCAGGGCGCCGGCTGGCGGACCACGTTCAAGGAGCACGTCGCCGGCCGGGTGCGCTATCGCGTCTGCCTGCGCCATCTCGGCAACGGCGAGCGGCGCTGCTGGGACCGGCGCACGAACCGCAGCGGCGTCTCGCACGTGTTCGTCGCGTTGTTCGTCAACGACCGCGGCGGCCCGGGCAAGTGGCGGGCACGCTGGATGGTCGACGGCGAGCAGGTCGCGAGCTGGCGGTTCACGGTGCGGCCCGAGTCCGGCTGACGGGTCCCACAGCGCCCGACTACATCCGCAGGTACGACGCCCCGTTGACGTCGATCACCGAGCCGCTCGCCATCGCCGCCTCCTCGGACGCGAGATAGATCACGGCGGCGGCAACGTCGTCAGGGCGACGCGACCCGGCCGAGCGGGCTCTCGGCGCGACGGGCCTCGCCCTTCGACCCGGCAAGCGCCTCGGCCGCCATGTCGGTCTCGGTCAGCCCGGGCGCGACCGCGGTCACGGAAATCCCGCGCGGCCCGAGCGCGCGGGCGAGCGACTGGCCGAACGCGATCAGCCCGGCCTTGCTCGCGCCGTACGCCGGCTGGCCCGGCTCTCCGCGAAAGGCGCCGCGCGAGGAGACGTTGACGATCCGCCCACCGTCGCCCATGTGGCGCACCGCGCACCACGTGACGTTGGCCGCGCCGACGAGGTTGACGGCGAGCGTGCGCTCCCATGCCCGCTGCCACTCCTCGTAGCTGGTCTCGGCGATCGGGTGCGGCTCGAACACGCCCGCGTTGTTGACGAGGACGTCGACGCCGCCGAGCCCCTCGGCGGCCGCGTCGACCATGGCGCGCACCGCGTCGGCGTCCGCGAGGTCGGCGCCGACGACGACGTGGCCGCCGCCTGGGAGCGACCCGACGACCTGCTCGGCGCGCTCGCGGCTCGCCGCGTAGTGCACCGCCACCCGGTCGCCACGCGCGGCGAACGCGTGCGCGACCGCCGCGCCGATGCCGCGCGAGGCGCCCGTCACGAGCACGGCTCGACCATTCATGCGGCCGATACTAGGCGGCGGTTTTCCGTACCGGCGACAGGCGTGGCTGCCCCCGTGACTTCCGCCGTCCGCGGTGGGACGCTGCACGGATGCTCTCCGCCACCTCTTCCTCGCCGGCGTTCGTCGAGTTCGTGCGTGATGCCGAGGCGGTCATCGACGAACCGCACGCCGTCGCCGCTCGGCTGGCGACGCTGCTCGCCGAGGACGGCTGGCTCGCGCCCGAGGACCGGGCGCCGGGCACCGACAGCTACCGCCAGCACCTGCTGCACGTCTCATCCTGCCGGGGACTCTCGGTCGTCGCGCTCGTCTGGCGGCCGGGTCAGAGGACGCCGATCCACGACCACGTCGCGTGGTGCGTCGTCGGTGTCTACCGCGGCGTCGAGCTCGAGACGCGCTACCGGCTCGTCGAAATCGACGGCCGGTCCTGCCTGCAGCCGGTCGGCACGATCGAGGCGTATCCCGGACACGTCGAGGCGCTCGTGCCGCCCGCGGGTGACATCCACGCGGTAACGGCCGGCGGCGCCGAGGAGACGATCTCGATCCACGTCTACGGCGCCGACATCGAGCGCCTGGGATCGAGCGTCTATCGACGCTTCGACGAGCTCGAAGAGCTCCCGCTCGCGGCCTAACTAGGCCGCGTAGCGCTGCTCGGAGCGGGCGCGCGCCTTCGCGCGCTCGACCTCGCGGTCCTTCGGCGGCGCGGCGGTGACGAGCTCGCCGAGCAGGTCCATGGTGGCCGTCGCGACGGCGTCGACCGCACGCGCGAACGCGGCCTCATTGGCCTTCGACGGCTTGCTCGAGCCGCTGATCTTGCGGACGTATTGGAGCGCGGCGTCGCGCGCCTCGGCCTCGGTCGCAGGGGGCTCGAAGTTATGAAGTTGGCGGATGTTGCGGCACATGCCTACAGCGTAACGGGGCTAAAGTCCTCGCCGTGAAGACCCTCTACACCGCCGTGGCGACGGCGTCCGACAAGGGCCGCAACGGGCATGCCCGCACCGACGACGGCAGGCTCGACCTCGACCTCGTGTCGCCGCCCGAGATGGGCGGGCAGGGGGGAGAGGGGACGAATCCCGAGCAGCTGTTCGCCGCCGGATATGCCGCGTGCTTCGCGAACGCGATGCGCAGCTCGGCGCGGCGGGACGGCGACGAGAGCGTCGTCGACGGCGCGACGGTGACGGCGCGCGTCGGGATCGGCGCGATCGGCGGCGGCCGCTTCGGGCTCGAGGTGACGCTCGACGTGAAGGTGCCCGGCCTCGAGCAGGCCGACGCCGAGGCGCTCGTGGCCAAGGCGCACGACCGCTGCCCGTACTCGAACGCGACGCGCGGGAACATCCCGGTCGAGCTCGCGGTCGAGGGCGCGGGCTGACGTCGCCGTGACCGAGCGCTACGCGGACACAGGGCCGGTCCGGCGCTTCGTGCGATGGACCGCTGGCGATGCGGCCCGTGTCGCTGTTCTACGCACGCATCCTGCATCGCATCGACCGGCTCGTGTACCGCCGCACGCGCGGGCGGACGACCTTCGCGGCGTGGCTGTCCGGGCTCCCGGCGGTGATGCTCACGACTACCGGCGCGCGCAGCGGGCGCCAGATCATGAGCCCGATCCTCGGCTTCCCCGACGACGGCGACATGGTCGTGATCGCCTCGAACTACGGCCAGGCGCGCCACCCCGGGTGGTGCCACAACCTGCGCGCCAACCCGCGCGCACGCCTGGTGGTCGACGGCCGCCGCGCGCGAGGTCGAGGCGGAGGAGCTTGAGAGTCCGGAGCGCGAGCGGTACCTCGCGCTCGCGACCGAGGTCTATCCGGGCTTCACCGCCTACGTCGAGCGCGCCGCGCCACGGCGGATCGCCGTCTTCCGGCTGCGAGCGCTACGCACATGAGCGAGCACGCCCACCACCAGGAGTCGAAGTCGCTCAACGCGCTCGCCTTGAGCGCCACCCTGCACTGCCTCACGGGCTGCGCGATCGGCGAGGTGCTGGGCATGATCATCGGCACCGCGCTGGACTGGTCGAACTTCGCCACGATCGCCATCTCCGTCGCGCTCGCGTTCTTCTTCGGCTACCTGCTGACCAGCCTGCCGCTGCTGCGGTCGGGGATGGCGATCGGCGCGGTGATCCCAATCGCGCTGGCCTCGGACACGATCTCGATCACGATCATGGAGATCGTCGACAACGCGATCATCCTGCTGATCCCCGGCGCGATGGACGCGACGCTCAGCGACGTCGGCTTCTGGGCCACGCTCGCCGCAGCACTCCTGATCGCCGGCATGGCCGCCTACCCGGCCAACCGCTGGCTGCTCGCGCGCGGCAAGGGCCACGCCGTGGTGCACCAGTACCACGCGCACTGAGAGCCCGTGCCAAGGTACGTGGCGTGGGTCATGACCACGATCACCACCACGGCGTGTCGGCCGATGCCGACAGCCGCAAGCTGGCGATCGCCCTTGCGCTGATCGCGGGCTTCATGTGCGTCGAGGTGGTGGTGGGCATCGCCGCCGACTCGCTGGCGCTGCTGTCGGACGCCGCCCACATGCTCACCGACGCGGGAGCGCTGGCGCTCTCGCTGGTGGCGATCCGGCTCGCGCGGCGCCCGGCCGCCGGCGCGATGACCTATGGGCTCAAGCGCACGGAGATCCTCGCGGCGGCGATCAACGGGTCGACGCTGCTCGTGCTCGGCCTGCTGATCGTCTACGAGGGCGTGCGCCGGCTGATCGAGCCGCCCGACGTCGCGGGCGGCGCGGTGCTGATCGTCGCGGTGCTCGGCATCGCCGTGAACCTGGTCGCGACGCTCGTGCTCGCGAGCGCGAACCGCCGGTCGCTCAACGTCGAGGGCGCCTACCAGCACATCCTCACCGACCTCGCCGCGTTCGTGGCGACGGCGATCGCCGGCGCCGTGATCCTGATCACCGGCTTCGAGCGCGCGGACGGGATCGCCGCGCTGTTCGTCGCGGCGCTGATGCTGCGCGCCGCCTGGATGCTGCTGTTCGAGTCCGGCCGCGTGTTCCTGGAGGCCGCGCCGCGCGGGCTCGACCCGCAGGCGATCGGGCTCCAGATGGCGGGCCATGCCGGCGTCACCGAGGTCCACGACCTGCACATCTGGGAGGTCACGTCCGGTTTCCCGGCGCTCTCCGCCCATGTCCTGGTCGGGCGCGACACCGACTGCCACGACGTTCGCCGCGCGCTGGAGGAGTTGCTGCACGCCGAGTTCGCGATCGATCACACCACCCTGCAGGTCGAGCACGAGGGCGGCGAGCTCCTCGAGATCGAGGTCAGGCCGCGGGAATCACCCAGCCGGCCATCGCCACGAAGTGCGTGACGGCGGCCGCGATCACGAGCGCGTGGAAGAGCTCATGGAAGCCGAAGGTGTGCGGCCACGGGTTCGGTCGGCGCACCGCGTAGATGACCGCGCCGGCCGAGTAGAGCAGGCCGCCGGCCAGGAACAGCAGCAGCGGCACCGTGTCCATCCGCGCCGAGAGCGCCGGGAACACGAGCACGATGACCCATCCGAGCGCGACGTAGGTGAGCGTGCGCAGGAGCCGCGGCGCCGTTTCCCAGGCGACGCTGAGCGCGATGCCGCCGAGCGCACCCGCCCATACCAGCGCAAGGCTGGCCGACCGCTCCCACCCGTCGAGCACGAGCAGCGCGACCGGCGTGTAGCTGGCCGCGCAGAAGACGTAGATGGCGCTGTGGTCGATCCGGTTCAGCAGCGACCGCACGTGCGGGGCACAGCGCAGCCGGTGAAACAGCGCGCTGCCGGTGAACAGCGTGCACATGCCGGTTCCGTAGACGAGCGCCGCGAGCCGGGCCGGGCCGGGCTGGGCCACCACGAGCAGGAAGGCCGTCGCGGCCACCGCGAGCGGCACGGCGAGAGCGTGCGAGACACCGCGCAGGATCGGGATCAGCTCGTCGCGATTGTGCATCTTCAATATATATCGACAGCCAGATGCCAGAACTGATCGAAAATCCTTCCCGGATCGAGGCCGCGGGAACCAAGCCGAAGCTGATCGACGAGTACGTCGGGCGCGTGAATACGGGCGAGGCGCGCGTGAGCGTCGCGCACATGCGCTCGCCCGAGGGCTGGCTGGAGCCAGGGCAGCGCCCGGACTTCGACGAGTACACGGTCGTGCTCGAGGGCTGCCTGCGCGTTGAGCACGAGGGCGGTGAGCTCGACGTGCGCGCGGGCCAGGCCGTCCTGGTGCGCGGAGGGGAGTGGGTGCGCTACTCCACGCCCGAGGCCGGCGGCGCCTCCTATGTGGCCGTCTGCCTTCCCGCGTTCTCGCCGGACACGGTCCATCGCGACGACAACGGGTAGGAGCGTCAAGGCCAGGCGCCCGAACGCCGATTACACGTTGTAGAGATGTCGCTGCCTCCTCCCAGCTCCTCCGAATCCGGCTCCGGCCTGCGCGAGTACGTGCTCGAGCTGGAGACGCCGAAGGCCTGGGGCCGGCGCAAGGGCGCGATCGACCTGGTGCGGCTCAGCGCCATGGGCGCGTCGATCACGTTCGAGAACTCCCTGCACAAGCCCCTGCGGCTCCCGCTCGGGATGCTCCAGCTCGGCCTCGTCGATCCCGGCGGGGCGCGCCCCGACGGGCTGGTCGGCCGCTTCCCGATCCTCAAGCGCCTCAGCGCCACCGCGGTGATCCCGCGCGAGCAGGGCATCGAGGGCTGGCTGTGGACGAGCCTCGGCGGCACCGCGATGACCGTTCTCGGCGATCCCGAGGACGCGCCGAACGTGGCGCTGCTGTTCACCAAGCCGCTCGGCGACGACGAGGTCGCCTGCTTCGAGCCCGAGATCGCGGAGGAGATCGCCGCCCGGTCGCCGCTCGGCACTCCGGTGATCTACGGCCTGCTCTTCCGCGTCACCGACACGACCAAGGCCGAGACGGTGTTCCGCCAGTTCGGCCTCCTGCGCCCCGTGACTGACCGCGAGGTCCCGCCGACGCTGCGGCGAGCGCTGCCGACCGACGTACCGGCCGACCCCGTGCTGGCGGCCGCCGAGGACACCCGGTCGTCCACTTCCGTGGCTCCGCCCGGCCTGTCATAGCCGCTACATTGGCTCGGCCGTGAGCACCGAACCGGCCGACTCCTACGATCCCCAGCGCTGCAGCCCGTGCCGCGGCACCGGCACCGTGACCTCGACGCTCGGCGGCACGCCGCAGCAGGTCCCGTGCCCGTGGTGCGAGGGCAGCGGGCGGTTCATCCCGGAGCACGACGCGCAGGCGGCTCGGCGCGAGTCGAGCGAAACCTAGTCCCCCTCGCGCACGAGAAGCGTGCCGACCTGGCGGTTGGCGTCCAGAAGCTCGATCGGGTACTCGCCCGGTTCGCCGGCGACCAGCTGGAAGAGCGCCGGAGAGGCGGGGTCGATCGGCACGACCTCGTCGAGCAGCGAGACGCTGTCAATTTCCGAGCCGCTCACCTCGAGATCGACGAGGTCGCCCTGGTTGACGACGACGCGCGTGACCCCCTCGGCCGTGTTCAGCCGTTTCGCCACCGGCTCGAGGTTGCCGCCGCCGTCGGCGGACGACGTCGGTGTGGCCGTCGGCGTGGCCGCACCGCGGCCACCGCGGTTGTTCGACTCGCGCGGCGCGACGCTGGCGGCGAGGGCAGTGAGGCCCATCAGGACCGCCACGAGCAGCAAGAAGCGGCGGCCGAGCATCCACCGAGGGTAGAGCGCTCGTCCATCCCTTGATAACGAACGCTTAAGGACTGCGACTTGCGTGCCGATATCGGAAGTGCCAGACCCAAGGTGTCAAAGGCAAATCGTCCGTGAGGGCGAGGCGCAAAGCCACGGAGCTCAGTACGAGCGAGCCGGGTTGCCACCGCCGGTGGTGGACGGGACCGAAGGACTCTGGCGAGGAAGTCCACAGGCCCAAACAATCCCTTCAGGAGGGACCCACCACATGCTCCATAAGCTTCGTACGCGCGCCCAGGACGAGAAGGGCTTCACCCTGATCGAGCTTCTGGTCGTCATTCTGATCATCGGCATTCTCGCCGCGATCGCTCTTCCCGCCTTCCTCAACCAGCGCACCAAGGCGCAGGACACGGAGGCCAAGAGCAAGGCCCGCACCGCTCAGACCGCTCTCGAGACGCTGTACGTCAACGAGCAGTCCTACGCGACCGCGACGCCGACGATCCTCCAGGGCATTGAGCCCTCGCTCGGCGACGGCCCCGCGTGGACCGTCCCGACCCACACGGCGACTGACTGGTCCGTCTCGGTCGTGTCCGTCGGTGGCCAGACGTTCACCATCTCGAAGGTGGACACCGCCGGCACCCCGGCCGTCACCCGTACCTGCACCCCGGTCAACAAGGGCGGCTGCCCCGCGACCGGTCGCTGGTAAGCACCAGAAGCAAGCAAGTAACCCTTCGTGCGAAGCGGGCCTCCGGGCCCGCTTCGTCGTTAAGACCCCATCTACCTCAAGACGCTTCCGATCCGCGCCGATACCACGAACGTGTTCAAGAAGCGTTCCTCCTCCAGCCAGGCCGGCATCACAGGCCTCGATCTCGATCCCGGCCATATCGCGGCCGCCGAGGTCACCGTCAACGGCTCGCTGTCGCTCAAGCGCGGCGCCGTCACCGCCCTTCGCCCCGGCATCCTTCGGGATGGCGAGGTCGCGGATGTCCCTGCGCTCGCGGAGGCGCTGAAGGCGTTCTTCGCCGAGAACGGGTTCTCCACTCGCGTGCGGCTCGGAATCGCCAACCAGCGGATCGTCGTGCGCACGCTCGACCTGCCGCTGCTGGATGACGAGAAGGCGCTTGCCGCCGCCGTCAAGATCCAGGCGCCCGACCACATCCCGATGCCGATGGACGAGGCTGTGATCGACTGGCAGTCGCTGGGTACGGTCCAGACCCCCGCCGGCCCGCGCACCCGCGTCGTGGTCGTCGCCGTCCGCCGCGAGATGGTCGACAGGCTTGTCGCCGCCGCCCGCGAGGCCGGTCTGAAGGTCGAGGGCATCGACCTGTCCGCCTTCGGGATGGTCCGCGCGCTGGCCGACACCAAGGTCGAGGGCGCCGTGCTCTACGTCAGCGTCGCCGGCCTCACCAACGTCGCCGTCGCCAACCCGAGCGGATGCCTCTTCACCCGCGCAGCTGCCGGCGGACTCGACGCGATGGTCCACACGCTCGCCGAGCGTCGCGGTCTCACCGTCGAGCACGCACGCCAGTGGCTCCAGCACGTCGGCCTGCACGCGCCCCTCGAGGGCGTCGACGGCGACGATGACCTCGTGGCCGCCGCTCGCGCGGTGCTCGAGGAGGGCGTTCACCAGCTCGCCGACACCGTGCGCAACTCGCTGAACTTCTACCGCATGCAGGAGAGCGCCGAGCAGGTGGAGCAGGGTGTCCTCACCGGCCCCGCCGTGGCGATCCCCGGCTTTGTGGAAGCGCTGTCTGAGCAGCTCCGGCTGCCGCTGACGTCCGCCGTCGTCGTGTCGCAGGACGCGGGCGCCGATCTCGGCCGTCTCACGGTCGCGGCCGGCCTGGCCGTCGAAGACGTCGCCTGACCGCCGCTCGGCGGGAGGGGACCGCACCACGATGTTGAACCGAGCGTCATGTCGACCGGTCTCGCTGCCGTGATCGCCGGCGTGATCGGCGCGATCTTCGGCTCGTTCCTGAACGTGGTGGCCTACCGGCTGCCACGGGGCGAGTCGCTGTCGCATCCGCGGTCGCGCTGCCCGCACTGTGAGACGCCGATCAAGCCGTACGACAACGTGCCCGTGCTGTCGTGGCTCGCGCTGCGCGGCAAATGCCGCTCGTGCGGGGCGCGGATCTCCGCGCGCTACCCGCTCGTCGAGCTCGGCACGGGGGTGCTGTGCGCGCTCGTCGTCGTCGCCAAGGGGCCCGACGAGGACGCGCTGCTGGGCCTCGTGCTCGTGCTGCTGCTCGTCCCGGTCACGCTGATCGATCTCGAGTACCGGATCATCCCCAACACGCTGATGATCATCGGCGCTGTCCTGGCGCCGGCGATCGTCCTCCTCACGGCGCCCGACGACATCCTCGAGTACCTGATCGCCAGCGTCGCCGCCGGCGCCTTCTTCTTCGTGTTCGCGTTCGCGTACCCGCGAGGGATGGGCATGGGCGACGTCAAGCTCGCGGCCGTCCTGGGGCTGTTCCTGGGCCGAGCCGTCGGCCCTGCGATCTTCATCGCGCTCGTCACGGGCACGCTCGTGGGCGCGCTCGTGATCGCCCGAAAAGGGGTGCAAGAGGGCCGCAAGACGGCGGTTCCGTTCGGCCCCTTCCTCGCCCTTGGCGGGGTCGTCGCCCTGTTCGCGGGCGACGCGATGGTCGACTGGTACCTCGACACCTTCGCGTAGGGCTTTGACCCCACCCCGACGCCTCAAGTGGGCTAGGGGCGGTGCCGATAAGCCAAGCGAGATGAAGGCCATCAACCTGCTCCCCCAGGACCTCCGCGGAACGCCCAAAAGCGTTTCTTCGAAGGCCAAGACCGCGGCCGTCAATGACGAGCCCGGCGGCATCGGCGCCTTTGTGGTGCTCGGCGCGCTCACCGTTTGTGTGATCGCTCTCGCCGCCTACGTTCTGACGAACAACGCGATCAAGGACCGCCAGGCGCAGCTAGACGCGGCGACCAGCCAGGCGCAGAGCATCACCCAGCGCGTCGCCAAGTTGAAGCCCTACGCCGATTTCAAGGCGCTGGCCGAAACTCGGATTCAAACCGTCAAGGACCTCTCGTCCTCCCGCTTCGACTGGGAGCAGGCACTGCGGGACATCTCGCGCGCCATCCCCGCCGATGTCACGCTCAAGACGCTCAACGGCTCGATCTCGAGCGGCGCGACGGGCGGCGGCTCGCCGATCCGCGCAGCGATCACCTCCCCGGCGATCGAGCTGACGGGCTGCACGTCCGGTCAGACCCAGGTCGCCAGGCTGCTGTCCCGCCTGCGTGGTGTGGAGGACGTGACCCGCGTGAGCCTCAGCAAGTCGACCAAGAAGGAAAAGGTCACAGTCGCCGCGGCGACCGCCGGCAGCCCGACCGCGTCAGCGGCGAGCATCTGCGGTAGGACCGAGTTCGCGATCGTGATGTTCTTCGAGCGCTCGACGGTGCCCGCAACGGTCCAGGACATCGCCGTCACACCTGTGGCCGGCGCTGCCCCGACCGGGGCCACCACCCCCGCCGCGGGCACAACCGGCCAGCCGGCTGCCGGCGGCGTCACGACGCCTCCGGCCGACCCCGGTGCCGCCACGCCCGCCTCAACCCCGCAGGGAGTGGGTTCCGAATGACCCGCACGAACAAGATCCTGATCTCGGTCGTGGCCCTCGGCCTCGCCGTCTGCGCGTACTACTTCCTGATCCTCGCGCCCAAGCGTGAGGAGATCGCGAAGCTCGACACGAAGGTCACCTCCAAGCAGGTCGAGATCGCGCAGGCCCAGCAGACCCTCGTCACCTATGAGGGGGCGCGCAAGAGCTACAAGCGCAACTACGCGCTGCTCGCTCGGCTCGGTAAGGCCGTGCCTGGCGACGACGATGTCCGCTCACTGCTGATCCAGCTCGAGGCCGCGGCCGACCGCAGCGGCATCGAGTTCGCGAAGATCGAACTCGGCAGCGGTGTCTCAGGCACGGCGGCCGCCGGCGCGAAGCCGGCTGCCCCGACCACGGGCACCGAGCTTGCTTCGGCCCCGGGTGCCGTCCCGGTTGCCGGTGGCGCGCTGTCGGCGATGCCGTTCAACTTCAGCTTCACCGGTGGCTACTTCGACCTGTCGAACTTCTTCGCGAAGCTCGAGCATTTCGTGACCATCAACAACAAGCGGATCGGCGTGACCGGTCGCCTGTTGCGACTGGAGAGCGTGTCGATCACGCCCGCGTCTTCCGGGTTCCCGGAGATGCAGGCCGCGATCGGTGCCGCCACTTACCTGGTGCCGCCGGTTGAGGCTGTCCCGGGCGCCGCCGCACCTGGTGCCACCCAGGCCGCGGGCACGACCCCGACGACCCCGGGCACGACCCCGCCCACGACCACCGCGAACGCCGGAGCCGCACAATGAACGCCGTCACGTCCATCTGGCGCCAGATGATGGCCCGCCGGCTGTGGCCGCTTGCCTTGCTGCTCGTCGCGGCTCTGGTCGCGGTCCCGGTCCTCCTCGCGCGTGACGCTACCCCGGTCGCCGCTCCTGTCGACGCGGCTCCCGCCGTCACGGCCAAGGCCGACGACACGATTGCCGAACCGGTCGTCGCGAAGGTCGAGCCGTCGGACCGCGGTCGTCGCCGTCGCGTGCTGGGAGTCCGCAAGGACCCGTTCCAGCCGCCGCCCGTCAAGAAGGTCAAGAAGGCAAAGGTGGCCGACGCTCAGGCTGACGACGACACCACGTCCGATCCTGGCACTGGCGGAGGCGGCGGTACGACGACGCCGTCCGGCCCGACCATCGTCAAGCCCAAGCCGAAGGTGTATCCGGCCGGCTCGCTGTTGATCCGGTTCGGCGACTCCACGGCCGACGTGCTGCCGAAGTCGACGCTGCGCAAGCTCAAGCCGCTGCCCGACGACGAGACGTCGCTGATCGTGTACATGGGCCTCACGGACCATGGCAAGAAGGCGAAGTTCCTGGTCGACGACTCCCTCGAGGCGACGGGCGACGGCACCTGCAAGCCGCACCCGAGCAACTGCGAAACGATCGAGCTCGCCGCCGGCGAGACCGAGTTCTTCGACGTGATCGACCCCGAGACGGGCGACATCGTCGCCTCGTACGAGCTCGACGTTCTCAGGATCAACCGCTAGTTCTAAGGGGTACACGCTTTCCGTCGCGGCTCTCTCGGAGCCGCGGCGGAGAGTGCCTTCGTAGGATGCGCGGCGTGCCGTTGCGCGTCATCACCGCCGGGGAGTCCCACGGCCCAGGCCTCACCTGCATCGTCGAGGGCCTGCCCGCGGGCCTCGAGCTCGACCTCACCGCGATCGATCGCGACATGGCTCGGCGCCAACTCGGCCACGGCCGCGGCGGCCGGATGAAGATCGAGCGCGACAGCGCCGAGGTCACCGCCGGCGTCCGTCATGGGCGCACTCTCGGCGGTCCGGTCGCCGTGCGTGTCGCCAATCGCGACTACGCCAACTGGGAAGAGCGGATGAACCCGTGGCCGGTCGAGGCCGATGTGCCGGAGGTCCATCTCCCGCGCCCGGGTCACGCCGACCTCGCCGGCGCCCAGAAGTTCGGCTTCACCGACATCCGCAACGTGCTCGAGCGCGCCAGCGCGCGTGAGACCGCCGCGCGCGTCGCCGGCGGCGCGCTCGCCAAGGGCTTCCTTGCCGCGCTCGGCGTGCAGGTGCTCTCGCACATCACCCAGATCGGCTCGGTGCAGGCCCCGGACCGCCAGAACCTCACCGCGCGCGACTTCGCCGACGTCGATGCGTCGCCGGTGCGGTGCCTGGACGTCGAGGCCTCGAAGGCGATGGTCGAGGAGATCAACGTCCTGCGCAAGCGCAACGAGTCGCTGGGCGGCGTCTTCGAGGTGCACGCGTTCGGTCACGTGCCGGGCCTCGGCTCGCACGTGAGCTGGGAGGAGCGCCTGGACGGCCGGATCGGGCTCGCGATGCTCTCCATCCAGGCCGTCAAGGGATGCGGGATCGGCGACGGGTTCGACCTCGCCGGCCGCCCCGGCTCGGCCGCCCATGACGAGATCTTCTACTCCGAGGAGCGCGGCTACTACCGCGAGACGAACCGCTCGGGTGGCGTCGAGGGCGGGATGACGACCGGCGAGCCGCTCGTCGTCCGCTGTGCGATGAAGCCGCTGCCGACGCTCACCAAGCCGCTGCGGTCGGTCGATATCGCGACCCACGAGCCGGCCGAGGCGCTGCGCGAGCGCACGGACTCGTGCACCGTGCCGGCCGCGGGTGTGGTCGGCGAGGCGATGCTCGCGATCGTGCTCGCCGACGCGTACCGCACCAAGTTCGGCGGCGACAACATCGACGACGTCCGGGCCGCCGTCGCCGCGTACGAGCAGCGGATCGGATGGAAGCCCAGACGGCAGACATAGCCGGGCCGACTCGGCGCGCGCTCGTCTTCATCGGCTTCATGGGCGCCGGCAAGACGTCGGCGGCGCGCGCCGCCGCCGGCGTGCTCGGCGCGCGCGCGATCGACGCCGACCACGAGATCGAGCGGCGCCTGGGCACGACGATCGAGGCGCACTTCGAAGCGCACGGCGAGGCGGCGTTCCGGGCGGTCGAGGAAGACGTCGTGAGCAACCTGCTCGACCGTCCGCCGGCGCCCGTGATGTCGCTCGGCGGCGGCGCCGTCGGCTCTGAGCGGGTGCGCGAGCTGTTGCGGCGGCACACCGTGGTGCTGCTCGACGTCGACGTCGAGACCGCGTGGCGGCGAGCGGGCAACAAACGCCGGCCGCTGGCGCGCGACCACGACCGCTTCACGACGCTGTTCGCGCAGCGCGCTCCGCTCTACGAGTCGGTCGCCGACGCCGTGCTGATCGACTCCTCGCGCGAGGCGGTTCGCCACGCCGTGCCCGCGCTGCGGACGCTGTCGCGCGCGCCGGCGGGCACGAAGCTGCTGTGGGCGGTGGCCGCGTCCGGCAGCTACCCGGTACACGTGGGGGAGGGGCTCGTGGGCAGCGGCTTCTGGCCGGTCGGCGGGCGGCGCTTCGTGATCACCGACGACGCGGTCGGCCCGCTGTACGGTGGCCGGCTGCCGCGGGTCGAGGCCGAGCTGCGGATCCCGCCCGGCGAGGAGCACAAGACGCTCGTGAGCGTCGAGCGCCTGCTGCGCGGCATGGCCTCCGCGGGGATGGACCACGACGACCACGTGGTCGCGCTCGGCGGCGGCGTCGTCGGCGACGTCGCGGGCCTGTGCGCCGCCCTCTACCAGCGCGGGGTGCGCGTTGTGCAGGTGCCGACGACGCTCGTGGCCCAGGTCGACTCCGCCTACGGCGGCAAGACCGGGGTCGACCTGCCGGAGGGCAAGAACTACGCCGGCGCCTATCACCAGCCGGCCAGCGTCCTCGTCGACCCGGCGACGATGGCGACGCTGCCGCCGCCCGAGCTCGCCGCCGGTTGGGCCGAGGTGATCAAGACCGCGCTGATCGCGGGCGGCGCCCTGTGGGAGCGGGTGCGCGCCGGCGCGCCGGTCGACCGCGATCTCGTGCTCGCGTGCGCGCGCACCAAGCTCGCGGTGGTGGCGAGCGACGAGCGCGACAGCGGCCGCCGCCAATCCCTCAACCTCGGCCACACGGTTGGACATGCGATCGAGACCGCGACCGGCTACCGCCGCTACCGCCACGGCGAGGCGGTCGGGCTCGGCCTGCTGGCCGCGCTCACGCTCTCCGGCCAGCCGGATCTACGCAGCGAGGTGGCGGCGTTGCTCGCCGCGCACGGTCTGCCGACCGCGCTCGACGGCGCCGTCGACGGCGATGCCGTGGTGACCGCCGTGGAGCGCGACAAGAAGCGCCGCGGCGGCCGTGTCGGGTTCGTGCTCGTGGAGGCGCCGGGCGACGTTCGGACCGGTCGGCCGGTGCCGGAAGGCGAGCTGCGCGCCGCCGTGGCAGAGTTGCGCGCCGGATGAAGAATCGCGTGGCCGTGCTGCACGGCGTGAACCTAGGGGCGCTCGACCGCCGGCCCGCCGAGCACTACGGCGGGCTGACGTTCGCTCGGCTCGAGCGCCGGATCGACGTGTTCGCGCGCGAACTGGGGCTCGAGGGCCGCTTCTTTCACACCAATCACGAGGGTGAATACGTGGAGGAGATGCACAAGGCCAGCGACTACGCGGACGGGCTGCTGCTGAACCCGGGCGCGTGGACCCACTACGCCTGGTCCCTGCGCGACGCGCTCGAGCTGTCCGGGCTGCCGGCGGTCGAGGTTCACCTGTCCGACGTGCAGTCGCGCGAGCCGTTCCGGCGCCTGTCGGTGCTCGAGGGCATGACGGTGGCCACGGTCAGCGGCAAGGGCGTCGAGGGCTACCGCGACGCGCTCGAGGCACTGAAGGGGGCGCTGTGAGCCGCGCCGACCGCGTCGCCGACCTGCTCGAAGAGCGCGGGCTCGACCTGCTGCTGGTCACCAACCTGGTCAACCTGCGCTACGTGACCGGCTTCACCGGGTCGAACGGGATCGCGGTCGTGGGCCGCGACGTCCGCCGCTTCATCACCGACTTCCGCTACGTCGAGCAGGCGGCCGCGCAGGTGCCGGACTTCGACCGCGAGCAGGGCCCGCAGGACTTCGTGATGGCGCTCGGTGAGGGCTGGCCGGAGGGTTCGCTGCGGCTGGGCTTCGAGGACGACCACGTCTCCGTCCGCCGCCACGGCCGCCTGCGCGAGGTGGTGCCGGAGCGGATCGAGCTGGTGCCGGCCGGCGGCATCGTGGAATCGCTGCGGGCGGTCAAGGACGCGGGCGAGATCGAGAAGATCGCTGCTGCGGCCGCGCTCGTCGACGCCGTCTACGGGATGCTGCGCGAGCAGGGGCTGGTCAACCGCACCGAGCGTGAGGTGGCGCTCGCGCTCGAGAACGAGATGCGGCGCCTCGGCGCAGAGGCGCCGAGCTTCTCCTCGATCGTGGCGTCCGCCGAGCGCGGCGCGCTGCCGCATGCCGTGCCGACGGACGAGCCGATCCCGCGCGACACGCTCGTGACGCTCGACATCGGCGCGCAGCTGGACGGCTACTGCTCCGACTGCACGCGCACATGGGCGACCGGCCCGCTGCCCGACGACCTGGCCGAGGCCTACGCCCTGGTTCGGCGCGCTCAGGAGGCGGCGCTCGACGCGGTGCGGCCCGGCCCGGACGGCCGCGCGGTGGACGCGGTTGCGCGCGGGATCATCGAGGAGGCGGGCCACGGCGAGCACTTCGGCCACGGGCTCGGCCACGGCGTGGGGCTGGAGATCCACGAGGCTCCGCGGCTCGCCAAGTCCGGCGATGCGCCGCTGGTGGCCGGCAACATCGTGACCGTCGAGCCCGGCGTGTACCTGCCGGGCCGCGGCGGCGTGCGGATCGAGGATCTCGTGGCGGTGACCGAAGGCGGCCGCGACGTTCTGTCCGGCACCACGAAGGATCTCGTGACGGTCGAGTAGGGCGAACACCCCACTCCCCCTCAAGACCTGTGGGGGGTCCGCCGATATCGGGGGGGATGAATCTCCGAGCCCGCACTAGCCCAATGCTGCGCCGCGCCGGCCTGCTGGCCGCGCTGACCGCGCTTCTTGTGCCCGCTGCCGCGGGCACCGCCAACGCCGCCACACGCGCCCCGACCGTTTCCCGGGTCGCGCCGAAGCACGTCTTCGTCGGTGAAACGCTGACGATCTACGGCCACCACTTCCGCCGCGGCGTTAACAAGAACACCGTTGCCTTCAAGCGAGCCGGCGCCAAGGTCGTCCTCGTGAAGGCCGAGAAGGGCACGACCAAGCTTCTGAAGGTCACGCTTCCCAAGCGGCTCGAGAAGGTGCTCGTGGTCAGGAACGGCACCCCGACGCCGACGCGGCTGAAGATCCGCGTCCTGTCAGCGATGTTCGGCAAGAGCTACACCAAGAGCTCGAAGTCGCCGATCGTCGGCGCTGAGAAGCCGCCGGCTCCCGACGCGCCCGAGCCCGTCGATCCGAACGCGGACTGCGACGGCGACGGCCAGGCGAACAAGATCGACACCGACGATGACAACGACCTGCTCTCCGACACGCTCGAGAAGACGCTCAAGCTCGACCAGTGCCAGGCTGACACCGACGAGGACGGCGCCGAGGACGGCTACGAGTACCAGTCGGCGCGTGACCTCAACGACGACGAGCACCAGACTTCGAACCAGTACCTCCCGTATCCCGAGAAGCGTCCGTACCCGAACGCGCTCGACAAGACCGACGGCGCGACGGACCACGACGGCGACTCGCTGACGCTCGTGGAGGAGTACCGGCTCTGGAAGAACTCGATTGCGCAGGGCTCCCCGCGGACGCTCGAGCGGCTGACCTACTCGGCCGGCGAGCAGTACTCGATCAGCGTGCGCGTCGGTGGCGGCAACCGCCAGCCCACGCTCCCCGCGGCCGGCTATGACAAGCAGGCGGCGTTCCTCTCCTGGGCCGGTGGGCACGGGTATGCGTCTGTCGCACTCGCCGACATCGGCGCCGACCTGTTCGATCCGCAGGCGACCTGGTGGGCCGCCCGCACGAACTACGACATCCGCGACATGGACCGCAACGGCGGCGTGTCGACTGACGAGCTGTACTACTACGACTTCAGCAGCGGCTTCCGCAACGGGATGCTCGACGACGCCGAGCGCGACGAGGACGCCGACGGACTGTCGAACTTCGACGAGACCCGGGGCTGCATGAACCGCGCCCAGTGGGAAGTGCTGTTCGGGGCGACCGAGACGCGCTACCCGCTGACCTACTCCGGGACCGACCTCGACGACGCGGACACCGACGGCGACGGCGTGCTCGACGGCGCCGACGACCAGGACCACGACGACATTCCGAACATCATGGAGTGCAACCGCGTCCTGGCGGCGGCCATCGACGACAACGCCGACGGCATCCTCGACGAGGACGCGGCCAGCGTCACGCTGCCGCGTGCCGGCGTGGCGGGGCGTCCCGAGCTCCCGGCCAGCGGCTTCGTCAACGTGTTCAACCCGTGCCTCCCGCACTACGAGTCACGCAGCTGCCGTCACTACATCGACGGCACGCCGTGGGCGCCGTTCAACACGGCGAGCGACAAGTACTACTTGATCAGGGACTGATCCCCGCCAGGATCTGGACCGTGGTACCGAGGCCCGCCATCTGGCGGGCCTCGGTCGTTTCATGAGAGAGTCCCCGGCACATCCGCAACCGGAGGGGAGCGACATGGCCGACAGCGTCTATCGCGTCACGGAGGTCATCGGCGTCAGCAGCGAGTCGTGGGAAGCAGCGGCCAGGAGTGCCGTCGAGACCGCGGCGAAGACCGTCCGCGACCTGCGCGTCGCTGAGGTGGTCCGCGAGGACGTCACGATCGAGAACGGGACGATCAGCTCGTACCGCGTGCGTCTGGCGATCTCGTTCAAGTACGACTCAGGGGATTGAGGCGTAGCGACCAGGTCTGGGCGACCAGGTCGCGGCCGAAGCTGCGGTGCTCCTGCTCCTCGGTCAGAGTGAAGCCGGCGCGCTCGTAGAGACGGCAGGCGTCCTGGAGGATGCTCTGCGTCCACAGCGTCATCGCCGCGTAGCCGGCGCGCTCGGCGAACTGGACGCACTCCTGCACGAGCCGGGCGCCGATGCCCATGCCGCGGGCGTCCGGCTCGACCAGCAGGAGCCGTAGCGCCGCGACGTCGTCGTCGCGGCGCGTGCAGAACACGCACCCGGCCGGTTCGCCGGCCACCTCGGCGATCCAGGCGCGCTCGCGCGCGCCGTCGCCCCGCTCCAGGTGCTCGGCGACGATCCGGGCGACGAGCGCCTCGAAGCTCGCGTCGAAGCCGTGCTCGGCCGCGTACAGGGCGCCGTGGCGCTGGATCACCCAGCCGTAGTCGCCCGCGCGGGGCGCGCGTAGGACGGACGAGCGCGGGCGGGCCGCGGCGTCCCACGCGTCCTCGAGCGCGTGCATGGCGCCGAGGACCCGCCGCTGGTCGGCGTCCGGAAGGCGCTCCAGCAGCTCCCGGATCTCCTCGACCGAGCGGGTGTCGAGCCGCTCGAACACCTCCGTGCCGGCGTCCGTGAGGCTGACGTCCTGGCGCCGGGCGTCGGTCTCCGACTGCCTGCGTTCGACGAGCCCGTCGGCCTCCAGGCCGGAGAGCAGCCGGCTCAGGTAGCCCGCATCGAGCTCGAGCGTGCGGCGGAGGTCCGCGACCGCCGTCAGCGGCCGCTGCCCGAGCTCGTACAGCACGCGCGCCTGGGGGAGCGGGTGCTCGGTCCCGAGCAGGCCGGTCCCGAGCATCCCGAGCCGCCGCGTGTAGAAGCGGTTGAACGCACGCACCGACGCGATCCGGCTCGCGGTCGTCTGAGCCATCGTTGACAGCGTCAACGATCTTTCGGCTCTTGTCAACCTAGTGATGCTCGGCTGTGATCCTGAGGCCGAGCGCGACCAGGGCGGTCCCGGTCACGGCGTCGAGCGCGCGGCGCACACGGGGGCGCGCGAGGACGTTGCGGGCTCGCGCGACGGCGAATGCGTACAGCGTGAGCCAGACCAGCGTGAGGAGGGCGAACACGGCTCCCAACGCGAGCATCGTCGCCAGCGCGCTGCCCTCGGCCGGGGCGAACTGGGGGAGGAGCCCGGTGAAGAACACCGCCATCTTCGGGTTGCCGAGGTTGCTCAGCAGGCCCTGCCGGAAGCCGCGGCCGGGCGGTGTCGGCGCGGAGATCTCGGTGTGGCTGTGGCCACCACGGATCGCGACGCGCAGCGACTGGGCGCCGAGCACGATCAGGTAGGCGGCGCCGGCGAGCGTGATCGCGTCGAACGCGGGCTCGGACGCGGCCAGCAGCGCGGCGAGCCCGGTGCTGGCGGCGAGCGCCCAGACCAGCTGGCCGCAGGAGACGCCGAGCGCGGTCTGCAGCCCGTTGCGGCGGCCTCCGACGAGCGTGTTGCGGATGGTCAGCGCCGTGTCCTGACCCGGGGTCATGATCACGACGAGCGAGATCCCGAGAAACGCGAGCACCGGCCCATCTTCCCGCGGCGAACCCGTAGTCTGCGCCGACCGTGCCGCCGGAACCGGAAAAGCCCGAGCTGCGAGCCTCCGACGCCGATCGCGAGGCCGTCGTCGAGCGCCTCGAGATCGCGGCGACCGAGGGCCGGATCAACGCCGAGGAGCTCGAGGCCCGTGTGTCCGCCGCCTATGCGGCCCGGCTGGGGTCGGAGCTGGAGCGACTGACGGCCGACATCACGCCCGCGCCGGCCGCGTTCGCCGCCGCACCACCGCCACCCGCGTTCGTGCAGCAGCGCAGCGCGCGGGTCAACCCCTTCGCGATCGCGTCGCTCGTCCTGAGCCTGCTGTGGATCGCCTGGCTCGGATCGCTCGCCGGCGTGATCTTCGGCCACATCGCCCTGCGCCAGATCGCCCGCTCCAACGAGAGCGAATCCGGCTCCGGCCTGGCGATCGCCGGCCTCGTGCTCGGCTACGGAGCGCTCGTGCTGTTCGTCGTCGCGCTGATCTTCGTCGACACCGAGTAGGGGATCGGCGTTGGCCCGCCGACACGCCATCGGCACGATCCGGCGTTGTTCTGTTGCAGGTTGCGCGCCACCGTTGCCACATGCCCGCGCCACTAGCCACCGACCGTCGAGTTCATCGGGCTGAGGCCGACGAACTCGACGGTCGCCCGGATGTGCGCGTCGCCGGCTGCGCGGGCGAGCAGTGGGGCGTGCTGTCGCTCGACGAGTTGCGCAACTGCGGGCTCTCGAACGACGCCGTCAGCGTTCGTGTCGCGAATGGTCGCCTGCATCGAGTGCACCGCGGGCGCCATCTCCCGCGGTCGGGCAGCGCCGACTCGCTGGACGCGGTTCCCGGAGGTCACGGTTCTTGGCGACGGAACCCGAGCGCACCGGGGAATCCGCGTACATCGGACGTGCAGGCTCGATCCCGGGGACGTGCGGCGATCCGGGGGCATCCCGATGACCGCTCCGGCGCGGACGTTGCTTGACCTCGGTGCGGTGGTGGAGTACCCGACGCTTCGGCGCGCGGTCCGACAGGCGCAGTCGCTGCACGGGGTCGACATTCGCCAACTCATCGAGATCCTCGGTCGCCTCGGCCCGCGGCGCGGCTCGCGGAAACTCGCACGAGTCGTAGCAACCGGTCCGGCGCCCACAAGGAGCGAGCTGGAGGACGCGGTGCTCGACCTTGTGCTGTCCGGCGGCCTGGCGCACCCGGAAGTCAACGCGCCGCTGATCCTCGGGGGTCGCCGTGTGGTACCCGACTTCCGCTGGCCGGTAGAGCGTCTCGTGGTGGAAGCCGACGGGGCGGCGTGGCACGACCACAAGGTCGCCCGTGAGGACGATGCGGAGCGCCAGGCGCTGTTGGAGGCCCACGGCGAGCGCGTGGTGCGCGTCACGTGGCGGCAGGCGATCACGCGGCGGGGGGAGACACTCGCTCGCATCCGCGGGGCCGGCGCGCCCCTCGCTGTCCGACCGTCGACTTCCTCGGGCTGAGGCCGACAAACTCGACACTCGCCACGTAGTAGGCCGCGGCCCGCCGCGCCTACACTGTCGGCGCCCATGATCTCGACGAACCAGTTCAAGAACGGCAGCCACATCGACGTCGAGGGCACCGTCTTCAAGATCCTCGACTTCCAGCACGTCAAGCCCGGCAAGGGCGGGGCGTTCGTGCGCACGAAGCTGCGCCGGACCAGCGACGGTGCGGTGATCGATCGGACGTTCCGGGCGGGGGAGAAGTTCCGCCCCGTGCGGACCGAGGCGCGGAAGATGCAGTTCCTGTACGCCGACGGCACCGACGCGCACTTCATGGACGAGTCGTCCTACGAGCAGCTGGCGATCCCCGAGAAGAGCCTCGAGGACACGCTGAAGTACATCCGGCCCAGCGAGTCGGTGGACCTGCTGTTCGTCGATGACGAGCCGTCCGACATCCAGCTGTCCGCGTCCGTCGAGCTCGAGGTCACCCATACCGAGCCGGGCATGAAGGGCGACACCGCCTCCGGCGGCGGCAACAAGCCCGCCACGCTCGAGACCGGCGCGATCGTCCAGGTGCCGCTGTTCGTGAACATCGGCGACCGGGTCAAGGTCGACACGCGCTCGGGCTCATACATGTCGCGCGCTTAACGGGCAGGAGTTCGGCGCCGATAACTCGGAAGGTGCCCCCTCGCCTGATCACCTGGCTCCTCGCGCTGGCCGGCGCCGCCCTCGTCCTGTACATCGGTACGCCGACCGAGGACGTCTACTGGAGTGACTTCAACGTCGAGGCGTGGCCCGCGTTCGAGCGCTTGATCGCCGGCGAGCCCGGCGCCTTCCTGTCGCTCGGCCCGCTCGGCTACGGCGGATCGATGATCCTGCGTGCGCCCTTCGGCGCCGTCGCAGGCTCGCTCGGCTTCGAACAGCCCGGCGTGTACCGCGCCATCACGATCCCGTGCCTGATCGTGCTCGCCGCCCTCGCGGTGCACCTCGCGGAGCGTGCACGCGCCGCCCATCCCGAGGGTCGCTGGTGGCTGCTCGTGCTCGGGCTGGCCGGCGCCAGCCCGCTCGCCTGGCAGGCGGTCTGGTTCGGGCACTCCGAGGAGCTGCTGACCACCGCGCTCGCCGTCGGGGCCGTGCTCGCCGCGCTGCGGGATCGGACGATCCTGGCCGCCGTTCTTCTCGGCACCGCGGTCGCCTGCAAGCAGTGGGCCGTGATCGCCGTCCTGCCCACCGTGCTCGCCGCGCCGGGCGACCGGGTCCGTCTGCTCGCGATCGCGGGCGGCTCGTGTGCCGCGCTGCTGGCGCCGATCCTGCTCGCCGACCCGGGCGCGTTCGCGACCGCCCAGAAGGGGGTCGTCTCGAGCGCCCAATGGTTCCGCCCCCAGCAGCTGTGGTGGCCGCTCGGCGCCGAGGTCCCACCCGCGGCCGACGTTCCCCCCGGCGCCACCGTCACCCCCGGCTGGCTGGCCCCGATCCCCAAGCCGCTGATCGTTGCGCTCACCGTCCCGCTGTCGGCGCTGTGGGCCTATCGCCGCCGCGGCCCGCGCAGCGACGCGCTGCTCCTGCTCGCGCTGTTGCTGCTCATCCGCTGCCTGCTCGACCCGTGGAACGTCCTCTATTACCACCTGCCGCTGGTGGTCGCGCTGCTGGCCTGGGAGGTGCTCGACGGTCGCCGCATCCCGGTGCTCGCGCTCGTCACGACCGCCGCGGTCTGGCTCACGTTCAGGACCTACGGCGCCGCCTACAGCGACGGGCCGTGGCTGGCCTACCTGGCATGGACGCTGCCGCTCGGCGCGCACCTGGCGTGGCGGCTGTACCGCCCGGCGCTCCCGCGGCTCTCGCAAGCCGCCCCAGCCCCCGCATGACGGCCTGACCACCGGCTACCCTCAGCCGGCCATGCGCCGGTCCCAGCAACGCCAGGCGGCGGTCTTCGCCCTCTACCAGCACGACCTCACCGGTCGGCCGCTAGACGACGTCTTCGAGAGCGAGGCCGGGCACTTCACCCGCGCGCTTGCGCATGCGACAGCCGACAACGCCGACGAGCTGGATGAGCAGATCGAGCGGTTCGCACGCGGCTGGCCAGTCGACCGGATCGCCCCGCTCGAGCGGGCGATCCTGCGCACCGCGCTGCTGGAGATGCTCCACCCCGATCTGGTCGAGGCCGACCATCCGATCCCCGCCGAGGGCGCGATCGACGAGGCCGTCGAGATCGCCAAGTCGTTCTGCGGCGCCGACGCGCCCGGGTTCGTCAACGGCGTGCTCGGAGCGATCCTGCGCGAGGTGCGCGAGAATGGCGGCGCGCATGCCGCCTGAAGCCCTCGAACGGATCGTCGAGCGCCTCGAGCGCGCGGCCGCGGAGCTGCGCTCCGGGGACTTGACGCCCGAGCGCGCCGCCGCGCTCGTGGACGAGTTGGCGCGCCTGGCCGCCGAGGCAGGCGCTGAGCTCGACCGCGAGGTTCGCGCCGCCGACGCCGGGCCGGGCCCGGCAGGCCAGCTCGCGCTCGAGCCTTGAGCTACCCCGACCACCTGCGGGAACAGGTCGAGGAGTACCTCGCGGGCCTGCGCTTCTCCGACGAGTCCGGCACCGACGGGCTCGAAGAGGCGATGCGCTACTCGCTGCTGGCCGGCGGCAAGCGGATCCGCCCGGTGCTGGCGCTCGCCACCGCCAGCGCGCTCGACCGCCCGCCCGCGGCCGTGCTCCCGCTGGCCGCCGCGCTCGAGCTCATCCACACGTACTCGCTGATCCACGACGACCTGCCGGCGATGGACGACGACGACCTCCGTCGCGGGCGGCCGACGTGCCACGTCAAGTACGGCGAGGGCGTAGCGATCCTCGCCGGCGACGGCCTGTACGCGGAGGCGTTCCGCCATCTCCTGCGCGCTCAGGAGGGCGAGCCCGCGCGCGTGCTCGCGACCGCCGCCGAGCTGGCGACGGCCACCGGCGTCAACGGAATGGTCGGCGGCCAGTACATCGACGTCCGCAGCCTGGTCGAGGCCGGCGAGGTCAGCCTGCGCCGGCTGCACGAGCTGAAGACCGGCCGGCTGATCGCCGCCTCGATCGAGTGCGTGCTGCTCCTCACAAGCGATCCGGCGGCCTCCACTAGACTGGCTGACTTCCGTGCCTTCGCGGCGGAGTTGGGCGTGCTGTTCCAGATCGTCGACGACATCTTGGACGTGACCGGGACAGAGGACGCGCTCGGCAAGCCGCAGGGCAGTGACGAGCGCCATGGGAAGTTGACGTACGTGAGTCAGTACGGTGTCGACGGCGCGCGCCGGATGGCGGCCGAGTCTCACCACAACGCGAGAGCAGCGCTGGAACACGCGGGTGGCGCGACGGAGCTTCAGCAGATCACCGACTTCATTTACACCCGCTCGTCATGACCAAGAAGATCCTCGACCACATCGACCGCCCGCAGGACCTCCACGGCCTGTCCGAGGACGAGCTCCAGCAGGTCGCCCAAGAGGTGCGCGAGCTGCTGATCGACACGGTCGGGGAGATCGGTGGCCACTTCGGCGCCAACCTCGGCTCGTGCGAGATCGCGGTCGCCGTGCACTCGCTGCTCGACTCGCCGCGCGACAAGGTCCTGTGGGACGTCGGCCACCAGGCGTACCCGCACAAGGTCCTGACCGGCCGCCGCGACCAGCTCCAGACGATCCGCAAATACGGCGGCCTGGCCCCGTTCTGCTCCGTCGGAGAGTCCGAGCACGACATCATGGGCGCCGGCCATGCCTCGACCGCGATCGGCTACGCGGTCGGCCTGAAGGAAGCCATGCGGCACGGCGCGGGGGAGGACGGCAAGGTCGTCGCGGTCGTCGGCGACGGCGCCATGACCGGCGGCGTGGCGTTCGAGGCGGTCCACCAGGCCGGCGGCCTGGGCACGCCGATCGTCGTGATCCTCAACGACAACGGGATGTCGATCGCGCCGAACGTCGGCGCGCTGTCGCGCTACTTCAACCGCGTGCGCCTCGATCCCGGGCTGTGGAAGGCGCGCGAGGGCGTCGAGGAGAAGCTCACGCGGCTGCCGGGCGGCATCGGCGCCAAGTTCGAGCGCCTCGGCCCGCAGCTGAAGGAGTCCGTGAAGGCGCTGTGGCAGCCCGGCCTGTGGTGGGAGGAGCTCGACTGGGCGTATATGGGCGTGATCGACGGCCACGACGTGCGCGCGGTGCGCAAGGCGCTGCGGGCCGCGTTCGAGGCCGAGCGGCCGGTCGTGATCCACGTCGCCACGGTCAAGGGCAAGGGCTTCGCTCCCGCAGAGGAGGGCGGCCTCGAGGGCATGGAGAAGTGGCACGCCGCGAAGCCGAAGTCGATCGCCGGCGGCCGTCCCGCTCCCAGCAAGCCGAAGCCGAAGGCCGCGCACCCGGCCCCGCCGCAGTACACCCAGGTGTTCGGCGAGGCGATGGTGCGCGAGTGTGAGCGCGACGAGCGCGTCGTCGGCATCACCGCCGCGATGAACTCGGGCACCGGGCTCTCGATCCTCCAGAAGGCGATGCCCGACCGCTACTTCGACGTCGGGATCGCCGAGCAGCAGGCGGTGCTGTTCGCCGCCGGCCTGGCGATCCAGGGCATGAAGCCGGTGGCCGCGATCTACTCCACCTTCCTGCAGCGTGCGTTCGACCAGATCGTCCACGACGTCTGCCTCCAGAACCTGCACGTGACCTTCTGCATGGACCGCGCCGGGCTTGTCGGCGACGACGGTCCGACGCACCACGGCGTGTTCGACATCGCCTACCTGCGCCCGCTGCCCAACATCACGCTGATGGCGCCGCGTGACGAGGCGATGCTCACGCACATGCTCCACACGGCGCTGTCGCTCGACGGGCCGGCCGCAATCCGCTACCCGCGCGGGGAGGGCGTCGGCGTCGAGGTCCCATCCACGCCGACGGTGCTCCAGGTCGGCACCGGCGAGATCCTGCGCGAGGGTGAGCGCGTCGCCGTCGTCGGCTACGGCACCGGGGTTCAGAAGGCGCTCGGCGCCGCCGACCTGCTCGCCGCGCACGGCCTCGAGGTCACGGTCGCGGACGCGCGCTTCGCCAAGCCGCTGGACGCCGGCCTGCTCGCCCAGCTCGCTGCCGAGCACGACCTCGTCGTGACGGTCGAAGAGGGCGTGCTGATGGGCGGCTTCGGCAGCGCGGTGTGGGAGTGCCTGTCCGACGGCGGCGCGTCACCGCGGATCCTGCGCGTCGGTCTGCCCGATCGCTACGTCACCCACGGCGCGCCGGCGCTCCTGCACGAGGAGGTCGGCTTCACCGCCGAGCGGATCGCCGAGCGGATCGAGTCCGCGGTGCATGAGGGTCGCGGCACCCTCGCGCCGTATTAGTACACGCGGCTACGCCGCGTCCAGCGCGTGCCCGCGGTGAGCGCGAGCTCGACCGCCGCGGCGGTGGCGAGCACGGTCGCGCCGAGCCCGTCTCCGGCGGCCGCCAGCGCGGCCGCGAGACCGACCAGCACGGCCGCCAGCGCCATGTCGGCCGCCATATGCGCCGAGATCGACATGCCGTCGCTCAGCGCGAGCCCGGCGAGCAGCGCGCCCGCGGTCAGGCTCGCGACCAGCGCGCCCGGCCCGAAGCCGAGGACGAACGGCGCTGCAACGAGCGCCAGACCGGTCAGCAACTCGATCGCGCCGTGCTCATGGAGGGTGAGTCGTCGGAGCATCACACGCCGATCTTCGCGCGTCCGGATGCCCCGCACTGTGAACTGGGTCACGCCCTTCGTTACCGTGTTGCGCCGTGCCCCGAGTCCGCCTCGACAGCCTGTTGGCGGAGCGTGGCCTGTTTGCGTCCCGCACGCGTGCCGCCGCGGCGGTGCTCGCCGGGCACGTGCATCTCGGTGCCGGGCGCGCGCGGGCAGCCAAACCGGGACAGTTGGTGGCCGATGACGTGGAGGTCGAGGTCGACGCACCGCCGCCGTATGTGTCGCGCGGCGGGATCAAGCTGGCGAACGCGCTCGACGCGCTGGCGCTCGACGTCACCGGCCGCCGCTGCCTCGACGTCGGCGCCTCGACCGGCGGGTTCACCGACTGCCTGCTGCAGCGCGGCGCCGAGCATGTGGTGACGGTCGACGTGGCCTATGGCGAGCTGGACTGGCGCCTGCGCGGTGACGAGCGCGTGACCGTGGTCGAGCGCGTCAATGCCCGTGCGCTGGAGCCTTCGCAGCTTCCCTACCGGCCGGATCTGATCGCGATCGACGTGTCGTTCATCTCGCTCGCCAAGGTGCTGCCCGCCGTGCTCGGCTGCGCCGCCGAGCGGTTCGACTGCCTGGCGATGGTCAAGCCGCAGTTCGAGCTCGGCCGCGGGCGGGTCGGCAAGGGCGGCGTCGTGCTCGACCCGGCGCTGCGGCGCGAGGCGATCGCGTCGGTCGCCGCCGCGGCGCGTTCAGACGGCGCGTCGGTGCTCGGGTTCGCCCCCTCCGGCCTTCCCGGCCCCGCCGGGAACCGCGAGACGTTCGCATGGCTCGCGGAGGGCGGCCGCGGGGACGCCGTGCCCGACGTGGAGGCTGCGCTGGCGGGGGTTGACGCATGAAGACCGTGTCCGTGTTCACCCACCGCCGCGTCGCCGAGACCAGCACGGCGATGCGCGAGCTGATCGCGGCGGCACGCCGCGCCGGCGTGCTCGTCGTCTTCAGCGAGGAGGAGGCCGCCAAGCACGGGCTGCGGCCCGGAAACGGGGTCGAGGTGCAGCCCGCGGTGCCGGACGACGTCGTCCTCTGCATCGCGATGGGCGGCGACGGCACGATCCTCTCCGCCCTGCGCCACTACGCCGGCACCGGCGTGCCGGTGTTCGCGGTCAACTTCGGGGAGGTCGGGTTCCTCGCCACGGTCGATCCTGACGGCCTGGCACTCCAGTTCGACCGCGCGTTCGCGGGCGAGTTCGAGACGATCGAGCTGCCGACGATCTCGGTCGGCCGCCCGGACGGCAGCTGGACCGCGATGAACGACATCTCCGTCCACCGCAAGCCGGGCCACCGCGTCGCGGACCTGGCGTACGGGCTGGCGGGAGAGGAGATCGGCCGCGTGCGCTGCGATGGGCTCGTGGTGGCCACGCCACAGGGATCGACCGGCTACAACCTCGCCAACGGCGGGCCCGTGATGGCGTGGGGCGTCGAGGGCTACGTGGTGTCGTTCGTGGCGCCGCATTCCCTCACCGCGCGGGCGCTGGTCGTTGCGCCGGGCGACCTGCTGACGATCAACAACGCGTCGCGCGAGGAGGCGGTCGAGGTCCATGTCGACGGCCGGCCGACGTGCGAGCTGCCGCCCGGCGAGGACCTCCACGTTGAGTTCGCCCACAACTACGGCACGCTCGCCCAGCTGCCGGGCGCGAGCTTCTATCACCGGTTGCGCGAGCGGTTCGGCCGCCTCGCGCGCTGAAAGCGTCACAACTTCGCGCCAAATCGGCCTGGGCGGGCGGCTCCGTCGGGACCCGCTGATACACCGTGCGGCGTGCTGCACGAGTTGCGCGTCGAGAACCTCCTGCTGATCGAGCGGGCCGAATTGGCCCTCGGTCCCGGTCTGAACGTCCTGACCGGCGAGACCGGGGCGGGCAAGACGGTGCTCGCGCACGCGCTCGACCTGCTGCTCGGCGGCAAGCCGCGCGCCGGCATCGTGCGCCCGGGTGCGTCGGAGGCGTACGTGGAGGGCGTGTTCGCGCTGCCGGCGGCGCTGCGCGAGGAGCTGTCGGACCGGCTGCCGGAGGATGCCGACGAGCTCGTGCTGGCCCGCCGCGTGAGCGCCGAGGGCCGCACGCGGGCGTACGTGGGCGGGCGGTCGGCTACGGCGGGCGATCTGGCCGAGCTGGGGGGCGCGCTGCTGTCGTTCTACGGCCAGCACGAGCATCGCCGGCTCACGCTCGCGTCGGCCCAGCTCGCGATCCTGGACGGGTTCTGCGGGCCAGAGCAGGCGGCGCGCCGCGAGGCGTTCGCCGGGTTATACGTCCGCGAGCGCGGGCTGCGCGAGGAGCTGGAGGAACTGCGCGCCCGCGCCGGGGCGCGCGACCGCGAGATCGACCTGCTCGAGTGGGAGCTGGAGGAGATCGACCGCGCCGAGCCGAGCGTGGCCGAGGAGGCCGATCTCGTCGTAGAGCGCGAACGCCTGCGGCATCTCTCCACCCTGGTCGGGGCCGCGGGCGGGGCGGAGGTGGCGCTGACGGGTGAGGGCGAGGGTGGCGCGGCGATCGCGATCGCGGGCGCCGCGCGGGCGCTCGACGCGGCTCGCGGCGTCGACCCGGCGCTCGACACGCTGGCCGACCGTGCGCAGGCGCTCGCGGTCGAGGCCGACGACCTGGCCGGCGAGCTGCGCCGCTACGGCGAGGGCATCGAGGCACCGCCGGGCCGGCTCGACGAGCTGGAGGAGCGGCTGGCGCTGCTCGACCGGCTCAAGCGCAAGCACGGCGGGACGATCGAGGCGGTGCTCGAGTACGCGGAGACCTGCCGTGTCCGCCGCGACGAGCTGGCCGGCGCCGAAGAGGCGCTGGAGGCGGGCGAGGCGCGCCTGGAGGTCGCCCGCGCGGAGCTGGCCGAGCAGGCCGGGGAGCTACGGGCGGCGCGCGAGGCGCAGGCCGGCCCGCTCGCCGGTGCCGTCGTCGACCGCCTGGCCGCGCTGGCGATGGAGGGCGCGAGCTTCGAGGCCCGGCTCGCGCCGCGCGACGGCTACGGCCCGACCGGCGGCGACGAGGTCGACTTCTTGATCGCGCCGAACCCGGGAGTCCCCGCGGGCCCGCTGCGGGAGACCGCCTCCGGCGGCGAGCTCTCGCGCGTGATGCTGGCGTTGATGGGCGTCGCCGCCGAGGCCGGACCCGCCACGCTCGTGTTCGACGAGGTCGACGCCGGGATCGGCGGCCAGACCGCCCGCGCGGTCGGCGAGCAGCTCCGCGACCTCGCGGCCGGCCGCCAGATCATCTGCATCACCCACCTGCCCCAGATCGCCTCGCTCGCCGATCGGCACTTCACGATCGTCAAGGACTCGTCGGGCGAGACCGCCCGGACCAGCGTCACCCGGCTCGAGCGCGGCGACGTCGTGGGCGAGCTCGTGCGCATGCTCGGCGCCGAGGATGGCGACGCCGCGGCGCGGCGGCATGCGCGGGAGTTGCTGAAGGCCGCGTGAGGCTCGGTGGCGGCGCGGCGGGCGCCGGCCAACTGCGCATTGAGGGAGGCTCGGGAGGGGGTGGTTCACGTTTGTTCGATCCTCGTGAACGTCTGTGACACACCCCTCCATCCTCGCTGCGATCTCGCTCTATGCGGAGGTCTTGTCGCTCTCAGCGCTGATCGACCGGATGCCGCCGCTGCGCGTTCTAGACTGGCTGGGCAGGAGGAATCCATATGCCTGAGTCTCGACCCCGCACCCGTTTTATCTTCGTCACCGGCGGGGTTGTCTCCTCGCTCGGCAAAGGGATCGCCGCCGCCTCGATCGGCCGCCTGCTGGTCGCGCGCGGCCTGAAGGTTGCGCTCCAGAAGTTCGACCCGTACATCAACATCGACCCCGGCACGATGTCGCCGTTCCAGCACGGCGAGGTGTTCGTGACCGAGGACGGTGCGGAGACCGATCTCGACCTCGGTCACTACGAGCGGTTCACCGACGCGAACACGTCCCGCGGCTCGAACGTCACGGCCGGCGCGGTCTACAACTCGGTGATCCGCAAGGAGCGCCGGGGTGACTACCTGGGCGGCACTGTCCAGGTCGTGCCGCACATCACGGACGAGATCAAGAACCGGATCACGCTGATCGCCGAGAGCCAGGACGTCGACGTGGTGATCACGGAGATCGGCGGCACGGTCGGCGATATCGAGTCGCTGCCGTTCCTGGAGGCGATCCGGCAGTTCCCCGTCGACGCCGGCCGCAAGCGCTGCATGTTCATCCACCTCACGCTGGTGCCGTACATCGGCCACGCGGGCGAGCTGAAGACCAAGCCGACGCAGCACTCGGTCAACGAGCTGCGCCGCATCGGTATCCAGCCGGACATGGTCGTGTGCCGGTCCGAGGGCGGGCTCCCGCACGACGTGCGCAAGAAGATCGCGCTGTTCGCGTCGCTGCCGGCAGAGGCGATCGTCTCCGCGCGCGACGTCGACAACATCTACAAGGTCCCGCTCTACTTCAAGGCCGAGGGCGTCGACGACTTCGTGCTCGACCACTTCGGGATGGAGGCGCCGCCGCCGGAGCTGGGCGACCTCGAGCGACTCATGCGCCGCGCGACGGACAACGCGGGAAAGGACCCCGTGCGGATCGCGCTCGTCGGCAAGTACGTCAAGCTCGAGGACGCCTACCTGTCGGTCGCCGAGGCGCTGCGCCACTCCGGGTTCATGCACGGCTGCCCGATCGAGATCGACTGGGTCGACTCCGAGTCGCTGGCCGACGAGGAGGTGCGCGAGCGCGTCGCACAGGCCGACGGCATCCTCATCCCAGGCGGCTTCGGCGTGCGCGGGATCGAGGGCAAGATCACCGCGTCGCGGATCGCGCGCGAGCAAAAGATCCCGTTCCTGGGCATCTGCCTCGGCATGCAGATGGCGGTCGCCGACTTCGCGCGCCACGTCGTCGGCATGGACGGCGCGAACTCGACCGAGTTCGACCCAGAGACGCCGTTCCCGGTCATCGACCTCCTGCCCGAGCAGAAGGAGGTCGCCGACATGGGCGGCACGATGCGGCTCGGGGCGGACCCGATCAAGCTGCACGCGGACACGCGAGCGCGCGAGTTGTACGCCGAGGCCGTGATCTACGAGCGCCACCGGCATCGCTATGAGGTCAACAACTTCCTGCGCAAGCGGCTCGAGGCTGCCGGCCTCGTGATCTCCGGCACGTCGCCGGACGACCGGCTGGTCGAGATCATCGAGATCTCCGACCACCCGTTCTTCGTGGCGTCGCAGTACCACCCGGAGTTCAAGTCGCGGCCGGAGCGCCCGGCACCGCTGTTCCGCGAGTTCGTGGCGGCGGCGCTGAGCCGCGCGCGCGAGCGGCGGCCGCAGGACGAGATCACGGCGCACGCGCCCGCTCACACGGCGTGAGGCCCGCGTCCGAGGCCGAGAAGGCCCGGCTCGCGGAGCTGTTCACGGCGCTGTGCCGCATCCCGAGCCCGTTCGGGCGCGAGCGTGAGTGCGCCGATCGCGTGATCGCCGAGCTGCGCGGCATGGGCATCGCGGCGGACGAGGACGAGCACGGCAACCTGCTGGCCCGGATCCCCGGCCGGACGGACCGCACGGTGCTGCTGTGCGCACACATGGACACGGTCGACACCGAGGCGCCGATCGAGCCGGTGCTGGTCGAGGGCGGCTGGGAGAACGAGCACGACGGCATCCTCGGCGCCGACAACAAGGCCGCGCTCGCGGTGATCCTCGAGGTCGCCCGCCGGGTCACCGTCGAAGGCTCCCCGGTCGGGCTCGAGCTGCTCTTCACCGTCGCCGAGGAGGACGCGCTGGCGGGCGCCAAGGCGTTCGACGCCTCGCGCCTGCAGTCCGACTTCGGCTACGTCTTCGACCACGCGACCTCGATCGGCGAGGTCGTCGTGTCCTCGCCGACCGCCTACCGGCTCGAGGCCGAGTTCCACGGCAAGGCCGCGCACGCCGGCATCCGGCCCGAGGACGGCCGCAGCGCCGTCCTGGCCGCCGCGCGCGCCATCGCCGGCATGCCGCTGGGCCGGATCGACGACGAGACGACGGCGAACGTCGGCTCCGTCCACGGCGGGGCCGGAACCACGAACGTCGTGCCCGAGCGCTGCCGCGTTGAGGCCGAGGCGCGCTCGCTCGACCCGGCGCGCGTAGAGGACGTCGTGTCCGGGATCGTCGACGCACTCTACGACGGCGCCGCGCAGTCCGAGTGCGACGTCGACGTGGTGTGCGAGAAGGTCTTCAACGGCTACAAGGTGCGCGCGACGGCGCCCGAGCTGGCGGCGGCCGAGGCGGCGCTGCAGGCCTGCGGGTATGAGCCGCGGCGGATCGCGAGCGGCGGCGGATCGGACGCCAATGCGCTCCAGGCGACGGGCTTCCCCTGCATCTGCCTGGCCAACGGCACCGAGCGCAACCACGAGCCGACCGAGCGGGTCTCGGTGGTCGCGCTGGAGGGGATGCTCGACGTCGCGCTTGTCCTGCTGGAGGAGGCCGCGGCCGCCTGATGCTGGCCCTCCGGCGCGGCGTCGTCCTGGCTGCCGGTGAGCCCGGCGGGCCGATGCAGGAGCTGGAGGTACGGCTCGGTGCGGACCGGCGCCCGGCCGTGGCCGACGTGGCGCTAGTGGGGCCGTCGCAGATGGGCGACGACGTGATCGTCAACGTGGCGGCGCTCGACCTCGAGCTCGACTCGGGCGGGTTCGACATCGTGCATGCCAACCTCACGCGCGGCCTCGAAGGCGCCGGCACGCCGGGGGCGCACGTGATGAAGCTCAACTACACGAGCCTCCAGCACGCGGTCGTGCCGGTCGAGTCGAGCGCTCCCGCGGGCCTCCCGCTGATCCTGCCGACGGGCGCCCCGGTGGCGATCTGCGTGCTGCACGGCCAGCTCGCTCCGCTGGCGTGGGCGTTCGGGCGCGCGGCACCGGGCGCCCGGCTCGGCTACATCCAGACGACCGGCGGCGCGCTCCCAGGCGCACTATCCGAGACCGTGCGGCTGCTACGCCGGCGCGGGCTCCTCTCCGCGCACCTCACGGCCGGCCAGACGTTCGGTGGTGAGGGCGACGCCATCACCACCGCGGGAGCGCTCCAGCACGGCTTCGCGGAGCGCTACTGGCACGCGGCCGTATGCGGCCCGGGACCCGGCGTCCTCGGCTCCGCCACCGCGCTCGGCCACGCCGGGATGGTCGCGCTGGAGGCGGCCCACACCGTGGCGGCGCTCGGCTGCCAGGTCGTGATCTGCCAGCGGCGGTCGTCCGGCGACCCGCGGCCCCGGCACCACGGCACCTCGCACCACACGCGGATGATGCTCGAGCTCGCGCTCGTACCGTTCGTCGTCGCCTACTCAGGCGAGCGCCCGCGCGCCGGCCTGGGCCGCCACGAGTGGCGGCCGGGGGAGGCCGACCTCGACGGCTACGCCGCCTCCGGCCTCCCCGCGCGCACGATGGGGCGCTCGCTCGAGGAGGACCCCGAGTTCTTCGCCGCCGCCCTGGCCGCCGGCACCGTGCTGGCACAATGCGCCGCGTGAGCTCCCGGTTCGAGCAAATCGCCTCCGAGGTCGTGTACGACGGGGGCTTCTTCACCGTCTCCCGCGACTCGTTCCGGCACGAGGACGGCGCCGAGGTGCAGCGCGAGATCGTCCATCACCCCGGCGCGGTCGGGATCATCGTGCTCGACGGCGACCAGCTGTGGCTCGTGCGTCAGCCGCGCGAGGCGATCGGCAGCCCCGACCTGCTGGAGCTCCCGGCCGGCAAGCTCGACGAGGAGGGTGAGGCTGCCGCTCGACACGGCCAAGCGCGAGCTGGCCGAGGAGATCGGCAAGCAGGCCGAGCACTGGGAGTCGCTCGGGTCGTTCTACACCTCGCCGGGCTTCACCGACGAGGAGGTCCACCTGTTCCTGGCGACCGGCATCTCGGACGTCGACGAGCGGCCCGAGGTCCACGAGGACGAGCGGATCGACGTCGAGGTGCGCCCGGTGAGCGACCTCGACGCGATCCTTGCCGAGACCAAGGACTCGAAGACCCTGATCGGGCTTTACGCGCTGCGCGCGCGTCTCGCGGCCTGAGCTGACCTACTCGCAGAGCGCGATGATCGGGGTGCCGATCAGCGTGATCTTCTGCGTGCCAACGTCGACGGCGAACATCAGCCGGGGGTTGTTCTTGTTCGGAACGAAGACGAAGGTCAGCCCGAAGACAGGCTCCTGGCTATGGTCGACCCTGCGCTTCTTGAAAGCGGCCTTGATGTCCGCGATCGAGTCGCCGATCCCGACACCGCGCGCTTCCGCACCACCGCGGATCGTGATGTCCGTGGCCTTGCGCGGGTTGCTCTGCGTGAAGTTGACCGAGCCGCTGAGCGGTGACCGCAGCCGCGCGCTGCGCGTGTTCTCCGCGAGCTCGCAGCCCTTGCGCAGCTTGCCGACAAGGCCCTGCTGGCGCAGCGTCTTGAACGTCGTTCCGAGCTTGACCTGACCCACGCCCTTCGACGTGATCATCTGCGGCGCGGGAGCCGCGGCAGGTGCTGCGGTGGCGCCGGCGGCGAAGGCAGCGGCGACCAGGATGACGATCGTGCGTCTCATGTGCGCAAACTATCCGACGAGGGCGACGGCGAAGCCGTCGTAGCCCTTGACTCCGACGGTCTGGATTGCGGTGGCGCGCAGGCGCGGCTCGGCGGCGAGCCGGTCGAAGAACGCGCGGACGCCCTGGATGCTCGGGTCGTCGCTGGCGGCGTCCGCCACCGCGCCGTCGCGCACCACGTTGTCGGCGACGATCAGCGTCCCGGGGCGCGAGAGGGCGAGCGCGTGGTCGAGGTAGGAAGCGTTGCTGCGCTTGTCGGCGTCGATGAAGATCAGGTCGAAGGGACCGGCCAGCTGCGGGAGCGTGTCGAGCGCCCGGCCGGTCACGACCTCGACCCGATCGGCGAGGCCGGCGCGCGCGATGTTGGCGCGCGCGACATCGGCGTGGGCCGGGTCGGCCTCGAGCGTGACCAGGCGACCCCCGGCCGGCAGCGCGCGGGCGAGCCGGATCGTGCTGTAGCCGCCGAGCGTCCCGATCTCCAGGATCGTGCGTGCTTGCTGGATCCGGGCCAGCAGCTCGAGCAGCGCGCCCTGAAGCGGCGAGACGTCGTGCGGCGGGAGGCCCGCGGCGGCGCTCGCCCGCAGCGCCTCGTCCAGCGCCGGGTCGGCCGGGAGCAGCCGGTCGGAGAAGTATTTGTCTACCTCGGTCCACTGGTCCATGGCCGCCGGGATGCTGACAGGCACGTTGCAGCGCGCAGGGCCGCGGGGTCACGGCGGCGAAGGAGACTCTCCATGGCTATCGCCGCGCCCACCCAGCCGTTCGAGCACCTGCTGCTCGACTTCCTCGCCTACCTGGAGTTTGAGCGCGGCCTCTCCCGCAACACGCTCGAGGCCTACCGGTCGGATCTGCTGCAGTTCGGCGCGCACCTGCGGCGGACCGGGGCCGACGCGCTGACCGCCCGCCACGGCGACCTCGCCGACTTCATCTCCGATCTCGCGGCCGGCGGGGAGGACCGCCCGGCGGTGTCGCCCGCCACGATCCAGCGCAAGGTCGCCTGCCTGCGCTCGTTCTACCGCCACCTCCGCCGGCAGGACCTCATCACGGACGATCCGACCGTCTTCCTGCGCGCCCCCAAGCAGAGCCGCCGGCTGCCGCAGGTGCTCACGCGCGACGAGGTCGCGCGGCTGCTCGAGACACCGCGCGGCACCGAGCCGCCGGCCCTGCGCGACCGCGCGCTGCTGGAGATGATGTACGCCTGCGGCCTCCGCGCTTCCGAGGCGATCGGGCTCGAGCTCGGCGACGTCGACCTCGAGAGCGGGGTGCTGCGCGCCCGCGGCAAGGGCGCCAAGGAGCGCCTCGTGCCGATCGGCTCGGCCGCCTCGCGCGCGCTCGTCGCCTACCTGAGCCGCGGCCGGCCGCGGCTGGCGGGCGACCGCATGGAGGCGACGCTGTTCCTCAACCACCGCGGCGGCGGCCTCACGCGCCAGGGCCTCTACAAGATCGTCCAGCGCCACGCCCGCACGGCGGGGCTGGACGACAAGATGAGCCCGCACACGCTCCGGCACACGTTCGCCACGCACCTGCTGGCGGGAGGCTGCGACCTGCGGTCACTGCAGGAGATGCTCGGCCACGCCGACATCGCGACGACTCAGGTGTACACGCACATGTCTGCCGACCGGCTGAAGGACGTGTATTTCGACGCGCACCCCCGGGCACGGGGCGGCCCGGCTCCCGTGTGATTGGCCTTTCGCCCGATCTCCATCGCTCGCAGGTCTAACCGGCAGGCGGGTCATGCCGGGAGCGACGGATATCGTGCGACGTTACTTTGCGCAGAGCCTTCGTCATCGTCATAGACGCCTGCGGAGCGGGCGAGCTGCCCGACAGCGGCGACTACGGCGACGCGGGCGCGAATACGCTCGGCCACGTCGCCGAGGCGGCCGGCGGGCTCGACCTGCCGGTCCTCACGGCCCTCGGGCTCGGGAACATCATGCCGCTGGTGGGCGCTCAGCCCGTCGCCGACCCGGTCGTCCACGGGCGGCTGCACCCGCTCGGGCCGGGCAAGGACACGATCACCGGCCACTGGGAGCTGATGGGCGTCGTCACGCCCGTGCCGCTGCGCACGTATCCGGATGGGTTCCCGGACGACGTGCTCGACGCGCTGCGCGACGCCACCGGCCGCGGCGCACTGTGCAACCGGCCCTACTCCGGCACGGACGTGATCACGGACTTCGGTGAGCAGCACATGGCGACGGGCGACCTGATCGTCTACACGTCGGCCGACTCCGTGCTCCAGATCGCCGCGCACGACGACGTCGTCCCAGCCGCCGAGCTGTACGAGGCATGCATGGCGGCACGCAAGATCATGACCGGCGAGCACGCCGTCGGCCGCGTGATCGCGCGCCCGTTCCGGGGCGTCCCAGGCGCGTTCGAGCGCACCGAAGGCCGCCGCGATTTCGCGCTCAACCCGCCCGCACGCTCGTACCTGGACGAGTTGCAGACGGCCGGCGTGCCGGTCCACACGGTCGGCAAGATCGGCCAGGTGTTCAACAGCGTCGGCGTCGACGAGCAGCACAAGGGCTCCACCAACGCGGCCGCGATCGCCGCCACCGCGCGGTTGATCGACGACCTCGAAGGCGGCTTCGTGTTCGCCAACTTCGTGGAGACCGACCAGGTCTTCGGCCACCGCAACGACGTCGAGGGATTCCACGGCGCGCTACGCGAGATCGACGCCGCCGTGGGGGAGTGGATCCCGCGCCTCGACCCCGAGCGCGACCTGCTCGTCCTCACCGCCGACCACGGCGTCGACCCGACGCTCCCGGGCACCGATCACACGCGGGAGCACGTGCCGCTGCTCGCTCGCTTCGCCGGCCACGGCGGGCGTCGCCACGACGGGCCGTTCGCGGACGTCGGCGCCTCGGTCCTGCGCTGGATCGCCGGCCGCGACGCCGCGCTGCCGGGCGACGCGTTCGTGCCGTGATGGCGCGGGCGGCCGCCCTTGCGGCGCTCGCCGTCCTGGCCGGGTGCGGAGGGAGCGGCGCCGTCGCAACCCGGCCGGCCGCGACACCGACGCCGTCGGCTGAGCGGCCGCATGAGGCCCCGCCGACCGACGATCAGCAGATCGCCGCGCTCCTGCGCAGGCGGGCTGCCGCGCTCGAAGCGGGCGACCGGCGCGCATACGCCGGCACCGCCACGCGCGGTCAGCGGCGCCGCGATCGCGCCGCAGCGGCGCGCGCGGGGCGCCTGAACCTGCGCGAAGTGACGCTCGAGCCCGGGAAGATCGAGTTCCACGGCGACCGCGCGACCGCTCGCGTCACGCTCGCGTACGGCATCGCGGGCATCCGCAGCTCGTTCGCGTCGACGCGCCGCGTCGACCTCGTGCGCGTCGGCGAGCACTGGCGGATCGTCCGCGAGCACGGCCGCCGCGGCGTGCCGCCATGGGAGGTCGGGGACTTCGCCGAGCGCCGCACGAAGCACTTCGTCGTGCTGGCGCCGCCGACCGCCTCGGTCGACGACATCCTGGCCTCGCTCGAGTCCGGCTACGGCACGATCCGCGGCGTGCTCGCGCAGGGCCGGGTGCGCCGCCGCTACCTCGTCGTGGTCGCCGGCGACGCCACGCAGGCGCGAGCGCTCACCACCGAGATCCGCGGCGTCGAGACGCTCGCGGCGATCTCCGACGCCGCGATCACCGAGAGCGGCCCAGAGCGCCAGACCGTCGACGTGCTCTCGCTCCGGCTCGTCGTAGTGCTGCCGGCGTTCACCGCGCTCGGCCCGGACGGCCGCGGACGGCTGATCACCCACGAGCTGACGCACGCCGCGCTGACGGGCGCCACCTCGGGCCGCACGCCCTCATGGCTGGTCGAGGGCGTCGCGCTCTACGTCTCCGGCGACCGCCGCCCCGCGCCGCCGGGCGCCGACCTCAGCGCGCTGTCGGCACCCGGAGCGATCGCGCGCGCCAGCGGCGACGCGCAGGCGTCGGCGTACGCGGTCAGCTCGGCCGCGGCGTTCGCGATCGCCGACCGCTTCGGGGAGCGCCGCCTCCTGAAGCTGTACGACGCCTTCAACGACCCGAAGCTGATCGGAGCGCCGGGGCCACGGCTCGTCCGCCGCGCCGTCCGGCGCGAGCTCGGCGTGTCGCTCGCCGAGATTCAGGCGGGGATGTAGCGCCGGCCAACGTCAACTGCGCTGGGTGGGGGAGCGTCGGAGCGATCGCCGCGGTGAACCGCCTGGCGCTTTTTCGTCGATATCCGACGAAAAGGCGCCAGGGACCTTGCGGAGCGGCCGATCCCTTTCCCTCAATGCCGCAGTTGATGTTCGCCAGCGCCACCTATCCTCATCGGCCATGCCGGAGCTGCCCGAGGTAGAGACGATCCGCCGCCACCTCGCGCCACAGCTCGAGGGCCGCACGCTCAACACGCTCGAGGTGCTCGACCCGCGCTGGTGCCAACCGCTCGCCCCCGAGGAGCTGGCCGCAGCGATCGAAGGCCGCATCCTGGAGCGCCTCTCCCGCCGCGGCAAGTATCTCGTGTGGGAGTTCGAGGACGACGCCTATCTGCTCGTCCACCTGCGGATGACCGGCAACCTGCTGCTCGACCCACACGGCGCGCCGCCGTACACGCGGGTGTGGCTCAGGTTCGACGGCCACGACCTGGCGTTCGCCGACCAGCGCCGCTTCGGCACCGGTGAGCTCGCCCTCGGCCCGGAGCAACTCGAGGAGTTCTTCGCCGCCCGTCTCGGCGTCGAGCCGCTCGGGGAGGACTTCACGCCCGCCCACCTGCTCGCGCTCGCGCGCACCTCGCGGGCGCCGATCAAGGCGTTTCTGCTCGACCAGAAGCGGATCGCCGGGGTCGGGAACATCTACGCCGACGAGGCGCTGTTCCGCGCCCGCATCCACCCGCTGCGGCCCGCCAACCGGCTCACGCGCGCACAGGCAGAGGCGCTCACGGAGGCGATCGTCGCGTCGCTCAACGCCGGGCTCGCGGCCAAGGGCGCCACGATCGACGACTTCCGCGACCCGTACGGCAACAGCGGCGCCTTCCAGGACGAGTTCCTCATCCACCTCCGCGAGGGCGAGCCGTGCATCAACTGCGGCCGGCCCGTCCGCAAGCTGCGCGCCGCAGGCCGCGGCACGTACGTCTGCGAGCGCTGCCAGCCGAGGCCGCGGCGCTACGCGGCGGCTTCGGCCAGGGCGACGAGAAGCCCTGCCCGGTCGGCCTGAACGAGCTCCTGGTAGCCGCCGACGGTCTCGCCGTCGATGATGACCTGGGGGAACGTCATCATCCCGGTCATGCGGACGAGCTCGGCGCGGCCAGACGGATCCTTCGCGAGGTTGATCTCGCTAAAGGCGACGTTGCGCTTCTGGAGTAGCGACTTCGCCACGCGGCAGAACCCGCACGGCTCAGTCGTGTAAATCGTGACCCGACCCACTTCATAAAACATAGCGTGCCGGGAAGCCTGAAGACCGAAGGCATCGTGCTCCGCAGCCTCCGATACGGCGAGGCGGACCGGATCCTGCACCTCTACACGCCGGATCGCGGGCGGATCAGCGCGATCGCCAAGGGCGTGCGCAGGGCGCGGTCGCGCTTCGGCGGCAGGATGGAGCCGTTCTTCCGCCTCAACCTCGTGCTCTACGAGGGGCGCAGCGACCTGCTCACCGTCACGAGCGCCGAGACGCTGGCCGGCCACCCGCGCCTGCGCGAGGACGCCGGGGCGCTCGACGGCGCCGCGCCGCGCGTGCGAGGCCGTCGCGCGCGTGTTCGACGACGGCGACCCGCACCGCGGCGTCTACCACCTGCTCGCCAACGAGCTCACCCTGCTCGACCAGGATCCCGCCCGTGCGGGCCGCTCGAACGCGCTCGCGTTCCGCCTCAAGCTCCTGCTCGCGGCCGGCTTCGCGCCGCAGCTCGCCGCCTGCGCGTCGTGCGGCGAGCGCGACCACCTCGTGGGCTTCTCCGGCGCAGCGGGCGGCGTTGTGTGCGCCGCCTGCGAGGCGAGCGCGTTCCCGCTCGACCAGGACGCGCACGACTTCCTCGTGGCCGCCCTCGGGCGCCCGCTGGCCGAGGCGCCGGACGCCACGCCGCGCGCCCTCCAGCAGGCCGAGCGGGCGATCCTGGAGACGCTCGAGCACCACGGCCACGTGCGGCTTAGGCCCGTTGGACGAGGGTAGGATCGCCGGCATGGAGCAGTGGGTGTACGACTTCACAGAGGGGTCGAGGGACATGCGCGACCTCCTCGGCGGCAAGGGCGCCAACGTCGCGGAGATGACGCGCGTGCTCGGCGCCGACCGCGTCCCGGCCGGCTTCACGATCACGACCGAGGCGTGCGTGGCCTACATGAAGGCCGGCCAGGAGGAGCCCGACGGCATGGCCGACCAGGTGGCGGAGGCGCTCGAGCGGCTGCAGGAGCAGGCCGGCAAGCGGCTCGGCGACGACGAGGATCCGCTGCTCGTCTCCGTCCGCTCCGGCGCGCGCGAGTCGATGCCCGGGATGCTCGACACGGTGCTCAACCTGGGCCTGAACGACACGTCGGTCGAGGGTCTCGCCCGCGCGACCGAGAACGAGCGCTTCGCCTGGGACTCCTACCGGCGGTTCGTGCAGATGTTCGGCAACGTCTCACGCGACGTGCCGGGCGAGAAGTTCGAGAAGGCGATCAAGGAGATCAAGGCCGATCGCGGGGTGGAGGACGACACCGACCTCGACGTCGATGCGCTGAAGGAGCTCACCAAGCGCTTCCAGGAGCTCTACGACTTCCCCCAAGACCCGCAGGAGCAGCTCAAGCAGTCGATCCGAGCGGTGTTCGACTCCTGGACCGGCGACCGCGCCGTCTCCTACCGGCGCATCAACCACATCCCGGACGAGTGGGGCACCGCGGTCAACGTGCAGCAGATGGTGTTCGGGAACACTGGCGACAAGTCCGGGACCGGCGTCGCGTTCAGCCGCGACGAGGTGACGGGCGCGCCCGAGCCCTCCGGCGACTTCCTCATCAACGCCCAGGGCGAGGACGTCGTCTCCGGCGTGCGCAACACGCACGACATCTCCGACATGAAGGACCTCATGCCGGAGGCGCACGATGAGCTGATGGACATCCTGCGCACGCTCGAAAAGCACTACAAGGACATGCAGGACACCGAGTTCACCGTCCAGGACGGGCAGCTGTTCATGCTCCAGACGCGCAACGCCAAGCGCCCGGCGCAGGCGGCCGTGCGGTTCGCGTGCGACGCGGTCGACGAGGGCCTGCTCACGCGCGAGGAGGCGATCACCACGATCGACCCGTCTGCGCTCGACGCGCTGCTGCACCCGACGTTCGACCCGAAGGCGGAGTTCGAGGTGCTCGCAAGCGGCGTCAGCGCCTCACCGGGGGCGGCGAAGGGCGCGGTGGTGTTCACCGCCGCGGACGCCGTCGCCGCGGGGGAGGAGGGGCGCGACGTGATCCTCGTGCGGCCGTTCACCGAGGCCGAGGACGTGGCCGGCTTCCACGCCGCCCGCGGCATCCTCACCTCGGAGGGCGGCAAGGCCTCGCACGCGGCCCTGGTGGCGCGCGGGATGGGCCGCCCGGCCGTGGTCGGGGCGTCGGCGCTGGCGATCGACCTCGAGGCGAAGCTGATCACGGTCGACGGGACGCAGGTCAAGGAGGGCGACCGGATCGCGATCGACGGCACGAAGGGCTGCGTGACGCTCGAGGACGTGCCGCTCGTAGACCCCGAGGTGAACGAGCACTTCGAGCGCCTGCTCGAGTGGGCCGACGAGGTGCGCCGCCTTGGCGTCCGCGCCAACGCGGACACGCCGGAGGACGCCGTGCGGGCGCGCGAGCTCGGCGCCGAGGGCATCGGCCTGTGCCGGACCGAGCACATGTTCATGGCCGATGACCGCCAGCCCAAGATGCGCGCGATGATCATGGCCGACGACGAGGAAGGCCGCCGGGCCGCCCTCGGCGAGCTGCTCCCGTACCAGCAGGAGGACTTCGAGGGCCTGTTCGAGGCGATGAAGGGCCTGCCGGTCACGATCCGGCTGCTCGACCCGCCGCTGCACGAGTTCCTGGCCAACCTGCCGGAGCTGCGCGCGCAGGTCGAACGGGCGCGGATCGAGCAAACGGACGACCTGCCGAAGCTCGAGAAGCTGCTCGCTCGCGTGGAGGAGATCCACGAGGAGAACCCGATGCTGGGCACGCGCGGCTGCCGGCTGGGGATCCTCTACCCCGAGATCTACGAGATGCAGGTCGAGGCGATCATGCGCGCGTCGGCGGCGATGGACGAGCGGCCGCTGGTGGAGATCATGATCCCGCTGGTCGCGTACGAGCACGAGCTCGAGATCCTGCGCGCGCAGGTGGTCCGGATCGGCGACGAGCACGATCTGAAGGTCGGCGAGGACTACCTCGTGGGGACGATGATCGAGCTGCCGAGGGCGTGCTTCATCGCGAACCTGATCGCCGAGCACGCCGACTTCTTCAGCTTCGGGACGAACGACCTCACGCAGACGGCGCTCGGCTTCTCGCGCGACGACGTCGAGTCCAAGTTCGTGCCCACCTATCTCGATCGCAAGATCATCGACCGCTCGCCGTTCGAGACGATCGACAAGCCGGGGGTCGGCTGGCTGGTGCGGCTGGCGGCGTGGGTGGGCCGGGAGGCGCACCCCGGCCTCAAGCTCGGGATCTGCGGCGAGCACGGCGGCGATCCGGAGTCGATCGACTTCTTCCACATGGCCGGGCTCGACTACGTCTCGTGCTCACCGTTCCGCGTGCCGATCGCCCGCGTCGCCGCCGCGCAGGCGGCGATCGCACATTCTGAGTAGGGGGCTACGCGGCGGCTGCCGCGGGCCGGCGTGCGACCACCACCACGTCACACGGGGCGCGCTCGGTGAGCACGGTCGTCAGGCTCGGAGTGCCGGGCTCGCCGCCGTGCGCGGCCGGGCGGCCGACCACCACCGCGGACGGTTCTGTCCGGTCGGCCAGCTCGAGCACGGCCTCGGCGGCATCCGTGTGATGGCCCGTGATGTGCAGTACCTCTCCCGTCGCCTTCTCCACCCCGGCGCGGCTGAGGCGGTCGATGGCGGCGTCGACGACCGCGCGTGCCGTGCCGCGGTCCTCGAGGTCGGCGCCCGTGTCGGCCACGAGCCGGGTCTCGCGCACGTGTACGACGTGCACCGCGGCGCCGCGCGAGCGGGCGACCCGCCCGGCGGTGGCGACGACGGCGCCCGCGGCCGGCGCTGAGTCGATCGCGACCAGGATCGCGCCGTGCGGGACGTCGCCCGACGTGACCTCGACCTCGGCGGCGCGGTGGCCGAGATGGTGGCGCGACAGCGCGAGCGCGACGACGGAGAGCGCGACCATCCCGGCGCCGACGAACATCGGCGCGCCGGCCGAGACGTGCTCGCCGAGCTTGCCGGCGATCCACGGAGCGATCGCCCCGCCCGTGAAGCGGACGAAGCTGTAGGCCGCGGAGGCGACCGAACGCTCGACGACGGCCGCGGCCATCACGGCCTCGGTGAGCACCGTGTTGGCGATGCCGAGCAGGGCGCCGGACAGCACGACGACGGTGATCAGGCCGGGGACCGAGCCGATCAGGATGCCGCCGGCCAGCAGGTCGACGGACACAGCGGCGAGCGTGATGCCTAGCACCGGCACGAGCCCGAAGCGGCGTTCGAGTCTCTGGGCGCCGAACACCGAGGTCAGCGCGACGAGCAGACCCCAGCCGAAGTACACGATCCCGAGCTGGTGCGCCGACAGGCCGAGCGGGAACGGCGTATAGGCGAGAATCGTGAAGAAGCCGAAGTTGTAGAAGACGGCGACGATCGCCATCGACCGCAGGCCACCGTGTGAGAGCGCGCGCAGCGGATCGGTCAGTGAGACGCGGCGGGCCGGCTTCGGCACCGGTCCGAGCAGCGCGACGATGAGGATGAAGCCGATCGCCATCAGCGCGGCGGTGCCGAAGAACGGGCCGCGCCACGAGATCCCGCCGAGCAGGCCGCCGAGCAGCGGGCCGGATGCGATGCCCAGCCCGAGCGCCGCCTCGTAGAGGATGATCGCGCTCGTCAGGCCGCCGGATGCGGCTCCGACGATGACCGACAGCGCGGTCGCGATGAACAGCGCGTTCCCGACGCCCCAGCCGAGGCGGAAGGCGGCGATCTCGAACACGCTGCCGGCCGCGCCCGCGAGCGCCGAGAACACGACCACGAGGGCCAGGCCGACGAGCAGCGTGCGGCGCGGGCCGATGCGGCTCGAAGCCCAGCCTGTCACGAGCATCGAGACGCCGGTCATCGCGAAGTACGTCGTGAACAGCAGCGACACGTCGCTGGGCGTCGCGTTCAGTTCGGACGCGAGCGTGGGAAGGATCGGGTCGACCAGGCCGATGCCCATGAAGGCGACGACGCACGCGAAGGCGACGGCCCAGACGGCGCGCGGCTGGTCGAGGAGGCGGGGAGAGGAGGTGGTCAGAAGGAGATGAGGTCGTCGAGAGGGTCGAGCGCGGCGGCGAGCGCGGCGCGGGCGTCGTCGTCGAGCCGGTCGAGGCGTTCCTGGAGCACCGCCGCGCGCGAGGCACGCACGGCGGCAAGCTCGTCGCGGCCGGCTTCCGTCAGGGCGATGCGCGTCGCGCGGGCGTCATCGGGGTCGCGCGTTCGCTGCACGAAGCCGTCCTGCTCGAGGCGGCGCACGATGCCGGTCATCGTCGGCTGCGCCACCATCTCGGCGGCGGCCAGGTCGGTGATCCGCAACGGCCCGACTTCGTCGATGCGGCGGAGCGTCAGCAACGCCGCGATGCTGCTGCGGCGGGGCACGCTCGCGCGCAGCACCTGTGTGAGGCGGGAGACCCGGCGTTCGAGCTGGGTCGCGAGCAAAGACATGTCGATAGACGATTGGATAGCCATACTATATAGCACGGCTATATCCACCGTATCGTCGCGTGATCGCGCACAAGCCGTGGAATTTCGGATCGATGGCGCCGGACTGCGTCGTGCAGGCGGTCACAATGGGAGGGTGCTCGTGGCCGACGACTACGCCGCCCGGATCCAAGCCTGGGAGGAGATGCAGCTGTCCCCGCTCGCCGCGCGGTCGTATCCGGCCGTGCGGGCGCGCGAGGAGGCCGACTGCGGGCTGCGCACGCCGTTCCAGCGTGACCGCGACCGGATCGTGCACTCGAAGGCGTTCCGGCGGCTCAAGCACAAGACGCAGGTGTTCGTGGCGCCGGAGGGCGACCACTACCGGACGCGGCTGACGCACACGCTCGAGGCGACGCAGATCTCCCGCACCGTCGCCCGCGCACTGCGCCTGAACGAGGATCTCACGGAGGCGATCGGGCTCGGGCACGACGTCGGCCATCCGCCGTTCGGGCATATCGGCGAGGAGGTGCTCGACGCCTGCTCGCGCGAGCGCTTCGGCCGCGGGTTCCGCCACAACGAGCACTCGCTGCGGGTGGTGGAGCGGCTGGAGGATCTGAACCTGACGGCGGCGGTGCGGGACGGGATCCTGCGGCACTCCAGTGGGGCGGGTGAGCCCGCGACTTTGGAAGGCAAGATCGTCCGTCTCGTTGACCGGATCGCGTACATCAACCACGACATCGACGACGCGGTGCGGGCCGGCGTGCTGGCGATCGAGGCGCTGCCCGCCGAGGAGATCGCCGTGCTGGGGGACACCGGCTCGGCGCGCATCGACCGGCTCGTGCACGACCTCGTCGAGCACTCCGAGCGCGCCGGCGACATCGTGCAGGGCGAAGAGATCGGCCGCGCGATGATGCGGCTGCGCACCTTCATGTTCGAGAACGTCTACCTCGGGCCGCTGGCGCGGACCGAGCACGCGCGGATCGAGCGTGTCCTGCGCGGGCTGTTCGAGTGGTACTGCGAGCACCCTGAAGAGCTGCCGGAGGGGGTCGCCGACGCCTCGCCCGACGAGCGCGTGATCGACTGGCTGGCGGGAATGACTGACCGCTACGCGATCCGCGCGTGGACCGAGCGCTTCGTCCCGCAGGGCTTGTCCGTCTGATGGCCCGCTACACCCAGGACTCCCGCGAGCGCGTCCGCGACGCGGTCGATTTCGCCGAGCTGGTGGGCGCGCGCACGGAGCTCCGGCAGGCGGGCGTGCGGCGGATGCAGGGGCTGTGCCCGTTCCACGACGAGCGCACGCCGTCGTTCGGGATCGACCCCGTCGAGAAGCTCTACCACTGCTTCGGCTGCGGCGTGGGCGGCGACGTCTTCTCGTTCGTGATGGAGACCGAGGGGCTCGACTTCGCGGGCGCGCTCGAGGCGCTCGCCGACCGCTACGGGGTCAAGCTCGAGCGCGACACGGAGGATCCGCGGGACGCGGCTCGGCGCGAGCAGCGCGACCGGCTGCTCGCGCTGCTGGAGCGCACCGCCGCCTTCTACGTGCGCGTGCTGTGGGAATCTCCCGAGGCGGCGGCGGCGCGTGAGTACCTGGCGGCGCGTGGTCTGGAGGAGGGGGCGCTGCGGGAGTTCCGGGTGGGCTTCTCGCCGAGCGCGTACGACCGCGTGGTCGCCGCGTCGCGGCAGGCCGGCTACTCGGCGGAGGAGCTGGTCGCGTGTGGGCTCGCGCAGGAGCGACGCGACGGGCGCGGCCAGATCGACCGGTTCCGCGGCCGGATCATGTTCCCGCTGTGCGACGAGCGGGGCCGGGTACTCGGCTTCGGGGCCCGGGCCTTGGGCTCAGACGACGGCCCGAAGTACCTGAACTCGTCCGACAACGCCGTGTTCCACAAGGGCGAGATGCTCTACGGCGCCGACCTCGCGCGCACGGCTGCCGCGCGCGCCGGCCGGGTGGTGCTGGTCGAGGGATACACGGACGCGGTCGCACTGCGCCAGGCGGGCGTGCAGGAGGTGGTCGGCTCGATGGGGACGGCGCTGACCGAGCGCCAGGTCGGCGCGCTGGCGAAGCTGGCGCCGGCGGCGCTGTTCTGCCAAGACCCTGACGCGGCCGGGCAGGAGGCCGTCTCCCGCAGCATCACCGCGCTGCGCGGCGTCAACCGCGCCCGAGTCGGGCGCAGCGTCGAGTTCAAGATCGTCCGGCTGCCCAAGGGCAGCGATCCGGCGGACGTCGTGCAGCGCGACGGCGCGGACGCCATGCGCGCGTTGCTCGAGCGCGCGGTGCCGCTCCCGCGGTTCGAGGTCGAGCGCGCCCTGGAGCGCGGCGACACCGGCACCACCGACGGCCGCGACCGGGTCTTGGAGGAGGCCGCTGCCGCGATCCAGCCGCTGCCGCCGAGCGTGCTGCGCGAGGAGCTGGTGCAGCTGGTGGCAGGTCGGCTGGGGCTGACCGAGAGCCTGGTCGCGTCGGCGCTGGCGGAGGCACCGCGGCGGGTGCGGCCGGCCGTCGACAACCCGGCGCGCGGCGGCGGCGGGTCGGGGTCGAACGGCGCGCGCACCGCGCTCGACCGCCGCGAGCAGACCGAGCGGGCGTTCCTGGCCTACTGCCTGGCGCTGCCGGAGGAGGGCGAGCAGCGGCTCGCCGCCGCCTCACTCGACGAGATGTTCTCGGCGCCGGCGACCCGTCGCGCGGCCGAGTACCTGCGCGGCCGCCTGCGCTCCCCCGCAGGCGAGCTCCCGGCCGGCGACGAGCCGCTGGCCCGCCTCGTCGCCGAGCTCGTCATCCGCGCCGGCCAGCTCGAGGCGACGCCCGCCAAGCTCGAGCTCGAAGCCCTCCAGCTCGACCTGCATAACCTCGACCGCCGCATCGCGACCGCCCGCACGGAGGACCGCGAACACATCCATGGCCTCGCCGCCGAGCGCCAACAGGTCCTCGACGCGATCCGCCACCGCCTCAGCTGATCCGTCCGGCATACGAACTAGTGTTCGTGTTGTGGAGGCGGACTGGCTGGAATCTGAGCTGGCGGCGAGGCGTTCGATCGAGGCGATCGCGCGCGAGGCCGGCCGCAGCGCCTCGACCGTGGCGTACTGGGTGAACAAGCACGGCCTCACGTCCCGCCACGCGACGAAGCACGCGGCCCGCGGACCGATCGCGCGCGAGCGTCTCCAGTCGCTTGTCGAGGAGGGGCGCTCGATCCGCGAGGTCGCCGCGGAGCTCGGCGTCAGCGCGGCAACCGTCCGGCACTGGCTCGCGAAGTACGACCTCCGCACCAGGCCGCGCCACTATGCGCTCCGCGGCGAGCCCAAGCCGCCGGCGATCGTGCGCGAATGCGGGCTGCACGGATGGTCCACCTTCGTGCGTGTCGGCGCTCACGGCTACCGCTGTGGGCGATGCAATTCGGAATCCGTCGCCGCGCGGCGAAGGCGAGTCAAGGAAATCCTCGTGCGCGAGGCGGGAGGGTCCTGCCTCCTGTGCGGGTTCGCCGAGTACATCGGTGCCCTGCAATTCCACCACGTCGATCCCGCTGCAAAAGCGTTCGCGGTCAGCCGTCAGGGAGTCACGCGTTCGCTCGCCAAGGCCAGGGAGGAGGCGCAGAAATGCGTGCTACTGTGCGCAAACTGCCACGCGATGGTGGAAGCCGGAGTGCTGCTTCTAGCCGCTCCTGCCGATCATCCGGGGTAGCACCCTGAGTGCGCCGGTGGGGGGTAGCTCAATGGCAGAGCATTCGGCTGTTAACCGAAGGGTTGTGGGTTCGAGTCCCACCCCCCCAGCTTCAGGCCCCGCTTTCCGCCGCCGGTGGCGGAAATGGGGCGTTCCTGGTGTTCGATGTTCGCGTTAGAACCTTGACCGATCACTGATTCCGGTCGATGACAACAGAAGAGGCCGCTCGGTTGGCGCCTCTCCTGCCATCACCTGATCGGACTTGAGATGACCGTAGTTCTGCTGTTGATCACGGGCGGCTTGACCGTCTGGGTCGGTATTGACGCTTCGCAACGCGACTTCTCCAACGGGCGGGGAGCGCGATCCACGCTCGGTTGGGTCGTCGGAATGTTGCTCCTGTGGATCGTGTTCCTGCCGTTCTACCTCGTCGAGCGCAACCGGGCGCCCAAGAAGGGCCGTCCCGCCGCACGGCCGCCCGCCGGCCCGCTGGTCCCGGCGACAGACGGTCCGGACCCATCGTGGATTCCGCCCGACCCGTCGTCGTCCGTCGGCCCGCCCCCGCCGAAGCCGTAGGCCTAACCCGAGGCCTGCCAGCAATCGGCCGCGCCGCGGCAGTGCCGGTTCCGCGCCAGGGCGGCGCTGAGCGCCGCCCGCCGCGCGCGGGTGAGCCGGTGGGCGCGGTTGTGCAACTCGCCCGGATCGCGCCGGCGGTCGTAGAACTCGCGGTCGCCGTTGGCGTATTCGACGTACGTCGTGTGCCGCGTCCGCAGCGCCGTGTAGCTGGAGGGCATCCCCTGGGCCCAACCCTGGATGTCGGGGTCGCCGGCTACGGCGCCAGGATCGGTGTGCTCGATCAGCAAGGCCCGTCGCCAGCGCTTCGGCGGCCTGCCGCCATCGAGCAGCGCCGTCAGCGAGCGGCCGTCACGCCGCGGATCGGCCGGTGCCCGCGCCCACGCCTCGAACGTCGGTGCCAGGTCGATCGTCCCGGTCACGGCTGAGGTCGCACCACCCGCGCGTACGCCGGGACCGACGACGATCAGCGGCACGCGCACGTCGTGGTCGAACGCGGTCCGCTTGCCGGCCATTAGGCGGTGCTCGCCGAGGTGGTAGCCGTTGTCGGAGCCGAACACGAGAAACGTGTTGCGGGCGACGCCCGCCTTGCGCAGCGCGGCGCGGATGCGACCGATCATCTCGTCGATCGCCTGCACCGAACGCGCGCGCATGCGGCGGTTTCGCCTCAGGAGCTCTTTGCGCGCGTCGGTGAGCGGCGGACGCTGTCCGAGCCAGGTCGGCGGGTCGGTGGTCCGCGCATTGAACGCAGCGCCACGCGGGAGCCGCAGGCCGCGGAACATCCGCCGGTGCCGCGGCGCCGGAACACTGGGTGCGTGCGGGGTATAGGGGGCGACCGTGATGAAGAACGGGTGCCGACCGGCCGACCGCCGGATGAAACCCGCGGCACGACGAGCGATCAGATCCGTCAGGTAGTCGCGCGGGCGGTGCCCGGCGAGCACCGCACGGCCGTTGTCGGACAGCTTGTAGCCGAAGCCGCCGTAGCCGCGGCTCGATCCCAGCCACTCGTCCCAGCCGGGATCAGGGCCGGTGCGGAACGGCTGGTAGCCGTTGAGGTACTTCCCCATCAGCGCGGTTCGGTAGCCGGCGCGCTGGAGCGCGATCGCGACGCTGCGCTTGAGTGCGCCGTACTTGCGGAAGGCCCAGTAGCCGCCTTCCGGTCGCGTATTGCTCAGCACCTGGGTGTTGTGCGGGTACGCGCCGGTCAGAATGGTCGCCCTCGAGCTGCAGCAGAGCGAGTCGGAGACGATGAACTGCCGGAACGTCATCCCGTCGCGCTGCATCCGGCGCACCTGTGGCATGTACCGCAGCAGGTCCCACGACAGATCGTCGGCGAGCACATAGACGATGTTGGGTCGCGTCTCGGCGCCAGGCCCACCGGGCGGCAGGGCCGACGCGCTTTCCCCGCAGCCTCCGGAGATCGAGGTCAGGATTGCGAAGGCGAGGAGCCCGTGACGTCTCATCCATGGAAGCTCGCCGACGCACCTCCGGGCGGCCACACACCACGGGGTGAACCCGTTCCCCTCTACGAAATCGGTAGGTTCGCCCCCGTGAGTCCCAAGGTCATGGAGCAGTTCCACAAGCTGATCCGCCGGAGCGGCATCCGGGCGGAGCGCGCGCTCGAGGTGGGCGGGGTGATGGGCGACAAGTCGCTCCTGCGGTTCCCGGAGCTCGATGGCGCCGAGCGGTTCTGCCTGAATCTCGTCGACATGCCGAGCGACGACGTCATCACCACCGTCACCGGCAACGCGAACGACATGAAGGACGTGTTCGAGGACGACTCGTTCGACCTCGTCCTGTGCTGCTCGACGCTCGAGCACGACAAGCACTTCTGGCTCTCCGTCGCCGAGATGAAGCGCGTGCTGCGTCCCGGCGGGCTGCTCGCGATCGGCGTCCCCGGCTACATCAAGGACGAGGAGCGCGATCGCGGCCGCTCGACGAAGACCTACCGCGTGCACTTCGACTTCGACTTCTACCGCTTCAGCGAGCAGGCCGTCCGCGAGGTGTTCTTCGCCGAGATGGAGCGCGTCGAGGTGCTGGCGTACATGACGCCGCCGCGGCTGCTCGGCCACGGCTACAAGCCGGGGAACGAGACCACCTACCGCAAGCACGCGCTCGGCGTGCGCGAGCTCGCCGCCAAGATCCGCGACCGCGGCTGAAGCGATGGTCGAGCAGCTCCGCTGGTGGGCCTACGAGCGCCAGCGGCTGGGTCGCGCCGCGCCTGACGCCAAGACGGCGCTGCGCGACGTCGTGGCGGTCTACAGCTCGCATCCGACCGCCCCGCTGGCGCTTCACGCCCGCGCGAAGAAGCTGGACGCGACCGCGTTCCGCCGGCTCGCCGTCCTCCGGCTGCCCGCGATGCGCAAGTCGATCCACCTGATGCCGCGCGCGACGGCGCACCTGCCGTTCCGCGCGCTTCCCGAGCCGGCGGCAGACGGCGCCCGCCGGCTGAAGAACTTCAAGCTGTCCGAGAAGCGCTACGAGGAGCTGCGCGCAAAGGTGCGCGCGGCGGCGGAGAAGCCCGCGTCGCTGGAGGAGCTGCGCGAGGCCGCCGGCGCGGAGGCGAAGGAGCTCAAGGGCGCGACCGCGCAGATGACGCGCACCGGCGAGCTGGTCCGCGTCGGCGCCGCCGGGCTCCGCTCGAACGAGCTCCGCTACGTCGCCGCCGACATCGAGGAGGCGGACGCCGACGAGGCGCTCGCGTGGCTCGCCGGCGAGTACCTGCGGGCGTTCGGGCCGGTGCGAGCGAAGGACTTCATCTGGTGGTCCGGCGCAGGCGCCAAGCGCGCCAAGGCGGCGCTCGCGGCGCATGAGACCGAGGAGCTCGACGGCGGGCTGCTGATCCGGATCGAGGACCGCAAGCCGTTCGAGGCCGTCAAGCCGCGCAAGGGCGCAGTGGACCTGCTCCCCAAGTGGGACTGCTACCAGATGGGCTACGCGCCCGACGGGCGCGACCGCTTCGCCCACGCCGACGTCGTCAAGCAGTGCTACGACTTCCGCGGCGACGGCCGCCCGGTGATCCTCGTCGACGGCGAGGCGGCGGGCACGTGGGAGCGCCTCGAGGTCGACCTGTTCGAGAAGGCCACGCCGAAGGTCCGCAAGGCAGTCGACGCGCACATCGAGGCCGTCAAGGCGTTCCTGAGCTAGCCCACCGCTCGATCGCCTCGGCCGCTCGCACGCGCCCGTCGTGCGCGGCCATCCAGCGCGCCACGCCCGCGGCCCGCGTCTGTAGCTCCGGCCGCGCCAGCGCTCGCCCGACTGCCAGCTGCACGCCGCGCGGCGTGCCGAGCCGGCGCGGCAGGCGCACCCCGAGGCCGGCCCAGTCCACGCGCGCGGCGTTCTCGGCCATGTCGCCACCCGCCGGGCAGACCACCACCGGGCAGCCGCAGGCGAACGCGCGCATCAGCGTCCCGTGGCCGCCGTGGGTCACGACCAGGTCGCACGCCGGCATCGTTTGCGAGTACGACAGCCACGGCACGAGCACCGCGTTTCTCGGGACGGAGACCGGTGGATCCGGCTCGCGGCCGTTGTACGTCGCGATCACGCGTACGCGCTCGTCGGCGAGTCCCGCGAGGGCGGCCCGCAGGAGCCGGTGCTGCGGGTCCTGCGCCGTCGACGGGGCGACGAGCACCACCGGGCCGTCGCCGGGCGGCGGGTCGACCCGCTCGCCAGGCGGCTCCCACAGCAGGGGCCCGACCACGCGCAGCCACGCCGGCCACTCGCGCGGATACTCGAGCTGCGGCAGCGTCGCGACCAGCGTGAGCGCGCGCGAGAGCCCGGTGTGCACCCACGGGAGCGGCCCGAGCCCCAGCCGAGCACGGCACTCGTTGTACTCGCGCCGACCCTGCTCGAGCCCGCGCGCGACCAGCCGGTCGGTCTGGCGCCACAGCGCCCGCCCGGCGCCGGTGCGCGGCAGTCGCGCCCCGATCGCATACGGCGGGAAGCCAGGCGGCAGGTGCGGATGCACGTGTGGGACGAGCGTCGCCACCGGCACTGCCTCGAGCTCGGCGGCGAGCGCCGGCGCGGGCGTGAGGATGTCCGACACCACCACGTCCGGCGCGAACGACCGCACGACCGGCCGCGTCTCGGTCGCCGCCCGCACGGCAGCCGCGTACGGCTTCAGCGGCTGCTCCTGCGTGGGAAACACCTGATACTCGGGCGCGGCCGCGAACGTCATCCCGGCAGCCTCTGCGGGCTCCTGCCAGCGCCGCCAGGTCTGCAGCGCGACGTCGTGCCCGCGCGCCACGAGCGCCTCGCCGAGGGCGAGCATCGGGAACGCGTGCCCCGGATCGCCGAAGGCGCCGAGGAGGACTCTCAAGCGGCGAGCTCGGCGACGAGCCGGAGCTGCTGCAGGCGATCCTCGAACGTCCACGCCATCGGCGAGACCATCAGCGTGCCGACCCCGGCGTCCCGGAACACCGCGAGCCGCTCGCGCACGTGGTCGGGCGGCCCGCACAGCGAGACCGTGTCGATTAGCTCCTCCGGCAGCGCCGCGGCGGCCTCGTCGCGCTTGCCCTCGAGGTACAGGTCCTGCACCTTCTGGGCGGCGTCGTCGAATCCGTAGCGCCGCACCAGCGCGTTGTAGAAGTTCTTGTCGCGCGACCCCATCCCGCCGACGTACAGCGCCACGTACGGGCGCATCGCGTCGCGCGCTGACGCCTGGTCGTCGGTGATCATCACGTTCACGGTCGGGGCGATGTCGAAGTCGTCGAACCCCTTTCCGTTGCCGGCGCGGGCGAAGCCCTCCTCCAGCAGCGGCCGGAACTCCGCGACGTGCTCCGGGGAGAACAGGGTCGGGATCCAGCCGTCGGCGATCTCGGCCGCCAGCGTGGTGTTCTTCGGCCCGATCGCGGCGATGTAGATCGGGATCTGCTCCTGCACCGTCCCGATCGTCAGCTTCAAGGCCCTGCCGGGGCCGTCCGGCAGCGGAAGCTCGAGCGTCTCGCCCTCGAACACGACGCGCTCGCGCGCGAGCGCCATCCGCACGACCGCGACGTACTCGCGCGTGCGCTGAAGCTGGCGGGCGAAGCGCTGTCCATGCCAGCCCTCGGCGACCTGCGGCCCGGACGAGCCGATCCCGAGGATCATCCGCCCAGCCGACAGCTGGTCGATCGTCGCCGCGGTCATCGCGGTCATCGCCGCCGACCGGCCGGGCATCTGGAAGATCGCCGACCCGAGCCGGATCGTCGACGTGGCCTGCGCGAGCCAGCCGAGGATGGTCGCCGCGTCCGAGCCGTACGCCTCCGCGGTCCAGACCGAGTCGTAGCCGAGCTTCTCCGCCTCCTGGACGAGCGCCAGCTGGTCGTCGGCGGTCAGGCCGAGGCCCCAGTAGCCGATGTGCACGCCGAGCTTCATGCGGCGCGCGACGCTATCAGGAGGTTGCTCCTATGCGGTCCACCAGCCGGAGCAGGTGCAGCGGCGAGAACGGCTTGGTGAGGAAGAGGTCGGCTCCCGCCGCGAGCGCCCCGCGCTCCGCCTGCGGGCCGGAATCGCCGGTCAGCATCACGATCGTGGCGCCCGCCGTGGCCGGGTCCGAGCGCAGGCGCCGGCATGCCTCGATCCCGTTCAGGCCCGGCATGTCGACGTCGAGGAACACGATCTCGGGGCGCGCCTCGACGGCTCGGTCGACCGCCTCCGCACCGTTGGAGGCCTCCTCGAGCCGGTAGCCGGACACGTCCTCCAGCGTCGTCGCGATCAGCTTGCGGATCCCGGCATCGTCGTCGACGATCAGGATCGTCCTCGTCACGCGACGCCGTCCCGCAGCTCGGCGAACCTCCCGTCGGGGATGCTGTCGAACGCTGCGACCACGGCTGGGTCGAACTGCGAGCCGGCGTTGGAGCGAATCTCCTCGCGGGCGCGCGAGAAGTGGGTGCCGCGGCGGTACGGGCGGTCGGTCGTGAGCGCGTCGAGCGCGTCGGCAACCGCGAACACGCGCGCCGCGAGCGGGATTGCGTCGCCCGAGAGCTTGTCGGGATAGCCGCGCCCGTCCCAGCGCTCGTGGTGGTGGCGGACGACCAGCTTGCCGTCGCCGAGGAAGTCGACGTCCCGCAGGATCTCCGAGCCGATCACCGGATGCGTGGCGATCAGGGCGAACTCGTCGTCGGTGAGCGAGCCGGGCTTGAACAGGATCGCGTCCGGCACGGCCACCTTGCCGACGTCGTGCAGCAGGAACCCGAACTCGATCCCCGGAAGCGACTCGACGGCGATCCCGGCGGCCTCGGCGAGCGCGATCCCGTAGGCGGTGACCCGCTCGGCGTGCTTGCCGGTGTAGGCGTCGCGGGCCTCGACGGCGTTCGAGAGTGCGCGCACGGTCGCCTTGTAGGAGTCCTGCAGCTCCTGCGCGCGCGACCGCTCCTGCTTGAAGATCTCGCGCAGATCGGCGGCGTAGCGCTCGAGCTGATGCTGGCGCGCGGACGCCTGGCGCTCGGTACGCATCAGCTGCTCCCGGAGGGTCACGACGGTGTCTCCGTTGTCTGTGCTGCTCAATTGGATCGCCCGTCCTGCCAACGCGTTGTGAAGCCTACGGGAAGCGAGAACGAGAATGTGATCGTTTGCTTGCGTTTTGCTACAGCGTTTCGCCCGGCCGCTGGAACACGATCTCCGGGATGACACACGCGGGCGACGTCTTCAGCAGGTAGCGCACCGCCTCCCCGACGTCGGCCGTGGTGATCATGTCCTCGGCCGAGACGTGCTCCTTGACGAACTCGGTCATCGGCGTGTCGACGAACCCGGGCGCCAGCGCGACGTTCTTGATCCCGTCGCCGTTGAGCTCCTTGTTCATCGACTGCGTCCAGCCGATCACCGCCGCCTTCGTGGCTGCGTAGACGGACAGCCACCCGGCGCCGCCCTTCCCTGCGATCGAGGCGAGGTTCACGACGAGCGCGTTGCGATGCTCGGCGCCGGCGGCGCGCAGAAGGTCCGCGCACTCGCGGTAGAACAGGATGATCGCGCGCAGGTTGAGCTCGATCTGCATGTCGGCGCGCTTGGTCTGGATGTCGGCCAGCGCCGCACCGACGCCCACGCCGGCGCTGTTGACGAGCACGTCGAGCCGGCCGAAGCGCTCGCGGTGGGCGGCGACGACGCGCTGGATCTCCTCCTCCGACGTCAAGTTGGCCGCGACCTCCTCGACCTCGAAGCCCCGCGCGCGCAGCTCCTCAACCGCGCTCGAGAGCTTCTCCGGCCGGCGAGCGGCGACGGTCAATCCGTGCCCCTCCTCGCCCAGAACGTGGGCGATCGCGAGCCCGATGCCGCTTGAGGCTCCGGTGACGAGGGCGGCGCGGTCTGGCATGGGCGCAGAGTCCTTTCGATCGTGGACCCGCTATCCAATCAGGGAATGCGTACTCCTCTCACCGTGATCGCGGTGCTGCTCGTGGTCCTGTTCGGCATCGCGATCGCGCTCGGCGATGACGACGGTGCCGCGAACGGGCCGCCCGCGGCGTCGCTCGACGTGATCGCGCATCGCGTCGAGGGTCTGCGCGACCTGCGCTTCGAGGAGCTCCCGAAGCCGCTCGAGGTCGATGCCGCGCAGGCGCGCCGCGAGGGGCTCGAGGATCTCGACCGCTCGTATCCCCTCAAGCGCCGCCAGGCGGACGAGGAGATCTACGAGCTGCTCGGCCTGATCGAGCCGGGCGCGGACCTGCGCGCGCTGACCGGCTCGCTGTTCGAACAGGGCGTGGCGGGCTACTACGACCCGCGCGACGGACGCCTGCGGGTGGTGACCGGCGCCGCGACGAGCAGCCGCGTGCTGAGGGAGATGGTCCTCGCGCACGAGCTGACGCACGCACTCGAGGACCAGCGGTTCGGCATCGAGATCGACGAGACGACGGCCGACGACCGCGCACTGGCGGAGGCGGCGCTGCGGGAGGGCACGGCGACGGCGCTGATGTACCAGTACGTGCTGCGCAATTTCAGCCAGGAGGAGACGCTCGGCAGCCTGCTCGGCGCGGCGTTCCAGGAGACCGGCCATCTGCCGCCGTTCCTCGAGGCCTCGGTGGTGTTCCCGTACGTCGGCGGCGAGGCGTTCGCGGCGGAGCTGCTGCGCCGCGCCGGCGGACGCTGGGACCTTGTGAACACCGCCTACGACGTGCGTCCGCCGTCCTCGACGGAGCAGATCCTCCACCCGGCCGCTTACTTCGACGCCGACGAGCCGAAGCCGGTCCGGATCCGTGCCGGCGCGGTGCTCGGTGCGGGCTGGTCGCGCGTAGCGGCGGGCACGTGGGGAGAGCTGCAGACGCGCGAGCTGCTCGCGCAGGCGGGGGGCGGCGCCCGTGAGGCGTCCGAGGGGTGGGGCGGCGACCGGTACGAGCTCTGGCGCTCGCGGCCGCTCGGCGACGACTGCCCGGCGCCGTGCGACGAGGCGGACGTGCTGATCATGCGCTGGCGCTGGGACACGCCGCGCGATGCCGACGAGTTCGCGAAGCGGCTCGAGGGGTTCGCGGCGAGCGAGCTGGGAGAACGCGAGGGCCAGGTCGCGGTCGACCACTCCCGCGGAACGGTGACGCTGATCGTGGCGCCCAGCCCGCAGCTCGCGGCACGGCTGACGGGCGGCGCGTGAACCGGCGTGCGCTGACAGTCCTGGGCGCGGGTCATCTGTGCGTCGACCTGTGCCAGGGAGCGGTGCCGGCGTTGCTGCCGTTCCTGGCGGCCGAGCATGGCTACTCGTACGCCGCGCTCGGGGCCCTGGTGCTCTTCTCGACGATCGGCTCCTCGATCGTCCAGCCGCTGTTCGGCCTGCTCTCGGACCGCATCGCGCGGCCGTGGCTGATGCCCGGCGGCCTGATCGTGGCGGGCATCGGCATCGCCCTCGCCGGGCCGGCGCCGTCGTATGGGCTGACGGCGCTCGCGGTCGTCGTGAGCGGCCTCGGGGTGGCGGCGTTCCATCCCGAGGGCGCGAAGTTCGCCGGCCTTGCGTCGTTCGAGCGGCGGGGGAGAGGGATGAGCCTGTTCTCGGTCGGCGGCAACGCCGGGTTCGCGCTCGGCCCGCTGTTGACGACCCCGCTCGTGCTCCTGTTCGGGCTCGCGGGGACGCTCGCGCTGATCGTGCCGGCGACCGTCGCTGCCGTCGTGACCGCGCGCGAGCTGCCGCGGCTGCGCGGCCTCGTGGCGGCCGGGGAGGCGTCGGCGGCCGCCGCCGGGGCCGACGACTGGAACGCGTTCGGGCGGCTCAGCGGGCTGGTCGCCCTGCGGTCGGGCGTCTACTTCGGGCTGCAGGCGTTCATCCCGGCGTACTTCGTCGTCGAGCTGGCCTCGTCCGAGACGGCCGGCAACGCGGCGCTGACGATCATGCTCGCGGCCGGCGCGGTCGGCACGCTCGTCGGCGGCGTGCTGGTCGACCGCTGGGGCGCGCGCGCCGTGCTCGTCGGCACGCAGGTGCTGCTCCTCCCGCTGCTCCTGCTGCTGCCGCTGTTGGGAGGCGTCGGCGCGACGGTGCTGCTGGCGGCGATCGGGTTCGTCACGATCGCGAGCTTCTCGATCACCGTCGTGCTCGGGCAGGCGTACCTCCCGAACCGGATGGGGCTGGCGTCCGGCGTGACGCTGGGTCTCGCGATCGGTCTCGGCGGGGTGTCGGCGATCGCGCTCGGCGTGATCGCCGACCACTCTGGTCTGACAGCGGTGCTGTGGACCGTCGCGGTGCTCCCTGTGCCCGCGATCCTGCTCGCGGTCAGCCTGCCCGCGGTACCGCCCGCGCGCCGTCATCGCGCGATTGGGAGAGTCAGACCGATTGAAGCGGGGGACCAGTAAGACATGTCGAACGTACGCCGCTCCCCACGCGTCGCGCTTGTGAAGGAATGCACGCTGTTCCGCTTTACGGGGACGCCGATCTCCGCCCGCACCGTTGACGTGGGTCCGGGAGGCATGTGCATCAGGACCTCACGGCCGCTTGCGATGGACGAGGTGTTGGCCTTCGACCTCGAGCTGCCTCCGTGCATCAACGGGCGCGGGCGGGTGCTGCGCCAGCAGAACGGCGATACCTACGCCATGCGCTTCGAGGTGCTCGCCGACCCGGTGGTCGCGGAGCTGAACGCGCTCGCCATGGCGGCGGCCTGAATCACGGCGAACGCCGCGACACCGACGGCCTGGACCGCAATCACGATCTGGCCGGCGAGGGTGGGGGAGAACCAGTCGAGCGCGAGCAGCAGCAGGCTGTCGATAGCCCATAGCGCGTTCGCGGTCACGACCGCCGTGACCGCGGCTCGGGGCATCACGGCGCGGGTGGCGAGCCGGTAGACGAGCGCGGCGTAGACGGCGAGGAAGGCGCCGACGGCGAGCAGGACGCCGGTGGGGATGCCGAGCCAGCCGGACAGGAGCGGGGCGCCGGCCAGGTAGGCGACGGCGTTGGCGCCGGTCACGCCAGCGTCGGCCTTGAGTGCGAATCGGAGCATGTTCATGCCTCGATCCTGCACCCAGGACAGAAGCGGATCAATTACTCGTGAGGTAAGCGGCCGTCGCGTCGTCCGCGGGGAAGAACGCCTCGATCGCCAGCTCGGCGAGCGTGATGTCGACGGCCGTGCCGAACGTCGCGATGGTGCTGAAGAAGGCGAGCTCGCGGTCGCCGTGCCGGAGCCGGACCGGCACCGCGATTCCCGTCTCGAGCGGCTCCAGCGATGCTTCGCCTCCGGGATACGCGCTCACCTCCTCGTACAGCTCCGCCAGCCGGTCGTCGCCGGTCAGCGCGACCTGGCGGTGGAGCCGGTCGAGCAGGTGCGCACGGAACTCGGCGAGGTTGACGACCCGGGGCGCCAGCCCTTCCGGGTGCAGCGCGAGCCGCAGCACGTTCACCGGTGGCTCGAGCAGCTGCGGGGACGCGGCCTCGGTGAAGAGCGCGATGCTGCGATTGGCGGCGACGAGGTTCCACCAGCGATCGACCACGACCGCCGGGTACGGCTCGTGGCCGGTGAGGACGCGGTCGAGCGCCACGCGTACCGGCGCCATCTCCGGCGCGTCGATCGCCCGCTCCTCGTACGCGGGAGCGAAGCCGGCGGCCAGCAGCATGTGGTTGCGGTCGCGCAGCGGCACGTCGAGCTGCTCGGCCAGGTGCATCACCATCTCGCGGCTCGGCTTCGACCGCCCGGTCTCCACGAAGCTGAGGTGCCGGGCCGAGACGCCGGCCTCGAGTGCCAGGTCGAGCTGGCTGAGCCGGCGGCGCCGGCGCCAGTCCTTCAGCAGCGAACCGAGCGGGACGACGGTGCTCATCTCCCGGCACGCTAGCGACCGCCGGGCCGCCGGGCAGCTACCTCCGAGGTAATCGACACGCCCACCCGCCGGTGGTTTGGTGAATGGCATGACCGACATCACAGCCGTCGTCGCCGGCTACATCGCGACCTGGAACGAGACCGACCCCGCCCGCCGCCGCAAACTCGTCGCGGACACCTTCGCCGCCGACGCGAGCTACCTCGACCCGCTCATGTCCGGCGAGGGGCACGACGGCATCGACGCGATGATCGCCGGTGCCCAGCAGCAGTTCCCCGGCCACCGCTTCGAGCTGTCGGCAGGCCCGGACGCCCACAACGACCGCGTCCGCTTCGCCTGGGACCTCGTCGGCGCCAACGGTGACGGTCGCGTGGCCGCGGGAGTCGACTTCGCCACGGTGGCCGACGACGGGCGCCTGCGCTCGGTCACCGGCTTCCTCGAGCCGGCCGCCTGAGCGGCAACCCGGCGGGGACGGCGGTCGCCTACCGTCGTCCCGCGCCGGTTCCTGAACTTCAGGACAGTTGCGCGGACACGCGCGTCCCTAGTGTGCGCGGCGTGCGCCGGGTCGCCCTCACGCTTGTCCTCGCGCTCGGCGGACTGATGACGCTGGGCGCCGCGGCCGGCAACGCCTACCACCTCGGCGGCAAGAAGTGGCCGACGCGCACCATCACGTACCACTCGTCCGCGACGCAGTACAAGGCCGCGATCCGCTCCGCGGTGAACCTGTGGAACGAGAGCGGCATGAACGTCCGCTTCAAGGCCGTCAAGCGGAGCAAGGCGAAGCTGCGGATCGTCTATCAGGGCCAGCCAGGGGCTCCTCAGGGGAAGGCGACCCTCGGCTGGACGCCGGTCCTCACCTACCGCACGCTCAACGGCATGCCGATCACCGGCGCCGAGGGCCTTCCGTGCGGTACCAAGGTGCCCAACCCTGAGGGTGCCGGCACGTCCCGGATTCGCTGCGACAAGCACGGCCCGCGGGTCTGGCTCAACCGCGTTTCCAAGCAGAACCTCAAGATTCCCTTCTACCAACGCGACATGGTCTTGACGGTGGTGCACGAGCTGGGGCATTCGCTCGGCCTCAAGCATCACCACGCGCGCTGCGCGGTCATGAGTTACAGGCGCAACGACACGTGCCCGAAGCCGCCGGTGCCGTGGCAGTACCGCTGCCGGCTGATCGAGCACGACGACCTAAGCGGGGCGCTGCGCCGCTACGGCGGGACGGCCCGGCTGCTCGCGCCCGAGTTCTGCGACGACTACGCACCCCCGGCCGCGCCGACGGCCCTCACGGTGACGTTCAACCCAACCGAGCGGTACATCCTTGCGTCATGGGTCAACGGGGCGTCGCCGAACGTCGCGAGCGTGGCCGTCACGTTCCACCTCGGTTCGTGCGTGGCCTACGACAACTCCGAGCTGTCCTTGACCGCCACGCCGGGTACGCCGGACGCGGGCTCGTTCGACAATCCCGCCGAAGGGCGCTACTGCGTCACGGCGTGGTCGCGGGACAGCCTCGGCCGAGATGGGCCGAGCGTGTCGACGTGGATCGACGTGCCACCATCGCCACCGGACTGAGTCACGGACTCCGCGAGCGTGCTCGGTTCCACCGTCGCGTTGAATAGTTTGTGGCCGTGCATGCGGGCCGGTAGCTCAGTGGTTAGAGCAGCGGACTCATAATCCGTCGCGCGGTGGTTCGAATCCACCCCGGCCCATCGGTGTAGAGCCAAATCTCGCGGTTGCGCAGGGGGGCGTGTTCCCAGTTGTGTTCCCTATGTGGAGTGGATGCGCCCCTCGGGACACCTCCAGGTCAAGGGCTCGCCGGGCCGGCGGCGCTGGCACGCGCTGTGGCGTGACGCCGAGGGCCGGCACCAGCGCGTGCTGGGTCCTGCGCATGTGAAGCCGGCGGCGCGGCCGACCGCTCGCGGCGCGGTCGCGTGGCGGGCGGGTGACGGTCCGAAGCCGGGGCCGGAGTGGCTGACGCCGCGCGAGGCGGCGGACCGGCTGGCGTCGATCCTGGCTTCCGCCCCGCGTGACGGCGCGGCCGCGCGGCTCGTCGGTCGTGACGTTCGAGGACGCCTGTCGCGAGTGGCTGCGCTACGTCGAGCACGATCGCCAGCGAGCGGCGTCGACGCTCCGCGACTACCGCAACACGGTCCGGCTGTACCTGCTGCCGGGCTTGGGCGCCTCGACGCCGGTCGCGTCGATCACGACCGAGGACGTCGACGCGCTCCGCGAGCGGATGCTGGGGGAGGGGCGGCTGTCGCGCCGCTCGATCCAGAAGATCCTCGTGCTGCTGCACGGCGTGCTGAAGCGGGCGAAGCGCAAGAAGTGGATCGCGGTCGAACCCGGCCGAGGACGCCGAGCGCGTGACCGTGTCGCGGTCGGGCGACTTCTCGGTGCTGACGCCCGAGGAGGTCGAGTCGCTCGCCCGCGCGGCGTCGTGCGAGCAGGACGCCGCGATCTTCCTCGTGGGCGCGTTCACGGGGCTGCGACTGGGCGAGCTGCGTGGCCTGCGCTGGGCGGACGTCGACTTCGCGAAGCGCACGGTCCACGTCCGCCGCAACATCCCGCAGCACGGCGTCGAGCGCGTCCCGAAGAGCGGGAAGGTCCGGTCGGTGCCGCTGGTCGATCGCGCCGCCGAGGTCCTGGATGCGTCTGAGCCGCCGCGGCGACTGGACGAGCGAAGACGACTTCGTGTTCGTGCACGGCTTCGGCGGCCCGTTCGACGCCGGCCGCCTCCGGATCCGCTTCCACGCCGCCCGCGAGGAGGCAGGCCTGAAGTACCTGCGCTTCCACGACCTCCGCCACACCTTCGGAACGCTCGCCGTGCGCGTGTTCCCGCTCACCGACGTGAAGGCGTACATGGGCCACGCCGACGTCCAGACGACGATGCTCTACGTCCATCACGTGCCCCAGCACGACGCCGCCGACAAGCTGTCGGCGGCGCTGCGCGCCGAGTCGACGCCGCTCGAGCTCACTGCCGCGGCGACGGCCTGAGCGCGGCGAGCGCCTGGTCGACGTCGCTGCGCACGAACCGGACGTGCTTGCCGATCCGAACACATGGCAGCCGCCCGTCGCGGGCGTACAGCAGGACGGTCTTGGGCGGGATGCCGCCGAGCAGCTGACCGATCTGGCCGGCGGTGAGCAGCGGCTCCTCGATGATGGAGAGGGTGGAAGTCATCGCACCGATCAAGCCGCCGACGCCCCGTTGTGGGCCAATAGATGTGTCACGGGCCTACGGAGCCGCACCTGCTCCTTTGCACATGGATGCCAGCACTCGACCCGGCCGCGATCTCGACTCGCGCAAGCAGGCGAACGCGAAAGCGGACCGATCGGCGAAGGGGCGTTGTCACGCGGGTTCGAGCACGACGAGCGTGAAGGTCGCGGGAGCCGTTCCCGAGTTGATGTAGGCGTGGACTCTGGTCGCGTCGAACCAGGCGCTGTCGCCGGCGCGCACGTCGACGTGGTGGTTGCCGACGTCGAGCCTGACGGTGCCTGTCTGGACGCTGAGCAGTTCAAGCGATCCGGGTCGGTGCGGTTCGCTTATGCGTCGATCGCCCGGTGTGAGCGTCCAGGACCACAGTTCGAGCGGCCCGTGGCTGACCAGTAGGCGCGCGGTGCTTCCAGCCGGCGTCGACCACAGCGTCATGGCGCTCTGTCCTGACACGACGGCGACCGGCTCGGCTTCTGGCTCTGCTGATAGAAGCTCGGTGAGCGTGATGCCGAGCGCTGCAGCGAGCTTGAGCAGAGTGGCGAGGCTCGGGTTGGCCTCGGCGTGTTCGAGCTGGACGAGCAGGCGGCGGCTGACGCCGCTGCGAGCCGAGAGCTCGTCCAGGGTCCACCGGTGTTGTGCTCGCTCGGCTCGGACTCGGGAGGCAATCTCGGCGGTCACGCGCTCGTCGGCAACGGTCATGAGATAGTGCACTATAGTGCCCTGTATGATGCATCGATCGGAGGTGGAGCTGGAGACGTGGGCCGTGATGGCAGGACGCGCAGCGCCGACCGCTGGGACGCCGCTGAACGTTCCTCCGGTGCTGGCGTCTAACTTCGAGCTCGGCTCCGGGCGGGATTACAGCCGCGACGACGCGACACCGACTTGGGAGGCGTTCGAGGAGCTGCTTGGCGGCTTGGAGGGCGGTGAGACCGTCGCCTTTGCCTCGGGCATGGGAGCCGCCGCGGCGATCTTCGACCTGCTCCCGGTCGGTGCCACCGTGGCACTCGGTGACGACTGCTACCAGGGTGTCGCGGGTCTGGCCGCTGCCGGCGCTTCGCAGGGTCGGTGGGATCTCGTCCGCGTCGGCGTCGAGGACACGGCACGGTGGCTTCAGCTCGCCGCCGACGCCGATCTGCTCTGGCTGGAGTCGCCGTCGAACCCGCTGTTGGCGGTCGCTGATCTCCGGGCGATCTGCGCCGCACGGAGCAAGGTGGATGCTTTGATCGTGGTTGACAGCACGCTAGCGACGCCGCTGGCTCAGCGGCCGTTGGAGCTGGGTGCTGATTTGGTCATGCACTCGGCGACGAAGTACCTCGGCGGCCATTCCGATCTGCTGCTCGGAGCCGTGGTGGCGGCGTCTGCGGAGCGCGCTCGCCAGTTGCGCGAGCGACGTGAGCTGGCCGGGGCGACGCCCGGCGCGCTTGAGGCCTACCTCGCCGTCCGCGGGATGCGCACGCTCGCGTTGCGGCTCCAGCGCGCGAGCGCAACCGCCGCCGAGCTCGCCGAACGCCTCGCCCGCCATGCCGATGTGACTGTGGTGCGTTACCCCGGCCGCAGCGACCATCCGACCCACGCGACGGCTCGCAGCTTCATGGCCGGGTTCGGCGCCGTCGTGTCTTTCGACGTGCAGGGCGGAGCAGAGCACGCCGACGCCGTCTGCCGATCGGTTCGGATCATCCGCCACGCCACGAGCCTGGGCGGCGTCGAGTCGACCCTCGAACGCCGCGCCGCCATCCCCGGCCAGACCCATCTCCCGCCGGGACTCCTGCGGCTCAGCGTCGGATGCGAGCATCCCGACGACCTTTGGGGCGACCTCCAACAAGCTCTTACGCCATGACCCAGAGTCGCAGCCATGATCACACCGAGCGCTCCACGTTCGCCGCCTGCATCGCGCACGTGGCCGGCGCCTCGCCAAGCGATGTCCCGCTCGACCCGGAGGAGCAGCGGGCGTGGCTCGCCGAGCGCGGTCTCGGCCTCGTTCCGGTGCGGGACGCGGCGACCTTCAGTTGGGCGGGACCGTGGATCGCGCGCCGCCCAGCGCGCGATGGCAGCGGCCCGCGCGCTGTGGTCATGTTCGGCGTGCCGTCCGGAGCCATCTGGGATCCCGTTGAAACAGCCGGCGAGATCCTCGACGGCTTCGTGGTGGCGCCACTGGACTTCTCGGCATGGCCGCCGGACCGCGCGCCAGGCGTTGGCGTAGGCGTCGTCGAGGCGCTCGTTGTCGCGCCGGCCGCCGAGGCGCCCGTGGTGCTCGTCGAGGAAGCGGTCGCCATTGTGGGGCAGGGCCTCCAAGGCGACCGCTACGCCGATGGGAACGGGACGTTCGGCTCTGGCCGGCCGGGGAGTGCACTGACCCTCGTCGACGCCGCCGTCCTCGACTCGCTTGACCGCGGGGTCGACCACCGCCGCAACGTCGTCGTGCGAGGAACCGATCTCAACGCGCTCGTGGGCCGCGAGTTCATGCTCGGCGAGGTGCGCTGTCGCGGCCGCCGGCTGTGCGAACCGTGCGCCCACCTCGATCGCCTCAACGGCGGCGGAGTCCTACGACCGCTCGTACACCGCGGTGGACTGCGCGCAGACGTTGTTCGCGGCGGCACCGTCCGCGTCGGCGACCAGCTCACACCCGACTGATGCCGAACCTCGCCGCGCGAACCGAGCAAAGCCGCTCACGCGCCGGCTTCCGCGTTGCGGCAAAAAGGAGCGGCGCTCGTACCAGTTCGTTGGCCGGATGAGGTCGAGCGCTCGGCTGATTGCGCCGATACGGCCGCAGTGGCACGGTGCACGAAGAACTCCTACGCGGACCAGGCGTCAGCCCGCAAAGCGCTTCCGTTTGCGCGCGAGAACGCGAAGCCGGGGATGAAAGTCCCGCATCGGGTGTACCCGTGCGACGTATGCGATGGCTGGCACCTCACGAGCAAGAGGTCTGGGCGCAAGGTGCCACCGTGGGACCGAGATGAGAGCTGGAGTCGTCCTTCGGTTGACGGTCTCCAACGGCGCGGGCACGCAGCATCGTCGGAGGGCCCGCGACATCCGCAGGCCCAGCAGTGACTGACCGCCGCGCCGCGTCCTGCCTGCGCTCATCCTTTGAGGCATGCAGCAGCGCCATCTAGCGGATCGGCACGGTTGGAATGGACGAAAGAGAGCGGTGCCTGGAGACCGTGGGCGCGCGGGAGACTCTAGAGTCGGGACCGTCAGCGTTCGATGCCTCGGTCACGACCCGGAGGTTGGTCGATCAGCTCCGATGCGAACTGACGGTCCCCGCGGCGAGACAGGGCGGCGACCAGCGCTGCCCGCTGATCGCGCTGTGGCTCGGTGGGCGCAAACTCGTCTCGCTGGTGGGTTCGCTCGGCGACGACGTAGAGCCGGCTCGCGTCCGTGGCGCGGGTCATCGTCGTGTACGCCCACTCGCGGTACGCGTCGTCGCGGGCGAGCACGTACGCCCGCTTGCAGGTCATCCCTTGCGCGACGTAGGCGGTGATCGCGTAGCCGTGCATCAGGGTCGCGTCGCCGCGATCGGTGGCGCGCTCGAGGAACGCGCGCGGAAGCTGAACAGTCCGGTCATCCAGCCGCACGTTGAGGCTGTGGGCCTTGAGGTCGATGCCGACGATGACGCCGCGCTCGTTGTTGCGGACGCCGACGCGTATGTCGTTGAGCTTGATCACCACTTGGTCGCCGGTCGAGAAGGCGCCGCCCGGCAGGTACAGCTGGTCGTTGCCGAGTCGGCTGCCCTGCTGCAGGAGCGCGCGCGCCCGGCCGTTGAGCTCGGCGACGTCGGTGCGACGGTGGGCGATCATCACGCTTGCGGCCGGGTCACCGGCCCCGTGCCAGTCGGCGACGAGACGACGCATCACGTCATCGCCGCGCTCGCCCACGATCAGCCGGCCACGCACGGAGTACATCCCCAGCGCCTCGTCGATCGATCCCTCCCGGAGGAGCTCCACGGCGTCGCGCTCCCACGCCTCACGTTGCCGACGGTTCTCGCGCAGAATGATCGGATCGAGTCGTGTCGCCAGCGTCTGGAGTGCTCCGCCGGCTTCGAGGGCGGGGAGCTGCCGGTGATCGCCGACGAGGACGAGCTTCGCGTCCGCTGCCGCCGCGCGGATCACCAGCTTCGCGAGCGGACGGGTCCCGATCATCCCGGCCTCGTCGACGACGACCACGCCACCTTGGGGGATTGCCTCTTGGCCCTTCCGCAGCAATGCCGTCAGGCTGGTCGACGGGATCCCGGCGTCCTGTTCGAGTTCGTGCGCCGCTCGGCGAGCGACCGCACAGCCGATGACCTGGCGGCCGCTTGCGGTCCATGCCTCCCGAGCAGCTGCGAGCGCGGTCGTTTTCCCGGTGCCGGCCCGTCCGACGACGGCCGCGACGCCGTCCCCGGTGTCGGTGAGGGCGCGCACCATCTCGGCCTGCTCGCCGGCGAGCCACGGTCGCGCTGCGAGCGCGCGCTCGACGTCGGCTTGGCCGCGCCAGTCCGAGTCCAGCGCGGCGCGAGGACGTCGCGCGTTCGAGGATCTGGCGTTCGAGGGCGAGCAGCTCGGGCGTCGAGTAGATCGGTTGATGGGGGAGGGTGACCTGCCGTCCGTCCTGCCGGCGGATCGCCACGGGATGCCGCAGCCGGTCACGTGGCACCAGCAGCCGGACGGCGCGGCTACTCCGTAGGAACGCGTCCGCCGCGTTCTCGATCGTCTCGACCGGAGCGCCTGCGGGGAGCCGCTGGCAGATCTCCCGGAGAACGTCCGGTCGCGTGAACGTCGACCGTTTCGCCGTCAGTCCAGTCGGCGCGCCGAGCTCGTCGAAGATGCGCGCCCAACCGTGCGCATTCAGCCCAACCGGCGCGATCCGCCGGTCAGCTGCTCGATCCGCCAGCGCCCGAAGCCGAGCTCCGCGGCGCGCTGCCGCCACTCGTCAACCAGTTGCTCGGGCCTGACCCGGTAGTCCTTGGCCCGCCGGGTGGCGAACGTCGCCACCCGCGCCGCCTCGGGCCCGATCCCGCCGGCCTGCGCCATCGCGGCCTCGATCTCGGCCCGCCGCCGCGAGAAGGCCTTCAACACCCGCGCAGGCACGCCGTCGACCTCTCCCGCGCCCTTACGCGGCGCGGTCCAACGCACGCCGAGCGACCGGCTGAGCTCCGACCGCAGAACGGCTTGGTACAGGTAGCCGGCCGTCCGGCCGTGCGCATAGAGCGCCCGTGCATCCAGCGCCGACCACCGCCCATCCGGTCCGCGCACCAGGTTGGCGACGAGCACATGGGTATGCAGCTGCGGATCGCCGGCTCGGCTTGTGCGATGCAGGAACGCCGCTCCGACCAGGCCATCTCCGCGCACGCTCTCCTGGCCGCCGGCGCCCCGACGGCCGACGGCTGCCGATCGCTCCAGGTACCCGAAAGCCTCGGCCACGGCTCGCTCGTGAGCCGCCACGACCGCCTTCCGAATGGGCTCCTCGCTCAGGCCGAAGAGCACGCTGACGCTCTTCGGTGCCGAAAACGTCACGTCGAAGCCGGGTACCGATCCACGGAGCCTCAGCGCCTCGCCGTCGTTCGGGTGCTGGCCCGCGAGGATGCGATGGAGCTCGTCAGGCCCGACGACGCCCTGGAGCCCGAGGACGCGCGACCCGCTTCCAACCCACGTGCCGGCCGGCTCGGTGCCGCCGGTGTAGTAGTCCTCGACTCCCGACGCGACCGCGGCCGCTGCCGACATGGGCTCCTGCGCCTGGTCGAGGTAGTACCGCGCCTGTCCGCGGCCGAGCTTGCCGATGGAGACCATCGGCTTCCAAGCCGCTAGCGGCGCGCCTTGGTCCAAGCACTCTGCGAGTGCATCGGTGTGGTCGGTCTGGCGGTGGTCTTCGGTACGACGTTCAGGCTGGAGGCTCGACGCCGCGAAGAACGTCGGGATCCATGTCGGCTCCGTTCGGCCAGACGACGTCGCGCGTCGAGCCGTCGCTGAACCGCAGTCGCAGGACGTATCCATCGAGCGGTTCGGCCGCCTCGATGCGTGGACGTCGTTCAGGCGGGCGGCTAGCGATCGTCGGGGGTGCTGCCGCGCTTCTCGGGAATGCCGAAGCCCGGGGGCGGCTCTTTGGGCATCTGCGGTTTCGGCGTCTCGGACGCCGTGGCAGGTGCGGTGACGATCGAAGTGGCCATCGTCAATCGAGGATACCCGGGGCTCCGAGCAGCCACAACACGATCTCCAGGCCTAGCGCGAGGCATGCGCCGGTGTACCAGCGCGTGAGCGCGTCGAGTTCTGAGCGGTTGGCGTCGATGAAGCTCGATCCAGCCCATCGCGGTCTCGAGCGCGTCCTCGAGGTCGTCGACCGCCGCGTCACGAGCGGCTCGCAGCAGCACAGATCCCCTGAACGAGAACACGAGCCGGTGGGGGAGCAGGACCTTGATGCAGGCGGCGACACACACGAGGTACGCGAGGATCGCGAGCACGCCGAGGAGATGGAGCTTGCCGGTGCGAATCGACTGGCCGCCGAGAAATGATGCGGCGAGTGAGGCGGCGGCAAGGAGCGTCCCTGTCCGCCCGCGAAGGTCCGCCAGTCGGCTCTCTTGCTCGTCGACCGCCTTGAGTGAGAGCTCGTACCCGCTTCGGCTAACGACGCCGGCACACGGAGAACGTACCGGCTGAGGCGGCGTACTCAGACGTCTGTGGCCGCGATTGGGGCGCGGCGAGGACAGATGAGAAACGTCAGCCTACGAACCCAGTGTGACCTCGTGACTTGTGTTCCCCAGCGTGTTCCCAACTCGTCGAACTCCCTGGAAACGAACGGGACACAACAGGCGCCAACTCCCGCATTCTAGAGCCAAATAGAGCTTATTAGTGACCACTCGTAATCCGTCGCGCGGTGGTTCGAATCCACCCCGGCCCATGCTCGAGTCAGCCGTGGCTGATGGTGACGCTGTCGACGCCGACCCGGGCCTGTGAGATGGCGGTTCCGCCGAGGAACACCCTGGCGTGCGCTCGGACGCCGGCCGAGAGGACGTAGGAACCACCGCCGGGCGGCGCGGTGAACTCGAGCAGCGCGTCGCCCTCGCCGATGACGTTGAGCACCGGCGCTTCAAGGGCGGGTGGGGCCAGCTCGGGGATGCAGGTCTCCGGCGTCAGGCCGGGGTCATCCTCGTCGAAGTACTCGCTCCAGAACAGACCGGTGACCTCCGTGTCGTTGAAGGGGTCGACGACACCGTCGCCTCCTACCTCATAGATCGAGTAGTGGTGCATGGCCGAGCCGGCCGCATCGCCGAAGCAGTCCTCGGTGTCTACCTGCAGGTCCACGTGGCTGCCCTCAATGTCGACCTGGACCCGGCCGGCGTTGGCGGGGACGTCGAAGGCGAGCAGATGCTGCCGGTCCCAGGTGATGCTGGAGTTGAAGCCGGCGCGGACGTGCGCGGGAACGCGGGTGGCGGCGGAGACGATGTTGAGGAGGAAGGAACAGCGGGAGAGGATCCCGGCGCAGATGTCGTAGGAGCTGTCGTCGTACTCCCAGTCGTCGCCCTCGGTGACGATGTTGCTGGTCTCGGCCCAAGGTCCGACGAAGGTCCGACGCACCGGTAACGAGACCAGCCGAGCGGTGCTCGCGGCAGCGATCGCGACGAGCGGGTCGTAGCCCGGCAGCAGGCTGCGGACTTTGTCGAGCTGCGCTCGGGCGAGGTTCGCATAGGCCTCCGTCCGCGCGATCACTTCGGGCGGGGTGCCGCGGCGCAGCGATTCGGCCGCATCCAGCAGGCGGGTGTCCGCCAGCATCGCGGCCCCGCGGGTGGCGATCTTCGCGCGCGCGGACTCGGAGATGGCCGCCGGGTCGGACCGGCCAGCCTGTCGCAACACCTCCTTGCGCCGGCGGACGGTCTGGTCGTCGATCTTGTCGGCGAAGAGGGCGAGCGCCTCCTGCGAGAGCGGGAATCCGCTCGGCCGCGAGAGCACGCTCGGTCCGGCCGGGCGGCTCGGCACGATGCCGGCGCGCGGGATCCCACAGCCCGGCGTCGTCAGCGGCCGGCGGGTGTTTGTCGTCGCGCCGACGAACCACCTGCAGATCGGCAAGGCCGCGCTGGTGACGCGCTGACCGCTCCCCGGCCCACTTGAGGGCGCGTTGATCGTGCCGCCCGTGGCCGCATCCAGTAGGACGGTTATGGCGGGCGACGGACGCCCGATCCGGTAGCGGCTGGTGGCGGTGGCGCCACGCACCCGGCCGTTGTTGAGACGCACCCAGCCAGTCAGCGCTCGCCGAGGCCGGCCCGACCGGGTCACGGCCCGCTCGTCGCGGAACAGCCCGGCGCGGCCTCGCGCCGCCGATGCTGCGAACCGAAGCCTCTTGCGCCCGGGCAGGCTCAGCACGCCTCGTATCCGCCGCGCGGATCCGACCTTCAGCGTCAACCGGCCGCCCGACCCGCTTCGCAGGCGCGCGCGCTCGTCCCGCAACGAGCCCTCGAACCAGCGCGCAAGCTTGCGGCCGTCGCACACGTACGCCATCACCACTTTCCCGCGAACCACGACACCGACGAACGCCTTCGTCCCTGCTACCCGACCGACGTACCCGAGCCGAGGAACGTCGGCGGCGCCGGCCGGCGCCGGAAGCGAGCCCAATACGACCAGCATCGCGAGCGCAACACCCACGAGCATCCCGGCGATCCGTCGCACGCGGCCGAGTCTATGTGCTCCGGTGCCCAAGAAGTAGAAAATCCCGCCGAAGCGCGGCTTTCGCACGAAGCGGCTGAATGGACTCGACCCTCGACCTTCTGCATAGCAAGTGGCTCCGCACGGCGCAGCAACGCCTGGAATCGCCTGCAAATCGCACGGATACGGGGTCGATACAGGCGTCACGCTGAGTCCGCTTTCCGCTCCAATTTGCGCGGTTTCGATCGCCGAAAGCGGACCGAGAGCGCACCCGGTTGACCGGTCGACTTCACGCCGGGCAATTTGCGCAGCCAGCGCAGAGGTCAGGGACCGGGCGCCGGCCGGTGCGTGCTGAACGTCCACCGGTGGCCCTCGATGTCCAGGGCGCGGTACGAGCGCGTGCCGGCGACCACGCTCGTCGGGTGCCGCTGGATGCGCGCGCCGGCCGCAGCCGCGCGGCGATGGTGCGCGTCCACGTCATCGACGACCGCCCACACCCAGCTGGCCCCCACCATGTCGGCCAGCGAGCCGTCGTCGTCGGCGGCGAGCGAGGTGACCATCGCGGCGCCGTGCTGCCAGCGCAGCTCCGCGTGCAGGACCGCGCCGCGCTCGTCACTCACCCGGCGCAGCTCGTCCAGCCCGAACACCTGCGTGAGCCAGTCGATCGCCGCTGCACCGTCGCGGTAGACAAGCACGGGAAGCAGGCTGGGCCGAAACACAATCGGCACGTTAGAGGGCGAGGCTTAGCCGGTCTCAAGCGAGCGGCCACGCCTGGCAATCGGCGTCGACGTCCTCGGGCTCTCATGCGGACTCACGGTCCCCAGGCAAGCGAGGATGTTCCGGCGCTTCCTCTCCCTTCGTGTGGTCCCACACCAGAGGAGGCGGGTGGGGTGGGCCGGCTCGGGCTTTCAGGGGTGTGGAAGCGGTAGCGGCTTCCCTAGCGGCCGTGGAGCGCTTCGAGTAGCGAGCCGATGGCCGTCGCGTAGGTTTGCTCTGGGTCGCCCTGCAGGTGCGCGACGAGGGGGCCACCCCACCGCCGGTGCATCAGCTCGATGGTGACCAAGCCGTGCATGGTCGCCCAGATGAGGTGCGCGTCGGCCGCCGGGTCGGTGAAATCGGGTCGCCAATCGGCGACGCGGGTGGCGAGCATCTCGAAGGTCGCGAGTCCTGCCAGGCGGCTGGCGTCCGACGGGACGAAGTCCGGGGTCGCCCGCTCGAACATGAGTCCGTAGAGCGCGTCGTTGTCGAGTGCGAACGCGCGGTAGGCCAGAGCGAACGCCAGCAGCTCTTGCCGGCGTTGACCATCGGAGGGGACGCTGTTGAGCCGTTCCTCCAAGCGTCGGAAGCCGTGCAGGTAGAGCTGCTCCAGCAGCCCCTGCTTTGACCCGAAGTGCGTGTAGACGCCCATCGTCGACTGCTCGGCCGCCTCCGCCAAGTCGCGTATGCGCAGAGCTCCGGGTCCGCGCTCCTCCAATAGGCGCAGCGCAGCGTCGAGCAGGCTCTCCCGCGTGGTCGATGCGGTGGGCACGCACGCATGGTAGCCGTACTAGGCGCGTCGCAATAACTTAGTTATGTTCCGGTCATGCCAACTCACACCAGCTCACAGATGGACAAGCCCGCGGGGCGCCCCGCCCGGCTGCTGCTCGGCCTAACCGGCGCCCTGCTCGCGCTCCTGATCCTCAATCTCGCCGTCTTCGACGACCTGCGCATCTACCCGTCGGCCGGAGTGCTCGAAACGTTCGCCAAGCCGCAGCACCTCTCAAGCCTCGTCGCTGTCCTCATCGCCGGCGTCCTGGTCGCGTTCAGGCATCGATCCGCGGCCCGAGTGGCCCTGGTGGTCGCGTGGATCGAGATCTCCGCGTTCACGTTCTTTCACGTCATCCCGGTAGAAGTCGGGCCCTCCAAGCCCTACTGGGGTGACGGCATGGGCGACCCGCTGCAGTGGGTGGGCCTCCTGTCGATCCTCGCCGTCAGCGCAATCATCGTTCGCGTTGCGCGGCGATCCCCGAACGCAGCCGTCACGCCGGCCGCCGCGAGCCTGCGGACATGATCACGGTGAGCAGCACACCAAGAGGCACGGCGCTCGCGCCGTCGTCTCCGATGTCACGTTCGGCTGCGAGCCGGGCGCCGACACGGGCTTCCTCGGCCCCAACGGTGCCGGCAAGACCACCACGATGCGGATGCTCGTCGGCCTGACCGAGCTCGACAGCGAATCGGAACGAGGCGGTCGGCGCGCCACTAGTTTGACCGATCGAAGTCCTGTAGCGTCGGAACATCCTGCGCCTCGCCGTTTCCTGGGCCGTGCTCTTCCTGCTCGCCGGCTGCGGGGGATCGGACAAGGGCGCGGCGGTGCGGCAGCCTGGGGTGAGGTACTCGCCCGCGGCCGCCCACCGCCTCGACGCGGCGCTCAAGGACAAGGTCGAGGACACCGGCGTGCCGGGCGCGACGGCCGCGGTCGTGTTCGCGGACGGGCGCGAGTGGTCGGGTGCGGTCGGCGACGCCGTGCTGCACCCGCGCCAGGCGATGACCACGGCCACGGCGATCCCGTTCGACAGCATCACCAAGATCGTCACCGCCTTGACCGCGATGCGGCTCGTCGAGCAGGGGCGCCTTCGCCTGGACGATCCGATCCGCCGCTGGTACCCGGCCTGGCGTGGCGACCCGAAGGCGACCGTGCGCGACCTGCTCGGCCACACGTCGGGGATGAAAGACCCGCCTCGCGCGTTCTTCATCCGGGTGTTCGACCACCCGCGGGTGGCGCCGACCCGGCAGCAGTTCGTCGCCGCCGCCGGCAAGCCTGGCCCGCGCACCGAGGGCGCCGAGTACGCGGACGCCGGGTTCGTGCTCGCGGGGCTCATCGTCGAGCGTGCGGGCGGCGCGCCGATCGCGGCGCTCGCCCGTCGCGACGTGCTCAGCGCGCCCGGCGGCGACGGCCTCGCGTTCCAGCCCGGCGAGCGCCCGGCGCGCCCGCACGCGCACTCGTACGTGTACCCCGACGGCTTCGGTCGCCCGGTCGACGCGAACGACCGCAGCGGGGTGCTGCCCCGGCGCTGGTGGGTCACGATGCTCTCGGGCGCCCTCGCGCTGGCCGGCGACGTCCCGTCGCTCGCTCGCTGGGGCAGCGAGCTGCTCGGCGGCCGCGTGCTGGAGCCGTCCTCGCTGCAGGAGATGCAGGACGTCCATCCGGGCGGGTTCTGGTCGGGCTACGGCCTCGGCCTCGCCAAGTGGTCCGTCGACGACCACGAGCTGTGGGGCCATGGCGGCAACGGCCTCGGCACCCATAGCGGGCTCTGGTACCTGCCGAAGGAGCGCGTCACCGTCGCCGTCGCCTGGAACGACGACGCGATCGACGACGACGGCCAGTTCGTTCCGGCGCTCGTCCGCGCCGCGGTCGGGTCAGACTGAGCGCGGGGCGACGAGCTGGGACTGGCGCCGCGGCGACGACGCCGCATCGTCGGACAGCGTCGGCGGCCGTCGACTGATGACCACCGCCTAGGCTCAACTCCTTGCCTGGACATCACAGCCAAGCGTCGGCGGAGGCAGGCGCGTGAGCGCCACCCCAACGCCCGACGAGCGGACCCGCTACTCGTCTCAGCGTGCGGACCCGGTCGAGATTCAGGCGTGGCCCGAGTTCGATGAGGAGGGCCGAGGGCTGCTGGAGTCGGTCGGCGATGTGATCCGACCCGAGCCCGGGGAGATGTTGTGGGACGCGGGCGATGCCTACGACCTCTACCTCGTCCTCGCCGGCGGAGTCTGTCTCGTAGACCGGAGAGGCGACCGGGTCAGGTTCGTGGTCGAGGCCGGCGACTTCGTCGGCGAACTCGGCATGCTGATGGGACAGCCAGCCTTCCTTGCCGGCGTTGCCATGGCACACACCACGCTGCTGCGAGTGCGTGTCACGGACCTGAACCGGCTCGTGGCGACCTCGACAGAACTGAGTGACGTGTTGCTCTCTGCCTTGGATGCGCGGCGACGTTTGCTGACCCGTTGGGGAGAGGGTGGCCTGGTCTTCGCCGGCGATGACGATCGCGACATGCACCGATTGCAGGAGTTCGCCGAGCGCAATCACGTGCCCTATCGGACGGTGCTGCGCTCGGACCCGTCCGCGTGGACCGAGGTGGCAGCGACGGGTGCGCTCCCGGAAACGGGAACCGCCGTGGTCACCGGACGAGGACGCATCCTCACGCAACCGACGACTCGCGATCTGGCTGCCGCCGTCGGCCTTGACCTCTCCGGACTGCCCGACCAAGCGCGTTGCGATCTACTGATAGTCGGCGCTGGACCAGCAGGCCTAGCCGCTGCCGTCTACGGGGCCTCCGAAGGACTCGATGTCGTCATCGCTGAGGATGTCGCTCTGGGAGGGCAGGCCGGCACTTCGTCGCGGATCGAGAACTACCTCGGCTTCCCACGCGGAATCGCCGGCAGCGAGCTGGCCCGGTCGGCGATGCTGCAAGCGGTCAAGTTCGGGGCACGGCTCGTTTCACCTCGGTCGGTGACCAGCTTGTCGCGCAACCCGGACGGGTTTCAGGTCCGACTCGATGACCACGACGACGTCGCCGCCCGGGCCGTCGTCGTCGCCAGTGGCGTGCAGTACCGCCGACTGGAGATCCCAGGTGTCGCCGAGTTCGAGAGTCGCGGCGTTTACTACGCCGCGACTGAACTCGAAGCGCGGGCATGTGTCGGTCAGAACGTGGTGGTGGTGGGAGGCGCCAACTCGGCCGGGCAAGCCGCGCTGTTCCTCGCGCAGCATGTCGACCACGTGCACGTCCTCATCCGGCGTGACGACCTCACCGAAACCATGTCCAGCTATCTCGCGCAGAGACTCGCTCACCATGACCGGATCACCGTCCACCCTCGGTCACACCTGACGTCGGCCAAGGGCGAGAAGCGTCTGTCCGAACTCACCTGGCGAGACGAGCACCGGCAACAAGACGTCCGACTACAGGCCGGTGGACTGTTCCTGATGATCGGCGCCGTGCCACGTACCGCATGGCTTCACGACGCGGGCGTCGAGCTCGACCCCAAGGGTTTCGTGACGACCCGAGACACCTTCGCGACTTCCGTCGCCGGGCTGTTCGCCGTCGGCGACGTCCGCGCCGGCTCCGTCAAACGAGTCGCCTCGGCCGTCGGAGAAGGATCGGTCGTGGTATCCGCAGTCCACTCCTATCTCGGTGGCCACCCTTGAGAACCGAGACGAATCGATGTGGGCAACCAGGCCCTCTTAGTTCGTAGGAGACGACGGCGGCGGCAATGGCGCGTGCCCCGTTGAAGCGGGGTCCGCGTTGCACCGTGGTGTCACGCAGGGGACCTACCCCCATCCGTGGTGCGCAGCGCAAGGCGATCCCAAGGTTTCTCCAACAACCGGATCGCACTGTGTCGGGCGGCGGGCAGGGACCGCGGCTCTGGTCGTCGACGTGCAAACGATGGGAAGGACCTCTGATGCAGATCAAGACGATCACCGCCGCCCTGACGGCGATGCTCGCGGTCGCGCTCGGCGCGGGCGTGCTCGCGGCCTCGGCCTCGGCGGCGGGCGCGCCGCCGGCCAAGGCCCCGGACCTCGCCTCCAATACCGCCACGTCTGCGAGCAGCACGCTCGCGGCGTCCGGCTGCAGCAGCAACGGACCGACGGTCAAGGACTACCGCGGCTTCAGCTACGCCACCCGGTACTGCCACAACTACCGTGCCGGCTACACGCACCTGTTCGATGCCAATACGGGCTACCTCTACGCAGGCACGAACTGGTTCGTCTGCCAGCAGCGGTTCGGGGAAAACCCACCGGTTGGAAACGCCCGCAACAACGTCTGGCTGTACACACAGGGCGACGTTTCCTACTCCTCAACGTATCGGGGCTGGGGCTGGTTCCCCGCCACGTACGTGTCCGGCGGCGGGAACTACGACCCGATTCCGGGCCTGCGCTGGTGCTGACGCGCTAACCGGCGTACGTCCGGGGCGCCCAATCGGGCGCCCCGGACTGTCCGTCGCGCACGTAGCCACTCGTCCTCGTTCTTCAGGACTGCAGGAATGCCAGTAGGTCCGCGTTGATCGTTTCCGCTTCCGTTGTGGGCATGCCGTGTGGGAACCCTTTGTAGGTCTTGAGCGTTCCGTTCTGAACCAGCTCGGCGGAAAGCGGCGCAGAGTCGGCGTACGGGACGATCTGGTCGTCATCGCCGTGCATCACGAGGACTGGAGCCGAGATCTTCTTGAGGTCCTCGGTGAAGTCGGTCTGGGAGAAGGCGACGATGCCGTCGTAGTGGGCCTTGGCCCCACCCATCATCCCCTGGCGCCACCAGTTCTCGATGATCGCCTCCGAGGGCTCCACGCCGGGTCGGTTGAAGCCGTAGAACGGCCCCGACGGCAGCGCCCGGTAGAACTCGGACCGGTTGGCGGCAAGCTGGGCCTGAAGGCCGTCGAACACGGTCTTGGGCAGGCCTCCGGGATTGGCGTCCGTCTGCACCATGAGTGGCGGCACCGCGCTGATCAGCACAGCCTTCGCGACCCGGCTCTCACCGTGTCGGGCGATGTAGTGCGCGACCTCGCCGCCGCCGGTCGAATGCCCGACGTGGACGGCGTCCTGGAGATCGAGATGGGAGGTCAGCGCCGCCAGGTCGTCGGCGTAGTGGTCCATATCGTGACCGTCGCCGGTCTGGGTGGACCGTCCGTGCCCGCGCCGGTCGTGGGCGATGACGCGGTAGCCGTGCTGTAGGAAGAACAGCATCTGGGTGTCCCAGTCGTCGGCCGAAAGGGGCCAGCCGTGACTGAAAACGATCGGTTGGCCCGAGCCCCAGTCCTTGAAGAAGATCTCGATGCCGTCGGTGGTGGTGATCACGCCCATGCTCTGCTCCTCAGTCGTCAGGACATCGAGGACGAATTATCACCCGCAATCCGTGCCTTCGCGTCCGTGAATCACCGCGCCTCACGCCGGATGACAGTCGGTCACGAAATCCACGCGATCGATGATCCAACCGGCCGCCCGGTGCGCTCTAGGACGTGTGCAACGAGGTGTGCGGCGCATCGACCGCCGAAAAATCGCGAGTCTCATCGTCCGACCCGCCGCCGACCGCTCGAACCGGTCCATGGCCGTGCTCCGCGTGGCAGTGGGATGCGCGCTCGTTCTCGCCATGACCGGCCGCGGCGGGCTCTCGGGCTCGAGCGTTTCCCTGGCGCGCGAATCGTCGACGTCACGGGGTGGGCCTGTGATCGCGCCGGCTGCCGGTCGCTCGACCTACACGCTGATGCAGATGAACCTGTGCCTGTCCGGTTTCGCCGGCTGCTACGGCAAGGTGGCCTACCCGGCCGGGGTGCAGGAGGCCGTGGCGCGGATCCGCGACGCGGACCCGGACGCGGTGACGCTCAACGAGACCTGCCACCGTGACGTCGCTCGAATCGCTCGACGGACGGGCTACCACGTGCGCTTCTCGAGAGTGAACTTCTCGGGCGCGCCGCTTGCGTGCGTGCGACCGGGCGGCCGCGGAGTCTTCGGTGATGCGGTGCTCACCAAGGCAGCCATCGACAGCACCGACAGCCACGACTTCGAGGCGCAGGCCGGCAGCGAGTGGCGCCGATGGCTATGCGTCACCACCCGAGTCGGCGTCGACGTGTGCACCGCCCACCTCGCCACTCGCTCGGCCAGTGAGGCGGCCGCGAACGACGCCCAGTGCGCCGAGCTCGCCGCGGTCCTTGAACGTCGAGCGGCTACCCGAACGGTCCTATTCGGGGGTGACGTCAACCGGCGCCGCGCGTGCGCCCCCGAGCGCGCGTGGACACGAACCGACCGTTCCGCCGACCAGGCCCCGGGACTCCAGAGCATCTACGGACACGGCGCGGTCCGCTCGCCCTCGGCGCAGGTGGTGCCGGCTACGCACACCGACCACGACGTCCTGCTGGTCCGCGCCGACCTCACCCAACCGCTGCGTCCTCCGTCATCACCGCAGGTCCAGCGCCCGCTGCTGCCATGACGCGCTAACCAGGGCGTGGTCAGCAGCGACCTCCGCCGCACTGCTGCGTTGCATGAAGCGGAACTGGCCGTCGAGGCGGCGAACGGGGATACTCGCTCGGATGCTGAGCGACCGCTTCCTCGCGTGGTTCACCTCGACGCTGCCGGATCGGGGTGTGAAGGCTTCGGGCAGGGCACAGGCTGGCGTCTACCGCCTCAGTGGGGGCCGGCTTGGCGGGCGTTTCGGGCGGGGACCTGTGCTCGTCCTGACGACGGTGGGGCGGCGGTCCGGCCAACCCCGTCGCACGGCCGTCATGTACACGCGAGACGACGGTCGCCTCGTCGTGATCGGGTCCAACACCGGCAGCGAACGTCCGCCGGCGTGGGCGCTCAACCTGCTCGTGACGCCCGAAGCAGAGGTGCAGATCGGGCGGGGGCGGATGCGCGTGCGGGCGAGCGAGGTCGCGGGCAGCGAGCGCGCGCGCCTGTGGAGCCTCATGAGCGAGCAGTACGCCGGCTTCGACATCTACGCGACACGGACGCCGCGCGAGTTCAAGGTCTTCGCGCTCGATCCCATCTGACCGAGCGTCCGCCCTGCGCGGGTGACCGTCCCCGTGGGCGATTGCTTTGTAAGGGCCGCCGCGGTTACAAACCACGGCGGCCCTTGGTGCTTACACGCGACTGCGGCAATTAGCGGTCAGCAGGCGTGCGGTCCGCAGTCGGGCTCGTCGTGCGGCGGCGGGGCGAGGCCGACGGCGGTGAAGGCGGCGATGGCCTTGGTGCTGATGGTCGCGCCGTAGATCGCATGGGCGCTCTGGCTGAAGGCCAGGCGTACCTGATTGAACGTCGGATGCGGGCTCAGCCGCTGGGGGACGTTGTGGAGCACGCGGCCCGCCTTGGCGTGCCCGACGCTCTGGACGAAGAGGTAGTAGGCATGGCTGAGGATGGTGGAGTTGAAGTGCGGCGCGTCGTCCGGGGGCGTCGGGTCGTAGTCGCTCATGTGGTCCGGGTACGGCTGTCCGTCGCGCATGATGGCGTTCGGGTTGGCCCAGTCGCGGCCGGCGCCGCCCGCGCGGTCCTCGCCGATCGTCGCGTTCTCGCGGTCGTAGTCGTAGGCGAACATGTCGGCGATCGCCTCCTCGACGGCGTCGCCCTCGAGGTTCTGGCTCGAGGCCCGGTCGCCGGCGTACTCGGCGTCCATGATGTGGCCGAACTCGTGCGCGATCACGTCGTTGTAGGGCAGGTTCGGGTTGCCGGCGCCGCGCAGGATGTCGCTGTCGTCGATCGTCACGTACTGATAGGCGCGGTCCGCCCTGGAGTCGCCGCCGGGCGCGTCGGCGTCGGGATCGTTGCCGAGCACGTCCCACGCCACGTACGGCCGGCCTCCGAAGCCGCCCTTCCGTCCGCAGTAGCCGCGGACGACGCAGATCGTCCTCGCCACGTTCATGGCGTTGGCGGTCAGCGCGTCCATCTTCGTCGTGCGCGTCACGCCCGAGAGCGGGGTCGTGTTCCAGGCCGGCCACGGGCTGGTGCGCGGATCGCCGGTAACCCTCGCCGCGGCGTATCCCTCCCAGCCGCTGATCGGCTCGGCGCCGTCGCTCGCGTCCCACACCTCGACGAGCGTGCGGGTGGTCGCCGCCTGGGCGCCGACGGGGATCAGGAATGCCGCCAGTAGCACGAGCGCGAAGCCCGTAGCAAGGCGGCGGATAGATGCGTTCGACACGGGAGCCTCCAGTGGTCGTATCGCAGGAACGCATCCCTGAAGACGCCTCCGGAGGCCGAGCATTCCCGGGACGTGCTGTCGACCAGCGGTCCGCCCTGAGAGGGTGCGAGGCGGGAATGGGTTTGTCCCGGCGTGGCGAACTTGTGTACGCGAAGCGGGAAGCGATGACGCTGGTCGACAATCTCATCCTCCTATTGGCGGCCGGCCTGCTTACCGGCCTGCTCGTGCCGTTCATCGCGGCTCGCATGAATGAGCAGCGAGTCGTCCGACAGCGGCAAGCCGAGGAGAACATCGCTCGCGACTCGAAGTTCATCGAGGCCCAGACGGAGTTCCTGGATCGCGTGAGCACGGATCTGTGGCGCCTCGCCGGCAAGATCCTCGCTGTCTCGTACTACGCGGGCCAGTCGCAACAGCAGTTCGCGGCTGCCTGGCGGCTCTACGAGGATTCCTCATTCGAGGAGCTGTTCGGGCTTCGGGCGCACGTCAGTCGTGCCCAACGCTTGCTGTCGGCGGAAGCACAACAGCAACTATCCGAGTTTCACGTCTGGTTGTTCGGAGACATCGACCCGCTATTCACCACTGCGGCGCGCAGGTCCCTGAAGGGGGAACACGAGCGTGCGCATGACGATTGGAGCGCACTGCACACAAGGACGATGACCGAGCTCTTCGTCCGCATCGACGCCGTCCTCGTCACGATCGCGGACGATGTCGGCGCGATCCAGCGCCAGCGCTGAGAACCCAGGGTCAGCGTGCGCTGCGCTATGTGGCAGCCTCGCGTGGAAGCGAGCGGCTCGACGTGCGCCGCGGAGCTAGACCGCCAGCTCCCATTCGTTGACACGCACGACGTTCCCGTCCTCGTCCGCATCATCGGTCTCTCGCACGATCGCGAAGCCCGCCTTTTCGAGTACCCGGCCGCTCTCGGGGCGCTCGAGCGGCGTGTGGGCCACGATGCGACGCACTTCGGAGGCCTCGCGCGCCTTCGTCACGAGTGCCTCGACGGCCGCGGTCGCGTACCCGCGGTTCCACTGCGACTCGACGACGGCGTAGCCGATCTCGATTGTCCCCTCCTCATCGACGAACGCGCCACCGATCTCGCCGACCACGAGGTCATCTTCAGGGCGCTGGACGAAGTAGGGGCCGAACTGCCCCACGGCGCCGACGTACTGCGCCACGCCCGCGGAGAACTCCGTCGGGTAGTCGTCAGCGACGCGCACGCCGCCGGGCCGCTCGCCGGCGAGGATCGCGTCGGCCGCGTCGCGCGTCATCTCACGGAGCACGATGGTCATCCCGCGATCCTAAGAACTGGCGAGGACGATCGCCTCCGCGATCGACGAGTGGTTTGTGCGACAGCCTCAGGCGCCTCGCGATGGTCGTCCAGGATTGATCTCCAGTACGGTGTCGCGATGATCGGCAACGGCGCGTCGACGGTGGTCTCGTGGCGGCTGCCGCGAGCCGTCGAGGAGGCCCGGTGAGCGCCGACGAGAGCGGTGGTGCTCACGCGGACGCGGCCGATGAGTCGCACGCCCGGAACTCGGCGGTAGTCGACTCCTCAGGGGTTGTTGGCTCAGCCGGCGTGACGAGCGCCGCGGGGGTCGTCGGCTCGGCCGGAGTGGTCGGCGCGGCCGGTGTGATCGGCTCTGCGGGCGTCGTCGGCGCCTCGGGCGTGTTCGGCAGCGTCGGCGTCGGCGGCTCGTCTGCGGTCGTCGGCAGCGCGGCCGTCGCGCTGAGCGTCGGTGTCGTCGGCTCGGCCGGCATACTCGCCGGGCTTGCCAACGTCGGCTGCGCAGGCTGCGTCGGGTGCATCGGATGCGTGAACTGCAGGGGTTGCGTCGGGTGCATCGGGTGCGTCGGTCTGACCGGCGCCGTCGGGCGCATCGGCGTGCGTGGTTGACGGTCCGACAGCTGCCGCCGTTCACTGATGCAGGACGAGACGGGCACGCCTCACCCGGCGGACGCTACGTGAGGAGGGCCCGGTTGATCACGGTCGTGTCGGGAATCGCCGCGCCCATGGTCCAGTACTCCCAGCCGTCGAGTTCCAGGTAGGTGTGGTGGTAGCGCGGCGTCGGTGCGTCGCGCGGCCACGGTTGCACGGCACCGTCGCGACGGATCAGCACGGCGAACGCGAGGAACTCGCGCTCGAGATCGGGTCGCCACTCCCGCACCGTGTACTCGTGTGGCCACTGGGGCATCGTCTTGGCGAACTGCCAGCGGACTGCGGCGACGTAGGCGCGAGCGTCGTCGGCTGCGAACGCCATGCGGACGGCTACATGCGGCGCTGATGAGCAGCGGACCGCGCGCGTGTTGCCATGACGATCAGCCTACCGGTGAGGTTGAACGGCACCCCTGCTGCAATGGCGAGAAAAACGCGCAGAAGATCCGCCGGACTGACCCGTTGGGTGGGGTCCGGCTACGCAATCCGGATAGCGTTTGCCGCGGTCACGGGTATGAAGCCCGCGCGGGTCGCACACGGATGGAGCCGGAATGAAGCGAATTGAGAGCGTTGACGATCCGCGGTACGTGAAGGCGATGCGCCATCCGCTGCGGGTGCGGATCCTCGCGGTGCTGGACGAGCGCACGGCGTCCCCGAACGAGCTGTCGGGTTGGTTGGGCGCCACTCTCGGCGTCGTCGCGTATCACGTCCGCGCACTCGAGCAGGTCGGCCTGATCGAGCTTGTCGACGAGACCCCCGTGCGGGGAGCGGTCGAGCACTATTACCGCGCCACCGAACGGCCGACGGTGACGGCGGAGGGTTGGGCGCAGGCGCCGACGGCCGCCAGGCAGGCGGTGCTCGGGTCGTCGTTAGAGGTGGTCGCCGCGTACTGCCAGGCGTCGGCGGCGGCCGGCGGCTTCGATCGCGCCGACGCGCAGTTGCGCCGCGAGCAACTGCGGCTGGACGCTCGTGGCTTCGCACTGCTGTCGAAGGCGTGCGACAGGCTCTTCGCGCAGGCGGAGAAGATCGAGGCGGCCGCGGCCAGGCGGATCGCCAGGGACCCGCATGCCGACGATGTTGTCGAGGCCGGTCTCGGACTGTTGCTGTTCGAGGCTGTCCGGCTCTCGGGTGACAGCGACGGCGGCGGCTCGCCCACGAGCCCTGGTGTTAGGACGCCTGGCACCGAGCAACGGGCGGCCACGAAGCGCTAACGCGGAGCTCGCAGCGCACGCTTGACCGCTGGGTGACGGTGGTTCAAGATCACATCTGAGGAGCTGCAGTTGGGGGCCTCTCAGACTCGGCACCCGCACCGTGGCGACTCGGCGTTAGCGACCCACGAGAGAAGGCGGGCCTATGCCTGTCGTGCGTCGGATTGGTCTGTTCATCGCTGCGGCTGGACTGGCGGCCGTGGTGGCCGCGCCGATGGTCAGCGCGCACGACCGGAGCGGTCCGGTGGTGACCCGACTGGCCGAGTTCGGCAACGACGACTTCGTCACCGGGAGCACGATCGGTCCCGGCGGGGCGCTCTATGTCACGGACGGCGTTGCCGGTGCGGTGCTGCGCATCGACCGCCGCTCCGGTCGAGTGACCCCGTATGCCGACGGGCTGCCACCGAAGGCGTTTCCGGGTCTCGACATCGGGGGACCGGTCGACGTCGCGTTCGCGGGTCGCACGGCGTACGTGCTCGTCACGCTCGTGAGCGGTTCGATCTTCGGTGAACCGTTCGGTGATCCGGAGGCAGAGAACGGCCTCTACCGGATCGAACGCGACGGGTCGAACACGCTGGTGGCCGATCTCGGCCAATGGTCGATCGACAACCCGCCGGACCCAGAGTTCTTCGTCGACACCGGCGTGCACTTCGCGCTGGAGCCTTACCGCGGCGGGTTCCTGGTGACCGATGGGCACCACAACCGGGTGCTGTGGGTTGGCCGGCACGGCTGGATCCACGAGCTCGCCACGTTCGGGAACGTGGTCCCGACCGGACTTGAAGCGGCGTTCGGCAGCGTCTTCGTCACCCAAATGGGCCCGATCCCGCACGACCCCGAGGACGGCAGAGTCGTCGCTCTGCGCTCGGGACGGGAACCGCGCGAGGTAGCCGACGGGGCGAGCATGCTCATCGACGTCGAGCAGGGGCCGCACGGCAGGCTCTACGGACTCTCACAGGGTCAGTGGGATGGCGTCGGTGAGGGCTCCCGGGCCGAGCCGGACACGGGACGGTTGGTTGTCGTCGGGCGTCACGGCGACCTGACGCCGGTCGTGGACCGCCGCGGACGGGAACTCGTACTGGACCGGCCCACGTCGGTCGAGTTTGTCGGAGGCACCGCGTACGTCGTGTCAGTCACCGGAGACGTCTACCGAGTCGACGGCCTCTGACGGCCGGCTTAGTGTGAATCGGGGTGGTCCCACAGCACCGGGCGCCGATGACGGCAGCCGGTGCTGGATGTCGCGCGAAGCTCCCGGGCGTTACCGGCGCTTGGTCTTGAACCTCAGCGGCGCGGAGGCGGCCGACCGTTGGCCGCCCCTGACCGCGACGAGCGTCAGCTGATAGCCGGTGTTGCGCTTGAGGCGCTTGACTGTCAGCTTGCGCTGGCGGTTGGGCTTGCCCTTGACCTTGACGCGCGTGCCGTGGGCGGCGCGCAGGTACAGGACGAGGACGGTGCCGTTTCGGGCCTTGGGCAGCGTGACGGTGACCGTCGTGCCCGTGAGCTTCTTGAGCTTCGGCCTGGCCGGGGCGGCGACGGCGGGGTCGGTCGGCGGCTCCGGGTCGATCGGCGACTGCGGGAAGTCGGTGGCCGTCGCTGTCACCCTCGCTGAGCGCGGGGACTCGACGCCCTGCGCGAACGCGGCGACCTCGTAGCGGCTCGGCTGGCCGGGGAGCGCGAAGACGGACGTGCTGTGCAGGAAGCTGCCGGCCTGCTGTACGAGCATCCCGTCGGCGTAGATGTTGTAGCCCTCGGCGTGCTCGACCGGGTTCCAGGTGAGCGTGATCTCCCAAGCTCCGGGAACTGCCGTGACGCCCGTCGGAGCGTCAAGCTCGACGTAGTCGAACACGTCGACGCGGTGGTTGTAGGTGTCGGCGACGATCGCGTTGCCCGCGCCGTCCACCGCGAGCTTCGCGCCGCCGCCGAGTTCTCCCGCGTCGCTCCCAAGGCTGCCGAAGGACTCCAGGAAGCTCCCGGTCTCGGTGTACATGTTGATGCGGCCGTTGAGGTTGTCAGAAACGAGGACGCGGCCAGAGACGTCGACCGCGAGACCGCCCGAATTGTCGAACTGCCCGTCGCCGTCGCCGGCGATGCCGGCACGGCAGGTCGAGGTGCAGACCTCCAGCGAGGCCGCGCCGGTGCTGACCCCGTAGCCGAACGCTCGGATGAAGGCTCCAGTCGGTGAGAACTCGTCGACCCGGTGGTTCTCCGAATTGCTGACCATGACGTTCCCCGACGGGCCGACGCCGATCCCGTCCGGGTTCTGCAGCTGACCGGCTCCCGTCCCGTCGGCGCCGAACGTGCGGACGAGGGCCCCGGCCAGCGTGAACTCCACGACGCGACTGTGGGCGGAGTCGACGACGAGCACGTTCCCCGCGCCGTTGAGCGCGACGCCGCGGGGCATGTCGAGCTCACCCGAGCCGAATGTGCGGACGAACGCTCCCGCCTCCGTGAAGACGGAGACGCGGTCGTGGAAGAAGTCGCTGACCACGACCTTGCCCGACCCGTCGACGGCGATGCCCCACGGCTGGAGGATCTCGCCAGGCCCGGTTCCCCCCGACCCGAAGGAGCAGCTCGTGGTGCACACCTGGGGGCCCGATCCGCCGGCTACGCCACCTCCGAACGCACGGAGGAACCCTCCGCTGGACGAGTAGACCTCGACACGATGCAGCTCGTTCGTGACGAAGACTTCGCCCGTGGTCGGCGAGACTGCCGCGCCGTTCGGATACCAAAGGGCGCCGCCGGGTCCACCTCCGGGGTTGACGCCTTGGCGGCAACTCGTCGTGCAGATCTCAAACTGGGCAGCGCCGGTGGTCACCCCGTAGCCCCAGGCCTTCGTAAACGGCGTGGCACTCGCGTCCGCCACCCCGGCGACCACGAGGAGCGCGGCAAGGGACGCGCACATGTACATAGCGACTGTGCGCATCACACGCATGACTGACCTCCGGGAACTCAGCGACGTGGCATGGCGCACCGGGGGCGATGCCTCCGACACTCAGTAGTCGGCAGGGTCCGCCGAGAATCCAGCCCGCTACCGCGTCAGGTACGGCAGGCGCGGGCGGCGTCGGCGTACATCTGGGCGCGGGCGCGGTAGCCCTCCGGCGTGGCGTGGACGCCGTCGGACGCCAGCCAGCCCGGGTTGGCGGTGGCGGCCGCCGCCCATGGCACGACGATGAGGTGAGGGGCGAGCGCGGGGTCGGACGCGAGCTGCAGCAGCCGGCGGTTCGCGTCGTTGTAGCTGACGCCGTTGAGCGGCGGGCGGACGATCGTGGCCCAGACCGCGCAGCCGCGCGGACCGGCCCTCGCGACGGACGTGCGCACGGCCGAGTCGAGCGCGGCGACGTTGCGCGGGTCGTCGTTGGTGAACAGGCTGAAGGCGAGGACCGCAGGCGCAGCGCCGAGCCCCGTGTTGGAGAGGATCTGCATGCCGGCCCCCAGGGGCCGGCTGCCATCGGCGTCGATGCGGACCTGCCAGCCCGGGAGGAGCCCGGGGATGATCGGCTCGGTGCCTTCGGCGAGTGAGTCGCCGATCATGATCAGCGACCGCGGACCGGGGCGCCTGGGCACCGCGGTCGGGACGGGCGTCTTGGCTGCGGTCGGCGGCGCTGTCGGAGACGGCCGCGTGCGCGGCGCCGGGGGTTGGCTGCCGCGCAGCCGGACTTGGACACTCGCCGTGTCCTGTGGGTCGGCGGAATTGACGGCCTCCACGGTGGCACGCGGCAGGCGGCCCGGGGCCGTCACGACCACGTGCGCCTCCCACCGGCCGTCGATCAGCGAGCGCACGCGGTCGCTGCAGGCATCGGCGGCGCAGCCTGAGGAGACGAGCACGTCGGTGTCGGGTTGTGCGCGGCCTGCGACGTTGAGCGTGGCGCGGAGCGCGCCGCTGCGGGTGAACGTGGCCCGCACCATGACGCCGTCCGTCGGCTTGAAGATCACCATCGGCACGCCGATCACTGCGCTCGGCTCATCGGTACCCGCCGGCGCGCGAGCGTGCTGCTCGTCGCCGCCGAAGCAGCCGCCTAGCAGGAGGGCGAACGCGGCGATCGCGGCGGCGATCGCGTGCCGCTCAGTCATGGCGATGCCTGGGCACGACGGCCAGCGCGCCGACGAGCCGACCCCTGGATCGCCGCACCCCGGCCGTGAGTACGTGGCTGCGGCACACGAACACGACGCTCGGCCGGAACGAGCGCGGCAGCGCCGTCACGCTTGCCGCAGCGCCGCGGCGGTCGGCCTGTACGACGCGGCCGCCGGAGGATGGCTGCGCGAGCAGCAGGTTGCAGCCGTCGCCCGGGTCGGCTGCCAGGCCCGCGAGGCGTTCCGGCGCCGCGAGCGCCGATGCGCCCGCGAACAGGTCGCCGCTGAGGAGGCGAGCGGGATCAACGCGCCGGGTGCGAACGCGGTCACCGGCCTGAGCGGCGACGCAGATGTCTCGCTCGTCGGGCAGTCCCAGCACGAGCGCGCGCGTGCCGTCGACCTGCGCGAGACCCGTCGGCTCGAGCGTCGCGGCGTCGTATTGCGCGATCGAGGCCTGGCAGCCCGGCGCCTCGCCCGCATCGCCGGAGACCATCAACCGCCCACTTCCGGCGAGCATCGCCGTGCGCGGCGTCGTACACCCACCGGTGATCGTTTCAGCCACCTTGCGACCGCTTCGAGCGTCGAGCATCGCCAGCACCGGACCGCTCGCGACCACCAATCGATTGCCGCGGGCCGCGAGCGCCGGCGGCGCGGCCGCGCCGAGCGCCACAACGCCGTCGCGGCCGAAGGCGGCCCGACGGCGCCCGTGGCCGTCGACGCCGATCAGACGAGTCGCACCGTGCACGCGCACTGCGACGACGACACGCCGGCCGCGCGCACCGGCTGCGATCGCCACCGCGGTACCGCCGCGCGGGCCTACGGTGGCAACGCCGTCAACGCCGAAACTCTCTACCACCGTCCCGTCGTGACGTAGCCGAACGACTGCCGCACGGGCGCCGAGGCCGCTGCGCTGGACCGTCGCGGCGAGGATGGCGCCGGCGTCGGCGAGCCGCACGCCGCCGGCAATCTCCACGCGCGTGCCACGCAGCTCGTCGAGGTCCACGACCCGCGGTGCGGCGGCCGCCGGAGCGGCGGTCGCGAGGCTCGCGGCAGCGAGCGCCGGCGCAAACCACCGTCTTCCGGCATGTGCCGCTCGCGCGGGTACTCTGCGTGCCTGCATCCTGACGGTCACTAGGGAGAGTTCATGCCCGCGCCTGTGCGTTTCCGCACCATGTTGGCCATTACCGCCGCACTCGTCGCCGCGCTGATGCTCAGTGTTTCCGTGCAGGAGGCGGATGCGGCGAAGATTTGCAACATCTCGGGCAAGGAGCGAAAGCTCGGCGCCACCTACGTGACCGCGCTGAAGGTGCGCACGGTGACCTGCGGGAAGGCGGAGAAGGTCGTCAAGGCCTACCACCGGTGCCGATTCGACGCCGGCGGCAAGGCCGGCAAGTGCAGCCGTCGCGTGCAGAGCGGCTGGAGCTGCAGCGACCGGCGGTTCAACAAGATCCGCACGCAGTACGACGCGCGCGCGACGTGCAAGAAGGGCGACGCTCGAATCTGGCACACCTATACGCAGTTCACCTAGGAAGACCATGCGGTTTCAGGCGTGCTGTTCGCCGCTGGCAGGCAACGTAGCGGCGGTTGTCGGCGCCGCCTGCATCCTCGGATTTGTGGCCCCGGGCGCTGCGCTGGCGTGCGACGCCCAGAAGCACCTGGCTGCGCACCACCGGCCGGCCCACGGCCGCGCGCCGCTGGCGGTTGGCGACTCGGTCATGCTCGGCGCCGCTGACCGGCTCGCGAGCGCAGGCTTCGAGGTCGACGCGCGCGGGTGCCGCCAGATGGCTGCCGGGCTCGACCTCCTGCGCGAGCGTAGGCACAGCGGGTCGCTGCCCCGGGTGGTCATCGTCGCGCTGGGAACGAACTGGGTCGTCACGCCCGCCGACGTCCGGCGCGCACTGGCCATCCTCGGCCGGCGTCGCCTGCTGGTGCTCATGACGCCACGCGAGCTCGGCGGCGGTTCGAGCTCCGACGCGCAGGTCATCCGCGCCGCCGGCCGCCGGTACCCACGTCGGGTGGCGGTCGCCGACTGGGTCCGCGAGAGCGCCGGCCATGGCAGTTGGTTCGCGGGTGACGGCATCCATCTCGGGCCGGCCGGTGCCGCCGGGATGATGCGGTTGCTGCGGCCGTTCCTACGGGCGAAGCCACCGGAGCGTCCGCCATGTCCCTAGATGACGCCGTCGCGCCGCATGGCGCGGACGATCATCGTCGCCGCGATTGATGCACCTGCCACGTTCAGGTGCACGCCGTCGGCCTGGCGCACGCTGACCCAGCGGCCGTTCCAGCGGATCGATTGGCGGAACCGGTAGCCGGGGGTGAACCGGCGCGCGAGCGCGACGAGGTGGACCTCGCCGGGGTGTCTGCCGGCGGCGTCGCGCAGAGCGGCGTTGACCGCCCGGTAGACGCGCCGGAAGCCCGCGCTCCGAGGGGCCGGCAGCGTGGCCCAGTAGACGGTGCCCGCGCCGTGGCGCGCGTACGAGGACATCATCGCGCTCGCGCGCCGCGAGTAGGCGCGCACCCACGAGCGCCCGCAGCACGCCACCCGCCGGCCCGATCGGGTGCGGAGCGGGAAGCCGTCGTTGGCGCCGAGGAAGACGACGGTCACGTTCGGCCTGAGCTGACGCGCCTGGCCGCGCGCGTGTACCGGCCAGTTGAGCATGAACGGCTTTGTGATGCCGGTGGAGATCCGCGCGTCCGAGTGCACGCTGACCGCCGCGGTCTGCAGCCGGCTCGCGAGGAAACCGTCGATGATCTGGATCATCGAGTCGCCTGTGGCGAGCAGGCTAAGGCGGCCGCTGGCGGGCCGCACCTGCGCGGTGCCGCGCCGAGTCGGCGCGCCCGGTGTGCGGAGCTGGACCCGCCAGCGCCCAGCAATACCCGGGCGGAAGCGCCACGCGGCGCGGCCGCGGTCGTCGGCGAGCGCGAGCGTGCGACACCGTTTGCGGCCCGCGGGTCCGCGCAGGCACGCGCGTGCCTTCGCTCCGCCGACCTTCCAGTGGTCGACCATCAGGATCGTCAGCGGTCGTCCTGCGCGCGGGCGCGACGGCCGGACGTGGAGGGTGAAGCGCTTCGCGCACCGCGGCGTCGTGATTGCCGCATCGGCCGTGAACACCTCACCGGCCGTCGTGCGCGCCTCGGCGCGGAACGTCCGCTGTCGCGGCGAGCAGCGCCAGCGGGCGGCGCGCGGCACGTCGGCCTGCGTCCCGGCGGCCAGCGCCACGTCGGCAAGCCGCTCGGACGGCACCCCTCCGACCGTCTCATACATCGTCACGCTTGCGCCCGGCGGTCCGGTCACCAGAAGGCCGACGTATCCCTTCTGGTCGGCCCGCGCCTCGAGCGTAAGGGGTGGCGCCTGGGCCGCAGCAGGAACGGCCTGGAAGACGGTGAGGCAGAGGAGCGCGAGCAGAACCGGTTTCACGGGTGCGAGCATCCTACGGTGGCACGCTCACCGTTCAGGGGGAGTGCGCGGTGACTACGAGTGCCGGCGCAGTGGTGTACTCGGTGCTGCCGACCGTGGTCACGCGCCGGTTTGCCAGCGGATCACGTTGCCGCCGCGGCGGGTGCATCGGACGTCCGCGTACTCCTTGCGGGTGGCGACGTTGAAGATCTCGGCTCCATCGATTTCACCGCATGTCGAGCCAGTCACCGCATCGTCCTCGATCCAGCCGTAGTTGCCACACTCGCGAGCCGGCGAGGCGGATGCCATCGCCGGGAGCGCGAGCGCTGCGATTGCTGCTACGTGTCGCGGTACGGCCGCCAGGGCGTTGCGTGGTCGCAGCAGCGCCGGTCGCCCAGCGGAGCGGCCGTGCGCTCACCGTCGCAACCGGCACGCTCGGTGTCGTCGCACCCGCTACTGAGGGCTCGCCGTAATTCGCGCCGCGGTCGGCGGTTACCAACGCATGACACGTTTCGTACTCGCACTGTGCATCGCCGCTCTGACCTTCGTCGTCGCCGCCCCGGCGCGAGCGGAGACCACTCCTTGTCCCGGCGTGCAGGGCTTCGACTGGCAGGGGCGCTCAGTGGCGCGCCAGGTGGCGGTCCAGGTGGGGGACGGGCCCGCGTACGCAGGCACGGTCCTGCGGCCCGGGGGACGGTTGCGCAAGCTCGGGCGCATGCCCGGCGTCGTGCTGATGCACGGCGCCGGCGGCTCCCAGTGCGGGCTCTGGTGGGCCGCGCGGCACCTCGCCGGACACGGCTACGTGACGCTCGTGTTGACCCACGAGGGCAACCTGGTCGGCCACGAGCAGGCCGTGCGGACGGGCGTGCGCTGGCTCCGCTCGCGCGCCAACCCCTTCCGGGGTATCACCCTGCGGAACCGCATCGGCCTGGCGGGCCACTCACAGGGCTCGAACGCATCGATGCTCGCTCAGGACGAACCAGGTGTCCGCGCACTCGTCGCGCTCGACTCGCTGAAGCGCTTCGCGCAAGGGGATCGCGCCGCGGCGGTCGGCTGCACTGGTGGACCCCGCAACCGCGTGACGCCGCTCGTGCCCGCCCTCGGCTTCGCCATGGACCAGCCGTGCGCCAACCGCCCCGCGCTGATCGTGCCGGAGCTGAAGAAGACCGGCCACGCACTCTGGAAGTCGGCCGGCCGGTCCACGATGACCCTGGTGATGCGCGGCTTCGAACACAGCAGCTTCACGTCTCGCGGGACCGAGAAGCAACTCCGCAGCGTCGGACACTTCCTGCTCGCCTGGTTCGACCGCTACCTGCAACGGGACCGGTCGGCCACAACGCGGATCCTCGCGCGTCGAGTCGCCGGGCGACCGACGCGGCGGCTCCTGAGCACGACCTTCAGCTCGGCGGCCTACCTGCCCTCGAGGATCGACTGCGAGGACTACGCGAGCTGCGTGCGCGCGCGCCGCTGACCGGATCGCCGCGCGCGGTCAGCTGACAGCGAGCGTGTGGTACATCACGTGGAGCCCGACGAAGCCCTCCGTGGGATGGAGGAATGCCTCAGGCACGGTCCCGATGGTCTCGAAGCCGAGCGACTCGTAGAGGCCGACGGCGCGCACATTCGAGGCGGCGACAGCGTTGAACTGCACGCCGCGGAAGCCCTCCTCGCGTGCCCATTCCAGTAGGTCCGCGAGCAGCGCGCGCCCGACGCCGCGGCCTTGCTGCTCGGCCGCGACCATCACGTTCCCGCTGGCGACGTGGGCGCCGGGTCCGGGGCGGTTGGCGTACATGTTCGCGGTGCCGAGCACGTGCCCGTCCGGCGCGACGGCGACGGTCGCGCGCCCGGGCGGCGCGACCATCCACATCGCGCGCGCCGTCGCCTCGTCCATCGCAGGGTCGTAGGAGAACGTGTCCCCTGCGGCGACGATTGGGTGCAGGAACGGCCAGATCGCCGGCCAGTCCGCCTCGGTCGCATCCCTGATGCTGTGCGCTCCCGCCGCCACGCTGGGCGAGGCTAGCGCTGGCCGGCCAGCGTGGCCAGGAAGTGGTTCTCGAACGCCTGGGCGTCGGCCGCGACGCCCAGGCGGATCCGAGCTCCCCGCGGGTCGACCACCGTTCGGCCGGCCTCCAGCCCGCTCTGCACGACGGTGAGCCGGGTGCGTTCGTAGGTCACGAAACGGCCGGTGATCGCCGCGGCCGCGTTGAGCGGATCCCACCAGTACATGAGGCCCTGGCGCATGAACTCCTGCACGTCGGGGTCCGCGAGGATCGTGACTACCGTCGCGGTCGCCACGGTCGTGTTGACCGCCGCGAGCCGATCGGCGAAGTCGAACGTGATCGGTACGAAGTCGGTGGCGTTCAGCGCGGTCAGGTAGATCTTGCCCGACAGGGCGGAGAAGACCTTCTGGGCCGCCGCCGGGTCGGCCCAGAAGTTGAACTCCTGCCCGTGATCGATGCCGTCGCCGGCGCCGCAGCACAGGTTCCCGTGCGTGGTGCCGGCACCCATGATGAAGACGCGCTCGATGCGCCTCGCGAGCGAGGGGTCGCGCGCCAGCGCCTGCGCGACATTGGTTAGCGGACCCTGCGCGATGAGCGTGAACGTGCCCCGCGGAGCGGTCAGGATCCGGGCCGCGCGACCTTCCGTGGGAACGTCGGGGCAGGCCGTCGCGTCGCTGAGCGCGGCGGCGTTGTGGACCACTCGATCGACGTAGCTGCGGATCGCCTCCGGCAGCGGATTGGCGCCGAGCGCATCGCCGTCGGAGACCGGGACGCCGCGCAGCCCATGCTTGCGCACCAGGCAGCGCGCGTGGCTCAGCCCTCGGCCCGTGTAGCCGGCGCCCGACAGCGAGACGGTGACCGCGTCGAGGTCGATGACGCCGCGCCGGTCGGCCTGCGCCAGGTAGGCGAGGGTCGCAGCGTCGTCGAAGCTCATATCGGCGTCGACGACGACTCTTGTGCGGGCGTGCGCGGCCATCGGCAGGGCGGCGCAGATGAGCAGTGCGAGGAGCAGGATGCGGGTGCGCATGGCGCCGATTGTCACGTCGGGCCTGGAAGCTGACAATCCCAGGATTCTGGGATCACGCGGCGGCTGCTCGCGTGCCCTCGGGCTCGTAAGATCGCCCCATGCATCTGGCCAGGGCGCGGGAGATCGTCGACGACGTGGTGGCAAACGCCTCCGGCCCGGTGTCGGTATTCGTAGCCGACTCGCACGGTGAGCTGGTCGCGGCGGCAACGATGGACGGGGCGGCGCCGGACACGCGGCTGAACGCGCAGCGCAAGGCGTACACGGCCGCGCGCAGCGACGCGACATCGACACGGGAGCTCGCCGAGAAGGCGCGCGCCGATCCGGTCGAGCGCGCGAGCTTCGATCCCTTCTTCACCTTCTTCCTCGGTGGCGTCGCCGTGTTCGAGGGCGGCCGCCGCGTCGGCGCGGTTGGCGTCAGCGGCCTCCCTGGCGAGGTCGACGAGCAGCTCGTACTCGCGGCGATCGAACGCACGACGACAGCGTGACCACCCCGACCGGCTACGTGCGTCGTCAGTCTCGGGAGGATGAGCGCGTGTTCGCTCGCTGACGGGCGTAGTGGCGCGCAGCGCGCGCGCGGTTGCCGCACGGGATCGAGCACCACTCCTGGTCGGGCCGGCCGAAGAAGAAGAACCCGCAGCTCGGGGCTGAGCACGTGCGCAGCCGCTCACGATCCGGGCTCGCGAGCAGTTCGATCGCAGAGCGCGCGATCGTCGAGAGCGTGCGGTCGAGCGGTGTGCCGGAGCCGGTGAGCTCGGCCTTCGGCGCCCCGTCTCGGACCCGCAGGCGGACATGCCCGTCGGAGCGAGCACTCGCGGCGTTGAGCGCCTGCGTCGCGTGCGCGGGCAGCGGGTCGCCGGCGGCCGCCGCGGACAGCGTCTCATGCAGTGTGTCGCGGAGCTCGCGAAACGCCGCGAGGCGATCGGAGCGCCGTCCGACGCGCGGAAGGCGGTCGGCCTGACTCGTCAGCCACCGGTCGAGGTCGTCGTCGGAGGCCAGCAGGTCGCGCGTCTTTCCAGGCCTGATCTGAGGGAGCGAATTCGCCAGATCGAGGGCGAGCGGCTGCCCGAGCCATTCCCAGGTATCCAGTTGTGCGTTTGCCATCGCCTCTCCACTCTAACGGGGTTGCACGTGAGATTGCAATCTGGTTCACTTCTCACGTATTAGTCCGTTAGATACTCCAAAGGAGCACAACATGGAGCGCACGCCGATCAATCCCTGGTCCTGGTCTCTCAACCTGGGCTTCTCCCAAGGTCAGCTCATCGAGGGGCACCAGCGTCAGCTCGTTTGCAGCGGACAGGACTCGGTGGACGCCGACGGCAACTCGCAGCACCCGGACGACATGGCCGCGCAGCTCGAACTGGCGCTCGACAACCTGGAAGCCGTGTTGGCCGGCGCCGACATGACGCTCGCCAACGTCGTACGGCTCAACGTCTACGCCACCGACGTCGACGAGCTGTTCAAGCACTGGGCAACGATCCCGGATCGCGTCGGCACCACGGATGGCAGCTTCGTGACCAGCGTGCTCGGCGTCGAGCGACTTGCGACGCCCCAGCTCCTGGTCCTCCTGGACGCGACCGCGGTCGACTGATCCACGGGCTTCCCTGGCCAGCGTCGTGCGAGCATGGGCGGATCGAGCTTCCCGTGATGCCGCCCGTCGCGCCGATGCTGGCCAAGCCCGCGGCCGCGATCCCGCTCGGCCAGTTCTACGAGCCCAAGTGGGACGGCTTTCGCTCGATCGTGTTCCGCGACGGCGACGAGGTGGAAATCGGCAGCCGCAAGGAGCGGCCGATGACCCGCTACTTCCCCGAGGTCGTGGAGGCCGTCAGGCGCAACTTCCCGCCGCGCGCCGTGATCGACGGCGAGATCGTCATCGCCGGCGACGGCGGCCTGAACTTCTGGGCACTCCAGCAGCGCATCCACCCGGCTGCGAGCCGCGTCACGCGGCTGGCCGCCGAGACCCCGGCCAGCTTCATCGCCTTCGACCTGCTGGCGCTCGGCGATGACGATCTCACGGGCCAGCCGTTCGCGGATCGCCGCGCCGCGCTCGAGCGGGCGCTCGCCAACTCGGCACCGCCGGTCCACGTCACGCCGATCACCCGCGACGAGACGATCGCCCGCGCCTGGTTCGACCGGTTCGAGGGCGCCGGCCTCGACGGTCTGATCGCCAAGCGGGCCGACCTCACCTACCAGCCCGATAAGCGTGTGATGACGAAGATCAAGCACGTGCGAACGGCCGATTGCGTGGTCGCCGGCTACCGCGTCCACAAGTCCGCCCCGAACGCGATCGGGTCACTGCTTCTCGGCCTCTACGTCGATGCGGCGGCGCCACCGTCCCAGTGGATGGACCACATGAGCGGGCTGGCCCCCGTGGGAGTGATCGGCGCGTTCCCGATGGCACGCCGGCGCGAGCTGTTCGCCGAGCTCCAGCCGCTGGTGGTCGACTTTGCCGAGCATCCGTGGAGCTGGGCGGCGAGGATGGGACAGGCGCCCGAGGGCGGCAGCCGGTGGAACCCCAAGAAGGACCTGTCGTTCGTGCCGCTGCGGCCAGAGCGGGTCGTCGAGGTCCGCTACGACTACCTCGAGGGCGCCCGCTTTCGGCACCCGCCGCAGTTCGTGCGGTGGCGCCCGGACCGCGACCCGGCCTCCTGCGGCTACGCCCAGCTCGACCAGCCGACACCGTTCGACGTCGCCGACGTCCTCGCCGGCCGGCTGGCCGAGAGCGTGTGACGAGCTATTCACCTACACCGATCGCCTCGACCGGCCGTGCGCGCAGCGCCCGGCGGGTCGGGCAGCGCCAGGGCCAGCAGCGCCAGCAGCGCCGAGCCGCCGAGGATCGCCGCGAGCTGGCGGGCGGCACGTACGGGCGGAGGCTGCCAGTCAGCGCGTGGCTGAGCGGCAGCAGCGCCGTGGCCGCGATCGCCAGGCCGACGCCCAGCCCGATCGTGATGATCAGGCCGGCCTCCCAGCGTGCCATCGACCGCACCTGGCCGGCGGTGCCGCCGACGAGCCGCAGGAGCCCCAGCTCGCGGCCGCGCTGCAGCGCGATCATCGTCAGCGTGTTGACCACGGCGATCGACGTGAACGCGAAGATCATCGCGACGAACAGCGGGCCGAGCCAGCGGTTGGTCTCGCGGTCGGCGTCGGTCGCGCTGGCCAGCGAGGCTCGGTCGCTCACCCGCAGGCCCGGGTAGCGCGGGGCCAATGTCGCGCAGCCGCCGCGCGACGGCCGCCGGGTCGCCGGTCTGGACGAGGATCGTCCCGAGCAGCGGGCTGGTCTGGTGGCCGGCGGCGAGCTCGGGTGCGAGCAGCGCGTCGCCGAACGCCAGCGCGCGGGTGTAGATCGCCACGACGGTGGCGTGCGTGCGGGTCCCGTCGCCGAGCATGACCGCCACGCGGTCGCCGACCGTGGCGTGCGCGGCTGTCGGCGCGGCGGCGCCCGAGCGCGATCGTGTCGCCGTGCAGCGTCGCGAGCGATCCGGCGGTCACGCCGACGTCGAGCCCGCCGCCCTGGCCGCCGGTGAGGATCTGCGGCGGCGATGGTGTCGTCGGAGACGCCGAGGCTCGGGCCGAGCGTCGTCGGGGTCACCGCGACCGCCGAGCGCACGCCGGGAGTGGCGCGCACGTCGGCGAGCGTCGCAGCCGGCAATCCGGGGCCGGTGCTGGTGATGGCGAGCTCGCCGGACAGGCCCGCCGCGCCGCTGCTCGGTGACGGCGTGGTCGATGGTCGTGGAGCTGAACAGCAGGGTGCAGCTCGAGGGCCGACGGTGAGCATCAGCGGCGTGCTGGCCGACGAGAAGCGCCGCGTGGCGGTGCGCAGGTTCGCGGACGCCAGGAAGCCGCCGACCGGCGACGAGCCGCGCCAGCGGCGGGCCCGAGCACTCCGGCGGCGATGCGGGCCACGATCGGTCCGAGGAAGCCGACCGCCGCGACGAGGAAGAGCGCCGTCATCTCCGACGTCGCCGCGGCCGTGTCCGGGGCGCTGGTGGTGGCTTGCGACGGCGAACAGCGGCACCGCGCCGGCGAGCGCGATCAGTCCGCCGATCATGCGTCCGGGGCCGAGCAGCCGCGGCTCGACTGCGGCGTCGGACAGCGCCAGGGTCGGCGGCACGCGTGCGGCGCGCCGTCCGGCGCCGAGGACGGCGAGCAGGGCGGCGGTGACGCCGCCGGCGACGGCCGCCGCGATCGGCAGCCAGTCGGCGGTGACGGCGAGGTTCGGCGGGGCGATGCCGTGGCGCACCAGGGCTTCGGCGAGCTCTCGGCCGAGGATCGTCCCGGGCCAGATTCCCGCCGCCGAGCCCAGCAGGCCGACGATCACCGCCTCCCACGCGATCATGCGGCGAATCTGGCCGGGCGTCGCGGCGACGGCGCGCAGGAGGGCGATCTCGCGCTCGCGCTGCTGGATCGACAGACCCATCGTGCTGGCCACGACGAAGATCGCGATGAACAGCGCCAGTCCGCCGAACGACGCGGTGACGGCGATCAGCGTGGTCCGCGCCTCCTGGAGCTCGGGATACTCGGCCCAGCCGCGCGCGTCACCGGTGAGCACCACCGCGCGGCCGCTGACGGCGCGCAGGCGCGAGGCGTCGAAGCCGGGGCCGGCGAGCACGCCGATCGCGTCGACCTTGCCCGGATGGCCGGCCAGCCGCGTTGCCTCGGCGTCGGTCAGGAAGATCGCCGCCCGCTGCCGGACGGGGTTGCGTGGGCGAGCGATGCCGACCACGGTGACGGTGCGGGCCGGCTCCGGTGGACGCGAGGCGCAGCCGCGCGCCGAGCTTGGCGCGGTAGCCGGTGACGACCTCGCCGGCCCGGCCGGCGCGCGTCCGGCGCTCAGCACGTAGGGCGTCAGCGCGGCGCTGCTCCAGCCGTGGGCTGACGGCGTCGCGGCCGCCGAGCCGGGCCGGCACGGACACGTCGCCGATCGCTGCGCGGACGCCGGGGACGGCCGCCAGCCGAGCCGCGAGCGCGGAGTCCACGCGGGCGCGCTCACCGAGCGGCACGTCGTGCTCGGCGCCGACGATCTGCTGCCCGGTCACGACGGCGGCGGTGCCGGCGTAGCGTTCGACGGGCGGATGGGTGCGCAGCGCCGCCTCGAGCGGCATGCCGCCGGCCATCACGAGCGCGGCCGACGCGGTCAGCGCCACCAGGGCGCCGGTGAACGTGCCGAGGCGGCCGCGGCCGCTGAGAATAGCGAGACGCAGCATGGTCAGCTCCCCAGGTGCGCGAGCTGCTCGGCGACCTCGTCGGCGTCGGGCGCCTCGAGCATCCCGGCGATCCGCCCGTCGGCGAGTAGGACGACGCGGTCGGCGTGCGCCGCGGCCACGGGGTCATGGGTGACCATCACGACCGTGTGGCCGTCCGCGTCGACGACCTCGCGCAGGAGTGCGAGCACGCCCCGCCCGGTGCGGGTATCGAGCGCGCCGGTCGGCTCGTCGGCGAACACGACCTCGGGCCGGGTGACGAGCGCCCGGGCGATCGCGACGCGCTGCTGCTGGCCGCCGGAGAGCTGGGACGGACGGTGGCGCAGACGGTCGTCCAGCCCGACGCGCGCGGCGACGTCGCGCACCTGCGAGCGCCGCGCACGGCGACCGTCCAGGCGCAGCGGCAGGCCGATGTTCTGGGTGACCGTGAGCGAAGGCATCAGGTTGAAGGCCTGGAAGACGAAGCCGATCCGCTCGCGCCGCAGGATCGTCAGCCGCCGCTCGCTGAGCCCCGCCAGCTCGGTGTCCCCGAGCGCGACGCTGCCGGACGTCGGGCGGTCCAGCCCCGCCGCGACGTTCAGGAACGTGCTCTTGCCCGATCCCGACGGCCCCATGATCGCGGTGAACGAGCCACGGGCGATGTCGACGCTGACGCCGTCGAGTGCGACGACCGCCCCATCGCCCTGGCCGTGGACCTTGCGGACGTCGCGAAGGGCGATCGCGGGAGCGGTGTCGACGTCGACGGCGAGGCCTTCGCCCAGGGCTTTCATGAGTCTGGTCATTGCGGGCTGGGTGGTCATGAGCCCAGTCTGCGGCCGGCGGCCGCGCCCGTCATCGCCCGAACGTCCCGCGCGTCTCCTCCTCAGGTCGGAGCTTGCCCGGCACTGTGGGAGGAGGCGGTTCAGCTCTGAAGGCAGGTGGCGTGGGCGATGAACTTGGCCGGGTTCGCCGCGCCGCCGCCTCCGTCGAAGGCGCCTCTCACGATCGCCGAGTCGGCCTCCGAGGCGGTGACGGCGCGGTCGATCTCGACGTCCGCCAGCATCCGCTCGGAGTGCTCGTTGGTGTCGATCCAATCGATCGACACGTTGAGCAGGTCCTCATCGTCGAAGAGACACGCCACGCGAACGCTGCCGATCCCGTACGCGCCGTCGTGCGCGGTCCCATCCTCGACGATCGCCTGCTCGGATTCGTGCTCATGAACCTCGTCGAGCTCGTTGGCGCCGACTTCGTCGATCCCGATCGCGTCCTTGCCGACGCTGTCGGTTCCGATCTCCGCGGATCATCGTGATTGCCTCCGGGGGAATGGGCTTGTCGGCGGGTATGACCCCACGCCCTTCACTCAGGTTGGGCACTTGCACTGCCCGCCGCCGGCATCAAGCCGTTAGAGTCGGCGGAGCGGGAATTCGGTGAGTGAGTAGTCGTGTCCAGCGCTTACGCTGCTTCGATCGAGAGGGCGGACCCCAGTCAGACTGGGCTCCAGTCGCGACCGGAGCACTGCTCGGCGGACCCTGACCTGCTTGGGACGATCGGCCGCGCGCTCGGACACCAGGTGCGGATCACGCGGAGCGCCACCGAGAGAGCGCTCTACACCGTCAGTGCCGCCGAGGGTGTCCCCGGAACGTTCGAGCCGATCGCCCGCATCGGCGACCGTGGCTTGGCGCGGCTGGGCGCGGCGGAAGGATTCACTGGAACGGTCGATGCGGGCGTCACGCACCCGTCGTTCACCGACGCTCAGGCTGAGGCCCACGGGGAGTTCGTCGAGCGACTGTTCGACAACGGGGTCAACCGCGGATTGATCGTCATCGCCCCCCATGGAGGGGACATCGAGCGCCGGACGGACGACCAGGCGGTGTGCGTCCTCGCGCGCCTGCACGACAAGGCGCTCAGCGGCTGGATCTGCAGGGGGTGGTATCTGGGCGGAGGAGCGTTCCGTCACTGGCACATCACCGCGACGGATCTCCACGAAGCGAGCTTTCCGAAGCTCGCGCGGGTCATCGGTCGGCGTTTCCGGTTCGCGGTCGCGTTCCACGGGTTCGACCAGCCGGACGTTCCGCACGACATCCTCGTTGGCGGCATCGCGCCCGAACCCTTGAAGCTCGAGATCAAGTCGGCGATCGAAGCCGCCGTTCCGTCCCTCGCGGTGCACATCACGCAACCGGAGGAGAAGTACGGCGGCGACAGCAGGCGGAACGTCGTCAACCGCCTTGCGGTCGGCGGCGCCGCGATCCAGCTCGAGCAGCAGCCCCGCGTCCGCGACGACCACGCGCGCGCCGTTGCCGATGCGGTCGCGGCCGTGTACGGCTCCAAGCTGGCCCGCTTCGAGGGTTGCCAGGGTCGCGGCCTCGCGTGCTACTTGCGGTGCGTGTTGCGCACCACTCGGCGAGACGCTCCGCCGTGCGCGCTGGCCTAGCGAGAGTCGCTTCGCTCTCGCGGTCACAAACTCGCCAGCTCGTGCGATTGATGTGAGTACATGGACGCGACGGACGACGCCCTACTGACCTCCGGCGACCTGGAGGACTTCGGCCGCTTCTACGACCGCTACGCCCGCACGCTCGTGGGCTTCTTCCAGCGTCGGACGGGCAATCCCGAGGTGGCCGCCGATCTGACCGCCGAGACGTTCGCGCACGCGCTCGTGGCGCGTTCTCGCTACCAGCCACGGGAAGCCGGGGCGGCGGCGTGGCTGTTCGCGATCGCCCACCACAAGCTGACGGACCACCGCCGCCGCGGGCGGGCCGAGGACCGGATGCGCGCGCGACTCGGGATGGAACCGGTCCCGCTCGCCGCCGAGGACGTGGAGATGATCCGCAAGCTCGGCGAGGAGGTCGCGATCCAGATGGTCGACGACCTCCCCGAGGACCAGCGCGACGCGATCCGCGCCCACGTCCTGGAGGACCAGGGCTACGCGGAGATCGCGGACAGCCGGCAGCTCAGCGAGGCGACCGTGCGCAAGCGCGTCAGCCGCGGTCTCAGGGTTCTACGCGAACGAGTTGGAGGGAACGGATGAGCACCGACTACATCTCGCGGCTGCGCGCCGAACTGCTGCGCGCGGGCGCGGCCGAGCCGGCCCCCCGTCGCCGGGCCCGTGCCGTGCGCCGCCTGCGGCCGGTCGCGGCCGCGGCGGCCGTCGCACTGGTCGTGGCCACCCTCGTGCTGACCCTGCCGGGCGACCGCCGCGACGAGATCCCGGCCCAGGCCTCGAGCGACGCGGTCGCGCTCACCTATCGCGTACAGACCGGCGACGCGACCGAGGCGGCGCAGATCCTGCGCGAGCGCCTGGACGCCGCCGCCATCACCGCCGAGGTGACCGTCGGCGACGGCACGCTGACGATCACCGCTCCCGACAACGCGCGCGCCGACGTGACCGCGCTGACCGCGCCCGGCCGCTTCGCGATGTACGACTGGGAGAGCTCTGTGCTCGGCCCCGACGGCCGCCCGGCGCCGACCGACCCGGCGGTCACGGGTGGCCCGAGCGCCAGTCATGCGGCCGGAGTCACCGAGGCCGAGGCGCGCTCGCGCGCCGCCAAGACCCCCGGCGCGCGCGCCCTTCAGACCGACGGCGGGTGGTTCGCGCTCGGGGGCGAAGCCGCGCTCACCAACGCAGACGTCGCGAGCGCGCACGCGGACGGGGATCCCGCCGGTGGCGGCCCGGCCGTCGCGTTCGCCCTCACGCCGCCCGGGCAACATGCGTTCACGACGCTCACGCGCGAGCTTGCGCACCGCGGCGCCGACCAGGCCGTGACGGGCGACCCGCTCCAGACCTCCCAGCACCTGGCGCTCGTGCTCGACGACCGGATCGTCTCCACGCCGTACATCAACTGGCAGGAGGCCCCGGACGGACTCGATGGCGCGGCCGGCGCCAACATGTCGGGCCTGCCGACGGTGAAGCAGGCACAGCTGGCGGCCGCGCTCCTGAGCGCCGGGCCGCTCCCGGGCACCCTCGAGCCAGTCCAAGGCTGAGCGTGAGGGCGGCTACAGCTGTGGCGCTTGCTGCTGGAAGAAGACGCGCGCGACGAGCTCGCCGCGCGTGCCGGCGCCGACCTTCTCGAAGATCGCCTTGAGGTGGTCCTGCACCGTCCACGGCGACAGGTGGAGCCGCGCGGCGATCGCATCGGTGGGCAGTCCGCAGGCGACGAGCTGGGTCACCTCTCGCTCGCGCTCGGTCAGCCGGTAGGCGTCTGCGGCGAGCGGCGCAAGCTCATGCGGGCGTGCCGGCTCGATCATCACGGCGACCTGCGCGCCGGGCTCGTCTCCGAGCGTTGAAGCTCGCACGACGAGCCAGCGCCCCGAAGCGGCCCGCACGCGCGCCCGGGCGATCCGGCCGTCGTGCGTCGGTCCGGCCACCACGGTCCGCGCCTGGCCGGCGACGGCTCTCACGACCGGCGGAACCGACCCGTGCCCGCCCAGCTCGTCGAGCCAGGCCGCGGCGATTTCGTCCGCGAACGCGGTCGAGTCGTCCGACGCGAGGACGACGACGCCCGCGGCGTCGTCGGCGTCGGATGGCGCGGGCGAGTGGCCGGCGAGCAGCACCGCCCGGCGCAGCCCCTCGGCGAGATGTCGCGCAACCTCCGCCACGAGCACCGCGTCGGCGGGCGAGAACGGCTCGCGATCGGACCCGCGCAGCAACGTCAGGGCGCCCCACGTCACCTGGTCGTCGACCAGGGCCGCGCGCAGCTCGTCGCCCAAGCCGTGCCGGCCCCTGACCTCGCGGTGGCGCTCGCTGCGGTCGAGGTTGCCGCCGGTGGCCTGGCTGAGCGTCGCCGCATGCTGCTCCGACAGCGCGAGCGAGCGGAAGGCGTTGAAGTCCTCTCCGCGAAGCTCGATCTCGGTCATCCGGGCGAAGGCCGCATCCGGTAGCCCGTTCTCGACCACCTCGCCCGTCGGAAGGAGCGTCGCCGGGTCCATCGTAAGGACGCACACGCCCTCGAACGGCACCGCGCGAGCGAGGATCCGGGAGGCGTCGAGTGCGAAGTCGCGCACGTCGGCGTCGCGGTGCATGAGCCTGACCAGATCGTCGCGCAGAACCTCGACGGGTGAGACAACCGCCATGCATGAAAGTGTGGCATCAGGCGTGCTCGGCGATGAAGTCGGCTGCTCGCCAAGCGAGCGCCGAGACCGGCCCGTTGAGGTTGCCGGAAACCATGATCGGCAGCACCGAGGCGTCCACGACGCGCAGGTTCCGCACCCCGCGCACCCGCAACCGAGGGTCGACCACGTCGTCGTCGTTCGGTCCCATCGCGCAGGTACCGATGGCGTGGTAACCACACGAGCCCATGTCGAGCCCGGCGTCGATGATCTCCTGGTCGTCCTCGACGGCGTCTCCGGGAACCGTTTCGTGCTCGATCCGGTCCGCGAGCGGGGCGGTGGCGAACAGGCGCCGAATCGAGCGGAAGACGTCCACCGCCGTGCTGCGATCGTGCTGGGTGGCGAAGTAGTTGGCGTCGATGTCCAGCGGCGCGTCGGGATCCGCCCCGGTGAGGCGGAGGCTGCCCTCGCTGTCGGGCCGCAGGATGTAGCCGATGCACAGCATGCCGGGCTCGCGCTCGATCTCGAGCGACTTACCAGGTTCGAGCGGCAGCACCGAGAACGGTGCGATCTGGATCTGCGCGTCGGGCCGGTCGAGCTCCGGGCGGGTCTTGAAGAACCCGACGATGTCGAACGAGGGCGCCGCGAGCGGCCCTTCGCGGGACGTCTCGTACTGCAACGCCGCCGCCTCCTGACCGGCCTGGGTGCTGAGCACCTTGTTGTACCCGAGGTCTTCCGCGAGCCGGGCCTGCAGCATGAACACGCGGTGCTCGCGCAGCCGGGCGCCGACATTCGGGCTGTCCACCACGACGTCGACGCCGGCGGCCCGCAGCGTGTCCGCGGGACCGATGCCGGAGAGCTGGAGGATCTTGGGCGTGGCGATGCTGCCCGTCGCGAGGATCACCTCGCGCCGGGCGCGGGCCTCGACGCCGCGCCCGTTCGTGCGCCCTCGCACGCCGACCGCCCGGGCGCCGTCCAGGGCCACGCGGTCGACGACCGTCTTCAACGCGACGGTCAGGTTGGGGCGGTCGATGACCGGGTGCAGGAACGCGTTGGCCGCGCTGAACCGCCGGCCGTCGCGGATCGTCGCCATCGTGTAGCCGATGCGTTCCTCGTCGGTCTCGTTGAGGTCACGCGTCCGCCGCCAACCGAGCTGTGTGCCGGCGGTGAGCACGTCTTCGAGCAGCGGGTCCGTCCCATCGACGGTCGAGACGTGCAGCGGGCCGCCGGCGCCGCGGACGTCGGAGGCACCGAGCTCGTTGTTCTCGATCCGCTTGAAGACCGGCAGCATGTCGTCCCAGCCCCACCCGGGGTTGCCGAGACGCTCGAGCGCGTCGTAGTCCGCGCGATTGCCGCGGTTGTACACCATGCCGTTGACCGAGCTCGAGCCGCCGAGCGTCTTCCCCCGCACCCAGTGCTCGACCTGCTGCGACGGCCCGAACGGGCGCGTGGGGTAGTGCCACGATGTCGTCGGGTCGCCGAACAACTCGGCGAACCCCCTGGGCATGGCGATGAGCGGATTGGTGTCGCGGTCGCCCGCCTCGACCAACAGCACGTTGACCTCGGGGTCCGCAGAGAGCCGGTTGGCGAGCACACATCCCGCCGGACCTGCGCCGACGATGACGTAGTCGAACTGTGTCACGGAACGCTCCCGTCGTTCGTCGCGAGCAGCCGCGCGGCGCTGCCGAGCACGTCGAGGTCGGCGTCGGTCCACGCCCCCGTGGTGACGAGGACGACGTGGTCGATGCCGAGTTCGGAGAGGGTGGTGCAGCGGTCGGCGAATTGGTCGGCCGTCTCGCCTGGCGCGAGGCGGCTGCTGAGCGTCTTGTCGATGGTGTCGATGTCGCGGTCGAAGTCGTCGCAGTGGCGCGCGAGCACCTCAAGCTTGTGTCGGATCGTCTTGCCGCCGTCCGGGATGTCGAAGAGGTTGCAGGCGTCGGCGTACTGGGCGACGAGCCGCAACGTCTTGCGCTCACCCATGCCCCCGATCAGGATCGGCGGGCGCGGCCGGGCCAGCGGGGCGGGAGAGCTGATCGGGTGGTCGAGCTGGTAATGGCTGCCGTGGAACGCGGTGGTGTCGCCCTCCCACATCCCGATCGCGATGCGGAGGGTTTCCTCGAGGCGCTCGAACCGCTCGGCCGTCGGCGGCAGCGGCAGCCCGATGGCCCGCGCCTCGTCGGTGGCGTAGCCGGCGCCGAGGCCGAGCCAGGCGCGGCCGCCGGAGAGCACGTCGAGGGTGGTGACGGCTTTGATCAACAGCGCGGGTGGGCGGAAGGTGACGCCGGTGACCATGGTCCCGAGCCGCAGCCGGCGGGTATGAGCGGCGAGGAAGCCGAGCGTGGTGTAGGCCTCGAGCATCGGCGCATCCGGCCGGCTGTTGGGGTCGGCCTGCAGCAGGTGGTCGGCGACCCAGAGCGTGTCGAGGCCGCCGTCCTCGGCGGCGCGGGCGACCTCGGCCAGTCGCGCGGCGAGCGTCGCGCCGGAGGTGGGCAACGAGAAGTCGGTGATGCTCAGGCTGATGCGCATGCCACCAGCCATACACGCTGACGCGAGCGCGGGCCCGAGACCATCCCAGGATCCTGGGGAATCCGCGACCGTCGCCCTACGACCGGCCCCCGGCGTGGCGGCGGATGAAGGCCGCGACCGTGGCCGCCAGCGGCGACCACTCCGTCGTCGTTCCGAGCAGCATCGCCCAGCCGTGTCCGGCGACCAGCGGCAGCACGATTACTCGGCGGGTCCGAGAGCGCACCCGCCGAGCCACCGCACGCATGTCGGCCACGGGCACGTAATGATCGCCGCGCGCCACGGCGAACAGCGCGGGCGCGGTCACGCCGGGCGCCGCGGCGCCGGCGTCAGCCTCGATCCCGGGCGTCAGGCCTGTCGTGTCGCGCTCGCCCGACAGGTCGACGACTGCCGCCGGGTGCAGCCGCGCAGCGGCGACGACCGCGATCGCGCCGCCCATCGACGCGCCGACCAGCGCCACCCGGCGCGCTCCCCGGCGACGCAGCTCCGCCATCGCGGCGGCGACGTCGACGGTCGCTTGGCCGCGGCCGCGGCCGCACTCTGAATGTCCGAAGCAGCGCAGGTCGAAGAGCAGCGCCCGCACGCCGTGGCGAGCCAGGTAGCGCGCGTACGGCAACCAGCCGCAGGAGTCGTCCGGGTACTGGTGGATCAGCACCGCGCCGACCGGGCCCGATCCGACGACGGCGCCTGCCAGCGTGACGCCGTCGCGCGTGCGGAACTGGACGGGACGTGCGTGGCCGGCGGCCTCGCCGCAGAGCTGGCCCGCGGCACTCGCCGGCGCGGCGGTGACAGTGGGAACGGCTGGTGCGGACGGTGAAGCGGCTGGGTGGCTCCCGCCGCCTCCGCAGCCGGTCCCGACCGCTGCCAGAACCACGATCGCAGCGATCGTCACGGCGCGCTGCATGCGGCTAGGACAAGTGGCTCTCGCGTGCGCGCTCGGCGCGCATCGTGTCGAGCGCGAGGTTGAGCGGCGCGACGTCCTCGCGCGTCGGTCGGAAGTCGAACGCCGATCCCTCCGGGCGGCGCTGCAGTGCATCCCGGTGGGCGACGCGGATACGCACCGCGGCTTGCCATGCGCCGGCCAGATCGAGCGCCTCGCACAGCGGCTCGGTCTCGAAGTGCCAGATTCGCCGGGTGCGCGGGGCGTCCATCCGGGAGTCATATCTGCGGACCGCTGCGGGATGCAACCGCCAGCGGGCCAGGATGTCATCGTGGCAACCGGCCGCCGTCTGGGAGCGCGCTTGCCGTGGCCCGCGTGATACGCGAAACTCGCGGGCGTGGGGTGCCTCCTCGCGCTACTGGCACTGATCTCCCCGCGGCTTGTTCTGTTCCTGCTGTGGATCTTCAGCGACGTCCTGAGCCGCGCGTTCGACAGCTGGCTCATTCCACTGCTCGGCTTCTTCCTGTTGCCGTGGACGACGCTGACCTACGCCGCCTTCTGGGACTGGGGATCCGGGCGCCATGTGACCGGGTTCGAGTGGTTCTTCGTCATCTTGGCCTTCCTGATCGACCTCAGCTCGTACGGCATGGGCCGTCGGGCCCAGTACGCGCGCGCGGACGTTTGACACGCCGGGTCTCCGGACGATCCGGGGACCCGGCGCGCGCTCGCTAGGGATAGATCTCGCCGGAGAACCAGGTGCTGGCGGTGATCCACTCGTTGCCTGCGCCGCCCCAACCCTGGTTCAGGTAGAAGGAGCGGTCGTAGACGACCTCGTCCCAGCAGAAGCCGAAGCAGTAGCGGACGATCCGCTCCTGGTAGGCGTAGCCGTAGGCGAGGGGGTAGTGCGTCAGCCAGCCGACGCCGATGACGGCCGGCGTGTCGCGGTACTTGATCGAGTCGCGGGCGTAGTCGCGCAGGCGGGTCTCGTGGATGCCGGCGCCGTTGTAGTGCGCCTCGAGCGTCGTGCTCGTGCGCCCGGACAGGTATCCGCTCGCCTCGTGCATGTCCGCCGGATACGTCGCCCCCTGCCCGACGAGGCAGAAGGTGTCCACCCAGTCGTTGATCTCCTCGATCACGTTCTCGACGCCGCTGGTCTGGGTGAGCGGCGCGACTTCGTTGCCGCTGCGCCCGCCGTTCGGGCGGTAGAGGCCGGTCCGGCCGGCCCAGTAGGAGTTGCCGTTCTCCGCCTGGTAGTCGCCCCAGCAGAACAGCATCGCCCACGCCACGGGGCCGCAGCCCACCTGGCAGTTGCCGTACAGGAACTGGTTGTAGTCCGGCTGCTCGTTGCCGCCGCCGGCGGCCCAGTAGTAGTCCCAGGTCATTGCTCTCACTCCTCTCCGGCGCCGGTGCGCCGGTTTGACTTGGTGTCGGGAGCGACGAGGAAGAACGACAGGCTCTCCGTCAGGCCGCTCGCGTACGAGATCGTCAGGTCGACGTTCGCCTCGCGGTCGAACGGTGTCGTGGCGGCGGACAGCTCGAGCACCGGCGGAACACCCGGCTTCTCGATCCGCTTGAGCTGGACGACGTTCGCCGCCTCGCCGGCGAGCACGGCCTTCGCCTGCGGCTCCAGCAGGGCCACGCGGTGCGGCCGTCCGGTCATGATCCCCTCACCGAACTCCGCGACGAGATCGTCGATCGCCCACGCCTCGGCCGCCCGGCGCTCGAGATCGTCGAGGAACGGTCGCAGGGTCGCTCCGTAGGAGGTCCTCAGCTCCGGCCACTTGACCGGGCGGAACCGGATCCGCGGCGGTTTCGCCCCGGTCCGGGTGACGGTGTGCTTGACATCCTCGGCGTCCGAGTCGTCCGCGAGCTTGCTATCCGGCGTCGCGACCGTGGAGGTGATCTGCCCGCGTGCCTGCTCGAGATCGGCGGGGAGTCCTTCGATCGGCATCGGCAGCTGCCCGATCTGGCCCACGATCTGGCCGCTGGCGTCCTCGCCGACGTAGGAGAGGGCGTCGAGCTTGTACAGCCGCGCGACCTTCTTCCCGCTCTTCTGGGCGAGCGAGTCGAGCCGCCGGCTCACCGGCTCCACCTCGAAGCTCCAGTGCGGGACGGGATAGTCGTGCGTGCCGGCCGAGACGACGATGAAGCCCGAGCTCGGCGCACCCGCGCCGGCAGCATTGCCCAGCGCGACCTCGAACTCGTAGTAGGCGATGTCGGGCAAGTCGGGCCGCAGGATCGTGCCCACGTCATCGGTGAGCCGTGCACGGCGGGCGTTCACGCCCATCTCCGTCTCGCGCACCGATTCCAGATGCTGCGCCGCCCGGCGGCGGACCGCGAGCGGCACTTGGGTTGCCGGGATCCTCATGGAAGCCATGAGTCACTCCTTGTTGGGGGGTGGGGTTACGGCGGGTATGACCCCAGGCCCACGCGGAACGTTGGTCGCTTGCGGCTCAGCTCCGCTCGCGCTGAGACACTTCTGAGGCGACGACCGAGCGAGAGGAGTCTGGGATGACCGGCAAGACGGATTTCACTGAGGAGGAATGGACGCGACTCAAGCGCGCGCCGTTCATCGCGGGGATGGCGATTTCGATCTCCGATCCCGGCGGCCCGATCGAGTTGGTCAAGGAGACCGCGGCCACGCTGAAGACCGTGGCCGGCGCGGCTCAGCAGGGCGATCGGGGCGAGCTCGTCACGGCGCTGGCCGGCGAGGTCGCCGCGGAGTCGAAGGCGCGCAAGAACCCGCTGAGCGACTTCAAGGCCAGGGGTGCGCTGGCGGGCCAGGAGATCCTCGAAGAGCTCACCGCGGCCAACGGGATCGTCTCGGCCAAGGCAAGTCCGGAGGATGCCGAGGCGTACCGCGCCTGGCTCATGGACTCAGCGAAGGAAGCCGCCAACGCGGCCAAGGAGGGCGGGTTCTTCGGCTTCCACGCCGTCCGCGTCAGCGAAGGCGAGCAGCGCATGCTCGACAAGCTGGACGAGGCGCTCGCGCCGCCCGCCTGACCACCACCGCGAGACCGGCGGCGAACACCAAACCGGCGGCGAGGCCGCCGGCGATGACGCGCCGGCGCCGACGGCGGCGGTGAAGGCTGTGCTGCTCCGCGAGCACGTGACCTCGCAGAGCCGCCGGCGCGGGCGTGTCGAGCGCGCGCAGCCGGGCGACGACCTGCCGTTGGGCCGCCAGCTCCGCCTGCAGCTCGGGTGACCCGGCAAGCAGCGCCTCCGCGCGCCGCCGTTGCCGCCGCGTCAGAGACCCGTCGGCCAGCCCGACCACTGCCGCGATCTCGGCATCGGTCGGCTGCGCGCGGGATCCCGCCCGGCCTGGTGGGGACATGACTGGCAAGACCCCGCGGCCGCGAGATCCTTCCCACCCCACGGCGGGAATTGCCCATCTTGTGGGCCGCGCGAGATTGGGCGGTTCTCCCGATGCCGGGAGCCGGCGACGAGCTTACGGTCGAGGCCATGGCTCAAGGCATCGACTCTCCCCGGCTCTCCCGCGAACGGCTCCTGACCGGCGTCCCCGTAGTTGAACGACGGCTGCACGCGGCGGGGGTCTCGTCGTGTGTGCTCGAGGGCGGCAGCGGTCCGCCGCTCGTCCTGCTGCACGGCGGGATCGAGTGCGGCGGCGTCATGTGGGCACCGGTCGTCGCCCGCCTCGCCGTGAAACACCGGCTCGTGATCCCCGACCTGCCGGGCCTGGGGGAGTCCGCGCCGGTGGACCGCCTCGATGCGGCGACGTTCGCCACGTGGTTCAACGCGCTCCTGGAGCTGACCTGCGACGAACCGCCGGCCGTGATCGCGCACTCGCTGGGCGGCACGCTCGCCGCGCGCTTCGCGGCCCACCACGGTGACCGGATCGGGCGGCTGGTGATCATCGGCGGGCCCGGTGTCGGGCCCTACCGGATGCCGGCCGAGCTCCGGATCGCCGCCATCCGATTCGGCCTGCATCCGACGGAACGGAACCTCGAGCGCTTCGAGCGGCTGGCGTTCCTGGATCTGGACGAGATGCGCGGTCGGGACCCGGGCTGGTTCGAGGCGTTCGGCGCCTACGTGCGCTCGCGGGCGCGCGCCCCGCACGTCAAGCGCGCCATGCGGCGGCTGGTCGCGAGCTGCACGAAGCAGGTCCCCGACTCCGAGCTTCGCCGGATCGCGCCGGCGCCCGAGCTGGTCTGGGGCAGGCACGATCGCTTCGTCCCCGTCGCTCTCGCCGAGCACGCGGCCGTCAGGCTCGACTGGCGCCTGCACGTGATCGAAGACGCCGGCCACGTGCCCCAGCTCGAGCGGCCGGACGCGTTCCTGCAGGCGCTTGACGGGGGTCGGGCCCCGAACCTCTCGGGGAGCCGGGCTTAGCGGCTTGCTCCATCCGGAGCGGCTGCCGGAGCACAGGGATCGGCTTTACCGGGCCGCTTGGGCCCTGTCGGGGTCGCCTCACGACGCCGAGGATCTCGTGCAGGAGACGTTCGTGCGGGTGCTCGCGCGTCCTCGGATGCTGCGTCGCCACGACGAGCTGCCCTATCTCCTGCAGGTGCTGCGCAACGTCTACCTGACGAGCCTTCGCACCGCGAGCCGGCGGCCCCGAACGGTCGCGCTTCCGGCCGACCCGGACCGGACGCTCGTGTCGTCGCGCGGCGATCCCGAGATCGCGCTCGAGCACCGTGAGCTGCTGATCGCGATCGCGGCGCTGCCCGCGGACTTCCGCGATGCGATCGTCGCAGTCGACATCGTCGGCGTCTCGTATCGCGAGGCGGCGCACGCCCTCGGCACGAGCGAGGCGACGATCACGAGCCGCGTTTACCGCGCGCGCCAGCGGGTGGCTAAGCACCTATGACCATGGCCTTCCAGTAGCGCCGGGATCGCGGCGCTGCCAGAGCAGTCGCTGCTCGTCGAGCGTCAGCAAACGCCAGCGCTCGGGCGTCGGCTCCCACACGTACACGTTCACGTCCACGATGCTGCGGACCGTGTTGAGCACGTCGAGTGTGGCGCGCGGGCCGGTCCCCTCGGCGAGCACCTCGCGCGTCGCAACGTCGAGGACCTTGAAGGTCCGCGGCGCGGGCGGCTCGGGGTCCTTCGGTGGACGTGGCGGGGGCTTCGGCGGGACGAACAGCGGCCGTCCGGTCGGGGCCGGCTTTCTCACGATCGAGTCGAGAGGCACCATCTCGGCGCCGGTGCCCTTGGTTGCGGTGTCGAGCACCCAGATCCTGCGCTTACTCACTTACCTAATGTTAGGAGCTTCGGGCGCCCGTGTGACACCCGGATAGGGGTCGAAGATGGGGGAGACCCCCGACGCTCCGTTGGCGGCCGCAGGCGACGCTGCGCACCATGCACACAACGACGACTCCCGCCTCCTCGCTGGCCGCCGGCCTCCGCGCCCACGGCTTCATCGGCCGGCTCGTGGAACCCGGCGACGCCGACTATGACGCCGCCCGCGCCGGCTGGAACGGCGCGATCGACCGTCACCCGGCGGCCGTGGTCTACGCGACCGACGCCGACGATGTCGGCGCGGCGATTCGCGCGGCGGGCCGCGCCGGGCTGGGGTTCACGGTGCGCGCCGGCGGCCACTCCGTGTCTGGGCGCTCGGTGCGCGACGGCGCGCTGTGCATCGACCTGCGAGCCCTCAACGGGATCGACGTCGACCCGCGCAGCGCGGTCGTGCGCGTCGGCGGCGGCGCGCTGCTGAGCGAGCTCGACGAGGCGACGCAGCGGCACGGGCTCGCCGTCCCCGCCGGGCAGATCTCGCACACCGGCGTCGGCGGACTGACGCTCGGCGGCGGCATCGGGTGGCTGATGCGCCACCACGGCCTGACCGTCGACTCGCTGCTCGCCGCCGAGGTCGTCCTCGCCGACGGCGAGAGCGTGCGCGCCTCCGCCGACGAGCACGCCGACCTGTTCTGGGCGCTACGTGGGGGCGGCGGCGAGTTCGGCGTGGTCACACGCTTCGAGTTCCGGGCTCACCGGGTCGGGCCGACCGTGCTCGGCGGGATGCTCGTCTACCCGTGGGAGCAGGCGCGCGCGGCCTTTCAGGCGACGCGGGCGCTGATGGCCGACGCGCCCGACGCGCTGACGGCGTTCGCTGTGCTCGTTACCGCGCCGCCGCAGGCTCCGTTCCCGCCCAAGCATCACGGGCGTCCGGTCGCGGTCGTCGCCGTCGCCTGGTCGGGCGACCTCGAGGAGGGCGATCGCGTGCTCGCTCCGCTGCGCGCAGGCTGCCCGCCGTTGGTCGACCTCGTCGCGCCGATGCCGTTCGTCGCGCTCCAGTCGATGCTCGACCAGACGGCGCCCGCCGGCCTGCGCTACTACGACAAGCTCCACTTCCTCCCCGAGGTCAGCGACGGTTTCATCGAAGCGCTGCTCGCCCGCTTCGCCGACGTCCCGACGCCGCAGTCCCATGTGATGACGGCGTGGATGGGCGGCGCGGTCGACCGCGTCGCGCCCGGCGACACCGCGTTCGGCCACCGCGCCGCGCGCGCGTTCACCTGGCTCATCGGCTGCTCCGGCGACGATGCCGTCGAGCCCACGGTCGACTGGGTGCGCCGCGTGTTCGACGCCACCGCGCCGTTCGCGAGCGCCGGCGTGTACGTCAACGCGCTCGACGACGGCCGGCCGGTCGGTGACGCCTACACCGACGAGATCCTCAAGCGCCTGATCGCGGTCAAGCGGCGCTACGACCCGGAGGCCGTCTTCGACGCCCACGGCCTCGGTCGTTAGAGCCCCGCGCGGACGGCGTGCGCGGCCGCCTCGGTGCGGCTGCGCACGCCGAGCTTCGCGAGCACGCGGCTGACGTGGTGCTCGGCCGTCTTCGGCGCGATCACAAGCCGCTCGGCGATCGCGGCGTTCGACAGGCCGGCCGCGATCAGGCCGAGGACCTCGCGCTCGCGCGCGGTGAGCTCGTCGCGCTGGCCGCGCGTCGCGGTGCGGCCGGCGACCCCGAGCCCGCGCAGCAGCGCGGCCGCCTGGTCGGCGTCAGCTAGCGCGCCGAGTTGCTCGAACCCGTCGCGCGCCGCGCGGGCGGACGCCAGCGCGAGCGGCGAGCCGGCGGTCGCCTGGGCGGTCGCGAGCGCCAGTCGCGCCCGCGCCGCCTCGTAGGGAAGCTTGAGGGCGGCGAACCGCTGGGCGGCGTCATCGAGCCGGGCGGTCGCCGTCACGGCGTCGCCACGCGCGCTGGCCGCCGCGCCCGCGAGTCGCACGGCCTCCGCAACGAGGTCGGAGCGAGCGGCCGCGGCCGCGATCCCGTGCAGCCGCTCGATCGCTTCGTCAGCGGAGGCGAGGTCGCCCGTCGCGAGTGCGACCTCGGCGCGGAGCACGAGCTGCCCGGCGTCGCCGCCGGTCCGCGCGCCGTCGCGCTCGAGCAGCGCTCCGGCGAGCGCGGCGTCGCCGCGCGCGAGATGCAGGCGCACCAGCACGGCGAGCGCCGCCGGCTCGTCCTCGAGCCCTTCGAGCAGCTGCTCGGCCTCGTCGGTCCGGCCCTGCCGCAGCCGCAGGTCGGCGAGCACGGCGAGCGGCAGCGCACGACCGCCGCCGCGACGACGGTCGGCCTGGCGGGTGAGCGCCTCCTTGAGCACCGCCTCGGCCCGGTCCCACACGCCGGCACGGATCAGCACCGCGCCGTAGATGCCACGGCACCACGACTGCACGGGGACGAAGCGGCGGCGGTCCGTGAACTCGACCACGGCCTCGCACCACTGCGTCGCGCGATCGAGGTCGGCGAGGCCGTCGCAGACGACGAGCGTCGTACAACACGCGTCGCCGCACGCGAGCGGGTCGCTCGTCTCGCCGCCGAGCGCGACCGTCATCGCCTCGTCGAGCAGCGCGGTCCCCTGCTCGACCAGTCCCTGGCGAACGAGCACGCGACCGAGCTGAGCGAGCGCCATGCACTCGATGTCCGCGTCGGCGGTCTCGTGCGCGAGCGCGAGCGCGGCGCGCGCGTGACGCTCGGCGTCGGCGAGGTCCTCGGCCCGCTTCGCCTCCTCGATCGAGAGCCACCCGAGCTCGACGCCCGGGCCGACGCCGGCGAGCAGGCGCCGCGCGCGGGCGATCCAGCCCGCCGCCTCGGCGTGGCGGCCGTCGATCCGGTACTCGCCGGCGAGGTAGGTCGCAAGCCGGCCGGCATCACGCGCGCTGCCCTTGCGCTGGTATGCGGCGTACGCATCGCGGCGGCGGTCGATCCCGGCGCCGCGCTCGCCGAGCCACCACAGCGACTGGCCGAGCCCGTCGAGCGCTTCCGGGTCGCCCGGGTCGTCGGTCAGCGCGGCGGCGAACTCGTCACGCGCGGCCGCCCAGTCCGCGTTCGCGAAGCGCTGCCAGCCGGTCGCGCAGTGTCCGGACGTCATGCTCCGATGCAACATGGCGCGCGCAGGATGCGCGCGATCCTACGCAGCGTCAGGCGCGGATGTCGAGCAGCGCGCGCTGCATGTCGGCGGCGGCGCGGGCCACGCTCGCGTTCGCCGTGTACGCGGCGGGAGCGAGCATCGTCGCCTCGACGAGATCGCTGACGAGATCCGACGGCTCGTCGGAGGCGTTGGCGACGTTGTACGCGGCGGTGTCCATACGGCGTCCGGCGTCGTACATCCCGCGCGCGGCGGAGGTCAGAGCGGGTCCCGGGGTTACGAGCATCACATCCACTATCGACGCGAATCCCCCGCGACCCGACGATGGTGGACGAATGGGCCTAAGCCTGGCTAGCGCGAGCCGTCGCTGTGGCGGTCGAGCGCGAACGAGAACTGGCCGCTGTCGCAGGTCAGGCCGTCGATGGTGCCGGTCGCGTGGATGGTGAGCGCGATCGCGGAGGGCGAGATCGTTCCCGCGACGGTGCCGCTCCACGGCTCCGTCCCAAGCCGGTGCTGCCCGATGTCGAAGACGAAGGCGTTCGCCTGGAACGGGAGCAGCGTCACCTTGGCGCTGCCCACGCGGATCTCCGTGGCCGATCCGCCGGGCACCACGCATTGCGCTTCCCAGGCCACCCGCGTCGAGACGGCGTGCTCCGTGGTCACTGCCTGCCCCTCCGCGCTGCTGTTGGGATCGGTCGGCGCGCCCATGTAGTCGCGCTTGAGGTGGTCGAGCGCGGCGGCCGTGGCGCGTAGTTGCTTGAGGGGGACCTTCCGCGGGGTGCCCGTGGCGAGCGTGTAGACGCGGCCGTCCTCGACCCACAGGAGCGTCCACTGCGTCGGACCGAGGTGGCGGGTCAGCAGGTAGCCGCGGTGCCCGCGCACGCGCGTGCGGCGCGTCTTGAAGCCGAGCCGCCGGGCGTCGCGGAACGCGGCCTTCAGGTTCTTGAACGACCCGCCCTCCAGCACGATGACCGCGTTCGGCCCGTTGGGTCCGTAGTGGACGATGCGCAGTCCGTAGCCGCTCTTGCGCCGGCTTCCGAAGTTCGTGATCGTCCTGTCGAGCGGAGCCACGCTGCGTGGCACGGAGGTCGGCACGAGCGGGGCGGGACGCAACCGCCGCAACGCGAGGTCGGAATAGGTCTCGAGGACGTCGGCCGAGCTGGCGGCAGGCACGCTCAAGGCGACAAGTGTCATGCACGCCACGGCGCAGAGCGGTCTACGCATCCTGGCGCAACGATAACCGGGGTTGACCGCCGTTGCCGCCGGTGGTTGGATCGTTTGAGCGTTCCGCCGTGTGACCGAAGGAGGACCCATGCTGACGAATTCCGTCGCCCTGGTCTCGGAGGTGGACGGTCACGACCCGGGCGACGTGGCGCGGGTGACCGCCGCGCTGCAGCGACAGGCGATCCGCGACTTTCGCAGCATCTGGAAGGCGGAGGCCACCGTCGATTCCTTCCCGACGCTCGAGGACGTGCCGCTCGGCTACTGGCCGATGATCGTGCGCGACGACATCGGCTTCCCGGGCGCCGCCGGCATCCACCTCGACGACCAGGGCCAGCCGTTCGCGCTGATCACGATGAGCGATAGCTGGTCGCTGACCGCCTCGCACGAACTGCTCGAGATGCTCGCGGACCCGTTCGGCAGCCGCCTCGTGCCAGGGCAGTCGCCGAAGCCCGGGCAGGGACGCGTCGAGTTCCTCGTCGAGGTCTGCGATCCATCCGAGGCAGCGCAGTTCGCCTACACCGTCAACGACGTGCTGATGTCGGACTTCTACACGCCGCGCTACTTCGACCCGGTTCGCATCCAGGGGGCTCGGTACAGCTTCACGGGCGCGATCACGGCGCCGCGGACCATCCTCAAGGGCGGCTACCTCAGTTGGCATCACCCCGTCAGCAACCACTGGTGGCAGCAGACGTGGTTCACCGGCAGCCAGCCGAAGTTCCGTGACCTCGGAAGGTTCGACGCCGCGCAGCACCACTCCCTGCGTGCGTGGATCGACGGCGCGACGCAGCATCCGGGGATCGACGACGGCCTCAAGCCAAGGAACCCGTCGCTGCGCGCCGCGGTCTCGAAGGGCAAGGAGACCGCCGCGTCCTCGCAGGCGAAGGCCGGCTCGCTGCGCGAGCAGATCGATGCGATCCTCGCCCGCAAGCCATGACCGACGACGAGCCTGAGCACGACGATGACGACGACGGCCCGGCGCCAGCGCGCCGAGCGGCTGAGAGCGAAGATCGACGCGCGGCGTGGCGGAGACCGCGCGCCTCCGCGAACGCCGCGCGAGTTTGCCGACCAGGCGGCGAGCGAGCAGGCGGAGGCCGCTCGGGACCGAGCCGACGATCCCGATTAGGTCGTGGGAATATCGGTCGGCGCCCGCACGTCTGACCTTCTCATGAGCAAACGGATACAAGACCTACTGAACGAGGCGCTGGGCGAGCTTCGCTACGAGCCGATCGAGCAGCGCGTCCGGGCGATCCTCGGCGTGGAGACCGTCGTCGACAGCACTCGCGCGGTCCTCCTCTGGGAGCCGCGACGTGTGGTCCCCTCCTACGCCGTTCCGGTCGAGGACATCCGCGCCGCCCTGTCGCCGGCGCCCGCGGCGAACGGCCACGTGGCCGGCGTGCTGCACCCGGGGATCCCGTTCACCGTGCACACGGCCATGGGCGAGCCCGTCTCGATCAACGACCGCGTGGGCGTCGGGTTCCGGCTCGAGGACGAGGACCTGGCCGGCTACGTGGCGCTCGACTTCGAAGGCTTCGACGACTGGTACGAGGAGGACGAGCGGATCGTCGGCCACCCGCGCGAGCCGTTCCACCGCGTCGATATCCGCCAGACGATGCGACCGGTCCGGATCGAGGTCGGCGGCGACGTCATCGCCGAGACCACGCGCGCGCGCCTGCTGTTCGAGACGAGCCTGCCGACGCGCTTCTACCTCCCGCGCGAGGACATGCGCGTCGACCTACACCCCAGCGCGCGGCGCACCTACTGCCCCTACAAGGGCGAGGCGTCGTACTGGTCGGTCGACGCCGGCGGGCGGCGGCGCCAGGACCTGGGCTGGAGCTACGAGCAGCCGCTGACCGACGTCGTCGCGATCACCGGCCTGGTCGCGTTCTGGGACGACCGCGTCGACCTGTTCTTCGACGGACGGCGGCGGGAGCGGCCCGGCGGCGCCTTCGCCGAGGCGCTGGCCGACGAGTTCGCGGTCTAGCCCGGACGGTTACGCTGGCGCGATCAGTCGCGTCGTCGTCATCGGAGCCACCGGCCACGTCGGCACCTACCTGGTGCCGCGTCTGGTGCGTGCCGGGCACGAGGTCGTCGCTCTCAGCCGCGGCGAACGCGAGCCGTACTCGCCGGCGCCGGAGTGGCGGTCGGTCGAGCGGGTGACGGTCGACCGCGAGTCCGAGGAGGCGTCCGGGGCGTTCGGCGAGCAGATCGCCGCGCTGGACGCCGACGTCGTCGTCGACATGATCTGCTTCACCGCAGCGTCCGCGCAGCAGCTCGTCGACGCCCTGCGGCCCGCGCGGCCGCTGCTGGTGCATTGCGGCACCATCTGGGTCCACGGTCCCGCCGCGCGCGTACCCATCACCGAGGACGAGCCGCGCACCGCCTACGGCGAGTACGGCACCGGCAAGGCGGCGATCGAGGCGCTGCTGCACCGTGAGACGCTCGCCGGCGGCGTGCCGAGCGTGGTGCTCCATCCGGGCCATATCAGCGGTCCGGGCTGGCCGGTCATCACACCGGCCGGCAACCTCGATCCCAATGTGTGGCGGCGGCTGGCCACCGGCGAGCCGCTGGCGCTGCCCGACCTCGGCCTCGGTGTGCTGCACCACGTGCACGCCGACGACGTCGCGCAGGCGTTCGCGCGAGCGCTCACCCGCCCGGCCGCGATCGGGTCGAGCTTCCATGTGGTCTCCGAGCAGGCGATGACGCTGCGTGGGCTGGCGGCCGGCGTGGCCGCGTGGTTCGGGCGCGAGCCGCAACTGGACCTCGTCGACTGGCCGGAGTACGACCGCCGCGTCGGCGCCGAGCACGCCGGCGCCACGCGCGAGCACGTCGGCCGCAGCATCACCGCGAGCATCGACCGGGCGCGGGCCGTGCTCGGGTACGCGCCGCGCTACAGCTCGCTGGACGCCCTGCACGAAGCGGTTCGGTGGCTCGCGGCGAACGGCCGCGTCGACGTCGGCGACCAGGCGTTCTGAGTCAGCCCAGCAGGCGCGCCAGCGCGAAGTCGTCGCTGCCGGTCCGCTGGCCGGCGACGACGATCCGCCCGTTCGCCTGGAGCGCGACCGCGTTGCCGAACGTGGCCGGGCCGAAGTCGACGGTCACCTTCCCGGCGGTGCCGAACCCGAGGTCCGGCGTACCGTTGCCGTTGACGCGCGCGACCGCAGTGGGGGAGTTGAGGGCCTGCGTGAAGCCGGCGACGACGATCCTGCCGTCCGGCTGGAGCACGGCGGCGTTGGCGATGTCGGCGAGCGACCCGAAGTCGATCGTCGCCGTGCCGTCGCCGTCGAACGTCGTGTCGACCGAGCCGTTCGGCATCAGCCGCGTGACCGTCATCATCGCGCTCCCCATCGCGTTGCCCGCGACCACGATCTTGCGGTCCGGCTGCACCAGCACCGCGTTCAGGTCGCCGCCTCCCGGCAGCGTCACGCGCCCGTCGCCGTCGAAGTCCGGGTCGAGCGTGCCGTTCGTCCGCAGGCGGGCGATCACGGCGCCGGCGGTCGTCGACCGGCCGGCCACGAGGATCCGCCCGTTGGCCTGACGCGCCATTGCGGCGCCGAAGTCGTCGCCGCCGAAGTCGACCGGGGCCTTGCCGGCGGTGCCGAACGTCGTGTCGACCGCGCCGTTGGCGTTCAGGCGCGCGACCTGGAAGTTGCCGCCCTCGGGCCCCGAGAACCCGGCGAGCAGGATCTTGCCGTTCGGCAGCACGACCACGGCCGTGGCGCGGCTGAGCGCGCCCCAGCTGAAGAGCATCTTGCCGTCGCCGGAGAACGTGGTGTCGAGCGTGCCGTTTCGGTTCAGGCGCGCGACGGCGACCTTGAAGTCCGAGTCTCCCGCGAGCACGATCTTGCCGTCCGGCTGCAGCGCCGCGCCGAAGACGGATGCGGTGTCGCCGCCGAAGTTGATCCGGCGCTTCCCACCCGGCCCGAATGTCGTGTCGAGCGTGCCGTTGGGATTCAGGCGGGCGACGCAGAAGCAGTCCGCGGCGGCGCCGCCGCCGGCGACCACGATCTTCCGGTTGGGCTGCACCAGGACGACGCGCGCCTCGTCGGTGCCGCCGAAGCTGATCGCCTTCTTCCCGTTGCCCGCAAAGCTCGTGTCGAGATCACCAGGGTTCGCCATTCGCCGACCGTACTAGCGACGGACGCGATAGCGGATGTGGGTGGCCTCCGGCGTGTCGATCACCCGCACTGTCTCCAGCTCGATTCGCGACGACGACTCCTCGAACAGCCGCCGGCCACGACCGAACAGCACCGGGACCTGATGGATCTGCAGCTCGTCCAGCACGCCGGCCTCGAGCGCCCGCTGCGCCGTGTACGCCCCGTGCACCAGCACGTTCCGGTCCCCGGCGGCGGCCTTCGCCTGCGCCATCGCGCTCTCGATCCCGTCGCGCACATACGTCACCAGCGGATAGTTCGCGACCGAGGGTCCGGGCGGCCGGTGACTGGGCACGAAGATCGGCACGCCGTTGCCGTGACGGTCGCCTCCCCAGTGATCGACCTGCTCGACGGTACGGCGGCCGGCGAGCACCGCACCGCTCGCCTCCGCCTCGTCGAACAAGTCTCCGAGCGGCCCGGACGGCCGGACCATCTTCCCGTCCCCGGTGAATGCCCACTCGTGCAGCCGCATGAAGCCGTCGCCACCGGGATTGTCCGGTTCGTCGTTCGGACCCGCGATGTACCCGTCGAGCGACATCGACATGTAGAGCACCGACGCAGACAAATTCGACCTCCTGTGGGCGGGCTGGCGCCGCGACGGCTGCGGCGGCTTGGCACAATCGTGCCATGGCGCCGGTGTCCACTACGCGCTGCAGATGGCGCGCTGGGTCTAAGCCGGCCACGTGAACATCGCCGCGGATCCGATCCTCGCCTCGATCCTGCAGCGCCGCGTGCAGGCGATCTCGCACGAGATGGCGACCGTGCTGATGCGCTCGTCGCGATCGCCGATCTTCAACGAGGTCGGCGATCTCGTGACCGTGATCTTCGACCGCACCGGCCGCACGCTCGCCCAGACCGAGTACGCCTCGATCATCGCCAACGGCGCGCAGCCGCCGCTGCGGCAGATCATCGAGTACTTCGGCGACGACCTGCACGACGGCGACGTCATCCTCCACAACGACGTCTACAGCGGCGGCAACCAGAACGCGGACGTCGGCGTCTTCCTGCCGATCTTCCTCCATGGTGAGCTCGTCGCGTGGACCGCGAGCAAGGGCCACGTCGCCGACATCGGCGGCATGACCGCCGGCGGCTACGACCCGCGCGCCCGCGAGGTCTGGCAGGAGGCGTTCCGGATCCCGCCGCTGAAGATCCAGGACCGCGGCGTCCTCCGCCGCGACGTGTGGGACCTCGTGCGGGCGAATATCCGGCTCGACATCGTCGCCGAGGACATCAAGGCGATGATCGGCGCGTGCACGATCGGCAAGCGGCGCCTCGTCGACGTGCTCGAGCGTTACGGCGTCGAGCGCTTCGACGCGCACATGGACCACGTCATCGACGCGTCCGAGCGTCAAGTGCGAGCCGAGCTGGAACGCTGGCCCGACGGCACCTACCACGGTGAGAGCTGGATGGTCTCCGACGGTCTCGATCCGGCCAAGCGCTACCGGATCGCGGTCGCGGTGACGATCGCGGGCTCGGAGATCACCTTCGACTTCTCCGAGACCGACGACCAGGCGCCGGGCTTCACGAACATGCCGGCCGCGTCGGCGATCGGCGCGATCCGGATCGCGTTCCTGATGCTGTTGACTGCCGGCGGGCTGACGACACCGGCCAACCACGGCCTGTTCGCGCCGGTCCACACCGTGTTCCGCAAGGGCTCGCTGATCGACCCGCACTTCCCGGCCTCGACGATCTTCGGCAACCAGATGTGCGACGAGGTGCTCGAAGCGATCATGCGCGCGCTCGCCGACGTCCTGCCCGATCGCGTCACCGCCGGCTGGAACCAGTTCCTGTGCACTGCGCTCAGCGCGATCGACCCGCGGACGAACCAGCCGTCGGTGTCGCTGACGATCTTCCAGCGTGGCGGCCCGGGTGCGATGCGCGGCGCCGACGGCTACAACGCGCTCGGCTTCACGGGCACGCCGGGCAGCATGCGCTCGCCCGACATGGAGATGTTCGAGCTCTCGACGCCGCATCTCATGCACTACTGCGAGTACCTGCCCGACTCGGCCGGCCACGGCGAGTGGCGCGGCGGCTACGGCACGCGGTCGAGCTGGACCTTCTATGGCGAGAACGAGGCGGGGACGACGATCGGCGACGACGTCGCGGCCGAGGGCGCCGACCCGGCCGAGGGCGTGTTCGGCGGCGGGCCCGGCGGCCTCAACGAGCTGCTCCTGCGCTTCCCGGACGGCAGCACGCGCGACTGGGGCTCCAAGGAGATCATCGAGGACATCCCGCCCGGGACCGTCTGCGAGTCGCTCGGCGGCGGCGGCGGCGGGTACGGCGACGCCCGCCGGCGCGACCCCGAGCTCGTGCTCGCCGAGGTCCGCGACGGGCTGCTCTCGCCCGCGGCCGCGGAGCGCGACTACGGCGTCGCGCTCAGCGCCGACGGGCGCTCGGTCGACGCGCACGCGACCGCCCGGCTGCGGGCGGCGGGTGCGACGTGAGCTACCGGCTCGGCATCGACGTCGGCGGGACGTTCACCGATTTCCTCCTGATCGGCGAGGACGTGCGGCTCGTCCACAAGACGAGCAGCACGCCCGACGATCCGTCGCGCGGCGTCGCGGACGGCCTGGCCGGGCTCGCTGCGCAGCTGGACCTGACGCTGGAGGCGTTCGTCGCGCAGCTCGACCTGATTGTGCACGGCACGACGGTCACCACGAACGCCGTGCTGACCCGCGACGGGGCGCGCACAGGACTGCTCGCGACCGAAGGATTCCGTGACACGCTCGCGCTGCGCGACGGCACGCGCGAGGAGCCGTACGACAACCGGCTCGCGCCGCCGACGCCGCTCGTCCCGCGCTACCTGCGGCTGCCCGTCGGCGGGCGGATCGACTACAAGGGGGACGAGCTCGCTCCGCTCGCGACCGACGACGTGCGCGCGGCGGTCGAGACGTTCGCGGCGGAAGGCGTCGAAGCAGTCGCGATCTCGTTCATGCATTCGCCGACCGAACCGGGGCACGAACGGCGCGCGCGCGACCTGGTCGCCGAGCTGATGCCGGATGCCTACGTCACGGCGTCGAGCGATCTGCTGCCGCAGGTGCGCTACTACGACCGCACCTCGACGACGGTGCTCAACGCCTACGTCGGGCCGATCATCTCGCGCTACCTGAGCGCGCTCACGCGCCGCCTCGAGACGCTCGCGTTCGGAGGCACGCTGCTGATCATGCAGTCCAACGGCGGCGTCGCGACACCGGCCGAGATCTCCGAGCGCGCGGCGCTGTCGCTGCTCTCGGGCCCCGCCGCCGGGCCGACGGCCGGGCTGTGGCAGCTCGCGCCGCACGGCCTGAAGGACTGCATCACGGTGGACATGGGCGGCACGAGCTTCGACGCAGCGCTGGTGAGTGGCGGCGAGCCGCTGGTGATGGTCGACGGCGTGCTCGACCGCTGGCGACTTGCGCTCCCGACGATCGACATCCACACGATCGGCGCGGGCGGGGGCTCGATCGCATGGCTCGACGACGGCGGCCTGCTGCACGTCGGCCCGCAGAGCGCGGGCGCCCAGCCGGGCCCGGCGTGCTACGGCCGCGGCGGCACGCAGCCGACCGTCACCGATGCCGACCTCGTGCTCGGCTACCTCGGCGAGGAGTCGTTCGGGCACGGCGGGATGCGGCTCGACCGTGACGCCGCGGTGCGCGCGCTCGAGCCGCTCGCCGCGGCCCTGGGGCTCAGCGTCGAGGAGACCGCGGCCGGCATCTACGACGTCGTCAACGTGACGATGGCGACCGGCGTGCGCGACGTCAGCGTGCGCCGCGGCCTCGACCCGCGCGACTTCCCGCTCGTGGTCGCCGGCGGTGCCGGGCCGCTACACGCGGCGGCGATCGCACGCGAGCTCGACGTCGGCGCGCTGCTCGTGCCGCGCGAATCGTCGATCTTCTGCGCCGCGGGCATGCTGATGTCCGACTTCAAGCACGACTACGTGCGTGCCTACAAGACCGCGCTTGCCGACGCCGACGCGGCTCGCGTGCGCGCGCTGTTCGACGAGATGAGCAGCGCCGGGCGCGACACGCTCGCTCGCGAAGGCGTGAGCGGCGACGCCGTCGAGCTTCGCTCCGCGCTCGACGTCCGCTACATCGGGCAGTGGCACGAGCTGACCGTGACCGTCGACCTCCCGCTCGAAGCCGACGCCGCCGCGGCCGCTTTCCACGCCGAGCACGACCGGCTGTTCGGCCACGCGTCGCCCGGCGCGCCGATCGAGGTGCTCGCGCTGCGTGTCAGCGCCGTCGGGCGCACCGAGAAACCGGCGCTGGGCGGCCGACCCGACGACGCCGAGGCCGGCGCGCAGCACGGCGAGCGGCCGGTGTGGGACGCGGACGAGCGCGCACTCACGCCGACGCCGGTGTGGGACGGCCAGACGCTGCCCGTCTCCACGACGCTCACCGGTCCCGCGATCGTCGAGCTCTCGAGCACGACGATCGTCGTGCCGCGCGGCTTCGCGCTCGAAGTCGACGCCTACGGCGCGTTTGCGGTCCACACCCGCGACCGCGCTGCGCAGCTCGCCCGTTCGCCGAAGCGGTACGGCGTGCTGGGCGTCGGCGCGCTGGGCGCCGCGATCGCCGAGCGGCTCGCGAACCAGGGCCTCGAGGTCGTCGCCTACGACCTCGATGCCGAGCGCGTCGCCGCGCTCGCTGCGGCCGGCGTGGGTGCCGCGACGTCGGCGCGCGACCTCGCACAGCGCAGCGACATCGTGCTCGTCCTGCTCCCCGACACGCCCGACATCGAGGCCGCGTTCGACGGGGAGGCGGGGCTCGAGGCGGGCCTGCGCGACGGCGCCACGCTGCTGCTCGGCAGCACGGTGAATCCGGCCACTCCGCAAGAGCTGGCGCGGCGGCTTGTGGCGCGCGGCATCGACGTCCTCGACACGCCGGTCAGCGGCGGCCCGTTTGCGGCGCGCGCCGGCGCCCTGGCGATCATGGTTGGAGGCTCCGATGCGGCCTACGCACGCTGCCTGCCGGTCCTGGAGCGGCTCGGGCGCCCCGTTCACATCGGGCCGATCGGGCACGGCCAGATCGCCAAGCTCGCGAACAACCTGATGGGATCGGTGATCGCGGTCGGGATCGCCGAGGGCCTCGCGCTCGCCGCGAAGGCCGGCGCCGACCTCGACAAGGTGCTCGAGGCGATCGCCGGCGGCAGCGGTGCGAGCTGGATTCTCAGCCACTGGATGCCGCGCACCGTCCTGGCGGGGCGCATCGACGCCGACTTCGCGGTCCGGCTGATGGTGAAGGACATGGGCGTGCTCGAGGAATACGCGCGCGAACTCGGCGTGCCCCTGCGCGCCGGCGAACTGGCGCGCGAGACGTTCACCGAACTGCGCGACGCGGGCCACGGCAGCCACGACTTCTCCGTGCTCGTCGCGCTCCACGCGGCCGAAGCCGGCGTGCCCTTTCCCATCGACCTCGACCAACCTTGACCGCGCCGCCGCTGCTGCGTCTGACCGGGATCACCAAGCGCTTCCCCGGCGTGGTCGCCCTCAGCGACGTCGACCTCACGCTCGACGCCGGCGTCGTGCACGCGCTCACCGGCGAGAACGGATCGGGGAAGTCGACGCTGGCGCGGATCGCGTCCGGTGCGCTCGCGCCTGACGCCGGCCGGATCGAGGTCGACGGCACCGAGCGCACGATCGGCTCGCCGAGGGAGGCGCTCGAGCTCGGCATCGTGACGATCAGCCAGGAGCTCACGCTCGCCCCGACGCTCAGCGTCGCGGAGAACATCTTCATCGGTCGCCTGCCGCGCGGGCGGATGCGTCAGATCGACTGGCCCAAGCTGCGCGCCGACGCGCGTGCGGTCCTCGACCGCCTCGGCGTGCACGTCGATGAGCGCCGCGCGGTCGGCGAGCTGAGCGTCGAGCTCCAGCAGGAGATCGAGATCGCGCGCGCCGTCTCCTCGCCGTCGCGGGTGCTGATCCTCGACGAAGCGACGAGCTCGCTCTCCGAGGCAGCGACCAAGCGCCTGCTCGAGGTCGTCGAGCGCCTGCGTTCCGAGGGTGTCGCGATCCTGATGATCTCGCACCGCATGCCCGAGCTCTACCGCGCCGCCAGCACGGCAACCGTGCTGCGCGACGGGCACCTTGTCGCCGACGTGCCGTTGCCGGCCACGCCGGAGAGCGAGTTGGTGCGCCTGATGGTCGGGCGCGCGCTCGGCGACTACTACCGCAAGCGCCCGATCGAGCCCGGCGCCACGGTCCTGGAGGTGGAGGGACTGCGCTCGCTCGACGGCCGGCTCAAGCCGACGACGCTGACCGTTTCCCGCGGCGAGATCGTCGGTGTCGCCGGGCTCGTCGGCTCGGGCAAGGCCGAGCTCGGACTCGCGCTCGGCGGGGCGATCCCGAGCGCGGGCAGCGTGCGCGTTCTTGGGCGGCCGGCCGACCTCTCGCAGCCGCGCTCGGCGCTCGCGAGCGGGATCGGCTTCGTGCCGGACGACCGCAAGCGGGCCGCGCTGCTGCCGACGCGCAGCGTGGCCGAGAACTTCTCCGTCGCGTGGACTGGCCAGCTCACGCGCGCCGGCCTGCTCGACACGCGCGCGGAGCGGCGGCGCGTGCGCGCGGCGATCGAGCGCTACAACGTCGCGGCGACGTCCCCGCAGACCCGCATCACCGCGCTCTCGGGCGGCAACCAGCAGAAGGTCGTCCTCGGGCGCGTCCTCGCCCGCGGCCTCGCGGTGCTCGTGCTCTCGGAGCCGACGCGGGGCATCGACGTCGGCGCGAAGAGCGAGATCTACCGGCTGATGCAGGAGCACGCGGCGCAGGGCGCCGCGATCATCATCATCTCGTCCGAGCTCCCGGAGCTGCTGGGGATCGCCGATCGCATCCTCGTCTTCTTCCGCGGCGAGGTTCGGGCCGAGTTCGTCGCCGCCGGACTGGAGGAAGAGGAGGTCGCCCACGTGGCGGTCTCCGGCGCGCCAGGGCGTGCAGCGTGAACGCGGCGCTGCTGCGCCGGCTCGCGCTGGGCCGCTACGCCGGCGTGCTCGTTGCGCTGGTCGTCGTCTGCGCCTACCTCGCGTTCACCCAGGAGGTGTTCCTGACCTGGGACAACTTCATGAACATCGCGAAGTCGAACAGCGTCGTCTTCGTGCTGGCGCTGGGCGCGACGTTCGTGATCATCTCCGGCGGCCTCGACCTCTCGACCGCGTCCGCGGCGGCCGCCGCCGGGATGATCCTCGGGCTCACGATGGACGGCGGCTGGAGCATCGCGGTGGCGCTCGCGGCGACGGCGGTGTTCGGCCTGTTCCTCGGGCTTCTCAACGGGTTCATGATCACCCGGCTGCGAATCTCGTACCTGGTCGTGACGCTCGGGACGCTCTCGATCTACCAGAGCTTTGCGCTTGTCGTAAACAGCGGCCGGACGATCACCGTCTTCGGCGATCCCGGCTTCTCGATCCTGAGCGACTTCGTGAACAACGACATCGGTCCGTTCCCGATCCTGCTCGTCTTCGATCTCCTGCTTCTGCTCGTCGCCGGCGGCATCCTCCGCTACACCGGGTTCGGCCGGTCGCTGTTCGCGGTCGGCTCGAACCGGGAGGCGGCGCGGCTCAACGGCATCGACGTCGGGCGCATTGTGCTGCTCACCTACGGCATCGCAGGGCTAGCGGCCGGGCTTGCGTCGGTCGTGCAGGTCGGCCGCCTCACCGGCGCGTCCGCGCAGGCCGACCCGACGCTGCTCCTGACCGTGATCGCCGCGGTGCTGATCGGCGGCACGATCTTTACAGGGGGCGAGGGCGGCGTGCTCGGCACGCTGGTCGGGGTTCTGTTCCTCGGCGTCGTCCAGAACGGGCTCACGCTCTCGAACGTGTCATCGTTCTGGCAGGGCACGGTCAGCGGCGTGATCCTGATCGCGGCGGTCGGGCTCGGCGTGCTGCGTGACCGCAGCTGGAGCGTTTCTTCACAATACGGGTGAGCATGGTGAAGCTGTCCGCTACCGCGTCGGTGCTGATGGCCGCAATGGCGATTGCGGCGTGTGGCAGCGAGAGCGAGAGCGGGGCCGGCGGCGACGCGACGAAGGTCGCGTATTCGAACCCCGTCGGGGCGCAGCCGGGCCAGCAGGACATCGTGTTCGGGTTCAATGGCGGTGCCGAGGAGCTCGGCTGGACCCCGGAGTCGATCGACGCCAACCTGTCGCCCGACAAGCAGGTCGCCGACATCGCGACGATGGTGACCCAGGGCGAGGACGGCATCGCCAGCTGGACGCTCGACCCCGGCGCCGCCGCCGGCGCGTACAGCCAGGCCCAGGCTGCCGGCATCCCGGTCATCGGCGTGAACTCCGAGGGGATGGGCATCGACGCGACCGTGTGGTGGGAGCTGAACCTGTGCGGCGCCGGGTCGCCGATCGAGGAGCTCACGGAGTACATCCGCGAGCAGCGGCCGGGCGCGAAGGTGCTCTCCATCGGCGGGCCGCCGGTCCCGTCGATCCAGGCCTATGAGAAGTGCTTCGCCGAGAACGCGAAGAAGAACGGACTGACGATCGTCGGCAAGGCCAACAACACGAAGGACACGGCTGCGACCGCACAGCCGATCGTCGCCGACCTGCTGACCAAGCACCCGGGCGTCGATGCGATCTGGGCCTACAACGACGCCTCCGCGCTGGGCGCGTCAGCCGCGCTCACCGCCGCCGGAGCGAACGTCTACGACGGTTCCAACGAAGGCGTCATCGTATTCGGGCAGAACGGCGACCTCGACGCGATAACGGCGATCAAGGAGCATCGCCTCACCGGGACGCTCGATCCGGACCCGGTCGCCACCGGGTGGGCGCTGATCAAGGCGCTTTCCGGGTTCGTCGGGAAGGACAAGGTCGCCAACCCGCCGAAGCGGCTCGTGGTCAAGAGCGCGCGCTGGACGCTGGAGAACATCGACGACTACCGGCCACCGCGCGAGCGCCACTACACGCTCGACACGGTGCCGCTGATCGACGCCGGGACGCGCTGAGCCCGGGGTCTAGACTGGCGCCAGAACGCGCCGGATGCCCGATTCCCTGATCGATCTAGCCGGCCTGCGGGTCGGAGCCGAAGACTTCCTCGCGACGGTCCTCGAGACGACCGGGCAGCCGATCTGGGTCGTCGATCAGGACGGCGTGATCCGGTTCGCCAACCCGGCGGCGATCGCGGCCCTGGGCTATGACCGCCCGGACGAGCTGTTCGGGCGCAGCAGCCACGAGACGATCCACTACAAGCACCCGGACGGGACCCCGTATCCCGCCGCGGAGTGCCCGATGCTGCTGCCGCGGTCCACGGGCGAGACGGTCCGCAGCGATCTGGACTGGTTCTTCCGGCGGGACGGCTCGATGTTCCCCGTCTCGTACGTCTCGGCGCCGCTCGAGATGCAGGAGGGCCGCGGCGCCGTCGTCGTCTTCACCGACATCGAGGAGCGCCTGGGTGCCGAGCAGGCGCTGCGCGAGCACGACGCGGCGATCGCGGCGCAGCAGGCGTCGCTGCGTCGCGTCGCGGCGCTCGTCGCCGGCGGGGCGACGTCGGCGGACGTGTTCGCCGCCATCGCCCGCGAGGTCGGCCACGTGATCGGCCTGCCGCTGGTAGCCGTGTGGCGGTACGAGGCCGATCGGACGGCGACCGTGGTCGGCGCCTGGAGCGACCGGCCGCACGCGTTCCAGGTCGGCTCCCGCTGGCCGCTCGACGGGCCGACGCTCACCGCACGGATCCTCGAGTCCGGCCGCCCCGCGCGGATCGACGACTTCGCAGCGATCCCGGGCACGATCGCCGACGCGGCCCGCGAGACCGGGATCCGCGCGTGCGCCGGCGCCCCGATCATCGTCGACGGCGAGGTGTGGGGCGCGATGTCGGTCGACTCGACCGACACCACGCCGCTGCCCGACCACACCGAGGATCGTCTCGTCGAGTTCACGGAGCTGGTCTCCGCGACGTTCTCGACTACCGCCTCGCAGGACGAGCTCGCCCGGCTCGCGGATGAGCAGGCTGCGTTGCGGCGCGTGGCGACGCTCGTGGCGCAAGGCGTGCCGGCCGGCGAGTTGTTCGCCGCCGTCACCGAGGAGGTCGGGCAGCTGCTCCACGCCGACGCCGCCGCGACGATTCGCTACGAGCCGGGCGACATGCTGACCGCCGTCGGCAACTGGACGGCCGAGGGCGTTGACGCCGACACCGAGGTCGGCCGGCAGTGGCCGCTGGCGGGGGAGAGCATCGCGCCGCGGATCCTGAAGACCGGGCGGTCGGCGCGCATCGACGACTGGGGCGACGTGCCCGGGTCGATCGCGGCCTACTCCCGCGAGCAGCTCGGGCTGAGCTCCTCGGTCGGAAGCCCGATCCTCGTCGAGGGCCGCGTCTGGGGCAACCTGGTCGTCCACTCCACCACCGGGCCGCTCCCGCGCGACACGGAGGCGCGCATCACGAGCTTCACCGAACTCGTGGCCACGGCGATCCTGAATGCGCAGGCCCGGGCCGATGTGCAGCGGCTCGCGGACGAGCAGGCCGCACTAAGGCGGGTCGCGACGCTCGTCGCGCGCGAGCGGCCGCCGGCGGAGGTGTTCGCCGCGGTCGCGGAGGAGGTCGGCCGGCTCCTGCCCGTCGAGACGACGTCGATGCTGCGCTACGAGGACGACGAGAGCGCGACCGTTGTCGCGGGCTGGGGTGGCTTCGATGACATCGTCGAGATCGGCTCGCGGATACGCGTCGGCGGCCATAACGTCACGTCGCTCGTCCATCGCACGGGACGGCCCGCCCGGATCGACAATTACGCCGAGGCGACCGGCACGCTCGGAGCCACCATGCGCGGGGTCGGCGTCAGCGCGGCGATCGGCTGCCCGATCGTGGCCGACGGACGCCTGTGGGGCATCATGATTGCCGCGCAGCGCAACCCGAAGCCGCTGCCCGCCGATACCGAGTCACGGGTCGCGCAGTTCACCGAGCTGATCGCCACCGCGATCTCGAACGTCCAGGCGCGATCGGACCTCGCCGCGTCGCGGGCGCGGATCGCGGCAGCCTCCGACGATGAGCGCCGGCGTGTCGCGCGCGACATCCATGACGGAGCACAGCAACGGCTGGTCAACACGCTGATCACGATGCAGCTGATGCGCGATGCGCTCGAGAACGCCCCCGAGACCGTTCCCTCCCTGCTCGCCGAGGCGCTCGATCACTGCGAGCAGTCGATGCGCGAGCTGCGCGAGCTCGCGCACGGGATCATGCCCGCGGTCCTGACCCACGGAGGGCTGCGCGCGGGCATCGACGCGCTCGCCGCGCGCACGCCGATCCCCGTCCAGACCGACGTGTCGGTCGGTCGGCTCTCGCCGCCGGTCGAGGCGACCGCCTACTTCGTCGTGTCCGAGGCGCTCACCAACGTCAGCAAGCACGCCCGCGCGGGAAGCGCCGAGGTGACGGCGCGCGCCGAGGACGGCACGCTCGAGGTCTGCGTGCGCGACGACGGTGTCGGCGGCGCCCGCACCGACGGCAACGGCCTGCTCGGGCTCGGCGACCGGCTCGCGGTCCTCGGCGGGCGGCTCCGCGTCGACAGCCCGGCCGGCGGCGGCACGCTCGTCGCGGCCGTGATTCCGCTGACCGCACCCGACTGAGCCCCCGCGGCGGGCTTGGTCAGAGCGCGCGGACCAGGATCGCGCCCGGCCAGCCTTTGACGCTGAATGACCCTGAGCGCGTGAAGCCAAGACGCTCGTACGTCGACGGCAAGGCGTCGACGCCCGCCCAGCAGTCGACCCGGAGCTGCTCCGCGTCGCGCGCGCGGGCGACCTCGACGGCGTGGGCGACCAGCTGCGCGCCGACGCCGCGCCCGCGCCACGATGACGCCGTGAGGAGCACGACGACGTAGACCTCGGGATCGGTGGGTGGGGGCACGTAGTCGGGTGCGTCGCCGAGGACGATCGCGCCCGCATCCGCGTCGCCGCCGTCGGTCGCGAACCACAGACCACCGGAGGCGGCCCAGCCGCGCGCGCGCTCGACCTCTCGCGCGCGTTTCGAGAACGGCTCGTTTCCCCACTGTGCCGTCTGTCCGCGCGCGACGAGCCACGAAACGGCGTCGTCGAACAGCGCGAGCAGCCGTGCAGCGTCGTTCGCGTTCCCGCGCTGGATCGTGAGAGCGGTCATCGGGACGCGCGACACGGTAACGCTCCGCATTAGGCGGTCCGGATAACGTTTGCCGCCGGAAGTCTCGAAGCGGGTCGCGACGGGTCACGAACGACGGAGGGGTCAATGAAGCGAATTGAGAGCATCGACGATCCGCGGTACGTGAAGGCGATGAGCCATCCACTGCGTGTGCGGATCCTCGCGATGCTGGATGAGCGCAAGGCGTCTCCGAATCAGCTGTCGGGTTGGCTGGGTGCGAGTCTCGGCACGGTCGCGTACCACGTCCGAACGCTCGAGGAGCTCGGCTTGATCGAGCTGGTCGACGAGACGCGCGTGCGCGGGGCAGTGGAGCATCACTACCGGTCCAAGGCGCGGCCGGTGATAACGGCCGAGGGGTGGGCGCAGGCATCGCCGATCGCCAAGCAGGCGGCGGCCGGTTCGTCGCTCGATGTGATCGCGGAGTATTCGAAGGCATCGGCGGCCGCCGGCGGCTTCGATCGCTCCGAGGCACAGCTGCGGCGGGCGCTGGTGCGGCTCGATGCGCGCGGGTTCGCACAGCTTTCGAAGGCGTGCGACAAGCTGCTCGAGCAGGCGGACAAGATCGAAGCCGCCGCCGCGGCGCGGATCGCAAAGGATCCGCACGCGGACGACATCGTCGAGGCCGGTCTGGGCCTGTTGCTGTTCGAAGCGGTTCGGCTCTCGGGCAGCGTCAACAGCAACAACAGCGACGGCGCGCGCAAGACCAAAGCCCGGCGTGCGCGTCGAGGCACCTTGGTCAGCTGATCCTCACGTTCTGGAGCGCGCCGGCGTTCCATCCACCATGACGAAGATTGCTGTGATTACGGGCGCGAACCGCGGGCTCGGCTATGCAACGGCGCGCCGGCTCGGCCGATCGGGCGTGAAGGTGATCGTCGGAGCCCGCAGTTCCGCCAACAGTCACGACGCGGCCGAGCGGCTGCGCCGAGAGGGATTCGATGCCGAACCGCTGACGATCGACGTCGACTCCGAGGCGAGCGTTCAGGAGGCGGCGAAGCAGGTCGAGCGGGAACACGGCCGCGTCGACATCCTGATCAACAACGCCGGGATCCTGCCCGAGGCGACGGCCGACGACGCCGAGCAGCCGCTCGACCTGCGCATGTTCAGGCAGAGCTTCGAAACCAACGTGTTCGGCGCCGTATCGGTGACGAAGGAGTTCCTGCCGTTGCTGCAGCCGGTCCGACTCGGGTCGGATCGTCAACGTGTCCAGCACGATGGGATCGCTGGCTGACCAGAGCGACCCGTCGTCGCCGTACTTCGGTGTCGTCGTTCCGGCCTACCAGATGTCGAAGGCGGCGCTCAACGGGTTCACGGTCGCGCTGTCGAAGGTGCTTGCGGACACGCCGATCAAGGTCAACTCCGTGTGCCCGGGGTGGGTCCAGACCGATCTCGGCGGTGCCGACAACCGGGCGGCGGCGCCGACGACCGCGGACGACGCGGCGGAGATCGTGGTCGAGATGGCGTCGATCCCCGACGGCGGCCCGACGGGCGGGTTCGTGGATCGGGACGGCGCCGTCGCGTGGTGACAGCCGCTGGGCTGGGTTTACTGCACGGATGAGCGATCCGCCCTCGGCCGCCAAGCGCTTCGCCCGCGAGACCGTACGAGGGCTCTGGATCGCGATTCCGACGCCGTTCAGCCCGGACGGAGAGCACGTTGACGAGGAGACGCTCGAGCGGTCGGTCGAGCACTACGTGGACGGCCTGCGGGTCGACGGGATCTTCTGCGGCGGCGTGATGGGGGAGTTCTGGGCGCTCACGCTCGACGAGCGCAAGCGCGTCCACGAGATCGTGCACCGCCAGGTCGCGGGCCGGGTGCCGGTGATGGTGCAGGTCGGCCATCACTCGCTCCACGACACGATCGCGCTGTCCCGGCATGCGACCGAGCACGGGATCGAGCTCGGGATCGCGATGAACCCGTATTTCCCGCCGCACCTGCCGGACGAGCTGGTGATGGCCTACTACGCGAAGCTCGACGAGGCGACCGAGCTGCCGCTGTTCCTGTTCAACACGCCCTACTCGGGCACGGAGCTGTCGGTCGACCTGATCGTGCGCCTCGCCGAGCTCGACATCGTGTGCGGCATCAAGAACCCGCGCCCGCGCGCTCACCTGCTCGAGCTCCTGCGGCGCGCCGGCGACCGGGTCATCGTGACCGACGCCGCCGAGGGGGAGTGGCTGGAGCTCCACACGGACCACGGGATGCAGGCACTCATGTCGACGCCTGCGCTGGCGCTCTACCAGCGTCCGGGCGATCTGCCGGTGCGCGATTACACCGCCCTGGCGGACGCCGGCGAACTCGACGCGGCGCGCGAAATCGCCGGCTCGCTGGCACCGATGCGCAGCGCCTTCCAGCGCTGGATGCGCGACCCGTGGGCCGAGCATCGCGTCATCCCGATCGCCTATCTGAAGGCGTGGCTCGCGCACATCGGACTGCCGCAGGGCCCGGTCCGCGAGCCGCTCCTCCCGCTCACGCGCGAGCAGACCGCGGCGTTGCACGGCGATCTCGATCGCGTCCAGCGCTGACGATACGATCGCTCGATGTTGACGACGTGCAGGCGGGTGGGCGTCGGCGGTCTTGCGGCGCTCGCACTCGCAATCCTCCCCGGCAGCGCAGACGCTGCCCAAGCTCCCATCACCCCGTGTGGCAACGCCAAGACGCAGAACGGCGTGCTGATCGGGGACATCTCGGCGCGGCGCGTGTCGTGCAAGGTCGCGCGCCGGATCGCGCGCCTCACGCCCTCTCGCTGCGAGGCGACCGGCTCGTGCACGGTGCGCGGCTACACGTGCTTCGCGGCGCGGGCGACCGAAGAGCTGCGGCTGGCGCGCTGCTCGAAGGCGCACAATGGCGACGAGCTCTACCGGACGGTCCGCTTCGACTACGGCTCATGACGCGCAGGGCGTCGTCCTATGGTGCTCGGGATGCCAGTCACCGATTTCGACTTCCTGCCAGGCCAGTGGCTCGTCGCCAACCGCCGGCTCGTGAACGCGCTCGACCCGGACTGCAGCGAATGGGAGGAGTTCGGCGCGACGTCTGAGGCGCGCGCGATCCTCGGCGGCCTCGGCAACATCGACCACTTCTCGACGGACGCCTACGAGGGGTTCTCGCTGCGGCTGTTCGACCCCGACGAGGACGTCTGGCGCATCTGGTGGGCGTCGACCGCGCGTCCCGGCCGGCTCGATCCGCCGGTCGAGGGCCGGTTCGCCGACTCCGGGAACGCGCGTTTCGAGTGCGACGACGTGCTGGAAGGCATCCCGGTCCGGGTGCGCTTCGACTGGTCGGAGATCACGGACGCATCCGCGCGCTGGGAACAGGCCTTCTCGTTCGACGGCGGCGAGACCTGGAAGACCAACTGGATCATGGAGTTCTCGCGCGAGAGCTGATCCTGCGAAAGTTGGAGGGTGCAAGAACCGCAGCCTCTGGCGAGCAGGAACCGCGTCGAGGTCGTCGGGCGCGAGCCGGAGTTCGCGGTGTTGCGCGAGTTCCTCGCAGCGGCTTCGCCGGTGCGGGCGCTGGTCCTCACCGGTGGGCCGGGGATCGGCAAGACGACGCTGTGGGAGGCGGGGATCGATGGCGCCCGCGCGCGCGGGCAGGTGGTGCTCCTGGCACGGCCGAGCGGTGCTGAGGCGCGCCACTCGTTCGCCGCGCTGATCGACCTCTTCGACGGGATCGACGTCGGATCGCTGCCGGGCGTGCCCGCCCCGCAACGATCCGCTCTCGAGGTGGCGCTGCTGCGGGCCGAGCCGAGCCGCGTGCCCCAGGGGCCGCAGGCGATCGCGCTCGGCGTCCTCAATGTCCTGCGTGCGCTGGCCGCGCGGCAGCCGCTGCTCGTGGCGGTCGACGACGCGCAATGGCTCGATCCGCCTTCGTCGGACGCGCTCGCGTTCGCCGCGCACCGGCTCGTGGGCGAGCCCGTCGAGTTCCTCCTGGCCAGGCGCCCCAGTCGCCGGTCCGCGCTCGAACAGGCGCTCGAACGGAGTGAGCTGGAGCGTCTGGAGGTCGGCCCTCTGAGCCTCGACGCGACGCGACGCCTCCTCGCCGATCGGCTCGGCTTGAACCTGCCCCGGCAGGTGCTGCGCACCGTCGTCGACTCGACGCTGGGCAACCCGCTGTTCGCGCTCGAGGTAGGTCGCGCGCTCCTTGAGGACGGGCTGCCGGAGTTCGGCGAGGACATCCCGGTGCCGGGTGCGGTCGAGCAGTTGCTCAGCACGCGCGTGGCGCTGCTGCCGGACCCGATGCGCAAGGTGCTGCTCGCGGTGGCGCTGAGCGGCGACGTGCGGATGGGCGAGCTCGAGGAGGTCGGCGGCCAGACCGCGGTCGAGGACGCCCTCGATGCCGGCCTGCTGCTCGTCGAAGCCGATCGCGTGCGCGCATCCCACCCGCTGCTGGGCGCGGCGGCGAAGAAGCGCTCGCGGCGCCGCGAGCGTCGCGAGCTCCATCTCGCGCTGGCCGCGGCGGTCGCCGACGACGAGGTGCGCGCCTTCCACGTCGCGGCTGCGGCAGACCGCCCGGACGCCGCGCTCGCGAACACGATCGCGGCCGCCGCCGCCGGCGCATCCGCACGCGGCGCCGCAGCCGACGCCGTGCACCTGGCCGAGCACGCGCTGCGCCTGACGCCACCGGAGCAGGAGGAACGCAGCGAGCGCCTGCTCACGCTCGCCGGGTACCTGGAGACGGCGGGTGAGCGGCAGCGCGTGACGGACCTGCTGATGCCGGAGGTCGACTCGCTGCCGGAGGGCGGGCCGCGCGTCCGCGCCTGGCTGCACCTGTCCGAGGGCGGCGCGATCGAGAGCTACGACGACCACAAGCGGCACTACGAGCGCGCGCTGGCCGAGACCGGGGGTGACCCCGATCTGCGCGCGCATGTGCTCGCGACGATGGCGATCAACACGGCCGCCGAGGGCGTCGAGCAGATCCGCCAGGCGGAGGCGTGGGCGCTGGAGGCATTGCCGGAGACGGTCGGCGCCGCACCGGAGGTCGAGCGGCTCGCGCTGCGCGGGCTGGGCTGGACGCGCACCCTGCGCGGACAGCCGATCGACGACGTGTGCGAGCGCTTCGTCGCCGCATCCGAGGACGCGTTCCACATCACCGACTCGCCGGAGCCGGTCGCCGGCCTGCGGCTCGCGTGGCGGGGCGAGGTCGAGCCCGCGCGCGAGACGGCGCAGCGGTTCCGGGCGCTCGCCGACGAGCGCGGCGAGGCTGTGTCATACGCCTGGTTGCGCCTGAACCTGTGCGAATTGGAGCTGCGCGTGGGGGAGTGGGATGCGGCGGCCAGGCTGCTCGACGAGTGGGCCGAGTCCGGCGACCAGCAGCTGTTGATCACGCCGACCTACCAGCGCTGCCGCGCGCTGCTCGCCGCCGGACGCGGCCTGCCGGACGAGGCGAACGAGTGGGCGACGCCGGCGCTGGCCGAGGCCGAGTCGCTCGGGTACGGCTGGCAGGTGCTCGAGTCCCTGCGCGCGCTCGGGATCGCCGCGCTGCTCGCGCACGAGCCGGCGAAGGCGGCCGAACGGCTGCGCGCGGTCTGGGACTACACGCTGCGCGAGGGGGTCGACGAGCCGGGTGCGTTCCCGGTCGCCCCCGAGCTGGTCGAGGCCCTGGCGGAGCTCGGCGAGCTCGACGAGGCCCAAGCGGTGACCGATCGGCTGCGTGAGCTGGCCGAGCAGCAGGAGCATCCGTGGGGGCTCGTGACGGCCAAGCGGTGCAGCGCGGTCATCCAGCTCGAGTCCGCGACGTACGACGCGGACGCGGCCGCGGCGCTCGCCGAGGCCGCGGCCGACTACGACGCGCTCGGCCTGCGCTTTGACGCGCCACGGTGCCTGCTCAGCCTGGGCCGGGCACAGCGGCGGCTGCGGAAGTGGGGCGCGGCACGCGCGTCGCTCGAAGGCGCGGTGGCCGCCTTCGAGGCGCTCGGCTCGCCGGGCTGGGCCGAGCGCGCGCGCTCCGAGCTCGCCCGCGTCGGCGCGCGCCGGCCGAGCGCGAGCGGGGAGCTGACGGCGACCGAGCAGCGCGTGGTGGAGCTGGCGGCCGCGGGGAGCGCCAACAAGGAGATCGCGCGCACACTCTTTATCACGGTGCGCACCGTCGAGGCGCACCTGACGCACGCCTACGCGAAGCTCGGCATCCGCTCGCGGACCCAGCTGGCGGGGCGCCTCGTCGGCTCCGAGACCGGGGCCGGCGATCCGGCGAGCGTGGCGACCAGCCCCGCGCGGTCGAGCACGCCGAGCGTGCCGTAGGCGCGCGTCAGATGCGTCTCGACGGTCTTGATGCTGAGGAACAGCGCCTGGGCGATCTCCCGGTTGCTCTTGCCCGCGACCGCCAGGTCGCAGATCTGCCGCTGCCGGGGCGTCAGCGCCGCCGCGCCCGCGGTCGCCGACCGCCGCGGGCGCGCGCCTGAGGCGACGAGCTTGCGGCGGATCCGGTCGGCCAGCGGTACCGCGCCTGCAGCATCGGCGGTGGCATACGCCGACCGCAGCACGTCGCGCGCCTCGATCCGCTGCCCGAGCCGCACGAGCGCGCTCCCGAGCTCGACCTGAAGGCCGGCGAGGACGAGCGCCGCGCGGTCCGTCGAACTCGCTGATCGCCGCCGCGGCGAGCGCCGCTCTGCGCTCGACGTCGGGCTCGGTGACGCAGCGCGCATCCAACGCCCGCGCCAGCGCCGTCGGTGCGCCGAACGCGCTCGCGAGCTGCACGTCCTCGTGGGCGCTCGCGACCGCCTCGTCGAAGCGGCCGAGGTGGCCGAGCGCGAGCGTCAGCGTCGCCCGCCACGGCGTCCACGCCGGGTTCCGGCGGCCGTGCGCGACACGCAGCCGGCCGACCTCGCGCGCGTCAGCCTCGGCGGCCTCGAAGTCGCCCTCGGCCAGCCACAGCCGCGCCCGGGCGTGGAGGATGCCGGCGTCCCGGCCGCCGGGATGCGCGCCGGGTGCGAGACGGGCCGCCACGATCTCGTGCGCCTCGCTGAGCGCGCCGCGCTCGACGAGCGCCTCGACGAGCACCGCGACCGAGGCTGCCGACACCATGCCGGTATCCCCGACCAGCTCGAGCGCGGCGCGGGCGTGGCGCTCGGCGTCGGCGATCCGGCCGACCCTGAGGGCGAGCTCGGCGGAATGCCACTCCACGGTGGCGCTCAGCGGCACCGAGCCACGCCGGAGCGACGCCTCACGCAGCCGCGCGATCGCTCGTTCGCTCTCCTCGACGTGGTCGGTCAGGGTCAGCACGCGCACGGCCATGTGGAAGCCGGCCCGTTCGCCGCTGCGGTCCAGCAGCGCGTCGTCGGCGATCGCCTCCTGCGCCAGCGCGGCGCACGTGTCGGCGCCCGACAGGCCGGTCTCCGTCCCGAGCCAGGCCTGGTGTGCGCGCACGCCGGCGCGCAATACGGGGCTGTCGATGGCGCCCGGCGCGATCGCTCGCACGCGCTGCGCGCGCTCTTCGTGGCGCTCCGGGTGCATCAGCAGCGCATCCAGCCCGGCGAGCTCGACCGCGAGCCGGGACTCGGGATTCGGCTCCGACGCGGCCGCGGCGCCGAGCACCTCGTCGAGCGTCGCGTCCTGCGGGTCGATCACCTCCAGTGCCGCCAGCCGCGTGAGGACCTCGACCCGCGTCCGGCCGCTCGGACCCTCGTCGATCGCCTCGCGCAGCCGGTGCCGCGAGTCCGGCAGGCCGGCGTGGAACGCAGCAGCCGCGAGCGCCGACAGCAGCGCGGCCCGGTCGTCGCCCGGAGCGCGCTCGAGCAGCGCCCGCTCGAGGTAGACGACAGCCACGTCGTGTGCGCCCTGCTCGGCGGCCTCCGCCGCCGCCTCGCGCAGGACGGCGGTGGCGCCGGGGTCAGCGGCGGCACTGCACTGGAGGAGGTGACCAGCGGCGGTCGTGGCTGACGCGCCGGCTCCATGGAGCGCGACCGCGGCGGCGCGATGGAGGCGCTCGCGGTCGGCCGCCGGAATCTCGTCGCGCACGGCGCGGGCGACCAGGCGATGGACGAACCGCCATCCGTCGGGCGCGCACAGTCCGGCGGTGACGAGCGCAGCGTGGACGGCGACCAGGCCCTCGGCGGCGACGCCCGCGACCTCGGCGAGGCGATGCGGCTCGGTGCCGTCGCCGGCGATCGCCAGCGCACGGGCGACGCGACGCTGGTCGCCGGTGAGCTGTCCCAGGCGGTGGCGCAGCGCGATGCGCCCGCCGCTGGACAGCGGGGTGGCGCGCCCGATCGGATCCTCCACGATGTCCGCGCCGTGGTTCGCGACCTGGTGCGCCAGCTCGGCGACCAGCCACGGGTTGCCGGCGGCCTCGCGGTGGCAGCGGTCGCACAGCGCGGCCGAGGCGCCGGGCACGTGGGCGCGCATGAGCTCGGCGCTCCCCTCCGGGCTGAGCGGGCCTGGCTCGAGCACGGCGACGTCCTGGATGCCGCCGAACTCAGCGAGCACGTCGAGCGCGTCGGTCGTCTCGTGCGAGCGCGCGGCGAGGACGATGAGCAGCGGGATGTCGCGGACGCGACGGGCCAGATAGGCGAGCGTCTCGAGCGAGGCGCGGTCGGCCCAGTGGGCGTCGTCGATCAGGAGGGCCACCGGGCGCTGCTCCGCCAGCGCGGAGCAGAGCCAGAACAGGCTGTGCGCGATCGTCGTCGTCCCATCGGCGGTGGGTAGGTCGCCGTCGAGCAGCAGCGCACCGGCAGCCGCGGCGCCACGGCGGGTGTCCGGATCGGCGGCGCGCAAGGGCTGCTCGAGCAGGGTCCGGATGACGCTGAATCGGAACTGCCGCTCGGCCGGGCCGTGGGCGGCACGGCGCACCAGCCAGCCGAGATCACGGGCGCGGTGCTCGGCGAGGTCGAGCAAGGCGGACTTGCCGGTGCCGGCGGGCCCCTCGATGACGACCGCGTTGCCGTTGCCGGCGGCCACCGACTCCAGCGATCGGGCGAGCGTCTCGGTCTCGGCGGTTCGGTCGATCAGCATGCCCCTCGAACGTACGCGAGTCCAGGGGTTCTCTCAATTCGGGAAACCACCAACGTTTAGAGCCCGTTTCAGAAGTCGGCGCGCCCGGATACGGGCGATCCGCGGCGCCAGTCGCCACCCGCGGGCTCGCCGATAACCCCACAGGTACGATCGCGCGGTGCACCACATGCGGGTGTTGCGGCCTGCCGATAACGTGTTCGCGTTCTACGACGGGCGGATCGACGGATACCGCTTCGCCGACGAGCCGAACTGGGTGGACGCGGGCGCGTTGTCGCTCGGGATCAGCAGCTACGCCGTCGTCGACGACGGCGAGGCGCTGATCTACGACACGCACGTCTCCGTCGAGCACGCGCGCGTCATTCGCACGGCGCTGGAGGATCGCGGCGTGCGGCAGTTCACGGTCGTCCTGAGCCACTGGCACCTCGATCACATCGCCGGCACGGCGGCCTTCGGGGACTGCGAGGTGATCGCGAACGCGCGCACGGCTGAGCTGCTGGCGCGGCACCAGGCCGCGATCGAGCGCGGCTCGCACGAAGGCCCGCCCGGCATCGATCCGCTGATCCTGCCGACGCGCGTGTTCTCCGGCCACGAGCTTCTCGACGTCGGCCGGCTGCGCGTCGAGCTGATCCAGGTCGACATCCACAGCGACGACGCGACGGTGATGTGGTTGCCGCTCGAGCGGCTGCTCCTGTGCGGGGACACGATGGAGGACACGGTCACCTACGTCGACGAGCCGGAGCGCTTCGACGCGCATCTCGCCGATCTCGACAGGCTCTGGCGGCTCGATCCAGAGCGGATCCTTCCCAACCACGGCGATCCGGACGTGATCGCCGCGGGTGGCTATTCGCGCGACCTGATCCGCGCGACCCAGCAGTACATCGGGGTGCTCAAACGCTGTCGGGATGAGCCGCAGCTCCGCGCCGCCGGCCTTCGGGAGCTGATCGGCGGGCCGCTCGATGCCGGGTGGATCCACTACTTCGCGCCCTACGAGGCTGTCCACCAGGAGAACGTCGTGACCGTGCTCGCGCCCTGAAAGATCCGTGGTTTCCACAATTTCGCGCGAGCGGCGCCGGACATAGCGTCAGCGCTGTGATCTACCTCATCGTTGGAGTCGACAAGCACACCCTCACCCCGTGGCACGACAACATCCACGCGGGCGACGAGACGACCGCTGCCCACGTCGCCCGTGCCCGCGCGCACGCGTCCGGGATCAACCTCGTAGTGGCCGCCGTGATCGGGCCGGACTCGATCGTCACCCCGTGAAGTGCGTCTGCATCACGCGCACGGGCGAGTCCCAGTTCACGTCCTGATACTCCTCGCCCGGAAGCACGTCGTCGCGGTTCGTCTCCTGCGCGTGGCGCTGCAGGGCGCTTGGAAGCAGGTTGTGGATGTCCTCGTCGCTCATTTCCAGGCCCGCGCGCTCGTCCTCTCCGAGCTCGACGGGGATCGGCTGAGAGCGGCCGTGTACGTGGACGTGCCAGCGGTGGGGATGCCCCTCCACCCGCTCGTGGTGAGAGATGTGCAGCATGGGCCGGACGCTACCGCGTCGTCAGCCGCTCGGCGAGGTCGCGTAGGTCGTCGGCGTAGACGTCGAAGTCGTCGCCCTCGCCGACGGTGGCTTCACCCGGCCGGGCGATGTAAGCCGTTCGCAGCCCGTGCTCGGCGGCGGCGTTCAGGTCCCACGGGTGGGCGGCGACCATCAGCGTCCGCTCGGGATCGAGGTCGAGCAGGTCCAGCGCCAGGCGATAGACCGCCGGATCGGGCTTGCACTTCTCGACCAGCTCTGCGGACAGGACGCAGTGCCATGCCAGCCCGCCGACGGCCGACACGTCGGCCAGCTGGGCCATCGTGCCGTTGGACAGCGCGACCACGGTGAAGGCGCCGGCCAGGGTCTGCAGCGCGCTCGCGGAGTCCGGCCACGGCCTCAGGCGGTGACCCACGAGTGCGAGCTCGTCGACGACGGTGGGTGGGAGCGCGGGTATCTCGGCGCCGAGGAGGGCGCGTGCAGGGCGGCGCGGCGCAGGTCGTCGTTGGAGCGCCACGGCCCCGCGCCCGCCCGCACCTCGTCCATCAGCGTGTCGAGCCAGTTCGCCCAACCCTCCGTGAGCCGGTGCGCGAGCGCAGGGTCGGCGAGTGCATCGCTGACCTCGGCGGCGATCGATCCGGCCTCGTCGACGACGGTGCCGAAGACGTCGAAGATCAGCGTGTCGATCCTTGTGAGGCGGTTCATCGATCCTGTATCTTGCTCCGCGGCGCCGTCCCGCGCCCAACCCTCGATTCCGGCGCTCACGCCGCCGGCTCCAGCGAGGGCAAAGGGGGCTCGAGCCCCCGGGACGCCGGTCTGAGCTGCCCTTTCCGGCGGGGCGTCGCGAGCGTGAGTCCGGTGCCGCCGCCACGAGAGGAGCACGAGATGACCAGGCAGAGATCGTTCAAGCGGCTCGTCCGGACGCGGATGGAGAAGACGGGGGAGAGCTACACGGCCGCGCGCGCCTCGCTGCTCACGGCGGAGGAGCCTGACGCGCTCGCCGGCGCCGTGCTGATGACCTCGGACGCGTCGATCCGCGAGCGCACCGGCCGCGGCTGGGAAGAGTGGTTCGACCTGCTCGACGACTGGGGCGCGGCCGAGCGATCGCACCGCGACACCGCGCGCTGGGTGGCCGAGCAGCAGGGCATCCACCCGCTGGCCTGGAACGCGCAGGCCGTGGTGAGCAGCTACGAGCGGACGCGCGGCCTGCGCGCCGCCGGCGAGCACGCCGACGGCTTCACCGTCACCGCCTCAAAGACCGTGGCGGTCCCGGTCGATCAGCTGTACGACGCGTTCGTCGACGCAGCGCTGCGCGAGCGCTGGCTGCCCGACGGCGAGCTCCGCGAACGGACCGCCACGAAGCCGAAGTCGGCGCGGTTCGACTGGGGCGACGGCGGGACCCGGGTCAGCGTCACGTTCGTGGCGAAGGGCGACGGGAAGAGCACCGCGGCGCTCCAGCACGCGCGCCTTGCGGACGCCACGGAGGCGGAGCGGATGAAGGCCTTCTGGCGCGAACGCGTCGCGACGCTGAAGGAGGTGGTGGAGCGATGACGCGCGTCACGCGGGTCGGGACCGTGATCGTCCCGGTGAGCGACCAGGACCGGGCGCTCGAGTTCTACGTCGGCACGCTCGGCTTCGAGAAGCGCCTCGACGGCGAGTTCGGTGCGGGGCGCTGGATCGAGGTGGCGCCGCCGGGCGCGGCGACGTCGCTCGCGCTCGTTCCCGCCGACTCCATCGAGGTCAGCCTCGCGACCGAAGACGCCGACGCGGACCACGCGGAGCTGCTCGCGCGCGGGGTCGAGGCCGACGCGGAGGTCATGCGCATGGGCGACTTCGTGCCGCCGATGTTCACCTTCCGTGACCCGGACGGCAACCGCTTCAGGATGGTCGAGCGCGACTGACATCGCCAGGGACTGCCGCCGCATGCGACCAGGCGGTGAACGGATTCTCATTGCGGGCCACAGCGGCCGTATCGTGAGGGGAGTCCTCACTGAAAGGGTCCCAATGGCGGCAGTCCCTGAGCGGTTCCACGGCAATCAGGCGCAGCGGCGCGCGTTGCCGGTCGGGCAGCCGGAGTCCCTGGCCGCGCTCCGGCCGAGCCAGCGCCGGGCCGCGCAGAACCGCGAGGCGCGCGAGCGGCGGCGCTCGACCGAGCTCTGGTTGCGCCGCCTCCGGCGCGGTTGAGCTACTGGCGGTGTTCCGTGGCGTCGCCCGACCGCGCGAACACGGCGGTGACGCCTTCGAGGATCAGCCCGATCCCCACGACGAAGAGCACCGCCGCGACGGCTGCGCTCATCGAGCGCGCCACGAACAGGCAGCCGAACCCGGCGACGATCGGTAGCCAGTAGCGGACGGTGTGCAGGGCGGCGTGGATGGGGCGAGCGTAGCTAACTGGCGGTGGTACGAGCGCGCGTGCGCCGCGCCGGGCGGCGCGGCGTCGCTGCTTCACTGAGCGGCAGCGCCTCGAACAGCAGGACGACCAGGCCGACGTCGATCAGGTCGTGCTCGTCGCCAGGCTTGGAGGCCCGCTTGCGGACGTCGTCCTCGATCTTCTGCACCTCGGCGAGCCACTTCTTGCTCGCGGCGGCGAGCTTCTTCCAGCCGCGTTCGTCGAGCTTGAGCGCGATTCGGGAGATGTTGGCGTCGTCGCGGTCGAAGCCGCCCGCGGCAGCGGAGCCGTTGGCGTACTCGCCGATCTGGCGCAACATCGCGCTGAGCAGCCGCTGCTTGGCGACCGGCTCCATCGCCGCCCACGCGTCGTCGCTGAAGCTGGGGCGCGCGACGGCCTCGTACATATGCTCGGTGGCGCCGCGGCGCTGGCGCGTGCCGACGAGCTTGAGCAGGTCGAGCTGATGCAGCGTGCGCACGTGATACGCCATGACGCCGAGGCTCACTCCGAGTCGGTCTGAGAGCTGCTTCGGGCTCGCCGCACCCTCGTCGAGCATCGCGAGAATCCGGACGCGTACGGGGTGGGAAACCGCCTTCAGGTAGCGCGGATCGTTGATGGTCGTGATCGGTGCGCGCCTGGGCAAGCCGGCAACCCTAGCCGGTTGGCAAATTCGAGCGACGGCCGGCCGTCCGCGGCGCTCGGCGGGTGACGATCAGCGGTCGGTCACGTCCCGGTCCAGGAGGCGGACGAGGATCCGCGTCGCGATCGCAATCCAGCTCGCAGCCAGTACCGCCGCACCTGGCCCGGCGCTCGAGGCGAGGAGGATGGGCACGGCAGCGAGCGTGGCGGCGACCGTCGGCCAGAGGGTGAACCAGGCCAGCAGGGCGCCCGCGCCGCCGGACGGATCGCCCGCCACCGCCGTGGCGAGGACGCTCGGCGGCAGCCGACCGCCGCGCCGCGCCGACATGGCCGCGCAGCAGGTGACCATCGGCGCCCCGGCGACGGCCAGCAGGGCGGCGGCGCCGGGCTCCGGCAGAGCCCCGGCGAGCGCGCATCCGGCCGCGCCGAGCACGGCCGCGGACGTGGTCACCACCACGGGGACGAGCGTGTGCGCGAGCAGCACGCGGCCGATCCGGGGGCGCAGCAGTACGCGCACGCGGGCCGGGGCGTCGAGATCTGAGCGCAGCGGCCACAGCAGGCGCGACGCGCCGAAGTAGACGACGAGGGTCGCCATCGCCAGCGTCACCGGCCGGTCGGGATTGAGCACGCAGAGCACCGTGCCCGCGCCGGCGAGTGCTGCTCCTTCGATGACCCGTCCGGGCGTGCGGAGTGCCGCCGCGGCATCGCGCCACGGAACAGCGAGCCGGGCGTCGCGCACGCGGCCGAGGCCGGCGCCGCGACGCCCCACGTCGCGGAACACCACGGTCTCGAGCGCACGGCGGGCCGTGCGCGCGTCGAAGCTCGCCAGCGACGCGACAGCGCTCGCGCGCGCTTCGGCGCGGCGCAGATGGCGTTCGGCCGGACAGTCGCCGCAGCCACGCACGGCGGCAACCGCCGCCACGGCCGCCGCGAGCGTGAGGACGATCAGCGCGGCCAGCCACCCGGTGCTGCCGACGCCGGCGGTCGGCTGCACCGCCGCGAGCGCTACGGCTGCCACCGCTCCCGGCCAGGTCGCCCGCCAGACCGCTCGCTCCCACCGCGCCGACTGCTCCACCGCCCATGCTCCCGCCACGGCGAGCACCCCGAGCTCGGCGACCCCGACGACGATGCCCGCGGCGTCAACGGTGGCGATGCCGCGACCCTCACCGGCGAGCCCGACGATCAGCACGGCGGCGGCCACCACACCCACCACCGCTCCGATCGCAAGCGAGAGCACCAGCCGACGCGCCGCAAGCGCGCGCCGCCGCAGCGGCGCACCGAGCAGGAACGCGACGTCGGCGACCGCGAACACCACCGGTCCTTGATAGGCGCCCCAGTGCGCGGTCAGCAGCAGCGCGAGCAGCGCGAGCGACGGGCCGTACGCGGCGAGCCAGTGAGGCGTGACGACCTGGGCAAGCGCGGAGCTCGCCGTCCCGTACGCCATCGCGCCGAAGATCGCGCCCACGATCGCCGCCGTGTAAGCGACGTCCAGACGCTGCGCGAGGCTGGGCGGAGGGTGTCGCTCCCGCCACCATTCGCGCACGGCGGCGAGCCTGCGCGCGGCGTCGGCTGGAGCCGCGACTACTGCGACGTCCATCCGCGCGCCTCGGCTCGCTCGCGCACCTCGTCCCACGAGCCCTCGTCGGCGACGACGCCTTCCTCGAGCAGCACGGCGCGGTCGGCGAGGCCGTCCGCGAACGCCATCTGATGCGTCGTGAGCAGCACGGCCTTGCCCGCTCGCTTGCTGTCGATCAGCAACCCGTGCAGCAGTGCCTGCGACGGCGGATCCAACCCGACGACCGGCTCGTCGAGCACCAGCACCGCGGCGGGCCGGATCAGCGCGCACGCGAGCTGGGTCTTCTGGCGCATGCCGCGCGAGAGCTCGCGCGGCAGGAAGTCCTCGCGCGCATCGAGACCGAGCATCGCCAGCAGCGACGTGATGCGAGCGCCGACCTCGTCATCGACGGCGCCGTGGGTGAGCGTCACCAGCTCGAGGTGCTGGCGCACCGTGAGGTCGTCGTAGAGCAGCGGCGAGTCGGGCACGAGCGCCAGCGCCGCCCGCGCGCTCTCGGCCTCAGGTTCGCTATGCGGGTCGTAGCCCGCGACGCGCACCGTCCCGCCGCTCGGCTCCAGCAGGCCGGCGATCGCGCGCACGGCGGTCGACTTGCCGCTCCCGTTGGCGCCGATCAGCGCCACGCACTCCCCGGCCGCGACGGTCAGGTTCAAACGCGCCAACGCGACCAGTCGCCCGTAGCTGCGGCTGAGCGCGCGCGTCTCGAGGTGGATCGGTGTGGCTGGCCGGCTCAGCTCACTCACGCTACCGACACCCGGTCCCCAGTACGAAAGGACAGCTTGCAACCGGGCGGGCGGTCGATCGCTTGACGACATGTCGATGATCGACTTATTGTGGCGCCCATGGAGTTCCGGACACCGAGCTACTTCGCACTCGCGACGCTGATCGACGGGCCGTTGCACGGATACGCGATCGTGCGCCGCGCGGGCGAGCTGAGCGATGGATCCGTGCGGCTGTCGACCGGCACGCTGTACGCGCTGCTCGACCGCGCGATCGCCGAGGGCCTGGTCGTGGCCGGGGAGCCGTACCTCGAGGGCGGTCGGACGCGCCGCGACTACACGCTCACGCCGGCGGGCCGCGGTGCGCTCGAGGCCGAGGCCGAGCGGCTGGCACACGCCGCGCGCACGGTCGCGCGGCGCTTGCGCGTGACCGCCCGGGTGGTGACGGAGTGAGCCGCGAGCACGTCGCTGCCGTCGCGCTGCTCGCCTACCCGTCGCGGGTGCGCGCGGCGCGCGGGGACGAGATGCTGGCGACGCTCCTTGACGCCAGCGGCGGGTCCGGCACGCGGTTCGCACGCGAGGTCGTCGACCTCGCGCGAGCCGGCCTGCGGGCACGCGCGGCCGAGACCGCGAGCGCCGGTGTGCGACGCGTGGTCGCCGACGGCCTGTGCCTCGCGGGTGTGTGGTTCCTGACGCTCGATCTCAGCACGCAGCTGGCGCAGCGGGCGCGCGGCATGCACGACCCGCTCCTGTCCGCGCCCTCGATCGTCCTGCTCGGCGCCGTCCTCGCGATCGCGCTGGTCGGATTCGACCGACTGGCCGGCGCCGGAGCGCTCGTGTGGACAGCGGCCCGGTTCCCGCTGCTGCTGGATGCCAACCCCGGGATCGCCGGTGTGACCGCGGAGATCGTGCCGATCGTGTGCTTCGCCGCGATGCTGCTCGCACCGCGACGGCGAGCTCCCGACCTGCGCCGGCTGGCGTGGCTGATCGTGCCCGCGACCCTGGTGGCAACGCTCGGACCATCCAACGGCGAGCAGAATCCCCTGCTCCTGGCGGCCGTCGCCGTCGCGGCGATCCTCGTGATCGTGGTGGCCGTGGCGATGCTGCCGACCGATCCGCGCCTGGCGATCGCCGGCGCCATGCCGACGACCGCGCTCGGTATCGAGGTCGCCGGCCACGCGCCATCGGCACTGATGCTCGTTCTGTTCCTCGGCGCCGCGCCCGCGGTGCTTGCCGTCACCGTCACGCGGATCCGGCGCCTACATCAAGCGACTCCTGTCTAGAGACGCCAATCAGGGCGTCGTCGTCGACAGCGTGAACACGACGGTCTTGGCGTAGGTCCCCGTGCGCAGCGGGTCGTTGGCGCCGATCCTCTGCTGGAAGTCGAGCGAGACCGGGTCGTTGCTGACCGGCCCGGCGTAGCTCTTCAGGGTCAGCGGGGAGCCGCTGAGCGCCGCGAACGCGCTCGGCGCCACGCGCGCCTGGAGCGCCTGCGGCAGCGAGAACGCGCCGTTGACCAGATGGCCGGGCGCCGTCGTGCTCGGGTCGGTCACCGTCAGCGCGGCGTCACCGGCCGTCGACGTCACGTTCGCAGTCGTGGTCCCCGTGTAGTCCCTGCCGACGCCCGGCGTGAACGCGCCGAACGTAACCGGCGCGCCGATCGCCAGCGCCAGCGTCCCCGGCACCGTCCCGGTGACCGTGGTCGGCGGCGCGTCGGTCCTGAGGAAGAAGTTCGCCGGCGTCATCGTCGGCTTGCCCACGCCGTAGAGCCACTGGTTGAAGAGTGTGTCGAGCTTCGCGAGGTTGGAGTCCCCGAAGCCGAGCCTGTCGCGCGCGATCGTCTTGGTGAGCGCAATGAAGTCCGCCGTGTTCGCGTTGCCGTAGCGGCGCTCGGTCACCCACCGGCGCGCGAGCTCGAAGAACGCCGGCTCGCCGAGGATCTGGTGCAGCGCCTCCAGCGTCATCGCGCCGCGCGTGTAGACGGGGAACGTGTTGAACAGGCCTGCTGCGGTCGGCAGCGCCGTCGGCGTGTTCCAGCGCGTCGGCTGCGACGTCGAGTTGTAGTTGCTCGCGAACAGCTCCGCCGGCGTGGCGCCGTTGTTCTGCGTGTCGGACCAGTTCCACTGCGACCACGTCGCCCAGCCCTCGTTGAGCCAGATGTCGCTCCACTGCTTCAGCGACACGCTGTCGCCGAACCATTGGTGCGTCAGCTCGTGCGCCATCGTGTTGGCGCTGGCGTTGCTGCTCGGGAAGTGGACCTTGGTCTGCACCTCGAGCACGTAGCCGACGCCCGAGAGGCGATCGACGACCGCGCCGGCCGAGTCGAACGGGTACGTCCCGTAGATGTCGCTGAGGAACTTCACGGTCGCGTCCTCGCGCGCGATCGTCGCGTTGGCCGTGGCCCTCTGCGCTGCGGTGTAGGAGCTGTCGATGGCGTTGTGGAGCTCGAGCGGGTTGCCCGCGGCGCCGAGCGCGGTCGCGCCGAACGTCTTCACGTAGTCGAACAGGCCGACCGTGGCCGTGCTCAGGTAGGTCGCCATCGGGTACGCGTGGTGCCAGTTCCACGTCGTCGTGCCGTTCGGGTTGTCGACCTTCGACGCGAGCTCGCCGTTGCCGAGCGCCACGTGGGTCGAGGGCACGGTGATGTGGAAGTCGTAGAGCGCCTTGTCGAGCGGGTGGTTGTTGTTCGGGAACCAGCTCATCGCGCCCATCGGCTCGTTCACCACGAACGCGCCGTCGGACGACCGCAGCCAGCCCTCGAACGACTCGTCGGGATCCTGGATCTGCACCGGCACGCCGTTGTAGGCCACGACCACGTTGAAAGTGGCGCCGCTGTCGATCCCGGTCGCCGGCGTGACGATCAGCTTGTCGGCCTGACGCGCGACGGCCGCGGCCGCGCCGTCGACGGTCACGGCGGTCACGGTGAGGCCGCGGAAGTCGAGGCTGAACTCGGACAGGTTCTGGGTCGCGAGCGCCGTGATCGCGGTCGACGAGGTCATCGTGTTCGCGACCGGGTCGTAGCCGATCGTGAGGTCGTAGTGCTGCGTGTCGTAGCCGCCGTTGCCGAGCAGCGGGAACAGGGAATCGCCAAGGCTGCGCGAGCCGGGCGTGTAGTCGACGGCGAACGCCGGCGAAGTGAGCGCCAGGCTCACGAACAGTCCCGCCAGGACCACGCAACCACGACGCTTCACAGAGATCCCCTCTCCTTGGCAGTTTCGCGAACCTACCAGCGGTCCGGCCGCGCGGATAGGAACCGCGGCGTTGAGGAATCTCCACACCGACTACGGCTGGTAGGGGGGCGCGACGCCCCAACCCCAGCGCGGCACCGGCGCGTGCTCGGCGACCTCGGCTCCCGGCTGGGAGTTGTGCATCGCGAGCCGGGTGCCCCACTCGGCGTAGCCGATCAGCGCGGCGCGGAACTCGGGATCGGCGGGCAGGTCGGCATCGTCGGCGGCGCGGCTCAGGAGCGTGACGAAGCGCAGCCGCTGCTCCGGCGTGATCGCGAGGTCGTCGTGCCGGTGGAGCATGTGCTCGTATCCGCCGCGCTCGGCGGTGTAGCGCGCCGGGCCGCCCATCACCTCCGACCACCACACGGTCACCCAGTGACGGTGCTCCTCGCTGACGCTGCCGCCGAACACTTCGGCGAGCAGGTCGTCGCGCTCGACGAGGTCGTAGAACGCGTCGAGCCAGCGCCGCAGCGCCGGCTCGCCTCCGGCCCACTCGTAGATCGTCGGAGTGGGCTCGGACATTCCGTGGACGGTACCGGCGAGCCGGGCGCGGGCGCCCGGCTCGCGGTAGTCGCGATCAGTCCACCCGGACGGCGATGATGCTCAGCGGGCCGATCATGTCGTCGTCGGGGTCCGCCGTGCAGCTGACGCTCGCGGCCCACATCGAACCGACGGAGACGCCCTCCTGCAGGGTGATCGTCTCGGTCTCACCCGCGCCAACCTGGAACGTGACGGTGTCGTTGGAGCCGGGGACGTCCAGGGTGCAGGTTTCCTGCTCGAACGCGCCGTCGTTGTCGTACGTGAGCTTCGCGGTGACGAGGTACTGGCCGCCCTCGAGGTTGGCGAGCGTGCCGAGGGTCGCGTTGTCACCGAAGTTGTCGTTGGTGGCGTAGTTCGTCTCGAACACGCGCGGCTTGACCGCCATCAGGCCGGCGGAGTCGATGCCGTCGAGCGTGTCGGCGTCGGCCGCCTTGGCGGCGTTCGTGGCGTTCGCGGCGGTGTCCGCCGCCACAGCGTGCGCGGCGCTCGGCACCGTGCCGAGCGAGGACTCCTTGATCTGGCTGCCCTTGAGCGTGTCGGGCTTCATCTCCTTGCCGGCGAGCGACTTGTTCTCGATGTCGGCGCCGGTGAGCGTGCCGTTGGCGACGTTCGCGCCGGTGATCAGCAGCGCCGCGTAGCCGGTGCCGCTGAGCGCCGTGAACAGCGCGACGAAGGCGACCAGCAGAGCAGCGGACGGGCGGGGGATGCGGCGGTGGAGAAGAGAACTCATCGTGGGCCTCCTGGGCCGTAGGTTTGATGAGCGTTCAACTGGCCCGGCGCCGGTTACTTACGGCGGCGCTCGAGACTCGCCGATCGGCCAGGTCGCACCGGCTCGCGTAATTCGCGGCGTGCTCGCGTGTTAATCGTGCATGAGCGCCGCCGCCACCGCCCTTCTCGCCCCGCGCCGCCGACCGGGAGCGGCCGCCGCGCCGGTCGTCCGCGAAGACGACGACCTCGGCCTCGCGCGCCGCGCCGCGGCCGGCGACGGCGCCGCCTTCGCGACGCTGTACGACCGCCACGAGCGGCGCGCCTACAACCTCTGCTATCGGATCACGGGCTCGCGCGACGACGCGGCCGACGCGACGCAGGAGACGTTCCTGAAGGTGCTCGAGCGGCTGCCCGGCCTGGCCGACCGCGACCTCAACTTCGGCGCCTACGTGCTGACAGCGGCCCGCCACGCGAGCTACGACGCGATCGCGCGCCGCCGCCGCGCCACGCCCTCGGGTGAGATCCCCGAATCCGCCGTGCCCGTCGGCACCGGCGGTAGCGAGCCCGAGCGGCCCGAGCACCAGGTGCTTCGGGAGGCCCACCAGGAGGAGATCCGGGCCGCCAACGAGAGCCTGCCGGCGCGCCAGCGCGAGGCGCTTGCCCTGCGCGAGCTGGAAGGGCTGTCGTACGACGAGGTTGCGGAGATCATGGGCATGAACCGCAACTCGGTCGCCCAGCTGATCTCGCGCGCGCGGATCAACCTGCGCGACGGGCTGCGGCGTACGGCGCTCGGTACGGTGGCCGGCTCGTCGCCGCTGTGCGACGAGGCGCTGCCGTTGCTGGCGATGCGCCAGGACGACGCGCTCGACGACCCCGCGAGCGCGAGCTGGATCCTCGGCCACCTCGCCGACTGCGGGACCTGCCGGGTGCGCGTCGCGGCGATGGAGGAGGCCGGCGTGGCCTACCGCCTGTGGCTGCCGCTCGTGCCGGTGCTGTGGCTGCGCGGGGCGGCGATCGCCAAGGCCGCCGAGCGCGTCGGCGCCGACTGGAGCGCCGTCGCCGCCGGACCGGCGGCGCGTTCCGGCCGCCGCTTCGCGGCCGCGGCCGGGGGCCTCGTGGTGCTCGTCGCGGTGGTGCTCCTGGCGGCCGAGCGCGCCGACGCGCCGCTTCACCTGTGGACGCCGTCACCGCCGGTGTCGACCCCCGCGCCGGTCCCGACGGCGGCGCCGATCGCCGCGGCATCGAAACCGAAACAGAAGCCGCAGCCGAAGCCGAAGCCCGCCCACCGGCGCCGTGTCCACCACGCGCCCGCGCCCGTCGCGAAGCCGGCCGCCGTCGCGGCGACCGTGCCGGCCGCGATCCCGGCCCCGCCGGAGCCGGTCCACCACACCGCGCCGCCCGCGGCGCGCAAGCGCTCCAAGCCGGTGCGGCCCGTCGCGACGCCCGTCGCGACCCCGGTCCCACCCGGCACGACCGATACGCCCGTCGTCGTCACGGACCCGCCGCCCGGCCGCGATCCCGACTCGAGCGTCCCGCGCTGCCCGGGCGACCCGCGCTGCGTGCCCAAGCCGCCGCCGGTCTGCAGCACCTGCAACCGGATCGCGCCGAACCCTCGACCACCCTCCCAAAGGGGTCTGACCCCCCTCAGGTTGCGCGCCGTGCCCGGCGCTAATGTGGGCCCCGGCCAAGTGGAGTGACACGGAGGGGAGGTGGAGGTTGGGCGTCTGGGCGCGGACGTTGCCCGCGCGCTGCGGAGGCAGGCTGGTTTTCGGGGCGCTGCTCGCCGTGCTCGTGCTCGCCCTCGCCCTGCGCGTCTGGTCGGCCGCTCGCGGATACGACATCCGTAACGGCAGCGACGCCGACATCTACCAGCGGCTCGCCGCCCACCTGCACGAGAACGGGACGTTCGGGCTCCCGGGGTCCCAGAACCCGTATGACTTCGCTCCCGGCGTGCCGTACTTCGCGGCCGCGGTGTACGCCCTCGTCGGGCAGGTGACGCCGCTCACCGCGCGCCTTGTGATGGCGGTGCTGTCCACGCTCGTCGTGGTGGTCGTGTTCCTGCTCGGCCGGCGCCTCGCAGGCCCGTGGGCCGGCCTGGTCGGGGCGGCGCTGACGGCCGTGTATCCGCCGGCGATCTTCTACGCCGGGCTGCTGATGGGGGAGCCGCTGGCGATGCTGACCGTCGTCTCGGCGATCCTCGCGTTCCTGTGGGCGGCCGACGACGGCCGCTCGCCGTGGGCATGGGCGCTGCCCGGCGCGCTGTTCGGCGTGACCGCGTTCCTGCGGCCGGAGTACCTGTTCCTCACCGCCCTGTTCGCGCTGCTCGCCGTCCTCGTGGTCACGCGCCGGCGCAACGCCTGGCGCGGACTGGCGGCCGGCGCGCTGCTCGCGGCCGCGTTCGCCGTCGTAGTCGCGCCGTGGACGATCCACGTCTCCGACGAGACCGGTGAGCTGACCCCGGTCAGCACCGGCGGCGGCAAGGCGCTGTTCATCGGGACCTACCTGCCCGGAGGCGGCCTGCACGAGGGGGTCAAGCGGTCGCTGTACCACCGCTTCCGCGGCGGCGGCACGCTCACGCCGGAGCAGCTCCGCGCGACTCCGATGAACCCGCTGCTCGACGAGGTCGCGAGGCGCTATCCGAACCTGCCGCGCGACACCGCGCTGCAGCGCATCGGCCGCCGCAACCTTGTGCGCTGGTCAACCGGCGAGCCGCGCGCCTTCGCCGAGATGATGCAGGGCAAGATGCGCCACATGTGGCGCGGCTCGGGTGCGCCGAGCGACACACTGGTCGGCGCGGGCTTCCACTACCTGGTGCTGGCGCTCGGGCTCGTGGGCCTCGTGCTGCTGGCGCTGCGCCGGCGCTGGGAGGCGCTCCCGCTGGGCCTCCTGATCGTCGGCATCAGCGTTCTCGGCGGGCTGCTGCTGGCCGGCACGCGGCGCAACGTGCCCGTGATGCCCGTGCTCCTCGCGCTCGCCGGGGTGACGGTGTTGGCAGTAGTTAGGCGCGTGCGTGAGCGCGCGCCCGATCGGGCAGGCCCCGAGGATGACTCAAGAACCGAACGCACGCGACACGAAGCTCATCCAGTACCTCAATGAGGCGTACGGCAAGGAGAAGGAGCTCGAGACCGCGCTCCAGGCTCACGTCAAGATCGCGGCTCCGCGCGCGACCTACAAGAAGCGCCTGCAGGAGCATCTGAAGGAGACCAAGGCCCAGGCCAAGGCGCTCGAGCGGCGCATCAAGCAGCTCGGCGGCAAGGCCATGGTGACCGCGGTGCCCGGCCCGGAGATCGCCTCCGAGGCGGCCGGCCGCGTGACCGCGGCGGCCACGAAGGCGCTCGCCGCCGCCAAGGGGCCCGTGCACGCCCTGCGCGGCACCGGCGAGGCCGAGACGCTGCTCAAGAACGCCAAGACCGAGCTGTGGAACGAGCACGAGGAGATCGGCAACTATCTCGCGATCGAGACGCTCGCGCAGGCCGTCGGGGATAAGGACACCGAGAAGCTCGCCCGCGACCACCGCCGCCAGGAGGAGCGCATGGCCGCGTACCTGCAGAAGCTGATCCCGCAGCTCGCGAAGGCGGTCGCGACAGAGGAGATCCCCGCTGCGGAGCGGCGCAAGCCCGCCGCGCGGCGTACCACGCGCACCCGCTCGACGTCGCGGCGCACGACGGCACGGTCCGCGAGCCGCAGCACCCGCGCCCGCAGCACCGCGAAGTCAGCCTGAGCGCCGCGTCGTCGAGGAGCGTGCGGATCCGGTTGCGCTGGCCGAGCGGGCTGATCCCGCCGACGACGTAGCCGGTCGCCCGCTCGGCGGCGCGCGGGTCGGCCATCGCGGCGCGCTTGCCGAGTGCGCGCAGGTCGAGCTGCGAGGCGACCGGGAGGATGCAGACGCGCAGTTCGCCGTCGACGGACGCCAGCAACGTCTTGAACACGCGCGCGGGATCGAGCCTCGCATGGCCCGGTCGCCGGTGGCAAGCCCTCCGCCTCGTGCGGGTAGACAGCCCACATGATCAACGCGGTCCATTCGATTCTGTACGCGGACGACGCCGAGGCGGCGCGCGCGTTCCTGTCCGACGTCCTCGAGCTCGAGTCGGTCGACGCGGGTGGGGGCTGGCTGGTGTTCGCGCTGCCCCCGGCGGAGCTCGCCGTCCATCCTGCCGACCAGGGAGGAGGGTGCGAGCTGTACTTGATGACGGACGACCTGGCGGCGACGCTGGCCGCGTGGCGGGAGCGTGGCGTGAAGGTGGTCAGCGAGCCGGCCGATCGGGGCTGGGGCGTGCTGGCCTCGATCGAGGTGCCGGGGTACGGGCCGCTGGGCGTGTACGAGCCCCGCCATCCGGTGCCGCGGTAGCGGCGCCCCTCAAGACCGAGACTGTCAGCCCGAAGACAGAGGTGTGAAGCGCCTTTCGGTGCCGCTCTGGCAGTCGTACCTCGCGATCGGGGCGCTGCTGACAGCGGCCTACCTGTTCGTCCCGCCTTTCGTGGCCAGCGGGCCGTTGATGAACCTCCTCGGGCTGTCGCCCGTGATCGCGATCGTCATCGGCATCCGGCGCTACAAGCCGGCCTCGCCCGGCGCCTGGTGGTGCTTCGCCGCCGGATTCGCGCTGTTCTGGCTCGGCGATCTCTACACCTACAGCTACCCGCGCGTGTTCGGCGCCGACGTGCCGTTCCCATCGGCCGGCGACGCGATCTACCTGACCGTGTATCCGGCGCTGATGGCCGGGCTGTTCGTGCTGGTGCGGCGGCGCAACCCCCAGTCGGACAGAGCCGGGCTGATCGATTCGCTGATCATGACGCTCGGCCTCTCGGTGATCTCGTGGGTCGTGCTGATCGATCCCACGCTGCATGACGCCGAGTTGGCGATCCTCGCCAAGCTCGTGTCGATCGCCTACCCGCTCGGCGACGTGCTGCTGCTCGCCGCGGCGATCCGCCTCGCGGTCGACCTCGGCCGGCGCGCTCCCGCCTTCTACCTGATGTCGTCGAGCATCGTCGCGCTGCTGGTGACCGACTTCGCCTACGGCGCCGTCACGTTGCAGGGCGCGTACGACGGCCAGACATGGCTCGACGTCGGCTGGATCGCTTTCTACCTGCTGTGGGGCGCGGCCGCCCTGCACCCGTCGATGGTCGCGCTCGAGCGGCCGGCGCCCGACCGCGAGCCGCGCCTGAGGCCGATCCGGCTCGTCCTGCTGACCCTCGCGTCGATCATCGCGCCGATCCTGGCGCTGCTGCGCAACGCAAACCTGACCAACGATGCCGTCGTCCTGAACCTCACCGCGATCGTGCTCTTCGCCCTCGTCGTCGTCCGCATCGCCGGCCTGGTGCGCCAGCAGGAGCGCTCGGTGGCGCGCGAGCGGATCCTGCGCTCGGTGGGCGAGGCGCTCGTCGCTGCCACGGACCGCAACGCGATCCACGACGCCGCCCTCGAGGCCGCGCGAGCCCTTACCGCTCACGGGTCCGTGGCCCGCCTGTGCGCGGCCGACGACCACGCCGAACTGGCGGCCGCCGCAGGGGCCGGCCCGGTCGAGCTGACCGCGGCAGCGCGCTCCGGCCTCGACCTGCCGGCGGCCTGCACCCACGGCGATGTCCTGGCGCTCTCGACCCGCGGCGAGACGCTCGGTCTGCTGATCGTCGCCACCGCCGGCCCGCACCGGCGCACCGTGCACCGCACGCTCGAGGCGCTCGCTGCCCAGGTTTCGCTCGCGCTCGAGAGCAACGCGCTGACCGTAGAGGTCCACCGCCGCACCAGCGAGGCCCGCTTCGCCTCGCTCGTCCAGCACTCGAGCGACCTCATCACCGTGATCGACGCCGACGCCGGCATCGTCTACCAGAGCCCGTCGATCGAGCACGTGCTCGGCCACCGGCCGGACGATGTGATCGGCCGCGCCTTTGGCGAGCTCGTAGTCCCAGCCGACCTCGACCGCGTCGAGCGGTTGCTCGCCGACGGCGCCGACGCGCAGTCCATCGAGTGCCGGTTGCAGCACCAGGACGGCGGTACACGCCAGTTCGAGATCCTCGCCACGAACCTGATCGACGACGAGCATGTCCGCGGCATCGTGCTCAACGGCCGCGACGTGACCGAGCGCAACGCCTTCGAGGAGCAACTCACCCACCAGGCGTTCCACGACCCGGTCACCGGCCTCGCCAACCGCGCCCTGTTCGTCGAGCGGGTGCGACACGCCGTCGCACGTGCGCGGCGCGAGGAGCATGGCCTCGCGGTCATCTTCATGGATCTCGACGACTTCAAGACGGTCAACGACAGCCTCGGCCACGCGGCCGGCGACCAGGTGCTCGTCGGCGTCGCCCAGCGGCTGGCTGCGAGCGTGCGGCCGAGCGACACCGCCGCCCGCTTCGGCGGCGACGAGTTCGCCGTCCTGCTCGAGGACATCGGGAGCCCGCAAGAGGCGGCCGACACGGCCGAGCGGATCCTCGGCTCGCTGACCGAGCCGCTGTCCGTCGACGGCAAGGAGGTCGTGGTGGCCACCAGCCTCGGCATCTCGGTGGCCGCCGGCGCCCCGACGGCCGACGCTGACGAGCTGATCCGCAACGCGGATGCGGCGATGTACATCGCCAAGCGTGGCGGCGGCGGCTACCGCCTGTTCGAGCCGGAGATGCACAAGGGCGTGCTCGAGCGGCTCGAGCTGCGCGCCGACCTGCAGCGCGCGATCGCGTCAGACCAGCTCGAGCTCCATTTCCAGCCGGTGGTGCGCCTGGAGGACGCCGGCGTCGTCGGCCTCGAGGCGCTCGTGCGCTGGCGCCGCCCGGGCCGCGGCCTCGTCGCGCCCGACCAGTTCATCCCGCTCGCCGAGGAGATGGGTCTGATCGTGCCGCTCGGCGCCTGGGTGCTGCTCGAGGCATGCCGCCAGGCCGTCGCGTTCCGCGGCGACGGTGGCGTCCTCTACATGAGCGTGAACATCTCGATGAAGCAGCTCCAGCTCGGCGACATCGTCGCCGACGTGCGCGACGCGCTCCAGGAGTCCGGCCTCGACCCGGGCAGCCTCGTCCTCGAGATCACCGAGACGGCGATGATGAGCGACACCGACCTGGCCGTGCGCCGGCTCGAGGAGCTGAAGGCGCTCGGCGTGCGGCTCGCACTCGACGATTTCGGCACCGGGTACTCGTCGCTCAGCTACCTCAGCCGCCTGCCGGTGGGCGTCCTCAAGATGGACCGCTCGTTCCTGCGCGACGGGGCCACGCTCGACGGTCTTGCGACCGCGGTGGTCGCGCTCGGGAAGACGCTCAACCTGCAGGTCGTCGCCGAGGGGATCGAGCTGAAGGAGCAGTGGCACGCGCTCCGCGATCTCGGCTGCACGTTCGGGCAGGGCTTCTACTTCGCGCGGCCGATGGACACCGCCGCCACGCTCGAGTACCTGCGGCTGGTCAGTCCTCCTCTGACCCCGACGCGTGCTCCCGCCGCCAGCCGGTAAGCGCCGGTAGGTTCGGCAGGACGAACGCGGCCAGCGCGATCAGCAGCAGCCCGACGGTCAGCGGGCGGCCGAAGAACACGCCGACGTCGTTGCCCGACCCGACGAGCGCACGCCGCGCCTGAACCTCCATCAGCGGGCCGAGGATGACGCCGAGGATCACCGGCGCGATCGGGAAGTCGTAGCGGCGCATGAAGAACCCGAGCACGCCGATCGCGTACATCACCAGCACCTCGACCACGCTGCCTGAGAGCGAGTACACGCCGAGCGTCGCGAACACCAGGATGCCCGCGTAGAGCAGCTCTCGCGGCACCTCGAGCACCTTCACCCACACGCGAATCAGCGGCAGGTTGAGCGCCAGCAGCATCAGGTTGCCGATGTACAGCGACGCGATCAGCGTCCACACGAGCTCGCTGTTCTCGGTGAACAGCTCAGGCCCGGGCTGGAGGTTGAAGATCTGGAACGCCGCGAGCATGATCGCGGCCGTCGCCGACGTGGGGATCCCGAGCGTGAGCAGCGGCACGAGCGTGCCGGAGAACGACGCGTTGTTCGCCGCCTCGGGCCCGGCGACGCCCTCGATCGCGCCCTCGCCGAACTGCTCCTTGTTCGAGCTCAGGCGCTTCTCCGTCGCGTACGAGAGGAACGTCGGGACCTCGGCGCCGCCGGCCGGGAGCGCCCCGAAGGGGAAGCCGATCCCGGCGCCGCGCAGCCACGGCTTCCACGAGCGCCGCCAGTCGTCGCGCGTCATCCACCATCGCGTCCCGGACTCCGGCTCCGGGTGCACGAGCTCATCGCCCGGGCCGCGCATCTTGCTCGCCATGTGCAGCGCCTCGCCGACGGCGAACAGGCCGACGGCGACGATCACGATGTCGATCCCGTTGCCGAGCTGGTCGACGCCGAACGTCAGCCGCGACTGGCCGGTCAGCTGGTCGATGCCGACAAAGCTGATCAGCAGGCCGAGCGTCAGCGAGATGTAGCCGCGGATCAGCGACCTCGACGTCAGCGCGGTCACCGACGCGAACGCGAGCAGCGTGAGCATGAAGTAGTCCTCGGCCCGGAACCGCACCGCGAGGTCGGCGACCGGCTCGGCGATCAGCGTCAGCGCGACGATCCCGATCGTGCCGGCGACGAACGAGCCGATCGCCGCCGTCGCGAGCGCCGCTCGCCCGCGCCCGCGGCGGGCCATCTGGTACCCCTCGATCGCGGTCGCCACCGACGCCGACTCGCCCGGCGTGTTGAGCAGGATCGAGGTCGTCGAGCCGCCGTACATGCCGCCTGAGTAGATCCCGGCGAACAGGATGAACGCGCCCACCGGATCCTCGAAGTTGAACGTGATCGGCAGCAGCAGCGCGATCGTCAGGGCCGGGCCGATGCCGGGCAGCACGCCGACGAGCGTTCCGAGCGTGACGCCGACGGCCGCCAGCAGCAGGTTCCGGGCCGTGAGGACCTCGCCGAAGCCGTCGAGCAGGTTGGCGGCGAAGACGAGCATCAGACGCCCCACGGGCCGGTCGGCAGCTGCACGTTCAGCCAGTGCCCGAACGCGTAGCCGGCGACGACCCCCAGGGCGAGGCCGACGATCACGTCGCGCACCGGGCTCTTCGAGCCCAGCAGCCACGCGACCAGCCAGACGAAGATCGTCGTCGCGAGCGCATAACCGAGCGCGGTCAGCAGCACGACGTAGCCGACGAGCAGCGCGAGCAGCAGCCCGGGCGTCGGCCAGTGCGTGTCGGCCATCTCGCGCGCCGCGTGCTCGGCGAGATCCTCATCCGGGCGCCAGACGGTGCGCAGGAGGAACGCGAGCGAGAGCACGATCAGCGCGATCGAGGCGATCAGCGGCGCGAGCCGCGGCCCGCTGGCCGACCAGCCGTAGCGCGCAGAGCGGATGTCGAAGGTGGCGATCAGTGCGACGACGCCGAGCGCGAGCAGCACGCCGCCGACGATCCGCACGCGCGTCCAGGAGACCGTCATTCGCCCAGTCCCAGGTCGGCGACCGTGCGCTTGACGACCTGCTGCTCGCTCGCGACGAAACGGTCGAGCTCAGCGCCGGTCTTCACGAACGGCGTCCAGCCGAAGCGCTTGACGTTCTTCGCCCACGCGTCCGACTTCAGGACCCGCTCGACCCAGCCCGCGATCCGCTCGCGCTCGGCGTCCGTGATGCCCGGCGGTGCGGTGATCGCACGCCAGTTGGTGATCTCGAGGTCGATCCCCTCGTCCTTGATCGTCGGCGGCTTCTTGCCGTCGATCTCGACGTCGACGGGCGAGGACACCGCCAGCAGCCGCATCTTCCCGGCCTCGACCTGGTCGACGACCTCGGACAGGCCGGTCATGCCGGCGTCGACGGAACCGGAAAGGATCGCCGTGTTCGCCTCGCCGCCGCCGGAGTGCGCGACGAACTTGGTCTGCGCCGGGTCGGCGCCGAGCACGCGCGCCAGCTCTCCGAGCAGGATCTGGTCGGTGCTGCCCGCCGAGCCGCCCGCGACGCGCACTGAGCCGGGATCGCGCTTGAGATCCGCGGCGAGGTCTTCCAGCGTCTGGTACTTCGACTTCGCCGGGACGACGATCGCCTCGGTCTCGGTGATCAGCGTCGCGATCGGGATCGTGGCGTCGAGGCCGACGTCGGACTGGTTCGTCTCGATCGCGCCGAGCATCACGTGCCCGGTCATCATCAGCTCGTACGGATCGCCGGCGTCCTTGGAGACGAGCTGCGAGAGACCGAGCGTTCCGCCGGCGCCCTCGACGTTGTAGACCTCGATCCCGTCATCGAGGTCCGCCTCGCGCGACGCGGCCTGGAAGGCGCGGCCGGTGCTGTCCCAGCCGCCGCCGGGCGCGGCCGGAGCCATGATCCTCACCTGGCGGGTGGGGTACTCCTCGGACGGGTCGTCGCCGGTCGCGCCTCCTGGCGCCGCGATCGCGACGACGGCGGCGACGGCCAGGACCCCTGCGATCACGGCACGCGTACCCATCCCCGACAGGCGGTTACCCGGACGCCGGTCCTGGTATCACGAACTTTCGTGGACGTGATCGTCGTCGGGGCCGGCAACGCCGGCATGTGCGCGGCGCATGCGGCGCGCGAGCGCGGCTGCGACGTGCTCGTGCTTGAGAAGGCCGATCCGGCCTGGTCGGGCGGGAACTCGCGGTTCACGGCCGGCGCGATGCGGCTCGTACACGACGGCGTCGACGACCTGCGCGCCGTGCTCGACGACGACGACCGGCTTGCCGCCACCGACCTCGACGCGTACACCGCGGGCGACTTCCTCGCCGACATGCGGCGCGTCACGCTCGGCCGCGGCGACGAGGCGATGGCGCGGATCCTCGTCGACGACTCCGGCCCGGCCGTGCGCTGGATGCACGAGCGCGGCCTGCGCTTCCGGCTGATGTACGAGCGCCAGTCCTACGAGGTCGACGGGCGCCACCGGTTCTGGGGCGGCCTCGCGGTCGGCGTCACCGGCGGCGGCGACGGGCTGATCGCTCAGCACCGCGCGGCCGCCGAGCGCAGCGGGATCGAGATCCGCCACGGCGCGCCGGTCGAGGATCTGCTGCGCGACGACAACGGAGCGATCGCGGGCGTCGTGGCGGGCCGCCGCGAGCTGCGCGCTGGGGCGGTCGTCCTGGCGGCCGGCGGCTTCGAGTCCAACCCGCAGATGCGCGCCGCCTACCTCGGCCCGAACTGGGACGTGGCGAAGGTGCGCGGCACGCCGCACAACACCGGCGAGGTCCTGCGGGCGGCGCTCGCACACGGCGCGCAGGCGTACGGGCACTGGAGCGGCTGCCACGCGATCCAGTGGGACGCGGAGGCGCCGCCGACCGGCGACCTCGAGATCACGAACCGCTACTCGCGCCAGTCGTATCCGGTCGGCATCGTCGTGAACGTGAACGGCGAACGCTTCCTCGACGAGGGCGCCGACTTCCGCAACTACACGTACGCGAAGTACGGCGCCGAGGTGCTGCGCCAGCCCGAGGGCATCGCCGTGCAGATCTTCGACGCGCGCTCGGCCACGATGCTGCGGACGATCGACTATGAGGCGCCGGGCGCCACGCGCGTGGACGCGGACACGCTCGGCGAGCTGGCGGAGCGGCTGGGGATCGACGGCGAGCGGCTGGAGCGGACGGTGCGCGAGTTCAACGCCGCGATTCGGCCGGCCCCGTTCGACCCATCGATCAAGGACGGCAGGGGCACCGAGGGGATCGCGCCGGCGAAGTCCAACTGGGCGCTGGCGATCGAGCAGCCGCCGTTCACGGCGTTCCCGGTCACGTGCGGGATCACGTTCACGTTCGGCGGTGTGCGCGTCGACGAGCAGGCGCGCGTGCTCGACCAGGGCGGACGCCCGCTGGGAGGGCTGTACGCCGCCGGCGAGATGGTCGGCGGGCTGTTCTTCCACAACTATCCCGGGGGCAGCGGGCTGACGGCCGGGGCGGTGTACGGCCGCCGCGCGGGGTACGCGGCCGCCGGTTCATAGACTCACGGCTGCGTGCCCAATCCGGATGCCACAGCCCCCGCCGTCGAGGTCAGGGACCTCGTGCGGGAGTTCAAAGGCGGCATCCGCGCGGTCGACGGCCTCGACCTCGAGGTGACCGACGGTGAGATCTACGGATTTCTAGGCCCGAACGGCGCCGGCAAAACGACCGTCGTGCGGATCCTCACCACGCTGCTGAGGCCGACCTCCGGGCGGGCGCTCGTCGCCGGGCATGACGTCGTCCGCAACGGCGACGCGGTGCGGCGCTCGATCGGAGTAGCGCTGCAGGAGGCGGCGATCGACCCGCTGATGACCGGCCGCGAGCTGCTGCGCATGCAGGGCGCGCTGCACGGGCTGCGCTCCGCCGAGGCGCGCGCCCGCACCGTGCAGTTGCTCGAGCGCGTCGGGCTCACCGAGGCCGCCGACCGCCGCGTCGGCGGCTACTCGGGCGGCATGCGGCGGCGGCTCGACCTCGCGCTTGCGCTCGTGCACCGGCCGCACGTGCTGTTCCTCGACGAGCCGACCACCGGTCTCGACCCGAGCAGCCGTGCGGCGCTGTGGCGCGAGGTACGGGCGCTGCACGACGACGGCACGACCGTGTTCTTGACCACCCAGTACCTCGAGGAGGCCGAGCAACTCGCCGACCGCGTCGGCATCATCGCGCGTGGCAAGCTCGTGGCCGAGGGGACGCCGGCGTCGCTGACGGCGCGCGTGGGGGAGCCGACCGTGCACGTCGAGCTCGCCGACCCGGAGAGCGCGCCCGCCGCGCGCCTCGCGCTGGCCGGGCTCGGGAGCGTGCAGCCGGCGAACGCGAACGCCCCTGCGCGGGTGGAGCTGCGGACCGCGGCCGGCAAGGCCGCGATCGGCCCGGTGATCCGGGCGCTCGACGAGTCGGACGTGATCGTGGAGTTCGTCGAGGTCGAGACGCCGACGCTCGACGACGTGTTCATGGCGGTCACGGGCTCGCGGCTGGAGGGCGCCGCGCCGATCGAGGCCGCGTGAGCGCTCGCGAGGGCCGCGTCGTGCTCGCGCTCGGGCGGCGCGCGTTCACCGTGCAGTTCCGCCGCGCCCAGCTGCTGATGCCGACGCTGGTGCTGCCGCTCGTGCTGCTCGCGGTGATCGCCAGCGGCACGGCCGCGGGCCAGGAGCTGCGCGGCTTCCCCGACGTCAGCTCCTACCTGGCGTTCCTCGTCCCGGGGACGATCGTGCAGGGCATGACGCTCGCGGGCCTGAGCGCGGGAATCGCGATGGCGTCCGACATCGAGTTCGGGTTCTTCGACCGCCTGCTGGCCGCGCCCGTGCACCGGACCAGCCTCGTCCTCGGGCGCCTGTGCGGGATCGTCGGACTGGCCGTGCTCCAGGTGTCGCTGTTCCTCACGGTCGCGGCGCTGTTCGGCGCGCGCTATCCGGGCGGGGTGGTGGGCGTGTTCGGTGCGTACGTGATCGCCGTGCTGACCGCGGTCGGCATCGGTGGGATCGGGTCGGCGATCGCGCTCCGGACCGGCTCGCTGTCGCTGTTGCAGAGCCTGTTCCCGTTCGTCTTCGTGTTCCTCTTCACCGCGCCGGCCTTCTTCCCGCAGGAGCTGCTGTCGCCCGCGCTGCGCGATGCGTCCGTGTACAACCCGATCACCTACGTGGTCGAGGGCGTCCGGTCGTCGCTCACCGGCGACGAGGCGTTCGGCAACGCGTGGCTCGGTGTTGCGGTCGCGTTCGCGCTCGCCGTCGGCACGACCGCGCTCGCGACGTTCGCGCTGAAGGAGCGCCTGCGCACCCTATGAGCTCGGTCGCTGTCGCGGGCGTTCTCTGGCGCCGCTCACTCAACGAGGTCCTGCGCGTGCGCGGGGCGCTGCTGCCGGCGACGATCGCGCCCTTGATCTTCCTGCTCGGGATGAGCGGCCAGTTCGGCCGCCTGACCGGCCTCGATGGCTTCCCGACCGACTCCTACCTGTCGTGGATCCTGCCGGTCTCGTGCCTGCAGGGCGCGGGCTTCGCCGGCGCTGCCACCGGCGCGAACCTCGCCCGCGACATCGAGCAGGGCTGGTTCGACCGCCTGCTGGTCGCGCCCGTCTCGCGGCCGATTCTGGTCATCGGGCCGATCCTCGGCGCGGTCACGCGCTCGCTGGTGCCGACCACGGTCGTGCTGGTCGTCGGCCTCGCGATCGGCGCCGAACTCACGGGCGGCATCCCGGGTCTGATCGCGCTCTATGTCGCGGCGGCGTCGTTCTGCGCGATCGCCGGGCTGTGGGGCGTCTTCATGGCCGTCACGTTCCGGACGCAGCAGGCCGGGCCGCTGATGCAGCAGGGCGTGTTCCTGGCCGTCTTCCTCTCCACGGCCTACACGCCCGAGGTGCTCCTGCGCGGCTGGCTCGGCGAGGCGGCGCACCTGAACCCGGTCACGCAGGTGTTGCAGATGGCGCGCCAGGCGACCGTCGTGGGCATCGAGCCGAGCCTCGCCCACACGCTGCCAGGCCTTGCGGCGATCGCCGGCATGGCCGGCGTGTTCGGGGCGCTGGCGATCTGGGGGCTGGGCCGGATGGACCGTTAGTACACCTAGGCGGAGGCGATCGTGAGCGCCGCGAGGCCGATCAGGATCAGCATCAGCAGCGTCCACAGGAACGCCGCCATCGCGAACCCGGCGACGTAGAGGCGGCCCGGCGGGCGGGCGATCTGCACGGCCGCAGCGGCGGCCAGCGGGGCGGCCAGGAACAGGCCGGCATTGACGACGTCGCTCGGCAGCACCGCCTGCAGCGCAAGCATCCCCGTTAGCAGGACCGGGCCGGGGAGCAGGATGGCGCCCAGCGGCCCGACCTGTCGCGGGGCGGAGCTCAACGGCGCGCCGTGAGCGTCTTGGTGGTGGCAGGGGCCTTGCCCGACGGGTGCCCGTCGGCGCGCACCTGGACGGTCACGCGGTCGCCGCGGGAGATCCCCTTCACGGTGAGGGCGGGCTTGCGCAGGTCGAGGAACAGCAGGCGCCGGCCGTCGCTGGTGCGCACCGTGGCGCGGTAGGACTTCGTGCCCGCCAGCTTGCGCCAGGTGGCTCGCAGCTTGCCGCCACGTGCGACGAGCTTCAGACGCGCGATCCGCGGGCCGGCGAGCCGCGGCGGCGTGTACGACGTCACGGTCAGCTCGGCACGCGGGAGGTCGTACTGGCTGACCATCGCGATCACGGTGCGCTTGCCGTTGCGGCCCGGCTCGGGCCGGATGGCGAGCGTGCCGCGGTCGCCACGGGCCTTGCCCAGCGACCGCGTGCGGCCGCCCGGCATCCGCTCGACGAACTCGACGCGCTGGCCCGCGATGTGGCGGATGTCGTAGCGCAGGCGCAGGCGGCGGCCGGCTCGCACGACGCGGGCGGTCACCTTCGCGTCGGGCAGCCCGTTCGCATGCCGCACCTGGGTGACGGCGGTCGAGCCCGGCAGCTCGTCGATCTGCCAGCGGCCGCCCGCCGGGCGGTCGACCGCGACGTAGGTGGTCTTGTCGGCCGGGTTGCGGAACAGCATCACGCGTCCGTCGTCGATCCCGCCCGTCGCAGGGGTGGTGATCGTCAATCCATCGGGGCCGGTGAGCGTGACGCGCGGCGGCCCGTCGGCGCCGACGATCGCGAACGTGGCGAGCGGGAGCTTCGCCGGCAGCGTCGTCCCGACGGTCGCGGCGTGGGCGAGCGATCGCGTGGCGGTCCAGGGGCCGACGTCGCACGAGCTGGCGAAGAACTGCGGCACCGAGTCGCCCCAGTGGTAGCCCGCGCCCGCGTCGGGACCGAAGCCGCGGCGGCAGGCCGCGACGCCCAGGTTGGAGAGCACCGCCTCGCCGCCGACCGACAGGTCGCGCAGCATGATGCGCGTGTCGCCCTTGGCGTTGAACGCGCGCGTGCCGTCCACCCAGCCCTCGACGCCGCCTTCGATCCCGAGGCCGTACTTCTCGAACTCGACGTTGCCGCCGAAGTCGAACTTGCCGGCGGTCGAGTACGACACTCGCCCGTCGGCGACGTGCGCCTCGGCGATCTCGAGCGCGCCCGACAGCTTGTAGACGTCGGTGCCGCCGAAGACCAGGTGCAGCTCGCCGCCGACGCTCAGCGCCTCGTGGCCCATGATCATCGGGCCGGCGCTCACGCGTGCGCTGCCAAAGAGCTCGAACGGGTCGAAGATCACTCCGGCGCCCAGTTTCTGCAGGAACACGCCGCTGCCGATGGTGACGTTGAGGCCGTCGACCGCGCCCGAGACCTCCTTCACCGAGCCGTCGAGGAGCACGACTCGCGCCGAGACCGTGGGCTGCGTCAGCCCAGCCTTCGGGATCAGCATCGTGCCGGCGCCCTCCCAGCGCTTGCCCTCGGGCGTGCGCTCGAAGGCGAGCTTGATGTCCTTGACGCCGAGCTTGCCTTTGATCTGAATGCCGGGGATCTCGATGACGAGCTTCTCGAGCTCCAGCCCGCGGTCGTTGCTGAGCGACACGCGCGTGTCGCCGGTGACGCCGCCGAGCGTGTCCGGGAGCTTGACGGTGATGCCGAGCTTGACGCCGCCCGAGTTGAGCTCGACCGACCATTCGCCGGTGACCATGAGGCCGTTGATGACGGCGCCCTCGGCGACCTTGAACGTCTTCTTGGCGGCCAGCGAGACGTCGATCTGCTTCCGGTAGAGCGTGACCGAGCCGGCCCGCAGGTCAACCGTGCCGCTCGACTTCAGCTGCAGCTTTTTGACGTCGACCGTGACCTTGCCTTGGCCGGAGGGCACCACGTCGAGGCCGCCGATGCGGGCGCGGCCGGTCGCCGTCCACGTGCTGCCGGACTTGGTCCAGCACGACGCGACGGCCACCACGGGCCCGAACTTGAGCTCGTGCTCGCCCTTGCAGTTGGGGTCCTTCTTCGGCTTCCCGAGCGGGTCGTCGTCCTCCGGCGCGTCCTCGTCGTCGACCGGCGTGTCGTCGTGGTCGTCGCACACGTCGCCCTTGCCGTCGTTGTCCTTGTCGGCCTGGCCCGCGTTGGCGGTGCTCGGACAGTTGTCCTCGTCGTCCGGCACGCCGTCGTTGTCCTTGTCGGGGGCCAGCGTCGCCTGCGTGATCGGGTGGAACATCACGTTGCGCCCGCCGACGATCGCGCTGACCGCGTACCACTGGTCAGGGCCGCCGCCCCCCGCGAGCTTGACCTCCGTCCCGGTCGCCTCACCGATTGGCGTGCCCGGGAATTGCTCGGTCGGGAAGGCGCCCTCGCCACCGGCGGGGACGCTGTAGATCTCGTAGCCGGTGGCGCCGGGGACCGGCTTCCAGCGCAGCGTGCCGTCGCTGTACCCCTTGAAGTCGAGCGCCTGGGTGGGCGCGTGCTCGACGATCCCGCCCCCGCCCGGGACCGTCTCACCGGCCGCGCCGCCGACGGTGGACGAGCGCACGTCGAGCAGGCCGCTGCGCTCGGGGATCAGGATCACGTCGTCGGTCCAGTACGTCGCGCCGGGCTCGATCGCATCGATCCCGAACGACCGCCGCTGACGCGGCTGGAAGATGTAGCCCTCGCCGCCGTCGCCGATCGACACGGAGGCGTTGTACGCGGTCGCCCCACCGGCGCCCGAGATGTTCCGCAGGCCGAGGCGGACGCGGTAGGGATGCCCGGCGATCGCCTCCGAGTCGGCGTCGACCAGCACTCGCAACGCGTCGCCGGCGCCCCACACCCGGAGCGCCGTGGTGGTCTGGGCGGAGACGGAGATCTGCCGCGCGAACGGCTGCAGCGTCGCCGAGTAGCTGATGCTCGGGGAATAGCTGCCGGCGGCGTCGCCGCGCACGATCCAGCTCGTCCCCTCGCTGGAGCCGCCGGGGATGTCGCCGACCGGCATCGTCAGCGCCTGGGCTGCGGCCGTCGGCGCAAGCGACATGCCGGGCGGCAGGGTCAGCGTGGCCGCGCCGTCCTCGAACCTGATCGCTTGCGGAGCGAGGTTCGTGACCAGCAGCTTGACCTCGAAGAACTGCTTCATGAAGCCGCCGCCGACCGGCAGCGCCATCCACATGATCACCGGCTGGTCGTCGATCCACACGGGTGTGCCGTGCACCTCGAGCGCGGGCCTGCCGGTTGCGCGGTCGGCCGGGAAGGTCACGCACGCGCAGTCGCTGGGGCCGCTGCCCGTCCCGCCGCCGCCATTCCACCAGGCGCCGCCGGAGCCGTTGCCGAAGTAGCCGCCGACGCTCTTGCAATCACCGGAGGCCGAGAAGCACAGGTTCACCGTGGTGTCGAAGACCTGCTCGTTCGCCGGGTCGTCAGGATCGATCCCTGCGTCGCGGATCTCCTCCTCGCTGAGCTCGTGCGCCTCGACGTCGGCGGCCGCCAGGGCGCCCTGCTCCATGTCGACGGTCAGCGTCCCGGTGCCGTCCACGATCTCGGCGCGCCCGACTGCCGGCACGTGGCCCGGGGCGTTGACGTAGACCGTGTGGTGGCCGTCGGTCAGGCCGCGTAGCCGCGCGCGCCCGAGGCCGTCGGTGACGTCCTGCATGCGGTCGCCGCCGGCGTCGTTCACCACGACGTCGGCGCCGCCGATCGGCCCGCCCGGCCCGCGCACGGTGAGCCTCAGGCCGGTGCCGTCGTCGTGCTCGTCGACGCGTACGGTGAGCTCGTCGCTGTCGGTCTCTTCGGAGGCGCCGGTGCCTGTGCTCACGGTGAGCGTGGCGGTGTAGGAGCCGGGGTCGGCGTAGACATGCGTGGGCCGCGCCGTCGTGGCGCTTTCGCCGTCGCCGAAGTCCCACCGGTAGCGCTCGATCCTGGAGGCCGGGCGCGACGCGTTGCCGTCGAATGCGATCGCGGTGTCGTCGACCCCGCGCAGGTCCTCGCCCGCGACCGCCTTGAGCGCGACCACGTCGAAGTGCGCGTAGACGCCCACGCCCGCGCCGGTGTTGAGCGTGACGGTGCAGTCGCCGGTGCCGTCGCAGGGCTGGCCGGCGTTCCAGCCCTCGAACGTCGAGCCAGGTGCCGGCACGGCGGTGAGCCGGACGGCGCTCCCCATCGCGAAGTCGCCGTGGCAGCCGACCGCGTCGCAGACGATGCCGCTCGGCGAGCTCGTGACCGTGCCCGAGCCGTCGCCCGTCGCGCGCACTTCGAGACGCTGTGTGCGGCGGGTGTTGAGGATCGTGCAGACGACGTGCTGGCCGCCGGCGACGGGCACGTTCACGGACGCCAGCGCGGCCTGGGCGACGACGCCGGATCCGTCGCGGCACGTGATCGACGGAACGTAGTTGGCCGTCGTCGTCGCCGCGCCGCTGGTGAAGCTCACCGAGTGCGTTCCTGCCGGGACCGTCAGCGGCGCGGTGCCCTGGCCGTTGCGCGCGCCGGCCTTCACGCGGTTGCCGTCGATCGACAGGTTGAAGCGGCCCTCGTCCGTCGAGGGCGACGTCGTGGCGCGCAGCTCGAGCGTGCCGTCACTCGGCGGCGGCACGAAGACGCCGGTCGCGACGACGTCGACCGTCCGCTGAGCCGAGTTGCCGTCCTGGTCGGTGACGATCACGTTCGCGTGATGCACGCCGGGGTGCCGGTAGGTGTGAGTCAGCAGCTCGTCGGCGTATGGCGGGGCAATGGTGCCGGTGACGGGATCGCTTCCGTCGCCGTAGCGGACCGTGTAGGCGAGCGGTCCGGCGGTGTCGGTCGCGTCGATCTTGAGCGTCGTCGCCAGTGGGACGTCGCCGTGCGCCGGGTCCGCCGTGAACGTGACCTGGGGCGCCACGTCCGAGATCGTCACCGTGCTCGTGCCCCTCCAGATGTGGTCGGCCTGGATGATCTCGCCGCCGTTGTCGCCGAAGCCCACGGTCATCGCGACCTCGGCCTCGCCGTTCGCGAACCCGGTCGTGTCGAACGCCGCGCGGTAGATGCCGTCCGGCGACCAGTCCGGGCTCTGGCAGTGGCCGGCGACGCAGATCCGGACGTAGAGGACCGGCTGCGGGAAGTCCGTGGCGGCCTGGAAGACGAACGCCTGGTGGCGCGACAGCGTGTCGCCCGGGCGGGGCGTGAGCAGCTCGCCGCCGGGCCGCCGCTCGCTCCTGACCGGCTGGACGGCGTCGTGCTGCGCGCCGTCCGCCGCTACCGCGTGCACCCGCAGCTCGTAGTCGCCCGTCGGCAGCAGGTCGCCCTCGACCCACTCTTCGCAGTCGGCCTCGTCCTCGGGCTCGCAGTCGGCAGGGTCGCGGGTCACGACGTGACCCTCGCCGCGCCCGTCCCACTCGAGGCTGTAGCTGTCCGGCGCGGCCTCGGGCTCGTCGAGCAGTGTCCGCACCACCGTGCCGTCGGCATCGGCGATCGTGGCGGTGACGTGCGCCGTGCGATTGAGCCGGAAGGAGGTGTCGAACCGCTCAGCCGGGGGGATGAACCAGTCGCTCTCGGGGTCGGGGTCGCGGATCGTGACTCGCAGCGGGTCGGCGATCGTCACCGGCACCTCGGTGGTGCGGTAGCTGTGGTCGCCGCCGAACGGATCCACCCACCGGACCTGGGCGGCGAGCCTCCATTCGCCCTGCGGGCGGTTCTCCTCGTCCATCGTGAGGGTCCAGGTATCGCCGCCGGCGTCCTGGTCGGCCGAGCCGATGTCGCAGTCGAAATCCGTGTCGCAGCGGGAGAAGTACACCTGCTCCGTGTCAAAGCCTGGGGCGGGTTCGTAGACCAGGTCGAACGGGCCGGTGAACGTCGAGCCGGCCGCGGGGGCGGTGAGGGCGCCGGGCAGGGTGGAGAGCACGCCGAGCCGGCCGCCGGCCGTGCCGGTCGCGCCGTCTACGTCGGTCGCCGTCAGCGACCACGAGTAGATGCCGTCGGGCACGACGGCGCCCTCGTCGTCACGGCCGTCCCAGCTGAAGGTGCTGTAGGCGGCGGGGGCGGCGATGTCGTCGAGATGGCGGACGACGCTGCCGCCTTCGCTGCTGATCGCGACGTCCACGGTGGCGGTGCGCGTCAGATGGAAGCCGACTTCGGCGAGGTCTTCCTGGCCGTCGGCGTTGGGCGAGAAGTAGTGATCCGACGTCGGGTACTCGACGCGCACCGGGTTCGAGACCTTCCCGGGTGAGGACACCGGCCAGACGTGCGACGTGCCGTACTCGTCGATGAAGCTGACCTTCGTCGTCAGCGTGATGTTGCCGTCCTCGAGCAGTGTCGAGTCCACGTCGGCCGGCCAGTTCCCGGCGATGCCGGCCGTCGGCGCGTAGGCGAGGTTGCACGCGCCCCCGTAGTACCGGCACGAGCCCTGGTAGTTGACGCCCTGGACGTTCAACCCGGCGCGCGGCGCGAAGGTGAACGTCTCGGTGCCGGTGAGCACGTGGTCCGGCGTCGGCGCCAGCAGTGCCCCGACGGGCTGCGTATCCACGGTCACGCTGCGCCCGGTAGTGGCGATCCCGACCTCGTTGGTCGCCTCGAGCTCGATCTCGTACTCGCCGTCGGGCACGCGCGTGCCGTCGTCGCGGGTCCCGTCCCACTGGACGGAGACGTAGTTGACGACGTGGTCGTCGAAGAGCGTCCGCACCGCATCGCCGTTCGCGTCCCGCACGCGGACGACGACCTCCGCCTCGTCGTTGAGGAGCATGCTCGAGGTGGTGGTGATGTCCTCGACCCCGTCGCCGTTCGGGCTGAACGCGGCATCCCGCGGCAGCGACCCGAAGCGCACCGAGTTGTGGACGGTGACCGGGACCTCGGCGATGTGCTGGTGGTACTGGCCGAAGGCGTCCCACCACTCGACGCTCGCCTGCACGCGGTTGGTGCCGTTCGTCATCTGGCTCGAGTCGATCGTCGAGCTGTAGCTGCCGTCCGGGCCGGGGGCGAGCGAGGACGGCCCCAGGCTGGGCCCGGGCGACCAGGACCGGAAGCCGACCCTGGCGATCGAGTAGCCGGCGGTCGGCACCAAGCGGGCCGTGTCCTGGCCGGTCAGCGTGGCGCCGGCGGCCGGGGCGGTCATCGTGCCGGCGACCGAGCGCAGCACGCCGATGCGGCCGGTGACGACGGTCGCCTCGCCGGCGGAGCTCTCGGCCCGGAGCGTGTACGCGTACGCGCCGTCGGGAGCCTCGATGCCGTGGTCGTCGAGGCCGTTCCACTCGAAGAAGTTGGTGCTCCAGCTCGAGGCCTGCGCGGCACCCTCGAGCAGCTTGCGCACGACGGCTCCGTCGCCGTCCTTGATCGTGACGTCGACGGTGGCGGCCTCGGAGAGGCCGTAGGTGACGCGCGCGATGTCCTCGCGGCCGTCGCCGTTGGGGCTGAAGTAGCGGTCCGCCGAGCGGTTGGTGACATCGGGCGCCGCTGCCGACGCGGGCGCGGCCACAATGAGCGCGCACACCATCGCGGCGAGCACGCCTCTGCGCATCCCTGCAGCCACCCGCTTCCTCCTTGAATCCCGCCACCATTCGACCAGTTATTGGTCGACCGCCGATGGCCAAACGTACCGTCCTGGCGCGCGAGGACAACCCCTCTGGACAACTGTTCGGTTTATCGGTTCGAGCTAATCGAAGGTCCAGGAAAACTTGGCGCACGAGGACTACGGTCGCGGCATGCGCCTCACCCCTCTAGCCACCGCCCTCGTGCTCGGCCTCGCCCTTCCGGCGACCGCCGGCGCCGCAACCGTGACCGTGTCTCAGGGCACCCCATCCGAGGTCACGTTCCAGGCCGCGCCAGGCGAGGCCAACGATGTCGGAGTGGGGGACTACTTCGACCCGGAGCGAGGACGGGGCCTGACCGTCTCAGACGCGGGCGCGGCGCTGACCGCCGACCCGGTGTGCATCACCGGACCGCCGGTGGCGTGCCCGCTCGGGCCGATCTTCGTTCACCTGGGCGATCGCGGCGATCGCGCCAGCGTGATCAGCCACTTCGGCAACGTGTCCGTGTGGGGGGACGACGGTGACGACGACATCCTCGCGTCCGGCATGTTCACGGCCGCAAGCGGCGGCGCCGGCAACGACCATGTAAGCGTCAACTCGAACGGGGACGCAGCGGCCTACGGCGGCTCCGGCAGCGACGAGCTCGAGGCGGCGAGCACGTTCATCGCGCGCGCCTACGGCGAGTCCGGCAGCGACCTGATCGTCCACGGGATATCGGCCCAGGCGATCCTCGACGGCGGCTCCGGCAGCGACGCGATCATCGGCCTCCCGCGCGCGCTCAGCATCGTCGAGGCGCACGGCGGCACCGGCGCCGACCTGCTCGCGATCCAGCCCACGGGCGGTAGCGGCAGAATCGCCAACTGGACGCTCACCGGCGACGACGGCGACGACCTGATCGCCGGTGGCCCCGGCGCCGACACGATCGGCGGCGGCCGCGGGCGGGACCTGATCTACGCGGCCGGCGGCGGTGCCGACACGATCACTTGCGGCACCGGCTACGACGTCGTGCGCGCCGACACCGATGACACGATCGCGGCTGACTGCGAAGTCCGCCGAATCACGTCGGCGAGCGTGCCGGCCGCGGTCTCCAGCGCCCGGCGCCAGGCCGCTGCGCTGGCCGCCGGCTGAGCCGCAGCCAGACCATCTGCGTCGCGCTCGCGCGGGCCTGAGGCGAAATCGCCTCAAGCCCGCGGCGGGCGCGGCCGAAATCTGAGGCAGGATGTCTCTGCTCCGCCTCATCTTCCGCCGTCAGGCGCCCCCGCCGCCGCCCCCGCCGCCCGCACCTGCGCCGCCTGTCCCGCGGGGCGACACTCTGGTGCTGGCCGGCCTGGATCTCGCCGGCGCCGTTGAGGTCACGATCACCGTCGGTGAGCGCACGTTCGTCGCGCGCGCCGAGTACGGGCTTCAGCACGTCCGCGAGGTCGTCCTCGACCCTGAGCCTGCCCCCGCCCTCGCGCCTCCGCCCGCCCCCGCGCCTGCGCCCGCGCTCGAGCTTGTGCCCGAGCCCGAGCCTGCACCCGCGCTCGAGCTTGCGCCCGAGTCTGCGCCCGCCCTGGTGATCGCGATGCCGGGCGGCTGGCACGTGTTCCCCGAGCCCGCTCCCGATCCCAGCGAGATCGCCGTCGTCCGGCGCCCGATCGCCGCCGGCGACGGCTCCGTGGTCGGATACGAGCTCGTCGTCGACGGCAAGGGCGCCGCGGCCACCGCCGGCCTGCTGCTCGACGCGTTCGGCGAGATCGGCCTTGAGCGCCTCACCGGCCGCCATCCCGCGTGGCTCCCGATGACGGCGGAGTTCCTGCTCGAGGTCGGCACGCCGCCCGTGCGGCCCGAGCGCGTGGTCCTCCAGATCGCGGCCGCCCCCGCTTCGGCGGAGCTGCTGGCCGCGCTCGGAAGGCTGAAGTTCAGCGGCTACACGATCGCGCTCGACGGACACGACGACGCGCTGCTCGACGTCTGCTCGCTCGTCAAGGTCGCGGTCGACGGCCGCGACGACGACGAGCTGCGCGCCGCGATCGCCGAGCCGCAGCGACGCGGCCTCGATCTCGTTGCGACCGGCGTCGACACGCCGGAGGAGGTCACGCGCTGCCGCGCGCTCGGCTTCACGCACTTCCAGGGTGACTTCTTCGCCAAGCCGGATCTCACGCGCTCGCGTCGCGTCGGCACCGGCGGCGTCGCGTCGCTGCGCGCGCTGTCAGCGGTGACCGCGCCGGACGCGACGTTCGAGGACCTCGAGGAGGCGATCGCGGCAGACATCGGGTTGTCGCTGAAGCTGCTGCGCTACGTCAACTCCGCCTTCTTCTCGCTCCCGCGCGACGTCGAGTCCGTGCGCGAGGCGCTGACCCTGCTCGGCACTGGCACCGTGCGTCGCTGGGCGATCGTGATGGCGCTCGTGTCCGCGTCCGACGACGCGCCCGAGGAGCTCGTCGAGCTGGCGCTCCAGCGCGCTCGCATGTGCGAGGTGCTGGGCGGCAACCGGGCCGTCGACGGGTCCGACGCGCACTTCACCGTCGGCCTGTTCTCGGTCGCCGACGCGCTGCTGGGCTTGCCGATGGAGGACGTGCTCGAGACGCTGCCGTTCTCGGACGAGATCCGCGCCGCGCTGCTGCGCCGCGAAGGCCCGAAGGGCGAGCTGCTCAACACCGTCGTCTCGTACGAGAACGCCGAGTTCCCCGCGCCCGACACCGGCGAGGTCTCCCTCGCCGATGCCTACGGCGACGCGGTGGAGTGGGCCGGCGGCGCGTTGCGCGCCGCCGCCTGATTCACCCGCGCGCGGTCTGGATCATCCGCACCCACGACCGCACGACGTAAAGCGTCGCGACGGCCAGGAAGGTCGCGCCGATGGCGGCACGCACCTGCTCCTCCGACAGCGGCGTTCGCTTGGCGGCGGGCGGCGCCACCCGGTCGGCGATCGCTGTGCGCCAGCTTGACAGTCCCGCTTGGCCTAGTTCGGTTGTGCTCGGCATGCCATCGGGCTACCCAACTCAGCCGAAGGCCATCACTGGCTCTCCGCGACTCGTCAGCCCGAGCCCGCCGATCGTGCACGTACCGGCGCGCGGCGTCCCGGCGTTGTACGCCTGCCGCAGGCAGTTGCGCAGTGCCAGCTGGCCCCAGTAGCTCGGATGGCCGTCCTCCTGGATCTGGTACGGGGGGAAGATCGCGGTGACGGTCCGGATCTGGCTGACCCACTCGGTCTTGTCGACGGCCCCCGCGGTCAGCCAGTTGGCGACGCCGCGCTCCTCGAGCAGGCCGACGCTGCTCTCGCACAACCGCCGCCCGGCCAGCGCGTTCGTCATGTCGACGACCTTCACGTTCGCTAGCCCGGCTGCCGCGTTGCGGATCGTGGTGTTGAACGTCTGCACGACGGTGTCGTTCGCCCAGTCGGCGTCGCGGTTCCACACGCCGCAGCCGCCGATCGTCTGGCGCGTGAAGCCGGACTGCGGGTAGCGGAAGCCGGAGCCGCGCGGAATCGGCGACGAGTAGGTCTGAGCGAGGATCGTGTACTGCGAGTCCGCGTAGCCGGCCTTGGCCATCGCCTGGCGGACGTTGAGGATCGCGCCGCGGACGTTCGCGGTCTCCGCCACCACGCGCGCGGGCGTGAAGCGGGACTTGATGCTGGAGTCGTCGTAGCAGTAGTTCGGCCACCACGACGGGGAGGTCAGCCAGTCGGTCACGCACTGCTGCACGATGTCGGCGAACCCGTAGTTGTTGGCACCGATCAGCAGCGTGACCGCGCGCACGTTATGCGTCGCCGCGTACTGCTGAAGGGCGAGCGCCTGGCCCTTGCGGCCGGAGGCGTCCGAGTAGAAGTCGATGCCGGGCTTGAAGTCGCTGCCGCCCGCGTTCGTCGACGTCCGCGCGCCCGAGCACGCGAGGTTCGCGCTGAGGACGCCGTCGCCGATGTGCACCTCGGCCGCCTTGGAGCGGTGGCAGCCGCGGATCGCCTCGGCGCCGGCGACGTCGTGATAGGCGGTCGAGCCGAGCGCGTCGACGCGCGAGCTGGAGTTGTTCGTGTTCCCCGCCCAGCGGCCCGCCTCGCCGGAGATGGCCGAGTCGCCGAGCGCGACGATCGCCGGGGTGCCGACTCCCGGGCCGTCGGCCTGGGCTGACGCGCCGACCCCGCAACAGCCGACCGCCACGATCGCAGCCATCATTGCCGACCGCCGGATTCGCGCATGCACGGCACCTACCTCCTGCTCGTCGAGGGCACCCCCGGCGGCATCCTTTCACTCAGAGCCAGCCCGAGCGCCGGAAGCGCCAATAGAGCAGACCGCACAAGACCACGATGGTGACGAGGACGATCGGATACCCGAGCCGCCACTGCAGCTCGGGCATGTTCGAGAAGTTCATGCCGTAGATCGCCGCCACGCCGGTCGGGACGGCGAGGATCGCCACCCAAGCGGAGATCTTGCGCATGTCCTCGTTCTGGCGCACGGATGCCTGCGTGAGGTTGGCCTGCAGCGCGCTCGACAGCAGATCGCGGAAGCCCTCGATCCGGCCGGCGACGCGCAGCAGGTGGTCGTGCACGTCGCGGAAGTACGTGCGCAGCTCCGGGTGGATGAGGTCGTATTGGCCGCGCGCGAGCCGGTCGATGGCAGGGCCGAGCGGCATGATCGCGCGGTGGAGGTCGAGCACCTCGCGCTCCATCGTGTAGATCCGCTCGGCCGGATTTGAGCGGTCGGGCGAGAACATGTCGTGCTCGACCTCCTGGATGTCGGCCTCGACCGCCTCCATCACCGGCTCGTAGTCGTCCACGATCCGGTCGACGACCGCGTACAGCACGGCGCCGGCGCCGAACCGCAGTAGGTCGGGCCGGTCCTCGACCTGCAGCCGCACGTCGTGCAGACGGCTCTGGCCGTGGCGCACTGTGACGACGAAGTCGCGGTTGACGAACAGCAGGATCTCACCGGTCTCGAGGTCCTCCTCGGCGTCGACGTAGCGGACCGTCTTGAGCACCACCAGCAGCGTGTCGCCGTACACCTCGACCTTCGGGCGCTGGTGAGCGTCGACCGCGTCCTCGACCGCCAGCTCGTGCAGGTCGAACTCCCGCCTGACGGCGTCGAACTCGTCGGCGGACGGCTCGTACACGCCGACCCACACGAACGAGCCGTCGCGCTGGGCGGCCTGACCGGCATCGGTCAGGGGGAGCTCGCCCTCACACCGGCACCCGTCCTCGTAGACCGCGCAGTCGACGATCATCGAGGGGGAGTATGCCCCTCCGCTAGCGGTTCAGCGTTGCTTTCACGGGAACGCCGAAGCTGCCGTCGGGCCGCTGCGGCTTGTACTCGACCTCGGCCGTCGCGAAGGTCAGGCACAGGCGGTCGGCGTTGCGCGCGACACGGCCCACGTGCTCGTAGTCGGCGACCTGGACGTCGGTCAGCGTGTACTTCAGGAACGTGCCCGCAGGCTTGTCCTGGCTGACCACCACGGTGCCGATGTGCGCCCCCGTCGCCAGGCGCGTGAGGAGCGCGGGTGAGGCGCTGTCGAAGGCCTTGCCGATCACCATCGTGCGCGCGTGCGGCCGCGCGGTGCCGCCGCCGCCGGCCGCGCCGAAGCGGAAGCTGTCGACCTCGCTCTCGCCCACGTGGGCGGCGGCGCGGGACTCTCCGGTGATGCCCTGGACCTTCAGGAACGTGGGCGGCGCGTCGGCCGCCGGCGTCGGGAGCGTGCGAGCGCACTCCTCCGCGAGGGCCGTCGGCGAGGTCGGCGGCGACGGGGACTGTGCGGCCGACACGACGGCGCCTGCGCCCAGCGCGGCCGTGACCGCAGCGGCGACCATCAAGGTGGGGCGGATCATCTCGTGGCTCCCTTGGAGAAGGACGTGCACACGTGGAACGCCGCGCGGGCGCCCCGTATTCCCTCAGCCGGCGAGTGCCGGTACGCGCTCGTGCATGGGCCCGAGCTCGGGGCGGCCGAGGTAGAACCCCTGGCCGCAGCCGACCGCGAGGTCGACCAGGCACGACAGCTCGTCCTGGGACTCGATCCCCTCGGACACGACGATCGCGCCGATGTCGCGCGCGAACGCCACGATCGCCGATGCCAGCGACTGGCGCACCGGGTCGTCGTCGATGCCGCACACGAGCGTGCGATCGAGCTTGAGGATCTCTGGGTTCACGCGCGTGACATGACGGAACGACGCGAAGCCGGAGCCGACGTCGTCGACCGCGACGCGCACCCCGTGCGCGCGCAGCCGCTCGAGCGCCTCGGTGAGCTGCGCGTAGTCCTCCACCGGCTGGTGCTCGGTGAGCTCGACCACGAGCGGGCGCTCGTCGTGGTCGTTGCGGGCGACCGCCGACTCGAGCTCAGCGCGGCCGAGCACCGCGGGGGAGACGTTGAGCGCCAGGTAGAGGCCGTCCGGCAGCCGCCGGTGCGAACGCAGGGCGCGCTCGATCACCGCCAGCTCGAGCTCGACGCCGAGCCCGAGCGAGTGGGCGTCGAGGAACGTCTCCTCGGTCGGCATCTGCTCGCCGTCCGGGCCCTTGAACCGCGCGAGCGCCTCGGCGCCGATCACGCGGCGGCTGTCGAGATCGACGATCGGCTGCAGCGCGACGCCGAGCCCGTCGCCCTCGATCAGGCGCCCGATCCGCTCGCGCTCCTGCTCGCGCCGGCGCCGGTCGAGCCCGGCGAGCTCCTCCTCGCGAAGGGCGCGCTCGCGTTCGATCTCGAGACCGCGCCCGAGCTCCTCCTGCAGCTCGCGCAGACGGTCGGCCATCGCGATGAACCCGATCACCAGGCCGACGGCCGGGACGGCGAACTGGCCGGCCCGCAGCGTCAGGCTGGCCCACCACGCCCCGTGGTAGGGCTCTGAGGCGAACAGGTACGCGAGCGCGTCGAGGCCGGAGAGGGCCATCACCGCGATCACGCACATCTCGCCCCAGGTCGGCGAGCCGGCCGCCTGGCGCCACCACGCGGCGGCGACCGCGAGCTGGCCGAGGGCGACGATCCCGACGACGGTGCGGACGCCGGCGTGGAACGTGCCGTCGGCCGCCGCGAGATCACCGAACGGCGTGGCCGAGAGGGATGCGAACAGCACCAGCGCGACGCCGCCGGCGCCGAAGGCGACGAGCTCGCGCGGGCGCGCCCGCAGCCCGGCGACCGCGAACACGCCGGCGGTCAGCAGGGCGACGTGCCAGATCAGGAAGCGGGCGGCGAGCGCGTCGGCGCCCTGGCTGACCGGTCCGCCGTCCGGGAACACCGACCGGTCGCCGAGCAGGCCCGCCACCAGGGCGGCGAAGGCGATCGTGACGCCGGCCGACATCCAGAGCAGCCGCGTGTCGTCGGTCGCGCGCGCGGACGCGTGCAGCAGGTGGGCCACGAGCGCCGCGCAGACGGCGCCGACTGCGAGGCAGGCGGGCACCGCGGCGGTCGGGCGGTCGGTCCCGGCGCTCAACGAGACGACCACCGCGAACAGGGCGGTGACGGCGCACGCGCCGAGGAGTCTGATGTTCACGCTGATCGGCGCCCGCGTGCTGAGCAGAGGCGACATCGCGTCAGTAGTGACCCGATGTTGACGCTCTCAAACCCGGTATTTCGGCGGAGCGCTAGCCTCCCGGGCGGTCGTGGCCGGGATCATCACCGATATTGCCGCCACCGAGCCGTCCTTCGTCGTCGAGCGATTTGAGGTCGCGGGGGACCGCCTGGAGGTCACGGGGCACTGGCGCGGATTGCGCGGTCGGCGGTTCGTGCGACCGGTCCTGTGGCTGCACCGCGGCGACGACCGCCGCCGGCTGATCGCCCTGATGGAGCACAAGCCGTGGGCGGCCGACGATGGCGAGCCGTGGATCGCCGCATTTGCCTGGAAGGGCGGGAAGCTCGACGCCGAGCGCGCGGAGCTCGAGGTCGGCAACGAATGGGTCGTCGAGCTGCCGGTGCCGGGAGCGAAGCGGCGCACGACGACCGAGGAGCCGCGCCCCGCCCGGCCGCGCGCGCGGTCGGACCTCGACGTCGCGCGCGAGCAGCTCGCGCGCGCCTCGCAGGAGCGCGACCGCGCCCGCGACGACGCCGAGCAGGCTCGCGCCGATGGCGAGCGGCTGGTCAACGACGAGTACCGCCAGCGCGAGAGCGCGCTCGCGGCCGCCGAGCAGGCGACCACCCGCGCCCGCGACGCCGAGACCGCGCTCGACCTCGCCCAGCGCCAACTCGCCGCGGCCCGCGCCAGCCACGCAGAACTCGAGGAGCGCCTCGCCGCCGCCGAGTCCGACCGCGCCGACCGCGCGGCGGGCACCGCCGAGCGCGAGCGGTTGGAGGGCGACCTAGCGACCGCGGCTGCGGAGCTCGAGCGGCTCCGTGCCGACGGCGCCCCCGTGGCGGCGGAGCGCGAACGTCTCGAAGCCGAGCTTGCGACCGCCACCGCCGAGGTCGAGCGGCTCCGTGCCGACGGCGCGCCGGTTACCGCTGACCGCGAACGACTGGAGGCGGAGCTCGCGACCCTCACGGCCGAGCGCGACCGGCTCCTTGCCGACCTCACTGCCGCGGGCGAGGAGCGTGCGCGGCTCACCGCCGAGCTCGCCGCCGCCGCGCGCACGCCGGTCGCGGACACGGCCGCCACGGAGCGGCTCGAGCGCGAGCTGGCCGCCGCGTGGGCGGATCGCGACCGGATCGAGGGTGAGCTCGCCGGTGCCCGCGCCGGCCGCGAGCGGGTCGAAGCCGAGCTCGTCGCCGCGCGTGCCGACCGCAAGCGCGCCGAACGCGAGCTCGCGGCCGCGCGCACCGAGGCCGAGCGACGGCCCGCACGACGCCGATCGCTGCGCGCCGTCGAGCCCGCGGCCACCAGCCGGCTCGCGCCGCCGCAGTCCGGCCCGGCGCTGTGGGGCGTGCGGCTCGTGGCGTTCGCGCTCGTCGCGATCCTGCTTGTCGCGATCGCGCTGGCGCTCGCCGGCGTGCTCTGAGTTGGTCCTCCAGCTCCTCCAGCTCGTCGGTGCGCTGCTCGTGCTCGCCGGCTTCACGCTCGCGCAGCTCGGCCGCATGGATCCGCAGTCGATCCCGTACCTGGTCGTCAACCTCGTCGGCTCGGCGATCCTCGCCGCGCTCGCGCTCCACGAGCACCAGTGGGGCTTCCTGCTGCTTGAGGGCGTGTGGGCGCTGGTGTCGCTCGCCGGCCTCGTCGGACGGCTACGCGCGCAGCCCGGCTAACGCGAGCGCCGGCTGCGGCGCTCGAAGTTCTCCGAACGCTCGGCGACCGACTGGGCGACCGCGAATGCGATCAGACCCGTGACGAGCGCCGGGAACAGCACGACCCAGAGGCCGATGATTGCGATGTTGGCCTTCGCAGCATCGCTGAGCGCGATCAGCATGGCGCCAGTCTACGCGAGCGGCTCACCGGGATGCCGCGTGGATCGCCAGCACCGCGTCGAGAGTGTCGGCCTCCGCCGCCGGCTTGTCGGGCCGGTGGCGGAGCACCCGCGCGAACCGCAGCGCGACGCCGCCCGGGTAGCGCGTGCTCGCCTGCACACCGTCGAACGCGACCTCGACCACCAGCTCCGGACGCACGTGCACGACCCACGAGTCGCGCGCGACCTCCAGTGACAGCAGCCGCTCGGTCTGCCACGTGAGCATCTCGTCGGTGAGGCCCTTGAACGTCTTGCCGAGCATCACGTGGCCCGGCCCGTCCGGCTCGCGCGCTCCGAGATGCAGGTTGCTTAGCCAGCCGCGGCGGCGGCCGTGGCCCCACTCGGCGGCGAGCACCACGAGATCGAGCGTGTGGCGCGGCTTGACCTTCAGCCACCCGGCGCCCCGGCGCCCCGCGGCGTAGGGCGCGTCGAGCGACTTGACCAGCACGCCCTCGTGCCCGCGCGCGAGCGCGTCGTCGAGCACCGCCCGCGCCGCCGCGGCGTCGGCGGTGACGGCCCGCGGCACGCGGCCCGCCTCGGGGACGAGCTCGGCGAGCGCCTCGAAGCGCTCCGAGCCTGGGCGGTCGATCAGATCCTCGCCACCGGCGTGCAGGACGTCGAAGAACAGCGCGGTCAGCGGCGCCGCGCCGGCGGGCCGGCGCGTGCCCATCCGGCTGGCCGTGACCTGGAACGGCTCCGGCCGCCCGTCGGCGCGCAGCGCGATCGCCTCGCCGTCGAGCACCGCTGTATCGGTCGGCAGGGCGAGCGCCGCCTGCACGACCTCGGGCACGCGCGCGGTGATGTCGTCGAGCGTGCGCGTGAACACGCGCACCTCGTCGCCGCGCCGGTGTACCTGCACGCGCACGCCGTCGAGCTTGAACTCGACCGCCGCCGGGCTGATCCGCTCGAGCGCCGCGTCGAGGTCGTCGCCGGGCGCGGCGAGCATCGGCTGCACCGGCCGCAGCAGCTCGAGCGCGATCCCGCGCAGCCCCGCCGCGCCGTCGATGAGCGCGACCGCCGCGACCGCGCCGAGGTCGCCGCGCAGCATCAGCGCGCGACGGACGTCGGCGCGCGGCACGTCCGCCGCCTTTGCGACCGCATCCGTCATCACGCCGGCGAGCGCTCCCTGGCCGATGTCGCCCAGCAGCAGCGCGACGAGGAAACGCTGCTCGTGCTCGGTCGCGCGCGCGAACAGCGCGCGGACCGCCTCGCGTCGAGCCGCCTGCGAGCCCGGCCCGGCCATGCTCCCGATCCGCCCGAACGTCGCCTCCACCTCCGCGACCGTGAGCGACGCCTCGGCGGCCGGCGCCGGCTGGTCGCGCAGTGCCGCCCAGCCGACGCCGATCTGGCGCTGCGTCAGCTCTCCGGACAGCCACGCGACGGCGGCGGGCGTCTCGGCGGGGGCCAGCTCGCGCAGCAGCGCGGCCAGCCGCTCGACCTTCCCGCCGCGGGCCGCGGTGTCGCGCACGGCGGCGGAGGTGTCGACGAGCTCGCGAAGCAGCACGCGGCCATGGTGCCACCATGACCCGCCGTGACGGACGACAACTACCACCAGCGTCCTTACGAGCGGCCGGCGGGCGCGACCGAGCTCGTGCTCGTGCGGCACGGCGCGTCGGCCGCCGCCGTGCCGGGGGTGCCGTTCCCGCTGGTGGCCGGCCACAGCGATCCCCCGCTGGCGCCGGAGGGAGAGCTCCAGGCGCGCGCGCTCGCGGACCGGCTGGCGGGCGAATCGATCGCCCGCGTGTTCATCAGCCCGCTGCGGCGCACGGCGCAGACCGCGGCGCCGCTGGCGGAGCTGACCGGCGCGGAGCCGGTCGTCCTGCACGACCTGCGAGAGGTCTACGTAGGTGAGTTCGAGGGTGGCGAGTTCCGCATCCGCGTCGCCGACGGCGACCCGCTGATCGCCCGCGTATGGGCGGAGGAGCGCTGGGACGTGATCCCCGGCGCCGAGCCGATGGAGACGTTCGCGCGCCGCGTCCGCGCGGCGGCCGACGAGGTCGTGTCAGCCACCGGGCCGGACTGCGCTGCTGTCGTCGTCAGCCACGGCGGCGTGATCGCCGAGCTGTGCCGGCAGGCCACCGCCAGCCGCCCGTTCGCGTTCATCAACGTGGAGAACGCGTCGATCACCCGGATCGTCGTGCTGCCGGACGGCGCGTGGATCCTGCGCGGCTACAACGACGTCTCCCACCTCGCCTAGCCCGGCGGGCGCAGCAGCCGCCCCTCCATCCCGCCGGCGACGGTGATCACCTGGCCGGTCACGTGGCCGGCCGCCAGCGGCGAGCAGAGGAACACGATCGCGCGCGCGACGTCCTCGGCCGTGGCCACCTTCCGCAGCGGCATCGTGGCCGTCACCCGCGCCACCGTCTCCTCGGTCAGCCCAGCCTCCGTCATCGGCGACACGGTCCAGCCCGGAGCCACGACGTTCACGCGCGCGAGCGGAGCGTGCTCGACGACCTCGTTCTTGAGCGTCAGCGCCAGGCCGTGCGCCATCGCCGCCTTCGCGGCCGAGTAGTCGGCGTGCCCGGCCTCGCCGAACAGGCCCGACGTCGACGCGACCATCACCAGCGACCCGGCACCCGTCGCCTCCACGTGGCGCAGGTAGCCGCGCACCGTCAGGAACGTGGCGGTCAGGTTGGCGTCGAGCGTCGCCTGCCAGCGCTCGCAGCGGCATCCGGGCGACCGGGACGTCCTCCGGGTCCCACGTGCCGGCGTTCGCCACGCACGCGTCGAGCCGGCCGAACGCCGTCCACCGCGGCCGGCACGAGCGCGTCGGCGGACGCCTCGTCGCGCAGGTCCGCCTGCAGCGCCACGCCGCCGATCTCGGCCGCGAGCGCCTCGGCCGCGGCGGCGTTCGAGTGGTAGTGCACGCCCGACGCGCGCGCCCTCGGTGGCGAGCGCGCGCGCGGTCGCCGAGCCGATGCCGCCCGACGCGCCGGTCACGAGCACCGCGGTTCCCTCGAGCCCGAGCTCCATGGCGCGGCAGTGTGCCTGAAGGGAACGCGCGACGCCGCGCGGACGTATGGGAGGCGATGCTCCGTCCGCTCCCGCCCGGTGCCGCGCTGCTGCCGCTGCGGCTGTTCCTGGGCGCCACGTTCGCGTACGCGGGCGTGCAGAAGCTGTCGGACGCCGGCTTCCTGCACGCCGGTGCCGACACCTACATCGGCGACCAGCTCGAGGGCTTCGCACAGGGCACGCCCGGCGGTCCGCTGCTCGAGGCGCTTGCGCTGCCGCATCCGGAGATCGCCGGCGTTCGCGGTCGCGCTGACGGAGATCGCGATCGGGCTGCTCGCGATCGCCGGGCGCTTCACGCGCCTGGCGGCGGCCGGCGGGGCTCGGCCTCAGCGCTGTGCTGTTCCTGACCGCGAGCTGGCACACGACGCCGTACTTCCTCGGCTCCGACATCGTGTTCGCGTTCGCCTGGCTGCCGTTCGCCCTGGCGGGGGCGGCCGGGCAGCCGGCGCTCGACCACCGGCGCCCGCGCGCGCTGCGCGTGCGTCGTCGCGGCCGCGATGCTGGTGCCGGCGAGCGGGGTCCTGCTCACGCGCCGCGCCGCGATCGTCCAGGCGCTCGGGCTGACCGCGGCGGCGACCGGCGCGATCGCCGGCGTCTCCGTGCTGTTCCGCGGTCGCCCGCCGGCCGCCGCGGCCGCCCGGTCGAGTGCGCCGCGCACCGCCGGGAACGCGGTGGCGGAGTCGTCGGCGCTGGCGCCGGGGGAGGCGCTGCCGTCGCCAATCCGACCGACGGCTCGCCCGCGCTCGTGATCCGGTCGGCCGACGGCGCGCTGACCGGCGTTCTCGGCGACCTGCACGCACGGCGGCTGCGAGGTCGGCTGGCGCGAGGGCGAGATCCGCTGCCCGTGCCACCACGCACGCTTCGATCCCGCGACCGGGGAGCCGACGCGCGGCCCCGCCCGCGCACCGCTGGCGCCACTCGACGTGGTCGAGCGCGACGGCCAGATCGTCGTGGTCTGAGGCCACCCGAACAGGGGTCAGACCCCTGTAGGGCGCCTCGTAACCGAGGTCAAACGCCAATCATTGCCACGATGGTGGAATTGTGGAACAATCCGCGGCACGTGCCTCCTCCGCCGCGCTCCCCGGCACCGCCCGCCTCCAAGTCCTGCTCGCCGCGTTGTGCTTCAGCACGACCGGCACCGCCCAGGCGCTCGGGCCGGACGGCGCCGACCCGGTCGGCGTCGGCGCTGCGCGGATCCTCGTCGGCGGCGCAGCGCTGGTGGTGGTCGCCCTCGCTGGCGCGTCGCGGCGGCCTGCGCGGCGGCCGCTGGGCGCCGGTCCCCGTGGCGGCCGCGGTCGCCGGTGTGGCCGCTACCAGCTCGCGTTCTTCGCCGCGGTCGCCGACACCGGCGTGGCGGTCGGGACGATCGTCGCGCTCGGCTCGGCACCGACGCTGACCGGCCTGTTCGAGTGGATCATCGACCGCCGCCGGCCGGAGCGCCGCTGGGTCGCCGCGACCGCGCTCGCCTGTGCGGGCGTCGTGCTGCTCGCGCTCAGCGGCGGTGACGCCAGCGTGTCTCGCTCCCGGCATCGCCCTCGCGGTCCTCGCCGGCGGCGCGTACGGGAGCTACACGCTCGCCGCCAAGCGCCTGATGACCGACGGGCACGCACCGGAGTCGGTGATGGCGGTCGCGTTCGGGCTCGGCGCCGTCGTGCTCCTGCCCGCGCTCTTCGCGAGCGGGCCCGGCTGGCTGCTGCACGCCGACGGCGTCGCGCTCGCCCTGTTCCTCGGCCTGATCCCGACCGCCGCCGCCTACACACTGTTCGCGCGCGGCCTCCGCGGCCTGACCGCGTCCGAGACCGCCACGCTCACGCTCGCCGAGCCGCTGACCGCCGGCGTGCTCGGCGCCGTCGTCCTGTCCGAGCCGCTCACCGCCGCCTCCGCCACCGGCGCCGGGCTGGTGCTCGCCGGCCTGCTCGCGCTGGCCGTGCGCGTCCCGGCAGCGCCGCGCGCGGTTGCGCCGGTCGAGCACGTCGCGGCATGATCCGCTGACGATGGCCGCGCCGCGACCGCTCCAGCGCATGTCGACCGTCGACGCGCTCGCCGACGCGCTGCGGCGCGAGATCCTCGACGGCGAGCTCCCGGCCGGCCACCGGCTGCGCGAGCGCGAACTCTGCGAGACCTACGGCGTCGCTCGCCACTCGCTGCGGGCGGCGCTGCGCGCGCTCGCCGCCGAGGGCCTCGTGCGGATCGAGCCGAACCGCGGCGCGCACGTCGCCCAGCTCAGCGGTGACGACGTGCGCTGGCTGTACGAGCTGCGCGCGGCGCTGGAGCTGGAGGCCGCCCACCTCGCGCTCGAGCGCAACGGCGGCCGTCTCCCGCCGGCCGTGCACGAGGCGCTCGCGCGCCTCCAGGCCGCGTGTGCGGGCGACGACCCGCCGTGGAGCGCGATCAACGAGGCTCACGCCGGGCTGCACGGCGCGATCGTGGCGGCGGCCGCGAGCCCGCGCATCGCCGCCGCCCACGCCGCGCTGAGCGGCGAGATGCGCCTGTTCCTGCTCGCGCTCAAGCCGCACGTCGCCGCCGACCGGCTCGCGGCCGACCACGCGGCGCTGATCCGCGGCCTCGAGCGCGACGGCCCGGGCGTGCTGCGCGAGCACCTGCGCGCCGCGGCGGCAACGCTCGCTGGACGCAGAGGGGGACCGGCCGGGCGGGTTGCCAATCGTGGCCGCCCGCCCGGCCAGCGGAGGGGAAAGAGACGCCCCGGGGGAAGGGCGCCACACTCTTGGACTCCCCGTCATCAACAGCGGAAAACCGTCGAACGTCAGCATGCAAACGTATGACCGGATTCCGGTCACCACGATGACCGCGGCATCCGACGCCTACCCTTGCGATCCTTACAAGCCCGACCACGACTTGCAGGGGGAGACTGAATGACGCGGAGATTCGAAGTCGGGCCAATCCTCGTTGCGCTCGGGGCGATCGTGCTTCTGGTCAGCTTGTTCCTGGATTGGTACGGCGGCCTCACCGCCTGGGAGGCGTTCGAGGTCGTCGAGGTGATGCTGGCCACGCTCGCCATCACCGCCCTGGTGATCGCGGTCGGGCTGCTCGCGCCCGACCTCGAGTACGTCGAGCGCCGGTGGCTGCCAGCGGTCGTGCTCGGCATCGTGCTGCTTGTTGCGGCCGAGCTTGTCAACCCGCCGCCGGCGGCCGGTGGCCAGGCTCCCGCGACGGGGCGTGGCTCGCGATGGGGTCTGCGCTCGTGATCCTCGGCGGTGCGGTGCTGAGCTTCGGACGCGTCTCGTTCGCGGTCTCGGTCGAGGGTCGCGAGGTGCGCGAGCGGGTCGCGGTGGTCGACCACCGGCAGGACACGACGGAAACGGCCGCTGTCGACGGCGACGCCGCCGAGAGCACGGAGCGGGCGACCGACTGATGGCCGAGGTCCGCGACGTCGCGTTCGAGCTCGAGCGGTTCGCGTTCACGGCGCCCGATCGCCTGGAGGTCGTCGGCCGCTGGACCGGGGTGGCGGGGCGGCGGCTGGGCCGCCCGGTGCTCACGCTCGACATCGGCGGCCGGCGGCGACGGCTCACTGCGCTGCCCGGCGGCCATCTCGCACCGTCCGAAGGTGCCGAGTGGCGGGTCGCGTTCGCCTACGACGGCGACCCGGAGGCGCTCACGAGCGCCGAGCTGGAGATCGGCCGCCGGCTGGTGGTCGAGCTCCCGGCCCCGCGCCGGCGCCGCGCCGGGGCGCGTGAGGGCGACGCGGGCGAGGCCGAGCGGCGGCTGCGCGAGGCGGCGGAGCGCACGCTCGCCGAGCGCGAGGCCGAGATCATGGCCTGCGCGACGAGGCCGAGACGGCACTGATCGAGCGGGACGCCCAGATCGAGGCCCTGCGCGCCCAGGCCGCAGAAGCGGAGGCGGCGCTCGAGCGCCACGCCGCCGAGCTGGAGGAGTTGCGCGTGCAGCTCGCGGCCCGCGACGAGGAGCTCGCCACCGCGCGCAGCGAGGCCGAAGCGGCGCGCACGGACGCCGAGGCGGCGCGCGCGGAGGCCGAGCAGGCGCACGCCGGTGTCGAAGCACGGCTCGCGGCCGAGCGCGCGGCGCAGACCGAGGTACGCGAGAAGCTGGCGACCGCGCGCGAGGAGGCGCAGAGCACGATCACCACCGAGGCGCAGGAGACCGAGCGACTGCGCGCGGAGCTGGCGGCGGCGCGCGACGAGACCGAGCGGACCGTCAACGCCGAGCGGGCCGAGACGGCGCGCCTGCGCGAGGAGCTGGCCACCCGGTCCGCGAACGGCGAGGACGCCGGGGAGGCCGAGGCGGCCGCCCGCCGCATGTACGAGCGGATCGCGCGCGAGCTCGACAACGAGCGCGCGGCGGCCCGCAGCCTGCGGCGCGAGCTCGACGCCGTCCAGGCCCAGACCGCGGAGCACCGCCGGGTGGTGTCGGCTGCGACCGCCAACGGCATCGACACCAGCGACGACGCCCCGGCGGCGGCTACGCCCGCCGGCCGGCTCGCCGCCGCCCGACGGACGGAGGTCGGGCGCGCCGTCGCGCACCATCGCGCCGGGGCCGCGCGAGCGGCGGCCGCGCACCGCGTCCCCGAGGCCCACCGTTCGCCCGTCATCGTGTGGGGCACACGGCTGATCGCCGTCGCGTTCCTCGTCGGCCTCCTGATCGCGCTGCTGATCATCGTCAGACTGGTCGGCTGATGGACGACATCGCGATCGTGGTCCACGGCGGGGCGGGCGGACTGCCCGATGACCCCGAGCGCGGCGCGCGCATGCGCGCCGGCGCGACGGCCGCCGTCGAGGCCGGGCACGCGGTGCTGGCGGGCGGCGGCGACGCGCTCGACGCCGTCGAGGCCGCAGTCGTGGTGCTCGAGGACGACCCGGAGTTCAACGCCGGGCGCGGCGCGGCGCTGACCGAGTACGGGCGCGTTGAGCTGGACGCCTCGGTGATGGACGGCACGACGCGGGCGGCCGGGGCGGTCGCCGCCGTGCGCGGCGTGCGCAACCCGATCCGTGCCGCGCGGGCGGTGCTCGCCGAAGGCCGCCATGTACTGCTCGTCGGCGCGCCCGCAATCGAGTTCGCCGCGACCGCCGGACTGGCGTTCGAGTCCGAGACGCTGGTTCGTGACCGAGCGCGAGCGGCGGGCGCTGATCGGATCGACGGCGGGCGCCCGCGGCACGGTCGGGGCGGTGGCGCGCGACGGCAACGGCCGGCTGGCCGCCGCGACCTCGACCGGCGGCGTGTCGGGCCAGCGTCTCGGCCGCGTCGGCGACTCTCCGCTGATCGGCGCCGGCACGTGGGCCGACGACGCGACCGTCGCCGTCTCGTGCACCGGCCACGGCGAGTCGATCATCCGGTCGGCGCTCGCCCACGAGGTTGACGCGCTGCTGCGCCACCGCGGCCTGAGCCTCCAGGAGGCCTGCTCGGTCGCGATCGAGGGTCTCGGGCGATGGGGCGAGGACGGCGGCCTGATCGCGGTTAGCACGCACGGTGAGGTCTCCGCCACGTTCAACTCTCCGGGCATGACCCGGGCATGGCGAGTGGGGGAGGGGCCGGTCGTCGCGGCTGTCGGTCCCGCCGAGGGTGGCTGACCCGGTCGAGGACGTCGCGGGTCGCCTCTACGGGCTGCCCCTGGACGAGTTCACGCGCGAGCGGGACGCGGCCGCGCGTGAGCTGCGGCGGGCGAAGGAGCGCGACGCGGCGGACGCCGTCAAGCAGCTGCCGAAGCCGAGCCAGGCCGCGTGGGTCGCGAACACGCTCGCGCGCGAGCAGCGCGCGCTCGTCGACGCGCTGCTCGAGGCCGGCGACGCGCTGCGCGAGGCCCAGGACGCGGCGGTCGCCGGCAAGGGCGCTGCCGCGTTGCGCGACGCGGCGGCGGCCGAACGCGCCGCGGTCGACGCGCTCGTCACCGCCGCGAAGGAGCTGCGGCCGGCCGGCCGCGTGCCGACCGCGACGACCCTCGACCGCCTGCGCACGACGCTGCACGCGGTGGCGTCGGACGACGACGTGCGCACGGCGCTCGACCGCGGCCGCCTCGTGGAGGATGCCGCGGGCGGTAGCGCGTGGGGTCTCTTGACGGGCGGCGACGTGGCGGACGCGGAGCCGACGAAGAAGTCGAAGCCGGCGCCGAAGCGTCGCGCGAAGCCGAAATCCAAGGCCGCGCAGTCGGACGAAGAACGCGAGGCGTCCGAGCGCGAGGCTCGCGAGGCCGCGGAGCGCGCGACGGCCGAGCGCGAGGCGCGCGAGAAGCTCGAGGCCGAGCTGCGCGAGGCGCGCGCGGAGCGCCGATCACGCGAGCGCGAGCTCGACCGCGCGGAACGTGCGGCCGACCGCGCCGCCAAGCGGCTCGAGGACGCGCTCGCCGCGGCCGAGGAGGCGGGCGAGCAGGCCGAAGAGGCGAACGCTGAGCTCGAAGCCGCGCGCGAGGCGGCCGGCGAGTCGCGCGACATCGTCGCCCGCCTCGAAGAGCAGCTGGATTGAGGGGGACTGTCCCCTCGGTGAGGGACAGTCGGCCTCGGCGAGCACCGCCGGGTCGCGCTCGCCTTCGGGCAGCTCCATCGCCATCAGGCGCGCGAGCTGCGCGCGGCCGCGCACATCGAGCTTGCGGTAGATCTGGCCGAGGTGGTACTCGATCGTCTTCGGGCTGAGGAAGAGCGCCGCCGCCGCCTCGCGGTTCGTCATCCCTTGCGCGACCAGCACGGCGATCTGCAGCTCGTGCGGCGTGAGCTGCTCGGCCGCGCTTTCGGCCCGGCGCGCCTGCTGCTCGCCGGTGGCGCGCAGCTCGGTGCGCGTGCGCTCGGCCCAGCCGCGCGCGCCGAGGCGCTCGAACGTCTCCAGCGCCTCCTTCAGCGGCTCGCGCGCGTCGGCCCGCTGGCGCGCGCGGCGTAGCCGCTCGCCGAAGCACAGCAGTGTGCGGGCGCGCTCGAACGGCATCGGCAGGCCCTCGTGGAGCGCCAGCGCCGCCTCGAACGCCGTGCGGACCTCGGCGTCGGGGGCCAGCAGCGCGTGCAGGCGCGCACCGGCCGCGGCCGCCCACTTGGAGCCGGTCTTGCGGGCGCGGCCCGCGAACACCTCGGTGAGCGCGAGCGCCTCGTCCCGCCGGCCGGCCCGCGCGTACGCCTCGACGAGGTCTGGGGTGCACTGGACGACGGCCGGCTGCATCTGCAGGCGGTCGGCGCCGCGCTGCGTCTCCTCGAGCACCGTGATCGCCTCCGGGATCCGTCCCATCCCCAGCTCGAGCAGCCCGAGCGCCGCGTGCAGGTACGTGCCGGTCGCCTCGCCCTGGAAGCGCGCGACCAGCGCCAGCCCTTCCTTGACGTGCCGCCGGCACTCGTCCTCCGCGCCCATCGCGGCCTCGGTGTGCGCGAGCGCCGCGAGGCTGTGGGCGAGCAGCGGGAGCTGACCGGTGTCCTGCGCCAGCTCGACCGACTCGGTCGCCCCCGCCCGCGCGGCGGCCCAGCGGCCGAGGCGGAAGTCCATGTGCGAGCGGGCGGCGAGCGGATAGATCAGGGCGCTGACGGCGCTCGCGTCGCGCGCCGCCGCGATCAGGCGGTCGAAGATCCGCTGCGCGCGCTCGAACTTCTCGATCCAGACCGACGAGTGCGCGGCCATCGCTACGACCTCGACGATCGCGAGCGGGTCGCCCTCGAGCAGGTAGGGCTCGCAGGCGCTCAACAGCGCGTCGCCCTGCTCGACATCCCCGAGCGCCAGGTAGGCCTCGCCGATCACCGCGGTGGCGAGCAGCTCGACGGCCGGATCGGCCGACGTCGCGAGCGCCCGCGCGCGCTCCGCGGTCGCGATCAGTGCGTGCATGTCGCCGGTCATCATGTGCGAGACCGACGCCTCCAGGAACATGCCGGCCGCGCGCCGGGGGTCGCGCGAGCGGACCCGATCGGCCTCGGCGACCAGCAGCTCGTAGGCGACCAGCGGCGAGCCGCGGCGCATTTCGACGTGGCCGGTCATGCGCTGCACGTCGGCGGCGAGCAGTGGGTCGGTCGCGAGTCGTGCCGCGTCGCCGAGCAGGCCGAACGCGTGGTCGGCCTCGCCCGAGCGTGTGGCGTCGGTGGCCGCCTCGAGCAGCCGCCGCGCGCGCGGCTCGTCGTCGGGGGTGAGCTGCGCCGCGCGGCCGAAGTCGCGTGCCGCCGTGGCGTGGGCGCCGCGGCCGCGCGCGTCGAGCGCCGCTCCTTCGAGCGCTGCGGCGACCTCCTCGTCCGGCGCGACCGCGCACGCGGCCAGGTGCCAGGCGCGTTCCGGGCTGCCGACCGGCGCGGCGGCGGCGAGCGCGGCGTGGGCACGCACGGCGCTCGGCGGCGCTCGCGGCGTGATAGGCGGTCGAGCGCAGCAGCGGGTGGCGGAAGTCGAGTTCGCCGTCGGCGATCGTGATCAGACGCGCCTGCTCGGCGGGGCCGAGGCCGTCCAACTCGAGGCCGATCTCGCTGCAGCGCGGCGCCGATCACGTCGATCCGGCCGGTGTGCGCGGTGGCGGCCACCAGCAGGCCGCGTCGCGTCGCGTCGCCGAGCTCGTCGAGATCGCGGCCGGAACGCGCGTTCGACGCCGGTGCCGGGCCGCAGCAGGTCCTCCAGCGGCTCGCGGCCCGCGCGCTGGCCGTCCGAGAGCTGGCGCGGGATCTCCAGCAGTGCGAGCGGGTTGCCGGCCGCCGTCACGACGAGCCGGTCGGTGACGGACGGGGCCAGCCGGTCGATCTGCGACGCGTCCAGCAGCTCGCGTGACTCTTCGTCGGCCAGCGGCTCGACCCGCAGGCCTTCGAGCCACGGGACCTCCATGCCGGCGACCGCGGTGCCCTCGCGCAGCGAGCCGAGGATCACGACCCCCTCGGCATCGAGACGCCGGCCGGCGAACAGGAACGCCTCGAGCGAGGGCTCGTCGAGCCACTGCACGTCGTCGACCGCGACCAGCACCGGCTGCTCCTCGGCCGCGACCGCGAGCAGGCTGAGCAGGCCGGCGGGCACGGTGAAGCGGTCGTGCGGCGTGGCCGGCCCGAGCGCGAGCGCCCCGCGCAGGGCGCGCGCCTGCACCTCGGGGATGTCGTCGAGCCGGTCGAGCAGCGGCGTGACGAGCTCGGCGAGGCCGGCGAACGGGATGTCGGACTCGGTCTCGATGCCGCGGGCCCGCAACACGCGCAGGCCGGTCGCCTGGCCGATCGCCCAGCGCATCAGCGCGGTCTTGCCGATGCCCGCCTCACCGTGCAGCAGCAGGGCGCCACTGCGACCCGCGCGCGCCTCCTGCAGAAGGCGGTCGATCCGTGCCCGCTCGCGTTCGCGTCCTACGAACATCGGCGCAGCTTACCGGCGCCCACGCCGCGCCGGTAAGGGGGACAGTCCCCCTCAGGGCGCTCCGCCGCGTCGGCAACGCAAGGGGGGACTGTCCCCCCTCAAGCGCCTGTGAACGTCGTCGGCTCGCGGGGCAGGACGGCGGGGTCGAAATCGGCGGGCGAGAGGTCCTCCGGGAGGCCGAGCGAGCGGAGCATCCACGTGCGCGCCGCGGCCGCGGGAACCTCGCGGAGCGTGACGTCGCCGTGGCGCTTGGCGAGCCGTGCGCCGTCGGGGCCGAGCACGAGCGGCACGTGCGCATGCGCCGGCTCGGGCACGCCGAGCACGCGGGCGAGCAGGAGCTGGCGCGGCGTCGAGTCGACGAGGTCGGCGCCGCGGACGACCTCGCCGATGCCCTGCTCCGCGTCATCCACCACGACAGCCAGGTTGTAGGCGTGCGCGCCGTCGTTGCGGCGGACGACGAAGTCGTCGACGACGCCCTCCTGCGGCCCGAGCAGGCGGTCCTCGAACGTCACGCGCTCGGCGTCCGCGCGGAAGCGCAGCGCCGGCGGGCGCCCGCTCTCCCGCCGCTCCGCGCGCTCGGCGGCGGACAGTCGCAGGCACGTGCCCGGGTACGCGCCCTCGGGCAGCGGGCCGTGCGGCGCCGAGGCGGCGGCGCGGATCTCGGCGCGCGTGCAGAAGCACTCGTACACGCGGTCGTGCGCCCGCAGCGCCTCGATCGCCTCCGCGTAGCGAGCCACGCGGGTCGACTGGAACACGACCTCGCCGTCCCAGTCGAGCCCGACCGCGGCGAGGTCGGCGAGCTGCTCGTCCGCCGAGCCGGGGCGCACGCGGCCGACGTCGAGGTCCTCCATCCGCACGAGGAAGCGGGCGCCGGCGGAGCGTGCGAACAGCCACGCCAGCAGCGCGGTGCGGAGGTTGCCGATGTGGAGCGTGCCGGTCGGGCTCGGCGCGAAGCGGCCGTCGGCACTCACACGGAGAACGGCAACGTGTCGGCGATCTCGGCCAGCCGGGGCGCCGTGCGGTCGCGCTCGGAGTAGAGCAGCTCGAGCTCGGGCCACTCGATGCCGACCTCGGGATCGTCGTACCGGAACCCCTTCTCGGTCGCCGGTTCGAAGTAGCTCGTGACCTTGTACACGAAGTCCGCCACGTCCGAGAGCACGCAAAACCCGTGGCCGAAGCCGATCGGGATAAAGAGCTCGAGGCCGCGCTCGTCGTCGAGCCGGTGGCTCTCCCACTCGCCGAAGGTCGGTGAGCCGCGCCGGAGATCGACGACGACGTCGAGCACGCTGCCGCGCGCGACGCGGACGAGCTTGGCCTGCCCGGGCTGCGTCTGGAAGTGGATTCCGCGCACGGTTCCGCGCCGTGAGCGCGAGTGGTTGTCCTGGACGAAGTCGGTCGGCAGGCCGGCGGCGGCCCACGTGTCGGCGCGGAATGTCTCCATAAAGAAGCCGCGCTCGTCGCCGTGCACCGTGGGCGCGAACAGGACCGGTCCTTGCAGTCTGGTCGGGAGAAGCTCCATAACGAAGTGCAGGAGGTTACGAGGCCACCGTCGAAAGACGCTCCGCCATGCCCAGGACCGCCACGATGCCTCCCGCCGCCCGCGGGCACCAGACACTGTCTGCCTACATCTCGTCGCGCTTCGACGAGTTCTCACGCTCGCAGAAGGACGTCGCGCAGTACGTCGTCGACCATCTCGACGAGGTCGCGTTCCATACCGCCGAGGAACTCGCGCGCCGCGCCAGCACGTCTTCGTCGACCGTCGTGCGGTTCTCGCAGGCACTCGGCTTCGAGGGGTTCCCGGAGCTGCAGGAGGCCGCGCGCGAGGAGTACCGTCACCACCACCGCACCGCGGCGACGCACCCGAACGGGTTCGAGAACGCGGCGCCGCTGTTCTCGCTCGACCAGACACCGTTCGAGCAGGCCGTGGCCGCCGACCACGTGAACGTCGAGGAGACCGCGCGCAAGGTCTCGCGCTCGCAGGTCGACGGGGCGATCGAGGCGATCGCGACCGCCGACCGGATCCTGATCGCCGGCACCGACCAGATGGCGTTCTTCGCGTCCTACCTGCGCCACCTGCTGATGCTGCTCGACATCCGCGCCGAGATCGCCGCCTCGCCGTCGCAGGAGGCGCTGTCGCGGCTCGGGCGGATCGACGAGGGCGCGCTCGTGATCGGCCTATCGGCCGGCCGCCCGCACCCGCTCGTGGTGCGCGCGATGAAGATCGCCCGCCACCGCAAGGCGCACACGCTCGCGATCGTCGACGCGACGCTCTCCGAGGTCTCCAAGCTGTCCGAGCGGACGCTCTACTACTCGTCCAACTCACCCGCCTTCGTGCGCTCGCACGCCGGCTTGCTGTCGCTGATCCAGGCGCTCGCCTACGGCGTGTACTCGCGCGATACCGCGCAGTACGACGACCGCATCAGGGCGTTCAAGCTCAAGTAGCGCGCTTCAGTTCCGCCGCGAGGTCGATCGAGCGGATGCTCGCGTCCTCGGGCAGCTTCGCGAGCACCTCGCGGATCACGCGGTGCACGTCGGGCTGGTCGTGACCGAAGTCCGACAGCAACGCGCGCAGCGCGGAGTGCGTGACCTTCAGCTGTGCGGGGGTGAGCTCGAGCCGGAACGCGGTCTCGTCCGGCGCGATGAGATCGTCGGTCGCCATGTGACGAATGATACTCAGGCGCGGAGCTCGATCACCGAGTCCGGCGCGAGCAGCATCGTCAGCCCGTAACGGGGGTCGCGCGGCGACAGCCGCTGCTCGCGCAGCACGATCGCCGACCACGGGCGGCCGGCGTCGATCTCGCCCGCCAGCTCCTCCGCGAGCTCGCGCGGGATCCAGCCGACCTGCTCGCCGCCGGCCAGCACGGCGATCGCGTTCGGGTCGTGCTCGTTGGCCGGGTCGCGGCGCAGCTCGAGCGGCCGGCCTGGTGCCGCCGCCTCCGCCGCGAGCGCCTCGCCGTGGTGGCGCGCGGCGCCGGCGACGCCGGCGATCCGCAGCCCGAGCGCCGTGAGCTCCGGGGCCTCGCGCCCGAGGTAGCGCCCTGACTCCGGGTCGACGGGCGTGTAGCCGGCGATCCAGACCTGGCCGCCGTCGTCCGGATACCAGTACCGCTCCTCGAATACGGCCTGTACGACCACGCGCCGAGCCTACTCGGACGGCTGGGGCGCGATCGCGTCAGAACAACTACTTTCACGGTGTGCCCGAAGAGCACAACCCCGCTCCCGACTCCCGCTGCCCGTTCTGCGGCACCGCCGCGCAGGACACGGGCGCGTTCTGCCTCCACTGCGAGATGCGCTGGGAGGAGATGGAGTGCCGGCAGCTGCGCGAGCGGCTGTTCGGCGTCGTCAGCGGGTCCGACCCGCTGCACGCGTACTGACCGTCACACGGCGGCTTCCGGGTTTGGACGAAAGACCCGCGCGTGCACGGCTATCCTGCGGTGCGTATGCGTGACGAGGCCACTTTCCGCGTCAAGGCCGGCCTGGCCGAGATGCTCAAGGGCGGCGTGATCATGGACGTCGTCGACGCCGAGCAGGCGAAGATCGCCGAGGACGCCGGTGCCGCCGCGGTGATGGCGCTCGAGCGCGTCCCGGCCGACATCCGCCGCGACGGCGGTGTCGCCCGCATGTCCGACCCGCTGCTGATCAAGGGCATCCAGGAGGCCGTCACGATCCCCGTGATGGCGAAGGCGCGGATCGGCCACTTCGCCGAGGCGCAGGTGCTCGAGGCGCTCGAAGTCGACTACATCGACGAGTCCGAGGTGCTGACTCCGGCCGACGAGGCCAACCACATCGACAAGTGGCTCTTCAAGGTCCCGTTCGTCTGCGGCGCCACGAACCTGGGGGAGGCGCTGCGGCGGATCGCCGAGGGCGCGGCGATGATCCGCTCCAAGGGCGAGGCCGGAACCGGTGACATCGTCGAGGCCGTGCGCCACATGCGCCGCATCAGCGGCGAGATCAAGCGCCTGACGGTGATGGACGACGCCGAGCTCGCGACCGCCGCCAAGGAGCACCAGGCGCCGCTCGACCTCGTGCGCCAGGTCGCGCGTGACGGCAAGCTGCCCGTGGTGCTGTTCTGCGCCGGCGGGATCGCCACGCCGGCCGACGCCGCCCTGATGATGCAGCTCGGCGCCGAGGGCAACTTCGTCGGCTCCGGAATCTTCAAGTCCGAGGACCCGGCCACGCGCGCGGCCGCGATCGTCGAGGCGACGACGCACTTCCAGGACCCGGCGCGGGTGGCCCGCGCCTCCGAGGGGCTGGGCGGGGCGATGACGTCGCTCGAGACGCGCAAGCTCGACGAGCATCAGCTCCTCGCCAACCGCGGCTGGTAGGGCCATGCCGCTGGTCGGCGTGCTCGCGCTGCAGGGCGACTTCGAGGCCCACGGCAAGATCCTTCGCGGCCTTGGCGCCGACGTGCGCGAGGTGCGCGTGCCCGCCGACCTGGACGGCATCGACGGCCTGATCATCCCGGGCGGCGAGTCGACCACGATGACGCTGGGGATCGAGCGTGAGGGCCTCGCCGAGCCACTGCGCGCGTTCGGCCGCTCCGGCGCGCCGGTGTTCGGCACCTGCGCCGGCATGATCATGCTCGACCGCAAGCATCTCGGCCTGATGGACATCGAGTGCCGGCGCAACGCGTTCGGGCGGCAGATCCGCTCGTTCGAGGCGGACCTGCAGATCCCGGGCATCGCAGGCCGGCCCGTGCGCGCGGTGTTCATCCGCGCGCCGTGGGCCGAGGTCTGCGGCGAGGACGTCGAGGTCCTCGCCGCCGTCGAGGGTCACCCCGTGGCGGTCCGCCAGGGGAACCTGCTCGCGATCTCCTTCCATCCGGAGCTCGCGGGGGAGACCCGCCTACACGAGCTGTTCCTTACCAGCGCACCTGTTCGAGATACCTGATCCCGTTTCCGGCGGTCAGGTACTCGGCGTTCGCGTCGTCGTCCGTGTGCGAGAGCCACGGCTCGTCGTGCTCGACGAAGAAGTGCTTGTCGCCCTCGTCGCCGGCCTCGAAGAGGTCCGGGAAGTCGAGCATCCCGGGACCCGCGTCCTCATAGTCGTTCGCGTTCGGCCGGTCGCCCCAGACATGGTCCTTGACGTGATAGCCGATGTAGCGAGTCGGATCCGCGGACAGGTACTCGACACCGTTGGCGCCGCCCTCGGTGATCCAGAACAGGTCGAGCTCGAACTTGACGTAGCGCCGGTCGGTCTCCTCGAGCAGGATGTCGTAGAGCGGATCGCCGTTCGCCTGCTTGTTCAGGAACTCGAAATCGTGGTTGTGGTAGAAGAACTGGAGGTCGTACTTGCGCGCAAGCTTGCCCGCCTCGTCGAGGCCCGCCGCGAGCTTGCGATAGCTCTCCTCGGTCGTCGGCAGGTTTTGCCAGGCGAGACCGGTGAACTTCTGGCCCAGCGCCTTCGCGTATGCCAGCGTTTCCTCGTAGCTGTCCTGCCAGCCGGCCGGGAAGGTGAAGTCGGGCCCGTCATGGCCCGAGATTGCCTTCAGGCCCGCCCGGTCGAGCTCGCGGCGGAACTGCGCCGGAGTCCAGCCATAGTGACCGGCGGTCTCGACTTCGGTGTAGCCGTTGCGCCCGAGCCAGCGGAGCACGCTGCTGGCGTCGGCCTGCGACTTCTCCATGATGCGTCGCATCGTGTAGAGCTGGATCCCGCGCCGGTTCCGCGGCACCTTCCCGCTCCCGGCGGCCGCGTGCGCCTTGCGCCCGTTGCCAAGCGCCGACGGTGCCAGCACGCCTGTCGCGGCCGCTGCGCCCGTCCCCATCGCGGCGCCGAGAAAGCGCCGCCTATTGAGCCCCTGCTGCATGAGTCGTCCTCCCGTCCGGTATTCGTGCAGTCGGCGGCATATTACCCGGGGCTTTTGTTCGACATACGTCAGAAGTGCGACCGTGGCGCGTTCAGGCGACCATTCGCGTGACGATCCGCTCGGCCACCTCGGTGAGGTCACGGCCGGTGTAGTCCGGGGCCGGGACGGTGTCGAGCAGCGACCGTTCGCGGCGGGCGACCCACGCCGTCCGGAGCCCGGCCCGCTTGGCGCCCGCGACGTCCCACCAGTGGGTCGACACGAAGCACACCTCGTTCCCGTCCACACCTGTCTGCTCGAGCGCCATCCGGTACGGCCGCGGGTCCGGCTTGGGTGCACCGGCGTCCTGCGCGCTGAGCACCAGCTCGAGCCGGTCGCGCAGCCCGGCGAAGCGCAGCACCGCGTCCGCCGCCCCGGCAGAGGTCTGCGCCAGCACGCCCAGCTTCAGCCCGTGGGCGCGGAGCGACTCCAGCGCGCCGGGCGCTTCGAGGTACGCCGGCATCGTCGAGATCAGCTCGAGCGCGGACACCGCCCGCTCCTCGTCGGCGCCGGCGAGCCGCAGCCGGCGGCGCATCGCGGCCTCCATCATCGCGTTGAACGGCGTGGTCCCGCCCGTCAGCGCATCGACCATCGCGATCGCGATCGTGTCGTCGAGCGCGTTCAGCACGAGCTCCTCGTCGGCGCCGGAGTCGCCGAGCGGCTGTGCCAGGACGGTCGGGTCGACGAGCGTGCCGGTGAGGTTGAACAGCACCCAGGCGAGGGCCATGGCCGAGACCGTATCCGTCCGCGTAGGCTGCCGCGTCATGTTCGGCATGCACGGCTGCATCAACGCCCAGCCCGGCCAGGGCGACGCGCTCGCCGCGATCCTGCTCGAGGCGGCCGAGGCGGCGCGCGACGACGACTCCTGTCTGCTCTATTTCGTCAGCCGCTCGCTCGAAGACGACGACGCGATCTGGGTCACCGAGACCTGGACCGACCGCGAAGCGCACGACGCCGCCCTCCACGACGAGACGACGAAGGCGACGATCGCTCGCGCGCGACCGCTGATCGCCGGCTTCTCGGGGCGCAGCGAGTTCCGGCCGGTCGGCGGGAAGGGCCTGGCTTAGAGCGAGTCGAGGTGGGCGGCCAGCAGCTCGACCTGCCGCTCCGGCGTGGTCACGCCGGGGGCATGCACGGCATGGAGAGCAAGGCCGTCGACGAGCGCGTGCAGCCGCTCCGCCTCGCGCTCGGGGTCGTCGGCTCCGAGGAGCTCGACGGCGTTCCGGCACAGGCCGCGTAGCGCCTCGTGCGCGCCGTCGCGCAGCTCGCGCAGACGCGGGTCGACGAGCGCGCGCGTGGTGAAGGCCAGCCAGACCCGCATCTCGGCACAGCGCTCCGGGTCGAGTGGGAGGACCTGATGCAGCAGTCCCTCCGCGATCCGCCGCGGGGGCGCCTCGGGATCCAGCGTCAAGACACGCTCGCTGACGCGTTCGACGACGAGCTGCATCGCGAAGGCCAGCAGCTCGGACTGAGTCTCGAAGTAGTGCCGCAGCGACCCCATCGACCAGCCGGCCTCGGCGGCCACGCGCCGCAGCGAGGCAGCCTCGATCCCGTCTCGCATCGCGAGTCGCCAGAGCGCGTCGGCTAGCTCCTCCCGGCGCTGGGCGTGGTCCACCTGTTTGGGCACTTAGATGTATTTTAGCGCACCTGTGCTAATTTAAATCACATGCTCGTGTTCGTCATCGTCGCCTCGGAGATCGCCTTCTGGGTGCTGCTGCTAGGCGGCCTCGCCGCCCGCTATCTGTTCCAGCGCCGCCGCCTCAGCGTGGCGCTGCTCGTCGGCGCCCCGCTCGTTGACCTCGTGCTGCTCGTGGCGACTGTGATCGACGTCAGCCGCGGCGCGACCGCCGGCTTCGCCCACGGGCTCGCGGCGGCCTACATCGGCTTCTCGGTGGCCTTCGGCCACAGCCTGATTCGCTGGACCGACGAGCGGTCCGCGCATCGCTTCGCCGGCGGGCCGCCGCCCTGGCGGCCGCCGCGTGGCGGGCCGGAGCGCGTCCGGTACGAGTGGCGCGAGTTCGGCAAGGCGATGCTGGCATGGGCGATCGGCTCAGGCCTGCTGGTCACGGCGATCGCGATCGTCGGCGACGCGGAGCGCACGGAGGCCCTGCAGGGCTGGCTCCTCCGGCTGACGATGGTCGTGGCGATCTGGTCGCTGTGGCCGATCACGCACACGCTCTGGCCCGGACGGCCGGCCCGCCCGGAGACGGCGAGCTAGACCACGAGGCCGTGGCGCATGGTGTTCTCGGTGACCACGCGCGGCTCGACGAACTGCAGCAGGTAGCCCGGGCCGCCGGCCTTCGTGCCGGTGCCGGAGAGTCGGTTGCCGCCGAACGGCTGGCGGGCGACCATCGCGCCCGTGATCGCGCGGTTGACGTACAGGTTGCCGACCGGTGAGCGCTCGATCACGCGGTCGACGGTGTCCGGGTTGCGCGCGAACAGGCCGCCCGTGAGGGCGAACGGGGAGGCGTCGACGCGGTCGCACGCGTCGTCAACGTCGCGCACGCGCTCGATCGCCAACAGCGGCCCGAAGATCTCCTCGGTGAGAACCGGCGAGTCCTCCGGCAGGTCGGCGGCGAGCGTCGGCGCGGCGAACCAGCCGCCGCCGTCCGGGACGGTCAGTGCGCGCGCGGCGATCCGTCCGCTGCGCTCGGCCTCGGCGGCGTAGCGCGCCACGCGCTCCTGCGCCTCCTGCTCGATCACCGGGCCGACGTCGATCTCGAGGTCCTCCGCCTGGCCGACGTGGAGCACCTCGATCGCGCCCGCCAGGCGCTCGACGAGCGCGTCGTGGGTCGCTTCGTGGCAGAGCACGCGCGCGGCGGCCGAGCACTTCTGGCCGGCGAACAGGAACGCGGACTTGACGAGCGCGGGCACGACGTCGTCGAGGTCGGCGTCGGAGTCCACGATCACGCAGTTCTTGCCGCCCATCTCGGCGACGACGCGCTTCAGGTGCTTCTGGCCGGGCGGGGTCTCGGCGGCGGCGCGCACGATGTCGAGCCCGACCTTGTTGGAGCCGGTGAACGCGATCGTGTGCACGCGCGGGTCGCGGACGAGCGCGGCGCCGACGTCGCCCTCGCCGGGCAGCAGCGCGAGTGCGCTCGCCGGCACGCCGGACTCGCGCAGCGCGCGCGTGAGCACGTACCCGCAGCCGGGCGACTGCTCGGCCGGCTTGAGGATCACGGCGTTGCCGGTCGCCAGGCCCGCGGCGGTCATCCCGCACGCGATCGCGACCGGGAAGTTCCACGGCGAGATCACCGCGACGATGCCGCGCGGATCCCAGCGCAGCTCGTTGCGCTCGCCCGGCGGCTGGAGCAGCGGAGCGCCCTGCGCGAGGTCGATCGCCCCGCGCGCGTAGTACTCCAGGAAGTCGATCGCCTCGCACACGTCGGCGTCGGCCTCGGGCCACGGCTTCGCGCACTCGCGCACTGCCAGCGCCGCGACCTCCAGGCGGCGGTCGCGCAGCCACTGGGCGGCGCGCAGCAGCACCGCGGCGCGCTCGGCCGCCGGTGCCGTCCACGGCCGCGCGGCACCAAGCGCGGCGTCGACATCGCCGGGCCGCGCCGCAGCCGCCTCGGCCACCACGCGATCGGGCTTCCCGGGGTCGGTGGAGACGATGTCCGAGCCCTCACGGCGGTCGTCGCCGATCCACACTGGCACCTTCACCGGCCCGCGCGCGTCGTGCTCGGCCACGGCGCCGGCCAGTTGTGATCGCACCGCTCCGCGGCGCAGCTCCAGGATCGGCTCGTTGGCGAAGTCCTTCATCTCGGCGGTCACGATATCCCGGCGAACGTCAACTGCTGCTGGGTGGGGAGGTTCCGGCTCGCCTCCCTAAATGCCGGGGTTGACGTTCGTTCAAGCGGGCGCCGAGGCGACGGGTTTGGCCAGAAGCTCCTCGAGCGCGGCGCCACGGGCCTGCTCGTGCAGGAACGAGTCGTTCGAGGTGTTCTCCAGCAGCCGCCGCACGAGGTAGGCCATGCCGGCCACGAGGTCGCCGACCGGGCAGTAGGTGCGCACGCGCAGGCCCTGGCGGGCGATCGCCGTCTGGAGCGGGTCGCCGAGGCCGCGCAGCACCTGCAGCTCGAGGTCCTGGTCGGTTCCGCCCGAGAGGCGGTTGTAGGCGATCGCGTGGCTGACCGAGCGCAGGTTGTGGGAGGCGACGGCGACGCGGATGCCGTGCCCATCGCCGCGGGCGTCGAGCAGCCGGCGCGTGAGGAGCTCGAAGTTCAGGTCGCAGTCGGCCTTCACGTCGAACACCGGCATGTCCCAGCCGTGCTGGCGCGCCTGCACGATCTCGTGGTCCCAGTAGGCGCCCTTCACCAGCCGCACGGTCAGCGGGTGGGCGCGCTCGACGCGCCCGAGCCACTCGAGAATCGTGTCGAGCGCCTGCGGCGAGTCGCGCAGGTAGGCCTGGAGCACGAGCCCGGCCGAGGGGCCGGAGCGGAACTCGTCCTCGCTCAGCAGCTCGAGGATCAGCTCGAGCACGGCGTCGCGCGAGTCCATCGACTCCATGTCGATGTGCAGGTGAGCGCCGAGTTCGTTCGCGCGCCGCAGCAGTGGCCGCAACCGGTCGGCAGCGTCGCGCTTGCCGCGCTCCGGGGCGTCCGGCCGCAGTAACGGCGTCAAAGCGGACACCTTCACCGACAGGTTCGCGCGCGGGAGCACGCCGGCGCTGTCGTGCTCGAGCTGCGGGCGGTCGGGCCAGCGGCGGGCAGCGCCCACCAGCGTGTCGAGCGCGTCGGCGCAGCGGTCGGCGTAGCGCTGCGCCTCGGCCTGGGTGACGGTCGCCTCGCCGAGCAGGTCGACCGACGACGCGACGCCGTCCTTGAACAGGTCGCGCAGCACCCCGAGCGCCGCCTTCGGGTCCTCGCCGACGATGAAGCGGTGCGCCATGTGCTTGACGCCGGCCGCGGCGGCCGCGCCGAGCGCGGTCCGGCCCGCCTTCGAGTTGCCCATCCGCATCGCCACTCCCACGGGCGGCGGTGGCTGCTCGACCTCGCCGAGGAAGCCGGTGAGGTGGCGCGCGAGATCGTCGAGGTTGCGACAGGCGGGCACGACGTCGACGAAGCGGAACAGCGCCGCCTTCAGCTCGGCGTCCGCCGAGGCGAGGTCCATCGCCTTCTCGTCGAATGCCTTCAGCGGGTTCCGCGTCACCGGCATCGCCGCGCCGAGACGGCCGCCGACCGCGAGCAGTTCGGTCTCCAGCGCGCGCTCGTCCACCATGTCAGAGAACATTACGACCCATATGGCTCGCGAGCTCGCACTGCTGTCCGTCGCCGCGCCGATGCACGACGAGGAGGACACCGCCCCGAAGTTCCACGCCCGCGTGGTGGCGGCACTCGGCGACGTCCCGTTCGAGCTGGTGATCGTCGACGACGGCAGCAACGACCGCACCGCCGCCGTGCTCACCGACCTCGCGCAGGACGACGAGCGGGTGAAGGTCGTCACGCTGTCGCGCAACTTCGGCCACCAGGCGGCGCTGACCGCCGCGCTCGAGCACGCCAGCGGCGACGTGGTCGTGATGCTCGACGGCGACCTCCAGGACCCGCCCGAGCTGATCCCGGAGATGGTCGAGGCCTGGCGCGGGGGCGCGGACGTCGTCTACGCAGTGCGGCGTGCGCGCGAGGGGGAGACGGCGTTCAAGCGCATGACCGCGAGCTGGTTCTATCGCCTGTTCGGCCGGCTGGCGGACATCGACCTCACGCCCGAGTCCGGCGATTTCCGGCTGATGGACCGCCGCGCGCTCGACGCCCTGCTGGCGATGCCCGAGCGCAACCGCTTCCTCCGCGGGATGAGCGTCTGGGTCGGCTTCAACCAGACAGCCGTCACGTTCCAGCGCGAGGCCCGCTCGGCCGGGCGGACGAAGTTCACGCTGCGCAAGATGCTGCGCTTCAGCTTCGACGCGATCACGAGCTTCTCGTACCGCCCGCTCCAGTTCGCGACGCTGCTCGGGTTCGCGTGCTCGGCGCTCGCGTTCATCGCGATCCCGCTCACCGTGGTCGCTCGCTACGCGGACATCTACGACCGCGGCGTCCCGTCGGTGATCGTGGCGATCCTGCTGCTCGGCGGGATCCAGCTGATCTGCGTCGGGATCATCGGCGAGTACGTCGGGCGCATCTACGACGAGGTCAAGCGCCGGCCGCTGTACGTCGTGCGCGACCGGACGAACCTCGACAAGTGAGGATCGCCGTCATCGGCGCGGGCGTCGCAGGGCTGGTCGCCGCCTACCGGCTCACCGCCGCCGGCCACGAGGTCGACGTCTACGAGCGCTGGCCCGGCCTCGGCGGCCAGGCCGCGACGATCGACGTCGGCGGCGGCCACCGGCTGGAGCGCTACTACCACCACCTGTTCACCACCGACCGGCACATCGCCGCGCTGTACGAGGAGCTCGGGATGCCGGACGAGCTCGAGTGGCGGCCGTCGAGCGTCGCGATGTTCGCGCACGGCCGCCAGTGGCCGTTCACGACGCCGGGCGACCTGCTGCGGTTCGGCCCGCTGCCGCTGCTCTCGCGCGTGCGGATGGGCGCTGCCGTGCTCCTCCTGCAGCGGCTCGCGAACGACCAGGCGCCGTACGAGCGCATCACGGCGCGCGCGTGGATCGAGCGGCGCATGGGCAAGGCGGCGTGGCGCGAGGTGTGGGGGCCGATGCTCCGCGGCAAGTTCGGCGCGCGCGCGGACGAGATCGCGATGGTGTGGATCTGGAACAAGCTGCGGCTGCGCCGCGGGGAGGACGCGCGCGAGGAGCACCTCGGATATCCCGGCCGCTCGTGGGAGCCGCTGTTCGAGCGGCTGCAGCGGGAGATCGAGTCGCGCGGCGGGCGTGTGCTGATCGACCGGCCGGCCGTGCGCATCGGACCCGGCTTCGAGGTCACGGCCGGCGCGTCCGGGTCGTTCCGCGCCGGCCACGACCCGCAGGCGTTCACGCCCGACGGCGCCGAGCGCTACGACCGCGTCCTCGCGACGGTGCCGAACGACGTGTTCGAGCGGATGCTCGCGCCCGGCCTGCTGCCGGACGACTACCTCGCCGGACTGCGCTCGATCGAGTACTTCGCGGCGCTGTGCCTCCTGCTCGAGCTCGACCGCCCGTTCTCGGGCTTCTACTGGACCAACGTCGCCGACCGCGAGCTTCCATTCGTCGGGCTGATCGAGCACACCAACTTCGTCGAGCCGGCGCGCTACGACGGGCGCCGCTTCCTGTACGTCGCCAACTACCTCGAGCACGGCCACGAGCTGCTCGGACTCGACGGCGACGCGCTGCTGGAGCGCTACCTGCCCGGGCTCCAGCGCGTCAACCCGGCGTTCGACCGCTCGTGGGTGAAGGCGTTGTGGCTGCACCGCGAGCCGGCCGCGCAGCCGATCGTCACGGTCGGCTACCACGAGCGGATCCCGGCGCTCAAGACGCCCGCGCCCGGGCTCGTGCTCGCCAACACGACGCAGGTCTATCCCGAGGACCGGGGCACCAACTACGCCGTGCGCCTCGGCGACCAGGCCGCCGCGGCCGTGCTCGAATGAGTGCGCTCGGGGTCGACGTCGGCGGCACGTTCACGGACGCGGTGCTGGTCGGCCCCGACGGCATGACGACGGCGAAGGTGTTGTCGACGCCGAGCCAGGAGGAGGGCGTGGTCGCGGCCGCGCGCGAGGTGCTCGAGCGCGCCGGCGTCGAGCCGGGCGCGGTGACGCATTTCGTGCACGGCTCGACGGTCGCCACCAACGCGCTGCTCGAGCGGCGGCTCGCGCGCACCGCGCTCGTCACCACCAAGGGGTTCCGCGACCTGCTGTTCCTCGGCCGCCAGGCACGGCCCAGCCTCTACCGCCTGCACGAGGCGCCGACCCCGCCGGTGGTCAAGCGTCGGCTGTGTGTCGAGGTCGACGAGCGGATGGGGCCCGCGGGCGTGCTGCGCGCGCTCGACGAGGAGAGCGTGCACCGCGCCGCGCGGCGGCTCGCCCGCGAGCGCGCCGAGGCGGTCGCCGTGTGCCTGCTGTTCGCGTTCCTCGACCCCGCGCACGAGGCGCGCGTGGCGGAGATCCTGCGCGCGGCGCTGCCCGACGCGTTCGTGGTCGCCTCGCACGAGGTGGCGGCGGAGGTGCGTGAGTTCGAGCGGGCCACCACGGCCACGGTCGACGCCGCGCTCGGGCCGCCGACCGGCCGCTACCTCGGCCGGCTGCGTGCCGCGACCGCGGAGGCGGGCCTCCCGGAACCGCACGTGATGCTCTCCTCGGGCGGCGTGGCGACGCTCGACCAGGCGGCCGCGCACCCGGCCGCGATGCTGCTGTCGGGTCCGGCCGGCGGCGCGGTCGCCGCGCGGATCGTCGCCGACGCGCCCGCGCTCGGCTTCGACATGGGCGGCACGAGCTGCGACACGTTCTTCCTCGCCGAGGGCGGCGGCGAGTCCGAGCTGACGGTCGACCGGCGCGTCGCCGGGCTGCCGGTGCGGCTGCCGATGGTCGACATCCACACGGTCAGCGCGGGCGGCGGGTCGATCGCGTGGATGGACAGTGGCGGTGCGCTGCGGGTCGGGCCGCACAGCGCGGGCGCCGATCCCGGCCCGGCGTGTTACGGCCGCGGCGGCACCGAGCCGACCGTGACCGATGCGAACCTGGTGCTCGGGCGGCTGCCGGCGGAGTCGCCGATCGCGGCCGGCCTGCGGCTCGACGTGGGTGCCGCCCGCGCCGCGCTCGAGACGCTCGGCATCGGGTCGGCCGAGGATGCGGCCGAGGGCGTGGTCGCGGTGACGGTGAACGCGATGGTGCAGGCGCTGCGCGTGGTCTCGGTCGAGCGCGGTCACGACCCAGCGGGCGCGGCGCTGATCGCGTTCGGCGGCGCCGGGCCGCTGCACGCGTGCGAGCTCGCCGCCCAGCTCGGGGCGACGCAGGTGCTCTGCCTTCCCGCCAGCGGCGTCCTGTCCGCCGTCGGGCTCGCGGCCGCGGAACGTCGCCGCGACGCCTCGCGCAGCCTGTTGCGACCGCTGGCCGAGGTGGACGGACTCGATCAGGCGGTGGCCGAGCTCGCTGGCGCCGAGGACGGGGAGGAGGTACGAGGCGCGGCCGACCTGCGCTACGCCGGCCAGTCGTTCGAGCTGCTGGTCCCCTTCGTCGACCCTGATGGGCTCGCCGACGCGTTCCACGCCGAGCACGAGCGCCGCTACGGCCACGCCGACCGGGACCGGGCGGTCGAACTGGTGACGCTGCGCGCGGCTGCGGTCCGGCCCGGCGCCGAGGTCCGGCTTACGGCCGGCGGCGACGTCGAGCGCGGGAGCCGGTCGATCCGGTGGGACGGCGAGGACGTGAAGGCCGAGGTGCTGAGCGGGACCGGCCTGCCGCCGGGCACCACGGTCGCGGGCCCGGCGATCGTCGAGTTCCCGGAGACGACCTGCCTCGTCCCGCCCGGCTGGTCCGGGACGGCCGACGAGCAGGGAATCCTGAGGCTGGAGAACACGTGAACGCGGCCGAGCTCCAGGTCGCGGTCGGCTCGCTGCGCGGGATCGCGGAGGAGATGGGCACTGCGCTGATCCACAGCGCGCTGTCGCCCAACATCAAGGAGCGGCGCGACTGCTCGACCGCGCTGTTCGACGCCGCCGGCCGGCTCGTGATCCAGGCCGAGCACATTCCCGTCCACCTCGGCGCGCTCCCGGCGTCGGTCGCGGCCGTCCGCGCACACGACGTCGCGCCCGGCGACGTGTGGGTGCTCAACGACCCGTTCCTGGGCGGCTCGCACCTCCCGGACATCACGCTCGTGTCGCCGATCGACGTGGACGGCGAGCGGCTCGGCTGGGCCGCCTCGCGCGCCCACCACGCCGACGTCGGCGGGATGGTCCCGGCGTCGATGCCGGCCGACTCGACCGAGCTGCACCAGGAGGGCCTGATCCTCCCGCCGATGCGCCTGACCGGCGAGCTGATCGACCTGATCGCCGCCAACTCGCGCGCCGGCGACGAGCGCCGCGGCGACCTGCGCGCGCAGCTCGCCGTGCACCGACTCGCCGAGCGCCGGGTGGAGGAGCTGTGCGGACGCCGCGGAGCGGACTGGTGGCGCAGCGCCTGCGCCGAGGTGTGGGACTACGCCGAGCGGCGCACCCGCGCCGCGATCGCCGAGATGCCGGACGGGCGCTATGACGCCACCGAGACGGTCGAGGCGGCCGAGGGCGACCTCGAGATCCGCGCGGCGGTCGAGATCGACGGGGACGCGGTGCGCGTCGACTTCGACGGCACGGCGCCGCAGCACGGCGGCAACCTCAACTGCCCGCTCGCCGTGACGGTCTCGGCGTGCTGCTTCGTGCTGCGCGTGGTCGCCGATCCGGACGCACCCGCCTCCGGCGGCGCGTATGCCCCGATCGCGGTGGCGGCGCCCGAGGGATCGCTCGTGAACGCGCGGCCGCCCGCCGCGGTCGTGGCGGGCAACGTCGAGACCTCCAGCCGGATCGCCGACTGCCTCCTGCGCGCGTTCGGAAAGGCGGTCGATGCGCCCGCGCAGGGCCAGGGGACGATGAACAACCTCACGTTCGGCTCGTCGCGCTTCACGTACTACGAGACGATCGGCGGCGGTCAGGGCGGCTCGGCCGCCGGCCCGGGACCGTCGGCAGTACACGTGGCGATGTCGAACACGCTCAACACCCCGGTCGAGGCGCTCGAGGCCGCGTATCCGCTGCGCGTCGAGCGGTACGCGCTGCGCGCCGGCAGCGGCGGAGCCGGCCGCCATCGCGGTGGCGACGGCGTGATCCGCGCGATAACGGTGCTCGAGCCGTGCGAGGCCTCGCTCCTGTCCGACCGCCGCCGCCACCCGCCGCGCGGTGCCGCCGGCGGCGAGCCGGGCCGGCCGGGCACGAACCGCCTCAACGGCCGCCCGCTCGGCCCGAAGGCGCGCGTGAGCCTGCAGCCGGGCGACACGATCACGATCCGGACGCCGGGCGGCGGCGGCTACGGTAGGCCGTGATGCGGATCGCCGTCGCCGCTGACGAGAACACGGGCGTGGCCGGCGCCGTCGTCGAGCAGCTGCGCTCGCGCGGCCACGAGCCGCTCCTGCACGGCGCGCTCGCCGAGGGCGAGCGCGACGACTGGGCGTGGGCGTCCGAGGCTGCCGCTCGCGATGTCGCCGATGGCCGCGCCGACCAGGCCGTCGTGTGCTGCTGGACCGGCACGGGCGCGTCGATCGCCGCCAACAAGGTCGACGGGGTACGCGCCGCGCTGTGCGGCGACGCCGAGACGGCCGCCGGCGCGCGCAAGTGGAACGACGCCAACGTGCTCGCGCTGTCATTGCGCACGACGTCGGAAGCGGTGCTCGCCGAGATCCTCGATGCGTGGTTCGCCGCCCGGCCGTCGCCTGACGACGACGACCGGGCGAACGTGGGCCACCTGGACGAGATCCGGCGATGAGCTTGTCGGCCGGCCGCCGGTTCGCGTGCCCGTGTTGCGGCTCTCTCACCTTGCTCGAGCCGCCGCCCGACACCTACGACATCTGCAGGGTCTGCAACTGGGAGGACGACGGCGTCCAGTTCCGCGACCCCGATTACGAGGGAGGCGCGAACACCGTCAGCCTCAACCAGGCCCGCGAGAACTTCCAGCGGTACGGCGTCAGCGAGCGCTAGATCTCCAGGCGCTCGTCCTCGAGATCCAGCTCGCGTTCGAGCCGGTGCATGACCTCGTTGGAGATCTCGCCAGAGTTGCGCAGTCGCACGAGCTCCTCGCGCTGCGCGGTCAGCACCAACCGGACCATCTTCTGGTACCGGCGCGAGCGGATCTCAACCGCCTCCAGGCCGTCGCCGTAGTCGTCGAGCTCGCCGGCGCGGATCGCGAACCGGCGTGATCGATACTCGTACATCTGCCGCATCCGCAGCGTGGTGTCGTCGCGGGTCCACTCCGCCTCGCCGAGCTCGTCGAGCTGCGCCAGCGCGGCGTCGGCCGCGGCGCGGCGGCCGATCAGCTCCTCGCGCTCGTCGGCGCCGTCCGCCTCGACGCCGAGCCACTTGATCAGCGCCGGGAGCGTCAGGCCCTGGAGCACGAGCGTCGCGAAGATCACCGCAAACGTCAGGAACAGCACGATTTCGCGTTGGGGGAAGTCCTCGGCCAGCGCAAGCGCCGCGGCCAGCGACACCGCTCCACGCATCCCGCACCAGGCGCCGATGAGGCGCATCCGCCACGACGCCCGGCGCTCCTGCTGGATCGGCCGCCGGTCGACCGCGCGGATGAAACGCGTGAACAGCTCGTTGAAGACCAGTCGGGTCAGGATCACCGTCGCGCTGACCGCTGCCCCCCAGCCGACAAGCGTCAACGTCTGCTCGTCGTCGAGGCCGTCGAGGATCGTCGGGAGCTGCAGTCCGATCAGCACGAACAGGAGCGCGTTGAGGATGAACATCAGGGTCTCCCACACCGCGTAACCCTGCAGCCGCATCGACGCGGTCGAGATCTCCGGCGCCTTCCAGCCGAGCAGGATGCCGGTCGTCACCGCCGCGAGCACGCCCGACACCCCCAGCTCCTCGGCCGGCAGGTAGCCCGCGTAGCCGCTGAGGAGCGAGATCGTGACCTCCGTCGGGATGTCGTTGATGCGGCGGCGGATCTCCACCAGCACCTTGCCGGCCACGAGCCCGATCGCGATGCCGCCGGCGGCGCTCACCACAAAGTCGCCCGCGGCGTCCCAGAACACGAAGCCCACGGCGACGGCCTTGACCGCCGAGTTGTAGGCGACGAGCGCGGTGCCGTCGTTGAGCAGGCTCTCGCCCTCGACGATCGACACCATCTGGCGCGGGACCCCCAGGCGGCGCAGGATCTGGGTCGGCGCGAGCGCGTCGGTGGGCGAGACGATCGCGCCGAGCACGAAGGCGACCGGCCACGACATGCCGTCGACCACTGTGTGGGCGACCACCGCGACCGTGCACATCGTGACCAGCACCAGCCCGATCGCCAACACCGACACCACGCGGATCCCGCGCCGGATGTCGTGGAGGTTCGCGAAGAACGCCGCCGAGTACAGCAGCGGCGGCAGGAAGATCACCAGGACGAGGTCCGGGTCGAGCGTGACCGTGTCGTCCGGGCCGAGGACGAGGCCCAGGCCCAGCCCTCCGATCACGAGCACGATCGGATACGGGACGCGGATCAGGCGCGCGACCGTGCCGAGGATGACCACCGACAGCAACAGCGAGACGAGGACGACCTGAATCTCGTCCATCAGCTCGCCTTGTAGCGGATCACACCGCCGACCTCGCTCTCGCGGATCTCCGCGCGATCGAGCAGCAGGTCGACGTGGCCGAGCACCTCCGACAGCGTCAGGTACGCCTGTGTCACCGCCACGTTGCCCCACAGCGACTGCGCGATCTCGTACGCGGTCATCGGGCCCTCGGCGATCAGCCCGCCGATCTTCGCGGCGCGCCGTTCGTGCATTGCGAAGCGCTCGTCGATCAGCTTCACGTGGTCGGTCACCGGCTCGCCGTGGCCGGGGAGCACGACCTTCACCGGCATCTCGCGCGTCTCGGCGAGCGACCGCAGGTACATCATCAGCGCGCGCGGGCGGCCGTCGCCGGGCTCGCCGGAGCGGCCGCCGAGCGGTCGCGAGATCAGCGGGTTGGAGGAGATGTGGCCGATCAGGTGGTCGCCGCCGATCAGCACGCCGGTCTCCGCGTTCCAGAACAGCGTGTCCGACGGCGAGTGGCCCGGTCGGTGCAGCGCCTGCAGCGTGCGGCCCGCGAACGGCAGCTCCTCGCCGTCGGCCAGCCGCCGGTCAACCGGGGCACTGCCGCCCCACGCGCGGAACGACCGCGACACCGACCGCAGCGCGGTCACGACGTCGCGCGGGATGCCGTGCCGGAGCATCAGTGCCTCCGCCAGCTCGTCGTCGCGCTCGGCGTGTGCCCCGAACTCCTCCACCACCGGGGCGAGGACGTCGAGCGTGACGACCTCGGCGCGCGAGCGGTCGGCGAGGATCCCGACCAGGCCGAGGTGGTCGAGGTGCTGGTGGGTGATGACGATCCGCTCGAGGTCCTCGATCCGGCGCCCGTGCTCGCGCAGCGCGCGCTCGAGCTGGTCGAGCGCCTTGCCCGAGTTCGGCCCGGTGTCGACCAGCGTCAGCGGGTCGTCTTCGATCAGGTAGCAGTTGACGCGCCCCACGGCGAACGGCGTGGGGATCGGCAGGCAGTGGATGCCCGTCATGACCGGATGAGGTCGAGCACCTCGTCCCGGCGGCGCTCCATGTCCTGCTGCGAGAGCACGCTCTCGACGTTCAGGCGCAGGAGTGGCTCGGTGTTCGACGGGCGCACGTTGAAGTGCCAGTCGTCGTAGTCGACCGAGATGCCGTCGAGCTTGGAGATGCGCCCGTCGCCATAGCGGCGCTCGATCTCGTCCATCTTGGCGTCGGTGTCGGCGACCTCGGAGTTGATCTCGCCGGAGATGAAGAAGTTGGACCGCAACGGCTCCAGCAGCTCGGAAAGCTTCGACCCACGCTGCGACAGTAGCTCCAGCAGCAGCAGTGCCGGGATCGTGCCGGAATCCGCGTTGTAGAAGTCCTTGAAGTAGTAGTGCCCGGAGACCTCGCCGCCGAAGTCGCCGCCCTCGTCGCGCATGCGCCGCTTGAAGAACGCGTGCCCGACGCGGTTCATGTGCGCGGTTCCGCCGAGCCGCTCGACCAGCTCGGGCACCGCCCGCGAGGCGCGCACGTCGTAGAGGATGTCCGCGCCCGGGTGCTTGGAGATGACGGACTCGGCGAGCAGCGCGGTCATGAAGTCACCGTCGACGAAGCGGCCGGTGTCGTCGATGAAGAAGCAGCGGTCGGCGTCGCCGTCCCACGCGATCCCGAGGTCGGCTCCCTCGGCGCGCACCTTGTCGACGATGAAGCGGCGGTTCTCCTCGAGCAGCGGGTTGGGCTCGTGGTCGGGGAACTCGCCGTCCGGCGCCCAGTAGGTCGTCACGAGGTCGAGGCCGAGCTGCTCGAGCAGCGGACCGACCATCGGCCCGGCCATGCCGTTGCCGCCGTCGACCACGACCTTCAACGGCCTGACGACCGCCGGGTCGATGAACTTCAGCGCGTCGCGCTGGAAGTCCTCATATATGTCGACCTCCTCGGACGAGCCGCGGGGTGGGTGGGGCTTATCCCCGAGGCCGGCCTCGATCGTGCGGCGCACATCGTCGATCCCGGCGTCGCCCGACAGTGCCACGGCGCCGCGCTCGACCAGCTTCGCGCCCGTGTAGGCCTTCGGGTTGTGCGACGCGGTGCACATCAGGCCGCCGTCGAGCTCACGCGAGCCGACGAGCCAGTAGAGCATCTCGCTCCCGACCATCCCGGCGTCGATCACGTGCGCGCCCTCGGCGACCATCCCTTCGCGGTAGCGGGCGGCCAGCTCGGGGGCGGTCAGCCGCATGTCGCGCCCGAGGCCGATGCGCAGCTCGGACGCCGGCTTGCCGGCGAGGCCGGAGAGCACACGCGTGAACGCGCGGCCGACGGCCTCGGCGACGTCGCCGTCGATCTGCTCGCCGTAGAGGCCGCGAACGTCATAGGCCTTGAAGATCTCCGCCGGGGCGGTCACGGGCATGGGCGCGCAGGATACGCCGCAAGCACGAGCTGGAACGTGACGAGCGTCCGCAGGCCGGGCACGCGCACCGCGGCCGGGCCGAGCAGGTCGTCGAGCCGCGAGCCGCGCCAGATCAGCCGCGAGCGCCGTTCGACCGCGACGGTCTCGAGCCCGGCCTGCGCGAGCAGCTCGCGCGCGTCGCGCAGCGTGAACCAGCGCAGGTGCGTGGCGTCGTGGATGCCCTCCGGCTGCCGCGGCCAGCTCCCGCGCGCGAGGTGCACGTACGTGCTCCAGTGCGCAACGTTCGGGAGCGACACCACCGCGGTGCCGCCCGGTTCCAGTAGGCGCGCGTACGCGCGCAGGGCGGTCCACGGGTCCACCAGGTGCTCGAGCACGTCGGCGGCGACGATGCAGTCGAAGCGCCCGAGCTCGGCCTCGAGGCCGGCACGGCCGGCGAGTTCCTCGGCGTCCGCGTGCACGACGCGGTCGCAGCGCTTGGCGGCGGCCGTCGCGTAGCTCTCGTCGAGCTCCACGCCCACCACCTCGACCGGCCCACGCGCCTTCAGCAGGGTGGCCAGGCCGCCGGCCGCGCAGCCGAGGTCGAGCACTCGCCGCGCGCTCACCGGCACGCGGCGGGCGATCTCGGGCCGCGGTGTCTCGTAGGCCAGTGCGCGCTGGTCAGGCATGGCGCGCGAGGATACGGCCGTGGACGTCCTCATCCTCTGCGGCGGGCGCGGCACGCGCCTCAACGGCGAGCGGCCGAAGCCGCTGATCGAGATCGGCGGGCAGCCGATCGTGTGGCACGTCGTGTCGATCTACGCGGCGCAGGGATTCCGGCGCTTCCTGCTGCTGACCGGCTACCAGGGCGAGGCGGTGGCCGACTGGGCCCTTTCCGCGCCGTGGCCCGAGGGTGTCGAGGTGGAGTGCGTCGACACCGGGCTCGACACGCCGACCGGCGGGCGCGTGCACCGCGTGCGCGAGCGCCTGCGGGAGCCGTTCTGCCTGACCTACGCCGACGGCGTGGCCGACATCGACCTCGGCGCGCTGCGCGCCCGCCACGAGACTACGGGCGCGCTGGCGACGATGACCGTCGTGCGCCCGGAACTGCCGTTCGGCGTCGCCATGCTCGACGGCGACGCGCGCGTGACGGGCTTCCGCGAGAAGCCCGTCGCCGACCAGTGGGTCAACGGCGGCTTCCTGATGCTCGACCCGGGCGCGCTGCCGTACGTGACCGCTGATTCCGTGCTCGAGCGCGAGCCGATGGAGCGGTTGGCGGCCGACGGCGCGCTGGCGGCCTACCGCCACACGGGGTTCTGGCGCTGCCTGGACACGGCGAAGGATGCGGTCGCCCTGGAGGAGCTGTGCGACTCCGGCGCGCCGCCATGGCTCGCGCGAACGTCAACTGCGGCTGGGTAGGGCGGCGCGGAGTCGGCCGCGGCGAGGGGTGTGGTCACTTGACATGAATATGTGCGGTCAAGTGACCACACCCTTCCGGACCGACTCCCTTAATGCCGAAGTTCGTGCCTGCGTGGCCCTCCGGAAGAACGCCTAAACTCGGACGCCATGGCCGGACACTCCAAATGGGCGGGGATCAAGCACAAGAAGGCGATCGTGGACTCCCGGCGCGGAAAGCTGTTCACCAAGCTCGCGCGCGCGATCACGGTGGCGGCGAAGGAGGGCGGCGGCGACGTGGACGGCAATCCGTCGCTCGCGATCGCCGTGCAGAAGGCCAAGGACGCCTCGATGCCGAAGGACAACATCGAGCGCGCGATCGCCAAGGGCACCGGCGAGGGCGCCGACGCGGACGCGCTCGAGGCGGTCATGTACGAGGGCTACGGCCCCGGCGGCGTGGCGGTGCTGGTCGAGGCGATGACCGACAACCGCAACCGCACCGGCGCGGAGATGCGCCACATCTTCGACCGCAACGGCGGCAATCTCGGCGAGCCCGGCTCCGTCGCCTACCTGTTCGACAAGAAGGGCGTCGTCGTCGTGGACGGCGAGCGCTATACGGAGAACGACCTGATGGTCGCGATCGACGCCGGCGCCGAGGACATCCAGATGGACGCCGACGTCTACGAGGTGCTGTGCGAGCCGGCCGATCTCGCCGCCGTACGCGCCGCGCTGGCCGACGCCGGGGTCGAGGTCGAGGAGGCCGAGGTCGGCCAGCGGCCGAAGACGCTCGTGCCGCTCGACGAGGCCGGCGCCGTCAAGGTCCTGCGGCTGATCGACGCCCTCGAGGACCAGGACGACGTCGACGCGGTGCACGCGAACTTCGACGTCGACGCCGAGATCCTCGAGCGCGTCGCGGGCTGAGCGGGGCCGCGGCGTGCGGTCTGCGTGGTCGCCGGCGGCCGTGGCGCTCGTCGTCCTGATGGCGATCGGCAGCGTCTTCATGTGGCTGGGCGTCCCGTTCCTGCTGATCTACGCCGCGTCAAAGCTTGCGGACACGCCGAAGCCCAGCATGGGCCCGTATCTGCTCGTGTTGATCGGTTTGCCGATCGGGATGGCGCTTGTCGGCAAGGCGCTCGGGTGGCTCAACCGCGTGCACATCCGCGTGACCGGCGCCGAGACCGATCGCTACCAGCCGGGCTGGACGCGCTCGATGCGCGGCGAGCGTGCGGTCGACCGCCGCAACGGCGTGCTCGACCGCGTGATGATCATCTCGGTCGCCCTCGCGGGGCTCGCGTTCGCGGTCTGGTTCTTCGGTTTCGCCGGGTCGTCCATGCCCACGGGGTGAAGGCGTCCGGCCCGCCGCGCAGAATCACGGCGGTGTACGTGATCGTCCTCGGCATCGATCCAGGCGTGGCCAACACCGGCTACGGCGTCGTCGCGCAGCAGCGCGGGCGCATGGTCGCGCTCGACGGCGGCGTGATCGAGACGGCGGCCGGGCGTGAAGCCGGCGCGCGGCTCGCCGTGATCTACGACCGCGTCTGCGCGTTGCTGGACGAGTACCGGCCGGACGCGCTGGCGCTGGAGGACGTGTACTTCGGCACCAACGCCCGCTCGGCGTTCGCGGTCGGCCAGGCGCGCGGCGTGGTGATGCTCGCCGCCGGCCAGCGCGCCGTCCCGTGCGCCAGTTACACGCCGCAGCAGGTCAAGGGCGCCGTGTGTGGCTCCGGCCGGGCGGCCAAGGACCAGGTGCAGCGGATGGTCCAGGCGCTGCTCGCGCTCGACGAGCTGCCGCATCCCGACCACGCCGCCGATGCGCTCGCGGTCGCGATCTGCCACGCCAACGGAGCGCCGCTCGCGGCGGCGCTGGCCGGATGATCGCGCTGCTCGAGGGCACGGTCGCGGTCCGCCGCGCCGACCACGTCGTCGTCTCGTGCGGTGGCGTCGGCTACCGCCTGTCCGTCTCGGCCGAGACGCTGCGCCACATCCCCCGCGTGGGGGCGGCCGCGACGGTCCACACGCACCTGATCGTGCGTGACGACGCGATGCTGCTGTACGGCTTCGCCACCGAGGAGGAGCGCGACCTCTTCCTGCTGCTGATCGGGGTGCAGTCGGTCGGACCGAAGATGGCGCTCGCGGTGCTTTCCGGCGGCACGCCGCGCGACCTGCTCAGCGCCGTCGCCGCCGGCGACACCGCGCGGCTGCAGGCCGCGCCGGGGATCGGCAAGCGCACGGCCGAGCGGATCGTCGTCGAGCTGCGCGAGAAGGTCGGCGCCGTATCCGACGACCCGATCGTCATCACCCGCGGCGACGACCCGCGGATGCTCGCGCGCGACGGGCTGATCGGCCTCGGCTTCTCCTACCAGGAGGCCGACCGGCTGCTCGAGGGCGCGCCCGGCGACTCGCCCGAGGACCTGATCGCCCACGCCCTGAAGGGTGCGCGGCGATGATCCGCACGCCCGGCGCCGACCGCATCCAGACCCCGCACGAGCGGCCCGAGGAGGACGCCGACGCCTCCCTGCGCCCGCGCACGCTTGAGGACTTCGTCGGCCAGGACGCGGTGAAGGAGCAGCTCGGCGTATCGCTCGCCGCCGCCTCCGCGCGCGGCGAGGCACTCGACCACGTGCTGCTGGCCGGCCCGCCCGGTCTCGGCAAGACCTCGCTCGCCCACATCGTCGCCGCCCAGCTCGATGTGCCGTTCGTGCAGACCTCCGGCCCGGCGCTCGAGCGCAAGGCCGACATCGCGGCGTTCCTGACCGCGCTCGAGCCGCGGGCGGTGTTCTTCGTCGACGAGATCCACCGCCTGCCGAAGGCGGTCGAGGAGACGTTCTATCCCGCGATGGAGGATCGCCAGCTGCCGATCACGGTCGGCGCGGGAGCGGGCGCGCGCGTGGTGACGCTCGACCTGCCGGCGTTCACCCTGATCGGCGCGACGACCCGCGCGGGCCTGCTGACCACGCCGCTGCGCGACCGGTTCGGGATCCAGCACCGGCTCGACCACTACGACGCCGCCGACCTCGCCCGCATCGTCACGCGCTCGGCGCGCGTGCTCGGCGTGCAGATCGACGCCGGCGGAGCGCGCGCGATCGCCGAGCGCGCCCGCGGCACCCCGCGCGTCGCCAACCGCCTGCTGCGGCGCGTGCGCGACTTCGCGCAGGTGCACGGGGGCGGGGGGATCAACGACACGGTGGCGGGGGCCGCGCTCGATCTGCTCGAGGTCGACGCCGCGGGCCTGGACCGGCTCGACCGCGCCATCCTCTCCGTCATCTGTGTCCAGTTCTCGGGCGGCCCGGTCGGCCTGTCGACGCTCGCCGTGGCGGTCCAGGAGGAGTCCGACACGATCGAGGACGTGTACGAGCCGTACCTGCTCCAGCGAGGCTTCATCCAGCGCACGCCGCGCGGGCGCTGCGCGACGGTGCACGCGTTCCGGCACCTGGGGCTCAAGCCTCCGGCGACCGACTCGACGTTGTTCTGATCCAGCCTTTACCCGAGCCGGTCTACGCTAGGTATCCGATGGCGCATCTGTTTATCTGCCCGAATTGCGGCCAGCGCTCGACCGAACCCGACCGCCAGCAGGGCTTCCGCAACACGCCGCGCGGCTGCTCGAAGTGCGGCTTCGGCTTCCTGTTCGAGCTGCTCGACGACTACTACCCAGCGCCCAACGCGGCGTTCTTCGTGTGCGACCAGGCCGGCCGGATCATCGGCTGCGGCCGCGGCACGCGCGAGCTCACGGGGCTTTCCGATGAGAAGGTGATGGGCCGCGAGGTGCGCGAGGTCCTCGGGCTGAACTTCGAGGGCGGAGCCGACCACGTGGCAACGGTTCTGGAGTGGGGCGTTCGCCAGCTCGGGAAGCCCGTTGTCGTCAATGCGGAGGGCGATCTGCCGGCCAAGGCCGTGGCCGATCTCTTTCCGGCGTACGATGACGATGGCGGACTGCTGCTGGTCCTGACTCCGTCGAAGTAGCGCCTTCTACCCTTCACCAGCCCCGTCATGTCCGAACGCCGACGCTCTCTCTTCGTCCTTGTCCTCGTCCTGGGGCTGATCCTCGCGTCGATCGCGGTGGTCACTCAGCGTGAGACCAAGCTCGGCCTCGACCTCCAGGGCGGCGTCCAGCTCATCTACCGCGGCGAGCCGACTGCGCAGCAGCCGACGGTCACGACGCAGGCGCTGCAGCGCTCGCTGGACATCATGCGCAAGCGCGTCGACGCGTTCGGCGTGTCCGAGCCCGAGCTGCTGCTGTCGGGCAACAACCAGATCGAGGTCAACCTCCCCGGCGTCGCTGACGCCGAGCGCGCAGCGCAGCAGGTCGGCTCCACCGCCCAGCTGTTCTTCTACGACTGGGAAGCGAACATCCTCGACGAGTCGTGTAAGACCGACCCGGACGAGAACGCCAGCGCGAAATCGCCCACGACCGGCTTCTACGCGGCGGTTACGAAGGCGTCCAAGTGCGACGCCAAGGCCGACGGCAACAACAACGCCGCCGATGCGCCGCGCTTCTACGCGTTCAACAAGGTCTCGAAGGCGCCGCTGAACAACGGCCAGCCGTCGGACAGCAAGGAAGCGGCGCTGGAGGACCTCAGCGACAAGGATCGCGCCAACGCCGAGGTCCTGAAGGTCCCCGAGGGGATCCTCGTCGTGCGCGACGAGAAGGCGGATCCGAAGTCGCCGCCGCCTGACCGCTTCTGGATCATCGAGGACAACCCGGCGCTCTCGGGCACCGACATCAAGAATCCCGAGCAGAACTTCGACTCCGGCGGCGCCGGCAACGGCCAGCCGATCGTCACCTTCAACTTCACCGACAAGGGCCGCAAGGCGTTTGCCGGGATCACCGCCGAGATCGCCCAGCGCGGCCGCGACAACTCGCTGCCGAGCGACAACCCGCCCGACGTCTCGCAGCACTTCGCGATCGTGCTCGACGACGAGCTGGTCTCGGCGCCGTACATCGACTTCGCGGAGAACCCCGACGGGATCGACGGCTCCAACGGCGCCCAGATCTCCGGCTCGTTCACGATCGACTCGGCGCAGGACCTGGCGAAGATCCTCGAGATCGGTGCGCTGCCGATCCGGCTCGAGCTGATCTCGCGCTCGCAGGTCTCGGCCTCGCTCGGCCAGCAGGCGCTCGACCAAGGCCTCGTGGCGGTCCTCGCCGGCTTCGCGATCGTCGCGCTGTTCCTGATCGTCTTCTACCGCGTGCTGGGCGTGATCGCCACGCTCGCGCTGATGATCTACGGCCTCTACTTCTACGCGATCGTCGAGCTGCTGCCGATCGTGCTGACGCTGCCGGGCATCGCGGGGTTGATCCTGACGCTCGGTGTGGCGGCGGACGCCAACATCGTGATCTTCGAACGCGTGAAAGAGGAGATCCGTGCGGGCCGAAGCGTCGGCCAGGCGATCTCCCAGGGGTACAAGAAGGGCCTCACGGCGATCATGGACGCGAACATCGTCACGGTCCTGGTCGCGTTCATCCTGTTCATCCTCGCCACGGCGGGAGTGAAGGGCTTCGCGCTCACCCTCGGCGTCGGCGTCATGCTCTCGCTGTTCACGGCGGTGCTCGCCACGCAGGCGATCCTGTACTCGCTGCGCGGGACGCGGCTCCTACGCTCGCGTGCGGCACTCGGCGCGCGCGACTCGAAGCCGATCACGTTCGACTTCATCGGCAAGTCGAAATGGTTCTTCTCGACGTCGGGTCTGATCCTGCTGATCTGCGCGATTGCGCTGTCGGTGCAGGGCCTGAACTTCGGCATCGACTTCGAGGGCGGCACGCGGATCACCGCGCCACTGTCGGAGCCGGCGACGGTCGATCAGGTCCACAGCGTCCTTGCGGAGCAGGGGCTCTCCGATGCGGAGGTCCAGACGGTCAGGGGCTCGGAGCTGGGTGCCAACGTGGTCCAGATCAGCTCGCACGAGCTGGGCAAGGGCGGCGTCGACGGCGTCACGCAGGCGCTTGAGTCCGAGTTTGGGTTCACGGGCAACCCGAGCACCGAACAGATCGGCGCGAGCTTTGGCGAGTCCGTGGCCGACAACGCGATCAAGGCGATCATCGCCTCGCTGATCATCATCTCGATCTACATCACGCTGCGCTTCCAGTGGAAGTTCGCGGTGCCGGTGCTGATCGCGCTGATGCACGACATCCTGATCACCGGCGGCGTCTACGCACTGCTCGACCGGGAGGTGACGGCGTCAACGGTCGCGGCGCTCCTCACCATCTTGGGCTTCTCGCTGTACGACACGATCGTCGTGTTCGACCGCGTGAGAGAGAACATCCCGCGGATGCCGAACGCTGCCTTCTCGCAGATCTACAACCGCTCGATGTCCGAGGTCATCGTGCGCTCGCTGGCGACCAGCTTCTGCGCCGCGCTCCCGATCCTGGCGATCATGGTGTTCGGCGGCGAGACGCTGCAGGACTTCGCGTTCGCGCTGCTCGTCGGCACGCTGTCAGGCACCTACTCCTCGGTGTTCATCGCCGGCCCGGTGCTCACGCACTGGAAGGAGCGCGAGCCGATCTACAAGGCGCGCGAGCTGCGGATCCGCAACCAGTTCGACGGTGTCGTGCCGGCCTACGCGGTCGCGACCGCGGGCGCGCCGGTCGACGTCGTGCCGGGCGAGTCCAAGCGCGCGCGGCGTGACCGCCTGACCCAGCCGAACGACCCGTCGCAGGGCGTGTCGCGGGAGGAGTTCGAGGAGATGGTGCGCGACCTCGGCGTCGAGGAGGAGCCGCAGCCCGCTGCGGCGCAGTCCGCCAACCGCCCGGCTGGTGGCCGCCGTGCGCGCTCGCGCGCGAACGGCGGGCAGACGCCGAAGCCGCCCGCGGGCGAGGGCGACGGCGAGAAGCCGAAGAAGTCCCGCAACCGCCGCCATGGGAGGCCGCGCTGATGGCCGCGCTCGTGTGGGTGATGGTGGGTCTGGCGCTGTGGCACTTCACGGTCTTCCTTCCGGACCACTTCTGGTCCGGGATCGTCGGTGCGTTCCTGGGCGCGGTGATCGGCTCGTTCCTGTTCGGCCTGCTCGTCAACGGCTTCTCGATCCCGGGGCAGAGCGACACCGACCTGCTCAGCGCGATCGAGGCCGTGCCGGGCGCGCTGCTCGGCATGGGGTTCATCTGGTGGCTCGGCGTGCGCCAGGAGCGCATGCACCCCGCGCTGTAGCTCCGTGCGCGTCACCGCGCTCGAGCTGTTCGCCGTACCGCCGCGCTGGCTCTTCCTCAAGCTCTCCACCGACGAGGGGATCGCCGGCTGGGGCGAGCCGATCGTCGAGGGACGCGCCGAGACCGTGCGGACGGCGGTCCAGGAGCTCGGCGAACAGCTGATCGGCACGGACCCGTTCCGGATCGAGGACGCGTTCCAGGTGCTGTGGCGCGGCGGCTTCTACCGCGGCGGTCCGATCCTGTCCAGCGCGATCTCCGGGATCGAGCAGGCGCTGTGGGACATCAAGGGCCGCGCGCTCGGCGTGCCCGCGTGGGAGTTGCTCGGCGGCCGCGCCCGTGATCGCGTGCGCGTGTACGGCTGGATCGGCGGCGACCGCCCTGAGGACGTCGCCGACGCCGCCGCGCAGGCGCGCGCCGCGGGCCTGACGGCCGTGAAGATGAACGCCACCGCCGAGCTGCACTATCTCGACTCCGAGGCCCGCGTCGAGGAGGCGGCCCAGCGCTTGGCGGCGGCGCGCGGGGCCGGGCTCGACGTGGCGGTCGACTTCCACGGCCGCGTGCACCGCGCGATGGCGAAGCGGCTGGCCCGCGCGCTCGAGCCGCACAGCCCGCTGTTCCTGGAGGAGCCGGTGCTCCCGGAGCACCCGGAGGCGCTGCGCGAGATCGCCCGCCACACGAGCGCGCCGATCGCCTGCGGTGAGCGGCTCTACACCCGCTGGGGCTTCAAGGACGTGCTGACCTCCGGCGTCGTGGACATCATCCAGCCCGACCTCTCGCACGCCGGCGGGCTGCTCGAGTGCCGCAAGATCGCGGCGATGGCGGAGGCCTTCGACGTCGCGGTGGCGCCGCACTGCCCGCTCGGCCCGATCGCGCTCGCGGCGTCGCTGCAGCTCGACGCCTGCACGCCGAACGTCGTGATCCAGGAGCAGAGCCTTCGGATGCACTACAACGAGGGCGCTGACCTGCTCGACTACGTGCGCGACGGCAGCGTGTTCGAGCTGCGGGACGGGCACGTCGACGTCCCCACCGGCCCTGGGCTGGGAGTGGAGATCGACGAGGAGCGGGTACGAGCCGCGGCGGAGACAGCACAGCCGTGGCACAACCCGATATGGCGCAATCAAGACGGGACGGTGGCCGAATGGTGAAGACCCTGGCGGCGATCACGACGCCCTTCGGGACGGACGGCGAGATCGACCTCGACGCCTTCGAGGCGCACCTGCGGTGGCTCGAGGAGAGCGGGCTCGACGGCGTCTTCGTCGGCGGCACGACCGGGGAGGGCGTGCTGCTCGAGGGCGACGAGATCGAGGCGCTCACGCAGCGCGCCGTCTCGTCCGCTGGCTCGCTGCGGGTGATCGCACAGATCGGGCGGCCGAGCACGCAGGCGACTGTGCGCCTGCTCGAACGCGCGCTCGCCGCGGGCGCGCACGCCGTCGCGGCCTACGTGCCGTGGTTCTATCCGATCACCCAGGTCCAGATCCGCGCGCACTTCCTCGCCGTGCTCGAGGCCGCCGGCGACACGCCCGCGTTCCTCTACAACATCCCGCCGCGCACGGTCAACGACCTCGAGCCGGCGCTCGCGGGGGAGCTCGCACGCGCCGGGTTTGCGGGCATGAAGGACTCCACGGGCGACCTTGCGCGCCATCAGGCGTACCTCGAGGCGGTCGGCAAGGACGGTCCGTTCGAGGTGTACACGGGTACCGAGCCGCTGATGCTGGCGTCGGTCCGCGCGGGCGCGACGGGCTCGATCAATGCCCTGTCGAATGTCCGGCCGGAGCTCTTCGTCGCGCTGCGCGACGCGCTCGAGGCGGGCGACGAGGCCGCGGCCGGCCGCGCGCAGGACGAGATCGCGCAGCTCAAGGAGTACGTGCGCGCGGAGGAGTCGACGGTCGCGGCGGTCAAGCGGCGTGTGCGCGACCGGCTGGCCGACCGCGGCGTGGACTACCCGACGGGTCCGCGGCCCCCGTTCGCGTGACCCGCGTCGTCACGGCGGGGGAGACCATGGCCCTGCTCGACCCCGTCGACGCCGGCGCGCTCGAGCTCGGCGGCCTACTGCGGCTGCGGATCGCGGGCGCCGAGTCCAACTTCGCGGTCGGCCTGACGCGGCTCGGCGTGCCCGTGACCTGGATCTCGCGGCTCGGCGCCGACCGCCTCGGGGCGCTTGTGCGGGAGGCGCTGGCGGGGGAGGGGCTCGACCTGCGCTGGGTGCGCGAGGACGCGGACGCCCCGACCGGCCTGTTCTACAAGTGGCGTGAGGACGGGCGCACGTCCGTCGCGTACCACCGCCGTGGGTCGGCCGCGAGCCGCCTGGCGCCCGCCGACGTCCCGGACGAGGTGCTCGCGGGGGCCGAGCTCGTCCACCTGACGGGGATCACGATGGCGCTCGGCGACGGGCCGCGGGCGCTGGTGCTCGACGTCGCGCGGCGTGCCCGCGCGGCCGGCGCCACGGTCGTGTTCGACCCGAACTACCGCCCGGCCCTGTGGGACGGGCCGCGGGCGGCCGCCGCCGCGATGGACCCGGTGCTCGAGCACGTCGACTGGTACCTGTGCGGCGCCGGCGAGGCCGAGGAACTGCTCGGCGCGGGCGACGCCCACGGCGTGCTCGACGCGCTCGCGGTCCGTGGCGTGGGCGGCGTCGTCGTGCGCGTGGGCGAGCGCGGCGCGCTCGTGGCCGCGGGCGGCGACGTGCACGCCATCACGCCGTCCCGGCGCGAGGAGATCGTGGACGAGATCGGCGCCGGCGACGCGTTCGCCGCCGGCTTCGTCTACGGCCTGCTGCAGGGCTGGGATCCGGCCGCGTGCACCCACGCGGCGAACGTCGTCGCCGCTACCGCGCTGCGCGGCACCGGCGACTGGGAGACCCTGCCGCGGCTGGACGAGGTGCGCGAGCTCCTCGGCAGCTGACGGTCGCCCGCGGCTACGACTCCTCCTGGCTCTCCGGCTCGGCCGCCTCGCCCTCGCCGCCGGGCGCGGGGCGCGTCGTCGGGCCGGCGCCAACCGCGCGCAGCATCTTCTTCCGCGTCTTCATCTCGCGCCGGCCGGCCTTGCGGAGCTCCTTGTCGAGCCGCGTGTACTTGCCCAGGTCGATGCTTCCCAGCGGCTTGCCGCGATCGGCGACGAGCAGGGTCGTGTACTTCTGGGTGACCGACTGGAGGTCGCGCAGCGCGTTCTGGTAGGCGCCGGTCTGGTCGGCCGCCCACAGCGGCGGGTCGAGCCGGTCGATGCCCGCCATCGCGGCGTCGATCACCTCGCTGTAGCGCTTGAACTCGTGAGCGAACTCGCCCGGGGTGGACGCGTCGGCGAAGTCGATCGACTTCATCTTCCGCAGCAGCGACCGATCGAGCTTCGAGAGCTGCTCGGCGAACACCGGCGCGCGCACGGCGTCCGGGACGAAGATGCGCTCGTCGTGCGTGAGGCAGTCGCTCACGCCGGCCTCCTCGGCGCGCTTCTGGACCGTCGCCAGTCGCGGCTTCAGCGCCTCGGCCGCCTTCACGAGCGCTCCCGGCGCGAGATCCTCGCTCGCCTCGGACAGCTTCGTCAGCTCCGGGTCGAGCGCCTTCAGGTCGCGCACGAACGCGCCGGGCTTCGGCCCCGCGCCCTCCGGCAGGCGCTCATGCGCAATCGCGCGGATCGCCGCGCGCGCGGCGTCGATCCCGCGCACGACCAGCCGGTCGAGGTCGACGAGGTCGGCCGGCCAGCCGCGATCGGCGATCGATTCGTTGGTCTTGCGGCAGGCCGCATCGACGTTCTGGACCCAGCGCGCCTTGGCCGTGCGGCGCTGCTCGGCAGTCGGCTCGTCGCTTCCGCCGCAGCCCACCAGCGTGGCCATCATGACCAGCCCGGCCAGTCCCGCACGTCGTCGCATCGATGCCTCCGCACGCCGCTCGTCGTGACACACCGGATACGCAAGCGAGCGGCGCTCGACACGGACGCGCGCGGTTCCGTCGTCAGGCGGACGTACGCTCCGGCGACCTTGTCTTCGATCGACACGCGATTCGCCGTCACCCCGTACGACTACGCCGCCGCCGAGCGGCTGTCCGCCGACCTCGGCGTGTCACACGTGCTCGCGCAGGTGCTCGTCCGCCGCGGGCTCGGCGACGCTTCCGCCGCGCAGGCGTTCCTGGCCGCCGCCGACGCCCATCCGCTGGACGCGTTCGGCGGCCTGGAGGCGGGCGCGAGCGTGATCCTCGGGCACGTCGCCCGTGGGTCGCGGATCACCGTCCACGGCGACTACGACGTCGACGGCGTGACCTCCACCGCGATCCTGGTGCGCGCGCTGCGCACGCTCGGCGCCGACGTCGACTGGTACCTGCCGAGCCGGATCGACGACGGATACGGGCTCGCCGCGGCGACCGTCGAGCGGCTCGCCGCCCGTGGGACCGACCTACTCGTGACCGTCGACTGCGCGATCACCGCGGTGGAGGAGGTCGCCGCCGCGCGCGCCGCGGGGCTCGACGTCGTGGTCACCGACCACCACTCGCCGCGGGCCGACGGCGCGCTGCCGGACGCCCCGATCGTGCATCCGCGCCTCGGCGGCCACCCGTGCCCGGATCTGTGCGCCGCGGGCGTCGCGTACAAGCTCGCGCAGGCGCTGCTGGTGGGCGCGGGGGAGGACCCGCGCAATGCGGACGAGGACCTCGACCTGGTGGCGCTCGCCACGGTGGCGGACGTGGTGCCGCTGGTGGGCGAGAACCGCCGGCTGGTGCGTGACGGGCTGCAGGCGCTCGCGAAGACCCGTAAGCCCGGCCTGCGCGCGCTGATGGAGATCGCGCGCGTGGACCCGAGCGCGATCGACGCCGGCGCGATCGGCTTCCGGCTCGCGCCGCGGATCAACGCCGCCGGCCGGCTGCACCGCGCCGACGCCGGGCTCGAGCTGCTGCTGACCGAGGATCCGGCGCGGGCGCGCGCGATCGCCGCCGAGCTCGACGCGGTGAACGCCGAGCGGCGCGACGTCGAGACGCGGATCCTGTTCGCCGCCGAGGCGCAGGTGGCCGAGCACGGCCCTGCGGCGGCGTACGTGCTTGCGAGCGAGGGCTGGCACCCGGGCGTGATCGGGATCGTGGCCGCCCGGATCGCCGAGCGCCACCACCGGCCGGCGGTCCTGATCGCGCTCGACGGCACCGAGGGCACCGGATCGGGCCGCTCGATCCCGGCGTTCGACCTGCTCGCCGGGCTGACCGCGTCCAGTCGCCACCTCAACCGCCACGGCGGCCACCGCGCCGCCGCCGGTTTCACGATCGCCCGCGACGCCGTCGACGCGTTCCGGGAATCGTTCTGCGCGCACGCCGCCGACGTCCTGACGCCGGACGACCTGGTGCCGCAGGTGCGCATCGACGCGATCGTGGGAGGCGACGTGCTGACGCTCGCGCTCGCCGAGGAGCTGGAGCGGCTGGCGCCGTTCGGCCACGGCAACCCGCCGGTGTCGCTGCTCGTCCCGGCCGCCCACCTCGCCGATCCACGCGCGATGGGCGAGGGTCGCCACGTCGCGTTCACGCTCCACGCCGGCGGCGCGCGCTCGCGCTGCGTGCAGTTCGGCGCGGGCCATCGCCTGCCCGCGGCGCCGGACGAGCCGGTCGAGGCCGCCGTGCGGCTCGAGGCGAACCGCTGGAACGGCTCCGTCGAGCCGCGCCTGGTGCTCCGCCACGCCCGCCGCGCCCGGCCCGCCCCGATCGACGTGCTCGGCGAGCCGGCGTTCGCGGACGGTGTCGCGGCCGAGCTCGCGCGCGACCTCAGCGCCTGGGAGGGCGCTCGCGTCACGCCGATCGCCGGCGCCGGCCGCGACGCGCGCGGCGGCGGCATCGCGGGCCTGGTCGCCGACCTCGTCGCCGCGGGCGAGCCGGTGCTCGCGGTCGTCGCCCACGCGCCGTACCGCGCGCGCACGCTGCAGGACCGGATCGGAGGGTTCGCGATCTGCTCGTGGGCGGCGCTCGAGGACGACCCCGACCTGACGGCCGGCTTCGCGCATCTCGTCGCCGTCGACCCGCCGTCCGACCCGGCTGCGCTCGGGCTGCTCGAACGTCCGTCCGCGCAGGCGATCGCCCATCTGGCATGGGGCGAGCCTGAGCTACGCTTTGCTCAACGAATACACCAGTGGGACTTCGCCCTGCGCGACCCGCTGACAGCCCTGTACCGCGCTCTCCGCGGTCCGGGAGCGGTCCGCGGGGAGGCCCTTGAGGCCGCGCTCCGGGGCGAGGGGTCGCAACCGAGGTCAGCCGCGCTCGCGGGGCGCCTGGTGCGGGTCCTCTCGGAGCTCGATCTCGCGGTCCTCGATCGCGACGAGCAGGTCCTCCGGCTCACCGAGACACCCGGGCGCACCGCGCTCGAGCGTTCCGGCGCCTTCCGGGCCTACCATCGTAGGCTCGAGGACGGACTGCGATACCTGACCAGCGACACGATCCAGCGGCAAGCGGCCTGACTCCCCCTCAGGAGGACGAGGCGCGCGTCAAGCCGCCGATGGCCGGCGGCGCGCAGGAGGCGGACGCCGAGGTGCCGGTCGCGGTCAAGGGCCACCGGCCGGTGGACCGGGCCGATCACGACCGTGGCGGAGTCGCCGCCGACCTGCCGGCAGACCTCACGGACCTCGAGCGCGAGCTGCTGGCGGACCTCTACGCGATCGTCGAGGAGCACGCCGAGGAGGTCGCCGAGACCGTCGACCGCGCGCGCGTCGCGCAGGCGTTCGTGTTCGCCTGCGAGCACCACGCCGACCAGCGCCGCCGCTCGGGCGAGGACTTCATCGTGCACCCGGTCGGCGTCGCGAAGATCTGCGCGGGCATGCGCCTGGACACGGAGACGCTGTGCGCCGCGCTCCTGCACGACACGGTCGAGGACACGTCGGCGTCGCTCGACGAGGTGCGCGAGGCGTTCGGCGACGACATCGCCGGCCTGGTCGACGGCGTCACCAAGCTCACCGGGCATCACGTTCCAGTCGCGCGACGAGGCGCAGGCCGAGAACTACCGCAAGATGATGGTCGCGATGGCCACGGACATCCGGGTCATCCTGATCAAGCTCGCCGACCGGCTGCACAACATGCGCACGCTGGACGCGATGGCCAAGCAGAAGCAGATCGAGAAGGCCAAGGAGACGCTCGAGATCTACGCGCCGCTGGCGCACCGGCTCGGCATCCACGCGATCAAGTGGGAGCTCGAGGACCTCGCCTTCCAGACGCTGCACCCGCGCAAGTTCGAGGAGATCAAGGCGCTCGTCAGCCAGCAGCGCGAGGAGCGCGAGCACTACGTCTCGCGCGCCGGCGGCTACCTCGCCAAGGAGCTGCAGGCGCTCGGCATCGACGCAGAGATCTCCGGGCGCGCCAAGCACTTCTACTCGATCTACTCGAAGATGACCCGCAAGGGCCGCGAGTTCAACGAGATCTACGACCTCACGGCGATGCGGGTGATCGTCGACTCCGTGAAGGACTGCTACGGGGCGGTGGGCGTGATCCACTCGCTCTGGAAGCCGCTCCCGGGGCGCTTCAAGGACATGGTCGCGATGCCGCGGTTCAACATGTACCAAGCGCTCCACACGACCGTGATCGGGCCTGAGGGCCGGCCGCTCGAGATCCAGATCCGGACGCGCGAGATGCACGAGACGGCGGAGTACGGCGTCGCCGCGCACTGGCGCTACAAGGAGGGCGGCCGCGGCAAGGGGCAGCCGAACGTCGACCCGACCGACATGAAGCTGAAGTGGCTCAAGTCGCTGCTCGACTGGCAGGGCGACGAGGACGACCCGAAGCAGTTCACCGAGCACCTGCGCGGCGAGCTGATGGAGGACGAGGTCTACGTCTTCACGCCCAAGGGCGAGGTCAAGTCGCTCGCCTCCGGCGCCACGCCGCTCGACTTCGCGTACGAGATCCACACCGACGTCGGGCACCGCTGCGTGGGCGCCAAGGTCAACGGCAAGATCGTGCCGCTCCATTACGAGCTGGCGTCCGGCGACATCGTCGAGATCCTCACCGCCAAGCGCGAGCGCGGCCCGTCGCGCGACTGGCTGGCACTCGTGAAGACCACGCGCGCCCGCAACAAGATCCGCGCCTGGTTCAAGGCCGAGTCGCGCGACGACTCCGAGCACACGGGCCGCGACCTGCTGCAGGAGCACCTGTCCAAGGCCGGCCTGCCGGCCCAGCGCATCACCGGCTCGCCGCTGCTCGCCGACGTGATCCGCGAGATGGGGTTCCGCAAGGCGGACGACTTCTACATCGCGCTCGGCGGCGCCAAGATCTCACCCAAGGTCGTCGTCAACAAGGTCCTCCAGCGGCTCAAGCAGGGCGAGAGCGCGGAGGCCGAGATATCGGCCGCCGACGACCTGCTGAAGCCGACGATCCGGCGCAAGCCCGAGGCACAGTCGTCGCAGTTCGGCATCCGCGTGGAGGGTGTCGACGACGTGCCGTTGCGGCTCGCGAAGTGCTGCCGGCCGGTGTCGGGCGACCCGATCCTCGGCTACGTCTCGCTCGGCCGCGGAATCACGATCCACCGCGAGGACTGCCCGAACGCGGAGGCGCTGCGCAAGGACCCGGAGCGCTTCGTCCCGGTGTCCTGGGACGGCGACAACGAGACCTCGTTCAAGGTCGAGATCCAGGTCGACGCGTGGGACCGCCACCGCCTGCTCGAGGACCTCTCGCGCACGTTCGCGGAGGGCGGGATCAACATCGTCGAGGCATACTGCAGCGTGCAGCACCCGATGGTCAAGAACCGCTTCGTGATCGAGGTCGCCGACACGCAGTCGCTGAAGACCGCGATCAACCGCGTGCGCTCGATCGACTCGGTGTTCGACGCCTACCGCGTGATCCCGGGCGGCTGAGAGCCCTCAGCGCGGGTCGCGGATCTGCCCGCGCTCGACCATCCGCAGGATCACGTTGCCGGCGATCCGCTGGAGCTCCGGCCCCGGCTCGTCGCCGTTGAGCAGGTCCTTCGCGTCCGCCTTCCGGCATACCGCGACGATGAAGTCGCGGAAGTCGGCGCGGCCCTCCTTCTGCCAGAACGGGTCGCCGCCGCCCTTGTCGAACTGGTTGAGCCCGCCGGCGACGCACTCAGCCTCGGCCTTCGAGCCGGCGGGTGGTGCGCCGGCGGCCTGCGGCGGGTCGTCCGACCCGCAGCCGGCGAGCAGCCCGAATCCGATCGTGATTCCCAGCCATGCACTTCGCATGACGCTTCGAGTACCCGCTACGACGCTCAGCTCACGACGCGTAGCGCGCCGGCGCCGACCGACAGCTGGGCGACGGTCTCGTCGCCCATGTGGTCGCCGTCGACCTGGAGCGGGATCGGCCGGCCGTCGACCGAGCGGATCGTCGCCTCGCGGATGCCGGCGAACGCCGCGATGCCCGGGTGCTTGGCGATCCGGGCCGCGCCCGACAGCGCGCGGAAGGTGACCGTCGGCACGTCGTAGGGGCGCGCGCGCGTGAGCATCACGCCGGAGAGGTCGCCGGAGTCCAGCCGCGCGCCCTCGACGAGGTCGACCGGCCGGGTCTTGAAGTAGGTGTACGGCGACCCGTTCTGGAAGAACGCGCTGACGCCGCTGTGGCGCACCCCGTCGATCTCGATCTCCAGCCGTGGCGGGTTGACCACGTACTTGCGCAGGAACGTCACGATCGCGGCCTCGGCGTAGTACCAGGCGCCGAACCGGGCCTTCAGGCGGGGATTGCTGTCCACCCGCTCGACCACGCTCGCGTCGAGCCCCATCCCCGCCGCGAACGTGAACCAGCGCTCGTTCACGCGCCCGAGGTCGACCGCGCGCGGCTCCCAGCGGTCGGCGAGCCGAAGCAGGTGCTCGGTGGCGTCGACGACGTCGTGGGGGATGCCGAGCATCTTGCAGAACACGTTGTTGGAGCCGCCGGGCAGGCAGGTGAGCGGCGTCTGCGTGCCGGCGATGCCGTTGACGACCTCGTTGACGGTGCCGTCGCCGCCGAACGCGACGACGACGTCGAAGTCGTCGTCGGCGGCGGCGCGGCAGATCTCGGTCGCGTGGCCGCGCGCCTGGGTGTCGATCGCCACGACCTCGTAGCGGCCCTGGAGCGCATAGACGACGAGGTGCTTGAGCCGGTCCGACATCGTCGTCGCGTACGGGTTGACGATCACCAGCATGCGCTTGGTCGGCGCCGGCCCCTCGAGCGCGGCGAGGTCGGCGAGCCGGCGCTCGGTGAGCGCCGCGTCGGTCACCTCACAACCATCCGCGGCGGCGGAAGTACGCGACCATGCCGCCCAAGAGGACCACCATGGCTGCGAGTATCGCCCAGAACGCCCCCGTGTCGCCCTCACCCGGCACACCCACGTTCATGCCCCAGATGCTCGCGACGAGCGTCAGCGGCAGCACGATCACCGAGATCGCGGTCAGCACCCGGAAGGTCTCGTTGGTGCGGTGCGCGATCGCCGTCTCGTTCGTGTCCTCGAGCGCCTCCACGACCTCCTTGTAGTTCTCGAGCATGTCCCAGACACGCTCGGAGGCGTCGTTGATGTCCTCGAAGTAGATCTCGAGGTCGTCGGCGATGTAGCGCGCCTTCAGACGTTCGAGATCCCGGAACGCCGAGCGCTGCGGTCGCACGATCTTGCGGAAGTTGATGATCTCCTGCTTGACGTTGGAGATGTCGCGCACGACCTCCGAGGAGTTGCCCTCGAAGATCTCCTCCTCGAGGCGCTCGAGCTTGTTGCCGATCTTGCGCAGCATCGGGAACGAGGCGTCGACGAGGTCGTCGACGATCTTGTAGAGCAGGTAGCCGGGGCCCTTGGAGAACAGCGACTCGCGCAGCTCTTCGTTCGTGCGCACGCGCTCGAACAGGTACTCGATTGGTTGCAGCGGCTCGTTCTGGAGCGTGATCAGGAAGTCGGGCCCGACGAACAGGTCGACCTCGGCGGCGTTCAGCCGGCCGACCGCCTTGTCGTAGCGCGGGAAGTGCAGGACGATGAAGAGGTAGTCGTCGTACTCGTCGACCTTCGGGCGCTGGTTGCGCGAGATGACGTCCTCATAGTCGAGCGGATGGAACTCGTAGTGCTCGGCCAGCCAGGCCAGGTCGACCTGGCGCGGGCGCTCGATGTTGATCCACCGGAGGCCCGGGGCCTCGACGATCTCGGCGCGCGGCTCGTCGCTTTCAACCGCGCGTGCGTTGGCGGCAGCGTGGGCGCGCGAGCGGCGCCCGAAGGGTGAGCGAGGAAGGCTCGGCATAGCCCGGACTGAGCGGATCGTCCGTCGTCGTCGGCATCACGCAGATTGTATGCCGCCGGCAGGCGGCGTGGTACCGTTATCCCCCACATAGCAGTACGCATCCAGAGGGGTGGAGGGATTGGCCCAATGAAACCCCGCCAACCATCTCGCGCAAGCGAGAAACGGTGGCAATTCCATCAGGCTCCAAACGAAGGCCTGGGAGATGCGGCGTAGGGCACCTCCCCGGAACCCCCGCCGCAGCACCAGGCGGAGGTTCTTTTTTCAATGCCGGCAGATGCCCTGAAGTGCAAGGAGTGCTCGACTACCTATCCGCTCGACGCCCGCTACGTGTGCGAGCGCTGCTTCGGCCCGCTCGAGGTGTCGTACGCAGAGCTGACGGCGACAGCTGATGAGCTGAAGCGCCGCATCCAGGCAGGTCCGCACACGCTCTGGCGTTACGCGGACTTCCTCCCGCTCCAAGGCCCGCCGAAGACGGCGCTGCCGACGGGCTGGACGCCGCTGGTGCGCGCGGACCGGCTCGCCGAGCGGCTTGGGCTGCGCGAGCTGTGGATCAAGAACGAGACCGCCAACCCGACGCACTCGTTCAAGGACCGCGTCGTGTCGGTCGCGCTCGCTCGTGCGATCGAGCTCGGCTTCGAGACCGTCGCCTGTGCCTCCACCGGCAACCTGGCGAACGCGGTTGCCGCGCACGCCGCCGCTGCCGGTCTCCCGTCGTACGTGTTCATCCCCGCCGACCTCGAAGAGGAGAAGATCCTCGCCACCGGCGCCTACGGCTCGAACATCGTCGCGGTCCGCGGCAACTACGACGCCGTCAACCGACTCTGCACCGAGCTGTCCGGCGACCGGCCGTGGGCGTTCGTGAACGTGAACGTGCGGCCGTACTACGCCGAGGGCTCCAAGACCTTGGCGTTCGAGACCGCGGAGCAGCTCGGGTGGGAGCTGCCCGACCGCGTCATCGCCCCGATCGCCTCCGGGTCGCTGTACACGAAGGTCGCGCGCGGCTTCCAGGAGTTCATCGACGCCGGGCTCGTCACGGGCGAGATTCCGATCATGTGCGGCGCCCAGGCCGAGGGTTGCTCGCCCGTCGCGCAGGCGTTCGCGGCCGGCACCGACGTCTGCCGCCCGGTCAAGCCGGACACGATCGCGAAGTCGCTGGCGATCGGCAACCCGGCCGACGGGCCGTACGCGGTCGAGCTCGCGAACGCGACCGGCGGCGTGATCGAGAGCGTCACCGACGACGAGATCCGCGCCGGCGTGCGCCTGCTCGCCGAGACGACCGGCATCTTCACCGAGACGGCCGGCGGGGTCACGACGGCGGTGCTGGCCAAGCTCGCGAACGCTGGGGCGATCGATCCCGCCGAGCGCGTCGTGGCCTACATCACGGGCGACGGGCTGAAGACGCTCGACGTCGTACGCGGCACGATTGAGATCGCGGAGATCGCTCCGTCGGTGGACGAGTTCGAGCTTGCGTTCGTGGGCGCCGGGGCGGCCTGATGGCGGTCACGGTCAAGCTGCCCACGCAGCTGCGCGACGCCGCTGCGAACCAGACCGAGGCGCAGGTCGACGGTGCGACGGTGGGTGAGGCGCTGAACAACCTCTACTCCCAGCACGGCGAGCTGCGTAGCCGGATGGCGGACGACGGCGGCGGGCTGCGCCGGTTCGTGAACGTCTACCTCGGCGGCGAGGACATCCGCTTCCTTGAGGGTCTCGACACGCCCGTGTCCGACGGTGACGAGCTGACGATCCTGCCCGCCGTCGCCGGCGGCTGATCGCGCGGCCATGCTGCGCGCCCGGCTGGGGACCGCGCTCCTCCTGGCGGCGGTCGCCGGCTGCGGCGACGACGACGGCGCAGGCTCCGCGGTACCGGACCATCCGTGCACGGAGATCGGGTGCGGCCCGCCGTCCGCGATCGTCGAGCTGAGCGGCATGCGCGCCGAGCCGGTCGCGGTGACGATCTGCGCCGGGCAGCGGTGCGCGACGGTGCGGAGTCGGGGCGATCAGCTGACCGAGGCGACCGTCGGGCTGCCCGAGAACGCCGGCGACAACGTGCGCGTCCGGGTCACGGTGCGCAGCGGTCGCCGCGTGCTCACCAAGCAGGCCGCGGTCGTTCCGGTGAAGTTTTCGCGCCCGAACGGGCCGGACTGCCCACCCGTCTGCAAGTTCGCCCGAGCGCGCCTCGACGTCGCGACCGGAGCGCTCGAAGCGGCCTGATCAGGCGGCGCGGTGCGGCGCGAAGTCGTCCGCGCCGATCAGGTCGCGATCGAGCGCCGCGCCGAGGCAGGCGGCCAGCGCCTCCATGTTCTCGGTCACCGACCGCTCGTAGGCGGCGACGATCTCCTCCCGCCACTCGCTCTGGCAGCGGTCGAGCTCGGCCATGTCGGCGCGCGAGAACGGCGCCTGGAGGTGGGTGTGGCACTCCGGGCAGCGCAGGTCGACCAGAACGTCGGAGTCGCCCTGCGGCTCGCAACGGAGCGGCTGCAGGAACTTCGAGTCGCAGCTCGGGCAGGCGGATAACGCCATCGACCGCGACCGTAGCCCCACCCTCGGACAGAACCTCGGAGTATCGGCGCGCCGCGGTAGTTTCCTGCGGGTGAACCGGCCGCTCACCGTTCTCGCACTCGCCGCCGCGATGCTCGCGGGATGTGGTGGCGAAGCCCCCGCCAAGCCGCCGGAGGGCCTCGAGGTCGCCGACCTCACGATCGACAGCACGGCCGTCGACAAGCGCATGAAGGTGAAGGTCGTGCTGCCGGAGGCCGACGCCGAGGGCCGGCCGCTGCTCGTGTTCCTGCACGGCCGCGGCGGCAACGAGAGCAGCTCGCTGCGCAAGCCGATGTTCGATGCCCTCGATGCGCTCGGCACGCGCGCGCCGATCATCGCGTTCCCGGACGGCGGCGACCACTCCTACTGGCACAACCGCAAGAGCGGGGCGTGGGGGCGGTACGTGATGAAGGAGGTGATCCCGCAGGTCATCCACCGCTTCGGCGCCGACCGCCGCCGCGTGGCGATCGGCGGCATCTCGATGGGCGGCTTCGGCGCCTTCGACCTCGCGCGGGCGCATCCGAAGCGCTTCTGCGCGGTCGGCGGCCACTCGCCGGCGGTGTGGCGGAGCGGCGGCGAGACCGCGCCGGGCGCGTTCGACGACGCCGCCGACTTCGCGCGCCACGACGTGATCGCCGGCGCCCGGCGCTTTGCCGACCAGACCGTGTGGCTCGACGCCGGCGACGGCGATCCGTTCCGCCCGGGCGACCGGGCATTCACCGCCGCCGTGCGTGATGCCGGCGCCCGCCTGACCGCGAAGACGTGGCCGGGCGGCCACGACAGCACGTACTGGGACCGCCACTGGCGGGACTACCTGCGGTTCTACGCCAGGGCGCTGAAGCGCTGCTAGTGCATGTGGCCGGAATTTCGGCACATAACCCGGCGTAGTCCGGGTTGTGTCTGCCGGTGCACGGCATCCGCGAGCATGCTGGTTGCACGTGACCGGATGCCGGGTGCTGGCAGACGCGGCCCGGGCCCGCCGGAATGCGTCGAGATTTCGGCCGCGTGTACTAGCGCTTGACGCGGATCGTCATCTTCATCTCCTCGTGGAGCGTGCAGACGATCTTGTACTTGCCGGGCACCGTCAGCTTGCGGCGGAACGAGAAGTCGGTCGCGGCGGCCTCGGAGTGGAACTTCTTCACACCCCGCGGGCCGGACTTGAGCTTTACGTCGTGCACGTCGCCGGCTTCGTCGAAGCCGGGCCAGCGCCAGATCACGGTGGTGCTCTTCCGCACCTCGAGGCTGTCCTTGAGGTAGTAGTTGTCGTAGATCCGGACGGTCTTGGGCTTCGGCTTGCCGGCCTGGGCCGGCGCCGCGCACACGAGCGCGACACCGGCCAGGGCGGCGACGAGGACGGGGCGCGTCCTCACGGCTTGAACGCCTCCAGCGGCTTGTAGCCCGGCTTGGCGGCATGCGGGTGCTTGACCCATCCGGCAAGCGCTCCGGTTCCGGTCCACGAGATCAGCGTGTCGCGGGCGGCTTGACTGAACGGGTTCTTGCCCGTGCACGTGGCGAACGTCGACTTGTCGGCCGGCTCCGTCACGCCCACGCCGGCGAGCGAGAAGCAGTTGTCGCTGCCGCTGCCGTCGTAGGCGAGGTCGTGGCCGTTGAGGTCGTTGCCGCCGAGCCCGAACACGTTGTTGCGGACCGTGTTGCGGTCGAGCGAGATGGCGGCCGGGTTCTTCACGAGCAGGATCCCGTCGATCGCGGCGACGCCGGCGAGATAGTTGCCATAGATGCGGTTGTTCTCGACCAGGTTCCCGCGGCCGCCGAGCAGCAGGAGCCCGGTGCCGATCGGGGCGAGGAACGGCACGCCCGTCGAGCGCACCTTGTACGGCGCCTTGCCCTCATGGAAGTTGAGGTTGTTCCAGAAGATGTCGTTGTCGGTGATGACGTTGTCCTCGGCCGGCGGGAACTTCTCGCCGTCCAGCGCGTTCGGGACGATCCCGAGCGCGTTGTTGTAGAAGCGGCTCTTGGTGATCGTCACGTAGCGCATGTTCGTCGCGCTGAATCCGATCGGGCTGCCCCACGCGTCGACGTTCCGGACCATCGTCTGCACCGGGTTGTCCTGCGGCGGCGTCTGACCGATGTAGAGGCCCGCGTCGCCGACGTAGTACCCCTCGGAGTTGATCATCCGGCCACCGATGGTGTTGAACGCGTAGAGGCCGTAGACGCCGGTCTTCGCCGCGATCAGGTGGTTCATCGTGTAGCCGTTGAGGTTCGTGAAGAAGAACCCGTTGGCGCGGTAGTTGCGCGCCTTGATGCCGTTGAGCGTGACCTCGTCGGCGTCGTTGACGAAGATGCCGTTCTGCTTCTTCCCGCTGCCGTCGAGCACCACCTTCGCGGGCTTGCCCGGGTTGCCGATCAGCTTCAGGTAGCGCTTCTTGCGGCCGTTGATCTTCACGGCCTCCTTGTAGACGCCCGGCTGGATCCGGATCGTGTCACCGGCGCCGGCGGCGTTGACGGCAGCCTGGATCGTGCGGAAGTCGCAGCGGCCCTTCTTGCGGCAGACGGTGTGCTTCTCGAACGGGCCGTGGGGCTTGGGCTCGACCTTGCCAGGCTCCTTCGGCTCGGGATAGGTCTGGGCGTTGGCGCCGGCGGGCGCGAGCAGCGCCGCCGCCGTTACGGCGACCGATGCGATTCGCAGCGAAATGCGGATGGTGTTCTCCTTCTCCTAGGGATCCACCACGTACCAACCCGTCATCCCCGTGTCCTGATGGGTGAAGACGTGGCAGTGGTAGAGCCAGCGACCCGGGTTGTCCTCGACAAACCGCGCGGTGACCGATTCATTCGGTCCCATCGCAGGGTTGTCGACGTAGGCGCCCGCTGGATCCTTCCAGCGGTGGCCGTGGATGTGGAACGTGTGGAAGTTCGAGTCCATGCCGAAGGCGTGGATCTCGACGTCCTCGCCGACCTTCGAGCGCAGCGTCGGCGTGTTCCCTGCGTACGCTCGCGCGTTCAGGCACTGGAAGTTGCGGTCCAGGCCCGTGATCGGCGGCGGCAACTGGTGGGCGAACACGGTGTAGAGCCGGTCCGGCGGCTTGGCGCCGCGCGGCCGGATCACGATCGCGCCGAACAGGCCGCGGAACGTGTTCAACGTGTGGTTGGGGCCGTGGTCGTGGTACGGCCACGCGCCGACCGAGTCCGGCGTGCACTCCCACTGGTACGTGAACGTCGCGCCCGGCGCGATGAAACCTCCTGCGCGCGTGAACTCGCCCATGTAAGCCCCGTCGTACTCCGGGTTGTACTTGACGCCGTGCGGGTGCATCGTCACGGCCTGGCGCAGCGCGCGGTCGGCGTTGCGGAAGTGCACGACGAGCACGTCGCCGACCTCGCCGTGCAGCGTCGGGCCGGGGATGTACGGGTCGCTCGCGTACGCCGCGAAGCCCGGCGTCATCTCGCGGTACATGTAGGCGAGGTAGGTGTTGCGGCCGGGGATCTTGCGGTTGTGCCACTCGTCGCGCCGCGTCGGGACGATCTCCCAGCGCCGCGTCTCGGCTTGGATCCAGTACTCGCGCCGGACGCCACCCGGCTGCGGCTGGATCTGCGGCACGTCCTGGGCGGCCGCGCCGCGTGGTGCGGGCACGCGGGCAGCGGCGGCGTCGGCCTTGCGGAGCGTCTCCGGACCCTCGACCACGACCTCCTCGCCGCCGATCGTGCACAGCAGCGCCGCGCCGCCGGCGAGGCCGAAGAACGAGCGGCGCGTGGTGGAATTCTCGGCCATGGGCGCGGGGAGCCTAGTACGGGCGTACTCGCTATGCAAGTACGTTCGTACTGGTTACGATGGCGACCGTGCCCACCGCCACCGGCTCGCGCGCCGAGGCCTCAGAGCGTGTTCGCGACGCGATCGTCGCCGCCACCGTACGGATCGTCGCCCGCGAGGGCGTCGCCGCCGTCACGCACCGCCGCGTGGCCGCCGAGGCGGCCGTGTCGCTCTCCTCGACGACCTGGCACTTCGCCGCCAAGGCCGACATCCTGATTGCGGCGCTGCGCTGGACGGCGCGCCGCGAGGTGGCCCGGATCGGCGCGATCGCCGATCGCCTCGGCGGCACGGACTTCGACCCCGCCGCGTGGGCCGAGGAGCTGGCCGACTGGTTGCTCGAGCAGGTCACGGGCGAGCGCGAGGTCGCGGTCGCGCTGTACCGCCTGCAGATCGAGCTGCTCGGCACGCCGGAGGCGCGCGCCGTGCATCGCGACTGGGGGCTGAGTCTGCAGGCGCTCGGCGAGCGTGTGCTCGCGAGCTCGACGACGCTGACGCCCGAGCTGGACACCCGGCTCGTGGTGGCCGCGCTCGACGGCCTGCGCCTGAACGTGCTGAGCGCGGGCGGGCAGGACCACGAGTGGCTGCGGCCGGCCGTCCGCCGCCAGCTGCGCGCACTGCTTGGCTGACGGGCGCGCAGCGAGTACCGTCCGCTGCATGGCGAGGTCGGCCGACCGCCTGACGGTGGAGTGCCCGCGCTGCGGCCAGGTCTTCGAGACCTGGGCGGTGGGAACGCCCGACCTCGACTTCGACCCCGCGGGCGCCGACCCCGGCTGGGTATCGGCCGCGTCGGCGGCGACCTGCCCGCACTGCGGCGCGACCGCGTGCTGCACCGGCCTCGCGGCCGAGCGCGAGGCGTTCGGGCACTAATCGCCGCCGCGGCGCCGCTGCTCACGAACGTCGACCCCGCTGGGTGGGGAAGCGGGTGTCCGTTGGGCGGGGCTTCGGATCCAAATCGCGCGAGCGTCGACTCTGTCGGCCTCAGGCCGCGGAACTCGACGCTCGGGTGGAACCGCCCCCCGGGGCCGCCGCGGTTGACGAACGTCAACTGCGCTGGGTAGGGAAGTGGGTGTCCGTTGGGCGGACCGCTGGAAGGGTCCCTGCTGCCCTGCCCAGCGGGGTTGACGGTCGCTCGCGGTTCGCGGCCGCCGCAGCCGCTGGACGATCGGTCGATCAAGGCAAATCGCAATACGCCGATTCCTGGTGCATGCCCGGTGCGCCCACTCTCCAGGACGTTCTGCGGTCCGGCCCGAACCCCCTCCGCGGCGAGGCGCCGATGCGCCGCGCCGCGCGGCCGCTGCGGATCCTCTTCCTCGTCTCCGCCCACAACAGCCTCAGCCAGCGCGCGCAGATCGCGCTCACCGAGCTCGGCCACACGGTCGAGGTCGCGGTGGTGGAAACGGGCGAGGCGATGGAGGCCGCGGTCGCCCGGCACACGCCGGAACTGATCGTCTGCCCGATCCTCAAGACGATCATCCCCGAGTCGATCTGGTCGCGGCACCGCTGCCTGATCGTGCACCCAGGCCCGGTCGGCGATCGCGGGGCGTCGTCGCTGGACTGGGCGATCGAGCTCGGCATGGGCGAGTGGGGAGTGACTGTCCTGCAGGCCACCGGCGACGTCGACGCGGGCGACGTGTGGGGCACGCGCACCTTCCGCACGCGTGAGACCGGCAAGAGCAGCCTCTACCGCCACGAGGTCCGGCGCGGCGCGATCGCCGCGCTGCTGGACGCGATGGCCGCCCTCGAGCAGGGCGTCGCGCCGCGCCGGCTCGACTACGCCGACCCGTCGGTGACCGGCCGGCCGCGGCCGCTGATCCGGCAGAACGAGCGCGCGATCGACTGGACCGCCGACGGCACAAGCACGATCGAGCGCCAGATCCGCGCCGCCGAGGGGCACCCGGGCGTGCTCGACACCGTCGCGGGCGCGGAGTTCCACCTGTTCGGCGTGCACCGCGAACAGGGCCTGCGCGGCCGGCCAGGCGAGATCATCGCCACCCGCCACGGCGCGATCTGCCGTGCGACCGTGGACGGCGCCGTCTGGATCACCCACCTGAAGGGCCCGGACCACTTCAAGCTGCCCGCCACGCGCGCGCTTGAGCGTGCCGGGGTCGTGCTCGACGTCCCCGAGATCGAGGTGCCCATCCACGGCCCGATCCCGGACGGTCACACCTGGCGCGAGATCGCCTACACCGAGCACGACGGCGTCGGCCACCTGCGCTTCGACTTCTACAACGGCGCGATGAGTACCGACCAATGCCGCCGGCTGCTCGACGCCTACCGCTACGCACGCAGCCGGCGGCACACCAGCGTGATCGTCCTCGACGGCGGTGAAGACTTCTTCTCGAACGGGATCCACCTCAACGTGATCGAGGCGGCGCGCGAGCCCGGCGAGGAGTCGTGGTGGAACCTGCACGCGATCGACGACGTCGTGCGCGAGGTGCTGGAGACCGACTCGCATCTGGTGATCTCCGCGCTCGCCGGCGACGCGGCGGCCGGCGGCGTCCCGTTCGCGCTGGCGGCCGACCACGTGGTCGCGCGCGAGGACGTCGTGCTCAACCCCTACTACCAGCACATGGGCGGGCTGTACGGCTCCGAGTACTGGACCTACCTGCTGCCCCGGCGCGTCGGCGCCGACACGGCCGCCGAGCTGACGTCGGCGCCGTTCCGCGCGATCGGGACGCGGCGCGCGGTCGAGATCGGCCTGATCGATTGCGCGTTCGGCGAGGACGCGGCGAGCTTTCGGGCACAAGTCGCCGGACTCGCACGGCGGCTCGCACGCCACCCGGATCACGCGCACTGGCTCCAGGAGAAGCGCCGCGCGCGGGCACGCGACGAGCAGGCAAAGCCGCTCGGCGTGTACCGCACAGAGGAGCTCGCGCGCTCGCACGAGTGCTTCTTCGGGGCCGATCGCAGCTATCACGAGGCGCGCTCGCGCTTCGTCTACAAGACGGGCGCGCCGTGCACGGTGAGCGCCGCGCCTGAGCAGGACGCGCTCGCACTTCTGCGGTCGTCCGTTGGTCAACGAGCCGAAATGAGCGCCTGAATGCAAAGTTTCGCGCCAATCTGCCGATTCACTGTGCGATGACCGACATGGACGCCGGTACGTACGAACGTGCGCGCGCAGAGCAGTGGTCCGCACACACTCCGTCGCGCCTAGCGCGGCTGTTCGAGAGCATCCACCAGTGGATGCCGCGCGGGCAGATGCTGCCGGAGCACATCCTGCGCCGCCGGCACCGCACGATCGTCTGGCTGATGTGGCTGCACGTCGTCGGCCTGACGGCGTTCGGCCTCTTCCGCGGTCAGACGGTCCCGCACATGATCCTCGAGGGCGGCGTACTCGCCTTCCCCGCGCTGCTGGCGACGACCGAGTGGCTCCCGCTGCGGATGCGAGTCGCCGCCGCGTCGTTCGGCCTGATCACCGCCTCGGCGATGCTCGTCCACCTGTGGGGCGGCGTGATCGAGGCGCACTTCCACTTCTTCGTGATGATCGGCGTGCTCACTCTCTACCAGGACTGGATGCCGTTCCTGATCGCGATCGGCTACGTCGTCGTGCACCACGGGGTCATGGGCGCGATCGCACCCAATCTGGTCTATGACCACCAGGCCGCGGTCGACAATCCGTGGCGGTGGGCGCTGATCCACGGCTCGTTCGTGCTCGCCGCGAGCGCGGCGCACATCGTCGCCTGGCGCACGAACGAGAACCAGTTGCTGCGCGACCCGCTCACGGGCCTGCCGAGCCGGCTGCTGTTCAACAACCGCGTGAGCCTCGCGCTCGAGCGACTGCAGCGTCGCCGCGGCCGCCACGTCGCCGTACTGTTTCTCGACCTCGACCGCTTCAAGGTAATCAACGACAGCCTTGGCCACACGGCGGGGGACAAGCTGATCTTGGCGGTCGCCGAGCGGCTGCGGCACTCGCTGCGCCGGCACGAGACCGTCGCCCGTTTCGGCGGCGACGAGTTCGCGATCCTTTGTGAGGACATCATCGACGAGCAGGACGCGATCGCGGTCGCCGAGCGCGTGCTGCGGTCGTTCAGCCTCCCGTTCCACCTCTCGCACGGCGACACGATCTCCTCCGCCAGCCTCGGGATCGCGCTGTCCGACGATCCGAACCAGGACGTCGAGGACCTGATCCGCGACGCCGACGCCGCGATGTACCGGGCGAAGGAGTCGGGCGGTGGGCGGCTGATGCTGTTCGATGAGGTGACGCGTCAGCGCGCGCTCACGCGCCTGCACACCGAGCGGGCGCTGCGGGTCGCGATCGAGAAGGAGCAGTTCCGGGTGTACTTCCAGCCCGAGGTGTCAGTCGAGACCGGCGCGATCGTCGGCCTCGAGGCGCTGGTGCGCTGGGAGCATCCCGAGCAGGGCCTCGTCGCGCCCGACGCTTTCATTGCTCTGGCCGAGGAGACCGGGCTGATCGTCCCGATCGGCACGTGGGTGCTGAACGAGTCGTGCCGACTCGCACAGCGCTGGCAGGCCGAGCGTGGCATCGACGAGCCGCTGGTCGTGCGTGTCAACGTCTCCGCCCGCCAGCTTGCGCAGGACGACCTCGTCGACATCGTCGCGGCGGCGCTCGAACAGACAGGGATGGAGCCCGCGCACCTGTGCCTCGAGGTGACCGAGAGCGTCCTAGTCGAAGATCCCGAGACCTCCACGCGCAAGCTCGCCGCGCTGAAGGCGCTGGGCGTGAAGCTCGCGATCGACGACTTCGGCACCGGCTACTCGTCGCTCGAGTACCTGCGGACCTTCCCCGTCGACTGCGTGAAGATCGACCGCTCGTTTGTGCGCGGCATCCCGCACTCGTCCGAGGACGTCGCGATCGTGAACGCCGTGATCGAGCTCGGCCACGCGCTCGGCCTGTCGGTGACCGCCGAGGGCGTCGAGACCAGCGATCAGCTCGGCAAGCTGCAGACCACCGGCTGCGACACGTTCCAGGGCTTCCTGTTCAGCCGCCCGCAGCATCCGGACGACGTCGGGCGCATCCTGCTCGACGCCGCAGCCGCAGTCGTGGCCGCAGCGGCCGCCGCCGTCGTCGATTCGGTGTCCGTCGTCGATGCTGCCGCCGGCGTCGTCGACTCGGTCCCCGTCGTCGATGCTGCCGCCGGCGTCGTCGACTCCGTCTCCGTCGTCGATGCCGCCGCCGGCGTCGTCGGCAAGACTTAGCTGAACCCACGCCCCGCTCCGGGTAGGTTTGGAGCGATGAACTCCCTGCCAAATGAGGAGTGGCGCGTCGAGGTCGACCTCGACGACGAGGGCCACGGTTATCCCCTGAGCGAGCGCCTGCGCGCGCACGACCTCGACGACGATGCGCGCGAGCGCCTCGGCGGCCGCGTCATCGTCACCCGCGACGGCCCGCGCCTGTACCTGTACACGGCGAGCGACGAGGGCGCGCGCGAGGCCGAGCGCGTGATCCGCGCGCTGCTCGACGAAGACCGTCTCACCGCCGACGTGACGGTCGCCCGATGGGATCCCGGCGCCGACGCGTGGGTGCCCGGGTCCGAGCCGACCGGGGCGGAGCGTGCGCCGGCCGCGCACGCGGAGGACCACGACTGGTTCGTGCTCGTCGAGCCGCCGGAGGGTGACGACATCTCCCCACTCGCTGAGCGGCTCCTCGCCGACGGCCACGCCGTCGAACGCCGTTGGCGCTATCTCTCGATCGGAGCGGCGAACGAGCAGGATGCCAACGCGGTCGCCGAGCACATCCGCGCGGACCTCGGGCCGGACGCGCGCGTCGAGGTGCGCGCCGCCGTCGAAGTCGCCTCGCCCGGGTTCCTCCTGTTCGAGTCGATGCTGGGGCGATGACATGGAACTCGATGGTCTGACGATCCGGCGGCGCGACGATCTCGAGCGCACCGGCAACTGGCTGCTCGCCCGGCGCTCACTCGGGGTGACCGCGTTCGGGATGAACCTGGTGGAGATCCCGGCCGGCGAGCGGATCCCGGAGCACGACGAGATCGACCGCGACCAGGAGGAGGTCTTCCTGGTGCTCAGCGGCTCGCCCAGCCTCGTGGTCGACGGGCGCGAGATCGAGACGCCGGCGGGCACGTTCGCGCGCCTGGACCCGCACCTCAAGCGCACCGTCGTCAATCGCGGCGACGAGCCGGCCGCCGTGCTCATCATCTCGGCGCCGCGGACCAGCGGCTACGAGCCGATGGGCTGGGCGTGAGCGGCGAGCGCTAGCGGTCGGGCACGATCTCGTCGACCACTTCGTAGATTCCGGCCAGCCGGACGGACTCCTCGAGCGGCGCGATCCGCCGTAGCCGGCGCTCCTCGCCGGCCATCCACTCCGGGTCGTCGCGCATCGCGTCGATGTCCTCCGCGGTGCCGTCGAAGAACCCGACCGTGATCACCTCGGTCGGATCGTCCTGGTTCTGGATGTGGTAGGCCCGAACGAGACGGCCGTGCCACCGGTCGGGGGTCCAGCTCTTGCGGAATTCCTCGTTTGCGCCCGGCTTCAGGTGCCGGGCTGTAAGCAGGCAGAGCATGGCCGGGACAGTACCGCCGCCGGAAGGTCGGCGGAGTCGTCGATGCGGCGCAGCAGAAACGGCCCGAGCGTGCCGGCGAACAGCTGGGTGAGGTGGTCGACGTCCTTGTGCACGAGCACGCCGCCCACCACCGGAAGGCAGTGGCGGCGGCCGCAGAAATAGCGCGTGAGGTCGACGACCCGCGCTCCCCGCTCATGCAGCCGCCGCGCCGCCGCGACGCCCGCGTCGCGCGGCAGGACGACTCGCCGCAGCGTCGCGCATGCGGGGCCTGCCGGCCGCCGCTTCGCGATCGCGCGGCGCACGCAGTCGTGCGTCCCCGTCCGGTCCGTCGGGTTGTCGCGGATCACCACGATCCGCTGCACCGAGGCCGGAAGCGCCTGCCATGCCTGCACGTAGCCGGCGACGCGCGTCGCGTACGCCGTGTGCCCGTCTTTGGCGACGATCGGCGCCTGTGCGTTGGCGGACACGAACACGGTCCGCACCTCGGGATGCGCGGCCAGCCACGAGCTGACGTCCCGGTTCCACGCTCCGCACTCCGACGAAACCGGCTCGCCGGAGTCGGGCGTCGCCGTCGTCAGCGGGCAGTGCGGGCGCGCGATCTCGAGCACCCGCCAGTGCTTTCGCTTCGCCACGACGGCAAGGGCGGCGCGCCAGTGCGCGGCGTGGCTGTCGCCGATCATCGCAACGGTCTCCCGCGCCGCCTCGGCGGAGCGGCCGTATGCGCACTGGTCGAGCACCTCGGTCAGCTGGGCGCGCGTGCACGCGAGGTTGGGCGTTACAGCCGCCTCGTCGGGCGTCGGGCGCACGACGAGCCGCAGCCGCGAGTTCTCGCACTGCCGCTGGGCGTCGCGCGCCGCGGCCCCGAAGCACTTCGGAGCCGCCTCCGCCGGCGTGGCCGCGATCAGCGCCACCAGAAGCGCGGCGAATGTCAGGCGCGCCGCGATCAGGTGTTCTGCTGGTAGGTGTAGACGACCCGCGCCGAGTCCTTCTTGCACGTCACGCGCGAGTTGATCTCGGTCGGGATCGAGTTCCGCTGCTCGGAGCAACGGTAGCCGTGCACGCGCCGCTTGCAGCGGCCCTTCTTGCCGTGCTCGGTGCGGCAGCGGTAGTGCGCGAGCGTCACGGTCTTGCCGGACTTGCAGCCGACGTGGCTGACCTTCAGCGACGTGAAGTAGCCCGAGCCCGGATAGTCCGGCGCGGAGCACGAGCGAGCGGCGGCGGTCGCGGGGGCGGCGACGACGAAGATCGCCGCGAGACAGGCCGCGGCGATGCAGCCGCCGAGTCGAATCTGATGGATCATCCGGGCGATCCTAGTGCGCCGCATGAGCGGGTCAACGTCCGGGTTCGTACACGAAGTCCTGCCCGATCCGCACCAGCACGTCGTCGGCGAGCAGTCCGGCGCCGGCCTCGTTGAGGTGGATCCCGTCCGCCTCGCGCACGATCGTGCGCCGGCCGCGCACGTCCATCGCGTCGCGATAGCCGTCGGGCGTGAACGTCTTCACGGCGTCGACCACGCGCACCTGCGCCCGCCACGGCGCGACCGCCACGCCGATCGCCGCGTTCACGACGCGGCTGATCTTCTGGCGGTCTGGGTCGCGCGGCGTCGGCAGCGTGACCCAGTACACCCGCGCGGCGCCGTCGCGGCGGTAGGTGTCCGCCATCTGGCGGACGCGCGTGGCGTACGCCGCCGCCCAGTCCGGGCCGCAGCACTCGACCTCGCCACCCCCGGCGCCGGGCATCGGGAAGCCCTCGTTGGCACCGATGAACACCACCACGGCGTCCGGCCGCTCGCGCCTGACCTGGCTCGCGGCGAGCTGGCCCCAGTCGACGGTGAAGCTCTTCGAGATCCCGGTGCCCAGGTGCGGATCGCGGACGACCTCCACGCCCTGCGGCGTCAGCCGGCGCGCGAGCTGCACGTCGAGCGGGGTCGACAGCGAGTCGCCCGTCACCAGCAGCTTGCGCAGCGGCCGCCGCGGCTCCGGCTTGGAGCCGATGTCGGCGGGGTCGAAGGCGGCGGCCGTGATCGGCGCCAGCGCGCCGGCGGCGGTGCCGGTCTGCTGCGCGGCGACGTCGAACTTGTCCGCCGCCGCGAGCTCCTCGTCCGGCGACAGCCACGCGGTCGCGTCGTGCGCGATGCCGGCCAGCGGCAGCTGGTCGGCAAGCCAGCCCGCCGGCTTTCCGACGAGCAGCACGAGGTCCCGGCCCACGCCCGGGTTCATCTGCTCGCCCGCGTTGCGGATCGACGCTCCCTCGAACAGCACGAGCAGCAGCGCCGCGAGCAGGATCGCCGCGATCCCGTCGCGGGCGCGGAAGCAGCGCAGACCGTGCTCGTCGAAGCGGTTCATCAGGCTGTCGTCGGTCTTGTGGCGCATCTCAGAAGCGGAAGTAGATGAACGGGGCGACGCCCTGGGAGGACACGGTGGCACCGACGATGGCGACGAGTACGGCGAAGCCGACCGAGAGTACGAGCGGGCGGACCCGCTCGAGCCGGAACTGGAACCGCTCGACCGGACGTGACGGCAGCAGCTGCAGGCCGATCACGATGACGATCGCCACGACGATGGCCGGGGTCCAGAGCGTGGCCTCGCCGGGGACCACGAGGCGCGACAGGAACGTGCCGGCCACGGCGAGGTCCTCGGAGCGGAACAGGATCCAGCCGAAGACGACGAGGTGGAACGTCACCGCCCAGCGCAGCCACGCAGGGGTCCGGATCCGGCCACCGAGCGCGTGTTCGGCGACGAGGCCGAGGCCATGGAACGTGCCCCAGGCGACGAACGTCCACGCCGCTCCGTGCCACAGTCCGCCCAGGATCATCGTGATCATCAGATTTCGGTAGGTGAACAGCCGGCTGCCGCGACTCCCGCCGAGCGGAATGTAGAGAAAGTCGCGCAGGAACCGCGACAGCGTCATGTGCCAGCGGCGCCAGAAGTCACGGAAGCCCGTCGCGCGATACGGGCTGCGGAAGTTCTGCGGGAAGACGTAGCCCATCAGCAGGGCGAGCCCGATCGCGATGTCGGTGTAGCCGGAGAAGTCGCAGTAGATCTGCGCCGTGTAGGCGTAAGCGGCGAGCCACACGTCCGGGCCGGCGTACAGCTGCGGCACCGCGAACACCGGATCGACGATGGCGCGCGCGAGGTAGTCGGCGATCACCACCTTCTTGACGAGGCCCAGCCCGATCAGCACCAGCCCCGATCCCACCGCGACCCGGGTCGGATCGCGCGGCGTCGCGAGCTGCGGCAGGAACTCGCTCGCACGCACGATCGGGCCGGCGACCAGGTGCGGGAAGAAGCTCAGGTAGACGGCGACGTCGAGCAGGCTCGCGGGCTCCACGAGCCGCCGCTTGACGTCGACGACGTACGAGATCGCCTGGAACGTGAAGAAGCTGATGCCGACGGGCAGCGCGATCGTCACCAGCGGCAGCGGCAGGCCGAGGTTGACCTCGTCGAGCGCCTCCGCCGTGCTCTCGACGAAGAACCCGTAGTACTTGAAGACCGCCAGTACCGCGAGGTCGAGCGTCACGGTGGCGGTGAGGATGTGGCTCCGGCGCCGCTCGTCGCCCGTGCGCCGGATCAGCTGCGCGCCGATGTGGTTGCCGATCGTCACGCCGCCCAGCAGCAGGCAGAACCGCCAGTTCGCCGACGCGTAGAACGCGTAGCTGGCCGCGACGATGAAGATTTTCCACAGGTGCTGACGCCCCATCAGCGCCCACGAGACGGCCAGGACGGGCGGGAAGAACAGGGCGAACTGGACCGTCGGGAAGAGCACGCGGAATACGCCCGGCAGGATTCGAACCTGCGACCTCTCGCTCCGGAGGCGAGCGCTCTATCCACTGAGCTACGGGCGCCTGGCGAGGGAGCTTAGCCAGGATCGACTGACGGAATAGAGCGCGGCCGTAGCCGTCTTCCCTCTCTGACCCTCGAGAAGGAGACACGATGTCCCTCAAGTTCAAACCCGGCCGGGCGCTGCTGGCGGCGCTGCTCGTGCTGCTGGCAATCCCCGTCGCCATCGCGCTCGGTGCGCCGCCCACCGCCTCCGCCTGCCCGCCGCAGGGCTGCCACCAGGAGCCGGACGACCCGCCGCCGCCGCATCCGCCGAGTCCTCCGCAGCCCAAGTACCGCATCTTCATCGACACGCTGCGGGCGTACGAGACGGAGGACGGCTTCGAGGACGAGGCCTACATCCACATCAAGGGATCGAAGGTGTGGGGCCCGTACGGGACGAACGCGCTCCAGATGCAGTATCCGAACGTGTCCCATGATGTCGTCGGCCCGATCTGGGTCACCCTCTTCACCCAGGACGACGCGAACTACACGATGGGCGTGCGCGTCCTCCGCCTGTCCTAGACCTGCTCGACCGCGGTGGCCCACGCGGGCCACCGCGGCGGCCAGGTACCGTGCGCCCGCATGAGCACGATCGCCTTCTTCCCCGAGAGCGCGTACGGGCCGACGAACAACTGCGTGGGCATCGGCGACGTGCTGCGGCGGCGCGGCCACCGGGTCGTGTTCATCGTCGAGGAGTCGTTCGCCGGGGCGCTCGAGGCGCAGGGATTCGAGGAGCGGCTGATGCGGCTCACGCCGCCGCCGGAGACCGAGGAGGAGCCCGGCCAGTTCTGGAAGGACTTCATCCGCGAGACCGCTCCCGTGTTCCGCAAGCCCACGATCGAGCAGCTCGGCGAGTTCATCGCGCCGACCTTTCAGGCGCTGGTCGACGGGGCCAAGTACGTCGACGACCGGCTGCACGAGATCATCGACGACGTCCGCCCGGACGTGATCGTCGAGGACAACGTGGTGAGCTTCGCGGCGCTGCCGGCCTCGGGCGTGCCGTGGGTGCGGATCGTCTCCTGCAACCCCGCCGAGCTGAAGGACGCGGATGTGCCGCCGACGTTCTCCGGCTACCCCGCGGGCGACCGCGCGGGCTGGGCCGAGTACCGCGAGGAGCAGCGCCGCACGCACCAGGATCTGCACGCCGACTTCGACGCCTTCTGCCGCGAGCGCGGCGCGCCCGGCCTGCCCGACCTCGAGCTCGTGCACACGAGCCCGCACCTGAACCTGTACCTGTATCCCGACGAGGTCGACTACGCGCGCGCCGAGCCGCTGGCCGCGACCTGGCACAACCTGCAGACGAGCGTGCGCGAGACGGACGCGCCGTGGGAGCCGCCGGAGGGCGAAGGCCCGCTCATCTATCTCAGCCTCGGCTCGCTCGGGTCAGGCGACGTCGAGCTGATGCGCACGCTGATCGGCTCGCTCGCCGGCACGCGCTACCGCGTCGTGGTCTCCAAGGGGCCGCAGCACGAGCAGCTCGAGCTGCCCGGCAACATGACCGGGGCGGAGTTCCTGCCACAGGTGTCGGTGCTGCCGCACGTCGACGTCGTCATCACCCACGGCGGCAACAACACCGTCACCGAGGCGCTGCGCTTCGGCCGCCCCACCGTCCTGCTGCCGCTGTTCTGGGATCAGTACGACAACGCCCAGCGTCTCCATGAGACCGGCTTCGGGATCCGGCTGGACACCTACCATCACGCGCCCGAGGAGCTCACCGGCGCGATCGAGCGGCTGCTCGCCGACGCCCCGCTGCACGACCGGCTGGCCGCGCTGTCGGCCCGCCTCGCCGCGACCCCTGGCACGGCCACGGCCGCGGACCTGATCGAGCGGCTGGTCGCCGATGCGCCTCGCGATCATCAGTGACACGCACCTTCCGCGCGGCGCCCGCGCGCTCCCGCCCGCCTGCGTCGAGCGCCTCCGCGACGCCGACGCGATCCTGCATGGCGGCGACCTGATCGAGGCGTCCGTCCTCGCGTACCTCGAGTCGCTCGGACCGCCAGTCCACGCCGTGCGCGGCAACGTCGACTCCGCTGACCTCCAGGCCCGCCTCCCGCTCACCCGGATCGTCGAGGCCGGCGGCGCGCGGATCGCGATGGTCCATGACGCCGGCCCCGCAGACCGCCGGCTCGCCCATCTGCGCGCCCGCTTCCCGGACGCCGACGCGGTCGTATTCGGCCACTCGCACCTGCCGCTGCTCGAGCAGAAGGCCGGCTTCACGATCTTCAATCCGGGCTCTCCGACCGAGCGCCGCCGGGCGCCCCATCACACGATGGGCGTCGCGACCGTGGATCACGCTCGGATCACATTCGAGCTGCTCGAACTCGATTAGGCTCGCCGCATCCGCAAACGAGGATGGGGGAGGGAGTCATGCGTACACGCGTGATCCGGCTGGCGATGGCACTGATGGCGGTCGCGGTGATCGCACCACCGGTGGCGGCGGCCCACCACCCACCGAACGACGATCCGCTGGTGATCGGCCATCGCGGCGCCGCCGGCTATCTGCCCGACCACACGCTGGAGGGCTACGCGCTCGGGATCAAGCTCGGGGCCGACTACATCGAGCCCGACCTCGTGTCGACCAAGGACGGCGTCCTGATCGCCCGCCACGAGCCGAACATCATCGCGACCACCGACGTCGCGAGCCACCCGGAGTTCGCGAACCGCAAGCGCACCGGAGTCGTCGACGGCGCCTCCGAGGAAGGCTTCTTCGTCTCCGATTTCACGCTCAAGGAGATCAAGACCCTGCGGGCGGTGCAGCCGTTCGCGGATCGCCCGCAGCGGTTCAACGGCAAGTTCAAGATCCCGACGTTCGACGAGGTCATCGCGCTCGTCCAGCGCGAGTCCAAGCGCCTGCACCGTGAGATCGGGATCTATCCCGAGACCAAGCACCCGACCTACCACGAACGCCTCGGACTCCCGCTCGAGGCCAAGCTCGTGGCGTCCCTGAAGCGCGCCGGGCTCAACCACAAGGGCGCGAAGGTGTTCATCCAGTCGTTCGAGCAGTCCAACCTGCGCAAGCTCAACAAGATGACGCCGGTGCCGCTCGTCCAGCTCGTGGACGCCTACGACATCAAGCCGGACGGCTCGCTCGAGTACATCGCGCCGTTCGACCGCCCGTACGACTGGACGGTCTCCGGCGACCCGCGGCTCCAGGCGCGCACGTTCGGCTTCTTCGCCACCGATGCCGGCCTGGCGGAGATCGACCAGTACGCCGACGGGATCGGACCTTGGAAGGTCTACATCGTCCCCTCGAAGGCGATCAAGCTCAACCCCGACGGCTCCGTCGCCGACGCGAACGGCGACGGCAAGGTCAACGACACCGACCGCAAGGCGCTGCCGCCGACCAGCCTCATCAGCCGCGCCCACGCCCGCGGGCTCGTGATCCACACGTGGACGTTCCGCAACGAGTCGCACCGGTTGCTCTCCGACTACGGCGGCAACCCGCTGGAGGAGTACCTGCAGCTCTTCGACCTCGGCGTCGACGGCGTGTTCTCGGACTTCGCCGGCACCGCGTTCGCCGCGCGCGAGCTGTTCCGGCTCTCCGACTAGTCCCTACACGGCTGCGGGGTCCCGCCGTTGTAAGGCGGGGCCCCGCGCCGGTGCGGGTGGGCGGCGGCGACCTGCCACCCACCACAGCCTCGTCCGCTCGCTGCATCACAACCCAGCAGCGGTCCGGTGGCAAGGGCGAGGCCCGTTGAATTCACTCAACGACTTGCCATAGTGGACTTCGAAAGATATCTTTCGAAACATGGCTTTCGAAGGACCGCGGGAGATCACGGACCCCAAGGCGATGCGAGCGATGGCCCACCCGGCCCGGCTGTCGCTGCTGGAGGCGCTCGCCCACCACGGGCAGCTGACCGCCACCGAAGCCGCCGAGCACGTGGGGGAGAGCCCGTCGAATTGCTCGTTCCACCTGCGCCAGCTCGCCAAGTACGGCTTCGTCGAGGAGGCCGAAGGCGGGACCGGGCGCCAGCGGCCATGGCGGTTGGTGAACGTCGGGATGCGGATGACCGACGTGCACGAAGACGCGGACACGGCGCTGGCCGCCGGCGCGCTGGCCCGCGTCGTGCAGGAGCGCTGGCTGTCACGCGCGCGAGCGGGGATGGAGCAGCGCAAGCTCCTCCCGGACGTGTGGCGCGAGGTCACCGGCTCCGACCAGATGACCCTGTACGTGACGCCGGAGGAGATGAAGGAGCTCAACGACGAGCTGCTCGCGATCCTCTTCCGCTACCGCGAGCGGATCGCCGATCCGTCGAAGCGGCCGGAAGGCTCGCGGCCGATCGAGCACGTGGCGTTCTACTACCCGGTCGATCCCTGATGCGCCGCGTGCTCGCGCGCCGCGACATGCGGCTCTACGTCGTCGGACACACGCTGTCGGTGTTCGGCGACACCGCGCTGTGGCTGGCGCTCGGGGTGTGGGCGAAGATCCTCACCGGCAGCAGCGCCGCCGCCGGCATGGTGGTGTTCTTCCTCTCCGCGCCGCAGATGCTGTCGCCGCTGTCCGGGCTGCTCGTCGACCGCGTGCGCCGCCGCCCGCTGCTGATCGCCGCCAACCTCCTCACCGCGGTTGCTGTGCTGCCGCTGTTCGCCGTCCACGACCGCGGCGACGTCTGGATCCTCTATGCCGTCACGCTGGCGTACGGCTTCTCGTTCAGCATCCTCGGCGCCGGCCAGTCGGGGCTGCTGGCGACGATGCTGCCGGCCGACGAGCTGGCCGACGCCAACGGGATCCTCCAGACGGGCCGCGAAGGTCTCCGGCTCGTCGCGCCGCTCGCCGGCGCCGCACTGTTCACCGCCGCCGGCGGAGCGGCAGTGGCACTGCTCGACGTCGCCACGTTCGTGCTCGCGGCCGCCGCCCTCGCACGCATGCGGGTGACCGAGCCGCCGCCCGCGCCGCGCACGGGCGACGTGCTCGCCGAGCTCGCGGCCGGCGCCCGCCACCTCTGGGAGGTCGTCCGGCTGCGCCAGATGACGCTCGCCTGCGCGGCCGCGCTCCTCGTGATCGGCTTCTCCGAGACGCTGACGTTCGAGGTCGCCGGCACGGGTCTCGGCCGCGACGCCACGTTCGTCGGCGTGCTGATCACGGTGCAGGGGATCGGCGCGGTTGCCGGCGCCCTGACCGCCGCCGCGCTCGTACGGCGAGCCGGGGAGGGTCCCGTTGCCGGGCTCGGGATGGTGGTGTTCTCGGTCGGCGTCACGCTCCTCACGAGCGGCACACTGAGCGTCGTTCTGGCCGGCCTGGTGCTGTTCGGGATCGGGATCCCCTGGATCGTCGTGGCGCTCTTCACGCTGCTCCAGCGCACGACGCCGGGGCCGCTCCAGGGCCGGGTGTACTCGGCCGTCGAGGTCTTCGTCGGCGCTCCGCAGACGCTCTCGATAGCGCTCGGCGCCCTGCTCGTCGCGTTCGTCGACTACCGGCTGCTGCTGCTGGTCGAAGGGCTCGTCGTCGCAGGCGCCGGGGTGTGGCTGCTCACGCGCGCCGAGCAGCGCCGGCGCGTGCCCCTCTAACCTCGGCATCTCCCCGTGGATCTCTCCCTGTTCTTCGCCGGCACGGCCGGCTCGGTCCCGACCGCACGCCGCGGTCTACCGGCACTGGTGCTGCGGGCCGGCGGTCACCGTCTGCTGTTCGACTGCGGAGAGGGCACGCAGCAGCAGCTCCTGCGCTCCGTCGGCTTGCCGGAGCTGGACTGCGTGTTCGTGACGCACTACCACCTCGACCACTGGCTCGGCCTGCTCGGCATGGTCAAGACATTCGACCTGCGGGCGCGCGAGCGGCCGCTGACGATCTACGGGCCGCCCGGGCTGCACCAGCTGTTCGCCCACCTGCGACCGCTGATCGGGCGCACCGACTACCCGCTCGAGCTGGCGGAGCTGGAGCCGCATGAAGAGGTCCGCTTCGGCTCGTTCCTGATCACGCCGTTCCCGGTCAAGCATCGCGTCGAGGCGTACGGCTACGCGTTCGTCGAGGACGACCGGCCCGGGCGCTTCGACGTCGAGGAAGCGCGCCGGCTCGGCGTGCGCGAGGGTCCCGACTTCGGCCGCCTCCAGCGCGGCGAGACGGTCAACGGCGTGACGCCCGAGCAGGTGATGGGGGAGTCGCGCTCCGGCCGCCGGATCGTGATCTCCGGCGACACGGCACCGTGCCAGGCGGTCGAGGTGTTCGCGCACCGCGCCGACCTGCTCGTGCACGAGGCGACGTTCATGGAGGACGACCGAGCCCGCGCGCGCGACACCTTCCATTCGACCGCCCACCAGGCGGCCGAGACCGCGCGCGACGCCGGCGTCCGGATGCTGGCGCTCACCCATCTCTCGACCCGGTACTTCCCGCGCGAGGTCCGCGACGAGGCGCGCGCGGTGTTCGCGAACACCGTCGTCCCGCGCGACTTCGACGCGATCGCCGTGCCGTTCCCCGAGCGCGGCGAGCCGATGCTGGTCAAGCCCGAGCGCGAGCCAGAGCCCGCCGCGGCACCGACGCTCTGACGCCGGTGGTCCGGCGCGTCCGCGCGCGCTGCTAAGTTGCCTCGCAGTCCCTTTAACCCGGTCCCGCGAGGCCAGGAAGGAACGTGCGAATGACCCACGCCAAGGTCGTCCTGGACGAGGACGATATCCGCCGGACGCTCGTTCGCATCGCGCACGAGATCGTCGAGAAGAACGCCGGCGAGGCCGTGGCGCTCGTCGGCATCCATCGCCGCGGCGCCCATCTCGCCACCCGCCTGCACCGGCTGGTCTGCGACCTGCTCGAGGCCGAGGTCCCGCTCGGCGACATCGACATCGCCTTCTACCGCGACGACGTCGCCACCCGACCGGTCGACCCGGCGGTGCACTCGTCGCACCTGCCGTTCCGGCTCGAGGACTACACGGTCGTGCTGGTCGACGACGTCCTCTACACCGGCCGCACTGCGCGCGCCGGGATCGACGCGCTGTTCGACTACGGGCGCCCCGCGCGCGTGCAACTCGCCGTGCTCGCAGACCGCGGCCACCGCGAGCTGCCGATCCGCCCCGACTACGTCGGCAAGAACCTTCCCACGGCCCGCGGCGAGCGGGTCAACGTCCAGGTGACCGAGATCGACGGGATCGACGAGGTCGCCATCGTCACGCTCCAGGAGGCGCTGGCATGAGGCACCTACTCTCGATCGAGGACCTCGATCGCTCGGCGATCGAGCGCATCCTGGACCGCGCGAAGTCGTTCACCGAGGTCTCCGAGCGCGAGATCAAGAAGGTGCCGGCGCTGCGCGGCCGGCGCGTGCTGAACCTCTTCTACGAGGCATCCACTCGCACCCGCTCGAGCTTTGAGCTGGCAGCCAAGTCGCTCAGCGCCGACGTCGTCAACGTCTCCTCCGGCGGCTCGGCGGTCGAGAAGGGCGAGTCGCTCAAGGACACCGTGCAGACACTCTCGGCCTACCGGCCGGACGTGATCGTGATCCGCACGCCGCACGTCGGCGCCGCCCACCTGGTGGCCGGCTGGACCGACGCCGGCGTGGTCAACGCGGGCGACGGCAAGCACGAGCACCCGACGCAGGCGCTGCTGGACGTCTACGCGCTGCGCGACCGGGTCGGCACGCTCGACGGCGCGAACATCTGGATCGTCGGCGACGTGCTGCACTCGCGCGTGGCGCGCTCGAACATCCACGCGTTCAACCGGATGGGCGCCCAGGTGACGGTCTGCGGGCCGCCGACGCTGATCCCGCGCGACGTCGAATCGCTCGGCTGCGCGGTCGAGTACTCGCTCGACCGGCTCGGCGAGGCCGACGTCGTCTACGCGCTGCGGATGCAGCACGAGCGGATGACCGACTCGTTCGTGCCGTCGCTGCGCGAGTACGCCGCGCGCTACCAGATCGACGGGCGCCGGCTCGGCTCGCGCCAGGTGCTGATGCACCCCGGCCCGGTCAACCGCGGCGTCGAGCTGGCCGCCGAGGTGATCGACTCGCCGCAGGCAATCATCGGCCAGCAGGTCGCGGCCGGCGTCGTCGTGCGGATGGCGGTCCTGTACGAGCTACTCGCCGGGCGCGGAGCGCCGCAGGGAGAAGCGATCGTGTCCGCGCCGGCGCCGCAGCTCGCGTGATGTTGGACTCGCGACTGACGCCGCCCGCCGACCTGCTCGTCCGCGGCGCCCACGTACTCGACCCCCGCACCGGCATCGACGCCCCGCACGACGTGCTCGTGCGCGGCGGCGAGATCGCCGAGCTCGGCGCGCCCGGCTCGCTCGAGGCGCCGGACGGCGCCGAGCTGATCGACGGCGAGGGACGGCACCTGTTCCCCGGCTTCGTCGACCCGCACGTGCACCTGCGCACGCCCGGGCAGGAGCACAAGGAGGACCTCGACACCGGCACCCGCGCCGCCGCGGCGGGCGGATACGTCGCCGTCGTGGCGATGCCCAACACCGAGCCCACGATCGACTCGGCGCCCGTCCTGATCTCGCTGCGCGAGCAGGCTCGGCGCGAGGCGCGCGTGCCGGTCGGCTTCCTCGCGAGCGTCACGCGCGGCCTGGCCGGCGAGGCGCTGACCGAGATGGCCGAGCTGCGCGACGCCGGGGCGCTCGGCTTCACCGACGACGGCAAGCCGGTGCACCGCGCCGGGATCCTGCGCAAGGCGCTGCAGTACCAGCGCCTCGCGGGCGGCGTGCTGTGCCTGCACGAGGAGGACCCGACGCTGTCCGGCCAGGGCGTCATGCACGAGGGCGCCGTGTCGGCGCGGCTCGGGCTCGCCGGCATCCCGTCGGTCTCGGAGTCGACGCTGATCGCGCGCGACGCCGCGCTCGCCCGCTACGAGGACGGCCGGATCCACATCCAGCACCTGAGCGCCCGCGAGTCGGTCGAAGCGGTCGCCGCCGCAAAGGCGGTCGGCGTGCAGATCACCGCGGAGGCGTCGCCGCACCACCTCACGCTCACCGACCGCGAGCTGCTCGCGCAGCTCGACACGCGGATGAAGATGAACCCGCCGCTGCGCACCGAGGCCGACCGGCAGGCGCTCATCGAGGGCCTGCGCGACGGCACGATCGACTGCATCGCCACCGACCACGCGCCGCATGCGCGCGAGGACAAGGAGGTGCCGTTCGAGCAGGCCGCGATGGGCACGACCGGCCTGGAGACCGCGTTCGCGGCGCTCTACACGGAGCTCGTGGTGCCGGCCACGCTGCCGCTCTCGCTGATCGTCGAGAAGCTGTCGAGCGGGGCGGCGCTGCTCGGCCTGCCGCTGCCGTCGGTGCAGGTCGGCCGGCCGGCGGACTTCTGCCTCGTCGACCTCGAGGCGGAGTGGGAGGTCGGCGAGCACGGCTACGAGAGCCGGTCGGAGAACTGCTGCTTCGCCGGCCGGGCGCTGCAGGGCCGCGTGCTGCTCACGGTGGCGGCGGGCGGCGTCGCCTACCGGGAGCGCGCGTTCGCGGTGGTCGGCACGTGAGTGCGTTTGTCCTCCTTGAGGACGGCGAGCGGTTCGACGGCGTGGCCGTCGGCGCCGCCGGCCACGTCACCGGCGAGGTGGTGTTCACGACCGGCATGTCGGGCTACCAGGAGTCGATGACCGACCCGAGCTTCGCGCGCCAGCTGATCACCTTCACGACGGCGCACGTCGGCAACTACGGCGTCAGCGCCGGGGCGTGGGAGTCGGACCGGATCCACGCGGGCGGGGCGATCATGCGCGAGGCGACCAACACCTCCGACGCCCCGGGAGCAGACCAGGGCTGGCTCGACTGGCTGGCCGAGCACGGCGTGCCGGGCATCACCGCGGTCGACACGCGCGCGCTCGTCCGCCACATCCGCTCGGCCGGGGCGATGCGCGGCGGGATCTTCCCGGCGGCGATGGATGCGGGGGAGGCGATGGACCGCGTCCGCGCCGAGCCGTCGATGGTCGGGCGCGACCTGGCGCGCGAGGTGACGCTGCCGGAGCCGCGGATCGAGGGCGAGGGCGGCGGGCTGCGGATCGTCGCGCTCGACACCGGGATCAAGCGCTCGATCGTCCGCCAGTTCGTCGCGCGCGGGGTGCAGCTCGAGCTCTACCCGTGCACGACGCCGGCGGATGAGCTGCTGGCGCGCGACCCCGACGGTTTCTTCCTCGTGCCCGGGCCCGGCGACCCGGCGGCGCTCGGCTATCTGGTCGAGACGATCCGCTCGCTGCTCGTGCGCAAGCCGGTGTTCGGCATCTGCCTCGGCCACCAGCTGCTCTCGCGGGCGGCCGGGCTGGAGACGTTCAAGCTCCCGTTCGGCCACCGCGGCGCGAACCATCCGGTCAAGGACCTCGCCACCGGCCGGATCGCGATCACCTCCCAGAACCACGGGTTCGCGGTCGCCGGAACGCCGGGCGAACGGATCGAGTCCGACCTCGGAGCCGCGGAACTGACGCACGTGAACCTCTACGACGGCACCGTCGAGGGCTTCCGGCTGCTCGACGTGCCGGCCGCCTGCGTCCAGTACCACCCGGAGGCGGGGCCGGGTCCGAACGACTCGCTCGGCCTGTTCGACGACTTCGTTGGGGAGTTCGCCAGTGCCGCGTAGAGACGACCTGCACAAGATCCTCGTGCTCGGCTCGGGCCCGATCGTGATCGGCCAGGCGGCCGAGTTCGACTACTCCGGCGCCCAGGCCTGCAAGGTGCTGCTGGAGGAGGGCTACGAGGTCGTGCTCGTGAACTCCAACCCGGCGACGATCATGACCGACCCGGAGTTCGCCACCGCGACCTACGTGGAGCCGCTGCTGCCCGGCCCGGTCGCGCAGGTGATCGAGCGCGAGCGGCCGGACGCGCTGCTGCCGACGCTCGGCGGCCAGACCGCGCTCAACCTCGCCAAGGCGCTGCACGAGGACGGCACGCTGGAGCGCTACGACGTCGAGCTGATCGGGGCGACCTACGACGCGATCTGCCGCGCCGAGGACCGCGAGCTGTTCGACCAGACGATGCAGGCGGCGGGTCTGCGCACCGCGCGCAACATGATCGCCACGAACCTGGCCGAGGCGCGCCGCGCGCTCGACGCGTTCGGGCTGCCGCTGATCGTCCGGCCGGCGTTCACGCTGGGTGGCCGCGGCGGCGGGATCGCCCGCACCGAGGCCGACTTTGCGCGGATCGTCGAGGGCGGCCTGGCGGCGTCACCGATCGGCCAGGTGCTGATCGACGAGTCCGTGATCGGCTGGGGCGAGTTCGAGCTCGAGGTGATGCGCGACGGCGCCGACAACGTCGTGATCGTCTGCTCGATCGAGAACGTCGACCCGATGGGCGTCCACACCGGCGACTCGGTGACCGTGGCGCCGCAGCAGACGCTGACCGACCGCCAATACCAGCTGCTGCGCGACCAGGCGATCGCGGTGATCCGCGCGGTCGGGGTCGAGACCGGCGGCTCGAACGTGCAGTTCGCCGTCAACCCCGCCACCGACGAGGTGGTGGTGATCGAGATGAACCCGCGCGTGTCGCGCTCGTCGGCGCTGGCGTCGAAGGCCACCGGCTTCCCGATCGCCAAGATCGCGGCGCGGCTGGCGGTCGGCTACCGGCTCGACGAGATCCCGAACGACATCACGCGCCGCACGCCGGCGTCGTTCGAGCCGGTCGTCGACTACGCGGTCGTGAAGTGGCCGCGGTTCGCGTTCGAGAAGTTCCCGGGTGTAGACGCCGACCTGTCGACGCACATGAAGTCGGTCGGCGAGGTGATGGCGATCGGGCGCACGTTCCGGCAGGCGTTCGCGAAGGCGATGCGCTCGCGCGAGCTGGACGCCGAGGCCGACGTCTCCGGCTCCGACGCCGAGCTCCTCGATCGCCTCGAGCGTCCGTCGGCGGACCGCTACGACGTGGTCCTCGAGCTGCTGCGCCGCGGCGTCGCCGAGGAGGAGCTGCGCGTTCGCACCGGGATCGACCTGTGGTTCCTGCGCCAGCTCCGCGAGCTGGACGGCGCGTTCGAGGGTGAGCGCACGTACCGCGCGGTCGACACCTGCGCGGCCGAGTTCGCGGCCGAGACGCCGTACTTCTACTCGGCCTGGGAGCGGCCGCCGGTGCGGACGGAGATCGTCCGCGGCGACCGTCCGAGCGTGATGATCCTCGGCTCCGGCCCAAACCGGATCGGCCAGGGGATCGAGTTCGACTACTGCTGCGTGCACGCCGCGATGACGGTCCGCGAGTCCGGCCGCGACGCCGTGATGGTCAACTGCAACCCAGAGACCGTCTCGACCGACTACGACACCTCCGACCGCCTGTACTTCGAGCCGCTGACGCTCGAGGACGTGCTCGCGATCGTCGCGGTCGAGCAGCCGGAGGGCGTGATCGTCCAGTTCGGGGGTCAGACCCCCCTGAAGCTCGCCGCCGGCCTGGAGGCGGCCGGTGTGCCGCTGCTCGGGACGCAGCCGGAGGCGATCGACCTTGCCGAGGACCGCGGCCGCTTCGGCGGCCTGCTGCGCGAGCTCGGGCTGCGCGCGCCGCCGTACACGACGGCGCATTCGGCCGACGAGGCGCTCGCCGCGGCGCCCGGGATCGGCTGGCCGCTGCTCGTGCGGCCGAGCTACGTGCTCGGCGGGCGGGCGATGGAGATCGTGTACGACCTCGAAGGGCTGCGCGACTACCTGGCTCGGGTCAACGGCAACGGCCGCGAGCTGTTCCTCGACCGCTTCCTCGAGAACGCGATCGAGGTCGACGTCGACGCGATCTGCGACGGCGAGGACGTCTGGATCGGCGGCATCATGCAGCACGTCGAGGAGGCCGGGATCCACTCCGGGGACTCGGCATGCGTGCTGCCGCCGCACTCGCTTGGCACCGAGATGCTGACGGAGATCCGCGAGGCGACGAGTCGGATCGCGCAGGCGCTCGGCACGGTCGGCCTCATCAACGTCCAGTACGGCGTGCTCGGCGACGACCTCTACGTGATCGAGGCCAACCCGCGCGCCTCGCGGACGGTCCCGTTCGTCTCGAAGGCGACCGGGCTGCCGCTCGCGAAGCTCGCGTGCCGCGTGATGCTCGGCGAGCGGCTGGCCGCGATGGACCTCCCGGACGATCCGGGCGGCGACCACGTGTCGGTCAAGGAGGCCGTGCTCCCGTTCGACCGGTTCGCCGGCGCCGACGCGCTGCTCGGGCCGGAGATGCGCTCGACCGGCGAGGTGATGGGCGTCGCGCCCGACTTCCCGGCCGCGTTCGCGAAGGCGCAGGCCGCCGCCGGCGCGCGGCTACCGTCCTCCGGCACCGTGTTCCTGACCGTCACCGACACCGACAAGTCGGCCGTGATGGGGATCGCCGCTCAGCTCCACGACCTCGGCTTCCGGATCGTCGCCACCCGCGGCACGGCGGCGTCGATCTCGCGCATGGGGATCCCGGTCGAGCGCCTGAACAAGGTCGGCGAGGGCTCCCCACACGTGGTCGACTGGATCGAGAACGGCGACGTCGACCTCGTCATCAACACCCCGACCGGCACGGCCGCGCGCGCCGACGGCTACGAGATCCGCCGCGCTGCGATCTCGCGCGGCATCCCTTGCATCACCACGATCGCCGGCGGCATGGCCGCCACGCGCGCGATCTCGGCGGGGCGGATGGGGGAGCCGGCCGTGGTGTCGCTCCAGGACCTGCACGCGGGCCGGAACGGAACCCCCGCATTGGATGGAGCATCGGCGTGAGCGACAGAACGCTCGCGCCGTTCTCTCGCCGCCCCACTGAGCTGGTGTCACGCCGGGACTACGGGCCCTACGTGGTGCTCACCGCGCACGATCCCGACGGCCCCCGTCCCGATCCCGGCCAGTTCTACATGCTCACGGCGGCCGAGCGCTGGGGCGGCGGTAAGAACGAGCGCCCGTTCCTGCCGCGCGCGTTCAGCGTCCTCCGCGCGCACGAGGACGCCACCCTCGACTTCCTGCTCGAGGACGTCGGCCCCGGCACGAACCGCCTGTGCGAGCTCGGCCAAGGCGACACGCTGCACCTGCTCGGCCCGCTCGGGCGCGGCTTTGCGCGCCCGCGCGACGGCCGCCGGCCGATCCTCGTCGGCGGCGGCGTCGGGATCGCGCCGCTGGCGATCTGGGGCGACACGCTCGGCGCCGCGGCGCTGACGCTGCTCGGCTTCCGCGACGCGGCACACGCCGAGGGCGCGGCGCTGATCCCAGGCGCGCGCATCGCCACCGACGACGGCTCCGCCGGCCACCACGGGCTCGTCACCGCCCTCCTGACCGCGGAGCTCGGCTGCGACCCACGCGCCGAGGTCTACGCCTGCGGCCCGCCGCCGATGCTCGAGGCCGTGCGCGCGTTGTGCGAGCGCGAAGGCGTGCCCGCGCAGCTCGCGCTCGAGTCGGGCATGGCGTGCGGCTACGGCGCCTGCTTCGGCTGCGTCGTCCCCACCCACCGCGGCTATGTCCGCCTCTGCATCGACGGCCCGGTCCTGGACGCGGCCGAGCTCGAGGCGGTGGTGCACGCGTGATCGAGTTCTGCGGCATCGAGCTGGCGCACCGGATCGTCAACGGCTCCGGGACGTTCGACGCGATCGCCGCGCACCGCGCGTTCGGCGACGCGCTGTACGAGCAGTTCCCGTTCGCCGCCTTCGTCTCCAAGACCGTCACGCTCGCTCCCCGCCAGGGCAACCCGCCGCCGCGTCTGTGGGAGCAGCCCGGCGGCATGATCAACTCGATCGGGCTCCCGAACAAGGGGCTCGAGGGCTACCTGCGCGAGGACCTCCCGCGCCTCGCCGAGCTGCCGGTGCCGCTGATCGTCAACGTGATGGGCGCCGCGCGCGAGGAAGTCGCGCGCCTCGTCACCGCCTTCGCCGAGCGCGACGAGGTCGCCGCGCTCGAGCTCAACGTCTCGTGTCCGAACGTCAAGACCGGGCTGATCATGGGCGCCGACCCGGCCGAGCTCGCCGGGCTGCTCGACGCCGTGCGTCCGCGCACCGACAAGCCGCTGATCGTCAAGCTCACGCCGAACTGCGCGTCGCCGGCCGACGTCGCGGCGGCGGCCGAGTCGCACGGCGCCGACGCGGTGTCGCTGATCAACACCCTGCGCGGGATGGCGATGCACCCGGATCGCCCGAACGAGCCGTGGCTCGGTGGTGGCACCGGCGGCGTATCCGGCCCCGCCGTCCGAGCGATCGCCCTGAGCCAGGTCCGCGAGGTGCGGCAACGCGTCAACCTCCCCATCGTCGGCATGGGTGGGGTACAGTCAGGACGCCACGCGCAAGAGCTCCGCGAAGCGGGCGCAGATCTTGTCGGGGTTGGCACAGAATCGTTCCGGGACCCCCTGGCCGCTGGACGTATCGCAGCCGAGGCGTCCAGAGCGGAGGAAGGATTCCCTGCAAACGCGGCACGCGCCGCGGCAGCTTCGCCTGCCTAGCGCACGTGTCCACCAAAACCCCTGCAAAGCCCCCTGTTACCGTCAACTCCCCTGCATGCGGCTTCACCTCAACTTGAGGTCGAGGCGAATTCGTGCCCAACGGCTTGTCCCTGGCAAGAACGGATGTAGACTCGCCGCCGATGCCACCAGCGACCAAGACGCCCGCCAAGCCCACCGTGGCTGCCCCTGAGCGCTCCCTCCACCAGCGTATGGAGGCCCTTCAGCGGGCCAACGAGATCCGCACCCGACGCGCCCAGTTGAAGCGGGATCTCAAGGCCGGACGACAGAGCATCCACGACCTTCTGCTGGAACCGCCGGAGTTCGTCGAAACCGCCAAGGTGTTCGACATGCTGCTGGCAGTCCCGAAGTACGGCCGCGTCAAGGTCAACAAGGTCCTGCAGCAGTGCCGGATCTCGCCCTCGAAGACCATCGGGGGCCTCTCGCAGCGCCAGCGCACCGAGCTGGTGTCCATGCTGCGTCGCTAGACGCAGTGCCGCGCGTCTTCGTCATCACCGGGCCGTCGGGAGTCGGCAAGGGGACGCTGATCCGCACGCTGCTGGAGCGCGTGCCGGAGCTCGAGCTGTCTGTGTCGGCCACCACCCGCAAGCCGCGGCTGGGCGAGACGCAGGGGGTCGACTACCACTTCATGGACGACGCCGAGTTCGACGGCCGCGTCCGCGCCGGGGAGTTCGTCGAGCACGCCGGCTACTCCGGCCGGCGCTACGGCACGCTGCGCTCGGACCTCGAGCAGCGGATGGCGCGCGGCGCCCCCGTGGTGCTGGAGATCGAGGTGCAGGGGGCGCGCCAGGTCGCGGAGACGATGCCCGAGGCGATCCGGATCTTCGTCGCGCCGCCGTCCGAGGAGGCGCTGCGCACGCGGCTGATCGGGCGCGGCACCGACTCCCCGGAAGACGTCGAGCAGCGGCTCGCGACGGCGGCCGAGGAGCTGCGCGCGCGCCGCGAGTTCCCGCACGTCGTCGTCAACGACCGACTCGACGATGCGGTGGTTGCGCTGGAGGAGGTTGTCCGCACGGCGCTAGGATCTGGTGGGACGAATCCGACGGAGGAACCCTTTTGATCTCACCGCGCGTCGACCGACTGCTGCAGCATGTGGACTCGCCGTACGCCAGCGTGATCGTGGCCGCCAAGCGCGCGCGCCAGATCAACTCGTACTACCACAACCTCGGCGAGGGCACGTTCGAGGAGTTCCCGCCCCCGATGGTGGACACCGGCTCCAAGAACTACCTCACGATCGCGCTCGAAGAGGTCGCGAGCGGCAAGATCAAGTACCGCTACCGCGGCTAAGTAAGAAAGGCAGCGACCGATGGCGCGCCTCCTGCTCGGCGTCACTGGCGGCATCGCTGCCTACAAGGCGCTTGAGCTGGCACGCCTTGCCATCAAGGCCGGCCACGCTGTCCGCGTGATCCAGACGGAGGCGTCGACCCGCTTCATCGGGACCGCTTCGTTCGCCGGGATCTCCGGTGCTCCCGTGCTCGTCACCGAGTGGGAGCCGGACCCGCTGCGCGGCGCCTTTCCCGGCGACCCTGAGCCCGACCACGCGCCGATCTCGCACCTCGAGCTGGTCGAACACGCCGACGCCTTCGTGATCGCGCCCGCGTCGGCGAACACGATCGCCAAGCTCGCCGGCGGCCACGCCGACAACCTGCTGACGGCCGCCGCGCTCGCCTGCCGGCGACCGCTGATCGTCGCTCCGGCCATGAACGGGGCGATGTACGAGCACCCCGTCACCCAGGAGAACCTCAGCCGCCTGCGCGAGCGCGGTGTAACCGTGCTCGAGCCGGGCACCGGCTCGCTCGCGTCGCTGGGGGAGTGGGGGACCGGTCGCCTGCCCGAGCCGCCGGAGCTGCTCGCGGCCTTCGAGGCCGCCCTGCGTGCCGGTCGCGACCTCGACGGCCTGAAGGTGCTCGTCACCGCCGGCGGCACCCGCGAGCCGATCGACGCCGTGCGCTACGTCGGCAACCGCTCGTCCGGCCGGATGGGTTTCGCGCTCGCCGACGAGGCTGCGCGGCGCGGCGCCGAGGTGACCGTCGTGGCCGCCAACGTCGCGCTCCCGCGCCGCTCCGGCATCGAGTACGTCGACGTCCAGACCGCGGCTGAGCTGGGCGCAGCGTGCGAGGAGCGCTTCGACGCCGCCGACGTACTGCTGATGGCCGCCGCCGTCGCCGACTACCGGCCCGACGCCGAGCACGCCGGCAAGCTGAAGAAGGATGAGGCGGGCGGGGAACTCGCGCTGCGTCTCGTACGTACACCGGATGTGCTCGCCACGCTCACTGCGCGCCGCCGCCCCGGCCAGCTGCTCGTCGGCTTCGCCGCCGAACACGGCGACGGGGCGATCGCGTACGGCCGTGAGAAGCTTGCCCGCAAGGACCTCGACGCCGTCGTGGTGAACGACATCGGTGCCCCCGGCATCGGCTTCGACACCGCGCAGAACGAGGTTACGATCGTGACGCCGGATTCCGAGCGGCACGTCCCCCGCGCCTCGAAGGCCGAGGTCGCGACCGCCATCCTGGACGCGGTCTTGAGCCGCCGTTCATCTTCCGACATGAAGGTGCCGCGCTAAATGGAACCCCTGGAGCCAACGCCCGAGGCTGAGGCCGTCGCCCCGCACGAGGTCGCGGCGGCGGTCGCGCTCTCCGGCCGGATATCCGAAAACGTCCGCAAGGCCGTGAAGGTCACGGACGACGTGCTCGAGCACGTGATCGTCGCCCTGCTCGCCGAGGGCCACATCCTCGTCGAGGACTATCCCGGCGTCGGCAAGACCGCGCTCGCTCGCGCGGTCTCGCGCTCGATCGACTGTGCGTTCGCGCGCGTGCAGTGCACGGCGGACCTGCTGCCGGCCGACATCGTCGGCACGAACGTCTACAACCAGCGCGAGCAGCGGTTCGAGTTCCGGCCCGGCCCGATCTTCGCGAACGTCGTGATCGTCGACGAGATCAACCGCGCCTCGCCGAAGACCCAGTCGGGTCTGCTCGAGTGCATGCAGGAGCGTCAGGTGACGGTCGACGCGACGTCACACGAACTGGCGCGGCCGTTCATGGTGTTCGCGACCCAGAACCCGGTCGAGTACGAGGGCACGTACCCGCTGCCGGAGGCGCAGGTCGACCGGTTCATGATCCGCGTCTCGCTCGGCTACCCGAACGCCGAGGAGGAGTCGGGGATGCTGGCCGGCCACGAGTCGCGCGACCGCGTCCTCGACCTCGAGGCCGTCACCGACCGCGCCGAGATCCTCGAGGCCGTCGAGACGGCTCACCGCGTGCACGCGTCGCGCGCCCTGCGCGACTACATCGTCGCCCTGATGCGCCACACGCGCGCCGATAGCCGCGTCGAGCTGGGCGCCTCGCCGCGCGCCGGCCTGATGCTGCTGCGGGCCGCCAAGGCGCGCGCGCTCGTCCAGGGCCGCGACCACGCGCTCCCGGACGACGTGCAGGGGCTCGCCGCGACCGTCCTTTCACATCGCCTGATGCTCGTTCCCGAGGCTGCGGGCGTCGAGCGCGGCACGATCGTGGCCGACGCGATCGCGGCCACGCCGGCCCTCTAAGACCATGCGGTCGGCGCTCGGGTGCGCGGCTCTCGGGCTCCTGCTGCTGGTCGTCGCCGGCACGTTCGACGCCGAGCCGCTGTACGTCACCGGCTCGGCGCTCGCGCTGCTCGGGCTCGGCGCGGCGGGCTGGATCGGCGCGGGTGCGTGGGGCGCCTCGATCACCCGTGAGCTGGGCGCGCGCAGCGTGCTCGAGGAGCAGCCGCTGGAGGTGCGCATCCGCGCCTCGGCCGGCCGGCTCCCGCTGCCGCCCGGCTGGATCGACGAGCCGCTGCTTCCCGAGCCCGTGCGCTTCCGCGCCGGCCGCCGGACCGCGAAGGTACGAGTCGAGGTGACGTTCGGCCGCCGCGGGCGCCGCCGGCTGGCGCCGCCCGCGCTCGTGCTGCGCGACCCGTTCGGGCTCGCCCAGCGGGTCGTCACCGGCACCGTCGGCGACGAGCTGCTGGTGCTCCCGCGCGTCCTGCCGGTGCGGGCCACCGCCGGCGGCGGCGACGCGACCCCCGCGCACGCCCGCATGGCATTGATCGCGGCCGCCGAGACCGAGCTGGACGGCCTGCGCGAGCATCAGCCCGGCTCACCTGCATCGCGCATCCACTGGCCCGCCGTCGCGCGCGGCCACGGGATGATGGAGCGCAAGCTGATCTCCGAGGCCGACTCGCGGCCGCTCGTGGTGCTCGACCCGCGCTCGCCCGCCTCGCAGGACTCGCTCGACAACGCGATCCGCGCCGCCGCGTCGCTGTGCGTGCACTTCGCGCGCCGCAACGGCTGCTCGCTGCTGCTGCCGGGCGACCGCCGCGCGCACGCGATCGAGAAGGACCTCGTGGCGTGGCCGGCGGCGCACGTGCGGCTGGCGCTGATGGACGAGAACGTCGGGCCGTCGCTGGTGGCGGCGCAGAACCGGCGTGGCCTCGTGATGCTCGTCGTGGCACGGCCGATCGACCGCCCGCCGCGCGGCCTCGGCCGCACGCCCGGCGGCTGCATCATTGTGATCCCGGGATCGCTGCCGAACCGCCGGCCGGTGCTCGAGGTCGCCGGCTGCCAGGGATACCTCACCACGCGCACCGGTTCCGCAGCCGCGATCCAGGCCGTGGCCGGATGAGCACCGCGGGCGCCGCCGGTCCGGCCTCGCGCTCGAACCAGAGCGATCCGACGCTGCCGGTGCCGACCGCGCGCGGGCTCGCGTTCGTCGCGTTGGCCGCGTTCGGGGCGCTGCACTGGATGGTGCTGCTCGAGCCGGCCGAGCCGAACCGCGCGCTGTACGCGCTCGGCGCAGGCATCGTGGCGATGCTGGGGATGCTCGGCGTCGCCCGGCTGTTCCCGACGCGTCCGCGCGCGCGGCAGGCCGCGGCCGTCGGCGTGGCCGTGGTGGCCGCCGCGCTCGCCCTGCTCGGCGGCGGCGTCGCCGACGAGCTGCTGCGGCCCGACCGCTGGGGCGAGCTGAGCTCGGGCATCGGGCGCGGCATCGAGTCGCTGCCCGGCGTGCGCGTCCCGTACCGAGGCGTCGAGGAGTGGACGCGCACGGTGATCCCGCTCGGCGGCACGGTGCTCGTCACCGCCGCCGGCATCGTCGCGTTCTGGCCCCGGCGCGGGAGCATCGGCTTCCCGGCGCCGGCGCTCGGCCTGCTCGTCGCGCTGTACGCGATCCCGGCGGTGGCGCTCGACTTCGAGAACGAGTTCCTGCGCGGCGCGGCGCTCGCGCTGCTCGTGGTCGCGTTCCTGCGGCTGGAGAAGCTGCGCGTCGGCGACGCGAGCAACGCCGGTCTGGTGGCGGCCGGCGTGGCGGTGCTGGCGTTGATGCTCGCGCCCGCGCTGGACCGCAGCACGCCGTGGTGGGACTACGAGAGCTGGGCGCTCGGCGCCGCGTCGGCGCGCACCACCTCGTTCTCGTGGGACCACGACTACGGACCGCTCGACTGGCCACGTGATGGCCGCGAGCTGCTGCGCGTGCGGGCGACCCGGCGGCCGGCGTACTGGAAGGCCGCGAACCTCGACGGCTTCCTCGACGGGGTGCACTGGGCCCAGACCGACACCGAGAGCGACGATCCGAGCACGCCCGACGATCCGAAGGCGCTCCAGGACGGCACGCAGGAGATCAAGGTCACGATCCGCAACCTGAGCAGCCGCGCGTTCGTCACGGCCGGCTACGCCGACCTCGTCGACGCGCCGACGATCCGCGAGACGGCGCGCGGCGACGGCACCTGGGTCGCCGGCCGCAACCTGCGCCGCGGTGACGCCTACAGCGCGGTCGTCTACACGCCGCAGACGAACGAGTCGCAGCGCCGCGACGCCCCGCCGTCCGGCTCGCGCGCCGACGTCGCGCGCTTCCGCGAGCTGTTCCTGCCCGGCAGCGGCACCACGATCGGGCAGACGGGCGCGCCGCTGTTCAACTTCCTGTTCCCGCAGTTCGGCGACACGTTCAACCCCGTCGAGGGTCGCCTCGAGGGCAACCCCCAGGCCGCGCCGACCGCAGTCGCGATGCGAGCGCTGCGGAACGGCCCGTACCGCCGCAGCTGGGCGCTCGCGCAGAGGCTGGCGGGCGGCGCCGAGACGCAGGAGGACTTCGTCCAGGCCGTGCTGGCGTACCTGCGCGCCGGCTTCACCTACAGCGAGACTCCGCCGCGCTCGGCGTACAACCTCGACGGCTTCCTGTTCGACGCCAAGAGCGGCTACTGCCAGCAGTACTCCGGCGCGATGGCGCTGCTGCTGAGGATGGGCGGCGTGCCGTCGCGCGTCGTGACCGGCTTCACCTCCGGCTCGATCGACGCCAAGACGCGCGAGTACGTGGTCCGCGACCTGGACGCACACTCGTGGGTCGAGGTCTGGTACTCGGGCATCGGCTGGGTGACCTTCGACCCGACCCCGGCGTCCGCGCCGCCGCGCTCGCAGCCGAACGAGGCCGGCACGAGCGGCGGGCCGGTCGGGAGCATCGGCCCGCCGAGCCTCGGCGGCGGCGACGCGCCGTCCGACCCCGGCCGGCGCGGGCTGGCGGATACGGGCGGGACGCCGTGGGGCTGGATCACGGCCGCGGGCGTCGTCGTGCTCGCCCTGGCCGGCGCCGCGTTCGTGCTCCTGCGCCGGCGCCGCCGCCGCGCGGCCACGCCGCCGCCGGCGATCGTGCTGGCCGAGCTCGAGCGCGCGCTGCGCCGTACCCGCCGCCATCCCGGCCCGGGCGCGACGCTCAACTCGCTCGAGCAGCGCTTCTCCCGCAGCCCCGCGGCGGCCGGGTATGTGCGCGCCGTGAAGGACCTGCGCTACGGCAGCGGGCGACGCGCGCCGACGCTTGCGCAGCGCCGCGGGCTGCGCGCCGAGCTGTCGCGCGGCACAGGCCTCGGCGGCCGGCTGCGGGCGTGGTGGGCGCTGCCCCCGCGGACTCATTAGCGCCTACACTCGATAGCGCACATGGAGGACGTGTACGACCTGTTCAAGCGAGGCACGGAGCTGCTCGAGTCAGGGGAGTTCCACCAGGCGACCGTGCCACTTTCGAAGGCCGCAGGGATCGAGCCGGAGAAGACCTCGATCCGCGAAGCGCTCGGCCGGGCCTATTTCCGCTCACGCCAGTTCGAGGAGGCGCGCGTCGAGTTCGAGGCGGTCGTGGAGCGCGCGCCGACCAACGATTACGCGCTGTTCTGCCTCGGTCGCGCGCTGATGGAGCTGGGCCGTCCAGCGGAGGCCCGCAAGCCGCTCGCATTGGCCGCTCAACTGCGCCCGGAACGGCGCGACTATCGCATCTACAGAGAGCGCGCTGCCAAGGCGGCGTGAGCGTTCCGGTGCTATAACACGCGCACAGCTTTTTCGTGGCCGCAAGGCCAAAGAAAGCGGGCGCTCGCCCGCTTTTTTCATAGATTGGGTGACTTGATATGAGCACGATCCAGGCAGACATCGAGGCCCGGCTCTCCGAGGTGGAGCCGGACGTCGAGGTGCTGCTCGCCGAGGTTTCCGGCGGTCGCCTGGTCCGGCTCTTCATCGACCACCCCGAAGGCGTAACGCTCGCCCTGTGCGAGCGCGTGACGCGGGCGCTGCCGGAGGTGCGCGAGAAGTACGCGCTTGAGGTCTCCTCACCCGGCACCGAGCGCCCGCTCAGCAAGCCGGAGCACTTCCGCCGCTACCTCGGCCACCGCGCGCGCGTGCGTACGCGCGGCGACCACGATGGGCGGCGCTCGTTCACCGGCGAGCTGCTCGACGCCGGCGACGACGGTGTGACCGTCGCCGCCGAGACGGGCGTCGTCTCGATCGCATACGCCGACATCCATCGATCCAACCTTCTGGGGGACTGAGCGCATGTCGCAAGAGATCGTCGACGCCGTGCGCGTCCTGGGCCGTGAGAAGGGCATCTCCGAGGAGAAGCTCATGCTGGCCCTGGAGGACGCCCTCCTCTCGGCGTACAAGAAGCAGCCCGGCGCGGCGCGCTATGCCCGCGTGCGGATGGACCGCGAGAACGGCGACTTCCGCGTCGACGAGCTGCTGCTGCCGGCCGACCTCGAGGAGCAGCTGCTCGACGAGGCGGAGGAGGCCGCGACGCTCGAGGAGCGCCGTGTCGATCCCGAGACCGGCGAGGTGATCATCCCCGAGGCGCCGGATATCGACCCCGCGCGCCTGGCCGAGTTCGAGGACCAGATCGACACCCGCGACGTGACGCCGCACGACTTCGGCCGGATCGCCGCGCAGACCGCCAAGCAGGTGATCCTGCAGCGCATCCGCGAGGCCGAGCGGGACATGATGTTCGAGGAGTACCGCGACCGTGTCGGCGAGCTGATCACCGGCATCGTCCAGCAGTCCGACTCCCGCTACACGCTCGTGCAGCTGCGCGAGCGCGTCGAGGCGCTGCTGCCTAAGTCCGAGCAGGTCGACGGCGAGCGCTACGACCACTCGCAGCGGATCAAGGCGGTCATCAAAGAGGTCTCGTCCTCGACCCGCGGCCCGAGCATCATCGTCTCGCGCCGCGATCCCGAGCTGATCAAGAAGCTGTTCGAGCTCGAGGTGCCGGAGATCGCCGATGGGCTGGTGGAGATCACCAACGTCGCGCGTGAGCCCGGCTACCGCTCGAAGATCGCCGTCATCTCGCACGCCGACGGCGTCGACCCGGTCGGCGCCTGCGTCGGCCCGCGCGGTTCACGCGTGCGGATGGTCGTGTCGGAGCTGCGCGGCGAGAAGATCGACATCATCCCTTACAACGAGGAGCCCGCCCGCTTCGTCGCGAAGGCGCTGAGCCCGGCGCGCGTGCGCGAGGTCCTGGTGGACGACGAGGCCAAGCAGGCGACGGTGATCGTGCCCGACGACCAGCTGTCCTTGGCCATCGGCCGCGAGGGCCAGAACGCCCGCCTCGCCGCTCGTCTCACGGGCTGGCGCGTCGACATCCGGTCCGAGACCGAGTTCTCCAAGCAGGAGAGCGAGGGCGGGTACGGCGAGGAGGACGCCGAGGACGTTGGCGGCCGCTGCCACGCGATCCTCGCGAACGGCCGCCGGTGCCCGAACGCCGCCCTGCCGAGCTCCCGCTATTGCGGCCTGGACACCCACCAGGCGCTGGAAGGCAAGGACACCGACGTCGTCGGCACGACCTGACGCGTCACGTTCCATTACGCCGATGCGCGGGGTGCGGCGAGCGCGCCCCGCGGGTGGCGCTGCATCGTTTCGCTACCGTGGAGGGTCGGGTTCTGCCCGATCCCGACGCCCGGCTCCCCGGCCGCGGCGCCTGGGTTCATCCATCACGCAACTGCTTCGACGCCGCACTCGCACGCGGCTTCAATCGCGCCTTCCGGGCGCCCGTATCGATCCCAAACGACACCGTAGACTTCACTGAAACATGGCCAAGAAGCGCGTCCACGAACTAGCCAAGCAGTACGACATGCCCTCCGCGGAGGTCATGACGAAGCTGAACGCCTACGGACTTAACGTCAAGGCGTCGGCGTCGGCTGTGGACGAGCACGAGGCCGAGCGCGCGCTCACCGGCAAGCCGCCGAAGAAGGAGTCCAACGGCAAGCCCGACGCCGCCGCCAAGCGGACGGCTCCGGCACAGACCGGCATGGGCTTCGACAAGCCGGCGTCCGAGACGGCCAAGCAGCGCCTCGCCGAGCGCCAGGAGCGCCTCAAGGCCGCGCAGCAGCCGAAGGACGCAGACGGCAAGCCGGCCGAGGCCGGCAAGGCCGAAGGCGAAACCGGCGCCGACGGCGCGCCGCGTCAGCGCCCGACGCGCTCCTCGCTGCAGGGCGAGCGCGCCCCCGGTGCCACCGGCGGCGTGCGCCGCGTCGTGATCGACTCGCAGGCTGCGCGCCGCGGTCCCGGCGGACCCGGCGGCGGTCCCGGCGGTGGGCCGGGCGGCCCGATCCGCCGCCCGCCACGGCGCGGTGGGCGCCGCCGCCGCGGCAGCTACGTCGAGCCGGCCGCGCAGGACGTCGCGTCGCTGAAGGCCGACGTCATCAAGGTGAACTCTGGGTCGACCGTCAAGGACGTCGGCGAGTACCTCGGCGTCCCGATCCCGGACATCATCAAGAAGCTGATGAGCCTGGGGGAGATGGCCACCCTCACGCAGACGCTGTCGGACGACGCGATCCAGGTGCTCGCGGACGAGTTCGACAAGGAGATCGAGATCGTCCATGCGGCCGACGAGGCCGGCGACGAGCCGGAGTTCGAGGACACCGACGAGGAGCTCGAGCCGCGGGCCCCGGTGGTCACGATCATGGGCCACGTCGACCACGGCAAGACGTCGCTGCTGGACGCCATCCGCCAGACCGAGGTGGCCGCGGGCGAGGCCGGCGGCATCACCCAGCACATCGGCGCCTACCAGGTCCATCACGGCGACAAGATCATCACCTTCCTCGACACGCCCGGCCACGAGGCGTTCACCGCCATGCGTGCCCGCGGCGCGCAGTCGACCGACATCGCCGTGATCGTGGTGGCGGCCGACGACGGCGTGAAGCCGCAGACGCGCGAGGCCGTCGACCACGCGAAGGCCGCCGACGTGCCGATCCTCGTCGCCGTCAACAAGATCGACAAGGAGGGCGCGGCGCCCGACCGCGTCCGCACCGAGATGACACAGCTCGGCCTCCAGCCGGAGGAGTGGGGCGGCGAGACGATGTTCGTCGACGTCTCGGCCAAGACCCACGAGAACCTGGACGACCTGCTCGAGTCGATTCTGCTGCTCGCAGAAGTCGAGGAGCTCAAGGCCAATCCGGATACCGAGGCGTCGGGCGTCGTGATCGAGTCCCGCCTCGACCCGGGCCGCGGCGCCGTCGTCACCGTGCTCGTGCAGCGCGGGACGCTGAAGATCGGCGACGCGCTCGTGGCCGGCGCCCACTGGGGCCGCGTGCGCGCGATGAACGACTACATCGGCAAGCGCGTCAAGGTGGCCGGTCCGTCCGAGCCGGTCGAGGTGCTCGGCTTCGACTCGGTGCCGGAGGCCGGCGAGTACGTGCGCGCGGTCGAGAACGATCGCCGCGCCCGTTCGCTCGCAGGCGAGCGCGCGACGCGCCTCAAGCTCGAGCAGCAGGCCCGCCGCGGCGGCCGCAAGGTGTCGCTCGAGACGATCTTCGACCAGTACCGCGCGCAGGAGCTCCAGGAGCTCGCGCTGGTGCTGAAGGCGGACGTGTCCGGCTCGCTGGAGGCGTTCGAGGACGAGATCGCGAAGCTGCCGCAGAGCGACGTGCAGGTGACCGTCGTGCGCTCCGGCGTCGGCGGCATCACCGAGTCCGACGTCAACCTCGCGGCCGCGTCCGATGCGGTCGTGCTCGGCTTCAACGTGCGCCCCGTCGGCGAGGCAGCGCAGCTGGCCGACCGCGAGGGCGTCGAGATCCGCACGTACTCGGTGATCTACCGCGCGTTCGAGGAGCTGCGCGACGCGATGCAGGGCATGCTCGTCCCGGACGAGGTCGAGGAGACCGTCGGTCAGGTCGAGATCCGCGCGATCTTCCGTGCCTCCAAGGTCGGCACGATCGCCGGCTCGTACGTCACCGAGGGCAAGGTCACGCGCGGCGCGAAGGTGCGGCTCGTGCGCGACGGCGCCGTCGTCTACGACGGCACGATCGCCTCGCTGCGACGCGTACAGGAAGACGTCCGCGAGGTCGCCGCCGGCTTCGAGTGCGGCATCGTGCTCAACAACTTCTCTGACGTCAAGGAAGGCGACATGCTCGAGGTCTACGAGACCCGGCAGGTCGAGCGCACGCTTTCCTGAGGCTGTGTCCGAGGAGCCGGCGTTCGTCGTGCTCATGCGCGTCCATCTGCACTTCCCGGACGTGGCTTCGCTGAAGGGCAAACGAGCGGAGCTGAACCGCGTGAAAGCCCATCTGCGCGATCGCTGCGGGGCAACCGTGGCGGAGGTCGCCTACCAGGACACGTGGCAGCGGTCGACGCTCGCAGTGGCGATCACCGGCGGCTCGCCGGGCCGCTGCGACGACGCCGCCGACAACGTGTGCCGGATGCTGGACGGCCGGTTCCCGCAGGGCGTCCGCGTCGAGCGCCGCGTCGCGTCATGGAACGACCTGGAGTCACTACGATGACCGCCGACCGGATGCGTCGCGTGGACGAGGCCATGAGGGAGGTCCTGTCCGGCGCGATCACCTCCGAGTTGAAGGATCCCAGGGTCGGATTCGTCACAGTGACAGCGGTTCAAACAACCACAGACCTGCGCCAGGCGCGGGTGTACGTTTCGGTGCTTGGCGCCGATGCGGTTCGCCGCCGCTCGCTCGACGGGCTGCGGTCGGCCCACGGCTACCTCCAGCGGCGGGTGGCGGAGGAGCTGCGCCTCAAGCACACGCCGACGCTCGAGTTCGTCTACGACGACACCACCGACCGCGGCCAGCGGATCCAGGAGCTGCTCGACCGTGAGGCGGACGCGCAGTGATGTCGGACAACGGCTCTGGGTCCACGCGCGAGCAGGCGCTGCGCGTGTTGCGCGACAACGACAAGTTCCTGCTGACCACGCATGAGCGCCCGGACGGCGACGCCGTCGGCTCGCTCGCCGCGATGCAGCAGGTGCTCGCCGCGCTCGGCAAGGACGCGGTGGCGTTCCTGACCGCGGACGAGTTCCCGCTCCCGTACGAGTACCGCTTCATCGAGCTCGACGGCCTCGTCACCGAGCCGCCCACGGACCTCGCGGAGCGCGTGATGGTGTTCCTCGACTGCGGCAACATCGACCGCACCCCGGCCGCCGCGCTGGAGGACTCCGGGCGCGGCATCCTCAACGTCGACCACCACCACGACAACACGCGCTTCGGGACGCTGAACCACGTCGACCCGGCCGCGTCGTGCACCGCCGAGATGGTGTGGGACCTGATGAAGGGGCTCGGCGTCGAGGCGACCCAGCGGATCGCCGAGGCGCTGTACGTGGGTGTCGTGACCGACACCGGCCGCTTCATGTACGAGAACACCGGGTCGCGCGCGCACGAGATGGCCGCGGAGCTGATCGACGGCGGGATCGACGTGCACGCGATCTACCGGCGGCTGTACGAGGAGATCCCGCAGGGCAAGCTCGAGCTGCTGGCGCGCGGCCTGACGAACGTGCAGCGCTACGACGGTGGCCTGATCACCGTCACCCACCTCACGCTCGAGGACTACCAGTCGACCGGCGCCGACGAGAGCTACTCCGAGGGCGTCGTCGACCACCTGCGGTCGGTCGAGGGCACTGCGGTCGCCGGCCTGATCCGCGACCTGCTCGGGAACGGCGGGCCCAAGCGCAAGGTGTCACTGCGCGCCACCGACGACCGCGTCGACGTGTCGCGCATCGCCCGCGAACAGGGCGGCGGCGGGCACCGCCGCGCCGCCGGCTTCTCGACAGACCTGGACTTCCCGGAGCTCGTGCAGTTCCTGCGCGACGCCGTGGCCGACCAGCTTTGATTTGAGCGACGGCGTCCTCCTCGTCGACAAGCCTGCCGGGGTGACCTCGCACGACGTCGTCGCCGGGACGCGGCGGCGGCTCGGCCGCGCCGTGAAGGTCGGGCACGCGGGGACCCTCGACCCGTTCGCGACCGGGCTGCTGCTCGTGCTCGTGGGGCGCGCGACGCGTGCGCAGCGGTTCCTGATGGCGCTGCCCAAGCGCTACGAGACGGTGGCGCGGCTCGGCTGGACGTCGACCACCGGGGACACCGAGGGCGAGATCGCGCAAGGGCGCATGCCGGACGAGCCGCTCGCTCTGCCCACCGGGCGCATCCGCCAGCGCCCGCCGGCGTACTCGGCCGTGAAGATCGGCGGGCAGCGCGCGTACGCGCTCGCGCGCCGCGGCGAGGTCGTCGACGTGCCTGAGCGCGAGGTCGACGTGCAACGGTTCGAGGAGACGTGGCGCGACGGCGAGCGGGTGGGACTCGCGATCGACTGCTCGTCCGGCACCTACGTGCGGTCGCTGGTCGCCGACCTCGGCGACGCGTACTGCCTCGAGCTCCGGCGGACCCGGATCGGCGAGTTCGACGTCGCCGACGCCGACCCCGAGCGGCTGATCGGGCTCGACGACGCGCTCGACTTCCTGCCGGGGGTCGACCTGGAGGGCGACGAAGCCCGCCGCGCCGCCCACGGCGTCGCGATCGAAGGCGCTGCGGAAGGCCCGGTGAGGCTGCGCGACGACGCAGGTCTGATCGCGGTCGCCGAGCCGCGGCCCGGCGGCATCCTCAAGCCCGTCGTAGGCTTCCGCGGCTAGAGATGAGCATCTGATGCAGGTCACCTGGCTCCCCGATGCGCAGCACCGCGCGCGCAAGCTGGCCGTGGGTGAGTTCGACGGCGTGCACCTCGGCCACCGCGAGGTGATCCGCGGTGCGGACACCGTGCTCACGTTCGAGCCGCACCCGCGCACGGTGGTGGCGCCCGACTCCGCACCGAAGCTGCTGACCTCACTCGACACCAAGGCGGACCTGATCGCCGGGCTCGGCGTCGAAGAGCTCGTGGTGATCCCGTTCGACGGCTCGTTCGCCGCTCAGACGGCGCAGGAGTTCATCGACCACGAGCTCGTCGAGCGACTCGGCGCAGAACGCGTCTCGGTAGGGGAGAATTTCCGGTTCGGCAACCGAGCGCGCGGCGATGCCGAGCTGCTGCGCTCGCAGGAGGCGTTCGAGACCGTGGTCGTGGAGCTGGTCGAGGTGGACGGGGAGATCATCTCCTCAACCCACATCCGAGGGCTGGTGGCGGCTGGCGATGTCGGCGCCGCGGCGCGCTTCCTCGGCGCCCCGTTCCACATGCGCGGCCCGGTCGTGCACGGCGACAAGCGCGGACGCACGCTCGGCTTCCCGACCGCCAACCTGGTCCCCGACCCGCGGCTGGTGGTGCCCGACCACGGGATCTACGCATGCCGCGCCGAGGTCGACGGCGAGCCCCACGTCGCGGCAGTCAACGTCGGCGTGCGGCCGACCTTCACGACCGGCCGCGGGCTGCTCGTCGAGGCGTTCCTGCTCGACTTCGACCGCGACATCTACGGCCGCGAGCTGCGACTGGACTTCCTCGAGCGCCTCCGTGGCGAGAAGCGCTTCGATAACGTCGAGGCGCTGGTCGAGCAGATGGGGCAGGACGTGATCGAGACACGGCGGATCGCGGTGTAGAGCGTGCGAGTAGTCGTAGCCCACGGGCGGGCGCGGGAACGACGTCGCTTTCGGGAGGTGCTGGCCGAGGCCGGGCACGAGGTGACCGAATGCGCCGGCGCCGGCGATGCGCTCGCTCGATGCCTGGACTGGAATCCCGATGTCGCCGTACTCGACGATTCGGCCGGCCACGGCGTGCTCGATCGGATCAAGGGCCACGCCGACGCCTTCCGGACCGCGGTGCTGCTGGTCGAGGCGGGCCTGCCGCCAATCGGGCGGGCGCTCGACGCGCTCCGGCGCGGCGCGCAGGACATCCTCGTCGAGCCGGTCAACGACGCCGAGCTCGTGATGCGCGTGCAGGCGGCGGGGCGAACCAAGGGTCTCCAGGAGGAGATGGTGGCCCAGGCCGAGCGGCTGGAGACGATGCTCTTCGTGGACCCGCTGACCGGCCTCACCAACCGCCGCTTCATCCTTACGCAGCTCGGCGGCTTGGTCAGCGGCGCCCGCCGCCACGGCCGCGCGCTGACGATCGCGGTCGTCGACATCGACTACTTCAAGGCGGTCAACGACCTCCGCGGCCACGCCGCGGGCGACCGTGTGCTGGCGGCGGTCGCGCGGGCGCTGCGCGGCCAGCTGCGCGCCGAGGACCAGCTCGGCCGCCTCGGCGGCGAGGAGTTCCTCGCGCTGCTCCCCGACGTCGGCAGGACGACGGCGGGCGCGGCCACCGAGAGGCTCCGCGCCGGTGTGGCATCGCTTGAGGTCACCGTGAGCATCGGCTGGGCGACCTGGCAGGGCGAGTCGGAAGAGGAACTGCTGCGGCGCGCCGACGATGCGCTGTACACCGCCAAGGCCCGTGGCCGCGACTGTGTCGTCGGCGCTCCTGCTAGCCTGGCTCGCCGCAAATGATCGCCGTCACATCTGAAGAAAAAGCTGAGCTCGTCACGAAGTTCGGGAAGAGCGAGAACGACACCGGAGCGACCGAGGTGCAGATCGCTCTGCTCACGTCCCGGATCAACCATTTGACCGAGCACCTGCGCGAGCACAAGCACGATCACCACTCGCGCCGCGGCCTGCTGATGCTCGTCGGTCGCCGCCGCCGGTTCCTGAACTACCTGCAGAAGAAGGACCTCGAGGGCTACCGCTCGCTGATCCGCGAGCTCGGTCTGCGGCGTTAGATGGTCTAGTGGCGATCGCCGCCGGCGAGAGCGCACCGGACTTCTCGCTGGCACGCGCTCACGGCGCACCCTTCACACGGTCGGATCTGCTGGGCACGACGACCGTGCTGGTCTTCTATCCGTTCGCCTTCTCAGAGGTGTGCTCGAGCCAGCTCACGCTCTACAACGACCTGCTGGACGAGTTCGGCGCACGCGGCGCGACGCTGTACGGCGTGTCGTGCGACGCGGCCGCCTCACAGCAGGCGTTCCGGGAGAAGCTCGGGGTGCGGATCGAGCAGCTCTCCGACTTCGAGCCCAAGGGCGCTGCGTGCCGCGCGTTCGGTGTGCTCCACCCCGCCGGGTTCCCGGAGCGCGCGTTGGTGGTAATTGGCCCCGACGGCGTGGTGAAATGGAGTTTCCAGGCAGCGAGCCCGGGCGACCTGCCGGGCGCGAACCTGATCTTCGACGCATTGGAAGGCTGACCTGAGCGACCTCCGTTCCGCCCCGCTGCGCCCGGTCGGTCCCGACGACCACGTGCGGGGCCCTGAGAGCGCGCGCCTGGTCGTCGTCTACGGCGACTACGAGTGTCCGTTCTGCGCGGCGGTGGAGGCGCGGCTGCGCACCCTCGACGTGCGCGTCGCGTTCCGCCACTTCCCGATCCGTTCCAGCCATCCGCGCGCCCAGATGGCGGCGCAGGCGGCCGAGGCGGCTGCTGCGCAAGGTGCGTTCTGGCCGATGCACGACGCGCTGTTCGACGACCAGGGCCGGCTCGAGGATCCGCACCTGTGGGCGCGTGCCGAGCGGCTCGGGCTGGACATCGAGCGGTTCGAGGCCGACCGCCGTTCAGACCGTGTCGCGGAGCGGGTGCGGGCGGATTTCCACGGCGGCGTGCGCGCCGGCGTCGCGACCACGCCCACGCTGTTCGCCGACGGCGAGCGGTACTCAGGGCGAACCGCAGTCACTCAGTGGACGTAACCCCCCCGTGGTGACCACGCCGAGCGACGCCCAGCTGATGGAACGCCTCCAGGCCGATGCCACCGGCGAAGCGCTGCGGGCGCTGTACCGCGCCTACGCCGGCGAGCTGCTGGGATTTGCGCTGAACGCGCTCGGCGAGCGCGGGGCGGCCGAGGAGATCGTCCAGGAGGTCTTCACGCGCGCCTGGCGGCACGCGGATCGCTACGACCCGGCGCGCGGCAGCGTGCGGACGTGGCTCTACCAGATCGCCCGCCACGCGATCATCGACGTGCGCCGGCGCGCGTCGGCACGGCCGTCGCTGGCGCCTGGTGGTGAGCCGCTGCTCGACACTGCCGCCTCGCGCGACTCGATCGAGCAGGCGATGCTCGGCTGGCAGGTCGCGGCCGCGCTTGAGCGGCTGACGCCCGAGCACCGGCAGATGATCCGGCTCGCCCACTTCCAGGGCATGTCGGTGCGCGAGATCGCCGAGCGCTGCGAGCTGCCGGTCGGCACCGTCAAGAGCCGGACGTGGTACGCGCTGCGGTCACTGCGGCTGGTACTCGAGGAAATGGGCGTGGTGCCGTGACCCCGGCCTGCGAACACCTGCCGCAGCTGGGTGCGTACGCCCTCGGTGCGCTCGATGTCGACGAGGCCGCGGAGGTCCGGCGGCACCTGCTCGAGTGTCCCGAGTGCGCCGCCGAGTACGAGTCGTTCGCGCCGATGGCCGGCCTGCTCTCGGTGGCCGCCGGCGCCGAGGCCGCGACCGCCGAGCCGCTCTCGGCTGCGTTCGAGGAGCGTCTGCTGGACGCCTTCGCGCGCGAGCACCACGTGCCGACGTCGCGCAGTCGCGGGCGCCGTCGCCGGCTGCCCAAGCGTCCGCGCCCACGCTGGCTGGCCGTCGGCGCGGCCGCCGCGGTCGCCGCCGCGGCGGCTGTCGGCGCGGTCGTGATCGGCGGCGGCGACGACGGCCCGAGCCGCCGCTACGACGTGGCCTTCCACAGCCTCGGCGCCGGGCACGGGGCGAGTGCGCGCGCGAACCTCGAGGGCGGCGCAGGCGGCACCACGGTGCACCTGTGGGTGAAGGGGCTGCCGCGCGACAAGGACGCCGTGTACGAGGTGTTGTGCGATAACGAGAACTGGACGGCCACGGCCGGCACCTTCCGCACCAATGCCGAAGGCAAGGCGTACGTGGTCCTCACAACCGCCCTGCGCAAGGGCGAGTACGACGCGATCCGGATCGTGCGTCGCGGCCATAGCCCGGACGGGCGCCTGGTCAAGCACGACGTGCTCGCGGCACGGCTTTCCTGAACCCAATCTGTGGCGGGCACGTATGGCCCTGCGTACTGATCCAACGACTCAGGGAGAGCACGACTTGCGACGCATCACGTGGATCTTCGCGCTGGGGCTGGCGGCGCTCGCCCTGGCGGCCGCCGGCTGCGGCGGCGACGACGATGGCGGCAGCAGCGCCACGAGCACCCCGACCGAGACTGCCACCGAGGCTCCTACGGAGGCTCCCACCGAGGCAGCCGGCGGCGGAGGCGCCGAGACGCTCACGGTCACGGCGGACCCGGACGGCGCCATCTCGTGGGACAAGACCTCGCTGTCGGCCAAGGCCGGCAGCGTCACCCTCAAGCTCGTCAGCGCGTCGAGCACGCCACATGCGATCGAGGTCGAGGGCAACGGCGTCGAGGAAGAGACCAAGACGATCACGGGTGGTGAGACCGAGGTCACCGTCGACCTGAAGGCCGGCGAGTACGAGTACTACTGCCCGGTCGATGACCACAGGCAGACGATGAAGGGCACTCTGACGGTCGAGTAGAAGCTCAGCGGACCCCGATCCGCAGCGATCTGAGCACGGGGACGGCGGGGCTGTTGGTGGCCCCGGCGATCCCTATGAGGTCGATCGCGAGCGGATCGGGCTGGGTGCGCAGCGTGATCGTGCGCATTCGCGTGCCGTCCGGGAAGTACCGCTGCGGGTTGATTGCCGTGCAGGTGAGCAGCAACGCGTGGCAATCCGGCGCGTCGACGGCCGGACGCGAGAAGTCGACGGCGACGCGGAAGCTCTCGCCCGGTACGCCTGCCACCGTCACCGGCCGCGGCGCGCCCACCCGCAGGTCCGGATGGCGGCGCATCCAGGCGTGGAGGTCGGCGGGCGCGACCTCGACGCGTCCTGTGCGCGGGTCATAGACGTCGGTGATGCGCGAGAACATCAGGACCGATTCCGGCGGCCGCTCGGTGCCCGGCTGGGAGGTGGTGCGATTGCGCCGCTCCAGCGTCAGCATGTTGGGCCGGCCGGCGTCCGTGACGATCCACTCGGTGTCGGCGACCTCGAACGACAGCGCCGGGATGAAGGCGCGCGTGTGGTACCGCACGCCGGGCTGGAGGCTCCCCACGGACAGATCGCGGTCGGCTGCGGGCGTCGGCTGCGGCGTCGGCGTCGGCGTCGCCTGCTGGTTGCGCACGCCGGTTCCGGCCGCGGCGAACGCCACGATCGCGACCAGCACCGCCGCGGCGACGGTACCCAGCACCACCTGCTCGCGGCGGGCACCCACGCACTCGACGGTATAGGGCACGACGCGGGTGGCGGCTCAGCGGACCCCGATCAGGAGAGACCTGAGCACCGGGACGGCGGGTCCTTCGACCGTGTCGAGGGCCCGCCGCGACGTTCCGATGAGGTCGATCACCAGCGGGTCGGGCTCCGTCGCCAGCACGATCGTGCGCATTTGCGTCCCGTCCGGGTAGATGCGGTTCGGCGCGATCGCCGTGCACCTGACCAGCAGCCGGCGGCGGCACTCCGGAGCGTCGACGGCGGGCTTGGAGAAGTGGACCGCGACGCGGAAGCTCTCGCCCGGCACGCCGGACACCGTCACCGGCCTGCGGGCGCTCACGCGTAGGTCGGGATGGCGGCGCATCCACCCGTGCAGGTCGAACGGCGCCGCCGTCGGCCGTCCCGTGCGCGGGTCGAATACCTCGGTGATCCGCGAGAAGCTGAGGAACGCGCTCGGCGGGAGCTCGCTCCCCGGTCGCGCCGTCCGGTCGCGGCGGTTGAGCGTGAGGATGTTGGGCTGCGTGGCGTCTTCGATCAGCCACTCCGTGTCGCCGACCTTGAACGACAGCGCCGGGACGAACGCGCGAGTGCGGTACCGCACGCCGGGTTCGAGGCTGCCCCCGAACAGCGCGCGTTCCGGCTCGGTGGTCGGGCGCGGCCTCGGCGTGGGAGTCGGCGTCGCGTTGCGCGCTCCGCCGCCGGTCGCCGCGAATGCCACGATCGCGACGAGCACCGCCGCGGCGACGGCGCCCAGGACCACCTGCTCCCGGCGGGCACCCACGCGCTCGACGGTATAGCGTCAGCACATGACGCGGGTGGCGATCCTCGGCGGCGGCGTCGCCGGTTTGACCGCCGCGCACGAGCTTGCCGAGCGCGGTTTCGATGTAGTCGTGCTGGAGGCACGCGCGATCCCCGGCGGCAAGGCGCGCAGCCTTCCGGTGCCCGGCTCGGCGACGGGCGGCCGCGCCGACCTGCCCGCCGAGCACGGCTTCCGCTTCTTCCCGGGCTTCTACCAGCACGTGCCGGACACGATGCGGCGGATCCCGGCCGGGACCGAGACCGTCTTTGACCATCTGACCGGCGCGACGCGCATCCTGCTCGCGCAAGCGGGCGGCCGGAACGAGCTGATCGCGGGGGCGCACCTGCCCGAGTCGCTCGAGGACCTCGCTGTGCTCAGTCGGTTCCTGTTCGAGCTGATGACCTCGCTCGGGATCCCGCCGCAGGAGCACGCATGGCTGATGGAGCGCCTGCTGACACTGCTCACGAGCTGCGACGACCGCCGGTACCAGCAGTGGGAGCTGCAGAGCTGGTGGGTGTTCGTGGCCGCCGAGCAGCGCTCCGAGGCGTTCCGCAAGTTCCTCGCCGAGGGCCTCACGCGCACGCTGGTGGCGGCCCGTGCGCGAGAGATCAGCGCGCGCACCGGCGGCCTGATCCTCGCCCAGTTGCTGCTCGACCTCACACGCGCCGGCGGCCGTGCCGACCGCGTGCTCGACGCGCCCACCAACGAGGCGTGGATCGACCCGTGGGTCGCCCACCTGCGCGGCCTTGGCGTGGACCTGCGCCTGGGCACGCCGGTCGAAGGGGTGACGGTGCGCGCCGGGCGGATCTCCGGCGTCACCACACCCGCGGGCACGGTGACCGCCGACTACTACGTCGCGGCGCTGCCGGTCGAGATCATGCGGACGCTCGCCGGGCCGCCGCTGCGAGCGCTCGAGCCCCGGCTCGCAGGGCTCGACCGGCTCGTGACTCGGTGGATGAACGGGATCCTGTTCTACCTCGATCGCGACGTGCCGCTCGTGCACGGCCACGCGATCTACATCGACTCCGAATGGGCGCTGACGTCGATCTCGCAGGCGCAGTTCTGGGATGGCGTGGACCTCGAGCGCTACGGCGACGGGCGCGTGAAGGGGATCCTGTCGGTCGACGTGTCGGACTGGACGACGCCCGGGAGCCGCACCGGCAAGGTCGCGATGCGCTGCACGCGCGACGAGATCCGCGCCGAGGTCTGGGCCCAGCTCACCGCGCATTTGAACGACGGGCCGAAGCCGGTGCTCGACGAAGGCGACGTCGTCACGTGGTTCCTCGACCCGGCGATCGAGTTCCCGAACCCGACCGAGGCGACCAACCTCGAGCCGCTGCTGATCAACACCGCGGGCTCGTGGGCCGACCGGCCGGACGCGACGACACGGATTCCGAACCTGCTGCTGGCGGCCGACTACGTGCGGACGAACACCGACCTCGCGACGATGGAGGGTGCCAGCGAGGCCGCGCGAACGGCGGTCAACGCGATCCTCGAGCGCACCGGCTCGCGGGCCCCTCGGTGCAAGGTGTTCACGCTGCGTGAGCCAAGTGTGCTCAAGCCTGCGCGGACGCTCGATGCGCTGCGCTGGCGCCTGTTCCACCGCCCCGCGCGGACGCCGCTGACGGTCTCGGGGGACGGCGGCCTGGAGCCGCGGAACCTGCTCTCGCGCGGCGTGCTGGCTGCCGGCGGGCTCAGCCGGCGGCTGGGTCGCTGACGCGCCGCAGGCTCGGCGAACGTCAACTGCGCTGGGTAGGGAGGCGTGGAGCCGGAGCGCGGCGAGGGTTCGTGGCGCCTTTTCGTCGCATATCGACGAAAAAGCGCCATGCCCGAGGTGCGTGGCGCTTAATCCGCGATATGCGCGGATAAAACGCCACGGACCCTCACCGCGGCGCACTTCCCCGCTTCCTTACCCAGCGCAGTTGACGTTCACGGCCGCCGGCGCCCTCAGCCAGCCGCCGGGTCTCGCACGCGCTCCAGCCCCGCCGCACGGCAGCCAGCCTCCAGCGCCTCGAGCCCGAACGCCTGCACAGGCCCGAGCGCGCCGGTGTGCCCGATGCCCTCACCGGCCGCGCGCCGCGCGGCCCAGGCGAGGAAGTCGGCGGTGAAGGCGTACGGCTCGGCGCCGGACACGTGCACCTCGGCCAGCCGCTCGCCGCCGGCGTCGTATGCCTCGGCGGCGATCCACGAGATCCCCGAGCCCGGCTCCGGCCCGGCTCCGACGCCAGCGACCTGGTCGCCGGCGGCCTTCATCACGCCGCGCACGCCCGGCATCCGCATCGCCAGCGACCCGGCCAGGCTGGCCGCCTGCATCGGCCGCGTGAGCCCGCCGAACCAGCCGAGGTAGACGTTGATCTCCTGCAGCCGCGGATACGCGTCAGGCAGCGCCAGGTGTTCGGTGCCGCCGATCGACATCGCCTCGCGCTCCTTGCCGCGGACGGTGAACGAGCGCACGCGCTCCGCCGTGCGGACCGCGCGCAGCGCGCCGTCGCGGAACGTGTGGCTCTCGTCGAGCATCACGCCGACCGCGGATCGCCGCGTGCCCGCGCTGATCCCGGCGCCGAGCGCGTAGTAGCCGATGTCGACGCGCACGGCCGCCTCGCCGGCCTCCTCGAGCGCCAGCGCCGCCGCCAGCGCCCCCGGCACGAAGTCGTAGCCCATCGCGGTCAGCAGGGCGCTCTCGGCACGCTCGGCGGGCTCGCCGAACTCCTCGAACACACGCCGGATGAACGTCGGCTCGCCGGTCGAGTCGATGTACGTGCCGTGCGCGGCGATCGCGGCTCGTACGGCCGGCTCTCCCCACTTCGCGAACGGGCCGACGGTGCTGACGAGCACGTCGCCGCGCTCGAGCAGCGCGAACACGGAGTTGCGTCGCAGCGCATCGGCCGTGCGCCACTCGAGGCCGCCGAGCCGCTCGGCGAGCTCGCGTACCGGCCCTTCCGACCGCCCCGCCAGCACCGGAGCCGCTCCCTGCGCCACGAGCCGTTCCGCCACCTGCCGGCCGGTGAAGCCTGTAGCTCCGAAGATGATGATGCGTGCTGCCACGAGCGCCTACTACCATTGCAGGCAACGACTACCGAAGCGTCAGAGACGATGCAGAGGGCCCGCCGACCGATAAGCGGGCGCACGAAAGGGAACACATGCCTGAAGTACACCGGGTCTCCGTCGAGATCGGCGGCACGGAGATCTCGCTCGAGACCGGTTGGATGGCGAAGCAGGCCTCCGGCGCGGTCGTAGTCCGCGCGGGCGACACCGTCGTCCTGGCCACCGCCACTGCAGGAAACCTCCGCGACGTCGACTTCCTCCCGCTGACGGTGGATGTCGAGGAGCGCATGTACGCCGCGGGCAAGATCCCCGGCTCATTCTTCAAGCGCGAGGGCCGCGCCGGCGAGAAGGCGACGCTGATCGCGCGCATGATCGACCGACCGCTGCGGCCGCTGTTCCCGAAGGGCTGGCGCCGCGAGACGCAGCTCGTCGGGATGCCGCTCTCCGTCGACCAGGTCCACTCGTATGACGTGCTCGCGATGAACGGCGCGTCGGCTGCGCTTCAGCTCTCCGACATTCCGTTCCCCGAGCCGGTCGGCGCAGTCCGGATCGGCAAGATCGACGGCAACTTCGTCGTCAACCCGACCGAGGAAGCGCTGCTCGAGTCCGATCTCGACCTCGTCGTGTCGGGCACCGAGGCCGCGATCCTGATGGTCGAGGCCGGGGCGAACGAGATCCCCGAGGCCGAGATCCTCGACGCGCTCGACATCGCGCACAGCGAGATCAAGAAGCTCGTCGCCGCGCAGCACGAGCTGCGTGCGAAGGCCGGCAAGCCCAAGCAGGAGATCGAGGTGCCGCAGGTCGACGAGGACCTGGCGCGCCAGATCGCCGAGTCGCACGGCGCGGCGCTCGATCAGGCGACCTCGGTCGAGGACAAGCTCGACCGTCAGGACGCCACGAAGGCGGTCGAGGAGGAGGTGCTCGCGCGCTACTCCGGCGAGCCCGACTCGGACACCTACGCCGAGGCCCGCCAGCGGGCGCAGCTCGCGTTCGACGCGCTCGAGAAGAAGATCATCCGCGAGCGCATCGCGATCCAGAAGAAGCGTCCCGACGGCCGCCAGCCGGACGAGATCCGCGCGATCGACATCCAGATCAAGCCGCTGCCGCGTACGCACGGCTCGGCGCTCTTCACCCGCGGGCAGACGCAGGCGATCTCGGTCGTCGCGCTCGGCACCACGCGCGAGGAGATGCGGATCGACAGCCTCGGGCTGGAGACGTCCAAGCGCTACTTCCACCACTACAACTTCCCGCCGTTCTCGGTGGGCGAGGCCGGCTTCATGCGCGGCCCGAAGCGCCGTGACATCGGCCATGGCGCGCTCGCCGAGCGCGCGCTGGTCCCGATGATCCCGGACCAGGAGACGTTCCCGTACACGATTCGCGTCGTGTCGGACATCCTCGAGTCCAACGGCTCGTCCTCGATGGCCTCGGTGTGCGGCTCGACGCTGTCGCTGATGGACGCCGGCGTGCCGATCAAGTCGCCGGTCGCCGGCATCGCGATGGGCCTGATCAAGGAGGGCGACGACTACGTCGTGCTCTCCGACATCGCGGGCGTCGAAGACCACCTCGGCGACATGGACTTCAAGGTCGCCGGCACCGACAAGGGCATCACCGCCCTGCAGATGGACATCAAGATCACGGGCGTCACGTTCGAGATCCTGCGCGACGCGCTCACGCAGGCCAAGGAAGGGCGCACGTTCATCCTCGGCAAGATGGCCGAGGCGATCGGCGAGCCGCGCTCGGAGCTGTCGGAGTTCGCGCCGCGGATCTCGGCGCTCAAGATCGACCCGGACAAGATCGGCCTGCTGATCGGCAAGGGCGGCGAGACGATCCGCTCGCTCCAGGACGAGTACGAGGCGCAGATCGACGTCGACGACGAGGGCAACGTCCGCGTGTACGCGCAGACGGGCTCCCAGGGCGACGCGCTCGCCGAGCGCATCCGCTCGATGACCAAGGAGGTCGAGGTCGGCGACGAGTTCCCGAACGCGAAGGTCGTCAAGACCACCACGTTCGGCGCGTTCGTCGAGCTCGCCAAGGGCACCGACGGCCTGCTGCACATCTCCAACGTCTCGCCCGGCGAGCGCGTCGGAACGGTCGAGGACGTGCTCAACAAGGGCGACGAGATCTCGGTCCGCGTGGTCGAGGTCGACCGCGAGCGCGGCCGGATCGGCCTGCGCCTGGCCGAGGACCCGGACGTCGCCGGCAAGACCAAGGAAGAGCTGGCCACCGTCGGCGGTGGCGGCGGCGGTGGCGGCGAGGGCGGCCGCGACCGCGGTCCGCGCCGCAGCGGCGGCGACCGCGGCGGGCGCGGCGCCAACGGCCGTGGCGGGCGCGACCGCGAGCGCTCGGCGCCGCGCGGCGATCGGGATCCCGACCGCAGCTAGCGCGCCCTGCCTGGCCACCGGATCACAGAACTGCCCAGCGGGCTGCGGGTCGCGACGGAGGCAATGCCCTCCGTCCGGTCCGCGGCCCTGGGCTTCTTCGTGGGCACCGGCTCGCGCGGCGAGTCGCCGGGCGAGGCGGGGCTCTCGCACTTCCTCGAGCACCTGCTGTTCCGCGGCACCGACCGCTACGCGTCGGCGGAGATCGACCAGCTGTTCGACGCGATGGGCGCCGAGCTCAACGCCGGCACCGACAAGGAGAGCACGACGGTCTACGCGCGGATGCTCGACCAGCATCTGCCGCGCGCGTTTGACGTGATGGCCGACATGGTGTGGCGCCCCGCCTTCCGGGACGTCGACCCCGAGCGCGAGGTCGTGCTCGAGGAGATCGCCATGTACGAGGACGATCCGCAGGACACGGTGTTCGACGTGCTCGGGCAGGCCGTGTTCGGCGGCCACCCGCTCGGTCGCCCGATCATCGGCCGCGCGCCCGTGATCCGCGACACCCCGGTCGAGACGATCGCCGCCTTCCACGCCGCCCGCTACGTGCCGGGCTCGGTTGTGATCGCCGCCGCCGGCTCGGTCGACCACGACCAGATCGTCGAGCTGGCCGAGAGCACGCTCGGAGGCCAGCCGGCCGACACGGCACCGCCGATCGAGCCCGCGCCGTCCGATCCCGCTCCGACCGTGCGCTTCCAGCGCAAGGACACCGAGCAGGTGCACGTGTGCCTCGGTGCGGTCGGCCTCCCGCGTGGCGACGAGCGGCGGTTCGCCTCGCGCGTGCTGGACGCGATCTTCGGCGGCCTGTCGTCGTCGCGGCTGTTCCAGGCCGTGCGCGAGGAGCGCGGGCTCGCCTACTCGGTCTACTCGTTCGCCGGCCAGTACGCCGACACCGGCCAGATCGGCCTCTACGTCGGCACGCGGCCCGACAAGGTGGACGACGCGATGGCCGTCGTGGGGGAGGAGCTCGCGCGGCTGCGCGAGACGCCCGCCACCGAGGAGGAGCTCGTGCGGGCGCGTGAGAACGTGAAGGCGCGCGTGGTGCTCGCGCTCGAGTCGACCGGCTCGCGCATGAACCGGCTCGGCGCCTCGCTCATGTTCGGGCTGCCGCTGCTGGAGACCGACGAGGTGATCGCCCGCTTCGAGGCCGTCACGCTCGACGACCTGCGCGAGCTGACGGACGAGCTGTGGGTGCCGGAGCGCCTGTCGGCGGCCGGCATCGGGCCCGACGAGCAGGTGTTCCGCTCCGCTGTCGCCGGCGTCTGCCCAGGCGCCGGCGTCGCCGCATGATTCGGGTGGCGGTGGCCGGCGCCGCCGGCCGCATGGGGCAGATGGTGTGCGCCGCGATCGAGGGCGCGGACGGCATGGAGCTGACCGGCCGCGCCGACCCGGAGCTCCGCACCGGGGTCGCCGACGTGCTCGACGGCGCCGACGTGCTCGTCGACTTCACGCGCCCGGATACCGCGCTCGACAACGCGCGCGCGGCGCTGGAGGCAGGAGTGCACGTGGTGATCGGCACCTCCGGGTTCGACCTCGACGGCCTGCGCGAGGCCGCGCGCGACGCGCGCTCCAACGCGTTCTTCGCTCCCAACTTCGCGATCGGCGCGGTGCTGATGATGCGCTTCGCGGCGGAGGCGTCCAGGCACATGGAGCGCGCCGAGATCATCGAGCTGCACCATCCCGCCAAGGTCGACGCGCCGTCCGGCACGGCCGCCCGCACGGCCGAGATGATGGAGGGCGACGTGCCGATCCACTCCGTCCGGCTGCCCGGCATCGTCGCGGACCAGGAGGTCATCCTCGGCGACGTTGCGCAGACGCTCACGATCCGTCACGCCACAACCGACCGCACGAGCTTCATGCCCGGGGTCCTGCTCGCGATCCGCCGTGTCGCGGACCTGCCCGAGTCCCCAACGGTTGGGCTCGAGCACCTGCTGTTCGACGAGTGACCGTCGGCGTAACCGACCACGCCGTGGAGCGCTACCTACAGCGTGTCCGCGGTGTCCTTGACGCGCGCCCGGAGATCGCCGGCCGCGTGCGCCGCGCGTATGAGGCGGGCAACGTGACCGCGGCCGAGCGCGGCGCCGTGCACGTGCGCGACCTCGACCGGCCCGACCTCGTCTACGTCTGCATCCACGATCGGCCGCGCGACGAGCTCGTCGTGGTGACGTTGTGGGAGGAGGGCGAGGAGGCTGCGGTGCCGCGCCAGTTCACGGATGCGCTCCGGCGCCGCCGACGCCCAAAAAACTAGACCTTTGGTCGCACCGGTGTCAGTTCCGTGACTAGCCTGGCCGGACCGCGTGGGGTGCGGCCCGGTCTATGACGAGCTATCTCATCACTGGTGGCGCAGGGTTCATCGGTTCGCACCTCGCGGACCGGCTGATCGCCGACGGCCACTCCGTGGTCGCGATCGACGACCTCTCGACCGGCCGGCACGTGAACATCGCGCACCTCGCCGGGGAGCCGCGGTTTCGCTTCGTCGCCGGCTCCGCCTCCGATGCCACGGCGGTCGACCCGCTGGTGCAGTCATGCGACGTCGTCGTCCACCTGGCCGCGGCGGTCGGCAGCGAGCTGATCCGCGCCCAGCCGCTGCGCTCGGCGCTCACGAACGTCACGGCGACGAGCATCGTGCTGGAGACCGCCGCGCGCCACAGCCGGCCGGTCCTGATCGCGTCCAGCTCCGACGTCTACGGCTCCGACGCCGCGATACCGATCCGCGAGGACGCGCTCCGGGTCGTGGGCACGGCCTCGGAGCTCCGGGCGTCGCACGCCGCCGCCAAGGCGCTCGAGGAGAGCCTGGCGCTGGCATGGACGCACGAGACCGGGCTCCCGGTCGTCGTCGCACGCCTTTTCAACACTGCCGGCGCCCGGCAGCGCGCCGACCACGGCATGGTGGTGCCGCGGTTCGTCGAACAAGCACGCTCTGGGCGCCGGCTGCAGGTCGCCGGCGACGGCCTGCAAACGCGCTGCTTTGCCCACGTGCTCGACGTCGTGGCCGCGCTGCACGCGCTGGCCGACAGCCCGGCGGCCGCGGGCGAGGTGTTCAACGTCGGCACGCAAGACGAGGTGACCGTGCTCGAGCTCGCCGAGCGCGTTATGAAGGCGGTCGGCGTGGACCGGCCGATCGAGTTCGCACCGCTGCCGGACGGCGACCGGCAGCCGCGCCGGAGCGTGCCGGACATCGCGAAGATCGCCGACTGCATCGGATGGGCGCCGACGCGCACCCTCGACGACATCGTGCGCGACGCGGCCGCCGACCAGGCGGGCGTCGCGGCGTCCTAGTACCGAACGGCGCGGCCGCGGCCGGCGCGCTTGGCCTCGTACAGCGCCTCGTCGGCGCGCGAGAGCAGCAAGGTGAGCGACTCGGCGTCGTCGGCGGGGCTCGCGGCGCCGATCGAGAGACCGACGGTCGGGCCTGCTGCGTCGTCGACGAACGCGGAGGCGACCGAATCGAGCACGGCGGCGGCGGCTTCGTCACCGCGGCGCGGGGCGCCGGGGACCCAGACGGCGAACTCGTCGCCGCCGAGCCGGCCCGCGACGCCCTGGGCGGCGAGCCGGCGCGCGACCTCGGTCAGCACGAGGTCGCCGGTGGCGTGGCCGTAGCCGTCGTTGACGGCCTTGAAGTGGTCGATATCGCAGATCAGGACGCTGCCGGGCTCGCGCTCGGACACCGCGCGGCGCACGGTCGCCATCCAGTGGCGGCGGTTGAGCAGGCCGGTCAGGTCGTCGACTCGCGCCTGGCGCTCCAGCTCGGCGACGCGGGCGGCCATCGCCGCGCCGGCCTTGCCGCCGCGCACGGCTTCGAGCGCGAGGTCGTCGAAGTCCTCGTCGCACAGCCCGAGCGTCTCGAGCGCGGGGCCGAGCAGCGTGTAATCGGGCTCTGAGCGGGACGCGAGGCCGACGATCTCGTCCGCGATGATCACGCAGGCGGCCTCGGGCGACGGGATCGTGCGGCCGTCGAGGCCGCCGTGGTGGAAGGCGATAGCGATCTCGACCGGGGTCTCGACCTGCGAGGCACGGGCGACGAGCGCGCCGGCCGCGGCGTGGTCGACGCCGAGGCGCTTGCGCTCGGTGCCGGCGCGCAGCGCGCCGGCCGCATGCTCGGCTGCGATCGCGTCGAGCGTCGCGGTTCCGAAGGCGAGCGGCATCACGAGCTTGCCGACGTCATGCAGCAGACCGCCGAGATGGGCGACGTCGACGCCGGCGCCGGTGCGCTCGGCGATCGACTGCGCGCAGGCGGCGACGGCGGCCGCGTGCAGGTGCAGATGGCCGATCGAGCGCCCGCCGTTGCCCGGCGCAGCCTGGAAGAAGCGGAACGTTGCGGCCTCGAGCGCGAGCTGCGCGATCGCCTTGCGGCCGACGAGCGTGACGGCCGCGCGAATGCTGCGGGCGCGCAGCGGGCGGGCGCAGGCGGCCGAGTTCGCGTAGCGCAGGAGGTCGGTCGCGAGACCCTGGTCGGCCTCGAGGGCGGCGACCATGTCACCGATGCCGGCCTCATCGCTCTCGGCGATGGCCTGAACGCGCCGCACCGTGGCGCTGAGGACGGGCAGCCTTCCAAGCTGCTCGACCGCGCCGGCGAGACGCTCCTCGGCCGACACGGGCGGAGGGACCGGTTCTGTCATAGGGCGAACCATCAAAACTCTCCTGTCTGTGTCGGGAATTTGCGCTCCGGCCTTGAGTCGCAGTTCGGCGACTGCGCGCGGGGAAATCCCTTCTCGCCGTCCCGCCTGCCAAAATGAGCGCCCATGCGTCCCTACGAAGGCCTGCTCACGGCCATGGTCACGCCGTTCCGCGCTGACGGCCGCGTGAACGAGGAGGCGGCGGTCGCGCTCGGGCGCCACCTGCTCGCCCACGGCTCCGACGGCCTTGTCGTGTGCGGGACGACCGGCGAGTCACCGACGCTCGCCGACGACGAGGCGGTGTCGCTGGTCGCAACGATGGTCGACGAGCTGGCCGATGAGGCCACGATCGTCGCCGGCGCGGGCTCCAACGACACGCGCCACGCTGCGCACCTGGCCGAGCGGATGGCCGAGACCGGCGCACACGCGCTGCTGTCGGTCACCGGCTACTACAACCGGCCGAACCGCCGCGGGATCATCCGCCACTACGAGGAGGTCGCGTCCGCGGCCGGCGGAACGCCCGTGATCGTCTACAACATCCCGAGCCGGACGACGCTCAATCTCGACCCCGAGCTGCTCGCCGAGCTGGCGCAGATCGACGGGATCGAGGCCGTCAAGCAGTCCAACTCGCCCGACCTCGGCCCGATTGACGGCCTGACGGTGCTGACCGGCAACGACGAGGACCTCGCGCGCGCGCTCGACCTCGGGTGCGCGGGCGGGATCTGCGTGTCCAGCCACATCGTCGGCACCGAGATGCGGCGGATGTTCGACGAGCGCGAGCGCCGCGCTGAGATTCACGAATCCCTGCGCGACGTCTTCGCCGCGATGTTCTGCACCGCGAGCCCGATCCCGGTGAAGGCGGCCCTGAACCTGCTTGGCCACGACGTCGGTGGCCTGCGACTCCCGCTCGTGGAGGCCGACGACCACGAGCTGGGCATCGTGCGCGCAACCCTCGAACGGCACGGATTGCTGACCGGAGTCCACGCAGGGTGAGCGGCAAGCTGCGCGTCCTCCCGCTTGGGGGCGTCGGCGAGATCGGGAAGAACCTGACGGTCGTCGAGTACGAGGGCCGCCTGGTGGTCATCGACTGTGGCCTGCGCTTCCCGACCGCCGACATGATGGGCATCGACCTCGTCCTGCCCGACTTCACGTACCTGCGCGAACGCGTGAAGGACATCGAGGCGGTCGTGATCACGCACGGCCACGAGGATCACCTGGGGGCGCTCCCGTGGGTGCTGCGCGAGCTCGGGCAGGACAGCGTGCCGGTCGTCTACGGCGGTCAGCTGACGGTCGCGATGGCGCGCTCAAAGCTGGACGAGCACAAGCTCCGCGACGTCAACCTCGACGTGCTGCCGATCGGCCAGGAGGCCCAGGCTGGGCCGTTCGCGCTCGAGATGGTGCACCTCACGCACTCGATCCCCGACTCGGCGGGCGTGGCGCTGACGTGCGAGCTCGGCACGATCTTCTTCACCGGCGACTACAAGTTCGATCAGACGCCGGTCGGCGGAGCGCCGGCCGACATGGCGCGGCTCGCCGAGCTCGGCCGCGAGGGCATCCTCCTGTTGTGCGGCGACTCGACGAACGCCGACCGGCCGGGGATCTCCACGAGCGAGTCGGTCGTTGGGCCGCAGCTCGAGCGCCTGTTCTCCCACTGCCCGGGCCGGATCGTCGTCACGAGCTTCGCTTCGAACATCCACCGCGTCCAGCAGGTCGTTGACGCTGCCGCCGCGCACGATCGCAAGGTCGTCCTCGTCGGGCGCTCGATGCGCAAGAACGTGAACATCGGCCGCTCGCTCGGGCACATCAATATCCCCGACGGCCAGCTGGTCCCGCCGCGCGAGATCGAACACTTCCCCGACTCCAAGCTCGTGATCATCTCCACCGGGTCGCAGGGCGAGCCGCTCTCGGCTTTGCGCCGGATGGCCTACCGCGACCATCCGGTGGTCGAGCTCAAGTCGGGCGACACGGTCGTCTTCTCCGCCAACCCGATCCCCGGCAACGAGCGCGCCGTCAACGAGACGATCGACCGGCTGTACCACATCGGATGCGACGTGGTCACAGCCCAGGACGCGCCGATCCACGCCTCCGGCCACGGGTACCAGGAGGAGGTGAAGATGATGCTCAACCTCACGCACCCGCGCTACGTGATGCCGGTCCACGGCGACTTCAAGCGGATGCTGATGCACTCGCAGCTCGCCGAGGCCGTCGGCGTGCCGCCGGAGAACATCTTCCGCACCGAGAACGGCACGCCGCTGGAGATCGACGGCAAGGGCGCGAGCTACGGCGAGCGCCAGACCGCGGGGCTCGTGTTCGTGGACGGCGTCGACATCGGCGACGTGGCCGATGTCGCGTTGCGCGACCGCCGCATGCTGTCCGCGGACGGCATCTTCATCATCGTCGCCACCGTGAACGAGCAGGACGGCTCGTCCGTGGTCCCGCCGGAGGTGCTCGCCCGCGGCGTCCCGTTCTTGGACGACAAGGGGGAGTTCGTCGGCGAGCTGCGCAACGCGGTCGAGGACTCGCTCGACCGCGCCGCCGAGCAGCGGATCACCGAGATCGAGGTGCTCGAGTCGTTCCTGCACGACGACATCGCCGCCTTCATCTACGAGCGCCTCAAGCGGCGCCCGATGGTGCTCCCGGTCGTCGTCGAGGTCTAAGAGTGACCCCTTAACGAGTAAGAGCCGCCTCGGCGGGCGACTCTTCCCGTGTTATCGGCAGCTGGGGCCTGCGACTTGAGCCCAGTTGCAGAAGCTGGCGCGTTGGCGCTCGTACTACCGTCCGAAGGACGAGGCGATGCCCTGCTCGGTGTCCTGGTAGTTGACGCCGGCCTGCTGGGTGAGCTGGCTGATGCCGTGAAGGGCTTCCTGGATGCCGCGGCTGGAGCGCTGCCATTCGGCCCACAGCTCCTGGAAGCGCGCCTGCGCGACGCCCTGCCACTCGCTCTGCAGCGGCGCGACCTGACCGGCCAGCTGCGACAGTGTCGACTCGATGTTGGCGGCGCCGGCGTTCAGCTGGCTGGCTACCGACTGCAGTTGCTCGGGTGTTACAGCGATGTTGGGCATCCGGGCGTGCCTCCCTTGGCTCCGGTTGGACGTCGCCAACACGGGTACCCGACACACCGGAAACAAACACCGCGGCATGAATCAGGCCGTGCGGTGGTATGCGAGATGACCAAGTGACAGCCCAGGACGCGCTGACCTTCCATAGACCCCCTCGGGAGTACCCGCCGGCCGTGCCGTCGGACCCGTTGCGCATCGCGCCTCCGCCGACGCAGCCCGCCCCGGCGCATACCTCGATCATCCAGATGCTGTTCCCCGTCGTCGGCGGGGTCGGCATGGTGGGCTTCGCGATCGTCTACAAGAACAGCACGTTCCTGTACATCGCCGGGGCGATGCTCGTCCTGCTGATGGCGTTCTCGTTCGGCATGCGCTGGTCGCAGAAGCGCGGCGTGCGCAAGCGGGCGGCCGAGGAGGCGCGCCGGTACGCCAAGTACCTGCGCGAGCGCGACTCCGAGCTGGCCGAGGCGGGCGAGCGCCAGCGCGCGGCGCTGGCGCGGCTGTACCCCGACTCGGGGCGGCTGTGGACGCTGCTGGTCAAGCGCGCCGACGTCTGGGAGCGCCGGCCCGACCACAAGGACTTCCTCCAGGTGCGGCTCGGCACCGGCGCGATCGCGCTCGACCGGCCGGTTGAGCTGGACCTGGGCATGAACCCGCTTGCCGAGTACCAGTCGCACTCGCTCCAGGAGGCGCGCAAGATGGTGGAGCGGCGCGCGACGCTGCGTGGCGAGCCGGTCGTCGTCGACCTCGACGGGGTCGGCGTGCTCGCCGTCACCGGCGACCGCGAGCGGGCACGCGCGTGGACGCGGACGCTGATGGCCCAACTGGCCGCCTGGCGCGCCCCGCACGACGTGCGGCTGCTCACCGCCTTCGACCCGGCCGACGCCGACGCCTGGGAGTGGGGGAAGTGGCTGCCGCACCAGCGCCTCGACCCGAACGTGCCCGGCCAGTTCCTGTTCGCGCGCTCGGTGGCGGACCTCGACGCGCTGCTCGAGCCCGAGCTGCGACCGCGGCTGGAGCAGCTGCGGCGGATCGCGGAGTCCAACGTCGGCTCGCGGCCGGTGCCGCTGGTGGCGCCGGAGCTGATCGTGATCCTCGACGGCTACACGCCCGACCATCCCGCGAACGAGCTCCCCGCCTTCCGCGAGCTGCTCACGCGGGCGCGCGAGCTGCGCGCCGTACTGATCCTGCTCACCGACGCGCGCGAGCTCGAGCCGTCGCACATCCACGCGCGGCTCACCGTGCCGGCGCGCGGCTCCGGGATGTGGGAGCTGTGGGGGCAGGACGCGCCGTCGATCCCGGAGGTGTTCCTCGACCAGGCCGACCTCGGCAGCAGCGAGGCGATCGCGCGCACGCTGACCCCGCTGCGGCTCGCAGAGGGCGCGGACGGCGAGCGCGGTCTGGGCACCGCGGTGCGGCTCAGCGGCCTCCTCGGCGGCCTCGAGCGCCAGTGGCGCCGGCGGCCCCGCTCCGAGAGCCTGCGCACGCCGATCGGCCGCTCGGCCGACGGTGAGGTGCTCGAGCTCGACCTCAAGCAGGCAGCCGAAGGCGGCATGGGCCCGCACGGCGTGCTCGTCGGCGCCACCGGATCGGGCAAGAGCGAGCTACTGCGCTCGCTGGTCGCCGGCCTGGCTGCGCGCCACGCGCCCGAGGAGCTGGCGTTCGTCCTCGTCGACTACAAGGGCGGCGCCGCGTTCGCGGACCTCTCACGGCTCCCGCACGTGGCCGGCCTGATCACGAACCTGCAGCGCGACCTGTCGCTCGTCGACCGCATGCACGCCGCGCTGATCGGCGAGCAGGAGCGGCGCCAGACGATGCTGCGCGAGGCCGGCAACCTCGACGACATCGTCTCGTACCAGGCACGCCGCGACGCCGACCCGTCGATGCCGCCGATGCCGGACCTGCTGGTGATCGTCGACGAGTTCGCCGAGCTGCTCGCAGCCCGGCCGGAGTTCATCGACCTGTTCGTGGGCCTGGGGCGCGTGGGCCGGTCGCTCGGCATCCACCTGCTGCTTTCCTCGCAGCGGCTCGACGAGGGCCGCCTGCGGGGCCTGGAGAGCCACCTGCGCTACCGCCTGTGCCTGCGGACCTACTCCTCGACCGAGTCCAAGCTCGTGCTCGGCACGCCGGACGCGTACCTGCTGCCGTCGCTCCCCGGGCTCGGCTACCTGAAGGTCGACACCGAGACGTACGTGCAGTTCCGGGCCGCGCTCGCGTCCGGCCCATATGAGCATGCCGCCGTGAAGGTCGCCGCGCCCGAGCCCGTGCGCGTGTTCGAGGCCGGTGCGCAGTCGGCCGTGCAGCCGGCGGCGCCGGGTCCGGCGGCGCCCGGCGCGCCGAGCGAGCTGCAGGTGCTGGTCGAGCAGCTCACGGGCGACCAGCCGCCGGTGCACCAGGTGTGGGTTGCGCCGCTGCCGGAGGTCGAGACGCTCGACGCCGTGCTCTCGGACGAGCCGTGGTGGCGTGGCGGCGAGCGCGCCGAGGGGCTGCGAGCGCGCGTCGGCCGGCTCGACCGCCCGTCCGAGCAGCGCACCGAGCCGTTCGATCTCGACCTTGCCGGCGCCGGCGGCCACGTGGCGGTCGTCGGCTCGCCGCGCACCGGCAAGAGCACGCTGCTGCGCACGGTGGCGGCGGCGCTGATCTGGCGCCACACCCCGGCGCAGGCCCAGATCTACGGCGTCGACCTCGGCGGCGGCTGCTGAACGCGCTGAACGGCGCACCGCACGTCGGCGGCATCGCCGGCAAGCTCGACAAGGAGGCCGTGACGCGCGTGGTGCGCCAGCTGCGCACCGAGGTCGAGGATCGCGAGCAGGCGTTCCGCGAGGCCGGCCATGAGTCGATGACCGCGGCGCGCAACGCCGGCTCGTTCCCTGACCTGTTCCTGCTGATCGACGGCTGGGAGGCGTTCAAGCGCGAGTTCGAGGGCCTCGACCGCGAGGTCGAGGAGTTGGCCGCGACCGGCCTGAGCTTCGGCGTGCATCTCGTCGTCGCGGCCAACCGCTGGGCTGAGATCCGGCCGGCGCTGCTCGACAACCTCGGCACGCGGCTGGAGCTGCGCCTGCACGACGCGATCGACTCGCTCGTCTCGCGCCAGGCGGCTTCGTCGCTGCCCGCCGACATTCCCGGCCGCGGCCTGACGATGGACGCCCTGCACTTCCAGGTCGCGCTCCCGCGTGTGGACGGGCACGCGGACGACGAGGGCACCGCGGTCGCGCTGGGCGAGCTCGTGGACGAGGCCGCCGCACGCTGGTCAGGGCCTGCCGCGGCGCCGATCCGGCTGCTGCCGCGCCTGCTCGAGCCGAGCCAGCTCCCACCGCCGTCGGCGCGGGAGGGGATCCCAATCGGCCTCGAGGAGCGCGGGCTGGACCCCGTCTGGGCGCGCTTCGCCGGCCCGGACCCGCACTTCCTCGTGTTCGGAGACAGCCAGAGCGGCAAGTCGTCGGTCCTGCGCGCCCTCGGGCGGGGGCTGATCGCCGCGCACCCGCCGGAAGATCTCCAGCTCCTCGTCGTCGACGTGCGCCGCTCGCTGATCGACCTCGCGCACGACCCGCACGTGATGGCCTACGCCGCTTCGCCGCCGGCCGCCCAGCAGGCCGCCGAGCGGCTGCGCACGATCGCGGGCGAGCGGATGGCGCCGGCCGACGCCTCGCCGCTCGCCGGCCCGTCGTGGGAGGGGCCGCGGTACGTGGTGCTGTTCGACGACTACGACCTCGTGGCCGGACCGACCGGCGGGCCGCTCGCGCCGCTGCTCGACGTGCTCGCCGTCGGCGGCGACGTCGGCCTGCACGTGGTGCTCGCGCGCCGCGTCGGTGGCAGCGCCCGCGGTGCCTACGAGGCCGTGTTCGGCCGCTTGCGCGAGCTCGGGTCGCCTGGCGTCCTGCTCAGCGGCGACCCTGGGGAGGGACCGCTGCTGGGCGGCGCCAAGGCCCAGCCGCAGCCGGCCGGCCGCGGGCTGCTCGTCCGCCGCGGCGAGCGCCCAGTCTTGATCCAGACCGCCTTCTCCCCGCCGACGCCGGGCCCCGGCGCGGCGGCTGCAGCTCCATGGACGTCCGATCGCGCGGGAGACCCCTGATATGAACACCTGTGCCGTGACCATCGCCGGGCCTGACCGGCGCGTCGACCTCGTCGTCTCGACCGAGACACCGATATCCGAGCTGATCCCGACGTTCGTCGAGCTCAGCATGGACGAGGCCCCGCTCAACAACGGCCGCATGCCGGTGTGGACCGTGGCGCCGCCCGGCCACCAGCCGCTGCCGCTGGACCGCACGCTCGGCCAGTGCGGCGTCGCCGACGGCACCGTGCTGGCGCTGACCGAGCTGCGCTCGCAGGCGATGGCGCCGCCGAAGCCGGCCGAGGTCGACCGCCGGCCCGAGACGCTGCGGGGGACGCCACGCGAGCGCACTCTGGCCGCGCTGCCCGAGTCGCTGGGCACGGGCGAGCGGGTGAACCTCGCAGTCAAGGCGTTCTTCGGCTACGAGCCCGAGCCGCCGATCACCGAGTCGCCCGAGCCGCCGGCGGAGAGCAAGCGCGAGATGCTCACCCGGCCGCAGCATCGCTCCGCGACCGATCGCGCGAGGGCGAGCTGGCGCGAGAGCGAGTACGAGTCACGGCTCGACCGCGCGATCGCCGCGCCGCGGCTGACCCGCTGCTCCACGATCGCGATCGTGTCGCCGAAGGGCGGGGTGGGAAAGACGACGCTGACTGTCCTCCTCGGCTCGCTGCTGGCGCGCGTGCGCCGTGACCGCATTGTCGCCGTCGACACGAACCCCGATTTCGGCTCGCTCGGGCGCACGCTGACGCCCGACCACCAGGTGTTCGTCGACGACCTCGGTGACCTGCTCGAGCAGCCCGACCTGTCGGTGACCGCGCTCGACCGGCATCTCGGGCGGGCGTTCGAAGGCTTGATGGTGCTGCCGGCCCCAACCGACCCGTCGCGGATGGCGCAGCTCAACGAGGAGTCCTACCGGCGTGTGATCTCGCGCCTGCAGTCGATGGTCGGTCTGCTCGTGCTCGACTGCGGGACCGGTCTGCAGGAGCCCGCCGCGCGGGCGGCGCAGGCGGCCGCCGACCAGATCGTGCTGATCTCCGACGCCCACCCGTCGACCGCGTCGCTCGTGGCCGAGGCGGCCGAGCTGCTGCGGACGGTCGGGCCGCCACTGACGCTCGTGGTGAACAAGATGCCGCGCAAGCGCGACACCCGGCTCGACCTCGAGGGCCTCGAGGGGCTGGTGCCCGACGCGCGCGGCCTCGTCACGATCGACGAGGACCTGCGCTCGGCCACGCGCGTGGCGTCCGGCGACTACTCGTGGGACGACGCGCCGCCGCAGTGGCGGCGCGCGATCCGGGAACTGGCCGTGACGCTGCAGGCCGACTGGCCGTCGCTCGGGATCACGACCGGGCAGCCCTGATCCGGTTCAGATAGGCCTGGTCCTCGGGGTCCGCCATGCCGCGGGAGGCCCGCTGGGGACCTTCCTGCTCGTACATCCGCTGCAGGGAGGCGCGGATGCCCGGGTCGCCGCCGGTGAACATCTCGACCAGCTCGTCCGCGCGGCGGCCCAGTGCCTGCACCGCGGGGTCGCCCGGGTCGGTGCCGCGCTCGCGGTGCTCGCGCACGCTCGCGTACAGCTCCGCCCACTCGCCCTCGACCCCCTTGATCGTCTCGTCGCCGAGGTCTTGGCGGCGGCGCTCGAGCTGGGCGAGCTGCTCCGGCGTGTAGTACTTCTCGAACATCGACATCGCTTCCATGGCCTCCAGGATCAGTGTGTTCGACGGCTCGCCGCGGTCGAGCGCAGCGAGCAGCCAGCTAAGCCGCTGCCGAAGCGCCTCGAGCTGTTCAAGCCTTTGTTCCACGTGCTCGAGGTGCCGGCGCACCGTGCCGGAGAGCGCGTCGTCCGCGTCGAGCACGGCGCCGATCTCGCCCAGCGGCAGGCCGAGCTCCCGGAGCGCGAGCAGCCGGTACAGGCGCTGCAGGTCCGCCGCCGTGTAGAGGCGATGGCCGCCGTTCGTGCGCTCGGACGGCACGAGCAGCCCGAGCCGGTCGTAGTGGTGCAAGGCCCGGACAGTCACGCCCGCCGCCTGGGCGAGCTCGCCGATCCGGTACTGCTCGTCGCTCGTCAGCATCGCCGCGAACGGTACGACCTGACGTTACGTCAGGTTCAAGGCTCGTGGCGCGTTGGCGCTCAGCGAAGGTCGCGCGTGGGGGAGGGCGCGAGCGACTCCGGGAGCGGCAGATCGCCGTTCGGGTCGGGCGCGAAGCGGGGGCGCATCTGCGCCTGCCGGTTGAGGCGCGGCCGGAGCAGGATCCCGGCGAGGACGAGCAGCAGCACGCCGGTTCCGGCGAACGCGTACGCGGTGCGGGGCGAGCCGAGCGCGACCAGCGTGCCGCCCAGCAGGTAGCCGATGCCGGGCATCGCCGCGCCGAGCGATTCGAGCAGGCCTACGATCCGCGCCTGGTAGTCGGTCGGCGTCGCCTCCTGTAGTGCGGTGACCACGGCGATCCACTGGACGCCGTTGCCGGCGCCGCCGACGATCGAGACCAGGCACGCGACGAGCAGCGTGTCGGCCGTCGCCATGCCGAGGTAGGCGGCGCCGATCGCCGCCGTCGAGATCATGATCAACGTGATCGCCGAACGCTGCTTGACGAGCAGGTAGATCAGGCTGCCGACGACGATGCCGGCGCCCCAGGACGCCAGCAGGATGCCGAAGCCGGCGCTCGTCGTGTTCAGGCTCTCCTTCGCGTAGATCACCTCGATCGGGATGATCAGCGTGAAGAGGACCAGCGCGATCGCCTCGCCGATCAGCAGCATCCGCACGAGCGCGTTCGTGCGCGCGAAGCGGATGCCGGCGTTGAACCGCTCCCAGAACGGCTCGCGATCGAGGTGAGCCGCAGGGAGGCCGCGGGTGAGGGCGAGGAGGATCGCGATCGCGAGGAACGAGGCGGCGTCCGCGAGCAGCGCGGTCGCGACGCTGAACTGGGCGATCAGCAGGCCGGCGAGCGCGGCGCCGCCGACCGACGAGATCGCGAACCCGATGTTCATCAGCGCGTTGCCCTCCTTCAGCAGCCGCGCCGGCTGGAGCACTGTGGCCACCGCCCCGCGCGTGAGCGCGCGCGCCGTGATCGCAAGGGCGCCGTCGACCAGGCCGAGCGCCAGCACGAGCCACAGCACGAAGTTGCCGTGGGCGATCAACGCGAGGGCCGCGAACACCATGCCTCGATGACGTAGAGCGCCGGCAGGCTGCGGCGCAGCGCGACCTGGTCGAACCGCGCGGTCAGCGCCGGGGCAACGAGCGCGGGCAGGAACTTGGCCGCCACGAAGAACGCCGCGGTCGGCAGCGACGGCCTGCGTGCGGTCGTAACACGAGCACGGCCAGCGCAACGATGCCCACGCTGTCGCCGAGCTCATTGAGCGTGTACGACGAAAGCAGGCGATTGAAGGGCCTTACGGCCAGCGGTGCGAGGCGCCCCCTCACCCAGCCAATCGTAGTCCTCTAGGAAAAGATCGCCATACCGGACGAATGTCCATACCTAGAGCCGCAAATCGCATAAAGGCAGTGGGGTGACATGCCGATGACCGGAAAGTCGTGACGAGACGCAACGCGCTCATCCTGGCCGCGCAGGTCGCAGTGCTATGCGTGGCGATCGCCGTATCCGTGATGACCTCCACGGCGGCCGACTGGTACCCGATCGAGCTCGTCGTGCTGCTCCTTGTGCTCGCAGTCGGCAGCGACCTCCTCACCGTCGAAGTGCGCGGCATCCGCGTCTCCGGCGCGTTCCTCGCGATCGTCCTCGCGATGGCGCTGCTCGGCCCGGCGCCGGCCGTCGCGATGGGCATCCTCTCGTCGGTCGATCGACGCGATCGCGTCGCGGCGGCCCTGGCAGCAAGGCCTTCGACAACGTCGCGATCTGGGCACTCTTCCCGACGGTCGGCGCCCTGATGGCGGACGCGATGCTGTCCGACGGCGACGCCCACAGCCGGCGAGGCGCTGGCCTTCGCCGGCGTCGTGCTCGCCGTCTTCATGATCACGAACTTTTTGAACTTCCTGCATGGTCGCGGGCTTCCACTCGCTTCGGTATGGCTCTTCGCTGATCGAGACGACGCGAAGCGTGTACCTGACAGTTCTGCCGACGGAGTTCGCGAGTGGGCTTCTCACCGCCGGCGTCGCGTTCAGCTACGGCCACATCGGTGTTGGCGGCGGTCGGGCTCGCCGCCGTGGTCCTGTTCGTGTTCCAGTATCTGTTGCGGGCCGGCGTGCAGGCGTTCGAGCGCGGCGAGGAGCTGACCGAACGCACGCACCAGCTAGCCGCACTCCAGGTCGGCCTGCTGAACACCGTCCTGCAGACGCTGTCGATGCGCGACGCGATGACGGCGCGGCACTCGGCGGCCGTCGCTCGCTACGCCCGCGAGGTCGCGCGGATGCTGGGAGTGAGCGAGCGCGAGACCAGGACCTGATCCACACGGCCGCCCTGCTTCACGACATCGGCAAGTTCATCTTCCCCGACTCGATCCTGTTCGCCGATCGCAAGCTGACCGACGAGGAGTGGGAGACGGTCAAGCTGCATCCGGAGCAGGGCGCGCGGCTCGTCCGGCGGATCGAGGGCTACGGGCCGGTGGCCGAGATCATCCACAGCCACCACGAGCGCTTCGACGGCCGCGGCTATCCGTCCGGCTATCGGAACGATGACATCCCGCTGGGCTCCCGCATCATCGCCGTCGCGGATACGTACGACGTCATGACGTCGCGCGACTCCTACCGCCGGCCAGTGAGCTCCGAGGCCGCGATCATGGAACTGCGGCGCGTCGCCGGCTCCCAACTCGATCCGGTCGTCGTCGAGGCTTTCGTGCAGATGATCGAGTCCGGTCGCGTCGCGTTCCACCACGCAGACGCCGAGGACTTCGAGCGCGAGTTGGGCTTCGACCGCCGGGTCGAGGACTACGCTCGCCCGCGCGTCGCCGCGGCCTAGACGCTTGTTCGATCCAGGCGGCTGGGCAGTCGCCCGATAAGTGGGTTAACGAGAACGAGCGCCTGAAGGCGCTCGTCTCAACAACTACTTATCGGTTAAGGACTTAGAGCCGGAAACCCATAATGACCCGCCTTCCCCTCCACCTGCGGCGGCCACCGCATCTGGAGTGTCGCTTCCCTGACGGACTGCAACTTAGGGCGGGTAGGAGCAGGACGTAATAGAACATGCGTCCAACGAATGGCCTCGGTGGTTTACCGCCGGGGCCATTCGGCTGTCTATGAGCCGGTTTCTAGCGTATTCGGCACGACGACGCGTGAGCGCGTGCCGCCATCGCTGCGGGTGGCGATCTCGAGCACGCCCGCCGGCGTCCTCGACGCGGCGGCGGACCATCGCGAGGCCGACGTGGCCCGCCTGGACCGCGCGGCCCGATCGCGGACGTGTCAATGCCGACGCCGTCGTCGTTGACCTCGACGACGATCGTTCCGTCGACCGCCGTCACCTGGACGTCGATCGCGCGTCGGGGACGCGTGCTTGACGGCGTTGACGACCAGCTCCTGCGCGACAGGCAGCAGGATGGTGTCTACGAGCGCACGGTCGTCGACAGCGCTGCGGATGTTGAGCGCGATCGGCTCGCGCCGACGGGAACGGCGCCACCGCGGCGCGGAGTGACGCTTCGAACCCGAGCTCGCGGACCGTCGCCGGATGGAACGACGAGATGATCGCGCGGGTCTCTGCGATCGCCGCGTCCATCTGATGCGGGACGTCGCCCGCCTCGGCCATGTCCTGCCGCATCGCCACGAGTCGTTGCATCGGGCCGTCGTGGAGCGACTCCGCCAGTCGCGCGCGCTCGCGTCCCTCGGCGTGCAGCACCTCGGACAGCAGCCGGGTGCGATCGGACGCCAGCCGCGCCACCTCGGCGGCGCGCTGGTCCGATACCTGGCGGAGCGCCGTCAGGTCGTCGCGGCTCCTGAGGGAGTCGGCCATCGTGCGGGCCAGCGGGATCGTGATCACGAGCAGGACGAGCAGTCCAGCCGCCGCCGCGAGTCCCACCTGCCCCCACACGAGCACCGTGGCGGCGGCGAGCAGCCCGTTCACCAACTTCCAGCGGAAGTGCCGGCAGAGCCGGTCTCGCGGAAGACGCGCAGCGCGTCGGTGCCGAGGGCCGGATGCGTTGACACAAGAGCCAGGTTCACGCCGACCAAGCAGCAGATAGACGGGCAGCACCAGCAGCGCATATCGCCGTGTCATGGCGGTCGAGGCCGAGCCAGGCTCGGAGGAAGTCGAACAGCTGCCCCACCGACGAGACCCGAGCATCCGCGAACATGACGAGGTTGTGCAGCGTGTCTGTCGCGGTCGACGCGATTCACGCGCGAATCGACGAGGGTGGCGCAGCAAGCCGATCGCGACGGCGGGTGCAGGACCCAGCAGCGCCATGATCGTCATCTGCACCATCAGACCCGGCCGAGATTCGGATGCGGCGTGCGGAAACGGTCGCCGCGTCCGCCACCACCATCACGAGGCCAAGTGCGGCGACTAGCGTGAACGGTTGCCAGTCGTTGCGCTCGGAGACCAGCGCGGCCACTGCGATCACAGACACGAGCACCGTCGTGCGTGAGATGTCAGCGGCCCGAGTGCTTCCGCGGAGTGGAATGGCGGCGCCAGACCCAGGCGCGAGATTCGAGAGAGCCGTCATTGGCGCGGCCAGTGTCGCCTCGAGGTAACCCCGCGGCAAGTCCGTTTGCGGGGGATTTTCGAGCGTCGCCTACTGCACCGGCACGGCGATGCGTGACTGCGTGCCGCCGTCGCTGCGGGTAGCGATCTCGAACAGCCCGCCGGCGTCCTCCATGCGGCGGCGGACCATCGCGAGGCCGACGTGGCCGGCCTGGACCGTCCGGTCCGCGTCGGACGTGTCGATGCCAACGCCGTCGTCGTTGACCTCGATGACGATCGTTCCGTCGACGGCCGTGACCTGGACGTCGATCGTGGTCGGGGAGGCGTGTTTGACGGCGTTCACGACCAGCTCCTGCGCGACCGGGAGCAGCACAGAGTCGACGACCGCTCGGTCATCGACGGCGCTGCGGACGGTGAGCTCGATCGATCGCGCAGCGGGGAAGGGCGCCACTGCTGCGCGCAGCGACCCCTCGAACCCGAGCTCGCGGACCGTCGCCGGATGGAACGACGAGATGATCGCGCGGGTCTCTGCGATCGCCGCGTCCATCTGATGCGGGACGGCGCCCGCTTCGGCCATGTCCTGCCGCATCGCCACGAGTCGCTGCATCGGGCCGTCGTGGAGCGACTCCGCCAGGCGCGCACGCTCGCGGCCCTCGGCGTGGAGCACCTCGGACAGCAGCCGGGTGCGATCGGAGGCCAGCCGGGCCACTTCCGTGGCTCGCTCGTCCGACACCTGTCGGAGCGCCAGCAGGTCGTCTCCGTGCTTGAGCGCGATGCCGACGGTGCGCGCGAGCGGGATCGTGATCACGATCATGACGAGCAGCCCGGCGGCGGCTACGAGGCCGGCGCTGGCCCAGACGAGCACGGTGGCCGCAGCGAAGACGCCATTTGCCACCTCCAAAGGAAGGGCGGGCAGGCCGGGATCGCGCATGATGCGCACGCGATCGGCAGGTGCGAGGCCCGGTCGCCATGCGGCCACGAGAGCCAGGTTCGCGCCGGCGATCAGGAGGTAGATCGGCAGCACCAGGAGCGCATAGCCCACATCGGAGCGGTCGAGCCCGGTAATCGCCCGGACGAGCTCGAACAGCAAGCCGCCGAGGAGGCCGAGCACCGCGAACGTGGCGAGGTCATTCAGCGACCGGGCCGCATCGACTCGGTTCACGCGGGATTCGATGACGCTGGACAGCAGCGCGCTGGCGACCGCCGGGGCGGGTCCGAGCAGCGCCATGACCGTCACCTGCACCATCAGACCGGCGGAGAACCGAATGCGGCGCGTCGAGACAGCCAACGTGTCCGCTACCACCATCACGGCGCAAAGGGCGACAAACAGGCTGAGCGGCTGCCAGTCCTCAGGCTCGGTGGTCAGCGCAGCGACGCCGACCACCGCGATGAGCAACGCGACCCGGGCGGCGACGAATCCCGCAGGGATTCCGCGGCGCGACGCGGCATTCGGCACAGCAGTCATCGGCGCGGCCAGTGTGGCGCGCGTGTGACTTCGGGACAAGTCCGCTTGCGGCCGTCGTGGCCGTGCTAGAAGCTGGAGTCATGGGCGACGATGGAGGCTCGACGCGCGTGCTCGTCGCCGACGACCATCCGGTCTACCTCGACGGGCTCGCTGCGGCGATCGAGCGCGCGCCCGATCTGGACCTCGTCGCAACCTGCCGCAACGGCACCGAGGCGCTGCACCGGATCCGGGCCGACAAGGCCGACGTCGCCGTGCTCGACCTCCGGATGCCGGGCCTGAGGACGCCGGCGATCCTCGCGGAGCTCGCGGCAGCCGACCTGCCGTGCCGCGTGCTGATCCTCTCCGTGCACCTCGAAGGAGACGAGATCCACGAGTGCCTGAGCCTCGGCGCGGCCGGCTACATCGCCAAGGACGCCGATCGGGCGGAGATCTGCGAAGCGATCCGCGGCATTGCAAGCGGCCGTACGGTCCTGTCGGGCGAAGTGATGGCCAGCATGGCCGCGGAGCTCCAGCAGCGTCACACGGGCGCTCACGGCCTTCTCACGCCCCGCGAGAGCGAGATCCTGGTCATGCTCGCGGACGGCTCCTCCGCTCCGGACATCGCCGCCCGCCTCCAGCTCAGCACGGCAACGGTCAAGACCCACCTGCACAACCTGTACGTGAAGCTGGAAGTCTCCGACCGCGCGGCGGCGGTCGGCGAGGGCATGCGCCGCGGCCTGATCCGCTAGGGCGCGTCACTCATCCGATCGGGCTAGAGGCGCTCGACCGACAGATCGAGCAGTCGGCCGATGGTGGCGAGCGCTCCCATGGTCAACCATCCGAAGGGTGAGCAGCACGGTCGGCGCCCCTGACGTAGTGCCGTCGGCCGGATTGCTTGCGCAGGCCGTAGGGGACGTGCCGGCGGCGGAGAGGAACACGGGCGGCTTCCGTGGCCTCGCCGCCGCTGAGCACAGCTACGCCGGCTCGGCCGCCAGCGCCTCCTGCACCGCGGTGAGCAGGCCGTGGCCGTTGAACGGCTTCTGCAGCAGCGCGTCGCCTCTGTCGTCGAGGCCGTAGCGGTCCATGACGTTGTCCGTGTAGCCCGACATGAAGAGCACGCGCAGGGCGGGCTGCAACTCGCGCAGGCGCGAGGCCAGCTCGACGCCGGACATGCCCGGCATGACCACGTCGGTGAGCAGGAGGTCGGGTCGGCAGGACTGCTCGGCGCACTGGGCGATCGCGTCGAGCGGGCCGTCGGCGTCGATGACCTCGTAGCCCTGGCGGGTGAGGATGCGGCGGGTGAGCGTGCGGATCGCGTCCTCGTCCTCGACGACCATCACGCTGAGGCCGTTCGGCGCGTCCAGCTCGGTCGGCGCCGGCTCGGCCGCGGGGGTCCCGGGATCGGCGATAGGGAGGTGCATGGTGATGGTCGTGCCTTCCTCGAGTTGCGATTCGATTTCAATGTGACCATCGGCACCGGTGACGATGCCGTAGACCGTGGCGAGGCCGAGGCCCGTGCCGCGGCCTTTCGGCTTGGTGGTGAAGAACGGCTCGAACGCCCGCTCGGCAGTCTCTGGGGACATGCCGTCGCCATCGTCGGCGACCGTGATGCGTGCGTGCCGGCCGGACCGGGCGATCGCCACCTTCACGCGGCCGCCGCGGGGCATCGCGTCACGGGCGTTGAGCACCAGGTTCATCAGCACCTGCTCGAGCTGCCCGGCGTCCGCGAGCGCGTGGACCGGCTGCGCCGACGGGATGACCTCCAGCGCCACGTCCTCGCCGAGCGTGCGGTCGAGTAGCCGCTGGGTATCGAGCGCGACTGCGTTGACATCGACGGCTTCGAGCTTGAGGTGGTCGTGGCGGCTGAAGACCAGGAGCTGACCGGTCAGCTCGGCCGCGCGTTCGGTCGCGCGCGAGATCTCCGCCATGTCCTCGGCCGCCGGGTGGTCGGCTCCGATCGTCTCGGTCACGAAGTCCGCGTAGTTGAGGATCACGGCCAGCAGGTTGTTGAAGTCGTGCGCAACGCCGCCTGCGAGCTGCCCCAGCGCGTCCATGCGCTGTGAGCGGTCCAGGGCTGTCTTGAGCGCCTCCCGCTCCTTCTGGGCGCGGGCACGGTCCGTGATGTCGGTGGCGACGCTGCACAGGCCGGTCGGCGTCCCGTCGGCGTCGAAGATCGGCACCTTCGTGGATAGGAAGTGCCGGCTGTCGCCGTCGATCTCGATGTACTCGTCGAACTGCTGCACGACCCCGGCGCGCAGGGTCTCGCGGCCGTGCACCTCCATCTGGCGCGCCTCGTCGGGACCCAGCAGGTCGACGGCGCGCCGGCCGAGCATCTCCTCCGGCTGGAGCCCGAACAACGTCGAGCACGCGCGGTTGGCGAGCGCGATCGTGCCGTCGAGCTCGGTCACGAAGATCGCTGCGCCGGCGATGTCGAGCACCGCCTCGAGCCGCCGCCGGGCCTCCTCCAGCGTACGGTTGGTGGCGTTGCGCTCGGTGACGTTGCGGCTCGTCAGCACGATGCCGTGGACGCTGGGGTCGGCGAGCAGGTTCGTGGCCGTCGTCTCCATCTCGATCCACCCGCCGTTGGCGTGCCGGAAGCGCCAGTCCGACCACGTCACGACGCCGACGTCGGCGACGAAGCTGACGAGGGTGCCGATGAAGTCGGGGTAGTCGTCCGGGTGGATCAGGTTCACGAGGCTCGCCCCGACTAGCGTGCGGCTCCCGAGCTCACGCTCCAGATGGGCGCTGGCGAGCATCACCGTGCCTTCGCCGTCGATCACGGCGACGGCCTCCGAACAGGCGCCGAGGATCGTCTCCCAGCGGGTGCGGTCTCGTCCTCGGCCGACGGCCGCGAGCGGCGCGCGGCGCCTAGTGCCAATCATCGTCGTCTTCGCGCAGCGCGCGCACGATGTTGAGGCGCCGGCGGAAGTGCTCTGTGACGAAGTCCGTCAGCCGTCGCTGCGTGTCGCGGTCCAGCTCCACGAACTCGAGCGACGACAGCACGCCGTCGTGGATCTCGGTCACGCGCGCGTTCGTGAGCACGGGCTCGGGGCTCTCCGGCAGCATCAGGCTGAGCACGACGACCTCATCGACCTGGAGGCCGGTGGCGCCTTCGAGCATCACACCGTCCGGGCCGACGTCGTAGGTCTGGCAGACGATCTCGTCGCCGCTGGGCGCGCTCACGTGTGCGGGGGCGCACAGCTTCAGCCGCGACGAGCGCCGGCGCGGCACGCAGACGCCGTCGGTGACGCGGAACCGCACGTCGTCAGGGTCGTCGCCGCAGCGCAGCTCGCCCTTCAGTCCGATGATCTGCGAGCGCCCGTGGCGGAAGCTCATGAGAACGTCCTGGACGCTCTCCGGAAGGCACAGCGTCTCGGTCCGCGCGACCGGCTGCAGTGTCGCGACCTGGCGATGGACGCCGATGACGTATGCCTTGAACTCGCTCAGGCGTGCCGAGTCGGGCAGGCTCACCGTGACGATCGAAAACTCTCTAAGTCGGTCCATCGTCCACTTTGATCGGCAGACCGCTGTAAAACGTGACGGACCGCCGGCACTTCGGGGCGCTGCCGGCTAGGCGAGCGCCTTCCCGATCGCTTCGAGCACGCGCTCGGCCTGGAACGGCTTGACCACGAAGTCCTTCGCGCCGAGCTTGATCGACTCGAGCACCTTGGACTCCTGGCCCAGGGCCGAGCACATGATGATCTTGGCGGACGGATCGAGCTCGATGATCTCCCGCAGAGCGGAGATGCCGTCCTTCTCGGGCATGGTGATGTCGAGCGTGGTCACCTCAGGCTTGAGCTCCTGGTAGCGAGCGATCGCCTCCAGGCCGTTGCCGGCCTCGCCGACCACCTCATGGCCACCTCGGGTGAGCGCATCGCCCACCATCTTCCGCATGAAAGCGGCGTCGTCGACTACCAGGATTCGGGCCATCGGGCCACCTCCAACTTCGATTCGTTTGATGTGTCCGCGGACGACAAGACCGTTTCGATCCGCACGGCCCAGTCGGTGCCGTCCACCACCATCAGGCGGCCGGTCGCAAAGCGTGTTCCATTGACGTAAAGGTCAATCGGCTCGTCAGCACCCTGGTTGAGCTCGACCACCGCGCCGGGCGGCATCCCGACAACCTGGGCGGAGGGCATCCGGGTGCGGCCGAGCTCGGCCCAGACGCGCACGGGAATGCCCGCGAGCGAGGGACGGCCGGGGACCGGGGCGCCGGGGTTCATCACGGCCGCGCCGTTGGCCAGGTCGGCCGCCGGCGGCAGCTCGGAGCCAAGCTCGTCGAGCGCGCGCGTCATGCGCACGACGAACGCGTTCGGCACGAGTTGCACGAGCCGGCACGGTTCGCCACAGACCGAGAACGCGGCCCGCACCGCGTGCGGGGTGCGCGGGTAGACCTCGAGCGCCTCGGAGGCCTCGGTGAAGATCTTCGTCTCGGGCGTACCGATCTCGACCTCCGTGCCGAGCACGGAGGAGATCGCGATCGCCGCGGAGGCCATCATCTGGTTCATCGCCTCGGAGACCGCTGACAGCTCGAGCTCGGAGAGCTCGGCCGCGGTCGGGTCCTCGGGCGCGTCCATCCCCATCATGGCCGTCGCGAGCTTGCGCGCGCCCTCGAGGGTCATGACGAACACGTTCGCGCCGGTCACGCCGTTGATGTACGAGACGCTCGTGGCCACGGCGGGCACGGGGAGCGACTCCATCGGGTTGTGATCGGCGGCGACGATGGTGCACTCGGCGGCGCTGACCTTCCCGGGCGCGAACATCTCGAGCACGCCCGAGATCGCCTCCACGGTGGACTGGCCGAGCCGGATCAGGGGGTCGATGTCGCTCATGTCGGCCTCCCGACTCGTCCGGTGACCTGTACCGCACGGCGGCTGCCGCTGCGGCCGGGCTTGCCATGTTGGATGGGCACCTTGTCGGCGAACAGCGTCACGCCGTTCTCGGCGGGCGCTTCGAGCCGCAGCACGTCGCCGGGCTGCAGCGCCAGCACCTGCTCGATCGGCATCTCGACGGAGGCGACCTCCGCACGCACGCTGACCTCGACACCGCCGACGGCGTGATGGACGCGGCGGATCTCCTCCTCGCCGCGGTTGGGCGCGTCGTCGCGGTTCGCGAAGCGAGCCGCCACGGGGGCGATCGCCGACCACGGGAGCAGCAGCACGATCGTGGAGGAGACGCCGTTGAACCGCGCCTCCATGGTGAAGGTCAGCGTCGGCTCGCTCACCGGGACCATCTGCGCGGTCTCCATGTGGGTCTCGAGACCCGTCACGGCGAGCTCGAGCTGGACGCTGTCGGCCCAGATCACCGAGAGCTGTGCCATCAGCCGGTCGAAGAAGTGCCGCGCCAGCGCCCAATCGATGTCGCTCATGCGGCGCTCACGCTGTTCGGTGGTGGCGGCGCCGCCGAGCAGCAGCTCGATCACGCCGAGCACCAGCCCAGGCTCGGCGCACACCAGCAGTCGCGTGCCGATCGGCTCGGCCTCGACGATCGCCGAGATCGAGCCGTCCAGCACCTGGCTGTGCGCGTTCGACCACGTGAGCTGCGAGGTGTTGATGACCTCGAGCTCGAGCGACACCCGCAGCTCGGCCGACAGGCGCGTGGACGCCGTGCGGCAGAAGGCCTCCAGGCTACGCTTGAGGCGCCGCTCCTGGTCGGCGGTGAACTTGGTCGGGCGCGTGAAATCGACCGCGCGCATCCGCCGCCGCCGCTGGGGCGCCGGTGACTCGTCGGGCAGCCGGCCCTCGCGCGCGGCATCGACGAGCGCAGCGATTGCTTCTGCGCTGAGGACCTGACCGCCTCCGGGGGTTGCCATCAGACAGTCTCCATTACGCGGGTTCCCGCGAGTAGTTCGGTGTTCTTGCCGCCGGCCTCGCGCACGGTCACTGCCGTGGTCGCGACGTCGACGCGGATCGTGCGACCGCGGTTGCCACCGGTCGCCGTGGCGAGCACGGGAATGCGCAGGTCGGCGAGGAGATCGCGTACTGCGGTCTCGTTGCGCTGCCCGACATCGAGGCTCGCCGACGAGATGGCGAACATCGCTGCGCCGCCGACCAGAACGGCCTCGAGGCGCGTCCTGCGAGCGCCGAGTGCTTCGAGCTCGAGGATGAGCGCCGGCACGGCGAAGTCGGCGAACTTGCGCGGGTTCTCCTGCGAGTCGTGCGGCGCGTGCGGCAGCACGACGTGCGCGAGGCCCGCGATGCCGAGCCTGCGGTCCATCAGCGCGAGCCCGATGCAGGAGCCCAGTCCGAGTGAAACCAGGACGTGGCCGGAGGCGCTCGACGCGGCGAGCTCGCCCATCCGCACCATGGTCTCCGACACGTTCATCAGCTGCTCAGCCCCAGGCGCCCGAGCAGCATCTCGACGCCGCCGTTGTCGGGGACCAGCAGGAACGCGATCGAGCAGGCGTCGCCTTCGACCACGAGGTTCGAGTCGAGCATCAGCGCGGTGTCGTTCGCCATCGCATGACCGGCCAGCACCGTCTCGACGATCGCGCCGAGCATGTCCGTCGCGGTCGCGGGAGGCGTCGGCTCGATCGCCATGCCGCTCATCGCGGCCAGCGCGTTGATGTACGAGGTGCCAACGATGTTCCCGATCTCGCCGAGGGCGGAGAGGGCGTACTCGTTGTCGGGCTCGACGCCCAGCAGGCGGCACATCGCATCGGCGTCGGCCGGGGGAATCAGCAACAGCACGGTGCCCGTCATGTCGCCGGTGATCCCGAGCACGATCCCGGTGATCTCCTCCTCCGCCGGGCCGGCGGCCTCGACGGCGTCGGCGAACGGCAGCGCGCGCGCAGTCGGAACCGAGATGTCCACGGACCGTCCGAGCATCAAAGAGAGCGCGGTGCTCGCGGTCCCTGAACCGATGTTCGCCAGCTCGCGCAGGGCGTCGAGCTGGAGTTCGGTGTACTGGGTGGTCACGGAGGAGGCGTCCTTTCTCAGACGGCGACGAGGGCCGGTGTGGTGGTCTCGACGGCGTCGCAGTCGATGATGAGCGCGATCTGCCCGTCGGACATGACGGCTGCCCCCGACAGAGCGGAGTTCTCGGCAACCTCGGGAGGAAGCGGGCGGGTGACCAGCTCGCGCTGGCCGAGCAGGGCAGTGACCGTGACCGCCAGGGAGCCGGTGGCTCCGCGGATGACCACGGCATATTCGGCGTCGGGCGCCGGCGAACCGCTGTAGCGCTTGGTGGCGTCGACGATCGGCACGACGCCGTCGCGCATGACGAGCATGGGGCTTCCGGCGATCGAGCGAACCGCATGGTCGGCCAGGCGCACCGTGCGCTCGATGCGGTCGAGCGGGATCGCGTACGGGCGGTCGTCCGCCTCCACCAGCAGCGCCGCCATGATGGCCAGCGTCAGCGGCAGGCGGATCTGCGACACGGTGCCCTCGCCGAGCTCGGAGGTCATCAGGACGTCGCCGCCCAGCTCGCGGACCGTGGTGCGCACGGCGTCCATGCCGACCCCGCGACCAGAGATGTCGCTCGTGACGTCGGCGGTGGAGAAGCCGGCGTGGAAGAGCAGCTCGATGGCCTTGGCGGAGTCGATCGTCTCGATCGCGTCGTCGGCGATCAGCCCGCGCTCGGCGGCCTTGCGGGCCACCTTCGCCGGGTCGATCCCACGGCCGTCGTCGCGGACCTCGATGACGACGTTGCCGCCGGCGTGACGGGCGGAGAGGTTGAGCGTGCCGATGGCCGGCTTGCCGGCCGCGACGCGCTCCGCGGGCCCCTCGAGGCCGTGGTCGAGCGAGTTACGGATCAGGTGCACGAGCGGGTCGCCGAGCGCGTCGACCACGGTGCGGTCGAGCTCGGTGTCCTTGCCGACGAGCTCCAGCTCGACGTGCTTGCCGAGCTTCGTCGAGAGGTCGCGGACCAGGCGCGGGAAGCGCAGGAACACGGCCTCGACCGGGATCATCCGGACCTGCATGACCATCGCCTGGAGGGCGTGCGAGGTGCGGGTCAGGTTCTGCATCGCCTGCGAGAGGCCCGGCACGTCGGCGTGGGTGGCGAGTGCCTCGACCTGCGTGCGGTTCAGCACGAGCTCGGCCATGCAATGCATCAGCTGGTCGAGCCGCTCGGCGTCCACGCGGACGGTCGAGGAGCCCTTGCCGGGATGGCCCGCCTGCCGCTTCGGCGCGGCGGCCTTGGCGGCGGGCGCCTGTGCGCCGGCATCGACCGCGACGACGATCTCATCCTCGTCGAGCGCGCCGTCAGCGACGACCTCGAAGACCTCGACCTGGGCGACGTCCGAGACGGCGGCGACCACGGCGGCCAGCTGGGAATCGGCGCGCTCGGAGACCATCCAGGCGTCGATCTCGGTGCCCTTGAACCCTTCGATGTCGTCGGGCATCGGGATGCAGACCAGCGTCTCGCCAAGCTCGGCCAGCGCCGACAGCACCATGTAGGCGCGGACGGAGGGGAGCTGGACGTCGTCCGCGAGCGTCACGCTGACCTGCACGACGCGCCTGCCGTCGGCCATTTCGGCGAGGTCGGCGGGGAGGCCGATCCCTTCCGTGTCGACGCTATCGGCGATCTGCGCGTCGCGATCGCGGATCAGGCCCTTGAGGCGCTCGATCAGCGGCGCAGGCTCGATCTGCTCCTCGCCCGTCTCGTCGATCGCCTCGACAGCAGCGGACAGCGCGTCCAGGCACTCGAGCAGGATCGTGATGGCCTCGGGCGGCAGGCCGCCGCGGCGCTGGCGCAGCAGCTCGAAGACATCCTCCATCTCATGGGTCAGCGCGGCCATGCCGGCGAAGCCCATCGTCGCGCTCATGCCCTTCATCGAGTGCGCGATCCGGAAGATCTCGGCAACCGTGTCCTGGTCGTCGGGGGTCTCCTCGATCCGGACGACGGCGAGGTTCAGCTCTTGGAGGTGCTCACGCCCCTCGGCCAGGAACATCGGGAGGTACTCGGAGATGTCCATTACGACTGGCTCTTCCGATAAATGAAGTGGGAGGGCGAGGTGAGCCCCAGCGCGCGCGGGTCGGTGACGCGCTCCGATGTGCCGACGATCAGGTAGCCGCCCGGCGCAAGCGCGTCGGCGAGCCGCCCGTGCAGGGCGTCCCGGACCTCTTCGGTGAAGTAGATGACTGTGTTGCGGCACATGATCAGGTCGTAACGGCCCGTTGGAACGGGCATTCGCAGGAGGTCACCCACGTCGAAGCGCATCATGCGCACGAGCTCGGGTTTTGCCTGCCACCCCCCATCATCGACCGGGGCGAACCATCTCTTCAGCAGCGCGGGCGGAGCGGTGCGCGCATCCTCGGCCGAGAACCGCCCGGCGCGGGCGCGCTCGACCATCCGGCGGTCGAGGTCGGTGCCGTGGATCTCGACCCGCATGCCAGGCAGGAACTCGCGCGCAACGGCGGCCAGCGTGAAGGCCTCGGCGCCGTTCGAGGCGCCGGCGCTCCAGCAGCGGATCTGGCGGCGATCGGCGAGGTCGGGCAGGATCGTCGTGGCCAGCGAAATCCACTGGTCCTCATGGCGCCAGAGGTGCGAGACGTTGATCGTGACGCGGTCCAGGAACGCGTCGAGCTCGTCGGGCTCCACCTTCAGGCGTGCGCCGTAGGCGGCGAGCTGGGGCGTCCCGCGCCGCTCCGCGAACGTGCGCACGCGGCGCTCCATCTGGCCGCGCTTGTACTGCAGCAGGTCGATGTCGCAGAGCCGCCGGACGAGCTCGCAGAACACGACGAAGTCGTCGGACTGCAGCGTCGCCTCGAACGACGGTGCCGTGTCGGTGGTGGCGGCGAGGCGCTCCGTGAGGCTCATTGCCCGGCCTCCCGGACGATCGCGGCGGCGAGCTCGTCGAGCGGCACGACCTCGTCGGCAAGGCCCGCGTCGGCGACCGCGCGCGGCATGCCATAGACGGTGCACGTGGACTCGGCCTCGACCAGGATGTGCCCGCCGGCGGCGCGAACCGCCTTAGCGCCTTCGAGGCCGTCGCGGCCCATGCCGGTCAGCACGACGAGCAGCACGCGCGCGCCGAACACCTTCGCGGCGTCGGCGATCGTGAGGTCGGCGCGCGGGCGTAGCCCGCCCATCGGGGCGGAGTCCGAGAGCAGCGAGCGGCGATCGGCGCCGAGGCGCAGGTGCGTGCCGCCCGGGGCCAGGAGCGCCGTGCCGGGAGCCAGCGCCTCGTGTCCCTTGGCCTCGGTGACGGTGAGCGGGGAGGACGCGTCGAGGCGGGTCGCCAGCGAGGCGGTGAAGCCCGGCGGCATGTGCTGCACGATCAGGGTGCCGGCGCCGAGCGGGGACGGAAGCTGCGGGAGCAGCTCGCCGAGGGCCTTCGGGCCGCCGGTCGAGCACGCGATCACGACGAGCCGCCTGCCGGTGGCGAACGGCCGCCGCGCCGGCGCAGCAGTCCCGTTCCGGCGCTCGGCGACGCGGACGGGGCGCAGCCGGGCCCGGCCGCTGTGAGCCGCGGCCTCGACCTTGCGGCAGAGCTCGGCGGTGAAGATCTCGAGCTCCTCACCGAACGCGGGCTTGGGGACGAGGTCGAACGCGCCCTCGGCGAGCGCATCGACTGCGTGGGCGCCGTGGGCGGGGGAGAAGGCGGAGACGACGACGACGGGCACCGGCTCGGCGCGACCCTCGCGGAGCGCGCGCAGCACGCCGATCCCGTCCAGGCCGGGCATCGCGAGGTCGAGTGTGAGGGCGTCCGGGCGGTGCTCCCGGCACGCCGCGAGCGCCTCGTCGCCGTCCGCCGCGGTGGCGACGACGTCGAAGCCCTGTCGATCGAGTGCGTCCGAGAGCAACCGGCGCATGAGCCGCGAGTCGTCGGCGACGACGATCCGCCGCTTGGTGGTGGTCTGCAGCACCGTGCCCCGGGTGTCTGTGCGGCTAGGCCGCTGCGAGGTCGTCGGCGCCGGAGCGTGCGAACAGACCTGCCGGGTTGAGCAGGATCACCAGGCGGTCGTCGATCTTGGCGATCGCCTCGATCGAGTCTCGACTGGCGCTCGGGACGTCCTCGAGCTGGTCGGCGCTGACCGTCAGGACCTCCTCGACCTCGTCGACCGTGATGCCGACCTGGCCGGTGCCGCTCTCGACGATGACGATCTTGCCGGGCTCGGAGCCGACGTTGGTGAGCTCCATCCGCGCGGCGAGGTCGAAGATCGGGATGATCTTGCCGCGGAGACCGATGATGCCGCGGATCCAGGCGGCGTCGGAAGCGACGTTCCGGGGCTCGGTGTAGCGGATGATCTCGTGCACGGAAGCGATCGGGAGCGCGTACTCCTCGCCGCCGAGCGAGAACACCACCAGCTGGTGTGAAGTGGTCTCAGACATGTCGCACCGGGAATTCGGCAGCGCGACGCGCGACTTGAGGCTTCAGGCGGTCGGAATCCGCACCACGAAGCGCGCGCCACGGCCGTCCAGCGGCTCCTCGAGCCGGACGCTGCCGCGGTGCTGCTCCGCCACTGCGCGGACGATCGACAGGCCGAGGCCCGACGACCCGCTCTGATCGCCCGCTCCGCGGAAGAAGCGCTCGAACACCTTCTCGCGCAGCTCGAGCGGGATCCCGGGTCCGTCGTCCTCGACCGAGAGCACCACCTCGCCGTTGTTGCGCTCGACGGTGGCCTCGACCGCGGTGCCGGGATCGGTGTGGCGGAGCGCGTTCTCCATCAGGTTCAGGACGAGGCGGTGGAGCTCGTCGCGCGCACCATCGACCTCGGCGCCGGCGGGTGCCGAGATCGAGATCTCGTGATCGCCCGCGACCGGCTCGAGCTCGGATGCCGCGTCGGTCACGACCTGCGCCAGGTCGACCGGCCGGTGCGGTGCCTGGCGGCCCGCGTCGGCGCGCGCCAGCAGCAGCAGGTCGGCGACCAGGCGGCGCATGCGGCGGGATGAGCGCAGCGCCGACGCCGCGGCCTCGCGCTGCTCGCCGCTGAGCTCCTCCTCGAGCAGCTCGAGGTTCGCGAGCACGGACGTGAGCGGCGTACGCAGCTCGTGCGAGGCGTCGGCCACGAACTCGCGCTGGCGCGCGAGCGCGCCCTCGGTCTCCGCGCGCGACTCGTCGAGCGCCGCGAGCATCGCATCCAGCGTGCGGGCCAGCTCGGCGACCTCGTCCTCGGCCTCGGGGTGGGGGATCCGCACGGACGGGTCGCGCGAGCGCTCGACCCGGCGGGCCGCCGCCGTCAGCTGGGTGATCGGCTCCATCGCGCGGCGCGCGGTGGCGAGGCCGGCGAGCAGCGCCAGGAGTGCGCCGCCGAGCACGCCGAAGGCGAGGAAGACCTTCACGCGGTTGGCGGTGTTCTGCACCTCCGACACCTCGCGCGCGTACTGCAGGAACCATGGGGGTGAGCCTGTGACCGGCACCCGGCGGGTTTCCACGCGCCAGCCGTCGACGTCGCTGGTGCGGCCGTAGTACGGACCGAAGTCGGGCGCGTTCGACGTGCTGAAGCCGACCATGTCATCGAGCGTGATCACGCGGATCGCGGCGCTCTGGGAGGCGGCGAAGTCATCGAGGTCGAGCGAGGTGCGCGTCGGCCGGACGATGGCGTTGCCGGCCGCGTCGTAGTCCAGCCGCAGCTGCACCTCCTCCGCGAGCTTGTCGGCGCTCGCGGCCACCTCGTCGTGGAAGCCTTCGTGGATCCGCTGCGTCGTGAGCACGCCGACGATCACGGCGAAGCCGCACAGGATCACGAGCGTCAGTGCCGCTGAGCCGCCGGCGAGGCGCCAGCGGATCGGCAGGCTCTTATACGCGGAGGACGTAGCCCGCGCCGCGGACCGTATGGAGGAGTCGAGGCTCGCCACCGGCTTCGAGCTTCCTTCGGAGGTTGGAGACGAAGACCTCGATCGTGTTGGTGATCGAGAACGGGTCGTAGCCCCACACCTCGTCGAGCAGCTTCTGCCGCGAGATCACCAGGCGCTCGTTGCGCATCAGGTACTCGAGCAGCTCGAACTCGCGCTGCGTGAGGTCGATCTGGCGCTCGCCGCGCGTGACCTCGTGGGTGTCGGGGTTGAGCATCAGGTCGCCGACCCGCAGCGGCGCCATCCCGCGCGGCGGACGGCGGCGCAGCAGGGCGCGCAGGCGCGCGAGCAGCTCCTGGCGCTCGAACGGCTTGACGAGGTAGTCGTCGGCGCCGACGTCGAGCCCCTCGACGCGCGACTCGAGCGCGTCGCGCGCGGTCAGCATCAGGATCGGCACGTCGTCGCCGTCCTGGCGCAGCCGGCGGGCGACGTCGATCCCGTCCAGCCGCGGGAGCCCGAGGTCGAGCACGATCAGGTCGGGCAGGAATGCGTGCGCCTCGTCCAGCGCCTGCACACCGTCCCCGGCCAGCTTGACGTCGTATCCGTCGAGACGGAGCGAGCGCTGAAGGACATGCGCGATCTCGGCGTCATCCTCGACGACAAGCACGCGGACAGGGCGGTCTGAGGCTTCCATAGCCACGTTGATGGTACGGCGATGCAGCGGCTTTGCGGAAACCGTTAGCGCCGGTTTAGCCGGCCTGGCTGACGAATTGCAGCGGCTCTGGTACGTTCCGCCGAGTTAGGGTGCCCTAATTCGGAGGATTCGACGGGGATGGCGACAGAGACAGAGGCTCCTCGCGTAGCAGCCGAACCGGTGCCGGCCCGGCCCAAGCGCGGCCCGAACCGCACCTGGCGCCTGCTGCAGAAGCTGCACCGCTGGGCGTCGCTGGCGCTCGGCCTCGTGCTGCTCGCGATCGTCCTCAGCGGCGTGGTGCTCGTGCTCGCTCCCGAGATCGACGAGTGGACGCAGCCGGGGCTCTTCCGCAGCACGCCGAGCGAGCGGCCGCTGTCGCCGGAGCAGGCCGTCGCCGTCGTGCGCCGCGAGCTGCCGGACTTCCAGCCCGTCGACGTCGTCCGCACCCGGGGCATCTACCAGGTGTGGGGCACCGAGTACGAGGAGGCGGCGCACGTCGATCCCGGCAGCGGCCGGCTGCTGGGCACGAGCAGCTCGCTTACCGGGGTGATGGGCTTCATGCGCAACCTGCACCTCTGCGCGCTCAGCTGCAAGGGCTACACCGGCTATCTGTCGTTCCTCGAGGCGCCGACGCCGATCCTCGGAAACGAGGAGCTGACCGTCGGCGGCCTGATCCTGGCGGTCTTCGGGCTGATGCTGCTGTTCCTGTGCGTGACCGGGATCGTGCTCTGGTGGCCCGGGATCAAGCGGATGGCGCGCGGGTTCAGGGTCCGTCGCCGCAAGGGCACCTACGCGTTCAACTACGACCTCCACAACGTGGTCGGGATCGCCGCCGTGCCGCTGCTGCTGATGTGGGCGATCACCGGCGCGGGGTTCGAGCTCAAGCAGGTGCGCGATGTCTGGTACGCGGTGCTGCCCGGCGCCCCGCCGGCCGAGGTCGAGGACCTGACGTCCAAGCCGGGCAGCGGACCCGGGATCTCGATCGACCGCGCCGAGCAGATCGCGCTCGCGAAGGTGGCCGGCTCGCGCGCGGTGTCCGTCTCGGTTCCCGACGCCAAGACCAAGGACTCGGCCTATCTGGTCTACGTCGCCTCCGGCTCGGACCCGTACGACCACGGCACGTGGCCGGGGAACGTCGGCGTCGGAGTCGACCGCTACAGCGGCCGAGCGGCGGTGACCTACGACCACCGCGACGGGTCGCTGGCGTCCGTGTGGGAGGACTGGCAGTACCCGTTCCACGCCGGCTACTTCGCCGGCTGGGGCTGGCGCTCCGCGTGGCTCGTGTTCGGGCTCGCACCGTTGCTGCTCGCCGTGACGGGCGTCACGACGTGGTGGATGCGGCGCCGCAAGCGGCGGCGCAAGCGCCGGCCCGTCATGGCATGAGCGACTCGCTGAACCGGGCGATCGCGCTCTACGCGGCCGGGCTCGGAGTGTGGGCGCTGCTGTCGCTCGCCCGCGGCAAGGGGCTCGCGCAAGGGCACCTGGGCGCCCTGATCGTGCTCGAGGTCGCGTTGCTCGGCCAGGCGCTGGCGGCGCTCGCGAGCGTCGCGCTCGGGAGCCGGCCGGGGGAGACCGCGACGTACCTCGGCTACCTGGCCGCGTCGGTGTTGCTGGTACCGGTGGTGGCGCCAGCCGCGCGAGCCGGGTCGCGCTGGGACGCCGGCGTGATCGCGGTCGTCTGCCTGGCGCTGGCGGTGGTCTGCGTGCGGCTGCGAGCGACGTGGGGACCGGTGCGTGGCTGACGGCCCCGGGCGCGTGCTGGTCGCGCTCTACAGCCTGTTCGCGCTCGCCGCGGGCGCGCGCGCGACCGTCCAGCTCGCCGGCGGTTTCTCGCGCGCAACGCTGGCGTACGCACTGTCGGCCGTGGCAGCGGCGATCTACCTGGTCGCCGCGGTCGGCCTGCGGCGCTCGGCGCGGCGGGTCGTCCTCGCCGCCTGCAGCGTGGAGCTCGCCGGCGTCGTGATCGTCGGCACGCTCACGCTCGCCGATCCGGGCGCGTTTGCCGACGAGACGGTCTGGTCGGCCTACGGTCAGGGCTACGGCTATGTGCCGTTGGTGTTGCCGGTGCTCGGCCTGACCTGGCTCACAAGCGGCGCTCAGCGGCTGCTGAGGTCCTAGTCCGGCCGTTGCTGCCCGGCAGGAGCCGGGCGGCACGCGTCGAAGGGGTGCCGGCCAGATGCCTGCCCGAAAGAAGAAGTCGCGCGCCCGGCGCTCAGCCCCGGTCGCGTGGCCCCGCCTGCCGAAGCTCGAGCAGCGAGAGCTCGACCTGATCGGGCTCGCGATGGTGGCTGCGGCGATCTTCTTCGCGTTCCTGATCTACCTGCGCTGGGACGGCGGCGAGGCGGGCAGTTGGGCGGTTGACGGCCTCCGCCAGGTGATCGGCGCCGTGCACTACGGCGTGCCGGTCGCGCTGCTGGCGACCGGCGCGATCCTCGTGATGCGGCCGATGCTGCCGGCCGTGCGCCCGTTCCGCGCCGGCGGGTTGTGCCTGTTCGCCGCGGCCGCGCTCGGGCTGGCGGCGGGCACACTCGGCCTCGGCCCGGGCGGCTCGGCCGTGCACTGGGATCCCGAGTGGGTGCGCCCGCGCGGCGGGCTCGTCGGCGAGGGGCTGTACTGGGGCTTCTCGACGGCGCTCGGCACGGTCGGCGCGCACATCGCCGCCGTGTTCTTCTTCCTGGCCGCGACGCTGCTGCTGACCGGCGCGTCGGTCGCGGGCGTCGTGCAGGCCACGACCACGTCGGTCTCCACCACCACGCGCGACATGCGCGCCGCGGTGCAGCGGCGCCGCACGACGGAGGAGCTCAGGGCCCTGGAGTCGGGCGAGGCGCGCGTTTCGCGCGGCACGCCGCCGGCCGAGCCGGTCGAGTGGGAGGGCGAGGATCCGGAGGCGTTCTGGTCGGGGCAGGAGCGGTTCCCCGACCTGTACGACGAGGACGAGACGGCCGTGCAGTCGCCTGAACCGCCCGCGGAGCCCGAGCCTGAAGCTGAACCGGAGCCTGAGCCCGTGCCAGAGGCGAGCGAGCCGCGGCTGGCCGAGGATCCCGATACCGACGAGCCTGGTGTGACAAGGGCACGTAGCGTCGCCGAAGGCGAGCGCGACGAAGGAGCCGCTCGCCTGGCAGGCGAAACCCAATTGACACCGCAGGGCCGCTACCGGCCCGAGGTGACCGAGTCGCCGGACTTCGAATGGACCGTGCCCGACCCGCAGTTCCTCAAGCAGTCGTCCGAGGAGGCCAACCGGCCCGATACCGCGGGGCAGGAGAAGGTCGCCGCCCAGCTCGTCGAGGCGCTCGGCCACTTCGGCGTCGAGGCGCGCGTGATCGGGAAGGTCTCCGGGCCGCACATCACGCGCTACGAGCTACGCCTCGCGCCCGGGATCAAGGTCGGCAAGGTCGCGCAGCTCAAGGACGACCTCGCGTACGCGCTGGCCGCTGCGGACATCCGCATCCTCGCTCCGATCCCCGGCAAGCAGGCGGTCGGCGTCGAGGTGCCGAACGCACGCCGCCGGATCGTGCACCTCGGCGACGTCTACCAGGCGCCGCCGAAGGACTGGTCGCCGCTGACCGTCTGGCTCGGCAAGGACGTCGCCGGCCGCGCGATCGGGGCCGACCTGGCCAAGATGCCGCACCTGCTGGTCGCCGGCACCACCGGCGCGGGCAAGTCCGGCTGCGTGAACGCGATGCTCTCCTCGATCCTGCTGCGGGCCACGCCGCACGAGGTCCGGATGGTGCTGGTCGACCCGAAGCAGGTCGAGCTGACGCACTACGACGCGATCCCGCACCTGCTCACGCCGGTGATCACGTCCCCGCGCAAGGCCGCGACCGCGCTGCAGAACCTGGTGCGCGAGATGGAGCAGCGCTACTCGTACATGTCGCTCGCGCGCACCCGCACGCTGAAGGACCTCAACGCGGTGCGCGCCCGCCGCGGCGAGGCCCCGCTCCCGTACGTGCTGTGCGTGATCGACGAGCTGGCCGACCTGATGATGGTCGCGCCCGCCGACGTCGAGGACTCGATCATCCGGATCGCCCAGAAGGCGCGCGCGGTCGGGATCCACATGGTGCTCGCGACGCAGAGCCCGCGGGTGGACGTCATCACGGGCATGATCAAGGCCAACGTGCCGTCGCGGATCGCGTTCTCGGTGTCCTCCCAGACGGACTCGCGCGTGATCCTCGACCAGAACGGCGCCGAGACGCTGCTGGGTATGGGCGACATGCTGTTCGCGCCGGTCGGCACCTCGCGGCTGCAGCGGATCCAGGGCGCGTTCATCGACGAGGCGGAGATCGCGGCGCTGACGGCGGAGTGGCGCAAGCAGGGCGAACCGGAGTTCCGTGAGGAGCTGCTCGAGGAGGTCGAAGAGGTGGTCGAGGAAGGCCGCGGCGAGGACGGCTTCGATCCCGACGAGGACCCGCTGCTCAGCGATGCGATCCGGCTCGTGGCCGAGATGCAGACCGCCTCCACGTCGATGCTGCAGCGTCGCCTGCGGCTCGGCTACACGCGCGCCGGCCGGCTGATCGACATGCTCGAGCGCCGTGGCGTGATCTCCGGCTACGAAGGCTCGAAGCCGCGACAGGTGCTCGTCAGCGAGGGCGACGTCCCGCGTGTGCTCGCGGCACTGGGCGAGCCGGCAGTCCCAGTGCTCGACGAGGATCCGTCTGGGCCTGAGCCTGGCTGAGTAGCCTCTTTCGCGCTCATGGCTGAGATCGGCGAGACGCTGCGCGAAGCGCGGATGCGCCGGCGGATCGACATGACAGAGGTGGAGACGGCCACCAAGATCCGCGGCAAGTATCTTCGAGCGCTCGAGAACGAGGAATGGGACCTGCTCCCGGGTCCCACGTTCGTCAAGTCGTTCCTGCGCACTTACGCGGAGTACCTGGGGCTCGATTCGCGGCTGCTGGTGGAGGAGTACCGCCAGCGCTTCGAGCGGCCGGCGACGCAGGACCTGACGCCGTTCTCGGCGGGCCGGAACCTCGGGCGGACCGGGCGCCGGCGGCGCGCGCGGCTGGCGGCGATCCAGCCGGTGATCGTGATCGGGGTCGGTGTGATCGCGCTGCTCGCCGTGTTCTGGGTGCTCGGGAAGCTCGGGCCCGACGAAGAGACCCCGCCCGCCGCGAACCGGGTCCAGGAGCGGACGCCGACGCCGACGCCGGACGGCGGGTCGGCCACGAACGGCAACGAGGAGTCGCCGGCGCGTCGGCCGCGCCGCGTCCGGCTCCGGCTGGTGGCCACCGGGCCGGTGTACGTGTGCCTGGTCGACGCCCGCGGCAAGCAGGTGATCGACGAGCAGACGCTGGCGGCCGGGACCCGCACCCGCACGTTCACCAGCCGCTCGTTCAAGACCAACTTCGGCAACGACAACGTGACCATGCGCGTCAACGGGAAGACGTATCGGGTGGCCGCGAGCGCCGACCCGGTCGGCTACGAGCTGAAGCCCGGCAAACGCCCGCGGAGGCTGTCGGACGCGCAGCGACCGGACTGCTCGTCGTGAGCGTCCGCGCCGGCATCGTCGTCACCGGCACCGAGGTCCTGTCCGGGATCATCCGGGACGAGAACGGCCCGTGGCTGTCGGAGCGGCTGCGCGAGCTGGGCGTCACGCTCGCGCACGTGATGGTGGTCGGCGACCGCCCGGACGACCTGCGTGCCGCGCTCGACTTCCTGCAGCGCGAGCAGATGGACCTCGTGATCACCACCGGCGGGCTCGGGCCGACCGCCGACGACCTCACCGCCGAGGTGGTGGCGGGGTTCGCCGGGCTCGAGGTCGAGCTCGACGAGGCACTCGAGGGCCGGATCTGGAAGATCATCTCGGAGCTGCGAGGACGCTGGCGCGACATCGACGAGGCGAGCCTGCGCGCCGGCAACCGCAAGCAGGCGCTCGTGCCGCGCGGAGCGGTGGTGATGGAGCCGATCGGCACGGCGCCCGGGCTGGTGGTCGCCGGCGAGCCGATCGTCGTGGTTCTGCCCGGCCCGCCGCGCGAGCTGCAGCCGATGTGGGCGGTGGCCCTGGAGACAGAGCCGGTGCGGGAGGTGCTCTCGCGTGCCGGCTCGTTGGAGCAGCGGATCATGCGCCTGATCGGGCTCCCGGAGTCGGAGATCGCCCGGACGCTGCGCGACGTCGAGGCGGGAGGCGTAGCGCTCGACCGCCTTGAGATCACGACCTGTCTGCGGCGCGGCGAGCTCGAGATCGCGACCGTGTTCCCGCCGGCGGCCGCCGACGTGTACGCGCAGTTCGAGACGGCCGTGCTGGAACGCCACGGCGAGCAGGTGTTCTCCCGCGACGGGGCGACGATCGACGAGATCGTCGCGAGCGTGCTGCTCGGGCCGCCGCTGACGACGGTGGCGACAGCCGAGTCGTGCACCGGCGGCCTGATGGCGGCGCGGCTCACCGACCGGCCGGGATCGTCGGCGTACGTGCTGGGCGGCGTCGTCGTGTACTCGAACGAGGCCAAGGTGGCGCAGGCCGCGGTGCCGCCGCGCCTGATCGAGGAGTTCGGGGCGGTGTCGCCGGAGGTCGCGGCAGCGCTGGCGGCGGGGGCGGCGACGCGGTTCGAGGCCGACCTCGGGATCGGGATCACCGGCATTGCCGGCCCGGACGGCGGCACGCCGGAGAAGCCGGTCGGGACGGTGTGCCTGTGCGTGTCGGGCGCGGGGGAGGGGGCGCCGCGGATCGAGCGCACCGTGCGCCTGCCCGGCGACCGCATGTCGGTGCGCGAGCGGACCACGACCATCGGGATGCATCTGCTGCGGCGCGTGCTGCTGGGTGACGAGGCGGCCCGGGCGGCGTGAGCGGCGGGGAGCCTGCGGGTTCGCTGCGGCTGTTCGTGGCACTCGAGCTGCCGGAGGCGGTTCGCTCGGCGCTTGTCGCCTTCCGCGACGCGGCGGCCGATCCGTTGCTGTGGCGGCCGGTCGCGCCGGAGGCGATCCACCTCACGCTCGCGTTTCTTGGGCGCCGGCCGGCCTCGGATGTGCCGGAGATCGATCGTGCCCTGCGGGACGCGGCGGGGGCGGAGGCCGTGGCTCCGCGGCTCGCGCTGGGTAGTGCCTTGCTCCTGCCGCCGCGCCGGGCGCGGGTGCTGTGCGCCGTCGTTGCCGACCCGGATGGCACGCTGGGCTCACTGCAGGCACGAGTCAGCGACGGCCTGGCCGAGGCGGGCGTCTACGTGCCGGAGAAGCGGCCGTTTCGAGCACACGCGACCGTGGCGAGGCTCCGGCCTCGGGTGCGCGCGCCGCGCTCGCTGGACGCTTCGCCCGAGCCGCTCGAGTTCGCCGGCGAGGCGTTGACACTGTTCGAGTCGCGGCTGCATCCGAGTGGTGCGCGGTACGAGGCGCTCACGCGCGTCAAATTGCGCTGATTCGCGCGTGTTTCGTCGCATCTGCGCGTAGCGGTCCGTCCGGTCCGCCCTCCACACTTCGCGAACTCAGTTGTCAGAAGTCAGAGGAGCAGATGAGCAACCAGGACGGAAAGGCGCGCGACACCGCCCTGCAAGGGGCCCTCGCGCAGATCGAGCGCGAGTTCGGCAAGGGCACCGTCATGCGCATGGGCGACGAAGGCGCCCAGGTGAAGGTTGACGCGATCCCCACCGGCGCGCTGTCGCTGGACATCGCGCTCGGCATCGGCGGCTGCCCGCGCGGGCGGATCGTCGAGGTCTTCGGCCCGGAGTCCTCGGGCAAGACGACGCTGATCTACCACATCATCGCCGAGGCCCAGAAGCTTGGCGGCGTGTGCGCGTTCATCGACGCCGAGCACGCCATGGACCCGCTGTACGCCCAGAACCTCGGCGTGAACATCGACGAGTTGCTGGTCTCGCAGCCCGACTACGGCGAGCAGGCGCTCGAGGTCGCGGACATGCTCGTGCGGTCCGGCGCGGTCGACGTCGTGGCGGTCGACTCGGTGGCGGCACTCACCCCGCGCGCCGAGCTCGAGGGCCAGATGGGCGATCAGACCGTCGGCGTGCAGGCGCGGATGATGTCCCAGGCCATGCGCAAGCTGGCCGGCAATCTGAACCGCACGCAGACGCTGTGCGTGTTCGTGAACCAGATCCGCGAGAAGGTCGGCGTGATGTTCGGCTCGCCGGAGACCCAGCCGGGCGGCCGCGCGCTGAAGTTCTATTCGTCCCAGCGGCTCGACATCCGCCGGATCGAGACCCTCAAGGAGGGCACCGAGGCGGTCGGCAACCGCGTCCGCGTCAAGGTCGTCAAGAACAAGGTGGCGGCGCCGTTCCGCCAGGCCGAGTTCGACATCGAGTTCGGGAAGGGCATCTCCGCCTCCGGCTGCATCCTCGACCTCGGGCTCGAGCACGGCATCGTGAGCAAGTCCGGCTCGTTCTTCTCGTACGGCGACGAGCGGCTCGGCCAGGGCCGCAACAACTCCAAGGCCTACCTGGAAGAGCATCCGGAGGTCGCCAAGGAGATCGAGACCAAGATCTACGAGGTGCTCGGTCTCGGGGACCAGGATCTCGTGAAGCCGATCGAGCGCGACGAGGACGCACCGCCCGTCCCGGAGATCGCCGCCGCGTAGCCCGACGGCTCGTGTACGAGGAAGACGACTCCGACGGCCACGTCGAGCGCCCGCCCGAGCGGGCGCTCGATCCGGAGGTCCGGCTCCAGCACGCGCTCACCCTCGCGTGGCGAGCGCTCAACCGGCGCGACCACACGGTCGCCGAGGTGGCGCGGCTGCTGGCTCGCAAGCGCGTGGACCCGGCGACGATCGACGCGGCGCTCGGCGAGCTCTGTGAGCAGGGCTATCTCGACGACGCCCGGTTCGCCAAGCGCTTCGCGGAAGACCGGCGGCGGCTCGACGGCTGGGGAGCGGAGCGGATCGAGCGCCGCCTGATCGCCGTCGGTATCGCCGGCGAGCTGATCGCCGCTGCCGTCGACGAGCAGGGCCCCGAGGCCGAGCTTGAGGCCGCGATCGCGCTGCTCCAGCGCCGCTTCCCGGCGCCGCTGGAGACGCCGCGCGATTGCGAGCGCGCGTTCGGAATGCTGGTGCGCAAGGGCTACGGGCTCGAGTTGGCGCACGACGCGATCCGGCGCCACGCCGGGGCTCCGGCCTTCGACTAAGTGCTGGGAGCGTGATGATCAGCAGGGCGGTGCCGAACATAAGGTCGGAGCGACCTGCCGAGACGCGCGATTTCTTCGTGGAGCTGCTCGGGTTCGAGGTAGCGATGGACATCGGCTGGGTCGTGACCGTCACGTCACCGACCGACCCCGCCGTCCAGGTGAACATCATCAGCAACGAGGACATGGCCGCCCCGGGCATCTCGGTGGGAGTGGCTGACGTCGATGCTGTGCACGCCAAGGCCGTGGACCTGGGGTTCGAGATCGTCTACTCCCTCCGCGACGAGGACTGGGGAGTCCGGCGCTTCATGCTCCGCGAGCCGAGCGGCACGGTCGTCAACGTCGTGTCGCACCGCTCCTGACCGGTAACTGGGCAACGGCGCATTGCGCGCAGGTGTCCCCGGTACTACGATCCCGCACAGCGACAGGCTGAGCCAACCGGCTCATGAAAACTCCAGCAAATCAAGATCTTTGACGCGGAAGCAGCAGCTTCAGTGACGACGGCCACCACGAACCATCACCGCGGGCGATCAGGCGCCGCATCCGGGCGGGCGCGCCCGGCAGAACCAACCCAACACCGCATCACAGCCGCCATCTGACGGGGTGGCCGTGCGGCCGCCTTCCTGCTCGCCTCCTCCGCTCGAACGGGGCCCGGTTCGGCCTGCCGCGTTTCCAGCTACATGAAAAAGGAACTCGCGCCGCTGCCCTTGGGCAGCGGCGCCGGGGAGAGGAAACGCAATGGAAATCGTGATCGCGGGGGTCGTGGTGGGCCTGGGGCTCGCAGCCGGCCTGGTGATCGCGGCGGGGGTCCTGGCGAAGCGCACACCCGGCGCCGCTACTGCGGCGGGCCCGGTGAAGGCGCGACGGCCCGCACCTCCCGCCGCCGTCGACGAAAAAGCGGGTCGCGCCGCTGCCGGTCGCGCCGAGGAGCGGCTGCACGCGCGCGAGGACACGCTCGACAAGCGCGTGGTCGAGCTCGAAGACCGTGAACGGGCGCTCGCCGCGCGCGAGGGTCAGATCGACGAGATCCGGGAGAAGGCCGTCCGCCAGCTCGAACGCGCCTCCGGCATGTCGGCGTCGCAGGCGAAGGCGCTGCTGCTGAAGGAGCTCGAGGATCAGGTGCGCCACGACTCGGCCCGGCGCGTCCGCGAGATCGAGGAGGAGACCAAGCGCGACGCCGAGCGGCGCGTCCGCAACATCCTCTCGGTCGTGATGCAGCGTCTCGCCGCCGGGCATGCGGCCGAAACCACGGTGTCGGTTGTCCAGCTCCAGGCAGACGACATGAAGGGCCGCATCATCGGCCGCGAGGGCCGCAACATCCGGGCGCTCGAGCACCTGACGGGCGTCGACTTCATCATCGACGACACGCCGAACGCGGTCATCCTCTCCGGCTTCGACGGCGTCCGGCGCGAGATCGCCCGGATGACGCTCGAGAAGCTGCTCGCCGACGGCCGGATCCACCCGGCTCGCATCGAGGAGACCTACTACCAGGCCAAGTCCGAGCTGGAGAGCCACATCGCCGAATCGGGCGAGCAGGCCTGCTTTGAGGCCAACGTCCAGGGCGTGGACGCCGAGCTCACGAAGATCCTCGGCCGCCTGAAGTACCGCACGTCATACGGCCAGAACGTGCTCGCGCACTCGGTCGAGTGCGCGAACCTGGCCGCGATGATGGCCGACGAGCTTGGCGCGTCGGCGAAGACCGCACGTCGCGCCGCGCTCCTGCACGACATCGGCAAGGCGGTCTCGCACGAGGTCGAGGGGCCGCACGCGCTGGTCGGCGGCGAGCTCGCACGCCGGCACGGCGAGAGCGAGGCTGTCGCGCACGCGATGGAGGCCCACCACAACGAGGTGGAGCCGCAGACAATCGAGGCTGTCCTCGTGCAGTCCGCCGACGCGCTCTCCGGTGCCCGGCCGGGCGCCCGCGGCGAGTCGCTCGAGCAGTACGTCAAGCGCCTGCGCGACCTCGAGCAGATCGCGACCCGCCACGACGGCGTCGACAAGGTCTACGCGATGCAGGCCGGCCGCGAGATCCGCGTGATGGTCATGCCGAGTGCGCTCGACGACGACGGCGCGATCCTGCTCTCGCACGAGATCGCCCGCGAGATCGAGCAGGAGCTCGAGTACCCCGGGCAGATCAAGGTCACCGTCATCCGGGAATCGCGAGCAACGGACTACGCGCGCTGAGCACGAGCGCCGCGACCCGGCTCGGGCCGCGGCGCACCTGCCGCGCGGTGAAGCGCATCACGCGCCAGCTCAGCGCGGTCAGGCGCGCGTCACGGGCGCGGTCGCGCTCGAACGCGGCGCGCGTTTGGTGATGGCGTCCGTCGGTCTCGACGATCAGCCGGTGCTCCGGCCAGCAGAAGTCGACCTCGACGCCGTCTTGGACGCTGTTCACGAGGGGGCGCGGGATGCCGTGGCGCGCGCACAGCTCGAGAAAGGCGTCTTCGAGCTCGCTGCGGGTGAATGGGATGTCGTCGCAAGCGGCCTCCCGGAGCCGCTTGGCGCCGGGGTGGTCGTCGTCGATGTCGACGTGCAGGCGGAGCCGTTCGGCAGCCTCGACGGCGTTCTCCAGCTGGCGGCGGGGGAGCGCGAGCGCGAGGTCGGCGAGGGTTCGCCCCGGCGTGGTGACGGGGATCCCGGCGTGCGTCATTGGGTCGGGCGTTCTTAGCGGTCTGTGCACCGCGATGGCCTCCGTGGTCCGAAAACCGCTTGTATGGGGAACGGTTACGTCGACCTTGGGTGCGTCGGAGGGACGCAGGCCCCAGAGGGCCGCGGCGCTCCGGTGGCTCAGGACGGCCTGTGGGCCGCACGCGAGCACCGCGGCGAGATAGGCGCCGTTGCGGGTCAGCACGGTGTGGCCGACCGTGTAGACGCCGCGGTGCCGGCGGTGCAGGCGGCCTGCCGCCACGCGCCGGGCGATCGCATCCCGGTCGAAACCGAGCGCCTTCAGGTCCTCGACGCCGACCACGCCATGCTGCCGCGCCGCGAGGTTGGCAAGCCGGATGTCCCGTGGGGTCGCTGAGTCGTGCATACCGCGACTTAGCAACCCCACGCGAATTCTCGCCCCCTCCAGACCACCCTCGATGCGCAGTTCGTCCTTCAACTGCCCGATACCCTCCGCCCCGTGAAGTCGTTCCACGTCACGACGTTCGGCTGCCAGATGAACGAGCACGACTCCGAGCGGATGAAGGGCATGCTCGAGTCGATCGGCTACCGCGAGGTCCCCGACCGCGCCGACGCCGACCTGATCCTCTTCAACACCTGCTCAATCCGTGAGAAGGCCGACGACCGGTTCGTCTCACACCTGTACGAGGCGAAGAAGCTCAAGCGGCTCGACCCGGAGCGGGTGATCGGCGTCGGCGGCTGCTGGGCCCAGTCCGTCAAGGAGCAGGTGTTCCAACAGTTCCCGTTCGTCGACGTGGCGTTCGGCCCGGGCCAGGTGAACAAGCTCGCCGAGTTCCTCACGGCCGACTCGATCACCGCGCAGGGCTTCTTCGAGTTCGAGGGCTTCACCGGCCACCTGCCGTCCAAGCGCGCGCGGGAGTTCCAGGCGTGGATGCAGATCTCGGTCGGCTGCAACTGCCGCTGCACCTACTGCATCGTGCCGTCCACGCGTGGGCGCGAGGTCAGCCGGCCACTCGACGAGCTGATCGGCGAAGCCGAGCGCGTCGTCGCCGACGGCGTGCGCGAGATCACCTTGCTCGGCCAGAACGTCAACTCGTACGGCCGCGACCTGCGGCCGCGGGCAGCCTTCTCCGAGCTCCTACAGGAGCTCGACGCGATCGACGGGCTCGACCGCATCCGCTACACCAGCCCGCACCCGAAGGACATGCGGGAGGACGTGATCCTCGCGCACGCGAACCTCGCGGCCGTGTGCGAGCACATCCACCTCCCGCTGCAATCCGGCTCCTCGCGGATCCTGAAGGCGATGCGCCGGACCTACGACCGCGGCCGCTACATGGACCGCGTCGCGCTGATCCGCGAGCACGTACCGGACTGCGCGCTGACCACCGACGTGATCGTCGGCTTCCCGGGGGAAACCGAGGCGGATTTCGAGGAGACCCTGCAGGTCGCCGAGGAGGTCGGCTACGACGGCGCCTTCACGTTCATCTACTCCCCGCGCCGCGGCACCGAGGCGGCCAAGATCACCGAGGGCGTCGTTCCGCATGAGGTTGCCGTCGAGCGGATGGAGCGGCTCGTCGAGATCGTCCAGCGACGGGCGCGTGAGCGCGCCCAGCGGTTCGTCGGCCGGACGCTCGACGTGCTTGTCGAGGGCACCTCGCGCAACGACGCGAGCCGTGTTCGCGGCCGCACTCGCCACAACAAGGTCGTCAACTTCGACGGCCTCGCGTCACCGGGAGAGATCGTCCCGGTCGAGATCACCGCCGCCACGAGCCAGACGCTCGCCGGCGAGATGTCGCTGCTCGCGCGCGCTGGCTGACTCGCTTCCGTCCCAGCCCTATGCGAACATACGTTCGTGCGCTGGCAATCACAGAGCGTCGAGGCTGAGACCGACCCGCGGCTGCCGGGATTCACGGAGGACGTCGTCGTCCGCCGCTTCGACGCCCCGGAGGCCCTCGACACCCGATTCCACGAGGTCCGGACCAAGTCCGCGATCAACCGCGTGCCGGGCGGCACACGGCTCCCGTTCGAGTGGACCGTGAACCCGTACAGAGGTTGCAGTCATGCCTGTACATACTGCTTTGCCCGCCCAACGCACGAGTACCTCGACATGAACGCCGGGCGCGACTTCGAGAAGGAGATCGTGGTCAAGGTCAACGTGCCCGAGGTGCTTCGGGCGGAGCTGGCGCGGCCGTCGTGGAGCGGGGCGGCGATCGCGCTCGGCACGAATACCGACCCGTACCAGTGGGTCGAGGGCCGCTACAAGCTGATGCGCGGGATCTGGGAGGCGATGCGCGACTTCTCGAACCCGTGCTCGATCCTCACGAAGTCGCCGCTCGTGCTGCGTGACAAGGACCTGTTGTTGGAGATCGCCGAGCGGACCAGCGTGAGCGCGTGCCTGTCGGTGCCCACGCTCGACGAGAAGGCGTGGCGGAGCACGGAGCCGCACACGCCGCACCCGCGCGCGCGGCTCGAGGCGGTCGCGGAGCTGAACCGGCTCGGGATCCCGACCGGGATCCTGATCGCGCCGTTGATGCCGGGCATCAACGACGCCCCGGAGCAGGTCGAGCAGATCGTGGCGCTGGCGACCGAGGCCGGCGCCGTGCACATCGGCGGCACCACGCTGCATCTGCGCGGCTCGGTGAAGGAGATCTTCTTCGACTGGCTGCGCGAGCACCGCCCGGACCTGCTGGAGCGCTACGAGCGGCTGTACGCCAGCGGGGCGTACATGCCGGCCGACGAGCGGCGCACGATCGAGGTCGCGGCCGGCGCCCCGTGGGCGCGACGGGCGTACGCGAATCGCTTCCGGCACCGGACACCGAGCGGTCGGCGGCGGCCCGAGCCGCGCCCCGCGGCGGGCGAAGCCGCGTCAGGAGGGGAGGTGAGGCCGGCTCCGCAGGGCTCGCTGTTCTGAGGGCGCGCGTGTCGCGTTCCCGCTTTCACCGAGCGCCTTGCGTGACAGGCGACACACAAGCGCTATGAACCTGAAACTGGGTACGGATAGGTGTGTTGCGTGAAGAGATGCCACTACTACGCCGACCGCACATAGGCAATGCGTCGGGGCGGGCGCGCAGCCTGACCCTCCAGACCGCCCAGAATGCCCGCCGCGCCGGGCGCGAGCTCGTGATCGTCGTGCCGCTGCTCGCGGTGACGCTGTACGCGTACCTGCGCCGTGAGGAGCTGTTCGGCGTGGATGCGCCCGTGCGCGTCGCCGCGGCGATCGTGATGGTCGTGCTGGGCTGGGCGCTGGCGCGCGACCTCGGCCGCTTCACCGCGCCCGCGCTGTTCCGCCGAATGGACCCGGCGACGGCAGGAACGGTCGGGTTCCTGATCCGGCTGGTGTTCCTCGCCGTGGCGGCGCTCTTGGCGCTCCGGACCGCGGGACTGGACCCCGCGACGCTGGCCGTCGGCGGTGCGATCACCGCCGTCGTGTTCGGGCTCGCGGCCCAGCAGACGCTCGGGAACCTGATCGCCGGACTGGTGCTGATCTCCGCGCGTCCGTTCCGGGTCGGCGACCGCGTGCGCCTCCAGGCGGGCGGGATCGCGGGCCAGATCGAGGGCGTGGTCGCTTCGCTCGGCCTGCTCTACACGACGTTCGCGCAGGGCCAGGAGTCGATCATGGTGCCGAACAACGTCGTGCTCACCGCGGCGATCGTGCCGCTGCGCGAGCCTGCGTCGATCGACCTGCGCGCCCGCCTGCGGCCGGACGTCCGCCCGAGCGACCTGCAGGCGCTGCTGCAGGACAACGTGCAGACGCCGGTGCGCGCCGAGCCGCACATCTCGCTCGAGGAGGTCGACCGCGACGAGGTGATCGTGCGGATCGCGGCCACGCCGATGTCGGAGTCCGACGGCCCGCGGCTCGCGGACGAGGTCCTCGCCGCGATCGGCGCCGTCACGCGCGAAGGCGACGAGGACGCGGATGAGCGAGCTGGCGACCCGCCCGATGGCGGCGCACCCGATGGCGTACCCGACGGCGGGGCGTCCAACGGCGACCGCCGTCGCCGCGAACAGATAACCCAGGAGTACGAGAGCTGATTGCCGCGGGCCCTAGCGCTGGTGGCGCTGGGCGTCCTCGAACTGCGACGCCACCTCGCTCGCTCCGAGCCGGCGCTGGACACGCGCCGCGACCTCCGGGGCGAGGCCGGCGAACGCGACCCCGAGCCGCATGCTGAGCGGCGCGACGTCGACCTCCGAGCGGTCGCGTTCGATCGCGCGGACGACGGCGTTGCCGACGTCGTCGGCCGTCTTCGTCCCGACGTACGGCGGCAGCTTGGCGCCGGACTCGGCGAACATGCCGGCGTCGCGGATGAAGCCCGGGAACACGGTCGAGACGCCGACGCCGCGTGGCCGCATGTCCTCACGCAGGCTCTGGGCGAAGCCGCGCATGCCGAACTTGGTGGCCGCGTAGACCGACGCGCCGGGCGCGCCCGCCTTGCCGTTGAGCGAGGAGACGAACACGATCTGGCCGCTGCCGCGCTCGGCCATGCCCTCGCACAGCAGCCGGGCGAGCACCATCGGTGCGCGCAGGTTGACGTCCAGCGCGCGGTCGATCTGCTCGACCGTGAACGACTCGATCCGGCCGCTGCCCGGGATGCCGGCGTTGGCGACGAGCACGTCGACCGGCCCCGCCTGTTCCACGAGCCGTTCCAGCGCGGAGCGGTCGGAGAGGTCGCACGCCAGCGCCCGGCCGCCGGTCTCGGCGGCGAGCGCGTCGAGCACCTCGGCCCGGCGCGCGGTCAGCACCACGTGCGCACCGCGGCGCGCGAGCGCACGCGCGATCGCGTGCCCGAGCCCGCCGCTCGCGCCCGTCACGAGCGCGGTCCGTCCCCCGAGATTCACGCGCACAAGGTGGCAGACCGCGGCCGCCGCCGCGCCGTCAAGCGAACACCGCGACCGTGGCAGTGAACCCGTGAAGGAACGACTCGCCGCCGACCGGGCCGATCTCGCCGGCGGCGAAGAAGCCCGCCGCCGGTGCGCCCGCGAGCTCCTCCGCGACGGCCTCGGCGTCGTGATCTCCGCGCCCGAACAGCCCGCGGCCGCGGCCGTTGCAGGCAAACACCAGCGCGCCCGCCGGCGTGCGGCCGCCGAGTGCGCGCATCCGCACCCCGAGCGCCTCGCGCAGGTCGCGGTCGGCGCTCGCGGCGTCGCGGGCGTGGAGCCGCACCACCTGACCCGGCCGTACCTCGGCCGCGACGGCGACCTGGCCGGTGTCCGGGTCGGCGCCGACGAGACCGCGCACGAGGAAGTCGCCCTGCACGTACTCCGGCTTGTTCGAGTCGACCACGATCCCCATCAGCAGGCCGCCCTGGACCAGCGCGAGGTCGGTGGCGGGAAGCGTCTCGATCGTCTCGCGCAGCTTGTCGAGCGCGGGCTTGCCCGCCAGCTCCACGATCACGTGGCCTTCGGAGGCCGTGATCGTGAGCTCCGGGCCGATCGGCGTGGCGCCCTGCGACACGCACGGCAGCATTTCCAAGCCGTCCAGCCGGATGCCGACGAGGCCCTCGTCGAGCACCTGCTCGCCGAGGAACAGCGCGGTCGCGCCACCGGCCGTGCGCGCGGACGCCAGCCCGCCGATCAGCGGCACGGCTGGCGCGGCCTCCGACAGGAAGCGGAGCACCGGGTCGGTGGGGAACGTCGCGGGGTCGGCGAGCAGGATCGCGCCGGCCGCACCCTCGAGGTCGGCCATGCCGGTGAGCGCGCCGGTGCCCTCCTCGACCTCCTCGACCGATGCGTGGAACGTCGACGCCGCACCGTCACCGAGGTGGGCCGCCCATACCGAGACGGCGGTGCCGTGCTCGACCTCGCGACGCGCGCCGATCACGCCGCCCGCCGCGCAGCCTGCGAGCTGCCCTGGCTCGAGCGCCTCGACGACGGCTTCCAGCACCGCCTCGGGCGCCGCCAGGTGGTTGCCGGACGCGAACACGATCGCGAGATCACACGACTCACCCGCGAGCCCCTCGCGCGCCGTCAGAGCCGCCTCCAGCGCGCCTGCGCGCTGGTCGGGGCTCGTGGACAGGCCGGCGCCAATGTGTAGAGGCATCCAGTACGACGATACCCCCGCCGCGGCCCCGCTCATACTGGCCGACGTGCCGCCGCCCACCGTCGTCGCGCTGTTCGGTCCCACCGGGGTGGGCAAGACGGCGGTTGCGATCGCGCTCGCCGACCGTCTGCGTGCCGATGGGGAGGATCCCGTGGCGGTCTCCGCCGACGCGCTCCAGATCTATCGCGGGCTCGAGATCCTCACCGGCGCAGCTAGCGCGGCCGAACAGGAACAGCTGGAGCATCGCCTGCTGTCGTTCGTGCCCGTCGACACGCCGTTCAGCGCCGGACAGTACGCGCACCGTGCGCACGCGGAGATCGACGGGCTGCTCGCGGCCGGGCGCCGCCCGATCGTCGTCGGCGGCACCGGGCTGTATCTGCGCGCCGCGCTCGCCGACCTCGACCTGCGCCCGCCGGTCCCGGCCGCTGTGAGGGAGCGCCGCCGCACCGACCTGCAGGAGCGCGGTGCTCCCACGCTGCACGCCGAGCTGGCCGCGCGCGACGCCGCGGCGGCGGCCGCCGTCCTGCCGAGCGACACGCAGCGCCTCGTGCGCGCGCTCGAGCTGCTCGACGCCGGCCATGCGCCGCCCGCCGGCCCGCAGCTGTGGACCGCCGAGACCCGGCATCCCACGTTGCTGGCCGGCCTGACGATGGAGCGCGAGGCGCTGAAGGCCCGGATCGACGAGCGCGTGCGCGCGATGGTGGCGGCCGGCGCAGCCGACGAGGTCCGCGCGGCGGCGGCCGCCGGCGCCTCCATCACAGTCCGCAAGGCGCTCGGGTTCCAGGAGCTGCTGGCCGGCGACGTCGACGCCATGCAGCGCAGCACCCGCCGCTACGCGCGCCGCCAGCTCACGTGGATGCGCAAGCTGCCGGACGTGCTCCTGCTCGACACCACCGACCGTGCTCCGGAGCAGGTCGCGACCGAGCTGCACGCCGCGCTACGCGCTCGCGAGGCATGATCCGCCGGTGCGCTTCGAGAAGTGGCAGGCCCTCGGCAACGACTACCTGATCCTCGAGCGGGCGGCGCTGCCCGCTCCGCTCACGCCCGCGATGGTGCAGCGGTTGTGCGATCCGCACTTCGGGGTCGGCGCCGACGGCGTGCTGGAGCTGTCCCCGCCGGATGAGCTCGGCTACATCGCGCGCCTGCGGATCTTCAACCCGGACGGCTCCGAGGCGGAGCTGTCGGGCAACGGCGCACGCGAGGCGATCCTGTACCTGCGCCGCGCCGGCTGGACCGCCGCCGACACGTTCTCGATCCAGACCGCGGCAGGGGAGATCCGGCCCACGATCACCGGCCCGACCACGTGCACGGTCGACATGGGCCGCGCCGCGTTGACGTCCAAGGACTACCCGGGCGGCCCGCCCGACGGGACCGGCGAGGTCGCGGGCTACAGGTTCCAGCACGTCTCGATCGGTAACCCGCAGTGCGCGATCCGCGTGCCGGATCGCGACGCGCTCGAGCGGCTGGACCTGAAGGCGATCGGCCCCGGGATCGAGCACGCGCCACTGTTCCCGAACCGCACCAACACGTCGTTCTGGACCGAGACCGGCGCGAGCACGATCCGCGCCCGGATATTCGAGCGCGGCGTGGGGGAGACGCTGTCGTCCGGCACCGGCGCGTGCGGCGCCGCCGTCGCCCACGTGGTGCGCGGCGGCGACTCGCCCGTGACGGTCGAGCTCGACGGCGGCGAGCTGACCGTCGACGTCGACGACTCGCTGCACGTCGACCTCACCGGCTGGGCGGTCCCCGTGTACGCCGGCGAGCTGAGCGCGGAGCTGCTCGCCGAGCTGTCTCATCCGAACGGATGAGACAAGCCGCGCGGTTCAACCGCGCGGCCGAGGTGGGGCGGGCGAGCCCGACGTAGGTTCGCTGCATGACCTCACTGGCCATCCACACCACCGGCCTCGGGAAGCGCTTCGGGGACCGTGCGGCGCTCGAGAGCATCGACCTCGAGGTGCCGCGCGGATGCGCATTCGGCTTTCTCGGGCCCAACGGCGCCGGCAAGACCACGCTGATCCGGCTGCTGCTCGGCCTCGCGCACGCCACCAGCGGCACGATGCGCGTCCTCGGCCACGAGATCCCGCGCGACCGCGCGCGAGCGCTCGCCCGCGTCGGGGCGATCATCGAGGAGCCGCGCTTCCATCCGCACCTGACGGGCCGCGAGAACCTCCATGTGCACGCCGCCGCGCGCGGCCGTGACGCTCACGGCCGTGTCGACGCCGCGCTCGAGCGCGTCGGGCTCGGCCGGCGCGCCGACGGCCGCGTGGGCACCTACTCGCTCGGCATGCGCCAGCGGCTCGGCGTCGCGCGCTGCCTGCTGTGCGACCCGGAGCTGCTGATCCTCGACGAGCCGGTCAACGGCCTCGATCCGGCCGGAATTCTCGAGTTCCGCAACCTCGTCCGCGACCTCGTCGCGGAGGGCCGGACGGTGCTGCTCTCCTCGCACCTGCTCGACGAGGTCGAGAAGACGTGCGACGTCGCCGCGATCGTCGACAAGGGCCACGTCGTCGCGCAGGGCACGATCGCGGAGCTCGTCGGCGGGCAGGCGCGCGAGATCGACATCGTCGCCGCGCCGAACGTGCGCGCCGCCGGACTGCTGGCCGCGGTGCCGAGCGTCGCACGCGCAGCGCAGCACAACGGCAGCATCCGCGTGACGCTGTCGCCCGAGGCGCCCGTGGACCGCGAGATCGTCACCGAGATGCTCACGCGGCTGCTGGCCGACGGGATCGCGGTCGAGCGGGTCGCGCCCGTCGCCTCCTCGCTCGAAGACCTGTTCCTGGACATGACCACCCGACTGGAGGACCGCGCGTAATGCCCGACCTGCGCCTGATCCGAGCCGAGATCCTCAAGCTGCGCCGGCGGACCGGCATGGTCGCGGTCTGCGCCGTGCTGACCGTGTTCGCCGTCGCGCTGTTCTACGCAGTGCTGGCGGCGCTTCACCTCGCCGACGCCGGCCGCTCGCCCGCGGGCGGAGCCGAACACTTCAACGACGTCGTCGCCATCCTCGCGATGGCCGGCTCGGTCGCCGGCGTGATCGTCGGCGCGACGGCCGGCGCCGCCGACATCGAGGCGGGCGTGTTCCGCGACCTCGTCGCCACCGGCCGCTCGCGCCTTGCGCTGTTCTTCGCCCGCGTGCCGGGAGCCTGGGCGATCGTCCTGCCGATCCTGGCGCTCGCGGTCGCCCTGGCGGCCGGTCTTTCAACGGTGCTCAACGGCACATCGCCTGCACCGACCGGCAGCGACATCGGCTTGGCGTTCGCCGAGGTGCTCACTGCCGGCGCCCTCACCGCCGCGGTCTGCGTCGGCCTCGCCGCCCTCACCGGGTCGCGCGGCACGGTGATCGGGGTGGCGCTGGCGTTCCAGCTCGGCGTCTCGCCGCTGCTGGCCCAGGTCGAGCCGCTGGGGGATGCCCGGTTCGGGATCCCGCAGGTCGCGATCGCCCGGATCGGCGGCGCCGACAGCCTCGAGTTCGCGTTCGCCGCCGCGATCGCGATCCTGCTCGCCTGGGCGGCTGCGGCGCTTGCCGCGGGCGCCTGGCGTAGTGCCACCCAGGAGATCTAGGCTCCTCCCATGTCCCGGGCACGCGTCGCGCTGGCGCTGATCCTGATCGCCGGCGTGGCGGTGCCCGTGAACACGCCGTTCGCCCTGATCGCGCTGATCCCGCTCTACCTCGCCGGGTCGCGCACGACGACCATCGTGGGAACCGTGGCGGTGGGCGCGGCGATGGCGGCGCACGACCTGCTGTGGGACGCCGGCGAACCGCTGGCGGCGTACGTGGCGAGCCTCGCGCTCTGCCTGATGGCCGGCGTGCTCGGGATGTACGTGACGGGTCGCCGGCAGCATGCGGCGCGCGAGCGCGAGCTCCTAGCCGAGCGGGCGACGGCCGAGGAGCGGCTGCGGATCGCGCGCGAGTTGCACGACGCGGTCGGCCATGACGTGTCGCTGATGGTCGTGCAGGCGCAGGCCCTGGGAGCGACCGACGAGCGCGTGCGCGAGGCGACGGACGCGATCGCCGACCTCGGGCGCCGCACGATGGCCGACCTGCATCGGACGCTGCGCGTGCTGCGCGGCGACGAGGACGGCGACCCGGCGCGCCAGCCCGGCGCGGGCCTCGGCGACCTCGACGAGCTGGTCGACCGCGCTCGCGCGGCCGGCCTTCCGCTGACCGTCGTGGTGGACGGTGCTCCGCGCGCGCTCGCACCGGCCGTCGACCAGTCGGCGTACCGGATCGTGCAGGAGGCGGTCACGAACGTCGTCAAGCACGCCGACCGGGCGCAGACCACGATCACGCTGGGATACCGGCCGGACACACTCGAGCTCACGATCGCCGACGCCGGCGGCGGCGTTCCCGCGGGAACGTCCGGGCACGGCCTGGTCGGCATGCGCGAGCGGGCGGCGCTGTTCGGCGGGACGCTGACCGCCGGCGCGCGCGACGGGCAGGGCTTCGAGGTTCGCGCCGTGCTCCCCTACGACGGCGAGGGCGTCGCGTGAGCCGGCTGCGGGTCGTGATCGCCGATGACCAGCCGCTGATGCGCGCCGGGTTCCGGACCGTGCTCGAGGCGACCGGCGCGATCGAGGTCGTGGCCGAGGCGGGCGACGGGGAGGAGGCGATCCGCGCCGCCGAGACGCACGCGCCCGACGTCGTGCTGATGGACATCCAGATGCCGGGGGTGGACGGCATCGAGGCGACGCGCCGGCTGCCGCGGCACCGGGTGCTGATCCTGACCACGTTCGGCCTCGACGAGTACATAGTCGATGCGCTGCGCGCCGGCGCCAGCGGCTTCCTGCTGAAGGACGCGCGGCCGCAGGAGTTGGTCGCCGCCGTGCGCGCCGTCGCGGCCGGCGATGCCGTCCTGTCGACCGCCGTGACGCGGCGGCTGCTCGACCAGGTCGCGCACCGCCTGCCCGCGCCGGTGTCGCGCGATCAGGCGGTGTTCGCCGAGCTCACCGAGCGCGAGCACGAGGTCCTGCGGCTGCTCGCCGGCGGGTTGTCGAACGCGGAGATTGCCACGGCGCTGGTCGTGTCCGAGCCAACGGTCAAGAGCCATGTCTCCAACCTGCTCGGCAAGCTCGGCCTGCGCGACCGCGTCCAGGCCGTGATCCTCGCCTACGAGACCGGCCTCGTCGGCGGCGATCGCTAGGTTCTGCGCCGATGACCGAGCCGCTACAGACAGGCGCGACCGGCGCGGGCGTGGCCACGCTCGCGGGCGACCGCGTCCTTGACGTGTACTTCCCGGAGCCGCGCCTGGGTGCGGAGGGCGAGCCGGGGACGCACAAGACGGGCCAGGCCGCCCCCGACGAGCAACGCGGGGTCCGCTCCGTGCCGGTTGTCACGACGATCGCCTCGCTGGCGGAGCCGCCGGCCGACGCGTACGACGCCTACCTGCGCCTGCATCTGCTCTCCCACCGGCTGATCCGCCCGCACGAGGCGAACCTCGACGGGCTCTTCGGCGTGCTCAACAACGTCGCGTGGACGAGCTACGGCCCGGTCGACCCGGCCGCGCTGCCGCGGGTCCAGCGCACGTTCCGCGCGGCCGGCGAGCCGTTCCAGGTGTTCTCGGTCGACAAGTTCCCGCGTATGACCGATTACGTCGTCCCGTCCGGCGTGCGGATCGCGGACGCCGACCGCGTCCGCCTCGGCGCCTACCTGGCAGAGGGCACGACCGTGATGCACGAGGGCTTCGTGAACTTCAACGCCGGCACGCTTGGCCACTCGATGGTGGAGGGCCGGATCAGCGCGGGCATCGTGGTCGGTGACGGGTCGGACATCGGCGGCGGCGCCTCGATCATGGGCACGCTGTCGGGCGGTGGCACCACGGTGATCTCGATCGGGGAGCGCTGCCTGCTGGGCGCAAATGCCGGTCTCGGCATCTCGCTCGGCGACGACTGCGTGGTCGAGGCCGGCCTCTACCTGACGGCCGGCGCCCGCGTCCTGCTGCCCGACGGCGAGGTCGTCAAGGCGCGCGAGCTGAGCGGCGCCAGCGGCGTGCTGTTCCGCCGCAACTCCCAGACCGGGGCGATCGAGGTCGTGCAGCGCAGCGGGTCGTGGGGCGGCCTGAACGCCGCGCTACATGCCAACCAGTAGCTCGACCGCGCGCTCGCACTCGGCCAGGGTTGGCACCAGCGAAAGCCGCAGGTAGCCCGCGCCGGCCTCGCCGAAGAAGTGGCCGGGCGTGAGGATGATCCCGCGCTCGAGCAGGCGCTCGTGCTCGCCCGGCGGCGCGCCCTCGAGCCACAGGAAGAACGTCGCGTCGCCGCCCGCGTGCCGCATCCCGCGGGCCTCCAAGGCGGGCACGAGCACGTCGCGCTTGGCGCGGTACACCTCGCGCACGTCCTCCACGTGCCGCTCGTCGCCCCACGCCACCGCGGCGGCGCGCTGCACGAACTCGGGCGGCGCCACGCCGACGTTCGGCCGGTAGGCCTTGAGCGCGGCGACGAGGTCCGGGTCGCCGGCGACGAACCCGGAGCGGTAACCGGGCATCGACGAGCGCTTGGAGAGCGTGTTGAACACCGCGACGTTCGTGCGGTCGGCGACCTGCAGCGCCGACGCGGGCGGCTCGGCGCCGAAGTACAGCTCCGAGTACGCCTCGTCGGAGGCAACGACGAAGTCGTGCTCGCGGGCGAGCGCCGCAGCGCGCTCGTACAGGTCAAGCGGCGCGGTCGCGGCGGTCGGGTTGTTCGGGTAGTTCAGCCACAGGATCGCGGTCCGTGCCCAGACGTCGGCGGGGACGGCATCGAGGTCGGGCAGGAAGCCGTCCGCGGCGCGCAGCGGCAGGTCCACCACTTCCTTGCCGGCGAACACGGCGCCGCGCTCGTACACCGGGTAGGCCGGCTGGGGGACCACGATCAGGTCGCCCGCGAGCACCTGGGCGAGGTGGAACACGGCCTCCTTGGAGCCGAACGTCGGGATCACATCGGTGTCCGGGTCCAGCGGCGTGCCGAACCGGCGGCCGGCCCACGTCGCGATCGCGGCGCGCAACTCGGCCAGCCCGTCGGCGAGCGGATACCTCGACTGCGGCTCGATCGCCTGCACCAGCGCGTCGCGGATGAACGCCGGCGTGTCCTCGCGCGGCTCGCCGATGCCGAAGTCGATCACGGGGACGCCGGCCGCTGCCAACCGCGCCCTGGCCTCGTTCAACTGCAGGAACGGGTACTTCCGCAAGCCGGTCAGCACGGGGGAGAGCCTCACGCCGCGAACGCCTCCAGCACGCGGTGCGAGCGCACCAGCGCCGCGATCTCGACCGACTCGTCGCGCCGGTGCGCCTGGGCCGGCGCGCCGGGGCCGAAGTTGACGGCGTCGATGCCGGCCGCGCCGAACTCCGCCACCGGCGTCCACGCCTGCTTGGGCGCCACGCGCAGGTCGCCCGCCGCGATCAGCGCTCGCGCCCGCGGGTTGCCGGTCGCGACCGGTCCGGAAGGCGCCAGCGAGTCGATCGTCAGCTCGCCGCCCGCGCACAGCTCGCGCAGCCGCGCCTCCGCCTCCGCCGGCGTGCGGCCGGGGGCGTAGCGGTAGTTGACGTGCGCGTCGACGCGGTCCGGGATCACGTTGCCGGCGATCCCGCCGGTGATCTGGGTCACGGACGCGACCTCGAAGAACGACAGCCCGTCGAACACGTGCTCCTCGCGCTCGTGGTCGGCGAGCGCGGCGATCGCGCGCGCGGCGGCGTGGATCGCGTTGTCGGCGTCCCACGGCCGCGCGGAGTGCCCGGAGCGCCCGTGGAAGGTCCAGGTCGCGTTGACGTTGCCCAGGCAGCCGGCGTGCAGCTCGTTGTCGGTCGGCTCCATCATCACGACCAGCTCGTAGTCGAGCCGTTCGCGCGCGAGCAGCGGCGCGAGCGCGCTGTCGACGGCGGGCAGCTCCTCGCGGCCGAAGAACAGGCAGTCCAGCGGCGCGCCGGCCAGCGCGAGCTCGACCATCACGGCCACGGCGCCCTTCATGTCGCTGGCGCCGAGCCCGTGGACGCGCTCGCCGTCGCGCCGGCCCGGCACGTTGTCCTGGGCCGGGACCGTGTCGAGATGTCCGGCGAGCAGCACCGGAGAACCGCGGCGCGCGAGTAGGCAGCCGTCACCGAGGTCGGCCGCGTCCAGGACGGAGGCGACATGGTCAGCCAGCCGCCCCTCGGCGCGCGATTCGGAGGGGATGTTCACCAGCTCGAGCGTCCGGGCGGCCAGGCGGTCACCGAGCTCGGCATCGCTTGCCACGGGGGAGGACCCTAGTGCACGCGACCGGAGGCTCGGCGCATCGCCCGGCGTAGTCCGGGTCGTGTCTGCCGGTGCACGGCTCCGCGAGCATGCTGGTTGCACGTGACCGGATGCCGAGTGCCGGCAGACGCGGACCGGGCCCGCCGGAATGCGTCGAGCCTTCGGAAGCGTGCACAAGCGATCGGCCTACACTGGAAGGTGAGTTGGCGAAGTCTCGAAGCGGTCGCACCGCCCAATCCCGATATGCCCCCGAGCCGAGCGAGGGCCGCGCAAAGCAGCGTGCCTTCCTGATCGCCGCCGCCCCCGAGGCGGCCGACCTCGCGGAGCTGAAAGAGCTGCTGCGCACGGCCGGTGTGGCGACGGTCGGCGAGGTCGTGCAGATCCGCGACAAGCCGCACCCGAACCACTACCTCGGCTCCGGCAAGGTCGAGGAGCTCGTCCCGCTGATCAAGGCGGCTGACGCGAACGTGATCGTCGCCGACGACGAGCTCAGCCCGCGCCAGGAGCGCAACCTCGAGAAGGCGCTCGAGATGCCGGTGCTCGACCGCACGGCAGTGATCCTCGACATCTTCGCCGGCCACGCCCACACGGCCGAGGGAAAGCTCCAGGTCGAGCTCGCCCAGCTCGAGTACAACATGGCCCGCATGCGCGGCCTGTGGACGCATCTCGAGCGTCTCGGCGCCGGCCGCGGCGTCGGCGGCATCGGCACCCGCGGTCCGGGTGAGTCGCAGATCGAGACGGACCGCCGGCTCGCGCGCGACCGCATCACGGCGCTGCGCCGCCGGCTCGACGAGGTCCGCTCCAGCCGCGCGACCCAGCGCGCCGAGCGCGAGCGCGCGCACCTGCCGTCGGTCGCGCTCGCCGGCTACACGAACGCCGGCAAGTCGACGCTGCTGAACGCGGTCACGGGCGCCACCGTCGGCGTCGGCGACCGCCTCTTCCACACGCTCGACCCGACCACGCGCACGCTCCGCCTGCAAGGCCGCACGTACCTGATGACCGACACCGTCGGCTTCATCCGCAAGCTGCCGCATCAGCTGGTCGACGCGTTCGCCGCAACGCTCGAGGAGACCAACCGTGCCGACCTGCTGCTGCACGTCGTCGACGCCAGCGCTCCGGAGGAGGAGCTGGTGCAGATGACGCGCGCGGTGGAGGACGTGCTCGAGGAGATCGGCGCCGGCGACCAGCCGCGCATCCTCGTGCTGAACAAGGCCGACCTGCTCGACGACGAGCGGCGCCACGAGCTCGCGTTCCGCCACGCCGACGCCTCGCTCGTCAGCTCGGTCACCGGCGAAGGGCTCGACGAGCTGCAGGAGCGGATCGCGGACGTGTTCGAGCGCACGCTGCGCGACGTCGAGCTGCTCGTCCCGTTCTCGGACGGCGGCACGCTGTCCGAGCTGCACGACGTAGCGGGAGACCTCGAGCGCACCGACACACCCGACGGCGTCCACATCCAGGCGCGCCTCCCCGCGGTCGTGGCCGACCGCTTCGACCGCTTCGCGGTCAACGGTCGCGGGTAGCCTCCTCGGACATCCGGGGCCGGAGCGTTCACACCGCGCCGCATCCCCGGGGACAACGGACCAGAGAGGTAGGCCGAGTGGAGCCCATGACTCCGACTCGGGACGGTCCGCCCGCCTTCGGCGCCGGTTCGGCGGCGCGAACGGATGTGGCCGTTCCCTTGCCCGCCGGCGAGCGCCGGGCCATCGTGCTGAGCGACAGCGCGCTGCTACGCGCTGGGGTGCGCGCGCTACTGCCGGAGCGGGGGCTGCGGGTGATCGCGGAGCTGGACGCGCCCCGCCGGCTGCCCGATGCGGTGGCTGCGACGGCCGCGCAGCTGGTCGTCGCGGTGCCTTCGGACGGCGGCGACGAGCGGCTGTTCCGCACGCTCGCGGACCTGCCGGCCGGCTGTGCGGCGATCGTGCTGCTGGCAGTGCCCGGCTTCCGCATCCAGGCGAGCACGCTCACGAGCCAATACAGCCTCGTGTGCCTGCCGCTCAACGTCAACCGGAAGGAGCTCGCGGCGTGCGTGCGTGAGGCGCTGGTACGTGACGAGCGTGACGACCTCGCGGTCGAGGAGCTCTGCGCCGGCCCCCACGGCACGCTGTCGATGCGGGAGCAGGAGGTCCTGCGCGAGCTCGCGCAGGGCAAGACGAACCGCGAGATCGCCAACGCGCTGTGGCTGGCCGAGGACACCATCAAGTCGCACCTGCGCCGGACCTATCGCAAGCTCGGCGTCGGCACGCGTGCCGAGGCCGTCGCGCTCTACGTCGGCCAGCTCGGCAGCCCGTAGGCGAAGGCTCACGCCGCCAGCAGCTGCCTCGAGGCGAACTCGGCGTAGAGGTCGTCCTCGCGGACCAGCTCGGCGTGGTCGCCCCAGGCGCGCAGCCCGCCGTCCTGCAGCACCGCGATCCGGCTTGCCGAGCGCACGGTCGACAGGCGGTGCGCCACGACGAGCACGGTGGTGCGCTCCGCGACCTCCTGCACGACCTCGCGCAGGGCCCCCTCGTTGACCGCGTCGAGCTGCGACGTCGCCTCGTCGAGCAGCAGCAGCCGCGGCCGCCGCAGCAGCGCCCGCGCGATCGCGATCCGCTGGCGCTCGCCGCCCGACAACGACACGCCGCGGTGCAGGACCTCGGCCCCGAGGTCGCCGCCCAGGCGCTCGATCAGCGGCTCCAGCCGCGTCAGGGCGATCGCCTCGCGCAGCTCGTCGTCGCTGACACCGGGAGCGGCATACGCGAGGTTCTCGCGCACGGTGCCGGCCATCACCGGCGCCTCCTGCTCGACGTAGGCCATCTGGCGGCGCAGCTCGATCAGGTCCCAGTCGCGCAGGTCGCGCCCGTCGAGCAGGACGCGTCCCGAGTCCGGGTCCAGGAAGCGCTCGATCAGTCCCAGCAGCGTCGACTTGCCGGCCCCGGACGGGCCGACGAGCGCCGTCATCCCGCCCGCCGGCACGATCAGCGAGAAATCGTCGATCGCCGGGCTCTGGCGCCCCGGATAGCTGAATGTGACGTCCTCGAAGACCAGCGTCGCGGGATCGGGCGTCGCCAGCTCGCCGCTCGCATCGCCCACAGATGCCGGGCGCTCGACCGCGACCGGCTCGGTCGGCAGGCTCGTGACCTCGCCGATCCGGGCGACCGCCGCGCGGCCCGCCTGGAAGTACGTGCCCGCGTTCACGAGCTGCAGGACCGGCTGCGTCAGGTACATCACGTACAGCAGGAACGCGACCAGGGTCGACACGGAGATCGCGCCGGACTGCACCCGCGCGCCGCCGACGCCGAGGACGACCAGGAACGCGACCTGGATCGACAAGCCGGCGGCCGTGCCGGCTACCGACGACCAGCGGGCCGCCACTGTGCCCTGCTCGTAGGCCGTCTCCGCCGCGGCACCGACGCGCGACATCTCCACCGCCTCAGCGCCCGACGCCTTGACGGTCGGGAACGCGCCCAGGGCGCGCTCGAACTCGCCGCCCATGCGCCCGATTGCCTGCTGCGAGCCACGGGCGGCAGTACGGATCCGCGGCATCACCAGCGCCACCACGACGCCCAGCATGGCGACGACGCCGACGATCGTGGCCAGCAACACGAGGTCGACGATCGCCATCAGGACGAGCGCGCCGATGAGCATCACCGTGCCCATGATCGCCTGCACGAGCGACTGGATCGCGATCTGGCGCAGCAGCGTCGTGTCCGCGGTCACGCGCGCGAGCAGGTCGCCGGGGGCCTGGCTGCGCATGCCGGGCATCGACAGGCTCAGGATGTGCCTGATCAGCGTCCGCCGGCCGTCGAGCACGACCGCCTCGGCCGAGCGCATCACCAGGAAGCTGCCCAGGCCGAGCAGCACCGCTGCGGCGACGACCAGCGCCGACAGCTCGATCAGCGCGCCGGTCAGGCCCTGGTCGAGCGCCAGCGCCTCGAGCACTTCGCGCGCCGCCAGCGGCTGCGCGAGCCCGAGCCCGCCGGACGCGATCAGGAACACGCAGCCGAGCGCCACCGGCACGCGGTGGGGGCGCAGGTAGGCGCCGAGCGTCTTGAAGGTCTCTCGCAGTGAAGGTGTCACTCGTCGATCACCTCTCCGTTGCGGGGAATGCTGCCCTTGCGCCCGTCGCGTGCGAACACGAACGGCAGCCCGGCGGCGATCAGCGCGCGCCGGTTATCCATCAGCTGGAAGTGCACGTGCGGCTCGGACGAATTGCCCGAGTTGCCACAGAGGCCGATCACGTCGCCGCGGCGGATCCGCTGGCCCGTCTGCACGCCGACCGACCCGCGCTGCAGGTGCGCGAGGGCGGCGTAGCGATGATCGCCCACGTCGAGCACGACGTGGTTGCCGAGCACGAACCGCGAGCCGGCCGCCTCGCGCGCGAACGACTCGAGCACCATGTAGGCGAATGCCGCCCACGTCGAGCGTGTGCGGTGGTCGCGCGCGCGATCGTGCACGGCCACGACGACGCCGTCGGCCGGCGCGTGCACGTCCTGGCCGAAGGCGGGGAACTCCGCGGGGTCGCGGAAGCCGGGCCTATGTCCGAACTCCGGGCGGGTGCCGTCAGGGTCGTAGACCAGGTCGAGCGCGAACGTCTGCCCGTGCCCGTGCGTGCCGTGGCTCGGCACGCGATTAGCCGGGCCGTTGAGCACGACCCAGCGGCCGCGGACCGGCGCGCCGAGCGCGACCGGCTCGAGGTGCGGCCCGTCCGGCCACAGCGTCAGCCCGAGGCCGATGGTCAGCAGGACGAAGCCGCCGATGCACAACGCCAGTACGAGCGCGTCGGGGATGCCGGGCACCACCAGCACGCAGAGCAGGCCCAAGGCGACGCCGAGGAAGCCAGCGAGGGCCGAGGCGCCCCTGATGCGGGCGCCGATGCGGTACCAGGCGGGCAGCGCGTCGTGCGGTGCGGACACCGCATGCGGTTGAGCTGCGGATCGGCCCATGGTCACACCCCCTGGACGGGAACGGCGCACGTCGCATCCTGCGGAACCACGGAGTCGCGGTCCTGCGGAGCGGCGCGCGCGGCGATCAGTTTTCGCGCCCGCGCCTTGCTGCGCGGCCGCAGCGGACGGCCAAGGAGAACGCGGTGCGCGGCCACCCACGCGTAGGCGCGCTCGGTGACCCGAGGCAGGCGCGCGGTCACGGCCGCAAGCGGCGCGCCGCCGGGCAGGCGCCGCAGCACCGGGGCAAGCGCAGCGCCGCCGGACCAGACACGGCCGGTTGTGTCGACGGCGTGCCATGACGCGAGTCGCCGCTCCGGGGACATCCCGGCGAGCCGCGCGGCGCCCTCGGGGCCCTGGATCGTCGCCGGCCGCAGGCGCCGGCCACGGTCCCAGCGCAGGAGCCAAGCGAGGGTCCATGCGCAGAAGCCGCAGTCACGGTCGTACAGCACGACCATACGGTCGGTGCTACCCGGGTGGTCGACACCACTATCTGGCTGTGTGTGAAAGTCTCGTTGCATGTGAAAACGGCGGCATGCTGCGCGAAGGCAGCACACCGCCGTGGTGTTGTGCGTCAGTCGATTGCGGCGCCGATGGCCGCGCCGGCCGCGACAGCGCCTGCGACGGCGGCCGCGCCCGCCACGCCGGCCGCGAAGGCCGCGGGGGTGGCCAGGACGGGCGTCATCGGGCCCACCTGCTCGGTCCCGTCCGCGCGCAGCGGCAGCAGCGCCAGTTCCGGGCTCGTGTTGACCTTGTCGATGAGAGTCTGCATGGGTTTCCTCCCTTTCGATGCGGAATCGTTGCGGGCGGCCTTAGCCGTCCGCCGCCTCCTCGACCGCGTACCCAACTCCGAACGCGGCCGCCGTCACCACGACGCCGGCTGCCACAGCCGCGGGCGTCGCCATCAGCGGAACGCGCTCGGCGAGGTCGCGGTGCGTCGTCTCAGGCGTCAGGTCGCCGAAGAGCTCCCGGCTGACCTCATTGGTGTGATTCATCAGAGTGCTCACAGGTGCCTCCCTTTCGTGCCTGTACTTCTTACCTCCGGTGACCACCTGACCGGCACGCTACCCAGGGCCCATCCGCAGGCCAAGGGAAGCGCCTCACACGAATGGGTGAATCGAATGACCCGCCCGCGTGAAATCGCTTCGCCGCGAGCGCCGTCGCGGGCACCCTCCGGGAGAGGAAACAGAGCGGAGGTAGGCCGTGACACTAAGAGCAGATCGGAGCCGGCGAAGGAACATCGTGCGCGCACGGCGTGCGCTCCAGCGCGTCCTGTCGCCGGCCGCCGTGGGGCGCCTGACGGCGCTCACGCGGATGGAGCGGATCGCGGCGGTCACCCACCTGGTGGCGAGCCTCGAGTATCTCGCGCGCCCGCGTGATCGCCGCTGGGGCGGCCTGAACAACTGGGACATCAGCGGCCGCGCGCTGCACGCGCGCTCGCCGCGCCTGGCACGGCTGCTGGACGTCCTCGCGGATCGGCGCGCCACGACCGCGCTGCACGTGCTGCGCGTGCCCGTCGCGCTGTCGCTGCTGGCGCCGCTGCCGCGCGGGGCGCGCCTGGCTGCCGACGCGACCCTCGCCGGCACGTCTGCCGCGATGTACCCCCGCCATCACTACGGGACGGACGGCTCCGACCAGGTGTCGTTCCTCGTGCAGGCCGTCTCCGCCTTCGCGCGCGCGGCCCAGGCTCGCCCACGCGTGGTCGATGCGTGCCTGTGGTACGCGGCGCTGCAGGCCAGTCTGTCCTACGCCGTCTCGGGATGGGCGAAGCTGGCCGGGCCCTCGTGGCGCAGCGGCGATGCGCTCACCGGCGTCACGCGGACGCTGACCTACGGCGATCCGGTGGCCTGGCGGATCTTCCGCGCGCACCCGCGGCTCGCCCGCCTGCTCGGCACCAGCGTCGTTGCGCTGGAGTGCACGTTCCCGATCGTGTTCGCCGGCCGCGGGCGGCTCGCGCCGTTCATGCTCGCGTCGGCGTCCGCGTTCCACATCGGCAACGCCCGCATCATGGGGCTGGGCCGCTTCGTCTGGGCGTTCATGTCGATGCACCCGGCCGTGCTTTACGCGAGCGGCCCCCGCGAGCGCACTGACGCACGCGGCCGCGTCGTCGAGCGCCGCGACGACACGATGCCCAAGGTCGCCGCGGGCGCGGCGGCAGCCACGCTGACCGGCGCGCTGCTGTCGCAGGCCAACCGCCGCTCGGTCGTGCTCAACGGCCGCGGCGACGAGCGCCGGCTGACCACCCGCTCGGGCAACGTGCTCGCATACCGGCGGCTCGGCCCCGCCGGCGGCGACATGCCCACGATCGTGCTCGAGAGCGGTCTGATCGCGACCGCCGAGCACTGGGAGTGGATCGCCCGCGAGCTGGCCGACCGCTTCCCGATCGTGACCTACAACCGCGCGGGCTACGGGCCGAGCGCGTACCGCGCGCGCGGGCCCTACACGCTCGACGTCGCCGTCGGCGACCTCGCCGACCTCGTGCGCCATGTCGGCGGCGCGCGGCCGGTGGTGCTCGTCGGCCACTCGCTGGGCGGATGGCTCGCCCTGCGAACGGCGGACGCGGCGCCCGAGCACGTGGCCGCCGTCGGGCTGCTGGACTCGAGCCACCCGGCCGAGATGCAGCGTTCGACGCGCCAGGCGCAGGGGAAGGAGGTGCTCTCGAGCAGCCTCACACTGATGCCGGTCTCGCTCAGCCTCGGGCTGGGCGCGCTGCTCAAGCGCCCCGACTGGGTCGACTCGCTGCCCGACGAGGTGCAGCGGTTGGCGCTCGCGCAGTACCGCGACCCGCGACTGTGGGCCGCCGGCCAGCGCGAGTGGCGGGCGACGATCGCCGAGTTCGGCGCCTTCGATGGGCGCCTGCCGCGGATCGACGTCCCGCTGCTCGTGATGACCGCCGGCCTGACGGCCCGCAACGACCCGGTCCAGCAGGACATGCACCGCGAGCTCGCGGACGCGGCGCCCGCCGCCGAGCTGCAGGTGATCGAGGGTGCCGATCACGACCAGGTGCTCACGCATCCGAAGGCCGCGCGGCGTGTCGCCGGGATGGTGGGCGCGTTCGCGGCCGGGCTACAGAACCAGGCCCAGGAGGTGATCTCCGATGCTCAGCCTGCGCGCTGACCGGCTGGCCGACGACCGGCCCGGAGGTGTCGCGAAGGCGCTGGTCACCGCCGGTCTCGGGGCTTGGCTCGTGGCGACCGCCGCCAGCCAGCACCCGCACCGGGCGTTCGACCGCTTCCGCGATTACGACCCGACCGGGCTGTTCGTGCCGAACTGGCGCTTCTTCGCGCCGGAGCCGGCGCAGCATGACTTCCACCTGCTCCACCGCGTACTGACCGCGGACGGCGACGAGACGCCGTGGTGCGAGACGAAGCAGATCTCACCGCGCGCCTGGCGACACGCGGCATGGTTCCCCGACCGTCGCCGCGACAAGGCGATGTTCGATGTCTGCAACGAGCTCATCACGCTGATGGCGATCCCCAGCCTGGACCTCACGGCCACGTCGCCGTTCCAGCTGCTCCGCGACTTCGTCGAGCTCGAGGTGCGCCGTGAGTGCGCGGAACACGAGACCGCCAAGGGCTTTCAGTTCCTGATCGCCCGCCACACCGGCCACGACGCCGACCACGAGCCGGACTACCTGCTGGCGTCGCCGTTCATCCCTCTCCAGGAAGAGGCCCCATGACCTATACCGAAGAGACCCAGGCCGTCACCTACGGGCGACAGTTCGCCGACTTCTACGACCGGCTCTTCCCGCCTGGGGCGGGCGCCGAGGCGACCGCCGCCTGGCTGGCGGCCCTACATCCGCGCGAAGGCTCCCCGGCGCTCGAGCTCGGGATCGGCACCGGCCGGATCGCGCTGCCGCTCGCCGAGCGAGTCGGCGAGATCGTCGGCGTCGACGCCTCGCCGGACATGCTCGACGTGCTGCGCGACGAGCTCGACCGCCGGCCACTGCCGATCGAGCCGGTGCTGGCCGATATCCGCGACTACGAGGACGATCGCCGGTACGGCCTCGTCTACTGCGTATGCGGCACGCTCTCGATGGTGCTCGACGAGGCCGATCAGCAGCGCGTGCTCGACACCTGCGCAAGCTCCGTCCAGCCGGGCGGCGTCGTAGTGATCGAGACGCACAACCCGGGCGGCGTCGAAGCGATGCACGAGGGCCGCCTGCGCGACTCGTTCTTCGTCCCGTACCCGGGCGTCGACACGGGCCTGCTGTCCCACTCGACGATCGATCCGGCCAGGCGCCTGTGGCACCTGTCGCACATCTGGTTCGAGGAGGGCCGGTCGCGCGTGGCCACCGAGGTGAGCCGCCTGACGACGCCGCGGGAGATCGACGCCTACGCCGAGGCGGCCGGGCTCCGGCCGGAGGGCCGCCAGGGCGACTGGGCCGGTAAGCCGTTCGAGGGCAGCGAGCCGACGGTGATCTGCGTCTACCGCCGGCCGGGCTGACTCGGAGAGCTAGAGCAGCGCGTCGTCAAAGAACGCGACGACGCGACGCTCGTACTCGTCGGGCTGGGCGCGGATGCCGGCGGCGTGCCCGGCCCCGGGGATCTTCCACAGCGTCTTGGGCGTGCCCGCCGCGCGGAAGAACTCGGGGCTGAGCTCGACCTCGCCGCCCTGGCCGTGTCCGGAGTACATGAGCAGCAGCGGGCGCGGCGCGACCTTCGCCACGAGGTCACCGAGGTTGGCCGGCGGAGGCGCGTCGTGGAACACGGCCGTCGCGGCCGTCTCGACCACCTTGAACGGGGTGCCCAGCCACTTGTCCGGCGACGACGGCGAGTCGAGCGCCTCGCGCACCGAGCGCATGCCGGCACCCTCGGAGGCGACCGCCTTCAGCGCGTCGGTCTCGGCCGCGGTCTGGATCATCATCTCGCCGCCGACCGACAGCCCGAGGCCGCCGATGCGCTCCGGGTCGACGTCCGCGCGGCGCTGGAGGAAGCCGATCCCCGCCTTGATGTCCTTCTCGTTGCCCCAGCCCCACGAGGTGGGATCGCCCTCGCTCTCTCCCTCGCCGCGGCGATCGAACAGCAGCACGCCGTAGCCGTGACGCGCGAGCATCCGGGTGTGGGCCTGCGCGATGCCGAAGACACCGAAGGCCAGCGCCATCGCCCCCTGCCGGCCGCCGCGCAGGCGCAGATACGCCCAGGCGGCAAGCGCCAGCAGGGCGAGCGGCACCAGACCGCTGACGAGATGGTCGGACGCCGACGTGCCCGCTTGCGGCTGCACGAAGCTGTCGTCGATCACGTGGATCGCGATCAGCGCGAGGCCGAGCACGAACAGGCGGGGGGAGGTCATGCCCCCACCGTCCCAGGGCCGCGGGAGCCGCGCCAAGGGGCTAGCAGGCCGGGCCGCGGGTCGCAGCCCGTACCGGCGTAGTACGGCCGTACTACAGTTGTACGACACCCGCCCGGAGAGGACCACGATGGCCAGCACGACGATCACGTTCCGTGTCGACGAGGGTGAGCGCGACGAGCTCGTGACGCGCGCCGAGCGCGAGAAGGTCAACCTCTCCGACTACATCCGGGTACGCCTCGGACTGCGCGGCCAGGGGCCTGACGGCGGCGACGACGTCGATATCGATCCCCAGCACGAGCAGGGATTGCGCGAGCAGATCCTCGACCACGAGCAGCGCCTCCGCGCCCTCGAGGAGGACAACGCGCGGCGACTGGCCGCGGCGCCGTCAGGCGCCTAGGCGCCCGGCGAGGCTGCCGAGGCGGCCGGCGAACTCCGGCACGGCGGAGTCGACCTCGACGATGACGTCGGCGGGCACGTTCGCCCGCCGCGCCGCGGCGAGGATCGCCTCCGCCGACGGTGCCTCGTAGAGGCAATAGGTCTGGTGGCGATCGGCGCTGAGGAACGAGAACACCCAGCGGACGCCCTCGTCGGCGTTGGCTTCCTCGATCAGCTTGACGTCGTCGCTTGTGAGCTCGAGCTCCTCAGCGAAGCTGCGCTCGATGACATAGAGCGGCATGGGCTGATCCTACCTGGGCCACTACACCTCGACCAGGCCGTGCCGGTGCGCGTAGGACGCGGCCTGGGTGCGATTGGCGCAGCTCGTCTTGCGCAGGATGCTGCGGATGTGGTTCGCCGCGGTGTGCTCGCTGATCGACAGCGTGCCGCCGATCTCGCGGTTGCTGAGGCCGCGGGCCACCAGCACGAGGATCTGGACCTCGCGGGAGGACAGCCCGTCCGGCAGCACGGCGGGCGGCGCCGGCGTTCCGAGGGCCCGGATCCGGCCGAGCAGCGCCGGCAGCCGGCCGTCCTCGGCGAGCGCCGCCGCTTCACCGAGGAACGGCGCCGCGGCGGCGCCGTGGCCGCGCGCCTGCAGCGCCCGAGCGCGCTGGTAGAGCGTGTGGGCGAGCCACGTCACCATGCCCATCTCGCGGTTGAGCTCCGTCGCGCGCTCGAAGTGCTCCTCGGCGCGGTCCCATTCGCCCAGCGTGGCGGCGAGCATGCCGAGGTAGCGGTCGGCCGCGCCGTAGCACGAGACGAGGTGTCCGATCATCACGGCCGTGCCGGCGAGCGGCTCGAGCTCGGGGTAGACGAGCGCGGCCGTGGACTCGTCGCCGAGCGCCGTGCACGCGTCGGTCAGGTACGTGAGCGAGGCGACCCAGAGCCGCTCGCGGAAGCCGTCGAGCCCGTCGGCGGCGACGCGCGAGAGCTCGCGACGCGCCTCCGTGTCCATGCCGAGCTCGACGAGCACCGACACGAGCCCGGGGCGCCACGGCCCGGTGCTGCGGTCCTGGCTCCCCAGCACCCGGATCACGGGCGCGAGCTCCGCCAGCCGGCCCTGCTCGCGGCGGATGCCGAACATCTGGATCCCGTAGATGCCCAACGCGTCCCGCCCGGCCAGCAGGTTGCTCCATTCGTGCGAGCGCACCGCCATGACCTCGGCGTGCTCGAGGCGGCCGTCGCACAGCGCGATCGCCGAGCCGTAGTGCGCGGCGACGTGGAGCATGAACGGCTGCGCCGTCTGCTCGGCGGTCTGCTGGAGCGCCTCGAGCTCGCGCCGCGCGGAATCGAGGTCGCCGAGCGCGACGAACGTGGGCACGCGCCAGGACATCGCCTCGGCGCGGATCTCCGTATCGCCGAGCTCCTCGCCGAGGAGCATCGCCTCGGTCAGCATCTCGAGGATCTCCTCCAACGAGCTCGTCCCGCGCGACCAGAAGGCCCGCACCAGCACGATCGCGAGGCCGGATCGATCGTCCAGCCGCCGGGCCATGCCGACCGCGCTGTTCCGCACGACCGCCGCGCGGTCGTGATTGCCCTGGAACGCGAGCGCGCGGGCGAGGCCGCCGAGGAGCCGCACGCGCAGCGCCGAGTTGTCGTCGCTGAGCGCGGACGTCGCCTCCTCGAGCAGCTCGACGGCGTCCGCAAACGAGATGCCGGGACGCCAGCAGGCGTCCTCGTAGCCGATCGCCGCCCGCGCGAGCAGTTCCGCGTCCCCGAGCTCGCGGGCGATGCCCGCCGCCAGCCCGAACGCATCGAGCGCGTCGAGCGCCTTGCCGCCGCGATGGCACGCGATCCCGAGGTCGAGCAGCACCTCCGCCCGGCGGTGCGGGCTCTCGATCCGCAGCTCGAGCGCGATCCGCAGACGTGCCGCCGCCTCGTCGAACGCGAGCGCGTCGATCGCCGCTTGCGCCGCAAGCACGTTGTAGTCGACCCCGCGCTGCGCGCCGCCGAGCGGCCGCTGCGGCGGCGAAATGGTGTGCGAGGTCGGCGAGCGCGCGGCCCGAGCGTCCGTCGGCGCTCTCGAGCGCCTCGCCGATGCGCAGGTGCAGCTCCGCGCGGCGGACGCCGGTGAGCCGGTCGTACAGCGCCCGCCGCACCAGCTCGTGCGTGAACCGGTACGCCAGCGTGCGCGAGGGCAGCTCCTCGATCATCCCGCTGTGGACGGCCTCGTCGAGCCGGGGGAGAAGGTCGGAGTCAGGCACGCCGGCCGCCTGGCGAAGGATCTCGAGCTCGAACTCGCCGCCGGCGGTCGCCGCCAGCTCCAGCAGGTCGGTGGTGCCGGGCGCGAGGCGCGAGAGCCGCTGGCCGACGACCTCGTGCACGCTCTCCGGGGTGCCGAGGTCCGTCGCCTCTTGTGTCAGCCTGACCGCGCCGCCCGAGATCTCGACCATGCCGGTCTCCATCAGGGCGCGCCACAGCTCGCAGACGAGGAACGCGTTGCCGCCGGTGAGGTCGCCGATCGTTTGCGCGAGCTCCGGCAACCCGATCTCGGCACCGGCGGCTCGGCGCACGAACTCGGTCACCTCGGCGCCGGACAGGCCGGGTAGCCGCAGCCTGATGACGTCGTCGGACCGGCGCAGGTCGGCGAGCGCCTCCGCGAGCGTCTGCGGCACGTCCGCCTCGGCATCGCGGAAGGTGGCGAGCAGCAGCAGCCGCGCATCGCCCGCCGCGCGCGCCAGATAACGCAGGAGCAGCAGCGTTGGCGCATCGGCCCAGTGCCCGTCCTCGAGCACGAGCAGCACCGGTCGGCGGCGGCTGATCCCGGTGAGCAGGCCGCCCACAGTCGTGTGCAGCCGGTGGCGCTCCGTGTCCGGGTCGGCCCTGACCGGAGGCGGGAGATCGGCGATGCGAGCCGGAAGGTCCGGGAGCAGCCGAGCCAGCTCGCCACCCGTGGTGCCGAGCGCGGCCCGCAGCTCTTCCGGGTCGGCGTCGCGTGCCAGTTGGTCGAGCGCCTCGACGAACGGGCCGTAGGGCGTGCGCACCACCGCGTCGCAGGCGCCGTAGAGGACGAGCACGCCGTCCGCCGCCGCCTCGGACGCGAACTCGCGCACCAGGCGGCTCTTGCCCGAACCGGGCTCGCCGCCGAGCAGTGCGACCCGGCGGCCGTCGCCGTCGCCCCGGGGCATCAGCCTGCGAAGCATCTCGAGCTCCGCCGAGCGCCCCACGAACGGGAACGTCGACGTCAGTCGAAGCGAGCCGGGAAGGTCATGCATTGCAGCGATCTCAGACGGACGATAGTCAGATCTGATCATCCCCGCCCGACGTGTCGTGCGCGAATGCGGGAAGAAAAGTGGGTCAGCACGCGTCATGACAGGCAAGAGCGCCGCCCGTACCGTCGGCGCACGATCCGCCACGACAAGGAGTACGGATGAGTACTGTCATGACACCCGCGGAGGCCGCACGGCGGGAGCTGTCCGCGTTCGAGGGACAGCTGATCGGCCCGCAGGACGACGCCTACGACGAGGCGCGCAAGATCTACAACGCGATGATCGACCGGCGCCCCGCGCTGATCGCCCGCTGCACCGGCCCGGCCGATGTCGCGCAGGTCGTCGACTTCGCCCGCACCCACGAGCTTCCCCTCGCCGTCCGCGGCGGCGGCCACAACGGCGCCGGCCTCGGCACCGTCGAGAACGGCGTCGTCATCGACCTCTCGCTGATGCGGGATGTGCAGGTCGATCCGGAGGCGCGCACGGTGCGCGTCGACGGCGGCTGCACCTGGGGCGAGGTCGACCGCGCGACGGGCGAGTACGGGCTCGCGACCCCGAGCGGGATCATCTCGACGACCGGCGTCGGAGGCCTCACGCTCGGCGGCGGCCTCGGCCACCTGACGCGCAAGTACGGGCTCGCGATCGACAGCCTGCTCGAGGCCGAGATGGTGCTCGCGAACGGCGAGCGCGTGCGTGCGAGCACCGACGAGAACCCCGACCTGTACTGGGCGATCCGCGGCGGCGGCGGCAACTTCGGCGTCGTCACGTCGTTCCTGTTCCAGTTGCACGAGGTAGGCGAGACGGTCGTTGCCGGCCCGACGCTGTGGTCGATGGAGCACGCCGCCGAGGTCCTCTCGGTGTACCGCGACTTCCTCCCGAACGCGCCGCGTGAGCTGAACGGCTTCTTCGCCTTCCTCAGCGTGCCGCCCGGACCGCCGTTCCCCGAGGAGCTTCACCTCCGGAAGGTGTGCGGCGTCGTCTGGCACTACGTCGGCACGGAGGAGGAGGCCGCGCAGGCGATGGCGCCGATGCTCGACGCCCTGCCCGAGCCGCTGCTGCACGGGCCGCACTCGGTGCCCCACCACGGCATCCAGAGCGCGTTCGACGGCGTCTACCCGGCCGGCCAGCAGTGGTACTGGCGCGCCGACTTCGTCAACGAGCTCTCCGACGACGCGATCGCGGCCCACGCCAAGTTCGGTGCGGAGATGCCGACCTGGCAGTCGACGATGCACCTGTACCCGATCGACGGCGCCGCGCACGACGTCGGCTCCGCCGACACCGCCTGGAGCTACCGCGGCGCGAAGTGGGCCTCCGTGTTCGCCGGCGTCGACGCCGACCCCGCGAACGTCGAGGTCATCCGGGAGTGGACCGTCGACTACTTCGACGCGCTGCACCCGTACTCGGCCGGCGGCGCCTACGTGAACATGATGATGGACGAGGGCCAGGACCGGGTGAAGGCGAGCTACCGCGACAACTACGGTCGCCTGGCCCGCATCAAGGCGACCTACGACCCCGGCAACCTGTTCAGCATCAACCAGAACATCGAGCCCGCAGCAGACTGATCCTCCCCTCGGCCGACCGGGGCGCTTCCGCGGAAGCGCCCCGGTCGTGTTCGTTCCCGCGGCGGTAAGGTCGCCGGGTTGCGGTTGCTGCTCAACCTGATCTGGCTGGTGTTCGGCGGGCTCGTGCTGGCGCTCGGCTACGCCGTTGCCGCGCTGGTGATGCTGATCCTGATCATCACGATCCCATTCGGGATCGCGGCCGCCCGGATGGCGCTGTTCTGCCTGTGGCCGTTCGGCCGCACGCTGGTCCGCCGTCCTGACGCCGGCATCGCGTCGGTGATCGGCAACGTGATCTGGTTCCTGCTGGCCGGATGGTGGCTGGCGCTCGGTCACCTGGTCACGGGCGTGCTGATGTGCCTGACGATCATCGGGATCCCGCTCGGGCTGGCCAACTTCAAGCTGATCCCGGTCAGCCTCACCCCGCTGGGACGCGAGATCGTCGACATCGACCAGGCGCAGCGGTTCGGGAGCGTCGACGCCGTCGCGGTGCCGAGCGATCGTCGACCTGCGCCGTAGGACTCGCCATACTGTCGGGTGCATCACTCCGACAGGAGGTAGCGCGGATGTTCAATCGTCTCCGGGACCGGAATCTCTCGCCCGAGCAGCGCGAAGAGGCGCGCGACCAGCGTCGCGCCGACCGCGCCGCTCGCCGCGAGGCGGACAACGAGCAGACCGCCGAGCGGCGCAACGCAGCAGCCGAGGCCGAGGCGCGCCGCAACTCGAACGTAGGCACCGGCAACGACGGCGGGATCAGCACCGGGCACATGGGCGGCGGCTGAAGCCCTGCGCCGCCTGGCTCAGCGCTCGTCGATGCGCCGCAGCAGCGGCTTGACGTCGACGATCGGCGTGCCGTCCAGCGCCTCGAGGTCGCGCACGCGTAGCCGCGGGCCGTCGATCGCGAGGACGTGGACGCGATGCAGTCCGATCGGGTTGGGGCGGTCCGGCGACCGGGTCGCGAACACCCCTCGCTCGGGATTGGCGAGATCGTCGCGCGGATGCACCCGCAGGACGTCGCGGCTGGCGCGGTCGAGCCACGTCAGAACGAGCAGCTCGTCGCCTTCCGCCAGGCCGTCGAGGGCGTCGGCGAAGCGCGGCTCGAACACCAGCCACGCCTCCGGCGCGCCCTCGTCGCCCTGCTTGGGCGCCGCCGCCCGGTCCTTCAGCGGCGACGCCACCGTCCCGATCGCAACCAGCTCCATCTCAGGAACGTAGCGAGATCGCGACCTGCTCGAGGAGGTCCATCCCCTCCTGCATGCCGGCCTCCATCCCGGAGTTGACGATCGTGTCCCGGAGCTCCTTGCTCGTGGTCTGCACCAGGAGGTGGAGGAGCGTGCGACCGTCGACCTCGGTGAACGTGACGATGTTCAGCGGCTCGTCCTCCGCGGGCAGCGGGTCCGCGCCGGGCATCTCGTAGACCTCGGTGTTGACGATCCGCTCGTTCGGGACGATCTCGCGGAACTCGCCGTGGAAGGCAACCTCGAACTCGCCGTGGGCGACCATCACGTAGCGCCACTTGCCGCCGACCCGCAGGTCGATCTCGGCGGTCGTCATCTCGCCGCGGCGGCCGCTCCACCAGCGCCGGACCAGCTCGGGCGTGGTCCAGGCCTTGTAGACCAGGTGCTTGGGCGCGTCGAACTCGCGCGTGATGAGGATCTGCTCGTCGGTGGGGAGGGTCACCGTCGCGGTGCCGCTCGTGCCGCTACTCGTCACTGCCACCATCTCCTTGCTCCTTCTGTTTGAGTTCCTCGAGCACGACATCGAGCTGCTCGAACCGCTCCGACCACGAGCGCTCGTAGTTCTTCACCCAGTCGTGGATGGGCTTGAGCGCGTGGCCATTCAGCCGGTACAGCCGCTGCCGTCCCTCGTCGCGGACGTCAACCGCTCCCACCTCTCTCAGGACCCGCAGGTGCTTGGACACCTGCGGCTGCGTCAGCCCGAGCATGCGCACCAGGTCGTTCACGGGGCGCTCCCCGCCGGCGAGCACGTCCAGGATCTCTCGCCGCCGAGGCTCGGCCACCGCGTTGAACGCATCTGCTGTGGTCGCCGCTCGTGCCATGCGGCGAAATCATATGCCTATATCGGCATATGTCAACCGGGCGCTAGCGGCCGGACGAACCGAACCCGTTCTCGCCGCGGTCGTCGCCGGACGGCGGCAGCTCGTCGACCACCAGCGCATCCGGGGTCATGAAGGGGACGAGCAGGAGCTGGGCGATGCGGTCGCCGGCCGTCGCCTCGAAGCGCGCGTCGCCGAGGTTGACGAGCACTACGCGGAGCTCGCCGCGGTAGTTCGGGTCGATCAGCCCGGGGCTGTTGACGAGCGAGATCCCGTAGCGAGCGGCAAGGCCGGAGCGGGGGGTGACCAGCCCGGCGACGCCCGCCGGCAGCGCGATCGCGACGCCGGTCGGCACGGTCGCGCGCTCGCCCGGCCACAGCGAGAAGCTGTCGGCGCAGCGCAGGTCGTAGCCGGCGTCGCCCGCGCGCGTGCGCGCCGGCGCCTGGGCGCCCGGGCGCAGGAGCCGGACCTGGAGCTGGTCGAGGGCGGTGTCAGCGAGAGCCATCGCGGCACCGTAGCGGCCGGTCCGGCGGGAACCGCGAGGACCATTCCGGACTTTGGGATCTCTTCGGCTTCTCTTCGGTTCAGCGGGCAGGCTCAGGGCATGACCAGTCAGAAGCAGAAGGCCGCGCTCGCCCTGACCGGCGCCGTGGCGCTCGCCTCCGGCGCCTACGCGCTCGGCGCCCAGGCCGACGACGGCGCGGCAGTCGCCGCCGGCACTCCAAACGTGGCGTTCGCCCACCACGGGCCAGGCCGCCCCGGCGGCCCGTTCGGCTTCCAAGGCCTCGCCGACCGCCTCGGCGTCAGCGAAGCCAAGCTGCGCGCCGCGCTCGAGGGCATCCGCGGCAATCTCCCGAAGCCGGGTGACCGCCGCGACGAGTTCGCGAAGGACCTGGCCGCCGAGCTCGGCTCCACGGAGGCGAAGGTCAAGGCCGCGCTCGAGCGCCTACGCGCGAAGTACGAGGCCGAGGGTCAGGATCGCCGCGATGCGCTCGCCGCGGAGCTGGCGAAGCGCCTGAACCTCGACGTCTCCAAGGTGAAAGAGGCCCTGGAGACGCCGAGAGGGTTCAGGCCGCGCCGTCCTTAGCCTCCGGTCAGACCGGTCTCGGCCAGGTACTCCTTGGCGACGACGGCGGGGTCCTTCTTGTCGAGGTCCACGCGCGCGTTGAGCTCCTGCATGTTCTCGTCGGTGAGCTGCTCCTGGAGCAGTTCGACGGTCTTCTGCAGGTCCGGTCCAGCCTCGTCGAACGTCTCCTGCTTCATCACCAGCGTCGAGTTGTAGGGCGGGAACATGCCCTTGTCGTCCTCGAGCAGGACCTCCTTCTCACGGTTGATCTGGGGGTCGGTGGTGAAGACGATCGACACGTCGGCGCGGCCGGAGGTCAGGACCTCGTGGCGGCGGGCGATGTCGACGGGCACGAACTTCTTGAACTTCAGCCCGTAGATCTCCTGGAGGCCGAGCAGGCAGTCGAGCCGCTGACGGCACTCGGGCGAGCCGTAGAGCGTCAGGTCCTGCGACTTGCCCTCGAGGTCGGAGATGTTCTTCAGGCCGAGCTTGTCGGCGGTCTCCTGCGTCACCGCGACCTCGTTGGAGGAGGTGAACGGCGTCGGCGGGAGGGCCACCAGGCCCTCGGCCTCGAAGCCCTTCTTGGCCTCCTCGTAAGCGGCCTGCGGGTCCTTAGGCAGCTCATCCGCCTTCTTGTTGAAGAACGCGAGCAGCGCCGTGCCGGTGTACTCCGGGTAGGCGGAGATCTCGCCCTTCTTGACGGCCGCGAGCGCGGTGTCCTGGTCGCCCAGGTTGAGGTCCTTGCTGACCGTGTAGCCGGCGGCCTCCAAGCCCTGGGCGTAGATCTCGCCGAGCACCTTCTGCTCGGTGAAGTTCTTGGAGCCGATGGTCAGCTGGACCTTCGAATTGGCGTCGTTGCGCTTGATCTTGCCGCCGGAGTCCGACTGCGAGTCGGACGCGGGCGGGGCAGTGGAGCTCTCCGGCTCGTCGTCGCCGCAGGCGGCCACGAACAGGGCCGAGAGCGCGAGGACGAGCACGAGGAGTAGTCGGGGGGAGGTTTTCATGGGACGGTCTGGATCCTCCTCTTGAGGGTTCGGGGGCGGGTAGCGTCGTCGCTCCGTTCGAGCTTGACGCCGGTGGGGGTGACAGCCCGCTGAACGAGCGACAGACCCAACTCGGCGGCGACCGCGAGCGCCGCGACCATGATCGATGCGCCGATCTGGCCGTCGCGCCCGTAGACGGTGCCGGAGATGATCGGATCGCCGAGCGTGAGCACGCCGACGAGCGGCGCGATCGTCGCGGTGGCGAGGACGTTGACGGTGGAGGTCTTGATCCCGCCGAAGATCAGCGGGAGGGCGAGCGGAAGCTCGACGGAGCGGACGATCTGGAAGCCGGACATGCCCATCCCGCGCGCGGCGTCGACCGAGTCGCGACTGACCTGGCGGACGCCGACGTAGGCGTTCGTCAGGATCGGCGGGATCGCGAGCAGAGCCAGCGCCACGGTCACGTTCCAGAAGTCCGGTGTGCCGGGGAAGAACGCGACGAAGAAGGCGATCAGCGCGATGCTCGGGACGGCGCGGCCCACGTTCGAGACCGAGATCGTGGCGAACGCGCCGCGGCCCGTGTGGCCGAGCACGAGCCCGAGCGGCAGCGAGATGCCGATCGCGATCGCCATCGCCACCACAGTCACCTTCAGGTGGGTCCACAGCAGCGGCAGGTTCTCCGAGCCGCCGACGCGGGCCCCACCCGCCTTGGACTCGTGCGATTGGAAGATGAAGTTGATCGCGTCCCCGAACTCGCCGAGGGCGGCCAGCGTCGTCATGCCGCCGCCGCCCGCGTCCAGGGGGTCATCGCCGTCTGCAGCGCGAGCACGGCGAGGTCGAGGACGATCGCGAGCAGGACGGCGAGGCCACCGGCCACGAGCACGTTCGAGCGGAAGTTGATGTCGTCGAACAGCGCCTCGCCGAGTCCGCCGGCACCGGCCAGGAACGCCAGCGAGCCGAGCCCGACGGTGGTCGTGACCGCGATCCGCAGGCCGGCCATGATCTCCGGCAGCGCAAGCGGCAGTTCGACGCGCCAGAGCAGTTGGCGCTGCGTCAGGCCCATGCCGCGGCCGGCGTCGCGCGCCTCGGCCGGGACGTTCTCGAAGCCGGCCATGAAGTTGCGGAACAGGATCAGCAGCGAGTAGGCGACGAGCGCGATGATCGCCGTCGTGTTCCCGCGGCCGGTGATCGGCAGCAGCAGGAAGAAGACGGCGACGCTCGGCAGCGTGTAGAGGATCCCGGTCACCTGCGTGATCGGCGGGGCGAGCCACCGCCGCCGGTGGGCGAGCAGCGCGAGCGCGAACGCGATCACGAACCCGATCGCTACCGAGACGAGCGTGAGGTAGATGTGCTGCCACAGCGGCGACAGGTAGCGGTCGAAGTTGTCGACGATCCAGTTGGGACAGATCCCGTTGTTCGACACGCAGTCCTCGCCGCTGCGGTCGCGCACCTGGAGCTGGGCGAGGATGACGTCGATCACGCCAGCTCCACGGAGGTCGGGACGTCTTCGGGCGGCGTCTGCGCGATCACGTGCGAAAGCAGCTCGATCGAGAGCACGCCGACCACCCGGCGCTCCGCGTCGACGACCGGCCCGTACTGGACCTCGTGCGCGAGCAGGGTGCTGAGCGCGTCGCGCAGCACGTCCTCGAGCTCGACGATCGGCTCCGGGCCGGAGGTAGGCTCCCGCGGCACGACGTCCCCGCTCAGCGCGCGTTCGGACAGCCAGCCGATCGGGCGCCCGTCGGCGTCGACCAGGAGGGGGTAGGGGACCTCGGACGCCTGCACCTTTGCGCGCGCCTCGGCGACCGACTCGCCCGCGCGCACGAGCGGGGCCTTCCACAGGTTCACGTCGCGCACGCGCTGGAGCGCAAGCCGCTTCAGCGCCCGATCGGCGCCGACGAAGTCCTCCACGAACGGCTTCGCGGGTGACATCAGCAGCTCGGCCGGCGGCCCGTACTGGGCGAGGATGCCGCCCTGCTCGAGGACCGCGATCCGGTCGCCCATCTTGATCGCCTCGTCGATGTCGTGCGTGACGAACACGATCGTCTTGCGCAGCCCGGCCTGGAGCCGCAGGAACTCGTTCTGGAGGCGTTCGCGGCTGATCGGGTCGATCGCTCCGAACGGCTCGTCCATCAGCATCAGCGGCGGGTCGGCGGCGAGCGCGCGGGCGACGCCGACGCGCTGCCGCTGCCCGCCGGAGAGCTGCGCCGGATAGCGGCCCGCCATCTCCTGTGGCAGCCCGATCAGGTCCAGCAGCTCCTCCACGCGTGCGGTTGTGCGCCGCTTGTCCCAGCCGAGCAGCCGGGGAACGGTGGCGATGTTCTCGCCGATCGAGCGGTGCGGGAACAGGCCGATCTGCTGGATCACGTAGCCGATCTCGCGCCGCAGGTCGACCTCGTCGCTGTCACGCACGCTGCGGCCGCCGACGAGGATGTCGCCCTCCGTGATGTCGATCATGCGGTTGACCATCCGCATCGCGGTCGTCTTGCCGCAGCCGGACGGACCGACGAGCACGCAGATCTCGCCGGCCGGGACCTCGAGCGACAGGTGGTCGACGGCCGGCGTGTCGGCGCCGGGATAGCGCTTCATCGCCCCGCGGAATTCCAGCGAAACGGCGTCACGGGAGGCAGACGGCCCCTCGGTCTGGGCGGTGTTGGCTGTGGACAAAAGAGGCGTCCCCGGGGCGACAGGGAGCGCCGATCCTACCCCGTCGCTCGGCTCCGGCGGGTCACAGACCCGCCGCGCGGCGTGCCGCGGCGTGGGCGGCGGACTCGAGCGCGTCGTCCAGCGGAGCCAGCTCGGAGGGCGAGATTCCCAGCGCAGTGGCGATCAGCCAGTCGGCGAAGTGGGCGTTCTTGGGAAGCAACGGACCATGGAGATAGGTCCCCACCACCGTGCCATGCGGACCGCCGCGAACGCCCTCGAGGCCGGAGCGGCCGTCGTTGCCGTGGCCGCGCAGCACGCGGCCGAGCGGCGTCGCTCCCGGCCCCAGGCGCGTGCGGCCGCCGTGGTTCTCGAACCCGGCCAGCACCTGCCCGTCGCTGAGCTCGATCGCCACGTTGCCGATCAGCCGCGGCCCGTCCTCGCGCGCCGTCTCGAGGTCGACGAGGCCGACGCCCGGCAGCGTCTCGTCGCCCATGGCATAGCCGTGCCCGAGCAGCTGGTAGCCGCCGCAGACGGCGAACACGACGGCGCCGCGCGCGGCGGCCGCGTGCAGCGCGTCGCGCTTGGTCACAACCATGTCGCGCGCGCACAGCGCCTGGTCGCGATCCTGACCACCGCCGATGTAGAAGAGGTCGTGCGCGCCGGGCTCGAACCCTTCGCCGAGACCGGAGCCGGCCAGCTCGAAGCCGATGCCGCGCCACTCGCAACGGCGCTCGAGCAGCAGCAGGTTGCCGCGATCGGCGTAGATGTTGAGCAGGTCGGGATACAGCGCGCACACCCGGAGGGTCCGGTCAGCCACGCAGCACCACCACCGTGGAGCCGACGTGGTCGTCGGTCGGCTCGATGTCGCGCGCCGGGAGTGGCTCGAGGCCGGCGGCGGCGCCCTCGCTCTCCAGCTCGGCGGCCGTGAGGTCGGCGAGCACCACGAGGTCCTCGGTGGCAGCGCGCTCCCCGGTCGGCGACAGCGTCTGGCGCAGGCGCTCGATCCGCATCCCGCCGTCGACCTGGCGCACGGCGGTCGGCTGTGAGACATAGCTCCAGCCGGCCTCCTCGCCCGTGTCGGGCAGCGGCATCGCGGGGTAGCCGAAGCTCTCTAGCGCCGCGGTGATCGCGAGCGCGACCAGCCCGCCGGGCGCGACGGCGCGGCGCGCGGAGGCGAAGAAGCCCGCGCGGGCGTCGGCGTCCGGCAGCAGCTGGATCGTCTGCATCGGGACGGCGACGAGCGCGAACGCCGCCTCGCCGGCGTCGAACCCGGCGGCGTCCGCGACGAGCGTCTCGACCGGCAGCCCGGCGGCCCGCTCGGCCAGGGCCGCGAGCAGCGCCGGGTCGAGGTCGAGCGCGGTCACGCGGTGACCGGCGCGCGCGAGGTCGAGCGCGACGCGGCCGGTGCCGGCGCCCACGTCGAGCACCGGGCCGCCCGCCTCGCGGGCCAGCTCCTGCCACAACGGCAGGTCGGCGGTGTAGCTCCCGCACTCGATGTCGTGCCAGATCACGTTCGCGTTCACCGCCAGTACTCCTGGGCGTGGCCGCGACGGGCGAGCAGGTCCTGGAGCTCCAGCAGCGCGGTGTAGGTCGGGAGCGCGTACAGCGGGCCGTCGCCGGCCGCGAGCGCGCTGTCGAGCGCCTGCTCGAGGCTATCGACGACGTCGAGGCGCTCCGGCGGGACGCCGGCGTACTTCAGCCGCAGCGCCAGCTCGGCTGCGCGAGTGCCCGCGCAGGTCAGCCGGCGCACGTGCGGGGCGATGATCTCCCAGTCCGCGTCCCACACCCACGAGACGTCGCGCCCGTCGGCAGTGCGGTCGTTCAGCACGCCCAGCAGATCGAGCTGCGCGGCCTCGAGCGCCAGCGTGCGCAGGACCTCGTTCGCGCCGGCCGGGTTCTTGATCAGCAGGATCGACATCGGGCGGCCGGCCAGCTCGATCGTCTCGGCACGGCCGAACGCGGGCGCGACCGCGGCCAGGCCGGCCGCGACGTCGTCGAGCGGTACGCCGAGCTGCAGGCAGAGGGCGGCCGCTCCGAGCGCGTTGTAGACGTTGTAGAGCCCGGGGAGCGGGAGCTCGATCCGGCGGTCGCCCTCCGGCGTCCGCAACGTGAACGCGGCCGAGCGGATGCCGCGCAGCTCGACGGCGGTCGCGCTGATCGTGGGATCGGGCCGCCGCGCACCGCAGTGCGGGCACGCGTAGTGGCCGAGGTGGGCGAGGTAGGCGGCCTCGTAGACGTAGGCGGTGCCGCAGCGGCGGCAGTGCTTGGAGTCCGACGCGTGCTGGAGCTCCGGCAGCGCGAGCGCGTCGTCCTCGACGCCGAAGTAGGTCGCCTCGCGGTGGCGCCCGAGGTCGGCCACGAGCGGGTCGTCCGCGTTCAGCACGAGCGCGGTCGCGGCGTCCAGGCCGGCGACGATCTCCGCCCAGCGGTCGGCGATGATCTCGAGCTCGCCGTAGCGGTCGAGCTGGTCGCGGAACAGGTTGCCGAGCAGCACCGCGCGCGGCTCGAGCTCGGCTGCCACCGGCCCGAGCCAGAACTCGTCGACCTCGAACAGCCCCATGTCGCCGCCGCGCCGCGCGGACGCGGCCAGAGCCGCGGCGACGCCTCCGGCCATGTTCGCTCCGGCGCGGTTGTGCACGAGCCGCGTGCCCGTACGCGCGAGGATCGAGGCGACCATCGCGGCCGTCGTGGTCTTGCCGTTGGTCGCCGACACCACGACGCTCCCACGCGGCAGCCTCGCCGCCAGGCGCGCGATCGCGTGCGGCTCGGCGCGCATCAGCACCTTGCCGGGCAGCGACGTGCCGCCGCGCCCCGCCATCCGCGTCACGGCGCCCGTGGCCTTCGCGGCGAGCAGCCCGGCCTGCAGCCTCACGGAGCGATCACCCGCAGCGCGCCCGGCGCCACGCGCACGGTCACGGGCAGATCGGCGATCGGGTCGCCGTCGGCATACGCGGTGAACGGCCTGTCGGCCTGGAACGTGACCTCGCGGCCGCGCAGTACCTGAATGCCCGGCTCGTCCAGGTGCGTGCCCTTGAACACCTTTCCGAGGCCGCGCAGGTAGGCGGTCTTGGGACGATCGCCGGTCAGCACGACGTCGAGCAGCCCGTCGTCGAGCTCGGCGTCGGGCACGAGCCACATGCCACCGCCGAAGACGCCCGAGTTCGACACCGCCACGGCATACCCGGTGAAGGTGTGTTCGGCGCCGTCGATCGTCACGTTCCAGTTCGCCGGGCGCCAGCTCCACAGCGCGCGCAGGGCGCCGTAGAGGTAGACCTGCGTGCCCAGCGGCAGCCGCGTGGCGTTGGCGATCCCGTTCACGTCGGAGTCGAAGCCTGCGCTGAGGATGCCCAGGTAGGAGCTGTCGCCGGCCTCGGCGACGTCGATCCGGCGCTCCTTGCCCGCCATCAGCACGTCGACCGCCGCCACGGGGTCGTGGCCGATGCCGAGCTTGCGCGCGAGGTCGTTGCCACGTCCGCCGGGGAGCACGGCCATCACCGCGTCCGAGCCCCGCAGCTCGCCCGCCACCGCCCCGGCGAGTCCGTCGCCGCCCATCGCCGCCGCGAGCTCGCCGCTGTCGCGGGCCTCTCGCGCGAGCGCACGCGCGTGGTCGATCGACGTCGTGCGGTCGACGCGGAACGGCACGCCGTGCGAGCGCAGCGCCGCCTCCACCGCGGGCAGCTCCCGGGCGGCGCGGCCGGCCCCGGCGGACGGGTTGACGATCAGGCGGATGGCGCGGTCCATGCGAGCCGGGGAGGCTAGTGGCCCCACTGATAGGAGCTCACGCGAGCACGAGCGCGCCCAGCGAGTCGGCCACGAGCGTCGGCTTGGGGTCGGCCTTGTCGGCCGCCTCGCGCGACGTGCCGCCGGTGAGCACGAGCGCGGAGTCCAGGCCGGCGCGGCGCGCGCCTGCCACGTCGACCTCGAGCAGGTCGCCGACGGCCAGCACGCGCCCGGACCCGAGGCGGTCGCGCGCCGCGTCGTACATCGCGGGCTCGGGCTTGCCCACCACCAGGTCGGCGCGGCGGCCGGTCGCCGCCTCGACGGCCGCGAGCACGGCGCCCGTGCCCGGCCACGGCCCGTCGGGCATCGGGAACGTGGGGTCACGCGTCGCGCCGATCAGCTCGGCGCCGCGCAGCACCGCCTGGGTCGCGACCCGCAGCTCGTCGAAATCGAAGTCGTCGTGCCCGCCGACGACGACGACGTCGGCACGCGTGGCGAACGGCGTCCGGTTGACGATCCGCAGCCCGGCGTCGGCGACGTGGTCGACCAGCGCCTGCGCTCCCACCACGAACGCCGAGCCGCCGTCGCGGCCCGAGAGCTGGAACTGGAGCGCCGCGCCGGCCGTCACTACCTCGTCCAGCGATGCCTGGAAGCCGAGCCGCCACAGCTTGCGCACGAAGTCCTCTGGTGCGTGGCGCACGTCGTTGGTAAGGAACAGCACCGACGCGCCGGACTCGCGCAGCGCCGCGACCGCCTCGACCGCGCCCTCGCACGCCTCGTCGCCCACCCACAGGCAGCCGTCGAGGTCGAGCAGGACGTGGTCGTAGGAACGGACACGCGGCGAGACGGGCACAGTGCGTGTCTATCATCGCCGCCCATGCACCGCCTTGTCCTCGTCCTCTGCCTCGCGTGCGCGCTGCTCGTCGCCGCCTGCGGTGAGGACGACAACGGCGCGGGGAGTGACGAGGCAGCCGCGACCGCGACCCCGACGCCCAAGCCCGTGGTCTGCGAGAAGGTCGCCGCGCCGAAGCCGAAGGGGGAGGGCAAGCTGCCGAAGCCGAAGGCGGCCCTCACGTCCGGCAAGACCTATGTGGCGACGGTGTCCACCAACTGCGGCGACTTCGAGATCACGCTCGACGCCGAGCAGTCGCCGAAGACCGGCGGCTCGTTCAAGTCGCTGGCCGACAAGGGCTTCTACGACGGCACCACGTTCCATCGGATCGTCGCCGGCTTCGTGATCCAGGGCGGCGACCCGAAGGGCGACGGCACCGGCGGACCCGGCTACTCCGTGACCGAGGCGCCCCCGAACAACCTGCTGTACGAGAAGGGCATCGTGGCGATGGCCAAGACCGGCGCCGAGCCGGCCGGCACGTCCGGCAGCCAGTTCTTCGTGGTCACGGCCGAGGACGCCCAGCTGCCGCCCGACTACGCGCTGCTCGGCAAGGTCACGAGCGGCCAGGAGGTCGTCGACAAGATCGGCGTCGCGGAGACCGACCCCTCCACCGAGGCGCCGGTCGATCCGGTGGTCATCGCCTCGGTGAAGGTGGCCGAGAAGTAGCTAGGCGGGCAGCGAGCCCTCGAGCTCGAGTAGCGCGCGCTTGCGCGCCGGGCCGCCGCCGTAGCGGCCGATCCCGCCGCTGCTGGGCAGCACGCGATGGCACGGCACGACGATCGGGACCGGGTTGCGGGCGCAGGCGGTCGCGGCGGCGCGGTACGCACGCGCATTGCCGGCGCGCTCGGCGAGGGCCCCGTAGGTCACGACCTGGCCGGCGACGATCTCGCTGTGCAGCGCCTCCAGCACCGCGCGCCGGAACGGCGCTGCGACCAGCGTGAGGTCGACCGGCAGCGCGTGCGGATCGCCCTCGCCGGCGAAGTAGGCGTCGAGCGTGTCGCGCGTGACCGCGAGCTCGCTGTCGGAGGCGACGATCCGCGACCCGAGCCGGCCGGCGACCTCGGCGAGCACGTGGTCCTCGGGCTCCTCCTCGAAGCCCACGCGGACGATGCCGTTCTCGCCCTGGACGACGAGCAGGCGGCCGATCGGGGTGTTCAGACGGGTGAACACGGCGTCGACGAGGCCCTCCCGCACGGCGGCGGAAGCGACGGCCTCGAGCAGGGAGTCAGGAAGCGGGGTCATGCGGCGAGCCTCTCTCGGAGCGTGCGGACGGCGGACGACACGCGCTGGCGCGCGGCGGCCGCGGAGATGTCGAGCCGGTCGGCGATGGCGTCGTAGTCGAGGTCGTCGACGAAGCGCAGCCACAACGCGCTCCGCACGCCGTCGGGCAACGGCGCGATCATCGCCTCGAAGGCGCCTTCGTCGTACGTGTCGTAGGTGGGGACGGCCGGGACGTCGTCGGTGGGGAGCTCCCGCCGCCGCGCCCGGTGGGCATCGATCGCGGCCGTCGTCGTCACCCGGTAGAGCCACGCGCGCAGGTGGTCGGCATGGCGCAGCCGTGGATACGCGCGCAGTGCGCGCAGCAGCGCGTCCTGCACGACGTCCTCCGCGTGCTGGTCGCCGGCGAGCCGCCGCGCGTGCGCGAGCAGCTCGTCGCCGTGGGCCTCGACGAGGCTCCAGAACGGGGGAAGTACGACGGTCGTCACTTCTCTACAACGGCCCCCGCCGCCGGAATGTGAGGTGGGCTAGTTCGGGCGTTTGCCGGTGAGCTGGTCCGCGCGCGCTGCCGCGGCCTTCGTGCGGGCGCGCTTCTGGCGGCGGCGGCCGTAGACGGCGAACGCCGTGATCGCGACGGCCATCAGCAGGAAGCCCCAGAAGATCGCGACGCCGGCGCCCAGCCCACCGAACGGGAGCGATACGAGCATGACGATGCCCCAGCCGAGGGCGAGCAGGCCGATGATGATCCCGATCAGCAGCAGGACGCCGGCGACGCGTCGGACGATGCTCGATCCCGGCGGCGGCACGATGTAGCCCATCAGCTGGAGCACGAACAGCTGGCGGTTGGACGGCGGCGTCTGGCCGAGCTTCTCGGCCGCGATCTTCAGGTCGCCGGAGCGGCGCTCGGCGAGCGCGAGCGACGCCTCGGCCATCCGGCGCAGCTGCAGGCGCTCCTGCGGGCGGGCGGCGGCGATCGCGGCGCGGAAGTGCTCGCGCGAGCGCTTGGCGTCCATCCGCTCGGCCGCGCGCGCGCCGAGGATCGCCTGCGCGGCGGCGCGGAAGCGGGTCTCGGCGAGGAGCTCCTCGTCCGAGCGCCCTTCGAGCCGCTGCATCGCGGCCAGGGCGCCCTTCTGCTCGACTTTGATCTGACGTTGCTTCGGAGCCATGGCGTGTCCCTCGGAGTCTACGACCGCCGGCGGAAGCCGGTGGGCTCGGGGTCGGGGTCGAGCGGGCTTTCGGGCAGGCCCGGCTCGGGATCGATCGCGTCATACCCGGACGGGGCGATGTCGTTCGGCGCATCCGCGTGGAACAGCGCCGCGAGGTACTGGATCTGCCCGCGGCCGACGCCGAGCTCGTACTGGCCGCCGCCGTAGGCGCCCATGCCGCGATCGGCGCAGAAGTCGTAGCCCTCGAACAGTGCGCGCACGGTGCCGAACCGGGAAGGCTTGAGGTTGACCGTGCGCGGGAGCACCGGCGCGGCGAGGATGTCGTCGACCGAGTGGATCGGCGCGTCCCACGTGATCCGGTCCTCGAACGGCTGCAGCGCCTCGCGCGCGGCGGGCAGCTCGAGGTCGGGGTCCTCCAGCCACGCGTCCGGGAACGCCTCGGCGATCCGGCGGTAGAAGTCCGGATCGGTGGCGACGTCGACCGGGGTGCCCTTGTACGCGCCCTTGAAGTCGATCGAGTCGACCGCGCCGGTGTCGATCAGGCCGGCGATCAGGCCGTCGTCCCAGTCCGGCGTCCCGTCGAGCTTGAACCGCAGATCCGGGTAGCGAGCGAGGCGTTGCGTGACCGGCTCGATCGTCGGCGGCTCGCCCATGCGCGTGGACACCACGAACGTGACCGGCTGCGGCTCGCGCTCGACCGCCTCGGCGAGCGACTGGCCCGCCTGGCGCAGCGCGAGGTCGAGCGCCGCGCTCTCGAACGCCCAGCGGCGGTAGTCGCGGAACGCGGGCTGGTTCGGCGCGCCGGCCGGGAACAGGTCGAGCGAGTCGAGGTGTTCGGAGAACGAGTCGAACGTCCACTCGCCGGCGAGCGGCAGCACCGGGCCGCGCGCCTGCTGCGCGATCTGGTCGTCACCCTCGTACGTGACGTCCTCGCCCGCGCCCTCCTCGCCGCCGCCGCGCAGCCGGATCACGGTGGTCAGGCGCTCGAAGCCGCTGGACACGGTGCGGGTCAGACCCTCGAGTGCGTACTCGTCGATCTTCAGGGGCAGGTCGGCGACGCGCTCATAGGTGCTCATGCGGTCCCAGCCTAGGGAACCAACCGCACCGCCCACTAGCCTCCGGCCCTAAGTTGCTCCAAGCGCTCGGCTTCTTCGCGCTGGTCGAGGTCGTCGGCCTGGCGGCGGTGCCGCTGGCTGCGCTTGCGTTCGGGCGGCTGCCCGGCGCGGGGCTGGGCCTTGCGAAGCCGTTCGGGCTGCTGCTGGTGACGTGGGTGGTGTGGATGGCCGGCTCGCTCGGCGTGGTGCCGTACGGCACGGGGGCGATACTGGGCGCGGCCGCGCTCCTGGCGATCGCCGGCGTGCTGGCGGAGCTGCGCCGGCGCTCGCTCGCGGGGCGGCTGGCCGAGGGCGAACAGGCGAGCGGCTGGTGGGCGCGCCGGCGGGCGGACTGGGTGTCGACGCGGGCGCTGCCGTCGCAGGACCCGGCGCGGCGACGCCTGTGGATCGGCTCGGAGGTGGTGTTCGCCGTCGTGTTCTTCGGGATGGCGCTGCTCGTCGCCTACTCGCCCGAGGTGTGGGGGACCGAGAAGCCGATGGACATGGCGTTCATCAACGCCACGAACGCCTCGACCTCGTTCCCGCCGCACGACCCGTGGATGGCGGGGGAGGACCTCAACTACTACTACCTCGGCCACCTGACCATGGCGATGGTGCTGAAGGTCATGGGCTCGGCGCCCGACGAGGGCTACAACCTCGCGGTCGCGCTGATCGCGGGCCTCTCGGCGGTGGCCGTGTTCACGCTCGGCGGCACGCTGTGGGCGGCCGCCCGGGCGCGGCTCGCGGGCGTCCGCGGCGGGCCGGTGGCGGCCGGCGTCGCCGCCGTCGTCGTGTGCATCGTGCTCGGCAACCTCGCCGGCGTGCGGGCGTGGATCGACGCCGCCGCGCCGCCCGGCGACTACGACTGGTTCGCCCCGTCGCGCGTGGTGCCCGGGACGATCAACGAGTTCCCGTGGTTCTCGTTCCTGCTCCAGGACCTGCATGCGCACGTGCTGGCGCTGCCGTTCACGGTGCTGGCGCTCGCGTTCACGCTGCAGGTCGTGCTCGCCGGCCCGCGCGGCGACGCGGTCTCGCGCGGTGTCGGCGAGGCGCTCGCGGCCGGCCTCGCGGTCGGGGCGCTGTATCCGGTGAACTCGTGGTCGTACCCGGTCGCGGCGGGCCTGTTGGTGCTGGCGGTCGCCACCTGGTTACGGTCGCCGGAGAGCGCGGGCCGGCGGGTGTATGCCGTCACCTGGCTGGCGCTCGTCCTGGTCGCGAGCGTCGTGCTCCTGCTCCCGTTCTGGCTCAACTTCGACCCGGCCGCGGAGGGGATCGGATGGGTGGACGAGAAACGCTCGTTCGGGTCGTTCGTCGGCGACCAGGCGCTGCTCTACGGCATCTTCGCCGGGGTGATCTCGGCTGCTTTCGCCGCCCGCGTGCTCGCCGCCGACCGGCCGCTGCGCACGCTCGTGTGGAGCGTTGTGGCGGCGATCTTCGCCGGGTCGCTGCTGGGGACCGCCGGCCTCGCCGGCCCGTTCGCGATCGCCGCCCTGCTCGCGGTCGCGCTCGGGGCGCTCGTCTCCCGCCGGCTCGACGCGCCCGAGCGCTTCTTCTGGCTGCTCGTGGCCGGTGGCCTGATCTGCGTGCTGACGCCGGAGCTGGTGTACGTGCGCGACGCGTTCGCCGGCACCGACCTCTACCGCATGAACACCGTCTTCAAGCTCGGCTACCAGGCGTGGGTGCTGCTGGCCGTCGCGGCGGCATGCGCGCTGCTGTGGGCGGGGGCGTGGCTGCCTCGCCGGGCATGGCCGGTGTGGGCCACCGGCACGGCGGTGCTCCTGCTGCTCGGCGCCGTCTACCCGTACGCGGGCACCTACGCGCGCAAGGAGGGCTTCAGCCGCGCGCCGACGCTCGACGGCCTCGCCTGGCTGCGCGAGCGCGCGCCCGGCGATCCGCCCGCGATCGACTGGCTGCGCGCCCACACGCCCGGCACGGCGATCGTGCTCGAGGCGGTGGGGGAGGACTACTCGGCGTTCGGCCACGGGCGCATCTCCACCTTCACCGGCCGCGCGACCGTGCTCGGCTGGCCCGGGCACGAGCTGCAGTGGGATCACGAGCCCGGCAACCGCCAGGCCGACGTCAAGACGCTCTACACGACCACCGATCTCGTCGCCGCGCGGGATCTCATAGGCCGCTACGGCATCGACTACGTGGTCTTCGGGCCGATCGAGCGCACGACCTACGGCGACGCCGGGCTCGCCAAGTGGGACCAGCTCGGCGACAGGGTCTTCGACCGCGCGGGCACCACGATCTGGCGCCTCCGACGGTGACGTGCCATACGTGACGTATGGTAACGTCGGGCGTGTGCAGAAGACCACCGTCTACCTCCCGGAGGACATCCGGCGCGGGCTTGACGGGGCCGCGCGTGACACCGGCAGGTCGCAGGCGGACCTGATCCGTGAAGCGCTGCGGACGTATCTCGCCGATCGGCCCGCTGCGTGGCCGGAGTCGTTCGGTCGCCACCGCAGCGCAGGCACCTTCGCCGCTCGCGACGACGAGGCGGTTCTCGCCGCTCGCTGGCGTGCGGGCGGCGACGCCGCGTGATCGTCCTCGACACGTCCGCGATCCTTGCGCTCCTCGACATCGACGACCCCGATCACGCGCGCTCGGCGGAGGCCTTGCGCGACGAAGCGCCGCCCTTCGTGGTCCCCGCCGGGATCCTCGGAGAGGTGGGCTATCTGATCGAGGCGAAGCTCGGGACCGGGGCGCTCGTCGACTTCACCCGCGATCTGGCACGCCGAGCGCTATCGCTGGACTGCGGGGAGGATGATTTCCCGCGCATCGCCGAGTTAATCGATCGCTACGCCGACCTGCGCCTCGGACTTGCGGACGCGAGCGTGATCGCCTGCGCGGAGCGCAGCGGGCGCCGCGTGCTCACCCTCGACTTCCGTGACTTCGTGCCGGTTGCCCGGGAGGGCCGCATCGAGCTCGTCCTCGCCGGCTGACCTACGGTCGCTCGTACAGCCACTCCGACATCCCGCCGGTCGGGTTCCACGGCTTGCGGTCGGTGAACCAATCGGCCCACGCGCTCGGGGACATCTCGCCGTAGTCACGGACCCACCAGACGCGGAACGGGAACTCGCGGACCGTGTAGTCCGGGAGCTCTGGGCGGAGGCGGTCGTTGGAGGCCTGGGTCATGATCACCACGTCGCTGTTCGGCGTCGTGGTGCCTGCGCTGAGGTCCGCGTAGGAGACGCTGAGGTCGCGGAAGTACCACGCCCACGGGAAGGTGGCTCCCTCGGCGGCGTCGACCGTGATCGTGAACGGCTGGTCGGCGCGCTTGGCGCGCTCGGCCTTCGCCACCACGCTGTCGGCGACGCGCGCGACCTCCTCCGAGGACTGGGTGGAGACGAGCAGCTCGCGCGGGTCGGCGCGGTGCTCGGCGTTGACGAGGAACGAGGCGTAGCCGGCGTACGCGAACGCCGCCGCCGTGGCCGCGAGGCCGACCGCGCCGTACCACGTCCGGCGCGTCTCCCAGATCGCCTGCACGCCGATCCCGGCGAGCAGCAGCAGCGGCAGCAGCGGATGCAGGACGAGCCACGCGAACTTCTCTCCCGCCCACGAGTAGATCGCGAACGAGAGCACGAACGCCCACACGAGGAACAGGCGCAGCAGCGTCGGGCGGCGCAGTGCCACGACGGTGCCGACGGCTCCGAGCAGCAGCGCGGGCCACTCCACCCCGAACAGCACGACGCCGTAGAAGATCTTCGACTCGCCGCCACGGCCGACGTCGTGCTGGCCGAGCCAGTACTCCAGGCCTGTGTAGATCCCGTCCCAGAGCCCGCCCGGGTGGGTGAGGAAGGTCGTGAACAGGATCGTGAAGACGCCGATGAACGCGGCCAGGCCCCAGCCCCAGGCGTCGAGGCCGACGGCGCGTACGGGCGCCAGCAGCCGTTCGCGGTTCACCAGGAGCACGATGAAGAAGAACGTGCCGGCGACGAACACGGTGATGAACGTCGACTCCTTGGTGGCGAAGCTCAACGCGAGCAGGACGCCGATCACTGCGGGGTGATGACGCCGCGGGCGGTCCAGGAAGCGGAACACCGCCACCAGCAGCGCCAGCGTGATCGAAGCGATGTAGATGTCCTCGCGGGCGAAGCGGGAGAAGTACAGGTAGGTCGGGCCGAACGCCAGCAGCAGCGCCGTGGAGAACGCGGCCACGCGCCCGAGCTGCGCGCGCAGAAGGTAGGGGAGGGGCACCATCAGCGTCCCCATCAGCGCCGGCGCCAGCCGCGCCGTGAAGTCCGAGTCCCCGAACAGGCCGAACAACCCGGCCGTCAGGTAGAACCGCAGCGGTCCGTGCAGCAGCGGGTTGTACGCGTAGTCGCCCTGCGTGAGGAAGACCCACGAGAAGTAGGCGTCCTGGCTCTCGTCGTGGTGGAACGGGCGGTCGCCGAGATCCCACAGCCGCAGCAGGAGCGCGACCGCCACGAGCAGCACGTACGCCGTGATCTCCGCTCGCGACCGCCGCGGCGCGGACGTGACCGGCGCCGGTGCGGGCTCGGCAACGGTCGCGGCTTCCATCAGGCCCGCGCCTCCTGGCGGGCGCCGCGCAGGCGCCCGAGACCGCCGTAGCGGGCCGCAAGCAGCACGAGCCCAACGAGCGTGATCGGGACGACGATGATGAACCGCAGCATCACGATGTAGGCGACCGCCTGCGCCCCGGTGCCACCGAGCGCCTTGATGCCCAGGATCGCCGCCGCGTCTTGCGTGCCGGCGTACGCCGGGCCAGACGGGATCAGCGAGAACACGGACGCGAGCGCGACGATGTACAGGCCCTCGATCGGGTCCATGCCGAAGCCGATCGTGGCGCCGGCGGCCATCCATACGCCGGCCTCGATCGCCCAGATCAGCAGCGTCATCCCGAGCAGCAGGAGCCCGTGGTGGGCGCGTCGCAGGCCGAGCGTCGACGACACGATCGGCTTCAGGAACTCGACGAGCCGATCATTGCGGCGCACGAACCGGTAGGCCAGCAGCCCGGCGATGAGGACGCCACCGGCCGCCAGCAGGATGATCTCGACCTTGTCGCCTCCGACCTCACCGAGCAGGCCGTAGCCGACGACCACGAAGATCACGACCAGCACGGCGACGTCGAGCAATCGCTCGGCCAGCAGCGTGCCGAGCACGGTCCGCATCGAGGTCTGCGCGCGCGGCGCCATCAGCACCATCCGGATCGCGTCGCCGGCGCGTGCGGGCAGCACGTTGTTGCCCATGTAGCCGACGGCGGTGAGCGCGTAGCTGTCGGTCCGCGTCGGCTTGGCGCCCTCGTCGACGAGCAGGCGGTGCCAGCGCTCTGACCGCACGAGGGTGGCGAGGGCGTAGAGCGCGATCGCGCCCACCAGCGCCGCCAGCTCGGGGCCGCTGGAGGGCAGCTGCGGCGGATCCTGGCGCGACGCCCACCAGACCACGCCGGCGACGGCGAGCAGCGACACGGCGAGGCCGAGCCATGACAGGCGAGAACCGACGCGCCGCCCGCCGCCGGGCGCAGGATCGCTCGGCGCCGGAGCGGCCGGTTCAGCCGCCCGTTGGGGCGTGGGAGTAGGAGAGCTGATCGCGGCGGTGAGAGGTCGCGGGGCGGCTGATGATGATGACACCGCAACCCGAAGGGCCCCGCACTGTTGGTGTCTGGCAATGCGCGCAGCCATCGTCGCGATCGCCCTTCTCGCTCTCGTACCCGCAACCGCCGCTGCCGACGACCTCGTGATCGAGGGGCGCGGTTGGGGCCACGGTGTCGGGCTCTCCCAGTACGGCGCCTACGGCTACGCCCTGCGCGAGGGGCGCGACCATCGCTTCATCCTCGCCCACTACTACGCGGGCAGCGGCTACGGCACGGCTCCGGGCCGGCGCATTCGCGTGCGCCTCAAGCGCGTGCGGGCGCAGAGGCTGAGCGGCGCGTCGGTGGCGCGTGCGGCCAACGGGCGGCGGGTGCGGCTGGTCGAGGCCCGCACGTACCGGTTCGTGGCGCTCGGGCCTGACCGCGTTCAGGTCGTTGACACGTCGACCGGACGCACGCGCGCGCGGCTCCGCGCTCCGATCTCCGTCACCGGTGGCGCCACGACGACGCTGCGCGGCACCGCCGAGAACGGGCTCAGCAACGGCGCCTACCGCGGCACGATGGTGTTCGCGCGCGACGGCGGCGCGGTGCTCGCGGTGAACCGGATCTCGCTCGAGCGCTACCTGTACGGCGTCGTCGCCGCCGAGATGCCGGCCTCGTGGCCGGCCGAGGCGCTGAAGGCGCAGGCCGTGGTCGCTCGCTCGTATGCGCTGCGCGGCCTCCGCCCGAGCTCCGCGTACGACGTGTTCGCCGACGTCCGCTCGCAGGTCTACCGCGGCGTGGCGGCGGAGACGGCCGCCACCACGACGGCCGTGCGCGGCACGAGCGCCCGCGTGGTGACCGTCGGCGGCCAGATCGCCCAGACGTTCTTCTTCTCCACCTCCGGCGGGCGCACCGCCACCAACGAGGAGGCGTTCGGCGGCAGCCCGCTCTCCTACCTGCGGTCGGTCGACGATCCGCACGACGACCTGTCGCCCTACCACACGTGGACGGCGCGGTTCACCGAGCGCGCGGCGAACCGCAAGCTGCGCACGGTCCTGCTCGGCGACCTGAGGAGCCTGACGGTGGCGAGCACCACGCCGTCCGGCCGCGCCGCGACCGTCGAGGTCCGCGGCAGCGGGGGCAACCGGACGGTCTCGGCGGGCACGATCCGCACGCTGCTCGGGCTGCGCAGCAACTGGATCACCTCCGTTAGCCACCGGGCCCGTAACCGGGGTCAGACCCCTATTCGGGGCGCCTAACCGGGGTCAGACCCCTATTCGGGGCGCCTAACAGGGGTCTGACCCCCTTAGGGTTCGAATCCGGTTGGACGCAGGGCAAAACGTCCGGTACCGTTTCTGGACCGATGGCCGCAAGCCGCCTGCATCTCCTCAAGCCCACGCCCGCAGCTGCGGGTCAGTGGTGGGTGGAGGCGCGGCCGTTCGCCATCGCCATGACGAACGACCAGCCGCGCGGCACGTAGCGGACGAGGCCCCTCATGACCCCGTCCGCGAAGACCGCGGATGGGCGTCGAGTGAGGCGCTGGACCCGCGAACTGATCATCGAGAAGATCCTCGAGTGGGAGGCCCGTTACGGCGAGCCGCCCTGCTCGGCCGACTGGAACCCGTCGCTGGCTCGCTGGCGCGCGCAGGAGTGGCGCGCGGAGCGCTACCGCGAGGGCCTCTGGCCGTCCACCAACGCTGCCAAGCGCCCGTTCGGCGGCTCGTTTGACGCTGCGATCATCGCCGCCGGACTGGAACCGCGGCGTCCGGGGCCCAAGCGCCGCGCCGCCGGCGCGGCGACGGCCGGACATCGAGCAGCGGACCGCCGACGCCCCCCGCGCCGACGTAGACACCGAGGACAAGCTGACCGCCGCGCTGGCCCGCATCGCCGCGCTCGAGCGTGCGCTGCTCGTGGCCGAAGGCCGTGCCGAACGCGCCGAGGCGAAGGTCGGCGAGGCGCGCCGCCGCGCGCGTCGCGCGAGCGACCAGGCCGGCCGTGCCCGGCATGCCCGCGACCGCGTGCGTGTCGCGCGTCCCGACGCCCGGATGCGGACGCTGGAGCGCGTCGAGGAGCTGATCTCGGACGCCGATGCGCGCGTGCGTGCCGCCGACGACCAGGCGGAGGCCGCCGTGCGCGACGCCGCCGAGGCGCGCCGCGAAACCGTGGCCGCCGAGCGCCGCGCGCGCGAGCTGAGCGCGCTCGTCGGCAACGGCCAGCACCGGCTCACCGGTGGCGAGCTCGCCACGCTGCGCGAGGGCGGGCCGTCCGGCCCGGCGGTGCTCGCCGGGGCGCTCAAGCGGCTCACGCGCGCCCGCGCGACCGGCGACCGCGGCGGCCTCGCCGCGGCGCTTGCCGAGGTCGCCTCGGCCGCCGTCCGCTGGCGCGATCGCCTCTGACCTTCTCCCCCCAGGATCCCCGCGAAAGGACGGGTCGGCCTCTCCTCCCCGGGCCGGCCCGTCCAGAGGCAGCTCACAAGAACGCCGTTTCGGTCCGATTAACCCTCGGTAGTGTCCGTTTCCAGCATGTCGCAGCTCGTCGAGGGACAGATCGCCCGCTTGGACGTGGGTGCAAGCGCACGCCCGGCCACAGGCGAGAGCTTGGCCTGCCGGATCATCGGGTTCAGCGGGCCGGATGTCGTGCTCGCGCTGGACACGCAGCCACGGAACGAGATCGCGACCGGCTCCGAGGCCTTCCTCCTGCTCGAGTCCGAAGGCCAGCTCCAGGCCCTCCGCGGCCAGATCGGCGAGCCGGCCGGCGAGGAGGTCGTGCTCCGGCTGATCGACGACATCCGCCTCGGCCAGCGCCGGGTGTTCTCCCGCGCGCCGCTCGAGCTGCCGGCACGCCTGCACCCCGGCGACGGCGCCCCGGAGTGGTCGACCCGCACGCTCGACATCAGCGCCGGAGGCGTCTGCGTTGCGCGCGAGGGCGCCGACCCGGGCGACGGGATGTTGAAGCTGCACATCCAGGTCGCCAGCCACGAAGTCGTCGCCGAGGTGCGCAAGATGCGCCTCACCGCGACCGAGCTCGGCCTCCGGTTCGAGGAGATCGAGCGCCAGGACCGCCTCCTCCTGGCCTCGCTCGCCCTCGCATATCACCGCCGCCGCTAGCCACCACTTGCCCGCCGCCCAGCGGCGTGAGTTACGCTCCGGCCAAGGTCGCGTTACTGACGGAGGAGGAGACGCTGTAATGGCACGGGTCTCGATCACGGTGAACGGCGTGGCGAATGAGGAGGACGTGGAGCCCCGGCAGCTCCTCGTGCATTTCCTCCGCGACACCCTGGGGCTGACCGGCACGCACGTCGGGTGCGATACGTCCAACTGCGGCGCGTGCACCGTGCACGTCGACGGCGACGCGGTCAAGAGCTGCACGGTGCTGACGGTGCAGGCGGACGGCTCGGCCGTCAAGACGATCGAGGGCATGGGCAGCGAGGGCGATCTGCATCCGCTGCAGGAGGCATTCTGGAAGAACCACGGGCTTCAGTGCGGCTACTGCACGCCCGGGATGATCATGGCCGGAGCCGACCTGCTCGCACGCAACGCCGACCCGACCGAGCAGGAGGTCCGCGAGGCGCTCGCCGGCAACCTGTGCCGCTGCACGGGCTACCACAACATCGTCAAGGCGGTACTCGACGCCGCCGAGCAGACGAAGGGAGTGCCCGCATGAGCACCATCGAGCGAACAGCCGCTCCCGACAAGTGGGTCGGCCAGGCGATGCGGCGCAAGGAAGACCCCCGGATGATCACCGGGCAGGGCCGCTACGTCGACGACATCGTGCTGCCGGGCATGCTCTACATGGCGATCGTGCGCTCGAGCGAGGCGCACGCGAAGATCGTCTCGATCGACGCGTCCGGGGCACGCGAGGCGCCCGGCGTGCACGGCGTGTTCACCGGCGAGGACGTCACGCTCGACGGCCCGATGCCGATGGCCTGGGTCCCGCCGGGCGTCGAGGTCAAGGCGGCCGAGACGTGGCCGCTCGCCCGCGGCACGGTCAAGTACGTCGGCCAGGCTGTCGCCGTCGTCGTCGGCAGCAACAAGTACGGCGTCGTCGACGCCGCCGAGCAGGTGATCGTCGAGTACGACCCGCTGCCCGTCGTCGTGGATCCGGAGAAGGCGCTCGAATCGTCGTCGCCTCTGGTCCACGAGGAGATCGGCACCAACAAGACGCACGAGTGGACGATCGGCGGCGGCGACATGGACGCCGCCTGGAGCGAAGCCGACGTGATCATCGAGCGCCGGATCGTCAACCACCGCACGGCCGGCACGCCGATCGAGCCGCGCGCCTGCCTGGCGGAGTACCGCGGCGGCCACTTCACGATTCACCTGACGAGCCAGAACCCGCACCTGATCCGCCTGTTCATGGCCGGCGAGATTGGCGTGTCCGAGGAGAAGATCCGCGTGATCGCCCCGGATGTCGGCGGTGGCTTCGGCGTGAAGATCACGCACTACGGCGAGGAGATCCTCTGCGCCTGGACCGCGCGGAAGCTCGGTCGCCCGGTGAAGTGGACCGAGACGCGGTCGGAGCACATGACCTCCACGATCCACGGGCGCGACCAGATCGACTACGTGAAGATGGGGGCCAAGCGCGACGGCACGATCACCGGCCTCGACGTGCGCGCGATCGCCGACCTCGGCGCCTACTACACGCTGCTCACGCCGTTCATCCCGTGCTTCACGGGCTTCGTGATCAGCGGCTGTTACAAGATCCCGAACCTCAACTTCACCGCCGTCGGCGTCTTCACGAACAAGATGGCGACCGACGCCACCCGCGGCGCGGGCCGCCCGGAGGCGACCCACCTGATCGAGGTGACGATCGAGCAGCTGGCGGCCGAGCTCGGGCTCGACCCGCTCGAGGTGCGGCGGAAGAACTTCATCCCGAAGGAGGACTTCCCGGCCGAGGTGGCGCTGGGCCTCGTCTACGACTCCGGCGACTACCACGGCAGCCTCGACAAGCTGCTCACGCACGTCGACGTCGACGCGTTCCGGCGCGAGCAGGCGGAGCTGCGCGAGCGCGGGATCTACCGCGGCATCGGCTTCTCGACCTGGATGGAGATCTGCGGCCTGGCGCCGTCGCGCGTCGTTGGCCCGAGCGGTGTCGGCCTGCAGGCCGGGTTCTACGAGTCCTCGATCGTGCGCGTGCACGCCTCGGGCTCGGTCACTGCCTACACCGGCGCCTCGCCGCACGGCCAGGGGCTGGACACGTCGTTCGCGCAGATCGTCGCCGACCGCGTCGGCGCCACGCCCGACGTCGTCGACGTGATGCACGGCGACACCGGCACCGGCCCGTTCGGCCTCGGCACGTACGGCTCGCGCTCGCTCGCCGTCGGCGGCGAATCGCTCGCCAAGTCGGCGATCAAGGTGGCCGAGAAGGCCAAGCGGATCGCGGCGCACCTGCTCGAGGCGGCGCCGGAGGACATCGAGCTGCAGGACGGCAAGTACTCGGTCCGCGGCTCACCGGACAAGGGCCTGACGCTGGCCGAGATCTCCGGCGCGGCGTACGTGCCCGAGAACCTGCCCGACGGCATGGAGCCGGGGCTGGAGGAGACGACGTTCTACGACCCGGAGAACTTCACGTTCCCGTTCGGAGCGCACGCCTGCATCGTCGACGTCGACGTCGAGACCGGCAAGGTCGAACGTCGAGCGCTACGTCGCGGTCGACGACTGCGGCCCGGCGATCAACCCGATGCTGATCGAGGGCCAGATCCACGGCGGCATCGTGCACGCGATCGGCCAGGCGCTGTTCGAGCGGATCCACTACGACGACGACGGCCAGCTCGTGACCGGCACGTTCGTCGACTACGCGCTGCCGAGCGCCGCCGACGTGCCGAGCTTCGAGACCGACCGCACGGAGACGCGGTCGCCGGTCAACTCGCTCGGCGTCAAGGGCGTCGGCGAGGCGGGCACGATCGCCGCCTCCCCGGCGGTGCTGAACGCGGTGATCGACGCGCTGCGCCCGCTCGGCGTGACGTTCCTGGACATGCCGATCAGCTCCCAGAGCGTGTGGGAGGCCGTCGCGGCGGCCAAGGGCGGCTCCGCACCCGCCGGAGACCCCGGCCCGCAGGGCGGCTCGTGGGACGAGCACGGCAGCGGGAGCGCCGGCTCCGGACCGACGTCTCCGAGTGAGGGAGGTGCGTCGTGATCCCCGCCCAGTTCGACTACGTGGCGCCGGGCTCGCTCGATGAGGCGCTGGCGGCACTGCGCGACGGCGGCGAGGACGCGAAGGTCCTCGCCGGCGGCCACTCGCTGATCCCGCTGATGAAGCTGCGGATGTCGGTGCCGTCGCTGCTCGTCGACCTGCGGCTGGTGCCCGGTCTCGCCGGGATCCAGCGCGAGAACGGCACCGTCCGGATCGGCGCGATGACCCACCACCACGACGTGGCGGTGGGCGGCCTCGGCCTCGCGTCCCAGGCGTCGAGCACGATCGCCGACCAGCAGGTGCGAAACCGCGGCACGATCGGGGGCACGCTCGCGCACGGCGACCCGGCCTCCGACATGCCGGCCGTGCTGATGGCCTACGAGGGCTCGGTGACGATCCGCGGTGACGGCGGCCAGCGCGAGGTGGCGGCCGCCGACCTGTTCCAGGACTTCCTGACGACCGCCGTCGGGGAGGGCGAGATCCTCACGGAGGTCCGGCTGCCGGCGCTCGACGGCTACGGCCACGGCTACCACAAGTTCAACCGCCGCCAGGAGGACTGGGCGATGGTGGCCGTGTCGGCGCTCGTCAAGAAGGCGCCGGACGGGACGTGCGAGGACGTGCGGATCGGCCTCACGCACCTCGGATCGACGCCGCTGCGGGCGACCGCGGCCGAGCAGGCGCTGCGCGGCCAGCCCCTCGACGCACAGCACATCGCGGCGGCGGCCGAGCTCGCCGCCGACGGCACGGAGCCACCGGCCGACCTCAACGCGTCGGCCGACTACAAGCGCCACCTCGGGCGGGTGCTGTGCCGGCGCGCGCTCGAGGACGCGTCATCATGAAGCTGTGCGCTTCACCACGACGGAGGACGTAAGCCGGGCCCTGGCCGGCGAGGGCTACCTCGCCGACCAGGCACTCAGCACCGCTGTCTTCCTCGCCGCCGCCCTCGAACAGCCGCTGCTGCTCGAGGGCGAAGCCGGCGTCGGCAAGACCGAGGTCGCCCGCGCGCTCGCCTCATCCGCGGGCGCCCGGCTGATCCGTCTGCAGTGCCACGAGGGCATCGACCTCCACCACGCGGTCTACGACTGGGACTACCAGCGCCAGCTGCTCGCGATCCGCGCCGCTGAGGCGGGCGCCGATCCACGCGAGCTGTTCGGACGCGACTTCCTGCTCCGGCGGCCGTTGCTGGAGGCGCTCGAGCACGACGGCCCGGCGGTGCTGCTGATCGACGAGATCGACCGCGCCGACGACGAGTTCGAGGCGTTCCTGCTCGAGTTCCTCGCCGACTTCGCGATCACCATCCCCGAGCTCGGCACGATCGAGGCCAAGGTGCGGCCGCTGGTGGTGCTCACGTCCAACCGCACGCGCGAGCTGCACGACGCGCTCAAGCGTCGCTGCCTGTACCACTGGATCGACTACCCGACGCACGCGCGCGAGTCGGAGATCGTCCGCACGCGCCTGCCCGGCGTGCCGGAGGCGATCGCCGAGCGCGTCTGCACGGCGGTCGCGCGGCTGCGCGAGGAGGAGCTGTACAAGCTGCCCGGCGTGGGGGAGACGATCACGTGGGCGCGCGCGCTGCTGGCGCTCGACGGCGACGGCGACCTCGACGGCACGCTCGGCGTCGCGCTGAAGGTGCGTGAGGACATCGAGCGCGTGCGCGAGCGTGGGGTGCTCGGCGGTGTCTGAGCCGACGCTCGGAGCCGCCGTGACCGGCCGGCTGTCGGAGCTCGCGGAGCACATGCGCGACGGTGGGGCCGCGGTCGGCGTCGGGGAGTTGCTCTCCGCGCACCGCGCGCTGGCCGCCGTCGACCCCGCCTCGCCGACCGACGCCTACCTCGCGCTGCGCGCGACGATGTGCTCGTCGCAGGCCGACTACGCGCGCTTTGCCGAGGCGTTCGCCGCTGTCTTCCCGCCGGACGACCTACCTGATCCGTTCGAGCAGCTCGGCCGGATCGAGCGCTCGGCGCTGCCGCGCGTCGGCATCCCGCTGGAGACGGACGCGCCCGCGCGTCGAGGAGGTGCCGGTCCCGGCGGCGTGGAGCGAAGAGGAGCTGCTGCGGGAGAAGGACTTCGCCGAGTACAGCGACGACGAGCGCGCGCTCGCGCGGCAGCTGCTGGCGCAGCTCGCGCGCAAGTCGCCGCGGCGGCTGTCGCGGCGCACGCGACCGACACGCCGGCGGCGCGATCTGCACGATCTGCGCGCGACCGTCCGCGTGTCACTCCGGCACGGCGGCGAGCTGTTCGAGCGGCGCTATCGCGAGCCGGCAATGCGGCCGCGGCGGCTCGTGCTCGTGTGCGACGTCTCCGGCTCGATGGCGCCGTACGCGCGAATGCTGCTGCAGTACCTGCAGGCGAGCGTCGCCGCGCGCGCCCGCGTCGAGGCGTTTGTGTTCGGCACCCGGCTCACGCGCGTGACGCGCGAGCTCGCCGGCCGCGATCCGGACCGTGCGCTGGCGCGCGCCGCCGACCACGTCTCGGACTGGTCGGGTGGCACGCGGATCGGCGCCGCGCTGGCCGAGCTCAACCGCGAGCACGGCCGCCGGATCGGCCGCGGGGCCGTGATCGTCGTGCTCTCGGACGGCTGGGACCGCGGCGAGCCGGAGCTGCTGGCGACCGAGATGGCGCGGCTGCGGCGGTGTGCCCATCGCGTGCTGTGGCTGAACCCGCTGGCCGCCGACCCCCAGTACGAGCCGCTCACGCGGGGTATGCAAGCAGCGTTGCCGCACGTGGATCATCTACTTCCGGGAAACTCGATCGCCTCGCTCGAGGCCTTGGCTGGACTCATGGAGGAGGGCTTGACATGAAGGACGTACTCGAAGACGTCGATGCCTGGACCGCGCGCGGAGACGCCGTCGCGCTCGCCACGGTGATCAGCGTGAAGCGCTCGGCCCCGCGCCCGCCGGGCTCGAAGATGGCCGTCAACGAGCACGGCGAGATCTCCGGCGCCGTGTCCGGCGGCTGCGTCGAGGGCGCGGTCGTCGAGGTCGCCGAGGAGGTCCTCGGCGGCGGCGCGCCGCGGCTGCTGCACTTCGGCATCGCCGACGAGGAGGCGTGGGACGTCGGCCTGCCGTGCGGCGGCGAGATCGACGTCTACGTGGAGCGCTACGAGCCGTGACGGCCCAGTCGGGCTTCACCGAGCTGGCCCGCAGCGGCGGCCGCGGCGCGCTCGTCACCGCGCTCGAGGGCCCCGCCGCGGGCTCGAAGATGCTGGTCCTCGCCGACGGCGCGCGTGACGGGTCGCTCGGCGATCCCGCGCTCGACGCCCAAGCAGCGCAACTCGCCGACGAACTGATGTGGGCCGAGCGCTCCGAGCGCCAGGGCGACCTGTTCATCGACGTCACGTTCCCGCCGCCGCGGCTGATCGTGTTCGGCGCCGTCGACTTCGCCGCCGCCCTGTGCCAGATGGCAAAGGCCACCGGATGGCGAGCGTTTGTGGTCGACCCGCGCGCCCGCTTCGCGCAACCGGCGCGCTTCCCGCACGCCGAGCAGGTGATCGCCGCATGGCCGGAGGAGGCGTTCAAGCAGCTCGGCGGCATCGATCGCGCGACGGCGATCGCGGTGCTGACCCACGACCCGAAGCTCGACGACGCGGCGCTCGTGCTGGCGCTGCGCTCCGACGCCGGCTACATCGGTGCGATGGGCTCGCGGCGCGCGCAGGACAAGCGGCGTGAGCGGCTGCTCGCCAAGGGCATCGAGGACTCCGACCTCGAGCGTGTCAGCGCACCGATCGGACTCGACCTCGGCGCGCTGACGGCCGAGGAGACCGCGCTCTCGATCATCGGCGAGATCGTCGCGATGCGCCACGGGCGCACCGGCGGGCGGCTGGCGCACTCCAGCGGCCGGATCCACGAGGTCGGCGTGTGAGGATCGGCGGGCTGATCCTCGCCGCCGGCGCGGGGCGGAGATTCGGCGCCACCAAGCAGATCGCCGAGCTGCACGGCCGCCCGTTGCTGGAGCATGTGCTGGCGGCGGCCGTCGGCCTGTCACCGCGCGTCGTCGTCCTCGGGCACGCCGCCGCCGAGGTCCGCGCCAAGGTCGACCTCCAGGGCGCCGAGCCGGTCGTCTGCGAGCGCTGGCAGGAAGGTCAGTCGGCGTCGCTGCGGTGCGGGCTCGAGGCGCTCCGCGACGTCGACGCGGTGCTCGTCGTGCTGGGCGACCAGCCCGGGATCACTGCCGAGGCGATCGATGCCGTCGTCCGCGCCGCCGCCGGGGACGAGGACGCCGTGCGCGCAACCTTCGACGGCGTGCCGAGCCATCCCGTCCTGCTGCGGCGGGCGCTGCTCGCCCGCGCGGGCGAGCTGGCGGGCGACAGCGGCTTCCGTGACCTCCTCGCCGGGGCGCGCGTGGTCGAGGTGGAGATCGGCCACCTGGCCGACCCCACCGACATCGACACGCCAGAGGAACTGGCACGGCGATAAAGCCGCGCGATCCGAACCGGTGCCCGGAATGCGGCGAGCGCGTGATGCCGCTGGCGGCCGGTTGCTCGTTCTGCGGCGCCGACCTCGACACCACCCGCTACGACCGCGGTCCGGGCCCGCTGCAGCAGATCGGCTCCTGGTTCAGCGCGCTGTCGTACGGCCCGCGGATCTCGATGGGCGGATTCGTGATCCTCGCCATCGGCGCGTACTTCTTGCTGCAGTTCCTCGGCTAGCGGAGCCGCAGCACGTCGACCGGCGCGCCGGCCGGCAGTTCGCCGGCCTCCTCGGGCGCGACCGCGAAGCCGTCGCTCTCGCCGAGGGCGCCGGTCATGTGCGAGCCCTGGCGTTCGGTCGGCGTCGCTTCGAGCACGCCGTCGGCGCCCGGGCGCAGCGCGGCCGTCAGGTACGTGGTGCGACCGTCCGAGGCCCGCGCCGGCCTCGTCAGGCGGCCCGGCTCGAGCCGCGGCCGGGCATCGCGCTCGCCGGCAAGCCGCCGCAGGGCCGGCTCGATGAACACGCAGAAGCACACGATCGTGGAGAGCGGGTTCCCCGGCAGTCCAAACACGAGCGTCTCGCCGCGGCGGCCGAACCACATCGGCTTGCCGGGCTTGATCTTCACGCGCCAGAACACCTCCTCGACGCCGCAGTACTCGAACGCCGGCTTGACGTGGTCGTGCGGGCCGACCGACACGCCGCCGGACACCACCAGCACGTCACCGGCAAGGCCGGCCTCGACGGCGGCGCGGGTGGCGTTCCGGTCGTCCCCGATGACCCCGTGGTCGACCACTTCGGCGCCGGCCTGGCATGCCAGGAGGCTAACCATCAGGCCGTTCGATTCGTGGATCCGGCCCGGCTCGGGCGGCGCGCCGAGCGGTAGCAGCTCGCTGCCGGTGACGATCAGCTGCAGTCGCGGGCGACGATGCGCGGTCACGGCGCCAACCCCGGCGGAGGCGAGCCCGGAGATGCGCGGCAGCGTGAAGACGGCGCCGGTCGGGGCGAGCACCGTGCCGGCGCGCAGGTCCTCGCCGCGGTAGCGGACCTGGGTCCCGGGCGCGAGCGCGCGCTCGGGCGCGACGTGGCCGTCGCGCTCGTCCGCCAGCTCGGACTGCAGGATCGCGTCAGCGCCCTCCGGGAGCGCGGCGCCGGTCGAGATCCGCGTTGCCGTACCGGGCTCGAGCACGGCCGCGGCGACCTCGCCCGCCGCCACGCCGCCGACCAGCCGCAGCGGCACTCCCGGCGCGGTGTCGGCCGCGCGCACGGCGTAGCCGTCCATCGCCGAGCGGTCGAACGGCGGGAGGTCGACGGCGCTGAGAGCCGGCTCGGCCGCCACGCGTCCCTCCGCGTCGGCGAGCGGTACGCGCTCCGGCCCCAGCGGCGCCAGCCCGTCGAAGACGAGCTCGAGCGCCTCGTCGATCGTGATCATCCGCCGATCCGCGACATCGTCCGGGCAGGCTGCACGAACCCGGGATCGTTCACGTGGTGCTTGAGCTCCTTGCGCCACACGGCGTCGCGGATGATCGTCTCGAGCTCCGCGTCGGTCGCGCCGGAGCGCAGCGGCTCGCGCAGGTCGGTCTCGGTCATCGAGAACAGACAGGTGCGCAGCTCGCCCTCGGCGGTCAGGCGGATCCGGTTGCAGTCGCCGCAGAACGGCTCGCTGACCGGAGAGATGAAGCCCATCTGGCCGTTGCCGTCGGCGAACCGGTAGCGCCGCGCGGTGCCGTGGCGCTCGCGGCCGACCGCCTCGAGCGGGTACACGGCGTCGATCATCGCCACGATGTCGGCGTTCGGCAGCACCTTGTCACGCGTCCACGTGCGATCGGCGTCGAGCGGCATGAACTCGATGAAGCGCACCTCGTACGGGTTCTGGCGAGCGAACTCGGCGAACCGCAGCACCTCGTCCTCGGTGAAGTCCTTCAGCGCGACGACGTTGATCTTGATCGGCCGCAGCTCCGGGTGGCGCTGGGCGGCCTCGAGTCCTTCGAGCACTTGCGCGAGCGAGTCGCGGCGCGTGAGCTGGAAGAAGCGATCGGGTGCGAGTGCGTCGAGCGAGACGTTGATCCGCCGGAGCCCCGCCTGCACGAGATCGTCGACCTGCTTGGTCAGCAGGTAGCCGTTGGTGGTCAGCGACAGGTCGTGCACGTCCTCGATTGCCGCCAGGCGCTCGACCAGCCGCCACAGCTGCTTGCGGACGAGCGGCTCGCCGCCCGTCAGCCGCACGTCGTGCACGCCCATCGCCGAGAGCAGGCGCACGAGGCGCTCGATCTCCTCGTAGCTGAGCAGCGCGCTGCGGTCCAGCCACGGCAGCCCTTCGGCCGGCATGCAGTACTGGCACCGGAAGTTGCAGCGGTCGGTGACCGAGATGCGCAGATCCCCGATTGGGCGTCCGTGACCGTCGATCAAGGGCTTCATGAGCGGTGGAAGTCCGCCTTCCCGCCGGTCTTGTCGAGCAACTCGACGCGCTCGATCACAACGCCGGCCTCGATCCCCTTGACCATGTCGTAGACGGTCAGCGCGCCGACCGACGCCGCCACCAGCGCCTCCATCTCGACCCCGGTGCGGTCGGTCGTGCGTGCGACGGTGACCAGCGTCACCGTGCCAACCTCGGCCTCGATCGCGATGTCGGCGTCGACGTGCGTGAGCGGGAGCGAGTGGGCCAGCGGGATCAGCTCGTCGGTCCGCTTGGCGGCCTGGATGGCGGCGATCCGGGCGACCGCGACGACGTCGCCTTTCGGGTTGTCTCCCGCGGCCACGCGCGCGGCGGCGGCGGGTGACATGCGCACGACGGCGCGAGCGCGCGCGTACCGCTCGGTCGCGTCCTTCGCGCTGACGTCGACCATCCGGGCGCGGCCGGCGGCGTCAAGATGCGTGAGCGCTGGGCGTTCCATCCACCTCCATCGTATCCCCGCGGCTTCAGGACCCACGCTGCGCGGCCGATTCAGGGTCCATGGCGTCGAGCAAGACGAGGGTGACTCCTGAGCGGCGGTACCGGCTGCTCGCCGACAACGCGACCGACGTGGTCACGTTGCACGACCCTGCCGGGCGCTTCCTCTACGTCTCGCCGTCGATCACCGCCTTCGGGGGATACGTGCCGGACGAGCTGCTCGGCGTCTCGTGCTGGACGCTGATTCACGCCGACGACGTCGCCGGCGTGCAGGAGGCGATGGCCGGCGCGCTGGCCAACGGCGAGATCGTCACGCTCCAGTACCGCCTGCGCCACTTCGACGGCCACTGGGAGTGGGCCGAGACGACCGCGCGCAGCGTCGGCGCGGAGATCCAGTGCTCGACCCGGAAGATCACCGAGCTGCACCACCGGCTCGCACAGCAGTCCGCCGTCGCGCGCCTGGGCAACATGGTGATGCTCGGGCCGGACCTCGAGACCGTGTTCGCCGAAGCCACGCGCGCGGTCGCCGAGACGCTCGGCGCCGACCTCGTGAGCATCACCGAGCACCTCGGCGAGGGCCGCGTGCGGGTGCGCGCGGGCCTCGGCTGGCCCGACGACTTCGTCGGCAGCGAGTTCACGATGGCGTCGCTCCGTGCCGACGGCCGCAATGTCTACGCGACCGGCCCGTACGTCATCGAGGACCTGCCGAACGACCCCGAGTGGAACGCCGAGTCGCTGCGCCTCCAGGGCGTCGTCACGAGCCTCAACGTGCTGATGGGGAGCCCGGATGCGCCGATGGGCGTCCTCAGCGCGAACATGCGCGCGAAGCGGACGTTCAGTCCGACCGACATCGACTTCATGCAGTCGGTGGCGCACATGGTCGCCGCTGCGATCGGCCGCCTCCGCGTCGAGGGCCAGATGCGCCATGCCGCGGTCCACGACGCGCTGACCGGCCTGCCCAACCGCACGCTGCTGCTCGACCGCCTCAGGCACGCGCTCGACCGCACGACCCGCGACGGCGGCCACGTGGCCCTGCTCTTCCTCGATCTCGACAACCTCAAGGTGCTCAACGACTCGCTCGGTCATCACGCGGGCGACGAGCTGCTGTGCGCGATCGGGCCGCGCCTGCGCGGCGAGCTGCGCGTGTCGGACACCGTCGCGCGCTTCGGCGGCGACGAGTTCGCCGTCGTCTGCGAGGACGTCGAGGACGAGGCGCACGCCGTGGTGATCGCCGAGCGGCTCGTGCGCGCGTTCGAGGACCCGTTCATGGCCGGCGGCGAGGAGCGCTTCGGCTCGGTCAGCGTGGGCGTCGTGGTCACCGATCCGGCCGCCCCGCGCAGCGCCGAGGAGTTGCTGTCGGACGCGGACGCCGCGATGTACCGCGCGAAGGAGCGCGGCCGCGGTCGCTGCGAGGTGTTCGACGCCGGCCTGCGCGACCGCATCACCGCCCGGCTGCGGGTCGAGGGCGACCTGCGCCGCGCGCTCGAGGGCGAAGGCCGGCTGTGGGTCGCCTACCAGCCGTACTACCGGCTCCCCAGCCGCCAGGTCGCAGGCGTCGAGGCGCTCGTGCGCTGGGACCATCCCGAGCGCGGCAGCGTGCCGCCGTCCGATTTCATCCCGATGGCCGAGGAGAGCGGGCTCGTCGTGCCGCTCGGCGCCCGGGTCCTTTATGCCGCCTGCGAGCAGGTCGCCCGCTGGCAGCGCGAGACGCCGCACGCGGGGCTGCGGCTCACCGTCAACGTCTCCGCCCGCCAGATGGCGCGGCCCGACTTCGTCGAGACCGTCCAGCAGACGCTGGCCGAGACGGGCCTGCACCCCGACTCGCTCGGCCTCGAGATCACCGAGGGCCTGCTGCTCGAGGAGACGCCGGCCACGGCGCTGACGATCGAGCTGCTGCAGGCGGTCGGCGTGCGCCTGCTGCTGGACGACTTCGGCACCGGCTACTCGTCGCTGCGCTACCTGCAGCGCTACCCGCTCGACGGCCTGAAGGTCGACCGCGCGTTCGTCGCCGGACTCGGCGAGGACGGCGAGGGCGACGGCGCGATCGTCGAGGCGATCGTCGGCATGGCGCGCGCGCTCGGGATGGCCGTGATCCCCGAGGGCATCGAGACCGAGGGCCAGCTCGAGCGGCTGACCGCGATCGGCTGCGACCACGCCCAGGGCTTCCTGCTCTCGCGCCCGCTGCCGGCACCCGCGCTCGAGGCGCTCCTGCAGGGCGGCGCGTGACCGACGTCGCGCTTTCGGAGGTGCTCGGAGGCCTCTCCTACGCGCTCGACATCACCGAGGGAGAGCCGCCCGGTCATGCGGTCCGCACGACCGCGATCGGCATGCGGCTGGCCGAACAGGTCGGCATGGGGGAGGAGCAGCGCTCGGCGCTGTTCTACGCGTTGCTGCTGAAGGACGCCGGCTGCTCGAGCAACGCGGCCCGGCTGTCATCGCTGTTTGCCGCCGACGACCAGGCGACGAAGCGCGCGATGAAGGTCACCGACTGGTCGCGCAGCGGGCCGCTCGCCCTGTACACGTGGCGTTCGGTCGCCGCCGGCGGAGGCCCGGTCGCCAAGGCACGACAGATGCGGCGCCTCACCCAGGAGAACGAGGTGACGCGGGAGGTGATCGGCACGCGCTGCGAGCGCGGCGCCGAGATCGCGCGCATGCTGGAGCTGCCGGACGGCACCGCGGACGCGATCCGCGCGCTCGACGAGCACTGGGACGGCGCCGGCCAGCCGTTCGGCCTGCGCGGTGAGGAGATCCCGCTGCTCGCCCGGATCCTGTGCCTGGCGCAGACGCTCGAGGTATTCGTACGCACGGTCGGCCTGCCGGGCGCTCTCGCGATGGCGCTCAAGCGCCGTGGCCGCTGGTTTGACCCCGCGCTCGTGGACGCGCTGCTGTCGGTGCGCGACGACCGCGCGTTCTGGGGCCCGCTCGAAGACCCGCGTGCGGTGCCGCCGGTGGCGCTCTGGGAGCCGGCCGACCGCGTGCTCACCGCCGGCGACGACCGGCTCGACCGCGTCGCCGACGCGTTCGCCCGCGTGATCGACGCCAAGTCGCCGTTCACCGCCCGCCACTCGGCCGAGGTCTCGCGCTGGGCAGTCGCCACCGGTGCCGTCATGGGCCTGCCGCCGGAGGGGCTGCGCGACCTGAAGCGCGCCGCGCTGCTGCACGACGTCGGCAAGCTCGCGATCTCGAACCGGATCCTCGACAAGCCCGGCCGCCTCGACGCCGACGAGTTCGCCGCGATCAAGGAGCATCCGCGCTACACGCAGCAGATCCTCGAGCGCGTCGCATGCCTGCGCGGGATCGTCGAGACCGCGGCGTCGCACCACGAGCGCCTCGACGGCACCGGCTACCACCGCGGACTGCCCGCCTTCGACCTCTCGCGCCCGGCGCGCATCCTCGCCGTCGCGGACGTCTACGAGGCGCTGACCGCCGACCGGCCGTACCGCAAGGCGATGACGCGTGAGCAAGCGCTGGAGATCCTGCGCGAGCAGCGCGGGACCGGCCTTTGCCCGGCGAGCGTGGACGCGCTCGCGGCCGCGGCGAGCGACGACTCGCCGTGGGTCGCGGATATAGGGGTTTCGCCTGCCAGGCGAGACGCTCCTTCGTCGCTCTCGCCTTCGGCGACGTTACATTCGCCTGATGCGAGTTTCCGTCCGCCTCTTCGCCGGCCTGCGTGAGCGAGCCGGTACCGACCGGCTCGAGGTCGAGTTGCCCGACGGCGCGTCCGTCGCGGACGTGCTGGCCGCGATGGCGTCGACGCCGGTGGGGACGCTGCGGCCGCGCGAGTGCGTCGTCGCGGTGAACCGCGAGTACGCGGACGCCGACGCGCCGGTCCACGCGGGCGACGAAGTCGCGCTCGTGCCGCCGGTGAGCGGCGGGGCCGGCGCGGTCCGCCACGTGCGCATCACGGGCGACCCGCTCGACCTCGCGCGGCTGGCCGAACTGGTGCGCGACCCGCGCGCGGGCGCCGTCGTCGTGTTCGAGGGGGTCACGCGCGACGTGCCGGAGCTCGACTACGAGGCGTACGCGGAGATGGCGCAGGCCCGGATCGAGGCGATCGCCGCCGAGGAGGCGGCCCGCCACGGGCTATGCGCGGTTGCGATCGAGCACCGCACCGGCACCGTGCCGCTGTCCGAGCCGTCGGTGATCGTGGCCGCGTCGGCGCCGCATCGGGGCGAGGCGTTCGACGGCGCCCGGGCGCTGATCGACCGCGTCAAGGCCGAGGCGCCGATCTGGAAGGTCGAGGTCACCGAAGCGGGCCGCGAACGCGTCAAAGGCACGCTCCCGCCTACGTGACGCGGCGCACCATCGGCAGGCGGCCGGGCGTGAAGACCGCCGCCACCAGCATCGCCAGCAGCGGTACCGCGATCCCCGTCACGGCGAGGTTCGCCCACGGCACCACGAAGTCCGGCGAGCCGGTCGTGGCCCGCGCGGTGAATGCGACGAACGCGCCGAACGCGAGGCCGAGCGCGCAGCCCAGCCCGCCGACGAGCAGCGCCTGGCTGGCGGCGAGCGCCCGGCGGCGGCTCGGCGGCGCGCCGACGGCGGCCAGCGTGGCGAGGTCGGCGCGGCCCTCGGCGGCCGAGAGCGCCACCGAGATCGCGACGCCGACGAGCGTGACGAACCCCGCGACGGCGGCAATCACGAGCAGGATCGTCTGGCTCTGCTTGTCGGGGTCGTCGATGTACGCGATGGTGTCGAGGTCCTCCGCGGCCGCCAGCGCTGCGTCGACCTCGTCGCGCGTGGCTCCCGCGTCGTAGCGCACGAGCGTCCGGGTCGTTTCGATCTCCCAGCCGTGCGCGCGGGCGACGCGCTCGGGCACGAGCGCGGCCGGCAAGCCCGAGTAGGCGAGGCGCCGGACGACCAGGTGGCCCGGTAGCCGAACACGCGCGGGCGCCTCGTCACCATCCTGGAAGCCCAGCTCGACTTCGACGTGGCCGTCGTCTGCGAGCAACCCGCGTTCGAAGACGATGACCTTCCCCGCGGCGAGCGCATCGCGCGCAGCGCTGTCCAGCTCGCCGCCGCCGGCGATCGCGTTCAGCTCGTCGTCGCCGGCGACGGCCAGCGGGCCGCCCGAGCCGGCGCAGGTGGGCGCGCAATCCTCGACCGGCTGAGGCTGCACCGGGTAGATCTGGCGCGCATCGATCTCCGGGACGTCGGTCGGCAACCGCTCGCCCTGGGCCAGCGGGCGCAGCGGCTGGCGCAGCTCGTACACCCGCCCGCCGGGCAGCTCGGTGGCGGCGAGCCGCGCCGCCCGCGCGGTCGTCGCGATCTCGCCGTCGCCCGGCTCGACCGCGAGCACATTCGGCGGCAGCGGCGGGACGTGGCGCAGCTCGTCGGCCCGGAACGAACCCGCGAGCAGGAACGCCAGGACGACCGATCCGGCGACCGCCACGGCGATCGCGCTCGTGGCGGGGCCGGTCCGGTGCCGATGGCGTGCGGCATCGCGGACCGCGAGTCGCGCGGAGAGCGGCAGCCGGGCGCCGACGCCGGCGAGCCGGCCGATCAGCGCGGGCGCGAGAAACACGAGGCCGGCCACCAGCAGCGTGGCGCCGCCGACGATCAGCGCGAGCGGCCCCGCGGACGTCGGCTCCGCCACGTAGAGGCCGGTCTCCTTCACCCGCTCCAACGCGCGCGTGTACGCCGCGAAGTCGCCGGCGATCAGCCGGTCGCCGGCCAGCCCGCAGATGATCCCCGCCGCCATCAGCCCGCCGCCGAGCAGCACGCCGCGGCGGCGCTGCCAGCGGGTCGTCCGGAACCGCTCCGCGAGCGCGTCGACCGCCCGCATCCGCCCGGCGCCGATCGCTGGGATGATCGCGGCCGCAAGCCCTGACAGCAGGCCGATCAGCGCCGCGCCGGCGATCTCCAGCGGCCCGAACTTCCAGCCGGTGATGTCTCCGTCCGCGAAGTGCTCCCACAGCGGGCGCGCGCCGACCACGAGCGCGGCGCCGGCGGCGACGCCGATCACCGCCCCCAGCACGCCGAGCACGAGGCCCTGGGCGAGCACGATCCGGCGCACGTGCCGGGCGCTGCCGCCGCTCGCGGAGATGAGGCCGAGCTCACGCGTCTGGCGGCGAGCGCCGACCGCGAACGCGGTACCGGCGAGCAGGACGACCTCCAGAAGCCCGAGGCCGGCGATCACCACCGTCAGCGCGATCGCCTGCAGATCGTCGGTCCCGGCAGCCACGCCGCCGGGCGGCTCGTACCGCTCCGGGTGGATGTAGGCGTCCCGTGGGACGAGCGCCACGCCCTTGCGGGCGAGCGCGGGCCACAGCGCGTCGGCGTTCGTGCCGGGAGGGAGATCGACGAGGTAGCGCGCCAGCGGCGGCTCCTCGTCCGCGGTCGCCTGCTTGGCCGGGGCCGAGCCGGGCAGCGCGGCGAGCTGCTCGCAGGAGTGGCAGAACGGTGCTGTCGCGATGCCCGTGATCGTGAGTGGGGCACTGTCGACGGGTGCGATGGTGTCGCCAGGGCGAGCGTCGAGCCGGTCCGCGAGCGGGGGAGAGAGGAGCGCCTCGTCCGACTCGACCGGAGCGCGGCCCTCGACGATGCGCGCCTTGTGACGATGCAGCGGCTCGCGCAGGTCGGCCGCCACCAGCGTGCTGCGCACGACGTGGTCGCCGTAGGTGAGGCGCAGGGGTGACTCGACTGGGGCCGGCACGACGCGCGTGCCCGGCGGCAGCAAGGCGGCGATGTCGACGTTGCGGGCGTCACGCTCCGGCTCGGCGCCGTTGCCGACCTCGCTGAACGCCGTTGGCCGGAAGTCCGGCAGCGTCCGCTGGGCGGCCACCGTCACCTGGGCGTCGGCCGCGCCGACGCGCCGCTCCGCGTCGCGCTCGGGCGCCGACAGCGTGCGTGCGAGGACGTCGACCATCGTCGCGCCGGCGACCGGGACGCCGACCAGCACCGCGATCAGGAGCGAGCGCCCGAGGTTGCGGCGCATGCCGCGCCGGGCTAATAACAGCGCAAGCCTCACTGCAGCAGTGCCTCGACGGGCGTGGCGTGGCCGGTGTCGTCGACCATCGCGCCGTCGCGCAGGAACACGACCCGGTCGGCCCACGCGGCGTGGCGGGCCTCGTGCGTGACCAGCACGCCGGAGGCGCCGGCGTCGCAGCGCGAGCGCAGCAGACGGAGCACCCATTCGCCGGTACGGCTGTCGAGCGCGCCGGTCGGCTCGTCGGCCAGCACGAGCCGGCGTGGGCCGACGAGCGCACGCGCGATCGCGACCCGCTGGCGCTGGCCGCCCGACAGCTCGTCGGGGAACCGGCCGGCCTCGTCGCTGAGGCCGACCTCATCGAGCGCGGCGTGGGCCTCGCGGCGGACGTCGCGCAGCCGGACGCCGTCCAGCTCGCGCGGGAGCCCGACGTTCTCGGCCGCGGTCAGCGCCGGGATCAGGTTGAACTCCTGGAAGACGTAGCCGATGCTGCGCCGCCGCAGCGCGGCGAGCTTGGCGCGCGAGAGGCTGCCGAGATCGGTGCCCTCGACGAGCACCGTGCCGGCGCTCGGCTCGTCGAGGCCGCCGGCGAGGTGGAGGAGGGTGGACTTGCCGGAGCCCGACGGTCCCATCACCGCCACCAGCTCGCCCGGGAGCACGCCGAGGCTGACTCCGCGCAGCGCGTGCACGGCCGTGTCGCCCGTCCCGTGCACGCGGGTCACGTCGTTGAGCTCGAGCACGTACTCGATCATCGGACGGCCTCCTCGGGCGACGAAACGGGCGCGCGATCGGTGACTGCAGCGGGGGCGCCCATGGTCATCCGCGTCTCGCAGTGGTCGAGCCAGCGGACCTCGGCCTCGGCCTGGAAGAGCATCGACTCGAGCACGAGCAGCCATGCCTGGTCGGCGACCTCGTCGGCGCCCGCCTTCAGCCGGGTCAGCTCCTGCAGCGAGCGCAGCGTCGCGGTGCGCTGCGTCTGGACGACCGCATGGGCGTCGACGCCGGGGGTGGTGAGCGCCATCGCGATCTTGATCGCCAGCTCGTCCCGCGGACGGCCCTCGCGCATCACCGGCGTCGTGAACCAGCGCGCCACCTCGTCGCGGCCGGCGTCGGTCAGCCGGTAGGTGACGCGTCCGTCCGCGTCAGCCTCGCCGTCGGGGATGACGAGGCCGTCGCGCTCCAGCCGGGCGAGCGTGCTGTAGACCTGGCCGACGTTCAGCGGCCACGTCGCGCCCGTGGACGCCTCGAACTCCTGCCGCAGCTGATAGCCGTACATGGGGCCCCGTGCCAGCAGGGCGAGAAGACCGTTGCGCACCATAGATACGCAGTATGCATACCGAGTACGCATCCGTCAAATGCCCTCGGAGGAGCTCACTGACCCGACGGTGCGTGCCGGGCCAGAATCCCCGCGTTTGCGCGGGGAATACCCCACTCGGGGGGTATCCGGATCGCCTTTCGACAGTTTGTTGACCGGATTGGTGCATAATCTCCGCCCGGCAAGACCACCAACCCGATGGAGATTGTGCCCATGACCAAACGCTTCTCGCGGCTCCTCGCCGCTCTGACCCTCCTCCTCCTGCCGGCGGTCGCCGCGGGCTGCGGCGGGCCGGCAGACGAGGGCGCCGCCGCCGCGGACGGTGGTGGGGACGGCGCCAAGCTGTCGCTCGTGGCCTACTCGACGCCGAAGGAGGCCTACGCGGACCTGATCCCGGCGTTCCAGAAGACGACCGAGGGCAAGGGCGTCTCGTTCACGCAGTCCTACGGCGCGTCCGGCGACCAGTCGCGCGCCGTGGCGAGCGGACTTCCCGCCGACATCGTCGCGCTCTCGCTCGCGCCCGACGTGGACAAGCTCGTCGAGCCGGGCATCGTCGACTCGGCCTGGGCCCAGCAGACGCCGACCGACGGGTTCGTGACCAACTCGGTCGTCGTGTTCGCCGTCCGCAAGGGCAACCCGAAGGGCATCAAGACCTGGGACGACGTCGTCAAGGACGGCGTCGAGGTGATCACGCCGAATCCGTTCACGTCCGGCGGTGCCAAGTGGAACCTGATGGCCGCCTACGGCTCGCAGACCGCGCAGGGGAAGTCGCCCCAGGAGGGCCTCGACTTCTTGCACAAGGTGCTCGCGAACACGGCCGTGCAGGACAAGTCCGCCCGTGAGGCGCTGCAGACCTTCGCCGGCGGCAAGGGCGACGTCCTGCTCGCCTACGAGAATGAGGCGATCACGGCCCAGAACGCCGGCATCGACCTCGAGTACGTCGTGCCCGACCAGACGATCCTGATCCAGAATCCGGCCGCCGTCACCAAGGACTCCAAGGCGCCCGACCAAGCGAAGGCGTTCCTCGACTGGCTGGTGACGCCCGAGGCGCAGAAGATCTACGCGTCCAAGGGCTACCGCTCCGTGCTCCCCGATCTCGTCGATGCGAGCATCTACCCGGCGCCGGAGAAGCTGTTCAAGATCGACGAGTTCGGCGGCTGGTCGAAGGTCAACGACGAGTTCTTCGACACCGAGAAGGGTTCCGTCGCTGAGATCGAGCGGGACCTGGGGGTCTCCACTGCCGGCTGATTCCACCACCGCGGGTCGGCTCCCGCGCGTCCGTCGCCGCGGCGCCCCCCAGGGCGTCGCGGGCCCGCTGGTCGCCGGCGGGCTGTCGGTCGCCTGGCTGACGCTGATCGTCCTGATCCCGCTCGCTGCCGTCGTCGTGCGCTCGTTCGACGACGGCATCGGCGAGTTCTGGGACGCGATCACGAGCCCTCAGGCGGTCGCCGCGATCAGGCTCACGCTGATCGCCTCGGTGATCGTCGCCGTGATCGACGCGGTCATGGGTGTGCTGATCGCCTGGGTGCTGGTGCGAGATGACTTCCGCGGCAAGTCCGTCGTCAACGCGTTGATCGACCTGCCGTTCGCCCTGCCGACGATCGTGGCCGGCCTCGTGCTGCTCGCGCTGTACGGGCCGAGCGGCCCGATCGGGATCAATGTCGCCTACACGCGCGTCGCGATTCTGCTGGCGCTGCTGTTCATCACGCTGCCGTTCGTCGTGCGCGCCGTCCAGCCGGTGCTGATGGCGCTCGAGCGCGACGTGGAGGAGGCCGCCGAGTCGCTCGGCGCGCGGCCGTGGACGATCTTCCGCCGGATCATCCTGCCGTCGCTGCGGCCGGCGATGCTGGCCGGCGTCGGACTCGCGTTCGGGCGCGCGGTGGGCGAGTTCGGGTCGATCGTGCTGATCAGCGGCAACCTGCCGTACAAGACCGAGGTCGCCTCGGTGCTCGTGTTCGCCCAGATCGAGAGCGACAACACGACCGGCGCCGCCGCGGTCTCCGTGCTGCTGCTCGCGATCTCGTTCTTCGTCCTGCTCGGGATCTCGTTCGTCGCCCGCCGGGGGATGTCGCGATGAGCCGGATCGTGCTGCGCTCAGTCGCGCTGGGCTATTTGGCCGCGCTGCTCGTCGTCCCGGTCGGCATGGTCTTCTACCGCGCGTTCGAGAAGGGCTTCGACACCGCCTGGGAGGCCGTCACGACGCCGCCGGCCCAGCACGCGTTCTACCTCACGATCATGATCACGCTGATCGCGGTGCCGCTCAACGCGGTGTTCGGCGTGCTGACCGCGTGGGTGCTCGCCCGCTACGAGTTCCGCGGCAAGCGCTTCCTCGACGTGCTGATCGACCTTCCATTCGCCGTCTCGCCGGTGGTCGTCGGCCTCGCGCTGATCCTCGTCTGGGGCAAGGACGGCTGGTTCGGCTCGACGTCGGTGATCTTCTCCGTCCCGGGCATGATCCTGGCGACGATCTTCGTCTCGTTGCCGTTCGTGGTGCGCGAGGTGCTGCCGGTGCTGGAGGAGGAGGGCATCGATCAGGAGCAGGCCGCGAGCACGCTCGGCGCCCGCGGCTGGCAGGTGTTCTGGCGGATCACGCTGCCGACGATCCGCTGGGGCCTGACCTACGGCGTGATCCTGTCGACGGCGCGGGCGCTGGGCGAGTTCGGGGCGGTCGCCGTGGTTTCCGGCAAGATCTCCGGGCGGACCGAGACAATGACCCTGTTCGTGGAGGACCGCTTCCAGTCGCTCGACCTCACCGGCGCGTACGCTGCCGGCGTGGTGCTGGCGATGATGGGCATCTTCGTGCTGACGCTGATGACCGTGATCCAACGACGACACGGAAGGACCTGAAACGTGGCCATCGAGGCCCGCGGCATCACTAAACGCTTCGGCGACTACGTCGCACTCGACGACGTCAACATCACCGTGCCGAACGGATCGCTGACGGCGCTACTCGGGCCTTCCGGCAGCGGCAAGAGCACGCTCCTGCGCGTGATCGCCGGCCTCGAGACCCCGGACGCGGGCGCCGTGCTGATCGAGGGCGAGGACGTCAGCTCGCACCCGGCGCGCACGCGCGGGGTCGGCTTCGTGTTCCAGCACTACGCCGCGTTCAAGCACATGACGGTGGCCGACAACGTCGCCTTCGGCCCAAGCGTACGCAAGCGCCCGAAGGCCGAGACGAAGGCGCGCGTGGCCGAGCTGCTCGAGCTGGTGGGCCTCGCGCATCTCGGCGCCCGCTATCCGTCACAGCTCTCCGGCGGCCAGCGGCAGCGGATGGCGCTCGCCCGCGCGCTCGCCGTCGAGCCGCGCGTGCTGCTGCTCGACGAGCCGTTCGGAGCGCTCGACACGCGCGTGCGCGAAGAGCTGCGCGCGTGGCTGCGGCGGTTGCACGACGAGGTGCACGTGACGACGATCTTCGTCACGCACGATCAGGAGGAGGCGATGGAGATCGCCGAGCAGATCGTCGTCGTGAACGAGGGCCGGATCGAGCAGTCGGCGTCGCCGAGCGAGATCTACGACGAGCCGGCGACGCCGTTCGTCATGTCGTTCGTGGGACCGGTGACGCGAGTCGGCGGCCGGCTCGTGCGGCCGCACGACGTGCAGGTGCTCGCCGAGCCGGGGGAGACCAGCCAGGAGGCCGTGGTGACCCGGATCGCGCGCCTGGGCTTCGAGGTCCGCGTGGAGTTGCTCCCGGCCGAGGGCGAGGCGCTCGTCGCGCAGCTGTCGCGTAGCGAGTTCGATCACCTCGAGCTCGTCGAGGGCCAGATCGTGCACGTCCGCGTCGACCCCACCGGCGCGCAGCGGGAGCCCGCCAGCGCTTGATGCGGCGCGCGCGGTTCGCGCTCGCAACCAGCGCCCGGTGGGAGCGGGCGGTGCGCACCGTCCCCGGCGGCGAGCGCACCGCGTACCGCCTGGCGAGCCGGTACGTCGCCGGCATCAGCCCCGAGGACGCGCTTGCGTGCGCGCATCGCCTCGCCGCGGACGGGCTCGCGAGCTCGCTCGACCACTTCGGCGAGAGCGTCTCCGATCCGGCCGAGGCCGACCGGGTGGCGGACGGCTACGTCGCCCTCGCGCGGACGCTCGATCAAGCCCCGGACGGCACCTTCCTGTCGATCGACCTGTCCCATGTCGGGCTCGATCAGCCGGGCGACGCCGCGCAGCGACGACTCGCGAGGATCGCCGCGGCGCTTCCACCGGGCCGGCGGCTCCAGGTCGGTGCCGAGGAGCATCGCCGCGCCGATCGGATCCTCGCGACGGTCCTGGCGGTCGCGCGCGAGGGCGGCGCCGTGTCGGCGACACTCCAGGCCAACCTCCTCCGCAGCCGCTCGGATGCGCTCACGCTCGCCGCGGCCGGTGTCCCGATCCGGCTCGTCAAGGGCGCGTACGCCGAGGACCGCCGCGTGGCGCTGCCGTGGGGCGATCCGACGGACCTCGCCTTCATCGAACTGGCCCACGAACTGCACGCGGGCGACGCCGAGGTCGCCCTCGCCACACACGACCCGATCCTGCGCGAGGCGCTCGTGCGCGGGTTGCCCGGCGCCGGGTTCGAGATGCTGCTCGGCGTGCGCAGCGAGGACGCGCGGGTGCTCGCCGCGCGCGGTGTGCACGTCCGGATCTACGTCCCTTATGGCAACGACTGGTTCCGCTACGGCATGCGCCGCTGGGCTGAGTCCGCCGGTGCATGAATAAGCTCACCACGTGCGCGTCTCCGCAAAGACCGACTACGCGATCCGCGCGGCGCTCGAACTGGCCGCCGCCGCCTCCGACGACAAGCCGATGAAGGGCGAGCGGATCTCGACCGCGCAGGCGATCCCGCTGCGGTTCCTCGAGAACATCCTGATGCAGCTCCGGCACGCCGGCCTGGTCGAGAGCCGGCGTGGGGCGGAGGGCGGCTACCGGCTCGCCCGCCCGGCGGCCGAGGTCACCCTCGCCGACGTGATCCGCGCGATCGACGGCCCGCTGGCCGGCGTCGGCGGCGCGCGCCCGGAGACGCTCGGATTCCAGGGCGTGGCGGAGCCCATGCGCGACGTCTGGATCGCCGTGCGCGCATCGCTGCGGAACGTGCTCGAACGCGTGACGCTCGCCGAGGTGATCGCCGGCGACCTGCCGCCGCACATCCGCGAGATGCTCGCCGACGAAGACGCCTGGGTCTCCCACTAGTAATCAAGGCGCTCGCGCGAGCTTGCGAGTGCGAGTAAGCCGCACTCGATTACCTTTCGTTGCGTGGCCCGGAGCCGCGCCTTGGGTGTACTTGTCGCCGCCGGCTCGCTGGCGCTGACGACGCTGCTGCTGTACCCGCTCGAGGAGGTCGCGGCGCCGGTCTCGCTCGGCGTCCTGTACTTGCTCGCCGTCCTGCTCGTCTCGACCGTCTGGGGGCTGCGGTTCGGGCTCGCGACCAGCGTCGGGGCCGCGCTCGCGTTCAACTTCTTCCACATCCCGCCGACCGGGCGGTTCACGATCGCCGAGGCCGAGAACTGGGTCGCGCTGGTGGTCTTCCTCGTCGCCGCGGTCGTCGCCTCGACCCTGGCCGACGTGGCCGCCACCCGCACCCGCGAGGCCGAGCGGCGGCGGCGCGAGGCCGACCTCGCCGCCGAGCTGGCGCAGCTGCTGCTCGGCAGCCCGGAGCCGCAGGCTGCGCTGGCGACGGCCGCCAAGCGGATCGCCGATGCGCTCGAGATCGACTCGGCGGCCGTCGTGCTGGAGCGCGTCGAGGGTGATGAGCGGCAGGCGGCGGTGCCCCTGGGCGACCTCGGCACCCTGCTGGTGCCGGTCGCGGCCGCGGACGTCGCGCGCGAGCGGATCGCGCCGGCGCTCACGGCGCTGCTGGGCGCCGCGCTCGAACGCGAGGCGCTCACGCGCGAGGTCGTGGAGACGAGCGCGCTGCGGCGCAGCGACGAGATCAAGACCGCCGTCCTGCGCTCGGTCTCCCACGACCTGCGCTCGCCGCTGACCGCGATCGTGGCGGCGGGCGAGGCGCTCTCGTCACCCTCCCTCGAGGCGCAGGACCGCGTCGAGCTGGCCGACACGATCGCGCACGAGAGCCGCCGGCTGGCACGGCTCGTCGACCAGCTCATCGACCTCGCTCGGCTCGAGGCGGGCGCCGCCGAGCCGCGCGAGGACTGGACGTCCCTGGATGAGGTGATTCGCGCCGCCGTGGAGGACACCGGCGCGCCGCCGGACCGCGTGCGCCTGGCGATCGCCCCCGATCTCCCACTGATCCGCGCCGACGCGGGGCAGCTCCGCCGCGCGGTCGCGAACCTGCTCGAGAACGCGCTGCGCTACGGCAACGGCCACCCGGTGTCGGTCCGCGCGCGGGTGAGCGGCGGCCGGATCCTGATGCGGGTGGTCGACCAGGGGCCGGGAATCCCGCTGGCCGAGCACGAGCGGATCTTCACGCCGTTCTACCGTGCGCCCGGCGCGGCCGGGCAGGGCTCCGGCCTCGGTCTCGCGATCGTGCGCGGGCTCGTGCAGGCCAATGGAGGCCAGGTGCGCGTGGAGTCGCTGCCGGGTCAGGGCACCTCGTTCGTGATCGAGCTGCCGCTGCCCGCATCGGCGCCGGTGCCGGCATGAACGCGGCGCGGCGCGTGCTCGTCTGCGACGACGAGCCGCAGATCCTGCGGGCGCTGCGCGTCGTTCTGCGCGAGGCGGGCTTCGAGGCGATCCTGGCCGAGACCGCGGAGGAGGCGCTCGACCGCGCCGCAGTCCGCCCGCCGGACGCCGCGATCATCGACCTCGTGCTCCCCGACGGCGACGGCGTCGAGGTCACGCGCAAGCTGCGCGAGTGGAGCGAGATGCCGATCATCGTGCTCTCGGCGGTCGGGGAAGAGGCGGAGAAGGTGCGCGCCCTCGAGGCCGGCGCCGACGACTACGTCACCAAGCCGTTCGGGCCGCGCGAGCTGGTCGCGCGGCTGGAGGCGGCGCTGCGCCGCGCGGGCCGCCCGGCCGACGAGCCGACGATCCGCGCCGACGGTCTCGAGGTCGACCTGGCCGCGCGCATCGTGCGCGTCGACGGGGAGGAGGTGCACCTGACGCCGATCGAGTTCGACCTCCTGCGCACGCTGGCGCGCAACCGCGGGCGCCTGCTCACGCATCGGGCGCTGCTGGTCGAGGTGTGGGGGCCCGAGTACGCGAACGACACGGCCGTGCTCCGCACCCACATCGCCAACCTGCGGCGCAAGATCGGCTCGCGCCACGTCCGCACCGACCCGGGCGTCGGGTACCGCTTCACAGAATCTTGATGCGGTATCGCCTCATCTGAATAAGCGCTTGATGGGCCCGCGCCTAGCGTGAGGCTCATGTCCATGACCCCGACCGTCGCCTCCGTTCTGGATTCGTTGCAGGACGTCTCTTCGGTGGCCATCGCGGCCCTCGCATTCCTCGTCCTGTTCCTGTTGTTGAAGGGCCTCGAGCACGTATGAGCGCCGCCGAGGTCATCGGGCTGATCGTCGCCCTGGCGCTGTTCGCCTACCTGCTGATCGCCCTCCTGCGCCCGGAGCGGTTCTGAGATGAGCGCTGCAGGCTGGATCGAGATCGCGCTCTATGTCGCGATCCTCACCGCGATCACCCCGCTGCTCGGGCGGTACATGGCGTGGGTCTATCGCGGGCCGTCGCTGTGGCCCGAGCAGGACTGGAAGCAATACGCCCGCTCCGTTCTCGTCTCGAGCGCCGTCTTCTTCGCGCTGCTCTACCTGATCCTGCGGCCACGGATGCCCTACGACGTCACGTTCAACACGACGGCGTCGTTCATCACCAACACGAACTGGCAGTTCTACGCGGGGGAGACGACGCTCTCCAACCTCCAGCAGATGGCGGGCCTGACGGTCCAGAACTTCGTCTCCGCCGCTGTCGGCATCTCGGTCGCGATCGCCTTCATCCGCGCGCTCGCGTCGCGCTCGGGCCAGGGCATCGGCAACTACTACAGCGACCTCATCAAGACGCTCGTCTACGTGCTACTGCCGATCTCGATCGTGTTCGGCCTGTTCCTGGTCTCCCAGGGCGTGATCCAGTCGCTGACCGCAGGCCCAGTCGGGTCCCAGGAGGTCATCAAGCAGCTCGGCACGAACGGCGGCGGCTTCTTCAACGTCAACTCCGCCCACCCGTTCGAGAACCCGACGTGGCTCTCCAACTTCGTCGAGATGCTGCTGATCCTGGCGATCCCCGCCGCGCTGACCTCCACCTACGGGCGCATGGTCGGCAACCGCCGCCAGGGCTGGGCGATCTACGCGGCGATGATGTCGCTGTTCCTGATCGCGGTTGTCGTCGTCGCCCTCGCCGAGGACGTCTCCACCCCCGCCATGGACGCCGCCGGCATCCATGGCTTCAACATGGAGGGCAAGGAGCAGCGCTTCGGGATCGCCTCCACCGCGCTATGGGCCGTCGTCACGACCGCGGCCTCCTGCGGCGCCGTCAACGGCGCGATGGAGTCCCTCACGGGCCTCGGCGGGCTCGTCCCGACGGCCCAGATGCAGACGGGCGAGGTCGTCTTCGGCGGCGTCGGCTCCGGCCTCTACAGCATGCTGCTGTTCGCGATCCTCGGGGTCTTCCTCTGCGGGCTGATGGTCGGGCGCACGCCCGAGTTCCTGGGCAAGAAGATCGAGGCCCGCGAGGTCAAGCTGACCGTGATCGGCACGATCGGCGTCCCGATGCTCGTGCTCGCCACAAGCGCGCTCGCGATCGCCACCGACTACGGGAAGAAGTCGATCTACAACTCCGGGCCGCAGGGCTGGTCCGAGACGCTCTACGCCTACACGTCGCAGGCGAACAACAACGGGTCCGCGTTCGCCGGCTACACCGGCTTCCTGCAGCCGGCCGACGCCGCGCAGTTCGGGATCACGTTCGCGAACGTGGTCGGCGGCCTGGCGATGATGTTCGGTCGCTTCCTGCCGCTGCTCGCCGTGCTCGCGATCGCCGGCTCGCTGGCCGGCAAGCGCGTCACCCCGGCCGGCGCGGGCACGTTCCGCACCGACTCGCCGACCTTCGTCGTCGTGCTCGTCGGCGTGATCGTGCTGATCGCGCTCCTCACCTTCGTGCCCGCCCTGCTGCTCGGACCCGTGGTCCAGAGCCTGACCGATCAACTGTTCTGACATGCGTGAATTGAGAATCGCCGTCATCGCCGCCGTCGTACTGACGATCGTGTTCGGCCTCGCGTACCCGCTGGCCATGACCGGAGCCGCCCAGGTGCTGTTCCCGGGCAAGGCCGACGGGGACAAGACGCTGATCGGCCGTGACTACTCGAAGGACGACAGCCTGTTCCAGAGCCGGCCGTCGGTCACCGGGTATGCCGCCGATGCGAGCTTCTTCAACAACCAGGGCCCGAACCAGCAGGCGCTCGCCGACCAGCTCAAGGGCTTCCTGAAGGCGTACCTGAAGCGCGAGCGGCCGTTCACACCGGGTCTCGCCGCAGCCCAGGTGCCCGCCGACGCGGTCACCACGTCCGCCTCGGGCGTCGATCCGCAGATCTCGGCCGCCAACGCCCGCATCCAGGCGAACCGCGTCGCCGAGAAGCGCCGCCTCCCGCTCAACCGGGTGCTCGCGCTGATCGACGACGCCACGAGCCGGCCGCTGCTCGGGCTCGGTGGCCCGAAGTCCGTGAACGTCGTGAAGCTGAATGACGCCCTGGAGGCCCTGTGATGTTCGACCGCCACATCCTGCGAAGGGCGGTTGTCGCGTCGCTGCGCAAGCTCGACCCGCGCCACATGGCCCGCAACCCGGTCATGTTCGTGGTTGAGGTCGGGGCTGCGCTCACCACCGTCATCTGGGTCGTCGGCTCGGACGATCCCGGATGGTTCACGTTCACCGTCGCGATCTGGCTGTGGCTGACCGTCGTGTTCGGCAACTTCGCCGAGGCGATCGCCGAGGGTCGCGGCAAGGCGCAGGCGGACACGCTGCGCGCGATGCGCACGCAGACCGGCGCGCGGCTGCGCGACGGCTCGACCAAGCCGGCCTCAGAGCTCCGCCGCGGCGACGTAGTCGTGGTCGACGCCGGCGAGGTGATCCCCGGCGACGGCACGGTCGTCGAGGGCATCGCGTCGGTCGACGAGTCGGCCATCACCGGCGAGTCCGCGCCGGTGATCCGCGAGTCCGGCGGCGACCGCAGCGCGGTCACCGGCGGCACGCGCGTGCTCTCGGACCACATCGTCGTCGAGATCACGCAGGAGCCGGGGCAGTCGTTCCTGGAGCGCATGATCGCGCTTGTGGAGGGCGCCGAGCGGCGCAAGACGCCTAACGAGATCGCCCTGTCGATCCTGCTCGCCGGGCTCACGATCATCTTCTTGGTCGTCGTCGTCACGCTGCGCCCGTTCGCGCAGTTCGCGGGCACCGACATCTCGATCACGGTCCTGATCGCGCTGCTGGTCGCGCTGATCCCGACGACGATCGGCGCCCTGCTGAGCGCGATCGGCATCGCCGGGATGGATCGGCTCGTGCGGCGCAACGTGCTCGCGCTCTCCGGCCGCGCTGTCGAGGCCTCCGGCGACGTCGACGTGCTGCTGCTCGACAAGACGGGCACGATCACGCTCGGCAACCGGCAGGCCGCCGCCTTCGTCCCGATGCCGGGGGTGGAGGAGGCCGAGCTCGCCGAGGCGGCGCAGTACGCGTCGCTGGCCGACGAGACGCCCGAGGGTCGCTCGATCGTCGTGCTGGCCAAGCGATACGGCATTCGCGAGCACGAGCTCGGATCCGAGCCCCCGCGGTTCGTGCCGTTCACCGCGCAGACGCGCATGAGCGGCGTCGACCTCAACGGCACCCGCCTGCGCAAGGGCGCAGGCGACGCGATCATCCGCTGGGTTGCGGACGAGGGCGGCCACGCGCCGCCCGCGCTCGAGGCCGAGCTCGACCGCGTCGCGCGGCTCGGCTCGACCCCGCTCGCCGTCGCCCGCAACGGGCAGGTGCTCGGCGTGATCGAGCTCAAGGACGTTGTCAAGGAGGGCATGAGCGAGCGCTTCGGGCGCCTGCGGCGGATGGGCATCCGCACGGTGATGGTCACCGGCGACAACCGGCTCACGGCGGCGAAGATCGCCGAGGAATCCGGCGTCGACGACTTCCTCGCCGAGGCCACGCCGGAGGCCAAGATGGAGCTGATCCGCTCCCACCAGGCCGAGGGGCGGCTGGTGGCGATGACCGGCGACGGCACGAACGACGCGCCCGCGCTCGCGCAGGCCGACGTGGGGGTGGCCATGAACACCGGCACCCAGGCCGCGCGCGAGGCCGGGAACATGGTCGACCTCGACTCCAATCCGACGAAGCTGATCGAGATCGTCGAAGTCGGCAAGCAGCTGCTGATCACCCGCGGCGCGCTGACGACGTTCTCGATCGCCAACGACGTCGCGAAGTACTTCGCGATCCTGCCGGCGGTGTTCGCGTCCACCTACGCCGTCTCGGGCAGTGACGGCCCGCTCGACGCGCTCAACGTGATGGGCCTGGGCACGCCGCAGTCGGCGATCATCTCGGCGATCGTCTTCAACGCGTTGATCATCCCGCTGCTGGTCCCGCTCGCCCTCCGCGGCGTGCGCTACCGGCCGGTCGGAGCGACCGCGCTGCTGCGGCGGAACCTGCTGATCTACGGCGTCGGCGGCCTGATCGCCCCGTTCGTGGGGATCAAGCTGATCGACCTGATCGTCCACAATGTGCTCGGCGCGTGAATGGGCGACACAACGTCTTCCTAGGGATGGCCGCAGGTGTCGGCAAGACGTACCGCATGCTCCAGGAAGGCCGCGCCGAGCTCGAGGCGGGTCGTGACGTCGTGATCGGCTATCTCGAGACGCACGGGCGGGCCGAGACCGAGGCGCAGGCCAACGGCCTGCCGACCGTCCCGCGGCGGCACCTCACCTACAAGGACGTGCCGTTCGAGGAGATGGACCTCCCCGCCATTCTCGAGCGCCGTCCCGAGATCGCGCTGATCGACGAGCTGGCGCACACCAACGCGCCGACCGTCGAGCACGCGAAGCGCTACGAGGACATCGCGGACGTGCTCGACGCGGGTATCGACGTCTACTCGACCGTGAATGTCCAGCACTTGGAGTCGCTCAACGACCAGGTCGCGGAGCTCACCGGCGTGCGCGTGCGGGAGACGTTCCCGGACTCGGTGCTCTCCCAGGCCGACGAGGTGGTGCTCGTCGACCTGACGCCGCCCGCGCTGATCGAGCGCCTCCAGATGGGGAAGGTCTACCCGGCGGCGCGCGTGCCGGCGGCGCTGAACGGCTTCTTCCGGATCGAGAACCTGGAGGCGTTGCGCGAGGTCGCGCTGCGCCAGGTCGCCGAGGACGTGGAGGCCAAGCGCCTGCGGGGCGACATCGTCCCCGCCGCGCGAGAGGACCGCCTGCAGGACCGTGCGGCGCCGCAGGCCGTCGGCGAGCGGCTGCTGGCGCTGGTCACGCCGCAGCCGTCCTCGCAGCGGATCGTGCGCCGCGCCTGGCGATCGGCGCAGCGGCTGGGCGCGGAGCTCGACGTTCTGATCGTGCTTGCGCGCGAGCCCTCCGAGGCGGAACGCGAGCAGATCGAGGCGTTCCACCGGCTGGCGTCGCTGCTCGGGGCGCAGGTGCTGGTGGAGGACGGTGACGACGTCACCGAGGTCGCCGCGCGGGTGGCACGCGAGCGGCGCTCCACGTACGTGCTGATCGGCCCGCCGACGCAGCGCCGCGGGCTCCGCCGCTTCTCTGAGCCGCTCACGGATCGGCTCGTGCGCGCGCTGCCGGGTGTGGACGTGCGGATCGTGGCCGATCGCTCCAAGCGTGAGTGGACGGCGCGATGATGGAGATCCTGCTCGTGCTCGCCGGCGTCGCCGCGGGCGTGCTGCTCGTCCTGCTCGTGCGGGGCCGCCACGTCGACGTGACGCCGGCGCCGACGGGCCGCATCCTGTTCCCATACGTCGGATCGCAGTTGTCGCTCTCGGCCCTGGACGCTGCGCTGCGGATCGCCCGCATCGAGAACGCCACGCTCGTCCCCGCGTACCTCGCGCCCGTCCCGATGTCGATGCCGCTCGGCACGCCGATCCCGAACCGTTGTGGCCCGGCGTTCGAGCTCCAGGAGGCGATCGAGCACCGAGCGGCGGCCGCGGGCGTCCCGGTCGACGGCCGCATCGGCCCCGGGCGCACCGTCCGCCACGCGCTCCGGCAGCTGATCGAGGCCGAGCGCTACGACCGCATCGTCGTCGCCGCGGCCACGGCGCATACCGACGGCCTCAGCTCCGCCGACGTCGCCTGGCTGCTCGAGCACGCGCCTGGCGAGGTCGCCGTGCTCCGCCCGGCCGACGAGGCCGCGCTCGCGGCGGCCTGAGCGACGGGGCCGGGCGGCTTGACCCTGTTTCCGACCGCGCGTAGTGTCGCGCCATGTCGGCGGGTTCGCAGCGACCTCGCCGGGGCCGTGAGCGCTTTGGCTGGACTGGGTCGCTCGGCGACTGGGGGGTCGTCGCGGGCATCGTTTCGGCGATCGTGGGAGTCGTCGCGGCTCTCGCCGGCGCGTTCGCGGGCGGTGATTCCCCACCGACCAAGGAGCGGTCGGGAGCCGCATCCGCCGGCGAGGTCAGGCTGACCGAGCTTCTCGTTCGCAACCCACCGAGCATCCCGCGGAGCGTCACGCCCACGGTCGAGCTCGTGCTGCACAACGTCGGCGAGCGCCGTGTGACGCTAACGCGGATGCAGTTCACAGTGCGCGATCAGCTCTTCCTCCCGACTTGCTACATCCAGGGTGATTTGCCGGTCGCGAAGGAGTACTCGATCACGGTGCCCAAGGACGCGAAGGCAGGCACGGTGGTTCGGTCGATGCCGCTGCGGCGCCAGCTGGCAAGCGATGAACTGGAACGGCTCGCGTTCAGCTTCCGGCACCCACCGCGCCGTGAGAACGGCGAGGTAGTGCCGTACACGTTCAAGGACGACAACTACTTCTACCGGTTCGACGTCGGCCTGCTCCGAGACAACCGGCGAACGGCCGAGCCGCTCGGGACGGCAATCGTGGCGCTGCCGTTCGGCCCGTCGGAGGGCCAGATCTGGACAACCGACAACGCCAGGAAGTTCGTCCCCGGTCTGCCCGCGAGCGCAATCGCGTGCATGAAGGACAACGCCGCAAGGCTGGGCTCGTTCCTCGACGGGCCTGGCGAACGGTCGAGTCACATGAGGTCGCTGCAGCGGCGACTGGACACCGACACGTGAGCGTCACCAGACCGTGTCCCACAGCAGTTCGTAGACCACCGCCTGCACCGCGAGCGCCGCGAGGAGGGGGCGCAGCGGCGCGCGCGTTGACGCGGCGGCGAGGCAGACGAACGGGGCGAGGAAGAGCCATATGCGCTCCGTCTCGGCCTTCGTGAAGCCCATCACGGCGGCGAACGCGAGCACGGCGAAGATCGCGATCGCCAGCGTCTCGGCGCGCGTGAGCGCGCGCAGCGCGTGCCAGGAGATCGGCAAGCCGAGGACGAGCAGGAACGCGACCGGCGAGCCGAGCAGCCAGTACCAATAGGGGCGGATCGTGGCGACGCCGGCGCGGTAGACGTCCTCGGTCGCGCGCAAGGTGCCGATCGGGTCGAACCCGGTGCCGGCGTAGAGCAGCGCGTAGAACGCGACCAGCACGGCACCGCACACCGCCGAGAGCGTCAGTGCCGCCCGGACGCCCTCGCGCCGGAGCGTCACGATCGCCGCCCACGCGCCGACAGCCAGCAGCGACCACGCGAAGAACGACGCCACGGCCAGCGCCACGGCTCCCGCGGCCCGCGCCCGCCACGAGCGCGCCGCGAGCGGCCAGGCGGCGAGCAGGCCGAGCGTCAGGTAGACGGCGTCGGCCGACGTGGCTCCGAACAGCAGCGCGCCCGGGGCGAGCGCGAGCAGTAGCGCCGCCACCCGCGCGCCGCGCTCGTCCAGCACCTGGCGGCCGACCAGATAGGCGAGCGGGCCGCTGAGCGCGCCGGCGCCGATGCACAGCGCCGCCATCCCGGCCGGCGAGTCGATCCCGAGCGCGTACAGGGTGAGCAGCAGCCCCGGCGGGTGGCCGGCCGCGTGCACCGGGAGCGCGGGCACGGTCTCGGCGAAGCGGTCGAGGAAGAAGCGCGGGCCGAAGTCGAGCGCGCCGAGCGCCGGCAGGTATTCGTTGTTGGCCTCGAACGACCGCGCCGGGTCGAACACCGCGCTCCAGGCCTCGGTGCCGGTGCGACCGGCGGCCAGCGCGAGGCGGAGCACCAGGGTCAGCCCGAGCGCGGCGAGCGCGAACGCCCACGGCAACACGCGCGGTGCGAGCAGGCGTGGCGCGAACGCCACCGCCGCAGCCAGGCACAGCACCGACACCGCCAGCAGCGGGTGCACAGCCGGGAGCCAGCCGCCGACGAACGGCGGATACGGCGTCCCCAGCGGCGTGTCCGTCGCCCGCCGCACGTACAGGCCCACCACGACGGTCACCACCGCCGCCGCGGCCGCGACCGGCGGCAGCACGCGGGTGATCCGCGGTGGGGCCGCGCCCGCAGGCTTCAGCACGCGTTCATCGCCCGCCCGGACCACGACTGCCATTCTCACCTCCATCCGCCCGACCGCCCTCGCCATGCTCCTCGCAGCGGCGCTCGCCGCCGCCGGGTGCGGCTCGGTCACGGCCGTCGGCGACCTGCCGCCCGCGGCCGAGCCGGACCGCTCCCCGCCGCTCGACACGCGGCCAGCAGGCCGCGTGGTCGCGCTCGGCGACGCACCCGCGGGCGTGGCCGATCTCCCGCAGGCCGGGCGCCGCACCGCAGTCGACGGCGGCCGCACGGTCGCCGTCGTTTCCGCGCGCGAGCGCGTGCTCGAGGTCTACGACGCGACGACGCGCGAGCGCCTCGGGCGCGCCCCAGCGGGAGTCGGGCCGACGAACGTCGTGGCCGGCAGCGAGGGTCGCGTCTACGTCGTCGACACGACCGGGGACGGGCTGCTGGTGTTCGAGACCCGCCCGAAGCTGCGGCTGACGCGCCGTCTCGCGCTGCGCGGCGCGCCCTACGGCCTCGCCGTCGACCCCGTGCGCGCCCGCCTCTGGGTCACGCTGACCGCCACGAACGAGGTCGTCGAACTGGCCGCCGGAGCGCGCCCGCACAAGCTCGCGACGTACCCGGCGGTCCGCCAGCCCGACACCGTTGCCGTTGACCCCGCGACCGGGCGCGTGTACGTCACCGGCCACGCGGATGACGTCCTTCAACTCCTCGCCGCGCCAGATACAGCAGGCCGGACGCCGCGAACAGCGCGGCGCTGACGAGCAGCCAGCGCCCCGCGTAGCCCTCCCAGGACTGCCCGCTGACGGCGTGGTACGCGCCCTCGCCCTTCTCCGCGATCGTCCCGAGGAAGACGACGAGCATCAGCACCGACAGCGCGATCGGGATCCGCACGTAATTGATCGCGCTGCCGACCACCGACCGCGCGGCGCGGTCGGCGCCCGTGTACAGCGGCAGCACCACGAGGTCGTGCAGCACCACGCAGGCGACGAGCCAGATCGCGGCGCGGCGGGCCCCGATCGGGCTCAGCACGGTCAGCATCTCGAGCAGCGCCCACACGCACAGCGGCAGGAGCGCGAGATAAGCGAGCAGGCGCGTCACGACCGTGTCCCGAACTCGATCGACGCGACCCACTTCGTGTTGTGCACGCCCGGCAGCGCGGGGACGATGATGCGCGCCGGGAACCCGTGGTCGAGCGGCAGGTCGGCGCCGTTGACCTTCAGCGCCAGCAGCGCGTCGGGATGCCGCACCTGATCGCCGTTGAGCGATGCCTTCGCGAGCACGCCGGCGGGCTGGAGCGAGCGTACGAACGCGCCGTCGACGTCGTCCTTCGCCACTCCCGCCAGGCGCGCGAGGTCGGCCAGCCGGACGCCGGTCCACTCCTGCGTCGTGGTCCAGCCCTCGACGCAGGCGATCGGCAGCCGTGCCGTGTGCTGCGGCAGCGCCAGCAGCGCTTCCCGGCTGAGGTCGACCGCCGGGCCGCCGCTCGACAGCCGCAGGCGGTACGTCGCCCCAACCATCGCCTCGGTCACGCGCGCTCGCGCGGCGGTCTTGTTGACCGGGAAGTCCTCGCGCCGCGGCGCCAGGAAGGCCAGCGACCGCAGCGGCCCGCCGATCGTCTCGCCGACGTTCGCGACCAGCAGCAGCGCCGACGCGCCGCCGACGAAGGCAAACAGACCGCGGCGGCTGATCGTCGGAGGGTCGGGGTCGGCCGACACCAGGCCGCCGTCGCCGTCGGACGGCTCCGGCCGCGTGTGCAGCAGGTCGTCACGCAGCGGGCGCAGCCAGCCGCGCTCCCGATAGGCGCGCAGGATCACCGGCGTCTTCACGAGCACGTGCAGCACCAGCGAGGCCACGAACACCACCGCGCCGTAGTAGTGCGCGACCACGAAGTTGAAATGGAACGCGTACCAGTACTGCATGTTCATGATCCCGGTGACGAACTGGAACACGGCGCTCGCCACCAGCAGCGCGATCGAGAGCCGCTCGATCGCCTGCGCCGGCGACGTCACCGGCGGCCACACAAACAGCCGCGGGATCACCGACCACAGCTTCGCCAGCAGAAATGGCACCGCGACCAGCCCGACGTTCACGTGCAGGCCCTGGTTCAGCGCGTACAGCCACGCCGGACCGGTCGGCCAGGAGAACGTGAACGGCAGGTCCGAGCCGCGCGGCACGATCGCGTTGCCGCGCAGGTTCGGCTCGTACGCGACGTGCGAAAGGAAGCCGGTGAGCGCGACGATCGTCACCAGCGCGAGCAGCGCGCTCCCGATCGCCGCCGTCAGCCACGGTCCGCGCAGCGGCGAGCGCCAGCGCGGTAGGGGAGGGGGCCTCACGGTCGCCGCAGCCGCGCGAGCCAGCGGCCGCCGGCGCACAGCGTGTCGTCGACGATCAGGCCGGAGTCCGCCGCGAGCGCCTCGATGCCGTCCGTGCCAACGCGCGCCCACGCGAACCACTCGGAGACGACGCCCGGCGCTTCGAGCCGCAGCCGCGTGCGCAGCGTCGGTGCGCCCGGGGGGTCGAGCTCCACGAGCGCCTCGCCACCGGACGCGAGCAGCTCGCGCGTACGCCGCAGCAGAAGCACCGGAGCGCCGCCGATCCCGATGTTGCCGTCGAGGAGCAGCGCGGTCCGCCAGCGGCCCGCCCACGGCACGGCGCCGAACACATCGCCGGGTACGGCGGCGGCCCCGCGCCGGCGGGCGAGCCGCACGGCCACGGGGGAGAGGTCCACGCCGAGCCCGAGCTTGCCGTCGGCGCGCAGCGCCGCCAGATGCCGCCCCGGGCCGCATCCGAGATCGAGCACCGCCGGCTCCGCGAGCGCCAGCACGGCCGCGTCGCCGGCGTCGGCGGCGCCCACCCAGCGGTCGAGCGGGAGCGGCGCGAGCGTCCCGTCGGCCGAGCGCACGCGGCCGCGCGCCGGCGGGCCGCCGCCGAGCACGTGTTGCGCGGCCGTCGCGAGCAGCCGGCCGTACAGTGCGTCGGCCGAGAGCGCAGGCGTGGCCGTGCGGATCACGCGGCCGCCTCCACGGCGGCCAGCGCCGCGGCAAAGCGCGTGCGCGGCGCGCCGGCGGCGACTGCGCGCGCGTCGGCGATCGTGTCGACGTCGCGCAGCGGCGGGAGCACCGTCGTGTGGAGGCCGAGCGCCGCCAGTCTCGCCGCCTGCGCGGCGCCCGTGTCGCCCACGCTCATCGGCACGCCCCGGAAGGCCTCCGGGTCGGCGCGGCGCAGCCCGATGCCCCAGTAGCCGCCGTCGAGTGCGAGGCCCATCGCGGCGTCGCCGGACTCGACCGCGGCGAGGCCGTCGTCGAGCATCTCGGGCGTCACCTGCGGCGTGTCCATTCCGACCAGGAACGCGGGCCCGCCGGCGTCGTCGAACGCGGCGGCGAGCCGGGCCGCGAGGCCATCACCGCGCTGCGGCAGTACCGTGAAACCGCGCGGCACCCAGTCACCGGGAGCGCCGTCGAGGAACAGCAGGCGCCGCCCGGCCCGGCCGGCGCGAGCGGCCGCCGCCAGCGTGTCACGGAGTGCGGCGGCGGCCAGGCGCGCCGCCTGCTCGGGGGTGCACGGCGGCGTCAGACGGGTCTTGACCCGTCCGGGCACGGGCGCCTTCGCGATGACGAGCAGAGCCGGCCGCACCGATACCTATGCGGCTCGAGGGGAGCGATGGATCACCGGAGCACCGCCGCCATGTCGCGGACGGCGCGCGCCGTGCCGCGCACGGTGCCCGTGACCTTCGAGCGGCCGGCGCGCTCGGAGTACCCGACCGGGACCTCGCGGATCGCCCAGCCCGCCGTGGCGGCGCGCAGGACCATCTCCAGCGGCCAGCCGAACCGCCGGTCGCGGATGTCCAGCGCGAGCAGCGCCTCCCGGCGGGCCGCGCGCATCGGTCCGAGATCGCTCAGCCGCACGCCCGTCCGGCGCCGCAGCTCGAGCGCGAGCACGCGGTTCGCGAGCCGCGCGTGAGGCGCGAACGCGCCCCGCCGCGCGCCGAGCATCAGGTCGGCGTCGCCCGCCGCAACCGGATCGGCGACCAGCGGAAGCTCGCGCGGATCGAGCGACGCGTCGCAGTCCATGAAGCACACGACGTCCGCCCGCGCCGCCCGCAGGCCGGCAAAGCACGCCGCACCGAACCCCGGCCGCGGCTCGTGCACGACGCGCGCGCCGAGCGTGGCCGCCAGCGCGCCCGAGCCGTCGGTCGACCCGTTGTCGACCACGATCGGCTCGTAGCCGGCAGGCATGCGCGCGAGCACCCAGGGCAGGGCCTCGAGCTCGTTGAGGACGGGGAGGACGACGTCGGGCATAGGTAACACCTACCCCTCCTACGCAGCCGAGGCCATTACGGAGTACTGACGTCGGTACGTTGGCACTATTCGAATGCGGCTTACTCGCACTCACAAGTTCGCACGAGCGCCTTGATTACGCTGGTCACAGGCGGCGCCGGCTTCATCGGTTCGCATGTCGTGGACGCGCTGCTCGCGCGCGGTCACGAGGTGCGCGTACTCGACTGCCTGCTGCCCGCCGCGCACCGCGAGCGGCCGGACTACGTCGACCCGCGCGCGGAGTGGATCGAGGGCGACGTCCGCGATCCCGTCACGGCCGCGCAGGCCGTCGCCGGCGTCGCCGCGGTCTGCCACCAGGCGGCGATGGTAGGGCTGGGCACCGACATCGGCGACATCGCGGACTACGTGTCCCACAACGACCTCGGCACCGCCGTGCTGCTGCGCGCGCTCGCGGCGGCGGGCTTCACGGGCCGGCTGGTGCTCGCCTCGAGCATGGTCGTCTATGGCGAGGGCCGCTACGCCTGCACGGAGCACGGCGTCGTCCGGCCGCCCCCGCGCGCACCGCACGACCTCGACGCCGGCCGCTTCGAGCCCCCGTGCCCGGTCTGCGGCGCCCCGCTCGACGCGCTCGCCGTGCCGGAGGACGCGCCACCGGACCCGCGCAACGTGTACGCCGCCACCAAGGTCGCGCAGGAGCATCTGTGCGCCGCCTTCGCGCGCGAGACCGGAGCGGCCGTCACGGCCCTGCGCTACCACAACGTCTACGGTCCGCGGATGCCGCGCGACACGCCCTACGCCGGTGTCGCGAGCATCTTCCGCTCGGCGCTTGCCGCCGGCGACGTCCCGCGCGTGTTCGAGGACGGCGGCCAACGGCGCGACTTCGTCCACGTGCGCGACGTCGCGCGCGCCAACCTGCTGGCGCTCACGGCGCCGGAGCCGGTGCCGGGCGCGTTCAACGTCGCCAGTGGCACGCCGCGCACGGTGCTCGACATGGCCAATGCCCTGACACGCGCGTTCGGAAGCGACCGCGCGCCGGTCGTCACCGGCGAATGGCGCGCGGGCGACGTCCGCCACGTCTTCGCGTCTGCTGCCGCGGCGGCCGAGCGCCTGGGCTTCCGCGCGGCCGAGGACTTCGAGGCGGGGATGCGCGAGTTCGCGTCCGCGCCGCTGCGGGGATAGTTGCACTGATGCCCGCCCGTCCCCGTGTCGCCGTCGTCGGCCATGTCGAGTGGATCGAGTTCGTGCGGGTGCCCCACGTGCCGGTGCCGGGCGAGATCGTCCACGGCACCGAGTGGTGGGAGGAGGCCGGAGGCGGTGGCGCGGTCGCCGCCGTGCAACTCGCCAAGCTTGCCGGCGAGGTCGAGTTCTTCACCGCGCTGGCGGAGGACGACCTCGGCCGCCGCGCCCGCGAGCGGCTCGAGGAGCTCGGCGTGACCGTGCACGCCGCGCCGCGCCCGGGCCAACAGCGGCGCGGCTTCGTCTACCTCGACAGCGAGAGCGAGCGCACGATCACGATCCTCGGCGAGCGGATCGTCCCGCATGGGGACGACCCGCTCCCGTGGGAGCGTCTCGACGACATGGACGCCGTCTACTTCACCGGCGGCGACGTCGGGGCGCTCAAGCATGCGCGCCGCGCCCGCCGGCTGGTCGCGACCCCGCGCGCGTTCAACACGCTGCGCGAAGGGCGGATCGACCTCGACGCGCTGGTGCGTTCGGGCAAGGACCCGGGCGAGCAGCAGGCGCACGAGGAGCTCGACCCGGCGCCCGACTTCGTCGTCTCGACGACCGGCAAGGAAGGCGGCCAGTGGGTCGGCGAGGACCACACGACCGGCACCTGGAAGGCCGCTGACCTGCCCGGGCCGAAGCAGGACGCCTACGGCGCCGGCGATTCGTTCGCCGCCGGCCTGACCTATGCGCTCGGCGCGGACATGCCGATCGGGGACGCCGTCCTGCTCGCGTCGCGCGCCGGCGCGCACAAGCTCGCCGGGCGGGCCGCGTACGACGGTCAGCTCACGGCTGCGGAACTGTGAGCACGGCGGAGCCCTCGATCCGCCCGGCGCGCAGCCGCGACAGCGCCTCCTCCGCCTGATCGAGCGGAAACTCCTGCACCGTCGTCCGCACCGGCACCTTCGGCGCCAGCGCGAGGAACTCATGCGCGTCCTCGCGCGTGAGGTTCGCGACCGACCGCAGCACGCGCTCCTCCCACAGGTCGCGGTACGGGAACGAGGGGATGTCGGACATGTGAATGCCGGCGCACACCACGATCCCGCCGGGCGCGGTCGCGCGCAGCGCGGCCGGGACGAGCGCACCGGCGGGCGCGAAGATGATCGCGGCGTCGAGCGGCTCCGGGCCGGGCGCCATCGAGTCGCCCGCCCACTCGGCGCCGAGCGATAGAGCAAGCGCCTGCGCGCCCTCGTCGTCGGGGCGCGTGAACGCGAACACGCGGCGGCCCTGGTGCACGGCGACCTGGCAGATGATGTGCGCGGAGGAGCCGAAGCCGTAGAGCCCGAGCCGCACGCCGTCACCGGCGAGCCGCAGCGCGCGGTGGCCGATCAGCCCGCCGCACAGCAGCGGCGCCACCTCGAGGTCGCTCATCGACTCCGGCAGGTCGAGGCAGAAGCGCTCGTCGGCGACCGTGTACTCGGCGTAGCCGCCGTCGATGTCGCGGCCCGTGAACTTCCCGTGCACGCACAGGTTCTCGCGGCCGGAACGGCAGTACATGCACTCGCCGTCGGTCCACCCGAGCCAGGGCACGCCGACGCGCCGCCCGTCCTCGGTGGTCGCGACGATCTGGTGGCCGAGAATCAGCGGCAGGTGGCCCGGCTCGACGTCGCCGTCGCGGATGTGGAGGTCGGTGCGGCAGACGCCGCAGGCGTGCACGCGCAGCAGGAGCTGTCCGGGACCGGGCGCGGGCGCATCGACCTCGGCCGCCCGCAGCGGCTTGCCCGGCGCGTCGAGGAGCATCGCTCGCATCAGGCGGCGCGGTCGAGTGTCGCGAGGTCGACGAGCTCGTACGCCGGCACGACCTCCGGCTCGGCGCCGCACGAGATCGGGCGCGGCGCGTCGTCCCGCCGCGCCACGGTCGCCCGCAGGCGCGCGCCGTCAGGGGTGCGCAGGAGCACGACTTCGTCGTCGACCGTCTCGACCGCGAGCGCGTCGAGCGCGCGCAGTCCGAGCTCGCGCCGCACGAGCACGTCGGCCGCCTGCACCGCCGACGGGTCGCCGGACCGCCCGCGCAGGTGCTCGAGCGCGATCTCGCCGCGCTCCAGCGCCGCGACGATCTCCGGCCCGGCGGCGGCGGGCACGCGCCCGAACGCGAGGCCGTGCGGGAACGCCAGGAACGTCGCTGCGAAGCGATGGCCGCCGATGTGGCCGATCTCCCAGGTCTGATCCGGCCGGACGGCCCGGAGCGCGCGGGCGAGCGGCCGGCCGCGGCGGGCACAACAGGGGTCGCGCTTCCCGTGCGTGCAGACGAAGTAGAGCGGCTGCTCCCACCGCACGGCGGGCTCTTGCACCGTCAGGTCGAGGTCGAGCACCTCGGCGGGATCGTGCAGCTCATGGTGTTCGATCCATGCTCCGCCGCGTGTGGTGTCGGCGAGGAAGCACGACCGTCGCTCCAGCGCCGACCGCCGGGAGCTGCGCCGGATCAGGTGGACCTTCACGCCGGCCTCGTCGGCGCGCGCCAGCAGCGCCCGCCCGATGTCCGCGTCGAGGTCGCTGGTGGTGACTGCGTTGCGTCCCGTCCACGGGCCGGGTTGCTCGAGCAGCAGGAACCGCCGCGCGGTCGGGGCCGACGCGGCGAGATCCTCGCCGAGGCGCTCGCCGAGGACGGAGCAGGCGACTGCGGTCACGTAAACAGCGTAAGCACCCCGGCCAGCACGAAGGCACCCGCCCACACCCCGTCGAGGTTGATCCACGCCTTGCGCAGCACCGCCACCCCGAAGCGGTCGTACACCAGCAGCGCCACGAGCCCCATCACGGCGACCATCGCAGCGACGTGCAGCACCAGCCCGACCGCGCTGGTGAGCAGCGCCGCGCTGCTCCCGCCCGCGGCCTCGATCGCGTGGTCGTTGGCGGAAGCGCTGGCCGCGCCCGCGCCGATCAGCACCGGCGCGACCATCAGCCCAGCGCCGTGAGCGCTGGACATCAGGAACGACCACCACGCCAGCTCACGGCGGTTGACGCGCATCGTCGTCCAGCGCGGGTGTGCGCGCGGCTTCACGAAGCGGAAGATGCCGAACAGGATCAGCGCGATCCCCGCCGCCAGGTGCAGCACCGACGTGTCGGTCACCAGCCCGAGCCCGAGCACCGCCGCGACGACGATCACGAGCGACAGCTCGTGGCCGACGGCAATCGCCGGCAAGGCGCGGATGACCGCGCCGCGGTCGCGATCCTGCATCCCGAGCGCGACCGCGAACAGCCAGCCCATCGCGGGGTTCAGCCCGTGATAGGCCCCGAGCGCGGCGATGATGAGCAGCGCCCAGAGATCCATTTCAGTCGTTCGGGAAGCAGTACGAGTCCGACGACGCGTCACCGCCGCCGAGGCGCACCTGGTGCGGGCGCTCGCCGGAGAACTCGGCGAAGACGTCGGGGTCGAGGGTCAGCGAGCCGTCCTCGCCCGCGTCGAGCTTGACGAGCCAGCCGTCGATCCCCTCGGGGTAGAACTGCGCGTCCCACGAGGCGTACAGCGAGTTCGTCAGGTAGATGCGGCGGCCGTCGCGGCTCGTCTCGACCATCTGCGGCCCGCCGTTGAGCGGTCCGCTCGACGGGTGCGCGGCGCGTTCGACGATGCCGCCGAGCCGCACCGAGGCCGTCTCGCGCGGCTGCTTCGGGTTCGAGACGTCGAAGCGCTTGAGCTCGCCGGTGCCCCAGCACGAGACGTAGAGGTCGCGGTCATCGACCGAGAGCGAGATATCGGTGATCAGCGGCGGCACGGCCCCGAACGGCTGCAGCACCGGCGGCAGCTGGTCGGTTTCGGCCGGCTCGGCCGGGATCGAGATGATCTTCTCGGCGCTGACGCGGCCGTCGTCAGCGCGCGTCCACAGCCAGATCGAGGCCGACAGGTCGGCCGTGGAGGTGACCACGCCGACGAATCCGTACGCCTTCGACGGGTTGTGCGCCGGACGCAGCTCGAGCACCATCTGGTGCTCAGGCCCGAGGTCGATCTCCTGCACGTGCCGGCGGGTCTTGAGGTCCCAGGCGTGCAGGCGGTGGCCGTACTTGTTGCCCAGCAGGAGCTCGCCGACGACGCCGTCCTCGACCATGTCTGGCGTGCCCCACTCGCTGGTGATGACCGTGTCGTAGTTGAGGTGCCACCAGAAGTCGTAGGCCAGCTCCTGCGGCCCGCGGTCGACCTCCCACTGGCTCTTGACCGAGAAGTCCTCGTGGTCGAGCAGGAAGATGCCGCCCGGCCCGCCGCCGTCCGGGTTGCCGAGCGCCGAGACGTAGATCCCGTCGGGGCCGCAATGGACCGTGTGCGGGCGGCTGTAGCCGGCCTTGCGGGCGATCTCCTCGGCCTCGATCACCTTCACGAGCTTCGGGGACCGCGGGTCGTCCTTGACGTCGAGCACGTGGATCCGCGAGGAGCGCAGGCCGGGGACCAGCAGGTAGCGCCGCTCGACGTGCGGGTGCGGTGCCCACGGGCAAAGCGCAGACGAGCACGCGTTCCAGCCGAAGTGGTGCAGTTCGTCGCCCACGTTGGGCATGTCGAAGCGGCCGACCACCTGCCCGTAGGTGCTGGAGCCGTCCTCGAGGTCCATCACGGCGATGGCGTCGGGCGCGCGGTCACCGTTCGTGCCGGTGTTCAGGGTGGCCACGTAGGCGACGGTCTCCGGCGGCGCCTCGGCGGCGCTGCCCGGGGACGGGTAGAAGCTCGGATCCGGGGTCCAGCGAGCCAATTAGGGCCTCCTCATGCTCGAACGTCGTCGCGGGCCGGGAATCTACACAATTCCGAGCGTCTTTAGCGTCTTTTGACGGGTGCGCGTGCGGGAACCGGCTCGGGGACGCCGCGGCGGCGCGTCGCCGGGGCGGGGTGGAGGTCGCCGCCGTGATCGCGCCGGCGCCCGGACCACGGCCGCGACTCGGCCAGCGGCAGCTCGAGGCCGCCGGACGGGCCCTTCGGGCGATCAGGCTCCGGCGCGTTGCCGTCTCCGCCGTGACCGTCGTCGGAATCGTCGTCGTCGTCGCGCAGGCGGAAGAACCACACAAGCCACACGACGAGGGCGCCGACGTCAAAGACGCGGAGCCCGATCATGAAGATCCAGCCCTCCAGTGTCACCGCAACGGCAGGCTACCGCTGGAGCCAGTGCTCCAGCAAGCGCCTGGCGATCGCGAATCGCGGCGGGAGCCCCAGCGGACTGTCCCGACCGGCGATGGCATCGCTCACATTGGCGCGCGTGAACCACCTGACGTCCTCGAGCTCCTGGTCGATCCGGTGCGGTTCGCCCGAGCGCCACGGCGCGGTGAAGCCGAGCATCAGCGACATCGGGAAGGGCCACGGCTGCGATGCCAAGTACACCGGGGGGCCGACCTCGACGCCGGCCTCCTCGCGGACCTCCCTCGCGACCGCTTCCTCGAGGCTCTCTCCCGGTTCGACGAAGCCCGCCAGTGCGGAGTAGCGGCCGTCCGGCCACACGCGCTGGCGGCCGAGCAGCACGCGGTCGCCGTTCGTGACGAGCATGATCACGACCGGGTCGGTCCGCGGATGGTGCTGGGCGCCGCAGCGCTCGCAGCGGCGCACGATGCCGCCCTCCGTGACCGCCGTCGGGCCGCCGCACACCGAGCAGTGGCGGTGCCGGCGGTGCCAGTTGAGCAGCGCGGCCGCGTACGCGGCCAGCCCGGCGTCCTCGGCTCCGAGCGCGGCCGCGGCGGCGCGCAGCCCGAGCACCTGCCGACCGTCGCCGGGCGCGCCGCTCTCGACCGCGAACACCGGGCCGTCGGCGTCGAGTCCCAGCAGCAGCGGCTCGGGAGCGTCGACCTCGGCCAGCGGCACGAGCGCGATTCGGGGCTCCCCGACGGCCGTCACGTGGATGCCCTCATCGCCCGCGAGCACCGCGCGCGCGGCCGGGTCGGCCGCCTGGGCGGCCAGCCACACCGGGTCGCCGCGCCGCTCGGCGACGCGGTCGAGGGTCCCGCCGGTGAACGTGATCCCGTCGGCCATGCGGTGCCCAACGGTAATGATGTTGCGCGATGGCCTGGACCCCCGCCGACATCCCCTCGCAGGCGGGGCGCACGATCGTCGTCACCGGCGCGACCCACGGGATCGGCTGCCACACGGCGCGTGAGCTGGCGCGTGCGGGCGCCGAGGTCGTGCTCGCGGTCCGCGATACGCCCCGTGGGGAGGACGTGCGCGCGGACACCGGCGCGGCCGCCGTGGTGCGGCTCGACCTCGCCGACCTCGCCTCCGTAAAGGCGGCCGCGAGCGAGCTGCGCGAGCGCTGGCCGCGGCTGGACGTGCTGGTCAACAACGCCGGCGTGATGGCGCCTCCGCGCACTGAGTCGGTGGACGGCTTCGAGCTGCAGATCGCGACCAACCATCTCGGCCCCTTCGCGCTCACCGGGCTGCTGCTCGACACGCTGCGCGACGGGACCGTGGTCACGGTCGCCAGCGGCGCGCACCGCGGCGCGCGGATCGACTTCGACGACCTCCAGAGCGAGCACGGCTACCACGGGTTCCGCGTCTACTCGCAGACCAAGCTCGCCAACCTGCTGTTCGCGTTCGAGCTCGGCCGCCGCGCTGCCACCGCAGGGCTGGAGCTGCGAAGCGTGGCCGCACACCCGGGCCTTTCGCGCACGAACCTGTTCAAAGGCGGCGGCCGCGCGAAGGGGCTGGCGATCGCGATCGGCATGCGCGTGCTGGGGCAGAGCGACGCGCGCGGCGCGCTCCCATCGCTGTACGCCGCGACCGTGCCCGACCTGCCGAGCGGCTCGTACGTCGGGCCCGACGGCCTCCAGGAGCGGCGCGGCTCTCCGCGGCTCGTGTCGGCGTCGAAGGCGGCCTACGACGAGGCGGCCGCGCGGCGGTTGTGGCAGGTCTCGGAGGCGCTCACCGGCGTGCGGTATCTCGACGGATGATCCGGCCGCTACAAGCCGGCGAGGCGTTCCTGGACGACGTCCGCGGCGCCGATCCCGACCCCGGCCTGCTGCATCTGTGGTGGGTCGGCCAGGCTGGCTTCCTGGTCGCCTGGGAGGGTCGGCACCTGCTGCTCGACCCGTACCTGTCGGACTCACTCACGCGCAAGTACGCCGACACCGACAAGCCGCACGTGCGGATGACCGAGCTCGTGGTGGAGCCCGAACGGCTGGGCCTCGTCGACGTCGTGACCTCCTCGCACGCGCACACCGACCACCTCGACCCGGACACGCTGCGCGCGCTGGTGGCCGCGCGGCCGGACATCGAGATCGTCGCTCCGGAGGCGCACCGCGACCTCGTGGCCGAGCGCGCCGGCGTCGCGCGCGAACGGCCGCTGGGGATCGACGACGGCGACACGGTGAGCGCCGGAGGGTTCTCACTGACGGCCGTGCCGGCCGCGCACGAGGCGATCGAGCGCGACGAAGAGGGCCACATGCTCTGCCTCGGCTACGTCGTCCGCAGCGGGCCGTTCGCGCTCTACCACGCTGGGGACTCGATCCTCTACGACGGCATGGCCGCCCGGCTCCGCGAGGCGGCCGGTCCCGGCGCGATCGACATCGCGCTGCTGCCGATCAACGGCCGTGTGGCGGAGCGGCGGGTGGCCGGCAACCTGTGGGGCGACGAGGCGGCGGCAGTGGCGCACGAGGCCGGCGCTCGCCTGGCGGTCCCGATGCACTTCGAGCAGTTCGCGTTCAACACCGAACCGCCGGGCGCGTTCGTCGCGGCCTGCGCCCGTCTCGGGCAGGCGCACCGGGTGCTGCAGGCAGGCGAGCGGCTGACCGTCAGGCGATCGTGAGCGCGCGCAGCGGGAAGGTCATGCAGACCTCGGTGCCGCCCTCTTCAAGGGCCGTGACGGAGAAGGAGTCCGTGACGTTGGCGATCAGTGGCAGGCCGAGCCCGGCGCCCGGGCTGTCCATCCGCGGCCGCATCCCGCAGCCATGGTCGCGGACGGTGACCCACAGCAGGTCGAGGTCCCACTCGACCGCGACGGTGAAGTCGCCGGCGTCCGGCGACTGGCGGTATCCGTGCACGATGACGTTGCTCACGGCCTCGGAGACTGCCAGGCGTACGGCGTCCTGAACGGTCGCCTCCGCGCCCGCCCTTGAAGCCGCCACGGAGGCGGCCCGCCTTGCTGATCCGACGTGCTCGGGGCGCGCCGGCCAGCTCTGAACACATCGCTGCACCTGGTAGCTGTTCTACCCGTCCTGAGGCGCATTAGACGTGAGCCTGCGCGCGCCAACTTCGCGATCGGTAGGCTGCGCCGCCATCACCGTGGAGTTGGTCATGGTTTTGACGGCGCTCGCCGTCATTCTGTTGGGGGCGTTCGGGTTCGCCGCGGTCATTGCCGCGAGCGAAAGCGAGCGTATGCCTCCGAGCGGCCGCTTCGAACGCGCCGCGATCTGGCAGGCGGGCTATACGGCTCCCGACCTCTACGTACTCGCCGCCATGGCGGCGGTCGCGCGCGTCGAACTCGGTGCAGAGCGGATCGAGGTGGTGCTCGGCCACCTCGACGCGTCCGGCGACGGCGTCGTGGTCACCGGCAGCCGGCTGCCGCCGGGCCGGCTCGGCAGCCGCGTTGCGTGTGGTGAGGGCCTCGCCGCCCGGGCCCTGCTGGCCGGGCGGCCGACGCTGGCAGACCGCGGCCTGCCGGCCGCCCTGGCGGTGCCGATCGTGGCCGGAGGCACCGTTGTGGGCGCCGTCTGCGCGACGCTCGCCAACGGCGATCGCGAGTTCGGCATACGGCAGTCGCTTCGCCTCGGGACCCTGGCTGCGGATGCGGGCCGCCGGCTCGGGCCGCGCGCGGCCGTGGGTGACGCGCGTCGAAACGCGGGATGAACTACGCCGAGCTGTGCGACTCGATGGGCGAGCCGGTCGTCCTGCACGGCGACCTGCACCACGACAACGTGCTGCGCTTGGGCGCGGGCGGCTGGCTGGCGATCGACCCGGCCGGCATCGTCGGTGAGCGGGAATACGAGACCGGCGCGCTGCTGCGCAACCCGTGGCCCGGGTTGCTCGAGCTGCCGCACCCCGGCCGGATCCTGGAACGCCGCATCGACCAGCTTGCCGAGGCGCTGGAGCTCGACGTGGGCCGTATCCGCGGCTGGGCCTACTCCGAGGCCGTGCTGGCGGCCGTCTGGTGCGAGCAGGACGCGAAGGATCCCGCGTACATGCGCGCGTGCGCCGACCTCCTCGAGCCCCTCACGCGCTGACGGTGACAGGCACGCGCTGGACGGCGTTGTTGCAGTAGCCGCCGACGTTCCACGGCGGCTCCTCGGGCTGGCCGCGGCCGGTCGCGTCGAGCGTTCGGACGCACAGCTCGTGCTCTCCCTCGGGCGCGTCCCACTCGAACCACCACGGCGCCCACGCGGCCGGACCGGGCGGGTCCCCGAGCCGGGCGCTCTGCCAACTCGCGCCGCCGTCCGTGCTCACCTCGACGCGCTCGATCGGGCCCCAGCCCGACCATGCGCGACCTTCGATCCGGACCGGTCCCGGTGCCAGGAAACGGCGCCGCGTGAGGAAGTCCGGGATCCCGGGCGGGGCCATCAGCGACCGCGGCTCGATCCGCGTCACCGGCGTGCCCTCGTCGTCCTCGTGCTCGCGCATCCGGTAGCCCGTGACCATCTGGTAGCCCTCGAACGGCTCGGCCACGGCCGTGATCCGCTCCAGCCACTTCACGCTCGTCATGCCGTACCAGCCGGACACGATCAGGCGCAGCGGGAAACCGTGTTGCGGCGGCAGCGGCTCGCCGTTGCAGGCGTACGCGAGCAAGACGTCGTCGCGTTCGGCGTCGGCGATCGAGAGGCTGCGCTCGTAGACCTGCTCGACGCCGCCCTCCACGCCACGATCGAGCCCGGTGAATACGACCTCGAGTGCGTCCGCGGCGAGCCCCGCCTCGGCCAGCAGCGGCGCGAGCGGAACGCCGGTCCACTCGGCGGTGCCGATCGCCTCGGTGAGCCACGGCTGGCTGATCGGCCGCGGCTCGAGCCTGGCGCGGCCGTTGCCCGCGCACTCCATCGTGATCGGCTGCGTGACGGGCTCACGGGCGCGCAGGTCGTCCAGCGAGAGCTCCAGCTCGCGCTCGACGCGCCCTCCGACCGTCAGCCGCCAGGTGTTCTGGTCGACGACCGGGATGTCGTAGTGCACGAGCAGGTAGTGCAGGCCCAGCGGCGTGAGCTCGTGTCGCAGCGCCTCCAGCGGCATCCCGTGGTTGCGGGCGGCCAGCTGCAGCTCCTCGAGCGTGATCCCCTCGCTCACGTGGGGGAGAACTCCCAATCGGCGGCCTGCTCGATCACGCCGAGCAGCTCGCCGACGCGGCACACCAAGAGTCGCTCCTCGTCGACCTCCACCCAGACCCCCGCAGACGCCGGGAACACCACGTGATCGCCGACCTTCACGGGCATCGCAACCCCGGCCGACTCCCACCAGTCGATGCCCGGCCCGACCGCGAGCACGATCCCGTGTTGCGGCGGCACCTCGTGCTCGCCGGCGGGCACGACCAGGCCGGACCGCCGTACGCGGTCGGGGTCGAGCTCCTTTATGACAACCCGGTCGAAGAGCGGCTTTAGCTGGTTACGCATCCGCGGTGAAGATAACTACCCCGTCAGCCACTCGGTGGAGAAGTGCGGGCTGACGTGGATGTCCACTTGCTTCAGCGGGCCGTCTCCGGTGTTCACGAACGCATGCGGCTGATTCGCCGGAACGATCACGATGTCGCCGGCACCGGCCTCGAGCTCCTCGTCGCCGAGCGTGAACGTGCATGCCGCGTAAGTGTCGCAAGTGCCGACGTTCACGAACGAAAGACCTGCAAATCTCCGCTTTCAGCGCTCCATAACATACGTTAGCGCGCACAGTAGACGCGCGGGAGACGGGCTCAGGCGATCGCGGTGATCTTGAGCTGGCGGGTCCCCTTCGGGAGCCGGACGGAGACGACGTCGCCGAGACGGGCGCCGGTGAGTGCGCGCGCGACCGGCGAGTCGACGGACAGCTTCCCGTTGACGGCATCCGCGTTCTGGGACGCCACGAGCGTGTAGCTGATCTCGCGCCCGGTGCTCTCGTCGAGGACTGAGACGCGGCTGCCGAACTCGACGACGTCGCCGGCGGTCTCGCCGGTGCGGATCTCCGCGTGCAGGAGCCGCTCGCGATGGCGCAGGATCTTGGTCTCCAGCATCGCCTGGTCGTTCTTGGCGTCGTGGTACTCGGCGTTCTCCTTGAGATCGCCCCACTCACGTGCGGTCTTGATGCGCGCGGCGATTTCGGCGCGTGCGTCGGTTTCCAGGCGGTGGGTCTCGGCCTGGAGCGCTTCGAAGTCCTCGCGGGTCATGAGTACGTCGTCGTCCGACACAGCGGAGCTCGCTTTCTCGATTACCTCCTCCACTGTACGTACGATTGGATCGTGCCGCGCGTCCTTTCCGTCAATGTCGGCCGCCCGGCGCAGCTCTCAGTCCGCAGCGGCCGGCCGGTGATGAGCGCGATCGGCAAGGCACCGGTGAGCGGGCGCGTGCGGGTCGCGGGCGTGAACCTCGCCGGCGACGACCAGGCGGACCGGCGCGTGCACGGCGGCCCGGACAAGGCCGTGTACGCCTACGCCGCCGAGGACAGCGCCTGGTGGTCGGGCGAGCTTGGCCGTGAGGTCCCGCCCGGGGCGTTCGGCGAGAACCTGACGGTCGAGGGCGTCGACGTCAGCGGCGCGATCATCGGCGAGCGCTGGCGGATCGGGACCGTGGAGCTCGAGGTCGCGCAGCCGCGGCTCCCCTGCTTCAAGCTCGGGTTGAGGTTCGGAGATCCGAAGATGCTCAAGCGGTTCGCTCAGGCCGGTCGCCCCGGCGCGTACCTGCGGATCGTCGCCGAGGGCGAGCTCGCGGCCGGCGACGAAATCGAGGTCTCCGACCGGCCCGAGCATGGCGTGACGATCGCCCAGGTCTCCCGCGCGATCATGCTCGACGAGACGCTGCTGCGCGCCGCGGCGGCCGCTCCGGAGCTGCCGGACTCGCTCTCGCGCTGGATGCTCGAGCGCGCCGCGTGATCGCCGGTCAGGCGCGCGCGAACGCCGCCAGCGCCTGGAACGGCACCACGACCCCGTCGTCGTCGGTGTGCTCGGCGAGGGCGTCCTCGAGGTCGCGGACGAGCGCGTCGCGCACCGCCGTGTCGAGCGCCCCGAGCGGGCCGGCGAGCGGCGAGCTCGCCACCTCGCGCCGCAGCATCTCGGCCGCGGACGGGTAGCGCTCGCCGCCGCACACGATCCGGACCTGCACGTCACGCAGACCGGCATCGGCGAGCATCGCGCGCAGATCCGCGACGCCCCACGCGGCGAACGGCGAGCGCATCATCGCGCCCGCGTCGGCCCCCGCGTGCCGCTCCAGCAGGTCGGCGAACGTCGCGTACAGCGGGTTGAAGCGGCCGTCCCGGAACACGCTCAGGCCGAGCCGGCCGCCGGGCGCGACCACGCGGCGCATCTCGGCGAGCGCTACCGCCGGGTCGGGCATGAACATCAGCGCGGCCTGGCACACCACCACGTCGAACGCCGCGTTCGGCAGCGGCATCGCGGCCGCGTCGGCCTGCTGCCAGTCGATCTCCGGCCCCGACGCCGCTCGTGCGACGTCCAGCATCGCGCTGTTGAGGTCGATGCCGCACACCCGCCCGCCGGGTGCGACGCGTGGCGCCGCCTGCCGCGCCACCACACCGGTTCCGCAGGCGACGTCGAGCAGTCGCTCGCCCGGCAGTGGCGCGAGCGCCTCCAGGATGCCCTCGGCCGCGGGCGCAAAGATCGTCGGCACGAGGTACTGCTCGTAGGCGGCGGCGGAGTGCTCGTCGAGCTGCCATCGCGTCAGGTCGTCATAAGTCGCGCTCATGTCCCCCAGCGTGACGCCCCGCGCTCGGCGCGTAAATTGCCCGCACGGGCCATCTTCCGACTGCCGCACGCATGGCCCGCCGCGGCCAGTCAGAGCAGGCTGAGGCGCCCGGCCTCGGCCACCGCAGCCGCCCGCGTCGAGCAGCCGAGCTTCGCGTAGATGTTCGCTACGTGGCGGTGGACGGTGTGCTCGCTGATCGTCAGCGCGACCGCGACCTCGCGGTTTCCGCAGCCGTCCGCGACCAGCCGCAGGACCTCCCGCTCGCGCGCGGTCAACGGCGAGCCGTCGTGCCCGAGCCGCTCGAGCGCCGCCGGCGCGTAGGCCTTCGCGCCGGCCGCCGCGAACGCGTCGAGCGCGGCGGTCGCCTCGTGGTGGGCGGCATCGCCGCGGCCGAGCCCGGCGAGCACGCCAGCCAGCGCGAGCCGCGCCCGGCCCTCGTCGACGGGACCGCCGGCGTCGCGGAACAGTGCCGCCGCGTCCTCGAAGCTGCGGCGTGCGGCGTCGGCGTCGCCCGCCGCGGCAGCGGCGACGCCCTCGGCGTGGCTCGCAGCTCCCAGTAGCGGTGCGGTCCCGATCTGCGCCGCGATCGAGCGGAGCTCGACGGCGGCCGCGCGCGCCCCGTCGACGTCGTCCACCGCGGCCCGGGCACGCGCGAGCACGTCGAGCGCCGGCGCGCGGCCGGCGCGGCACTCGCCCGGCAGCTGCCGGAGCGCACGCGCAGCCAGCTCGCCGGCACGCGCACAGTCCCCGGCGTCGAGCGCCAGCTCCGCCAGCCCGATGGCCGCGAGCGCGTCGCCCTCGAACCGCTCGTACAGTTCCCGCGCCTCGTCCGCGCGGCCCTGGCGCCGGCGCAGGTCGCCCAGACGCACCACGGCCTCAGCCGCCCAGAACGGCCGCGTCGCGCTCAGCTCCCGCACCGCTGCGGTGAGCTCAGCATCCGCCTCCCCCAGCCGCCCGCGCCACGTCAGCACCGCACCAGAGTGGGCGCGGCAGACGCCATGCAGGAAGCGGATCCGCGTGCGCGCGGCGTACCGCTCGACCTGCGCGCACCATTGCGCTGCGCGCTCGTAGTCGCGCACGCTCTCGCACGCGGAGATCAGGTAGCAGCAGGTCCAGCCGACGCACGAGTGGTCCTCGAACTCCCCGGCGAGCGCCGCCGTGGCGGCCTCGTCGAGGTGACGCATGCCCGCGCCGACCTCCCCCGCCGCAACCAGCGCGCGGCCCTCGGTCGCGAGCCCGAGCATCTCGAGCGACACGAGCCCGCAGCGCCGGCCTGACTCGCGCGCGCGGGTGCCAAGCGCCTGGGCGGCCGCCGGATCGGCGCTCAGCTGCGCGTACGCCTGCATCGCCGCCAGCCAGCCGTGCTCCGGCGCCGGCTGAAGATCGTCCAGGATCCGGGCCGCACGCTCGAGCCACCCGCCTGCGACCGCGTAGGCGCGCCGGAACTCAACGTGGTCGTTGAACAGCCACAGCGCCATCCGCGCGGCCCCATGCGGGTCGGCCGCCTGCCGGAATCCCCGGTAGGCGTGCTCGCGCGCGTCGATCGCCGCGTCGCCGTCCTCGAGCCACCACGCGGCCCACGACAGGCCCTCCCACGCCGCCGGTGACGGCTCCAGCGCGACGGCGTCCGCGAACGCCGCGCGCGCCGGCTCCCACGCGCCGCGCTCCAGCTCGGCCGCGCCCGCGCGCAGGGAGTCCGCGGCCGCGGTCACCAGGTGCGGCGCCCTCCCAGGGTGTGGTCGAAGTCCCCGTGGATGAAGTAGCCGCGGCCCGGCGGGTAGTAGCCGACGCCGCACTCGAACGCCCCGAGCACGTGCTGCTTGTGCTGGTCGAGCGAGATGCCCGGCGGCGGCGTCGTGTCACACGCGAAGCCGCGCGTGTGGGCGGAGTTCGTGGCCGAGCCGGTCAGCGAGGCGTTGTAGGCCTTCGTCCGGAACGCCGAGGTGATGATCAGCGGCCGGTCGCCGCCGGCCTTGCGCACGCGCTCGAGCCGCGTCGCCAGCCCCTTCGCACGCTCGCGCGCCGCCTTCTTGGAAAGGCCCTGCTCGCGCATCAGGCCCTCGAGGTACGACGTGCGATGGGCGTCCTTGCAGTGGAATTCCTTGACGTTGAAGTTCGGCGTCAGCTGCCCGGGGATCGTCCGCCACGCCGGGCTGCTCCGGAGCACCCGCTTGGCCGCGTTGTCGCGCGGCCAGTACGGCGCGAGCAGGCGTGTCAGGTCGCCGTCCAGCTCGCCCGTCACGGGGCGGCCGGTCAGGTGCTGGGCCGCCCGCACCGCCTGCTGCCACTGCGGCGTGGCGAGCGCGGCGCGGCCCGGGGCGCGCGCCTCGCGGCGCAGCGCGCGCCGCAGCTTCGCGTGCTCCTGGTTGCCCTTCGCGGCCAGGAAGCGGGCGAGCGCGAGCTTGGAGCGGCGCACGAGCAGCCCGCGGTCGCCGAGCTTGGTGGTGACGACCTTCCCACCCTGGCGGTCGCGGCTGGGGTCGGCCACCACGGGGCCTGGCTTCGGATCCTTGCGGGGGCCCGGCCCGGGCTTTGTGCGCGTCGGCTTCGGCCGCGCGACGGCGCGCGTCTTGCCGGATCGTCGCTGCGCCGGCAGCAGCTTGGTCAGCTCCTCCTCGACCTCGGCATAGCGCCGCACGAGCTCGGCGCGCGAGCGATCGAGCGCACGGTCAAGCCGAGCGACGCGGTGCGCCAGCTCTGCTTCTGAGAGGTCCGCCAGCGTGCGCTGTGGCGGCGGCGACGCGGGCTCGGACGGCGGCCCGCCGACGCCGTTGCCGCCGGGCGCTGAGACGCCCTCGGCAGCCTGCACGACGGTCGCCTCGGCGACCGTCGCCGAACCCGGGTCCGTCGTCGCGCTTCCGGACGGCATCGCGGCGCTCGCGGCCGGGCCGGGCGGCAGAGGCGGAGCAGGCGCTGCTTCGTGTTGCTCCACCTCCACAAGCACGCCGAGCTTGTCCTCGATCCGCAACAGGATCGCGGCCATGTCGGAGAGTGCCTTTGCGGTCGCCGTGTCGACCTGCGCCCCGCCGGCCTTGGTGGCGCGCAAGCGCTCGAGCAGCCGCCGGCGCCGCTCCGCGTACGCGACGAGCGTCTTCCACGCCGCGTCGGTCTCGTCGTCGAGGTGCCGCACCTGGGCCACGAGCGCCGGCAGCTTCACGCGCGGAGCCTTGGGGTTCGGCGCGGACACGGGAACGGGCGCGGGACGGGGCACCGGGGTGGTGCCGCCCTTGCGCCTGGCCTTCTCGAGCTTGACCGCGCGGTTGAGCTTGCGCGCGGTGGCCGGGCCGAACACGCCGTCGGCCGTGAGCCCGTGCTCGCCCTGGAACGCCTTCAGCGCCGCCTCGACCTTCGGTCCGAAGCCCCGGCGCGCGCCGTCCAGGTACGCAGCGCGGGTCTTCCGCGAGCGGACGTAGGACAGCCGCCGCGTGATCTTCTCCACCAGCGGCCCGGCATCCCCGACACGCACCACACGCACCGCTGCCACGCCGGCGCCGGCGCCGCTCGCGCCGGCGAGGATCGCCTCCCACTTTCGGGCCTTCGCCACGAGGTCGTTGCCGTAGGCCACGGCGGCGTCGCCGCTGCCGTTGTAGCGGCGGGCGCCGTCCGTCTCGCCGTGCTGCTTGACGAGGCTCGCCAGGTGGGCGAACCCGATCCGCATGTTGATCTCCGGCCGCCAGCAGCCGCCGGCCTTGTCGGCCTCGTCCTGGAGCGACCACCACGTCAGCTGGCACGGACCGACGCCCTGCATGAGCTTGTTGCCGCTGGCGACGCGCTTGCGCTTGTAGTCGCGGTACTTCGCCTCGGTCACCCCGCCGGCCCCCGCGAAGATCGTGTGCGGGTCGTGCCCGAACACGTTGTGCCCCCCAGCCGACTCCTTCTCGAGCATCGCGCACGCGAACTTCAGCGGCAGGCCGGCGCGCTGCGCCTCGGCGACGGCGGCGGCCGGATCCACGATCCCGCTCGCCCGGAGTCGTTGGGTCACCGTCGAGGCAGCCATGCCGCCCTCCCGTATCTCGTGATCGAAATGGCGTGTACTAGCCTTAATGGTCCGGCGGATCGCCAAGTCGGCCGCGGGAGCTTTCGGGCCCCCAGCCGTGGCAACGCGCCGGCCTCGTGCCGGCGGCCTGTCCCGGTGGTCGACAGTGTCATGCCGCCCAGGCAGACACACAAGTCCTGGGACGTAGTAGTACGGCGGTGATCCATGACCGGGCGGTGAGGGCGGGCCTTAAACGGCCCGCCCTTTCGCATTCTCAGCCGGCGGGAACCGGCTCCTCGTCCTCGACGGCAACGTCGTCGAACTCGGCGAGCTCGTCCTCGAGGTCGCCCAGCTCGTCGTCGTCCTCGGGCAGTTCGAGGTCGTCGAAGTCGGGCTCCTCCTCCGCGACCGCGGCGTCCGCCACCGACGCGCTCTGGTCGGCCGCGACCAGCCGTTCCTCGTACTTCTGCCAGCCGTGCAGCCACTGCGCGGCGGGCGCGAGTACCGCCAGCGCCCCGGCGATGAAGACCGCCTGGAGCTGGTCCGCAGACACGGTCATGCCCGGGACGTTGTCGGCCAGCCATGTAGCCGACCAACCTGCCGCCAGAGCAAACACGGGTGTGAGTAACGCGACGATGCGATTCGGCGACATGGCTCCTCCTTGAGACGAACGCGAGAGCGGGCCGAGGCTCGTGCTGACCGACACTACGCGCGTTCGCGAGGCGGCGTCAAGACGGGTGGATATCGTGCAGCCCGACGTGTTGACCCAGACCTGCGAGTCCTGCGGCCGCGAGTTCGGCTGTGGTGCAGGCGAGAGCTCGTGCTGGTGCGGTGCGGCCGCGCTCGGACCGGAGCGGCTGGCGATCCTGCGCGAGCACTTCGAGCATTGTCTGTGCCCGGACTGCCTGACGGTCGCGGCGGGCGCCGAGCGCGCTCGCCCTGCCTGACGCTCAGGCGGAGGTGCGGAAGCGCGCGACGAGCAGCTCGAGCTGCTCGGCGGTGCGCGCGAGTTCCTGCGCGGAAGCGGCGATCTCCTGGGTGGAGGCGCTCGTCTCCTGCGTGGAGGCCGAGACCTGCTCAGCCGAAGCGGAGGACTCCTCGGCGACCGTGGCGACCTGGGCGATGCAGTCCTCGGCGCGCGCGGCGTCTGCGGAGATCTGCTCGACGGCGGCGGCGATCTCGGCCACCTTGGCCCCGACCTCCTCGACGGCCGTGCCGATCTGCTCGAACGCATCGCGGGCCTGGTCGACCGTGGCGACGCCGTCCTCGGTGCGACGGGCGCCCTCGGCGACGACGCCGACGACGCGCTGCGTCTCGCGCTGAATCTCGCCGATCAGTCCTGAGATCTGGCCGGCGGCGTTCTGGGACTCCTCGGCCAGCTTGCGGACCTCGTCGGCGACGACTGCGAATCCGCGACCCTGCTCACCGGCGCGCGCGGCCTCGATCGCCGCGTTCAGAGCCAGCAGGTTCGTCTGCTCGGCGATACCGGTGATCGTGTCCACGATCCCGCCGATCTTGCCGCTACGGGCGGCGAGCTCCTCGATGGCGACGGCGACCTCGGCCGACGCGTCGGCAACGCCGCGAATCGCGTCGGTCGCTTGCTGCGCGGCGCCGACGCCCTCGCGGGCGACGTCGCGCGCCTGGTCGGCGGCCACGGAGGTCTCGCGTGCGCTGTCCGCACTGCGGACCGCCGCCGTGGCGGCGTCCTGCACGGCCTCGCGGGTCGTCTCGACGATGCGCACCTGGCGCTCGGCGCCCTGCGCCACGTCGGTGACGGCACCGGAAATCTCGCTGACGGCGCGACCGGCCTCCTCGGAGGTCGTCGCCATCTGCTGCGACGCCGACGCGACCGTGCCGGCGCTCGCCGACACCTCGCCGATCAGCGACCCGAGCTGCTCGCGCATGTCGTTGTACGCCGCGACCGACCGCCGGGTGCGGCCGAGCATCGCGTTGAACGTCTCGCCCAGTCGGCCGAGCTCGTCGCGCGACGTCACGTCGACCGGCGTGGTGACGACCTCGACGTCGATCGTGAGGTCACCCGTGGAGGCGGCCTCGAGTGCGTGAGTGAGGTCCGCCAGGCAGTTGTCGTTGAGCGACCGCATCCGGCTGCCGAGGGCGATCACCGGGCGCGTCACGGAGCGGGTGACCCAGAAGGCGAGGCCGAGCGCGAGCAGCAGCGGCACGACCGCCCCGATGATGACCGCGCGGCGGCCGGAGGCGGCGCTCGCCACGGCGCCGGACGCGGCCGCGCCGGCCTCCTTGGCGACATGCTGGATCAGTGCGTCGCCCGCGTCGTCGAGCTCGTCGCGGACGTCGGCCATGTCCTCCGTGTACAGCGTGCGCGAGCCGGCGCGCTCCTCGACCTTGTTCACGGTCTCCTCGCGCGACATCGCGATCGCCTTGGCGTCGAGCGCCAGGTAGCGATCGAGCGCGTCGGCGAACGCCCGGTACGGCGGCTCGGCCGAGGTGCCCTTCACGATCGCGCCGAGTTGCGCGGCGGCCTCACGCGTGTCGCCGGTCAGCCCGGCGATGTCGCGCGCAATCTCGTCCTGGGCCTCCAGCTCGCCGTCGTGGACGTAGAGGTGGTTGGCCGTCTCCTGGCCGATGTCGACCGAGTGCGTCGCCGCAGCGGCGGCAAACTCGAGGGCGCCCACCTGCTCGTCGTTCAGCGCCTTGGAGGTCGAGCGCAACGTCCCCATGTGGCTGAAGCCGATCGCGACGACCACGAGCATGCCGGCGGCTAGCGCGCCGAACGCCACGCCGAGGCGCACGGCGAGCTTCTGGTTCGCGAAGAAAGACATGCCCCGGGGTCATCGGTCGTGCCCGCTGGGGCTTGAGAGGGGTCGTCAGGAGACGGTGCGGCGCTGCGCGTCGCGCACGTGCCGCTCGATCGCGGCCGCGGTGTGGGGCTGCAGATCGGCGAAGCTGTGCCGCCGCCCGGCGATCGTGCGGAGCACCAGCGTCGCAGTGCGGCGGCGTGGCCGGCGCACGCGCGCCGTCACCGTCGCCACGTCGCGATAGGCGAGCGAGCGAACGCGCGCGACCGGGGCGTCGTCGAGCAGCCACAGGAGGCGGCGCTCGGTCACGGCGAGCACCGCGTGCGGGCTCGCCCAGGTGCTCACGGGCGTGACGAAGCGAACGGCCTCACGGTCCGCCAGCGCCTCAAGGAGCTCCGGCCCGAGTGCCCGGCGGACGGGATCCGGAAGCCAGCTTCCGCGCGGGCCGCGCCCCCGCGCGGGTGTGGGCTCGGGGCGGCGCGCGGCCTGGGCGGCTCCGGCGCGCAGCAGGTCGTAGGCGGCGTTGATCTCGGCCATCCGCCGGGCGGCCTCCTCCCCTCCCCCCGGTCCGGGTGCCAGCGCTTGGCCTGGGAGCGGTAGGCGGCGGCGACATCACCCTCCCCCGCACCAGGTTTTAAGCCCAATATGGAGTATGGATCCACGCGCGCCATTCTGACGCGCTACGGTCCCGGCCGGAATGGTGCGCGACGGCGTGCAGACCCGCGAGCTCACCCCCCGCGAGCTCGAGATCCTGCTCCTGACGGCCGATGGCCGGTCGGCGCCCGCCATCGCCCACCATCTGCATCTCAGTCCCGGCACGGTGAACACGCACCTGCTGAGCTCGTTCGAGAAGCTCGGCGTGGGCAATCGCGCGGCCGCCATCGCCGCCGCCGCGCAGAGCGGCCTGCTCGAGACCGGCCGCGTGTACTAACGCGCGAGCGCGCCCACGACCTCCTGCCACCAGGCGCGCTCGCCGGGTGATGTCGCGCGCACGAGGCGCCGCCGCGCGACTCCCTGCAACTCTCCGGAGGGTCCGATCGCGAGCAGGCGGCCGGTCACCGCGTAGCGCCCGTCGGCAAGCGCGACCAGCGCGCCCGGCTCGTCGCGGCGGGTCCGCAGCTGGTCCACGACCTCCACGCCGGCCACCGCCGTCGGCCGTCCCGGGTTCCCGTCGGCCTCCTCCCACGGGCGCATGCTGGTCACCGCCGGGCGGCTGAGCACGCGCGGTCGCGGCCGCTTGTGCGCCTCGAGCGGCCCGCTGCGCCACAGGCGCATCACGTCCTGGAACTCGACCGCCACCTCCTGGCGCACGATCATGTGCAGCTGGTCGCCCGCCTCGACGATCGTCGAGCCACGCGGCGGGATCGCCCGGTCCCCGCGCACGATCACGTTCAGCAGCGTCTCGCGCGGCAGCCCCAGCTCGCGCACCGGGTGGCCGACCACGGCGTCGGTCGCGCGCACCGGGAACTGCACCACCTCGGCGCCCAGCCGGTTCAGCAGGACCGGCTCAACGAGCGGGACCGGGATGGCGGCCTCGTCAGAGGTCACGTGGAGCCAGCGCGCGACCGGCTCGATCGTCGTCCCCTGCAGCACGGTCGACAGGAGCACCACGAAGAACGCGACATTGAAGATCAGGTGGCCGTCCGCCAGGCCCGCCGTCACGGGGAACGTGGCGAACACGATCGGCGTCGCCCCCCGCAGGCCGGCCCAGCCGAGCATCAGCCGCTCGCGGACGTCGAATCCGGTCCCCATCGTCACGAGCACCGCCGCGATCGGCCGCGCCAGCACCGCGGTGACGAGGGCGATCGCCGCCCCCTTGAGCGCGAAGTCGTCGAGGTCCGTCGGGAACACGAGCAGCCCGAGCGTCAGGAACAGGCCGAGCTGCGCCACCCACGCGAGCCCGTCGTGGAACGTGATGATCGTGCGCCGCGCCGGCGTGGAGACCGTCCCGAGCACGAGCCCGGCCAGGAACACGGCCAGGAATCCCGATCCGTGCAGCGACTGCGCGGTGCCGAACGCGAGCGCGCCGGTCGCCAGCGACGCAACCGGATAGAGGCCGGCGGACGGCAGGCGAACGCGGCGCAGGAACAGCACCGACCCCGCGGCGACCACCAGGCCGACCACGAAGCCGATCGACAGCTCGCGCGCCGCGAGCAGCAGCGCATCCTCGAGCCCGAACGAGGGGTCCTCGAGTGCCTCGATGCAGCCGATCACGAGCAGGATCGCGATCGGGTCGTTGATGCCCGACTCGCCCTCCAGCGTGCGCGCGATGCGCCGTCGCAGCGTCGACCCGCGCAGCACCGCGAACACGGCCGCCGCGTCGGTCGCCGCCACCGTGGACCCGAGCAGCAGCGCCTCCAGCGGCTCGAGCTCGTCGAACAGCACCAGCGCCGCGAGGGCGGTCAGCGCGGCCGTGCCGATCGTCCCGAGGGTGGCGAGCAGGATCGACGTGCGCAGCACCGGCCGGATCTCCGCGAAGCCCGCCGACAGGCCGCCCTCGAACAGGATGAAGGCCAGTGCGATGACGCCGATCTTGCGCGCCAGCTCGAAGTCGTCGAACGGAATCCAGCCCGTCCCGTCGGACCCGATCGCCATGCCGAGCGCCAGCACGAGCACCAGGCCAGGCATCCGCAGCCGCCCGGCGGCGAGCGACGCGGCCAGACCAGCCGCCAGCAAGACCCCGACGACTAGGAGGAGCTGTCCCTCGCTCACGAGCGTTGAACCCTGCCAGAACCGCGGTCGCGGCGGGCTGTCAGGGCGTCAGGAGCTCCGCGCCCTCGACTCCGGCCTTGTTCACGGCGGGGTTCGCGGCGGCAACGGCGGTGCGCTCGTCGGCGAGCGGAACCAGCAGCCCGTCGCTCTCGCCCGCGAGCCACGCCGCCTCCTCGTCGGGGCCGCCCAGCACGCACGGCATCCGGTCGTGCACCGGCGCGGCGACGCGGTTCGCGGCGCACGTGAGGATGCAGGCCGACGGCACGAGCTCGCCGTTGACGCGGCGGCGGCCCCACAGGCCGGCGAACGCGAACGGTCCGCCCCCGTCCACCGTGTAGCGGAACGGGATCCGCGGGCCGCCCTTCTTCTCAGACTTGAGCCACTCGTACCAGCCGTCGGCCAACACCAGGCAGCGCCGCTCGGGGCGGGCAATCAGCTCGGCGAACGGCGGCTTGTCGGCAGCGGTCTCGGCGCGCGCGTTGATCGGCTGGAAGCCCTTGCCGAGCTCACGCGCCCACGGCGGGACGAGCCCCCAGCGCACCGTTCGGACCACTCGCCCGCCGTCCTGCTCGTCGTCCGCGGTGACGATCGCGATCGGCTCCGTCGGGCACACGTTGAAGCGCTCGAGCGTTGCGGGCTCGAACGTGTCGTCGACCGCGAACCGCTCGGTCAGCGCCCGGCCGCCCGGTGTCGTCAGCGTGTAGCGCCCGCACATGGGCGTCGATGCTACGAGGTCAGCGCAGCGTGACCGGCGGCACTGCGGCGGTCGGCTGCAGCTGGCCGTCGCGCCATTCGAACCGGACCTTCTCCGTCCCGCCGGCCGAGAGGCCGTAGGCGAGCGTGACACCGCGCTTGCCGACGCTCGCCACGCGCAGCTTCCCGCTCGAGGACGGGTCGTCGTTGCCGACGAACTCGCGCTTGACGAAGAAGAACGCGCGCAGGGCGCCGGTGTCGGCCTGGCCGACCATCACCCGCAGCTCATTCGCGGGCTTCCAGTCGGCGAGCCGTACCGGCTCGTAGCCCTGCTCGCGCATCGTGACGGCGGCCGCATGCCGTGCCTGTTTCTGCGCGTCGGTAAGGCCCCCGGGCTTCTTCTTGGCAACCGGGGCGGGCGTGGCCGCGGGTGCCGCCGGTGTGACCGCGACCTCGTCCTTCGGGATCACCATCGTCGCGATCGCGGCGCCGCTGGCGAGCAGCGCGGCCGTTGCCAGCACGCCGAGGATCCGCTTCGGCCAGCGCCGTCGACGGGGACGGGCGGGCGGCATCCGTATCGCGTGGGCGGACATTCCGGTGAATCGTCCTCGCGCACCGCCTTGGAGTCAAGACACCCTAGGCGAACGTCTGAACGAGCAAGAAGCCGTTGAGGCAGATGATGAGGGCCGCAACGGTGGACGCGAGCGCGGTTGTGAGCCGGTGGTTGACCAGCGAACCCATGACGTCGCGGCGGCGGGTGATCAGCACCAGCGGCACGAGCGCGAACGGGATTCCGAACGACAGCGCCACCTGCGACAGGACGAGCGCGCGCGACGGATCGATCCCGATGCCGAGGACGATGAGCGCCGGCGCCATCGTCACCGCGCGCCGGAGGATGAGCGGGATCGTGCGGTTGATGAAGCCCTGCATGACGACCTGGCCGGCGTAGGTCCCGACGCTCGACGCGGCGAAGCCCGACGCGAGCAGGGCGAGCGCGAACGCCAGCGCGGCGCCCGGCCCGACGAGGTTGCCGAACGCGGCGTGAGCGCCCTCGATCGTGTCGACGCCGGCGGCGCCGGAGCCGTGGAACAGCGACGCGGCGATCACCAGCATCGACATGTTGATCACCCCGGCGACGCCCATCGCGATCATCACGTCGACCCGCTGGAACCGCAGCATCCGGCGGCGATCGGCGTCGTCGCGCACGGGCATCCTCCGCTGCGTCAGCGCCGAGTGCAGGTAGATCACGTGCGGCATCACGGTCGCACCGAGGATCCCGGTGGCGAGGAGCAGCGAGTCCGTCCCGGCGAAGCCGGGGATCAGGCCGCCCGCGATCCCGGCGGCGTCGTGGTCGATCAGCAGCGTGTCGACCAGGAACCCGACGAGGATCACGCCGAGCATCCCGGCGATCACGATCTCGAAGCGCCGGTAGCCCTTGCTCTGGAGCCCGAGCAACGCGAACGCCACCACCGCCGTGACGAGCCCGGCGGGCAGCAGCGGCATCCCGAACAGCAGATTGAGGGCGATCGCGGCGCCGACGAACTCGGCCAGGTCGGTCGCCATCGCGATCAGCTCGGCCTGGACCCACAGCCCGACGGACACGCTGCGCGGGAACAGCTCGCGGCACAGCTCGGGCAGGCTGCGCCCGGTCGCGAGCCCCACCTTCGCCGACAGCAGCTGGATCAACATCGCCATCAAGTTCGCGGCGACGATCACCCACAGCAGCAGGTAGCCGAACTTCGCCCCGCCCGCGATGTTGGTCGCGAAGTTGCCCGGGTCGACGTACGCGATCGCCGCCACGAACGCCGGCCCGATGAACGGGAGCGCAGCGCGCACGCGGCCGCCCCGGCGCGGGCGAACGAGCGCGGGAGCGGTGATCGTGGCTGCCATCAGAAAGATTATGGCGAGCCTAAAACAATTTTCAACCCTATGGTTCTTAGGCAGTGTTGAGGCGCCCGCCTCTACCCTGAGCCGCGCAATGCAGCGCCGCTCCGCCATCGTCAACGTCGCGATCCTCGCCGTGCTCGCGGCGATCGTCGTGGTCGCCGCGATCCTGATCTCGGGCGGCGGCGGCGACGACGAGACGGCAGCCACTCCCACGCCCGCCGCGGGCGCGGAGCAACAGGCGAAGGACGTCTACGCGGGTATCCCGCAGAAAGGCGTCACGCTCGGCGACCCGAAGGCGCCTGCGACGCTCGTCGAGATCGCCGACCTCCAGTGCCCGTTCTGCGCCGCGTACTCCAACGAGGCGATGCCGAGCGTGATCGAGAACTACGTGCGCACCGGCAAGCTCAACTACGAGCTGCGGCTGCGCAGCTTCCTCGGCCGCGACTCGGTCCGCGCGGCCGGTGGCGCGGCTGCGGCGGCCGACGAGAACAAGCTCTACCAGTTCGCCGACGTCTTCTACCGCAACCAGGGGCCGGAGAACTCCGACTACGCCGACGACGCGTTCATGCGCAAGATCGCCGAGCAGGTGCCCGGACTCGATCCCGCCAAGGTGGTGGCGGCGGCCGATGACCCGCTGGCGCACCCGGAGGTCCGCGCCGCCGAGGAGTTCGCGCGCAGCATCGGGTCCACAAGCACCCCGGACTTCTACCTGCGCGTGAAGAACCGCCTGACGAAGGTCGAGCCGCAGGGCACCGCGCCGGAGGACTACGCGAACGCGATCGACGCGGCGCTGGCGCAGTCGTGACGCTCCGCCGCGTGACGGCGGTGCTCGCACTCGCGGGGATCGCGATCGCCGGCTATCTGACGTGGGTGCACTACAACGGGCTCGAGCCCGTGTGCGTCGGCGGCGGGGGCGGCTGCGAGAAGGTGCAGGCGTCGCGCTGGGCCGAGCTCGCAGGCGTGCCGGTCGCCGTGCTCGGACTCGCGGGGTACGTCGCGATCCTCGCCAGCCTCGCCCTCCGCGAGGAGATCGGCGCGTCGGTGGCAGCGTTCATCGCGCTCGTCGGCTTCGGCTTCAGCGCGTGGCTGACCTACGTCGAAGTGGTGAAGATCGAGGCGATCTGTCAGTGGTGCGTCGCGAGCGCGATCGTCATGACCGCACTGGCTCTTGTTTCGGTTGCGCGGGTGCTGCGGCTGCCCGCTTCTGGGCACGCCGCGACGGCCGCTTGACCTTCATCTCCTTCGCCACATAGAACGAGCCGATCACGAACACTGCCGCGAAGGCCTGCGCGCCGAGCGTCTCCCAGCTCGGATAGACGCCGAACCAGACCCCGAGCCAGTACGGCGGCTCGCCGCCGATCGGGGTGATCGAGAGCCAGCCGACGCCCTGCATCGTGCGCGCCGTCTGGCCGACCATGACCACGAGCACGAAGCCGATCATCACGCCGGTCACGACCAGCATCCGCTTGTACGGCAGCTTGCGCTGGAGGAGGAACGTGAACACGCCGACGCCGAGTGTCAGCGCGAGCCCGAGTGCGGCCCCCTCGACGACCGTCGGCGTGCCCGCGCTCACCTGCAGCGACTGCAGGAACAGCACGGTCTCGAACCCCTCGCGGTAGACGCTCGTCAGGCCGAGCAGCACGAAGCCGACCGCCTGCGCGGAGAAGAAGCCGGTGCGGTCGATCTTCTCGAGCGCCTTGCGCTTCCGGTGGAAGCGGCCGATCCACTCGCTCCAGTACACGCGGTGGAAGAACCAGTTGGTCACCAGCAGCAGCACCGCAATCGCCACCAGCCCGGTGATCGCCTCCAGTCGTTCACCGGAGGTCGCGAGCGACTCGATCAGCGTGCTGGCGATCACCCAGGTCACGATCGACGCCAGCAGGCCGAGTCCGGCGCCCCACAGCACCTGGCGGCGCAGGCGCCGCCGCGCGCCCACGAACGACGCCGTGATCGCGGCGAGGATCAGCACGGCCTCGAGGCCCTCCCGGAACACGAGGATCGCCGAGTTGGTGACAACCGTGGCGCTGCTCGCGCTGTCCCCGAGCGTGGCGGCGGCGTCCGCGAGCTTCTCGTCGAGTACGCGCCGGGTCTCCCGCATCTGGCGCAGCGGGGCGCGGTTGGCGATCAGCTTCGCCATGCCCGCCTGCCCGTCGGCGCCGTACCAGATCAGGCCCTCGATCGTGATCGCGAGGCCGGGATCGAACGCCTTCAGGCGCCGCTCCGGCCCGAACTCGAAGAACGAGTACGCCTCGAGCCGCGCCTGCTCGGCCTGGCGGAACTGCCCGGCGCCGGCGGCCGCCTGCATGCGGTCGAGCGTGAGCGCGATCAGGTCGTAGTCGGACTCGTCCGTGCTCTTCTTCCACGCCTCCGGCATCGACGCGGTGAGCGCGTCCTCGACGCTCTTGGTCTGCGCCTCGACCGTGTCGGTCGTCGGCACGCCGTCGTGGTTCTCGGCCGCCACGGCGACCAGTCGGCCGAGCCGGTCGATCCCGGCCGCAGCGGCGTCGGCACGGGCCTTGTCGCGCTTGGCGAGCTGGTCGCGCAGGTCGGCGAAGGCCGCCGCCGCGCCGGTTCGGAACGCGACCGCCTCCTGGATCTCGAAGTCGAGGTGCACGGTCGTGCCCTTCACGCCGCGGCCGTACTCGACCGGGACGAGCGCGAGGAAGCGCAGCAGCTGCTGCGCACGGCGGGCCGCCTCGTCGGCCGTGAACGGCGCGGCCGTGAAGCCGTCGATGGCAGCGACGGCACGGTCGCGGGCGGCGGCGAACGCTGCCGCGTCGTCGCCGAGCGCGGACCGGCGGAGCGCCGCGTAGTCGGCTCGCGCGGCCGCCGCGGCCGCGGCCCCGCGGTCCTCGGCGTAGCGCTCGGTGAGGATCTCGAAGTAGCCCTGCGCCTGCGCGGCAGCCTCGGCGCGCCGCTCGGGCAGGTTGCGCTCGGCGCCGCGACCGGCGTCGTCGAGCAGTTCGCGCAGGCGCGCCTGGTAGGCGTCGAGCAGGTCCTTGGCGACGGCTGCCCGCGCCTGGCGAGCGCTGAGCCGGCCGCTTGCGAGACGCTGCACGGCGATCGTCGCGTTCGCTCCCGGGCGCGTGAAGCGGGTTGCCGTGCGGAACTCGCGCAGCATCAGCCAGCCGCGCGCCTGTGCGGCGTCGCCGCGCTCGACGGCGGCCAGCGTGGCGGCGTACGCGCCGCGGAACATCGCCGCGCGGGTGGCGCCCCGGGCGGCGGCGAGCCGGACCGAGTCGCCCGCCCGCGCCGCCAGTCCGGCGTCGCGCAAGCCGGCCCGGACCGCGGCGTCGGCGTCACGGTCGGCGGCGCGCAGCCGCGGCGCGAGCTGGCCGGCGTAGGCGGCCCGCGCGCGCGCCACCTCACGCCCGGCGGACGCGTTGGAGCCGACGATCAGCTCCGTCTGGGCGTCGAACAGCGCGTCGCGCACGTCGTTCGCCGCGCGCCAGGCCGGCGGCGCTGCCGTGGCCGCCGGCGCTGCGGCCAGCATGGCCGCAAGCGCCGTCAGCAGGAGTACGGCACGCCGCACGCGTCGATCCCTAGCTCTCCAGCTTGATGCCGAGCTGGCCCGCGGCCTGGCTGACCTGGCCGGCGATCGCCTCCGCGCGGTCCTGCGCATCCGAGCCGAGCGTGTCGGCCTCGCGGGCCGTGAACTTGCGTCCGCCGGCCTCCTCGTCGCGCAACTGCGCGGCGAACTCGTGCAGGTCCTTCAGCTCGGTGCCCGTCTGCTTGGCCTGCTGCGCGTCGGCCTCCGCCACCGAGGGCTCAACCTGGTCGTAGACGAGGACGAGCCCGCCGAGGATGTCGGCAATGTCCTGGAGCCGCGAGGCGGCCACGAACCCGCTCTCCTTCGACTTGGCGCCCGCGACGAAGCGCGACTGCTTCCACGCCTCGAAGTACTCGGACATCGTCGGCGTCATCACGACGAGCGCGGTGAACGCGTCCTGCGTCGTCGGCTCCCACGCACGCGCCGCCGTGTCGAGGTCCTTCGCGTTGGTCGCGAAGTCCTTCGCGGCGGCGACGAGGAAGTCGGCGTCCGGCACGGCTTCGCCGAACTCGACCTTGCCATCGCCGTCCAGATCCGCCTTCACGCCCTTGGCGGCGAACTTGGGCTCGGTCCCCCACAACGACGTCTCGAGCAGGAAGAAGAAATTGCCGGGCTGCTCGAACGTCTTGCCGGCGGGCGTCTTGATCGAGAACGGCACGGCCGTCTCGGGGTCGGACTTGTCGCTGCCCGCGTCGAGGATGACGTCGAAATCGGCCAGCTCGGGCACCCCGGCGACCACGCCTTCCATCTCCTCGTAGGCCGGGTTGGCGGTCCGGAACGTCCCCTGCATCTTCTCGACCATGCCGGCGACCTCGTCGCGGCGGTCGGCGAGCAGCTTGGTGTAGTCGAAGCTGGCCTCCTCGGCCGCCGCGTGGTACGCGTCGGCGTCGGCGGCGAGCGTCGCGGTCTGCTCCTGAAGGTTCGTGGTGTGTTCGAGCAGGTAGTCCTTGATCGCGGTGAGATCCGGCTCGGCGGCGGCCGCCGGAGTCGTCTCGGCAGCGGGCTTGGAGTCATCCCCGCCGCAACCGGCGAGCGCGGCGGCGGCGACCACGGCCACCAGCAGCTTGCTTTTCATCATTGTCGTCCTCACCTTAGGTTCCCCTAATCCGACCTGGCGGGCAGGATATTAGGGCTACCTAAGCGTTCGTGTCGAGCGAACCTGTCCGGGAGGGCACGAACAGCGACACGAAGAACAGCCCAACGGCCGCCAGCGCGACCGACGCGCCGGCCGCGACCTGCCAGTGGTAGGAGGCAAGAAGCCCGAGCACACCGGCCAGTGCGGCGAGCGCCGCGGACAGCGCCAGCGCCGCCGGCAGCCGCGGCGCGACGTTCAGCGCAGCCGCGCCGGGAGCGAGGATCAGGGCGACCACGAGCAGGTTGCCGAGCCCGCGCACGGCCGCCACCGTGCAGATCGCGAGCAGCGCGAGCAGCGCCAGCTCCCAGCGCGCCGGCCGCGCGCCGAGCGACGGCGCGGCCGCACGGTCGAACACGCTCAGCGCCAGCCGCCGGTGTGCGAGCACAAGCGCGACGGCCACTCCCCCGGCCAGCACCGCCGCCTCGACGAGGTCGCCGCCGGTGACGCCCAGCAGGTCGCCGAACATCAGCTCTCCCAACCGCGCCGGAACGTCCGGCGAGAGCGCGAGCACCGCCCCGAGACCGAACAGTGCGCTGATCGCGACCGCCACGCCGACGTCGCCGCCCAGCCGCTCGTCGCGCCCGGCTAGCGCGATCGCCACCGCCGCCACGATCACGCCCCCAGCGGCGCCCAGCAGCAGCGACGCGCCTGCGAGCGACGCGACGACGAGGCCCGGCAGCATCGCGTGGGAGATCGACTCGGCGGCGTAGCTCTGGCGGTACAGCAGCACCCACACGCCGAGCGGGCCGCACGCGACGGCGACGATCAGCACCTCTGCCAGCGCGCGCTGCATCAGCGGGCCGGAGAACGGGTCGAGCAGCCAGTCGAGCATCAGTGCGAGTGGTGGTCGACGGCCACCGCGGTCTCGCCGCCCGCCAGCACGACCAGCTCGGCGCCGTAGGTGCGGCGCAGCACGTCGGTGGTCAGCACCGCAGCGGGTGCGCCGAACGCGACCTGCTCGCCGTTGAGGCAGACGACGCGGTCCCAGCGGCGCGCCTGCTCGACGTCGTGGGTCGCCACGAGCAGCACGCGGCCCTCGGCGCGGAGCTCGTCGAACACCGCGTCGATGCGCGCGGCGCTGACCGCGTCGACGCCGGACAGCGGCTCGTCGAGCAGCATCACCGGGCTGTCCTGGAGCAGCGCGCGGGCGATCAGCACGCGCTGGCGCTGGCCGCCGGACAGCGCGCCGAACCGCCGACGCGCCTGATCGACGAGACCGACGCGGTCGAGCGACGCACGCGCGGCCTCGCGGTCGGCGCGCGCGAGCCGGCGCCAGCTCGGCGTCCGGTTGTAGGCGCCCATCAGCACGACGTCGAGCGCGTTCACCGGGAAGTCGAGCCGCGTGCGGTCGGTCTGCGGCACGTACGCGGGCGTCTTGGCGAGGCTGACGGTCCCGCGCCGCAGCGGCAGCTCGCCGAGCAGCGCCCGGAACAGCGTGGTCTTGCCGCCGCCGTTGGGGCCGAGCACGGCCGCGATCGTGCCCGCCTCCAGCGCGAACGAGACGCCGGTCAGCACGTCCGCTCCCGCGGTGTAGCCGCCGGCCAGGCCCTCGACGACCACGGGTGAGTCGCTCATGCCCATCGCCTCGTCACGGCCCCGGCGACCGAGACCGCGGCGAACAACGCGCCGCCGAGCACGGCGATCGCCGGCCCGGGGCCGATGTTCAGCTCGAAGGCGAGCCACAGACCGGCGACGCCCTCGACCGCCGCGAGCGCCACGGTGCCCACCTGCAACGTCGCCACGCTCGGCGCGACGAGCCGAACCGTCGCCGCCGGGATCACGAGCACGGCCGTCACCAGCAGCGCCCCGACGGCGTCGAGCGCCACCACTGCCGCGCCCGCGACGGCGAGCAGCAGCAGCCGGTCGGCGACCTCCGCGCGCACGCCGAGCCCCCGTGCCGCGCCGGGATCGAAGCCCTGCGCGAGCCACGAGCGGCGCAGGGCGACGTGCAGCACCAGCGCGGCCACCAGGGCGAGCGCCGTCAGCCACAGGTCGCGGTCGCTGAGGCCGATCAGGCTGCCGAACAGCAGCCGGTCGACGCCGGCACTGGACTCGAACACGTCGGAGGCGAGCACGACGCCGATCGCGAGCGCCGCCACGAGCACGAGGCCTGTGGCCGCGTCGACCGCGACCCGCCGCGTGCGACCGAGCCACTCGACCCCGCCCGCGTACAGCAGCGCGGCGGCGAGGCCGGTCAGCTGCGACGCGACGCCGGCCGGGCCAGCGACGACGAGCCCGGGGAACGCCGCGGTGCCGACGCCGTGCGTGAAGAAGGCAAGGCGGCGCAGGACGATCCACGAGCCGAGCACGCCGGCGAGCCCCGCCAGCAGCAGGATCTCGAGCAACGCGCGCTGCATGAACGGGGTGTCGAACGGCGCCGGCATCAGAGCGAGCAGCGCACGGAGCCGCCGCTGAAGCCGTCGACCAGCGCGCGCGTGTTCGAGGCGATCGACTGCAGGTACGTCGCCCCGTCGGATCCTTCCGGCCCGAGCGTGTCGGCCCACAGCGCCTTGCCGACCTTGGCACCGGTCTCGCGCGCGATCGCCGCCTCGACCTTCGGGCTCACGGAGCTCTCGGCGAAGATCGCCTTCACGCCCGTGTCCTTGATCGTCTGCACGAGCTTCGCCGTGTCGCCGGCGGACGGCTGGCCCTCGGTGCTGAGCGACGGGATCACGGCCCCGATGACGTCGATGCCGTAGCGCTCGGCGTAGTAGCCGAGCGCGTCGTGCGTGGTCACGAGCTTGCGCTGGGCGTGCGGGACCTTGGCGATGCAGGCGGCGACGGCGTGGTCGAGCCTGGTCAGCTTGGAGGTGTACGCCGCCGCGTTGGCGTCATAGACGCTCGCCTGGCTCGCGTCGGCCTTGTCGAGCGCGGCGCGGATCTCGCCGACGGCGACGACCGCGTTGCGCGGGTCCTGCCACCAGTGCGGATCGTCGCCTCGCAGCCTGACGCCGTTGCTCAGCGTCAGCACCGGGGCGTCGGTGCCGGAGCCGTCGATCGCCTCGTCGAGCCACTCGTCGACGTCGCCTCCCGAGCGGACGATCACGTCCGCGTCGGCGAGCGCCTGCACGTCGCGCGGGCGCACCTCGTACTCGTGCGGGTCGGCGTTCGCCGCGAGCATCTGCACGACCTCGACCTGCGGGCCGCCGACGTTGCGCACCAAGTCGGCGACCTGCGTGGTGGTGGCGACGACGGTGATCCGGTCCCCCACGCCCGGCCGCCTTGTCGTCCTCACCGCAACCGGCGGCGAGGGCGACCACAGCCGCGAGCAGGAGCCAGACCGGGAAACGCATCGGGCCAGCATACTGACACTCATTCTCATTTTCATTTATCGGCGCTACCATCCGCACGATGGCGACGGCCCGCACGCACTGGAGCGACCACGCGCACCGCGAGCTGTCGCGTGCCGGGCACCGCGCGGGCGGCGCTCGCGAGGAGGTCCTCTCCCTGCTGGCGCGACAGGATTGCTGCCTCAGCGCACAGGAGATCCACGACAAGCTGCGCGGCCGAGGCAGGTCGGTCGGGCTGGCCAGCGTGTACCGCGCGCTCGACGTGCTGGCGCAGCTGAAGCTCGTACACCGGATCGACGTCGACGGCACCGCCTGCTTCGAGCCGGCCGACCCCAGCGGCGACCATCACCACCACGCGATCTGCGATCACTGCGGGAAGATGGACGCGTTCGAGGATCCGGAGCTCGAGCGCCTGATCGACGGGCTCGGCGAGCGCCTCGGCTACACGGTCGGCGGCCACGACATCGTGTTGCGCGGCGCCTGCCCGGATTGCTCCGACCGGTAGCGGTCCCCGCACGGCGTCCTGCAGGATCGCGGACTGGGCACGCTACGTTCGAGCCCTTCGCGTGTTCTGAAGCTCGTGCCCCGACGTTCCCTCACCCGCAGGCAGATCCTCCAAGCAGGCGCGCTGGCCACCTTCGCCGGCGCTCTCCGCCCCTCCGCGCCGGCGCTCGCCGCGCGGCCCGCTGGGCTGTTCGAGCTCGGCCTCGACGGTGTCTTCGACGGGCGCGCCGCTGCCGCCGGCGCGGGTGGCTGGCGCACGACGCCAGTGCTGCGCGCGCCCCGGCGGTTCGACCTGATCGGCCTGCGCTGGGCGCACGGCTCGAGCGCTGAGGCGCAGGTCCGCGCACGCCGCCACGGCGGCCACTGGACCGAGTGGGCGCCGCTGCACGCGAGCGGCGACCACGCGCCTGACGACGGTCGCGTACCGGCTGGCACAGACCCCGCGTTCGTGGGCGCCGCCGACGAGTTCCAGCTGCGCATGCGCGGTGCGCCACGCGCCCTGCGCGCCCGCTTCGTGCGCGCCCTGCCGACCGCGACGCTGGCGCGCCGCGTCGGTCGCCGGCTGCGCCGCCGCGCACGCAGCGCCCGCCGCCCGCAGGTCGGGGCGCCGCCGGCGATCATCAGCCGCAGCGAGTGGGGCGCCGACTCGGTCCCGCCGCGCGAGCCGCCGCTGTTCGGCGAGGTCCAGATCGCCTTCGTGCACCACACCGTGACCGCGAACGACTACGGGCCCGAGGACTCGGCCGGGATCGTGCTCGGCATCGCCCGCTTCCACCGCAACAGCAACGGCTGGAACGACATCGGTTACAACTTCCTCGTCGACAAGTACGGCCAGATCTTCGAAGGCCGTGCGGGCGGGATCGACCAGCCGATCGTCGGCGCCCAGGCGCAGGGCTTCAACAGCGTCTCCACCGGCGTGGCGTGCCTCGGAACGTTCACGTCGATCGCGCAGACGCCCGCTGGGATGGACGCGCTCGCGCGCGTGATCGGCTGGAAGCTCTCTGTCCACGCCGTGCCGACCAGCGGCACGGTGACTGTGACGTCCGCGGGCGGTGAGACCAACCGCTACCCGGCAGGAACGCCCGTGACGTTCGAGCGCATCTCCGGTCACCGCAACGCCAACAACACGGCCTGCCCGGGCGACACGCTGTATACGCAGCTGGCACAGCTCCGCACCGCCGCGGCGCAGTACGCCGGGCCGGGCGTGGGCCTATCGATGTACGCGCCGGGCACCGTGCGCGGGCTGCGGCAGACCGACGTGACCGGCTACCTGCGCTTCCCCGACGCCTCGTCCGCGGCCGGTCTGCCGCTCGACATCGAGTTCCTGGCGGCCGGCAGCACCGTGTGGAAGCGGCTCGCCGCGGCCGTGTGCGGCGTCGACGGGAGCTGGCGAGCGCCGGTCGAGCTGCGCGCCACCGGACGGCTGCGTGCCGTGTTCGCCGGCGACGCCACGCGCCCGCGGATGGAGTCCGCGCCGCGCGCCGTGACGCTGATTCCGCAGCTCAACATCAAGCTCGGCCGCAGCCGGATGCGCGCCGGCCAGTCGGTGCAGGTGTCCGGCACCGCATCGCCTGCAACGCGTGTGCAGCTCACGCTCGACCGTCGCGTCCGCCGCCACTGGGTGCGCGAGCGGCGGCGCCTGCTGCGCGTCCGCAGCGGCGCGTACCGCGTCCGCCTGCGCCCGCGCAGTCACACGAAGTACCGCGTGACGGTGCAGGTCGGCGGCATCAAGCGCAGCCGCCCGCTGCGCGTCTTGTAGCGGCGACCCCTAGGGATTCCCCCGATGCGGTGGGGGGCGTGGCCGACGAGGATCGTCGCATCGCTTCTCCCCTCCCCCGCCTCCCCAGGAGTCATCCGAACATGCTGATCAGCGAGCGCCCCCGCCGGGACGCCCACCACCTCTTTACGCGCATCAGCGGCGACGTCGTCGGGCCGGCCGACACCGCCTGGGACCAGGCCCGCCAGGCCTGGAACCTCGCCGTCGACCAGCGCCCCGCGCTCGTCGCGTTCCCCGAGAACGCCGACGACGTCGTCGCGATCGTCGACTACGCCCGCGAGAACGGCCTGCGCGTCGCTCCCCAGGGCACCGGCCACAACGCGGGGCCGCTCGGCTCGCTCGAGAACACCGTGCTGCTGAGCACTTCGCGGATGCGCGGCGTCGTCATCGACCCGGTCGCGCGCCGCGCTCGCGTCGCCGCAGGCACGCTGTGGCTCGAGGTCACGGCGCCCGCGTCCGAGCACGGCCTCGCCCCGCTGGCGGGCTCGTCGCCTGACGTCGGTGTCGTCGGCTACTCCCTCGGTGGCGGCGTCAGCTGGCTCGCGCGCAAGCACGGCCTGTCCGCCAACAGCGTGCTCGCGATCGAGATCGTGACCGCCGACGGCCGGCTGCGCCGCGTCGACGCCGACCACGATCCGGACCTCTTCTGGGCGCTCCGCGGCGGCGGCGGCAGCTTCGGCGTCGTGACCGCGATGGAGATCGCGCTGTACCCGGTCCCGGAGCTCTACGCCGGAGCCATGTTCTGGCCGTGGGAGCGCGCGGCCGAGGTCATGCACGCCTGGCGCGAGTGGACGCTGACCGTCCCGGACGAGGTCACCTCCGCCGCCCGGATCCTGCAGCTGCCGCCGATCCCGGACGTGCCGGAGATGCTCCGCGGCCGCGCGCTGGTGACGATCGACGCCGCCATCCTCGGCAGCCGTGCGTTCGGCGCCGAGATCGTGCAGGCGCTGCGCAACCTCGAGCCGGAGATCGACACCTTCGACATGGTCGAGCCGGTCGCGCTCTCGCGGCTGCACAACGACCCCGAGAACCCGGTGCCGGTGCTGACCGAGCACCGCCTCCTGCACGACGCGCCGGCAGAGGCGATCGACGCGTTCCTCGCAGCCGCCGGCCCGGACTCCGGATCGCCGCTGCTGATCGCCGAGCTTCGCCACCTCGGCGGGGCGCTGGCCGTCAGCAAGCCGGGCCACGGCGCGCAGCCGACGCTCGAGGCCGGGTACCTGGCGTTCGCCGCCGGCATCCCGGCAAGCCCGGAGCTGGTTGCCGGGCTGCAGGTGGCGCTGCCCGGCTTCAAGTCCACGATGGCGCCATGGGACGCCGGCCGCGGCTACCTCAACTTCGAGGAGAACACGGTCGACTCACGCTCGTTCTACGACGAGGTCACGCACCGCCATCTGGCGCACATCAAGGCGCAGGTCGACCCGGCGGACATCTTCCGCTCGAACCACCCGATCGCCCCGGCCAAGTAGTCAGTCGCTCGCGCGGCCGCTCCGTCAGGAGCGGTCGCGCAGCCAGTCGGCGAGCTTCTCGGTGGCGTCGCCGACCTTGCCGCCGGCCTTGTCCACGCCCAGGCCCAACTCCTTGAACAGGTTGCGGAAGCGCTCGGCGTAGTGCTCAGCCGCGTCGCCGGCCTCGTGGCGCACGTCGACCGGATCGCCGCGGCGCGCGAAGGTGCCGTTGATGATCGTGTCGTACTCGCCGGAGCGGACCCACTTCATCAGCTCCGACACGCGCTTGACCGGGAACGCGTGGGTCTGCGCGAGCTCGACCCGGATCCGCGACAGCTTGTCCCAGCCGGGCTCCCACTCCTCGTACGCGGACGCCTGCTTGAGGAAGGCGTCGAGGTTCATCTTGCGCGACGCGGCGCCGCCGGCCATCACCATCAGCGTGCGGGAGGTGACCAGCGGATCGCGGTTGACGAGCGTGGCAGCGCGGTCGGCGCTGAGCTCGGCAGCGCGGAACCACTCGAGCAGCGCGATCCTGACCGCCAGCAGCGGCAGACCGGCCATCGTCGGGAGCCCGCGCACGCCGATCGACAGCAGGATCATCAGCGCGGTCCTGTACATCGTGTGGTCGGACAGGATGTGCCCGGCCTCGTGCCCGAGCACGGTCCGCAGCTCCTCCTCGTCGAACAGCGCCACGGAGCCCGAGTTGACCATCACCATCGGTCGCCCGGACCCGATCGCCGCCGCGTTGGTGACCGGGAACTGGGTCAGGTAGAGGTCGGGCACCTCCTGAAGGTCGAGCCGCGCGCACGCGCTGCGGTGCATCGCCCACACCTCAGGCAGCTGTTCGGACCCGAGCTTCACCGAGCCGGCCAGGAACACCTGGTGCAGCGCGCGCTCGTAGCCGAACTCGATCAGCTTGCGCACCACCACGTCCATCATCGGGATGGACTGCAGCGCAGCCGTCGCCGCGCGATCGGCTGGATGCTCGTAGGCCTTCGGGGAGATCTCCTTCAGGCGCTGGTCTTCGGGTAGCGGCTCGCTCATGAGAATGAAGCTAGCGATCGCGCAACCGGATCACCAGACGCAGACCTGACCATATGGCGTCGATCGCCGCGACCTTGTTGTCCACGAGCGTGTTGGCGAGCGCCAATTCCCGCACCACGTCCTCGGTCAGGTCCGTCTCGACCTTCGACGCCCGCTTGGGCCACGCGATCCACAGACCGGCCGCGGGCTCCATCGCGTCGCGCAGCCTCGGCATCCGCTTCGCGAGATCCGCGCGCACGGTGTGGAACGACACGATCACGTCGGCCTTACCGCCCAGCCGGTGCGCGACCCTTACGTCCTCCGGCAGCTCCCCGAGCGTGCTCTCCTCGAACGGTTCCGGCGCTGACAGCAGCAGCACGCGCTGCCCCGGCTTGATGCCGAGTTTCTTGGGCAGCGGGGTGCCGCTATAGCCGGCTGCGGACATCCGGCGGGAGGGTAAGGGGTCGCTCGACAGCGGGTAAGGGGTGACCGCCTCAGATCGCTTGCATTCGCCCGATGTAAGGCCGCGCGTCTCGGCGCATCATGCAGAGCATGTTGCTGACCGGTTCATCAGTGATCGACGCCGAGCGGGCGTTCACGCGCGAGGCGCGCGTTCGCCGCCTTTCGGACCTGCTGCGCAGGCTTCGCCGCGAGTCCGCCGAGTGCAGGCAGCTGGCCGTGTACGACGAACGCGCGGTGCGGGGCGGCGCGAGGGTCGGCCGCGGTGTCCGCGAGGTCCCGCTCACGGCGATCTGCGGAACCGTCGAGCCCAGCCGCGCGACCATGTTCGACCCCGCCTTCCGGCCCGCCTCGCCCGCCCGCAGCCGCTGGCAGCGCGTGTGGCTCGCCGAGCACCGCGGCACCGTGCTGCCGCCGATCTCGGTCGTCCGCGTCGGCGACCGGTACGCCGTCCGCGACGGCCATCACCGCGTGTCGGTGGCGCGGGCGCGCGGCGCGCTCACGATCGACGCCGTCGTCGACGCCGGATGAGCGGCCGCCTAAAGCCGGCCGGCGTCGCGCAGCCGCGGGATCACGCAATCGCGGACCGCCGGGGCGAGCGCGAGGCCGGCGTCGTGCGGCCAGAACCGCAGCGACGCGATTTCCGCCGCCGGCCTCGGGACGCCTGCGAGGCGGGCGAGGAAGACGGTCATCCGCATCGCCACGCCCTCGAGCGCGGCCACCGCGCGGACCTCGGCGAACGGCTCGGCCGACTCGATCCCGACGCCGAGCTCCTCGGCGAGCTCGCGGCCGAGGCAGTCGAGCGGCTGCTCACCCGGATCGGGCTTGCCGCCCGGGAGGTAGTAGACGTCCGGCGCCGCGCGCTTGCTCACGAGCAGCAGGCCGCGCGGATCGAGCACGGCGGCGGCGATGACACGCATCGCTACACCTTCTCAGCCGTCTCGGCGATCACGCGCGAGAGCTGCCCTCCCTGCCAGGCGAGCGGGGACTTGCCCGGCTCCTCCGAGCGCAGCTGCGCGCCCGGGATCGTCTCGGCATAGCGCTCCCCGACCGCGTACGGGTGGCCGGGGTCGGCCTCGTCGCGGCTCGCCACGACCGTCACCGGGAGGTCGAGGCGGGCGAGCTCGTCCCACGAGCCGAACGGGTCCGAGCGCGGCACCGCCGACAGCGCATCCGCGACCGCCTCGGGATGCTCGTGCGCGGACAGGCGCTGGCGCAGGACGGTGCGGATCGTGTCGCGGAACGACTCCGGCACGTCCGGCTCGCCGTAGGCCGCGATAAAGCCGTCGACGCCGCCCTCGCGGAGGCCGCGTGACAGCGCGTCCCAGCGCTCGAGGTCGTGATCGCCGCCGGGCTCGAACGCGGGCGTGATGACGACGAGCGCGGCTGCACGCTCGGGGTGGTCGAGCGCGAGCCGGATCAGCGTGTGGGCTCCCATCGAAGCGCCGGCGAGCACCGCGCGGTCGATCCCGCGGTCGTCGAGCACGGCGAGCAGGTCGGCGGCGAGCGCGTCATAGGTGTACTCCGGCGCAGGCTCCGACCGGCCGTGGCCACGAGCGTCGTAGGCGACGACCCGGTGGCCGCCGCGCTCGAGGTTCTTCGAGCCCATCACCACGTAGCGCCGCGTCGCGGTCAGGCCGTGCAGGAGCACGACCGGGATGCCGTCACCGGCCTCCTCGCCCGCCAGCCGGACACCACCGGAGTCGATCGTCAGCTCGCTCACCCCTGAAGGTCTACCCGACCCGGTCTATCCTCGTAGTCGTGATCTTCGACACCAGTGAGGCGACCTTCGAGCAGGACGTGATCGAGCGCTCGCACGAGATGCCCGTGGTCGTCGACTTCTGGGCCGAGTGGTGCGGGCCGTGCCGCCAGCTCACGCCGGTGCTGGAGCGCATCGCGAACGAGCACGAGGGCGACGTCGCGCTCGCCAAGCTCGACACCGACGCCAACCAGCAGCTGGCCGCCGCGTTCGGCATCCAGGGCATCCCGGCCGTCAAAGCGTTCAAGGACGGCCAGATCGTCGCGGAGTTCGTGGGCGCGCAGCCGCCGCCGCAGGTCCAGCGCTTCTTCGACGAGCTGTTGCCGTCGGAGGCCGACGGGCTCGTGGAGACGGGCGACGAGGAGTCACTCCGGCGCGCGATCGAGCTCGATCCCGGCCGCGCAGACGCTTCGCTCGCGCTCGCCCGGCTGCTGCACGAGCGCGGCGACAACGAGGAGGCGCTCGGCCTCCTCGCCAACGTCGGCGGCTCGTTCGCGGCCGACGGCCTTGCCGCCCGCATCCGCCTCGGCGACGACCCGGCGCTCAGCAGCGCGTTCGCGGCCCTTGACGACGGCGACGTCGAGCGCGGGCTCGACGAGCTGATCGCCGCGATCGCCGACGACGACGAGGGCGACCGCCGCGAGGATCTGCGCCGCGCCGTCGTCGGAGTCCTCGACGACCTCGGCGTCGAGCACCCGGTGGCGCGCGAGTCGCGCCGCAAGCTCGCCAGCGCGCTGTACTAGAGAGTCCGTTTCAGAACGAGAGGCCCGGCCGGGACGGCCGAGCCGTGGATGCCAGGCGCCGCACGTGGGTGAAGCCGATAGTGGGGTTATCGGCGAGCCCGCGGGTGGTGGCTGGCGCCGCGGATCGTCCGTATCCGGGCGTGCCGACTTCTGAAACGGGCTCTCAAGCCGTCTCGTCGGGAACGGCGTCCGAGACGCCGACCGGCGCCGCCTGCAGCGCCCGCGTCAGGCGGTCGTGCGTGCGGCCCACCGCGGCGAACGCCCGGATGAAGTGTGGTCCGGGCCGGGAGGCTCCGGCCGCCACCCGCTCCTGGGATACGAAGACGCGGAACTCGTACTCCGAGACCGCGGCCTTGTACGCGTCCATCTCGTCACGGGCCCAGCTCGGGGGGTCGAGGATCGCGAGCTGCACCGTCACGTCGCGCAGCCCGTCCCAGACGCGGCGCAAGGCACGCGGCGTGAAGTGCCCGAGCGTCGGAAAGCCTCGATCGATCCGCGCCAGCTCGTCGGCGGCCAGCGGGGCGCGGATGGCGTCCTGCAGCAAGCGGTGCTCGCCGTGCTGCACGCACCGGCGCAGGCCGGCGCCGCGCGCCGACGACCGGAGCGTGGACAGCGTGAGGCCGACGTGCGTGGCGATCGCCTGTAGGTCGCCCTTGTCCACCGCCGTGCTCGCGCGGATCAGGTCATCGAGCATCGGGGCGAGCTCGCGCAGGCCGGCGAGGAACGGCCGCACGCGCGCCGTCGAGCCGTCCGGAACCGGCAGGCGCTGGATCTCGGCGATCGCCGTGCGGACGTCCGTGGCGGCGTCCGACGAGACCGTCTGGAGCGCCCGCAGATCTTCGGCCCAGCCGCGCTTGACGATCGCGTTACCCGCCCGCTTGCACGCCGCGTCCGCACGCTGCGCCCACTCGGCGTGGGTGAGCGACTCCCCTCCCCCACATCCCGCGGCCCCCACCACGAGCACGATCGCCAGCATCGTCCAGCGCACAGCGACGGTGTACCCGACCGCGGTAGGAGCTAGAGCGGCAGCGCCAGCTGCCCAGTCGCCGCGGCGGGCGCGCGGCGCGGCTCGGGCTCGACGTCCACGAAGCTCGCCAGGCGCACGCCGAGTAGGCGCACCGGCCGCGGCGGCGCGTACGCGCGCAGGAGCTCGACGGCGACCTCGATCACCTGCGCGACGTCGTTCGTCGCCGCCTCGACCGTGCGCGCACGCGTGACCGTCGTCCAGTCGTCGAGCCGCACCTTGATCGCGATCGTGCGCCCGCGCCGGCCGCGGCGCTGGAGCCCGTCGCACAGCTCGCGCGACATCTCCCGCAGAACGGCCTCGAGGCGCTCGAGGTCGGAGATGTCCGTGTCGAAGGTGCGCTCGCTCGACACGGACTTCGCGGCGACGCGCTCGGTCTCGACCGGCGAGTCGTCCTCGAACTGGGCGCGTGCCTTCAGAAAGCGCGCGGTGTTCGCGCCGAAGCGGGCCGCCAGCCGCTCCTCGTCCGCCTGCTGAAGATGGGCGATCGTGCGCAGCCCCAGCTCGGCCAGGCGGTCGGCGGTCTTGGGCCCGATCCCGGGCACGCGGCTCGTCGGCGCGGTGGCGAAGCGCACACACGCCTCCTCGCGGCCCATCGCGACGAAGCCGGCCGGCTTCCCGAGGTCGCTGCAGCACTTGGCGACCAGCCGCGACGGGCCGACGCCGATCGAGATCACGATCCCGGTCGCCTCCTTGACGGCGGCGACCAGCTCGCGCAGCACGCGCAGCGGCTTCTCGACGCCCGTCAGCTCGGCGTACGCCTCGTCGATCCCCACCTGCTGCAGGCGGTCGAGCCGCTCGCCGACCAGCTCCCAGACGCGCTTCGACGTCTCCCGGTAGGCCGTGAAGTCGGGCGGGATGACGACCGCGTCCGGGCACAGCCGGCGCGCGCGCGAGGCCGGCATCGCCGACCCCACGCCGTACGCGCGCGCCTCATAGCTCGCGGTCGTGACGACCGCCCGCGGCCCGGAGCCGGCGACGATCACCGGCTTGCCGACCAGCTCCGGGTGCCGCAGCAACTCGACCGTCGCGTAGAAAGCGTCGCAGTCGAGGTGGGCGATGATGCGCTTTGGCGCAGGCGGCACGCCGACCAGCGTACGCCCGCGGCCGGACCGTCAGCGGGTGCTGAGGATCGCCCCGTGGCCGCGGAAGTGCAGCCTCCGGGCGGTCGCTTCGGTGAGGTCGAACTCGCGACCGCCGACGTACGGGCCGCGGTCGATCACGCGCACGCGGACGGTCCGCGCGCCGTGGCGCAGCGTCAGCCGGCTGCCGCACGGCAGCGACTTGTGGGCGACGCCGATCCGGCCCGGCGACAGCGTCCCGCCGCAGCCGAGATGGTTGCCGTAGAGACCGGGGCCGTACCACGACGCGTTCGCCGAGCGATAGACGTTCAAGCGCCCGATCGACCGATCGACACCGCTCACGAGCACGCGCGCACGGACGCTCTGCGGCCGCCGGAGGCGGTCGCGCAGCACGTACCGGCCTGACGCCGACGTGTGGTTGCGGTCGATCGTCCGCCACTTCCCGCGGCGGCGGATCTGCAGCGAGGCGATGACGCCCGCCGTGCGCGGCTGGACAGTGCCCGCGACGGACACCCGGTGGCCGGCGCGAATGTGCATTCGTTTCTTCTTCACCCCGACGGCAGCAACGTCCGCATCAGCGGCCACCGGTGCCACGAGGGGTACTGCAAGACTCACTGCGCCTGCCATCACAGCGGCGCGCGACATGGGTGCCGGTCGCATGGGACCTCCTGAAATCTGGCCTGACTGCCTGCGGGGTCACACGTCGCCGAAGGCGAGCGCGACGAAGGAGCGGATCGCCTGGCAGGCGAACCGGTCTCGGTGCGCGCGAACGCGGTCCCGCCCGCGGGCGCATCGTGCGCTCCGCGGCTCGGCATGGCCGAACGGCGGCGCACGGTAGCGGGTTTGGCCAGAAATCCTTGTGCGCGCAATCACACAGCGTTTGCGAGCAATCGGCGAACCCGCAACAATCGGTGGACGTGGCCAACCCCGACCGGCTCACCGGCCTCGACGCATCGTTTCTCGCACTCGAGAAGGGCGGGGCCCATATGCACGTGGGTTCCGTGCTCGTCTTCGACGGCGAGGCGCCCGCCTACGACGACTTCGTCGCGCAGATCGAGAATCGGCTGCACCTGGTTCCGCGCTACCGCCAGAAGCTGGCGTTCCCGCCGCTCGCGCAGGCCCGCCCGGTGTGGGTCGACGACCCGCACTTCAACGCCGGATACCACGTCCGCCACACCGCGCTGCCAGAGCCGGCGTCCGAGCACGAGCTGAAGAACCTCGCCGGCCGCGTCTTCTCGCAGTCGCTCGACCGCTCCAAGCCGCTGTGGGAGATGTGGCTCGTCCACCGCGTCGGCGAGGACCAGTTCGGGATCGTGTGCAAGACGCACCACGCGCTCGTCGACGGCATCTCCGGCGTGGACATCATGAACGTGATGTTCGATCTCGAGCCCGATCCGCCCGAGGCCGATCCCGGCCCGGCCTGGTATCCGCGCCCGGAGCCCAGCGGCATGGCGCTGTTCGCGGATGCGGTGACCGAACGCAGCGGGTTGCCGCTGGAGGCCGCGCGCGCCGCGGCCGGACTGCTCACCAACCCGCGCGAGACGACCACCTCGGCCGCGCGCGCGATCGCCGGTCTCGCGTCGATGGCGTCCGCCGGGATGGGCGGCGCGCCCGCGAGCCCGCTGAACACGCGTATCGGCCCGCACCGGCGGTTCGCCTGGGCGTCGGCCGACCTCGAGCGCTTCAAGGCGATCAAGGGCGCGCTCGGCGGGACGGTCAACGACGTCGTGCTGACGGTCGTGGCCGGTGCGCTGCGCGCGCACCTGGAGCGGCGCGGGCGCGATCCCGAGGGCCAGGAGCTGAAGGCGATGGTGCCGGTCTCGGTGCGGGCCGAGGACGAGCGCGGCGACCTTGGCAACAAGGTGGCCGCGATCTATGCGCCGTTGCCGGTCGGCATCGGGGACCCGCTCGAGCGCTACCGGGTCGTGCACGAGGCGCTCGGCGATCTGAAGAAGTCGGCGCAGGCGATCGGCGCCAAGACGCTCACCCAGCTTGCCGGCTTCGCCGCCCCGACGCTGCTCAATCAGGGTGCGCGGCTGCAGTCGCTCCAGCGGCTCTTCAACGTGACGGTCACGAACGTGCCCGGCCCGCAGTTCGCGCTCTACATGCTCGGCCGCCGGCTGCGCGCCTTCTACCCGGAGGTGCCGCTGGTGCAGAACACCGCGCTCGGGATCGCGATCATGTCCTATGACGGCCACCTGTTCTTCGGGTTGCTCGGCGACTATGACGCGATGCCGGACCTCGACGACCTCGCCGCCGACCTGAACTCGGCGATCGTCGAGCTGGGCGCAGCGGCCGGCGTGCCGGAGAACGGGGCGCGCCGGAGCGGCCGCGCACGGCCGGCGGCTCGCCGGACCAAGAGCCGCGCTTGAGGCGCACACTGATCGTCGCGCTCGGCGTGGCCGTCGCGCTCGCCGGCCTGCTCGTGGTGATGCTCGTGCTCAGCTCGCGCGACGACTCGCAGCTGTCCGCCGCGCCCACAGGGCCCGGAGAGCTGGAGCCGGACCAAGGCGCGAGCCACGCCGCGGCCGCGCAGCCCTCCGGCGACACGCCGCCCACCAGCGGCACCCACCGGCCCGACCTCGTCACGCGCGATCACACGACGCTCACCGACGACCAGATCATCCACGCGCTCGAGCTCGGCAACGTGGTGATCCTGTATGACGCGCCGCGGCCTGCAGCTGCGCTCAACCGCCTGCAGGACGAGGTCGCCGGCCCGTTCGACGCCGAGCTGGCCGCCGCCGGCCAGGCTGTGATCCTCGCGCGCCGCCCGGGCGCCGGACCGGCGACGGCGCTCGCCTGGCGGCGGATCCTGAAGACCGGTGACGCTGCCGACCCGGCCCTGCTCGAGTTCGCCGAATCGTGGCTCGGCCGGGGCCTACCATAAGAGCTGGAAATGGCCCGAATGATCCCCCCGCTCCGGCTCGCCCTCGCCCAGATCGACAGCGCCGTCGGCGACCTCGAAGGCAACTCCGCGAAGATCGCCGAGCGGATCGCGGAGGCGCGCGATGCCGGCGCCGAGCTGGTGCTGTTCCCCGAGTTGGCCGTCAGCGGCTATCCGCCCGAGGACCTGCTGCTGAAGGAGCACTTCCTCCATGCCGTCGGCGAGGCGATCGACGAGCTGGCGCGCGAGGCCGAGGGGATCGTCGCGCTCGTCGGCTTCCCGCAACGCGCCGACGACGTCTACAACGCGCTCGCGGTGCTCGCCGAGGGTGAGCTCAAGGCCGTCTATCGCAAGGCGGTGCTCCCGAACTACGGCGTGTTCGACGAGCAGCGCTACTTCCAGGTCGGCGAGGGCGGCGCGGTGCTCGACCTCGGCGGCGCGCGGCTCGGCCTGACGATCTGCGAGGACATCTGGACGCCCGGCCCGCCGGCCTCCGACGAGGCGCTCGCCGGCGCGGTGCTGATCCTCAACGCGTCCGCCTCCCCGTACCACGCGGGCAAGGGCGTCGAGCGCGAGCAAATGCTGATCCAGCGGGCGCGCGACAACCTGTCCGCCGTCGCGTTCTGCAACCTCGTCGGCGGCCAGGACGAGCTGGTCTTCGACGGCCACTCGCTGCTCATCGACCACGAGGGAACGGTGCTCGCCCGCTCGCCGCAGTTCGCCGAGGCGCTGACCGTGGCCAACGTCGACCTGCAAGCCGCGCTGACCGCGCGGCTGCGCGACACGCGGCTGCGAACACCGGTCCGGCGCGCGCTGGCCGAGGTTGGCCGCTACGCGCCGCTGGCACGGCGCGAGGACGTGCCCGCGGCCCCGGCGGGCGGCGACGTCGCGCCGCTGCTCGAGCCCGAGGCGGAGGTCTACGCGGCGCTCGAGCTCGGCACGGGCGACTACGTGCGCAAGAACGGTTTCGACCGCGTCGTGATCGGGCTGTCGGGCGGGATCGACTCGACGCTGACGCTGCTGATCGCGGTCGACGCGCTCGGCGCCGACCGCGTCACGTGCGTGACGATGCCGTCGCGCTACTCCTCGTCCGGCACGCGCGACGACGCGAAGGTGCTGGCTGAGAACGTCGGCGTCGAGCTGCTCGAGATCCCGATCGGCAAGGCGATGTCCGTGTACGAGGAGCTGCTCGCGGACGCGTTCGGCGAGCGCGAGCCGGACATCACCGAGGAGAACCTGCAGGCGCGCATCCGCGGCAACCTGCTGATGGCGCTCTCGAACAAGTTCGGCTGGCTCGTGCTCACGACCGGCAACAAGTCCGAGAACTCGGTCGGCTACTCGACGCTGTACGGCGACTCGGCGGGCGGCTTCGCGGTGATCAAGGACGTGCCGAAGACGCTCGTCTACCGCCTCGTGGAGTACCGCAACGCACGCGACGACGCGCATCCGGTCCCGCGCTCGATCATCGATCGCCCGCCGAGCGCCGAGCTACGCGACGACCAGCGCGACGCCGACTCACTGGGCGACTACGACACGCTCGACGCGATCCTCGCGGGCTACGTCGAGGAGGATCTCGACCTCGAGCAGCTCGAGCGCACCGGCCTGCCGGCGGACGCGGTCGAACGCGCGGTCGCGCTCGTGGACCGGGCCGAGTACAAGCGCCGCCAGGCGCCCCCGGGGATCAAGATCACCCCGCGCGCGTTCGGGCGTGATCGGCGGATGCCGATCACCAACGCGTACCGGCCGCGGCGGCGGGTGCCGCCGGCGGTCAAGTAGCGCCAGCGAACGTCAACTGCGGCATTAACGGAGGCGAGTCGGGCGGGTCGTTGGCGACTAATCCGCGGTATGCGCGGATTAGTCGCCAAGGACCTGGCATCGCGGCCGATCTCCTAGCTTCCCTACCCAGCGGGGTTGACGTTCGCCGGCATATCCCGCACGGCCACGGTCATCCGCACCAACGCGCACAGGCGATCCTGGTCGTCGGTGATGTCGACCTCCCAAACCCAGGTTGTGCGGCCGCGGTGACGGCGCCGGGCGGTGGCGTGGATGGTGCCGTCGACGATCGGGCGCAGGAAGCTCGTCTGGTTCGAGAGCCCCTGTGCGCTCTTGCCGTCCTCGTGCACCGCGAGCCACGTCGCGATCGAGGTGATCGACTCGGCCATCGACGCGAACACGCCGCCGTGGACGAGGCCGGCGGGCTGGCGCAGGTCGTCGCGCACGCGCGCCTGCGCGCGCACCTCGTTCTCGTCCATGCTGACGATCTCAAGGCCATAGAGGCGGTCGAAGCCGACCGGGAACTCGCCAAACGGGGTCTCCACGAGGCGCGGCACACTACCCTCTCAACGCCGCATGACCCCGCTCGACACGCTCGCCCCCGACCAGCGCGCCGTACTCGAACTGGTCCTCCGTCAGGGCCGCTCCTACGGCGAGCTCTCCGAGCTGCTCGCGATTCCCGAGCGGGACGTCCGCGCGCGCGCCGACGCCGGCCTGCGCGCGCTCGCCGGCGAGCCCCGCGCCGGCGTCGACAGCGGCCGGATCGCGGACTGGCTGCTGGGCCAGCAGCCCGACGCCGAGGCCGACCGTACGCGCACCGCGATCGCGCGCAGCGAACCTGCGCGCGAGTGGGCAGCGCTGGCCGCCGAGCGCTTGATCGTGCTGGGCGGGTCGGTGCCCGACATTCCTGACGCCGCCGAGACCGCCGAGGCCAGTGAGCCGGCCGCGCGCCCGCGGCCGCTCCGCGACGGCGCCGCACCCCGCCCGCGGCCCGTGCGCGCCGAGCCCGTGGCCGCCGCCGCCGGCGCCGGTCCCCGCTCCTCGCGGCTGGGCGGAGCGATCGTGCTCGGTGTCGTCACGGTGGTGGTGGCCGGCTTCCTCGTGTGGATGTTCGCGCTGCGCGACGACGAGGAGACTCCGGCGGCCTCGAACCAGCCCGCGGCCACCGCGACCGCGACGGCCACGCCCGACCCGGCGGCCGCCAACGACATCGCGCTCACCGGCGCGAGCGGCTCGCAGGCGGCCGGCTTCATGCGGCTGCTCCGCAGCAAGGACGGGACGGTGCGCTTTGGGCTCGCGGCCGAGAAGGTGCCCCCGAACGGTCAGGGCGACTCGTACGCGGTCTGGTTCACGCGCACCGGCGCCAAGCCGCGCCGCCTCGGCTTCGCGCAGAACGCGGTCGGCGAGGACGGCGTGCTGACCACCGCCGGGCCGCAGAAGTCCGACGAGGACGACTTCCCGAAGTGGTTCGCGACGTACGAGAAGGTGCTGGTCACGAAGGAGACGACCGCGACGGCGAAGAAGCCCGGTCCGGCGATCCTCGAGGGCACACTGCCCGCCGGCGCCGGGTGATCACGCAGCGGCCGCGCCGCCGATGCTGATCGCCGGGCCGAACCTGACGATCGACCGGACGTCGGCGATCCCCGAACTGCGTCCCGGCGACGTTCTGCGGACGGGCACGGTGGAGGTCACGCCCGGCGGCAAGGGACTCAACACCGCGCGCGCGGCGCGCACACTCGGCATCCCGGTCGTGCTGGTCGCGTTCCTCCCCGGCCACACCGGCCAGGCGGCCGCCGCATTGATCGCCGAGGAAGGCGTGAAGCTCGCCGGCGTGGCCGTCGGCGGCGAGATCCGGTCGACGGCGGTGATCCTCGAACCGGGCGGCCGCGCGACCGTCATCAACGAGCCAGGCCCGCCGCTCGCCGCCGGTGACTGGGCCGCGCTCGAGGCGGTCGTGGATGCGGCGCTGCCCGAGCACGGCGTGCTCGTGTGCTCCGGCAGCCTCCCGCCCAACAGCCCCGACGACGGCTACGGCCTGCTCGTCCGGCGGGCGCGCGAAGCGGGTTGCCTCACCGTGGTCGACGCCGGCGGCGCCGTCCTGGGCGCCGCGCTCGCCGCCCACCCCGACCTCGTGACGCCGAACCTCGCCGAGGCCGAAGGGCTGCTGCACGGACGCGCCGACGAGTCGGTCGAGGCGTCGCCGGATGCCCGCCCGCGGGCCGAGGCCGCGGCCACCGCACTCGTACAGGCCGGTGCCGGCGCGGCGGTCGTCACGGCCGCGGCCGCGGGCGCCGCCGTGGCCGCCGGCGCGGAGACCGCGTGGATCGCCGCGCCGCAGGTGGCCGCCGTGCGCAACCCGATCGGGGCTGGCGATGTGCTCACAGCCGCGCTCGCCGGGGCGCTGGACGACGGTGACGACATCGTCACCGCGGCCCGCCGCAGCGTGGCGGCGGCGGCCGCGAGCGTCGAGGCACCGCGCGCCGGTGATCTCGACCCCGCGCGGATGGCCGAGCTGCTCGGCGTCATCACCCCGAGCCGCTGATCGCCAGGCCGTCGAACAGCGCTCGCCCGAGCGTGGTCGAGTGCGAGCAGCAGACGAGGCCGACGTCCTGCACCGCGGCCGCCGTCGGCACGACGGCCGACCCGATCGCCGTCCAGCTCGTTCCGTCGGTGCTGTAGGCGCCGGTGAACGTGGTGCCGCGGCGCTCGAGCCGCAGCCACGCCGGATACGGGGTGACGGGCCCGCCGGCGCGCGCGACCGATTCGACGTAGCCGTCGCCGTCGGCGTCCCACAGCAGCAGGAACCCGTTCTGCGGCTTGGCCACCAACAGCACGTAGCCGAGACCGGCGCCCGGCTTGGTGAGGTCGTTGCGCATCGCCAACCCGGCGCGCGCGCTCGGGTCGGTCGCATCCTGGGCGTCGAGACGGGTCATCGCGACGGTGTCCGGACCGCCGGCACGCGGGCGGAACACCGTGCCGTACTGGTCGATCCCGACCCACACGTCGGCGCCGCCCGCGATGATCGCGAGCCGGTCGCCGCGCGCGCCGAAGTGCGCCTCGGTGGACGCGAACGTCGCGTACGGCGCCGCGATCGGCTCGACGACGTACACCGGTTCGGTCGCCTCCTGGGCCGTCGCCGTCCCGGCGACCGCGTACGCGGCGCGCACGCGCAGCTCGTGCGCGGCGGCGGGCTCGTCCGCGGCCGTCGCGGTGACCTGCCAGGTCGCCTCCAGTTCGCCGCCGGGCTCGACGCGGTCGAACGCCTGGGGCGCGGCCGGCTCGACGGTCCAGCCGGACGGCGCGACGAGGGCGAGCTCGACGTTCTCGTACGGCTCGATGTCGTCGTTGGCGAGCGTCACGCGCACGGTCGCGGCCTCGGACGCGTGCAGCTCGGGCGCGTCCAGCGACAGGCCGCCGGCCGGCGGCGGCCATTCGAGCACCATCCGGTCGCGCCTGAGCTGCCGGTGCAGCGCCGCGTAGTCGACCTCCTGGACCGACACGCCGGCGTCGATCGCCAGCGCCGCCGCGGTGGCCGCCGACTGGGCGAGCAGCATGAACACGGGCTCCATCCGGATCGACCCGTAGGCGATGTGCGACGAGGACAGACAGACCGGCACGAGCAGGTTCGCGCACTCGCTCGCGCGCGGGACGATCGACCGGTACGAGATCGGATACGGCGACGGCGTCGGTGCCTGCACGTCGCCCTCGTTGCGCGGGTGGCCGTCGACGACCACGCGCTTGCAGTTGTGCGAGTCCATCGTGTACGAGGCGAGGCCGACCGAGTCGCCGACCGTGGTCGTCCCGCGGCAGTCGTGCTCGGTCATCACGTAGTCCGAGACGAGCCGGCGCGCCTCGCGGACGTACAGCTCGTGCGGCCAGCCCCCGGTGTCCGGGAACTCGTCGCGCGGCAGGCCGTACGCGCCGACGGTTGCGCGGATCGCCTCCGGCACGCGCTCGTCGTTGGCGAGGAACCACAGCAGGCCCTGCTGATAGTTCACGTGGTCCTGGAAGATCGCTTCGCGCGAGCCGTAGTCGCCGTCGGGCCAGTCGTAGTTGCGCCCGATGTTGTCGCTCGCGACCGCGCCGTTGTTGTTGAGGTCGGTCTTGCCGTTGGGCATCGGCTGGTTGTTGCCGAGCACGTCGAAGATCCCGGCCTCGATGTAGCGCAGCAGCAGCGCGTAGCGGTCGGCGTCGTAGCCGCCGGGCTTGGGGAACGGGAGCCGATCCTGAGCGGTCGTGAGGCAGACGCGGAAGTTGAACGCCTGGATCCGGTGGTCGCCGTCGCCCTGCGTGCCCGGCGGGTCCGTTGAGATCCCCGCGAGCAGGCCGCTCGCCGGGTCGCCGGGGACGACGAACGGGTCGATCGGCACGCGGAACTGATGCCCGGAACGGAACTGGACGCCGTTCAGCGTCTCGCCGTACGCGGCGTTGCCCTCGCGGCCGGCGAACCAGCTCACACCCGCGCGGGCCAGCAGGTCGCCCTCGTACGTGGCGTCGATGAACATCTCCGCGCGGAACCGCGTGCCGCACTCCATCCGCAGCTCGACGATCCGGTCGCCGTCCCTGGTCACCGACCGCAGACGCTGCTCGCGGTGGACGGCGATCGCGTGCTCGGCGACCCACTCGTCGAACACCTCGGTGGCCACGTGGGGCTCGAACCGGAACGTCTCCGGCTGCCCGTAGCGCGCACCGGCCCGGCGGTAGAAGTCGCGCGCGAGGCCGCCGATCGCGGCGCTGTTGCCGGTGTCCGTCGCGCCCAGGCCACTGGCGCTCATGCCGCCGATCTGGCGTCCGAAGGCCGCGACGGCGACGCTGCGGCCGAGCCGGCTCGCCTGGACGGCGGCGGCGATCCCGGCCGAAGTGCCGCCGTAGACGCAGACGTCGGTCTCGATCGTACGCGGCCGAAAGCGGCGCACCGTGTAGTAATAACGGAGGCGCGAGCGGCCGCCGGCCGGACGCGCCGCACGCGCGATCGCCCCGAGCGGCCCGCCCAGCACGTACAGCCCCGCCACTCCCGCCCCGGCCGCCACCACGAGCTGCCGCCGCGTCACCTTCGTCCCCATCTCCGCCTCCCGCCTCCGTCGCCGGCGGGAACCTTGACAGGGCTTCTACAAGCGCGTCTGCTGCATCACATAGGCGAACCGGTAGGCCGGGGCGTCGAGCCGGTACCGCGGGCTGGTGTCGGGCCCGCAGCTCGCGGTACCGAGCCCGCGCTGGGCGGCGTCGAGGTGCAGGATCACCTCGGCGCGGGGCTCGAGGTCGATCGTGTGGCGCGCCGCCGTCAGGTCGGCGGCGGTGAAGTGACTCGCGGTGAAGCCGATCGACGGCACGCCGGTGATCTTCACGCCGGCGCCGCTCTCGTCGGTCAGCGTGAGCCAGCGCACGTCGCCGCGGTGCCCGTGCTCCTGCGGCGCGATGTACGGGACGTACTGGTCCGAGACGGTGCTGCGGTAGTGGCCGAGCATCGCGGAGGCCTGGCGGTCCGAGTAGTTCTCCCACGGCCCGCGACCGAACCATTCGAGTCGTTCGAGCCCGGGTTGGAGCACGAGCACCACGCCGACGCGCGGGAGGTCGCGTAGCTCGTCGCCGAGTGTGACCTCGTGCTCCACCAGGACCGCGCCGTCGTCGAGAACGCGGTAGGTGCAGCTGTGGACGAGGCCCGCGAGGTCTTCCGGGTCCAGCCGGTCGAGGCCCAGCTCGAGCCAGCGGCCGAGCGGTCCCGGGCTCTTGTCCGGCACCAGCGGCAGCCCGTCGTTGTCGGTCGGCGCACGCCATAGCGCCAGGCGCGGGCCGTCGAGGACGAACGGCAGCGCCGGCGGCGACTCGCTCACGGCCGCCATGCCGGACGCGGAGCTCGGCGGCGCGGGGAGCCTCGATCTCGCTCTGGCACCACGCGATCTCGTGGCCCGCCGGCGCCCACTCCGTCGCCTCGCGCAGGAAGAAGCGGAACGTGACGTGCTCATGGCCGGTCACATCGAGCACGACGTCCTGGCGCTCCCCCGGCGCCGCGTCCAGCGGCGGTAGGTCGCCTCCCTCCCACTCACCGCGCAGATACGACAGGTCGATGAAGTCGTTGCGGTTGTGGATCCGGAACCGCCCGGCACGCGCGTCGAGCGCCTCCACGCGAACGGGCGCCGCCAGGTACTTGAGCTCGTGCATCGCCGGGTGCGGCGTGCGGTCGGGCCACACGAGGCCGTCGGCACAGAAGTTCGAGTCGTGCCGCGCCTCGCCGAAGTCGCCTCCGTACGCCCAGTAGTCGCGCCCGCGCTCGTCCGTGCGGCGGATCCCGTGGTCGATCCACTCCCACACGAAGCCGCCCTGGAGCGCGTCGTGGCGGTCGAAGGCGGCGTAGTAGTCGGACAGGCCTCCGTTGCTGTTGCCCATCGCGTGCGAGAACTCGCACAGGATCAGCGGGCGCGGGTCGTCGCCGGGGTCCGCGGCCGCCCACACCTCGATCGAGTCGACGTCGGCGTACATCGGGCACACGACGTCGGTCGCGCGCCGGCCGCCCGACCAGTCGCGCGCGATCGCGCCCTCGTAGTGCAGCGGACGGGACGGGTCGAAGCCGCGCAGCCAGTCGGCCGCCGCATCGTGGTTGGGCCCGTAGCCGCTCTCGTTGCCGAGCGACCACAGGATCACGCTCGGGTGGTTCTTGTCGCGCTCGACCATGTTCTGCACGCGCTCGCGGAACGCGTCCGCGTAGCGCGGATCGGCGCACAGGTCGTCGTAGTACGCATGCGCCTCGATGTTGGCCTCGTCGATCACGTACAGGCCGAGGCGGTCGCACAGGTCGAGCCAGTACGGATCGTTCGGATAGTGCGAGCAGCGCACGGCGTTGACGTTGAACCGCTTCATCAGCCGCGCGTCGGCCTCCATCAGCTCGCGCGTCACCGCCCGGCCGCGCACGTCGTCGTGGTCATGGCGATTGACGCCGCAGATCCGCACGGCGCGGCCGTTGACGAGTAGGTGCCGGCCGGTGACCTCGACGCTGCGGAAGCCGACCGGGCAGGTGACGCGGTCCTCGCCGAACGTCACCACGAGCGTGTAGAGATCCGGCCGCTCGGCCGACCACAGGCGCGGCGCCTCGACCCGGATGTCGAGCCGGCCGCCGGCGAGCTTCTCGTCGAGCACGGCTTCGCCGTCCGGGCCGATCAGCTGCGCGCGCGGCTCGCCCGAACCCTCTGTCCGCACCTCCACGACCAGCCGCCCGTCCATGTCGCCGCGCGCGAACACGTCGGCCACGTATGCGCGCGGCGTCGGGTACAGCACCACCGAGCGCGGCAGCCCGAAGTGCCACCACTGGTCCTGATCCTCGACGAAGCTCGCGTCCGACCACTGGACGACGGCGACGAGCAGCTCGTTCTCGGCGCCATGGCGTAGGTGCTCGGTGACATCGAACTCGGCCGGCGTGCGGGAGTCCTTGGCGATCCCGATCGGCTCACCGTTCAGGACGACGTGCAGCGCTCCCTCGCTCCCGCCGAAATGCAGCACCACGCGGCGGTCGCGCCACTCGTCCGGGACCTCGAACCGGCGGCGGTAGACGCCGGTCGGGTTGGCGTCAGGCACCGTCGGCGGCAGGTCGTCGAACGGCATCTTGACGTTCGTGTACTGCGGCGCGGCGAAGCCCTGCATCGTCCACAGGCCCGGCACCTCGGCCGCGCTCCAGGTATCGGCGGAGGGTGCATCCTCGGGACGGGCGACGAGCGCGAAGTCCCACGTCCCGTCGAGCGCCAGCGCGCCGTTGCGGGCGAGCGTCGCACTCGCCGGCACGCGGTTCAGGCTCGTCAGCTCCGGGCTCTCCCAGCTGCGGCCGCCGCCATGATGCAGCAGCGTCTCGAGCGCGTTCATGGGCGCGCCTCCCGCAGCGCGCGCGCCGCGTCCTCGGGCACAACCGGGTTGAAGTACACGCCCGAGCCGAGCTCGCCGGCCGCGACGTAGCGCGGCACGCCCGCCGCGCGCCACGGCGACACGATCTCCACGTGCAGCCGGGCGTCCGGCCAGTCGCCGCCGTCGAACGGCCGCTGGTGGATCCACATCATGTACGGAGTCTGGGCCTGGAACAGGCGGTCGAGCCGCTCGAGCACGTCGACGAGCAGCCGTGCGAGCGAGCGCCGCCCGCCACGGTCGAGCGACGGCAGGTCCGGCACGTCGTCGTCGGGCGCCAGCAGCAGCGCGTACGGGAACATCGGCGCCTCGGGCACCCACGCGCGCCAGCCGGGCGCGGTGGCGACGAGCCGGTCGCCGGGATCGGTGAACGGCGCGCCGCGCTCGAGCTCGCGCAGCGGCAGCTCGGGCACGAAGCCGAACGCGTAGATCTGCCCGTGCGGGTGCGTGATCGTCGAGCCCACCTCCGGCCCGCGATTCTCGAACACGAGCACGTAGGCGACGTCCGCAAGCGCGCCGAGTGCCTCCGTGCGCTCGGCCCACAGGTCGATCACGCGCACCGCGCCGGCCTCCCCGAGCGCCCAGAACGTGGCGTCGTGCCGCGGCGTGTAGAGCACGATCTCGCACCGGCCATCGGGCAGCGGCGGCCACCGGTTCGGGAACCAGCGCACGTCGTAGGTCTCGGGCGCCTCGAGCCCGCCGGGGCAGAACGGGCAGACCGAGTCGGGCAGGTTCGGCCGGTCCTGGCGCCCGCCGACGACGAACGTCAGCGCCCCGCTGTGGGGGTCGACACGGAGGTCGGTGAGCCCGGTCACCGGCCGGTCGGAGCGACGATCAGCCGCTCGACGTGCTCGCCCAGGACCGTCTGCGCGTCGGTGCGGAGCCCTTCGTCTGAGACCAGCACCTCCGCCTCTCCCAGTGGCGCCATCCGGCTCAACCCCCGTACTCCCCACTTCGTGTGGTCGACGACTACGACGAGGTGCTCGGCCGACGCGATCAGCGCCCGGTTGGTCTCCGCCTCGAGCAGGTTGGGCGTCGTGAAGCCGGAGTCCTCCGCCATCCCGTGCACGCCCATGAACAGCATGTCGACGTGCAGCGACCGCAGCGCGGTCAACGCGATCGGCCCGACGAGCGCGTCCGACGGCGTGCGCACGCCGCCGATCAGCACGACGGTGAGGTCCGGCCGCGCCTGGCGGTGCAGCACGATCGCCACCTGCATCGAGTTGGTGACGACCGTCAGATCCGCGACGTCCGCCAGGTGATGGGCGAGCCGCCACGTCGTCGTGCCGGCGCTGAGCGCGATCGCCTGGCCGGGCTCGACGAGGCTGCGCGCGGCGAGCGCGATCGCCTCCTTCTCCGCGAACTGCCGCCGCGACTTGGCCTCAAACCCAGGCTCGTCGGTGCTCAGGCCGCGGCGGGCGGTCGCGCCGCCGTGGACCTTCTCGATCAGCCCGGAGCCGGCGAGCACGTCGAGGTCGCGCCGGATCGTCATGTCCGAGACCCCGAGCAGCTCTGTGAGCTCGCTGACGCGCACGGCGCCGCGCTGGCGGACTTCCTCCGCGATCAGATGCTGGCGTTGGCCGGCAAGCATTTCCACAATATCCAACACCTTCGGACAAGAGTCCGTCAAGTCGAGTCATTCTACGCACCACGCGGTGGGAGCCTTGACACGGCATCTGCGGGCTGGAAGGCTTCACAACGTTGGTTCGTGAGTGATCGTGGTGAATTTCGTGGGGAACCTGCGATCGCTTGTCGCTGCCAGTTGAGGAGGAGGAGATCTATGTCGGATGCAGAGCGCCGACCCCCGGCCCCGTTGACGATGCCGCCCCTGACCCGCCGCTCGGTGCTGGCCACCGGCGCCGCCGGCCTTGCCGCGGTGTATGGCCTGTCGGGCTGCGGTGACGATGCGGACGATTCCAGCGGTGGGGGCGGCGGCGGTGACGAGAAGGCCTCCGGCACGGTCTCGTTCGGCTCCAACTACTCCGATCCGGTGCCGAAGAAGGCACTGCAGACGGTCTTCGACGAGTTCACCACCTCCTCGAGCGTGAAGGTCGACGTCAACACGGTCGATCACAACACGTTCCAGGAGCAGATCAACAACTACCTCCAGGGCACGCCGGATGACGTCTTCAGCTGGTTCGCGGGCTACCGCATGCAGTTCTTCGCCCAGCGTGGGCTCGCCGGAGACATCTCCGACGTCTGGGAGAAGATCGGCGGCAACATGTCGGACGCCTTCAAGCAGGCGTCGACGCTCGACGGCAAGCAGTACTTCGTGCCGTTCTACAACTACCCGTGGGCCGTCTTCTACAAGAAGAGCGTGTTCGAGAAGAACGGCTACGAGCCGGCCGCGAACCTCGACGACTTCAAGGCGCTGATGACGAAGATGAAGTCGGACGGGCTGACGCCGCTTGCCTTCGGCGATAAGGACGGCTGGCCCGCGATGGGCACGTTCGACTACATCAACATGCGCACGAACGGCTACGACTTCCACGTCAGCCTGATGGCCGGCGAGGAGGCCTGGGACGGGCCCGAGGTCAAGTCCGTGTTCGAGACCTGGGCCGAACTGCTGCCGTTCCACGCCGAGGGCTCCCTGGGCCGCATCTGGCAGGACGCGGCGCAGACGCTGAACAAGGACTCGGGGATGTACATCCTCGGCTCGTTCGTCGGCCAGCAGTTCGAGGGCAAGGCGCTCGAGGACCTCGACTTCTTCCCGTTCCCGGAGATCAACCCCGAGTTCGGGCAGGACGCGGTCGAGGCGCCGATCGACGGGTTCATGATGGCCAAGAGCCCGAAGAACGAGGCGGCAGCGAAGGCGCTGCTGGAGTACCTTGGCGGCGCCGACGCACAGAACACGTACCTCAAGAGCGATGCCAACAACGTCGCGACCAACAACGAGGCCGACACGAGCGGCTACAACGCGATCCAGAAGAAGGCGGCCGAGATGATCTCCGGCTCGAAGCAGATCTCGCAGTTCCTGGACCGCGACACGCGACCCGACTTCGCCTCCACGGTGATGATCCCGGCGCTGCAGCAGTTCATCAAGACGCCCGACGACATCGACGGGCTGACCAAGAGCATCGAGCAGCAGAAAAAGACCATCTTCGTCTGATGGCGGTCGACGCGGCGTCGGAGCGGAAGGTCCCGCGCATCCGGCGCCGCAAGGCCGCGCGGCTGACGATCAGCGACCGGCTCGCGGTCACCCTGATGCTGGGGATACCGCTGCTGTTCGTCGTCGGCCTCGTGTGGGTGCCGACGGTCCTGTCCGGGGTGCTGTCGTTCACAAGCTGGGACGGGATCGGCGGCGTCGGCACGATCGAGTGGGTCGGCACCCGCAACTACCAGCAGATCTTCTCGATCTACCCGCCGTTCTGGCCGGCGTTCCGCCACAACCTGATCTGGCTGGCCTTCCTCGCGCTGGTGCCGACCACGTTCGGGCTGCTGCTCGCCTACCTGCTCGACAAGAACATCCGCGGCTCGCGGATCTACCAGAGCGTCTTCTTCCTGCCGTTCGTGCTCTCGCTGGCGGTCATCGGGTTCATCTGCCAGCTCATCTATGCGCCCGAGCAGGGGCTGATCAACAACGTCCTCGGGAAGACGGAGCAGGGCAACCTGATCGACTGGCTCGGCAACCCGAAGCTCAACCTGTGGGCCGTGCTGTTGGCGGCCGCCTGGCGGCACGCCGGTTACATCATGATCCTCTACCTCGCCGGGCTGAAGAGCGTCGATCCGGCGCTGCGCGAGGCCGCGGCGATCGACGGGGCGAGCGAGTGGCACGCGTTCCGCACGGTCGTGTTCCCGGCGATGAAGCCGATCAACATCGTCGTGCTCGTCGTGACGGTGATCGAGGCGCTGCGGGCGTTCGACATCGTCTACGTCATCAACAATGGCCGCAACGGGCTCGAGCTGCTGTCGGTGCTCGTGACCGACAACATCATCGGCGAAGCGAGCCGCGTCGGCTACGGCTCGGCGCTCGCCGTGATCCTGCTGGCGATCGCGCTCATCCCGATCATCACCTTCGTGGCGCGCACCTTCTCGGAGGAATGGTGAGCACCGAAGCCGCATCGACGACCCTCCCCCTGGCGTCGCGCCGCCCGAAGCGCGGCCGGCCCCGCTTCGGCGTGCACCTGTTCCTGATCGTGGCCGCGCTGTTCTGGCTGACGCCGCTCGTGTGGACGATCTACACGTCCCTGCGGCCCTACTCCGACACCGCCGAGCGCGGCTACGTCTCGCTCCCGGGGACGCTCACGTTCAAGAACTACACGGACGCGTGGACGAACGCGGACATGCCGCACTACTTCCTGAACTCGCTGCTGATCACCGTGCCCGCCGTCCTCATCGTGTTGTTCCTCGCCTCCTGCGTCGCGTTCGTCGTGACGCGTCTGAGCCTGCGCTTCAACGTCGCGCTGCTGATCCTCTTCACCGCCGCGAACCTGCTGCCCCAGCAGGTGATCCTCACGCCGCTGTACCGGATGTACCTGGAGATCCCGCTGCCGACGTTCCTGAGCGAGAACGGGAAGATGTACGACTCGATCGTGGGGCTGATCGCGATCCACGTCGCGTTCCAGCTCGGGTTCTGCACGTTCGTGCTGTCGAACTACATGAAGACGATCCCGCGCTCGCTCAACGACGCCGCGCGCGTGGACGGGGCGGGCGTGCCGCGCCAGTTCTTCGGCATCATCCTGCCGTTGTGCAAACCGGCGCTGGCAGCGCTCGCGACGCTCGAGTTCACGTTCATCTACAACGACTTCCTGTGGGCGGTGGTGCTGATCCAGTCCGGCGCCAAGCGTCCGATCACATCCGCGCTCGCGAACCTCCAGGGCGTGTTCTTCACCGACAACAACCTGATCGCCGCCGGTTCGATGCTCGCCGCTTTGCCGACTCTCATAGTGTTCGCGCTGCTGTCGCGGCACTTCATCAGCGGCCTGACTCTGGGAGCGAGCAAGGGATGAGCGGCATCCGTCTGCAGGACGTGACCAAGCGCTTCCCGAACGGCGTCGCGGCAGTCGATGACGTCAGTCTGGACATCGGCGACGGCGAGTTCATGGTGCTCGTCGGCCCCTCTGGCTGCGGTAAGACGACGCTTCTCCGCACGATCGCCGGGCTCGAGGACGTGACCGCGGGCACGATCCTGATCGGCGACGAGGACGTCACGGTGCGCCAGCCGCAGCAGCGCGACATCGCGATGGTGTTCCAGAACTACGCGCTGTATCCGCACATGACGGTGGCCGAGAACCTCGCATATGGCCTGAAGCTGCGGAAGATGCCGCGCCGGGAGCGCGACGCGCGCGTGCGCGACATCGCGACCAAGATCGGGCTCGAGGACCTGCTCGACCGCAAGCCGGCGCACCTGTCCGGCGGCCAGCGCCAGCGCGTCGCGATGGGGCGCGCGATCGTGCGCGAGCCGAAGGCGTTCCTAATGGACGAGCCGCTGTCGAACCTCGACGCGAAGCTGCGCGTCTCGATGCGCGCCGAGCTCGCGCGGCTGCACGAGAGCCTCGGCGTCACCACCGTGTACGTCACGCACGACCAGGTCGAGGCGATGACTCTGGGCCAGCGCGTCGCGGTGCTGCGCGACGGCACGCTCCAGCAGGTCGACACGCCGCAGAACCTCTTCAACTTCCCGCGCAATCTGTTCGTGGCGGCGTTCATCGGCTCGCCGGCGATGAACCTCGTCGAGGCGACAATCGACGGCGGCGTGGTGCGATTCGCCGACATCGAGCTGCCGCTGCCCGGCGGATCGCCGCTGGCGGGGGCCGCGCGACAGGTGATCCTCGGGGTCCGGCCGACGGACTTCGAGCACGGCTCGACGGCCGACCGCGAGCTGCCGCGCATCCGCGTGCGTGCGGATGTCGTCGAGGAGCTCGGCTCGGAGTCGATGGTGATCTTCCCGGTCGACGCGCCGGTCGTGACCGCCGACGCGATCCGCGCCGCCACCGACGCGCACACCGACGACGAGGGCAAGCTGCTGTTCGCGGGTGAGGAGCGCACCCGCTTCACGGCGCGGATCGACGGCAAGAAGCCGGTCGCCGTCGGCCAAGAGCTCGAGCTCGCCGTCGATTACACGTGTCTTCACTGCTTTGACCCGGACACCGGCGACGCGCTTCAGACGCGGCGGGACCGCCAGCCCGTGCCCTGATGGACACGGTGCACCTGCGCGGCGGCGGCGTCTCACTCCTCCTAGACGCCGCCGGTCCGGGTCTTCCGCGCGTCGTTCACTGGGGCGGCGACCTCGGCTCTGACGTCGCCGGTGTGCTTGAGGCGGCGACCGCTCCGCTGGCGCGCGCGTCGTTCGACGTCCGCCTGCCGCTGGCGCTGCTGCCCAAGTACCGCGGCCGCCCAGGACTGACCGGCGACCGCCCGGTCTCGTTCGTGGTCGAGGCGGTCGACGCGTCCGACGACGCGGTCCGCGTGAGCGCCCACGGTGACGGGCTCGCGCTCGAGTCCGAGCTCGCGCTCGACCACTCCGGCGTGCTCCGCATGCGTCACTCACTGCGCAACGAGGGGACTGTCCCCTACACACTCGCGGAGCTCGCGTGCGTGTTGCCGGTGCCGGCGGTGACCGCGGAGGTGCTCGACCTGACTGGCCGCTGGTGCCGCGAGCGCCACCCGCAGCGGCGTGCATTCGACCAGGGCACGTGGCTGCGGCAGACGCGCCACGGGCGCACCGGCTTCGACGCGCCGCTGCTGCTCGTCGCGGGCACGCCCGGCTTCGGGTTCCGTGACGGCGAGGTGTGGGGCGTGCACCTCGGCTGGAGCGGCAACGCGTCGTGGTGGGCCGAGCGGATGCCCGACGGTGCGTCCACGCTCGGCGCCGCCGAGCTGCTCGAGCCCGGCGAGGTGGTGCTGGCGCCCGGCGAGGACTACGCCGCGCCGTGGCTCTACGCGGCCTGGTCGGACCGCGGCTTGGACGGCCTGAGCGCGGCGCTGCACCGCTTCATCCGTGCCCGGCCGAGCCACCCGGTGCGGCCGCGGCCGGTCGTGCTGAACACGTGGGAGGCGGTGTACTTCGACCATCGCCTCGATCGCCTGACGGCGCTGGCCGACACCGCCGCCGAGCTCGGCGTCGAGCGCTTCGTGCTCGACGATGGCTGGTTCCGCCACCGCCGCGACGACACCGCCGGACTCGGCGACTGGTACGTCGCCGAGGACGTGTGGCCGGACGGCCTGCACCCGCTCGTGAATCACGTCCGCGGCCTCGGCATGGAGTTCGGCCTGTGGGTGGAGCCGGAGATGGTGAACCCGGACTCCGACCTCGCTCGCGCACATCCGGAGTGGGTGCGCGAGGCGCCGCTGTGGCGCAACCAGCAGGTGCTCGACATCGCGCACCCGGACGCCTACGCGTACCTGCTCGAGCGCCTCGACGCGCTCGTCTCCGAGTACGCGATCGACTTCCTCAAGTGGGACCACAACCGCGACGTCGTGGGCGGCGCGCACGAGCAGACGCTGGCCGTGTACCGGCTGCTCGACGAGCTGCGCGGCCGCCATCCCGGCCTCGAGATCGAGAGCTGCTCGTCTGGCGGCTCACGCGTCGATCTCGGGATCCTCGCGCGCACTGACCGCGTGTGGGCGAGCGACACCAACGACGCGCTCGAGCGCCAGTCGATCCAGCGCTGGACGCAGCTGCTGCTGCCGCCGGAGCTGGTCGGATCGCACGTCGGACCGCCGCGTGCGCACACCACCGGCCGCACGCACGACCTGTCGTTCCGGGTCGCGACCGCGCTGTTCGGCCACTTCGGGATCGAGTGGGACATCGACGGCGCCACCGATGCCGACCGCGCCGGCCTGGCCGAGGCGATCGCGTTCTACAAGCGCGTGCGGCCGCTGCTGCACGGCGGCGAGGTGGTGCGCGCCGACGTTGCCGATCCGGCGTTCGCGCTGCACGGCGTCGTGGCGGCCGACGGAGGCGAGGCGCTGTTCTGCTTCGTCGCGCTGGCAACCTCGCCCGCGATGGTGCCCGGCGCGCTGCGACTGCCGGGCCTGGAGCCCGAGCGCCGCTACCGCGTGACGGCCGTGCCGCTCGCCGGCGGGCCGTCGTACGCGCACGTCGAGCCGCCGGGCTGGCTCAACGACGGCGTGACCCTGACCGGCCGCGCGCTTGGCGCGGCGGGGCTGCAGATGCCGTCGCTGGCGCCCGAGCAGGCCGTGGTCCTGCACCTCGTTGCGCGCTGAGGCGCGGCCGAACGTCAACCCCCGCATTAAGGGAGCGGGATCGAGGGGGTGCGTCACGAACGTTCACGAGGATCGAGCAAACGTGACGCACCCCGCTTCCCCACCCAGCGCAGTTGACGTTCGCCGAGGCCTCCGTCAGCGCGGGAGCAGCTTGCCCGGGTTCATAACCCCGGCGGGGTCGCACCGCTCCTTCACGGCGCGCAGCAGCTCGACCCCCAGGTTCCCCACCTCTGCGGTCAGCCACGGCGCGTGGTCGCGCCCGATCGCGTGGTGGTGGGTCAGCGTGCCGCCGGCGGCCACGATCGCGTCAGTCGCGGCCGTCTTGGCCGCGCGCCACTGAGCGACCGGGTCGTCGGCGTCGCGGCGGCCGAGCGCGGTGAAGTACAGCGACGCGCCGGTCGGGTACAGGTGCGAGACGTGGCAGCCGACGAGCAAGCCCGGCAGCGCCGCGCGCACCGCGGCGTGCAGCGCGCCGAGATTCGACCACGAGGTGGCGGTCTCGAGCGTCTCGACCATCACGCCGAGGTCGAGCAGGTCGTCGCGTAGATGCGGGCCGCCGAAGCGCGAGGCGGCCCATGCGCGTCCGGGCCCCTCCCCCATGAACTTCGCGCCCGTGCCGCGCAGCAGCCGCGCGGCGTCCCGCCGGCGGCGGCCGACGGTGTCCGCGGTGCCCTCCCACCCGACGACCAGCAGACAGCCGGGCGCGCCGCGCAGGCGCGCGCGGATCGTCGCGCGGGCGATCGTGCCGGTCCCGGCCAGCGCGAGCGTGTAGCGCGTCTCGTCCTCGTCCGACAGCCGCGCCACGTCGGGCGCCGCCCCGCCCTGCTCGAGCTGACGCAAGGCTTCGCAGCCGGACTCGAAGTCCGGCGCGAACCAGCCCTCGAACCGCTGCGCCGCGGGCAGCGGATGAACCCGCAGCGCGGCGCGCGTGATCACGCCGAGCGCGCCCTCCGAGCCGGCCACGACCTGGCGCAGCGACGGCCCGGCGGCGGTGGCAGGGACCTCGAGCGTGGCGAGCTCTCCGAGCGGTGTCGCACACCGCACGCCCACGAGATTCGAATCGATCCGGCCGTGGCCGGTGGACGTCTGCCCGGCCGACCGGGTCGCCACGCAACCGCCGACCGTCGCCCACTCGTAGCTCTGCGGCACGTGGCCGAGCGTGAGGCCGTGCGCGGCAAGCGCGCGGTCGGCCTCGGGGAGCCGGATGCCGGGCTCGAGCACGGCGGTGAGCGAGCGCTCGTCGACGCTGAGCAGCCGGTCCATGCGCGCGAGATCGAGCGACACCAGCGCGGCGAACGGGCCGCGCTCGGGCTCCAGCCCGCCGACCACGCTCGTGCCGCCGCCGAAAGGCACGACAGCAACTCCCGCCTCCGCGCACGCCTGCACGACCGCCAGCGCCTGGTCGTGGCCGGCGGGAGCGACGATCGCGTCGGGCGCGTCCTCGCACTCCCCCGCACGCTGAGCGAGCAGGTCGAGGTAGGACTTGCCGCGGCAGCGCAGCACGCGCGCCTCGCGATCATCGCGGACCGCGTCGGCGCCGACGATGTCCTCCAGCCTGCGACGCACCAAGGGGTCGAGCGCCGGCTCGCGGAGCCGCACCTCGTCCAGCCCCACCGGCCGCTCGACGACGGCGCCGTCGATCCCGAGCGCCTCGCGCAGGAACGGCACGGCGTGCTCGGGCAGGGTCGGCCCAGCGCCCACCTCGCCCCAGCCCCAGAACACCTGCTCGCGCCTCATCGCAGCGCCTGCTCGAGGCCGTCCAGCGCCTCGTCGAGCTCACGCCGCGCCGCCCGCCGGAGCATGAACCGGCCGAACCGCGCCCACCCGCGCCCGCGCTGGCGCAGGCCGAGCGTCACGCGCGTGCCGTCCCCGGCCGGCTCGAGCCGCGCCTCGACCCGCCGCTCCAGCAGCACCTTCGCGAACGGCGTGCCGTCGAGCTGCTGCGCCCACGCCCGCCAGGTCGGCGGTTCCTGCTCCTCCAGCCGCCAGTCCGCCCGCACGGCGCGGCCCCGCGGCGAGCGCAGCACCGTCGTCCAGCCGTCATCGGTCACGGCCTTCACGCGCTCGGTCCGCGGCCACCACCGCGCCAGCGTCCGCGGATCCGCCAGCAGCTTCCATGCCGCGTCGGGCGCCGCCGCCACCGTGCGCGACCGCGTGACGATCACTCGTCGTAGCTGAGCAGGGCGTGCACGTCGTAGCCCGCCAGCCGCTCGCGGCCACCGAGGAACGCGAGCTCGACGAGGAACGCGCAGCCGGCGATCCGGGCGCCGGTCCCCTCCACCAGCTCGGCCAGCGCGCGCGCCGTGCCGCCGGTCGCGAGCAGGTCGTCGTGCAGCAGCACGCGCGCGCCGTGCGCGAGCGCGTCGGCGTGCATCTCCATCGCGTCGACGCCGTACTCGAGGATGTACTCGGCCGAGATCGTGTCGTGCGGAAGCTTGCCGGGCTTGCGCGCGGGCACGAACCCGACACCCAGCTCGCGCGCGATCGCGCCGCCGAGGATGAACCCGCGCGCCTCGGCCGCGACCACGAAGTCCACGTTCAGCGGCCGTGCGTAGTCGACCAGCTGGTCGATCGCGTCCGCCAGCGCGCCGGCGTCGAGCAGCAGCGGCGTGATGTCCTTGAACAGGATTCCCGGCTTCGGGAAGTCCGGGATGTCGCGGATGTGGTCGGCGAGATCGCTCACTTGGCGATGCGACGCAGGTCGCGCACGAGCAGCAGATGCTTGAGGTGCGACGCGACCGCGGCGAGGTTCTCGAGCGTCTCGATCGCCTCCTTGCGGCGCTCGGGGTTCCGCGAGCGCAGCGACGGCGCGAGGATCTGCTGGAGCAACGCCGACTCGCGCTCGGCCGACGTCTTGAACACGCGCAGGTTGCGGCCCGCGACCCCGTAGCGGGCGAGCTCGGTGACCGCGCGCACGATCTCGCGCTCGGTCTCGTAGTAGTAGCGGGTGCCGTCGCGCGCCTCGCCCTTGACGATCCCGAAGTCCTCCATCTCACGGATCAGCTGCGGATCGGCGCCCGTCTCCTCGATCACGTCCTCGAGCGAGTACAACGCACCCCGGTCGCGGATCGAGAACGTCAGCCGGCGCAGCGCGGCGCCTGGGCGGACCGCGTCGGGCGGCGGTGCCGCGGCATCGGCCGGCGCGGCGGGCTGGTCGTCCTCGGCACGGCCCGCGGCGAGCTCCTGGCGGATCACCCGCAGCGGCAGGAACTCGTCCCGCTGGAGGCGCAGGATCGTCCGCAGCCGCGCCACGTCGGACTGCGCGTACAACCGGTAGCCGCCGGGCGTGCGCCGCGGCGTCAGCAGCTTCTGATCCTCGAGGTAGCGGATCTTGGAGATCGAGATGTCCGGGAACTCCTGCGAGAGCGCCTTGCAGACCGCGCCGATCGTCAGCGACTTGCGCGGTGCCTCCCCGTCGACCGGCGCCGGCGGTAGTGGGGTCTCGGTGAGTGGGTCGTCAGACATCTCGCATCCGCTACCGCGCCAGGTAGGTCAGCTTGTACTTGCCGATCTGCAGCTCGTCGCCGTCCTCGAGCCTGTGCGAGTCGATCCGACGGCGGTTGACGTACGTCCCGTTCAGCGAGCCGGAGTCGTCGAGGAACCACTCGCCCGCGCGGCGCACGAGCACGGCGTGGTCGCGAGACACGGTCACGTCGTCGAGGAAGATCTCGGTATCCGGCGATCGCCCGATCGTCATCCGCTCGCCGTGCAGCGGGAACGACTGGCCGACGCGTCCGCCGCCCGAGCGGATCACCAGCGCGCCCGCCTCTGCCGCGACGTCGCCGACGTCGACCGGGCGCAGCTCGCCGGTCTGCTCGTCGATCACATAGGTCGCGGTCGTCACGTCGTCACGCGGCTCACGCGTGCCGACGAAGGCGCCACACTTCTGGCAGTAGTTGGCGCCCTCCGTGACGACGAAGCCGCATTCGGGGCAGTGGCGAGCCACTACACGTCGGGGGTGCCTTCGCCCGACGCGCGGCCGGCGAGGATGTCCGTCAGTCGCTGCACGTCCGCGCCGGAGATCACGTCCTCACCGCCCTCGTGCTTCTTGCGAAGGCGGTTCACGAGCTCGGCGCGCAGGATGTCGATCTTCCCGTGCAGGATGCGCCGCCTGTACGACACCTCCTGCTCCTCGTCCGTGAGCTGCTGGATGAGGTCCTTGAGCTCCTGGTCGGACAGGGAGCCGAGATCGGGGAAAGTGTCCATACCGGCGAGCATAGCAATCGTCAACCTGTACTTGAGGGTCTTAAGGCGAACCCGTCTCGCACATATTGAGCGGTCGCTCCGAGCACGAGTACGAGGCCGATGTAGAGGAGCACGGCAGCGGTGACCTCCAGGCCCGCCATCGCGAAGAACAGCGCGCCGAGCACCGGCCACACGCCGGCGCGACCGAGCCAGTTCACCTTGATGTCGGCGCCGTGGCGCAGCGCGAAGCGGACGAGCCCGATCATGAACACCTCGCGTGCGGCGAGCAGCGCGAGCGCCCAGTGCGGTAGCAGGTCGTAGTGCCAGCAGACGACCGCGCCGGAGAGCACCAGCAGCCGATCGACGAGCGGGTCCAGCAACGCGCCCATGCGCGAGTACTGGCCGGTCAGCCGGGCGGCGATGCCGTCGAAGTAGTCGCTCCAGCCGACGACGCCGAAGATCAGCACCGCGCGCCAGTCCTTGCCGTCGCCGGAGGTGAACGCGAACGCGAGGAACACCGGGATCAGAGCCAGCCGGACGTAGCCGATCGCGTTCGGGATCGTCCACGGCCGCAACGGCGCGCCGCGCAGCGTCTCCGGCGGCGGTGGGCCGGAGCGATCGAGTCCGGAGAGGCGGCGGAACGTCAGCCGGGCGCGCTCAGCGGCCTCGGCCCGGCGTTCGCTTCCTGTCAGGGGGCGGTCCGCCACAGGTCCGCCGCCGCCTCGGCGGCGCCCTCCAACGGAATCGTGCTCGTCTGGCGGCCGCGCCGGATCTGCACCTCGACGTCGCCGCTCTCCAGCGTGCGCCGCCCGACCGTCAGCCGCAGCGGGACGCCGAGCAGCTCCGCGTCGGCGAACTTCTGACCAGGCCCGGCGTCGCGGTCGTCGTAGAGGATCCGCCGACCGACCTGGAGCAGCTCCTCGTACAGCCGCTCGGCCACGGCGCGCTCGTCGCTGTCCTCCTTGCCGAGGCCCACGAGGTGGATGTCGAACGGGGCGATCGAGCGCGGCCACGAGATGCCGTGCTCGTCGGCGAACTGCTCGACGGCAGCGGCGGTGATGCGCGCCGGGCCGATGCCGTACGAGCCCATCCAGATCGGCTGCGGCTTGCCCGACTCGTCCAGGTAGGTCGCGCCGAACGGCTCCGAGAAGCGGGTGCCGAGCTTGAAGATGTTGCCGACCTCGATCGCCGGCTCGATCCGGATCGGCTGGCCGCCGACCGTGTCGCCGGGCTCGACGCGGCGCACGTTGCCGCGCTTGAACGGGAAGTCGCGGCCCGGCTCGACGCCGCGCAGGTGCGCGTTCTCACGGTTCGCGCCGGTGATGTAGGCGCCGGGCTCGACCGCGTCATCAAGCAGGATCGGCACGTCGATGCCGACGGGCCCGATATAGCCGGCCGGCCCGATCCGCTCAGCGAACTCGTCCTCGCGCGCCGGGCGGAACGGCGCGCCGAGCGCGTTCGTGAGCTTGATCTCGTTGACGCGGTGATCGCCGCGCACGACCACCATCGTGAGCCCGCGGCCTTCGACGATCACCGGGTAGGCCTTCAGCAGCGAGCCGGGCGGCACGCGCAGCGACTGGGCGACCTCGGCCACCGTGGTGAGCCCGGGCGTCTGGACCTCCTCGGGCGCGTCGATCCCGTCCGGCAGCTCCACCGGCTGCGCGTCGGCGGTCGCGACCTCGGTGTTCGCCGCGTAGCCGGGCGCCAGCGCGACCTCGTTCTCGCCCGTCGGGCACGGCGCCATGTACTCGTGGGCGCCGACGCCGCCCATCATTCCGACGTCGGACTCGACCCGGTACCACTCCAGGCCGACGCGGTCGAAGATCCGGTCGTAGGCCTCGCGGTACTGCTCGTAGTGCGCGTCGAGGCCCGCGCGGTCGCGATCGAAGGTGTAGGCGTCCTTCATGATGAACTCGCGCGTGCGCAGCACACCGGCGCGCGGCCGCGGCTCGTCGCGGCCCTTGGTCTGGAAGTGGTAGAGCGAGAACGGCAGGTCGCGGTACGAGCGCACGGCCGGCGCCACGTGGGTCGTCACGACCTCCTCGTGGGTCATCGCCAGCACGAGGTCGGCGCCGCGGCGGTCCTGGAACTTGAACAGCTCGTCGATGCCGTAGCGGCCGCTGCGCTGCCACAGCTCGGCCGGGTTGATCACCGGCATCAGCATCTCCTGCGCGCCGATCGCGTCGAGCTCCTCGCGGACGATCTGCGAGACGTTCTCGTGCACGCGCCAGCCGGCCGGCAGCCACGACCACAGGCCGGTGCCGAGCTGGCGCACGAGCCCGGCGCGGACCATCAGCTTGTGGGACGGCGCCTCGGCGTCGGCGGGCGCCTCCTTCTCGGTCGGGAGGAAGTATCGGGAGAGACGGGTCATCGGGTCCGAGAGCCTAGTCTGTCGCGGTCCATGCACGGGTTCGAGGTCACCGCGATGGCGGACGGCGTGTTCCGCGTCGGCCTCTTCGGGGAGGGGCGTCCGGCGGAGTATGCGAGCCCGGCGGTGGTTCCGGGTGCGGTGCAGTTCGAGGCGGTCGTGCATGACGGTGTGGAAGGGATGCGGATCGAGACGCCCGCTGGATCAGCCCACGTGACGCGCGACCCGCTGCGGGTGCACTTCACCGACGCGGACGGGACGGTGTTCGCCGCCGACGACTCCGAGCTGGGCATGGGGTTCGAATCCGGGCCGCGGCTGGTCAAGCGCCGCGCGCCGGGCGAGCGGTTCTTCGGTTGCGGCGAGCGCACGAGCGGGCTCGAGAAGACCGGCTCGCACCAGGTGTTCTGGAACATCGACCCGCCGGCGGGCCACACCGCATCCTTCAACAACCTCTACACGTCGATCCCGTTCGTGCTCTCGCTGCGCGACGGCCGCGCCTACGGGCTGCTGTTCGACAACACCGGCCGGGTCGAGATCGACCTCGCACGAGCGGATCCGGAGCGGGTCGAGTTCACCGCCGCCAGCGGCGACCTCGTCTACTACGTCTTCTGCGGGCCGACGCCCAGCGACGTGCTCGACCGCTACACGGCGCTGACGGGCCGGACCCCGATGCCGCCGTTGTGGGCGCTCGGCAACCAGCAGTCGCGCTGGAGCTACATGAGCGCGGACGAGCTGCGCGCGATCGCCGCCGGCTTCCGCGAGCGCGAGATCCCGTGCGACGTGCTCCACCTCGACATCGACTACATGGACGGCTACCGCGTCTTCACGTGGGACCGCGAGCGCTTCCCGGACCCCGCGGGACTGATCGCGGAGCTGGGCGAGCAGGGCTTCCGCGTCGTCACGATCGCCGACCCGGGCGTGAAGGTCGACGAGCGCTACGCGCTGTACACAGAGGGCCGCGAGCGCGGGTATTTCTGCCTCACGCGCGACGGCGACGAGTACCGCAACGCCGTCTGGCCGGGTCTGTGCGCGTTCCCGGACTTCACCGATCCCGCCGTGCGCGAATGGTGGGGTGACCAGCAGCACGTGCTGCTCGACGAGGGCGTCGCCGGCGTCTGGTGCGACATGAACGAGCCGGCGCTGTTCGTGCCCCAGGGCGCGACGATGCCTCCCGACGTCGTGCACCTCGGCGGCGGGCGCACGCGGCTGCACGGCGAGGTCCACAACGCGTACGGCTCGCTGATGGCGCAGGCCGCGCGCGAGGGGCTCGAGCGCCTGCGGCCGGAAGTGCGGCCGTTCGTGATCTCGCGCGCCGGCTACGCCGGGCTGCAGCGGGAGGCGATGCACTGGACGGGCGACAACTCGTCCTGGTGGGAGCACCTGTGGATGAGCATGCCGCAGCTGCAGAACCTCGGCCTGTCGGGGATCGCGTGGGCGGGCGTGGACATCGGCGGCTTCTTCGGCGACTGCACGGGCGAGCTGCTCGCGCGCTGGACCGAGTTCGGCGTCTTCCAGCCGTTCTGCCGCAACCACTCGGCGATGGGCACGGTCGCCCAGGAGCCGTGGGCGTTCGGCGAGCCGTGGGAGACGATCTGCCGCGACATGCTGCGGCTGAGGATGCGGCTGCTGCCGTATCTCTACACGCTGTTCGAGGAGTGCCATCGCACCGGCGCACCGATCCTCCGGCCGCTGCTGTTCGAGCACCCCGACGACCCGGATACATACGCGGCCGACGACGAGTTCCTCGTCGGTTCAGCGCTGCTGGTGGCGCCGATCACGCGGCCGGGGATCGAGCACCGGCACGTGTACCTGCCGGCCGGGACGTGGGTGCGCTGGTTGACCGGCGAGCGCGTAGAGGGGCCGGCGCACGTGCTCGCGCATGCGCCGTTGGGCCGGCCCGCGGTGTACGTGCGGGCGGACACGCCGATCCCGATGTGGCCCGATCTGCCCCACACGGGTGTGGTTCCTGACGTTCTGACGTGGCTCGTGTTCCCGGGCGCGGGCTCCGGGTATGGCTCGTTGTACGAGGATGCCGGTGACGGCTATGGGCCGTCCTGTTCTCGAACTGCGCATGTAGAGAGTGGCTCGGATGGCCGCGTTCGATTTTCGTTGTCCGCACGTGTTGGCGGGTTCGTCCCGGCGCCGCGGCGGGTCGTAGTGGATGTGCGTGGTGTCGGCGTGGCGGAGGTGGAAGAGACCGCCGCGCCCGTGGTGATAGAACGCTTTGAACCGACAGACAACTGACAGGAGCTCCAGATGGCCTACGAGGTACCCGCGCTCCCCTACGCGTACGACGCGCTCGAGCCGCACATCGACGAGGCGACGATGCGCGTGCATCACGACAAGCACCACCAGGCCTACGTCGACAAGGTCAACGCGGCCCTGGACGGCACGGACTGGGACGGCAAGCCGATCGAGGAAGTCCTGAAGAACCTCGACTCGCTCCCGGCCGACAAGCAGAAGGCGGTCCGCAACAACGGCGGCGGCCACTACAACCACTCGCTGTTCTGGGAGTGGATGAGCCCGGACGGCGGCGGCGAGCCCGACGGCGCGCTCGGCGACGCGATCAACAGCGCGTTCGGCTCGTTCGGCGACTTCCAGGCGAAGTTCAAGGAGACCGGCGTCAACCAGTTCGGCTCCGGCTGGTCGTGGTTGATCCACGACGGCTCCGGCCTCGCCGTGGTCGGCTCGCCGAACCAGGACAACCCGATCTCGAGCGGCTCCACGCCGCTGCTCGGCGTTGACGTCTGGGAGCACGCCTACTACCTGAAGTACCAGAACAAGCGCCCGGACTACATCGACGCCTGGTGGAACGTCGTGAACTGGGCGAAGGTGGCTGAGGGGTTCTCGGCGGCTTCGTAGCTTCGTTTTCGTTGGCGGTGCACCCCCGGTTCGTTGCGGGGGTGTGCCGCCTTCGGCTTTAACTGCGCATTGAAGGAGGGTGCGGAGTGCCGCGGCGGGATCCTGTCGCGGTGTCCTCCGAGGGTGCATTTCGCCCCAATCGCCGCCCGCCGCTGAGCGAGTGGGGCGAAACGCACGCCAGAGGTGCCGAAGTCCCCATCGGTGCGCCGGGAGCGCACGATTGGGGCGAAATGCACACTGGCGACCGGGCCATCGCGCCTCTTGCGGCTCGGCAGCACGGCGTGGTGACGACCCGGCAGCTCGCGGCGGCTGGCCTCGGCCGGCGGGCCGTCGCGCATCGCGTTGCGACCGGGCGGCTGGTGCGGATGTTCCGCGGCGTGTACCAGGTGGGTCCGATCCTGCCGCCGTTCGGGCGCGAGATGGCGGCGGTGCTCGCGTGCGGCGACAACGCGCTTCTGAGTCATCACTCGGCAGCGGCGATCTGGCGCATCCGCCCCGCGCACGAGGGCGACGTCCACGTGACGGTCTCGGGCCGCGACCAACGGCCACGACCGGGGCTGCACATCCATCGATCCCTCTCCCTCATTGCCGCCGTTCACGACGGCCTGCCCCTCACCAACCCCGCCCGGACCCTGCACGACATGGCCACCCTCCTGCCGCAGCACCAGCTCGACCGCGCCGTCGAAGAGGCGCAGGTCTTGAGGCTCGTCACCCGCAAGGAGCTGGAGCAGCTGCCCAGCCGCCCGGCAGTCAAGAGCGCCCTTCGCACTGAACCGGCGCTCACCCGCTCCGAGGCCGAACGGAAGCTGCTGGAGCTCGTGCGCGCCGCCCGCCTCCCGCGCCCGGAGACGAACGTGCATGTCGCCGGCTACGAAGTCGACTTCCTGTGGCGCGATCACCGGCTCGTCGTCGAGGTCGACGGGTTCGCCTTCCACGCCAGCAGAACCGCCTTCGAGCGCGACCGCGCCAGAGACGCGACGCTCCAGGCCGCGGGCTACCGCGTCGTCCGCCTCACCTGGCGGCAGCTCACCGACGAGCCGCACGCGGTCGTGGCGCGGCTGGCGAGCCTCCTGCCACCATGCGCGGCGTGACGGGCACGCGCGAGTTCTACGAGACCGGCTACTCGCTCACCGGCGACGAGGCCGCGAAGATGGGCCGCTGGCGCGCGCTCGGGGCGCGTTCGAAGGGCGCCCACGTGATCGCCCTGTGCGCCAGAGCCGGCCTGAGGCCGGCCACGCTGGTGGAGATCGGCTGCGGGGACGGGGCGCTGCTGGCCGAGCTCGCCGATCGAGGCCTCGCCCCCGTGCTCGACGGCTTCGAGCTCTCACCGAAGGCGGCTGAGATCGCAGCCAGCCGCGGCGTCGGACGCCGCGTCGAGGCGTTCGACGGCGTCCACATCCCGGCGCAGGACGGTGCATACGACCTCGCGATCCTCTCGCACGTGGTCGAGCACGTCCCCGACCCGCTGCCGCTCCTCAAGGAGGCGGCACGCGTAGCGCCCAACGTGCTCGTCGAGATCCCACTCGAGGACAACCGCTCCGCCAAACGCCCGTCCAAGCGCAAGCTCGCCGAAGCCGCCGGCCACCTCCATGCCTACACCCGCGCCTCCTTACAAGCGCAGTTGAAAACCGCCGGCCTCACACCACACCAAGAGCTTGCCGACCCGCTGTCGTACGAGCACCACGCCTTCTTCGACGGCGCACTGAAGGGGGCCACGAAGCACACGGTCCGCGCCACCGCCCACCGGCTCGCCCCGCACATGGCGGAACGCCTGTTCACGGTCCACTACGCCGTGCTGGCGTCAGTCGAGCAGCCGCTCGGCGCGCGTCAGTAGCGCCACGCGATCGACGTCGACCGCGGCGAGCGCCCGCGGCACGGTCCCGAGATCGGCGCGCAGGATGCCGATCAGCAGGTGCACCCCGCCCACGTAGCCGTCCCGGCGAGCGGACGCCACCTTGACCGCGCGCTCCAAAACGCGCTTCGACGAGGCGGCGAACCGCGGGCTGCGGCGCGGCGCAGTAGGCCGCTCCGGCAGCGCGTACTCGCCGATCCCGACGCCGACCGCGGCCAGGCTGCGCTCGGTCTCGCGCTCGAGCGCCGCGCACACAGCAGCGTGGTCGAGCCCGTTGTCGGCCAGCAGCTTCCCCGCCGGGGTCGTCTCGTCGGCGGCCAGCGCGAGCAGGAGATGCTCGGCCTCGATCGTCGGCGAGCTGAGCGCCTGCGCCTCCACCTGGGAGGCATGGATGACGACGCGGCGCGCGTCCTTCACGAATCGTTCGAACATCAGGATCTCCCGTCGACGGCGCCGGACAGCCGCTTGGCGTGTTTCTTGTGCACGGCCTGGCGCGTGACGCCGAGCGCCTCGGCGACCTGCGACCACGTCCAGCCCTCGCGCAGCGCGCGCTCGACCTCGGCGTCCTCGACACGGTCCGCGAGTCGGCGCAGAGCGACGACGCCTGCGAGGCCGTCGGCCGGATCGGCCGGCAGGTCGTGCGCGGTGTTCGTCATGCGAGCAACTCTAGTTGACAACCGTCCGGTCGTCAACCTAGGTTGCTCAGGCGCGGGTGAAGCGCCGCCCGTCGGTCGGCGACGCGTCCTCATCGAGCCGCAGGACGTCGTCCATCATGTCGGCCTCGGCGCGCTGCTTCTCCGCCTCGAGCTTCGCGAGGCGCTCGGGCGTCAGCTCGCCGGCGTTCTCCTCCTCGATCCGCTCGAGCCATTCGGCGCCCGCGGCCTGCTCGGCGTCGTCGACCTCGATCTTCTTGGTCTGCGTGTACTTGTCGATCTCGATGAACAGCTCGTCGACCAGGCGCTCCTGGGGCACCTTCTTCAGCGCCTTGCCGCGCGAGAAGATCAGCCCCTCGTTCTTGGCGCCGGTGATCCCGAAGTCGGCGTGCGAGGCCTCGCCGATGCCGTTCACGGCGCAGCCGAGCACGGCGACCTCGACCGGATCCTCGTAGGCCTCGAGCCGGCGCTCGATGTCGGCCACGACGGTGTCCATGTCGAACTGCAGCCGGCCGCAGGTCGGGCAGGCGATCAGGACAGGTCCGCGCTCGCGCAGCTTCAGCGCCTTCAGGATCTCCCAGGCGACCTTGACCTCCTCCTCGGCGTGGAACGTCGAGAGGGAGATGCGGATCGTGTCGCCGATCCCGTCGGCCAGCAGCGTGCCGAGACCGACGGCGGACTTCAGCGAGCCCGACCACTTGGTGCCGGCCTCGGTGATGCCGAGGTGCAGCGGATACGGAATCCGCTCGCTCAGCAGCCGGTTGGCGGCGATCGTGTACGGCACGTTCGTCGACTTGATCGAGACCTTGAAATCCTCGAACTCGAGCCGCTCCATCAACCCCACGAACTCGGCCGCGGCGGTCACGAGCGCCTCGACCGGGTTCTCGCGCTCGAGCGCGTGCAGGTGCTTGGGAAGGGATCCGGAGTTGACGCCGATCCGCATCGGCGTGCCCGCCGCCTTCGCCCGGTCGGCCACCTCGGCGACCTTCTCAGGCCCGCCGATGTTGCCGGGGTTCAGGCGGATGCAGTGCGCCCCCGCGTCGATCGCCTTCAGCGCCAGCGTGTGGTTGAAGTGGATGTCGGCGATGATCGGGATCGGCGACTCGACCACGATCGTCTTCAGCGCCTCGATGTCCTTGTCGCGCGGCACGGCGACGCGCACGATGTCGGCGCCGGCGTCCGCGACCTTGCGGATCTGGTCCATCGTGGCAGCCAGGTTCGCGGTCTCGGTCTTGGTCATCGTCTGGACGACGACCGGCGCGCCTCCGCCGATCTGGACCCCGCCAACGTTCACTGAGCGCTTGGAAGCCATCGCCTCAAGTGTACGAGCGGCTCAGCGGATCGCGACGGCCAGGATCGCCGCGTCGTCGCGGCCGGCCGCGGGGCGGGCCGCGAGCAGGGAGTCGCACAGCGCCTCGAGATCGCCCGCCGCGGCCGCGCTGCAGGTGAAGAGATCCATGATCGAATCGTCGAGCGGCTCGCCGGGGCTCTCGACGAGGCCGTCGGTGTAGAGCACGAGCCGATCGCCGCGCGCCAGCGCCTCGGTGCGCTGCGGCCACGGCGACACCGGCTGGGCGCCGAGCAGCGTGCCGACCGGGGACTCGAGCACGCGTGCCACGCCGTCGCGCACCAGCACCGGCGGCACGTGGCCGGCGGACGCCCAGTGCACCCGGCGCCGGTTCACATCGAGCTCCGCGTACAGCACCGAGCTATAGGCGCCGTCCCGCTCGTCGGCGGTGAGCGCGTCGAGCGCGGCCACGACGCCGGCTGGATCGCAGCCCTGGAGCACGAACCCACGCAGCTCGTCGCGCAGTCGGACGGCCGTCGCGGCGGCGTCGACGCCGTGGCCAACGACGTCGCCGACCGCTAGGCCGAGCCGCCCGCCCGGCAGCTCGAACGCGTCGTACCAGTCGCCGCCGACGCCGTGCTCGGCCGGCACGTAGCGCGCGGCGAGCACCGCGCCGTCCATCCGCGGCAGGTGCGGAGGCAGCAGCGCGCGCTGGAGCGTGCCGGCGACGTGCCGCTCGCGGTCGCGCATCCGCGCCTGCTCGAGCGCGACAGCGAGCCGGTCCGCGCCCAGCCGCAACAGGTGGCGCTCGACGTCCGACCACGCCCGCGGCTCGCGCGAGCCCACCAGCAGCACGCCGGTCGCGTGCATCGGCGCTGCCAGCACGGACTGCAGGCCACCCTCGAGACCCGAGAACGTCGCGACGGCGCCTTCGGGCGCCCCGTCGCGCAGCCGCAGGCCCAGATCCAGCAGCGCGTCCTCATCCTCCCCGGCGAGCCCATCGACGGCGTGGCGGAGGCGTGTGCCCTCCTCCGCGACCGCCACGAGCGCGCCGTCGGACCCGAACGAACGCCGTGCCTCGGCCGCGACCGACCGCAGCATCTCTCCGAGGTCGCCGGCCGAGAGCGTGACGTCGAGCAGGGCGGTCAGGCGGCTCAGGACGGCGCTCGTCGACTCCGCCACCGCCTTGCCGTGCTCGGCGATCGTCAGCGCCTGCTCGGCACGCTCGCGCTCGTGCTCGGACTGTGCGAGCGCGGCCTTCAGGCGGTCGGACTCGAACTCGACGTTCACCGCTCGTACATTGCCTCGATCTCGGCGGCGTACTTGGCGGCGATCGGCTTGCGCTTGAGCTTCATCGTCGGCGTGATCTCGTCGCCGCCCGGCGCCCAGTCGCCGCGCACGAGCGTGAACCGCTTGATCTGCTCGACGCGCGCGAGCCGCTCGTTGGCAGCGTCGACGCCGGCCTGCACGGCAGCGCGCACGCGCTCTTCGTCGGCGAGCCCCTCGAAGTCGCCGCCGTCGACGCCGTTCTGCGCCGCCCAGGCCGGCCCAAAGTCCGGGTCGAGCACGATCAGCGCGGTGTTGAACGGCCGCGCGTCGCCGATCACGCACACCTGCCCGATCAGCGGGCTCGCACCCTTCAGCGCCGACTCGATGTTCGCGGGCGACATGTTCTTGCCGCCCGCGCTGATGATGATCTCCTTCTTGCGGTCGACGATCCGCACGTAGCCGTCGTCGTCGATCTTGGCGATGTCGCCGGTGTGCAGCCAGCCGTCCGCGTCGATCGCCTCGGCTGTCTGGTCGGGCGCGTTGCGATAGCCGGTCATCACGACTTCCGAGCGCATCAGGAGCTCGCCGTCGTCCGCGAGCTTCAGCTCGACACCCGGCCCTGCCGGGCCGACGGTGCCGATCTTCACCCGGCCCGGCGGGTTGCAGCAGCCGGCGCCGCAGGTCTCCGACATGCCCCAGAGCTCGGCGAGCGGGATGCCGATGGCGTGGAAGAACACGAGCACCGAGCGCGGCGTCGGTGCGGCGCCGACGTTGACCGAGATCGCCTCGTCGAGCCCCAGCATCGCCCGCAGGCCCGCGAACAGCTCGCGGTCCGCCTCCTCCACGGTGGCCGCCAGATCCGCGGGCACCGCCTCGCCCGCCTGCTCGCGCTCGACCTTCTGGGTCGCGGCCTCGATCCACGCGCGATTGCGGTCCGCATCGTCGCCTTGGAGGAGGAAGCCCTCCATCCCGGCCATCAACTTCTCCCAGATCCGCGGCACCGCGAAGAACCACGTCGGCTTGACCCCGGGCAGGTAGCTGAGCACGTCGCGCGGGTTCGGGCAGCACGTGATCGTCATCGCGTAGGCGATCGGCAGGTAGTGGTGCGCCATCCGCTCGGCGATGTGCGCGCTCGGCAGCCACGAGACGACGCGCGAGCCGTCGGGGAAATCGATCAGCGCCTCGGTGGACCGCACCGCCGTCATCAGGTTGCGGTGCACGAGCTGGACGCCCTTGGGTGGGCCGGTGGTGCCGGACGTGTAGATCAGCGTGATCTGGTCCTCGGGCTCGACGGCGCGCCAGTGCGGCTCGGCGTCGAAGTCCGGGTCCTCGGGCCAGCCGTCCTCGAGCACGAGCGCGTGGTCGAGCTTGGGCAGGTCCGCGCGTGCCGCCGTGAAGCGATCGGCGTACTGCGCCTCGATCAGCGCGACCTTCGCCTCCGCGTCACCGACGACGTAGGCGATCTGCTCGGGCGAGAAGGTGGTGTAGATCGAGAACGGCGTCGCGCCGAGCGTCATCACGGCCAGGTCGGCGACGTGGAACTCCGGCCGGTTGCCGATCATCAGCGCGACGTTGTCGCCACGCCGCACGCCGAGCTTCGCCAGCCCGCCGGCGAGCGCGTCGACGCGGTCGCGCAGCTCGCTCCAGGTGAGCGAGACCTCGTCGTCCTTCGTGCGAACCGCGACGCGGTCCGGGTGCTCCTCGACCGTGTTCCGAAACGCTTCGGCGATGGTGGCAGCGGCCGTCACGGGACGACACTACCTGACGCCGAAGCCCTCCCCAGTAAGTCTTCCGACGTCGTTCGTGAGGCCGATCATGAACAGCGCGATCACGAGCACGAAGCCCACGAAGCCGGCCCGCTCCATCACGGCGAACGGGATCGCGCGGCCGCGGATCTTCTCCGCCAGCGCCCAGAAAATGTGTCCGCCGTCGAGCGGCAGGAACGGGAACAGGTTGATCACCCCGAGCGACAGGGAGATGATCGCGAGGAGGTACAGCGCGCGCTGGGCGTCGAGCTCGATCGTCTGCCGCGTCACCTCGTATGAGCCGACGACGCCCGACAGCTCCTTGCGCTTATCCGCCTGGAAGATGCCGGCGATCGTCTCGACCGTCTTGGTCGTGAAGAACCACATGCCGGAGATCGACTCGCCGGCAGCGTCCACGGGGCCGGTCGGCACCGGCCGCGTCGTGGTCTGGAAGCCGAGGAACATGTCGTCTTCGGTCGCGCTGTACACCGGCCGCAACTCGAGCGTGCGCTCCTCACCGCGCAGCGTCACGACGATCGTGGCGGGCGTCGCGGCCTTGCAGCCGTCCACCGGCTCGCCCGCGCACTTGTGCGAGGAGATCTGCTCCCGCAGCGTCGCGAAGTCCCCGCGCACGCCGTCCACGGACACGATCTGGTCGCCCGGGGCCAGCTCACCACGTGCCGGCGCGGCCGTCACGCGCTCGACCTTGCCGGTGCCCTCCTGCTGCCCGTTGGCCCAGATCAGGACCCACAGGATCAGGAATGCGAGCGCGATGTTCACGGCCGGGCCGGCGGAGATCACGACGATCCGCTTCCACACGGGCTGGCGGAAGTACGCGCGGTGGGCGACGTCCGGTGGAATCTCCTCCGCCGGGTTCATCCCGGTGATCTTCACGTAGCCGCCGAGCGGGATCGCCCCGATCGCGTACTCGGTCTCGCCGCGCTTGTGGCGAGCGACCAATGGTGGGAAGAACAGCGAGAAGCGCTCAACGCGCATCCCGACCGACTTCGCCGCCACGAAGTGGCCGAGCTCGTGCAGGATGATCAGCGCGGCGAAGCCGAGGAAGGCGAGGAGGAAGCTCATGCGTAAACGCTGACCAGCTCGCCCGCCACCGCGCGTGCCTGCGCATCCGCGTCGTACAGCGAGTCGAAGCTGTGCACGCCGGCCGCGCCGACGCGCTCGAGCGTGCGCTCGATCACCGCCGGGATGCCCATGAAGGCCAGCCGGCCTCCCAGGAAGGCATGGACGGCGACCTCATTGGCAGCATTGAGCACGCACGGCCCTGTCCCGCCCGCCTTGGCGGCCTCGCGCGCGAGCCGCAGGCACGGGAACGCCTCCGGATCCGGAGGCTCGAAGGTCAGCTTGGCTATCTCGGCCAGGTCGAGCGTGCGCACGGGCACGTCCACACGCTCGGGATGGTGGAGCGCGTAGGCGATCGGCACACGCATGTCCGGGTGCCCGAGGTGGGCGAGCGCGGCGCCGTCGTTGAACCCGACGAGCGCGTGGATGATCGATTGCGGATGGACGACGACGTCGATCCGCTCGTACGGCGTGCCGAACAGGTGGTGGGCCTCGATGACCTCCAGGCCCTTGTTCATCAGCGTCGCCGAGTCGATCGTGATCTTGCCGCCCATCGCCCAGGTCGGGTGCTGGAGCGCCTCCTCGATCGTCACGCCCTCGAGCTCGGCGCGCGAGCGCCCGCGGAACGGGCCGCCGGACGCCGTCAGCACGAGCTTGTCGATCGTGCCCACGCGACCGTGCTCGGCCGCGATCAGCTGGTGCAGAGCCGAGTGCTCGGAATCGACCGGGAGGATCTGCGCGCCGGTCGCCTCCGCGAGCGCCATCACGAGCTCGCCGCCGACGACGAGCGACTCCTTGTTGGCCAGCGCGAGGTCGATCCCCTCGGTCAGCGCCACGATCGTGGGGCCGAGCCCGGCCGAGCCGACGATCGCGTTCAGGACGAGGTCGGCGTCCGACCCGGCGACGAGCTCGACGAGGCCCTCGGGGCCGCGCAGCACGTCACCGCCCGTCCAGGCCTCGGCCGCGCGGGCGGCCGCATCGCGGTCCGAGAGTGCAATCCGGCGCACGCCGTACGCGCGCGCCTGCTCGATCAGCGGCTCGTACGCGGTGCCGGCGGACAGGCCGACGATCTCGAACTCGCCCGCCGCTCGCGTGACCACGTCGAGCGCCTGCGTGCCGATCGAGCCGGTCGATCCCAGGATGAGAAGCCGCTTCATCAGCTTCCCATTGTGGCAACGCTGTTCTAAGGACCCGATGAAACGCCGCGCAAGTGGCGTACGACTGGGCGCCCGAACCACAGGCCGGCGATGAGCAGGGCAACCAGCAGCGGCCAGATCCAGTGGCCGCCGAGCCCGAAGATGTAGTCGGTGATCAGCGTCACGGCGCCGATGATCGCGAGCGCGAGAAAGCCCAGCCCCCAGATCAGCAGCCGGTTCGACGACTTGACGATGTACGCCCGGTCGCGGTGGTGGAAGCGCAACCGGTGCGTCGCGGTCGGCGCGATGAAGCAGGCGGTTGACGCTGCAGTGGTCAGCAGGACTGCGAAGAACAGATCGCGTTGGAAGGCCGTCACACGGGTGAAGCCCTGCGCGAACGGCACCGTGAGCAGGAACGCGAACAGGATCTGCACGCCCGGGAGCGCGATCCGCAGCTCCTGGAGGAGCTCGGTCATCTGGCGATCGGTGTGGTCGTCCCCGGTGCTGCGGTCGTCATCCCCCATGCGCAAGCATTACCACGCCTGCGCGTGCGACGAACGTACCCGCGGATCGAACCGCGAGACGATCCCGTCCGCGATCAGCCCGAGCACGATCAGCAGCACCGCGCCCCACAGGGCGAGCGCGCACAGCAGCGCGAAGTCGGGAATCGGGTCACGGAGTGCGACCTGCCCAGTGTCGTGCCCAGCCGCCCGCCACGTGTACTTGAAGAAGCCGGGGACGGACAGAATCCTCTCGACCAGCACCATGTTGGTGATGATCAGCGGCGCCGACACCGCGATAAACGAGAACGTCCCGGGATAGGACATCACCGCGGCGTGACGGCGCACGACGTCGTGCGGGTGGACGCCCTTCGCCTCCGCGGTGCGGACGAAGTCCTCCTGCATCGCCTCGCGCGTGATCGACAGCGTCAGCCGCAGGCACATCGCGCCCAGGGGAGCGCCAAGCACCATCCACGGGACGAGCAGCTGCCGGAACCAGTCCCACGGCGCGTCCCACGGCTGCACCCAGCGCGGCTCGGCATCGAAGAAGAACGGCAGCGGGATACGGCCGTAGATCGGGTTGAACAGCCACAGCACGAACAGCCCGACGAAGAACACGGGCGCGCAGTAGGCGGCCATCGCGCCCGCCTCGGCCGTGCGCGAGGCCAGCGAGCGCGGGCGCCGCGAGCACCACACCCCGGCGAGGATGCCGCCGCCCGCCCCGAGCACGACTGCGCCGGCGAGCAGCCACAGGTCCCACCACAGCCCGTTCATCCACAGGTCGTGGATTCTCGGGCAGCCGGCCATGATTATCGAGCAGCCGAAGTCGAGGTGGAAGAAGACCCCATTGAGGTCGCGCGCGAGACCGGACACGAACGCCTCGCCCGGGAACAGGTCGGGGCGGAGGATCCGCGGCGCGCCGTACGTCATTGCGGCGACCACGATGAGGACGATGGGGGCGAACGCGATACGGCGGAGAAACGGCACGTGAGGGATACATGTCGTCTGGGCCGCGACCTATGTCGCGCCGATGGCTAGAGCAGCGCGAGCCAGACGTAATAGCCGGTGACGAGCGTGAAGAAGGCGGCGTCGAGCCGGTCGAGCGCGCCGCCGTGGGCGCCGAACAGCGTCCCCGCGTCCTTCGCGCCGGCGTCGCGCTTGACCTGGGACTCGAACAGGTCGCCGATCGGTGCCGCGGCGCCGACCGCCGCGCCGATGATGATCGCGTCCACCCCGCTCAGCCAGTCCTGGTAGAGGCCCGCGGCCCAGGTGAACAGCACCGCGGTGAGGAAGCCGATCGCCAGGCCCTCGACCGTCTTGTTCGGCGAGATCCGCGGAGACAGCTTGCGGGTGCCGAACGCGCGCCCGCCGAGGTAGGCACCGGTGTCGCCCAGGAACGTGCCGACGAGAACGTCGACGACGATCCCGTCGCCGTGCGGCAGGTTGCGCAGGAGCACCGCGTGCGCGATCGCCATCCCGATCCAGACGAGGCCGAACGTCGTGAGCGACATCGCCGCGGTCAAAGATGGGCCTTCATCACGCGGCAGTGCGATGCCGAGCAGGAACATCAGCGGGATGAACGCCACCAGCGCGAGGAGCACCTGGCGCTCGGACCCCTCCTGAGCGGCGACCGCGAGCCCGATGAGCGCGATGAAGCCCGCCAGCTTGATCGGGCGTACCGGCTCGTACAGCCGGAACAGCTCGTGCATGCACACGAACCCGAGCACGAGGATGCCGATCGTGAACACCCAGCCGCCGGAGGCGATGATGAAGATCGCATAGGCGAGGGCGGGGATCGCAACCAGCACCCGCAGCATCAGGTCCGAGCCGGTGTTGCGGCGCTGCCGGCCCCGCGACCGCGACCGCCGCGACTGCGACCGCCTGCCGCGCGGGGCGCTCATCGCCCTCCGAACCGCCGCCGGCGCACCTCGAACTCGCCGAGCGCGGCCTCGAAGTCCTCGCGGGAGAAGTCCGGCCACAGAACCTCGGTGAAGTGCAGCTCCGAGTACGCGGACTGCCACAGCAGGTAGTTCGAAAGCCGCTGCTCACCGCTGGTGCGGATGATCAGGTCCGGATCGTGCATCTCAGGCGCATACAGCAGCGCCCGGAACTCCTCCTCGGTGGTGCCGGTGAACGCCCGTGCCGCGTCGACGATCTCGGCCCGCCCGCCGTAGTTGAACGCGACGAACAGCGTGATGCGATCGTTCGCGTTGGTCTTCTCCTCCGCCCAGTCCATCTGCTCGAGCAGCTCGGGCAGGACGCCCTCGCGGCGGCCGATGAAGCGCATCCGCACGCCCTCGTCGTCGAGCTCGGGCGTCTCGGCGAGGATGCGCTCGGAGAACAGACCCATCAGCGCCGCGACCTCCTCGGGGGCGCGCGACCAGTTCTCGGTCGAGAACGAGTAGACGGTCAGCTCGCGCACGCCGAGGTCGACGGCGTCACGGAGGCGGGCCTTGACGGTGTCGGCTCCGGCCCGGTGCCCCTCCTCCACGGGCAGGCCCCGCTGCCGGGCCCAGCGTCCGTTGCCATCCGTGATGATGGCGACGTACGACGCGCTCACACCTCGAGGATCTCTTCTTCCTTGGCCTTGAGGACAGCGTCGAGCTCTTTGATCTTCTCGTCGGTGAGCTTCTGCAGCGCCTCTTCGGCGCGGTGCTCGTCGTCGGTGCCGGCCTCGCCGGCGTCGCGCAGCTCGCGCAGGTCGTGCATCACGTCGCGCCGGATGTTGCGGATCGCCACGCGGCCCTCCTCGGCCAGCGTGCGGACGACCTTCACCAGCTCCTTGCGGCGCTCCTCGGTGAGTTCTGGCACCTGCAGGCGGATGATCGCCCCGTCGTTATTGGGCGTGAGCCCGATGTCGGACTCGAGGATCGCCCGCTCGATGTTCTTGATCGAGCTCTTGTCGTACGGCTGCACGGTCAGCAGGCGCGCCTCCGGTGCCGAGACGGTGGCGAGCTGCTTGAGCGGCGTCACCGCGCCGTAGTAGTCGACGTTGATGCGGTCCAGCAGCACCGGCGAGGCGCGGCCGGTGCGAACCGAGCCGAACTTCGTCCGCGTTGCGTCCACGGACTTGTCCATGTGCTCCCGGGCGTCTTTGAGAAGGTCGTCGATCATTCCGGTTTCACGAGAGTCCCCACCCGCTCGCCGGAGACTATCCGGTCGATGTTGGACTCGTCGTTCATGTTGAAGACGTTGATCGGCAAGTGGTTGTCCATGCACAGCGAGAGCGCGGTCGAGTCCATCACCTTCAGGCCGCGCTGGATCGCCTCGCGAGCGGTGATCTCGGGGATGAACTCGGCGTTCGGGTCCTTCTTCGGGTCGGCCGTGTAGACGCCCTCGACGCCGTTCTTGGCCATCAGGATGATCTCCGCGTGCATCTCCAGGGCGCGCAGGGCCGCGGCCGTGTCGGAGGTGAAGAACGGGTTGCCGGTGCCGGCGGCGAAGATCACGATCCGGCCCTTCTCCAGGTGCCGCATCGCGCGGCGACGGATGTACGGCTCAGCGACCTCGGAGATCGTGATCGCCGACTGCACGCGCGTGTGCACGCCCTCCTTCTCGAGCGCGTCCTGGAGCGTCAGGGCGTTGAGCACGATCGCGAGCATGCCCATGTAGTCCGCGGTCGCGCGGTCCATGCCGGCGGCCGCGACCTCGAGGCCGCGGTAGATGTTGCCCGCGCCGAGCACGACCGAGACCTCGACGCCTCGGTCGCGCACCACCTTCAGCTGCTTGGCGATCCCGGCAACCGTCTTCGCGTCCGTGCCGAACTCGAGATCGCCCATCAGGGCCTCTCCCGAGAGCTTCACCAGGACGCGGTCAAAGGCGGGCTTCCCCGTCACGCCCCAACCTGGAAGCGGGCGAACCGCCGGATCACGACGTTCTCGCCGGTGGTCCCGGCGAGCTCCACGCGCAGCTGCTCGATCGTCTTGCCGTCGTACTTGTCGGGGTTGACGTGCGTCTGGTTGAGCAGCACGACCTCCTCCATCCACTTACGCAGCTTGCCCTCGGCGATCTTGCCGCGGACGTTCTCGGGCTTGTCGGCCGCCTGCTGCTCGAACACGCGCAGCTCGGCCTGCTTCTCGTCCTCGGGGATTTCCTCCTCGGACACGTACTTGGTAGCCGGCGACGCGGCGATGTGCAGCGCGATGTCACGGGCGAAGGCCTGGAAGTCGTCGTTGCGCGCGACGAAGTCGGTGTTGCAGTCGATCTCCACCAGCACGCCGACCTGGCCGCCTGAGTGGATGTAGGACGCGACGGTCCCTTCGGTGGCCTCGCGGCCGCCGACCTTCAGCGCCTTGTCGCCGAGGCGGACGCGCAGGAGCTCGACGGCCTTCTCGATGTCGCCGTCGGTCTCCTCGAGCGCCCGCTTGCAATCCATCATGCCCGCGCCGGTGCGGTCGCGCAGCTCCTTGACCTGCGCAGCGGAAATGACCGTGCTCACGACTTGCTCTCCTCCGTCTCCTTGGACGCGTCGGCCGCGGGAGCCTCGTCGTCCTTCTTCTTGCGGCGCGGGGCGCGCTTCTTCTTCGGCGGCTCCGCCTCGGCGGCGGGCTCAGCCGGGGCCTCGGCTGCGGGCGCAGCCTCAGCCGCCGGCGCAGCCTCAGCCGCCGGCGCGGCCTCAGCCGCGGGTGCGGCCTCCGCCGGGGCCTCAGCGGCCGGCGCGGCCTCAGCGGGCGCCTCAGCCGCGGGTGCAGCCTCAGCGGCCGGCGCGGCCTCCGCCGGAGCCTCAGCGGCCGGTGCGGCCTCCGCCGGGGCCTCAGCGGTCGGTGCGGCCTCCGCCGGCGCCTCAGCCGCGGGAGCGGCCTCAGCCGGCGCCTCAGCCGCGGGAGCGGCCTCAGCCGGCGCCTCAGCGGCAGCCGCGGGTGCGGCCTCCGCGGGGCGTCAGGCGCGGTGCGGCCTCAGCCGCAGGCGCGGGCTCAGCCGGCGCGGCAGCCGCGGGCGCAGCGGCAGCGGGTGCCGCAGCCTCAGCGGCCGGCTCAGCCGGCGCGGCAGCGGCCTGCGCCGCCTCGGCGGCAGCGCGCTCCTCGGCCTCACGGCGGGCCTGCTCCTCGGCCTCCTGGCGGGCGCGCTCCTCGGCCTCGCGGCGCGCCTGCTCCTCAGCCTCGACGCGGGCGCGCTCCTCTTCCGTGCGGAAGCGGGTGCGGCCTTCGGCGACGACGTCGCCGATCGCGCGGGTGATCACGTTGCAGGCGCGGATCGCGTCGTCGTTGCCCGGCACCACGTAGTCGATGCCGTCGGGATCGCAGTTGGTGTCCACGAGCCCGATGATCGGGATCCGCAGGCGCTGGGCCTCGCGCACCGCGATCAGCTCGGTCTTGAGGTCGACGACGAACATCGCGTCGGGCACGCGCTGCATGTTCTTGACGCCGCCCAGGTTCGCCTGGAGCTTGATGAGGTCGGCCTCGGCGGACAGACGCTCGCGCGTCGGCAGCAGCGCCAGCTGGCCCTCGGACGCGTAGCGCTCGAGGTCGTGCAGGCGCTTGATGCGCAGCGAGATCGTCTGGAAGTTGGTCAGCAGGCCGCCGAGCCAGCGATGGTTGACGTACGGCATCCCGGCCGCCTCGGCGATCTCCTTGATGCCGTCACGAGCCTGCTTCTTGGTGCCCACGAACAGCACTGAGCCGCCGCGATGGGCGATCTCGGATGCGAACTGCTGCGCCTGCGCAAGCAGCGCCTCGGTCTTCAGCAGATCGATGATGTAGATCCCGCCGCGCTCGCCGTGAATGAAGCGGCGCATCTTCGGGTTCCAGCGGCGTGTCTGGTGGCCGAAGTGCACGCCGGCCTCCAGCAGCTCGCGGATTCCTACCTGAGCCACGGAATTGCTCCCTTATGTCGTTGTGAAAAGCAACCCGGGCGGAGACGAGGCGTACGGACCCGGCGATCGGTCGCCGGGCAGGGCCGCGGCCTCGGGGTCGACAGCAAAGGTCGCCCGGGGTCGTTGGATGGATTCACATCAGTTTAGGCAAGTTCTCTGCGAACCCCACGTTTACGTACTTGCGGGCCCGCCCTCCCTTCCCCTACCTCCGGTGGTCGGGCCCGCCTGACGCCCGTACCAGCGCGGCGTCGAGGTCGGCCGGGAGCGGCGATCGAACGTCGATCGCCGCTCCTGTGACCGGGTGGGTGAAGGCCAAATGCGCGGCGTGCAGGAACTGGCGCTCGAGCCCAAGTGCCCCGGCGTTGCCGTACTCCGGGTCGCCGGCGACCGGATTGCCGATCGCCTTCAGATGGGCGCGGATCTGGTGCGTGCGGCCGGTCTCGAGGCGCACCCGCAGGAGCGTGTAGCCCTCGTACGCCTGCTCGGTCTCGAAGTGGGTGACGGCCTCGCGCGGCGCGTCGGTATCGGTCGACATCCGCGTCCGCACGCGCCGGTCGCGGCCGAGCGGCGCGTCGATCGTGCCGGCCCGCGCCGCCGGCCGGCCCTCGACCAGCGCCATGTACTCGCGCGTGATCCGGCGGTCCTTCAGCATCGCCTTCAGCGCGGCGTGCGCCTCCTCGGTGCGAGCGACGACCAGCAGGCCGGAGGTGTCGCGGTCGAGCCGGTGGACGATCCCGACCCGGTCGGGGTCGTCGCCGCCGGCCACATGGCCGGCCAGTGCCTGTGCGAGCGTGCCGGCGCGATGCCCGCGCGCCGGATGCACGACGACGCCGGCCGGCTTGTCGACGATCAGCAGGTGGTCGTCCTCGTAGGCGATCGTGAACTGGGCATCGGGCACCTGTGGCTCGGCCGCCGCGGGGGCGGCGCGGACCGTCACGCGCTCACCCGGCGCCACGGCGTGCCGCTTCGGCTTCGCGGACCCGTCAACCAGCACCAGCCCGGCGTCGATCAGCCGCTGCGCCGCCGCCCGCGATCCGGCCTCGCCGGCCAGGAAGACGTCGAGCCGCTCGCCGGCCGCCTCCGGCCCCACCACCAGCTCGCGGCTACCGGCCTCCATGCCGCGGCGGGCCCTCCAGCACATACAGCAGCGTCAGGACCCCGAACGTGATCGCCATGTCGGCGACGTTGAACGCGGGCCACAGCGGCAGGTCGATGAAGTCCGTCACCGCACCCTCGCGCGTGCGGTCAATCAGATTGCCCGCCGCTCCGCCGATCAGCAGGCCGGTCGGAAGCCACACCAGCGGACGGTCACGGTGGCGGTGGAAGAACACCAGCAGCGCCGCCAGCGCCGCCACGGCGAAGATCACCAGAAGGATGCCGCCGCCGGAGAACATCCCGAACGCGATCCCGCTGTTGCGGACGTTGACCAGCTGGATACCGAGGATGAGATCTACGGAGTCCGAGCGGTCGATCGTGGAGCGCACGAGCGCCTTGGCGGCCTGGTCGGCCGCGACCGTGGCGGCGGCCACCACGCCGACGCGGACTGCCGGTGTCACGGATCGATCAGGCCCACGATGATGCCGCCCACGATCCGCAGCGCGAGGATTGCGACGATCGGACTGAGGTCGAGCGGGCCGACGCGCAATGGCAGGCGCCGGAAGATGCGCAGGTAGGGCTCGCTGACGTCGCGGAGGAAGTCCAGCACCGCGTTCAGGGGTCGCGAGTACGGCACGCGCGCCCCCATCGAGAACACGAACTGCACCACGATCCAGGCGATGATGATGATCACGTAGACCCAGATGAGCGCGCTCAGGAACTCGGCGATCTGCTCACGAACCTCCACGTCAGCCGCCCACCACGTCGTCCATCGCGTTCGAGAACGCCGTCCGCACGCCGCCGCGCTCCAACGCCGCCAGCCCGCGCGCGGTCGTGCCCCCAGGCGAGGCCACCTCGCGGCGGACGGCGAGCGTGTCGCCGCCACGGGCGCGCAGCAGCTCGGCCGAGCCGGCCATCGTGTCCGTGACGAGTTGCGTGGCGAGCGCGGCCGGCATGCCGCGCTTGACGGCGGCGTCAACCCAGGCCTCGACGAGCAGCGCCCAGTAGGCCGGCCCGACGCCGGAGCAGCCCCCGGCGACGGACATCAGCCGCTCCGGCACGTCGACAACCGTGCCGACGCGCGCAAACAGCTCGTGGACGCTCGCGCTCAGCTCCGCGTCGCTCTGCACGTCGGGCTCGGCGAACACGAGCACGCCACGGCGGATCTCGACCGCTGTGTTCGGCTCGACCCGGAACACCGGGAGCCCGGGATACGCGGACCGCAAATCGGCCTGCGGCGTGCGCGCCAGCAGCGACACGACGACCGTCGCCGCGCCGGCGGCCTCCCACGCCACCTCAGCGAGCTGGGCGGGCTTGTGCGCGAGGATCACGATGTCGGCCCGCTCGGCCAGCTCGCGGTTCGACGCCACGGCCTCGCCACCGAGCTCGGCGGCCAGCGCCTGCGCGCGGCCAGAGCCAGAGTCCGTGCACAGCACGGGATCACCCCAGCCGCGGGCGAGCGCCCGCGCCATGTTCCCGGAGCCGATGAAGCCGACCTGCATGGCCGGACAGCATACGGTCGCCGGAGGATCAGCTCTGGTTGAAGAAGCCCTTCTCGATCAGCCGCGCGCGCTCCTCGGCCGAGACCTCGACGTTCCGCGGGGTGAGCAGGAACACCTTGTCGGCGATCCGCTGCATGCCGCCGTCGAGCGCGTACGTCATCCCTGAGGCGAAGTCGATCAGGCGCTTGGAGAGCTCGTTGTCGGACCCCTGGAGGTTGATGATCACCGGGATCTGGTCCTTGAACTTGTCCGCCACATCCTGGGCGTCGTTGAAGGACTTGGGAATCACGAGGTGCACGCGCACATCTCCTCGGCCGTTGCCGGGTCGCGGCGAGCCGGGCGGGCCGACCGAGCGCAAGGTCGCCGTGCCGCGTTCGGACGGCGCGTCGTCGGCGAAGATGTCGTCGATGTCGTCGCGCCGGCGGCGGGACGACAGGCGGCGTACGTTCGGCCGCTCGCGATAGCGGTTCTCGAGCTCTTCCTCGGGCTCGCGGTACTCCGTCGGCTCGTCGTCGTACGTGTCACGGTCCTCGGCGAGGCCGAAGTAGACGAGAGTGCGGTGCCAGGTGTCGCGGAAGGCCATGCGGTGGGTTGGGTTCGCGGCAGAGCGTGGTTTCCCTGCTTGGGGCCAGTTTACGCGTACAAGCTCGTGCCCAGCCGCACGATCGTCGCGCCTTCCTCGGCCGCTACCCGGTAATCCTGCGATGTGCCCATCGAGAGGTGATGCAAACCATGCTCCTGCGCGAGCTCGCGCAGCGCGGCGAACGCGGGGCGGCTGGCTTCGGGATCCTGGGTGAACCGCGGCATCGTCATCAGGCCCGCCACTTTCACCGGGCAGCGCGCGATGAAGGCGCCCAGGTCGGCCGGCGCAACCCCCGCCTTGCCCTCCTCGCCCGCGACGTTGACCTCGACGAGGATCTCGGTCTCGGGCGTGCCGTGGCGCTCGAGCTGGGCCAGCGCGGAGTCCGACGCCACCGAGTGGATCAGCTCCACGTGCGGGAGGATCAGCTTGACCTTGCGGCTCTGGAGCTGGCCGATGAAGTGCCAGCGGAACGCCCCCGGGTATGCGTTCGCCTTCGCCCCGAGCTCTTGGGCGCGGTTCTCGCCGACGAGCGTGATGCCCGCCTCGGCGAGCGTTCCCATCTCCTCCAGCGGCACGTACTTGACGGCGGCGAGCACCTCGACGCTCTTCGGCAGCTCCGCGCGGACGCGGGCGAGGTTCTCGCGCACGCGACCGGCGTCGATGCCGGTGATCAGACCCGCCACACGACCCCCGCCTGGCGGCCGGTGACGCCGCCGTCCCGCCGGTGGGAGAAGAACAGGCCGAAGCAGCACATCGTGCAGAGGCCGATGTCGTCGACGTCCTCCACCCCCGCCTCGGCGAGCTTGGCGCGGGCGATCGCCGCCAGATCGAGGTTGCGCTCGCCGCGGCGGGCGTCGTAGCCCTCGAAGACCTCGTGGACCTCCTCGCCGACCTCGTAGCAGCACCCGCGAGCCCCGGGGCCGATCAGCGCCGCCACAGGGCCGGTTCCGCCGCAGTCGCGCAGCGCGGCGACGCCCTCGGCGATCACGCCCGCCGCCATCGTTCGCCAGCCGGCATGGAGCGCTGCCACCGCGCCATCCGCGGCCAGCAGCACCGGCTGACAGTCGGCGCCGAAGGCGAGCGCGGGGTGGCCGGTGAGCGCCGTCGCCTGGCCGTCCTCCTCGGCCGCCGGGCGCTCCGGCCCGGGCGGCTCGGTGGCGCGCCGGACGGTCGCGCCGTGGACCTGGCGCCCGTACAGGAAGCGCTCGCGCGGGAAACCGGTGGCAGCAGAGAGGCGGGCGCGGTTCTCGTCCACGTTGGCGCCGGGATCGGCGGTCAGCCGGCCGAGGTTGAGCGAGGCGAACGGGCCGGTCGAGACGCCGCCGCGGCGTGTGGTGAACAGCGCGCGGGCGCCCGGCAGGTCGCCTGCGATGTGCTCGCCCTCCCACCGGAAGGGCGCTTGCAGCTGCGGGAGCGTGGCCGTCGCCATGGCCGCAATGCTAGGCGCCGACCGCCTCCAGGCCGGCCGCGACCTGCGCCTCGCGCGTGGAAGCGCGGCCGTCGAGCATCGCTTCGGTGGCGGCGTCGAGCGCGGCGCCGACCGGCGGGCCGGAGAGTCCGGCCGCGACGAAGTCGTCGCCGGTGATCGCGAGCCGGCGATGACGGACGTCACCGAGCCAGCGCTGCGCTGCCTCGTGGTCGCCGCCGAGCGCAGCGGCGACCGCGACGCCCTCGGGTGAGTGGCGGCGCAGGGCGCGCCACAGGTCCGCGTCTCCCCCAGCCTCGTTGAGCGCCCGCGCGACCGGCTCCGCGTGCGTCGCCGCGGCGGCGACGGTGTCCCGCTCCGGGGCTGGGAAGCCGAGGCGGTCGAGCGTCGCCGCGATCGTGCGATCGCCCACGAGCGCCGCAGCAAGCGCCGCGAGACCGGCGTCGGCGTCCGCCGGGGTCAGGTCGATCGCCGCGCTCACGCGGGCTCGGTCGACCGCGAAGCGCGGCCCGAGCAGTGCGGCGCCGAGGCCGTGGCGCTCGAGGGCAGCGAGCGCCTCCGGCTGCGGCTCGCGCAGCAGCAGGCGGAGTTCGGCGCCGAGCCGCGGGCCGGTCACGGTGTCCAGCGCGCAGTCCTTGACTGCCTGGGCAGCGAGCTCGTCCGTGTGCGCGTCGGGCTCGAACCCGAGCCGGGCGCCGTATCGCACCAGCCGCAGCAGGCGCGTCGGGTCGTCGCGGAACGAGCCGTCGTGCAGCACCCGCAGCCGGCCGGCGCGCAGATCCTGCTCGGCGCGCGGGAACCAGATCAGCTCGCCGTCGGCGAGGTGGAGGGCGATCGCGTTGACCGTGAAGTCGCGGCGAGCCAGGTCGTCGCGCAGCGACGCGCCCAATTCCACGTCCGGCAGCGCGCCCGGCTGCTTGTAGCGCTCCCGGCGCGCGCCCGCGAGGTCGAACGTCGCGTCCGGCGCTTCGACGGTCGCCGTCCCGAACCGCTCGTGCACCGTCACCTTGCCGCCCAGGCGCTCGGCGGCGCGGCGAGCGACCGCCACCGCGTCCCCCTCGACGACGAAGTCCAGCTCGTGCGGCTCATGGCCCAGCAGGAGGTCGCGGACGGCCCCGCCGACCACGTACACGGCGTCCTCACCTTCGAGCGCGACGACGGCTGGGGGCCGTCCAAGGCGTTCAAGTACGTCCACGGATGGCATCTTTGCGCCTAGGGCGGTTGATTCCGCGGCCGGCGCGGCCGCATGGCGGTGTCCCGTGGATGCCGGGCGGTGCACGGCGAAGGGGAACAGTGCCAGTGGCACGGGCCCCTTCGGCGGGTGCCGATCCGGCGCCGCGGGGCGCCTCCAGGCGGTCGTGCGGGCTGTGGAATCAGCCGCCTGGCTACCCTCTTTGGAGCATGTCGTCGGACCGACCACATTGGTACCGGCGGCGGATCGTCATCGTCATCGGGGCGGTCGTGACCGTGCTCGTGTGCGCCGCCGCGGTCTTCGCCCTCACCCGCCCGGGTGACGTTTTCAACCCCGATGTCGAGTTCCGCGCCGAGCCCGAGGAGACCTTCGTCCCCACTCCCGTGCCGGGGGTCAAGCCTAAGAAGAAGGGCGACCCGCTGTCCGGCTTCCAGTGGGCCCAGTACGGCTACTCGCGCGACCGCAGGCGCTATCTACCGACCGACAACTCGGTGCGCCCGCCGTTCAAGCGGCTGTGGAGCTGGAGCGGCTACTCGCTGCTCGAGTTCCCCCCGATCATCGTCGGCAACCGGCTGTTCACGACGCGTAACGACGGCGTCGTAGTCGCGATCAACCGCACCACCGGCAAGCGGGTCTGGGCACGGGACATGGGCTACCTGGCCGCCTCCTCGCCGGCGTACGGCGAGAAGAAGATCTACGTCACGATCCTCGAGCGAACCAAGGGCGTGCGCGCCGGCAAGGTCGCCGCGATCTGGGCCAAGAGCGGCAAGGTCTCGTGGTCGAAGCCGCTCCCGAGCCGCTCGGAGTCCTCGCCGATGGTCGTCGACCACCGCCTGTACTTCGGCACCGAGAACGGCACCGTCTACGCGATGCGGGTGAACGACGGCAGCGTGCAGTGGAAGTTCCAGGCCGGCGGCGCCGCCAAGGGCGGCCTCGCGCTGAACGACGGCAAGCTGTACTTCGGCACGTACGGCGGGCATGTCTACGCGCTCGCGCAGCACACCGGCAAGCTGATCTGGTCGGTCGGCACGAGCGGCGCCAAGTTCGGCCTCTCGGCGGGCAACTTCTACGCCACCCCGGCGGTCGCCTTCGGGCGTGTCTACATCGGCAACACCGACGGCAACATGTACTCGTTCTCGGCCGCCTCCGGGAAGCTCGCCTGGCGGCGTGCGACGGGGTCCTACGTGTACGCGTCGGCGGCGGTCGCCCAGGTCCCGGGCACCAAGCCGACCGTGTACTTCGGCAGTTACGACGGCACGTTCTACGCGCTCGACGCGCGCACCGGCGGCACGCGCTGGACGTTCCGCGACGGCGGCAAGATCTCCGGCGCGGCGACGGTGGTTGGCGACCTCGTCTACTACTCCAACTGGGGTCATCGCAACACCAGCGCGCTGTGGGCCAAGAGCGGCACGCGTGCATGGTCGAGCGAGCGCGGCGCGTTCAACCCGGTCGTGTCCGACGGCCAGATCATCTACCTGACCGGCTTCTCGTCGGTTGCGGCGTTCGAGCCGATCACCGTCGCTCAGAAGCGCGCGGCCGCGAAGCGGCATGCCGCGAACGTGGCGAAGAAGAAGAAGGCAGCCGCCGCCAAGAAGAAGAAGCACGCGGCGGCCGTGAAGAAGAAGAAGGCCGCCGCGGCCAAGAAGAAGAAGGCCGCCGCCGCCAAGAAGAAGAAGGCCGCCGCGGCGAAGAAGAAGGCCGCGTTGGCCAAGAAGAAGGCCGCGTTGGCCAAGAAGAAGGCCGCGTTGGCCAAGAAGAAGGCTGCGGCGAAGAAGAAGCGCGAGAAGACCTCGCCGTAAACCCCGCTGGGTGGGGAAGCGGAATCTCCCGCGCGGCGCGCGATCCTTGCGGGTGTGGCGACTTGATCTCGCTATGCGGCATCAAGTCGCCACACCCCCTGCGGACCACTCGCTTAATGCGGCAGTTGACCTTCGTAAGGCCGCATCGGCACGCCCGCGGCGAGCAGGGCCTCCCGCACCTCCGGGATCGTGTACTGGCCGTAGTGGAAGATCGACGCGACGAGCACAGCGTCGGCGCCGGCCGCCAAGCCGTCGACCAGGTCAGCCGGCTCGCCCGCGCCGCCTGACGCGATCACCGGCACGTCGACCGCCCCGGAGATCGCGCGCACGAGGTCGAGGTCGTAGCCGTCCTTGGTGCCGTCGCGGTCCATCGAGGTGAGCATGATTTCCCCCGCCCCGCGCTCGACGGCCTCGCGCGCCCACTCGACGGCATCGCGGCCCGTCGGGGTCCGGCCACCCGCCACGTAGACCTCGAACCCGCCATCGCCGCGCCGCTTGGCGTCGATCGCGAGCACCACGCACTGGGCCCCGAACACGTCCGCCATCTCGGCCACGAGCTCCGGCCGGGCGACCGCCGCGGAGTTCACCGCCACCTTGTCGGCGCCCGCGTCGAGCACCGCCTGCGCGTCAACCACCTCGCGCACGCCACCGCCGATCGTGAACGGCACGAACAGCTCGTCGGCGGCGCGGCGCGCGAGGTCCACGACCGTCGCCCGCTTGTCCGACGTGGCGGTGATGTCGAGGAAGATCAGCTCGTCCGCGCCGGTCGCGTCGTAGTGCGCGGCCAGCTCGACCGGGTCACCGGCGTCGCGGATGTCGATGAACCGCGTGCCTTTGACCACGCGGCCGGCATCGACGTCCATGCACGGGATGATCCGCTTGTAGTGCACCGGCCGGGAAGTCTAGGTAGGCGTAGGCGCAAAGTTAGGTAGGCGGTTGCCGATGCGCGCGGCTGCGGTCCCGGAGACAGTCATGCAGCCATGTCGTTCCTCGACCCGCAGGCTGCCGCCGCTCATTTCCCCCGCCTCAACCGGCTGGCGTTCGCCCTGTGCGGGTCGTCCCAGCTCGCAGAGGATCTGACGCAGGAGACGTACGCGCGGGTCCTTGCCCGGCCGCGCCGGGTGCAGAGCCACAGCACCTTCCACTACCTCGCGCGCACGCTGCGCAACGTGGTGCACGACCACCGGCGCGCCGAGCGCCGGCGGCCGGTGCTGGTGGGCGACGAGCTGATCGAGGACCACCCGCAGATCCGCGCCGACGGCGACCCGCACGTGGCCGCTCAGGCCGGCGAGGTGTACGCCGCCGTCGCGGCGCTGCCCGAGTCGATGCGCGAGGTCGTCGCGGCGGTCGATCTGGCCGGCATGAGCTACGCCGAGGCGGCCACGGAACTCCGGATTCCCATCGGGACCGTGATGAGCCGCCTGTATCGCGCCCGGACGCGCCTCGCTGGCGCTCTCGGCGATCACTGAATCCGAAAGGCACCATCGATGATCCGATCCCTCATCGTGGCGTTCGCGCTGCTCGCGATCGCCGCGCCGGCCGCCGCGGCCCACGACAACGGCCACGCGGGACTCCCCGACGCGGAGATCTTCGCCACCAACAACACCGCGCTCATCACGAATCAGCACGACCCGCGCCTGCGCGACCGCCTGGAGGGCTTTGCGCGGCGGGTCGAGGACATCATCTACGACGGCGGCGGACGGCCGCGGGGATCGCAGCTGCTCGACGGCGTGTTCTTCTCCTCCGACCTCGGCGGCACCACGTTCGAGCGCTCGCGGGCATTCGACGTCGATCGAGTCGACGATGACGAGCTGCACGACATCGCCGAGACGATCCGCCGGCGCTTCCTCCAGCAGTCCGTCCTGACCTTCGACCACCTGCCCGCCAGCGACCCCGACGCCGACGCGATCGAGCTCGAGGTCCCGCACGTCACGGCGCGGGCGCTGCGCGACGGCCTGCTCGCCGACCCGGTCGCCCAGGAGCGGCTGTTCGGCGGATCGGTGACGCGCGACGGGCACCTGCTGCTCGTCGCCGACCGTGCCGACGCCGACCTGGCCCGCTCGTTCGCGAAGCGGATCGGCGGCGACCTCAAGCGCGCCGTCACGCGCTACGGCGAGCGCGAGTTCGTCGAGGCGGCCACGGCCGGCCGCGCCCAGATCGAGAAGCGCACGCTGACGATCACCGGCACCGGCGAGGACGACACGATCGCCCTCAGCGACCACCGCCGGCTCGAGATCGACTTCGGCGACGACGGCGTCGTCGACTACGAGGTCTCCCGCCACCGCTTCGACCGCATCCGCGTCGACGGCGGCGAGGGCGGGAGCGACACGCTGAAGGTCGCCGGCTCCGACGCCGACGACGAGTTCGACGTGTCCGCCCGCGGCCACTCGGTCCGGCTGTCGCGCGACCACGGCGAGCGGATCGACATCGACGGCGTCGAGTTGCTCGGCGTCGCGGCACTCGGCGGAGACGACGAGCTCACCGTCGACGACCTCTCGCGGACCGACATGTTCCAGGTCGACGGCGACCTCGGCGAGGCCGACGGCGCGCTCGACCGCGTCGTCGTCGACACGATGGACACGAGCGAGCAGGAGCAGACGCTGGTGCTCGCGTTCAGCGGCATCGTCGGCGTGCTCGGGCCGACCTTCGTCCAGCTGACGAACGCCGAGCCGACCGACCGCCTGCGCGTCAACGGACACCGAGGCGACGACCTCATGAGCACGTCGACCGACGCGATGAAGATCACGCTCGACGGCGGAGCCGACACCAACACGCTGCTCGGCGGCCCCGGCGACGACGTCCTCCTCGGGGGCGACGACTTCGATCTCGTCCAGGGCCACAAGGGCGACGACGTCGTCCGCATGGGCGGATTCTTCGACAGCTTCACCTGGAACCCGGGTGACGGCAACGACAAGGTCGACGGCGGCTCCGGCCGTGACGGGATGTTCTTCTTCGGCTCAGGCGACGCCGAGACGGTCGATTTCGCCCGTAACGGCGGCCGGCTGCGCCTGACGCGCGACGTCGGGAACATCGTCATGGACATCGGCAGCGTCGAGACGTTCGACACGATCGCCGGCGGCGGCGCCGATCTGCTCCGCATCGGCGACGTGCGCCCAGTCGGCGTCGAGGAGGTCAACGCCAGCCTCGCGCCGATCCCCATCACGGCCGGCGGCGACGGCACGGCCGACCGGATCGAGATCCGAGGTTCCAGCGGCGACGACGCCGTCAAGATCACCGGCCAGGTTGTGGTCGGCGGCTCGGCGACGGTCGCCGGCCTCCCGGTCAAGCTCGGGATCTCGCACTCCGACGGCCTGCTCGACACGCTGGCGATCGACACGCTGGCGGGCAACGACACCGTCGACACGTCCGGCCTGCAGCCCAACACGATCGGGCTGACGGTCGACTAGCGATCCTGAGCGATGGTGAGCTCGAGGTACAGCTGCTGCACCGCGGCTCGCTGGTCGGCGAGCTGGCGGTGCAGGGCGGTGACCCTGGCGGCGGCGATCAGCCGGGCCTCGAGCTCATCGGGATCGAGCGGCTTCACCAGGTAGTCGTCGGCGCCCGCGCTCATGCCCTCGCGGATCTGCTCGCGCGCGCCCTTGACGGTGACCAGGATCAGGTAGGTGTAGCCGGGCCGTGGGCTGGCGCGAATCCGGCGGCAGAGCTGGAGGCCGGTCATCCCGGGCATCATCCAGTCGCTGATGATCACGTCGGGACCCGAGGCCAGGAACGCTTCCCAGGCCTCGTTGCCGTCGTTCACCGTGTCGCACTCGTGGCCGAGGTTCCGCAACGCCGTCCGGACGATTGCGCGGGAGCCGGCATCGTCGTCGGCGACGAGGATCTTCATGGCGTCGGCACCCGTGCGCTGAGCGCGGATCGCACGCGTGCGAGCTCGGATTCGACTGCGGCCAGTTTCTCCGCGCCGTCGTCCAGAGCGCCGGCCCCATTGTCGCTCTCCAATCTCGCGCACAACCGGGCGAGGCCGGTTGCGCCGAGGTTCGCGCCGGCGCCGCCGAGGAGATGCGCCGACCGGACGACGGCGGCGGCGTCGCGGGTCGCGAGCGCCTGGCGGATCGCGACGATGTAGGCCTCAGCGTCGGCCAGGAAGAGGTCGGTCAGCTCACCCATGAGGTCCTGGCCCGCCTCCTCGCCCATTCGTTCGAGGCGCTCGACGATGGTGACATCGAGAACGGGGACACACCGCGCCAACGCGGCAGCGAGCGCCTCGGGGCTGAAGGGCTTGGTGAGGTAGTCGTCCATGCCGGCGTTGAGGCAGCGCTCGCGGTCGCCGGTCATCGCGGTGGCGGTGACGGCGATGACGGGCGTGTGGCGGTCCGTTCCTTCACGCTCGCGCAGCTTCTCGGTCGCCTCGTAGCCGTCCATCAACGGCATCTGGCAGTCCATGAAGACGGCGGCGTAGTGATTGCGCTCCAGGGCTTCGAGGGCGTCGACGCCGTTCACCGCGACGTCTGAGCGGTAGCCGATGCTCGCCAGCGCCGCGGTGATGACCTTCTGGTTGACGGCGTTGTCCTCGACCACCAGGGCGGTGGCGAAGGGCTCGACCGCTTTCGCGGCCTGGCCGCTTGGTGTGACGGGCACAGCCGGGCCGAGCGCGATGTCCAGCGCGGCGCGCAGCTGAGCCGAGCGCACCGGCTTGGTCACGTACGCCACGATCCCGGACCGCTGCTTGCGCTCCGCTTCCGCGCGTTGGGCGGAACTCGTGAGCATGACCATCGGTGTGCCGGCCAGGCGCGGCTCCGCGCATACCATCCGGGCAAGGCCGTAGCCGTCGATGTCGGGCATGTGCAGGTCGAGGAGCAGCACATCGAACGGGTCGGCATCGACGACTGCGCCAAGCAGCAGGACCAGGGCGTGCGCCGCCCCGTCCGTGGCCACCGCGGTGCATCCCCATCCGGCGACGACGTCCTGGAGCACCCGCTGGTTGGTCGCGTTGTCGTCGACGATCAGCATCCGCACGCCGGTGAGATCGGCCGCCTCGGTGGGCCTGGTCGCGCCGGTCCCGAGCGGGAACGGGATCAGAGCGGTGAACGTGCTGCCGGCGTCCGGCTCGCTGGTCACCGTCAGCGTCCCGCCCATCAATTCCACGAGCTGCCGCGAGATCGCCAGGCCGAGGCCGGTTCCGCCGAACCGGCGGGAGGTTGAGCTGTCTGCCTGGGAGAAGGCGTCGAAGAGGTGCTCCAGCGTCTCCGCGGTCATCCCGATGCCGGTGTCGCGGACCGACAGCTCGACCATCACGGCACCCGGAGGATCGTCTCCCCCCGTCGCGCGATCAGGTTCACCTCCCCTTCGGATGTGAACTTGACGGCGTTGCCGAGCAGATTCAGGAGCACCTGGCGCAGCCGCCCCGGGTCACCGTCGAGCGCGGCGGGCAGCGTCGGGTCGATCCAGCACGTGAGCTCGAGGCCGTCTTGCTGGGCACGCGCCGCCAGCAGCACCGCGGTCTCTTCGACGACCGATCGCAGGTCGAAGGTCACGCGCTCGACGTCCAGCCTGCCTGCCTCGATCTTGGAGAAGTCGAGGATGTCGTCGATCACGGTCAAGAGAGCCACGGCCGAGGCGCTCACGGTCTCGGCATAGTCGCGTTGCGTGACGTCGAGGTCGGTGTCCAAGAGCAGGCCGCTCATCCCGATGACGCCGTTCATCGGGGTGCGGATCTCGTGGCTCATATTGGCCAGGAACTCGCTCTTGAGCCGGGAGGCCTGCATCGCCTCGTCGCGGGCCGACTCCAGCTCCGCCTGGATCGCCACCCGGTCCGTGATGTCGACCACGAACGCGCTGAACCCCTCGCCGTCGTCGTGCGCCCACAGGCCCACTTCGACCGGGATCTCGTGACCGTCGCGGTGCCGCGCGACCATCTCCACCCGTTTGCCGGCGACCGGCTCGGCGGCCGCCGCAGGGAGCACCGTGTCGCTCAGTCGGCGGCCGAGCAACTCAGGCGCGACCCAGCCGTAGAGCTTCTCCGACTGCGCGCTCCATGCCGTGATCGCGCCGGCACCGTCGATCGACACGAAACCGTCGTCGGTCGACTCCAGGACACGTGCCAGCTCTCGGTCGCGACTTTGGAACTGACGCTCGGATTCGCGCCTCCGACGATCCGTGCGAGCGATCACCCGAGCGCCCGCGAGCAGGATCAACGTCAGCAGCGCGGTGATCGCCAGCACCGCGATCCGCAGCCGGCCGAGCCCGGCGAACGCGACCTCCTTCGGTATCGAGGCGACCACCGTCCAACCGGTTCCAGCGACCGGCGCATACGCCGACAGCTCGTCCGGGCCCCGCTGCCCGCCGGGCATGAGCGGCGCGTACTCCAGCAAGCCCGTACGGCCGGCCCGGGCTGCCCGCACCCGGGGATCGGCCGCGAGCGACACGAGCCCATGACCGCCGGCAGCCGTCAACGACGTTCCGGTCCGGTCGGTCACCGTCAGCGTGATCCCCTGGGCACGACCCACGTTCGCCGCGAACGACCGGATCGCCTCGAGGCTGTAGTTGACGCCGAGGACACCGACCGGGCGCCCGTCGGGCGCCCTGATGTAGTCGGTGACCGTCACCGCCAGGGTGTGACCTACCTCCTGGGTCTCGATCGCGCTCGACACGTACGGACGACCTGATGCGACGAGGCCCTTGAACCACTCGCGGTACGCGAAGTTCATGCCGATCGCCTTCGGCGTCGGCGGAGACACGTGCCGTGACGTTCCGCCGGTGTCGGCGACGAACGCAGCGGAGATGCCCGGGATCGCCCCGGCGAGGCCCGTCAGGACGGCGTCGACGCGCTCGTTGGCGGGATCCCCGGCGGCGACGTCGGCGGCCAGCAGTGGTCGAGTGGCGTAGCTGTGGACCAGCGCCACCAGATCAGTGGTCTGGTCACCGACGACCACCGAGCTGACCGCCGCGGTCGTCTGCACCTGCTTGTCGACGACGCTGGAGACCTGGTTCGAGGCCAGCACGATGCTGCTGGCGGCGAGAATCGCGACCGGCACGAACGCCAACGTGGTGAACAACACGGCGCCGCGCCACGGCGACGCCGGCAACAGCTTCACTGACGGCACATGCTGTTCATCTCAGCCGTCCAACCCTGCCCTTTGCAGCATCAAACCGATGGGCCGGGACAGCCCCGTAGCGCTAGCACCTAGACGGTTCTAAATCTCCGTGATCGCTCGCGCTCAAACCCTCCGGCCCTAGGGCTCGATGCCGATCTGGCGGGCCGCCGCGGCCGCCTCCCGCCGCGAGCGCACTCCGAGCTTGGCGAGCACCGCGGCGACGTGGTGATCCACAGTGCGCACGGAGACCACCAGCCGGTCGGCGATCTCGACGTTCGTCAGGCCCTCGCTCACCAGCGCCAGCACCGCCAGCTGGCGCTCGGTGAGCCCGGCGGGATTGACGCGCGCCTCCTTGCGCGGGCGCCGCGGTACGGCGGCGCCAAGCGCGCGCAGGCGCTCGCGGGCGAGCGCCGCCGGGGCGGTGGCGCCCAGCCCGTCGAGGATCCGCAGGCCCTCGAGCGTCGGCTCCGGCTCGCCGGACTCGGTCAACTCGAGCGCCTGCTCGTAGGGATCGCCGGCAGCGGCCCACGCGTCCGCCGCCGAGCGCCAGTCACCGCGCAGGCCGGCCGCCCACGGCTCCGGGCAGCCCTCGAACGGCTCGGCCGGGAGGCCGGCGCGGGCGAGGTAGCGCAGCAGCTCGGCCCGGAACGGCGCGCCACCGGGATGCTCGGTACGCGGGACGAGCTCCGCGGCCACCCGCTGGGCGACCTCCGGCTCGTCGGCGAGCCACGCCCACTCGACGTACGCCAGGCCGGCGTACGCGACGCCCAGCAGCAGGCGCTGGCGGCGCGCGTGCTTCCAGGCGGCGGCCAGCAGGTCCCCGGCGCGCTCGTCGTCGAGGCGGGCGAGCAGGCGGCCCAGCCACGGGACGCTGTACGCGAACAGCATGCCGGGGTCGTCCACGCCCTCGACGAGCGAGCGCAGGCCGGCCAGCGCGGGCTCCCAGCGGCCGCGGCGGACGAGGCCGACGCAGCGGTGCAGCTCGAGGTTGTAGGCGTGCGACCAGAACCCGCGCTCGCGGGAGAACCGCAGCCCGTCGTGCACGCACGTCTCGAGCTCGTCCAGCCGGCCGTCGCGCGCGAGCAGCTCGGCCAGATTGCAGTAGCCGCGCGCGGCGTACTCGTATTGATGGGCGTCGATCGCCGCCGAGACGCTGTCCCGCAGGAGCTGGAGGCCGTTCGGGTCGCCGAGCTCGACGCGGGCGATCCCGAGGTAGTTCAGGGCCAGCGCGGCGAGGTCCAGCCGGCCGACGCGGATCGCCAGGTCGCGCGCGGCGACGAGGATCGCCTCCGCGCGCTCCGGCTCGTCGGTCATCGCCAGGATCGCCCCCTCGTACAGCGAGGCGTGCGCGAGCGCCGGCCCGTGGCCGGTCGGCTCGAGGATCGTGACCGCCCGCTCGGCGCTGTGCTCGGCCCCGTCCGTCTCGCCGGTCATGAACAGGTGCCGCGAGACGCGCACGAGGCACTCCCCGAGCGCCACGGGATCGTCGACCTGCTCAAACAGCCGTGCCGCCTCCAGGCCGGCGGCCACCGCCTCACGGAAGCGATGCGCGTTGTAGAGCTCCCAGCCGTAGGCGTCAAGCACCTGCGCACGCTCGCGCACGGCGAGCTGTTGCACGTGCGGGAGAACGGACTCGAGATGCGCCAGCGCCTGGCGGTGCGCACCAGCCAGCGCCGCCTCGCGGGCGGCGCCCGGGCCGACGGCGAGGATCGCCTCGACGTCGCCCGCCTCGACCGCGTGATGCATCAGCCGCGCCCGCTCCGGCCGCTCCTGGGCGCGCAGCGCCTGCACGATCGCCGCGTTGAGCTGCCGCCGCCGGATCGCCGGCAGGCTGCGCTCGATCGCGCGCCGTGCCAGCTCGTGCCGGAACGCGAGGCTGTCCGAGCGGATCTCGATCACGCCCGCGACCTCAGCCTCCGCGAGCGTGTCGAACAGCGGCCCGAGCAGCTCCTCGGCCAGGTCGAGACCGACCCGCGACGGGACGACGGCGAGCCGATCGAGCGCCTCGCGGCACTCCGGGCCGAGCCGCCGCACACGGGCCAGCACCGCCTCCATCACGCTCACCGGCACCACGTCGCCCGGCGACGCCAGCGCCTCCGTCACGAAGAACGGGTTGCCGCGGGTGACGCGGTGGACCGCCTGGGCGTCCGCACCGGTGCCGGCGCTCAGCCGCCGCACAGCGGCGAACGAGAGCGGCGCCAGCGTCAGGCGCTGCACCGGGGAGCCGACAATCGTCCCCAGGAAGCGGTGCAGCGGGTGCTGGGCGTCGGTCTCGTCGTCACGGAAGGTCAGCACGAGCGCCGCGCGCAGGCGCTCGATCCGCCGCGCCGCGTACGCCAGCACGTCGAGCGTGGCGTCGTCCGCCCAGTGGATGTCCTCGACCACGAGGACCGTCGGCGGTTCGGCCTCGAGCTCCTCCAGCAGCGCCGTGAACACGCCGTCGACGGACTCGTCGTCGGCCAGCGCGGCGGCGAGCGGGCCGCGGCTCCCGACGGCCGCGTCGCGCAGCGGGCCGAGCGTGCGCGGCGCCATCAGGTCGTCGCACGCCGACAGCAGGACGCGCCCGCGCTCAGCGGCCGCGCGCGCGAACGCACGCACCAGGCTTGTCTTGCCGATCCCCGCCTCGCCCGCCACAAGCACCACCGAACCGTGGCCCGCGGCAGCGCCGCGCACCGCGCCCGTCAGCGCATCGAGCGTGTCGTCACGCTCGAGCAGCGTCGATGAGAGGTCAGGCCACGCCGTCGAGGGCCGCCTGTCCCTCAGCGATCGTGAAGCGCTTCTCGTACAGCGCCTTGCCGACGATCACGCCGGAGAGGTTCACCTGGCGCATGGCTGCAAGGGCCTGCAGGTCCTCGCGCCGGCCGATCCCCCCGGAGTACAGGAAGCGGCCGCGGACGGCCTCGGCCACCCGCCGCACCTCCTCGATGTCGGGCCCTTCGAGCTTGCCGTCACGATCGACGTTCGTGTACACGAACGACGCCACGCCGCGATCCATCAGCCGCCCGATCGCGTCCACCGGCGGCATCGCGGTCGTGTTCGTCCAGCCCGCCGTCGAGATGAAGCCATCGCGCACGTCGACCGAGACGACGATGCGGGAGCCGAACGACGCGACGACCTCGTCGAGGAAGTCGACGTCGCGGAACGCCGCGGTGCCGACGATCGCGCGCTCGGCGCCCGCCCGCAGCGCGTCGCGCACCGCGGCGACCGTGCGCAGGCCGCCGCCGTACTGCACCGGCACCCCGGTGCCCTGGACGATCCGGCGCAGGTGCTCGATCGACCGCGGCTCGCCCTCCTTGGCGCCGTCGAGGTCGACGACGTGCAGGTACCGGGCGCCCGCCGCGACCCAGCTCTGCGCGGCGTCGAGCGGGTCGTCGTGGTAGGTCGTGGCGTCCTCGAACCGGCCCTGGACGAGCCGCACCGCGCGGCCGCCCATGATGTCGATCGCCGGGTAGAGGATCACGCCGCCACACCCACCTTCGCGAAGTTCCGCAGCAGCGCGAGCCCGTCGCGCGAGGACTTCTCGGGATGGAACTGCACGCCCATCACGTTGTCGCGCTCGACGATCGAGACGAATGGCCCGCCGTAGTCGCCGAGCCCGACGATGTCGTCCTCGACCGCAGGCTCAGGGACGAGCGAGTGCACGTGGTAGAAGGCGGCGGCGTCGCCCAGCCCCTCGGTCAGCGGCGACGGCCGGCGGAACGTCACGAGGTTCCAGCCGATGTGCGGAAGCCGCGGCGCGTCGTGCAGCGCCGTCACCGTGCCGGGCAGCAGGCCGAGGCCGCGGGCGCCCTCGTGCTCGGTCGAGGAGTCGAACAGGAGTTGCATGCCCAGGCACAGGCCGAGCACCGGCACGCCCGCGTCCGCCCGCTCGCGGATCACCTCGTCGAGGCCCGCCGCGCCGAGCCGGCGCATCGCCTCGGGGAACGCGCCCACGCCCGGCACGACGATCCCGTCGGCCGCGCGCAGCGCCGCGTGGTCGGCGGTCAGCACCGGCTGCGCGCCGACGTGTTCGAGCGCCTTCTCGACGCTGCGCCGGTTGCCCATCCCGTAGTCGACGATCGCGATCACGTCAGCGTCCCCTTCGTGGACGGCACGCCGGTCTCCGTCGGGTCGACCGCGACGGCGGCGCGCAGCGCTCGCGCGAACGCCTTGAACGACGCCTCGATCATGTGATGGGCGTTCGTGCCGGCCTGCAGCTCGACGTGCAGTGTCAGCCGCGCGGCCGACGCCACGGCGCGGAAGAACTCCTCCGCGAGCTCGTGCTCGAACCCCGCGATATCGCCCGCCGGCAGCCGCTCGAAGCCCTCCACGGACGCGAACGGGCGGCCGGAGACGTCGATCGCGCACAGCGCCCGCGCCTCGTCCATCGGCACGATCGCCTGGCCGTAGCGGACGATCCCGCGGCGGTCGCCGAGCGCCTGGTCGAGCGCCTGGCCGAAGACGATCCCCGTGTCCTCGACCGTGTGGTGGGCACCGGTCTGCAGGTCGCCCGTGACCGCGACCTCGAGGTCGAGCCGGCCGTGGCGGGCGAGCAGGTCGAGCATGTGGTCGTGGAAGCCCACGCCGGTGGAGCGCGTGCCGGCGCCCGTGCCGTCGAGGCCGAGGGTGAGCGAGACGTCGGTCTCGGCGGTCTTCCGGGTGATCTGCGCTGTGCGGGTCATCGCGATGACTGATTCTCCCGGATCTCCATCGAACGGGCGTGAACTTCGAACCCTTCGGCGCGCGCGATCGGCGCACCGGCGTGCGCCAGCGTCGCAGCGGCAGGCCCAACGCGGACCTCAGCCATCCGGCGGCGAAAGTGGCGCGCCGACAGGCCGGAGGCGAAGCGGGCTGCCCCGTCGGTCGGCAGCGTGTGGTTCGAACCGGCCACGTAGTCGCCGAACGCGGTGCCCGATTCGATCCCCACGAACAGGCAGCCGGCGCTGCGCACACGCGGGGCGAGCGCCTCAGCGGCAGCGCCGGCGAGCTGCAGGTGCTCGGGCGCCAGCGCCTCGGCGAACGCGAGCGCGGCGTCCATGTCGGCCGCGTGCACGGCCACCGCGGCCGCCTCGAGGGCGTCCAGCAGCGCGGGATCGTCACTGACCGCGACCACGAGCGACTCCTCACCGTGCTCAGCCTGCGCGAGCAGGTCGAGCCGCAGCGGCTCAGGATCGGCTCCGGCGGAGCAGATGACCGTCAGGTCGCTCGGGCCGGCGAAGCCGTCGATCCCAACCGCACCCGACACCTGGCGCTTGGCCTCCTGCACCCACAGGCTGCCAGGGCCCACGATCACGTCGACCGGCTGCACCGTCTCGGTCCCGTACGTGAGCGCGGCGATCGCGTGCGCGCCGGTCATCCGGTAGACGGTGTCGACGTTGCACAGTGCGCAGGCGGCGAGGATCAGCGGGTGGCCGGTGGCCGCGACGACGACCTCGTCGACGCCCGCCGCGCGGGCGGTCACAGCGCCCATCACGACCGACGACGGGTAGGGATGACGGCCGCCGGGCGCGTAGACGGCCGCCCGCCGCACCGGCTGCTCGCGCAGGCGTACCGTCTGGCCCTCCGGCAGGGCGACCTCGGCCTCGGCGTCGACGCCCGCCTCAGCGACCGCGCGCACGTTCGCCGCCGCCAGCTTCAGCCCGGCGCGCACGTCCGGGTCGGCCGCATCGAGGGCGGCGTCGAGTTCCGCGGGCGTGACGACGAGCTTGTCGTTCCCCGCGAACTTCCACTCGTACTCGAGCAGCGCCTCATCGCGCCGCGCGCGCACCGCGGCGATGATCTCGGCGACGCCGTGCGCGACCGACTCCGGCCGCGGGACCAGGCCGCGCACGCGCGCCGCGACCGAAGCGGCGTCCGCGACCGTGCACTCAAGCCGCACGGATGCGCTCCACGACGGCGTCGATCGCCTCCGCCTTCATCCGGTAGGCGACCGGGTTGGCGATCAGCCTGGCGGTCGAGGCGACGATCTCCTCGCGGATCACGAGGCCGTTCTCGCGCAGCGTCGTGCCGGTGGCGGTGACGTCGACGATCCCCTCGACCAGCCCGGCGAGCGGCGCCAGCTCGACCGAGCCCTTGACCTCGACGATCTCGGCCTGGCGGCCCGTGCGCTCGAAGTAGCGCGCCGCGATCCGCGGGTACTTGGTCGCGATCCGCATCACGCCCAGGCGGCGTAGCGCCTCGGCCGCGGGGTCGTCGCCGGCGACGGTCGCAAACACGAGCCGGCACGGCCCGAAGCCGAGGTCGAACAGCTCGTACACGGCCCGCTCGGACTGCTCGGCCAGCACGTCTTTGCCCGTGACCCCGATGTCGGCGGCTCCCGCCTCGACGTAGGTCGGCACGTCGGACGGGCGCATCGTGACGATCCCGGCGTCCTCGAACAGCAGCTTGCGGTCGTTCCCGCGCACCTCGGCGGTCTCGACGCCGAGGCGGTCGAGCAGGTCGAGCGTGTCGCCCATCAGCGTGCCGCGCGGCACGGCGAGCCGCAGGCCCCCGAGGCCCATCTATCCGTCCTCTCCGACGCGCGCGATGTGCAGGCGCTCGACGTTCAGCGCCCACCCGCACGCGGGCAGGTCGCGGCCGAACCGGCCGAGCAGCTCGTCGTAGCGCCCCCCGCCGCCGATCGGGGCGCCGAGCGCGGCGTCGTAGACCTCGAACACCGCGCCCGTGTAATAGCCGAGCGAGCGGATCAGGCCGAGGTCGAAGATCACCCGGTCGGCCACGGCGGGCGCCAGCCGGTCGTAGACCGCGCGCAGCGACTCGGCCTCCGGCACGACGTCGAGCACCTCGACGCCGCCGCGCAGCTGCGGCACGCGCAGCAGCTCGTCGTTCCCGTGCACCGCCACCTCGCGCTCGAGGCCGACGAAGTCGCGCGTGACCAGCTCGTGGAGGATCTGCGGCCGAGCGCCAGCCGGCACGCCCACGCGGTCGAGCAGGCGCGGATAGAGCGAGGCGTCCCCGACGCCGATCCGGTAGTTCTGCAGGCCGGCCGCCTCGAGGCATGCCGCCAGCACGGTGAGCGCCTCCGCGGTGCCCTCCGGGCCTGGCGCGCCAACCAGCTCCAGCCCCGCCTGCAGCATCTCGCGCGCCTGCCCGCGCTGCGGCCGCACGGAGCGGTAGGCGTGGGCGAAGTAACAGAACCGCAGCGGCGGCTCGGCGCTGCCGTAGCGCGTCGCCACCACGCGCGCGATCGGGATCGTCATGTCCGAGCGCAGGATCAGCACGTTCCCGTGCTCGTCGAACAGCTTGTAGGCCGGGTCGGCGGCCGCCGCGTCGCCGCGCGTGAGCACGGTCTCGTACTCCAGCGCGGGCGTGGAGACCTCGCCGTAGCCGGAGGATTCGAACACGCCTCGGATCGCCTCGGTGATCGCCCGCAGCTCACGCATCTCGTCCGGGAGGACGTCGCGCGTACCGCTGGGGATCGGGTGGATCACGCCGCGACGCGCTCGATCTGCGCGCCCAGCGCACGCAGGCGCTCGTCGATCCGCTCGTAGCCGCGATCGATGTCGCGGACGTTGTGGATCTCGCTGGTCCCGTCGGCGCAGACGGCGGCGATCAGCATCGCCATGCCCGCCCGGATGTCGGGCGAGGAGAGCCGCTGGCCGTGCAGCCGGCGCGGCCCGATGACGATCGCGCGGTGCGGATCGCAGATCGTTATCTCCGCTCCCATCGAGATCAGCTTGTCCACGAAGAACAACCGGTTCTCGAACATCTTCTCGAAGATCAGCACCGAGCCCTCGGACTGGGTGGCGAGGGCGACCGCGATGCTCGTGAGATCGGCCGGGAACGCGGGCCACGGGCCGTCCTCGACCTTGACCTGGTAGTCGCCGGCGTCACGCGCCACGACCAGCTTCTGGCCGCCCGGGACGACGCAGTCGTCGCCGTCGAGCTCGCTGCGGAGCCCGAGGCGCCCGAACACGAGCCGGATCATCCGCATGTCGTCCGCCACGCAGCCCTGGATCCGCAGCTCGCCGCCGGTGACGCCCGCGAGCGCCATGAACGAGGCGATCTCGATGTGATCGGGGCTGACCGTGTGCTCGCAGCCGCCGAGCTTGCCCATGCCGTGGACCTGCATGACGTTGGAGCCGATCCCCTCGATCGCGGCGCCCATCTTGTTCAGCATCCGCGCGAGGTCCTGCACGTGCGGCTCCGACGCGGCGTTGCGGATCACCGTCGTGCCGTCGATCAGCGCCGAGGCCATCAGCGCGTTCTCGGTACCCATCACCGACGGCTCGTCCATGAAGAAGTCGCACGGCCGCAGCCCGCCGTCGTCGGCGAGGATCCGGATGTCGTTCCCGTGCTCGACGATCGCGCCGAGCGCGCGGAACGCGTCGAGGTGCGGATCGAGCCGGCGGCGGCCGATCACGTCGCCGCCCGGCGGCGGCATTACGGCGGAGCCGAAGCGGGCGAGCAGCGGGCCGGCGGCCAGGAACGACGCCCGGATGCGCTCGGCGATCGCCGCGCTGACCTGGGTGTCGCGCACCTGGTCGGCCTGCAGCGCCACGGTGTTCTCGTCGCGCCACTCGGTGCGCACGCCGAGGTCGGCCAGCAGTTCGAGCATGGCTTCGACGTCGCGGATCCGCGGCACGTTGTGCAGAACCACCTCCTCGTCGGTGAGGAGGCTGCACGCGAGCAGCGGCAGCGCAGCGTTCTTGTTGCCGGCGGGCACGATCGTGCCTGACAGCGGCACCCCGCCCTCGATCAGGAGTTTTTCCATGATGGGAACGGCGGGGCTCGGGCCCCGAAGCTGGGCTAGGGTAACAGCCATGTCCGAGCCCCTTTCGCGCGATCAGGCCTGGGACCTTTTCTGTTCCTGGACCGCGTCCGAATCCCTTCGCCGGCACGTTCTGGCCGTCGAGGCGGCCATGCGCGCCTACGCCCGCCGCTTCGGCGAGGACGAGGAGCAGTGGGGCCTCGTCGGGATGCTGCACGACCTCGACTACGAGCGCCATCCGGACCTCGAGACGGGCCATCCGCGCGTCGCCCTGAAAGAGCTGGAGGAGCAGGGGTTCTCGCCCGAGTTCGTCCGAGCGGTCGCCTCCCACGCCGACTTCCTCGAGGTGTCGCGCGACTCGCCGATGGAGAAGACGCTGTTCGCGGTCGACGAGCTGTCGGGCTTCCTGATGGCCTGCGCCTACGTGCGGCCGGAGGGCATCCACGGGATGACGCCCAAGTCGGTCAAGAAGAAGATGAAGACCCCCGCGTTCGCCGCGGCGATCGACCGCGACGCCATGCGCGAGGGCGCCGAGGAGCTCGGTGTCGAGTTCGACGAGCACGTCGCCTTCGTGATCGCCGCGCTCGACGAGCGCTCGACGGAGCTGGGCCTGGACGGGCGCGAGCCGGCGGCCACCTGAGATGGCCGAGGCGCTGAAGATCATCGTCCTCGAGGGCGACGAAACCGGCCAGGAGCTGCTCGACCAGGCCGTGCGGGTGCTCGACTCCGAGGTGCTCGGCATCGAGCTCGAGCAAGAGCGGTTCGACCTCTCGCTCGATAACCGGCGCGAGACGGGCAACGAGATCGTGGAGGAGGCCGCGCGCGCGATGCGCGAGGCGGGCTACGGGCTGAAGGCGGCGACCGTCACGCCGGAGGGCAAGGACGACGTCGGCTCCCCGAACCGGATCCTGCGCGAGGCCGTCGACGGCAAGGTGATCGTGCGCACGGGACGGCGGATCCCGGGCGTCGTCGGGCCGGTGTCCGGCGTCTTTCACCCGATCTCGGTCGTGCGCATGGCGGTCGAGGACGCCTACGGCGCCAAGCAGTGGCGCGAGGGCTCTGAGGGCGCGCCGGACGAGGTCGCCTACCGCACGGAGAAGGTCACGCGCTCGACCTGCCGCGCGGTCGCCGAGTACGCCTTCCGGACGGCCGAGCGGATGGACGCGCACGTCTATGGCGGCCCGAAGTGGACCGTCTCCCCCGTCTACGAGGGGATGCTCAAGGAGGAGATGGACGCCGCCGCCGAGCGCCATCCCGACGTCGTGTACCAGCCGGTCCTGATCGACGCGACGTACGCCGGGCTGCTCACCGGCGCGACCGAGACGCCGCTGGTGATCCCGGCCCTGAACCGTGACGGCGACTGCCTGTCGGACATGGTGCTGCCGATGTTCGGCTCGATCGCCGGCGCCGAGTCGGTGCTGCTGGCGTTCGACGACGACTACGGCGTCGAGGTCGCGATGGCCGAGGCTCCGCACGGCACCGCGCCGTCGCTTGATGGGCAAGGACCTGGCGAACCCGATGGCGATGCTGCTCGCCTGCGGCGCCGTGCTCGGCTACGCGGGGGTCGCGGGCCAGCCGGGCGCCGAACGGGCCTCGCGCGCGATCTACGAGAGCGTTCTGGAGACCGTCGCGACCGGCACCAAGACGATCGACCTCGGCGGGCATGCCACGACCAGCGAGTTCACCGACGCGGTCGTCGACAAGGTGCGCACGAAGGTCGACATCTGGTCGTCGCTCGGCTCGCGCTAGTGCGCCTGTCCGGTGCGTGTGTCCGGAAGTTCGCCGCATAACCCGGCGTAGCCCGGGTCGTGTCTGCCGGTGCACGGCATCCGCGAGCATGCTGGTTGCACGTGAGGACTGGCTGCTGGCGGCGCTCACCCTCGCGGGCGCGTTCACGCTCGCGGCCGTGGCGCTGCTGCGCGGGCGGCTGCGCGACCTGCCCCGGGGCGCGCCCGGCCAGGCGCTGCGGACCGGCCTGAGCGGCCTGCGCATGCTCCACAGCGGCCATGTCGGCGACTACGTGACCTGGCTCGTGGTCGGCACCGTCACGCTCGGCGCGGCGTGGGCGGCGGGGCTGGGGTGAGCGCGGGCGCGGGCGAACGTCAACTGCGCTGGGTAGGGCAGCGGCTGATTCGACCGCCCCGAACCACTCCCTCAATGCTGGGGTTGACGTTCCCCGAGCGCCCGGTGAATCGGGGCACCGCGTGACATGGCCGATTTGCAAGATCGATTGCAGGTTTCCGTGCCGAATTCCCGCAGTGCAGAGCCAAATTTGTACCGAGAGGCACCCGGAATCCCGCAACGTGCGCGTTCCGTCCGGCGGCGTTCGTAGTCTGCCGAACACATGTTCCCCCCGACGACCACAGGCCGCCCGCCTAAGCGCTCGTTCCGCGAGCTGGTGCGCGAGGCCGTCGACACGGCCGCGGCGTTCGCGACGCTGGGTGAGGCAGGGGCTCCGGTGCAGCAAATGCGCCCTGCCCCCTCCGCCCCCACACGCGAGCACCCGCACCGCCGGCCGCTGGGTCGTCACCCGCGCAGGCGCCGGCCAGGATCGGCCGCGCCTCGCGCACAGGTCTGCGTCACGCCGGTAACCCATCGCCCGGCGCGGCGCGACTGAACCCGCCCGCCGGCGCCCGGTCTGGGAGGACGGGCGCGCCGGTTGGGCAGGCGCACAGAGCGCCACAAGCTCCAATGCCCTTGGGCCGCCTGCGGGCGGCTCAAGCGCTTGGGGCGGTCAGGTCTCGCCGAGCAGCGCCGGCAGCTCGCGCATGTCGGTGAACACGGTCGTCGCGCCCACCGCGAGGCCGCCGGGCGGCGTAAGGCCGCCGGCGTAACCAAAGGCCGTCATTCCCGCCGCATGGGCCGCCTGCAAGCCAAAAACGCTGTCTTCGACCACGGCGCAGCGCGCCGGATCGGCGCCGAGCGTCGCGGCGGCGTGGAGGAACAGGTCGGGCGCCGGCTTGCCGTTCCGGACGTCGGCGGAGCTGAAGATCCGGCCTTCGAAGCGGCCATGCAGACCGGTCAGGCCGAGCGTGAATCGCAGGCGCTCGTGGGTGCTGCTCGAGGCCACGCAAGTGGGTGCGCTAATCCGGTCGAGCGCGTCCACGACGCCGTCGACGGGCGCCAGTTCGGCCTCCAACGCGTCGTTGTAGAGCGAGAGGAACTCGTCCTCCCAGTCCGGTTCGAGCGGGCGGCCGATCGCCGCCTCGATCTCCCCCACGAAGTACGCATGCGAGCGCCCGACGAAGCGCTCGATCACCTCGACCTCCGTCATCGGCCACCCGAGACGCTCGAGCACGATGACGTCGATCGGCACGGCGATCCGCTCGCTGTCGATCAGCACGCCGTCGCAGTCGAAGATGACCAGATCGAACATGGGTTCGTGTCGGCTAGCCGGCGGCCGCGATAGAGAGAACCGTCACTGTGGTGTCGGCGCGGGCCGGGTGTGGAACCTCGCGCTCCACCCGCATGCCCAGACGCCGGGTGACAGCGAGCGAGCGTTCGTTCCCCGGATCCACGAACGAGACGATCTCCGCGAGCCCGAGCGTCCCGAAGCCTCCCCGGAGGGCCGCACGCGCGCCCTCGGTGGCGTAGCCGGCGCCCCACGCCTCGCGCCGCAGGCGCCAGCCCACCTCGACGCGGTCGCGCATCTCCGGCCACCACACCGGGTGGCAGAGGCCGACAAACCCGACCATGTCGCCGGTCGCGCCCTCTACCGCGGCCCATAGGCCGAAGCCGTACGTCTCCCAGTGCGCGGCGATCCGTGCGGACATCTCGTCGGACTCCGCGCGCGTCATGCCCGAGCCTCCGCCGAGGTAGCGAACGACCTCCGGCTGCGCGTTCATCGTCGCCAGGCCGTCGCCGTGAGCGGCGTGCGCCCAGCGCTCGAGGCGCAGTCGCTCCGTCTGGCAGCTCCCGAGTGTCGGCATCGCCGGCGAGGCTAGCGGGCGTCCATTAACGACGCGAGCCGCCCTTCAGGGCGGCTCGGAGTTCAATGAAGAACCGGCGGCGACCTACTCTCCCAGGCCCGTGAAGGCCAAGTACCATCGGCGCTGTGGGGCTTAACTGCTCTGTTCGGAATGGGAAGAGGTGTTTCCCCCACGCTAAAGCCACCGGAAACTTGTCAAGACCAACCGGCCGCTGAGGCGGCCGAAGGGCCTCCTCGTGCGGCCGGCACGCCATCGGCGCGGGCCTTCAAAGCTGCACAACCCGCCAACACCGGGCACCACTAAAAAATATCCGTCAAGCCCTCGACCCATTAGTACCGGTCTCCTACGCACATTACTGTGCTTCCAGATCCGGCCTATCAACCTGGTGGTCTACCAGGGGTCTTACTCTCTCAAGGAGATGGGAGAGTTCATCTTGAGGCCGGCTTCCCGCTTAGATGCCTTCAGCGGTTATCCGATCCGCACGTAGCTAACCTGCAATGCCCTTGGCAGGACAACAGATACACCAGAGGTGCGTTCATCCCGGTCCTCTCGTACTAGGGACGAATCCTCTCAACTCTCCAACGCCCACGGCAGATAGGGACCGAACTGTCTCACGACGTTCTGAACCCAGCTCGCGTACCGCTTTAATGGGCGAACAGCCCAACCCTTGGGACCTACTACAGCCCCAGGATGCGACGAGCCGACATCGAGGTGCCAAACCGAGTCGTCGATGTGGACTCTTGGACTCGATAAGCCTGTTATCCCCGGAGTACCTTTTATCCGTTGAGCGACGGCACTTCCACTTGCTACCGCCGGATCACTAAGACCTGCTTTCGCACCTGCTCGACATGTCTGTCTCGCAGTCAAGCTCCCTTGCTGCCTTTACACTCTACGTACGATTTCCAACCGTACTGAGGGAACCTTTGTGCGCCTCCGTTACATTTTGGGAGGCGACCGCCCCAGTCAAACTACCCGCCTGGCACTGTTCAGGACCCGGATTCACGGAATCCTGTTAGAAGCCCAATACATCAAGGGTGGTATCTCAAGGTTGGCTCCACGCCAGCCGCAGCCAGCGCTTCATAGCCTCCCACCTATCCTGAGCGAGATGCACCGAACTCCAATACCAAGTTGTAGTAAAGGTTCACGGGGTCTTTCCGTCTAGCCGCGGGTACTCGGCATCTTCACCGAGACTGCAATTTCACCGAGCCCATCGTTGAGACAGCGTTCAACTCGTTACGCCATTCGTGCAGGTCGGAACTTACCCGACAAGGAATTTCGCTACCTTAGGACGGTTATAGTTACCGCCGCCGTTTACCGGGGCTTAGTTTCAGTGCCTCGGGCCGAAGCCCTAACACCTCCACGTAACCTTCCGGCACCGGGCAGGCGTCAGCCCCTATACGTCGTCTTGCGACTTTGCAGAGACCTGTGTTTTTGGTAAACAGTCGGTTGAACCAATTCACTGCGGCCCCCTCGGGCTCCACCGGCAAGCGGTTTCACCCTACTGGGGCGCCCCTTCTCCCGAAGTTACGGGGCGATTTTGCCGAGTTCCTTAACGATGGTTATCTCGATCACCTTAGTATTTTCTACTTGCCCACCTGTGTCGGTTTTGGTACGGGCACGTGCAACCTCCCTAGAGGCTTTTCTTGGGGGCATGGCGTCTGCGACTCGCCGGCTTATAGCCAGCTGCCGTCACACCTCAGGTTATGAGGCTCCGGATTTGCCTGGAGCCTCCCCTACATGCTTGGCCCAGGACGACCATCGCCTGGGTTCGCTTAGCCTTCCCCGTCCCCCCATCGGTCAAATGGTTGCGACGTGGTACAGGAATATCAACCTGTTGTCCATCGACTACGCCTTTCGGCCTCGCCTTAGGTCCCGACTAACCCTGAGCAGACGAACTTTACTCAGGAATCCTTGGGCAATCGGCGGAGAGGATTCTCACCTCTCTTTCGTTACTCATGCCGGCATTCTCACTTCCCAGGGCTCCACGGCTGGCTTCCGCCGCCGCTTCACTGCCCTGGGAACGCTCTCCTACCGCGCGTCTTGCGACGCACCCGCAGCTTCGGAGGCTAGCTTGAGCCCCGTTACATTATCCGCGCCCGAACACTTGACCAGTGAGCTGTTACGCACTCTTTCAAGGATGGCTGCCTCTAAGCCAACCTCCTGGTTGTCTGTGCACTCGGACATCGTTTGCCACTTAGCTAGCACTTTGGGTCCTTAGCTGGCGGTCTGGGCTGTTTCCCTTTTGACGCTGAAGTTTATCCCCCAGCAACTGACTCCCGGAGTAGCCGTGACGGTCTTCGGAGTTTGCCTGATTTCGGTAAGCTGGTAGGCCCCCTAGACCAAACAGTGCTCTACGGCCGCCACGGAATTGATCCGAGGCTATACCTAAATATATTTCGGAGAGAACCAGATATCTCTGAGCTTGATTAGCCTTTCACTCCGACCCACAGGTCATCCGCCCAGTTTTTAACCTAGGTCGGTTCGGTCCTCCACGGGGTCTTACCCCCGCTTCAACCTGCCCATGGGTAGCTCGCTCAGTTTCGGGTCTACCGCCTGCGACTAAATCGCCCTATTCGGACTCGCTTTCGCTACGCCTTCGCTCATCGCTTAAGCTTGCCGCAGACGCGTAACTCGCCGGCTCGTTATGCAAAAAGCACGCCGTCACAGCACGAAGCTGCTCCGACCGCTTGTAGGCACGCGGTTTCAGGTACTATTTCACTCCCCTTCCGGGGTACTTTTCACCTTTCCCTCACGGTACTAGTCCGCTATCGGTCACCAGGTAGTACTTAGCCTTGGAGGGTGGTCCCCCCAGATTCAGTCCACGTTTCACGGGTGTGGACCTACTCAGGAACGCCATCGAGAGTCCGATCAGTTTCGTCTACGGGACGATTGCCCTCTGTGGTGCGCGGTTCCACGCGCTTCAACTACCGATCGGTTTTGTAACTCTCGCCGGGATGGTCACATCCCGGGCAAGCGCCCTACAACCCCTCGCACGCAACGCGTGACCGCTTACACGTACGAAGTTTGGGCTATTCCCCTTTCGCTCGCCACTACTCGGGGAGTCTCGGTTGATTTCCTTTCCTCCGGGTACTGAGATGTTTCAGTTCCCCGGCTTGTCCCCGCATGCCTATGTATTCAGCATGCGGTAACGCCGTATTACCAGCGCTGGGTTTCCCCATTCGGGAATCCGCGGATCACAGGCTATTCAGCGCCTACCCGCGGCTTATCGCAGCCGTTCACGCCCTTCTTCGACTCCTGGTGCCAAGGCATCCACCATGTGCCCTTCTTATCTTGACGGTGATCACGCGCTCGAGAAGACCCCCGGAAAGGAGGGTCAGCCGAACACGCGGTGATACCCGTTTGTTGGCATGGTTGTGCAGTTTTCAAGGTCCGCAAAGAGGCGTAGCGCCCGGACTGGGCGCTCGGTCTCTCAAAACTCAACAGCATGGGGAGCGCGAGCTTGCGCTCGAGCGCCCCCAGGTCCGGTCGACGTTTCAGGAGCCGCTCCGATCGCCTTCGGCACACGAATGTGCCGGGGCTCCGTTGCTAAGCCGACGCGGTATGCGCCGGCCGCCTTGAGCGGCCGCTCCAATCCTGGAGCTTCCCTAGAAAGGAGGTGATCCAGCCGCACCTTCCGGTACGGCTACCTTGTTACGACTTCACCCCAGTCACGAGCCCCACCTTCGACGGCTCCCTCCCCGAGGGGTTAGGCCACCGGCTTCGGGTGTTGCTTGCTTCCGTGGTGTGACGGGCGGTGTGTACAAGGCCCGGGAACGTATTCACCGCGGCAATGCTGATCCGCGATTACTAGCAACTCCGCCTTCATGCAGGCGAGTTTCAGCCTGCAATCCGAACCGAGACACGCTTTGAGGGATTCGCTCCACCTCGCGGTATCGCAGCCCTCTGTACGTGCCAATGTAGCACGTGTGTAGCCCTGGACATAAGGGGCATGATGACTTGACGTCATCCCCACCTTCCTCCGGTTTGTCACCGGCAGTCTCGCATGAGTCCCCAACTAAATGCTGGCAACATGCGACGGGGGTTGCGCTCGTTGCGGGACTTAACCCAACATCTCACGACACGAGCTGACGACAGCCATGCACCACCTGTGAAGATCCAGCCGAACTGACCCCGTGTTTCCACGGGTACGATCCACATGTCAAGCCCAGGTAAGGTTCTTCGCGTTGCGTCGAATTAAACCACATGCTCCGCTGCTTGTGCGGGCCCCCGTCAATTCCTTTGAGTTTTAGCCTTGCGGCCGTACTCCCCAGGCGGGGCACTTAATGCGTTAGCTTCGGCACGGAGGGAGTCGACACCCCCCACACCTAGTGCCCATCGTTTACAGCGTGGACTACCAGGGTATCTAATCCTGTTTGCTCCCCACGCTTTCGCGTCTCAGCGTCAGTAACGTCCCAGCGAGCTGCCTTCGCAATGGGTGTTCCTCCTGATATCTGCGCATTTCACCGCTACACCAGGAATTCCACTCGCCTCTTCCGTACTCTAGCCCGACAGTATCCACCGGCATTCGAGGGTTGAGCCCCCGACTTTCACAGCGGACTTACCGGGCCGCCTACACGCGCTTTACGCCCAATGATTCCGGACAACGCTAGCCCCCTACGTATTACCGCGGCTGCTGGCACGTAGTTAGCCGGGGCTTCTTCTGAAGGTACCGTCACTCCAGCCGGCTATTCACCGGCGAAGCTTCGTCCCAACTGAAAGGGGTTTACAACCCGAAGGCCGTCTTCCCCCACGCGGCGTTGCTGCGTCACGCTTTCGCGCATTGCGCAAGATTCCCCACTGCTGCCTCCCGTAGGAGTCTGGGCCGTGTCTCAGTCCCAGTGTGGCTGATCGTCCTCTCAGACCAGCTACGCATCGTCGCCTTGGTAGGCCGTTACCCCACCAACAAGCTAATGCGCCGCGGGCCCGTCCCGATGCGAAGGCCGAAGCTATCTTTCCTCCTCTCCCTCACGAGAGAGGAGCTCATCCGGTATTAGCCCGAGTTTCCTCGGGTTGTCCCGGTCATCGGGGTGGGTTACCCACGTGTTACTCACCCGTTCGCGGCTCTGCCCCAGGCCGAAGCCTGGTTCGTCGCTCCACTTGCATGTGTTAAGCACGCCGCCAGCGTTCGTCCTGAGCCAGGATCAAACTCTCCGTGAAGAACTACTCTCTTCATCAGAGTTGTCGTGCATCTCTCGAGGGGCCGGCCGTACACGAGGCCGAACCCGGATGCACTGACGAGGTTTTGTTCAGGTGCCGTCCGGCGCTACTTCGCACCGTCGGCGTTTTGACGAACCTGGACGCACTGATCATTGGCCGGGCACGAGGCCGCGACCGATCGGTGCGCATGCTGTTGAGTTTTCAAAGACCGTGGCGCCTCAGCAGCGAAGGGGTCTCCTCCGCGGGGCGCGCTCGGTAAGACCTTCCCGAGCGGGCATTGGATTGTAGCGCGGTCCGCGAGTCCTCTTCAACTCGGCGCACCCACGCCGTATCCCAAGCGGCGCGAGACTGTAGCAGTAGGCCGCGCGGGCGCTCAGGACACGATCTGGACGTGGACTTCGCGCTTCCGCGGGTGGTCGTCGAAGTCGATCAGGACGAGCTGCTGCCAGGTCCCGAGCACCAGCCGGCCGCCCACCAGCGGCACGGTCTCGGACGGCCCCAGGAGCGACGCGCGGAGGTGCGAATGCGCGTTGTCATCACCGTTCAGAACGTTGTGTGCGTAGTCGCCGCCGCCCGGCCGGGCGCGCGGGACGAGGCGCTCGAGCGCCTCCTGCAGGTCCTGCACGCCGCCCGGCTCGTACTCCATCGTCGTGACGGCGGCCGTCGAACCCGTCACGAACACGCTCACGAGCCCCTGCGCGACGTCGCTCTGGCGGATCACCGCGAGCACGCCCTCGGTCAGGTCGACGATCTGGCCCTCGCCCTCGGTCTCAAGCCGCAGGAGACCGGTGTGGACGGTCACGCGACGCGCAGCCGCCGGAAGCGGCGCTTGCCGACCTGGAGCACGCGGCCGTCGAGCTCGGCGACCGGCAGGTCGAGCACGTCCACCGGCTCGCCGTCGAGCTTCACCCCGCCCTGGGCGATCGCGCGCCGCGCCTCCGAGCGGGAGCCGCCGAACAGCCGCGCGATCAGCTCCGGCAGGTGCACCGCCCCGTTGGCGGGACCGATCGAGGCCTCCTCGATCTCCTCCGGCAGCTCGCCCGCGACGAACACGCGCTCGAAGCTCGCGGCGGCCGCGGCGGCCGCCTCCGGGCCGTGGAAGCGCTGCACGAGCGCCCGCGCGAGCGCGTGCTTGGCGTCGCGCGCGCTGACGCCCGCCGGCGGCTCGGCGCCCAGGAGCAGGCCGTACCACTGGCCCAGCGCCGCGTCGGGGAGTGAGAGTGTCTTGCCGTACATCTGGTCCGGCGGCTCGGTGATCCCGATCTGGTTGCCGAGCGACTTCCCCATCTTCTGCACGCCGTCCGTGCCCAGCAGGAGCGGCACAGTGAGCACGACCTGCGGCTCCTGTCCGTACGCGGTCTGGAGCGCGCGGCCCATCAGCAGGTTGAAGGTCTGGTCAGTGCCGCCGAGCTCGACGTCCGCCTTGATCGCGACCGAGTCGTACCCCTGGAGCACGGGGTAGAGCAGCTCGAGCAGGGAGATCGGCTCGTTCGCGGCCATCCGCTTGGCGAAGTCGTCGCGCTCGAGCAGCTGCGCCACGGTCGGCACGCGCATCAGCCGGAACAGCTCCTCCATGGCCATGTCCAGCCACTCGCCGTTGTGGCGGATCTCGAGCCGTTCGTCAGTGCGCAGGACCTTGCCGGCCTGTTCCACGTACGTGCGCGCGTGCGCGTCTATCTCCTCGCCGGTGAGCACCGGGCGCGTAGCCGAGCGCCCGCTCGGATCGCCGACGCGCGCGGTGAAGTCGCCGACGATCAGCACGACCGTGTGGCCGAGGTCCTGGAACTCGCGGAGCTTCTGGAGGACCACGGTGTGGCCCAGGTGGAGATTGCTCGCCGTCGGGTCCATGCCAAGCTTCGCGCGCAGCGGACGCCCCGTCGCCAGGCGCGCCTCGAGGGCGCCTGCGGGCAGCACGTCGACGGCGTTGCGCGCCAGGTGCGCCGCCTTCCCGGCGGCGTCGGAGGCCGGTCGATCCATCCGGGCCAATGCTAGCCTCCCCGAGGGCCTGGTCCGCCTGCCGGTCTGCCTCTGGGCGAGGCGCGGGAGGACCTTCGGGCGTGGAGCTCGAGGCGGGTGCCAACCCACTTATGAGCGATCGCGAACGTCCCACAAATCCGGCTGCCGCCGCGCCCGATGACGCCGGCAACGGAGCGACGGTTGTCGCGCTGCGGCCGCACGGCAAGCGCAAGGGTGGCGAGCCCAAGCCGCCGCGCCGGCGCGTGCGGATCCGCAAGCTGCGCCTGCTGCTCCTGCTGGTCGGCGTCGGCATCCTGGCCGCCGTTTCGACCGTGTTCGGGATGATGATGGCCGTCGCCTCCGACCTGCCGAGGCTCGAGCTGAGGACCGCGCTCAACTCGAACATCTACGACAAGGACGGCCACAAGCTCGGCGTCCTGACCGGCAACCAGAAGCGGATCTTCCTGAGCGAGTCGGAGATCGCGCCGGTGATGAAGCACGCGATCATCGCGATCGAGGACCGCCGCTTCTACACCAACGAGGGCGTCGACGTGCGCGGCATCGGCCGTGCGCTCTACCAGGACGTCGTGCAGCAGAAGGTCGTGCAGGGCGGTTCGACGATCACCCAGCAGTTCGTCAAGAACGCGCTCGCGGCGCAGGACGAGCGCACGCTGTTCCAGAAGCTGCGCGAAGCTGCGCTCGCCTACCACCTGACGCACCAGTGGCCGAAGGAGAAGATCCTTCGCAACTACCTCAACACGATCTACTTCGGCAACGGCGCCTACGGCATCGAGGCGGCCGCGCGGACGTACTTCCAGCCCGCGCACCCTGGCTGTGACGAGCCCGGCCACCGCAAGTGCGGCTCCCAGCTCGCGCCACACGAGGCGGCGCTGCTCGCGGGCATGGTCTCGTCGCCGAGCGGCTACGACCCGATCGCCCATCCCGAGGCGGCGCGCGAGCGTCGCAACCTCGTGCTGCAGCGCATGTACGAGCAGAACTTCCTCACGCGCGCCCAGTTCGAGATCGAGCGGACGAAGCCGATGCCCGAGCAGGGCGACCTGCAGCCACCGGTCCAGGACGGCGAGTATCCCTACTTCACTTCGTGGATCAGGCAGCAGGTGGTCGACCGCCTCGGCGGCGGCCAGGCTGGTGCCCGCCAGGCCTTCGAGGGCGGTCTGCGCATTACGACCACGATCGACGGCGAGCTCCAGCAGGCGGCCGAGGGCGCGATCAACAACTGGCTGCCGAATCGCGACGGCCCGCGCGCAGCGCTCGTGGCAATCGAGAACAAGACCGGCATGGTCCGCGCGATGGTCGGCGGCGACGCGTATAACGAGCGGCCGTTCAACCTCGCGACGCAGGGCCAGCGGCAGCCGGGCTCGGCGATCAAGCCCTTCATCCTCGCCGAGGCGCTGAAGCAGGGCATCTCCGCCAACTCGGTGTGGGCCTCGAAGAAGCTGACGATCGATGTGCCGCACTCGAGGGAGGTGTTCACGGTCAACAACTACGAGGGCGCCTACTCCGGCAGCAGCACGCTCGCGCGCGCGACGACGTTCTCCGACAACTCCGTGTTCGCCCAGGTCGGCATCAAGGTCGGCACCCGTAAGGTCGCCCGCCTGGCGGAGCGCATGGGCATCCGGACCCAGGTCTCGCACAACTACGCGATGACGCTGGGCGGCCTGAAGGAGGGCGTGACCCCGCTCGACATGGCGCACGCCTACGGGACGTTCGCCAGCGGCGGCGACCTGATCTACGGCACGCTCAGCCCCGGCGCCGACAACGGTCGCCGCGACACTGCGCCCGGCCCGGTCGGGATCGAGCGGATCACCAAGGAATCCGACAAGCGCAAGCCGATCGACCTCCCGAACGGCGAGCGCGCCGTCAACCGCGTGCGCAAGCGCAACGTGCTTGACCGTGCCGTCGCCGAGCAGGTCAGCTCGCTGCTCCAGGGCGTCGTCCGCGTCGGCACCGGCACGCACGCACAGGTCGCGGACACCGTCGTCGCCGGGAAGACCGGCACGACCGAGGGCTACGGCGACGCGTGGTTCGTCGGCTGGACGCCGAAGTACACGGTCGCGGTCTGGGTCGGCTACCCGGACGAGTTCAAGTCGATGGAGACCGAGTACCAGGGCCAGCCGGTGGCCGGCGGCACCTTCCCGGCCGCGATCTTCCAGTCGTTCATCTCGACCGACCTGCGGAACAACCCGCCGAAGGAGCCGAAGCCTTCCGAGACCCCGGCCGCCCCGCCGACGGACGGGACGACGGCCCCGGCGCCGACGGAGGCACCGCCGTCGGACGACACCGGTGGTGCGGCACCGCCGCCGAGCGACCCGGAGCCGGAGCCGACCGAGCAGGCCCCGGTGCCGACCACGCCACCCGCGGCCACGCCCGCTCCCGGCGGCGACGAAGCGCCGGACGCCGGCGTCACCGCGCCGCCGTAAGTAGACCTGGCGGCCACGGCCGCGAGACGCTGCGGGAGCCCGCGACGCAGAACCGCCACGGCAGCTCGACCGCCTTCGTGATCCCGATCCGCGTTCCCACGATCGGCTCGACGTGCTCCCAGCCCGGCGGCGGCGCCTCGATCGCGATCGGGCCGGCGGCGAGGTCGGTCGCGTTGTGCTCGAGCGTGATGCCGAGCGCCTGGGTGAGCTTTCCCGGCCCGGAGCACAGGTCCTCCGGGCGCTGGAGCCCGCGGCGGGCGCGCATGTGGTCGAGGCCCTCGAGCGGCTCGAGCGCGCGGATCAGCACCGCAGCGCCGACCTCCGGGTCCTCGCAGACCGCGTTCAGCAGTGCGTGGATGCCGTAGGAGCGATACACGTAGGCGCGGCCCGGTGGCCCGAACAGCGTGCTCGTGCGCTCCGTCAGGCCGACGTACGCGTGGGAGGCGGGCTCGGAGTGGTGGTAGGCCTCGGTCTCCACGATCACGCCGGCGGAGTCGGCGTGGCGCACGACGCACCCGAGCAGGGCGCGCGCGACGTCAACCACCGGGCGGTCGTAGAAGGCGTGCGAGAGCGTCAAGCGGGCTGGCCGTCGAGCTCCGCGCGCGCGTGCGCAAGCTGCTCGCGGACGCGGTCGAGCGCGGTGCCGCCCTCGGAGACCTTGGACTCGAGCCACGACTGGCGCGAGAGCACCGCGTAGTACTCGTCGTCGAGCGCCTCCGAGTGCCGCGCCAGCTCCTCGGGCGTGAGCTCGGACAGCGTGCGGCCCGAGTCGACGGCCTCGCGAACGAGCCCGGCGACGATCCCGTGCGACTGCCGGAACGGCACGCCGCGGCGGACCAGCATGTCGGCGACGTCGACCGCCGCGATCATCTCGTCGGCCGCCGCGCCGGCCAGCCGCTCGCGGTCGAACGCGATGCTGCTGAGCATCCCGGTCGCGGCCTGGAGGCACAGGTCGAGCGTGTCGGCGGCGTCGAACAGGTGCTCCTTGTCCTCCTGCATGTCCTTGTTGTAGGTGAGCGGGAGGCCGTGCAGCACGCCGTGCAGTGCGACCAGATGCGCGGCCACCCGCGGCGCCTTGGCACGCAGCAGCTCGGCCGCGTCCGGGTTCTTCTTCTGCGGCATGATCGAGGAACCCGACGCCCACGCGTCCGACACCTCGCAGAACCCGAACTCCTCGCTCGACCACAGCACGATCTCCGCTCCCAGGCGCGAGAGGTGGGTCGCGCAGGTGGCTGCCGCCGCGAGGTAGTCGAGCACGAAGTCGCGGTTGGAGACGGCGTCGATCGAGTTCGGCGCGACGCCCGCGAAGCCCAGCTCACGGGCGACCAGGCCGCGGTCGGTGTCGAAGTTCACGCCCGCCAGGGCGCCGGCGCCGAGCGGCAGGTCGGAGGTCGCGCCGAGCACGTGCTCGAACCGCCGCGCGTCGCGCCGGAACATCCAGAAGTACGCCAACAGGTGGTGGGCCAGGTAGACCGGTTGCGCGCGCTGGAGGTGCGTGTAGCCGGGCATCGGCCAGTCGAGATGGCGGTCGGCCAGTTGCACGAGCGCGCTCTGCAGGCGCGCCAGCCGATCGACCGTGCCGAGCGCGTGCGCGCGCGTGAACATCGCCATGTCGGTCGCGACCTGGTCGTTGCGCGAGCGGGCGGTGTGCAGCTTGCCGCCGACCGGGCCGACGATCTCCGTCAGCCGGCGCTCGATCGCCATGTGGATGTCCTCGTCGTCGGGCCGGAACGGGAACTCGCCCGCGTCCAGCTCGGCCTCGACACGTTCGAGCCCGTTGAGCAGCTCGTCCCGGTCGTGCTCGCTCACGATCCCCGTCGCCGCGAGCATCTTCGCGTGCGCGCGCGACTGGGCGATGTCGTATGGCCCGAGGCGCCAGTCGAACCCGATCGACGCGTTGAGCTGCTGGAACACCGGGTCTTGAGGGATCGAGAAGCGCGACATCGTCGGCATGATGCCGTGGAATGCCGATTGCCGTCCGGCCCGCCACACCCGACGATCCCGTGCACGAGCTGCTGTACGAGTCGGCAAAGCCGTACTACGACGCGTACGCCGGCTCGGAGGCGCGCGCCCGCGCGCTGCTGGCCGCGGTCTACACCCGCCGCGGCCACGCCGCGAGCTTCGAGGTCTGCGCGGTCGGCGAGCTGGACGGGACGCCGGCGGGGGTGATCGCGTGGTTCCCGGTCAGCGAAGGCGATCACCGGGCACGCCGCTTCGTTTCGCTGACCGCGCCGCGGATTCCGCCGTGGCGCTGGCCGAGGCTGCTGCGCCACCTGCGCGCCGCCGGGCTCGTGGCGCCGCACCCGCCGCCGGACACGCTGTACGTCGACGCGCTCGCGGTCGAGCCGGAACTGCGCCGCCGCGGCGTCGCCAGCACGCTCCTCGCACGCGCCGAGGAGGCCGCGGCCGTGGCCGGGCTCTCCGGCGTCACGCTCGACACCGGCCTGCACAACGATGCCGCCCGCGCGCTCTACGAGGCCGCCGGCTACCGCACGCGCGAGGTCCGGCGGGCGCCCAGCGACGCGGTCGCGGCCGCGGTCGGCGGCCCCGGGTTCATCGGCTACTTCAAACCCGTGTCACGGTGGTGACCGCCTCGGCCACGCGCGCCACCTGGCCCTCGGTCATCTCCGGGAAGAACGGCAGCGCGACCGACCGCGCGGCGACGTCCTCGCAGATCGGGAACTCGCCTTCGCGGTGACCGAAGCGCTCGCGGTAGAACGACATCAGGTGGATCGCCGGCAGGTACGGCTTGGACTGCACGCCGAGCTCGCGGAGGGCGCCGATCGTCGTGTCGCGGTCGATTCCGTGCGGGAGCTGCACGACGTACACGAACCAGCCGCGCACGTTGCCGCCGCTGTCGTCGCACGGCAGGGTGACTTCGGTGCCGGCCAGCGCCTCGCGGTACCACGACGCCACGCGCGCGCGGCCCGCGAGCATGCCGTCGAGGCGTTCCAGCTGCGCGAGACCGAGCGCGCAGGCGATGTCGGTGAGGCGGTAGTTGAACCCGAGCCGGTCGTGGTCGAGCCAGTCCATGTTCGGGGCGCGACCCTGGTTACGCTCGGAGTCGACGCGCTCCTTGTGCTCGGCCGAGCCCATCGTGAGCATGCCGCCTTCGCCGGTCGTGAGCTGCTTGTTGGCGTAGAACGCGAACGTCGCCGGGTTGCCGCGGGCGCCGACCGCCGTGCCGTCGGCGTGCACCGCGCCGAGCGCCTCGCACGCGTCCTCCACGATCGGCAGGCCGTGCCTCTCGAACGCCGGGATGTCGGCCGGGTAGCCGAAGATGTGCACCGGCAGCAGCGCGGTGGTGCGCCCGGTGATCGCGGCCGCGGCGGCGTCGGGGTCGAGGTTGAGCGTGACCGGGTCGATGTCGGCGAACACCGGCGTCGCGCGCTCGAACACGATCGAGTTGGCGGACGCGACGAACGAGAACGGCGACGTGACGACCTCGTCGCCCTCGGACACGCCGACGGCGCGCACCGCCAGGTGCAGGGCCGCCGTGCCGGACGACACCGCGCTCGCATGGGTCGCTCCCAGCCGTGCGGCGAACGCCTGCTCGAACGCGGGCACGCGCGGGCCGAGCGAGAGCTGGCCGGAGCGCAGCACGTCGATCACGGCGCGCTCCTCGGCCTCGCCGAGGACCGGCCGGGCGAGCGGGATGACGTCGGTCGCGGCCGTCACGCCTGCGGGGCGCGCGTACGCACCATGCCGGCCTCGAGCGAGTCCACGAGCGCGTCCCAGCTCGCCTCGATCACGTTCTCGTGGACGCCGATCGCGCCCCAGGTATCCGTCCCGTCGGTGGCGTCGAGCAGCACCCGCGTGGTCGCGCCGGTGGCCTTCCACTCGTCGAGGATGCGCACCTTGTAGTTGACGAGCTTGATGTCGCGCAGGTGCGGATGGCGCTCGCCTAGTGCGGCCCTCAGGGCCGTATCCAGGGCATTGACCGGGCCGTTGCCCTCGGCGACGCGGACGTAGCGCTGGCCGTCGACCCAGATCTTGATCGTCGCCTCGGTCTGCACGCGGCCGTCCTCGCGCTTCTCGGAGATCACGCGCCAGGACTCGAGCCGGAACAGCGGCTCGTAGTCGCCGGTCTCGCGCCGGATCAGGAGCTCGAACGAGCCGTCGGCCGCCTCGAATTGGAAGCCGCGGTGCTCGAGCTCCTTCACGCGCTCGACCACGCGCGAAGCGGTGGCGTCGTCGAGCGAGCCGCCCGCGTGGGCGACGACCGTGCCCTTGCCGGATAGCTCGGAGACGAGCACCTCGCGGCTGTTGCCGACGGCCGCCGGGTCGATGTGCTCGAACGTCGCGGGGTCGGCGTTCACGCCCGCAACGTGCATCCCGCCCTTGTGCGCGAACGCGTTCTTGCCCACGTACGGCTGGTTGGGATCGGGCATCAGGTTGAGCAGCTCGTCGAGGTAGTGCGCGGCCTCGGTCCACCCCTCCAGGCTCGGCAGGCAGTCGTAGCCGAGCTTGAGTTGGAGGCTCGGAACGATGCTCGTGAGATTGGCGTTGCCGCAACGCTCGCCGTAGCCGTTCATGGTGCCCTGCACGAGCTCGACGCCCTCGGCGACAGCGGCGAGCGAGTTCGCCACCCCGCACTCGGCGTCGTTGTGGCAGTGGATGCCGAGCGCGGCGTTCGGCACCTCGGCCCGCACGGCGCGCACGGCGTCGGCGACGGCGGCCGGCAGCGAGGCGCCGTTGGTGTCGCACAGCGTGAGGTTCTCGGCGCCGGCCTCGGCCGCGGCGCGCAGGCACGCGAGCGCGTACTCGCGGTCGTCGCGCCAGCCGTCGAAGAAGTGCTCGGCGTCGTAGATCACTCGCTTGCCCTCGGCGATCAGGAACGCGATCGACTCGGCGATCATCGCGAGGTTCTCGTCGCGGCCAACCTTCACGACCTTCTCCAGGTGCAGGCTCCAGGTCTTGCCGACGAGCGTGCAGACCGGCGCGAACGAGGTGGCCAGCGCGCGCAGCGATGCGTCCTCGTCGGCGCGCGAATCGCGCCGGCGGGTCATGCCAAAGGCGCACACGTCGGCGCGCAGGCCCTCGTGCTCGAGCTGCGCGAACAGCTCCGCCTCCTTCGGGTTCGAGGCCGGGAACCCGGCCTCGATGAACGGCACGCCGAGCTCGTCGAGCGCGCGCGCCACGCGCACCTTCTCCTCCACCGACAGCGACATGCCCTGCCCCTGCATGCCGTCGCGCAGGGTCGTGTCGTAGATGGCGATCCGGGTCACGGAGCGGGTGCCGCCTGCGGCACCACGTCCAACCAGCCGGCGTAGCGATCCGAGCGGCCGTGCAGCGCGTCCTCGAACACCGACTGGACCGCGCGCGTGACCGGGCCGGGCTCGCCCGTGCCGACCGGCTGGTCGTCGATCTCGCGCAGCGGGGTCAGCTCGGCCGCCGTGCCGGTCATGAACACCTCGTCGGCGATGTACAGCTCGCCGCGGGCGACGTCGCGCTCGACGACCTCGTAGCCGAGGTCTCGCGCGATCTCGATCGCGGTCACGCGGTTGATGCCGCCGAGGATCGAGGAGTTGAAGCCGGGCGTGGCGATCACGCCGTCCTTGATGATGAAGAGGTTCTCGCCCGTGCCCTCGCAGACGAAGCCGCGCTGGTCGAGCAGGATGCCCTCCTCGTAGCCGGCCTTGTCGGCCTCGATCTTCGCGAGCACGGAGTTCAGGTACTGGCCGTTCGCCTTGGCCAGTGGGATCAGTGCGTCCTGCCCGATCTTGCGCCACGAGACGACCTTGCCGCGCACGCCGCGCTGCTTGCCCTCCTCGCCGAGGTAGGAGCCCCACTCCCAGACGGCGATGAAGACGTCGACCGGACAGTCGAGCGGATACAGCCCCATCGGGCCGGCGCCGCGGTAGACGACTGGCCGGATGTAGCACGACTTGAGGCCGTTGCGGGCGATCAGATCGAGCGTCGCCTCGCGGATCTGCTCCTTCGTGTACGGGACGTCCATGTAGTACATCCCGGCCGACTGGAACAGCCGGTCGATGTGGTCCTGGTGGCGGAAGACGGCGGTGCCGTGCGGGGTCTCGTAGGCGCGTACGCCCTCGAACACGCCGGTGCCGTAGTGCAGGGCATGCGTCAGTACGTGGACCTTCGCGTCCTCGTAGGCGACGAACTCGCCGTTCATCCAGATGAGGTCCGCTTGGTTCACGTCAACTCCTCCAGGACCGCGCGAGTCGCTTCGGCGGTCGTTGCCGTCCCGCCCAGGTCGCCGGTTCGCAAGCCGGCTTCGAGGGCCTGATCTACGGCCGATTCTATCCGCGCCGCGGGCTCCTCTCGGGCGAGTCCGTGCCGCAGCAGCATCGCGGCCGAGAGGATCATCGCCAGCGGGTTCGCGATCCCCTGCCCGACGATGTCCGGCGCCGAGCCGTGCACGGGTTCGAACACGCCGGGTCCGTCGGCGCCGAGGCTCGCGCTCGGGAGCAGCCCGATCGAGCCGGTGAGCATCGCCGCCTCGTCGCTGAGGATGTCGCCGAACATGTTCTCGGTCAGGATCACGTCGAAGTGGCGCGGGGCGGAGACGAGCCGCATCGCGGCGTTGTCCACGAGCAGGTGCTCGAGCTCGACGTTGGGGAACTCGGCGCTGTGGACGCGCATGACGACCTCGCGCCACAGGCGGCTGGTCTCGAGCACGTTCGCCTTGTCGACGCTGGTGACTCTGCTGCGGGCGGCTTCGAACGCCGTGCGCGCGATCCGCTCGATCTCGTCTTCGGTGTACGCGCAGACGTCGTAGGCGCGACCGTCCGCGCGGCCCTTCTCGCCGAAGTAGATCCCGCCGGTCAGCTCACGGACCACGAGGAGGTCGGTGCGCTCGATCACTTCGCGCTTGAGCGGGCTGGCGTCGTAGAGCGCGGGGAGCGGGCGGACGGGGCGCAGGTTGGCGAACAGGCCGAGGCCGTGGCGAAGGCCGAGCAGGCCCTGCTCGGGCCGCGGCTTGTCGGGGTCGGTGGTGTCCCACTTCGGCCCGCCGACGGCGGCGAGCAGCACGCCGTCGGATTGCTTGCACGCTTGCAGAGTCTCGTCGGGGAGCGCGGTGCCGGTGGCGTCGATCGCGGCGCCGCCGATCGGGTGTTCGTCGTAGCTCAGGTCGGGGGCGACCTCGTTGAGGACGGTCAGCGCCGACGCGAGCACCTCGGGGCCGATGCCGTCGCCGGGCAGGGTGACGATCGTGGGCATGGGGTCCGGGAAGCTAGCCGATCGCGGCTGCGACCCACGCGGGGCGTCGGGTGATCTGAGCGTGGGTGAAGCGCATCACGCGCCAGCCGGCGACGGTGAGGATCACGTCGCGCTCGCGGTCGCGCTCGAACGCCGCGGGTGAGCGGTGGAAGGCGTAGCCGTCGACCTCCACGATTAGGCGCGCGTCCCGCCAGACGAAGTCGACCTCGATTCCGTTAATGCGGGTGTTGGTCTCGGGGCGTGGCAGGCCGTGGTTGTCGCAGAGTTGGAGGAAGCGCTCCTCGAGTTGGCTGCGGGTGGGTGTGGTCCCTGCGGTGTAGTGGGACAACACCGCTTGTAAGGAGGGTGATCGCGCGTGCTGTAGGTCGGTGAAGTCGACGAGGTGGAGTTGCTCCGCGCGGTCGAGCGCTTGCTCGAGTGGGCGTCGGCCTTCAGCGTTGCGGCGATGTCGATCAGGGTGCGGACGCGGCGTCGTGATCGGGATCCCGCGGTGGACGGTCGTGTCGTGTGGCGTGAGGGTCCGCTGCGGTGCATCGCGGATCCCTGCGCGTCGCTTGCGTCCGCTGTCGCTCGGGATCGTCACGTGGATCGCCCCGGCGCCGACGGGCCGCAGCTCCCATGCCGCTGCCGCGCTTGCGTGGCTGAGCACCGCGTCAGCGCCGCCGGCCAGGACGGCCGCCATCCAGCGCCCCTCGATGGTGAGCACGCGATGGCCGACAGCAAAGACGCCTTGAGAGAGGCGGTGGAGGCGCTTCGCTCGAATGCGGCGGTCGACGTCCTCGTTGGTCAACCCCATGACCAGCAGCTGGGCTCGCGACGCGACACCGTGCTGTGCTTCCGCGAGCGCCGCGATGGTCGCGTCCTTGGCGCTTTTTCGTCGCATAACGACGAAAAGGCGCCAAGCGGTCGAACTCGCCCCCCGGTTGACCGGTGGCGGTCGCCTTGCTTAGGGTCGGCGTATGCCACAAGCAAAGCGTCGCGCCACGCGACCCAAGCGGGTCAAGCGGGTCCTCAACGTCGTCCCGTCGCGGGAGACGGAGACCGACTTCCAGTTCGAGAACGCCGACGCCGCTGGGCTTGTCGCGGCGCCTGCCGCGATCCCGAAGGCGAAGGATCTGCGCGAGACGTGGTGGAAGATCGGTGACCAGGGCACGACGGGCTCGTGCGTCGGCTGGGCGACGGCTGACTCGCTGCTGCGCTGGCACTTCGTCAAGGCCGGCCGGATCAAGAACACCGAGCTGATGTCCAAGCGCTTCATCTGGATGGCGTCGAAGGAGACCGACGAGTTCTCGAGCATGCCGACGACGTTCATCGAGAACGCCGGCACGAGCCTGAAGTCGGCGCTCGACGTCGCCCGCAAGTTCGGCTCGGTCAAGGAGAACGTGCTGACGTTCGACGGCGGCGCCCTCTACCCGGGCACGCCGGAGACGTTCTACGCGCTCGCGGCGCAGCTGAAGATCAGCTCGTATTTCAATCTGTCGCTCAACCGGGGCGGGTCGATCGAGGGCTGGCGCCGGTGGATCGCCACGAACGGACCGCTGCTCACGCGCCTCGACGTCGACCGCACGTGGGACGACGCCGACGTCAACAAGGGCAACATGGACGTCTACAAGCCGAACACGAAGCGCGGCGGCCACGCGGTCTCGATCGTCGGCTATACGGCCGACCGCTTCATCGTCCGCAACAGCTGGGGCACCGGCTGGGGCGACAAGGGCTTCGGCTACGCCTCGCTGGCCTACGCCAAGGACGCGTTCACGGAGGCGTACGGCATCTCCGCGTGATCGCCTTCGACCACTGCGTCGTCGCCGTCTCGGACTGGGAGCGCTCGAACGCGTTCTACCGCGACGTGCTGGGTGCCGAGCTGGTGGAGCGGGGCGCGAACGGCTGGGCGTACCGGTTCGGCTCGCAGCAGCTGAACCTGCACGGCCCGGGCGTGCACCCCGACCCGGTCGCGCGCGATCCGGTGCGGCCCGGCAACAGCGACCTGTGCTTTCGCTGGGACGGGCCGATCGAGGATGCCGTGTCGCACCTGGCGCAGAACGACGTCGAAGTCGAGCTCGGGCCCGTGCCGCGCGAGGGTGGCGGCGGCGCGGGCACGAGCGTCTATTTCCGTGACCCGGACGGTTCCCTGCTCGAGCTGATCTCGTACGGCTAACGCCCATGTAGCGGCGCGCTCCGCGTGGCAGACTCGGCCCTCGGTGCTGATCGGTCGTGACGTCGAGCTGGAGCGCGTCGGGCGCGCGCTGGACACCGCCCGCGCCGGCGGCAGCGCCGCGCTCGTGCTGACCGGCCAGCCCGGGATCGGCAAGACCGCCCTGCTGCTCGCGGCGCTCGAGCGCGCCGAGGGCATGACGGTGCTGAGCGTGCGCGGGCTCGAGGCCGAGGCCCACCAGCCGTTCGCGGGGCTGGCCGAGCTGTGCCGGCCGGTGGTCTCCCTGCGCGATCGGCTGCCCGCGGCCCAGGCGGCCGCGCTCGCCGGCGCCCTGCAGCTCGAGCCGGCCGCGCCGCAGGCGCGGCTGGCGATCGGGGCGGCGCTGCTCGGGCTGCTCTCGCTCGCGGCGGAGGAGCGGCCGGTCGTGTGCATGGTCGACGACCTGCAATGGCTCGACGAGCCCTCGCTCGAGGCGCTGCGGTTCGCGACGCGGCGACTCGGCGCCGAGGGCGTGGCCGTGCTCCTCTCGCAGCGGCCGGTGCCGGGCGAGCTGGTGCCGGGCGTCGAGACGTTGCAGGTCCGATCGCTCAGCGCCGACTGCGCCCAGGAGCTCCTCGACGCGAGTCGTGACCAGCCGGTGCCGGAGCACGTCGCGCGGCGGGTGCTCGAGACCGCCGCCGGCAACCCGCTGGCACTGCGCGAGATTCCGGCGCTGCTGTCGCACGACGAGCTCGAGGGACGCGCGCCGATCGAAGGGCCGCTCCCGCCCGGCTCGACGCTCGAGCGCGTCCTCGCCCGCCGCCTCGAGGTACTCGAAGACGAGACCCGCCGCGCGCTGCTGGTCGCCGCCGCGGCCGAGGTGCGCCGCGGCGATCTCGTGCTGCGCGCGCTCACGGCCGCCGGGCTCGACGTCGGCGCGCTCGAGCCCGCGGAGGCGGCCGGGATCGTCACGCTCGGGCCGGGCGAGGTCGCGTTCCGGCACCCGCTGCTGCGGGCGGCCGCCTACCACGGTGGGAGCGTCGTCGAGCGCCGCGCCGCCCACCGCGCGGTCGCGCAGGCGCTGCCGGAGGACGATCCCCAGCGCGCGTGGCAGCTCGCCGCCGGCACCGGGCGGCCGGACGAGTCGGTCGCCGCCGCGCTCGAAGGTGTCGCGCTCCAGGCCCGGGCGCGCACCGGCTTCGCGCCTGCCGCGCACGCCCACCTGCGCGCCGCCGAGCTCTCGCCGAATCCGGTTGAGCGCGCACGGCGGCTGGTCGAGGCCGCCCGCGACCTGCTCCCGGCCGGCTATCCGGAGGTCGGGCTCGCGCGGCTCGAGCAGGCCGAGCGCGTGCTCGCGATCGCCGACAGCGGCGACGTCAGCGCCGTCGCGGCGGACCTGCGCACGCTGCGGGCACAGCTCGCCCTGCGCACCGGGCGCATCGCCGAGGCGCGCGAGATGCTGCGCGCACAGGCGCGGCGGTTGCAGGTTGAGGCACCGCCAACGGCCGCGATGCTGCTGCTGCTCTCGTCGCTCGGCTCGATGGCGCTCCGCGACCACGTCGGCTGGCTGGCCGACGCCGAGCGGGCGCTCGCCCTCTCCGGCGACGCAGAGCTGCTGGCGGCGCTCGCCGGGCTGTCGGCGGGGGCCGCTCGCATGACGGTCCCCGACGTCGCCGCCGGACGGGCACTGCTCGAGGACGGCGAGCAGCGGCTCGGCGAGGACCTCGGGATGGCGCTCTCGCTCGCGCCCGAGCTGGTCGCACTCGCCGGCCACGGCTGGCTGTGGATCGAGGAGTACGAGCGCGGCGTTGAGCTGCTCGACCGGCTCGTCGCGGCCGGCCGCGAGTCGGCGTCGGTCGGCGCCCTCCCCTACCCGCTCGCCGCGCGCGCCCAGGGCAACCTCTACCTCGGCCACTACGGTCGCGCGCTCGCAGATGCCGAGGAGGCGGTCGCGCTCGCCGAGCAGACCGGCCAGGACCCGGCGCTCGTGATCGCGCTCGGGATCCTCGCGACCGTGCGCGCGTGGCACGGCGACTCCGACGCGGCGAACGACGCGGCCGCCCAGGCGCTGGCGCTCGCGGAGCGGCGCCGTGTGCCGCTCCCGGCGATATACGCCCACTACGCTCTGGCGATGCTCGCGGTCGCTTCCGACCGCGCCGAGGAGGCGGTCGAGCGGCTCGAGCTCGTGCGCGCCGAGGCGCTGCCGGGCAACGTCCTGTGGGCGACGCACCTTGTCGACGCGTATGTGCGCGCCGGCCGCCGCGACGACGCCACCGCGCTCGTCGAGCACTACGCGCGTTCGATCGAGCACCGGCGGATCGCGCCGGCGATGCTCGAGCGTGTGCGCGCGCTGATCGCCCCCGCCGATCAGGCGGAGGCGCACTTCCAGGCCGCGCTCGACCTCCACGCCGCCGGCCCGGCGCCGTTCGAGCTCGCGCGCACCCGGCTCGCGTACGGCGAGTGGCTGCTCGCGCACGACCGCCGCGACGACGCGCGCGAGCAACTGCGCGCCGCGCTCGCCGGCTTCGAGCAGGTCGAGGCGCTCCCGTTCGCCGAGCACGCTCGCCACGACGCTGCGAGCGGCCGGCGCAGCGACGCGGGCCGCGCCCGAGCGCGCCGCCGACCTGACCCCGCACGAGCTGCGCGTGGCCCAGCTCGTCGCCCAGGGCCTCACCAACCGCGAGGCCGCGGCGGCGCTGTTCGTGAGCGCGAAGACGATCGAGCACCACCTGCGCAACGTCTTCCGCAAGCTCGGCATCCGCCGCCGCGCCGAGCTCGCACGGCTGATGGCCGTGCGCTAGCCGCTAGCTGGCCAGCGCCGCGAACGACAGCATGTCCGGCACCACCAGGTCCGGCGCCGCCTCCGCGGGCGGCGTCGCGCCGAAGCCGTTGCGGCCCTGGCGGCGGTCGATCCACACGGTCGTCATGCCGAGCGCCTTGGCCGGCACGTGGTCGTGGAACAGGCTCTGCGCGACGTGCAGGATCCGCTCGCGGGGCACGTCGATGCGCACGAACGCAAACTCGAAGTTGGCCGGATCGGGCTTGTAGCCGCGCGCCTGCTGGGCCGTCACGACCCAGTCGAACTCGACGCCGAGCCGCCGGTTGGAGAGCGCGAACAGGTCGTCGTCGCAGTTCGTGATGACGCCGAGCCGGAACCGCCGCTTCAGCGCCGCCAGCGCCTCGGCCGAGTCCGGGAACGCCGGCCAGTCCCCGACCGACCCCGAGAACACGGCCACCTCGTCGTCGCTCGGCTCGAACCCGAAGTCCGACGCCAGCCCGCGCAGCGCGCCCGCAAGCACCTCGCGGTAGGACCGGTACGGCCCAGCCTCGAGCGCCGCCTCGTAGCGTGCGAAGCCCTCGAGCAGCGCCTCGTCGGTCACGTCGGAGCCATGCGCCGCGGCGACCGGCCGCAGCGCCTCGACGATCCCGGTCTCCCAGTCGATCAGGGTGCCGTAGCAGTCGAACGTGAGCGCGTCGAAGGCGGCGAGATCGAGCATCTACAGTGTCGTGGTGACCGGTCCGGCGCGCTCGCGGTCGCGCTCGTAGGCGTCGATCTCGTCGCCCTGCTGGAGCGTCAGCGCGATGTCGTCGAGGCCGTTCAGGAGCCGGTGGCGGGTCTCGTCGTCGATCTCGAACGGAACCGTGCGGCCGTCGAACCGGACCTCGAGCGCCTCGAGGTCGATCTCGGCCGCGCCCGCCTGCATCAGCGCGTGCACGTCGTCATCGGGGATCTGCACCGGCAGCAGCCCGATCTTCGTGCAGTTGTTGAAGAAGATGTCGGCGAAGCTCGCGGACACGACCGCCTTGAACCCGTAGTCCTGGAGCGCCCACGGCGCGTGCTCGCGCGAGGAGCCGCAGCCGAAGTTCGGGCCGGCCGCGAGGATCGGGTTCGAGGGCAGATTCCAGCCGTCCTCCTTCGCCCAGTCGAAGAACAGGAACTCGCCGAAGCCGGTCCGCTCGACGCGCTTGAGGAACTGCTTGGGGATGATCTGGTCGGTGTCGACGTCGGCGCGGTCGAGCACGCTGACGTCGCCCGACACGAGCGTTACAGGCTCCATCAGCTCCACTCCCTGATGTCGACGAAGTGACCCTCGATCGCCGCCGCGGCGGCCATCTGGGGCGACACGAGGTGGGTGCGCCCGCCGCGGCCCTGGCGGCCCTCGAAGTTGCGGTTGGAGGTCGACGCGCAGCGCTCGCCGGGCTGCAGGATGTCCGGGTTCATGCCCAGGCACATCGAGCAGCCGGCCGTGCGCCAGTCGAAGCCGGCGGCCCGGAACACGTCGTCGAGCCCCTCGGACTCCGCCTGGGCGGCGACCTGCTGGGAGCCCGGGACGACCATCGCGTTGACCGACGACGCCACCTGGCGGCCCTTGACCAGCTCGGCGGCCGCGCGCAGGTCGCCGATCCGCGAGTTCGTGCACGAGCCGATGAACACGCGGTCGAGGCGGATCTCCGCGATCGGCGTGCCGGCCTCGAGCGCCATGTACTTGAGCGCGCGCTCGTCGCTGTCGCCCTGCGGCTCGGGCACCGCGCCGGCGACGCCGACGACCATGCCCGGGTTCGTGCCCCATGTGACCTGCGGCGACAGCGCGGCGGCGTCGACGTCGATCTCGGTGTCGAACGGCGCGCCGTCGTCGGTGCGCAGCTCGCGCCAGGCGGCCACGGCGGCGTCGAAGTCGTCGGGCGCGCCGGGGCGGCCGTCGACCCAGTCGAACGTCGTGTCGTCGGGCGCCACCATCCCGGCGCGCCCGCCGCCCTCGATCGTCATGTTGCAGATCGTCATCCGGCCCTCCATCGAGAGCCCTTCGATCACCGGGCCGGCGAACTCGACGACGTGGCCGGCCGCGCCGCCCGTGCCCATCTGGCCGATCGTGCCGAGGATCAGGTCCTTCGAGGTGACGCCGAAGCCGAGCTCGCCGCGGTAGTTGATGCGCATGCTTCGCGGCTTGCGCTGGCCGAGGCACTGAGTGGCGAGGACGTGCTCGACCTCGCTCGTGCCGATCCCGAACGCGAGCGCGCCGAACGCGCCGTGGGTCGCGGTGTGGGAGTCCCCGCAGACGATCGTCATGCCCGGCTGGGTGACGCCCAGCTCCGGTCCGATCACGTGCACGATCCCCTGGCGATTGGACCCGATCGAGTACAGCGGGATGCCGAACTCCTCGCAGTTGCGCTCGAGCGTCTGGACCTGCACGCGCGAGAGCTCGTCGTGGATCCGGGCGGACACCGGTGTGCCGTCGGTCGGCACATTGTGGTCGGCGGTCGCGAGCGTGCGGTCCGGGCGCCGGACCGTCCGCTCGGCGAGCCGCAGGCCCTCGAACGCCTGGGCGCTCGTGACCTCGTGGACGAGGTGTAGATCGATGTAGATGAGGTTGGGCGCGACCTCGTGCGCCGCCCAGATCTTGTCGAAGAGGGTGCTCGGAGTCATGAGCGTCGGAGTCCCGCCGACACGACGGCAAGCAGGACGGCCTCCTCCTTTCCGGGGTTCTCGAAGTGGTGTGGAAGGTCGGCGTCGAAGGTCACGCAGTCGCCGGCAGCGAGCCGGTGGCGCTGGCCGTCGACGAACAGGGTCACGACGCCGGCCTCGACGACCGCCGTCTCGCGCGCGCCGGGCTCGTGCATCGGTGGGTCGCCGGGGCCGCCGGTGGCGGCGTCCGGGGCGAGCCGGTGGCGCGACAGCTCGGCGCGCAGGCCCGGCAGCGGCGGGCTGAGGATCTCGTAGCGATGGCCGTCGGTGCCCCCGCGGCGCCCCTCGCCCGCGTGCACGATGGTGACCGAGCCGCTCTCGTCCAGACGCAGGAGCTGGGACAGCCGCAGCTCCAGCCCGGCGGCGATCCGAGCGGCGACCTGCAGCGTCGGGCTGGTTTCGCCCCGCTCGACCTGCGAGAGCATCGGAGCCGAGACGCCGGAGCGTTCGGCGAGGTCGCGCAGCGAGAGGTCCATCGCCTCCCGGAGCGCCCGGACCCGCGGCCCGATGGCCGCAAACGACTCCGTGGCGACTGCCATACAAATGTACGTTATCACGTACAGCGGTATCGGAGCGCACGAATCGGGAACGCCCGGGCATGGCCACCGCAACCCCTCATGCACCCGTCGCGATCCCCGAGGCGCAGGTCGGCCCGGTCGAGCAGCGCGACCTGCCCGCGGCCCCGCCCTTGCGGCGGATTATCGGCCCGAGCGTCATCCTCGTCGGCGTCGGCATCGCGTCCGGCGAGTACATCCTCTTCCCGTACATCGCCTCGCAGGTCGGACTGGTGTTCCTGTGGGCCGGGATTGTCGGCCTGCTGACGCAGTACTTCATCAACATGGAGATCGAGCGCTACACGCTCGCGACCGGGGAGACGGCCGTCACCGGCTTCCAGCGCCTGTGGAAGCCGTTCGGCCTGCTGATGATCGCTTGCGCGATCCTCCCGAACATCTGGCCGGCGTGGGCGACGAGCGCCGCCACGATCACGACCTTCCTGTTCGGCGGCGGCAACCCGACCACGATCGCGATCATCGCGATGGTGCTGATCGGCATCGCGCTGTCGGCGTCGCCGGTCGTCTACCAGACGATCGAGAAGTTCGAGTTCGTCAAGGTCGCGCTCGTGCTCGTGTTCCTGGTCGTCGCGCTCACGACGGCCGTGAGCGCCGGCGCGTTCGGCGATGTCGACAAGACCGTTACGAGCTTCGGCAGCTTCACCGGCGGCGAGCTCGAGCTGGCCGTGCTGCTCGGTGCGCTCGCGTACGCGGGCGCCGGCGGCACCAACAACCTCGTGGTCAGCAACTGGATTCGCGACAAGGGCTACGGGATGGGCGAGTACGCGCCGCGCGTGGTCTCCCCCATCACCGGCTCGGAGGAGGCGGCGCCGTCCGGCCGTGGCTACGTGTTCCCGGTCACCGAGCGCAACCTCGAGCGCTGGAATGACTGGTGGCGCAAGGCCAACATCGAGCAGTTCGTGTCGTTCTTCGTGATCGGCGCGATCACGATCGTCGTCTTCTCACTCATCGCGTACTCGACGGTGTACGGCAACCCGGCCGTCAAGGACAGCGACTTCGACTTCATCCAGATCGAGGGCAACGTGCTCAAGGACACGGTCGGCACCTGGTTCGGCACGCTGTTCTGGGTGATCGGCGCGATCAGCCTGTTCGGCGCCGCGTTCGGGATCATCGACTACGTCAGCCGCCTGGTCGCCGACGTGCTCCGCGTCGGCTACGTCCGGGACAGCCCGCGCTGGACCGAGAGCCGGCTGTACTTCCTCGTCGTGTGGATGATGATCGCGTCCGGCTCGGCGATCCTGCTGTCGGGCTTCGACCAGCCGCTGGAGCTCGTGGTGATCGCGGCGGCGGCGAGCGGCGGCGTGATGTTCATCTACTCGATGCTGCTGCTGGTCATCAACCGCCGCTTCCTGCCGGCTCCGCTGAAGGTGCGCGGCATCCGCTTCGCGGTGCTGCTGTGGGCGGTCGCGCTGTTCGGCGTGATGTCGGTGCTCGTGGTGATCAACGAGGCGACCGGCTAGTCCACTACGTCTGCGGGAACGCCGGGTCGTCGCGGATCGGGTCGAAGTCGACGTCCTCCGCCGCCCACGCGCGCATCTTCGGGTCGCGCTCGAGGGCGGCGGTGAGGTGGGCGAGCGCGGCCTCGCGGCGGCCGGCGAGCGACTCGAAGCAGGCGGCGTTGTAGAGGACGGCGGGGTTGTCCGGGTGCTCGGCGACCGCCTCGTCCATGAGGTCGGCGGCGGCGTTCGGGTCACCGCCGTCGGCGAGTGACTTGGCGACGAACCAGTTCTCCCACGGCGAGATCGCGTATGGCTCGCCGACGCGGCCGCCGACGACCAGCGCCATCGTGCCGTCGGCGACGGCGATCGCCGACCGCCGCGACTCCGGATCGGGCACGAACACGAGCGACCCCGCAGCGGCGTCGTGCTCGGCGCCGTCGATCGTGAAGCGCGCGTGGCCGGCGATCACGACGTACAGCTCCTCGTGCCGCCCCGCGCCGGAGCCGGTCTCGTCGTGCTCCTCGATCAGTTGCTCGCCGGCACCGGCGGTGAAGGCGTTGACGCCGAACGCCTGCACGCCGAGCGTCCGGCGGACGAAGCGGTAGCCGACACCGCCGCCCTCGATTGCGGGGATGTCCTGGATGCGGGTGATCCTGGGTGCTTCAGGCATGCGCGCCATCATGCCAGGGGTGACCGAGCCGATCAGCGAGCTGCCGGACACGCTCGTGCTCGGCGCGGGCGGGACGCTCGGCGAGGCGTGGATGCGCGGGCTGTTGAGCGGGATCGAGGCCGCGAGCGGGCTCGACTTCCGCCGCTGCGAGTACCTGGTCGGCACGTCGGCCGGGTCGATCGTGGCCGCCACGCTAGCCGCCGGCCGCCGGCTGGAGGTCGGCGACCGTGCGGCGCGCGCATGGGCCGAGGAGGCTGCCGTCGAGCGCGCTTCGTCGCCGCTGCGCCGCGTCGGCGGCGGTGTCGCGCGGCTGACCGCCGCGGCAGCTTCGCCGCTTGCGCCGGTCGCGCTGGCGACGCTCGCGCCCGCCGGCCGGGCAGTCCGGGCGGCCGCGCTCGCCGCGGCGCCGCGGCCGGAGCACCGGCTCGACAGCGTCGCCCGCCACCTCGACGCGCTCGGCGCGCGGTTCGACGGCCGGCTGCGCGTCACTGCGGTCGACCGCCGCAGCGGCCGGCGCGTGGTGTTCGGCATGCCCGGAGCGCCGGAGGCGGGCGTGCGCGATGCCGTGCTCGCGTCGTGCGCCGTGCCGTGGCTGTTCGCCCCCGTCCAGATCGGCGGTCACGAATACGTCGACGGCGGCGTCTGGAGCCCGACCAACCTCGACGCCGCCCCCGGTGGCCGCGGCACACACGTCCTGTGCCTCGTTCCGACCGCCGCCGCCGGCCCGCTGCGAGCGGTCACGAACGCCGCCCTAATCGCCGAGGACATGGCGCTGCGCGCTCGCGGCATGCGCGTCCGTTCGCTCACCCCGGACGATGCGTCGTCGGCCGCAATGGGGCCGAGCCTGATGGACGCGAGCCGCGTCGAATCGGTGATCGACGCGGCGTTCGCCCAGGGCCGCAGGCTCGCGGCTACGGCGTCGGCGTGAGCTCCCGCTCGGTCTCGGCCGCGCCCTCGGCCGCCAGCGCCACCTTGCGCTCGGCGTTGGAGAGCGCGCGAACGTAGGCGAGCGCCGCCGCCTCGATGATGTCGGTCGAGACGCCCTGGCCGGACGCCGACTGGCCGGCGATCTCGAGCACCACGCTGGCCTCGCCGAGGGCGTCCTGGCCGGCGGTCACGGAGTCGATCCGGAACTCGCGCAGCCGCGCCTCGACCCGCGTGGCGGTGTTGATCGCGCGGAAGATCGCGTCGACCGGGCCGTCGCCGGTGAAGTTGCCCTCGACGACGTCGCCGGCCGGCGTCCGGATCGCGACGGTCGCGTGCGGCGGGCGGCGCGAGGACGCCTCGACGTCGAACCACTCGAGCGTGTAGGAGGCGATCTCGGTCCGGAGCTCGTCGGTGACGAGCGCCTCGAGGTCCATCGCGGTGACCTGCTTCTTCTTGTCCGCGATCTCCTTGAAGCGCTTGAACGCGGTGTTCAGCGCCTGGCCCGAGACCGTGAAGCCGAGCTCCTCGAGCGCCGACTTCAGCGCGTGGCGGCCGGAGTGCTTGCCGAGCACGATCGACGACGCGTCGTCGACGCCGACGGACCCGGCGGCCATGATCTCGTACGTCGAGCGCTCCTTGAGCACGCCGTCCTGGTGGATCCCGGACTCGTGCGCGAACGCGTTGCGGCCGACGATCGCCTTGTTCGGCTGCACCGAGTAGCCGGTCAGGCGCGAGACCAGGCGGCTCGTGCGCGCGATCTCGCGCGTCTGCACGCCGGTGACGAGCCCGACGTCCGCCGCGCGCGTGTGCAGGAGCATCACCAGCTCCTCCAGCGCGGCGTTGCCGGCGCGCTCGCCGATCCCGTTGATCGCGCACTCGACCTGCCGCGCCCCCGCCTGCAGGCCGGCGAACGAGTTCGCGACCGCCAGCCCGAGGTCGTCATGGCAGTGGACCGACAGCACGACGTCGCGCAGCCCGGGGACCAGCTCGTACAGCCGGCCCAGGAACGTCGCGTACTCGTCCGGCATCGCGTAGCCGACCGTGTCCGGGACGTTGATCGTGGTCGCGCCCTCCTCGAGCGCGGCGGTGATGACCTCAGCGGTGAACTCGACGTCGGCGCGCGTGGCGTCCATCGGCGAGAACTCGACGTCGTCCACGAACGACTTGGCATGCGCGACGGCAGCGCGCGCCTGCCCGAGCACGTCGGCGCGCGTGGACTGCAGCTGGTGCTCGATGTGGATGTCCGACGTCGACAGGAACACGTGGATCCGCGGCTGCGGCGCCTCGCGTACCGCCTCGGCGGCTCGCTCGATGTCGGCAGCATGCGCACGAGCGAGGCCGGCGATGACCGGGCCGTGGACCTCGCGTGCGATCGCCTGCACGGACGCGAAGTCGCCAGGCGAGGCGATCGGGAAGCCCGCCTCGATCACGTCGACGCCGAGCCGGGCGAGCTGGTGGGCAATCTCCAGCTTCTCGACGGTGTTCAGCGAGATGCCGGGCGACTGCTCGCCGTCCCGCAGGGTGGTGTCGAAGATGATGACTCGGTTGTCGTCCATGGCGCGTGCTCCTTCTCGGCTTGTGTGACCTGCTCCTTCGTGCTGGGTTTGCGGCTTCGCGGCCGCCACGCGTTATTCCCCCCGAAGGGGGAGGAGAAGGAGGAGGTCAAGCCGACGCGACATGCGCGCCAAAGCGTACCTCAAGCGTCGAGTTCGAACCAGACCCGGGTGCTGCCGCGCTCGACGCCCCAGCGATCCGAGACGATGTCGACGAGCCGCAGCCCGTGGCCGCCGCCCTGGTGCGCCGGCGAGGTCGCCGGGCGCATCTCCGGCAGCGGGCCGGAGCCGGGATCGTGGACGGTGAAGCGCGTACGCGCATCGTCCTGGTCGATGATGAGCCGGATCTCGCAGTCCGTGGGGCCGTACTTGACGGCGTTGGTCACGAGCTCGGAGATCAGCAGCGTCGCGTCCTCGGTGCGCTCGATCCCGAGCGCGCGCACGTGATCGCGCGCCGCGCGCGGCGCGTCGACGGTGCGGTCGAGAATGAGGACGGTTTCGTTCATCGCAGGTCCTATGTCACATACCCTTTGCTGTGAACGTGACACCACAACCCGGCCAAATGCGGGTCCGCACGGAGCGGATCGGCGCCAATGTGCGCGTGGACGTCGACGGAGAGCTCGACATCGCCACGCTGCCCGATCTACGCGACGCGGTGGCGGCGGCGCGCGACGACACGCTCGAGCGGCTCGTCATCGACCTGCACGCCGTCACGTTCCTGGACTCGATGAGCATCGAGTTCCTGCTTCAGCTGCACACCTCGGTGGCGGAGACGGACGCGGAGCTCGTGGTCGTCCGCGGCTCGCACGCCGTCGACCGCCTGTTCGAGATCATGGAGCTGGATCGGGTGCTCACCATCGTCGATGAGCTCCCGGCCTACGTCACACCGTCCGGAGCGTGACTGCAAAGCCGCGCGAGGCGGCCTTGGCGAGGATGCCCTGGACCGTCGGGCCCTCCTCGCTGCACGCGCCCGCGCACAGGCGGCTCACGATGCCGAGCGCCTTGCCGGTGCCGATGTGAACGAGCGGTCCGCCTGAATCGCCCCAGTGAATCGGGCCGCTGACGGTGTAGATCGATGCGTCGTCGGTACCCATGACCGCCTTGCGCTGCTCCTGCGTGGCGGGCGTGGTGTCGTAGCCGAGGCCGTAGCCGGAGAGCTGGATCTGGTCGCCGACCAGCGTCTCGAGCGGTGTGGTGGAGCCCTTCGGGAACGTCGGGTGGCCCTTGACGGCCGGGCTCACGCGGCCGAGGTCCTCGGGATCGACCTCGATGAACGCGAAGTCCCACGCGGTGTCGTTCTGGTCGCCGATGAACGCGACCTTGCCGAACACCGTGCCGTCGATGTCGCGCACCTGCTGGCCGATCGACGCCACGCAGTGGGCGGCCGTGCCGAGGTAGGTCTTGCCGGAACCGGAGTAGGCGAAGTTCAGCGTGCACGAGCCCGCGTCGGTCTCGTGATAGGCGCCGGGCTGGAGGGTGACCGCAGCGGACGCTGCGGAGGGAGTCGCGGCCGCGACGGCGAGCGCCGCAGCGGCGGAGACGAGTGTGCGTCGGAGGCTCATGCTGTCTGCAACGAGCGTCCGCAGCGATACTTGCGCGATGCCGACCGCGGACGTCCGCGCTTTCGTACGCGCCGCGCTGCCGGCCGCGCCCGCACGCGTGCTCGAGGTCGGCGCCGGTCGCGGCGAGCTGGCGGCCGAGTTGCTGGCGGCCGGCTACGACGTCATCGCAATCGATCCGGCCGGTGGTCCGCCACCGGTTCGCCAGCTCGCGCTGCTCGACGTCGACGGCGCCGAGGGCTCGTTCGACGCCGCGATCGCCGTCGTGTCGCTGCACCACGTGAACCCGCTGCCCGAGTCGCTCGCGCGGCTCGGCCGGCTCGTCGGGTCGGGCGGGCGACTGATCGTCGACGAGTTCGACGTCGAGCGATTCGACGAGCGCGCCGCCCGCTGGTGGATCGAGCAGGGCCTCGAGCAACGGCGCGACCGGCCGCAGAACGCGTCGGCCTTCGCGGACGAGATGCGCGGACACCTGCATCCGCTCCTGCACGTCGCCGACGCCCTGTCCCCGTGGTTCGACGTCAGCCTGCCGGTGCGCGGCGCGTACCTGCACCGGTGGGACCTGGACGCGGGGCTACGCGACTCGGAGGAAGCGCTGATCGCAGCCGGCCGGCTCCCCGCCACCGGGGCGCGGTTCGTGGCGACCCGGCACTACTAGCGCGCGCGCCTACCGCCCGACGTGGATGCCGAGCGCGCGCGGGGCGGCGCAGACCGCGCGCGTGAGCGGATCGGGGCGCCGGCCCTCGGCCTGCAGCCGCTCGGCGCGCAGCAGCGCCGTGCGCACGACGTTCCCGCCCGCCCACGCCAGCGGCTCCGGCGGGACACGGAACGGGGCGGGATCGACGAGCGCCAGGCTGCGATCGCCGTCGCCGAGCGCGAGCCCGGCGAGCACTCGCCCGGCGAGGTGCGACGGGCCGACGCCGTTGCCGGTGAACCCGAACGCGTAGTGCACCGGCCCGTCCTCGAGCGTGCCGATTTGCGGCAGGTGGCTCGGCGCGACGTCGATCGGCCCGCCCCACGCGTGCGTGATCCGCGCGCCTTCGAGCGCCGGGAAGTAGTCGACGAGGTGGCGGTGGGTGACTTCGGCGACGTGCGGGTCGACCTCGATCCGGCCACCGAGACGGGCGCCATAGGCGAGCCGCCCGCCGCCCCAGCCGAACGCGACGCGACCATCCGTCGTGGTGCGGAAGTAGTGCAGGAAGGTGCGCGCGTCCGTGATCGACTCTCCCCCGGTCCAGCCGATCGACTCCAGCAGCTCGGGCACCGGCTCGGTCAGCACGATGTGCGACGACGTGACCGACAGCCGCGCCCGCAGCGGCCGCACACCGCGGGTGGCGGCGTTGAGCGCGAGGATCGCCACCTTCGCACGCACCCGCGCCGACCCCGTGTCAGCCACCACCGCCTGGCGCCCGGCCACTCGCAGCGAGTGCACGCGCGAGTGCTCGTAGATCGCCACGCCGCGCTCGAGCAGGCGGCGTCGCAGACCGAGCGCGAGCCGCGCCGGCTGCACGGTGGCGTCGTCGGGCACGAGCAGGCCGCCGCGGAAGCGCGGCGAGTCGCAGCGCGCGCGCACGGCGGCGGCGTCGAGCGCGACCACGCTCGACCCGAGCGCGCCGACGCCGGCGGCCGCCTCGAGGACCTCGTCGACGACGGCGTCCTGCGCCTCGGTCGTCGAAGCCATCACGAACCCGGAAGGGCGGAACCACGCGTCGACGCCCTCGGCCTCGCACCACGCCCCGATCGCGCGCACGCTGTCGGATGACGCCTCGCACGCCGCCCGCGCGCGCTCGTCGCCGAAGCGGTCGCGCAGCGACGGCAGGTTCGACCACAGCGTCTCGCAGAACCCGCCGTTGCGCCCGCTCGGCCCGTGTCCGCAGACCTCGGCCTCGAGCACCACGACGCGTGTGTCGGGCGCGCGCTCGAGCAGCTGCCATGCGGTCCACATGCCGGTGTAGCCGCCGCCGAGCACGACGACGTCGGCCTCGAGCTCACCGGCCGCCGGCGCCACCGCCTCGGCGCCGCCGGCCTCTCGGAGCCAGTAGCCGTGGGCGTCGTGTTGCACGCGCTATGCGGGGGCGAAGAAGCGCTCGGATGCGTCGGCGAGCACGGCCTCGGTCTTGGCGACCAGCTCGTCGAGCTCGCCGCGGGTGCAGACCAGCGGCGGGGCGAGGTGGAGCACTGCGTCACCGCGGTCGTCCGGCCGGGCGATCAGCCCCTCCTCGAGCAGCCGGCCGGTCAGGAACCCGCGCAACAGCCGCTCGCGTTCCTCGGCGCTGAACCGGCTCCCCTCCTCGTCGCGGACCAGCTCGAGCGCCCAGAAGTAGCCGGCGCCGCGCACGTCGCCGACGATCGGCACGCGCTCCTTGAGCTCCTCGAGCCGCTCGCGCAGGTAGCCCTCGTTCTCGCGCACGTTCTCCAGGACACCCTCGCGCTCGAAGATCTCGATGTTGCGCAGCGCGATCGCGGCGGCCACCGGGTGGCCGCCGAACGTGATGCCGTGAAGGAGCATCCGGCCCTCTTCGTAGAGCGGCTCGGCGATCCGGTCGCTGACCAGTACGGCGCCCATCGCCGCGTACGCGGACGTGAGACCCTTGGCGCATGTGATCACGTCGGGCGCCGGGCCGTAGCGCGACGAGGCGAACCACTCGCCGAAGCGCCCGAACCCGGTGATCACCTCGTCGGCGACGAGCGCGATGCCGTAGCGGTCGGCGATCGTTCGCAGCCCGGCCCAGTAGCCCTCCGGCGGCAGCAGCGCGCCGCCCGCGTTCTGGACCGGCTCGGCGATGATCATCGCGACTGTATCCGGGCCTGCCTCGACGATCGCGCGCTCCATCTCCTCGAGCAGCTGCGCGCAATGGGCGGCCGGATCGTGCTCCAGCTCGTGCCGGTACGGGTTCGTGTTCGAGACCCTGACGACCGGGATCGGCGACGCCCCGAACGGCTCCTTCATCGGCCGCACACCCGTGAACGACAGCGCCCCGAGCGTGACGCCGTGGTAGGCGATCTCGCGCGCGATCGCCTTCGTGCGCTGCGGCTCGCCCTTGGCGAGGTAGTGCTGGCGCACGATCTTCCACGCCACCTCGACCGACTCCGAGCCGCCGGAGGTGAAGAACACGCGGTTGAGGTCGCCGGGCGCGCGCTCGGCGAGCGCGGCGGCGAGCCGAATCGCGGGCGGGTGCGCGGTCGCCCAGTTCGTGTTGAAGGCGAGCGTCGAGAGCTGCTCGCCGGCGACCGCCGCCATCTCCTCGCCGAACGAGTACCCGACCTGGCAGCAGAACAGCGAGCTCAGCCCGTCCAGGTAGCGCTTTCCGTCGGTGTCGAACACGTACACGCCCTCGCCGCGCTCGAGCACCAGCAGTCGGTTGCCGTCCGGCCCGAACGCCCCGTTGCGGGTGAAGTGCATCAGCAGGTGACGGTGGGCCAGCTCCTGCAGGTCATCGGTGGCCACGTGATCGATCGCAGTCATGCCGTCCATTCTGCCCCGTCGGGCAAGCCGGGCAATGGTCGGATCGTCGCGTTTAGACCATTCAGGCCCGACGGAACGTCTACTACCGGCAACGTCAACTGCGGCATTGATGGAGTGGGTTCGGTCAGATTGGTGGGCAGCCGTCCTGCCTTGGGGCTCTCCTGCGACCCCAATCCAGGACAGTCGTCCGAAGACGCTCGGAGAACCGCTGCCCTACCCAGCGGGGTTGACGTTCGCCGGCCCCGCTCCGCCCATCGCGATGCTCCGCCCCGCCGAGCCGAGCTGCTCGCACGCCTGCGCCACGCGCGCGGCCATCGCGGCCTCGCCCTTGAGGCCCCAAGCGCGCGGGTCGTAGGCGCCCTTGTCCCCCACGCCGCCGTCGACGCGCAGGACGCCCTCGTAGCGCGTGAGCATGTGATCGGCGACCGCGCGCGTGAACGCGTACTGGGCGTCGGTGTCGACGTTGACCTTCACGACGCCGTACGACACCGCCTCGGCCAGCTCGTCGGCCGGCGTGCCGCTCGACCCGTGGAAGACGTAGGAGAAGCGGGCGCCCGGCCGTGCCGCTTCGAGCGCCTCCTGGCCCTCGCGCAGGATCGCCGGCCGGAGCTGCACGTGCCCGGGGGCGTACACGCCGTGGACGTTGCCGAACGTGGCCGCCAGCAGGTAGCGGCCGCGCTCCCCGGTCCCGAGCACTTCTGCGACCCGCAGCAGGTCCTCGGTCGTGGTGTAGAGCCGCTCGGCGTCGACATCGCCGCCGATGCCGTCCTCCTCGCCGCCGACGACGCCGCACTCGACCTCGAGCACGACGCCGGCCGCGTGGCACTCGTCGAGCAGGCCGGCGGCGATCTTGAGGTTGTCCTCGAGCGGCAGCGTCGAGCCGTCGAACATGTGCGAGTTGAACAGCGGCGGCTCGCCGCGGGCGTGGCGCTCGCGCGAGTCGAGCATCAGCGGGATCAGGAACTCGCGGATCTGCGCGGGCGGGCAGTGGTCGGTGTGGAGCGCGACGTGCACGTCGAGGTCGGCCGCGACCTCGCGCGCCAGCGCCGCCAGGCCACGCGCGCCGGCGGCGCGACCGCCGCCCCCGGCCAGGTAGCCGGCGCCGCCCGTGGTGATCTGGACGATCCCGTCGGCGCCGGCGTCGTCGAAGCCGCGCAGCGCGGCGTTGAGCGTCTGCGACGAGGTCACGTTCACGGCCGCGAGCGCGTAGCCGCCGGCCAGCGCGGCGTCGAGCACGGCCGCGTACTCCTCGGGCGTCGGTATCGCCATCCGGCGAGCGTGGCGGCCGCCGGGCCGCGCGTCAAGCGCTCGGTGGCGGCTTGATCGCGGACGCGGCGGCGTGGAGACTTCGCCGCCATGACCCCGCGCATCGCGCTGGCCGGGCCGGAGCGGCTCGACGAGCTTGGCCCGCTGTGGCTGCAGCTGCACCACCACCACGCGCGTGTGTCGCGCGTCCAGCCGTTCGTCGACGACGAGACGTCGTGGGCGGCCCGTCGCCGCAGCTACGTCGAGACGTTCGAGAAAGGCGGCTTCGCGCTCGTCGCCGAGAGCGACGGCGGCCTGGTGGGCTACGCGATGGTGCGGATCCACGAGGGGCCGGACGACTCATGGGCGCTCGAGGACCGCTATGGCGAGGTGTGGACCGTCGTCGTCGCCGAGCACGCGCGCGGCGCCGGGGTCGGCACTGCGCTGCTCGACGCCGTCGACGCCGAGCTCGCCGAACGCGGGATCCGCGACCTGATGATCGGCGTCATGGAGGGCAACGACGCGGCGCGGCGCCTGTACGAGCGCCGCGGGCTCGTGCCCGGCTGGCTGCAGCTGTACCGCGTCACGGCGAGCGCACGATGAAGGCGACGCTGTACGGGATCCCGGCTTCGCATCCGGCGTTCGCGGCGGCGCTGATGCTCGAGCGAAAGGGCATCGACTACAAGCGCGTCGACCTCCCGCAGTGGTTCCACCGGGCGATCCTGCGCGCGCTGCGGTTCCGCGGCAAGACGGTGCCGGCGCTGGTGCTCGACGGGCGCCGGATCCAGGGCACGAAGCGGATCGCCCGCGCGCTCGACGAGCTCCGGCCCGATCCCCCGCTCGTTCCGGTCGACCCCGCCGAGCGTGCGAAGGTCGAGGCCGCCGAGACCTGGGCCGACGACATCCTGCAACAGGTCGCGCGCCGGCTCGTGTGGGGCGCGCTGCTGCGCGACCGCGCGGCGGTCGACAGCTACCTCGAGGGCGCGCGCCTTCTCATACCGGTCGCGCTCGCCAAGCCGGCCGCTCCGCTGATCATCCGAATCCTCGCGCGCGACAACGGATCCACCGACGCCGCGATCCGTGCCGACCTCGCCGCCCTGCCGGCGATGCTCGACCAGATCGACAGCTGGATCGCGCAAGGGCTGATCGGGGGCGCGGAGCCGAACGTCGCCGACTTCCAGATCGCCACGACGCTGGCGCTGCTGATGACGCTCGACGACGTGCGGCCCTGGATCGAGGCGCGCCCGGCCGGGGAGCTGGCGAAGCGGGTCGCCCCCGGCTACCCGGGCCGGATGCCGGCCGCGTTCCCGCCGGACTGGATCACGATCACGGGCTGACGGGCGTCATTGCGCCCACGGCGGCGGGAACGACTCGTCGCCCACGCGGGCGAGCCCGCCGCAGCGCATGCACGCGACCGCCTCGAACGGCTCGTCGCCCTCGTTGGCGAGGACGACGGGCTCGCCTGCGGCGACCACGAGGGCGTCGCCGGCAGCGACGTCGTGCCGCACGCCGGACAGCGTCGCCACCAGCCGGCCGGAGAGAGCGACGAAGACCTCGTCGCGCGTCAGCGTGTGCTCGGGGCTCGCGGCGCCCGGGTCGAGGCGCAGCCGCCACGCCGCGATCTCGTGCGACCCACGCGAGGGAGAGGCGAGGCCGGTGACGAACGTTCCGGACTGTTCGAAGGTGGGTGCCGAGGAGGAGGTGATCACGGTCATGTCTCGTACAGTACGTCAGGCATGCCTGACCGTCAAGCAGACCTGACTACTCCTGATCTGGCGATCCTCGTGGTCGGCGCCGCGCACGCCGTGGCGACGCGACTCGGGCGCGAGCTCAACGCCGCCGGCTACCCGGTTCGCCAGCAGCACGGCTACGTTCTGCGCGCGCTGCACGAGCGCCCGCTCGGGCTCACCGGGCTCTCCGAGCTGCTCGGCGTCACCAAGCAGGCCGTCGGCCCGGTAGTCGACGAGATGGTCGATCTCGGGCTCGTCGAGCGCCGGCCCGATCCTGCCGACCGCCGCGCCAAGCTGCTCGCCCTCACACGCCGCGGCCGCGCGGCCCGCGCTCGCGCGCTCGAAGTGAGCGCGGCGCTCGAGCGCGAGATCCCCGACGCGGACGCGGTCCGCGCGGGCCTGCTCGCCGTCATCGAGTCGGAGGGGTTCGGCGACGACGCGGCCCATCGCCGCGCCCGTCCGGTGTGGTGACCAGCGCGAGCCGCATCCGCCGCGCCGGCCCGAACCGCGTCGCCACCTCGTCGTCGCCGCTGAAGCCGACGCGCTCGTAGAAGCCGACCGCGTCCGGGTTCGCGATCACGTCGATCCACTCGGCGCCCTGCGCCGCGGCGATCCGCTCGGCGTCCTCGACGAGCAGGCGACCGACGCCGTTGCCCATGTGGCTCGGCTCCACGAACAGGCCGTCGAGCTCACACGCTCCCGCGACCGGCCGGAGCAGCACCGCGAACCCCGCGACCTCGCCGCGGCGCTCCGCGACCCGCACGAGACCGTCGTCGATCTGGGCCGGCGGGATCGCCACCACGCCCGGATGCGCGGCGAGGTGCGCGCGGTAGGTCGGCCAGTGCGTCGAGGCACGCAGCTGGAGGTCTTCGAGCGCATGGCGCTCCTGCGGACGAGCGGCGCGGATGACCACGGATCGGGACAATGTCGCGGCCATGATCCTCTCACCGGGGCGAGCGCGGTCGAGCCCGATGCGGTCGTTCGACCCGCGCGCGGTCGGCTCGCTCGAGTGCCGCGCCTGGGAGACGTATTACCGCCGCAAGTGGGCAGCGTTCCTGCTCGCGTCCGTGGGGCTGGTCCGCGCGGCGTTCCGGATGAACTGGGCACGGACGCTGGCCGGAGCGTGGCTGGTGCTGCGCGCAAACCAGAAGTGGGCGCCGGTCCCGGACAACGATCCCGCCGCGGCGCGGGCGTTCATGGCCAGCTTCTATCGGCTGTTGCGGGCGAGCGAGCACGCGACGTTCGATCCGGCGCGGGCGGCCGAGCTCGAGGTCGAGTGGTGGCGAGCGCATCGCGAGGCGCAGTACGGGTCCGAGGGCAGCGACGAGCTGCTCGCCGCGCTCACCGACCTCTATGCGTACTGCTACGCGGTCGATCCGGGAGACGTGCGCCAGGCCGCGGCGCTGCGGGCGGAGGCGATGGATGTCTCCGACCGCTGGGTCGCGGCCGGCTGCGACCCCGAAGACCCGCTCCTCGCCGAGGAGCGACAGCTGCTGGTCCGCTCGTACGCGGCCCTGCTCGCCGCCGTCCACGGCTAGTAGCCGTACCCTCCGCGAGAACCACCGCCGGCCGAGACGCCGTCGGTCGTGACGGCGTGCCACGTGAACTTGGTACCGCCGAAGCTGTCCTTGAAGCCGTCGCCGGTGACCTTCCCGGCTCCGCGGTCCTCGGTGAAGCGGTAGAGCGGGTGTCCGTCGTAGGTGACCTGTCGGGTGCCGTCGGGCCGCTTGATGTCGGCCAGACGCCCGCCGACCGAGTCGGCCTTGGTGGTCGGCGATCCCACCGGCAGCGGCGTCCAGAAGCCCGTGCACTCACCCGTGCAGCGCACCATGCCGTCCGCCTCCTGGTCGGGCGTGTAGAGCGCGGCGCCGTGGTCGTCGACCAGCACCGAGCCGATGCCGTTGACGTTGTCGACTCCGACGGTCGGCGTTGCCGAGCCGGAGCCGGAGCCGGAGCTGCCGCAGGCGGCGAGCGCGAGCGCGAGGGCGAGAGCGGGGACGGCGAGCGCCGTCCAGCGGTTGTGTCTCATGAGCGGGACTCCTGTGGTGTGGGGAGGGTGACGCGGACGAGCCGGCGCCCGCCGGTCGTCACGACATCGACGGAGGCGAGGTCGGCCGGCGCGATCGCGGCCGATCCCGTGACCGCGGCGGCGCCGCGGTAGGTCGCCTGCCAGGTGGCGGCAACGTCGGTGCGCCCGTCGCGCGACCGCGCCACGAGGCGGCAGCGCTCGCCGGGCGCGGCGCCGCGCATGCGGACGGTCAGCCGGCTGCCCGAGTCGCCCGGCGTGACGGCGATCGAAGCGGTGACGCCGGACTGCGAGTCGGTCGCGGACGCTCGACTGACCGTCGGCAAAGGCTGGCGCGACGCGTCACCGGCCACGACGACGGCCAGCACGGCGGCCATCGCCAACGCAGCGATCCGGATCCGGACCAAGCGGCGGTGCTCGACGCTGACGGTGGCGCGCAGGCGCGTCAGCAGGCCGGCCGGAGGCGGCGCGGCGGCGTCGAGATCGACCGCCTCGGCAGGGGTCAGGCAGTCGAGATACCGCGTCAGTGGCAGCAGGCGCTCCCGCTCGCCCCGACACTCCTGGCAAACCGCGACGTGGGCGTCGATCGATGCGCGCTCGGCGTCGTCCAGCGCGTTGAGGACGTAGACGCCGAGCGACTCGGCGAGCGTGCAGCTCATGGCGCGATCCCCCGTTCCTCGAGCGCGAGCCGCAGGGCGCGCAGCGCGTAGTACGTGCGCGACCGCACCGTCCCTTCGGGGATGCCGAGCTGCGCGGCCGCCTCCGCCACCGAGCGGTCGCGGTAGTGGACCTCGAGCAGCACCCGGCGATGGTCCGGACTGAGACTCCGGAGCGCTTCGGCCACCTCCCAGGCGAGCAGCGCGCCCTCGAGCTCGTCGGGTGCGGGGAGCACCTCGATCGCTGCCTCGGAAGCGACGGCCGGCGGCCGGCGGCGAGTGCCGCGGTAGCGGTCGATCACGAGTCGCCGGGCGACGGTGAAGAGCCACGGCCGCGCCGTCTCGGTAGCGAGCGCATCGGCGTTGCGCCACGCCCGCATCAGCGTCTCCTGTACCACGTCCTCGGCCTGGAAGCGGTCACCGCCGAGCAGCCGTTCGACGTACTCCAGCAACGGCCCGGCGTACTCGGCGTAGAGCGCGTCCAGAAGCTCTTCGTCGTGTGGCCAGGCTGCCATACACCTGACTACGACGGCGGCGCCCTCAGCGTTCGATGGCTTTCAGGCGGCGGCGCGGCGCTTGCGGAACGCGAGCGCGCGGATCGCGAGATGCAGGCCGAGGACGGCGTCCTCGTCGTCGAGCGAGACGCCGAGCAGCTCCTCGATCCGGTGCAGCCGCAGGTAGAGCGATTGGCGCTCGACGTGCAGCGCGCGCGCCGCCTGCGCCTTGCGGCCGCCCGCGGCGAGGTACGCCTCGAGCGTCTCGAGCAGAGCGCGCTGGCGCGGCGAGCCGTTCGCCAGCAGCGGGCCGAGCTGCTCGTCGACGAACGCGTCGAGCTCGGGGGCGTCGCGCAGGTCGTGCAGCAGGTCGGTCACGCCCGGGCGGCGCGCGTCGTACCAGCGCCGCGCCGGGAGCGCGGTCGCGGCTCCCGCCGAGCGCCGGACGCGGCGCAGACCCTGCCCGGCCGCCGCCCAGTCCTCGGCCGGCCCGCCGATCGCCAGCGCCGCCAGCTCGATGCCGACGCCGCGCCGCTCCAGCACGCCGTGGAACAGCCCGGCGACATGCTCGGCGAGTGCCGCGTCGTAGCTGCGGCCGCCGAGCGCGAGCAGGACCAGCAGGTCGACGTCGCGCGGGCCCAGCAGCACGCCGAACCCGGTCGACGACAGCGCCGCGCGCAGCTCGCCCGACAGCCGCGTCCACGACAGATCCTCGCCGCGCCGCGCGCGCGGCCCGCGCCAGCTGGCGGCGATCGGCAGCAGCTCTCCCCGATTGGGGGCGCCCGGATTCAGCCCGAGCGCCTCGGCGCGGCGGCGCGCGTCGGCCTCCTCCACGCGCCCGTCCGCCAGGTCGGACAGGAACGCGCCGCGCGACCGCGCCCGCAGGTGCTCGTCGTGCTGCTGGCCGAGCAGGTCGATCGCCACGGCCAGCGCCGCGCGCTCGGTCGCGACGCGGTCGAAGTCGTCCAGCGGCTCGTCGACCGCCAGCGCCATCAGCCGCCCCCACGAGGTGTCCATCAGCCGCACGTCGACCAGCAGCGCGCCCTCCGGCGTCTCGCCGCGGTCCTCGGCCCGGTGGACATCGCCCCAGGCCGACAGCGCGACGTCGTCGCCGGCTCGGCCGGACACGTAGTAGACGAGCTCGTGCCCGGCGTCCTCGAGCACGACTGGGTTGCCGACCGCCGCGACGAGCTCGGCGAGGATCTCGGGCACGCCGCGGCCGTGCAGGATCAGGTCGGTGAACCGCTTGTGGATCTCCTCGCCGCGCCGGAGCAGCTCGAACTGGCTGTTGAGCACCGCCGTGTGCACGGCCTCGGTGATCTCGACGAACCGAACCGAGCGCCGGAACGCCAAGAGTGGAACGTCGCCGTCGGCACACGCCTGCACGACCGCGTCCGGAACCCGCTCGCGCCAGGTCGACCCGAGCTCGACGGCGACGGCGACCGCGCCCTGCTCGACCAGCGAGGCGATCCAGCGGGTCTGGTCGCGATCCCGCGCGCCCGCCCCCATCCCCGTGGTGAGCACCAGCTCGCCGCCCTTCAGCAGGTCGCTGGGATCGGCCATCTCGATTACATGAGCCCAGCGCAGCTCGCGATCGAGGGCGCCGGCACCCCCGATCACCTCCGGCAACGCGCGACGCACGACCGGCAACTCGAGGACGTCAGCGATGGTCAGCATACGTTCCGTCAGTCATTCTGGAATAACACACGCCGCTGTGTCCATTGCACAGCCCGCCACAACACGGAAAGGTGGCGCATCGTTGGAGGGTCAGGATGTCCATAGCTGACAACGCGCAGGCCCCTGCGTTGCTGATCGACGGGCAGGACGTCCCGGCGGCGAGCACGCGCACGGTCTACGACCCGTCGACCGGCGAGCCGATCGCGGAGGTCGCCGACGGCACAGCGGCCGACGCTGACCGCGCGGTGGCCGCCGCGCGCGCCGCGTTCCGCCGCGGTGACTGGAGCCGGATCACGCCCGGCGAGCGCTCCGCGGTGCTTGACCGGATGGCCGACCTGCTCGAAGAGCGCGCGGACGAGTTCGCCCGCGTCGAGTCGAGCAACACCGGCAAGCCGCTGAAGTTCTCGAGCGCCTTCGACGTCCCGCTCACGATCGACAACCTGCGCTTCTTCGCCGCCGCGGCCCGCAACCTCGAGGGCAAGGCGTCGGGCGAGTACCTCGAAGGCCTGACGAGCTCGATCCGGCGCGAGCCGATCGGCGTCTGCGCCTCGATCGCGCCGTGGAACTACCCGCTCAACATGGCGGCCTGGAAGATCGGGCCGGCGCTCGCCGCCGGCAACACGGTCGTGCTCAAGCCGGCCGAGCTGACGCCGCTGACCGCCCTGATGCTCGGCCGTCTCGCGCTCGACGCCGGCCTGCCGCCGGGCGTGCTGAACGTGGTGCCCGGTCCCGGCGCGGAGGTCGGCGGTGCGCTCGCCCGCCACGAGCACGTGGCGCTGATCTCCGTCACCGGCTCGACCCGCACCGGCGCGAGCGTGATGCGCGACGCCGCCGGCACGGTCAAGCGCGTGCACATGGAGCTCGGCGGCAAGGCGCCGTTCGTGGTGTTCGAGGACGCCAACCTCGAGGCGGCAGCCGAGGGTGCGATCGTCGGCGCCTTCGCCAACTGCGGCCAGGACTGCACGGCGGCCACGCGCATCTACGTGCACGAGCGGATCCGGGAAGCGTTCCTGGAGCGCTTCCTGCACAAGGTCGACCGGCTCGTGGTGGGCGACCCGATGGACGACGCCACCAACCTCGGCCCGCTCGTCTCCCCCGCCCAGCGCGACCGCGTGCACGGCTTCGTCGAGCGCGCCGTCGCCGCCGGCGCGCGTGCCGAGCGCGGCGGCGAGTTGCCGGACGGCCCCGGCGCGTTCTACCCGCCGACCGTGATCACGGGCGCCGCGCAGGACGCCGAGATCGTCCAGGACGAGGTCTTCGGCCCGGTCGTCTGCGTGCTCGGCTTCGCGTCCGACGACGAGGCGTTCGCGAAGGCCAACGACACGCGCTACGGCCTCGCCGCGTCGGCGTGGACGCGCGACGTGTTCCGCGCCCAGCGCGCCGCGCGCGAGCTCGAAGCGGGCACGGTGTGGATCAACGAGCACCTGGCGATCGGCTCGGAGATGCCGCACGGCGGCGTCAAGGGCTCCGGCTTCGGCAAGGACATGTCCATGTACGCGCTCGAGGAGTACACCGCGATCAAGCACGTGGTCTTCGAGCTCACCGGGGCTTCCCGGAAGGAGTGGTACGACGCGGTGTCAACCCCTGAGGACTCATGACGACCGACGCCGACATCCACCTGGAGGGCGTCACCAAGCAGTTCGCCGACACCACTGCGGTCGACGACCTGACGCTCTCGATCCCGCGCGGCGCGTTCTACGCCCTGCTCGGCCCGTCGGGCTGCGGCAAGACGACCACGCTGCGGATGATCGGCGGCTTCGAGGATCCGACCGCGGGCAAGGTCTTCCTCGGCGGCGACGACGTCACCCAGCTTCCGCCGTACAAGCGCGACGTGAACACGGTGTTCCAGTCGTACGCGCTGTTCCCGCACCTGACGGTGGAGCGCAACGTCGCGTTCGGCCTCGAGCGCAAGAAGATCAGCAAGTCCGAGGTCCGCACCCGCGTCGGCGAGGCGCTCGAGATGGTCCAGCTCGGCCAGTACGGCAAGCGTAAGCCGACACAGCTCTCCGGCGGCCAGCAGCAACGCGTGGCGCTCGCCCGCGCGCTCGTGAACCGGCCGCGTGCGCTGTTGCTCGATGAGCCGCTCGGAGCGCTCGACCTGCGCCTGCGCAAGCAGCTCCAGATCCAGCTGAAGGGGATCCAGCAGGACGTCGGGATCACGTTCGTACACGTCACGCACGATCAGGAGGAGGCCATGACGATGGCCGACACGATCGCTGTGATGAGCGAGGGCAAGATCGAGCAGGCCGGAGGCGCGGCCGATCTCTACGAGCGCCCGAGCACGGAGTTCGTAGCGAACTTCCTCGGTATCTCGAACCTCGTCGACGCCAAGATGCGCGCCTCCGTCAACGGCCACTCGACGGTCGAGACGCACGACGGCGCCACGCTGCGCGTGCCGAGCGACCGGATCGGCCCGCACGGCACCGATGCGGTCAGGATCGGCGTGCGGCCCGAGAAGGTCACGCTCTCGCCCGCCGGCAGCGACGTCGTGGCCGGCCACAACGTGTTGCGCGGTACCGTCATGGTCGCGTCGTTCCTGGGGGTGTCGATCCAGTACGTCGTGCGCGCGGCCGGTGGCGAGGAGCTGACGGTCTTCGCGCAGAACCTGGACGGCGCCGAGCCGGAGTCACTCGGCCCGGGCCGTGCGGTCCAGCTCGCCTGGGATCCGCAGCACACGTTCGTCGTTGCCAAGGAGAGGTCATGACAGATCCCAGTTTCGAGAGCGCGCTGGAGCAGTACCTGGAGGCTCAACGCCTGTCGCGACGGCGCTTCCTCGGGCGCGCAGGCAGCGCGGGGCTCGCGATGACCGGCATGTCCACCCTGCTGGCCGCGTGCGGCGGCGTGAAGGGCACGGCGGACGAGGCCGAGAAGACGAACAAGCAGCAGGCCGCGGTCAGCCACCCGAAGACGGAGATCGGCGACTGGACGTTCTCGAACTGGCCGCTCTACATGGACAAGAAGCTCCTGAAGGCGTTCGACAAGGAGTTCGGCGGCAAGGTCAAGTACATCGAGGACATCAACGACAACTACGAGTTCTTCGGGAAGGTCCAGCAGCAGCTCCAGAACGGCCAGCCGATCGGCCGCGACATCGTCGTTCTCACCGACTACATGGCCGCCCGCTGGGTCCGCAACAACTACGCCGAGCCGTTCGACAAGAAGAACATCCCGAACGCCTCGAACCTCGTCGACAACCTCGCCTCGATCAACTACGACCCGGACCGCAAGTTCTCGCTCCCGTACCAGTCGGGGGCGACCGGTGTGGGCTACAACATCAAGAAGACCGGCCGCGAGCTGAAGAACGTCGCCGACCTGTTCGACCCGAAGTTCAAGGGCCGCGTGACGCTGCTCTCGGAGCCGTACGACTCCGCGAGCACGGTCATGCTGGGAGAGGGCCAGGATCCGTCGAACGCCACGATCGACCAGCTGCTGGCCGCGATCGAGAAGATCGACAAGGCCAATCAGGAGGGCCAGTTCCGGCGCTTCACCGGCAACGACTACACGACCGACCTCGCCAAGGGCAACGTGTGGGTCTCGCTCGCGTGGTCCGGCGACCTCGTCCAGCTCCAGAGCGACAACCCGGACCTGCGATTCGGCTACTTCGAAGAGGGCAACGTCGCGTTCAACGACAACATGATGCTGCCCGCCAAGGTCGAGCACGCGTACGCGGCTGAGACGATGATGAACTACCTCTACGACCCCGAGGTGGCGGCGAAGCTGGCGGCGTACGTCAACTACATCTCCCCGGTCAAGGGCGCCAAGGAGGTGCTCGAGAAGACCGATCCCGACATCGCCAACAACCCGCTGATCTTCCCGCCGCCGGAGATCCAGGCCAAGATCAAGGCCTACCCGAACCTCTCCCCCGCCGACGAGCGGGCGATGCAGGAGGCGATGGCGAAGGTGACCGGGGCCTAATCCCCAATGCTCCGCCTCTCGCTGCAGCGGCGCCGGCGGCTCATGCCCTGGATCTTCCTGGGGCCCGGCTTGCTGTGGCTGGTGGTGTTCTTCGCGATCCCGCTGGTCAACCAGGTCAACGTCTCGCTCCAGACGGGCGACCCGGAGACCGGCTACATCTTCGACTGGGCGTTCAGCAACTACGCGGACGCGATCAGCGAGTACCACGAGCAGTTCCTGCGGTCGATCGGCTACGCGGCGACGGCGACCCTGCTCACGTTCGTGATCGCCTTCCCGCTGGCCTACTTCATCGCCTTCAAGGCGGGGCGATGGAAGAACTTCATGCTGCTGCTGATCATCCTGCCGTTCTTCGTCTCGTACGTCCTGCGGACCGTGAGCTGGCAGCTGATCCTGTCCGACGAGGGGTTCGTGGTCGACACGCTGCGCAAGGTCGGCCTCGTCGGCGATGACGGGCGGGTACTGGCGACGCGCACGGCGGTGATCGCCGGCATCACCTACAACTTCCTGCCGTTCATGGCGCTGCCGCTGTACGTGTCGCTCGACAAGATCGACCGGCGGCTGATCGAGGCGGCGACCGACCTCTACGCGAGCCGCGCGACGGCGTTCCGCAAGATCACGCTGCCGCTGGCGCTGCCGGGGATCTTCGCCGGGTCGCTGCTGACATTCATCCCGGCGTGCGGTGACTTCATCAACGCCGCGCTGCTCGGGACGCCGCGCGAGTACATGATCGGCAACGTCATCCAGAACAAGTACCTGGTGATCCAGGACTACCCGCAGGCGGCGGCGCTGTCGTTCATCCTGATGTCGTTCATCCTGATCGGGATCTTCCTGTACGCGCGGGTGCTGGGCGCGCGGAACCTCACCGAGGCGGCGATCTGATGGCCGTCGAAGCCCCGCCGGGGGTTGCCGAGCTCGGCGTCGTCGAAAGCCCGTCTTCCGGGGCCCGGCGCGTGGACAACGCGCGCTCGTGGGCGCTCGGCATCTGGTCGGCGCTCGCGCTGCTCTACCTGTTCATCCCGATCTTCGTGATCGTGGCGTTCTCCTTCAACGACCCGAAGGGCCGCTTCAACTTCACATGGCAGGGCTTCACGCTCGAACACTGGGCGCACCCGTTCGCGAACCCCGACCTCGCGCTCGCGATGAAGAACTCGTTCGCGATCGCCCTCATCTCGACGGTGATCGCGACGGTGCTCGGCACGTTCATGGCGATGGCGCTCGTGCGGTACGGGTTCCGCGGGCGCTCGACCGTCGACTTCTTCGTGTTCCTGCCGCTGTCGACGCCCGAGGTGGTGATCGGCGCCGCGCTGCTGGCGCTGTTCCTGACGATGGCGGTCAACACCGGCTTCGCGACGATCGTGATCGCGCACGTGATGTTCACGGTCTCCTACGTGGTGGTGACCGTGAAGGCGCGACTCGAGGGGATGGACCGTCACATCGAGGAGGCGGCGATGGACCTCGGCGCGACCGAGTGGGTCACGTTCCGCAAGGTCACGCTGCCGATGATCGCGCCGGGCGTGGCGGCCGCCGCCTTGCTCGCCGCCGCGATCTCGGTCGACGACTACGTGATCACGAGCTTCAACGCCGGCCAGACGATCACGTTCCCGCTGTTCATCTTCGGGGCGACCCGCCAGGGCGTGCCGCCCGCGGTCAACGTGCTCGCGACCGCCCTGCTGCTGATCGTGCTCGTGCTGATGGCGCTGAACGTGATGCTCCAGCGGCGCCTGGCGCGGCGTGACGCCGCCCGCCAGACGGTCGCCGCTTAGCTGGAGGCACGTATTGCTCAAAAATAGTCGCGTTCGGGCCGATACCCCTTGGGATGCGCGGCAGATGGCACCACCGGATCGGTACCGGTCACCTCCTCGCGGCCTTTGCCGCGGCCGTGCCCCTGTTCGCGCTGGCGTTCTACGGCAAGACGCCGGTCGACCTGACGCCCGAGGCGCACTTCTGGCCCGTGCTGCTGGCCGCGGGCACCGCCGCGGTGGTGGCGGTCGGGCTCACGCTCGCCGGCGTGCGGGCGCGTGACGGCCGCGCGATCCTGCTCGGCACCGCGTTCTCCACCACCACCGCGCTGCTGGCCGTACATGGGTTCGCCACGCCCGGCGTCGTGGTCGGGATGAACGGCGTGATCGCGCTGGCGGGCGGCATCTCGCTGCCGGTCGGCGCCGGGCTGCTCGCGCTCACCGCGCTTCCCGGGCTGCGGCAGCCGCGCCGGATTGCACCGCTGCTCGTCCTCCAGGCCGTGCTCGCGATCGGCGTGCTGTCGCTCGGCGCGCTCGCGCTGGCCAAGCCTGCGCTCGTCCCCTCGGTTCCGCAGTCCGGGAGCCTGCCGGCGAGGGTGCTGCTCGTCTTCGGCCTGCTCTGCCTCGCCGTGCTCGTGCACCGGTCGGTTCGCACGCACGCACTCACCCGCCGTCCCGCCGACCTGCTCGTGGTGGCCGGCTGCACGTGGCTTGGCGTGTCGCTGTACGCCCAGCTCGAGATCGGCTTTGGCACCGCAGCGTTCTACGGCGGCCACGCGATGGAGCTCGGCGGGATCGCGATGATCGGCATCCCGACCGTGCTCGACCTTGCGCGCGGCGGCGCCTCGCGGCCGCTCGTGGGCGACCTGACGGCGACCGAGCTGGTCGCCACCTCGGAGGCCTTCCTCGGCCCGCGCGTGCGCGCGCTGCTCGTGCGGCTGATCGAGCGCGACAGCTCGACCGCCGAGCACACACGCCGCGTCGCGCTGCTCGCCGCCCGCGTCGGCGAGGAGCTCAAACTGCCCGCCGCGCTGCGCCGTGACCTCGCCGTCGGCGGCCTGCTGCACGACATCGGCAAGCTGTCGGTGCCGCTGGAGATCCTCCAGAAGCCGGGCCCGCTCGACGACGAGGAGTTCGCCGAGATCCGCCGCCACCCGGACGCCGGGCGGCGACTGCTGGAGGAGCTCGGCGGCTTCCCGGACACGGTCCGGCGCCTCGTGTCCGACCACCACGAGCGGCTCGACGGCACCGGCTACCCGCGCGGGCTACAGGGCTGCGACCTCTCGCTCGAGACCCGGATCCTCGCCGCCTGCGACGTCTACGACGCGCTCGTGTCCGACCGCGTGTACCGCCCTGCCTGGCCGGCCGAGCGCGCGCTCGCGCTGCTGCGCGAGGAGGCCGGCACCGGCTATGACCCCAAGGTCGTGGAGGCGCTCGAGCGGATCGTGACGCCGACCACCGGCAGCCCGTCGTGGGTGGCAGGCCTCGCAGCGTCGGAGCGGCTCGGCATCCCGGGCCTCCCCAGCTTCCGCCGCGCCTGAACCGCACTCGCGCGGCGGCGGCGGCTCCAGCTACCGAATCGACACACGGTCCAGCGCCCGGCCGCGCATAGTGGACACCGGTCCATTCGACTGATCGATGGAGGCGGCTACTGTGACTGCCATGACCGCACTTGCCACTGCACGACGCGAGGGCACCGGGGAGTTGCTGCTCACCAGCGGCCTGCTCGTGCTCTACGTGAGCCTCCGCGGCACCGCCCGCGCCCTCGGCGCGCTCGAATCCGTCGTCCGCTAACCGCTCAGAGACACTGAGCGCCCGGCGATGAAACCGTCGAGCGCGACGATCTCGTCGATGACCTCGTGCGGCACCGGCGCGTCGGTGGTGATCGCCATCACCGCGAGCTCGGAGCGCCTCCCCTCGTCGTCGCCGGGCGGCTGGCGGCCCACCGCGGCGGCGGAGATGTTCACGCCGTGTTGGCCGAACGCCGTCCCGACGCGGCCGACCATCCCCGGCACGTCCTGGTAGCGGAACAGCGCCAGGTGGCCTTCGTCCATCTGCAGGTTGAAGCGACCGCCCCACGCCTCGAGCAGGTGCGGGCGGTGCTGCTGGCCGAGCGTCGTCCCGACCACGCGCGTGCGGTCGCCGCCGCAGACGACGGTCACGCGCACGAGGTCGGTGAAGTCGCGCGCCACGGCCTCGCGGCGCTCCGAGATCTGGATGCCGCGCTCCTCGGCCAGCGACGGCGCGTTGACGAGGTTGACCTCCTCATCGGTGTGACCGGCGAGCAGGCCGTTGAGGACGGCCAGGGTGAGCAGGCGCGTGTCGCGCTCGGCGATCCGGCCGAGGAACTCGATCTCGATCCGGTCGACGCTCGACGACTCCGCGAGCGCCATCCCGACGCGCCCGAGCCCGCGCGCGAGCGGCAGGAACGGGCCGAGCACGTCCATGTCCTCCGCGCTCACGGCCGGGATGTTGACGGCCGTCGACACGACGCCGCCGGTGAGCGCAGCCACGACCTGCTCGGCCGTCTGCACGCCGGCGCGGTCCTGCGCCTCGGTCGTCGAGGCCGCGAGGTGCGGCGTGACGACGACGTTGGAGTAGCCGAACAGCGGGTGGTCGGTGACCGGCTCGTGCGTGAAGACGTCGAGCGCGACGCCCGCGACCTTCCCGGAGTCGAGCGCCGCCTTGAGCGCGTCGTCGTCGACCAGCTCGCCGCGCGCGCAGTTGATGATGCGCACGCCGTCGCGGCACTTGGCGAGCGCCTCGGCGTCGAGCCAGCGCACCGTCTCGGCCGTCTTCGGCAGGTGGATCGAGATGAAGTCCGCTTGCGCGTACAGCTCGTCGGAGGACTCCGCCTTCTCGGCGCCCAGCTCGCGGAAGCGGGCGGCCGAGACGAACGGGTCGAACGCGACGACGTGCATGCCGAACCCCTGCGCGCGGGCGGCGACGAGCTGGCCGATGCGGCCGAAGCCGAGCAGCCCGAGCGTCTTGTCGTAGACCTCGACGCCGCCCCACTTGGAGCGCTCCCAGCGGCCGTCGGTGAGCGCCGAGTGCGCCTGCGGGACGTTGCGCGCGAGCGCGAGCATCAGCGCGACGGTGTGTTCGGCGGCCGTGATCACGTTCGACTGCGGCGCGTTGGCGACGATGATGCCGCGCTTGGTGGCCGCGTCGACGTCCACGTTGTCGACGCCGACCCCGGCGCGGCCGATCACCTTCAGCTTCTCGCCGCGCGCGATCAGGTCGGCCGTCAGCTTCGTCGCCGAGCGGATCAGGATCCCGTCGTAGGCGCCGATCCGGTCCGCCAGCTCCTCGGCGCTCCAGCCGACGCCGACGTCGACGTCGAAGCGCTCGCGCAGCATCTCGACGCCGGAGTCGGCGATCGCCTCGGCGACGAGGATGCGATAGGGCGCGGTCAGCTCTGGGGCACTCACGCCGCGGCGGGGACGCCGGCCTCGAGGAACACCTTCTGGGCGGCGCCGGCGGCCGCGCCGTGCTCGACGTCGCGCCCGAGCTGCTGCAGCACCATCTCCAGGCCGGAGAGCGAGGTGACGATGTCGAAGGCGCCGAAGTAGCCGCAGTGGGCGATCCGCAGGATGCGGCCCTTGAGGTGGTCCTGGCCGCCGTTGGCCGTGATGCCGAGCTTGCGCAGCGCGCCCGGGACCTTGCCGCCGTCGATGTCGTCCGGCAGCTCGACGGCGGTGACGACGGTGGAGCGCTCGTCGGGGTCGCCGAACAGCTCGAGGCCGATCGCGGCGGTGCCGGCGCGGGTGGCGCGGGCGAGGATCTGGTGGCGCGCGAGCACGTCTTCCAGGCCCTCCTCCTCGATCAGGCCGAGCGCGACGTCGAGCCCGAGGAACAGCGACACGGCGGGCGTGAACGGGCTCGCGCCCTTGCGCTGGCTCTTGGCGGTCTTGCCCCAGTCGAAGTAGAAGCGGCCGCCGGGGCGGGAATCGGCGTACTCGAGCGCACGCGCGGACACCGACGCGAACGCGAGCCCGGGCGGGCACATCAGGGCCTTCTGCGAGCCGGCGACGACGACATCGACGCCCCAGTCGTCCTGGCGCAGCTCGGCAGCGCCGAGGCCGGAGACGGCGTCGACGGCGAGGATGACGCCGTGGCGCTTGGCCACCTCGGCGATCGCCTCGATGTCGTGGACGACGCCGGTGGAGGTCTCGCTGAGCGTCGCGAACGCGACCTCGATGCCCTCGTTCTCGGTCAGCAGCCTGTCGATCGCGGCCGGATCCAGGCGCGCGCCCCAGCCCGGCTCGTAGCGGACCTGGTCGGCGCCGTATGCCTCGCCGAGGCCGATCCAGCGCTCGCCGAACTTGCCGGCGGAGCACACGAGGACCCGGTCACCGGGGCGCACGAGGTTCGCGAACGCCGACTCCAGCGCACCCGAGCCGCTCGCGGCGAACGCGAGCACGTCGTTCTGCGTGCGGAAGACGGACGGCAGCTTGGCCAGCACGCGCTCGTACACCTCGTCGAAGGCGGGCGCGCGGTGGTAGAGCATCGGCGCGGCCATCGCCTGCGAGACGGCGGGCGGGACGGGCGTCGGCCCGGCGGTCATCAGGTACTGCTTGGTGAACGGATTGGGCGTCATGCAGGGAGGCCTTCGACTCGTGGGGAGGTGCGCCGCAGGTTAGTACGGCGGCTGCGCCGATTCAGCTTGCCCGGCGGCTCTCGAGGTCGCGCCGCAGGTCCTCGAGGTCGTAGCCCGAGGAGTACAGGGCGATCCAGACGGCCGCGCCGATCAGACCGATCAGGACGCCGACGATTCCGAGGATGATGCCCGCATGGGCGGTCCCGTCACCCGCGGTGGTGACGCCCTTGGCGACCTGCTTGCGGCCCTGCACGCCGATCACCCAGGCGGAGATCGAGCACGGGAGCGAGAAGATCCAGCCGGCTCCGAGCGTCGGGATCAGGATCACCAGGCCGAGGATGCCGAGCACGAGCGACGTCGTGGCAAGACCGTTCGTGCGGTCCGCCTGGCGCGCGGTGAAGACCGGGTGGTTGATCGGATGCGGCCACGGGTCGACGGCCGTCGCGGCCTCGGGCTCCGACTCCGGCTCCGGCTCCGGCTCCGGCTCCGGCGTCGTCTCGAACTGGGGCGCGGGTTCTCCGCCGGGCGCCCGTGGAGGCAACCAGCCCGGGGCCGTCGGCTCGTCCGCCATGGCGCTCAGAACTCGGTCTCGATCCAGTCCATCATCGAGCGCAGCTCCTTGCCCTCGCGCTCGATCTGGTGGCCGGCCTGCTCCTCGCGCATGCGCTTGAAGTTCTCTTGGCCGGCGCGGTTCTCGGCGATCCACTCGCGCGCGAACTCGCCTGACTGGATCTCGCCGAGCACGTCCTTCATCGCCTGGCGCGTGGTCTCGGAGATGATCCGCTTGCCGCGCGTCAGGTCGCCGTACTCGGCCGTGTTGGAGATCGAGAAACGCATCCCGGTGATGCCCTTCTCGTACATCAGGTCGACGATCAGCTTCAGCTCGTGCAGGCACTCGAAGTACGCCAGCTTGGGGTCGTAGCCTGCGTCCACGAGCGTCTCGTAACCGGCTTGCACGAGCTCGGACACGCCGCCGCACAGCACGGCCTGCTCACCGAACAGGTCGGTTTCGGTCTCGTCCTTGAACGTCGTCTCGATCACGCCGCCGCGCGTCGCGCCGATCCCCTTCGCGTAGGCGAGCGCGAGCGGCAGCGCCTCGCCGGACGCGTTCTGGTGGATCGCGACAAGGGCGGGCACGCCGCTGCCCTCGAGGAACTGGCGGCGCACGAGGTGGCCGGGACCCTTCGGGGCGATCAGCGCGACGTCGACCTCAGGCGGCGGCTCGACCTCGCCGTAGTGCACGGAGAACCCGTGCCCGAACAGCAGCGTGTTGCCGGGCGCGATGCCGTCGCGGATCTGCTCGCGCCACACCTCGCCGTGCTTCTCGTCGGGGAGCAGCACCATCACGAGGTCGCCGCGCGAGGCGGCCTCCGGCACGTCGGTGACCTCGAGGCCGTTCGAGCGCGCCTGCTCGACCGAGGCCGAGTCCGGGCGCAGCCCGACCACGACGTCGATGCCGGAGTCCTTGAGGTTGAGCGAGTGGGCGTGGCCCTGGGAGCCGTAGCCGAGGATTGCCACGGTCTTGCCCTGGAGCAGGTCCAGGTCGGCGTCGTTGTCGTAATACATGGACGCGGAAGGTTAGCCCTCCGCGCTGGCGACCCATGTCTTGGCGGGGATCGCGAGCGAGCCGTCGGCCGCCGTCCACGGCGCGGCGGCCTCGGCGAGCTGCTCGAGCAGCTCGGCGTCGACGGCGCCGGTCGCCGCGCTCGCCCGCGCACCCATCGCTTGGGTCGTCTCCCACCACTCGCGCACCGACGCGTAGCGGATCGGGAACTCGAGCGCGTCCACCTCGTACTCGACGAAGCCGGCGGCTTCGAGGTGCTCGGCGATGATGCCCTCGGGCGCCCACGTGAACTGGCCGGGCCCGGGTGGCGGCTCGGGATCGATGCGGCCGCCGGCGATCAGCACCTCGACCGGGACCGCGCTCCACGGGTTGTCCTCGGCGGCCGTCCACGCCGCGAGTGCGAGATGGCCGCCGGGCCGCAGCACGCGCCGGGTCTGGAGCAGCGCGGCCGCCGGGTCGTCCATCAGCATGTAGCCCCAGCGGCAGAGCACGCCGTCGAGGCTCGCGGCGTCGAGGTCCATCGTCTGCGCGTCGATCTGGCGGAAGCGGACGTTGCGGATGCCGAGCGTCTCGGCGCGGCGCTGCGCGGCGCTCAGCATCTCGGGGACGAAGTCGGAGGTGATCAGCGTCCCGCCCGGCTCGATCATCTCGGCGGCGAGAAAGCCGACGTCGCCGATGCCGGCGGCGAGGTCGAGCACGGTGTGGCCCGGTTGCGGCCCGATCGCGTCGACCATCCACGACGACACCGGCATCGTGTTGCTGCGGAACGCGTCGGCGTACGTCTCCCAGCCCTTCGCGATGCCGGCCCATCTCGCGCGCGTCATGCGAGCTCCCTCCGCCGTAGCTTGCCCGACTCAGTGCGCGGGAGCGCATCCGCGATCTCGACCGCCTTCGGGACCTTGTAGGCCGCGAGCCGGTCGGCCGCCCAGGTGCGCAGATCGTCCTCGCTGGCTTCCGCATCGGGGCGCAGGACGACGCGCGCGGTGACCGCCTCGCCCCACTCGTCATGCGGCCGCGCGAACACGCCCGCGTCGACGACCGCCGGATGTGCGAGCAGCACGGCCTCGACCTCGGCGGGAGCGACGTTCTCCCCGCCCGTGACGATCGTGTCGGACTTGCGGCCGACCACGACCAGCCGCCCGCGCTCGTCGAGGCGCCCGAGGTCGCCGGTCTGCAGCGTGCCGCCGCCGGCCACGGTCGGCCCCTCGACGAGGATCTCGCCGTCCGGCGCGAACGTGACCCGCAGCCCGGGGAGCGCGCGACCGGACGTCTCGACGTCGCCGATCTCGCCGACGGTCACCTGCGAGCACGCCTGCGTGAGGCCGTAGGTCGGGGCGACCGGCCAGCCGGCGTCGCGGGCGCGGATGAGCAGCGCCGGGTTGGCCGGCGCGCCGCCGAGCAGCACGGCGCGCAGCCGCAGCGGCTTCGCCGTACCCGCGTCGAGCAGCCGCGCGAGCATCGTCGGGACCAGCGACACGACCGTGACTTGAAAGTCGGGCGCGGGCGGGCCGATGACGGCCGACGTCGCGTAGATCGCCGAGCGCAGCAGCACCATCAGACCGCCGACGTGCGAGAGCGGGAGCGGGCACAGCCAGCGCTCGTGCGGATCGAGCGCGAGCGCGACCGCCGAACCGAGCGCGTTGGCCTGGACGTTGCCGAATGACAGCTCGACCGGCTGCGGCTCGCCGGTCGTGCCGGAGGTGTGCACGACGAGGGCGATGTCGTCCTCGTCGGGCGCGAGCGCGGGCGGCCGGCCGCCGTCCGGCAGCGCGCCGTGGATCGTCGCCTTGGCCGCGGCCAGCAGCGCTTCGCGTTCGCGGTCGGACAGCCGCGGGTCGACCGGCATCACCGCGGCGCCGAGCAACAGGCAGGCGTGCAGCGCTACCGCGAAGTCGACCCCCGCAGGCGCCGTGATCGCGACGCGGTCACCGCGCCCGACGCCGCCCCCGGCCAGCGCCGCGGCGCCGCCGCGGGCGCGCTCCAGCAGCTCCGCGTACGTCAGACGCACGCCGTCCGCCTCGAGGGCGATGCGCTTGGGGCGCAGGGCAGCGGCGCGCTCCAGCCATGGATCGATCGGCATCGACCGCAGGCTAGTGTCTTCGCGGTGAGCGTCACATGGACCCCCGCCGCCAACTACGAGGACATCCGCTACGAGACGTCCGGCGACGGGATCGCGAAGATCACCATCGACCGCCCCGAAGTGCGCAACGCGTTCCGGCCGCAGACGATCGTCGAGATCGCCGGTGCGCTCGAGCGCGCGCGGGAGGACACGTCGGTCGGCGTGATCGTGCTCACGGGCGAGGGCTCGCTCGCGTTCTGCTCGGGCGGCGACCAGCGCGTGCGCGGCGATACCGGCTACCTGACGGAGGGTGCGTCGGTCGGGCGCTTCCACGTCACCGACCTGCACGTGCAGATCCGCCGGCTGCCGAAGCCCGTGGTCGCGATGGTGGCCGGCTACGCGATCGGCGGCGGGCACGTGCTGCACCTCGTCTGCGACCTCACGATCGCCGCCGACAACGCGCGCTTCGGCCAGACCGGGCCGCGCGTCGGCTCGTTCGACGGCGGCTTCGGCGCAGGGCTGCTCGCCAACCTCGTCGGGCCCAAGAAGGCGAAGGAGATCTGGTTCCTGTGCCGGCAGTACGACGCGCAGCAGGCATTGGAGATGGGACTCGTGAACACCGTCGTGCCGCTGGAGGAACTCGAGGCGGAGACGGTGAAGTGGTGCCGCGAGATGCTCGAGCTCTCTCCGTTCTCGCTGCGTCTGCTGAAGGCGAGCTTCCACGCCGCCGAGGACGGGCTGAGCGGGATCCAGCAGCTCGCGCACGACGCCAACCTCCTCTTCTACGCGTCAGAGGAGGCCCAGGAAGGGCGCGAGGCGTACAAGGCCAAGCGCAAGCCCGACTTCTCGCAGTTCCCCAGACGACCTTGAGCCCCCTGCACATCTGGCTCATGGCGGCACGGCCGCGAACGCTGCCCGCCGCGGTCGCGCCGGTGCTGGTCGGCACCTCGCTGGCGGCGACCGAGGGCACGTTCAAGTGGCTCACGTTCGTGGCCGCGATGCTCGGCGCGCTGTTCATCCAGGTCGGGACGAACCTCTCCAACGACTACTCCGACGCGCGCCGCGGCGCCGACACCGAGGACCGGCTCGGACCGGTGCGGGTGACCGCCGGCGGGCTCGTCCCGCCGCGCCAGGTACTCGTCGCGACCTACGTCGCGTTCGGCATGGCCGTGCTCGCCGGGGCGTACCTGATCGCGACCGCGGGCTGGGTGCTGCTGCTCGTCGGCGCGGCATCGATCCTGGCCGGCGTGCTGTACACCGGCGGTCCGCGGCCGTACGGGTACGAGGGCCTCGGCGAGGTGTTCGTGTTCCTCTTCTTCGGTCTTGTCGCGGTCACCGGCTCCTACTACGCGCAGGTCGAGGAGCTCTCGTGGGAGGCGTTCGCGCTGGCGGTGCCGGTCGGCCTGCTGGCCTCGGCGATCCTGGTCGTGAACAACGTGCGCGACCTCGAGACCGACCGGCGCGCCGGCAAGCGGACGCTCGCGGTCAGGCTCGGCCGCACGCGCGCCCGCGGGCTCTACGCGGCGATGGTCTACGGCGCGTTCCTGTGTGCGCCGCTGCCGTGGCTGATCGGCTCGGACGCGCTGTCGCCGTGGCTCGCGCTGCCGCTGCTGGCGCTCCCGCTGGCCATGCCGGTGGTGCGGATTGTCCGCAACCGGACCGACGGGCCGTCGCTGAACGGCGCGCTCGCCCGTACCGGCATGCTCCAGCTCGTGTTCTGTGCGCTCCTGTCGGCGGGGATCCTGGCGAGCTGATGGCCGAGCTGTCCGTCGAGCCCTTCGACCTCCGGCTGCGCACGCCGCTGCGCACGGCGTGGGGCGAGCTGGCCGAGCGGTCGCTGCTGAGGGTGCGGGTCGACTTCGGCGACGAGGACTACGGCGAGGGCGAGGCGGCGCCGCTGGAGGCCTACGACGGCGTATCGCTCGCCGCCGTGCAGGCGGCGCTCGACGCCTACGCCGCCGTGCTCGCGCGCGCCAGCCCGCGCTCGACGCACGCCGAGCTGCTCGCCGCGTGCGCGGCCGAGCGGCCGCTCCCGCAGGCGCTGGCGGCGATCGACCTGGCGCTGTGGGACCGGGCAGGCCGCCGCACCGGGTTCCCGGTCGCGCAGCTGATCGCCGCGGGCGCGGTCTCGTCGGTCGCGGTCAACGCCACGATCGGCGCGCTCGACCGCGCCGGGGCGGCGACGGCCGCGCGCGCCGCCGCGCAGGCCGGGTACCGGTGCGTGAAGGTGAAGGTCGGCGTGGGCGACGACGCCGGCCGCGTGGCAGCCGTGCGCGCGGCGGGCGGGGACCAGATGGCGATCCGTGTCGACGCCAACGGAGCGTGGACGACGCTGGAGGAGGCGCTCGCGAACCTGCGCGCGCTCGCACCGGCCGGGATCGAGCTGTGCGAGGAGCCGGTCCACGGCGTCGCGAAGCTGCGCGGTGTGCGGGTGAAGTCGCCGGTGCCGGTGGCGATGGACGAGACCGCCGCCGAGCGCGGCGCGCCCGGCTCGGGCGCCGCCGACGCCGTGTGCCTGAAGATCACCCGCTGCGGCGGGATCTCCGGCCTCCTGCGCGACGCACGCGCGGCGCGGGCCGCGGGCACGAAGGTCTACGTCGCCTCAAGCTTCGACGGCCCGCTCGGGATCGCTGCCGGCCTGCACGCCGCCGCCGGCCTGCGCGCCTCCGGCCCGGTCGCGTACTGCGGGCTCGCGACGCTCCAGACGTTCGAGGGACTGGAGGGCGAGCTGACACCGGTCGACGGCGCGATCGCCGTTCCCACCGGCCCGGGTCTGTTGGGCGTCAGGCCCGCCCGCGGCTGAGCTCGCCCGCGGCGGTCACCGGATCGGTGCTGAGGAGCCGTGCCCGGGCGGCGGCCGCGAGACCCGGTGTAGCGCCTGCGCCACCAACCGCGATCGCCACCTCATCAGCCAGCTGGGCGAGCTCGGGCGCGACGGCGCTCAGCAGCTCGGCTTGGAGGACGGCGATCACGACGAGCGACGGACTGAGCCGGCTGACCGTGCTCGCGAGCGCCTGAACCGGCGTGTCGGCGCCGAGGTACGTGACACGCCAGCCGCGGCGGTGCAGAGCGAGCCCGCAGCACAGCAGGCCGATGTCGTGGCGCTCGCCTGACGGGCAGGCGAGCACGGCGCGCGGGCCGAGGCCGTCGTCCCACTCGCGTGCCAGGCCGCGCAGGCGGCCGGCGAGCAGCTCGGTGGCGTAGTGCTCCTGGGCGACGCCGATCTCGCCGCGCGCCCAGCGCTCGCCGATCTCGTGGAGCACCGGCAGCACGACGTCGCGCAGCGATCCGTCGAGCGAGCGCGTGGCGAGCAGGCGATCGATCACCGCGTGCGCCTCGGCGGCGTCGAAGTGCAGCAGCGCTCCGAGCAGCTCCCTGGTCGCCGCGGCCGAAGGCACCGGCGCGATCGGCGCGACAGGCTCGGTCACCGCACTCGCGGCCTCGCCGGCGGCCCAGCCGCCGTCGATCAACTCCCGCATGCGCAGCGCTCGCAACTCGTCGTCGCGGCCGTAGATGCGATAGCCGGCATCCGTTCGGGCCGGGGACAACACGCCGTAGCGGCGCTCCCACGCCCGCAGGGTCTCGGGCGCGACACCGACGCGTCGGCTCAGCTCGCCAATGCGGACGCCGAGCGGAGGAGCCGTCATGACCGGCACTGTAAACGTTTCGACAAAGTCTGTGCAAACACTTCACAAAATGTGTACAGTGCGAACGCGCCGAGATGTACCAACGGCCCCGCCCCCACCTGCGAGACCCCGAGGCGTTTTCAGCCGCCTATCGACGCCTTGCGCCCGCGGCGCTCGCCGCCGCCGCAGCGGTTCTGCGGGACGGTGAAGCAGCCCAGGACGTGGTCCAGGAGGTGTTCTGCGAGATCTGGACGCACCCCGAGGCCTACCGCCCGGAACGCGGGTCGCTGAGCACCTACGTCCGGATCATGGCCCGCAGCCGCGCGCTCGACCGCCTGCGCACGCACGCCGCCGCGGCCGCGGCGCTCAGCCGCAGGACGGAGGAGGCGCGCACGCAGCCGGACACGGCCGAGGCGTCGTCGGACACCGTGATCCGCCGCGACAGCGCGCACGAGGTGCTGCGCGTGCTCGACGACCTGCCGGACGGCCAGCGCGAGGCCGTGCTCCTGCATCACGTCGCCGGGCTGAGCGACCGCGAGCTCGCGCAGGCGACCTGCGTCCCGCTCGGCACGGCCAAGAGCCGGATCCGCCTCGGCACCCGCCGCGTGCGGGACGCCGTGGCTGCGTAAACCGCCGCTGCATCATCATTGGGCCGCATGCGCGTGCTCGTCGTCCGCGAGACCTCTCCGCGCCGGCCCGCGCTTGAGGTCGCCGTCTCGCATGCGCTGGTCGAGCGCGTCAACGAGGGCGAAGTCGGACCGATGCTGCGCCTGTACCGCCCCGCCCCCACGCTCGCGTTCGGGCGCCTGGACGCGCTCCGGCCGGGCTTCGGTGCGGCTGCCGCCGCCGCGCGCGAGCACGGCTTCGAGCCGGTCGTGCGCGCTCCAGGCGGGCACGCGGTCGCCTATCACGACGGGTGCCTGGTGATCGACGAGCTGCTCCCGTCGGCCGACCCGATCGCCGGCATGCAGGAGCGGTTTGCGCAGTCGGGCGAGGTGCTCGCCGAGGCCCTCCGCGGGCTCGGCGTGGACGCGCGCGTCGGCCGCGTGCCGCGCGAGTTCTGCCCGGGCGACTTCACTGTCAACGCGCGCGGCGCCGTGAAGCTCGTCGGCACCGCCCAGCGCGTGGTGCGGCGCGCGTCGCTGCTGGCCGCGTCGGTGGCGGTGCGCGACGCGGACGCGCTGCGGGACGTGCTCGCGGACGTGTACGGCCCGCTCGACCTGGACTGGGACCCGGCGACCTCGGGCGGCGTCGCCGACGAGGTCGCGGGCGTGACCGTGGAAGACGTCGAGTGCGCGGTACTCGAGGCGTACGCGAGCCGCTGGGAGCTCGTCGAGACGTCGCTCGACGCCGCCACGCTGGAGCGCGCCGATCGGCTCGTGCCGCGACACGAGGTGGCGGAGGCGCAGCTGCGGAGCGGCGGAGGCTAGGCCGCGCCGAGCGCGCGTGCCGCCGCTGCCACCCCGGCCGCCGCGACGAGCACGACCAGCAGCGGCGCGCGCAGCAGCAGCGCCACCGCGGCGGCGGCCACGCCGGCCAGCCGCGCATCGACCACCAGCGCGCGGCCGTCGCCGAGCGTCTGCCCCACGACCAGCGCGGCGAGCAGGCAGGGAGCGAGCAGCGGCATGACGAGCGCGAGCGGACCCGGCAGCGCGCGGCCGGCGAACACGACCGGGCCGGCGCCCTTGATCGCGATCGTGGCGACGCCGACCGCGGCGACGGCGATCCAGGCCCCGATCATCGCCGCACTGCGAGCGCGATCACGGCACCGGCGGCGGCCGCGACGATCGGCAGGCCGGGCGGCACGAGCGGCGTCAGCGCGAGCGCGATCACACCGCCGGCAAGCGCCGCGGCGCGCGAGCGCGGGCCGTCGAGCTGGCCGACCAGGAGGGCGAGGAAGAGCGCCGGGAACATCGCGTCGAGCCCGTAGTCGGATGGATCGCCGAGCGCGCTGCCGCCGATCACACCGGCGACCGTCCCCGCGTTCCAGGCGAGGAACAGCATCAGCCCCGCACCGATCATCAGGTCACGGTCGACCCGGCCGCCGTCGCGCTGTGCGACCGCCCACGACTCGTCGATCACGAACTGGCCCTCGACCAGGCGGCGCACCGGCCCGCCGCGCAGCACCGGCGCGACCGACGTGCCGATCGCGAGATAGCGCAGGTTGAGCAGGACCGCCGCGGTGATCGCAGCCGCCACCGCCCCGCCCGACTCGAGCACGGACGCGACCGCGAACTGCGCCGACCCGGCAAACGTGGTCAGCGACATCACGATCGGCGCCACGACGCCCATCCCGGCGTCACGGGCAAGGATTCCGTACGAGGCGCCGAACGCGAGCACGGCGACCGCTATCGGCACGACGGCCCGCATCCCGGCGACGATTCCGTTCCGAGGGGCTTGCACTGCGGACGGAATGTCCGCCATAATGGAACTTGCTTCCATGATGCTGGATAGTATTCCATCTAAGTAGCCATTTTGTCCAGTGAAATAGAACAGACGAGTAGTGGAGCAGGCGGCGCCGGGCCGGGCGTCGACTCGTTCGTGCGCGCCGTCGCGGGCAACGTGCGGACGCTGCGGATGCAGGCCGGACTGACGCTCGCCGACCTGGCGGCCGCCGCCGGGCTCGGCAAGTCGACGCTCGCGCAGCTCGAATCCGGCAAGGCCAATCCGAGCGTCGAGACGCTGTGGGCGCTCGCCACGGCCCTGCGCGTGCCGTTCGCGCGGATCGTCGAGGAGGAACGGCCGGCGATGCGGGTCGTGCGCGCCGTCGACGTGCCGGCGATGCACTCGGCCGAGGCGCCGGGCTGGGCCGGGCGGATGCTGAGCGCGTCGCACGCCCGCGGCACCTTCGACCTCTACTCGCTCGAGCTCGATGCCGGGACCATCCGCAACGCCGATCCCCACCACGCCGGCGTCGTCGAGCACCTGGTCGTCGTCGTCGGGCGTCTGCGCGTCGGCCCGCAGACCGGGCCGGTCGAGCTCGGACCGGGAGACCTCGTCACCTTCGGCGCCGACGTGCCGCACGTCTACGAAGCGCTCGAGACCACCCGCAGCGTCCTGCTGATGGCCTACCCGTAGGCGGCGGAACCGGCGAGCGCCCGCGGGCGTAGTCGCTGCGTGAGGCCGTGGCACGCCATGCCGGCGCTGCTCGTCGCCGTGCTCGCCGGTTGCGGCGGCGGCGACGACGGCTTCACGGTGCACGCGATCGCAGCACTCGACACCCCGCGGGCAGCGCACACGGCGACGGCGCTCGGCAACGGTCGCGTCTTGCTCGCGGGCGGGTGCGTGACGGACGGATGCGGCACCGCGACGGACACCACCGAGGTCTACGACGCGCGCACGTCGCGCTTCACACCCGGCCCCGCGCTCACCGGTCCACGCGACGGGCATACCGCGACCCGGCTGCGTGACGGCCGCGTGCTGCTGGCCGGCGGCTTCGCCGGCGAGGGCCGCGGCGCGCTCGCGACGGCCGAGATCTGCGACGCGGCACGCTGCCGGACGACCGGCCCGCTGCACACGGCGCGCGGCGGCCACGCCGCGGTCCGCCTGCGCGACGGCAGCGTGCTCGTGATCGGCGGCGACGGCGCGCTCGCGTCGACCGAGGTCTGGGCCGATGGGCGGTTCCGGCCCGGCCCGACGCTGCACCACGGTCGCCAGGGCCTCACGGCCACCGCGCTCCGCGACGACCGCGTGCTCGTCGTCGGCGGCTACGACGCAGACGGCCAGGCGATCGCCGCCAGCGAGCTGTTAGGGACCCCAACCCGGGGTCAGACCCCCATTAGGGTGCCCGAACAGGGGTCTGACCCCGGTTCGGGTGCCCTCATGACGGCCCGAGGCAAGCATGCGGCGGTGCTGCTGCCGGACGGCCGCGTGCTCGTGATCGGCGGGAGCGCGGATGTCGAGACGCGGCAGCGGCTCGCCTCGACGGAGCTCTATGACCCGCGGACGGGCCGGTTCGCGTCCGGTCCGGCGCTGCGGTCGGCGCGGTACAAGCTCCCGGCCGCGGCGGCGTTGCTGCCCGACGGCCGTGTGCTCGTGGCGGGCGATGGTGCCGCGCCGGAGATCGTGGATGTCCGCCGCGACCGGTCGATCGCCGTGGCCGGCGGCGGCAGTGCCGGCGCGTTTGCCACTGCGACCGCGCTGGGAGGCGGGCAGATGCTGATCGCCGGCGGCTACGACGACCGGATCGCGATCTCGGCCGCGGCGTTCGTGGCCGGGCGGTCACGCTGAGGCGATCGCCGCTGCGACGGCCTCCGGGCGCTCGAGCTGGACGGCGTGGCCGGCGCCCGGAACGACGTCGACGCGGCAGTCCGGGATCGCGCTCGCCATCCGCGCGGCGAGCGCCCGGAACTTGGCGTCGCGCTCGCCGACGACCAGAGTGACCGGGATCGTCAGGTGGCCGAGCCGGTCCCAGAGCGGCGGCATCGCGCCGGTCCCGAGCCCGCGCAGCGCCGCAGCCAGGCCGGTCGCGGTGTTGCGCAGGCGATCGGCGTGCGCGGCCGCCGCGACTCGCTCGGGCTGGTCGGCGAACAGCTCCTGCGCGCCCCACTCGTCCGCGAACGCCGCCACGCCGATCGCCTCGATCCGGTCGGCCAGCGCGTCGTCGGCGCGGCGGCGCTCCTCGCGCTCGGCCGCGTCGGCGAGGCCAGGGCTGGCGCCGACGAGCACCAGCCGCTCGACGTCGGCGGGCAGCGCGAGTGCCGCGTAGAGCGCGATCCGGCCGCCCATCGAGTAGCCCGCGAGCGTGCACCGCTCGCCCGCCAGCGCGCGGACGTACCCGGCGCAGGCGGCGAACGAGGCGGGCCGGCGGTCGGCGGCCATGCCGTGGCCCGGGAGGTCCGGCGCCAGCGCGCGATAGCGTCCGCCGAGCTCCGCCACCGTCTGCCGCCAGCTCTGCCTCGTCTGTGTGAAGCCATGCAGTAGGACCAGCGCGTCCGGCATCCCCGCGAGATCATGACGCCGATTGACACCTACACGAATCTGAGAGCTTTCGTCGACGAGCTCGCCCGCTGCGGCGTGCGCGAGGCGTGCACGTCACCGGGCTCGCGCTCGGCTCCACTCGTGCTGTCGCTCGCGCGCGAGCCGCGGATCCGCTCGACCTCGCACGTCGACGAGCGCAGCGGCGCGTTCTTCGCGCTCGGGCTGGCGAAGGCGACCGGCGTGCCGCCCGTGCTCGCGTGCACCTCAGGCACCGCGGCCGCCAACTACACGCCGGCGGTGATCGAGGCGCACGAGGCGCGCGTTCCGCTGCTTGTGCTGACCGCCGACCGCCCGCCGGAGCTGCGCGACCTCGGCGCCGGCCAGACGATCGATCAGGTCAAGCTCTACGGCAGCGCCGCCAAGTGGTTCGTCGAGGTCGACGACCACGCGGCCACCCCGGAGCGGCTGCGGTGGCTGCGCCAGCTCGCGTGCCGGGCGTTCTGGACCGCGGTCGACGGGCGCCCCGGCCCGGTGCACGTGAACTTCTCGCTGCGCGAGCCGCTCGTGCTCGACGAGCCGCTCGAACCCGACAGCGGCGGGCGCGCCGGCGGCCGGCCTTGGGTCACGCGGCCGCGCACCGCCTCCGAGCCGGGGCCGGCGCTCGTCGACGGCGTCCGCGACGAGATCCAGGCTCGACAGCGGCCGGTGCTGGTCGCCGGTCGCGTCGAGCGCGACGGCCGGCTCGGCACGGCGCTCGCCGCGTTCGCCGAGCGGGCGGCGATCCCGCTGCTGGCCGATCCGCTGTCCGGCGCGCGCCGCGGCCCCGCCGCCGTCGCGCACTACGACGCGCTGCTGCGCGACGCCGACTGGGCGCGCGCGCACGCGCCCGACCTCGTGCTGCGGGTCGGCGACCTGCCGACCTCGAAGCCGTTGCGGCAGTGGCTGCACGGCGCCGACGAGGCGCTGCAGATCGCGTTCGACCCCGAGGGCGCCTGGCAGGACCCGGCGGGCGCCGTCGCGACGATCCTCGCCGCCGACCCGCGCACCACGCTCGAGGCCGTCGCGAACGGTCTCAAGCGGCGCCGCGACAGCGCGTGGCTGGACCGCTGGCGGCGCGCCGACCGGTCCGCGGCGGAGGCGATCGCGCGCGCACTCTCGCCCGCCGGGCTGAGCGAGCCGCGGGTCGCGGCCGAGCTCGGCACCGCGCTGCCGGCGGAGGCCACGATCGTCGTGGCTTCGTCGATGCCGGTACGCGACGTGGAGACGTTCTTCCCGGCGCGCGAGCGCCCGCCGCGGGTGCTCGCCAATCGCGGCGCCAACGGGATCGACGGGACCGTCTCGACCGCCTTCGGGGTCGCCGCGGCCGCGGACGGCCCCGTCGCGCTGCTGATCGGCGACGTCGCGCTGATCCACGACATCGGCGGCCTGCTCGCCGCCTCCCGGCTCGGCCTCAAGCTCACGATCGTGCTGCTGCACAACGACGGCGGCGGGATCTTCGACTTCCTCCCCGTCAGCGGAGAGGGCGCCGAGTACGTCGAGCACGTCGCGACCCCGCACGGGCTCGACTTCGCCCACGCCGCCGCGCTGTTCGGCTGCGGCTACGAGGCGGTCGACGGCGTCGAGGACTTCCGCGCCGCCCTAGCGCGCGCGCTGGCGGCCGAGCGCACGAGCATCGTCGCCGTCCACACGGACCGCGCGGCGAACGTCGCGTTGCACCGCGCGGTCTGGGATGAGGTCGCTCAGGTCAGCCGCGGGGCCTCCGCAGTGCCGTGATGGCATCGCCCGCACCCTTCGCGCCCAGCCTGACGAACGCGGGGCTGACGCCCAGCGGCGCCGCGTAGCCGGCGAGCCGGCGCGGGCCCTTGATGACGCTGCCGCGGTTGACGTCGTACCAGCGGCCGGCGGGCAGGTAGACGTCGCGCTTGTCGCCGGTCTCCACGACCGGGCGCGGCCAGCACCGCCGGCCCCAGCATCCACTCGTCATCGAGCCCGTATGTCCGCCCGTCCGCGGGGAAGTCGAAGAAGAGCGGCCGGATGATCGGGTCGCCGCTCGCCAGCGTGTGCTGGACCTGATCCCACAGGTACGGCGCGAGCCGCTCGTGGCGCTCGATCGCCGCCCGGTAGAGCGCCACCGTCTCGTCGTCGTACATGACCTCCCGCACGCCGAGCGGCGACGTCGACGAGTACATCAGCGGCATCAGCGACGCGGTCTGCGCCCAGCGGACCAGCACCTCCTTGGTCGGAGGCGGCTGGCCCAGCGAGCCGCCGATCATGTCGGTCTCCACGAACGGGTAGCCGATCGTGGAGATCGCCAGGTTCTGCTTCACGGCGGCCTGCAGCGAGTCCCACCCGGTGCCCTTGTCGACCTGGCGGATCACGAACCCGTGCCTGCTGGGCGCCGCTCCAGTGGACGCGGATGCCCGCGCCCTGCAGGTCGAACTCGTCGGCCAGCTCGGCGCCGAGACGCTGGTAGTCCTTCTGCTCGAGCCCGGCGGCCGGGAGACACTGCTCGTCGAAGAAGCGAGTGTCGAACTTGAAGCCGTCGATCCCGTAGTCGGCCATCAGCTTGCGCACGTTGCCCTCGTACCACGCCTTCGCGGCCGGGTTGGCGACGTCGACGATCCCCGCCGTCCCGTTCCACCAGGTGACGGTGCACGGCTTGCTCGCATCCTCCTTCGACATGAGCAGGTAGCCGTGATCGACGGCGTACTGGTAGTTGGTCGAGTCGAGGTTGATCCACAGCGTGATCCACAGGCCCATGTCGAAGCCCATCTGGTGGATGCGGTCGGACATGGCGCGTGGATCCGGGAACTTGCTCGCGTCGAAGGTCAGGTTGCCGTAGTTGGACTCCCACTTGTCGTCGAGCTGGATCGTGTGGCCGCCGAGCCCGCGCGCGTGCAGCCCCTCGGCGTACTCGAGCAGCGACGGCTGGTCGACGTCCGTGTAGAACTGCGCCCACGAGTTCCACATCGGCTTCTCGAACTGCTCGTAGGTCGCGTCGCTCTGCGCGGGCTTGCCGACGACGCCGATGTAGTCGCGGTATACGTCGCGTGGATTCCGCTCCACGAACACCGTCGCGCTGTACGTGCCCGGCTCGGCGATCGTGAACCGCCCGAGGCCGTCGGCGGCGTCGTTGATCGAGACGTCCATCACGCTGCCCGTGTCGACCTGCAGCCCGACGGCCGACGACGTGTACCAGAACGGATCGATCATCTGGTAGGAGGCCGGCCCGAAGCTCTCGTCACGGACGGCGCCGGTGTCCAGCGGCCACGGCTGGTCGGTGTATGGGCCGCCGGCCGGCGTCGACGCCTCGCCGTGGCCGTACCAGTGGCCGGCTGAGTCGAGGTCGAACTGGAGGCCGAGGCCGGACGCCTCCCCCTCGCCCACGACCGACCACGTGAGCGCGTAGCGGTCCCGCTGCGGCCGCAGGTCGAGCGCGATCCGGTGCGCGGCCGACGTGGTCGCCAGCTCGGCGTGCAGGACCGTCCCGTCCCAGCGCGCCGACCGCAGCTCCGTCGCACGCTGCACGCTCCCGCCGGCTTCAAAGCGGAGGCCGCCTTCGTCGCCGGCGGCCGTGCGCAGGACGGTCGCACGGTGGCGCTCGGTCGTGATCGCGAACGGCGCGCGGTCGAGCCGGACCTCGTAGCCGCTGCGCCCGTTGACGCCGACGGTCACCGCATCCGGTCCCTTCCGCACCTTCACCTTCAGCCCATCGGCGCCGGCGGCCGGCGCCGCCACGAGCATCACCAAGGCCGCGACTACCAGCGTGGTTGCTGTCCTGGACATCAGCGCTCCTCCTCCCACGGAACCTGCGGTGAGCGGTAGTAGTTGATCCCGAGCGCGTCCCAGCGCGGCCCCTGCGCGGCGAGCCGGAAGCGGTACTCGTCCCACGACCGGCCGGACGCCGGCGACCAGCCGAGCTCGGCGAGCCCGGGCAGGCGCGGGAAGGCCATGAACTCGATGTCGGGAGTCTCGTCGAGGGTCTCGCTCCAAAGCGGTCCCTCCACCCCGAGGACGTCGTCCTCACCGACCCCGTCGACGAGCGTCACCGGATCCCACGAATAGGCGTCCTGGACCTCCACATAGCCGGCCCAGTGCAGCCCCAGCGGCGTGTCGGGGTTGTACTGCATGTCGAGATAGGCGCGGTTGGCCGGCGACATCACGAGCTTCATCCGCTTGGCGACGGCGGTGCGCGCGAGCTCGGTGCCCGGCTCGGAGCCGGACGCCGTGTTCCAGTACTGCGCGACCGATCCCGGCGCTGCGTCGGCCGAGGCGATCTCCTGCCAGCCCATCATCCGCTTGCCGTGCCTATGCACGATCTCCTGCTCGCGGTTGATGAACGTCACGTAGTCCTCGTGGGGCGTGCTGTGCGCCTCATCGCCCCCCACGTGGTAGTAGGGGTTGGGCGTCTGCGCCGTGATCTCGCCGATCACGTCGTCGAGGAACCGGTAGGTGATCTCCTTGCCGACGCACAGCGAGCTGAAGCCGACCTCGGTGCCGGTGTAGAGCGGCGGCGCCTGCCCGTCGCAGTTGAGGTCGGCGTACGAGGCGAGCGCCGCGTTCGTGTGGCCCGGGCTGTCGATCTCGGGCACGATCGTGATGAAGCGGTCGGCCGCATAGCGCACGAGCTGCGCGAAGTCGCGCTTGGTGTAGTAGCCGCCCGGGCCGCCACCGACCTCGGTGCTCCCGCCGTACGTGGCCAGCCGCGGCCAGCTGTCGATCGCGAGTCTCCAGCCCTGGTCGTCGGCGAGGTGCAGGTGCAGCGTGTTGACCTTGTACAGCGCCAGCTGGTCGATGTAGCGCTTGACCTCGGCGACGGAGAAGAAGTGGCGCGAGACGTCGAGCATCGCGCCGCGCCAGGGGAAGCGCGGCTCGTCGGTGATCCGCACGCCGGAGACGATCCACGGCCCTGACTGCTCGCTCGCGCTCTCGACGCGTGCGGGGAAGAGCTGGCGCAGCGTCTGGACGCCGTGGAACAGACCGGCGGCCGTGCCCGCCCGCAGCTCGACGCCACTGTCGCCGGCGTCGAGCCGGTAGCCCTCGCGGCCGGTGCCGGCGGGCGCGAGCCGCAGCCGGATGTCGTGCGTGTCGTGGCCCCCGCGCGTGGTCACCGGCAGCCGGTATCCGGTCGACCGGCGCAGGATCGTGGCCAGATACGACGCGACCGGCCGCGCCTCGCGGGCCGGCTGCCCGACGACGATCTGCGATTGCGGCCGGAGCCGGAAGCTCGCGCCCCGCTCCGTCTTCAGCGACGCCGGCGCCGGGACGACGGCCGGCGCGGCCTCCGTCCCGGCGCTCGCCACGTCCTGCCCGCCCGTCAGCATCAACGTCCCCGCCAGAGCGGCGACCACGATCCCGCGCCCGCGTTGCGAACGCGCTGCCTCCCGCCACCTGAAACCGGTCATCGCGCCTCCCTGTCTCGTACCCGATCCCATAACCGCGCATCCCTAATGCAGCAGCATGTCCGTCTCTCCCGCGAGAAGGACATAATCGAGCACTTGGCGGAGGTCTATCGCAGGTCTTGCGGCTTGTCAACGACTCCTTACGGGTCGCCCAGGACGCGCAGCGCGTTGGTGCGGTAGATCGCCGACAGCACCTCGGCCGGCAGGTCGAGCGCCGAAATGTGCCAGCGGCCCTGGGGCCACGGGTCGTCCGGATCCGGCGAGTACGGGAAGTGCTCGTCGGCCGTTTCCAGGAACCGGAAGTACGTCTCGTACGCCTCGCGCCGCGGCGGGAACTCGTCGGTGCCGAACAGGATCCGGTCGGCGTGGTCGGTGAACAGCCGGCGCGCCGCCCGCGGCTGGCGGCCCAGCTCGGCGATCCGGGCCGAGAAGTCCATGCACAGGTTCGGATAGGCGGCGAGCATGCGAGCGACCCACGCCAGATCCTCGGCGCAGCAGCACACGTGGGCGGCGACGAACGTCGTGCCCGGGTGCCCGGCGACGACCGCTTCGAGCGCCTCCATCAGCCGCTCGAACGTCGGCAGCCCGTCGCCGTGCACCGCCCACTCCGGGTGCACGGCGAGCTCCTCGAGCCGCTCGTTCGTCGCATCCAGCGGCCCGAAGAAGGCGACCGGATCGGCGGTGTGGATGAGGACGGGGAGGCCGAGCTCGCCGGCTGCCGCCCACACGGGCTCCGCGCGCGGATCGTCCGGCAGGACCAGCGCGCCGCGCTCGTCGCGGACGCCCAGGCCGAGGTCCTTCCAGACCTTCAGGCCGCGCGCGCCGGCGCGCTGCGACGCCTCGAGGCCGGCCACGAGCCGCGCCGGGCCGCCCGCTTGCGCGAGTTCGGCCCAGTCGACGTGGCAGAACGTCAGGAAGCGCCCGGGATGCGCGCGGTCATAGCGGTCGAGGTTGGCCTCGAGCTCATCCCCCCAGCGCCCGTCGAGGTTGACGATCGCCTCGATGTCGAGCGCGTCCATCAACCCCAGCAGTGCGCCGACGTCCTCGGCCATCCACCCGCCCTCCGGCCGCACCCAGGGCGTGATCCAGCGGCCGAGGTGGTTGTGCGCATCGATCGCCCGCAGGGCGGGCCGCTCGACTCGCGTGACCGGCACCCGAAGCGATGGGCGTGGGCGAAAATCGGCGAGCGTGAGCTCGTCCGGCGCAGGCACGACCGGGCAGTCTATCTCTCGATTCGTGCACAACCGCGCATTACCAATGTTGTTTCCTGCTCGAGTGTCCCCTAAGCTGCGCGGCGTGTTTGACGAGCCGCGCAGCTCGAGCCTGCTGACCGAGCGCGAGATCGCCGACCAGCCCGCCGCCTGGGCACGCGCCCAGGCGCTCGCCGCGACCACCGACCTGTTCCCCGCAGAAGGGCGCGTGGCGATCATCGGATGCGGCAGCTCGTGGTCCGCCGCGGCTGCGATCGCGGCCCGGCGCGAGCGGATGGGACTCGGGGAGACCGACGCGTTCCCAGCGTCGGAGGCGCCGCTCGCGCGGTCGTATGACCGGATCGTCGCGATCTCGCGCTCGGGCACCACCAGCGAGCTGGTGAGCGCGCTCGCGCGCGCTGCCGGCCGGACGCGCACAACCGCGATCGTCGGCACACCCGACAGCCCCGTCGGCCAGGCGTGCGACAACGTGGTCAACCTCGGGTTCGCGGACGACCAGTCGGTGGTACAGACGAGGTTTGTGACCACCACGATCGCGCTTGCCCGCGCCTGCCTGGGCGAGGACCTCGAGCCGGCGATCGCCGACGGCCGGTCGGCGCTCGACGAGCCGCTGCCCGCGGGCGCCGTCGAGCGCCCGCATCACGTCTTCCTCGGCCTCGGCTGGTGCGCCGGCCTGGCCGGAGCGGCTGCGCTCGTCCTGCGCGAGAGCGCCCAGGCATCGTGTGAGGCGTACCCGGCGATGGAGTATCGCCACGGCCCGATCGCGCTGGCGCGGTCGAGCACTGCCGTGTGGTTCCTCGGCGCTGCGCCCGCAGGGCTCGAGGATCAGGTCGCCGCGACGGGAGCCGCGGTGATCGCTTCAGGGCTCGATCCGCTCGCCCAGCTCGTGCAGGTGCAGCGGGCCGCGGTGGGGCTGGCCGGCATCCGCGGGTTGGACCCGGACCGTCCGCCCCATCTCAGCCGTTCGATCGTCCTGGAGGGGACGCACAGCGACGGCAGCCAGTAGTGAACGACGGCCTCTGTGGCCAGGGGAGAGGTGTCAATGAGCAAGATCACATCAGTTGCGGCGGCGCTCGCCGTCGTGCTCTGCAGTGTCGTAGTCGGCGCGTGCGGCGGCTCGGACGATGAGTCCGGCGACGCGTCGTCCGGCAAGGTCGAGGGCGAGATCTCGCTCCTCGTGCCCGAGTACTCCGCCAACACCGAGAAGTTCTGGCGCGACCTGATCGGGCGCTTCGAGTCCGCGACTCCCGGCGCCAAGGTCGACCTCCAGACGGTCAGCTGGACCGACATCAATCAGAAGGTCACGACGCTGGTGTCCACCAACCAGGCGCCCGACATCCTGAATCTCGACGCCTACGCGAACTTCGCCGGCGACGACCTGCTGCTGCCCGCCGACGAGGTGCTGTCACCCAAGACGCAGGCCGACTTCATCGACCAGTTCGCCGAGAACGGCAAGTTCGACGGCACGCAGTACGGGATCCCGTTCGTCGGGTCGGTGCGCGGGCTTTTCTACAACAAGGACATGTTCAAGAAGGCGGGCGTCCAGGAGCCGCCGAAGACGTGGGACGAGCTGAAGGCGACCGCCGAGAAGATCAGTGCCGAGGGCGAGGCCGGCTACGGCATGCCGCTCGGGCCGGAGGAGGCGCAGGCCGAGTTCTCGCTGTTCATGTGGGGCAACGGCGGCGACTGGATCGACGGCGACACGTGGACGATCACGAAGCCGGAGAACGTCCAGGCGCTCGAGTTCATGGATGAGCTCGCCAACCAGGACAAGGTGACCCAGCCGAACCCGGGGACGACCAACCGAACCGACCTCTGGAAGGTGTTCGGCGCGGGGAAGATCGGGATGGTGATGGGCTCGAACTTCTACCCGGTGCTGCTCAAGGCCCAGAACCCGAAGCTCAACTACGGGGTTGCGCCGGTGCCGGTCAACGGCACCAACGAGCCCGTGACGCTGGGTGTCGAGGACTACCTGATGGCGTTCAAGAGCAGCGAGCACAAGCCGGTCGTGAAGGCGTTCCTCGACTTCGTGTTCAAGCAGGCCAACTACGGCCAGTTCATCGACACCGAGGGGTTCCTGCCGGTCACCAAGTCGGTCTCGGACGCCGTCGCGGCGAAGGACCCGGTGCAGAAGGTGTTCATCGAGTCGGTCGCCGACGCGAAGTTCTACCCGACGACCAACCCGACATGGGCGGCGATCGCCCCGCAGGTCAAGGAGCGCCTGGGCAGCGCCGTCCAAGGCAAGGACCCCGAAGAGGTGCTCTCCGGCCTCCAGAAGGACGCCGAGAAGGGCTCCTGATCGACGTGGCCGCCGACGGCACGCAGCTCTCACCCACCGCGCCCGCGGTGGGTGAGGCGGAGCCGGCACCGCGCACGGCGCGGCTGCCGGCGCCGCCGCGCCGTCGCCGGCGGCTCCCGCGGTGGCTCGCGCCGTTGCCGTGGCTGGCGCCGAGCCTGCTGCTGATCTTCGGTGTCGTCATCTACCCCGTCGTCGAGATGGTCCGCACGTCGCTGTCGGACATCAACATCTCGGGGCTGAGCACGGGCGGCGTCGGCCTGCGGAACTTCGGCTGGGTGCTCGACGAGGACGGCTTCGGCAGGGTGCTGCGCAACACCGGCGTGTGGGTCGTCCTCGTCGTCGGCATCACGGTGTTCATCTCGCTTGCGCTCGCCCAGCTCCTGAACGAGCATTTCCCCGGCCGCCGGGTCGTGCGCTGGGCGCTGATCGTGCCGTGGGCCGCGTCGCTCGTGATGACGGCGGCCGTGTGGAAGTGGATGCTCAACTACTACTACGGCATCGTCAACGGCGCGCTCGGCTGGGTCGGGTTGATCGACAAGCCGCGCGACTGGCTCGGTGACTCCTCGACCTCGTTCTACGCGATGGTGCTGGTCGGCGTGATCGTGTCCGTGCCGTTCACGACGTACGTGATCCTCGCCGGGCTCCAGGGCATCCCGCGCGAGCTGTACGAGGCGGCGCGGGTGGACGGCGCGGGCCCGTGGCGGACGTATCGCGCGATCGTGCTGCCGCTGCTGCGCCCGGCACTGCTGGTCGGCGTCGTGCTGAACGTGATCTACGTGTTCAACTCATTCCCGATCATCTGGATCATGACCCAGGGCGGGCCGGGTCGCGACACCGACACGACCGTGACGATGGTCTACAAGCTCGCGTTCCGCGACCACGCGATCGACGAGGCCGCCGCGCTGTCCGTGCTCAACGTGATCGCGCTGCTCGTCGTCGTCGCCGTCTACGTGACCGTGGTGGGGCGCCGCTCGCGCGAGGTGCGGCTGTGACGCGACCCCTGCGCTCGGGCCTGCTCGCCGCCGTGGGAGCGGCGGTGGCGACGTTCTTCCTGTTCCCGTACGCGGTGATGGCGCTCACGGCGCTCAAGCCCGACGCTGAGCTGGTCTCGATCCCGCCGCGGCTGCTGCCCGAGCACTGGACGCCGGCGAACTTCATCGACGTGTGGGACGCCGCCCCGATCTTCCAGCACCTGAAGGTGACGCTGATCGTCGCCTCGGTGTCGACGCTGCTGACCGTCATCGCCGCCACGCCCGCCGCGTACTACACGGCGCGCTACGACTTCGCCGGCCGGCGCGCGTTCATGCTGCTGGTGCTGATCACGCAGATGTTCTCGCCGATCGCGCTCCTGATCGGGCTCTACCGCGAGTTCCTCCAGATCGGACTGGTCGACAACTACTGGGCGCTCGTTATCACCAACGCCGCGTTCAACCTCGCGTTCACGATCTGGATCCTCAACGCGTACTTCAAGAACATCCCGGCCGAGCTCGAGCAGGCCGCGTGGATGGACGGCTGCACACGCATGCAGGCGCTCAGGCGGATCGTGCTGCCGCTCGCCGCGCCCGGCATCGTGACGGCCGTGATCTTCTGCTTCATCGCCGCGTGGAACGAGTACGTGATCGCGTTGACGCTCATCAACACGACCGAGAACCAGCCGCTGACGCTCGGCGTGACGTCGTTCATCGGGCTCAACGAGACCGAATGGCAGTACCTGTTCGCGGCGTCCCTGATCGCGATCGTCCCGGTCGTCATCCTGTTCGGCCTGATCGAGCGCTACCTCATCAGCGGCCTGACCGCGGGAAGCCTCAAGTAGCCATGCGCCAAAGCGACCGGCTCGACACCATCCTCGAGCGCCTGTCCGAGCAGGGCTCGGTGGCGGTGACCGGCCTGGCGCAGGACCTCGGCGTCTCGATGGCGACGATCCGGCGCGACCTCGAGCTGCTCGAGACGCAGCGCCTGCTGTCGCGCACCCACGGCGGCGCGGTCTCGCACGGCGTGCTCTACGAGCTGCCGCTGCGCTACCGGACGGGGCGCCACGAGGCGGAGAAGCACCGGATCGCCGAGGCGGCGGCGGCCCGGCTCGGCGACGCACGGGTGGTCGGCTTGACCGGCGGCACGACCACCACGGAGGTCGCGCGGCGGATCGCCGGGCGGACGCTGACGGTCGTGACCAACGCGCTCAACATCGCGTCCGAGCTGGCCGTCCGGCCGAACCTCAAGCTCGTCGTCACCGGCGGCGTCGCGCGGCCCGAGTCCTACGAGCTTGTCGGCGCACTCGCCGACTCGACGCTCGACGGCCTGAACCTGGATGTCGTGTTCGTCGGCGTCGACGGCGCGTCGCGGTTGGGGATGACCACCCACCATGAGGTTGAGGCGCACACCAACCGGCGCATGATCGAGCGGGCGCGCCGCGTCATCGTCGTCTGCGACGCCTCGAAGATCGGCCGGTCGGCACTCGCGGTCATCTGCCCGGCCCGCGACGTCGACGAGCTCATCACCGACGCCGGCGCGAGCGAGGCGACGCTCGACGAGCTGCGCGCCGCGGGCGTGCGCGTGATCACCGTGTGATGGCGGGCCTCGGCCCGAACGGCCGCGGCCGCGTGGTCGCCGCGTCCACCAACCCTGCCGTCGACCGCATCGCGCTGGCGCCGGCCGCCGCCGGCGGCGGGCTCGTCCGAGCGCGCGAGCTGCTGGTGACGCCCGGCGGCAAGGCCGCGCACGTGGCGCTGGTGGCGGCCGCGCTCGGCGCCGATGCGGAGCTCGTCGCACCCGCGGGCGGGCCGCTGCTGGGCGAGCTGCTCGCCGCCGCGCACCTGCCGGCGACGCTGGTGCCGACGAAGGCCCCGACGCGCGGGACCTACACCGTCGTCGACCCGGCCGTCGGCGACGTGATCGAGGTCCACGAGCCGTCCGGGCCGCTGACCAGCGACGAGTGCGAGGCGTTCGTCGACACCGCCGCCGCGGCGTTCGCGGGCGCAGCCGTCGTCGCGATCGCCGGCAGTCTGCCCGCGGGCACCGCCCCAGACCTGCACGCGCGGCTCGTCGACGCGGCCTCGGCGGCGGGCGCGTTCACGGTCGTCGACTCCTCGAGCGCGCCGGCGCTGGAGCGCGCGCTGGCCGCCGGGCCCGACCTGGTCAAGCCGAACGCTGCCGAGGCGGCCGCTCTCCTCGGCGGCGAGCAATCGCTTGCCGCGATGGCGCAGGGCGTCCGTGATCGGGGCGCGCGGGCAGTCTGGTTGAGCGCCGGACCGGATGGGTCGGTGCTCGCGGACGCGAGCGGCGTCTGGCACCTCGCGGCACCCGCGCCGGCCGCGGTCGTGAGCGCGGTCGGCTGCGGGGATGCTCTGGTCGGCGGGCTCGCCGCCGGCCTCGCCCGCGGCCTCGCCCTGCTGGACGCGGCTGCGCTGGGCGTCGCGGCGGCAACTGACAAGCTGCGGCACCTGCACTCCGGGCGAGTCGACGGGCCTGCCGTCGAGGCGCTGGTGCCAGCCGTGACGCGGCAGCGGATCGCATGACCGGCCGGCCGTGGGACCTGCTCGTGCTCGGCGAGCTCAACGCCGACGTGGTCGTCAGTGGCGGCGACGTGGAGCCGGTGTTCGGCCAGGTCGAGCGGATCGTCGAGCACGCCACCTTGACGATCGGCGCCTCCGGAGCGATCTTCGCCTGCGCCGCAGCGCGATTGGGCCTGCGCGTGCGTTACGTCGGTGTGGCGGGCGAGGATCCGGTCGGGCGCTTCATGCTGGGCGCGCTCACCGACCGCGGTGTCGACGTCGGCCTCTGCCGGATCGATCCGTCGCTGCCGACCGGCCTCAGCGTGATCCTCTCGCGACCCACGGACCGCGCGATCATCACCGCGCTCGGCACGATCGATGCCCTGACTGGCGCCGACGTGCCTGCGGAGGCACTGGCGGCCACGCGGCACGTCCACGTCGCCTCGCTCTATCTCCAGCACGGCCTGCGGCCGGATGTGGCCGGCCTGTTCGCGGCCGCCCGCGGTGTCGGGGCCACGACGTCGGTGGACACGAACTGGGATCCCAGCGACCGCTGGGACGCGCTCGCAGCGGTGCTGGCCGAGACCGACGTCTTCATGCCCAACGCCGAGGAGGCGTGCCGGATCGCGCGCGCCGAGGACGTGACCGAGGCGCTCGAGCGCCTGGCCGCCCGCGTCCCGACCGTGGCGGTCAAGCTCGGGGCCGAGGGCGCGATCGCGCGCCGCGGCGGCGAGCATGCGGCCGCCGCCGCGCCCGCGGTCGAGGCCGTCGACACGACGGGTGCCGGCGACACGTTCGGCGCCGGGCTGCTGGCGGGCCTGCTGGGCGGCCGCCCGCTGGCGGAGGCCCTGCGGCTCGCCGTCGCCTGCGGCACGCTCTCCACGCGCGCAGCCGGAGGCACCGACGCGCAGCCGACGCTCGCGGAGGCGACCGCCGCGGCAGGGCTGTGAGGCGGATCCGTCCGGGCCGCCGCCTAGCCTGCCCGCGGTGCGGTCGACATCCAAGGGCATCGGGGCGGGCGACATCGTGCTCGTCGACAAGAAGGGGCGGCGCTTCCACGCGCTCGTGACCGAGCTCGATCAGCTCGAGTCCGGCCGCTTCGAGCTGATCGTCCGCCCGCTCGACTCGCGCATCTCGTGGCGCACCGCATCGGTGCGCGAGGTGATCGAGGTGTGGCGCAAGCGCCGCCCAGCCGGTCTGTAACGAGCCCGAAGGTCGGGATCTGTACCCTCGAAGAGATGGTCCCGCCGCCCCTCACGGACGCCCTCACGGAGGGGCGGGAGCGCACGCTGGCGCTCGTGGCCGCGCTCTCGGACGGTGACGTCGAGCGCCAGCACACGGAGATCATGAGCCCGCTGGTGTGGGACCTCGCGCACATCGCGGCGTACGAGGAGCTTTGGCTCGTGCACCGTCACGGCGGGCAGCCGCTGTCGCGGCCGGAGCTGGCGGCGATGTATGACGCGTTCGAGACACCGCGCGCCGTGCGCGGCGATCTGCCGCTGCTGAACCGCGCGCAGGCGCTCGAGTATCTGGCGGAGGTGCGCGAGCGGTCGCTCGGCGCCCTCGGCGCGAACGGCTCGGGTGACGTCGTGCCCGAGATGGTGCTGCGGCACGAGCACCAGCACGGCGAGACGATGCTGCAGGCGATCGAGCTGGCCCAGCTGACGCCGGCGCCCGCCGTGCCGCGCGCGCCGCGGCCCGCCTCGCCGGGCGGCCACACGGGGCTCGAGCCGATCGTCGTGCCCGCCGGTCCGTGCGAGCTGGGCGCTCCGGCGACGAGCTTCAGCTACGACAACGAGCGCCCGCGCTACCGCACGGACCTCCCCGCCTTCCACATCGGCCGCACGCCGATCACCAACGCGTCCTTCCTCTCGTTCGTCGAGGGCGGCGGCTACGAGCGCCGCCCGTGGTGGAGCGACGAGGCGTGGGCGTGGAAGGAGGAGTACGACATCACCCACCCCGAGGGCTGGGCCCGCGGGCCTGGGAGCGAGTGGCGTCGCTGGACGATGGACGGCTGGGCGCCGCTCGACCCGGATGAGCCCGTGGTGCACGTCTCCTGGTTCGAGGCCGACGCCCTCGCTCGATCATTCGGGGCGCGGCTGCCCACCGAGGCGGAGTGGGAGAAGGCGGCGACCTGGGACCAGGCGACCGGATCGGCCCTCGCGTTCCCGTGGGGCGACGACCTTCCGGACGCCGGCCGCGCGAATCTCGACCACGGCCTGCTCGGCCCGGCGCCGGTGGGTGCCTACCCGGCGGGCGGTTCGCCCTGCGGCGCGCTGGGCATGCTCGGTGACGTGTGGGAGTGGACATCGACGGAGTTCCACGCCTACGACGGCTTCGTCGCCCACCCCTATCCCGAGTACTCCGAGGTGTTCTTCGGCGACGGCTATAAGGTCCTGCGGGGCGGCTCGTGGGCCACCCGGGCACGCGTGGCGACGCCGACGTTCCGCAACTGGGATCTGCCGTACCGGCGCCAGATCTTCTCGGGAGTGAGGCTGGCATGGGACGCATGAGCACCGGCACGGGCGCCCTGCGGATCGACGTCCACGTCGGCGACGGAGCGCCGCGCGCGCTGCCCGAGGACGTGCTCGACGGGCTCACGCGACCGTTCAAGGAGCTGCCGCCCAAGCACCTCTACGACGCTCGCGGCGCCGAGCTGTTCGACCAGATCTGCGAGCTGCCGGAGTACTACCCGACGCGGACCGAGCGCGCGATCCTGCGGCACGACGCCGACGCGATCGTGCGCCGCACGGGCATGGCCGAGCTGGTCGAGCTCGGCTCGGGCACGGCGTCCAAGACGCGCGTGCTGCTCGACGCGATGGAGCGCGCCGCGACGCTCTGGCGCTACGTGCCGTTCGACGTCGCCGAGCAGACCGTGCGCGACTGCGCCGCGGCGCTCGCCGACGAGTACCCGGCGCTCGACATCCACGGCATCGTCGGCGACTTCGAGCGCCATCTGCCGCAGATCCCGCCGCCCGAGCCGGACCGGCCGCGCGTCGTCGCCTTCCTCGGCGGCACGATCGGCAACTTCGCGCCCGGCGCCCGCCGGCGCTTCCTGCGCGCGATCGCCGCGCTGCTGTCCCCCGGCGACTACCTGCTGCTCGGCACCGACCTCGTCAAGGACATCGACGTGTTGGAGGCCGCGTACGACGACGCGGCCGGCGTGACCGCCGAGTTCAACCTCAATGTCCTGCACGTCCTCAACCGCGAGCTCGACGCCGACTTCCCGACCGAGCTGTTCGAGCACGTCGCGTTCTTCGATCCCGAGCACGAGTGGATCGAGATGCGCCTGCGCGCCCGCCGCGCCTGTCACGTGCGGATCGGCGCGCTCGACCTCGACGTCGAGTTCGCCCGCGGCGAGGAGCTGCGGACCGAGATCTCGGCCAAGTTCACCCCTGCCCGGCTGAAGGCCGACTACGCGGCCTGCGGGCTCGAGCTGGCGGAGTGGTTCACGGACGAGGCGGGGTTGTTCGCGCTGTCGCTGGCAGCTCCAGCGTGACTTCCTCCTCGTCCTCGGCGACGCGCACGAACCCGCACTTCTCCAGTACGCGGATCGACCCGATGTTGCCCGGCGTCACCAGCGCGTGCAGCGGCCGCTCGGTCACCACCTGATCGAGGAACTCCGCCAGCGCGCGCGTCGCGATCCCCTGGCCCCAGAAGTCGCGGCCGATCCAGTAGCCGACCAGCCGCCGGCCGTCCGCCGCCCAGCTGACAATGTTGCCGGCCACCTGCTGCTCGACGACGATCGTCCGCGCGAACCCGGTCTCGTTGGGGAGGACGGTGTTGGTCCAGTGCGCCATGTGCGCGTCGTACTCGCGGGCCGGGAAGGCCGCCATCACGCTCGCCTCCGGGTCGCTCTGGTGCGCGAAGAAGATCGGGAGGTCTTCGGGGACGACCGCGCGGAGCAGCATCTACGTCGCCCAGGCGAGGCCGGCGTCGGTGCCCGCGGGATCCTCGACGCGATAGACCGTGCCGCCGTGCTCGCGCTCGTATCGCGCCATCATCCACGCGCCGGCTGCGTCGTCGCCGAGGACGCCGCCGAGCGCGATCGCGAGCACCACGGCCAGGTTGTCGATCTCGAAGTCGAGCACGAGCGCGATGCCGCCCAGGAGCAGCCCGCCGACGACCACCGGGACGACCAGCTTGCCCCAGCGTACGCCGCGCGGCGCCACGCGCTCGGCCGCGGGGTCGAGCTCGGGCAGACGGGCGAGCTGGTCGCGCAGGCGGCGCCGGCGGCCGGTGTAGAAGGCAGCCGCCAGCAGAACAGCGCCGGCGATCGCGACCGCGTCGAACCACCGCAGGTTCAGGTCATCGGCGCGCCCGGCGACGGCAATCGTGCCGACGGCGACGACAAAGGCCAGGAGGATCCCGGTCCCCGCACGCGCGACCTTGCGGCGGAGCTCAAGCCGGTACGGAACCGCCAGCACCCGCGCACCGTACCCTTCCACGCCGATGGACGACGACGACGGACCGCAGATCGGCTACAAGGTGCTGCCGCGGGGCGTGCCCGTGCACACCGCCGACGGAGCGCAGCTCGGCACCGTGTACCGCGTGCTCGAACTCGAGCGCGAGCATCTCTTCGACGGCATCATCGTGACCACCCCGAGCGGCCGCCGCTTCGTCGATGCGCCGGAGGTCGCCCGCATCACCGAGAAGCGGGTCACGCTCACGATCGACGCCGACGAGGCCAGGGACCTGCCCGAGCACCGCGGGCTGCGCGGATCGCTGGAGACGCGCGCCAAGCGTGCCGGCCGGCGCTGGAAGCGGCGCTTCGGCCGCTGAGCCTGGCTCAGCCCGACAGGACGGGCAGCAGCGCGCCGAGCTTGACCTCGGTCTCCGCCAATTCGGCCGCCGGGTCGGAGTCGCGTACGACGCCCACCCCGGCGTACAGCCGGGCCTCGCGCCCGCGCAGGAGCGCACAGCGCAGCGCCACGCAGAACTCGCCGTCCTCGTTGGCGTCCGTCCATCCCACCGGCCCGGCGTACCAGCCGCGGTCGAGCCCCTCGAGCGCCGGGATCTGCGGCGCGGCGGCGGCGTGCGGCTCGCCGCCGACCGCCGGCGTCGGGTGTAGGAGCCCGGCCAGCTCGATCGCGCTGCGCGGGTGCGTGAGCTGCGCGCGGATCGGCGTCGCGAGGTGCTGGATGTTCGCGACCTTGACGATCGCGGGCTCGTCCGGCGCCGTCACCCACACGGCGTGCGGACGCAGCGCGCGGGCGATCCGGCGGGTCACGATCTCCTGCTCCTCGCGGTCCTTGTCGGAGCGCATGAGCTGCTCGCCGAGGTGGTCGTCGACGGCCGGGTCGGCCGACCGGCGGGTCGAGCCTGCGAGCGCCACGGTGGAGGCGCGGAGGCCCTCGCGGCGGACGAGCAGCTCCGGCGAGGCGGCGATGAAGGCGGCGTCGCCGCGGCCGGCGCAGAACACGTAGCAGGACGCGAACGCGGCGCGCAAGACGCCGAAGACGGCGGCCGCGTCGTGATCGGCAGGCGCATGGACGGCGACCTCGCGGGCGAGCACGATCTTCTCGAAGTCGCCCGCGCGGATCCGCTCGACAGCCCGTGCGACGGCCGCCTCGTAGTGCTCGGGCGGCGCGATCGAGGCGATCCGGAAGCGGCCGGCCGGCGCCGGGTCGAGCAGTGGCAGCGGATCGGTGCGCAGCTCGCGGGCGCGGCGCTCGAGCCGCGCCGCCAGCTCCTCCGGCACGTCGTCGGGCGCGGCCAGCACGGCGAGCGTCAGGCGGACGTCTCCCCCGCGGCGCGCGAGCGCGACCTCGGGAACGATCAGGTCGGCGGCCTCGAACCCCGCCCAGTGCGGCGCCGCGCCGCCGTCGTCCGCGAACGCGAACGCGCCGACGGCCACGAGCCCGGCGCCCGCCGGGCCGTCCGGGGCGTCGGCCTCCGCCGACCCGGCCAGTTCGCGCCAGGCCGCCGCGGCGCGGTCGAAACGCCCCGCGCCGTAGCCCTCGAGCCGCCGCACGCAGCCAAGGGCCGCGAGCGCCGCGCCGCCGCGGTCGGGCTGCTCGAAGCAGAACCACGGCTCGTCAGCGCGCCGCGAGGCGAACGCCACGGCGCTCGGGTCGAGGCTCGCAGCCACCGGCACGGTAAGGCCCGCGAGCACCTCGCGGCCGCTGCGGCGAGCGCGGCGGACGGCGGCCTCGCAGCGCTCGCGCAGGCGCGCACGCGCCTCGCCGTCGAGCAGGACGCCGTGCCCGCGAGCAGTGATCGGGGCGGTCACTCCGGACACGGGGGCCTCAGAGCGCAGCCGCGAAGCCCAGGCGGCCGGTCTGGCAGCGGTCGACCACGCCACCGGACGGCGAGCGCGCCACCGACTTCACGGACAGGCTGCCGTTGACGCCGGTCGGCGTGAAGCGGCCGTCGACCTTCACGAGGAAGCGCTCGCTGCCGTTTGCGAACCGCACCGTGAAGCGCTCGCGCAGGCTGAAGGTGCCGTCGGCCCTGATCCGGCCTCCGGGCGTGACGTTGTTCGCCTCGATGGACCCGTGGCGGCAGGTGTTGCGGTACTCGAACACCGCGCTCTGCACGCGCCCGGCGCCGCTGTTGACGCGCAGCGTGAACGCGCGCGGCTGCCTCTTGGTGGTCTGGCTCGTGAGCCCGTAGTAGGCGGCGTTCGCCTTCGGCGGGCCGACCAGCGGGTCGACCACCGCGGCGCGAATCTGCCAGGCGCGTCTACCCGTGGTGCAGCCCCCGACGACGCGGCCGCCGCGCCGGAACGTCAGCTTCGCGGTCGCGGTGCCGGAGCCGGACGTACCGGCCACGGTCCCCTGGATCGTGATCTGGGCGGTTCGGCGCAGGTCGCCGGTGCGGCTGCGCACGGTCGCGTCGAGCGTGAACGCGCCGGTCGCCGTGGGCCTCACGGTCCGCCCCACCAAGCTCGACCCGCAGCGGGCCTGTAGGAACGCGCGGACGAACGCCTTGCCATCGCTACGGGTGCGCACGGTCACGGTCGTGAGCTGGCGCTTCGACTTCGCGACGCTCTTCATCGCGGTCCCGCCGCCGTAGTCGGCGGCCTGCGCGGCCGCCGGCACGGCGACCGCCGCCAGGAGCGTCCCGACCAGCGCTCGCCGGAGCCGCATCAAGTCTCGCTGCGCCCGCGTGAGATCGCGATTTCGCCCGTGCGCGCCATCTCCACCAGCCCGAATGGGCGCACCATTCGCTCGAAGGCCTCGACCTTGTCCCATGTGCCAGTGACCTCCACGATAAGTGAGCGGCGGGTTACATCGATGATCTTGCCGCGGAAGATCTCGACGACCTGCATCACTTCGCCGCGGGCTGGGCCGTCGGCGGTGATCTTGAACAACGCGAGCTCGCGCGACACGGTCTCAGCCGGCTCGAGGTCGCGGATCTTGATCACGTTGACGAGCTTGTGTAGCTGCTTCGTGACCTGGTCGATCGGGTGCATCGCCCCGTCGAGGGTGAGCGTGATCCGCGACAGCGCGTCGTCGTCGGTGGGCCCGACGGCGAGCGTGTCGATGTTGAAGCCGCGGCGGGCGAACAGGCCGGCGATCCGCGTGAGCACGCCGGGCTTGTTCTCGACCAGGATCGAGAGGATGTGCTTGCGGCCGCTGCGGACGGCCGTCGTCGCTTCCAGCTCGGCGAGCGTGAGCGGCTCCTTGGTGCCGGGCTCGCCCATCAGCCCACCATCTCACGCGCCGCGGCGCCGGGCGCGATCATCGGGTACGTGTTCTCCTCGCGCGTGACGCGGACGTCCACGACGACCGGGCCGGGCGTCTCGATCGCCGCCCGCAGGTCGGCCTCGAGCGTGGTCTTGTCGGTCAGCCGCACGCCGGTGGCGCCGTAGGCCTCGGCGAGCTTGACCCAGTCGGGCCAGTTGCCCATGTCCACGTTCGAATAGCGCCGGTCCCAGAACAGCTCCTGCCACTGGCGCACCATGCCCAGGTAGCCGTTGTTCATGATCACGACCTTGACCGGGATCTCGTGCTCCTTGCAGGTCGCGAGCTCCTGGCTGTTCATCTGGAACGAGCCGTCGCCGGTCAGCAGCACGCTCGGCACGTCGGGGCAGCCGACGGCGGCGCCGATCGCGGCCGGGAGGCCGAAGCCCATCGTCCCGAGCCCGCCGGAGTTGATCCAGCGGCGCGGCTTGGCGAAGTGGAAGTACTGGGCGGCCCACATCTGGTGCTGGCCGACATCCGAGGACAGGATGCAGTCCCCGCCGGTGGCCTTGTACAGCGCCTCGACGAGGAGCTGCGGCTTGATCTCGGTGTCGGTCGAGTCGTCGTAGCGGAGCGGGTGCTGGCCGCGCCACTGCTCGATCCGCTCCCACCAGGCCGCGAGCCGCGACGGGTCGGACCCGAGCGCGCGGTACTCGTTGGTGAGCCGCGCGAGGACGTTCTTGGCGTCGCCGACGATCGGGATATGGGCGGGGACGTTCTTGGAGATCTCCGCCGGGTCGATGTCGATGTGGATGAACTTGGCCCGTGGCGCGAACTCGGACAGCTTGCCGGTGATGCGGTCGTCGAACCGCGCGCCGACGGCGACGATCAGGTCGGCCTCGTCCATCGCGTAGTTGGCCGTGCGCGTGCCGTGCATGCCGAGCATCCCGAGCCACTGCGGGTCCGGGGCCGGGTACGCGCCGAGGCCCATCAGCGTGCAGGTGACCGGCAGGCGGTCGGACCTCACCAGCTCGCGCAACTCGTCCGCGGCGTTCGCGTTGATCACGCCGCCGCCCGCATAGATGACCGGCCGGCGGGCGTTGGCGAGCGCCTTCGCGGCCAGGCGGATCTGCTTCGAGTTGCCCTCCGTCGTCGGCTGATAGCCCGGCAGGCGGACGTCGACGACCGGGGCGTAGTCGATCTCGGCGCGCGTGAGGTCGACGGGCATGTCGATCAGCACGGGGCCCGGCCGGCCAGTGCGCGCGAGGTGGAACGCCTCGTGCACCGCCCGCGGGATCTCCGTCGGGTGCTGGATCATGAACGAGTGCTTGACGATCGACATCGTGATGCCGAACGTGTCCGCCTCCTGGAACCCGTCGGTGCCGAGCAGGTCGGTCCGCACCTGGCCGGTGAACGCGACGATCGGCACCGAGTCCATCATCGCGTCGGTCAGCGGCGTGACGATGTTCGTCGCGCCCGGCCCTGACGTGGCGAATACGACGCCCACGCGGCCCGTCGCCTTCGCGTAGCCCTCGGCGGCGTGACCGCCGCCGGCCTCGTGGCGGACGAGCACGTGCTTGATCCCCGCGTCCACGAAGGCGTCGTAGGTCGGGAGGTTCGCGCCGCCGGGATAGCCGAACACGACGTCCACGCCCTCCGCCTTCAGGCATTCCATCACCGCATCGACGGCTCGCATATCGCGGCCAGTCTAACGGCGGGAGGCGGTGGCGGCTGACTCTGGCACGATCGCCGTCTCCGGGAAGTCGAGGTCCTCGCCGCAGCCCATGCAGACCTGATCGTGCAGCTTGATCACCTTTCCGCAGCGCGGGCACTGGCGGCGGACCTCGTTCGTCTCGTAGCGGTAGAGCAGCGCGGCGAGCAGGCCCAGGACCGGCACGATCGCCGAGATCAGGAACCAGAGCACGAACGAGGAGCCCTTCGCGCGCCCGACAAAGCCACCGGCCAGGCCGAAGGACAGGCAGATGATGAGGTAGGGCATCAGAGGTGGCGGAGCGCCCAGAAGACGCCCATCACCACGACCACGAGCAGCGCGATCGAGAAGAAGACCTGCAAAAGGCCGAAAACGGCCCCGAGCGCCAGCTTCAGCACGATGATCGCGACGGCGATCACGATCGCCCATGCGAGCACGCGTCTGAGGAGGCCGCCGGACGCCGTTTCGTCCATGGCCAAAGGGTACCGCGCCCGGCCGCGCGTCAAGGGAGGAGGGAGTGACGCGCGGCCGGGGAGCGGTGGGTGCTCAGCTGCGCGCCGGTGGGAGAGGGCGGGCGGCAGCCACGGCCTCGCGACCCGACAGCCGCAACCGCGCAAGGCGGTAGCGACGGACGAGCTCGTCGCCGCGGCCGGGGCTCACGGCGGGGACGAGGACCATTCGGCGAACCTGCGAGGAAGCGGGGGTGTGGCTCATGAGAGACATGGTCGGCTTTGCAGCCGGTTTGCGACATGGACCGCTGTATGGAATCCCGCGCGGGCGGTTCGACACGCGGTCTAGTGGGCAGCGTCGAGCGCCGGCCGCTGAGCCGGTGGCAACCGCCGGCGGACACGCCAGCGGGCGCCGCTGAACGCGAGGTTGGCGACGGTCGCGAATCCTTGCTCGTCGGTGCGCAGCGCGAGCAGCAGGTGCGCGATCCGGTCGGCCGACGGCAGCCGCCGGTCCTCCACGTGCACGCACCAGCAGTCGACGCGGCGGCCGCGCACGAGCAGCGCGCCTCCCTCCCCCACGACCCACACGCCGAGCGCACCGCGCTCGACCACGAGACCGGTGCGGGCGTGCAGCGCGCGTGCCTCGTGACCGATCAGGTCACCCAGCAGGCCGAGCGCGGTGCGCTCCGGCCCGTCGGCGGCGCGCGGCCGGCGCCGGAGCACCGTCGCGCCGCGCTTGGCGTACAGCTCCGGAATCGCCCATGCGTGCGCGAGCAGGATCACGTCGAGCGGAGCCGACAGCGGCTGCAGCGCGAACAGCAGCGCCGCCGCCGCCGTGAACGGGACCGTGTGGGCCACCGTCGTGAGCGTCCACAGCCGCCCGCGACGGGTCAGGCGCCGCTCGTCGACGCGCGGCCGCCAGTGGACGGCCGCGGTCTCGGGAAGGACCCCCGCGCTCACCCGCCGGCGATCGGCCGCCGCAGGATCACGAGCTCGGCGTCGAACGGCAGCTCGTCCACTTGGCGCGCGTGGCCCTCGCCCTCGGTGACGACGGCGTACAGGCCGGCGTCGAGCTGCTGCCGGAAGGCGGTCACCGCCGCGTCGAACGACGTCTCGTCCGCCGCGGTCCACTCTGCCACGGTGGTGTGTCCCGTGTCGTCCATGCGGATCAATCTGGCCATACGGGCAATGGTACGCTTCGTCCCGATGCCCGCCGTCCGCATCGTCATTACCGCCTAGCACCTGCGTTTTCACGCAGGCTCGATCGTCTTCGGGCCTGCGGCGGCAGCAGGACGGCAGCGTGGGCTTCGAGGACTCCAAGGAGTCCCGCCATGCTCGTCCTTCCCGGTACCGCCCGCCTTGAGGCCGTCTGTCAGCTCGACCTCGTCGTGTCCGACCGGCCCGACGTGCCGCAGCGCGTCATGGCGACGTGCTGCCGCCGCCAGGGCACCGTCGTCGCGCTCGTGTTCAGTCGCGGCGGGATCGACGGCACGGCCGAGCTCGAGCTCGCCGTCGAGGTCGAGCCGCGGCTGCGGCGCGGCCTGATCGAGCGCATTTCAGGCCTCGTCGACGTCCTGGAGGTGCGCGAGCCGAGAGGCCGGCCGCCGGGCGGCTGGTAATGCGCGGGCGGCGTCCTAGACGCCGAGCTGCTCTCGAATCAGGCGGTTGACCTCGCCGCCGTCGGCCTTGCCCTTGGTCTCGCGCATGATCGGCCCGACGAGCGCCCCGATCGCCTTCGCGTTGCCCTCGCGGACCCGCTCGGCCACGTCGGGGTTGTCCTCGATCACCTTGGCGACGATCCCGGCAAGCTCGTCCGAGTCGCCCATCGCGCCGAGATCCTCGCGCGCGACGATCTCCGCCGGATCGCCGCCGCCGGCCACCATCCGGTCGAGCACGACGCGCGCGTTCCCGGCGGTCACCGTGCGCGCGTCGACGAGGTCGACGAGCTTGGCGAGCGCCGCCGGCGCGATGCCCTCCGGGGAGTCGGCACGGCCGCGCAGCTCGGTCACCCAGTTCGCGACGGTGCGCGGCTCCGCGCTGGTCGCGCCGGTGGCGGCCTCGAAGAAGTCGCCCCACTCGGGCTCGAACGCGAACAGCCGCGCGGTGTCCGCCGGGAGGCTCCACTCGCTCACGTAGCGCTCCTCGCGGGCAGCCGGCAGCTCCGGCAGCTCGGCACGGGCGGCCGCCAGCATGTCCTCTGTCGGCGCGACGGGCACGAGGTCGGGCTCGGGGAAGTAGCGGTAGTCGTGCGCCTCCTCCTTGGAGCGCAGCGAAGTCAGGCCGCCGGTCGCGGGGTCGAAGTGCAGCGTCTCCTGCACGACCGGCTCGCCGGCCGCGACGAGCGCCTTCTGCCGCCGGATCTCCGCGTCGATGCCCAGCGCCAGGAAGCGGAACGAGTTCATGTTCTTGAGCTCGGTCTTCGTCCCCAGCTCGGTGCTGCCCACGGGCCGGATCGAGACGTTGGCATCGCAGCGCAGCGACCCCTCCTCCATGTTCACGTCGCTGACGCCGAGCTGGCGCAGCGTCTCGCGCAGCAGGGTCAGCCAGTCGCGCGCCTGCTCGGCCGAGTGGATGTCCGGCTCGGTGACGATCTCGGCCAGCGGCGTGCCGCCGCGGTTGTAGTCGACGATCGAGGCGTCCGAGCCGTGGATCCGGCCCGACTGCCCGACGTGCACGAGCTTCGCCGCGTCCTCCTCGAGGTGGATCCGGTGGAGCCGCACGTCGCCCAGCCGCCCGCCGGTGCAGAGCGGGATGTCGTACTGGGAGATCTGGTAGTTCTTGGCCTGGTCGGGATAGAAGTAGTTCTTGCGGTGGAAGATCGACCGCGGCGCGATCTCGCAGTCCAGCGCCATCGCCATCAGCAGCCCGTAGTGGACGGCGCGGGCGTTGATCACCGGCAGCGACCCGGGCAGGCCGAGGCAGACCGGGCAGGTGCGCGTATTCGGCTCCTCGCCGAAGCTCAGCTCGCAGCCGCAGAACATCTTCGTCCGCGTGTCGAGCTGGACGTGGATCTCGAGGCCGATGACGGGTTCGTAGTCCGTCATGTCCGGGCCGCCGATCCGTCGAAGCCGATCGCCTGTTCGAGCGCGTGCGCTGCGTCGATGATGCGGCTCTCGCTGAACGCCGGGCCGGCGATCTGGAATCCGACCGGCAGGCCTTCGGAGAGCGCGTTCGGGATCGAGATGGCCGGGATGCCCGCGAGCGACATGGGGACGGTGCAGACGTCGTTCATGTACATCGCCAGCGGGTCGGCCGTCTTCGCGCCGAGCTCGAACGCGACGCCGGGGGCGGTCGGCGTGACGACGAAGTCGAACCGCTCCCACGCCTCGTGGAAGTCCTGCGCGATCAGCGTGCGGACCTTCTGGGCGCGGCCGTAGTAGGCGTCGTAGTAGCCGCTCGAGAGCGCGTACGTACCGAGCATGATGCGCCGCTTGACCTCGGCGCCGAAGCCGTCGTCGCGCGTCCGCGTGTACATCGCCAGCAGGTCGCGGGCGCCTTCGGCACGGAAGCCGTAGCGGACGCCGTCGTAGCGGGCGAGGTTGCTCGACGCCTCGGCGGGCGCGATCAGGTAGTAGGCGGCGATGCCGTGCGGCGCATGCGGGAGCCGCATCGGCTCGACCGTCGCGCCGAGCTCGCGAGCGAGGTCGAGCGTCGCCTGGAAGGCGTCGAGGACGCCGGGCTCGATCCCCTCGCCGGTCAGCTCCTCCGGCACGCCGAGGCGGATGCCCGAGAGGTCGGTCGCGGTCGGCAGCTGCACCGGCTCGGGCAGGCCGAGCGACGTCGAGTCGCACGGGTCGGCGCCCGCCATCGCGCCGAGCAGCAGCGCGGCGTCCGTGGTGTCGCGCGTGAACGGGCCGGCCTGGTCGAGCGAAGACGCGAACGCGATCATCCCGTAGCGGGAGACCGCGCCGTACGTGGGCTTCAGGCCGACGATGCCGGTCAGCGCCGCCGGCTGGCGGATCGAGCCACCGGTGTCCGTCCCGATCGCCCACGGCACCGTGCCCGCCGCCACCGCCGCCGCCGAGCCGCCCGACGAGCCGCCGGGCACGCGCGAGCGGTCCCACGGATTCAGCGTCGGGCCGTAGGCGGAGTTCTCGGTCGAGGAGCCCATCGCGAACTCGTCCTGGTTGGTCTTCGCCAGGACCGGCGCGCCCTCGGAGACGATGCGTTCGACGGCGGTGGCCGTGTACGGCGGCCGGTAGCCCTCGAGGATCTTCGACCCGGCCTGGGACGGGATCCCGCGAGTGCAGAACAGATCCTTGACGCCGAGCGGGACGCCGCCGAGCGGCGCGTCGCGGTCGATCACCGGCGGCTCCTCGCCGGCCACCCACGTGAACGCGTTCAGATCGTCGGCGGCCGCGCGCTCGCGATAGGCCCGCCACAGGTCGGCGGGGTCGAGATCACCCGCGCGGACACGTGCGGCCGCCTCGGCCGCGGTGAGGTCGAGGACGTCGCTCATCCCGCTCCCGGGCTGGGCACGCGGAAGCCGCCGAGCGCCGGGTCGGGAGCGTTCTCGAGCGCAACCTCGACGGGCAGCGACGGCCGCGGCTCGTCGGCGCGCAGGACATTCTCGACCGCGACGACGTGGCTGGTCGGCTCGATGTCGTCGAGGTCGCCGAGCTCGGAGATCTTCTCGATGTAGTCGAGCACCTTCGAGAGCTCGCCCGAGAAACGCTCCATCTCGTCCTCGGTGAGCTCGAGGCGGGCGAGCTTGGCGACGTGCAGGACCTGGTCGCGGCTGAGCATCCGGGGCGATTCTAGGAGCCTGAGGCGGTTCGAGTCCGCTCAGGCCACCGGCGTCGGCCGCAGCTCGGGCTCGACGTCGGGCGGCAGGCCGCGCACGTGCTCGTTCATGAGCGAGAGCCAGCCGCCGGCGGCGATCGCGACGGTCGCGGCAAGGGCGATCCAGGCGCCGATCTCGACCTCGAGCGCAGACGATTCGGGCTCGAAGACGATCCGGAACAGCACGAGCAGGACGCCGAGCATCCCCAGCGTCGCGGTCAGGACCGCGGCCCCCACCGGCATCGCCGGGGAGTCCTGCGTGGCCTGGAGAACGGCGAGCGCGATCGCCAGCAGCGCGAGCAGCGCCAGCAGCAGGTCGATCACGCTGAGGGCCTCGAACCCGCTGACGTCGGCGCCCAGGAGCCCGTACCAGGGCAGGAAGAGCGAGACCACCAACACCACGCCGCCGACGGCGGCGAGCCACTCTCCGGCGCGCAGGCGCTCTACGCCCACACCGGCTCCCCGGCCTCGGCGCGCGCGGCCTGGAGCGTGTTGCGCAGCAGCATCGCGATCGTCATCGGCCCGACGCCGCCCGGAACGGGCGTGATCAGGCGGGCGCGCTCGGCCGCCGCGTCGAACTCGACGTCGCCGGCGGGGCTGCCGACGTCGATCACCACCGCGCCCTCCTTGACCCAGTCGCCGCGCACGAGGCCCGGGCTGCCGACGGCAGCGACCAGCACGTCGGCACGCCGGCACACGGCCCCGAGGTCGCGGGTCCGCGAGTGGCAGGTCGTGACCGTGGCGTTGGCGGCCAGCAGCAGCGCGGCGAGCGGCTTGCCGACCAGGTCCGAGCGGCCGACGACGACGGCCTCGGCCCCCTCGAGCTCGACGTCGTAGCGGCGCAGCAGCTCGATCACGCCCTGCGGCGTGCAGGGCCGCAGCCCGGGCCGGCCCTTGGCGAGCAGGCCGGCGGAGATCGGGGTCAGGCCGTCGACGTCCTTGGCCGGGTCGATGATCTCGGTCAGCGCGGAGCCGTCGACCTGCGGCGGGGTCGGGAGCTGGAGCAGGATGCCCGACACGCGCGGATCCTCGTTGAGCTCGCGCAGCAGCCGCTCGACCTCGTCGTGGCTCGCGTCCGCGGGCAGCCGGTGGTCGAACCCCGCGACGCCGACCTCCGCGGACGCCCGCTGCTTGCCGCCGACGTACTTCGCCGACGCCGGGTCGTCGCCGACCAGAACCGTGGCCAGGCCGGGCGGGTCGTGCCCGGCGCGCACCCACGCGGCGACGTCCTCCGCTACCTCGGAGCGCACCTGCTGGGCGATTGCTTTTCCGTCGATGATCCCGGCCGCCATCAGGGCCGGGAGGCTAGCGCCCGGCGGGGCGGACGGCGCGCGAGCTCGCGCGCGAGGAACACGAACGTCACCACGCACGCGCCGGTGAGGATCAGGTACGGGACGTGGTCCCCGGCGGTGTCCGCGAGCCAGGCGCTGCCGGCGTCGCCGACGGCCTGGCCGCTCGCCCACGCGAGATTCACGAAGCCGAAGGCGAAGCCCTGCGCGACGCCGAAACGCTCGGCGCCGTCGCTGAGCGTCGCCATCGCCGGCGTGTAGAGGATCCCGATCGCCGGGCCGGCCAGAACGATCAGCGCCCCGAGCACCCACGCCGTACTCGGCCATGGCAGAACGGCCATCGCCACGCCGCCGGTGGCGACGCCGATCACGCTCGGCACGAGTCGTCCGCGACGGTCGGACAGGCGCCCCATCAGCGGGGCCGCCGTCGCCTCCAGCGCGGCGGCGCCGAGGAAGGCGGCGGCGATCGCGGCCGTCCCGGCGCCGAGCTCGTCCATTCGCAGCGGACCGAGCACGCTGACGGTTCCGAACAGCACGCTGGGGAGCGTCGTGAGCCACATGCCGGCCGCCACCCGGCGGTCGAACAGCGACCACAGCATCGTCCGCAGCGGCGTGGCGGTGCCCGGCTGCGCCGCCGGCATCCGCAGCGCCCACACCATCAGCACCAGGCCGAGGACGGCGACGCCGCCGAACACGGGCTTCTGGCCGATCGCGTCGGCGGCGGCGCCGATCACGGGCCCGAACAGCGCGCCGGCGACCGCCGCCGCGAGCGCGGTGCCGATCAGCTGCCCGCGCCGCTCGCGCGGGGCGGCGCCGATCAGCCAGCCCAGCGCCGCCGCCCACGAAGCCGCCCCGCCGATCCCTTGGAAGAAGCGCGCGATGTCGAGCACCACGACGGAGTTCGCGAAAGCGAACGTGACGCTCGCGACCACCAGCAGGCCGAGGCCGAGCAGCACGGTCGGCCGCACGCCGATCCGCGCCGCCATCCAGCCGCCGGGGAGCGCGCCCACGAACGTCCCGGCCGGATACGCGGCGGCCAGGATCCCAGCGCCGGTCTTGGACAGGTCGTACTGGTCGCTCAGCGACGGCAGCAGCGGCGTGATCGCGGCGTAGAACATCGTGTCAACGAAGACCACGACACAGACGAAGACGACCAGGCGGCGCACGTGAGCGATGCTACGGGTGAGCCGGAAACCGCGTCAGCGGCGCCGGATCGGGGCGTAGTCGGCCATCAGCTTGCGCTCGCTGCCGTCGCCCGCGAACCGCACGACCACGATCCCGCCCGGCTCAGTACCGGTCACCACGCCCTCGCCGAGCGTGGCGTGCACGATGTCGTCACCGAGCCGGAAGACCTGCCCGGCGGCGTCGCCCGACGGAGCCGCGCCCATGCTCGACGCCTCCGCGGACGCGGCGGCGGCGCCCGCCCACGAGGCGATCCGGCCGGTGGGAAGGCCCGCGGCGGCGCGCTGGGCCTGGTCGGTCAGCTCCTGCGGGATCTCGTCGATGAAGCGCGAGCGGACGCCGAACGAGTTCGCTCCGAACGAGTTCCGCCGACGCGCGGAGGTGAGCGTGAGGTCGGTCATCGCGCGGGTGATGCCGACGTAGGCGAGCCGGCGCTCCTCCTCGAGGCTGCCCTCGTCGAGCGCGCGCGAGTGCGGGAAGACGCCGTCCTCCATCCCGATGATGAACACGATCGGGAACTCGAGCCCCTTCGCGTTGTGAAGGGTCATCAGCGTCACGAGGCCCTCGTCGTCACGCAGGTTGTCGGCGTCGGCCAGCAGCGAGATCTGCTGCAGGAACTCCTCGAGCGAGCCACCCTCGGGGGCGGTCGCGTCGTACTCGCGGCCGACGCTCACGAGCTCCTCGAGGTTCTCGATCCGCCCCTGCGCCTCGATCGTCCGCTCGGCCTCGAGCGCTTCCAGGTACCCGGACTCGCTCAGCGTCTCCTGCAGGAGGTCGCCGACTGCCGTCCCCGCCTCGACGCGCTCCTTCAACCGCTCCATCGTCGACATGAAGCGCCCGAGTGCCTTCTTCGCGGCCGCACCGAGCGCGGTCACCGAGTCGGGATCGGCCGCCGCGTCCCACACGGGGATGCCCATCGTGTCGGCGTGCGACAGCACGCGCGAGAGCGACGTCTGCCCGAGCCCGCGCCGCGGCGAGTTGGCGATCCGCGTGAACGCGCCCGCGTCCTGCGGGTTCACGAGGAACGTCAGGTACCCCATCGCGTCCTTGACCTCGGCCCGGTCATAGAACTTCGTGCCGCCGATCACCTGGTAGCCGATCTGCGCCCGCACGAGCATGTCCTCGAGCACCCGCGACTGCGCGTTCGTCCGGTAGAAGACGGCGATCTCGCTCCGCGAGACACCCTCGTCGACCATCCGCTGGATGTCCGCGGCGACGAACCGCGCCTCCGCGTGCTCGTCCGCGAGCTCCCGGATCCGGATCGGATCCCCCTCGCCCACGTCGGTCCACAGTGCCTTGCTCTTGCGCCCATGATTGTGCGCGACCACCGCGTTCGCGCCGGACAGGATCGTCTGCGTCGAGCGGTAGTTCTGCTCCAGCTTCACCACGTGAGCGTCGGGGAAGTCTTCCTCGAACCCCAAAATGTTCTGGATATCGGCTCCGCGGAATCCATACACCGACTGATCGTCGTCGCCCACAACCGCCAGGTTGCGGTGCTCGGAGGAGAGCAGTTGGAGCCAGCGGTACTGGGCGTGGTTGGTGTCCTGGTACTCGTCGACGAGGATCCAGCGGAACGCGGTGGCGTACCGGTCGCGGACCTCCTGGAAGAGCTCGAGCAGGTTGACCGCGCGGAACAGGAGGTCGTCGAAGTCCATCGCGTTCATGCGGTGGATCTCGCGCTCGTAGAGCTCGTAGACGTCGGCGACCGTCTGCTCGAAGAAGGTGCCGACCATCTGGCGGTAGTCGTCGGCGGAGCGGAGCTTGTTCTTGGCGTCGGAGATCTGGGCCTGCATCGCGCGCGGCGTGAAGCGCTTCGGGTCGATGTCGAGGTCGTCGAGGCACTTCTTGATCAAGCGGCGTGAATCGGCGGCGTCGTAGATCGTGAACTGGCGCGTGTAGCCGAGCCGGTGGGCGTCGGCGCGGAGCATCCGGGCGCAGGCCGAGTGGAACGTCATCACCCACATCGCGCGGGTTGCGCGGCCGACCAGCAGCTCGACCCGCTCGCGCATCTCCTGCGCAGCCTTGTTGGTGAACGTGATCGCCAGGATCTCGTCGGCGCGCGCCTGGCCGGTGCGGAGCAGGTAGGCGATCCGGTGGGTGAGCACGCGGGTCTTGCCCGAGCCGGCGCCCGCGAGGATCAGCAGCGGCCCCTCTCCGTGCGTGACGGCGTCGCGTTGGGGTTCGTTGAGACCCTCGAGCAGGGCGTCGATCGAAGCGGTGTCCGGCATGCCTCCGGTTGACGGTAGCGGGCGCTCCGGAAGTACTCTGCGCGGCGTGCCAGAGCCTCTCCTCGCCAGCGACGCCGACCGCGACATCGCGCTCGCGCTGCTGCGCGAGGCGTCGGTCGACGGTCGGCTCACGATCGAGGATCTCGCCGAGCGTGCGGAGCTGGTCCACAGCGCCCGCACGCGCGACGACGTGGCGGCGGCGACGGCCGGCCTCGCCGCCGCGGCGGTCGTGGATCAGGCCGAGCAGCGCAGTCGGACCGTGCTGTCGAGCCTGGTGCGAGAGGGCCGCTGGACGCTCGCGCCGCGCAACCGCTTCTCCACGGTGCTCGGCACCGTCCGGCTCGACCTGCGCGAGGCCGTGCTGCCCGGTCCGGAGGTCGAGATCGACGCGCGGGCGTTCCTCGGCACGGTCGAGATCATCGTGCCGGAGGGCGTGCACGTCGAGGTCACGGGCGGTGGCCTGCTGTCGAGCCAGCAGCTGCGGCTGCCCGCCCCCGCGCCCGACGGCGCGCCGGTGGTCCGGATCCGCGCCGGCGGCGCGCTGGGGACGCTGAAGGTGCGCTGCAAGCCGCGGCTGGTCGATCAGCTCAGGGATACCGCCCGTCGCCTCGCCGACCGCTTCAGCGCGCCCCCGCCACGCGATCGATGACCCTGCCCGACGAGATCCGGAGCGCGTGTGCGCGCGTGGCTGCGCGCGCCCGGCACGTGCGCGTGGTGGAGGACGCGATCGGCCCGTATGCGGCCACGCTGCCGGCCGAGTCGCCGCCGGCGCCGGACCTGGCGGGCGCGAGTCTCGAGGAGCGCGCCGCGTTCAGCGTGACGCTGAACGCGATCAACTTCGGGTCGGGCTGGTTCCCGACGCTGCGCAAGGCGCCGGGGATGTCGGGCTTCCGCACGGTCGAGGCGGGCCTGCGCGCGCACGGGCCATGGACCGCCGACGCGCTGGCCGCGATCAGCCGCGAGGAGATCGCCGGCGCGGTCGGCCAGGACCCGGAGCACGAGCTGATGGGCCACTTCGCCGTCCACCTGCGCGAGCTGGGAGAGCGGGTCCGCGACGAGGACGGCGGCTCGTTCCTCGCGCTCGCCCGCAGCGGTGACGGTTCCGCGACCCGCCTCACGGAGCGGCTCGCGAGCTGGCCGACGTGGCGGGACGTCTCCGTCTACGAGGGCGAGCCGGTGCCGTTCTTCAAGCGCGCCCAGATCGCGGCCGCCGACCTCGCGCTCGCCGGCATCGCTCCGGCCGACGACCTGGCCGCGCTGACGTTGTTCGCCGACAACCTGGTGCCCCACGTGCTCCGGATCGACGGCGTGCTCGAGTTCGAACCCGAGCTCGTCGCCCGGATCGAGTCCGAGCAGTTGCTCCAGCACGACTCGCCCGAGGAGGTCGAGATCCGGGCGTGCGCGCTGCACGCGGTCGAGCTCCTGGTCGCGGCCCACGGCGCCACGACCGCCACGGCCGTCGACAATGTGCTCTGGCACCGCGGCGGCGAGCCGCGCTACAAGGCGGTCCCGCGCCACCGAGCGCGCACCACCGACTATTGATCACAGAACCGTGGCGCCCGCCGTTGTACCTCTCATGACCGAGTTCATCGTGAAGGCGCTCCCCGCGGGCGCAGCCGACCCGTGTGACCCGGCCGGGCGCGAAGTCGTCGCCGACGGCCCGAACCCGTGCCGCCGCTGCCTGCGCAATGCGAAGGTCGGCGACAACCTGCTGCTGCTCCCGTACGACCCGTTCACGGTCCGCAGCCCGTACACGGGCGAGGGGCCGGTGTTCGTCCACGCCGACGGCTGTGAGGAGCACCGCGCCGAGCCCAACGCCCTACCGGAGCAGATCAACGGCCGCCAGTTCTCGGTCCGCGTCTACGACGACGACGCGATGATGCTCGACGCCGAGGTGGTGCCGGGCAACGCGCTGGCCGAGCGCGCCCGCGCGCTGCTGGCCGGCGACGCCGCGTTCCTGCACGCGCACTTCGCCGGCCCGGGCTGCTTCGCGTTCAGGATCGACCCGGCGGCCTAGCCGTCCGGGGAGCGTGGCCGCCAAAGAGGCACCTACGTTGCGCACATGCCGATTGGTCTGTTGCGCTCAGCGCTCATCATCACCCTGGCCCTGTTCGCAGTCCCGGCGTCCGTAAGCGCCGCGACCACGCCCGAGCGCATCATCGTGCACCGCCACGCCGATGTGACGGGCGCCGACCGGCGTGAGCTGCGCGCCAACGCCGACGTCACGTTCGCGCGCAACCTCACGCTGCCGAGCACCGAACTGGTGCTCGCCGACGCCGGCGAGGGCACCCACGCGCTGCGCGCCCTCAACGCAGACCCTGACGTCGCATGGGCAGAGCCCGACCGGCGACTGCACGCCAGCACGAACGACACGTACTTCCCGCTGCAGTGGGCGCTCGAGAACACCGGTCAGGACGTGTTAGGCGTCTCCGGCCTCGCGGACGCAGACATCGACGCTCCCGAGGCGTGGCTGCGCTCACGCGGAGCGGGCGTCACCGTCGCGGTCGTCGACACCGGTGTCAACAGCGCGCATCCTGACCTTGCCGGCAACCTGACCGGAAACCCCGGTGAACTTGGAGCCGGACGCGAGAGCAACGGCATCGACGACGATGTCAACGGCTATGTCGACGACTGGCACGGATGGGACTTCGCGTTCGCCGACAATGACCCGAACGACAACAACGGTCACGGCTCGCACGTCACCGGCATCATCGCCGCCCAGTCCGACAACGCCGCCGGCATCAGCGGCGTCGCACCGGACACGCGAGTGGTGGCATTGCGCGCGCTGGACGCCAGCGGATCCGGCTACCTCTCGGACATCGCGGACGCGTTCGACTACGCCGGCGACCTCGGCATCGTCGCCGTCAACGCGTCACTGGGCGCGGATGGCGACTCGCCGATCCTGAACGCCGTCATCGCGTCGCATCCCGGCACGCTGTACGTCGTCGCGGCCGGTAACGGCGGCTGGGACGGCTTCGGCGACAACAACGACTTCACGCCGGTCACGCCGTGCAACGCCCCGTCAGCGAACGTGCTGTGCGTCGGCGCGACCGACTCGCGCGATCAGCCGACCGTGTTCTCGAACTACGGGCGCACCACCGTCGACCTGTTCGCGCCCGGCAACGACGTCGAGTCGGCCTGGATGGGAGCGGGTGCGCCCTACGTGCCGCTGTCAGGCACGTCGATGGCCGCGCCGCATGTCACCGGCGTGCTCGCACTGCTCAGAGCCGCCAATCCGTCGGCGTCAGCATCAGCGCTCCGCGCCGCGACGCTCGCGTCGGTGGACCCGCTCGCCGCGCTGACCGCCAAGTCGGTCAGCGGCGGGCGCCTGAACGCCGCCGCCGCGCTCGCCGCGCCGCTTGTCACGACGCCCGTCGCCGCGCCGGCACCGCAGCTGCCGGCACCCGCTCCGCCCGCGCCGGCGACGCGTCGGGCCGCCAGGCTGACATTGCTGCGCGCGGCGACACGAGCAACGGGGCATGCCAAGCCGAAGGTGACCTACAGCGTCTCGCACGCCGCCACGGTCACGTTCACGGTCCGGCAGCGCTCATGCGTCGGCGGGCGCGGACGCGCGACCGGGCGGTTCATCAAGATCGCCGGCCAGGGGCGCCATTCGTTCGTCCTGACGAACCGTCTCGTCGGCTGTGCGCTCAGGCCGGGCAGCTACCTGCTCCGCGCCGCGGTCGGGCACCGTAGCCGCCAGGCACGGTTCACCGTTCGCCGCTGACGGCCCGCCGACGCGTGTACTAGCCGAGCCAGTCGCCGATCGGCGGCCGCGCGTTCAGCACCGAGAAGTCCCCGTCGCGCAGGTGCGCGGCGGCGTCGGCGGCGGCCGCGACGGCGACCCAGGTCAGCGCGCCGCCGATGCTGACGCGCTGCCCGCCGGCTCCGGCGATCTCGGCCATCGACAGGCCCTTGTGGCCCAGCACGTTCACCGGGCGCGACACCGCCGAGCAGACGGCGCGGACCTCGTCGCCGCTGCGCAGCCCGGGAGCGAACAGGACATCGGCGCCCGCTCGCTCGAAGGCCTGCAGGCGCGCGATCGTGTCGTCGAGGTCCGGCTTGTGGAGCTGGCCCTCGGCGCGTGCGGTGAGCGTGAACGGGAAGTCGAGCGCCCGTGCGGCCTCGACCGCCGCCGCCACGCGCTCGACCGCGAGGTCCAGCGGGTACAGCGCGTCGGTGCCGTCGTAGTCCTCGATCGAGCCGCCGACGGCGCCCGCCTGGGCCACCGTCGTGATCGCAAGCGCCGCCGCCTCGGGCGCGTCGCCGTAGCCGTTCTCGAGGTCGACGGCCACTGGCACCGACGTGACCGAGCTCAGCAGCTGCGTGTGGTCGGCGACCTCGGCGAGGGTGACGCCGCCGTCGAGCAGGCCGCGCGTGAACGCGAACCCTGACGACGTGGTCGCGAGCGCCTTGAAGCCGAGCGCCTCGAGCATGCGCGCGGAGCCCGCGTCCCACGGGTTCGGGAACACGAACGGGTCGCCCTCGTGCAGCGCGCGGAACGCCTCGGCCTTTTCGAGCTGTGTCATGCCGAGACGACTATCACGTCGAGCGTGCGCGGGCCGTGCACGCCCTCGACGCGGTCGAGCTCGATGTCGGAGGTGGCGCTCGGCCCCGACACGAGCGTGATCGGGCGCCCCTCGGCGGCGGCCTCCGCGAGCACCGCGACCGCATCCGGCACGCCGGCCACGACCGCGTCCGCCTCGACGATGCACATGTGCCAGTCCGGCACGAGCGTCAGCGCCCGGCGGCCGGAGCGCTCGCCCGCGTCGAGCACGATCGTGCCGGTCTCGGCAATCGCCAGCGCGCAGCCGGTCAGCACGCCGTCGAGCTGGTCGAGCGCCTGCGGCGACAGCGGCGGCTCGTCGACCACGACCTCGACGCCCGCGAGCACGTCCGGGCCGCCCGGCGGCACCGCGATCCGCTGGGCGCCGCGCGCGCGGCACAGCCCCGCAACCGCCTCCGCCAGCCCGGCGGCGCTCACGCGCGTGACGGTCGCCTGGTACTCCGCCACGCGCTCGCAGAAGCGGTCGACGATCGCGGCCGAGCCGGTCTCCCCCGCCGCGCCCGCGCCGCGGTACTCGCGCGGCACCTCGGGCACCGGGACCGCAGCCGGCCCGAGCGCGCCGCGAATGCGCTCCATGACGTCATCCCGCGCGGTCACGCCACCACTCCCGGAACGTCTCCTTCGGCGGGTCGGGAAGCTCGCGCATCGCCGTCCAGCCCGGCAGCATCGCCTTCGCGAGCGGCCCGCGGCCGAGCCGGGCGAGCTTCTGCGCGCGCTCGTACCGCGGCCGCGACGCGAACACCGACGCGACGGTCGCCATCGCCGCCCGCTCGGCGCTGAACCGGCTCTTCTGCTCGCGCACGACGCGCCCGCGCAGGTGCACGAGCAGCGACGGGATCTCGATCTTGACCGGGCAGGCGTCGTAGCACGCGCCGCACAGCGACGACGCCCACGGCAGCGTCGGGTGCTTGTCGAGCCCGAACAGCTGCGGTGACAGCACGGCCCCGATCGGCCCCGGATAGACCGACTCGTAGGCCTGCCCGCCGACCCGCGAGTAGACCGGGCACACGTTCAGGCACGCCGAGCAGCGGATGCAGTGCAGCGCCTGCCGCCCGACCTCGTCCGCGAGCACGTTCGTACGACCGCCGTCGAGCAGGATCAGATGGAACTCCTGCGGCCCGTCGCCGGGCCGCACGCCGGTCCACAGCGACGTGTACGGGTTCATCCGCTCGGCTGTCGAGGAGCGCGGGAGCAACTGCAGGAAGACCTCGAGGTCGCGCCACTCGGGCAGGATCTTCTCGATCCCCATCACGGTCACGAGCACGTCCGGGAGCGTCGTGCACATGCGCCCGTTGCCCTCGGACTCGACGACCGCCACCGTGCCGGTCTCGGCAATCCCGAAGTTCGCGCCCGAGACGGCCACCGGCACCGACAGGAACTTCGCCCGCAGGTGCTTGCGCGCCGCCTCCGCGATCGCCGATGCCTCGTTGCCGAGCTGCTCTCCCTGGGCGATCGTCTGCTCGAACAGGGCGCGGATCTCCATCCGGTTGCGATGGATCGCCGGCACGAGGATGTGCGTGGTCTTGTCGTGCGAGAGCTGCAGGATCAGCTCCGCGAGATCGGTCTCGATCGCGCTGATGCCCTGCTCGGCGAGCGCGTCGTTGAGCCCGATCTCGTCGGTCGCGAGCGACTTGACCTTGATCACCTCGCGCGAGCCGTGTGCGCGTGCCACGTCGGCCACGATCGCGTTCGCCTCGGCGCCGTCGCGCGCCCAGTGCACGGTCCCGCCGGCGCGCGTCACCGACTGCTCGAGCCGCTCGAGCTGCTCCGGGAGCGTCGCCATCGCCCGCGCCTTGATCGCCGCGCCGGCGTCGCGCAGCGCCTCCCAGTCCGGCAGCTCGCCGACCGCCCGCAGGCGCTTCTCCCGGATCGTCGTCGTCGCCTTGCCGAGGTTGCGCCGCAGCTGCGCGTTCTGCAGCGTCTCGTGCGCGGCGGCCGGAAAGCCCTTCACTCGGTCGCCGCCAGGATCTCGGCCACGTGCATCGTGCGCACGCCGGCGCGCTGCCGGCGCAGCGCGCCGCCGATGTGCATCAGGCACGAGTTGTCCGCCGCCGTGCACACCTCCGCGCGCGTGTCGAGCACCCGCCGCAGCTTGTCGCCCAGCATCGCCATCGAGGTGTCGGCGTTCTTGACCGCGAACGTGCCGCCGAAGCCACAACACTCGTCGGCGTCCGGGAGGTCCACCAGGTCGATCCCGCGCACCGCCGACAGCAGCCGCCGCGGCCGGTCGCCCACGTGCAGCATCCGCAGCGAGTGGCAGGTCGGGTGCAGCGTCACCCGGTGCGGGAACGACGCGCCGACGTCGGTCACCCCGAGCCGGTCGACGAGGAACTCGGTCAGCTCGAACAGCCGCCCGGCCGACGACGGCACGTGCTCGCGCACGTAGCCGACGCACGACGCCGACGGCGACACCACGACCTCGTAGTCGGCGAACACGCGCTCCCACCGCCGCACCAGCGCCTCGCCGTGGTCGGCGTAGCCGGTGTTGCCGTGCATCTGCCCGCAGCACGTCTGCGCCTCGGGGAACACGACCTCGCACCCGAGCCGCTCGAGCAGTTCGACCGCGGCCCGCCCCGTCGCCGGGAACAGCGTGTCGTTGAAGCAGGTGATGAAGAGAGCGACGCGCACCGCGGCGGCCGCAGTCTGACACACGCTCTTGACAAGAACGCAGCTGGTCTGTTCTGTGCGTTCCTGGTCGTTTTCCGGGAGGCCAACGGCCGATCGAACGCAAAGCCCCATCGAGAGGTGCAGCCATGCAGGGCCTGAACCGCTCCGAGTTCCTCACCCGCGCGGGCGTGGCAGCGGGCGCACTGGCGCTCGGCCGGGTGCCGACCGCTGCCGCCGAGACGCGCCCGCAGGTCGAGCTGGCCGCGTACTACTTCCCGCAGTTCCATCCCGACCCGCGTAACGACGGCTGGCACGGCGCGGGCTGGACCGAGTGGGAGATCGTCAAGCGGGCCGAGCCGCGCTTCAAGGGTCATCGCCAGCCCAACCTCCCGGCGTGGGGGTTCGAGGACGAGAGCGACCCGCGCGTGATGGAGCGCAAGATCGGCACGGCCGCGTCCCACGGGCTCGATGCGTTCATCTTCGATTGGTACTGGTACGAGGGCACCAAGTTCCTCGGCGGGGCGCTCGACCGCGGCTACCTGGGAGCGCGCAACAACCGCCGCCTGAAGTTCGCGCTGATGTGGGCCAACCACGACTGGTGGGACCTGTATCCGCACAAGCGCTCGATGCCGCTGTACACGCTGCTCCCGGGTGCGCCGGCGACGTCGCCCGAGTCGTTCCGCGCCGCGACCGACCATGTGATCGAGCAGTACCTCGGGCACCCGTCCTACTGGCGGATCGACGACCGCCCGTACTTCTCGTTCTACGACCTGACCGCGCTCGAGGCGGGGCTCGGCGGCCGCGCGGAGACGCGCGCGGCGCTCGACGACTTCCGTGCCCGCGCACGCAGCGCGGGGCGTGGCGAGCTGCACCTGAACGCGGTGATCACGCAGTGGACGGTCGACCCGGCCACGCTGCTGCGCGAGCTCGGGTTCGACAGCGCGACTCACTACACGTGGATCCACCACGAGTACGACGCGCTGACCGAGCTCGCGACGCCGTACTCGAAGCTGCGCCGGCTCGCGCCGGGCACATGGGAGCGACTCAGCGGTGAGCTGCCGGTGCCGTACATCCCGACGGTGAGCATGGGCTGGGACCCGAGCCCGCGGACCGCCCAGTCCGACGTCTACGAGAACCTCGGCTACCCGTTCACGCCGGTGCTGAAGGACAACACGCCGCACGAGTTCCGGCTCGCGCTCGAGTCGCTGCGGAGCTTCCTGCGCGGGCGCGAGGACCAGCCGCGCGTGGCCACGATCAACGCCTGGAACGAGTGGCCCGAGGGCAGCTTCCTCGAGCCCGGCCGGCGCCACGGAACCGACTATCTGGAAGCGGTACGGAGGGTGTTCGGATGAGAGCTTCAGCTGCGCTGATCTGCACGATCGCGATCCTGACGGTGCCCGCCGCGGCGCGGGCAGACCACGCCGAGGTACGCCCCGGTGGGCTCACCACCGAGCACGCCGACCGCCCGCTCGGCATCGACGCGGCCGCCCCGCGCCTGGGCTGGACGCTGAAGTCCGCTCGCAACGGTGCGCGCCAGAGCGCCTACCGGGTGCTCGTGGCGACCAGCCGCCAGCGCCTGACACCCGGCCGCGCCGACGTGTGGGACAGCGGGAAGGTGCGCTCCGCCGCCAGTCACGACGTCGCCTACCGCGGGCGGACTCTGCGCTCCCGCACACGCTACTTCTGGCGCGTGCAGGCCTGGGCCGAGCGCGGCGGCTCCGACTGGAGCGCGCCGACCTGGTTCGAGACCGGCCTGCTGCGAGCCTCGGACTGGCAGGCGCGCTGGATCGGCGCGCCGCCCGCGGGCGAGCCCGCGCTGGACTTCGACGGCGCCTCGTGGATGTGGTTCGCCGCGGACGGGAACTCGCCGAGCGCGGCGCCGCCCGGCGAGCGGTTCTTCCGCACCACCTTCGACGGCACGGGCGTCACCGGCGCGAAGCTGCTGATCACCGTCGACGACTCCTTCACCGCGTACCTGAACGGCGAGGCCGTCACCGAGTCGATCGACGACCCGGAGGCGTGGCGGCAGCCCCGGCTCGTGACGCTGGCACCGCGCGCGGGTGAGAACGTGCTCGCGATCGCCGCCCGCAACAACGCGCACCCGGACGGCAGCAACAGTCCGGCCGGCGCGCTGGCGCGCGTACAGCTCGAGCTTGCCGACGGGAGCACCCGGCTGATCGAGGGGGGCGCCGCCTGGCGGGCCGCCGACCAGGCGGCTGCCGGCTGGACCGAGCCGGGCTTCGACGACGCGGCGTGGCCCGCCGCGGCGCGCACGGCCGGCGCGGGCGACCCGCCGTGGGGGCAGCTTTCGCCGCCGGCGCCCGAGCAGCCCGCGCCGCTGGTGCGCCGCTCGTTCGTGCTCGACCGGACCGTCGAGCGCGCCCGGCTGTACGTCGCCGGCGCCGCGTATGCGGCCGTGTCGCTCAACGGCCGACCGGTCTCCGACCACGTCATGGACCCGGGCTTCACGCGCTACGACACGCGCGTCCAGTACGTCACGCACGACGTCACCCGGCAACTGCGCCGGGGCGAGAACGTGCTCGGCGCCGAGCTCGGCCGCGGCTTCTTCGGCATGACGACGCAGAACGTCTGGAACTGGCACACGGTGCCGTGGCACGGCGACCCGCGGGCGCTGCTCCAGCTCGAGGTCACCCTCCGCGACGGCAGCCGCACCGTCGTCGCGTCGGACGACGGCTGGAGCTGGCACGAGAGCCCGACGCGCTCGGACTCGCAGTACGCGGGTGAGAGCTACGACGCGCGGCTCGCGCAGCCCGGCTGGGACCGCCCGGGCTTCGATGCGCGGGAGTGGGCCGCCGCGGCCGAGCTCGAGCCGCCCGCCAGCCGGCTCGTGGCCCAGGAGCACGAACCGATGCGGGTGACCGAGACGCTGCGGCCAGAGCGCGTGACGAGCCCGGAGCCGGGTGTCCACGTGTTCCACCTGCCGCGCAACATCGCCGGCTGGGCGCGCCTGCGCGTGAACGGCCCGGCCGGTACCGAGCTGACGCTGCGCTTCGGCGAGAAGCTCAACGCCGACGGCACGGTGCAGTCCTCGAACAACCTCGTCACCGGCCGCTTCCAGACCGACACCTACACCCTGCGCGGGACCGGCGCCACGGAGACGTGGGAGCCGCGCTTCTCCTACAAGGGATTCCAGTACGTGCAAGTCACGGGCTGGCCCGGCACCCCGACGGTGAACGACCTCGACGGGCGCGTCGTGCACTCCGACGTCGTCTCGCACGGGCAGTTCGCATCCAGCACCGAGCTGTTCGCGACCGTGCGCGACCTCACCCGCAAGACCGTGCTCAACAACCTGCACGGCATTCCGACGGACACGCCGATGTACGAGAAGAACGGCTGGACCGGCGACGCCCAGCTGATGGCCGAGACCGATCTGCTCGAGTTCGACGTCCAGCGGATCCTGGTCAAGTGGATGGACGACATCCGCGACAGCGTGGACGCGAACGGGCGTCCGCCGGCGATCGCTCCGGACGGCGGCTGGGGCCAGGGCCAATTCGGGGCCGCGCCGCCGTGGAACGCCGCCTACGTGCTGATCCCCTGGTGGCTGTACGAGTACCGCGGCGACCGCGGCGTGCTGGCCGATCACTACTCGGCGATGAGCCGGTTCATGGACTGGGAGATCGCCCGCTCACCGGACGGGATTCACTCGAGCTTCCTCGGCGACTACCTGGCGCCCGGCTACCACGGGAACCCGGCCGAGGACCTCGACCTCGCGGGCACCGCCTATGCGTACGAGATGGTGACGACGATGGCGCGGATCGCCCGCGTGCTGCACCGCCCGGGCGACGCGGACCGCTATCGCGCCGCCGCCGTAAGGATCCGCGACGCGTTCAACGCGAAGTTCTTCGATCCCGCCCGCGGCGTCTACCGCACGGACAGCGACCCCGACTATCGCCAGACGTCGAACGTGCTCGCGCTCGCGTTCGGGATGGTGCCCGAGGACCGCGAGGCCGAGGTGCTCCAGCACCTGGTCGAGGACGTGCACGCCCGCGGCGACCATCTCAACACCGGGGCGCTGGGCACCAAGTACCTGCTGCCGGTGCTCACCGAGCGCGGCTACGGCGACCTCGCGTACACGATCGCCACGCAGCGGACCTACCCGAGCCTGGGCTACTGGATCGACAACGGCGCGACGTCGCTGTGGGAGATGTGGGACCTCGGTTCGCGCTCGCTCGACCACGCGTTCCTCGGCGGCGCGATCGAGGACTGGTTCTTCAAGGACCTCGCCGGCATCCGGCCCGCCGCGCCGGGCTTCAGGACCGTCGAGATCCGCCCCGAGCCGGTCGCCGGCCTCGACCGGGCGCGCGCGGCGACGCGCACGCCATACGGACGGGTCGCCGCGGGCTGGCGGCGCGACGGGGACGGCGGGCTGCGGCTCGACGTGACCGTGCCCGTCGGCAGCCGCGCGCTGGTGCACGTGCCGGCGGACTCGCGCGCGGACGTCCGCGCCGATCGCGGCACGCGCTACGTCGGCAAGCGGGACGGCCGGCCGGTGTTCGCGACGGGGTCCGGTCGCTACGCGTTCGAGGTGAAGCGATGAGGCGGGCGGCGATCGCGGCCGCCTGTGCGCTGGCGGTGCTCGCGGCGCCCGCGGCCGCGCAGGCCGGGCACGCCCGCTCCGCGCTGCGGGCGCACGAGCTGCGGGTCGACTACCAGTCCGGTCCGCTCGGCATCGACGACACCACTCCGTCGCTGAGCTGGCGGCTGACCGCGCGCGAGCGCGGACAGATGCAGCGCGCCTACCAGGTGCGCGTGTCCGCCGGCCGCGGCGTCGTATGGGACAGCGGGCGGGTCAGGTCGGCCGACTCCGCGTCCGTGCCCTACGACGGCCCGCAGCTGCAATCGCGCCAGCGTCTGAGCTGGACGGTGCGCGTATGGGACGAGCGCGGCCGCGCGTCCGAGTGGGCGCGGCCGGCGCACTGGGAGATGGGCCTGCTCCAGCGCTCCGACTGGACGGCGCGCTGGGTCGCGGACCCCGCCTCGCTCCACCGCAACGCCGGCCCGCTCGTGATCCGCTTCCCGTCGCGGCGGACGCGCTACCTGCGCCTCGACGTGACCCGCCTCGGCAAGCCACTGAAGGAGGGCTGGCCCGACCCCGTCTCGCGACTCCAGCTCGCGGAGCTGCAGGCGTACGGGGCCGGCACGCTGCGGTCCCAAGGCCGCCCGGTGACCGCGTCCGAGAGCTACACCGTCGACGGCGTCTGGGAGCCGCGCCTGATCACGGACGGCACGCTGGACTCGGACGCCGACCCGCGCGGCTATACGAGCTACGAGCGCCATCAGCAGAACCTGGACGCCCCGATCTGGCTGGAGGTGGACCTCGGCGACGTCACCGACGTCGACGAGGTGCGCCTGTACCCGCGGACCGACGCCCTGACGGCAGCCGGCGAGACCGCCAACTTCCCCGAGGACTTCACGCTCCAGACCCGGAGCGATGCCTCCGAGCCGTGGAGCGAGGCGCACCGGGCGACCGGCCAGGCGGCGCCGCAACCACCGCCGCAGCCGGCCGGGCTGCCGCTGCTGGCGCGCACGTTCACGCTCCACAAGCGCGTGCGCAGCGCGCGCCTGTACGCCGCCGGCCTCGGCGTCTCCGAGGCCCGCCTGAACGGCCGCAAGGTCGGTGACGCGGTGCTCGAGCCGGCCAACACCGACTATCGCAAGCGCGTCCTGTACACGACCTACGACGTCTCCGACCGCCTGCGACGAGGGGCCAACACGCTCGGCTTCATGCTCGGCCGCGGCATCTACGACGTGCCGGCGAACTCCGGGCGGTACGCGAAGTTCACCGGCTCGATGGGGCCGATGAAGCTGCTCGCGCAGCTCGAGGTCACGTTCACCGACGGGACGCGCACCACGATCGCCACCGACCGCTCATGGCGGACCGAGAGCGGCCCGACGACGTTCTCGAGCTGGTACGGCGGCGAGGACTACGACGCCCGCCGCGAGCTCGCGGGCTGGGACACACCGCGGGCCGAGCTCGGCAGCTGGCACGCCGTCGCGGACCTCGGCGACCCGCAGCCCGAGCAGGCGCTGAGCGCGCAGCAGTCGCCGCCGGTGCGGGTGCAGGAGACCGTGACCGCGAAGTCCCGCACCCAGGTGGCGCCCGGCGTCTGGCTCTACGACCTCGGCCGCAACCTCGCCGGCCGGCCCGTGCTCAGCGTGCGCGGCGCGGCGGGCGAGACCGCGCGGATCACGCCCGGCGAGCAGCTACGCGACGGCCGCGTCACCCAGGCCGAGATCGGCGGGCCGGTCTACTTCGACTACACCGCGGCGACCGGTGGCAAGGAGACCTGGCACCCGCGGTTCATGTACTACGGCTTCCGCTACATGGAGGTCAGCGGCCTCAGCACGCCGCCCGCGCTGGGCGACGTCCGCGCCGAGGTGCTGCGCGCCGACAACGAGCGGACCGGCACGATCGAGTCGTCGGACGCCACGCTCAACGCCACCTACGAGATGGTGCTGCGCGCGGTCGAGAGCAACATGTTCTCCGTCCTGACGGACTGCCCGCACCGCGAGAAGCTCGGGTGGCTGGAGGAGTACCACCTGCTCTACGACACGGTTGCGGCGAACTTCGACGTCGCCGCGTACTACCGCAAGCTCGTGCGCGACATGAGCGACGCGCAGCTCTCCACCGGGATGGTCCCGGACATCGCGCCCGAGTACACCGTGTTCGGCGGCGGCTTCCGCGACGACGCGAACTGGGGCGGCGCGCTGATCATGACGCCGTTCAAGCACTACCACGCCTACGGCGACGCGGAGCTGCTGCGCGACGGATACCCGGCGATGCAGCGCTACATGGACTACCTCGCGACCAAGGCGACCGGCCACATCCTCTCCCACGGCCTCGGCGACTGGGGCGCGTTCGACACCTCAACCCCGCTCGCGATCCCGGCCACGACCGCCTACTACCGCTACGCGAAGGCGATGGCCGAGATCGCCGGCGCGCTGGGCGACGACGCCGGCGCCTCCCGCTACGACGTGCTCGCGGCGGAGATCAAGACGTCGTTCAACGCGCAGTACCTCGATGCCGGATCCGGCAGCTACGGCTCCGGCAGCCAGGCGTCGAATGCCCTGCCGCTGGCGGCCGGCATCGTGCCCGAGGAACACCGCGACGCCGTGCTCGCCGCCCTGCGCGCGGACATCGCCGGGCGCGGAGACCACCTGTCGACGGGCGAGATCGGCCTTCGGGCGCTGTTCGACGTCCTCGGTGAGGCCGGCGACGCCGACACCGTGCTGGCGATGGCGAAGAACCCGACGGCGCCGAGCTACGCGGCAATGCTCGCGTCCGGTGCCACCACGCTGCCGGAGTTCTGGGACGGCCACGGCTCCCAGAACCACTTCATGATGGGCGCGATCGACGATTGGTCGTACCGGTATCTGGGCGGGATCCGCTCCACGAAGCCGGGCTTCCGCGAGTTCCTGGTGGCGCCCCTGATCCCGAAGGACCTCGATCACATGGAGGCGAGCCTGGTGTCGCCGTACGGCCGGATCGCGAGCGAGTGGCGCAAGCGCGAAGGCGGCCTGCGGTTGCGGGTGTCGGTGCCGGTCAACAGCCGTGCCGAGATCCGGGTGCCGACCAGCGGGCTCCGCACGCGAGTAGCGGTCGATGGACGGGTTGCCTGGGACGGCCGGCGCGGCCACGCATTCGGCGCGCACGCCGACGGTGACCGGATCGTGCTCGCGGGCGTCGGCAGCGGCCGTTGGTCGATCGAGAGCCGGCCGCTCGAGGCCGCGCCGTAGGCGTCAGATGCGGCGCAGGAGCTCGGCCTTCTTGGCGTCGAACTCCGCGGCGCTGACGACGCCGCGGTCGCGCAGCTCCCCGAGCCGGCGCAGCAGCTCGACCGGATCGTCGGCGGCCGCGGCCGCCGACGCGGGCGCCGGACCGGGCATCGAGTCGGGGCGGGCGGCGCGCACGAGGTCGATCGTCTCCGCGAGCCGCCCGGGCCGCTGCTCGGACGCGCCCGCGAGGTCATCGGCCGGCACGCTGTCGGCCCGGTGCGACGCGACCGGTCCGGCGCCGGCGACGAGCACCCGCTCCGGGGTCGCCGCGACGACGCCGGCGTCCGTCGCGGCGAGCGCGAGCAGGGGCTCGCGCTCGTTCAGCGCACCGATCAGCCGGCGCATCGCGGGCTCGGCGCCGGTCCGGCACTCCTCCGGCAGGTCGCGCAGGATCGCCCCGGCGACGTCCGCGGGCCATTCCGCGACCCACGCATGCGGCTGCGCCGGCGATCCCTCCAGATACAGCCGCGACTGCTCGAGGCGACCGCGCGCCGCCGCGGCGTCGGGCGACTCCTCGTAGCGGCGCGGCCCGAGCCGCTCGGCGAGCTCGGCCGCGCATCCGTCGGCGCGCAGGCGGTCCGCGTGCAGCTCGGCGATCCGCCGGTCGGCGGCCGCGAGGGCGGTCGCCGCCGCGCGGCAGGCGGCCGCCTCGTCACGTGAGGTGTCGACGACGCGTGCGAGCCGTGCCCCGGCAGCGGCGAGGGCGCTCCGCGCGGCGGCCTCGACGCGTGCCGCGGCGTCACGCGCCGCGGCAGCCGGTCCGTCGCCCGGCGGCAGCACCAGGCGCGCGCTCCAGCCGTCTCCGGACATCGACAGCTCGCCGTCCGCCAGCCGCGTGCGGACGGCCGGCGTGAGCGGATGCCGCACGCGCTCGACCTCGAGCCAGGTCTCGGCCACCCGCAGCCCCCGCATCGGCCGTTCGGCCGGCTGCTCGAGCGCGTCCGTGCTGGCGGCGGCGGCCGCCTTGACGGCGCGTGCGTCGGCCATCCGCGTGCGCTCGCGCGCGGCGGCCGCGAGCGTGATCGCGCGGCGATGCTCGGCCAGCGCCGCGTCGAGCGCGTGCACCGCCGCGCGCACCCCTACGTCACGCGGGCCAGGCTCCATGCCGGGGCAGCCTAGACAGCAGTAGGACGGTTGCGCGCACAACCCACCGGGTAAAGCGGCCCGAGGTACCACGGGAGGGAGTCTCGATGTTTAAGCAGGTGCTCGACCCGGTCGGGGATTCGCTGTTCTTGAGCGCAGTCTTCGCCGCGCTGCCGCTGATCACGCTGTTCGTGCTGCTCGGCGGGTTGAAGATGAAGGCGCATATCGCGGCGCTCGCATCGCTGGTCATCGCCCTGGTGGTCGCGATCGTCGTGTACTCGATGCCGGCCGGCCAGGCGCTCAACGCCGCCGTGCTCGGCGCGTGCTTCGGACTCTTCCCGATCATGTGGATCGTCTGGAACGCGATCTGGATCTACAACATGACGGACGCGACAGGGCACTTCGCGGTGCTGCGCCGCTCGTTCGCGTCGGTCTCCGACGACCAGCGGATCCAGGCCGTGATCATCGCCTTCTCGTTCGGCGCGCTGATCGAGGCGCTGGCGGGCTTCGGCACGCCGGTGGCCATCAGCTCGGTGATGCTGGTCGCCGTCGGCTTCAAGCCGATGAAGGCCGCCGCCGTGGCGCTTGTGGCGAATACCGCCCCGGTCGCGTTCGGCGCGATCGCGACGCCGATCATCACGCTCGGCACCGTCACGGAGCTCTCCAAGGACGATCTCGGCGCGATGGTCGGCCGCCAGACGCCGTTCCTCGCGCTGATCGTGCCGTTGATCCTGATCGCGATGGTCGACGGTCGCCGCGGCCTGCGCCAGACCTGGCCTGCCGCGCTCGTCGGCGGCGTCGCGTTCGCGCTCGGCCAGTTCGCCTGCTCCAACTACCTCTCGGTCGAGCTCACGGATATCGTCGCCTCGTTGCTGTCAGCCGGCGCGATCGTCGCGTTCCTGCGGGTCTGGAGGCCGACCGAGCCGCTGCGGATGGAGCGCTTCAGCCGTGGACCGGCAGTCGCCGGCGCCGCGGTAGCCGACACCGTGCACGAGCGCGAAGTGCAACGCCGCAGCGACGACGCGCGCGATACGCGTGGCGACACCATCGCCGCGTACGCGCCGTACCTGATCATCATCGCGGTGCTCTCTCTCGCGCAGTGGGCGCCGATCAAGGAGTTCCTGGCCGGCCGGACGCAGGAGATCGACTGGCCAGGCCTGAGCGTGGTCAATGCCGACGGCGAGGAGCCCGCCCCGGCGACGTTCGTCTTCAACTGGCTGGCGGCCACCGGCACGCTCCTCCTCGTCTCCGGCCTGCTGACGATGATCGTGCTGCGCGTGTCGCCGGGCCGCGCGATCCGTGTGTACGGGCAGTCGCTGAACCAGCTCAAGTGGGCCACGCTGACGGTGGCGACGGTGCTCGCGCTCGCTTACGTCATGAACTTCTCCGCGCAGACGCTGACGTTGGGTGCGTGGATCGCCGGCGCCGGTGGCGTTCTGGCGTTCCTGTCCTCGCTGATCGGCTGGCTCGGCGTGGCCGTGACCGGGTCCGACACATCGTCCAACGCGCTGTTCGGGGGACTCCAGGTGCAGGCGGCCCGCGACGCCGGGCTCGACCCGCAGCTGCTCGCCGCCGCCAACTCATCCGGCGGGGTGCTGGGCAAGATGATCTCGCCGCAGAACCTCGCGATCGGGGCCGCTGCGGTCGGCCTGGCCGGGCAGGAAGGCGAGCTGCTCCGGAAGGTGCTGGGCTGGAGCATCCTGCTCGTACTGATCATGTGCGTGATCGTTCTGCTGCAATCCACAGCGATCCTGTCGTGGATGGTCGTCTAGCCGCAGCCCCAGAGGGACCCACCGTCGCCACCGGCGCGCCGCAGGCGGACGCGCCCGAACGGGATCTGCGCGCGCTGGTCGGCGAGCTCCGCTCGATCTGCGGCGACGAGTGGGTCTACACGCAGGAACACCAGCTCCGCACCTACGAGTCCGACGGCCTGCTGCAGTACCGCGCGATTCCCGCGGCGGCCGTGCTCCCGAGCACGGCCGAGCAGGTGCAGCGCGTCGTGGCGGCGTGCGCGCGCGCCGAGGTGCCGTGGGTGGCCCGCGGCGCCGGCTCCGGCCTCTCGGGCGGTGCGCTCCCGGTCGAGGACGGCGTCCTGATCGTGCTGGCGCGGATGAAGCGGATCCTCGAGATCGACATCGAGAACCTCCGGATATGCGTCGAGCCGGGCGTGACGAACACGAACGTGTCCGCCGCCGTCGGGCCGGAGTTCTTCTATCCGCCCGACCCCTCGAGCCAGATCGTGTGCTCGATCGGCGGCAACGTCGCGGAGAACTCCGGCGGCGCGCACTGCTTCAAGTACGGGTTCACGACCAACTACGTGTGCGGCCTCGAGATCGTGCTCTCCGACGGCGCGATGATCCAGGTCGGCGGCCACGAGCTCGACCCGGCCGGCTACGACCTGCTGGGCGCGTTCGTGGGCTCCGAAGGCACGCTCGGCGTGGTCACGAAGGTGTGGCTGCGGATCGTCCCGTCGCCGGAGACGGTGCGGACGCTGGTGGCGTTCTTCGACCACACGCGCGACGCCGGCGAGGCGGTGTCGGAGATCGTGCAGGGCGGGATCGTGCCCGGGGCGATCGAGATGATGGACGCGAAGGCGATCGAGGCGGCCGAGCAGGCCGCGCACGCGGGCTTCCCGACGCGCGGGGCGGCGCTGCTGGTGGAGCTCGACGGCGCCGAGCGCGAGTGCGTGACGCGCTTCGACGAGGTAACCGCGATCTGCGAGCGCAACGGCTCCGACGACGTGCGCGTAGCGCGCGACGAGGCCGAGCGCCAGCGGTTCTGGAAGGCGCGCAAGGCCGCCTTCGCCGCGATGGGGCGCATCTCCCCGAACTACTTCGTGCAGGACGGCGTGATCCCGCGCACCAAGCTGCCGGAGGTGCTCGAGCGCATCGATGCGCTCGCCGAGGAGTACGGCCTCGTCGTGGCCAACGTCTTCCACGCCGGCGACGGCAACCTGCATCCGCTGGTCTGCTTCGACGGTGCGGTCGACGGTCAGGCCGAGCGCGCCGAGGAGCTCTCGGGCCGGATCCTCGACGTCTGCCTCGAGGCCGGCGGCTCGATCACCGGCGAGCACGGCGTCGGCATCGACAAGAAGAAGCACATGCCGAAGATGTTCGACGAGGCCGACCTCGACGCGTTCCAGCGCCTGCGCTGCGCGTTCGACCCGGCAGGACTCGCGAACCCGGGCAAGGTGATGCCGACGCCGCGGCTGTGCGGCGAGGTGCCGGGGCTGTACCGCCAGCATCCGCTCGAAGCGGCTGGCCTGGCGGACCGCTTCTGATGACGGTTGAGGAGGCCGCCGCGGAGATCCGCGAGCACGCGGCCGCCGGTCACGCGGTGCGGCCGCGGGGCGGCGGCACGAAGCTCGGCTGGGGCGGGCAGACGGACGCGATCGACTTCGACACGCGCCCCCTGAACCGCATCCTCGAGCACAACGAGGGCGACTTCACGGCGATCCTCGAGGCGGGCGTGCCGCTGGTTGAGGCGCAGGCGGCGTTCGGCGCCGCCGGGCAGATGCTCGCGCTCGACCCGCCGCTGGGCGCGGACGCGGCGGCGACGATCGGCGGCGTGATCGCGGCCAACGACTCAGGCCCGATGCGCCACCGCTACGGCAGCGCGCGCGACCTCGTGGTCGGCATCACCGTCGTGCTGTCCGACGGCACGATCGCCAAGTCGGGCGGCAAGGTGATCAAGAACGTCGCCGGGTACGACCTCGCGAAGCTGTTCGCCGGCTCGTTCGGGACGCTCGGGCTCATCGCCAGAGTCGCCGTGCGCCTGCACCCGGCGCCGCCGCGGACGGCGACGGTCACAGCCAAGAGCGACGACCCGGACGCGCTCCAGCGGGTCGCCATGGAGCTCGCCGCACTGCCGCTCGAGGCGGACTGCCTGGACGTCACATGGCAGGACGACGCCGGCTGGCTGACCCTGCGGTTCGGCGGCGCGACGGCTGCCCAACAGGCCGAGGCGGCGAGCCAGAGCATCGACCTGAGTTACGTGACGATCGAGGACGAGGACGACGACGAGGTCTGGGCGCGCCACCGCGCACTGCAACGCGCGCCGGAAGGGATCGTCGTGAAGGTGTCCGGGCGGCCCACCGACCTGACGGCGGTGATCCGCGAGGCGCGGGCCGCCGGTGGCAGCGTCGTCTCGCGCGCCGCGGTCGGGCTGTCGTGGATCGCGTTGCCGGCCGGCGCCGACGTCGCGGCGCTCCGCGACGCGCTGACACCGCGCTCGTGCACCGTGCTCGACGGCGCCGACACCGTGCATGACCCGTGGCCGGCCGTCGATCCCGGCGTGCTGGCCGTCATGGAGCGCATCAAGGCGCGATTCGATCCGGCCCGGACGTTCAGACCGGGCGCGTTCGTGGGAGGACTGTGAGATGGCGACGAGCGCGTGGGACGACACCCGGCCCCCCGAGATGGACCTGATCAAGGACTGCGTGCACTGCGGCTTCTGCCTGCCGACGTGCCCGAGCTACGCGGTGTTCGAGGACGAGATGGACTCGCCGCGCGGGCGGATCGTGCTGATGCGGATCGGCCACGAGGAGGGCAGCGAGGTCTCCCCGGAGATGACCACGCACCTCGACCGCTGCCTCGGCTGCATGGCGTGCGTTACCGCCTGCCCGTCCGGCGTCCAGTACGACCGGCTGATCGAGCGCGCACGCCCGCAGGTCGAGCGTCACGGCGCCCGCACGCGCCGCGAGCGCGCGCTGCGGACGGGGATCTTCGCGCTCTTCACCCACCCTGGCCGCCTGCGCGCGGCGGTCCCGTTCATGGCGCTCCAGCAGCGGCTGCGGCTGCCGGTGCCGTTCGCCAACCTGGCGCCGAAGGTGCCGCTGCGCGCCGCGATGCGGCGGTTGCCCGAGGTCACGCCCGCCGTCGGCGAGACGCGCGGACGCGTGGCGCTGATGCAGGGCTGCGTGCAGCGGGTGTTCTTCGGCGACGTCAACGAGGCGACCGTGCGCGTGCTGGCCGCCGAGGGCTGGGAGGTGCACGCGCCGCGGCGGCCGCGCTGCTGCGGCGCCCTCCAGCTCCACACCGGTGTCGAGGACGAGGCGCGGGAACTCGCGCGAGCGACGATCGACGCCTACGACGACTTCGACCACATCGTCGTCAACGTCGCCGGCTGCGGATCGGCGATGAAGGAGTACGGCTACCTGTTCGAGGGCGACGAGCGCGCCGAGGCGTTCGCGGCCAAGGTCCGCGACGTGCACGAGCTGCTGGCGGCCGACGAGCCGCGCGCCGAGCGCCATCCGGTGCCGCTGAAGGTCGCCTACCACGACGCCTGCCACCTCGCCCACGCCCAGCAGGTCCGCTCCCAGCCGCGCGACCTGCTGCGCGGCATCCCGGAGCTCGAGCTCGTGGAGCCGGCCGACTGGGAGCTGTGCTGCGGCTCGGCCGGGATCTACAACCTCATCCAGCCGGAGCCGGCCGCCGAGCTGGGCCGGCGCAAGGCGGCGAACCTCGCCGCCACCGGCGCCGAGGCGATCGCGGCCGCCAACCCCGGCTGCGCGATCCAAATCTCCGCCCACATGGAACCGGCGGTGCCCATCTACCACCCCATGACGCTGCTTGACCACTCGATCAGAGGGAGCCGACCGTGAGCCTCGACATCGCCCCGACCACCGACGACCGCCTCGCCGTGATCCTGTCCGACGACGCGCTCGCGTTCGTGGGCGATCTGCACGGCCGCTTCGGCGGACGTCGCCTCGCGCTGCTCCAGGCGCGCGCGGAGCGCGGCGCCCCGTCCGGCTTCCTCGAGGAGACGCGCGAGATCCGCGAGAGCGACTGGCAGGTCGTGCCGCCGCGCGCCGACTACGAGAACCGGCGTGTCGAGATCACGGGCCCGACCGACCGCAAGCTCGTCATCAACGCCCTCAACTCGGGCGCCAAGGGCTTCATGGCCGACTTCGAGGACGCGAACTCGCCGACCTGGCAGAACCAGGTCGAGGGTCACGTCAACCTGATCGACGCGATCGACGGCACCATCACGTACGAGAGCTCGGACGGCAAGGAGTACTCGCTGAACGAGGAGATCGCGACGCTGCTGGTGCGCCCGCGCGGCTGGCACCTGCCGGAGAAGCATCTGAAGATCGACGGCGAGCCGGTCGGCGGCGGGCTCGTCGACTTCGGGCTGCACGCGTTCCACAACGCCCGCCGCCTGCACGACAAGGGCCTCGGGCTGTACCTCTACCTGCCGAAGCTGGAGCACCACCTCGAGGCGGCGCTGTGGAACGAGGTGTTCAACTTCACCGAGGACGCGCTCGGCGTCCCGACCGGCACGATCCGCGCCACGGTGCTGATCGAGACGCTGCCCGCGGCGTTCCAGATGGACGAGATCCTCTACGAGCTGCGCGAGCACTCGTACGGCCTCAACGCCGGCCGCTGGGATTACATCTTCTCGATGATCAAGAGCTTCCGCGACGATCCCGACTTCGTGCTCCCGGATCGCACGGCCGTGACGATGACCGTGCCGTTCATGCGCGCCTACACGGAGCTGCTCGTCAAGACCTGCCACGCGCGCGGCGCATTCGCGATGGGCGGAATGGCCGCGCTGATCCCGTCACGCAAGGACGCCGAGGCGAACGAGCGCGCGATCCAGGCCGTGCGCGAGGACAAGAAGCGCGAGGCCGAGGCCGGCTTCGACGGCACCTGGGTGGCGCACCCGGATGTCGTGGAGGTGGCGACGGACGCGTTCGACGCGGTGCTCGGGGACAAGCCGAACCAGATCGACCGTCAGCGCCCCGAGGTCGAGGTGTCGCCCGACCAGCTGCTGGACGCCGCGTCGACGCCCGGCGAGATCACCGAGGAGGGCCTGCGCAGCGACGTCAACGTCGGCTTCCAGTACATCTCGTTCTGGCTCGGCGGGCGCGGCGCCGCCGGCATCAACAACATGATGGAGGACGCCGCCACCGCCGAGATCTCGCGCTCGCAGATCTGGCAGTGGATCCGCCACGGCAAGTTCACGCGCGAGCGGGTGGTCGAGGTGCTCGAGGAGGAGATGGCGCGGATCCACGAGGAGGTCGGCGACGAGGTGTGGGAGCAGGGCCGCCCGCAGGAGACGCGCGAGGTGTTCGAGCGCGTGACGCTGTCGGACGACTTCCCGGAGTTCCTCACGCTGCCGGCGTACGAGTACCTGGATTGACGTCCGCCGCTTCCACGGAGAGCCGCTTGAGGCGCTCCAGCTGATCCCAGTGATGGGCGATTCGCTGCTTGCCGATCGCCGTCAGGGCGACCGTGGTGTTGGGCCGCTTGCGGATGAACCGCTTCTCGATCGTCACGAGGCCGGCATCCTCGAGCTTCGTGAGGTGACTGGAGAGGTTGCCCTTGGTCAGTCCCGTGGCGCGCTGGAGGAACACGAAGTCGGCGTCGTTTACCGAGGACAGGACCGTCAGGATCGCCAGGCGGCCCGGCTCGTGGACCAGGCGGTCGAGGACGAGCTCGTCGCTAGCCACCGGTGTTCCCCGGATCGAGCGTCGGCCTCGTCGACGGGCCGAAGCTGCTCACGAGCACGAGGTGGTCGAACACGCCGTTGGCGATCACCGCCGCGCCCGCGAGGACGAGACCGACGTTGCCCGGGTCCGCACCGTCCCAGATCGGCAGTAGGCCGGCCACCAGGAGCGAGCCCCAGATCAGCGCCTGGTGAACTCGCAGCCCCACGACGGCGGCGTAGTACACGAGCATCAGCAGCGCGAAGGCGGCCGGGATCGGATTCACCGGCAGGTCGAGCGACCAGCTCGCCCGGCTGCGCAGGAGCGTCGTCAGCCCGATCATCAGCGCCACGCCGATCAGGCCCGCGGCGGCTGCCCTGACCTGTTGGCGCGTGGACGGGGTCACGCGCCCGTAGTGCTCGTTGTAGTAGCGGTTGATCGCCGCCCAGGCCGCGCCGATCACCAGCACGACGGCGACGAACACCCAGGCGTGCCGGAGCGGCCCCCACTCCCAGTTGCCCAGCGCGGCGACGATGAACAGCACGCCGAGCGGGATCGAGCACAGGCCCCGCAGGTACGGATAGTCGGCGGCTGCCGATTGGAGTTGTCTGCGGTCCACGTCCGCCTCCTTGCAAACTGGTTGGCGCCACAGACTTTAGCGAGTCGATGCGTTCGCGTCAACTAGTTTGCGCCACAAACCTCGATGCCGCCGGCTGGCGCGTGGTTCAGCGAACGTCAACTGCGCTGGGTAGGAGATTGGGGGCGCCTGCCGCCGCCGCCGCGGGATCGCCGAGCGTCGAGTTAGTCGGGCTCAGGCCGACGAAGTCGACACTCGCACGATTCGGTTGCCCTGCCACCCGCCCCACGGACACCCGCTTCCCCACCCAGCGCAGTTGCCGTTCGCCCGCCCCTCAACGGGGCGGGCGACGACGGCTCAGGCGCTCGCGGCCGGGCTGCGGCGCCGGACCGTGGCGATGCCGAGGCAGATCAGCGAAACCGCCAGCGCTGCGGCGAGCCCGGCCTCGAGCCACGGGGAGTCGGCACCGGACACGCTGACCGCGCTGTCGGCCGACGGGACCACGGCGTCGCCCGTCTTCGGTGAGCGCACGTCCTGCACGATCGGCGGCGCGGGCCGGGCATCAGGCCCACGCAGGTCCTGGCCGGCCGCGGCTGGTACCGGCGCGCGGTCGGGCATGGCGAACGCCGCCGGAGCCGCCACCGCGGCGGCGAGGCCGATCAGGGCGGTGGTGATGATGCGGGTGAGGAACACGGAGGCCTCCTGCCTCTCGGGCGCTCGGTACGAACGCGCGGATCAGTACGCGTCCAAGCGTCCCGGGCCGGGTCCAGCCACACATCGGGCGATCTACGTAGGTTGCGCCGCGCGGCTACCGATCTTGGGCGGCGAGCGCAAGCCGGCTAGAAGTCGCCGCCGCCCCCGAAATCGCCGCCGCCGCCGAAGTCACCGCCGCCGCCGAAGTCACCGCCGCCGCCGAAGTCTCCCCCGCCACCGCCGCCGGTGTCCGGACCGGACCAGACGTCGCCGAGCACCGTCCCGATCAGCAGGCCGGGCAGCAGGCCGCCGCCATAGAAACCGCCCATGAACGGCGCGTACATCGGCCCGGCGCTCCAGTACGGCATCCGCTGACCGCCGACCATCACCTCGCGCGACTCCGGGTCCTCGCCGCGCTCGACGCGCTGCGCGTCGGCCTCGCAGGCGGGCACCTCGCGCGGTGTGCCGCCGGGCGGCGCCCACTCGACGTCGCGGTCCGACGGGCCGTGGCGCGGGTCAAAGAAGCACGGGAGGCGGCGCTCGGGCGGCTCGCGGCCTTCGAGCCGGGCGCGCGCGGAGGTCATCGCCCAGCGGCCCTCCTCGAGCGCCGCGCCGAGCGGCTCGAGCTCGTCCGGCTTGCGGGCGAGCCGCCACGACTGGTCCGCCCGGTCATAGGCGTTGACGGCCGTCTCGTAGTCGGCGCGCGCCTCCGGCGTGACGCCGGGCATCTCGATGTCGACGTCGAGCGCGCGGATGTCGTCGCCGAGCGCGACGAGGTCGTCGCGCACGTTGTCCTTGACCTCGGCGAACTCCGCCGCCTGCTCGCGCTGCCGCCGGCGCCGCGCGGCGAGCAGCCCGACGCCGCCCGCGCCGCCGAGGCCGAGCAGGATCAGCGTGCCGGTGGGAATCCCGCCGCCGCCGTTGCGCTCCTCGTCGAGCCGGTCGACGAAGTCGAGCAGCACCGCCCCGAGCCCGTCGTCCTTGTGGGCCTGGAACGCCTCGCCCGACGTGTCACGCGCCTCGGCCGTAGGCCCGGCACGGAGCGAGCGGCCCACGACGATCGCGTAGTCGCCCGGGAGGCCGGCCCGCCGGGCGAGCGCCGGGGCCACCGTCACGGGATCTCCTGCACTCGCGGGCAACACGGCGATATGGAGCTCCAGCCCGGTGTCGGCGATCCGGCTGCGCAGCTCGGCCTGGTCGTTGGCGTCGAGCGCGTTCTCGGCCGCCGGATCGACGTAGACCGGGTCCTCCTTCAGTGCCTCCGCAGCGCGGTCGACGGCGTCCTGTGCGGCCGCCGCGGGTGCGGCGATGAGCAGGCACGTGATGGCGGCGACCAGCGCGCGCACGCCGATTCGACCTACCCGGCGAGCGTCTCGCGCAGGCGCTCGAGATCCTCGGTGAGCTTCTGCTCCAGTCGCGGCTGGATCACCGGGATGAGTAGGCGCGCGGTGAGCCCGCTCGGCTTCGCCTCGATCGACTGGGTAAGGCGCGTGCCGGCACCGGCCGCCTCCAGCGCATAGGCGCTGACGACCTCGATGCCGTTGGTCGAGAACCGCGTCTCGGCGCCGGTGGGCGGCTCGTACGCGATCACCTCGAGCTCGACGTCGATCGTGCGGCCGCTGATCTCGAGCACCTGCCGCACCCGCGAACCGGTCGCGAGGTCGCCGTCGTCGAGCCGCTTGTAGGAGGTCAGGTGGCCGGTCCACTGCGGGACGCGATCCTCCTCCAGCAGCCACGGGAAGACCTCCGACGGCGGCTGGGGGATCTCGACGGTGTGCGAGAAGCTAGCCACCGGCGGGATTCGGGCCGCGGACGGGGCGCAGCGGAACGACTTCGCCCTCGGCCTCGAGTTCCTCGCCGCGCTGGGCGGCAAGCTCGCGCTCGAGCTCGCCGATGCGGCGCGAGAGCTGCTTGAGCGCGTCGGCGATCGGGTCGGGAAGGTGGACCCAGTCGGCGTCCGGGCCTTCGGGCCGCCGGCCCTCGATTCGGACGGGATGGCCGGGGTTGCCGACCACCGTGGAGTTCGGCGGCACGTCGTGGATGACGACGGCGTTGGCGCCGATCTTCGCGCCGTGGCCGATCGTGATCGGGCCGAGCAGCTTCGCGCCCGAGCCGATCGTGACGTTGTCCTGCACCGTCGGGTGGCGCTTGCCGGTGGCGAATCCGGTGCCGCCGAGCGTCACGCCCTGATAGACGGTGACGTTCTCCCCGACCTCGGCCGTCTCGCCGATCACGACGCCGGTCCCGTGGTCGATGAACAGGCCGTCGCCGATCTTCGCCGCCGGATGGATCTCGATCCCGGTCAGCGAGCGCGACAGGTAGGCGAGCGCCCGCGGCGCGACCGGCACGCCGGCGGTCTGGAGCGCCGAGGCGACGCGGTGGGAGAGCAGCGCGTGCACGCCCGGCCAGGACGCGAGAACCTCGACCGAGGACACGCCCTTGGCGGCGGGGTCGCGCTCGTAGGCGGCGCGTACGTCGCGCCGCACTTCGCCGGCCACCCGGCGCAAAGTTCCGATCCCCAGCATCGCCTGTACAGCCTACGCACCTGCGCAGTCCGGGCAGTCGTCGCGACGGCGAACGGCGACGTGCAGGAACTCGCCGGCGGCGAGATCGACCTGTAGGAACGCGTCGGTCAGCGCGCCCGGGAGCCCGGCCAGCAGCTTCAGTGCCTCGAGCGCCTGGAGCGACCCGATCACCCCGGCCGCCGGGCCCAGCACGCCCGCCTCCGCGCAGGTCGGCACGGCGCCGGGCGGCGGCGCCTGCGGGAACGCGCAGCGATAGCAGGCGGTCTCCCCCGGCCGGATCGCCATCACGAGCCCGCTCGTGCCGACGACGCCCGCCTCCACCAGCAGCACGCCGGCGGCACAGCAGGCGGCGTTGATCGCGTAGCGCGCCTCGAACGAGTCGGTGCAGTCGACCACCAGGTCCTGGCCCTCGACCATCGCCGCGTTGAAGACGGCCTGGTAGGGCTCGATCACGATCTCCGGGTTCAGGTAGCCGAGCTTGGCGACCGCGCTGTGGGCCTTCGGCACGCCGACGTCGGGCGTGAAGTGCAGGTGCTGGCGGTGCAGGTTGGAGAGCTCCACGTCGCCGTCGTCGACGATCCCGAGCCGGCCGACGCCGGCTCCCGCGAGGTAGGTGGCGACCGGCGAGCCGAGCGCTCCGGCTCCGACCACGAGCACACTCGCGTCGCCGAGCGCTCGCTGCGCCGATTCGCTCCACTGCGGCAGCACGAGCTGGCGCGAGTAGCGCTCGAGCCACGGGTCGGGCGGCGCCGGCGCCGGCTGGGCGCCCACGACCGCGGCGGCCACCTGGCGAAAGAAGTCGCGCCGCTCGCTCATCGCCGCACGATCCGCACGACGGCACCACTGACCTGCACGTCATGGCCGGCGTCGGCCGCCGAGCGCGGCACGTTCTCGAGCGCCTCGCCCTCGCGGCAGCGCACCTCGAGCGCCTCGCCGGGCGCCATCCGCTCCAGCTCCAGCTTCGTCCGCACCCACGTCATCGGGCAGGTGAGGTCCGTCACGTCGAGCATTCGGACCGGCACCCGGGTTACGGTAGCGGTCGGATGGCGTCGCGCACCTTCCTGATCCTGCATGGCCTGCAGGGCTCCGGGCCCGGCCACTGGCAGACGTGGCTGGCGGCGCGTCTGCGCGCGGACAGCGAGCGCGTCGCCTATCCCGACCTGCCAGACGCGGACATGCCGTCGCCCGCGTCCTGGCGCAGCGTGCTCGAGGGAGAGCTTGCCGTGCTGCCGGCGGGCGAGGTGATCGTCGTCTGCCATTCGCTGTCGTGCCTGCTGTGGCTGCACCACGTCGCCGAGGGCGGCGCACAGGCCGACCGCGCGCTGCTGGTCGCTCCCCCATCGGAGGGCGCTGAGATCCCAGAGATCGCCGGCTTCTTCCCGGTGCCGCTGCCCGCGCTCAACCCTGGCGCGCGGATCGTGTGCTCCGACAACGACCCGTACTGCCCCGAGGGCGCCGCGACGCTGTACGGCGCGCCGCTCGGCATCCCCGTCGACGTGCTGCCCGGCCGCGGGCACCTGAACCCGGAGGCCGGCTACGGCCAGTGGCCGGCGGTCGAGGCGTGGTGCCTGGACGGCGACCGCCCGATCACTGAGTGAAGGCCAGCACCAGCTCCCGGATCGCGCCGGGATAGCGGAACGTGAGGTTGCCGTGCTTGGCGTCGAACAGCTCGAGCGTGTGCGGCACGCCGAGCGCCTCGAGCTCCGCGGCGAACGCCTGCGCGCCGAGATCGAGGAAGTACTCGTCGCGGTTGCCCGCGTCGAGGTAGATCCGCCGCATCGACCGCAGCGCGTCCGCGTGGGCGGGCGCCATCCGCACCGGGTCCTTGTCCAGCCACTGTGCCCAGACGTCGTCGATCAGGCGGCCGGTCTTGATGTCGAACGGCAGCAGCGCCTTGCCCGGGTTGGCCGGGTCGGGCGAGTACGCGGCCGCGTAGGCGTAGATCTCCAGCGGCCCGCCGAGCGTCTCAAAGTCCATCCGGTCGGCCTTCGCGAGGCGCTCGAAGTAGACCTCGTAGGAGCCCTCGAAGTTGTCGCGCAGGTTGCGGGCGACCTCGGCGAAGCTGTGCGGGCCGCTTGCCTCGAACAGCGCGTCGCCGGCGTGCGAGGCGAGCCCGCCGAACACGTCCGGGCGCATCATCGGCACCACCATCGCGCCGTAGCCACCGGACGACTTCCCGGTCAGGCCGCGGTGGTCGCGGTCTGCGACCGTCGGGTAGCGGTCGTCCACGAACGCCACCGCCTCGTCGCACAGGTAGTCCTGGTAGCGGCCGAGGCTGCTCGAGTTCAGGAACTGCGAGCCGCCGTAGGACGTCCAGCAGTCGACGAACGCCACGATCGCGTCGGGGCACTCGCCGGCGGCGAACATCGCGTCGATGCGCTCGATCATGGTCGGCTCGAACGGCGTGCGGTTGAACCACATGTCGAGCTGGCCCGTGTAGCCCTGGATCACGTAGATGCTCGGCAGCGCCCGCGGGTGGTCGCGCTCGACGCCCGGCGGGCGATAGACGTACAGCGGCCGCCGCGCCGGATCGCCCAGCGGGTTGTCCGCGAGCAGGTCCGATTCGACTACCAGGCGATCGAGCGTGCCGTGCATCGGCCGCTCCCACGGCGCTCCCGCCGGTCCTTCAACTTCATGTAGTGCCATGGCGCCAACGCTACCGTGACACCCATGCGCCGAGCCTTGCTGCCCCTCGCCCTGCTGATCGCGACCGCCGTTCTGGCCGCTCCAGCCGCGGCCGACGTCCGCACGGGGCCGAGCGGAGCCGCCTTCTACACGCCGCCGGCGCATCTGAAGGGCGAGCACGGCGCACTCATCTGGGTGCGGCGCCAGACGGGGCGCGACGCGCTCAAGGGGGCGTCGAAGGACCGGCTCCTGCTCTATCGCTCGACCAGCGTCGGCGGCAAGAAGATCGCGGTGTCGGGCTCGCTGGCGCTGCCCAAGGGCAAGGCACCGAAGGGCGGCTGGCCGATCATCACGTACGCCCACGGGACGACGGGCGCCGCGGACTCCTGCGCGCCCACGCGAGGCTATGACGCGAGCGGCCTCGTGAGCTACGCCTACCCGCTGCTGCAGCGCTGGCTGAAGGCCGGTTACGCGGTCGTCCGCACCGACTACGAAGGGCTCGGGACGCCCGGCATCCACCCGTACCTCGTCGGCGAGTCCGAGGGCCGCAGCGTGCTCGACGCGGTGCGCGCCGCCCGCGCGCTGGAGCCGCGGCTGTCGAAGCGGTTCGTGATCGCCGGCCATTCGCAGGGCGGCCACGCGGCGCTGTTCGCGGCTTCGCTGGCGAAGAAGTGGGTGCCGGATCTGCAGCTGCGCGGCACTGTCGCGTTCGCGCCCGCGTCGCATCTCGAGGACCAGTTCCGGACGACGCTCGGGATCACCGCAGCCGGCGGCGGCCTCGGCGCGATCGTGGCGCTTGGCCTGCGCGCTGCCGACATCGTCGAGCCCGGGCTCGGCGTGCCGGCCCTGCTCACGCCGCGAGCGGCCGCGATCTACCCGCAGACGGCGGACATCTGTTACGACGCCCTCAGCGGCGCCAGCTCCTTCGGCGGGGTCCCGCTGAACGAGCTTCTGCAGTCGAGCGCGAACCTCGAGCCGTTGTTCGCGGAGATCGGCTCCAACGACCCCGAGAAGCTGGCGATCAAGACGCCGGTCCGGATCGAGCAGGGCGACGCCGACGGCACGGTCTTCAAGATCTTCACCGACCAGCTCGTCGACGACTACAAGGCCAACGGCTCGAAGGTCACCTACAAGGTGTACGCCGGCGTCAGCCACGGCGCGGTCGTCAACGCCGGCGCGAAGGACTCGGCGACGTTCATCAAGGGCCGGTTCAAGTAGCGGCGGCGCGCTCGGGCTCGGGCGCGAAGAACGGCGTCGAGACGTAGCGCTCGCCGGAGTCCGGGAGCACGACGATGATGCGGGCGCCGCGGGCCTCGTCGCGGGCGGCGATCTGCAGCGCGCCGGCGATCGCGGCGCCGCACGAGATCCCGCCGAGGACGCCCTCGCGGCGCGCCACCAGCCGGGCGGTCTCGATCGCATCCTCGTCGTCGATCGCGATCACCTCGTCGAGCAGGCTGCGGTCGAGCACGGGCGGGACGAAGCCGGCGCCGATGCCCTGGATCTTGTGCGGTCCCGGCGCGCCGCCGGAAAGCACGGCCGAGCTGGCCGGCTCGACGGCGATCACGCGCAGCGCCGGGTTGCGCTCCTTCAGGTACGAGCCGGCGCCGGTGATCGTGCCGCCGGTGCCGACGCCGGCGACGAGGTAGTCGACGCGGCCGTCGAGCGTCTCCCAGATCTCCGGCCCCGTCGAGCGGCGGTGGGCCTCCGGGTTGGCGGGGTTGGAGAACTGGTCGGGCAGCCAGGCGTCGGTCTCGCGCGCGAGCGCCTGCGCGGCGGCGACCGCCTCGTTCATCCCGCCGAGCGATTCCGTCACCTGGACCTGCGCGCCGTACAGCCGCAGCAGACCCTCGCGCTCCCGGCTCATGCCCTGCGGGAGCGTGAGCACGAGGTCGTAGCCGCGCGCGGCGCAGACGAAGGCGAGCGCGATGCCGGTGTTCCCGCTCGTGGCCTCGACGATCGTGGTGCGGCCGGGCTCGATGATGCCCTCGGCCTCGGCCGCGTCGATCATCGCCACGCCGATCCGGTCCTTCACCGAGCCGCCGGGATTGAGCATCTCCAGCTTCGCGAACAGCTCCACGCCCTCCGGCGCGATCCGGGTGAGCTGCACCATCGGCGTGCGGCCGACGTGATCCGCAATGTTGATCGGGATGGACCCCATTACCGGCTGATCAGCGTAGCGGGACACTCGTCGCTACCGTGGCGCGTCGCTTGTGTCCGGCTCCTACCTGACCTTTGCGGCACGCCGGCTCGCGGCGGCGGTGCTGATCGCCGCGGCCGTGAGTGCGATCACGTTCGTGATGCTGCACGTGCTGCGGCCCGAGTCGTTCTTCGACACGCGCCCACTTCCCACGCAGCTGGGTGACTACCTCTGGAGTGCGTTCACCCAGTTCGACCTCGGGAACTCGTACCAGCCGCCGTTCCGGCCGGTCGGCGACCTGATCCGCGAGCGCATCACCGCGGACATCTCACTGTTCGCGGGCGCGCTCGTGTTCGGCGTCGCGGCCGGCGTCGTGGGCGGCGTGATCTGCGCGCGCCACCCGCGGTCGTGGCGGACGCGCGCGCTCCATGTCACCGCGTTGCTGGCGCTGTGCGCGCCGGTGTACTGGACGGGGCTCTTGACGATCCTGCTGTTCGGCTCAGGGATCGGGCGCGTCATCCCGATCGGCTTCGTCGACACCGGCACCTACGAGTCGCTCACCGACGATCCGGTCGCGTGGTTCGGCTCGCTGCTCGTCCCCTGGATCGTGGCGGGCGCGCCGCTGGCCGCATTCTGCCTGCGGCTGACGGAGGCGGGCATGCGCGACGCGGACGACACCGACTTCGTACGCACCGCGCTCGGCAAAGGGCTCACCCACCGGGCGGTCGCCTACCGGCACTCGCTGCCTGCCGCGGTCTCCCCGACGGTCGCATTCGCGGGCGCGTACACGCCGCTGCTGGTCGCCAACGCGCTGCTCGTGGAGCAGGTCTTCAACATCCCGGGCGTGTTCCGCTACACAAGCGGCGCGGTGTCGAACGGCGACTTCCCGCTGCTGCAGGGGATGGTGCTCGTCGGTGCGGTGCTGGTCGTGCTCGGCAACCTGACCGCCGACCTGGTGCTCGCCCGGATCGACCCGCGGATCCGAACTCAGTAGTTGCCGGACAGGTAGTTCCAGGCGCGGCGGAGCTTGTCGTCGAGGCCGTCCGGCGTCGTGTCGGCGGGGTCGGCGGCGAGCGTCGCCGGGTTCTCGGCCGGCTCCGGCAGTCGCTGCGCGGCGGCCGCGTCGACGCTCAGCACGACGCCGCGCTCATAGATCGCGCCAATCTGGGCGGCGTCGGCGAACCGGTGGCCTCCCGGACCGGCGCGCATGTCGACGATCACGCCGTCGAAGACGTCGGCGTCGGCGTCCGCGAGCACGTGCGCGACCGTGCCGAGCTCATGCCCGTCGGAGGACACGACGGGCGTGCCGTCGGCAAGGACGAGATAGGCGACGGGGTTGCCGAGATCCATGCCGATTGAAGGTACCCCACAGGCGCCGCGTCACAATCCTTGGGTGGCCGAACTCGAACCAGGTGACGAGTTTGCCGGCTGCCGCATAGAAGCGGTCGCCGGTCGCGGCGGCATGGGCGTGGTCTATCGCGCGACCGAGCTCAGCCTCGGCCGGCCCGTCGCATTGAAGCTACTGATGCCCGATCGCGCCCGCGACCAGGAGTTCCGCGAGCGGTTCCAGCGCGAGTCGCGGATGGCGGCGGCGATCGACCATCCGAACGTGATCCCGGTCTACGCGGCGGGCGAGTACGACGGGTTCCTGTACCTGGTGATGCGCTATGTCGGCGGCACCGACCTGCACAGGCTGCTGCGCGATGAAGGCGCGCTCGAGCCCGGCCGGGCAGCGCGGCTGGTCGCCCAGGTGGCGGCCGCCCTCGACGCCGCGCACGCTGCCGGGCTCGTGCACCGCGACGTCAAGCCCGCCAACGTCCTGTTGGCGGACGACCACGCGTACCTGAGCGACTTCGGGCTCACGCGGCTGGCCGGCTCGGACACGCAGCTGACGGAGTCCGGCCGGTGGATCGGGACCGTCGAGTACTGCTCTCCGGAACAGCTGCGCGGCGAGCGCACCGACGCGCGCGCCGACGTCTACTCGCTCGGCTGCGTGCTGTTCGCCGCGCTGACCGGTCGCCCGCCGTTCGCGAACGGGACCGTGCCGGCCACGATGCTCGCGCACCTCAACGACCGGCCCCCGATGCCGTCCGAGCGCGGCGCGGCGCGCGAGTTCGACCGCGTAATCGCGCGCGCGCTGGCCAAGGATCCGGAGCAGCGCTATCCCGTCCGCGGGCGACCTCGGCCGCGCGGCGGTCGCCGCGGCCAGCGGGGAGCTGGTCACCGAGTCCGAGCGCAGCGTGGCGGTCGGCTCGGCGGCGCCCAGCGACCACGGCACGGTGAACGGTGACGCGACGGCGGTGCTGCCTCGCGAGCGGGACCGCGATGCCACGGGCGTGACGTCATGGGATCCCGACTCGCACGCCGACGAAGCGGCAACCGCGTGGGATCCGGGCTCGCACCGCGACGAGCCGGTGACCGCGTTCGACGGCGGCCGCCGACCCGATCCGGCGGGCGACTTCGGCGGTGTTCCGTTCGTCGCGGCGGACCGTCGCGTGGTGCGCCCGCGCCGCTGGCCCGCCCGCGCGGCGGTCGCGCTCGCGGGCTTCCTCGCCCTCGTCGCCCTCGGCCTGATCGCCGGCCAGGTCTTCGACGATCCCGGTGCCTCGGGGAGCCCGACCGGCCCGCTGACCGAGAGCGAGGTGCGCGACGCCGCGCAGGCATTCGCGGACGCGTACGCCGCCGAGGACCCGGCGGCGCTGCGCAGGGCGCTCGCCCGCGACGTCACCCGCACGCTCCCGGGCGGCACCACCAGAGGCCGCGCGCAGGTCGTCGACCAGTACGCGCGCCAGTTCGACGGCAAGGTCGGCGGCTACGACCTCGGCGACCTCGAAGTCACCGGCGGCCGCGCCGGCCGCGCGAGCGGCACCTACAAGGTCGACCGCGACGGCGGCGACCCGTACGAGGGCCGGATCGTGTTCGGCGTGATCCGCGAGCGCGGCGAGCCGCGGATCCAGCTGATCGCGGCCGAGCCTCGCTCCTGAGCTAACAGCTCTTCGCGACGACGACGTGGACCGTGGTGCCGCGCCGCACCTTCGCGCCGGCCCCGGGGTCCTGCTCGCACACGGCCGGCTCGCCGGGCAGCAACTCCTCCAGCAGCCCACCGCCGTGCTCGACGTCCACGCCCAGTCCGGCGGCGCCGAGCTTGTCCTCGACCGCCGCCACCTCGAGGCCGCCGAGGTCGGGCACCACGACCGGCACCTCGCGCGTGACCCGGAACGCGGTCAGCGCCGGCCCGCGCCCGCGGGCGGTCGCCATCACGTCGATCACGTTGTTGCCCGGGTCGAGCGGCACGCGGGCCGAGAACGTCCCGCCGCCGCTCACCGTCGCCGGCTGCCCGAGCACGCGGACGCCCGCGCCCGCGGGCGTCACGGTCCCGCGCACCTCGACCGTCGCAGTCCGCACCGTCGCCATGTCGTCCGGCGCCGTCACGTCGAGCTCCACCGGCCGCGGAGGCGCCTGAGCACGCGGCTCATCCCCGCCACCGCAGCCCGCCACGGCGGCGGCGAGACAGGCGGACACGAGGAGCGGGAGCGGGCGCATGAGGGCACGCTCAGGCTAGCCTCGTCAGAAATCAGTGCGCAGCCGCCGCGAGCGCGAGCAGACGGCCTTAGATCGCTCGAACGTCACCCTTCGGGGACGAAGTGCCACGTTTCGGCGGACAGTGCGACGTTTCTATTCGACTTCGTCGAGCCCGGCCTGGAGGTCTTCGAGGAGCGGGGCGGGCGGCACTGAGATGAAGTCGCCGTCCGGCCGGCGAAAGAGTGCCACCTCGTCGCCGATCTCATGGAGGTTCTCGAGGACGTCGAGGAACTTGTGGACCTCGATCGGCTTGACCTCGAAGTCCGTCCACTCCTCGCTGACCCCCTCCTCTACGAACCCGGGATGGGGCCACACCGGCCGGTAACGCTGGCCGTCGACCTCTAGGCTCGCCCACCTGTCGCCGTTGGCGAGCGTAAAGACCTCGCCGCAGTCCGCGGCGCGGTTGACGAAGTAGCCGTAGCTCATGGGACACCGCTTGCAGGGGCCCGCACCGCATTTCCCCTGCTGTATGTGGGTAGGACCAACATCGGGAAGCCTTCGGAAACGAGAGCTGGAGGAGACATGGCCGGTACCACGCAAGGCAGTAGCCGCAAGCGGTCGAGCAGCTCGGCCAGGGCCTCGGGCGGCAAGTCCGCGGCCACCCGGAAGAGCGGGAGCACGTCACGCTCGTCAGGCGGCAAGTCCGCGGCCGCCCGCAAGAGCGGGAGCGCGTCACGCTCGTCGAGCGCGCGCAACGGCTCCGCCGGATCAACCGCCGCCAAGAGGCGCGCGCCGTCGCGCGCGGCCAAGCGCAGCAGCCCGACCCGCGCGAAGACGGCTTCGAGCAACGGCAGCCATAGTGCGGCGGGCGTCACCGGAACGATCAAGCAGGTCGCGACCACGGCCAAGGGACCAGCGGTCGCGGTCGGCGCGGCGGTGGCCGGAGTCGCCGGAGGCCTGGCTCTGAGGAGCCGCACGCGCCGCCGGACCGTGCTCGGCGTGCCGGTGCCGCGCTCGCTGGGCAAGAGCCTCTCGGGGCTGGACGCGAAGTCCGTCGCGAAGTCCGTCGGCCAGGCAAGCAAGCAGTTCGCCAAGACGACGAAGAACGTTTCGAAGGACCTCGAGCGCGCCGGCGATCAGGCCGAGCGCATCGGCAAGATCCTGGACTGACGCGATGGCGGCCACGCGATCGAAGCCCACGTCGACTGTCAACGTCGCGCCGGTCAAGGCCGGACACGCGGTCGCGTCGGCCGCCCGCCGCGCCCCCTCCGGCGCGGTCGCTGCGGGCGCCGCGGCCGCCGGCCTGGCAGGCGGCCTCATGCTCGGATCACGCGTCGCGCCTCGCCGGGGACTGCTGAATGTGCGCCGGCGCAGGGTTCTGGGCGTGGCAATCGGCCGTCCCAGCACCGCCGCCACCGTCGCCCGGCACGCCTTCACCGCGGCGGGCAAGGCATCCAAGGCCGCGAACGACGTGCACGCGATCCGGGAGCAGCTCGAGCAGGCGAACCGGCGCTCCCCGGTCGAGATCTTGCTCGACGGCCTCACGCACCGCCGCGGCGCGCACAAGCTCGAGACCTAGATGTGTACAACCGTCGCGATTTACGAGGTTTGGTCAACCACGAGGTGCAGCGACTGACGCGCAGCCGGAAGGTGCTACGGCCGCGCGCCCGCGAGGCAGGCGATGACGAGGACGGGCTGAAGGCGCACGGGAGCACGTTCACGCCAGCCGGGCGCCCGCGAGCCCGGTTGCCCGGGCACGCGACTACATCCCGGGCGCCATCGGATCCTTGTGATCCATGCGCTCGTGGCTGGTGCGCTGCGCCTTCGCCTCGTTCTGGCGGAGCGCGCGCTCGCCGGCAGTCGCGCGCCGCTCCGCGCGGCGCTTGGCCCATCGTTCCCGGACCGCGTTGAGCCGTCTGAACACTTTGACTCCTCTCGCAGTGGTGAGAGCACCGTACGCCGCCCCGGTGGCGGCCGTCAAGCGCAGCCCGATCGATCGATCGACCTAGATGTAATACATCTGCGCGCCCGCGGCGCGGTTCTCGCCCTCCACCACGTCGGCGATCGTGGCGTTCTGGAGGACGGCGCGGGCGGCTGCGGCGGCGTCGGCGAAGATCGACTCGGCGGAGGCGCCGAGTGGGCCGTCGAGGAGCTCGACGACCTCGAGGACGGTGACCTCGGACGGGTCGCGGGCGAACGTGTATCCGCCCTTGACGCCGCGCTGTGACTTGAGGATGCCCGCACGCCGCAGGGCGGCGAACAGCTGCTCGAGGAACTGCACCGGGATGTTGCGCCGCTTGGCGAGCTCGCCGATTGGCACCGGGGCGGTACCGCCGCAGCGGGCGAGCTCGGCGAGGGCGCGGACCGCGTAGGGGGACTTCGTCGTGATCGAGAGCATCGCCCATCATCCTGCCACCATCGCCGGTTGATGCGCGTTCTCTACCGCTTCGGGCCGCCCCTCGTGCTGATGGGCGTGATCTTCTTCCTGTCGGCTCAGCCGGACCTGAACTCCGGTCTTGGCGTGTGGGACACGATCGGCCGCAAGTTCGTCCATGCGGCGTCGTACGGGCTGCTTTGGTGGCTCTGGTACCGCGCGCTTGGCCTCCGGAACCCCGCCGCCGCGATCGCCATCACGCTGGCCTACGCCGTCAGCGACGAGTACCACCAGACGTTCGTGGAGGGCCGGCATGGGTCGCCGATCGACGTGTTGATCGATGCCGCCGGCGTCGGCCTCGCCGTCACGCTGCATTCGCGCAGACGCGTCGCCGCTAGGGAATAGACGCGCCCCCGCGCACGTCCTTGCCCTTCATGCGCATTTTGATCAGCACGCGGCGAGGGGCGGGGCACTTCGGCCCGCTCGTGCCGTTCGCCAAGGCACTCCTGAGAGACAACCACGAAATCCTCGTCACGGCTCCGCGCTCCGCCACCCCGATGATCGCGGCCGCCGGCATGGACCACCATCCGATCCCGGATCCGCCCGAGGATCAGCGGGCGCCGATCGTCGCGAAGACCGCCGGCCTCCCGCCCGACGAGCGCAACGCCCGCATGGTCGACGTCTTCGTCCGGATCGACAGCCGCGCCGCCTACCCGCACGTGCTCGACGTCGTCCAGAGCTGGCGCCCGGATCTCGTGCTGTTCGAGGAATCCGAGAACGCCGCGCCGCTAGCGGCGGAGGCGGCCGGTGTGCCCGCCGTCTGCGTGGGGATCGGCGCGCGTGGCGTCGCGGAGCAATTCCGGCCGCAGATCACGTCTGCGATCGGCGCCCTGCGCGCCGACCTCGGGCTCGCACCGGATCCGGGGCTCGAGCGCTTTCGCGCCATGCCGTTCTTCACGCTCGCACCGCCGTCGCTCGAGCATCCCGGCGCCCTGGGCCCGGAAGGCGCCCTGCGCTTCCGCGAGACCGACGGCGACACGCCGCGCCCCCTCCCCGCCTGGTGGACCGACGACAGCCGGCCGCTGGTCTACCTGACGTTCGGCTCGGTCGCCCCGACGATGGACCACTTCCCCGGCCTCTACCGCGCCGCGATCGACGCGCTGGCCGCGCTGGACGTGCGCGTGCTGGTGACCGTCGGCCGCGCTCGCGACCCGCGCGAGCTCGGGCCGCTGCCGGCCCACGTCCATGCGGCGCGCTGGGTGCCGCAGGCCGACGTGATGCCACACGCCGCGGCGATGGTCTGCCACGGCGGCTTCGGAACCGTGCGCGCCGGCCTCGCCGCAGGCGTGCCGATGGCGGTGCTGCCGCTGTTCGCCGACCAGCCCTACAACGCCCGTCGGGTCGCCGAGCTCGGGGCCGGGATCGAGCTCGAGGCCGGCACCGACAGGCTGGCCGATGCCGTCCGGCGGCTATTCGACGAGCCGTCGTACCGCGAGGCCGCACGACGCGTCGCCGATGAGACGCGCCGGCTGCCGACCGTCGACACCGCGACCGCGATCCTGCGCCGGCTGGCGCAGGCGGCCTAGACGCTTAGAGCCAGCCGCGTTCGGTGGCGTGAAGCACGGCCTGGGCGCGGTCAACTGCGCCCAGCTTGCCGTAGATGTTGTGCAGGTGCGTACGCACCGTGCTGGTCGAGAGCGACAGCTCGTAGGCGATCTGCTTGTAGACCATGCCCTGCGAGAGCCGCTTGAGGACCTCGAGCTCGCGCGTGGACAGCGGGCACGGCTCGACCGAGCGCGGGCGGTCCTTGCTCGGGTACGGAAGGTCGTAGAGCACCGAACGCAGCTCGCTGGGACCGAAGCCGACGGCGCGCGCGGCCTTCAGCAGCTCCGTGGAGGACACGGGCGAGCCCTGGGAGTAGTGCGCGAGCATGTCCGCCAGGCGGACGAACGCGCTATCGCCGGCGGCGTCCTCGGCGTGGTGACGCTCGATCGCGGACGCAACGGCCTTCGGAAGGTTCCACCGGCGGGCGAGCACGCCACCGACCAGCGCGTGGTCGACGCCCAGTTCGCGGCGCTCGTAGTGCAGCCGCTCCTCCGGCGTGCGCGCCGGGCCGTGGACCTGACGCGGGTAGCCGGGGTACGCGTGCATAAGCACGAGCTTGCCGACGTCGTGCAGCAGCGCGGTGACGAGCAGGCGGTCGCGATGCGGGTAGCTCGAGGCGGCCGCGAGCCGGTCGGCGGCGCGCTGCACCGCCACGGCGTGCAGCCGGAAGCGCTCCGGTGCCGCGTCCCACGTCTTGCCGCGCTCGAAGAACTCGAAGGTCTCGGCGTTGGCCGCGAGGGCCTGCACCGCCTCGGGCGAGAGCACCTCGACGGAACCGACGATCGACTCGACCTGACCGCGCCGCGGCGAGTCGAGCCCGTTCGCGAGACGGAGTACCGAAATGACCAGCGCGACGTCGGACTCGATGGCGCGCACGACCTCGCCGGTCGACGGACGCTCCTCGGAGATGATCGCGAGCAGACGGTTGCGCGACTCGGCGAGTGCCGGGAAGACCTCGAGGGCCTCGAACGCGGCGGTAAGGCGCTTTCCGTGACCCTCATTGCGAGCGCGTCCGACCACGGCATAAGGCTCGCGGGAGCCTCCCCTGGCGCGGGGCACGGCGGCGGCGCTGGCGGGGGGTGCGGTAGGCGGCATCAGGTGGTCATCGTTTGGCACGGAGGGCGGGTCATCGGACGAGTGACCAGACATGGTCTGGCCTTCAAGCTCTATCGGCAGGTCTGGACGGATCGTTGAGCCGCCAAGCCCGCCTTCGCGCTGCTTCACGTCCCCTTCCTCCCGTTGAGCGCATGGTCCACCCGAGCCAGTGTTTCGTCGCGCCCGAGCAGCGCGACAGTCTCGAAGATACCCGGTGAGACGGTCGTACCGGTCAAGGCAACACGAAGTGGTTGGAAAACCTGCTTACGCTTTACCCCGATCCGGTCCGCCACAGCCGTCAGTGCAGCCTCCACGTCCTCCTGCGTCCACGGCGCCGGAACCTCCGCCAGCGCCGCCCTCGCCGCAGCGAGCGCATCACGCCCGCCGGGTGCCTCGATCACGCGCTCCCGGACCGCCGGATCTTCCACTGGGCCGTCGAAGAAAAAGTGCGTCAAAGGCCAGAACTCGGACAGCGTCGAGATCTTGTCCTGGGAGATCTCAACCGCGCCCCGTAGCCCAGAACGGCCCGTTAGAGCCTCCAGTCGGGAGGTCAGATCGTCGACGTCGAGTTCGCGCACGTAGCGGCCGTTCATCCATCGCAGCTTCTGCTCATCGAACACGGCAGGCGACTTGGAGACTCGCTCGAGGCTGAAGCGGCTCTGAAGCTCGGCGATGCTGTGGAACGTCGTCTCCTCGTCGAAGCCCCAGCCGAGCAGCGCGAGGTAGTTGAGAACGGCCTCCGGCAGGTAGCCGGCGTCGCGCAGGTCCTGCACCGATGTGGCGCCGTGCCGCTTGGCGAGCTTCTTGCCGTCAGGCCCGTGGAGCAGCGGGAGGTGGGCGTACTGCGGGGTCGGAGCGCCCATCGCCTGCTGGATCAGCATCTGCTTTGGCGTGTTCGAGTAGTGGTCGGCGCCGCGCACGACGTGGGTGATCGCGGCATCGGCGTCGTCGACCACGACCGCGAGGTGGTAGACCGGCGTGCCGTCCCCGCGAGCGATCACGAGGTCGTCGAGCAGCGCGTTCTCGAACGCGCTCTCGCCGCGGATGACGTCGTTGACGACCGTGGCGCCCTCATCGGGCACGCGCAGCCGCACCGCGCCGGTCCCCTCGTCCTCACCGCGGAAGCCGCGATTGCCGTGGCGCTCCTTGAACGCCTTCACCTCGTCGGGGCCGGCGGTCGACCGGTACGCATGGCCGCCCTCGATCAGCTGCTCGACGACCTCGGCGTGCCGCTCGGCGTTCGCCGACTGGTAGATCGGACCCTCGTCCCAGTCGATCCCGAGCCACTCGAGCGCCTCGAAGATCGACTGCACGTTCTCCGGCGTCGACCGCTCGCGGTCGGTGTCCTCGATCCGCAGCACGAGCTGGCCGCCGTGCCCGCGTGCGAGCAGCCAGTTGTACAGAGCCGTCCGTGCGTTCCCAATGTGGAGCGCCCCTGTCGGCGAGGGAGGGAACCGTACCCGCATGGCCTAAGCATGTCATGCGGCGGGGCCTGCAGGGGAAGCGTTCGCCGTCAATGCGGAGTGTCCCGGAACGGCTCTCGCGAGTCGATCCGGTAGGTGACCGCTCCGGTCCCGCGGGCGATCCGCACGAGGTAGGGCGTGGAGAGGTCCCAGCCGCCGTCGAAGCCGCCGAAAACGTCGTTTGCGCCTGCCGTGTATCCGGCGTCGAAGGCCTTCCGGTCATCCGGCCGCGGCCACGACGCATGCGACGGTGGCGAACGCGATCAGGCGACGCATTTCCCTACTAGGATGCCCGCCCGATGCTGATCGGTGCGCACGTCTCCCCTGCCGGCGGCCCGGCCAACGCCGTCGAGCGCGGCGTCGAACGCGGCTGCCGCGCGATCCAGATCTTCAACCAGAGCCCGCGCCAGTGGAAGCCGACCGTCTACTCCGACGAGGCGGTCGCGGCGTTCCACGAGGCAATGGACGCGTCAGACGTCGACGCGCTGCTGATCCATGCCGTCTACCTGCTCAACTGCGCGTCCGAGGACAAGGAGATCCGCAAGAAGTCGCTCACGTCGCTGACGGCGTCGCTGCACGCGGGCAAGGCACTCGGGGCGGTCGGGGTCGTGCTGCATCCGGGCTCGGCCCTGACGAAGGGCGGAGACGTCGGCAAGGCACTCGATCGCGCCGCCAAGACGATCGGCGAGGCGCTGAAGGAGTCCGAGGGGTGCGCGCTGCACCTGGAGGACACCGCGGGCGCCGGCGGCACGCTCGGCCGCACCTTCGAGGAGCTGGCGACGATGATCAAGGGAGCGGGCGGCGGCAAGCGGCTGGGCGCCTGCCTGGACTCGTGTCATCTGCTGGCCAGCGGCTACGACATCCGGACCCCGGAGGGCCTGAGCGACGTCGTTGACGAGTTCGACCGGATCGTCGGGCTCGACCGGCTGGGCTCCCTGCACGTGAACGACTCGATGACCAAGCTCGGGTCCAACGTCGACCGCCACGCCAACCTCGGTGCCGGCGAGCTGGGCCGCAAGGGGATCGGCGCGTTCCTGTCCGAGCCGCGGTTCGAGGGCCTGCCGTGCGTCTTCGAAGGGCCCGGCCACTCCGGGAAGGCGGTCGACAAGGCGGACATCGACAACGCGTGGAAGCTGCGCAAGGCTGGGCTGAAGGCGCGTGGCGACTGAGTCGGTCGCGGTCCGTCCGTGCCGCACGGACGAGATCGGCGAGGTGCTCGCACTGTGGGATGTGTGCCGCAGCGACCACGCCACGACCGCCGACACGCCGGAGCGGGTCGCCGCGCTCCTGGCGGCCGCGCCCGACGCGCTGCTCGTGGCCGAGCTCGACGGCGCGCTCGTGGGTGCCGTAATCGGCGCCTGGGACGGCTGGCGCGGCAACTTCTACCGGCTCGCGGTACTCCCGGAGTACCGGCGGCGCGGCATCGCGCGCCGGCTCGTCGACGCCGCCGAGGCACGCCTGCTGGCCAAGGGAGCGCCACGGATCACCGCGCTCGTCGCGTTCGACGACGGCGTCGCAGGCGGGTTCTGGGAGGCCGCCGGGTACGCGCGCGACCCGGTCATGGGCCGGATGGTGCGGACGCTCTAGGCGTTCGCGAACGTCAACTGCGCCCGCCTCGGCTCTAGCCACTCGCGGCGGCAAGCAGGGGCACGAGGACGTCGCTGATCGGTGTCGGGACGCCGTGCTCGGCTCCGAGCCGGACGACGACGCCGTTGCGAGCGTCCCATTCGAGGGCGCGGCCGGCCTCGCGGTCGACGAGCATCGAAGTGCCTGCGTCCTCCGGCAGCGCGGCGCACCATTCGACGACCTCGTCGGCCTCAGCGTCCGGGAGGTCGGCGCCCTCGGCGCGCGCGACCGCCAGGCACTCGGCCGCGAGCGCGCGCGCGAGCCTGTGGATGTCGTCGCGGCGGAAGATCGCCGCGCGGCGGCCGCTCAGCACCATCAGGCCGGCGACCGCGTTGACCGCGAGCTTGCGCCAGGCATGCGTCGCGAAGTCCTCGACCAGGTCGATCTGCACTCTCGAGCCGTCGAACAACTCCGCCACGGCGCGCGCCGAGGGCTCGGCCGGCAGCGTGAGGCGCGCCTCGCCGCGCACCCGTACGTGGCCGGGCGCCGTCACCTCCGCGGGCATCCACACGACCGCCGGCACGACCGCGGCGCCGCCGGCGTGAGGCGTGACGAGCGCGCGCTGCTCGACCCCGTTCTGCAGCACGAGGACGACGGTGCGCGCATCGCACAGCGCGCGCAGCCACGGCGCCGCCGACGAAGTCTGGTGCGCCTTGACGGCCAGGAGAACGAACGCCGCCGCTTCGGTGACGGAGGCCGGATCGGTCAGCACCGGGCCGGCAACGATCTCCGCAGCGCCGTCGTCGTGCTCCACCACGAGGCGGTCGAGCGGTGTTCGGCCGCAGAGGGTCAGGTCGGCGCCCGCACGCTGGGCAACGGCCGCGGCGATCGTGGAGCCGATCGCTCCCGGACCCACGAGGGCGACGCGCGGCGCCGCGGTCACGCTGCGGCGCGCGCGACCGCCATCGCCGAGCCGAGCAGGTTCCGCAGCTCGGACTGCAGGCCGGCGTCACGGCCCGCGACCTTGAAGCCGTCGCCGAACCGCAGGCAGCGCACGCCGGCGCGGGTGTGCATCTCGAGCACGAACTGCTGGTCGCCGGGGTAGCGCTCGAACAGGTCGCGCAGCTCCTCGATCACGGCAGGCTGCAGGCGGGCGGCGTCGACGCGCAGGCGCACGTCGTTCGGCACCGCGTTCGCGACACGCCGGGCAACCTGCTCCTTCGCCTTCTCGATCTCGGCGTCGGACGGCGTGAACCGCTCGGCGTCCTGGACGATGATGCAGCTCTTCCCGGCTTCCTTGTGATCGACGCGGCCGCGGATCAGCACGATCTCGTCGGCGGCGAGCATCTGCTCGACCGCCGCCAGCGTCTTCTCGAACACGACGATCTCGACGCTGCCGTCGAGATCGTCGACGGTGGCGAACATCATCTGCGTGCCGGTGCGCGTGCGGATCTTCTTGGACTCGGTGATCATGCCGCCGACCTTCACCCAGTCGCCGTCCTTCTGCTCCAGCACCTGGGCGCAGCTGCAGTCGGTCTTCATCTGCAGCGCCTCGCGCACGCGCTTGAGCGGATGCTCGGTGATGAAGAGGCCGATCGACTCCTTCTCGATCGCGAGCAGCTCCTGGCGCTCGTACTCGTGCGTCGGGATCGGCGGGTAGGCGGGCGCGAAGGCGCTGCTGGACGCCCCGTCGTCGCCGCCGAGGCCGCCGAGGTCGAAGATCGAGCCCTGGCCGATCTGCGCGTCGAGCTGCGCCTTCTGGCCCGCGCCCTGGGCAGCCTCGAGCACGTCGAGCATGCCGCGCCGCGTCGCGCCGGTGGAGCCGAAGGCGCCGCACTTGATCAGCGCCTCGATCGCTCGCCGGTTGACCGCGCGGGCGTCCACCCGCTCGCAGAACTCCCACAGGCTCGTGAACGGGCCGTCTTCCTCGCGGGCGCGCTTGATCGCCTCGACGGCGGCGTAGCCGACGCCCTTCACGGCGTCCATGCCGAAGCTGATGTTGCCCTCGACGACCATGAACTCGTGGTCGGACTTGTTGACGTCCGGCGGCAGGATCTCGATGCCCATGCTCTCCGCCTGGTTGACGAAAAACGGCACCTTGTCCTTGGTGTCCATCACCGACGAGATCAGGGCGGCCATGTACTCGGCCGGGTAGTTCGCCTTCAGCCACGCCGTGCGGTAGGCGATCAGGGCGTAGCAGGCCGCGTGGGAGCGGTTGAAGGAATAGTCGGCGGAGCGCTCGTTGACCGTCCACAGCCACTCGATGACGTCCTCGGAGGTGCCGGACGCGCGGCAGCCCTCGATGAACAGCGGCTGGAGCTTGGCCATGTCGGCGCGGTTCTTCTTGCCGATCGCCTTGCGCAGGTCGTCCGCGCGCGGACCGGAGAAGCCGGCGATCGACTTCGCGATCTGCATCGACTGCTCCTGGTACAGGATCACGCCCTTCGTCGGCTCCGTGATCGGGCGCAGGCGCTCGTCGACGTACGTGATCGTGTCCGGATTGCGCTTCCCCCGCGCGTAGGTCGGGATCTGGTCCATCGCGCCCGGCCGGTACAGCGCGTTCAGCGCCACCAGGTCCTCGAACTCGTCCGGGCCGACCTTCTTAAGCGCCTCGCGCATGCCCTCCGACTCGAACTGGAACACACCGACGGAGTCGCCGCGGGCCATCATCTCGTAGGTCTTCTCGTCGTCCAGCGGCAGCATCGTCATGTCGATCCGGCTGCCGGTCGAGCGCTCGATGATCGCCAGCGTGTCCTCGATCACGTCGAGGTTGCGCAGGCCGAGGAAGTCCATCTTGAGGAGGCCGATCTCCTCGATCGGCTTCATCGAGTACTGCGTGACCGTGCGGTAGGCCTTCTGGCCGTCCTCGGCCGTGCCCGCGTCGGCGAGCTGGAGCGGCACGATGTCGGTCAGCGGGCGGTCGGAGATCACGACCGCGGCGGCGTGGATCGACGCGTTGCGGACGATCCCCTCGAGGCCTTGAGCGACGTCGACGATCTGCTTCGCCGTCGGGTCCTTCGCGTACTCGGCGGACAGCTCGGTGCCTGGCTGCAGGCAGTCCTCGAAGCTCGGCGGGCGGCCCATGATCGGGTCCGGGATCAGCTTCGCCAGCCGGTCGCCGGCGCCGTAGTCATGGCCCAGCACCCGCGCGGCGTCGCGGGTGGCCGCGCGCGGGAACATCTTGCCGAAGGTGATGATCTGCGCCACGCGGTCGGTGCCGTACTTCTCGGTCACGTAGCGGATCACGCGCTCCCGGCCGCGGACCGAGAAGTCGATGTCGATATCCGGCATCGACACGCGCTCGGCGTTCAGGAAGCGCTCGAACAGCAGGTCATAGCGGAGCGGGTCGACGTCCGTGATCTGGAGGCAGTACGCGACCAGGCTGCCGGCGGCGGAGCCACGGCCGGGACCGACGGCAATCCCGTTCTGCTTCGCGTAGTGGACGAAGTCCCAGACGATCAGGAAGTAGGCGTTGAAGCCCATGTTGTCGATGACGCCGAGCTCCATCTCCATCCGCTCGACCGCCTCGGCCGGCGGCGGATCGCCGTAACGCCCGCGCATCCCCTCGAGCACCAGCTCGCGCAGGTACTCCTTCTCGCCCTTGCCGTCCGGGCAGTCGAAGCGCGGGATCAGTTGCTTGCCGAGCTCGATCTCGACGTTGCACCGGCCGGCGATCTCCATCGTCGAGGCGACCGCCTCGGGCATGTCGGCGAACGACTCCGCCATCTCCTCGGTGGACTTGAGGAAGAACTCGTTCGTGTCGAAGCTCATCTTCGGCTGAGCCAGCGTCGACTTCGTCTGCACGCACAGGAGCGCGGCGTGGTGGTGGTAGTCCTCCTTGCGCAGGTAGTGCACGTCGGCCGTCGCGACGAGCGGGCGGCCCATCTCGGCGGCGAAGCCGCGGATCGCCTCGTTGACCTGCTCCTGCTCTGCGAGCCCGTTGCGCTGGACCTCGAAGTACACGTCCTCGGGCCCGAAGACCTGGACCAGCTCGTCCAGGTGCGCGCGCGCCTCGGCCGGCTTGCCCTGCACGATCCGCTGGCTCGTGCGCGCCGCCAGGCAGCCGGTCAGGCAGATCACGCCGTCGGCGTGGCGGGCGAGCAGCTCGAGATCGACGCCCGGCTTGCCGCGGTGCAGCCCTTCGAGGAACCCGGCGCTGGAGAGCTTGACGAGATTGCGCAGCCCCTCGTTGGTCTCCGCCAGCAGCGTCAGGTGGTTGCGCTCGAGCTTGCCGTCGCGCGCCCGGTGGTCGTCGACGAAGTACGCCTCGAGGCCGACGATCGGCTTGATGCCGTGCTGTTTGGTGGCCTTGTAGAGCTCGACCGCGCCGTTCATCACGCCGTGGTCGGTGAGCCCGAGCGCGGGCTGCCCGAAGCTCGCCGCGCGCTCGGCGAGCTTGTCGATCTTGCACGCACCGTCGAGCAGCGAGTACTCGGAGTGAACGTGTAGATGGGCGCAGCCGGGGGCGGTCACGGGTGTCGAAGACTATGAAGACCTTCGGATCGATCTTTTTCCGCGCCTCAGCCCAGCGCGCACGTTGGGAAGATCGACATAGTCGGGAGGGGTTTGGGCAGCTCCCTGACGCCGGCGCACGCACGCTTCGGTGACGTTTCAGAGCGCGAGACTGGTGCCGGAGGCTGTCGGTTGGCACGCCATTCCGTCCGCACCTGTGGGCTACAGTGCGCCTGGAATAGGCGCGAGAAGGAAGGCCCCCCAAGCGGATGCCACGCTCGGGGGCCCTGGCTCTCAGCAGGGTTCCACGGAACCCCCTTTCTCGGGTGTCCCCCCGGAGCACCCCGTTCTTCGCCTCGATTCGGCGGAGTGGCTTTGTGGGTGCTCCGGGGGCTTGCACCGAGGGACTGTATGGGTGGGCTCGGACCCAACCATGGCGTCGCTCCCCACATGACTGAGCTCGTCACGACGCGCTCTGCGAGGTGCAAGAAACGCACACCAGAGGTGTGTAGTCGCGACTGAGCCCTGCAACGTGCGAGAAATGCGCGCCGATCAAACGGACATGACGGCCCATTCTTCGCGTGTCGCGGCACGCGCGGGGCGAACGTACGCTGGCGGAGCCCCGAACCGTGCGAGCGTCGACTTTGTCGGCGTATGGCCGACGAACTCGACGCTCGCGGGAGCCCCGAGTCGATCGCCTTCCTCACCTTGCGCAGTTGACGATTGCCGAGCCACCACGGCTCACGGAGTCGACCAGCTAGCCGCAGCGGCAGGTCTGCCATGCGGCCGTTGGACGGACTGCACATGACACCTGCCGGGGCCACGTCACGGGTGCGGCGGACCTCTTGAATCGTCTCTTGACTCCTCCGCGCGGGCGCGACTACGGTCGCATGATGGTAGGAAGGGTCGCCGGCCGATGAGCGTTCTGCCGATCAGGCGCTCGACCGCCGCCAGCACGCTGGCCGAGAGGCTGCGTGAGCAGTTGCTTTCCGGAGCGTTCCCGCCGGGCACGCCGCTGCCCGAGCCGGACGTCGTCGAGCGCACCGGGGCGGCGACCGCGACGGTCCGCGCGGCGCTGGCGGAACTGGCCCACGACGGGCTCGTGGTGCACTCCCTGCACCGCGGCGTCGAGGTCGCGCGGATCACGCCGGAGGAGCTGCGGGACATCTACAGGGCGCGGCGGGTGTACGAGACGGCCGGCCTGGAGGCGCTGCTCGCGCGGCGTCCGGTCGACGTCAGCTGGCTGCGGGCGGCATGCGAGCGGATGGGCGAGGCAGCCGTCGCCGGGGACTTCCGCGCGCTCGTGGAGGCCGACATGGCGTTCCACCTGGCGATCGTGGCTGCGGCCGGCTCGCGGCGGCTCACGCGCGCCGCCCAGGGCGGTCTGATGGAGCTGCGGCTCGTGCTGTCCGTCACCGATCGCGCGACCGACGACCTGCCCGCGCTCGTCGCCGACCACCATCACCTGATGGACGTGTTCGCCACCGGCGCGGCGCCGCTGGCGGTCGCCGCGCTCGCGGATCACCTGGACCACGGCGAAGGCCTCGCCCGCACCGCCGCGTCCGAGCTCTGACCTCTTCAAGCCGAGACGCTCTGGGCGCGCTGCGTCCAGGAGCGCATCAGCGCGACCGCGTTGCGATCGCCGCGGACTGTCGGGCGGTCGCCGCTCGGCACCGTGTCGGCACGGAGGAGACGATCGAATGCCGCCCGGCTCATCGTCACCGTCGCGTCAGGCTCGCCGCCGGTCGGCGAGACGGTGACGCCGGCGCCGTCGCCGGCGGTCAGGTACCACGTCTCCCCCGGGTCGCCGGTGATGACCTGGGCGATCGTGAAGTTGTGCCCGCGGGTCCACGAGGGATGCACGGCATACGCGAACGTGCGGTACACGAGCTCGGGATCGAGCGCGGCTCCCGCGCGCGCCGCCTCGGCCAGCGTGAGGGTGGCGGCGGGGAGCGCCCGCAGCGCCTTCAGCCGCCGCTTGCGGCCGCGCACGCGGACCGGCCCGAAGAAGCGCCCGATCCGATGCTCGACGCCCGCCAGCAGCTCGGCGAGCAGGAGCGGATCGCCGCTGAGGTGGAACTCGGCGTCGCCACGCGGACGTGGCCGCTCGAGCGGCTCGGCGAACGCTCGCCCGCCCGCGATCGCGACCGAGAAGGTCCCGGTGCCGGCGATCGTGACGTCGTAGCCGAGCGACCCTTCGATCGCCGCGCCCTGGGCCGGCAGCAGGGCGGCGAGCAGGCGGCCGGCGAGCGCGGGGTCGTCGTGGGCCAGTTTCACGATCGCGCCGCGCAGCGGCGGATAGTCGCGCCGGTCGCTCCCGATCATGAGGCCGCGCGCCGGCGGTTTCGAGGCGGGCACGACGACCGGCCCGGCGGTCCGCTCCGGCACGGGCCGGGCGACCGGTGGAGCGGGCGGCGCGACCGGCTCCACGGGAGCCGCGATCGGCTGGGCGCGCGCGTGCGCGGGCGCGTCCGGCGGCGGTGCGGACTCGACGAGCGGCTCGGCGTCGGGCGCGGGCGGCTCGGCCGCCTCGTCGTCGGGAGCCGGCTCGTATCCCGGCGGCGCCCATGCCCGGTCGTCGGCCTGCTCGCCGGGTGGCCGCGGCGGCTCGACGCCCGGGACGACCGGCTCGCGCGCGCCTTCGTCGTCGTCGCCCCAGTCGACTTCCGGCTCGACGTCGGGCGCGGCCGGCTCCGGCCCGGGCGGTGGCGCCGCCGCGCGGCTCCGCAGCGCCTCTGCGGCCGCGTCGAGGTCGGCGACCATCCGGCCGGGGAGCGGAGCGGGCTGGTACGCGGCGGCGGCCGCGGTCTGCTCGCGCGCCAGGCGCTCGAGCTGCTCCGCTCCGGTGGGCGCGGGCTGCTGGGCGGCAGTGAGCGCCTGCTCGGCGGCGCGCCGGGCGGCACGCTCGATCTCGAGCTCGGCGCGCAGGTCGGCGAGCGTCCCAGGCGCCGCGTCGAGCTCCGCGCGCGCGGCCTCGAGCCGGCTCCGTAGCTCGGCGGCGGCCTCGCGCTCCGCGTCCCGCTCGGCACGGGCGACCTCGAGCTCACGCCGCAGGTCGGCCGCAGCGGTGCGCTCGGCGTCGCACTCGGCCCGCGCTGCCGCGGCCTGGCGCTCGACGTCGTCGAGCGATGCACGGGCGGACTGGAGCTCGATCCGCAGGTGGCCGGCGGCCGTCCGCTCGGCGTCGCGCTCGGCTCGCGCGGCGCCGGCCTGCTGCTCGACCTCGGCGAGCGCGGCACGGGCGGCGCGCTCGCGGTCGAGCTCGTCCTCGAGCGTCGTGCGGGCGACGACCTCGAGGCGCAGCCGCTCCCCGGCCGCCGCGAGCTCGGCCTGGACACCGCCGAGGGCGGACTCGAGCTCGCCGCGGCGGCGGTCCCACGCGGCGCGGACCTCGTCCAGCCGCGCACCGGCTGCGGCGGCGGCCGCGTTCGCGGCGCCGAGCGCGGCGGCGCGATCGCTCGCGTCACGGCGCGCGGTCTCGGCCTCGGCCGCGCGATCGGCAGCTTCGCGGCGCGCGGCTTCGAGTGCACCGGACCCGTCACGGCGCCCGGCCTCGAGCACCGCGAGCCGGACGGCTTCGCCCGCGCGCGTCACCTCGTTCGTCCGCAGGCGCACCTGCCACTCGCGCGAGCGCGCGCGCAGGGCGGCGGCGGAGGCGAGGGCGGCCGAGAGCGCCTCGCGACTGCCGTTTCCGCGCTCGTCGAGGGCGTCGCGCTCGGCGACGGCCTCCTCCAGCCGGCGCTCCAGCTCAGCCGATCGCAGCTCCAGCACCTCGACCGCCTTCAGGGCCTCGCCGGTCTTGCGCACCGACGCCTGCTCGGCCGCCTCGGCACGGCGAGCGCGGCGCTCGGCGAGCACCGCGCGGTCGATCACCTGGCCGCCGGTGTCCTCGGGCTCCTCCGGGCGCTCGGGCGCCACCGGCACGCGCGGCGGCTCGAGGCCGCGTGCGAGCGCGGGCAGGCCGGCGCGCGCACCGCTCGCCCACTCCAGCCACAGCGCATCGGGGTCGGTCTCCACCAGCTCGGACGGGACGAGGTAGGTCCCGCGCCACGACATGGGATCGCGCGAGAAGCGCGCGTCTGGGAGCGACTCGAATCGGTGGTCGGCACCGCGCGCGTGCATGGCGAGCACGGGAAGGTTGTCCTCGCGCGCGCCGTCGTCGATCCAGCGCCCGCGCACGCGCACGAGGCCGCTTTCGGCCCCGGATGGCAGCCACTCGACGACCTCGACGGCGAGGCCGGGCAGCGCAGGGACTACAGAAGACGAGGACTCGGCCATAGGTCGCCAATCCTCCCAGACGCGGCGGCGTCCGTGGTCAGTCTTCGGACCCGTTGTGCCGCACGACCAGCAGCGCGACCCCGCCGGCCACCGCGAGGGCGGCGCCCGCGAGCACCCGCTTCGGCATGTACGTGCGCCCGTACTGCTGGCGGAGAAGCGCCTTGCCGCCGTTCCAGACGAGCATCCCGAGGAGTCTGTAGAACATGGAGTGAGTTCTACTCGTTCCGGAGCCGATGGGCCATCCGGGACTGCAGCGACCAGAGCTCGATGAACCCGGGCGACGCGTTCTGGGAGAACAGCCCGCCCGAGTCGGCGAACGTCGCCAGCTGGGCGTCGTAGACCGCGTTCGCGCTCTCGCGCGTCACCACGCGCGCCGAGCCCTTGTAGAGCTTCAGCCCGATCGTGCCCGTCACGCGCTCGTTGACGTGCCGGATATAGGCCTCGATGTCGGTGCGCAGCGGCTCCCACCACAGCCCCGCATAGACCAGGTACGCCCACTTCTGGTCGAGCCCGGGCTTGAACTGGTTCTGGTGGATCGTGCCGACCAGCCGCTCGAGCTCGCGGTGAGCCATGAGGATGATCGCCGCCGCCGGCACCTCGTAGATGTCGCGCACCTTCAGGCCGACGATCCGGTCCTCGATGTGGTCCACGATCCCGACGCCGTGCTTGATCCCGAGCTCCGCGGCCGCCTCCAGCAGCTCGACGAGCTCCAACCGCTGCCCGTTCAGCGCGACCGGGACGCCCGCCTCGAACTCGACGTTCACGACCTCCGGCTCATCCGGCGCCAGCTCCGGCCGGGTGACGAGCTGGAACACGTCGTCGTCGGGCGCGTGCGAGAGGTCCTCGATCCACTTGCCCTCGGATGAGCGGCCCCAAAGGTTGTCGTCGATCGAGTACGGCGCGGTCTCGGTGCCGCCCTTGACCGGGATGCCGTGCTTGCGGGCGTACGCGATCTCCTCGTCGCGGCCCATCCGCCACGACCGCACCGGTGCGATCACCTTCAGCTCCGGCGCCAGCGTCGCGACCGTGCCCTCGATCCGGACCTGGTCGTTGCCCTTGCCGGTACAGCCGTGGGCGATCGTGTCGCAGCCCGTCTTGCGCGCGTACTCGACGGCGAGCTTGGCGATCAGCGGGCGGCCGAGCGCGGTGAACAGCGGGTAGCCGTCGCCGTAGTCGGCGTTCGCCAGGATCGCGGGAAGGACGTACTCGCGCGCGAACTCCTCGCGCGCGTCGACGACGTGGCAGTCGAGCGCGCCGAGCTGGAGCGCCTTGCCGCGGACGACGTCGTAATCCTCGCCGGGCTGCCCGAGGTTGACCGTCAGCGCCACGACCTCGGCCTCGTACTCGTCCTGGATCCACTTGAGCATCACGCTCGTGTCGAGGCCGCCGGAGTACAGGAGGAGGACGCGCCCGACCTCTTCGGGGTGCGCCAGGTAGGTCGCCACGCGCGTCGACTCGGGGTCGGCGATGTGGTGGACCTCGGTATGAGTGTTGGGATCGCGTGGCTCGGTCATCGCCGAGCAGCTTATGAGGCCTCTAGCGATCGCGACGCGTGGCGCCGGCGGTCCGCAGATAGCGGAAGTCGTCGCCGTCGCCGTCCTCGACGTACCCGGCGTCCTCCACCTGGTCGTCGGAGTCGCGTGCGTCGCGCAGCCAGCGCGCGCCCATGAGATCGGTCTCGCCGGCGGCCTCGTCGAACAGCCGATCCGGGTCCGCGTCGAGCTTCTCGGCGCTGCGGCGGTGCAGCGGCGCGATCAGCAGCGCCTCGCCGCCGCCGGTCTCGTCCGCGAGGCTGAGGCCGACGAGGCCGAGCACCAGCGGCCGCGGGCTCTCGAGCCGCACAGCAAGGGCGGCCACCCGCTCGCTCCAGGCGCACAGCAGATCGCTGCGATCGTGGTCCATCGCCTCGCGGAATGCCGCCTGCCACGCGGGCTCGGCGTCCGTGAAGGCCTTCACGGCGCGCGCGATGCGCGAATCCTCCGCGGACGGGATCGCGTGGTCGTAGTAGCCCTCCCCGCGCGGGAGGTCAAGGATCGCGAGAGCGTCGTGAACGTCCATCTGCTGCCAGTGAAGCATGCCAGTGGCGCGGCGTGGAGTCCGCCGCCTCAGTTCGAGCGCAGCCGCCCGCGCACATGCGGGGTGGCGAAGCCGGCGCCCGCGGCCAGCGCCATGAGCGCGATCGCGAGTGCGATCGCGACGCCTCCGCTCGGGCCGGTGCCGCGCGGGATCGGCGCGGTGCGGGTGTTGGACTCGCCGCGGACGCCGCCCTCGTCCTCGGTGGCCGGCGCGGTCCCGCCGGCCGCTCCGCCGCCCTTGCCGCCATCGTCCGCCTCGGCGCCGGTCCCGCTGCCGCTGCCGCCGCCGGGCATGGCGAGCGCGGCCGTGCCCAGCGCCGCGCCGGATGACGTGCTGCTGCTGCCGCCGCCGCATGCGCCGGAGCGCGAGAGCGAGCGCGCCGTGCGCAGCCCGGTCCGCTCGAGCCGGCCGACGCGCCTGACGGTGATGTCGAGCGTGCGCGCGACGGCGCGCCGCGAATGCGGTCGCTGCGCGCCGAGACCGGCGCGGAGGACGAGCACGCGGCGCTGGCCGGTCGACAGCTCGTCGAGGCAGCCGCTGAGGCGGGTGACGGCGAGGCGCAGCTTGCGTGCGTGGCGGCGGCGCTGGGCGGGAGTGCGCTCGGCAGCCGCGCGGGCGCGGGCGCGGGCGCGGGCCGAGGAACCCGACGCGCCGCCGGATCCGCTTGATCCCCCGCCACCGCTCGCCGCCGCGCTCGAACCGCTGCCGCCGCCGGCGCTACCGCTGCTGCCGCTGCCGCCGCCGGAACCGCCGCCATTGGAACCGCCGCCGTTGGAACCGCCGCCATTGGGCGCCGTGACGCCGGGCACCGAGGGCGTTCCCGGCACCGGCGCGGGCGCCTGCGGCAGGTTCGGCACCGGGACGGGCGGCAGCTGAACGGGTGGCAGCTGAACGGGTGGGAGCTGAACGGGCGGGAGGGGCGGCACCTGGACGGGCGGCACCTGAACGGGCGGTACTTGAACGGGCGGCACTTGCAGCTGGGGCGTTCCGGGCACCTGCGGAAGCTGTCCGGGCGCGGCTGCAGGAACCGCCAATGCGATTACCCCCGCCACCAGGAGCACCACTTTCATCCTCATCCATACACCGGATACCGGAATAAGCGCGATCCCAAACCGCGCAGACGCCGATGCTGGTTATTTGGCCAGTATCCGCTCGAGTCGGCCGAGCGCGTCGTCGACCTCTGCTTCGGTCACCACCAGCGGCGGGAGGAACCGCAGCGTGCGCGGACCGGTGGCGTTGATGACGAGGCGTTGCTCGAGCAGTGCGCGGCGGGCGAGGGCCGGCGCGTCGGCGTCGAGGTCGATCGCGACCATCAGCCCGCGCGCGCGCACCTCGGTCACGTGCGGCAGGTCGCGCAGGCCCTCGGCGAGCCGTTCGCCGAGCTCGCGCACCCGCGCCAGGAGCGCCGGGTCGTCGAGGATGTCGAGCGCCGCGTTGGCGGCGGCGCACGCCAGTGGGCCACCGGCGAACGTCGAGCCGTGGTCGCCGGGCGCGAACACGCCGGCGAGCCGCGGGCCGATCACGAGCGCCCCGATCGGCAGACCGCCGCCGAGGCCCTTCGCGAGCGTCATCGCGTCCGGCGTCACGCCCGTCTGCTCGTACGCCCATAGCGTGCCGGTCCGGCCCATGCCGGTCTGGACCTCGTCGAACACGAGCGCGGCGCCGACCGCGTCGCAGGCCTCGCGCGCCGCGCGCAGCAGCTCGACGGACATCGGGTGCACGCCGGACTCGCCGAGCACCGGCTCCATCAGCACGGCCGCGGTGTGCTCGTCGACCGCCGCGCGGACGGCGTCGACCTCCGGGGCGATCGCCCGGAAGCCGGGCACCAGCGGCGCGAACGGCGCCTGCTTGGACTCCTGTGGCGTGGCCGAAAGCGCGCCGTACGTGCGGCCGTGGAACGCGCCGTGGAAGACCACGACGTCGCCGCGGGGCCGCGCCTTGCGGACGAGCTTGATCGCGGCCTCGTTCGCCTCCGCGCCGGAGTTCGTGAAGAAGACGACGCCGCCGAGCGAGCGCGTGGTGAGCCGCTCGGCCAGCCGCACCATCGGCGCGTTCCAGTACAGGTTGCCGACGTGCATCAGCCGCGCCGCCTGCTCCTGCACCGCCTCCACGACGTGCGGATGGCAGTGGCCGGTGTTGCAGACGGAGAGGCCGCTCAGGAAGTCGAGGTACTCGTGGCCGTCCGCGTCCACGAGCACGCACCCGGAGCCGGACGCGAACTCGACCGGGAAGCGGGCGTAGGTGGGTGCGAGCGCGCTCACGAGGCGGGCCGGATCTTGGTTCCCTGGCCGGCGTCGGTGAACAGCTCGAGCAGCAGCGAGTGCGGCACGCGGCCGTCGACGATGTGCGCGAAGCTGACGCCGCCGTGGATCGCGTCAAGGCACGCCTGCAGCTTCGGGCGCATGCCGCCGCTGATGCCGTCGAGCGCGGCCTCGACCTCGTCGGCGCCGGTCTCGGAGATCACCGTCGCGGGGTCGGACGGGTCACTCAGCCAGCCCGGCACGTCGGTCAGGAACATGATCTTGTAGGCGCCGAGCGCGCGCGAGACGGCCGCGGCCGCCTCGTCGGCGTTGATGTTGTGCGAGCGGCCGCCGCGGTCGGCGCCGATCGACGCGATCACCGGGATGTAGTCCTCGGCGATGTGCTCGACGACGCCGACGTTGACCTTCTCGATCCGCCCGACGTAGCCGATGTCCTCGCCGCCCGGCCCCTCCATCGTGTCGACGCGGAACAGCAGGCCGTCGTCGCCGCACAGGCCGACCGCGGGCTGCCCGTGGCGATTGATGCGCAGCACGATGTCCTTGTTGACCTTGCCGACGAGCACCATCTTCGCGACCTCGACGGTCGCCTCGTCGCTCACCCGCAGGCCGCCGACGAACTCGACCGGCAGGTTCAGGAGCTCCATGTAGCGGGTGATCTCCGGCCCACCGCCGTGGACCACGATCGGGTTCATGCCGACGTACTTGAGGAGCACGACGTCGCGCGCGAAGTCCTCGCGCAGCTCCGGGTCGTTCATCGCCGCGCCGCCGTACTTGATCACCACCGTGCGGCCGTGGAACTCGCGGATGTACGGCAGCGCCTCGAGGAGGGTGCCGACGTCGGGGATCACGTCGTGTACTCCGCGTTGATCCGCACGTAGTCGTGCGAGAGGTCGGAGAAGAACAGCTCGGCCTCGGCGCCCGTGCCGGGCAGCCCGACGACGTACTCGACCTCTTCGCCCGACACCGCCCCGGCGAGCGCGGCCGCGTCGAACGGCATCGCGGAGCCGGCGCGGCAGACCTGCACGTCCTCGATCCAGATGTCCACCGGCAGCGGCGCGGCGTCGCGCAGCGCGCCGCCGACGGCCTGGGCGATCCGGCCCCAGTTCGGGTCGCCGCCGTGCAGCGCCGCCTTCACGAGCGGTGAGTCGGCGACCGCGCGCGCCGACCGCATGACGATCTCGTCGCCGCCGCCGTGGACGACCACGCGGCCGACCCGCTTGGCGCCCTCCCCGTCACGCACGATCTGCAGCGCCAGCCGGCGGAGCAGCATGTCGAGCGCCTCGCCGAACCGGATCTCGTCCTCGGACTCCGGCTCGATGCGCACGTCGCTCGCGCCGGAGGCCATCAGGATCGCGGTGTCGTTGGTGGAGAGCTGCCCGTCGACCGAGATGCGGTCGAAGGAGCGCTTCACGCACACGCCGAGCAGCAGGTCGGCGGTCTCGGGCTCCAGCGCGGCGTCCGTCTGCACGAAGCAGAGCATCGTCGCGAACGCGGGCGAGATCATCCCGGCGCCCTTCGCCTGCGCGCACAGCCGCACGGTCCCGGACGGCAGCTCCACCTCGAGCGCCGCGTTCTTCGCGAACGCATCGGTGGTGCGGATCGCCTCGCCGAACACGCCATCGCCGTCCGGCGCCAACTCGGCGCGCGCCTGGAGAATTCCGCGGATCACCTTGTCGGTGTCGAGCGGCACGCCGATCACGCCGGTGGAGGCGATCGCCACGCGGTCCTCGGCCACGGCCGCCGCCATCGCCGCGGCGCCCTGCATGCGGGCGGCGTCCTCGAGCCCGCGCCGGCCGGTGGCGGCGTTCGCGTTACCGGAGTTCGCGACGATCGCCCGGATGCCGGCGAGCCGACAGCGCTCCTGCGTGAGCAGCACCGGCGCGGCGAGCACGCCCGAGCGCGTGAAGCGCGCGGCGCTGACCGTCTCAGGCGCGTCGCTGACGAGCAGCCCGAGGTCGAGCGCGCCGGACGGCTTGAGCCCGCAGGACACGCCCGAGGCGCGGAAGCCCGCCGGCAGGCCGCCGTCGAGCTCGGTCACGTGGTCGGGCACGTCGACCCATCGCGATGTGAACGTCACAGCCCCTCGCTCTCGTCGCGGCCGAACATCAGATTGAGGTTCTGCACGGCCTGCGATGACGTCCCCTTCCACAGGTTGTCGAGTGTGGCGAACACGATGATCCGGCCGGTGCGGTCGTCGCCGTGCACGGAGATGCGGCAGAAGTTCGTCTCGCGTACCTCCTGCATGCCCGGCGGGCCTTCGACGACCTCGACCCATGGCTCGCCCGCGTACGCGTCCTCGTACAGGGCGCGGGCGTCCTCCGCACGTGTGGGCGTGATGTAACACGACACCAACTCCCCATGCGCCAGCGGAACCAGATGTGGCGTGAACGTCACGCGCAGGTCCCCGCCGCCGAGCTCCTGCTCAATCTCCGGCGTGTGGCGGTGGCGCCCGATCTTGTACGGCGTGACGGTCTCGTCGACGCTCACGAAGTGCTTGTCGTGCGTCGGCTCACGCCCGGCGCCGCTGACGCCGGACTTGGCGTCGATCACCACGTCGCCGAGCAGGCCGGCGCGGGCGAGCGGGGCGAGCGCGAGGATCGCGGCGGTCGGGTAGCAGCCGGGGTTGGCGACGAGGCCGGCGCCGGCGATCTCGTCGCGGTGCAGCTCCGGCAGGCCGTAGACGGCGCTGCCGACCAGCGCGGGCGCGCTGTGCTCGCCGTACCAGTCCTCGTACACCGCGCGATCGTGCAGGCGGAAGTCGGCCGACAGGTCGACGACGCGCACGCCGCGCTCGCGCAGTTCGGCCACGACCGGCGCGGCGGCGCCGTGCGGATACGCGACGACAGCGGCGTCGACGTCCGCGTGGCGCTCGGGGTCGTACTCCTCGAGCACCAGCGGCACGCGTGTCCGCGGGTGCACGGCGGCGAGCGGCACGCCGGCGTCGGAGCGGGCGGTCACGTGCGCGAGCTCGAAGTGCGGGTGGCGGTGCAGCAGCGCGCTCGCCACCGCCCCCGCGTAGCCTGCGGCACCGAGTACGGCGACGGACTCACCCACGCGGCTCGCCCCCGAGGCGCTCGGCGACGGCGCCGTCGATCTTCGCGCGCCGCTGCGCGACCTCCTCGTCGGTCAGCGTGCGGTCGGCGGCACGGAACTCGAGCCGGACGGCCAGCGACACGCGGCCCTCGGCGGGATAGACGTCGAAGATCTCGGCGTGGCGCAGCAGCGCGCCGCCGGCCTCGCGCACGGTGGCGAGCACGTCGGCGGCGGGAACCTCGGCGGCGAACCACCAGGCGCGGTCCTGGAGCACGGCGGGATACGAGATGACGTCCTCGTAGCGAGGTACGTACAGCGCCGCGCGCTCGATCGGCGCCAGGGCGAGCTCGAAGCCTGCAGCGCCGCCGTCGATGTCCCACGCGCGAGCGACCGCCGGGTGGATCTCGCCGATCCAGCCGGCATCCTCGCCGGCGATCAGGACGCGGGCTGACCGGCCAGGATGCAGGAACGGCTCGCGCGCGGACTCGACGCTCCACGGCACCCGCAGCGCGTCCAGCAGCGCCGCGAGCACAGCCTTGACCGAGAAGAAGTCTGCGCGCGGCGGCTCGCTCTCCCGCCACGACGCCGGTCGCATCGAGCCGCTCAGCAGCGCGGCGACGTGCTGGCGCTCCTCGGGCAGCGGCTCGAACCGCCGCTCAGCGGCGGTCGGCTCGCCGGCGCGGGCCTGGGCGAGGAAGATCGCGCCGATCTCGAACAGCCGGACGTCGTGGATTCCGCGCGCCAGGTTGCGCTTGGCCACGTCGAGCAGCGACCCGAGCATCGTCGTGCGCAGCACCGACTGGTCCTCGGACATCGCGTTGCGCAGCACCACGGCCGCATGCCGCGGATCGTCCGCGGGGATGCGCAGGCGATCGACCAGCTCCGGCGAGGCGAACGTCCAGCCCAGCGACTCGTACAGGCCGGCGCCGGCGAGCGCGTCCTCGGCGCGGCGCCGCAGCCGCTGCTCGGGCGTCAGCACGCCGGTCGCCCCCCGGCGCGAGGGCAGCGTCGCCGGCAGCTTCTCGAGCCCCCACAGGCGCGCGACTTCCTCGACGAGGTCGGCCTCGCGCGTGACGTCGCCGCGGCGGAAGTACGGCACGGTGACGTCGAGCCCGTCGTCGGCCTCGGCCACGCCGAACTCGAGCCGGCGCAGGATCTCCGCGGCCTCGGCGCGCGGGATCGCGGTGCCGAGCAGCCGCTCCATCCGCGCGTCGCGCAAGCGGATCGTCGCCGCGGCCGCTCCCGGCCCGCCAACGTCGACCGTGCCGCCGGACAGCCGCGCGCCGGCCAGCTCGGTCATCAGGATCGCGGCCAGCGCCTGGCCGTCCATCCCCTGCTCGGGCTGGAGCCCCTTCTCGAACCGGTTGGAGGCCTCCGAGCGCAGGGCGAGCCGCGTCGACGTGCGCTGGATGTTCGGCCCGTTCCAGGTCGCCGCCTCCATCAGCACGCGCGTGGTCGTGTCGCGCACCTCGGAGCGCTGGCCGCCCATGATGCCGGCGATCGACGTCGGCCCGTCGTCGTCGCAGATGATCAGCATGTCCGCGTCGAACGTTCGCTCGACGTCGTCGAGCGTGGTCATCGTCTCGCCGTCGAGCGCGCGCCGGACCACGAGCCGACCGCCCGCCACGAGATCGAAGTCGAACGCGTGCATCGGCTGGCCGCTCGCCAGCATCACGAAGTTGGTGATGTCGACGACGTTGTTGATCGGCCGCATCCCGGCGGCGGTCAGGCGCGCCTTCAGCCACTCGGGCGACGGCCCGATCTTCACGTCCTCGAACAGGCGGCCGGTGAAGCGCGGGCAGAGCTCGGGGTCCTGGACCTCGATCGTCACGCCCGGCACGTCGCCGGGACTGCCGACGTCGTCGGTCCACGGCGGCGGCGCGAGCGGGGCGCCGGTTGCCGCGTGCACCTCGCGCGCGACGCCGTAGACACTCAGGCAGTCGGGCCGGTTCGGCGTGATCTCCAGTTCGAGCACGTCGCTGGCGATCGGCAGCACGTCGGCCAGCGGCGTGCCGGGCTGGAAGTCGGCGTCGAGAACCATGATCCCGTCGTGATCGGGGCCGATCGCCACCTCGTCCTCAGCCAGGATCATCCCGTGTGACTCGACGCCGCGCAGCTTCGCCTTCTTGAGCTTCGTGCCGTCGGGCATCACCGCGCCGGGCTCGGCGACGGCGACGATCTGGCCCGCGGCCACGTTCGGCGCGCCGCAGACGATCTGGCGCTCGTCGCCGGTGCCGACGTCGACCGTGCAGACGGTCAGGCGGTCGGCATCCGGATGCTGCTCCGCCGTCAGCACGCGCCCGACGAGGAAGTGCTCGAGCGCGGCGACGCCGTGAGTGTGCAGCGCCTCGACCTTCGTGCCGGTCATCGTCAGGCGGTGCTCGAGCTCCGTGAGCGAGATCCCGGGATCGCAGTAGTCGTGCATCCAGAAGAGCGGAACCCTCATCCGAACTGCTCCAGGAAGCGCAGGTCGTTGTCGTAGAGCAGGCGCAGGTCGGGCACGCCGTGCTTGAGCATGGCGATCCGCTCGATGCCCATGCCGAATGCGAACCCCTGGTGGCGCTCGGGGTCGTAGCCGTACTCGCGCACGTACTCGAACACGTTCGGGTCGACCTCCCCGGCGCCGAGGATCTCGATCCACCCCTCGCCCTTGCACAGCGGGCAGCGCGAGCCGTCCTTGAGGAACCCGTCCTTGCAGTTGAAGCACGACACGTCGCACTCCACGCTCGGCTCGGTGAACGGGAAGAAGTGCGGGCGCAGGCGCACGCGGCGCTCCTCGCCGAAGATCGCGCGGGCGAACGCCAGCAGCGTGCCCTGGAGGTCGCCGAGCGTGACGTCCTCGTCGACGGCGAGGCCCTCGACCTGGTTGAACTGCGGCGTGTGCGTCGCGTCGTTGTCGCGCCGGTACGTGCGGCCCGGGATCACCACGTACAGCGGCGGCGGGTACAGCTCCATCGCGCGCGTCTGCATCGGCGACGTGTGCACGCGCAGCAGCACGTCGTCGGAGACGTAGAAGGTGTCGGTCTCCTGGCGCGACGGGTGCGTCTCGTCGAAGTTGAGCGCGTCGAAGTTGTAATACGTGAGCTCCGTCTCGGGCCCCTCCATGACTCGGAACCCGAGGCCGAGGAAGATGTCCTCGATCTCGCGCCGGGTGGCGGTCACGAGGTGCAGCCGGCCGGGCGCCACCACGGGCGAGCCGGGCAGCGTGACGTCGACCACGTCGGAGGCCAGACGGGTGTCGAGCTCGGCGGCCTCGAGCTCGGACGCGCGCGCCGCGATCGCCGCCTCGAGCGCCTTCCGGGCCTCGTTGGCGGCGCGGCCCGTGACGCCGCGCTCCTCCGGCGGCAGCTGGGCGACGCCGCGCAGCAGGTTCGGCAGCTCCGCCTTGCGCCCGAGGAACCGGACGCGCACCTCCTCGAGCCCCGCCGTGTCCGGCGCGTCGGCGATCGCCGCTTCTCCGGCCGCGCGCAGCTCGCTGATCTTCTCGTTCATCGCGCGGCCATCCTACGGTTGCACTCGTACAGCGCGACGGTTGCCGCCATCGCCGCGTTCAGGGACTCCGCGGCGACCGGGATCGTCGCCGTCGCGTCGCACGCGGCGATGACCTTGTTCGGCAGGCCCTCGCGCTCCGCCCCCACCACGAGCGTCACGTCGCCGTCGATCGCCGCGAGCGGCTCACCGCCGTGGGCGACGAGCGCGATCGTGCGCCCGGGGAGCTCGCTCGGCTCGCGCACGCGCACGATCGGGACCGCGAACAGCGCGCCCATCGCCGCGCGCACCGCCTTGTGCCCGTAGGGGTCGGCGGTGCCGGGACCGAGCGCCACGCTCGCCGCGCCGAACGCGAGCGCGCTGCGCAGGGCGGTGCCGACGTTGCCGGGGTCGTTGACGCCCCACAGGGCCAGGCACAGCGGCCCGGTCGGCGCGGGCGCCCAACGTTGCCCGTAGACCCCGAGCGCGCGCGTGCCCGAGCCGAGCTGCGACACCTGGGCGAGCAGATGCGGCTTGACCTCGTCGCCGTCGAGGCCGGAGCCTTCCGCGACCAGCCGCGCCAGCGGCTCCCAGCCGGCCGCGTCGGCGGCGGCGAGCAGGTCCTCACCCTCCGCGACGAACTGCCGCAGCTTGTCCCGCCACTTGCGGCCCGCAAGCTTGCGGATCTCCTTCAGCAGTTCGTTGTTGGGGCTGGTTATGGTCATTTAAACGAAGAAGGGCGCCGCTCCGGTGGGAGGGGCGCCCGAGTGAGGGGTGTCTGCGGGTTCAGGCCGCCGACGCCTCGCGGGCGCTTTCGACGAATCGGCGGAAGGTCTCGGGATCGCGCACGGCGATGTCCGCGAGCACCTTGCGGTCGAGCTCGATCTCGGCCAGCTTGAGGCCGTGCATAAAGGTCGCGTAGGTCATGCCGTTGAGTCGCGCGGCAGCGTTGATGCGGGTGATCCAGAGGCGGCGGAAGTCGCGCTTGCGGTTGCGGCGGTCGCGGTACGCATACGCGTCCGCCTTCATGACCGCTTCCTTCGCCCGCTTGTACGAGGAGTGCGCCTCGCCGCGGAAGCCCTTGGCCCGCTCGAGTGTGGAGCGGCGCTTCTTGCGCGCGTTGACCGAGCGCTTGACGCGGGTCATCGCCCCTGACCTCCGAGTAGCTTGATCGCACGCTTGGAGTCCGGCTTGCTGAGCTCCATCGGCTTGGCGAACTTGCGCTTGCGCTTCGGCGTCTTCTTCTCGAGGATGTGGCTCGAGAAGGCGTGGCGACCCTGGACCTTGCCGTTGGCGGTCACCTTGAAGCGCTTCTTCGCACCGGAATGGGACTTCATCTTCGGCATGCGAGCGCGCAGTATAGAGGGCCTACGCGGGGCGTCGGCCGAAGGCCAGCAGGTAGCCGGCGTCGCAGGCCGCACCGTAACCGCGCAGGTCCGGAGGGTCGTCGAGCTCGAGCGGGCGCAGGAGCGCGGCGAGCAGGGCGTCCTCGTCCTCGAACGCGAGCCGGACGGTGTGCGTCTGGATCTCGACGTCGTCGAGCAGCGACTCGAGCCGCTTGCGCGCGACGTCCTCCCTGCCCCAGTCGGCCGGTGAACGCACGCCCTCCGGGAGCGGCGCCAGGCGCTCGATCCGTCCCGGCAGGCTGTTCGGCTGCCACGCCGTCAGCGCGACGATGCCGCCCGGGCGGGTGACGCGCACGAGCTCACGCACGGTCCCGCGGGCGCGCAGCGCGAGCGTGGCTCCCATGCTCGAGAGCACAGCCGCGAACCCGGCGGCGGGATACGGCAGGTTCTGCACGTCGGCGCGCAGCCAGCCGGCCTGCGGCACGCGCTCGCGGCCGCGCGCGACCATCGCCCGCGAGAGGTCGCACGCCTGCACCTCCGCGCCGCGGGCGAGCGCCGCGGCGGCGACGTTGCCGTCGCCCGCCGCCGCGTCGAGCACGCTCATGCCGGCCTCGATGCCGGCGACCTCCACCAGCTTGGCGGCGATCGGCTCCAGCGCGCGCAGCAGCGGCTCGTGACCGTCGCGGTCCCAGGCGTCGCCGACGCGCTCGGTGGCAGCCTCGTAGTCGATGTTCGCGCGGGCGCGCGCGAGGAACCCGAAGCCGAACAGGTCACGTCGCGATACGCCGGACATGCGGGCGATCGTAAGCCACTCGGGACTTTCGGTGAGCGACACCTTGGGTTTCGCCTAACCGTCGCCAAATCCCGGCGGGTGTCCTACACTCATTTTGGGATGGGGAACGACGCTGTAGAGGACGGCATCGGGGCGCACGCGTTGGCGGACATCGACCAGGAGGTGGTCGTGACGTTCCGCTACCCGGTGCGCTTCACGCGGGGTCTTTTCGACACGCGGAACACCACACTGCGCGACGTCGTCAAGGCCGAGACCTGCGCGCGGCTGCTGTTCGTGATCGACGAGGGCGTCGCCGCCGCCCACCCCACGATCGTCGCGGATGTGCAGCAGTACTGCGCCTTGCATGCCGACACGCTCGAGCTGCCGGCGCCGCCCCTCGTGGTGCCGGGCGGCGAGGCGATCAAGAACCACGCCGGGCCGGTGGACGAGATCCGCGCGGCGATCGACCTCCACGGCGTCGACCGGCACTCCTACATCGTCGCGATCGGCGGTGGCGCGGTGCTCGACATGGTCGGCTACGCGGCGGCGACCGCGCACCGCGGCGTGCGGCTGATCCGCGTCCCGACGACCGTGCTCGCGCAGGACGACTCGGCGGTCGGCGTCAAGAACGGCATCAACGCGTTCGGCAAGAAGAACTTCGTCGGCTCGTTCGCGCCCCCGCATGCGGTGCTGAACGACTTCGACCTGCTGCTCACGCTCCAGGACCGCGACTGGCGTGCCGGGATCTCGGAGGCGATGAAGGTCGCGCTGCTCAAGGACGCGCCGTTCTTCTCCTGGATCGAGCATCACGCGAGCGATCTCACCGACCGCTCGCTGCCGGCGATGGCCCAGCTCATCCACCGCAGCGCCGAGTTGCACCTGAACCACATCGCCACCAGCGGTGACCCGTTCGAGCTCGGCTCCTCCCGCCCGCTCGACTTCGGCCACTGGGCGGCGCACAAGCTCGAGCAGCTCACCAATCACAGGCTGCGCCACGGCGAGGCGGTTGCGATCGGGATCGCGCTGGACTCGACCTACAGCTATCTCAGCGGCACCCTTCCGCACGCGGACTGGCTCCGCATCATCGCGCTGTTCGAGACCGTCGGGCTCCCGATCTGGGATCCCGACATGGCCACGCCGGGCAGCGGCGGGCGCCCAGCCGTCCTAGCCGGCCTCGAGGAGTTCCGCGAGCATCTGGGAGGGCGGCTGACGATCATGCTGCTCGAGCGCATCGGCTCGGGCTTTGAAGTGCACGAGCTGGATGAGGCGGTGCTCCTGGAGGCCTCTGACCTCCTGCGGCGCCGGGTCGAAGGAGGGGATCGAAAAGGATGGGAGCCCACACCGGCACTAGCCCGCTGACGCAGCGGGAATTGATCGCCGAGTACTTCATGGAGCACCGCGTTCAGGTGCTCGAGCTGGCCGCGTTCCTGGATCGGCTCGAGCGCGCGCGCGAGATCGACGCCGACGACGACTTCCGGCTGCGCTCGATCCGTCAGGCGCTGGCAGCGCTCGTCGACGGCGAAGGCGACCGCGTGCAGCGCGTGCAGATGATCTTCAGCGACCCCCGCAGCGAGCTGCTGGACGAGCTGGACCAGAAGAGCGCCAAGGGCGCCTACGACCCGGAGGCCTAGAGCCATGGAGTACATCGATCTCCACGCCCACATGGTGTCGCGGACCACCGACGACTACCGGGCGATGGCGATGAGCGGCTGCGTCGCGGTCACCGAGCCGGCGTTCTGGGCCGGCTACGACCGCCCCGGCGTCGAGGCGTTCATCGACTACTTCAACCGCCTGACGGACTTCGAGCCCAAGCGCGCGGCGACGTACGGGATCGCGCACTTCACGTGGATGTGCCTGAACCCGAAGGAGGCGGAGGATCGCGAGCTGACGCGGAAGGTGCTCGAGGTGATCCCGCGCTACCTGGAGATGCCGAACGTGCTCGGGATCGGCGAGATCGGCCTCAACCGCGTCACCCGCAACGAGCTGGCGGGCTTCAAGGACCATGTCGACGTGGCGATGGACCACGAGCAGCTGATCCACATCCACACGCCCCACCTCGAGGACAAGTGGAAGGGCACGAAGGCGATCGTCGACACGCTCGTCGCCGACCAGCGGATCGAGCCGCACCGCGTGATGGTCGACCACGCGGAGGAGCACACCGTCGACATGATCCTCGACAACGGCTTCTGGACCGGGCTGACGCTGTACCCCGTCACGAAGGTCTCCCCCGCCCGCGCCGTCGACGTGCTCGAGACGCGTGGGCCGGAGCGGATCTGCGTGGCGGCGGCGTGCGACTGGGGCGAGAGCCGGCCGCTGGCGGTGCCGGAGTTCATCCTCGAGATGCGGCGCCGCGGACATCCCGACTCGCTGATCCGCCGCGTCGTGTACGAGAACCCGATGGAGTTCCTCGGCCAGTCGCCGAAGTTCCGGCTGCCGGATCGCGAAGGCGCCGTAACCGTCTGATGGAGGTCGGCAACGGCCTTCACCTGACCTACTGCACGAACATCCATCCGGCCGTCGGCTGGGAGGCCGTGCAGGACAGCCTGCGCGCGCATGCGCCGGCGCTGAAGGCGCGCCTGTCACCGGACGCGCCGTTCGGCATCGGGCTGCGGCTGTCCGGCGCCGAGAGCACGGAGCTGCTGGACGGCGATCGGCTGGGCGACTTCCGCGCCTGGCTCGACGCCGAGGGCCTGTACGTGTTCACCATCAACGGCTTCCCGCACGGGACGTTCCACGGGCAGCCGGTGAAGGCCGACGTGCACGCCCCGGACTGGCGCAGCGAGGAGCGTGTGGCGTACACGCTGCGCCTGGCCGAGATCCTGTCCACGCTGTTGCCGGACGGGGTCGACGGGACGATCTCCACCAGCCCGCTGTCGTACGCGGCGTGGGTCGACGACGACGGACTGCAGGCGTGCACCGCGAACGTGCTGCGCGTCGCCGACGAGCTGCGCGGCACGCGGATCGCCCTCGCCATCGAGCCCGAGGCCGACGGCGCGCTCGCCGACGTCGACGACCTGGTCCGGTGGTGGCCGGAGCAGCTCGACCGCGAGCACGTGACGGTGTGCTTCGACGCCTGCCACTCGGCGGTCGCCTACGAGGAGCCCGAGGCGGCGCTGGCAGCGCTCGACGCCGCCGAGATACGCATCGGCAAGGCGCAGCTCAGCGCCGCGCTGCGCCTCCCGGTCGTCGCCCGCGCGGAGCTCGAGCGCTTCGCCGACCCGATCTACCTGCACCAGGTGACCCAGCGCAACAAGGACGGGTCGCTGCAGTCGTGGCCCGACCTCCCCGAGGCGCTCGACGGCTACGGCGGCGGCGAGGAGTGGCGCGTGCACTTCCACGTCCCGATCTTCGAGGAGCGCTACGGCGCGCTGCGATCCACCCAAGATCACCTGCGGGACGTGATCGAGCGCGTGCGCGGCCGCACGTCGCACCTCGAGATCGAGACGTACACGTGGGACGTGCTGCCGGCCGACCTGAAGGCGTCGTCGGTCGACTCGATCGCACGCGAGTACGAGTGGGTGCTCGATGTCCTCCGCTGACGCCCTCGCGCGGCCGTCGACGTCGGTGTGGCGCGCCTGGCTGCAGATGGCGCGGGTGTCGAACACGCCGACGACGGTGTCGAACACGGTCGCGGGCGCGGTGCTCGTCTCGACCACCGCCCCGGCGGGAACCGTGGCGGTGGTGGCGGTGGCGATCGCGCTCTTCTACACGGCGGGGATGATCCTCAACGACGTGTTCGACGAGGAGATCGACCGCCGCGAGCGGCCCGAGCGCCCGCTGCCCTCGGGCGTCGTGTCACACCAGGCGGCGCTGCTCGCGGTGGTCGTCCTGTTCGTGGCCGGCGAGCTGCTGCTGGCGCTGGAAGGCTGGAGACCGGTCGTCGCGGGCCTCGGCCTGATCGGGCTGATCGTGCTCTACGACGCCTGGCACAAGGGCAACGCCCTCTCCCCGCTGCTGATGGCCGCATGCCGCCTGATGGTCTACGTGATCGCCGGGCTCGCGGTCGCGGCCGCGCTGAACACCGAGCTGTGGGGCGCCGCCGCGCTGCTGTTCGTCTATGTCGTGGGCCTCACCCAGGTCGCCAAGGCCGAGGGCAGCGGCATCGCGGCGCGCTGGCCGGTGCTGGCCGTGCTCGCGCCGGCCGCGTACTGGGCCAAGGAGCTGCCGGATCTGGCCGTCGCGCTGCTGCTTGCCGCGTTCCTGCTGTGGGCGGGCTACGCGCTCTGGCTCGTACTCGCGCGGCGTAGGATCGGTGCCGGCGTCGTGCGCCTGATCGCCGGCATCGCCATCTACGACGCGCTGGTCGTAGCCGGTGCGGGAGGCAGCGCCGCGGCGGTGGGAATCTGCCTCGTCGCCTTCCTGGCCACGATCGCTCTTCAGACCAAGATCCAGGGGACCTGACCTGATGCCAACCAAGACCGTCGTCCTGTGCACCGTTGCGCTGACCCCGGAGCTGTTGGGCGACGCCACGCCGCGCCTGAAGCAATTCGCCGACGCCGGCGCCGCAGTGCCGCTCGGCGGCGTCACACCGGCCGTGACGGCGACCGTGCAGAGCACCTATCTGACCGGCCTGCCGCCCAGTGGGCATGGCGCCGTCGGCAACGGCTGGCTGTTCCGCGACACGATGGAGGTGCGCCTGTGGCAGCAGTCGAACCGGCTCGTGCAGGCGCCGAAGGTGTGGGAGGCGGCGCCGGACATCAGCTGCGCGAACCTCTGCTGGTGGTTCGCGATGTACTCGTCGGCGGACGTGACGGTGACGCCGCGGCCGATGTACCCGGCCGACGGGCGCAAGATCCCCGACTGCTACACGAAGCCCGGTGACCTGCGCGACCGGCTGCAGGCCGAGCTGGGCCAGTTCCCGCTGTTCCGGTTCTGGGGGCCGGCGGCGTCGATCGAGTCGACGAACTGGATCGCCGCCGCGGCCAAGCAGGTCGACGCGGACTTCGACCCGAACCTGTCGCTGATCTACCTGCCGCACCTCGACTACGCGCTCCAGAAGAAGGGACCGGCGATCGACGGCATCCGGACCGAGCTGGGCGAGCTGGACACCGTCGCCGGCGACCTGATCGACTTCTACGAGGCGCGCGGCGCACGCGTGATCGTGCTGTCGGAGTACGGGATCGTGCCGGTCTCGCGGCCGGTGCACCCGAACCGCGTGCTGCGCTCCGCCGGGCTGATCAGCTACCGGATGGAGCTCGGCCGCGAGGTACTGGACATCGGCGGCAGCGAGGCGTTCGCGATGGCCGACCACCAGCTCTCGCACGTGTACGTCCGCGATCCCGCGCGTATCCCCGAGGTGAAGGCGCTGCTGGAGGGCGTGCCGGGCGTCGGCGAGGTGCTCGACGAGGCCGGCAAGCGCGAGTACGGGCTCGACCACGACCGCTCCGGCGAGCTCGTGCTGATCGCCGAGCCCGACTCGTGGTTCACGTACTACTACTGGGAGGACGACGCCAAGGCGCCGGACTACGCGCGCACGGTCGACATCCACCGCAAGCCGGGCTACGACCCGGTCGAGCTGTTCCTGGACCCGGCGATCCGCGTGCCGCCGCTGGCGATCGGCTCGCGAGTGGTGCGCAAGAAGCTCGGGTTCCGCACGCTGATGGACGTGATCCCGCTCGACGCCTCGCTCGTGAAGGGCTCGCACGGGCGGATCCCGGAAGACCCTTCCAAAGGCCCGCTGCTGATCACCAAGCAGGCCAACCTGCTCGACGACGGCGAGCTCGCGGCCACCGGCGTGCACGATCTGATCCTCCGGCATCTGGGCGTGCGCGCCCGCGAGGCGGCGGCGCGATGACGACGGTCGGCCGCAAGGCCGACCACCTGCGAATCGCGGCCGGGCAGGACGTGGCCCACGCCGGCGGCACCGGCTTCGAGCACATCCGGCTGCGCCACCACGCGCTGCCGGAGCGCGACCTCGCCGCGGTCTCGCTCGAGACGGAGCTGCTCGGCGCGCGGCTCGGCGCGCCACTGATCGTGTCGGCGATGACGGGCGGGACCGACGAGGCCGCCACGATCAACGCACGACTCGCACGTGCCGCGTGCGAGCACGGGCTCGGGCTGGTGCTCGGCTCGGGCCGGGCGCTGCTCGACGACCCGAGCCTCCTCCCCACCTACCGCAGCGCCGACCGCCCGCCGCTGCTGCTCGGCAACCTCGGCGCGGCCCAGGTGCGGCTCCACGACGCCCCCGAGCGCGCGGCGCGGCTGATGGACCTGCTCGGAGCGGACGGCCTGACCGTGCATCTAAACGCGATCCAGGAAGCCGTCCAGCCCGAGGGCGAGCCGCAGTTCGCGGGCGTCGCGGCCGGGATCGCAGCCGTCGTCCGCCACCTCGCCCCGCTGCCGGTGCTGGTGAAGGAGGTCGGCTTCGGGATGGACGCCGCCGACGTCGCGCTCCTGCGCGACGCGGGCGTGGCGGCGATCGACGTCGCGGGCGCGGGCGGCACGAACTGGGCGCTGGTCGAGGGCCGCCGCGACGAGCGCGCCGGCGACGTCGCCGCCGCGTTCGCCGATTGGGGTGTCGCGACGGCCGAGGCGCTCGCGGAGGCGCGCGAGGCCGCCCCGGGCCTGCCGCTGATCGCCAGCGGCGGCCTGCGCGACGGCGTCGACGCCGCCAAGGCGCTCGCCCTCGGAGCGACCGCCGCCGGCCTCGCCCGCGCGTTCCTGCTCGGCGCCCAGGCCGACACGGCAATCGAGACCGCCGCCACGCTCGTCCGCCAACTCCGGATCGCAGTGTGGGCGGCGGGCGCGCGCAAGCGCCTCCGAGCTCGGGCCCGAGCACCTGCGCGCCTGACCCGCCGCGGCCGAAGCGGTCGCCTACGCGCTTTAGAGCGCCTGGTTACCGAGCTGAGAGCGAACGGTTACCGGCGGCGACGACGCTGCCGGCCATGACCTCCACCACCCCCCGCATCATCACCGCCGCCCTGCTCGTGCTGGCCGTCGCCGCCCCTGTGGCGAGCGCCCGGTCGCTGCGCGACGCCGAGGGCGTCCAGACGTCGAGCCTCGCCGGCACGACGTCGGCCACCTACAACGACCTGCGCAGCCCCGACGCCCGGCCCCAGGCCGTCCCGGCGGTCCCGCGCCAGGACCTGCGGAGCGCCGACAACCTGGCGCCGCGCTTTGTGGCGCCGGTGCCTCGCGTGGCACCGAACCCGGTCTCGACGCCGGCCGTCGTCACCGACGACGACCCGTCGCCGTTCGTCTACGTCATCCCGGCGATCGTCCTGATCGCCCTCGGCGCCACCGGCTTCGCGTTCGCGCGGACCCGCCGCAGCACCCGCCGCAGCCCGGCCTGACATAGGCACGTTCGTTTCGAGCGCGGCGGCCCGATGCGATCCGCGAGGATCCTCGGGCCGTCGCGCTCGTGCGCACCTGACGGGCCGCCGGTAGGCTCGCCGGGGCCTTGCTCGAGTTCCGCATCCTGGGACCGCTGGAGGTCCGCAGCGACGGCGTTCCCGTCGACCTCGGCGGGCCACGGCAGCGTGCGCTGCTGGCCGTCCTGCTGGTGCGGCCGAACGAATCCGTGGGCGCCGACGCGCTGATCCAGGCGCTCTGGGGCGAGGAGGCGCCGCCAACCGCCGCCAAGGCGCTGCAGGTCGCCGTGTCGCGGCTGCGCCGCGGGCTCGGCCCGGCCGCCGATCGCCTGGAGACCGTAGGCGGGGGCTACCGGCTGCGCGTGGAGCCCGGCGAGCTCGAGGATCCCCGCGACCTATCGCTCTGGCGCGGGCCCGCGCTGGCCGACCTGCGCTACGAGCCGGCGCTGCAGTCCGAGATCCGCCGGCTCGACGAGCTGCGGGCCGCAGCGATCGAGGATCGCGTCCAGGCCGCGCTCGACCAAGGCGACCACGGCCGCCTCGCCGGCGAGCTCGGGGCGCTCGCCGCCGAATATCCCCTGCGCGAACGCCTGCGCGGCCAGCAGATGCTCGCCCTCTACCGCGCCGGCCGGCACGCCGACGCGCTCGCCGCCTTCCAGGACGCCCGGGCTGCGCTGGACGAGCTGGGGCTGGAGCCCGGGCCTGAGCTGCGTGACCTCGAGCAGGCGATCCTCACCCACGACCCGGCGCTCGCCGCGCCCACGCGCGAGGACGTCACGGCCGCGCCGCCCACGCGGACGTTTGGCCGCGATGACGACGTGCGCGCGGTGCTCGCGCTGCTCGACCAAGCGCGCCTGGTAACGCTCACCGGGCCCGGCGGCGTCGGCAAGACGCGGCTGGCGACCGAGGTCGCCCGCGCCGGCGGCGGCCGCTTCGCCTCGCTCGCGTCCACCGCCGACGCCGAGCGGATCCCGGCAGTGCTGTGCGACGCGCTGGGGGCCGCGCGGGTTCCCGGCGAGTCCGACACGGACGCGCTCGACCGCGTCATCGGCGCCGGGCCGCTGCTGCTCGTTGCCGACAACCTCGAGCACCTCCCCGGCGCCGCGCCGCTGCTGGCCGGCCTGCTCGAACGCCACGCCGGTCTGACGGTGCTGGCGACCAGTCGCGAGCCGCTCCACATTCGCGCCGAGCGGCGCTACCCGGTCGCTCCGCTGGCCCGCGACGAGGGCGTCGCCCTGTTCGCCGATCGCGCCCGGGCGCACGACCCGTCGTTCGCGCCCGACCTGCCGGCCATGGCGGCCATCTGCGAGCTGGTTGGCGACTTGCCGCTGGCGATCGAGCTCGCGGCAGCCCGGCTCGGCGTGCTGACGCCGGCGGCGCTGGCGACGCGCCTGGGCGATGCGCTGTCGATGCTCGACCGCGGCCCGCGCGACGCGCCTGAGCGCCAGCAGACGCTGCGCGCGACGCTCGACTGGAGCTTCGACCTGCTCGACCGCGACGAGCAGGACGCGTTCACCGCGCTGGGCGCGTTCGCCGGCGGCTGCGACCTCGACGCCGCCGAGGCGGTGACCGGCGCCCCGCTCGAGGTGCTGGAGCAGCTCGTCGCCAAGAGCCTGGTGATCGTCACGACCGACCGGCTCGCGCTGCTCGAGCCCGTCCGACAGTACGCCGCCGAGCGGCTCGCCGCACGGTCTGACGCGCACGCCGTGCGGCTCCGCCACCTCGACCACTACGTCGCGCTGGCCGAGCGGACCGAGACCGCCATTTGGGCGCTTGAGCGCGGGTGTCCCGAGTTCGCGACGCTACAGCGCGACCACGACAACCTGCGTGCGGCCGTCAGCGCCGGCCTGCGAGCGGGCGAGGCGCGCCGCGTCCTCAGGCTCGTCTCCGCGCTCTCGTCCTACATGTGGTTCGCGGAGGCCTCCGACGAGCTGCGCCGGTGGTGGGAGCCGGCCTACGCCGCCGCAGGCGCGGAGCTCCCGGTCCGCGACCGCGCCCGCGCGCGATTCGCGCAGTCAAAGACGACCCACAGCGTCACGGAGAGACTCGGGCACGTCCGAGCGGCGGTGGCGCTCTTCCGGGAGGTCACCGACGACGATGTGATGCTCGTCCGCTCGCTCGCCGACCTCGCGCTGTTGCTGACGATCGAAAACGACCGCGCCGGTGGGCGCGGCGCCGCCCAGGAGGCGCTGGCGATCGCCCGGCGTCTCGGCGACGACGCTCTGATCGGCGCTTCGCTCGCCGAGCTCGCCCAGGCGACGGCGGACCCTGACGAGGCGCTCGCCCTCGCGCACGAGGCCGCGGCGCACCTGCGAGCCGCGGGGGCGCTCGTGCGCGTGGCCCAGCTCTTCTCCTACCTCGGGTTCGCCGCGCTCGCCGTCGATGCGTACGAGCGCTCCGAGGCGCTCGCCCACGAGGCGCTCGGCGTCGCCGGCACGCTCGACGATCCCTACACGACGGCGTTCGTGCACGGAAACTGGGCTGTGGCAGCGCTGCTCGGCGGCGCGCACGACAACGCGCGCGCCGGCTTCCTCGAGGAGCTGGCGACCGGGCACCGGCACGGCCTGCCGATGTTCTACTTCGAGGCGCTGCTCGGCCTCGCGGGGCTCGCCGCGGCCGGCGGCGACGATCAGCGCGCAGCCGTCCTCGACGCGGCGGCGTGGGCGCTCTCGGATCGTCCCGTGGCGCCGGCCGAGTCCTACATCTACGGGCAGGTGCAGCGGCTCATCGACCCTGCCCGGGCGCGTCTCGGCGAAGCCGGATGGGACGCCGCGGCCGCGTGCGGCCGGGCGATGACCGCGGACGAGGCGGTCGCCTATGCGCTCGACACCGCCCCGTTACCGCGCTGAAGGGAGGTAGTTACCGGCACCGCCGAGGCTGCCGGTCATGACCTCCAGCACGCCCCGCATCATCGTCATCGTCGCCCTAGCCGCCCTCGTGCTCGCCGTTGCCGTCCCGCCGGCATCCGCGCGGCCGGTGGTGCGCAAGATCCCGGAGCGGCACGCCCCGTGGCGGATCGTGACTAGCGGCGGCGACACGTGGCCGTTCGACTACTTCATCTCGGGCGTCGTGCTGATCGCGATGCTCCGCGCCTGCCGCGCCCACGCGCACCTGCGCTAACCCAGCTCGGCGAAGAACTCGGTGATGTCGCGCGCGATCAGCTCGGGCTCCTCTGCAGGCGCGAAGTGGCCGCCGCGCGGCATCACCGTCCAACGCCGGATGTCGTAAAGGCGCTCGGCCCACTCGCGCGGCGGCGTCCCCTCGGAGACGTGTTCGTTCGCGAACACGGACACCGCGGTCGGGACGCGGACGAAGTCGTCCGGACCGATCGGCGTGCCGTGCCAGCGTTCGTCGTAGTAGTCGCGCATCGAGCTGGTGATCGTCTGGGTGACCCAGTAGATCGTGAGGTTCGTGAGCAGGACGTCGCGGTCGACGTTCTCCAGCGAGTCGCTCCACGAGCGCCACTTCTCGACGATCCAGGCGGCGAGGCCGGCGGGCGAGTCGTTGAGCGCGTAGCTGACGGTCTGCGGCTTAGTCGACTGGATCGAGCTGTACCCGCGCTCGGTCGCGTCCCAGTGCGCGACGACGTCGCGGTACTCGCGCTCGGTCTCCGAGAGCGGCCGGGAGCCCGGCCCGGTGTACGGCGTGTCGTCGATCTGGTGGAGGTGGATGCCGAGCAGCGGAGCGGGGTCGTCAAGCGCCATGTACGTGGTCACGCTCGCCCCGAAGTCGCCGCCCTGGGCGCCGTAGCGCTCGTAGCCGAGGCTCCGCATCAACGCATGCCACAGCCGCGCGGTGTCGCGCGTGGTGGTGTGGGCGGGGCGCCCGGAGAACCCGTAGCCGGGCACCGACGGGATCACGATGTCGAACGTCTCCGCCAGCAGCGGGGCGATCTGCAGGTGCTCGACGAACGAGCTCGGCCAGCCGTGCGTGAGGATCAGCGGGATGCCGTTGCCGCTGGGCGCGCGCTCGTGCACGAAGTGGATCCGCACGCCGTCGATCTCGGTCCGGAAGTGCGCGTACTCGTTCAGACGCCGCTCCTGCGCTCGCCAGTCGAAGCCGTCCGCCCAATAGGCGAGGAGCTCGCGCAGGTACTCGCCGTTCGTGCCCTGCTCCCAACCCGGATCGGGCGAGACTTCGGGCCAGCGCGTGTTGCGCAGACGCGTCCGCAGATCGTCGAGCACCGCGTCCTCGACTCGGATCAGGAACGGCTCGGCATTCGCCACGGCGGGCAGTCTGCCAGTACCGTTAAGTCTGTGGAGGCTCCACGGCGGGTGGATCTAGAAGGTGTGCCGGAGACGCTGCTCTGGACGCTCTACCACCGCGCGCTCGAGGCACGCCGCGCGGATGCCGTTCTCGAGGACCCGAAGGCGATCGAGCTGGTCGAAGCGATCGACTATCCGTTCGAGGAGCACTTCGGTGCCGGCACGGGCGGTCAGGCGCAGTGGCAGGCGCTGCGCGTGCGGCGCTTCGACCTCGAGGTCGAGCGGTTCCTCGAGACGCATCCCGACGGCACCGTGGTCGCGCTAGGCGAGGGGCTCGAGACGCAGTTCTGGCGCGTCGACAACGGCCGCGTCCGATGGTTGACCGTCGAGCTGCCGGAGACCGTCGGAGTGCGCCGGCAGCTGCTCCCGCCATCCTCCCGCCAGCGGGTCATGGCGTGCTCGGCGCTCGATGCGCGATGGATGCGAGAGGTCGACGCCTCGCGCGGCGTGCTTCTGACGGCGCAAGGGCTGCTGATGTACTTCGAGTACGACGAGGTGCGACGGTTGATCGCGGCCTGCGCGGAGTGGTTCCCCGGTGGCCAGTTGCTGTTCGACGCCGTGCCGTGCTGGCTGAGCGTTCGCAGCCGGAACGGGAAGCTCAGCAGCCCAGGCAACTACCGGCCACCGCCGTGGCATTGGGGGCTCAACTCGAAGACGGCCCGCGATCTCGCCGCGGTGCACCCCAGGGTCACGGAGCTGCGCGAGCTGCGCCTGCCGCCCGGCCGCGGAGCCGCGCTCGGTCACCTGGTGCCGCTCATGAGCAAGTCGCCGTTTTTGCGGCGCCGCCTGCCGATCTCGGTCCTGCTCGCCCGGTTCGGCTAGCCGGATGCGGCGGCGGGCGGCTTCTCGCTCGCGGCGGCGGGTTCCTCGACCGTAGGGGCGGCGGGCTCCTCGACCGTAGCGGCGGCAGGTTCCTCGACCGCAGCGGCGGCGGGCTTCTCGGCCGCCGCCGGCTTCTCGCTCGCCGCGGGCGCGGGCTTCTCGCTCGCGGCCGGCTTGTCGGCTGCCGTGGCGGCCTTCGCCGGGCCGAGCATCATCGTCATGTTGCGGCCGTCCTGCTGAGGCCGCTGCTCGACGACGGCGAGGTCGCCGAGATCCTCGGCGAGGCGGTTGAGAATCATCTCGCCGCGCTCGGGATGGGCCATCTCGCGACCGCGGAACATGATCGTCACCTTGACCTTGTCGCGCCCCTTGAGGAAGCGGATGACATGGCCCTTCTTGGTGTCGTAGTCGTGCTGCGCGATCTTCGGCCGGAACTTGATCTCGCGGATGTTGATCTGCTGCTGGTGCTTGCGAGCGGCCTTCTGCTTCTGGACCTGCTCGTACTTGTACTTCGAGTAATCCAGGATGCGGCAGACGGGCGGCTTGGCTTCGGGCGCCACCTCGACTAGATCGAGGTCACGCTCCTGCGCCTGTCGCAGGGCGTCCTGGGTGCGCATGATCCCCACCTGCTGGCCGTTCTCGTCGATGAGACGGACCTCGGGCACACGGATGCGCTCATTGATCCGGGTGGGGTCGCGCTCAGGCGGCTGCCGATCGAAACGTCTGGGGACCGGCACTAGTGCTGGGGGCGGCGCGTCAAGAAGAGCGCGGCGCTGAGTTCGAACGCGTATTCAACCCGAGGAAGTATAGCGGCGGCGGGCAGCGCGCAAGTGGGCGCCGTTGGCGACCTCCTGCTCGACCAGATCGTCGGCGATCCGGGCCGCTTCCTCGCGTGAGACGTCGTGATGGCCAAACGCGAGCCGGACGCCGAGCGGACCCTCCATCCGGTAGTCGTGCGCGAGTGCCTGCGGCAGGGCCGACGTCCAGTTCGTCGCGTTCACGAGGTCGATCAGCGTCTGCAGGAACGTGATCCCCGGCCGCCACTCCGCCGCCGGGATCCACTCCGGCCGGCGCCAGAACAGCTCGAGGCCCGGGAACAGCACCACCGGGTCGGTCATGCGGTGCAGGAAGACGAACCGCAGGCGCTCCGCGTCCGGCGGGTCCTCCTCGACGAGATCGGTCGCGCGGACGGTGGCGACGCGGTCGTCGAACGGCAGCTTGCCCTTCTCGAACGCGCGCCTGAGCAGCGAGAAGTACGGCGTGCCGATCCACAGCGCGCGCGACACGCCGAGCGCGTCGAGCGCCGCCGTACCGCCCTCGCGGAACACGTTCTGGCTCGCCCACGCGCCGAGGCTCTCCCCGTAGACCATGACCTCCGCGTCACCGCGATGGCGCACGAGCCGCCGCAGCAGCTCGGCGTGCGTGCGGGCGGCGATCGGCACCTTGGCCGGCATCAGCATCGTGCGCTTGTCGTAGTACTGGATCACCACGCACGCGACGTCGCCGTCCGCGAAGCGCTCGATCGCGTCGGGGATGATCGGGTTCACGTAGCCGCGCAGGGTCGCCGAGATGACGACGATGCGCGAGCGCTGGAAGGCACCGAGCCGGTCGAGCTCGCGCACAGCCAGGTCGGCCCGCGCCTCGACCGTCGCCGCCGATTTGACGCCGACGAACACGCGGATCGGATCGATCCCCAGGCCGCTCTCCGTGCCGGCCAGGAACCGGCTGGCCTCGAAGTCGAGCGTCTCCTGCGGGATCAGGGAATCCGGGCCGATCGACACCGTCGGCAGGTAGTCCGCGTCCGGCCACTCGGTCATCCGCGCCCGCCGCGGCCGCGACCGCTTCATCAGCTGCTTCCACGCGACCATGCCCACGGCGCCGCTCGCGGCCGCCGCGGCGAGCGCGCGCGGGTTGTGCAGCGGATCGTCGTCGCGCCGCATCGGCGCGACCGAGCCGACGATCGCGGAGATCCCGGCGACACGCGCGATCGTGCCACCGAACGCGATCGCCGAGTTCTTGCTGGCCGGCAGCTCGGCCAGGATCGCGACGGCGCCGGCGCCGATCACCGCCGACCGGGCGGCCGTCTCGCGCTCTCCCATCACGCGCGCGAGCTGCCCGACGATCTGCTCGGTCACCGTGCCGGCGAACGCGCCGAGCCCCGCTGCGGCGGTCGAGACGATGAACTGATCACGCCGCGTGCGGCGCACGAGCGACGGCCGGAACGAGAGGCCGAGCCCGAGGAGCGCCACGAGCCGCGCGCTGTCGCGTCGCTCCATGTCAGTCCTCGCGCGAGGCGGCCTCGGCGGCGAGGCGCTCGACCAGCTCGTCGAGCGGGACGCTGCCCTGGTCGCCCTCGCGGTGGCGGCGCAGCCCGACGGCGCGCTGCTCAGCCTCGCGGTCCCCGACCACGAGCATGTACGGCACCTTGCGCAGCTCTGCCTCGCGGATCTTGCGCCCGACCGACTCGGTGCGGTCGTCGAGATCGGCGCGCAGGCCGGCGGCGGTCAGCGCCTCCTGCACCTCGCGTGCATAGTCGACGTGCCGGTCCGCGAGCGGCAGCACGGCCGCCTGGACGGGCGCGAGCCACAGCGGGAACTCGCCGGCGTAGTGCTCGATCAGGATTCCCATGAAGCGCTCGAAGCTGCCCATCAGCGCGCGGTGGATCATCACCGGCCGGTGGTCGGCGTTGTCGGCGCCGGTGTAGGTCAGCTCGAACTGCTCGGGCATGTAGTAGTCGAGCTGGACCGTGCCGAGCTGCCACGAGCGGCCGATCGAGTCGGTCATGTGGAGGTCGATCTTCGGCCCGTAGAACGCGCCGTCGCCGGGGTTGAGCTCGTACTCGACGCCCTTGTCGTCCAGCGCCTTCGCGAGCAACGCCTCGGCGCGGTCCCACATCGCCTCGGTGCCGACGCGCTTTTCGGGTCGCGTGGACAGCTCGAGCCGCGGCTTGAAGCCGAAGGTGTCGTAGATCGCGTAGCCGAAGTCCAGGCAGCGCTGGACCTCCTCGGGGATCTGCTCCTCGGTGGCGAAGATGTGGGCGTCGTCCTGCGTGATGTGGCGGACGCGCAGGAGGCCGTGGAGCGTGCCGCTCGGCTCGTGCCGGTGCACGAGCCCGGCCTCGGAGTAGCGGATCGGGAGGTCGCGGTAGGAGCGCCGCTCGTCCTTGAACAGCTGCACGTGTGCCGGGCAGTTCATCGGCTTCAGGCCCATCGGGTGGCCCTCGACGTCGGTGAAGTACATGTGGTCGCGGTACACGTCCCAGTGCCCGGACTGCTTCCACAGACTGACGTCGTAGAGGATCGGCGTCTGGACCTCGCGGTAGCCGCGCGCGCCGTTCTCCTCGCGCCACAGGTTCTGGAGCTCGTTGAGCATCGCCTTGCCGTTCGGCAACCAGAACGGCGATCCGGGGCTGAGCTCGCTGAACATGAACAGGTCGAGGTCGCGGCCGAGCCGGCGGTGGTCACGCGCGCGCGCCTCCTCGAGCTGGTGCAGGTACTGCTCGAGGTCGTCCTTGGAGTGGAAGGCGGTGCCGTAGATGCGCGTGAGCATCTGGCGGTTCGAATCCCCGCGCCAGTACGCGCCGGCGACCGACAGCAGCTTGAACGCCTTCACCCGCTTCGTAGACGGCGTGTGCGGGCCGCGGCAGAGGTCGGTGAACCCGTCGTTGGTGTACAGCGAGACCGTCTCGACGTTCTGATCGCGCACGAGATCCTCGATCAGCTCGACCTTGTAGTCCTGGTCCTCGCGCACGAAGCGCTCGAGCGCATCGCCGACCGAGACGTCCTCGCGCACGAACGGCTCGTCGGCCTTCACGTGCTCGCGCATCTTCGCCTCGATCGCCTCGAAGTCGGCGTCGGAGACGGTCACGCCCTCGGGAAACTCGAAGTCGTAGTAGAAGCCCTCGCCGATCGGCGGGCCGATCGAGATCTTCGTGCCCGGATAGAGCTCGAGCACAGCCGCTGCGAGCACGTGCGCCGTGTCGTGGCGGATCAGCTGGACCGAGTCCCAGTCGTCGGAGTTCGGGGTCACGATCTCGACGCGCTCGCCGTCGTGCAGCGGCTGGGCGAGGTCGCGGATCCGGCCTTCGTCGTACGCGGTCCCGTCGTGCCGGTCCGGCCCGTCGCCGTGCACGACCCGGATCGCCAGCGCGGCGCGCGCCAGACCGGGTCCAATCGACGCCGCAAGGTCGGCGCCGGTCGCACCGTCTTCGAGCTCGCGCTCCGAGCCGTCGGGAAGGGTCACGCGCATTGGGCGGGGATGCTAGTGGCCTGCGGCGACGCGGCCGATACAGCCACCATGAACGTCCGGACCTCGGCAGTGTCCGTCTGCGCGATCGCGTTGGGCTGTCTCGCGATCGGAGGCTGCGGCGACACGGCGACCCGCGCCCAACAGGACCTGGTCTGGCAGCTCGTGCCCAAGGCGAGAGACGTCCGCTGCACCCGCGGCCCGGCGTCGGTCACGCGCTGCCAGGCGGTGGTCGGCACTCCCTGGCAGGGGATCGAGAACTGGAGCTGCGAGTTCACCTTCGAGTCGAATCGCGAGGACCAGAGCTACGGCGGGACGCAGAGTTGCTGGTCGGACAACGGCACCGGGAAGAGCCTCCGGCCGGCGACCGACTGAGCGATCCGCAGGAACAGGTGTTCGTACGCGGCTGCTAAGGTGCGCGGCCGCGACGGTGGAGGACCGCCGCGGGCCATGCGCCGCGCACATAGGCGCGCGACGAGCGGAATGGGCCCGTGAGTGGACGCCGTCCGGTGATCTGCAATCCACTCGGCCTGCCGTGACACATCCGTGCGCGCGGGCCGCCAAGGACGTGACATGCGAACCAAGACGACCGCGCTCGCCCTCGCGAGCACGCTGCTGGCGGCGCCTACCGCCGCCGCCCTGGCCGCCGAGGCCGACGATCCGCCCTCCCCCGACCGCGCCGCGCTGCACGCGCCGGTGGCCGGCCACCTCACCGTGGGCGCCCAGATGCGCGCCGCCCACCGGTCGGACGTCCAGGATGAACTGATCACGCGGGACGTGCGGCTCGCGAAACGCGTGGGCGGCATCTCGCTGAAGGCCGAGCGGCGCCGCCTGGGCGGCCAGGCCCCCGGCGAGATCCGCGACCGCATCCGGGCGCTGCAGCGTCAGCTGAACGCACCCACCGCCTCGCCCGTGATGGAGGCGATCGCCGCCTGCGAGTCGGGCGGCAACCCCGCCACCGACACCGGCAACGGGTTCTACGGGAAGTACCAGTTCACGCTCGAGACGTGGAACGCCGTCGGCGGCTCCGGCAACCCGGCCCAGGCATCGGAGGCCGAGCAGGACCGCCGCGCGGAGATGCTCTACGCGCAGTCGGGCTCATCTCCCTGGCCGGTCTGCGGCCGCTAGGGAACCAGCGAACATCAACCCCGCTGGGTGGGGACGCGAGTATCCGCCGGCGGGCGTGGCGGGTTCGCGTGTCGGTGCGAACCCATGCGAGTGTCGACTTTGTCGGGCTGACGCCGACGAACTCGACGCTCGGTGTGTCGGCAGCGCCCGCGGCCGGCCGCTTCCCCACCCAGCGCAGTTGACGTTCACCGGCGCAACGAGACCGTCGGCGCAACGAGGCCGCTAGCCTCCCGCGCCGCATGGATGTTGCCTCCCTCCGGGCCGAGTTCCCCGTACTGCAGCGGATCGCGTACCTGAACGCGGGAACCGACGGGCCGGTGCCGGCCGAGGCGGCGCGGGCCTCGCGTGAGGCCGTAGGCGCGCAGGCGCAGGACGGGCGCTACGGGCCGCACTTCGAGGCCCGGATGGCACTGGGCGGCGAGCTGCGCCCGCTGTATGCGCGCGTGCTGGGCTGCGCCGTCGAGGATGTCGCGCTGCAGACGTCGACGAGCGCGGGGCTCGGCGCCGTCCTCGCCGGCATGGAGCTCGGGCCGGGCGACGAGATCGTGACGTCCGACAGCGAGCACCCCGGGCTGATCGGGCCGCTGATCGCGGCCCGCGGCCGCGGGGTCGACGTGCGCGCGGTGCCGCTGCACGAAGTGGCCGACGCCGTCAGCGCGCGCACCACGCTGGTCGCGTGCTCGCACGTGTCGTGGATCACCGGGGAGTTCGCCCCCGCTGCGCTGGCGGAGCTGGACGTGCCGGTCGTGCTCGACGGAGCGCAGGGCGCCGGCGCCGTCCCCCTCGACGTGCGCGCGCTCGGGTGCGCGGCCTACGCGGCGTCCGGGCAGAAGTGGCTGTGCGGCGCCGACGGGACGGGGATGCTGTACGTGGCGCCCGCGTTCCGCGAGCGCGTGCGCCCGATCGCCCCCGCCTATCTCTCGTTCGCGGACATCGGGCGCCAGGAGCTCCACCCCGACGCCCGCCGTTACGACACGCCGTCGCTGTCGCGCGAGGCGCTCGCGTTCTCGCTCGCCTCCACCCGCCTGATCGAGGCCGCCGGCCTCGACGCCGTGCACGCCCGCGCCACCTCGCTCGCCGCCAGCCTCGCGGACGAGCTCACGGCGCGCGGGCGAACCGTGGCACCGCGGGGCGACACCACGCTCGTCGCCTGGGAGGACCCCGAGCCGCTCGCGACCCGGGAGCGGCTCGCCGCCGCGGGCATCGTCGTGCGCGACCTGCCGCGCACGCCGTTCGTGCGCGCGTCCGTCGGCGCGTGGAACGACGAGAGCGATCTCGACCGGCTGCTCGCCGCGCTGTAGCTAGCGCAGCGGCATGCTCACGCGGTCCAGCCCGAGCTGGCCGACGAGCATCCGCTGCGGGGACACCTCCGGCGGTGGCGCTGGGGCCTCGAGGCGCTCGCGATCGGATGCGGACAGCTCGACGTCCATGCACCCGAGCACGTCCTCGAGGTGCTCGATCGTCCGCGGTCCGGCGATCGGCGCCGTCACGCCCTCCACCCCGAGCAGCCAGGCGAGTGCGACCTGGGGCACGGTCGCGCCGTGCGCGGCGGCGATCTCCTCGGCCGCGTCGATCACGCGGAAGTTGCGCTCGATCGCCCGCCGCTCACTGGCCTCCTCGAGGTCGTCCGGAGCCTCTGTCACCCGGCCTCCCGCCGGCAGCTCGCCGCGCCGGTAGCGGCCGCTGAGGAACCCAGCGCCGAGCGGGCCCCACGGCAGCACGCCGAGGCCGGCCGCGCGGGTGAACGGCAGCAGCTCGATCTCGGCCGTGCGCTCGACCAGCGAGTACTGCGGCTGCAGGCTCACGAACGGCGACCAGCCGTGGCGATCCTGCAGCGCGACCGCCCACGCGAGCAGCCACGCCGGGTGGTTGGACGCGCCGAGCGCTCGCACCTTCCCTGCCTGGACGAGCCCGTCGAGCGCCTCGAGCGTCTCCTCCAGCGGCACCTTCGGATCTGGCGCGTGCACCTGGTAGAGATCGATCACGTCGATCCCCAGCCGGCGCAGGCTCGCGTCGCACGCCGCGCGGATGCGATCGGGCGCGAGACCCTCGCCGCCGGGGTCGCTGACGGAAAATCGCACCTTCGTAGCGACGACGACCTCGTCGCGCCGCCGGGCCAGCCACGGGGCGAGCACGCGCTCGGACTCGCCGTCGCCGTAGGTGTCGGCGGTGTCGATCAGCGTGCCGCCCGCGTCGACGAACCGGTCGAGCATCCGGTGGGCCTCGTCGGGCGGCGTGGCCTCCCCCATCAACATCGTTCCGAGGGCGAGGCGGCTGACGGTCAGCGGTCCGAGTGTGGCGGTATCCATGCCTCGAAGCTACCCAGCTAGGCTCGTGTCCGTGCACCGCGTTTGCGTCTATGCCGGGTCCAATCCCGGGAGCCACCCCGCGTACGCGGAGGGAGCCCGAGCGCTGGCGGGCCTGCTCGCCGAGCGCGGCATCGGGCTCGTCTTCGGGGGCAGCAACGTCGGCCTGATGGGCGTGCTCGCCGACACCGCGCTGGCCGCCGGCGGCGAGGTGATCGGCGTGATGCCGCAGGCGCTCGTCGACCGCGAGATCGGCCACCCCAGCCTGACCGAGATGCGCGTGGTCGGCTCGATGCACGAGCGGAAGGCGCTGATGGCCGAGCTGTCGGACGCGTTCGTGGCGATCCCCGGCGGCATCGGCACGCTCGAGGAGCTGATCGAGATCTACACCTGGAGCCAGCTCGGGATCCACAGCAAGGCGTGCGGCGTCCTCAACACCCGCGGCTACTACGACCCGCTCGCCACGTTCCTCGACCACGCCGTCGAGGAGGGCTTCCTGCGGCCACAGCATCGCGCCGTGCTCAGCGTCGCCGCCGACCCGGGCGAGCTGCTCGACCGGCTCGCCGCCTTCGAGCCGCCGACGGTCGGCAAGTGGCTGGAGCTCGATCAGACCTGATCCTGCGTCCGCTGGAGGCCGGCGACGAGGTCGAGCTGCGCCGGATCCGCGAGACGCCCGAGGTCTACCGCTGGTGGGGGCCGGTCGAGGATGACTTCCCGTTCGGCGACGAGCCCGAGGTGGTCCGTCAGGCGATCGTGGCCGGCGGTCTCGTCGTGGGAATGGTCCAGTACGGCGAGGAAGACGAGCCGATGTATCGCAACGCGAACATCGACCTGTTCGTCGACCCGGCGCTGCACGGTCGCGGGATCGGCTCCAACGCCGTGCGGTTGGTCGCCGGCCACTTGATCGAGAACCGCGGTCACCACCGCATCACGATCGACCCGGCGGCCGACAACGCCGCCGCGATCCGCTGCTACGCGAAGGTCGGCTTCAAGCCCGTCGGGATCATGCGCCGCTACGAGCGCGACCCGCTCACGGGCGAGTGGCGTGACGGTCTGATGATGGACCTGCTGGCCGACGAGCTGGGGGCGCCGCCCGAAGGCGACGCCCCCTGATGCTCGGTTTCGCGTTCGTTACGGCGTCGGAGTCAGCGAGATCTCCGCGTTGCCGGTGAGCGCACCCTCACCGTCGCCGTTCGGACCCTGATCCGTGTACGACGCGGCGAACACGGCGCGCAGGTTCTGCGTCGCCGGGTCATGCCCGCCCGCCGACGTCACGAACTGGCCCGTGCACGTGCCGTCCGGCCCCGGGGCCCCCGTGCTGCTGCTGATCGGGTGCCCGTGGGTGTCATGGCCCAGGATGTACGACAGCTGGACGTCGCCGCAGTTCACGGCATCATCCTGGTCGTCGGTGACCTTGACCGCGACCTGCACGGTGTCGCCGAAGTGGAACGCCTGGCCGGGCACCGGCTGGACGAACTCGATCGTCGGCCGCGCGTTGCCGACGACGACCTGCGCCTCGGCGGACGCCGAGCGCCCGGTCCGGTCGGTCACCTTCAGCGTCGCGTTGTAGACGCCGTTCGCGGCGAACGTGTGCGTCGGGTTCGCCTCCGTCGAGTCGAACGTGCCGTCGGCGTCGAAGTCCCACTGGTACGTGAGACGGTCGCCGTCGGGATCGCTCGTCCCGGCGCTCGAGAACTTCACCGTCAGCGGAGCCGTCGGGCTGTCCTTCGGATCCGCCGCCGCCTTGACGACCGGCGTGCGGTTCCCGCGCACGTAGTCGATCCGCGCGAGCTGGGCCTCCGGCAGCGTGACGAAGTAGCCGGTGCCGTACTCGAGCGTGTAGAGCGCGCCGTCCTCGCCGAACTCGATGTCCATCGGGTTGTCGAGCGTGAACGACGGCAGGACCGAGTTGATCTTCAGGAGCTTGCCGGACTCGTCCAGCCGCATCTCCTTGAGGTAGTCCCGCGTCCACTCGTAGAACAGCGGCACGCCGTCGTAGTACTGCGGCCACTTGATCCGCGAGCTGCTGTTTGCCTTGTAGTTGTAGGCCGGTCCACCCATCGGCCCGATGCCGCCCTCGCCGAGCTCGGGGAACTCCGCAGAGTCGCCGTAGCCGTACCAGACGTCCGGGTGCCTGGTCGGCGGAAGCTGACGCAGGCCGGTGTTGTACGGCGAGTCATTGATGGGCGCCGCGCAGTTGAACGGCCCGCTCGTCGTCTCCGTCGTGAAGTCCCAGTCCTGGTACGGGAGCTGGTCGGTCGCGCAGTACGGCCAGCCGTAGTTGCCCGGCCCGCGGGCGATGAACCACTTGCCCTTGCCGTCGGGACCACGGTTCGGGTCGGGCGCATTGGCGTCCGGCGAATAGTCGCCGACGTACAGGTCGTCCGTCTCGCGGTTGATCGCGATCCGGAACGCGTTGCGCAGGCCCATCAGGTAGATCTCCGGCTTCGTCTGCGGAGCGCCCTGCGGGAACAGGTTCCCCGCCGGGATCTCGTAGCCGCCGCCGGCCTTCGGCTTGATCCGCAGCACCTTGCCGCGCAGGTCGTTCGTGTTGCCGGCCGAGCGCCGCGCGTCGAACGCCGGGTTGCGCCCGGCGCTGTCGTCGATCGGCGAGTAGCCGTCGGACTCGAACGGGTTCGAGTCGTCACCGGTCGACAGGTACAGGTTGCCCTGGCTGTCGAAGTCGATGTGCCCGCCGACGTGGCAGCAGATGCCGCGGTCGACCGGTACGTCGATGATCTGCTGCTCGGTGTTCAGCTGGATCTTGTCGCCCGGCATCTTGTACCGGGAGAGACGCACGATCCCCTTGAACTTCGCGAAGTCGGCCGGCGTGCCGTTGAACGGCGCGTCGCCCTCGTTGACTGTCGGCGTCGCCGGGTCGTCCACCGGCGTGTTGCCGGTCGGGAGCGAGTGGTAGATGTAGACCCACTTGTTCTGCTTGAACTGCGGGTCGAGCGCGATGCTCTGAACGCCTTCCTCGTCGTGCTGGTAGACGTCGAGCTTCGCGGCCACCGTGTTCAGCCCGGTCTGCGGGTCGTGCAGCATGACCCGGCCCTTGCGCTCGGTCATCAGGACACGGCCGCCGGGAAGCGGCGCGAGACCCATAGGCTCGATCGGGAAGTCGTTCAGCGTGACCTTCTGGAAGCGGCCTTCGACGGTCGCTCCGCAGTCGCCGGCCTTGTTGCCGGCCGCCCACTGGATCGCGCCGAGCAGTTGCTTCTGGAAAGCGGGCTCGCCGTAGGACTCCTTCGTGTGGCCGAGGCCGGTGTAGAAGGAGCGTCCGCCGGCATAGTCCTGACACCACGTGATCGGGTGGTCGGAGCCCATGCTGCCGTTCTCGTAGCTCGTCTCGTCGAGCGTCGCGAGCACGTGGACGTCGCCGCGTGGGTTCGCGCGGTAGTCGTACCACTCGTCAAAGCGGCTCCAGCGATCCGGCAGGTGCTTGGTGGCCGGATGGTTCTTGTCGGCCACCTTGACCGTCGCCTGCTGCTGCGCCGGGTGCTGCTTGAAGTACGCACCGACGAGGTTGCCGTAGAACGACCAGTCGTACTCGGTGTCCGCCGCCGAGTGGATCCCGACGTAGCCGCCGCCGTCCTGGATGTAGTTCTCGAACGCGCCCTGCTGGTTGTTGTTGAGAACGTCACCCGTGGTGCTCAGGAAGATCACGGCGTCGTACTTGGCGAGGTTGTTCGCCTTGAACGCCGCAGCGTCCTCGGTGGCGTCGACCGCGAAGTTGTTCGCCGTGCCGAGTTGCTTGATCCGAGCGACACCAGTCTCGATGGAGTCATGCCGGAACCCTGCGGTCTTGGAGAACACCAGAACCTTGAATTTGGGGGCGGCAGCAGCGACTGAGGGAAGCGCGAATATCGCGCTCAGCGCTGCGACCAGGCCAGCCAGAATGGCCGCCTTTCGCATGGGGGAGCCTCCCTCCCTTGATGTGGACTTCTCCTGCGCCCGCCGAACGGACCCGCTCCGTGTCTGGTCTTGGCAGCCGCTCCCGACGGCTTCTCCCGCTTTCGACCAGAGTCCCGCGGACTTCTGGCGGAAGCTAACAGAACCCCCGCCAATTCGTTGTCTGACTGTCCGAAATCAGCCCGTCGCGACAGGCTCAGGTTTACGTTCGAAGCGACCGGTGCGCTGGCCTGCCTGCATGTCCTCGACGTCCTCGCCGCGCAGCGCGCGCTCGGTCATGTCCTCGACCGTCGACGGGTCGCGCAGCGCAGCCTGGAAGCGCTCGTCGTCGCGCTCTCCCTGCCACCTGGCGATGACCATCGTGGCGACGCTGTTGCCGATCGCGTTGGTGAGCGCGCGACCCTCGCTCATCACTCGATCGATCCCGACCACGAGCGCGATGCCGACGGCAAGCGCCTCGGCGGAGAAGAACTCGCCGCCGAACGCCTGCAGCGACGCAACCAGCGTCACGAGGCCCGCGCCGGTGATGCCGGCGGCGCCCTTGCTGGTGAGGATCATCAGGCCCATCAGGCCGACCTGCGTCTCGATCGGGATCTCCTGGCCGGCCGCCTGCACGATGAACAGCGCGCCGAGCGTGAGGTAGATGCACGTCCCGTCGAGGTTGAACGAGTAGCCGGTCGGGATCACCAGGCCGACCGACTGCTTCGACGCTCCGGCCGCCTGCAGCTTGGCGAGCAGGCGCGGCAGCACCGTCTCGGACGACGAGGTACCGACGATGATCAGCAGCTCGTCGCGGATCAGCCGGATGAGCCGGAAGATGCTGAAGCCGCTGAAGCGGGCGACCAGGCCGAGCACGCCGAACACGAAGACCGCGCACGTGCCCCAGAACGTGACCATCAGCAGGCCGAGGCTGGCGAGCGAGGCGGAGCCGAACTGCGCCACGGTGAACGCCATGCCGCCGAACGCGCCGAGGGGCGCCGCCCACATGATGATCCGGATCATCCCGAAGATCACGCGGCCGGCGGTCTCGAAGCCACCGACGATGCGCGTGCGCAGGTCGTCGGCGAGGAACGAGATCGACGCCGCCGTCACGATCGCCAGCACGAGGATCTTCAGGATCTCGTTCTCGACGAACGGGCCGAGGAAGCTGTCCGGCAGCAGATGGCCGGTGATGAAGCCCACGAACCCCTGGTCGCCGCCGGCCTCGCCGATCGACTCCTTCGCGCTCGAGAGGCCCTCCGCGGTCGCCTTCCCGCTGAAGCCGGAGCCGGGCGCGATCACGTTGCCGGCGAACAGGCCGAGCGCGAGCGCGACCACCGTCATCGTGAAGAAGTAGCCGAGCGCGCGCAGCGCGAGCCCGCCGGCGCGGGCGAGGTTGCCGAGCGAGGCGATGCCCACCACGACGGTGACGAAGATCACCGGTCCGGTGATGGTCTGGATCAGCTGGATGAAGGCGTCGGCGAGCCACTTCGCCTCTTTCGCCTGCGCGGGCGCGACGAGCCCGAACACGATCCCGGCGGCGATCGCCACCAGCACCACGAACCACAGCTGTGTGATCAACCTGCGCCGCGGACGGTCGTTCGCGGCCTCTGCACCAGGCGACGTCATGGTCTCCCCTCGCGTCGGTCTCCCCTGCGGCGGCGTCTACCCGAGCACGACGTCCAGAAACCGGTTCGGCAACCCCTCGGATCGGGGTAAGGGGGCGTTCATGACCACGCTCTTCCTGGTCGCCCAGGAACGCGGGGAGCGAGCGGAGCGGATCCTGGCAGGGCTGCAACGCGAGTTGGGGTTGCGCGTTCGCCGTCCGCCCGACGCATGGGACACCGCGGCGCTGCCGCGCGACCTTCCCCGGCCCGAGGCGCATGACGATGTCGCCAGTCAGCTGGACGCGGTCGATCCGGCCTGGCGCGACGTCGTGGCGCTGATCTGAGAACCCGGCGGAGACCCTGCGGGTGCAGGGCCTCCGCGGTATCGACTGTCAGCCCTCGAACCCTTTGCCGGTCTCGAGCAACGTCTTGAGATCGCTGAGCACCCACGCCCAGCCGCCGCCCGCGCCCTGGGCCTCCATGTCACCGTTCATCAGCCCGGCGAGCTTCGGCGCGCCCTCGAGCTCGTGGGTCAGCGTGAGCTTGCTGACGCCTTGCTGGCTCTCCTCGATCTCGTACGTGAGACGCGTGAAGCCCTCGGCCGTCATCGCCTCGTCCATCACCATGCGCCACGTCAGGACGAGCCGGCGCGGCGGGTCCGACTCGATGACCTCGCCGTCGATGGCGAGGTCCGGAGCGCCGGCGTCCCGCATCTCCTGGCTCGTGTAGGCGCGGAACTGGCCGCCCGCACGCAGGTCGTAGTCGACGCTGCCGCCATAGCCGTACTTCTGGCTCCACTCGGGCGTCGTGATCGCGTCCCAGACCGCCTGTGGCGTTGTCCTGATGTAGACCCGGTAGACCTGGGTCGTCTCCATGATCGTCTCCGTCGTCGTGGTCATGCGGTTGCCTCCAACTCGGCTTTGAGGTCAGCGAGCGCCGACACCTGGCGCTCCGTGTACTTGTCGATCCAGCGGTCGTGGATCAGCCGGATCGGGACCGGGTTGAGGAAGTGCAGCTTCTCCCGGCCCGACCGGCGCGCGACCACCAGGCCCGCGTCTTCGAGCACGCGCAGGTGCTTCATGACGCCGAAGCGGGTCATCTCCAGCTCGGACTCGAGCTCGGTCAGCGTGCGGCCGTCACGCGCGAAGAGCCGGTCGAGCAGGAAGCGACGCGTCGGGTCGGCAAGCGCCTTGAACACGCGGTCGTCATCGGTCACGAAACTGATGATAGGTGACCAAATGGTCACATGTCAACATTTGCGCCATACCAACATTTGGGGGATGGACACGCGGACCGTGGTCGGAGAGGATCGCGACGCGGTGGAAAAGGAAACTGATCAGGAGGCGGAGCTTCGGCGGCTGCACTCTGAAGTCGACGCGCGCGAGCACGACATCCGTGACATGGGTGCGCACGAGGGTCGCCAAGACACGCTGATCGCGCGCCTTCGCACCCAGGCGCAGCTGCGCGATGAGGAGCTCGCCGCCCTGCGCGAGCGCCTCGGGGCGGCCGAGCACGAGCTGGAGGATTTGCGCGCGATCCGCGATGCCCTCACCCCGCCGGAGCTGCCGATGCGACCGGGTCTCGAGCTGGCGGCGGCGTTCGTGCCGGCCGCCGAGCAGGTGAGCGGCGACTTCTACCTCGTCGCCGAGGGCCCGCAGGACTCGACGCTATTGGTGATCGGCGACGTCGTCGGGCACGGCCTGCGGGCCGGGCGGCGTGCGGCGTTCGTGCGGACGGTGTTCGCGGCCACCGCACCGTTCTCCGACGATCCCCGGCAGCTGCTCAGCTGGGCGAACACCGCCCTCGTCGAGCGGGCGGGCACCGGCGCGGACTTCGTCACGGCCGGCTGCATGACGTACCACCCGGAGGCAAAGCTCCTGCGCTGGGCCTACGCCGGACATCCGCCGGCGGTGTGGATGCACGACGGCCACGAGCTCGTCGCGCCCCACCAGGGACCCCCGCTCGGCATCGGCGCTGACCCCGAATTCGCCGAGGGATCGCTACGAGCGAACGGCAACGCCGCCGTGCTGCTCTACACCGACGGGCTCACGGAGGCGCGGCGCGAGGGCAAGCTGTTCGGGCTCGAGGGCGTGAGCGCCGTGCTCGGCGAGCTCCACGACCCGTCCCCGAGCGAGGCCGTCGCACAGCTGCGCGCGCGGGTCGGCGAGTACGCGGCCGGCAGCCTGACGGACGACCTCTGCATGCTCGCCGCGCGGATCGCCTCGTAGTCAACGTAGTCACCGGTGTAAGCTTTACGGCGGTGACGACGACCGCCCTCATCGGAGCGCCGACGAGCATGGGCGCGCACGCTCCCGGCCAGGAGCAGGCTCCGCGTGCGCTGCGCGACGCCGGGATCGCCTCAGGGCTGACCGACCTCGGCGACACGACGCTGCGGCGCTGGGCGCCCGACCGCGATCACCGCCGCGCGCAGAACGCCGCCGCGGTCGCGGAGGCGGCCGGCGAGGTGGCCGCGAAGGTGGAGGCGGCCCTGCAAGACGGCCGACGCGCGCTGGTGCTCGGCGGCGACTGCACGGTCGAGCTCGGCGTCGTGGCGGGCGCGCTGCGCGCCGGGCACGAGCGCGTCGGACTCGTCTACTTCGACATGCACCCGGACCTGAACACGCCCGCGACGGTGCGGTCCGGGACGCTCGACTGGATGGGCGTCGCCCACATGCTCGCGCTCGACGGCTCCGTCCCCGCGGTCGCCGGGCTCGGGCCGCGGACGCCGCTGCTCGCGCCCGCCGACGTCGTGCTGCTCGCCGCCGATCCGGACCAGACGCAGCCGGCCGAGCGACGGGCGATCGAGGAGCACGGCATCCGCGCGATCGCGATGGCGGACGTGATCGCCGACCCGCGCGCCGCCGCGTCGCGCGCGCTCGACCTCCTCGACCACGACCATCTGCTCGTGCACTTCGACGTCGACGTGGTCGACTTCGTCGACCTGCCGCTGTCCGAGAACACCGGCCTGAACATCGGCATGCCGTTCGCGACCGCGCGCGCGGTGCTGGACGTGCTCGTCGCGGACCCGCGCGTCACCACGGTCACGGTCACCGAGCACAACCCGGCGCACGGCGCGGCCGACGGCTCGACGAGCGCCGCGCTGGCCGAAGCCCTCGGAGCTGTTTAGCCCCGACTTGGCGCGGCCCGGTTGGACCTGCGTGAGATGCACGTTTGACCGGCTTGGGAGCCGCGCCGGGACGTGGTTGAGTCGGGCCGTGAAGGCCCTCGTCACCGGCGGAGCCGGCTTCATCGGCTCGCACGTCACCGACGCGCTCGTCGCCGGCGGCCACGAGGTGCACGTGATCGACGATCTGTCATCCGGGCGGCTGGCGAACGTCGAGACGGCGCTCGAGCGCGGTGCCGAGCTGCACACCGAGGACGTGACGGACACACCGTGGATGGCCACGCTCGCGGCCATCATCCGGCCCGACGTGGTCTTCCATCTGGCTGCCCAGATCGACGTCCGCCGGTCGGTCGACGACCCGGCATTCGACGCGAACGTCAATGTCGTCGGGACCACCACCATGCTCGACGCGGCCCGCAGGACCACTGCCAGGCGCGTGGTGCTCGCCTCGACCGCCGCGGTGTACGGACGGCCGGCCGCGATCCCGACGACCGAGGTCTCCCCCGCGGAGCCGCTCTCCCCGTATGGCGCGAGCAAGGCCGCCGCGGAGTCGTACCTTGCGCTCTACGCGCGCCTGCACGGCCTGTCGACGCTCGCGCTGCGAATGGCCAACGTCTATGGGCCGCGGCAGAACCCGCACGGCGAAGCCGGGGTGGTGGCGATCTTCTCGGCCGCCGCCACCGACGGGCGGCCGGCGCTCGTTTTCGGCGACGGGCTGCAGACCCGCGACTACGTCCACGTCAGCGACGTGGCCGCCGCCTTCGTGACGGCCGGCGGCAGCGCCGTCTCCGGTGCGCTCAACATCTCAAGCGGTCGCGAGACATCGGTGATGCAGGTCGCCGAGTGGCTCGGCGTCCCGGTCGAGTACGCGCCGCGGCGGCCCGGCGAGATCGAGCGCTCGTGCCTCGACCCCGCGGCGGCACGGCGATCGCTCGGTTGGCGCGCGCACACCGAGTTGCGCGAGGGGCTCGGCCGGCAGCGCGCGGCCGTGCCGGTCGGCTAGCCGCGCTATGCCGCGGTGAACAGCAGTATCACCGCGATCGTCGCGGCAATCGCGACGACGAGGACGTTCGCAGCGAGCGCGATCGCCAGGAACCGCTGCAGCCGCGCCGTGTGATCGGGCGCCTGGGTGGAGTCCAAGCCGCGCTCCGTGATCGGCGCCGGCTCGCCGCTGGCGAGACCCGCCCACTCGGGGCGCCGCGACTGGAACGCCACGATCAGCAGCGAGTTGATGTAGGAATTGAGGCTGACCTGGTCGCGCTCGGCGGCGTCGGCCAGATCGCTGTGCAGGCTCTGCGGCATGCGCAGTAGGAGCCTGCCGCTATGGGACTTGCCGGCGCGCGGCTCCGGCACCTCGCGGCCTTCCGCACGAGCGCTCGCGACCCACTCGGCGAGCGCGTGGACGATCCGGCTCGCGGCGTCCGCCGCCGTCGACCCGCGCGCGTCGCATCCCGCGAGCTCCTCGACCGTCGCCAGCCATGGCCGCTCCTCGTCCTGCCCGTCGCGGGTCAGCGCGATCCGGTACGGAAGGCTGAGGTAGTGCCGCACCGCGTCGTCCGCCAGGACGCTCCGGCCGCTCATGGCGCGCGACTCTACGCTTCCCGGGTCCTGCTGGCAATCCGGGCCCCCGTCGGCCTGCGAGTCGTCTTGCTTGTCCATATTAGTTGTCACGGTCCCCGAAGTGGCTTCTCGGCACACGTAGTTTCGGGTCACAGCGTCGTGATATTACAGTCACATTTGTGGAGTTCACCAGTAACACGCGTTGGCGCGTTGGCGATATCACTCGCCGGAAAGGTGTTCAACGGGCATCGAGGATGAGTCCACCGGAGGGCGGGCGCTGAGACCGAGCCCCGACCGGCTCGCGCTGCCGGCAGGCGAGCCCCGCGGCCACGCTCGTCAACTCGAAATCCGGCTGCTCGCCGAACGCGCGGTACAGGCGGGCGCGGAGGGCATGGTAGTGGCGCAGCGCCTCCGTCCGCCGGCCGCGGCGGAGGCAGACCTCGATCAGCATCTGGTGGACGTGGGAGTCGAAGGGCTCCAGCTGTGCGAGCCGCTGCAAGTGGTCGGCGGCGCTCACGAGCCGGCCTGCCGAGAGCGAGATCTGGGCCATCGCCGCGAGGCCCTTGCCGGCCAGCGACCGCAGGTACTCGCGCTCGTTGAACGCCCAGTCCGCGTAGGGATCGTCGCTCAGGAACTCTCCGCGGTAGAGCGAGAGCGCCTCCGCGAGCATCGCCTCGGCCTTCTCCGGCTCACCGCGCCTGTGTGCGGCGATACCAGTCGCGGACTTCGTCTGGAAGACGTCGACGTCGAGCTCGACCCGCCGCAGATCGATGCGGTAGCCGGCGGCGTCGCGCGCGACCAGCGAGTCGGCGAGATCCCCGCGCTCGGCGAGCTGCTCGCGCAGCTTGAAGATGCAGTACCGGACGTTCGCGACGGCTGACGGCCCGCGATCCGGCCACAGTGCGCTGGCGATCGCTTCCGAGCGCTGGGCGCCGTCGCGCGAGGCGAGCAGGTAGCGGAACACCTCGCCCGGCCGATGCTGCAGCCAGTCGCCGTCCCGGGAGCGCCCGTCGACGCTGACGGAGAGCCGGCCGAGCGCCGCCACCTTGACGTCGCGCTCCGGCCGTCCGGCGCTGCCGGCGGCGCCCTGGAAGCGCAGCTCGAACGCGACGATCGGCTCGGCACCCGAGCGGATCGTGCGCGCCGTCATGATGGCGTCGAGTGCGTGGCCGGCCTCGCCGCCGTGCCACTGCAGAGCCGCGAGCCCATTCTCGGCCCCGAGCGCACGCGCGGTCAGGCAGCCGTTCCCAGCGCTACCGCCCGCAGCGTCCAGGTTCGCGGCGCAGTCGAGCGCGTCGCAACAGCGCATTCCGAGGCTCCACCGCAGCCCGGCGCGCTGAAGGCTCTTGTCGATGGCCGCGCTCCACCAGACCACGCGGCCGCGCTTGTCGACCAAGACGACACCCTCGCCTCCACGCCGGTCACGCTTCGGGGGTCCCGCCTCGTTGGAAGTCACCTTCGTCTATCCCGTCTTCCGGCTCACAGGCCACTCCGCGCCGTGGGCTGTCATCCAAATGTCGCAAATGTCGCGTGAACTGACACCTTTATTACATATTGCCCGGTTAGCGCAAGGGTAAATGTGTCACCCTAACCAGCGGCCAACGGGGATCTAACGCCCGAGAGCTAGCGTCGCGTCCCAGAAGGCGGCGGGGCTGCATCACGGGCCCGGCCACGCGGCCCTATGACCGAGCAGCTCGACTCACGCGACAGCACGGCTCCGGAGCGCGCGCCCTCGGAACGCGACATGGACGCCCCGGTCGACCTGCGGCGCGTGTCCAGCGCCATCCGCCGGAGCGCCCGGCTGGTGCTGGCGATCGTGGTGCTCGTCACTGGGTTGGTGCTTGCGGTGTCGTTGCTGTCGCCGGCTCGCTATCGCGCCAGCGCACGGATCGCGGACGATCCCGCCGCCGGTGAGGGTGTCGACATCGCGACCGCCGACCGGCAGCTCGCCACCGGCCGCGAGCTCGTCACGGCGCCGGTTGTGCTCGCCGGCGCCGCGCGGCGCCTCCCGGGCGAGACCGTGGCGACGCTCGCCGGAAGCGTGACGGCCAAGGTGGACCCCGCCGCGAGCATCCTCGATGTCGTCGTCACGGGGAAGGATCCGACCCGCGTCGCGCGCGCCGCGAACGCCGTCGCGACCGCGTTCATCGCCGAGAGCGAGCGCGTGGAGCGCCTCGCGGCGACACGGGCGCGCGCGGGGCTCGCGGATGAGGTCGAGCGATTGCGCAAGGCCGGCGCGCCAGCCACCACGCTCGAGCCGATGCGCGAGCGCCTGAGCGACCTCGCGGTATCCGAGGTGACGACCGACTCGGGCCTGAGACTCGTCGAGCGTGCGGCGGTGCCTGCCGTCCCCTACGCCCCGCGCCCGCTGCGGAGCGCCGTGCTCGCGGCTTTCGCGGCGCTCCTGGTCGCAGTGCTGATCGCGGTCGCCCGTGACCGCCTCCGGCCACCGCTGCCCGACGCCCGCACGTTGAGCCAGATGGTGGCTCTCCCGCTGATCGCCACGCTGCCCCCGGCGCGGGACAACGAGCCGGCGAGGTGGCTGCGCCGCATCCTGGGCCACCGGCGTCGCGCCTCCACGGTCGTCGACCAGACGGTGATCGAAGAGGCAGCGCTCCAGGGCGCGGTCCGCGGTGCGCTGCCGCCGCGCGGCCAGCGGATCGTGCTGGTCCACGGTGTTGACGAGTACGACGGCGCCGCGCAGGTGGCCGCGGGGCTCGCCCGCTCGCTGGCCTGGAGCGGCCACGCCACAGTGCTCGTACGCTTCGACGTGCCGGACGAGCGGTCGCGGCGGCGCCCGCAGCCGGCGGCCGACGTGCCGACGCTGCGCTGTACCGACATCGACGAGCAACTCGAAGAGCTCAAGGGCACGGACTACCGCTACGTCGTGGTCCAGAGCCCGCGCGTCGCACGCGCAGCGCGGCTCCGGCAGCTCGCTGCGCGTCCCACGGCCGTCGTCCTTGCCGCACGGCTCGGCGTGGCCACGACAGCGGACGCCGCTGCGGCCCGGCGGCTCGTCGACGCCCTCGGGCTGCGCGGTCTCGGGCTGGTCGTGATCTGCTCACCCGACGAGGGCGCACCGATCGCGCGGACGGACCTGACCGTGCCCCGCCGGCCGCCGGCGCGCCCGCGCGGTGGGTCGCAGAACGGCGCGCACGCGGCCAGCGCGGCCTCGATTGCCGCCGAACCCGGCTCTGGACCGGCTTCCGGCTAGACAAACCGCCGTCCAACGGGCGGGGCGACGGACTCCCAATGCGGCGCCCATACGGTCGGCCCGTGACCGTCTTTCTCAGGTCGAACGGGCCGCCCGCCGCGCGGCGGCCGGCGTGGCCTCAGATCCCCGCCGCTTGGCGCCCATCGCGGTGGCTGGCGCCTCAGCTCGACGTGGTCGTGGCGCCGCTGGGCGGAGCGATCGTGGTCGCTCTCCTGACCCAGCCTCCGGATCGCCCACGCATCGCCGTGCTCGCGTTCTGCGCGCTGGTGGTGGGCGCCTGCCTCGCCCGCAGGGTCGCCGCCCAGGCCGCCCTCCTCCCCCTCATGCGACACGTGTATCCGTTCATGGGCCCGTTCCTGGGTCTCGGCGGGCTCGCGATCGTCGAAATGCTGGCCGGGACGCCCTCGGAGGGCGCACTCGACCTACTGGCCGCGCTCGCCGTGACCGGCGTCGTGGCTGGGCTGTTGGGCTCGCCCGCGCCCGGCGGCGCGCGCGCGGCGTTCATCGGCCCGCCGGTCGCGGCCGGACGGCTCGCCCTCGCGCTCGACGCCGTGGGCACTCGCCAGTACGTGCTCGTGGGCTGCGTGACGTACCCGGGAGCCGCCCCCGCACCCGCTCCTCGCCGGCTCGGTGAGCTGGGCGAGCTCGCTCAGATCGTCTCCGAGCACGACATCGACCTGCTCGTCATGGGCACCGAGGCCCCGCGGTTGGCGGTTTTCAGCGAGGTGGCCGACTCGTGCCTGGGCCTGCCGGTTCGGCTTGTCGAGCTCTCGTCGCTCTTCGAGGAGGTTTTCGGCCATGTCCCCACGGCCGAGATCAACGCTTCCTGGTTCCAGTGCCTGGCCGACCCGCATGCGCGCGCCTCGGCGGCGCCGCTCAAGCGCATCGTCGACGTCGCCGGAGCGTCGATCGCGCTCATCCTGGCGCTGCCTCTGCTGCCCGTGCTCGTCCTGCTGATCCGGCGGGACGGCGGTCCGGCGCTGTTCACGCACGTGCGGATCGGCGAGGGTGGCCGACGGTTCCGCCTGCACAAGCTGCGGACGATGCGGGTCGACGCCGACGCGTCGGCACAGTGGGCCTGCCCGGACGATCCGCGGATGACGCGCGTGGGCGGGTGGCTTCGTCGCACGCATCTCGATGAGCTGCCCCAGCTGCTCAATGTGCTGCGCGGTGAGATGAGCCTCGTCGGCCCGCGGCCCGAGCAGCCACACTTCGTCGACCGCCTCGAGCGGATGCTGCCGTTCTACCAGCGACGGCATCTGATGCGCCCTGGTATCACGGGCTGGGCGCAGATCCGGTGCGGATACGCCGGGTCGGACATCGGGTCGGCCTGGAAGCTCTGCCACGACCTGTACTACGCCAAACACCGCTCGGCCGGCGTGGACGTCCTGATCCTGTGTGAGACGGTGGCCACGCTGTTCTTCGAGCGCGAGCCGGTCATGCAGCCGGAGAACGCCACGTTCGTGCTCGCCGATGAACGCTGACGGTGATATCACGGCCGCCCGGGCGCCGATCGCCGTCGTCATCCCGTGCCACGACGACGGAGCGACGCTCGAGGAGGCCGTCGATTCGGCGCGCCGTCAGGACGTCCCGGTCGAGGTCATCGTCGTCGACGACGGATCCACAGACCCTGCCACCGCGACGGTGCTGCGACGTTTGGCCGCCGCCGGTGTCGGCGTCCTGCACCAGCGCAACCGCGGCCCCGGGCCGGCGCGGATGAACGGCCTGCGCGCCACTCGCGCCGAGTACGCCCTCCCGCTGGACGCCGACGACCGTCTGGCGCCGGGTGCACTGCGGCTCCTGCGCGACGAGCTGGATCGCAATCCAGCTGCCGTCGCCGCGTGGGGAAGCGCCCGCCATTTCGGCGGGCTCGACTTCGTGCAGCACAGCCTGCCGTCGCTCGACCCGTGGCACCTCAGCTATCAGAACCACCTCCCCCTGAGCGCGCTGTACAGACGCGACGCCGTGCTCGCGGCCGGTGGCTGGCAGCTCGACGGCGGTTACGAGGACTGGGACCTGTGGATGGCGCTCGCCGAGGCGGGCCATACGGGCGTCGGCGTGCCCGTGGTCACCGGCGAGTACCGGGTCCAGCCGGGCCGCCGGCTCTCGAGTTCCTCGAGCCGGCACGCGGAGCGCTGCGCCAGGCTGCGCGAGCGGCATCCGCGGCTCTACGCGGACAGGCGCCGTCATCGGCGGGCGTCGCCCGCACCGATCGTGCTCAAGGCGGCGCTGCCCGTTATCGACGCGCTGCCGTTGTCGGCGGACCGGAAGCGCCTGCTCGCGGGCGCCGCGTGTTATCTGGCGTACGGGTCGGGCTGGCCCACGATCGCGGCGCGGGCGCGCGCGCACCGGATCCGTCATGCCCGCTGAGCGCTCAGCGTTGGCTGCGCATGGCCGCCACCCAGATCAATGCAGCGACCAGCCACAGATGTCGCCAGTGGAGCGTGTCGACGAACGCGCTGTTGGCCAGCAGCCCGCACCAGGCGCCGAGCAGCGCAGCCGAGCCGACGCCGTAGGCGTCGCGGCCGGCGAGCGCGTTGCGGGCGGCGAGTACGAGCGTGCCCGCGAGCAGGGCGACGAGCGCCGCGAGCCCGAGGACGCCCTGCTCGGCCAGCACGCGCACGTAGATGCTGTGGGCGGACACCGGCTGGTCCTGCTCGAACTGGCCAGGGCCGACGCCGAGCACGTGCTCGGACGCGAGCCGGACACCGGTTCGCTGCGCGGAGAAGCGAGCGGTGTCGTACGCCTGCACCTGTGCTCGCTCCTGCAGGAACCCGGTGGATCCGGTGAGCACTACCGCCGCCACGCCGAACGCGGCGACGACCGCGACCAGCGCCACCGCCGCCGCTGCGGCACGCGCGGCGTCGGGCCGCAGCGACATCACGAGCAGCATCGTCCCGACGGCCACGGCGAAGTTGAGCCAGCCGGCCCGCGAGTAGGCGAATACCACGCCCAGCATGAGCATCCCGAGCAGCGCGACGCTCGCCGGCCGGCGGAGCCCCAGCAGACGGCGCGGGCGGAGCGACTCCTCGAAGAGGATCAGTGCCGCGGGGATCAGGAACGGCCCGAAGACGTTGGGGTCCTTGAACAAACCACGGGCACGCGTCCCGCCCTCGCCGATCAGCAGCTCGTGGCCGGGATAGGCGACGAAGAGGGCGCCCACGGCGAGCGCGGCGGACGCGACCGCCCCGGCGACGTAGGCCCCGATGACCAGGCGCATCCGGGCACGGGTTCGCAGGTAGCTGGTCAGCCAGATCGCAAGGACGACGAGGTAGAGCGTGATTGCGAAGAACCGCAACGCCTCCCCCAGCTCGGCTGCCGCCGCCATCGACACCACGTTGAGAGCCAGGAGGACGACGAGCACTGCCAGTATCGGCCCCGGAACCCTTCGCAGGTCGAACCGGCCGGTCGCGACCGCGACGGCGGCCACGACGGCGAGCAGCACGTCGGTAGGAGCCGGCTCGACCCGCACCGTGCCGAGCAGCACGAACCCGAGGGCGATCGCGGCTTTGTGGTTCGCCACGGCGAGCGCGAGCACGGCCCCGACGCCGAGGACGCCGGCCGCCGCCATGGCGCCCGACGGAGGATGGCTCGCCAGCACGAGCCCGAGGAATGCTCCGAGCCCGGCGGCGCCCGCGAGCCCCGCGAGCGAGCTCGTGCGACCGGCGCGGATGACAGGCAGGGTGCTCAAGGGAACCGCCCTTTCGCGGCCGACCGTACACGCGCCGTGGTGACACCGCCACGCCCGCCAAACGCGAAAGGAACGCCGTGACGCGGCGCGCGGTCGTGCTCGCCGGTGGGCGCGGAACACGCCTGGCGCCGTACACGACGATCCTTCCGAAGCCGCTGATGCCGGTCGGCGAGCGCCCGATCCTGGAGATCCTGCTGCGACAGCTCGGCGCGGCCGGACTGGACGACATCACGCTGGCGGTCGGCCAGCTGGCCCACCTGGTGCGGGCTGTGGCGGGCGACGGATCGGCGTTCGGCGTGTCGATCCGCTACCACGACGAGGATCGCGCGCTCGGCACGGCCGGGCCGCTGGCCTCGATCCCGGATCTCGGCGCGACGTTCCTGATGCTCAACGGCGACGTGCTCACCACGCTCGACCTGCGGGCGCTCGTGCGCGCTCACCAGGAGGCGGGCAATGAGCTGACGATCGCGACCCATCGACGCACGGTCCGGGTGGACTACGGCGTGCTGCACACGGACGGCGTGGCCGGCGCCACGGAGCGCGTCGTCCACTTCGAGGAGAAGCCCGAGTTGGGCTACACGGTGAGCATGGGCATCTACGTCTTCGAACCGGCTGCGATCGGCTACCTCACTCCCGGCGAGTACCTCGACCTTCCAGACCTCGTGCTCGCATTGCTTTCGAGGGGAGCGGCCGTCGGCTCGTACCCGTTCGACGGCTACTGGCTCGACATCGGGCGCGAGGAGGACTTCCGGCGCGCGCAGGCCGACGCCGAACGCGTGCTCAGCGGGTTGCTGCCGGCCGAGATCACGCCATGACGGTTTCTCCGCGTGTCTTGATGCTCGGTCCGGTGAACCACCCGCACGTGGAGCACCTCGCGCTGGCGATGCAGGAGCGCGGCCTCGAGGTCATCGCAGCCGGGAACGCCGAGCCCGCGTTGCCGCCGTCGGTGCTTGACGGCGCGGGCATCCGCGTGCTGGCCGCCCCACGGGCGCCGCGCCGAACAGCGGCCGGCGTCGCCGCGCACGTTCGCTGGATCCGGCGGCTGGGCCGCGAGCTGCGTCCCGACGTCGTCCACGCCCACTGGATGTGCGGCTATGCGGCCTTCGCGGCGCTGGCCGGCGCGACGCCCCTGGTCGCGATGGCCTGGGGATCGGACGTGTTCCGCGCCGGTCGGCTGAGGACGTTCGCGTGCCGCATCGCCGTGCGCCGGTCGCGCATCGCGATGGCGGACTCGCAGGCCCTACTCGACCGCCTGGTCCAGCTCGGGGCCCACCACGAGGCGACCGTGCTGGTCAACTGGGGCGTCGACCTCGACGCGTTCGCACCGGTCAACGGCGCCCGCCCCGCGCTTCGCAAGCGGCTCGGTCTCGAGCCCGGCCCGGTGATCCTGAGCCCGCGCTCGCTGACGCCGGTCTACAACCCCGACACGATTCTCGCCGCGTTCGCCGTGGTCGCCGAGGCGCGACCCGACGCGCAATTGGTGCTGAAGCACATGGGCACCGAGCCGCCACGGCTGGAGTCGCTCGCCGCGGCACACCGCGTCCATCTCGTCGGCCACGTGCCCTACGAGCGGATGGCGTGGTACTACCAGGCAGCCGACGTGTGCGTGTCGATCCCGTCGTCGGACAGCTCGCCGCGGTCCGTCTGGGAGGCCATGGCGTGCGGCTGCCCGGTGGTGATATCAGACCTCCGCTGGGTTCGTGAGCTCATCACGCCGGAGCAGGACGCGGTCGTCGTCCCGGTCGATGCCGCCGCGGTGGCCGGCGCCGTCAGCCGTGTGCTCGGGGACGCAGAACTCGCGGCCGGACTGCGCCGCCACGGCCGCCGGCTGGCCGAGACGCACCGCGACCGGCGGGCCGAGATGGACCGGCTCGCGGACGTCTACCGGCGGCTCGCGCCGTGATACCAGTCGTCACGACCATCAACGACGCGTCGGAGTTCGCCGCGCTCCGGCCGGAGTGGGACGCGCTGGTGAAGACGATGCGGCGGCCGAGCCCGTTCCTGCTGCACGGCTGGCTGCTCGAGTGGTGGCGCGAGTACGGGAAGCGGGACCGGCTCACCGTCCACGTCGCGCGCGAGGGCGATCGGCTGACGGGGGCGCTGCCGCTGTTTGTCGAGCACCGCCTCGGACTCCGCGTCGCCCGCTTCATCGGCAAGGACACCGCCGCGCTCGCGGACGTCCTCGTGGCGAACGGGGCAGACCCGTCGACCGCACGCCGGCTCGTCGAGCGGGTGGCCGCCTCCGGCGCCGACCTCGCGGACGTCTTCGGGCTGCCGGAGTCGAGCCGGCTCGGCGCCGCCGCGGGAGACGACCGGCTGCGGCTGGTCCCGCGCGCCGAGGCGCCCGTGCTCGACCTCGACGCGGGCTGGGACGCGGTGTACCGCGCCAAGACATCCGGCAAGCGCCGCAACCTGCACCGCCGCAGGCGGCGGCAGCTGGAAGGCCTCGGCGAGGTCACGTTCGACGTGGCCCGCACCCTCGACGAGCTCGTGCCCGCGCTCGAGGAGGCGTTCCGCCTGCACGCCGCCCGCTGGCGCGACCGGCCGGAGGCATCGGGCTTCGCCACGCCGGCCGGCCGGCGGTTCCACCGGGCCGCGTTGCGATCGCTGGCGCCGCTCGGCGTTCCGCGCATCGCCCTGCTGCGCGCCGGCGGCCGCGCCGTCGCCTGCAACTACTTCTTCCTCCTCGATGGATGCATGTACTTCCACGAGCTGGCGTTCGACCCGGTGCTCGCGCGCTGGTCGCCGGGCCAGATCGCCACGCTCGAGTCGATCGAGGCCGCCGCTGCGGAGGGCGCCCGGCGAGTGGAGTTCCTCGGAGGGGCCGAGCGCTACAAGCTCGAGCTCGCCGACCGGCTCGAGCCGCTGCACCAGGGACTCGGCCTGGCCACCACCCGGCGCGGCCGGGCCGCGGTGGCGGCACGCGCGGGCGCCATCGACGCGCGCCGGCGGCTGAAGCAGACGCCCGCGCGCCGGCTCTACTACGAGGGCCTGGCGCCGGCCCGGCGCGTGGCGCGGCTCGCCACCAGCGCCACGTCGGCCCGCCGCGGAAGGAGCGCGCCCGGCCGCAACCCGGCGCGCGCGCCGTAGGCCACGGCCGCTGCCGCTCCGCCGCACAGGAGCGCGGCGCTGGCCGCGATCGCGGCACCGGTGGCGCCGAGCCGCGGGATCAGCAGCAGGTCGAGCGTCACACCGACCGTGAGCGACACGACCGGCCCCAGCGACGACAGCGCGGGCGCCCCCGAGGCCAGGAGCGCGTTCGAGAACACCGCGCTGGCGACAAAGCCGATCGCACTCGGGAGCAGCCACAGGAACGGCTCGACCGAGCCGCGGTAGGCGGCGCCGAACACGACCGGCAGCAGCACGGGGCCGATCGCCGCCGCCGCGATCACGGCGGGCAGGGTGACGATCATCACGACGCGGAACACGCGCAGCGTGCGCTCCACCCCGGCGGCGCCGCCGCTTCTCGCCACCGCCGGGAGCAGCGCGGCCGCCACCGCCGACGGCAGGTAGAACAGGACCTCGGAGGCGTTCACCGCCACGGCGTAGGTGCCGAGCGCCGCCTGCGACGCGATCAGACCGAGCAGCACTTGGTCGACGCGCGCGTTGAGCAGGTGGGCGAGGCCGCCGAGCCAGGCACGCACGCCGTAACGGGCCGTCTCGGCCATCAAGCGGAGATCCGGCCGCCCGAACCCGACGCCGCGCGAAGCAGCGCGGCAGAACAGCAGCGCGGGGACCGCCTGGGCGATCACCCATGCGAGCGCGGCACGGCCCACGGTCAGCCCCCACCCCGCCCAGATCACGGCCACGAGCAGCGCGTACAGCCACGGCCCCGCCGCCAGCAGCCGCGAGTACGCCGTGAAGCGGCTGCACCCGTGCAGGAACGCGGCACCGGCCAGACCGATCGCACCGACGACGGCGCCCGCGGCGATCGCCGCCAGCTCGACCGAGCCGACGCCCGCCGGTCGCGCGTCCGACAGCGCGACGAGCGCGGCGCACGCGAGCCCGCCTCCGGCGAGCGCTCCGGCGACGCTCGCCAGCACCACGTTCGAGAGGAGCCGCGGTCGCGCCTCGGGCCGCTGGGCGGCGAAGACCCGCGTCGCCTCGGCCATGCCGAAGCTGGCGAGGCTCGAGATCACCAGCGCGCTCACGGTCACGAACGCGACGGCGCCGCGGTCCGGAGGGCGTAGGCCGCGCGCGAGCAGGAGGACGGAGACGAAGTAACCGGCGTTCCCGCCGACCTGTGCGCCGAGCATCCTCAGCGAGTTGCCGGCCACGCTGCCGGGATCGGCGCGGCTCACCGGCCCGGACACGTCGCCGCACTCTCGTTGCGCGAGATCTGGTTGCGCAGCGAGTTGGCCGCGCGGCCGTTGTCGTGATGCGCGCTCTGCTGGACCACGACCGGCTCGCCGCCACGCATGCACGCGCGGTTGTCCGCCACCAGGTTGCCGGAGGCCCCCTGCAGCACGACGGCGGGACCGCTGCCGCCCGCGACGAGGTTCGCCACGATGCGGTTGCGGTCGCCCTCCACGTCGACGAAGACGCCCGCGTCGGCCGGCCGCAGGATCGTGTTCCGCTCGAACGTGTTGCCGCTGGAGCCGGCGCCGTCGTAGCGCCACTCGACGTTGATGCCGGTCGCGACATCGGCGATCACGTTCCGCGCGAACAGCGAGTCGCTCGTCTCGTGCTCGAGGTAGATGCCGGTCTGCGTCCGCGCGATGTCGTTGTCGACGACCGTGACACCCCGTGACGATCCGACGGTCTGGATGCCGTCCCAGCCGGTATCGCGGATGCGGTTCGCGATGATCGCCGCAGCGACACCGCCGGACCAGATCCCGCCCTCATGAGTGCCGTCGGCGGCGGAGGGATCGTCGATGTCGCTGATGTCGTTGTCGAGCGCGAGCGCGCGCCCGGCGGCCGACGGACGGTCATAGGCGCGCTGGGCGAAGTTGATGCCGTGGCTCCGGAACCCGCGGATGCGGGTGCGGATCACGCTCATATCGCGCGACTCGTCCGAGCCGAGCTCGAACACCCCGGCGCCGCGCGCGCCCGCGCCCACGATCGTCGAATCCTGGACTGACACGCCAGAGTGCGCACCCCATACCTCGACGCCGGTCTCCAGGACGTGGTCGATCCGCAGGCGCTGCAGGCGGACGTCGTGCGAGCCACCGGCCACGCCGACCGCGCGCTCGACGCGCCGGGCCCCGTCGATCGTCAGGTCCGCGACCCGGACACCGCGCCCGCGCACCGTCATCAGGGACCAGCCCGCGGCGTCGGCGACGAGGGTCGTGCGCGGGCCCGAGCCGACCAGCCGCGACCCGCTGCCCAGCTCGAGGTGCGACACGGCGTAGCGGCCCGGTGCGAGCCGCACAGTGACGTGTCCGCGTGCCAGCGCCGGCAGCACGCGGCCGATCCCGGTGGCGGGCGAGGCCGTGAGGACACCGGCGGCCGAGCCAAGGGTCCGCACCCGCACCGCGCGCCCGGACGTGCGGCCGCCGAGCCGGTCGACGGCCGTGACCCGGAGCCGATGCCGCCCGGGAGGCAGCAGCGACGCGTCGACGTCGAGCGCGTACGGCACCGTCGTGTCGGTCCCGAGCGGCTCGCCGTCGAGCAGGAAGGTGACGGCGACGATCCGGGCGCCCGCGGGTTCGACCCGCGCGCGCAGCGTCTGGATGCCCTCGAGGCGGCGCGGTCCCGCGTAGGCGACGGTGGTCGCCGGCCGACTGTGCTCGATCGCGACCGCGGCGCCGATCCGGCTGCGCGCGGCACCGGCGCTGGGGGAACTCCCGCGCTGGGTGGCGAACGCGGACAGGATGAGCCCCGCGACGCACAGTGCCAGCGCCGCGACGACCCACGCCGGCCGCTGCTTGCGACGGGCGATCATCGTGTCCAGAGGCCCCGGACCGCGTCCGCGATCCGGTCGAGGTCGCGCTGTCGCAGCTCTTGGTGCACCGGCAGCCCGACCAGCGTCCGGCGGAGGGCGGCCGCCCGCACGAAGCGATGCTGCTCGAGCGACGGGTGCGGCACGGACCACAAATCGAGGGCGCGGATGCCGGCCGCGCGCAGGCGGCGCAGCAGCGCCGGCTTGTCCGCCGCCGACACGGGGAGAACCAGCGGACATGCGCCCTCCGGAAGCGCACCGAACGGCGGCGTGACGAGGTCGCCGAGCCGGCTCAGCAGGAACTCGTAGTTGTCTCGGCGCCGTTCGGCGACCGCGGGATCGGCGACACGGCCGAGCGCGAGCAACGTGGCGCGCGATGGTGGCCGCGGGTCTCCGAGCGCGAAGTCGGCCGCCGCGTCGTACGGCCGCGCGGGGCGAAGACGCGACACCAGCGCGCCGGCGGCGGGCGACCGGCCGGCCACCCAGGCGGCGTGCTCGAGCCCGAGACGCACGGCCGCCGTCTCCCCGCGCGAGGCGGGCGCCGGCGCGCTCGCACCGCACACCAATGCGCCGCCATCCGGGAGCCCGAACGTCTTGTAGAGCGAGAAGATCGCGAGGTGCCCGTGAGCGCCGGCCGGACGGTCCGCCACCCGCGCCAGCCAGGCCTGGGCCGCGTCCTCGATCAGCACCAGACCGCGCGCGTCGCACCAGCGCCGCCAGCGCGCCGCGTCCTGCGGGAAGCCGAGGTAGTGGGTCAGGTGAAGCGCGCGCGTGCGCTCTCCGACGAGGCGCTCCAGCTCGGCGGGATCGGGCGCGAGCGCCTCCCCGCAGTCGTAGAACACGCAGTGAGCACCGGCCCGCTCGAGTGCCTCGATCTCCGATCCATGGTGATACGCCGGCGCGAGGATCTCGTCGCCGGGACCGACGGCGAGCGCGCGGAGCCCGTGCAGCAGACCGTGGCGCGCGCGGGAGAACAGCCGGCAGCCGTCCTCGCCGAGGGGGAACGGCAGGTTGCCGCGGCGGCGCTGCATCCACACGCGCGGATTCAGCGGCGGCAGCGACATCAGGATGGTCTCGCTCATCGGACCCGGGCGAGCGCACGCTTGGCGAGCGGCCTGCCGTAACGCAGATACGCGGTCTGCGCAGCGCGGTCGGCGGTGCCGAGGACGGTGGGCGCGTACGACCTGACGAGGACACGCTCGTGGCACTCGCCGGTCCACTCGAGCTTCCACGGCTCGGCGGCTCCGAGGAATTCAAAGCGCTGCGCGCCGGACGCGACAGCCTCGGCCATGAGGCTTCGGAACAGGAGCTTGCCCGGCGCGTACCGGCGATGCCCGCGGTCGTAGCCGCCCTTGAGGAGGTAGAACGCCGTGGCGTCCTGCAACGCGAACGCGAACGCGATCGCGCGCCCGTCGAGCCGCAGGAACCCGAGCCGCAGAAGGCCCGCATCCATCGCCCAGTGCGCGACGCCGGCGTAAAACCGCCGCGTCGCGGGGCTCGAGCTGATCGCGGTGCCGCGATCGGCCTTCCATCCCGACGGCTCGACGCAGAAGCCCTGCTCCAACACCTCGTCGAGGCGTTCGGGCGCAACCTCGACCTGCACGTCCACGCGACCCAGCTCCTCCAACCGCCGGAGGTTACGACGCAGGTTCCGGGCGGCCTTGCCGCTCAGTCGGCGGTCGACGTCCTCGCCCGGGACGAGCATGGCGTAGGGCGATCGCTGGACGGTCGTGCGAAGCACGCGGTGGCCTGCGCTCGCGGCGGCTCGGCGCAGCTCGAGCAGCCCGCGATCGTCGGCATCGACGTAATCGAACTGCACTCGCCTGGGCCGGTGGGCGAACAGCCACGCGACCAGATCGGCGGCCGCTGCGGAGTCCTCGGCCAAGAGACCGAAGACGGGCGTGTGCGCGTTCGTCGGCGACGCCAGGGTGCCGGCGCGCCGGCGCAGTGGGAGCACGCCCCTCAGCTGCCCGCCGCGCGTCGTCGTCACTACGACGAGGTCGCCCGCTCCGAACGCAGACCACCAGGCGCTGAACCAGCCGGGCCGCGCGAACGGCGGCGCCCCGATCCGCTCGGCCAGGCCGTCCCACTCCTCGGCCAGCGGCGCGATCGCGTCGTGGACGTCGATCGTCACCGCCCGAGTCTGGCGCGAGGGTGTTTGGTTAGGGTTGGCCGGCCATGCAAGAGCGCCTGACGCTCGGGCCGGCCTGGGTCCAGGCCGTCAAGCTCGCGCTGACGCGGGTCCGGACGACGGCCTGGCAAGCGCGCAGGCGGCCATCCCGCGCGGGCCTGCGCATCCTCTTCTACCACCGTGTAGCCGACGATCCGGACCCGCTCGCGATCTCGCCGCGGCGATTCGTCGAGCAGATGGACTTGCTCCGCGCTGAGGGATACCGCGTAGTGGACGTGGTCGAGGCCGTCCGGCTGCTGGCGAGCGGGGACGGGCTCGAGCGCGTGGTCGCCCTCAGCTTCGACGACGGCTATCGCGATGTCGCGGAGCACGCGCTGCCGGTGCTCGAGCAGCGTGGGTTCCGCGCCACCGTGTTCGTCGCGACGGGCGTGATCGACGGGACCGCGAGATACAGCTGGTACGCGAGTCAGCCGCCGGTCCTGAGCTGGAGCGACATCGTCGCGCTCGACGCCGGCTCGGTCCTCTCCTTCGAGGCCCACACGATCACGCATCCCAACCTGACGGCACTCGATCGCGGCGCCGCGGAGCGCGAGATCGCCGGCTCCAAGCGCGCGCTCGAGGCGAGGCTGGGGCGAGCGGTTCCGGGGTTCTGCTACCCGGCGGGCCTGTTCGGCGAGCGCGAGCGTGAACTGGTCGCACGCGCCGGGTTCAGCGCGGCGACGACGTGCGAGCCGGGCGCCAACACGCCGCGGTCCGACCCGCTCGCGCTCAGGCGGATCGCGATCGACGGCGGCGATCGCCTGGCCGACTTCCGCGCGAAGCTCGAAGGCGGCCACGACCGCCCGTCGATCCTCCGGGCGGCCTACCGGCAGGTGCGCTTCCGCCGCAGGGCGGCACGATAGATCTCGAGGTGCGCGTGGCGGAACGTTTCGAGCGAGAACTCGCGTGCCGCCCGCACCCGCCCCGCCTCGCCGAGCCGGTCCCGGAGCGCCGGATCGCCGACGAGCCGGCGGAGTGCCCCGGCGAGCGCGACGCTGTCGCGTGGTGGCACGAGCGTGCCGGTCTCGCCGTCGCGAACCAGCTCCGGCACGCCGCCCACCGCCGACGCGACCACCGGCAACCCGGCGGCCATCGCCTCGAGCACGGACATCGGCAGCCCCTCCGACTCGCTTGAGAGCACGAATAGATCAGCGGCCGCGAGTAATTCGTCGACGTCGCTGCGCGTGCCCAGCAGTTCGACCGCGCCGTCCAATCCAAGCCTGGTGATCTCGGCCGCCAGTGCGGTGCGACTCGGTCCGTCGCCCGCGATCCGCAGCCGGGCCGAGCCAGGGTCGAGGGCCGCGACCGCCCGCACGAGCGTCGTGAAGTCCTTCGGCGGCCGCAACCGGCCGACGCTCACGAGCGTCACGGGCGCTCCGACGGGAGACGGCCGCCGGCGGGGCTTCGCGAGCTCGACACCGTTGTGGATCACGACCGTGCGTCCGGCACGGCAGGTGTGGGCGCGCAGCCCGGCCCGCCGCTCGCTCTCCGCAACGCAGACCGTCATCGTCGTAAGCGGGCTCATCAGGCGATCCGCCCACAGATACGTCCTGGCCGCGATCCCGCTGTGCGCCGTGAAAGCCCAGCCATGAACCGTGAACAACCGCACCGGCACGCGGGCGGCGACGGCGGCGAGACGCCCGAGGATCCCGGCCTTGGAGCTGTTGGCGTGGACCACCGCCGGTCGCTCGCGGCGGAACAGGCGGAAGAGCTCGATGAGCCCGAGTAGATCGTGGACCGGGTCGAGCGGCCGGCGCACGTGGCGCAGTGGCACGTAGCGGACACCCGCGCTCCGGCTGGCCTCGCCGAGGAAGCCTTCACCGTGTGCGGCGACCACGACATCGAACTCGCGCGCCAGCGCCGGGAGAAGCGAGGCCACGTACCGCTGCGCCCCGCCCGTCTCCGCGAGCGTGATCAGCAGCAGAACGCGCGGGCCTGTCATCGCGGTGGCGGAATTTACTGGTCAGCGATCTACCGCAATTTCGACAAGGCCCTTGACTGCGCGCCCACGCGCCAACTACCGTCATGCCGCTGTAGGAGTAGGAAGGAGCTGGAGAGACCGTATGCGCACGAAGCCCTGGGCAACCGGTGCGCGACCCCGGACCATCGGGGCCCTGCTCTCCCTCGTTCTCATTGCCGCTGCGCCGGCCATCGCTCAGTCTCCGGATCCGGCGCCGCCGCCGAGCGGCGCCCCGCAGCCCGACCCGCCGCCGGGAAGCGGATCTCCACCGGCGACCCAGCCCCCGCCACCGGCGACCCAGCCCCCGCCATCGGCCCCCGCCCCAGTGGCGCCGGCCCCGCCTGCACCCGCCGCGCCTGCACCCGCCCCGGTCGCCGCGGCGCCTCCGGCAACACCGTCGCCGACCGCGCGGAACCGCGCGCGGAACGCGGCCACCCGCGCCCAGAAGCACGCACGTCGACGCGCCGCGGTCAAACGCCGCGCGGCGGCCGAGCTACGCGCCCTCGAAGCGCGCAGAGCCGCGGCCGCGGAGCGGTTCTACCTGAGCGTCGCCGAGAACCTGTTCAGTGGCCCACCGCCGCCGGCACGTCCGTCGCGCGGGACCGGCGCACGGGCCACGCCGGCCGATCGAGACGCGCTTCTGATCGGCGGCGCGCTCGCGCTGCTCGCGGTCGCCGCATCCAGCACCCTGCTGCTCGCCCAAGCTGCGCGCCTGCAGCGTGAGCTGGGAGCGAGGTGACCGATGCCGCTGCGGCGCTCGGCGCTCCTGCTGCTGGTGGCGTCCAGCGTGGCGCTTGGGACGAACAACGCCGCGGCACAGGACATCACCGCCTCGTGCGACCCGACCTGCAGCTCGTGGCGGACGAGTGACTTCAGCATCGACTGGACCCAATTCCCCGCGCTCGGCGTCCCTGGGACCAGAATCGTCTCGGGCTGCGTCGACGGGCCGCTGACAACCGAGACCAGCGGAACGCTCGTGTGGTGCGGCGTCGAGCTGGTCGACGCGATGCAGACGGTGCTCGGCACCGCGGAGGAGAGCCGGCTCGTCCGGCTCGACAAGACGGCTCCGCTCGTGACCGGCGCGGGCGTCAGCCGTCCGCCCGACGCCAACGGCTGGTATCGGACTCCGGTGGGCATCGCCTTCCACGGCAGCGATGCGACATCCGGCCTCCAGTCGTGCACATCGGCGACGTACGCGGCGCCCGACACCCGGACCGCGTCAGTCACGGGGACGTGCACGGACATTGCCGGCAACACCAGCGCAGCGTCCAGCTTCGCGCTCCGATACGACGCCACCGGCCCGAACGTCACGTCGGGGAAGCCGGGACGCAAGCCGGATCACGGGCCGTGGTACAGGCGCCCGGTCACATGGCGCTTCCGCGGCGCGGATGCGCTCGCCGGTCTCGACGAGTGCCCGCCGGTCGTGTACGGAGGCCCGGACGGACGCGCGGCGCGGGTGATCGGAGCCTGTCGCGACAAGGCCGGCAACGTCTCCACGCGTCGCTTTTCGTTGCACTACGACGCGACGCCGCCGGCACGGCCGAGAGTGCGCGCCGAGCCCCGTGACCATGCCGTGCGGCTCCAGATCGCTGCCGGCCCCGACGCGCGCTCGATCGCGATCCGCCGTGCTCCTGGCCGCGGCGGTACGCGCGACAGCACGATCTACCGCGGCCGCCCGAAGAGCTTCACCGACGCACACGCGCGCAACGGCACGCGGTACCGCTACACCGTCTTCGCGCGCGACCGCGCGGCGAACCGGTCGCGCCGTACTGTCGCCGCAGTGCCGGGGCCACGGCTCCTCGAGCCGCCCGACGGAGCGGTGCTCTCGGCCCCGCCGCTCCTGCGCTGGACACCGGTGCGAGCTGCTGACTACTTCAACGTCCAACTGCGCCGGGACAGGCGCAAGGTGCTCTCCCGTTGGCCGGTCCGAGCGCGGCTCCAGCTCCAGCCGACCTGGACGTTCGAAGGCGGCGTCAAGCAGCTCGAGCCGGGGCACTACACATGGGATGTGTGGCCCGGCTTCGGTCCTCGGAGCGCCGTGCGCTACGGGGCACGCATCGGCCGCGGCTCGTTCGTCATCCCAGGCTGAGTCAAACGGCAGGCCAACGCGCGCTGCAACCGGCGGCCAATGGCGGCGTTCTAGGTTCGCTCACGTGAGGACCTTGCTGCTGGACAACTACGACTCGTTCACGTTCAACCTGTTCCAGCTTCTCGCCGAGACGAACGGCGAGGATCCGGTCGTCGTGCGCAACGACGGTGCGACGTGGCCCGAGCTGGCGAGCGCGGGGTTCGACAACATCGTCATCTCGCCCGGCCCGGGGCGTCCCGAGCACGCGAGCGACTTCGGGATCTGCCGCAAGGCGATCGTGGAGGCCCGGGTCCCAGTCCTGGGTGTCTGCCTCGGGCACCAGGGCCTCGCGTGCTTCTCCGGCGGCTCGGTGATCCACGCGCCGGAGGTGATGCACGGCCGGCTCAGCGCCGTGTACCACGACGGCTGCCCGCTGTTCGCCGGGATCCCGCAGGGCTTCCAGGCGGTCCGCTACCACTCGCTGTGCGTGGCCCGGCCGCTGCCCGAGTGGCTTGCGCCGATCGCGTGGACCGACGACGGCGTGCTGATGGGTGTCGCTCACCGCGAGCGACCGCTGTGGGGCGTCCAGTTCCACCCCGAGTCCATCTGCACCGAGCACGGCCGCCGCCTGATGGAGAACTTCCGCGACCTGACGAGCGGCCATCGCCGCGCACGATCCCGCCGCGCCGCGCCGTGTGTGGTCCCGAGGCGCACGGAGCACGAGCCGGCGCCCGATCGCGAGCTACGGCTGATCGTCGAACGCATCGACCGGCTCTACGACACCGAGCAGGCCTTCGTCCACCTGTTCGGCGCGGCGCCCCACGCCTTCTGGCTGGACAGCAGCAAGGTCGCCGACGAGCGCTCGCGGTTCTCGTTCATGGGAGCCGCCGGCGGCCCCCTCAGCGCAGTCGTGAGCTACGACGTCGGCCGGCACGAGGTCAGCGTCACGCGCGGCGCCACCACGGAGGTCCATCGCGAGACGATCTTCGACTACCTCCGTCGCGAGCTACGGCGCCTGCGGCATCTCTCCGACGACCTGCCGTTCGACCTGAACTGCGGGTTCGTCGGGTACTTCGGCTATGAGCTCAAGGCCGATTGCGAAGGCGACGCGGCGTACCGGTCTCCCCTTCCGGACGCCGCGTTCGTCTTCGCCGACCGGCTCATCGCCTTCGACCACGTCGACGGGCGCACCACCGCCGTGTGCCTCACCGACGCCTCCCATTACGCGGAGGGCGAGCGCTGGGTGCGCGGCGTTCGGCAGCGCCTGCAGGCGCTGCCGCCTCTCGAGGAGCCGCGTGCCCAGCGCCGCGAACGCGTCGAGTTCCGGCTCAGCCGCTCGTACGAGCGTTACACCGAAGACATCCGGCGGTGCCGGGAGCACCTCGTCGAGGGCGAGACGTACGAGGTCTGCCTCACGAACCGCCTGACGAGCGACGCGACACCCGATCCGCTCACGACTTACCGTTTCCTCCGGCGCGTGAACCCGGCGCCGTTCTCCGCCTTCCTGCGCCTCGGCGACGCCGCCGTGCTCAGCTCCTCACCGGAGCGGTTCCTGCGCGTTCGCCGCGACCGCTGGGTCGAGGCGAAGCCGATCAAGGGCACGACCCGCCGCGGCCGGACCCCCATGGAGGACCAGGAGCTGAGCGAGGAGCTGCGGACGAGCGAGAAGAACCGCGCCGAGAACCTCATGATCACCGACCTGCTGCGCAACGACCTCGGCCTGGTCTGCGAGATCGGGACGGTGCAGGTGCCGCACCTGATGGCGATCGAGTCCTACGAAACGGTGCACCAGCTCGTCTCGACGGTGAGCGGGCGCCTGCGCGCCGACCTCGGCGCCTCCGACTGCATCAGGGCGTGCTTTCCCGGCGGGTCGATGACCGGGGCTCCGAAGAAGCGCACGATGCAGATCATCGACGACCTCGAGCGCGAGCCGCGAGGCGTCTACTCGGGCGCGATCGGCTACCTCGGGCTCAGCGGCGGCTCCGACCTCAACATCGTGATCAGGACGATCGTGATGGATGGCGTGTCGACCACGATCGGTGCCGGCGGCGCGATCGTCATGCAGTCGGACCCCGACGACGAGTTCCAGGAGATGCTGCTCAAGGCCGAGGCGCTCGTGAAGGCGGTCGCGCTCAGCGCGGGCGCGGAGGCGGCACCGATCCTCGGCCCGGTCGAGCACGAGCGAGGGTTCGCGGATGCTGTCGCCCACGCCTAGCGCGCCGCCTGCGACCGCTGCGCTGGTCTGCGGTGCCGACCGCATCGGCCACGAAGAGCTGTGGGAGCGGGTCGCCCGGCTGGCCCACGGGCTGGCCACGAGAGGGATCGGCCCGGGCGACCCGGTCGCACTCGTGCTGCCCAACACGCCGGCGTTCGCGATCGGCTTCCTCGCGCTCGCGCAGCTGGGCGCGACCGTCGTGCCGCTGAACCCGCAGTTCAAGCGAGCGGAGCTGGATTTCTGCTTCCACGACTCAGGCGTCCGGGCAGTCATCTCCGACGAGCTGGAGATCACGCGGCTGATCAAGGACCACCCGCCGGCCGAGCCTGAACCCCGCTCGCCGGACGACGACCTTCTCGTGCAGTACTCGTCGGGCTCGACCGGCCGCCCCAAGCGGGTGCCGCGTACCCGCGCGCAGCTCCAGTGGGAGGCCGAGAGCTTCGTCTGCACGACGGGACTGACCGCGGGCGACACCATCTTCTGTGCGATTCCGATGTTTCACGCCTACGGGCTCGGCTGCTGCCTGCTCGCCGCGATCCGCAGTGGAGCGAGACTGGTGATCCTCGACGCGCGCCAGCCGTTCGCGCTCGCACGTGAGCGTGTGCTGAAGCTGCTCGAGCACGAGCGCGTGACCGTGTTCCCGGCGGTGCCGTTCATGTTCCGGGTGCTGGCCGAGACACACACCGGCGCGGACCTTTCGGCGATCCGGCTGTGCCTCTCGGCCGGAAACGCGCTGCCACGATCGACGTTCGAGGCGTTCGACCGGGCCTTCGCGGTCCCTATCCGGCAGCTCTACGGGCTGACGGAGACCGGCACCGTGACGGTGAACGCCCACGACGACCCGTGGGCCACGGTCGCCTCGGTCGGACGCCCGATGCCGGGGATCGACGTCGACGTGCTCGACAATGCCGGCAACGTGCTCGATGCCGGCCGGATCGGCGAGATCGCGATCCGCAGCCCGGCGATGACCAGGCTCTACGGCGGCGAATTCCTCACCGGCGACCGCGGACGGCTCGACGAGGAGGGCCGCCTGGTCATCACCGGCCGCCGGAAGCTCCTCATCGACGTAATGGGCGACAAGGTCGATCCGATCGAGGTCGAGGACGTCTTGGCCGTGCACCCGAAGGTGCGCGAGGTCGTGGTCGTCGGCATCCCCAGCTGGGTCGAGGGCGAGGAACTGGTCAAGGCCGTGGTGGTCGGCGAGGAGGGCTGCGGCGAGCGCGAGCTGATCCGATTCTGCCGCGAGCGACTCGCGAACTACAAGGTGCCCAGCGCGGTCGAGTTCCGGGACGAGATCCCCCGGAGCGCGCTGGGCAAGGTGCTGCGCAAGTACCTCGTCTGAGAGTGGTGGCGAATGAGCGTGACAGCGGAAGTGGAGGCCTTCATCCTGGACGAGATCGCCGTCGGTCGCGCGACGTCGATCGCGCCCGACGAGGATCTGCTTGCGGGCGGCGTCATCGACTCGCTCGGTGTGACGCAGGTGGTCGCGTTCCTCGAAGACCGGTACAGCATCCGGGTCACCGATGAGGAGCTGAAGCCGCTGAACTTCCAGACGCTCGCCAGCATCGAGGCGTTCGTCAGCCGCAGGCGGCCCACGGTACGGAGATGGTGACCGACTTCCTGTACGCGAACGCGGAGTCGCGGCCGGAGCACGCCGCTCTCGTCCACAGGGGCGAGCGCGTCAGCCACGCCGAGTTGCTGGACCGCGTGGAGCGCGTCGCGCACGCGCTGGCGGCGCGCGGGATCGGGCCAGGCGACGCGGTCGCGCTGCTGCTGCCGAACGGCCCCGCGTTCGTCACAGCGTTCCTCGCCGTCACCGGGCTGGGCGCGGTCGTGGCGCCGCTCAACCCCCAGTTCAAGGCGGACGAGCTCGCGTTCTGCTTCCGCTCGTGCGACGTCCGCGCGGTCATCTCCGGCGAGCGGGCCGTCGAGCGCATGATCGAGGCGCACTCACCGCAGCCGCTGGAGGCGCGCGCCGGCGAGGAGACGTTCGTCTATCAGTTCTCATCCGGCTCGACCGGGCGCCCAAAGCGGCTGGCGCGCACCCACGGCGAGCTCTGGGCGGAGGCTGAGAGCTACGTGTTCGTCAACGCCGACGACCGGCTGTTCTGCGCGATCCCGCTGTTCCACACATACGGCATGGGCTGCTGCCTGATCACGGCGGTCCGCCACGGGGCCACGCTCGTGTTCCTCGACGATCCGCATCCGTTCGTCCTGCGCCGGGAGCGCGCGCTCGAGCTGCTCGAGCGTGAGCGGATCACGGTCTTCCCCGGCGTACCGCTGCAGTTCCGTCACCTCGCCGACGCCGCGACCGGCGCGGATCTCTCCTCGCTGCGTCTGTGCTTCTCCGCCGGGACTGCACTCCCGCGCGAGACGTTCGACGCGTTCGCGGCCCGATTCGGCGTCCCGGTCCGGCAGCTCTACGGCTGCACCGAGGCCGGCACGCTGACCGCCAACCTGGATTGCGATCCCGTGGCAAGCTTCGAGTCGGTCGGGACGCCGGTCGGGGACGTCGAGGTCCGGATCGAGGACGACGAGATCGCCGTGTCGAGCCCCGCGATGACGCGCGGCTACTCGGACATGGATGAGCTCAACCGCCGGGCGTTCCGCGACGGGTGGTTCCTCACCGGCGACCTCGGGCGACTCGACGACGCGGGCCGCCTCTACGTGACCGGCCGCAAGAAGCTCCTGATCGAAGTCGCCGGCCACAAGGTCGACCCGATCGAGGTCGAGGACGTGGTGCTGGCGCATCCCAAGGTCCGCGAGGCGGTCGTAGTCGGCATCAGTGCCCCGGGCGGCGAGCAGTCCGTGAAGGCGGTGATCGTGCCCGACGACGCGTGCGGCGACCGGGAAGTGATCGCCTTTTGCCGCGAGCGCCTGGCCGGCTTCAAGGTGCCGCAGGTCGTCGAGTTCCGCGAAGAGATCCCGCGCAGCCCGCTCGGCAAGGTTCTGCGGAAGTACCTGGTGTGACTACCACCTCCGCCCCAGCCTGAGATGCACGTTCCCGACCGTCTCGTAGCCACGCATGCTGTAGAGCCAGCGCGCCGGCCGGTTGTCACTGCGCACATAGCCCCACAACCGCGCGTAGCCCAGCTCCCGGAGCCGGGACTCGATGGCATAGAGGAGCTCGACCGCGTGGCCGTCGCCACGATTCTCCTCCGCGAGAAAGAAGTCAAAGCCGTAGACGTCGCGCTCTACGAGCCGTATGCCGAGACGCTCGAGATGGGGATGGTCACGGTCGGCCCACCAGTAGTAGCCGACCACCTCTCCGTCGAGGCGGGCGATGAAGCCGCGGTACCCGCGCTCGAGGTCGGCGGCGAACCGGGTCGTCGCGCGCGTGTCGCAGCGGCGGCGGTTGAACTCGGCGAGAGCGGGCAGGTCGGCGCGCTCGAGGTCGGTGAGCATGAGGCGTCGGTCGAACGTGATGCTCGCGATCTCGTCCAGGTGCTTGGAGAGCACCAACAGCTCCTCGCTCCGGAGCCTGGAGCCCACCTTGCCCAGGGTCGTCGCAACCCCGTACCTGCGCGAGAGGCAGCCGACGTCCGAGACGAGCGCGCGGAGCCGCATGAGCCTGCACCGTAGCCTTCCCGACCCGGCGCGCGGCGTCTTCGAGACCTTCCTCGTGCGCGACGGACGGCCCGTGGAGCTCGAGGCCCATCTCGACCGGCTCACGTCGAGCGTCACGGCCCTCTACACGCAGCCGGTCCCAAATGATGTCGAGGAGCTGGTGACCGACCGCGCGCGGAGCCTGCGGCTCGGCCGGCTCCGGCTCACGGTCGCGCCGAATGGGCACGCGGTGCTCGCAACCGACGTGCGGGTGGCGCCGGTGCAGGACGCACTCGTCTTCCCGGCGTTCAGCCACGCCGTGCGCCTCAGCCGACTCGTCATCCCGGGTGGTCTCGGCGCGCACAAGTGGGCCGACCGGCGGCTCGTGGCGGAGGCCGACGGCGGCGACACGCTCCCCCTCGTCGTCGACGGCGACGGCAGCGCGCTCGAGGCGTCGCGCGCGAACGTGTTCGTCGTGGAGGGCGAGACGATCGTCACGCCCCCGACCGACGGGCGGATCCTCGCCGGCGTCACGCGCCGCCGCGTGCTCGAGCTCGTACCTGTCCGCGAAGAAGCAGTCTCGTTGGAACGTCTGCTCGCAGCCGACGAGGTCTTCCTGACCGGCTCGGTCCGTGGCATCGAATCCGTGCGCGCCTTGGAGGGCTCCGAGTGGGTCGACGCGACGATCACCCCGCTCGTCTCCGACGAGCTACGACGATATTGGGAGAGCGACACATGATCGAGACGAACGGCGCTCAGGAGCTCCAGTTCATGATCGTGATGGATCGGGCGGCGGCCGACGACCAGGTTGAGGATGTGCTCGTGCGCCTGGCCGACGCCGGCGCGCACGGCCGCGTGGCGCCTGGCCGGGAGTCGACCGTGATCGGGGCCATCGGCGATCACGGACTGCTGGCAAGTGTCTCGCTCGACGGCATCGCGGGCGTCGATCGCGTCCTTCCGGTGTCGAAGCCGTACAAGCTCGTCTCACGCGAGACCTCGCCCGAGCCGACCGTGATCCAGGTGCGAGGACGCCGCATCGGGGGCGACTACTTCGGGCTGATCGCCGGCCCGTGCACGGTCGAGTCGCGCGAGCAGACGCTGGCGACCGCGCGCGCCGTGCACGCCGCCGGCGCCAGCATGCTGCGCGGCGGGGCGTTCAAGCCGCGGACGTCGCCCGTACAGCTTCCGCGGCCTCGGCGCCGAGGCGCTCGAGATCCTCGCAGAGGCACGCGAGGAGACTGGGCTGCCGCTCGTGACCGAGCTCCTGGACCCTCGCCACATCGAGCTCGTGGCGGAGACGGCCGACGTGATCCAGATCGGCGCCCGCAACATGCAGAACTTCCTCCTGCTCTCCGAGGTCGGCCGGACAGACAAGCCGGTGCTCCTGAAGCGAGGCCCGTCGGCCTCGATCGAGGAGCTGCTGATGGCGGCCGAGTACATCCTCAAGGAGGGGAACCCGCGGGTGATTCTCTGCGAGCGCGGCATCCGCACGTTCGAATCCGCGACCCGCTTCACGCTCGACATCGGCTCGGTGCCGGTGCTCAAGGAGCGGACGCACCTCCCGGTGATCGTCGACCCGTCCCACGCCGCGGGCCGGCGCGAGCTCGTGCCCGCACTCGCGCGCGCGGCGGTGGCAGCGGGCGCTGACGGCATCATCGTCGAAGCCCACCCTCACCCCGAGGAGGCGCTCTGTGACGCTCCGCAGCTCCTCCCAACGGCGCAGTTGGAATCCTTCGCCGGAGAGATTCGCGCGCTCGCCGAACTCATGGGCAAGGTCTTCGGCTAGGTACTAGGGCGTGAAGGTGCGCGTCTGGCCGTCGGCGGCTTCCGTCCCGAACACGCGCTCCTCCTGCTGCTCGGCCCGGATCACGTGCATGACCGCGTTGATCAGCGCAAGGTGGGTGAACGCCTGCGGGAAGTTGCCGAGATGGCGTCCCGTCTTGGTGTCGATCTCCTCCGCGAACAGGCCGAGTGGGCTGGCGTGTGAGATCAGGCGCTCGCACAACGCGCGCCCACGCTCGACCTCGCCGATCTCGCACAGCGCCGAGACGAGCCAGAACGAGCAGATCGTGAACGTGCCCTCGTCCCCGCTCAGCCCGTCGTCGGTCTCCGACACCCGGTAGCGCAGCACGAGCCCGTCCTCGGTCAGCTCGTCGGCGATCGCGAGCACGGTGGCGCGGATGCGCGCGTCGTCCGCGGGCAGGAAGCGGACGAGCGGCATCAACAGCACCGAAGCGTCGAGCGCCGTGGTCTCGTAGTGCTGGGTGAACACGCCGCGCTCGTCGACCGCGTGCTCGCAGATGTCGGCGTGGATCTCGTCGGCCACGCTGCGCCAGCGCATCGCGCGGTCCCAGTCCTCGCGCAGCTCGGCCAGGCGCGCGCCGCGATCGAGCGCGACCCAGCACATCATCTTCGAGGACGTGAAGTGCTTGGGCCCGCCACGGACCTCCCAGATCCCCTGGTCCGGGCCCCGCCAGTTGGCGAGCGCCGCCTCGACCTGCGTGACGAGGATCGGCCAGACACGCTCGGGCAGGTGGTCGCGCGACTTCGTGTGCAGGTAGACCGAGTCGAGCACCGCACCCCAGACATCGTGCTGTTGCTGGTCGTGGGCGCCGTTGCCGATGCGGACGGGACGGGCGTTCTCGTAGCCCGAGAGGTGGTCGAGCGTCTGCTCGGGCAGGGCGGCGCGACCGTCGATCCCGTACATGATCTGCAGCCGGCCCTCGACGGCCTCGGCGACGTCGGCGACGAAGTAGAAGAAGTCGTTGGCCTCCCAGTCGAAGCCGAGCGTGTACAGGCCCCAGAGCGCGAACGTCGCGTCGCGGATCCAGGTGTAGCGGTAGTCCCAGTTGCGTTCACCGCCGGGCGTCTCCGGCAGCGACGTCGTGGCGGCGGCGATGATCGCGCCGGTCGGCGCATAGGTGAGCCCCTTGAGCGTCAGCGCGCTGCGCTGCAGGTCCGACCGCCACGGGTGATCGGGGAAGTCGCCGCGGTCGAGCCAGTGCTGCCAGTGATGGGCGGTCCAGACCAGCCGGTCGTGCGCCTCGTCGACCGTCCGCGGCGCGGGGTGCTCGCTCCAGGAGAGCGCGCAGAAGGCGCTGTCGCCCTCCTTCATCATGTGCCGCACGGTGGCGCGCGGGCCTTCGATGCCGAGGTTGAGGTCCGACGTCAGCCGCAGCTCGACCTCCGACCCCTCCGGCTTCACGACCACCTCGTGGTAGTCGTTGCCCGCGTACTCCCAGCGGCCGCGCACGCGGCCGTAGTCGAACACCGGCTCGCACACGAGCGAGAGCTGGACCTCGCCGTTGACGCAGCGCACGGTGCGCAGCAGCACGTGGTCGGCGTCGTAGTCGGTCGGCGCGCGACGGTGCGTCTTCGAGCGGTCGTGCTCGTGGTGCCACGGTCCGAACAGCAGGACGTCGCGCACGATGATCCAGCCGCCGCGGATGTCCCAGCTCGTCTCGAGGATCATCGTCCCCGGCAGATACCGCCGGGCCGCGGGCACGTGCACGCCCGCCGGGCCGAGCCGGAACATGCCGGCGTCGCGATCCAGCAGCGCGCCGAACACGCTCGGCGAGTCCATCCGCGGCAGGCACATCCACTCGACGGCCCCGCTCGGGGCGACGAGCGCCGTCGCCTCGCAATCCGACAGGAACCCGTAGTCGGCGATCGCGGGGAACGGACTGCGCGCGAACCCCCGCCCCGCAAGCTCGTCGATCATCGGTTCGGAACTCACTTACCGAGCGTAACGGCGGCTATGGCCCAGCGGTAGGGCCTGGCTCTTCCCGCACGTTCTGTTGCGCGGCGTCAGCTCGTGCCGGCGCCGGCGTGCAGCGCGGACTCGGATCCTCCGACGCCGGCGACCGGGAGCCGGATCTCGAACGTGGTCCCGCTCCCCTGCTCGCTGTCGAGCGTGATCGTGCCGCCGTGGCGCTCGGCGATGATCGCGCGGGCGATCGCGAGGCCCTGGCCCGTCCCGCGCCCGACCTCCTTGGTGGTGAAGAACGGGTCGAAGATCCGGTCGTGGACGTCGGGCGGCATCCCGCAGCCCGTGTCGGCGACCGTGATCACGACGTCGTCACCGTCGACGCGCGTGAGAATCCGGATCGTCCCGCGCACCTGGCCGTCGCGGACCGCGTCCTCGATCGCGTGTGCCGCATTCACGATCAGGTTGACGAACACCTGCTTGAGCTCGCCGTCGTCGGCCATCACCGACGGCAGCGGGCCGAGGTCGGTCTCGACGTCGGCGACGTACTTGTACTGGGAGTGCGTGACGACGAGCGTCGACTCGAGCGCCGCGTTCACGTCGATCGCGCGCTGCACCGCGGCGCGCGGGTTCGCGAAGTCCTTCATCGCGCCGACGATCGTGGCGACGCGCTGGACGCCGTCGTCCATCCGCTCGAACGCGGCCGGGAGCCGCTCGCGCAGGTACTCGAGGTCGGCGTGGTCCTCCGCCTCGGCGGCGCGGGCGGCGCCGGCAGTGCCTGAGATGACCTCGCGGTAGGTCTCGATCAGCTCCATCAGGTCCTTGACGGCGTCGACCGTGAATCGCACGCTGTCGCCGATGAACTGGATCGGCGTGTTGATCTCGTGCGCGACGCCGGCGGCAAGCTGGCCGACGGCCTCGAGCTTCTGCGACAGCCGCAGCTGCTCCTCGAGCCGGCGCTCGGCCGAGATGTCGAGGATGTAGCCCTGGACGCACAAGGGCTTGCCGGTGTCGTCGGTGAGCACCGTGCCCTCCTGGCGCACCGTGACCGTGGAGCCGTCGCTCGCAATCACGCGGTACTCGCAGCTGAGGTCCTCGCCGGTCTGCAGCACACGTACGAGCGCCGCGTAGACGCGGTTGCGATCGTCCGGGTGGATGATCGTGTTGAAGAAGTCCTGGCCGTCCTGCCACGAGGACAGCGGATAGCCGAGCATCGTCTCGACCTGCGGGCTCACGTACAGCCCCGTCCCCGGCATGTCGAGCGCGTTGCGATAGACGATCAGCGGCAGGTGCTCGACGAGCGACCGGTAGCGGTCTTCGCTCTCCAGCAGCAGGGTCTCGGCGTGCTTGCGCAACGTGACGTCCTGCGCCTGCACGACCAGCTGACCGCCGTCGCTGCGGGAGATCGTGACCTCGAGCCACACCTCGTGACCCGTGGGATGGCGGAGGCTTTGCTCGACCACGATCGCCGTGCCGTGGGACAGCAGCTCGGCGAACGCGCGCATCGACTCCTCGCGATCCTTGGGATCGAGGAGGTCGTGGTAGAGGACGCCGACCAGCGCCTCCGAGTCGTAGCCGAGGATCCGCTCGAGCTTCGGGTTGACGTGCGAGAAGCGGCCGTCGAGAGCCAGCATCGCCATTCCGGCGTCGACGTCCACGAACGCACTGCGGAAGTCGTGCAGAGCGCGTTCGCTCTCGATCAGACGCACGACGTTCAGCGTCACGCTGAGCATGCGCCCCATGCTCTTGATCAGCACCTGCTCCTCGCCGTCGAACGGCGCTCCGACGCGCGCCAGAAGCATCTGGCAGGCCGGGTCGCCGTCGACGTCGGCGAGTGCGATATGAGCGGCGCCCACATGCTCGACCTCGAGCGTGGCCGACTGGCCGTCGCAGGCGGCGAGGACGGCGGCAAGGGGCACCTGCCCGTGCGGGAAGCCGACGGCCATCGTCACGGCCCGGTCCTCGATCACGACGCCGACCGCGGCATCGAGCATCTGGAGTGCGAGTTCGGTCGCCTTGCGCAGGGCACCTTCCTTCTCGGTGAAGCGCGAGACGGCGGCCTGGAACGCGATCAGCTGGGCTGTCGACCAGGTCGTCATCCCCCAGGTCATCGACTGTGGCAATCGCCACTTGACCTGCCTCGCGTGCGCCGCCTGAGCGCTGGCCGAGCGGGTCGCTGGGTTACGCTCTTCCAGGATGCCCGCCGGAATCGTGCTCGCGGGCGGCCGCTCGAGCCGCATGGGCACGCCCAAGGCGTGGCTGGATTGGCACGGCTCCACGCTCCTGCGACGTACATGCGGCGTGGTGGCGCGCGGCGTGGGCGGTCCTGTCGTCGTCGTTCGAGCCCCGGGCCAGGAACTGCCGGATCTGCCCGACGGTGTCCGGGTGGTCGATGACGCGCGCGAGGGGCAGGGCCCGTTGCAGGGTCTCCTCGCGGGGCTGGAGGCCGTCGACGCCGAGCTGGCGTTCGCGGCGTCCACCGACATGCCGTTCCTGCATCCGCGCTTCGTGGCCGCCGTGTGCGCGGCGGCGCGCGACGCCGACGTCGCCGTTCCCCACCTCGGCGGGTTCCGGCAACCGCTGGCGGCGGCGTATCGGACGGCGCTCACGCCGATCGTCGGCGAACTGGTCGCCGGTGGGCGGATGAAACCCGCATTCCTGTTCGAGCGCTGCGAGACGCGCTGGCTCGACGACCTGCCGCACCCCGACAGCGTGCGGAACCTCAACACACGCGAGGACTACGAGGCCGCGCTCGCCGAGCCCCAGCCGACCGTTCACGTCCGCTGTTTCGGTCCGCTGCGCCGACCTGCCATCGACGTGCGCGCCGCGACGGTCGGTGCCGCGGCCGCGGCCGTCGGGATTGCGCTCGATGCCCATGTACTCGCCGCTCTGAACGGCGACCAGATCGCGCGCGACCCGCTCGAGCCGCTCGCCGAGGGCGACGATGTCGCGTTCATGGCCGCGGACGCCGGGGGCTGACCCACGGGGGGCTACAGTGAACGCATGCCCCCCGGCGGCTACTTCGGCAGGGCACTGGTCGTCGATCTCGACGATGCGAGCAGCGCAACGCTGCCGCTGAGCGACTCGACCCTGCGCGCCACGGTCGGCGGTGTCGGGCTGGGCACGCATCTCCTCTCCGAGCTCGCACCGGCCGGTGTCGAGCCGCTCGCGCCGGAGGCGCCGATCGCGTTCGTCTTCTCCCCCCTGGTCGGCACCCCGCTGACGACGAGCGCCAAGTTCGCCGTCGTCGCGAAGTCGCCGCTGACCGATCGTCTCAACGACGCCCTCGCGTCCAGCCACTTCGCGATCGCCGGCAAGCTGACCGGCCACGATGCGATCGTCGTGCGCGGCGCCCGCGAAACGCCGTCGGCCCTGATCGTCGACGGCCAGGGCGCTCGTGTCGTCGACGCCGGCGACCTCTGGGGACTGACTGCGGCGGAGGCCGAGGATCGGCTGCGCGAGCAGCTCGGACCTGCCTATCGGATCGCGGCGATCGGGCCGGCCGGCGAGCGTCTCGTGCGCTACGCGACGGTCTCGCACGATGGTCGCCACGCGGGACGCGGCGGCCTTGGCGCCGTGATGGGCGCCAAGCGGCTCAAGGCGATCGCCGTTCGTGCGGTCACCCGCTGTCCGGTCGCCGATCCCGAGGCGGTGCTCGCCGCCTCCAAGGATCTCCGGGCGCGCTCGTTCGGCCCCGCGACAGCGAAGTACCGCGAGCTGGGCACGCTCAGCAACCTCCTCACGTTCAACGCGCTGTCGGCGCTGCCGGGCCACAACTTCGGCACGGATACGACGACGCTGGCACTCGAGGATCGAGCCGCCGTGCGCGACAGCTGCGCGTCGTGCTCGATCGGCTGCGAGCGGATCATGACCACGAAGGACGGCCGCTCCGCGCGCGTGGAGTACGAGAGCGCGTTCGCGCTCGGCCCGCTCGTCGGTATCGACGATCCCGACGAGGTCCTGCAGGCGAGTGCCCGCTGCGACGAGCTCGGCCTGGACACCATCTCCACCGGGGGCACCATCGCCTGGGCGATGGAGGCCGGCGTCGCAGGCTGGCTGCGGTTCGGCGACGCCGCCGCGTTGCTGCGCGCGATCGAGCTGATCGGCGCGCGCGAGGGAGTCGGCGACCTGCTGGCCGAGGGATCGCGCCGGGCGTCCGCCCGGTTCGGTCGCGAGGACCTCGCGATGCACGTCAAGGGCCTCGAGCTGCCCGGGTACGAACCGCGCACGCTGCACGCGATGGCGCTCGGGCTCTCGGTCAACGCGCGCGGCGCCGACCACAACCGCTCCGGCGCGTACGAGGCCGACCTCGGGGGCGAGTTGGATCGCCTCGACGGCGGCATGGCCCACGTCACCGCCGCGATCGAGACGGAGGACCGCGCAGCCGCGATGGACTCCCTGATCTTCTGCAAGTTCCTGCGTGGCGTGTTCGACGAGCCGTGGGAGGAATGGGCCGCGCTGCTGGCGTCGGTCACCGGCTGGGACATCGACGGCGACGAGCTGCACGAGACCGCGCGCGGCATCGTCGCCGCCAAGCACGCCTACAACCGCCGCGAGGGATGGACACGCGCCGAGGACACGCTCCCGGCGCGGCTGCTCGACGTGCCGCTCACCCTTCCGTCGGGCCGCGAGGCGGCGCTGGGTCGCGCTCGGCTCGACGCGATGGTCGATGCCTATCACCGGACGCGCGGATTGGACTTAGTCGTTAACGAGCATCATCCTGCGGAGCTGCCATGGCCCTGAGCGTCCCGCCCAAGACCGAAGCGCCGACCGTCACGTGCACGATTGACGGCATCGAGCTCACCGTGCCTGCCGGCACGACGATCTACACCGCCGCCAAGGAGGCCGGGATCGAGATCCCGGTCCTGTGCCACGACGAGCGCTACGACCCCGTCGGCGTGTGCCGGATGTGCGCTGTCGACGTCGGCGGACGCGTACTCGCGGCCGCCTGCGTGCGTCCGTGCGAGGACGGGATGGAGGTCACCACGGCCAGCGCGAAGGTCGAGAAGCAGCGCGCCGTCCTGACCGAGCTGCTCATGTCGGATCAGCCCGACGAGGATCCCAAGGAGATCACCACGGGCGACAACCTCCTGCTCGAGCTCACGCGCCGCTACGACACGGGGCACGCGGAGCGCCTGCCGCAGGCGCGCGGGCGCGGCCTGGACGACTCAAACCCGGTGATCAGCGTCAACCACGACGCGTGCATCCTGTGCGATCGCTGCGTGCGGGCGTGCGACGACATCCAGGGCAACGACGTGATCGGGCGGACGGGCAAGGGCTACGAGACGCACATCGCGTTCGACCTCAACGACCCGATGGGCGAGTCGACGTGCGTGACGTGCGGCGAGTGCGTCGCAGCGTGCCCGACCGGCGCGCTCGTCAACAAGCCGATCCACGGCGTGCCGATCCGTCCCCGTGAGGAGCTCAAGTCCGTCGACTCGGTCTGCCCGTACTGCGGTGTCGGATGCGCGCTGACCTACCACGTGGACGAAGAGCGCGGAGCGATCGCGTTCGCGGACGGCCGCGAGCAGCCTGGCAACCAGAGCCGCCTCTGCGTGAAGGGCCGCTATGGCTGGGACTACGCCGCGTCCAAGCAGCGTCTGACCACGCCGCTGATCCGCGTCACCTATCCCAAGGCGGCGCTCTCCGGCGACGTCAAGGGCGAAGGGCGCGGCCGGAAACGCCCGGGAGGCATCGTCGATTACGACGAGGTCATGCCGCACTTCCGCGAGGCGACCTGGGAGGAGGCGCTGGACCTCGCGGCCTCGCGCCTCAAGGAGATCCACGACCGCGACGGCTCAGGCGCGATCGCCGGTTTCGGCTCGGCCAAGTGCTCCAACGAAGAGGCCTACCTCTTCCAGAAGCTGATCCGCGCGGGCTTCGGCACCAACAACGTCGATCACTGCACCCGGCTGTGCCACGCGTCGAGCGTTGCCGCGCTGCTCGAGGGCGTCGGCTCCGGAGCGGTGTCCACGACGTACGGCGACATCATCAACGCCGACGTCGCGATCCTCGCCGGCACGAACACGACGGCCAACCATCCGGTCGCGTCCTCGTTCTTCAAGCAGGCACGCCGGCGGGGCACCAAGCTGATCGTCGTCGACCCGCGGCGCGAACGCGTCGCCGACCACGCCGACATCTTCTGCCAGCTCAAGCCGGGCACGGACGTCGCCTTCTACAACGGCGTCCTGCACGAGATCATCCATCTCGGCCTAGTCGACCGCGAGTTCCTCCGCGACCGCGTGACGAACTACGGCGAGCTAGCCAAGACGGTCAAGGAGTACCCGCCGGAACGCGCCGCCCAGATCTGCGGCATCGACGCGGCGACGATCCGCGAGGTCGCACGGCTCTGGGGCGAGGCGGGCGCCGGCGTCATCTTCTGGGGCATGGGGATCTCCCAGCACACGACCGGCACCGACAACGCGCGCTGCCTGATCGCGATGTGCGCGATCACCGGCCACGTCGGCAGGCCGGGCACCGGACTGCACCCGCTGCGCGGCCAGAACAACGTGCAGGGCGCCTCCGACGCCGGCCTGATCCCGATGATGTTCCCTGACTACCAGCGCGTCGACAACGAGTCCGCGCACGAGAAGTTCGAGGCTGCGTGGGGCCGGCCGCTCGATGCCGAGCCCGGCTTGACGGTGACCGAGATCGTCGGCAGCGCGCTCAAGGGCGGCGTGCGCGGCATGTACATGATGGGCGAGAACCCGTTCCTCTCGGACCCGAACATCAACAAGGTGCGCAAGGCGCTGGCCGCGCTCGAGTTCCTCGTCGTTCAGGACATCTTCCTCACCGAGACGGCCGAGTTCGCCGATGTCGTGCTGCCCGCGACGTCGGCCCTGGAGAAGGACGGGACCTACACGAACACCGACCGGCGCGTGCAGATCGGGCGCAAGGCCCTCGACGCACCCGGCCAGGCGCGGCCGGACTGGGAGATCATCCGCGAGATCTCGACCCGGATCGGCCTGCCGATGGAGTACGAGTCCGTCAGCGACGTCTTCGACGAGATGGTCGCGCTCTCGCCCGCCTACGCGGGCCTGGCGTACGGCAACCTCGAGCCGGTCGGCAAGCTCTACCCCAACCCCGACCCGGAGCAGTCGGACGGCACCGTGGTGCTGTTCACGGAGACGTTCGCGACCGACGATGGCAAGGCGCATCTCGTGCCGGCGGAATGGATGCCGGCCAAGGAGCTGCCAAACGACGAGTACCCGTTCGTGCTCAACACGGGCAGGCTGCTCGAGCACTGGCACACCGGGTCGATGACGCGCCGTTCGTTCGCGCTTGACTCGATCCAGCCGACCGCGATGGTGTTCATCGCCGAGGCCGACGCCGAGCGCATGGGCATCGTCGACGGCGACTTCGTGCGCGTTACGTCCCGGCGCGGCTCGATCGAGCTGGCGGCATCGGTCTCGCACCGGGAGACGCCCGGCTCGTGCTTCATCCCGTTCCATTTCCGCGAGGCGGCGGCCAACCTGCTCACGATCGACGAGGTCGACCCAACCGCCAAGATCCCCGAGTTCAAGTTCTGCGCGGTCAAGATCGAGACGACCGACCGCGAGCCGATCGTCCTGCCCGACTCGGAGCAGGCGCTGCAGGGAGCGGGCTGATGGCCGCGGCCAGCGGTCGTGTCCCCGGAGTAGAAGCGCGCGCCGGCAAGTTCCCGGGGCCGTCGCTGATCCCGCCGTTGACCGCGATCCAGCGCGAGCATGGCTGGCTGCCGCGTGAGGAGCTCGTGAAGCTCTCGCGCGACTGGCGCCGGCCGCTCTACGAGATCGAGGGGATCGTCTCGTTCTACCCGCACTTCCGCACGGCGCCGCCCGAGCAGCTCGAGGTCGCCGTCTGCCGCGACCTCTCCTGCTGGCTGTCACGCGAGCGCGCCGAGATCCCCGACGGCGCGACGGTGCACGAGGTCTCGTGCGTCGGACGCTGCGACCAGGCGCCCGTCGCGATCGTCGAGGAGCGTTATCCCGAGGTGCGACGCGGCGAGGGCCGGAGGCCGAACGACCCGTACACCAGCACCGACGAGCACTACCGCATCTATCGGGATCTCGACGGCGATCCCGTGCCGGTGCTCGACGAGTCCGGCATAAAGGGCATGGGCGGCGCCGGCTTCCCGACCGGCAAGAAGTGGGCGATGGTCCGCGGCCAGGACGACCCGATCAAGTACGTCGTCTGCAACGCCGACGAGGCCGAGCCGGGCACGTTCAAGGACCGCCAGATCCTCGCCGAACAGCCGCATCTCGTGATCGAGGGCATGCTGATCGCGATGCGTGTCGTCGGCGCCCAGCAGGCCTGGGTGTTCGTCCGCCACGAGTACGAGCCCGAGGAGCAGGTGCTGCGCGAGGAGATCGAGCGCGCCCGCGCTGCGGGCCTGCTCGAGGACGTCTCGATCGACGTGTTCACGTCACCGGGCGGCTACATCCTCGGCGAGGAGACCGCGCTGCTCGAGTGCATGGAGGGCCACCGCGGCGAACCGCGCAACAAGCCGCCGTTCCCGGGCGGGTACGGCCTCCACGGCCACCCGACGCTGATGAACAATGTCGAGACGTTCGCAGCGGTCCCGATCATCCTCGAGCGCGGTGCGCAGTGGTGGAAGGATCAGGGCGTCAACGGCGGCGAGGGGCTGAAGTTCTTCTCGGTGTCCGGCCACGTCGAGCAGCCCGGCGTGTTCTGCGTCCCGGCCGGCACGCTGGTGTCGGAGGTGATCGCACTCGCCGGCGGAGTCCGGGACGGCGCCGCCGTCGCCGCCGTGCAGCCCGGTGGGGCTTCGACCAACTTCCTCGGGCCGGACTGCGTCGACCTGGCGCTGACGTTCGATGCCGTCGCCGAGGCCGGTTCGGCGCTGGGCACGGGCGCCATGGTCGTGCTCGCCGAGGGCACCGATCTGCTGGCAGCGGCGACGAACGTCCTCAACTTCTTCCGTAACGAGTCCTGCGGCAAGTGCGTGCCCTGTCGCGTCGGCTCGCACAAGGCGCAGAAGATCCTCGTCGAGGTGCTCGAGCGCGGCGGCAGCGCATCCGATGTCGACGAGCGCGTCGACGAGCTCGAGGAGACCATGCGGCTGACATCCATCTGCGGGCTCGGGCAGGTCGCTCTCGGCCCTGTGATGTCCGTGCTGCGGATGCAGCGCGAGCACGTCTGAGCGATGTTCCTCACCGTCATGACGGTCGCCGAGGCGCTGACCGCGCTCGCGCCGACGCGGCGCAGCGACGTCGCCTCGGTCAGCCCGGAGCTTGGCGTCGTGCCGGCCGAGGACGTGCGCTCGGGCGAACTGCTTCCCGGCTGGGCGCGAGCAACCGTCGACGGTTACGCCGTCCGAGCTGCCGACACCTACGCGGCCGCCGAGACGTTGCCGGCGTTCTTGGCGCTCACCGGCGCTGTGACGATGGGTCGTGCCCCCGACGGCGAGGTCGGCCCGGGTACCGCGATGGCGATCCCGACGGGCGGCCTGCTCCCGCGCGGTGCCGACGCCGTGGTGATGGTCGAGTACACGACGGAGCCGATGCCCGGCCACGTTGAGATCCTGCGCGGCGTCGCACCGGGCGACGGCGTCCTCCAGGCCGGAGAGGAGGCGACGCCCGGCGACGTCCTGGCGCCGGCCGGCCGTCCGCTGCGGGCCGCCGACCTCGGGCTGCTCGCCTCTGCGGGCGTGACCGAGCTCGCTGCGCATCAGCGTCCCCGCGTCGGGATCGTCTCGACGGGTGACGAGATCGTGCCGGGCGACACGGCGACACCCGCGCCCGGCCAGGTGCGCGACGCCTGCGCGCCGGCTCTGGCCGGCCTCGTGCGCGAGGCCGGCGGCGAGCCCGTGCTCCGGGGCATCGTCCCCGACGATGCGACCGAGCTCGAGCGGGTGCTGGGCGAGAGCGTGGCGCACGACGACTTCGTCGTCGTCTCGGCCGGCTCCTCCGTCGGCGCTCGCGATCTCACGGCGACCGTCGTCGCGCGACTCGGCGAGATCGTCTGCCACGGTCTCGCGCTCAAGCCCGGCAAGCCGACGTTGCTGGCCGACTGCGGCGGCGTGCCGCTGATCGGGCTCCCCGGCAACCCGCGCTCCGCCCTCGTCGTCTTCCGCCTGGTCGGCGTGCCGCTCGTGCGCACGGTCGCGGGGATCACGGCACCGCCGCCGGCTGTCACGGTTCACGCCACGCTGGCGCGCGACATCCCCAGTGCCGCAGGACGCCTCGACATCGTCCAAGCGACGGTGCACGACGGCGTCGCGACGCCGCGCTTCGGCAGCTCGGCGCTGCTCGGCCCGATGGTCGGCGCGGACGGCTTCTTCCGCGTGCCTGAGGCCGAGACCGGGCTCGGCGCAGGCACCGAGGTCGTCGTCGAGCTCTACGGCTGAGCGGACGGGTCATGCTGTAGGCGTGCCGCGGAGCGCCCCGTTCCTGTCCGACATTCCCGCCGCGGAGGCACTCGCCGTGTGGCTGGCCGCCGTGCCGGAGCGGCTCGACATCGTCGAGCTTGAACTGACGGATGCCCTCGGCCGCGTGACCGCAGGGCCGATCTGGGCGCTCCGCTCCTCACCCGCGTACGACGCCGCCGCGATGGACGGGATCGCCGTCCGCGCCTCGGACACGTTCGGCGCCACCGAGACCTCGCCGCGCAGCATCGCGAGCTTCGCCGTCGTCGACACCGGCGACGCGTTGCCCGAGGGCTGCAACGCGGTCGTGATGCGTGAGCAGCTGCATTGGGAGGACGACGTGCCCGAGGTCCGGGAAGCCGCGGCCCCATGGCAGCACGTGCGCACGATCGGCGAGGACGTCAGCGCGACCGAGCTGCTGCTGCCCGAGGGCCACCGGCTCCGTCCTGTCGACCTGGCCGCCGCCGGCGCGGCCGGGCACACCTCGCTCAAGGTCCGGCGCGCGCCGCACGTTGTCGTGATCCCGACCGGTGACGAGGTCCGTCCGCTCGGATCCGATCCCGCGCCCGGAGAGCTCGTCGACACCAATTCGCTGATGCTGGCTGCGCAGGCGCGCGAGGTCGGCTGCACGGTCGAGTCGCTCGGTGTGCTCCCGGACGACCGCGAGCAGATCACCGCCGCCGTCGAGGACGCGGTGGCCCGCGCCGATCTCGTGATCGTGATCGCCGGTTCCAGCGCCGGTCGCGACGACTACACCGCGGACGTCGTCGCGCAGGCCGGCACGCTGCTCGTACACGGGGTCGCGGTCAAACCGGGCCATCCCGTCGTGCTCGGAGCGGTGAACGGAACCGCCGTGCTCGGCGCCCCCGGCTATCCGGTCTCGGCCGCGCTCACGTTCGACATCTTCGCCATCCCGCTGCTTGCCGCGCTCGAGGGAGCAGCACCGGTCGCGCGCCCGCGCGCGCAGGCACGACTCGCGCGCCGGCTCGCGTCCTCGCTCGGCTCCGACGATTGGATCCGCGTCCGCCTCGGCCGCGTCGGCGGAGGGCTGGTCGCCGCGCCGCTACCTCGCGGCGCCGGCGTCCTCACCTCGCTGGTGCGCGCCGACGGCCTGCTCCTCGTGCCCTCGACGCTCGAGGGGCACGATGCCGGCGCGCAGGTCGAGGTGCAGCTGCTGCGCGACCTCGACGCGGTGGAGCGCACGATCGTCGCGATTGGCTCGCACGACCCGGTCCTCGACCTCGCCGCCTCGCTGCTGCGCGCCCGCGACCCTCTCCAGACGCTGGTCAGCGGGCCGGTCGGTTCTCTCAGCGGCCTGGTCGCGCTGCGCGACGGCCTCTGCCATCTCTCGGGCTGCCACCTGCTCGACCCGGACACCGGCGAGTACACGCTCCCGTGGATCGAGCGCGTGATGCCCGGGAAGCCCGTCGACGTCATCCGGCTCGTCCATCGCGAGCAGGGACTGATCGTCGCTCCGGGCAATCCGCTCGGGGTCGAAGGCCTTGCCGACCTTCCGCGGCTGCGCTACGTGAACCGCCAGCGCGGCGCGGGTACCCGCGTGCTGCTCGATCACGAGCTCCGGCAGTCCGGCATCGGCCAGGAGGCGATCGACGGATACGAGCGCGAGGAGCCCACCCACCTCGCGGTTGCGGCCGCGATCTCGGCCGGCCGCGCGGACGCGGGCCTGGGCGTCATGGCCGCGGCACTTGCGTTCGGGCTCGACTTCGTCCCGGTCGCACGCGAACCGTTCGACCTCGTGATGGCGCCGGGCGAGCCGGCAGTGGCACCCCTGCTCGAGCTCCTGGAGGATCGCGACTTCCTCGCACAGGTCGAGGCGATGGGCGGCTACTCCACGGCGGAGACGGGTCGCCGGATCGCCTGAGCCCGGACACGACCGGCCGTATCAGCCACCGCCCAAGCCGCGCATCACGTTGCCCGTGCCCTCGCAGGCTGGGCATTCGCGACCGTCACGGTCGCCGGTTCCCTCGCATTCAGGGCAGCGTTCGCCAGTTTCCTTCGGCGGCGCTGGCACACCGCCGGCTTCAACCCTCTCGGGATCCGTGTCGCCCATGGCAGAGCGTCAGGCGAACAGGTCGGCGACCTTCGCCAGCGTGTTGACGACGCCGTAGGTCAATGCCGCGAGCACGATGAGCCACAGCGCGTAGCCACGAAACGCGTCGGAGAGCATGGGTCAGCTCCTTTCTGCGGTGGCGGCCGACGCGGCCGGCACCGTGTCCCGGCGGAAGCGCCCGGAGGCGTCCTCCGTCGGCTCCATGTGACGGTCGGCCACGGGCCGGATCAGCAGGTTGGCGACGAAGCCGACGATCAGGACGCCGACCATGATGTAGAGCGACAGCGTGTAGAGGTCGGCGCCGGACTTGCCGGCGGCGGCCTCGGAGTCGGCGATCGCGTTGACGATCAGCGGGCCGGCCACGCCGGCCGCCGACCACGCCGTCAGCAGGCGCCCGTGGATCGCGCCGACCTCGAGCGTTCCGAACAGATCCTTCAGGTAGGCCGGGACGGTCGCGAAGCCGCCGCCGTAGAACGACAGGATCAAGCCGGTCAGCAGCACGAACCAGGCCACCGACGCCGTGCCGCTCGAGGCCAGCAGGAAGTAGAGCACCGCCCCGACGCCCAGGTACACCATGTACATGCGCTTGCGGCCGATCACGTCGGACGTCGCCGACCATCCGATCCGGCCGCTCATGTTGCACAGCGACAGCAGGCCGACGAAACCAGCGGCCGCCGCCGCGGTCACCGTGGAGAAGTGGTCCTGGATCATCGGCGACGCCTGCTCGAGGATCCCGATGCCGGCCGTCACGTTGCAGAACAGCACCACCCACAGGAGCCAGAACTGCGGCGTCTGGATCGCGCCCGCGGCGGTCACGTTCCCGCGCGTCACGAGCGTGCGCTTTGCCGCCTTCTCGGGATCCCAGCCCTCCGGGCGCCAGCCCTCGGCCGGCAGCCGCACGGTGAACGCGCCGAGCATCATCATCACGAAATAGATCGCGGCGAGCGTGAGGAACGCGGGGGCGATCGCGTCGGCGGGGTTGTCGCCGAACACGCTCAGGAGCTTGTCCGACAGCGGCCCGGCGACGAGCGCGCCGCCGCCGAAGCCCATGATCGCCAGGCCGGTCGCGAGGCCCGGGCGATCCGGGAACCACTTGATCAGCGTGGAGACCGGTGAGATGTAGCCGATGCCGAGGCCGATGCCGCCGATCACGCCGTAGCCGAGGTAGACGAGCCACAGCTGGTCCGCGGCGACGCCGGCGGCGCTGACTACGAACCCGAGCGACCAGCAGCAGCCGGCGACGAACATCGCCTTGCGCGGCCCGCTGCGCTCGACCCACGTCCCGCCGACGGCGGCGGAGAGACCGAGCATCACGATCGCGATCGAGAAGATCACGGAGATGGGCGTCAGCTTCGTGTCGAAGTGCTCGACGAGCGGCTCCTTGAACACGCTGAACGCATAGACCTGGCCGATCGAAAGATGGACGGCGAGGGCCGCCGGTGGGATCAACCAGCGGTTGTATCCGAGCGGTGCGACCGTGCGATCACGGTCGAGCATCGAGAGCACGACGACGAGACCTCCCCTGCGTTGCCCCTGCAAACGTGTGCGGGTCTACCCGACCGCACGCGATGGGAACCGCCTTGTTGCCCGTCGTTAGTCTCGCGACGTGCTCTTCGAGCCCGACGCTCACGAGCGTGTGACCGGCGACAACTGGGAGCCGGCGCTCGTCCATGCCGCGATCCGTGAGATCGCCGAGGACGCATGCGGCGCGTTCGACGACGGCTGGCCGACCCACCCGCGCGACGTCGAGGACGAGCGAGAGGCGGCGCACCGGTTTCGGACTGTCCACATCGGCGGAGCCGGCGTCGTTCAGGCGCTCGAGTCTTTGCAGCGCAGAGGGCTGGTCGAGTTGCGCCGCGACTACGTCCCCTACCTCGAGCAACCGTACGAGCCCGATTTCCCGGACGCGGATCACCCGCCGAGTCTGTGGCTGGGCGAGACCGGCATTCGGCTGACGTTGCAGCGGCTCTCTCCCTCGCGGGCGAACGCCGATCGGCTGTCCGAGCTGATCGGAGCGAACGCCCACGACGAGCGCTGCGACCTGACGTGGGGCAGCCCCGGAACGATGCTCGCGGCGGCCGCGATGCACGACCTCACCGGCGAAGCCAGATGGCTCGATCTGTGGAGCGAGAGCGCGGCGTGGCTGCGCGATTCGTGGGACCCGCAGACCGGTCTCTGGACTCAGCGGATCAACGGCAAGGCGGATCAGCTCATCGGTCCCGCCCACGGGTTCGCCGGCTGCATGCTCGCACTGAGCCGGGAAGCCGACGACGAGCTTCATGCGCGCGCGGCCGATGCGGTGCGGCGCTACGCAATCGAGGACGACGGCCTCGCGAACTGGCCGCCGGCCCGCTCGTCGAACGGTCTGCGAGACGGTCGCGAACAGCGGATCCGCCTGCAGTGGTGTCACGGTGCGCCCGGCGTGGTCGCCTCAATGGCGGCGCTGGCGCCGGGCGACGACGAGCACTCGCGGTTGCTGCTCGCGGGCGGCGAGCTGACCTGGCGCGCCGGGCCGCTGGCGAAGGGCGCCGGCCTCTGCCACGGCACGGCCGGGAACGGCTACGCGTTTCTCGCGCTGTTCGAGCGCACCGGCGACGAGCTGTGGCTCGAGCGCGCCCGCGCGTTCGCGATATCTGCGATCGCCCAGGTCGCGCACGCGCGCGCCGAGTTCGGCCGCGGCCACTACACGCTCTGGACCGGTGACCCGGGAACCGCGCTCTACCTCGCCGACTGCCTGACCGGCAGCGGCACGCTCCCGCTGCCATGAATCTCGACGCGCTCTGGCACGACCTCGAGTGCGGCGCGTACGGCGAGGACCTGCCGCTGTGGCGCGCGCTCGCCGGCGAGGCCGCCGGTCCCGTGCTCGACGTCGGGGCGGGCACCGGTCGCGTGAGCGTCGACCTCGCCGCCCGCGGGGCGGCGGTGGTCGCACTGGACGCCGACGCGCCGCTGCTCGAGGCGCTCGCGCACCGCGCCGCGGGCCTGCCGGTCGAGACGGTCGTCGCCGACGCGCGTGAGTTCGACCTGGGCCGGCGGTTCTCGCTGGTTGTCGTGCCGATGCAGACGCTGCAGCTGCTCGGCGGGCCTTCCGGGCGCGGCGCCTTTCTGCGCCGAGCGCTGGATCACCTCGAGCCCGGCGGGCTGCTGGCCGCCGCGGTGGCCGACGCGATGGACTGCTTCGACGAGGACCATGACGTACCGCCGCCGCCCGACGCGTGCGAGATCGCCGACGTGCGCTACGCCAGCCAGCTGCTGGCCGTGGTGGACGACGGTGGGTGCGCGGCGATCCACCGGCGTCGTGAGATCGTCGGGCCGGGAGCGCGTTACGAGTCCGCCGACGTCATCGTGCGGCTGGACCGGGTCACGGCCGCCGAGGTCGCGACGGAGGCGGTCGCGGTCGGCTTTCTCACCGAGCCCGACCAGTTCATCCCTCAGACCGAGGAGTACCTCGGGTCGACAGTGGTCGTCCTCCGCGCGCCGGCGGGCGCGGCGGGCTAGCGGCGCTTGGCCGCCCTGGTCTTCGCCCGCTGGGCCTTCTGCTCTTCGACCTTGACCTTCGCGTCCGTGTAGGACTGCTCCACGAGCAGCTTCCCGCCGGTCCACCCGAACGCCCAGATGACGAGCACGACGGCGAAGGCGATGTTCCACGCGGTGATCGCGAGCTGCTGGCCGAGCGAGTACGCGGTCGCGGTGGCTGCGTCGGTCACGCCGTTGAGCGCTGCGACGTTGGTGGCCTGATTGACGCCCACGCCGCCCGGGGTGACCGAGACGGTGTTCGCGATCGAGTTGCCACCCACCACCGACATCACCGTGTGGAAGCTGACGGTGATTCCATAGGCGGTGAGGAACACGGCGATCACGCCGAGCTTCGCCAGCCACGCGCCGAACGACGGCAGCGCCACCTTCAGCGCGTACTCGCGGCGCCGCGCGAGGATCGCGCCGCCCTGCACGGCTTTGGCCCAGAGCCCCTGCAGCTTTCGCCAGAAGATCCGGCCGAGGATCAACACCAGCATCCCGATGCCGCCCACGATCGCGAGCGCCAGCACGGGGTGATCGTGGAGCGCCGAGAGCTGGAGGTCGAACGAGCCCGGCACCGACAGGAACAGGTAGACGTAGACGAGCGCGCCGATGACGCTGAAGAAGATCTTCTGCACGACCATGCCGCCGAGCACGCCGGGCAGGTTGGCGCCCGGGATGATCGCCACGAGCATCAGCAGCATCACGACGGTGCCGATGTTCGCGGGCAGGACGCCGTTGAGCGCGGGTCCGACGGCGTAGGCGGCGAGCACCTGGAGGTACGCGACCTGCCCGCTCGGGTACGCGGCGCGCAGGATGAAGTACCACCCAAGCGCGGTCAGCGTGGTCTGGCACGTCTGCAGCGTCCAGCCGGCGAGCAGATAGCCGAGCCCGACGCCGCTGAGCGCGTCCCACACGTCCGACAACCAGCCGCGGATGTCGACGCCGAGCAGGTCGAGGATGACGAGAGCCAGCGCGATGCCCGCGAGCCACGCCAGCACCTTGGCGAGGCGCCGCGGGCGCGAGCGATCGTGGAACGGCAGCCACCAGCGGTGGCGTGGTTCGGGGGGCGCGGCCGGTTCTGGCGGCGCTGGGAGAATTGTGTCGGTCAAGGGGCGCTCGGGTCAATCATCCTGACGGGTCCGGTCGTAACCGACAGCCGGCCGGCGGTTAGGAGTCTGTGTTGCTCCGCCTGCCAGCCGACCAGGCACGTCGCCGTGCCCTCGCCCGCTTGGGTGTCGCAGTGCTGGCGCTGGTGGCATTGGTGGCCGTGCTGGCCGTGACCGTGGGCGTCCCCTCCCCGTCGGAGCTCGCGGAATGGGCGCGGTCCGCGGGGCCGGCGGCGCCGGCGCTGTTCGTGCTGATCGCCGCCATCTCGACGTGCGTGATGTTCCCGGGCCACGTGACCGCCACCGCCGCAGGGGTCCTGTTCGGAGTGGCGACGGGGGTTGCGCTGACGCTCACCGCCGCGACGCTCGGCGCCGCTGTCGCGTTCCTGCTCGCCCGCAGCGTGGGCGCCGCGCCGATCGGCCGGCTGCTCGGTCCGCGCGCAGCGCACTGGCGGGCGTGGATCGCCGAGCGCGGCTTCAGCGCCGTGCTGACGGCGCGGCTCTTGCCCGGCACGCCCGCCAACGTCCTGAACTACGCCGCGGGCCTGACCGCCATGCCGTTGCGCGCCTTCGCCGCCGCCGTCGCGCTCGGAGCGCTGCCCAAGACGGTCGCCTACGTCGCGCTCGGCGGCGCGCTCAGCGCCCCGCTCTCGACGCAGGGCCTTCTCGCGATCGCCCTGTACGCGGCGGCCGCGCTCGCCGGCGCGCTGCTCGCCCGCCGGCACGTGCGCGCAGCACGCGCCACCCGTCCCGCGACCTAGTCTGCGTCTCCCATGGAGATCACCCGACACGGACTCGACACTGGCAAGGGCCCCGATACCTGGTTCACCGGCGACGTCTACATCGACCCGGTCGCGGCCGCGGTCGCCCCCGGACGCGTGCAGGCCAACCTCGTCCACTTCACCCCGGGTGCGCGCACCGCGTGGCACACGCACCCGCTCGGCCAGACGATCTACGTCACCGAAGGCATCGGCCTCTGCCAGAAGCGCGGCGGCCCGATCGAGATCATCCGCCCGGGTGATCGCGTCTTCTTCGCGCCCGACGAGGACCACTGGCACGGCGCGACCGCGAACCGCTTCATGGCCCACCTCGCCCTCAACGAGGTCGACGCCGACCACGCCGCCGCCAACTGGGGCGACAAGGTCACCGACGAGGAGTACGGCGCCGCTCCCACGATCGAGCCCTGACGCCGCGGCGTATGCTCGCCCAATGGGCGATCCGCGCGCCTTGATAGACCGGCTGACCACTGCGCAGAACGCGCATGACCTCGAAGCGATGCTCGCCTGCTTCCACGACGACTACCGGAGCGAGCAGCCGCAGTTTCCGGCGCGGACGTTCCAGGGCATCGACCAGGTGCGCTCCAACTGGTCCGCCCTGCTGGACGCGATGCCGGACTTCCACGCCGAGATCGTGCGGTCGGCGGTCGATGGTGACACCGTCTTCGTGGAGGTCCACTGGACGGCAACCAAGGCGGATGGCACTCCGCTCGACGAGCGTGGCGTAATCGTCATGGGCGTCCGCGACGACCGCATCGCGTGGGGTCGCCTCTACGTCGACGAGGTCGAGCGCGAAGGAGCAGACATCGACACGGTCGTCCGTCGCATGGCAGGTACCGAGGGTTCAGCGGTCGACCGCTGACATGTTCGCCTCGTCGTGGCGCTCGCCGGTGGCCGGGGTGAGCGCGTTGAGTCGTCGGATCTGCTCGCCGCTGAGCTCGATGCCGTCGGCGGCTGCGTTCTCCTCGACGCGGGAGACGCGCTTGGTGCCGGGGATCGGAGCGATGTCGTCGCCCTGCGCGAGCAGCCAGGCCAGTGCGACCTGTGCCGGGGTGGCGGCGAGCTCGGAGGCGACATCCTCGACCTCGTCGACGATGCGCAGGTTCTTCTCGAAGTTGCCGGGTGTGAAGCGCGGGTTCGTCTTGCGCCAATCGTCGTCGGCGAGCTGATCCGGGGAGCGCAGGTTCCCGGTCAGGAAGCCGTGCCCGAGGGGCGAGTACGGCACGAAGCCGATGCCCAGCTCGCGCAGCAGCGGCAGCAGCTCGGCCTCCGGGTCACGGGTCCACAGCGAGTACTCGGTCTGCAGGGCGGCGACCGGATGCACCGCGTGGGCGCGGCGGATCGTGTCAGGCCCGGCCTCCGAGAGGCCGATGTGCAGGACCTTGCCCTCAGCCACCAGCTCGGCCAGGGCGCCGGCGGTGTCCTCGATCGGCGTGTTGGGGTCGACGCGGTGCTGGTAGTAGAGGTCGATGCGGTCGGTGCCCAGCCGATTCAGCGATCCCTCGACCGCTACGCGGATGTTCGCCGGGCTGCTGTCGAGCACACCGGGGCCCGCGCCCGCGTGTGAGACGAGGCCGAACTTGGTCGCCAGCACGACATCGTCGCGGCGGCCCTTGATGGCGCGGCCGACGAGCTCCTCGTTCGCGAAGGGGCCGTAGATCTCGGCCGTGTCGAGGTGGTTGACACCCACGTCGAGTGCTCGCTGGATGGTGAGGATCGACTCGGCGTCGCTGCTGCTCGGGTCGAGGTAGTAGCCGGACATCGCCATCGTGCCGAGTCCGATTCGCGAGACGTCAAGTCCGCCTAGCGAGACGTGCTTCATGGTCGTCTTGGTGGTCATGGCTCTCAGCAAAGCGCGGATCTCGCGAAGGTGGGAGTCCCTGTGAGAGAGGTACTGGCAGGGTCTCCCAGGGGCGGACAGCCGGGTCTACGCTGCGTCCCGTGGACACCAAGCAGGAGATCCGCGAGTTCCTCACCTCCCGCCGCGCCCGGATAACGCCCGAGCAGGCGGGCTTGCCCACCTACGGCAGTCGCCGCGTTCCCGGCCTGCGCCGCGAGGAGGTCGCCGTGCTGGCAGGCGTGAGCGTCCCGTACTACACCCGCCTGGAGCGCGGCGACATCAACGGCGTTTCCGAGGGGGTGCTCGAGGCGCTGGCCCGTGCGCTCCAGCTCGACGACGCTGAGCGCGCTCACCTCTTCGACCTCGCCCGCGCCGCCCACCCGATGGCAACGCGACCACGCCGCCGCCAGGCCAAGCAACGCATCCGACCGGACGTCCAGTGGACCCTCGACGCAATCACCGGCGCCGCCGCGTACGTGGGCAACGACCGCCTCGACATCCTGGCCGCCAACGCGCTCGGGCGCGCGCTGTTCTCCGAGCTGTACGCCGCTCCCGCCCGGCCGGCCAACCACGCCCGGTTCGTCTTCCTCGATCGACGGGCCGCGACGTTCTACGCCGACTGGGATCGTGCCGCGCGCGAGACCGCCGCGATCCTGCGGTCGGCCGCCGGCCGCGACCCCTACGACCGCGACCTCTCAGACCTCGTCGGTGAGCTCGCGACGCAGAGCGAGGCGTTCCGTACTCACTGGGCCGCACACAACGTGCGCCTCCACGCGACGGCCGTCAAGCACTTCCACCATCCCGTCGTCGGCGAGCTCAGCCTGACCTTCAACCGCCTTGACCTCGCCGCAGACCACGGGCTCACGCTGTTCACCTACGCCGCCGAGCCCGGCACTCGCTCCGAGGAGGCGCTGAACCTGCTCGGGAGCTGGGCGGCCACCGTCGACCTCCCCGAGCCGGCGCGGACGACCGAGCAACGCTGAACCGGAGCGCGTCGTCGCGAGCTACGGCTCGCCGCACCCTGCGGGTGGGGTGATCCGCGCGGGCGTTCGCGGGGTGCCTCGGTGTCGGCGCCGGGCTCGCGCTGGGATTCTGGTTGGCATGAGCCGACTCGTGCGCCGCTATCGCCAGATGCTTCGCCATCTTCAGCACGCCCAAACGACTGCGGCGTTCGCGTGACGTCCCCGACGGTCAACTACAGGCCGGTCTGATGGCGGCCGTAACCGCAGGGGCGCGGGTCCGGGTGGTCAACCGCCGCCGGCCGGTGGATGGCTATGAGGGTGAGGTCATCGAGTGGCGAGATGTCGCCTTCCACGTCAAGCTCGACGGGCTGGGAATGCACTTCTTCGAGCCGGAGGAGCTGGAACGGGTGCACGGCTGATCGAGGGTCGGCCGCAAGCCCCCAACAAACGAGAAAAGGCCTGCAAAAGCGGCCTTTCGATGAGTGCTAATGGACCGGTCGCGTCGCGCGCCGCGCGGTCCTT
>CAWBVZ010000006.1:0-652710 GCA_963792385.1 uncultured Solirubrobacteraceae bacterium | reverse complement strand
CCCGGACCCCGTCCGGGCCGCATTGGCGCGCCGCCGCGACGGCTCCGACGAACGGCTCGATCGCGTGCTCGAGCTGGATGAGCGCACGCAGGGCACCGCGCTCCGAGGTGGAGACCCTGCGCGCGCACCAGAACGAGGCGTCGAAGGCTGTTCGCCAGCCGCCAAGCAGGAGGGGCGCGACGCGGCGGAGGAGATCGCGGCGGAGGAGGTCGCCGCGCGCGTGAAGGCGCTCGGGCAGGAGCTGGCGGACGCCGACGCCGAGCTGCAGTCTGCGCTCGGCGCGCTGCCGAACCCGCCCGACCCGACGGCCGCTCCCACCGCCACACCACGCTGCGCGAGGAGGGTGAGGCCGGGGGGCTCCGGCCGCGACCACCTCGACGTGGCGGGAGCGATGATCGACATGGAGGCCGGCGCGCGCGTCGCCGGCTCGCGCTTCGCCTACCTCAAGGGCGACCTCGTGCTGGTCGAGATGGCGCTCTTCCGGTGGGCGCTCGAGCTGCTCGGCACGCACGGGTTCGTGCCGGTCGTGCCGCCGGTGCTGGTGCGCGAGGAGGCGCTCTACGGCACGGGCTTCCTGCCCGACACCGAGCAGCAGATCTACCGGCTGGCCGACGACCACCTGTACCTCGTGGGCACGAGCGAGGTGCCGCTGGCGTCGCTGCACCGGGCGAGATCATCGACGGCGATCGGCTGCCGCTGCGCTACGCCGGGATCTCGCCGTGCTTCCGCCGTGAGGCGGGCGCCGCTGGGCGCGACACGCGCGGGATCCTGCGCGTGCACCAGTTCGACAAGGTCGAGATGTTCAGCTTCGTCGAGCCGGAGGCGGCGGGAGACGAGCACGAGCTGCTGTTGGCGCTCGAGGAGGAGCTGCTGCGCGGCCTCGGGATCCCCTACCGGGTCGTCAATATCGGCGCCGACGACCTCGGCGCCTCGGCCGCGAAGAAGTACGACCTCGAGGCGTGGATGCCCGGCCAGGACCAGTACCGCGAGGTCACGTCGACCTCGAACACGACCGACTTCCAGTCACGCCGGCTCGACATCCGCTACCGCGGCGACGACGGCAAGCCGCACCACGTGCACACGCTCAACGGCACCGCGGTCACCTGGCGCCACCTGATCGCGCTGCTGGAGAACGGCCAGCGCGACGACGGCACCGTGGCGGTGCCGGAGGCGCTACAGGCGTGGGGTGCGCCAGAGCTGCTCCGGGTAGGGGACGCGGCATGACCGAGCGCGAGACGCCGATCACCCCGGACGACCCCGACATCCCGGCTGCGCCGCCGCCGCCCGGGAATGGTGACCCGGAGGTCGACGACCAGCCGCTCGGCCCGCCGGCCGACCTCGACGAGGACGACGCGCCGCTGCCGGGGCTGCCGGAGTCCGAGCCGCCTGCGGCCGAGTAGCGCATGCCATAGCGCTCGCGCGGGAACCATGGTTCCCAAGCACCAAAAAGGGAGCGGAGATCATGCGTACCAAGGGCGTTTCGCTGGCCAAGGGGCCGGTAGGCATCATTGGAGCCGTGCTGCTCGCAGGCGGCATTCTCGGCCTGCTGATGGGCTCGACTGACTTCACGACTGCAGCGCCGGACGGCGACGTCAACGGCGGCACGTTCCTCGGCATCGAGGGCAACGGCTGGACCTGGCTGGCGTTCGCCGGCGCCGGTGTGCTCCTGCTGATCAGCGCGACGATGCATTGGAGCGCGAAGGCGATCGCGATGATCGTCGGCCTGGCGCTGGGCGCCGGCGCCGTGATCGCGATCATCGACGGCACCGACGTGCTCGGCGTCTTCGCGGCCAACCGCGCGACCGAGCTGGTCCTGGGCGTTGCGGCGGTGGCGCTGCTGATCGTCGCGATGCTGCCGCGCGTCGGCCCCAAGCGCGAGGAGGTCGTGGTCGACGACCGCGACGCGACCCGCAACGGCCGCTTCGAGCGCGACGAGCGCGTGGAGGAGCCCGCGACGACGACGACCACGGATCGGCGCGTATAACGCACGGCGGCGCCTAGCATCTTCGGCATGGAAGCCGCCACCGTTACCGAGACGCCGTTCTCGCTCGAGCTCTCGCAGGATCAGCGCGACATCCGCGATTGGGTGCACGGCTTCGCCGAGCAGGTCGTGCGCCCGGCCGCGTCCGAGTGGGACGAGCGCGAGGAGACGCCGTGGCCGATCATCGCCGAGGCGACCAAGATCGGCCTCTACGGCTTCGAGGCGCTGGCGCAGTTCTACTCCGACGAGACCGGCCTGACGCTGCCGATCGTCAACGAGGAGCTGTTCTGGGGCGACGCCGGGATCGGCATGGCGATCATGGGCACCGCGCTGACGGCCGCGGCGATCTTCGGCCAGGGCACCGGCGAGCAGGCGGGCGAGTGGATCCCGCAGTGCTTCGGCACCGAGTCCGAGCCAGCGGTCGCGGCCTTCTGCGTCTCCGAGCCCGACGCCGGCTCCGACGTCTCCTCGCTGCGCACGCGCGCGGTGTACGACGAGGCCAAGGACGAGTGGGTGCTGAACGGCCAGAAGGCGTGGGCAACCAACGGCGGCATCGCCGGCATCCACGTGATCGTCGCGTCGGTCGACCGCGACCTCGGCTCGCGCGGCCAGGCGGCGTTCATCGTGCCGCCGCGCACGCGCGGCCTGACAATGGGCACGAAGGTCAAGAAGCACGGCCTGCGCGCCTCGCACACGGCGGACGTGTTCCTCGACGACGTGCGCGTCCCCGGCTCGTGCCTGCTCGGCGGCAAGGAGAAGCTCGACGCGCGCCTGGCCCGCGCGCGCGAGGGTGCGGCGTCGCGCGGGCAGGCGGCGATGCAGACGTTTGAGGCGACCCGCCCGACCGTCGGCGCGCAGGCGATCGGCGTCGCGCGTGCGGCCTACGAGTTCGCGCTCGACTACGCAGGCGAGCGCGAGCAGTTCGGCCGCCCGATCATCGACAACCAGGCGATCGCGTTCATGCTCGCCGACATGAAGATGGAGATCGACGCCGCGCGGCTGCTCGTGTGGCGCGCAGCGTGGATGGGCCGCAGCGGCCGCACGTTCGAGAACGCCGAGGGCTCGATGTCCAAGCTCAAGGCCGGCGAGGTCGCCGTGTGGGCGACCGAGCGCGCGATCCAGATCCTCGGCGGCAACGGGTACACCCGCGAATACCCGGTGGAGCGGATGCACCGCGACGCGAAGATCTACACGATCTTCGAGGGCACATCGGAGATCCAGCGCCTGGTCGTGGCGCGCGCGATTTCGGGGAGGCAGATCCGCTGATGGCCGACGACGACGACGACTGGACCGGCACACCGCCCGAGGGCCGCCACTCGCGCGATCGCGCGCGCCCGGGGTTCTGGGCGAACCAGCCGCAGGCGATCGCGGCGTCCGCGCTGCTCGGCGTGTTCGTGATCGTCGCCGTCGTGCTGGTCCTCGTGCTCGGCTAAAGATAGGTAGGCGGCACCGGGAAGATGGGTTGTGACGCCGATGCCCGGGCGTGGAGCCGCCCGTAGCGTCGTCGCATGACCATCAAGACCACGGCCCGCGCCGCCTTCGCAGCCGCGCTGGTCTCATTCGCAGTCTGGGGTGTGGCGCAGTCCGCCGGCTCATCGGCGTACACAGGCACCAACGCCGGCCACCACCGTGCAGCGGGAAAATTCGATCGGGGGCTGGCGCGCAAGCTGGCCCGCGCCCGCGTCGCGACCGCCCCGTACGTCTCGGGCCTCGACCTGGCGAAGGCGGACGGCTACCGCATCATCACCCCGATGATGAAGGACATGGGGTTCCACTACCTCAATCCGAACATCAGCGGATTCGACGTGACGAAGCCGCACATCCTCGTCTACACGCGGCGCGACGGGAAGTACCAGCTCGGCGCGCTCGAGTGGGTGTTCCCGAAGAAGCCGAAGCACCCGCCGCTCAAGGGCGCCCGGTACGGCTCCTTCCCCGCCGCCTGTCACTACGACGACGGAACCTTCTCGCCTGCGACCTCCGAGGATGACTGCAAGCCGACGTCGCCCGAGAGCGGCTCCCCGTCGTGTTCTGGCATCCGGACCTCGTGACCCTGCACGTCTGGATCTGGAACCCGAACCCCGACGGCCTCTACGCGAGCACGAACCCGCTCGTGCGGCCGTTCAACGGCGGCTGACGAGCGCGGTCACCGCGATCGCGGCCGCGACGACGTGCATCACGATCAGGGTGCCGATCGAGCCGGCGTCCGTCCCCGGGTTCTCCGGCGGATCGGCGATGCCGAGTGAGATCGGCGCCCACAGCGACAGCACGAGCGCGACCGCGGCGACGATGACGAACACGCGCACCGGGTCGCGGGCGAACCGCGCCACGACCGCGAACACGACGCCGGCGGCGATCACGCCGCCGGCCGTCGATGCGACGACCGCGCGCACCTGCAGCGGCTCGAACTCCGGCTGCGGGATGTCGAACACCGCGACCGCGACGGCGCGCAGGAGCAGGTTCGCGACCACCGCGACGACCGCGGCGACGACCGTCGCACCGGCGATGCGCGCCAGCGGCATCAGCCGATGCTGCGCAGCATCTCGCTTGCGGCGAGCACGACGCCGGCGGCGCCGGTCAGCAGGATTCCTGGCAGCCACGTGTGCCGGTGGCGCCGCGTCCAGCGGCGGCCGCTGCGGCGGTGGGCGGCACTGGCGTAGATCTGCCGTGGCGGGTGCACCACGGGTTGATGCAAGACCCAGTGCCCGCGCCGGTCAACCCCTTCGAGTGGGTCATCCCGCATGCTGCGGAAATCGGCTAGAGCGCTCATCCCGCAAGCAGCGCGAACTGCCGCGACTGGGCCACGAGGCGGCCGGTGGAGTCCCAGATCTCGAAGTCCTCCTGTGGTAGCCGTCGATCACGTAGCGCGTCACGGCCCGGCAGGCGAGCCAGCCCGGAGCCGGTCGCCCCCGCACGTGCACCGTCAGTTCGATCGTTGCCGAGCCGTGCACGCCAAGCTCCAGCACGGCCGGCGCGGCGGCGTCCACCGCCATCGTCAGCGCGAGCGAATCGACCTCGCGGCCGCCGCGGAAGCGCATCCAGAACGCAAGCTCAGCGTCGCCCGTGGGGCGGCCCTGCGCCCAGCCCGGAGGCGACGCCCAGCGATACTCGAACCGCTCGGTGATCGTCACGTCGGGTAGCGCGCCGCGCTCCAGCAGGTCGAGCGCGTCGTCCGGCGGCGGCAGCTGTGGCGGCTGCGCGCGCACCTCGGTGCGCCCGTTCGCGCCGGCGAGGTCGCCGAAGGTGGCGACCACGCGCACGATCTCCTTCCCGTCCTGCACGAGCCGCGCCTCGCCGGTCGCGACCCGGCGCCCGGCCCGCACGACCTCGGTGTGGATCTCGGCCGGCCCGACCAGGCCCGGGCGCAGGTATGACGCGGATGTCACGAACGGATCCGGCAACGGCAGCTCGCGCCGTAGCGCCTGCAGGCACACCGCGAGCAGGTAGCCGCCGTTGGGAACACCGGCGAGCGCGTTCCAGCGGTCGGTGAGGTTGGCCCCGTAGGTGCCCTCCGCGAGCGGCTCGACGCGCGTGTCGGTGTCGAACGGGTGGTCGGTCATCCTGTCTCGGCATGGACCGTATCCGGCCCGCGCGCCACGACGACGTCACGGCGATCGCCGCGATCTACAACGAGGGGATCGCCGATCGCGTCGCCACGTTCGAGACGCGCCCGCGCGAGCCGGGCGAGGTCGCGGCCTGGCTGGACGACGGCCTGCCGTTCCTGGTCGCCGGTCCCGACGACGGGACGGTCCTTGGCTTCGCGCGCGTGTCGCCGTACTCGGACCGCTGCGTGTACTCAGGCGTCGGCGAGCATGGGGTGTACGTGGCGCGGTCGGCGCGCGGCCGCGGGCTAGGTCGCCTCCTGCTCGCCGAGCTGTGCGACGCCGCCGAGGCCGCCGGGCTCTACAAGCTCACGAGCCGCCTGTTCACCGACAACGCCGCCAGCCGCGCCGCGCACCTGGCGGCCGGGTTCGAGGAGGTCGGGATCCAGCGCCGCCACGGGCGCCTCGACGGCGAGTGGAAGGACTGCGTGCTCGTCGAGCGCCTGCTCGGCGAGGCCGCGGACGGCAGGGTTTGATTGCTCAGCGGCGCGAGCAACTCCGACCCAGCCGACCGAGTTCTGATCGAGCTCGAAGCCGAAGTCGCCGTCGGGCGCCGGCGCTATCGCTCTTGCGGCAGGCGGCCGTCGAGATACTCGGTGATCTGGTCTGCGGCCGGAGGATCGAGGTTCGTCAGCACCGCAACCACGTAACCGGACTTCGGATAGATCCGCAGATCCCCGCTCATGCCCGGTGCGCCGCCTCCGTGGCCGACCCAGCCGTTTCCGCCCGCGCCTCGGGTATCGAAGAATCCGTACGCGTATCTGCCGCCGATCTCCCTCAAGGGCTCGGTCTTTCCGGCGAGCAGCCGCCTTGTGGAGTCGGGGCCGAGCAGCTTGTGGCGCAGCAGCGCGTGCGCGAACCGTGCGAGGTCTCCGACGGTCGGTACCGCCACCCGCCGAGGTTCCGCGATAAGGCAGCGTGTCGGTGTTCGGGGCCCACGTGGTCGTGCCCTGCGGTTTCGTGTATCCGATCGACCGGTCCGGAACCGCCCGGGTCTCGGGCAGGGAACCGCTCCTGGTCATCCCCGCACGCGCGTAGACGTGCTCTTGCACGTAGTCGTAGTAACTCTGCCCGGACACCGTCTCGATCACGGCGCCGAGCAGAATGAACCCATAGTTGCTGTAAGTCCAGAAGCTGCCCGGCTCGTACTCAAGCTCCCGCTTGCCGTACAGCTTCACGTAGTCGGCGAGCGCGCGAAGCTCCTTGCGATGCTCATCGAAGTCGGGGCCGAAGATATCGCCGGTGGCACCCGTGTGCGTCAGGAGCTGATGGATGGTGACCTTGGTGGCGACCTCGCGGTTGGGGTAGTCAGGGAGGTATGCGCCGAGGCGAGCGTTGAGCTTGACCTTGCCGGCCTCGACCAACTGGAGGATCGCGACCGCGGTGAACATCTTGTTCATCGACCCGATGCGAAAGCGCGTTCGGAGCGTGTTCGGGACTCGTCGCTTGCGGTCGGCCAGCCCGTAGGCGCGCCTGAACAACACCCGCCCGTCCTTGGCGACCAAAACCGCGCCCGAGAGCTCATCGTCGCGCGCGAGCTTGTCGGCATGGACCGACAGCGCCTTCAAAGCGTCCGCTTCTGACCCCCGCGCCCCACTCCCCGGCTGCTCGATGTCGCCGGTTCTCTTCGCTCTCGGCGTGGCGGTCGCCGTCTCAGCCGGCGTGGCGGTCGAACCGGTGTCATCGCCGTCGCCCGAGTCGCCACAGCCGGCCAGCGCAACCGCGCTCGCGAGCACAGCAGTACCCAGATGGACCGCGAACCGCATGGCCCGCCGAACCTAGACGCGCACTCGCGGGAGCGCAAGGCGCGTGATCACTCAGTTCTGGCAGGCGTGGCAGCGGAGGGGGTGGGATTCGACCGACGGATCCGGTGGACCCGGATCAGCGGTTTTCAAGACCGCCCCGTTCAACCGCTCCGGCACCCCTCCGAGGCGGCGCTCATGATGGCAGTCCGATTGCAATCCGTCGCCGCTGGGCAGGAGCGCGGGGTGTTCGAAGGCTTCACGCTCGAGCGGGTCGACGTCGGCGAGGCGGTGCTGCGTGTGCGCCACGGCGGCGACGGGCCGCCGCTGTTGCTCCTGCACGGGCATCCGCGCACGCACGTCACATGGCACCGCGTCGCGGCGCTGCTGGCGAGCGAGCACACCGTCGTGTGCCCGGACCTGCGCGGCTACGGCGAATCGTCCAAGCCGCCCACGACGGACGACCACGAGCCGTATTCCAAGCGCGCGATGGCGCGCGACTTCGTGGCGCTGATGCGCGCGCTCGGGCACGAGCGGTTCGCGGTCGCCGGGCACGATCGCGGCGCCTGCGCGGCGTTCCGGACGGCGATGGACCACCCCGACGCGGTGACCGCGCTGGCGGTGCTCGACGCGATCCCGATCGCCGAGTCGCTCGACCGCTGCGACGCCCGCTTTGCGGCGAGCTGGTGGCACTGGTTCTTCCTCGGCCAGACGGACAAGCCGGCCGAGCGGGTGATCTCCGCCGATCCCGACGCCTGGTACACGGCCGGTCCGGGGCACATGGGCGAGGAGGCGTTCGCCGACTTTCGCCGCGCCATCCACGACCCGCAGACGGTGCACGCGATGTGCGAGGACTACCGCGCGGGGCTCGGAATCGATCGCGAGCACGACGAGGCGGACCGCGCCGTCGGCCGCCGCATCGCCTGCCCGACGCTCCTGGCCTGGTCGATCCACGACGACCTCGAGGAGCTGTACGGCGACCCGCTCGCGATCTGGCGCGCGTGGGCGGACGATCTCCGCGGCGCGCGGATCGACAGCGGGCACCACATGGCCGAGGAGGCGCCCGCCGAGCTGGCCGCCGTCCTGCGCCAGTTCCTCAGCGGCTCATGAGCTGCTGCGCGGCTCGCCCGCGAGCGCGGCGACGACGCCGAGACAGACGAACACGCCGCCGCTCACTCGCTCCAGCCGCCGGCGGCGCGCGGCGGCGCGGCGCAGGCTCTGCCCGGCGCGCGCGGCCAGCAGCGCGTAGGTCCCGTCGCTGAGCACGCCGAGACCGACGAGCAGCGTCCCGAGCACGAGCATCTGTGGCGCCACGGGTCCGGCCTCGGGGTCGACGAACTGCGGCAGGAACGCGAGGAAGAACAGCGCGGTCTTCGGGTTGAGCACGTTCACCACCACGCCCTGCCAGAACAGCCGCGAGCCGGATGCCGAGTCAACGGGGCCGGGCTCGCCACCGTCGCCGTCGTCGCGCGCGAGCAGCTTGCGCACCCCCAGGAGCACGAGGTACGCCGCGCCCGCGTACTTGACGACGGTGAACGCTGTGGCCGAGGACGCGATCAGCGCCGACACTCCAAAGGCGGCCGCCACGACGTGCACCAAGCCTCCGCCCTGGACGCCCAGCATCGACGTGATCCCGGCGCGGCGGCCCTGCGCGAGACCGCGTGTGACGATGTAGAAGACGGACGGTCCGGGGATCGCGAGGAACGCGAGGCTCGCCGCAGCGAACAGAGCAAAGGTCGTTGCATCGGGCATGTCACAGACGTTACATCGCCCCCATGTGCTTTCGTGGTCCGGAATGCCGTCGTCGTCACGCCCGGTCTTCCGGTCGCATTCCCGTCGTCGCTGGTCGTTTGCCTCGCTCCGCCACGTCGGTGACATGGCAATCGACCTCGGGACGGCGAACACGGTCGTGTACGTGCGCGGGCGCGGGATCGTGCTGTCGGAGCCGTCGGTGGTGGCGATCGACCAGCGCACCGGCGAGGTGCACGCGGTGGGGGCGGACGCCCAGCTGATGATCGGCCGCACGCCGGCCACGATCTCGGCCGATCGGCCCTTGCGGCACGGCGTGATCGCCGACTTTGAGGTCACCGAGGCGATGCTGCGCGTGTTCGTCAGCAAGGTGCTGTCGAGCCGCTTCAGCCGCCCCCGACTCGTAATGTGCGCGCCCTCGGGCGTGACCGACGTCGAGCGCCGCGCGGTCGAGGAGGCCTCACTGTCCGCGGGCGCGCGCGAGGTGCACCTGATCGAGGAGTCGCTCGCCGCCGCGATCGGCGCCGGCCTTCCGATCGCCGAGCCGGTCGGGCGGATGGTCGTCGACGTCGGCGGCGGCACGAGCGAGGTCGCCGTGATCTCGCTCGGAGGCATCGTCGTGTCGCGGTCGCTGCGTGTCGGCGGCTATGACCTGGACGACGCGATCACGAACTACATCCGGCTCGAGCACCGGATGGCGATCGGCTCGCAGAGCGCGGAGGCGATCAAGCTCGCTGTCGGCTCGGCCTCCGAGCTCGAGCAGGAGATCTCGACCAGCATCCGCGGTCGCGACCTGCTGTCCGGTCTCCCGCGCGAGCTCGAGCTGACAAGCGAGGAGGTGCGCCGCGCAATCGACCCGCCGCTGACCGACATCCTCGCCGCCGTCCACGCCACGCTCGAGGAGACGCCGCCCGAGCTGGCCGCCGACATCGCCCGCCACGGCATCATGCTGGCCGGCGGAGGAGCCCTCCTACGCGGCTTCTCCGACCGCGTCCACCGCGACACCGGGATGCCGGTGCACATCGCCGACGCCCCGCTCACATGCGTCGCCTCGGGCGCCGGCCAGTCGCTCGAGGAGCTCGACCGGCTCGGCCGCCGGGGCGTCGCCTGACCACTACACTGCGCCGTTCAGCGCGGTCCGCCGCGCATCCGGAGAGGTGGCCGAGTGGCTGAAGGCACTCGCCTGCTAAGCGAGTATGGGGCTAAAAGCTCCATCGCGGGTTCGAATCCCGCCCTCTCCGCTGGCGGCTAACATGGACCGGCCCCTGCGCCCGTAGCTCAGCTGGATAGAGCGTCGGTCTACGGAACCGAAGGTCAGAGGTTCGAATCCTCTCGGGCGCGCTTCGCTGTGGTACCGAATCCCGCTTGCCAAGCGGGATTGTGGCGACTTAGCCCGCCACACGACGAACTCGTCTCGCCTCGTCTCGTCATGCCTCCCCAGGGTGTCGTTGCAGCGCCAATGCAGCGCAGCGGCCCGTGCGTGCCATCGAGGGGACGCCGACAACGGCGGCACTCGGATCACGCATCGGCGCGACAACATCGGGCGCTGCCCCTTTTGCCTCGAAGCGGTAGCGAGCGCCGGGGCTTGTACTGACTCGCGCCGATCGTCCGGAGTGGCCGCGCGGCGGGGCCACGAGATGCGGTACCCCCCGAGTTGTTTCGAATGCAGCTCGTCTAGCCTCAGTCGGTTGAGGCGGCCAGCGAAGAATCCAGGAGGGAAGCGTGGCATGAGGATCTGCATCGTCGGTGCGTCCGGGAAGCTTGGGAAGTACCTGGTCCAGCACGCGCTGGACCGAGAGCACGAGGTGGTTGCCGTGTGCCGCGAGAAGAGCGTCGGCAAGCTCGCCCAGTTCGAGGGGCGGATCACCATCGTGCCCGGCGCAACCGACGACCGCGAGGTCATCGAGCGGGCTGTCGCGGGCTGCGACGGGGTGCTCGTCGTGCTCGTCCCGCGGGGAGTACACGGCTACTCGTCGGGAACGGCCCAGGCGGTCCTCGACCACGCCCAGCCCGGGGCACGGCTGGTGTTCTCGAGCGGTTGGCACATCACCCGCGATGGTCAGGACGTCTATTCGTGGAAGCTCAAGGCGATCGTGAAGGTCTTCGGACCACTCGCGCGCCTGGCTCGCTTCGCCGACCTCGACGATCAGGTGGAGGCGTGCCGGCGGGTGTTCGCGAGCGACACCCGCTGGACCGTCGTGCGCGGGAGCGACCTCGAGGAGGGCGAGAGCCAAGGCCTGCCGGTGTGGAGCCCGCACGTGGGCGACCCCGTCCTCGAGAGCAACATCACGCGCCGCGTGGACTTCGCCCTGTTCATGGTGGAGGCCCTCGAGAGCGACGATCTCGTTCACGAGGCCCCCGCGATCGTCAGCCGCCTGAGCCCTTCGGCGCTCGCGCGCGCCGCCGCCTGAGCCCCTCTGCCTGCGACCTGATGACCCATCGGCAGGGCGCGCGTTCACGGGTGCGGCCTACCGACGCACGCGCTGCCGAATCGCGAGGAGAACGGCTGCTCCTTACGCCTGGATGCGATAGCGCGGGCCCGTTCAGCGGCTGTCGCGATTCGTCCGTCGCGATAGTGGACGGCGGGCCGACGGCTCTTGTGCGATTTTGCCGCTCCTGTGTCAAGAGATTGACGGTGGGGCGGGTTTCGAAGATCGTGTCGGCGCGCGCGGCGGAGTGTTCATCAATCCGCCACTGGAGCAATCACAGCCTCGGAAGGATTCGCAGTCCGGCACACGGCTACCGTCGGCGGCCGAGGCGTGGGCCTGAGACAGCGACTGGCGTGCGGTCAAGGCGGTAGCGCGTCAAGTGTCGGGCGTGACGACGAAAACCCACCACGTTTCCGCATGACGGGCGGGCGTGGGCAACCGTACGCGTCGGGCAACACCCATTGCTGCCAGGTCGATGGTGCTACGTGCCTACAGAGCCTTCGCGGTACTCCACCGCCACTGCCGCGTTCAGACCAAGCGGGTCAACTCGCGCTCCGGGTCGAGCAGGTCCCTAAGAGACCGGACTGGTCCGAGCCTCCGAGCGCTAAGCGCGGCGCCCACACGGCCGCCACGGTGGCCCGAGAGTCGCACGGCGAGCGAAGCACGACGACCTCGAGCCGATCGGTCCGTGACCGGGGTCAGGCCGTGGCGCGTTGAGGCGAACTGCACTTCACCTTGGCGCCCTTCTTGTTGATGTAACACATGGTCAGCCACACCGGGGTGCCCTCGCGGAGGGAGAGATTCATGGACGCGGTATCGCCGTAGGCGCCGTAGTCGGTCACCCACGCCTTCCCGCCCCTCCAGCTGAGATACGCGCGCACTCCGTAGCCGTCGAGGAGGTGGTCGAATGCCACGACAATCTCGTTCTTGTCGTTGAACCCGACGGATCCGCCCTTGGTGTGAATGTTTTCGACCTCGCCCGCGGATGCCGCGGAAGCGCTGAGGCCGAACGCGCTCAGGATCAGAGCGCTCGTTGCTGCGATACGTCGCACGATGGTCATATCCCATGCCTCCTGGGGATAGGGAGCATGGCGGAGGGTCCGTACCCGTCCGCCCGTTCTCCGTCAACGACGTACGACGCACTGGAGTATTCCGTCGGAGACCGTGCGCGTGTCAGGCGACGCACACATCTGCGTGCCCCCGCGTGCCGGGTGCTCGCTGTCGCAACTCAGGGTTCGGCGATCACGACCGCGTGCGTCGAGTCGATGCGTACCCCGACGCTCGCCCCCGCAGCTGGCGGGGTTTGGTCGAGGGCGAGGTGCGCATGCAGTGTCTGGGTGCCGACAAGCGTTACCTCCCAGCGTCCAGGACCCTGCGAGACACGTTCCACGGTGGCGCGCAGAGGCGCGCCGTCGGGAGCAATGACGCGGATCGCGCTTGCCCACGCGGCGAGAGTGGCTGGGCCGGCGTGCATCGCCGCCTCGACCCCGCACGGCGTCCCGTCAACCAGCACCTGCGAAGACGCATCGACCTCGACCGGGAGCACGTTTTCGTAGCCAACCAGCCGCGCGACAGTCCCGTCCGCCGGCCGCTGCACGATCGCCGCCGGCTTGTCCAACTGGCGGATCGTGCCGTCGGTGAAAACAGCGACGCGGTCGCCCAATCGCAGGGCCTCCTCGGCCCGGTGCGAAACGTGCACGACCGTTGTGGCGCGGTCGCTTAGTGCCGCCTCCAGATCATCGAAGAACGCGCGGCGCGCCTCGGCGTCGAGTCCGGCGGCGGGCTCATCGAGGAGCAGCAGTCGCGGCTCGATTGCGAGGGCGCGTGCGAGGCTTACCCGCTGCGCTTCGCCGCCCGAGAGCGAGAGAGCCTTCCGGTCGGCAAGGCCCGCGACGCCCATGCGTTCGAGGGCCGCGAGCGCGACGGCTCTACGCGCGCGCGCGTCCATGCCTCGCCAGCGCAACGGAAGCTCGACGTTGCGAATCACGCTGGTCGAGAGCAGCCCCGAACGCTGCGTTGCGTAGCCGACGTTGCGCCTGGTCTCGACGTCGGCGTGGGCGATTGGTACCCCGTCTACCTCGACATGGCCGGTCGTGGGCGCATCGAGCCCGGCCAGGAGCCGGAGCAAGGTCGTCTTGCCGGCGCCGTTCGGACCCAGGACCGCCAAGCGCTCGCCCGCTCGCAGGTCGAGTTGGTCGATGGCAAGCACATCGCGGCCGCCGCGGCGGTGCCGGACGTTGCGCGCGCTTACGACTGCGCCCACGAGGCGGCGCGCTGCTGAACCGACGTGAGTGCCGCGTTGATCGTGAACGCGAGAGCCAGCAGGATCGCGGCGTAGACAAGCGCGTCGTTGAAGTCGCCCTTGCCGACGTTCTCAACTATCGACGTGGTCATGACCTGCGTCTGGCCGTGGATATTGCCGCCCACGATTGTCGCCGCCCCGACCTCCGAGACCGCGTGCCCAAAGCCGGCCATGGCGGCGGCAAGGAGCGGAACGCGAGCCTCGATCCACAACCGCCAGACGAGTTGGGGTGTGTTGGCCCCGAGCGCCCGCAGCTGATCCGGCAATTCCGGCGGAAGCGCTTGAAGACCCGCCATCGTGATCCCGGCGATGAGCGGGCCGGCAATGAGCACCTGGGCAATGATCATCCCGCGCAGGGTGTAGATCAGCTCCAGGTCCCCGAACGGACCGCTACGCCAGAGCAGCAGGGCCACAACCAGCCCGACCACGACAGTGGGCACCGCCATGCCGGTGTTGACGGCGGTCGCCAGCACGCGGCGACCTCTGCGACGCCGGAGCGCGAGCCAGGTGCCGACGGGGACGCCGAACGCGAGCGCGATTGCCGTCGCGCTCAGCGATACGAAGGCCGATCGGCCAAGCACTTCATGAATCGGGTCCATCAGCCCTCCGCGTCAGCGACGAAAAGCGGCTCCCCGTATTCGGCCACCCCAAAGCGCCCAATCTCACGTTGGGTCTTTGGAGAAACGATCCAGTCCGAGAACTCTTGCGCGCACGCTGTGTTCACGCCCTCAGCCTTGACCACGATGACGTGGTACGGGTTCAGTAGGTCCTTGCCGCCTTCGACCAGCAGGTCGAGGTCGAGGTTCTCAGTCGCCAGGAACGTGCCTCGGTCGGAGAGCGTGTAGGCGCGCTTCTGCCCGGCGATGGTGAGCGTTTCGCCCATCCCCTGGCCGGTCTCGATGTACCACGAGCCCTTCGGCTCTATCCCCGCGGCCTCCCAGATCGACAGCTCCTTGGTGTTCGTGCCGGACTCGTCGGCACGCGACGCGAACGGCGCTTCGTCCTTTGCGATGCGCGTGAAGGCCTCGGCCGCCGAGTCCCCGCCCTTGATACCGGCCGGGTCGTCCGCCGGCCCGACGACGATGAAGTCGTTGTGCATCACGGCCTTGCGGCTGACGCCGTGACCCGCGTCCATGTACTCCTGCTCCGCTTCGGGCGAGTGCACGAGCAGGACGTCGGCGTCGCCCTTCTCGCCAAGCTCCAGCGCCTCACCGGAGCCGACCGCGACTGTCTTCACTGAGCATCCGGATTCGTCCTCGAAGGCAGGCACCAACTCATCGAGCAGGCCCGAATCCTGCGTGCTCGTCGTGGTAGCGAGAATCATCTGGCCCTTGTCGGGTTTCGCGTCCGACTGTCCCGCGTCGTCGTCACCGCAGGCTGCGACGGCAAGGGTGGCAACGAGGACGAGAAGGATCGCCGTCGCGCGCCTCACGCGGCCAGCCTCCACTCGCCGCTCATCGAGAGGTCGTAGCCCGGTGTCGCTGCAAGGCGGCGCTGCATGCTTGACCCGGCCAGCTTGGCCAGCAACGGCTCGGCGGCCTCTCTCGTGGCGGGGTCCAGCGCCAACTCGAACGGCTCGCTCAACAGCGGCACCCAACCAAGACCCGTCGATTCGGCGACCGCTCGCACCGCCAGGCCGGCATCGGCCGCTCCCGTGGCGACTGCGGCGGCGACCGCGAGATGCGATTCGGCTGGCTCTCCAAGCTCGGGACGCGGGACGCACCCTGCCGTCAGCATGAGCCGCTCCAGCAGGAGTCGTGAGCCCGTGCCGGGCGGGCGCCAGGCGATCCGGCGCCCGTCAAGGTCGCCCGGACCTTCGATGCCGTGCGGGTTGCCGGGCGCAACGACCAGGCCCTGCTCGCGCCTCCAGAGGTGGACAAGCTCGACAGGCTCCCCGCCGAGAGCACCGCGAGCTATCGGGTCGTTCCATCGACCGCTGGCTGCGTCGAGCAGGTGGAGGGCCACCGCATCCGCTGCGCCGCGTGCCAGCTGGACGATGCCGTTGACGCTTCCACGCGGACCTGGGACCACGGCGATCGCGTCGCCCATCGCTCGGACGAGGAGGTCGAGGGCAGGGTCGTCGCTGCCGCCGAGGCGGAGCGCCGTGGCTTCCCCGCCCCAGCGGGCCGCTCGCGCAGCGCCATCGGCGGCCACGACGAATCGCGACCGCGGCTGGCCGGCGAGGATCCCGGAATCCCGGAGCGCGGTGTAAGCGCGGGCCGCTGTCCCAGGTGAGCACCCAACCTCTCGCGCGACTGTCCGCACGCCTGGGAGGGCCTCGCCTTCAGACCAGCGACCAGTGGCGATTTCTTGCGCGAGGTGTGCCGCGAGCGAGGGTGAACCCATCTGTACCGGCACAGGAAGATACAGATGGCCTGGGGGAGAGGGCCACCTCCCAACCCGTAGAGTCGCGGCCGTGCCGTTCACGCTCAGGAACCTCAAGGGGGATCTGGACGACGTCGGGTCCAACTTCGACGGCGCGCCGGACCTGGAGTTCCGCCTCGCAACCAAGGCGCTCGAGCTCGAGCAGTCCGGCCTGAGCTACCAGCGCATCCCGCCCGACTATCGCTTCCCGTATGGCCACACGCACAAGGAGCAGGAGGAGCTGTACGTGGTCGTGCGCGGCAGCGGGCGGATGAAGCTCGACGACGAGATCGTCGAGGTCAAGGAGTGGGACTTGGTGCGGGTGCCGCCCGGCACGTGGCGCGGCTACGAGGCCGGGCCGGAAGGCCTCGAGATCCTGGTCTTCGGCGCGCCCAATCTCGGCGAGGATCCGCGCGGAGACGTGGAGGGTCAGCGCGACTGGTGGGCTGACTAGGGCGGATCGTCGAGCGCTTGCTCGACGGCGTCGAGCCACTCGCGCTGCGCGTCGAGTGAGCGGCGGCCGTAGTCGTTGATCAGCTCCAGGTAGCGCGTGCGGTGCGGAACCTCGGGTGCGCGCTGCTCCATCACGTCCAACCGCTCATAGGCCTGCTCGAGCGCGTGTCGCCAACCGGCGAGGCTGGCCCGGATCGTCGCGTCGTCGGCGAAGTCTGCAGCCAGCAGCTTTACGACGCCCTCGGTCTGGACGCGCGGCGGCGCCGCGGGCACGGCGAGCCACTCCGTGAGCGCGAGACGGCCGGCGTCGGTGAGCTCGTAGTGGGTCCGCGGACGTGTTTGGCCCGGCTCGCTACGCGCCTGCAACAAGCCGAGTTTCGCCAGCCGCTTGGGCTCGGCGTAGTAGTGGCTCTCGGAGGTCGTCCAGAAGATCGCTCCCTCGCGCATCATGCGCACGATGTCGTGCGGGCCGGCGCCGCCGCGGCCGACCAGCGCCAGGATCACGTAGGAGAACGGCGTCAGTTTTGGAAGCGGCTCGTTCCTTGACATAACTCCAACTTGGAGGTTACGATTGGTCCATCCTGGAGTTTAAGGAAAGGAGCCGTCATGGCCACCTTCGTACAACCCGACCGCGCCGAGACTCTCTGGTTCATCGACAACCTCGTCCGCGTGCACGTCGACGCGGAAGCCAGCAATGGGCGGCTCGCGCTCATCGAGGAGCGCGGCCGCCGCGGCAACATGCCGCCGCTGCATGTGCACCACCGCGACGACGAGACGTTCTACGTCCTCGACGGCGAAGTCTCGCTGTTCGCCCCCGGCCGGCAGCTCACGCTCACCGCCGGCCAGGCGGCGCTCGCGCCGCGCGAGGTCCCGCACACCTACCGCGTCGAGTCCGAGCAGGCCCGCTGGCTCGTGGTCACGACGCCGGCCGGCTTCGAGTCCTTCGTCCGCCACGTGTCCGAGCCGGCCCCGGCCGAAGCGTTCCCGGCAGCCGAGCGGCCGATCGACCCAGCCGCCCTCGCTCAGGCCGCCGCCGACGTCGGCATCGAGATCCTCGGACCCCCCGGGGCTCTGCCGACGGCCTGATGGTTGAGCTGTTCGCGACCGCATCGCGACGTCTCCGTCGCGAGGTCGCCTTCGACGCCTCCGTGTGGCTGGCCACGGACCCGGAGACGGGCCTGCCCTCTGGTCCGGCCCGGCTCGAGAACTTCGACGCCGCGCGCTGCCTGCGCAGCTGGGAGCTCGAGCTGCTGAGCGAGGACGTCAACCCGTTCGGCGCGCTCGCCCGCGCGGACGTCCCGGCCGCCGCGCTCGGGCTCGCCACCCGCGGGCACCCCGCGCGCAGCCCGCGCTTCCGCGAGGTCCTCGCGCCCGCTGGCTTCGGCGACGAGCTGCGCGCGGTCATGCGCGTAGGCGGATACACGTGGGGCGCGTTCGCGCTGCTGCGCCGCAGTGACCAGCCGACGTTCGGCCGCGCCGACGTCGCGCGCGTGTCGAGCCTCTCGAGCCCGATCGCCGAGGCGCTGCGCGCCGACGCCCGGCGCCCCGCGGGCCGCCACCGGGAGGCGCGAGGGCTCGCGCTGTTCGCGCCGGGCGGGGAGCCGATCAGCGCCAACGAGGACGCGCTGGGGCTGCTGGACGAGCTCGCGTTCGATCCGGCGGCGCAAGTCGGGGCGCTTCCGCTCGCGCCGGCGGTCGCGCTTGTCGCCGCACGGGCGGTCGCCGAGGGGCGCACCGGCGGTCCCGCGCGCGTGAGCGCGCGGTCGCGCGCGAGTCGCTGGCTCACCTACCACGCCACCTGCCTGCGCGACCCGGTGGGAGCGATCACCGGCACGGCGCTGCTCGTTGAGCCGGCGGGTGGCCCGGAGCTTGCCGCCATCGCCGTGCGCGCGCACGGCCTGACCGCGCGCGAACGTCAGGTCACGCAGCTGCTCTACGACGGCTGCAGCACCGCGCAGATGGCCGCGCGGCTGCACCTGTCGGCGCACACCGTGCGCGACTACGTGAAGTCCGTCCTCGCGAAGGTCGGAGTCTCCACGCGGGGGGAGCTCGTCGCCCGCCTGGTGGCCGGCGCGGCCGCGTGACACTCAAGCAGCGGCCGCTCACTAGCTGCGCCCGCGCAGCAGCGCGCGCAGGTCGCCCACCGGCCCCAGGTGCTGCAGCTTGTCGGGATTGACGATCCCGCTCACGCCCTGGATCTGACCGTCCGCGATGTCGAGGATCGCCACGCTGATCAGCCCGCCCTCGCGGTCGAAGAACAGCGCACCCGGTTGGCCGTTCACCTCCTCCCGGCGAATGTTGACCCCGCCGAAGCGGCCGAGCGTGCGCATCCCCGCGATCAGCGAGCGCGCCACCCTGGCGCGGCCGTGGATCGCACGTGCGGCGGCGGGCGCCTTGCCACCGCCGTCACCGTGGAAGACGACGTCGTGGGCGAGTAGCTCCTCCAGCCCTTGGAGATCGCCCTCCTCGGCGGCCGCGAAGAAGCGGGTCGCGAGCTCCTCGCGTTGCTCGCGCGAGGCCTCGAACCGGGGGCGCCGCTCCTCTACGTGGCGACGGGCCCGTGTGGCGAGCTGGCGGGCGTTCTGCTCGCTCGTGCCGACGATCTCCGCGATCCGGTCGTAGGGCTCGTCGAACACGTCGCGCAGCAGGTACGCGGCGCGCTGCTCAGGCGACAGGCTCTCGAGCAGCACGAGGAAGGCGAGCGACAGCGAGTCGGCGAGCTCGGCCTTGCGGGCGGGGTCGTCGTCGGCGCTCGCGACCAGCGGCTCCGGCAGCCACTCGCCCACGTACGTCTCGCGCTGGACCCGCGCCGACCGAAGGTAGTCGAGCGAGAGCCGCGAGACCACCGTCGACAAGTAGGCGCGCGGCGACTCGATCCGCTCGCCGCCCGTGCGCGCCCGATGGAGGCGCAGGAAGCCCTCCTGCACCACGTCCTCCGCTTCGCTCACGCTGCCGAGCATCCGGTAGGCGATGGCGAACGCCGATGGGCGGAGCTCGTCGAACTCTTCCTCGGTCATCGCTCAGCCCAGTCCCTGCGCGAAGCCCTGCCGCCAGCTCGCATAGCGCGGCTGCCAGCCGAGCTCGCGCTTCGCCTTCTCGTTCGAGGCGCCCCGCACGTCGGTCATCATGACGGTCGCCGTCTCACCGGCCGCCAGCCGCCCGAGCCAGCGCGGGACACGCCTCGGCGGCTTGGCATCGAGGGCGCTCGCCAGCACCGGCAGCCACTCCCGTACCGGCGCGGGGTCGTCGTCGACGACGTAGTAGACACCCGGCCGGCCGCGCTCGACGGCAACCGTGGTCGCCGCCGCGGCGTCGTCGATGTGGACGAGCGACCAGACGCCACCACCGTCGCCGACGATCGGGAACCGGCGCTTGCGGACCGGCGCCGCCATCGCCGCATCCGGAGCCGTGCTGATCCCGGTCCCGGGACCGTAGAAGCCGCCATAGCGCAAGGCGAGGCCCTCGCCCCACTCGATCGTCGTCACCGCCTGCTCCAGATAGAGGATCGCCGCCACTGCCGTCGGCGGCGGCGCCGGCGAGTCGGGATCGAGGGGATCGGCCTCGGTCTGCACCGGCCCGCCTGCGCGGGCGGATCGGACCGCCCCAAAGCTCTGCGCCACGAAGCGCCGGGCCCCCACCGCGCGGCCGGCGGCCAGGAGATGGTCCGTGGCCTCGGTGCGCAGCCGGTTGGTCATGATCGCCCCGCTGAAGTGCTCGGGGTGCCGCGCGTCACGCATGCTCATCGGCCCGGACAACGCCGTGAGCTGATGCACGATCACCTCGGGCTCGGCGGACGCCACCGCCTGGGCGACCGCGTCGGGATCGAGAGCGTCGGCCACGACCGGCCGCGCTCCCAAACTGCCCACCAGGTCCTGCTTGGATGCGCTCCTGGTCATCCCGACCACCTCGTGGCCTCGCGCCACCAGTTGCGGGACGAGTGCTCTGCCGAGAGCGCCTGTGGCGCCGGCTACGAAGACCTTCATCACGGCTCCTTTTCATTTCATTTGCCTCCATGAGACGAGCGAGGGGCCTCGTTTGTGACAGTCGCCGGCTGACCTGTCACAGCGCTGGTCGGCCAATCGTCTAGAGGTCATGACGCACACGCCTCCCACATCGACGGCAGCGACGTCGCGCGACGACGCGCGTTCGCCTCAGACCCACGATTCGACGATCGGAGAGATGCTCGAGGAGCTGATCGATCTCAGCACCGGCTTCGGAGTCGCGCTGCTGCCCGTGCTCTTGCTCGCCGTGCCGGGGATCGTCCTCGTCGTCGTACCGCCGGCGATCCTGCTGCTCGCGCTGGCGCTCCCCCTGGCCGTGATCGGCGCGGTGCTCGCCGGACCGCCGTACCTGGTGGCGCGCTGGCTGCGGCGGCGCCGGCGCCGGGCCGACAAGCCCCCGGTCGGCCATGCCGGTAGCGCGCGGCGGTCGGTCAGGACGAGCGGTCAGTCGCGGGTGCCGGATCTCGGTCGCGGTTGAACGCGGCCAGCCGGCCGAGCGGGCGTACGATGCTCTCGTGTCGGGCGACACCGAGGCACTCGCGCGCGGCCGGGAATGTTTCGAGCGGCGGGCGTGGCTGGATGCCTTCGCCGAGCTGTCCGCCGTGGATCGGGACGCGCCGCTTGAGCCGGAGGACCTCGAGCGGCTGGCCACGGCGGCGTACCTCGCCGGCAGCGATGAGGACAGCGTGCGGGTATGGGAACGTGCGCATCAGGAGTTGCTGCGCAGGGGCGACGTGCTGTGGGCCGCCCGATCCGCGGGCTGGCTGATCTTCGTCCTGCTGAACGGCGGCGAGTTCGCTCGCGCCGGCGGCTGGCTCGCGCGAGTACATCGGCTGCTCGACGAGGCCCAGCGCGACTGCGCGGAACAGGGGCATCTGCTCGTGCCGGAAGCCCTCCAGCACGCGGCCGCGGGAGACTGGCCGCAGGCCTACGCGATTGCCGGCAAGGCCGCCGAGATCGGCGATCGGTTCGGCGACATCGACCTGGTGGCGATGGCCCGCAACCTTCAGGGCCGGGCGCTGATTGCGCAGGGCGAGACCGTGAATGGAATGGCCCTGCTCGACGAGGTCATGGTCGCGGTGATGGCCGACGAGGTGTCTGAGATGGTCGCCGGCGCCGTGTATTGCAGCGTCATCGAGGCGTGCCAGGAGGTCTTCGACCTGCGCCGGGCACAGCAGTGGACGGCTGCGCTGACCCACTGGTGTGACTCCCAGCCGGACCTGGTTCCGTTCAGCGGTCACTGCCTGGTCCATCGCGCCGAGATCATGCAGCTGCACGGCGCCTGGCCGGACGCTGTCGATGCGGCCGAGCGAGCGTGCGAGCGGCTCCTTCGGCGCCCCCAGCCCGCCGTGGGCGCAGCCTTCTACCAGCAGGCCGAGCTGCACCGGCTGCGCGGCGAGTTCAAGCAGGCCGAGACCGCGTATCAGCAGGCCAGCCGGTGGGGACGAGAGCCGCAGCCTGGTCTGGCGCGGCTGCGACTGGCCCAAGGGCAGGTCGACGCCGCCGCCGCGGCGATCCGCCGCGTGGTGAATGCGGCACAGGACCGGGTGCCGCGGTCGCGGCTGCTTTCCGCGCACGTCGAGATCATGCTCGCCGCCGGTGATGTCCACGCGGCGCGAGCGGCCGCCGATGAGCTGTCGAGGATGGCCGACGACCTCGACGCGCCGCTGCTCCGGGCGCTGGCCGCGCACGCCCATGGAGCCGTCCTGATGCTCGAGGGCGACGCCCAAGCCGCGCTCGGCGCGCTGCGCCATGCCTGGACGGCGTGGCAGAAACTCGAGGTGCCGTATGAAGCCGCGCGGGCGCGGGTCCTCATCGGGCTCACCTGCCGGCAGCTCGGGGACGACGAGAGCGCGGAGATGGAGCTCGACGCGGCTTCCTGGGCCTTCGGGCAGCTCGGCGCCGTGCCCGACGTTGCGCAAGCCCAATCGCTCTCCCGGACGGCAGCCGCCAAGCCGGCGAGCGGGCTGACCGGCCGCGAACTGGAGGTGCTGCGCCTGGTGGCGGCCGGGAAGACCAACCGCTCGATCGCCGCCGAACTGTTCCTGAGCGAGAAGACCGTGGCGCGCCACGTCAGCAACATCTTCACCAAGCTGGGCGTGTCGAACCGGGCGGCGGCCACTGCCTATGCCTACGAGCACGATCTCGTGTAGGCGCCTACACAGAATCGTCCACGGTGCCAGGCCGCTCGATTTGGGTGCAATGCCCGAAGCGGCACCGCCGGCTGCTGCGTAGCTTGCGATTCGGACGCGTTGTACCGCCAGACCACCGGAGAGGCGATCATGAGCGTGCAGCAGGAAGTGAAGGAACGCGAACTACGTACCGCCGGTGAGGATGCCCGCGAGCGGCTGCTGTCCAGCATGCCCGTCACCGAGCGCCGGTTGCAGCTGGCCGGGGTGTCCACGGCCGTGCTCGAAGGCGGTGACGGCCCACCGATCGTCTTGCTGCAGGGGGAGTTCGCGGCCGTGTGGATGCGGGTGATCCCGGAGCTGGTGGCGAGCCACCGCGTCATCGCACCTGACCTGCCCGGTCTTGGGGCATCGGAGGTGTCGAACGGCTCTCCTGACGCCGATGCCGCCCTGAGGTGGCTTGACGAACTCATCTCCCAGACCTGTGCGATCCCGCCCGTGCTGGTGGGGAAGGGCCCCGGCGGCGCCCTTGCCGCTCGCTACGCGATCGAGCACAGCGACCGCATCGGTCGACTGGTTCTGGTGGACACGCTCGGTCTGGCTCGGTACCGACCGCCCCCCGGGATGGCGCTGTCCTTCATCCGCGTGCTGGTGCGACCGACCGAGCACGGACTCGAACGGAGCTTCCGGCGCTACTGCTTCGCCGACTTGGATCGGGCGCGCACCGAGATGGGCGAGCGCTACGAGTGGATCGCCGCGTACGCCCTGGACCGCTTTCGCACGCCGAGCGTCAAGGCAGCGATGCGCACCCTCATGCGGCAGCTCGCGGCGCCGATCCCGGAGCGGGAGCTCGACCGGATCGGCGTTCCGACGAGCCTGATCTGGGGCCGGCACGATCTCGGGGTTCCGCTGAACGTCGCCGAGGCTGCGAGCGCTCGCCACGGGTGGCCGCTGCACGTGATCGAGAACGCCCGCGACGACCCTGCGATCGAGCAGCCGGCAGCGTTCCTGGAAGCGCTGGACACCGCGCTGATTCGTCCGTGAACCGGATGATGGGCGGCGCACGCAGTTCAGAACACGTCGAGACCCTGATCATCGGTGGCGGTCAGGCAGGTCTCTCGACGGGATACCACCTGGCGACGCGCGGTCTGCCCTTCGTGATCCTGGACGCGAACGAGCGGATCGGCGACGCCTGGCGCAAGCGGTGGGACTCGCTTCGACTGTTCACGCCCGCGCGCTACAACGGGCTCCCGGGCTGGCCCTTCCCCTCGCCTCCCTGGTCGTTTCCCGGCAAGGAGGACATGGCCAGCTACCTCGAAGCCTATGCGGCCAAGTTCGAACTCCCGGTTCGAACGGGGTTGCGGGTCGACGGCCTCTCCAGGGAGGGGGATCGGTACGTCGTGACGGCCGGCGACCGCCGGTTCGAGGCCGACCAGGTCGTCGTGGCATCGGGCGCGTATCACCGTCCCAGGATTCCCACCTTCGCCGCAGACCTGGATCCGGGCGTCGTGCAATTGCATTCCAGCGAGTACCGGGATCCATCCCAGCTTCAGCAGGGCGGCGTCCTCGTCGTAGGTGCCGCGAACTCGGGAGCTGAGATCGCCCTAGAGGTGTCCAGGGGTCACCGGACCTGGCTGTCGGGGAGGCACCCGGGCCAGGAACCCGCGCGCCCCGGAAGCCGGTGGGATCGGCTCCTCACACCGGTGATCTGGTCGGTGTTCTCGCACGTGATGACCGTGAAGACGCCGTTCGGGCGGATGGCTCGGCAGAAGTTCCGTTCACGAGGCATCCCACTCGCCCGGGTGAGGCCGAAGGACTTCACCGCCGCCGGGATCGAGCGAGTGCCAAGGACGGCCGGCGCGCGGGACGGCCTGCCGGTGCTCGAAGACGGACAGGGCCTCGAGGTCGCGAACGTGATCTGGTGCACCGGGTTCGTGCCGGACTTCGCCTGGATCGACCTTCCGGTATTCGCCGACGACGGAGACCCGGTGCATGACCGCGGCGTCGTGGGATCCGAGCCGGGCCTGTACTTCGTTGGGCTGTTCTTCCTGTACGCGCTGGCGTCGTCGCTCGTCGGAGGCGTCGGCCGGGATGCCGAGCACATCGTCAAGCACATCGCATCGGACCCGTCAGAACGAGGCCGCGCCTAATCTGGATCCGATCCAGATCTGTGCAACACTTCGGCAGATGCCGGGGTCGTCGGAACTGGAGCGCACGCTGCGCGGGGCTTCCCTGCGCGTCACGCGTCCTCGGCTAGCGGTGTTGGCCGCGGTGTATGCCCATCCGCACGCCGACACGCACTCGATCATTCGTGTCGTCCGCGAGGACCTCGCTGAGGTGTCCCAGCAGGCCGTCTACGACGTGCTGCAGGCACTCACCGACGCGCGTCTTGTGCGGCGCATCCAGCCGCCGGGCTCCTTGGCGCGCTACGAGTCGCGGGTCGGCGACAACCATCACCACGTCGTGTGCCGGTCATGCGGTGTCATCGCCGACGTCGATTGCGCCGTCGGCGATGCCCCCTGCTTGACCGCGTCCGACGACCATGGCTTCGCGATCGACGAGGCCGAGGTCGTCTACTGGGGCGTGTGCGCCGGATGCTCGACCGCCCCCGATTCCTAGACATCCTCTGATCCGGAAAGGTTCCCGTGTCTGACAAGCCCGACGCCGTCGTTGGCGAGATGAATGAAGAGGACGGGGGCGGCTGCCCGGTCGCGCACGAGCGCGCCCCGCATCCCACGCAGGGTGGGGGGAACCAGGGCTGGTGGCCGGACCGGCTCAACCTCAAGATCCTCGCCACGAACCCCGCCGTAGCCAACCCGCTCGGCGAGGAGTTCAACTACGCCGAGGCGTTCAAGACCCTCGACCTCGATGAGGTTAAGCAGGACATCGATGACGTCTTGACGACCTCGCAGGAGTGGTGGCCGGCCGACTTCGGCCACTACGGCCCGTTCATGATCCGGATGGCGTGGCACAGCGCGGGCACGTACCGGATCAGCGACGGCCGCGGTGGGGCGGGGGGCGGCCAGCAGCGCTTCGCGCCGATCAACAGCTGGCCGGACAACGGGAACCTGGACAAGGCCCGCCGGCTGCTGTGGCCGATCAAGAAGAAGTACGGCCAGGCGCTCTCGTGGGCGGATCTGATGGTCCTCACCGGCAACGTCGCGCTGGAGTCGATGGGCTTCGAGACCTTCGGTTTCGCCGGTGGCCGCGAGGACGTGTGGGACCCGGACGAGGGCGTCTACTGGGGCCCTGAGACCACCTGGCTGGGCGACGAGCGCTACACCGGCGATCGCGAGCTCGAGGAGCCTCTCGGCGCCGTTCAGATGGGCCTGATCTACGTCAACCCGGAAGGGCCGAACGGCAACCCGGATCCGCTCGCCGCGGCCGTCGACATCCGCGAGACGTTCCGCCGCATGGCGATGAACGACGAGGAGACGATCGCGCTGATCGCCGGCGGGCACACGTTCGGCAAGACCCACGGCGCGGCCGACCCGGACGAGTACGTCGGCCCGGAGCCCGAGGGCGCGCCGATCGAGGCGCAGGGCCTGGGCTGGATCAACAGCTACGCCAGCGGCAAGGGCGCGGACGCGATCACGAGCGGAATCGAGGTCACCTGGACGGCCACGCCGACCAAGTGGAGCACCAGCTTCTTCGACAACCTCTTCGGCTACGAGTGGGAGCTGACGCAGAGCCCCGCCGGCGCCCACCAGTGGCAGCCGAAGGACGGAGCCGGAGCGGGCACGGTGCCCCCGCCGGCGGACGGGTTGGAGCGGCGCCCACCGACGATGCTCACGACCGATCTCGCGCTCCGGTTCGACCCGATCTACGAGCCGATCTCGCGGCGCTTCCACGAGCATCCGGACGAGCTCGCCGACGCGTTCGCGCGGGCGTGGTTCAAGCTGACGCACCGCGACATGGGGCCGATCGCGCGCTATCTCGGCCCGGAGGTGCCGTCGGAGGAGCTGCTGTGGCAGGACCCCGTCCCCGAGGTGACGCACGAGCTGATCGGGGCGGAGGACATCGCCCGCCTCAAGGAACAGATCCTCGCTTCGGGCCTTTCCGTCTCGCGACTCGTCTCGACCGCGTGGGCGTCGGCATCCACGTTCCGCGGCAGCGACAAGCGCGGCGGTGCCAATGGCGCGCGTATCCGGCTCGAGCCGCAGCGCGGCTGGGAGGTCAACGACCCCGAGCAGCTGGCGACGGTGCTGAGCACCCTCGAGGGGATCCAAGCGGCCTTCGACAAGCCGGTCTCGCTCGCCGACCTGATCGTCCTCGCCGGCTCCGCCGCCGTCGAGCAGGCAGCCTCCAACGGAGGCGTCGACGTCGAGGTTCCCTTCACGCCGGGCCGCACGGACGCGGCGCAGGAGCAGACGGACGTGGAGTCCTTCGCGGCGCTCGAACCGACCGCGGACGGGTTCCGCAACTACCTCAGGCCGGAGCGGCACCGGCTTCCGGCCGAGTACCTCCTGGTCGATCGCGCGAACCTGCTGACCCTGAGCGCCCCCGAGCTGACCGTCCTCGTGGGCGGCCTGCGCGTCCTGGGCGCGAACCACAAGCAGTCCGCGCTGGGCGTCCTCACTTCGCGGCCCGAGTCGCTCACGAACGATTTCTTCGTGAACCTGCTCGACCTCGGCACGGCGTGGACCGCTTCCGGGGACGTGTTCGAGGCCCGCGACGTCGCCACGGGCGACCTCAAGTGGACCGGTACCCGCGCCGACCTCGTCTTCGGCTCGAACTCCGAGCTGCGCGCACTCGCGGAGGTCTACGCGAGCGATGACGCGCGCGAGAAGTTCGTGCACGACTTCGTCGCGGCGTGGGTCAAGGTGATGAACCTCGACCGGTTCGACCTGAACTGATCCGAATGCCCAGTGTCGGCCGCTCGGCGGCCGACACTGGCGTCCGGCTACGACAGCCCGCCGCCCGGCGCGTAGCGGTGGTGAAGGCCCAGGACGTTGCCCGCCGGGTCGAGGAACATCGCCTGCCAGCAGACGCCGCTGTCGAACGTCTCGCTCACGAACTCGACGCCCTGTGCCTCCAGTGACTCGCGGGCGGCGGCGACGTCGTCGACCCGCAACGCGACGGGCAGCCCGTGCGTGCGGAACTCCTGGCCGAACGCCCCTGGCTCCATCACCGAAAGCGTGAGATTGCCCGCCTGGAACTCGCTCGCCGGCATGTCGCCGTAGCTCTTGACGAACGGCAGGCCGAGCACGGTGCCGTAGAAGTGGCGGGAGGCCTCGATGTCCTTCGCCGGGAGCGTCACGAAGTCGACTCCGGTGATGACGGGGACAGCCTGGGCAGGTGTGGTCATGCCGATCACAGTACGGCCGGCCGTTGAACTCGTCCATCCGCCAGTGCTCATTTCGGCAGCCCGTCGCCGAGCTTGGTGGCCGCCTGGAACGCGGTCTTCAGCGGCGACCAGCCGCTGTCGGTGTGATGGGGCCGGTGATCGCCCGAGGCGTGCCAGTACTGCAACTCGTACTTGTTGCGCCCGTAGAGCGTCCTGACGCCACTGTGGTCGACCTCGCCGCTGTCTCCGGGGTTGCCCTGGTAGCCGTACTTCTGATCGGCGTGGTGGCCCTTGTCGATCGCGGAGTCGTGTCTGACCGTCGTGTCCTCGCGCGAGCCCACGAGGCTCCAGTCGGTGCCGCTGGCCCAGCCGTCGCCCAAGCTGCTGCCCTTCTCGTGCAACCGCTCGATGAAGGCCGACCCCGGGCGCATCTGCTGCCACTGCTCGTCGTCGTGCGCGGACGGGTGCGCGACGCCCTGGTGCGGTGAGCTGAGCGTCACGACGTCGTCCACGTTGAGCTTCTTGGACGGGAAGCCGGCCCAGCCCTGTGCCGAGCCCAGCAGGGCGATGCGGGCGATCAGCCCGCCCATCGAATGTCCGATGACGTCAACCGGCTTGCCCTTGCTGGTGTACCTGTCGTCGATGTAGATCGCCAAGTCCCGGGCGATGTCCTGGATCGGCCGCTCGTTCGACGCCCGGCCGTCGCCGATGACGGCATCGCAGCCTCGCTCGTCGCCCGCGTAGTAGCCGATCGTGGTCAGCGACGAGCGCTTGCGCCCGCCCGCGTCCTGGTAGTAGCGCAGCGCGTCCTTCCAGGTGCTTCCGTTGCAATCCTTCCCCTGCGCGGACGGCCCGTAGCCGTGCACCAGCAGGATCTGCGTGTCGGCCGCGACCGCGGGGGGCGCCGGCATCGCTACAGCCAGCGCGGCGCTGGCCGCCGCCGCGGCCAGCGCCAAAGTTGGCCACTTCACGGCTACGCCACGCCGCGTTGCGCGCGGCTGCACTTCGCGACGACGCCGCCGACCGTGTAACACATGATCAGCGACACGGGAGTGCCCTCGCGGATGGAGAGATTCCTGGTCGTCCCGCCGCCACCGGGGCCGGAGTCGCGCACCGTTACCGACTGATTGCGCCAGGTCAGGTTCGCCATCACGCTGAGGCCGTCGGCGCGCGTGTCCTTGACCACGAGAAGCTCGCCAAGGTCATCGAACACGGCGTGTCCGCCGTGGGTCCGGATCTGCTGGGGAACGCCCGCGGACGCCGCGGATGCGCTCAGCCCGAACATGGTCAGGGTCAGAGCGAGGACTACGCCGAGCCGTCGGGCGCGTGCGCGGGTGCCCGGTGTGGTGGTCGAGATGGTCATCCCGATACCTCCTTGGGTGTTGTAAGACATGGCGGAGAGACTCCGCCCCTTCACTGTTCCAGTCCTGACGGGTCACAGTCGCCGCCGACGGCTGCGACCTCGCATGAGGTCCTCCTTGCCGCCGAACTCGCGCCACGCGATCGCAGCGACGATAAGGATGGCAATGATGGCGATCGTCCATCCGGCGGTGGTCATCCCGGTACCTCCTGGGTGGTCGTGAGTCATGGCGGACAGGCAACGCCGGCCGCGGTTCTCCGTCAATAACGCAGAGTCGGCCGGATTATTCGATCGCGTCAGCGCGGTGACGATCCTTTACATCGAGCAGCGGCGGCCGTAACCTACAACCGAATGGTTGTAGGTGAGCTGACCGACGACGAGGTGGACCGCCTCTTCCATGCCCTGGCCGACGCCACGCGCCGAGACATCCTCCGCCGCTGCGTCGCGGGCGAGCCGTCGGTGACGCGACTCGCCGGCGATTACCCGATGAGCTTCGCCGCGGTGCAGAAGCACGTCACGGTGCTGGATCGCGCGGGCCTGGTCATCAAGGAGCGCCGCGGGCGGGAGCAGCTCGTGCGCACCGATCCCGATGCCGTGGGCCGGGCGCGGCGGGTCCTCGACGAGCTCGAGACGGCCTGGCGCGGGCGTGTGGACCGGATGGCCGACCTGCTCGAGGGCGGATGAGCATCGTCAGCGTCGAGAAGGACTTCGACAGCCTCAGCCTCACCCTGGTCGCCGATTTCGACGCCCCGATCGAGCGGGTGTGGGAGTTGTGGGCCGACCCGCGGCAGCTCGAGCGCTGGTGGGGGCCGCCGACCCACCCGGCGACCTTCGAGAAGCACGACCTGGCCGCCGGCGGTGAGGTGACCTACGTCATGACCGGCCCGGAGGGCGAGCAGTCTCGCGGCTGGTGGCGCGTCACCTCGGTCGCCCCGCCCAGGTCACTCGAGTTCACCGACGGCTTCGCCAACCGCGACGGGACGCCGAACGCGGACACGCCGACCACCGCGGTGCAGATGCAGCTCACCGAGCGCGGCGGCAGCACCCGCATGGAGCTGCGCTTCGCCTTCGCGTCCAGCGAGCACATGCAGCGGCTGGAGCGCGGGGGCGCATTCGCGGTGTTCCCGCAGTCGGTCGGCCAGATGGACGCCCTGCTCGCTTAAGCGACGAGACCAACCAGCCCAGGAGGCACGCTCCAATGCGCAAGCTCAAGTCGAACTTCTTCATCTCCCTGGACGGCGTCGTCGAGTCGCCCGACAAGTGGCACTTCCCGTACTTCGACGACGACATGGGGGCGGCGGTCGGCGCGGGCTTCGCCACCACGGACGCCATGCTGATGGGCCGCGTGCTCTACGACGAGTGGGCGGCGTACTGGCCCGAGCATGCCGACGAGCCGTTCGGCGACGTCATGAACGGGATGAAGAAGTACGTCGTCTCCAGCAGCCTGCAGGCGGCGGACTGGCAGAACTCCGAGGTCGTCAGCGGCGACGTGGCCGGGACGCTGTCCGACATCAAGGCGCAGGACGGCGGCGACATCTCGATGTCCGGTAGCGCCACCACCGTGCGCTGGCTGCTACGAGAGGGTCTCCTGGACGAGCTCAACCTGCTCGTTCACCCGATCGTCGTCGGCGGCGGCCTGGCGCGGCTGTTTCCGGCGGACGAGGCGAGCCTCCCGCTCGAGCTCGTGAGCTCGAAGACGTTCGGGACCGGAGTGCTGAACCTCACGTACCGTCGCGTCAAGCACTGAGCCTTCCGCCGGGCGGGCGACGCCGCGATACTTCAGCGCCGTGACCGCGGTCCTCATGTACGGCCCGACGGAGACGGACACGGATCTCTTTCACGTGATTCCCACGGTGATCGTCGATCCGTTCCCGTACTTCGAGGACGGTCACGGCCGTCGCGCCGCGGTCATCTGGCCGGCCGACGCCGTCCACCTTCCCGAGCACGGCGTCGAGGTCCTGCCCCGCGAGGGCTACGGCTGGGACGAGCTGGTCAAGACGTGCAACGACGAGCACGAGATCTGGGCGAATGTGGTCCCGCGCGCCTGTGCGGAGCTCGGCATCGGCGAGGCGGCGGTGCCGCCGCACTTCCCGGTCTTCCTGGCCGACGCGCTGCGCGCCGCGGGCGTCACGCTGCGGGTCGACTCCGACCTGTTCGTCGCCCGTCGCCGGGTGAAGACCGCGTACCAGCTGGACGGGATCCGGCGCGCCCAGGCGACCGCGGAGGCGGCGATGGCCGTCGCCCGCGACATGATCGCGGAGTGTCGCCCGGTCGAGAGCGTGCGCGCGGCTATCCGGGCGGTTTATGACGAGCGCGGCTGCGACTTCGACGACGCGATGGTCGCCCCCGGCGCCCAGAGCGCGTCGTACCACGAGATGGGCGAGGGCCCACTCACGCCCGGCGAGCCGGTCGTCGTCGACTTGTGGCCGCGCGACCGCCGGTCGCGCTGCTGGTCCGATATGACGCGGACGTTCGTCGCGGGCGGCACCGAGCCGCCCGCGCAGCTGGCCGAGATGTGGCGCCTCTGCCACGAGGCGCTCGACGCGTCCTACGCCCTCATCCGGGCGGGGGCGGACGGCACCGCGGTCTGGGCCGCGTCGTGCGAGCCGTTCGAGGCGGCCGGCTGGCCGACGCAGCGGACCAAGGCGCCCGGCGCGGAGATGGTCGACGGCTACGCGCACGGGCTGGGGCACGGCGTCGGCCTGGATGTCCACGAGCGCCCGAACCTCGGGCGTCTCGGCGACGAGCTCGTCGCCGGCGACGTCATCGCCATCGAGCCCGCCCTCTATCGCCAGGGCTTCGGCGGCTGCCGCCTCGAGGACCTCGTCCTCGTCACCGAGGACGGCTACGAGCGCCTCACCGACTTCCCGTACGCGCTCGCCTAGCGGCTCGTACGGCTGGCCGCACACGGGCAGGGGAGAGCCGCACTCGAACACGCTGGCCAGCGCGATAGAGGCAGTTGTCACGTGGTGGGAGGCTTCACCAATGAGCCCGACCCACATCAACATCGTCCACGCCACGGCCGTCCACAACGTGCGCGTGCATCGCCGCCGCCGCTAACCGGAGCTCGCTGTGACCGTCACCATCACACCGCGCCCGCCTGTCGCCACCGCTCACGCATTCTCGCTCCCCACCGTGCGTGAGATCCCCCCGGTGCAGCGCCCGGGCACGTTCGACTCGACCTGGTGACACCCCCTCCCACACGCCCCGCGCGGCCCAGCCGCGCGGGGCGCGTTACGTCTCACGGCAGCGGGTGCAGTCGCAAGACCGGGATGCGGCGCTCGGACGCCCAGCGGCGATAGCGCTCGAAGCCCGGGTAGATCTCGGCAGCCCGCTGGAAGTAACGCTCTCGTTCCTCGCCGGCGAGCTCGTGCGCCTCGACCGTGTGCGCCACACCGTCGACCACGACGCAGGCTCGTGGATCTGCGCGGAGGTTGTAGTACCAGGCCGGGTTGCGCGGGCGGCCGAAGTTCGACGCGATCACGACGATCCCGTCGTCGTCGACCAGTGCGAGCACGGGCAGCGTGTGCTGCCGGCCCGTCCTCGCGCCTGTAGTGGTCAGCATCGCCAGCTCCACGCCGCCCATCCATGAGGAGAGGGTCGTCCTCCCTCGCGTGAGGCGGTAGACGAGTCGGTCGACCGGCTGCTGTATCCGGGCGTACAGCCACGCGAGCGGACGCGTCGCTGCCGTTCGCCGCACCACTCGCCGGAGCCGGCGGGTCTCCTCGTAGCTGCGCATGTCAGGCACGCGCGGGGGTCTCGCGGCCCCAGGTCTGCGCCGCCCGTGCGCCCTGCGCGCCCCATGTGCCCAGCGTGCGCACCAGGTGCCGGGGGCCTTCGACCTCGACCTGGCGAGCCTTCATGCCGTGTCCGAGAGAGGCCTGGCCGAGGACCCAGCGGGCGAGCCACGCCGCCTCGGTCGTCACGACGAGATCCTCCTCGAAGCCCGGCGGCTTCACGCAGACCTCCGGCTCGGGTCGGTGTACGAGCAGCCAGTAGCCGCCGCTGGTTGCGCGGCCGGTCGCGGAGCTCGAACCGGATCGTCACCCGCCCCTCGGGCAGCGGCAGGTAGCGGATCCCGCGGCACATGCCCCACAGGGCCGCGTAGGGGTCGAGGTGCTCCGGAGCGATCTCCACCCAGGTCGCTCCCCAGGCGCCGAGCGCGTCGCACACCGCTCGCAGGTCCTCGCACGCCTCGGTCGGCTCGTACAGCGAGCCACGGCCGCGCGGGTTGGGGAGGCGCCGGACGATCCCGTGCGCCTCGAGCTGCCGGAGTCGCTGGGAGAGCAGCGCCCGCGGTATGCCCGGCGCGCCGGCGTACAGCTCGCCGAAGGTGCGGCAGCCGAGCAGCAGGTTGCGCACGATGATCGGCGTCCAGCGGGTCGCGAAGATCTCGGCTCCCCGCGCGACCGGGCAGTACTGGCCGTAGGTGCGCACGGGCCGAGTGTTGCGCGCGATCAGCCGGCCGACAAGTTCATTTCTTGCACTTGATCGCCCGTGCCGCTCTGGGATCGTCGCCCGCCATGAGAAGACTCTGCTCCGTCGCCCTCGCACTGTTCGCGGTCGCAGCGGCTCAGCTCGGCGCCGCCGCCACGAGCCGCGCCCACGACCACGATCCAGGGCCGCCGGACGGCTACGTCTCGCACTGGGACGCCGTCGGCGTCGAGGCGTTCACCGCGTCCGGCCTGACGCCGGCCGAAGGCCACGTGATCTTCGCCTACGAGGCGATCGCGGTCTACGACTCGGTGATGGCGGTGCACGGCCAGTACCGGCCGTTCGCGGTCGACGTCCGCGCGCCTCGCCGCGCCTCTGCCGAGGCGGCTGTCGCCGCCGCCGCGCACCGCGTCCTGGCGCATCATCTGCCGGCTCAGCGGCCGGCGATCCTCGACCCGGCGTACGCGGCGTCGCTGGCCACGATCGCGGATGGCCGGGCGAAGACGCGCGGGGTCGCCGTCGGCGAGAAGGTCGCGGCGCGACTGATCGCCCAGCGCGCCCACGACGGCTTCCGGGCGCCGGTGACGTACACGCCGCCGGACCCGCCGGTCCCTGGGATCTGGATCCCGACCGCGCCCATGCCGCCGATCGGGACCTACCTCGGGCTCATGCGGCCGTTCAGCCTCCACTGGTCCTCCCAGTTCCGGCCGGCAGGGCCGCCGGCGCTCCCGAGCCGGCGCTGGGCGCGCGACTACAACGAGGTGAAGGAGATCGGCTCGAGCGCGAGCACGACACGGACCGCCGAGCAGACGCTTGCGGCGCGGTTCTGGGCGGAGCCTCCCGTGCAGCAGGCACACGCCTCCTTCCGCACGCTCGTCCACGACCGTGCCCTTGACGTCGTCGAGGCCGCGCGGCTGATGGCGATGGTCTCCGTCACGTACGCCGATGCGCTGATCGCCTGCTTCGACGCGAAGTACCACTACGTTCGCTGGCGGCCGATCACCGCAGTCCGCGCGGGCGGGACGGACGGCAACAGCGCGACCGAGGGCGATCCGGTCTGGTCTCCGCTGCTCCCGGCCACGCCGAACCATCCCGAGTACCCGAGCGCGCATGCGTGCGCCGTGCCGGCCACCGGCCGTGCCATCGCGCGGTTCCTCGGGACGCGCCGGGTCGATTTCACCGTGCCGAGCCTCACGGGCCTTGGGGACCGTCGTTTCGCGACGGTCCGAGATCTCCGGGATGAGGTCACGGAGGCGCGCATCTGGGGAGGCATCCACTACCGCTCCTCGATCGAGCAAGGCGTCGCGATTGGCGACCGGACGGTCCGGCAGGTGCTCGCGCGCCACTTTCAGAGGGCGAGGCGATGACGGGAACGGCGGGCGTCCAAGGCATGCTGTGGAGCGCGCGGGCGCGCGACTGGGCCGACGTGCAGGAGCCGGCCCAGAGCTCGATGTATGCGCCGGTGCTCGAGGCTGCCGGGGTGGGCGAGGGCACGAGCCTGCTCGACGTGGGCTGCGGATCGGGTGTGGCCGCGCAGATTGCGCGCCGGCGCGGCGCGAAGGTCAGTGGCATCGATGCGTCGCCGCCCGCGGTCGAGACCGCGCGCGACCGCGTTCCGGACGGCGCCTTCCGCGTCGGCGAGATGCAGGCGCTGCCCTACGACCACGGCTGCTTCGACGTCGTGACGGCCTTCAATGCCCTCCAGTACGCCGCCGACCCGTCGGCCGCGATGCGCGAGGCACGACGCGCAGTCTCCGCGGGCGGGGCGGTCGCGGCCCTCGCCTGGGGCCGACCCGAGGACTGCGAAGCGGCGGCGTACCTGACGGCGCTCGGTTCGCTGCTGCCCGCGCCCCCGCCCGGGACGCCGGGGCCGTTCGCGCTGTCGGCGCCGAACGCGCTCGACCGACTCGCCCGCCGGGCAGGCTTGACCCCGGTGCGGGTCGACGAGGTCACGGCTCGCTGGGAGTATCCGGATCACGAGACCGCGATCCGCGGCCTGCTGTCGTCGGGTCCTGCGGTCAAGGCCATCGTCGCCGCCGGGGAGCGCCGAGCCGCGGCCGCGGTCGGCGCCGCCATCGCGCCATTTCGCACCGCGTCGGGCGGCTACGCGATGACCAACAACTGGCGCTACGTGATCGCGACGGCCTGAGCACACAACATAGGCAGCTGCCGTGCCCAACATGGGCCGTTGTCCCGTTTCGCGGCGGACGCGCTCCGACCTAGCGTCGGCCGATGATCATCACAAAGAACATCGGGCCGGTTCGGCGCATGGCGACGGTCGCCTTGGCGGTGATCCTGCTGGCGGCGCCGGCGGGCGTCGCGCAGGCGGACGCGGGCGACCTGGATCCCACCTTCGACGGCGACGGCAAGCGGACCGTGAACTACGGCGGCGCCGACCGTGCGGTGGAGGTGCTCGTGCAATCCGACAGCAAGATCCTCGTCGCCGGCCACGGCGGCCCGAACGAGAACTTCACGGTCTCACGGCTCAACCCCGACGGGTCGCTCGACACCGTCTTCGGCGACGATGGGACGGCTGTCGCGGACTTCGGCGGCATCGATATGGCATACGCGGCGGCGCTGCAATCAGACGGCAAGATCCTCGTCGCGGGCACGACGGACAACGAAGGCATGGCGATCGCGCGCTTCCTGCCCGGGGGCGCGCTCGACGCGAGCTTCGACCCGGGGGGAGCGGACGGCGACGGGAAGAAGGTGTTCGGCTCCCGCGAGCAGTCGCAGATCTCGGGGATCATCGTGCAGCCCGACGGCGCGATCGTGGTCGTCAGCTCGCACAGCGTCAACAACAACCCCGACTTCGCGGTCACGCGACTGAAGCCCGACGGCTCGCCGGACGGCACCAGCTTCGCGGACGCAGACTTCGGCGCCCAGGACACCCCCAACGCGGTGGCGCTGCAGCCGAACGGCAAGATCGTCGTCGCCGGCGTCACGTGGAGTCCCACCTCGCCCCGGATGGCCGTCGCACGCTACGACGTCGACGGCACGCTGGACGAGACCTTCGCCGGCACCGGCAAGCTGACCTTCGGAACCGGCAGCGAGGTCGCAGCGAAGGCCGTGCGGGTGCGCCCCGATGGCAAGATCGTCGTCGCCGGATACGGCGGTGCCCTCTACGACGTCGTCGTCGTGCAGCTGAACCCCAACGGTACGTTCGACGCCACGTTCGGCAGCGGCGGGACGTCCGAGATCGCCTTCGGGCTCTTCGGCCTCGAGGCGGCCTACGCGGCGGCGTTGCAGCCCGACGGCAGGATCGTCGTCGCCGGCGCTGTGGCCGTCTCCGTGGTGGACGTCGACTTCGCGGTGGCGAGACTGCAGCCGGGTGGCGCGCTCGATCCGACGTTCAGCGCCGACGGCAGGACGACCGTCGGCTTCGGGGCAGGCGATTTCGCAAATGCGGTGGCGGTGCAGGCCGATGGCCGGATCGTGGTTGCCGGGGCGACCCAGCCCGACGACGACATCGCGGTCGCGCGGCTGGAGGGCATCACCCCGCCTCCCGCGGGCGGCGCCGGCACCGATCGCACGGCGCCGATCCTGTCGCGCTTCTCGGCGGCGCCGCGTCGGTTCCGCGCGCGGCGGGGCACCACGCTGACGCTCGATCTCAGCGAGCCGGCGACCGTCCGCTTCGACGCGTTCGCGGTGAGCACGGGTCGCCGCGTCGGCGGGCGCTGCCGCAAGCCGACGCGCGCCAATCGCAAGCGCAGGCGCTGCACGCTGAACACCCGCAAGGGCGGCTTCTCCCGCGCGGTCGGTGCGGGGCGTTCGAAGCTCGCGTTCAGTGGCCGTGTCGGCAAGCGGGCGCTCCCGCCCGGTCGCTACACGCTGCGCGCGACGCCGAAGGACGCCGCGGGCAACCGCGGCGGGCGGCGGGCGGTCGCGCTCCGGATCGTGCGCTGAGCCGACGCAGCGCCCGCCGCCCGGTACTCCTACGCCGCCAGGTCGAGCTCGAGCTCGGCCTCGGCGGCGGCCGGGACAGCCGCCGGCTCGGGCGCGCGCATCAACAGGATCGAAGCGAGCAGCCCCGCCGCGACGCACCCCGCGGCCACGATGAACGCCAGCTGGTAGCCGCCGGCGAGCGCCTCGATCGTCGTGTTGCCGTGCGCCTCCAGGGCGTTCGTCTGGCTCGCGGCGATGGTTCCGAGCACCGCCAGCCCAAGCGCCGCGGAGATCTGCACCGAGACGTTGAGGAGGCCCGAGGCGATCCCGGCGTCGCGCGCCGGGACATCGGCCAGCGCGAGCGTCATGAGCACCATGAACGACGTGCCCGCCCCGACGCCGATCAGCACGAAGGCGAGGAACAGCTGCGGGAAGTACGCCGCGCCCGGTTGGAGGACGATCGCGAACACCACGAGGCCGGCAGTCAGCGCGGTGAGGCCGAACAGCAACATGCGCCGTTCGCCGAACCGCTGGATCAGCCAGTTCGTCGGCCCCAGCGAGAACGCCGCGACGGTCAGCGTCTGGGGCAGGAACGCCGCGCCCGCCGCGATCGGGCCTAGGCCTTGCACGCGCTCGAGGTAGAGCGCCCCGACGAAGAACGTCGCCCACATGCCGCACACCATCAGCGCGCGCACAAGGCAGGCGACCCACAGGCTGCGCAGCCGCATGATCGCGAGCGGCAGGATCGGGTTGGCGATCCGCCGCTCGACGGTCACGAACGCAGCGAACATCACGGCGGCGATCGCGCCGAACCCGAGCGTGCGCGCGGAGCCGAGTCCGTACTGCTCGGAGCCGACGATCGCATAGATGGCGGTCATCGTCGCGCCGGTGATCAGCACGGAGCCGAGGACGTCGACGTCACGGCCGAGCCCGAGGCCGCGGTCGCGGTCGAGCGTGGCCATCCCGAGCAGGTAGGCGCCGATGCCGATCGGCAGGTTGATGAAGAAGATCCAGTGCCAGTCCAGTGCCTGGGTCAGCAGGCCGCCGGCGATCAGGCCGATCGACCCGCCCGCGACGCTGACGAACGTGTACGCGGACATCGCCCGGATCCGCTCGGCCGGGTCGGGGAACTCGACGACGATCAGGGCGAGGATCGCCGAGGCGCCGACGGCGGCGCCGATGCCTTGCACGAAACGTGCGGCGATCAGCATTCCCTCGCTGTCGGCGAAGCCGCACAGCATCGAGGCGCCGGTGAAGATCGCGATGCCCGCGAGGAACATCCGCGTGCGGCCGATGAGGTCGCCCAGGCGGCCGCCCAATAGCAAGAAGCTGCCGAACGCGATCAGGTAGGCGTTGGGCACCCACGTGAGCGACGAGGAAGAGAAATGCAGGTCGGTCTTGATCACCGGGAGCGCGACGGCCACGATCGTCGCGTCGAGGATCAACATCAGCTGGCCCATGCAGACCACCGCGAGGGCCAGCCATCGCTTGTCTCTTGTCTTCATGATCATCACCATATCATGACGATTAGGAAGACATGACGATCTTGAAGATGGTATCCTGTAGGCCCTCATGAATACGCCGACGCCGACCCGCACGACCGCCGGCGCCGTCGTGCTCTTGACGCGCCTCGCGCGGAGCGCGTACCGGCTCGTGGATGAGGATCAGCTCGGGATGCGGCTCAAGGAGTTCGTGATGCTGAGCTACCTGGGCGAGTCCGGCACGACGCAGCGCGAGCTCAGCGATGTCATGGGGATCGACGCCAACATGGTCGTGCTGTTGCTCAACGGCCTCGAGGAGCGCGGCTTCGCGGTCCGCGAGCGCGATCGCGAGGATCGCCGCCGCCACATCGTCCGCAGCACCCCTGCCGGTCGCAAGGCGCTGGTGCGCGCCGAGCGCGCGGTCGAGAGCGTGACCGACGAGGCGCTCGGTGCCCTCGACGCCGAGGAGCGCGGCGTGCTGCGCGCGCTGCTGGCGAAGGCGCTCGGCGACGGCGCGCTCGCCGCCACCGCCGAAGGCGTCTAGCCCCGCCGCTCAGAAAGCGCGCCCCACCACGCCAGCGCGGCGGTGGCGGTCAGCAGCGCGGGAGCGGGGTGCCGGTACAACGATCGAGGCGATGGGCCGGAGGCGGCGCCCAGAGCGACCGTAACGGCCGCAAAGCCGGTCGACGCGGCGGCGGCGAGCAGGCCGATTCCGCGGGCGGTGTCGCCGTGGACGACCGACCCTGACAGCAGCAGCCCGGATCCGACGCTGAGAAAGGCGACGGTCGTGAGGTGCCAGGAGGCGTGGATCATCGTCTTGGTCGCCCGCGGGCCGCCGAAGCGACTGGACGGCAGCATCGCCGGCGAGAGCTTTCTCACGACGAGGACCTCGCCTCCGACCCCGTGAACGGCGGCGCCGACAGTGGCGAGGGCTCCGGCGGCGATCAGCGGGACGTTCATCTCGTTCCATACACTACTGTATGGAACGAGGAATGAGCCCTGCCGCGACCCGCACGCCACGCAGCCGCTGGATCGAGGAGGGCCTGCTAGCTCTCGCGGCCGGCGGCCCGGACGCCGTCCGGATCGAGCTGCTGGCGCAGGCGCTCGGGGTCACCAGGGGCGGCTTCTACTGGCACTTCGACGACCGGCGCGCGCTGCTCGAGGAGATCCTCGACACGTGGGAGCGGATCAGCGTCGACGACGTGATCGAGCGCGTCGAGAGCGAGGGCGGAGACGCGACGGCAAAGCTGCGGCGGCTCTCCGCGCTCGCCGGCTCCGGTGACGAGCCGCTGAGGACCGACCTCGCAGTCCGCGACTGGGCCCGGCGCGACCCGACCGTCGCGGAGCGTCTCCGGCGCGTCGACAACCGGCGCATGGAATACCTGCGCTCGCTGTTCGGCGCGCTAGGCCCCGACGCGGACGAGGTCGAGGCTCGCTGCATGGTCTTCTACTCGCTCTGGATCGGGAGCCACTTCATCGCCGCCGATCACGGCGCGCGCACCCGTGCGGACGTGCTGAAGCTTGCGCTCACTCGGCTCGGGGCGTAGCCGCTGCCGGCGGCGCGCCCAGCAGGAGCCGCGTGAGCCCGACGCGCGAATCGACGTCGAGCTTGCGGTAGATGCGCTTCACGTACTGGCTCACCGTGTGGTGGCTCAGGAACAGCTGTTCGGCGATCTCGCGATCGGCGAGCCCGTCGACCACGAGCGCGGCCACCTCGGCCTCGCGCGGCGTCAAGGTGGCGAGGGCGGCCGGCGAGACGCGCGGATGGTTGCGCTGCAGGTCGAGCACGGCGACGAGCGCGCCGGTGTCGTCGCCGAGCGGGTTGAAGTCCGCGTGCAGCGTCGCGGTATCTCCGGTCAGCAGGTCGACGTCGAGCCGGCGCGAGGACGGCCCATCCTCGGCGCGGCGGCCGAGCATCCGGTGCAGGCGTTCGTCTGCATCGACGACGTCGGCGAGCAGTCGCCGGGCCGACTCGTTGAGCCGCAGCTCGGTCGCGGACGGGTCGCTGACCACGACGGCGACCCTGCTGACCTCGAGCGCGGCGCGCGCCTCCTCGCGCTCGCGCGCGACGTGCTCGCGCGAGTCGATGTCCACTACGGCTTGTGCGAGGACGTCCGCCAGCGCTTCGGCCAGCTGAATGTCACCGGCGCCGACGTCGTGCTCGACGGCGTTGGTGGCGAAGTGCAGGCTGCCGACTGGCTGGCCGGCGGCCATCAGCGGCGCCTCGACGACGTGCCGCATCCGCTGCATCGAGTAGGCCCGGCGATAGGCGTCGCTCTCCTCCCACTCGAGCGGCGACATCAGGTCGAGGTTGTAGACGACCCGCCCGGATTCATGGGCCTCGACGCGCAGGGGGTCGTCGTCCATCACCTCACGGATGTACCGCGTCACGAAGACGTCGCTGACGTTCGCGGCTACGTGGTGGCGCAGCCGCGTGGTGCCCGGGTGGACCACGTTGAACCCGAACATTGGAACCGCCAGCAGGCGACCGAATCCGGCGGTGAATGTGCGTCCAAGCTGGTCGAGAGTCCGGCACCCGTTGAGCGCCTGGACGAAGCGCATCAGCGGAAACGGCTCAACGGCCTGAGCGGTGCTTGCCATCCGCCGAACGGTGAGGCATCACCGAACCGGCGTCCATCCCAGGATCCTGGGGAATGCGGCTGCTCAGTCGTAGTAGCCGCGGACGGGGATCTGCGCTTCCTTGAGCAGCGCCGGCCCGTCGTAGCGAACCGCGGCAGCGTCCGGCCCGGCGACGCCGGGCGGCCTGAGCTCGCCCAGCTGCTCTCCCGACAGCGCGAAGACGACGCGCCCAAGGCCAGAGCGGGCGATCGCCCCGCGGCACATCGGGCAGGGCTCGCAACTCGTGTACATGGTCGTGTCGCGCGCGACGCCGGGCGCCAGCTCGCGCCCCGCCCAGCGGGCGAGCTTGAGCTCCGGATGCGCCGTCACGTCGCGGTCGCTGAGGACCGTGTTGCGATCCTCGGCGAGCACCTCGCCGGCCGGCCCCACGAGCAGCGATCCGAACGGCATGTCGCCGGCTTGCCGCGCCTCGCCCGCGAGCTCGATCGCGCGTCTGAGGTTGCGCTCGTCGGTCTCGGTCATCAGATGCTCAACTTCCCCTCGGCCACGACGACGCCGGCACCCGCGATGCGCACGGACGCGCCCGAGACATCGACGCGGATGCGACTTGGGCGTCCCATCGCGTGCCCCTGTTCGACGACGATCGTCGACCCGTCCGGGGCAAGACCTCGCGCGACCAGCTGGCACGCGAGCGGACCGGCGGCGCTGCCGGTCGCGGGGTCCTCCCATATCCCGACCGTGGGATTGAAGAAGCGTGCATAGGCCGTCGCGTCCGGCACCGGCGGGTCGAGCGAGTACAGGTAACAGCCCTGGCCGTCGACGGCCTGAAGCTCGGCAAGGAGCGCCGGGGCGTCGGGCCGGGCGCGGTCGACCGCGTTGTGGTCGACGGCCGGGACGAGCAGGTGCGCCGCGCCGGTGTCGACGACCTGGGCCGGGACATCGGAACGCAGCTCGCCGGTCTCCAGGCCGAGCGCCGCTGCGAGCCGCGCCGCGTCCGGGACGGTCGCGTCGAACCGCGCCGGCGCCTGGTCCATCGCGATCGCGACGGGGCGCCCGCCGTCACCGGCGAGCACGTCGACGGGCAGTACCCGGTCGCCGAGCTGTTGCGTGAAGTGCCCGGCTCCGAGGTGCAGCTCGAGGTGGCCGGCGTCGGCGAGCCACCACCATGCGCCGAGTGCGTTGTGACCCGCCCCGACGACCTCCGCTCCGGTCGGTGTGAACGAACGCAGGCGCCATGTCGCGTCCATCGGGGAGGGCAGCAGGAACGTGGTCTCGGACTGGTTGAACTCGCGTGCGACCAGCCGCAGCGTCGCCTCGTCGAGCAGCTCGGCCTGCGCCACGAGCGCCAGCGGGTTCCCCGTCAGCGGGCGCTCGGCGAACACGTCGATGATCCAAAACGGAACGGTCGTAGCCACGGCGACTCCACTCCCGACCGTAGCGAACCCCGTCGGGTCCGTGCGGGCCAGTCGTCATCATCAGCCGGCTGCCGATGATCGATCCACTCGCCTTCGACCCACCTGATTACGACCTCCGCGCGACCGCCCGCCGGCTTGGCGGCGTGTGGCGCGAGCAGTGGCGCCTGACCGCGATCGGGCTTGGCTATGCGCTCGCGTACAGCGCGTTGTCGCTCGCGATCCCGATCCTCGTCGCGCGCACGATCGACGGCTCGATCGTGCACGACGTGCGGCCGCTGTGGCCGCAGCTTCTGGCGATCACCGGGCTCGCCCTCGTGCGTGCGGGCATCAACTTCCTGCGCCGCTTTGCGACCGCGCGCGTCGGCGTCGGGGTCGAGGCGCGCATGCGCGAGCTGCTGTACGCCGCCTACCTGCGCTTCCCGCGCGCGTTCTACGACATGCATCCGACCGGACAGGTCGTCTCGCGCGCGACGAACGACCTCTACCCGATCCGCTACTTCATCGGCTGGGGTCTCGTGCAAGGCGCGCAGAGCGTGATGATGCTCGTCGGCGCGGGCATCGTGCTCGGCCTCACCAACCCGGAGCTCGCGCTCTGGAGCGCGCTGCCGTTGCCGCTGATCGCCGTCGTCGCCTGGCGCTTCGCACACCGCGTCATGCCGATCTCGCGCGCGGTCCAGCAGCGCAAGGCCGACGTCACCGAGTCGGCGAACGAGGCGGTCGTCGGCATCGAGATGGTGCAGGCGTTCGGGCGCGAGGGAGACGTGCAGCAGCGGTTCGCCGTGCGCGCCGACGCGGTCCGCGATGAGGTTCTGCGGCAGGCGAACGTCGAGTCGCACCACCTCCCGGCCCTGTTCTACCTGCCGTCGCTGTCCGTCGCCGTCGTGCTCTACGCCGGCGGCCGCAGCGTGATCGAGGGATCGCTGACCTACGGCGAGTTCGCGCTGTTCATCCAGCTGCTGCTGCAGCTCGTGTGGCCGCTCGAGTCGATGGGCTGGATCATCAATCTCGGCCAGCGAGCGCTCGCGTCGGCGGGCCGGTCGTTCGCCTGGCTCGATCGCGTGCCGATGCTGGCCGACCCCGACCACGCGCAGACGATCGACCGCAGCGGTCCGGTCGGCGTCTCGCTGCGCGACGTCCGCTTCGCCTATCCCGGCGGCGAGGAGGTCCTCGCCGGCGTGAGCATCGACGTCGCGCCCGGCGAGGTGCTGGCGATCTGCGGCCCGACCGGCGCGGGCAAGTCGACGCTGCTCGGGCTCGTGCCACGGTTCTACGACCCCACCGCCGGCGCCGTCAGCCTCGGCGGCCACGACCTGCGCGCGCTCGCGCTCGCCGACGTGCACGGCGCCACCGCGCTCGTCACCCAGCGCCCGATCCTGTTCTCCGAGAGCCTGCGCGACAACCTGCAGGCGGGCCGCCCCGGTGCGCCGTGGGCCGAGGTGGAGGCGGCGTGCGAGATCGCCGGAGTGACTGCGTTCGCCGCCGAGCTGCCGGAGGGCTTTGACACGACGATCGGCGAGCGCGGTGTGAACCTCTCGGGCGGCCAGCGCCAGCGGGTCGCGCTTGCTCGGGCCCTGCTCAGCGATGCGCCGGTGCTCGTGCTCGACGACCCGCTGTCGGCGGTCGACACCGAGACCGAGCTGCGGATCGTCGCGCGCCTGCGCGAGGCGCTCGCGGGTCGCGCGGTGCTCGTGGCGACACAGCGGCTGTCGACGCTCGCGCTCGCCGACCGTGTCGCCGTGCTCGACGACGGCGAGGTCGTCGAGACCGGCACGCCGGCGGAGCTGCTCGCGCGCGGCGGCGCCTTCACCGCGCTGTTCGGAGAGGACGCGGTTGCGGCGTAATCCGCCCACCGGCCTGCGGCGCCTGCGCCGCCACGTCGACGAGCGCCGCGGCTGGCTCGCGCTGCTGCTCGGGTGCGCGGTTGTCGAGGCGTTCGCGCAGAGCGGGAGCTGGCTGCTCGTGCGGGCGGCGATCAACGACGGCATCGTGCCGCGGGACGAGCACACGCTGGCCCTCGCGGCGGTCGCCTACCTGATCGTCAGCCTCATCGGCTGGGCGCTGTTCGGCTTCGTGATCCGCGGCATGGCGCGGTTCGGCCAGGAGTTGGTGCTGGGGCTGCGCCGTGAGCTGTTCGACCACCTGACGTCGCTGTCGCTGCGCTACTTCTCCGAGCAGCGGGCCGGCTGGATCATCGCTCGGCTGACGAGCGACGTGGATGCGATCTCGGACGTGCTCTCGTCGGGCCTGCCGACGCTGGTGACCAGCTCCGTGCTGCTGCCCGCGGCCATAACGGCGCTGTTCATCAACGACTGGCGGCTGGCGCTCGTGGCGCTGGTCGTGCTGCCGCCCGCGCTCGTGCTCACGCGCTCGTTCCAGCGCCGCTCCGCCGCCGCCCAGCTCGAGGTCCGCAACCGCATCGGCGGCGTCACCGCGCACCTCGCCGAGTCGGTGGCAGGCATGGCGGTCGTCCAGTCGTTCCGGCGCGAGGACGCGTTCCGCGAGCGCTTCGACGAGCTCAACGGCGCCAACCGCAGCGCCAACGTGTACGCGCAGCGGATCTCGTCAACGTTCTTCCCGTCGATCGAGTTCCTCGGCGTCATCGCGACCGTCGCGGTGCTCGCGGTCGGCGCCGGCGTCTTGCCCACCAGCGAGATCGGCACGCTGGCCGCGGCGTACTTCCTGCTCCAGCTGGTGTTCCAGCCGCTGCAGGAGCTCTCGGACATCTACAGCCAGCTGCAGTCGGCGACCGCCGCGATGATCAAGGTCAGCGCGGTACTCGACACCGAGGCCGACGTGCGCGAGCCCGACCACCCGCGTGATCCCGGCCGCCTGCGCGGCGAGATCCGCTTCGACGACATCCACTTCGCCTACGGTCCCAAGCGCGTGCTGCACGGCATCGACCTCGTCGTGCCGGCGGGCGGCTGCACCGCGCTGGTCGGCGAGTCGGGCGGCGGCAAGTCGACGCTGGCCAAGCTCGTCGCGCGCTTCTACGACCCGCTGGAGGGCAGTATCCGCGCCGACGGGATCGACCTGCGGGAGCTCAGCCTGCAGGCGTACCGCCGCCAGCTCGGCGTGGTGCTCCAGGACCCGTTCCTGTTCTCCGGCACGATCGCCGACAACATCCGCTTCGCGCGCCCGGAGGCGACCGACGCCGAGGTGCGCGAGACCGCGGCGTCGCTCGGCCTCGACCGGCTCGCGCGCCGCTTCCCCGAGGGTCTCGACCACCCGGTGCGCGAGGGCGGCAGCGGCCTGTCGGCCGGTGAGCGCCAGCTGATCTCGATCGCTCGCGCGCTGCTCGCCGACCCGCGCATCCTGATCCTCGACGAGGCGACGTCGAACATCGACCGCCCGACCGAGCTGCTGATCGAGCGCGCGCTCGACCGCCTCCTGCACGGCCGCACGTCGATCATCATCGCCCACCGGCTCTCGACGGTCAGGCGGGCCGACGAGATCGTCGTGATCGACCACGGCCGGATCGTGCAGCGCGGCACCGAGGCAGCTCTGCTCGCCGCCGACGGCCCGTTCCGCCGGCTCGCCCGCGCGCTCGCCTCCGTCGAGGCGCCGATCGGCTGAACGCCATAGGCTCCGCCGGACGGAGCGAGCCAACCGAGGAGGAGACGTGCCGCGGACCCATTACCTGCCGGACGAGCGGGTGCACTTCACGTGGGACGTCGGGCACGAGCCCGTACTCGAGATCGACTCGGGCGACACGGTGGTCGTGTGGACGCGCGACGTCAGCGACAACCAGATCGGGCCCGACTCGGACGTGGGCGTGATCGTTGCCGGACTCGACTGGGACCGGGTCTATCCGCTCGCGGGGCCGATCGTGGTGAAGGGAGCAAAGCCGGGCGACACGCTCGCCATCGAGGTGCTCGACATCCGCACCCAGGGCTGGGGTTGGAGCGCGATCCTCCCCGGGCTCGGCCTGCTGGCCGACGATTTCCCGGACGCCTACCTGCGGATCTTCGACATCTCCAACGGCGACTTCGCCTACGTGCGCGAGGACATTGCGATCCCGCTCGCCCCGTTCTTCGGCACGATGGGCGTCTGCCACGCCGGAGCGAGCGCCGTCCCGGTCATGCCGCCCGGGAAGTTCGGAGGCAACATGGACACGCGGCAGCTCGTGCGCGGCTCGACGCTGTACCTGCCCGTCGAGCTCGACGGCGCGCTGTTCTCGGTCGGCGACGCCCATGGTTGCCAGGGCGACGGCGAGGTGTGCGTGACCGGGCTCGAGGCGCCGATGTACTCGTCACTCCGCTTCACGCTCGAGAAGGGCCGGTCGATTCCGGGCCCGCAGTACCGCACGCCGGCTCCGCTCACACCGCGCGTGGACAGCGCGCCGTTCTACGGCACGACCGGCGTCGGCCCGGACCTGTTCGCGGGCGCGCAGGATGCCGTGCGCGCGATGGTCGACCACATCGAGGAGACCTACAAGCTCGGCCGCGAGGACGCGTACGTCCTCTGCAGCCTGTGCGTCGATCTCAAGATCTCCGAGATCGTCGACGCCGGGCAGTACGTCGTCAGCGCGTTGCTTCCGGAGGCGGTGTTCCTGAAGTAGCCAGCTCGCGCGCGAGGGCGGCGAACGCGCGGGCGGCGGGGCGGCGCGCCGTCTCCGGCCCGGCCGGCTGGACGAGATCAAGCTGGAACGTCGCGGCCGGGCGGAGATCGAGCAGGCGAACCCCGCGGGCGGTCGACGGCGCCGCCGAGCGCGTCGTGAGGCCGACGCACCGCTCGCTGCGCACGGCGGTCTCCCACGCCATCGGCCCGTGCGCGTCGGGGCGGGTACGCGGCTCGAAGCCCGCGTCGCGGCAGAGCGCCGCGACCGCGCGGTTGTAGCCGGCGCCGTCGTGAGGGTCGACCAGCGCGAACGTCTCGCCGGCGAGCTCGGTCAGCGCGACCTCGTCGCGGGCGGCGAGCGGGTGATGGCCGGCGACCGCGACCACGGCGGGCTCGTCGCGCAGCGGCTCACACACGACGCCGTCGATCGGCTCCGTGCAGAAGCCGAGCGCGAGCTCGAGCTGCCCATCGGCCACCTGCTCGGCGATCACTCCCGACCCGTCCTGGCGGGCGCGGACGCGCACGTGCGGGCGGCGGCGGGCGAACTCCGCCAGCAGTGCCTGCGCCAGGTAGTGCGTGCCCGGCGACAGCCCGAGCCGCAACTCGCCGGCCTCGCCGCCGGCGTGGCTGCGGGCGATCTCCTCGGCGGCGGCCATCGCATCGATCGCGGTCCGCGCCGGTGCGAGCATCGCGGCGCCGGCCTCGGTCAGCTCCACCTGCGTCCGGGTCCGATCGAACAGCCGCACGCCGAGTTGGTACTCGAGGCGCGCGATCTGCTGGCTGAGCGCGGGCTGGGTGATGTGCAGGCGCTCGGCGGCGCGGCCGAAGTGCAGTTCGTCCGCGAGGGCGACGAACGGCCGGAGAAGCCGTGGGTCGGCGGTCATGCCCGCAGCTTATGAGACACCGGCGAGATGCTATTTCCGTGCGCTCGAGGTCGTGCCTAGCATCGTTGGCATGGCCCGAGCGGTTCTCGTCGCCCTACTGATCTTCGCCGGGTGCGGTGGCGACGACGATCCGCGGCCGGCGGCTCCCGAGCGGCCGCGGATCGGCGCTCCGGATGCCGGGATGGCGGCGGGCCACGGGGCGGAGCCGCGCCGCGTGACGGTCCCCCAGATCGACCGCACGGCGCCCGAGGCCGTGCTCCGCCTGGGCGCGGCGGAGGCGGTGTCCGGCGGGCGCGCTCCCGCCGGCGTGCGGCTCGCGGCGCCCGTGCTGACGCCGACGGCGGTCGGTCGCGACAAGCAGGGCATGGCCAGGATCCGGGTCAGCCTGACCGCGCGAATCCGCTGTGGCGGCGATGTCCTCCCGCTGATCCGGTACTTCCCGCCGCCGGCGATCGCCCGCACTCGGATCGCGCCCGGTACCGCCGCGCCGACCGAGCTCACGCGCCGCGTTCGGTTCGATCTCGCGCGCTCGTGCCGGGGCGTCGAGCTGCGGGCCGTCGAGGGAACGTTGTGGGCGGACGCCACGAGCGCGTGGGAGACGGAGGCCAGCAGCGCGGCGCTCCGGTTCTCGTACCGGGCGTCTTCGCCGCCCCGCGGCGCTCGGAGGTGACGAGCGAGCGGGCCGGGTCGTGCATCGGCCGATGGTGCCGATATCCAAGGAGTGACCACGTGGGCCCCTCCGCTGAGCACGACCGTGCTGCCGCTTCGCTCGCGGCGGCCGCGGTCCGTGATCCCTGCGCTCCTGGCGGCGCTCCTGCTCGGCACGCCGGTCGCGGGCTTTGCGCTCGCCGTCGTCGCCGGCGTCGGCATCGAGCCGATGGGCGGCGCCCGCGGCGCGGTCCTGCTGGCGATCGCGGTCGCCGCGCTGGCGCCGACCGCAGTGCTCGTGCGCCGGATGGTCGGGTTGCGTCGGAAGGCGAGTCTCGTCGTTGGCCCGGGTGCGATCACGATCGTCTACCCGGAGCAGCTGCGCCGTCCGCTGGTCGTACCGGCCGCCGCGATTCGCCTCGCCGCCGTCGACTGCGAGGGCAAGCTCCGGTTTCGCGTTCACGGCGACGACGACGGCTTTCTCTGGAGCAAGGGCTGGTCGCCGCTCCCGGTGATGGCGCCGGACGGCGCGGACCCGAACGTCCTGTTCGTGTTCGACCCGCCGGCGGCAGGCGCCGACGTCCGCCGATCGCGGCTGGGCGGTGTGTATCGCGGCGAGCGACTCGCGGCATTGCTGCTCGCCGCACGGGACGCCGGTCACGCCGAGCGGACGCTCGACGCGCTCGGCGTCACCCGGCCGCTGACGGTGTACGACGCGCTCGCGATCGAGGCGCACCTGAACGCGCCCGCCGACGAGGGCGGCCGTCGCACGATCGAGCGGCTCCACATGGTCCGCCTCGCGTGGGCGTCGATCGTCGCCGCGATCGTGGTCCCGCCGATCGCGCTCCTCGGCGTCCTGGTCGGATTCGTCCTCGCCTTCAACGGCAACCGCGGGCACGGCACCGCGATGGCGCTGTCCGGCCTCACGGTCATCGGCGTCCGCGTGGCGCTCTACGTCTGAGCGGGCATCCGCCTTCCCTGGTCGGTCGGTCGCGCGTGGTCCTTGCGCCACGAGCGCAGCGCGCCGAGCAGCGTGCCGTCGTCCGCATTCTCGACCAGCTCGAGGGGAAGCGGACGAGTGATCGCGAACGCGATCGCCCGGTCGACCTCGGCCGCCCACGCCGGCTGTTCGACCTTGGCGATCGCCCGCCCGAGCGAGCCGCCGAGGCCTTTCCACGTCAAGCCCAGTGACGTGATCACGGCGGCGATCCCGGCCGTCACCCCGGCGGAGTCCCGCAGCACGACGATCAGCGCGATCCCGGCCAGCAGCAGGACTGTCGCGGCGGCGAGCAGAGGCCAGAACCGCCGCAGGCCGCGTCGGATGACCTGCCGGATCTGGTCGGCCACGCCCTCCGCCACGCCGACGTAGTCCGGGAGCTCCAAGGTGTCGCGACCGGCCTTCTCGCCGGACAGCAGCGTGCGCCACGCCTCGACCTGCCGCGTCACGTGGTCGGGCCGCAGCGCCGTCAGCTTCCGGTCGTCCGTAGTGAGCGCCGTCGCCCACATGTTCAGGGAGTCGCGGACGCTGTGGCCGGCGTTCGGCGGCAGCGCCGTGGCGAGCTGTGACAGCGAATCCTGGAGGCGATCGTGATCCTCGACGAAGCGCTTCGCGAACACGGCCGGATCGAAGGCGTCGGCGGGCGCGGCGTCGCGCAATGCCGCGATCCGGCATCCGAGCACGAACGCCTTGCCGAGCCGGAAGTCCGCCGCGAGAAGCTGCGCGCCGAACACGTCGGACACCCGACCTGCCGCCTCGGCGCGGGCCTGGCCGGCGTCCAGGCCGTCGATCGCCTGCATGACCGCGTCGACGTCCTGGGCCGCCGCCCGGAGCGGCTCTCCGAGCCGGGCGACGTCGGCTCGCAGCATCGCGCCCGCGAGCGTGAGCGTCTGCTGCGCGTCGCCGTCGCCGGCGTCCGCCGCGGCGGACGCCGAGCGCGCGTCGGCGGCGTGCCAGCCGGAGGCGAACGCGATCGCCACGTTGCGGTCCGCGCGCCCGGGCTCGACCGGCGTCCGCACCGCGCGCAGGAACTCGCCGAACGCGTCCTGCGGCTTGCCGTTCGCCTTGCCCTCGGCTCCGGCCTCGGGTCTCGCCTGTATCACGGAAGTCATCACATTCCCCTTCTGCGCCGGGCGGTCTGGACGACCCTACCGGGGCTAGGGAAGCTTGGGCGAGAACGGCATGGCATAGTCGCCGCGATGTTCGACCACGTGCAAATCGAAGTCTCGGATCGGGCAGCGTCGGAGCGGTTCTACGTGATCGTGCTGCGCGCGCTCGGGTTCGAGCAGATCTACTCGGACGATGAGATTGCCGAGTGGGGCCAGTTCACGCTGAGCGAGCGCGACGCCGTGACGCGGCGGCTGCACATCGGCTTCGCGGCGCCCTCGCGCGAGCACGTCGACGCGTTCTGGCGCGCCGGCATCGACGCGGGCTACGGTGACGACGGCGCGCCCGGGCCGCGGCCGCAGTACCGCGAGGATTACTACGGCGCGTTCCTGCTCGACCCCGACGGCAACAGCGCCGAGGCCGTGCACCACGGCGCGATGCCACGCCGCGGCTGGATCGACCACCTGTGGATCCGCGTCGCCGACGTCGCGGCGTCGGCGCGGTTCTACGAGACGATCGGCCTGCGCACGCGCACGCACTCGCCCGACCACGTGCAGGTCGTGGGAGAGGAAGGGTCGTTCTCGCTCGCGAGCGGGACGCCGACCGAGCACGTGCACATCGCCTTCCCCGCGAGCGACGACGCGACGGTCGACGCGTTCCACCGCGTCGCGATCGCGGCCGGCTACCGCGACAACGGCGCTCCGGGCGAGCGGCCGGCCTATCACCCCGGCTACTACGGAGCGTTCGTGCTCGACCCCGACGGGAACAACGTCGAGTTCGTGAACCACAACCGCTGAGCCCATACGATCCCCGCGCATGGACGTTCTGCTCGAGCGTGATCGCGAGCTGGCGACGCTCGAGCGGCTGCTCGACGAAACGCGCGACGGGGCCGGCCGCGTCGTCCTGATCGAAGGACCGGCGGGAATCGGCAAGACGCGCCTGCTCGCCGCCGCGCGCGAGCGCGCCGCGCGCGGCATGACGGTGCTCACCGCGCGCTGCAGTGAGCTCGAGCGCGAGTTCTCGTTCGGCGCCGTCCGCCAGCTCTTCGAGCCGGTGGCGCGCGACGCCGAGCGGCGCGCCCGGCTGCTCGCGGGCGGCGCCGCGTCGGCCGAGGGCGTGCTCGGCGCGCCGGAGGGTGACGCCGAGGGCACGTTCGCCGTCCTGCACGGGCTCTACTGGGCGACGCTCAACCTCGCCGAGGAGCGACCGGTGTTGATCGCGATCGACGACCTGCAGTGGAGCGACCGGCCGTCGCTGCGCTTCGTCGCCTACCTCGCGGCGCGGCTCGAGGGCGCGCGGGTGCTCGTCGCCGCGACCGTGCGCTCGACCGACCCGGGTACGGACCCGCAGCTGCTCGCCGAGATCGCGGGCGACCCGCTGTCGGCGGCGGTGCGCCCAGGACCGCTGAGCGAGGCGGCGGTGGCGGACCTGGTGCGCGAGCGGCTCGGCGACGCCGGACCCCGGCTTCACGGCTGCCTGCCTGGAGGCCACTGGCGGCAACCCGCTGCTGCTCCGCCACGTGCTGACCGCGCTCGAGCAGGACGGCGTGCGGCCGAGCGCCGCGGGAGCGGTGGCGGTGCGCGGCATCGGCTCGCGCGCCGTGTCGCGGACCGTGCTGCTCCGGCTCTCGCGGCTGCGCGAGGACGCCGCCGCGGTCGCCCGCGCCGTCGCCGTGCTCGGCGAGAGCTCCAAGCTCCCCGCGATCGCCGCGCTCACCGGGTTCGACGAGGACGCGGTCGCGCGCGCCGCGGGCGATCTTGCGCGCGCGGACATCCTGCGGCCGGATCCGCCGCTCGGCTTCGTCCACCCGCTGGTGCGCGACGCCGTCTACGACGACATCCCGGGAGGGGAGCGCGAGCTTCAGCACGGCCGCGCCGCCGCGGTGCTGGTCCGCGCGCACGCGGCCGACGAAGAGGTCGCCGCGCAGCTCGTGCACGCCCCGCGTCGCGGCGAGCCCGAGACGGTCGCGACGCTGCTCGGCGCGGCGCGCGAGGCGGTCCGGCGCGGCGGCCCCGAGAACGCGATCGCCTACCTCGGCCGCGCGCTCGAGGAGCCGCCGCCGCCGGAACTGCGCGCCGGGGCTGCACTTCGAGCTCGGGATCGCGGCCGCCGAGAGCAACGCGCCGCTCGCGGTCGAGCACCTCCGTAGCGCCTACGACGAGCTGACCGAGCCTCATGCTCGTGCGATGGCCGCGCTGGCGCTCGCCCAGTCACAGCTGTTCGTCGGCGCGGCCGAGGAGGGCGGCGCGCTCGCCCGCCGCGCCGCGGCGGAGCTCGCCGCCCGAGCTCGCCGACCTGCGCCAGATGATCGAGGGCATCGAGCTGATCGCCGTGTTCTTCGGGTACGACCGCGGGGCGCTCGCCCGCCTCGACCACTATCGCGAGGCGCGCGAGGGGGACGGCGTCGGCGCGAAGATGATCGCGTGCCGCCGCAGCGTTCGCATGGGGCGCCGGCGGCGGCCCGGCGCCCGGCCGTCGAGGCGCTCGCGCTCGCGGCGTATGCGGGCGGCGACCTGATGGCGAGCGGCAACGGCCTGTTCTGGTCGGCCGCGATGGTCGCGCTGATGCTGTCCGAGAGCCCGCGGGCCGAGGAGATCTATCGGACGACGCGCGAGGAGGCCCACCGGCGCGGCTCGCGCTTCTCGACGTCCTCGAGCGAGCTGTTCGAGGGCGCGTATCTGCTGCTCGCCGTCGGCGACTTGGAGCAGGGCGGCGAGGCGGTGCGCCATCGCGCTGCGGCTCCAGGAGCTGTGGGGCTCCGATGCCACCGGGGACTCGTGGGCGCGCGCGCTGGTCGGCCTGCAGGCGGTGCTGACCGGCGAACCCGCGCGGGCGCGGGCCGCGCTCGGCGCGCCGCCGCCGTCAGGCGAGGAGTCCGATGGCGCGAACCTGTGGCGGCGCACGCAGGCGGAGATCCTGCTCGAGGAGGGCAAGCCGGCGGAGGCGCTCGAGCTCGCCGAGCTGATGGGCAGCACGGCGCCGCACGTGCTCCACCCCGACTGGAAGCCGTGGCAGTCGCTGAAGGCCCGCGCGCTCGCGCAGCTCGACCGTCGGGAGGAGGCGCTCGCGGCGATGAGGCGGAGCTCGCGCTGGCGCGCGGCGTCGGCGGCAGCCGCGTGATCGGGCGCTGCCTGCGCCAGCTCGGCGAGCTCGAGGGTGAGGCGGGCGAAGCGCATCTGCGCGAGGCGGTCGAGCTGCTGTCGGGCACGCTGGGACGGCTGGAGCTCGCTCGCGCGCTCGCAGCGCTCGGCGGCCTGCTGCGCCGGACGCGGCGACCTGACCGAGGCACGCGAGCCGCTGCGCCAGGCCCTCGAGCTGGCCGAGAGCTGCGCCTGCCCGCCGCTCGTGGAGCAGGTCCGCTCCGAGCTCTACGCGACCGGCGCGCGACCGCGGACGGCGGCGCTGCACGGCGTCGAGCTCGCTGACCGCGCGCGAGTTGCGCGTCGCCCGCCTGGCCGCCGACGGCAGCACGAACCGCGAGATCGCGCAGGCGCTGTTCGTCACGCCCAAGACCGTCGAGGTCCACCTCTCCAGCGCGTACCGCAAGCTCGACATCCGCTCGCGCCGCGATCTCGCCGGCGCGCTCGCGCCCTGAGCTCCCGGCGTTAGCGAACGTCAACCCCGCTGGGTGGGGGAGCGGGTGTCCCCTTCGCGTCGGGGTTATCCAGTCGCGGTATGCGCGACTAGACAACCCCAGCGCCGCGGTCGGCACCCCAGCCTCCTCACCCAGCGCAGTTGACGTTCTCCCCGTCTGCGGCGCTACCGACGCGGGCGACGCGCCACGGCGCTGGCCGCCCGCCCCGCGAGCTGGCCGAGGCGACGGGTCTCGTCGCGGCTGAGGTTGCGCGGCCGGCCGCGGGACTTCGTGATCAGTTTCCGCGCCTCCTTGCGCTCGGCCGCCGAGAGCTCGTCCCAACCGGCCTGGAGCCACAGGTAGAGCACGGCCGCGCGGCGGCGGACCTCGGGCCACGGGACGTTGCGGGGACTGGGGAGGCGGCGGCGCGGTTCCGGCATCGGGCAGAGAGGCTACCCACGGGTCACCCGATCTTCACCGGACTTGCGGAGCGTGGTGAAATGGTCTCGCCGCATGTCGACCCTCGATCTCGACCGGCGGCTGGCGGACATCGCCGCGCGGCCGCGTACACGCCGGAGCGCCCTACTCGGCGCAGGATCGCTCGCGCTTGCCGCCGCGCTCAGCCGGCTGCCGCTCGACCTCGCCTACGGCGCGCCCACGTCGCACGGCACGGATCCGTTCTCGCTCGGCGTCGCCTCCGGCGATCCCGCGCCGGACGGCGTCGTGCTGTGGACGCGGCTCGCGCCGCAGCCGCTGCAGGCCGACGGCGGGATGCCGCCGCAGCCCGTCGAGGTGCGCTGGGAGTTGGCGAAGGACCCGAGCATGCGCCGGATCGTCGACCGCGGCCGTGCGACCGCGTGGCCGGCGTTCGCGCACTCCGTGCACGTCGAGGTCGAACGGCCTCGAACCCGGCCGCGAGTACTTCTACCGCTTCACCAGCGGCGCCGCCGCCAGCCGCGTCGGTCGCACGCGCACGGCCCCTGGCCGGCGCCGCGTCGACGAGCTCGCCTTCTCCTTCGTCACGTGCCAGAAGTGGGAGGAGGGCTTCTATCCCGCCTACCGCGCGATCGCGCGCGAGGACCTCGACTTCGTCGTGCATCTCGGCGACTACGTCTACGAGTACGGGATCGAGAACGGCTGGGGGCCGCGCAACCCGCAGCTGCCCGCCGCGTTCGCGGCCGAGACCGAGACGCTCGACCAGTACCGGCTCCGCCACGCGCTGTACAAGACCGACCGCGACCTGCAGGACGCGCACGCTGCGCACCCGTTCGTCGCCACCTGGGACGACCACGAGGTCCGCAACGACTACACCGGCGACGAGGCCGAGACGCTGACCCGCCGCGCGAACGCCTACCGCGCGTACTACGAGCACCTGCCGCTGCGAAGCGAGTCGATCCCGCACGGCCCGTCGATGCCGATCTACCGCCGCCTCACCTGGGGCGATCTCGCCGAGTTCAGCTTGCTCGACACCCGCCAGTACCGCACCGACCAGCCGTGCGGCGACGGCGAGTCCGCGCGCTGCGCCGCCGCGCTCGAGCCGCGCCAGACGCTGACCGGCCCGGAGCAGGAGCGCTGGCTGCTGCGCGGCCTCGACCGCTCCGACACGCGCTGGAACTTCATCGCGCAGCAGGTGCTGATGGCCCAGCTCGACCACGACCCAGCACGCCGACGTCCAGCGCTTCTGGAACGACGGCTGGGACGGCTACCCGGCGGCTCGCAACCGGATCATCCAGCACCTGCACTCGCGCCGGATCGCCAACCCGGTCGTGCTCACCGGCGACTGGCACTCGACGTTCGCCAACGACATCAAGCTCGACTTCGACGACCCGCGGTCGCGCACCGTTGCGGCCGAGTTCGTGACGCCGTCGATCAGCTCCAACGGGGACGACACGCCGTACGGGCCGTACTACGGCCCGATGGTCCCGTTCAACCCGCACATCCGCTTCTTCGACGGCGACCGCCGCGGGTCGATGACCGCCCGCCTCCGGCGTTCCGAGCTGGAGGTCGACTGGCGGATCGCCGACCGCGTCGGCAGCCCGGACGCGAGGGTCCGCACGCTGAAGCGGTTCGCGGTCGAGGCCGGCCGCCCCGGCCTCGCCGAGTTCTAGAGGAAGGGCCGCAGCAGCGCGAGGTCCCCAGGTCCGAGGCCGGTCCGAGGCCGTCTTGGCCTGGTGCCAGTAGGGATAGATCAGCGGCGGCCGGCTCAGCTCTTCGAGCCGGTCGCGCTCGCCGTCGGACAGCTTCAGCTCGACTGACGCCGAGATTGTCGGCAAGTTGCTCGTCCGTCCGCGCGCCGACGATCAGCGACACGATGCCGGGGCGCCCGAGCAGTCCAGGCGAGCGCGACCTGCGCCGCCGAGACGCCGTGGCCCTCGCCGATCTCGACCAGCGCCTCGACGACGTCGTAGAGCTGCTCCTGGTTGCGGACCGGCGGCTCGTCCCAGTCGTGAGCTGGCGCGACCCGGCCGGGGCTTCGACGCCGCGCCGGTACTTGCCCGACATCAGGCCGCCCGCGAGCGGGCTCCAGACGATGATCCCGATGCCCTCGTCGATCGCGATCGGCACGAGCTCGTACTCCGCGTCGCGCGACTGGAGCGAGTAGTAGATCTGCTGCGTGACGAAGCGCCGGTAGCCGTGCCGGTCGGCCACGGCGAGCGCCTTCATCAGCTGCCGGCCGCCGTAGTTCGAGCCGCCGACGTAGCGGACCTTGCCGTCGCGCACGAGCGTGTCGAGCGCCTCCATCGTCTCCTCGAGCGGCGTCTGGCCGTCCCACTCGTGCACCTGGTAGAGGTCGATGTGGTCGATGCCGAGCCGCCGCAGGCTCGCCTCGCACGCGGCGATCAGGTGGTGGCGAGAGAGCCCGGCGTCGTTCGGCCCGTCGCCCATCGGCATGCGCGCCTTGGTGGCGAGCAGCACGCGGTCGCGGCGCCCCTTCAGCGCCTCGCCGACGATCTCCTCGGACACCCCGCCCGAGTACACGTCGGCGGTGTCGATGAAGTTGACGCCGCGGTCGAGGCAGAGGTCGATCTGCCGGGTCGCGCCCGCGACGTCGGTCGAGCCGACGTCGGCGAAGTTGTCGCGGCCGCCGAAGGTCATCGTGCCGAGGGTGAGCGCAGAGACCCTCAGGCCGGAGGAACCGAGCTGGCGATATTCCATGGGCCGCAGTCTGCACGGCGAGCGCGGCTCGCGTCGTTCAGACCTCGGTCATCCCCGCGGGAACGAGCGGTCCGCCGGGACCGCTCGTGTCCATGACCGGCGCGCGCCACCGCCGCGGCGCGCAGGGAGCGGGCGGCGCGCCGCGGTCGAACGGGAGCCGCCGGCCGTCGCGGGTACATGCGGTGGCCGGGCGGCGCCGTCTGTCGCTTGAGCTCGTTCATGTCACCGATCCTGGTGCGCCGAGGGTGCGGTGCCCATGGCCGCGCGGTCCAGGATCGGTGCGCACAAATCGCCCCGCGGTCGTGTCAGCCGACCTCGAGCGTGCCCTGCATGCCGGGGTGGAAGGTGCACACGTAGCTCACGGTCCCGGCCTGCTTGGCGGTGAAGGTGAACGTCTTGCCGGGTGCGACCGAGCCGGAGTCGAAGTCGGCGCCGTCGGTGGCGGTCACGGTGTGCGCGATCGCGCCCTCGTTCGTGAACGTGACGGTGTCGCCGACGGCGACCTTCAGGTCGGCCGGCTTGAAGGTGTTGTCCTGCACCGACACGGCGGTGCCGCCGGTCGCGGCCTTGGCGGCCGTCGCGGGCTCGTCGGAGGAGGAGAGCCGCCACAAGCCGTGAGGCCGACGCCGAGCGCGGCGACGGTGAGGCAGATCGTGATGGTGCGCTTGAGCATCGGAGTCCTATCGGTCGTCGTCGCTGTCTCGACAGGACAGACGCCGCGATGCGGCGGATATTCCGTCGCGCTACAGCTCGACGAGCGTGCCGGCCCGTTCGCGCCGCGCGGCGGCGTAGACGAGCTCGGCCGCCGCGATGTCCTCGGCCACGTGGCCCATCGCCTTGTAGACCGTGATCTCGTCGTCTCCGGCGCGACCGGCGGCGTGTCCGAGCAGGACCTCGCCCAGCTCGGTGCCCGCCGCCGGGTCGAGCCCCTGCAGCTCCGAGCAGCCGACGGGTGGCGGCGCGAACGCGTCGCGCGTCTCCACGAACAGATGGCCCGCGCGCGCAAGCGCGCGCGGCAGCTCGCCCTCGGGCGGCCGGTAGCCGATCGACGTCACGTGCGTGCCGGAAGCGATCCAGCCCGGCTCGATCACTGGGTGAGCCGCGTGCGTGGTGAGCGCGACGACGTCGGCGCCGCGCACCGCCTCCTCGGCGGACCGCACCGCGCGGGCGCGCGGGTCGGAGGCGGCGACGCGCTCAGCGTCCTCATGTCGCGATGACGAGATGCGGACCTCGTCGAAGTCGCGTACGAGCGGCAGCGTCCTCAGGTGGTTGGCGCCCTGCACGCCGGCGCCGACGATCGCCAGCACGCGCGCATCGGCGCGCGCGAGCAGGTCCAGCTCAGCGCCGCCGCCGCGCTCGTGCGGATCGCCGTGATGTACGTGCCGTCGAGGAACGCCCGGCACTCGCCGGTGTCGCCGTCGTACAGGCCGATCGTGGCGAGGTGCGACGGGATCCCGCGCGCGACGTTTGTCTCGTACACCGTCACGACCTTCACGGTCATCAGGCCGTCGCGCGTGCGGCCGGGCATGCCGAGCAGGAACGCCTCGCCCGGCCCGGCGAGCTCGTTGCGCGGCGCGGCGGCGACCTCGCCTGAGCTGATCGCCCGGAACGCGTCGCGCAGCGCCTCGAGCAGCGCGCCGAGATCGAGCAGCCGCTCTACCTCGGTGCGGTTGAGGATCAGGACTTCCATGGCACGCCGAGCTCAGCGCTCAGCTCACCCAGGCGCGCCCACAGCGCGGGCTCGATCGGGACGCCGGAGCGCTCGCGCTCGGTGCGTGCGCGCGCCTCCGGATCGCCGGGCGCGAGCACCTCGTCGAAGCCCGGCGCGACCGGGCTCGCGCGCAGCTCGTCCAGCATCCCGCCGAGAACCGCCGCGAACCGGTCGCGCCCGACGGTGCGCTCCGGGTCGAGAGCGAGGTGGAAGTGGCCGGTGTTCTGGCGCTCGCCTCCGCCCTCGCCGTACAACTCGCCGACGCCGTCGCGGACGCCGGCGCCGGCCAGGACGCCGCAGAGGATCTCGACCATCACGGCGAGGCCGTAGCCCTTGTAGCCGCCGAGCGGGACCGCCGACCGCACGGCCGCGGCGTCGGTGGTCGGCTCGCCGCGCTCGTCGACGCCCCAGCCGAGCGGGATCGGCCGGCCCTCGTCGCGCGCGTTGAAGATCCGGTTGATCGCGACCTGGCTCGTCGCCATGTCGACGTCGAAGATGCCGTCCGGAGTCGGCGCCGCGAGCGCGATCGGGTTCGTGCCGAGCGCGGGCTCGGCGCCCCCGAACGGGATCACGAACGGCTCGGTGTTCGTCATCGCCATCGCGACGAGCCCCGCCTCCGCGGCGCGGCGCGCGTAGAACGCCGCCGCGCCGAAGTGGGCGCTGCGCCGCACCGCCACGACACCCACGCCGTGCTCGCGCGCCATCTCCATCGACAGATCGGTGGCGAACACGGCCGCGACCTGGCCCGGCCCCTGGTCGCCGTCGACGACCGCGATCGCCCCGTCGCGGCGCACCACCGACGGCTGCGGGCGCGGGTTGAGGACGCCGCTGCGCAGCCGCTCGACGTACACCGGCAGCCGCGCCACGCCGTGCGAGTCGACGCCGCGCAGGCTGGTGTCGATCAGCGTCTCGGCGACCGTCGCCGCGGCGACGGGCTCGAGCCCCGCAGCCTCCAGCAGCGCCCGCGTCCAGCGCTCGAGGTCGGGCGCCGCGACGGTCGCGCCAACAGCCATCAGCCGTCGCTCGACGCCTTCCAGAGGTTGATGCCCGCGTCGACCGCGTGCCCGTCGATCTCGGCCAGCTCGTCGTCCGAGAAGTCGAGGTTGCGCAGCGCCCCGAGGCTGTCCTCGAGCTGCTCGACGGTGCGGGCGCCGATCAGCGACGTGGTCACGCGCGAGTCGCGCAGCGTCCACGCGATCGCCATCTGCGCGAGCGACTGGCCGCGCCGCTGCGCGATCCCGTTCAGCGCGCGCACGTGCGTGAGCGCCTTCTCGTCGATCATGTCGGCGCTCAGCGAGATGCCCTTCGTCGCGCGCGAGCCCTCGGGGATGCCGTCGAGGTACTTGTCCGTGAGCATGCCCTGGGCGAGCGGCGAGAACACGATCGAGCCGACGCCCTCCTGCCCGAGCACGTCGAGCAGGTCCTCCTCGATCCAGCGGTTGAGCAGCGAGTAGGACGGCTGGTGGATCAGCAGCGGCGTCCCGAGCTCGCGCAGGATCCGTGCCGCCTCGGCGGTGCGCGCGCCGGAGTACGACGAGATGCCGGCGTACAGCGCCTTGCCCTGGCGGACGGCGGTGGCGACCGCGCCGAGTGTCTCCTCCAGCGGCGTGTCGGGATCGAACCGGTGCGAGTAGAAGATGTCGACGTAGTCGAGCCCCATCCGCTGCAGGCTCTGGTCGAGGCTCGCGAGCAGGTACTTGCGCGAGCCCCACTCGCCGTACGGGCCGGGCCACATGTCGTAGCCCGCCTTGGTCGAGATGATCAGCTCGTCGCGGTAGGGCTTGAGGTCCTCGCGCAGGATCCGCCCGAAGTTGATCTCGGCCGATCCGTACGGCGGGCCGTAGTTGTTGGCGAGGTCGAAGTGCGTGACGCCGAGGTCGAACGCCCGTCGCAGCACCGCGCGCTGGGTGTCGATCGGCTGGTCGTCGCCGAAGTTGTGCCACAGCCCGAGCGAGATCGCGGGCAGGAGCAGCCCGCTGCGCCCGGTCCGGCGGTAGGGCATCCGCCCGTCGTATCGGTCTTCGGCGGCGACGTAGGTCACGACAGCTTCCCTTCGATCACGTAGCGGAGCAGATCGACGACCTGCTCGGGCTCGCGCGCGACGGCCAGCGCCGCGCGGTCGACCTCCTTCAGCGCGTGGTCGTGCTGCTCGGGATGGAGCGTCACGAGCGGCTTGCCGAGCGCGGACGCCATGCCCGCGTCGAACGCCGCGTTCCACTGGCGGTACTGCTCGCCGAAGCGAACGACCACCACGTCGGCCTTGCCCAGCAGCGTGCGCGTGCGGATCGCGTTCACGCCGGCGCCGAGGTGGTCCTTCCAGAACGGCTTCTCCTCGGGACCGAGGATCGCGACGCCGCAGTCGTCGCTCGCCGCGTGGTCGGTCACCGGCCCGGTGAACTCGACGTCGAGCCCGGCGCTCTCGGCGCCGCGCTCGATGCGCTCGCGCCAGTCGGTGTGGATCTCGCCGGAGAGGTAGACCTGCCAGCTCATCGGCGGCGCATCCTATCCACGCTCCGGCGGCGGGAGGCGGACCGATTCGCGATGCTTGGCGTGTGAGCGGCAATCGTTATGAGATCCCGCCCGACCGGCTCGGCCGCTGGCTCGACCGCTGGGCGGAGGAGAACGGGCCCGTGGAGCGGACGGAGATCCGACCCGGGCTCGTCACGTTCACCGGCGCCGAGGGCGCGGCGCTCGAGGCCGATCCGCCGTTCCCGCCGTTCGCCGGCGAGGCCACCGGCGTACGCGACGGGTTCGACCCGCAGCCGCTGCTCGACCACGCCGCACGCGAGCGCGTGGTCGGGGTGATCCTCGTGCGGCTCGGCGGATACGCGGCCGGCGTGTTCTCCGGCCGCCGGCTCGTGGCCTCGAAGGTCGGGCGCCGCAACGTCCACGGCCGCCACAGCGCCGGCGGCTCGAGCCAGAAGCGATTCGAGCGCCGGCGCGAGAGCCAGGCGCGCGTCGCGCTCGACACGGCCGCCGACGTCGCGGCCACCGTGCTGCTCGAGCACCGGCGCGACCTCGACGCCGTGGTGCTCGGCGGTGACCGGCGCGCGCTCGCGACCGTGCTCGAGGACCCGCGGCTGCGCCCGCTCAAGCACCTGATCGTCGCCGAACGGGTGCTCGACGTGCCCGATCCGCGGCTGGCGGTCCTGCGCCGCACGCCCGACGCGTTCCTGGCGACGATCCTGCGGCCGCGATGATCGACCGCGTCCGCGCGGCCCGCCGCGACCCCGACCTCGCGGTGCTCGAGGGCTTCCACGCGCTCAAGCACGCGCTCCGGTTCGGCGCCGCGGTCGAGGCGGTGGTGGCGACCGACCCGGACGAGCTCGAGCGACTCGCGGCCGAGCTTGCGCCCGACCTGGCCGGACGCTTTCGCGACCTCGCCGTCAAGGTCACTCCGGAGGAGCTGCGCGCGCTCGCGCCGATCCCCCCGCGCACCGGCGTCGTGGCGATCGCCCGCCGCCCGCGCGTCGACGTGGACGCCGCGCTCGCCGACGCGCGCCCGGCGCCGCTGGTGCTGCTCGCGGACCCGCGCGACCTCGGGAACCTCGGCGCGGCCGTGCGTGTGGCGGCGGCCGCCGATGCCGCGGGCGTCATCACCACCGGCGCGCTCGATCCGTGGGACCCGGCGGCGCTGCGCGGCTCGGCCGGCCTGCACTACGCGCTGCCGGTCGCGCGCGTCGAGGCGGTCGAGCCGCGCGGGCGGCCGCTGCTCGCGGTCGACCCCGAGGGGGAGGAGCTCGGGGCGATCCCGGAGCGCGCCGTGCTCGCCTTCGGGAGCGAGCGTCACGGCCTCTCGGGCGACCTGCTGGCGCGCGCCGACGGGCGGGTGAGGATCCCGATGCGGCCCGGCGTGTCGAGCCTGAACCTGGCAACGGCGGTCGCGGTCGTACTCTTTGCGCGCTGATGAGCATCCTCGCCGGACATGCCAACTCGTACCACCCCTACTCCGCCGAGGAGGCGCTGGCCGGCATCGCCGAAGCCGGCTACCGCTACGTCGAGCTGTCCGCCGTCCCCGGCTGGACCGAGCACGTCGATGTGCACGCCGACCCCGCCGAGACCCGCGCGCAGCTCGAGCACTTCGGGCTCGAGGCGGCGTCGATCAGCGGCCACTCGGACCTCACCACGCGCGAGGGACTCGAGCACGGGCTCGCGGTCGTGCGCTGGGCGGACCGGTTCGGCCTGCCGATCGTCAACACGGCGATCGGCGGTCACGCGCACGTCGAGGAGAGCGAGGACGCGTTCCTGGCCAACATCGGGACGCTCGCCGACGCGGCGCAGGCGGCCGGCCTGGTGATCGCGCTCGAGATCCACGGCGACCTGATGGCCAGCGGCGAGCGCTCGATCCCCCTGCTCGACCGGATCGGGCATCCCGCGGTGAAGGTCAACTACGACACCGCGAACGTCGAGCACTACGGCGGCGACGCGGGCGGAGGACGACCTGCCGACGATCGCCGACCGCGTCGCCAACGTGCACCTGAAGGACATGCGCGGCGGGCTCGGCGACTGGGACTTCCCGGCGATCGGCGAAGGCCACGTCGACTTCGGGCGCGTGCTGGAGATCCTCCGCGGCGCCGGCTACGACGGCCCGTACGCGGTCGAGATCGAGTTCACCGGCGAGCCGTGGCCGCCGCTCGCCGAGGTCACCGCCGCGATGCGCGCGTCGCGCGACGCGCTCGCCCCGCTCGGGCTGTCGTGATCGGCGTCGCGCTGCTCGGCGCGGGCTTCATGGCCCGCACGCACGCGGCCGTCTACGCGGAGGCGGGCGACCGCGCGCAGGTGCGGGTCGTGTGCGCCCGCTCGGCCGACGACGCACGCCCGCTGGCCGAGAGCCTCGGCGCGGAGGTCGTGACCGACTGGGATGCGGCGATCGCAGCGGCCGGCGTCGACGCCGTCGACATCTGCCTGCCGACGCCGCTGCACCGCCCGGTGGCCGAGCGAGCGCTGGCGGCCGGCCGCCACGTGCTGCTGGAGAAGCCGATGGCGCTCACGCTCGAGGACGCCGACGCGATCGGGGCGGCCGCCGGGGCGAGCGAGGCGACGCTGATGGTCGGCCACGTGCTGCGCTTCCTCCCCGAGGTCGTCGAGCTGCGCCGGGTGCTCGCGACCGGCGAGCTCGGGCGGCCGCTGGCCGCCACCGCGCTCCGCCTCTCGACGCCGCCCGACTGGAACGAGTGGATGCTCGACCCCGACCGCTCGGGCGGCACGCTCGTCGACCTGATGGTGCACGACTTCGACCTCGCCGGCGCGCTGCTCGGCCCGGCGCGGCGCGTGCACGCGCGAGCGTCTGCGGGCGGCCGTCCACGTCACGGCGCTGGTCGAGCACGAGGGCGGGGAGGCAGCGGTCGAGGGCAGCCATGCGATGCCCAGCTCGTTCCCGTTCACGGCCGGGCTGCGGGTGCTGTGCCGGCGCGGCGTGCTCGAGCACCGGTTCGAGGCGGGCGCGGGACGACGAGGGCGGCAACATCGGCGGCGGGGTGACCTCGGTGCTGCGGATTCATCCGGCCGAAGGAGAGATGCGCGAGTTCGCGGGCAGAGGCAACCCGTGGGAAGCGCAGATCGCGCACTTCCTCGACTGCGTCGAGGCCGGCGTCGAGCCCGAGGACGGCACGCTCGCGCAGGCCCGCGCAGCGCTCGCCGTCGCGCTCGCGGCACGCCGCTCGCTGGTCAGCGGGCAGCCGGAACCGGTGTGACCTGTTCGGCGAGCTCGGCGCCGGCGGCGCTCGCGAGCTCGATGAAGTCGTGCGCCGGGCGGGTCAGCTCGCGGCCGCGATGCCAGAGCAGTCCCAGCTCGCGCCGCGGCACCTGATCGCGCAGGTCGAGCACGACGACGTCGCGGCGGTCGAGGTCGATCGCGAGCAGCGGCATCACCGCCGCGCCGACGCCCTGAGCTGCGAGTCCCTGGAGCAGGTGGTTGTCCTCGGCGCGCATCACGACGCGCGGCTCGATGCCCTGATCGCGCAGGTGCCGTTCCACGCGCGCGTGGGCGCGACAGACGCGGTAGCCGATCAGGTCGTACTCGGCGAGCGCCCGCAGCGTCGGCGGCCGGCCCGCCACCGCCAGCGGATGCTCCGGGTGGACGACGAGCAGGTACGGATCGCTGAGCAGCCCGGTGTAGCCGAACAGGTCCTCGTTCGGGATCGGCGGCGTCGTGAACGCCACATCGAGCGCACCGCGCTCCACGCGGCCGTCGATCTCGTCATGCGAGCCCGACTCGAACAGCTGGACGTCGATCCGCGGCCAGAGCGCTCGGAACCGGGCGAGCACGACGGGGAGTAGCCGTGTGGCGACGCTCTGGTAGGTGCCGACCCGCAGCTCGCCGACGGCGCCCTCGACCAGCGCGGTCAGGTCGGCCGAGGCCGCGTCGACCCGCGCCAGCACGGCCTGGGCATGGCCGAGCAGCACGCGGCCGACCTCGGTTGTCGTCACCGTTCCCGGCCCACGCGAGCGCTCGAACACCGGGCGCCCGACGATCTGCTCGAGCGAGCTGATCTGCTGGCTGACCGCCGACTGCGTGTAGCCGAGCTCCTCCGCGGCGGCGTTGAACGACCCGTGGCGCGCGACGGCGTCGAGCGCCATCAGGTGCCGGAGCTCGATACCGAGTTGATTAGCTCGCATGGTTTTCCATATCACTGATTGAAGTTGTGCTTATCAACAGCGTACGCCATCTTGACGCTCATGACCAGCACAACCGAGACCGCCGGACCGTCCGTGAGCGTGCGTTCGCTGGCGGGTGTCTTCGCCGCGAAGGCACCGCCGGAGAGCTTCTTCATGATCAGCGCCGTCTTCCACTACCTCGGCCCGTCGTTCGCGGTGCTGCTGTTCGCGCGCGTCGACGTGCTCGGGGTCGCGTGGCTGCGGATCGCCTCCGCCGCCGTCATCTTCGCGCTGTGGCGGAAGCCGTGGCATGCGTTCGCAGCGCTCGACCGCGAGAGCCGCCGGCTGCTGATCGGCTGGGGCGCGGTGCTCGCGCTGATGAACAGCACGTTCTATCTCGCGATCGACCGGCTGCCGCTGGGGACGGTCGCGGCGATCGAGTTCCTGCCGGTAATCGTGCTCGCCGCGCTCGGCACCCGCAGCGCGCGCAACGTGGCCGCGCTCGGCCTCGCCGTCGGCGGCGTGTACCTGCTCACCGACGTGCAACTGCAGGCCGAGCCGCTCGGGCTCGTGCTGGCGTTCGCCAACGCGGTGCTGTTCGCGCTCTACATCGTGCTCAGCTCGAAGGCCGCCGAGCGCGGCGCCGGCATCGGGATCGACGGGCTCGCGGCCGCGATGCTGATCGCGGCCGTCGTCGCGACGCCGATCGGCGCCTGGGCCGCGATCCCCGCGATCGTCGACCCGGTCGTCCTGCTCGCCGGCATCGGCGTCGGCGTCGCCTCGTCGGTGATCCCGTACGTCACCGACCAACTCGCGCTGGCGCGCATGCGCCGCTCGACCTACGCGCTGCTCGTCGCGCTCCTGCCCGCCACGGCTACGGTGGTCGGCGTGATCGTGCTCGCACAAGTTCCGACCTGGCTCGAGATCACCGGCGTCGCGCTCGTGATCGCCGGCGTCGCCGTCCACCGGGAGCGCGCATGAAGGCCGCCGCCGCTGCGGCGGTCGAGGCGCTCGCCGTCTCCGCGGCGGACGACGTGCTGGTGCTCTGCAACGACCGCGAGCGCGCGATCGCCGGCGCGCTCGCCGAGGCGGCGACCGGGCGCGCGCGCCGCGTGACGGTGATGCCGTTCCCGGCGGCGAGCCGGCACGGCGAGGAGCCGCCGCCGGACGTCGCCGCCGCGATGGCCGGCGCGAGCGTCGTGCTCGCTCCGACGACGTTCTCCGTCAGCCACACGCAGGCCAGGGCCGCGGCATCGGCGCGCGGCGTCCGGATCGCGACGATGCCGGGGATCACCGAGGAAGTCTTCGAGCGCGCGCTGGCTGTGGACTACGCCGAGCTCAAGCGCGCGGGCGAGGAGGTCGCCGCGCGGCTGACCGCCGCGAGCACGGTCCGGATCACGTCGCCGGCCGGTACGGACGTCGTCCTCACGCTCGACGGGCGCACCGGGATCAGCGACGACGGCGATCTGGGCGCGCCCGGAGCGTTCGGCAACCTCCCCGCCGGCGAGGGCTTCATCTCCCCGATCGAGACCGCCGGCGATGGCACGATCGTGTTCGACGGATCGATCGGCGGCTACGGCCTCCTCGAAGAGCCGCTGTGGCTGACGCTCGCGGCCGGCCGCATCGTGGAGGCCGGCGGCGGCGCCGCGGCGGCGTGGCTGCTCAGCACGCTCGACGCCGGCGGCGAGCACGGCCGCTCGATCGCCGAGCTCGGCATCGGCACGAACCCGGCCGCGCAGCTGACCGGGAGCATCCTCGAGGACGAGAAGGTGAAGGGAACGATCCACCTCGCCTTCGGCACGAGCGCGGCCATCGGCGGCGTCAACGTGTCGACGGTGCACATCGACGGCATGGTCCTCCGCCCGACGGTGGAGCTCGACTAGCCGCGCCGCGCCGCGCCGCGCCGCGGCCGGACGAACGTCAACCCCGCTGGGTGGGGGAGTGGGTGTCCGTTGGCCGCGGTGAGGGTGCATTTCTCGCATCTGGGCGTTCCCGCGGGAACGTGTTGCGAGAAACGCACGCCAGAGGTGCACAACTCGCAGGTCGTGACGCAGCGCGCGGCGGAATGCGAGAAATGCACACGACTAGCGTGGGTTTTCCCCCAATCGTGCGGCCGCGCTCGACGGTTGGTGCGAAACCCACACGAGAGGACGGAAACTCACCAATCGTGGTCGCGGGACGCGACGATTGGTGCGAAACCCACGCTCGCAGAGCCCTCACCGCGGCCGGCGGACGCCCACTTCCCCACCCAGCGCAGTTGACGTTGCTAGTACCCCAGCCGCCGCCGAAACGCCCCGGCACCGACAACCTCGGCACCCCGCGCACGAGCCCGCGAAGCAAGCTCCGCATCCGACGTGACGACGCGGATCGAGGCCGGGTCCGGGTCGGCGTCGAGAAGCCGGGCGATCTCGTCGTCGGCGGCGTCGCGGCCCCGGCGCGGGGCGATCGCGACCTCCAAAGGCCCGTCGCGCCCTGCCCACTCGGGCGGGCCGGCGTCGAGCACCACGGTGACGTCCTCGCCCTCCGCCTCGGCGAACTCGCGCAGCGCGTCGATCAGTCGCCGAGCGGCGCCGTCGCGGTCGCGCCACCAGCCGTCCGGCTTCGATCCCACCACGTTGCTGGCGTCGACGAGCCAGCGCATCACGGTGGCGGGCGCTCCGCTCCCGGCCACGGCTCGAGCCGCTCGGCCGGCAGCGTCAGGTGGTGCGTGCCCTCGTCATAGATGGTCAGCCCGCGGCGCTCGTAGGTGCGCAGCGCCGCCGGGCCGTCGAGCGAGCACGTGTGCACCCACACGCGGCTCGGGCCGAGCGCCCACGCGCGCCGCAGCACGGCGTCGAGCAGCCGCGGTCCGAGGCCGCGCCCGATGAACGCCGGCAGCAGGCCGAAGGAGACGAGCTCGACCGCGTCGCCGTCGTGCTCCAGCTCCGCGTAGCCGACGGGCGCGCCGCGCATCCATCCGACCCAGCTCTCCAACTCCGCGCGCGCGAGGTGCTCGTACCAGCGGCTCCAGGTCCAGTCGAGCCGGTCCATCCAGTACCAGTCACTGCCCACGCCCGCGTACAGGGCACGTGAGAACTCCGGTGACGGCAACTCCACCTGCCGCAACTCGAGCGACGGGTCAGGAGGAGGTGCCGGCGCGAGCTGTGCCGGATCCGTCATCTGAAGAAACCACGTCGTCACCTGGACGGATGGCACAGCGCCACGCTACAGATGGAGCGCGTTCCGGCCGACTACACGGGCACTGTGAGCCTTCGTCGCTGGTCGATTCCGCTGATGTGCGCGCTGGTCGCGCTGCTCGGCCTGCCCGCATCCGCTTTCGCGGAGACGGATCCGCCGATCAACACGACGCCGCTGACGCCCAGCGCGTGGCAGACCGCGGCGTACGCGGTCGCGCTCTCGGGCACCGACGCCGGTTCCGGGCTCGACAAGATGCAGTGGAAGCTCGACGGGTCGGCTCCGACCGACGCCGTCGACGGCGAGATCGTCACGATCAGCACCTCGGGAGTCCACACCTTCGAGACGCGTGCCATCGACCTCGACGGCAACTTCTCGCTGTGGCGTGTCGAGACGCTCAACATCGACCGCATCCTCCCGATCGACAGCACCGACTCCGGGACAACGGCCTGGCGGCCGGCGTCCACCAGCGTCGTGCTCCTCGGCTCCGACTCGACGTCCGGCCTCGACCACATGGAGTGGCAGCTCGACGGCGGCTCCGTCAACAGCGCGGCGACCGGGGCGAGCATCCCGATCGTGGCCGACGGCGCGCACGTGTTCCGTAGCCGTGCAGTCGATGTCGCCGGCAACGTCTCGGTGTGGGTCGACCACACGGTCCGCGTCGACAGCGTCACGCCGACCGACACCACCGTCGCGCCCGGCGGTTGGCAGACCGGCCCGCTGCAGGTGAACATCACAGGCTCCGACGCGCTCTCCGGCGTCGCGACCCTGACCTGGCAGGTCGACGGCGGCACGGTCAACTCCGGCCCGCCGCCGGCCACCGTCACCGTGTCCGGCGATGGCACGCACACCGTCGACACGCGGGTCACCGACGCCGCCGGCCACCAGACCGGCTTCAAGCGCAACACGATCATCATCGACAGCACGGCGCCCACGAACCAGACGCCGCTCGCGAGCAGCGCCTGGCGCGCGACCGACTACTCCGTGATGGTCTCCGGCGCCGACGGCGGCTCGGGGCTCGCCGAGGTCCAGTGGCGGGTCGACGCCGGGCCCGTCACCTCCGGCGCCTCGCCGCTGCAGGCGACCGTCGCCAACACGGGCACGCACACGCTCGAGACGCGTGCAGTCGACGTCGCCGGCAACGCCTCGGGGTGGCGCTCGGAGTCCGTGCGAATCGATTCGGTCCCGCCGACCAACACGACCACCTCGCCCTCGGGCCCGGTCGCGAACCCGTACACGGTCTCGGTGACCGGCAACGACGCGCACTCCGGCATCAACAACGTGCAGTGGCGGGTCGACGGCGGCGTGATCCAGAGCGGTCCCGTGGGATCGCAGGTCACCGTGACCGGCAACGGCGCGCACACGCTCGAGACCCAGCTGATCGATTCCGCCGGCAACGCCTCCGGCTGGCGTACCGACAACGTCACGATCGATATCACGCTCAACAACGACACGAACGTGCCGGTCGACACCACCCAGACGGCGCCGGCGGTGTGGCGGACCGACCCCGTGACGCTCACTGTCTCCGCGACCGACAGTGGCTCCGGCATGGACGTCGTCCAGTGGCGCATCGACGGCCAGCCGGTCCAGACGCGCACCGGTGCCAGCGCGTCGCTCACGATTTCCACGGAGGGCGACCACGACCTCGAGACCCGCGGCCGCGACCTCGCCGGCAACGTGTCCGCGTGGCGGTTGCAGAAGGTCCGGATCGACAACACCGTGCCGACCGACACGACCGTGATCCCCACCGCGTGGCACAACTCGCGCAACGTCACGCTGTCCGCCACCGACACGCTCTCCGGCATCGACAAGCTCGAGTACAAGATCAACGGCGGCCCCACGCTGGTGGCCACCAACGGCCAGGCGATCAACGTCGGCGCCGACGGAACCTTCACGATCGCCCACCGCGCGATCGACGTTGCCGGCCAGGCGACCGCGTTCGTGACCGACACGCTGCGGGTGGACACCGTGCTCCCGGCGAACACGTCCGCGGTTCCCGCCTCGACGTTCCGCGCCACCGCCCTGTCGCTGGCCCTGAGCGGGACCGACACCGGCGGCTCCGGCGTGGCGAAGATGCAGTGGCGCGTGGACGGCGGCGCGACGCAGGACGGCAGCCCTGCGCTCGTCGACACCGACGGCGTCCACACGCTGGAGACGCGCGCAGTCGACCTGGCAGGCAACGAGTCGCTATGGCGCGCCGACACCGTGCGCGTGGACCTCACGGCGCCGGTCAACGCCACGCCCGCGGCGCCCGCCGGCTGGCTCACGGTGCCCTACAGCGTGACCGTCGCAGGCTCTGACGGCGCCGGCTCCGGCGTCGCCCGGATCGAGCGCACGATCGACGGCGGCGCCGTCGACCAGAACCCGGCCGTGACAATCTCGACCGACGGCGTGCACGTGCTCAGCACCCGCATCGTCGACAACGTCGGCCACGCCTCCGCGTGGCGCGACGAGACCGTGAGCATCGATCGCACGGCACCCGCGAACACGTCCGCGGTTCCGGACCCGGACTGGCGCGCAGAGGCGCTCGAGCTGACCTTGACCGGCACCGACGCCACCTCCGGCCTCGCCACGATGGAGTGGCGCGTGGACAGCGGCGCGATTCAGACCGGCGGCCCCGCGGTCGTCGACACCGACGGCGTCCACACACTCGAGACGCGCGCGGTCGACACGGCCGGCAACGTGTCGCTGTGGCGCACCGACAGCATCAGCCTGGACACCACCGCGCCGGTCAACGACACGCCCACGCCCCCTGCCGGTTGGCACTCGACGCCGTACACCGTGCACATCGAGGGCTCCGACGCAGGCGGCTCCGGCGTCGACACGATCGAACGGACGGTCGACGGCGGCGCGGTGTCCAACGACCCCGACGTGACGATCTCCACCGATGGTGAGCACCTGCTCCTCACGCGCATCATCGACACGGTCGGCAACGCCTCCGCGTGGCGCACCGACACGATCCAGATCGACTCGATCGCCCCGGCACTCGGCTTCGGATGCACGCCCGCCTCGGGCTGGAGCACCCATGACGTCACCTGCACCGTGATCGCGGACGGCGGCCTTTCCGGCCTCGACTCGGCCACCGCCTCGCAGGACGGCGCCGCCGCCTCCGCGGTCGCGAACGGCGACCCGCTCACGGTCACCGGCGACGGCGTCCACACGATTCACCTCGACGCCACCGACGGCGCCGGCAACACCGCTTCCGCCGACGCGACGATCTACGTCGACAGCACCGCGCCCACTGCGACGGTGACGTGCGCCCCTGATGCCGGCACCGCCTACACCTGCAGCGCGAGCGGCACCGACGGCACCTCCGGGCTCAGCTCGCTCAGCTACAGCCTCAACGGAGGCGCATGGCAGGCCGTGCCCGCGTCCGGCTCGTTCGCGGTCGCCAAGGGCACCGTGAGCGTGCGTGCGCTCGACGTTGCCGGCAACCAGGCCGCCACGACGCCGGTCTCGCTGGCCGATCGCACGCCGACCTCCAAGCCTCCGGTGGTGATGTCGTCGAGCGTGCCGGTCTACCTCGCCGGCCACAAGGATTCCAAGAGCCTCGTCGGCGCGATGCGCGCCGCGCGCAGCTCCACCGGCACGGTGTCGGTCGACCTCCGGCCGCTGGCCGTCGGCCGTGGCACGTTCCGCGTCGAGATCAAGCTGACGTCCGGCAAGCGCAGCCGCACCGTCAAGCGCACGATCAAGGTCGGCAAGGGCGGGACGCTCCCGCGCATCGCCGGCTCCCTCTCCAAGGCGAGCGCGAAGTGCACCGTCACGCTCACCGTGCGCAAGAAGGCCGGCAGCAAGTGGCGCAAGTACGCCACTGCGAAGGTCGTGCTGGCCGGATGACCGCTCTCAAGCCCGCCGTGGACGTGCCGATCATCCGGGCGAAGCGATGACGATCAAGGTTCTCCCGACCCAGAACGCCGATGCCGCGGCTCCGCGGATCGCTGACGCACGCACCGAAGGCGCGGACAAGTCCGCGTTCAAGGCCGTGCTCGCTCAGGCGTCGACCGACACCGCCACCGCTCCCGGCACCGACGTCGCCGCCGACTCGCTCCGCAAGGGCGAGAAGATGGAATCGGTCAAGGACCACAAGTACGCCGAGATCACTGCCGGCAAGCGCAGCGGCATGTTCATCAACACGAGCGGCAACGTCCGCAACGGCGAAGCCTTCGTGCTGGTGCGCAAGAACGGCAAGGAGTACCACATCTACGGGAGCGGCAAGGACCGTCTCGTGGTGGGCTTCCACATGCCGGCGACGGCGACCACGCCCGAGACCGGCAGCACCGGCGGCGCCGGGGCCCCGACGACCACGAAGCCGCCCGCTGTCGACACCAAGGACCTGCACCTGCGCAAGGGCGAGAAGATCGAGGCCGTCGAGGGCCACGCCTACGCCGAGATCGTCTCCGGCGCGCGCGAGGGCATGTTCATCAACACGAGCGGCAACGCGCGGCATGGCGAGACGTTCGTGATCGCGCACAAGCACGGCGTCGAGTACCACATCTACGGCAGTGGCGAGAACCGCGAGGTCGTGGCGATGAAGCGCCGCGACAGCGCCGACGACGCCAAGTAGGCAGTCTGCGTCACGGCGCGCCGAAGCGCGCCGCCGCCAGCTCGGGCGGGATTCTCGCCGAGCCCTCCAACACACCTTCCGCCACGAGCCGCGCCGACGCCGGCCCGAGGCTGATGCCCCATGCGCCATGGCCGGTGACGAGGTGCAGCCCTTCGATGCCCGGGACCGGCCCGAGCAGCGGCAGGCCGTCGGCCGACAGCGGCCGGGCGCACGCGCGCACGGCTTCGATCGTCGCACCGCGCAGCGCGGGCAGGAAGCGCACGCCGCGCTCGAGCAGTTGCGGCGCGATCGCCGCGGTGGCGGGCTCGTCGGGCGTGAACGTCGAGCCGACCGACGACGCGCCGTTGACGGTCACGACGCTGAACAGCGACGCGGGCCAGCCGCCGGGCTCGGTGAGCGACTTGACCCCGGCCTGCTCGACCGTGTGACGGGGCGGCGCTGCCAGGCGCACCTGCGCGACCACGCCCCAGAGCGCGGTCACCGGCCACCACTGCGGGCCGGCGCCGATCGCGGCCGCCGTCCACGGCCCGGCCGCGACGACCACCGCTCCGGCCGGCTCCAGCCGCTCGCCGATGTGCACGCCCTCGACGCGCCCGTCGCGGCGCGCGAGAACCGCCGCCTCGCCCTCGACGACGCGGGCTCCCGCCGCGCGCGCCCGCTCGGCCCAGGCGCGCGTGGCGGCGGCCGGCGGCACGGGGCGGCCGGTCGCGAGCCGGTAGGCGCACAGGTCGCCCGCGAGGCTCGGCTCGGCGGCCTGCAGCGCCGCGCCGTCGAGCCACTCGGGCGCCAGCGCTGGGAACTGCGCCTGCGCCTCCTCGAACTCGGCGGTCAGCGCGGCAGGGTCGAGCGCGACGACGAGGAGGCCGGTCGGCTCGGCCGGTAGCTCGAAGCCGTGGCCGAGCCCGGCGTACAGCTCCAGCGAGGCGTCGTGGAGTGGCTCGAGCACAGGGTCCATGGGATGCTGGACCACGCCCGAGTTGCGTCCCGACGCCCCGGCCGCGATCGCCTCGCGCTCGTACAGGGTCACCGTCGCGCCCGCCTCGGCGAGGAACGCGGCCGTGGCGCAGCCCGCGATCCCGCCGCCGATGACGGCGACGTCCGTCATCGGGCGGCGGCCGTCACCCGCCGATGACCTCGGCGCCCAGCAGGCGCCGCAGCTTGACCTGCAGCTGCAGCGGCGAGAACGGAGCCGCGAGGCGGTCGTCGGCGCCCGCGGAGGCGGCCTCGCGACTCGTGCCGTGCCCGTAGTCGATCAGCAGCAGCACCTTCGCGTCGCGCGTCAGCGCGTCGGCGCGCAGCGCGGCGATCCCCGACGCGCCGGCGCTGGACCAGTCGACGATCACGAGATCCGGACGCTCCTCGCGCGCGGTGTCGGTCGTCCCGGTGGCGGACGCCTCGAGCACGTCGACGCGGTTGCCGAGCGCGACTCGCGCCACGGCGCGGGTGCGATCGTCGAGGCCGCCCAGCAACACGCGCGGGCGCCGCGCCGCCGCGGCTGCGTCGCGGACCTCTGGCGTGGCGGGCGCGAAGCTGCCGAGGCCGGTGCTGTGGCGAGGCGGGGACGTGTCCCCGAGCGGGCCGGCGGCGTCGAGCACCGCGCGGGCGGCGGAGATCATGTCGCCGCAGCTGGGGAAGCGGCGGTCGGGCGACTTGTCGAGTGCCTTGGCAACGACGGCGTCGAGCCCTTCGGGCAGGTCGCGCTGCAGCGTCGACAGCTTCGTCGGCTCCTCCGACAGGTGGGCGTAAATGACGGCGACGTCGGTCTCGTGAGCGAACGGGACCTGGCCGGAGAGGCAGTGGTAGAGCAGGCAGCCGAGCGCATAGACGTCCGTCCGCGCGCTGACCTTGCGGCCCTCGATCTGCTCCGGCGCGACGTAGTGGATCGTGCCGACGACGTCGCCGACGCGGGTGATCTGGGCGTTGGTGCCCTCGAGCTGCTTCGTCAGCCCGAAGTCCGTCAGGAACGCGGTGCGCCCTTCGATCAGCACGTTCGCAGGCTTCACGTCGCGGTGGATCAGGCCCATCGCGTGCGCGGCGTCGAGCGCCGCGGCGACCTGGCGGCAGACGTCGATCGCACGGTACGGCCGTAGCCGCCCGTCCTTCTGCAGGATCGCCGAGAGGTCCTCGCCCTCGATGTACTGCATCGCCAGGTAGAGCAGCCCGTCGACCTCGCCGGCGTCGTAGACGGTGACGATGTTCGGGTGCTGCAGGGCGGCCGCGATCCGCGCCTCGCGGGTAAAGCGCTCGCGGAATCCGGAGGATTCGGCGAGGTCCGGCGCGATGATCTTGATGGCGGCCCGGCGGCGCAGGTTCAGATGCTCGGCGCGATAGACCACGCCCATACCGCCGCGGCCGATTCGCTCCTCGATCTTGTAGCCCGCGATCACCGTGCCGAGGCGCGCGTCATCGCTCGTGTCCGCCATCATGGCTCCGATTATGGACGCCATCGCCGGGATGAGGGTGCTACTAGCCGGAGACGACGACGCCGCGGTGAGTGAACTGCGCGCCGCGATCTCGCTCGCGGGCGCCGTCCCGGCGGCCTGCAGCGGCGATCCGGCGGATGTCGTCGCGGCGGTCGCCCACGACCCGCCCGCGGCCGTCCTGGCCGTCGGCGCCGACATCGAGTCGCTGCGCGCACGACTCGACCCGCTCGGCCTCGATACCGGGCCGGAGGTGGTGGCGGTGGAGGAGCTGACGCGCTCCGGCGCGCCGTTCGACGCCTCCGCTGCGCGCCGGCTGCGGGCGTTGATCGACCGGCGCGCGCTGCGCACTCGCCAGGTCGCAGCTCGAGGCGATCGTGGCAACGCAGGCGGTCGAGAGCCGCCGCGACCTGGAGGCCGCCGGCGTCGACCTCCTGCACCGGCTCGGGGCGGCCGCCGAGTACCGCGACGACAACACGCACGAGCACACGCAGCGCGTCGGCGAGCTGGCGGCACGGCTCGCCCGCAACCTCGGGCACGACGACCGCACGGTGTGGCACATCCGGCAGGCGGCGCCGCTGCACGACCTCGGCAAGATCGCGGTGCCGGACAACATCCTGCTCAAGCCCGGCCGGCTCACCGATACGGAGTTCGAAGTCGTCAAGACCCATGCCGTACTCGGCGCGCGCGTGCTGGCCGGCGGCGAGTCCGACCTGCTCCAGACGGCCGAGCGGGTCGCCCGCACACACCACGAGCGCTGGGACGGCACCGGCTACCCCGACGGCCTGGCCGGCCAGGCGATCCCGATCGAGGGGCGCCTTGTGCACGTCGCCGACGTGTTCGACGTGCTCGTCCACGAGCGCCCGTACAAGGAGTCCTGGACCGTCGAGGCCGCGACCGAGGAGATTCGCCGCGGCGCCGGCACGCAGTTCGACCCCGATGTCGTGGCGGCGTTCGACGGGCTTGGCGCTAGCGCGTGGGAACTACTCGACGCTCAGGGCGCGCCCTAGGCGTTCCCGCCGAAGTGTTCCCGCGACCCCGCGCCGCCAGGCGCGAGGCCGCGGGGATGCCGCCGTAGGACGGGGAGGGGGGAAGGGCGCCCCCGGCGGCACCCCCACAACCCTACGGCCTATGTCAGCGGCGTGGGTGTTCAGCGGCGCCGGATATTCGCCAGCAGCCCGGCGGCGATGCCGGCCCCGACGAGCAGCGCGCCGGCGAGGCGGCCGGCCGTGAGGTCGGTGCGGCCGAGGATCGCGGCGACCACAAGCGCGCTGACCGGGAGCACGCCGGTAAGCAGGCCGGTGCGTTCGACGCCGAGCGCGCGCACCGCGGAGTACCAGAGGAGGAACGCGGCGACCGTGACCGCGACGACGAGCCAGGCGAGCCCGAGCGCCTCCTCCACGGTCGGCATCCGCAGCGCGTCGCCGGGGCCGTCGATCGCCAGCGCGGTGACCACCAGGATCGGGACGGCGAGGATCGCCGCCCACGCCGAGACGACGACCGGGCCGAGCGGCGCGAGCAGCGGCGCCGCCAGCAGCGAGAATGCCGCCTCGCAGGCGAGCGCGCCGAGCGCGGCGACCAGCCCGCCGGCGGTGACGTCGCCGCCGAGGCCCTGCACCGCCGCCGCTCCGGCCGCGACCACCGCGGCGGCGGCGAGCACGCGCGGCTCCACGCGCCGCCCCTCCTGTAGCGGCCCGGCGAGCGCCAGCAGCACCGGGACCGACGCGACGATCACGCCGACGCTGCCGGGATCCATGCTCGCCTCCGCCGCGAGCACGAGCAGGTTGAACGCGGCGAGGCCGGTCGCCGCGAGCAGCGCGAGGCGGATCGCCTGCCGGGCCGTCGGACGCGGCAGCCGGCCGCCCGGCGAGCAGGACGAGGATCACGGCGCCGGCCGCGTAGCGCACGGCCTGCCCGCCCGACTGCGGATAGTCGCGCAGCGTGTCGAGCACCGCGAACGATGATCCGACGATCGCCATCCCGAGCGCCGCTCCCGCGGCGTAGAGCCAGGTCGGGCCGTCGGCGACGACCGGCTCGTCATCCAGCGGGAGCGTTGCCTGCGCCATGAGGAGCGACTCTAGGTTGCATCTGGACTTGCGAACAGGTCCACTATCGACTCTATGAACCGGACCAGTTCACGTGAGCTGCTCGTCGCGCTCGATCGCGGCGCCGGGCCGCTGCACGCCCAGGTCGAGGCGCAGCTGCGCGCCGCCGTGCGTGCCGGGCGGCTGGCCGCCGGCGAGCGGCTGCCGTCCAGCCGCGCGCTCGCCGACCAGCTCGGCGTCTCGCGCGGGGTGGTCGTCGAGGCCTACGGCCAGCTGGCTGCCGAGGGCTATCTGGCGGTCCGGGCGGGCGCGGCGCCGCGGGTGGCAGCGGCGGCCGTCGCCGTGGCCGGCGGGCTCGACGCGGCAGGCGGAGCCCGCGCCGCGGTACGACCTGCGGCCCGGGCACGCCCGACCTGGCGCTGTTCCCGCGCGCGGCCTGGGCAGCGGCCCAGCGCCGGGCGCTGCGCGAGGTGCCCGGACGCCGACCTCGGCTACCCGGACCCGGCCGGCCACCCGCGGCTGCGCGTCGCGCTCGCCGCCTACCTCGGCCGCGTCCGCGGCGTGCAGGCGGCGCCGGAGCGGATCGTCGTGTGCGGCGGCGTCGCCGAGGCGCTCGCGCTCGTCTGCCGCGTGCTGCGCGCGGGCGGCGCGCGCCGGATCGGCGTCGAGGACCCGTGCCACCACGAGACGCGCGCGGCTGATCGCAGCCATGCGGGCCTCGAGCCGGTGCCGATCCCGGTCGACGAGCGCGGCATCGTCCCGGCCGCGCTCGCCGCCGCGGCCCCCGACGCGGTGCTCGTCACGCCCGCCCACCAGTTCCCGACCGGCGTCGTGCTCGAGCCGCCGCGGCGGGCGGCGCTGCGCGGCGTGGGCGCGCGGCGCGGGAGCGGTCGTGATCGAGGACGACTACGACGCCGAGTACCGCTACGACCGCCATCCGGTCGGTGCCCTCCAGGGTCTCGCGCCCGAGCACGTCGTGCACGTGCACTCGGTCTCGAAGACGCTCGCGCCCGGCCTGCGCCTCGGCTGGGCCGCGCTGCCCGCGCGGCTCGGCCCGGCGGTGGCGGAGGAGAAGCGGCTGTCCGACCTCGGTGCGCCGGTGCTCGAGCAGCTCACGCTCGCGGCGTTCCTGGAGCGCGGGGAGCTCGACCGCCACCTGCGCCGCACGCGGCCCGTCTACCGCCGCCGCCGCGACGCGCTGCTGGCCGCGCTCGCCGGGCTCGAGGTCGAGGGCGTGGCGGCCGGGCTGCACGTGCTCGCTCGCCTGCCCGCCGGGCGCGTCGGAGGACGCCGTCGTGGCGGCGGCCGCCGCGCGCGGCGTCGCCGTCGACGTCGCTCGGCCCGCACGTCAGCGGCCGCGCCGCGCGCCGCCGGCGCTGCTGCTCGGCTACACGCGGCTCGCCGAGCCGGCGCTCGCACGCGCCGGAGCCCGCCTGCGCGCCGCCCTCGACTGACCGGCCGAGGCTTGCGACAATCGGGTTCGACACGGCCGGCCTGTGGGAGGCCGGCGACGACGAAGGGAGCGCTCATGGAGTCTGCCGCCCGGGTCCTCGTGGTCGCCAACAAGACTGCCGCTACGCCAGCGCTGCTCGACGCCGTGCGCGAGCGCGCGGCGAAGGGAGCCGTGCGAGTTCACGCTGCTGGTTCCGAACACGACGCACGGGCTCCACAAGGTGGTCGACCCCGAGGACCAGTCGCAAGGCGAGGCGGAGGCGACGATCGAGCTTGCGCTCCCGCTGCTCGAGGCCGCCGCGGGCGTTCCCGTGCGATGCCATGATCGGCGTCCCGGAGCCGCTCGCCGCGATCCAGGACGCGATCAACCTGCACGGCTTCGACGAGGTGATCATCTCGACGCTGCCGACGCGGGTGTCGAAGTGGCTGCGGCTCGACCTGCCGCACAAGGTGGCGGGGCTCGGGCTCCCGGTGACCACCGTCACCGCGGAGTCGCGCGAGAGCGCGGAGGTGCCGGGCAGCTAGTGCATGTGCACTAGCCTGGGCTGCGTGCCGCGCTTCTGGCTCTGGACTCAGGTGGCGATCGTCGTGTTCGTGCTGGCCGGCGCGATCATCGCGCTGACCAAGATCTGAGCCGCGCGCGGACGCCGCGGCTATGCGGTATCGGCGGGCGGTCGGGCAGCGCGCCGCCGCCGACGATCGCCCCCGGCACGCCGGTCGTCATCCACTCGAACTGCGCTTCGTCGAGCTCGCCTTCGGCGGCGTGCAGGTCCGGGGCGCGGTGGATCTCGTCGTGCGCGTCGGACGCGAGCACGTGGAGCGAGGCCCTGCTGGAGCATCGCCGCCGCCGCGCGCCGCGGGACCTCGCCGAAGCCGCCGGTCAGCGAACCGGTCGTGACCTGGGCGAGCGCGCCGCGCTCGATGAGCGCGCGCGAGCCGCGTCGGATCGTGCTGGAACGTCGGCGAGCGCTCGGGGTGGGCGAGCAGCACGCCGAAGCCGCGCTCGCGCAGGTCGGTGACCATCATGTCCATGCTCGCGACGGCGGAGAACGGGCATTCGAGCAGCACGTAGGAGCCGCCGCCGAGCGTGAGCGTGCGCAGGTCGTCGTCGTCCAGCTCCTGCAACCGCTCGGGCGCGATCTCGCCGCCGGCCAGCAGCTCGAGCTCGATCCCTTCGTCGGCCAGCCGTGCCGCCAGCGCGTCGCGGGCCGGCGCCAGGGTGTCCGTCCGCACGCCGAAGCTGTGGTTGATGTGCGGCGTGGTCGCGATCGCGCGCGTCCCCGCTGCGGCGGCGGCGCGCGCCATGCCGAGCGCCGCCTCGGTCGTGGGCGGCCCGTCGTCGAAGCCCGGGAGGACGTGGGCGTGAAGGTCGATCATGCCGTGCGGTGAGTCCTACTTGAACCGGCGAGCCGCGCGCGTTGCGAGGCTATGATCGCGCCCCGGCGAGCCGGCGACGTTAGGGGGATGTGCATGTTCCAGTCGATCGTGGTGGGCACCGACGGGTCCGAGACGGCCGGCGAGGCGGTGCGCGAGGCGATCGAGCTGGCCAAGGCGGTGGGTGGGTCGATCGAGCTGGTGTCGGCGTTCGAGCCGGTCCCGAACCAGCGCCTGCGGGAGGAGTCCCGGCAGGCTCCCGAGGACCTGCAGTGGATGGTCAACCCGCGCGAGGACGTCGAAGCGACGCTGCGCGAGGCGGCCGAGCGGGTGCAGTCGGCGGGCGTGACCGTGAACACGTACGCGCGCGAGGGCGACCCGGCGGACGCGATCCTCGACGTCGCCGAGGAGCGCGGGGCGGACCTGATCGTGGTCGGCAACAAGGGCATGACGGGCGCCAAACGGTTCCTGCTCGGCTCGGTGCCGAACAAGGTGTCCCACCACGCGCCCTGCTCGGTGCTGATCATCCGAACGACCTGAGCCCGGACGCCTGAGCCGCTCAGCGCGCCGGATCGGTGGCTGCCGCGGCGTCGATCCGGCCGGCGCCGTATGCGTCGTCGAACCCGGGCGCGCCGCCGTCGACCGCCGTGGCCTCCAGCCGGTCCTCGATCGCCTTCGGCGTCGGACGGCGGCCGAGCTGGCCCGACGCGATCATCAGGGCGGCGGTGGCGGACACGTGCGGCGCCGCCATCGACGTTCCGACGAAGCCGCTCGGCAGGCCGAAGCGGCGGTAGCTGGTCGCGGTGCGCGGCGCGCCGTACGCGGCGGCCCACGGGAACGTCACCTGGTAGATGTCGCGGCCGTCCGGCAGGCCCTGCGCGCACGTCGGGTCGTTCGCGGCGTCCGAGCCGCCGCCGGGCGCCATGACGTCGATCCCGCGCCCGGTGTTGGAGTAGTCGGCGCGACAGCCGTGCTCGGTGATCGCGCCGACGCCGATCACGGTCTCGTAACGGGCCGGGTAGGCGACCGTGGATCGCGACTGGTTGCCGGCCGCGGCCACCACGACCACGTTGTGCCGGCGTGCGTAGCGCAAGCGCCGCGAGGATGTCCGGGATCTCGCCTGCCGACACCTGGCGGTAGCCGTCGTCGAACTCGAACGAGAGGTTGATCACGTCGGCGCCATGGCGGACGGCGTAGCGGATGCCGGCCGTGATGTCGACGCTGTCGCCGGCGCCGTCCGCGTCGAGCACGCGCACCGGCATGATCCTCGCGCCGTACGCGAGGCCGGTGACGCCCGTGTGGTTGTGCGTGCTCTCGCCGATCGTGCTCGCCACGTGGGTCCCGTGGCCGTTCTCGTCGTTCGGGAAGCGGTCGCCGTCGACGAAGTCGTAGCCGCGCACGAAGTCGCTGCGGCGGAAGTCCGGCGAGCGGCGGAAGCTCCGGCGGTCGGCGTACGCGACGCCCGTGTCGAGCACCGCGACCACCACGCCGCGGCCGCCGGGGTGGCGGACGTCGATCAGGTGCTGCCAGGCGTCCGGCGCGTTGACGCCGACGCCGGCCAGGAAGTTCCACTGCAGCTGCTGCCAGCCGCCCGGCGTACCGACGGTCCCGGGATCGGACGGGATGAAGGCGGAGATGTGGGCGAGGGCGTTCGGCGCAGCCGTCGCGACCTCCGGCCGCGCGCGCAGCTCCGCGACGGTCTCGGCCACACTCTCGCCGTCCTTGATCGTCAGGACGCGCGTCCGCGGCGCGAAGGCGCGCGCGTGCCCGACGCCGGTCTGGCGCTGGATCGCAGCCTGATCGCCTGCGCCGGTGTCGCGCACATAGCGGACCACCACCTCGCCAGGGACGGCCGTATCGGCGCCCGCGACGGCGGGCGCGCCGAGCACGGCGGCAGCGGCAACGAGCAGGATGGGGAGGAGACGGAACGGCGTGATCATGTGGTGGCGACGGGGAGCGCCTTGAGCGGTGCGCCTCCGTAGAACATTGTGGGCACCCGATAGTTACGGCACAACCCTCAACGTGGCATACCCAATGCATCCCCAACGCTTCTTCGCGCGCGACGAATACTTCATGCGGCTCGCGCTGCGTGAGGCCGAGCGCGCGCTCGAACACGACGACGTGCCGGTCGGCGCGGTCGTCGTGCACGGCGGCGAGGTGATCGGCGCCGGGCACAACGAGCGCGAGCTGCGCCAGGACCCGACCGCCCACGCCGAGACGATCGCGATTCGCGAAGCCGCCCGCTCGCTCGGCTCGTGGCGGCTGCTGGACACGGTGCTCTACGTCACGCTCGAGCCGTGCGCGATGTGCGCGGGCGCGATCGTGCTCGGCCGCATCCCGCGCGTCGTCTACGGCACCACCGATCCGAAGGCCGGCGCCGCCGGCTCGGTCCTCGACGTGCTCTCAGAGCCGCGGCTCAATCACCGCCCGGAGGTCGCCGGTGGGCTGCTGGCGGCCGAATGCGCCGAGCTCCTCGTCGCCTTCTTCCGGTCTCGGCGATAGCTCTACCGCTACCCTGCACATTCGCTCCCCGGAGGGGTGCGAGAGTGGTTGAATCGGGCGGTCTCGAAAACCGTTGTGTGGGTAACCCCTGCACCGAGGGTTCGAATCCCTCCCCCTCCGCCTCAGGTTCCGAATCCCGCCCAGCCGGCGGGATCTCGGCTCGCCCAGATCTTTAAAGGCGTGTGGTAAATTTGCCCTAGCCGGCAAAGAGTCGGTGAGGTTGTGAAGCGTCAAATGTCCCCCTTGCAGGGGCGTTTTGCCGTGCTATTTTGCTGGTCGCGCCTGTATGCCCTCGGCACGATCCGCGCACGTCTTCCGCTCCACACCGACCTCCCCGAGGAGTCGCCGTCTTGGCTTCCGTTGATGCTCCCCGCACGCGCCGTACGTTCGCGCGCCTCGACCAGTCGATCGAAGTTCCGAACCTGATCGACATTCAGAAGAAGTCCTTCTCCTGGTTGATCGACCCTGAAGGGGGCGGGTTGCGGGAGACGATCGACGATGTCTCTCCGATCGAGGATTACACCGGCAATCTGGCGGTGCAGTTCGGCGAGTTTGCCTTTGACGATCCGGTCGCGTCGCTCGAGGAGTGTCGCGAGAAGGACCTCACGTATGCGCGTCCGCTGACCGTGACGGTTGGCTTCATCAACCGTGAGACCGGTGAGATCCGTGAGCAGTCGGTGTTCATGGGTGATTTCCCGTGGATGACCGACCGCGGCACGTTCGTGATCAACGGCACCGAGCGCGTTGTCGTGACGCAGCTGGTCCGCTCGCCGGGCGCCTACCTGATGGAGCCGAAGGATTCGGAGAAGCAGGTCTTCATCGCGAACCTGATGCCGGCTCGTGGCTCGTGGATGGAGCTCGAGATCGACAAGAAGGGCCGCGTCTACGTAAGGATCGACCGCAAGCGCAAGCTGCCGGTCACCGTGCTCCTGCGTGCGATGGGCTACAGCACGGACGAGGAGATCCTCAAGCTCTTCGAAGACTCGCTCTACATCCGGAACACGATCGACGCCGATAGCGACGTCACGCGTTCGGAAGACGGCGCGCTGATCGAGCTGTTCAGGAAGCAGCGCCCGGGCGAGCCGCCGTCCGTCGACAACGCGCGCGCCCTGCTGCACCAGCTGTTCTTCGACCCCAAGCGCTACGACCTCACGCGCGTGGGCCGCTACAAGATGAACTCGCGCCTCGGGCTCGACATCGACCTCGACACGCGGGTCCTGACCCACGACGACATCATCGCCCTGATCAAGGAGCTCGTCACGCTCCCGAAGGTCCTCGGCATCTCCGAGGAGCTCGACGTCGACCTCAAGGACTACGCCGCGGAGGCCATGAGCCGCCCGCGCGAGGCCGTCGCCGACCACCTGGACGAGTACGAGCACTTCGGCAACCGTCGCCTGCGTACGGTCGGTGAGCTGATCCAGGAGGCGTTCCGGATCGGCCTGTACCGGATGGAGCGCGTCGTCCGCGAGCGTCTGACGACCGAGGACGCGGACACGATCACGCCGCAGACGATCATCAACATCCGCCCGGTCGTGGCCGCGCTGAAGGAGTTCTTCGGCTCCTCGCAGCTGAGCCAGTTCATGGACCAGACGAACTCGCTGTCGGGCCTGACCCACCGTCGCCGCCTCAACTCCCTCGGCGCCGGCGGCCTGACACGTGAGCGCGCGCCGATCGAGGTGCGCGACGTGCACCCGACCCATTACGGGCGGATGTGCCCGATCGAGACGCCGGAGGGCCCGAACATCGGCCTGATCGGCTCGCTCTCGAGCCACGCCGAGGTCTCGGAGTACGGCTTCGTCACGACGCCCTACCGCGTGGTCAAGAAGGGCAAGCTCACCGAGGAGATCGTCCGCCTGGACGCCAGCCAGGAGCAGGAGCGCCTGATCGCGCAGGCCACCGAGCCGGTGGACGAGAACGGCAAGCTGCTGGGCGACACGATTCTCTGCCGTACGCAGGCCGGCCAGTACGTCTACGTCGAGCCGGGCGAGGTTGACCTCATTGACGTGTCTCCCGAGCAGATCTGGTCGGTCGCGACGGCGATGATCCCGTTCCTCGAGCACGACGACGCCAACCGTGCGCTGATGGGCTCGAACATGCAGCGCCAGGCGGTGCCGCTCCTGAAGACCGACGCGCCGCTGATTGGCACCGGGATGGAGCGCCGTGCGGCGCTCGACACCGGCGACGTGCTGCTGGCGCGCAACTCCGGCGTCGTCGACTTCGTCGATGCGACCCGCATTGTCATCAACACCGAGGACGGCGGGCGCGACGAGTACGACCTTCAGAAGTTCATGCGCTCCAACCAGGGCACGCTGATCCACCAGAGGCCGTTCATCAAGGCCGGCCAGACGGTCAAGGCGGGCGACCTGCTGGCCGACGGCTCCTCGTCAGACAAGGGCGAGATGGCGCTGGGCAAGAACCTGATGGTCGCCTTCATGTCCTGGGAGGGCTACAACTTCGAGGACGCGATCATCCTCAGCCGCCGCCTGGTGAAGGACGACGAGCTGACGTCGATCCACGTCGAGGAGTACGAGGTCGACGCCCGCACGACCAAGCTGGGCGACGAGGAGATCACGCGCGATATCCCGAACCGTTCGGAGGAGTCGCTGCGCAATCTCGACGACCGCGGCATCGTGCGGATCGGCGCGGAGGTGCAGTCCGGCGAGTTGCTCGTCGGCAAGGTGACGCCGAAGGGTGAGACGGAGCTGACGGCCGAGGAGAAGCTGATCCGGGCGATCTTCAAGGAGAAGGCGCGCGAGGTCCGCGACACGTCGCTGAAGGTCCCGCACGGTGAGGGCGGCGTCGTAATCGACGTCAAGACGTTCTCGCGTGCGGCGGGCGATGACCTGTCGCCGGGCGTGAACGATCTCGTGCGCGTGTTCGTGGCGAAGAAGCGCAAGATCGCCGAGGGCGACAAGCTCGCCGGCCGCCACGGCAACAAGGGCGTGATCTCCAAGATCGTGCCCGAGGAGGACATGCCGTTCCTCGAGGACGGCACGCCGGTCGACGTCATCCTCAACCCGCTCGGCGTGCCGAGCCGTATGAACATCGGGCAGATCCTGGAGACCCACCTCGGGTGGGCCGCCGCTCAGGGCTGGTACGACGACGGCACGGAGGCGTTCCAGCGCGCTCACGCGGAGGACAACGGCCGCGTCTACGTCGCCACGCCCGTCTTTGACGGCGCGACCGTGGCGGACGTCGACAACGCCCTCGTGCAGTGGCAGAAGGAACACAAGGGCGCGATCCGGATGGACGTCGACGAGAAGCGCCGGGTGGGCGAGCAGGCGTCGGGCAAGGTGACGCTGTTCAACGGTCGCTCCGGTGAGCCGTTTGAGAAGCAGGTGACGGTCGGGTACATGTACATCCTCAAGCTGCTCCACCTGGTCGATGACAAGATCCACGCGCGTTCGACCGGCCCGTACTCGCTCGTGACCCAGCAGCCGTTGGGCGGCAAGGCGCAGTTCGGCGGCCAGCGGTTCGGTGAGATGGAGGTGTGGGCGCTGGAGGCCTACGGTGCCGCGTACACGCTGCAGGAGATGCTGACGATCAAGTCCGATGACACGGTCGGGCGCGTGAAGGCCTATGAGGCGATCGTCAAGGGCGAGAACATCGCCGAGCCGTCGATCCCGGAGTCCTTCAAGGTGCTTTTGAAGGAGATGCAGTCGCTGGCGCTCGACGTCAACGTGGTCTCCGAAGAGGGCACGCGCGCTGAGATGGGCGACGAGGACGATGACCTGCTGCGCGCGGCCGAGGAGCTCGGTATCGATCTCTCCGGCGTGCGCGCGACCGACGGCCAGGCCGCGGACGAATCCGAGGACGCCGAGATCGACGAGGACGACGAGGGACCCGAGGCGGTCGCCGAGGAAGGCCCTCCGACGACCCCTGACTTCATCGAAGACGAGGACGCCCCGATCGGCGACATTCTCGCCGCCGACGAGGAGTAACGGTAAGGGCCGAGGCTGGCTACTCGTCCCCGTACAGGACGATGCCGTGGATGACGTAGACGCAGAGGAAGAAAACGGCCAACGACCACCACGGGTTGTTGCCGCCGATCGAGAGTATGGCCCCGATTGCACCGAGGCCCGCGCCGACGATTCCGATGACGCGGCCGTAGGAGTTGCCCACGAACAGCGAAATGCCTCCGGTGATCTGGACCACCGCGAGGATGATCAGGACCCAACCCATGGTGTTGAGGTTGGTGAGGATGAACCTCTGATCGTTGACGAAGATGTTCGCCCCGTCTAGAGCGCCGATGCCGTAGATGATGTTGATGAACCCCACGAGCACCAGCAGCGTTGCCGCGAAAAAGGCTCGACCCATGCCGCGCATCCCGTACTCCTCTGTTTGATTCCACGAGGTAGAGGGACCGATTACAGATCCGCGTCAACGGCGCTGCATCATCCAGATGAGATGAATCCCCTTAGACCCTGCGGTAGCGGGCGTCGGCGATCGAGTAGAGCGCGAACCCGATGAAGCCGGCGGCGACGACGCCCAGGAGGAACGGCCCGTAGGAGTAGTGGGCCAGCTGGCTGAGGGCCCCGTCGAGGCCAATCGCGTTACGCGGGTCGTAGTCGATCGCGGCCTTGATCACGCCGTAGCCGATGAGGCCGAAGACGACGGTCCGTGCGAGGTGTCCGAAGACGCCGATCGCGGTGAAGCCGCGCTCCACCGCGGGGCTCATCTCCTCGGTCTTCGAGTCCTCCAGGAACTTCCGGGACAAGCCGTTGTACGCCTCGTAGACCGCCTCGCCGATCAGGATTGCACCGGCGACGGCAACGATCACCCGCCCGCCCGGCCAGTCGAGCACGCCTCCGGCTGTCTGCTTCGGGCTGCTCGACCCGCCGCCCGCTCCGACGACGATCTTCACCGCGGTGACGGCGAGCGCGGCGTACCCGATGCCGGCGGACACGCCCGAGATGCGGTCGAGCGTGCTGTCCTCCTGCTCGGTGCCGTGACCGATCGCGGCGCGGAGCAGGCGCCACGCCGCGTAGCAGGCGAGACCGATGGCCATGGCGATCAGCAGCGCCTTGCCGAACGACTGGTGGGCGATCGTCTTCAGCGCCCCCTCCTGGTCAGTCGTCTTGCCGCCCGATCCGACCGCGAGCTTCAGGGCGAGGACCCCGATGATGCCGTACGAGACGCCTCGCGCCACCAGCCCGATGCGCGCAAGCCATTCGAATGCGGGCCGGTGGCGCGCTGCGCCGCGGATCGTCAGACCTTGGATAACTGGGCGAGCGCTCATAGCGTCCGAAGAGACTGCCCAGAGACACCCGGAACCATGCCCAGGACGGCCTACGCCTCCGCGCGCTGGTACACGAGGATCGCGACGCCCTCGCCGACCGTCTTGGAGTCCGTCAGCCGCAGGGGCTTCTTCTCGCCCGTCTCGCCGAACAGTCGCTTGCCGGCGCCGAGCACGACCGGGAACACCATCAGTCGCAGCTCGTCGACGAGGTCGTTGTCGATCAGCGTCTGCGCAAGCTGCACGCTGCCGTGGACGACGATGTCCCCGTCGTGCTTCTCGCGCAGCTGCTTGACCTCCTCGACGACGTCGCCCTTGAGCACCGTCGAGTTGGTCCACTCGGGGTTCTCGAGCGTCGACGAGACGACGTACTTGGGCATGCTGTTGAACTTGTCCGCGAAACCGGCTTCGTCATTTCGGGACGGCCACGCGTTTGCGAAGCCCTCGTAGGTCACCCGCCCGAGCAGCAGAGCGTCGGACGCCATCGTCTCGTCGAGCTTGAACTTGTCGCCCTCCTCTCCGCGACTGATCTCGAAGCTCCAGCCTCCGTACTTGAAGTCCTCGGCTCCGCCAGGGTCCTCGACGACGCCGTCGAGAGACATGAATTCCGTTACGACGATCCTGCCCATCGTGAAAGCACCTCGTTGTCGCTTGCCGCCGCTGGCACGTCTATATTCAAGATATCAATTGATCAAGTGACTAGGTGATCACGTGGCAGTCGACCAGCTCAGCAGCACCTTCGCGGCTCTCGCCGATCCGACCCGGCGGGCGATCCTTGGCCGGCTCGCGGAGGGGGATGCCACGGTGACCGAGCTCGCCGGGCCGTTCCCGATCACCGTCCAGGCGGTCTCCCAGCACCTCAAGGTGCTCGAGCACGCCGGCCTGATCACGCGCGGCCGCACCGCGCAACTCCGGCCCTCGCGGCTGGACGGCGCGCCGCTCAAGGGTGCGGTCGACTGGCTCGAGAAGTACCGTCCGTTCTGGGAAGGCAGCTTCGACCGGCTCGACGAGCGCCTGCGAGGCGATGGCTGAAGGAATCCAGATCACCCGCATCTTCGACGCGCCGCGCGAGCACGTGTGGAAGGAGTGGACGGAGCCGGACCGGTTCGCCGACTGGTTCGGCGGCAGCGAGGCCGAGATCCCGCTGTCGACGGTCTCGATGGACGTCCAGGCCGGCGGGAGGTGGCGGGCGACCATGTTCGTCGGCCCCGACCGCCGCGAGATCCGGTGGAAGGGCGAGTACCGCGAGGTGGTCGAGCCCGAGCGGCTCGTGCTCACGATCACCGACGAACCGGACGACGATCCGTCGGAGCTCGTGATCGTCGTGCTCACGGACCTCGGCGACGGCCGCACCGAGATGCAGTTCGAGCAGCGTGGCGGCGGACTGTCGGCCGACGGGTACAAGCACGCCGGCGCAGGCTGGACGAAGTTCTTCGACCGGATCACGGAACGCCTCGCCGGCTCCTGACTACGGCACCAGCACGACCTTCCCGACGTTGCGGCGCTCGGCGATGATCCGGTGCGCCTCCGGCGCGCGGTCGAACGGCACCGCATCGGACACGACCGGCCGAATCGTCCCGTCTTCGATCAGGGCGCCGAGCGGCTCGATCCACGGCGCCAGCGTGCCGCGGTCGTCCCACAAGCGCAGCATGTTCAGCCCGATCACCGACTTCGACTCCGACATCTGCTTGACGAGGTCGAACCCGCGCAGCATCCGCAGCGCCTGCGGCGCCGCGCGCAGGACGCGCCGCCGGTCGCCCGGCAGCACGCTCGAGGCGCCGAACGCGACGAGCCGGCCGCCGGGACGCAGCAGCCGATAGGAGCGCTTGAAGGACGCGCCGCCGACGGCGTCGAGGACGAGATCGAAGCTGCGCTCGAGGCCACGGTCCCAGCCGCGGCGCGTGTAGTCGTGCGCGACGTCGACGCCGAACCCGCGGATCGCCTCGTGCTTGGCGGGCGAAGCCGTGCCGTGGATCTCCGCGCCATGGCGCCGGGCGATCTGCGTCGCGGCGATGCCGACGCCGCCCGCGGCCGCGTGGATCAGGACCTTCTCGCCCGCTCGCAGGCTGCCGGAGCCGAGCAGCGCGGTCCATGCCGTCGAGTAGTTGACCGGGATCGCCGCGCCCTGCTCGAGCGTCAGCGTCTCCGGCAGGTCGATCACGTCCGAGGCAGGCACGACGACCTGCGACGCGTAACCGCCGAACCGCGTGCCCGCCATCACGCGCGCGCCCGCCGTTACGTCGTCGACGCCCGCGCCGACCTCGGCCACGATCCCCGCGACCTCGTAGCCGACGACCATCGGCAGCTTCGGGGCGTCGGGGTAGAGCCCGGCGCGCGCCATCGTGTCGGCGAAGTTCACGCCCGCGGCGGCCACGTCGATCCGGACGTGACCCGGCGTCAGCGGCGGGTCCGGCCGCTCCTCGACCCGCAGGACGCTCGGATCGCCGTGCTTGGCGATGACGATCGCGCGCATGCGGCCACGCTACGCGAGCAGGCGCCGCAGGCGCGTCGCTTCGCGGTCGGTGAGCCGTCCCGACGTGATCCGAACGACAGGAAACCCCTCAGTGAGAAGAGCAGCATCCTTCTCGCGGTCGCGCTCGAACGCGGTCCTGCCGTCGTGGTAGTCCCAGCCGTCGAGTTCGACGATCACGCGCTGGTCGCGCCAGAGCATGTCGACCTCGTAGCCGGCGATCCGCTGGTTGACCTCGGGGCGGGGGAGGTGGTGGCGCTCGACGAAGGTCAGAAACGCGTCCTCCAGGTGCGAGCGGGTGGGCTGCGTGCCGTGGTCGATGTGCGGCCTGAGGCGCTTGGTGGCGCGGCCGGGGGAGCGGGCGAGGAGCGTGGCGAGATCCGTGAGGTTGAGCTGCCGTTGGAGTCGCGCTTCGTTTACTGCGCGGGTGAGGGAGGTGTCGTCCAGTACGTCGGCGAGGTCCAGCAGCGTGCGCGCCGGGGTGGTGACGGGGATGCCGTAGTGGCGCGTGACGTCGTCGGGATGGAGCGTGCGTGAGCGGTGCACGCGGACGTTGCGGCGCGTGTGGTTGCCGGCGGCCGTCACGTCGATCGGGCCGCGCCAGCGGAGCATCCCCCACAGGGCTCCAGCAGAGCGGTGGCTGAGCACGGCGCCGGGCCCGCACGCCAGCACAGCCGCCATCGCGCTTGCGTGCGGCGAAGGCGGGCGGTGGCCCACGGCGTAAACCCCGCGGTAAAGGAGGTGGAGTCGAGCGATCCGGCGCCGATAGGCGATCTCGTGCGCGTCGAGACCGGCCGCCAGCAGTTGCGCACGGGTGATGATCCCGTGCTGTTCGCCGGCGATTCGTGCGATTTCGCGGTCGCCGCCGTGGGGTGTGGCGACTTGGCGGTAACTATTGCCCTCAACTCGCCACACCCCACGCACGATCGCCGATCCGCCGACCCGCACGGCGGAGCCGAGCGCCATTTGTCTCCCTTACATGCGCAGTTCGTCACACACCGCCGCAGACGCGCGCGGCTCGCGCGGCCCGCGCCGGCGCTCCACGAACGAAGCCAACCCCGGCGGCAACCGCCCGTCAGTCGACAACCACGAGCCGGCAAGGATCAGCAGCAGGCCCGCAATCGCGCCGGTCCCCGGCTGCTCTCCAAGCACCGCAACCCCCAACGCAACCGCGACGACCGGCGCGATGTACGTGATGACCAGCGCACGGCCCGGGCCGGCCTCCGCGACCAGCGCGCCGTAGAACACGAACGCCGCGGCGGTGCAGAAGAAGCCAAGCACCGCCAACGACACGAGCGCCGAGCCCGACGGCACCTCGGTCGGCGGCTTCACGAGCACGGCAGGCGTGAGCACGACCGCCGCGACGGCGAGCGCGGCGCCCATCGACGCCCGCGGGTCGAGGTCGGCGAGGTGGCGCTTGAGCACCATCGGCCCGACGGCGTAACAGAACGCGGCAAGCAGGATCGCGAGCGCGCCGAGCATCTCGTCGGTGCGGCCGGCGACGTCGATCCCGACCAAGGCGACCACTCCCGCGAGACCGAGCAGCAGGCCGGCGAGCCGCGTGCCGGTGGCGCGCTCCTCGGCGTCGAAGCGCAGCGCCAGCATCGCGACGAACAGCGGCGCGGCGGCGACGATGATCGCCGCCAGCGAGGAGGCGACGTGCTGCTCGCCTGCCGCGATCAACGGGAACGGCAGCGATATCTCGACCACGCCGAACGCCGCCAGCCAGCGCCAGCGACCACGCAGCGAGCCGAGTGTTCCCGCCCGCCACGCGAGCGCGAGCAGCACCGCCGCCCCGAGCACGACTCGCACCCAGGCCAGGAACACGGGCGACACGCCGTCGTCGACCGCGATCTTGATGAAGAGGTAGGGCATCCCCCACAAGGTCGAGACGGCGGCGAACGCCACCCATGCGCGCGAGCTCATCGCCGGAAGCATCTCAGGAGCGCGATCGCAAGCTTCGCCGCCGCGCGACGTTGAAGGCGTTCGTGATGATTGCCACGCGTCCCCTCCGCGCCGCGCTCCTCGCCGCCGCGCTCCTCCTCCTGCCGGCCGCGAGCGCCGCCGCCGCGCCGACCCACTACGTGACCACGACCGACGGCGTGAGCATCGCCATCAACGTCAAGGTGCCGCCAGCAGTGCACCGCGACCAACCGGTGCCCGACCTTCTTCGAGATGTCCGGCTACGAGAGCGGCTCGGACGACGGCAAGACGCCGCTCGGTGACCTCGCCGACCAGACCGGCCTCCCGCTGCCGATGCAGACCGGCACGCGCGCCGCCCACGCCGCTCACGTCGACGACCGCTTCGTCACGGTGCTGGCCAGCCTGCGCGGCAACCGGCTGCTCGTCCGGCGAGTTCGACGCCTTCAGCTGGCGCTCGGCGCTCGACGGCCGCGAGGTGATCGACAACTGGATCGCGACCCAGCCGTGGTCGAACGGCGACGTCGTCGTCTTCGGCCACTCCTACAGCGGCATCACCGGCATGATGGTCGCGTCCACGCGGCCGCAGCACCTGCGCGCGGTCAGCGCCTCCGGACTGTTCGGCGACGTGTACCGCGACATCGTCTATCCCGGCGGCGTCACCAACTATGGCTTCCCGCTCCTGTGGGCGGGCGCGGTGCGGCCGGTCTACGACATCGGCGGCGGCACCGCCGGCGGCCTATATCCGGTCGAGAGCACCAGCGCGCAGTGCGCGAAGAACCAGGCCGGCCGCTCGCGCACGGTGTTCGAGGACCCGCTGATCAACGGCCTCGACGACACCGACAGCGAGTGGTTCCGCTCGCGCTCGCTCGTGAACATGGTCGACAAGATCCAGGTCCCGGTCCACATCACTGCCGCCTACCAGGACGAGCAGACCGGCCCGCGCGGACCGACGAACGTCTTCGACCACCTCGCCGCCGGGGTCTCGAAGCGCCTCGTGCTCGTGAACGGCGAGCACGGCACGCAGACCGAGGAGCACGTGTTCAAGGATCGGATCGCGTGGATGGACTACTGGCTGCGCTCCCAGCCGCGGGCCGACCTCGGGATGAAGACCGGCGACGCCGATCTGGCGGCGGTGTTCGGGCCACGCGACGTGCCGACCACGACCTCGCGCGTGATCCTCGGCTACCAGGGCAACGGCAAGGCGGTCGGCGAGATCGCGTCGGACGGGTTCCCGCTCGGCCAGACGCAGTTCACCGACGCGTACATGAGCGCCGGCGGGAAGCTGACCTTCGACCGCGCCGAGATCGAGCCCGGCACGGCGACCTGGGTCAACGGCTCGCGCCGACAGGCCTACTCGCATCAGGCCGGCTCCAACACCGGCGGCGAGGTCACGAGCCCGACCGGCCCGGACGAGCTCGAGCTGTCCACGCGCTTCGACGAGCCCACCGCGATCGCCGGGCCGATCACGGCGAACCTGTTCGTCGCCTCGAGCGCGCCCGACACCGAGCTGTTCGTGCAGCTGATCGACCGCGCGCCCGACGGCACGCTGCTCTACCTCAACCGCGGCATGCTGCGCGCGAGCCATCGCCAGATCGACCGCTCGCAGTCCCAGCTCACGGCCGACGGGCGGATCTACCGGCCGTGGCGACCGCACGCCGAGCGCTCGCTCGTCACGCCCGGCGCGGTCGTCGACTACCTGATCGACGTCTTCCCGGTCGGCCACGTCTTCCTTCCGGGCCACGAGCTGCTGGTGAAGGTCCATGCGCCGCCGCTCGACGACAACGACTACGCCTACGTGCAGAAGACGCTGCCGGGCGTGAACACCCTCCACTTCGGGCCGGACACGCCGTCGCGCCTGATGCTTCCGCTGATCCCGATGAGCGAGGTGCAAGGCTACGAGCCGCCCACCACGCCGTGTCCGTACGCCTCGATGAGGTGCATCGCCGCTCGCTAGTGTCGCTCCCCATGGACGACGCCAACCTGGAGCGCCTGGCCGACCTGGTCGTCGGTTTTGGCGCCAACGTTCAACAGGACCAGATCGTGGCGGTCACGTGCGAGCCGGGCAAGGAGAGGCTCACGCGCGCGATCGCAGCGAGCGCGTATCGCCGCGGCGCCAAATTCGTCGACGTGCAGTGGTTCGACCCGTGGGTGAAGCGGGAGCGGATCGCGCACGCGCGCGATGAGACGCTCAGCTTCGTGCCGGACTGGTACGGGCAGCGAGTGCTCGCCCTGGGCGATGCCCACGCGGCGCGGATCGCGCTGTCCGGTACCTCGGCGCCCGGCGTGCTCGACGATCTCGACCCGGTGCGCGCCGGCAAGGACCGGCTGCCGCTGCTGAAGGAGTCTGGCCAGGTCGTCAACGACCGCACGACCAACTGGTCGATCATCCCGTGCCCGACCGAGGCGTGGGCGAAGCTGGTGTTCCCGGACCTGCCCGACGACGAGGCGCTGGCCGCGCTCGACGAGCGCGTGATGCACGTCGTGCGGCTCGACGAGCCCGACCCGATCGCGGCGTGGCGCGACCGGCTCGAGACGCTCGTGTCGATCTCCGGCCGGCTAACCGAGCGCCGGTTCGACGCGCTCCACTACGAGGCTTCCGGCACCGATCTGACGGTTGGCCTGCTGCCGGGAGCGAACTGGCAGGCGGCGCACTTCGAGACCGTCGACGGCATCGTGCACGTGCCGAACATCCCGACCGAGGAGGTGTTCACCACCCCGGATCCCGAGCGCACCGAGGGCCACGTCACGGCGAGCAAGCCACTTGTGTTGGTCGACGGCACCGTGGTGCGCAACCTGCGCGTGCGCTTCGAGGGCGGCCGCGCCGTGCAGATCGACTCCGACACCGCGCAGGACACGATCCGCACGATCGCCGAGCACGACAGCGGCGCCGCCCGGCTCGGCGAGGTCGCGCTGGTCGACGCCGACGGGCGCATCGGCAAGCTCGACACGGTCTTTTACGACACGCTGATCGACGAGAACGCCGCCAGCCACCTCGCGCTCGGCCAGGGCTTCCCGTTCCTGCTCGCGGAGGACGGTCGCGACCGCTCGAATGAGAGCCAGATCCACATCGACTTCATGATCGGGTCCCCCGATATGACGGTCACCGGCATCACCGCGGAGGGCGACCGCGTACCGGTCCTCGTCCATGGTCAATGGCAGATCTGAGCCGCTAGGCTGACGCGTCGTCCTTCCAGGGAGAGGTGCCGGAGCGGCTGAACGGGCACGACTGGAAATCGTGTGATGGGGGTCAACCTCATCCGAGGGTTCGAATCCCTCCCTCTCCGTCGGCTCTGTAGTCGGCCGCGCCGGCCGCGGCGAGCTCGGGCACGGTGACGAACCGCGTCCCGCGCGCCGTGTGGTGCTCAAGCGCCGCACGCGCCGCCGCAAGCGAGCGCGAGCGGTCGTGGCGCGGGTCGTGATCGGAGCCGTCGTGAAGCAGGATCACGTCACCGTCGTGAGCGCGGATGCAGCGGCGCCCGATCCGCTCGGCCGTCTCCCAGCCACGCCAGTCGTAGCCGGTGACGGACCAGGTGACCGGCACGTAGCCCTCCTCGGCGAGCACGCGCAGCGTCCCGGGCCGGCGACGCCCGTACGGGGGGCGCATCAGCATCGCGCCGTCGACTCGCGAGAACGTCACGCCCGCGAGCTCGACCGCGCCGCGGCAGCGCGCGAGCTCCTCGCGGATCGCGTCGGCGCTGTGCAGGGGCATCGTCGGGTGCGTGTGCGTGTGGTTGCCGATCGCATGGCCGCGCTCGACGATCTCGCGCAGCAATGCCGGCTCCCGGCCCGCCCACCTGCCGATCAGGAAGAACGTGCCCTTGGCGTCGTACGCGTCCAGCAGGTCGAGCAGGCGCGGGGTCTCGCGCGGGTTGGGCCCGTCGTCGAACGTGAGTGCGAGCTTCCCCCGCGCGCCGGGGAAGCGGTGGATGGTGGGGCCGTAGAGCTGGGCGGTCGGGACCTGGGCGCCGTAGAGCGCCACGGCCGCGACGCCGCTCGCGAGTGCGAGGGCGGAGCGCATCAGGCCGCCCTCCGCGCCGTCCGCCGCGCCTGCCGGCGGGTGCGCCGCGAGTCGGCGGCGGCCTGGGTCACCAGCGCCGCGATCGTCTCGAGGGCGATCTGGTTGCCGGCCTGCCGGTAGCCGGCGAGCGCCTCGTCGTACTCGGGCAGGCGGACGAGGAACTCGGCCAGCTCGGCCGCCCCGGCCGCCGGCGCGCACATCCCGTATCCCTCGCGCTGGAGGTAGCGGGCGTTCATGAGTTGCTCGAACTGCCCATGCAGCGGCACCGAGAGCACCGGCTTGCGCAGGAAGATCGCCTCGCTGAGCAGCGAGAACCCGCCGCCGGTGATCACCGCGCGAGCCGTGCGCAGATCGTCGAGGAAGCCGGCGTCCGAGTGCGGCCGGTACGAGATCGCGCCGTCCTCGCCGGAGCCCGCCGCGCCGCGCATGCCGTACACGCGCGCCGGCACGCCGGCCGCCTGCAGCGCATCGATCAGGCCGTGGTCTCCGCTCGAGTAGACGAGCAGGTGCTCGCCGCGCGACGGCGCGGCGTCGACCACCTCGGGCCGCAGGATCGGCGGCACCAGCGTCGTCCGCCCCCACAGGACGTGCGGGCGGAAGAACGTGGTCAACACGTAGTCGCCTGCCGTCGGGATCATCGCCCGCGTGATCGCGCGGGCGAGGACGAAGTCCGCCAGGTCGCCGCCGACGATCGCATCGTCGTGGTGGCAGCGGACGAGCATGTTGATGTTGTCCACCGACACCAGCGGGACCAGCATGCTGCGCGCGTAGAGCGCGGACAGCGGCTCGAAGTCCGTCACCACGACGTCGGGCCGCCAGTCGTGCACCACCGCGACCCAGTGCCGCACGGTGTCTGACAGCTCGCGCTGAGCGGCGACGACGTTGAGGCGCAGCGTCGCCCAGCGGTGGATCTCGCCCTCCTGCATGGCGAACGACGGTCCAAAGATCTCGTCGACGCGCGGGAGCCGTTCGCTCAGGTGGCGGAACGCGCTGCCCGAGGCGACCACGCGCACGTCGTGCCCGCGCGCGAGGAGCATGTCGATCACCACTTCCGAGCGCGTGGCGTGGCCGAGGCCCTCGCCGTTGACGCCGTACAGGATTTTCATACCTGCTCCTTTGCTTCGGTGGGAGGACCTGCGATCAGGTCGGCAGCACGGCGGCGGGTGCGCGCGAGCGGCCGGTCGGCGGCGAACCGGCGCGCCGCCAGCGCACGGCGGGCGTCGTCGTAGCGCCATCGCGCCCAGGGGGATGACGGCCTGCCCAGCCGGAACGCGCCGACGAGCGCGACGACCGGGATGAAGAGGCCAACGACACCGAGCAGCACGCGCCCCTTCGCGAAGCACACGCTGGCCAGGCCGGCGATCGATGTCACGGCCACGACGGTCCCCGCGACCGAAGCCGGCTCGTCGAGTCCGAACGGACGCGTGCCGACGACGACCAGCCCGCCGAACGCCACCGTGCAGACCACGGCGTCGAAGGACGAGCGGCCCTCCTCGGACCAATACACGTCCTCGAGCCGGACCCAGAGCGCGAACTCGTCAAGCGTGAAGCCCGCGCCGACGCCGAAGCCGATGGCAATCAGGTGCCACCACGGCGCGGCGAGCGGGGCCGCGAAGGCGAGGAAGCCGCAGAGGAGCATCAGCCCGATGCCCCACACGAGGTGGTGGAGGTGCACCCCGTTCGTCTCGAGGCCGCCCGGCCACCAGGACACGCCGCGCGTCAGCCGCGCGCTCGTGCGGATGACCAGGAACGAGATGAGGAAGGCGGCGAGCACGACGAACGCCGTGCCCGGGCCCGGCTGCAGCCGGGCCCCGAGCAGATCGACGAGCGTCATCGGGCCGGCTTGATCGAGAAGCCCGAGCCGACGGGACGGAGGAACGTCCCCGTCGAGGCCTGGACCCGCCATGGCTTCGCCAGCCTCCCGTCCGGGCGCTGCAGGAAGCGGGCGAGCAGCCGCGTGGCCGCCGGGCAGGTCGGCCTGCCCGCGGATGTGCGCGTGATCCAGTAACGGCCCTTCGGCACGCGCAGAGCGCCGATGCGGTCGTCGTGCAGTACCCGAAACGTCCCGGGGCAGCGCAGCGCGCCGCTGCTGGGTGTCGGGCCGGGCAGCGGGTTCACGGCAGGCTCGATCCGGAACCCGGCGAGTGCGGCGCCGCGCATGAAGGTCGCCGTCTGCGTGTTCAGCATCCACGGGAACGGCAGGCGGCCGTCGTAGTCGCGCAGGAAGGCCGCGAACCGCGTCGTCGCCTGCGTGCAGCTCAGCGGGCCGACCGACAGCAGCGTCACCGTGTAGTCGCCGGCCGGTACCGCGAGGGTCCCGATCCGGTCGTCGTGCATGACCCGGAAGACGCCGGGACAACGCACGCCCGTGGCCGGGTGCTGGCCGCCCCCGCCGCCGCTCGGCGTGGCGGCGCGCACGATCTGGAAGGCGTTGCCGTTGCCGGCGGAGAACGTCGACGTCGTGGCATCCAGCGTCCAGGGGAACGGCAGGCGCCCGTCGAAGTCCTCCAGGAACTGGCGGAACAGATCCGCCGCGTGAGCGCAGCTGAGCCCCGCCGCGTCGGCGACGATGAGCTGATAGTTCCCGGCCGGGACGGCGAGGGAGCCGATCCGGTCGTCGTGCTGCACGGCGAAGGTGGCCGGGCACGTGGCCGGCGCGGCGGAGGCCGCCGCCGGCGCGACGGCGACGGCAACGGCGGCGAGGACGCCCGCGGCGAGCATCCGCAGCCTCATGCCGTCACCTCCGCCGGGCGCGGCGCGCCCCAGATGCTGCGCTGGGCGACCACGAGGTTCTGAGCGACGAACGAGACCGCGAGGAACAGGAACACGTCGCCGGCGTGCTCGCCCGGGAACCAGCCGGTGATCGAGGCGACGGTGCCCATCGCGACCTTCGCGCCGATCAGCGCGCCCCAGAGCGCGATCGTGGTGCGGTTGCCCTGGTTCATCCAGCGGCCGGCGGCGTCTCGCCAGACGGTGATCTCGATCCCGCGCCAGATGCCCATGACCACGCTCAGGGCGAGACTGAACGCGACGTAGGAGAGGGACGCGGCGTCGGTGGGGATCGCGTCGATGCCGAAGCCGAGCACGCCAACCGCGGCGAAGATGATGGGGAGCTTGACGAGCCCCGCGCCGGTGATCTCGTGGGCGTGCATCTGACGCCAGATCGACCACGGCAGGAGGACGAGGAGTATCAGGAGGAGTGTCATGGGCGGAGCATCCCGACGCCCGCGACGCGTGCCTTCAGTAATCCACTACTGCACTTGCGAAGGCTCGGTACGTAGGTCGCGCCGACCGACGGATTCAGTAGCCCGGTACTGATGAAGGATCGGCCGCGGGCACCGATGCTTCCGGCGTGAGTCCCCCGTGCTTCGAGAACGACGACTGCCAGAACGGCCTCGACACCGTGCTCGCCGCTTGCCGGCGAGGCGCGGCGGACGCCGGTGAGGCGCTCGCCGCAGCTGCGCGCATCACGGACGGCGACGCGGACTCCTGGGTGCGCGAGTGGACCGCCACGGCCGGCGTTGCCTGGGCGGCCGCCGGCGCCGCGGCGCGCGCCGGCCGGCGCGCGAGCGCTCGCGCCCACTACCTGCGCGCTGCGAGCTACTACGGCGCCGCGCTGCGCCAGATCGCCCTCGGCAGCGAGCCGGAGCGCGAGGGCGAGTTGTGGCGGCGCCAGCGAACCTGCTGGGACCGTGCCGTGGAGCTATTCCCCGTCCCCGGCGAGCGGCTCGCCATCCCGTACGAGGCCGAGACGCTCCCTGGCTACTTCTTCCGCGCGCCGGACGCCGCGGCCGGCGAGGCCCGGCCACTCGTGGTGCTCAACAACGGCGACGCCGGCACCTCGCAGATGTGGCTCGCCGGCGGGGCCGCCGCGAGCGAGCGCGGCTACCACTGGATGACCTTCGACGGTCCCGGTCAGCAGGCCGCGCGGTTCGAGCAGGGACTGGCGTTCCGGCCGGACTGGGAGGCGGTGCTCGGGCCGGTGGCCGACGCGATGGTCGCGCGACCCGACGTGGACTCGCGCCGCATGGGCGTTGTCGGCGTTTGCGAGGGCGGGTATCTCGTGCCGCGCGCACTCGCGTTCGAGCATCGCTTCGCCGCCGCGGTCGCCGACCCCGGCGTCGTCGACGTCGCCGCGTCGTGGACGGACGCGCTGACGCCGGACCTGCGGGCCGCGCTCGCGCGCCGAGACCGCTTCGCGTTCGATCGCGACATGCGCCTCGCCGAGCTCTTCTCACCCGCCACCACCGCGCGGCTGTGCCGTGGCGGCGCGCCGTACGGGCACGCGAACGGCTCGCGCTTCAGCCTCTTCGCCGCGGTCGCGAGCTACCGGTTGGGTGACGAGGTGGCCGGCATCACGACCCCGCTGCTCGTGACCGACCGCGACCGCGAGCGACGCTGGCCCGGACAGGCGCAGCACCTGTTCGACCGGTTGACCGGCCCGAAGCAGCTCGTGCGGCTCGCCGGTGACGACGGCGCCGCGCTGCGCGAGGCGCGGATCTTCGACTGGCTGGACGGCTACCTGACCTGATGCGGCAGCTCGCGGCGGTCGCTGACGCCCAGCTTCTGCATCGCCCGGTAGACGTGGGACTCGACGGTGCGGACCGAGAGGACGAGGCGGTCGGCGATCTCGGCGTTGGTGAGCCCGCGCGCCGCGAGCTCGACGAGCTGCGTCTCGCGCGCTGTCAGCGACACCCCCGCGGCGTCGAGGCCCTCGATGACGGGCATCGGCACGTCCTGGCCGCGGGAGTGCAGGTCTCGGCAGCGGGCAGCGGCGCGGCGCGCCGAGTCCTGGCGACCAGCGACCACGAAGGCCGCCGCCGCGTCCGCGCTCGCGAGCATCGCGTAGTAGAGCGCGCCGATCCGCTCGAACTCATCGGCGGCAGCGGCGATCCCGTCGCCGTCGCCGAGCGCCATGCCGGCCGCATGCGCGGCGTAGGCCGCGACGCGCGGCGCGTCGCAGCGGCGCTGCAGGGCGGCGAGTTGGCTCACAAGCTTGCGAGCGGGAGCGGCGGCGAGCAGCGCGTCGTAGACGAGCTGGGCGGCGAGGAGTGGTGACGCCACGTCCTTCGCGGTGGTCAGGAGCAACTCCTGCGCGCGCGGCGCGTCACCCGCGGCCAGCGCACCCCACGCCTGGCCGCGCACGATGAAGGGGCGCAGGACTGGATGCGGCACGTCGCCCGCGAACGCTTCCGACATGCGCTCGAGCGCCTCCGCGGCACCGTCGGGGTCGCCGCTCATGGACGCAAGCCCCACGCGCATCGACCGGGCGATCGGGCGCGCGCCGAGGCCGTCCGAGCGCTCGTCGTGCAGCTCCGACTCGGCGAACCAGCGCGCCGCCTCGCTGCAGCGACCCTGCCCCATGGCGAGCAGACCGAGTCCCAGTGCGGCGCGCTGGGAGCCGGATGGATCGTCGCCGCGGGTCGCGGCGGCCATGGCGCCGGGCAGCTCCGCGGCGAGCTCCTCCCAGCCCAACCCGCTCAGCCATAGCGCGCCGACCCAGATCGCGAAGGCGTGCTCCTCGCTGCGCCCTCGCAGTGGCGGCGCCGGGCGGATCCGGCGGGCGAGCTCGACCGCCTCGCGGGTGCGCCCGCTGTAGAGCAGATTGCTGACGTGCACCGGCTCCATCTGGCGGCGCAGCGTCGCGTCGAGGTCGGGCTCGGCCAACGTGCGGCTCGACACCGCCAGCATCGCCTCGGGATCGGCAGTCAGCGAGAGGGCGTGAACGCGCACGAGGTCGAGCCGCCGCTGCCACTCCGCCTCCGGCCACCACGACTCGGCGCGCTCGAGCAATCCAGGGAGCAGATCCGGCCGCTCGAGGCCCCACTGCAGGACGTAGCAGCGCAGCTCGAGGTACTCGAGCGCCAGTGGCGGGTCGTCGATCCGCCCTTCGGCGGCGGCCAGCACCGTCTCGGCCTCCCGGAAACGCTTGCGCACGACATGCGCGCGGGCCAGCAGCAGCGTGGCCTGCACGCCGGCGCCCGCGTCCAGCGCCTGCTGGGCGAGCAGGCCGCCGAGATCCGGGTCGCCGGCCTGGTTGGCCGCGCGCGCGGCGTCGAGCACCAGCGCGGGGGGCACCGGGGCGCCCGCGTCCAGTCGCCAGCGCGCGACGCGCAGCGCGTCCTCTTGCGCCAGCGGGTCACGGCCCTGCACGATCTCGCTGAGTTGCAGCCGCAGCCGGTGGGCGCGCACGGCAGGCAGAAGGCTGCGCACGACGTCGCCGTAGAAGGGATGGGCGAGCCGCACCTCGGCCTCGTCGAGCGGGGCCGCGACGACCACCAGCTCGCCGGCCTCGGCAGCGGCAAGGGCATCGTCGCCCGCCACAGCCGTCGCCTCGGCAAGCCGCAGCGGCTCGCCGAGGGCGAGCAGCTCGACGATGTCGCGCTCGGCGGCCGCCAAGCCGGCCATGCGCGCGGCGACGAGCTCGGCGAGCGATGCGGCGGGAGGCGGGCGGCCGGGCAGGCGCCACAGGCCGTCGTGCTCGACCAGCACGCCCTCCCCGAGTGCGCCGAGCGCCAGTTCGCGCGCGTGCAGCACGTTGCCGCGGCTGCTCTCGACGATGCACGCGAGCGCCTTCTGCTCGACCGGGCCGCCGAGGCCGGCCTCGATCAACGCGGCCATCTCGTCGTCGGGCAGCGCGCCCAGGTCAACGCGCAGGGCGCCGCCGTCCTTCCACAACGCCACGATCGCGTCCGGGCACGGCTCGCCGGCCCGCACCGTGGCCAGCACGAACGCCGTGCCCGTCGTCGCCAGGTGCTGCACGAACGTGGCGGAGGTCGGGTCCAGGAGGTGCGCGTCGTCGACACCGACAACGACCGGCCGCCCGGCCGCCCGCTCGCGCAGCGCGCCCGCGGTGCCTCGCAGCAGCGCCAGTGTGTCGTCCGACCGCAGCCCATCGGCCAGCAGGCCGGCCAGCGCGCCGAGCGGCAGTGTTGCGGCGCTGCGGGTGGCCTGCACCCACTCCACGAGCGCACCCTCGCGCTCGGCGGCGGCGATCGCCTCACGCGCAAGCCGCGACTTGCCAACGCCGGCCGGCCCGCGCAGCACGACCCCCGGCGCGTCTCCGGCCCCGCGCACGCGACTGAGCCGCTCGAGCTCCTCAACCCGACCCACCAGCGGCCAGGATCTCGATGACAGGCGATCCGGCATGGCGCCTTGCCGACTCTAACCCGTTCCCGACCGGTCAGCGAGCTTTATCGGTCGGCCGTCCCTCTCCGCCTAGATCTGCGCGCCGACGAGCACGACGGTCATCACCACGAGCAGGACCCCGCCGATAGTGAACGCCGCCACGAGCCAGAACGCCAGCGGCGCGTGCACCCCATCGAGGATCGAGCGCTCGAGCTCGCGCTGGCGGTGGGCGCCGAACACGAGCAGCGCCAGCGCCAACAGCGCATACCCGCACCCGAGGACCACGTACGGCCAGGGCGCGACGTCGAGCAGTTCCGGGGCGAAACGCCCGACGGCGAGCGCGCCCGCCGTGGCGGCGATTGCCGTCCGCCACCACGCCAGCCAGGTGCGCTCGGCCGCCATCGAGGTCCGCTGCCAGACGTCGACCTGCGTCGCCGTCGGCGCCGGCGACTCCGGCTCGGTCACGACGGTGGCTCGTCGTCGAGTTGCGTCAGCATCTCCTCCGCCTCGTGCAGTGCGGCCTCGACGACAGCGGTCTCGAGCAGTCCCGAGACGGCCAGCGCGTCGATCGCCTCCGCCGCCTCGGGTTCATGCACAAACCCTTTGTCGACCAGCACGTGCACGATCTGTGCTGCGGCGCGCGTGCGGTCCTCGGTCGAGGCCTCGCCGCCCGCGAAGGTCTCGAGCGCCTCGACGAGCGCCGCGCCGCGGGCCGCCTGCGCGAGCTCGATCGCAGCCTCCGCGTCGGCGCGGGCCTGGATCTCCGAGCCGACGAGCATCACGACTTCCTGGGTCAGGAACCCCTGGCCGAGCAATCTGCCGCCTGCCGCCCGCACGGTCTCACGCAGGCGGGCGGCCCACAGGTGCTCGACGAGCACGACGGCGGCATGATCGCCCGCGCCGATCTCGTCCGTCAGCCGGCGCAGGTCCTCCAGCGCGAAGCCGGCCGTTCGGGCGAATGCCTCAGACGGCGGCAGCCCGCCGTTGCCTCCCCCGCCGTTTACGCCGAGCAGGTGCGCCAGCGCGTTACCCGACGGCGTGGGCGGATCGGCCAGCAACGGGTTGAGGTCGATCTCCGTCAGCCGCCCGTCCTCCTCGGCGCGATGGAACAGCCGTGCGTCCAGCACCCGGATCATTCCGCGCCCGCGTAGGTCACGGAGCTCGCGGGCGATGTCGCCGCGGAAGCCGGCAGTGGTCTCGAACCCGACGAGCAGGAGTTGCAGCGGCGCGACGGGATCCTCGGCGCTCATGCCTCAGCCAACATCGCAGAGATGTTCGCGAGTCCACATCACCCCGGTCGGGTGATTTGCCACCACGGGGCGCCGGTCACCGCAACCGGCGCCCCGTCAGGTCCTATCGCTTGAAGAGCCCTAGCTCGAGGTTGCGGGCGGTCGGGAAAGCGGCGGCGCGGGCGCTCGTCGCGGTCGCCGTCGGCGGATCGGACGTCCAGTCCGGGTGGCCGGGCATCGGCGGGATCGTGTCGTTGTAGAGCCACGCGCGCAGGAACGACGTCAGGTTGCGGTGCGAGACCTGGTTCACATGCGTGATGAACTGCTCGGTGCTGACCGATTCGCCGTTGTAGCGGTCGACCCAGGTGCGCTCGATCTTGTTGAAGGTCGCCTCGCCCACGACCTGCCGGAGCGCGTACAGCGTCAGCGAGCCGCCGGAGTACACGTTGTCGCTGAACAGCGTGAAGATGTCGGTCCCGGTCGGCTTCGCGACCGGCCCGAAATCGTGCCGCAGCTGGTTGCCGCGCCGGTACGCGTCCTTCCAGTACGCGATCACGTCCGCCCCGAAGAACTCGTCGGCGTACACCTGCTGGTAGTAGTCGGCGTGGCCCTCGTTGAGCCACACGTCCTGCCAGCGGACCGGCGCGATGCTGTCGCCGAACCACTGGTGGGCCAGCTCGTGGACCATGATCGGCTCGTACGCGGCGGCCGGCACCTGGGGCATCAGCAGGAACGCCGGGTGCAGCGACAGCGTCTGCGTCTCGAGCGCGTAGCCGAACCCCTGGTCGGCGACGAGCACGCCATAGGTGTTGAACGGGTAGCGCCCGACCTGGTCGATCATCCAGCGGAGGTGGTCGGGCGTGCGCTGGAGCGCCGGCGTCACGGCTGCCGTGACCGTGCTGCTCGAGACATCACGCACACGCACGCCGCGCACGCTCGGCTGCGTGGTCACGTCGAACGCGCCGACGGTGAGCTGGATCAGCTCGGACGCCATCGGCTCGCGCATGAAGTACGCGCTGTGCGTGCGTCCGTGGGACGTCCGGCGGAACACGAGGTCGCCGTTGGCCACTGCCGTCGTACCCTCCGGCACGTCGAAGCTGATGTCGTAGCTCGCCATGTCGGCGGGGTGGTCGTTGACCGGGTAGAAGTCGTGGCCGACATCCGGCTGGCCGGCGGTCACGGACCCGCCGTTCACCGTGAAGAACCCGAACGGAACGTTGTCGACCGGGACGAACGGACGGGCGGTGTAGCTGACCTTCGCGACGAACAGCTCGTGGTCGCGCAGCGCCTTCGACGGCGTGATCGAGAGCTCCTCCTTCGCCCACGACCAGCGGGCGTTGCGGCCGTTGACGCTGACCGACCGCACGGAGTCGCCCGCGAAGTCGAGGTTGAAGCGCGAAAGCGATTGCGTGGCCTTGGCGTACATGGTCACGGTGCCGCTGACGGTCTGCTGCGGCGCGGCCGTGGCGTAGCGCAGATCGAGCGAGTAGTGGCGTGCGTCGTAGCCGCCGTTCCCGAGGGTCGGGAAGAGCGGGTCACCGATGCCGACGGCGCCCGGCGAGGGCCCGTGGGAGGCGACGGCCGGCGCGGCGCTGAAGGCTGCGGCGGCGACGACGAGTACTGAAAGAAGACGGAACATGGCGCGGGAAGGTACCCCGCATCGCGCCGCTCCAGCGCAAAGTGCGCACGACCCTGACAGTGCGGGTGCTACGCGGCTTCGAGCAGGCCGCGCGCGGCGGGGAGCGCGCCGAGCGTGCGCAGCGCCCGGTCCTCGACCTGGCGCACCTGGTGCGGCTTGACGCCGAGCGCGCGCGCCGTCTCGCCCGGCGTGTGCGGCGCCTCGCCGGCGAGGCCGAAGCGCAGCTCGAGCACGCGCCGCTCGATCCTCCCGAGCTGGCCGAGCGCCGCTGCGACGCCCGCACGTTCGGCGCCGGCGAGCGCCACCTCCTCGGGCGTGGGGGAGAGCGCGGGGACGAGGTCGCCGAGCTCGGTCTCGCCGTCGTCGGCGATCGGCGCGTCGAGGGAGGCCGGGCGCCGGCCCGCCCCGCGCAGCGCCTCGATGTCCTCGATCTCCCAGCCGAGGTCGGCCGCCAATTCGGCGACCGTGGGATCGCAGCCGAGCCGCGTGGTGAGCGCGCGCTCGGCGATCTCGAGCTTCCGCACGCGGTCGGCGACCGTCACCGGCAACCGCACGATCCGGCCCTTGTCGGCGAGCGCGCGGCCGACGGCCTGGCGGATCCACAGCGTCGCGTACGTCGAGAACCGGTACCCGCGCCGGTAGTCGAACTTCTCGACCGCGCGCACGAGCCCGATCGTGCCCTCCTGGATCAAGTCTGTCAGCGTCATCCCGGAGTCCTCGCGCTGGTAGCGCTTGGCGATATGCACGACGAGCCGCAGGTTGGCCTCGATCATGTGGTCCTTCGCCGCAAGGTCGCCGCGCTCGACGCGGCGCGCGAGCGACAGCTCTTGGGCGGATGTGAGCAGCGGAGTACGAGCGATACGCCGCAAGTACAGGGCCAACCCATCGTCATGGCGATCGCTCATTACGTCCACTTTCGACGGCGTTCATCAAGGGGTCCTGAAGGACACCTCAACGGAGGCTGAAGCCTTATGTGGTGCTGACCCAGTAGCCCTACCGTTCGCAGCCGAACCTCGACAGGAGACACCCATGGACCGCCTCTGGACCGACGGACCGCAGACTCGTACTTATGCCCCACCGACCCACCCGCGGCCGCCGATCGCCGAGCCGCCGTTCACGGCACCCCCGGCAGCGTCGCCGCCTCCGCTTCCGCCCGCCGCCGGTGGCGGTGGTGGTCGCTCGCCGTGGCTGGCCGCAGTCGGCGGCGGCACGGTCTCCGCTCTGCTCGTGACGGCGGTCCTGTTCGGCACCGGCATCGCCGGCGGCGACGACCAGCAGCAGCAGGTCCCCGCGGGTACGACGACGCCGCCTGCGGTCGTGAACGCGAGCGACGCCAAGGGCGACCTCGTGCGCACCGTCTACGCCGCCGCGAGCCCGAGCGTGGTCTCGGTGCTGACGCAGAGCGGCTCCGGCACCGGCTTCCTGGCCGACGGCAACGGCACGATCGTCACCAACGCGCATGTGGTCGGCGACGCCTCGCAGGTGAAGGTGCGGTTCGAGGACGGCGGCGAACTGCACGACGCAGAGGTGCTCGGCGTTGACGAGTCGGTCGACCTGGCGGCGCTGAAGGTCGACGCCGATGCGGCGAAGGGCGTGCGGCCGCTGCGGTTCGCGGACTCGGACAGCGTCCAGGTGGGCGACTCCGCCGTCGCGATCGGCTATCCGCTCGGCCTCGACCGCACCGCGACGGCCGGCATCGTCTCCGGCCTCGAGCGCAAGATCGACTCGCCCAACGGCTTCTCGATCGACAAGGTGATCCAGACGGACGCACCGATCAACCCCGGCAACTCCGGCGGCCCGCTGCTCGACTCCAACGCCCAGGTGATCGGCGTCAACTCGCAGATCGCGACCGCCGGCGGCGAGCCAGGGCAGCGTCGGCATCGGCTTCGCGATCCCGGCCAGCACCGTCAAGGAGGTGCTCCCGCAGCTCGCGCGCGGCGTGACGCCGGAGCACGCCTACCTCGGCCTCTCGACGAGCGCGGCGCCGAACGGCGGCGCGCAGATCGCCGACGTGACAGCAGGCGCCCCGGCCGAGAAGGCGGGCCTCATCCAGGGCGACGTGGTCACGAAGGTCGACGGCCAGGACGTCCAGACGCCCTGACGACGTGGCGGCGGCGATCGAGGACAACAAGCCCGGCGACCAGGTGGACGTGACCGTCCAGCGCGGCGGCTCCGAGCAGACCGTGGAGGTCACGCTCGGCCAGCGTCCGGAACAGGTTCCGTGACAGGCGCCATTTAGGGAGTCTTCGCTGCGCCTTACCTCCCCTTAGTGTTGGCCCGCTTGACTGGCCGCCATGGGGAGTAAGGCAACGCGATCGGTCTTCGTCGCCTCGCTGTGCGCGGGCGTCGCGATGATCGGCGTCTCGGTGCATGGCCTGGTCGGCGTCGACGCCCAGCTGCAGCGCTCAGCGTTCGTCGCCCAGCAGCGGACGATCGAGGAGATCGACTCGGTCCGCGTCTCAGACCGCAGCGGCGGCGGGAACTGCCCCGCCCCGGCTGCGGCCCCGCGCGTCAAGCTCTGAGCCGAACGCGACCTCGGCGACGAGGCCGCCGCCGGCTCGCGGTGAGAGGTCCAGTCGCGCGCCGTGTGCGTCGGCGACCGCGCGCACGATCGAGAGGCCGAGGCCGGCGCCCGGGCCGTCGCAGTCGCGGTGCAGGCGCTCGAACGGCTCGGCGAGCCGGCGCACGTCGTCCGGCGCGATCGCCCGGCCCGTGTTCTCCACCCGGATCAGCTGGGGACGGGCCGTCACCAGCACGCTGCCGCCCGGCTCGTTGTGGCGGACGGCGTTCTCCACGAGGTTGGCGACCAGGCGCTCGACGAGCGGCCGGTCGCCGGTGAGCGGCGCGGCGGCGAGGTCGAGCCGCACGTGCACGTCGCGCGCGGATGCCTCGGCGGCGGTGGCGGCCTCTGCGGCGCGCGCCGCGGAGGCGAGGTCGACCGGCCCGCGCCGCGGGACGGCCTGCTGGCTGCGCGCGAGCACCATCAGCGAGTCGAGCAGCGCCTGCATGCGGTCGGCCGCCTCGAGCACCGCGCCGCCCATGTCGCGCAGTTCGCGGACGCTCGGCATCGGGGTCGGCGAGCGTGACCTCGACCTCGGCGCGGATCACCGTCAGCGGCGTGCGCAGCTCGTGGCTCGCGTTGGCGACGAACCGGCGCTGGCCGTCGAACGCGGTCGGCCAGGCGGTCGAGCATCCCGTCGACGGTCTCTGCGAGCTCGCGCAGCTCGTCGGCCGGCCCGTCCATCGCGATCCGCTCGTCCATCCGCTCCTGCGTCACGCGGCGCGCGAGCCCGGTCACGCGGCGCAGCGGCGCGAGCGCGCGGCCGGCGACGAGGTAGCCGAGCGCCATCGCCACCAGCAGCGTGCCGCCGAGCGCGAGCGCGTACTGGGCGTTCAGCTGCGCGAGCGCGGAGTCGGCGAAGCTCGGCCGGCAGCGTCCGCTCGACCTGCCGGTGCACGAGCCACGAGCTGAGCGCGAGCAGCAGCGCGCCGCAGGCTCCGAACAGGAGCGTGTAGAGCGCGGTCAGGCGGAGGCGGAGGGTCACACGCGATAGCCGGCGCCGCGCACGGTGTGGATGACGGGCGGGTCCCCGAGCTTGCGGCGCAGCGTCATCACGGTCATGCGGACCGTGTTCGTGAACGGGTCGGTCCCCTCGTCCCACACCTTGTCGAGCAGCTCGTCCGGGGCGACGACGGCGCCGCCGGCGGCCATCAGCACCTCGAGCACGGCGAGCTCCTTGGGCGCCAGGTCGACCGGCCGGCCGGCGCGCGTGACCTCGCGCCGCGCGGGGTCGAGCTCGACGTCGCCGGCGGTGAGCACCGGCGGTCGCGGCGCGCCGTTGCGGCGGGCGAGCGCGCGCGTGCGGGCGACCAGCTCGGCGAAGCGGAACGGCTTGGGCAGGTAGTCGTCGGCGCCGAGCGCGAGCCCGTCGACGAGGTCGTCGACGCCGCCGGCGGCCGTCAGCATCAGCACCTTGGTGTCCGGGCCGCTCGGCGGCGAGCGTGCGGCAGACGTCGTCGCCGTGGATCTCGGGCAGGTCGCGATCGAGCACGACGACGTCGTACGGAGCGGTGAGCGCCTTGCGCAGCGCGGAGGCGCCGTCGCGCGCGAGGTCGACCGCCATGCCCTCGCGGCGCAGGCCGCGCGCCACCGCATCGCCCACCCGGGGCTCGTCCTCGGCAATCAGCACGCGCACGCGGCGAAGCCTGACGCGTTGGCGTGAAGGCGCGCCAAAGCGGGGCTAAAGCGCTTGATCATTGTGACGCCGAGCACACAGCTGCGGCAGGTTTCGGGAACAACCCAGTCCGTGATCGCCGAACGCCGTCAAGACGCTCGCCGACCGCTACGACCCGTCGGCCGCCGACCCGCCGCTCGAGGCGCGCGTCCGCCTCGCCGCCGGCGAGGAGGCGCACGACGTGATCGTGGCGCCGCCGGCGCCCGGATCGTGGAGGCGAACGGCGCGCGTCCCGACGCGCTGCTCTCCGGCTCGGCCGAGGCGTGGCGCCGCGCCGCCGGCGGCGGTGGCGCCTTCGCCGCGCTCGCGGCGCGGCGGCCTGCGGATGCGCCACAACCTGCACGTCGCGGTGCGGCTTCCTGGCCGCGACCGCTGCCGATCGTGGCGACGGGCGGCTGCGCCTGCGCACGGTCGACGACCCCGCACGGTCCGATCGCCACCGCCCAGGCGGGCACCGGCCCGCCGCTGCTGGCGCTGCACGGGCTCGGCGGCACGAAGGCGTCGTTCCTGCCGACGCTCGGCGCGCTGAGCGCCGGCGCTACCGCGTGATCGCGGTCGACCTTCCCGGCTTCGGCGACTCCGTCAAGCCGCTGCGAGCGCCGTTCGACGCCGCCTACTTCGCGGACGTGATGGCGGCGCTGCTCGACGCGCTCGAGCATCGACCGCGCGGACGTCGTCGGCAACAGCATGGGCGGCCGGATCGCGCTCGAGATGGCGCTCGCCATGCCCGATCGCGTCGACCGGCTCGTGCTGCTGAGCCCGGCGATGGCGTGGCTGCGACCGCGCCGCTGGGCGCCCGTTCGTCCGCCTCCTGCGCCCGGAGCTGAGCGTGCTGCCGATGCCGGTCGAGCGGCTCGTCCGCCGGCTCGTTCCCGGCGGCGAGAGCGGATGGGCCGCGGCCGGCGTGGACGAGTTCCTGCGCTCCTACTCGACGCCGCGCGGGCGCCTCGCGTTCAACGCCGTGCTGCGCAACATCTACCTCGACGAGCCGCACGGCGAGGCCGGGCTGTGGTCACGCCTCGGCGCGATCCAGCACGAGTCGCTGTTCATCTGGGGCCGCAAGGACAGGCTGGTGCCGATCGCGTTCATGCGAGCACGTCGAGCGCGCGTTCCCGGCCGCACGGCACGTCGAGCTCGACTGCGGGCACGTGCCGCAGGTCGAGCGCCCGAGCGAGACGCACGACGCGATCCGTGCGTTCCTCGCGGAAGACTGAGTCAGTCGAGCGGAGGCGGCGTGGAGGACGCCACGAGCGGCGCCGGTTCTGGCTCGCCGCCGCTCTCGTCGATGATGCCGAGCGTCTCGCAGCTCGACCACGAGCACGATCTGCCGCACGGCCAGCGCGAGGAACTCGTGGCGCTCGGGCGGCCGGCTCGAGTCGAGCCAGCGGACCTCGACGTCGGTGAGCGCGAGGAAGTCGCGCTCGTGCGCGTTCAGGAAGTCCGTCGTCCGGGACCGGTAGCCCTCGTTGGGGAGCTGGACGGTCCCCTCGATGTCATGGCGCTGGGTCTCGATCCGGACGCGCTCGCGGCGGAAGTGCATGGTGTCCAGTATCGGCCATCGGTGCCGGGCGCTGTATAGGGTCACCCCCCGCATGCTCGACGTCGACGCGATCATGAGCCCCTGGTGGGACCGGCTGCAGGCGGACTTCGGCGAGCTGGATCTCTACGACGCCCACACGCACATCGGCGCCGACGACCCCGACGGCATGCGCCAGACGGCCGGCGAGCTGGTGGCGTCGCTCGAGCGCGTGCAAGCGCGCGCGGTCGTCTTCCCGATGCACGAGCCGACCGGCTACCCGCTCGCCAACGATCGCGTGCTCGAGGCCGCCGATGCGTCCGCCGGCCGGCTGGTCGCGTTCTGCCGCGTCGACCCGCACGCCCACGCGCTGCCGGAGGCGCGCCGCTGCCTGGACGCTGGCGCGCGCGGGATCAAGCTGCACCCGCGGGCGGAGCAGTTCACGCTGTCCGAGCCCGCCGTGCGCGACGCTGATCGCGCTCGCCCACGAGCGGCGCGTGCCGGTGCTGATCCACGCCGGCCGCGGGATCCCGGCGCTCGGGCGCGACACCGTGCGGCTGTCCGGCGAGTTCCCGCACGCGCGGCTGATCCTCGCGCACGCCGCGATCTCCGACCTCGCGTGGCTGTGGCGCGTGCTGCCCGACCATCCGAACCTGTTCATCGACACGGCGTGGTGGGACCCGGCGGACATGATGGCCCTGTTCACGCTCGCGCCGCCGGCGAACGTGCTGTGGGCGAGCGACGCGCCGTACGGGCTGCCGCTCACGTCGGCGGTGATGCACCTGCGCCTCGCCGCCCAGGCGGGCCTCGACGCGCGTGCGCTGCGGTCGATCGCGGGCGGGCAGATGGAGCGCCTGCTCAGCGGCGCCGACGCCGGTCGACGCGGGTCCGCCGCCGCTCGTCCCGCGGCCGCTCGACCCGCTGCTCGAGCGGGTCGTCTCGCACACGCGCCCAGGCGGTCGCGCGCACGTTCGGCGAAGGTGATCCCGAGGAGCCGGTGGCACTCGCCCGGCTCGCATGCGCGGTCGGCGATGACGGGCCGCACGCCGACGTGTTCGCGGCGGTCCTCGAGCTGCTCGACCTCTACGAGGAGAACCTCGCCCCGCCGCCGCCGGGCCGCCGTTTCCCGCTCGCGGTGCGGTTGCTGGTGGCGGCGTGCACGATCGCGCGCACGCCCGACGTGCCTGCTTGCCCTAGACGTTCGAGAAGCGGCTGTCGAACGGGTCGCCGAAGAGACCCTCGTCGAGCCCTCGGAGCACCTCGTCGACCCCGTCGGGGACGCGCATGATCGGGTCGAAGCCGAGCTCGGTACCGATGCGCGCGAACGAGACGCGGTAGTCGCGCGGGTCCTCGTCGCGGTGCACGTACTCCACGTCGGCGTTCGGGAGCCGCTCGCGGATCATCTCGACGAGGTCGAGCTTGCGGTAGTTCTCGTCCGAGTGGCCGACGTTGAAGACGCGGCCGGCGACGCGCTCCGGCGGGGCGGCGAGCACGGTCGCCAGCGCGCGCGCCGCGTCGGCGACGTGCACGTACGGGCGCCAGAACTGCTCGCCGTAGACCTCGAGCCGGCGGGCGTCCCAGAGGTCGCGGGTGAACTCGTTCACCGTGAGGTCGAAGCGCATCCGTTCGGCGACGCCGTAGATCGTGGCGAAGCGCAGGCACGTGATGACCGGGATCGAGTCCTCGCGCGAAAGCAGGTCGGTCTCGACCGCGACCTTCTGCTCGGCGTAGAGCGACACGGGCGAAAGCGGCGCGGTCTCGTCGATCGCCACGAGCGGGTCGGCCATGCGGCCGTAGTTCGAGCACGTCGAGGCGAAGATGAACCGCTCCACGCCCGCCACCTCGGCGTCAGTGACGACGTCGCGCGTGGCGTCGACGTTGACGGCCTGCGAGAGGGCGGGATCCTTCGCGCACGCCGGGTCGCCGACAATCGCCGCCAGGTGCACGATCGCCTCGGCGCCGGCAAGCGCGTCCGCACGCGCCGCGGCGTCGCGCACGTCGCCACGGATCACGCGGGCACCGCTGACCTCGAGCGCGCTCGCGACATCGTCCTGCCGGTGCAGGAGGGAGTCGAGCACGGTCACCTCGTGGCCGGCGCTCAGCAGCTCGCGGGTGGCACGCGCGCCGATGTAGCCGGCCCCGCCTGTGATCGTGACTTTCATGCTCCCAGTATTGCGACTACTCGCTTGTCAGCCCTCGCGGCTGCGGCGGCGCCGCCACGCGCTGCTGATCGCGAGACCTCCACACAGCGCGGCGAGGATGAGCACGCCCAGGCCGCCGAACACTCCTACGTAGAGAAACCACCCGGGGTCGGCGTCGTCGTCGTAGGAGCCGGCGCCCATGACGAAGAGGACGACGCCGGCGACCAACAGTCCAACCGGTACCCGGCCGGGGACTCGCACCTCGAGCAGCAGGCCGATGGCGAACGCAGTGGGGAGGAGGTACAGCCAGAGCTGGAGGAAGGACTCCACACGTTCAGCATCGGCGCGGGCGGCGGTGGACTCGACCGCCGGTCGTAGCCTGTGTCGGTATGGGAGGCCTGGCGATCGTCGCGGCGCTGCTCGCTGCCGCGGGAGGCGGCGACCTGTCCGGCCGCACGGTGGTGATCGATCCGGGGCACAACGGGCGCAACGGCGCGCATCCGGAGCGGATCAACCGCCAGGTCAACATCGGCAACGGCATGCGCAAGGCGTGCGACACGGCCGGGGCGCAGACCGCGTCCGGTTACACGGAGTCGCGCTACAACCTCGCCGTCGCGCGCGAGGTGGCTCGGATCCTGCGCGCCGACGGCGCCGAGGTGATCCTCACCCGCAGCGGCGATCGCGGCGTCGGGCCGTGCATCACCCGGCGTGCCGCGATCGGCAACGACGCGCAGGCCGACGCCGCGGTGTCGATCCACGCCGACGGCGGGCCGTCGAGCGGGCGCGGGTTCCACGTGATCCGGCCGACCCGGATCGAGGGCCTGACGGACGACATCTACGCCGACTCGCGCCGCCTCGGCCGGATCCTGCGCGCTGCCTACGGGGAGCGAACCGGGCTGCCGCGGGCGACCTACGTCGGCGGCAACGGGCTCGTCGCCCGCTCGGATCTCGGCGGCCTGCGGTTGTCCGACGTGCCGAAGGTGTTCATCGAGACGGCCAACCTGCGCAACGCGACCGACGCGTCAAAGGTCGAGTCGGCGCGCTTCCGCAAGCGCATCGCGCGCGGGATCGCCGACGGGCTGGAGCGGTTTCTCGGCAATTAGCGCCAAAGAGGTCATGGCCTTGGCGCTCATGACCGATAGGACGCTGTGGACGGCCGGTTACCGGCCCGAACTTGACTGGAGACCGAAGTGCAGGACAGTTTGGACAGAGGCGGCAGTCGCCACCTCGCATACGAGGATCACGCCGCTGTGCAGTTCGCGGCGCTTCCGACGAAGCTCGTGCGCCTCGCGACCGAGCGGCTCGACCTGACCGATCAGGTCACGGGCGGGCACATCCAGCGCCTGCTGCGCGCTGAGCAGGAGCTCGAGCGCGCCCTCGCCGCACTGGCGCAGGAACTGCTCACCGCCGGCGTCGCGCCGGAAGACGTCGAGGTCGACCTCGAGGCACGCGCCGCCGCGCTGCGGGACCTCCAGAGCGCCGTCCTCCTCGCCGTCGCCTCCGACTGAGGCCGCCCGAACCGGGGTCAGACCCCCATTAGGCACCCCGAACAGGGGTCAGACCCCCATTAGGCACCCCGAACAGGGGTCAGACCCCCGTTAGGCGGCCCGAACAGGGGTCAGACCCCGTTGCGTAGACTCGTGGCGGTGGCTGGTGAGGCTGTCACGAGCGAGAGCGTGCAGCGGTGGCTGGACGCCTACGTCGCCGCCTGGCGGACCTACGACGAGGCCGCGATCCGGGCGCTGTTCGCCGCGGACGCGACGTACGCCTACCACCCGTACGACGAGCCCGAGCGCGGCATCGACGCGATTCTCGCCGCCTGGCTCCACGAGCCGGACGACGCCGCCACGTGGGAGGCCGCGTACGCGCCGTCGCTGATCGACGGCCGGCGGGCGATCGCGACTGGCGAAACGCGCTACCTCGAGGCCGGCAACGTGTTCTCGAACCTCTTCGAGCTCGAGTTCGACACTGACGGCGGCTGCACGCGGTTCGTCGAGTGGTACGTCGCGCACCCCGCGACCTGAGTCTTTCCGAAGCTGCTCGGCCGAGTCCAGGCCATGCCGACGCAGGTCGGCACCGGTACGAGGTCGGCGTGGCCGCGATATTCCGTCGGCGACTGCCCGACGATGTCGCGGAACGTCCGGCTGAACGTGCCGAGGCTGGCGAAGCCGACGTCGCACGAGATCTCCGTCACGCTCCGATCGGTCTCGCGCAGGAAGAACATCGAGCGCTCGACGCGGCGCCGCTGGAGGTAGCGGTGCGGCGTCTCGCCGAACGTCGCTCGGAAGGTGCGGATGAAGTGCGCCTCCGAGACGTGCGCGATCCGGGCGAGCGTGCGGATGTCAAGCGGCTGCGCGTACGTGCGATCCATCGCATCGCGCGCTCGCAAGAGCCTGCGATTCGACTCCTCCACCGCTCGGCTCATCGCAGGATCACACCACGGACCGCGAGGGCACGCACGTTCCGGATCGATGGGCGCGGCGGGTTTCGAACCTGCGACCTCTCGCGTGTGAAGCGAGCGCTCTCCCACTGAGCTACGCGCCCGGATTGGGCCGCCAGTTTAGCGGCGTCTGGACGCTCGGTGCGAGGTCGCGCTGTGACCCGAACAGCGTGATTTCTGTACGCGTCACACCCTTTTCACGGGGGGAAGAGAGTCACATAACCGGAGTCAGTAATCGGACATGGGGGCCGATGACCTGCCCACATGGTCACTCTCCCCCTCCACCTCAAGCGCCGGCTCCTCCCCCCGGCGCTCGCCTGCGCGGCGCTGCTCGCCGCTGCCTCCCCTGCGGTCGCCGGCACAGCCGTGCCCGGCGATCTCGCGTACGGCCGGCCGGCCGTTGCGTCAACCACCGACGGCCCGTTCCCGGCCTCCCGAGTGGTCGACGCAGACATCGATACGGCGTGGGGCTCGCTGTCCGATCAAACCGCTGCACAGTGGTTGTACGTCGACCTCGGCACTGCGAAGCCGGTCGACACGGTCACGATTGACTGGAGCTACTCGTACGCCAGCGCGTACCGGATCCAGACGTCGACCGACGCCGTCACGTGGACGACCGCCGTCACGGTGACGCTCGCTGCCGAAGAGACCAAGACCTCGACTTTCACGGCCCGCTCTGCCCGCTACGTCCGGATCTACGCGACCAAGCAAGCTCGCACACGCACGGCGATCACCGACGTCACGATCAAGGGCCCGGCCGCGCCGGTCACCCCGCCCGCTCCGTCGGGTTGGGTCGCGCCGTGGCAGGCCGGCGTGCTGCCCGCGCCCTTGGGTGCGTCGAACGGTGTGGTTCGCTACGTGTCGGTCTCCGGCTCGGATGCCAATCCCGGCTCGCAGACGCTGCCCTGGCGCTCGATCACCAAGGCGCTCACCGCCGCGGTGCCCGGCGATCGGATCCTCGTCCGTGCCGGCACCTATTCGGGGACCGCAGGTGCGGGTCCGAACGCCGGAACGATCGGTCCCGCCGTCTACGCGTCGCCGAAGGGAACCGCATCGGCGCCGATCACCCTTGAGGCCTACCCGGGCGAGAAGCCGATCATCGGCGCGATGGTGTCGCTGCCGAACGCCCAGTGGTTCCGGCTCAGCGGTTTCATCATCGACGGGTCATACGCTCCCGGCGCGCAGGGCGTCTCGCTCGGCAACACGTCCGGGCTCGTGCCCAGTCACGTCGAGATCTCCTACAACGAGATCCGCAACTTTGCGCCCCAGACCGATCACGCGCAGGGGATCCTGCACTACTCCGGGACTGACACGGCGCTGATCGGCAACAAGATCCATCACATCGGCCGCCAGGTGTTCTTCGATCACGGGATCTACATGAAGGACGGCAGCCGGGTCGTCGTCGCCAACAACGTCATCAGCGACGTCACGGGCGGCTACGGACTGCACATCTGGGGCAACTTCGACGACTCGTGGCTGATCAACAACACGGTCTACGCGTCGGCGGCCTCCGGATTCACGATCGGCGGCAACTCCGATCGTGGCTATCCCGACCGCGTCGTCACGGCGAACAACATCTTCGCCGGGCATGCCGGCAGCACCGATTCCCACCAGGGGTACGCGGCGAAGGAATATCAGCCCGGCAGCGGCGATTCGACTCGCCACAACCTCGGCTGGTCCAATGCCCGCACCAGCCCGTGGCAGCTCTCGCTCTCGGGTCCGGCCGACAACCAGAACCTCGATCCGCGGTTCGCGAATGTGGCCGCACGAGACCTGCACCCGGTCACGGGCAGCCCTGCGATCAACACCGCCGAGAGCTTCGGGCTCCTGCTGGATGCCGACAAGCGCTCACGCGTGAACGCTCCCGACAAGGGCGCGTACGAAGCCGGTTAAGCCTCACGGGCGACAAGCCCACATTCCGGCCACCGAAGGCCCCGCTACTGCGGGGCCTTCGGTTTTTCTGGCTTCACGTGTACGTTGCGCCACCCACCGTGACTACAACGTTCGAGCGACTCGGCCTGACGGTCGCCGCGATGGCAGCCATCGGCGCCGTCGCGTTCGTGGCGTACGGCGGCGGGTTCCCGAACACGGATGCCTCGTGGACGCTCGTATGGGGGCGCGAGCTGCTGCACCTCCAGACGCCCTCGTTCGCCGAGGGAGCGACCCCGCATCCCCTGACCAACGTGCTCGGCGTGATCGCCGCGGCGCTGCATCCCGCGTCCGAGACCGTGCTGCAGGTGGCCGGCTACGCCGCTGTGGGCGGGCTCGTCACCGGCGTCTTCGCGCTCGGGCGATCGCTGTTCGGCGTGGCGGTCGGCGTGCTCGCCGCCGCACTCGTGGCCACGCGCGACACGCTGCTGTTCTACGGCGCGCTGGCCTACGTCGACGTGATCTTCGCCGCGCTGGTGGTGTGGGCGATCGCGCTCGAGGCGGCGCGTCCGCGCCGCGGTGTGCCGGTGCTCGCGCTCCTCGCCGTCGCCGGGCTGGCGCGACCCGAGGCGTGGCTGCTGGCCGGCGCCTACTGGCTCTACGCGCGGCCCGCCGACCGGCGCGAGGCCCTGCGATGGGCGGTGCTCGTCGTCGCCCCGCCGCTGCTGTGGCTGGCGATCGATCTGCTCCTGACCGGCGACCCCCTGTTCAGCTTCACCGCTACAACGGAGGCAACGGACCGTTCCGGCCGCCCGACCGGGTTGGACGGCCTGCTCACCGAAGGACCGCGGATCCTCGCGCGCACGGCACGGCCCGACGTCTGTCTTGCCGCGCTCGCCGGTTTGGCCGTCGCCTGGCGAGCCGGGCACCTGAAGCTGCTGGGCGGAGCGCTCGTGGCGAGCGCGCTTGCGACCGCGGTTCCGGTGCTCGCCGGCACGCCGCTCAACGATCGCTACCTGATGGTCACGATGGCGCTGCTGTGCGTGGCTGCCGCCGCCCCGCTCGCCGTGGTCCTATCCCGAAGTGAGTCGCGGCTCTGGCGGTTCGCCGGCGCCGCCTGTCTCCTCGTGCTGGCGATCGGCGCGGTCGACCAGGCGCCGCGGTTCATCGAGCGGCGCGACTCGGTCGTCGACCGCGATACCCGCCGCAACGCCGCGCACGCGGCGCTGCGTCCGGACATCCCGTGCCTCCCGCTCGTCGTTCCCAACCTGCGCTTCACCCCGGTCGCCGCGAGTTGGCTCGACGTTCCGGTCGCCGACGTTCGCGACGGCCGTGATGGCGTGCCGCCCGGCTCCTACCTGTGGGGGACGGCGGCCGCGATGAAGGACCTGCTCGTGATCGAGGGCCGCGCCGGGAGCGCCCCGCCGGCCCCGTCCGCACCCGTGGTCCGCCGCGCCGGAGGGTGGACGCTGATGGCGCGCTGTCAGACCTGACCGGCGAGCGGCGCGCCGCCACGGCGGCGGAGGAGGCGCGAGCGCACCTCGCGCAGCTCGGCCAACGCGCTCGGGAATCCCACGGCGAGCACCGCGAGATACGCAGCAGCGCCGGTGGTGGCGGCGGCGGCGCTCGCGGCTCCTTCGGGCACGTCCAGGGCGGCGCCGGCGGCCAGCGTCGCCCAGCCGACCGCCAGCATTGCCGCGATGCCCACCAGCGCCGGCAGGCACGCGATCCAGAGCGCGCTGACGTTGATGCCGGTGAGGCGTCGCAGCATGATCTGCTGGCCGATCAGCGAGCGCAGGACATTGAAGACCGTCACCGCGACGGCCAGGGGCACAAGACCGTGCGGGGCGACCACGTAGACGACGATGCCGAGCCCGATGAGCTTGCTCAAGCTCCAGCGCAGCAGGGCGCCCGGCCGGCCCACCGCAAGCAGGAGCGGGCCGGTGCCGGCCTGGATCGCGGCCATCATGCCGGCGACGGCGAGGATCTGCGTCGGCACCACGGCGTCCTCCCAGCCCGGCCCGAAGATGAGCGGGATGGCGACCGGGGCGACCAGGATCAGCACGCCGAGCAACGGGAACAGCATCAGCGTCTGGAGGCGGACGATCCGCTCGCGAATCTCGCGCTGCGTCGCGAGGTCCGCCGCGCGCGCGTACAGCGGCAGGCCGATCTGGACGAGGATGCCGCTCAGCTTGCTCTGGTAGTCGACACCGAGCGTGTACGCCCGCCAGTACAGACCGACGGCGGCCGCCGGCATGCGCGCGGCGACGACCGCGTAGTCGATGTACTGGGCGCCGATTCCAGCCAGCCCGGAGCCGAGGCTCGGCAGGCCGAAGCGGAGGATCTCGCGCGCCTCGCTCCGGTGCCAGGCCGGTCGCGTCACGGGAGCGGCCTGCAGCAGGAGCACGGTCGCCGCGACCGACCCCACGAGCGGTCCGAGAATCAGCGCCTCTGCGCCCTCGCCCGCGGCGGCGAGCGCGACGCTGGCGAGCGCTGTGAACACCATCCGAACTGCGTAGACGACGCTCAGCCGGTGGAAATGGAGCCCACGTTCGAGCACGGCCTGCGGCACCGCGCTCAGCCCTGCGAGCACGAAGAACGGAGCCGTGAGCGGGAGCAGTTCGGCGATCTCGGCGCCGAACACGGGCTCGGCCAGCGGCTCGGCCAGTGTCGCCATCAGCGCGGCGAGCAGCGCGCCGAGGGCGAGCGACAGCAAGACGGCGACGCGCAGATGCGCCTGGTCGATCGACCGGCGCTGGACCAGCGGCGCGGTCAGACCCTGCTGGCCGCTTGCGGTCGCCACCACGGTCGCAACGAGCGCGACGGCCGCGACGCCGAACTCGGCCGGCGTGAGCAGCCGCGCGAGCGCCACCGTTGCGGCAAGCGACACCAGCTCGCCCACCATCCGCGCGAGCCCCGTCGAACGGACCGCGGAGTACGCCGCGCCGGCGAGCGCCTCGCGTTCGACTACGTCGGGCCGCTCAGGCGTGGGTGCGGGCACGCGCGCGGGCGTGGCGGCGGGTGATGATGCGGTTGAGAACGCGCTCGGGTGGCTTGGCCGCGCGCGCGGCCGCTCCGCCGAGCTTGCCCGGCAACAGCCGGCGGCAGAACGGGTCGATGATCGTCATCTGGCGCCGCCAGCCGAGGCGGCCGAGGCGCCGACGGAAGAACTCGTCGTCGGCGAGGTCCCACTTCGCGCGGAAGTGCTCCAGGCTCTGGCGCTCCCACGCGTCGCTCCAGCGCAGCATGTAGAAGTGGGCGTCGGCGATGTCCTTCGGCGGTCCCGGCACGTAGTGGACGACGGCCGACGGCTCGAACCAGAGCGTCCGGCCCGCCTGCGCGACGCGCAGGCACCAGTCCAGGTGGTAGCGGGTGCTGAGCTCCTCGTCGAAGGGGCCGATCTCGTCGATCAGCTCCCGCCGCAGCAGCAGGGTGTGGAGCTCGAGCAGCGTGACCGGCTGGCGCTGCAGCTCGTCGCGGACCTTTGCGAGCGGGCGCTGCGCGTGGAACATCCGGTCCTTGACATGGCGCGAGCCGTTGTCCGGGTCCTCCTCGATGTGCACCTCGCCGCCGGCGAAGTGCACGCGCTCGCCGAGCGGCTCGCCCTCACAGGTCAGCGGGCCGACGGCGCTTGCGCCGGTCTCGTCGAGGCACTCGATCATCCGCTCCAGCCAGCCGTCCTCGACGACGACGTCGTTGTCGATCAGGACCACGAGCTCGGTCTTGGCGTGCGCGAGCCCGAGGTTGCGCGCCTCCGTCGGTACGAGGTGATGGTCGACGCGCAGCAGATCGAAGCCGTGCTCGTCCGCCTGTTCGCGCAGCCAGCCCGCGAGCCGGCGCGGCGATCCTCCGTCGACGTAGACCATCCGGTGGGGCAACGTCAGCGACTCGAGCAGGCGGCCGAGCGTGCGCCTGACCGGGCTCAGACGCTCGCGCTGGACGACGACGACGGTGACACGGGGCTCGTTCACGGCCGCAGTTCTAGCGCGCTCAGTCATCCGGTACCAGTACGTGGCGCATGTCAGCGAACTCTTCGAGTGCCTGCTCGTAGTCGTCGTGGCGTCCGATGTCGAGCCAGTATGCGTCGGATCGCCACCCGCGGACGAGCTCGCCGGCCGTGATCAGCCGCGCCACGAGATCGGGGAAGTCGAGCGCGAGGCCTGGCTCGATGAACCGCAGCGCGGACGGCGCGAAGCAGTAGACGCCCATGCTCGCGTGGTAATCGAGCCGTGGCTTCTCGAGGTAGGCCATGATCCTGTCGGGCGCCTCACCGGAGTCGAACTCGAGCACGCCGAGATCGATCTGCACGATTCGGTGCTTGACGGCGATGGTCGCCGCTGCGCCGCTGCGCCGGTGTGCCTCGAGGAACGCCGCATAGTCGATGTCGGTGAGCACATCGCCGTTCATGACAAGGAAGTCCGAGTCGAGCCCGTCGATGAGCGCGAGCGCGCCGACTGTGCCGAGCGGGTGCTCCTCGCGGAAGTAGTCGACCGGGATGCCGTGCGTCGTGCCGTCGCCGAAGAATGCCTCGATCAGCTCGGCGAGGTGGCCCGTAGCGATCGTGACGCGGTCGAACCCGTGGCGGTGCAGTTGGCGGACGACGATGTCGAGCACCGGCCGGTCCCCGATCGGCATCAGCGGCTTCGGTAGGACGGTCGTGTACGGCTGTAGGCGCGTACCGAGGCCGCCGGCGAGCACGACGGCGCGGCGCGAGGCGGCGGCGTGGGCGTCGTCTCGTTGCACAGATCCTGCCACGAACCCAAGCGTAGGGGACGTAAACTAGACAGATGTTGGGAAGGCTGGACTTGTCACCGTCGTGGGGGCTACGTACACTCTCGACACCATGGAGAAAGGCACGAAGATGCGGATGAGTCTTATGGCGGTCTTGGCGGTCGCCTTTGTGCTTGCGCTGGGAGGAACTGCGCTGGCTCAGGACAGCCCCACGCAAGATGCGTACGGAGGCGTCCTCGGCAACGAGGCGGAAGGCAACGTCACCGGCGACGAAGTCTCCACGCCACCGAACAGCCCGCCGCCTAGCGGCTCACTGCCGTTCACCGGCTTTGAGACGGGTCTTGTAGCCCTCGCGGGCATCGGGCTCGTGGGTCTCGGCTTCGCCATGCGGCGCGGCACGCGACGCCAATCTGAGTGATACAGCGCGCGGCGGCACTGTCCGCACACTGACCAGGGGCGCCCGAATGGGCGCCCTTTGTGTTTCCTGAGGGCCGCGGGGTTGCAAGATGGAGGGCAGGAGCCGATGAACGGGTGTAGTGGTCCGGTCGCCCCGATTCCTGCTGTTCGCTCTACTCGTGACCTTTGTGTCCGGGCTCTGCTTTGCGCCCGTGGCCTCCGGCTCGACGTTGTGGGTCGCTCGCTCCGGCTCGGACGCGGCCCTCGGGACGGCCGCCCGCCCGCTCAAGACGCTCGATGCAGCACTCGGTCGTGCTCGCCCCGGCCAGACGATCCTTGTGGGCAGCGGTACGTATCCCGAGCTGACCGAGGCCTCCCCGCGCGGCCGCCCTGGCGCGCCGATCACGCTCCGCCCCGCTCCTGGAGCGCACCCCGTCGCCTCGGGCGGCTTCAAGCTGATTCGCGCGCGGCACGTCCGCGTGACCGGGATGACGTTTGACGGGACCGGGAATCTCGCCGGCTTCGGCACCAGCATCTGGGCCTCGCACCACATCGTGCTTTCCCACAACGAGATCACCGGCTACGGCCGCGCCCAGGGCGTCCTCATCAAGGACCGCTCGACGGACGTCCGCGTGATCGGCAACCACATCCACCACCTCGGCGAGGAGCAGCGCTTCGAGCACGGGATCTACTGCCAGTCGGCGCGCGGCACCGTGATCGCGGACAACGTCATCAACGACATCGCGAGCGGCTACGGCATCCACCTCTTCGGTGACTGCGACGGGACGCGGATCATCAGCAACACCATCGCCCACAACGGCCTCAGCGGCATCATCATCGCCGGCAACGACCAGCGCGGCACGCCGGACGGAACGGTGATCGCCCGCAACGTGATCGCCGAGCACACGGTCGCGGCCTGGAGCGAGTACGGCTTCGCCGTGACCGAGTACCAGGCCGGGCACGCCAACGTCGTCCGCGACAACGTCTTCTTCCGCAACGCGGGACGGGTCAACGTCGACTGCGACGAATGCGACGCGAGCGGCAACGTGGAGCGCGACCCGCACTTCGTCGACGCGGCGAACGGGAACTACGCCCTGGAGGGCGACAGCCCGGTGCCGGGCCTGATCAGCGCCGCACGCAGGCGCCAGTAGCATCCGCCGCATGGCGGAGGCTGAACGGATCGCCACCGAGTACGCGCGGCGGGCCGCCACGATCCCTCCGGATCGCTACTCACCGGCGGCTCCGGCCCAGCTCCTGCTGCGCCAGTCGCGCGAACGCGCCGCGCTCGGAGCGCTTGGGCGCGCCGGGATGCTGCCACTCACCGGACGCCGGATTCTCGACGTCGGGTGCGGCGTGGGGCAGTGGCTGGCCGACTTCGAGACGTGGGGGGCCGACCGCGAGGGTCTGGCCGGGATCGATCTGCTGGAAGACCGGATCGACGCCGCACGCGCGCGCCTGACTCCCGGGGCGGACCTGCACGAGGCCGACGCGAGCAGCTTGCCGTGGCCGTCAGCGCGGTTCGACATCGTCCTGCAGAGCACCGTGTTCTCGTCGATCCTCGATCCCGCGATGCGAACGGCCGTGGCGGGTGAGATGGCGCGCGTGCTCGCACCCGGCGGCGTGATCCTGTGGAATGACTTCTTCGTCGACAGCCCCGGCAACCGTGCCGTCCGCGGCGTGCGCCGGCGCGAGGTGGCCGCCTTGTTCCCGGGCTTTCACGCCGACCTGCGCCGCGTCACGCTCGCGGCTCCGATCGCGCGCGTGATCGCGCCTCGCAGCCAGCTCGCTGCGATCGCGCTCGAGGCGCTGCGCGTGTTCGACACGCACTACCTGGGCGTGCTGCGGCGCGCCTGAGGAGTCAGACCGACCGCAGGTCGCCGAACGCGTCACGCAGCTCGTTCGGCGGCTCGCGATGGAAGTCGCGCCGGTGCCGTAGCGCCGCCTTCGCTGCGGCGGCGCGCCGCCGCAGCCGCCACAGCACCCCGGCGACCCGGCGCTGGCCGCGCATGGCGGCAAGCTCGGCGTCGAAGCGCTCGGCACGCGCGGCGAGCTCGCGGCGCGTCTCGTCGGGGAGGTCGTATTCGGTCCCGACGACCCGCCACAGCTCGCGCTGCCCGGCAACGACGAGCGTCGGATCCTTGCTGATCGACGCCGGGCGCTGGCGATAGACCGCCAGGCGGCCCGGAGCGCGGACCGCCCGATGCCCTGTCGCCGCGAGCCGCAGCCACCACTCCCAGTCGATCATCGAGCGAAGGCGCACGTCCGGCGGTCCGGCAGTCTCGATCGCGCTGCGGCGCACCGTCACCGCGTTGAACATGAAGTTGCGGTCCAGCAGCGCCGCGAACAGCTCGGTTGCGGATGCCGGCGGGGGCTCGGGCGGCCGCTGGTAGCCCATCGCCGAGACCCGGCGCGCGTGGCGCGAGCGGTCGTCCAGGTACCACGCGTCGGTGTAGGCGAACCCTGCTCCGGGATCGGCCTCGAGCGCCGCGCCCATCGCCTCCAGATAGCGCGGCATCCACAGGTCGTCGGAGTCGATCAGGCTCACGAGCGGCGCCGTTCCGGCCGCGATCGCGGTGCCGCGGGCGCTGGCCGCGCCGGCGCGCTCCTGCGAGATCAGGCGGATGCGTGGGTCGGAGAACGACCGCACGCGGTCGGGCGTGGCGTCGCTGGAACCGTCATCGATCACGATCAGCTCGAAGTCGCCGCGCGTCTGCGCGAGCACCGAGCGCACAGCCGAGGAGATCGTGTTCTCGGTGTCGCGCGCCGCCATGATCACCGTGAAGGTCGGCTCGCTCACCGTCTACGCTCCAGCAGCTCGCGGTACAGGTCGGCGAATCGTCCTGCCACGGCGTCGATCTCGTAGCGCTGGAGCTGTTGCGCGGCGGCGTCGGCAAGCGCCTCGCGCTGCTCCGGCGCGCCGAGCAGGCGGTCGATCGCCGTCGCGAGCGCGTCCGGGTCGCGGGGCGCCACCAGGATCGCGCTGCGGCCGTCCTCGAGCATGTCGGGCAGCCCGCCGACCGCCGTGGCTACGAGCGGCGTGTGCGCGGCCATGCACTCGAAGGCGAACAGCGGCGTCCCCTCGAAGTCGGAGCTCATTGCGGCGACGTCCACGGCGGCAAGGATGGCATCCACGTCGTCGCGCAGGCCGAGAAAGTGCGTTCTGGGCGCGATGCCGAGGTCAACGGCCCTGCGCTCGAGCGCCGCGCGGCACGCCCCGTCGCCCGCCACCACGAGGTGGGCCGCAGGCTCGCGCACGCGCGCGAAGGCGTCGAGCAGAACGTCGAGCGCCTTCTGCGGGCGCAGGATCGCCGCGGTCCCCACGAGCGGGGCGGATGCGGGCAGCCCGAGCTCCTCACGCAGGCGGGCCGGTGGGCGCGGTCCGGTCCGCGGCACATAGCCGTTGAGCTCCACGCGCAACTTGTCCTCGGGCACGCCCTCGAGGCCGGCCATGCGGTCGCGGTCCGCGGTCGACACGGCGACGAACGCGTCGACGTGGCGGCCGATCAGCCGCCCGTCGAGCAGCTTGCGCAGCGGCTGCCCCTCGTAGTCCCAGGTCTGCTCGTGTGCGACCACGACGGGAACGCGCGCGGCGCGGCCGACGATCGTCCCCCAGACGTTCGACCCGAACATGTGCGCGTGCAGGACATCGACACCCTCGCGGCCCAGAAACCGCGCCAGGCGGACGAACGGCAGCACGTCGCCGGTCGCCCGGCGACCGAGCGCGAACCACGGCACGCCGCTCTCGCGCAACGTCTGATCCCACGGCGGCTGGACCGCCCGCGTCGCGCACAGCGCGACGTCGAATCCGTGTCGCGGCAGATGCGCCGCCAGGCCGACCGCGAACCGCTCGCCGCCGCCCGAACGTGGCTCGAGCTGGTCCAGCAGCATCAGCACGCGTGGCCGCCGCGCCGCCGTCATCCCGACTCAGGACGAGCGATCGCCAGCAGCGCAGGCCCGAGCCCGACCAATAGCCACAGCTCCTTGTTGAGCTGGTCGGAGGCGAAGAAGTCGGCGACGAGCAGCGCGATGAGCGCCAGCACGACCGCGCGCGCACACGTCTCCATGAACGGGTCCCCGCGCCGGGTGAACTCGCGCGCGGCGCGTAATCCCGCCAGCAGGCCCGCGAATACCAGCCCCCCGAACAGCACCAGCCCCGGCACCCCGAGCTCCGCCAGCACGTGCAGATACGCGTTGTGAGCAACCTGCGGTCGGTCCACGATGAACTCGTCGCGCAAGATCGCCCCCGGCTGCAGCAGGAAGTGGATCGAGGCGGTCTGGAAGTTCCCGACGCCCACGCCGCGCAGCGGATCGTCGTCGACCATGCGCCACGCGACGGTCCAGATGTCGGTCCGCCCGGTGCCGCTGCCGAGCGTGGTAACGCGCTCGCGAGCCTCCTGGGACGCCGCGAACGAGAAGTACCCGACGGTCGCGAGCCCGACGGCGGCGACCAACACCGCCACTCCCACACGCCGCCGCCCCCCGACGAACATGGCGGCGGCCAGGCCCGCGGCCAGAGCGACGAGGCCGGCGCGCGACAGCGTCAGGAACAGCCCGATCAGGCAGATACCCACCGCGGCGGCGCACAGCGCGCGTAGCGTCGGCGAACCGCGCAGCGCCAGCAGCAGGCCGCCGGCGAGAAACAGGGCGGTGACGAGCAGGCTCGCAAGCTCGTTGGCGGTGCCCGCAACGCCGCTGATGCGCTCGGCGTGCTCGTCGGAGGCGCCGCCGACCGCGATCGCGTATAGCGCCGAGACAACCGCGCCGCCGACGTACACGGACAGGACCGCGACGACGTGCTCGCGGCGGCGCACGGCGCTGTAGACGATCGGCAGCAGCGACAGGTTGAGCGCGTAGCGCATCACGTCCTCACGCGCCGCTCCGGCGTCCTCGGCCCAGCTGATGCTCAGGATCATCCAGCCCAGCAGCAGCGCGCCCGCGATCGACATCGCGGGGTGTGCCGTGAAGAGCTGGCGCTCGCCCGCGCGGCGCGTCGCGACGCTTCCGAGCCACGACACGGCGAGGAGGGCTCCCAGCGCCTTGACCAGTGTCAGGTCGGACGTGCCCGCCGCGGGAACCCGCTCGGCGAACGAGACGACGATGAACGCGCACAATCCGACCGTCAGGTCCGCTGCGACGAGCGTCGCGAACGCGGCGCCGATCGCAGCGCCGATCGCGAGACCCGGGGCGACGCCCGCCAGCAGCCCGAGGGCGGCGCAGAACGTCAGCAGCAAGCCGCTGAGGGGCCACTGTGCGCGCGTCGTCGCCATGCGGTTGGCGGTCAGCTGCGCGCGAGCGCGCCGCTGCGGCGCGGGCGCGGCGCGGTCACGTAGTAGTCGCTGGCCGAATCGGAGGCGGGTACACCGACGACCGCGATGCCCACCGGCTCGATGCCGTGCTGGGCGAGCAGCTCACCGAGCTGGATGACACGCGTCTGCAGGCTGCGACCGAGGCGGATGACCAGCAACAGCTCGTCCGCGCGCTCGGCGAGCGCCAGCCCGTCGATCACCTCGGTCAGCGGTGGCGAGTCGATCACGACGAAGTCGGCGAGCTCCTTCGCGCGCTCTATCAGCGTCTGCGCCGTGGGCAGGAACAGGCCGTCGGCGAACGGCGCTCCCGCCTCGCCGGGGTCGCGCGCGAGCAGCACCTCGAAGTTCGGGCCGTAGCCGTCGACGGTCTCGAGCGCCTCCTCCAGCGGGACCTGGTCCAGGATCACGTCCATCAGGTCGTGCTTGGGCTCCATCTCGAGTGTGCGGCCGATCGACGGACGGCGGAGATCGGCCTCGATCAGGATCACGTGGTGGCCGGCGAGCGCCAGCGAGGCGGCGAGGTTGATGGCGGTTGTCGTCTTGCCCTCCGACGCCGACGCGCCGGTGACGAGCAGCGAGCGCGGGCCTGCCACCCCGCCGCGGGAGACCGACAGCGTCGCTCGCAGGGTGCGGTACGCCTCGATCGTCGCCGGCGACAGCCGATCGGGTCGCAGCGGCGTCTTGCGGCGGCCTGACTCGCGGGGCACGCGTGCGAGGACGGGAAGTCGCAGCAGGCGCCGGACCTGCTCCTCGCGCCGCAGCCGCGGGTCGAGCAGCTCGAGCGCGAACGCGCCCACGACGCCGAGGATGAGGCCCACGATGAGGCTGGCGACGATGCTGACGACGGGCCGCGGAGCGACCGGCGAGCTCGGGAGGTCGGCGGGGTTCTGGAGCCGGATGGTCGGATCCGGGCCGCCGCGCAGCGTGTCGAGCTCGCTGATCTGCAGCTCCAGCGCGTCCCGGGCGGGTGTTCCGGCCGCGGTGGACCGGCGGCGGTCCCGCAGTCGCGTAAGGACCTGGTCGAGCTGATCGTGCAGCTGCTCGGTCCGCTCCTCGACGATGGCGCGCCCGAACGCGTTCGCGAGCGTCTGGGCCTCCTTCGCGGTGTCGCCGGTCGCGGTGATCGCGACGATGTTGCTCTGCGCCACGGGCTCGGCAGTGACGTTGTTGAGCAGCGCGCGTGGCGTCCGCTCTGAGTCGAGGTCGGTGCGGACGCGCCGGGCGACGGCGCTCGAGGTCACGAGCCGCGACACGGTTTCCACGTCGCGCGTCGGATCGCTCGACTCGCGCACCAGCGGCAGGCCGACGAGCGCCTCGGTATCGCGTGCGATCGGGCTCACGAGCAGGTCCGACTCGGCCTCGAACACCTGGTCCGCGGTGCTCACGTACACGAGCGTGACGCCGACGCACACGACGACGCAGACGACGATCACCCACAACCGCTCGCGCAGGATCCGGACGTACCGCTCGAGCGGGAGCGGCTCGGAGCCCGGGTGCAGCCAGTCGGCAGCCGACCGCTGCGGGCGTCCACCCACGCCCGAGCTAGGTCGGCCCTCTGGCTGCTGTCGCTCGGGGGGATCCATGGGGAGGCAAGCGGGCTCCGCCGGACGCCCGTCACTCAGTAGCGTAATCGTAGTGGGCCTCGAGGCGGTCGATGTCAGTGTGCTGATCCCGGTCCGCGACGAGGCGGCTGTGATCCGCGACGTGGCACGAGCGATGCTCGCCCAGCGGTTCGACGGCAACATCGAGTTCCTGTTCGTCGACGGACGCTCCGAGGACGCGACGCCGCAGATCCTGCGCGAGCTGGCCGCAGCCGATTCGCGCGTGCGGGTCCTCGACAACCCCGCCAAGCGCACGCCGCAGGCGCTCAACCTGGCGTTGCGTGAGGCGCGCGGCTCGGTCATAGCGCGGATGGATGCGCACACGCGCTACCCGCTCGACTACCTGGCGCTCGGCGTCGAGCGGCTCCGCGGCGGCGGCGTCGAATGGGTGAGCGGGCCGCAGGTGGCCGAGGGCGAGGGGCGCTGGTCGCGTCGCGTCGCGCTCGCGCTCTCGACCCGCCTCGGCACGGGCGGCGCCGCGTTCAGACATGCCGCCGACGCTGAGTTCGAGGTCGATTCCGGGTTCACCGGACTCTGGTGGCGCGACACGCTCGAACGCCAGGGAGGATGGGACGAGGAGTGGCTCAACGACCAGGACTTCGAGCTCGCCGCCCGGATCCGCAAGGCGGGCGGCACGATCGTGTGCGTGCCCGCGATGGCCGCCGCCTACATCCCCCGCGACAGTCTCGGCGCGCTCGCCCGCCAGTACCACCGTTACGGCTTCTACCGCGTGAAGACGAGCCTCCGCCATCCCGAGAGCCTGCGCCGGTCGCACGTGCTCGCGCCCGGCCTCGTGCTCACGGCGGTCGCAGCGGTGGCAGCGCCGCGGCCGCTACGGCTGCCGGCCCGCGCCGGGGTGGCGGTGTACGCGGCGGCGGTCGCCGCTGTCAGCGTGCGCGCCGCGCGCGCCGCTCCGGTGGGCGACGCGGCCGCGCTGCCCGCGGTGTTCGCCACCATGCACATGGCGTGGGGTGCCGGCTTCCTGCGCGGGTGCGCGTCGCTCGGCGTCCCGTGGCGGGCACTCGCCTCGCTCACCAGCGGCTCGGCGTCGCGTTGAGCCCGCGATAGGCCGCGACGATCTCGTCGTCGCCGAGCGCGGTCTCCCGGCGCCGGCCGAGGAAGCCGATCGAGGAGGCTGCATCCATCGCTCCGGGCCGGCCGATCAGCCAGCGGTCGAGGCGGGGTAGCCAGAACGTCGTCAGCGGCACGAGATGCGAGATGACCGACCGTGCGCGGGCGGACGAGCCGGCCAGCGTGACGGCGAGGTAGCGCACCGACCACGCGAGCGCCATCGCAGGCCCGCAGACCGGGTTGCTCGCGAGCTCGTCGAATTCCCGGAACAGGCGGCGCTGGCCGACGTAGGTGTACCGGGTGAGGTCGTACGCGCCCTCGTGCACCTGCTGCATGAACGGGACCTCGGCGTACAGCAGGCCGGCAGGCCGCAGCACGCGGTGGATCTCGGCGACGACTCGCGGCGGGTCGAGCACGTGCTCGAGGACCGCCTGGCAGACCACGGCGTCGAACGTGCCGTCCGCGAACGGCAGGTCATGCCCGTCACACACCAGTCGCGTTCGTGGGCCGACCCAGACGTCGGTCTCGGTGGCGTCGACGGCCGGGTGATCGAGCAGCGGTGCCATGCCGGCACCAAGCGTTCCGCCTCCCACCACGAGCACGCGCGGATGCGGTGAGGACGACAGCAACTGCTCGAGCAGCCGGGCGACCAGCGGCGCGGTGCCCGCGTTGGCCGAGTCGCTCGGCAGCGCGGCCGCGAGTCGCCGCACCGCGCGGCCGGCGCGCGACCGCTGCGGCGTCTGCTGTGCGCTGGTGAGCGCGCGCGCGAACAGGCTCCGCTCATGCGCGACGAGGATCGGCACGCCGTCGACGATCGGATAGCGGCGAGCGCCGTCCTCGGTCTGCAGGACCGATCCCTCACGGTGCAGGCGCGCGCCCGTCGCCGGGCAGCGCAGCTCGTCGTCGCCGACCATCGGCGGCCACTGTACGACAGGCCGCAATCCGCCTGCAGCCGCCGATCGCCGTGTGCGGTGTCGAACAGGCGTCCACTCCTGGCGGCGCCGCGCGGGCAGTCACGGGAGGGCGTCGATGGAACCTTGAGATGCCTGCCGCCGCCCGGACTGCGCTCCTGTTCGGGGGCGTCTTCACGTCACTCCTCGTCGCGCTCGCGATCACGCCACGGCCCGCGGCCGCGTCGCGCGCGACGGCGACGAACGCCTGGGCGCTCGATCTCGGCGAAACGCGGGTGGTCGAGACCGTGACCGTGCGCTGGCGAGCCCGCGCCGACCGCCGCTACAGCGTGCAGACGTCGCTCGATGGCCGCTCGTTCGCGACGGCGGCGCGCGTGCGCCCCGGCCGCTCACGCCGCGCTCACGTGTCCCTCAGCGGCCGGCGTGCGCGGTTCGTCCGGCTTGCCGGAGGCGGTCGTCGCCCGAAGCTCCTGGTCGTGAACGCCACGCTCGCGCCGTCGGCACCGGCCGACCGCCCGCAGCCGCCGGTCACGACGCCCACGCCGACTCCGACTCCGACGCCGACTCCGACTCCGACGCCGACTCCGACTCCGACGCCGGGTCCGACACCGCCACTGCCGCCCCCGCCGTCGTCCTCCGAATGGGTTGCACCGTGGCAGGCAGGAGTGCTGCCGACGCCGTTGGGTCCGTCGACCGGTCAGCTGCGCTACGTCGCGACCACCGGCTCGGACGCCAATCCCGGGACCGAGTCGCTGCCGTGGCGCTCGATCACCAAGGCGTTGACCGCGGCGGTGCCCGGCAATCGGATCCTCGTGCGCGCCGGGACGTACGCGGGCACCGTGGGCGCGGGTCCGAATGCGGGCGGTGTCGGTCCCGCCGTCTACGCGTCACCGCAGGGGACTGCGTCGGCGCCGATCACCGTCGAGGCCTATCCGGGCGAGCGGCCGGTGATCGCCGCGATGGTGTCGCTGCCGTCAGCTCAATGGTTCCGCCTCAGCGGGTTCATCATCGACGGCGCGCAGGCGCCGGCCGGGGCGCAGGGCGTCTCGCTCGGCAACACGTCAGGCCTCGTGCCCAGCCACGTTGAGATCTCCTACAACGAGATCCGCAACTTCGGCCCGCTCGACGATCACGCGCAGGGGATCCTGCACTACTCCGGGACCGACACCGCGCTGATCGGCAACCGCATCCACCACATTGGCCGCCAGACGTTCTTCGATCACGGGATCTACATGAAGGCGGGCCGCCGCGTGGTGGTCGCCAACAACGTGATCAGCGACATCACCGGTGGCTACGGGTTGCACATCTGGGGTGATTTCGACGACTCGTGGGTGATCAACAACACCGTGTACGCGTCGGCGGCCTCCGGGTTCACGATCGGCGGGAACAGCGACCGTGGCTACCCCGACCGCGTCGTGACGGCGAACAACATCCTGGCCGGCCACACGGGCGCCACCGACGGTCATCAGGGGTATGCGGCGAAGGAGTACCAGCCGGGCGGAGCCGATTCGACCCGCCACAACCTCGGCTGGTCCAACGCCCGCACCAGCCCGTGGCAGCTCTCGCTCTCGGGTCCGGCCGACAACCAGACCGCCGATCCGCAGTTCGCGAACGCGGCCGCACGCGACCTGCATCCGCTCGCCGGCAGTCCCGCGATCGACAGCGCCGAGAGCTTCGGCCTGCTCGTGGACGCGGACAAGGCGCCGCGCACCGACACCCCCGACAAGGGCGCCTACGAAGCCGGCTGACGCGTCGCCCGCAGGGTGATGCAGACCTGGTAGTCCGGGTCGTGGTGATCGAGGCGGCGGGCGCCGATGTCCTCGGCCGCCAGGCCGTACAGCAAGGCGCACGCGGCGAGCACGTTGCCATGCGTGGCCACCGTGACGTTCTCGAATCCGAAGCGCTCGGCGAAGACCCGGCCGACGGCGAGGTCGGTCGGTCGCCAGTACTCGCCGAAGTGCTCGTAGTCGTAGCGGCTGATCTGCGCGATGCCGTTGAACGTCGCCAGCACCGATCCGCCCGGCCGCAGCAACCGGTGTGCGGTGGCCACGGCCGCGGGGACGTCGTAGATGTATTGCAGCGTGTCGTACAGGATCACGCAGTCGAAGGCCGGCTCCTCGGGCAGGCCGCGCCCCGAGGCGAGGTCGCCGACTAACGTGGCCTGTGCGTTGCCCTCCTCGGCATGGAGCACGGCGCTCGAGCGCACGCGACCGCCTCCGTGGGCGCGCGTGTACCGGTCGTCGCCGACCTCGAGCACGTCACCGCCGATCACCGCCGCGTTCGCGGCGATGAAGCGCTCGCCGTAGTAGCGATCGATCGGGAGCCCGCGCCCGCGGCCGTACGAGCCGTCGACCGGTCGCACGCGCCGAAGTGTCTGCACGTGCAGGCGCAGGGCGCGGCCGCGTGCCCCATGGGCGGCGCGTCTGAGCAGGTGCGGGACGGTGGCGATCGCGCGATCCTAGCCAGAGGACTGATTCCCACGACCCGCACGGCCGCACGGGCCGCCGAACCAATCCTCTAGCGCGCCGCCCGCGCATGGAGCACTTCGACGACGCGCAGCAGGCGCGGCTGCGTCATCCCGGCGGCGGTCAGCGCGCGCTCGACGAGCGGGCCGTCGGCGCGCTCGAGCGGGCGGAACACGAGCAGGCCCACCGCAAGCGCCGGAGCCAGCGCGAGCAGCTGCCAGACCAGCGCGCCGTCGACCTCGCGCAACGGGATCAGTGGGAGCGCGAGCACGGCGCACACGCCCGCGAGCCGAACCCCGAACGCGGCGTCGAACATCGCGAGCCGGCCGCGCCCGAGCTCTCCTGCCGCGAGCAGCGGCAGCACCGCGGCCGAGAGCAGCCAGCCGCCGAGGTTCGCGAGCGCGGCGCCCGTCAGGCCATGAGAAGGGATGAGGAGCAGGCATAGCACCGTGTTGAGCGCGGCCACACCGCCGGAGACCCACGAGACGACTCCGGGACGGTCCGCCGCCCACAGCACGCCGCCCGCGGGTCGCGACCAGCAGTCGAGCACGACAACCCCCGCGAGGATCGCGAGCGCGGTCGCGGCGGCGTCGAAGCCCGGGCCGAAGATCGCCAACACGGCTGGAGCGCTCGCCGCCAGCCAGGTCGCGGCGGGGGCCAGCAGGAGCGCGAGATAGCGCGTGCTCACACGGTGCACTCGCGCCATCGCCGCCCGGTCGCCGCGGTGATGGAGCGCAGACATGGTGGGGAAGTAGAGGCGGCTGAGCGAGACCGGGAGCGACGCCGCCCGCTGGTATAGCCCATAGGCGCGGCTGTAGGCGCCGATCGCCGTCACGCTGGCGTTCGCGCCGAGGATCGCCGTGTCGGCGTAGCCGATCGCCGCCTCGGTGAAGTTGACAGGAGCGGCGCGCACGCCGAAGGAGACGATCTGGCGAAGCTGCCTGCGCGCCCAGGTGAGCTCGCGCCGGCCCGTGCGCAGGCCCGTCAACCGCCGCACCGCCGCCGTCCGCACCACGAGGCCCGCCGCCGAGGCTGCCAGCGTGCAAGCGACGAGGCCGCCGATGCGCTCCTCGCCGAACGCTGCGCAGGCGAGCGCGCCGGCGATCGTGGCGACGCTCATCGCCGTTCGCGCCAACCACAGCGAGCGCCCGTCGCGATAGGCGACCAGCGGCGCGTCGAAGTTGAACGACGTGTTGTCGAGCAGCAGGTAGCCGGCCGCCAGCACCGCGAACGGCAGCACGAGCTCCGGCCGGTCGAAGACATCGCTCAGCAACCACACCGACGCAACCGCGAACGGCGCGAGCACGACGATCGTGATCATGACGGACAGCGCGAGGGTCACCCACAGCAGCGCGGGCGTCTCCGGCGCGTCGCGCGGGTGGCGGGTGAGCTCGCGCACGAGCCCTCCTTGCTCGCGCAGGTTGGAAACGAGATGGAGGGACCCCGTCAACAAGGCGGCGAGCGCGAAGGCGCCGATGACCTCGGCGCCGAACACGCGCGCGGTGATGATCGCCGAGGCGAGGCCGAGCACGAGCGACGAGACCGTGTCGTACGCCGAGTAGCGCAGCCCGTGCGCAAACTGCTCCTGCTCACTGCGATCGTCCGGGTCGGCCACCTCAGCGGCGGGCGGTGAGCAGCGAGTGGTCCGGGTCCCCGCCGTCGCCGCTGAGCGTGACGGCGAGCCCGGCTTCGCTCAGCCGGTCGCGCAGGAGTCCGGGATCGCCGGCGACGTGATGCACCTCGGCGACGAGGCGCCGGAGCTTGGCGAGAGTCTCGAGCGGTGTGTCGGCGACGATGCCGAACTCCGCGCCCTCGACGTCGAGCTTCACCACGTCGTAGCCCTCGTCGACGAGCTCGGCGAAGCTGATGGCAGGGACCGGCGTCGTCTCCCCGCCCGCTTCGCCGGCATGGGCGCCCGTGACGTGGTGGGCGGTGTGGCCCGGCGCCTCGACCAGCGTCACCTCACCGCTGGGCGGCACGCGGCCGAGGACGGCGGCGCGGCGGCATTCGACCGCCGAGCCGGCCGTGTTGCGCTCCAGCCACGTGAAGTTGCCCGGATGCGGCTCGATCGCCGTGACGGTGGCGCCGCGGCCTGCCGCCAGCAGGCTGTAGATCCCGATGTTGGCGCCGACATCGGCCACGCGGTCGCCCTTGCGCGGGACGAAGCCGGGGAGGTCGTACTCCCCGCCCCAGATGTGCGTCGCCATCCACGCCAGGCGGCCGGGATCGGGGCCGCTCACGGAGCGGCCGCGGAAGCGGATCTCGCGAGAACGGCCGCGGCGCAGTCCCATCGCCGAGCGGGGGTCGAGGCCGTTCCTGACGAGACGCACCCACGCGGCGACTGACCGCACTTTGCGCACGCGCACAGGCTAGATGGCGAGCCGGTGGTAGAGCGCCACGGTGCGGCGGGCGAGCGCGGTGGCGTCGAACTGCTCCTCGACCCATCCACGAGCGCGCTGCGCACGGTCGCGCCGCGCGTCCGCGTGCGCGAGCAGGCGCGTGACCGCGTCCGCCAGCGCGGGCGGATCGTCGTTCGGGACGAGGTCGTCGCGATGCTCGGGCGGCACCGTCTCCGCGATGCCGCCGGTGTCGGTCGCGACGACCGGGACGCCGACGGCTTGCGCCTCCTTCGTGACCACGGGCGATCCCTCGGCCTGGCCGTCCGGCATCGCCCGGCTCGGCATGACGAAGACGTGGGCGCTGCGCAAACTCGCCAGCACGTCTTCGCGGGCCGGCAGCGCGCCGCGGAACGACGTCTGGGCGCTGACGCCGAGCTGCTGAGCGAGGCGCTCGAGATCGCCGCGGGCCGCGCCGCCGCCGATGACCTCCAGTTGCGCGGTCGGTGCCGTCTCGAGGATCCGCGGCATCGCCTTGAGCAGGACCGCGAGCCCCTTCTGCTCGGTCAGGCGGCCGACGTACAGGATGCGCGGGTCGCCGGCCGGTTCCGCGTCCCGGAACGGCATGCGCTCCAGGCTCACGCCGGCGGGGATCAGCTCGATCGGCCCGGGGAACCCAAGGGCGCGCAGCTTCGCCGCGATGAAGTCCGACACGGCGATCGCCGTGTCGAGCTGCTCGAACATTGGCGCGTACGAATGCCCGCGCGGGCCGTGCCAGCCAGGCGCGGTGGACTCCGTGACGGGCACGACGGTGACGTCGGTGCCGTGGAACGTCGCGACGGCCGGGACGCCGAGGCGGCGCGCCACGGCGACTCCCGACACCGCGCCCCAGCCGAACTGGGCGTGCACGATCGCGGGCGATGCCGGACGCAGGCGCTCGGCAGCATGCGCGGCGAAGCGCTCGGTGCCGGATCGCCCGCGCAGGCGGTCGAGCGCGCGGCGGGCCACCCCCGGCGGCGGACACACGAGCAACCGATCGGCGGCCGGGAAGGGGTAGGTGCCACGGCCCTGCACCGACATCGTCGCGACCCATCCCTGCGTCCCCGCGCGCTCGAGCTCCTCCAGCGCGTCCGGGATGAAGCTCTCCGAGAGCTGACCGTAGTGGTGCACGATGTGGGCGACTCGCACGAGCATGGCGAGCGTAGTGGACGACTAGCTCGTAGCCGATCCCGGCGTGGACTGGGACTATTCGCACGGATGCGGTGGATCGTCAAAGCGGCCGTCCAGGGGACGTTGAGTCACGTCCCGCGCGGGGCCGCGGTCAACTACCTGCTCCAGCGCCATGTGACGCGAAACCTCCCGGCCTCCGACGGCGTCTTTCGGATGCACGTGGAGGAGGCGCGAAACCACTTCCGTGCGCTGCGCCGGCATGCGCCCGCGCTCGAGCCGCAGGACGCCGTGCTGTACGAGTTCGGAGCCGGCTGGGACCTTGTCGGCCCGCTCACGCTCGCGCTGTCGGGCGTCGGGAGCCAGATCGTGGTCGACATCCGCGAGAACCTCCGTCTGGAGCTGGTCAACGACACCCTTCGACGGCTTCCCGCGATGCTGGGCGAACCGGACCGGTCGTTCGAGCCGATCGAGAGCAGCGGTGAGCTCGAGCGCCGCCTCGGGATCCGCTACCTCGCGCCGTGCGACGCGCGTGCCACCGGGCTGCCGGCGTCAAGCGTGGACATGATCTCGAGCACCTTCACGCTCGAGCACATCTCCGCGCCTGACATCGCGGCGATCCTGCGCGAGAGCGCGCGGCTGCTGCGGCCGGGCGGGTTGGTGTCCTGCGCGATCGACATGAAGGACCACTACTCCTACTTCGACGACGGCCTCGGCCCCTACCACTTCCTCGGCGTGCCCGACCGCGCCTGGCGATTCGTCAACCCGGACCTGCACTACCAGAACCGGCTCAGGCTGGCGGACTACCAGCAGCTGTTCGCCGATGCCGGGTTCACGACGATCGCCGAGCACGTCAAGCGGCCGACCGACGCGCAGCGGCGGCAGCTCGACGGCATCGACCTCGCGCCGCGCTTCCGGCGGTACAGCAGCGAGGACCTGGAAGCGCTCGAGTTGCGGCTGCAATGCGTGCGATAAGCAAGCGTCACCTCCGGGCGCCCGCGGCGCGCGCGCTGCTCCGCGCCGCGCGCCTGCGGTCCGGCGGGAGTGGCGCGGCGCTCTGCTACCACCGCGTCGGCGATCCGCAGGGGCGGGCGGGCTACGAGCTCGTGCCGCTCCTCGGGAGCCGGCTGTTCGCCGCCCAACTTCGACTGCTGCGCGACCGCTTCAGTCTGGTGACCGCATCGCAGCTGCCGGAAGCCGTGGCCGGCCGGCGGCGCGGCGCGCCGTTCCCACTCGCCGTCACCTTCGACGACGACCTCGCCGGCCATGCCATGCTCACGCTCGACCTGCTCCGTTCCGCGGGGGTGCCGGCCACGTTCTTCGTCGGCGGCGCGGCGCTCGACCGCTCGCGCCCTTTCTTCTGGGAGGCGCTCCAAGCCGCGCTTGACGCCGGCATGGCGGTCGACGATCCGCTGCTTCCACCGGTGGACGACGCCGCCGGCCGGGGTGGCGCTCACCGCGTGGCCGACGCGATCCGGCGGCTCCCGCGCGACGAGCGCGACGCGCTGACCGCGGCACTGACTGAGCGTGCGGGCGGCGCGCTGCGCGAGGTGGGCCTGCGCGAGCCGGCACTGCGCCGGATCGTCGATGCCGGGTTCGAGCTCGGCTTCCACACCCGCGAACACGAGTCGCTCGACCTCCTCGGCGACGAGGAGCTCGCCAACGCCCTGAGCGATGGGCGCGACCGGCTCGAGGCGATCGCGGGCCGGCCGCTGCGCACGGTCGCGTACTCGTTCGGGCTTGCGGATCAGCGGGTCGCTCACGCGGCGCGCACCGCCGGGTTCCAGTGCGGCTACACGCTCGTCGCCGCGCCCGTGCGCGGGCACGACGACCCGCTGCTGCTCGGCCGCTTCCAGCCGTCGTTCGCCTCGGCCGATCACACCGCGGTCGAGCTCGCCCGTGCGCTCGCGGGTGGATCGTGACGAGCGCCCCGCGCGTCCTCGTCCCGCGGCGCGCATGGCCCGGCCACCGGTTCCCGGCGTGGGCCGTCGCGGCGCTGCGGGCGGCCGGCGCGCACGTCGGCGAGCACGACGGCGCGCGGCCGAGTCGATGGGACGCGACGCTGCTGCCGGCCGTCCGCCCGGCGGACGGTGCGCCGCCGCGCGGGCGCACCGGCCGCGTCATTGCGCTGCTCGACGTATCGCCGAGGCCGGGCGACCGGCTGCTGCGCAGCGCCGACGTCGTCGCCACTTCGGCGGCGCTCGCCGCGGCCTGGAACGGGGAGGCGCGTGCCCGCGTCGTGCGACCCGCCGTTCCGCCCGGGGCCGGCTCGTCGGATGGTGGCCGTGTGCTGCGCGTCGCCAGCGTCGCGCCGCTGCACTGGAGTGCCGGCCACGAGCATGTCGTCGCGGCGGTGGCGCTGCTGATCGGCGCCGGCACGCGCGTCGAGCTGCGCGTGGCCGGGGCCGGGCCGATGCGCGAGTCGGTCGTGTTCACCGCGTTCGACCTCGGCGTCGAGCGCGCCGTCACCGTCGCCGCCGGCGGCGAGCGCGAGGCGGTGCAGGAGGCCGACGCGGTCGTCGTCGCCGCCGTCGAGGACCGTGCGTGGCCTGGGCTGCTGCACGCGTTCGCGTGCGCGGTGCCGGCCATCGCGAGCGACCTGCCGACAGCGCGCGAGCTGCAGGGCGCCCAGCTCGTACCGCCGCGCGAGCCGGAGGCACTCGCGGCCGCCCTGTCGGCGCTCGCGGCGGATCCGGCACTCCGCGCCGACCTTGCCGCGCGTGGGCGGCGCGCCGCCGTCACGGACGTCGAGGCATGCGGACGCGCGCTGCTCGGGGAGCTCGCGGCATGAGGGTGCTGCTCGTCGTCGGGCAGTTCCCGGAACCGTCCCAGCGGTTCATCGTCTCGCACTTCACCGGCCTGCTCGCTCACGGCGTCGACGCGCACGTGTGGTGCTCGGTCTCCGCTCCGGAGGCCTGGGAGGCGTTCCCGGGCCTGGCCGAGCTTGCGGCGGGACGCGTGCACGTGCACGCCCCGCGCGAGCGCCCCGCCCGCACCGTGCGCGATCTCCTCGCCGCCGGCCACGCCGCCGTACGCCAGGCGCGCACGGGCGGCCCGCGGATCGCGGCGGCCGCTCGCACCCAGCCGCCGGTCGATGCAGCGCGGCGGCTGCTGTCCGGTGCGCACATGCTCGGCCTCGAGCCGGACGTGATCCACTTCGAGTTCGGTGTCGACGCCGCCGGCTCGACGTGGATGGGCGACGTCGCCGGCTGCCCCGTCGTGGTGTCGTTCCGCGGCTACGACGTCGGCTACGCGGGCCTGGAGGAGCCGGGGTTCTACGACGATGTGTGGGAGCACGCCGATGCGCTCCACGTGCTCGGCGAGGACTTGTGGCAACGGGCACTGCGGCGCGGCTGCCCTCCCGGGAAGGTGCACCGGCTGATCCCGCCGGCCGTCGACACCGCCCGCTTCACGCCGGGCGTGCCGCGGGAGGGCGGGCAGGGGCCGCTCGTCCTGCTCACCGTCGCGCGGCTGCACTGGAAGAAGGGCCACGAGTACGGGCTGGTGGCCGTGCGCCGGCTCCTCGACGCGGGGATCGACCTCGAGTACCGCGTGCTCGGCGCCGGCCCGCACGAGGAGGCCGTGCGGGCATGCATCGACGACCTCGGCCTCGCCGGCCACGTGCGCCTGCTCGGCGACCGCTCGCCGGACGATGTCCTCGGCGAGCTGCGTTCGGCGGACGTGCTGCTGCATCCCGCGGTCTCGGAGGGCTTCGGGAACGCCGTCCTGGAGGCGCAGGCGGTCGAGGTCCCGGTCGTCTGCACCGACGCCGACGGCCTGGGAGAGAACGTGGTCGACGGCGTGACGGGACTGGTCGTACGGCGACGCGACACGAGCGCGCTGACGCAGGCACTCGAGCGGCTGGCCGGCGATCCCGATCTGCGCCGGCGGATGGGCCAGGCCGGCCGCCGCCATGTCGCCGAGCGGTTCGAGCCGCGCGCCCAGATCGAAGCGTTCGTCGACCTCTACGAGGAGACGGCGCGGGCCCGCCGCGGGATCACGGCGGCGCCGCCAGCAGCGGCTGCTCGAGCACCTGGCGGTTGACGGCGAGCGGATCGAGCCGCTCACCCTTCTCGACGGCCGCGATCGCTTCGGTGACGATCGGGTCGTTGCGGTTCAGCCGCGCGGCCCGTTCGAGCTGGGCGAGCGCAGGCGCGCGGCGGCCGGCCTGGGAGTCGAGCAGCCCGAGCTCGAAGCGCGACACCCAGTCCTCGCGCACGTCGAGCGCGCGCTCGAAACTCCGGCGCGCAAGGGCTGCGTCGTGCAGGTTCAGGGCCACGAAGCCGCTGCTTCGGTACGGCTCGACCGCGATCGGGTTGAAGCCGCTGGCGCGGTCATACGACTCGAGCGCGCCGCGCGGGTCGCTCGTGCGCAGGTCATCGCCGCGCTCGACGAGCCGCACGGCCAGGTACGGAGGCACCATCACGACGATCGCCACGACCGCGAGGACGGCAGCCGCGGGGGCGCCCCACCGCAGGGGCCGCGCGTCCGCGGGCGCCGCCGCCCGCATCACGGCCAGCGGCAGGCACGCGGCCGGGACGACGAGCGCCGGCACCTCCTCCAGCCAATCGAGGCTGCACTGGAGGAAGAACGCGGTTCCGAGCGCCGCCGCGGCCGCGATCGCCGCGTGCGTCTCCGGCGCGGCGCGCCGCCGGATCCGGACGAGCGTGGCCAAGCCCGCGACCAGCGCTGCGATCAGCAGTGCGAGCCCGACGACCCCGGTCTCCGACAGGGCCCGCAGCCACACGTCGTGTGCGTAGCGCGAGTGCTTCGCGTACACCTTGTTCTCGGCGTAGCGGTTCTCGAAGCCACCGCCGCCGATCCCCACCACGGGATGGTCGCGGAAGGCGTGAAGCGCCACCCTCCAGTAGTCGTAGCGCTTGTCCGCCACCACCTGCCCGATCCGCGCGCCGGTCTGCGTGTTCTCGACGTCCGCGTTCGACGAGAAGGTGTGCCAGCGGTCCGATAGCCCGTCCGCGATCCGCTCGTGCGACGCCGCCGCCACGGTGGCGGCGCCGAGCAGGGCGATCACGAGCGCCGCGACGCCGGCGCGCCGGATCCACCGCAGCCCCTGTTCGCCCGGGCGAATGCGGTGCTCTGCGGCCACCAGCAGCACCGACGCTGCCAGCGCGATCGCCGCGGCGAGGCCCGTGCGCAGCACCGCGGTGTCGATCACGTCGTCGAGCGGGCGCCCTTGGCGCGAGGCGGTGTAGACCTCGAACAGCGACGGCACGGCCACCAGCAGCCCGACGCCGACCACGACGAGCCGCGTGAGCACGCGGGCGCGCTGCGAGGAAAGTGCCACGAACAGCGGCACGACCGCGATGCCGGCCAGCATCGTCCCGCGGCTCTGCGGCAGCAGCGCCCACGCGAGCACGACGACCGCGGCCGGCAACGCGACGATCCGCGCCGCCGCGCCGAAGCGCGTACCGGCGGCAACCGCGAGCAGCGGCCAGAAGGCCATCGCGCCGAGCGCGGCGGTGCCGTTCGCGTAGCCGATCGGGCCCAGGTAGCGGCTTTCGAGCAGCCGCCCGCCCGCGCCTGTCGCGGTCGCGAACGTCACGAGGTCGACGATCGCGATCACCGCGATCGCGCTCGCCCACAGCACGAGCAGCGCCATCACCGAGCGCGGTCGCCACGGCGTGGCGGCTATCACCGCTCCCATCAGGACCACCGCGAGCAGCTCGTTCGTGCTCTCCCAACCGGCGTCGGGCGCACCAACCCACGCGACCGACAGCGCGTTCCACGCCGTCCACGCCGCCAGCAGCCCGAGCGGGAGCAGGGCGGGGGAGCGCACGAACGCGCCGGGCGGCCGCGCCACAGCCAGCAGCAGCAACAGGGCGGCGGCCAGCAACGCGCCGGGATAACGGACGATGGGGAAGTAGCCGCCGCCATCGGTCGCCCACACCAGCCACGTGGCCGCGACGAGGAACGCGGGGACGAGCGGGAGCACGGCCGCGAGGCGCCGCGAGCCTCCGGTGGGCGAAGCGGGGGACGCCGGGGCGAGCGCCGTCACAGGCGCTCCCGTGGGGCGCGTCCGCCAAGATCAGGCGCGTGATCGACCTGCACACCCACGTCCTGCCCGGCATCGACGACGGGCCGGATGACCTGGCAGGCAGCGTCGCGGTGGCCGAGGTCGCGGCCCACGGCGGCATCCGCACGCTCGTGGCCACGCCGCACCTGCGTGCCGATCATCCCGGCGTGCGACCGGCCGAGCTGGCCCGACGCGCCCGCGAGCTGACTGAGCACCTGCACGCTCGCGGCCTGCCCGTCGAGGTGCTGCCGGGCGCCGAGGTCGACCTGCAAACGGCCGCCGGCCTGGCGGACGAGGAGCTTGCGCTCGCCACGCTCGCCGGCAACGGCGCCGACCTGCTGGTCGAGACGCCGTACGGCCCACTGCCGGACGACTTCTCCGAGCGCCTCCTGGAGCTCGCCGCCCGCGGCTTCCGGATCACGCTCGCCCATCCCGAGCGCAGCCCGACCTTCCAGGAGCATCCGGCCGCGGTCGGCGCGCTCGTCGAGCACGGCGTCCTGGTCCAGCTGACGGCGCGCAGCGTCAGCGGTCGCCGGAGCGCCGGCGCGACGACCGCGCGGACGCTGCTCGAACACGGTTGGGCGCACGTCCTGGCGTCCGACGCGCACGCGATCGACCGCCGCCCCCCGGACCTCGGAGCCGCGCTCAGTCATGCCGCCGAGCTCCTTCCGCACGCCCGCGCCGAGCTGGAGTGGATGGTGACTGCCGCGCCGCGCGCGATCCTCGACGGCCGGCCGCTGCCAGAGCGTCCGCCGCGCGCGAGCCGGAGCCTGCGGGAACGGATGCTGCGGCGGCGATGAGGATCGCCTACCTCGTATCGCGATTCCCGAGCGTCTCGGAGACGTTCGTGCTGCACGAGCTCGACGCCGTCGCCGAGGACCCCGATGTCGAGCTGCTGCTGCACTCGCTGTTCCCGGCCGTGGACGAGGGCGTCGTGCACGCAGCCGCCCGGCCGTGGATGCAGCGGCTGTGGCGCGCCGGAGCCGGCCAGGGGTGCGCCGCACTCGCGTGGTGGCTGCTGCGACGGCCGCGGCGGACGCTGGCGGTCGTCGGCGCGGTGGTGGCGGGCTACGCGCGCGTACCGCGTGTGCTCCCGCGTGCGCTCGCCACGATCCCGCTCGCCGCCGCCCACGCGCGCCGCCTGCAGCGCGAGCGCGTCGAGCACGTGCATGCGCACTTCGCCACCTATCCGGCGCTCGCCGCGTGGATCAACTGGCGGCTGACCGGCGTTCCGTACAGCTTCACGGCACACGCACACGACCTCTTCATCCATCAGGCGATGCTTGCACGCAAAGCCGCGGACGCCGCATTCGTCGTCGCGATCTCGCGCTTCAACGAACGGTTCCTGCTCGAGCGCGCGGGTCCCCGCGGGCTGCACGTGGTCGTTGTCCATTGCGGCGTGTACCCGGAACGGTTCGCCTTCCGCGTGCGGCGGCCGGAGCCGGGCCGGGCACCGGTGATCGCCTGCGTCGCGGCGCTGCGGGCGCCGAAAGGACACGCCGTCCTGCTCCGGGCGCTCGCCGGCGCGCCGCCGCCGCTCGCGGACGCGCAGCTCGAGCTGGTCGGCGACGGACCGCTCCGGGCCGAGCTCGAGACGCTGGCGCGAACGCTCGGGGTCGATGGACGCGTCCGCTTCCATGGCAGCTTGCCGGAGGACGCGGTGGCTGCGCTGCTCTCGCTCGCCGACCTGTTCGTGCTGCCGAGCGTGGTCGCGGCCGACGGCGACATGGAGGGCGTGCCGGTGGCGCTGATGGAGGCGCTGGCCGCCGGACTTCCGGCCGTCGCAACGCGCCAGTCGGGCGTCCCGGAGCTGATCATCGACGGCGTCACCGGTTATCTGGCCGAACCGGGCGACGCGGCGAGCCTGCAGGCCGCGCTGCTGGAGGCGCTGCGCGAGCCCGAACCCGAGTCCCGTGCGCGCGCCGGGCGCGACCTCGTGGAGCGCGAGTTCGACCAGGTTCGCTCCGCGCACCGGCTGCTCGAGCTGTTTCGCGGCGCTCGGACCTAGGCCGCTTCGCGCTCGGCGGGCTCGCCGACGAATGGTGCGATCTCCTCGTAGCGGCTGACCGCCTGCTCGTAGTCGTCGCGCCGCCGCACGTCCAAGCTCAGCTCGTCGTGCTGATAGGCGCCGACCCGCTGGCCGGCTGCGATCAGCCGCTCGGCGAGGGCGGGCAGCCCAAGGTGCTCATCGTCGCGGATGTGCTCCCGCACGCCGGGCTCGAAGGCGTAGATGCCCGTACTCACGGTGTAGGCGGTCCGCGGCCGCTCCACGAATCCCTCGACCGGGACGGTCTGAAGGCCGGCGTCGTCGCCGAGCTGCACCACCCCGAAATCGGTCAGGACGTCCCGCCGGTGCGTCGCCACGGTCATCGCGTTGCCGGAGCGCAGGTGGGCGTCGTGGAACTCGTGCAGGTCGAGCGTCGTGAGGACGTTCCCGCTCATCACGAGGAACGGCTCGTCGAGCCCGAGCAGTCGCAGCACTCCGGCCGACCCCACCGGCTCGCGCTCGACGGTGTACGTGATCGAGAGACCGAGCCGGCTGCCGTCACCGAACATCGCCCGGATCAGCGGCGCGAGGGCGCCGACCGCGAGCGTGACGTCGGTGAACCCGTGCCGGGCCGCGTGCCGCAGGATGAGGTCGAGCACCGGCCGGTCGCCGACCGGCATCAGCGGCTCGGGCACGCTGCGGCGATATGGCGCCCGCTGCGTTGCCTCCTGATCCCCCGCCAAGATCAAGATGTGGCTTGGCATCAGCGTTTGCGTAGATTCATGCGGCCGGTCTGCCGGTTCACCGCGACCTGCCGGCGCAGGAGCACGGCGACGAGCGACCAGCCCAGGATCCTCAGGTCGAGGAGCAGCGTGCGCTGGCGCGCATACATGAGATCGAGCATGACCTTCTGCGGCAGGATCGTGCTGACGTAGTGGGTGAGGGGATCCTCGACGTCGAGGATGCTGCCCTCGGTCACGAACGCGATCTGCGACAGCCCCACGAGCCCTGGCCGCACTGACACGATCTCCTCGTACTCGTCGCGATGGCACTCGACAAACGCGAGCGTCTCGGGGCGCGGCCCGACCAGGCTCATCTCGCCCCGCAGCACATGCCACAGCTGCGGGATCTCGTCGAGCTTGGACTTGGCGAGGAAGGCGCCGATGCGCGTGAGTCGCGCGTCGCCGTCCGTGGTCAACGCGATGCCCGTCGCGTCGTCGTGCATCTTGCGGAACTTCAGCATCAACAGTTCGCGGTTGCCGTGGCCCAGGCGCTTTACCTGGAAGAACGCAGGCCCGCGCGAGTCCAGACGCACGAGCACGGCCAAGAGCACGATCAACGGCGCGAGCACGACGAGCATGACGAGGCTGATGACGATGTCGAGCAGGCGCTTGGCCGCGGCGTCGAGTCGCTCTGTGGTCAGCGCGCCCGCAAACTGGGGCAGCGGGATGCCGCGGACGGGGAACCCGCCCGGCTCTGTGACGGCGGTCCGCATCACCATCCTGCGCGCGTTGTGTGATGACGCGGTGGCGCCCTCCGTCATGGTGGGCGATCCGGTCGAGTGGCTTTCCGTGGCCGACATGTCCCTACTTGGGTCCGATTTCTCGAGCCGGGAGATCCGTTCGTCCCCGCCCCTGCTGACCGACATTGTGAGGACGAAACCGCCCGTCCGCCATCGGAGATGTGTCTAGTTTCACGTCCAAACTTCCTGTTTGCCGGTCTAGCGTCCTGCTCCGTTCGGGGTTTCCGTCGCCTCTTACCGGGCATTGGGCCGCCCGGTCCGTGGTCTCAGACACCGTTCGAGTCCGTTTGTTTCGCGTTTGCCGCGCGGAAGCATCTCGAAACTCGAGGCCCGTGGCTAGGGTCTGGGCGCGCTATTGTCGGCAAGTGGACCGTGCTAGGCGGGGAGGTAGCGGTGCCCTGCACCCGCAATCCGCTCTAGCGGGGCTGAATTCCCTCTCGAGGGGTGCAGCCCCTGGGCCAGCGCGCTGCCTGCCGGCGGCGATGGTCGGGTCCCGCGCGATGTAGGCCCGCGAACCAGGTCAGGTCCGGAAGGAAGCAGCCTTAAGCGGTCACCTGTAGGCGTTGCGGGATCGCCCGGCCGGAGCCGGCAGACGACGGACAGCCCCCAGGGACGGCCTCGACGGAGGGTGCACGGTCCGCTTGACGATTTCAGGCCATCTGGAGCTACGCACCATCCAGTGCGTCGGCTCCGGCATGCCGGGATCTGACGACCTTCTGGAGGGGTGGGCGAGCGCTCCGCGCGGGTCTCTAGACTCGGCCACCGTGCCTCAGGGTCCCGCCTCGCTGTATCGCCGCCACCGCCCGCGTACGTTCGACGACGTGGTCGGCCAGGACCACGTGGTCCGGACCCTGCGCAACGCGATCGAGCAGGGCAAGGTCCACCACGCGTATCTGTTCGTCGGCTCGCGCGGCACCGGCAAGACGTCGATGGCGAAGATCCTCGCCGCGGCGCTGAACTGCGTGAACGGGCCGACCGTGACGCCGTGCGGCGTGTGTGAGTCGTGCCGCTCGATCGCGACAGCGACGTCGCTCGACGTGATCGAGATGGATGCGGCCTCCAACAACTCGGTCGACGACATCCGCGATCTGCGCGAGCGGGTTGCCTTCGCCCCCGTCGGTGGTCACCACAAGGTCTACATCCTCGACGAGGCGCACATGCTGTCCGCCCAGGCGTGGAACGCGTTCCTGAAGACGCTCGAGGAGCCGCCGCCGCACACGATCTTCGTGCTCGCCACGACCGAGGCGAGCAAGGTCCTGCCGACGGTGGTGGACCGCTGCCACCGGTTCGACTTCGCGCGGCCGAGCGTGCCGCAGATCGCCGGCGTGCTCCAGAAGGTCGCCGCCGCGGAGGAGATCGAGATCTCGGCCGAGGCGACCGCGCTGGTCGCGCGCTCGGCCACCGGCTCGTTCCGCGACGCGCTCGGCACGCTCGAGCAGCTCGTTTCCTACTCGGGCCGCAGCATCGCGCTCGAGGACGTGCTGGCGGTGCTCGGCGCCGCCGACGCCGACCTCGTGTTCGGCGCCGTCGACGCCGTCGCCGCAGGCGACGCGCGAGCGGCGCTGCTCGCCGCCGCGCGGCTGGCCGACTCGGGCCGCGACCTCGGCCGCTTCTTCGGCGACCTCGAGACGCACGCGCGTGCGCTGATGGTCGTGCAGGCGCTCGGCGAGCTGCCGGCCGAGCTCAGCGTCACGCCCGAGCAGGACGAGCGGCTCACCGCGCAGGCGAAGGCGGTGCCGCCCGGCGACGTCGTCCGCCTGCTGGAGCTGATCGCCGCCGCCCTGCGCGCGCTCAAGGACGGCGCGGACGCCCGCACGCAGCTCGAGCTGGCCCTGGTCAAGGGCGCCGAGCCGGCGCACGACCCGTCGACCAAGGCGCTGCTCGCGCGGATCGAGCGGCTCGAGGCGCGGCTGGCCGGTGCGCCCGCCGCGGCGGCGCCGCCGCGCGACCCGGCCGAGCCCGCGACGGCCGCCGGCCGCACCCAGGTCGCCGTGCGCGCACAGGTCGAGGGCCAGCCGCCCGTGACGGCCTCGACCACGCTCCCGGGCGCTCCCGCCGGCGGCGCACCCGAGGCGCAGGCCGCCGCCGAGGAGGCCGCCGCCGCCGTCTCGGCCGAGCTCGCGACCGACGATGACCCGGCGCCGACGGTCACCGCCGTGGCGACGGTCGAGCCGGACGCGCCGACGCCGGAGCCGTCGTTCTCGGCCGGCGTCGAGCTGTCGCTGGCCGCGTTCGAGGAGTTGTGGCCCGCCGTGCTCGACACCCTCGAGGGCGAGTCGCCGCGCGTCGCGCACCTGCTGCGCCAGGCCAGGCCGACGGCGCTCGAGGCCCAGGATCTCACGCTCGCCTGGCCCGAGTCGGCCGCGTTCTCCAAGCGCCAGGCCGAGGAGCCCGCCAAGCACGAGCTGATCGCCCAGTCGATCAAGGCCATCACCGGCACCTCGCTGCGCCTCGCCCACGAGCTGCGCGCGGACCAGGAGGTGGCGGAGGCGCCAATCAGCGACGACGATCTGGTGGACCGGTTCAAGCGTGAGTTCAGCGCGGTCGAGGAGCCGCCGAAGGAGGAGAAGTCCTGATGCCGCAACCGCCGAACCTCCAAGCGATGCTGCGCCAAGCGCAGGAGATGATGGCCGCCCAGCAGGAAGCCCAGGAGGCGCTCAAGGCCGAGCGCGTCGAGGCCAGCTCCGGCGGCGGCATGGTGAAGGTCGTGATGACCGGCGACCTGCACCTGGAGACGATCACGATCGATCCCGACGCCGTCGATCCCGAGGACGTCGAGATGCTCCAGGACATGGTCGTCGCGGCCGTCAACGAGGCGACGCGTGCTGCGCAGGAGCTGCAGGAGTCCAAGCTCGGTGGGATGGGCGAGGGGTTCGACCCGATGAGCGCGCTCGACGCGCTCGGGATGGGCGGGCTCGGTGGCGGCGGCGGTCTGCCCGGCGGCGCCGGCGGCGGGCTGCCGGGTGGCCAGCCCAACCGCGCCGCTCGCCGGAAGAAGCGCTGACCTGAGTGCTCGCACCGCCGCTCCAGCGCCTGGTCGGCGAGCTCGCCAAGCTGCCCGGCATCGGCCAGCGGACGGCGCAGCGGCTCGCCTTCCACATCCTCCGCACCTCGGGTGAGGACGCTGCCGCGCTGGCGCAGGCGATCCGCGACGTGAAGGAGAAGATCACGCTCTGCGAGGTGTGCTTCAACCTCGCCGAGGGGCCGCGCTGCACGGTCTGCCTGGACCAGCGCCGCGACGCCGACGTGATCTGCGTGGTCGAGGACGCCGGCGACGTGATCCCGATCGAGCGCACGCACGAGTACCGCGGCCGCTACCACGTGCTCGGGGGCGCACTGTCGCCGATCGACGGCGTCGAGCCCGAGGACCTCAAGCTCGCTCAGCTCTACTCGCGGGTCGAGAACGGCATACGCGAGGTGATCCTCGCCACCAACCCCACGACGACCGGCGAGACGACCGCCCTGCACGTCGCCGCCGCGCTCCACGAGCGCGCTCCTGACGTCGCCGTGACCCGTCTCGCCTCCGGCCTGCCGGTCGGCGGCGACCTCGAGTACGCCGACGAGGTCACGCTCGGCCGCGCCTTCGCCGGCCGCCGCGCCGTCTAGCTCGCACTGCGGCCACGGGGTCGTGCGAGAGTTGGCGCGTGAGAGCCGCACGACACGTCGAGGCCGTCGGTCGCGAGGAGCAGGTCGCGGGGTTGCGCGCGCTCGGCACGGCGGATTCCGCCGCGCACGCGGTGGTGCTCACGGGTGAGCCGGGGATCGGCAAGACGACCTTGTGGGAGGCCGGCGTCGATGGCGCCCGGGAGCGGGGGCTGCGCGTGCTGTCGGCACGGCCGAGCGGTGCCGAGACGGAGCATTCGTTCGCGGCCCTGATCGACCTGTGTGAGGGGATCCCGGCAGACGCGCTGGAGGACCTGCCGGCGCCGCAGCGTTCGGCCTTGGAGGTGGCGTTGCTGCGCGCCGAGCCGGGCGGCGCCGCTCCCGAGCCGCGTGCGATCGCGCTCGGATTCCTGAACATGTTGCGCGCGCTGGCCGCCGCCGAGCGGCTCGTGGTCGCCGTCGACGACGTCCAGTGGCTCGATGCGCCGTCCGCCGATGCGCTCGCCTTCGCCGCACGCCGGCTCGAGAGCGAGAGCGTCGCGTTCCTGATCGCGAAGCGCCCGGGTCGGCACACCGCGCTCGAGCAGGCGCTCGAGCGGCGCGGTCTGCAGCAGGTGCAGGTCGGCCCGCTCAGTCTCGGCGCGGTGCGCCGCCTGCTGGCCGAGCAACTCGGCCTGACCGTTTCCCGGCCCCAGCTGCGCCGGATCCTCGACTCCACGCTCGGGAACCCGCTGTTCGCGCTGGAGATCGGTCGCACGCTGGTCGAGCACGGGCCGCGCGAGGTCGGCGAGGACATCCCGCTCCCGGACGCGCTCGAGGACATGCTCGGCGCGCGCGTGGCGCGGCTGCCGGACGCGGTGCGCCGCGTGCTGCTCGCGGTCGCGCTGAGTGGCGACGTCCGCGCGGCCGACCTCGAGGCGATCGAGGGGATGGCCGCGGTCGAGGACGCCCTGGACGAGGGGGTGCTGGTCGCGGACGGGGATCGCATGCGCGCGTCTCACCCGCTGCTGGCGGTGGCCGCGAGAAAGCGTTCGGGGGCGCGGGAGCGCCGCGAGCTCCACCTAGCGCTCGCGGGCACGGTGGCCGACGAGGAGTTGCGCGCGCTGCATCTCGCCCTCGCGACGGAGGTCCCGGACGAACAACTTGCCGCGACGCTCGCCGCCGCGGCTGCCGGCGCGTCTGCACGCGGCGCCCGCCAGGTGGCGGTGCGCCTGGGCGAGCACGCCTGGCGCCTGACGCCGCCGGAGTCGAGTGCGCGCGATGAGCGTCTGATCGAGCTCGCCGGCCACCTCGAGACGGCCGGCGAGGTCCAGCGCATGACGAGCCTGTTGACGCCCGCGCTCGACTCGTTGCCTCACGGCGCGCTGCGCGGCCGCGTCTGGCTGCTCCTGTCCGAGGGCAGCAACGTTCGTGATCTCGACGACCTTCTGCGCCATCTCGACGCCGCACTGGAGGAGTGCGGAGGCGACCCGGGGATCAGCGCGCACGCACTGGCCAGGAAGGCGGGCTACACCGTCGCCGCCGGCGTGTCGCGGATCCGTCAGGCCGAGGCGTGGGCGCAGGAGGCGGTGACGGCGGCGCGTCGCGTCGGCCCGGACTTGGAGCGGCGCGCGATCGGCGAGCTCGCCTGGGCTCGCGCGCTGAGCGGACGGCCGATCGACGAGCTGTGCGAGCGCTTCCGCGAGGCCTCCGACGCCGCCTTCTACATCGCCGACTCCCCGGAGCGGGTGGCGGGCCAGCGGCTCGTCTGGCGCGGCGACGTCAAGCAGGCACGGGTGACCCTGACCCGAGACCTGGCGCTGGCCGACGAGCAGGGTGAGCCGACGTCGTACGCGCTGCAGCGCTTGCACGTGTGCGAGCTCGAGTTGCGAGCCGGCGACTGGGATGCGGCCGCTCACATCCTCGACGAGTGGGCCGAGTCCGCCGACAACGAGCTGCTGATTCCCCCGATGTACGAGCGGTGCCGCGCGCTGCTCGCCGCGGGTCGCGGTCTGCCCGACGAGACGCAGCAGTGGGCGGCGAAGGCGATCGCCAGCGCCGAGGCGACCGCCACGCGCTGGGACGCGCTCGAGGCGCTGCGTGCGCGCGGGATCGCGGAACTGCTGTCGCACGAGCCGCCCCGCGCGGTGGAGAGCTTGAGAGCTGTCTGGAGCCACACACTGCGCGAGGGGATCGACGAGCCTGGGGTCTTCCCGGTGGCGCCCGAGCTCGTCGAGGCGCTCGTCGAGGTCGGCGAGCGCGACGAGGCGCGCGCGGTGACCCAGCGCCTCCGCGAGCTAGCCGAGCCACAAGCGCATCCGTGGGGGCTCGCGACCGTGAAGCGGTGCAGCGCTGTCGTCGGGCTCGCCGGTGACACCTATGACCCGGACGCCGCCGCAGTGCTCGCCCAGGCGGCGGCCGACTACGACGAGCTCGGCTTGCGCTTCGATGCGGCGCGGTCGCTGCTCAGCCTCGGGCGGGCGCAGCGCCGGTTCCGGAAGTGGGGTGCGGCTCGCGGTTCGCTCGAGCAGGCCACGGCCGCGTTCGAGCGGGTCGGCTCGCCGGGCTGGGCCGAGCGGACGCGCTCCGAGCTCTCGCGCGTCGGCGGCCGGCGGCCGCGGGCGAGCGAAGACGAGCTGACGCCGAGCGAGCGTCGCGTCGTCGAGCTCGCAGCCGACGGGCTGGCCAACAAGGAGATCGCCGCGGCGCTGTTCGTGACGGTCAACACGGTCGAGGTGCACCTGTCGCGCGCGTACGGGAAGCTCGGCGTCCGCTCCCGCTCGCAGCTCGCTCGTCGTCTCGCCGATAACTACGAGACATAGAGTCAGGGTTTCCACAATTTCGCGGAGGCGTGCCCGCGCATACGGTCGTCCCATGCCCGAGCCGCTGAGCTGGACGCCGTACGAGGCGGTTGGATCCTGGGTGACGACCGAGCGTCACGAGCCGGCGCTGCGAGAGCTGGACCGTGCGCTTGCGCGCGCCCGCCGGCGTGGCGCCGTCGTCGATGTCGGTGGCGTCCTCGCGTTGCGCAGCCGGTTGTACCTGCGGATCGGGGAGCTTGCCCGAGCCGATGCGGACGCGCGTGCACTGCTGGAGGTCGCGGCGGCGTACGGGTGGGCGATCGGCGAGGAGCTGGCCGTCGCATGCCTGGGTGAAGTGCTGATCGAGCGCGGCGAGCTCGCCGACGCTGCCCGGCTCCTGACTGACGGTCCGTGCGCGAACTCCGCGGTGCTGGTCGCGCGCGGGCGCTTGCGGCTCGCGCAGGGACAGGTGGATGCGGCGATCGAGGACCTGCGCGCGTGTGGGCGGCGGGACGCGACCGGGTTGCCGTGGCGCTCGTGGCTGGCCCACGCCCTGGTGGAGACCGGCCGGGTCGCGGAGGCGCGGCGGTGGGCGGCCGAGGAGCTCGAACAGGCCCGCTGGGTCGGCGCCCACGCCGCGGTCGGCGTCGCCCTCGTTGCCGCGGCACGCGCGGCGACCGGCGAGGACGAGGTCGGGCTCTTGCGCGAGGCCGTCGCGGTGCTGAACGCGTCGGCGGCGCGGCTCGAACGAGCGCGTGCCCACGCGGCGCTGGGCGCCGTGCTGCGGCGTGTGGGCAGCCCAGCGGAGGCGCGCGACTCGCTACGCGTGGCCGTGGATCTCGCGCATCGGTGCGGGGCGACCGCACTTGAGGAGCGGGCACTCGCCGAGCTCCGCGCGAGCGGCGCGCGACCGCGCCGCCGGCTGATCACCGGTGCCGGTGCATTGACGCGCAGCGAGCGCCGGATCGCTGACCTCGCGGCCGCCGGACGGCAGAACCGCGAGATCGCCGAGACGCTGGTCGTCACCCTGGCGACGGTCGAGTACCACCTGCGCCACGCCTATCGGAAGCTCGGCATCGCGTCGCGCACGCAGCTCACGACCGTGCTGGACGCGCGCTAGCGCAAGCGCTTGAGCGCGCCGGCGAGGCCGGCCTCGGCACGCGCGACGCCCTTGCGGGCGGCGATGAAGCGGGCGCGGCGTGCCGCTCGCGCGAGCGCGTCGTAGCTGCCCGCCGTGCGTCGCAGCGCGGCAACGGCGTCCGCCGTCACTCCGGGGGCGGCGAACGGGGCGAGCGCCGCTGCCGCATCGCGGTGTGCACGGGCGAGGCTTCCGGATGCCGCGAAGCGGTGTCCGCGAGCGAGCGCGGCGCGGCCGGCGACACGCCTGCCGTCGAGCGCGCGGAAAACCGCCGAGGCGCGCTGCCGGAACGCGAGATCGGGCGCTGGAGCGACAGCCTTGTTGCCCGAGCCGCCGATTGAGCGGATGCCGGCCTCGCAGCCGATGGCGGCGCTCCAGGTCGCCGGCGACGCCGAGCACTCCACGGCGAGCACGCCCGCCGCAGTGGGGGCGAGCGTGAGCTCAAGCACGCGCTTTCCGTGGTTGATGGGGCCGTAGGTCCACGCAGGCAGCCCAGCGAGCCGCGCGCGGCGCGGCGCCGGGAGCTCCGCGGGGAGCTGCGAGCGCAGCGCCGCGGGAATGAGCGAGGCGTCGGCCGGCTGCCCGGCGATAAGGCGTGCGCGCACCGGCAGGCCGGCGGTGGGAGCGAAGGTGGCCATGCCGGGCGCATCCATCCCGGGCGCGGGGCGCGCCGGTGTCCAGGTCGCCGGGATCTCGAGCTGCATGCCGCTCATCACGACGATCGGCTGCGGCGCCTCGGCGGCGTCCGGCGCGGTCGCCGCGCCGCCGAGCCACCATCCACAGACGGCGGTGAGCGCGAGCGCCGCGACGCCCGAGAGCAGCGCACGCGAGGGGAGGGCGAAGCGGTCCCTCGGCGTCGTGACGGGCGCCGGGTAGACCGGTGCCGGAACGACCCGCAGGTGTGCGGCGGATCGGCGCCGCGGGGGCTGGTCAGGCAGTGGGGAGGTCTGGGGGGTCATCGTCATCCGGTCGAGTCGAAGCTCTGGGTCGGCGGCTTGGGAGCCGGGGCGGGTGCAGGCGCGGCTGCCGGCGCCGGAGCAGGTGCGACGGTGGCGACGGGCGCCACCGTGGCCGCCGGTCGCGGCTTGACGGCGGTGACGCGCGGCGTGCGGCGGCGCTTCGCCTTCTTCACCTTCGGCGGGCTGGGCAGGGCCGCCACGCGGCGCAGCGACAGCGGCGCGGAGGTCTTCGCTAGCGCAGGCGGCTCGAGCACGGTGGCACGAGCCGGAGCGGCGTCGCCACCCCGCAGCGCGGCAGCGCCGAACGGGAGCGCGAAGGCGAGCACGGCGGCGACCGCCCACGCGACGCCGCGGCGTGTCAGGGTCACTTGGGGCATGCCCTGGGCCTCCCGGAGCCGGGATACAGGCAGCGGTCGCGCCGGATCGGGGCCTTCCCGCCGCGGATCCGGATCAGCGTGTGCTTGCCGACGAAGCCCGGCCGCGTGACGCGGATCTCGAGCCGGACGCCGGCCGGCAGGAAGCCCTTGAACGCCTTCAGCCGGGAGACCTTCGAGGCACGCGCGAGGTGGCGGCGTGGGCAGCCGTCGCCGTGGCAGCGCACCGAGATACTCAGCCCGCGCGGACCGCGGACGGTGAGCGCCTCGATCATCGCCCCGCTCGACGTGAGCCAGCCCCGGATCCGCACCAGCGGGAACGGGCGCATCATGCGCGCCTGCTTGCTGCGGACCTCGCCGGCGGGCTTCGAGGTCGAATCCGGCGCGGCGGGCGCGGGCGGCGGCGGCGTGGTCACGACCGGCGGAGCGGGGGCCGGCGTCGGAGTCGGCGTCGGCGTGGGTGTCGGCTGGGAGTCGGCGTGGGGGTCGGAGCGGGTGCCGCGGCCACGGCGGCCGTCGCGTCCGAGACGTCGTCGTCCCGCCCGTCGCGGTTGCTCACTGTCAGCCACACGCGGACCCGCTTCCCCTGGTCCGCGGTCGTCAGCGTGTACGTCGTTCCGCTCGCGCCGCCGATCACCGCGCAGCCTCCCCATGACGTCGCCGAGGTGCAGCGCACCCACGCATACGTCACCGTGGTGGAGCTCCCGCCGGTCGTCCAGCGCGCGTTGCGCGCCTCCAGCCGCTGGCCCACCTGAACCGTGCCGCTCAGCGCCGGGCGCTGAGTGATCTCCGGCCTTGCCGCGGCCGCCAGCGCCGGGGTCGCCCCCAGAGCCAAAGCCGCCATTACGAGGGCTATCCCTGCCGCCCGCCAATTCAGTACCAAGGTCGTCCTTCCGTCCATGGAGCCGCCCGTTCGTTCAGCATTGTGCAACTCCGGAAACCAGACCACAATCGGGCAAACGTCCAGAGCGATCAGAGCCGCCCTGTGTCGAGGGTCGGAATTTCGCTGGCTGTCTGCGGGCGCCTGCTCGCGCCTGGCGTCCGGCGGCGACCATGCAAGTACGCCCGGTACGAGCCAGGCCGCCGCCGAACGCCAGACACGACCATGCATCCCGCAGCCCGCGACCGAAATTCCGCCCTTCGACACTAGACTTGCGCGTCCGTGTCAGGCACCGTCGTCATGAAGTTCGGAGGCACTTCCGTCGCCGACGCCGAGCGCATCAAGCGCGCCGCGCGCCGGATCGTCGCGGCACGCGAGCAGGGCCATCGCGTCGTCGCCGTGCTGTCCGCCCGTGGCAAGACGACCGACGAGCTGATCTCGATGGCCGAGGAGGTCTCGACCGCTCCCGACCCGCGCGAGATGGACATGCTGCTCTCGACCGGAGAGCGGATCTCATGCGCGTTGTGCGCGATGGCGATCAACGACCTCGGCCACAAGGCGATCTCGCTCACGGGCTCCCAGGCCGGCATCGTCACCGACACGTCGCACACCAAGGCGCGCATCCTCGACGTGCGGGCCGACCGGATCCGCGCCGCGCTCGACGACCAGCTCGTCGTGCTGGTGGCCGGCTTCCAGGGCGTGTCCACCGCCAAGGACGTGACCACGCTCGGCCGCGGCGGGTCAGACACCACGGCGGTCGCGCTTGCCGCCGCCGTCGAGGCCGAGGTGTGCGAGATCTACACGGACGTCGCCGGGGTGTTCTCGGCCGACCCGCGGATCGTGCCCGACGCCCGCAAGCTCCCCGTCGTGTCGTTCGAGGAGATGCTCGAGATGTCAGCGTCCGGGGCCGGTGTGCTGCAGCTGCGCTCGGTCGAGTACGCGCGTAACCACGGGGTTCGAATCCACTGCCGCTCGTCGTTCACCGAGGAGCCCGGTACCTTCGTGGTCGGAGAAGAGGAGACGATGGAACGCCCGCTGATCACCGCCGTCACCCACTCGCGCGACGAGGCGCGGGTCACGCTGCTCGGCGTCCCAGACCATCCGGGCGTCGCCGGCCGCATCTTCACGGCGCTCGCCGATGCGAACGTGAACGTCGACATGATCATCCAGAACGAGCCGGTGTCCGAGGGCGCGTCCGCCGACATGTCGTTCACGGTCCCGCGCTCGGATCTGCGCGAGGCGCGCGCGGCGCTCGACCCGCTGATCGCCGAGCAGGGCATTCGCGCCGTCGCCGAGGATCCCGAGATGGGGAAGGTCTCGATCGTGGGGGCGGGAATGAAGACCCACCCCGGCGTCGCGGCGAAGGTGTTCACCACGCTCGGGCGTGAGGAGATCAACATCGAGATGATCTCGACCTCCCCGATCAAGATCTCGTGCGTCGTGTCCGGCGACGTGGTCGACCGCGCTGTCCGCGCCCTCCATGCGGCGTTCGAGCTGGGCGCCGACCAGGTCGAGGCCGAGAATCCGTTCGGAGCGCGGGCATGAGCGGCTCCTACAGAGTCGCGGTCGTGGGTGCCACCGGCGCCGTCGGCACCGTGATGCGCGCGAAGCTGCGCGAGCGCAATTTCCCCGCCTCCGAGATCGTCCCGTTCGCGTCCGCGCGCTCCGCCGGCCGCGAGCTCGACGGCGCGATCGTCCAGCCCTTGACGGACGAGACGATCCAGGGCTTCGACCTCGCGATCTTCTCCGCCGGCGCGACGACCTCAGGCGAATGGTCGCCGCGGTTCGTCGAGGCCGGCGCCGTGGTCGTGGACAACAGCTCCAAGTGGCGGCGCGACCCCGAGGTCCCGCTCGTGGTGTCCGAGGTCAACCCGGAGGCGCTCGACGATCACAAGGGCCTGATCGCGAACCCGAACTGCTCGACGATGCAGCTGATGGTCGCGCTGAAGCCCATCTTCGACGCCGCCGGGATCGAGCGCCTGATCGTCTCCACCTACCAGTCCGTCTCCGGGACCGGGATCAAGGCGGTCGAGGAGCTCGACAGCCAGACCCACGCGGTGCTGCACGGCGAGCCCGTGCCCGCGCCGGAGATCTACCCGCACCCGATCGCCTTCAACGTGCTCGGCGGGGCGGGCAACTTCGCCGACGGCGACGACCACACCGACGAAGAGCGCAAGATGATGTTCGAGACGCGCAAGATCCTCGGCGACGAGTCGATCGCGATCAACGTCACCTGTGCGCGGGTGCCGGTGCGCACGTCGCACTCGGAATCGGTGACGCTGCAGACGCGCGAGCCGCTCAGCGTCGACGACGCGCGCGCCCTGCTTACCGCCGCGCCGGGTCTGACGATGGTCGACGATCCCGCCACCCATGGGTACCCGACGGCGCTCAATGCCGCCGGCCGCGACGACGTGTTCGTGGGCCGTTTGCGGCGCGATCCGTCGCACGAGCGCGGCCTCTGTCTATGGGTCGTCTCGGACAATCTGCTCAAGGGCGCCGCGACCAACGCGGTCCAGATCGCCGAGGCCCTGCACGCGCGGAATTTGGTTCGCGTGCCGACAAAAGTTTGATTCGCGGTTTATCCGTTCGTAACCGGGGCATCTAGTCGGCCAGGAATTTCCTGGGGCGGACTGGGGTACGCCAACGAAACGAGTAACGGAGGGCCCGACACTGGGCCCTCTTTACTCGTTTAATGGCGCAAATGCGACCTCTACGCATCTCCGCGCTCGCGCTCGCGCTGGTCCTCGCGAGCGCCGCCACCGCCTCCGCCGCCAAGCCGCCCTTGTGGCGCGTCTACGACAACTCGCTGAAGGGAGCGAAGTACGTCGACCTGACGCACACCATCACGCCCGCCATCCCCGTGTGGTCGGGCTTCGGTCCGTCGACCTTCTCGGCGACACTCAACCCCTCGACCGGGCAGCCGTACACGTACGCGCACGACGGCTTCGAGGCCACGCGCTACCTGCTGCAGACCGATCAGCTCGGCACGCAGCTCGACCCGCCGGCGCACTGGGCGCCCGAGTACGCCGCGATCGACGAGCTGCCGCCCACGTTCGCGGTGCGCCCGCTCGTCGTGATCTCGATCGTCCGGCAGCTGAAGACGAACGCCAACTACCACCTGCAGGTCTCGGACATCAAGAAGTGGGAACGCAGCCACGGCCGGATCCCGCGTGGGAGCGTCGTGATGGTGCGATCGGATTGGTCCAAGCGCTGGCCCGACCCGGCGCTATCGACGCTGAAGGAGTTCCCGGGCGTGAGCCTCGCCGCGCTGAAGTTCCTGCACCTCCGGCGGCACATCCTGTTCCACGGTCACGAGCCGCTGGACACCGACTCGACGCCGACGCTCGAAGGCGAGTACTGGCTGATGCACAACGGCTTCGCGCAGGCCGAGGGCGTCGACAACCTCGAGCAGGTCAAGTCCAAGGGCTGCCTGATCGAGATCGGCTACCCGAAGTTCGGCGGCGGCCTCGGCGGCTACGCGCGCTTCATCGCGATCTGCCCGCCGAACTGGAAGCACGGCGTTCGCGTCGGCCAGGAACCCGAGGCGCCGCTGGAGAAGTTCAGCAGCAACCTGCAGTGGGACACGGCGACGGGGATGCGCCTCCGCCCCTAGCCGACTGAGGCGACCACCGACGTCGACCAGTCGATGACGGAGCTGGGCTTCACGATGTGCTTGTTGAAGCCCAGCTCCTTCGGCTCCAGCCCGAGGGCGAGGCCGACGAGCTGCGGCAGGTGCAGGACCGGCATGTCGAGCGCACGGCCCATCACGCGCTCGGCCAGCGGCTGCTGGAGATCGAGGTTGAGGTGGCACAGCGGGCAGGGCGTCACCAGGCAGTCGGCCTCGGCGTCGACCGCGTCGCCGAGGTGGCGGCCGGCCTGCTTGAGCGAGGCTTCCTTGTTCATCGTGATGATCGGGAAGCCGCAGCACTTGTACTGGCCCGCGTAGTCGACCACCGTGCCGCCGAGCGCGGCGATCAGTTGGTGCAGGTAGGTGTCGCGCGGGTGGTCGCGGTCGATCCCGAGCCGGGTGGTCGGGCGGACGATGTAGCAGCCGTAGAACGGGCCCACGCGCAGGTCGGTGAGCGGGCGCTGGACCTTCGCCTTGATCGCGTCGAGCCCGATCTCCTCGACCATCAGCCACAGGAAGTGCTTGTTGACGATGCCCTTCTCGTAGCGCAGGCTCTCGGCGGCCAGCGTCTCGTTGACGTGCTCGCGGTACTCGCCGTTCGCGTCCAGGCGCTCCTGGCACTCGCTCTGCGCGCCCTGGCAGGTCGAGCAGATGTTCATCATCATGTCGGCGCCGCCGGCGATCTCCTGCTCGGCGAGCGCGAACGTGCGCGCGTTCAGGGTGTCCGCCAGCTCCTGGTTGTGCTCGGCCAGCACGCCGGCGCCGCAGCACGCTGCGCGGTCGAGCTCGACGAGCTCGATGTCGAGCAGCGGCGCGACCTTCGCCATCGATCCGTGCAGCTCGGGGGTGAAGCCGCGGCTCACGCAGCCGGGCCAGTACGCGACCTTCACGGCTCGGGGCTCCTCTCGACTTCAGTGTCCTCTTCGTCCTCGCCCACGATGTAGAGGTTGAGCTCGTACCGCTCGCTCTTCTCGTGGACGTGCTCGAAGATCCGGCGGACCTCGCGGGAGGCCTTGTGCGGGTGCGTCAGCGCCTTCGCCGGGGTGATCTTGCGGCGCTGGAGCCCCTTCATGATCACGGGCAGCGAGTCGATCAGCTCGGGCACGGCGCGCGGGTGGAACTTGCCGCCGTAGGAGTCGGGCAGGAGGTCGGCTTCGTGCAGAAGCCCGTTCTTCTCGATGTTCTTGACGAACGCGCTCTCATGCCGGTGGCCGTTGTTGCGGTCGTCGATCCCGTGCTCGGCGCCGGCGATCCGCCGCAGGCGCATGATCTGGCTCATCGGGGCGACGTCCTTCGGGCACGCCTCGATGCAGTTGAAGCAGTGCGTGCAGTCGTAGATGCCGTGCGGGTCCTCGGCGAGGTCCTTCAGGCGCTCGTACTGCTGCCCGTCGCGCGGGTCGCCGACGAAGCGGTACGCCTTGGCGAGCGCGGCGGGCCCGATGAACAGCGGGTCGACCTCCATCGACAGGCAGTCCGAGACGCAGGCGCCGCACTGGATGCAGGCCATCGTCTGGGTGATGTCGATCATCGACTCGGGCGGCACGACGTACTCGCGCTCCGGCGGCGGGCCGTCGGGCAGCAGCCACGGCGTGACGCGCTGCATCTTGTTCCAGTGGACCGCGTCCATGTCCACGATCAGGTCCTTCAGGACCGGCATGTTGCCCATCGGCTCGACCACGATCGCGCCGTCGGGCGCGGTCTCGGCCGCATGGTCGAGGTGGGTGTGGCAGGCGAGCGTCGGCTTGCCGTTGATGCGCACCCCGCACGAGCCGCAGATCGCCGCGCGACAGGAGCAGCGGATGCCGATCGACCCGTCCTGGCGGTCCCGGGCCTGCAGGATCCCGTCGAGCACGGACCGGTGGCCGTCCAGGTCGATCGTGAAGTCGTCCCAGTAGGCCGCCTCGCCCGACTCGGGCGAGTACCGGCGGATTCTCAGTGTGTATTCAGGCATGGGTCAGTACGTCCGCTCCTGAGGCTCCCACTTGGTGAGGGTCACCGGCGTGTAGGACACCTCGGGTGGCCCGCCGCCGTTGACGGACAGGGTGATGTGCTTCAGCCACTCGTCGTCGTTGCGCGCGGGGAAATCGAGCCGGAACTGGGCCCCGCGCGACTCCTTGCGCTCGAGCGCCCCGACGACGATGCATTCGGCCACGTCGAGCATGTACCCGAGCTCGATCGCTCCCAGCACGTCCTGGTTGAAGACGGTCCCGCGGTCGTCGATCGACGCGATCGTCGACTCCTCCTTGAGGCGCTGGATGATCGCGTGCGCCTCGGTGAGCCCGGCCTCGTCGCGGAACACCGCGCACTTCTCGTTCATCATCGTGCCGAGCTCGTCCTTGATCTCCGAGACGCGGCGGCCGCCGGAGCCGGTCCGGCCGATGATGTCGGCGATCATCCTCTCCTCGGCCGCGAGCGCGGCGTGCGAGGGAGTCGGCATCGCCATCCCGAGCGCGCGCTGGGCGGCGTGCTCGCCGGAGCGGCGGCCGAAGATCAGCGTGTCGAGCAGGGAGTTGGCGCCCAGGCGGTTGCCGCCGTGGACGGACACGCAGGCGACCTCGCCGGCGGCGTACAGGCCGGGGATCTCGGTCGCGCCCCAGACGTCGGTCTTGACGCCGCCCATGATGTAGTGGCAGCCGGGGCGGATGTGGATCGGCTCGCGCGTGATGTCGACGCCGGCGAAGTCGCGCCCGATGTTGACGATCTCGCGGAGCGCCTCGAGCGTGCGCTTGCGCGGCACGATCGTGATGTCGAGGGCGACCGTGCCGTCCGGATAGCCGCGGCCCTCGTTGATCTCGGTCTGCTCGGCGCGCGAGACGACGTCGCGCGAGGCCAGCTCCATCTTGTTGGGCGCGTACTTCTCCATGAAGCGCTCGCCCTCGGCGTTGTAGAGGTGCGCGCCCTCGCCGCGTGCGCCCTCGGTGATCAGGATCCCGTTCCCGGCCAGCGTGGTCGGGTGGTACTGGACCATCTCCATGTCCATCAGCGGCGCGCCGATGCGGTAGCTCTGGGCGATGCCGTCGCCGGTGCAGATCAGCGCGTTGGTGGTCGGCTTGAAGCACTGGCCGGCGCCGCCCGAGGCCTGGATCACGGCCTTGGCGGCGAACAGCTCCATCGAGCCGTCGCGGATGTTGCGGCAGACGGCGCCGCAGCAGGTGCCCTCGTCGTCCTGGACGACGGATGTGACGAACCACTCCTCGTAGCGGTCGATCTGCTCGTGGTGCTTCATCAGCTGCTCGTAGAGCACGTGCAGGAGCGCCTGGCCGGTGATGTCGGCGACGTAGTAGGTGCGCGCCGCGGAGGCGCCGCCGAACGCCCGCGTGCCGAGATGCCCGGTCTCGTTGCGGTGGAAGGTGACGCCCGAGTGCTCGAGCCACAGGACCTCGCCGGGCGCCTCGCGGCACATGATCTCGATCGCGTCCTGGTCGCCGAGGTAGTCCGAGCCCTTCACGGTGTCGTAGGCGTGGGACTCCCAGGAGTCGTCCGGATTCAGCGCCGCATTGATCCCGCCGGCGGCGGCGTTGGAGTGCGATCGGACCGGATGGACCTTGGACATGATGGCCACCGTCGCGCCCTCGCGGGCCGCTGCCAGGGCGGCACGCTGACCGGCGAGGCCGGCGCCGATGATCAGGACGTCGTGTGCGGGCATGGCGCGCAAGGTTATTACGCGTCCTCTACGGTTGATCCGCCGTGCCGGTGCGCCTGATGATCGTCGACGACCATGCGGACGTGCGGTTTCTCATCCGCGCGATCGTCGACGACGCTGAAGGGGGCCTGGACATCGTCGTGGCCGGGGAGGCCGACGGCGTGCGCGCGGCGCTCGAGTCGATCGACCAGGTTGATCCCGACGTGGTCGTGCTCGACGCCCTGATGCCGGTCGTCGGCGGGCTCGAGGCGGCGCCGATGATCCTGGCCCGCCGGCCCGGGCAGGCGATCCTGATGTGCAGCGCGTACGTGGACGACGAGCTGCGGGACAATGCGGAGGCGGTCGGGATCGCCGCCTGTGTGTCCAAGGACGACCTCGAGGCGATCCCGCGGATCGCTGCCGAGCTGGCAGCCCGGCGGTGAAGTTCGTCTCGAGCGCTACGCCGGACTGAGCCGCGAGCGCAGCGCGCGCGTGACCTGCTCGACGGTGACGACGCCGCGCAGCCGGCCGTCCTCGTCGACCGCCATCAGCGCGCCCAGCCGGCGTAGCGGCTCGGAGCCGAGCAGCGCCTCGAGCGGCGCGTCGTCGCGCACACGCTCGTCGGCGCCCGCGGCGATGTCGCGCACCGGCGTGGTGGGCTCCGTGGTGGCGGCGTGCTCAACGGCGGCGCGGTGCGCGAGGCCGGCGAACCGGCCGTCCGGCTCCACGACCGCGAACCACGGCCAGCCGTAGTAGCGCAGGAAGAACTCCTCCCACGCCTGCGCGGCGGGCAGGTCGGCGGGGATCGCCACCGGCTCGGCATCCATGATGTCGGCGACGGTGACGCCCGCCAGGCGCTCCGTGAAGGCCGACTGGGCGATTGCCGCGCGCGCGGACGAGCCGAGCAGGTAGCCCAGCACCATCGCCCACAGCCCGCTCGTCGTCTCGTTCTCGGAGAGGAGTAGGTAGAGCCCGTAGCCGATCAGGATCGCGGCGAACCCCTGGCCGAGGTACGCCGACGCGCGCGTGGCGCGGCCGCGGTCGCCGGTGACCTTCCAGATCGCCGCGCGCGCGATCCGGCCGCCGTCGAGCGGGAACGCCGGGATCAGGTTGAACACGAGCAGAAGCACGTTCATCGAGACGAGGAAGCTGAGCCACAGCTCGAAGGCGTCCGACGGCGCGGTGCCCTCGAGCGTCGCGGAGTCGGTGAAGCCGGTCCAGCCGAGCAGGGCGACGCTCCCGAGCCCGGTGACGATCACGATCAGGAGCGTCACCAGCGGCCCCGCGACCGCGACGCGGAACTCCTGGCCGGGGGTGCGCGTGTCGCTGCTCATCTTCATCACGCCACCGAAGAAGAAGAGGTCGATCCCGCTGACCTCGATGCCCTCGCGGCGGGCGGCGAGCGCGTGGCCGAACTCGTGCAAGAGGATCGAAGCGAAGAAGCCGAGCGCGGCTGCGACGGCGACGAAGAACGCCAGCTGCGAGTCGCCCAGGATGTCCTCGAACGCCTGGTTGAGCCAGAAGACGAACAGGAACAGGATCAAGAACCACGAGACGTTGACGCCAACGCGGATCCCGAAGATGGTCGTCAGCTTGATCGAGCTGCCGGTGAGCACTGGGCGTCAATGGTGGCATAGCCTTGCCGCATGGCTCATGAAGTGACATTCATCCCCGGAGACGGCACCGGCCCTGAGTTGGCCGAAGCCACCCGCCGGGTTCTGGAAGCTACCGGCGTCGAATTGCAGTGGGACGAGCATCCCGCGGGCGAGGACGTCTATCGCGACGAGGGAACCCCGTTCCCCGATCGCACGCTGGACTCGATCAAGCGCACCACGGTCGGCATCAAGGGCCCGACCACCACGCCGGTCGGCTCTGGATTCCGCTCGGTCAACGTGCTCCTGCGCAAGGAGCTCGATCTGTACGCCTGCATCCGGCCGTGTAAGGCCTACAAGGGCGTGCGCACGCGGTTCCCGGAGACCGACATCGTGATCGTGCGCGAGAACACCGAGGATCTGTATGCGGGCATCGAGTTCGAGAAGGACACCGAGCAGGCCGAGAAGCTGATCGAGTTCATCGCCGACCTCGAGGGCTCACGCATCCGTGAGCACTCCGGCGTCTCGATCAAGCCGATCTCGGTGTTCGGCTCCGAGCGGATCGTGCGCGCGGCGTTCGACTACGCGCGCGAGAACAGCCGAAAGAAGGTCACGGCCGCCCACAAGGCCAACATCATGAAGTTCACCGACGGGCTCTATCTCGAGGTCGCGCGCAAGGTCGCCGAGGACTACGACGACATCGAGTTCGAGGACCGCATCATCGACAACCTCTGCAACCAGCTCGTCTCACGGCCGGAGGAGTACGACGTGATCGTGCTCCCCAACCTCTACGGCGACATCGTGTCCGACCTCGGGGCCGGCATGATCGGCGGGCTCGGCCTCGCGCCGGGTGGCAACATCGGGACCGCCGCAGCGATGTTCGAGGCGACCCATGGTTCGGCGCCCAAGTACAAAGGGCAGAACCGGGTGAACCCGACGGCGCTCATGCTCTCGGGTGTGTTGATGCTCCGCCATCTTGGCGAGCACGAGGCGGCAGATCGCCTCGAGGCGGCGATCGCAGGCGTGATCGAGAAGGGCGAGAAGGTCACCTACGACCTCAAGCCCACGCGTGACGATCCGTCGGCCGTCGGCACATCTCAGTTCGCCGATGCCGTGATCGAGGAGATGAACGGATAAATGCCTTCACCAGTCAATGTTACAGTGACAGGAGCAGCCGGTCAGATCGGCTATGCACTCCTGTTCCGAATTGCGTCAGGTCAGATGCTCGGACCTGACACGAAAGTCCAACTCAAGCTGCTCGAGATCCCGGACGCGGTGAAGGCCGCGGAGGGCACCGCGCTCGAGCTGTTCGACTGCGCGTTCCCGCTGCTCGCGGGGATCGACGTCTACGACGACGCGGGCCAGGCCTTCGACGGATGCAACGTCGCGCTGCTCGTGGGCGCGCGGCCGCGCACCAAGGGCATGGAGCGGGCCGACCTGCTGGAGGCCAACGGCGGCATCTTCCAGCCGCAAGGCGAGGCGATCGCGGCCGGCGCCGCCGACGACGTGAAGGTGCTCGTGGTAGGCAACCCGGCGAACACGAACGCCCTGATCGCGATGAGCAACGCCGACGGTGTGCCGCAGGAGCGGTTCACCGCGATGACGCGGCTCGACCACAACCGGGCGGTCGGGCAGCTGGCACAGAAGACCGGCGCGGCCGTCTCGGACATCAGCAACATGGCGGTGTGGGGGAACCACTCACCCAGCATGTATCCCGACCTGTTCAACGCGAAGGTGCGGGGTGAGCGGGCATGGGATGTGGTCGGCGACGAGGCATGGGTCGCCGGTGAGTACATCCCGCGCGTCGGCAAGCGCGGCGCGGAGATCATCGAGGCGCGCGGCGCCTCATCGGCCGCGTCGGCCGCCAACGCCGCGGTCGACCACGTCCACGACTGGGTCAACGGCACGGCGGACGGCGACTGGGTCTCGATGGCCGTCCCGTCTCCCGGCGCCTACGGCGTCGAGGAAGGGATCATCTCCTCGTTTCCCGTCCGCACCGCGAACGGGGAGTGGGAGATCGTCGAAGGGCTCGACGTGCCCGATTTCTCACAGGAGCGGATCGACAAGACCGTCGAGGAGCTTGTCGGTGAGCGTGACGCTGTCAGGGAGTTGGGGCTGGTCTAAGCCCTGACGTGCCAACCGCGGCCCGACTTCGTCACCTTGCCGTCCTCGGCGAGGCCGGGCATGACGCGGTACAGGTAGTTCTGCTTGATCCCCATCGCTTCGGCGAGCTCCGGGATCGTGATGCCGGGCCGTTCGCCCACGAGCTGCAACGCCTGCGCGGCCCGCGTGCCGGAGCCGCGCGGGCGGCCGCGGCGGCCATTCGAGGAGGATGACGGACGGCGACGGCGGCGAGTTGGCGCGGCGGCGGTGGTCGCCGGCCCGGATTCCACGCCGGAGAGTGCGCGCTCGGCGGCCTCCAGGCGGTGGTATTCATCCACCAAGGGCCGCAGTTCCTTCAGGCGGGCCTGTATCTCCTTGCGTTTCTCATCGAGGAAGTCAGCCACGGGTTTCCTTTCAAGTTTGACTGTTACAAGTTACCAGTGAACGTCGCCTTTCCAGGGCCTTCCTGGAGAAACGACTGCACCGCATTTCTGCAATCTGGCGTCTCGAACAGGTGTGATGTCAGCTCCGCGGTGCGCTCATCGGCGCCGCGCGTTCCGTGGTCGGCCTGCGCGCGCACCACCGCTTTCGTGGCGGCGTGCGCGATCGTCGGCCCGGCTGCGAGGTCGGCGGCGAACCGGCGTGCCTTCTCCAGCAGATCCTCCGGCGCGAGCACGCGGTTGACGACGCCCCACTGATGCAGCGTCTGGGCGTCATACAGGCGGCCGGTCATGACGAACTCGCGCGCCCGTGCCGTCCCGGCGCGTTCGGCCATCCGCTGCGTGCCGCCCATCAGCGGGGTGATGCCGACCACCTTCTCCACGAGCCCGAACTGCACACCCTCGCCCGCCCACAGCAGGTCGCACGCCAGTGACAGCTCGAGCCCGGCGGTCAGGCACAGGCCGTGGACGACGGACAGCGTCGGCAGCGGCAGATCCTCGAGCGCGTGGGCGAGCTTCAGCAGGCGCCCGGTGAGCGCCGCCGACGATTCCGCGTCGAGGCCTTCGAACACGTGGACGTCGACGCCGGCCGAGAACACCTCACCTTCGGCGCGCACGATCAGGGCGCGTGGCCGCTCGGCGCCGGCGCGTGCGACGGCCTTCTCGACCTCCTCGATCATTTGCGGCCCCCACAGGTTCAGAGGCGGATTGGAGATGACGATCTCGGCGACGTCGCCGTGTGCGTCGTATCGAGCGTGGGACATGGCGCGACCCCGTTATCTGGTGTTTTCCAACAGTGCCTTCAGCTGCTGCAGCGAGCGGTTCGCCTCGCGCTGAGGGACGCCGCCGATCAGCATCCGGCTCGCGGCCGCGCCGAGGAAGCCGCCGGGCGCCTTGAACTCGTTCTCGTAGTCGAAGCGCGTGCGGTCGCCGTCGAGATCCTTCAGGGCGTAGCTGGTGCGCGCGTAGGAGTGGGCGGGGCCGCGGCCCTCCCAGGTCGCGCGTTTCGGCCGCTTGGCCTCGGTGAGCGTCCAGTGGACCTTGAAGTTCGCCCCGCGCAGGTGCAGCGTCTGATCCATCTCGTATCCCTCGCGCGGGGGCCCACCGCTCCTCGTGTTGACGCGCCGGTGGATCGTGACCCACTGGTCGAGCCGCGCCGGGTCGAGCATCAGGTCGTAGACCTGTTCCCGCGGCGCGTCGATGTCGATCGACGCCGTCACGAGCGTCACTTCGCGGCCACCTCCTCGGTCTGCTCCCAGTCGCGCAGTGCGCGCTCGACGGCTGCGTCGAAGGAGTGCAACCTAACGCCGAACGCCTCCGCAGCGTCGTCGTGACGCGGCAGGAGGTCGTGCTCGAGCGACTCCATCAGTGGTGTGATGAACCCCGCGTCCTCACCGGCGACCGCCGCGGCGACCACCGAGGCGAAGGGCGTCAACGTGAGATTGAGGCGGATCGAGGGCCGGTCCACAAGCATTACGTCGGCGATCCGCCCGATCAACTCGGCGTAGGTCATCCGCTCGGCCCCGGCGATGTCCCAAGAGCGGCCGGCGAGCCCGGCGGGCGCGTCCGCGGCGCGGACGAGGAAGTCGAGCACGTCGCGGCCGTCGATCGGCTGCGTGCGATTCGTGTTCCAGGCCGGCAGGGCGAGCACCGGCAGACGCTCGATCAGCCGCACGAGGAAGCGGAAGGAGCGCGAGCGGGCGCCGATGACGATCGAGGCGCGGAGCGCGATCGGCTCGTCGGCGGCCTCCAGGAGCGCCTGCTCCACCGCCAGTCGCGACGCGAGATGGCGCGAGACCGGCCCGTCCTCCGGCACCAGGCCGCCGAGATAGACGATCCGCCGCACCCCTGCCGCGCCCGCGGCCGTCGCGAACCGCTCGGCCGCGGAGCGCTCGAGCTCGGGAAAGTCGCTGTTGGCCGGGCCTTCCATGGAGTGGATCAGGTAGTAGGCCGCGTCGACGCCGTCGAGCGCCTGCTCGAGGCCCGTGCCGGTGATCGCGTCGCCGATCACGACGTCGTCGAGCGCCACGCCGGCAGCCGCGACGCGCTCGGTCGAGCGCGCGAACCCACGCACCTCGTGCCCGGCATCGAGCAGTCGCGGCACGAGCGCGGCGCCGACGTAGCCGGACACGCCGGTAACCAGGAGTCTCATCGTGTCAAGCGCGGGGTGGGTGGGATGGGTACGCGAGGAAAAACCCCGTCGGAGCGAAGTCGGTACGTCGCAGGCAGGGACTTTTTCATCGCTTTGGAGGGTATTTCCGGGATTGAAGGAAAGCCGTGCGTTTTGCGGGGAGTGCGCTTGCGCCAACGGGCCAGGCAGGCTTTGCTGTGACCGTCCTGTAACGGTTCGGTGAAGAGAGGGCTCGGGGGATGGAAACACGCGGCAAGGGCCGAAAGGTGACCTGCGACGACTGCTTCTTCAAGCGCAATGGGCTGTGCGCGCTCGCGGTCGACAAACCGTGTGCCACCTTCCGACCGGACGGCCCCGAGGGCCTCCACCCGCCGCGTCAGATGCGGTTCGTCTTCCGGCAGGAGCGTAGGCGCCAGTCGGCGTGGGAGTTTCCGAATGCGCAGGAGCAGGCGGCGCTTCATGCCTAGCGCCGGTGCCGGCGAACGTCAACTGCGGCGTTAAGGGACCCGGCGTGGCGGCCGATCTCCTCGCTCCCCCACCCAGCGCAGTTGACGTTGTCCCATCGCCCCGCCGGTAGGCTGCGCGAGTGGACCTGAGGGTGTTGGGCAAGTCCCCTGCCTGGCAGGACGCCGGAGGGGCGTGCAGCGGCTATCTCGTCGTATCCGACGGCGTTCACATGCTGCTCGACTGCGGCAGCGGCGTGTTCGGCAAGCTCCGCGCGGTCGTTGACTACGTCGAGGTCGACGCCGTCGTGGTCTCGCACCTGCACGGCGACCACATCCTCGACCTCGTGCCGTTCGCGGCCGGCCTCACGTACGCGCCGCGCCACCAGCCGGTCCCGGTCGACGGCTGGCCCGGGACCGACGACCCGCCGCGCCCGCGGCTGATCGCGCCGCCCGGCGCGCGTGAGACGTTCCGGCGGCTGTGCGCCGCGGCTGGGATGCGCGAGGGGCTGCTCGAGGGCGCGTTCCGACTGGAGGAGTACGACCCCGGAGATGCGATCGAGATCGGCGGTCTCACGATCCGCTTCCAGCCGGTGCCGCACTTCCTGCCCACCCATGCCGTCGACGTGAGCGGCACCGCCGGCCGGATCACCTACAGCGCCGATTCCTCCCCGAGCGAGGACCTGTGCGCGTTCGCCCACGGCACCGATCTGCTGCTGATCGAGGCGACTCTGCCGCGCCCTGAGCGCGACGGGCCGCGCGGGCACCTGACGCCCGCGGAGGCCGGCGAGCATGGCCGGCGCGCGGCTGCGCGGCGGCTCGTGCTGACGCACATCTCCGACGAGCTGGACGCCGAATGGGCCCGCGCGGAGGCCGAGAAAGGCTTCGGCGGGCCCGTCGATGTGGCGCACGAGGGAGCGGTCTACACCGTCTGACCGCTTGAGGGCGCGGCCGTTCGCGCCGATGGAACTCTGATGACCCCAGTGGAGGCCAACCGATGATCGATGGAGTGCGACTGCTGTCGCACCGTCCGTCCGTGCTCTACAAGGTCGAGCACATGGCGACCGAACCCACCGCGGGCGACATCGCGGTGGAAGGTCTCGTGCTGGCCGGACCCGGTTGGAACGAGCGTCTGAAGGAGCTCCTGAACACGATCTCGACGGCCGAGCGCGCCTGCCTGTTCGCGCTGAAGCTGAACGACGAGCAGGCGTTGCCGCTGCCCGCGGAGACGCTGCTCGACCGCTCGCGCACCGACTGGTTCCCCGATTTCCTGTCGCACGGCCAGATGAAGCCCCACTTCCAGCCGATCGTCGAGCTGGCCACTGGGCGCACCTACGGCCGCGAGGCGCTGATGCGCGGCAAGCTCGGTGCCGTCGAGGTTCGCGGCGGCGAGCTGCTGGCCGCCGCCGAGGCGCACGACGCGCTGTTCTCGTTCGACTACCGCGCCCGCACCGCTGCGCTCGAGGTCGGGCTGCCGCTGCTGCCGGAGGGCGAGGTGCTGTTCGTCAATCTCGACCCGCGCGCGGCGCTCGACGTCGAGTCGACCGTGCGCACGACCTGGCCGGTCGTCGCACGGATGAACGCCGACCCGTCGCGGATCTGCATCGAGGTCATCAAGCCCGAGCGCTGCCCGGACCGCGAGATGCTCGCCGACATGGTCGACGCGCACCGCAAGCGCGGAGCCAAGATCGCGCTCGACGACCTTTCGTGCGGCACCGATGCGCTGCTGTGCCTGGACCTCCTCCGCCCTGACATCGCCAAGATCGACAACATGCTCACGCAGGGGATCCAGCACTCAGACGCCCGCCGCCGGCTCGTCGGCGCGCTGGTAGAGCTGGCGCACGAGCAAGGCGCGATGGTCGTGGCCGAGGGCATCGAGCGGATCGACGAGTACGAGACGATGCTCGAGCTCGGGGTCGACCTCGGCCAGGGCTTCTACTTCGGCCAGCCGACCGAACGGCCGATGGCCGTCGACGCTCGCCTGTTCACACGCCGCTAGCTAAGGCGCTCGCGCGAGCATGCGAGTGCGAGTAAGCCGCACTCGTTTTACGAGAATGAGGTTCCGGGGCCGCTCGCTCCCGAACGTGAAGTACAGCTCGCCGACCTCGGTGAACCCCCAGCGCTCGTAGAACGTGATCGCGTGGGCGTTCTGGTCGTAGACCGTGAGCCAGACGACGTCGTGCCCGCCCGCACGCGCGAGCTCGAGGCAGCGGCCTAGCAGCGCGGCGCCGACACCGGTTCCGATCTGCGGCCGGATGACGTAGAGCCGGGTCAGCTTCAGCGGGCGCGCGCCCGGCACGTCCGGTGCGGCCGGCCCTTCCTCCAACTGGGCGAACCCGGCGGCCACCGGACCGCGCTCGGCGATCAGGTACCGCCCGCCGGCTTGCAGCTCGGCCGCCATGATCTCCGGCGTGAAGGTGGCGGCGAGGAACGCCTCCATGTCCTCTGGAGGGCCGCCCCCGAACGTCTCGCGGGCCGTGCGCTCGCCGAGCTCGGCCAAGAGCCCTCCGTCCGCAATGCCCGCGAATCGAATGCTGATATCCATCTGATATCTTGCTATGCCATGAAGGATCGCACCGCACTGTACGTTCGCATTCCCACCGCCGAGGCGGAGAAGCTCGATCGCGCCGCGTTCGAGCTCAAGACCTCAAAGCAGGATCTCGTCGCCGGCCTCGTGTCGCGCTACGGCGACGTCGACACGCTCCGCCGCGTGACCGTCGAGACGACCGAGGACGGGCTGTCGATCGGCCACGCCTCGTTCCGCGCCTTCCCGCCGCCCGACGTGCTGACCGTTGGGGAGCTCGCCGAGTGGCTCCACGTCGACGTGGCGACGATCGCCGAGCTCGCCGAAGCGGGCGAGTTGCCGGGCCGCCGGCTGGGCGACGAGTGGCGCTTCGCGCGCGACGCCGTGCTGGACTGGCTCGCGCGCCGATAGCCTTCCCGGCGTGGCATCCGAGCGCGACCTCTTCGCCAACTTCGAGCGCATGCGCCGCCAGATGGACGAGCTGTTCGACCGGCGGCTCTCGACCCAGCGCCGTGGCGGCTTCTCGCCCGCGGTCGACGTGTACTACACGGCCGACCCCCCGCGGGCCGTCGTGCGCGCCGACCTCGCCGGGATCGACCCGTCGGAGATCGAGCTCCAGATCCGCGGGCGCGAGCTCGTGCTGGCCGGGCACCGCAGGCCCGAGGGTGGCGAGGACCGCGTGTACCAGCAGCTCGAGGTCGAGCACGGTCCGTTCCGGCGCGTCGTCGCGCTCGGCGTCGACGTCGACGCGGACGCCGCCGTGGCGTCGTACGAGGACGGGATGCTGACCGTCGAGCTGCCGCTCGTCCAGCCGGCCCCGTCGCGCAGCGTGCCGATCCAGCGCAGCGAGGACCCGTGATCGACGTTGTCGGGGGGAACGGGGAGTACACGCCCCAGGAGACCGGACTCCCACCCGAGCTGCCGGTCCTGCCGCTGCGGGACTCGGTCACCTATCCCGACACGCTGACGCCACTGGCGATCGGGCAGGAGCGCTCGGTCCAGCTCGTCAACGACGTGCTCGTCGGCAACCGGATGCTCGTGATGGTCGCCAGCCGCGATCCCGAGCTCGACGCGCCCGGCCCCGACCAGTTGTTCGACGTCGGCGTCGCCGGGATGGTCGCGCGCATGCTGAAGGTGCCCGACGGGTCGCTGCGGATCCTCGTCCAAGGCGGCCAGCGGGTGAAGATCGAGGAGTGGCTGGGCGAGGAGCCCTACCTCACGGCGCGCGTGTCGGAGCTGCCCGACGTGGTCGCCGAGGGCCCCGAGCTGACCGCGCTGATGCGCAACGTCCAGGGGACGTTCAGCCAGATCATCGAGGACGTCCCGTACCTCCCCGAGGAGCTCCAGATGGCGGTGGCCAACCTCGAGGACCCGTCGGCGCTCAGCCACCTGATCGCGGGCGCCCTGCGGATCAAGACCGAGGAGCGCCAGGCGCTGCTGGAGGAGGTCAACGTCGCCCGCCGGCTGCGGCGGCTGTCGGAGATCCTCGCGCGCGAGCTCGACATCGTCGCGATCGGCTCGAAGATCCAGGACCAGGTCAACGCCGAGATGGACAAGGGCCAGCGCGAGTGGGTCCTGCGCCAGCAGCTGAAGGCGATCCAGGAGGAGCTCGGCGAGCAGGACCCGGCCGAGGCCGAGGTCGACGAGCTGCGCTCCCAGCTGGAGGCGCTCGAGCTTCCCGAGAACGTCCGCACCCAGGTCGGCCGCGAGCTCGGCCGGCTGGAGAAGATCCCCCAGGCGGCCGCCGAGCACGGCGTCATCCGCACCTACCTGGAGTGGATGGCGTCGCTGCCGTGGGGCAAGGGGACCGTCGACAACCTCGACCTCGTGCACGCGCGCGAGGTGCTCGACGCCGACCACTACGACATCGAGAAGGTCAAGGACCGGATCCTCGAGTTCCTCGCCGTGCGCAAGCTCAAGCCGGACGCGCGCGGCACGATCCTCTGCTTCGCCGGCCCGCCCGGCGTCGGCAAGACGTCGCTCGGCCAGTCCGTCGCCCGCGCGCTCGAGCGCAAGTTCGAACGCATCAGCGTCGGCGGCGTACGCGACGAGTCCGAGATCCGCGGCCATCGCCGTACCTACATCGGCGCCATGCCGGGCACGATCATCCGGGCGCTGCGCGACGCCGAGTCGCAGAACCCGGTGTTCATGATCGACGAGATCGACAAGATGGGCTCGGACTACCGCGGCGACCTCGCGAGCGCGATGCTCGAGGTGCTCGACCCCGAGCAGAACACGACGTTCCGCGACCACTACCTCGACGTACAGTTCGACCTCTCGGGCGTCATGTTCATCTGCACGGCGAACGACATGGACCGGGTGCCGGGCGCACTGCGCGATCGCATGGAGGTGATCCCGCTCGCCGGCTACACGGAGCAGGAGAAGCTCGAGATCGCCAAGAGCTACCTCGTGCCGCGCCAGATCGACCGCAACGGGCTGAAGCGCTCGCAGGTCGCGTTCACCGACGCCGGACTGCGCGAGATCGTCACCTCATACACGCGCGAGGCGGGCGTTCGCAACCTCGAGCGCGAGATCGGGTCGGTGTGCCGGAAGGTGGCGGTCGGCGTCGCGGGCGGCACGCACGGTCGCAAGGTGTCGGTCTCGGCCCCGCGCGTGCGCGAGCTGCTGGGGCGGCCGCGCTTCACGCCGGACGTCCGCCGCCGTACCTCCGAGCCGGGCGTCGCCACGGGGCTCGCGTGGACGCCGGTCGGCGGCGACGTGCTGTTCGTCGAGGCGAGCGCCGTGCCGGGCAAGGGCAAGCTGCTGATCACCGGTCAGATCGGCGACGTGATGCGCGAGTCGGCCGAGGCGGCGCTCTCGTATGTGCGCGGCCACGCCGACCTGCCCGAAGACTGGTTCGCCAAGCACGACCTGCACGTGCATGTGCCGGCGGGGGCGATCCCCAAGGACGGCCCGAGCGCCGGCGTCACGATGGCCACCGCGCTGATGTCGCTCGTCACCGGCCGGGTCGTGCGCGACGACCTCGCCATGACCGGCGAGCTGACGCTCACCGGCCAGGTGCTGCCGATCGGCGGCCTGAAGGAGAAGGCGCTCGCGGCTCAGCGCGCGGGCATCAAGCGCATCGTCGCGCCGCGCCGCAACGAGGGCGACCTCGAGGACATCCCCGAGCCGTTGCGATCCGCCATGGACTTCGTCTGGGTGGGCGATGTCGGCGAGGTCTTCGACGCCGCGTTAATGGACGGCGCAAGGCGCCGTTGACGGCCATCGATCAAGGGTATGCTCGTCTCAAACAGACGCGGAGAGGTGGTATGGCCCAAGCCAAGAAGAAAGCTCAGAAGGCGCAGAAGGCGGCCCTGAAGGCGCGCTACAACCCGTACGTCCAGCGGGTGATCGAGGACGAGGACCTGCGGGACAACATCGTGCAGGCGTACGAGTCCGCGCGCAAGGCCTACAGTCGCCTGTCCAACGGCAAGTCGCCGACCTCGCAGATCTTCGACGACAAGAAGCTGCAGAAGGAGATCAAGAAGGGCGCGGCTTCAGTCAAGGACGCGAGCATTTCGCTGCGCGAGGCACCGAAGAAGAAGCGAGGTGGCGTGGGCAAGTTCCTGGTACTCGGTCTGGCCACCGCGGGCGTGGCGCTTGCGGTCAGCTCCGACCTTCGCAAGAAGGTGCTCGACACGCTGTTCGGCGCGGAGGAGGAGTTCGAGTACACCTCCACGACGACCGCTGCAACGCCGTCCGGCGACCCCGCCGGCGCCTCGAACAACTGACTTCCTCGCTGCCGGGCGGCGCTCAGCCGTCCGGCAGCAATGGGATGTCCCACCACAGCACGGCGAGCACGCACGCGGCGATCGCCAATACCGTGGCGACGGCGGCCAGGATCCGCTGCGTGCGCGTCGTCTGAGCCGCCTTCTCCTGGGCGATCTGGGCCTGTTCGAGCGAACGGTCGAGTAGCCGCTCGGCCCACACGAACTCGAGCGAGAGCATCGCCAGGCCGATGGGGATCAGCACGAACGCCGGACCGGGCGTGACGAGCATGACGATCCCGGCCAGCAGGATGAGCACGCCGGCGATGCCGAATGCGAGCCGGACCAGGCGGTTGCGCTCGCGGTGCGTTTCGCGCTGCGCGTCGAGCTTTTCGATCAGCTTGGGGCGCGGGCGCCGCTCTCGGTCCATCCGGCAGAGAGTGTGCCAAACCGAACCAAACCGGCGTCCTCCCTTCGCTAGCTTCGAGGACATGACGGATGATGCGATTGTCGTCGAGGGGCTCGAGAAGTCCTACGGCTCGGTGCGTGCCCTCTGCGGAGTGGATTTCGCTGCGCCGACCGGGACCATTCTCGGCCTGCTCGGCCCGAACGGCGCCGGCAAGACCACCGCGGTGCGGATCCTCGCCACCCTGCTGGAGCCAGACGCCGGCACTGCCCGTGTCGTCGGGCTCGACGTGGTGAAACAGGCTGCGCAGTTGCGCGCGCAGATCGGCCTCGCCGGACAGTACGCGGCCGTGGACGAGAACCTGACCGGGTTCGAGAACATCGAGATGGTCGGCCGGCTCTACCACCTCGGCAAGGAGCAGTCGCGCATCCGTGCGAACGAGCTGCTCGAGCGGTTCGACCTGATGGATGCCGCCAAGCGCCCGGCGAAGACCTACTCGGGTGGCATGCGCCGCCGGCTCGACCTCGCCTCGGCACTCGTCGCGCGACCGCCGGTGCTGTTCCTGGACGAGCCCACGACGGGCCTCGACCCGCGCAGCCGGATCGGTATGTGGGAGATGATCGAGGCCCGCGTCGACGCGGGCGCAACCGTCCTTCTGACCACCCAGTACCTCGACGAGGCCGACCGGCTCGCCGACCGGATCGTCGTGGTCGACCACGGCAAGGTGATCGCCGAGGGCACATCCGACGAGCTCAAGGACCAGATCGGCGGCGAGCGGCTCGAGGTGCGCCTCGAGGACCCGGACGAGGCCGACGCGGCGATCGCCGCGCTCGCAGAGATGGCCAACGACCGGCCGAGCGTCGAAGACGGGCGCGTGAGCGTGCCCGTGAGCGCGCGCTCGGGGATCATCCCGCAGGCGGTCCGGCGTCTCGACGACGCGGACGTCGGGATCGCGGACATCACGCTCCGCCGGCCGACGCTCGACGACGTCTTCATCGCGCTGACCGGCCACGCGGCCGAGGAAGAGGAGGTGGCGCCCGTATGAGCTCGCTCTCGATGACCGCGGAGGACACGCTGGTGCTGGCGCGCCGCAACCTGAGGCGGATCCCGCGCCAGCCCGACCTGCTGATCGCCTACACCATCCAGCCCGTGATGTTCGTGCTGCTGTTCGTGTACGTGTTCGGCGGCGCGATCCAGACGCCGGGCTTCGACTACGTCGACTTCCTGATGCCGGGCATCATCGTCCAGTCGATCGCGTTCGGCGGGTTCGTGACCGCGCTCGGCCTGTCCGAGGACGTCCAGAAGGGTCTGATCGACCGCTTCCGCTCGCTGCCGATGTCGCGTGCCGCCGTGCTCAGCGGGCGGACGTTCTCCGACGTCGTGCTCAATTGTCTGTCCCTCGTCGTCCTGCTCTCCGTCGGCTTCCTCGCCGGGTTCAACTTCATCGGCGCCACGTTCGGCGAGATCGCGCTCGGCATCGTGCTGTTGCTCCTGCTCGGCTACGCGTTCTCGTGGATCTTCGCGCTCGTCGGGCTGTTCTCGTCGACCCCGGAGACCGCGAACTCGATCGGCTTCACCCTGATCTTCCCGCTCACGTTCGCGTCGTCGATCTTCGTGCCCGCGGAGTCGATGCCCGACGGCCTGCGGCAGTTCGCGGACGCGAACCCGTTCACGACGGTCGCGGATGCCGTGCGGTCGCTGTGGCTGAACACGCCGGCTCACACCGACGTGTGGATGGCATTCATCTGGTGCTTCGTGCTGATCGCCGTGTTCGCGCCGCTCGCGGTGTCGCGTTACCGCCGCGTCACCGCGAACTAACGCGGGCGCGCAGCGCACCGGCGCCCGAGGGGCGCCGCAGGCGCGCCGTGACCATCCCGCCGGTGGCGGCGGTCACGGTGCGCTTGCCGACGCGCCGGCCGGAGCGCAGGAGCGTGACGGTCACGTGCCCGGGCTGCGGCCGGCACACGGTGACGAACACGAAGCGGCCGCCTACGCGGATGCGCGGGCGCCGCGCCTTGCACGCCGCCGCCGTGGTCCAGGTCGGCTGCGCGCCGCCCTTCAGGATCCGGTGCTCGCGCGGAGCTCCTGCGGCCCGCGCCACGTAGAGGTCGCCGCCGCGCTCGAACGCGATCCGCTTGCCGTCGGGCGACCACGTCGGCTGGGTGTTCTCACCGCCGACGAGCTGGCGCACGGGCGCGCCGGTTGTCGCGTCGTAGATGACGATCGCGCCGGCGCCGATCGTGGTGCTGGGCGACCTCACGGCCGCGGCGAGCGTGCCGTCTGGTGAGAAGGCAGGGTTGAACAGGTCCTGGGTCGGGTCGCGTGCGACGTCGCGCTCGCACTGGAAGTCGATGTTGGTCACCAACAGGCAGATGCCGTACGGGAACGGATCGGTGTCGGATCTGTCGGTCCGCACGAGCCGCGAGCCGAGCCACGCCATGTCGACGACGACGCGCGCTGTCGCCTCGCGCCCGCTGCCGTCGGCGTTCATGATGAACATGTAGGGCACGAAGCCGGACACGCCGGGGCTGCCGGGCGGGCTGCCCACCGGCGCCGGCGAGATCTCGGGGAGGAGCTCTACCGTCGAGACCTCCCTGCCGCTCGGCGCCATCTCGGCGATCACGTCGATGCCGCCGCGCGGCAGCTTCCCGGTGATGCGCCGCCCCTTGCCGTCGAGCACATAGGCAAAGGTGGCGTTGACGACCGCCAGTCGCGACCCGTTGGCGCTCGCGGACACCCACGAGTACAGCGGCCCGCCCGGCTTGCCGTCGGTCGTCAGCCGATGCTTGCCGGTGCCGTCCGGCGCGGCCTTGCAGACGTTCGGCCCGCACCGGTACACCAGCGCGTCGGCCGCCGCGGTTGCGGCGCCGGCGGCGAGAACGGCGACGGTGACCGTGGCGACGGCTGCGAGCCGGGCGACCATCGCCGCGAGTGTGCCACGGAGCCCGAGGCGGAACCCGTGGAATGTGACGGTCTGATTAAGCCTGGATCGACCGATTCTCGCGGCGCCTCGACACCGTGGCCGTTCGCCAGGGCCGATCGGCCGCGAACCAGGTGGATCACCACATGAGATACGCGGCCGATCGACCCTGACTCGGCCCACGGCGCCGAGTCATCCACGATGATCGGTCGATCCAGGCTAAGCAGCCGTCACGCGTCGGCCTTCCGACGGCTGCACCAGCACCCAGCCCTGACCCGAGAAGCCGAGCTGGATGCTCTCTCCGGACCCCATGCCGATCAGCGACTTGGCCTGCATGTCGGTCTTCAGGTTCGTCGTCACGCCGCCCGACCAGGCGATCGCCGCCTGCGGGTCGGCGAAGGTGGGAGCCTCGGCGACATCGAGCCTGAGCGGCTCACCATCGGACACCAGCGCCACCAGGCCCGTTCCGCGGAGGGCGATGTTGAACAGCCCGCCGGCGACCATCCCGGCGCTGCCGCCCTTAACGCGCGTGACGTCCCAGTCGATGCCCGTCTCGAAGGCGAGGATGTTGCTGCCGTTGACGGTCAAGGCGTCGTCGTCGAGGCGCAACACGTGGACGAGCATCGCCTGGTTCGCGAGGAACATCTCACCGGAGCCCGACGCCTGCATGAGCCTGAGCGACTCGCCCGTGGCCGCCTTCTTCAGCAGCCGTCCCAGCCCGCCGCCCTTGTGCTCGAAGCGCACGTCGCCCTGGTAGGCGACCATCGCCCCGCTGGCGGCCATCACCGATGTCGCGGACAGCTCGACCTTCAACAGCCGCGGGTTCTGGAGCGTGAACGGCTCCCCGGTCTCAACCTCCTGAAAGCGATCGAGCGGTGCGCCCATCTCCGACATGCTCGCTACACCCCTTCCTGTTGGCGTCGCCTCGAAGATACTCGCCCGGTCCTGGCTGGACGGCCAGCTAGAGTCCGGCTCATGGAGGCCTCGAGCGCGAAGATCGTCGATGCGATGCGCCGCTCCGTCGCGGCCCGCGGCGCCGCCGGCTCGACGTTCGACCACGTCGCGCGCGAGGCGGGCGTCTCGCGCGGGCTGCTGCACTACTACTTCGGCACCAAGGAGCGCCTGCTCGCCGAGGTCGTGCGGCGTGACGCCGACATCCGGCTCGAGCATCTCGGCACCGAGTTCGCGAGCGCGCGGACCGCCGACGACGTGATCGACGTCCTGGTGCACTCGCTACAGGACCTCGTGGAGCGCGATCCCGGCTTCGTCGCGCTGATGTTCGAGCTGTTCATCTCCGGCCGCCGGAAGGCGGAGATCGCCGCCGAGTTCGCAGCGCTGCAGCGCGCGACGCGCACGAAGGTGGCGGAGCTGCTGGCGGCCAAGCAGGCCGACGGCGTGGTCCATCTCGCCGCCGAGCCGGAGGCCGTCGCCGCCGTGCTGCTCGCGCTCGCCGACGGGCTCGCGCTGCGGATGCTGGGGGAGCCCGAGCACGACCACGGGCCGGCGGTCCGCGCAGCCACGGATGCCGCCAGAACGCTGATCACAGCGCAGAACTAGGGATATCCCTGATCCGCGCGCCGCGCGCGTTCGCGAGGCTGCGGGCATGAAGAAAATACTTTCGCCTGCCAGGCCACAGGGCTTCGCCGGTGGCCTTCGGCGACGTTACATATTCGCGGTGACCGCCGGCGCGCTGCTCGTCCCAGCAGCCGCGGCCGGCGCAGCGACGAAGGACATGTATGCGGGGACCCCGCCCAAGGGGCTACTGAAGGGCGTGCCGGAGTTCGCGACCGACAACGCGTTCTATCCGAAGCGGACCACGATCCACGCGGGCGACAAGGTGTCGTTCCGGATCGCCGGCTTCCACAACGCGATGTTCGCGCCGAAGGGCACGACGCCGCCTGCCCTGTTCGGCCCCAACCTTGCCGTCCCGGTCTCCGGCGCCAAGGACGCCGCCGGCGCCGACATGTGGTTCAACGGCCAGCCGACCTTCGCGATCAACCCGCAGGTCGCCGGCCCCGTCGGCAAGAAGGTCGTCGACGGCTCCGAGCTGGTCGGCTCCGGTCTTGCTCTTGCTGGGCCGCCGAAGCCGTTCAAGCTGAAGTTCCCCAAGAAGGGGACCTACACCGTCCTGTGCTCGATCCACACCGGCATGAAGGGCACGGTCGTGGTGAAGGGCAAGCGGGCCGCGATCCCGACGAAGAAGCAGGACGCGAAGCGGATCAAGAAGCAGGCCAAGGCCGCCTCCAAGCTCGCCAAGAAGCTCGTGGCCGGCCAGGGCGTGCCCAGCGGCACGACCGTCAAGGCCGGTAACGACAAGAAGGGCGTGGCGACGCTCGCGTTCTTCCCTGCGAAGAAGACCGTGAAGGTCGGCCAGGCGGTCACGTTCACGATGTCGAACAAGTCGACCGAGGCGCACAACGTCGCGTTCGCGCCGGAGCCGTACGCGAAGCAGCTTGCGCAGAGCTTCCTCGGCCCGAACGGTGTCGATCCGTTCACGCTCTACCCGAGCGAGGCGCCCGGGACGGCGCTGATCGTCAACGGCACCAGCCACGGCAACGGGTTCGTGAACACCGGCATGCTCGACGACGACGGGGCGACGCCGTTGCCCAAGAGTCAGACCGTCACCTTCTCGACGCCCGGGACGTACCAGTACTACTGCATCGTCCACGGCGCGGACATGAAGGGCACCGTCACGGTCACGTCGTGATGCGCTCTCTCCGTTCCTCCATCGCTCCCGTCGCCATCGTGGCGGCGGGAGCGGCGTTCCTGATCGCCGGGCCGGCCGAGGCGGGCAAGCGCGCCCGCGTCCACGACGCCCAGATCGGCTCGAACTTCTACGCCCCCGGCAAGCTCACCGTGAAGACGGGCGAGCGCGTCCGGTTCAAGTGGGAGGAGTTCTCCTTCGACGCCCACGACGTCAATGTCCGCAAGGGCCCGGTGAAGTTCCACTCGCCGCTCCAGGCGGGCGGGACGTGGACCACGAAGAAGCTCACCAAGCCCGGCAAGTACTCGCTCTTCTGCTCTCAGCATCCCGACGAGATGCGGATGACGCTCACGGTCAAGCGCTAAAGAGGCCGCGGGCGCGCCACAGCGTCCGCGGCTTCCCGCGCGGCCGCAGGCGGCCGGTGGCGACCGCCACGCGCGGGTCGAGCCGGCCGGCGACCACGTCGACCCAGTCGTCGAACTTGCAGCGCAGCTCGACGTCGACGTGCGGTGCGCGGCCCGGCACCGCCGCGGTCGCGCCGTTGTCCAGACGAACGTGCCACGGCTCGGCGTCGGAGAACTCCCACTGCAGGACGAGCGGCTCGGCGGGCACGCGGCGGGGATCGACGCTGCGGCGGATGCTGTCGAACAGCACCGCCATCGCCTCCGGGTCGCGCGCGGGCGGCCCGTTGCGCTCGCCGAGGTAACCGGCGCGCAGCATCGCGAGACCGCGCTCGGCCCGCTGCCGCGGCGGCATGTCCATCGGCATGATCGACGGGCCGGGGAGCGACTCGATCGGCATGCCGGCGGCGCGGAACTTGGCCTCGAACGAGCGCGCGCCCTCCTCGTAGACCTGCTCGAGCGTGAAGCCGAAGCACTCGACGTAGCGCGTGTCCCAGCCGGGCGGGACGAACACGGCGAGCGAGATCGGCGTGACGGCGCGGAGCTGGTCGGCGACCGCGTCGGGCACCTCGGGGTCCTCGGCCGCGAGGTCGCGCAGCAGCTTGACGCCGAAGCCGATGTGACGCTGCTCGTCGAGCGACACGTTGCGCATGCCCGCGCGGAAGCCGGGGAGCACGTCGCGGGCGGCGAGGTAGTCGGAGATGAAGTGCTGGCCGGGCTGAGCGAGGGTCGCCTCGACGACGAAGTGGTACATCGTCACGGCCTGGGCGAGCTTGGTGCGCGAGCGGTCGCGGCGCAGCTCGTCGACGACGCGGTGGAGCATCTCGAACGTCTTCACGAAGCCCCACGTCAGCTCCGGCCGGGTCGCCTCCAGCGCGCTCGAGATCGTGCCGTCGCCGCGCTCCACCACCTCGTGCATGAAGCGGTTGAAGAACACCGCGTGGCGCGCTTCGTCGACCTGCTGGGTGGCGAGGAAGTACTTCTGCTCCTCGCGCGGGGCGGCGTCGATGAACGGCGACAGGTCGTCGGTGACGGCGTCCTCGCCGTGGAAGAACATCGCGTAGTTCCACAGCGCGGCGCGGCGCTCGAGCTCGGAGAACCGCTCGTGCCACTCGACGCGGTCCTGCGTGAAGTCGATCTCCGTGGCGCGCCAGTTGCTGCGCTCCCAGCGCTCGTACAGGTCCTCGTAGGAAACCTGATCGACCGCGACCGTAGCCATGTCGCGGACGCTACTAAACGCCAGCGTTCAGCGCGTGAGTTCGGTCACACGAGCCACCAGCTCGGAGGCCGGCACGCGCTGCTGCTCGAGCGTGTCGCGATCGCGCAGGGTGACGGTGTCGTCCTCGAGCGTCTGGTGGTCGATCGTGATCGCGAGCGGCGTGCCGATCTCGTCCTGGCGGCGATAGCGCTTGCCGATGTTCCCGCCCTCGTCGTACTCGGCGACGACGTGCCGGCGCAGCTCCTCGTAGATCGCGCGCGCCTTCTCCGGGTGGCCGTCCTTGCGCAGCAGCGGCAGCACCGCGACCTTCACCGGCGCCATCGCCGGGCTCAGCCGCAGCACGGTGCGCTGCTCGCCGCCGATCTCGTCCTGGTCGTACGCGTCGCACAGCAGCGCGAGCACGGTGCGGCCGACGCCGGCCGCCGGCTCGATCACGTGCGGGACGTAGCGCTCGCCGGTCGACTGTTCGAAGTATTCGAGCTTCTCGCCGGAGAACTCCGCGTGCTGCTTGAGGTCGAAGTCGCCGCGGTTGGCGATGCCCTCCAGCTCCGACCAGCCGATCGGATACAGGTACTCGATGTCGGAGGTCGCGGACGAGTAGTGCGACAGCTCGTCCGCGTCGTGCGCGCGCAGGCGCAGCCGCTCGGGGTCGATGCCGAGCGACGTGTACCAGTCCATCCGCGCCTGCATCCAGTGCTCGTGCCACTGCTCGGCGTCCGCGGGCGGCACGAAGAACTCCATCTCCATCTGCTCGAACTCGAGCGTGCGGAAGATGAAGTTGCCGGGCGTGATCTCGTTGCGGAACGACTTGCCGACCTGCGCGATGCCGAACGGCGGCTTGCGGCGCGCGTACTGCAGCGTCGTCTTGAAGTTCAGGAAGATCCCCTGCGCGGTCTCCGGGCGCAGGTAGACGGTCATGCCGGCCTCGGCGACCGGGCCGATCGTCGTCTGGAACATCAGGTTGAACGCGCGCGACTCGGTCAGGTCGCACTCCGGTGTCTCGCCCGGGTGCTTGGACGGCTTGCGCCCGCACTGGAGCTCGTCGAGGTGGTCGGCGCGGAAGCGCAGGCCGCACGTCTTGCAATCGACCAGTGGATCGGTGAAGCCGGCCAGGTGGCCCGACGCCTCCCACGCGCGCGGGTGCTGGATGATCGCCGAGTCGAGCGCGACCACGTCGTCGCGCTCCTGGATCATCGCCTTCCACCAGGCGCCGATCACGTTGTTCTTCAGCAGGACGCCGTAGTGCCCGTAGTCATACGTGTTGGCGATCCCGCCGTAGATCTCCGATGCGGGGAAGATCAGGCCGCGCCGCTTACAGAGCGCAACGACCTCGTCCATGGTGGGGGCGGGCATGGCCGCGGAGTCTAGATGGCTGGTTCCACGACCTACGCACCCGCCTGGGCGCGTCCCGCGGCGCCGGATCGGTACCCGCTGAATCGGCCCGTGGCTCCGCCACTGTGCCGCTCGCACGTGCACCGCCCGGCATCCACGGTACGCGACCATGCGGGCACGCAGGCCGCGGGAACCAACCATCTGATGGGCACCTATACTCGCTCGCCCGATGCCGATCTACGAGTATCGCTGCGAGAACGGCCATCTCATCGAGGTGATGCAGAAGATCACGGAGGATCCGGTGACGCGGTGCACGGAGTGCGGCGCACCGGTCCAGCGCGTGTACCACCCGATCGCCGTGCACTTCAAGGGCTCCGGCTTCTACAACACCGACTACGGCACGGCCAAGCGCAAGCGGGAGACCGACAAGGCGGCATCGTCGGGGGCGGACAAGCACGACGCGAAGTCTTCGGAGAAGAAGACGGAGTCCAAGCCGGACTCGAAGCCGGATTCGAAGCCGGCACCGTCCAGCGGCTCCGCAGACTGATAAGCCCTCCTTATGGCGGGCCAGCGGAACTGTCATTTCCGCTTGGGCCGGTTCGCTGCGACACTGGGTACGAATGACGCCCCGGCAGATCGGACTTCTCGCTGCGCTTTCCGCCATCTGGGGCGGCTCGTACCTGCTCATCAAGTACGCGCTCGAGGACCTCAGCGCGCCGGTGATCGTGTGCGCGCGCACGGTGCTCGCGGCGCTCGTGCTGGTGATCGCGATGCGCGGCACCACGCGGGGCGCGCTCGCCGACATGCGGCGGCGACCGGGCTGGGCGATCGTGCTCGGCTGCGTCTCGGTCGCGATTCCGTTCACGTTCATCACGCTTGGCGAGCTCGAGGTCCCGTCGGGCCTGACGGCGGTGCTGATCTCTCCCGCCGCGCTGTTCGTCGCCCTGCTCGCGCCGCTGATCGACCCGTCCGAGCGGATCGACCGGCGGCAGGGTCTCGGCATGGTGATCGGTCTGGCGGGCGTGGCGCTGGTCGTCGGCGTCGAGTCGATCCACTCGCTCGGACAGTTCGTGGGCGCGCTCGCGATGGTCGGCGCGGCGCTCTTCTACGCGCTCGGCGGCTTCGTGGTCAAGCGCCGGTACGTGCGGCTGACGTCGATGCAGACGTCGTTCGTCTCGCTCTCGGTCGCGTCGATCGTGACGCTGCCCGCCGCGCTCGCCACGGCGCCGAGCGACGCGCCGGGCCTGCGCGCGCTGCGTTGCGCTGGTCGCGCTCGGCGTGGTCGGGACGGCGCTCGCGTTCGTGATCTTCTACAAGCTGATCGCCGAGGTCGGCGCCGGCCGTGCGTCGCTCGTCAGCTACCTCGCGCCGGGCGTCGCGCTGTTCTACGGCGCGATCTTCCTCGACGAGGCGATCACGCCCGCGGCGATCGCGGGCCTCGTGGCGATCCTCGGCGGCGTCGCGCTCGCGTCCCGTCCGCGGCGGCGCGACACCCCAGCGGAGCCGGTAGCGTCCGCGGCCTGTGGACCTGACGCTGTCATCAGTGGAGCGCGAGTTCCGTGACGCCGTCCGCGCCTGGATAGAGGCCAACCATCCCGGCCGTGAGCCGGACGGCGATCCCGACGCGTTCGAGTTCCGCCGCGCCTGGCAGCGCGCGCTGAACGAGCGCGGCTGGGCGGGCCTGAGCTGGCCGACCGAGTACGGCGGCGCGCGGCGCCACGCTGGTCGAGCTGGCGATCTTCTACGAGGAGACCGCGCGCGCCGGGCGCTCCGCAGATGGCGAACATGCTCGGTCTCGCGATGGGCGGGCCGACGGTGATCGCGCACGGCACCGAGGAGCAGAAGCAGCGCTTCCTGCCGCCGATCCTGTCCGCCGACGAGATCTGGTGCCAGGGCTTCTCCGAGCCGGGATCGGGCTCCGACCTCGCGTCGCTCAAGACCCGCGCCGTCCGCGACGGCGACGAGTGGGTCGTCACCGGCCAGAAGGTGTGGACGACGTACGCGCACGAGGCGAAGTGGTGCATGCTCGTCGCCCGCACCGACCAGGACGCGCCGAAGCACCGCGGGCTCACGTACTTCCTGATGGACATGGAGCAGGACGCCGTCGAGGTCCGGCCGCTCGTGCAGATCACGGGCGAGGCCGAGTTCAACGAGCTGTTCATCGAGGAAGCGCGGATCCCGGACGAGAACATCGTCGGCGGCGAGGGCAACGGCTGGCACGTCGCGATCACGACGCTGATGCACGAGCGCGCGGGCCTCGCGTTCGCGCTCCAGGTGCAGGTGCAGATCGCGCTGCGCGAGCTGCAGGATCAGATCCGCGAGGCCGGCCTGCGCCGACGACCCGCTGATCCGCCAGCGCTTCGCGCAGGTGTTCGTCGAGGCGCAGGTGCTGCGCCTGAACGCCTACCGCGGCCTCACGGCGACCATGAAGCGCGGCGCTCCCGGCCCCGAGGGCTCGCTCGGCAAGTGGCACTGGGCGGAGGTCAACCAGGCGCTCACCGAGCTGGCGATGGACGTCGCCGGCCCGCACGCCCTGCTCGCCGACGACGCCTGGACGTACCGGTTCCTGCGCGCCCGCGCGAACTCGATCGAGGGCGGCACCACCGAGATCCTCAAGAACATCGTCGCCGAGCGCGTCCTGGGCCTCCCTCGTGCAATGAACTTCGACCTCTCCGACGACCAGCGGACGATCAAGTCCACAGCGCGCGAGCTGCTCGCCGCGCGCTACCCGCTCGCCGAGGTGCAGGCGGCTGGCGCTCGACGACGAGCGCGGCTTCACCGACGCGCAGTGGGACGAGATGGTCGAGCTCGGCTGGCCGGAGATCGCCGAGCTCGGCACGGTCGAGATGATCGTGGTCGCCGAGGAGCTCGGCTACGCGCTCGCGCCGACGCCGCTGCAGTCGACGTGGGCCGCCGGGCTGCTGGGCGCCGATATCGCCGACGGGCGCCGCGGCGCGGTCGTGATCGACGGGCTGAGCGCCGACGCCGGCACCGCCGACGTGCTGGTCGACTGGGACGGCGCCGTGGTCACCGGCGCGGATGTCGAGCCGGTGCGCGCGCTCGACCCGACGCGGCGGCTGTTCCGGATCACGGGCGGCGACCGCGAGCCGCCGTCCGGCGATCTCGACATCGAGCGCGCGCGCGGCCAGGCGACCGTGATGAACGCGGCCGAGTCGGTCGGCGTTGCCGAACGGGCGATGGAGATGGCGGTCGCCTACGCCAAGGAGCGCCGCCAGTTCGATCGCCCGATCGGCACCTACCAGGCCGTCTCACACGCGTGCGCGCAGATGCTGCTGGAGGTCGAGGGCGCCCGCGCGGCCGTCTACTGGGCGGCGTGGGCGCTCGACTTCGAGCCGGAGACGGCGCCGCTCGCCGTCGCCTGCGCGAAGGCCTACGCGGGTGACGCCGGACGCCGCGTCCCGCGCGCCTCGCTCCAGGTCCACGGAGGCATCGGCTTCACCTGGGAGCACGACCTGCACTTCTTCCTCAAGCGCGGCGAGGCGAACGCCCACGCGTACGGCGAGGGCGCCGCGCACCGCGAGCGCATCGCGACTCTCGCCGGCCTCTGAACCTCGTCGCCCCGAACGCGCGTATGCGCCCTCTTAGGAGCCCACACAACCTAGGGGGAGGTTCCGGGATGAGGAAGAGACTGCAGCTGGCTGGAGTCGTCGGGGCGTTGGCCTTGCTGGGGGTGGTCGGTGGTGCGGTCGCGACCGGCGGTCATCGCGACATCCGCGAGACCCTCACCGGCTACGAGGAGACGCCGTCGACGATCTCGTCCACCGGGTCCGCCGACTTCCGGGCGAGCATCAACCGGTTCAGCGACGAGATCCGTTACAAGCTCTCGTACCGCGACCTCGAGAGCGCCGTCACGCAGGCCCACATCCACTTCGGTGCACGGGCCACGAGCGGCGGCATCAGCGTCTGGCTGTGCGGGAACAACCCGCCGATCACCGGTACGCCGGCGGGCATGCAGGCCTGCCCGGCGGCGCCGGCCACCATCACCGGCACGATCGGTCCTGAGGACGTGGTCGGCCCGACAGGTCAGGGCATCGAGGTCGGGGCGTTCGACGAGCTCCTCGACGCGATCCGCGCCGGCGTCACGTACGCGAACGTCCACACGGTCAACCGGCCGACCGGCGAGATCCGCGCGCAGCTGGACGACGACGACGACGGACACGGCCGCTGGTAGGGAAGGGCGACGGCTTCGCCCCGCCCGGCCTCATCCGGGCGGGGCCTAGCCCTTGAGGAACTCCTCGACGGCGCGCTGCTTGATCGGCGTCGTCGACCGTGAGGCCGGCGCCGCCGTCGGGCAGCGTCTCGCCGCCGGACGGCGTGAGCACCGCCTTCTTCGAGTTGCCGCCGATCAGCTCGGCGCCGATCAGCCCGAGCAGCGTCGGGCCGGACATGTCCGAGCGCATCGCCTTCGGCGCCGCCCACGACACCCACGGGAGCCGGATGAAGGTCTCGAACGACGTGACCTTGCCCTTGATCGCGTTGAGGATCTTCTGCTGGCGGAGCACGCGCGCCCGGTCGTCCTCCTTGCGGGCGGCAGTCGTTGTGCCGGGTGCGCGCGAGCGCCAGCGCCTCGTCGCCGTTGAGCTTGTTCGTGCCGGCCTTCAGGCGCAGCGTGGTGCCGCCGTTGCGGCAGCCGCCGTTGATCTTCGAGATCACGCAGTTGCCCGTGTAGGTGATGCCGCCGAGCGCGTCGATCAGGTCCGGGAAGTTCTCGAAGTTGACCTCGACGAGGTGGTTGATGTCGATGCCGAGGTAGGACTCGACGGTCTCGATCGCCAGCGACGGGCCGCCGAACGCGTACGCGGCGTTGATCTTGTTGCGCCCGTGGCCGGGGATGTCCACCACCGTGTCGCGCAGGATCGACAGCTGCGCGTTGGCGCCGCCGCCGACCCGCAGCAGCAGGATCGAGTCCGACCGGCTCGGGCCGCTGCCGATCGTCTGCGCTCCCGGCTCGCCCTTGCCCTTCGCGCGCGCGTCGGAGCCGAGCACGAGGATCGTGTTCGGGGAGGTCAGCGGGTAGCCGCCGCCGCTGAGCTTCGCCTCGGCCGCGTCGGAGACCTTCGCGGACTGGATCTGGGCGCTGACCAGGAACAGGACGAGCGAGACGAGCAGCCACGCGCCGACCGCCATCGCCAGATAGCCGACGACGCGGCCGACCGTGATCCGGCGTCGCCGCTTGGGCGGCTTGCGGCGCTCCCGGCTGCGGCGGGAGGTCCTCGACCGGGCTCGCGCAGGTCGTCGATACCGCCGTCATCCTTGCGCCACGGGCACGGGGACGGGAGCGGTAGACGGTGTATTGAGGCTTGTCGTCGTCGTCGGCCATGGGGGGAGCGCGGTATGGTGGCCCGCGTGGTCGAGCGAGGCGTCATAGGCGTCGACCTCGGCGGCACCAAGCTCCTGGCCGGCGCGGTCGACGCCGACCTCGGCGATCCATCACCGTACCAACCGTCCTGTCTACGGTCTCGATCAGGACGGCCTCGTGCAGATGATCGCCGATGCGGTTCAGGAGATCCGGACCGCCGTGGACGACGAGATCGAGGCGGTCGGCTTCGGCATCCCGTGCACGTTCGACTCGCGCACCGGGATGGCCGTGCAGGCGGCCAACGCGCCGATCCTCGACATCGCTCTTCCACGAGGTCATGTCCGAGCGGCTCGGCCTGCCCGTGATCGTCGACAATGACGCCAACTGCGCCGTTCTGGCCGAGGCGCGCATGGGCGCCGCCGCGGGCTGCTCGGAAGTCGTGCTGCTCACGATCGGGACCGGCATCGGCGGCGGCCTCCTGCTCGGCGGCGAGGTCTACCGCGGCTGGATCGGCGGCGGCGCCGAGATGGGCCACATGGTCGTGGACATGGACGGCCCGCCGTGCCAGTCCAACTGCCCGAACTACGGATGCCTGGAGACGGCCTGCTCCGGCACCACGCTGGTGCGGCTGGCGTCGGTCGCGGTCGCGCGGCGGCCGGACACGGCGCTGGGCCACGCGCTCGAGGAGGGCCGCGAGCTGACCGGCCCGCTGATCACGCGAGCTGGCCCAGGAGGGCGATCCGGTGGCGCGCGACGCGATCACGCGAGATCGGCCACCGCCTCGGGATCGGCCTCGTGTCGCTCGTGAACATCTTCAACCCGCAGATGGTGGTGATCGGCGGCGGCGTGAGCGCGGCGGGTGAGCTGCTGCTGGAGCCGGCGCGCGAGGTCGTGCGCGAGCGTGCGCTCGCCCCAGCCCGCGACGTGGTGCGGATCGAGGCCGCGGCGTTCGGCGCCGAGGCGGGCATGGTCGGCGCGGCGCTGGCGGCGCGCGAGGGCATCGGCGTCGCGCGCGCGGGCTACCCGGAGGCGGTGGCGTGACCGGCGGTCGGCTCGTCGTCTGCCCGACGCCGATCGGCAACCTCGAGGACGTGACGCTGCGCGTGCTCGCCGCGCTGCGCGACGCCGACGTGATCGCCTGCGAGGACACGCGCCGCACGCGTGTGCTGCTCGAGCGCTACGGCGTCCAGGCCTCGCTCGTCTCCTACCACGAGCACAACGAGCGCGAGCGGGCGGCGGAGCTGGTGGAGCGGATGCTGGCGGGCGAGGTCGTCGCGCTGGTGTCCGACGCCGGGATGCCGCTGGTCAGCGATCCCGGCTACGTGCTCGTGCAGGGCTGCGTGGCGGCGGGGCTCGAGGTCGAGGTGCTGCCGGGACCGTCGGCGGCGCTCGCGGCTTTGGTGGCCTCGGCGTTGCCGGCCGACGTATGGCGGTTCGCGGGCTTCCTGCCGCGCAAGCGCGGGGCGCTGGTCGAGGTGCTGGGGTCGCCGGAGACCGTGGTCGCGTTCGAGTCGCCGCGCCGTGTGGGCGCGTCGCTGGCGGTGCTCGCCGATCTCGATCCGTCGCGCCCGGTGGCGGTGTGCCGGGAGCTGACCAAGATCCACGAGGAGGTCGTGCGCGGGACTGCGTCCGAGCTCGCGGCGCGGTACGCGGACGAGGCGCCGCGCGGTGAGGTCGTGCTGGTCATCGGCGGCGCGCCGGCGCGCACGGGCGTCGATCCGGCGGCCGTCGACGCGGTGCGCCGGCTCGTCGACGCGGGCGCGCGGGCGCGGCCGGCGGCGACCGTGGTCGCCGAGCTCACCGGGGTGCCCGCGAACGCGCTGTATCGGGCGGTTGCGCAGTCCTAACGCCGCGGCGTTCCGAACCCCGCATGTAGGGCGGCTCCGGAGGGGGTGGTTCACAAACGTTCACGAGGAGCGAACAAACGTGACGCACCCCACCCGAACCGCGGCGTGGGGAGGGGTGCATGACGAACGTTCACGAGGATCGAACGTTTGTCGTGCACCCCCGCCGATCCCGCTCCCTTAATGCCGCAGTTGACTAGGGAGCCGCGACCTTCGGAGGCTGCACAGACTCCTTGCTCGCCGGCGCCGCATCCGCCCTCGCACTGGCCGGCGTCGCCTGCGCGATCACGTCCTGCGCAAAGCGCTCGCTGAACCCCGAGACGAACCCGAGCCCGGCGTAAAAGGCGAGGTTGGCGCCGCCCTGCGGAGGTGACAGCACCTCGACGATCCCGCCGTCGAGGAACAGGTAGATGACGGCGCCGAACACCGCGCCGATCACCGGCCGCATGAAGCCGAGCGCGCGGATCGTCTTCTTGCCGGACTCTGGCCGCAGCACCAGCCGCCCGGTCGTCATCCGGTTCATCACGCTCACGACCGCGCCGGTCGCGCCCGCCAGCACGCTCACGGTCACGGGCTTGTCGAGCACGCCCGTCGCGAGGGCGATCGTCACCGTGCCCGCGATCGCGAACGCGAGGAACGCGAGCATGCCCGTCAGGTAGTCGAGCTGCGCCTGGCGCTGGCTCGACTGCGCGTAGTAGGCGTGCGCTTGTGCGAGCTCGCGCTCGAGCGTCTCGACCTCCGCCGGATTCGAGCCGAACGGCGTGTCGGGCTTCCCCGCGGTGTTGCGGTCGAACTGGCGCTGGTCGAGCGTGCCAAGCAGCGTCGTGATCACGCCGAAGATCATCCGCATGCAGATCTTGCGCGGCTGCGGCGTCAGGAACTCGAGCGCGCGGTAATGCAGATGCAAGCACTGGAACAGGAGTTCCTTGGCCTTCCAGTCCGCGGGGTCGCCGAACGTCGGCTCGATGTGGATCGCGGAGCTGGACGCCGGCGCCGGGTCGAACAGGTGCCGGAACCTCGGCTCGTCGTCGCTCTTTGCCCGGTGCCGGCGGAAGCGGGGCGCGCGCGGCTCGCCGTGGCCGTTGGTGTGGGCGGCGACATCCTGGTCGCGCTGGGCGAGCAGCGGCACGATCGCCGCAGGCGGCGGGCCCTTGAGCTCGGCCTCCGGCACACCCTCGGGAGCGCCGGCCGCGTGGCCGATGTCCGTCAGCGCCGCCGCCACGCGGATGTGGCGGCAGAAGTACGCGGTGATGATTCCCTTGCGCGGCTCGGCGAACGCGTCGAGCAGCCCGGGGAAGATCGCCTTGAACTCCGCCCGGAGCTCGTCCGAGAGGTTCGGATCGGACATGTTGAACCACGCGTTGGCGACGTCGTGGAACGTGACGGTGCCGCGCCAGTGGGCGTAGCGCGACGCCTCGAGGTCGCTCTCGGCAGCCATCGCCACCCGCTGCTGCGTCTCTGGATCGGTGATCAGCTTGATCACGGGCGGCGCGCTGCCCATCACCGCCGCTGCCGCGTCGTCGTCGTGGATTCCCATTGAGCCTCGTCGCGACCCTCCCACGGTGGATGTTGCGCAGTCAACTGGAGCGGTCCGATGCAGCACTCCTTGCAGGCGCTTTGTGTCGAAATGCGCGCGCGATCGTGCCGATTCAGTGCCGGCGAGCGATGGTCGCGCCGCGCACCCGTAGCGTCGCCAGCCGATGCGCCATTCCATCCTCTTCGCCGCCCTGGTCATGCTCGTCGTCGTCACGCCCGCGCGCGCGGCATGGGGGCCGCCCGTGCACGGCTCGGTCACGCGTGGCTTCGATCCGGGGCGGAGCCCGTACGAGGGCGGCCACCACCGCGGGGTCGATCTCGCGGCGCCGCCCGGGAGCGTGGCCCGAGCGCCCTGCTCCGGTCGGGTGGTGGTGGCCGGCCGGGTCGGCACGAGCGGGCGTGTGGTCACGCTGCTGTGCGGCCGCTGGCGCGTGACCCAGATGCCGCTGGCCACTGTGGCCGTTCGCCGTGGGAGCGTCGCCGGGCGTGGCGCCGCGGTCGGCACCGTGGCGCGGTCGCGTGCGCATGTGGGCCTCCATCTCGGCGTCCGCCGCGACGGCGCGCGGTTCGGCTACGTCGACCCGCTTCGCTTCTTGCGCAGCAAGCGCCCGGATGCGCCGACGCTCGTCGGCCGCCGCGGGCCGCGCCCGCGCGCGGGCCCGAGGTGGGCGCTGCCACGGGGTTCGAACCCGCGGCCGGTCGCGAAGCCGGCGCGGGCGGGTTCGAGTCTGGTCCGCGGCGGCGATCTAGCGCCGTGGCCCGCCTGGGCCGGTCTTGCGCTGGTGCTCGCCGGTGCGGGCGTACGGTGGCGCGGGGTTCGAACACGCCGCGGCCGGTGCCGGCCGGCTTGCGCCGCGAGGTAGCTTGAACGCATGACCGCGCTGTTCGCCGGATTCGCACTCGGCTTCTTCGTCGCCGCTCAGCTCGGGCCGATCTCGCTGCTCGCGATCCGGTCGACGCTGCGCAACGGCGTGCACGTCGGGCTCGCGATCGGCGCCGGCGTCGCGGTGATCGACACGCTGTACGCCGCGGCGGGCGCCGCCGGGGCGGCGGGGCTGCTCGCGATCGAGCCGCTGCGGCTGGGGTTCGGCGTGCTCGGCGCGGCCGTCCTGACCGTGCTCGGCGCGCGCACGCTGTGGAGCGCGTTCCGGATCCGCATGGGCGGCGAGTCGCGCGAGGAACTGGCGACGCCGCGGGCCGCGTTCCTGACCGCGCTGGCGGCGACCGCCTCGAACCCGCTGACGATCGCCTCGTGGGCCGCGGTGTTCGCGGCCGCGTCGACGGCCGGCGCCGCGGCGGCCGGCGGCGCCGCGCTGCTGCTCGCCGGCGTCGGCCTCGGCAGCCTCACGTGGATGACGATCCTCGCGGGCGGCGTCTCGCTCGCGCGCCGCCGAGTCGGCCCGCGGCTGCTGCGCACCGTCGACGGCGCCGCCGGCGCCGGCATCCTCGGCTTCGGCGGCCTGCTCGCCTACCGCACGCTGCGCGACTAGTGATCCCCTGACCGAAAGGAACACTGCCGTGCCGATCGTGACCGTCCAGCAGTCGCCGCGCGACCTCGAGCGCAAGCGCGCGCTCGTCGCCGCCATCACCCAGGCGTTCGTCGACGCGTACGACATCCCGCCCGAGCACGTCCAGGTCTTCATCCATGAGATCGACCACGAGAACTGGGCGAAAGCGGGCAAACTCGCGGCCGATAGTTGATGACCGATTCCACAACCCGCACGACCGCCTGGAGGCGCCCCGCGGCGCTGGATCGGCACCCGGCGAAGGGGCCCGTGCCACTGGCACTGTTCCCCTTCGCCGTGCACCGCCCAGCATCCACGGGACGCCACCATGCGGCCGCACGGGTCGCGGAACCGATCATCTAGCCTCCTACGCCGCGATGGCCTTCTACGTCACCACCCCGATCTACTACGTGAACGCGGCGCCGCACCTCGGCCACGCGTACACGACGATCGCGGCGGACGTGCTGGCCCGGCACATGCGCCAGCGGGGGGAGGACGTGTTCTTCCTCACCGGCACCGATGAGCATGGCGAGCCGGTGGCGCTCGCTGCCGAGCGCGAGGGGATCACGCCGAAGGAGCTCGGCGACCGCAACGTCGAGCATTTCAAGGCGCTGCTGCCAAGGCTCGGGGTCACGAACGACTTCTTCATCCGCACCTCCGACCCGCGCCACGAGCAGCGGGTCCAGGAGATCCTCCAGCGCGTCCACGACAACGGCCACGTGTACAAGGGCACCTACGAGGGCTGGTACTGCCCCCGCTGCGCGGACTTCAAGTCCGAGCAGGAGGCGGGCGAGGACCACATGTGCCCGATCCACAAGATCCCGCTCGATCGCGAGAAGGAGGAGAACTGGTTCTTCCGGCTCTCGACCTTCCAGGAGCCGCTCGAGAAGCTGATGGCGGAGGACTCGGACTTTGTCCTCCCGCGCCAGTTCCGCAACGAGGCGCGCGCGTTCGTCGGCCAGGGCCTCAGGGACGTATCGCTCACGCGCGCCCGTCTGAAGTGGGGCATCACCGTGCCGTGGGATCCCGACCAGGTCTTCTACGTCTGGTTCGACGCGCTCCTGAACTACGTCACGGCGCTCGCGTTCGCGCGCGACGGTGAGGACCTGACCGACGAGTTCTGGCCGGCGACGTTCCACCTCGTCGGCAAGGACATCCTCAAGTTCCACACGATCTACTGGCCCGCGCTGCTGCTCGCCGCCGGCCTCCCGGTCCCCGAGCACGTCTTCGTCCACGGCTTCCTGCTCATGCGCGACGCCTCCGGTGAGGAACACAAGATGTCCAAGTCGCTCGGGAACGTGCTCGACCCGTTCGAGGTGATGGACAAGTTTGGGACCGACGCGCTGCGCTACTACCTGTTCCGCGAGGTCTCGTTCGGCCAGGACGGGAGCGTCTCCACGATCACGTTCGGCGAGCGCTACGAGGCCGAGCTGGCGAACGAGCTCGGCAACCTCGCGAGCCGCACGCTTTCGATGATCGACCGCTACCGCGACGGGACCGTGCCCGAGGCCGAGCCGGACCCGGCGCTGGCCGGCGACTTCGACGGGCTCCGCGACGAGGTGTGCGAGCTGCTCGACCGCGCCGAGATCACCCAGGCGCTGGACCGGATCTGGCAGCGCGTGCGGCGGCTCAACCAGTACGTCGAGCAGACCGCCCCGTGGCAGCTCGCCAAGGACGAGGCGAACGCCGCCGAGCTCGACCGGACGCTGCGGTCGCTCGCCGAGGGCCTGCGCGTGGTGACCGTGCTGCTGGCGCCCTACATCCCCGAGACGGCCGCCAAGCTGCTGGGCGCGCTCGGCGTCCCTGACGACTCGCTCGAAGGTGCCATCTACGGCGCCGGTCTGGGCGGCGCGCACGTCGAGAAGCTGCCGCAGCTGTTCCCCAAACCGTCGTGATCGACTCCCACACCCACCTCGACCGCGGGCGCGCGCCCGAGGCTGAGCTGGTGGCCGCGGCACGCGCGGCGGGCGTCAAGCGGATCCTCACGATCGGCATCGACGCGGAGTCGCGGCGCGCTGCGCTCGCCGCCACCGAGGCGTACGACGACGTGTTCGCGGCGATCGGCCAGCACCCCAACAACGCCACTGGCTACGACGATGCGATCACGGAGGAGCTGCGGGAGCTCGCCGTCCACCCGCGCTGCCTGGCGATCGGCGAGACCGGGCTCGACGACTACCGCGACTACGCGCCGCGCCCCGACCAGGAGCGCGCGTTCCGCGCCCACATCGACGTCGCGCGCGAGGTCGGCAAGCCACTGGTGATCCACACGCGCGCGGCCGAGGACGACACGATCGCGACGCTCGCCGAGCACGCCGCCGGGCTCGACGTGGTCCTGCACTGCTTCTCGATGCCCGACCGGCTCGACGAGTGCCTCGAGCACGGCTGGTGGATCTCGTTCGCCGGCAACGTGACGTACCCGAAGGCGGCCGACCTCGCCGAGGCGGCGGAGCGCGTCCCGCTCGACCGGCTGCTGGTGGAGACCGACGCGCCGTACCTGACACCGGAGCCGATGCGCAAGGAGCGCAACCAGCCCGCCTACGTCGTCCACACCGCGCGCTTCGTCGCCGAGCGCCGAGGGATCTCCTATGAGGAGCTCGAGGCCGCGGTCGAGGCCAACGCGGTCCGGCTGCTGGGCTGGTGAGCGAGCTTCCGGCGCAGCCGAGCCTGCGCCGCATGCGCCAGTTCGGGATCCGCCCGATCCGCGAGCTGGGCCAGAACTTCCTGATCGACTCGAACATCCTCGACGTGATCGGGCGCGCCGCCGCGCTCGCGCCCGAGGACGTGGTGCTCGAGGTCGGCGGCGGGCTCGGCGTGCTGTCGGAATACCTCGCCGAGCGCACCGCGCACGTGCATGTGGTCGAGGTCGACCGCCGGCTCGAGCCGCCGCTGCGCGACGCGCTCGACCCGTACCCGAACGCCACGCTGCACTTCGCCGACGCGGTCAAGCTCGACCTCGCAGCGCTCGACCCGGCGCCGACGAAGGTGGTCGCGAACCTGCCGTACGGCGTCGCGGCCAGCGTGATCCTGCGCACGATCGAGCAGCTTCCCGAGGCGACCGCGTGGGTGGCGATGGTGCAGAAGGAGGTCGGCGAGCGGCTGGCGGCGCGGCCGGGCGGCGGCGCCTACGGTGTCCCGTCGGTGCTCGCGCAGCTCGCGTGCGACGTGAAGGTGCTGCGCCCGATCTCCCGCAGCGTGTTCCATCCTGTCCCGAACGTGGACTCGGTGCTGGTCGGGCTGACTCGCCGCGGGCCGGCACCGGAGCCCGAGCTGCGCGCACTCGTGCAGCAGGGCTTCGCGCACCGGCGCAAGGCGCTCGCCCGGTCGCTGTCGCTCGCGCCCGGGGCGGCGAGCGACATCCGCGAGCGCGTGCGCGCCGCACTCGAGGCGATGGGCCGGCCGGCCGACGCCCGCGCCGAATCGCTCGCGCCCGAGGACTGGCGCAGCTTGCACGCGCGGCTGCGTCAGGATCCACAGCCGTGACCGCGCTGTACGCCCGCGCCCCCGGCAAGGTCAACCTGTCGCTGTTCGTCGGCGCCCCGCGCGCCGACGGCCTGCACCCGCTCGTGTCGGTCGTCCAGGCGGTCACGGTGGCCGACGAGCTGACGCTCGCGCCCGCCCCGGCCGGTGCGACCGGCGACGAGGTGATCTGTCCCGGCGTGGAGGGGCCGAACCTCGCCGGCGACGCGCTCGCCGCCTTCCGCACGGCGACCGGCTGGGCCGCGCCGCCGCAGCGCCTGGAGATCGTCAAGCGCGTCCCGATCGCCGCCGGGATGGGCGGTGGCTCGGCCGACGCCGCCGCCGCGCTCCGGCTGGCCGCGCACGCTGCGGGCGGCGCGCCCGCAGCGCTGCTGCACGAGCTCGCGGTCGCGCTCGGCGCCGACGTGCCGAGCCTGCTCGCCCCCGGGCGCGTCCTGATGAGCGGCGCCGGCGAACACGTGGACGTGCTCCCCGCCCCCGCGCCGTTCGGCCTCGTGATCGTGCCGTCCGGCCACCCGCTGTCGACGCCCGCGGTCTACGGCGCGTTCGATCGCCTCGGCGACGCACGCGACCCCGGCGAGCTCGAGCAGCGCGCGGCCGCCGCCCGCGCCGGCGAGCCGCCGCCGCCGGTCAACGACCTGCAGGACGCCGCCCGCTCGCTGCACCCGCCGATCGACGCCGCGCTGGCGGACGTCGCCGTCGCCGGCGCGCACACGGCGATGGTGTCCGGCTCCGGGCCGACCGTGTTCGGGCTGTTCGACGACATCGGGGCGGCGCGCGAGGCCGCCGCAGCGCTCGCCGCCCGCCACCCCGGCGCCGTCGCGGCCGAGCCCGCCGACACCGCCTACGCCAAGGTCCACGCGGCATGAAGTGGGGCTGGCTGATCAGCGCGGTCGCGCTGGCCGCCTTCCTGGTCGTCCGCCGCCGGCGGCTCAGCCGGTGGCTGCTCGTCACGGGCATCGTGGCCGTGGCGGCCGCCGCCGTCGTGGGCGTCGGGCTGGTCCAGCTGCCGAAGCTCGAGGACGTGCTGCTCGACGTCGGCCGCGCGCTCGGCCCGTGGACCTACCTCGTGGTCGGCATCCTCGCCTTCCTCGAGACCGGCGCGTTCGTCGGGCTGATCGCGCCGGGGGAGACGACCGTGATCGTTGGCGGCGTCGTCGCCGGCCAGGGTGAGATCTCGCTCTTCGTGCTGATCGGGATCACGTGGGCCTGCGCCGTGGCCGGCGACCTCGCCTCCTACACGGCGGGCCGCCGGATGGGGCGGGCGTGGCTGCTCCGCCACGGCGAGCGGTTGAAGATCACCGAGGAGCGCCTGAAGGTGGTCGAGGACTTCTTCGAGCGCCGCGGCGGGTCGACGATCCTGATCGGGCGCTTCATCGGATTCGTGCGCGCGCTCGCGCCGTTCATCGCCGGCACGTCGCGGATGCCGCTGCGCAGGTTCCTGCCGTACGACGTGCTCGGCGCCGGTGCGTGGTCGGCGACGTTCGCCACGCTCGGCTACGTCTTCTGGCACTCGTTCGACCAGCTCACGACATACGTGTCGCGCGGGCTGTTCGCGTTCGGGACCGTGGTCGCGGTGATGGCCGGGCTCGCCTGGCTCGTGCAGCTACGGCGCGATCCGGCCAAGCGCGAGAACGTGCGCGCGTGGCTGGACGAGCGCCGCGACGAGCGCGGCTGGCGGCCGATCGTGCGCCTGGCCGGGCCGGTCTGGCGGGTGGTCGGCCGGCCGACCGCGGGCGGAGCTGAGCTCGCCGCGCGCTTCGGCCTCGGCCGCGTGACCCCGGGGCAGCTCGGGCTCGAGCTGACGACGCTGCTCGCGCTGCTGGCAGTCGGCACTTTCACGTTCTTCGTCGTCGGCGACCTCGCCTCGGAGCCGGGAATCCCGCGCATCGACCGCCAGGCCGGCATCCTCGCCTCGAAGCTGGCGATGGACCCACTCGTGGAGATCGCCAAGGTCGTCACCGAGCTCGGCTCGCTCCCCGTCGTGTTGGCGCTGACGCTGGCCACGGCCGTATGGGCGCTGACGCGCCGCCGGTGGATCGACGCGGCGGCACTGGTGGTCGGCCTCGGCCTCGTCGTCCTGCTTGTGCACGTGTCGAAGGCCGCCTACGGCCGGACCCGGCCGACTGGCGGGCTGGTCGACGTCGACTTGGACGCCTATCCGTCGGGCCACACGGCGTACGCGGTCGCGCTCGTCGCCTGCGCCACGGTGCTGGTGCGCGGCGGCAGCGGCTGGGCCGTGCGCTTCGCGCTCGTGACGGTGGCCGTTGCACTCGTCGCGGTGGTCGCCCTGACGCGCGTCTACCTGCGCGCGCACTACCTCACGGACGTGATCGGCGGCGCGGCGCTGGGGGTCGCCGTGTGGGCGCTCGTGGGCACAGTGGCGGTGATCGCCGGGCACGTGCGGCACAATGGTGGCCGAGCCGAATGATCGACGACCAGGTCTCCCTCATCGTTATCGGCGTAGCGGCGCTCGTCTCGCTCGTCACCTGGATCGCCCTCATCGCCGTTCCGGCGTGGCGGTCGTACTGGCGTCTGCGCGAACGCGTGCTGGCGCTCGTGATGAGCCTGTACGTGCTCGCGGCGTTTGTGCTTGCAGGCGCTCTGGCGGGTGGCCTGGTGCTCTGGTACTACGACCGGCTCTGAGATGCCCGAGCCCGTTCCGATCCGCCCGCGGTCGGCGCCAGAGCCTGACCTCGATGCGCTGACGGCGATCACCGACGCGGTCGAGGCGGGCCTCGGCCTTCCCGAGGTCGTACGGGCCGCGGCGCGGGCGCTCGACGTCTCGCTCGTGCTGATCGACCGGTCGAGCGCGGTGCTTGCCGTCGCGGCGCGCTCGACCGCCGACGAGCGGGCGCTGATGGCCGACGCGAGTGGCGTGATCACGCACGAGCTGCGGGTCGGCGACACCGTCGTCGGCCGGCTGCGCGCGCGCGGGCGCAGCGGCCCGCCGCCGCTCGCGCTGCTGCGGGTGGTGACCACGCTGATCGCCTCCGAGGTCGAGCGCGTGCGCGCGCCGGAGCGCGCCTCCGAGGCCGCGCAGGCCGCCTTCCTGACGGCGGTGCTGCGGCGCGAGGTGACGGATCGCGGAGAGATCGTGGCGCGAGCCGCCGATCTCGGCGTCGACGTCGCGGCCGGCGCGGCGCTCGTCGTGGTGCGCGCGCATCACTACGCACCCGCCGACGACGACTGGCGCGGGCGCGTGCTCGCCGCCGCCGAACGGGCCGCGCGCGCGAGCGCTCCGGGATCGCTTGCGTCGGTCGTCGACACGCTGACCGAGGCCAACGGCCACGTCGTGGTGCTCCTGCCGGCGACAGCCGCCGACGAGGTCCGGCGTGTCGCCGAGGCGGTCGCGCGCGAGCTCCGGTCGAGCCTCCACGGCTTCACCTTCGCGGTCGGCCACTCGCGCGTCGCCACCAACCCGGCGGACCTGTACCGCGCGGGCAACGAGGCGCTGCTCGCCGCGAACGTCGCCGAGGCCGGCCCGGACGACAGCGTGCTCGCGTTCGAGGACACCGGTGCGTACCGGCTGCTGCTGCCCGCCATGAGCGAGGATCCCGCCGAACTGCAGCGCTTCTTCTCCGAGACCGTTCAGCCGCTCGTGACCTATGACGAGCAGTACGAGACCGACCTCGTGCAGACCCTGGAGACGTTCCTCGACGCCGACGCCAACGTCGCCGGCACCGCGTCACGCCTCTTCACCCACCGCCACACGATCCGCTACCGGCTCGAGCGCGTCCGCGACCTCACCGGGCTCGACGTCTCCTCGACCGACGGCCGCGAGAAGCTCGGCCTCGGCCTCAAGGCGATGCGCGTGCTCGGCGTCGCCGCTCCCCGCGGTCCGGCTACCGAGGCCGGCGCGGAGGGTGGGCGCGTCACGCGCGACCGGAAGGATCGCTAGTCCACGCACCAGCTTCTTGCTAATCGGCCGCCACCGGACTAGGGTCGGCGTAGTTGATCCGACACGGAGGCCTCATCGCTGTGCTGTGTGCCTCCGTGTTGGCGCTGCCCGGCGCGGCCGCGGCCAGCACCGTTTCGACGCGTGACGGAACCCTCTCGATCACAGCCGCCGCGGGCGAGAACGTAATCGCGGAGCTCGCCAACGATCATGGGGAGGGCGGCCCGATGGCCGACGGCGTCGCGGTGTTCGGGCGGTGCTGCAACGGCACGGCCGGCGATTTCTCCTTCGTGCTGATGGGCAATCGTGGCTTGTGGTCCGGCGCCGCGCCGAGCGCGAGCGACGGCTGCGAGGTCCACGCACAACGGCATCTCGCCGGCCAGGTCGTCGGTCCTCACGCAGTGTGTTCAGCCGTGCGACGCGTCGAAGCCGCGCTCGGCTCGGGAGACGACCTGGTCGCCGTACACGCGGTAGACGGGATCAACGTCCAGCCCACCGGGCCGATCACGATCCCCGTGTCGGTCCGGCTCGACGGCGGCGCCGGCCAGGACGGGCTCAGCTACGCGGGCGTCGAGCCCGCGACGCTGATCGGCGGCGACGGAGATGACGGGCTCATGCTCGCGGGCCCGGGTTCGATGTCCGGCGGGCCGGGCGACGACCTCATCAACCTCGACTACGACCACGGGGACTCGGTGACGGTGGATTGCGGCCCGGGGAACGACACGATCCGTGCGTTCCACTACAAGGAGTACGCCAAGCCGACGATCGACCGCAAGAGCTGCCCGCCGGTGCTCGAGGCGATCGCCGCGGTGCCCAATCCTCCGCCGGCGAGGCCCTCGCGGGCATGCCGGTGGCGAGGATCGGGAGCGACGGCCACCTGCGCCTGAAGGTCTTCCGGCCGACCGAGGCAGCGCACGGGACGGTCCGGCTGATGGCCGCGCGCCAGACGACGCCCCAGGGGCTCCCGCGGCTCGGGACCCGCTACCGGAGCTGCAGCACCGCGCCTGCGCGATTCAGGGTGCGCGCCCGCCAGGCCGTGCGGGTCGACGTCGCGATTCCGCTGTCGATCCGTCGGAGCGCAGGCGTCGACCGCCGCCACTCCGTTCCATGCACCTTCCGCGTCAAGGGTGTGGACAAGCAGGGCGAGCGCTTCCACCAGGACGACTTCACGATTCGGGTCTACCGGTCGCGGTGAGCCGCTGACGGCGGCTCAGAAGATCTCCGGGCAGTAGGGCGCCCGGTCACCACGGAACGCGCGGCTCGCAGCAGCGAGGGCGCCGCCGCGCAGCTCGCGCACGCGACCGGCGCGGGCGAGCACTTCGAGCGTCGTCCCGCCGAGGTACGCGGCTCCGAGCTCGGCGACACCGAGCTCGAGTCCGGCCGGCAACGCCGTCGGCGCGCACGTCGCGGTCTCGCCGTCCCAGCGCAGGGCGTAGCGGCCGGCGTTCCACGGGCACACCTCGTCGGCGACCTCGAGCACGACCTCGAACGGCGCCGCGTAGGTGCGCTCTCGCAGCGCGCGCGGCACGTCTACCAGGCGCACGAACAGCGAGTCGGCGACACGCTCCCGCACCGCCTCCGCGCTGGTGACGAGGTGCCGCAGCGGGTCGTCGGCCGCCGCCAGCTCGTACACGAGCCGGCGTGTCAGATCGAGGCCGAGCAGGAAGCTCCAGATCGCCGCATGCGCCTCGGGCGTCACAGCGAGCGCCTCGCGAACGGCGACCTCGCTCGCGGGCCGGTCGAAGTCGAACTTCACCTTCACCGAATAGAGCGCGTACGCCGCGCCGTCGATCACGACGGCGCGCAGCGGGCCGTAGCCCTCGCGCTCGTCGGGCGAGTCGTCGACCCGGATCTCCCACCACGGGCCGGCGCGATCGAGCGTTCCCGGCCGGCTCGGCCGCAGGATGTCGTAGATCTCGCGCATGGCGTCGATCGCGTCAGCCGGCTTGGACAGCCGCGCCTGGGCGGTCGGCACGGAGCGCAGCCGCGCGTCGCGGACGGCGACGTCGAGCTCGGCCACCAGGCTCGCCATGCCGTAGCCGAAGCGCCCGTAGATCCCCGATTCCGTTGCCCACAGCGCGGCGACCGCCTCGTTGCCGAGCTCGTGGATATCCGCGAGCTGGCGGCGCATCAGCGCGGTCAGCATGCCGCGCCGGCGATGTGTCGAAAGCACGCCGACCTGCGTCACGCCCGCGATTGGCAGCTCGCCGCCGGGCACGGTCATCCGGCGCGTGTAGATCGACGTGGTGGCGACGATCTGCTCGCCGTCGCGGATCACCAGCGACCGCTCCGGCTCGAGCTTCTTGCGGAGCCGGTCCACGGCGGCCGATGTCGGGACATCATGGAACGCGGCTTCGATCGCCTCCGCGAACGCGGGGATCTCGTCCGCGGTGATCGGAGTGGGCTCCACGCCGCTCAGCTTATGCATACTCCTCCGCCATGCCGATCGGGATCATCACTGGCTCGGGCACCTACGCGCTTCCCGGCTTCGAAGGTTCGAACCCGGAGCCCGTGGCGACCGAGTGTGGGGACGCGCTGGTCTCTCGCGGCGTGTTCGCGGGCACCGACGTGCTGCACATCTCGCGTCACGGCGAGGGTCACCGGCGGCTGTCGAGCGCGGTCCCGCACCGCGCGAACATCGCCGCGCTGGCCGACCTCGGCGCCGATGCCGTCATCGCCGTCACCGTGTGCGGGGTGGTCGATCCAGCCGTCGAGCTCGGCTCGCTCGTGTGCTTCGACGACCTGCACTTCCTCGCCAACCGGCTCGGCGACGGTGAGCTCTGCACGTTCTACCGCGAGCCCGGCGACCGGCGGCGCGGGCACTGGATCTTCGAGGGCCCGTTCTCCGATCCGCTGCGCCGGGCGCTGCTCGCGGGCGGAGACGACGCGGGGGTGCCGATCCGCGACGGCGGCATCTACGGGCACGTCGACGGGCCGCGCTTCAACACGCGCGCCGAGATCCGCGGGCTCGCCGCGTGCGGCGTCACGCACGTCTCGCAGACGGGCGGTCCCGAGGCGGTGCTGTGCGGGGAGGCCGAGCTCCCGTATGCGCTGCTCGGCTACGCGACCGACTATGCGAACGGCGTCACCGAGGAGGCGACGCCGGTGCAGACGCTGCTCGACATGATGGCCGCGAGCACCGACACGTTCGCTGCCGTCCTCACCGCCGCGGTGCCCCGTGCCGCCGCCACCGACCTGGCGCCGGCGGGCACGGTCTACCGCTTCGAAACCGACTAGGCACACGCCCCCGGAAGTTCGACGCATTCCGGCGGGCCCGGGCCGCGTCTGCCGGCCCCCGGCATCCGGTCACGTGCAACCAGCATGCTCGCGGACGCCGTGCACCGGCAGACACGACCCGGACTACGCCGGGTTATGCGCCGAACTCCCGGGCACATGTACTAGCGGCGGACGATTCGGACCTTCGTGCGGGCGCTGCCCGTGATCACGAGGTCCTCGTCGCGGAACGCCCGCTTGTTGTGGCCGCCCAGCCGCATCTCGACGCCGTCCCAGCGTCCGAGGTCGCCGATCTCCTCGATCAGGTCGCTCAGCCGCGCCGGCGCGTCCGGGAGCGGCGCGCCGTCGTCGGTGACGCCGAGCAGGATCGCGAGCAGGTCCTCGTCGAACGACTCCTCCTCGAAGCCGTTGAGCTTGAGCGTGCGCACGCCCCGCTTGAGGCCGCCGGGGATCCGCACCCGATAGTGCTTCGTGAGGTTGCCGCCGCGGATCCGCTGCATCGTGACGGTCAGCCGTACGCGCTGGCCCGGCTTCACGCGCCGCGGCGCCTTCACCCGGCGGAGGAATGCGAGGCGCTCGCCGCGGCGCATGTCGACGTTCGCGCTGACGCGCGTGACGTGCGGCGTACGCCCCTCGTAGCCCTCGATCAGGCTGATCGCGGTGGACGCGTCGATCGCCGCGCTGAACGCGACCGGGTTCCCGATCGCACCGAGGTCGGGACCGAAGATCGACGACGACAGGTAGCGGTTGCAGAACCGCGCCGGCGTCTTGGGCCGCTCGCGGAAGGTGATCCGGAGGCACATGCTGCCGGTCAACCGGCCCGGCGAGCTGCGCATCACGCTGCCGGCCGCCTCCGCGATCGCCAGCGGCGCGACGGCGCCGAGCGGGGTGAAGCCGGTCGGGTTGTCGACCTCGGTCTCGTCGGCGACCGTGGTCTCGACATCGCGGGTCGCGCCCGTGTCGTGATCCACGGCATTCGCCATCACCGTGGTCGTCAGCGGGAGAGCGCCGACGCGCCCGACGATCGCCGAGAACGCGTCGTTGGTCAGGGTGCCGACGTCGTGGCCGGCGACAGCGAGCTTGTACGAGCCGCCCGTAAGCGAAGCGTTCGGGTCGTTGACGATCTTGAAGACGTAGGCGTCCTGGAGCAGCAGCGAGCGCGCGCCGGCGCCCTCGAACGGGTGGCCGAACGCCCACACGCGGTCGGCGTCCGTGTACGCGACGGTGCCCACGGCGCCAAGGCGCAGGTCGCCGCTCGAGTAGCCCGCCGAGACGGCGGAGCCCGGCTGCAGGGTCTGCACCGGGAACGAGCCGAGCGGCCCGGCCGGCACGGCGATCACCGGGCGGCCGATCCGCTTGCCGGTCTGCTCGAGCGCGCGGCCGAGCTTGGCCGATACGCCTCCGACCGTGAGCGGGGCGGAGAGCGGCTTCGTGCCCTGGCGGCGCATCCTCCGGAGCGCGGCGGCCGCGCGCGGCGAGGCGCCGTCGCCTGCGTCGGCCGCCTTCGGCGGGTCGACCGAGTTGGCGAGCATCAGCTCGATCGGCGTCGCGAGCACGGTCTTGCCGCCGTAGTCCCCGATCGACTCCGAGATCGCGCCGATGTTCTTCTGCACCGCGCCGTCGGGACAGTAGATCGGCGAGCCCGAGAAGCCGGGGCCGATGCCCGTCGCGTCCACGGCCGGTCCGGAGGCGGTGACGAGGATCCGCGCCGAGTCGGTGCCGGGCTCCGCGTCGATCACGTCGACCACGTCGACGTCGAACGAGCTGATCGTCGTGCCCCGCACGACCGAGTAGCCGGTGCAGTGCATGCCGCTCTGCACCTGCGAGAGCGGCATGATCGGGTCGCCGGCGAAGGCGGACGTGGCCGGAATGAGCGAGGCCGCGGCCGTAGCGGCGAGCAGAAGTCTGGAGCGCATGGAGGCGCCAGAGTAGTCGCGCGCAAGCCGACGCGGGGCGCGCGTCAGGCTTCTAGCCGAAAGTCCGGCCGGTGACCGCTCGAATTGGCGGAGCGTAGGTCGCGCGGCCGTATGGTTCCCACGTGGCCCCGCCGTCGAGCGTTCCGGGAGGTTCGCTTCCCGTTCTGCATGTCACCAACGGCGATGCCGTCGTGCCCGAGATCGCTGCCGCGGCGGGCGTCGCTCCCGCCGACGTGCTCGTCTGGCGCGACGTGCTGCATGACGGCCCGGTGCCGGACGGATTGGACGCCGACGCGCTCGCCCAGGTGCGCGCCCGGCACCTCACCGCGCGCTCGCGGTCGCATGCCGGTGAGGTCGATGTGTCCGAGGACGCCGCGCTGACGATGCTGCGCGACCGCGACGCTCGTCTGGCCGCCCACCCGCCGGCGGCCGAGGTGGTGCTGTGGTTCGAGGACGACCTGTTCGACCACCTCCTGCGGGCACAGGTCGAGGACCGCCTCGCGCGCCGAGCCCGGATGCGTCACACGGGTCCGCCTGCGGCATCCCCCGCGCGGCGACCTCCGCGCCGCCCTGGCCGCCCGCGAGCCGATCGAGCCCGATCCGTCCGCGTTCGCTGCGCTGCGCTCATCCGACCCCCGCGCGTGGGTCGACATCGCCGGCTTCGAGCGGCTGCTCGAGGAGCTGCCCGACGCCCGCACCGGCCTGAGCCGCCTCGAGCGCCAGATCCTCGAGGCGCTGCGCGACGGCCCGCTCACGCCCGCCGACCTGTTCGTGGCCGCGATCGCCGACGAGGACCCACCATGGGTCGGCGACGACGCCGTCTTCGCCCTCGCAGCCGACCTCGCCCCGCTCGTCGCCCTCACGGATGGGCGCTACGAGCTCACGCCCGAGGGCAGCGCGGTCCTCGACGGCACGGCGATCCGACCGCGGATCGACCGCTGGCTCGGAGGCGTCCACCTCGGCCCGGGCCGGCCCGACTGGGCCTGGGACGCCACCGCGCGCCGCCCCGTCCGCCTCGACTGAAAGTCGGATTCCCGGTACGTTGCGGGAATGGAACGCGTCGGTACATGAAGCTTTCCGGCGCGGCCATCAGCGTGCCGGCGGTCTGCCTCCTCGTGTGGGTTCCTGCCGCGGCCGCCCAGGCGGTGCCCGCCTGCGATCCGGCGAAGACGCTCAACGTCACGCTGACGACCGAGGAGCGGGGGGACCCGGCTCCGCTCGTGGCCACCCACGACGCCAGCGTCAAGGGCGAGATCACCGGGAACACGGCCAATGAGTCCTTCACACCGCCGGCCGGCGTGCGGGTGGTCGCCACGGGGCGGAGCGGGGTCGATTTCATCGTCCCGACCGCCCCGACCGTCGACATCACCGTGTCCTGGTACCAGGGGATGGATCCCTCCGACCCGCACAGCGACCCCGAGGATCCCGCGACGCGCTGCGCCGCCTCGCGCGTCGTCACGCTTCCCATCACGGCCGCGCGCCCGAGTCGGGCGGTCAAGCTGCGCGGCTGGAAGCTGAGCCAGCGATCGGGCGCCTCCGTGTTCGCGGTCGTGCCGGCGCTGAAGCAGCCCGACCTGTCGCCGCTGGAGATCTCGATCAGGACGAGCTCACGCGCGCGGCTCCCGTCGGCACACGCTGCGGCGCGGACGATGGTCGTGCCGATGCGGACGGTCGACCAGATCGAGTACCCCAGGAAGCTGCCGAGCCTCTTCTTCATCAAGACGGCCCGTCTCTGCAAGTTCTTCCTGCTGACCTGCGGCGCTGTGACCAGCGACGTCGCCCGCCCCTTCCTTGACACCGACGCTCTCCAGAAGGGCATCGAGAAGGCGGACATCAACGGCTCGGCAAAGCTGCTCGCACGCACCCAGCCGGGCCTCGAGGCGGTCCGGTACGGCGCTGTGATCAAGGTCAATCCGTCGGCGGCTCGGATCGGGAAGCCGCGCCCGTTCGGCTACGACGTGCAGGTGCGGCACTCCGGCCGCCTCGTCGCCCGCGTCCGCATGGCCGGGCGCTGCTTCGAGCGGCACGACTCGCGAGGCAACTTCGTGACGTGCCGGATCCTCAAGAAGCGCAACGAACTGCACTGACCCGCAGCACGCCGAGACAGAACTGGGGGGCCTGGACTCGAACCAGAACTGTCAGGACCAAAACCTGAAGTGCTGCCAATTACACCACCCCCCAAGGGCGGAAAGGCGAACCGCGGGGCCGATACTACGATGCTCGCGTGCCTGAACCTACCGTCGTGATACTCGCTGCCGGCGAGGGAACCCGGATGCGCTCGGCTGTCCCCAAGGTCCTGCATCCGCTCTGCGGGCGCCCGATCATCGTGTGGGCCGTCGCGGCCGCGCGCGACGCCGGGGCTGCGCGGGTGATCGTCGTGGACAACCCGAAGCGGCGCCTGGGGGAGCATCTCCCCGAGGGCGTCGAGGTCGCGATCCAGGAGGAACCGCGCGGGACGGGCGATGCCGTCGCGGCCGCCGCGCCGCTGATCGACGCGGACGCGACCGTCGTCGTCATCAACGGGGACGTCGCGCTGCTCACGGCGGAGGCGATCCGGCGACTGGTCGAGGCCCACGAAGAGGCCGGCGCCGCGGCGACGATGGCGACGATGGAGCCGGACGAGCCCGGCGCTTACGGCCGCGTCATCCGCGACACCGACGGATCGGTGCTCAGGGTCGTCGAGGCTAAGGGCGGCGCAGGGGACGCGACGCCCGAGGAGCTCCAGATCCGCGAGGTCAACACTGGCGTCTACGCGTTCGACGGCGGCGCGCTGGTGGCCGCCCTCGACGGGCTCGAGTCCGACAACGCCCAGGGCGAGCTCTACCTGCCCGATGTGATGCCGGCCATGCGGGAGGCCGGCCGCATCGTGGCCGCACACCCGATCGGCGATCCCGACCTCACGCACGGTGTCGACGATCGCGTCGACCTCGCCTACGCACAGCAGGTGGCCCAGCGCCGCATCCACGAGGAGCACATGCGCGCGGGCGTGACGATCGTGGACCCCGCGTCGACCCGCATCGACGCCACGGTGACGATCGGCCGCGACACCACGATCGAGCCGTTCGCCCAGCTGCGCGGCAGCACCGCGATCGGCAGCGACACCACGATCGGCGCGATGAGCACGCTGATCGATACGCAGGTGGGGGACGGCGTGACGATCCTTCACTCGCATCTCACGCAGGCGCGCGTCGACGACGGCGCCACCGTCGGCCCGTTCGCGTACCTGCGCCCCGACGCCCACCTGCACCCGAAGGCCAAGGCCGGCACGTTCGTGGAGATCAAGAACTCCGAGATCGGCGCCGGCAGCAAGGTGCCGCATCTCTCCTACATCGGCGACGCCGACGTCGGCGAGGGCACGAACATCGGGGCCGGCAACATCACCGCCAACTACGACGGTAAGCGCAAGCACCGGACGACGATCGGCGCGGGCGTGAAGACCAGCGTCGACACGGCGTTCGTGGCGCCCGTCACGGTCGGCGACAACGCCTACACCGCCGCGGGCAGTGTGATCACGGACGACGTGCCGCCGGGCGCGCTCGGCATCGCTCGCACCCGCCAGAAGAACATCGAGGGCTACGCGGATCGCAAGGAGCGGTGAGCTCCCCCACGCCGTCCACCGCTCGTCGTACACTCCAGACTCAGTGAGCGCGCTGGATCCCAGCACCGGCATCGCCCACCTCGGCACGTCTCTCGCGGTCGAGTACGACAAGCGATTGATGGTTGTCGCCGGTCGCGCGAATCCCGCATTGGCCGGGCGGATCGCCGAGAAGCTCGGGGTCTCGCTCGGCGGCGTCACGCTCAAGACCTTCTCCAACGGCGAGGTGTACTGCCGCTTCGAGGAGTCGATCCGCGGCGCCGACCTGTTCATCGTGCAGCCGACGTGCGGCAACCCGGAGACGGGGATCACCGCCAACGACGCGCTGATGGAGCTGCTGCTGATGGTCGACGCCGCCGTCGGCGCGTCGGCGCACCGCGTGATCGCGGTCACCCCGTGGTACGGCTATTCGCGCCAGGACAAGAAGTCGCTCGGCCGCGAGCCGATCTCCGCCCGCCTCGTCGCCCGCGCGCTCGAGACCGCGGGCGCCGACCGCGTCCTGACCATGGACCTGCACGCCGGCCAGATCCAAGGCTTCTTCTCCAAGCCCGTGGATCACATGACCGCGATGTTCATGCTCACGCAGTACTTCCGCGACATGCAGCTGGACGACCTCGTCGTGGTCTCGCCGGACGCCGGCCGCGTGAAGCTGGCGAAGAAGTTCGCCGAGAAGGTCGGCGCCGAGCTGGCGATCCTCAACAAGGAGCGACCCGCCCAGCAGGTCGCAGAGATCGCCTACGTGATCGGCGACGTCAAGGACAAGACGGCCGTGATCCTCGACGACATCATCGACACCGCCGGGACGCTGCGCGCGGCCGCCGAGACCGTCAAGGACGAGGGCGCGCGCCGCGTGTTCGCGGCCGCCACGCACGCGGTCCTGTCCGGCAACGCGTTCGAGAACCTCGACGCCGCCGGGTTCGAGCAGGTCGTCGTGACCGACACGATCCCGCTGCGCGCCGGCGCGCCCAGCAACCTCAACGTCCTGTCGGTGGCCGACATCCTCACCGACACGATCCGCCGCATCTTCACCGACGACTCGGTGTCCGAGGTGTTCGGCGGCGAGAACCAGCTGTTCTGAGCTGATCGGGTTCGGGCTCCCGTAGCGGCGGGGTCGTCCGACGATCCGCCGATCGGATGATGGAGGCCGCGCCGCGAGCGCCCCAGACTCGTCCGAACTGGCTTTTCGCGACAAAGGACCTGAGATGAGAGACCGCCTCGCGCGTTCGGAGAACCGCAAGTGGTGGACGCTGGCGGCCGTCAGCTTCGGCCTGTTCATGATCATGCTCGACAACACGGTCGTGAACGTGGCGCTGCCGACGATCCAGCGCGACCTCGGTGCCGGGCTCTCCGAGCTCGAGTGGATCGTGTCGGGCTACGCGCTCACGTTCGCGGCGCTCATGCTCACGGGCGGCAAGCTGGCCGACCTGTTCGGGCGCCGGCGCATGTTCGTCACCGGCCTGGCGGTCTTCGCCGGCTCGTCGCTCGCCTGCGCGCTGGCTCCGAGCGCCGGCTTCCTGATCGGCGCCCGCATCGTCCAGGGCGCCGGGGCGGCGCTCATGAACCCCGCCACGCTCTCGATCATCTCGGCGACCTTCCCGCCGCGCCAGCGCGGCACGGCGATCGGCATCTGGGCGGGCGTGTCGGCGCTCGCGCTCGCGATCGGTCCGCTGGTGGGCGGGCTGCTCAGCCAGCACGTGGGCTGGAGCTCGATCTTCTACATCAACGTGCCGATCGGGCTGGTCGCGATCGCCGCGAGCTTCCTGCTGATCGACGAGTCGAAGGACACGACGCAAGACCAGCGACTCGATCTGCCGGGCCTGCTCTCATCCGGCATCGGGCTGTTCGCCCTCACCTACGCGCTGATCGAAGCCAATACCTACAGCTGGGGATCCGCGCGCATCGTCGGAGCGTTCGCGGTCGCTGCCGTCGCGCTGACCGCGTTCGTCCTCCTCGAGCGCCATCAGCGGGTGCCGATGCTCGATCTCGGTCTCTTCCGCAACCGGACCTTCGCGGGCGCGAACCTTGTGCTGCTGCTGGTGGCACTCGCGATGTTCGGCGTCTTCTTCTTCCTCTCGCTCTACATGCAGAACGTCCTCGGCTACTCGCCGGTCCGGGCCGGCGCCAGCTTCCTCCCGATGACCCTGTTGATCATCGTCGTGGCGCCGCTCGCCGGCCGGCTCTCGGACCGGCTCGGCTCACGGTGGCTCCTCACGGGCGGGATGACGCTCGTCGCGGCGCAGCTCCTCTACTTCTCGCGGCTCGGCGTTCACGAGAGCTTCTGGAACCTGGTCCCCGGGATGCTGTTGGGCGGCGTCGGGATGGCCTCGGTGATGGCGCCCGCCAGCGCCGCGGCGCTCAGTGGCGTGTCCGTCGACAAGGCCGGCGTCGGCTCGGCGGTCATGAACTCGTCGCGGCAGCTCGGCGGCTCGATGGGCGTTGCGCTGATCGGCGCGATCATGACCCACGAGATCGGCGGGAGCCGGACGCCCGAGGCGTTCGTGCACGGGCTCTCGGTGAGTCTCGAGATCGCCGCTGCGATCGCGGTCGCCGGTGCGGTCGTTGCCGTCACGACGGTTCGCGCGCACGTCGAGCGCGCCGTCCCCGAACGCGCACGTGCCGACTACGCGCAGGCGGCGTAGGCTGCTCCCGTGAGCGCCGCCCGGCTGCAAGAGCTCCTCGGCCTTTCCGACGAGGAGTTGCTGGCGGCGCTCGACGCCGACCCGCTGGAGCTGATCTCCGGCGATCTCGACCACAAGCCGGAGCTGCCGATCCTGCTCGCCCTGCTCGTAGAGGCGGAGGAGAGCGTGAGTACGGCGACCCTCCGGCGCTGGGTGCGGGCGACGGGGCCGTCGGGGTTACCGATCGACCTGCTTACGCACCGCGACTTCGCCGGCTTCGAATCCGCCCTCGCCACGCTGGCGGAGCGGGGGTTCGTCGTCAGTGGTCGTCCTCGGGGTCCGGGCGCTTCTCGCCCGGCCAAACCCCGGTGAGGTGCCGCCAGCCGATCGCGCCGTAGCGATCGACCGCGACGCGGGTGACTTTGAAGATCACGCCCTGCACCGCAGCGGCGGCCAGCACCCTCTGCCAGGTGGTCTCCTCGGTGGTGGCCTCGGGCGGTTCCTCGTCGTCGACCTTCGTCCATACGAAGTCGAAGAGCTTCCTGCCCAGCAGGCCCGCGAGGAGCGCGAGGACGAATCCGAACGGCTTGTAGATCAACCCCATGGCCCGCGCACTCTACCCACGGTTGAAACGACCCTATCCGCTGGTCGGTGTTGCAAACTGTCGCAACGCGGTAAACATGTCGATAACGAGGCCAGATGGACAGCTACGAGCACGCCGACGACATTCTTCGGCGGGCCCTCCTGGACACGGAGGCGACCGCAGCGGTCGCCCTGCGCGTTTCCGGCCTCGCGCTGTGCGAGCAGCTCACGGTCGTTTTCCACGGCCGGCGTGATCTCGGGACGATCCAGACCTACGTGGCGCATGGCGGCCGCGGCGCCGGCGCCGCGGTGACCGCCAACGAACTGCTGCGCGTGCCTTGCGACCTCGACCTCGCGGCGGCCGAGGACCGCGAAGAGGCCGAGCACATGTACGCCGAGCAGGCGGCCGCGATGCGCGACGCGCTCGTCGGGGCCGACACGGTTCTCGACATCTGGCGCGAGCCGCTCGAGGACATGGCGCAGGGTCGCGTCGAAGTCGACCGCCGGATCTTGCTCGACGTCGACCTTCCCGCCCACCGGCTCCTCCCCGCCGCGCTGGTCGCGCCGGAGCGGCGGATCGTCGTCACCGCGGTGTGCGGCGCCCGCCCGCTCGCCGAGGGTCGCCCGCCGATGGGCATCGTCTGCGCCCAGCAGGACGTCGCCCGCGTGTACCCGCTGCCCGACGACCCGGAGCGGTGCCTGGAGGACTTCCTCGCCGTCGCGGCTGAGCACGCGCTCCGGATGGCGGAGCAGATGGGGCGTCAGGAGACGAGCGTGCAGCGCTTCCTCGAGCTCTCCGGCGACGAGTTTCACGAAGCTGGCTAGCCTGGCGCGCCATGCGGCGCGCTCGGGTTCGCATCGCGATCGGCTTCGCGGTCTTCGTCTTCCTCGGCCTCTCGGCGTTGCTCGCCCGCGGGCTGACCGGGGCCGGGAACGAGCGCTCGCACGTGCTCGGGCTCGTCCGGGCGCAGGCCCGCGGTGACGCCGACGCGGTGCTCGCCGCGCTGCCGGCGTGCCGCGCCCAGCCCGCCTGCGTGCAGCTCGCGCGCGACCGCGTGGCAGAGCTTCGGCGGCCGGGCAAGGTCCAGATCCTGACCTACCAGCCGTCGGTGCAGGTAGCGCTCACGCGCCGTACCGGCGTCGCGCGCGTCGCATGGCGCGCCGGCACCTCGAGCCCCGTGGTGCAGTGCGTACGGGTGCGCCGCGACGGCCCGCTGACCGGCGGCGACGTCGAGTTGATCGCGATCTCGGCTCCGATCGGCGGTGAGGAGAGCTGCGCATGAGCGCAACCTTCCCGCCGCCGGGCGTGTTAGCTATGCCCTGATGCGGCTCGTCCTCCGTCTGGTCCTGCTCGCGATCGGCCTGCTGATCGCGGCGCCGGCCGCCCACGCCGCCGACGTCCCCGCCGGCAAGCCCCTGTACGAGGACGGCCCGGACGGTCGGGCACTCGTCGACGGGACATGGCTGTTCCGCCTCGACAGCGCCAATCGCGGTCTGCGCCAGCGCTACTTCCGCCAGCGCACGACCACGGGCTGGCGAGCCGTGACCGTGCCGAACGCATGGAACGCGGGCGACGACTCGATCGCCTCGATGAACGGGTCGATCGGCTGGTACCGCAAGGACTTCGAGCTGCCGTCCAAGAGCGCCGCGCTCGACTGGGCGATGCGCTTCGAGTCGGTCAACTACCGCTCCGACGTGTGGCTGAACGGCCGCAAGCTCGGCTCTCATCGCGGCGCCTACCTGCCATTCACCGTGCTGTTGAAGGGTCTCCACCGCAGCGGCGTGAACCGACTCGTCGTGCGCGTGAACTCGCATCGCAAGGCGACCGACTTCCCGCCCGCGCGCGACAACCCGACCACCGGCCTGCCGACCGGCGGCTGGTGGAACTACGGCGGGATCCTGCGCGAGGTCTATCTCGAGCGGATCGACCGGGTCCAGTTCGAGTCGGCGCTCGTGATCCCGCGGCTCGGCTGCCGCGCCTGCCCGGCGACGATCCGGATGTCGACGCGGCTGCGCAACGTCACGAGTGGCAACCGGCGCGTGACCGTCACGGGTCACTTCGACACGCGCAGCGTCCGGCTCGGATCGCGGACGATCCGCGCGGGCGACACGGCGACCTTCGACGGGTCGCTGAAGTTCGCGAACCCGAAGCTGTGGTCGCCGGCCTCGCCCTACCTGTATCCGGCCTCGATCGACGTGAAGGCCGGTGGGCGGCTGCTCGCCCGCTGGCATGTGCACAGCGGCGTGCGCTCGATCAAGGTCTCCGGCGGGCGCCTGGTGCTGAACGGCCGGCCGGTGCAGATCCGCGGCGTCGGCGTGCACGAGGACAACCGCACGCAGGGCTTCGCAGTCGACAACGCGTGGCGGCGATGGCTGGTGAGCCGGGCCGAGGAGCTCGGCGCGTCGATGCTCCGCACGCACTACCCGATGCACCCCTACATCCACGAGCTGGCCGACCGCGAAGGGCTGCTGATCTGGTCGGAGATCCCGGTCTACGCCCACAAGAGCAAGTACATCGCCGAGATCACCGACGACGCCGTCGCGATGTTGCGACAGAACATCGAGACCAACGGCAGCCATCCCTCGGTGGCGCTGTGGTCGATCTCCAACGAGCTGTCGTCCAAGCCGGGGCCGAGCCAGGGCGACTACATCCGCAAGGCCAAGCGCGCGGCCGACGAGCTCGACCCGACGCGGCCCGTCGGCCTCGCCGTTGCCGGCTACCCGGGTGCCGGCTGCGCGGCCCGCTACCGGCCGCTCGACGTCGTCGGCATCAACGAGTACTTCGGCTGGTACCCAGGCCCGAGCGGCTCGATGTTCGACCGCACCCGGCTGTCCGGCTACCTCGACTCGGTCCGCCGCTGCTACCCGCGCAAGGCGATCATGATCACCGAGTTCGGGGCGGAGGCGAACCGCGACGGCTCGGTCGAGGACAAGGGCACGTACGCCTTCCAGCGCGACTTCGTGAACTACCACCTCGGCGTGTTCAACACCAAGCCGTGGCTCAGCGGCGCGCTGTACTGGGCGCTGAACGAGTTCCGCGTGCGGCCGGCGTGGGACGGCGGCAACCCGTTCTCGACCCCGCCGATCCACCAGAAGGCGCTGCTGACCTACGACGGCGCGCCGAAGCCGGCGTGGGCCGACGTGCAGGCCCTGTTCCGCGCCGTGAACCAGTTCGGCGAACCGGCGCGCTAGTTACGAGGCGGGTCGGCGAGCCCGTTGCCGTACGCGTACACCACGGCCTGCGCGCGATCGCGGACGCCGGCCTTGGCGAAGATGTGGTTGACGTGGCTCTTGACCGTGGCCGCGCTCACCACGAGCCTCTCGGCGATCTCGGCGTTCGTCAGGCCGGACGCGATCAGCGCGAGCACCTCGGCCTCGCGCGGCGTGAGGCCGTCCGGGAGATCGGCTGGGCGCTCGGCCGCGGGGACGGTCAGCGCGGCGAGCACGTGGTGCTGCACGGCCGGGTCGATCGCCGCGTCGCCGCGTGCGACCGCCTCGACCGCCGCCTGGATCTGTTCTGCGCCCGCGTCCTTGGTCAGGTAGCCGCGCGCTCCGGCCCGCAGCGCGCCGAGCACGGACGCATCGTCGGCGTAGGTCGTGAGCGCGATCGTGCGCGGCCGCTCGCCGAGCGCGGTCAGCCGTCGGATCGCCTCGATCCCGTCGCAGCGCGGCATCCGCAGGTCCATCAGTACGACGTCCGGGTCGTACCTGGCCGCGAGCGCGATCGCCTCCTCGCCGTCGGCGGCGGTGCCGACCAGCTCGATGCCGTCGAGCAGCGAGAGCAGCGTGCCCAGGCCCTCGCGCACGACGCGCTGGTCATCCGCGAGCAGGACGCGGATCAACGGGGGAGCCACAGCTCGACCCGGAACCCGTCGGCCGTCGGCTGCGCGTTGAGGCGCCCGCCGAGCAGCTCCGCCCGCTCGCGCATCCCGGTCAGGCCGTAACCGCTGCCCTGACTGCTGGGTCCGACGGTGACCGGCGCCCCCGGTCCGTGGTCCTGGACGATCAGCCGAGTTCCGTCGTCCTCATAGTTGAGCACGATCTCCACGCGGTCCGCGGCGCTGTGGCGGAGCACGTTCGTGAGCGCCTCCTGGGTGGTTCGGTACACGGCCAGGCGCGCCTCGGACGGGAGCTCGCGCGGCGTCCCGTTCACGGTTACGCGGCAGTCGCCGGCGTAGGTGTCCGCCAGCTGCTGCAGGCGCTCGGGACCGGGCAGTTCGTCGCCGCGCAACGCGCCGATCGCGTCGCGCGCCTCGGCCAAGCCCTCGGCCGCGAGGTGATGCGCGCGCTCGACGGCGGCGACGACCTCCGGGTCCGACCCGCGGTCCTGCGCCAGCAGGCGCGCGCCCTCGAGCTGCAGAGCGAGCGCCGACAGCGAATGCGCGAGCACGTCGTGCATGTCGCGCGCAACGCGGCCGCGCTCGGCCTGCGCCGCCGACTCGGCGTGCGCGGCGCGCGACTCGCGCAGCTCCGCGACCAGCTCCTCAGCCTCCGCGCGGCCCTGGAACAGCCGGCGCAGCAGGCGGGCCACCAGGAACCACGGGATGACCGAGAACGCGGTACCGACGATCCCACCTGTCGGGTCGTCCGCCGTCAGGCCGATCACGACGCACTCGCCTACGACGGCGACGACGCTCACGATCAGCGCCGGGATCAGCTCGAGCCGCATCGCCGAGATGACAACGATGTAGAACAGCGCGCCGAAGACGGCGCCCACGGGCTGCAGAGCCGTCAGCGCCCAGGTTCCGGCGGCGACGAGCGCCAGACCCGTCACCCGGCGCCACGCCGGGATGTCGGCGCGCGTCACGCTCAGCAGGATCCCGGTGACGAGCGCGACGACCGCGAGCGCCACCAGCGGCCCGTCGCCGTGCAGGCCGGGCCGCGGGTCGGTGAACAGCGACACGAACACGATCACCGTCATTGCCACCGTCCCGAAGAGACTCAATGGCGGCTCGCCGCGGATATAGGAACGCAGTACCACGCGAGAAACGGTAGGGCGCGCACCGGTGCGCGTCATCGCCGGTAGGGTGGAACCGCCGCGCCGCGTCTCCACCCACGGGTGGAGATCCAGGTTCGACCCGTCCGCCGATGACGGATCGCCGACTGGGTACGACATTGAGGGACATGATCACGAACTCGCTCGAAGTCGCCGCGACCGCGGCAGCCGCGGGTGCCGCGGAGCCCGCCATCGAGGTCCGCGGCGTGCGCAAGTCGTATGACGGCGGTGTGCAGGCGCTCGACGGCCTCGACCTCACGGTCCGCCGCGGCGAGGTACTCGCCGTGCTCGGCCCGAACGGCGCCGGCAAGACCACTCTCGTCGAGATCCTCGAAGGCCATCGCCGCGCCGACGCCGGCGAGGTGCGGGTGCTCGGGTTCGATCCCGGTCGCCGCGAGCGGGCGTTCCGCGAGCGCATCGGCATCGTCCTGCAGGAAGGCGCCGTGGACGCCAAGCTCAGCGCTCGCGAGGCGGTCGAGCTCTACAGCGCCGCCTACCCGAGCCCGCTGCCGGCGGGCGAGGTCCTCGACCTCGTCGGCCTCGGCGCGGTCGCCGGCGCGCACGTCGAGACGCTCTCCGGCGGCCAGCGGCGGCGGCTCGACCTCGCACTCGGCCTCGGCGGCGACCCGGAGCTGCTGTTCCTCGACGAGCCGACGACCGGCTTCGACCCCGCCGCGCGCCGCCAGTCCTGGGAGCTGATCGCAGGCCTGCGCTCGCTCGGCAAGACGATCCTGCTGACGACGCACTACATGGAGGAGGCGCAGCGTCTCGCCGATCGCGTGGTCGTGATCGCGGACGGCCGCGTGATCGCCGAGGGCACGCCGGACTCGCTCGGCCGCGGCCGTACCGCCGCGGCGGTGCTCGTGAGCTTCCGCGTGCCCGCCGGGTTCGACGCGGACGAGCTGCCGCTGCCGGAGGGCGTCGAGCTGCGCGGGCAGGCCGTGTCGTTCAGCACGCCGACGCCCACGAGCGACCTCGCTCCGCTGCTGTCGTGGGCGGCCGTCCGCGGCATCGAGCTCGAAGCGCTGACCGTCAGCCCGCCGACGCTCGAAGACGTCTACCTCCAGCTGACCGCCCAGGAGTCCGCATGACCCGTACCGACCTCTCCCTGCTGCGCCGCTGGATCGTCGCGCGCGTGCAGTTGACGCTGCGCATTCCGCGCGTGCTGTTCTTCACTTTCGCGTTCCCGCTGATGTTCCTGGTGCTGTTCGCCGGGCTCAACGGCGACGCGATGGTCGCCGCGGCGGGCACCGCCGGCGGTGAGGTGCGATTCGCGCAGTTCTACACGCCGTCGATCGGCATCTTCGCCCTTTCGATGGCCTGCTACACGAGCGTGATCTTCGGCCTCGCCAACGCCCGCGACCTGGGCCTGCTCAAGCGCGTGCGCGGCACGCCGCTGCCGATGCCGACCTACCTCGGCGCATGGCTCACCGGCGCCTCGATCACCGGGTTCGCGAGCGTCGTGCTGATGTTCGCGGTCGCGGTGCCGGCGTTCGGCGTCGAGATCTATCCGCGCATGCTGCCGGCGGCGATCGTGACGCTGGCGCTCGGCGCGGCGTGCCTGTCGGCGCTCGGCCTCGCGGTGGCGAGCCTCGTGAAGACCGCGGACCAGGCGGCACCGGCCGCGCAGTTCACGTTCCTGCCGCTGTCGTTCATCTCGGGCATCTGGTTCCCGCTCGACGGCGCTCCCGACTGGCTCACCGCGATCGCCCACTTCTTCCCGCTCTACCACATCGTCGACGCGTTCGACGCGTGTTTCGTGCCGCAGACCACGGGCGGCGGCTGGGCGCCCGGCCACCTCGCGGTGATCGCGGCCTGGGGCGTCGTGGGGCTGGTCGTGGCGGCGCGCCGGTTCAGCGCGGAGCCGTCGACCGGCGAGCACGGGCACCTGCAGCGCCGTGTCCGCACGCGGCTGAGCCCTGCCGCTTAGTTGGTGACGCGCCTGCGGTTCGGCCGCGCCGGCTCGACCACGTGCCGGCGCGCTGGCCGTGCGCTGCGGGGCCGGCCGTGCCCGCGCAGGCGGAACGGGGCCGGGTCGGCGTCGGGCAGCGGGATGCCGCCGGACGGAGAGATCTTCGGGCGGTTCGAGATGCGGTCGTTGCCGCCCCCGCCGCCGTCGTCTTCCTCGGGCGGCCGCTGGCCGGATCCGCTCTCCGAGCGCAGGAACAGAACGAAGAGCAGGACGCCAAGCGCCAACGCTACGAGATGCAGCGCTCCGAAGATGACCATGAGCTCCTGGTCGGGACTCATCACGTAAGAGGGTACCCCCGGAGCGCATTCGGCAGACGCGGTTTTCGCTACCATCGGCAGCCGCCTTATGGCCTCCACCGACTCCACACTTCCCGTCACCGCCCGCGCCCCGGAAGGTTCGCGCTCCGCCCGCCGGCTGCGCCGCGAGGGGCTCGTGCCCGGCGTCATCTACGGCGGCGGCGACGAGCCGCTGCACTTCGCCGTCGACGCGCGCACGCTGCGCAACACGCTCGCCCACGCAGGCCAGGTGATCGAGGTTGCCGTCGACGGCGGCACGAACGACAACGTGCTGATCAAGGACGTCCAGCGCCATCCCGTGCGCGGCGAGCCGGTCCACGTCGACCTGCTGCGCGTCCGGATGGACGTGATGATCCACGCCACCGTGCCGATCGAGTTCACCGGGCACGAAGAGGCGCCGGGTGTCACCGAGGGCGGCATCTTCAACCAGGAGCTGCGCGAGGTCAACATCGAGGCGCTGCCGGGCGACATCCCCGACACGATCATCTACGACGTGTCGAGCCTCGTGATGAACGAGACCGTGACGCTCGCCGTCCTGCAGGCGCCCGCAGGCGTGACGCTGCTCGACGACGTCGAGCTCGTGATCGCCACGATCACCCCGCCGACGCTCGAGCCGGTCGAAGAGGACATCGAGACCGAGACCGCGGTCGTCGGCGAGGACGGCGTGCCGGTCGAGGCTGAGGGCGAAGACGGCGAGACCGCCGGGGAGGCCGAGGACAAGGCCGACTCGGACGAGAGCTGAAGTTCTTCACCTCCACACCGGTCGACTGGCTGATCGTCGGGCTCGGCAACCCGGGCCCGGGCTACGCCGACAGCCCGCATAACGTCGGGTTCCGCGTGGCCGAGGCGCTGGCCGAGCGCTGGGATCTGCCGAAGCCGAAGAAGAAGTTCGCGGGCCTGCTCTCCGAGGGCCGGACCGGCCCGGGCGGCCCGCGCGTCGCCGTGCTGCGGCCGCAGACCTTCATGAACGAGTCCGGCGGCTCGGTCGGCCCCGCACGCGGCGCCTACAAGCTCGACCTCGACCGGATCGTCGTCGTGCACGACGAGATCGACCTGCCGTTCGGCGACATCCGCGTCCGGCTCGGTGGTGGCCTGGCCGGCCACAACGGCCTCAAATCGCTCCGCCGCGACCTCGGCTCGCCGGACTTCCATCGCGTCCGCGTCGGGGTCGGCCGGCCCGACACGACCGATCCCGAGCTGGTCAGCGCCCACGTGCTCGGCAAGTGGCGCCAGCCCGCTGCCGAGGTCGCCGAGCTCGTCGAGCGTGCGCGCGACGAGACCGAGCGACTCGTGCTCGGCGGGTCAGACCCCTCGTAGGGCGCCCTAACAGGGGTCTGACCCCCCGTAGGGCGCCCTAACAGGGGTCTGACCCCCGTAGGGCGCTCTAACAGGGGTCTGACCCCGTTCGCGATAACGTACGGATGTATGCCGCCGCGCGACTGGAATGCGACCTCGTATGAGCGGGTGTCGGCGCCGCTCGAGGCGATGGGGCGCGATGTGCTCGACCGGCTGGATCTGCGCGGCGACGAGCGGGTGCTCGACGCCGGCTGCGGCACCGGGCGCGTGACGGCGGCGCTGGTGGAGCGCCTGCCGCGCGGTGAGGTCGTGGCCGTCGACGGCTCGCCGGCGATGGTCGAGCAGGCGCGCGAGCGGCTCGGAGACAGCGTTGACGTGCGCGTCGCCGACCTGGTGGAGCTCGAGCTCGAACGGCCGGTCGACGCGATCCTCTCGACCGCGACCTTCCACTGGATCGCCGACCACGAGCGGTTGTTCGCGCGGCTGCTCGGCGTGCTCGTGCCCGGCGGCCGGCTGGTCGCCCAGTGCGGCGGCGCCGGCAACGTCGCCGCGCTCGACGCCGCGGCCCGCCGGGTCGGCGAGCGCGAGCCGTTCGCGCCCGCGCTGGCAGGGTGGCCCGGCCCGTGGAACTTCGCCTCGCCGGCCGAGACCGAGGAGCGGCTGCGGCGGCTCGGCTGGGTCGACGTGTGGACGTGGTCGTACGGCGTCCGCGTCGCGCCCGACGACCCGCACGAGTACCTCGGCACCGTCGCGCTCGGCTCGCACACCGAGCGCCTCGAGCCGGCGCTGCGCGCGCCGTTCGTGGACGCTGTGATCGCCGAGCTGGACGAGCCGGTCGCGGACTACGTGCGGCTCAACATCCTCGCGCGGGCTCGGTCGTAGACTCAGTGCTGCACTGCCCACCGCGCCTTGGCGCGGCGTTTGGCATGCGCGCTCCCCATGGCTCTCCGCACCTTCCTCAACCATCTCGACCACGACCCTGCGGCCGTAAAGCTCGCCGACGAAGGCGGCTCCGCGTTCGTCTCGCAGTCGCTGCGGCCGTTCGTGATCGCCGCGCTCGCCGACCGCGACATGCGCCGCCCGACCGTGGTCGTGGCCGGCGACGACCGCTCCGCACGCGACCTCGCGCAGGACCTGCGCGCGTGGCTGCGCCCGCGCGCGGTCCGCTACTACCCGAGCCGCGGCGTCGCCTACGAGTCCCACCTCACGCCGCCGCCGCACCTCGTCGGCCTCCGCGTCGCCGCGCTCGACGCGCTGACCGACACGCCGCCGGGATCGGAGCAGCCGGTCGTGATCGTCTCCGCCGTCGCGCTGAGCGAGAAGGTCCCCGATCCCGAGCTGCGCCCGCACGGCTTCACGCTCCGCAAGGGCGACCTGCTCGACCTCGACGAGGCCGCCAACGACCTCGTCGCCGCCGGCTACCAGCGCGTCGACCAGGTCGAGGAGCGCGGCCAGTTCGCGGTCCGCGGCGGGCTGCTCGACATCTACCCGGCCACCGAGGAGCGCGCGGTGCGCGTCGACATGTTCGACGTCGAGATCGACTCGCTGCGCTGGTTCTCCACCTTCACCCAGCGCAGCCTCGGCGAGGCCGACGCGGTCGAGATCGCGCCCGCCGCCGAGCTGGCGCCCGAGCACCGCGAGCTGGCCGAGATCGCGGCCGGCGACAGCGAGGACGACCGCCCGGACGTCGCCGAGCTGCTGCCGGTCGACCGCTTCCGCGAGCTGCTCGACCTGATCCCGGGCGAGGCGCAGATCGTGATCGCCGCCGAGGAGGACACCGAGCCGAGCCTGCGCGACCACTGGCAGGACGTCACGCGCCGCCTTCCACGACGAGGACGCCCACCACCTCTACGTCGACCCCGACCGGATCCTCGCCACGCTCGGCGAGCGCGCCGCCGTCCGCCTCTCGTCGATCTCCGGCGACCAGCCGACCGAGCTCCGCGCGCAGGCCGCCGACTTCGCCGCCCGCTCGCTGAAGGAGGCCGAGGCCGAGCTGGAGAAGCTCACGCGCTCCGGCTACACGACGGTCGTCACCTGGCCGCAGCGCGGCGCCGCCGAGCGCGCCGCGTACAACCTCGCGCGCCTGAAGGCGGACCTCAACGGCGGCGCCACCGGCCTCGTCTTCACCGAGGCGAACCTGCGCGACGGCTTCATCGCGCCGGGTCTGAAGCTGGCCGCGTTCCCGGAGCACCGCCTGATCCACCGCCGCAAGTCGTCCACGCGGCCGACGCGCAAGGGCCGCGGACTGCTGCGCTCGTTCACCGACCTGCGCACCGGCGACATCATCGTCCACGAGGACCACGGGATCGCGCGCTTCGCAGGGTTCGACACCAAGACCGTCGCCGGCGTCACGCGCGACTACCTAAACCTCGAGTACCAGGGCACGGACAAGGTCTTCCTGCCCGTCGACCAGCTGGCGAAGATCTCGCGCTACGTCGGCGCCGACGGCTCGCACCCGCCGCTGAGCAAGCTCGGCGGCAACCGCTGGGACGCGATGAAGGCGCGCGCCCGGCGCGCCGCGCAGGAGCTGGCGGGCGAGCTGCTCAACCTGTACGCCGAGCGCAAGCGCCGCCGCGGGCACGCGTTCGCGGACGACTCGGTCGAGCTGCGCGAGCTCGAGGAGGCGTTCCCGTACCGCGAGACGCCCGACCAGCGCGACGCGATCGAGTCGGTGATCGGCGACATGGAGACCGACCGGCCGATGGACCGGCTGATCTGCGGCGACGTCGGCTACGGCAAGACCGAGGTCGCGCTGCGCGCCGCCGTGAAGGCGGCGAGCGCCGGCAAGCAGGTGATGATGCTCGTGCCGACGACGATCCTCGCCCAGCAGCACTTCGGCACGTTCTCCGAGCGCCTGCGCGACCTGCCGTTCAACGTCGAGCAGGTCAGCCGCTTCCGCTCGCCGGCCGACCAGCGCGAGGCCGTCAAGCGGTTCTTCGAGGGCAAGGTCGACATCCTGATCGGCACCCACCGGCTGCTCAGCCGCGACGTGCGCGGCGAAGGATCTCGGGCTGCTGATCGTCGACGAGGAGCAGCGCTTCGGGGTCAAGCAGAAGGAGCTGCTGCGCCAGATCAAGCTGAAGGTCGACGTGATCTCGATGAGCGCCACGCCGATCCCGCGCACGCTGCAGATGAGCCTCGCCGGGCTGCGCGACATCTCGGTGATCGAGACGCCGCCCGAGGGCCGCCGCCCGGTCAAGACATACGTCGGCGAGTACGACGAGCAGCTGGTCCGCCAGGCGCTCGAGCGCGAGCACGAGCGCGGCGGGCAGGCGTTCTTCCTGCACAACCGCGTCGACGACATCGACGAGACCGCCGAACGGCTGCGCGCGCTGTGCCCGAAGCTGCGTTTCGAGGTCGCGCACGGCCAGATGGACGAGAAGCTCCTCGAGGACCGGATGCTGAGCTTCCTGCGCGGCGACGCCGACGTGCTCGTGTCGACATCGATCATCGAGTCGGGGATCGACATCCCGCAGGCGAACACGCTGATCGTCGACCGCGCCGACCTGTTCGGCCTCAGCCAGCTCTACCAGATCCGCGGGCGCGTCGGCCGCAGCCGCGAGCGCGCCTACGCGTACCTGCTGTATCCCAGCGCCGCCGCGCTCACGCAGGAGGCCGCCGACCGGCTGTCCGCGCTGAGCGACTACACGGAGCTGGGCGCAGGCTTCAAGGTGGCGATGCGCGACCTCGAGCTGCGCGGCGCCGGCAACCTGCTCGGCGACGAACAGTCCGGCCATGTCGCCGCGCTCGGCTTCGAGCTCTACATGCAGATGCTCGACGAGGCGGTCCGCTCAATCGATCCCGACGCGGACGATGCGGACGTGTTCGAGCCGGTGCGCCTGGATGTCAACGTCGACGCTTACATCCCGCCCGACTACATCCCGTACGAGCAGGCCAAGGTCGACGTCCACCGCCGGATCGCCGGCGCGCGCGAGGTGGCCGAGCTGCAGGAGCTGCGGGCGGAACTCACCGACCGGTTCGGGGAGATCCCGGCGCCGTTGGACAACCTCATCACCCTCCAGCAGGCGCGCATCAAGCTCGGCCAGGCGGGCGCCCAGACGGTCAGCTTCCGCGGCGGCCGGCTGGCTGTCACGCCGATCGAGCTGGACAGCGTGAGAGCCCGCAAGCTGCGCGATGCGCTGCCGGGCGCGATCTACGAGTCAGGGCGCTCCCAGCTGTCCCTGCGCGTCCCCGACGACCCCGAGCAGCGCTTCCCCGCGGTGGTCAATGCGGCCAACGTGCTGCTGGCCGTTCAGCGCGAAGCCGCTTAAAGACTCGCTGAACGCTGGGGGGAAGCCGGAAAAAGGCCGCTACCATGCCTCAGCCGAGGAGGGCTCTAAGCCCAGTTGCCTGCGCACGACGCGCGCGACTGTTCCCGTAACCGTCCCCCCTCCCCTTAGGTTCTCATGATGAAGGCAGTTCGACTTGTCATCGCCCTGTGCGCCCTCGCCGCGACCGTCGCGGTTGTTGCCGGCTGCGGAGGCGTACCAGGAAACGCCGTTGCTGAAGTAGACGGAACGGCGATCGAGAAGGATTCGTTCCAGCACTGGATGGAGGTTGCATCGAAGTCCAGTGGCACGAAGGGCGCAACGATTCCAGACCCGCCGGACTACGAGAAGTGCGTCGCCGCCAAGCGGAAGACCGCGCCGAAGCCCGCCGAGGGTCAGCCCAAGACGACCGACGACCAGCTGAAGTCCCAGTGCAAGCAGGAGTACGAGGCGCTGCGCGACCAGGTCATCCAGCTGCTGACGTCGTTCCAGTGGATCCAGGGCGAGGCCGAGGAGATGGGCATCAAGGTCAGCGATGCCGAGGTCAAGAAGTCCTTCGCGGATCAGAAGAAGCAGAGCTTCCCGAAGGAAGCCGACTACAAGAAGTTCCTCAAGGACTACGGCCAGACCGAGCAGGACATCATGCAGCGCGTCAAGCTCGACCTGCTGTCCAACAAGATTCGCGAGAAGATCGTCAAGGGCAAGGACAAGGTCTCCGACGCCCAGATCCAGGAGTTCTACGACAAGAACAAGGAGCGCTTCGCCCAGCCGGAGCGGCGCGACCTGCGGATCGCCCTGACCAAGAGCGAGGCGAAGGCGGAAGAGGCCAAGGCGGCGCTCGCGAGCGGCGAGTCGTGGAAGTCCGTCGCGAAGAAGTACTCGATCGACGAGGCCTCCAAGGCGCAGGGCGGCCAGCTGCCCGCGCAGGCTCAGGGCACGCTCGAGAAGTCGCTCGACAAGGCCGTCTTCGACGCGAGCAAGGGCAAGGTGGTCGGGCCCGTCAAGACGCAGTTCGGCTGGTACGTGTTCGAGGTCGACAAGGTCCAGGCCGCGTCTCAGCAGACGCTCGAGCAGGCGAAGGAGACGATCCGCCAGACGCTGCAGTCGCAGAACCAGCAGAAGGCGCTCGACAAGTTCGTCAAGGACTTCTCGAAGAAGTGGAAGGAGCGCACGGAGTGCAAGGAAGGCTTCGTGACGCAGCAGTGCAGCAACGCACCGAAGGAGAAGGCGACGCCGACGCCGCCGCCAGCGGAGGGGACCGATCCGTCCCAGCCGCCGGCCGCGACGCCGTAGGTGGCGCCGAACAGCGATGAGAACGTCGAGGCGCTTCGGCGCCTCGACGCGTTAACGCGCCGGTTGCGGCGCGAATGCCCGTGGGACCGCGAGCAGGACGAGCGCTCGATCGTCCCGCACACGGTCGAGGAGGCGTACGAGCTGGCGGCGGCCGCTCACAGCGGCGACGACGCGAAGCTGCTCGACGAGCTCGGCGACGTCCTCTTCCAGGTGCACTTCCTGTCGCTGCTGCTGGAGGAGCGCGGCGCCGGCTCGCTCGCCGAGGTCGCGGAGCACACGCGCCAGAAGCTGATCCGCCGGCACCCGCATGTCTTCGGCGAGGTGGAGGCCGAGACGGCCGGCGAGGTGCTGCGCAACTGGGACCAGATCAAGGCGACCGAGCCGGGGCGCGAGCCGGGCATCTTCGGCGAGGTGCCGGAGAACCTGCCCGGACCGCTGTACGCGCGCAAGGTGCAGCGGCGGGCGGCGACCAGCGGCTTTGACTTCCCGCACGTCCCCTACGAGACGGTCGAGGGCGAGCTGGAGGAGCTGCGTGCGGCGGAGGGGGACCGCGAGGCGGCCTTCCACGAGGTCGGCGACGTGCTCTTCGCCGCCGTCAACGTCGCGCGCAAGCTCAAGGTCGATCCCGAGCTCGCGCTGCGGGCCGCCGCCGAGCGGTTCCGCGGGCGCGTGCAGGGGGCGTCCGACCTCGCCGCAGGCGACGGCGCCGATTGGCAGGATCTGGAACCCGACGCCCAGCTCGCCTACTACGCGCGAGCGCGCCTGAACGAGGAGCAGACTTGAGCCAGATCGAAACCGTCCACGCCCGCCAGATCCTCGACTCGCGTGGCAATCCCACGGTCGAGGTCGAGCTCGCGCTGCGCTCGGGCGCGGCCGGCCGCGCCGCGGTCCCCTCCGGTGCGTCGACCGGCGAGTTCGAGGCGACGGAGCTGCGCGACGGCGGCGAGGCGTGGGGCGGCAAGGGCGTCACACAGGCGGTCGGCGAACGTGAACGGCGAGATCGCCGAGGCGATCGCACGGCACCGACGCGCTCGACCAGTCGGGCCTCGATCGCGCGCTGATCGACCTCGACGGCACGCCGAACAAGTCGCGCCTCGGCGCGAACGCGATCCTCGGCGTCTCGCTCGCCGCCGCGCGCGCTGCCGCCGCCGAGGAGGGCCAGCCGCTGTGGCGCTACCTGGGCGGCGAGTCCGCGCGCGTGCTGCCGGTCCCGATGATGAACGTGCTCAACGGCGGCGCCCACGCCGACAACTCGGTCGACTTCCAGGAGTTCATGGTCGTCCCCGTCGGCGCCTCCTCGTTCGCCGAGGCGCTCCAGCTCGGCGCCGAGGTGTTCCACGCGCTGAAGAAGACGCTGAAGGCGCGCGGCCTGAACACCGCGGTCGGCGACGAGGGCGGGTTCGCGCCCGACCTCGAGTCCAACGAGGCGGCGCTGCAGGCGCTGATCGAGGGCATCGAGGCGGCCGGCCACCGGCCAGGCGACGACGTGGCGATCGCGCTCGACCCGGCCACCAGCGAGATCTTCTCCGGCGGCAGCTACGAGCTCACGCACGAGGGGCGCACGCTGGCCTCCGACGAGCTCGCCGCCTACTGGGCCGACCTCGCCGAGCGCTACCCGATCCTCTCGATCGAGGACGGGATGGACGAGGAGGACTGGGACGGCTGGAAGGCGCTCACCGACCGCATCGGCGACCGCGTCCAGCTCGTCGGCGACGACCTGTTCGTCACCAACACGGAGCGGCTGAAGCGCGGCATCGACACCGGCGTGGCGAACTCGATCCTGATCAAGGTCAACCAGATCGGCACGCTGACCGAGACGCTCGCAGCGATCGACATGGCGCGCGCGGCCGGCTACACGGCGGTGATGTCGCACCGGTCGGGCGAGACCGAGGACACGACGATCGCCGACCTCGCGGTGGCGACCGGCTGCGGCCAGATCAAGACGGGCGCGCCCTCGCGCTCGGACCGCGTCGCGAAGTACAACCAGCTGCTGCGGATCGAGGAGGCGCTCGGCGCTGACGCCGAATATCCCGGCAGGTCAGTGTTCCGCGCCTGAAGGATCTCTTTCAAAGGGAGGGGCCTTCGAATGTCGAACGAAGGCCCAAGGCATGGAGCGCCGTACCCGGATTCGCTGGGACCGCCTGGGCCGTTGGGCCCTGATCGTCGTCCTCGGCTTCGTTCTCTACCTCTACGTCGGCCCCGCGGCGACGTGGGTGTCGACCTACAAGGAGGCCGGTCGCAAGCGCGCGGACGTCGCCGCCCTGAAGGCCGAGAACCAGCGCCTGCGCGAGCGCCGGCGCGATCTCCGCGACCCGGCCGCGCTCGAACGCGAGGCACGCCGACTGGGCATGGTCAAGGCCGGCGAGAAGTCCTACGTGATCGAAGGATTGCCACGCCGCTAGCCTGAAATAGGTGTCGTACGAGAACGCGCTCGCCCAGTGGCAGGACGGTCTGCGCCGGCTAGCCGAGGCCCCGCCCGACGAGATCCGCATGCTCGAGCGGGTGACCGGCGCGATCGAAGCTGAGCTACGTCGCCGCCTCGGCAGCGCCTACACGTCGGCGGAGCTGGTGGACCTCTACGACCAGGGCACGGGTTGGACCGCCGATCTCGCCGTGGCCGTCGCGCCCGAGGACCCGTACGCGTGGGACGTCCGCACGGTCGCCGACGCGGCCTTCGGCCGCTACCTGCGCGGCGCGACCGACTACGCGGGCGGCCGGCGGCTCCCTACGAGTTAGCGCGGCCGGCGCGTGAATACGTGCTGGATCCACACGGTCGCAAACCCGAGGCGCTCGTAGAGGCGCTTTGAATCGCCCTCGTCGTCGGCAATAATGAACGTTGCGGTCCCGGCGGCCGTGCGGGCGGCCGCCGCTACCAGCCCTCCGCCCATGCCGCGGTCGCGCTGGGTGGGGGAGACGTAGACCTGTTCGACCTCGGCGTCGTCGCCCTGCGTCCCGAAGCTCACGAAGCCCGCCGGGGCGCCTGCGGCGTCGCGTGCCACCAGCGCACGCGTGCCGCGCAGCGTGGCCACCGAGTCCTCGTGGTCGGCGAAGCCGCGCGCTGCGACCTCGTCCGGCGCCCCCGGGCCCGAGCGCGCCCACTCGATCCGCAGCGACGCCGTCGCGGCGAACGGCACCTCCTCGAAGTCGGGTCCCGCCGGAGGCGGGCCGTCGAGCAGCATCCACGCCAGCCGCTCGGTCGCCCAGCCGAGCGCGTCGAAGCCGGGGCGCAGGCGCTCGCCGGCGATCTCGTCCTCGAACTCGATCTGACGGTGCGCGAGGTCGCCCTGCAGGATGTCGGCGGCGCCGACGAGCGCGTCGGCCGTGACGCCCGGGTCAGGCCCCTCTACGCGCAGGCTGTTGTAGTTCCAGAAGGTCGGCAGCCGCGTGCAGCGGACGGCGGTGCCGTACTGCCAGGGCTCGATGACGTCGCAGAGCCCGGCGTGCTGGCCGCGGCGCCAGGCGATCGCCCGGGCGCGGCCGGCGCCCTCAGTCCTCGTCGTCGTCGTCGCTCCCGCCGGCACGGCGAATCACGATCTGGTCCTCGTCGATCGTGATCTCGACGGGCCGGTGGCCCGCCCAGTGCTCGGCGTAGACCGGATCGTCCTGCACGGCCGGGTCGAGCCACAGCCCATAGCCCTCTTCGCCGTGGTCGAACGTGCCCTCGAGCGGGCGCGGGGCGCCCGTGCGGCGGCGCGTGCGGCCTCCGCGGCTGCGGCGGGCGCGCTTGGGCTTCTCCCCGTCTTCGGACTCGGCTTCGCCGCCGTCCTCGCCGGCGGCGGCTGCGGCCTCCTTGGCGGCGGCTGCCTCCTCCTCCTCGGCGGCCTTGCGGGCGGCCTCCTCGGCCTCCTCCTCCGCCTTGCGCTTGGCCTCCTCCTCGAGTTCGGCGGCGATCGCCGCGTCGTCCTCGGCGCGCAGGTCGACCTCCTCGAAGGCGGCGCCGCCCGGCTCAGCCCCGTCGGCCTCGAGCTCTTGCTCGCGCTTAAAGGCTTGAATCTGCTGGACGGTGACGTCGAGTTGGTGCGCGATCCAGGCGTCTGTACGACCCTGTCGCACCCACCCACGGATCTGGTTAAGCTGCGGACGCAGGGACCGGCGACTCATGAGAGGCCGGTAGGCTAGCGCAAGAGGGGTCAGGGGCTTCGGGTGAAGGCCCTATAGGAGATTCGCCGAATGAGCACTAACCTCGCCCGAGCCTTGAGAAACGCCAGGGAGGCGGCGCCATGCTGGTACTGACACGCAAGTCCAACCAGTCGATCATGATCGGAGACGACATCGAGGTCTCGGTGCTCTCGATCATGGGAGAAAAAGTACGCATTGGGATTCAAGCTCCCAGGGATATTCCCGTGTTCCGTAAAGAGGTCTACCTCGAGATCCAGCAGGAGAACGTCGCCGCAGGGGCGTCGGCTCGGGCTGAGGTCGATGATGCGCTGAAGCGGCTAAGTAGCCGGCCCTAGCGCATCACGATGTAGAGCGTGTTGAACATCACGATCGTCACGACCACCGCGGTCGCGATGAGGATCAGCAGCACGAGCAGGAACCGCAGCGTTCCGCTGCGGTGTGTCTTGTCGGCGTGACGGCGCCGTGAGCGCTGCTCGGCGTGGCGCCGCAGACGCTCACGCCGCTCCCGGTCCTCCTCGATCTCCTCGAAGAAGGCCTCTTCGATCTCGGAGATGCTCTGGCGCATGCGCATACCAGCGCAAGATTAGCGCCACGAGCCCTCTAGCCCGCGCGGTCGACCCGTTCAGACGTGGGCGCTCTGCTCCGCGTCGTCGTACACCTTTATGAAGCGCAGGTAGTTGTCTGCGATCTGGGTGGCCGCGGTCTCGCGGTCGACGCTGCCGTCGAGGAAGCCCTTCAGGGAGTCCCACCAGATCGACCGGCCGATCGCGAAGCCGACGAAGCCTTCTACCGGCGCGGCCTGCTGCAGCCAGTGGTCGACCTTCTCGTCGCTCGCGCCGCGGCCGAGCAGCACGGAGACGACGCCCTCGCGCCCGTCGCCCTTGCGCGTCTGGTCGATCAGCATGCGTGCGTCTTCCTGGCGGTCGACGCCCTCGATCTTCCAGATGTCGACCTCGATCCCGTGGTTCTGGATGTTCTCGATCGACTGCCGCATCAGCTCCGGGCGTAGCTCGGCGTCGTAGCGGTCGGCATCGCCGCCGACGGACTCGAGCTGCGCCTCCTCGGCCGGCACGAGCAGCTCGAACAGGAACTTGCGGTCGTTCTCATGGAGCCAGTCGGCGAGCTCTTTGAGCTTGTCGAGCTGGATCCGGTTCGCCTCGGCGTCGCCGTCCGGGTTGTAGCGGACGAGCACCTTGGAGAACTGGGGGTCGAACTTCAGGATGTGGTCGCCGAACTCGGCGCCGTACTGGAAGTCGAACATGTCCTGGCCGGACTTCTCGACCGGCATCGAGAGTGCCAGACCGTGCTCGCGCGCGAGCTTCGGCACGTCGCCGCCGAACTGCTCGTCGACGAGAACGCCGGCCGCGGACGCGTCGACGCCCCGCTCGACCGCCTTTTCCATGCCCTCGAAGACGAGCCGCTTGGCGTCGGTGATCGTCGTCGTCTCCTCCGGCGTCGGCTCGCCCTGGATGCCGAACATCTTCTTCTGGAACGAGCCTCGGTGGTCGAACGCGAGGATGTAGAGCTTGCCGTCATAACCGAGCGCCATGGTGCGCCCCCCTGTTCAAATGTCGGTTCTGCTTCGAAGGCTCGTACTGTACGCGGCCGATGGAGCCTAAGTTCACCGGGCCCAGCTACACGATCGGGATCGAGGAGGAGTTGATGATCCTCGACGCCGAGACGCTGGGGCTCGCCAACGCGATCGAGGCGGTGCTCGAGGAGTACGGCGAGGACGGCGACGTCAAGCCCGAGCTTCTGCAGTCGGTGCTGGAGATCGCCACGCACCCGCACCCGGACACGCGCGCGGCCGGCGAGGAGCTGCGCACGCTGCGACGCGCGGTCGCCGAGGCAGCCGGCCGGCGTGACCTGCTGATCGGCTCCGCCGGCACGCATCCGTTCGCGATGTGGGAGGACCAGCGGGTGTCCTCACACCCGCGCTACCGCGAGCTGATCGCCGCGCTGCGGTTCGTGGCGCGCCAGGAGATCATCTTCGGCCTGCACGTGCATGTCGGCGTCGACGACGCCGACAAGGCGATCCACATCGCCAACGGCATGCGCGTGCACGTGCCGATCCTGTTCGCGCTCGCTGCGAACTCGCCGTTCTGGCGCGCTGACGAGACCGGCTTCGCCTCCACTCGGATGCCGATCTTCCGCGCGTTCCCGCGCGTTGGCATCCCGCCGTACTACGAGGACTGGGCCGACTGGGAGCGCCGGATCGGCTTCATGGTCGACTCCGGCGTGATCGACGACTACACGTTCCAGTGGTACGACGTCCGCCCGCACCCGAACTTCGGCACCGTCGAGATCCGGGCGATGGATGCGCAGACGCGGGTCGAGCACACGCTGGCGCTGGCGGCGCTGACCCAGGCGATGGTGAAGGAGCTGGCCGAGCATTACGAGGCCGGCAAGCAACTCGCCCGCTACCCGTACGAGATGCTCGACGAGAACAAGTGGCTGGCGGCCCGGCACGGGATGCAGGGCGAGCTGGTCGACCTCCCGGAGCGCCGGATGATCTCTGCCAAGGACCTGGCGAAGCGGCTGTACGACCGGCTGCGCGAGCACGCCCAGGACCTCGGATCGGCCAACGAGCTCGAGGCGATCGAGGACATTCTCGAGAACGGCAACGGCGCCCAGCGGCAGCGCCTCGTCTACCAGGCAAACCACGACTACGGCGAGGTCATGCGCGAGATCGTCGACGCGACGAACCAGTGAGGGCGTAGTCGGCTCGGCCGCCTAAGCGCGGCCGCGTAGAATCGATCGTCCATGGCGAGCGGACCGGACCTCTTCGTCGTCTGCAAGAAGTGCGGCTCCGAGGTGTCTCCGTACATCACGGAATGCCCGTACTGCGGAACACGGCTGCGCAAGCGCGCGCCGAAGCTGGAGCGCGCCGGCAGCGGCAAGGAGCAGAAGCCCCCGCGCCGGAAGCGCACGACGCTCAGCCGCCTGAAGCCGGGTGAGATCCCGGGCATCCGCGCAGAACGGCGGCCGTACGCCACGATCACGCTCGTCCTCGCCTCGGCCATCTTCACGCTCGGGGCGCGCGCCGGCTTGTGGTCGATCCTCGACGTCGTGCTCCTGCCGGAGACGAAGGACGAGTACTACCGCACGGTCACCGCGCTCTTCTACTACCCGAGCACCGGCTACGAGGTCGTCGCGCTCGGAGCGATCTTCCTGTTCGGCTGGCTGCTGGAACGCCGCCACGGCCCGTTGGCGGCGTTGCTGGTGTTCCTCGTGGGCGGCGCGGGCGGGAACGCCCTGGCGATCGTCGGCGACGACATCGGGCTGATCACCGCGGGCGGCAACGGCGCGGCGCTGGCGCTGGTCGGCGCCTGGGCGATGCGCGACGTGCTCGGCCGCCGCCGCGGTATCGAGGACGACTCGGACCTGCTCGGGGCGCTCGCGATCGCGGCTGTCCTGATCGTGCTGCCGCTGGCGACGGAGAGCGCGAGCGCGCTGGCCGGCCTCGGTGGCGGCCTGATCGGCGTGATCCTCGGTCTCTTCCTCGCGCGGCTGCGCGAACGCTAGGCCACGAGCACGGACGTCGGCGGCGCGGCCGTCGGCTCCTATGATGCCCGTCCGTGCCCGAGCGCCACTCCGACGCCGAGATCGACGCCGCGATCGAGGCCCTGAGCGACCCGCAGCGTCTCGAGGAGGCCCAGCGGATCATCAGCGCCAAGGCGCCGCAGATCCAGCGCATCCTCGATCAGGCGCTCTCGTCGGCCGACTGGTTCGGATCCGCGCACCAGGCCGAGGTGCTCAAGGCGGCCGGTAAGCCCGACCCCGAGGAGCGGCTCACCGCTGTGCGGACGCTGATCGCCGAGGAGACCCGCCTGAGCATGCTCGTGGGCGTCGCCGTTGGGTATGAGCTTGCGCAGACGCTGATGAAAGGAGACTGAAACATGGCTGTCGACATCCGGTTCCTGGGGCACGCCTGCTTTGAGTTGAAGGCTGGAGGGGCGACGGTGCTCGTCGACCCGTTCCTGACCGGCAACCCGGCCGCGGCCGTCGCCGCCGATGAACTCGAGCCGGACGTGATCCTGCTCACCCACGGGCACCAAGACCACTTCGGCGACGTGGTGGACATTGCCAAGCGCACGAACGCCACGGTGGTGGCGATCACCGAGCTGGCGGACGAGCTCTCCCAGCAGGACCTCGACGTGCGCGACCCGAACCTCGGCGGCACCGTCGCGTTCGACTGGGGCTGGGTCAAGCTCGTGCCCGCCTTCCACACCGCCACCTCGCCGAGCGGGACGGCGCACATGCCGGCCGGCCTGCTGATCCACATCGGCGATCGCCTCGTCTACCACCTCGGCGACACCGCGCTGTTCAGCGACCTGAAGCTGATCGCGCAGCGCGGCGACAAGGTCGACCTGGCGCTCGTGCCGATCGGCGGCCACTACACGATGGATCGCTACGACGCCGTGACAGCGGTCGGGTTCATCGAGCCGCAGCAGGTCATTCCGTGCCACTACAACACGTTCCCGCCGGTCGAGACCGACGCGGAGGCCTTCAAGTCCGACGTCCAGAACGCCGGCTTCTCCGAGGTCATCGTGCTCGATCCGGGTGGGACGCACAAAGTCAAGTGACGCACGCGATCGTCCTCATCGAGGCCGAGCGCTCGGCGATCGAGGATCTCGGCGGGGCGCTCGCCAGCATCGAGGGCGTGGCCGAGGCGTACTCCGTGACCGGCGAGTGGGACTTCGTCGCGATCCTGCGCGTGCGCGCACCGCAGGAGGTGGCCGAGGTGGTCACCCACCGCTTCGCCAAGATCCAGGGCATACGGCGCACGCACACGATGGTCGCCTTCGAGGTCTTCTCGCAGCACGACCTCGAGGCGCTGTTCTCGATCGGGAACTAGGTGGCGCAATCCGCCGCCGACTGCTGATCGCGCTCGTTGCCGCCGCCGCCCTGGCCGGGTGCGGCGGCGACGATGAGCCCACGTCAGCGCCGGCGCCGACGCCCTCGCCGCCGGCCGCGGCGACCGAGACACCGACCGAGACGCCGACGGCCACTCCGACGGCGACCGCCACCGATGCGCCGACGCCGGAGAATCCCGAGGACCAGCCGGGCGGCGCCGGTGACGAGCAGGAGGTCCGCGTGCCGATCGAGCTCACGCTCGACAACGGCGGGATCACGCCGCCGCAGGTCTCGGTGCCGGGCTTCCTCGCGCTCGAGCTGATCGTGCACAACAAGCTGCCGGTCGAAGTCGTGGTGCGGCTCGAGGGCGCGAGGCCGATCGCTGTCGGACCCGGCGACACCGGGCGGGCACGGCTGGCGGGCCGGCGGCCGGGTCGCTACATGATCGACGCGGGCGTGGCCGGCAAGGCCCTGCTGATCACCGGCGTAGACCCCGGACCGTAGCCTCGGCGACGCTCTGCGGCGCCTCGAGCGGCGCGTAGTGGCCGACGCCCTCGAGGATGTGCAGCTCGAAGTCGGCGTAGAACTCGTCGATGCGGTCCGAGAATGCGGGCGGGGACAACGGCTCGTGCTCGCCCCACAGGACGGTGGTCGGGACGCCGATGCGGTCCTCCGGGTCGGGCACGCGCTCCGCGAGCGCGGTCGCGACGCCGCCGGACCCCGACCGGTACCAGGCGATGCTGGCCGTGAACGCGCCGGGTCGCGCGTACAGCTCCACAAGCTCATCGAAGCGGTCGGGGGGAAGCGACCAGCCGGGCGCGCCCCAGTGCTCCCAGAAGTGCCGGAGGTAGCTGCGGATCGCGTCCGGCCGGCCGTCGAGGAGCTCGTCGGCGAGCGCGAGGTTGTGGAACGGCTGGTACCAGTACTCGCGCTGCGCGCCGGCGGAGAGGATCCGTTCGCCCACGCCCGGCATCGGTGGGGAGAGGACGAGCGCCCGGATCGCGTCCGGGTGCTCGGCGGCGATCAGCCGCGCGACCCGGCTGCCGACGTCGTACCCGACGAGCACGGGGCGGTCGAGCCCGAGCTCCTCGATCAGGGCAAGCACGCTCGACGCCTGCGCCGCGGCTGAGTACGCCTCCGGCGGCGGTCGCTCGTGGCGGTCGGACTCGCCGAAGCCGCGCAGGTCCGGGACGACGACGTCCGCTTCGGGCGCGAGCAGCGGCACGACGTCGCGGTAGTCGGCGCGCCACCCCGGCCAGCCGTGGAGCAGCACGGCGGGCGGTCCGTCGCCGGTGCGGTCATAGGCGAGCCGGAAGCCGTCTACGGGAGCGCTGAGCGGCATCCGCGAAGTCTACGTGCGGTGGCGGGTAGGCTGGCCAGCCAGCCAGGAGGGGAGTAACCTCGCCCGCATGAGCGAGCGCACGCAGCGGACCGACTTCCAGGCAACGAGCGACCCGGGGCTGCTCGCCTCGGCTGACCGCGGCGAGTCGCACCTGCTGAGCTACCGCCAGCTGTACGACCTGTGGGAGCGCCAGCAGTGGGCCACCCAGGACCTCGACTTCACGCAGGACCGCATCGACTGGCACGAGCGGATCTCCGAGGACGAGCGCTTCCAGCGCATGTACGGGCTGTCGTCGTTCTTCATCGGGGAGCAGCGCGTGGCGGCGGAGCTGGGGCCGATGATGCGCGCCGCGCCCGACGAGGAGATGCGGCTGTTCCTGTGCACGCAGATCGCCGACGAGGCCCGCCACGTCGTGTTCTTCGACCGCTTCTACAGCGAGGTCGGGGTGCTCGAGGCCGACAACCTCGAGGAGCGTCTGGCGGAGACGTCGACGCACCTCAACCGCGAGTTCGGCGTGCTGTTCGACGAGATGCTCCGCTCACGCGTGGACCGGCTTGCTGCGGAGCCCGAGGATCTCGAGACGCTCGTCGAGGCGATCACGCTCTACCACATGGTGATCGAGGGGATGCTCGCGCTCACCGGCCAGCACTTCATCATGGACTTCAACGAGCGGCAGGGCACGCTGCCGGCGTTCGTGAAGGGCTTCACGCTCGTGGCGCGCGACGAGCACCGCCACGTCGCCTTCGGCGCCCGCTTCCTGCGCGACATGGTGCGCCGTGACCCGCGCTACGTGACCGCGATCCAGCGCACGCTGACCGAGGTCGCGCCGGTGGCCGACGGGGTCTTGAAGCCGCACTGGATGGAGGGCGGCGACGACGAGGTGACGCTGTTCGGCGTCACCGTCGCGGAGACCCGTGCGTTCGCGATGAAGGCGCTCGAGCGGCGCATGAAGGTGATCGGCCTGCTGCAGGCGGCGTAGTCGGCGGGACGAACGTCAACCCCGCTGGGTGGGGAAGTGGGTGTCCGTTGGGCGGTGGCGAGGGTGCATAAGTCACCAATCGCGCGGTGTAAAGCCGCGAGTGGGGCGAAACGCACGCCAGAGGTGCATAACTCACCACGCGCGGGGTGGGTCCCCCGCGATTGGTGCGAAATGCACACGAGCGTCGACTTTGTCGGGCTGAGGCCGACGAATCCGACTCTCACCGCGGTCAGCGGACGCCCGCCTCCCCACCCAGCGGGGTTGACGTTCGCTCGCGCGCCAGGCGGCGTAGCGCCTAGTGGATGCGGGCGCCGAGCGGCACCGCCGTGTCGGGCGCGAGCAGGATCACGCGGCCCTCGTCGTCGCTCGCGCCGAGCGTCAGCACCTCGGACATGAAGGGGCCGATCTGGCGCGGCGGGAAGTTGACTACGGCGACGACGAGGCGTCCCTCGAGCTCGTCTTTGGCGTAGTTGGTGATCTGGGCCGAACAGCGCTTGGTGCCGATCTCGGGGCCGAAGTCGATCGTCAGCTTGTACGCGGGCTTGCGGGCCTCGGGGAAGTCCTCGACCGTGACCACGCGCCCGACGCGCATGTCGACCTTCAGGAAGTCGTCGAAGTCGATCATCGACGACGCAGCCTATTCGCCGTGGGCCCGCCCTACGGCTGCGGCGTGGGCGACGGCGACGGACTCGGGTCCGGCGTCGGCGTCGGCTCCGGCGTCGGAGTGGGCTCCGGCGTCGGGGTGGGGGTGGGGGTCGGCGTCGGCCCGGTGGGCGTCGGCGTCGGGGCCGGCTGCGGCGACGGGGACGGCAGTGTCGTCGCCTCGCCGGGCTGGATCGGCGGCGACACGATCACGCCGCCGTTCTCCTCGGTCGAGCCGGTCGTCTCGGTCGGCAGCTCGCTCGTGGCCGAGTCGTGCTGCTCGAGCGGCGCCGGGGTCGCGATGGCCGGAACCGTGGCGGCCTTGTCGGGCGCCTTGGCGTCCGCCGCCTTCGCCTTCTTGGCGTCCGGCTTGTAGCGGTCACCGGTCGAGCGCGGCTGTGCCTTCTCCGCTGCCGGCGCCGGGGCGGCGACCGCAGGAGCCACGGCGGCAGCGACGGGCGCGGCCGCGGCCATCACAGCGGTGGTCTTGTCGCGCGGCTTGTGGGTCACCTGCTTGACCTCGACGGCGCCCGCGGTGACGATCGCCGCCGCGGCCAGCCCGGCCACGGTCTTGGTGGCCAGCGTGCTCAGCCCGGCCTGCATCGCGCCACCGGCGGCGGCGCCCGCGGCGGCCGCGCTCCCGGAGGCGGCTGCCGTGCCACCGCCGGCCGCGGCGCTGGTGCCCAGGTGCGCGAGCAGCGTCTTCTTGAGCAGGAAGAGCGGGCCGACCGGGAACAGGGCGGCGAGCGCCTTGTTGGTCTGGCGCAGCTGCTTGCGGAAGGTGGCGCAGCGATCGCAGGTGCGGAGATGGCGCCGCACGGGAGCGGTCGTCCGGGTCAGGCCCTCGGCCACCTCGCCGAGCTCGTTGCGGACCTCCTCGCACGTGAGCAGCCGCGCCTCCGCCGCCTCGGCAAGCGACACGCGGGCGCGCACGAGCAGCGACTTGACGGAGGGGATGGTGGTCTCCATCGCCTCGGCGATCTGGTCGTACGAGAGCGCGTCGATCTCGCGCAGCAGCAGCGCGGTGCGCTGCGTCTCGGGCAGGTCCTGGACGTCGGCGATCAGGAGCCGGAACTCCTCGCGGCGATGCACCTTGTCGGCCGTCGTCTGGCCGTGCTCGGACAGGTGGATGTCCATCGAGTCGACGCCGACGGCCTGCGCCCGCCGCAGGTGGTTGAGCGACCGGTTGCGCGCGATCCGGTACAGCCACGGCCGCACGTTGATCGCCCGCTCGTCGGCGAGGATCGCGTTGAACGCGGCCGCGAACACCTCCTGCAGCACGTCCTCCGCGTCCTCCTTCGAGGACAGCATGTGGCGGCAGAACGCGAGCAGCCGCGCCTGATACCGCGCCACCAGCGCCTCGAAGGCATGGTGGTTGCCGCGCCGGACGAGCGCGATCAGGCGCTCGTCCGACTGCAGCCGCAGCAGCGGCGAGCGTCCGTGCACGCCGGCAATGCCGGCTGGGTGAGAGAGTGCGGAGGCTTCCAAGGTTGTCGTCGCTCGCCGATCATCCCGCTACGCGAGAACCGGCGCGCAAATACGTCTCGTCGCGGCAGGAACTCCCACGCGACGGGAAAGTTGCGTAGTTCAAAGCGTAGCGAGCGATTCTCAAGGGTTCCTGACCGAGGCGGTTCAGGCACCCGCACGGGTGAATGTCACGTGCGTGACTCCGCTGGGCGAGGAAGTGGCCTCGACCTTGTAGTCCTTCTCGAGGCCCTCGAGCCCGTCCCAGAGGCGTACGCCTCGGCCGAGCAGGATCGGGACCACCACGACGTGCATGTGGTCGACGAGCCCGGCAGCCAGGAAGTCGCGGATTATGCTGGGACCTCCGCCGAGGCGGACGTCCTTGCCGTTCGCGGCCTTGCGGGCTGTCTCGAGTGCTTCTGCAGGCGAAGCGTCGATGAAGTGGAACGTCGTGCCGCCCTCCATCTCGACGGACGGGCGTGGGTGATGGGTGAGGACGAAGACCGGTGTGTGGAACGGCGGGTTGGGACCCCACGCGCCCTTCCACTCCGGGTCCTCCTGCCATCCGGGCGCGCCGAACTTCCCGGCACCCATGATCTCGGCGCCGATCCCGGGATCGAACAGCCGCGCAAAGGCGTCATCGATGCCGCCGCTACCGCCGGGCTTATCGCCGTGCCACCACCCGGTGGCGAACATCCACTCGTGCAGCCGATCCCCGGCGTGACCGAAATATGCGTCGGCGCTTAGGCCCTCACCGGTGCCGAAGCCGTCGAGTGAGATGGAGAAGTTCTGGACGCGGGCAAGTGACATGGCTGGTGCTCCTTTGGATGGTCGGGGTCAGTCGTAGTAGCGGCGGGCGCTGGAGCCGACGCGGGTGATGTCGGTGCCGTAGATGTGGATCGAGATCGCCGTCGTGTCGCTGATGTTGCGCACGCGATGGATGTCGCCGGGCGGCGCGAAGCCGCTGACGTCGCCCACGTGGCTCTCGTTGCGGCCGACCAAGTTCAAGTCGGCGTCGAACAGCTCCTCGTGTTCGACGCCCTGGATGACGCCGAAGACGCACCAGGTCATGTGGTCATGGATCCGGGTGAATTGCCCGGGCCGCCAGACCAGGCCGACGATCGAGAACGATCCGTCCGGCTCGACGTACAGGTTGTGGCCGACGTAGTCGTCGGGTGAGCCGAGGCGCTGCGCGGCGGTCAGGACGTCCGGGGTGGGCAGGTGCAGGCGCAGCTGGTCGGCCACGAGCTGCGCGGTCCCCTCCCAGTCGACATGGCTGTCCACGGCGGTGCGGATGCCGGCGACGAGTGAGCTCAGCTGGGTGGCGGGGCGGATCTGAGTCGCGGTCATGCCTTCAGCTTGCGGTCAATCGCCTCATACGTCCAATGCCAACCTTCACGCTGGCCCATAGATAAGCTCGATAGATGCTGGACGTCACTCGACTGCGCGTCCTCGACTCCGTCGCCCGGCTCGGCTCGGTCACGGCGGCGGCGAAGGAGCTGCACTACACGCAGCCGACGGTCAGTCACCACCTCGCCCGGCTCGAGGCCGAGACCGGCGCGCAGCTGGTGCAACGCGCCGGGCGCGGCATCCGGCTCACCCCCGCCGGACAGCTGCTGGCCGACCGGGCAGCCGAGATCATCGGGCGGCTCGACACCGCCGACGCCGAGCTCGCCGCACACGTCGGGCTGACCGCCGGCCGGGTGCGCCTGGCCAGCTTCTCCTCGGTGATCGGATCACTCGTCCCGCGGGCGGTCGCAGCGCTGACCAACAAGCATCCCGGTCTGCAGGTCGGCCTGACCGACACGCACCCACCCGAGGCGCTGGAACTGCTGCGCACCGGCAAGATCGACGTCGCGATCATCTTCCGCTACGACGACACAGAACCCGAGCCAGAAGACGTCCGCCTGCACCACCTGCTCGACGATCCGCTGTACCTGCTGTCCACCCACGGCGGGTACACGCTCGCCACGGCGCGCGACGCCACCTGGATCGCCGGCTGCGCCCGGTGCCGCAGCCACCTCCTCTCCATGTGCGCCGACGAAGGGTTCGAGCCCAGGATCGGCTACACGTCCGACGACATGGTCGTGATGCAGGCGCTGGTCGCCGCCGGGCTCGGCGTGACGACCAGCCCCGGACTTGCCCTGCGCGCCCACCGCATCAAGGGCATCGTGGCGACCGAGCTACCCGGAGCAGAGCAACACATCTACGCGGCGACCTACGGCGAGCCACCCGATCCACCCGCCACCACCGCGCTCCTGGCCGCACTCGCCGAGGTCGCGCCATCCGTAGCCGGTCTCCCGCCAAATCGGTCGGACGCCGCCGCACGTACGATGTCGTTCGCGCCCGGGTAGGCAAACTGGCAAAGCCCGCGCCCTTAAAAGGCGCTGCTCGTGAGAGCTCTGTGGGTTCGACTCCCACCCCGGGTACTGGATGGATCCGCCGCGCACTCGACTGAGCTCAACAGGCGGCGCGCGCGACGGCGCTCTCGCACACGCCGCGTACGTCGCCTTCTGAGCGAACGCGCATGCGGGCGCGTGCGACGTTGTTGGCGAGCGTTGCTTCGCGTGTGGCGCTCCCCGTGACGGCGAGGTTGCTGATCTCCGGTATGCCGGTGGCACGGACGCTCACCCGGATGGTGGCTTGCTCGCCGGCGCGCAGGAGCCCGATCCGGCAGATCAGCGGCGTGCGTTCTCCGCAGCCTCCCTGGCTGGCCCGAGCGGACACGGGCTGCGCGTTCTCACCGGGGCCATCGGCCACGATCACCTGCTCGGCGGCGGCGTCCCCGGCGTTGCGGACCGTGATCTCAAAGCGCGCCACCGCGCCGAACCGGACGACGTCGCGCAGCGCCCGCTTGGTGATCACGAGGTCGGGCTGAGCATCCGGCGGCGGAGAGGGCTGCGGCGGCGGTGGGGTCGGGTCGGGCAGCGGCGGCGCGTCCGGGGTGAACGCGTCGATGAACCGGCACACCGCGTGCGGATGCTCGGCGGTCAGCTCGACGATCGTCTGCCCTTGCTGGAACGCGCGCAGCCGTCCCCCGCAGGTGACCGCGAGCAGCGTCCACCGCCCGTCGCCTACGGGCGTGACGTCGGTCTCCTGGATCACGTACCTGCCGAGCCGCAGGCGGCGGGTGCGGTCGCCGGTGGCGACCGCCGTGCCGCCGTCCCGCTTGGTCGTCGCACTCTTGAAGTACTGGCGTGAGGTCGCCCGCGCCGGCGTGATCACGAACCCGGCGGTGCCGGCGCGGCCGCGGGTGGTCTTGGCGATCGTGATCGACCCGCGGGGCACGAACCGGTTCTCGAACGTGCACGCGATCCCCTCGCCGGAGTCCAGGTTGACGGTGATCGACCGCGAGCCATGGCGACTTCGCGTCCGCTGCAACGTCGTGCAGTTCGTGACTCCGGGCACCCACCGCCCGCCCCGCACGCGTGGCACGGTTTCGGTGATCACGTAGGTGACCCCCGGTTTGAGCGCGATCAGGCCGGCTTCGACCGCGGCGGGCTCGTCCTGGTGCTCGGTCGTCGCGCTGGTGCGGATCGGTTCGCCCTGGCCGTCCTCGCGGGCGACCGTGAAACCGAACCGGCCGGTGCCGCCGCCGGTGACCTTGCTCACCAGCAGCTTGCCCGGCGGCGGCGGGAGCGTGTTGTCGGTGAACGTGCAGGTGACTGTGTCGCCGGACACGAGGCGGATCGAGACGTCCTGGGCCGGAAGGTTGGTCTCCGCGGTGCTGGTGCCTGCTGTCCCGTCCGGCCCCTCCACGTCGCACGTCCGAGCGGCCAGCGCCCAGCCCTTCGGCCACAGCGCCTTCGGTTCCGCCGCCGTCCAGCGTGTCGGGTCGGTGGCGCCGGTCACGCCCGCGCGGAAGAACGTCTGTGACGGGTTGCTCTTGGCGTTCAGGGTGAACGTGCCGCCAGGGTTGTAGGAGACGGTGCCTTCGAAGTTGAACGTCAGGTCCGCGTTCGCGGGGTCGGTCGCCTTCTTGATGACGATCGTGCCGGCCGTCGGCGGCGGCTTGACGTAGTAGGCGAAGCAGTACACGTGCTCGGTGCCGGTCGGGAACCTGATGTACTCGACGTTGTCGCCGTTGACGTTGTCCGTTGCGCAGCGCAGCGCCGCGAAGCCGTACTGGCCGGCGAACGCGGGCACGTCGTCGAGCACAGGGTCGCCCGGCACGCCGCCCTGGATCCACAGCTGCTTCTCGGCGGCCTGCAACGCCTCCTCGGCGCTGAGCTCGATCGTCGTGGCGCCGAGGATCGCCGGCTTGGTCGCGTCCGGATTGCCGTTCTGGTCGCGGTCGGGCACCGACGGCTCCGTGATGATCGTCCGGTCAGGGCTGAAGGGCCCGCCGACCCTCGACAGCGACCCCCAGTCGCCCACGTCCTTCCCGCTGTCGATGCTGTGGCCGAGCTTGAACTGCCAGCCAGGGCCTGGCGTTCCCGGGGGCGCGACCGGGACCGGGATCGGCGTGCACTGGTCCTGCGGCGCGAGGGCCTCCGTGGCGGGGTTGACGTCCTCGCCGACCCTGTAGGGCGTGTCCGGCCCCAGGTTGCGCAGGCTCTCCTGGATGTTGTTGCGCGAGCGGTTCGCGGCGACGCTCTCGTATGTCGGGCACCAGCGGGCAGCGATCGTCACGAACCGGTCGCTGCCTTGTCCGTCGGGGACGGGTGGCTGCTGTGCCCGCGCTGGGCTCGGGGCCAAGGCGATGAACAGGCCCGCCAAGAGGGCCGCGAGGCTCATGCCACGCCGCTGCACGTCACTATCAAACACCCGGACGGGATGGGCCGTCATCACCCAAACCGGGTGACCAGCACGCCGCGGAACGTCTTCAGGTTCTCGCGAAGACCTTCGAGTTGCATTCCGGTCGCGCGCGCGGGATCGTTAGTGACCGTGTACGCAGTCCGGTGTTTGACGTGCGGGGAGACCCGCTGGAGCTTGTTCAGTGGATCGATCGAGCATCTGCTCGCCGATCCCTGCCCGGCCTGTGGCGGGGAGACCGTGGTGGAGCGGCGGCGGCCCGGGAACTTCCCGCGCAAGCTGCCCGTAGAGCGCAGGGAGCGGCTCGCCGGGAGCGGCGCACGCCCGCGCGATCTGACCTGACCGTTCGCCTGCAGCCGCGTGCGAGCCGAGACGAGGTGGTCGGCGAGCGTGCCGGCGCGGTCGTGATCCGCGTCACGGCGCCGCCCGTCGATGGGCGCGCGAACGAGGCGCTGTGCCGCCTGATCGCCAAGGCGGCGGGTGTCGCGCCCTCGAACGTCAGCATCGTCCGCGGCCACACGGGCCGCGACAAACAGGTGCGCGTGGAGGGCGTGAACGCCACCGCGCTGCGGGCCGCGCTGGGTCTTCCGGTGTGACCCGCATCACAGGTTTTCGCAAGTTCTCTCGCTGATCCGCGTTGGGTCTCCTGGGAAGGGACAGGAGGAAATTGCGCGGAACAGCCCCACTTGCGCGCGTTGTCGCGCTCGTCGCCCTCGTGGCCGCCACGGTGTTCGTGGCCGTCGTGCTGCTCGGCGGCGGCGGCCCCGGCGGCGGGTACCGGGTCAAGGCGCGCTTCGAGAACGCCTCACAGCTCGTCAAGGGCAACCTCGTGCAGGTCTCGGGCGTGCCGGCCGGCAAGGTCGAGAGCATCCGGCTGACCGACGACGGCCAGGCTGAGCTGACGCTGAGCATCAACGGCGACTACGCGCCGCTGCGGCGCGGGACGCTCGCCACCGTCCGCCAGGCGTCGCTGTCCGGCGTCGCCAACCGCTACGTCGACCTGCGCCTCCCTGCCGATCGCGCGCCCAAGATCCCGGACGGCGGCGTGCTCGACCAGGACGCGACGACGACGGCGGTCGACCTCGACGCCGTCTTCAACACGCTCGATCCCGCGACCCGCCGCGACCTCCAGAAGGTGATCAAGGGCTCGGCCGCCCAGCACGACGGCCGCGGCGATCAGATGAACGCCGGCCTGCTGTACCTGAACCCGTCGCTGCAGGCATCGTCGCGGCTATTCCGCGAGCTGAACTCCGACTCGAAGCTGCTCGAGCGCTTCGTCGTCTCGTCCTCCCAGCTCGTCACCGACCTCGCCGACCGCCACGAGGACCTCGCGGGGCTCGTCGACAACCTCGCCACGACGACGAACGCGATCGGCTCCGAGCAGCAGGCGCTGGCGGACTCCGTGCAGCAGCTGCCCTCCTTCATGCGCCGCGCCAACACGACGTTCCTGAACCTGCGCGCCGCGCTCGACGACCTCGAGCCACTGGTGGACGACTCCAAGCCGGTCGCGAAGAAGCTGCGCGCCGTTCCTGGCCGAGCTGCGCCCGCTCGCGCAGGACGCGCGGCCGACGTTCGCCGATCTCAGCCAGTTGCTGAAGCAACCCGGCAAGGCCAACGACCTGCTCGACCTCACGAACGCCCAGGAGCCGCTGCGCGACGTCGCGGTCCGCGACTCCAGCGAGAACGGCAAGGACCGCAAGGGCACGTTCCCGGCCTCGACCGAGGCGCTCGATGCCGCGACGCCGCAGCTCGCCTACATCCGGCCGTACACGGTCGACCTGCTCGGCTGGTTCGACGACTTCAGCCACTCCGGCACCTACGACGCGCTCGGGGCCGCCTCGCGCGTGGGCATCCACGCCAGCGCGTTCGCGCTGCTCGACGGCCAGCTCACGCCGGTGCCGCCGGAGCTGCGCGACCAGGCGTTCCAGGCCGCCGCGTCGACCGATCAGCGCAACCGCTGCCCGGGCGGCGGCGACCACACGTCCGAGGACGGCTCGCGCCCGTGGAAGCCGACGCCGGACTTCAATTGCGATCCGACCCAGGTCCTGCCGGGGAAGTAAGTGCGCCGCCTCCTCGTCATCGTCCTCGTGCTCGGCGCCGGTGTTGCGGCGGTCGTCGCCAGCTCGTCCGCCGGCTCGCAGGAACCGAGCGGCGGCCAATTCACAGTCGAGCTCGACAACGCGTTCGGGATCGTCAACGGCGCCGACGTGAAGGTCGCCGGCGTTCGCGCCGGGCGCGTCGCCGGCATGCGCGTCGATCCGAAATCCAAGCGCGCGCTCGTCGACATCGCGATCGACAAGGCGGGCTTCGGCTCGATGCGCGCCGACGCGTTCTGCGAGACGCGCCCACAGTCGCTGATCGGCGAGTACTTCGTCGACTGCCGCCCGGGGAAAGACGCAAAGCGGCTGCCGGCCGGGGCGACGATCCCGGTCGAGCAGACGGCCTCGACGGTCCCGATGGACCTGATCAACAACATCATGCGGCGCCCGTATCGCGAGCGGCTCGGGATCATCCTCGACGAGCTCGGCGCCGGCGTCGGCGGCCGCGCGACCGACATCCAGGAGACCGTCCGCCGCGCCGTCCCCGCCCTGCGCGAGACCGACCGCGTGCTGGCGATCCTCGCCGACCAGAACAAGGTGCTCGCGAACCTCACGCGCGACGCCGACACGGTGATCGGCGACCTCGCCGACAACCGCAAGGACGTCGGGCGCTTCGTGACCGAGACGCACCAGACGGCCGCTGCCTCCGCCGAGCGCAGTGCCGCGATCCGCGCCAGCCTCCAGCGCCTGCCCGCGTTCCTGCGCGAGCTCGAGCCGACGATGGCCAAGCTCGGCCAGGCGACCGACGCGCAGTCGCCCGCGCTCGCCGACCTCAACGCCTCGGCCGGCCAGCTGGCGACGCTGTTCGAGAACCTGCCGGACTTCGCCGACGCGAGCCGCACCAGCTTCAAGTCGCTCGGCGAGCTCGGGCGCGACGGGCGGCCGGCGCTCCACGCCGCGAAGCCGACGATCGCCGAGCTGAACCGCTTCGCGGCGAAGACGCCGGAGCTCGCGAACAACCTCGACTTCGTGCTCAAGGACCTCGACGACCGCAAGCGCGCGGTCGAGAAGGACCCGCGCTCGCCCGGCGGCCAGGGCTACACCGGCTTCGAGTCGCTCCTGCAGTACGTGTTCGACCAGACGATGGCGATCAACGCCTTCGACTCCAACGGCTACATGCTGAAGGTGAACCTCTTCCTCTCGCAGTGCTCGGACTACCAGAACCTGCAGTCGCTGAAGAAGAAGCTGAAGGAGAACCCGAGCTTCTACGCGCAATGCGCGGCGATCCTCGGCCCGCACCAGCCCGGGATCACGCAGCCGGACCCGAGCTACACCGGCGCGCAGGAGACGCATGACGCCCACGAGCTGCCGGTCTCCAAGAAGTCGAAGTCGAAGTCGAAGAAGCAGGACGCGGCCCCGAAGGCGCCCGATGTCGACGAGGTGAAGAAGGACCCGAGGAAGGCCGCCGAGGAGCTGATCCAGAACCTCGAGGACACGCTCGGCATCGAGCTTCCCGACCTGCCGCCGACGAACCTGCCGGCCCTCCCGGCCCTCCCGGTGGCGCCGAACGGCCTCCCGCAAGCCCCGAGCGCTGCCGACGCGCAGGGCCTCCTCGACTTCCTCCTCGCGCCATGAGGCTGACGTCGAATCCCGTCCTGATCGGCGCCGTCACCCTGCTGGTGACGGTCGTGGCCACGTTCCTGGCCTACAACGCCAACAACGGCCTCCCGTTCGTGCCCACCACGACCGTCAAGGTGCGGGTCGCGAACGGCGCGAACCTCGTCAAGGGCAACGAGGTGCGCTCCGGCGGCACGCGCGTCGGCATCGTCAGCGACCTCCGCCCGGTCCGGCTCGACGACGGGTCGACCGGCGCCGAGGTCACGCTCGAGCTGGGCAAGGAGCACGGCACGATCGCGCGCGACTCGACGCTGCGGATCCGCCCGCGGTCGGCACTCGGCCAGAAGTACGTCGAGCTGACGAGCGGCACCAGCGCGGAGACGCTGCGCGACGGCGACACGATCCCGGTGTCCCAGTCGTCGTTCTCGACCGAGCTCGACCAGGTCCAGTCGATGTTCGACGAGCCGACGCGCAAGGCATCGCAGGGCAACCTCCAGGGCTTCGGCGACGCGTTCGCCGGCCGTGGGACCGACGTCGGCCGCACGCTCGAGGAGCTGCCGCCGCTGCTGCGCTCGCTCGAGCCGGTGATGCACACCCTCGCCGATCCGCAGACCGACCTCGACGGCTTCGTCCGCGAGCTCGCCGACGCCGCGCGCATCGTCGCCCCGGTGTCGGAGCAGAACGCCGCGCTGTTCACCTCGATGGCGGACACGTTCGAGGCGCTCGGTCGCGACGAGCAGGCGCTGAAGGCGTTCATCGCCAAGTCGCCGTCAACGCTCGACGTCAGCACCGAGTCGTTCCGCGTCCAGCAGCCGTTCCTGGACGACCTGACCGCGTTCTCGAAGGACTTCTCGGGCGCCACGCACGAGCTGCGCGGCGCGCTGCCGCCGGTCAACCGCGCGGTCGAGATCGGCACGCCGGTGCTGGTGCGGTCGGACAAGCTCAACGACGAGGTCCGCAAGACGCTCGACACGGTCAAGGAAGTCGCCGAGGCGCCCGGCACCAACGCCGCGCTGCGCGGCCTGACCGCCACGGTCACGACGCTCAACCCGCAGATGCGCTTCTACGGCCCGTACGTGACGGTCTGCAACTCCTGGAACTACTTCTTCACGTACCTCGCCGAGCACTTCTCCGAGCCCGACACGACCGGGTCCGCCCAGCGCGCGCTCGTCAACACCACCGGCCAGCAGCAGAACTCGCTCGGCTCGATGGGCGCCGCTGAGCCGGCCAACGGCAAGGGCGTGATCGAGGGCACGCCGCAGTACGGCCAGGACCAGCCGTACGGCGCCGCGATCGGCCCGGACGGGAGCGCCGACTGCGAGGCCGGCCAGCGCGGCTTCGTCGAGCGCCAGGCGCGGTTCTTCCCGGAGCAGTACAAGATCGCCCGCGACCCGCGCTCGGCGGGCCTCCAGGGTCCGACGTTCGCCGGCCGCGCGCGCGTGCCCGAGGGCCAGACGTTCACCGCCGAGCCGGAAACTGGCCCGTACTCGGAGATGCCGAAGTCGGAGCACCCATGAGGCTGCCGCGCTCCAACATGGCGATCGGGCTCGTCGCGCTGGCCGTGGCGCTCGTGGCCGTGTATCTCGGCTTCACGAAGGCGATCCCGCTGAAGCCGCACTACGACGTCCATGCCGCGTTCGAGAGCTCGAACAACCTGCGGCCGGGCTCGCCCGTGCGGATCGCCGGCGTCGAGGTCGGCAAGGTCACCGGCGTCGAGCGCACCGAGCGCGGCGGGACCGGCGCGATCGTGACGATGCGGATCGAGGACAAGGGCCGGCCGATCCATGCCGACGCGACGGCCAAGATCCGCCCGCGGATCTTCCTCGAGGGCAACTTCTTCGTCGACCTGACGGCCGGCTCGCCGTCGGCGCCCGAGCTCGAGGACGGCGGCACGCTCCCCGTCCAGCAGACCGCGACGCCGGTCCAGATCGACGAGGTCCTCACCGCGCTGCAGTCCGACACGCGCGAGGATCTGAAGATCCTGCTGCGCGAGTACGGCAAGGGCCTCGAGGGCGCGGGCGCGAAGGGCTTCAACAACTCGATCCCGTACTGGAAGCCCGCCTACCGCGACTCCGCGATCGTCAACGAGGCGCTGCTTGGCGAGACCGGCCACGACCTCTCGGGCTACGTCGACAAGGCCGGAGCGACCGCGGCGGCGCTCGATCGCAACCGCGCGCAGCTGAAGTCGCTGATCACCGACTTCAACACCACCGCCGGCGCGTTCGCGCGTGAGGACTCCAACCTGCAGGCGGCGATCGCCGAGCTGCCGCGCACGCTGCGCGCCGCCTACCCGGCGCTCGGCGCCCTCAACGAGGCGTTCCCGCCGCTGCGCGCGCTGGCGAAGGACCTGCGGCCGGGCGTCCAGAGCTCCGGCCCGACGCTCGACGCGGCGATCCCGTTCGTGCACGAGCTGCGCGGGCTGCTCTCCGAGGACGAGCTGCGCGGCCTGGCGGCCGACCTGCGGCCGACGGTGCCCGACCTCGCCGCACTGGTCGAGCGCAGCATGCCGCTGTACCGCCAGGTCAGGCGCGCCGCGGGCTGCCAGAACGACGTGATCCACCCGTGGACGATGGACACGATCCAGGACAAGCAGTTCCCGGCCGAGGGCAAGGTGTTCGAGGAGGCCCCGAAGCCGCTCCCCGGCCTCGCCGGCGAGAGCCGCTCGGCCGACGCCAACGGCTCATGGTTCCGCGTGCTCGCGGCCGGCGGCAAGAACCTGGTCACGATGAAGCCGGGCGTCTTCGCGACGACGCCGGAGCCGCTGCTCGGCGCCAACCCGCCGAAGCCGAAGACCCGCCCGCCGCTGAACGCGGACGTCGCGTGCGAGACCCAGCAGGCGCCCGACCTGCGCAGCGATCCGAGCGCGCCGCCGCCGCAGAAGACGATCAACACCAACTCGCCGGCGTTCGAGGCGCGCTACGCGCTGGCACGCACGAAGGCGATCAAGTGGCTCGAGCACCAGCTGAAGGTCGAAGGGCTCGCCGACAAGCTGAAGATCGCCGGCGATGACGCCACGCCGCAGCTGATCGACAAGCTCGCCGCACACACGGGGGCGGGCCGATGACCGCGATCCGCAAGCACGCGAAGGAGGTCGTCGCGGTCCTCGGGCTGATGATCGTCGCCGCCGGCGTGTCGCTGTACCTGCTCGACCAGCAGCGCATGCGCTTCCCCTGGGAGGCCGCGCCGCTGCGGCTGAACGCCGAGTTCTCGACCGCTCAGGCCGTGATCGCGGGCCAGGGCCAGACCGTGCGCGTCTCGGGAGTGCGGATCGGCGACATCGGCGCCGTCAAGCTGCGCGACGGCAAGGCCGTCGTCGAGATGGTGATCGACCCCGAGTACAAGGGGATGGTCCGCACCGACGCTCGCGCGCTGCTGCGGCCGAGGACCGGCCTGAAGGACATGTTCATCGACCTCGAGCCGGGGACCGACGACAAGCCGGCGGCGAAGGCGGGCTACACGATCCCGATCGCCGCGACCGCGCCGGACGTCAACCCCGACGAGGTCCTCGCCGAGCTCGACGCCGACACGCGCGACTACCTGAAGCTGCTGATCGGCGACGCCGGCCGCGGGCTCGAAGGCCGCGGGCTGGACCTGCGCGAGGTGCTGCGGCGGTTCGAGCCGACCCACCGCGACCTCGCGCGCGTGAACAGCGCGGTCGCCCACCGGCGACAGAACCTGCGGCACCTGATCACCGCGCTGAACCAGCTCAACACGCAGCTCGCCTCGCGCGGCGACGACCTCGCCGGCCTGGTCGACTCGTCGGCCGTCGTGATGCGCCAGTTCGCGGCCGAGGAGGCGAACGTGTCGGACGCCGTCAGCGAGTTGCCGGGGGCGCTCGAGCAGACGACGGACACGATGACGCGGGTCGAGCGCTACGCGACGCTGCTCGGGCCGACCGCCGAGAAGCTGCGCCCGGCGGCGCGCGCGCTGGCGCCCGCGAACGAGGCGATCCGCCCGCTCGCCAACGACGCGACGCCGCTCCTGCGCGACGACATCCGCCCGTTCGTGCGCGAGGCGCGCCCGGTCGCGCGCGATCTGCGCCCCGCCGCGCACAACCTCGCCGCCGCGACGCCCGACCTCACGCGCTCGTTCGGCCACATCAACCGCTTCCTGAACCTGCTCGCGCTCAACCCGAACGGCCGCGAGGACCCGGGCAACGCCGCGCGCCAGGAGGGCTACCTGTTCTGGCTGGCGTGGGCGCAGCACATGGCGACGCAGCTGTTCTCGAGCTCGGACGCCCACGGCACGTTCCGGCCGGTGACCGTCGGCGCGCCGTGCGCGACGATCCGCCAGCTCGTCGACGAGCAGCCGGAGCTCGAGTTCCTGCAGATGCTGACGCCGATCCTCACCGACTCCGAGGCGTGCGGGACCGGCTGATGCAGACATCATCGCCCTCACTCCCGCGGGTCCTCACGATGGCCGTGTTCGCGCTGTCGTGCTTCGGCCTGCTGCTCTTCCTGTGGCTGTCGTTCGGCGGCCCGATCCCGCTCAAGCCGCAGGGCTACCGGGTGCAGGTCGCGTTCCCGGAGGCGACGTCGCTCGCGACCGAGGCGGATGTCCGGATCGCCGGCGTCTCGGTCGGCAAGGTCCGCAAGCTCGCCGTCGACGGCGCCCGCAACCGCACGCTGGCGACGATCGAGCTCGACCGCGAGTTCGCGCCGCTGCACGCCGACGCGCAGGCGATGCTGCGCCAGAAGACGCTGCTGGGGGAGACCTACGTGGAGCTCACGCCCGGCCACGGTGCGCGCACGCTCGCCGAGGGCGGGCGGCTGGCGGACGCGCGGGTGGCCGACACGGTGCAGCTCGACGAGATCTTCGATTCGCTCGACCCCGCCACGCGCGCGTCGTTCCGCACGTGGCAGCAGCAGCTGTCGAAGGGCATCGCGGGCCGCGGGCGCGACTTCAACGACGCGCTCGGCACGCTGCCCGGGTTCGCCGCCGACGGATCCGACGTGCTGCGGGTGCTCGACTCGCAGGACGCGGCGGTCCACCGGCTGGTCAAGAACACCGGCGTCACGTTCGCGGCGCTGACCGAGAACGAGCAGCAGCTTCAGACGCTGATCACGTCGTCCAAGCGCGTGTTCGACGCCACGGCGTCGCGCAACGACGCGCTCGCGGAGGCGATCCGCATCTTCCCGACGTTCCTGGATGAGTCGAAGGCGACGCTCGCGCGCCTGCAGGAGTTCTCGACCGACACGCGGCCGCTCGTGCAGGACCTGCGGCCGGTGGCGCAGGACCTCAAGCCGACGCTCGCCGACGTGCGTGCACTCGCACCGGACCTCGAGACGTTCTTCCGCAACCTCGACCCGGTGATCGAGGCGTCGAAGACGGGCCTGCCGGCCGCGCGCGAGACGCTCGAGGGCGTCGAGCCGCTGCTCGCCAAGGTGCACCCGTTCCTCGGCCAGCTGAACCCGATGCTGCAGTACCTCGAGCAGTCGCAGCTGCAGGTCTCTGACTTCTTCTCATATGGCGCAGCGGCGCTCGCCGACACCACCAGCTCCCCGGGCGGCGGCGTCGGCCACTACCTGCGCCAGTTCGGCCCGCTGGGCGCCGAGAGCGCGGCGATCTATCCCCAGCGCATCAAGTCCAACCGCGGCAGCACGTACCTCGGTCCGTCGCACCTGTTCGGCTCGCCGGCTCTCACGTACCTCATGAGCCCGTCCACGGACTGCTCGAACGCCGGCGGCGCGCACCCGCCCCAGAACGGCGAACCGGGCTGCTGGAAGCACGACCCGAGCGAGTTCGGCGGGCGCCTGCAGGGCGACTTCCCGCACGTCGAGGCGACCGACTACACGAAGAAGTGACGGCTGGTAGAGCCTGTCTCGGAGCGTCGCCGCGCCCGGATGCCGGCCATCCGCGGCGCCGAACCGCCACCCGAGATGCTCGCAATAACCCCACTATTGCTCCGCTCTCGTGCGGCGTCCGGCATCCACGGCTGGACGGCCCCGGCCGGGCCGCCGACTCCGAGACAGACTCTCTCAGGCTGCGGCGCGGCGCGCGGCGGCGGCCGTGAAGCCGGCCAGCAGCGAGTCGGCGATGCCGCGGTTGCCGCTGAAGGTCAGCTCGTCCGAGGAGCCGCCGGGCCCGAGGGCGCGCACCCACGCGGCCTCGCTGCCGGTCACCGTGGCGCCGGCGGGGGTCTCGGGGACGATCTCGGAGATCTCCACGCTCCCGCGCGAGGCGGTCAGCCGGTAGTGGCGCTCGGGCTTGTCGTCGCCGTTGCCTTCGACGATCAGGTCGACCGAGCCCTCGAGCCCGGGAGGCGCCTGGATCAGCCCCGGCGCGAGCCGGAACAGCGCGCCGACGTTGATGTCCTCGCCCGGCCGCGGTGCGCTCCACGTCCAGTCGTAGCCCCAGCGCGCGAGCGCGCCGACCACCGGCATCAGCTCGCGGGAGCGCTCGGTCAGCTCGTAATCCACGCGCGGCGGCACCTCGCGGTAACGCTGGCGGGTGAGCAGACCGTCGGCCACCATCCGGTTCAGGCGCGAGCGGAGCTGCTCGGTCGAGATGCCGGGCAGCACGCGCTGCAGCTCGACGAACCGTCGTGGGCCCGCTGCCAGGTCACGGATGATCAGCAGCGTCCACTTGTCCCCGACCAGGTCGAGCGCACGCGCGTCCGGCGACCATTGATCGTAGGGATGACGCTTGGGGGGAGGGACGGTGGGTATTGCAGGCCTCGATAAAACGGGGGATTGGCGTGAGCATAACCGCTCCGAGGGACGGTGGGTTTCATACCGTGGACATTTGGGGTCTGGTCTGTACGCGGACACGCCATCCGTCCATGCCGCGCAAGTTTTTCTCCGATCGGTCGTTGATATCGAGAGCGGGGCACGGACGTGCCACGAAACCAGGCTTTTCGGCAGAACGAGACGATTCAAATGGGCGAGCTCATCCAACTCGCGGAGCGCAGGGAAGCGCGCCGCACCAGGACGCAACGGCGGCCGGCGATTGTGCGCGCCGACTTCATGTTCGACCTGGCTTGTCCGTTCACGTACCTGGTCGCCGAGCGCGTCGAGCGGGCATTCGACGACGTGCGCTGGATACCGGCCTCCACCACGGCGCTGCGCGCCGGGTCGCTGGGCTCGGATGCCGCCGCCACCGAGGCCGTGCGCGTGGCCGCCGAGCAGCGTGCGGCTGCGCTGCGGATGCCGCTCGTATGGCCCGAGACCTTCCCGGTCGACGTGCCGGCCGCGATGCGCGTCGCCGCCCATGCCGCCGAATGCGGCCGGGGCGCCGCGTTCGTGCTGGCCGCCGGCCGGCTCGCCTTCTGCGGCGGCTTCGACCTTGATGACCCGGAGATCCTGTTCGAGGCGGCCGCGGCCGCCGGGCTGGCGCTCGACGACTGCCTGCGGGCGGCCGGGGATCGCAGCCGTGACGCAGCGATCGAGGGTGCCGGACGCCGCTTGCTGTCAGCCGGCGCCGATCGGCTCCCGGCGCTGCGCATCGACCGCTCGCTGTTCTGGGGCGAGGGTCAGGTATCCGAGGCGGCGCTCACCGCGCGGCACGACGCCGCTGCGGCCTACCCGAGCTGAGCCTGAGAGATCAGTACGGAGTGACGAGGCCGGCGAGGATCTGCTCGTCGAGCTCCTCGCGCGGCTCCTGACGCTCAGGGCGGCGCGGTGCGACGAGGAACGGCTGCTCGCGATCCGACTCGGCGAGCAACAGCTCGAGGTCGGCGTCGCGGATCTGATCGGAAGTCTCCATGTAGTGGACACCGTAGACGCGTGGGTGCGAGACCTCACGCCCTGCCGGCGTCCAACCCCCCGGCCGGGGGGTAGATTGCGGCGCCATGACCGTTGAGGCGCAGGAGACGACGACGCTTCACGGCGGCCGGCTGGTGGCCCGCCGTCTGAAGGCCTACGGCGTGAGCAAGCTGTTCACGCTGTCGGGCGGCCACCTCTTCTCGATCTACGACGGCTGCCGCGCCGAGGGGATCGACATCGTCGACGTGCGGCACGAGTCCGCCGCCACGTTCGCCGCCGAGGGCTGGGCGAAGGTGACGCGCGAGCCGGGCGTCGCCGCGCTCACCGCCGGCCCTGGGGTGACCAACGGGATGAGCGCAATGGCATCGGCGCAGCAGAACCACTCGCCCATCCTCGTGCTCGGCGGCCGGGCGCCGGCGATGCGCTGGGGCCAGGGCTCGCTGCAAGAGATCGACCACGTCCCGTTCGTGCGGCCGCTCGTCAAGCTCGCCGCCACCGCCGGCTCCACCGCCGAGATCCCCGGGCTGATCGACGACGCCTGGGGCGTGATGCGGCGCGACCACCCCGGACCGGCGTTCATCGACTTCCCGCTCGACGTCGTGTTCATGGAGGCCGCGGAGGCCCCGCTGCCCGAGGCCGGCCCCGCGCGCTGGCAGCACGCCGATGCGGCGGCCGTCGACCGCGCGGCGGCGCTGCTGCGCGACGCCGACCGCCCCGTGATCATGGCCGGCACGAACCTCTACTGGGGCCACGGCGAGGACGCGCTGCGCGAGCTCGCCGAAGCCGCCGGTATCCCGGTGTTCCTCAACGGCCTCGCACGCGGTTGCCTCCCGGCCGACCATCCGCACTTCTTCTCGCGCGCGCGGAGCACGGCGCTGAAGGGCGCCGACGTGGCGCTCGTGATCGGCGTGCCGATGGACTTCCGCCTCGGCTTCGGCGGCGCGTTCGGCGAGGAGACCGAGATCGTGACGATCGACCTCGCGGAGCCCGAGCGCGAGCACCCGCGCCCGGCCGCGGCCGAGTGCTACGGCGACATCGCCGAGACGCTGCGCGCGCTGGCGGGCGCCGGCGAGCCGCGCGCCCGCGCGGAGTGGCTCGAGCAGCTGCGCGGCGTCGAGACGGAAAAGCGCGCCGCCGAGCGCGAACTGCTCTCGGACGGGCGCGCGCCACTGCATCCGATGCGCGTCTACGGCGAGCTCGCGCAGGTGCTCGACCGCGACGCGATCGTGATCGGGGACGGCGGCGACTTCGTCTCCTACGCGGGGCGCGTCGTGGACTCCTACCAACCGGGCTGCTGGCTCGACCCGGGGCCGTTCGGCTGCCTCGGCAGCGGGCCGGGCTACGCGCTGGCGGCCAAGCTCGCGCACCCGGAGCGGCAGGTCGTGCTCCTGGTCGGCGACGGCGCCTTCGGGTTCTCGGGGATGGAGTTCGACACGCTCGCGCGCCACGGCGTCCACGTAGTCGGCGTGATGGGCAATAACGGAATCTGGGCGCTCGAGAAGCACCCGATGGAGTTCCTCTACGGCTATTCGGTCGCCGCCGACCTGACGCCCGAGACGCGCTACGACAAGGTCGTCGAGGCGCTCGGTGGCCACGGCGAGCTGGTGCGCGAGCCCGACGAGCTGCGACCGGCGCTGGAGCGCGCGTTCGAGGCGACCGGGCCGGCGCTCGTCAACGTGCTCACCGATCCGACCGTCGCGTACCCGCGTTCGGCCAACCTCGCATAGACCTGCCCTAGACAAGAAGCCGCCCGCGGCGGGGGCGGGCGGCTTCAAGTTGGCCCCGTCAGGACGGGCAGGGGTACGTGCCTTTAGGGGCCTATTTGAGTGGTCCGGACGGCGGGAGGCGCCGATGATGCGGCATCGCCCGGACCTATGGCGTCGTAGGGACGGCGGCGGGAGGCACGACCGCCCTTTCCGACGCGATGAAGTATGGACCTGTCAAAGACGCCGCGGCAATCGAACAAGCGTCCAGGGATTCTGCCTATTTCTGTTGACTTCTCGCAGAAGTTGTGCTTGAGAGCGCGGTGCCCCACAGGATGTCGCGGTCGGACACCTCGACGCGGTCCAGGCCGAACGCGGACAGCACCTCGAGCAGGATCTCGCCGCCGGCCACGATCGTCGGCGCGCGCGCCGGCACCAGGCCCGTCACGCCGCGCCGCTCGGCCAGCGGCATCGCCGCCAGCCGGTCGCGCAGCTCCGCCAGCCGGCTGCGTGACAGCACGTGGCCCTCGACCCGCGCCGGGTCGTACGGGTCGAGCGCGAGATCGATCGCCGCGTACGACGTGGCGGTGCCGGCGACCGCCACGGCGGCGGCGGCGCGCTCGCGGACGGCTGCGGGCACGGCCGCCTCGATCGCGCCGCGCGCATCCGCGGCCAGCGCGGCGTTCTCCGCGGGCGGTGGCGGGTCCGAGTGCAGGTGGCGCTCGCTGTGGCGAACAACGCCGACCTGCGTGGAGACGTGGAACTCCACCACGCCACGCGCGCCCACGACGAGCTCGGTCGATCCACCGCCGATGTCGACCACGACCAGCGCCGTCGGGTCGCCGGGGTCGCGCGCGACGGTCGCGCCGCGGAACGTGAGCTGCGCCTCGTCGTCGCCCGACAGCGTGCGCGCGTCGAGCCCGTAGCGCTCGCGCACGGTGGCCGTGAACTCGGCGCCGTTCGCGGCGTCGCGAACCGCCGATGTCAGCACCGCGGTGCGCACCTCGGCGCCGTGCCGGTCGATCGCAGCCGCGTAGGTGTCGAGCACCGCGAACACGCGTCCTTGTGATTCGTCGCCGAGCCGGCCGGTCGCTTCGACGCCGTCGCCGAGCCGGGTCACGACCGACTCGCGCTGGAGCTCGCGCACGGATCCGCCGGCGACGTCGGCGACCAGCAGGCGCGTGGAGTTCGAGCCGATGTCGACGACCGCGACGCGCGTCACGCGACCGGATGCGGCATCGGCTGCCCGTCGAGCGCCGCCAGCAGGTTCTCGACCGCCATCTCAGCCATCCGCGCGCGGGTGCGGACGGTGGCGGAGCCGATGTGCGGCACCACGAGCAGGTTGGGCGCGTCGAGCAACGGGTGATCGGCGGGCAGCGGCTCGGGATCGGTGACGTCGAGCGCGGCGCCCGCGATCTCACCCGCGTGCAGCGCCGCCCGCAGCGCGTCCTGGTCGACCACGCCGCCGCGCGACGTGTTGATAAGCAGCGCCGTCGGCTTCATCCGCGCGAGCGCGTCGGTGCCGATCAGATGGCGCGTCTCGGGCGTCAGCGGCGTGTGGACGGAGACGAAGTCGGCGCGCTCGAGCAGCGTGTCGAGCGGCACGCCGGAGGAGCGCGAGCTGTGCACGAGGTGCATCCCGAAGCCCTCGGCGCGGCGCGCGACGGCCTGCCCGATCCGCCCCCAGCCGACGATCCCGAGCGTGGCCCCGGCGAGGTCCGCCCCGAGATCCGCGGCCGGCTCCCACGTCCGCCACTCGCCGTCGCGCACCTTCGCCGCGCCCGGGACGATCCCGCGCGCCAGCGCGAGCAGCAGCGCGAACGCGATGTCGGCGGTGGCGTCGGTGAGCACGTCCGGCGTGTTGCCGACCGCGATCCCGCGCGCCGCGGCTGCCTCGACGTCGATGTTGTCGGTCCCGACCGCCATGTTCGCGATCGCCTTCAGGTCCGGCGCGGCGTCGAGCACGTCGGCGCCGATCGGGTCGGTCACGAGCGTGAGCAGCGCATCGGCCTCGCGCGCGTGCGCGCGCAGGTCATCGGGACCCGGCGGAAGGTCGCCGGGCCACTCGCGGACCTCGTGCGCCGCCCGCAGCCGCTCGAGCGCGGGGAACGGAAGCGTGCGCGTGACGAATACCCGGGCCATGCCGGAGGGCATTGTGGAGGTATGTCCCGCATCCGCGTCGGCTGCTCTGGTTGGAACTACGCAGACTGGCGCGAGCGCGTGTACCCGCGCGGGCTGCCGCAGCGCCGCTGGCTCGAGCACTACGCGACGCTGTTCGACACGGTCGAGGTCAACTCGACCTTCTACCGGCTCGCGAAGCCGAAGGCGGTAGGCGCCTGGGTCGAGCAGACGCCGCCCGACTTCGTGTTTGCGGTCAAAGCGAGCCAGTACCTGACGCACTTCAAGCGGCTGACCGACCTCGACCAGGGGATCGAGCGCTTCTACGAGGCGATCGCGCCGCTTGCCGCCTCGCCCAAGATCGGGCCGGTGCTGTGGCAGCTGCCGGAGCGGTTCAAGCGCGACGTACCGCGGCTGGCGGCCGCGCTTGACGGGCTGCCGCCCGGTCGCCACTGCTTCGAGTTCCGCCATGAGAGCTGGTTCGCGGACGACGAGGTGCTCGACCTGCTGCGCTGGCACGGCGTCGCGCTCGCGATCGGCGACCACCCCGCGCGGCCGTGGCAGCCGTGGGTGACGACCACCGACTGGTCGTTCGTGCGCTTCCACTACGGGCACCGCGGGCGGCGCGGTAACTACAGCGAGCGCGAGCTGCGCGAGCTGGCGCCGCGGGTGGCGAAGCTGGCCGAGGCGGGCGACGTGTTCGCCTACTTCAACAACGACTGGGAGGGGTTCGCTGTCAAGAACGCCCTCCGGCTGAGAGCATTGCTGTCGTGACGGCGCTCCATGAGGACGCCATGCGCGAGGCGATCGCCGCGGACGGCGAGGCCCAGCGCGCGCTGCTGGCCGGCGCGTACGCCCGCGCGCCGCTGCAGCGCGCGGCGGAGCGCTACCGCGCCTCGTGGGAGGCCGCGCCCCCGCGCAGCTTCGGGCGGCTGGTCGGGTACGCCAAGGCATCGATTCTGGCCGGCGATGACCCGTCTGAGTACGTGCGCGAGCAGCTCGGCGATGAGGGTGACTCGCCGCCCGCGTGGTGGGCGCTCGCGCTTGCGGCTCTGGCAGCGGATGACGACACGCTCGCGCGGCGCGCCGCCGAGGGGATGTCCGCCGGGCCAGAGCCGTTCGGCCGCGCCGCCGAGGCGGTGGCGGCGCTCGCGCGCCGCGACCGCGACGCGTACGCCGCCGCCGTGGAGGCGATCGTCGCCGACTTCGAGACCCGCGAGACGCATCTCACCGGCGTCCCGATCGCCGACACCGCGCTCGTGCTCGAGCGCCTCGCCGAGCGCCGCGGCCTCGCCGCCCACCCGGCGTCCGCGCTGCTACCGCCGGTCGACGACGTGCGTGCGATCCTCACGAGCACGCGCGTGTGGGCGGTGGTCGGCTGCTCGCCTGATCCGAGCCGCGACTCGCACCGCATAGCGTCCATGCTCCAGCGCCGCGGCTACGACGTGATCCCCGTCAACCCGTTGGCGACCGAGATCCTCGGCGTGCGCAGCTTCCCGACGCTCGGAGCAATCCCCGCCGACCGCGGCGTCGAGGTCGTCGACGTGTTCCGCCGCTCGTCCGTGGCGGGTAGGCACGTCGACGAGGCGGTCCAGATCGGCGCGCGCGCCGTGTGGATGCAGCTCGGCGTGATCGACGAGGCGGCCGCCGAGCGTGGCCGCGCGGCCGGCCTGCGGGTCGTGATGGACCGGTGCCCGGCGATCGAGCTGCCGCGCCTGGGACTGTGAGAAACCACCGAGGAGGAGAGCGATGCAGGGCCTGATGTCGTCGTACCCGTTGACGCTGCCGCACCTGTTCCACCGGGCGGAGCGGCTGTTCGGCGAGAAGACGATCACCACCCTCACGACCACGGGTCGCGAGCAGGTGACGTACGCCGACTGGGCGCAACGGACGCGACGGCTCGCCGGGGCGCTCGACTCGCTCGGCATCTCGGATGACGGCCGGGTCGCGACGTTCGCGTGGAACAGCGCGCACCACCTCGAGCTCTACTTCGCCGCGCCGTGCAGCGGCCGTGTGCTGCACACGCTCAACATCCGGCTCTTCCCCGAGCAGCTGAGCTATATCGTCGACCACGCCGAGGACGAGATCATCTTCGTCGACCGCTCGCTCGTGAAGACGCTGTGGCCGCTGGTCGGCGGCTTCACGACGGTCAAGCACATCGTTGTCATGGACGACGGCGACGGCGAGGTGCCCGAGGACGACCGGATCCTGGACTACGAGGAGCTGATCGCCGGCGGCGAGCCGGCCGAGTTCCGGGTCGAGGACGAGAACCGCGCCGCCGCCATGTGTTACACGAGCGGCACGACCGGCAACCCGAAGGGCGTGGTGTACTCGCACCGGTCGAGCGTCCTGCACTCGATGGGCGCGATGATGGCCGACACGGTCGCGGTCAGCGAACGCGACGTCGTGCTCCCGGTCGTCCCGATGTTCCACGCCAACGCGTGGGGTCTCGCGCACGCGAGCGTGATGGCGGGGAGCGCGCTGGCGTTCCCCGGCCCGCAGATGACCCCGGCGGCGATCGCCGAGCTGATCGAGACCGAGAAGGTGACGCTGGCGGCAGGCGTGCCGACGATCTGGATGGGCGCGCTCGACGAGCTCGCGGGTCGCGACACCTCGTCGCTGCGCGCGATCCTGTGCGGCGGGTCAGCGGTCTCGAAGGCGCTCTCGGAGGCCTACCGGGAGAAGCTCGGACTGCCGATCCTGCACGCGTGGGGGATGACCGAGACGAGCCCGCTCGGGTCCGTCTGTCGGATCAAGAGCACGCTCGCCGACCGCCCCGAGTCCGAGCAGGCCGACTTCCGCTCCACGCAGGGCATCGTCACACCGCTGATGGACTGCCGGATCGTCGAGACCGGCACCGCCGACGAGCTGCCGTGGGACGGCGAGGCGCGCGGCGAGCTGCAGGTCGCCGGCCCGTGGGTCGCCAGGTCCTACTACAACGACGAGCGCGAAAGCGGCGCGTTCACCGACGATGGCTGGCTGCGCACCGGCGACGTCGCGACGATCACGCCGGAGGGCTACATCCGTCTCGTCGATCGCACGAAGGACCTCGTCAAGTCCGGCGGCGAGTGGATCTCCTCGGTTGAGCTCGAGAACGAGATCATGGCCCACCCGTCGGTGCTCGAGGCGGCCGTGATCGCCGTCCCGGACGAGCGCTGGGGCGAGCGGCCGCTGGCGTGCGTGGTGGCCGAGGACGGCGCCGACCTCGACGCCGACGGACTGCGCGAGTTCCTCTCCGACCGGGTCGCCAAGTGGTGGATCCCGGAGCAGGTCGAGTTCATCGACGAGGTGCCCAAGACGTCGGTTGGCAAGTTCTCCAAGAAGACGCTGCGCGAGCGGTTCGCGGGCTAGCCCCGGACCTTGCCAGCACGCGCTGCGTTGCTACTATTTGACGTCGCGTCGCGGGGTGGAGCAGTCAGGTAGCTCGTCGGGCTCATAACCCGAAGGTCGCGGGTTCGAATCCCGCCCCCGCTACTTCCCAGAGGCCCTGCATATGCGGGGCTTCTGTCGTTCTGGGAGGCGAGCGGACGTCTCGGCTCCCGGGGTGCAGTGGGTGTGCAGCTGAGTGTCCCGGCTCGCGGATCGAGGCCGGCCAGCACACTGCGCAACTCAGGTCCGTCCACGGCGGCCGCCAGCCCGAGCCGGGCGCTCCCCGTGCCCAGCCAGACGCCAGGCGCCTCCGTGCCCCCGATGTAGTACTCCTCCCCACCGTCACCGACGCTCTCGATGACATCGACGCGGCCCTCCGCCTGGTCGAGGTAGTACTTGGCCTGTCCGGCCGCCAGCTTGCCGATCGAAAGCACCACCCTGTAGGCCGCTGACAAGGCGGCACGGGCTAAGAACTTTCCCCCACGCCCAGCGACACGGCTCGCGAAGCGGAGACTCCACGATTTCAGTCGTGAATCGGAATCTCTCTAACAAGGCGGAATCCCTGCAAGTAAGCGGATTCGCACGAGCCGTCCGCGTAGGCTCGATGTTCGCTAATTGCGTTCTTTCCTCGCCGATTGGGCACCTAGAGGCGTTTCAGTGCCCAATGGCAGCTTCCGTCGCTTGCTTCGTTGCGGTAGGCCGCGGGCGCGGCGCGTTCGAGCTAGCGACCTCTCGCGCGTGAAGGATGGCGTTCGTGGCGGCGTCGAGCCTGAAGGACCTGAAATAGGCAGTACCCGGTACGGTCGCGGGCGAGTGGTGATGGGCCCGATACGGCCCAATACGGCCTGGTTTGGCCCAACGAATGGCCCAACGGCGAGATCCACGCGCGAGACGGCGGGTGTGACCCAGCGTCCGGCCGATTCACGGAAGCGATGAGACGATCGTGAGCGACGGTTGATGCTCGGGGCACGGGGTCGTTCCATGGAGATCCGTTCCCAATCAAGGAGCAAAACCATGGCCGTAAGTGAACCTGTCCTCTCCGGTCCCGGGGCTGGACGTACCGTGACCTACGGCGGTGGCTCGAGCGCAGAGCTCAAGCTCGCCGGTGAGCAGTCCGGCGGTGAGTGGGCGGTTGTCGAGTGGCGGGTGCGCGCGGGCGACGAACCGCCGGTCCACACCCACACCCGCGAGGACGAAACGTTGTACGTCCTGGAGGGCGCGATCACCGCCTACGTGGGCGACGAGAAGATCGAGGTCGAGGCCGGCTCATACGCGGCGCTGCCGAAGAACGTGCCGCACGGTTTCACCGTGCGTAGCGAGCAAGTGCGACTCCTCGTCACCGTCGAGCCAGCGGGCGCGGAATACTTCTTCGTCCCACGCGACGACTCCGACGCCGACCCGGCCAAGTTCGGCCTCATCATTCACGCGGGAGCGCCGGCGGTGTAGCGCAACTCGCCGGGCTGCGGCGGCGGTCGCGCAACAGCGCGGCCGCCGCCTTCGATTTCCGCGAGGCTGAGACGAAGCTCAGCTGGCGGCGACGGGTTCGGTCGCACCAGGACCGCGGCCGTCACCGCACCGACCGCGATCGATGCTCCGGCGATCAGGATCGTGGCGAGCGATCCAGCCGAGCCCCTGGCCGAGCACCGTCGCCTCGGCGAAAGCAACAGAGCACCGTCCCCGAGAACATCGCCGGCGTGAGCAGGATCCGACGCCTGATCGTCCGCGCCGATTCGGCGATCACGACGTGCTGTTGAACCGGGGGCCCACAGCCGCACACTGGAGTTGAGCATGCCGCGCCTAAGCCGTACACGCATGAGAAATCAGGTCCGCCGCAGGCGGCGCCTTGCGGCCGTCCGGCGCAGCCGGCGCGAGCGACGCGCTGCGCGCAAGAAGGGGTCGGCGTGGCGAGCATAGTTCTCGAACATATGACCAAGCGCTACGCCGACGGCGTAGAGGCGGTCACCGACATGAACCTCGCGATTGCGGATGGAGAGTTCATGATCCTCGTCGGCCCTTCCGGTTCCGGCAAGTCGACGGCGCTGCGAATGGTCGCCGGGCTCGAGGACATCACCGAGGGCGTCATCCGGATCGGCGACGACATCGTGAACAACCTCGCACCGCGGGATCGGGACATCGCGATGGTGTTTCAGAACTACGCGCTGTATCCGCACATGACCGTGCGGGAGAACATGGGCTTTGCCCTGAAGCTGGTGGGCGCGCCTCGCAAGGAGATCGCCCGAAAGGTGCAAGAGGCGGCGAGGGCGCTGGATATCGAGCCTCAACTCGACCGCAAGCCGGCCAACCTCTCCGGTGGGCAGCGCCAGCGGGTAGCGATGGGTCGCGCGATCGTCCGCGACCCCAAGGCGTTCTTGATGGACGAGCCCTTGTCCAACCTCGATGCCAAGCTGAGGGTGCAGACGCGAACCGCACTCTCGCGCCTACATGAGCAGCTCGGGACGACGACGATCTACGTCACGCACGACCAGGTCGAAGCGCTGACGCTCGGCGACCGAATCGCTGTCATGCGGGCCGGGCGGATCCAGCAGGTGGGAACACCCGCCGATGTGTATGAGCACCCGGTCAACCTGTTCGTCGCGGGCTTCATCGGCTCGCCCGCGATGAACTTCCTACCGGGCCAGTTCGACGGAGATCAGCTGCGGACACCGATCGGGGACCTGCAGATCGCAGGGGAAATGAGCCGGCGCCTCGAGGCGGGCCACGGCGGTGGCCGCCGCGGTGTGATCGTCGGCATCCGTCCCGAGCACTTCGAGGACGCGATGCTTGTGACACTTCCAGCGACGGGTCACATCTTCAAGACCAGGATCGAGGTCCTCGAAGCGCTCGGATCCGATTCCTACGCTCACTTCACCGTCAACTCGTCGCGGATCTCGTCAAGTGAGCTGGAAGAGCTCGCAGACGAACGGAGCGTTGCTTCTTCAGCTGAGGGCGTTCATGTCGTCGCTCGCCTCGCCGCGGCCAGCGCAATCGAACAGGGACAGGAGGCCGAGCTGTGGGTCGACACGTCTCAGCTACACCTCTTCGATCAAGAGACCGGCCGAAGCCTGCTGACGCGCGAGAGCCCCAGGCTGGAGGTCCCCGAGTCCTCGACGGCCTCCCGCCGCCGGCTGATCGCCTAGCGCGTTGATCCCGGCCGACCGTGAGCGTGGCGGACGGATGGTGACCACCCGCTCGGACTTCTGGTCCGGGACAACCGCGCGGGCGCGCCGGTTCAAGAGCCCGCTGCGCGAGTTCCTGCGCACCGAGAGCGGCGGCGCGGCGGTCCTGCTCGCAGCGACGGCGGCGGCGCTCGTGTGGGTGAACGTCGACGCCTCTTCCTACGAGGAGCTGTGGGAGACCGTGCTTGCGATCGGCCTCGACGGCAACCAGATCGAGCTGACCCTGCGCGAGTGGGTGAACAGCGGCTGATGACGTTCTTCTTCTTCGTGCTGGGTCTCGAGGCGCGGCGCGAGTTCGACCTCGGCGACTTTCGCGAGCGACGGCGGTTCGTGTTTCCGTTGCTGGCGTCGGTCGGCGGCATGGGCGCCGCGGCGGCGATCTACCTCGCGTTCAACCTCGGGAGCTCGGCCGCCGAGGGCTGGGGCATCGCGATGTCGACCGACACGGTGTTCGCGCTGGGATTGCTCACGCTGTTCGGCCGGCGGACTCCGGACCGCCTACGGGCGTTCCATGCTCACGGTCGTCAGCGCGGACGACCTGCTCGCGCTTGTCGTGATCGCGCTCGCCTACAGCGAGTCGATCGAGGTCAGGCCGCTGATCTGGGCGGCCGGCCTGTTCGCGGTGGCGCTGGTGCTGCTGCTCGGGTTCAAGCTGCGGCGCGGGCCGCCGTACTTCGTGCTCGGCAGCGCGATCTGGGTCGTCGCCCTCGAGTCGGGCATCGAGCCGCTGGTGGTGGGCCTCGCGTTGGGCTCCTGGTATGGGCCACGCCCGCCCGCTCGGACCTCGAGCACGCAGGAAGGCGCTTCCGCGAGTTCCGCGAGCAGCCCGCGCCGGAGTTCCAGCGCATGGCCCGCGAGAGCATCAGGACCGCGATCTCGCCCAACGAGCGCCTGCAGCACATCTATCACTCCTGGACGAGCTACGTGATCGTCCCGTTGTTCGCGCTGGCCAATGCGGGCATCGCGATCGACGCTGCCCTCCTCGAGCGGGCCGCGCGCTCGCCGATCACGCTCGGCGTTCTCGTCGGCTACGCGGTCGGCAAGCCGCTCGGCATCGTCGGCACGGCGCTGCTCGTCACCTGGCTGTCACGCGGGCGACTGCGACCGACGGTCGGCTGGGCGCCGTCGCCGGCGCAGGCGCGAGCGCCGGCGTCGGCTTCACCGTCTCGCTGCTCGTCGCCACGCTGGCCTTCGACGGCGCACAGCTCAAGGAGGCCAAGGCCGGCTCCTCGCCGCCCCCGTCGGCGCGGCTGTCGTCACGTGGCTGGTGCTCCGCATCATCGGACTGCTGTCGCAGCGGCGCCGTATTGCCGCCCTGCTCGGTGGCGTAGAGCCGCCTCCTCGACCTCGAGTTCGCGGTCGATCCCGAGTCGGACGACATCCGCGGTCCGCTCGACGCGCCGGTCACCGTGGTCGAGTACGGCGACTTCGAGTGCCCGAACTGCGGACGGGCGGAGCCCGCTGTGCGCGAGTTGCTCCGCGACTTCGCGGACGTCCGCTACGTGTGGCGGCACCTGCCGCTCGCAGACGTGGATCCTCACGCCGAGCTGGGGGCAATGGCCTCGGAGGCCGCCGCCGATCAGGGCGCGTTCTGGGAGATGCACGACCAGCTGCTCGAGCACCAGGACAAGCTGCGGATGGCCAATTTGGTGTCGTACGCCGACCGACTCGGGCTCGACGTGGCGCGCTTCACCGAGGCACTGCAAGGGCACGTTGGGGCGAACCGGATCGCGCAGGACGTGGAGGGCGCGGACCTCAGCCGCGTGTCCGGCACGCCCAGGTTCTTCATCAGCGGGCGCCGCCACCACGGCGCGTACGACATCGACACCTAAGCGGCGTCACGGGCGGGTCCCGTGAGCCAGCGTCGTGTATCGACCGTCGAACCGCGTGCCCCGGCCGAGCTCGGTGAAGCTCAGCCCGACGACCTCATCGCCCTCGACGATCCAGAGCAGGTCGTAACAAGCTCGATAGGTCGGCGGCCAGAACGAGCAGAAGCGTCCATCCTCGTCGACGTACCACTCGCCCTGCGTGGGACGACCGTCCGCCTCGACGTAGCTGGTGTGCCCGTTTACATCGAACGTCTGCGTCGCCCCGTCGTCGAAGAGGAGCTCGCCGGCCGTCACTGCTCGCGGGATCAGAGAGGCCGCCACCGGCTCACCGTCAACGACTTCGACATCCTTCAAGCCCTTCACAGGATCAGCCTACTGCCTGGATCCGGGCTGGTTCGAACGCAACCGGTATCGCTCAATCGCTTCGTCTTGTCGCCCGGGCCGACGCCGGATCGTCCGGCAGCTGCGCGTCGTCCGCGGTGCGACCGTCGACGACGTGGTGGACGTCGTCGAACAGGTGACGACCCGCGTCGCGCTGGCGATCGGTACAGGTGATTTCGCGATCACCCAACGCGATCGCCGTGACCTCATCTGCCCGCCACCATCAACCGAGTCATGACCTACCCTCCGCGAAACACCTCTCGCGCACCGATGGAGGACGATGCTGCGCGTCGGTTGGCTGTCCTCGGCCGCGCTCCCGAACTGGTCGCCGTCGATCCGTGGTTCAACACCCCGGACGGCGAGCCGCTGAGGCTCGCGGCCCTTAGCGACCGCGTCGTCCTGCTCGAGTTCTGGACCTTCGCGTGCGTGAACTGCCAGCCCACCCTCCCATTCCTGCGTCGAATGCACGATCAGTACCAGCCCGACTTCACGGTCGTCGGCGTCCACAGTCCCGAGTTCGCATTCGAGCGGTCCGTTCAGAACGTGGAGCGGGCCGTGCGGGAGCACGGGCTCGAGTATCCCGTCGGACTGGACAACGACTTCGTCGCTTGGAACGCGTACGGAAACCGGTACTGGCCGACCATGTACCTGATCGATCGCGCCGGCCAGATTCGCTACACGCAGATCGGTGAGGGTAACTACGGTCGTACTGAAAATGCCATTCGCACGTTGCTCTCCGAAGCCCTCGGCCCCGCGGCCGAGACAAGAGCAGCCTCTTGATGTTGCTCTTTCTCGGCGCGCTGACACGGCAGCAGTCGTCGTCAGCGTGACGCGCGGTCAGGTTTCCGGGTCCTCGTCGTCGGCCGCGCCGTAGCGGTCGTCGTCGAGTCCCGGGATTTCTTCCGCGCGGAAGCCCGCGGCGTCCCGCCAGATGGGGTCGGTGCCTTGCTCGTCCCAGTGCTCGGCGTGCCTGATCAAGTCAACCTCGGCAACGTCGAAGCCCTCCGATTCGCCCTCGCCGGCCTCGATCAGCGGCGCGATCGCGGGGTCGACGGCGTCGTCGGGGTTCTCAGGCCAGCTCGGCATGTCCTTAGACTCGTCCAGCCATTCGCTTTTGTCGATCGCGAGAGCGAATCGGCTGAGAGCAGCACCGTCCTACACCACCGACTCTCTCACTGAGACCCAGGCCAAGTGCCTGGACCGCATCGATGCGCTCGCCGACAAGCACCGCATCGACCGCGACCTCGCGCGCCGCATGGCCGCCGAAGAGGACCCCGACGACGAGACCGCGTGATGCAGCTCTCGAAGAGGAGCCGCACCACCAGCCGCTGGCTCATCGGCGCGGGCTATAAGCGCAGACGCACAACCTCTCGTGGGTGACGGCCGCCCGTCGCATCTTGGTGGCGTGGAAGGCAGGGCACCTGCATGAGCCCGCACATGGGAGAGGAACCGGTGTCGCAGACCGCGCCCACCGTTGACCCGCAGCTGCGCCGCGTCGGCATGCCCGGCCTGAAGGGCAAGAATCTGCTGGTAACCGGTGGCTCGTCCGGAATCGGGCAGGCGACGCCGTGCGCTTCGCCGCGCATGGCGCCAACGTCGCCATCAACTACCTGACCACGCCCGACGAGGCGGCAGCGACCGAGGAGCAGGTGCATGCCTGCGTGCGCAAGGTTCAGCAGCACGGCGTGCGCGACGTCCTCATCCAGGCGACGTGTCCTGCGAGGACGACGCCGTGCTCATGGTCGGCGAGGCGACCGAGGGCCTCGGCGGCCCTGTGCGCGCGAGAGGCGATCAAGCGATTCCTGGCCGACGACAGGCCGGTCGTCGTGATCAACCTCTCGAGCGTGCACCAGATCATCCCCAAGCCGAACTACCTCGGGTACAGCGTCACCAAGGGCGGATACAGAACCTGACCCGAACGCTCGCGCTCGAGTACGGCGGTCGTGGCATCCGCGTCAAAGGCGTCGGCCCCGGCGCCACCAACACACCGATCAACCGCGCCTGGGTCGACGACCGCGTCAAGGCGGAGATGGTCACCAGCCACATCCGCTGGGCCGGGCTGGCAGGGCAGACGAGATGGCCGGTGTGGGCGCGTTCCTCGCCTCCGACGACGCCGCCTACATCACCGGGCAGACGATCTTCATCGACGGCGGCCTGACCCTTTACGCATCGACTTCTGGCTCACCACCGATGATCTCCCCGACCCGCAAAACCGCGTCACGGTCGGCTGCCAAAGGAGACATCCATCTCGCCAAGACGTACCACAACACCGAGCCCCACAGCCGGCTGCTGGCCAGGCTCAAGGACCTGCTGGGTCCGCTCGGCTGCCACCAGACCCGCATCCCGCGCTGGTCGGTGTTCAGCCAGCAGATCCCGATCGCCGGCATCGCGCACCAGTGCGGCACCGTGCGCTTCGGCACCGATCCCGGGCAGTCCGCGCTCGACGTCAACTGCAAAGCCCACGACGTAGACAACCTCTACGTAGGCGACACCAGCTTCTTCCCCTCGTCCAGCGCCGTGAACCCGGCGCTGACGGCAATGGCCAACGCGCTGCGCGTCGGCGACCACCTGCTCGAGCGGCTCGGGGCGCCGTCGGCGGGGAGCGCTGCGACGAACGTGAAGTTCGAGAGATCGGACACCACCTCCAGCCGCACACCACCGACGCACAGGAGTCGACACCATGAGGACCACGGCCAAGACGTTCGAACGAGTCGGCGTCGGCCTCGTGGCGTCGTGGGTCAAGGCGCTCAGCGAGCCGCCGCTGAAGGCGGCCGCGGAGCGAATTCTGCCGCCCTCCGCCGCCCAAAAGCAGGAGGTGGGAGCCGACCCAGCGGGTGCGCGCGCAGCAGGTGATCCACTACGGCATCGGCGCGGCGCTCGGCGGCGCCTACCTTGCCGCCAGGAGCCGCTGGCCCGCGGTGACGTCTGGTCGAGGGACGCTCGCCGGGCTCGCGATCTGTGCAGGCACTCATGGCTCCCTCTTCCCCGCGCTCGGAGTGCAACGGCCGCCGTGGCGGCTGCCGCCGGCCGCGGTCGTGTGGGAGTCGACGTCGCACGCCGTCTTCGGCACCGCACTGGAGGCCATGCGACGCGTCGTGAGAGGCTAGACGGCAGGCTTCGCGATCGGTTCCCGCGCCCATCACGAGGCGACTGGCCGATTACGCGTAGCCTCGCGTGGCGGGGGCCTCGAGGCGTTCGAAGCTACACGCGGTAGGCGCCGGGGCGGTTCGCGACGTCGGGGCGCTCGAGGTAGAAGTCGGCGACCCTCTGTGCGGCGGGCGGTCGGGCGATGGCGGGCCAGGTGTCGTCTACCGCTCCGAGAATCAGCAGACGGTCGGCGCGGGTGTCGTCATGGTCGAGCAAGTCCCGCATCTTCCGCCTGAGCCGGCCGCGGTCGGCGTCGCCAAGCGTCCAGAAGAACGAGGACAGCAGCAGCGCGCGGCTCTGCTTCTCGCGCGTAGTCAACGAGTGCTCCGCCTCCAGCGCACGCCGGTCGGTGAGTCCTCGAGAATGACGCCGTGCGCCGCCAACTGGTCGCGGATGCGATCCGCGTCGGCGAATCGCCTGTTGCGCCGGTGCTTCTCGCGCTCCTCGATTAGCCAGTCGACGTCAATATCGACCATCGCGGAGCCCGCATCGGCGTCGAGCGCGAAGGTCGCAAGGAAGTCTCGGACGAGTGCCCGGGCATGCTGTTCCCGAGTGCCGTACCGACTCTTCTCCCGTACCAGATCGAAGAGCACGGCGAGCGCACGCGGCGTGTCGAAGTCGTCGTCGAGGGCGGCGTTGATCGCCGTGCGCGTGTCGTGTAGGCGTCCGGGGTCCCCGGCGCCGGCGTCCCGGCCATCGCCCTCGACGAACCGGTCGAGCCGGGCAAGCGCCCTGGCGGCCTGCGAGAAGGTGTCGTCTGTCAGCTCCATCGGTGACCGGTAGTGGGAGCTGAAGAACGCGAACCGGATAGCCCGCGCGGAGGCTGTCGCTAGCGCGTCGCGGATCGTGACGAAGTTGCCGAGGCTCTTTGACATCTTCGAGTCGCTCGTCGTTAGGAGCCCGGTGTGCAACCAGCACGCGACTATCGGCCGCAGGCCGGAGATCGTCTCCATCTGTGCGATCTCGGCCTCGTGGTGCGGGAAGATCAGGTCGATCGCGCCGCCATGCAGGTCGTACTGCGCGCCCAGCAGGCGCCCACTGATCGCCGTGTCCTCGATGTGCCATCCGGGCCGTCCGTCGCCGGGCTGCGACGCCCAGAAGGGCTCACCGGGCTTGCGCGTCTTCCAGAGGACGAAGTCGCCCGCGTTGCGCTTCTGGGGATTGGCGTCCAGCCGCGAGACCGGGTCGCCGCGCAGGACATTCGTACGGCCCGAGAGCCGCCCGTAATCGGGGAAGGCAGTCAGATCGAAGTAGATGCCATCCGCCGTGGCGTAGGCCGCACCCGCCTGCTGCAGGCGCTCGATCTGGCTGACCACTTCGTCGATGTAGTCGCTGGCGCGCGCGTACACGTCCACGGAGTCGTTGCGCAGCGCACGCATGTCGTCCAGATACGCGCGCTCGTATCCGCGAGCGAGGTCTGACGGGTCGATCCCCAGCTCGCGCGCCCGGCGGATGATCTTGTCGTCCACGTCGGTGATGTTCTGCACGTACGTGACGGCGAAGCCGCGGGCCCGCAGGAGGCGGACGAGGAAGTCGAACTGGGTGTAGGTCTTGGCATGCCCGAGGTGCGGGACGTCGTAGACCGTCGGCCCGCAGACGAACAGCCCGACGTGGCCTGACGGATCCGCGGGAACGAACGTCTGCTTCGTGCGCGCGCGTGTGTTGTAGAGCTGGAGGGGGCTCATCTGGCGTGCGGTTATGGTCGGTCCTACGGTGGCGTCGGTCCAGCGCGATCGTGTATCGGTTGATCGCGGGCTCTGCTTGCTGGTCGATCGCTGCGCGGCCATGCTCGGCTGATGCCAGCGTTCTCACGAGGCTTCCGCGGTCGCCGGGTGGATGTCGATCCCGCGCGCGTGCCGCCGGGTCAGTACGTCACTCGCGATTTTCCGGTGTTGTCGGCCGGGCCGACGCCGCGCACGCCGCTGGATGAGTGGAGCTTGACGATCAACGGCGCCGTGGAGGAGCCGGTGTCGTGGCCGTGGGAGGAGTTCACCGCGCTGCCCTCGGAGACGGTCACCGTCGACATCCACTGCGTGACCAAGTGGTCCAAGCTCGACACCACCTGGACCGGGGTGTCGGTCGACACGCTGCTCGAAGGCGTCGAGACCGACGCCGGCTATGTCACCGCGTGGTGTGACGGCGGCTATACGACCAATGTGCCCCTGGAGGATCTGACCGGCGGCCGGGCGTGGATCGCCTACGAGTACGGGGGCGAGCCGCTCGAGCCCGAGCACGGCGGCCCGGCGCGGCTGCTGGTCCCGCATCTGTACTTCTGGAAGAGCGCGAAGTGGGTCCGCGGCCTGGAGCTGCGCGACCACGACCAGCCGGGCTTCTGGGAGGCCTACGGCTACCACAACTACGGCGACCCGTGGAACGAGCAGCGGTACTCGGGGGATTGATCGTGGCGCCGGCCCGGATCGCCTGGCGGCTCGCGACCGTCCGCGACGTGCTCGTCGAGACGCCGCGCGCGAAGACGCTGGTGCTCGACGTGCCCGGCTGGCCCGGACACGTCGCCGGCCAGCACGTCGACGTGCGCCTGACCGCCGAGGACGGCTACCAGGCACAGCGCTCGTACTCGATCGCCTCGGCGCCGGAGGACGAAAAGCTCGCGCTGACGGTGGAACGACTCGAGGACGGCGAGGTCTCGCCGTATCTGACCGACGAGCTCGGTCCCGGTGATGAGCTGGAGCTGCGCGGCCCGATCGGCGGTTACTTCGCCTGGCGCAGCGAGGACGGCGGTCCGCTGCTGCTCGTCGCCGGGGGTTCCGGGCTCGTGCCGCTGATGGCGATGGTGCGCCACCGTGCGGCGAACTCGAGCACGGTGGACACGCGGCTGCTCGTCTCCGCGCGGTCCAGCGAGGACGTCCTGTACCGCGACGAGCTGGCGAGGCTGGCCGCCGGCGACGGGCTCGCCGTGCATCAGACCTTCACGCGCGAGCCGCCTGCCGGCTGGTCCGGCTTCGCGCGCCGGGTCGACGCGGACGTGCTCGGCCAGGTCGGCCCGGCACCGACGCAACGGCCACGGATCTTCATCTGCGGGCCGACGGCCTTTGTCGAGCGAGCCGCCGACCTGCTCGTCGGCCTAGGCCACGACACCGCCGCGATCCACCTCGAGCGATTCGGTCCCACCGGAGGATGAGATGAGCGAAGACCCGCGATGGCTGGACGGCAACGCGCTCGGCGGCCTCCTTCAGGAGCTGTTCGGCGCGGAGATGACCGGCGCGCCGCACACGTGCCAGTCGTGCGGCACGGAAAGCCCCGTCGCCGCGCACCGCATGTACCTCGGAGCCGGAACGGTCCTTCGCTGCCCGGTCTGCGACCAGATCGCGCTCGTCGCGGCAGCGCTGCCAGACCGCCATGTGGTGCACCTCACCGGGGCGTGGCGCTTGGAGACGCCGCGCGCCTAGCTCGACCCGACAAAGGAGAACGACAATGGCCTCGCCTGCAACCTCAAGTCATCTGCCGGCGCTGGCCGAGCCGCACGCACGGGAGACGATCGCTCACGAGCTCCAATCCACGATGCAGGAGCTCGTCGACCTGTCGCTGATCGGCAAGCAGCTGCACTGGGCCGTGGTCGGACACCCCTTCCGGCCGGTGCACGAACAGCTCGACGAGCTCGTCGCGTCCTGGCGCGATCTCGCCGACGTGGTCGCCGAGCGCGCGGTCGCCCTCGGGTACGTGCCGGACGGGCAAGCTCAGGCCGTCGCGGCCGGATCGCCGCTGTCGCCGGTCGCGGCCGAGGCGATCGAGAGCCACGCCGCGGTACGGGCCATCGCCGACCGGGTCGCGCAGGTCAGCGAGACCGCGCGCGAGCGCATGGACCGAATCGCCGAGCGCGACGCGGTCTCGCAGGACGTCCTGATCGACGTCGTGCGCGCGCTCGAGCACCAGCAGTGGATGCTGCGCGCGCAGCTCAGCGACCGCGCGTGAGCCCGCGAGCACGAGGCCGACGAGCAGGTGGAATGAGCGGCGCCTTGGTCGAGCGCGAGCAGCGCGCTGTCTGCCGAATCTCGGAGGCCGTGTCCGCCCCGGCCGATGAGCGTCTCGGGGCGCCCGACGACCGGCTCGGCCTGTTCGCCACCGTCGCGATCGTGGTGGGTGGCATCGTCGGCACCGGCATCTTCACCGTCCCCGCTGCGATCGCCGACTACGGCTGGCTCAGCGTGCCCGCCTTCGCCGTGGTCGGTGCCGGCTCGCTCGCGCTGGCGTTGACGTTCGCGCGGCTCGTGCGCCGGACCCGGCGCTCGGGCGGCCCATATGCCTACGCCGACGACGCGTTCGGCCGGTTCGCCGGATTCCTCGCCGCGTGGACGTACTGGATTCAGGGGTGGACCGGGCATGCCACGATCGCCGTCGCGGGCGCCGCTACGCCGAGGCGCTGCTCGGGCTGGGGTCGAGTCGGCTCACGACGTTCGCGGTGGCCGGCGCCGTGCTCTGGCTTCCGGCGCTCAACAACCTCGTCGGCACCCGGTCGGTGGGTGCGGTGGCCGTGGGCACGACCGTCCTGAAGATCGCGGCCCTTGCGATCGTCGCCGTGCCGGACTGCTCGCGTGCGACGCCGGCGACGTGGGCCCGGTGCAGACGCACGGCGGCTCGTGGACGGCGCTGCCCAGCGCATCCGCCCTGCTGCTTTTCTCGTTCTTGGGCATGGAGAGCGCCGCCGTGGCCACCAACCGCGTGCGTGATCCCGAGCGCAACGTGCCGCGAGCGATCATCGCCGGCGTGGCGGGCGTGACGGTGCTCTACCTCGCGGGCACGCTGGCGGTGCAGGGGACGGTGCCGCAGGCGCGGCTCGCCGAATCGAGCGCCCCGTTCGCCGACGCCGCGCAGGCGATCTTCGGCGGCGCGTGGGCGGCGAAGGCGATCGCTGCGGTGGCCCTGATCTCGGCGCTGGGCTCGCTCAACGGCTTCAACCTGGTCAACTCCGAGATGGCGGCGGGCGCCGCGCACGACGGCCTCTTCCCGCGGCCGCTGCGCCGTCGCGTGCGCGGACTGCCCGTGCCGGCACTGGTGCTCAACACGATCCTCGCCACCGCGCTGATCGCGTTCAACGCGACCGGGGACCCGCTGGCGCTGTTCACCACGCTCGCGCTGTTGAGCACGTTCGTGTACGTCTTCGGCTACGTCCTGTCCGTGGCCGCCGAGCTCTGCCACTCGCTCGCCCGACGCACCCGCGGCAGCCCGCCGGGGGGGACATTGGCGATCGCTGCGATCGCCCTCGCCATGGTGTTCTCGGTGTGGATGGCGGGCGCGACGGGCGCCGAGGCCGTGCAGCGCGGCACGGTATTGATCCTGATCGGCATCCCGGTCTACGTGGTCACTCGAAGGACGAACCCGAGCGGGCGTAGTGGTTCCCTGTGCCGAGGCTCGACCTTATGAGCATCGAAAGGAAGCAAGATGGCTGACGATGCCCAGGTGGCGAACCGCCGGCTCGAGGCGAGTGAGAACGAAGCGCTGATCGGCATGGCGCGGATGGGCGCGGATGCGTTCGGATACACGGCGGACCTGCGGATCGACCGCCGCCTCGCTCAGCTCCTGCGCCTGCGCGTGTCGCAGCTCAACAACTGCACCTACTGCCTGAACCTGCATTACCAGGCGGCGCGCGAGGCGGGCATCCCTCGGGCCAAGATCGACACCCTGACCGCGTGGTGGGAGACCGAGCTTCACTCCGAGGCAGAGCGGGCGGCGCTCCGCTACACCGAGGCGCTCACCCGCGCCGCCGACACCGATCAGGACGCGGCGTTCCAGCGCTTCCACGACGCGCTCCTCGAGCACTTCGGTCCGGAGGAGATGCTCGAGATCGTCGGCGTCGTCGTCAACATGAACGTCTGGACCCGGATCAAGCTTGCGGAGGGCGCGATGCCGGGCCTGGCGGATTGAGCACCGCTTCCGCGACACCTTCGCAGCGATCGGCTACGAAGGCCAGTAGGCCGCGCCCTCCTACGCCTCGATCATCGGCGCCGGGTCCGAGGGCGAGTCGTGAGCTCCGCCGGCGGCAGGGAGGATGAGAGCTCGAACGCACGGGGAGCGTTCCGGGCAGGAGCGTCCGTGGGCCTGGTTGCGGCGTCACTCTCACGATGGACGAGCCGCGCGCGCCTGCCTCCCGCGCCGTCCGGGCGCCGAGCTCCGCCTGGGCGATGCGCAACGGGGCCGTCGGCGGCCTCCGGCGCGGGCCGGCCTGCGCTCGGGTCAGTTGGGGCTGGTGCGACGCCGTCAGCCGCCGTCCTACGCCATACTTGCGCGCAAGGGAAGGAGCGAGTCGACGTGGACGGGCAGCAGCGTGTGCCGCAGTCCGAGACCGAGCTGCAGGAGTTCTTCGATCTTTCGATCGACCTGTTGTGCATCGTCGGCTTCGACGGCTACTTCAAGCGCGTGAACGCGTCGCTCGAGCGCACGCTCGGTTATCCGAAGGCCGAGCTCTTCTCGCGGTCGGTCTTAGACATCACTCACCCGGACGACGTGTCGCCATCGCGCGAGGCGCTGGCGCGGCTCGGGGAGGGACACGATCTCGTCGGGTTCGAGTCCCGGGTCATCTGCGCCGACGGCTCGGTCCGGTGGCTCGAGTGGAACACGCGGACGATGCCGGAGCGCGGCGTCGTGTTCGGCGTTGCTCGGGACACAACCGAGCGCCGGCGCGGCGACTCCGAGCTCCGCGAGGCACAGCGCATGCTCGAGGCGAGTCGCGACGAGCTGCGCGTGCTCGCCGACGAGCAGGCCGCGCTGCGGCGCGTGGCCACGCTGGTCGCTCGCGAGATGCCGCCGGACGAGGTCTTCGCCGCGGTGGTGCGGGAGGTCGGTGAGGTGCTCGAGGTGGACGCAACGCACCTGGGCCGCTACGACGCGGATGGCACGGTCGTCAGCATCGCGCAGTGGGGCCGCTACGCGGGCGTCCCGATCGGGGCGCGGTTTCCGCTCGAGGGCGACAGCGTGTCCGCGCGGGTGCTGCGGACCGGGCGACCGGCACGGATCGAAAGCTACGAGCACATGCCCGGCGACATCGCGGCGACGCTGCGGCGGATCGGCATCCGCTACTCCATCGGCGTCCCGATCTCCGTCCAGGGGCGGCCGTGGGGCGTGATGATCGCCACGTCGAAAGATGCCCCATTCCCTGCCGAGACCGAGTCGCGCCTGCAGGACTTCACCGAGTTCGTGGCGACCGCGATCGCGAATGCGCAGGCGCGGTCGGATCTGCGGCAGCTGGTGGAGGAGCAGCTGGCGCTGCGCCGCGTGGCGACGCTCGTCGCTCAGGCTCCGGCATCCGAGGAACTTTTCTCTGCCGTTGCTCACGATGTTGCAACCGTCTTGAACGTGCCCGGCGTGATCGTTACACGCTACGAGGCTGACGGAATGGCTGTCGTGTTCGGCGACGCATTTGAGTCCGAGCTTTCCGGCGCGAAAGCATTCTTTGGTGCGGGTTCCCGAGCGCCGGCAGATCCGGGAAGCCTCGCGGCGCAGGTCTTGGAGACGCATGGGATGGCGCGCGTCGATGACTTTTCGACGCTAGTGGGAACGGTCGGCGATCTGGCGTGCGCGGCGGGATTCGGTTCGGGCTGCGCCGCTCCGATCGTGGTAGATGGAGAGCTCTGGGGCAAGATGTGCGTCTTTTCCGGAACAGGCACTGTCCTTCCGGCTAGAACGGAGGAGCGCCTCTACGACTTCATCGAGCTCGTCGCTACGGCGATCTCGAACTACGAGGCCCGCGCCGAGCTCGCGGCGTCGGAGGCGCACGCACTCGAGCTCGCGAACGAGCAGGCAGCGCTCCGGCGAGTGGCGGAGCTCGTGGCGCGAGAGGCAACCCAAACGGAGGTCTTCGCGGCGATCGCCCGGGAGATCGCTCAGTTGCTCGGCACCCAACACATTCGGATGGCGCGCTACGACGGCGACTGCGCGATCGTCGTGGCCGGCACAGGCGACCGCCCAGAGGTGTTCCCGGTCGGCTTCCGCGCGCCGCTCGGCGGCGACAACGTCACCTCCCGCGTGCTCCGCACCGCCAGGCCGGCACGGATCGACGACTATGAACAAGCGACTGGGCCGATCGCGGACGCAGTCCGTCCGGGCGGACTGCGAAGCACCGTTGCCGCTCCGATCGTCGTGGGAGGCCGGCCGTGGGGAGCGATGATCGTGGCAGTGCTAAGCGAGAAGCTCCTTCCGCCCGACACCGAGAACCGTCTGGAGCAGTTCACCGAGCTGATGGCGGCGGCGATCGCGAACGCCGAGGCGCGCGCCGAGATCGAACGGCTCGCCGACGAGCAGGCGGCGCTGCGGCGCGTGGCGACGCTCGTGGCTAAGGGCGCGGAGCCTGGCCAGGTCTTCGCGGCCGTCGCCGAGGAGGTGGAGCAGCTGCTCGACGCCCGGTCTACGACGATCCGTCGGCTCGAGCCCGGCGGGACGACGGTGATCGTCGCCAGCATCGGCACCGCAACCGGGGTTCGCCGCACGTTGGAGGTTCCGATCACGGTGGAGGGGTCGCACTGGGGCTCGATCACCGCCGGGACCGAGCACGAGGAGTTCCCGCCTGACGCCGAGCAGCGGATGGCGGAGTTCACGGAGCTCGCCGCGACCGCGATCGCAAACGCGGAGAGCCGGTCCGCGCTCACCGCCTCGCGCGCACGCGTCGTGGCGGCCTCCGACGAGACCCGGCGGCAGATCGAGCGCGACCTCCACGACGGCGCGCAGCAGCGGCTGGTCCACACCGTGATCACACTCAAGCTGGCGCGGCAGGCGCTTCAGAACGCTGCCGACAACGCGCCCGCGCTCGTGGCCGAGGCGCTCAACCACGCCGAGCGGGCGACCGTCGAGCTACGCGAGCTCGTGCACGGGATCCTTCCCCGGGTCCTCACCCACAGCGGGCTGCGCGCGGCGGTTCAAGCGCTCGCGGACCGGATGCCGGTGCCGGTGCAGATCCGCGTGACCGAGGACCGGATGGCTCCCGCGGTCGAGGCGACGGCCTACTTCGTCGTCGCCGAGGCGCTGACCAACGTCGCCAAGCACTCCGGCGCGCGCCACACCACCGTCGATGCGCGCGTCGAGGACGGCTTCTTCCAGATCCGGGTGCGCGACGACGGCGTCGGCGGCGCGCAGCCCGACGGCCACGGCTTCGTCGGGCTCGGCGACCGGCTCGCCGTGCTCGACGGCCAGCTCCGGGTCGAGAGCCCCGCCGGCGGCGGCACGCTCGTCGCCGCCGGCATTCCGCTTCGGGACTAGTCGGGAGTACGCGCGCTCCCGCGAGCTCGCGCGCGGCGGCCTGGCGAGATGGCGCAGCCCGTCCGTCCAAAGCGCCGCGTTAGGTGGCGGTCTCGCGGTGTGGCAGTTTCCAGCCGAGCCGCGGGAAGTGGCAGTTGTAGCCGTCCGGGTAGCGCTGGAGGTAGTCCTGGTGCTCGGGCTCGGCCTCCCAGAAGGGGACGGCCTCGCTGATCTCGGTCACGACTTTGCCGGGCCACAGGCCTGAGGCTTCGACGTCGGCGATCGTGTCTTCGGCGACCTGGCGCTGCTCGTCGCTGGTGTAGAAGATCTCCGAGCGGTAGCTGGAGCCGATGTCGTTGCCCTGGCGGTTCTTGGTCGTCGGGTCGTGGATCTGGAAGAAGAACTCGAGGATGTCTCGGTAGGAGATGCGTTCGGGGTCGAACACGATCTCGACGGCCTCGGCGTGACCGGGATGGTTGCGGTAGGTCGGGTTGTCGTTCTCGCCGCCGGTGTAACCGGCCCTGGTCGAGATGACTCCATCGCGGTGGCGCAGCAGCTCCTGAACACCCCAGAAGCAGCCTCCCGCGAGGATCGTGGTCTCGGTGTTGTGGTTCATGGTGTCGTCTTTCCTCCGATGTTCCGTTCCGGCCCACTGACCGGCTTTGGTTTGTCACGAATCTGCTCGCGGGCGATCTGCTCGCGAGACATGGCGTCCGCGGCCTCGACTTTGCGTGCCTCGGTGAGCACTTCCTCGATCTGGACGTCCGGGATCACGACGGCGCCTGAGGAGTCGGCGAACACGTAGTGGCCGGGGATCACCGCTACGCGGTCGAGGACGACTGGCACGTTTGCCTGAAACGGCGTCACGTGGTCGCCTCCCCAGCGCGTCGCCGCACCCGAGCAGTAGGCCGCGAAGTCGTAGCGCGCGAGCTCGTCGTAGTCGCGCAGGCGGCCATCCGTCAGCACCCCGGCGCAGCCGTTCTGCTGGAGCCGCAGGAGCTTCGTGCCTCCGCCCATCGAGGTGTCGGTGTAGCCGTTGGACGCGAGCACGACGACCTTGCCGGCCGGGTCGTCGCCGACCGCCTCGTAGAAGAGATCGGCGAAGTTGTGGTGCTTGGGGTCGAGCGCAGCCGAGCAACTCGGGAAGTAGGAGATCGTCACCGCCGGGCCGAAGAGGATCCGCCCGGGCGTCGGGCTGACCAGGTCGAGGATGTGGCAGCGGTGGCGGTGCATGCGGCCCATCGCATCGACGAGGTCGGCGCACTTGAGGCCCGTGATATTCATCCGTCGAGCGTCTCCCCGCCGCGCGCAAGATCTCCGTGCTTCGGGCCCGCCGAACGTGTGTCCATGAGCAACCTCTCGTTTCGTCGTTTCACGGACGGTCGAACCTGGGCTCGTACACGAGGCTGTGAATCACCTTCTCGGTCTCGCAAACCGGGCATGTGAGCAGCAACTCGATCCGTTTGGCGGCGTGGTCGTAGCGGCTGACGGTGTCGTGCAGGTGGTCGCAGGGCCTCTCACCGTGACGTGCCACACGTCGCGTGGCGGCGAGCAGCAGAGACCACGGATCACGTTTCCGGATGCGCTTCACTGGAAAGTGCACGCTAAGCGGCAGGGACAAGGCGCCGCAACAAGGCGTCACGCTGAGTCGATCCGTGCTGCGTATCGCCACGACAGTCACGTGGAGGGCGCCGGCGGCGGCGGCTCGAATCCCACGAGTGTCCCCTCCCATCGGCGCGCACGAGCGCGAGGAGACCGGCACAGCAGCCCGAAGGAGGGCGGCCGCGCGCCTCCCGCACGCGGCCTTGCCTCTCCGAATCCCGGCAGAGGAGCGGCGCTCGACGCGCCGAACCACAGCTCCCTCACGCCGGCCGACGCGTAGGGCATCAGCCCGCCGCCTGCGGGCTCGCGTGAGTCTGGGTGGGCTTCGACGCCCAGGATGCCAGGGCCACCACCAGGCCTCCGGCGAGGCCGACGGCCAGCGCGATCGCCGACCGCGCCGCGGGGTTGATCGTCCAGTTGATGCCGGCCCAGTTGTCGATTTCGAGCCAGGAGTCGACCGAGAGAGATCCGGGGCCCAGCGCCGTGATCGCGAAGCCCACCGTGAGCAGCACGAGCGGGAACTCGAAGCCGCCCTCAGCAGCCCAGATCCCGTTCGAGACATGCACCTTGAGGATCGCGGTGATCATCACGGCGCCGACGAGAACGGTGCCGACGGGCGTGAGGAGCCCGGCCGCGAGCGAGAAGCCGGCGACGAGCTCGGCCGAGCCCGCCACGACGGCGGCCATCACCGCCGGCTGGATGCCGAGCCTCTCGAAGGCCGCCCCCGTGCCGCGATGACCGGCCGCGTGCAACAGCGGCGGTGAGTAGGCGGGGGGCACGAGCTTCTGCAGCCCGTGCCCCATCAGAAGGAGCCCGGGAATGATCCTGAGCACGAGGAGAGCGGTGTTCATCGGCGACCTCCGATCGCGGATCTCTTGGGCTTCGATCGTTGACCCCCGCCCGCGTGATGACAACAACACCGGCCGATCGAGCGATCGGCCGCCGGTGTCGAAGAGGACTTCTGCCGATGCTTCAGTTTGCAGGCGATGAAGCTCCCCCGAGCGCGCAACCGCCGGACGAAGCGTTTGCTCATCGACGACGCCTTCGACGCCTGTCTCGAGTGGCGGGACGCTGGACTCGCTATCGCCGAGCACGAAGAACGCGATCAGGCTCGCCGACACGTCCTCGCTGGCGTTGCGCGAGACCGAGTGCAGCGCGTTCGAAGGCTCGTAGAACGACTCGCCGGCCTTGAGCACGATCGGCTCGCCGTCCCCGACCGCGAACTTCACGCTGCCGTCGATGACGTACACGTACGCGCCGGCCGGGTGCCGGTGGGTGCCGCGTGTGAAGCCGCCCGGCTCGTAGTCGACGCGGATCGCTTGAACGGACAGCCCGTCGCGTGACGGGAAGTCGAGCACTCAGTGACGCGCTCGCCGGTGCCGGATTGGGGCATCGGGACCTCCTACAGGATCGGTGGCTCTCGACGTTACGTCCGCGTGCTGTCGACGGCGATACGTTCTGCCGCAGACGCGATCGCGAACGCGCTCGAAACGCGAACGATCGCGCGTGGCGATCACGCGCTCGCGAACAGCTTTCGACGCCCCCGGTGCTTGACCGTAGCTTCGGCTCCATGACTGAGCAGCGAACCACGAACGCGCGCGGCGTGACGCACCCGAACGACGTCGGGTCCCACGCGCCTCGGACGAACCCCACCCCGGGGATCCACCGGCTCCTTTTCGTCTCTGACGCGGCTGTCGCCGACGTCGACGAGCTACCGCCCGTCGTCCGCGCGATCATCGACGCCGCGACCGAGGTCTATGTCCTCACGCCGACGCTCCCCGGACGACTGGCCTGGCTCGCCGATGAGGTGGATCGATTCCGGCACTACGCCGACGAGCGCTTCGACACGGTCCTGAGCCAGATGCACGCGATCGGTGCCGACGCGGGCGGCGCCGCTTCCCGTGGAAGCGTCGTGACGGTCATCGCGGACGCAGTCACGGCGTTCGAGCCCGATCACATCCTGATCGCCCTGCACGTCTCAGAGCACGCCAACTGGCAGGAGCGCCGGCTGATCGAGCACGTCGAGAACCGCTTTCGCCTGCCGGTCACCACATTTGCAGTCGACCCCGCCGGGCACACTCCCACCGCCGACGGTCCGCTGCTGGTGTGCTACGACGGATCCGAGGATGCCAAGCACGCGATCGAGCACGCTGGGCGCCTGCTGGGCGGGCGCGATGCGCTGGTCGTGACCGTCTGGCAACCGACGCCCGCACTCGGCAGCTCCGCATCCGCCGGCACGACCGACAGCATCGACTCCGTCGAAGTCGATCGCGCCGCCGCCGACCGCGGCGAGCGCGTCGCCCGCGACGGCGTTCGCATCGCGCAACAGGCAGGCCTTCACGCAAAGCCGGTCGCCGTCGAGGCCACCGGACCGGTGTGGAAGACGATCGTCGAGATCGCCGACCGCCACGACGCCGCCACCATCGTCATGGGCTCCCGCGGACTGACCGGTCTGCGAGCGCTGCTTCTGGGGAGCGTCTCAAGCGCGATCGTGCACCACGCCGACCGACCCACACTGGTCATCCGGCAGTCCACCCGGCAGACCGGCCGCTCCCCACACGGCTGAGACGTCGCTATTCCGATCTCATGACGCGAAGCACCGATCTACTGGTCACCGGCGATGGCTATCTGCTCGAGGGGCGACGTGCCGAGTTACCGGACGGCGCTCGACGTTCCGCGGGACGGTGGCGAGATCGTCCTCGACGATGGGTCCATGGCCGTGGCGGAGCCGCTGGGTCGTGACGAGGCGTATCTCGTCCGCCGACCGGGCTCGCGCGGTGCCAAGACCGCACGCGTCAAGTCGCTCGAGCGTGCGGAACGGCGCGCACGCGAGTTTGCGATCGAGCAAGCCGCGCTGCGGCAGGTCACGATGCTTGTTGCGCGCGAGTCGTCTCCTGAGCTATCGGACTCAAGGCAGCGGTCGGCCGCATCGCCAGCCTTTGCTGTGCCTTCCCGCCGGTCGGCGGCGATCCGCCGCAGTGAACGCGCGATCGTGCGCCGCTCTTGAACCGAGTCGTCAGACCTGGATACTCGAGCCATGAAGCGGTTGCGCACACGCCACGCGCCAGCTGATGACCTGGCTTACGTCGGGTCGTCGGTCCTGCGCTCGGGGCTGGCAATGAACTTGCTGTTGATCGGGGCGCTGAAGTTCAAGCAGTTCGAGGTCGAGAACATCGACCCCCTCGTCCGTTCCAGCCCGCTGTTCTCGCGATTGCGCGAGACGCTGGGGGCACGAAGACTCGCTCGAGTTATCGGGATCGCGGAGATCGGCTTGGGCTCTCTGATCGCCGCCAAGCCGGTCGCGCCCAAGGCCTCTGCCGCCGCCAGCCTTGGCGCCGTCGGGATGTTCCTCACCACGCTCAGCTTCCTGGTGACCACGCCGGAGGCCAGGCAGGAAGGCGAAGGGGTGCTCGTCCCATCTCCCGCCGGGCAGTTCCTGTTCAAGGACACAGTGTTCCTCGCCGCCGCCCTCCTGACCGCCGCCGAGTCGCTGCGGGCCGCCCGCCGCTGACGGCGCGCCCGGAGGCGGCCGGTCTGCCGCCGAATTCGGCGACGAGCGGGACGAGAAGCTGGCCGCCCCCGAGCCATAGGAGGACCCATGTCCGAGCTCACCTGCGAGCAGCGCCGTGCCATCGAGTACGGCATTGACCAGCCCCCCGAGGAGGAGGCCCCCATGGAACCGACCCCCTGCTCTGTCTCCCCGCACGTGGGCGTCGAGCCCGGCCGCAGCCAGGTGCGCAAGCTCCTGCCCGGCGAGCCGAACCCGCGCGACTACCAGGACCCCATCGCCTACGCGGCCATGTACCGCGCCTGGCTCAAGGACTAGGAGCCCGAGGAGGAGAAGCGTCGGCCGCGCACGCACACCATCGACTACGACGTGCTCCCCTGGAACGACGCCGTAATGTTCTACGACAACATCGTGATTGGGGCGGTCCGCCGTCCCGATCAGCACCACAATGGGTACGTCGAGCTTGGGCAGGTCGTCGCGGAAGTCGGTAAGCCAGGTATCGACGCAGGCGTAGCTGGCGTACGGCGAGGCGTCCGCCGCGACGTTGAAGCTCGCCTGCCACGCCTGCCACGCCTGCTAGCTGTGGCGAGCGACTGCGTCAGGCAGCCGAATATCGCCGTGACCAGTGCTTGGCTTCGTCGACCCCGCGCGACTGGTCTCCACCGCGGCACGGGAGCGCCGGGCCGAACTCGAAGCCGAGGAGTCCGGGCCGCCCCCGGTGGCACGCAACCTGATCTCGTCCTGGCGTCCGCCGGAGCCAGTGGTCTCGCCCGCGACGGCGGGCGCGCGCGTTAACGCATTGCTCGAGCCGCTGGCGCGAGACGGCGAGCTGGAGCAGCGAGGCCGTAATCGGCGCGAGGATGATCGTCGCGAGCAGTCCGATCCAGCCGAGCGGCCCCGCATCCTCCGCGTCGCTTCCGAACGTCCTGGAGATCGTCGGGGAGGAGGAGATGTGTGGCCTGTGGTGCTATGGAAACCTCTTCTCTAGGAGCCGACGGCTTCGCACAGGTCCGTGTCAGACAGTTGAGCGCCGTCGCCCTCGATCGGTGACGCCGGCAGAGTCTGGTCGCCGTGTCGACACGTCGCGCGTGAGAACCTGGCCGGTGCCCTGGTCCGCGATGACCGGCGCATCGCGAGGGCTCCTCGCTCAGGCGACTTCGAACTGAGTACACCAGGCGCAGAAGTCGTGTTCTCTTGCTCTCTAACCACGCCCGTGAAACCCGCGCCACCAATGGGTTTCCTCGCCGACGACGATCACTGCCAACGGCTGGCCCGGTGCCCAATCGAGTGCCAAACGAAGGCCAGCTCGCACCCTCCGAAAGAGGAAAATCCCGCTGGGATGCGGGATTGCTGATGGCGAGACCCGGACTCGAACCGGGGACACCACGATTTTCAGACGCCGCACAGGACGCGTCGACGGGCAATGAAAGCCCTGCAAATCGCCCGAACTCAGGAGAAGGGTGACCGTCGTTCAGTGCCCGCAGTTTGCGGGTGTTTGCGGCTCGTTTGGGCCGCGACAATCACCTCGTGGCCCAAACGCCGGGGCGGATATCGCCGATGCTCGGGTTACGCGCGGTCGTGAAGGAACCACTCCGTTCGGTGCAGCAACGTGCGGGCGTGGCCACGGATGCTGACGGGCCGCTGTTCTGCATCCTGACCGGACCGACCCGCGGCTGGTCACCGGCCTCCGCACGCGAATAACTGCGCCACACCGCAGCGCTCGCCGGCGTCCGGCGACGATTCGCGCCGCACCAGCTCCGCCACACCCACGCCGTCGAGATGGCGCGCGAGGGCGTTCCGCTGATCGTCATCCAACGCCAGCTCGGACACACCACCGCGCGCCCGCTGCTGGTCGTCGTCCATCGCGACAGCGCGGGCGCATGACGCGGGCGGACGCGCGGTGGACGCGCGTGCACTCGGCCCGGCTGTGCTCGCCGTCTCCGCGAGGTCACCGATGCTTGCCCGACAATGTGGGCGAGCGTTCCTGGTGAACAACACATCTTCCGCATCGGCGTCGGGGCGACGATGGAGGCGTCTGCTGAGGCCCGTGCTCGTGATCGCGGCGCTCGCTGTGGTGTTCGGGTGGCTGCTCCCGCGGTTCATCGACTATGAGGCGGTCTGGGCCGCGCTGGGGGAGTTGGATGGCTGGGAGGTGGTGGTGCTTGTCGGGCTCGGGCTGGCTCGCATTCCGACGGAAGCGCTGATGTATCGGGCGTTCCTTCCGGACCTGAGCTTGTGGCGCGGGACCGAGGCCTACTTGTCGTCGAACTTGGCCGGGCAGGTGCTCCCGCCTCCGGCACCGAGCGTCGTGCAATACGGCTACTTTCGTGGCGGGGGCTATGAGCCTGAGGCCGCCGGGCTTGCGGCGCTGGGCTCGTTCTTGTTTCCGATGCTTGGTCGGATCCTGCTTCCGGTCGTCGCGCTTGTGCTGCTGCTGATCGCTGGTGAGGTCAACCGCTCGATCGTGCTGGTGGGCGTGATCTCGCTCGTGTTCGCGGTCGTGTTCGGCATCGCGGGATACTGCTTTCTCCGTACGGAGCGTTCCGCGCGTTGGCTCGGCGCGAAGTTCCAGCGGCCGCTGTCGTGGATCCTCGTGAAGCTCAAGCGCGATGCGATCCAGGACGGCGCCGGACGGGCGGCGCGACTTCGCGAGGACACAGTCGCCGTCGTGCGCGAGGGCTGGGCGCTGGGGACGGTTGGGGTGGCGGCCAACCTGTTCGCGACGTACCTGATCTTGCTCGCGGCATTGCGCTTCGTCGGCGCGCCGGCGTCCGAACTGCCCGCGGTCGACGTCTTCGCGGCGTTTGCGATCGCGTTCTGGGCCGGCGCGGTGTTTCCGATCACCGGCAGCGGACTTGGCGTCGTCGACGCGGTCCTGATCACCGCGCTGATCGAGATCAGCGGCGTCTCCGACGAGGTGCTCGTGGCAGCGGCGCTCCTGTGGCGCGTCTTTTACTCGATCATCCCGCTGCCCGCCGGCGCGATCACCCTGAGCCGCTTCCGCAAAGCCAACCCGGGCGCGCTACGGCGCGGAACGACAGCGCCCACGTAGGCCCGGAGCGGACCGCGGTAGCAGGGAGCGACACGGCTTTACTGGCGGGCCATGGCGATCTTGAGGCGTTCCTCGGGGGTGATCAGATGGTCGACGTCCTCGGCGGCGTCGGCTATGTCGAGTTGCACCCATTCGACGGTGCCGTTGAAGTGGCTGGTCTCGACCGTGTAGTCGTCGCTGACCGGTGACGCGGTGTCGGAGCCGATGTCGCAGGTCTCGTCGCCCGAGAAGATCATCGGGACGGTGCCCTCGACCCGTCCCTCGCCGGTCCGGGTGCCGTCGAGGTAGATGGCGACGTCGCCGCCCTTGCCGAGGCCGCCGCCGTCGTAGGTGAACTCCATGCGCACCTGGTGCGTGCCCGGCGGGACCTCCGCGTCGCTCGAGATCTGGAAGTGGTGGACGCCGAACAGGTTGTAGGCGTACTTCGGCCTGCCGTCCTTGACGTACAGGCTCCAGCCGGCGAACGCGCCGCCCTGGGAGACGATCACGCCGTCGGAGCCGCCCTCGGGGACCGTCACCTCGGCCGTAACGGAGTGCGACTTGTTCTTGATGTTGATGATCGAGTGCTCGCTCAGGCGTCCCATCCCGCCGAACAGCAACTGGGAATTGCCCCTGATCAGCGTGGGGCGGCCGGCGAGGTCGGAGTTGAAGCGCTCGACGCGCCGGTCGTCGAGCGGGAGCACGTTGTACTTGCGCGCCTCCTCCATGAACAGCGCCTTGAGCTCCTCGAGCTTCTCCGGCATCTCGGCCGCGAGGTCGTGCGCCTGGGTCCAGTCGGTGTTGGTGTCGTAGAGCTCCCAGGTGTCGTCGGCGAGCGGCGGCAGTGGCTCGAACACCCATGGCGTGGAGTGGCGGGTGACCGCCGTCCAGCCCTGGTGGTAGATCCCGCGGTTGCAGAACATCTCGAAGTACTGCGTCTCGCGGCGCTCGGCCGCGCCGGCATCGTCGAACGCGTAGCGCATGCTCACGCCCTCGATGGGCTTCTGCGTGACGCCGTGCACCGTCGTGGGCTCGGGCAGCCCCGCCGCGTCCAGGACCGTCGGGGCGACGTCGATCACGTGGTGGAACTGGTGGCGCACCTCGTCGCGCGCCTGGATGCCTGCGGGCCAGTGGACGATCGTGCCGTTGCGCGTCCCGCCCCAGTGGGAGGCGACCTGCTTCGTCCACTGATACGGCGTGTCCATCGCGTGCGCCCAGCCGACCGCGTAGTGGTTGTAGGCCTCGGGCGTCCCGAACTTGTCGATCCGCTCGGCCATGAACTCGGTCGTCTCAAGCGCGTGGGCGCCGTTGAGGACGATCAGCTCGTTGAAGCACCCGTTCGGGGTGCCCTCGCCGCTGGCGCCGTTGTCGCCGATGATGTAGTAGACGAGCGTGTTGTCGAGGACGCCGAGGTCGTCGAGCGCGTCGATCAGCCGCCCGATGTGATGGTCCGTGTGCTCCAGGAAGCCGGCGTAGACCTCCATCTGCCGCGCGAGCACGGGCTTGAGGTCGTCGGGGACGTCGTCCCAGGCCGGGATCTCCTTGGGCCGCTCGGTCAGCTCGGCCTCCGGCGGGATCACGCCAAGTTGCTTCTGGCGGGCGAGCGTCTCCTCCCGCAGGGCGTCCCAGCCTTGGTCGAACTTGCCCTTGTACTTCGCCGACCATTCCGGCGGGACGTGGTGCGGGGCGTGTGTCGCCCCGGGCGCGAAGTAGGCGAAGAACGGCTTGTCGGCCATCAGCGCCTTCTGCTGGCGGATCCACTTGATCGCCCGGTCGGTCATGTCCTCGGTGAAGTGGTAGCCCTCCTCCGGCGTCTTGTCGGGCTCGACCGGCGTGGTCCCGTCGTAGAGCGCGGGGTAGTACTGATTCGTCTCACCGGCGATGAAGCCGTAGAAGTACTCGAACCCTCCCCCGCCGCTCGGCCAGTTGTCGAACGGCCCGAGCGGGCTCGTCTCCCAAACCGGCACCTCGTGGCACTTGCCGAACTGCGCCGTCGCGTAGCCGTTCAGCTTCAGCGTCTCGGCCAGCGGCGCACACGTATTCGGGCGGAGTGAGCTGTAGCCCGGCGCCGACGTCGCGATCTCCGTGATCCCGCCCATCCCGACCGAGTGGTGGTTGCGACCCGAGAGCAGCGCCGCGCGTGTCGGTGAGCACAGCGCCGTCGTGTGAAAGCGCGTGAACTTCAGCCCCTGACCCGCCAGCCGCTCGGCCGTCGGCGTGTTGCACGGGCCGCCGAACGCGCTGGCACAGCCAAAACCGGCGTCGTCGAGCAGCACGACCAGCACGTTCGGCGCGCCCGCCGGCGGTCGCAGTGGCTCGATCGGCGGGAACTTGGCGGCGGGATCCTTCGCGTCCTCATAGACGGGACCCTCGTACGCACGATCCGGGATCGGGAGCACGTCACGCTCGACGCTGATCGACTCGGGCACTTGATCTTCCTCTCGCACAATGGCCAGATCACACGCCGTCTCCGCCGGCGATGCAGCGATCCTTCCAGCGCCTGAGCTTGCCGTCCACCCCCGAATCGGGTGATCCGCGGTCCGCCCCACCCGCGCCCGCTCGACCTGAACGAGGAGTGCTGGTTTCCATGGAGGCCGTCGCACAAAGCGGCCTCGACGCGTCGTCGTTGTCGACGTCCACAACGGAGGCGGCGACCGCGGCCGACTGCCGCGCGCACATCAGCGTCGCAGCCGCTCACGAACTGCCGCTCGATCGCGGAGCACGGCTTTCCTGCCTAACCGTCCTGCCCTAGTGTCGTCCTGCGACCTCAGGGCAGGACAGTGCGGCGTTGGAGTTTCTCCAACGGGCGGGATTTGCGCGACAGCCTCCATGCAACGCGACAGCGTCAATCATCCACACCACGCCGTCGGTTGCGAGGCTAAGCCCCATGGCGGGTTCGCTCTAAGAGGAAGGTCTGGAGTTCAAGACGGGGGGACGAGTGACTCACCGCGACGCGTACATGCTCAGCGCCACTGCCGGCCGCTGCTGGCACTGACTCGCAGGCGCAGAGGTCGCTCGACGCAGTAAGACGACGTCGCGCCGCAGCGTGGTACGCGACGTAGGTCCGCGTTGCAGCCCACTCGCGCCATAGCGCGCACGTTGCACGCAGCAGGACGACCAGGATGAACGGCGCGGCGACGAAGCGGGCGGCCCCGGAGCCGGCGAGCTGGACGAAAGTGGCCATCGATCAAGCGTGCGTCGCGCTGCGCGCCGACGTGGCGTTTTCCACTAGGCGGCGAGCCGCTGGGATTCAAGCGCGAGCCGCCGCGAGTAGTCGCGGACCTTGCCGACGGCCTCGAGGACGTCGACGCACCGGCGTGGCTGTTTCGGACTGTGGAGTCGGCGAGGCCGTGGCGGGTGGCCAGTTCGGTCTGCGTCATCGCCTCGAAGTAGTGGCCCTGGACGACCTGGCGCTGGCGATTGGGGAGGCGTTCGACGGCGCGCTCGCACGCGCTGCGGATGCGCGCGTAGGTCGCGTACTCGTGCGAGAGCTCGAAGATCCGCGGGAGATCGAGCGCGCGTAGCCACTGGGCATGGGCGGGTGACGCCGGCGCGCGGAACGCGGCGGCGGCCTCGGCTCGTTCGTCGGCGAGGACGGCCTCAACGACCTCGCGGATGCCGCTGTCGAGCGGGAGCACCGTGTCGTGCTCGGTCAGGTCACGGCGGACGTGGTCGAGCGCCCGGTGGACTAGCACGATCTCAAGCCACGCGAAGAAGCGCCGCGGGAACGGGCGAGGGCAGCGCATCAGCGCGTCAAGCAGGGCGTGCTGGATGACCTGGTTCAGCTCGTCGCGGTCGAGCTCGTTACGCGGTAGGCCTCCTCGCGCCGATGCGGCCCGTCGGCGCCATGGTCGAGCGGGACGCCTCCGTATCGCCGCAGGCTCCGCGCGACCTTGGCCCACGTGGGACGGCAGACGACCACGAGGACCTGGATCTCCCCAGGGGTGGCTTCACGGCGGCGCAGCTTGGCGGTGAGCTGCTCGAGCAGGCGGTTGCGCGAGTCCCAGTCGTTCATCTTGCCCCAGTGCTTCCACTCGTCGAGAACCGGGACGACGTAGTCGGCCTCGGGAAGCTTGTCGAGCTCCTTGCGCTGGTTGATGAGCCGGAACGTCTGCGCGTTGTGTGAGTGCGGGCTGACGTCGTCGGCGTAGCCGGTCGACGCGCGAAGATGCTCGAGCGTCTTCTCCTGGCGCTCCTCGATGACGACCCGGCGCATCCGCGCGTAGTCAGGCGGCGTCGGGCGCTCGTCGGCGGAGTGGTGGTGATCGGGCATGGCGGGCCTCCTGAAGTGAACACGACGGGCCGGAGGCTCCGACCCGGGATCGGAGAATCCGACCCACTAAGGAAGGCAGGTCGGCCGTCTAGTCCAATCGAGCGACAGCGCGCCAGCTTGCTCGCCCGCGTCGAGCCGTCGCCGACTCGATCGATGGACACATAGGCGAAGGCTCAAGAACCCTCTCCATCGATAGGGCAGTCGCCAGCGGCCAGACCATGATCGGACTCGCAGAGGTCGCTCCAACCTCCATTGTCTCGTCGGGCCGATACGTCAGACCCGACGAGACAGACCAAACCCCACAGACCGAACGAACACACCCCTGCACTTCGTGCGACCTGCCCGGCGCCCGAGCAACCCGGAAGGATCAAGCGGCGGGACGAGCGAGACGGCCCGCAGCCTCCGGTGATGAGCGCCTCGAGGGCGGCTCGGGCGACGACAACGCGGTCTCGGGAGCGAACGCCCGGGTGGCGGCGTCAGCGAGCTCGCTCGCGCGGATCGCGTGGAGGTAGCGTTCGGTGGTCTTGAGGTCAGCATGGCCGAGCAGGTCCTTGACCGTGACCGGGTCGAGCACGCGGGTGAGCAGCGTGCCAGCCGCGTGGCGGAGGTCGTGGAAGCGCAGCGCGGGCAAGCCGGCGGCGTCGCGTGCGGCGATATAGCGGCGGCGCAGCGCCGACGGATCGAGCCGATCGCCGACGACGCTGCAGAAGACGTAGTCGTCGGCAGCGGTGAAGTTCGGCCGCTGTGAGAGCCGGTCGAGCGCGGCGAGCGACTGGTCGGCGAGCGGCACGTAGCGCACGCGGCGCCCCTTCGTCGTCCGCTCGACGGTGTCCGAGAGTGCGCGCTCGACGACGAGCACACGCTCGCTCCAGCGCACGTCGCGCCACCGCAGAACGACGAGCTCACCGCGACGCAGACCGGTGTACGCGGCGACGCGCAGCAGCTCGCCGAGTTGGTGGTCCTCTGCTTCGCGGAGGCCAGCATCCGACGCCGTCTCGTAAGTGCGGTTGGTTCGCCATGCGCCCTGCTCCGCTGAGCGTGCGAGCGCCTCGATCTGCTCCACCGTGAACACCTCAAGACGCCCTGGTCCGTCCTCGCGGCGTTTGGCGGTGGCGGCCGCCGGGTTCTCGGCGATCTGCCAGCGTCCGCGCTGCTCGGGACGTAGCGCGAAGTTGACGATCGCGACCACGACCTCGCGGTGCCGGTTCACGGTTCGGCGCGCTACCCGTTGGTCGCCGATGTGATCGAGCAGCGCGGCGACTTCGGTCGTCGTGATCTCGCCGGCGGGACGGTCGCCGAGCGCTCCGGTGATCCGCCCGAGCGCACGTCCCCGGCCGCGGCGATGTGGCGTGCCGGGCTCAGCGAGCATTGCACGGTAGTTGCGCAGCGTGGAGGGCTTCACGTCGTCAACGACCGCGAGGTGATGGAGCCAAGCCTGTGACAGCGCGCGGAACGTCGGCGCGCCCGCGCGGGCGGCCTCGGCGCGATCGTGTGCCGCCCTGCCTCGGTCCCGCGCAGCCTCCTCCTCGGCAGCGCGGATGACGTTGGCGATGAGCCGCCGCGCCTGGCGCTCGGTGAGCCGGTCGTCTCGCGGACGCCCCTCGCGCGGGCGCCAGTCGCCGCCGTCGTCGTGCTCGAGCCAGGCGGCCGCTCCGAGTCGTCGCTTGGCCCTTGAGCCGTCCGCGCACCGCCACTTCACGGCCCACACGGGCTCGCCGCTGCGGGTCGTCTCGACGAGCAGGAACGCGGTGCTGAGAGGTTCGTGATCGGCTATGCCAGAACCCATGAAAAGGGTGCAGGACCAACCCCACGAGATGCAGGACCAACTCGAGGTGCAGGACCAAGCGCAGGACCAAACTGCTCGGATTCAACGCTCTAAAGCCATACTTTGCCGCCCTAACCTCACGTAGGAATGCGGGTTCAGCGCTTCTGCCTCGGGCTCATAACCCGAAGGTCGCGGGTTCGAATCCCGCCCCCGCTACTCACGAAGGCCCTGCTAACGCGGGGCTTTCGTCGTTCTCGGGGTCGTGCGCCGGTGCCAGGTGGCAACAGAATGGCAATGAGCGCTCGGAGAACGGGGTTACCACCGGGCCGTCAACGCTCCGCTCCGCGCGACCGAGGCTAAGGGATGATGTCGATGGCCTCGCCGCGGAGGTTGTTGACCGCCTTCACGCCCTCGCTGCCGACCCGCGTGCCGAGCGCGTTGGGCTCCAAGCCGACCATCTCGCCCTTGAAGGTGAACGAGACTGGCTCCAGCGGCACGGCGTTGTCCTCCACGCCCTCGCTGCCGACCTGCGTGCCTCGCGCGTAACGCGTGTCGTTGCCGGCGAGCCTGAAGAAGGGGTCGTTCAGATCAATGACGACGACGGATGGCTTGGGTGCCTGCGGCCCGGCCTTGGCCAGGATCGGGCCGTCCAGGATCTGCGCGCTCGCCGGTCCGGCCGCCGCGAGCAGTCCCGCCACGACGACGAGGGTTGCCGCTGACCGTTTGAGGGTGATGCTGAACATGGTGGATTCCCTTCCGGGGGGTTGCTTGTCAGCGGGTATGACCCCGGGCGCGTCGCGAAGGTTGGGTTCTTGAAGAAATCCGGGAGGAGGTGTCGGATCGGGGCAGTGCTGTTCGTTGTGGGGGTGAGGCCGCCCACAGGGGGCGGCGCCAAGGGACAGGAGCCCACGATCATGAAGCTGACGACCATGACCCAGGTCACCCTCGATGGAGTGATGCAGGGAAACGGCGGCGCGTCGGATGAGGACCGCAGAAACGGATTCGAGCGCGGCGGATGGGCCCGCGGGAAGGGCGACAAGGACACCGTGACGTTCATCAACCAGGCGTACCAGCGCGCCGACGCGTTCCTGCTCGGCCGGCGGACCTACGAGCTGTTCGCCGGCTCGTGGGGGTCGTTGACGATCGAGGATGTCCCTGGCTGGGAGCCCGTCTGGCAGGCGTTGGACACCCGGCCCAAGTACGTGGCATCGACCACCCTCGCCGATCCGGCGTGGTCGGGCACCACCGTCCTGTCCGATGACCTTGCGACAGCCATCGCGGACCTGAAGGCCAAGCCGGGGCGTGAGCTCCAGGTGCACGGCAGTGGCACCCTGACTCGGTGGCTGCTGGAGAACGATCTGGTCGACGAGATGACTCTGATCGTCGTGCCCGTGGTTCTCGGCCAGGGCGCGCGGTTGTTCCCGGACGCCGGCCGGGATCTTGCGCTCGACATGGTCGAGTCGCGAGTCGACTCGAAGGGCGTGACGATCCAGGTCTTCCGGCCGGCCGGGCGCCCGCAGTGCGTAATGGCCTGACCACAGGAGACGATTCTCAGATGCAATACCTGATTTCCGTGATCCAAGACCAGGCCGGCCTCGCCACCCCGGACGAGGACGCTGCGATCGACGTGTTCAATGACCGGCTCCGGGCCGAGGGCCACTGGGTCTTCGCCGGCGGCCTCGCCTCGCTCGACACGGCCACCGTCATCGACAACCGCGGTGAGGAGGCGATGGTCACCGACGGGCCCTTTCTGGAGTCGAAGGAATACCTCGGCGGCTTCTGGATCATCGAGGCGCCCGACCTCGACGTGGCGCTCGAGCTCGCCGCCGACGGGTCGAAGAAGTGCAACCGCAGGGTCGAGGTGCGGCCGTTCCACGACCAGTGAGCGGGATCGGCGCCACGGCGGCGATCACCCGAGCCCACCACGAGGAGTGGGCGCGCGTGGTCGCCGCCCTGACCAGGCGCTTCGGTGACCTCGGCATCGCCGAGGATGCGGCCGCCGAGGCGTTCGCGACCGCCGTCGAGCGGTGGCCGGCCGACGGCGTGCCCCCCAATCCCGGCGCCTGGCTGACCACCACCGCCAACCACAAGGCCATCGACCGGATCCGGCGCGAGAACAAGCGCGATGACAAGCACAAGGAGGCTCGGATGGTGTACGACGACGGCGCGCCCGAGCCTCTCGGCGCTATCGACGACGACCGGCTGCGGCTGATCTTCACGTGCTGTCACCCGGCGCTGGCGATGGAGACCCGGATGGCACTGACGCTGCGCATGGTCGGCGGTCTGACGATGCCCGAGATCGCCCGTGCCTTCCTGGTGACCGAGAGTGCGATGGGGCAGCGGATCACCCGCGCGAAGGCCAAGATCAAGGCGGCTCGCATCCCCTATCGCGTGCCGTCCGCCGAGGATCTCCCGGCACGCGTCTCCGGCGTACTCGCCGCCCTCTTTCTCGTCTTCAACGAGGGCTACCTGGCAACCGGCCCCGACACCGATCCCCTACGTCCCGACCTGACCGCCGAGGCGATCCGGCTCACGCGCCTGATCCGTGCCCTCCTGCCGGACGACGGTGAGGCAGCCGGGCTGCTGGCGCTGATGCTCCTCATCGAGGCCCGCCGCCCCGCCCGGGTCTCGGCCAGCGGCGAACTGGTTGCGCTCGACGAGCAGGACCGTGGGGCCTGGGACGCGGCGCTGATTGCCGAGGGCCACCGGCTGGTGCGCGAGCGCCTCGCCGCTGCCGCCGCCGGGGTGGCTCCGGGTCGCTACCAGATCCTCGCCGCGATCAACGCGGTGCACACCTCCGCCCGCGACATGCGCGACACCGACTGGTCGCAGGTCCTCGCCCTCTACGACCAGCTCGTCCGCCTCGACCCCTCGCCGATCATCGCCCTCAACCGGGCCATCGCGGTCGCCGAGCTCGATGGCCCGCAGGTGGCACTGGCGGCCGTCGACCGTCTTGAGGACAGGTTGGCCGGCTATCACGCCTACCACGCCACCCGCGCCGACCTGCTGCGCCGGCTGGGCCGCGGCCAGGAGTCGCGCGCGGCCTACGACAAAGCCATCGAGCTCGCCGGCAACACCGCCGAGACCGCCTACCTGACCCGCCGCCGCGACCAACTGGGGTAGTCGTTACGCGGCGGGTAGTTCCACTGTGACGCACAGCCCCCCAGCGGCCCGGGGGGTGAGGGTGAGGGTTCCGTCATGGGCTTCGGTGATGCTCTTGACGATCGCCAGGCCAAGGCCGGCGCCTGCGTGGTCGGTGCGGATGCGTTCGGTGCCGCGACGAAACGGCTCGACAAGAGTGGAAACGAGCTGCGGGGTGAGCTTCTCGCCGGTGTTCTCGACAGTGAGCCCCACGCTCGTGGCGTCAACGCTGGTGGTGACCCACACGGTGCCCCGGTCACGCAGATTGTGGACGATCGCGTTGTGCACGAGGTTCGTGGCCACCTGCTGCAGGAGTGCGGGTGAGCCGACGGCGGGGGTCATGTCGCCGGAGGTCTCGATGGTGACGCCGCGGTCTTCTGCGAGGGGAAGGAGCGTCTCAGTGGCTTCCTCTGCGATCAGGGACAGGTCGACCTGTTCTCGGACGAAGGACCGCTGGTCGGCGCGGCTGAGTACGAGCAGTGCCTCGGTGAGGTCGATCGCTCGCGTGTTGACGTAGTGGAGGCGGTCGACGAGCTCGCCGTTGTCGTGATTCGCATCCTTGCGGGCGACTTCGAGAAGCGTCTGCGTGATCGCCAGCGGGGTGCGCAGCTCGTGGGAGGCGTTGGCTGCGAATCGCTGCTGTTCGGCGACGTGGGCTTCGAGGCGCGCGAGCATGGCGTCGAAGGCGTCGGCGAGCTCGCGGAACTCGTCGTTGCGGCCCGGTAGCCGGATTCTGTGGGCCAGCGATCCGGTCGCAGCGATGCGTGTGGCGTTCGTGATGCCGGTCAGGGGGGCGAGCATGCGGCCGGCGAGAAACCACCCTCCCAGCAGACCGAACACCAGCAGGAACGCCATCACGATGGCCGCGATCGGAGCGAAATAGCGCAGGAGGTCGGCGTGGCTGCGAACGATGAAGATCACACCGGGGTGCACGCCACGCGAAAGCGAGAAGTACCCGGCGCTGAGCAGCACGGCACCGGCGAGCATGAGGAAGCCGGCGTAGCTAAGGGTGAGCTTGAGGCGAACGCTCAGACCAGGGGCTCTATCCATCGTCGCCTCCGGCCTCCGGTTCTGCGTCTATGCGGTAGCCGACGCCGGCCACCGTGGTGATGATCGCCGGTTCGCCGAGCCGTTTGCGCAGTGCCGAGACCGTGATGCGCACAGCGTTGGTGAAGGGGTCGGCGTTCTGATCCCACGCCCGCTTGAGGAGCTCTTCGGCGCTGACGACGCCGCCTTCGGCGGCGACGAGCACTTCGAGCACGGCGAACTGCTTGCGGGTCAGCGCGACATAGCGGTCGTCGCGGTAGACCTCGCGGCGGAACGGATCGAGCCGCAGACCTGCGATCTCCTGCACGGGCGGCCGGCTGTGGGCGCGTCTGCGGTCGAGTGCTCTGAGGCGGAGGACGAGCTCTCGGAGCTCGAACGGCTTGGTGAGGTAGTCGTCGGCGCCGAGCTCGAACCCGGTGGCCTTGTCGTCGAGGCGGTCGGCAGCGGTGAGCATGAGGATCGGCATGCCGCTGCCGGACGCGATGATGCGCTTGGCGATCTCGTCACCGGAGGGCCCGGGGATGTCCCGGTCGAGGACGGCGATGTCGTAGGCGTTGACGCTCAGCAGCTCCAAGGCGGTGTCGCCGTCGCCTGCGATGTCTGCCGCGATCGCTTCCAGGCGCAGGCCATCGCGGATGGCGTCTGCCATCAACGGCTCGTCCTCAACCAGCAACACGCGCATGCTCCGATGCTACGAGCCGGCGCATATCGTCGGCATATCGAAAACCGCATACGTGCCGGCAACACCGCGCTGCCTTCAATGGCGGCGTGACCTACAGCGAACCAGCACGAGCAACGATCTATCGGACTCGGAGTCGCAGGCTCCGTGCCACCGGCCTGGTGGTCGTCATCGTGGCGATCGCCGCAGTTCTCGGATACCAGGCGCTCGCCTCGTTGTCCTCGACGGCCGCATCAGCCATCGATGTCCCTCGCAGTGGGCGCCATGATTCACCACGGATTCGGGGTGAAGGCAACCTCGATCCGGCTCTCGTCGGTGCTCTCCGCCGAGCGGCAGCTGATGCCGCGTACGACGGGGTCGAGTGGTCCGTCCAGAGCGGCTGGCGGTCCGCGGAGCACCAACAAGAGCTCCTCAACGAGGCGATCTCGAAGTACGGCTCAGAGGCGGAAGCCGCCCGATGGGTGGCGACGCCCGACACGTCCCCTCACGTGTCTGGGGACGCGGTCGACCTCGGGCCCTCCGACGCCACGGCGTGGCTGTCCGAGCACGGCGCCGCGTACGGGCTGTGCCAGATCTACGGCAACGAACCGTGGCACTACGAACTGCGCCCTGAAGCCGTCGAGCACGGTTGCCCTCCCATCTATGCCGACCCTACGCACGATCCAAGGATGCAGCAGTGACTATCAGCAAGAGACTCCGGCCCGTGGCCGCCCTTGCCATCGTCGCCCTGATCGGCGCGGGCTGTTCGAACGAACCTGCCGAGACCGGCAACGCCGGCAAAGCGAACGTCGGTCAGAGGCAGGCGGTGAAGTTCGCCGCCTGCATGCGCGACCACGGTGTCAGCGAGTTCCCGGACCCGGACGCGTCGGAGGGGTTGACAATCGACGGGGTACTGAATGGCTCGTCACTGGACCCGAACAGCGCGGCATGGCAGAACGCCATCGCCGCGTGTGAAGACCTGCAGCCACCGGGGTTCACGGGCGACAAGCACGTGACCGCCGACGAGCAAGACGCGCGCCTCGAGTTCGCCCAGTGCATACGCGAGAACGGCGTGAAGGACTTCCCCGATCCCGGCCGGGGTGATCCGCTCGTCGACACGAATCGAATTCCATCCTCCGCGAGGGAGGGCGGTATGACCGTTCTCAACGCCGCGATGCAGAAGTGCCGCGATTTCGCGGCCAAGGCAGGGGCGGGTCAGCCGTGAGGCGGAAGACCTGGGCGCTGGCCGCAGGGGCCGCCCTGGTTATCGCGACCGCCACCGGGGGGGTTGTCGCGATGTCCAGCGCCAAGCAATCGACCCCGTCCGCAGATGACACGCCGCCGAACACCGCGAAGGTCGAGAAGGGCGAGCTCTCGGCCATGGTCTCCCAGGCCGGGACGCTGACCTACCGGGCGCGACCGGACGGCTCGTCGTTCTCCGTCATCAACCGTGCCGGCGGGACCTACACCGAGCTGCCGGAAAACGGGGACAAGGTCGGCTGCGGCGGCGTGCTCTATCGGGTGAACGAGAAGCCGGTGGTGCTGCTGTGCGGCACCGTCCCGACGTACCGCGACCTGCACACCGGCGACGCCGGCCGGGACGTCCGTCAGCTCAACCGGAACCTGCACCAGCTCGGCTACGACGCCGACGCGCACGTCCACATCGACCCCAGCGACAACGACTTCACCTTCAAGACGGAGAAGGCGCTCAAGGTGCTTCAGCACGACAAGGGCTTACGGGTGACCGGAGCGCTTGGTATCGGCGAGGTCGTCTTCCTGCCCGAGTCGGTGCGGATCGCCAAGGTCACCGCCGAGCTCGGTGCACCCGCCAGGCCGGGTGCACCAGTCCTGAAGGCCACATCCCACAAGCTGCACGTGCAGGTGAATCTCGATCCGTCCCAGCAGGGTGAGGTCAAGCAGGGCGACCGCGCGCAGGTCACGCTGCCAGGCAACATGCCGGTGTCCGGAAGCGTCGAGGGGTTCGGCAGAGTCGCGCAGGTCCCGGCTGGACCGGACAGCAAGGCCGCCGACGCGACCATCCCGACGTTCATCAGTCTCGACAAGCCGAAGCAGGCGCGCGGGCTCGACAAGGCCCCGGTCCGGGTGGAGATCACGACCAAGGGGGTGACGAGCGCCCTGAGCGTCCCGGTCACCGCGCTGGTCGGCAAGTCCGGTGGCGGGTTCGCGGTCGAGGTCGTGCGCACCGGCGGGCGGCGCGAGCTGGTCGCCGTGACGCCGGGCTTGTTCGACACCGGAGGCGGACGGGTCCAGGTCCAAGGAGCGTTGGACGAACGCGATCTCGTGGTGGTGCCTTCGCTGTGAGTGACGAATCGGTCCTGGAACTGGACGAGGTCACCAAGGTCTACGGCGAGGAACCCCCGGTGTCCGCGCTGCGGGGTGTGTCCTTCTCCGTCCGGCGCGGCGAGCTCGTGGCGATCGTCGGGCCCTCCGGGTCGGGCAAGTCCACGCTCCTGCACGTCGTGGGGACATTGGAGCGGCCCAGCACCGGCGTGGTCCGGATCGGCGGGGTCGACGCGGCGGGGCTGAGCGACCGCGAGGTGTCGCTGCTGCGGGCGCGGGAGATCGGGTTCGTCTTCCAGCAGTTCTTCCTGGCCGAGCACGCCACGGTGCGGGAGAACGTCGCCGACGGGTTGCTCTACGCCGGCGCCCCCGCGGCCGAGCGGTACGCGCGCGCCGATGAGGCGCTCGAACGCGTCGGCCTGTCCCACCGCGCGACGTTCAAGCCGACGAAGCTCTCCGGAGGGGAGCGGCAGCGGGTTGCGGTCGCCCGGGCCCTCGTCGGGCGTCCGGCGATCGTTCTCGCCGACGAGCCGACCGGCAACCTCGACAGCGCCACCGGCGCATCGATCATCGAGCTCATCCGCGAGCTCAACGCCGCCGGCGCCACGATCATCATGATCACCCACGACGCGGGCCTCGCCGATCAGCTGCCTCGCCAGATCCGCGTGCTGGACGGCCAGGTGGTCTCCGACACATGAGTGCCAACGGCGGGCGATTGCGCCTGCAGGACGGGCTGCGTGTGGCGAGCGTCGGCCTGCGCGCCCGGCCGCTGCGCGCCGCGCTGTCCGCGCTCGGGATCGCGATCGGAACAGCAGCGATCGTGGCGGTCCTCGGCTTGTCGTCCTCGTCGCAGGCCGGGCTGCTAGCGGAGATCGACCGGCTCGGCACGAACTTGCTGACCGTCGAGGCCGGACAGAGCCTCACAGGCGCGGAGGCGAAGCTGCCCCTCGAAGCGCCGGCGCGGATCACGCACCTGGACGACGTCCAGCTGCTCGCACACACCGCTCTGATCAAGCACAAGCACGTCTACCGGAACTCGATGCTCCCGGTCGGCAACACCGGCGGGCTGCAGGTGCGGGCCACCAGCCTGAACCTGCTCTCCGTGCTCAACACCGGCCTCGCCCGCGGCGCCTGGCTCAACCCGGGGACCGCCCGCGAGCCGGTCGCCGTGCTCGGTTCGGCCGCCGCGCAGCGGCTGGGCATCGACCGGATCTTCCCCGACCAACGGGTCTGGCTGGGAGGCCAGTGGTTCAACGTCGCGGGCGTGTTGACGAGTTCGCCGCTGGAGCCTGACATCGACAGCAGCGCGTTGATCGGCTACCCGGCCGCCCAGCGGTACCTCGGCTACGTCAGCCTCGTCCAGGGCGAGCAGCAGGCCGGCCCGCCGAGCTCCATCTACGTGCGCGCGGACACCGGCCACGTTGCGGCGGCGCAGGCGCTGCTCGCGCGGACCGCCAACCCCGAGGCACCGATGGAGGTGAACGTCAGCCAGCCGTCCGACGCGCTCACCGCCCGGGCCGCTGCGGCCGGGGCGTTCGACAGCCTCTTCCTCGGGCTCGGTGTCGTGGCGCTGATCGTGGGTGCCGTCGGCGTCGCCAACATCATGATCATCTCGGTGCTGGAACGCCGCTCGGAGATCGGGCTCCGGCGCGCCCTCGGTGCGACGAAGGCCCAGATCCGGACGCAGTTCCTCAGTGAGTCGATCCTGCTCGCCGTCATCGGCGGCGTCGTCGGCGTGCTGGCCGGGGCGGCGGCAACGGCCGTGTACGCCAGCTCGAAGAGCTGGGCCGTCGTGATCCCCGCCGAGGCGTGGTCGGGCGGCATCGCCTCGGCCATCCTGATCGGCGCGTTCGCCGGCCTGATGCCGGCCGTTCGAGCGTCACGGATGCCGCCGACCGTGGCATTGCGAACGGTATGAGCCGGACGGCAACCCCGTGAAACCCCGGCGTAGGGCTGGTGAAACCGCCGCGACCTAGCGTTCCGACCGTGCTTACAGCCGGAGGAATTGAGATGACAGATACAGCAGCCGTCCGCGCGAGCGGACTCGTAAAGCAGTTCGGCGATCTGCGCGCCGTCGACGGCATCGACCTCGAGGTCAGCCAGGGCGAGATCCTCGGCGTCCTCGGACCGAACGGCGCCGGAAAAACCACGATGCTGCGGATGCTCGCGACGCTGCTGCCGATCGACGCGGGCGACGCTCGGATCTTCGGAGTCGACGTGGCTCGCGAGCCGCATCGCGTCCGCCAGCTGATCGGCGTCACCGGCCAGTACGCGTCGGTCGACGAGAACCTGACGGCGAGCGAGAACCTGTGGCTCTTCGGGCGCCTGCAGGGGCTCCGCTCGGCGGACGCCCGCGCGACCGCGCGGCGCCTGCTCGAGCAGTTCGGGCTCGAGGACGCCACCGACCGGCCGCTGTCGCAGTTCTCGGGCGGCATGCGGCGGCGGCTGGACCTCGCAGCGAGCCTGATCACGCGGCCGCCCCTGATCTTCCTCGACGAGCCGACCACCGGCCTGGACCCGCGGACCCGCGGGCAGATGTGGGACACGATCCGGGGCCTGGTCGCCGAGGGCTGCACCGTCCTGCTGACGACGCAGTACCTCGACGAGGCCGATCAGCTTGCCGACCGGATCGCGGTCATCGACCACGGCCGCAAGGTCGCGCAGGGTACGCCGGACGAGCTCAAGGCGTCAGTCGGCGACTCGACGCTCCAGCTGCAGCTCGCCGCCGGCGCCGACCAGGCGCTCGCCTGCGACATCGTCCGACGCGTCCTTGGCAGCGAGCCGGTGCTGACGCCCGAGTCCGGCCGCATCAACGCGCCGCTCACCGTCGCCGACCGGGCGGCGGACGTTCTGATCGCCTTGCGCGAGGCCGCCGTGGCGATCGCCTCGGTGAGCGTCGACAAGCCGACCCTCGACGAGGTCTTTCTCGCGATCACCGGCCACGACGCCGCGCAGGGCGACGAGCCCGATCCCACCGAATACGACGAGCCCGCCCTGGAGGTGGTCCGATGAGCACCGCAACCATCGACCCCGTAGCCGCGGTCGCGGGTACGCGAGCGCGCACGAGCTCCATCGAAACGGTCAGCCAGACCCTCTCGATGGCCTGGCGGGCGCTCAAGACCATGCGCCGCAACCCGGAGCAGTTCTTCGACGTGACGCTCCAGCCGCTGCTGTTCACGACGATGTTCGCCTTCGTCTTCGGCGGCGCGATCTCCGGCGATGTCGCCAGCTATCTGCCGCTGATGATTCCGGGCATCGTCGCCCAGACCGTTCTGACCACCTGCATGGCCACGGGCGTGCAGCTGCGCGAGGACATGGACAAGGGCGTCTTCGACCGCTTCAAGTCGCTGCCGATCGCGCGCATCGCGCCGCTGGCCGGCCCGATGGTCGCCGACCTCGTCCGCTACTTCATCGCGGCGAGCCTGACCTTCGTCATGGGGATGGTCCTCGGCTACCGCCCTGGGGGCGGGGTCCTCGGCGTGACGGCGGCGATCGTGCTGGCGGTCTTCACCGGCTGGGCGATCGCGTGGATCTTCACCTGGGTCGGCACGATCGCGCGCAGCGCTCGCAGCGTCCAGGGGATCTCGATGATGATCCTGTTCCCGCTGACGTTCCTGTCGAACGCGTTCGTCCCCGTGGACACGCTGCCTCAGGCGCTGCAGACGTTCGTGAACATCAACCCGGTCTCCCACCTCGTGTCCGCGACGCGCGACCTCGCCAACCACGCCACGGTCACCAGCCAGGTCGGCTGGACGCTGCTCGCCGGCTTCGTCGTGATGGCGATCTTCGCGCCGCTGGCGGTGCGCAGCTACAAGCGGCACCTCTAGATCTAGCCGGAGAGCCGCTCGACCAGGCGATGCGCCTGGTCGAGCAGCTCCGGCGGCCGCCGGTCGCCGAGGCCGGCGCGCAGCTCGGCGATCCGGCCGGGTGCGCGCGCCTCGGCGTGCGGCGCGATCCGCTCCCACGCCATCGTCGGGATCATCCGGTTGTAGGCGAACCGCTCGGCGAGGACGAACAGCTCGAGGGCATCGCCGACGGGTACTGCGTCGCGCAGCAGGCCCCAGGATCCCAACGCGAACAGCGCCAGGCCGGCGACCGGGTAGTCGAGATGCCGGTTCGCCGGGTCGAGCACGCGCAGGACGCGCTCGCGGCAGCTGGCGAAGAGCGTGCGGGCGTAGTCGTCGTCGGCGTCGGTCGCCGCGTGGTAGGCATGCGCCACGAGCGAGATCGACTCGCCGAACACGCCCCACGGCTCCGTGCCGGTCAGCTCGATCCCCGGCATGTGCAGCGTCGTCAGGTTCACCGCACACTCCCGGTAGAGCTCCAGTCCGGTCGCGATGTCGCCGCGGGCCAGCGCGAGCTCGGCGGCGCCGACCTGCCGGAAGGCGATCCCACCGAAGAGGGCCCCGCGGTCGTCGATCGCGTCGACCCGCTCGAGCTCGGCTTCGGCGTCCGCGAGGCGTTCCTCGGCGATCGCGCAGAGGACGAGCAGCGCGCGCAGCTGGACGACGTCATCGATCGCCCCCAGCCGCTGCATCACCGGCAGCGCGGCGCGGGCGTGCTCGGCGGCCGCGGCGGTGTCGCCGAGGTTCATCGTCAGGTCGGCGAGGCGCGTGTGGAGCACCGCCGCCGTCCACGGCCCGTCGTCGTCGCGAACCAGCGCCAGTGCGCCCGCGGCAGCCTCGACCGCGCCCGCGGGGTCGCCGACGTTCTCGCGCGCGTGTGCGAGCAACTGGCGCGCGGGCAACGCGACGTGGGGCTCGGGATCGGTCGCGAGCCGCTCGAGCCGCGCAGGGAACGCGGCCGGATCCGTCGGGTCGTACTCGAGCAGCATCGAGACCATCCCGGACAGCCGCGGGTCGCCGGCGCCTGGCCCGAGCCCCGCCAGCAGCTCCCGGCTCGGCTCGCTGCGCCGCTCGACCACGAACATCGCATTCATCAGCGTCATCACCAGCGCGGCGCGCGCGGTGTCCTCGAGCTCCGCCGGCGGCTGCCAGTCGCGAACCGCGTCCGCGACCGCGCCCGTCAGGGCGATCAGGCGAGCGTGCTCGCCGCGGATCGTCCAGAAGAGCCCGAGCGTGGCGAGCAGCTCGACGAGCGCGCGGCGGTCGCCGTCGGCGAGCGCGTCGCGCAGCTCGTCGGCCAGGTTGACCTCCTCGACGGCGATCGCGTCGATCGTCGCGAACTGGTCACGGTCGGACAGGCCGGCGCGGTGGCGGTCCGCGTAGGCGGTCGCCCAGGCCCGCCGGGCCGCGCGCGCCTCGCCGTCCTCGCCGGCGGCGCCGAGCTGGAGGCGGCCGAACTCGCGGACGCTCTCGAGCATCCAGTAGCGGACGCCGCCCGCCGCGCCGCGGACGCTCAGCAGCGACTGGTCGACGAGCCCCTGGACCGCGTCCAGCGCGCCGTCGCCGAGCACCGCGTCCGCGGCCTCGAGCGTGAACCCGTCATTGAAGAGGGCGAGCCGGCGCAGCGCGCGCCGCTCGGCCTCGTCGATCAGGTTCCAGGACCAGTCGATCACCGCGAGCAGCGTCTGGTGGCGGTCGGGCGCGCCCCGGTCGCCTCCGCGCAGCAGTGCGAAGCGGTCCTCGAGCCGCCGGTCGATCTCCTCGATCGCCATCGCGCGGACCTTCGCCGCGGCGAGCTCGATCGCCAGCGGCAGGCCGTCGAGCCGGGTCACGATGCTCCGCACGAGATCCTCGGGCAGCTCGGCTCCCGGGCGCGCCGCGAGCGCGCGGTCGCAGAACAGCGCGGCTGCGTCGGCCGACTCGAGCTCGCCGAGCAGATAGACGCGCTCCGCGGCGATCTCGAGCGGCGCGCGGCTCGTCGTGAGCACACGCAGGTCGGCGGTCGCCGAGACGAGGAAGGCCACCAGCTCGGCCACCGCTCCGATGACGTGCTCGCAGTTGTCGAGCACGACGAGGCTCGGTCCCTGCGCCAGCCGCTGCGCGATGCGGCTGCGGACGTCGAGGCGCTGCTCCGGCGTCAGCGTTCGTTGCGCGCTGACCGAGTCGCGCACGTCGAGCACGGCGCCGACCTCGCCGACGACATCCTCGGCCGCGGTGACGCCGACGAGCTCGACGACATGCACCACCGACTGCACGGCGTCGCGCGCGAGGACGTGGGCCAGTCGCGTCTTGCCGAGACCTCCCGGCCCGATGATCGACACCACGCGCGCCTCGGTCAGCAGTGCGCGGAGCCGGGCGATGTCGCGGTCGCGACCGCGCAGCGAGCTCGCGTCGTAGCGCACGCCGCTTCGGATGGGGCGGTCGAGCGCCAGCAGGTCGCGATGCGCCCGGCCGAGGCGCTCGCCGGGATTGGTGCCGAGCCGCTCGAGCAGGTCTTGCCGGTAGGCCTCGTAGCGCTCGAGCGCGGCCCCGGGCCCGCGCACCACGGCCTCGCTCCGCAGCAGGTCGGCGAGCAGTGGCTCGTCGTCGGCACGCGCCGCGTGCGCGGCCTCCAGGCTGGGCAGCGCCTGGGCGTGTGCGCCGGTGCGGCTGGAAGCCTGCGCCAGGATCACGCGGGCGGTCGCGAGATCGCCGGCCGCCGCGCGGCGGAGCTCGGTCAGCGGATCGGCCTCGTCCTCGCCCGGTGGGCGCAGTCCGTCTTCCAGCGCCAGCGCGTCGCGGGCCAGCGTGGCGGCGCGCTCGGCGTCGCCGTCCAGCGCGGCGGCGGCGTCGCGCACGAGTGCGGCGAGCCGTACGGAGTCCACCTCGGCCGGGTCGACCCCGAGCCGGTAGCCGACGGCGTCGCGCACGATCGCGCCGGCGCCGAGTGCGGTCCGCGTGCGCGAGACCAGCACCTGCAGGCTCTTCGTCGCGTTCACCGGCACCTCGTCGCCCCACACCAGGTCGATCAGCCGCTCGGTGCGCACAGGCCGCCCGCCGGCGGCCGCCAGCGCCGCCAGCAGCGCCTGCGAACGCTCGCCCGCGACGGGGGCTCCTCGCCAGCGTACGTCCCCGAGCAGGGTCAAGGCGACGGTCACCGGGCAAGTCTAGGAGCGCCGCTCAGCCGGGCCGCGAAGGATCAGCTGCTCGATCTCGGCAGCCGGCGCAGGGCGTGCGAAGTAGTAGCCCTGCGCCAGGCCGCAGCCCAGCGCCTGCGCCTCCGTCGCCTGCTCGGCTGTCTCCACGCCCTCCGCCACGACCTCGAGCCCGAGCGCGCTCGCCATCGCCGCGATCGCGCGCACGATCGCGCGGTTGTCCTCTCCCGTGCCGATGTGCATCACGAACGACCGGTCGATCTTGAGTGCGTCGATCGGGAAGCGCTGGAGGTGGCTCAGCGAGGAGTAGCCGGTTCCGAAGTCGTCGAGCAGGATCTTCACGCCGAGCGCCTTCACCTCTCGCAGCGACGCGGCGGGCACGCTCGAGTCCTCGATCAGCGCGGTCTCGGTGACCTCGATCGCAAGGTCGCCGGGGCTCACGCCCGTGTCCGCCAACACCCGCCTGATGATCTCCGGGAGCTCTGGCTGGGCGAGTTGCCGGGCGCTCACGTTGACGCTCACCGGCAGCGGCGCACGGTCGCCGAAGCGTGCGCGCCACCGGGACGCCTGCTCGCATGCCTCCCGCAACGTCCATGCGCCGATCTGCAGGATCAGGGCACTCTCCTCGGCGATTGGGATGAACTCGCCGGGCGGGACGAGCCCTCGCTCCGGGCGCTCCCACCGCACGAGCGCCTCGACCGACTGCAGCGTCCCGCCGTCGAGCGCCACGATCGGCTGATAGTGGAGCCGCAACTCTCCGGTCTCGATCGCGTGGCGGAGCGCCCGCTCCATCGCCACGCGCTCGAGTGCGCGCGTACGAAGCGCCTCGTCGAAGATCTCCCAGTTCCCGGGGCCGCGCTGCTTCGCCCGGTCCATGGCGATGTCCGCGTCGCGCACCAGACCGTCCGCGTCGCGATCGGTGCCTCGCGCCAGCACGATGCCGATGCTCGCGGTGACGAGGTGCTCGTGGCGCTCGACGACGAACGGATCGCGCAGCGCCTCCTGGATGCGCTCCGCAACCCGCACCCCGGCGTCCTCCGAAGCGAGCTCCTCGCACAGCACGACGAACTCGTCGCCGCCGAACCGCGCCAGCGTGAACTCCTCGTTGCCGATGAACGTCACGGTGTCGGTCGCCCGCAGGGCTACACGCAGCCGATCCGAGACGGCGCGCAGGAGCGTGTCCCCGGCGCCGTGGCCGAGCGTGTCGTTGACGTCCTTGAACCGGTCGAGATCGAGGAACAGCAGCGCAGCGATTGAGCCGTGGCGCTTGGCGCGCGCCAGGGCCAGCTCGAGGCGGTCGCGGAACAGCACCCGGTTCGCCAGCCCCGTCAGGGCGTCGTGCGTCGCCTGGTGAGCGATCTGCTCCTGCGCCCGGATGCGCTCGATCACGCGGCCGAGCTGCCGGCCGATCTGCGCCATCACCTCGAGCAGCGCGGGGTCGGGCGCGACGGCCGGCACCGTGAAGAACTCCAGAACGGCCGTCACCTCGCCGTCCGCGTGGATCGGGAAGGCGAACGCTCCACGGACTCCGAGGTTCTGCCTGCCGAAGCTCGGATCGGTTGTCACGTCGGTTATCCATGCGGCCTTGCCCGTGGCGAGCACGCGGCCCGGAAGCCCGATGCCCTCGGAGAACGTCGTGCGGTCGGACACCTCGCGGAACGCCTCGAAGGTGTTCGGCTGGTCGATGTGCCAGCTCGTGCTCGGGACCAGGTCACCGGACGCGCGGTCGCGCACGACCGCGTGTCCCACGGGCCATGTCGTGTGGGCGCAGACGGCGTCGACGGCGCCCTGGATCGCGTCCTCGACGGTCGAGCTCTCGTTGGACGCCGCGACCACCGCCTCGAGCAGCACGAGCTCTTGCTGCTTGTCGTACAGCGCACGTGTGGTCCGCTCCGCGATCTCCTCCGCCTCACCACGCGCACGCCGCTCGCGACGCAGCCGCTTCTCGATGACTTCGAGCTTCGCGTCGGGCGTCATCGCGGGAAGGCGATCTCGAGCACGCACTGGTCGTCGCCGCGCTTCATGCAGGAAGGCTGCTCGATCGTGAGCCGCTCGCCATAGTGGTCCGCCGCTCCAAGGAGGAGTCCCTCGGCGAAGGAGCACAGCTTGCGCGGGGACCGATAGCCCATCACCAGAAGGTCGTCGCGTGTGCCGAAGTCGAACTCCGGGACGTCGGCGCCGGGGTAGAGCTTGCGCACCTCGGGATGGATGATGTCGTTCAGGGTGAGGACGAACGACCGGGTGCAGTCGTGCGGCTGGAAGAGCTGGGGGTAGCGGACGGCGAACAGCGGCACCGCGTTGCGCCCGAGCCAGGAGACGACGTCGTCGACCGGCATAGCGAGGGCATCCGACGCCGCGCTCACGAGCTTGACGAAGTCGCCGTCCGGATAGCTGCCGAGCGACGTATACGCGCCCTCGAGCCCGCTCGCGTCCAGGACGCATCCCACGTGTCCTCGCCGTAGTCGCGGGCGACCAGCTGCTCCAGCAGGTTGAAGACAATCCCCTTCACTGATGGACAGTTTCGCTCATAACGGGCGATAACCATCGCGGTCGGCTGCGGGGTAGGCGGGCCGTGCCGGAGCCCGCTTGATGAAGTTGGGTCTGCGCTCAGCCGGCGGAACCCCGCTCGACCGTTCTGAAGACCGGCGCCTCGGCCGTCCGCGAGAGCGCCTGTGCCGGAGAGGCGGTGGGCGCGGTGATGCAGATCACCGAGAGCGTCAGCGAGTGGCTCGTGGTCCCCGAGTTGAACATCCCGCCCGTCCACGAGACGCCGTCGCTCGTCGGGCCTGACCCGACGACGTTCACGTCGGCGGCATTGTCGCCCGTGGTCCAGCCTCCGCCCGTTGCCTGCTTGCCCGCCGGGCAGGAGATCGTCCCGGCGATCTGGGTGCCGGCGGCGATCTGGGTCGACGCTGTGAGGACCTGGTAGCCGCTCACGCCATTCGCCCCGGGCGCGCCGGTGTCGCCCATGGCGCCGGGTGCACCGGGCTCGCCCTGCGGGCCGGGGTCGCCCTTGGCGCCGGGTGCGCCTGGTGCGCCGGGCTCGCCCTGGGGGCCGGGGTCGCCCTTGGCGCCGGGCGCGCCGGGCTCGCCCTGGGGCCGGGTCGCCCTTGGCGCCAGGTGCGCCTGGCGCGCCGGGTGCACCGGGCTCGCCCTGGGGGCCGGGGTCGCCCTTGGCGCCTGGTGCGCCGGTGTCGCCCTTAGCCCCGGGTGCTCCCGGCGCGCCGGTGTCGCCCTTGGGGCCGGGCGAGCCCGGCTGCCCCTTCTGGTTCCAGTTCACCGGCGTCTCGGAGCGAGTGCAGCGGCCCCGTAGGCCCGACTTCGACGGATCGATCAGGCGGATCGTGCCGACGTTGTTCAGCGCGCACGCGTAGATCGTGCCGCTCGCTCCTGGAATCGACGCATACGCGATCCCGGCGGTCACCGCCATCGCCGCGGCAGCCCCCAACGCGACGCGGCCACTGCGCCGCCCAAGTAGACCCATCATCGATCCGTCCCCCCCAAATAGTCGGTGAATCACCCTCGGACGAGGGTGACATGACCGAACGGCCTCCGACAAGGGCACTGGACGAGTGTCCGTCTACCGGCGCGCGAATATGCGCTCGGGGCTTACAGTCCAGAAATCTGTAACTCGGGCGGGAGGGTGTAGATGCGTGCGGTGGCGGCCGCGCTGGCGGTCATGGGCAGCCTGACGATGGCGGCAACCGCTGTCGCGTTCGACCCGGCGACCGAGGCGCAGAACTTCTCGAAGACGCTGGAGCGTCAAGCGATCTACACGTCGCCGGAAGGCCAGTTGCTGCTCCGGCAGGTCGGGACGCGCAACGAGATCGCATCGCTGCAGGCACAGATCGCCGACCCGGAGCGGGCGTTCTCCGCGAACCTGTGCGCGCGCGGAGAGGACGGCTGCGCGGGCGATCCGCGGTTGTACGACTGGGAGGCGAAGGGCTACGGGCTCGTCAAGCCGGTGCTGTGGACCGCCCGCAACGGCGCGACGATCTCGGGCCACGTGTGGGCGACCGCGGCCGGCCCGGAGAAGCGGCCGGGTGTCGTGATCACGAACGGCTCCGTGCAGGCCGACGAGCAGATGTACTGGTACGCGGCGCAGACGCTCGCCAAGGCCGGCTACGTCGTGCTCACGTGGGACCCGCAGGGGCAGGGTCAGTCCGACACGGCGGGCGAGGGACCGGATGCGCTCGAGGGCGTCCCCGCGCAGTCAGACGGGCGCCCCTTCTACGACGGCACCGAGGATGCGCTCGAGTTCTTCTTCTCGACGCCGGGCCGCCCGTACGTGCCGCTGCCCAGCTGTGAGACCGGCACGAGCCACGCCGCCAAGCACGACCGGCGCGCGGCGGCGGGCCTGAACGCGCCGCACAATCCGTTCGCCGCGCTGCTCGATCCCGATCGCGTCGGGATCGCGGGCCACTCGTACGGCGCCGCGGGCGTCTCCTACATCGGGCAATGGGATCCGCGCGTGAAGGCGATCGTCGCGTGGGACAACCTCGGCCCCGCGGCGCCGAGCGGTGACGGGCGCCTGGGCGAGCAGCCGTGCCCGGCCGACCCGTCCGCGCGCACGCCGGCGCCGCTGACCAAACCCGCGCTCGGGATCGCGGCCGACTACGGGCTGCCCGCGACGCCGAATCTCTCCGACCCCGACCCGATGGCGAAGTCGGTGCAGTCGCTCGCGTATAGCCGCGCCGGCGTCGACACCGGCGAGCTGATCGTGCGAGGCGGCTCGCACGTGGACTTCAGCTTCATCGCCAACCCCGCCTTCGGCGCCTCGCTGCGCGGGCCGGACCTCGCGGCCTGGTACACGACGGCGTGGTTCGACAAGTACGTCAAGGGCGATCCCACGGCGGACGCGCGGCTGCTCTCGACCCGCTGGCGGGGAGAGGGCAACCTGTTCTCGTTCTACTACCGCTCGCGGCTCGACATCGGGCGCGCCGACGGCACGCGATTCACGTGCGAGGACCTGCGCGCCGGCTGCCCCGGGATGGTGGACGACGACGGGTACGCGGGCAGCTACCGCTACGTCGACGTCGCTACCCGGCCCGACGCAGGAACGGGATGACCGTCTTGACGAACGCGTTCTTCGGCGCCAGCGCGCCGAGCGGGTCGAGGTGGTCGTACGTGGTGTGGCGGTCGACGAGCGTGAGCCGCCGGCTCGCGATGTGCGACCTGCGGGCAAGAGCGCGCGCGCCGCGCAGCACACGGCCGGCGCCGAGCGAGGTCTCGATCGCGTAGATCGGCAGGTCGAGGTCGCGGCCGTGCGTTGCGCGCACGCCCAGTAGCCGCTGCGCCGGGTTGGCGATCCCGCCGGCGACCGCCTGGCTGTCGAGGCTGAGACGCCGCGGGTGGTACCACGCGGTGCCGTCGCTCCCCGCGATCCCGGAGAACATCTCGGCCGCCCGCTCGACCGACCCGAGCTCGCCGTCCATCCACGGGCGCGGATCGCCCGTGAGGGCGAGCGAGCCGATGTGCATGCGGACGAGGCGCAGGCTCTCGGGTGAAGTCTCGTCGTCGAACGCGTGGCCGTAGCCGCCGGCGTTGGTGGCCGGGACCGGCGCCTTCAGGTTGGCGGGCAGCACCGGCCAGTCGCCCACCACGGACGGCGCGTCGGGGTCGAGGCGGGCGAGCGTCGAGCCGACGATGTTGAACACGCCCGCCGACCACGGCAGCCCGAGCCCGGTGAGGTCGACGAACGGGGACGTGGTATCGAGGTCGCGGAGCTGCTTCTTCGCCTCCGCCCGCTTCACCGGGGCGCCGCCGCTCCCGCCGTCGATCAGCACGAGGCCCGCGAGATCGTCGGCGCCCGCGTGGTCGTTGAAGTCCCATGTCGCGTACGCGACGGTGATCGAGCCGCCGAGCGAGTGGCCGCCGAGCACGACGCGATTGCCGCCCTTGCGCGCGGCCTTGATCACGTTGCGCAGGTCGCCGATCGCGACCTTCATTCCCCATTGCCGCGCGAACGGGACGGCGGCGTCGGCGACGGGCTCGAAGTGGGGGGTGATCGCGCTGTTCGTGATCCAGTCGAGGTAATAGGGGAACAGGTCGGCGAGCGGGCGGCGGCGCGCCAGCACCTGGTCGAGCACCGAGTGGTCCTCGAGCAGGTTCTCGCGCCGGTCGACCGACCACACCTTCCAGTCCGGCAACCGCTTCAGCAGGTCGGCGGCCACGGGGCGGAAGTACGCCGCTCCGCCGGACGTGCCGGGGACGAGGACGAGCACGTGGTGGGCGCGATGCGGCCCCTGCTCGATCACGCGCACGCGGTCGTACCGCGCCGGGCCTGGCCCGTCGGCGCCGCGCACCGTGAAGACGCGCTCCGCGTGCGCCGCAGGAGCGATCGCGAGGACGAGGATCGTCGTCGCCAATGTGAGCAGCCGGGCGCGCATGGGCCGGGGTGTTTACAGGGTCAGACCCCCGTTAGGGCGCCCGAACAGGGGTCAGACCCCCATTAGGGCGCCCGAACAGGGGTCTGACCCCTATTTCGAAACTAGACGCTTGCGTTTCGTATCGCGATGCTCTACGCTCCGCGAATCGTAAATACGAAACGGACTCATTTCGTTTCCTAATTCCTCCCCAAGGAGCCTGTGATGCAGCCGACCGAAGCCGACGCCCCCGATCCCCGCCGCTGGTGGACGCTCGTCGTCCTATGCCTCTCGCTGCTCGTCATCTCGCTTGACAACACGATCCTCAATGTTGCGCTCCCCACGCTCGAGGCCGACCTTCATGCCACGAGCTCGCAGCTCCAGTGGATCGTCGATTCCTACATGCTCGTCTTCGCCGGCCTGCTCCTCACGGCCGGCGCGCTCGGTGACCGCTTCGGTCGCCGCAGAGCGCTGAACTTCGGCCTCGCGATCTTCGGGCTGGGCTCGGCGCTGTCCGCCGTCGCCGGCTCGGCCGGAATGCTGATCGCGAGCCGGGCCCTTATGGGCGTCGGCGGCGCGTTCATCATGCCCTCGACGCTGTCGATCCTGACCGCGACGTTCCCCGCGAACGAGCGGGCGAAGGCGATCGGGATCTGGGCCGGCGTGTCCGGCCTCGGCATCGCGATCGGGCCCGTGGCCGGCGGCTGGATCATCGAGCACGCCGAATGGAGCTGGATCTTCCTCGTCAACGTCCCGTTCGTCGCAGCCGCCCTGATCGCCGGCCGCCGGCTCGTCCCGGAGTCCCGCGACCCGGCCGCGCCGCGGCTCGACATCCTCGGCTCCGTGCTCTCCACGGCCGGCCTGACCGCGCTCGTGTGGGGCATCATCGAGGCCCCGACCAAGGGCTGGGCCGACCCCACGATCCTCGCCGCGTTCGGCGCCGCCGCGGCCGTCCTCGCCGCCTTCGCGGCATGGGAGATGCGGACGCCCCACCCGATGCTCGACGTCCGGTTCTTCCGCAACCCGCGGTTCTCCGCCGCCAGCGGGGCGATCACGCTGTCGTTCTTCGCGATGTTCGGGGCGATCTTCTTCCTCACCCAGTACCAGCAGCTCGTGCTCGGCACGTCACCGCTGGAGACCGGCCTGCGCATCCTCCCGGTCGCCGGCGGCCTCGTGATCGGCGGGCCGCTGTCGGCCAAGCTCACCGCGCGGATCGGCGCGAAGCTGGTGGTCGCCGCGGGTCTCGGGCTGATCGCCACGTCGCTGCTGCTGATGACGCAGTTCCAGGTCGACTCGGCCTACGGGATCATCGCGCTCGCGTTCGTGGTGCTCGGCCTCGGCATCGGCATGGCGATGGCGCCGGCCACCGACTCGGTCATGGGCAGCCTCCCGCTGGCCAAGGCGAGCATCGGCTCCGCCGTCAACGACGCGACCCGGACGACCGGCGGAGCGCTCGGCGTCGCGGTGCTCGGCTCGATCCTCTCCACCGGCTACCGTGGCGACATGGACGGGATCGCCTCCCAGATCGGCGGCGCGGGCGGCACCGCGGCGAACGACTCGCTCGCCGGCGCGCTCGCGGTGGCGGGGCGGATCGGCGGAGCGACCGGCGACCGGCTCGCCGCGACGGCGCAGGAGGCATTCGTGAACGGCATGCACGCGGCGGTCATCGTCGCGGCCGGCGTCGCGATCGTCGGCGCGCTGGTGGCGCTCGTGTTCCTGCCCAGCCGCGAGGCGGCCGCGCCGGAGCTGGCGCTCGCCCCGCAGCCGCAGCCGCTGCCCGTGCCGCAGGCGGTGGCGGCATGAGCGAAGCCGCCGAAACCGCGAAGGAGGGGCGGCGGCCCGGCCGCCCCCGCTCCGCCGCGGCAGACGCGTCGATCGTGCGAGCCACTCTCGAGCTGTTGCTCGAGGGTGGCTATCGCGGTCTCACGATGGAGCAGGTCCGCGCCCGCTCCGGAGTCGGGAAGGCGACGCTCTACCGGCGCTACGGCTCCAAGGAGGAGCTCGTCGCCGAGGCAGTCCGGCACATCAATCAGCCGATTCCGGTCCCTGACACCGGCTCAATACGGCAGGACATCCTCGCTATCGCCCAGTCCGCGATCGAGGGTGTCGCGCGGGTCGGCGCCGCGACCTTCATCCCGCGCATGCTGGCCGACGCGGCCGGCGACCCGGAGATGCACGCACTCTTCTACGCGAACCTCGTCGCCCCTCGGCGGGCGATCATGGCGGGCGTTCTGCGCGCGGCGATCGACCGCGGCGAACTGCGCGCCGACCTCGACGTGGAGCAGGCGATCGACGTGCTCACCGGGCCGTGGGTGTACCGCATCCTGATCTCCGGCGGTGACACGAGCGCGGCCGTCGCGGTCAACCCGTCGGCCGTGCTCGATCTCGTGCTGCCGGGGATGCTCGCGAACGCTTCAGGCGAGCCGTCGAAAAGACGATAAACGGTGAATGGAGTGTGGATGCGCCGACCGCCTGAGTCGGATCGTGGATGCGCAGCGCGCAATCGCTGCCGCCGGTCTCGATTTGCCGTCGGTGATGAAGGTCGTCTGCGAGCGCTCGCAGGAGCTCACGGGCGCCGACGGCGCCGCGGTCCTACTGCTCGAGGACGGGGCGCTTGTCCGCCATGCGCACAGCGGTTCGATGGCCGGCCCGCCGGTCGCCGGCATCCCGCTGCATCGCGGTGACGCGGTCGCCGGAGAGCTCCAGGCCTTCTCGAGCGGCCCGCAGGTCTTCACGGCGGAGAACCGCAGCACGCTCGAGCTTCTCTCGTCGGTGCTCGCGTCGGCCCTGAGCCGCGCCTCCGAGGTCGAAGCGCTGAAGGTGTCCGCGACGATCTTCCAGAAGGCGCCGATCGGCATCGTGCGCGTGCTCGCCCCCGAGGGCCGGATGGTCGAGGCGAACCCTGCGTTCGAGCGGATGCTCGGCTACTCGGCGGCCGAGCTCGCCGTCATGAGCTTCGCGGAGTACACGCACCCGGACGACGTCGACGAGAATATGGAGCTCTTCCGCTCGCTGATGGCGGGCGAGCGCGAGTCCTACCGGATGCAGAAGCGCTCCTTCCATCGCGACGGGCGGATGATCTGGACGCAGGTCAACACCGCACTCGAGCGCGATCCCGACGGCAAGCCGCTGTTCGCGGTCTCGATGCTCGAGGACATCACCGAGCGCAAGCGCGCGGAGGAGGAGCTGCGCGAGCAGGCCGAGCTCAACGAGCACCAGTCACTCCACGACGCGCTCACCGGCCTTCCCAATCGCACGCTGTTCCGCGACCGGATCGTGCAGGCGATCCTCGCCGCGCAGCGCGACGGCGACGGGGTCGCCGTGATGATGATCGACCTCGACCGATTCAAGGAGGTCAACGACTCGCTCGGCCACGACGCCGGCGACTCGCTGCTGCAGGAGGTCGCGCGCCGTCTCGCAAGCTCCCTGCGTGCGTCCGACACGATCGCCCGGCTGGGCGGCGACGAGTTCGGCGTGCTGCTCCCGCGGCAGTGCACCCCGGAGGACGTGCGCCGGGTGATCGACCGGATCAGCGCGGCGCTCGCCCTGCCGGTCGTGCTCGACGAGCTGCCGCTGGCGATCGAAGGCTCGCTCGGCGTCGCCATGTACCCGGAGCACGGCACGAACGTGGACACGCTCCTCCAGCGCGCCGACATGGCGATGTACACGGCGAAGGAGAGCGGCTCCGCGCACGCCTTCTTCGACGAGAGCGCCGAGCACTACGACCCGAGCCGGCTGACGCTCGTGTGCGAGCTGCGGCGCGCGATCGACGAGCGCGAGCTCGTCCTCTACTACCAGCCCAAGAAGACCGTTGCGAGCGGCGAGATCGCCTCCGTCGAGGCGCTGCTGCGCTGGGAGCATCCGACCCGCGGCCTCGTGCTCCCGAACGACTTCATCCCGGTCGCCCAGCAGACCAGCCTGATCCGGCCGCTGACGCTCTACGTCATCGACGAGGCGCTGCGCCAGTGCCGCGACTGGATCGACGACGGGCTGCAGCTCTCGATCGCTGTGAACCTCTCGATCCGCAACCTGCTCGACATGGAGTTCCCGGACCAGGTCGCCGCGCTGCTCGCGAAGTGGAAGATCGACGCCCGGTTCCTCGAGCTCGAGATCACCGAGTCGACGATGCTCACGGATCCGGTGAGGACCACGCGCGTGCTGGAGCGCCTGTCCGCGATGGGCATCCGGCTCTCGATCGACGACTTCGGCACCGGCTACTCGTCGCTGTCCTACCTGAGCCGCCTGCCGGTCGACGAGATCAAGATCGACCGCTCGTTCGTCACCGACATGACGCTCAACCGCGGCAACGCGGTGATCGTGCGCTCGACGATCGACCTCGGGCGCAACCTTGGCCTCGAGGTGGTGGCCGAGGGCGTCGAGACGGCCGAGTGCTGGGACGAGCTGATGTCGCTCGGTTGCACCTCCGCGCAGGGCTATTTCTTCAGCCGGCCGCTCCCGGCCGCCGAGCTCGGGGCGTGGCTGCGCGAGCACGTCGCAGCCCTCGGGCGATAGCTTCCGGTCGCTGACGGACAACCCGCACCTCGCCTACGCACCGCTCACGTCCGGCCCACCCGCCGAGGAGGCGTCGGCGGCCGCGATCCTCGTACACGGCCGCGGGGCGTGGCCGGAGACGATGCTCGACCTCGCGCTCCGGCTCGCGCTCGACGACGTCCACCTGCTGGTGCCGGTCGCCGCCGGCCGCACGTGGTACCCGCAGCGTTTCACCGCGCCGGTCGCCGAGAACGAGCCGTGGCTGTCGTACGCGCTCGAGGCGTACGACGCCGCGGTCGAGCGGCTCGCCGGCGGCGGCTGGGCGGCTGAGCAGATCGTGCTGGCGGGGTTCTCCCAGGGCGCCTGCCTGACGCTCGAGTACGCGGCTCGCAAGCCGCAGCGCTACGGCGGCGTCGCCGCCCTCACCGGCGGGCTGATCGGGGCCGACTCCGAGCTCACCCATCCGCAGGGACTGGCCGGCACGCCGGTCCTGATCACGACCGCCGACGGGGATGCGTGGGTGCCGCGGGACCGCACCGAGGAGAGCGCGAGGCTCCTCGCCGCCGGCGGCGCCGCGGTCGACAAGCGCGTGTTCGAGGCCGGCCCGCACGGGATCCGCCCGGAGGAGGTCGAGGCGCTGCGGGCGATGATCCGGGCCGTGACCGTGCCATGACGGCGGCGTTCACACACGACCAGCCGCCTGCGCGGATCGTGTTCGGGCCGGGCACGCTCGACCGCCTCGACGACGAGCTCGACCGGCTCGGGGTGCGGCGCGCGGTGGTGGTCCACGGCCGCTCGACGGCCGCTGCCGCGGCGCGGCTGACCGGCGCGCGCTGGGCCGGCGCGATCTCCGAGGTCCGCCGTCACGTGCCGGTCGAGCTGGCCGAGCAGGCGCGCGAGCGCGCCGCCGAGCTCGGGGCCGACGGGCTCGTCGCGCTCGGCGGCGGCTCCACGATCGGGCTCGCGAAGGCGGTCGCGCTCACCGCGAAGGTGCCGCTCGTGGCCGTGCCGACGACCTACTCCGGCTCGGAGATGACAGCGCTCTACGGGCTCAGCGAGGGCGGCCGCAAGCGCACCGCGCGCGACGAGGCCGTGCGCCCGCGGACCGTCATCTACGACCCGGAGCTGAGCCGCGACCTGCCGCTCGCGGTCAGCGGGCCGAGTGCGATGAACGCGCTCGCGCACTGCGTCGACGCGCTGTGGTCGCCCGGCGCCACGCCGGTCACGATGCTGCTCGCGGAGGAGGGCACACGGGCGCTCCGGGAGGGGCTCGATGCGATCGTGGCGGCACCGGACGACCTCGACGCCCGCGGACGGGTGCTGTACGGCGCCGCCCTGGGCGGCTGGGCACTCAGCGTCGCCGGCACCGCGCTGCACCACAAGATCTGCCACGTGCTCGGCGGCATGTTCGACCTGCCGCACGCCGAGACCCACTCGGCCGTGCTGCCGCAGGTCACGGCGCGCAACGCGCCGACCGTGCCCGAGCCGGCCGCGCGGCTCGCGGCGGCGCTCGGCGCCGACGACCTCGCGACCGGCGTCTTCGACCTGGCCGAGCGCGTCGGCTCGCCGACCAGCCTGCGCGCGCTCGGCCTACGCGAGCAGGACCTCGACGAGGCGGCAGCCGCGGTCGAGCAGGCGACCGGCGAGCCGGTGCGAGAGTTGTTGCAGCGAGCGTGGGCCGGGACCCGACCGGCTGGCGAGTCGTGAACGCCCCGATTCGGACCGCCGGGCGGTGGAGGCGCCGGCGGGCGAATGACAATCTGTCGACAGCGAGCGGGACGGCGGCGCGCAGAATCGCAACTCTCCTCCTGCGAAGTTGTGCCGCCCCTGCTTGCGATTCGAAGGCGAAGACGGGCCGGAGCCGGCGTCAGGACGAGGGGACCCCCTGGTGCCGGCGCCGGCCCGTCAAGCCTGAGCTGGGTTGAGCGGGAAGGCGCCGTAGGGAGCGAGCGCGCCGGCCACGAGCGCCAGCTGGGCCTCGATCGCCGCCGCCGACGCCGTGCCGGTCGGCATGCCTGCCGCGTGCGTGAAGAAGCCGCGCTCGAGCGTCTCCAGCGCACCGCTGGCGTGGCGCAGCTCGACGGTCGCGAGCGGCGAGCCCGAGCCGGGGCCGGTGACCGCGACGAGGTCGTCGATCGCCGCGGCCGGCAGCTCGCCGACGAGCGCATCGTCGGCCAGTCGGGCCTCCGGGTGCTCGGAGTCCATGTGCAGGTGGCCGAGCGCCGAGGGCGGCACGATCGAGAACGTGTCGAGCTCCGGCCGCAGGTCGCGCAGCGGCCGCAGCAGCTCCATTCCCTCGGCCTCGGTGCCGAGGTGGGCGGCCTCGACGATCGTGTACGACCGGCCGCGCACCATCTCCGGCACGTCGTGGCGGTCGGGGAATTGCATCAACCGCGCGACCGAGGTGATCTCGGCGGGCGCCGTGGCGGTCCACTCGCGCCATGCGTGCATGATCTCGGACGCGCGCTCGAAGGCGAAGAAGAGCGCGCCGGCGTAGAGATCGTCGGCGGGGTACAGCTCGAGCTCGAGCGCGGTGATGACGCCGCCGCCGTGCAGCGCCTGAAGCAGCTCCGGGTCGTGGTCGGCGCGGACAAGCTCGCCGTCGGCGGTCACGAGCTCGACCGCGGTGACGCTGCGTGCGGCGAGCCCGTGGCGGCGGGCGAGCCAGCCCATGCCGTCGCCGAGCACGTGGCCGACGACGCCGCCGCCGCGCGAGAAGCCGCCGGCCGGGGCGAGGCCGAGGAACGACGCGCGGTCAGCGACGTCGGCCCAGCGGGCGCCCGCCCGGACGCGTGCACGGTGCGCCCGCGCGTCGATCTCCACGCCCGCCAGCGCGTTGGTTCGCAGCAGCATCGCGTCGTCGAGCGGGCCGAGGCGGGCGGCGCCGTGGCCGCCGCACTGCGGGACGACGCGCAGGCCGGCGGACCGCGCATGACGGACCGCGGCCACGACGTCGCGCTCGTCGAGCGGAAGCGCGACCAGCGCCGGGCGCTGGTCGACGGCGAGGTCGAATGCCCGCCGGGCGGCGTCCCAGCCCACGTCGCCGGGCCGCAGGAGCGAGAGGGACATGGTGGCGGAGGCCTCCGTGCAGGTGATCATGGACGGGAGCATCTACCTGCGGCGCACCCCGGTCATCGAGGGGACCCCCAAACGATCACCCCCATCTTGTCCCGGCGGGAGTCTTGGGGTGCGGCCAGCCGTACCCCAAGGGGTTCACACCCATCCCTAGGGCGTCTAGGGTCGTCGCATGAGCCTTCGCGTCCCGATCGGAACCCTCGCCGCCATGCTCGTCCTCGCGGCGCCGGCGGTCGCGCACCCGGTGGGGGCCGGCTCGCCGGGGCTCGATGACCCGTTCTTCCCGCTCGCCGGGAACGGCGGCTACGACGTCAAGCACTACTCGCTGAAGCTCGACTACACGCGCGCGACCAACCGGCTCGACGGCCGCGCGGTGATCTCCGCCCGAGCGACGCAGGGCCTGTCGCGCTTCAACCTCGACCTGCGCGGCTTCCGCATCAACACGCTGCGGGTCGACGGCCGTGACGCGCGCTTCACGCGCGCGGGCCAGGAGCTGACCGTGATCCCGCGGGACCCGCTCCACGCGGGCCGCTCGTTCACCGTCACCGTCGGCTACGGCGGGCAGCCAGAGGTGGTCGTCGACCCCGATGAGGCGCTCGAGGGCTGGGTCACCACCGAGGACGGTGCGTTCGTGGTCGGTGAGCCGCAGGGCTCGCCCGGCTGGTTCCCGGCCAACGACAACCCGCGCGACAAGGCGACCTACGACTTCGAGATCAACGTGCCCGCGGGCATCACCGCACTCGCGAACGGCCGGCTGCTCTCAAAGGCGACCCGGCACGGCAGAACGACCTGGCGGTGGGCGGAGGACTCGCCGATGGCCTCCTACCTCGCGACCGCCACCAACGGAGTCTTCGAGCTGCGCGTCTCGCGCACCCGCGACGGCCTTCCGATCTACGACGCCGTCGACCCGAGCCAGGTGTCCGCGTGGGCGGTGCTCGCCAACGAGCCGGAGATCCTCGACTTCCTGTCCGGGCTCTACGGCCGCTACCCGTTCAGCAGCGCCGGCGCGATCGTCGATCAGTCGGACGTCGGCTACGCGCTGGAGTCCCAGACCAAGCCCAACTACGACGTCGCCCCGGACCTCGCGACCGTCGTCCACGAGCTCGCGCACCAGTGGTGGGGGAACAGCGTGGCGCTGACCGTATGGCCGGACATCTGGCTCAACGAGGGCTTCGCGACCTGGACCGAGTGGATCTACGACGAACGGCACGGCGGCGACTCGGCGGCCGACCGCTTCAACGACGCGTATGCCGCCCACCCGGCCGACGACCCGTTCTGGAGCGAGCCGCCGGCCGCGCTGTCGGGGCCGGAGGTGATGTTCACCGACGTGCCGTACGACCGCGGCGCGATGACGCTGCAAGCGCTGCGCGGAAAGATCGGCACCGGCACGTTCCTTGCGATCCTGCGCGCCTGGTATGCCGAGAACCGCGACGGCAACGTCACGACCGCCGACTTCATCGCGCTCGCCGAGCGCAAGAGCCACCGGCAGCTCGACCGGTTCTTCGACGTCTGGCTCTACCGGCCGGTGAGGCCGGTCACCTGGTAGGTACGCGGCCCGCGCGCGGGTCGGGCAGAGGCGTCAGCCGGCCCTCGATCTCGGACCGGAACGGCTCGAGCTGCGGCGGCAGGATCACGACGGAGCCGAGCTGGTCGAGTGGGACGTCGACGGTGAACCCGGGAGCGTTGTCGGCGATCTCGAACAGCACGCCGCTGGGCTCGCGGAAGTAGATCGAGTGGAAGTAGTGGCGGTCGATCACGCCGCTGTTCGCGACCCCTGTGAGGTTGAGGATCTCGAGCCAGCGCGGGTGCTCGGAGACGGTGGTGCCCCACGCGATGTGGTGCACGGTGCCGGCGCTCTGCCGCCCGGCGGTGCTCGGTGCGAGGTCGTAGTGGATCGTCCCGCCGCGGCGCTTCCCGCGCAGCTCCCAGGTGGCTTCGCCGACGCGCCGCGCCGATAGCACCTTCTCGAGCAGCGCCTGGCTGCGATCCGGGTCGGCGCTGTACGCGCGCACGCCGTCGAACCCCTGGAGCGCGTGCTTGATCGGGATCTCGGGATGCTCGGCCGCCAGCGGCTCGTCGACGCCGGGGCGTACCGCGAGCTCGTGGCCGAGGCCCTCGAAGTCGGCGAACCGGAGCGCGTCGTCGTCGCGTTCGACTTCGATGCCGTCGGCACCCAGGCGCTGCTCCCAGAAGTCGAGCGCTGCGGGCGAGCCGACGCGCGACACGATCGTGTGGACCATGCCGGCCCCGGCGCGGCCGGGCGTTGCGCCGGGGTACTCGAAGAACGTCAGCTCGGAGCCGGCCCGCCCCTGTTCGTCGGCGTAGAACAGGTGGTAGACGGTCGGATCGTCCTGGTTCACGGTCTTGGCCACGAGCCGCAACCCGAGCACGCGCGTATAGAAATCGAGGTTCCGTGGCGCGTCGCCGGTGATCGCGGTGATGTGGTGGATGCCTTCAAGATCCATGTAGAAGGAGGAAACCACATCGCGCAACGTGCCTGAGTGCCCGCCCGCAAGTTTGGGTGCCCGCTCTCGTTTGGAGCGGTATGAGCCACCTTCTGCGCAGACTTTCACTCGCTCTCGCCACGGCCGGCGCGTGCCTCGCGATCATCGCCGCGCCCTCGTCCGCCATCGTCGGCGGCCATGACGCCGCGCCGGGCGCCTACCCGGCGGTCGCCGAGATCACCTTCGGCAACGCGTTCCTGTGCACCGGCACGCTGATCGCCCCGACGTGGGTGCTGACGGCAGGCCACTGCGGCTCCATCACCGGCGGCGCGGTCGGCACGCCGGCCGCCTGGCCGCCGCAGCTGATCACCGTGCGCATCGGCTCCGTCACGCCCGGTCAGGGCGAGAAGGTGCCCGTGAAGCGCGCGATCGTGCAGCCGAACTACCTCGTCAACGCCGGCTACGACATCACGTTGCTCGAGCTGTCAACCGCGTCGACGAAGGCGCCGGCGAAGGTCGTCGGCGCCGGAGGCGCGTCGCTGTGGGCTCCGAGCACGCTCGAGACGATCGTCGGCTTCGGCACGACGTCGGAGGGCGGCGACACGCCGGACACGCTGCAGGCGGCGCAGGTCCCGATCACGACCGACGCCTCGTGCGCCGGGGCGTACAGCGACTTCGACCCGCAGACGATGGTCTGTGCCGGCTTCCCGCAGGGCGGGGTCGACACCTGCCAGGGCGATTCGGGCGGCCCGCTGTTCGGCCGCGACGCCGCGGGCGCGCTGAAGGTCGTCGGCGCGACGAGCTTCGGCGAGGGCTGCGCGCGCCCCAACAAGCCGGGCGTCTACGCCCGCGTGGGCGACACGCTGCTGCGCGAGTGGATCCGCACGCAGGCGCCCGCCGGCGTGGACTGAGCGGGCGAGGGGCTGGTCACCGCCCGGCGCAGTCGCGCCGGGCGGGGTTCGCGCGAGCTAGGAAAGCGCCGCCCGGAACTCCGACTTCAGCCGGAGCTGGTCGGCGATCTTCTCGACGTCCCGGTGGTGCTCCGAGCCGAAGAACGTGATGCCGACGCCGGTGCGGCCCGCCCGCCCGGTGCGGCCGATGCGGTGCACGTAGCCCTCGCGGTCGGCCGGGGGGTCGAAGTTGATCACGTGCGAGATGTCGCTGACGTCGATGCCGCGGGCGGCGACGTCGGTCGCCACCAGCGTGTCGACGCGGCCGGCCTCGAACGAGGCGAGCGCCTTCTCGCGCTGGCGCTGCGACTTGTCGCCGTGCATCGCGACGGCCTCCACGCCGTGCCCTGAGAGGCGCCGGACGAGACGGTCGGCGCCGCGCTTGGTGCGCACGAACACGAGCGTGCGGTCGTGGTCGTCGGACTGGAGCTGGCCGACCAGCGCGCCGATCCGGTCATCGCGCTCGACCGCGAGGAAGCGGTGCTCGATATCGGCGATCTGGCGCTCGGGCGGCGTGTGCTCGTGCCGCACGGCGTTGTGCGTGTAGAGCTTGGCGATGCGGCCCGCCTCGCCGTCGAGCGTGGCGGAGAAGAACAGCGTCTGGCGCTTGGCCGGGCACATGGCGACGATCCGGTCGACGGCCGGGCGGAAGCCCATGTCGAGCATCCGGTCGGCCTCGTCGAGCACGAGCGTCTGGACCTGGTCGAGCTTGAAGGCGCGGCGCTGGAGGAGGTCCTCCAGGCGGCCCGGCGTCGCCACGAGGATGTGCGCGCGCTGTGCGTCGCGGGTCTGCTTCTCGAAGCCGACGCCGCCGTAGACGGCGGCCACGGAGAGGTTGCGGGCCTTCGCTACCGCGCGCAGCGCGTCGACGATCTGGCTCGCGAGCTCACGCGTCGGGGCGAGCACCAGCGCCGCCGGGCGGCGGGCGTCGGGGGCGATCATGTCGACGATCGGCACGCCGAACGCGAGCGTCTTGCCGGACCCCGTGGGGGACTTGGCGAGCACGTCGCGACCGGCGAGCACGTCGGCGATCACAAGCTTCTGAATGGGGAAGGGGGCGTGGATGCCGCGCTCCTTGAGGGCGCCGGCAACCGCACGCGAAACGCCGAGATCGGCGAAGGACTGCTGTGACATGAAACTCCTGCGGCAAAAGGGGCCGCGAACGATTCGGGAGGCGAACTGCTGACCCGAACCGCCACTGGCGGGACCCAAGCAAGCGAACTGCCTCGCGGCCGGCAAACCGCCGACCGCTGAAGACAGTCTAGCGCGCTCTAATGTGCCTTTGAGCAGCGAACTTGGTAGACGGATGTGAAGCCCGTCTCGAAGCCGCGGCGCGCTGCGCGCACGTATACGCGCCACACGCGGATGCGTTCCGCGCCCACGAGCGCCTCGGCCTCGTCAATCCGATCCTCGAGCCGGCGCATCCAGTGCCGCAGCGTCTCCGCGTAGTCCTCGCGGAAGCCCTCGACGTGGTGGGTCTCCAGGCCCGCGCCCTCGATCGCCGCCTGGATCCGCGACAGGTGCAGCGGCGCGGCGTCGGGGAACACGTAGCGCTCGGAGAACGGCCCGGCCTCGGGCTCACCGAGCCGCAGCCGCGCGATGCCGTGGTTGAGCAGGCGTCCGCCGGGCCGCAACAGCCGCGCCAGCGTCTGCGCGTACTCGTCGATCCGGTTCGCGCCGACGTGCTCGACCATGCCGATCGAGGCGATCGCGTCGTACGGCTCGCCCGCCAGCTCGCGGTAGTCCATCACGCGGATGTCGACGAGATCCTCCACGCCGGCCTCGGCGGCGCGCTTGCGCGCGAGCTCCGCCTGCGGCTCGGAGAGCGTGATGCCCGTGACCGACACGCCATGGTTGCTGGCGGCGTGGATCGCGAAGCTGCCCCAGCCGCAGCCGACGTCGAGCACCCGCTCGCCCTTCTTGAGCGCGAGCTTGGTGCACACGAGCTCGAGCTTCGCGCGCTGCGCGGCCTCGAGGCTCGACCCGTCGCGCGAGAAGAACGCGCAGCTGTAGGTCATCGACTCGTCGAGGAACATCGCGAAGAACTCGTTCGAGACGTCGTAGTGGTGGCGGACCGACCGGCGGTCGCGCTCCGGGCTGTGGCGACGCCCCTGCGGACGCAGCTCGGAGGCCGGGATCGGAGGCGGCCGCATCGGCCCGACCGCGCGCGCAGCGGCGGCGGCCAGGCGCAACTGCGCGCGCTTGGCGATTGGCGGCGGCCGGTAGGTCTCCAGCAGTTGCAGCGTCGCCTCGATGTCCTCGACCTCGAGCGCGCCGCTGACGTAGGCGCGGCCGAGGCCGAGCTGGCCCGGCGCGCGCAGCGCGTGCGCGAGCGCCTCGGGCGAGCGCACGTGCAGCGCCGGGCCGCCGCCGTTCGTCGGCGGTAGCTCGGTGCCGTCCCAGAAGGTCAACCGGAACGGGCGGTCGGGCAGGGTGTTCTCCAGCTCCCGCCGGAGGGGTTCAGTGGTGCGAATGACCGGCATGGTTACGTCCTTAGTGCTTTGCGGCTCTGGCGATCCGGGGTGATCCGTACGACGTCCCAGGCCAGTCCGGTTAGCTCTAGCAGCCGGATAACACCGCGGGACGGATCGACTTGCCACCACCGCATCCCATGCTCGTACGAGGTGGGGAACGCGTGGTGGTTGTTGTGCCAGGCCTCGCCGAACGTGAACGGCGCCAGCCACGCGAGGTTGCGCGACTCGTCGCCGGTGTCGAACGCCTGGCGGCCGAAGAAGTGACAGAGCGAGTTGATGCTGTAGGTCACGTGATGCACAACTAGCATGCGGACGGCGCCGCCCCACAGCATGCCGGTGAGCGCGGCACGCCAGGTGCCGCCGATCAGGTACCCAAGGGCGAACGGGACGAGCAGGCCGACCGCGACCCACAGCACGAACGTGCGGTCGACCCAGCGGATCAGCGGGTCCTTGATCAGGTCGGGCGCGTACCGCTCCTTGTTGCCACGGTGCGTGTGGATGAACAGCCACCCGATATGGGCGTGGAAGAGACCCCGCAGCGCTCCCGCGAAGCCGCCGCCGTGGTCCACGTGCGGGCTGTGCGGGTCGCCCTCCTGATCGGAGAAGGCATGGTGCTTGCGATGGTCGGCGACCCACGAGATCACCGGCCCTTCGATCGCAGCGGAGCCCAGGATCGCGAGCGTGCCGCGCACCCAGCGCTTGCACTGGAACGCGCGATGGGTGAGGTGTCGGTGGAAGCCGACCGTCACCCCGAGCCCGGTCGCGACGTAACAGATCGCAAACACCACGAGATCGCTCCAATAGAGCGCGTCGTTCCAGAGTTGCCAGCCGACAACGAAGAGCGCGATGAACGGCACGGCGGTCACGATTCCCGTGGCGATACGGTCACGCGTCTCGTTGGCGACCGGCTGCACGTCGTGAGCAGTCGGGGCCACCATGGCGCGGGAACCCTACTGGGTTCCGCCGGGTGCTACCTTTTCGCGCGTTCGACCGGGATTCAATGCCCGGATAAGCAGTGCACGACGCAGTTGGTTGCCTTTTCGCATCCTCGGCGTTCGACAGCACCAAACGCCGTGGAGGTAAGAACATGGCGACCGGTACCGTGAAGTGGTTCAGCGACGACAAGGGCTTCGGGTTCATCACCCCGGACGAGCCCGGCAAGGACCTCTTCGTCCATTTCTCCGGCATCGCGGGCGACGGCTTCAGGACCCTCGCCGAGGGCGCCCGCGTGAACTATGAGGCGGAGCAGGGCCCGAAGGGTCCCGCCGCCGTCAACGTCACGACGATCTAGATCGTCGTATGGGGCGCGGCCCGCTGACCGGTGACGGTGCAGCGGGCCGTGTACTCATCCCCCGCCGCTTCAACGGCCCTCCGACCAGCGCGAACGGCGGCTATGCCTGTGGGCTGATCGCCCGCTACATCCCCGGCCCGGCAGAGGTCTCGCTGCGCTCGCCGCCGCCGCTCGACACCGCGCTCGAGCTGGTCCGCACGCCCGAAGGCGGCCTGCAGCTCCTGCACCACGAGCTCGTCGTGGCCGAAGGTCGATCCGCCGAGGCGCCGGACGTCGAGCCGCCGGTGCGGCCGACCGTCGCCCAGGCGCGCGAGGCGTTGCGCCGGCACCCGTGGCGCAGCGCGCGGCATCCGTTCAGAGACTGCTACGTCTGCGGCGTCGGGCGCCACGACGGCCTCGGCCTGCATTTCGGCGACCTGCCTGGCGAGCCGTCGATGACCGCCGCGCTGCTGGTCGCCGACGCCACGATCCCGCACGACGAGAACGGGCTGCTGCCGGAGATGGTGTGGGCGGCGCTCGACTGCCCGAGCTACGTGCCCGCGATGTGGGACGCCGATGCCCTCAGCCTGCTCGCGCGCATGCGCGCCGAGCTGCTGGAGCCAATCCCGATCGGCGAGCCGATCGTGGCCACCGGCTGGCTCCTCGGCGCCGAGGGCCGCAAGCACTACACGGCGTCCGCGCTGCTGAGCGCCGACGGCCGCGTGCTGGCGCGCGCCGAACACCTGTGGGTCATGCCGCGCGCCGTCGCGAGCTGATCAGAGACGCAGCGCCGCGAGGCCGCTATCGGGATCGGCGTGGATCGCCATCCACTCGCCGGCGCCGACGATCGCGAGCAGGCGCGCGACGTCCCCGGTGGGCGGGCAGACGATCGCGAAGCGGCCGCCGTGCGCCCGTACCTCGGAAGCCGCGCCGAGCAGCGCGCGCAGGCCCGTGGAGTCGCAGAAGTCGACGTCCGTGAGGTCGACCAGCAGGCGCGGCTGGCGCGAGGACCGGCTTGCGTCGAGCCGTGCGCACAACTCGGGCGCCGTGGCGATGTCCAGCTCGCCGGCCACAGCTAGTACGTGAACGCCCGCCTCGTCACGCTCCTGTACGGAGAACGGATCCCCGTCGTAAGGAGCACTCACGGGTCCACCTTCTCGCGTTCAGGACGCGGCGTCAATAGCTCCTTGGCGCAGCGGCGCGCCGGCGCGCCCGTCGCCTTGCAGTGCTTCTTCGGCTTTGGCTTGGGCAGCACCACGTTGAGCTTGCGGGTCGCGACGCCGAGCGGGCCGCTCGGCCCCTGCGCGTTGATCTGCAGGCGGAAGCGGCCGCGCGCGGGCGGGGTCCAGTCGATCGCGTGGCTGCCGTACGGGAGCTGCAGCGTGCGGGTCAGGCTGAGGCCCTTCTTGCTCCACACGCGCACGGTCACCGCCGACACCTTCGAGATCGAGAAGCGGACCAGCGTGCTGTGGCGGGCCTTCAGGCGGCGCAGCGGCGTGATGCCGATGCGCGTCGGCTCGCGCTCGTAGCGGGCGAACCGCTTGCGCGCGGCGCAGTAGGTGCGCCGGTGCGTGCGCAGGCACATGTCGCCGAGGAACTCCTCGATCAGCTGGTGGTAACCGAGCGTCGACTCGCGGCCCGCCCACGAGTACAGCGACCAGGCACCGGTGTCGGCCGCTGCGACCATCGCGCGCGTCGTGCGCTCGCCGCGGGCGAACAGGCGGCGCGCGTGGCGGTCACGCGAGAGCACCGCCTGCTCGCCGAGCCCGCTGACCGCCTGCAGCTCGCCGTTGAAGATCCGCAGGCCGGGCGCGAACGAGTACATGAGGAAGTGGTCGCCGCCGTTGACGCCCACGGGTGGGGGCGCGTCGAACGCGGCGAGGGCACGGTGTGCGGCGCGTCGCCAGCGCGGCTCGTCGAGCGCTTTCGACGCGCGCGCGAGCGCCGAGATCGCGGTCGCCTGGGTCATGCCGCTGATCCACGGCGGCGAGCCGCCGCCCCAGCTGAAGTAGTGCTCCCAGGCCGGGAACCCGTTGCCGCGGCGGGCGGCGAGCGCGAGCAGGCCGTCGACGGTCCGGCGCAGCTCGGCGACCGGGCAGGCCGCGCGGCGGCGCGCCTTCGCCCGGGTCCGAAGGCACTGGCCCGCCAGCCAATTCGCCTTGCCCCAGCTCGCCAGCGGCTGGAGCTGGATCCCGCGGCCGGGGTAGTACTGGAACACCGCCGGATCGCGGCCGAAGGTCGTGCGCTGCGAGGGTGCGGGCATCGCTGCGTGGGTCCAGAACCGGGTGTTGCGGCGGAGCACGAGGAACACGGGGTGCAGTCGGCTCGGGCTCAGCAGCCGCTGCGCGGCGAGCGAGTCGACGGTGGCGAGCACGGTGCCGAGCTCGTAGGCGCGCGTCCCGGTCAGCCGGCCGGCCGCCTTGCGGGCGTCGGCGTAGTCGCGCGCGAGGCGTGCGTGCGCCGCGGGCGTGAGGTGGCCGGTGAGGCGCGCCAGGCGCAGCGCTCCGGCGACGGTGCGCGATCCGCGCGCCTTGCGGATCGCGGCCCGCAGGCGCGCCAGCCGCTGCGCCTCGGCGGCGGCCGCGGCTCGCCACGACGCCGCCTTCAGCTCTCCCTGGCGTTCAGGCCCGACGATCTCAGGCGGCGGCGCCGGTCTCGGCGGCGGGTCGGCAACCGCACCACAGCCGCCCAGCCCGAAGACAAGCAGCAGCAGTGCGATCCGTCGCCAGGCCATGTGACAGCATCGTCGCTCGAAGCCCGGCCCTTGACCGCTCAGGTCCGCAAACCGACCCGATCGGGTGGGGGAGGACTGGTCGGACGAGCGTCAGACGAACGTCAACCCCGCTGGGTGGGGAAGTGGGGAGCCTTGCGGCGCCGCGCCGGGATCACTCGTGGCGCCCGAAATCCACCGCTCCCCTACCCAGCGCAGTTGCCGTTAGGCCGCCACGGCCACCGGCTCGAACACGCTCAGCACGACGGCTCCGCCGTCGGCCTCGCTCGCCCGCACGTGCCGGCCGTCGGCCAGCTCGCCGGCCAGGATCGCGCGGGTCAGCTCCTTCTCGAGCGTGCGGCGGACGTGCCGCTGGAGCGGCCGGGCGCCGAACGCCTCGTCGAAGCCGTCGCGGGCGAGCCGCGCGGTCAGCGCGTCGTCGACCTCGAGCTCGATCCCGCGCTCGATCCGCAGCCGGTCGGCCACGCGCGCGACGATCGTGTGCGCGATCTGCTCCACCTGCTCAGCGGTCAGCGGCTGGAAGGTGACGATCTCGTCGATCCGATTCAGGAACTCGGGCAGGAAGGCGTCCTTGGCGGCGGAGAGCATCCGCTCGTCCTCCGCCTGCGGCTCGCCGGCCGTGAAGCCGAGGCCGCGCCGCGCCCTGCCGGCGCCGAGGTTGGAGGTCATCACGATCACCGTGTTGGTGAAGTCGACCGTGCGGCCCTCGCCGTCGGTCAGGCGGCCGTCGTCCATCACCTGCAAGAGCAGGTTCCAGACCTCAGGGTGCGCCTTCTCGATCTCGTCGAGCAGCACGATCGAGTACGGACGCCGGCGCACGGGCTCGGTGAGCTGGCCGCCGTCGCCATAGCCGACGTAGCCGGGCGGCGAGCCGATCAGCCGCGCGACCGTGTGCGGCTCGCGGTACTCGGACATATCGATCCGCACGAGCGCGTTCTCGGTCGCGAACAGCCGCTCGGAGAGCGCCTTCACCAGCTCGGTCTTGCCGACGCCGGTCGGGCCCAGGAACAGGAAGCTGCCGACCGGGCGGTCGCCCTCGGAGAGGCCGACGCGCGCGCGACGGATCGTGTCCGCCACCGCCTCGACGGCTGGCTCCTGGCCGATCACGCGGCGGTGCAGGTCGCGCTCCAGCTCCTGGAGACGCTCCAGCTCGCCGGCCACCAGCTCGCCGACCGGAATCCCGGTGCGGCCGGCGACCACGGCCGCGATCTGGGTCTCGCCGACGACGGCGGGGCCGAGCTCGTCGGCCTCGGCGACCATCGCGTCGATCTCGGTCTTCAGCGCGCCGGCGCGCTCGTAGTCCTCGGCGTCGATCGCGGCCTGCTTGTGCGCACGCCGCTCCTCGATCTTCCGCTCCAGCTCCGCGAGCTCGCCGCCGTTGTTCAGGCGCACGCGCGCAGCCGCCTGGTCGATCAGGTCGATCGCCTTATCGGGCAGGTGGTACTCGCTGATGTAGCGGTCGCTCAGTCGCGCCGCGGCTTCGAGCGCCGCGTCGTCGATCAGGCAGCCGTGGTGTGCCTCGTACGCCGACCGCAGGCCGCGCAGGATCTCCACCGTGTCGTCGGCGGAGGGCGCCTCGACGGTGACGGGCGAGAATCGCCGCGCCAGCGCGCCGTCGCGCTCGATCGTGCGGTACTCCGCCAGCGTGGTGGCGCCGATCATGCGCAGGTCCCCGCGTGCGAGCAGCGGCTTCAGGATGCTGGCAGCGTCCATCGCGCCCTGGGCTCCGCCGGTGCCGAGGATCGTGTGCAGCTCGTCGACGAAGAGCACGATCTTGCCCTCCGACTGCGCGACCTCGGCGAGCGCGGCCTTCAGCCGCTGCTCGAATTGGCCACGGAACTGCGCGCCGGCAACCATGCCGGCGAGGTCGAGCGCCACGACGCGGACGTCGCTGAGCGTGTCGGGTACGTCGCCCTGGACCACGCGCAGCGCGAGGCCCTCGACGATCGCGGTCTTGCCGACGCCGGCCTCGCCGATCAGCACGGCGTTGTTCTTGCGCCGGCGGGCGAGGATCTCGGCCGTCTGCTCGATCTCGGCCTCGCGGCCGATCACGGGATCGATCCGGCCGTCCGCCGCAGCGGCGGTCAGATCGTGCCCGAAGTCGTCGAGCGCGGGTGTCGCGGAACGCGGCTCGGTGGGCGCCGGGCCGGTGGCGGTCCCGCCGCTCGCGCACTGCTCGCACAGCATCACGGAGCCACGGCGCTCGCCGTCGGCGAACACCAGCCGCACGCGGCCGGGGCGTTCGCGACAGTTGGCGCAGACCGGCACGCCGGCCTGCGGATCGGTGTTCGGAAAGTTCTGCACAATTCTCCTAGAAAATCTCAGTCAGGATGACTAAGATTAGCGCGCCCGAACGCCGGTCTTTTGCGCCTGCCCCTACACACCCGGTAGAGCCGATTGCGCTAGCGTGGCGCCCGTGGCCGTCCCCCGTCTGCGCGTCCCTGCCTCGATTCCGGGAGGGTCGCTGCGCCAGGCCGGTGGGCTCGTCTCCGACGAGGTCGAGCTCTATCACCGCACGTACACGACGCTGCTGCGCTCGTCCGGCGAGACGCTGCTGCGCGTGCTCGAGCCGTCGCATCGCTCGATGAACTCGAGCCTGCATCCGCTTGCCGCCACCAGCGAGGTCGACCTCGGCGCGTTCCTGTACGCGATGCGCCGGCTGCCGGCCAGCATCTGGAAGGCGGCCGTGATCGTCATGGGCCAGGAGGCGCAGGTGTTCGCGCGCGCCGGTATCGGGCCGATCGAGGAGTGGGAGCCGGTCGAGGCGCCGGCGCGGCGCCGGCGCTGGTACGACAGCCACGCGGGCACCCTGGCGGTGCTGCTGGCATCCACCTCAGACCTCGACGACCTGATCCCGACGCTCGTCGCCTACCAGGTGGAGTGGAACAAGCTCCGCGCCCACCTGCGCGCGGCGGACCGGCCTGCCGGCGAGGATCCCGATCCCGCCGCGTGCGCGGAGGCGTACGGCGGCGCCGAGGAGGACTGGGTCCGGATCCGTGAGGCATGGGGCGACCTGTCCTCGTTCCTGGACGAGGTCCACGACCGCCGGATGAACCTGCGGATCCGCATGCTCGGCGGCTCGCAGGCCGGCTACGCGCGGATGACGCGCCGCTGGTGGGCGCCGGTGCGCGCGACGATGGAGGAGCAGGGGCTGGGCGACCGGCCCGTCTACTTCATCTCCTCCAACCCGCACTCGATCATCAACCTCGTGACCCCGACGGCACGGGCCGGCGAGGCCGAGGTCGTCAAGTTCGTCGAGACGCACGGGCCCGAGTACCTGATGGAGGAGCTCGAGCGCTTCCGCCAGGGCCACGCCGAGGGCTCGTGGGAGAACTTCCTCTACTTCGCGGCGCGGCTGCTCTGGGAGACGCTGCCCGAGGACGGCGAGGAGTGGCGTCAGCGGCAGGCCGCAGAGCGCGCCGTCGGCGTCATGCACATCTCCAGCCGGGCGGCGCTGCGCGTGTCGGCGCAGGTGATCGCGCTCGACAAGCTCGACCCGGCCGGGCTCGACCCGCGGCTCGGCGCCGTCGACCACGAGCGCCTGTCGCGGTCGGACGCCGTGGTCGTCAACATCGAGTATCCGCTCGGCCTCGCCGCCTACAACATCCTGCGCGAGCTGACCGTCTCGACCGACGTCGTGCGCGGCGTGTACGTGCTCGGCAAGGCGGCGACGCTGAACGCCGACGTCGGCGACGTGCTGATCTCCGGCGTCGTCCACGACGAGCACTCGGGCTCGACGTATTGGCTCGACAACGCGTTCTCGTTCGACGACATCGCGCCGTTCCTGCGCTTCGGCTCCGGGCTCGACAACCAGCGCGCGGTGACGGTCAAGAGCACCTTCCTGCAGAACCGCGAGTACCTCGACTACTACTACCGCGAGGCCTACACGGTGGTGGAGATGGAGGCCGGGCCGTTCTGCAACGCGGTCTACGAGATCGCCGACGCGGACCGCTACCCGGTCGGCGAGGCGGTCAACTTCTCCAAGCTCCCGATCGACTTCGGGATCATCCACTACGCCTCTGACACGCCGTACACGCAGGCGCGCACGCTCGGCGCCCGCGGGCTGTCCTACTACGGCATGGACTCGACGTACGCCAGCTCGCTGGCGATCCTGCGCCGCATCTTCAAGCTCGAAGGCATCATCGACACCTAGACGTCGAGGAGCTTGCGCAGCAGCGTGCGCAGCTCACGGTCGGCCTCGGCGCCGATGGGGGCGGCGATCTCGGCGGCCGCGGTGGCGATCTTCGCCCGTGCGTCGATGAGCAGGCGCCCGGCTTGGGGGGTCATCGTGATCGTGTAGGAGCGGCGGTCGATCGGGTTGCGGCGGCGCTCGACGAGCTGCTTGCGCTCGAGCTCGTCGACCACCTGCGTGATCATCGTGGCGCTCATCCGCATGCCGTCGGCGATGGCCTGCTGCGAGGTCGGGCCGAGCCGGTCGAGCGTGACCAGCAGCCCGTAGTGGCGGACCTCGATGCCGAGCGGGCGGAACACGGCGTCCGCGCGCTCGCGGGAGCGGTAGTGGGCCTGGATCAGGAGGAAGCCGGTGGCGCCGGCCAGCTCGTGCGGGATGAGCCGGGCGGAGTCGGCGGCGATCAGCGTGCGCAGCAGCTCGTTCAGCCGCGCGCGCTCCTCGGGCGTCAGCCGCTCGGTCATGACGTCGTTGACGCGCGCGACCTCCGGGGCGAGCGCGGCGCGCGCCTCGTGCCCGGCGGGCGTGATGTGCAGGGCGTAGGAGCGGCGGTCGTCGGCGTCGCGCCGGCGCTCCACGAAGCCGCGGCGCTCGAGCCCGTCGACGATCCCCACCATCAGCGTCCGGTTCACACGCAGCTGCTCGGCGAGCCGCTGCTGCGACACCGGACCGGCCTCCGTGAGCGCCGTGAGGACGGCGAAGTCACGCGGATGGCTGCCCTCGGGCATCTCGCGGCTGGCGGTGCGGTGCACGTGGTCGAACGCGAGCCGCAGGAGGTAGCCCGTGTGGTCGACGAGATCTTCGCGAGCCATCGGCATCGAGAGGGTAGTCATCATGTTGATCGTGCAATGATAGATCATCAAACACTTGACGATCAACGACTTGGAGAGTAGCGTGAAGTGCTCGCTCCCTTCTCCCCAGGAGGCTCCCCATGGCTCGCAAATGGTGGACGCTGGTCGCCGTCTGTACCGGCGTCTTCATGCTCCTGCTCGACGTCACGATCGTGAACGTCGCGCTCCCCGATATCCAGACCTCGCTGGGCGCCAGCCTGTCCGATCTGCAATGGGTCGTTGACGCGTACGCGCTGTCGCTCGCGGCGCTGCTGCTGACGGCCGGCTCGCTGGCCGACAGGCTCGGTCGGCGGATCGTGTTCTCCGTCGGCATCGTCGTCTTCACGCTCGGATCGCTGCTGTGCGGTCTAGCCGGCGATCCGACGTTCCTGGCGCTCGCCCGCGCTGTACAGGGCGTCGGCGGCGCGATCATGTTCGCGACCTCGCTCGCCCTGCTCTCGACCGCGTTCCGCGGCAGCGACCGCGGCACCGCGTTCGGCATCTTCGGCGCCGTCACCGGCGTCGCGGTGGCCGTCGGCCCGGTGCTCGGCGGCGCGATCACGAGCGGCCTGTCGTGGCGCTGGATCTTCTTCGTGAACCTGCCGATCGGCATCTTCGCGCTGGTTGCAACGCTCCTGCGCGTGGACGAGTCGCGCGACCCGCGGCCGCGCCGGATCGACTGGCTCGGCTTCGCGACGTTCAGCGCCGGCCTCGGCGCGCTCGTGTTCGGCCTGATCCGCACCAACGAGGACGGCTGGGGCTCGAGCGTCGTCGTCGGCTCGCTCGCCGGCGCCGCGGTCCTGCTCGGCCTGTTCGTGGTCGCCGAGTACCTGCAGCGCGAGCCGATGTTCGACCTCTCGCTGCTGCGGGTGCCGACGTTCGTCGGCGGCCTCACGTCGGCGTTCGGGATCTCGGCGTCGCTGTTCGCGCTGCTCACCTATCTCGTCCTCTACATCCAGAACCTGCTCGGCTACTCGGCGATCGAGGCGGGCGTGCGGTTCCTGCCGCTCACGCTGGCGATCTTCCTCACCGCGGGCGTGGCCGGGCGGCTGTCGGCGCGCGTGCCGACGCGGCTGTTGATCGGGCCTGGCTTCGTGCTGATCGCGATCGGCCTGCTGCTCATGCACGGCCTGACGCCCGCGTCCGACTGGACCGCGCTTCTCCCCGGCATGATCGTGGCCGGGATGGGGGCGGGTCTGGTCAACGTGCCGCTGGCATCGACGGCCGTGGCGGTCGTCGAGCACGACCGCGCCGGCATGGCGTCGGGCGTCAACGCAACGTTCCGGCAGGTCGGGATCGCGACCGGGATCGCCACGCTCGGCGCGATCTTCTCCCACAGCGTCGGCGACCGTGCGACGCCGCAGGCGTTCGTCAACGGCCTGAACGACATCCTGCTCGTAGGCGTCGCCATCGCCGTCGTGTCGGCGGTGGCCGCGTTCACCCTGATCCGGCAGCGCGACTACGTCGAGGCGACGAGCTCGAGCACCACGATCTCGGGCGGCGCGAAGAGCCGCAGCGGCAGGCCGCTGGTGCCGAGCCCGGACGTCACATAGAGGTGCCGGCCGTGCTCGACCACGTGCCCGCGCGCGTAGCGCTCCCCGTAGCGTGACGGGATCGCGGCGCGGCGCAGCACCGGGATCGCGATCTGCCCACCGTGGGTGTGGCCGGACAGCGTGAGTGCGACGCGGTCCGGCATGTACGGGAACACGTCGGGGTCGTGCGCGAGCACGATCACCGGCGTGTCGGCGGGCACGCCGGCGAGCGCCCCCGGCAGGTCCGGCCGGCGGCAGCGAAGGTCGGCGAGGCCGGCGACGTAGAGGTCGCCGGCCTGCATCGCGCGGTTCTCGAGCACCTCGATCCCGGCGTTCTGGAGCGCGCTCCACATCTGGTCGCCGGCCTGTCTCCAGTCGTGGTTGCCGAGCACGGCGAACACGCCGAGCGGGGCGCGCAGGGACGCCAGCTCGCGGGCGATCGGCTCGGGACCGACCCGGCCGCCCCACAGCGGGTGCGCGTCGATGTAGTCGCCGAGCAGGACGGTCACGTCGGGCGCTTCGTCGTTCAGGCGCTCGACGGCGCGCGCGATCGCGGACGGGCCTGCGTGCGGTGCGCCGGCGTGCAGGTCGGAGAGCAGCCCGACGCGGAGGCCGTTGAGCGCCGCCGGCCAGTTCGGCAGCTCCAGGCGGCGGTGGACGGTGACCAGTCGCCGCGGCTCGATCCAGCCCGCCCACGCAAGCGTCGCGGCCGCCGCGGTGGCGGCGATGGCGGTGCCCGCCCTCACAGCGCCGCGAGCACCTCGTCGCGGCGCGGCATCCCTGCCCGCGCGCCGGGCGCGCGCGTGGACAGTGCCGCCGCCGTCAGCGCGAACCGCACCGCGTCGCGTAGCGGCCGCCCGGCCGCCAGCTCGGCGGCGAGCGCGCCGTTGACGGTGTCGCCCGCGCCGGTGGTGTCGACGACGTCGACGCCCGGCACCGGAAGCCGCTCGGCGGTCTCGCCGCGGAGCAGCAGAGCGCCGTCGGCGCCGAGCGTGACGAGCACCGGGGCGCCGGTGCGGGCGGCGAGCGCGCGTGCGGCGGCCTCGACCTCGTCGACGTCCCCGGCGAGCGCGCGTGCCTCGTCGGCGTTGGGCGTGAGCAGAGCGTTGCCGAGCGCGTCGGGCAGCGGCCGTGCGGGCGCCGGGTTGAGGACGACGTGCCAGCCGGCGGCGTGCGCCGCGCGCGCGCCGGCGACGACGGCAGCCTCCGGCACCTCGTGGCCGAGCAGCACGACGCCCGACGGCGCCGCCAGGAGCCCCACGAGGGCCTGGGTGACGGCGTCGGCGGTGAGCTGCGCGTTCGCGCCGGAAGCGACGGCGATCTGGTTCTCTCCCGCGTGGTCGACGACGATCGCCGCGACGCCGGTGGCGACGTCGTCCAGCCGCGCCACGGCAGACACGTCGATCCCTTCCGCGGCCAGCTCGCGCAGCGCCTCCTCGCCGAGGTCGTCGGCGCCGACGGCGCCGACGATCGCCACGCGCGCACCGGCCCGCGCGGCGGCCACGGCCTGGTTCGCGCCCTTGCCGCCGCCATGGCGCGCGAACGTGCCGCCCGCGACCGTCTCGCCGGCCCGCGGCAGTTGCGCCACCGACACCACGAGATCGGCGTTCACCGAGCCCACCACCACGACCGCCGCATCCGTCATGGCCGCCGAGGGTACGAGGTCAGGCTCCGACGGTCTGCGCGAGCTCCTCGGCCTCGTCGGCCCAGCGCACGCACAGCGCGAGCGCGGCTGCGCGGGCGGCGTAGCGGGCGTGGGCGTCGACCGTGCCCTGGCGGCCGTAGTCCGCGTGCTCGACGGCGCCGGCGTGCTCCAGGCAGAACACGGTCAGCCAGTCGTACTTGACGGCCGACGCGCAGATGCCGAGCCGGGCGAGGCGCTCGTCGTCGCGGAATCCGGCCTCGCGCAGGCCGCTCACGTACGCCGCGGTCAGGCGTGCGTCGAGCTCGTCGAGTGCCTCGTAGGGGAGCAGCAGGTCGAGCACGGAGTCGGGGATCAGGTTGCCGACGTCCTCCCCGAGTGCGCCGTCGCCGGTGAACGCCCAGTCGAGCAGCACGACCTCGCCGGACGGGCGCCGGATCAGGTTGTTCGGCCACACGTCGAGATGGCAGACGGTGCGCGGCAGGCGCTCGCTCAGATCCAACAGCGCCTCGCGCCGTGCCCGCAGCCGCAGCAGGCCGGCGCGCAGCTCGGGCGGGAAGTACTCGCGCATCAGCGGCTGGTCCCACGCTGCGTCGTCGTCCAGCAGCGACCAGTCGACCAGGCGGCTGCCGCTGTAGTCGCGCAGGAACGAGCGGCTGAGCCACGGCTCGTCGGGCAGGTCGGGCCGGCCCTGGGACCGGCCGAGCACCGCGGCCGCCGCCTCGACGTCCTCGATCGTGAGCTCGCCGCTGTGCCGGCCCTTCACGTGCTCGAGCCGCAGCGCGACGTCGCCGTCGGTCGTCTCCTCCAGCTCGAGGAGCCGTGGAGCGGCAAGGCCGATGCGCCCCGGGAGGTCCGTCTCGTACACGAGCGCCTCGCGCCGCCAGTAGTTCCAATGCCGAGGGTCCTCGGATGCGGCCCAGTGCTCCGGCGCGTCGGGGCGGCGGGTCAGCACCTTCACGACCACATCGCCGTCGCGCCAGATGCCGCCGGTGACCCCGTTGAGCGGATTGTGAGTCAGCTCGGCATGCGACATCCGTGCCGAGGGTAGCCCGCGTGGCGGGAGGCACGTCACGCAACGGGGGTCAGGCGAATGACTACGGCGGACACTGTCATCGGGCGTGGGATGAGCGTCGGCTCCGAGCAGGGGCTGAACCTCGCACTGCGCGTCATCCGCGTCGGGCCGGCGCTGATCCTCGCCCTCCTGGCGGTGATCATGACGCTGGCGTCGCCGTTCTTCCTGACCGGCGACAACCTGTCGAATCTCGCGGTCCAGGTCGCCCCGCTCGCGTGCCTGGCCATCGGCCAGCTGTTCGTGATCCTCGTCGGCGGGATCGATCTCTCGGTCGGCTCGGTGCTCGCGCTCTGCACGGTCACCGGCGCCACCGCCTACGGCTGGAACTTCGGTGGAGGCCTCCTGACGGTCGCGGTGATCCTGCTGACCGGTGTTGCCGTCGGCTTGCTCAACGGCGTGATGCTGGTGAAGGGGCGGATGCCGCACGCGTTCATCCCGACGCTCGCGACGCTCAACGCCGCACGCGGCCTGGCGCTGATGCTCTCCGACGGCGCGCCGATGCCCGGCATGCCGAAGATCGTCACCACGGCCGGGGCCGGCGAGCTCGGTCCGATCCCGGTGCCGCTGCTGATCGTCGCCGGCTTCGGCCTCGTCGCCTGGGTGCTCGCGACGCGACTGCAATGGGGGCGCTGGATCTACCTCGTCGGCGGCGACAAGGAAGCCGCACGACGGCTCGGCATCCCGGTCGACCGCGTGATCATCTCGGTGTTCGTGATCTCCGGCTTCGCCGCCGGGCTCGCCGGCCTGATCACGGCAGGCCGCACCGACGCCGGCTACCCGAGCGCCGGCCAGCTCGACGAGCTGGCCGCCATCTCTGCGGTGATCATCGGCGGCGCGAGCTTCTTCGGCGGCCGCGGATCGGTCGGCGGCGCGCTCGTCGGCGTCCTGATCTTCGGGGTGATCAACAACGGGCTCAACCTCCTCAACGTCAGCGTCTACATCCAGTTGATCGCGATCGGCGTGATCGTGGTGGTGGCCGTCGAGCTCGACGTGCTGCGAAGGCGGCTCGAGGAGCGATTCCGGACTCTGCGCGGAAGCGAGGCGTAGCCATGGCCGACACCGTCCTCGAGGTCCAGGGGCTGCGCAAGCAGTACGGCGCGACGACCGCGCTACGCGACGTGTCGCTCGAGCTGCGCGAGAAGGAGGTGCTGGCGCTGCTGGGCGACAACGGCGCCGGGAAGTCGACGCTGATCAAGATCCTCTCCGGTGTCGTGCAGGCTGATTCCGGAGAGGTGCGGATCGACGGCGACGAGGTCCGCATCGACTCGCCCAAGCACGCCCGCGAGCTGGGGATCGAGACCGTCTACCAGGACCTCGCGCTGTTCGACAACTCCGACGCGACGGGCAACTTCTACGCGGGCCGCGAGCGCAAGCGCGGTGGGGTGCTGGGCGCGCTCGGCTGGGTCGACGACCGTGCGATGCGCAGTGAGACCGAGGAGTTGCTCGATCGGCTGCAGGTCAACCTGCCGGGCAACGGCTCTGAGGTCGGCCTGCTGTCCGGCGGCCAGCGCCAGGCGGTGGCGTGCGCGCGGGCGATCGCGTTCGGCAAGCGGATCGTGATCCTCGACGAGCCGACGTCGGCGCTCGGTGCCCGCGAGGCGGGCAACGTGCTCAGGCTGATCCGCGAGGCGCCGGAACACGGCGTCGCCGTGATCGTCATCTCGCACAACATGGAGCACGTGATCGAGGTGGCGGACCGCGCCGTCGTGCTCCGGCAGGGTCGCCACGTCGGCGAGGAGACGCCGACCGCCGAGACGCAGGAGCGGCTCGTGGGCATGATCGTCGGCTCGTCGAAGGAGGAGTGATGCGCCGGCTGATGGCGCTCGCCGCCCTTGGCCTCCTGGTCACCGGCTGCGGCGGGCAACTGGCCGCCGGCTCCGAGGACGAGGTCAAGATCGGCTTCGTTCCAAAGTCGCTCAACCAGGAGTTCTGGGTCAACACCAAGAAGGGCGCCGAGGCGGGCGGCAAGTCCGGGCACGCGCGCGTGATAACCCAGGCCGCAGGCTCGGATCTCGAGATCGCCGAGCAGATCGACATCGTCGAGAACCTGCTCGTGCAGGACATCGACGCGCTGGTGATCGCGCCGGCGTCCGACGAGCTCCTCAAGCCCGTCCTGGAGCGCGCCGCCGCCAAGGTCCCGGTCGTGCTGGTCGACTCCGATATCGCGGACTGGAAGCCCAAGACCAGCTACGTCGGCACCGAGAACGTCGACGGCGGCGTCAAGGCGGGCAAGTACATCGCCTCCAAGCTCAAGGACGGCGGTACGCTCGCGATCATCGCCGGGATCCCCGGGTCGCAGGTCGGGATCGACCGCGTGGATGGCCTCAAGAAGGGCCTCAAGGACGCTGGGAGCAAGATCAAGATCGTCAAGGAGATCCCGGGCAACTTCGACCGCGAGCAGTCGGTCGGCGCGATGGAGGACATCCTCCAGACCAACCCTGACATCGACGCCGTCTTCTGCGCGAACGACCAGATGGCCCTCGGCGCGATCGAGTCGATCGGCGCTCGCAAGGAGACCGACGACATCATGCTCGTCGGCTTCGACGGCGCGCTCGAGGCGACGCAGAAGATCCTCTCCGGCGACATGCAGGCGACCGTCGCCCAGGACCCTTACGGCATGGGCAAGATCGGTGTCGAGACGGCCTTGAAGAAGCTCGACGGCGGCCGCGTTCGCGAGAAGGTCGACACCGGCGCGCGCCTGATCACACCGGAGAACGCCGACAAGTACTTCGAGGAGGTGCGCGAGAAGCTCGGCGGGACCGGCCGCGGCCTCGAGGGCTAAGCGCCCTAAGCCGCCACGATCACAGCGGCAAACACCGCGGCCAGCACCGTCGCTCCGGCCAGGGCGAGCTGCGACCGGGCGCCGAGCCCGGCGGCGCCCACCAGCAGGGCGGCCGAGACGCCGAGCCACGCGGTCGCGTGGGTGAGCATCAGCATCGCGATCAGCACGAAGGCGAGCGCGGAGCGCTGCCGGGCAAGCGCCGTGCGCTCGCGCCACTGCGTCTCAGGAGGCACTGATCGCTCCGGAGACGACGAGCACGGCGATCAGGACGGCGAGTGCGGCGATCGCGGGCGGGATGAACCGCGGCGGCCCGATCGCCGGCAGCGGCTCGCGCAGGCGCATCGCGCGCTCGTTCGCCTTCCAGCGCTGGTAGCTCGTGACGGCGAGTAGCCCGCCGAGCACGATCGGCGGCAGGGCGACCACCAGCCGCACGAGCTCGGAGTCGAACTCGAGCAGCTGCCCGGCCGCCAGGCCGCCCCCGATCAGGGCCAGCGCCGTGCGGTTCCAGGCCAGGAAGGTGCGCTCGTTGGCGAACGTGAAGCGCGGGTCGATGTCCTCGCCGACGTCGCGCAGCGAATCAGGCGCCATGCCGCTGATTATCGTTGGGCGGGTGCTGAAAGTCTCCGTCACCGCCGCGCGGCGGCTCGCCGTGGCCGCGCAGCGCCTCGACGGCCCGGCGCCGCGGCGCCGTCCGGGCCGCCAGGAGATCCTCGACATCTGCCGTGCGCTGCGCTGCCTGCAGCTCGATCCCACGAGCGCCGTCGCGCGCTCGCACCTGCTCGTGCTGTTCAGCCGCCTCGGCCCGTTCGACGTCGGCCTGCTGGAGGAGCTCACGTACGACGACCGCGAGCTGTTCGAGTATTGGGCGCACGAGGCCTCGCTCGTGCTCACCGAGGATCTCCCCCTGCACCGCTGGGAGATGGCCGCCTGGCCGCGCGGCGACGGCACCTGGCACCGGCGGATGCAGAAGTGGTGGGACCTCAACACCGACTTCCGTGCGTACATCGTCGACCGCCTGCGCGCCGATGGCCCGCTGCCGATGCGCGAGCTCGAGGACCAGGCGGTCGCGCCGTGGCTCTCCTCCGGCTGGAACCAGCAGCGCAACGTCTCTCGCATGCTCGAGCTCATGTGGGTGCGTGGCACCGTCGGCGTCGCTGCGCGCGAGCGCGGCCAGCGGCTGTGGGACCTGATGGAGCGCTGCCTCCCGCCGGACGCGCCGACCGACCACCCCGACGACACCGAGGTGACCCGGCGGGCGGCGCTGCTGGCGCTGCGATCGCTCGGCGTCGCGCGTGCGCCGCACATCCGCGCGCACTTCACGCGCGGCCGCTACCCCGAGCTCCCGGAGGTGCTGGCCGACCTGCAGGCCGAGGGCGAGATCGTGCCGGTGGAGATCGATGGGCTGAAGGGTGGGTGGTGGATGCGCGCCGACGACGTCGAGACGATCGCGGCGCTCGCCGACGGCGCCTGGCGTCCGCGCACCGCGCTGCTCTCTCCGTTCGACAACCTGATCTGCGATCGCGCCCGCGCCGAGGAGCTGTTCGGCTTCACCCACCGGTTGGAGATCTACACCCCGAAGGCGAAGCGGGTGTGGGGCTACTTCGTGCTGCCGATCCTGCACGGCGACCGGCTGATCGGCCGCGCGGATCTCGCGATGGACCGCAAGGCCGGCCGGCTCGTCGCGCACGCCGTGCACCGTGAGCCGGACGCGCCACGCGGGAAGGCGGCCGGCCGCGCGGTCCGGCGCGAGCTCGAACGCCTCGCCACCTGGCAGGGCGCCACGGACATCGAGCTGCGCAACGTCCCGGACGCCTGGACGCCCGGACTCACGTAGGGGACTGTCCCCTTAACAACCGCCGAGCGTGCGGTGCTCGAGCATCTCGCGGCCGAGCGCGACCCAGGCGGCGCCGTAGTAGCTCGGGTGGTCGGCGTCGAGTTCGTCGGCGCGGGCGAGCAGCTCGCTCGAGGCACGCCGGTCGCCCGCCGCATGCGCCGCCGCCGCGGCGCCGACGAGCGCGGCGGGGTGCTCGCCGCCGGACGCCGGCGCACCGTCCAGCGCGCGCCGCGCGGCGCCCGGCGAGTGCTGCAGCCGCGGCCACATCCGTGCCGCGAGCTCTCGGTCCGCCGGATCGCAGGACTCCGCCAGGCGGACCGGCAGGCGCACCGCGTCATACGAGTACCCCGGGTCGCCACCGGACGGCGGGCCGGAGGCGACGACGCCTGACGAGTCGACGCGCGCCCAATCGGGCGGCAGGCCGGACTCCAGCAGCCGCTCCGTGAGCTGCCGGGACGACGCCGCCACATGCTCGAAGCCGAGCTGCTGGAACGCGCGCGGCGACCAGTAGCTCGGGTTCACAACGTGCATGCCGCGCGCCCACGGGCCCGCGACCAGCACCGTCCGGTCGGCCGCCCACGACGTCTCGTTGTCCGCGATCGAGCGCGCAATCGCCCGGCCCGCGACGCCGTACCGCCGCTCGCGGAAGCGCTCGCCGGCCAGCACCAGCGCGCGTGCGGCGTCGAGGTCGGCATCGGTCGCCGGCTCGTCGTCGACCACCCGGCCGTCCGCCCAGCGCGAGGCGAGCAGCCCGTCGCGACGCTGCAGGTGCGCGTGGGTCCACTCCCACACCTGCGCGAAGCGGTCCTCGTCGCCGGCGGCGACCGCGAGCAGCAGCGCGTACGCCTGGCCCTCGCTGACCGTGTCGCCGCCCTGGTCATGGCGAACGACGCGGCCGTCATCGTCCACGTAGCGGTCGAGGAACCCTTCCTGCCCGCCGCATCCCGCGAGCGCGACGCCGAGCACCAGAGCGGCGACGGCGACGAGCCTCATGCGGGAACGGGCTCCGGGCGCGGCGCGGCCGCGGCGGGGAGCGGCGTGCGCCGCAGCGCGGGCCAGACCCCGGCCGCCAGCACGCACACGTGCAGCCCCGCGAACGCGACGTTGTTGAGCGTCGCCGGATCGCGGTCCCGGAGCAGGCCATAGGCGCCGACCGCGCAGAGGGCGGCGATCGCCACCAGCGTCGGCGCCACCGCGCGTGGCTGGCGCCCGTCGACGCCCTCCTTGGGAGTGACCACGAAGCCGCCCCGCCGCCGCAGCAGCGTGAGGATCGTCGACTGCACGTGGATCCAGAAGCTGGCCGCCTGGAGCGCGAACGCCTTGAACGTGTACGAGCCGCCGCCGAGCACCGTGACCACGAGCAGCGAGAGCCCGAAGTAGGGCGCGAAGTGGGCGAGGAACTGATCCGCGGACGTTGCCGCCAGCGGCTGCGCGCCGGTCACCAGCCGCACGATCGGGAAGCTCATGTAGACGAGCACGGTCCAGCCGCTGAGGAAGAACGAGGCCGACAGCAGGTACTGCACCTTCAGCCGCAGCGGCAGGTTGGAACGGAGCGCGGTCGGGAGCGCCGCCAGGCAGCCGCGCGACCACCGCTGCTGCTGGCTGACGTACGACGCCATGTCCTCCGGCCCGAGGCCGTGGGCGAGCACCTCGGGCACGTAGCGCGACCGCCAGCCGCACTCGTGCAGCCGGATCGACAGCTCGAAGTCCTCGGTCACCGAGTCGACCGGGAAGCCGCCGACGCCCTCGAGCGCGCTGCGCCGGAACACGACGTTCGTGCCGCAGCAGAACATCGCGTCGTGGCCGTCCTTGCCGCGCGCGATCGGGCCGAAGAACAGCGCCTGCTGGCCCCACGCGGCGGCCGGGATCTCACCGCGGTCCCAGTTGGCGTAGTACTGCGGCGCCTGGACGAACGCGACGCGCTCGTCGGAGAAGCAGCCGAGCGTCGCCTCGAGGAAGTGCGGCTCGGGCACGTGATCGCAGTCGAGCACGACCACGAACGGCGCGTCCGTGCGATCCAGCGCGTGGTTGATGTTGCCGGCCTTCGCGCCGGCGCGCTCGCTGCGCCGCAGGTAGCCGGCGCCGTGGCGCGCGGCCATCGCGGCCATCTCGTCACTGTCGCCGTCGTCGAGGAGGTGCACCGACACGTGCGCGCCGGTGATCTCCGTGGCGGCGCGGATCGTCGGCTCCACGACCGCGACCGGCTCGTCGTAAACCGGCACGAACACGTCGACCGCCGGCGGTGCGCCGGACCAGGTCGGGCGGCGCCAGCGGCGCTCGCGCGAGCACGTCCACCAGAAGCCGAACGCCTGCGCGGCGTTGAACAGCTCGGCGAACAGCAGCAGCGCGTACAGCACCGGCTGCCCGACCCGCTCGGGGTTGAGCAGCCAGGCGAAGTAGAACAGCGCCAACGGCACCATCGCGCCGAGCAGCAGGCGGATCCACCGGTGGCGGCCGGGGTGGGGAGCGGCGGCGTTCCAGGCGGGCCGCCGCAGGCGGGCGTCGGATCGGTTCATCGGCTGAACTCCCAGGTCCGGATCTGCGGGACGGAGTCGCGGCGCACGAGGTCATAGCGGCGCGACAGGCGGCGCACGGCGTCCTCGGTCGCCCTGCGGTACTGCGGCTTGTCGAGGAAGCTCGCGAGCAGGAACACACGCTGGCCGCGGCGCAGCTTCGGCAGGCCGGCGTCGAGCGGCCGCTTGCGCAGGCCCTCGTGCTCGTAGTAGCCGACGACGCTGTCGACGTACTGCGGCGAGTACATGACCAGGTCGCCCGGCTTGGCGCGGTCCTCGATCGTGCTGATCGCCGTCTTGAAGTCGTACACGCGCGGGTTGGAGCCGTTCAGCTGCTGGTCGGCGAACCCGAGTGACAGCACCGCGCACGCGGCGGTGCACGCGACCACGACCACCGCTGGCCGGCGTGCCCAGCTCGTCAGCGCGCGTGCGATCAGCAGCAGCGCCAGCGGCACCGCGCCGATGAAGTAGCGCACCTCGAACACGAACGGCTTCAGCTGGCCGAGCGCGAACAGCCCGATGGCGGGCACCACGGCGCACGCGACGACGAGCAGCGTCGGCCACGAGCGCCCGCGGCCGAGCAGCGCCAGCGCCAGCAGGAGCGCCAGCGGCCACATCGCGGCGAGCGCCGTCATCGTGGCGTTCGAGTGGTAGCCGAGCACGGCCCACGCGGCGTTGGTCAGTGCGGCGTAGGCGCCGGGCGCCGCGCCGGGGTCGACCGAGCCGCCGGCCTGCGACGGCTGCTGGAAGCCCCGGCCGGCCGACTCGTTGGCCGTGAACTGATCGAGCGCGAACGGCATCAGCGGCAACAGCAGCAGCACGAGCGCGCCGGTCCACGCGAGCGCCCGGCGCGCGGACAGCTCACCGCGCGTGACCGCGACCACGAACGCGAGCTGCTGGACGCCGACGAACAGGATCCCGAAGTACTGCGTGTAGACGAGCGCCGCGGCGGCCAGCACGTAGCCGACCCACGCGAGCGTGCCGCCGCCGCGGAAGATCCGCACCTGCGCCCACAGCGCGAGCAGCGCGAACACCATGAACAGCGCGTACATCCGCGCCTCCTGCGCGTACCAGATCGCGAACGGCGCGACGGCGCCGAGCGCGGCCGCGGCGACGCCGGCGCGCCGGTCGTACATGTCCTTCCCGACGGCGTACAAGACCGGTACGAGCGCGGTCGCCGCGATCAGCGACGGCACGCGAACGGCGACCTCTCCGGTCCCCAGCGCGCGCACCGTGAGCCACAGCACGACGTGGTGCAGCGGCGGGTGGACGTCGGTCGAGCGGAGCGTGTGAAGCATGTCGCCGAGCGGCATCTGCGCCTGCGAGATCGACGTCGCCTCGTCGAGCCAGATGCCGCGCGTGGCGAGCAGCCGCAGCGCGAGGCCGCCGGCGGCGATCGCGGCGACCGCGAGCACGTCGCGGCGTGCGAGAACCGCGAGCGAGATGTGCACGCGCGGGATCGCCAGCGCGGCTGAGCCGGCCGTGAGTACCGCCGTCGCGGCGAGCGTCGCGGTCGCCACGCCCGCGGCGTCGTCGCCGAGCGCGAGGACGAGCCCGAGGTGGAGCAGCGCGACGCCGGCCAGCAGCGCGACGGCCGTGCGGGCGGCGTGCTGCGCGCAAGCATGCGCGACGAACACCCGCGCCACGCCGAGCAGCGCCATCGCGAGCACGTACGGGACGGCGATCGCGCCGACCGCGGCGTAGCGGGAGCCGAACACGGTGCCGACCAGCCACTCCGGCGACACGGCGACCACGGCCACCGCAGCGAGCCCGAGTACGGCGGCCACGGCGAGCGCGGCGCGCAGCGCATCGCGGCCCTCACGGGCGCGCGGGAGCAGCATCAGCGGCACCGTGGTCGTCGCGAACGCAGCGACGCCGCCGAGCGTGGAGAGCACGGCGAAGCGGCCGGCCTCGTCCGCGTCGAGCAGCGCGTTGGCGAGCAGCACGTCCTGGTTCTGGACGACCGCGAGGAGGAGGAACGCGGCGACGGCGCCGCCGGTCTGGGCGGTGCGCGGCGCCTCGGCGGGCATCGCATCGGCGCGCGCGGGCAGGTGGGCGATGGCGAGCGCGGCCCACCCGGCCACAACCACGGCGATCGCGCCGCCGACGGGTCCGGCGACCGCCGCCAGCGCGATGCCGAGCGACAGCCGCACGGCGGGCTCGGCGAGCAGGCTGCCGACCACGCGCGTGCGCCGGCCGAGGCCGTACAGGCGCCCGCGGTCGAGCGCGAGCAGCCCGGCGGTCGGCGCGGCCGCCGCGGCGGCGAGCAGCATCGCCGGCGACAGGTCGAGCAGCGAGGCGAGCGGCACCGTGAACACCGTCAGCACCGCGCCGACCGCAGCACCGGCGCCAAAGGCGCGCCGGCGCGCCAGGCCGGCCAGCTCCGGCGACAACGCGCTGCCGGCGCTCAGGCTCCCGGCCGGCACATGGATCAGCAGGTAGAGCGCCAGGAACGCCGCGAGCTCGGCGAACGCACCGGGAGCGAGCAGGCGCGCCGCGACGAGCGCGAACACGAGGTTGCCGACGCCCGCGCCGATCTGGCCGGCAGCGACCGTCAGCTGCTCGCCGGCAAGCCTGCCGACGTTGACGGCGGACTCGCGCCGCGACCGCGGCGCGTGTTCACGGTGGGGTGTGCGGGCCGGCCGTGGCGGTGGCCCGGGCCGGCGCGGCCGGCGCGGGGTCGTCGTGCGGTGGTCGGTCGGGGTGGTGGTCATCCAAGCCACTCCTCCGGTCGCAGGGCGAGCCCATCGACGTCGACGGCCTCTTCAGATCGTCCGCGCGCGAGCAGCACGCGCAGCAGGCGGAATCCCTCCTCGGCCGACGCGCGTTCGCGCCGGACCGCGTCGGGCGACGGCGGCGCGCTGTCGAGCGCGCTCAAGACTGCTGAGGAAAGCGTCGCGGGCGGCGCGTCGGCCGCGACCGCGGGCTGGTCGAGCCGGCGCGCAAGGCCGGCCAGCTTGGGCTCGTGCGCGACGGCCAGCGCAGGCACGCCGGCCGACGCCGCCGCGACGAGCGCATGGAAGCGCTGCGCGAGCACCAGCCGCGCGCCCAGCATCCCCTCGCGCGCGGTGAGCAGGTCGGGCGGCGGCGGAGTCAGCTGCACGCGGTCGCCGAGTCGCGACACGACGGCGGCGGCCAGTGCCGCGTCGCCGTCGGGCTGCCACGGGTCGAGCCGCACGGGGATCCCGGCATCCAGCACCGGATCGAGCCCGGCGGCGAGCGCGTCGGCGAGCTCGCGCCCGCCGGAGAGGTGGCTGAGCGCGACCACGACGGGGCCCCCGCGGGTCGGGGCCGGCGGGTCGGGGACGAGTGTCCATGCCGAGTCGGCTCCGACGCGGAACGGCGTCGGCGCGCCGATCGCGGCGAGGTGGCCGGCGGACTCCTCGTCGCGCAGCACGAGCAGGTCGGCGGCGTGGACGATCCCGCGCGCCAGCGTGCGCGCCGCCTGGCCGTGGAGCGGGGCGGCGCCGACGCCGACGAGCGCGAGCGGCTTGCGCAGCGCCTTGCTGACACCGGCGACGGCGGCCGTGCGCCGGAGCAGCGACAGCGGCGCGCGCCCGCATGCGGGGTGCAGCGCCTTGAACACCGTGCCGCCGGCGACGACCACGGCGTCCGCGCGGGCAATCTCGCGCGCGACGCGTCGCAGGTCGTCGCGGCCGACGGCTGCGATCCCGTGCGCGGCGACGGTCGCCGCCGGGTCGGCCGACGCGGCGAGCGGGCGGTGGTCGCTCAGCGCGCGCGTGAACGCGGCGAGCAGCGCCTCGTCGCCTGGGTTGCCCTGACCGAAGGCGCCGGCCAGGAACACCCGGCCCGCGCGCGGGGGCGCGGGCCGCCGTGTGGGTCGCCGGGCGAGAGCCGTCATGCCGGGCTCCCGTAGAGGTCGAGGTGGCGGCGGGCGATCTCCGGCCAGGTGCGGCCGGCCGCGAGCGTCGCGGCGGCGGAGCGCAGCCGGTCGCGCTCGCCGGCGACGGTCGCGAGGGTGCGCAGGCGGGCGGCGATCGCCTCCGGGTCGGTGGCGACGGCCATCTCCTCCGGCGCGCCGGTGGTGCGGGCGAGCGCCTGCGAGAGCAGCACCGGCGTGTCGTGGGCGAGCGCGAGCGCCAGCGGCCCGCTCGACGCGAACGGCTGCGGATACGGCAGCAGCGCAACGTCGGCGGCGGCGAACCAGCGCGCGACGTCGGCGTCGGGCACGAAGCCGGTGAAGCGCGCGTTCGGCGGGGCGGTCGCGCGCAGCCGGTCGGCGTAGCCGTCGCCCGTGGCCTTCAGCCGCGGGTGCTCGCCGCCGGCGATCACGAGCTCGACTTCGTCGCCGGCGAGGCGGGCGGCGCCGAGCGCCGCCTCGAGGCCCTTGTATGGGGACAGGAAGCCGAAGCAGAGGACGCACAGGCGGCCGTCCTCGACCCCGAGCGCGGCGCGCGCGGCGGCGCGGTCGCTGCGCTCCGGGACCTCGATCCCGTGCGGGACGACCTCGGCACCGGGCACGACAGCGGCGAACGACGGCTCGTGCACCACGACGGTGTCGGCGAGCGCGCCGATCGTGCGCTGCACGGCGGCGACGCCGACGCGCGCGAGCGGCGCCGGAGCGCGCACGCGGTGCGTGGACGTGAAGTCCGCGTCGACGGAGCGCGGGTCGACGACGTGGTGCATCGTCACGACCGCGCGCGGGCCGCGCAGCGCCGCGAGCGCCGGCACGACGGCGGGCAGGGCGGTCGGTCCGCCGTAGAGGAAGAGCTCGTGCTGGAGATGCACGGCGGGCGCGCCGGTGGCGAGCGCCGCGGCGGCGGCGGTCGGCAGCGCGCCGGTCCCGCGCCGCCACACGCGGCGCACCTCCAGCGACCCGTCGCGGGCCACGGCCGGCTCCCCCGGCTCCTCGGCCGCGAGCACGGTGACGCGCGCGCCGGCGTCGCCGAGCGCGCCCGCGAGGTTCGCGCTGTACGAGGCCACGCCGGTCCAGCCGCCGTGGCGCTCGCCGAGCGCAGGGAAGGGGGAGATCAGCGTGACGTCAGGTGTGGACATGCGTTCTCCCTTCGTGTCGGCGGCGTCGCACGCGGCGGCGCAGCCATAGGCGCAGCAGGGAGGTGCCCATGCGGCGCGAGTCGGCGACCGTGCTCACCCGCGAGCCCTCCTGATCGATCCACACGGTCGGGACCTCGACGACGCGCCAGCCGCCCTCGCGCGCGGCGTGCAGCAGGTCGACGTCGAACAGCAGGTCGCGCGAGGCGAGGCGCGGGAGCACGTCCCGGACGACGTGGCGGCGCAGGACCTTCGCCCCGCACTGCGTGTCGCGGTACGGGAGGCCCATCAGCACGCGCACGCTGCCGGCGAACCCGGCGCTGGTGATCTCGCGCGAGAGCGGCCGGCGGGCGGGGAGCATCGACGCGGGGTGGCGGCGCGATGCGATCGCGCCGTCGGTGTGGCGGGCGGCGTCGGCCAGCCGCAGCAGCTCGCGCGGCGGCGTCGCTCCGTCGGCGTCGACGAAGCCCACCAGCTCGGCGTCCGAGCGCGAGAAGGTCTCCGTGATCACGCCGCCCTTTCCGAGCTTGGGATATTCGAACGACCGCACGCGATCGTCGTCGCGCTCGTGGGCGCGCACGATCTCCGGCGTGTGGTCGGTGCACTGATCGAGCGCGACGAGAAAGCGGACGTTGTCGTCCGGGCAGGCGGCGCGATACGCACGCAGCGTGCGATCGATCCGTGCCTCTTCGTTGTGCGCTGGCATCACGATGTCGAGACGCACTCAGACCTCCCTGGTCTGGGTCGGGTTTGGCATGTGTGGGTGCTGCGCCCCAGGTCGGGCCGGCGCGGAAGGAGGGGAACAACGCGCACCGGTGGACTGGGTTCCTCCGTGCCCGAAGGCTCCAATGTTGAACACCCAAACCCGCGAAGGATTCGGGTCTGTGACCCCCGTCACACTGATTCCCCCCAACCCGGGGGTCAGGCGGTGCGGCTCAGACGGTGGGGTGGTTCGACACGATCAAGCGGTCGGGATCGAAGGCGTCCTGCACCCGCTGCAGTCGCTCCCACGTGGCATCGTCGAATGCCCGCGCAGGGTCGATCCCCCCGGCGGACGCGCTCAGCAGCGCCTGCGGTGTGGTCCACGGCGCCAGCCGGGTCCGCAGGTGCTCGACGCGATCGTCGATCGCCGCCGCGGCGTCGGCGTCGAAGGCCGCGCCGCTGGCGAACACCGAAGCCGCGCCGTCCAGGGTGGCAAGCGCGCCGTGGCCGTCCGAGGCCCGCGCCAGCGCGCCGCCGAGGAGCCGCAGCTCGAGCACGCTCAGCTGCGACAGCGCGTTCTCGGCGATCAGCTCGGCGACCGTCTCCACGACTTCCTCGCTGAGCTCGCGCACCAGGAACCCATCACCGCGAGCGGGCAGCGGCTCCTCGGGATCGCCCGCGACCCGCACGAGGTCGGCCGCGCCGACAGGTCCGAACGTGTCGAGAACGCTCTGATGGGAGGTGCGGAGCGGCTCCATCAGGCGCCGCCCGTCCTGCTCGGTGCCCAGATGCGCCGCGATGATGGCGACGTTGCGCCCGCGAAGGGGCGGCGGCACCGCGTCGATCGGCGGCAGGTCGAGGTAGCGGAACACCGCGCCGAGCGACTCCGGTGCGTCCAGCGTCCAGCGGTGGAATTGCTCGAGCACCTCGCCCGCCTTGTCGGCCGGCCACACCAGCATGCCGGCGGAAACGTCGGCGACCGGGTGCGCCTGGAGCTCGACCGCGGTCACGATCGCAAACCGCCCGCCGCCACCGCGCAGCGCCCAGAAGAGCTCGGGCTCGGTGTCCGCGTCCGCTCGCAGCCGCTCGCCTTTGGCCGTGACGACCTCGAACGCCTTGACGTTGTTCGCGGCCAGGCCGTACGCCCGGCTCAGCCACCCGTTCCCGCCACCGAGCGCCAACCCGACGACGCCCACGCTCGCGGCGAGGCCGAGCACCGGAGCGAGGTGATGCTCGCCCGCAGCGTCGGCGACCTCACCGGCACGCGCGCCCGCCTCAACCCGAGCGATCCCTTCGTCCGGGTCGATCTCAACCTTGCGCATCGCCGACGTCTTTAGAAGCAGCGCGCCGTCCAGCGGCGGCAACGACTCGGAGCCGTGGCCGGTGGCCTGGGGCGCGACGCGCAGTCCGTTCTCGGCGGCGAACCGGATCACCGCTTGGACGTCCTCAGGCGTCGCCGGCTCCACGACGGCCGCGGGGTTCTGGTCGACCGCGAGGTTCCACGAGCGCCGGGCCGCGTCCCAGCCGGGATCCCCCGGCAGCGTGACGCGCTCGCGAAGCGTGCTGGGAAGTTCGGTACGGATCGTCATGCAGGCAATGGTGCGCGATCACCGCCCGCGTCGTAATGGGGTCAGCCGTAAGGGGGTCAGACCCCCTTACGCCGCGCCGGGACTAAGGGGGTCAGACCCCCTTACGTAGTTATGCAGGGAAAATGGTGCCTGTGACCTCGCCGAACGAGACGCGGTCGCCGGCGCGGCCGCGCAGCGTCACGGTGTCGCCGTCCTGCAGGAACGGGCCGCGAGCCTCGGTCAGTTCGATCAGGCTGCCCTGGCTGCTCGGCTCGGCGCCCGAGATCGTGCCGGAGGCGTAGAGGTCGCCGGGCCGGACGTTGGTGCCGTTCACGGTCGCGTGGGCGAGTTGTTGCGGGAACGTCCAGTACAGACCGCGCGTGTTCGTGCGCGAGATCACCGTCCCGCCGAGATCGACCTCGAGCGCGATGTCGAGCCCCCAGTCGCCCTCGGTGCGCAGGTACTCGAGCGGCTCCGGGTCCTGCACCGGGGCGGCCACGCGGAATGGCTCGAGCGCCTCCAGCGGCACCACCCACGGCGAGATCGAGGTGGCGAACGACTTGCCGAGGAACGGCCCCAGCGGCACGTACTCCCAGCGCTGGATGTCACGCGCGCTCCAGTCGTTCACGAGCACGAAGCCGAACACGTGGTCCGCGGCCGCAGCGGTCGGGATCGAGGTACCGAGCGCGTTCCCCGGGCCGGTGACGAAGCCGAGCTCGAGCTCGATGTCCAGCCGCTGCGTCGGGCCGAACGACGGCGCGCCGCCCGGCTCGGCCGGCGGCAGCTGCCCGCGCGGGCGCCGCACCGGCGTACCCGAGACCACGACCGAGCTCGCCCGGCCGTGGTAGCCGACCGGCAGGTGACGCCAGTTCGGGAGCAGCGGCTCGGCATCGGGGCGGAACATGCGGCCGAGGTTCGTGGCGTGCTCGAGCGACGAGTAGAAGTCGACGTAGTCGCCGACGGCGAGCGGCATCCGTTGCTCGACCTCGCCAAGCGGGACGACCGCGGACTCGGGCGCGCCGTCTGCCAGCAGCGCCTGCAGCGTGCCGCGCAGCGCAGCCCACGCGTCGCGGCCGAGCGCCAGCAGCGGGTTCAGCACCGGGCCGGAGAGCGTCCGCGGCGGAAGCCCGGCCGCGCCGAGCAGCCCCGCCTCCTCGAGGACGCCGAGCAGCACGGCGTCGTCGCCGAGCCGCACCGCCAGCTGCGCCGGGCCGCCGCCGCGCGCCACCGCGCCGTAGGGCAGGTTGTCGAGGCCGAAGCCGTCGCTCACCAGCGCGATCCTATGGACCGCAGCTGGGTATGTGTGCCCTCATGGAAGAGATACAGCCCGGCGTACTGCACTGGACCGCCTTCCGCGACACGATCGGCGCGGACGTTCACTCGTACTTCCACGTCCCGTCGGGCACGCTGCTCGATCCGATGGTGCCGCCCGACGGCATCGACGCGATCGCGCGCCCTGAGCGGATCGTGCTCACGAGCCGCCACCACTACCGCGACAGCGACCGCTTCGACTGCCCGGTGCTCTGCCACGAGGACGGCCTCCACGAGTTCGAGGGGGGCCCGGAGGTCGAGGGCTTCCGCTTCGGAGACGAGCTCGCCCCCGGTGTGACCGCTCACGAGGTCGGGGTCCTCACGCCCGAGGAGACCGCCGTGCACCTGGCCGGCGACGGCGGCGGGGCGCTCGCGTTCGCCGACGCTGTGGTCCGCCGCGGCAGCGGGCCGCTGGCGTTCGTCTCCGACCCGCTGCTGGGCGACGACCCCGCGGCGATCAAGGAGGGGCTACGCGCCACGTTCCGGCGGCTCTGCGACGAGGTCGAGTTCGACGCGCTGCTGATGGCGCACGGCGCCCCGATCGCCACAGGCGGCATGGCGGCGCTGCGTACGTTCGCCGACGCGCCGGGCTGACGCGCGACCGAAGGCCGGAAAGCAGTACATCGCACGCCGGCGCTGACCTCACCGTCCGGCCAGTCCCGGTTGACAGGAAACCGGCGCCTGAGGGAGGGTGGCTGCGTGCGTGTCATCGGGCTGACGATTTTCCTTGCCGCCATGGCGTTCGCCTGCCCGGCCGCGTCCGCGCAGGTCGTCTCGCCGCCGTTCGACTCGACGTACTCGCTCACCGACATCGGAACGCCGCCCGGAGTGCCGACCCGCCTCGGCGGCCTGACGCTGAAGCAGGGCACGACGGACCGGCTGCTGATCGGCGGCGGGGCGAACGGCTCGGACGGCGCGCTGTACGAGATCGGCGTCCTCCGCGACGGCGCCGGCCACATCACCGGCTTCTCCGGCCCCGCCGTTCGCGTCGCCGACGCCGCGTACAACGACGGCGGCGTCACGTACGGCCCCGGCGGCGTCCTCTTCCTCGCCCGCTGGCCCGAGAACCAGCTCGGGCAGACGAAGCCCGGCAGCGCGGTCACCGACAAGATCATCGACCTCGGGCCGCTCGGCATCGTCAGCTCGCTCGCGTCGATGCAGTTCGTGCCTCCCGGCCAGCCGGGCGCGGGCAGCCTGAAGATGGCGAGCTACGGCGGCGGGCAGTGGTACGACGCCGCCGTCGCGCCCGACGGCGCCGGCACCTACAACCTCACGAGCGTCACGCCGATCGCGGGCTCGACGCTGTCCGGCGGCCCTGAAGGCTTCGTCTACGTGAACGCCGGCTCGCCGCGCTTCAGCGGTCCAAGCATGCTCGTCTCCGAGTACCAGGCCGACAGCGTCGCCGCCTACACGGTCAACTCGAACGGCGATCCGGTTGTCGCCTCGCGGCGAACCTTCGTCACCGGACTCGATGGCGCAGAGGGCGCGTTCTTCGACCCGGTCACCGGTGACTTCCTGTTCTCCACGTTCGGCGGCGGCGACCGCGTGATCGTGATCCGCGGATTCGCGCGGCCGCTGGCCTCGCCGGCACCCGGCAAGACGGTGAACGCGCTCCCCGTATCGGGCACCGTGAAGATCAGGCTGCCGGGGAGCAGGAAGTTCGTGGTGCTCTCCGCCGGCCAGCAGCTTCCGGTGGGCACGACTGTCGATACGAGGAAGGGCCGCGTGACGCTGGTCGCCGCCGCCAACAACTCGGGCGGATCAGCGCAGGCCGACTTCTACGACGGCATCTTCAAGATCGGTCAGACGAAGGGCTCGAAGCCGACGACGACGCTGAAGCTGGTCGAGAAGCTGAGCTGCGGTCGCGGCGGCAAGGCGAGTGCAGCGGCGAAGAAAAAGAAGAAGCGTCACCTGTGGGGCGACGGGAACGGCAAGTTCCGGACCGACGGCTCCTACAGCTCGGCGACCGTGCGCGGCACGATCTGGATGGTGCAGGACGGCTGCACGAGCACGCTGACGAAGGTGAAGCGCGGGTCGGTCACGGTGCGCGACTTCGTGAAGAAGAAGAACGTGATCGTGAAGGCCGGCAAGCAATACGTGGCGAAGCGAAGCGGTGAGGTCGCGCTTCGTGCCAGCGGCGGTCGTCGCGGCGCTGGTGGCGCTGGGCGCGCCGGCGGGCGCGATGGCCGACGAGGACGTCAACTCCTTCAGCGACCACGAGCCTGACACGTGCGATCCGCGTGACGTGGAGTTCCCGGAGGACGACTGCACGCTCCGCGAGGCGGTGATCGCCGTCGAGCGGTTCAACGCGGTCAATGTGCCTGCGGGCCACTACACGCTCTCGCGGGGAGCGCTTGTCGTTGACGACTTCATCCAGATCCGCGGCGCCGGTGCCCGCACGACGATCATCGACGCCGCCGGAACGAGTCGCGTCTTCTATCTCGATGGCGTGGCCTCGGTCGACCTCGACATCGGCGGGGTCACGGTCACGGGCGGGGACGCCAGCGAGGGCGACCAGCCGGACACCGGGCAGGGCGGCGCGTTCCGCCTGGTCGAGGACGCCGAGCTCACGCTGCACCAGAGCGCCGTCGTGGGCAACACGGCGGGCGAGAACGGCGGCGGCATCTCGAGCGACGGCGAGGTGCACCGTCGAGCAGTCGCTGATCGCCGACAACACACGTCGACGAGCGGAGCGAGCCCGAGCTCAGCGGTGGCGGGATTTACGTCGCCGCCGGCGGCCAGCTGCACGATCCGCAACTCGACCGTGAGCGGCAACACCGTCACGGACACCGATCGGCGATTGCCGCGCAGGGCGGCGGCATCTACATCGCCGACCAGCTCGAGCTCGAGCACGCGACGGTCGCGAAGAACCGCCGCCGTCGAGGGCGGGGGCCTGTACCAAGCTGCGTGCCGTCGGGATCGAGGTCTCGATGACGAACACACTGCGTGGCCGAGAACGGCGGAGGTGCGTGCGCCGGCGGCACGCGTCCCAGCTCGAGACGGACCACAACCTCGCCGACGACGACGACGCTGCGAGCTCGCGTGGACCCGGCGACCAGACAGGTCACCGACGCGACGCATCGCCCCGCTCGACAACTACGGCGGCCCGACGGACACGCACGCGCTCATACAGCGGCAGCCCGGCGATCGACGGCTCGAACAACTGCGGCGCCCCCGACCAGCGCGGGGTCCTGCGGTCGAGCCCGCCGTGTGACATCGGCGCGTACGAGGGGACCGCCGCGGGCTCGGTCGGTCACCTTGACAGCAACCCGTTCGACATCTACGCCGACGGCCTCGGGGCGCTGCAGTTCCGCTTCGACGGCCGCGAGGATGGCGTGTTCTTCCCCCCGAACTCGGACGCGGCGCACGCCGGGCTCGAGATCGTCGAGGGCAGCACCTACTACCCGCTCGGCGACGATGCACGGCTGACCGTGTCCGGGCCGACGGTCGGGCCGACCACGATCACGTCGACGTACACGCTGGGCTCGAACCTGGAGGTTGCCGAGCAGATCGCCCATGCAGCCGGGAGCAGCTTCGTCGACCTGCACTATGTGATCACCAACACGTCGGATGTGCCGGTGTCGTTCCGTGCCGGTGAGCTGTCTGACCTGTATGTGGCCGGAAGCGACGTCGGCGCCGGTGTGTTCGAGATTGGGCCGCCGCGCTTCGTGGGCGGGCGCAGCGAGACGGGCGTGACGTCGGGTCTCGTCGAGTGACGCCGTGGACGCACTTCCAAGCGGGCGACTTCGGGCTCGTATTCGAGCAACTTCGCGACATCCCAGCTCGACGACACGATCGATCCCGCAGTTCAGCGGACAACGGGGTCGGTGCGGAGTGGGCGTTCGACTGCCGTCGAGGCGCACGACAACGAGGACCATCGACGTCCGTTGGCGACTCGAGTCGGGCGGGACCGTGACCCCGCCGCCTCCGCCGCCCCCGGATCCCCCGCTGCCGTCACAGGAGCTCCCGCCGCCGGTCGCCGGCAAGTCGGTCAACGCTGAGACGAAGAGCGGCACCGTGAAGGTCAAGCTGCCCGGCAGCAACAAGTTCGTCGTGCTCGGCGAGCAACAGCTCCCGGTTGGCACCATCGTCGACGCCACGAAGGGCCGCGTGACGCTGGTTGCCGCCTCGAACAAGAGCGGCGGCACGGCGACGGCGGACTTCTACGAGGGCATCTTCAAGGTCGGTCAGACGAAGGATGCGAAGCCGATCACGACGCTCACTTTGGTCGAGAAGCTCAGCTGCCCGAAGCGCGGCAAGGCAAGCGCGGCGGCGAAGAAAAAGAAGAAGCGTCACCTCTGGGGCGACGGCAAGGGCAAGTTCCGGACCTCCGGCTCGTACAGCTCGGCGACGGTGCGTGGCACCAGGTGGATGGTGGAGGACAGCTGCACGAGCACGCTGACGAAGGTGGCTCGCGGGTCGGTCACGGTGCGCGACTTCGCGAAGAAGAAGAACGTGATCGTCAAGGCCGGCAAGAAGTACGTGGCCAAGCGCAAACGCTGACCCAGCCGACCGGCCAGGTCAGCGTATTGACACACCCCCTCTGGATGACGAGGATCGCCCCTCTAGTGCGCCGGTGGTCTGGGATCCGGGTCGGAATGGTTGCGGCTGCCGTCGCGACGCTGTTCGCATCTGCGGCGCCGGGGGTCGCGTCCGCTGACACCGTCTTTGTCAATACGACCCTCGACGACCCTGAATCCTGCACGCTGACCTCGAGCATCTGCTCGCTGCGCGCCGCGATCCAGTTCCCGCAGGGCACGGTGATCATCGTCCCGCCAGGGGACTATGTCCTCGACGAGCCACTCGAGACGGATCGTGACCTCACGATCCAGGGAGCCGGCCCGAATACGAGGCTGATCGCGGCGACTGGTTCGCGGGTGCTCACGGTGTCCGAGGGCACGCTGACCGCGTCCGGCGTCTCGATCACGGGCGGTGTGGCGGACGACGGTGGCGGCGCCCTCGTCGCTGCAGGCGCCACGCTGCACCTGGCCGACAGCACGGTCGACAACAACGAGGCCGACAACGGCGGTGGCATCTGGGTCGAGGGCGCACTTGTGCTGACCCGCAGCACCGTCAGCGGCAACGAAGCGCTCGGCGATGACCCCGACGGTGTCGGCGGCGGCATCGGGGTCTACATCAACGGCGACGCGACCCTCGAGAACTCGACCGTGAGCGGCAACAACGCGGCGTTCGGCGGAGGTGGGATCTACACGGCGAACCACGTGTTCCTGCGCAACGTCACGATCGCGGGCAATACCGCCCCGCTAGAGACAACCAGCCGCGGCGGGGGCATCCTCCAGGACTTCGGGAGCAACGACCTCGCGGAAACCGACGCGACGAACGCGCTCGTCGTGCAGAACGCGGGCAAGAACTGTGGCGGCACGAATACGCTCCCCGATCCAGACCCGATCGATTCCGACCACGGCATGAGCGACGACCCGCCCGCTGCTCCCACGTGCGGCGTCGGCAATCCGGCTTTGAACACGCTGGTGCCCGACGCGATGATCGGGCCCTTGGCGAGCAACGGCGGGTTCACCCGCACGCGTGCCCTTCTGGCGGGTAGCCCGGGCATCGGCGCCGGGAACCCGGAGACCTGCCCCGATGACGACCAGCGCGGCGTCACCCGCGTCGCGACCTGCGATATCGGTGCGTACGAATTCATCCCATCCTCGCCGCCACCCCCAGCCCCGCCGCAGCAGTCACCCCAGGAGCTCCCGCCACCGGTCGCCGGCAAGTCGGTGAACGCCGAGACGAAGAGCGGCACCGTGAAGATCAAGGTGCCCGGTACCAACACGTTCGTGGTGCTCGGCGCGGGCCAGCAGATCCCGGTCGGGACCACCGTAGATGCCACCAAGGGCCGCGTGACGCTGGTCGCCGCTTCGGACAAGTCGGGCGGCACCGCGACAGCGGACTTCTACGAGGGCATCTTCAAGGTCGGGCAGACGAAGGGCGCGAAGCCGATCACGACGCTCAAGCTCGTTGAGAAGCTCACGTGCCCGAAGCGCGGCAAGGCGAGCACGTCGGCGAAAAAGAAGAAGAAGCGCCACCTCTGGGGTGACGGCAAGGGCAAGTTCCGCACAGATGGCTCCTACAGCTCGGCCACCGTGCGCGGCACGAAGTGGCTGACGCAGGACACCTGCACGACCACGCTCACGAGGGTTGTGCGAGGGTCGGTTACCGTGCGCGACTTCGTGAAGAAGAAGAACGTGATCGTCAAGGCCGGCAAGAAGTACGTCGCCAAGCGCAAGCCTTGAGCTGGGTCTCCGTCTTCGCGTCGTTCCTGGTGGGTCACATGGTCGGTGACTACCTCCTGCAGACCGACTGGCAGGCGCGCCACAAGCGCGGCGGCCTCGGGCGCGACCCGGTCGCCCGGCGCGCGCTGTTCAGCCACGTGGCGACCTACACGCTCGCGTTCGTGCCCGCGCTGATTTGGATCGGCGACCAGGTCGGCGCCGGCTGGGCCGTGCTGACGGCGGCGCTGATCGCGCTGCCGCACCTCGTGCTCGACGACGGCCGCTTCCTGCGCATGTATCTGCGCCGTGTCAAGCGCGCCGAGACGTTCGATGTCGGGCTGGCGGCGTCTGTCGACCAGTCCTTCCACGTGCTCTGCCTCGCTCTCGCCTCGCTCCTGCTGAGCACCGCGTGACCGCGCGCTTTGGCATCGGGCTGCTGGTCGCGGCGCTCGTCGCGCTCGCCGCGCCAGGCGCCGCGTCGGCGGCGATCCTCAACGTCAACACGACCGCCGATCACGACGACAAGTTCTGCACGGCGGCAGACTGCACGCTGCGCGAGGCGGTGCAGGTGGGCGGGAGCGCAGACACGATCAACCTGCCGGCCGGCAACTACGTCCTCACGATGTCCAGCGAGCTGGACCTCTTTGCCGACACGATCGTTGGTGTCGGCGCGCGCACCACGTTCATCGACGGCGGCGACAAGACCCGCGTCCTGCGGATCGCGGGAGAGGGCACCAGCCGCGTCTCCGGCGTGACGATCCGCAACGGCAACGGCGCCAGCACGACGTCGAGCGGAGCCGGCGGCGGGATCTTCGTGCAGTCGTCGACCCTGGCGCTCACGAACGTCACCGTCAGCGGCAACAACGCATCGTCGATCGGCGGCGGGGGCATCGTGGTCGCGGCCGGCGTGATGACGATGATCGGCTCGACGGTCTCCGGGAACACCGCCGGCGCCCTCCGGCAGCCGCGTGCCGGCGGCATCTACGTCAACAACGGCGCGAACGCGCTGCTCGCCAACTCGACCATCAGCGGCAACACCGCTGACGACACCTCGTCGCAGGGCGGCGGCATCTACGCCGCGGGCAGCCTGACATTGATCAACATGACGATCGCGGGGAACACGGCGGCCGAGGGTGGCGGTCTCTACCAGCAGCCTTCGAGCGCGTCGGGCGGGCCGACCGTCGCGACGTCGATGTCGAACACCATCCTCGCCGGCAACTTGGGCGCCGAGTGCGGCGGCCCGGGCATCCCGGCCCCGAGCGCGATCACGTCGCACCACGACGTCGTCGACGACGGGAGCTGCATGCTCACGGGCGCGGGCGAGAAGCAGGACGTGAATCCGCTGCTCGGCGCGCTCGCCAACAACGGCGGCCAGACCAACACGCGCGCGCTCGCCGTCAACAGCCCGGCGATCGACGCCGGCAGCGGTTGCGCCGCGCTCGACCAGCGCGGCGTCACGCGACCGGGCGGCGCGGCCTGCGACCCCGGCGCCTTCGAGTTCATCCCGCCGACGCTGCGGGTGACCACCACGGTCGTCAACGACAACGGCGGCACCAGGGCGGCGAGCAGCTTCGTCGTCCACGTCAAGCAGGGCGCCGCGGATGCGCCGGGCAGCCCGCAGAACGGGAACGCATCCGGCACGACGTTCACGCTCACGCCGGGCAGCTACACCGTGTCAGCCGACGCCGTGGCCGGCTACACCCGATCGATCTCCGGCGACTGCGACAGCAAAGGCGACGTCGCGCTCGCCGAGAACCAGGCGAAGGCACGTGCACGATCACGCTAACGACGCCGCGCCGACGCTCACGGTGATCACGACGTGGTCAACGACAACGGCGGCACGAAGGCCCGGCGGACTTCAGCCTGCACGTGAAGTCGGGCGGCGCGGACGTGGCCGGCAGCCCGGCGGCCGGCAGGGCGAGCGGGCGCACGTACACGCTCGCGGTCGGCACGTACGCCGTGTCCGAGGACGCGGTCGCCGGCTACCTGGCCGCGATCTCGGCGGCGTGCGCGGCGGTCGGCACTGGTCGCTCAGGAGGGCGACGCGCAGACGTGCACGATCACCAACGAGCGATCTCGCGCAGGTCGGCAGCCCGCAGACTGCTCCCGCCGCCGGTGATCGGCAAGGCCGTCAACGCGCTGCCCAAGAGCGGGACGGTAAAGATCAAGCTCCCGGGCTCGAGCGCGTTCGTCGCGCTCACCGAGGGCCAGCAGATCCCGCTCGGCACGATCGTCGATGCGACGAAGGGGCGGGTCACGATCGTCGCCGCCGCGGACAAGAACGGCGGCACGGCGACGGCGGACTTCTACGGCGGCATCTTCAAGCTCGGCCAGACCAAGGGCGCGACGCCGATCACGACGCTCAAGCTGGTGGAGAAGCTGAGCTGCGGCAAGAGCGTCAAGAAGGCGAGCGCGGCAGCGAAAAAGAAGAAGAAGCGCCACCTGTGGGGCGACGGCAAGGGGAAGTTCCGCACCGACGGGTCGTACAGCTCGGCGACCGTGCGCGGGACCAAGTGGCTGGTCGAGGACAGCTGCAAGAGCACGCTCACGAAGGTCGCGCGCGGGAAGGTCGCGGTCCGCGATTTCGTGAAGAAGAAGACCGTGCTCGTCAAGGCCGGCAAGAAGTACATCGCGCGTAGCCGCGGTTGACGACACCCGTCCACTCGTCCAGGAACGCTTGACCAGGCGGCGCCGCTGCTTGACCATCGCGTACTTGCGCGGACGATTGGGCATCGGGATGTTGGTCGCTGCGGTCGTCGCGCTGGCCGCGCCGGGCGCTGCGTTCGCGGCGGTCTACAACGTCAACACGACCGCCGACCACAACGACACGGCGGGGTGCAACGCCGCCGACTGCACGCTGCGCGAGGCGGTGGCGGCCGCTACCAGCGCCGCCGACACGATCAACCTGCCGAGCGGCAACTACGTGCTCACGATGAGCAGCGAGCTTTTGCTCACGGCCGACACGATCGTGGGCGCCGGGGCACGGACGACGTTCATCGACGGTGGCCTCAAGACCCGGGTGCTGCGCGCGGCCGGAGCCAGCGCCGCCGTCACCACGAGTCGCGTCTCCGGCGTCACCATCCGCAACGGCAATGGCGGCAGCACGGCGTCGTCCGGCACGGGCGGCGGCGTTCTGCAAGACGGCGGGATCCTCGAGCTCACCAACGTCACTGTCAGCGGCAGCACCGCGTCGAACGGCGGCGGCATCGCGATCACGGGCGGAGGACGCTCAGGATGAACGGGTCGACGGTCTCCGGCAACCAGGCGAACTTTGGCGCCGGCATACACGTCGGATCTGACGTCTCCAGGGCAGAGCTACGCAACTCGACCGTGAGCGGGAATGCCGCTGGGGCCCGCTCGAGCGGCGGCGGTATCTACAACGTGGGCGCGCTCGACCTCGCGCACGTGACGATCGCAGGGAACTCGGCATCCACCGGCAGCGGCCTCTACCAGGCCGCCGAGTCAGGGGGTGATGACGCTGTGGAACACGATCGTCACGGCCGACACTGGGACGGCGTGCGCCCCGGGGACCCCGCTGGTCTCCGGCGCCCACGACCTGGATGACGACGGGACGTGCGGCTTCGGCACCCCTGGCGACAAGTCGGGTGTCGACCCGCTGCTCGGTCCGCTCCAGAACAACGGCGGTCCTACGGACACTCGCGCACTCGGCACGGGAAGCCCGGCGATCGACGCCGGTGACCCTGCGCATTGCATCGCAGCGGATCAACGCGGGACCGGCCGTCTGGGCACGTGCGACATCGGCGCCTTCGAGTACGTCCCACCACCACCGCCGCAGGGCGGCCAGAACCCGCCAGGGCTACCGCCGCCGGTGGCCGGGAAGTCCGTCAACGCGCTGTTCAAGAGCGGCACGGTGAAGATCAAGCTGCCCGGGTCGCGAGTGTTTGTCGCGCTCGGCGCGGGCCGGCAGATTCCGGTGGGCACGATCGTCGACACGCTGAAGGGCCGGGTGACGATCGTCGCGGCCGCCGACAAGAACGGTGGGACGGCGACCGCTGACTTCTACGGTGGCATCTTCAAGCTCGGCCAGACCAAGGGCGCGCACCCGATCACCACGCTGAAGCTGGTGGAGAAGCTGTCGTGCAAGCAGTCCGGGAAGGCGAGTGCGGCAGCGAAAAAGAAGAAGAAGCGCCACCTCTGGGGTGACGGCAAGGGCAAGTTCCGCACGGAGGGCTCGTACAGCTCCGCGACCGTGCGCGGCACCAAGTGGCTCGTGCAGGACACCTGCACGAGCACGCTCACGCGCGTCAAGCGTGGCCGCGTCGCGGTGCGCGACTTCGTGAAGCGCAAGACCGTGCTCGTCAAGGCCGGCAAGAAGTACGTCGCGCGAGCGAAGCGATGACCCACGCCGCGGGTTGACAACGCTGTGAGCGCCCGCGCGGTCATCTGGCTCGCCCTTGCCGTGGCGCTCGGCGCCCTCGTGGCGCCGGCCGCCGCGACCGCGCAGACAACCCGTGCCGTGAACACACCGCTCGACGGGGCCAGCACGGCCGGGTGCACCACGGCTCCGGGCGGGTGCACGTTGCGCGGCGCGATCGGCGCCGCGGTCGCAGGCGACATCGTCAGCGTGCCGGCCGGGACCTACGTGCTCACGATGGGCCAGTTGCAGATCGGCACGAGCATGTCGATCCTCGGCGCGGACGCCCGGACGACGGTCATCAGCGGCAACGGCGCCAGCCGCGTCGTGCAGGTCTCCGGCAGCACAACGGCGGCGATCTCTGCCGTGACGCTGACCGGCGGCAACGGCGTGAACCAGCAGCTCGTGAGCGGGCCCGGCGGCGCGTTGAACCTGGGGCTCGCGACGAGCGTCACGCTTACCAACGTCACGATCTCCGGCAACACCGCCACGCTCGGCGGCGGCATCGCCAATAGCGGGCGGCTCGTCATGACGGGCTCGACGGTCTCCGGCAACCAGGCGAACGGTTTGTCGACCGCGGGCCAGGGCGGTGGCATCTACCAGCCTGCCACCAGCGACCCGGTCGGCTTCGGGGTGATCATCTCGTCGACGGTGAGCGGCAACAGCACCAACGGCACAGGCGGTGGCATCTCCGCGGCCGGTGCGCTTCAGCTCCAGCGCAGCACGATCGCCGGGAATACCGCCGCCACCGGCAGCGGCCTGTCCGCCGCTGCGCTCGACCGCGATCAACGACACGATCGTGGCGGCCACGACCGGCGCCGCGTGCGGCGGCAGCCCGGCGATCGCTGGTCACGGCCAACCACAACCTGTCCGACGACGCGACCTGCGCCTTCACGGACACCGGCGATATCCAGAACGCCGATCCGCTGCTCGGCACGCTCCAGAACAACGGCGGCGCCACCAACACCCAAGCCCTCGGCGCTGCCAGCCCGGCCATCGGCGCGGCCAACCCGGGCACCTGCAGCGGGACCGACCAGCGCGGCGTCGCGCGGCCGCAGCAGGGCACGTGCGACATCGGCGCGTTCGAGTTCGTCCCGCCCCCGCCCACAGGCGGCGGGCTCCCGCCGCCGGTCGCCGGCAAGCTCGTGAACGCCACCCCGAAGCGCGGCACGGTGAAGATCAAACGGCCGGGGCGCAAGCATTTCAGCCTCCTCCGCGGCCCGGCACAGATTCCGGTCGGCACGATCATCGACACGCGCAAGGGCCGGATCAGCCTGATCGCAGCGGCGAACAAGACCGGCGGGACCGCCGAGGCGGTCTTCTACGACGGGCTCTTCAAGCTCCTCCAAAGCAACACCTCCAAGCCGATCACGACGCTCAAGCTGGTGGAGAAGCTCAGCTGCCCGAAGCGCGGCAAGGCGACGACGGCGGCGAAGAAAAAGAAGAAGCGCAGGCTGTGGGGCGACGGCAAGGGCCGGTTCCGCACCGAAGGGTCCTACAGCTCGGCGACGGTGCGCGGGACCAAATGGCTGGTCGAGGATCGCTGCACGAGCACGCTCACTCGAGTCGCGCGCGGACGAGTGTCCGTGCGGGATTTCGTCAAGCACAAGACCGTGATCGTGCGCGCCGGTAAGCGGTACATCGCCCGGCGTAAGTGATCCGGCCAGAAACCGACAACTCGTCTATCGGACTTGACAGGGGCACTGATGCTCAAGACCATCGCTGGTGACTTGCGAATGCGTGGAGGGATCCGGATCGGCGCTGCGGCTGCCGTCGCGGCGCTGATTGCGCTCGGCATGAACGGCTCTGCGCCCGCGCAGCAGTTCCCGGGCGTCTTCACCGTCACCACGACGGCAGACGGCAACGACGGCGAATGCAACAACGACTGCACGCTGCGCGAGGCGATCGCGCTCTCGACGCCCGGCGGCGGCTCGTCGATCTCGCTTCCCCCAGGCGTCTACCGACTCACGCAGGGCCCGCTGGTCCTGGCGAACAGCCCGGTCATCCTCGGCTTTGGAACCGTCGGCGGCTTCGGCGCCGGCGCCCGCGCGACGATCATCGATGCGCGTAACAGCGGTCGCGTGCTGGTCGCCCCTGCCGGCTCGAGCTCGATCGTCGCCGGTGTGACGCTCACCGGCGGCACGGCGCCCACCGGCGGCGCCGCGCTCGTCGAGGACACGGCGCAGCTGCACCTCTACAACTCGATCGTCGAGGGCAACACCGCCACGAGCCGCGGCGGGGCGGTCGAAGCGCTCGGCTCGATCGCGGTCCAGGGCTCGCTGGTCACCGGCAACCGCGTGACGGCCGGAAGCGGCGGCGCGATCGCGGTAGAGACCAACGGCGAGGGGATCCTCATTGCCTCGACGCTCTCGGGCAACACCGCCACTGCCACCGGCGGCGGCATCGTCACGGCAGGCAACATCACGATGACGGGCTCGACGATCGCCGGCAACAGCGCCGGGACTGGCGGCGGCTTCTTCCAGGAGAGCACCACGGGCGCCACGACCAGCATCTGGAACTCGATCATCAACGGCGCCGGCACCGGCGGCGCCTGCGGCGGCTCGATCGCGGGCATCCCGCGCGGCACGTTCAGCCACAACCTCTCCGACGACGCCACGTGCCTGTACAACACCGCCGACGAGGGCACGCCGAATGTGACCACGCCGCCGCTCGGCGCGCTCAAGAACAACGGCGGCCCCACGGATACGCGCGCCATCGCAGCCGGTAGCCCGGCGATCAACGGGGGCGACCCGAACCTGTGCATCACCGGCACCGACCAGCGCGGCGCGACCGCCGTCGGCACTTGCGACATCGGCGCCTTCGAGTTCGGCGGCAAGCCGCCCGACCCGCAGCTGCCGCCGCCGGTCCCCGGCAAGACGGTCAACGTGAACCGCGCGAGCGGCATCGTGAAGATCAAGCTGCCGGGCAGTGATGAGTTCTTCACCCTCCGCGACGCCCAGCAGGTGCCGATCGGCTCCACGTTCGACACCGCCAAGGGCCGCGTGAATCTGGTGGCCGCGGCCAACAACACCGGCAAGACGCAGCGGGCGTGGTTCTACGAGGGAGTCTTCAAGCTCGCGCAGACCAAGGGCTCGAAGCCGCTCACCACGCTGAAGCTGACCGGCAAGCTGAGCTGCGGCAACTCGTCGAGCGCGAACGCGGCCGCCAAGAAGAAGAAGAAGCGCCACCTCTGGGGTGACGGCAAGGGCAAGTTCCGGACCCAGGGCTCGTTCAGCTCGGCGACCGTGCGCGGCACCCGGTGGTTCACCGAGGACAGCTGCAGTGGCACGCTCACGAAGGTCAAGCGAGGGACGGTCGCCGTACGGGACTTCGTCAAGAAGAAGACCGTGGTCGTGCGGGCCGGCAAGCAGTACTTCGCACGCAAGAAGTGAACTGGGTCTCCGTTCTCGCGGGGTTCCTCGTCGCACATATGGTCGGCGACTATCTCTTCCAAACCGACTGGCAGGCCCGGCACAAGCGCGGCGGTCTCACTGGTGACCGGGTGGCGCTGCGAGCGCTGTGCGCCCACGTGGCGACCTACACGCTCGCGTTCCTGCCCGTCCTCGTCTGGATCGCGGACGAGCTCAGCGTCGGCTGGGCGGTGCTCGCGGCGGCCTTGATCGCGCTGCCGCACCTCGTCGTCGACGACGGGCGGATCGTGCGGCTCTACCTCGCGCGCGTCAAGCGCGCGCCGGAGTTCGACGTCGGCATCGCGGCGTCGGTCGACCAGTCGTTCCATGTGCTGTCGCTGTTCCTGGTCGCGATCCTGCTGGGAGCCGCGTGAAGCCGCCCAGCCGCCACCGGAGCGTGCTGCTGCTGCTCGTCGCAGCGTTCGTGGCGGCGGGTGTCGGGGCGATCTTCAAGGCGGCGGACGCGCTCCCGGAGGTCGAGCTCTCCACGATCGACACGCGATTCGGCATCCGCGGGGCGACCGACCCGCGCTCGGACGTCGTGATCGTTGGGATCGACGACAGGACGCTCGAAGAGGACCCGAACGTCAGCTTCCCGTTCAACCGGCGCCGGCATGCCCGCGTTATCCGGCAGCTCACCAAAGCCGGCGCAAGCGTCATCGCCTACGACGTGCAGTTCACGGAGCCGGGCCCGTACCCGGACGCTGACGAGGCGCTCCTCCAGGCGGTGCGCGCGGGCAAGAAGCGCGTCGTCCTCAGTACGACGGAGGTCGGGCTGGACGGCTCTACGTCGATCTTCGGCGGCGGTGAGACGCTCAAGTACAGCCGCGCGATCCCCGCGATCACCAACTTCGCGAACGACGAGGACGGCGTGCTGAGGCACATGTCGTTCAACGAGCACCAGCTCGACACCTTCGCCATGGCGGCCGCGCGCGTGCACGAGGGGCACGCGATCAGCACCCCGGGATCCGACAGCGCCCGGATCGCCTACGCGGGGCCTGCAGGCACGATCCCGCAGCTGAGCTTCGGCGAGGTCGAGCGCGGCAGCTTCGACGCCGACGCCGTGCGCGGGAAGATCGTGGTCGTCGGGGCGACCGCGACCGCGCTCGGGGACGTGCACAAGACGGCCGCGGACGATGCCATGTCCGGGCCGGAGCTCCAGGCGTCGGCGATCGCCACGGCGCTGGACGGCTTCCCGCTGCACACCGCCGGCTGGGTCGACTGGCTGCTCATCCTGGCGCTGGCGTCGATCGCTCCGCTCGTGGCGATGCGCTTCGGAACCGCTGTAGCGCTGATCGTCGGCGTCATCGCCGTCCCCGCGTTCCTGCTCGGCGCTCAGCTCGCGTTCAACGAGGGAGTGATCGTCAGCATCATCCCGCCGCTGGCCGCCGCGTTCACGTCCCTCGTGGGGACCGTGCTGGTCGCCAACCCCGCGTCGAGTCCGTGGGTCAACCGGGTGCTGGATCGCGTGAGCAGCGGGGAGGGCATGAACCTGCGCACGCGGCGCCTGCGCGCGCTGATGCTGGTCGGCACGGCGTTCTTCGTCCTCGTGTTCGGGTTGGCGTTCCAGGCCGGCAACGTGCTCGAACGCCTCGAGCTGGTCACCGTCGACAACCGCTTCGACATCCGCGGCTCTCAACCACCGGGCCCCGTCACCGTCGTCGCGATCGACGACGAGACGTTCAACGAGCTGGGGAGCGCACAGTGGCCATTCACCCGGGCACTCCACACGAAGGTGATCCGGCAGCTGAAGAAGGCTGGCGCGAAGGTGATCATCTACGACGTCCAGTTCACCGAGCCGAGCGGCAACGACGACAACGACACGGCGCTGATCGACACGGTGCGAGCGGCCCGCAACGTCGTGCTCTCGTCGACGGAGATCTCTGAGGACGGCACGACCCGGATCTTCGGAGGTGGCGAGGCGCTGGAGTACAGCCGCGGGATCCCTGGGAACGGCAACGTCGAGAACGACGTCGACGGCCGCGTCCGCCGGGTGCCCTACGACTCGCAGAAGCTCGAGAGCCTGTCAATGGCGGCGCTACGCGTCGCACGCAACGGCCGCCCTGTGTCGCACCCGCCGGGCGACTCGGCCTGGATCGACTACGCCGGTCCGCCGCGCACGGTGCAGTACCTGAGCTTCGGCAGGGTCGCCAAGGGCAAGTTCCCCGCGTCCGCCGTGCGCGGCAAGTACGTCGTCGTCGGCGCCAGCGCGCCCTCGCTGCAGGACCTCCACCAGACCTCGACCACCGGGTCCGGCGAGATGCCCGGTCCTGAGGTCTGGGCGAATGCGATCACCACCGGGCTGAACGGATTCCCGCTGGACACCATCTCGTGGTGGAAGGACTCGCTCCTGCTCGTCCTGCTGGCCGTCATCACGCCGCTCGCCGCCCTGCGGATGCGCACTGGCCTGGCGCTCGCGCTCGGGGCCGGAGTTCTCGTCGCGTTCCTCGTGGGCGCGCAGATCGCATTCAACGACGGCGCGATCGTCATGGTGATCTACCCCCTGCTGGCCGCACTCCTCGCGATGGCCGCGACGGCCGGCATCCACGGCCTGACCGTTGCGTTCGAGCGGGCCAACACGCGCGACGCGTTCGCGCGCTTCGTGCCCGAGTCCGTCGTCGACCAGGTCCTCCAGGACGCCGACGGAGCGCGCCTGGGCGGCGTGCGCGGCGAGGCGACGGTGATGTTCAGCGACCTGCGTGGGTTCACGTCGTTCGCCGAGACGCTCGAGCCAGAGCAGGTCATCGCCTCGCTCAACCTCTATCTGACCGCGATGAGCGAGGCGATCCTCGATCACGGCGGAACGCTCGTCGCCTACATGGGCGACGGCATCATGGCCGTGTTCGGCGCGCCGCTGTACCAGGAGGACCACGCCGATCGCGCGCTCGCGGCCGCGAGGGACATGCTCGAGCGGCTCGTGGGATTCAACGACGCGTTGCGCCAGGACAGCCTGCACCAAGGCTTCAAGATGGGCATCGGCCTCAACACCGGCGCGGTGATGTCTGGCAACGTCGGCTCCGAGCGCCGGCTGGAGTACACGGCGCTCGGCGACACGACGAACACCGCCGCGCGGCTGGAGGGCATGACCAAGGGCACGCCGTACCAGCTGTATGTCTCCGACTCGACGCGGGCCGCCCTGACGCGGCCCGCCGATGACCTCGTCGAGGTCGGCGAGTTCGAGGTCCGCGGCCGCAAGGCGAAGATCAAGCTGTGGTCGCTTCCCGAAGATGAAGGGGACAGTCCCCCGGCCCCGCCCCCGGCCGCCGCTGACACCGATACCGAGGGGGAAGAGTCGCCCGCCCCGGCGACGGTCACCGACGGACCGTAGACCCCCCCGACGCCAGCCAGCGCAGGCCGGTCATGCTCGGGCGGTAGAGGTACTCGCCGCCGCGCACGGTGACGAAGCGCGGCTGGGGCTTCAGGAAGAACGGCGGGTGGCCCGGGATCGTCATCTTGCCGTGGTCGCCGTCCGGCTCGCCGATCAGGAAGTCCTTGTCACGGCCGAGGCCGAACGGGTCGCCGTCATCGATCCAGAGCGCTTGCACGGTCTCGAACTGGCGCCAGATGCTGGCGTTGAAGCACACGAACACGAGGCCGCGGTCGGCGCCGTCGTCCTCGAGCACGCCTTCGGGCAGCGGCGGGCCGTAGGAGCGGCCGCGGCGGACGATGCGGTGCCGGTTGGAGAGCCGCCCGTCGAAGAATCCGAGCGCGTCGCGCGGGTTGGCGCGCCGGATGTGTGCGCCGACCGGGCAGCGCAGCCCCTGCGCGTCGTCGCGGTAGGAGAAGTCGTTGATGCGGGCAGGGTCGGCCGCGACGGCGGCGTCCGGCCCGTCGGGGGACACCTCGAGCGGCGTGCCGTCGCGCCAGCGGCCGACGATCTTGGCCGCCAGCAGCTCCGGGCCGCCTGGGTAGCGCTCGCCCTGCTCGGCCACGAAGCGGCGGAACGCCGGCACGTCCATCGCCAGCTTCCGGTAGACCATGAACGTGCCGTTGCGATCGAACGGCGCCGCCGGCGCCTCGGGCAGCCGGCCGTCCTCGTCTTCGTAGCCGTGCAGGAACTCGCCCGTCCGGACCGCGCGCCAGCGGCCGGCACCATCCGGTTGGCCGTCGCCCGGCCGCGGCGCCACACCGCTGCCCTGCACATCCGGCTGGGCGATCCCGTCGGCGAAGCCGAAGTGGTCGCGCCCGCCGTCCAGCGCTGCCGCGCGCTGCTCGTGGATCACCGTCACGGCGCCCGCGCCCGTGGCACCCACGCCGCGCAGCGCCGCGCGCGCCGCGTCGAGCCGCTCGTCGTCGACGGCGTAGATCGTGACGAGCGCATGCACCTCGCCGGTCCCGAGGCCGGCGTCCCAGTGCTCGGGGGCGCTCGGCCCGCGGTCGCCGAGCCGCTCGGCGCGCGCGGCCATGCCCTCGCGGAACTCGTGCGGGAACGAGCCGAGCACGTCGTCGGAAACGCCGAGCGCCGACAGGCCCGCAGCCGTGAAGGCAGCGTGCAGCGCCGTGTCCGGAGGCCCGTCGGTCCACGGCTCGGCCGACGCCACCTGTGGCAGCAGCTGCGTCATCAGCGCGCGCGCCCGATCGGGATCGACGATCCGCAGGAACACGTATGCCGCCTTCGGGTGCGAGTAGCCGCGCAGCACGTTGCCCTGGATGTCGGACAGGTCAACACGTGCCGTCGACGACCGCCGGCGCGGGAGGTTCGGCGGCCGCCCGAGCCGCATCAGGGCGTGAACCGCGCCCGGAAGCTCGCCTGCAGGTCCGCGGCCCCGAGACCCTGGGCGTCGGCGGCGAAGTCGACAATCCGATCGCGCAACTCCACGCTTTCGCGCACACGCGCCACGCTCGCGTTCGGGTGCGCGGAAGCGAACAGGCTGGTGTCGGCCTGGTGGTCGCGGATGTACCGCTTGAACGCGGTGCGGTCGGCGGTGCCGGGATAGCCGGCGCAGTGCTCCCACCACGCGTCCGCGTCGGCGCCGAGCAGCGCGCAGATCGCGTCCAGATACGGGTCCAGCTCGCCGTCGAAGGTGCTCGTGAACACGAGCTGGCTCGACCGCAGAGGGTCGCGCTTGCGCTGCTTTTCCCCCTGGTGCACGAGCTCGCGGAAGATCTGCAGGCGGGAGAAGTGCAGCCCGTCGAGCCTGGCGAGCGGGCTGTCGGCGCCGACGGGGAGCGACTCGATCACCGCCCGCACCGCGTCCTCGTGGCCTGGGAGGATCGGCGTGAACACCGTGAGCGCGTACGCGCCGCCGATCTCGTTGCGGCTGCCGGGCATCAGAGGTGGGCCTGGGACTCCGTCAGGAACCGCTCGTACGCCACCTGGAACGCCTCCGGGCTGAGGCGCTCCGAGTCCGCCACCAAGCGCTCGAAGCGCTCGCGCACGGCGAGCGCGCCCTTGACCATCCGCGTGCTCGCGTCCGGGTAGGCGCAGTAGTAGTGGCCGCCCTCCATGCTGTTCCGGGCGATCCACGCTTTCAGCGGCTCCGACGGCGGCGGCGCCGGGAAGCCCGGCCCGCGCCCCCACGTGAGCCGGATGTCCTTCGGGATCACGTAGGCGAAGGCGTCGATGTAGTGCTCCCACGGCCCGTCGAAGTTGCTCTCGAAGAACAGGTACGGGTAGTTCAGTCGCTCGCCCGGCAGACCTCTGATGACCGACCAGCGAACGAAGTGGATGAAGTCGAACTGCAGAATGTGCTGGTCGAACGCCCGGGCGTGCCGCGAGGCGAAGAAGCCGACGCGGAGCAGCGGCAGCCACTGCCGCCGGACGGGCGTGAACAGCGTCAGACCGGTCATTCGGCCGATCGTGTTGCCCATCAGTGACGGGGCCGCTAGCGGCGGGCCCAGATCTCCTTGCCCTCGGCCTGGCGGCGCGCGTGGGCGGGGTTGCCGAAGCGCTCGTAGTACTCGACCTCGAGGTGCGAGAACTGCACCCAGGTGCCGGGCAGGTAGAAGGCGTCCGTGTGCGCCGGGAAGCGACCGTACGTCTCCACCAGGTAGCGGCAGATCTCCTTCGTGTACTCGACCGCCTCCGGCGGGTGGTGCGGAGCCTGGTTGAGGTAGCGCTCGGCGCTGGCGCGGTCGCGGTAGGCCTGGCCGAAGACGTCCGCGTCGGCGTACGCGCCGCCGGCGCCGAACTTCTCCTCCAGCACCTGGTCGACCGCGGCGTCCATGTCGGTGACGTACGGCGGGCACAAGCCCTCGAGCACGCCGTCGATGCCGACGAAGTTCGGCTGCGAGGCCGGCACCGGCGGCCAGCGCTTCCAGCGGCCCGGCGCCTTCTTGGCCAGGTGCTCGCGGAAGCCGAGCCCGAGGTAACCGTTCTCCGGGTCGCGACGCATCACGTGCGGGATCATCGGCGCGCCGTGCACCCAGCCGCCGAGACGCAGCGCCTCGCCCATGAGCATGAGGTTCTGCATCAGGAAGTACGCCTCGTGCTCGGTCCGGACCTCACCGACGCTGCCCAGCGGCGCCGGGACCTCCGCGCTCACAAAGCCGCCGCGCACGCGCTTGAGGCCGCCGATCGGCTGGTAGGGGATCGGCTCCACGAGACCGATCTTCGACGCGAGCCAGGCCACGTACTCGACCGCTCCGCGCGGGCGGAACGGGCGCCAGTCGTCGATGAACAGCGGCGCCTTGCCGCTCGTCTCCGAGAGCAGGATGAGCAGCACGTTGATGTACTGGCGCGTGTTGTCCACGACCGGTAGGAAGCAGGTCGTGCCGGGCGCGTTGGAGTGCTGCGCGTTCCAGCCGAGGTAGAACGGCCACTCGCGCGGGAACTCGAAGCGCCCGTCGTAGACCTTGCGCTTGACCGCGTTCGCGTACGAGATCCAGTCGTCCTCGGTGCGGTCCTCCCAGCGCGGCGGGATCTCGCTGAACAGCTCCATCGCCTCGCGCTCCTGCGGGCGCTTGATCAGCCAGATGCCCTCGTCGTTGATCATGAACAGCGACGTCGCCTGCGCGTTGTCGGCGCTGCTCGCGGCGCGGCCGGTCACATGCAGGAACGGCGTGCCGAGCTCCTTGCCGCCGTTCGGCTTGTCGATCGGGCCGTCGTGCATGACGGAGCCGGTCGGGCCGGTGGAGGCGATCAGGATCGCTTCCTCGAGCGGTGTCAGCGGCGACGGGTCGTTCGTGCTCTCGTAGGACATCTCGCCGGCCTGCAGCGATACGCCCTGCGCCACCCGGCGGGTACGCCGGTCCTGAAAGCAGGCGGCCACCGAGTAGGAGAAGAGGTCCTGCAGGCCCGCGTGCTGCGCGGTCGTTTCCGGCGCGGTCATGAGTTGTGGCGCTCCAGCTCGGCAAGGGCGGTCGGGAACACATCCTGATCGGCCTTCGTGCCGAGCCAGCAGTCCAGGTGCGCGTAGTCCTCGAACACGTGGTGGGAGTAGAGGTCGGGTCCGTTCGCCTCGCGCAGCATGTCGTAGCTCTTCTCGAGCCCGCGCGGGATGAACATCCGGTTGTGCGCGCCGGTCAGGAACGAGATCGGCATCTTGTACCGGTCGGTGTTGGCGAGGTACACGTCGCGGCCGTCGCGATCGACGGCGTGGCCCTTGCGGATCATCTTCGAGATGTGCTCGAAGAACGTCATGTTGCCGTTGCCGAAGAACGCCGGCACGGACTCCTGCATCGTCTCGTCGTTGATCCGCTCGAAGTCGAACACGTCGCCGTAGACGAAGTAGATCCGGCGGGCGACGGGGCTGTCATAGACGTGGCGGAACGGCAGCACGCGCATCACCGTCTCGACGGCGCGGTCCGGCACCGAGCTCGGGTTGTAGTCCGTGTTCAGCCCCTTGATGCCGAGCTTCTTGAACATCGTCGCCAGGTGGACGCCGGCGCGCAGCCGGTTGCCCGGCGTCGGGATCGGATGCCCGGCGAGCGCCGAGAACGTTGCCGACCGCAGGCCCTCGAGCCCGCCGCCGATCGACATGAACAGCGACAGGCCGCCGACGCAGTGGGCGAGCGCTTGCACCGACTCCGCTCCGGTCTGCTGTCTGACATGCGCGATCGCTGCCGGCCAGTCGCGCATCGCGATGTCGTCGACCGTGAACTGCTCCCAGCTCGACGGCAGGTCCGGGCTGGCGCGGTAGTCGAGCAGCCACACGTCGTAGCCGTGCTCGCCGAGGTACTGGGTGAAGCTCTTCGGCACGGTGTCGAGCGCGAACGCGCGCGCGGCGTTGCCGTAGCCCGGAGCGAGCACCACGGGGCCCTTGGAGCCCATCGCGTAGTGCGTCAGGCTGATCTGCGTGCCGTCTGACGTCGTGACCGGGTGGACCTCCGGCCGCGGCAGCGCGGCGGCGCCCCCGGTGCTCCGGGGGGCGGTGGCGGGCTCCATCAGATCCTCCTTGACTGCATGCATGCGATGAACGTACGTGCGGTTGTATCCGTGCGGGACGGTCGAATCAAGGGGCCGATCGTCCAGTAGAAATTCCCACAAGGCCCTCCGCGTCGGCTATTCATTGGGGTCATGCAATCAGCCATGGACCGGCTGGAGCGATTCGTCACGCGCCGAAGGCGGCTGGTGCTGGGCGTGTGGATCGTCGTTCTCCTCGCCTCACTGCCCTTCGCTGCACAGCAGACCAAGAACCTGACGTCGGGCGGGTTCGAGGTACCCGGTTCCGGCTCGGTGGCGGTCACGGAGTCGCTGCAGGACTTCCCCGGGGTCACGCGCGAGCCGCTGATCCTCGTCTTCGACAACCGCAACGGCGACCCGCAGAAGCTCGGCGCCGCGGTCGACGACACCGTGCGCAAGATCGCCGGGATCGACAACATCGCCGCCCCGGAGGAAGCGATCCAGGCCGCGAAGGCGGCGGGCGACCAGCCGGTCTCGCTGCTGCCTCTGGCGGTCAGCGGCACACCCGACCAGACGGTTGACGCCGCTCGCGAGCTGCGCGAGGAGCTCGGCCTCACGACCAAGACCGCGGACGTGGCCGTGCCGGTACACGTGGTCGGCCAGCAGGCGCTGTGGGCGGGCATGCAGGACGTGTCGAAGGAGGACCTCGAGAAGGCCGAGGGTGCGGGCTTCCCGATCGTGTTCATCGTGCTGCTGGCCGTCTTCGGCTCGCTGGCCGCGGCGCTGCTGCCGCTGAGCCTCGGGTTCGTCGCCGTGATCCTGACCGGCGCCGGTGTGTTCTTCCTCTCCCAGCAGCTCGAGATGTCGATCTTCGTCACCAACATCGCCTCGATGCTGGGCATCGGCGTCGCCGTCGACTACTCGCTGTTCATCGTCGCCCGCTACCGCGAGGAGTTACACGGGGGCGCCGACCCCGACAGTGCGCTGAGCACTGCGATGCGGACCTCCGGCCTGGCGGTCGTCGTGTCCGGCGTCACCGTGCTGATCTCGCTCGCCGGCCTCTTCCTCGTCGACTCCAAGACGATGCACTCGATGGCGATCGGCGCGATGCTGGTCGTCGCGATCGCCGTGATCGCGGCAGTCGCACTGCTGCCAGCGCTGATCAAGGTGCTCGGGCGCCGCGCGTACGAGCGCGGCCGCGTCGTCGGCTGGGTCGGCGACCGGCTCAGCCGGCTGAAGCCAAAGCGCGCGAAGGTCGACCGGCCGCCGTTCTGGGACCGCTGGACCGCCCGCGTGATGCGCCGGCCGCTTGTCTACGGCGGAGCCGCGGCAACCGTGATGCTGATCATCGCGATCCCCGCCCTGTCGCTCATATGGGGCACCGGCGCGCTCGCCCAGCTCGACCCGGGCAACGAGACGCGCGACGGCTTCGACCTCGCCGCCCAGGCCGCCGGCCCCGGCGCGCTCGGCCCGGTCCAGGTGGTCGCGGCCTACCGCTCTGCGCCCGACGAGGCAGAGCTCGGCGCGTTCCGCGATGCGGTCACGAGCACGCCCGGCGTCAAGAGCGTCGACGAGCCGGTGCTTTCCGAGGACGGGCGCTCGGCGTTGTTCGTGATCACGCCGACCACCGGACCGGAGAGCCCACAGACCGCCGCGCTGGTGCTGCGCCTGCGCGCGCCCAACGGGCCGGCGTCCACACTGGAGGGCGCGACGAGCGTGAATGTCGGCGGCGCCGCCGCGCAGAACGAGGACTTCAGCGACCTGATCTCCAGCTCGCTGTGGAAGATCCTGCTGTTCGTGATGGCCTTCAGCTACCTCGTGCTGCTGCTCGTGCTGCGCTCGGTCCTGCTGCCGCTGAAGGCCGTGCTGATGAACCTGCTGTCGGTCGCGGCCGCCTACGGCGTGCTGGTGGCGGTGTTCCAGTACGGGTGGACCGACGGCATCATCGGCTACGACGCGCGCGGGTACGTGAACGCGCTGACGCCACCGCTGCTGCTGGCGATCGTCTTCGGGCTATCGATGGACTACGAGGTGTTCCTGCTGTCGCGCATCAAGGAGCGCTACACGGCCACCAAGGACAACCGCACCGCCGTCGCGCAGGGTCTCGGCGCCAGCGCGAAGACGATCTCGAGCGCGGCGATCATCATGGTCGCCGTCTTCTCGGTCTTCGCCCTCACGGGCCTGCCGCAGGTGAAGGAGATCGGCGTCGGCCTCGCGGTGGCGATCGCGCTCGACGCGACGCTCGTGCGGCTCGTGCTCGTGCCGGCGACGATGGAGCTGATGGGCGACTGGAACTGGTGGCTGCCGAAGTGGCTCGACCGGCTCCTGCCGGACCTGGACTTCGAGAGCAGCGGCCCGCCGCCCGCCGCGGTCGAGGCCGAGCAGCCGCCTGCGCTCGTCGTCAAATAGCTGTTGGGACGCCCAGCCGTAAGTTCGGGAATGCGTCCAGCCCGCTTGACGGGCCTCCGTCGCCCGGCTAGCTTCGGGCGATGGCAGTAGCGACTCCTACCCGAGACCGGGAGCCTCGCCCGGCGCCTCAGGGCGGCAACATCTCCGGCCGCGCCCGCGCACTCACGCTGCTCACGCCGGTGCGGCCCGCTTGGGTGCCGTTCCTGCGCTTCGTCATGTGGACGGCGCGCTTCCATCCGATCTTCAAGAAGCACAGCCTCCAGTTCAACTTCATCTACTACGTGCGCTGGGCGACGTTCAAGGAGTTCCCCGGCGGCGAGCGCAAGCGCTACACCTACCTGCTGTTCGAGAGCAACTTCGACGTGCCGTGGCGCCAGTACATCGACGCCTTCGCCTACGTCATCCCGACCGACATCAGGGTCATCTGGGGGCGCGGGCCCGCGTTCCCCGGCCCGCCGCCGGCGGAGCCGCTGAAGGCGTGGATCGCCGCCAACAGCCGCGAGGGCGGCCACTACTACTCGGCCTACCCGGAGGCCAGCGTCAAGATGGCGCTCGCGGGGCTCGAAGCGCGCAAGCGCTGCGCAGCGCTGGCCCGTAGCGCCGACCGAATGAGCCCGGCGCAGTTCCGGAAGGCCTTCGAGCAGGCGCTCGGCGACCTCCACTGCCCCGCCTGATGCCGCGCCCACGACTGCAACGGCTCCGCGACGGGGTCTCCGACGCCCTCCAGCGCGATACGAACATCAACGGTCAGGCCTACGGGCTCACTTCGCTGTACCCGGTACTCGCGGGCCACGAGGACGCGCTCGAGGACCATCTCGCCGCGCTGCCGGTCGAGGCCAGCCCGCTCGCCGCGCTGCCGCAGCTGCACTTCTCGCGCCTGCACGTGATCCGCGACCTCGTCTACCAGGGGCCGCCGCAGAAGCCCGATCCGTTGCGGACGCCACACCTGATCTTCACCGCGAGCTTCGACGGCGCGGTGGATCGCTTCCTCGACGACCTCGCGGGGCTCGGCGAGGCGGTCGACGCGATCTTCTCCCACTGCGTCGGCTACCCGGGGAGCGGCGACCACGCCGCGTTCGCCCGCTACATCTCCGACCACCAGACCGACAACGGCTACTTCCTCAGCGCCTACCCACGCGCCACCGTGGCCGACGTGCGCGAGGGCCTGCGGGTCTCCGACGGCATGTCCGACCTCGCAGTGCGTTCGCGCACACTCGACGACGCGGCGCTGCAGGCGGAGTTCCGCGCCCTGATGGCGGGCGAGCGATGAGCCTGCGCGAGAGCCCGCGCGCGCGACCGCGCCTGCTGCCGCGGCGGGCGCGGCGGGGCGGCACCGCCGTCGACGCGGCCGACCTTCAGGGCAACCTGCTGCGCGGCTACACGCATCCCGTCGGGGCGTACGTGTTCGTGCGCGTGGACGACCCCGCACGCGGGCGCGAGTGGCTGCGCGGTCTCGTCGACGAGGTGATGACGGCGGAGTTGTGGCAGGGAGCGGCGCCCGAGAGCACGGTCAACCTTTCTTTCACGTATCCGGGGCTCGCCGCCCTCGGCGTGTCCGCGGCGACGCTGAACACGTTCCCGGAGGACTTCCGCGAGGGCATGGCGGCGCGCGCGGAGTTGCTCGGCGACCGCGGCGACAGCGCTCCGGCGAACTGGGACGCCGGCCTCGGGACGGGCGAGGCGCACGTGCTGGTGACGCTCTACGGCACCGGCGAAGCGGAGCTTGAACGCCGTCGCGCGTGGCTCGAGGACACGCTCGGCGACGCCGTGGCCGTGGTGCACGAGCAGCGCTCGGAGGCGCTGGAAGGCGGCCGCGACCAGTTCGGCTTCAAGGACGGCATCGCCCAGCCGGTGATCGAGGGCAGCGGCGCCGAGCCGCGCCCCGGCGACGGCCTGCCCGACCGCGACGGCGGCTGGCGGATGCTGCGCCCGGGCGAGTTCGTGCTCGGCTACACCGACGAGGACGGTGGACTGCCGGTCGCTCCCGCGGCGCCGTTCGACCGCAACTCGACGTTCGTCGTCTACCGCAAGATGCACATGCACGTGGCGCGCTTCCGGGCGTACCTGGAGGCGCAGGCGCACGGGCTCCCCGGCGGCGCCGACTACGTGGCCGCCAAGCTCGTCGGCCGCTGGCAGGACGGCACGCCGCTGATCGCCTCGCCGCACCGCCCCGACGAGGCCATAGCGGGCGACCCGGCGCGCGTGAACGACTTCCGCTACGGCGACGACGCGAACGGCCTGGCGTGCCCGATCGGCGCCCACATCCGGCGCGCGAACCCGCGCGACCATGAGGGATTCTTCGGCGGCAAGCTCTCCAACCGGCACCGGATCCTCCGCCGCGGGCGCACCTACGGGCCGCCGCTCGCGCCCGGCGTGCTCGAGGACGACGGCCAGGATCGGGGCCTGATCTTCAAGTGCTACAACGCCGACATCGAGCGCCAGTTCGAGGTGATCCAGACGCGCTGGGTCGACGACGGCGACCCGTTCGGGGTGGGTGCGGATAAGGACCCGCTGATCGGCTGCCCGGTCGACGGCGCGGGCAAGATGATCATCCAGGGCAACCCGCCGGTCGTCCTCGGCGGCATGCCGGCGTTCACCACCGTGCGCGGCGGCGAGTACCTGTTCCGGCCTGGGCTCCAGGCCCTGCGCTGGCTCGCGGCGCCGAGTTAGCTCAAGCCCGCGCGACGGGGACGAGCCGGAGCGGTCGTTTCGGCTGCAGGCCGATGCCGAGCGCGAATCCCGGTTCCTTGTCGCTCTCCGTCTTCAGGCGCCACCGCTGACTGACCGTCGCTGCGACGACCGTCGCCTCGCGCAGTGCCTGCTGCTCGCCGTGGCAACCGTGCGGACCGTCCGAGAACGGGAAGTAGGTGCCGTCGGCCGGGCGCGGCGCGCCCTCGGCCCACCGATCCGGATCGAAGCGCAGCGGGTCCTCCCACAGGCGCGGATCGCGGTGCATCACCCACTGGCTCAGGACGACGATGTCTCCGGCCGGGACCGCGTGCCCGCCGATGTCGAGGTCCTGCAGCGCCTCGCGGAAGATGCCGAAGGCCGGCGGATAGAGCCGCATCGTCTCCAGCAGGACCCGGTGCACGTACGGGAGGCGGCCGACGTCTTCGAGGGTCGCGGGAGCGCCCGCGAGCACCCGGTCGATCTCCTCCAGCCAGCGCTTCTCGGCGGCCGGGTTGCGGGCGAGGGCCCAGAAGATCCACACCAGGAAGTCGTGGAGCGGGTCGGGGAACTGGAGCTTCACGGTCGCACGGAGCTGTTCATCGGTCGTGACACCGTCGTCGGCGGCCTGCCGGACGAGGCGCGAGAGCTGGTCCACCGCCGTCGCATCCGGCGCCCGGCGGCGTTGCGCGACGAGCGCGTCGACGCGCTCGTCGATGAGGGCGCTCGCCTTGCGGCCGCCGCGGCCCATCGGCAGCCGCCAGAGCAACGTCCCGAGCGGTTGGATCAGGCGCGGTTGCCAGACGTCGCCGGTCTCGAGCGCGCGCAGGACCGCCTCGTCTGCCTGCTCGCCCGTCAGGTGCTCCCAGTCGGTCTCGAAGTGCAGCCGGCGGAACGCGCGCCAGAGGTCGACGGGATCTCCCTCGCGCCAGTCGGCGATCGTCGCCGCCGCGCGCCGTTGCGCGATCTCGGGGGCGAGCGGGTCGTTCCAGATCGGCCGGCCGAGCGTCTCGCGCTGGCGCTCGTGATCAGGGCCCGACGTGACCACGAAGATGCCCTCGCGGTACCAGCTCGCGACGCGCGTGAAGCGGCCGCGGCCCAGCGTGGGCGGATCGTCGAGCGCGAGCGTGGGCTTCACGAGCGTGGGGTCGGTCACGAGCCGCAGCGTCACATTGCCGATCCGGACCGGGACGATCCCGAGATCGCTCGTTTGCGCGAGCTTGGTCATGAACTCGAGCGGATCGGGCCCGAACCGGAGCAGGTTGAGAATGGGGTTGCCGCGCGGCGCGGCGGCCGCCGGAGGGCCTGATGTGATCGTCTCGGTCATCGCTCTACTCGGGTGGGCGCGACGGGTAGTCGGGGCGCGTGGAGAACTCCTGCTCGAGCGCCGCCATCACGGCGAGCACGACATCCTCGCGCCAGTGGCGAGCCGCGACCTGCACGCCGACGGGCAGGCCGGCGCTGCCGTCCTCGGTCCTGCGCGCCTCGCGATCGACCCTGTCCCGGGTCTTCGGCCGGTCGGACTCCTCTCCAGGACGCACGCGCGTGGCCGCGACCGAGCCGGCCGGCATCCCGAGCACGTTGAAGCGCATCAGGTAGCTCGGAGTGTCGTAGAGCAGGCCGGTCGCGCCGTGGCGCATCGCCGGGACCGTGTGCGGCGGGCACACGATCGCATCGAGCTTCTGCGCGTCCATCGCGGCCATGAACCGGCTGCGCCAGTCGGCACGCTCCTCGCAGAGGCGCCAGTACTCACGTGCCGACCGCTCCGTCGACCAGCGGAACCCGTCCGCGAGGCGCGGCTGCCCCCCGACCGAGCCGAGCACGCTAGCGATCGGCCGGTGCAGTGCGCGCGGCACCTGCGACATCCGCACACCCATCTTGATCCTGCCATCGACCGGGTTGCCCCGTAGGTGCTCCCGCACCCACTGGAGCCCGCCCGCCATCAGGAACGAGAAGTAGAAGCGCGTCGCGGCAGTGGGGTCCGGATCGGCGAACGGCTCGACGATTGCGCCGCGGCCCGTGAGGATCTCCGTCGCCTCCCGCACCGCGCGGCGCAGCGCCGGTGATGCCGGCCAGTAGCCGTCCTCCTCGAAGACGCCGATCCGCAGCCCCTCCAGTGAGACCGCGTGCGGATCGGGCCATGCGACCGGCGCGATGCGCGAGTCGATCTTCTCGAGGCCCGGCGCGGCGAGCACCTGCATCGCCAGCTCGAGGTCGGCGACCGTGCGCGCCATCGGCCCGGGATCGAGGATCACCGCCTCCATACCCGGGAAGAACAGCTCGGGCGGCGAGTCGAGATTTGTCAGGCGTCCGGAAGTCGGACGCAGACCCTGGATCCCGCAGAAGTGGGCGGGCGTCCGGATGCTGCCGCCGATGTCGGCGCCAAGCCCGAGCGGAGAGCCGCCGGCCGCGATGATCGCGCCCTCGCCGCCGCTGCCGCCGCCGCTCGTGCGCTCGAGGTCCCAGGGGTTGTTCGTCCTGCCGAAGAGCGGGTTGTCGCCCTCCTGGTAGAACAGCAGCTCGGCCACGTTCGTCTTGCCGAGGATGATCGCGCCCGCCTCGCGCAAGCGGGTCACGAGCGGGCCCTCCGCCTCCGGCAGCGCGTCGCGCCGGCTCGGCAACCCGAAGGTCGTCGCCAGACCCTCGACGTGGAACTGCTCCTTCACCGTGATCGGGACCCCGGCGAGCGGCCCGAGCCGGTCACCCCGAGCGCGCGCGTCGTCGACGGCGGACGCCTCCGCACGGGCGGCGTCGAAGCGGCGGGCGATGACGGCGTTCAGTCGCTCGTCCACCACCTCGATGCGGTCGATGTGCGCGTCGACCGCCTCACGCGCCGAGACGGTTCCGGCGGCGACCAGGCGAGCGAGCTCGCCGGCACTGCACCACGTCAGCTCAGGTGTGCCGGTGCCGGGGCCCGCGTCGACCGCGCTCGCGGCTGTTCCGTCCTCGGTCACAGCCCGATGCCTGGCTCTCCGCCGCCGATGCCCGGAATCATCTGGAGATCGTCCCACGCCTTCGCGGCCATCTCCCAGTCGGATTCGCTGTCCTGACCCTCGGTCTGGCGCAGCATCCGGATCATGTACGCGAGCGCTGACAGCATCGCCATGGAGGCAAACACGATCTGGACGCTGAGTACACCCTCCTCGGTCCAGTACACGTCGTCGAGCTCGAGCAGCAGCGCTGACTCGTCGAGCACCAGCGCGACGCCGATCCCGAACGGGAGCGCGAGGTACTTGTCCGCGTTAGAACCCTTCATGCCGATCGCCACGCCGCCGGCGGACAGGGCAATCAGGCCGCCCGGGATGAAATGGTGGATGTGACGGGTGCCGACGACGACGTTCTGGATCGGGCCGAGGCCGCCGTGCTTGCGGATGTACGAGGTGATCCCGCGCGTGATGCCGAACGTGACCGAGAACGACGCCAGCATGTTGAAGAGCGTGTTCTCGCGCGTGCGGCTCACCGCGTAGCCCTCGCGGATCACCATCAGCGACTGCCGGACGCGGCCGGCCTCCTCGCGCTCGGCGAGCTCCTCGCGGCTCTTGGGCAGCATCCCCAGCCGCCACACGCGAGCGACCTCGGCGCCGAACACGGTGACCACCGCGCCGCCGGCGAGGACGCCGAGCAGGTGCGTGCGGACGGTCGGCTTGCTGCCGGCCTGGCTGGCCTCCTTCAGCCGCTTACTTTTTTGCTTGGCCATTGGAGCGTCGTCCCTTCCGCAAGTAGGTCTCGGCCAGTTGGCCGAGGAAGATCCAGCCGAACCGGACGAGCGCCCCCAGCTTATGGCCAATGCTCGGCCCGCCCGCCCGGAACGTCGTGAGCTGGCGCGCGAAGTCGCGGATCCGGATCCGCAGGACGCCGGAAGCCACGACCTCGGCGCCCTCGTCCTCCTCCACGTGGCCCTTCAGTACGCGCGTGAACAGCGTCGTGGTCGCGGGCCAGACATCGAACCCGACGTCGTTGCGCACGAGCTTGTGGCCGCTGAGCGTCAGCGGGTGGCCGACACCGTCGCGGAACCACAGCCGGTAGAGCATCCGCTTGACGCCCGGCTCGGTGTCGATGAACAGGTTGAACACGCCGCGCTCGACCGGCAGCCGGCCGCCGAGCGCATCGCACTCCAGGTAGCCGTGCGCGCCGGCCTGTCGCGTCGGATCGTTCGCGAACTGGGCGATGTCCTCGACCTCGATGGTGAGGTGGAACTTCAGCGGCCCGGCGCCCTGCTGCTCGGGTTTGGCCCCGCGGGTGAAGTCCTCCTCCCCGAAGGTGACGTGGCCGAGCATCTCCTCGGTGAAGCGGACGGTGGCGGGCATTGTCGCGGTCACGGTCATGTAGCAGCCGCCTCCGCGGCGGGGGTGGTCTCGAGCATCCGGTCGGCGAAGCGGTCGGCGAGGGCGGCGATCGTGAAGCTCGGGTTCGGGCCGACCGGGCCGGGCATCACCGAGCCGTCGGCGATGTGCAGGCCGGGATAGCCGAACACGTTGCCGTAGGGGTCGACGACGCCCTCGTCGGGGGTGCGGCCCATTGGCGAGCCGCCGAGCGGGTGCACGGTGATGACGCGGCGCAGGAACCAGATCGGGTTGTCGGCGAACTTGCCGCCGAGCGCGTGCGCGACGTCGCGCGACGTGTCGCGCAGCCGCTTGAAGTACTCCTCGGACTCGTCGCGCGACCAGTCGAGGTCGAGCCGGCCCTTGTTCAGGTACATGCGCCCGTCGGGGATGTCGCGCCCCATCCCGAGCAGCGGCAGCCCGCCGGCGGACAGCTCGGCCGACTCCAGCAGGTCGGCGATGTGGCCCGTCACGTCGGTGTCGGGCGACCCGCGCATCCAGTTCTTGACCAGGTACCACCCGTGCGACTTCCACCGCCACAGCGTCTGCGGCGCGGCGACGACGTGCAGGATCCAGGCGAGGTGCTGCGGGTAGCCGGCGTCCTGCAGGTAGAAGCCGCGGCCGTCGGCGCCGCCGCCGTCGAGCGTGTCGGGCACGCGCGCCGTGCTCGTGATCACCGGGCCGTAGCCGGGGTCGACGATCCGCGGGACGCGCTTGCCGTCGGTCACCTCGCCACAGTTGATCGCGAGGGTGAGCAGGTCCCCGTTCCCGCAGAAGCGGGTTCCGAGCTTGGTGCTGATGCCCGGGAACGCGGCCCGGTTGCGGAGCAGCAGGTTCGTCGTTCCGAGCGTGCCGGCGCTCAGGATCAGGCGGTCGCAGGTGAGCTCGCGCAGCGGCATCCGGCCGTTCGCGGTGGGATCCTCACCGAGCGCGGCGTAGGCGACGCGGTAGCCGCTGCCCTCGCGTGGCTCGATCCGGCGCACGTCGCACAGCGTCCGGATCTCCGCGCCGTGGTGCTTGGCGTGCGTGAGGTAGTTGTAGTCGAGCGTGTTCTTGGAGCCGAAGTTGCAGCCGACGTCGCATTCGCCGCACAGCTGGCACGTGACGCGCTCGCGGCCGTGCAGGTTCGGGATCTTCTCGTCGATCCGCTCGCCCGGCACCGGCGGGCGACCCTCGTTGGCGAACGTGACCGCCAGCGGCGGCAGCGACCAGTCGAGCCCGTTGCGCTCGGCGGCGAGCTTGAAGGCGATCGTCTTCGGCGTGCCCGCGTACGGCTCGTGCTCGAACGGGTAGCGCTGGAGGCCGATCATCTTCTCGACGCGGTCGTAGTGCGGGTCGATGTCCGCGCGCGAGAACGGCCAGTACTCGTAGCCGCCGTTGTTGACGTCCTCGTGGACGAACCAGTGCTCGTCCTTGCGCAGGAAGACGTTGGCGTAGATCAGCGAGCCGCCGCCCAGGCCGGCCGACACGAGCGCATCGATGCCCTTGAACGACCAGTAGTGGTACATGCCGCGCAGGCCGCGGTCGGGGTCCCAGAAGCTCTCGCGAGCCTTGTACGGGCTGCGCGTGAACGAGCCGGGCGGATATGCGCGGCCGCGCTCGAGGACGAGAACGCGCTTCCCGGCCTCGGCCAGCCGGTACGCCGTGACGGAGCCACCAAAGCCAGAACCGACGACGATCGCGTCGTAGTGGCCATCCGTGCCGTTAGAGGTCATTCCCGCAACCGTAACCGCGTGCGCCGGAAATCGGCAAGTAACGTCAGTCCAGTGGCAGCGTCCGGCCGCCCGTCGTCGACAGTGGGAACGTGTCGAGATCGAGCGCGACCACCGCGAGATCGGCGAACAGCGCCGCTCGCGCGAGGTCTTCGTGCCGGTACGGGCCGCCGTCCCGGCGGTCGAGCAGGGAGAGGGCGCCGATCGGCCGGCCCTCACGCACGAGCGGCGTGACGAGCATCGTGTAGGGCACGTAGCCGGTCTTGGCGGCGACCTGGGCGGCGAAGCGCGGATCCTTGCGGCATTCCGGCACGGCGACGGCCTCGCCGCTCGCCACGACGGCGCCCGAGAGCCCGGCGCCGGGCGGCAGGCGCATGCCGACGACCTCGCCTGCGCCTGCGCCCCACGCCGCCTCGTACACGAGCTCGCCGGTCGACTGGTCGGTGAGCGCGATCGACGCGGCGGCGGCCTCGAACATGCCGGCCGCGGTGCGGACGATCGCCTCGATCACGCGGCGGTGCACCGGCGCGCGGCCGAGGCTCTGGGCCAGCGACTCGCCGCCGAGGTAGGTGATCGGCACGCCGATCGCCTCGGCGAAGGCGATCGCGGACGGGATCCGCATCTCGGGCAGCATCTCCAGGCCGCCTGCGAGCGCTTCGCGCAGCTCCGGCGCGAGCGTCGGCGCGACCTTCTCGATCTTCATCACGTCGCCGTATCGGGGCGGCGCGCCGATGATCAGCGTCCACAGCGTCGCGGCGAGGCTGAAGATGTCGCTCGCGGCGGAGACGGTGCCGCCCGCGAACACCTCGGGCGCCATGTAGCGCGGCGTCCCGACGGCGATCGTGCCCTGCGTCTCGTCGCTCCCGATCGCGCGCGCGACCCCGAAGTCCACGAGCACGACCCCGTCGTCTCCGGCCAGGATCATGTTCTGCGGCTTGACGTCGCGGTGCACGATCTGCTGGTCGTGCACGTACTGGAGCGCCTCGCACGCGTGGCGGGCGTACTCGATCGAGTCCACGTACGAGAGCCCGGGGGCGCCGCGATCCTTCAGCTGAGCGCCAAGGTCGGTGCCGTGGACGAGGTCCATGACGATGTAGAGCCCCTGCTCGTCCTGCGAGTGGTCGCGCACCTTGACGACGCGCGGGTGGCTGAGGCTTGCCAGCAGCCGCGCCTCGATCTCGAAGCGCGCGGCGTGGCGGAGGTCGAGCAACCGCTTGACCGCGACCTCGTCGCCCGACTCGAGGTCCTTCGCGCGGTACACGGCGCCCATCGCGCCGCTGGAGATCGGCGCGATGATCTCGTACCGCCCGCTGAAGACGGATCCGGGAACTACTGTCGCGCCCGAGTCGGGTTCGGACACCCGTCGATCGGCCCCCTCAGCCGGCCGCGACCAGGCGGTCCGGGACCGGCCGGCCGAGCGCGCGCAGCATGTCTGTGAGCAGCGCGCGCGCCGTCGGTGGGCGATCGTCGGGGTCCTTGGCCATGCCGGCGAGGATCACTTCGTCGAGCGCTACGGGCAGCTCGGGTCGCCGAGAGGCAAGGCTCGGCGGATCCTCGACGACATGCGCGTACATCACGGCCGCGTCGGTGCCGCGAACGAACGGGACCTCGCCCGTGAGGGTCTCGATCGCGAGGCAGGTGAGGGCGTAGATGTCGGCCGGCGTTCCGACGCCTTCAGCTTCGAGGTGCTCGGGCGCCATGTAGTCGAGCGTACCGAGGACCTGGCCCGGGAGCGTGAGCGCGGCGCCGTCGGGGTCGCGGGCGAGCCCGAAGTCGCCCAGATAGACGTGCATACCGGCGTCGAGCAGCACGTTGGCGGGCTTGATGTCCCGGTGCACGATCCCGGCCGAGTGGGCGGCGTCGACGGCCTCGGCCACCGCCGTGATGATCCTGACGGCCTGGTCGAGCGGCAGCTCGCCGGCCATGATCAGGCTCTTGAGGTTCCCGGTCACGAGCCGGGTGGCGATGTACAGCTCGCCGTCGATCTCGCCCATCCCGTAGATCGGGATCACGTGCGGATGGCGCAACGCGGCAAGCAGGGCGCCCTCGCGCCGGAAACGCTCGCGATAGACAGGATCGATGCTGACATCCTCGCGCAGGACCTTGAGGGCCACTGCACGTCCGCTGCGGGAATCCGTGGCGAGGTACACGATGCCCGCGCGCCCGGTGCCGACGATCCCCTCGATCCTGTAATAGCCGAGCTGTGGCCTGTCCATAAGCGAGATCCAGAGAAGTGTCGTGGGTCGCGGGGCAAGTCGCAAGTGGCCCCCAACGGAAGTACGGGACGGGCCTGGACCCAGGAGGGATATTCTCCGCGATTCGGATGCCAGAAATCGCGCTTGAGCCCAGACCGGGCGATTCGCTCGGTCCCTACAAGATCACTCGCGTCATCGGCCGCGGTCGGATGGGGATCGTGTTCGAGGGCACGGCCGACGGCCAGGACCCGGTCGCCCTGAAGGTGGTCACCACCGAGCTGTCGCAGGATGACGTGTTCCTGCGCCGCTTCCGCCGCGAGGTCCAGGCGGCGCAGAAGATCGAGCATCCCAACGTCGTGCCGGTGTTGGCGCACGGCGAGGAGGGTGGGCTGCCCTACCTCGTGCAGCGGCTGATCCCGGGCGGCTCGCTCGCGGACCGGCTCGAGAAGTCCGGGCCGCTCGAGCTCACGGCCGCGGTGCGCATGCTCGCGGCGTGCGCCGGCGGGATCGACGCGCTGCACGCGGCCGGCCTCGTGCACCGCGACATCAAGCCGGCGAACATCCTGCTCGACGGCGAGACGCCGTACGTGTCGGACTTCGGACTTGCCAAGGACAGCCAGGCCTCGAACCTCACCCGGCCGGGCCAGGCGCTGGGGTCGCTCGACTACATGTCGCCGGAACAGATCCGCGGCGAGGACGTGAGTCCCGCGACCGACATCTACTCGCTCGGCTGCGTGATGTACGAGATCCTGACGGGCACACCGCCGTTCGGCGGCCGCCCGAGCATGCGGGTGCTGTTCGCGCACCTGCAGGAACCGCCGCCTGACATCTCGGCCCAGCGCGCGGACATCTCGGCGGCCACCGCGCGCGCCATCACCCGGGCTCTCGAGAAGGAGCCCGAGGACCGTCCGGCCAGCGCGGCGGATTACGTTTCGGGCGTGGCCCGCGCGGCGGGCGTCGGACTCTGAGCGGCGTGGCTGTTGACCGGGCCGTGGTTCTCGACGAGGACCCCGAGCTCGCTGAGCTCGTGCCGCCCGTGCAACTGCAGACCGCCCGCCAGGCGAGCGTCACGACGATCATCGACGTGCCGTCCGGCCGCTGGGACGCTGAGATCGATGCCGATCCGGCCCGCGAGGGCTACGGCCTGCTCGTGCTCGACGGCTTGCTGGTGCGCCGGGTCGGCTACGGCGGCCGGTTCGGCGCCGAGCTGCTCGCCGCCGGCGACCTGATGCGTCCGTGGGACTTCGAAAATGACGAGACGATCGGGTTCGAGACCACGTGGCGCGTGCTCGCGCGGACGCATCTGGCCGTGCTCGACGCGCCGTGGACCGAGCGGATGGCGCGCTACACGCAGGTCGGGCCCGCGCTCGCGGGCCGCGCGCTCGCGCGCTCGCGGCGGCTCACTGCGCTGATGGCTATCGCCCAGCAGCCGCGGCTCGACGAGCGGCTCTGGATGCTGTTCTGGGAGCTCGCCGATCGCCACGGCCGTGTCCATCCCGACGGCATCCACCTCGACCTTCCGCTCACCCACGAGGTGCTCAGCCACCTCGTCGCCGCCCGCCGCCCGTCCGTCTCGGGGGCGCTCACGAAGCTCGCGGCCCAGGGCCGCGTGCACCGCGAGGACGGCGCCTGGGTGCTCACGGGCGAACCGCCCGCGTCAGGCTGACGCGGGCGGCCCGAAGCGCGTGCGGGAGAGGCGCTTCGCGTGGCCCGTGGCGACTGCGGCGCGGAGCGCGGCGGCGTAGCGGCCGGGACCCCAGAAGCGCGCGCCGACGAGCGTCGCGAGCTCGCGACGCTCGGTCGGGCCGTGGTCGGCGAGCGCGCGCTCGATCGCCGCGACCTCGCGCTCGAGACCGCTGGCGGCGATCGGGGCGGAGACGGGCATGCCCGGTGAGGAGCGCGCGCGGCCCGTGCGGGGCCGCTCTGGTTCCGGCTCAGGCTCGGCTTCCTCGGCGGTCAGCGGCTTGGCGATGCTCTCGAGATCCTCGCCCTCGGCCTTGACGCCCCACAGCAGCTCGACGATGCCGCCGATCGCCATCACGCCGGCGCCGATGAAGAAGGCGATCGCGACCTGTGACTCCTCGCCAGACTCGATCATCTTCCCGAACAGGTACGGGCCGGTGATGCCGCCGACCGCGGTGCCGATCGCGTAGAAGAACGCGATCGCGAGCGCGCGGGTCTCCATCGGGAAGATCTCCGAGACCGTCAGGTAGGCCGAGCTGGCGCCCGCCGAGGCGAGGAAGAACGTCGCGAGCAGCAGCGCCATGAAGCCCCACAGCCCGAGCGTGCCGCCCATGAACAGGATCGTGAGCACCACCAGCACGGCGGCCGAGCCGAGGTACGTGCCGGCGATCATCGGCTTGCGCCCGATCGTGTCGAACAGCCGCCCGAGCAACAGCGGGCCGAGGAAGTTGCTGCCCGCGAACAGCGCGATGTAGATCGGCACGCGGCCGGACTCGATGTCGTAGAACTCGACCAGGAACGTTCCGAGCCCGAACGTCACCGCGTTGTAGATGAACGCCTGGCCGACGAACAGCGCGAAGCCCAGCGCCGTCCGGCGCGGGTAGCGCTTGAACGCGGTCGAGGCGATCGTGCGGAACGAGATCGCCTTGCGCTGGCGGACGGTGATCGAGCCCGACGGCTCCTCGAGCTCCTGTCCGGTGCTCTCGCGCACCTGATCCTCGATCTCGCCGACGATCCGGTCGGCCTCCTCGTCGCGGCCGTGGATGAACAGCCACCGCGGGCTCTCGGGCACGTGGCGGCGGACGATCAGGATCCCGAGCCCGAGCACCGCGCCGAGCCCGAACGCGAGCCGCCAGCCGACGTCGGGTGCAAACAGGCTGGTGTCCAGCAGCACGAGCGCGCCGAGCGCACCGCCGGCCGCGCCGAGCCAGTACGAGCCGTTGATGATCAGGTCGACCCGCCCGCGCACGCGCGCCGGGATCAGCTCGTCGATCGCGGAGTTGATCGCGGCGTACTCGCCGCCGATGCCCGCGCCGGTGAAGAAGCGCGCGACCATGAAGTACAGGGCGGAGCCGGCGAAGGCGGTCGCGACGGTCGCGACCAGGTACAGGATCAGCGTCATCAGGAACAGCTTCTTGCGCCCGAAGCGGTCCGTGAGCTGGCCGAAGAACAGCGCTCCCACGCACGCGCCGGCGACGTACACCGACCCGGCACTGAGCACCTGGCTGTCGGTGAGCGCCAGGCCGCTGTCCTTCTCGGTCAGCCGCGCGGCGATCGAGCCGACGATCGTCACCTCGAGCCCGTCGAGGATCCACACCGTCCCGAGGCCGATGATCACGAGCCAGTGGAAACGCGACCACGGCAGCCGGTCGAGCCGCGCCGGAATGCGGGTCTCGATCGTGCGCAGCTCGGCGCTCTCCGCGTTCATGGCGCGGCGTTACCCGGCGGCCGGACACGTCGAAACTAGGTCACTCCTCAACCTCCATTTGGAGCATCATCCCGAAGTCGCCGTGCTCGAGCGCGTGGCAGTGGAACACGTAGCGCCCGGGGTATGGCGAGAACCACGGCTGGATCGTCACTGTCTCGCCGGGCCGCACCGGCACGGTGTCCTTCCACCCGGTGGTGCCCTGAGGCTCGAGGACGCGGAACAGGAAGCCGTGCAGATGCATCGGATGCACGCGGTTTGAGGGATTGACGAACTGCCACTGCTCGGAGGTGCCCAGGCGCGGGCGGATGTCGGTGCGCTCCATGTCGAACGCGCGGCCACCGATCCGCCACTCGGGGCCGCGGATCGACGTGCCGAGCGAGAGCTCGAAGCGGCGGTCGACGGCCGGGGGCGGGATCCGCTCGAGGCGGCGCAGCCGCCGCGGCACGCGCGCCTCCTCGGCCCCACCGCCGCGCGCGACGTCGAAGCGCATCACGGCCGCCGTGGTCCCGTCTCCGAGCGCGTTGCCGAGCACGACCTCACTGCCGGCGCGAAAGTCGCTGAAGTCGATCACGACGTCCGCGCGCTCGGCCGGCGCGAGCGTCAGCCGGGTGCGCCGGACCGGCCGGGGCAGCAACCCGCCGTCGCTCCCGATCTGGGTCATCGGCCGGCCGCGCCCGAGCATCAGGGCGTACTCGCGTGCGTTTGAGCCGTTGAGGAAACGCAGCCGGTAGCGGCGACGCTTCACGCGCATGCGCGGGACGACGGCGCCGTTGACGAGCAGCGTGTCGCCGAGGAACCCGGTGTCGGCGTTCGGCAGGTACTTGAACGACCCGTCGTCGGCGAACGCGCGGTCCTGGATCATCAGCGGAACGTCGAACTCGCCGCGCGGCAGCTCGAGCTCCTCCTCGCGCTCGTCTTCGAGCAGGTAGAACGCCGCCATCCCGTAGTGGATCGAACGGGCGGTGTGGCCGTGCGCGTGGTCGTGGTACCAGAGCGTCGCCGCGTCCTGGTGGTTCGGATAGCGGTACGTCAGGGTGTCACCCGGAGCGATCAGGTCCATCGGATGCCCGTCGTGTGCGGCCGGGACGGTGCCGCCGTGCAGGTGCACATTGACGTCGAACGACAGCTGGTTGCGCTGGCGGACGACTGTCTCGCGCCCCTTGCGAGCGCGGATCGTCGGGCCTGGGTAGAGGCCGTCGTAGCCGTACACCGGAGTCTCGACGCCGGGAAGGATCTCCGCGAACCCCTTGCGGATGGTCAGCTCGTAGGTCTCGCGGTCTCGCCGGCGGCTCGTCGCCACGAGCTCCGGGGGGATCGGGAGCTCGGCGCGGAAGGGAGCGAACGGGGCGGCGTTCTGCGCGCGCATCGCCCCCGAGGTGATGGCACGCGGGCCCCTGCGCGGTGTGGACAGGGCGCCGAAGGAGCACACCAGCGTCAGCGACGCCATGTTGCGCATGACGTCGCGCCGGGTGAGTTCGGGTTCCGTCATCGCGGCGTCCCGATCCTCAGGCTCGTCGCGCGCCACGCGGAGCGGTTGCCCGTCGCGTCGCGCGCCTGGAGCTCGATGCGGTAGCGGGCGCGTCGGAGCCTGGTCACGATCACGCTGCGCCGCCCGGCCGACGCGTGCACCCGCAGCGTCCGCGCGGACCCGCCGCCCCGGATGTGCACGGTGACGGTGGCCGTCTCGGAGAGCCGGAAGCGCACGCGCGCTGCGCGCCGTACGCCGGCCACCGAGACTCGGCTCAGTTGCGGCTTCACGGTGTCCGAGACCGGACCGTCAGGTGGCGGCACCGAGGGAGGTGGTCCGGCCGGCGGCGGGGTGCCGGGCGGCGGCGGTGCCTGGCCGGGCGCGAGCACCGTCACCGTCCCGGCCATCCCGGGCGCGTGCAGCTCGCAGACATAGCTGTAGGTCCCGGCCGTGGCGAACGTGAACTCGTGCGTGCCGTGGCTCGTGCTCACAGCACCGGAGCGGAAGCTCCAATTGCCGCCTGTTGCCGCCACATTGTGCGCTACTCCGGGGTTCGCGAAGGCCCACACGACCTTCTCGCCGACCCCGATCGTCGGGTTCGGATTGCCGAACGCGAAGCCGTCATTCGCCGTCACCGTGGCGTCGGCTGCCATGGCCCCGGCCGGCGCGATGAGCGCCCCCGCCGTCACAAGAAGGGCGGCCACCGGAACCCGGAGCCGACCCTGGGTGATCCCGTGGATCGTCATTCGATGCACCTCCCGAATGCATCGCTTGTCCTGCCGCAGTCCGGCCGGACTGTAGACGAGGTCTGCCCGGTTTCGCTGCTTCCCATACAAACTTCGGTTAGCGAACGGGAGAAGGTGGTACGTTGGAAATTGGCCCTGGCAGGGGCGCTTGGAACCCGAATGGCGAGGAGACGGGTCGATGTCCAAGGTGAGGCCGTTCGCTCGCGGGCTCGTGCTCGCAGTCACCGCTGCGCTGCTTTCGGCGGCGCCGGCCGCGGCACAGGAACCGGTTCGCGTGCTCGTGTACCACGAGACGAGCGGCGAGCCGCACGAGTCGGTGGACGCCGCTGTCGAGGCGATCGAGGAGATCGGCGGCGACGACTTCGCCGTCGATGCCACGGACGACTCCGGTGAGTTCACCGCCGCCAACCTGGCGCGCTACAGAGCCGTCGTGTTCCTCTCCACCAACGGCGACGTGCTGACCGCCGCGGAGGAGGAGGCATTCAGGGAGTTCGTCGCCGACGGCGGCGGCTTCGCCGGCATCCACGACGCCGCGCGCGTCGAGCCGGCCTCCGACTGGTTCACCGGCCTGATCGGCAGCCGCCCTGCCCAGAGCCCCGAAGGCGTGCAGGAGGCGGTCGTCGAGGTCCCCGACCGGGTTCATCCGGCGACCGAGGACCTCCCGCTCGCGTGGACGCGCAACGACGAGTGGCTCAACTGGGACCCGAACCCGGTCGGCAAGGTGCACACGGTCGCGCAGGTCGAGGAGCGCACTACGACCCGGGCCCGGGCGGCAACGGCTGGTTCCACCCGATCTCCTGGTGCCGTGACTACGACGGCGGCCGGTCCTTCTACACCGGCATGGGCCACACCGCCGCGAGCTACGGCGAGAGACGCGTTCCGCAGCGCACCTGCTCGGCGCGCTCCAGTGGACCACCGGGCCTCGTGCGCGGCGACTGCCAGGCGACGATCGCCGCCAACTACAAGGTCGAGCGGCTCACCGCGCCGACCGCCCGGCAACGGCGCGGCCAGCTCGACCAGATCGGCGAGCCGCACGGCCTGACGATCGCCGCCGGACGGCCGCGTCTTCTACGTCGGCAAGGCGGCCTGCCCGACCGGCGCCGGTCGTCGACTGGAGCGACCCGAACGTCGGCCTCGGCTGCGGCACCATCCACCACTGGGACCCGGCCACCGAGAAGGTCAAGCTGCTCACCACGCTGCCGGCGTGATGGGCAACCGCGGCAGCGGCGACGAGCTGGTGAAGAACGAGGAGGGTCTGCTCGGCATCGTGCTCGACCCGAACTTCGCCGAGAACGGCTGGATCTACGTCTACTGGATGCCGCACGACGTCGTCGACCGGGAGAAGCGCATCGGCAAGCGGACCGTCTCCCGGTTCACCTACGACCGGCGACGAACCAGACGATCGACCAGGCCACGCCGCAAGGACCTGCTGCAGTGGGAGTACGCAGATCCACAGCTGCTGCCACGCCGGTGGCGGCATGGCCTTCGACGACGAGGGCAACCTGTACGTCGGCTCCGGCGACAGCAACTCCTCCGGCGGCTCGACGGCTACTCCGGCAACAACTGGACCCAGGAGTTCGCCAGGGCCATCGTCGTTCCAGGACGCCCGCCGCACCGCCGGGCAACACGAACGACCTGAACGGCAAGATCATCCGGATCCACCCGGAGGCCGGACGGCACTACACGATCCCGGCCGGCAACCTGTTCCCGGAGGCCGGCGACCCGGCGACAAGACCCGGCCGGAGATCTACGTGATGGGCGTGCGCAACATCGCCCGGCTGGAGATCGACCCGGAGACCGACTGGCTGACGGCCGGCTGGGTCGGCCCGGACGCCCGTCCCGAGCCCGGACGCTCGGGCCCGGCGAAGTACGAGACCGCCGACGATCATCACCTCGGCGGGCAACCACGGCTGGCCGTACTGCATGGGCAACAAGCAGCCGTACCGCGACCGCAGCAACACCGACGCGACCGTGCTGACCGGCTGGTACGACTGCGACAACCCGAAGAACAACTCGCCGCGCAACACCGGCCTGGTCGACCTGCCGCCGGTCAAGGACAACATGATCTGGTACTCGCCGGCACGGCGGCGGCCCGGTCTTCCCGAACGGCCCGACGGCAGCGGCCATCCCGACCTACGACGCGGCCGACGCGACCTACACCCAGCCGTACCTGCGCGGCGGCGGCCAGGCCATCATGTCCGGGCCGACGTACCACCGCGACCGGGTCGACACCGACAGCGGCGTGGCCTGGCCGGAGTACTGGGACGACAAGTGGTTCATCGGTGACGAGTCCAACACGCCAACCGGGTCGCGTCACCGTCGACCCGGGCGCGGTCGACCGGCCACCGGCCGCGCCGGTTCGGCGAGTCGACATCTCGCAGATCGTCGCCGACGACACCGCGGCAGAGTCTGGATGGACGCGCGTTCGGCCCGGACGGCGCGCTCTACATGCTCGACTACGGCGGCGGCTTCTTCACCCTGCACGCCGAACCAGAAGCTGATCGCGGTACCGGTACAAGGGCGGGCCGGCGACCCCGGCTGCCGACCGCCACCGCCGTCGCGGTCCAGAACAGCGCGCTCACCGTCGGTTCACGGCGCCGGCTCGGGTGGCGTCTCGTACGACTGGGACTTCGGCGACGGCAGCACCGTCGACCGAGGCGAACCCGCGGCACACCTACGCCGCGGCGGGCACATACCGGGCGCGGCTGACCGTCACCTACGCGGACGGCGACGCGAGTCCGTCCACGGCGTCGACGCGCTGGCGCTCGAGCCGCCCGACACGCAGTGCGCTCGGTGACACCGACATGCCGCGCTCGCGACGACGGCTGCCGGCGTCGACGACCTGATCGACGACGAGAGCGACCTGGCGACCCGGCGGTGCCGTCGGCCTGCGGCGAGCACCGCAGCACTCGCGTCGACGGCGGCAGGCTGGACCGCGCGCAGCGTCGCCATCGGCCGCGGCCGCCAGGACGCCGATCTTCGACGGCACCGCGGAGTCGCTGGCGGGCTGGCGGCAGGCGCCGGGCGGCTCGTTCGCGCTCCAGCCGGACGGCTCGCTCCAGAGCCGTGCGGCGGGCTCGGCATGCTCTGGTACCCGGCGACAGCACGTTCGGCGACTTCTCGCTGAAGTTCCAGTTCCGCGACGTCGCGACCGGACGACGGTCCGTCCAACAGCGGCGTGTTCGTCCGGTTCCCGGACCCGCGGACCCGCTGACCAGCGCCGCCGGCAGCTGCGGCACGATCGGTCGGCACGGACCGCGCAGGCCTGGGTCGCGATCTACTGCGGCCACGAGATCCAGATCTACGACGGCGAGACCGGCGAGCCGCAGAAGACCGGGTCGATCTACAACTTCGACCCGATCGCCCTGGACGACGCCGGCGCCGACCCCGAAGGACGAGTGGAACGACTACGAGATCCGCGTCGTCGGCCAGCACTACACGATCATCCGCAACGGCGTGGTGATCAACGAGTTCGACAACGCCGCCCGGCAAGCAGTCGTCGCGCGCCGGCGACCCGCCGACCGACCTGCGGCAGTTCGCCGAGCGGCTACGTCGGGCTGCAGAACCACGGCGACGACGACCTGATCGAGTTCCGCAACATCCGGGTGCAGGCGCTCGGCACCGGCGACGGGCCGTTCGACGTCACCGCGCCCGGGCCGCATACGGTCGAGTTCCGCACGACCGACACGGCCGGCAACGTGGAGGCCGCGCGGTCGGTGACGTTCACGATCCCCGGCACGCCGCCGTCACCGGGCAGCCAGCCGCCGCAGCCGCCGCCGCCGGGCGGAACCGAGCCCGGCGCGGCGTTCGGGCTGCGTTCGGTGCAGCGGCCGCGGCTCGGCACGTTCGCGCGGCGCGGCCTGCGGGTCACGGTCGGCTGCGACGCGACGGGCGCCGGGCGGGCCGCGCTGACGGTCACGCGCAGCGTGCTCCGGGGCTCGGGCTCCGCAGCACGACGCTGGCGGCGCGCGCGGTCCGCTGTGCGGCCGGCGGATCGGCGACGGTGCGGCTCAAGCCGTCGCGTGCGATGGCGCGGCAGCTGCAGGCAGGGCTGCGGCGGCGGCGCGCGATCAAGCGCGTGAGCTTCGTTCTGGAGCTGCGCATGCGCCCGGTCGGCGGCGACCGCGTGCAGGTGCTGCAGCGCCGGATGACGATGCCAAGGTGACGCGGCGGCGTGCGGCTCGCCGACCTACGGGACCGTGAGCCGCACGCGCGTCAGGCGCGAGTGGTTGCCGCCGAGGTCGGTGGCGCGGATCTCGATGCGGTAGCGGCCGTGCAGCCGGCGGTCGCGGACGGTCAGGCTGCCAGTCCCCGCCGGGAAGGTCCTGCGCGCGGACTTGACGGTCAGTCCCGCCAGCTTGAAGCGCACGGTGACCCGCGCGCGCTCGGACAGGCGGAAGCGCACCCGGCCGCCGTTGCGGACCGCCGCCGCCCGCACGGCGGTCAGCCGCGGCCGCTTCGTGTCCGCGACGTCCAGCAGCGGCGGCGCCTGCTGATCGTTCGGCCACGGCTGTTCGCTGAGCGGCGGTGGTGGTGGCGGCGGCGGGTTGCCGACCGTCACGGTGCCCGACATCGAAGTCCCGTGGAACTTGCAGAGGAACGTGTACGTGCCCTCGGCCGCGAAGGTGTACGACACGGGCTGCGCGTCGGCGTCGAGCCCTGCGTGTCGACGTTCCAGTTGGCGCTCGTGGACTTCACGTTGTGGGTGAGCTGCGTGCCGTCGTAGCGCCACGTGACGGTGCCGCCGACCGGCACCGCGACGGCGGGGGGATCCCAGCGGTTGTTCGCGCCCGACAGGTCGTCGACCGCCTGGACGGCCGGCCCCTGGGCGGAGCGGCAGGGGCGGCGGCGAGCGTGGCCAGCACCGCCAGTACAGACGCGAGCGTGGTGCGGCGCATCACGGGACCACCTCCAGTTGCAGCATCATCGCCTTGTCGGCGTGCTCGAGCGCGTGGCAGTGGAACACGTACCGGCCGCTGTAGGGCGCGAACCAGGCCAGCACGGTCACCGTCTCGTTGGGCAGCACGCCGATCGTGTCCTTCCAGCCGAGCCGCTCGGCCGCGTGGACGGGTCCGCTCGATCGCGCGAGCACGCGGAACAGGAAGCCGTGGATGTGCATCGGGTGCACGCGGTTCGAGGGGTTCACGAACGTCCAGCGCTCGGTGCTGCCGTGGCGCGGCCGCGCGTCGATGCGGTCGGGGTCGAAGTCCTTGCCGCTGATCTGCCATGCCGCCGCCGCCGAACCCCAGGTCCCAGCGGCGGTCGGCGCTCGGCGCCGGCAGCGGCTCGTGCGGGCGCAGCCGGCGCGGCACGCGGAAGTCCTCGCTGCCGCCGCCGCGCGCCACGTCGAAGCGCATCACCGCGACCGTGCCGCCCTGGCCGTCCTCGTTGTGCAGCACCAGCTCGGTGCCCGGGCCGTAGTCCCGGAAGTCGATCACCAGGTCGATCCGCTCGGCGGGATGGAGCGGCACCGCGCGTGCGCCCGACCGGCCGCGCGAGCAGCCCGCCGTCGGCGGCGATCTGGGTCATCGGCCGCCCCCGACCGAGCCGCAGCGCTGTACGAGCGCGAGTTCGACGCGTTGAGGAGGCGCAGGCGGTACTTGCGCCGCTCGACGCGCATGCGCGGCGAGACCGCGCCGTTGACGAGGATCGTGTCGCCGCGGAAGCCGAGGTCGACGTTCTCGACGTAGCGGAACGAGCCGTCCTGGTTGAACGCGTGGTCGGCGATGACGATCGGCACGTCGTACTCGCCGGTCGGCAGGTCGAGCTCGCGCTCGAGGTCGTCCTCGAGCACGTACATCGCCAGCAGGCCGTAGTACAGCGTGTGCGACGTGCGCCCGTGCGCGTGGTCGTGGTACCAGAGCGTGGCCGCGTCCTGGTCGTTGGGGTAGTGGTACTCGAAGCTGCCGCCGGCCGGGATCACGTCCATCGGGTGCCCGTCGTGCCCCGCCGGCACGTAGCCGCCGTGCAGGTGGACGTTGGACTCGAACGCCGAGCGCGTTGTGCTGGCGGACGACGACCTCGCGGCCCTTGCGCGCGCGGATCGTCGGGCCGGGGTAGACGCCCTCGTAGCCGTAGATCGGCGTCTGGAAGCCCGGCAGGACGTCCGCCATTCCCTCGCTGGATCGTGACCTCGTAGACGTCGCGCGTGCTGCGTGCGCCGGACCGGCAGCAGCTCGGGGATGCGCGGCAGCTCGCGCCGGAACGGCTCGAACGGCGACCGCGCCTGCGCGCGCATGGCGGCCGAGGTGACGACGCGGCGCCCGCCCAGCGAGCCCGGCGTCCCGACCGTGCACAGCAGCGCCACCGACGCGAAGCCGTTGCGCATGAAGTCGCGCCGCGACCACGCGTCCGCGGGTGGCCGCCAGATCCGCTCGCGCCGGTCACGCTACCCCCGCAGCGTCAGCCGCTTCGTGGCGAGGCTCGAACGGTTCCCGCCCGCGTCGCGCGCCCGGATCTCGACGGTGTAGCGGCCCTTCTTGAGGCGCTTGCGAAGCGTCACGGTGCGCGTGCCGGCGCGCGCCTGGACGCGCGCGGACTTGAGCACCTTGCGCGAGCCGCGGCGCTTGATCCTGACGGTGACGGTCGCGGGCTCCGAGAGCCGGAACCGCACGCGCACGGCGCGCCGAGGCCGTCAGGGCACGCTGCCGACGGTCGGCTTGACGGTGTCGGTGCCGCGCTGACGGCGGGGGCGTGTCGGCGGCCGGCTCGGCTGCGGGCTCGGGGTCGGCGTCGGCGACGGGCTCGGCGTCGGCGGTCGGTCCACCGGCTCGTCCTGGACCGTGACCGTGCCGGTCATCTGCCGGATGCACCTCGCAGACGAACGTGTAGCGCCCTCGGCGGTGAACGTGTACGGCGCCGGGGTCGTCGGCTCGGCGACCGAGCCGCTCGTGAAGGTCCCAGTTCGGGCTGGTGGACTTGACGTTGTGGATGCTCGCCGTCTCGAACGTCCACGTCACCTTGTCGCCCGTCTGGATCGTGAGGTTCGCGGGGTGCCAGCACGCCGTCGGCGGCGATCCCCTCGATCGTGTGATCCGCCGCCGCTGCTGCGGGCGCCCGCGACGCCCGCGGCACCGAGGCCAGCGGCGATCGCGACCGCCGCGACCGCGACGTGAACGCCGGTCCGGGACCGGCTTTGACCCTTGCGCATCCCGGTTGCCTCCCTCTCTCGCCCTCCCGACCGACGGCAGGCTAGCAAGCCGAACAGATCTTTTGCTTTACACCAATCGAAACTTTATTGACATCCGCCATATCGCAGCGATAACTTCCCGGCCGCACCGCGGGAATGTGCTCGGGAGATGCACAGGAGGAGGAGAGACGGATGGGTGAGGTCAGGGGGCTGTCGGCACTCGTGCGGGAGCGGTCGCGCTCGCGCGCAACCAGGGATCGCGGCCGCCGGCGGCCGAACCGCCACCGGACACCTGCTGCGGGCGTGTCTCGCCTGGCGCTGCGGCCGTCGTCAGCCTGCTCGTCGCGGCCACCGCGATCGCCCAGGCGCCCGCGACCACGGTGCTCGTCTTCCACGGCGCCCCCGACGCCACGGTCAACGCCGGCGTCGCCGCGATCGAGGCGCTCGGCGCCGCGCAACAACTTCGAGGTCGACAAGACCCACAGGCGTCCGACTTCACCGCCGCCAACCTCGACCAGTACCGCGCGATCGTCTTCCTCGGCACCGCCGGCAACCAGCTCAACGCCGCGCAGGAGTCCGCGCTCCAGGCCTACATCCAGGCCGGCGGCGGCTTCGTCGGTATCGGCAGCGCCGCCGAGGCGGAGCCGGGCAGCACGTTCTTCGGCAACCTGATCGGCGCCCGCCCCGCCGCCGCAGCCCCTCCGCCACCACCGAGCAAGGTCGTCGCGGTCGGCGACCGCGTTCACCCGGCGACCCAGGACCTGCCGCTGGAGTGGAAGCGCCAGGACGTCTGGTACCAGTGGCAGACGCGGCCCGACGGGCCAGGTCCACACGGTCGCCCGCTATCGCGCCCCGGGCGCGCCGGCCGGTGACGGCACGGCCACCGGTGGCACCGACTGGCCGATCTCCTGGTGCCGCGACTTCCAGGGCGGGCGCTCCTTCTACACCGGCATGGGCCGGACCGCGGCCAGCTACGGCGAGGCCAACTTCCGGACCCATCTGCTCGGGGCCATCCAGTGGAGCGCCGGCATGGTCCGCGCCGGCTGCAAGGCCACGATCGCGGCCAACTACAAGGGCGAGCGCACTCGTCGACGGCTCGAGCGGCGACCTCGCGCACACCGGCGAGTCGCACGGCGTCGCGACGGCCCCGAACGGCTGGGTGTTCTACATCGGCCGCGCCGACTGCCGCACCGACGCGCAGCGCGGCCCCATGATCGGCGCGGCCCGACGCCGCGCATCCTCGACTTCGCGAACCGCAACGTCGGCATCGGCTGCGGCAACGTCCACATCTGGGATCCCGAGGCGGACAACGGCACGGTGAACAGCGGCGTCACGCTCGCCGGCCTCCTGCCCGTCTACGGCGACCGCGGCGGCGGAGCCGAGATCAACGGCAAGATCGAGGCCGGCCTGCTCGGGGTCACCGTGGCTCCCGACTTCGCGCAGACCGGGCACATCTACCTGCAGTACTTCCCGACCTTCAACCCGGACAACCCGGTCCACCCGGGCCTCGCCGACGGCGACCAGCGGCGGATCACGAAGATGGCCGAGCCGCGGATCTCGCGCTTCACGGTCGACCTCGCAGACCAAGCAGCTCGACCTCGACTCCGAGGTCGTGATCTTCGAGTACGAGTCCCAGATCTACAGCTGCTGCCACCGCGGCGGCGGCATGGGCTTCGACTCCGAGGGCAACCTCTACGTCACGACCGGCGACTCGAACTCGTCGCAGAGCACGAACGGCTACTCGGGCAACTACCAGCCCGCGCGTTGCCCCACCGGCGACCCGACCGTGGCGTCCAACGCCCACTGCGGCAACAACCCGATCTCCTACAACGACGCGCGCCGCACCGCCGGAAGCACCAACGATTACAACGGCAAGATGCTGCGCTTCAACCCGATCGACACGATCCCCGACGGGTCGCAGCCGCGATCGGCGTCGGCACCACGTACAGCCTGCCGACCGCCGACCTCGCCCAACGGCCCGAACCTCTTCAACGGCACCGAGGGCAACGGCAGCAAGACGAAGCCGGAGATCTACGCGATGGGCCTGCGCAACCCGTCGCGCCTGTTCATCGATCCCGAGACCGACATCCCGTACTCGGCGTGGGTCGGCCCCGACGCCGGGTCGCCGTCCGCGACCCAGGGCCCGTCGACGTACGAGAACGCCACGCAGCTCGCGCAGGCCGGCAACTACGGGTGGCCCTACTGCATGGGCAACCAGCAGGCGTACCGCGACCGCATCGCCGACGGCTCGCTGCGCACGACGAACGCCGCCGGCTACGTCAACGGCGGCCCGGCCGGCAGCCCGACGCCGGGCTGGTACGACTGCAAGGACCTCGTCAACGACTCGACGAACAACACCGGCCTCACCGTGCTCCCGCACCAGACGGGTACGGGAAGGACGCCGGCACCGCGCGCCCGACCAACCTCTGGTACAGCCGCGGCAACCCGGGCGGCGCCAACGGCTGCCCGACGTTCCAGCGCGAGCTGGGTCCGGACGCGGCGCCGAACTACGGCGGCACGCCGACCCAGCTCTGCCCGTACCTCACGGCCTCCGGCGCGACCATCTTCAACGGCCCCGTCTATCGCTACGACGACGACGCCACGGACAACTCGGCGCGCTGGCCCGAGTACTGGGACGGGCGCTGGTTCCTCCAGGACTTCTCCAACAACAGCGCCAAGCACGGCCTGCTGCTCGACCCCGCCACCGACCAGGACGGCGGCCAGCCGGTGTACGCCGACAGCCTCCGCGGCGTCCTGAACTGGCAGAACAACTACATGGACTCGAAGTTCGGGCCTGACGGCGCGCTCTACGTGCAGGTCTACGACGGCTTCTTCACGACCGGTGCGGGAGCCGGCCTCTACCGGTTCGCGTACACCGGCGGCCCGGACACGCCGAACCCCGACCCGCAGTGGACCACGACCGGGACGCCCGGCAGATCCAGTTCTCCCTCGGCAGCTCCGGCGGCGTCGCCTACGAATGGGACTTCGGCGACGGCAGCGCGACCTCGACCGAGCCGAGCCCCAGCCACACGTACTCCGCGGCGGGCACGTTCCCGGTCGAGCTGACGGTCACCTACGCCGACGGCGAGGCGCTCTCCAAGACCGTCCAGGTGATCGTCGGCGACGACGCTACCGCGCCGACCACGACCGCGGCAGCGCACCGGCACCGGCCCGGTCGCCGTCACGCTCCAGCGCCACCGACGGCGCAGGCGGCACGGGCGTCGAGTGGACCGAGTACCGCATCGACGGCGGCGGCTGGACCCGGAAGGACAACGCCGCCACCGACAGCCCGTTCGTCACCACCTTCAGCGTCACCGGTAACGGCAGCACACCGTCGACTTCCGGTCGCGCGACCGCGCCGGCAACGTCGAGAACCCGCCCGGCACGCTCACCTTCACGATCGGCACCGGCGGCGGCGGTGGCAGCTGCCTGCCGCAGTCGGACGAGTTCGACGGCTCGGCGCTCGACGGGAAGTGGACCGTGCTCCGGCCGGCCGAAGGCGGTCCCACGGTGACCGGCGGCAACCTCGGCCTGCCGATCCTCCAGGGCGACTTCATCGCCAACGACCCGCTCGCGTCCACACGCTGCTGCAGGACGCCCCTAGCGGCGAGTGGACCGCGACGGCGCGGCTCGACACGAGCACGATCGACGCCAACGGCGAGCAGGCGGGCCTCGTGATCTGGAAGTCCGAGAACCCGAACACGTTCAGCAAGATCGTCGCCATCCAGTCGGGCGGCGGCATCGACCAGTTCGAGCACATCGTCACCCAGAACGGCTCGGTGAACCCGCCGATCCCGCAGAGCATCACGCCTGCGCCGGCGGCCAGCTGCCGGCTCAGGCGCTGCTGCGCGCCCGCTACGACGGGACGAAGGTGATCGGCGAGTTCTCGGCGACGAGGGCGCGAGCTGGACGCTGATCGGCCAGGAGGGCCACGCGGCACCGCTCCAGGCCCCGCTGCGGGTCGGCCTCGCCGCCTTCCGCGGCTCGAACGGCGGCGGCACCGCCTCGTTCGACTGGCTCCGCGTCCACGCCGGCTCGCAGGCCGGCGGCCCGGTCGCCTGCGCCGGCACGTGCAAGACGCGCTCGGACTCGTTCGACGGCGCGCTCGACACGTCGCGCTGGAGCTTCCGGCACCCGACGACGCCTGCCACCGGCGCCCGCGCGCCGAAGACCGAGGGCGGGCAGCCTCGTCGCTCCCGCTCGGCCAGGGCGCGCTCGACCAGTCCGAGACGGGGCCGGTCGAGTTCCTCGGCCAGCCGCTCCCGCGAGGGCGACTTCACCGTGGAGGCGAAGATCAACGCGCCGGGCCTCGACGCCGACGTCAGCCGCGAGGACGACCCGTACGCCCAGGTCGGCCTCGGCCTCTACCAGACCGACGGCGACTGGATCGGCGTCTACCAGACGCGCAACGGCGACAACGGCACCGGCCGGGCGGGACCTACTTCGAGGTCAAGAGCGAGACCGACGGGGCGCGGACGCTATGGCCGCGCGTCGGCCAGGCGGAGCCCTCGGTGAACCTGCCGACGTACTGGCTGCAGGTCAAGCGCACCGGCGACACGCTCACCGCGGCGTACAGCCTCACCGATCCAGCGAGCGGCGGCCAGTGGACCGACCTCCAGGCGACTCCGAACGCGTCGGAGATCTTCGCGCCGGCCGACGGCCCGGTCTACATCGGCGCGCTCGGCGTGAACGGCCAGATCACGGCGACCTACGACTACATCCGGTTCACTCCGGACGCCGACTGCCCGAACCAGTGCAGCCCGCTGTCGGACCAGTTCGGCGGCACCACGCTCGACCCGAAGTGGGAGCTCGTCGAACCCGAATCCGACCACTCCGCCGACGGTGGGCGACGGCCAGCTCAAGCTGCCGCTCGTCCCCGGCGATCTGTTCGGCGGCAACGCCAACGCCCAGATGCTCCTCCAGCAGGCGCCCGCGGACTCGTGGGTGGCGACGGCGAAGGTCGCGCACGCGCACGTCGACACGGACGGCGAGGCGGCAGGGTTGGCGCTGATCAACAGCTTCAACCCGAACAACTTCGTCAAGACCGCGGTCCAGTACAAGTCGGACACCGACCCGGACACGGCGGGCGACCAGCCCGGCAAGTGGGCCGAGCGGGTGCTGACCTCGGACGGAAACGCGGTGACGATCCCGCCCGAGACGGTCCCGTGGCCGAACTCCGGCGCGCTCAACCTCACGGGCGACTACGTCTGGGTCCGGTTCGTCCATGACGCGGCGGCCAAGGAGATCACCACCTGGACGTCGACCAACGGGACGAGCTTCGTCAAGTTCGGTCAGGCGATCAACGTCGAGCAGTACCTCAACCAGCCGGGCGGGCTGAAGGTCGGCCTCTTCGGCAAGCACGACGGGTCCGGCGACGACACGGTCGACGTCGACGCCTTCAACGTCGTGGCCGGTACCGCGGACCCGCAGACGCCGGGCGATGACTGCGGCGCCGTGGGCGGTCAGTGCCCGCAGAACGACGAGTTCGACGGCACGGCGCTCAACGATCGCTGGGAGGTCGTGAACCCGAACCCGGAGGGTCTGAGCGTCGGTGGCGGCAACCTGACGCTGACGACCGCACAGGGCGACGTCTTCGGGGCCAACTTCACGGCCCAGAACATCCTGCTGCAGCAGGTGCCCGAGGGTCAGTGGTCGGCGACGGTGAAGCTCGACCACACGGCGATCACGGCCAATGGCCAGGCCGCCGGCCTGGTCATCTACGGCTCGCAGAACCCGAACAACTTCGCCAAGGCGACACTGCAGTTCAAGACCGACGTCGATCCCAACACGCCGGGGAACCAGGCCGGCAAGTGGATCGAGCGGACGCTCACCACCGACGGCGTCCTGAACCCCGCCTACGGCGGCAACTTCCCGAACAGCGGGGCGCTCACGCCGCCGACCGATGCGCTGTGGATCCGCGCCCGCTACGACGGCACGAACATCATCACGGAGTACTCGTACGACGGCGTGACGTTCGCGGCGCAGGCTCCGCCGGTTCCCGCGAGCGCGTACGGCGCCAACGGAGTGACCAAGATCGGGGTCTTCGTCAAGCACGACGGTGCCGGCCCGGCCACGAACGTCAACTTCGACTCGTTCAAGGTCGAGGCGGACAGCTGCAACGAGACGACCGACACGACCCCGCCGAGGACGACGCACGCGCTCGATCCGGCCCAGCCGGACGGCGACGGCAGCTGGTACGTCTCACCGGTGAAGGTCACGCTCAGCGCGACCGACAACGACGGCGGCTCGGGCGTGGACCACACCGAGTACCGCTTCGCGGGCGACGAGGAGTGGACGCCGTACACGGCTCCGTTCGACGTCACCGACGAGGGCAGCCACACGATCCAATACCGATCGGTCGACAAGGCGAGCAACATCGAGAGCACGAGGTCGGTCGCCGTCAAGGTCGACGAGACCGCGCCGACGACGACGGCCAAGCTCAACGGGGAGGCCCCGGCGTCGAACTACGACGGCCCGGTGGCCGTCGATCTCGACGCGACCGACGGCAATGGGTCCGGCGTCCGCGCAACGGAGATCCGCGTCGACGGCGGCGAGTGGCAGCCGTACGTCGAGGAGGAGACGATCCTCAACTCCGCCGCCGATCTGCAGAAGTGGGCGCAGGCCGGGCCCGGCGGGCTCAACTGGATGACCGAGGAGGGCGGCTTCGCCCGCACCTCCGGTGGCCTGGGCATGCCGTGGTACCCCGTGAAGGACTACGGCGACTTCTCGCTCAAGCTCCAGTGGCGCGACACGAGCGCGGGCACGAACGGCAACTCCGGCGTGTTCGTGCGCTTCCCGAATCCGACCGAGGCGGTTGCGCGGCCGCCGGCGGACCGGTACCCGTGCCAGGTCGGATCGGCGCAGAGCGATCCCGCCTGGGTGGCGATCTTCTGCGGCCACGAGATCCAGATCAACGACCACCAGGGCGACGCGCAGAAGACCGGCTCGATCTACAACTTCTCGCCGAACAACGAGACGCAGGCGCAGATCCAGCCGAAGGGCACGTGGGTCGACTACGAGGTCCGCGTCGTCGGCCAGCAGTACACGATCGTGCGCAACGGGACCGTGATCAAGGAGTTCCTCAACGCGCCCGACCAGCAGTCGTCACGGGCAGGCGATCCGTCGACGACCGACCGCCAGTTCGCGCGCGGCTACATCGGGCTCCAGAACCACGGCACGCCCGACGTGGTCGACTTCCGCAACGTCCGCGTGACGTCGCTCGACGAGGGGTCGGTCCGCGGGCCGGTCACCGTCGAGGGCGACGGTGCGCACACGGTCGAGTACCGCTCGACCGACGTCGCGGGCAACGAGGAGGCGATCAAGAAGGTCGACTTCACGATCGGCGAGGCCGACGCGACCGCGCCGGTCACCACGCGCACGCTCGATCCCGTACAGCCGGGCGCGGGCGGCACCTACCACGGGCCGGTGGGCGTCAAGCTGTCGGCCACCGATCCGGCGGAGGGCGGTCCCGAGCCGGAGACCCACGAGGTCAACGCTCAGCCCTCGAGCTGGAGCCCGAACACGCTCAGCGCCACGACCGGCGACGTCGTCCAGTGGAACTTTCCCGCCACCGCGGGCTTCCAGCACGACGTCTGGGTGATCAAGCCGGGCGAGGCGCCCGACTCGGCCGGCCACGAGGTCACCGACGGAGCGCACGAGCCCGGCAGCGAACCGGTCTCGACCACGGTCGACCAGGTGGGCACGTGGACCTACCTGTGCAAGATCCACTCGTTCGTGAACGCAGGCCAATGGCAGGGCATGGTCGGCACCGCGACGGTTGCCCAGGGCGGCGGCTCCGGCGAGGGGTCGGGTGTCGACTTCACCGAGTACCGGGTGAACACCGGCGGGGCGACCGGCGACTGGGTCAGGTCCGACAACACGGCGGGCGCCGATCCGTTCGACACCTCGTTCAACGTGACCGCCACGGGCTCCCACGTCGTCGAGTACCGCTCCACCGACAACGCCGGCAATCAGGAGGAGATCGAGTCGGTCGCCTTCTCGATCGCCGCCGCGGATCCGGATGCGCCGTCCGTGGAGGCGTTCGCGGACCCGTCATCCGGGGCCGCGCCGCTCCTCGTGCAGTTCTCGGCGACCGGGCTCGACCCGCAGGGCGGCCTGATCACGTACGAGTGGGACTTCGGCGACGGCGGCGGCTCGTTCAACCAGAGCCCGCGGCACACGTACACCCAGCCGGGGACGTACACGGCGACGGTGACGGGGACCGATCCACAGGGCAAGACGGGCACCGACACCGTCGAGGTCGTCGTGACCCAGAACGGCAACCAGGCGCCGGTAGCGCGGGCAACGGCCGACCCGAAGACGGGTGTGGCGCCGCTGCCCGTCCAGTTCAGCGCCCAGGCGACTGACGCGGACGGCCCCGCTAGCGAGCTCACGTACCTGTGGGACTTCGACGACGGAGGCGCGAACGCGTTCGGTCGCAACGCGCAGCACACGTACATGGAGCCGGGGACGTATACGGCGACGGTGACGGTGACCGACCGCAAGGGCGCGTTCGACACCGCCGAAGTCGTCGTGGAGGTCGACGACCCGCCGGGCAACATCCCGCCGACCGTGCAGGCGGCGGCGAGCCCGCGGTCCGGTGCGGCGCCGTTGCAGGTGAGCTTCACGTCTGCGGCCACGGATCCCGACGGCGACCAGGTCTCGACGGTGTGGGACTTCGGCGACGGCGCGCGGGCGGGGGGTGCGGACATCGCCCACACCTACACGGCCGCGGGGACCTACACCGCGACCGTGACGGTGAAGGATCCGGGCGGCCTGACCGACACCGACTCGATCCAGATCACCGTGACGGGGACTTCCGGCGCTGCCGCACCCCCGTTGGGGTCGCAGCCTCCGGCGGTCGGCGGGGAGCAGCGCACGAGCGGGCCGCGCATAAAGGCGGCCAAGGCGATGTCCGTACGCCAGGTGATCCGTCGCGGTCTGCGACTCAAGGTCAGCTGCGTCGGAGGCATGCCGCGCAAGCTCGGTGCTGCGGCTCTCAGGCGAGCGCGTCGGCGCGTCCAAGCGGCTGCGGATCAGGGCCGGCGGCTCGCGCACGCTGGTGGTCCGGCTCAAGGCCAACGTGCGGAGGAACCTGCTGGCGGCGATGCGTCAGGCCGGCCTCCGGCGCGTCACGGCCACCGCCACCACGACGATCGTCGCGAACGGCGCGAGCCGGGCGTTCCCCGTCAAGGTCACGCTGAGGCGCTAGGCACTCCGCATCGGGTGCGGGTCTGTCAACTCCGTCAGGCGACGGGGGTGACAGGCCCGCAGGCCTGGAGGTTCTGCACGAGCTCGGTGGTGCGCTCGGTGGTCCAGCGACCGCTGCCGACGAGGTGCTCGGCGAGGGCGTCGACGTCCGTGAGGGTTGCCCGCGCCTCCTCGATGTCGGCGGCGAAGAACAGGTTGTCAGCGGCATCGCGGATGCGCTGCTCCTCGGCGGGCTGCAGCTTGGCAGGCCCGATGTCCTCGAGAGTCTTGATGATTCGCCCGTAGGCCTGTGTGCGTTCTGAGGTCATTTCAGTTCAGGTTCCTTGTGCGAGTCATCGTCAGGATAGGCGCGGTCTGTAGCCCTTCTGCGCAAGAAACCGTGACGTGGGTCACAGCGATCCCCTCTACGGAGCTCTAGGGGATCGACTCGGGGTCCCTGAGGGTCATCCCCAATTGGAACCGGGACCGTGTCTCCCGACACTCTGTTCCATGCCCGACGAGCCCCATAACGAACCCACTTCCGAAGACACCCCGACCGGTCCGACCGAGCCCATGGGCTCGAGCGAGCCACCCGCGGACGAGCCCCGGCGGCTCACGCGGTCCGGGTCCGACGCCGTCATCGGCGGCGTAGCGAGCGGTCTTGGCCGCTACTTCGGCGTCGACCCGATCCTGTTCCGGATCGGGTTCGTCGTGCTCACGTTCATCGGCGCGATCGGCGTCCTGGCCTATCTCGCGCTGCTGGCGTTCGTCCCCACCGACGGGGAGCAGCGCCCCGGCGGCACCAGCAAGACGGTCGCGACGGTGGGGGCGGTGGTGCTGGGCTGCGTGCTCGTCACGTTTCTCGGTACTCCTGTCTTCTTCTTCGGCCCCGGCCTGCTCATCGTCGGCCTGGTCGGGCTGGCCGGCTACCTGCTCTGGCGCGCTCTCGGAGGCTCGCCAGGCGGCGACCCGGCCAGGACTGTCGGCCGGATCGCTCTCGCGGCGCTCATCGGCCTCGGCGTCGCCGGGGCAGCTCTCGGCGTCGGACTTGCGGCTGCCCTGGGCGGCGGCGTGGTGATCGCGTCGCTCGCGGTCGTCACCGGCCTCGTGCTGGTCGGGACCGCGTTCGCGGGCGGCGCCCGCTGGCTGATCGTGCCTGCGCTGGCGCTCGTGCTCCCGCTCGGCGTCGTGTCCGCCGCCGGCATCGACCTCGACGGCGGCGTCGGCGACCGCGACTACCGTCCGGCCACGATGACCGAGCTGCGCGACACGTACGACATCGGGATCGGCTCGATGCGCGTCGACCTGCGCGACCTCGACCTGCCGGCCGGGGTGACCGACCTCGCGGTGAACGTCGGCATCGGCGAGGCGGTGCTGTACGTGCCGAGCGACGCCTGCGTGACCTCGGACGTGCAGATCGGCATCGGCGCCTCCGATGTGCTCGATCGCGACAACGACGGCGTCGACGTCTCGTTCGCCAGCGACGCGCCCGCGCCGGCGGGCAAGCCGAAGCTGCACGTCAACGCCGACGTCGGGCTCGGCATGATCGAGGTGGTCCGCGAGGGCTACGTGCCCGACCGCTACGGCCACGACGACTGGTTCGACGAGAACGACTTCGGCAACGATCCTCCGGCGCCCGGGTTCATCGGCGATGGTGACGGCGGGACGATGTGCGCGTGAAGCGCGCGGACCGCACGTCGCTCGTCGCCGGGCTGGCGATCACGCTCACCGGCGTGGTGCTGCTGCTCGATCGCGTCGAGGTGATCAACCTGCGGTTCGGCTACGCGCTGCCGTTGCTGATCGCGACGCTCGGGGCGATCCTCCTGGTCGCGGGGCTGGAAGGGCCCCGCGGCCGCGACTGACGCTGCCAAGATGGCCGGTATGAGCGCGTCCGCCGCCGTCTCGCTGCGCCGCGATCCCGAACGCGGCATCGTGGCCGGCGTGGCCGCCGGGATCGCTCGCAGGCTGGCGATCGACCCGATCATCGTGCGGGTCGGCTTCGTGGCCCTGTCGGCCGCCGGCGGGGCGGGTCTCGCGCTGTACGTGCTCGGCTGGGCCGTGATGCCCGGCGAGGGCAGCGCGAGGGCCCCGATCGAGCGGATCGCGGGTCGCGGCGACACCTGGATGGCGCTCGCCGGCGCGGTGCTGCTCCTGCTCGCGGCGCTGCTGCTCCTGCGCGAGTGGGGGATCTGGTTCAGCGACGCGATCGTGTGGCCGCTGGTCCTCGCCGCCGCCGGTGGCGCACTGATCTGGCGCCAGTCGACGACGCCCGCCGAGGAAGCGGTGCCGCCACCGACCGCCTCGGCGGCGCCCCGCAGCGGGCCGATCGCGTTGCGGCTCCCGCCGGACGTCGCAAGCCGTGCCGTCGTCGGCGCGGCGCTGGTCGTGGGCGGCGGCCTGATCTTCCTGTGGCTCAACAACGCACTGCAGCCGGCGCGCGACGTGCTGCTCGCCGTCTTCGTCGTCCTGATCACGCTGACGCTGATCCTGGCGCCGTGGTGGCTGCGGCTCGTGCGCGGGCTGTCGTCGGAGCGATCCGAGCGGATCCGCTCCCAGGAGCGCGCCGAGGTGGCCGCGCACCTGCACGACTCCGTGCTGCAGACGCTGGCGCTGATGCAGCGCCGCGTCGACGACCCGCGCGAGGTCGCCGCGCTCGCGCGCCGCCAGGAGCGCGAGCTGCGCGCCTGGCTGAACGGGCGCGGCGCGGCCGGCAACGACACCGTGGCGCTCGCGCTCGAGGCCGCCGCGGCCGAGGTCGAGGAGGCGCACGGCGTCCCCGTCGAGGTCGTGGCGGTCGGCGACGCGCCGCTCGATGCGCGCGCGGAGGCGCTCGTCGCCGCGGCGCGCGAGGCGCTCGTGAACGCCGCGAAGTTCGCCGGCGACGGCCCGGTCGCGCTCTACGCCGAGGTCGCCGCCGGGCGCATCGAGGTGTTCGTGCGCGACCGCGGGCCAGGCTTTGATCCCACGGCGGTGCCGGCCGACCGGCGCGGCGTGCGCGAGTCGATCATCGGCCGGATGGAGCGCCACGGCGGGCGCGCCGTCGTGCACACGGAGCTCGGCGGCGGCACCGAGGTCGAACTGGTGCTCGAGCGATGACCTCCGTCGTGATCGTCGACGATCACCACCTGTTCCGCTCCGGCGTGCGCGCCGAGCTGGACGGACTGGTGGACGTGCGCGGCGACGCCGGCACCGTCGACGAGGCAGTGGCGCTCGTGCTCGAGTCCGAGCCCGACGTCGTCCTACTCGACGTGCAGATGCCGGGCGGCGGCGGCGTCGAGGTGATCCGTCGGGTCGCGCTCAAGCGCCCGGCACAGCGGTTCCTCGCGCTGTCGGTGAGCGACGCGCCGGAGGACGTGATCGCGGTGATCCGCGCGGGTGCGCGCGGGTACGTGACGAAGACGATCTCCGGCCCCGAGCTGGCCGACGCGGTGCGCCGGATCGCCGACGGCGACGCGGTGTTCTCTCCGCGCCTGGCCGGCTTCGTGCTCGACCGGTTCGCGAGCGGCCTGCCCGAGCGCGAGGTCGATCCCCAGCTCGACCAGCTGACCGCACGCGAGCGCGAGGTGCTGCGCCACATCGCGCGCGGCTATCTCTACAAGGAGATCGCGCAGCGGCTCTCGATCTCGACCAAGACCGTCGAGGCGCACGTGTCGGCGGTGCTGCGCAAGCTCCAGCTGTCCAACCGGCACGAGCTCAGCCGCTGGGCGGTCGAGCGCCGCTTGATCGACTAGCCCTTGCTCGGCGTGAAGCGCCTGCGTTTCGCGGCGTAGAGGTCGGCGTCGGCGCGCGCGATCAGGCTCTCGAGGCTGTCGTCGGGCTGCAGCTCGGCGAGCCCGGTGGTGAGCGTGGCCCCGTGCCGGAGCTCTTCGAGCGCGTCCCGGATCCTCCCCGTGCGCTTCGACGCCACGTCGAGCGTCACGTCGGACAGCGCGCAGATGAACTCGTCGCCGCCCCAGCGCATCGTGATGTCGTAGGACCGCGTCGTCGACGTGATCGCGGTGACGACGTCGCGCAACAGCGCGTCGCCCGTCGCGTGCCCGAAGTTGTCGTTGACGGCTTTGAGCGCGTCGACGTCGATCATCGCGACGACCATTGGAAGGCCGAGCCGCCGCGAGCGATCGACCTCGTGGGCGAGGGCGAGCTCGCCCGTCCCGCGCCGGAAGATGCCGGTCAGCTCGTCGAGGCCGGCGTCGCTGCGGTCGAGCGCGGCCTCTTCACGGTCCGCTGCGGCGGCCTTGCGGTCGTCCGCTGCCGCGTAGCGCTCCAGTGCCGCCTGTCTGCGCAAGACCGCGCCTGCGAGCCTGAGCGCTCTCAGCGGGGCGGTGGACGGGTTCGGCGGCCCACCCGTCTCGGCGGCGCGGGTCTCGCGCGCGTCTGCGGCCTTGTCGCGCGCGTCTGCCGCCTTGTCGCGCATCTCGGCTGTGCGATCGCGGCCCGCGGCGATCAGGTCCCGTGCCCGGCCAACCTCGTCGCGCTGTTCCGCCGTCGCCAGGCGCTGGGCGGTTGTGCGGGCGCGCACCGCGGCCGTCGAGTCGCGCTCGCGGCTGGCCGCCTCGCGCTCCCGGCGCGACGCCTCGTGTGCCCGGGCGACCGCCACGTCGCCGTTGCCGTGCTCCGCGTCGGCCGCGGCCTGGTCGCGATCCGAGGCGCTCTGGTCGCGGTTGGCCAGGTCCTGATCGGTGTTCGAAGCCGTCTGGTCGTCGTCCGCCGCCGACTGGTCGGCATCGGCCTGCGTCTGATCCAGGTCCGACGCCGTCTGGTCGGCGTCCTGCTGGGTCTGGGACTGAACGTCGCGCGGCACGCTGGTTACCTCCGAGAACGCCTCTCTTGGCCAATTCCGGAGGTCAGGCGGCGCTACCGGGGCTCCGCCACCGATCTCGCCGTGCGATGCCCTCAATCACACACTGTAGACGTGGGGCAGAGACTTGTGCGCCCAGTTGCTAGAGCAACTCCGCGATCGCAGCCGCCGCGCGCGCCGCTCCGTCGGCCTCCACGTCGCGGTAGTTGACCTCGCGGCCGATCTCCGCGGCGATCGCATCGGCGATCTCCTCGGGACCGTCGGTCTCGTAGTCCATGTAGCGGCCGGCGCCGTAACGCTCGAGCCGGTGGCGCACGTGGAAGTTCTGCTCGAAGTGGTGCCGGAGCGGGAAGCACAGGAATGGGCGCTTGTTGGCGGTCAGCTCCATCGCGGTCGTCAGGCCGCCCTGCACGACCGCCAGGTCGCACGCCGCGAAGTGCCGGTAGAGGTCGTGCACGTAGGCGCGCACCTCGAGCCCGTCGGCGGCCGGGAGCGACGCCGGGTCGATCCGCGGACCGGCGACGACGATCATGCGCAGGTTCGGGACGCGCTCCTTCGCGCCCGGGAACGCCGCGATCACGCGCCGCAGCAGGTGCTCGCCGACGCCGGACCCGCCGACGGTCACGATGCACACCTGCTCGCCCGGCCGGTAGCCGAGCTCCGCTCGCAGCTTCTCACGATCGGCGAACGCGGCCGGGTCGAAGCCGCTGACGTAGCCGGGGAACGCGTAGTGCTGCTCGGTCCACGCGCGGATCTCCGGCAGCTCCGGCCCGAACCGCTCGGGCACCACGTCGTCCGGGTGGCCGACGAACAGCGCGCGGTCGCGCACGCGCGGGTAACGGGCGATCTGCTCGATCATCTCGGCGTTGTAGTCGGCGGTCAGGAACGGCTCGCGCTCGCCGCCGTCCTCCATCGGGAGCCAACCGACGAAGTCGGTCAGCCAGACGTACGCCGCGCGCTTGCGCTCCGGGTTCTCGTGCAGGAAGTAGTCGACGTCCCACGCCTCGTCGCCGATCCACAGGTCGTAGGCCTGGTCGCGCACGACGTCGTCGAAGACCATGTAGTTGGCGACGAGGATCTCGTCCATCCGCCGCCACGCGTGGAAGCAGTGCAGGTCGTGCTCGGCCGACTCGGACTCGATGTGACCGGACTCGTTGGCGAGCAGCGCGCTCGCCGGGTGGATCCGCTCGCCCTCGGCCTCGAGCACCCTGGTCACCGGGTGCTGGGCGAGCCAGTCGATCTCGAGGTCGGGATGGAGGTTGCGCAGCTCCTTCGCGATCGCTACGTCGCGGCGCGCGTGCCCGAGCCCGATCGGCGAACAGACCATCAGCGCCCGCTTGCGCCGGTTGCGGCCGCGGGTCCAGACGCGCTCGGGCGGCTTCTGGCTGTCGACGAACTCGCGCAGCAGGACGTTCACCTTCACCGGGTCGCGTGCCTGCGGGCCGTGCCCCGCGCCCTCGATCGTCACGAGCTGGCCGCCGGTCAGGCGCGCGAGCGCCTCGCCCTGGGCGTGCGGGCGGATCAGGTCCTCGTCGCCGTGGATCACGAGCACCGGGCAGCGCACGCGGGCGCACACCTCGGCGAACTCCTCGGTGCCGCAGAGGTTGAGCGCCGACATCGTGTTGGCGAGCGTCTCCGGGTCGGTCTCGAGCGCCCAGCCGATGCAGTCCTCGATCTGCTTCGTCGAGTGCGGCTCATTGAACATCTTGGCGAAGAAGAACTCGAGGAATCCCTCGTAGTCCCGCTGCCAGTAGTGGCGGTTGTACTTCGCCCAGCCCTCGTCCGTATCGAGCTCCTCCTCGAAGCGCCCGACGATCGCGCGCTCCGGGTGCCCGAGCGCGAGTGGGACCGCCGGGCCGATGTAGGCGATCGACGACACCCGCTCCGGGTGGTTCGCGGCGAGCAGCGTGCCCCACAGCGCCGCGCACGAGAGCCCCATCAGCACTGCCTTCTCGGTCTTCGTCGCGTCGAGCACGGCGAGCGCGTCGGCGGCGAACTCCGCCTCGATGTACGGAGCGACGCCGGGCGGGCGGTCGGACTTGCCGTTGCCGCGGCCGTCGAAGGTGATGACGCGGAAGTGGCGGGCGAGGTAGGCGATCTGCGCCTTCCAGTGGCGCGAATGCACGATCGTCCAGGTCGGGAGCAGCAACACGGTCGGGTCGCCGGCTCCGTAGACCTCGTAGAAGATCCGCACGCCGTCGCGCTCGATGTAGCCCTCTTCGTCGGGGTAGCGAGCACGCGTCTGCTCGCGCGGGCCGGTGGTCGGAGCGGCGGTCATGGCCGTGCCTCCAGTACGAGGTGGAGCGGTGTCTCGGCGACGCGCCGGAAGCGCGTGAAGCCGGCCGCGGTAACGACGTCGCGCAGGCGCGCCTCGCCGGCCTGGGCGCCGAGCGCGAGCCCGACGTCCTGGGACAGGGACGCGGGCGTGCACACGAGCGTCGAGAGCGCGTAGTAGAGCCGGCCGACCGGGGTCAGGTTGTCGTCCAAGTGGTCGCCCGCGAACGGCTCGACGATCAGCCACGCACCGTCGTCGTCGAGCGTCTCGAGCACGTGGCGCGCGGCGGTCACGGGATCGCCCATGTCGTGCAGGCAGTCGAAGGTCGTGACGAGGTCGTAGCCCGCGCCAGGGTACTCCTGCGCGCCGGCGGCGCTGAACCGCACGCGGTCGCTCAGGCCGGCCTCGTGCGCCCGAGTGGTCGCCTCGTCGATCGACCGCTGGTGGCAGTCGAAGCCGGTGAACTCCGACGCCGGGAAGGCCTCGGCCATGATCAGCGTGGGCGCGCCGTGGCCACAGCCGACGTCGGCGACGCGGGCGCCCGCCAGCAGCTTGTCCTCGACGCCCTCGAGGGCGGGGATCCACGACGGCACGAGGTGCGCGCGGTAGGCAGGCCGGGAGAAGCGCTCGGAGCCTTCGAACAGCGCCCGGTCGTGCTCGTGCCAGCCGGCGCCGACCCCGCTGCGGAACGCCTCGGTGATCCTCGGCTCGTCGCGCACGGCGGCCGCGATCAGCTCGAAGGCGCCGGCGAGGAACGCCGGGCTGTCCTCGTCGGCGAGCACGAGCGCGTGCTCGGCGGGCAGCGTGTAGCGGCCGTCCTCGTGGGTGACGTAGGCGCCGGCGACCTGGGCGTTCAGCCACTCGCGCACGCAGCGCTCGCTGGTGCCGGTTCGCTCGGCCAGCTCGCCCGCGGTGAGCGGGCCCGCTCCTGCCATCGCCTTGTACAGCCCGAGCCGGTCGCCGATCACGACGAGCGCGGCGTTCAGCGTGGCGCCGAGCTCTCCGACGGCCCGGTGGACGAACTGCTCGACCTTCTCCGTATCGACCTGCACTTCGACCTGGGTCGCCACGCGTTCTCCTTGGGAGTTCCACTTTGTGGACGCGACGGTAGGCGGCGCCAGGAGAGCTCGCATCAGGAGGGCACCTGGGCTTTGGCGGGTTCGGCTCCGATCGCATCGGCCAGCTCGGGGCGCGAGCTGATCCCGAGCTTGCGGTAGACGCTGCGCAGGTGGTAGTCGACGGTCTTCGGGCTGAGGAACAGCTTCGCGGCCGCCTCGCGGGTCGTGTGGCCTTCGGCGAGCACGAGCGCGACCTGGAGCTCGCGCGGCGTCAGCTGGTCGAGCGTGCTCGCGTCGCGCTTGCGCGCCGTCTCGCCGGTGGCGAGCAACTCGGCCCGGGCGCGCTCCGCCCACGGCGCCGCCCCGAGCTCGTCGAACATGTCGACGGCCCGCCGCAGCTCCTCGCGCGCCTGCACGCGCCGGCGCGTGCGCCGGAGCTGCTCGCCGTGGCACAGGTGAGTGCGCGCCTGCTCGAAGCCGTCGGGCGTCAGCGCGTGCAGCGCGAGCGCCTCGTCGAAATGGGCGCTGAACGCCTCCGGGCCGGCGACCAGGCCGCGACAGCGTGCGAGCCGTGCCAGCGCCCACGGCTGGCCCTTCGCGGTCGCGCGGCCGGCGAACTCGTCGAGCATGCCGGCGGCGTCGTCGACGCGGTCGATCCGCACCAGGGCCTCGACCAGCTCTGGCACCGCCGATACGTCGGGGTCGGCGATACCGCGCTCGGAGAGCAGCCGCTCCTTCTCCTCGAGGACCTCGATCGCCGGCTCGATGCGGCCGAGCCCGAGCTCGAGCTCCGCGAGCGCGTCGAGCGCCCAGAGCCGGAAGAACGCGAGGCCGAGCCGGCCGGTGAGGGCGAGCGCATCGCCGGCGTACTCGCGGCAGACCTGCTCGCGGCCCTGGCGCGCCGCGACCAACGCGAGCCCCGCCAGGCCGGCGCACAGCGACGTCGCCTGGCCCGTCTCACGCGCGAGCCGGATCGCCTCCTCGAACAGCGCCTCCGCGACCGCCAGGCGGTCGCTGGTCGCTGCATCCCGGGCAGCCATCCAGAGCGAGAACGGCAGCGCACCGAGCGCGCCCTCGCTGCGTGCCGACTCGATCGCGCGCGCCACGAGCGCGCGGCTCTCGGCGGCCTCGCGCAGCCACATCGGACCGAGCGCCGCGGAGGAGAGAAGCCGGGGATCGCCCGAAAGCGCGTCGGAGCGCTCGAGGATCTCGACGGCGTCACGCAGCAGCCCGGCGCCCTCCTCACCGCGGCCGTTGTAGATCAGCGCCATGCCGAGTGCGAGCCCTGCGAAGAATCGCTCTCGCTCGCCGGAGTCCGGTTGCAGTGCATCCCAGGCGCGCTGGGCGGCGCGCAGCATCGCCTCCGGGCGCGCCGTTAGCAGGGACGCATCCGCCGCCTCGGCAAACATCACCACCGCCCTCGCGGGGTCGAGCGTCGCCGCCTGCTCGGCGGCGTCGACGAGGATGTCGTGTGCATCCACGGCCCGGCCCAGGCGCAGCGCCGAGTGGCCGCGGAGGTGGTCGATCTCGAGCCGCAGGCCGGGGTCGGAGCACACGTCGCGCGCGTCCTGGAGCAGCCGCGCGGCGCGCTCGGCGTGGCCGGCGAGCCACGCTGCCTCGGCGGCGGCGAACAGGCGGTGCGAGCGATCGGGGAGCGCCTCCGTCAGACGAGCGGCGCGCTCGTACGACGTGGCGGCGGCCGCGTAGGCGCTGCGGGCGCGCGCTCGTTGGCCGGCCCCGTCGAGCGCATCCGCGGCGGCGGCGTCGGGCCCGAACGCGGCGGCGGCCAGATGCCACGCCCGCCGGTCCTCGTCGACCCGGCCGGCGAGCGCCGCGGCGAGTGCCGCGTGCGCTGCGCGGCGCTCGTCCGGCGGGGCCGACCGGTACGCGGCCGAGCGCGCGAGCGGGTGGCAGAAGGCGAGCAGCTCGACCGCGATCGAGACGAGCCCCGCGCGCTCGGCCGCCGCCAGGTCGCTGAGGTCCAGGCCGAGCGCGGTCGCGGCCGGCCCGAGCACGGACAGGTCGCCGGCGTCCTCCGCTGCCGCGAGCGCCAGCGTGCGCCGCGCCGGTCCGGGCAGCGACTCCACCCGCCGCGCGAAGGCGCGCTCGACGCTCGTCTCGATCCCGAACGCGCGCTCGTCCGGCTCGTCCGCGGCAGCCGCCGCCAGCTCGACCAGCGCCAGCGGGTTGCCGAGCGTGGCCTCGAACAGGCGATCCGCGGCGCCGGGAGGCAACGGCCGGCCGGCGTGCTGCTCGAGCACCGCGCCGGCCGTCTCGCGGTCGAGGCCCTCGAGCTGGAGCGTGGGCAGGAACGCGTCCGGCGCCGGGGACGCCTCGCCGGAGCGGACCGTGAGCAGCGTCGCGACCGCGTCGGCGAGCAGGCGGCGGACGGCGAACAGGATCGCGGCGAGCGACGACTCGTCCAGCCAGTGCGTGTCGTCGATCGCCACCAGCAGCGGCTGCCGTTCCGCGTGGGCCGCCAGCAGGCTGAGCGTCGCCGCGCCGATCAGGAAGCGGTCGCGCTCGACGCCGGGCGCGAGCCCGAGCGCACCGCGCAGTGCGGCGGCCTGTGGCGGCGGTATGTCATCGAGCCGGTCGAGCGCCGGCCGCAGCAGCGCGAGCAGGCCGGCGAACGGGATCTCCGCCTCGGACTCGACGCCGCGCGCCCGCAGCACGCTCATGCTGGCCGCCCGCTCGATCGCGTGCTCGAGCAGGGCGGTCTTGCCGATGCCCGGTTCGCCGGCCACGACGAGCACGCCGCTCGTGCCCAGCCGCGCGCCGGCGAGCAGGCGCTCGATCTGGGCGCGCTCGTGGGCTCGCCCTATCAGCATCCGCGGATGTTAAGGCGTCACTCTGACCACCTGATAGGTCGTGTCGGGCGTCGGCGGCGTGCTGAAGCGCGCGTTGACGGCCCACAGGAAGCCACGCGCCCACGCGACCGTGGTCGGCACGTCGAAGTCGGGGTCGGTGAGATAGCGCTTGACCTCGCCCCGCCGGAGCCCGCGCTTGAGGTGGATCACGGCGATCCGGTTGAGCTGGTTCTGGACCACGTACAGCCTGCGGCCCTTCAGCAGCAGCCCGTCGCCATTCGCGACGTCGCCGCCGGTGAGCTCGATCTCGTCGGTGTCGCCGGAGCGCGCATCGACGAGGAACAGCTGCTTCAGCGCGCTGTTGACGGTCACCAGCCGCCCGTGGCCGGCCGCGGCGATGCCGTTGAGCTCGAACCCGCCCGGAGCGGGAATGTTCGCGAGGTCGCCCTTGAGCGTGAGCATGCGCGAGGCGGCCGGCAGCTTGCCGTGGCGGCCGAGGTCGAGCACGTACAGCTGCCGCTTGTTCGAGTCGGTGAAGTACGCGGCCCGCTCCGTGAGCGTGACGTCGTTGATGAACGTCGGCGCCCCGGTGAGGGTGTAGCGCCGCAGCAGCTTGCCGTTGCGCTTGTTGTAGACCGAGGCGGTACCGGTGCCGCCGCCGGCCACGAACAGCCGGCCGCGGTGGTCGACCTTCATGCCGAGCGCGGCGCCGCCCCAAGGCTGGACGAGCACGTCGCCCCTGCCGGTCTTCAGGCTGCCCTTGAAGATCGCGCCGGTCGCGCGCGACCCGGAGTAGAAGTTCTTGTTGTGATCGGTCGCGATCCCCTCGGGTTGCCAGCCGTTCGGCAACGGGATCGTCTCCGGGAGTGCGCGCGCGTTCGCGGATGGAGCGAGCGCCGCTAAGAGCAAAATGGTGAACGTGACCGTCAGGATGCGCATGTGAACGCAGGACCTCCCCTGTCCATTGAGGATCTTCATCGTGAGATACGCAGCCACCGTGGCTGTGGGTTCGAACCGTGCGAAACGGCGACCAACATGGTGCCAGGGGAGGGCAGCCCGACCGCCGACGTGATGATCGTGGGCGAGGCACCCGGTGCGAAGGAGGACGAGCAGGGCCGGCCGTTCGTGGGCCGCTCCGGCCGGTTGCTGGACGAGCTGCTGGCCGCGGCCGGCCTCGACCGCGAACAGGTCTACGTCACCAACGTCGTCAAGGCCCGCCCGCCCGGCAACCGCGACCCGCGCGCAGACGAGGTGGCGCACCACATGGAGTGGCTGGAGATCCAGCTCGCCCTGATCCAGCCGCGTCTGGTGGTCCCGCTCGGCCGCCACGCGCTCGCCCACTTCACGGACGGCGCGAAGATCTCCGAGGTCCACGGCACGGTGCTGCGCGAGCGCGGCCGCGTGCTGTTCCCGCTCTACCACCCGGCGGCCGCGCTGCGCAGCACGGCGCTGCGCGCAACGGCGTTCGAGGACGCCCGCGCGCTCGCGGCCGCGTTGTCAGAGCGGGATGACGGCGCGCACGAGCGTGCCTTCACCGGGCGGGCTGGTGACGGTCAATGAGCCGTCGGCCGCGCCGACCCGGTCCGCCAGACCGCTGAGCCCAGAGCCCGTGGTCGCCTGCGCGCCGCCGATGCCGTCGTCCTGCACCTCGACGGACAGCGCGCCGTTCTCGCGCGTCAGCCGGACGGTGGCGTGGCTCGCGCCGGCGTACTTGGCGACGTTCGTGAGCGCCTCGGCGACCGTGAAGTACGCGGTCGCCTCGGTCACCGGCGGGAGGCGGTCGCCCGGCAGCGCGATCACCTCGACCGGCAGCGGCGCGCGCGCGACCAGCGTCTCGATCGCCGGCGCCAGGCCACGGTCGGTCAGCAGCGCAGGGTGGATGCCGCGGGCCAGTTCGCGCAGCTCGTCCGACGCTCCGGCCAGCTCCTTGCCGAAGCGCTCGAGGAACGGGCCGGCGGAGGCCGGGTCCTTCTCGACACGCGAGCGCGCCATCCGGACCTCGAGCGCCAGCGCGACGAGGCGCTGCTGAGCGCCGTCGTGCAGGTCGCGCTCGATCTTGCGGCGGGCCGCGTCGGCGGCCTCGACGATGCGCGTGCGGGATGCGCGCAGCTCCTCGGTACGGGCCTGCTCGACCTCGTGCTCGCGCAGCGCCTCCTCGGCCCGGCGGCGCTCGGTGATGTCGAACAGCGCGCCGTCGCACCACCGCCGCCCGCCGGCGCCGGTCACGAGGTGGCCGCGGTCCATCACCCACCGGATCTCGCCATCGGCGCGCACGATCCGGTACTCCATGACGAACGGCTCGCCGTCATCGGTGGCCGACGAGACCATGTGCGCGACCCGGTCGCGATCGTCGGGGTGGACGATGCTCGAGATCGTGCGGCGCTTGCTGGCGATGAAGTTCGACGCGGGATAGCCGGAGATCCGCTCGATCTCGTCGCTGATCAGCTCGAGCGTGTAGTCCGCGTGCCAGGCCGACCGGTAGATCGCGCCCGGGACGTTGGCCATCAGCGCTCGCACGAGCGCGTCGTCGGAGCGCTGCTGCGCCGCGCGCAGGCCCGCCCGCGCCCGCGCCAGCAGCTCGGCGCGTGAGAACGGGCGGTGCAGGTAGTCATCGGCGCCGGCGTCGAGCGCCAGGTCCGCCGTGCGCTTCTGCGCCGCAAGCGTGATCGCCAGCAGCCACGCCTCCTCGAGCCGCGCGTCGGCGCGCAGCGCGCGGATCACGCCGGGGACGTCGAGCCCGCCCGGCTCGCGGTCGACGATCACGAGGTCGGCCGGCTCCTCGTCGAGCGCGGTCAGCGCGTCATTGACTCCGCGCACCGCCCGGATCTGATGGCCGGCGGCACGGATCCAGGGCTGGATCTCGGGCTCGGCCATGCCGACCACGAGAACGCCAGCCTGTCGCCGCCGGACTGATCCGGAATGAGGCACACACCGATTATCCCTTCCCGGCGCCCGCGCGTTTGTTCCGCGCGCCGGACGGTAATCCCTGGGCACGATGGCCTCCGCTCCGATCGAGACGCGTCCACGCCCTTCCAACGGCCGCCCCGAGCCGCGCGCGCCCGTGCTGCTGAAGGGCGACGACGCGGTGCCGCGCGGCCTTGCCGTCGCGTCCGCGGTGACCCTGCGCGCGATGATCGTGGTCGGCGGCGTGGTGCTCGTGGCGCTCGGCGCCGGCCGGATGATGCTCGTCGTCCTGCCGGTGATCATCTCGCTGCTGCTCGCCACGCTGCTGACTCCGCTCGCCACCTGGCTGCGGGCGCACCGGTGGCGCCCCGCTCCCGCCGCGGCCGCCAGCGTGCTGCTAGCCGTGGTCGTGTTCTTCGGTCTGTGGGCGCTGATCATTCCCGGCGTGCTGTCGCAGTCCGACGAGCTGTTCGCCAACGTCCAGAAAGGCGCGGGCGACGTCGTCAGCGTGCTCGAGCCGCTCGGCATCGGCCGCGCCGACCTCGACAAGGCGATCGACGAGGGCCTGAAGTCGGTCCAGGGCGGCGCAGTCGCCAACGAGGTGATGACCGGCGCCGTGCTGCTCACGAAATGGGCGGCGGCGGCCGTGCTGATCGTCGTGTTGACGTTCTTCTTCATCAAGGACGGCGCGCGGCTGTGGGACTGGGTCCTCGAGCTGTTCCACGAGGATCGCCAGCCGGTGCTGCGCGAGGCCGGGCGGCGCTCGTGGGCAGCGCTGAGCGCGTACGTGCAGGGCGTCTTCCTGGTGGCGACGATCGACGCGGTGCTGATCGGCGCGGCGTTGCTGATCGTGGGCGTGCCCGTGGCGGTGCCGCTGATCGTGCTCACGTTCGTCGCGGCGTTCTTCCCGGTCGTCGGCGCGTTTACGGCCGGAGCGGCGGCCGTGCTCGTCGCGCTGGTGGCGAACGGGCTGCCGGCGGCGCTCGTGATCCTGGCCGTGATCATCGCGGTCCAGCAGCTCGAGGGCAACGTGTTCTATCCGGTCGTCGTCGGCCGCAAGCTGCAGCTGCATCCGGTCGGCATCCTGCTCGCGCTCACCGCCGGCGGCGTGCTCGCCGGCGTCGCCGGCGCGTTCCTCGCCGTGCCGTTCGCGGCCGTTACCGGCGCTGTGCTCGGCTACACGCGCGAGCGGCGCGAGGCGCGCCAGTCAGCCGCTGTGCTTGCGCCGTAGCGTGTAGCGCAGCGAGGCGCTCACCCAGCCGCCGGGCTGGAGCGTGACCACACGCGCCGTGAGCCGCCGCTTCGGCGCCCGCTGGAGGGCGACCGTGACCGTGCGGGTGCGGCCGACCGGCAGGTTGACCGCGCTCGACCCGAGCTTGCCCTTGCGGTCGCGCAGCACCAGCCGGCCGACGCAGCGGCCGACGCGCCCGTTGCACCCCACGCGCACCTTCGCGCTGTTGCCGTTCACGCGCGGGCGGCGCGCGGTCGGGAACGCAAACGGCGCCGATCCGCCGGCGGCGTCGCTGCACACCGGCACGAACGCCGGATCGGCAGGCCCGGCGCGACCGAGCGCGTTCAGCGTCCACTGGAGCGCGATCGGGTCGTAGATGATCCCGACGTGGTCGGTGACGTCCTCCGGGCAGCGATCCTGGAGCACGATGTTGGTGACCGTCGAGCCGGTCAGCGCCTGCGACTTGTACGGCGTCACGACCTCGTCGTAGCGCGTGGAGACGACGGTGTAGGAGGGCGGAGGCGGAGCCTCCTCGCCGCTGTTGAGCTTCTTGATGAACGCCGAGCCGGCTGCCTGCTCCGCGCACGCCGCGCAGCCGAGGCCCGCGACGCCCGGGGCCAGCGGGTTCGTGGTGCCGTGGCTCGACGGCGCGAGGCCGACGATGTCGTCGATCACGCCCAGCTGGTTGCGGTAGCGGGCGACGTAGCGCCCGAGCATGCCGCCCTGCGAGTGGCCGACGAGCGACACCTTCGGTGCGCCCGTGCGCTGGCGGACCTCGTCGATGAACGCGGCGAGCTTGTCGGCCGACTGGTCTATCGGCGCCATCCCACGGCTGGAGAGATCGAGCGCGAAGACGCAGTAGTCCTGCGCCTTGAGGGCCGGCGAGACGAGGTTCCAGGAGACCGTCATGTCGCCGAACGTGCCGTGCACGAGGATCACCGGCACCGGATGCGTCGCGGACTGACACGCGAAGTCGTTGGCGCCGGGTGGGCTGATGCCGGGTGTCTGCGCGCTCGCGGGGGCCGCGCCTGTCGCCAGGCCGGCCGCGACGAACATCACCGCAAGCGCTCTCCGCATTCCGCGGTCAGCTAACCACACCCGAACCGGCCGTGCGCAGGCTGTTCGCGGGGGATCGCTCCCCGAGTGCGAAGCGGTCCGGTAGCGGCTCGCCGCCGGCCAACGCGGCTGCGACCCGCTCGGCCATCGCCGGGCCGTGCTTGAACCCGTGGCCGGAGCCGCCGCCGAGCAGCCACACGCCGGAGTGCTCGGGATGCGGGGCCGCGATGAAGTGCGAGTCGGGCGAGAGCTCGTAGCGGCACGCGCGTGCCTCCGTGAGCGGGGCGTGCTCGAGCGCGGGGAAGCGGCGGCGCATGTACTCGCGCACGGCCGGCTCGGTCGTCGGCGTGTCCTCGAGCTCGGCGTCGGGGTCGAGCAGCGGGCCCTCGAGGTCGAGCGCCGCCTTCACGCCGAGCCCGTCGAGGTCGGCGGTGCCGTACATCGCGTGGTCGTAGTCGACCCACGCCGGCACTCCGGGCTCTCGCCATGCCGGGCCGCCGTCGAGGAACAGCAGCTCCTGGCGCGTGACCTTGAGCGTGACGAGCGTGGGGAAGAGCCGCGCGAGCCACCCGCCGCAGGCCCAGATAACGGCGTCGCCTTCGAGTCGCGTGCCGTCGTCGAGCCGCGCAGCGGCGCCATCCGGCTGCGCGCGCGCTCGGATGATCGTGGCGCCGTGTGCGGCGGCCTGCGCGGCAAGTGCCTGCACTGCGAGCTGCGCCCGCAGCACGCCTGCCTCGGGCTCGAGCAGCGTGAACGTGAGGTCGTCGGCCCGGAAGCTGGGGAAGAGGGTCGCGACCTCATGGCGTTCGGCCGGGATGCCCTGCGCCACCATCGTGCGCTCGGACGCCGCCTCCCAGCCGTCCTCCCGGTGCCCGAACCACGCGACGCCGCACTCGACCAGCAGGTCCTCGCCGGACTCCGCCTCGAGCTCGCGCCACAGCGTCCGCGCGCGGCGCGCCATCGCGGTGTAGTCCGCGTCGGCGCCGTGCGAGCACCGGATCAGCCGCGTCTCGCCACCGGACGTGGCCCGCCGGTCGCCGGGCTCGAATTGGTCGACGAGCACGACCTCGTGACCGCCGCGTGCCAGCTGCCACGCCAGCGAGGCGCCGAACGTGCCGGCTCCGACGATCACCACGCGCATCGCCGAGAAGATAGAGGGGACAGTCCCCTCCGTTTAGTTCGGGAGCTCGTCGGCCAGGATTCGGCGGGCGGCGTACTGCGCCATCCCCATCACGGTCAGCTGCGGGTTCACGTGCACGCTCGACGGGAACACGCTCGCGTCGCACAGCCACAGGTTCGCGAAGCCGCGGACGCGGAAGTCCTCGTCGACCACGTCTCCCATCGCGTTGCCGCCCTGCGGGTGGGCGCTGGTCATCAGCAGGTCCCCGGTCTCGCGGATGCTCGCCGGCAGCGCATCGAGCGATGCGGCGGTGCGGTACTCCTGCCACGCGAAGGTAGCCGGCATCACGCGCTCCGCTCCGGCCTGGAGCCAGATCCGGCCCGCCACGCCGAGCCCTTCGACGAGCCGGTCGCGGTCGGCGTCGGAGGCCGTGTACTCGATCTCCGGGCCGTTCCGCGACGCCTTCACGCGGCCCGGGGTGGTCGTGCCGACGAGGACTCCGGCGCACGCCATGTGCCGGTAGCGGTCCATGTTCTCGAAATGGCGGTCGAACCAGCCGGGCATCGCGAGCGCCTGGGTGGCGGGCGGGTTGAACCAGGTCTCGACGAGATAGTCCGGCGGCTCGCCCGGCGCGACGTACGCGTGCGACATCTGGATCCCGGCGAACGCGTCGACCCGGCCCGGGAAGTCGGCAGTCAGCGGCGAGTTGATGTTGAAGTGCAGTCCCTCGCCGACCAGGTCGCCGCCGAGGCTGCTGCGCTGGAGCAGCCAGCTCGAGCCGATCGGGCCAGCCGCCACGACGACCTCGTCCGCGGCGATCGAGAAGCGCTGGTCGCTCGGCCCGTGGTGGCCGACCACGCCGACGGCGCGATCGCCATCGGTCAGGATCTGCTGCACCTCGACGTCCGCGATCAGCTCGAGCCCGTGCTTGGCCTGCGCCCACGGCAGCAGCGCGTCGAGCGCCGCCCGCTTGGCCCCATACGCGCAGCCGATGTTGCAGTAGCCGCAACCGCGGCAGTCCGCCGTGATGTTGGCCTCCATCAGGTCGAGCGTGCCCGGCAGCCCGAGCTCCCCGACCGCCTTGGCGAACCGGCGCGCGGCGATCGTCGTCGTCTGCTCCCGGATCGGCGTGACGTCGAGCAGCGTCCGGATCTCGCCGATCCCCGCCTCGAGCCCCGCCCGGTCGATCCCCCGCTCGGCCCACGCGTCGAGTACCGGACCGGGGGGAGGGAGGCAGAGCGCGTTGTTGATCGTCGTGCCGCCGCCGACGCACATGCCCTGCAGCACCTGAAGGCTGAAGTTGGTCGCGAGCTGGAGCGCGCCTTCGTTGTAGAGGCGCAGGTACTGGTCCACCTCGTCGTCCGTGAAGTCCCGCGGGTCGACATACGGACCGCGCTCCAGCACGAGCACGCGACGGCCTGCCTGCGCGAAGCGGAGCGCGAGGATCGAGCCCGCCGCACCGGAGCCGACGACCAGCGTGTCGTAGCGCGGACGCCCCCCACCTGGAGGCGGCGCTGCGAGCGTGCGCAGCACCGGATCGGGCGGGTCGGTCAGCGGTGCGGCTAGGCCGTCCGGGTGACGCTCCTGATACGGCGTGTAGCCGATCGAAGGCCACGACCGGCGGTCGCCGTAGTAGCCGAGGTAGGACATCTGCGCCCCGGTCCGGATCATCGCCTGCACCATCGGTCGCAGCGGCTGGAATACACGCCTGGCCGCCACGTCCTCGATAAAGCGCTTTTCGAGGAATCGCTTGCGCGTGGAGGGGGAGAGCACCGGCAGCGGTGGCCGCAATGTGAGGATCGGCCAGGCGGTCAGCGCGACCAGTGCGAGCTGCACCCGCGTCTTGCCGCGCGCGTTCAGCGTGGCGAGGTAGCGGTCGACGTTCTTGGCGATCTGCTCGGGCGACAGCACCTCCCGACGCCCCTCGATCATCACCTCGGCGAGCGACATCAGGCCGACGAAGGCGAACGGATGCAGGTAGCGCAGCCCGTGGCGTGCGCGCACGGCTGCCGCCCACCAGGCGGCGAACCAGACGGCCAGCACGATGTCGATCGCCATCCAGCCGCCGAGCACCACCGTCGCCGACACGTCGATGCCGAGCACATGCTGCTCCGGCGCGCCGCCCCAGACCAATGTGGCGATCTCACCGATCACGAGCGCCACGTAACCGCCCGTGATCACCAGTGCCGTCCAACCAAACCGCCGCACGTCGGCCGCACCGAGCACCGACAGCGCCACGAACAGCAAGTCCTTGGCGAAGGAGTTCGCGATGAAGGCGAACGTGCCGGTGTCGCCGCTCGCGACGTAGCCGCACGCGAGCAGCGCGCTCAGGATCGCATGGCCGATCAGCAGGCCGCGGAGCCGGCGTTCAGAGGAGGTCAATGCGCCAGGCACGGCGCCGACGGTATCCGGACGGCGGCCCGGCTGTCGAGCCGAGCGGCGTAGGCTCACGACCCGTGAGCATCGTCCTCGTCCGCCACGGCGAGACCGAGTGGAGCGCTACCGGCAAGCACACGAGCACCACCGATGTGCCGCTGCTCGAGTCCGGCCGCCGCGACGCCGAACGGCTGCGCGAGCGCCTCGCGGACCGCAGCTTCGCGCTCGTTCTCACCTCGCCGTACGCACGCGCGCGTGAGACTGCAGCGCTCGCCGGACTGGGCGACGCGCAGATCGACCAGGACCTCGCGGAGTTCGACTACGGCGAGTACGAAGGCCTCACGACGCCCGAGATCCGCGCGACGCGGCCCGGTTGGAGCGTGTGGATCGACGGCGCGCCCGGCGGCGAGACCGCCGATCAGGTGGGTGTCCGCGCAGACCGCGTGATCGAGCGGGCGCTCGCCGCCGGCGGCGACACGGCCGTGTTCGCTCACGGACACCTGCTGCGCGTGCTCGCCGCCCGCTACATCGGCCTTCCGGCGAGCCACGGCGGGAACTTCGCCCTGTCCACAGGCTCCGTGAGCGAACTCGGCCTCGAGCGCGAGCGACACGTGATCTCGCTGTGGAACGACACGTACCACCAGCGGTGATCGAGACGCCGCGGCTGCGCGGCGAGCGGCTCGGCCCGGAGCACGAGGCGGCGCTGTGCGCGCTGCTGAGCGACCACCGGGTGGGGGCGACGCTCGGAGGCGCCCAGTCGCCGGAGGCGGTTCGGCGGGCGCTCGCCCGGCACGGCGAGCACTGGGACGCCCACGGCTACGGCTACTGGATGTTCCTCGACCGCGGGACGGGCGAGCCGGTCGGCCGCGGCGGCCTCAGCCGCGCGCACGTCGGCGGCCGCGACGAGGTCGAGGTTGGCTGGGCCGTGATGCCCGCGCGCTGGGGCCAGGGCTACGCGACCGAGCTCGGCGCCGCGTCGGTCGATGTCGCCTTCGAGCGCCTCGGCCTGCCCGACCTCGTCGCCTACACGCTTCCGGACAACCTGCCCTCGCGGCGCGTGATGGAGAAGCTCGGTTTCACCTACGAGCGGGAGGTCGTGCACGCCGACCTCCCGCACGTGCTCTATCGGCTTCAGTCCCCCGGCTCGGCGTGATCTCCCGGCCCGGTTCGCAGCACGTCCACGCCAGGCCCACCTGAGAGCACGTCGCGGCCGCGCTCGCCGTCGAGCCGGTCGGCGCCGTCGCCGCCGTACAGCGTGTCGTCGTCGTCGCCGCCGTCGATGCGGTCGTTGCCGGCGTCGCCGAAGATCGCGTCGTCGCCGTCGCGGCCGTCGATCGTGTCGTCGCCCCCGAGGCCGCAGATCACGTCGTCGTGACGCGTGCCGCGCAGACGGTCGCGGCCCGGCGTGCCCGTGATCGTGCACGGCCGCGGTGACGCGCTGAACTCCTCGACCCCGATCACGGGCCGCACGGCGCGCTCCACGTCTCCGGTCGCGAACGCGCGCCGCAGCACGTCATGGCCGAGCGCGTTGCCGAGTGCGGCCATGATCATGCCCTGGTCGAGCGACAGGTACGACGACGACGTCGTGCCGGTGTCCACGTTCACCGAGTCGAGGAACCCGAGCGGCGTGTAGATGTCGAAGTCGCGCTCGAGCCGCTGGAGGTCGGCGAGCGCCGCTCCCGGTCGGTAGCGCAGCGCCAGGAACGCCGCGTGCGGTGTGACGACGCCGTTGGTGTAGGCGCTCGGTGGCGGGTCGGGCAGGACCGGTCGGGCCCCCGGGCAGCCGGGCCAGCTGTGGTCGATCAGCGTGCGGTCCTCGTTCGAGGGGTTGCCGCCCGAGTCGCTGCCGATCCCGTCGACGCCGTATACCGAGTAGCCGCCCTCTGGGATGTTGGAAGGCGAGAAACCCCAGTAGCCGTAGCCGGCCTCGACCAGGCCGTGGTGGATCTGCGCGTCGACCGTCAGCGGGTGGTTGGCGCCCCAGCTGCCGGGCGCCCAGTCCTCCTCGGGCACGAACAGCGACGGCATCAGCGCCTCGAACATGCTCCCGCCCCAGCTCGGGGTCACGAGCGTGCCGTTGTACGGCAGCGAGCCGTCGTAGACCGGCGTGCCGAGGTAGGTGCGCGTGAAGCCGCTCGGGCGGGTCTCGGTCCAGCTCGACTCGCACGTGTCCGGCCATGATCGGTGCGTACCGAAGACGACCTGCGGCGGGATCTCGCCCTTGGTCACCCCGATGTAGCTCGCGATCCGGCTCTCGGAGACGTAGGTGTCGTAACAGCAGGCGTCCGGGAACTCGGCGCCCGGCAGATGGTGGAACAGGATCCGGTTCACGGCCGGGCGGTAGTAGAAGCCGAAGTCCATGCTGTCGTACAGCGCGCGGGCGCGGTGCGAGAGCTCCGGGACGCTGCTCGCGACGACCTTCAGGCCGGTCGCGAGCCACCCGTTGTCGACCGACGAAAGCCAGTTGTCAAATGGCGCGCCGCTCGGCGGCCACGTCTCCAGCTTGGCCCCGGTGCGGTGGTCGTACCAGTTGAAGAACTGGCCGCTCGGCTCGTGGCGCTCCATGCCCTCGAGCGTCGTGATCGTCTTGCGCAGGCGGCTCACCAGCTCGCGGCGGGAGATGATCCGCAGCCGCTCGGCCGCGACGGCGCTCCACATGTAGGCGCCGATGTTCGTCGTCGACGTCTGCACGCTGCGCGTGCCGTCGACGCCGAGGATGTCCGGCGGCAGGCCGCTCTGGTTGTCCGTCATCGCCGCGAACGACCGCCAGGTCCCCTCGGCGTAGCGTTGCAGCGTGCGCTCGTGCGCGGCTGCGGGCTGTGCGAACGCGGCTGCGGCCAGCACGGCGAGCAGCGCTCCAAGACCTCTCTTCATGGCTCCCCCCGGAGATTCCGCCGGAACGCCGACGAAAGCTAGCGGATCAGAACGCGGATTTGTTCAGTCGCTTGCGATAGAGCAGACGCTGGTCGGCGCACGCGAGCAGCGCAGCGCCCGATGTGGCGTCCGTCGGGGCGACGGCCCACGCGAAGCTCGCCTGCACCGAGGCGACCTCGACCGGCAGCTCCGCCGAGGCGATCGCCTCCTCGAGCGAAGCGACGATCCGCGCGACACCGGCCGATCCGGCTTGGTGCGCGATCACCGCGAACTCGTCGCCGCCGAAGCGGGCGAGGCAGTCGCCCTCGCGCACGACCGCCGTGCAGGAAGCGGCGACGGCTTGCAGCACCGCGTCGCCGACCGGGTGCCCGTGGTCGTCGTTGATCGCCTTGAAGGAATCGAAGTCGAACAGCACGAGCGCGGCGCCTTCCTGGCGGTCGAGCGCGTGCTCGAGCGCCACGTCGAAGCTGCGGCGGTTGTAGAGGCCGGTGAGCGGGTCGCGCTCGGCCATCACGCGCTGGCGCGCCTCGGCGTGCACGAGTCGCCCCTTGAGCATCTGGATGACGAGCGACCCGCCCGCGAGCGCGATCGCGAAGCCGGCGGCGCGCGCCGGGTAGTTCGCCGCGACCGCGGCGGGGTCGTAGAGCAGCGGCGTCGTGAAGGTAAGGCCGAAGACGCCGACTAGCGGCCACGCGAGGCGGGGCGGGAAGAAGTAGGCGACGAACAGCGCGGTGAACAGCAGCAGCGGCTGGAGGAAGCTCGTGGCGCCGCCGGACGCCCAGATCGCCGCGGCGACGATCGGCGCCGTACCGGCGGTCACGATCGTGCGGGTGCCGATCGACATCGTCCAGTGCTTCGCCCACAGCAGCAGCGAGATCAGGCCCCACAGCACTGCGAAGCCCGCGATCACGAGCCCGGCGCCCACGTGTTCGTGCGGCGAGCCGGGCATCAGGAACATCGTGGCGCCGACCAGGCCGCTGGTCGTCCACATGCCCGCCGACGTCAGGTCGGCGAGCCGGCCTTCTTCGCGCGAGTCGTCTTCGTGGAGCGCATGCATGGGAATCCACGAATCCCATCGGCCTCGCAGCGTGGGGCTTGAGGGTCAGCGCAACTCTGCGAGCAACGGTGCGTGATCGGATGGCTTGGGGCCCTTGCGGAAGTTGCGATCGATCCCGCACGACTCGAGCCGCTCGGCCAGCGGCGGGGACAGCAGCAGCGCGTCGATCCGCAGCCCCATCTTGCGATGGAAGTGGCCCTGCCGGTAGTCCCACCACGTGAAGCCGGGCTCGTCGGGATGGAGCGCGCGGAACGCATCGACCGTGCCGGCCGCCAGTAGCGCTGCGAACCGCTCGCGCTCGGCCGGCGTGACGTGGGTGTCGCCGACGAAGGCGGCGGGGTCGTAGACGTCGAGGTCGCTGGGGCAGACGTTGAAGTCACCGGCCACCACGAGCGGAGCCGGCGACAGCTCGCCGATCCGCGCCGCCGCGGCGTCCAGGAAGCGCAGCTTGTCCTCGTAGAACGGCGAGTCGACCGCGCGCCCGTTGGGCACGTAGACCGACACGGCGCGGACGTCGCCGACCGTGGCCTCGATCCAGCGCGCCTCGTCGCGCGACGGCTCGTTCTCGAGGCCGATGCACACGTCCTCCACCGGGGTGCCGTGGCGCGCGGCGATCGCCACTCCCGCCCAGCGGCCGGCGCTGTGATGGACGGTCTGGTAGCCGGCGGCGTCGAGCTCGATGCCGGGGAACGCGTCCGGCTCCGTCTTGGTCTCCTGCATGAACAGCACGTCCGGTGCGTGCAGCTCGAGGAACTCGAGCACCCGCGGCAGGCGGACGTTCAGCGAGTTGACGTTCCAGGTCGCGAGCTTCATGTGTGGTCGCGGATCGCGCGCTCGACCGCCTCCGGCCCAGCGGCGTCGGGCAGGTCGGCAAGCAGTTGGGCGAGCGCCTCGCCGGGGATCCGGCCGAGCAGGCGCTCCTCGCGGGCGTTGCGGTCCTGCACGAAGACGGCGAACACGCCCGGCGAGTCCTCGTCGGAAAGACGGATGGTGGGCTTGACGAACAGGCGGCGCAGCTCGGCGTTGCGGACGGCGAGGTTGCCGAGGTCGGCGGGGGCGCGGGTCACGACCGGCGATGTTAGAGGCCGTTTCAGAACAGGCGGACCGTCGTATCCGGGCGTGCCAACGTCTGACTCGGGTTCTTCGCGGTGACCGGGAATAGTCCGCGCTCGGAGGAGTCTTTGTTGGTAGCGCCATGCCCCACCCGCTTCCCAGCCCCTGCCGCGCCACCGGCGAGCTCGTGCTCGCCGACGGCTCTCGCGTGCGCACGCGACAGATCAGGCCGGCCGACCGTGAGGCGCTCGCCGACGGGTTCGCGCGGCTCAGCGCGAAGTCGCGCTACCGGCGGTTCCTCGGGCCGAAGCCGACGCTGTCGCAGCGCGAGCTGAGGTACCTGACCGAGGTCGACCACGTCACCCACGAGGCGATCGTGGCGTTCGACGCGGCCGACGGCCGGATGGTCGGCGTCGCCCGCTATGCCGTGTGGCATGGAACGGTCGACACCGCCGACGTCGCCGTGACGATCGCCGACGACTGGCACGGTCGCGGCCTCGGCTCGGCTCTCGCCTCGCGCGTGGTCCGGTGTGCCCGCGCGAACGGCATGCGCCGGCTGACCGGCAGCACGCTGTGGGACAACGTCGCCGCGTCGGCGCTGATGCGCCGGCTGGGGTTCCGCGCCGTGGGCAGCGGCGACGGCGCGCTCGAGTTCAGGCTCGATCTCGCGGCTCCGTGATCAGCTCGGTGCGGAGCTCGTGACTCTCATCCGGGAGCCGCGCCTCGTAGTAGATGCGGTACCCGCCGTCCGGGAGCGGGAGGACGTCGAGGTAGCGGACGTCGGCGACCGGCTGGTCACGGGCGGCGACGAGGCCGGTGCGCTCGAACCAGTTCTCCGCCGCCGTCGCGCGGCCGTCGTAGCTCGCGCGGCCGTCGGGCAGGACTGACGTGAGCCGCGCGCCGCGCGCGTCCCACGCGCCGGGCCGTCCGGCGAGCACCGTGCCGTGCCACTTCCAGTCGAGTCCGTCGTCGCTCGTCGCGTACGCGCTGCTCATCCGATCCTCCGCGCCCGCCTCGTCGAGCGGGTGGCAGCACACCCACGCCTCCCAGCGCCCGTTCGCGCGCCGCACCAGCGGATCCTTCACGCCCGTGCGGCTGTCGCCGCCGAACACGGTCCGCGGCTTCGCCGTCGCGAGCCCTTCGAGCTCGTCGGCGTCGAGCGCGTCGATCCACCAGTGCTTGCTCTCGCGCGCGGCGCAGCACACGTACAGGCGCCAGCCGCCCGTCTCGGTGCGGACGAGCGCCGGACGCTCCATCCCGCCGGCGCCGAAGTCGGACTCGTCGAGCGTGGCGACCGTGGTGAGGCGCTCGCCGTCGGTCGAGCGCGCGACGACCGTCACGTCGTTGCCGTCATGACCGTTGCGCACGCGGTACGTAACCACGAGCCCGCCCTCGCCGTCATGCACGGCACACGACGCGCCGGCCCAGTAGCCCGGCCCATCGCCCGGGGCGGGCGCAGCGACCACGGCTCGGCCGTCGCCTGGCAGCGGGAATCCCCTCACGTCCTGCTCCTTTCGTAGCTCACGACGCCAGTGTCGCGGCGCCCGGTGCCGCCGACATCGGGCGGATGGAGCGGCGTTGGCGACCCGTGCACTTACCGGGCGGGGAGCGACGCTTACCTTGACAACGGCCGTATATTCAACCAGAACGTTTATCAACCGTGCAGATGACTACCGACCAGCTCTCAACCACGTTCGCCGCGCTCGCGGATCCCACGCGCCGCGCCATCCTTGCGCGGCTCGCGGAGGGCGAGGCGACGGTCAACGAGCTGGCCGAGCCGTTCCCGATCACGCTGCAGGCGATCTCCAAGCACCTCAAGGTGCTCGAGCGCGCGCGCCTGATCGTGCGCGGCCGCAGCGCGCAGCTGCGGCCGTCACGACTGCAGGGCGAGGCGCTCAAGGAGGTCGCCGACTGGGTGGCGGAGTACCGCGGCTTCTGGGAGGAGCGCTTCGACCGCCTCGACGAGATGCTGCGGGAGGAGTGACCGTGGCGCAGGAGATCACGATCACGCGCGTCTTCGACGCTCCGCGCGAGCGCGTGTGGCAGGCGTGGACCGAGCCCGAGCGGCTCGCGCGCTGGTGGGGCAAGCGCGGCTGGAGCACGCCGCTCTCGTCGATCACGCTCGACGTCCGGCCCGGCGGCGTCTTCCGGCTGAACTCGATCTCCGACGAGGACGGCCGCGAGATGCCGCTCGAGACGGTGTACCGCGAGGTCGTCGAGCCGGAGCGGCTGGCGTTCGGCGAGGCCACGGTCACTTTGACCGATCTCGGCGACGGCCGGACAGAGATGACCTTCCACACGACGGTCGAGATGACCGACGCGACCCGCCGCTCCGCCGAGGGCGGGCTCGCGAGCGCGTTTGACCGCCTTGCCGAGCAACTGCAACCGCAGACCACGAACCAGGAGCACCCATGAGCACCACGACCTCCCTCGTCACCGGCGTCGACTTCGTGTCGGTCCCCACCGCCAACCTCGACGCGTCGATGGACTTCTACGCCGACGTGCTCGGACTCGAGCGCTCGAGCGTGTGGCAGCGGCCGGGCCACGAGCCCGTCGGCGCCGAGTTCGAGACCGGCACCGTCACCGTCGCCCTGATCCCGTCCGAGCGCCTCGGCATCTCGTTCCAGCCCAACCTGGTCCCGCTCGCACTCCAGGTCGAGGACGTCGAGGCTGCCCGCACCGAGCTCGAGTCACGCGGCGTGTCGTTCTTCGCCGACACGATCGACAGCGGCGTCTGCCACATGGCCCACTTCGCGGACCCGGACGGCAACGTGCTGATGCTCCACCACCGCTACGCGCCGCGGTCGAGCTAGGCGAGGTTCGCCCGCGCCTAGCCGGCGCCGCCCGGGACGGCGATGCCGTGCTCGTAGGCGAGCACGACCGCCTGGACGCGATCGCGGATCCCGAGCTTCATGAGCAGCCGGGCGACGTGCGTCTTGACGGTCGTCTCGCTCACGATCAGCTCGGCCGCGATCTCGGCGTTCGAGAGCCCGCGCGCGACGAGCTTGAAGACCTCCACCTCGCGCGCGGTGAGCTCGGAGAACCCCGGCGGGGGCGCGCCCGCCGGGGCGGCGCGGGCGAATTCGTGGATCAGCCGGCGGGTGATCGACGGCGCCAGCAGCGCGTCGCCGCGGGCGACGACGCGGATCCCGGCCGCGAGCTCCTCGGGCGGGACGTCCTTGAGCAGGAAGCCGCTCGCGCCCGCGCGCAGCGCCTCGTAGACGTACTCGTTGAGGTCGAAGGTGGTGAGCATCAGCACGCGCGGCGGCGCGTCGCCGCCCGCCTCCACCACGCGGCGCGTGGCCTCGATGCCGTCGAGCTCGGGCATCCGGATGTCCATCAGCACCACGTCGGGCGTCAGCCGCCGGGCCTGCTCGACCGCCTCGGTGCCGTCGGACGCCTCGCCGACGACGTCGATGTCCTCCTCGGCGTCGAGGATCATCCGGAAGCCGGCCCGCACCAGCGCCTGGTCGTCGGCGACGAGCACCCGGATCACAGGGGGAGCCTCGCGACCACTTCGAACCCGCCGCCCGGCCGCACGCCCGCGCGGACCGACCCGTCGTACAGCTTCATCCGCTCCTCCATCCCGACGAGCCCGTGGCCCGCACCGTTCCCGTTCACGACCCTGCGCACGCCAGTGTCGACGATCTCGAGCTCCAGTGCCGAAGGCAGCCAGCGCACGGTCACCGACGTCGGCGCCGCTCCGGCGTGCTTGATCGCGTTGGTCAGCGCCTCCTGGACGACCCGGTAGGCGGCGAGATCCTTGCCCGCCGGCAGCGACCGCGGCGAGCCCTCGACGGCGAGCGTCACCGGCAGGCCCGCCGCCTGCGACCGCTCGATCAGGTGGTTGAGCTCGCGCAGCGTCGGCTGCGGTGCGCGGCCGGTCTCGTCCTCGCCGTGGTGCAGCACCCCGAGCAGGCGCCGCATCTCGGTCAGCGCCGCGCGGCCGACCTCCTCGATGTGGGCGGCCGCGTCGACCGCCCGCTGCGGGTCCTGCGCGAGGATCCGCCGCGCGCCGCCGGCCTGGACGACCATCACGGACACCGAATGGGCGACGACGTCGTGCATCTCGCGCGCGATCCGGCGGCGCTCATCCGCGGCCGCGCGCACGAGCTCCGCCTCGTGCGCCTCCTGTGCCCGCACCGCCGCCTCGTGCAGCTCCTCGGTCAGCCGCGCGCGGGTGCTCAGCCCGCGGCCGGCCAGCCACGCCACCAACGCGAACCCGGTCGGGAACACGTAGTCGGTGAACACCTGCTCGTCGAAGCTGGAGACGACGGCGAACATCCCGATCAGGACGATGAACGGGGCGGCTACGGCCGCCCGGCCGGTCGTGTACGCGCCGGTTGCGTACGCGATGAGGAGCACGCCGAAGAGCGGCAACTGGAGCGGCTCGACCTCGGTCAGGAAGAGGTTCATGAACGTCCAGCAGCTGAACATCACCGCGGCCGCGATCAGTGGGCGCGTGCGCCGGAACGCGAGCATGCTGTAGGAGAACCCGAGCACGAGCGCGTTGAGGAGAAGGCCGCTGTCGCCGTTCCATTGCACGGCGAGCTCGATCTCGCCGGCCACGACGAGCACCGCGGCCATCGACTGGTCGAGCCGCCGCCGGTCGAGCCGGCGCAGGCGGACGAGCAGGCGCCTCACGTCGCACCCAGCGGGAGGCGGGCCCGCACCACATGGCCGCCGTCACGTCGCGCACCGGCGCGCAGTTGTCCGCCGGAAAGCGTCACGCGTTCGCGGATCCCGGGCAGCGGCCGTGATTCGCCGCCGCCATCGTCGGTGACCTCGAGCTCGACGTGATCGGCTCCGTAACGGACGAGCACACGCGCGTGGCCCGCGTGGCCCTCCTCGAGCGCGCCGCCGAGCGCCTCCTGCACGACTCGATAGGCGGTCAGGTCGAGGCCGATCGGCAGCGCGCGCGTGTCGCCCTCGACGGCGAGCTCGACGGGCAGGCCGGCCGCCTGCGTCTTGGTGACGAGCGCGCCGACGTGTCGCAGTGACGGCTGCGGGGCGAGTGCGAGCTCCTCGTCCTCGCGGCGCAGGACGCCGAGCAGCCCGCGGATCTCGGTGAGCGCCTCGCGGCCGCTCTGCTCGACGGCGAGAAACGCGTCGCCGGCGCGGCCTGGATCGCGCTCGGCGAGCCGGCGGGCGCCCGAGGCCTGCACGACCATCGCCGTCAGCGCGTGCGCGACGACGTCGTGCAGCTCGCCCGCGATCCGTGTGCGCTCCTCCTCGGCCGCGACGGTGGCGCTCTCGACGCGCTCGAGCTCGAGCCGCCGGGTCTTCTCGACCAGCGTGCGGTTCAGGCGCGCGCCGTGGCGCAGCACTCGGCCGATGAGGATCGGCGCGATGACGATCAGCACCGAGCTGAGGAGGAAGTTGCCGACGGTGTCGTCGAAGTCGTCGTTCAGCGTGGCGATCGCCATACAGGCGACGCTGTACGCGGCCAGCACCGGCACGATCCGGCCCTCGAGATGCCGGCCGATCCCGTAGAGCACGAGCAGGATCGCGAAGAACGGCGTGACGAGGTGGTCGACGTAATCAGGCCCGAGACCGTTGGCGGCGATCTGGATCGGCACGCCGACGAGCGCCGCGACGATCGGCCAGCGGCGGCGGATCGCGAGCGAGAACGCCGCGATCAGGATCAGCAGCGCCGCCAGCAGGTCCTGCGACGCGTCGGCGGGCACGAGCAGCACCAGCTCGCCGATCGCCTCCACGAGGAAGGCGCAGGCCAGCAGCAGGTCGGCCCTGAACGGGTCGAGCGCGCGGATCCGGGCGAGCATCGCGTCGAACGTTAACCGCGCGCGCGGGCTTCATCGTCGTCCTGGCTGACGATCGCGGGGTCATCCTCAAGGATGACGCGACCTCGTCCAAACGGCGTGAGCAGGATCGTCAGGTCGGCCGACGACAGGCGACGCGCGGCCCGCGACAGTCCCGGCATGAGGACATGGACTGCCACCACGACCACCGCCGCGCGTCCCGAGGAAGTGCTCGACGTGCTCACCGACCCGGAGGCGTGCGCCCGCTGGGCGCCGCTGCCCTTCGACGTCGAGGAGCTCGACGGACGGCGGCTGGCCGCCGGCAGCCGCGCTCGCGTAAGCGGAAAGCTGGCCGGCCGGCGGGTCGGGTTTGACGTCGAGGTACACGAGGCATCCGGAAGCGGGCTCTCGCTCGCGGCCACCGGCCCCGTGGACTTCCACGTCGCGTACGAGCTCGCCGCCATCGAAGGCGGCAGCGAAGTGCGCGCATCCGTGTCCGTCCGCCCGTCCGGCGGGTTCGCCGGACGCCTCCTCGCTCAAGCGACGAGCGCCCTGCTGTCCGCTGGTGCCCTGGAAGCCTGCCTTTCGCGTGTCACGCGCGAGGCCTCCCTCGCGTTCTGAAAGGAACTCCCTCCCCTTGTCCGCTCTCGTTGAAGCTCCCCTCAGCAGCACCACGGCCGTCTCCGCTACCGCGCTAGCGCGCACGTACGGCGACGGTGACTCCAGCGTGCACGCCCTGCGCGGCGTGTCGCTCACGCTGCCCGCCGGGCAGTTCACCGCCGTGATGGGCCCGTCGGGCTCCGGCAAGTCGACGCTGATGCATCTGCTGGCCGGCCTCGACACGCCGACCTCCGGCAGCGTCCAGGTCGCCGGCCACGACATCACGCGCATGAAGGACCGCGAGCTGACCCGCCTGCGCCGCGTGCACATCGGGTTCGTCTTCCAGTCCTTCAACCTGCTCCCGACGCTGTCCGCGGAGGAGAACATCGTGCTCCCGCTGGCGATCGCCGGCAGCAAGCCGCCGGCCGGTGACGTCGACGCGCTGATCGCGCGCGTCGGGCTCACCGAGCGCCGCGGCCACCGGCCGGCCGAGCTGTCGGGCGGCCAGCAGCAGCGCGTCGCGATCGCCCGCGCGCTGATCACCCGCCCGACCGTCCTGTTCGCCGACGAGCCGACGGGCAACCTCGACTCCGAGGCCGGCGCCGGCATCCTGCAGCTCCTGCGCGATGCCGTCGATCTCGACGGCCAGACGACGCTGATGGTCACGCACGACCCGCGCGCGGCGGCCATCGCCGACCGCGTGCTGTACCTGACCGACGGGCGCGTCGTCGCCGACTTCGCCGATCCGACCGAGGCCGACGTCCTCGCGGTGATGAAGGAGGCGGCGGGCCGATGAAGCGTGTAGCTCTCAGAGGTCTGGTCGCGCGCCCGGTGCGCACGCTCCTGACGATGCTGGCGATCGTGCTCGGCGTCGCCATGGTGAGCGGCGCATTCACCTTGACCGACACCATGCGCGGCGCCTCGGACAGCCTGTCCTCCGCCGCCTACGACGGCACCGACGCCGTCGTCGCCGGCCGCACCGCGTTCAAGGTCGATGCGACCGACTGGACGGCGAAGCGGCCGACCGTTGATGCGAAGTTGCTCGACACCGTCCGTGCAGTTCCTTCGGTTGCGGTCGCCGTCGGCGACGTGTCCGACGAGGCCAAGATCGTCGGGCGCGACGGCAAGCCCGTCGGCGACGGACCGTACTTCGGCGTCGGCTACGACTCCCGCACCGCGGGCGCCGAGGCCACCACGCCGTTCCGGCTCGACTCCGGCCGCTGGGCCACCGGGCCGGGCGAGGTCGTGATCGACGCCGCCACGGCCGAGAAGCAGCACTACGCGATCGGCGCGCCCGTGCGCGTGACGACGCCCGGCGCGGCACGCGAGTACACGCTCGTGGGCATCGCCCGCTTCGGCACCGTCAAGTCACTCGGGGTCGCGACCGCCGCCGTGTTCGACCTGCGCGCAGCGCAGGAGCTGTTCGGCAAGGGCGACGCGTATGACTCGATCCTGGTCGCCGGGCGCGTCGGCGTCGCCGCCGCCGACGTCCGCCAGGCCGTCGGTCACGCGGTCGGCACGTCCGCCCAGGTCCAGACCGCCCGTGCACACGATCGCTTCACGCTCAAGGGCCTGGAGCAGTTCATCTCGATCATCCGCACCGTCCTGCTCGTGTTCGGCTTCGTGGCGATCTTCGTCGGGGCGTTCACGATCTTCAACACGCTCTCGATCACCGTCGCCCAGCGCTCACGTGAGTTCGGGCTGCTGCGGATGGTCGGCGCCGCGCGCCGGCAGGTGCTCGGCTCGGTGATGCTCGAGGCGCTGGCGATCGGCCTGCTGGCGTCGCTGCTCGGCCTCGCGGCCGGCTTCGGGATCGCCAAGGGCCTCGACGCGGTGTTCCGCTCGATGGACCTCTCGCTCCCGGACGCGGGCACCGTGTTCGCCGGGCGGACGGTGCTCGTCTCGATGCTCGTGGGCACGCTGGTGACGCTCGTCGCCGGCCTGATCCCGGCATGGCGGGCGACGCGCGTGCCGCCGGTCGCGGCGCTGCACGACGCCGAGCCGGGGACGCACAAAGTGCGGCTGCCGGCGCGTGCGGTCCGCGGCCTCGCCTCGCTGCTCGGCCGTCCGGCCGCGCGGCTCGGAGGCTCGGCGGGCGTGCTCGCGCGGCGCAACGCGATGCGGCATCCCGGCCGTACCGCGGCGACCGCCTCGGCGCTGATGATCGGCGTCGCGCTCGTGACGCTGGTCACCGTGATCGCGCAGGGCCTGCGCGACACGACGTCGGGCACGCTCGACAAGCGGATCGCGGCGACGCACGTGATCACCGGCGCGGACGGCTGGTCGCCGACCGACCCGGCAGTCGCGCGCACCGTGGCTGACTCGCCCGGCATCGACGGAGTCACCGCCGTCCGTCAGGACGTCGGTCTCGCCTTCGGCGACAAGGAGATCGTGAACTCGATCGATCCGGCCACGGTCGACGGACGGTTCTCGTTCGACTACAAGGTCGGCACCGACGCGGTGGTCGCCTCGCTCGGCCGCGACGGCGCGATCGTCGACGAGGGCCTGGCCACCGAGCACGGGCTGACCGTCGGCAAGCAATTCGACGTGACGTCCCCGAAGGGCACCGCGCTGCACCTGACGGTGCGGGCGATCGAGAAGTCGCCGGTGCTCGACGCGCTCGCGATGGGCCCGATCACGATCTCGCAGGGCACGTTCGAGGGTGCCTTCGAGAACAACCGCAACGTCGTCACGTACGTGTCCGCCTCCGACAGCGCCGCGTTGACCCGGGCCCTGAAGCCGTTCCCGGACACCAAGGCGCAGACGAAGGGCGCGTACATCGACTCCGTGACCGCCGACATCGACTCGCTGCTGGCGATCTTCTACGTCCTGCTCGCGCTCGCCGTGATCGTGAGCCTGTTCGGGATCGTCAACACGCTGGTGCTCTCGACGTTCGAGCGCACCCGCGAGCTGGGCACGCTGCGGGCAGTCGGAATGTCGCGCCGCCAGGTGCGGCGGATGGTCCGCCACGAGAGCGTCATCACCGCCCTGATGGGCGCGGCGCTCGGGATCGCGGCCGGGCTCGGCCTGGCGGCGATCGTCACCACGGTGTTCGCCGACGAGGGCCTGACGTTCGCGATCCCGGCAGGCTCGCTCGTCGTGCTCACGATCGTCGCCGCCCTCGCGGGCGTGCTGGCGGCGGTGATCCCGGCACGCCGGGCCTCGCGGCTCGACGTGCTCACCGCGCTCGCGTACGAGTAGCGGAGAGCAAGGCGCCGCCGGTCCGGGAATTCCACCCGGGCCGGCGGCGTCCTTGTGGAGTGAGCGTTTCAGCTGCCCTAACGGCCGAGGCCCCGATCCGGCTTGCGCCGGCGACCCGCCGCGCGTTCAGTCATCCGCGCCTGATGCCGTACAACCGGCTCATCCTCCTCGTTGCGCTGATCAACGTGGGGGTGCTCTGGTTCCACCTCGACCGAGGCGACTGGCTGATCGACGACGGCAGCGCGCTGTCGGCGCTCGCGGCCCTGATGCTCCTGAACCTCACGGCGGCCGTCTTGATCCGCCAGCAGCACGTGCTCAACGTCCTATTCGGGCTGGCAGGCCGCGGATCGCGTTCGTGGCCGCTCTGGGTGCGATGGAGCGTGTCGAAGGTGCACCACGTCGGCGGGATCCATGTCGGCAGCGCGCTCGCGGGGACGGCGTGGCTGTGCGCCTTCACGTCCGTGGCGATCATCGGGCGCCTGCGGACCCCGGGGAGCGTCTCACTCACCACCGTCGTCCTCGCCGGCTGCCTCGCGACGCTGGCCGTGGTCGTCGTCGTGTGTGCGGCTCCGGCGGTGCGGAGCCGCGCCCACAACGTGTTCGAGCTCAGCCACCGGTTCGGGGGTTGGACGGCGATCGCGCTGTTCTGGGCGCTGACCGTCCACCTCGCCGTCGGGCAGAGCGACGGGTCCGCCCTCGACGCGATCGCGTCAAGCTGGCAGGTCTGCGTGCTGGTGATCGTGACGGCGAGCATCGCCGCGCCGTGGTTGCGGCTTCGCCGGGTCCCGGTGACGGTCGAGCGCCCGTCGTCGCATGCCGCGATCGTCCGGTTCGACTACGGGGTCACGCCGGCGGTCGCCTCGGCCGTCGGGATCAGCCGCAGCCCGCTGCGCGAATGGCATTCGTTTGCGACCGTGGCGACTCCCGGCAAGACGGGATACCGACTGCTCATCTCCCGCGCCGGCGACTGGACCGGCCGCTTCATCGACGATCCGCCGTCGCACGTCTGGGTGCGCGGCGTGCCGACGTCAGCGCCGATGGCCAAGGTCGCGGTCCTGTACGAGCGGGTCGTCTACGTCGTCACCGGCAGCGGGATCGGACCCTGCCTCGGGCAGATCCTGGCCGCGCGCGTCCCGGCCAAGCTCGTGTGGTCGGTACGGAGCCCGCGCGCCACCTATGGCGACGCCCTCGTCGACGAGGTCGAGGCCGCGCAACCTGATGCGGTGATCTGGGACACGACGCAGCGCGGCAAGCCCGACCTCGTGCAGCTGGCGCGCGAAGCGTGTTGGGACTTCGACGCAGAAGCCGTCTTCGTCGTCAGCAACAAGGCTGCGACACTCGGCCTTGTCCACGGCCTCGAGCGCCTCGGCATCCCAGCCTTCGGGCCGATCTGGGACTCCTAGGCCACCGCTGCACATCATAATGCAAGCTAGGTTGCTTGTATTTACGAAATACAGTTAGAGACGCTATGCTTTTGATATGTCTGAGCTGGTTGGAGTCCGGCAGGCCGCACGCGAGCTCGGCGTTCATCCCTCGCGGGTCCGGGCGCTGATCGCCGACGGTGCATTGCGGGCCGACAAGGTGGGGGGCGTCTGGCTCGTGCATTGGGACAGCGTCGTCGCTCGTCGTCGCGATCCAATGCCCGCGGGCAGGCCGCTCGGCGCGCGTAATGTCTGGACGCTGCTGCTCGAGGCATCCGGGGAGCCGATCCCGGACGGCACCAACGCGACGGCCCTCTGGCGTATGCGTAAAGCCCTGCAGTATCAAGGGCTCGCTGCGATCCGCGGACGCCTCGAGCGCCGCGCTCAGACCCATCGGCTGTGGGCGCTGCCCGGCGAGTTGCGCACGCTGTACGGTGAGGATGCGCTAGCCATGACGGGCTCGAGCGCGTCCGGCGCTCTCCACCTGGAGCTCGCGGCGCCGGACACGGTCGACGCTTACCTGCCCGCCGAGCTCTTTGACGAGATCGTGCGTGCGTACGGGCTCGAAGATGCGCCGGCGTCGCAGACCAACGTCACGTTGCGCGTCGTCCCCGACGACGCGTGGGTGCTCGACGGCCGCCGGACCGCGCCCGAGGCGGCGGTTGCCGTGGACCTCGCGTCCTATCCCGACGCGCGGTCTTCGCGGGTCGGCATGGAGTTGCTCGAGAAGCTCAACCACGGGAGCGGGCGAACCTAGATGGCCAGTGAGGCGCCCAAACCGCTGCTGGAGATCCGCATCGATGCCCTGGATCCCGAGACCATGGCGCTCTGGCGCACCGTCGCGAAGATCGCCCAGGTCCTCGACGATGAACGGATGCGGTGGAGCCTCGTCGGTGGACTGATGGTGGCGCTGTATGCCATCGAATTCGGACAGATCGCGCGGCCGACGGTGGATATCGACATCCTTGGCGACGCTCGGCAGCGACCGAGCGGCACCCAATGGGTGACGTCGCGCCTCGAGGAGCGCCTCGGCGCGCTGCGGTACGAGGTCTCAGGCGTCGACTTCGAGAAGGGCTTCCGGTTCGAGGTCGACGGACACATCGTCGACGTCCTCGCCCCTGACGGTCTCGGTCGGCCAGCGATGACCGACGCGCAGTTCCGCACGATCCAGATTCCCGGTGGGACGCAGGCGCTGAGCCGCGCCGAAACGGTCGTCATCGTTGTCGACGACCAGCGCGTCAGGCTTCGCCGCCCGACGCTGCTCGGAGCGATCCTGCTCAAGGCGCGAAGCCTGGGAGTCCACGATCGCCCGGCAGACCAGCGCCAGGATCTCGTCACACTCCTCGGCCTCATGACCGATCCACGCGCCGAGGCCGAGACGCTGAAGCCCAGCGAGAGGCAGTGGCTTCGCAACGTCGAGGCCGCCCTCGACCTCGACGATCGCACGCTCGACGCCACTGTTGACCCAGAGCGGTTGCGGATCGCGCGGGCTACATGGCGGCGCTTGATCGCCTGATCGAGCGCCGAGCGGTTCGCGTCATGCCACCGCCGGGGCGAGCGGGAACGCGACGCCGGTCAGCTCCTCCGACAGGGTCCACAGCTTCTCCGCGGTCTCGGTATCGCGGGCGGCGCCGCTGCGCCCGACGAGCGTCGGATGGCCGCGCTGCTCCTGGAAGCCGTCCGGGCCGACGTAGCTGTTGCCCGGCAGGTCCTGCGTCGCCGCAAAGAGCGTGGGGAGGGCGCCCTTCTCGTCGCTCTGGGCGATCACCTTGTTACCGATCGCCATCACCGCGTTCTGAAGCCGGTTCTCGGTGCGATTCTGGAGGTTCGTGGCGGCCCAGCCCGGGTGTGCGGCAACCGCCCGGACGCTCGATCCGGCCGCGTCGAGCCGGCGCTGAAGCTCGGCGGTGAAGAGCAGGTTGGCGAGCTTCGACTGGCCGTAGGCGCGCCAGCGGTGGTAGCTGCCCTGCTCCCAGTTGAGGTCGTCGAGCCGGATCGACCCCGCGCGGTGGGCGCCCGAGGCGACGGTCACGACCCGGTCGGTGATCGCCGGCAGGAGCAGGTTGGTGAGCGCGAAGTGGCCGAGGTGGTTGGTGCCGATCTGCATCTCGAACCCGTCCTTCGTGCGCTGCTCGGGCACAGCCATCACGCCGGCGTTGTTGATGAGAACGTCGATCTCGCCCTCCCACGCGTCGGCGAACGCCCGCACCGAGTCGAGGTCGGCGAGGTCGAGCGGGCGCACCTCCGTGCTGCCCTGGATCGAGGCGGCGGCCTCCTCGCCCTTGGCGGTGTTGCGAACGGCGAGCACGACGTGCGCGCCGGCGCCGCCGAGCGCGCGCGCCGCGATGAGGCCGATGCCGCTGTTCGCGCCGGTGACGACAAACGTGCGGTTCTCGAGGCTGGGGAGGTCTTGGGCGGTCCACTTCGAAGAGGTCATGCATTCAAAGTAGCTGGTGACAACAATGCTGTCAATGACAACATAGGATCGCTACGATCGGGAGAGATGACCGCGCGTCCCCGCCCATATCACCACGGCAACCTGCGGTCGGCCCTGCTCTCGTGCGCCGAGCGGACGCTGAGCGAGCACGGCGCCCAGAACCTCTCCCTGCGCGAGCTCGCGCGCCACGTCGGCGTCAGCCACGCCGCGCCTCGCCGCCACTTCGCGGACAAACAATCGCTGCTCGACGCGCTCGCCGAGGACGGCTTCGAGCGCCTCGGCCAGGAGCTGCGGGCGGCGATGGAGGCCGCCGGCAGCGGCTTTCACGCGCGGCTGCTGGCGTTCTCGCAGACCTACGTCAGGTTCGCGACCCAGCACGCTGCGCTGCTGGAGTTGATGTTCGCCGGCAAGTATCGGCCCGACGCCGCGGACAGCCTGCGCGCGGCGGCCGACCGCGCGTTCGAGGCGCCGCTCGCGCTGATCACCGAGGGCCAGGCTGCCGGCGAGGTCGTGCCCGGCGATCCCGAGGGCGTCGCGACCGTAGCGTGGGCGGCGCTCCAGGGCCTCGCCTCGATGGTCAACAGCGGGATGCTCGACGACGCCGGGCTGGACGCGCTGGTGGCCGACGCCGTCGACCGGATGATCCTCGGACTGCGGCCGCGCTGATGGTGATCTCCCAGGCATACGTCGACGTCCCTGTGGGTGGCCGGGCGATGCGCACGTACGTCGCGGCGCCGCGCGAGGGGCGCCACTCGGGCGTCGTCTTCTACTCGGACATCTTCCAGCTGACCGAGTCGACGCTGCGCTGGTGCGCGCGGCTGGCCGGCCACGGGTTCGTCGTCGCCGCGCCCGAGATCTACCACCGGATCGAGCCGCCCGGCACGGTGCTGGGCTTCGACGACGAGGGCAAGGCGCGCGGGCAGGCCGACGTCGAGCGCACGCCGGTCGCCGCCTTCGACGAGGACATCAGCGCGGCGCTCGACTATCTCGAGCGCCACGCTCGCGTGGCCGATGGACGGCTCGCCGCGACCGGCCACTGCACGGGCGGGCACCTCGGCTTCCGCGCCGCCTTCGACCCGCGCGTGCGGGCGACCGCGCTGTGGTACCCGACCGGTCTGCACGACGGCAAGCTCGGCGCCGACGCCGACGCGGGCTCCCTCGCCCGCGCCGGTGAGATCGAGGGCGAGCTGCTGCTGATCTTCGGCAGCCGCGACCCGCACACGCCCGCCGAGGGGCGCGACGTGATCAAGCGCGGGCTGGAGTCCGCCGGCACGCGCTTCCGCTGGAGCGAGTACGACGCCGAGCACGCCTTCGGCCGCGACGTCGGGCCGCGCTACGACGCCGAGGCCACCGACGCGGCGTTCGCCGAGACGGTGGCCGTGCTCCGCTCCGCCTTGTCCTAAGCGATCGCGGGCGCCTCGGGTAGCCGCGCCAACGCCGCCTCCATGTCGGACTCGGAGAACTCCGGGTCCTCGAGCGTGCCGGCGAGGTACGCGTCGTAGGCGGCGAGGTCGAAGTGGCCGTGGCCGCAGAGGCCGAACAGGATCACGTTCGCCTCGCCGCGCTCGACCTCGTCGATCACCGCGCGGATCGCGTGCGCCGGCTCGGGCGCCGGGATGATGCCCTCGGTGCGGGCGAACCGCACCGCCGCCTCGAACGTCTCGTTCTGCTTGTACGCGCGCGCCTCGATCCTGCCGGCCTTCACGAGCCCGCACAGCATCGGCGCGTCGCCGTGGTAGCGCAGGCCGCCGGCGTGCACGGGCGGCGGCACGAAGTCGTGCCCGAGCGTGTACATCGGCATCAGCGGCGTCAGCCCGGCGGTGTCGCCGAAGTCGTAGTGGTACACGCCGCGGGTGAGCGTCGGGCACGCGGCCGGCTCGGCCGCCACGAAGCGGGCCTTCGACCCTGCGCGCAGGAACGGGAAGGCCATGCCGGCGAAGTTCGAGCCGCCGCCGACGCAGCCGACGATCACGTCCGGCTCCTCGCCCGCCATCTGCATCTGGAGGATCGCCTCCTGCCCGATCACGGTCTGGTGCAGGAGCACGTGGTTGAGGACCGAGCCGAGCGAGTAGTTGCAGTCCGGGTCCTGGGCGGCGACCTCGACCGCCTCGGAGATCGCGATCCCGAGCGAGCCCGTCGGGTGGGCGGCCTGCGCGCGGCCCGACCCGGTGCGGTCGGACGGCGACCGGTGCACGGTCGCGCCCCACGTCTCCATCATCGAGCGCCGGTACGGCTTCTGGTCGTAGCTCGAGCCGACCATGAAGACCTCGCACTCGAGCCCGAACAGCGAGCACGCGAACGCGAGCGACGAGCCCCACTGCCCGGCGCCGGTCTCCGTCGCGAGCTTCTTGATCCCGGCCTTGGCGTTCTCGTACGCCTGCGGGACCGCGGTGTTCGGCTTGTGCGAGCCGGCCGGCGAGACGCCCTCGTACTTGTAGTAGATGTGCGCGGACGTGCCGAGCGCGCGCTCCAGCCGGCGGGCGCGGAACAGCGGCGTCGGCCGCCACAGGCCGTACGCCTCGCGCACCTCGTCGGGAATCTCGACTTCGGGCTCGGGCGAGACCTCCTGCATGATCAGCCCCATCGGGAAGATCGGCGTGAGGTCGTCGGGTCCGGCGGGCTGGCCGGTGCCGGGGTTGAGCGGCGGCAGCGGGTCGCCCGGAATGTCCGGCAGCAGGTTGATCCAGTGCGTGGGGATCTGCTCTTCGCCGAGCAGGAACTTGGTTGGCTCGCTCATCGCCCGATCCTATGGGCTCTAGAGGGCGAAGGGATCGCGGATCCGGCGCGCCGCCGTGACCACGATGTACGCCGCCAGCAACACCCACGCGTAGCTGATCGCGCGGCTGCCGACGCCGTGTTCGAACCAGGTGCCGGCGACGAAGTGCTTGACCGACGAGGCGACCAGCACGCCCCCGAGCAGCACGGCGACCCACGCCAGCGGCTCGCGGCGCAGCGCGGGCTCGCCGATCGTCGCCGGCACGCGCCCGAGCCGGGCGAGCAGCGTGTGGAGGTAGTGCGCCGACCGGCCGACGCTCTGCGAGCGCAGCCGCGCCTCGGCTGCAATCGTGCAGAACGTGCCGAGCGAGTCGAGGTCGTCGTCGTCGACCTCGCGCGTGGCGATCGTCCGTACCTCGAGCTCGCCCGCGTGGCCGTCGTCGGGCGCCGGCCGCACATGGAGGAGCACGATCCGGCCGCGCGCGCGGGCCACGGCGACAAGGCCGGCGCTCCCCGGCAATCCCTGTTCGAGCGCTAGCGGCGGCCGGCCCGCCGCGGCGCGGACGGCGCGCGCCAGCCGGCGTCCCGCGCTGCGGTGGGCGATCAGCCACGAGACGAGCGCGACCATGGCGGCGGCGGCGAGCGCGGCGCAGCCGATCGCCACCGCCTCGCCGGTCGGCTGGGCCTCGTCGCCGCCGGAGAACATGCAGAAGACAAAGGTGACGATGCCGGCCCACACCGCCCACCGAACCCGCTTGCGCAGGTCGCGCCGCGCCGGACCGCGCTGACGCTCGCGCGGCCACGGCGGCGCCCCTCGCGGCACTTCGGCGGCGCGCGTAACGAGCAGCGGCTCGAGCACCGCCGCGCTCCATCGCTCGCGCGGCGCCAGGCAGAGACGACGGGCGAGCTCGGCCTGGCCGGCGTCGGTGAGCGGCTCGGGCTCCCACGTCGGTCCGACCTCGAGCGGTGGCGCGTCGGCGTCCGGCGCGTCAGGAGCGTGCGGTCGCTCGGCGACTCCGCGGCGCCGGCGGCGGCCGAGCCCGAGCGCGGCGAGACCGCCGTACCGGCGCAGCGCGTGCGCGTTGTCGGTCCGCAGGGCGATCTCCGACAGCGCAGCGATCGCGTCCTCCGCGCGACCGGCGTCGTCCTCGTCGATTCGTCGCTCGGCCAGCGTCCGTACCTCGACATAGGCGGCGTCCTCGGCGTCGCCGCGCACCCACAGCAACTGCACGCGCAGTAGCCCCGGTCCACGTAGGACGGCGACCGTCGCGCGGCCGTGCGGATCGTCGGCCGGGGGCCGCGCCGCGTTCCGCCCGGCGAGTCGGCGCTTCGCTGCGAGCGTGCGCAACCCGCGGACGCCCCGTCGCAGCAGCGCGAGCCCGCCGTAAGCGCAGGCGAGGAACAGGACGGCGAGCCCGAGCCCGCTCCCGGCGTCGAGCGGGTCGCTGTCGCCGCGATCGATCCCGAGCGCGTCGAGGCAGCCGATCAGGGCGCCCGCGATCCCGACGCTCGCCACCAGCGCGCCGGCGACGACCGCAAGGCGCCATCCGGTCATCCCGCCGATCCGGCGAGCGCTCAGCGGCGCGAGCGTGCAGCCGAGCTCGTAGAGCTCGCGCACGGTCAACCCGACGTGGCCCTCGAGCTCCGCTCGCCGGACCCGCTGAGGCTCGGCCGCGTCGAGGCGGCGGTACAGCTCCGCCGCGCCCGCCGGCTCGAGCGGGTCGAACCCCCAGTCCTCGGCGACGAGCGGTGCGACGGCCACGCTGACCCGGTACCCGGATCGGCCCCGCGTCGCTCGCGCGGATTGGCGCCGGGCGCGCGAACGCGCCCGGCGCCATCCCCGTCTAGCGGACCCGCACGGCCACCGTGCGGGCGGTGCGGTACCCGTCCGCCACGCCGGTCACGCGGACCGTGTAGCGACCGTGGGCCAGCCTGCGGTTGAGGTGGACGCGAACCGTCCGCGCCCCGTCCTTGACGGCCCTCGCCGCGCCGCGGGCGACCGTCCGGGAGCCGCGCATGACGACCACGCGCAGCGCCGGGCGGCCGATGCTGCGCAGGCGCAGCACCAGCGTGCGTCCGCTCACCTTCGCGGAGCGCAGGCCGAGCGCGAATCCGGCCTGAGCGCCGAGCACGCCGCCTGTGGCGGCCGGCGATGTGCCGCCGGCGCTCGGCGCTGCTCCCGGCGTGCTCGCCGGCGCACCGCCGGGCGAGGGCGTCCCGGTGCGGTTGAGCTCGACGACCGACATGCCGATCTCGTTCGCGTCGGACGGAGTCGCGCCCTGGTGGTAGGTGACGACACCGAGGTAGGTGCCGAGCGCCGCGACGTCCGACCAGTTGAGCGTCAGCGGCACGTTCGCCCCGTTGGTCGCGTTGACCGGGTCGCCGGTCACCGTGATCCCCGGAGCGGGCGCCGGGTTGTCCGGCTGCGCGTCGGTCGCGACCCAGTTGGTCACGTCGTACACCGAGTCCGGCACGGAGGTGGTGAAGCCCACGACCGCCACCACGTACTTGCCGGCGTCCGGGAACGGGATCGTCACCCGTTCGTCGGAGGAACCGCTCGCCGACGCGTCGACCAGTTGGGCATCGGCGTAGTTGCCGTCGCCGTTCGGGTCCAGGTACACGTACAGGTCGAGGTCTGTGTTCGGGTCACCGCCGTCCACGTTGGACAGCCGTGAGGCAAACAGCTGCGAGCCGGCCGGGACGGTCACCGGGTACAGCTGCGTGCCCGGGTCGGTTCCCGACAGGTTCGGGTTGCCGGTGGTCGCTGAGATGTGCTTGCCGGCGTTGAGTTGCGGCACCGCGAGGCCGAAGCCCTGCGCGGTGAGCGGCCCGGCGAACCCGGTCTGGACGGTGAACGCGCGGCTGCCGGAGGCGGCCGTCGTGTTCACGGTGATCGTGTCGGGCGCCTTCAGCGCGATCGGCTTGAGCGACACCGGCAGGCGCACGGTCCTGCCGCCGCCTTCGATCACGACCGCGCCGAACGAGTACTCGTCCAGCGTCGCCGTCGTGCGCCGGAACGTCATGCCGATGGTCTGCTCCGACCCCGGCTTGAGCGTGAAGCTCCGCGGAGAGAACGTCGCCGTGAAGCCCGGCAGGCCCTCGAGCCGGACGTCCCAGCGCGTGGCGACCTGCGTCACGGCCTCCAGCGTCCTGCTGGTCGTGATCGCGCCTGGGACCTTCGCGTTGGATATCGACGCGATGTTCAGGTCCGTCGCCGCGATCGGCGTCGGGCTCCCGATCACGAGATCGGGGTCCTGGCCCTCGAGGTAGCGGATGTACTCGTCGGTGGTCGTGTCGAGCACGAGGCCCGGGTCGGCGGCCTTGTTCGGGTCGATCTCGCCGGAGCCCTTGTCGAAGGCGTTGGCGTCCGTGACGCCGTCCTCCTTCAGCACGTCCGGGTTGGCGCTCGTCATCAGCGACGACTTCAGCTCGGCCGGTGTGAACAGCGGGTGGAGCTGCGTGAGCAGCGCCGCCGCGCCCGCCACGTGCGGCGAGGCCATCGAGGTGCCGCTGATCGACTGGAACACCTCGCCCGGCTTCAGGCCGGAACTGACGGCCGGCTCAGGCGCCGCCGCCGCGAGGATGTTCACGCCCGGCGCTGTGACGTCGGGCTTCGGGATGTCCGGCACCGCGGTCTGCGGGCCGCGCGACGAGAACGCCGCGAGGATGCCGCCGCGCGGCAGGCCGGTCGCGCTGCCAGCGGTCAGCTCGGCGGTCGTACCGCGGGCGATCAGAGCCTTCACGCGCGTGCCGTCCGTGAACGACACGTGCACGCTCGGCACCCAGTGGGTGTCGGTCACGAGCTCCTGCGCGTCGGAGACGTTGTAGAGGATCATCCCCACGCCGCCCGCGAGCAGCACGTTGTGGCTCTTGTCGATCCGGTCGTTGTCGCCGCGCTTGCACAGCACGACGGCGCCGGCGACCTTCGTCGCGTCGAGCGTGTCGGGCTTGCACAGCTCCGCGTCCGCCGCGGACACGCCCGGCCCCGCGGACGTCGCCGCGTCGACGAGCGGGCGTCTCCGGCAGCTCGTTGGTGACCGATGCCCCCTTGACGGCGAGCGTCGTCGCCGCCCGCGTGGACCGTGGCGGTGGCCTCGAACGTCCGCGCCAGCGACGCGGCGGCGACCGTGGTCAGCCACGGCACCGCTGCGGGCGAGCCGACGGTCGACTCGCCCGGCCCGGCGTTGCCGGCCGAGTTCGCCACGAACACGCCGGCGTCGGAGGCGCCGAGGAACGCGACCTCCGTCGGGCCGATCAGCGCGCTGCTGTCCGATCCGATCGAGTAGTTGATGACGTCGACGCCGTCGGCGACGGCCTGGTCGATCGCGGCCACCGAGTCGGAGTTCGCGCAGCCCGCGGGGGACACGTCGGACTCCCAGCAGACCTTGTACGCGGCGACGTACGCGCGCGGGGCGATGCCCGAGATCACGTCGACGCCGAGGTCGTTGCCGTCGATCGCTGGGGTCGACGCCGAAGTTGCCGGCGGCGGTCGAGGCGGTGTGGCTGCCGTGCCCGTCGTCGTCGCGCGGCGACAGGAAGCCGAGTCGGGTCGACGCGGTCGCGGCCGAAGCCGTCGACGAAGTAGCGCGCGCCGATCAGCTTGTTGTTGCAGTCGCTGGTGGAGAACCGCTCGCCCGCCTGGCAGGCGCCGTCCCACACGTCGGGCGGCGTGAAGCGCGGGCCGCGGTAGCCGGCGCCGGGCCGGTCGGCGAAGCTCGGATGCTCCGGCACGATGCCGGTGTCGAGCACGCCGACGATCACGCCTTCACCGGCGTGGTTGACGCCGCCGAGCTTCTGCCACAGGCCGGTCGTGAGCCCGAGGTAGGACGCGCCGTCGCCGGTCTTGCCGCCGAGCGACTCGTCGGGCGTCGGGGCCGCCTGCGGCTTCGCGACCGCGTCGCGCCACACGCGCGCGACGCCGGGAGCGCGCCGCAGCGTGCGCGCCTGGTCGGACGTGAGGCCCGCGGCGAAGCCCGCGAACGCCATCCGGTACGAGTACGTCGGCTTGGGCGCGGCGCTCCCGAGCCGGCCGAGGACCGCCGCCTGGCGGTCGGCGAGGAACGATCGGTACGCCTGCACGGCGTCCGCGCTCCGTGTGATCTGGCGGCCGGTGGCCTTCGGGCTCGTGGCCGGAATGCCCTGCGTGCCGCCCGTATAGCTCGAGACCGGCGGGGCCGCGAGCTGCACGATGTAGGTCTGCCGTTCGGCGGCAGACGCCGCCGGCGCACCCACGACAGCGAGTGCGAACAGCGCGAGGACAACCCCGCGCGCAGAAATCCTGCTCAACTTTGAACCTCCCCTTGGAGAGCCGGTGCCCGGGTCGGCTCTCCGTGATCCCCTTGGTCCCCGGGGCAACTGACGGAAACCTAGCGAGGGCTACGCAAGAGGGAATACCCTGGTTCGAGTGGACGGGCGTTTTGTCCTCCTCGGCCTCATCGTGGTGATCGCCGGGACCACGGCCCGGAATCTCCAGCCTGTGCGGCCGCCCGGCGTGGAACTGGCGGATCGCGCCCGTGAGCGGGCGATCGACGCGGTGCTCGTGGAAGTTGACCGGGCGCAACTCTGTTATCTGGAGCGACGCAGTCAGTACGCGGACACGATCCCTTCGCTCCAGTTCGCCCGCGGCCACTTCATGCGCCTCGCGCTCACGCACGATCTCGACATCACGCTGCACACGAGCGCGGACGGGACGAGCTACCAGGAGCGGGTGACCGGCCGGGACGTGGAGGCCGCCCTGCTCGAGCGCCGCGGCAGCGAGTTGACCCGGCTCGAGGTCGGCGACCGCCCGGAGCCGGACGTCGCTACGACCTGTTAGCCGAGGCCGACGTGCCCGGGGAGCGCCGCGAGCTCGTCGAGCACCGCGGTCGCGTGCGTCGGCGTGAGCGTCAGTCGGCCCTCCGCGCCGTCGGCGATGGTCCATAGCCCGCGCTCGCTGTCGAGCACCTCGAGGTACCAGCCCACGGGGCCTTCGTCGGTGCCCGGCCCGTGGACCTCGATCCGCCAGTGCTCGACGAGCGCGTCGAGGTGCTCCTGGAGCAACTGCTCCTGCGCCTCGTCGAGCCCGGCAGTCGCGGCGGAGCGCTCGGCGACGACCTGCGCCATCCGGGCGGCCGGCACGCTGAGCGTCCCGCCATCCACGGGCCGTGGCCGCGGCCCCAGCCCGACCGCGCGCACCAGCAGCCCGAGGAGTCCGCTCGGCGTGCAGGCGCGCAACGCGGTCTCATCGGCGCCGAGCGGCAGGAGCAGCGCGGCGGCGTGCGCGTCAGCGAGTGCCTCGACCGGCTGCTGGAGGCCGGTCACGCGGAAGCGCGCCGTCGGCGTCCTGGCCGCCCGGACGCCCGCGGCGAGCAGCGGCGGGGCGAGCTCGTCGGCGTCCGCGTCGGTGAGCAGGGCGTGGATCGCGTCCGCCGGACCGCGCACCTCGGCGCGCGCCGCGTCGACCGTCAGCCCGGGCGGCAAGCTCACGGCGCGACCTCGAGCGTCGCGACCACGCCGCGCAGCCCGGGCGCGATCCGCGGCCACCCCGCCAGGTCCGCGCTCGCGGTCACGACCCAGCGCTGGCCCGCGGAGACGAGCCTCCACTGCTCCAGAACCACCGTTGCGACGCCGCCGAGCTGGAGCAGGATGAGTGTGCGGACCGCGCGCTCGCCGCCCAGCTCGCACGGCTCCCAGTCGACGAGCACCTCGTCGCCGCCGAGCGTTGACATCGCCTGGTCGGTGAGGTCGAGCGCGGTGTCACCCGCCAGCGCGGGCTCACCGTGGACCGAGACTCCCGCGCGGCTCGCGCTCGGCGCCCGCAGCGGTGCGATCAGCTCGTGCAGCACCGACCCGTCGTCGAGTTCCAGCGGCTCGATCTCGAGGATTCCCAGCGGGTCCAGGCGGTAGGTCGCCATCGGGGCTCAGCGCAGCACGTCGGCGACCCAGGCGACCGGCCCGCCGAGCACCGGCGTCGCGTCGAGCGGCAGTCGTGGAGCGTCGCGGGCGATCAGGTTGTTGTCCGGCAGCAGGTCGCCGAGCGCGAGCATCGTGCTGACAGGCGTGACCGGGCGCACGATCGCCGTGTCGTCCTCGAGCCGCTGGACCGACCAGAGCCCGGCGTCTGTGTCGACGGCCTCCAGCATCAGCGAGCCCGGCGCGCCCGGGGCAGGTGTCCAGTGCGAGCTCGCCAGCCACCAGTCACGGAATCCGTGCGCGACCGCGGCGTCGAGCGGCTCGGGCAGCAGGCCCTCGGACGGCCGGCCGCCGAGCCGCAGCGCGACCGCGCGGTCGAGCGCGGCGCCGTCCAGCGTCGTCTCGTCCGGACGCGGATCGCGCGGGCGTGGGCTGATGTCGAGCAGCCACAGCAGGAAGTGCACGAGGTGCTCGGCCGGCATCGGCACGAGCTGGTCGTCGTCGCCGCCGCGGTACACGTGCAGCGTGAAGCGTCCGTCACCGATCCAGCCCGGCATCACATAGCCGGTCTTCCCGAGTCGGATGCCAATGATCGGGCTGCGCAGCGGCGCGAGCGCCTCGGCGAGCTTCGGGTGCGGGTCGGCGAGCGACCCTGCCCCAGCGGCGGCGAGCACCGCGTCGACCGCGGCGGCGTCCGCCTCGCCCGCGCCCGTGGCGATCGTCGCGAGCGCGCCGATCGTCTCCCGCGGCGCGGTCAGCAGGCCGGTCTCGGGGTTGAACGCGGGCGCGCTCATCGGAACCGCAGCGTCGAGACGATGGCGATGGCTCCGTCGCGGAACCGGTGGAGATAGAGCCACGGCATCTGCACGCTCGCCGTCCAGCCGACGCCGTCGCGGACGAGCATCCAGCGTTCGAGCACGAGCGACCGGCCGCCGAGCACGATCGTGTCGAGCGTCCACCAGGACTCGAGGCCGGCGAGCGGGATCGGGCCTTCGTCGACCAGGTGAGGGTCGATCTCGGCAGAGTTCCGGCGGACCTTCTGCACGTGCTCATCGCGCGTCACCGGACCGCCGTCGCGCGCGGCCCCGATGCTGATCACCGTCGACTCGGGATCGTTCAGCTCGCCGGCGCTGACGATCAGGTCGACGCCGGGCACGTCGCGGTACACGTTGAGCCCCTCGGGGAACTCGAGGTCGAACTCGAGGCCCTTGGTCGGCGATCCTCGGCGCAGCTTCACGACGCCGCAGCGTACGCCGCCGGGAACGCCTCCGTCACGTACCAGCGCCAGTACGCCCGCATACCCTCAGGGTCACCATGCGCGAGCGCATGCGCGGCGAGTGCCTCGACGCGGGGCTCGTCGAGCTCGCGATCGCGCCTCTCGGGCGGGTCGAACTCCGGATCGAGATCGCCATCCCATGCCTCGACCGTGAGGCTGACGGCGGCGGAGCCCGCGAAGAACGGGCCGGGCTCGCGATCCATCTGGGCGCCGAGCGGATCGACGTCTTCGCGCAGTGCGGCTGCAGCGGCGTCCATACGCTTCTCCGGGACCTCACCGTGCAGGGCCGGCATGACTGCCGCGACGAGCTCGTGGGGGCGGCGATCCTCCGGGAAGCCTTGCTCCCAGCACGGCAGCGCTCGCTGGACGCACGCCACCAGCAGCGCCGCGCGGCGCAGCAGTCCGGCGTCGGGCCCGCCCGGCTCGTAGGGCGGCGTCCACGGTCCGAGCGCCTCCCGCAACCGCCGGCGATCCGGCAAGTCGAGCCAGCCGTCTGGCGCTGCGTCGAGCGCGGCGAGCGCCGTCTCGATGGAGCCGGCGATCGCGGTCACGGCGCCGCCGCGTAGGCGGCCGGGAACGCCTCCGTCACGTACCAGCGCCAGTACGCGCGCGTGCCCTCGGGGTCGTCCTCGGCGAGCGCCCAGGCGGCGAGCGCCTCGACGACCGGATCGTCGAGCTCCCGGTCCACCATCTCGGGCGGATAGAAGTCGGGGTCGAGGTCGCCGTCCGACGCCTCGGAGGGGAGATGGACAGCCGCACGGCCGGCGAAGAACGCTTCCCGGCGGTCGGGCTGCACGGCGAGCCGGTCGACGTCCTCCCGCAAGGCCGCAGCGGCCGCGGCCATCGCGTCCTCCGGCTGCTCGCCTCGCAACGTCGGGATGACCGCCTCCACGAGCTCGTGCGGGCGCCGGTCATCCGGGAACGCCTGCTCCCAGCGCGGGAGCGCGCGTCGCGCGGATGCCACGTGCAGCTCCGCGCGGCGCAGCAACCCGGCGTCCGGGCCGCCGGGCTCGTACACCGGGGTCCATGGACCCATCGCCTCCCGCAGCCGCCGGCGATCCGGCAGGTCGAGCCAACCGTCCGGCGCCGCGTCGAGCGCGGTCAGCGCCTCCGCGATGGCGCTGTCGATATCGCTCACGGACCGGCCGGCGACGTGGCGAGTCCGGCCGCACCGCCGCCCGCGCCCCACAGCGCGCCGGGCCAGCGGCTGTTGACGCCGGAGAAGTCCTTCGGCGATGCGTTCGGGACCACGGTGCCGTCGCCCTTGTACAGCGTCGCGCCGTCCGGGGACTGGACAACGATGTCCTGCTTGAGGTTGTGCGCGAGGCTCTGGATGCCCGGATCGCAGCTCTCCGGGCAGGGCCGCAGGGTCACGCCAACGGGCTTTGAAGGCTCGTCGAGCAGCAGCTTGACCTCTGCGTGGGTGCTGTAGTAGTAGCCCTCGCTGCGAGTCGCGTCGAACGGGTGATTCGGCATGTCGTGGCCGGCGGCCGACTTCATCCCCGCGCGAATCTCGTCGGCGGACTGCGTCTTCAGCAGGTTCGGGTCGATGCCGGCGCGCTCGAGCATCTTGCGCTGTTGCGCGACGCTGTCGCCGCTGATCGCGACCGCTCCATCGTCGCCGGCGTGTGTGGCGAACGTCTTCTGGTCGCGGAACTTCTGCGTCGGCATGCTGCCCTTGATATCGGTCGCCCGGTTGAACGCCCGCTCGGCCTCGCTGAGCTTGCTCGTCGCCTTGGCGATCCGCGCGCTGCGCGTCGCGGCGGTGCCGGCGCCGCCGGTCGTCACCGCGAGGACGAGGTCCGGCACGAGGTTGCCTCCCCACTCGCCGTAGCGGCCGGCCGCGAGGTCCTCGTAGTTGATCAGCTGCTTGCCGAACTCGCCGGGGTGCTCGTACGCGAACTGGCCAGCGCCGGCGAGTTGCTTGTAGCGCTCGAATGTCCGGCCCGGGTGCGCCATGTTGTCGGCGCTCATGGGGTTGAGCTCGAGGACGAACTTGCCGCCCTCGTAGATGCCCTTCGTGCCCTCCCAGGCGCCGCCCGGGACCTGCTTCGCCTGGTCCCACGTCCACGCGGCGGCACCGGTGGCGTCGTCGACCCGGCGCTCGAACCAGTTCTTGTCGTCCGACTCGGGCGCGGGCTTCGGCTGCTCGAGCACGATGCCGGCGGCTGCCGCGAACGCGGGGTTGGCGGGCCCGCCGGGCTGGGTCGGGAGGAGTCCCGCGCCCTGTGCGGCCGCGATCAGGCCGGTGCGCGCGATATCGACCGCCTGCTCGGCGTCGAGGCCGTCCTGCTGGGCCTCGCGGCGGTCGTCCTCGGCGTGCTCGAGGCGCATGCGGGCGCGTCGCTCGCGCTCCTCGGCGGCCTGTAGGTCGCGCCGCGCGGCGGCCTCCTCGGCGGCGGCCGCGTCCGCGGCGGCCGCAGCGGAGGCGTCGCCGAGCGCGATGTCGACCACCGCGGTGACGAAGCGCGCCTGCGCGGCCTGTGCGGCGATGATGCGCAGCTGGGCGGCGCCCTGGTCGGCGACCGCCTGGCGGATGTCCTCCTTCGCCTCGCGGATCCGCTGGTCGGCGTCCTTCGCGCGCTCGATCGCCCGCTTGCCCTGGCGCTGGGCGGCCTCCAGGACTTCGGCGTAGCCGTTGATGACCGATGCCTGCTGGATCAGCGAGTTGGCGCTCGTGGTCGCCATCAGGTTCTGGGTGCCGGTCAGCCCGGCGTGCTGAGCGCTCGCCGGCCCGAACCAGGACAGGGCGCCGAGGACGCCGTTCAGGTGCCCGGAGACCGACTGGAGCATCCCGGCGCTCGCCACCAGCCGGCCCGCGGATGCCTCGAGCGCGCCCGGGTCGCCCTCGGGGACGGTGATCCCGCCGTAGCTCTCGCCCCCCGCCATCAGCGCTTCATCTGCCCTTCGTCCGTGTCGCGGTACACCAAGCCGGCTGCCGAGAGGTTGCCGCCGGTGCGCACCGTGGCGTCACCGAGAGCGGCGAGGCTGCGCGACCAGGAAGTGCCCCACTCGCCGACTGCGCCGCCCGCACCGGCGTCGCCGACCGCGGCCGCGGCCGCGGCCATCGCGGCCTGCAATTCGCCCGCTGCTTCCAGCGCCTGGCCGCCGGCTGCCGACTGCTGTGCGCCGCCCGCCGTCAGCGATTCCGTGTCCACTTGGATCCGCGGCATACGTCACCTCTTCCCTGCGGGGCCCGTCGTGAACCCCTGCCTTGCCTTCCGCCGGTCGCGAAAAGTAGCGCAGAGACGGCCGGGTGACTACGCCTTGGCCCGAGCGCGTGCAGCCTTGACCCGCGACAGCCCGTCGAGCCCGACCTTGCGCAGGCGCACTGCGTGCGGCGTCACCTCGACGGCCTCGTCCTCGCGCACGAACTCGAGCGCCTGGTCGAGCGACAGCAGCCGCGGCGGCATCAGCCGTACGAGCACGTCGGAGTTCGACGAGCGCATGTTCGTGAGGTGCTTCTCCTTGCAGGCGTTGACGTCGAGGTCCTCCGGGCGCGCGTTCTCGCCGACGATCATGCCCTCGTACACGTCCTCGCCCGGGTGGACGAACAGCACGCCGCGCTCCTGCAGGTTGAACAGCGCGAAGCTCGCGGTCTTGCCGCTGCGGTCGGCGACCAGCGAGCCCGTCGGGCGCAGGCGTAGCTCGCCCGCCCACGGCTCCCAGCGGTCGAAGACGTGGTGGAGGAGGCCGGTCCCGCGCGTCTCGGTGAGGAACTCGGTGCGGAAGCCGATCAGGCTGCGCGCGGGCACGAGGTAGTCCATCCGCACCCAGCCGGTGCCGTGGTTGACCATCTGCTCGAGCCGGCCCTTGCGCAGCGCCAGCAGCTGGGTGACGACGCCGACGTAGTCCTCCGGCACGTCGATCGTCATCCGCTCGACCGGCTCGTGCACCTCGCCCTTGATCTCGCGCGTGACGACCTGCGGCTTGCCGACCGTCAGCTCGAAGCCCTCGCGCCGCATCAGCTCGACCAGCACCGCGAGCTGCAGCTCGCCGCGGCCCTGGACCTCCCACGTGTCGGGCCGCTCGGTCTCGAGCACGCGGATCGACACGTTGCCGATCATCTCGGCGTCGAGCCGGTCCTTGATCTGGCGAGAGGTGAGCTTGTCGCCCTCGCGCCCGGCGAGCGGAGAGGTGTTCTGGCCGACCGTGACCGACAGCGAAGGCTCGTCGACGCTGATCACCGGCAGCGGACGCGGGTCCTCCGGGTCGGCGAGCGTCTCGCCGATCGTGACCTCCGGGATCCCGGCCACGGCGATGATCTCGCCCGGGCCGGCCTCCTCGGTCTCGACGCGGTCGAGCGCGTCGGTGACGTACAGCTCGGCGACCTTGGCCGGCACGACGGTGCCGTCGGCGCGGCACCAGGCGATCTGCTGACCGCGCTTGATCGTGCCGTTGCGGATGCGGCAGATCGCCAGCCGGCCGAGGTACGGCGAGGCGTCGAGGTTCGTGACGTGCGCCTGCAGCGGGTGCCCCGGCTCGTGCACGGGCGCCGGGACGTGGTTCACCATCAGGTCCAGCAGCGGCGTCAGGTCGGTGCCCTCTTCGCCCTCGGTCATCGACGCCCAGCCCGCGCGCGCGTTCGTGTAGACGATCGGGAACTCGATCTGGTCCTCGGTCGCGCCGAGGTCGATGAACAGCTCGTAGATCTCGTCGACGACGTCGGCGATCCGCGCGTCCGGCCGGTCGACCTTGTTGACCACGAGGATCACCGGCAGCCGGTCCTCGAGCGCCTTGCGCAGCACGAAGCGCGTCTGCGGGAGCGGCCCCTCGGACGCATCGACCAGCAGCAGCACGCCGTCGACCATCGTGAGGCCGCGCTCGACCTCGCCGCCGAAGTCGGCGTGCCCGGGCGTGTCGATGATGTTCAGCTTCACATCGCCGTGGCGGACCGCGGTGTTCTTGGCCAGGATCGTGATGCCCTTCTCACGCTCCAGGTCCATCGAGTCCATGACGCGGTCGGCGACGTCCTGGTTGGCACGGAAAGCCCCGCTCTGCCACAACATTGCGTCGACGAGCGTCGTCTTCCCGTGATCGACGTGGGCGATGATCGCCACGTTGCGAAGGTCCTCACGGCGTTGCATAGGAGAAACCTTGACACCCTTCGGCCGTGACAGGTACGGTGGCCGGGTGGTCGGACCACCGTTTGGAACGGTAACGCGGGAGGCGGTGCCCCAGCAGATCGTCTCGCGGCTGCTCGATCTGATTCAGCAGCGGCATCTTGGGCCGGGCGACAGGCTGCCCGCCGAGCGTGAGCTGGCGGCGTCGATGGGCGTCAGCCGGTCATCGCTGCGTGAGGCGCTGCGCGCGTTGACGGTGCTCGGCGTGACCGACATGCGCCACGGCACCGGCACGTATGTCTCGTCGCTGGAGCCGGAGCTGCTCGTCCGGCACCTGAGCTTCGTGCTCTCGCTGTCCGAGCACGGCTCCGACCAGCTGTTCGAGGCGCGCAAGGTCGTCGAGCCGGCGATCGCCGCGCTCGCCGCCGGCCGGGCGGACGACGCTTTCCTCACCCACCTGGACGAGTGCCTCGAGCAGGCCGAGTCGACGATGGACGACGCGGAGGCATTTCTGGTCGCCGACGTCGAGCTGCACGACGCGATCCGCGTCGCCGCCGGGAACGCGATCCTCGGGCGCTTCATGGAGTCGATCCACGCGCTCGGGCTGGCGAGCCGGAAGCGCACGGGCACGGTTCCGGCCGTTCGTCGCCAGGCCCTGGCCGACCACCGCGAGATCGTCGCGGCGCTGCACGCGCGCGACGGCGAGGCGGCAGCGGCCGCGATGCACCGCCACCTGGACAACGTCGAGCGCAACGCGCGCAAGGAGGATCTGTGACGAGGATCGTCGACCTCACGCTGAAGATCGGCGAGGACACGCTCAGCCCACCGTCGGGAAACGTGCGGCTGGAGCTCACCAGCCACCACCGCGGGCCGGGCTTCTGGCAGGCGAGCGAGGTCAGCATGATGCTCCATACCGGGACGCACGTCGACTTCTCGCTCCACTGCACCGAGGGCGGCGAGGCGGCGGCCGACGTCGCGCTCGAGCGCACGTGCGGTCCGGCGCTCGTCATCGATCTCACGTTCCTCGGGGAGGACGAGCCGATCACGGTGGCGTTGCTCGAGGAGCACGCGCCGCGGATCGAGGCGGGGGACGTCGCGCTCGTGCGCACCGACTGGACGGAGAAGTCCTGGGGCAAGTTCCCCGACTACTACCTGCGCTCGCCCTACTGCGAGCCGGAGGCCGCGGGCTGGCTGGTCGATCAGGGCGCGAAGGTCGTCGGCTTCGACTGCTTCAGCGAGCGGTCGGCGCGCGACCCCGACTTCACGTCCGAGGAGTTCGTGGTCCACAAGGCGATCCTCGACCGTGGCGCGATCCTGATCCAGCAGCTCACCGGCCTGTCGCAGCTGCCGGTCGGCGTGCGTGTGCCGTTCTTCGCCGGCTGCGTCCCGATCCGCGGTGCGGAAGGGTCCCCGGGGCGTATGTTCGCGCTCATCGACTGACGTCCGAAGGAGGAGGAGTGGTAACCGAGTACCTGCTTCCCGACTCCGCCGATCAGGCGGTGTCGCAGCTCGCGGGCGGCGCCGCCGTGATGGCCGGGGGGACGACCGTGATGCCGGCGGTGCTCGCCGGCTCGCTGGCGGCCACGCGCGTGATCGGCCTCGCGCGGGCCGGCCTCGACGGCGTCGAGCGCCGCGACGGGCGGACCGTCGTCGGCGCCACCGCCACGCTCGCCGCCGTTGCGGCTCTTGATCATGCGCCCGCGCTGGCGGCGGCTGCGGCCGAGGTGGGCGGGCCCGCGTTGCGCAACATGGCGACGATCGGCGGCAACCTGCTCGCGGGCCGGCCGTACGGAGACGTCGGTGTCGCGCTGCTCGCGCTCGGCGCGGACGTCGAGCTCGGCGACCGCACCGTTCCCCTCGATCACTTCTGGGACGAGTTCCGGCCGGGCGAGGATCTCGTGCGCGCGGTCTCGTTCGACGACGCCGCGGCCGCCGGCAGCGTGTACGTGCGCTGGGGGCGCCGGGCGGCGAACTCCCCGGCCGTCGTCTGCGTGGCCGTGGCCGGCGGCCGCGTCGCCATCGGCGGCGTGGCGGAGCACCCGATCCGGTCGGCCGGCGCCGAGGCCCATCTGGACGATCCGGCGGCAGCGGGCGCGGCGGCGGCGGGCGAGGTCGACCCGCCGACCGACGGGATCGCCAGCGGCTGGTACCGCCGGCGAATGACCGAGGTGTTCGTGCGCCGAGCAGTAGAGGAGAGCCATGCCGTCTGAGATCTTCGAGTTCGAGCTCAACGGGCGCTCGACGGAGGTGATGGCGAAGCCGCTGGCGACGCTCGGGCACGTGCTGCGCGAGCAGCTGGAGCTCAAGGCCGCCAAGGCCGGCTGCCGCCAGGGCGGGTGCGGGAGCTGCACCGTGCTGGTGGACGGCGAACCGGTGCTCTCGTGCCTGCTGCCGGTCGCGAACGTCGCGGGCCGGTCGGTGTCGACGCTCGAGGGCATGGAGGGCGCCGATCCGCTGCAGCAGATCTTCCACGAGCGCTTCGCCGTCCAATGCGGGTTCTGTGCGCCGGGGATGCTCGTCGCGGCGCGGGCGCTGCTCGATCGCAATCCCTCGCCGACGCGCGAGGAGATCGCCGCGGCGCTGACCGGCAACGTCTGCCGCTGTACGGGCTACCAGTCGATCATCGATGCGATAGCGGAGGCCGCGGCATGAGCGAGACCAGCCAGCAGCCGTTCCACGCGATCGGCCGCTCCGCCGCGCGCCGCGACGGCATGGGGCACGTGACCGGCACGACCGAGTACGTCGACGACGTCCGCTACCCCGGGATGCTGCACCTGAAGATGGTCCGCAACCCGCTCGTGCACGCGCGCATCCGCGGGATCGACTTCTCCGAGGCCGAGAAGGTGCCCGGCTTCGTGTGCGCGCTGACGGCGAAGGATGTCCCGAAGAACGTCTACACGATCCTGTGCCTGATCGGGGTCGAGCCGGACGAGGAGCAGGTGCTGGCCGAGGAGCGCGTGCGCTACCGCGGCGAGCAGATCGCCGCGATCGTCGCCGAGACGGAGGAGGCCGCGCTGGAGGCGGTCAACCGGGTCAAGCTCGACCTCGAGGAGCTGCCGGCGGTGTTCGACGTCGAGGAGGCGTTGAAGCCCGACGCGCCGCGCGTCACGCACTGGGACACGAATCACTTCTGGTACGAGGGCCATCAGTGCCGCCGCGTCCGCTACGGCGATGCCGCGGCGGCGCGCGCCGGGGCCGACCACGTGATCGAGGGCACCTACCAGAACAGCCCGACCGAGCACGCGCCGACCGAGACCACCGGGTGCATCGCCAAGCCGGAGGCGGACGGGCGGATCACGGTCCACACGAACACGCAGGCGCTCTACTTCTCGCTCGACAACACGGCGATCATCCTGCAGATCGAGCCGTCCCGGCTGCACTTCATGGGCGGCACGGTGGGCGGCGGGTTCGGCGGCAAGGTCGACGTGATCACCGAGCCGATCGCCTGCCTGGCGGCGTTGAAGACCGGCCGGCCGGTCCGCTACGTCTACTCGCGCGAGGAGGAGATGCGCGTGTCCTCGACGCGGTCGGCGAACCGGATCAAGATCGTCGACGGCGTGATGGACGACGGACGGATCGTCTCGCGCGAGGTGACCACCTGGCACGACGCCGGCGCCTACTCGCGGCACAGTCCGTACGGCGCCACCAAGCACGCGGCGAACGTGTGCGGGCCGTACACGATCCCGAACGTCTCGATCGACGTGTACTGCGTGTACACGAACCGCCAGCCGGCGAGCGCGTTCCGCGGCTTCGGGGTGACCGAGGCGTCGTTCGCGACCGAGATGCAGATGGATCGGATCGCGCGCACGATCGGCGCCGACCCGTGGGAGATCCGGCTCCTCAATGCCTACAAGGACGGTGACACGCGGCCGCACCGCAAGATCGTCGAGGACGCGACGCTGATCGAGACGATCCTGGCGGCGGCCGAGCTGGTGGGCCATGAGCTCCCGGACGAGCTGAAGGCGCTGAGCTCGGCGCGGGTGCCGGCATGACGCTCCTGCACGGGCGCGGCATCGCCGCCGTCAACTACCCGACCGGCATGAACCTGGGCGGCGACCCGACGCAGGCGCTGGTGCACGCCACCACGGTCGGCAACTTCGTGATCACGCTGTCGAGCGTCGATCTCGGCCAGGGCCTGAAGACGGTGCTCGCCCAGATCGGCGCGGAGTCGCTCGGAGTGCCGTTCGACACCGTGCGCATCGACACCGGCGACACCGACACCGGCCCGCACTGCATGGGCACGTTCGCCTCGCGCGCGACGCACCGTGCAGGCAACGCGATCATGCAGGCTTCGGAAGAGGCCCGGCGCGTGTTGTTCGAGGTCGCCGGCGAGGAGATGGAGGTCGCGCCCGAGGACCTCGAGACGGACGGTGAGGGCAACGTGCGCGTGATCGGCTCCCCGAGCTCGTCGATGACGGTGATGGACGTCGCGCTCGCCGCGCATTTCAAGCAGGGCCGCACGATCTCCGGCCGCGGGATCTACATGAAGCCCAAGAGCGAGGTCGTGCCGGAGACGGGCGAGATGGACCCGGACTCGACCGAGGCGCACGCCTGCACGGTCGCCGACGTCGAGGTCGACACCGAAACCGGACACGTGCGCGTGCTGCGCCTGGCGAGCGCGTACGAGGTCGGCTGCGCGCTGAACCCGGCTCTGGTTCAGGGCCAGATCCGCGGCGGCGCCTGGATGGGCATGTCGCACTGCCTGTACGAGACGACGGCGCCCTACTACCCGTCGATCGATCACTCGCCGGGTGACTTCAATCACTACCTCATGCCCGGCCCGCTCGACCTGCCCGAGATCGACGCGGTCGTGCTCGAGTACCCGTCCGCCAACGGCCCGTACGGCATGAAGGGCGTGGGGGAGATGACGGCGAACCCGCCGATCCCGGCGATCGCGAACGCGGTGACGGACGCGATCGGCGTCCAGATCACCGACCTGCCCATCACGCCCGAGAAGGTCCTGCGGGCATTGGAATCCAAGGAGGCGTCGTAGTGCTCAAGGTGTTCTCGCTGATCAAGCGCAGGGAGGATCTGTCGTTGGACGAGTTCCGCACGTGGATCCTCGAGCAGCACGCCCCGATGGGCCGTGAGCTGCCGGGGCTGCGCGAGTACAAGGTGAGCGTGATCGAGAACGACGATCCGGCGCTGCCGTACCACGCGGTCACGGAGCTCTACTTCGACGACGAGGACGCCCTGAAGGCGGCGTTCGCGACTGAGGCCGGCAAGGCGGCGGGCGCCGACGTCGCCGCCCACGCGTCCGATCGCGTCCGTCTGCTCACGCACGAGGAACGGATCATCTGAGCTCGACGAAGTCGGCGTAGCGGCGGCGCGGGTCACCGCCGCTCACGCCGAAGTACGCCAGCAGCCGGGCCACGTCGAGCCAGCGCGGACACGGGTCGTCGCCGCCGAGGAGCGTGGCCGCATGGCTGCTCCACGCCCAGTCGCCCGGCCCGTCACACAGCCCGGCCTCGACGGGGTTACGCACGACATACCGCGCGGCGTGCAGCAACTGCTCGTCGCTGCGCATCGTCACCGACCCGAACCGGCCCTGGAACAGATGTCCCGACCGCCGATGCCGCGCGTTGAACATCTGTGCGTACGACCCGTGCAGCCGACCCATCCCGGCCCCAAGGTTCGGCTCGCGCGTTTCCACCAGCAGGTGCACGTGATTGGGCATCAAGCAGTACGCCAAGCAGCGCCATCGCTGCCGCACGACCACGTGGCCGAGGAGCCCGAGATACAGCAGTCGATCAGCGTCGCCGAGGTAGATCGGCTGTTGTCCATTGCCACGCGCGTACACGTGATGCACCCCCGCCTCGAGTTCCAGCCGAGCCTTGCGTGGCACACGTGACCTAGGACCGCCAACGCAACTCTCGCCCCCGAAGGGGACAGTCCCCTCAATACTGCGGAGGGGACTGTCCCCTCAATGGTGTGGAGGGGACTGTCCCCCGGTTGGCCACAATGGGGGCGTGACCGCCGCCGGGATGCGCGCCGTGGTTCTCGCTGCGCTCGCGGCCGGCGGCGCTGTGGTCGCGCTGATCCTGGCGAGCGACCACGTCGACACGAAGCCCGTGTGGGCGGTGTTCCAGCCCGCGGTCGGGTGGATCTTCATCGGCACCGGCCTGTACGCGTGGCGCCGACGGCCGGACAGCCGGACCGGCGCGCTGATGGTCGCGATGGGCTTCGCCTGGCTCGTGGCCGCGCTCGAGACCTCGAACTCGCCGCTGGTGTACACGGTCGGGCTCGTAGCCGGCGGCCTGTTCGGCGCCGTGTTCCTGCATCTCGGCATGAGCTTCCCGACCGGCTGGCTCGGACCGGGGTTCGATCGCAAGCTCGTGATCGCCGGCTATTTCATCTTCCCGCTGGCGTTCGTTCCGGCGCTGTTCTTCGCCGGCCCGCACGAGCTCCGCTGCGACGACTGCCCGACGAACCTGCTGCTGATCGACCGCGACGAGACGCTGGCGGCCATCGCCCGCGCGTTCGGCGCCCTGCTCTACGCGAGCCTCTTCGTTCTCGTGCTGATCCGCGCGGTGCGGCGCTGGCGTCTCAGCGAAGGGTTCGAGCGGCTCCAGCTCACACCGGTGTACGTGAACGCGCTGGCCGCGTTCCTGGCGGTCACAGCGGCGCAGGCCAGCGGGACGGAGATCGCTCGCGGGATCGCCGTCGTGACCGCCTCGCTGCTGCCGTTCACGTTCCTCGGCAGCCTGCTGCGCACGCACGTGTCGCACCTCGACGCCGAGCTGCGCGAGAGCCTGGAGGAGCTGCGCGCGTCACGCGCGCGGATCGTGCACGCCGGCGACGCCGAACGCCGGCGGCTCGAGCGCGACCTGCACGACGGCGCCCAGTCGCGGCTGGTCGCGCTCGCCCTTCTCTTACGCAGCGCGCGCACGCGCGCGAGGGAAGATCAGGAGCTCGTGGCGATGCTCGACCAAGCGCAGGAGGAGCTGCAGACGAGCCTGGGAGAGCTGCGCGAGCTCGCGCGCGGGATCCACCCGGCCGTCCTTACCGACCGCGGGCTCGAGCCGGCGCTCGACGCGCTCGTGGCCCGCGCGCCGGTCCCCGTGACGCTCGAGATGGAGGCCGCGGAGCGGCTCCCCGGCGCGGTTGAGAGCGCCGCCTACTTCGTCGTCTCGGAGGCGCTCGCCAACGTTGCGAAGTATGCGCAGGCGACGCAGGCGACGGTGGCCGTCCGCCGGATGAACGGCCGCGTGACCGTGGAGGTCTCAGACGACGGCGTCGGCGGCGCCGACGCGGCCGGCGGCTCCGGCCTGCGCGGGCTCGCCGACCGCGTCGCGGCGCTCGACGGCACGCTGTCGCTCCACAGCCCCGCCGGTGAGGGCACCCGCCTGCAGGCGGACATCCCGATCACCGCCGTGATGTCACCAGCAGCGGCTCCTCGGTGACGGCGGCCGTGCTGACGATCTCCCGCTGCGCGGGGTCCATCTCGCCGATGTCGATGTCCTTCGTCTCCGCCGAGAACAGGAACGCCACCAGCGAGATCAGCGACAGGCCGACGAAGAACGCCGCCACCAGCCACGGCTCATCACCGTTGGCGCTCAGCAGCGCCACCGAGATCAGCGGCGAGAAGCCGGCGACCGCTGCGCCGAGCTCGCGCGACGTCGCGAAGCCGGTGTAGCGGACACGCGCGCCGAACAGCTCGGCGTAGAACGCCGGCTGCACCGCGATCATCGGCGCCCAGCCGACCACGGCGGCGACGATCAGCGCGACCCAGACGAGCACCGGCTCGCCGGTCTGCACGAGCGCGAAGAATGGGAACGCCCACAGCCCGGTGAAGATGACGCCGAACAGGTTGAGCGGGCGCCGGCCGATCCGGTCCGACAGCGCGCCGAGCAGCGGCTGGAGCGCGATGACCAGCAGCCCGTAGGTCACCACCGCGCCAAGCACGACGCCCTTCGACATGTCGAGCTGATCGGTCGCGTACGCGACGGTGAACGTGGCGTACATGTACGCCGCCGCCGTATCGCAGACGTGCGCGCCGATGCCCACCAGGACGCTGCGCGGATAGCGCTTGAGCGCCTCGACGACCGGCATCTTCACGACCTTCTGCGAGCGCTGGACCTCCTGGAAGACCGGCGACTCCTCGACGCGCAGGCGGACCCAGAGCGCAACGCCGATCATCACGAAGCCGAACAGGAACGGCACGCGCCAGCCCCACGTGTTCAGCGCGGAGTCGGGCAGCATCCCGACGAGCAGGAACGACAGCGTGCCGAGCACGAGGCCGATCTGCACGCCGGTCTGGGCGAACGAGCAGAAGAAGCCGCGTCGCTCCTTCGGCGCGTGCTCGGCGAGCAGCGTCGACGCGCCGCCGAACTCGGCGCCGGCGCCGAGACCCTGGAGGACCCGCAGGGCGACGAGCAGGATCGGCGCCCAGATCCCGATGCTCGCGTAAGTCGGCAGCAGGCCGATGGCGCCCGTCGACAGGCCCATCACGAGCGTCGTGATGATCAACGTCTCGCGTCGCCCGATGCGATCGCCGAGATGACCGAAGAGCATCCCGCCGAACGGCCGCGCCACGAAGCCGACGCCGAAGGTTGCGAAGGCGACGAGCGTGCCGGAGCCCGACGCCGGATCGAAGAACAGGTCGCCGAAGACCAACGCGGCGGCGGTTCCGTAGATGAAGAAGTCGTACCACTCGAGTGCCGTGCCGACAGTGGCGCCCGCGACGACCCGCCGCAGCGCCTTCGGGCTGGTGGCGGGCGCCGCCGGCGCCTGCCCGTCTCGCGTGAACCGGCTCATGCTCTCGCTCCTCCCTTCAGGGACTCGAGCTCCGACCACGTCGCGGCCGGGACCGGGATCCCCTCGTGCGCGCGTCGAGCGCGCGTGCGTCGTTCGATCTCTCCTGGGACCAGCACCTCGTCGAACCCCTGCGCCGGCGCGGTCGCCGCCAGCTCGGCGCAGAACGCCTCCGCCTGGGCCTCGAACTCCTCGCGCGGCACGAAGGCCTCCACGTCGAGCGCCACGAGCACCGTGCCGTTGCCCTCGTCGTGCCCGTCGAGGCTCGACACGCCGACGCCGCTCAGCACCCCGCCGACGAGCTCGATCATCACGCTCAGCCCCGACCCCTTGTGCGCGCCGAACGGCAGCAGCGCGCCGCCGTCGTAGAACGCCTCGGGGTCGAGCGACGGCACGCCGGCCGCGTCGACGAGCGCGCCCTCGGGAGCCGTCTCGCCCAGTGCCCGCGCGATCGCCAGCTTGCCCTCGGCGGTGGCGGACGTCGCCCAGTCCATCACGAGCGGCTCGGCCGGCGGGCGCCGCGGCGCCGCCCACGCCAGCGGGTTTGTGCCGAGTCGCCGCTCGCGCCCACCGAATGGGGCCACGGTCGGGTCGGAGTTGCAGAACGCCAGCGCCACGAGCCCTTCTCCGGCCAGCGCCTCGACGTACTCGCCGAGCCGGCCGACGTGATTGCCGCGCCGGATCACCACCGCTCCGACCCCGTGGTCGCGGGCGAGCCCGAGCAGCTCGACGACCGCCAGCCGCGCGGCGAGCTGCCCGAATCCGCGGCAGCCGTCGATGATCGCGATCGCGCCCTGGCGTCGCGTGACCTCGGGCTGCGCGGCCGGATCGACGTGGCCGTCGCGGACGAACTGGAGGTACGGTGCGAGCCGCCGCACGCCGTGCGAGTCGTGCCCGCGCAGATTCGCCTCGACCAGCGATTCCGCGACGGCGCGCGCGGCAGCGGGTGCCGCCCCGGCGTCCTCGAGGACCGTGCGGGAGAGCCCGACGAGCTCCTCCGCGCTGTGTTTGTCTCCCTCGCTTTCCATGTGACGGAACGTGATTCGTTCAGGTGGAAACGTGGGTAAGTCTGCCCGCCATGGAGGTCCCGAAAACGCCCGACGCCGTGCGCCGCGCCGGCTGGCTACGCCGCGCGCGCGCCGAGCGCCAGCGACAGCCGCTCGGCCGCGGCGACCACACGCGGCCCGAGCGTGAGCGCGTCCTCGAACGACACCTCGACCGTCAGCGCCGAGACGCTGATCGCGTGCGTCGGCACGCCGCGGTGGTCGCGGACGGCGCTGCCGACGCAGCGGATGTTGCGCTCGTTCTCCTCGTCGTCGATCGCGAAGCCGCGCTCGCGGACGCGGTCGAGTTCGGCCTCGATCTCGGCGGGCGAGACGAGCGTGCGCGGCGTCCGCCGCACGAGCTCGCGGCGGCTGAGCAGCTCGTGCGCGTCGGCGCTCGGCAGCCCGGCGAGCAGCGACTTCCCGATCGCGGTGCAGTGCAGCGGTATCCGACCGCCGACGCGTGACGCGAACTGGTACGGAAGATTCGGGTCGACGAGCTTCTCGAGGTAGACGGCCTCGTCGTCGGAGAGCATCGCGAAGTGCACGGTGTGCCCGACCGCCGCGTGCAGCTCGCGCAGGATGGGCAGCGCGTACGTCCCGGCGTCGAGCTGGTGCAGCAGCGCGCCGGCCATCGACAACACGCGCGGCCCGAGCCCGTAGACGCCGCTCCCCTCGGCACGCGCGTATCCGCGCTCGACCAGGCGCCTGAGGATGCGATGGACTGTCGACTTCGGCAACTGCGCGCGGCCGGCGATGTCGCCGAGGCTGCTGCCGCCGTCAAGCGCGTCGAGCACGCTGAGCGTCTTCTCGGTCGCGTCCATGGCGCTCACACCGCCGTCATGCCGCCGTCGACAACCAGCTGGCTGCCGGTGGCGAAGGACGCGCGGTCGGAGGCGAGGTATACGACGGCCTCGGCGATCTCGTCCGGCGTGCCGAGCCGCCCGAGCGGCTGGCGCGCCGTGAGCGCGTCGCGCGACTCCCCGTGCTCGGCCACGACGCGGTCGATCCACGGCGAGTCGACGGTGCCCGGGCAGACGCAGTTCACGCGGATGCCGTCGCCCACGTGGTCGACCGCGAGCGCGCGCGTCAGCGCGATCACCGCGCCCTTGGACGCACAGTAGGCGGCGCGGTTGGGCACGCCGACCATGCCCGCGACGGATGCCACGTTGACGATCGCGGCACCGCGATCCATGCGCGCGAGCGCGTGCTTGCACGTCAGGAACGTGCCGCGGGCATTGACCGCAAACGCCTGCTCCCAGTCCTCCAGCGGGATGTCAGGTACCCGGTCCGTGCTCGCCAGGACGCCGGCGGAGTTCACCAGCACGTGCACGTCTGGGCCGACTGCGTCGAACAGGGCGCGCACCGAGCGCTCGTCGGCGACGTCGGTGGCCACGAACCGCGTCTCGCCGCCGGCCTCGGCGGCCACGGCGCGGCCCGCATCCTCCGACCGGTTGGCGATCGTCACACGCGCGCCTGCGGCCGCTAGGCGAAGGGCCACGGCGCGGCCGATGCCCGACCCGCCGCCCGTCACGATCGCGATACGGTCCTCGAACTCACGTTTCATCACGTGGAACATTGTTCCAGACGGTAACTCCGACCTCGTTGGTAGGCTTTAGGCCGTGATCTTCACGACGAAGGCGGAGTACGGCGTCCGGCTGTTGATCCAGCTCGGAAAGCAGGGTGGCGCCCAGCCGGTGTCGCTGAAAGCGGTGGCGGACGCGGAGAACCTCCCGCTCGCCTACCTCGAGCGGATCGCCGCGCTGCTCAAGAAGGCCGGCCTCGTCGAGGCCACGCGCGGTGCCCACGGCGGCTACGTGCTCGCCCGCCCGGCCGAGGAGATCACGATGGACGCGGCCGTGCTCGCGCTCGAGGGCGCGATCGCGCCGATGGACTGCTTCATCGACGACCGCGAGTCACGCGTGCTTTGCTCCCACGTCGCTGACGGCGAGCACTGCTCCACCAAGCTGCTGTGGACGCGCGTGCAGATGGGCGTGATCAAGTCGCTCCAGCGCACCACGCTCGCCGAGCTCGTCGAATTCGCCTCGCCCACTGAAAAGACTTTGGAGATCCATGGCTGACCTCGAGATCAAGAACCTGCACGTCTTCGCCGGAGACAAGCAGATCCTCAAGGGGGTGGACCTCCATGTCCGCTCCGGCGAGTTCCACGCCCTGATGGGGCCGAACGGCTCTGGCAAGTCGACGCTGGCCAACGCCATCATGGGCCACCCGAATCTCGAGGTCACCGAAGGTCAGATCCTGTTCGACGGCGAGGACATCACGGAAGCCGATCCGGACGTCCGCGCCCACGCCGGCCTGTTCATGGCGTTCCAGTACCCGGTCGCGATCCCGGGCGTGACCGTCGCCAAGTACCTGCGCACGGTCATGAACGCCCACCGCGAGTCGCGCGGCGAGGAGGCGGTCTCGCTGAAGGAGTTCCGCAAGACCGTCGAGGTCGCGATGGAGCTGACGAAGGTCCCGCGCGACTTCTCCAGCCGGTACCTGAACGACGGTTTCTCCGGCGGTGAGAAGAAGCGCATGGAGATCCTCCAGCTCGCGCTGCTGAACCCGAAGCTGGCGGTGCTCGACGAGACCGACTCCGGGCTCGACATCGACGCGCTCAACACCGTCGCCGCCGGCGTCAACAGCGTCGCCGACGGCTCCGACATGGGCGTGCTGATCATCACCCACTACCAGCGGATCCTGCACATGGTGAAGCCGCAGTTCGTGCACATCATGTTCGAGGGACGCATCGTCAAGGAGGGCGGCCCGGAGCTGGTCGAGCAGCTCGAGAAGCGCGGCTACGGATGGATCGCCGAGGAGGTCGGGGCAGCGGCATGAGCCTCGCCGTCCCACCCGTGAGCGACTTCCCCGTCCTCGCCCGGGAGGGCCTGGTCTACCTCGACTCGGCCGCGACGTCGCAGACGCCGCGACCCGTGATCGAGGCGATGGACCGGTACTACAACGAGTACCGCGGGAGCATCCACCGCGGCGTCTACCCGCTCGCCGTCGAGGCGACGGAGGCGTACGAGGGCGCGCGCGAGAAGGTCGCCGCGTTCGCCGGCTCGACCGCCGGCGAGACCGTATTCACCCGCAACGGGACCGAGTCGATCAACCTCGTCGCCTATTCGTGGGGCCGCGCGAACGTCGGCCCGGACGACCTCGTCGTGCTCACGCAGATGGAGCACCACTCGAACATCGTGCCGTGGCAGATGCTCGGCTGCCAGCTCGCCTGGATCCCGGTCGGCGACGACGGCCTGCTCGACCTCGACGCGCTCGACGCCGCGCTCGCACGCGGGCCGAAGCTGGTCGCGGTCGCCCACGTCTCGAACGTGCTCGGCACGGTCAACCCGATCGCCGAGATCACCCGCCGCGCGCACGACGCCGGCGCGATCGTGGTCGTCGACGGCATGCAGGCCGTGCCGCACATGCCGGTCGACGTCGGCGCGCTCGACGCCGACTTCTACGCCTGGACCGGCCACAAGGCCTACGGCCCCACGGGCATCGGCGTCCTGCATGGCCGCCGTGCGCTGCTCGAGGAGATGCCGCCGTTCCTCGGCGGCGGGCACATGATCGCGCGCGTGACCGAGGACGGCTTTACGTCCGCCGACCCGCCCGACAAGTACGAGGCCGGCACGATGCCGATCGCCGAGGCGATCGGGCTCGGTGCCGCCGTCGACTTCCTTTCGGGCATCGGCATGGACGCGGTCTGGGAGCACTCGCGCGACGTCGTCGGCTACGCCGTCGAGCGGCTGCGCGAGGTGCCCGGGCTCACGCTCTACGGGCCGTCGGACGTCGACCATCGCGGCAGCGTCGCGGCGTTCGCGATCGAGGGAGTCCATCCGCACGACGTGGCCGAGATCATCGGCCGCGAAGGCGTCTGCGTGCGCGCCGGCCACCATTGCGCCCAGCCGCTGATGCGCCGCCTCGGCGTGTCGGCCACGAGCCGCGCATCGTTCGCCGTGCACTCCACGCACGAGGAGGTCGATCGCCTGATCGACGCCCTCGGCACCGTCCGCGACGTGTTCTCCCTCGCCTGATGGACGACCTCTACCGCGAGAACATCCTCCAGCACTACAAGAGCCCCCACCACTGGGGAGAGTTGCCCGATGCGGATTTCGAAGCGGAGGACCTGAACCCGCTGTGCGGCGACGAGCTGAAGGTCCAGCTCAAGGTCGACGGCGACGGCAAGGTCGAGGATGTCCGCTTCTCCGGCCACGGCTGCGCGATCTCGCAGGCCTCGGCGTCGATGACGTCGGACGAGATCATCGGTATGCCGGTCGACGATCTGCTCAAACTCGACCGCGCATTTGTGCTGGATCTGCTGGGAATCGACATCTCCGCCACGCGCATGAAGTGCGCGCTGCTGTCGCTCAAGGTGCTCAAGAGCGCGTCGCTCGGCCACGCGGTCGCGTGGGAGCCCGAGACGCCGCCGAGCGAAGCTGAGAGCGGCGAAGCGGCCTAGTCGTACGGTCGTCCACTGCCTGACCGTCGGTCCAGGTAGTGCACGGATACCCCACCTAACGTGGGTGCTCGTGCAAGACGAAGACTCAAGGCAGAGGAGCTCGGATGCTCGGTAGCAACGGACGCCGGCGTGCGTCGTCGCGAGCCTTGATCACTGCAGTGCTCGCGTGTGCGTGGCTTGCCGCATGTAGCTCGGCGGCGGTTGCGGCGGACCCCCCGTCGTTCGCGTTCCAGTTCGGCGGCCCGGGAACCGGCGACGGCCAGTTCAACCACACCGAGGGTGTCGCGATCAACGCGGTGAGCGGCGACGTCTACGTCGCCGACCAGTTCAACAACCGCGTCGAGCGATTCAGCGCGTCGGGTGACTACTTGGGCCAGTTCGGGCGCGCTGGAGTTGGCAACGGCGAGCTCAGCTTCCCGCAAGGGGTCGCGGTGTCCGCGCAGACCGACCACGTCTTCGTCGCCGAATACCACAACGATCGTGTGCAGGAATTCACCGCCTCGGGCGACTACGTGGGGCAGTTCGGGTTCAGCGGCTCGGGTGACGGCCAGTTCGTGCGCCCGGAAGGCGTGGCGGTCGACCCGGCGAGCGGTGACATCTACGTTGTCGACGGCGGCAACCACCGCGTGCAGAGGTTCAGCTCCGCGGGCGTCTATCTGAGCCAGTTCGGCGGCTTGGGGTCGGATCCGGGGAAGTTCAACCTCCCGTTTGCGATCGCGGTCGACCCGGCGGACGGCGACGTCTACGTCACCGACGCCAACAACAACCGGGTCCAGAAGTTCGATGCTGCGGGCGCCTATGTGAGCCGCTTCGACAGCGGCGGGCTGGAACTCCCGGACGGCGTGGCTGTCGATCCGACCACGCATCACGTGTATGTCGCGGACGCCACCCACAACCGCGTGCAGGAGTTCGACGCCGACGGCGCCGTCGTGAGCGAGTTCGGCGGCTCCGGTACGGGCGACGGGCAGTTCGACGATCCCGCGTTCATGGCTGTGGCTCCGGCGACGGGCAACCTGTACGTGGGGGACTACAACAACAGCCGCGTGCAGGTGTTCACGCCTCCGCCGCCGGTGTGCGCGGACCAGACCGAATCGGTGCTCCACAACGGGACGCTTCTCGTCACGCTGAGCTGCACCAACCCCGCCGCAAGGACCCAGACGCTCGCGATCGTCGATCAACCGGCGCATGGAACGCTCGGCACGGTCAGTCCGACGAGCAACGCGGCTGCCACCGTTGTCTACACGCCCGACGCCGGCTACGCAGGCACGGACTCGTTCACCTTCCGGTCGGCTGGCACGCACAGTGTCGAACACGGCGACCGTCACGCTGAACGTCGCGGCGGGCGATCCGCCCACCTGCGACGACGGTTCGAAGAGCGTTCCCGCGGGTGGCTCCGGGAGCCTGACGCTCTCGTGCTCGGCCGCCGGGGACCCGCTGACCCGCGCCATCGTCGACCAGCCGGCGCATGGAGATCTCGGCACCATCAACCAGGCGACCGGTGCGGTCACGTATACGCCGGACGCCGGCTTCAGCGGCCCTGACGAGTTCACCTTCCACGCGACCAGCAGTTCAGGCACGTCCGCGGCGGCGACGTTCACGCTCGACGTGACTCCGCCGCCGACCTGTGACGCCCAGTCCGTCGCGGTGGCCCACAACGCGGCGGCCGACATCACGCTGCACTGCAGCAACCCGTCCGCTCTGACGCAGACGCTGGCGATCGTCGCGCAACCGGCGCACGGGACGCTCACCCAGTTCACGCCGGTGAACTCGACGACCGCGACTGTCCGTTACACGCCGGCCCTCGGCCACGCGGGCGCGGACTCCTTCACCTTCCGCTCGGCCGGGACGCTGCAGACGTCGAACACCGCCACCGTCTCGCTCACAGTCGCGCCCGGCGATCGACCGACCTGTGGCGACGGCGCGAAGGACGTCGGCGGGGGAAGCTCCGCCGACCTCGCGCTGTCGTGCTCGGCCGCCGGCGACCCGTTCACGATTGACAAGGTCGACCTGCCCGAGCACGGGGAGCTCGGCACCATCGACCCGGTGACCCACGTGGTCCGCTATACGCCGGACGTCGGCTACGACGGTCCCGACGAGTTCACCTTCCACGCGACCAGCGGCTCGGGCACGTCCGTGGACGCGACATACACGATCACGGTCACCCCGCTCGCGTGCGACGACCAGGCTGCGTTGCCGGTCGCGCACAACGGTTCGCTCGTCGTCACGCTGAGCTGCACCGACCAGCCGAGTGGCACCCAGGCGCTGGAGATCGTCGGCGACCCGGAGCACGGCACGCTCAGCGAGTTCAACGCGGGGAGCGCGACGGCAACCGTGCGGTACACGCCCGACGCCGGGTACGCGGGCGCCGATTCCTTCACGTTCCACTCGCAGGGGACGCTCGCCTCGAACACGGCCAAGATCACGCTCGACGTCGAGCCTGGTGTTCAGCCGACGTGCCAGGCGGCCGCGACGACGCTCACCGCGGGAGGCTCGGCGAACCTCGTGCTGTCGTGCGTCGCCGGCGGTGACCCGCGCACCATCGCCCTCGTCACCGGCGCTGCGCACGGCACACTCGGCCCGATCGACCAGGCGACCGGTGCGGTCACCTACACGCCTACGGCCGGCTATAGCGGTCCCGATCAGTTCACGTTCCGCGCCACGAGCGGCTCCGGGACCTCGGCGGCTGCCCAGTACTCGCTCACGGTCACCCCGCCGCTGCAGAGCTCTCCGCCGCCGGTCATCCCCGGGCGCGACGCGAAGGTGAAGTGCAAGCTCACGAAGCCGAACCTCGGCACGCTCAAGGTCAAGAAATGCACCGTGTCGTTCACCGTGCCGACCACCAGCCGTGTCGCCCGCCTCACGCTGACGCGGAAGGGCAAGACGTACGCCAAGCTCCGCAAGACGGTGCACGGCGGCCGCGTCGTGCTCACCCTGCACCCGAAGGCGCGGCTGAAGACCGGCAAGTACGTGGTCACGCTCGCGGTTACGAGCAGCACCGGCAAGACGACGCGGACGGTCCGGCGCATCAAGCTTCGCTGATCGCGCTGGTACCGTCGCGGCGGTGAGCGCCGAGCCGACCGAACTGGCCGAGGGCCTCTGGCGCTGGACGGCGCGCCACGAGGAGTGGCACCCCGGCGAGTGGGGGAGCGAGGTGGCGTGCTTCGCGCTCGAAGCCGGTGAAGCGACGCTGCTGATCGACCCGCTGCTGCCCGAGGACGACGCCGCGGTGCTCGCGCAGCTGGACGCGATGGCCGGCCGGCCGGTCGCGATCCTGATCACGATCCCGTACCACACGCGCAGCGCCGAGCCGCTGCGGGAGCGTTACGGCGCGACGATCCACGGCCACCCCGCGGTCAAGAAGCGCCTGCGCAAGACCACGCGCTTCAGCGCGATCGAGCCGGGTGCGGAGCTTCCCGGCGGCGCGCGTGCGTTCACGATCGGCAAGCCGCGCCGGTACGAGACGCCGATCCACCTGCCGTCCCACCGGGCGCTCGCGCTCGGCGACGCGATCGTCACGACGCCCGAGGGCGAGCTACGGATCTGGCACCACGAGCGCGTCGATGCCGAGCGCGCGCGCTGGTACCGCGAGGTGTTCGCGCCCACCGCCGCGCCGCTGCGCGAGCTCGACCTCGAGCGCATCCTCGTCACCCACGGCGAGCCGATCCTGCGCGACGGCCGCGACGCGCTCGCGGCCGCGCTGGATGCCAAGCCCTGGTACCACCGGCCCAGCTAGCCCGCCGCGGCGAACTCGAAGCGCGTCCCGACGCTGTTCTGGAGGAACGCTCCCGGCAACCGCGCGGCGATCGCGTGCGTGGCGCGCCAGCCGGTGCAATGCGACGGGACCAGATAGTCGGGCGCGAAGGCCGCGAGCGCGTCGCACGTCGGCGCGATCACCTGCTCGAACAGCGGGCCGCCGAGGTGGAAGCCTCCGATGACGGCGTGGAGCCGGTCCTCGCCGGTCAGCTTCCGCACGTAGCGGAGGATGTTCACGATGCCGGAGTGGCCGCAGCCGGTGAGGACGACGAGGCCGCGGCCGCGCACGTGGGCCACAAGCGCCTGATCGTCGAGGATCAGCGGGTCCGGCTGCCACCGCTCTTGGTGGTACGCCTGGTGGACGGGGAATCCCTGCTCGAACTCGGTCGTCCGGTCGACCTCGCCGGTGACGAGGAGCGAGCCGTCGAGGAGGAACGACGGCTGCCGCTGCTCGACGATCTCGAAGCCCGCGCCCTCGAGGGCGCCCTTGCTCGTGGACGGCAGGTCGATCGGGTCGCGGCCCGGGAGCGCGATTCTGCGGCGCGACCAGAAGTCGGGGTGGATCAGGACCGGCACGTTCGTGCGCCCCAGTTCCGCGACGAGTCCGTCCATCCCCGTCGTGTGGTCCCAGTGGCCGTGGCTGAGCACGATGATGTCGATGTCGTGCGGCGAGATGTCGAGCCGCCGCATGTTCTCGGCGACCCCATCCGGCGTGATGCCGGCGTCGAACAGGATGCGGGTCGCGCGACCAGCCTTCGCGATCGTCACGAGACACGAGAACCCGTGCTCGGCTCGCAGCGCGTCGCCCGTTCCGCCGCCCTCGATAAAGCGCGCGGGAACGCTGGGATAGGCGGACATGGCAAGCGGCGGCCGCTTGGCGGGGCCCTGGTCGACGAGCAGCATGTCGGTCACGTTGTCGACCAGCGTGGTGACCGTCACCGAGTCGACGGGCTCAAGTGTGATCGGCTCCATCGTCGCCTCCAATACCGTCGGTGTCCCGTCCGATGATGCCGAAGTTCTCGATCTTCACTCCGTCCCACCGCGGAGGCTCCGGGCCGCCGCTGGTCTGCCTGCACGGGTTCACCGACACGTGGCGGACGTGGGAGCTGGTGCTGCCGGCGCTCGAGCGCCGTCACGACGTTCTCGCCCCGACGCTGCTCGGCCACGCCGGCGGGCCGCGGCTCGAGGGCGCGGTCGACGACGCGGTGATCGCCGACGCGGTCGAGCGCGCGATGGACGACGCGGGCTTCGAGACCGCGCACATCGTCGGCAACTCGCTCGGCGGATTCGTAGCGCTGCAGCTCGCCGCGCGCGGCCGCGCCAGGTCTGTCGTGGCGCTCGCGCCGGCCGGCGGCTGGGCCGCGGGTGACGACTCGCTGCAGGAGGTGCTCCGCTTCCAGACGGCGATGTACGAGCAGGCGAAGGCTGCCGCGCCGCACGCCGAGGCGATGCTCGCCACCGTCGAGGGCCGCCGCCGCGCGACGCAGGTCATCACGACGAACTTCGAGCACATCCCCGCCGAGCTGCTCGCCCACCTCGTCCTCGGCATCGCCGGCTGCAACGGCGCGCCGGCGATGATCGAGTACGCGGCGCGCGTGGGCTACAGCCTCGACGCCGAGCGGATCACGTGCCCGGTGCGGATCGTGTGGGGCACGGACGACAAGCTCCTGCCGTGGCCGTCCGCCGCCGCGCGCTTTCGCACCGAGTGGCTGCCGCACGCCGACTGGGTCGAGCTGGAGGGCATCGGCCACGCCCCCCAGCTCGACGTCCCGCTCGAGACCGCCCAGCTGATCCTGGGATTCACCGCGGGGTGACTTCATAGCCGCGTCAGCCACTCGAGTGGAAACGGCGGCTGCGCGAGCGGCCGGACCGCGAGGTGCATGAGCGACAGCGGGTTGTCGTCACCGGCGATGCGGTTCAGGCTCACGGTCGCGCACCCGCCGCAGCGGTGTACGAGCGCCCACTCGCCGTCGCCGCGAACGGTGACGGCGATCGGCTCCATCGAGCCGGCGCAGTCCGCCGCGCGGTCGCCGGGCACCTCGTCGAGGTGTCGGCTCCACAGGCAGCTCGGGCAGTGGTTGCGGTGCTTGGTGCCGGGCGCGTGCATGGACACGTCGAGCCGGCAATGTCGACATCGGAAGGTGTCCGGACTTCGGCGCCGGACACGGTTGCGCTGGTCGCGCGACAAGGGGGAACCTCCGGGAGTGATCTATGAAGGACGGAAAGCGAAGTCGCGCGACTGGCCCGGGCTCAGCCCTGGCGGCGCGACGTGGCGTGTTCCGTGGCGGCAGTCATAGATCGGGTCGGCAGGGTACAGGTCCCGTTGCGCGAGCGCAAGCATCGGCGTAGTGTCGTCATCGTGAAATCCCGTGAACGATCGGAGACTGAAAGCGCCCCGCCGGCACCGAGCAAGCTGAGTGGCGTGCGGCCGACGCAGCACGACGACGACGAGCGGCCAAGTCGCGAGGACCGCGACTACGGCAGCACGATCTTCACCAGGCCGCCTGTGCCGCTGCCGCGCTTCCTCAAGGGCCGCAAGAAGCCGCGCCAGCCGGACTAGCGCCTACCCCGCGGCTCCTTCGGATTGCGCGCCCGGAAACCGGTCGACGATCTCGAGCCGGCGGTGGAGTCGCGCGAGCGCGAACAGGCGAGGCGCGGGCTCGCCCGTGGCGAGGACGACGAGCCGGCCGCCGGCGCGGCGCGCGCGAGCGTCGGCGAACAACGCGAGACGCGCAGCGGTACACCCGACGACGTGCACGCGGCGCAGGTCGAGGACGACCAGCGGAGCGTCCGCCTGGGTCGCGCGCAGCACCTGGTCCGCCCGTCGGGCCGTGGCCAGGTCGAGCCGTCCGGCAAGCATCACCTGGACGATGCCGAGCCCGAGGTCGTGGGTCACGCAGCGAAGGCGCGATGCTGCGCTGCTCGCAGCGAGCGCCGCGCCGCGGCGGCCGTTCTGGGATGCAGCAGTAGATGGCACGACGACGTTCCTCCGAGTCGCTCGCAGGCGAGAGACGAAAGTCAGACGAACGCTGCCCGGCGTGCGATACCGCCAGACCCCGACGAGGTGCCCTCCGGACGATCGACGCTACCACCGCGGGCGCGGTCCGCCGAGCATCGTGGCGCGCCTCCACGAGGCTGTCCGAAATCGACCCGCCGGTGGTTCAGCGCGCCGGCGCGAGCGCGGCCTTGAGGCCGTCGAGGTCGGCGGCGCCGAACACCACGCGATTGCGGGTGGCGACGTAGACGAGATCGAGGTCGACTCCGGCGCGGGCGATCTTGCGGGTCAGGTCCGCCAGGACGCCCGGGGTGTCCTCGACGTCGACCACCACGACCTCGCGCTCGCGCGTGATCGCGAGATGTGAGATCGCCAGTGAGTGCCTCGCGGCCTCGGCGCGCGGGACCAGGACGTGGAGCTCGGCGCGCTCGCCGGATCCGATGCACGTGGCCGCGGCGATGTTCACTCCCGCATCGCTGATCGCGGCCGCGACATCCGCGAGCGCCCCCGGCGTGTTCTCGATGTCGATGACCAGGTCGAATGCCATGGACGCGCTGGATCTTGCCAGGAGCGGCGGCTGGTCAGCGCCGCGCGTCCACCTCGGCGTAGCGCTGGGCGAACGCGCGCGCCGCCTCGTCGGGCGGCCACGCCGTGAGCTCGAGGTCGAGCGGCTCGACGCCCTCGAGCTCCGGCCAGTGCCAGTTCTCGGCGCTGAAGGCCCGGCGTTCGGTGGCGAGGAGCGCTCGGTCGGCGCGCTTGATCTCCGGAACGTCCGGCTTGATGCCGAAGCGGGCGCGGATCGCCTCCTCGAGATGGTCCTCCGCCGCCTTGAACGCCGCGCCGAGCGGGCTGCGGTGCTTGAGCGGGTGCGGCATGTCGCCCAAGTAGGCCTCCGCGGCGTCGTGCATCAGGGCGGCGAAGACATCCTCGGCGTCGCCGCCGCGCTCTTCGACGAGTTCGGAGACGATCACGGAGTGCTGGGCGACCGAGTAGAACACACGGCTGTGGCCGCCGAACCGGCACTGGTTGGCAAGCGCACGGGCGATGTCACCGGGGTCGAGCTGGTCCGGATCCGGGTCGAACGGGTTCACCCAGCGCCCTGAGACGGTCTGCAGGTAGGGCCCGGGACCGGGCGGAGAATGATCAGGCGCGGTCATTGAAAGGATGGTAGGTCATTCGTATGACTCATGAAAGCATCATCCAGGCGAACGGCGTCGACCTCTGCGCGGAGGCGTTCGGCGATCCCGCCGATCCCGCGATCCTGCTCCTGCACGGCGCGGGCAACTCGATGCTCTCGTGGGATGAGGAGCTGTGCGAGCGGCTCGCGGCCGGGCGGCGCTTCGTCATTCGCTACGACAGGCGTGACGCCGGCCGCTCGGTGACGTACGAGCGAGGCGCCCCGCCGTATTCGGGCCGCGATCTCGTCGATGACGTCGTCGGCCTGCTCGACAGCTTCGGGCTCGCGAGCGCGCATCTCGTGGGCATGTCGGCGGGCGCGGCGCTCGCCCAACTCGTGGCACTCGAGCACCCGGATCGCGTCGCATCGCTCACGCTCGCGTCGTCGACCCCCGGCATCCCCGGGGAGGAGACTCAAGACCTCCCGGGAGTCTCAGACGAGCTCAGGGCCGTCTTCGCGAACGAGCCGCCCGAGCCCGACTGGGCCGATCGCGCGGCCGTGATCGACTACCTCGTCGAAGCGGAGCGACCGTACGCCGCCCGCTCACGCCCGTTCGACGAAGCCGCGATGCGCGAGCTCGCGGGACGGGTCTTCGACCGTAGCCTGGACATCGCGGCGAACCTGACGAACCCGTACCTCGTCGACACCGGCGATCCCTGGCGACACCGACTCGGCGCGGTGGCCGCGCCGACGCTCGTCGTTCACGGCACCGAGGATCCGCTGCTCCCGTACGCCCACGGGGTCGCACTCGCGGACGCGATCCCCGGCGCCGAACTGCTCGCGTTGGAGCACACCGGCCACGAGTACTTCCCGCGAACGACGTGGGACCTCGTGGTCCCCGCGATCCTGCGGCACACGTGACTACGCGGCCGCGCGGTAGTACATCCGCGGCCGGGCGGCGCGGGCCGGTGCGATGTTGTGGCTGAGCCCGAACACGTTCCGCGGGTCGTACGCACGCTTGAGCTCGCGCAGCCGTTCCCAGTTCGCCGCCGTGAAGGCGGTGTGGGTGCGAGCCGGGTCGCCGAGGAAGTTCAGGAACGTGTCGCCGGTGGCGTAGAGCGCCAGCTCGTCGGCCGCCTCGGGCGGGCCGTCGATGGTGATCGAGAACGGCAGGTCGCGGTGGCCGGCGGGGCCGGCGTCGGGGCCGGGCCGGGCGATCGCGCCGCCCCAGTGGCGGACCTCGACGGCGTTCGCCCCGCGGCGGGCCACAGCGTCGACGACGGCCGCGATGACCGCGTCGGGCAGCTGCTCGAACATGTCGAAGTGGCGCGGGCCGGTGCCGCCGATCGAGCTGGTGTCCGCGAAGCCCATGACCCGCCAGTCGTCGGCGACGGGCGGGCCGGCGGCCTCGAACAGGGGCCGGAGAGCGCGCCGGGCGTCCTCCTCCGGGCCGGCGTACAGCCCGCGGATCGCGAGCGCGTCAGAAGTCACGACCACCGACGCGTTCAGCTCGTCGGGCTGGCTCGCGGACCAGTCGCGGTAGCGCGCGAGCGTCTCGGCGGCGCGCTCGAGCGGGAACCAGGCAGTGCCCGCGTAGACCTGCGCGACGGGGTGGAGGCGGAACTCCAGCGCGGTCACGACGCCGAAGTTCGCGCCACCGCCGCGCACGGCCCAGAAGAGGTCGGCGTTGCGGTCCGCGGTCGCCGTCACGAGGCGCCCGTCGGCGGTGACGATGTCCACTCGCAGCAGGCTGTCGGCGGCGAAACCGTGCTTGCGCGACAGCCAGCCGAAGCCGCCGCCGAGCGTGTAGCCGGTGACGCCGACGCTCGTGGAGCTGCCGGAGATCGGCGCCAGCCCGAGCGGTGCGGCGGCGGCGATCACGTCGCCCCACGTCGCCCCCGGGCCGACGCGGGCGGTCTGGCGCTCTGGATCGACCAGCACCTCGGCCATCTGCGAGGTCTTCAGCAGCAGGCCGCCGTCGGCCGGCACCAGCGTGCCGTGTCCGGTGGCCTGGACGGCGAACGGCAGGTCGTGCAGTTGCGCGGTGAGGACGGCGGCGCGCACATCGGCCGGCGTCAGCGCCTCGGCGACCATCGCCGGGCGTGGGTCGATCCGCTTGTTCCACGTCACCCGCTCGTCGTCGTAGCCGTTGCTACCAGGCAGGTGCACCTGGCCACGAAAGGCCCGGCGTAGGTCGCGTTGTGCGTTCATGCCCCTTGGAACCGGGGCACGCCGCGAAACTCATCGCTCAGCGCGAAAAAGACTGCAACCCGACGGCGCCCAGCAGTGCCAGGGCCTGCGCATCGGGTGAGCCGGGCGGCGCGGTGTAGACGACCATCCGCAGGTCGCTGCCGCTGACGGTGAGGGCGTCGCAGTCGAGCGTGAGCTCACCGACCTCCGGGTGGAGGACCGTCTTGCGGCTCGCGATGTGCCTGCGCACCGGCCGCTGCTCCCACAGCTCGGCGAACCGCGGGCTCACCGCGCGCAGGTCCTCGATCAGGGCGTGCAGCGTCTCGTCCGCGGGATAGCGGCCGACCGCGTCGTGCAGGTCGGCGACCGCCTCGGCCTCCATCACGGCGTCCTCGGCCTCGGTGCGCACGACCCGTGACGGCATGCCGGTGAAGTGGCGCCAGAGAATGTTCCGCTCGCGCGGCGAGGTGCCGGAGAGGTCGCCGAACAATGCCGTCGCCAGCGGGTTGGCGGCGATCTGCTGCCACGAGGCGTCCACCACCGTCACCGGCACGTCGGACAGCCGGTCGAGCACGCGCTGCACGCCCGGCGTGAGGTGCTGCGGCATGTGCCCAGCGCTTGGCAGCGCGTGGCCGGCGACGCGGAACAGGTGCGCGCGCTCGTCGTTGGTCAGGCGCAGCGCCCGGGCGAGCGGCGCGAGCACAGATGCGGACGGGCTCTTCGCGCGGCCCTGCTCGAGCCGGGCGAGGTAGTCGACCGACAGGCCCGCAAGCTGCGCGACCTCCTCGCGGCGCAGGCCGGGTGCGCGCCGCCCGCTCCCAGCCGGCAATCCGACCTCCAGCGGGCTCAGGCGGTCACGCCAGGAGCGTAGGCACTGGGCAAGCTCGTCCATGCCCTCCATGATGGCGAACGCCGCCGGCCTGAACGTCGCCCTGTGAGTCCCAGGCTCAGCCGTCCTCTGGTGAATCCAGGGGACGCCGACCACGATGGGAGTCATGACAACGACTCTCATCACCGGAGCGAACAAGGGCCTTGGCAGAGAAGCGGCGCGACGGCTGCGCGCCGACGGCCACGATGTCTGGGTCGCCGCTCGCGACCCGGAGCGGGGACAAGCGGCGGCCGAGGAGCTCGGCGCGCGCTTCGTCGTGCTCGACGTCACCGACGACGCGCAGCGTCGCCGCCGCCGTCGAGACGGTCGCGGCCGAGGGCGGCCTCGACGTGCTCGTCAACAACGCCGGGATCTCCGGCGGGTTCATCTCGCTGCCGGACGTCACGCCGGAGCAGGTCGAGCGCGTGCTCGCGACGAACGTGCTCGGCATCGTGCGCGTCACCCAGGCGTTCGTGCCGTTGCTCGAGCGCTCCGACAACCCGGTGATCGTGAACGTGTCCAGCGGCATGGGCTCGCTGGCGATCACGACCGACCCGTCGCGCCTGGAGTCGACGCTCGTCGGGCTCGCCTACCCGACCTCGAAGGCCGCGGTGAACATGCTCACGTCGCAGTACGCGAAGGGGCTGCCGGGCATGCGCGTGAACGCCGTCGACCCGGGCTACACCGGCACCGACTTCAACGGCCACCGCGGCACGCAGACCGTCGAGGAGGGCACCGACGCGATCGTGCGGATGGCCAAGCTCGACGCGTCCGGGCCGACCGGCACGTTCACCGACAGGAGCGGCGTCGCGCCATGGTGAGGGCCCCGGCATCTACCCTGAGGGTGGATGACCGCCGCTTCCGCGACCCCGGCCGATGAGGCCAACTACCGCCGTCTCGTCGAGCCGTACCGCTCCGAGCTGCACGCCCACTGCTACCGGATGCTGGGCTCGGTCCACGAGGCCGAGGACGCGCTGCAGGACGCGATGCTGCGTGCCTGGAAGGCACTGCCGCGGTTCAAGGATCGCGGGACGATCCGGGCCTGGCTGTACAAGATCGCGACCAACACGTGCCTGGACGCGATCGCAAGGCGGCCCAAGCGCGTGCTGCCGATCGACCATGCTCCGGCCTCCGATGCGCATGCCGGCGTGGGCGAGCCGGTCGTCGAGTCGATCTGGATCGAGCCGTACCCCGACGAGCGGCTCGGCGTCGAGGACGGCTTCGCCGCGCCGGAGGCCCGCTACGAGCGCCGCGAGGGCATGGAGCTCGCGTTCATCGCGGCGCTCCAGCACCTGCCGGCCAATCAGCGCGCGGTGCTGATCACGCGCGAGGTGCTCGGCTTCTCGGCCCAGGAGACCGCGGATCTGCTCGAGACCAGCGTCCAGTCGGTGAACAGCGCGCTCCAGCGCGCGCGCAAGTCGGTGGACGAGAAGCTGCCCGAGCAGAGCCAGCAGGCGACGCTGCGGGCGCTCGGCGACGACGGCTTGCGCGAGCTCGTGGAGAACTACATCGACGCGATGCAGCGGGGCGACGTCGACACGATCGTCTCGATGCTGGCCGAGGACGCCGCGTGGTCGATGCCGCCGCTGGCGAGCTGGTTCCGCGGCGTCGAATCGGTCAGGGTGTTCCTCGCGAAGGGTCCGATGTCGGGCGCGTGGCGGTGGCGTTACCTGCCCGTGCGGGTGAACGGCCAGGCGGCCGTCGCCGGCTACATCTGGGACGACAAGGCGGAGTACTACCGCCCGTTCGTGCTCGACGTGCTGACGCTCGAGGGCGATCGGATCAAGGACGTCACCGCGTTCATCACGCGCACGACGGACGTGCCCGACCCGGACGACTTCAATCGCTGGCCCGACGAGGCCGACGATCCCGCGAAGGCGAGTCTGTTCGCGAGCTTCGGCTTGCCCACGCGGCTCGATGGCTGACCCCGCTACGCCATCGCGACGGCGACGGTGTAGCCGCGGCGGTAGCGGATCAGCAGCGCGAGCGCGCCGTTGACCAGGCAGTAGTAGGCGGGATACAGCAACAGCGACGGCTCGAGGGCGCCGACGGACCCAGCGGCCAGCAGGCCACCGAGGCTCGCGAAGGCGAACGTCGAGAGCGTCTCGGAGCTCGGGTCGCGCCAGGTCTTCGGCACCATCATCCCCGCCGCGATCAGGTCTGCGACGACGACACAGGCGGTCGCGACGATCGGCTGGTCCGAGACCAGCCATCCCGCCACACCGGCGCCGGCGATCGCGATCAGCACCAGGTCACCTTTGCTCACGCCGCCGGTCCCGACGCGAACGGCGAGCACGAAGATGAGGCTGGTCAGGACGGCCTGGGTGCCGGCCACTACGAGGCTCCAGGACGCGCCGTCGGCGCGCTGGGAGAGGCTCACGACGATTGCGAGCACGCTCCAGATCAGCCACGTGCCCCGGTGCGGCGAGGTCGTCCGGCGCACGGTGTCGCGCACGTAGGGGATCGTGTCGCCGATCCCCACGAGTGCGGCGAGCACGCCGAAGATCGGAGCCATTTCGCTCATGCCCCAACGACGCTGGGCGCGCCGGCGTATTCCGTCGAGCGCTTGAATGGGCTGGATGACCGTCTCGACGCGGCTCTCCGCCTCCGGCCTGCTCGCGATCGCCGGCCTTCATGGGCTGTGGGCGACGGGCTCGTCGTGGCCGATGAAGGACGGCTCCGACCTCACGGGCGCGGGACCCCGCACGGCCGCGGAGTGCCTGGCGGTCGCCGGCCTCCTGGGCGCGGCGGCCGGCTTCGTCGCCGGCCGCCCGCGGCGCCTACCGGTGCTCAGCCGCGCCGGCACGGCCGCCGTCGTGGCGGTCCTGACCACGCGCGGGGCGTTCGGCCTCGCCGGCCGGACCGACGTCCTGGTTCCCGGTGCCAGCTCGGAACGTTTCCGCGCGCTCGACCGCCGGGTCTACTCGCCGCTGTGCCTCGCGCTGGCACTCGGCGCGCTCCCGGCCGTGCGCCGCTAGAGGATCAGCCGGCGCTCCATGTACTTGATCGCCAGCCGCCACGACACGAGCGCGAATCCGACCAGGAACGCGACGTGGCCGACGTCGGCCCAGCCCTCGAAGCCGAACACGGCGCTGCGGACGAGCTGGACGCAGTGGTACAGCGGGTTCAGCTGGCCGAGGATCTGCGCCCACTGCGGCAGCTGGTCGAGCGGGAAGAACGTGCCGGCGACGAGGAACATCGGCGTCAGCAGCCCGCTCTGCCAGTAGGAGAAGCTCTCGATCGACTTCGCCTTGGCGGCGATGAAGATGCCGAAGCCGGCCCAGCCGAAGCCGGCGAGCGCCGCGATGAACGGCACCAGCAGCATGCCCCAGCTCGGATCGAGGCCGAACACCATCGCCACGAGCATCGGGACGCATCCGTAGACGCCGGTCCGCGCCGCGATCCACATCGCCTCGGCGGTGACGAGCTCCTCGGTGTCGACCGGCGCCGCGAGGATCGCGTCGTAGGTGTGCTGGAACTGGTACTTGACGAACGTCGAGTACATCGCCGGGAACGCGCCGGAGAAGAGCACGGTCGTGGCCACGATCCCGGTGCCGACGAAGTCGATGTAGCTGTAGCCGGCGACGGTGCTGACCAGCGAGCCGAAACCGAACCCGAAGGCGAGCAGGTAGATCGTCGGGTCGACCGTCGAGGAGAAGGTGGACGAGCGCCAGAACGACGAGAAGTTGACGATCTCGCGGACCATCACGCCCTGGAGCGCGGGCCGCTCGAGGCGGTGGAGGCGGGGAGCTGCGGCGACGCGGCCCATCAGGAGATCTCCTCTCCGGTCAGCAGAACGAAGACGTCCTCGAGGTTGGTGACGCGGCGCTCGCCGTCGATATCGGCGGCGCCGTTCGCCTGCAGGATCGACACCGAGGTGCCGGTGCGGCGCGTGCTCCAGCCGCGCGAGCGCGCCATCGTCTCGACGTCGGTCAGATGCGCGGGCGACCCGTACACCTCGATCGCCTCGGGCCCGGCGTGCTTGGCGATCAGTTCGCGCGGCGGTCCGACCGCGACCGCCTTGCCGTGGGACATGATCGTCACGTTGTCGCAGAGGCGCTCCGCCTCCTCGATGTAGTGCGTGCTCATCAGGATCGAGACACCCTCGGAGCGCAGCCGGTCGATCAGCGCCCACAGCTCCTGGCGCACCTGCGGGTCGAGGCCGACGGTCGGCTCGTCGAGCAGCAGCAGCCGCGGCTCGTGCAGCAGGGCGCGCGCGATCAACAGCCGGCGGCGCATGCCGCCGCTGAGCTCGTCGACCTTCGAGTGGCGGCGCTCGCCGAGGTTGGCGATGGTCAGCGCGCGCTCGATCGCCGGCTTGCGCTTGGCGGCCGGCACGCGGTACAGGTGCGCGAACACGACCAGGTTCTGCTCCGTGGTGAGCGAGATGTCGAGGTTGTCGAGCTGCGGCACGACGCCCATCTCGGCGCGCGCCTGCTTGGAGTCCCTGGGCAGCTGGTGGCCGAGGACCTCGAGCGCGCCCTCGTCGGCGATCACCTGTGCGGTGAGCGCCTTCATCGTCGTTGATTTCCCGGCGCCGTTAGGCCCGAGGAGCCCGACGCACGTCCCGAACGGCACGTCGAGGTCGAGGCCGTCGACCGCGGTGAGCGCCCCGAATCGCTTCACAACCCCGCGCAGCCGGATTGCGGATTGAAGGCCGTCGTTCATCTTCGGTTCATTCGATACATGGACGTCATTGTCGAGCACCATGCCGATACAACCGCGAGACGCCGCTCAACTCATCGGTGCCGGTTAGGTCGGATGCGTAACCTCGACAGCATGAGTGCAACTGAGCAGACGACCTCGACAATCACCGAGCACGAGGCCGAGCAGATCGAACGGGCGAACGCGTCCGGGCTCACGCCCGCGGTGTTCATCCACGGGCTGTGGCTGCTCCCAAGCAGCTGGGACCGCTGGGCGACGGCGTTCGAGGAGGCCGGTATGACGGCCCTCACGCCGGGCTGGCCGGACGATCCCGAGACAGTGGCCGAGGCAAACGCGAACCCAGACGTGTTCGCGCACAAGACCGTCGGCCAGGTCGCCGACCACTACGACGAGATCATCCGGAGGCTGGACAAGAAGCCGGCCGTGATCGGGCATTCCTTCGGCGGCCTGCTCACGCAGATCCTCGCCGGGCGCGGCCTCGCGGCCGTGTCGGTGGCGATCGACCCGGCGCCGTTCCGCGGCGTGCTGGCGCTGCCGCTCTCCGCGCTGAAGGCCTCGTCGCCGGTGCTCACCAACCCGGCCAACTACAAGCGCGCGGTCCCGCTCAAGTACGACCAGTTCCGGTTCGCGTTCGCCAACGCGGTCAGCGAGGACGAGGCGAAGGACCTGTTCGAGACGTTCGCGGTGCCGGCGCCCGGCGCGCCGCTGTTCCAGGCCGCGACGGCGAACCTGAACCCGTGGACCGAGGCGAAGGTCGACAGCAAGAACCCCGAGCGCGGGCCGCTCCTGATCATCAGCGGCGAGAAGGACAACACCGTGCCGTGGGCGATCGCGAACGCGTCGTTCAAGAAGCAGGAGCGCAACCCGGGCGTCACGGAGATCGAGGAGATCCCCAACCGCGGCCACGGGCTGACGATCGACAGCGGCTGGCGCGAGGTCTCCGACAAGGCGCTCGCCTTCGTCAAGCGCTTCGTGTAGGCGTCACCCGTACGTCCGGGGGTGCGCAGATGCGAACCCCCGGACGCCAGTGCGCCGCCTGTGCGCAGCGACCTGCCTCTGGGACGGTCATCGGGTGCAAACACACCCTCACCGCTCCCGCGAGGCGATCGTCTTCAGCGTCGCCACCGCCGTCGCCCTGATCCACGCGCTCGACGACGCGTTCCTCCACCGCGGTGCGGGTGTAGGCCTCGGCCAGCACGCGCTCGGCGCGCTGATCTCCGTCCTCGGCGCGGTCGGCGCGATCTACCTGTGGCCGTCCATGCGCCCGATGGCGCGCTTTGCAGTCGCGTTCTTCTTCGGGTCGGTCGCGATCGTCAACGGCATGCTGCACGTCAAGCACCTGGCCTACGGAGCGGCTGGGGCCGACATCACGGGCGTGGCTGCGGTTGCGGCCGGTGCCGTGCTCGTCGGACTGGCGATCGCGATCCCGTGGCTGCACCGCGGCAAGGGCACGGCCGGTCCGCGCCTTCGCTGGACGTACCGCGTCCTCGCCCTGCCGGTCGGCCTGATCGCCTTCTTCTACACGGTCATTCCGATCAACATGGCGCTCACCGAGACGCACAAGTTCCGCGAGCCGATCGGCTCTCCGCCCAGCGCCGACTACCGCGAAGTCAGCTTCAAGGCAACCGACGGCGTCAAGCTCTCCGCCTGGTACCGGCCGACGCAGAACGGCGCAACGATCCTCGTCGTCCACGGCGGCGGCGGCGACCGCACCGGCGCCGTCGCCCACGCCAAGCTGCTCGTCCGCCACGGCTACGGCGTGCTGCTGCACGACGCCCGCGGACGCGGCAAGAGCGAGGGCGTCCAGAACTCCTACGGCTGGGGTTGGGACAAGGACGTCGCCGGCGCGCTGGCCTTCCTGAAGACGCGTGACGAAGTGGACCCCGAGCGGCTCGGCGGAATGGGCCTCTCGACCGGCGCCGACGCGCTCGTCCAGACCGCCGCGCAGCGCAAGGACCTCAAGGCCGTGGTGGCCGACGGGACGGCCGCCGAGTCGCTCGAGGACTGGGTGCGCTTCCAGGGCATCACGACGTTCACGCCGTTCCTGGCGGCGGAGTTCGCGACCATCAAGCTGACCTCCGGCGCTGAGGCCGGCCAGGCGCTCGAGCACTCGGTCAAGCGACTCACGACGCCGGTGATGCTCGTCTCGGGCGACGAGGAGAAGGCGTGGGGCGAGAAGTACGACCGCGACGCCGGCGACGGCCCGCTCGAGCACTGGCACCTGCCGGGCGTCGGCCACACGGCCGCCATCCGCCAGGCCGCCCCCGAGTACGAGCGGCGCGTGACCGCGTTCTTCGACGGCGAGCTCGGCTCCGATCAGGCGTCGAGATAGGCGAGCACCGCGAGCACGCGGCGGTGCCCGCCGTCCGCCGCCGCGAGCCCCAGCTTCTCGAAGATCGACGTGACGTGGCGCTCGATCGCGCGCTCGCTGAGGAACAGGCGGGCGGCGATCTCGCGGTTCGTCAGCCCTTCCGCCATCGCCGCGAGCACGTCCCGCTCGCGGTCGGTGAACGTGTCCAGCGGGCCGTCGGGGCGGCGGCGGCCCAGCATCTCGGCGACCACCTGCGGGTCGAGCACCGAGCCTCCCTCGGCGACGCGCCGCACCGCCTCGACGAACCGCCCGACGTCCGCCACACGGTCCTTGAGCAGGTAGCCGACGCCCTCCGCCCCGTCCGCCAGCAGCTGCGTGACGTAGTGCGCCTCGACGTACTGCGACAGGATCAGCACGCCGGTGGCGGGCAGCTCACGGCGGATGTCGGCAGCCGCCTGCAGGCCCTCGCTGCTGTAGCCGGGCGGCATCCGGATGTCCACGATCGCGACGTCGGGCTTGTGCGCGCGCACCTTGCGCATCAGCTCCTCGGCGTCGCCCGCGCGGCCCACGACCTCGATGCCGGCCTCCTCGAGCAGCCGCACCGTGCCCTCGCGCAGGAGCACCGAGTCGTCGGCGATCACGACCCGCACGGGACCTCCGCATGCAGCGTGGTGCCGCCGCCCGGTGGGCTGAGCACCTCGAGGCTGCCGTCGAGCGCCGCGAGCCGGTCGGCAAGCCCGCGCAGACCGCCGCCGGCGGGATCGGCGCCGCCGTCGGCGTCGTCGCGGATGTCCACCAGGAGCCGTCCGTCGCGGCGCGCGACGTTGATGCTGACGAGCGTCGCGGCCGGCGCGTGGCGGGCGACGTTGGTCAGCGCCTCCGAGACGATGAAGTAGGCGGCGGCCTCGACCGCCTGGGGGAACCGCTCGGCCGGCACGGACGCGAGCTGCGCCGGCACGGCGCTGCGCCGCACGAGCCCGCGCAGCGCCGGGCCGAGCCCTCCCTCGATCAGCACGGCGGGGTGGATGCCGCGGGCCAGTTCGCGCAGCTCGTCGAGGCCCTGCGCGAGCTCCGTGGCGGCCTCGTCGAGCAGCTCGCGAGCGGCCGCCGGGTCCTCGTCGATGCGGGCACGCGCGGCGCCGAGGCTGATCGCGACGCTCACGAACTGCTGCTGCGCACCGTCGTGCAGATCGCGCTCGATGCGCCGGCGCGCGGCGTCGGCGGCCTCGACGATCCGCGCGCGCGAGGCCTTCAGCTCGCCCTCGGCCTGGCGGCGCTCGCTGATGTCGCGGAGGTACCCGGTGAACATCGGCGTGCCGGGGACGTCGATGCGCGTGATCGTGAGCTCGACCGGGAAGCGCGTGCCGTCGGCCCGCATGCCGTCGATCTCGATCCGCCGGTCGAGCACCTTCGGCGGACCGCCGGCGAGATGATCGGCGAGCCCTCGGCGGTGGCGTTCGCGCAGGTCCGGCGGCACGATCAGCTCCGCCATCTCGCGCCCGACCGCCTCCGCGGTGGTGTAGCCGAACGTGCGCTCGGCGGCGGGGTTGAACTCGACGACGCGCCCGCGGTGGTCCATCGTCACGACGCAGTCGAGCGCGGCCTGCAGCGTCGCTCGGTAGCGCTGTTCGCTGGCGTGGTGAGAGTCCTCCGCGCGCCGGCGTTCCACGAGCTGGCCGAGCTGCAGGCCGACGATCTCGAGCGCCGCCTGCAGCTCGGCGTCGTGCTCCCGCGGATCCGGGCCGAAGACCTCGACGACGCCGACGATGCCGCGATCGCTGCGCACCGGGAAGCAGACGGCGGCATGCAGCCCCGCCGCCCGCGCGGCCGCGTGGCGGGGAAGTCGCTCGTCGGTCGCGGCGTCGATCACCCAGATCGCATGCCCGCTCGCCCAGACCCGTCCCGGCAGACCCTCGCCGCCGCGCAGGGTGGTCGCGCGCGTGGTCTCGGCGAACGCCCGCGGGCCGTCCTCGTCGGCCGCCCACACCGCCACGCACCCCAGCACGTCCGAGTCGGCGAGCGTGGGCTCCCAGGCGGCCGCGAGCGGCCAGTCGAGGCCGCGCGCGATCGCCTGTAGCGCCCGCGGGTAGATGTCCCCGGCGCCGGTAGCGCCGGAGACCGCCCGGGCGACCGCCTGTTCGATCCGCATTCCCGAGCGACGCTACTGGTCGCGCGGACCGGCGGCTAGCCCTGCCTCAGCGCAGGCGCACCTTTCGCTGCGCTCGCGCCGAGACGTTGCCGTTCCCGTCGATGGCGCGCGTCCGGAATGTCCAGCTGCCCCTCGAGAGGTTCTCCAGCTTTAGCGTCCAGCTGCCGTCCGTGACGCTGACCGCGCCTCGGACCGCCGCGCCGCTGCCGCGCCGGGTGGCGCTCGCCTGCACGCGGGCGAGGCCCGACGAAGGTGCCGCGTCGCCGGCCATGCCGCGCAGCGTGCACGAGTGCTTCGAACCGTGTGTCGTGCACGTCGGCGCGGCGAGCGTGACCTGCGGCCTGACCGTGTCGGCCAAGGCGGCCGCGCGTGCCTTCCCGGTGCGCTTGGCGCGGAACTTCGTCGTGACAGAGCAGTTCGGCCCGTTGCCCGCGGTCTTGGTGTACGTCATCTTGCCGGTGATCACGTTGCGCTCAGCGGTCTTGCCGGTGACGTGCACGGTGTACTCCTGGTCGATCCCGTTCTTGATGCCGCCGCCCTCGAACGAGAAGCTGCCGTTCGCGCCGACCTTCATCGCCGGCACCGGAACGCCGAAGCGCGCGCATGAGTCGTTATGGCTGAACTTGCGGACCTTGCCTTGCGAGATGTCGAAGGTCACCACGATCACGTTCTTCTTGCTCTGGGCATAGTGCCCGCCCTGCGGGTCGACCGCGGCGGCGGTGGCGGGCAGCGTCAGCGCGAGCAGAGCGGCGGCCGCCGGGGCGGCGGCACGTCGGTGGAGCATGCGGAGTCCTTTCCCTACGGGGAGGTCGTCGATCCGGGAAAGGTCGCGTATCCGTACCTTTGCCGCCAGGGCGGCAGACCGACGCCTGCGCGTCGGTTTTCCGCCAGCGTCGACGACGCTCCTTGCAGCGAGCTTGCGGTTTGGCTGCAGCCTCAGCGGTAGCCGGTCGCGTCCGGCGGGAGCCCGGGGTCCTGGACCTCGACCATGTAGCGCCAGCAGTCGGGCTGGGAGCCGTCGAGGTCGGTGAACCCGTACTCGCGCGCGAGGCCGCCGGAGGAGAACGAGCCGCCGTTGCGGCGCGCGAGGTCCGGGTCGGCGGCGAGCGCGGCGACGGCGCGGCCGACGAACCGCGGGCTCTCGGAGATCGCGACGAAGTGCGGGCTCCCGACGGTCGCGTCACGCCAGGTGTCCTCGGTGACCCCGTAGATGTCGAGCATCATCTCCGAGCGCATCCAGCCCGGCGTGAGCGCGACGGCGGTGCAGCCGTGCGGCTCGAGCTCCTTGGCCTGCGCGAACGCGAGCCGGATCACGGCAGTCTTGGCGAGGTCGTAGAACGCCGAGAGCCGGTAGTTGACCGCGTTGTACTCCTGCGTGCCGTCGGTCATCTCGACCACCAGGCCGCCCGGCCGGCGGATCAGCAAGGCGAGCGCGAAGTGGCTGGTGATCAGATGCGTGTCGATCGCCAGGCGCAGCAGTCGCAGACCGTCGTCGAGGTTCTGCTCCCACAGCGGCGTGTTCCAGTCGGCCAGCTTCTCGCCGCCCCAGATGTCGTTGACGAGCACGTCGAGGCGGCCCTGCTCGGCGTCGATGCGCTGCACGAGCGCCTCGACCTGCGCCGGCTGCAGGTGGTCGACCTCGACGGCGATGCCCGTGCCGCCGGCGGCGTCGACGAGCTCCGCGGTCTCCTCGATCGTCTCCGGCCGGCCGTACTCCGAACGCCGCCGGCGCGTGCTGCGACCGGTGCAGTAGACGGTCGCGCCCGCCTCGCCCAGCGAGACGGCCGTGCCGCGCCCGGCGCCGCGCGTCGCGCCCGTCACGAGCGCCACCTTCCCTGTCAGATCGGACATCGTCATCGCCGCCTCCATTCAGAGTTTCACGAGTACGCCGCCGACGACGAGCGCCCCACCGGCGAGCTGCAGAGGGCCGAGCGACTCGCCGAACGCGAGGCATGCCAGCAGGACCGTAGTCAGCGGCTCGGCCGTCGAGAGGATCGAGGCGCTCGTTGGGCCGACGCGCTTCAGACCGGCGAAGAACAGGCTGAGGGCACCGACCGTCGAGACGACCGCGAGGCCCGCGATCCATCCGAAGCCGGTCACGCTCACGCTGCCGAGCTGCATGTAGCCACCGGCGGCGCCGGCCACCGTCAGGGTCGTCGCCGCGCCGGTGCAGACCAGCGCGGCCAGCAGCAGCGGACCGACGCGCTCGGCGACGCCCGCCGAGGTGAGCACGTAGGTGCTGTAGATGACCGCGGTCGCGACCCCGAGCACCGCGCCCACGGGATCGAGCGCTCCCGCACCCGCCCCGGCGAGGACGAGGAACAGGCCGGCCGAGGCGAGCATCAGCGCCGCGGCCGTGCGGCGGTTCGCGCGCTCGCGGCCGAGCACGATCGCAGCGACCGCGACGATCGCGGGGAACGTGTAGACGAGCAGGGAGAGCAGCGACGCGTCGAGCCGGTCGAGCGCGGCGAAGTAGGCGCCGGCCTGGGCGCTGTAGGCGACGCCACCGAGCGCGAGCGCGATGCCGATGTCGCGGCGCGAGAGCGTCCGAAGGTGGCGTACGGCGCCCGTGCCGGCCACCAGCACCCAGAACAGCGCGGCGGCGAGCACGAACCGGACGGCCAGGAGCGTGCCGACCGTCGCGCCCTCGTCGTACGCGAGCTTGCCGAAGATGGCCATCGTGCCGAAGGCGACCGCGGAAGCGAGGCAGATGAAGGCACCGGCGGAGGGCATGGCCCGATCCTGCCGGGCCTGACCATCAGAAGCGATTCAGACTTCTGACGGGTATTCAGTAGCGTTGCTTCACTGTTCGACGAAGTACGCGCCGCTCACCTGGCCGCTGGAGAAGTAGCGCGTGGTGACGGTCTTCTTGCGCGTGAAGAAGTCGACGGCGTCGGGGCCGTGCGCGTGGAGGTCGCCGAGGAACGAGTCCTTCCAGCCCGAGAAGGGGAAGAACGCGACCGGCGCGGCGACGCCGATGTTGACGCCGATCATCCCGGCCTCGACCTCGTGGCGGTAGCGCCGGACAGCCGCGCCGTTCTCGGTGAAGATCGACGTGCCGTTCCCGAACCGGCTCTGGTTAACGACGCCGATCGCCTCATCGAGGGTGTCCACGTGCACGATCGAGAGCACCGGGCCGAAGATCTCCTCCTGTACGACCGCCATGTCGGGCGTGACGTCCTCGAGGATCGTCGGGCCGACGAACGCTCCCTCGCCGGCGTCGCGGCCGTCGACCGCGACCGTGGCGCCCTCGTCGACGCCGCGGTCGATCCAGCCGCGGATCCGCGCGCACGCAGCCTGCGACACGACGGGGCCGACCTCGGTCGTCTCGTCGAGCCCGTCGCCCAGCCGCAGCGCCTCGGTCGCCGCGCGCAGCGGCGGCAGCAGCCGCTCGTGCGCCTCGCCGACCGTGACCACGACCGAGCCCGCCATGCAGCGCTGGCCGGCCGCGCCGAAGGCCGAGCCGATGATGCCGCCGACGGTCTTGTCGATCACCGCGTCCGGCATCACGACGATGTGGTTCTTCGCGCCGCCGAGCGCCTGCACGCGCTTGCCGGTCGCGGCAGCGCGCTCGTAGACGATCTTCGCCACCGGTGCCGAGCCGACGAACGACACGGCGTCGATCCCCGGGTGCTCGAGGATGCCCTCGACGACCTCGCGGCCGCCGTTGACGAGGTTCACGACGCCGGGCGGGAGATCGAGCCCGTCCAGCACCTCGAACGCGATCTGCTGCGTAAGCGGCACCTGCTCGGACGGCTTCAGGATGAACGTGTTCCCGCACGCGATCGCGAACGGCAGGAACCAGAACGGGACCATCGCCGGGAAGTTGAACGGCACGATCGCGGCGCACACGCCGACCGGCTGGCGGATCGTCTCGCAGTCGACGTTGCGCGAGACGTCCTCGAGCGAGCGTCCCTGCATCGTCGTCGGGACCGCGCACGCGCACTCGACCATCTCGATCATCCGGCCGACTTCGGCGCGCGCGTCGGCGATCGTCTTGCCCATCTCCATCGTCACCGACCGCGCCAGCTCCTCACGCCGCGCGACGAGCCCTTCGCGCAGCGCGAACAGCTTCTGCGAGCGGCCGATCACCGACACCGCGCGCCACGCCGGCAGCGCCTCGCGCGCCGCGCGCACGGCGGCGTCGAGGTCGCCGGTGGAGGAGAGCGGCACGCGCGCCAGCACCTCGCTCGTGGCCGGATTCACAACGTCGAGCGCGTCGGCCGAGGTCGCGGGCGTCCAGCGCCCGGCGACGTAGTTCTCCAGCAGGCGGGTGGCGGTGGGGGCGGTCATGGGGCCAGGGTCCATTCGTGGTCGGGATCGTTGGCGACGGCCCAGGCGCGGATCGGGCCGGCCATCACGTTCAAGTAGTACAGCGCGTACCCGGGCGGGGCGGAGACGGTGTGGTAGCCGCGGGGCACGAGCACGACGTCGCCGTCGCGCACCGTGACCGTCTCGTCGAGCGTTCCGTCGCCGGTGTAGACGCGCTGGAGCGCGAAGCCCTGCGCCGGGCGGATCCGGTGGTAGTAGGTCTCTTCGAGGAACGACTCGTCGGGCATCGCGTCGCGGTCGTGCTTGTGCGGCGGGTAGCTCGACCAATGGCCGGCCGGGGTCAGCACCTCGCACACGAGCAGCGAATCGGCTTCCTGGTCGCCCATCAGGATCGGGTGGATCGTGCGCTCGTGCGCGCCGTGCCCGCGCGTCTCGGGCTGGACGTTGGAGCCGGGCAGCACTCGCGCCGTGGCGCCGTCGCCCGCCGGTGCGGTGCACAGCGCGACCTCGGCGTCGCCCTCGATCACGTAGCGCGTACGGGGCGGCAGGTACACGGCGTCCGGCATGCCGGAGAACGGGTCGGGCCGGCCGCCGAGGTCGCGCCACTCGTCGTCCGACGACCGCACCGTGCAGGTGCCGGAGATCACGACGATGCACAGCTCGTCGCTGCCGGTCTCGCGCGCGATCGGCTCGCCGGCGTGCAGCGCCAGCGCCTCGAAGCCGACGTACGACCAGCCGGCCGACGCCGGCGTCACAGGCCCGCGCACGACGAGGCTCACGGCGTCTCCAGGTACTGACGCTGCGACTGCTGCGAGCGCTCGTACTCCGCGCGCGCGGCGCGCACCGACTCGTCGCCCGCGATCTCCGCCACGGGCACGTCCCACCAGCTCTCGTAGCTCGGCACGCCCGCGTACCGGTCGACCTCGACATGCACGACTACCGGGCCGTCGGCCGCCTTCGCCTGCTCGAGCGCGGCGCGCACATCGTCGATCGTGTGCGCGCGCAGCACCTGGGCGCCGAGGCTCTCGGCGTTGGCGGCGAGGTCGACCGGCAGCGGCTCGGCCGGCGCGCCGTCGTCGAGCGGAGCGGCCCCGTTCGACCCGCGCGCGTAGCGCGTGCCGAAACCGGCCGAGCCGACCGAGCGCGACAGCGCCCCGATCGACGCGTAGCCGTGGTTCTGTACGAGCACCACGATCAGCTTGACGTTCTCGGCGACCGCCGTCACGAGCTCGCCCGGCAGCATCAGGTACGAGCCGTCGCCGATCATCACGAACACCTCGCGCTCCGGCGCCGCGAGCTTGACCCCGATGCCGCCGGGGATCTCGTAGCCCATGCACGAGTAGCCGTACTCGACGTGGTAGCCCTTCGGGTCGCGCGCCCGCCACAGCTTGTGCAGGTCGCCCGGCATCGAGCCGGCCGCGCACACGACGACGTCGGCCGGTCCGGCGGCGGCGTTGACCGCGCCGATCACCTCGGCCTGACTCGGCAGCGGCGTCGTTGACCGTGTGCACGAGCCGCTCAACCTCGCGGCCCCAGGCCGCGGACTCCTCGGCGGCGCGCCGCTCCCATGTCTCGTCGACGCGGTGGCCGGCGAGCGCGTCCTGGAGCGACTCGAGCGCCAGCCGCGCGTCCGCGAGCACCGCGAGGCCGCTGTGCTTGGCGGCGTCGAGCGAGGCCACGTTGATGTTCACGAACCGCACGTCCGGGTCCTGGAAGGCCGACTTCGAGGCGGTCGTGAAGTCGCTCCAGCGGGTGCCGACCCCGATCACGAGGTCCGCCTCGCGCGCGAGCCGGTTGGCGGCCGGCGTGCCGGTGGCGCCGATCGCGCCGAGCGCCGCCGCGTGGTCGGACGGCAGCGCGCCGCGGCCGGCCTGCGTCTCGCCGACCGGGATCCCGGTCGCCTCGGCGAGCGCGGCGAGCGCGTCGGTCGCCTCGGCGTAGATCACGCCGCCGCCCGCCACGATCAGCGGCCGGCGCGCCTCGCGCACGAGATCCGCCGCGCGCGCCAGCGCGTCCGGCGCGGGCGGCTGGCGCCACACCGTCCATACGCGCGGGGCGAGGAACGCCTCCGGCACCGCGACCGCCTCGGTCTGCACGTCCTCCGGCAGCGCGAGCGTGACGGCGCCGGTCTCCGCCGGGTCGGTCAGCACGCGCATCGCCTCGAGCGCCGCGGCCACGAGCTGCTCGGGCCGCTCGATCCGGTCGAAGAACCGCGACACCGGCTTGAAGCAGTCGTTCACCGACAGCGTGGCGTCGTGCGGCGCCTCGAGCTGCTGGAGCACCGGGTGCGGCGCGCGCGTGGCGAAGGTGTCGCTCGGCAGCAGCAGCACCGGCAGCCGGTTGATCGTCGCGAGCGCGGCGCCGGTGACCATGTTGGTCGCGCCCGGGCCGATCGACGTCGTGCACGCGTAGGTGCCGAGCCGGTTGAGCTGGCGCGCGTATCCGGCGGCGACGTGGACCATCGCCTGCTCGTTGCGCGCCGGGTGGAAGGGGAGGAGGTCCTGGTGCTGCTGGAGCGCCTGGCCGAGCCCGGCGAGGTTGCCGTGCCCGAAGATGCCGAAGCAGCCGCCGAAGAAGCGCCGGCGCTCGCCGTCGCGCTCGATCTCCTGCACGGCGAGGAAGCGCACCAGCGCCTGTGCAACGGTCAGGCGCACGCTCATGACCGCACCTCCTGGGGTTCGATGTCGGAGAGCGTCGGCATCGCGTCCGCGCACGCGAGCCGCGCGGCGACGTACGCGCCGGCCGCGTTGGCCAGCCGGATCGTGCGCTCGAGGCTCCAGTTGTGGAGCAGCCCGTGCACGAGCGCGCCGCCGAAGGCGTCGCCCGCACCGAGGCCGCAGACGACGTCGACCGGGACCGGCTCGACCTCCACCAGCTCATCGCGCGTGCGCGCGAGGACGCCCTCGGGCCCGCGCTTGACGATCGCGATCTTCACGCCCAGCTCGAGCAGCGCCGCCGACGCCTCGTACGGGTCGCGCGTGTCGACGGCGACGGCTACCTCGTCGCGGTTGCCCACCGCCACGGTCGCGTGCCGCAGCGCCTCGCGCGCCCACCGGCCCGCCTCGGACTCGTCGGGCCAGAACATCGGCCGGTGGTCGAGGTCGTGCACGGTGATCCCGCCCTCGCGAGCGGCCAGCGCGGCCAGCGTCGCCTCGCGGCTGGGCTCCGCCGAGAGCCCGGTCCCGGTCGTCCAGAACACCTTCGCGGTCTTGATCGCATCGAAATCCAGCTCGCTGGGCTCGATCGTCATGTCCGGCGCCTGTGGCTCGCGGTAGAACAGCAGCGGGAAGTCGTCCGGCGGGTGGATCTCGCAGAACACGACCGGCGTCCGCAGCGTCGGGTGCGTGCCGACCCAGCGGTCGTCGACGCCGAAGCCGCGCAGCGCGCTGCGCACGTACGGGCCGAACGGGTCGTCGCCGACCTTCGTGATCACCGCGGCGCGCGCGCCCAGCCGTGACGCGGCGACCGCGACGTTGGTCGCGCTCCCGCCGAGTGACTTCGCGAACGTGCGTACCTCGGCGAGCGAGACGCCGATCTGCTCCGGGTACAGGTCGACCCCGACCCGGCCCATGGTGATCAGGTCGTGCACGCCATGCTCCTCTCGAGCTTCTGCAGCTGCGTGTCCAGGTCTGGGAGCTCGACGCCGAGCGCGGCGGCGGTCGCCGTCGCGGCGAGGCTGGTGTCGTACGGAACCGGCCACGCCTGGGCGGGCGGCGGCCCGAACTCGAGCAGCTCGCCGTCGAGGTCGAACGCCGCCACCGTGCGCTCGGCGAGCGTGCGCCGGTCGACGGACTCGCCGCCGCAGCAGTGGAAGATCCCGGTGTGGCCGCCGGCGATGATCCGGCCGATCAGCTCGCCGGTGTCGTCCGCCAGCGTCGGCGTGGCGACCATGTTGATGTCGGCGCCTTCCCACACCGTGAAGCGCTCGCCCGCACGCAGCGCGCGCACGATCGCGGCGACGAAGTAGCCGAAGCCCGCGTCCTGGCTGCGCGGCGCGTCGGCGAAGCCCTGCACGGCCGCGATCCGCGCGACGGCGCCGCGCTCGGCTCGCTCGGTCACCACGAGCTCGCTGGCCGCCTTCAGGATGCCGTAGCGGTTGATCGGATTCGGCGGCGTGGCCTCGGTGGCGCCGCCCTGTGTGCCGTCGAACACCCAGTCGGTCGACACCAGCACGACGTGCGCGCCGACGGCGTTGGCGGCGTCGACCACATTGCGCGTCGCGCCGACGTACGCGCTCCAGCCCTCGCGCTCGAGGCGATCGAAGTCGTTGAGGATCGCCGCGTGCACGATCGCGTCCGGCCGGTCCGCGGCGACGCTGCGGCGCACGGCGTCGGCGTCGCTCACGTCCACGTCGGCATGCGACGGCGCATGAACCTCGTATGAAGGGGACTGTCCCCTCAACAAAGTGCGAACCAGGTGCGAGCCCACGAACCCGCTGCCTCCGGTGAGCCAGACCTTCACGCTTCGACCTCCTCGATCCGCACCGGCCGCGCTTCGCGCAGCGACCGCCACGCGGCCAGGCCGATCACCAGCGGCGCACGCGCGTCGGCCATCGTGACCGGGGGCGTCCGGCCGGCCTTGAGGGCGGCGGCGAACGCCTCCCACTCGCGGACGTAGCTCGGCACGTAGCGTTCAAGATAGAAGTACGGCAACGTCGCCAGTCGCGTGCCGGCCGCGGTGCGCACGAGCGCCGAATGCGCGAGCGGGTTCTCGGACGCCGCCATGCCGCGCGACCCGAACACCTCGACCCGCTGGTCGTAGCCGTAGACCGCCTGGCGCGAGTTGTCGATCGCCGTCAGGCAGCCGCTGGAGTGCACGAGCGTGATCAGCGCGGTGTCCACGTCACCGGCCTCGCCGAACGCGGGATCGACGCGCACTGCGCCGCGCGCATACACCTCGACGACCTCCGAGCCGGCGACGTAGCGCGCCATGTCGAAGTCGTGGATCGTCATGTCGAGGAAGATCCCGCCCGACGTGCGCACGTACTCGAGCGACGGCGGCGCCGGGTCGCGGCTCGAGATCCGGACCAGGTGCGGGTCTCCGACCTCACCCGCGACGACGGCGTCGTGCACGGACTGGTGCGCCGGATCGAAGCGGCGGTTGAAGCCGATCTGGAACGGCACGCCGGCCTCGGCGACGGCGGCGAGCGCGCGGTCGAGCTCGGCGAGGTCGAGCGACACCGGCTTCTCACAGAAGATCGCCTTGCCGGCCTGCGCGGCGGCGACGATCAGGTCGGCGTGGGTGTCGGTGGTGGTGCAGATCGCGACCGCGTCGGCGTCGCCGGCGAGCAGCTCGTCGAGCGAGACCGCGACCGGCACGCCGAGCTCCTCGCCGAGGCTGCGGGCGGTCTCCGTGTGCGCGTCATAGATCGCCGGCACCGACGTGCCGGGGATCCGGCGGGCGAGCAGCTCGGCGTGCATCCGGCCGATCCGGCCGACGCCGATCACGCCGATGCGAACTGTTGCGGTCGCCGTCGTCACGGTCATCCCGCCACGGCCTCCCAGCGCCCGCTCCGGCACGACTCCAGCAGCGCCGCCTGCACGCGCACGAACGCCAGCGCATCCTCGAACCCGGGCCGGTGCGGCCGGCGCGCGGTGACGGAGGACAGGAACTCGAAGTCCTCGATCACCACGAGGTCCTCGAACCCGATCCCGTTCGCGCTGCCGGGCACGAAGTGCCCGTGGTAGGGAAAGCGCTCGCCGCCGAACACCGTGCGGTAGCCGGTGTGCAGCGCATCCTCGGCGAGGTAGAGCTGCAGCTCGTTCATGCGCTCGAGGTTCCAGCTCAGCGCGCCGCGCGTGCCGTAGACGTCGAACGCCATCTGGCTCTCCGGCCCGACGATCGTGCGGCTGGCCTCGAACGTCCCGCGCGCGCCGGAGGCGAACTCGCACAGCATCCCGGCGTAGTCCTCGTTCGTGACCGGCTCGGTCGGGTCGGTCGCGCTGCCGCGCCCGTAGTGCGTGCCGGAGGCGGACACGGGGCGCTCGCGGATGAAGGTCTCGGTGGTGCCGACCACGCGCGTGATCGGGCCGAGCAGCATCGTCCCGAGGTCGACCGCGTGGCTGAGCAGGTCGGTCGAGGCGCCGTGGCCGGCCTCGTCGATCCGGTAGCGCCACGACAGCGGGCCGAGCGGGTCGCTGCCGTACATCGAGAAGAAGCGGCCGCGGTAGTTGGTGATCTCGCCGAGGTGGCCGTCGGCGATCAGCTGCGCCGCGTACTGCACGAGCGGCGCCCAGCGGTAGTTGTACCCGACGCCGGTGATCACGCCGGCCGCGTGCGCGGCGGCCGCGGCGCGCTCGGTCTGCTCGGGCGTGCCACCGACCGGCTTCTCGCAGAAGATGTCCTTGCCGGCCGCGGCGGCGGCCTCGATCAGCTCCAGATGGAGCATGTTCGGTGCCGTGATCACGACCACGTCGACGCCCGGATGCTCGACCACGCGCCGCCAGTCGGCCGCCGCCTCGGCGTAGCCGAAGTCCGCGACCGCCTCGTCCAGCCGCGCCGGCAGGGTGTCCGCGCAGATCACCAGCTCGGCGTCGAACTCGCGGTCGCCGAACAGCGTCGGCAGCCGCGCCATCGAGCGGCTGTGGGCCTGACCGAGCCAACCGAAGCCGATCAGACCGATGCCGATCCGCCGGCGGGCGGGCTGCCCGCCGCCGAGCACCTCGGCAGCGGGCGTGGCCTGCGTCATTTGGGGGCTCCTCGCTCCAGCTCGTGTGCCAGCTGGTCGAGCTCGGCGCCGCCGGCCATCATCTTCACCAGCTCGTCGCGCTCGATGCCGCCCTTGTCCCATGCGCCGAGCATCCGGCCCCGGTTGAGGACGACGAAGCGGTCGCCGACGGGCCAGGCATGGTGCGGGTTGTGCGTGATGAAGATGACGCCCAGCCCGCGGTCGCGCGCCTGCGCGATGTAACGCAGGACGACGCCGGACTGCTTGACCCCGAGCGCCGACGTCGGCTCGTCGAGAATCAGCAGCTTGGCGCCGAAGTAGACGGCGCGCGCGATCGCGAGAGCCTGGCGCTCGCCGCCCGAGAGGGTGCCGACCATCTGGTCGGGGTCGCGGACGTCGATGCCCATCTTGGCCATCTCCTCGCTCATCGTCTTCTTGGCGCCCCGGATGTCGATCCGCCGCAGCGGCCCGGCCCCCTTCGTCGGCTCCGAGCCGAGGAAGAAGTTGCGCCAGATCGCCATCAGCGGCACCGTGGCCAGGTCCTGGAACACGGTTGCGATGCCGAGGTCCTTGGCGTCGCGCGGCGAGGAGAAGTGCGTCGGCTCGCCCTCCACCAGCAGCTCGCCCTCGCTGTGCTCGTGCACGCCCGAGAGGATCTTGATGAACGTCGACTTGCCGGCGCCGTTGTCACCCAGCACGCAGGTCACTTCGCCCGCGTTGACAACGGCCGAGACGTCCTTCAGCGCGATGACGTTCCCGAAGTGCTTCCCGATGTCGCGAACTTCGAGCAGGGCGGTCATCCTCCGGCCCCCTCTGCGCGGCGGCGCACGTACGTGTTGACCAGGACCGCCGCGAGCAGGATCACGCCGAGGAACAGGAACCGCCAGTCGGTGTTCCAGCCCGAGAACTGGATCCCGATGAACGTCATCCCGATGATCAGCGCGCCCATCGAGGCGCCGACCGCCGAGCCGTAGCCGCCGGTCAGCAGGCACCCGCCGGCGACCGCGGCGATGATGTAGTTGAACTCCTCGCCGATGCCCTGGCCGGCCTGCACCGAGCCGAGCCGGAGGGCGATCATGATGCCCACCAGCGCGGCGCACATCGAGGTCATCATGAACAGGCCGACCTTGACGCGGTTGACCGGGACTCCGACGTTGCGCGCCGCGTTCTTGTCGCCGCCGACGCCGAAGATCCAGTTGCCCACGCGCGTGCGGCTCAGCACCCACGTGGCCACCGCGGCGATGACGATCCACCAGATCACCGTGATGCGGAAGTTGTGCGGCGCCCAGAAGTCGCTGGCCAGGATCCTCTGCGCGCTGTCGTAGCCGCTCACGTCACGCAGGCCGCCGACGCGCACCGTGTCGGTGATCGCCTTCGTCCCGCCGAGGTTGATGCCGCGGAGGATGAAGAACGTCGCCAGCGTGACGATGAAGCTCGGCAGCCCGGTGCGGATGACCATGTAGCCGTTGACGAACCCGACGCACGCGGCGAACACGAACGTGAGCAGGATCGCCAGCCAGATGTTCATCCCGACCTCGGTGGCGAGGATGCCCATCAGCAGGCCGGCCGAGCCGGTCATGACGCCCGACGACAGGTCGAACTCGCCGCCGATCATCAGCAGCGCCACGGCCACGGCCATGATGCCCAGCGTCGACGCGACGTCGGTCCACCGCGCCACACCGCTGAGCGTCGCGAACGTGTCCGAGGTGAGCGCGAAGAAGACTCCGACGGCCGCAGCGCCGATGATCGCCCCCAGCTCCGGACGCTGGAGCAGCTTGGCCAGGAAACCCACCCTGGCCAGCCGCTCGTCGACCGGCGTCGGAGGGGGCTCCGACGTCGGCGTCAGCGTTGTGTTCATCGCGTACCAGCCTCAGCCAGCTTCTGGATCTGCGCGGCGTTGCTCTTGTCGACGAAGCCCGGGCCCGTGAGGACGGGCAGGCCGCCGCCGACCGTGTTCAGGTTCAACTTGTTGAGCGTGAGGAAGACCACCGGGAGGTAGCCCTGGAGGTACTGCTGCTGGTCGACCGCGAACAGGATCTCGCCGTCCTGGATCGCCTTGACCACGTCGCCCGACAGGTCGAACGTCGCGACCTTGGCCTTCGAGCTCGCGCCCGCGACGGCGTCGCGCGCGGCGACCGCGATGTCCGGGTTCAGCGCCAGCACGCCGTCGATCGAGGTGTCGCCCTCGAGCTTGGACTGCAGCTCGGTGAGCGTGGTCGAGATGTCGTTCGTGCCGGTGACCTGGACGTTCTCGACGTCGCCGCCGAAGCCCTTCTTGGCGCCTTCGCAGCGCTGATTGAGGCCGACGTTGCCCTGCTCGTGGATGACGCAGATGAGCTTCGTGACACCGGCTTCCTTGAGCTTCTTGCCGGCACCCTCGCCGGCGATCGTCTCGGTCTGGCCGACATGGGTGATCGCGCCGAGCGACGCCGACTCGTCGGCGCCCGAGTTGAGCGTGATCACCGGGATCTTGGCGTCGACCGCGGTCTGGACGGCCTCCTTGATGGCGTCCGGGTTCGGTGCCGAGACTGCGATTCCGTCGACGCCCTCGCTGACAGCCGCCTCGATCATCTGCGCCTGCTTCTCGGGATCGTTGTTCGACTCCGAGTACTTGAGCGTGATGCCCTCGTCCTTCGCTGCCTGCTCGGCGCCCTTCTTCGCGACCGACCAGAACGACCCACCGTCACCGTGGGTGACCATCGCGATCGTGACGTCCTTCTTCTGGGTCAGGTCGACCGAGTCCTTCGAGCCACCACCGCCACCGTCGTCATCGCTGCTCCCGCAGCCGACGCCCACAACGGCACCGACAGCCAGCACCACAAACACCAACGCAAGTCGCCTCATGACTCAGCAACCCTCTCTCTCCGCGTTGGAGCCAGCGAGTGCAGGTATTCGATGCTCGTCCGCACATCGATGACCGGACCACGTCCCACCGGCGGCTCCACCCCGGTGATCGCGGTGTCCTGCTCGAGCACGAGCCAGCGCCCGTAGCCCGCCGTGCTCAGCAGATCGACGACGTCGTCGATCCTCACGTCGCCCCGGCCGAGCGGCCGGAACAGTCCGGACTGCGTCGCTTCGACGAGCGTCAGCTCGCCGGCCCGCAGTCGTGCGGCGATGCCCGCGTCGACGTCCTTGAGGTGCGCGTGCACGATGCGGTCGCCGTGGCGCCGCGCGAAGTCTGTTGGGTCCGTGCCGCCGATCATGAGGTGGCCGGAGTCGAAGCACCAGCCGGCGTCGGAGATCGCAAGCATCCGCTCGACGTCCGCGTTCGTCTCGATCTGCGTGCCGACATGTGGGTGCAGGGCAAGCGTGAGGCCGTGGCCCGTGACCAGGCGCTCGATCTCGCCGAGGTGGCGCGCGAGGCGGGTCCAGCCGGCGTCGTCGAGCGCGACCGGGGGCGACCAGTCGTCGTCCGCCACGACCGCGGCGACGAACACGTCGGCGCCGGCGCCGGCCAGGACTTGCGCGATCCGGTCCGCCGATTCGCGCGCGGGGCCGAGATCCTCGGTGTGCAGCACCAGCGGGACGAAGCCGCCGACGAGCCGGAGGCCGTGGCGGTCGAGCCGCTCGCGGATCGCCGCCGGCTCGAACGGCAGGTAGCCGATCGGCCCGAGCTCCGTCGCGGTCAGGCCGAGCGACGCCATCTCAGCGAATACGCGGTCGGGGTCGAGCATCCTGCCCCAGCCGGGCACCTCGCAGACGCCCCACGAGATCGGCGCGCCCGCCAGCATGTCCCTGTCTCCTCCTCCTCGCTCGACCCTCCCAGAGCGCTTGCAATCACAGGTACGATTAGAGCGCTCTAACGGAGTCTTTCATCAGATGGCCCGAACTGTCAACCCCGCCCACCCGACGATGGACGACGTGGCTCGTGCGGCGGGCGTGTCGCGGGCGCTGGTGTCGCTGGTGATGCGGGAGAGCCCGAAGGTGAGCGACGAACGCCGCGGTCGGGTCCTCGCCGCGGCGGCCCAGCTCGGCTACCGGCCGAACGCCAACGCGCGCAGCCTCGCGAGCCGCCGCACGCGCACGGTCGGCGTGCTCCTGAACGACCTCCACAATCCGTTCTTCGCCGAAATCGCGGACGGCATCGAGGACCTCGCCTCGCGGCTCGGCTACCGACTGCTGCTCAGCACCGGCGGGCGCAAGCCGGCGCGCGAGCGGGCGATGCTGGAGGCGCTGCTCGAGTACCGCACCGACGGCCTAATCCTCGTCAGCCCGCGGATGGAGACGGCGGCGATCCTGGCCGCGACGCGCTCAACGCCGGTCGTGGTGACCGGCAGGGTGCTGCGCAGCGACCTGGTCGACTGCGTCGAGACCGACGAGGCGATCGGCGCGCGGCTTGCGGTGCGCCACCTCGCCGATCTCGGGCACGAGCGGATCGTGCACATCGACGGCGGGCGCGGCGCCGGCGCCGGCCCGCGCCGAGCCGGCTACCTGCGGGCGATGCAGGAGGCCGGCCTCGCGCGCCACGCGGCGGTGATGGCCGGCGAGTTCACCGACGCCGCCGGCGTCCGTGTGGCCGAGCAGCTGCTCGCGGCGGGCGAGCTGCCGACCGCGATCTTCGCCGCCAACGACCTCGTCGCCGCCGGTGTGCTCGACCGGCTCGAGGACGACGGCGTGCGCGTGCCCGAGGACGTGTCGCTCGTCGGCTTCGACAACACGTTCCTGGCCGGGCTGCACCACATCTCGCTGACGACGATCAACCAGCCGCGGCTGGAGATGGGGCGTCTCGCGCTCGAGCTGCTGCTCGAGCGGCTCGACGGCCGCACGACGCCGAAGGTGCGGCTGACCGAGCCGACGCTCGTGGTGCGCGGCACGACCGGGCCGCCGCGGTGAAAGCACTCGCCGCCGCGTGCGTGGCCGCAGCGCTGCTGGCGCCGTCGGTGGCGGCCGCGCCGCCGCGGCCGCCGCAGGTCGTCGCCGTGTCGGTGGGGCGCGCCGACACGGCGAAGGGGTTCGTCGTGGGGCCAGGCCGCGTGGTGACGGTCGCGCACGTGCTCGACGGCGCCGGTGACGTGATCGTGGACGGCCGCCGCGCGACCGTCGTGCGCCGCGACGACCGCCTCGACCTCGCGGTGCTGGCGGTGCCCGGCGTGGACGGCGCGCCGGTCCGAGTTGCGGCCGGCGGGACGCGTGTCGTGGTCGGCGGTCGCCCGGCGCGCGTGGTTCGCCGGATCACCGCGCGAGTCGACGGCGCCGCCGCGCGGCCGGCGCTCGAGCTGCGCGCGGACGTCGCGCCCGGGGACTCCGGCGCGCCCGTCGTCACCGCCGCCGGCCGCCTCGCCGGAGTCGTCTTCGCTCGCTCGCGGGATCGGGCGGGCGTGGCCTACGCCGTCGACGCGTCCGCGGTCGGGGCGCTTCTGCCGCGGTAGCGCGGGGCGAACTCCACGCGAGTGTCGACTTTGCCGGGCTGAGCCCGACTAACTCGACGCTCGCCTGTCCCGACTCGGCCGCGAGGGACCGCGACCGCCCTACCCAGCGGGGTTGACGTTCGTCCGTGCGATCACGCCGCGCGGACAAGGCGCGCGAGCGCGCGCGGCGTGAACAGCCTGGCCGGCGACGCGCGGCGCGAGCCGATCTCCTCGAACGTGTGCCAGACCTGGTCGTCGGTCACGGACGCGCGGTACATCGCGCGCTCCAGCGGGTTGGCGCGGCGGCCGGAGGCGAAATCGGCGAGCACGAAGTGGTGCGGCCCGAGCCGGCGGCGGTGGACGCGGCGGTAGGACTCGAGCGCGGCATCGAGGTCGCCGCGGCCGGTCAGCGCCGCGGCGGTCTCCTCGACGAGCCAGTCGGCGCTCTGGAACGCCCAACCGCAGCCGACGCCCCAGACCGGATCGGAGGCGAGCGCGGCGTCGCCGACGAAGGCGAGCCCAGGGCGTGCGGCCGGGCGGCTGACGTTCGGCAGATCGAGCTTGCCGAGCAGCTTCGACTCGCGCGTGGCGTTGCTCAGATCCGGCGCGTCCGGCAGCGCGGCCAGGAAGCGGAGATACGCGCCCTCGAGATCGGCGCGGAACTCGGGCAGGCGATCGCGGTGCGGCGCGGCGAGCAGCAGGCAGAGCCCGTCCTCGTTCGGGAACGAGTAGGCACAGTCGGGCTCCATGAGCCACATCCGCGAACGGTCGCCGGCCGGCTCCACGCCGCTCCAGTACGCCCAATAGCAGAAGCGGTTGTTCGGCCGCACGCGGCCGCGCACGCCGGCCATCCGCGCGACGTGCGAGTCGCGCCCGTCTGCGGCGACGACGAGCCGCGCCCGCAGCTCGCGGCGCGCGTGCGCGCGCTCCTCGACGACGACGCCGGGCCGCCCGGCATTGAGCAGCGCGGTCGCCGTGTGGCCGGCCAGCAGCTCCACGCCGTCCGTGTCGGCGGTCATCCGGCGCAGCAACGGATCGAGAACGCGGCGGGTGACGCTGTACCCGTACGGCGTGTTCCCGCGATGCGGGATCCAGCCGCCGTAGGGCGTCCACAGGTCGATCGAGTTGTGCACCGCCCCGCGCTCCTCGATCAGCGGCGCGAGCCCGACCTTCTCGATCGTCGGCGTCGCGCTCGGCTGGATGTAGTGCGTGCAGACGGTCTTGTGCGCGTCGATGTCGGGGCGCTTTTCGACCAGCGCCACGCGCGCGCCGCGCTGCGCGTACAGTCGCGCCGCCGTGCAGCCGGCGACGCTCGCGCCGACGACCACGACGTCGAAGTCGCTCATGCGCCGCGGCGGCGGAGCATCCGCGCCTGCAGGCGCTGGAGCCCGACCATCGCCTTCTCGGCGCGGCTGCCCGGCGCAGGCGCGATCGCAAGCTGGCGTGCGATGTCGTTCATGTCGTAGAAGGCGCGGTAGCGAGCGATCCGCCCGTCGCGCATCGTCCACAGATCGACGCCCTCGACCTCGATCGAGCGCCCGGTCGGGGCGAAGCCGGGTGGGTCGAGCGGGCCGGTCATCGTGCCGCGCATCCGCCAGCGCCACGCCACCTCGGCGCCGTCGGCGGTGCGGTGCGGGTGGTCGGTCTCGTCGAAGTGCAGGTCCGGGAAGCCGACCCAGCTCGTGCGCATGAACGCCTGCACGGCGGCGACGCCGCGGGCGGGCGCGGGGAGCGCCGGGTCCTCCCACACGATGTCGTCCGTGACCAGGTCGGCCATCGCGGCGGGATCGTGGTCGTTCCAGGCCGCCGTGTAGCGGGCGCAGAACTCGACGAGGTCGGGCATGTCGGTGGTGGTCGCCATGCGGCCGACACTACGCCGACCACGCCCCGGCCCGCAACCGCGTCAGGCGAAGTCGTCGCTGAGCGCCTCGACCAGCCCTTCGAGGCTCCCGGCCCGCTCCGCCATCGCACGCTGGCGCGCGGCGCCCGGCGATGCGGCGAGCGCCGAGACCTGCGCCAGTTCCTCGACGCTCGCGAGCGCGCGCGCGTGCGGCGCGCACGCGTCAAGCAGCGCCGCGAGCCGGTCGCCGACGGGCTGCCGGCCCCACGACGGCGGGTCGATGAGCTCGGCGTCCATCCCGTCGCGGGCCGCGATGAAGCGGTTCTCGCTCAGCACCTCGGGGGCGTCGGCCGGGTCGAGAGAGGCCGGCTCGCGCTCCGCCTCGAGCCGCACGAGGCATTGGACGAGAGTGGCGATCGCGGCCGTGTCCGCGACACGCGTCTGGGCGTCCATGATCCGCACCTCGAGCGTGCCGAAGCGCGGCTGTAGCCGGGCGTCCCACCACATGAACGTCGGCTCCGGGATCGCATCGCAGCGCACGAGCACGTCGATCGCCTCGACGTAGTCGGCGTAGTCGCGGAACCGGCGCGGCGGCCCGGTGCGCGGGAAGGCCTGGAACGCAGGTGTGCGCGCCGACGCGAGGCCGCTGTCGCGACCCTGCCAATACGGTGAGTTGCCCGACAGCGCGAGCAGCACCGGCAGGTGTCCGCGGATCGCGTTCAGCGCCCGCACGGCGGCTTCGGCCTCCGGGACGGCGACGTGGACGTGGAGGCCGAAGGTCGGCTCGCGCCGAGCGAGCTCGCGCATCGACGCGTGGATCGCCTGGTAGCGGGCGCCCGGCGAGACCTCGATGTCCTCCCAGCGTGCCGTTGGATGCGTTCCGGCCACGGCCACGCGGACCCCGAGCGCGTCCGCCGCGGCGGCCAGCTCGGCGCGCAGCGCCGTCAGCTGGGCGATGCCGGCGGCGATCGTGGCATGCGGCGTCGTGGCCAGCTCGAGCGCAGACCCGTGCGTCTCGGCCCGCGCGCAGTCGGCGACCGACTGCGGGAGGGCGGCGAGCACGTCCTCGCAGCGAGAGACCGGCAGCCACGACTCCGGCGAGAGGAGCATCACCTCCTCCTCGATCCCGACGGTCCACGCCTGGTCGGCGGGGCGTGCGTTCCACTCCGCCCAGGCGGGCATCACGTCTTCGATCGCCATACGCACAGCCTCCCCCGCCCGGGGCGTCATGACCTGGGCCGTCGGTACAAGCCGGGACGCCTCTGGATCGCCCCGCGGTCGAGTCCCTACCCGCCGAGCTGCGATTGCAGCCACAGCTCCAGCAGCGCGAGCTGCCACAGCGTGCTGCCGTCGAGGTTCGTGCGGTGCTCGTTCGGGTCGGCGAGCATCGACTCCACGGCGTCGCGGCGGAACAGCCCGCGGTCGCGGGCGGCGGAGGAGGTGAGCGCGTCGGCGACCATCCCGATCACCGGGCCCTCGAGGTGGGAGAGCGCCGGGACCGGGAAGTACCCCTTCGAGCGGTCGATCACGGCGTCCGGCACGACGCCGCGCGCGGCGTCCTTCAGCACGCCCTTGCCGCCGCTCGCGAGCTTGAGCTCCGGCGGGCACGCGGCGGCGAGCTCGACCAGTTCGTGGTCCAGGAACGGCGTCCGCGCTTCCAGGCCATGGGCCATCGTCATGTTGTCGACGCGCTTGACCGGGTCGTCGACGAGCATCACCTCGGCATCGAGCCGCAGGCCGCGGTCCACCGGCGAGTCGGCGCCCGGCCGCGCGAACCACTCGGCGGCGAAGGCGCGCGAGACGTCTTCATCCAACGCCCACTCCGGCGACACCAGCGCCGCGATCCCCGCGTGATCGCGGTCGAAGAACGCGCCGGCGTAGGTGTCGAGGCCGTTGCCGGCCGCCTCCAGCAGCGGCGGGTACCAGTAGTAGCCGCCGAACACCTCGTCGGCGCCCTGGCCGGACTGCACGACCTTGCGGTCGCGCGCGACCGCCTCCGAGAGCAGCCAGAACGCCACCGCGTCGTGCGAGACCATCGGCTCGCTCATCGCCGCGATCGCGGCCGGCAGCGCCTCGACGATGCGCGCCGGATCGACCCGGATCTGGTGATGCTCGGTCCCGAACTCGCGCGCGACGAGATCGGAGAACTCGAACTCGTCGCCCGCGCGGCCGCCCGCATCCGGGAACCCGATCGAGAACGTCGCCAGGCCGCGCTGGCCCTGCTCGGCGAGCAACGCCACGATCAGGCTCGAGTCGAGCCCGCCCGAGAGCAGGATCCCCACCGGCACGTCGGCGACCATCCGCCGCTGGACCGCGACGCGCAGCGCCTCGCCCACGGCATACACCCAGTCGTCCGGCTCCCAGGTGGTGGTCGTGGGCTCGCGTGCGAACGGCGGGTCCCACCAGCGCCGCTCGCGCCGCGCGCCGTCCGGCTCGACCACCAGCACGGTCGCCGGCGGCAGCTTGCGGACGCCGCGCAGGATCGTCCGCGGCGCGGGCACGATCGAGTGCCAGCTCAGGTAGTGGTGCAGCGCGACCGGGTCGACCGTCGTGTCGACGCCGCCGGCGCGCACCAGCGCGGGCAGCGAGGAGGCGGCGCGCAGCCCGCCGCCGGGCAGGTCGGCCAGGTACAGCGGCTTCACGCCGAGCCGGTCGCGGGCGAGCACGAGCCGCCCCGTGCGCTCCTCCACGAGGCAGAACGCGAACATGCCGGCGAGCCGCTCGAGCATGATCTCGCCCCACTGCGCCCAGCCCTTGAGCAGCACCTCGGTGTCGCTCGTCGAGACGAATGTGTGGCCGAGCGCCTGCAGCTCGGCCCGCAGCTCGCGGTGGTTGTAGATGCAGCCGTTGAAGACGACGGTGAGGCCGAGCGCCTCGTCGCGCATCGGCTGCGCGCCGCGCTCGGACAGGTCGATGATCGCCAGCCGCCGGTGCACGAGGCCGACCGTCCCGTCGAGCCACAGCCCGGCGCCGTCGGGCCCGCGCGGCGCGAGCGCGGTGCCCATGCGCTCGAGCGCGGCGCGGTCGGGCTGCCCGCCGGGGCGGAGCTCGGCACCGAAGCCGCACATGGCGCGCTCAGGCCGCCCGCTGGTCGGCGACGGCCGCGCGCGCCGTCGCCTCGACGACGAGCGCGTCGAACAGCTGCGCGTGTCGGGGCCGGTCGATCAGCGTCTCGACGTGCCATTGCACGCCGAGATAGAGCGCCGGGCCGCGCGACTCGATCGCCTCGATCACCCCGTCCGGCGCCCACGCCACCGCCCGCAGGTCGCTGCCGAGCCGGTCCACGGCCTGGTGATGGAACGAGTTCACGTCGAGCTCGCCGGCACCGACGATCGCGGCCAGCCGCGACCCCTCCTCGATCGCCACGGTGTGGGTCGTCTCGCGACCGGACGCGGTCTGCCTGTGGTCGATCGACCCGTCGGTGACGTCCGGCAAGTGCTGGTGCAGCGTGCCGCCGCGCGCGATGTTCAGCGCCTGGCTGCCGCGGCAGATGCCCAGCACCGGGATCCCGAGCGCTTCCGCCTGCCGCGCCACCTCGACCTCGAAGGCGTCGAGCGCCGGCTCGATCGTGCCGAGCTCGGAATGCGGTCGCGCGCCGTAGGCCGCGGGGTCGAGGTCCGGGCCGCCCGACAGGCAGATTCCCGACAGCTGCCTGACCAGCGGCGCGATCGCTCGCGCGTCCAGCGGCGGCAGCACGACCGGCAGCCCGCCCGCGCGCTCGATCGCCTGCGCATACACGATCCCGAGCGCCATCTCGGCCTGCGGCGGGTCGCCCTCGGGCAGCGGGTCGGTCTGACTCGCCAGCCGCATCTCGGACGTCGTGACGCCGATCAGCGGGCGGCTCACGGCAGCACCCACGTGTCCTTGAACCCTCCGTTCTGGGACGAGTTGACCACCATCGCACCCTCGTCGACGGCGAACCGCGTCAGGCCGCCCGGGAGCACACGCGGGTGGTCTGGGCCGTGCATGAAGACGAACGGTCGCAGGTCGACATGACGTGGCGAGAGGGCGCCGTCGACCAGCGTCGGGTGTGTGGAGAGCTCCACGAAGCGCTGAGCTACCCACTCCTGCGGCGCAGCGCGCACGAGTTCGCGCGCGTTGTCTACGTCGGACGGCTCGGCGTGCGGGCAGATCATCACGCCATGGCCGCCCTGCCCGCCGCGCGGCTTGATCACCAGTTCGGCGAACGTGTCCAGCGCGTGCTCGAGGTGGTCGGGGCGCGCCAGATCGAGCGTCTCGACCGACCGCAGGCGTGGCTCCTCGCCGAGGTAGAAGCGGACCATCTCCTCCACGTACGCGTGCGTGAGCTTGTCGTCGCCGACGCCGCAGCCGAACGCGTTGACGATCCCCACCGTCCGCGCGCGGATGGCCGGCTCGAGCAGCCGGCCAACGTCGGTGTCGAGCGCGTCGGCGTTCGTGCGCCGGTACACGGCGTCGACGGCGTGCTCACCGTGGCGCAGCCGGTCGCCGTCCAGCCGCAGATCGCCGAGTTCGACGAGCGGGATGCCGAGCGCCGCCGCCGCCCACGCGTGCTCCCAGTGGGCGGAGTTGTCGGGACCGTCGGTCAGCACCACCAGATGCGGGTCGCTCCGCTCGGGCGCGGCGGCCAGCAGCGTGCCGCCGAGCAGCGCCGGGAGCTCGCCGAAGCTGCGCGGCGCCTCCTCGGGCACCGGGCTGAGCGCGGGCAGCACCGCCTCGCGCGCCGCCACGGCGTACGAGAAGCCGCTCGGCGTCATCAAGTTGTCCTCGATCACGCGGAACTCACCGTGCGCGACGCGCACGAGATCGAGCCCGGCGACGCCGATCCACTGGCCGCCGGGCGGCAGCACGCCCCGCATCGCCGGCTCGTAGTTCTCGGCGGTCTCGATCACCCGCTCCGGCACCACGCCGGCCTCGACGATCCGGCGCGGCCCGTATGCGTCGCCCACGAACGCGTTCAGCGCCCGGACTCGTTGGGCGAGGCCGACCTTCACGTCCTGCCAATCGTCGGCGGTGATCACGCGCGGGACCGGGTCGAGCGGCGCGGTGCCGCCATCGGCGCCGTGGAACGCCACGCCGTCGCGCTCCAGGCGCGCATCGACGGCGGCCGCGAGCCGCTCTGCGCCGCGCTTGATCGCGGCGAGCGCGGCAGGGGCCGCAGCCTCTTCGTAAGGTCCACTGGGCGGCACTCGGCTGACCCTACCCGGCCGCTAGACTAAACCCGACCTCGTGAGTCGGACTTTTGTGGACATCTGCCCCGTTGACGAACTCCCGCCCGGCGCCAAGCGCGTCGTTACGTGGGAGGACCTCGAGATCGGGATCGTGAACTGTGGCGGCGATATCGTCGCCATCGAGGACAGATGCTCGCACGACAATGGAGATCTGATGGAGGGTGACGTCGATCCGGACAAGTGCACGGTCGAGTGTCCCCGCCACGGCTCGCTGTTCGACCTGAGGACCGGAAAGCCCCTGACTTTGCCTGCCTATGTCCCGATCGACACCTTTCCGGTGACGATCGAGGACGGCCTGATCCGAGTGGAGGTCGACTGACCCATGGCCACCCCTGAAGTGCTCGCCGAGCAGCAGGCTCTGGTTGGCATCAACGCTGATTACAAGGAAAAGTTCGGGTTCCACGACCCGGAGAGCGACTACGCGTTCAAGGCCCCCAAGGGCCTGACGAAGGCGCTCGTGGAGCAGATCTCCGAGTTCAAGAACGAGCCGGAGTGGATGCTCGAGTTCCGCCTGAAGGCGCTCGAGCACTTCCTCAGCCGCCCGCAGCCCACCTGGGGCTCGCCGATGCTGGCCGAGGTCGACTACGACAACATCCACTACTTCGTCCGCGCGTCCGAGAAGTCGTCGAAGACGTGGGACGACGTCCCCGACGACATCAAGAAGACCTTCGACCGGCTCGGCATCCCCGAGGCCGAGCGCAAGTTCCTCTCCGGCGTCGGCGCCCAGTACGAGTCCGAGGTCGTCTACCACCAGGTCCGCGAGGACCTCGAGAAGCAGGGCATCGTGTTCATGGACATGGACTCGGGCCTGCGCGAGCACGAGGATCTCGTGCGCGAGTACTTCGCCACGATCATCCCCTCGAACGACAACAAGCTCGCCGCGCTCAACAGCGCCGTGTGGTCGGGCGGCTCGTTCGTCTACGTCCCGCCGGGCGTGCACGTCGAGATGCCGCTCCAGGCCTACTTCCGCATCAACACCGAGAACATGGGCCAGTTCGAGCGGACGCTGATCATCGCCGACGAGGGCTCGTACGTGCACTACGTCGAGGGCTGCACCGCGCCCGTGTGGACGACCGACTCGCTGCACTCCGCCGTCGTCGAGCTGATCGCCAAGCCGGGCGCGCGGATCCGTTACACGACCGTGCAGAACTGGTCGCAGAACGTCTACAACCTCGTCACCAAGCGCGCGATCGCCGAAACCGACGCCACCGTCGAGTGGGTCGACTGCAACCTCGGCTCCAAGCTCACGATGAAGTACCCGAGCGTGTACCTGATGGGCGAGCGCGCCCACGGCGAGGTGCTCTCGATCGCCTTCGCCGGCAACGGCCAGCACCAGGACGCCGGCGCCAAGATCGTCCACGCGGCGCCGAACACGACGTCGAACATCTTCGCCAAGTCGATCTCCAAGGACGGCGGGCGGTCCTCGTACCGCGGCCTGCTCGAGGTCGCCAAGGGCGCGCACGGCTCGCGCTCGAAGGTGGTCTGCGACGCGCTGCTGCTCGACGAGCACTCGCGCTCGGACACCTACCCGACGATCCGGATCGGCGAGGACGACGTGGACGTCGGCCACGAGGCCAGCGTGTCGAAGATCGGGGAGGAGCAGCTCTTCTACCTGATGGCGCGCGGGATCTCCGAGGAAGAGGCCGGCAAGCTGATCGTCAACGGCTTCATCGAGCCGATCGTCAAGGAGCTGCCGATGGAGTACGCGGTCGAGATGAACCGCCTCATCGAGCTCCAGATGGAGGGCTCCATTGGCTGAGGTCACAGCCCTCGAGCTGCCTACCTTCAAAGGCCGCGCGGGCTGGGAGTTCACGGACCTCAGCCGGCTCGACCTGAGCGCGTTCTCCGCCCCCGACGGCGGCGACCTCTCGGCTCTGCCGGAGGGCCTGTTCGCGCTGCCGGAGAGCACGCAGCTTGAGCAGGTCGACGGCGCCTGGAGCGACGGCGTTGCAGTGGAGGACGGCCCGGTCGTGCTCCCGCTGTCGGTCGCCCGCGAGCGCCATCCCGAGCTGGTCGAGCCGCACCTGGGCCGCGTCGTGGCGCCCGACGACGTCTTCACGCGCTGGAACGAGGACGCGTGGGAGGGCGGCGCGTTCGTGTGGGTGCCGCGCGGCGTCCATGTCGAGGCCCCGATCCTGCTGACTGCCGTCACCGCGGCCGCCGGCACCGCTCTCCAGCGCCGCGTGCTGATCGTGCTCGAGGAGGGCGCATCGGCCGAGGTGTGGGAGCAGTACCTGTCCGGCGACGAGGAGTCTGAGACGCTCCTCAACACGGTCGTCGAGCTCGTCGTCGGCCAGAACGCCCGGCTGCGCTACGTCTGCGGGCAGGACCTGAACGAGAAGTCGTGGATCTTCGGCGCCCAGCGCGCCGAGGTGGCCCGCGACGCCTCGCTCGACTGGGTCGTGATGGGCTTCGGCGGCGCCAACGGCCGCGTGCGCACCGAGACGCTGCTCGCCGGCGAGGGCGCCCAGGCCAAGGTCACCGGCGCCTACGCTCCGCACGGGCGCCAGCACGTCGACTTCGACACCACGCAGGAGCACGGCGCACCGCACACGACGTCCGACCTCGCGTTCCGAGGCATCCTCTCCGACCGCTCGCACGCGGTCTGGCGCGGGATGATCAAGGTCGATCCGGGCGCCCAGCAGACCGACGCCTTCCAGGAGTGCCGCAACCTGCTGCTCTCCAAGCGCGCGCACGCGGACGCGATCCCCGGCCTGGAGATCCTCGCCAACGACGTGCGCTGCACGCACGCGGCGGCGATCGCCCAGATCGACAAGGACCAGCTGTTCTACCTGCGCAGCCACGGCCTCGGGGCGCCGATCGCCACGCGGCTCGTGATCGACGGCTTCATGCAGGAGCTCGTCGAGCGCTTCGAGGAGGGCCCCCTCCGCGAGGCGATGTCCGGCGCGCTCGAGCGCCGGCTCGGGCGGATCCTGGACTAGCTCGCGGCGCGCGCGACCCGCCGCCGGTACGCGCGGCGGTTCTTCTCGCGCGAGCCGCAGACGGCCATCGAGCACCAGTGGCCGGATCGGTTCTTGGAGTGGTCGTAGAACGCCCAGCGGCAGACGTCGCGCTCGCACGCCTTCAGGCGCGCCCAGGTGCCCTCGCCGATCGCGGCGTGGATCGCGGCGACGATGTGGCCGAGCGCGGCGTCGAGGCCATCGGCCGACGGCTCGAAGCGCGTCTGCGGATCGTCCAGGACGGGCCGCAGCCCGGCGCGGGCGGCGGCGTCGTTGACGATCCGCATGGCGTCCGGATCGTGGGGGAGGCCCGCGTGGCCGGCGACGAGCTCGCGGATCGCCTCGCGCAGCGCGATCGCGCGGCTGTGACCGTCGGCGTTGAGCTCGACGTCCGGGTCGAGCACGCCCGCCTCCGTGAGCCAGACGCGGAGCGTGGCCGGCGTCCGGTAACAAGTCCGGGCCGGTCTCGAGGTCGTTCGTGTTCACGAACCGCTGAACGAGCCGCAGCGGCCCCGGAGCGGGAGCGCGGTCCCCGGGTTCTTCGGACGCTTCCATATATTCATACTAGCAAATCGTGTTTGCAGGTGGTATAACACGGGCAAGATGACTTTGATGGTGTCAAAGACCGACACAAGGACGATCCTGGACGGCGTCAAGGCGGGCCTGCCGTTCGTCCTCCCGACCCTGGCGATCGGCATGTCGTTCGGCGTGCTGGCCGCGCCGGAGATGGGCGCGGCGGCCGCGATCGCGATGTCGTTCCTGGTGTTCGCCGGCGCCGCCCAGTTCGCGTCGGTCGGCATCATGGCGGCCGGCGGCAGCCTCGCGTCGGCCGTGTCGGCGGGCCTGCTCATCAACTCCCGCTTCCTGCCCATGGGCCTGGCCGTCGCGCCCGCCCTTCATGGTGGCCCGGCGCAGCGCGCCCTTGAGAGCCAGGCGATGGTCGACGCCTCGTGGGCGCTGGCCAACCGCGGCGACGGGACGTTCGACCGCCAGATGATGCTCGGCGCGACGATCCCGCAGGCGATCTGCTGGTGCGGCGGGACCATCATCGGCGTGCTCGGTGGCACGCTGCTCGGCGACCCCGCCACGCTCGGCCTGGATGCGATCTTCCCTGCCTTCTACCTGGCGCTGCTGGCCGAGGAGATGCGGGACCGCGCCGCGCTCTCCAGCGCCCTGCTCGGCGCCGCGATCGCGCTCTGCCTCGTGCCGTTCGTCCCGCCCGGGATCCCCGTCGTCGCCGCGTCCGCAGCCGCCCTGCTCGGCCTCCGGGGCCGGTCATGACAACCGCCTGGATCATGGTCGGCCTGCTGGCGGTGGGCACGGTGGCGATCAAGGCCGCCGGGCCGCTCGCGCTCGGCGGGCGCGACCTGCCGCCACGTCTGGAAGGCGTCGTCGCCCGCCTGGCACCGGCCCTGCTGGCCGCGCTCGTCGTGGTCGACACCTTCGGCGGCGATCGCACGCTCGTCGTCGACGAGACGGCGATCGGGCTCGCGGCGGCCGCCGCCGCGCTCCTCGCGAAGCTGCCGATCTTCGTCGTCGTCGTGGTCGCGGCGGTCTCCACCGCCGCCGCGCGCGCCCTGCTTTAGATCTTCGGCAGGTCGCGGAAGCGGCTGCGGCCGGCCGGCGTCTCGCACACGCTCGCCACGCGCGGCTCGCACAGGCGCACGAGATCGCGCGGGTCGATCTTCAGCGCGTGCCGGTGGTCGCCCCCGGCGCACACGATCTGCTCGTGGTAGAGCAGGTGGACGTCGATCACCTCCGGCATCGGCATCATCGCCCCGATCGGCGGCATCGCGCCAACGTCGAACATCGGGTAGTCGTGCGCCAGTTCGTCCTCGGTCGCGAGCCGCAGGTGGCTCGTGGCCCCGAGCAGCTCGCGCACGCGATGCAGATCGAGCCGGTGGCTGGCCGGGATCACGGCCATGCGATAGCCGCCGCGGTCGTGCAGGGCGAGTGTCTTCGCCGCCTCGCGCGGCTCGGCTCCGGCGGCGCGCGCCTCGGTCGCGGCGCTGAACGTGGCGCGGTGCTCGACGACTTCGTAGCCGACCCCCGTTCCGTCGAGGAAGGTCGTCACGACGTCGATGCCGTGAACGGCGGTGGCTGCGCTTCCGTCGGTCATGACCGTCCCTCCCGGTCCGAGAAATTGCATCGCTGACGGTACGCCTGCGGAGGCGCGGTCGCAAATCTGGACGCATGTCCGTCTCTCCGGAAACCAGGGGAGGCCGATACCGGTTGCACGTTGCTTGAAAACAGAAACTTTTCCATTCGCTACGGCATCCGTTGGGACGGGTGGCGTCGCCCCGGTCCGGTGCGCTTTGCGACCATCGGCCTCACTCTCGCCGCCCTCTTCCTGCCGGCCACCGCCCGCGCGGACAACCCCGTCAGCGCGTCGATGCAGCGCATCGCCGGCGGCAGCGGAATGACCGGCCTCACAGGGCCTGACGGCAGCGGCATCGACGTCGCGATCGTCGACTCCGGCGTCGTGCCGATCGGCAGCCTCGCGCAGCCCGGCCGCGTCGTCTACGGCCCCGACTTCTCCTCCGAGCGCGACGACCGCGATCTGCGGAACCTCGACACCTTCGGCCACGGCACGCACCTCGCGGGCCTGATCGCCGGCCGCGACCCGATCACCGGCTTCGCGGGCGCCGCTCCGGGCGCCCGTCTGGTCAGCCTCAAGATCGCGGGCGCCGACGGCGAGACGAACCTGGCGCGCGTGCTCGCGGCGCTCGACTGGGTCCGTCGCAATCACGACGCGCCCGGTTACAACATCCGCGTCGTCAACCTCTCGCTCGGCGTCTCGGGCAACGACTACCGCTCCGACGTGCTCGCCTACGCGGTCGAGACGCTCTGGAACGAGGGCATCGTGGTCGTCGCGGCGGCCGGCAACAACGGCGCCTACGCGCACATGCTGGACATGCCGGCCGACGACCCGTTCGTGATCGCCGCCGGCGCGAGCGACACGAAGAACACCGCCAACCCGGCGGATGACCGCGTCGCGGACTTCTCCAGCCGCAGCCGGACGTCGCGCGTCCCGGACCTGGTCGCGCCGGGCACGTCGATCGTGTCCCTCCGGGTTCCCGGCTCCACGCTCGACACCGAGTTCCCCAGCGCTCGCCAAGCCGGCAACTTCTTCCGCGGCAGCGGCACCTCGCAGGCCGCCGCCGTCACCTCCGGCATCGCGGCGCGGCTCCTCAGCGCGCGGCCGTTCATGACGCCGGACCAGCTGAAGGCGGTGCTCATCGCCGGCGCGGTCGACCTCGTCGACCCACGGTCGGCGGACGGCGCCGGGCGCGTCGATGTGCGGCGTTCGCTCGCCGCGGCCGTGCCGCCGCGCGAGGCCGCAAAGCAGCGCTGGATGCCGGCGGTCCTCGACCTCGAGAAGCTGCGCCGCGAGCTTGATGATGACGACGACGACAGCGAAGTCGGACCGGGTGCGCAATGGAACGGCCGCCGGTGGTCCGGTCGCCGTTGGTCGGGCCGCCGCTGGTCGGGCCGCCGCTGGTCAGGAGATTCGTGGAGCGACAGCTCAGGCGGCTGACACGCGTCACGCTCGCCGCAGTGATCGCCGCGACTGCCGTCGCGGCGTTCGTGTTGTGGCACCAGGTCGTTCGCGACCTGCTGCCGTACGAGGCGGGCGTGCGGATCCCGTGGTACGTGCTGGCCGCGTGCTTCGCGTGCACCGAGCTGTTCGTCGTCCACGCGCACGTGCGCGGGAGCGCGCACTCGCTGTCGCTCTCCGAGCTGCCGCTGGTGCTCGGCCTGCTGCTCGCCGAGCCGAGCGACCTCGCGATCGCGATGGTCGTCGGGCCTGCCGTGGTGCTGCTGGCCACACGCGGTCACGGGATCACCCGCCTGACCTTCAACCTCGCGCAGTTCGGCCTAACCGCCGTGCTCGCGACGCTGACGCTGCACGCGCTGGCGCCCGCGCCGGCGGAGATCGGGCCGGCCGTGTGGGCTGCGACCTTCGCGGCGGTGCTGGTGAGCTCAGTCGCGGCCTCGGTGCTGGTGTTCTCCGCGATCGGCCTGTCGGAGGGCGCGATCCCGTCGCGCCGGCTGGCGAAGATGCTCGGCGCCGACCTCGTGGTCGCGCTCACGAACTCGAGCGTCGCGCTGTCGGGCGCCACGATCGTCGCTCACGACCTGCGCGCCGTCTGGCTGCTGATCCCGCCCGCGGCCGTCCTCCTTCTCGCCTACCGCGCCTATGTGTCCGAGCGCGCCAAGCACCAGAGCCTGGAGTTCCTCTACGGCGTGACCCGTTCGCTCTCGCGCGGGCGTGACCTCGAGCCGGAGCTGCTCGACCTGTTGCAGCGCACGCGCACGAGCTTCCGCGTGCGGACGGCCGAGATCGTGCTGCTGCCCGGCGGGCCGGACATCGGCGCCCTGCGCACCGCGCTCGGCCCCGACGGTCGCGAGGAGGCGATGGTGGGTATCGCACCGGCGGCGGCCGCCGCGCTCCGCGCCACCGTCTCGTCCGAGCACGCCGTGCGCGTGCAGCGCGACCGCTGCGAGCCCGACCTCGGGCGCTACCTGGCCGAGCGCGGGATCGAGGAGGCGCTGATCGCGCCGGTGCGTGGCGAGACGCGGCTCGCGGGCGTGATGGTGCTCGGCGACCGCTTCGGCGCGACGACCTCCTTCACCGACGAGGACCTGCGGCTGTTCGAGGCGCTCGCCACCCACGCCGGCCTGTCGCTCGAGCTCGACCGGCTCGAGCGCGAAGCGCAGAGCGACCCGCTCACCGGGCTCGCCAACCGCACGCTGTTCCTGCGCCGCGTCGAGGACTCGCTGGCGCGCGGGGTCGGGACGGCGACGGTCCTGTTCCTCGACCTCGACGACTTCAAGGCGATCAACGACGGCGCCGGCCACGGGGCCGGCGACGCCGTGCTGGTCGCCGCCGCCGGCCGGATCGAGCTGTGCGTCCGGCCGAGCGACGTCGCCGCGCGCATGGGCGGCGACGAGTTCGCGGTGCTGCTGGAGGACGTCGACGACCACCACGGTGAGCAGGTCGCCGGCCGCATCCTCGATCTGCTGGCCGAGCCGGTGACCGTCGACGGCGAGGCGATCTGGGTGCGCTCCAGCGTCGGGATCGCGACCGCCGCGGCCGGGTCGGTCGACGCGAGCGAGCTGCTGCACCGCGCCGACGTCGCGATGTACCGCGCCAAGGACGCCGGCAAGAGCCAGGTGCGCGTGTGGTTCCCCGAGATGCAGCCGGCCGGCGAGGGCGCCACGACCGGCCGCGACGAGCTGGCCGCCGCTTTGGAGTTCGGCGAGCTGGTCGCCCACTTCCAGCCGATCGTCGCGCTTGACGGCGGCGGCGAGGTCGCGATGGAGGCGCTCGCCCGCTGGCGCCATCCGCGCCACGGGCTGCTCGGCGCCGGGTCGTTCCTGCGCGACGCCGACCCCGACCTGGTCGCCGCGGTCGACCGCGAGATCCTCGCGCAGGCGTGCCGCGAGGCGGCGGACGGCTTCCTCACTTCTGTCCACGTGAACCTCGCGACGCTCGAAGCGGGAACCGTCCGCGACGTGCTCGAGTCGACCGGCCTCGATCCCTCGCGGCTCGTGCTCGAGCTGACCGAGCGCACGCTCCAGGAGGCGCCGGTCTCCGGGCTCGAGGCGCTGCGCGCGATGGGCGTCCGGATCGCGTTCGACGACTTCGGCACCGGCCGCCAGGCGCTCAAGGTCCTCCGCGACCGCCCGGTCGACATGATCAAGATCGGCCGCTCATTCGTCGACGGCGCGGGCCGCCCGGGGCACGACCGCGCCGTGCTCTCGATGGTCGTCCAGCTCGGCTCGCTGTTCGGCCTCCAGGTCGTCGCCCAGGGGATCGAGCGCGAAGACCAGCGCGACGCGCTCGCCGAGCTCGGCTGCGAGCTCGGCCAGGGTTACCTCATCGGCCGCCCGCTGCCGCTGGCCGCCGGCGCGCCCGCAGCCGCCGCATAGGCGACGTATCCTCCGCGGTCGTGCCGGCCGTCAACCTGCCCCGCAGCGAGCCGATCCGCGAGTACCTCGCGCGCCACGCGCGGCAGGACGACGTGCTCGCGCGGATCGAGCGCGAGACCCGCGAGATGCCGAACGCGGGGATGATGACCACGCCGGACGGGGCCGCGCTGCTGACGATGCTCGCGCGGCTGGGCGGCGCCGCTACCGCGCTCGAGGTCGGCACCTTCACGGGGTACGGAGCGGTCGCGATCGCCCGCGGCCTGGTCGACGGCGGGACGTTGACGTGCCTTGAGCTGCGCGAAGAGTACGCCGAGATCGCCCGGCGCAACGTGGCCGACGCGGGCCTCGACGACCGCGTCGAGATCGTCGTCGGCCCTGCCGAAGAGTCGCTCCGCGAGATGCCCGAGGCGCCGACCTTCGACTTCGCCTACCTCGACGCCGACAAGACCGGCTACCCGGACTACTACGACCTGATCCTCCCGCGCCTCCAGCGCGGCGGCCTGCTCGTCGTCGACAACACGCTCCTGCGCGGCGGCGTCATCGACCCGCAGGACGAGCGCACACGGACCATGGACGAGTTCAACGACCGCGTCGCCGCCGACGAGCGCGTCGACAGCGTGATGGTGCTCGTCTCCGACGGGCTCACGCTCGTGCGGCGGCGCTAGCGCTCGTCAGCAGGCGACGATCAGGTTGAAGGGCAGCCAGTCGGCTGTGCCGTTGCCGAGCCATGTCCTGACGAGCACGCGGCCGTCGCCGCTTGGTTCGACTCTGATGCGACCATCCGCGGGCGCGACGGGTGTGATTCCCCCCGGAACCGCGGCCAAGGTCGCCGTCGCTACGCAGTCGGCTACAGAGCGTCGAGAAGCCGATCAGGCGGCTCCCAACATCCGGGCCTGATGAGCCTGACGGCGTTGCCCTTGACTCGACCGCCCCCCGAGTTGATGGACGCGAAGAACGTCACGCCCGGAGGGCCCTGCGGTCCCGGTCCGTCGCCACGGAGCGATCGTCTCGCACTGCAGAGCGACGTCGCCGAGTCGGATGGATCGATCGTCGATCTCTGACGATCCGATCGCGTCGCGGCGAACCTCCGACTTGCCGACAGAGCGCGCACGCAGTTGATCGGACCCCACGCTGTCGCGCGGCAACGTCAGCGCGTACGACGTGCCTCCGAGCGCGACGAAGACCGCGATCGTGGCCATCACGTTGGCGTAGCTCAGCCGCTCCCGGATCGGTCGCTTCATGACATCACCATAGGTCCGCACGGCCCGAAGTTGCGCTTTTTGTCACAAGCCCCTCACTAACACGTGGATGGACCGAGACGCTCCGTTCGCATATGGGAAGCCGGTCTCCTTAGGAACGCGCACACGAAAGCGATACCGCACGGTGCCGCGCGTGGCGGTGAACCGGTATCGATAGCTCCAGCGCCCGCTTGTGGCGCTGGCCCGTGGTGTGGCGAACGTCAGCCAGCTCCCGCGCGAGTAGGCCTGGAGCTGGACAAGCTTCCCGACCGCTGGGAGCGGCTGGCCGAGGACGCGACCTCGAAGGACGATCTCGTCGCCGTTGACGACGCTGGTACGGCTGGTCTGAAGAGTCGAGGTTGCCGTTACCTTGATCTCGACTTCGGTCGTGCGTGCTCGGACGAGCGCGGTGCCGGGATAGCGGAACCGGAGGACGCGGCTGGGTCCTTGCAGCGCTTTGAACTTGAAGCGGCCGGCCGCGTCGGTGTCGATCAATGCGATCCGTCGCCACACAGCACCGGCCAAGCGTGTCTGCTCCCACACTTCCACGGCCCCCTCGGCCACGGGATTGCCTCCAGGCATCGTGAGGCGCCCGCGGATCGGGATCGTGTGACCGTATGGGACGGTTGGCCGCACGACGATGACGCGGCGGCTCCGCCGCTTACCGCCGCGCGAGCGACGCGCGGTCACATGCTTGACCTGCCCTGCAACGAGCCGCGTGTTGATGCGCTCCGGCACCCTGCGGGCCGCTGCGGTCGCCAGAGATTTCTTGGGTGGTCGATTGCTCGTTTCCGGCGCTGTCAAACGCTCGCGCGCGGAGGTCGTAGATGCCGTTGGGGAGATTCTCGTCGTCAAGTCGGCCAGAGAACCCGTCCGCGGTGGACGTCGTGGGCACCGGGAGCCAATGTGCGGTGCCGCGATGCCGGATCTCGAGCTCCGTGCGCGCGAGGGGAGACGTGCTGTCGGAGGCTTGGACGTCGATCCGTGTGGGGTCCGTGTCGTCGACCGGCTTGAACCGGACCTACGGGCGGCGCGCCGTCGAGTCTCAGGCGCACCGTCGGGCGGATCGCCGATCTTCGTTGCCCGCGGCGTCGCGGAGCCAGAGTCGTGCGACCCATTCGCCCTCGCTGGGCACCTGCATGCTCGTGGCCGCGATTTCTGGCTTACTGCTGGTGCCGAATGAGCACGCGTTCCAGTTCTTCGAGATCGTTCGTCGCCGGGCAGATAGCCGTCTCAACCCCGGCGATCGGAGCGGTCCCGGTTTGAGATGGGTTGCGCCAGGTGATCGAGAACGCGTTCTGCTGCCGCCAGTCATCGCCTCCGACCAGGCTCACGTCGATCGGAGACCCCGGCGCCGTGTTGTCGACTGGCACGACGGCATCACTCGCTCCCCAGTTGGACGCGGAGTCCAGCGCTCGCACCGAAACCGTTTGGCGACCGTCTGGAAGCGCGCGCGTGTTGACACGGAGCGCCTGAGCGACGTTCGGGCAGGGCACCACCAGCGTGGAATTACACGCGGGCTCATGGTTGTCCAGCAAGGAGCCGCCGTACACCACATCGACGTAGCGAATCCCCACGTTGTCAAACGCGCTTGACACCAGATCGACGGTGCCGCGCTTCCACCCCGGCGTCACGGCTGACCCACCGGCGATCGCCACAGTCGGTGGGGAGTAGTCGACGACCCACACGGTCGCTGAGCGCAGCGTTGCCCAGGCAGAAAGCGTGGGGCTGCCGAGGGAACACGGGCCCTTGATGCATTGCGTCACGAGCCGGACTTGGCTCGTGCCGTCGAGAGAGAAGCCGAACTGCGGCGGATCGAAAGATCCGCACGTGGCGGTGCCTAGCGACCGGATCCAGACTCCCGCGGCGTTCATGAGCCCCGTCCTGAAGCCGGCCCAGGCACAGAAGTTGTGGTTGACGGCGATGCGGGAAAGCGCGGCTCCGGGAGGCGCGCTCAAGGTGAGGGCGGAGTACGCGCCCTGCGGCACCGTGCTGTTCGTCAGCGGCGCGTAGGTCGTCACGAGCCCGAGGCTCCACGCCGGCCCGGGGGCTGCCGGCGGGCAGTTCGCGTACGCCACCATGCGCGGGTGGCTCGAAGACCCGACCCACGAGTTGTTCCCGTCGCCCACCGCTGGGTCGCACGCGTAGACGGGGTACTCGCCGGCGAGGGCCGGGGCGGCTCCTGCGGCAGCGAGCAGGACGATCAGGATCAGGAGCGCCAGGCGGCGCGGAGGTGTCATGGGATGGCTCCTCATGGACTTCATGGGCTGAACTCCCCGCCTCCGGTGGCCGGTGCGGCTGCCGGCTCGGATCGGGCTTGGACGACTTCGGGCGTGAAGGACTCCTGACCGGTCCTTGATGCCGAAGCCGGCGAGATCGGTGCGTGCTCGTGGCTCGTGCGTGCCGTCCCCTGGGACGGGTCCTTCGTCGTGCTCGATGCGCGGGGCGTTCGTCGCGGACGGGGCTGCGGGGTCGGGGTCGGGGTCGGGCGCGCGGCGACCACGACCGGGGGCGTGACGGTCGCGTGCTCGCGCGCGGGAGTGCGATGCACCACATGGCGACGCGGCTTTGCGAGCGGGTTCTCCTCGTGGAAGAGCCCGAGCGGATCTGGGGCGAGGCCGGCCACGACGCAGACCGTCCCGACGCCGGCGCTGCTCAGACACAGTCCGAGCACCGCGGCGACGGTCGCGACGCGGCCGCCGCCGCCGGACAGCACGATCTGGGCGCTCGTGGCGACATCGGATGCGTTCGCGCGATGGAAGAACTCCGTGATGTCGTGCCGCACCCCTCCGACGCGGCCGGCGTCGACGGCCTCCGCCGGCGGCCCGGGCACGGGAAGCTCGAGCGGCAGCTGGAGAGCGCCGTCGACGATCTGCGGGAGCGGCACCGCGGCCTCGGGCGCCGGAGGCACAGCCCTAGGTCCCGCGAGCTCCTGAAGGCGCTCCTCCACGGTCGGAGTCGACGCGCCGAACCGCCCCAGCGGCTCCGCCACGAGGAAGATCGGCCAGAACAGCGTCGCGCGGCGCACCCGCGACAGGTGCAGGTCCCGCACCGCGGCGCGGCAGACGGTGCAGTGGCGAATGTGGGGCCGGATCTCGAGCACCTGCGCAGCCGTCGCCGCGCCACCGGCCAATGCCTCGACGATCGGCGCGAAGCGCTCGCACTCGGCGCCCGACTCGATCCCCTCGTACGCGCTCATGAACCGGCGCCGGCCCTCGGTGATCGCCCGGTTGACTTTGGTGTACGTCCAGCCGTTCCGCTCGCCGATCTCCTCATACGAGAGCCCGTGCGCCTTCATCATCAGCGCCTTCGCCTCGTCCGGCTTGAGCGCGCGGAGCGCCTCCGCGGACCGTCGCACCCGTTCGCCGGACGCGATCTGGTCCTCGACGCTGCGCTCGCCTCCCGGGATGAACGAGTCGAGGTCCAGCTCCTCGCCTGCCACCGACTCCGACCGCGCGCGCCGGATCGCCATCGCCTCATGCCGGATGACGACCTTGAGCCATGCGACCTCGGTCGCCGGGTCGACGGTCTCGACGCGCCGCACGAAGATCTCCAGGGCCCGCTGGTAGGCGTCGAGCGCATCGTCGTGGCAGAGCGACGCCTGGCGCGCGACGCGCAACAGCGCACGCTCGTGCCGGACGACGACCGCCGCTACGCGAGAGCGGTGATCGTGGGCGACTCCGTCCGTCCGTGCTGCAGCCACCTGCCAGGCCCCTCCGTGCTCCGAACCCAAGACAAAGCGGAGCCACGCTCCCTGCAGGCTCCTGGCTGATCTAGCGGATTCGCGCCAAACCCATGCACGTATCCGCACTAAATCGTCCGCAATTTGCGACGATTTCGTGCGATTGGTGAGTCAACTTAACTGACAATCGCGCCAATGCGTCATATCTGGCGGAAATCGGCCGCCCAAGAGTCCGCGCGCGCCATCTCGTAGTCTCCGCGCGTGGATTTCTCCGACTGGCTCCTCGCGCTGCATCTGCTGGCGGCCTTCACGCTGATGGCCGCGCTCGTGCTCTACAGCGTCGTGCTGGTGGCGAGCTGGGGAGTCGACCGGCCGGCGCGCGCGTCCGCCTACTTCCGCGTGGCGGCGATCGGGGGTCCGCTCATCGGATCCGGCGCGGGCCTCGCGCTGCTGCTCGGCATCGCGCTCGCGATCGACCTCGACGACTACCAGCCGTGGGATGCCTGGATCCTGCTGTCGATCGTGCTGTGGGCGATCGGCGCAGCGACGGGCAGTCGCGTCGGTGAGCACTACACCGGCGCGCAGGAGCTCGCGCAGCGGCTGGCCGAGACCGGCGACGAGCCGAGCCCCGAGCTGGCCGCGCAGATGAGTGACCGCCGGACCGCGACGTTGCACGCGATCACGGTGGCCATATTCACCCTCGTCCTGATCCTGATGATCTTCAAGCCGGGCGCATGAGCATCCTCGCCGCGATCCGCCCAGACGACTGGAACTGGCCCTTGCTGGTGCACGTCGCCGGCGCGATGATCCTCGTCGGCGGGCTGCTCACGGCCGGCGGCGCGGCGCTGCTCGCCGGCAGGGACTCGACGGGCACGCTCGCGCGCCTCTCGTTCCGCACGCTCGCGATCGTTGCGCTGCCCGGGCTGATCATCATGCGCGCCGGTGGCGCCTGGATCTACGACAAGGAGGGCTTCGGCGGCGACGACGAGCCGACCTGGATCGGCCTCGGCTTCATCACGGCGGACGTCGGCCTCCTGCTCCTGCTGATCGCCCTCGTGCTGGGCGGCGTCGGCCTGCGCCGCGCTCGGAGCGGCGGCGGCGACGGGCTGTTGCGAGCGAGCGGCATCATCGCGGTCATCCTGCTCGCCGCTTACCTGGTCACGGTGTGGGCGATGGCTGGCAAGCCGGCGTAGTTCGGCGCCTATAGTCGTACGCCTATGAGCACGTCCGCGACCGGCTCCAAGGCCGACATCAAGGACTCGATCCTCGAGACGGTCGGCGAGACCCCGTTGGTGCGGCTGAGCCGGATCAGCGCCGGGCTTCAGCCGCAGATCGTCGCCAAGCTCGAGTCGTTCAACCCGGGTGGCTCGATCAAGGATCGTGTGGCACTGCGCCTCGTCGAGGCGGCTGAGAAGGACGGGCGCCTACGCCCCGGCGGCACGATCATCGAGCCGACCTCGGGCAACACCGGCACCGGCCTGGCGATCGCCGCGCGCCTGAAGGGCTACCGCGTGATCGCCGTCATGCCGGACAAGATGTCGAAGGAGAAGATCGACCTGCTGCGCGCCTACGGCGCCGAGGTCGTCGTCGCTCCGACCGATGTCTCGCCCGACTCGCCGCAGTCCTACTACCGGGTCGCCGATCGCCTCACCGAGGAGATCCCCGGCGCCTTCCAGCCGAACCAGTACGCGAACCCGGCCAACCCGGAGACGCACTACCTGAGCACCGGGCCGGAGCTGTGGCGCCAGTCCGGCGGGGCGATCACGCACTTCGTGTGCGGCGTCGGCACCGGCGGCACGATCACCGGCGTCGCGCGCTACCTGCTCGAGCAGAACCCGAACATCGAGGTGATCGGGGCCGATCCCGTCGGCTCGATCTACTCCAACGACGAGGTGCACCCGTACCTGGTCGAGGGCGTGGGGGAGGACTTCTGGCCGACGACGTTCGACCCCTCGGTGGTCGACCGCTACGTGACCGTCACCGACAAGGACAGCTTCCTCACCACGCGCCGGCTGGCGGCCGACGAGGGCCTGCTGGTGGGCGGCTCGTGTGGCCTGGCCGTGCACGCGGCGCTGCAGGTCGCGCGCGAGGTAGACGACCCGCAGGCGATGATCGCGGTGATCTTGCCCGACGGCGGTCGCGCGTACCTGTCGAAGATCTTCAACGACGCGTGGATGCGCCAGTACGGTTTCCTCGAGCGCTCCAGCGACCGCACGGTCGGCGACGTGCTGCGGGAGAAGACCGCGGCCGGCGAGATCCCGCCGTTCGTGACCGTGCAGACCCACCAGAAGGTCAAGGATGCGATCAGCCTCCTGCACGAGCACCGCGTCTCCCAGCTGCCGGTGACGTCGAGCACCGACGTCAACACCGTCGTCGGCTCGGTCGGCGAGCGCGGGCTGCTCAAGCGCGCGATCGACAACCCGGGGCTGATGGGTAGCGACATCGTCGACGTGATGGAGGCGCCGTTCCCGGCCGTCTCCACGACCGACTCGGTGCGTGAGGCGGTCGAGCTGCTGTCCGGCGAGGGCCAGGCGCTGACCGTGACCGAGGACGGCAAGCCGGTTGGGATCGTCACCCGCGCCGACCTGCTCGATTCGCTGGTCTCATGAGTGACCACCGCTTCGCCACTCGTGCCGTGCACGCAGGGCTCGAGCCGGACCCGTCGTTCGGCGACGTCGTGCCGGCGATCCACCAGGCCACCACGTACGTGCAGGGCGCGCCCGGCGAGTTCGTCGACAGCTACGACTACTCGCGCTCGGCCAACCCGACCCGCTCGGCGCTCGAGCGCGCGCTTGGGGATCTCGAGGGCGGGCTGGCGTCGGCGTTCGCCTCCGGCATGGCCGGCGAGCACGCGCTGATCACCGCGGTCGCGGCGGCCGGCGATCACGTCGTGATCCCCGACGACCTCTACGGCGGCACCTACCGGCTCGTCGACAAGGTGCTCAGCCGCTGGGGGCTGGAGTACACGATGGTCGACCAGACCGACCTCGACGCGGTCGAGGCGGCGGTCACCGACAACACGAAGCTGATCTGGATCGAGACGCCGACCAACCCGACGCTGAAGGTGGTCGACATCGAGGCGATCGTCGCGCGCAAGCGCGGCGCGCTCGTGGCCGTGGACAACACGTTCGCGACGCCCGTCTACCAGCGCCCGCTGGAGCTCGGCGCCGATGCCTCGGTGCACTCGACCACGAAGTACATCGGCGGGCACTCGGACGCGATCGGCGGCGCGGTGATCGTGCGCGATGCCGCGCTCCACGACGCCGTGAAGTTCGTGCAGAACGCCATCGGCGCCGTGCCCGGGCCGCTCGATTGCTTCCTCGTCCACCGCGGGATCCGCACGCTGGTCGTGCGGATGGAGGCGCACAGCGCGAACGCGCGGGCCGTCAGCGAGTGGCTGCGCGGAGTGGACGGCGTGCGCGACGTGCGCTGGCCCGGCTTCAGCGGCATGGTCAGCTTCCAGCACGCCGACGCGGCCCGGATCGCGTCCGCCTGCGAGGTGTTCTCGCTCGCCGAGTCGCTCGGCGGCGTCGAGTCGCTGATCGAGGTGCCGCAGGCGATGACGCACCAGTCCGTGGAGGGCTCGGCAGCCGCCGTGCCGGCCGACCTCGTGCGGCTGAGCTGCGGGATCGAGGCCGCCGAGGACCTGGTCGAGGACCTCGCGCGCGCCATCGGCGCTCCGGTCACGGCCTGATCTCGCCTCAAGGGCGCCGCACGGCGTCCGATCCAGAGGAGGTATGCGTTTCCTCCTGCCTTTGCTCCTGCTGGCGCTGTTCGTCCCGAGCGCCTCCGCCCATCCCACGCTTCCCAACCCGATGCCGCCGGTCAAGAACAACCCGGCCGACGCGCTGGTCGATGTCCCGATCGAGGATTCGATCTACGACAACGCGACGAAGTGCAAGAACCGCAAGAACCCCGGCATCGTCGCCATGACCGCCTGGCTCGGCGCGAACACGCGCGGCGTGTTCTGGGGCTCCTACCGGTGCGAGAAGTGGGGCAAGGACTCCGCCTCGCTGCACGCCGAGAACCGCGCGATCGACTGGCATCTCGACGCCGCCGTGAGGGCCGACCGCAAGGCCGCCGACAGGCTCTTCCGCCTGCTGCTCGCGCCCGACGCGGCCGGCAACCCGCAGGCGCTCGCCCGTCGCATGGGCGTTGAAGAGCTGATCTTCGATTGCGGGTACTGGGGTGCCGGGATGACCGACTTCAAGCCCTACACCGTCTGTTACACGAAGAAGGGCAAGCCGCGCAAGAAGGTCGACAAGACCGCCGCGCACCGCGACCACGTGCACATCGGCATGACCAAGGCCGGCGCCAAGGGCAGCACGAGCTTCTGGGCGGGCCGCTGACACCGTGCGCGGACGCGGACGCCATACTCGTTTGATGCGCCGTGGCGTTGTGCTCTTCTTCGTCGCCGGTGTGGCCGCGCTGGCCGCCGGTGGCTTCGCGCTGACGGCCTCCGGCCAGCAGGACGCCGGCGCGCCGCTCGCCGCCGCTCCCAAGACGGCCCCCGATCTGCCGCCGCTGCCGAAGATGCGCCCGAAGGTCGTCGAGCCCGTCGCGGGCGCCGCCGGCGGCGTCGCAGAGGCTCCGGAGCCCGATCCCGGGCTGACCGACGTCGGCCCGAAGCCGGACGCGGCCGCCTCGGCCGGCGCCCGCCGGCAGCGCAGCCCCGGCAGGACCGACATCACGCGGGCGACCGCGATGGCGAACGGCATCGCGCTGCCGCCGCTCGACGCCCCCGAAGAGGTCAAGCAGATCATCGAGGCCGGCAACATCATCGCCCGCACGCCGTACGTGTGGGGCGGCGGGCACGGCAAGTGGATCGACACGGGCTACGACTGCTCCGGCTCGGTCTCGTTCGCGCTCGCGAACGCCGGCCTGATCGAAGGGCCGATGGCCTCCGGGCCGCTGATGAGCTGGGGCAAGCCGGGCCGTGGCAAGTGGGTCACCGTCTGGTCGAGTCAGGGCCACGTCTTCATGGAGGTCGCCGGGATCCGGTTCGACACCTCCGGCCAGCGGATCGACGGCTCGCGTTGGCAGAACACGATGCGGTCCACGAGCGGCTTCGTAGCGCGCCATCCTGAGGGTCTCTGACGTGCTTGGGGTCCGCACCCCATGACTGTCCCTGGCGGGTCGGCCGATCTACAAAGAGAAGCGTGCCCCTCCCTGTCGAAGATGCCCTGATGTCCCGCTCCCACTACATGGACGCAGTTTTCTCCGGACCGCCGCCTGAGGCTCTGGATGAGGTCTATGCCGCGTGGGAGCGGGCACAGGTGCCGCTCCTTGACTCTCTCGAACTCACCTTCGCGTCCGAGCCCGCCCTGGGTCGTGCGTGGGGAGAGCTCCGGCTGCCCGATGGAACGTGCGTCGCAAGCCTGGCCGCCCGCGAGGCGCTCGCGATCGCCTGTGGCGACGTCGAGATGCTTCCCGTGCCCGCTCTCGCCTAGTACTCGCCCGGACCGGGCAGCACGGTCTGTATGGCGATCAAACCGAAGCAAGTCATCGACACCGCGATGGGTCTCGGCCAAGCGGCCGTCACGCGCGGCGTGAAGTTGGCCGGGCAGCTGCGCAAGGACGAGCCTGTCGCGCCGCCGACCACGCCCGCGACGCCGGCGGCCAAGACCACGCCCGCCCGAGCGCGGGGCACCTCGGGCGCTCCAGCCACGGTCGGCGCTCCGAAGCCCGGCGAGCCGGGTGGGCCGAAGTCGGCGACCACGACGAAGTCGAAGCCGAAGGCCGCCGCGACGAAGAAGCGCACCGCGACGAAGGCGAAGCCGAAGCCGGCCGCGAAGCCCAAGCCGGCGGCGAAGACCAAGGCCCGCGCCAATTAGGGCGCCCAACCCGGGGTCAGACCCCACTTAGGGCGCCCGAACATGGGTCAGACCCCACTTAGGGCGCCCGAACAGGGGTCTGACCCCCGTTAGGGCGCCCGAACGGGGGTCAGACCCCTGTGTGGTTAGGGTCCGCGTCGTGCGGGGCCCTGAGGAGATCGCGGCGCTCGAGCGTGCGAAGGCGCGGCTCGATCGGCTCGACTTCTACCCGCGGCCGGTCCGGATCGGCCGCGTGCGGATCCTGCACGTGCCGTGGCTGTTCCGGCTGCCGTGGTTCCGGCGCTTCCAGGGCTACGAGATGGGGCCGCTGATCCTGATCCGCCGGCCGCTCGCCGACTGCTCCGACGACCTGATCGTGCACGAGCTGTGCCACGTCTGGCAGGACCAGCACCGGCGGCTGCGCCTGTGGACCTCGTACCTCTACCTCGGGTACCGCGACAACCCGCACGAGATCGAAGCGCGGCGCGCAGTGGCGCACACACGCTAATTTCGAGCCGTGCTCGACGAGACCGAGGAGACGCTCGCCCGCAACGCCGAAGCGGTGGCGACGGTGCGTGCGTTCGCGGAGCGGTCCGGCGCCCTGCGCGTCGTGCTGCTCGTCGACGCCGGCGAGGAGGCGACGATGCTCGACTGCTCCGCTGACGGCACGCTCGAGCTGACCGAGGCCGGCCGCACGTTCGAGATCCCGGCCGGCGCGCTCGTCGATGCCGAGCCGCGCGCGCTAGCGGACCTCCGGCCGGCTCCGCCGACCACGCTGTCGATCGACCCCGAGACCGGCGAGCTGGAGGCACCGCTCGGCGCGATCGCCAACCTCGCGCGCGCCGTGCTCGAGCTGGCGCGCGCGTTCGGCGGCCGCAGCGTCGCGACGGCCGACTTCGCCACGCGCGACCCGGAGCTGCCGTTCACGATCGCCGCGCGCGAGGGGGAGCCGCTCGTGCTGGCGGCCGGCGACCGCCGCTTCGTGCTCCCTCAGGGCGTCGTGTGAGCGGTCACCGCTGGCGCGCGCGGTAGCTGCGCGCCTTCGCGCGGTTGCCGCAGACGCTCATCGTGCACCACGTCCGGGAGCGGTTGCGCGACCGGTCGTAGAACGCCCAGCCACAGGCGTCGGCAGGACACGCCTTCAGGCGTGACCAGGTGCCCTCGGCCTGCGCGCTGGCGACGATGCCGAGCAGGCCGGCAAGCGCGCCTTCGACGCCGCCGCCGGCCGGAGTGAGCCGCGCGCTGCCGTCGGCGTCGAACGCGACGATCACGCGCGCGTCGCGCGCGGCACGGTCGAGCACGGCGATCGCGTCCGGGTCGGCGGGCTCGCCGTGGTTGGCGAGGAGCAGGCTGCGCAGCGCCTCGCGGACCGCGATCACACGCTCGCGGCCGGCCTCGTCGAACGCGTCGACCGGCTCGGCCAGGCCCGCCTCGCGCAGCCAGGTCGTGAGCTGCTCGGGGTCGCCGAGCGCGTCCGCGCCGGTATCGAGATCGGCGGTGTTGATGAACCGCTCGACGAGCGCGAGGTCGCCGGGGGCGGGCTGATCGGTGGTCGTCGAGTCCATAACCGTCGTTCGAGTATAGCCGGTGGCGAAGTGGTATACTCACCATCAAACGATGAATGGTGGTTACGCCCATGTACCCAGTCACTCACCTCGTAGTGCACACGCTTCGTCAGCCCCGCCGCGTCGACCGTGACCGCGACGCCCGCCCGGTCGCGATCCGCGCCGCCGGCCCTGACGATGCGGCCGTCCTGTCCAACCTCGCGCAGATCGACAGCGCGCCGCTCGCCGCCGAGCGGCTCTCGCGCCTTGCGGCCGATCCGGCCGCGGGCACCGTCCTCGTCGCCGACGTCGACGGCCAGCCCCTGGCGGCACTCGACGTCGACCGCGACAGCGTCGTCGCCGATCCGTTCGAGCCGACCGCCTCGCTCGTCGCGATGCTGCGGGTGCGCGCGCGGCAACTCGCCGACAGCGGCTCAGGTGCTCATCGGTGGCCCCACATTGGGGCGCCGCGCCTCCGCACCCCGTGACACCCGGGGTTCGAAGGGGTACACCTATAAGTGAGCATGTTGCACCACCGGCACTGGACCCCTGACGAGGCGAACCAACTCCGCCCGATCGTGGGGGCCACCGTGCGAAAGCTGCGCGACGCCCGCCGGCTGCTCTCCCAGCACGGGTTCGACACCGACCTCGCGTTGCTCGCAGAGGCCACCGGCGGCGCCTGGCCCGGCCCAGAGCGCGCGCGGGCGTCGATCGAGGTGGCGCTCGGCTTCGAGCAGCTCGAGCGCCTCGACATCGTGGTCCGCGACCTCGAGCGCGGGCTCGTCGACTTCCCGGCCGTGATGGACGGCCGCGAGGTCTACCTCTGCTGGCTGCTCGACGAGCCGACGGTCACCCACTGGCACGCCGTCGAGTCGGGCTTCGCCGCCCGCCGCCCGCTCCAGCACGAGCGCTAACGCGCCGACTCGGCGATCCGTACCGCCTGGTCGCGCGAGACCTTGCCCTCGATCCGCAGCAGCAGTCCGTCGGCGCGCTCGACCAGCAGCGTGTTGCCGGCCAGGCGCTGGTCCTCGAACACCGGGCTGCCGCTTTCCGTCGGCACGTAGGCGAACCCGTGCTGGGCACCGGAGATGAAGTACGCCGGGTCGCCGCCGACGCGCAGCCGCTCCAACTTCGAGGCCCCTCCGATCGTCTTCTCGATCACCGGCTCAGCCAGCGCGCGGACCTCCGTGACCAGCAGCCCGGCGCCGATCGAGTTCGCGCGCGGGAGGCCCGGGCGGGCGCGATAGAGCATGTCGACGCGCGTGCCTGGGCCCGGATCGTCGGTCAGGTAGACCGAGTCGGGCCGGCCGATCTCCGCTGGGATGACGACCGGGAAGCGCTCGCGCGCCCGCGCGAGCGTCACCGGCGTGCCGAGCGCGAGGTCGGAGCCGAAGCGCGACGGCTGCGGCTCCCGGCGCTCGATCTTGACGCTGCGCAGGCCGAGGAACTCGAGCACCGCCGAGCGTGCCGGCGGCACCGCCATCACGACCGCGATCAGCGCCGCCGCGACGGCGACACCGAGCTGCCACGCCGGCCGGTCGAGCCAGCGCCAGCGCCGCGCCGCCGGGGCGGGCGCCGCGGACAGCCGCGCGGCGACCGCAGCCGCCAGGTCGGGCGTGTCGGGCCACTCGACACGCAGCTCACGCAGCTCGCGCTCGAGCTCAGGCATCGTCCCCGACCTCCTTCCGCAGCCGCTCCAGCGCGCGCGACAGCCGCGACTTGACCGTCCCGACGCGCACGTCGAGCGCCGCCGCTGTCTCGGCCTCGGACAGCTCGAGCAGGTAGCGGCACGCGATCACCGTGCGGTCGCGATCGGGCAGCCGCTCCATCGCCGCCAGCAGCGTCGAACGGCGCTCGCCCGCGAGGAGCGCCGCCTCCGGAGAGGGGGCCGCCTCCCCTGAGGGGCGCCCCTCGCCGGCGGCGCGCAGCGCGAGCGCGGCCCGCCGCCCGGCGGAGCGCCGGCGGTTCCGGGCCTCGTTGGCGACGATCGTCAGCAGCCAAGGGCGCAGCGGCTCGCCGAGCCGGAACCGGCCCAGCGCGTTGTAGGCCTTCACGAACGCTTCCTGGGCCGCATCCTCGGCGTCCGCGGCGCTGCCGCAGATGACGTACGCGATGCGGAAGGCGATCTCCTCGTGGTCGCGGACGAGCGCCGCGTAGGCGGTTCCATCGCCCCCGCGTGCGCGCTCGACCAGTTCGGTCTCGGTCAGTGGTCGGCCCACCACTGCCAGCTAGTACAGCGGTACGGGAAGATGGGTTCCATGAAACCGCAGCTCCCGCCCGGTCCGCGCGAGCCGGCCGCACTCCAGATGGCGGAGTGGATCGTGCGACCGACCGCGCTGCTGCGCCGCTGCCACGCGCGCTACGGCGAGCCGTTCACGCTGCAGATCGGCTGGGCGGACGCGCCGATGGTGTTCATCACCGACCCGGCCGACATCAAGCGCGTGTTCGCCGCCGACTCGTCGGTCCTGCGCGCCGGCGCGAGCTCGACGGTGCTCGAGCCGTTCGCCGGCCCGCGCTCGATCCTCCTGCTCGACGGCGCCGAGCACCTGCGCCAGCGGCGGCTGATGCTGCCGCCGTTCCATGGTGAGGCGCTGGTGCAGTGGCGCGACACGATCGCCCAGCTCGCGGCGGACGAGCTGGACTCGTGGGAGCCGGGCACGCCGGTGCGTGCGCACATGCGCATGCACGGGCTCACGCTCGAGGTGATCCTGCGCGTGGTGTTCGGGAGCGGTGACCCGGAGCTGCGGGACGCGATCCGGCGCGCGCTCGACATGACCACGTCGCTGCCGCGGCTTGTCGCGATGTCGCTGATGCAGAACCGTGCCGGCCCGTGGCGCACGTTCATGCGCGCCGTCCGCGACCTCGACGCGGTGATCTACGAGCGGATCGACCGCGCCGCCGACGACGGCTCCGTGATGGCGCTCCTGCGGTCGGCCCGGCACGAGGACGGATCCCCGCCGACGCGCGAGGAGATGCGCGACCAGCTCGTGACGCTGCTGGCGGCCGGGCACGAGACGACCGCGGGCGCGCTCGGCTGGGCGCTCGAACGGCTCGCGCGCCACCCGGACGTGCTCGCCCGCCTGCGCACTGGCGGCGACGAGTACCTCGACGCCGTCGTCAAGGAGGTGCTGCGCGTGCGGCCGGTGCTCTCGATCGTCGGCCGCAAGGTCGTGGCGCCGTTCGACGTCGCGGGCTGGACGCTCCCGCCCGGCGTCCACGTGACCCCGTGCATCTACCTCACCCATCGGCGCCCGGACCTGTGGGACGACCCGACCGCCTTCCGCCCGGAGCGCTTCCTCGGCGGCGCGCCGGAGCCGTACACGTTCATCCCGTTCGGCGGCGGCACGCGCCGCTGCCTCGGCGCCGCGTTCGCGACGCTCGAGATGCGCGAGGTGCTGCGCGCGGTGGCCGAACGGTTCGAGCTCCGGCCCGACCGCGCCGACGGCGAGCGGATGCGCCGCCGTGCAATTACGCTCACACCTGCGCGTGGCGGGTATGTAATCCCGAGCGCGCTAGCGTCCTTTCCCTTACGTCATGCCGATGTTCTGCCGCCACAACCGACTGACCGCCAACTGCCCGATCTGCAGCCGCGACCTGCAGGACGAGCTGAGGTCTAAGGCACCGTCGCGGCCGGCGCGCGGGCGCACCGCCGGACCGGGCGGATCGCAGTCGCGCGCTTCCTCGGGCGGACGCAGCCGCGGCGTGGTGACGCGGCGGCTCGCGCGCGCAGCCGATGACGGCTACCGCAACCCGCTCGTGCCCGGGCTGCGCGCGACCGCCGACGCCGAGCGTCTCGCCGCCGCGCTGACGGCCGCCGTCGCGCGGCTCGAGCCGCCCGGGCCGTACCCCGCCGTGGCGTCTGAGCCGGACCTCGAGGAGGCGACCTGGCTGGCGTTCCTGCTCGCGCTCACGGGTCCGGATGCGCCCGAGCTGCAGGACGCGGTGATCGCGGCGCGCCCCTCGTGGGCGTCGGGCGAGGTGCCGGAGCTGCCGGGGGGACGAGCCCGCACCGCGGCCGCCTATCGCGCGTGGGTTGAGCGTGCCGGAACGCAGGCGGCCGCGTTCGGTGGCGAGGCGGCGTGGACGCCGCAGCGGCGGTTCGGCCGCGTGTTCGAGCGGCTGTCGCTTCCCGGCTTCGGCCGCGCCGAGCGGTACGACCTGCTCACCGCCCTGGGCGCCGCCGGCCGCTACGAGCTGGAGGCCGGCGAGCTGCTTGCCGAGGGCGAGGACGCCACGACCGAGGCCGCCAAGCGCGTGTTCGTGTCCGGCGACAAGCTGCTGCTCGAGCGCCGCGCTCGCGCGCTGGCGGAGGCGTGCGGCGTGCCGATCGCCGCGCTCGACCGCGGGCTCGCGGTGTGGGGCAAGCCGGGCGACCACGCCGAGCTGATCGTCGAGGCGCCCGAGCCGATCCGGGCCGGGCTCTCCCTGCGGTGACCGCCCCGGCCGTCCCCGCGCCGCCCGTTCCGGCGCGCGCGTCCGCGCGCGGCCACGCGACCGCGGGGCGCGGGCGCGTCGGCATGTGGGTGCTCGTGCTCGCCTGCCTGGCGCTCGCCGGCCTCTCACTGGTGACCGAGTCAGCGCCGACGTACGACCCGTGGGCGTGGATCATCTGGGGGCGCGAGGTCGCCCACGGCGACCTCGTGACCACGCTCGGCCCGTCGTGGAAGCCACTGCCGGTGATGTTCACGGCGCCGTTCTCCCTGCTCGGGGACGACGCGGCGCCCGGTCTGTGGCTGGTCGTCGCCCGCGCCGGCGGGCTACTGGCATTCGTGATGGCCTACCGCCTCAGCGCGCGGCTGGCGGGGCCGTGGGCGGGCGTGATCGCCGCCGGGTCGCTCGTGCTCGCCGACGAGTTCGTCCGCAACTTCGCGCGCGGCAACTCCGAGGGCCTGCTGGTGGCGCTGGTGCTGTGGGCGATCGAGTGCCACCTCGACGGGCGCCGCTCGCACGCCTTCCTGCTCGGCTTCGCCGCCGCGCTGCTGCGGCCGGAGGTGTGGCCGTTTTGGGGCCTGTACGGGCTGTGGCTCGTCTACCAGGCGTGGGACGGCGCGCCGCCGTGGCGGGAGATCGCGCTCGTGTTCGGCTCCGGCGCGCTCGCGCTCGTGCTGTGGTTCCTGCCGGAGTACCTCGGCTCCGGCGACTGGCTGCGCGCGGCGTCGCGGGCGCGGGATCCCAACCCCGACTCGGCCGCGTTCGCCGCGTTCCCGTTCGTGGAGGTCTTCCGGCGGTCGGAAACGGTGCTGATGGTGCCGGTCTACGTCGGCGCGGCGATCGCCACCGCCGTCGCGTTGTGGCGCCGCGACACGCTGCGGATCGCGCTCGCTGCGATGGCCGCGATTCTGATGGTCGCCGTCGCGCTGATGACGCAGGGCGGCTTCGCCGGCAACCTGCGCTACGTCGCCCTGCCCGCTGCGCTGATCTGCGTGCTCGCCGGTGCGGGATGGGTCGAGCTGGTGCGCGGGGCCCGCCGGCGGTGGGGCGTGCTCGCCTCCGTCGCGGCGGCCGCGGTGGCGATCGCGGCGTCGGTGCCCTACCTGTCGGACGACTATTCGGCGTTGCGCGAGGACTGGGACCTCGTCATCAAGGAGGCCGACTTCTACGGCCCGAACCTGCGCGCCGTGATCGCCAAGGCGGGCGGCGAGGAGCGGATCAAGTCGTGCGGCGCGGTGTTCAGCGGGCCGTTCCAGGTCCCGTCGGTCGCGTGGTACCTCCACCTGCACAGCAACGAGGTCAGCATCTTCCCGTTCGGGCCCGGCACCACCCTCGCGCAGGGCGGCTCGCGCCTGTCGGTCGACCCGCGCTATCCCGAGATCACCAAGACCAGTCGCTGGATTGTCGGGAGCTCGTGTGGCCGCGGGTAACCTCACACGCATGGCCACCTACGCCTCGCGTCCGGCGTGGGATCTCCGGACCCGGGCGATCACGCGCGGGTGGGTGGGCGTCCTCGCCGGCGTCGGTGCCCTCATGCTGCTGTCGCTGGTGCTGCGTACCAACGAGCTCGGCATCGGCTTCTGGATCGACGAGGGACTGTCGGTGGGGATCGCCGACCGGCCGCTGGGGGACATCCCACACGCGCTCCGGCTCGACGGCTCCCCGCCGCTCTACTACCTGCTCCTGCACCTGTGGATGCAGGTCGCCGGCACGTCGGAGGAGGCCACGCGCGCGCTGTCGGTGGTGTTCGCCGTGCTCATGGTCCCGGCGGCGTGGTGGGCGGGGCACGCGCTGTTCGGCACGCGCGCGGCCTGGATGGCGGCCGTGCTGGCCGCGACGAACCCGTTCCTGACCCAGTACGCGCAGGAGACGCGGATGTACGCGCTGGCCGCGCTGATCGCGCTGATCGGGAGCGCGACGTTCGCGCGTGCGTTCGCGTCCGACGCCGATGCGCGTGGGCGCCGGCCGTGGGCGGTCGGCTTCGCCGTCGCGCTCGCGGCGCTGCTGTACACGCACAACTGGGCGTTGTTCTTCGGCGCGGCGTGCGGCGCCGTCTGGCTCTACCTGGTCGTGCGCGCGCCGGCCGGTCCGACGCGCCGCGACCTCCTGCTCACCGGGGCGGTGGGCTTCGGCGGCGCGCTCGTGCTGTACCTGCCCTGGATCCCGATCACGCTCTACCAGGCGGCCCATACGGGCGCGCCGTGGGCGGAGGCCCCGAGCGTGCTGTCGCTGCTCGCCACGCCCGGCAGGATGCTCGGGTCGTTCGCCCAAGTGGCGCTGCTCCTCGTGGGCGGAGCGGGCCTGGCCGCGCTCTTCCGCCGCCATGGCGGCCGCCTCACGCCCGCCGCCCGCGCCGCGGCGTGTCTGCTCGCGGTGGCGGTCCTGACCGTGGTGCTCGCGTGGGCGGCTTCACAGCTGTCGCCCGCGTGGGCTACTCGGTACCTGGCGATCGGGGTCGCGCCGCTGCTGCTGACGGTGGCGGGCGGGCTCGCGAACGCCGGCCGTCTCGGCATCGTGGCGCTCGTGGTGGCGGCCGCACTCGGCGCCGGCGACACCGCGCCGGACGACAAGAGCAACGTGCGCGAGGTCTCCGAGGCGATCGCGCCCAGCCTCGCGCCCGGCGACATCGTGGTCTCGACGCAGCCCGAGCAGGTGTCCGCGCTCGCCTACTACCTGCCGGAGGGTGTGCGCTTCGCGACGCTCACCGGCGCGCTCCGCGACACCGGCGTCACCGACTGGCGCGACGGCCCGGAGCGGCTCCGCGCGACGACGGCCGAGCGCGATCTGAAGCCGCTGCTCGACGAGCTCAAGCCGGGCCAGCGGCTCGTGCTCGTCGCACCGATCATCTTCGACGTACGCCGCTGGCACGCGCCATGGACCTCGCTGGTGCGAATGCGATCGGACGAGTGGCGCCAGTACATCAGCAACGACAGCCGGTTCTCCGTCAGCGCGCTCGAGCCGGAGCTCCCGATCGACCGGCGGCCGATCGCCGTCCACGCCACCGTGTTCGTGAAGACGCGCGAGTAGCGCCGGTCTAAGCTGCGCGCCATGAAGAGAACTCTGATCCTGGCGGGAGCCGTGGCGCTCGCCATCGCGATGGCGACGACCGCGACCGCGGCGGAGGCCAAGGTGTACTACGAGACGCCGTTCGGCAAGGTGGTGTCGAAGCCAAAGCGGATCGAGTTCAGCGACCTCACGCTCTACAGCATCGACTGGAGCCACTGGGGCCGGAAGAAGTCGTTCGGCTCCGGCCGCGCGCGCATCAACCTCTGCGACCCGAGCTGCGGCGCCGAGAACATCGTCCGCGGTTCCGCGCACCTGAAGATGTTCAAGCGCCACATGGAGGGAACGAAGCGCTTCTACGGGTGCCTGGTCGGCACGACCAAGGCCGAGGGCCGCAAGGAACACGTGGAGTGGCCGCCCGGCTGCAACCGGTAGTGCGTTAACGGGCGACGGTGTCCCGCGGGCCGCGGGCCGGGCCGCTCGCGCCCTCGGGATCGGCGCTCGCCAGCGTGAGCACGAAGCACGCTCCGGGCGGGTCGCCGTCCGCGAGCTGCAGCGTGCCGCCCATGCGCTCGGCCAGCTCGCGGCCGATCGCCAGGCCGAGCCCGAAGCCGCTCTCGGCTCCGGCGCCGCGGCCACGGTGGAAGCGCTCGAAGATGTGCTCGCGCTCCTCGGGCGGCGATGCCCGGCCCGCGGTCGCGGACGAGGATCGCCACGTGGCCCGGCGAGGAGCTGGTGCTGAGCGTCACCGCCTCGCCGCTCGGCCCGTAGCGGAGCGCGTTGTCGAGCAGGATCCGGACCACGCGCGCGACCGCGTCCGGGTCGCCGCGGCCCCAGCAGCCGTCGTCCGGCTGCACGGCGTCGAGCTCGATGTCGCGCTCGTGGGCGCGCAGGTGGAACTCGGCCGCCACCGCGCGCGTCAGCTCGCCCAGCTCGACCGGCTCCGAGCGCAGCTGCACGGCGGCGTCGAGGCGGCTGAGGTCGAGCAGCTCGCCGGCCAGCGCCGACAGCCGCCGCAGCTCGCGACGCGCGTTGGTGACCTGGAGCTGGGCGTCCTCGATGTCCACGCCGCCGTCGCGCAGGTCCTCCTCGAGCAGCTCCATCGTGCCCTGGAGCATCGTCAGCGGCGTCCGCAGCTCGTGTGAGGCGGTCGACACGAACGAGCGCCGCGCCGCCTCCTGGCGGCGCAGCTCTTCCTGCATGCGCGCCAGCGCGCGGGCGAGGTCGCCGACCTCGTCGCGGCCGCTGTCGCGCGGGGCGGGCGCGTCCGGGCCCTCGGCGCTGATCCGCAGCGCCACGGCGCGCAGGCGCGCGAGCCGGCGGAGCAGCGTGCTCGAGAACATCACGCCGAGCGCGATCGCCGCCAGCAGGCCGATCGCCGCGGCGGCGAGCAGCGCGTTGCGGACCTGCTCGGCGGCCGCCGTCACCTCCGTCAGCTGGCGCTGGGCCACGAGCACGCCGTTCGCGCCCTCGGGGCCGTTGAACAGGCGCACGGCGACGGTGACGCGGTCGCCCTCGACCCGCACGACGGTCCGATCCTCGCGCACGGCCTGGAGAGCCGCGAGCGTGACGTCGGGCGTCGCGGGCGTGAAATCGGAGTCGTACGCGAAGTCCGGCGGGTTGGCGCCGTCGGCGTCGTCGGCGTCGACCGCCACGCGCACGTCGATCCGCTGGCCCAGCTCGAACGCCGCCTTCCGCAGCTCGGCGATCCGGTGCAGGACCGGGGCCCGAGCCAGCGGCTCCGTCTCGTTGGCCTTGGGCGGCGGGATCTTCGGCCGCAGCGCCGCCTCGAACTGCGGCTGCACCCCGAGCACGGTCTCGCGCAGGTTGTCGATGCTCTGCGTGCGCAGCTTGTTCTGCAGCGGCCCGAGCAGCACGGTCGCGGCCACCACGAGCGTCAGCGAGCTGGTGACGATGAACGCCGCCAGCAGCCGGCCGCGCAGCCCGCGCGGGACGATCCGCGCCATCAGCCCTCCCGGAAGCGATAGCCGCGGCCGGGGACCGTGAGGATCAGCGTCGGCTCCTCCGGCTTTGCCTCGAGCTTCTCGCGCAGGTGGCGGATGTGGACGTCGATCGCGCGCGGGTCGCGGTAGGCGCTGTCGCCCCAGATCGAGCGCAGCAGCTCCTGGCGGTTGAACGCGTGGCCCGGGCGGCTGATCAGCCGGGCGAGCAGCTCGTACTCGCTGAAGGTGAGCTTGACCGGGGTGCCGTCGACCGACACGCGGCGCTCGTCCTGGTCGAGCGTCACCGGCCCGACGCGCAGGCTGCCCTCGACCACGCGGCCCTGGGCGCGCCGCAGCACGGCCCGGATGCGGCTGCGCAGCTCGGCGAGCCCGAACGGCTTGGTGACGTAGTCGTCGGCGCCCGACTCCAGGCCCTGGACCGCATCGGCCTCGCTGTCGAGCGCGGTCAGCATGATGATCGGAACGACGTCGCGGCGGCCGCGCAGCATCCGCGCCACGTCGTGCCCGGTCGGCCCGGCTCCGAGCGCGACGTCGAGCAGCACGACGTCGAACGGCCGGTTCGCCGCCGCGTCCAGCGCAGCGTGTCCATCGGCCACCGCGGTGACGCGATGGCCCTCGCGCTCGAAAGACCGTGTGAGCATCTCTCTCAGGGGCTTGTCGTCATCCACCAGGAGGATTTCGAGGGTCGTGGAAGTCTGCACCGCACGAGAGCCTAGTCGCCCGAACAGCGGTACAGCGACCGATTAAGGGCTGTTAGGAGGGCTTAACGGCAGGGTCGAATCCAGGGGTCGGCGGGGAAGGATGGCTGCCATGTCAACCCTTGACTTCGAAACACCGCGCCGCCGGTTCGAGCGCGGTGGCTCCGACCGTCCCGTCGCCGTCCTCGGCGGCGGCCCGGCCGGCCTGACGGCCGGCTACCTGCTCGCACGGCAGGGCCGACCCGTCATCGTCTTCGAGGCTGAGGACCAGGTCGGCGGTATTGCCAAGACCGAAGTGCGTGACGGCTACCGGTTCGATCTCGGTGGCCATCGCTTCTTCACCAAGTCCAAGGAAGTCGATGACCTCTGGCACGAGGTCATGCGCGAGGAGTTCCTCAAGCGGCCGCGCATGTCGCGGATCTTCTGGAACGGCAAGTTCCTCGACTACCCGCTCAACGGCATGGACGTGATCAAGAAGCTCGGCCCGATCGAGCTGATCCGCTCCGGTCTCTCCTACATGTGGGCGGCGATCACGCCCAAGGGCAAGGAGGACAACCTCGAGCAGTGGGTCTCGAACCGCTTCGGCAAGCGGCTCTACCAGCACTTCTTCAAGACCTACACCGAGAAGGTGTGGGGCGTGCCGACGACCGAGCTGCGCTCGGAGTGGGCGGCCCAGCGGATCAAGGGCCTCTCGTTCTTCTCCGCCGCCAAGGCCGCGTTCTTCGGCAACGGCGACAACAAGATCAAGTCACTGATCAGCGAGTTCCACTACCCGCGCTTCGGCCCGGGTCAGATGTGGGAGACGATGGCCGACGAGATCATCGCCGCCGGCGGTGAGGTGCGGCTGAACACGCCGGTCACCAAGCTCGAGATCCGCGACGGCGAGATCGTCGGGATCGAGGCGGGCGACGAGTGGATCGAGCCCAGCCACGTGATCTCCTCGCTGCCGCTGCGCGCGACCGTCGGCATGGCCGGCGCCGCCGCCTCCGGCGAGGTGCAGGGCGCCGCGCGGGGCCTGCGCTACCGCGACTTCCTCACGGTCGCCCTGATCATCGACGGCGAGGACCTGTTCCCCGACAACTGGATCTACATCCACGATCCGAGCGTGCGCGTCGGGCGGATCCAGAACTTCCGCTCGTGGAGCCCGTGGATGGTCCCGGACCAGTCGAAGGCGTCCGTCGGCCTGGAGTACTTCTGCTTCAGCGGCGACGACCTGTGGGAGATGGCCGACGACGATCTCATCGAGCTCGCCAAGCAGGAGCTGGCGCAGCTCGGGCTCGTCGACCCGGCGAAGGTCGAGAAGGGCTACGTGACCCGCGTCCCGCTCGCCTACCCGATGTACGACGCCGACTACAGCGAGCGCGTGGACTCGATCCGCGAGTGGCTGTCCGGCATCGGCAACCTGATCCAGGTCGGCCGCAACGGCCTCCACCGGTACAACAACTCCGATCACTCGATGCTCACGGCCATGCGCGCGGTGGACAACATCACCAACGGCACGGACCACGACATCTGGGCGGTCAACGCGGAGTCCGCGTACCACGAGGAAGACGTGAAGGACGAGCACCCGTACAAGCGCGCCCCCGAGACCCGAGCGATGCGCGAACCGCTCGCTAACGCTCCGGTTTCCTGAGTAAGAACCAGGACGCCGTGGACGCATGTCCTATGGTCGTCCAGACGGCGTAGTGCGAGATTGACTGCTGTCTGGAGGGCGTACGGATTCCGGGCCTGACAGCCCGCTCACGGAGGAGGCGCGGAAGGATTCGCTTTGAAGCGGCCGTGTGGCATGAGCCACACGGCCGTTTCCTTTTTCAGCGCTTGATCTTCGCCCGCCGGACGACCCGGCGAGCGTTCCCGGCCGTGTCCGTGACACGCACCGAGACGCTGATGCGCACGACGCCACGGCGCCGGAGCGCGGTCCGCAGCCGGCGGACGGTCGTCTTGCTCAGCTTCAGCCGCACGACCGTCTTCGTGTTCGAGGCGAGCGGCCGGCGCGCCGTCTTCAGCCGCCGGACGTTACGCAGCCGGGTGGTGATCGTCGTCCGGCACGCCTCGTTGCAGCGCATCGTGAGGCGCAGCCGGCGGCGCTTGAGCGCCGTCTTCAGGCCGCCGATCGCAACCGTGAGGCGCGGCGCCGTGGTGTCCGTGCCGGGCGGGACGGTGGGCACCGGGAAGCTGCACGGCGTCGCCGCGCCGTCCTGGATCCGGTAGACCGGCCCACTGAGCGATGCGGCATAGAGCCGCCCGCAGGCGTCTTCGCCGAACGAGGACAGCGCTGACACGGCGAGCGGCTCCGCGCGGTCGCTGTCGCCGGGCAGCGTTGTGGACCGCAGCGACGCGAGGTTGGCGTCGCCGTACAAGTAGCGCCCGGCGAGCGTCGGCAGGCCCGGATCGCGGACGACGTAGCCGCCGACGATCGCCCGGTAACCGGCGCTGTGGTTGCGCGAGAAGGCGGGCCGCGTGCCGCACGTGGGCGAGCCGTCGGGTCCCTCGTTGCACGGCCAGCCGTAGTTCGCGCCGGCGCCCCGGCCGCCGGCGGCGGTCGCCCACTCGACCTCTTCCCACGTGTTCTCGCCGACGTCGCCGATCAGCAGGTCGCCGGTCGTGCGGTCGAACGTGAACCGCCACGGGTTGCGCAAGCCGGACGACCACACCCGGCTCCCCGCCGACGGGTTGCCGGGCGCGGCGGCGCCGGTCTGCGCGTCGATCCGGAGGATCTTGCCGAGAAGCGAGCTCGCGCTCTGCGCGTTGGCGCCGTTCGCCCCATCGCCGGTGCTTACCCAGAGATAGCCGTCCGGGCCGAAGTGGAGCTGGCCGCCGTTGTGGTTGACCGCGGAGCCATGGGGGATCGTGAGGACTGGGCGAGCCGTGGCCGGGTCGGCGCGGTTCGGGTCTGCGGAGCGCTGGAACTCAAGCACCTGGAGCTCTCCGAGCGGCGACTTGGCCGTCAGGAAGACATAGAACCGCCCGCTCGTCGCGTAGTCGGGCGGGAAGGCGATCGAGAGCAGGCCGCGCTCCTCGTAGGCGCTCTCCGTGCGCGCGGTCACGTCCAGGAACGTGCCGACGCCGACGATCTTCACGACGCCGCGCCGCTCGACCACGAACACGCGCGGGTCGTTCGGCGGAGAGGCGACGTGCACCGGAGCCGAGAAATCGCCGATCTTCACCAGGGCCGGCGCCGCGGCGGCCGGCGCGGCGGCGGTGAGCAGCAGGCCGATCGCGAGCAGCGCGGCGCGCATCAGTGGTCGGCGACCTGGCCGTCTGCGGGATCGAGCGGCAATCCGCTCGCGTCCCAGGCCTCGAGCCCGCCGTCCATCGAGTACGCGTCGTAGCCGGCGCGCCGGAACGCGTTGGCCGCCATCCCGGATCGTGCGCCGAGCCGGCAGTAGAAGACCACGGGCCGGTCCTTCTCGATCGTGGCCGCCTGCGCGGCGACCCGCTCGAGCTCGATGTGGCGGGCACCGGCGACGCGGCCGGCCTCCCACTCGTACGTCTCGCGGACGTCGATCAGCTGGATCTCTCCCGCCTCGTGCCGCTCGCGCACTCGCTCCGGCGCGACGTCGACATCGTCGGCGTGGAAGGCGTGGTCCCCTGCCATGCGGATCAACGGTACTAAGTACGCGCGTTCGAACGTTCGACGCATTCCGGCGGGCCCGGGCCGCGTCTGCCGGCACCCGGCATCCGGCACGTGCAACCAGCATGCTTTCGGATGCCGTGCACCGGCAGACACGACCCGGACTACGCCGGGCTATGCGCCGAACCTCCGAACACAAGTACTAGCCTGCGCGCATGCCCGGGTGGGTGAACTGGTCGCGCACTCAGCAGTGCGAACCTGCCGTGTTCGAGCGGCCGCGCTCGCGGGCGGAGGTCGTGGCGGCGGTCGAGCGCGCCGCGGCCGCGGGGCGGACGGTGCGGGTCGCGGGCGCCGGGCACTCGTTCACCGGGGCGGTGCTCACCGATGACGTGCTGCTCTCGCTCGACCGCATGGACCGCGTGCTCGAGGCCGACGCGGCGAGCGGGCTCGTGCGCGTCGAGGGCGGGATCACGCTGCACCGGCTGAGCCGCGAGCTGCACCTGCGCGGGCTGGCGCTGCCGAACCTCGGCGACATCGACGCGCAGTCGGTCGCCGGCGCGATCGCGACCGCCACGCACGGCACCGGCGCGCGGCTGGGGAACCTGTCGGTGCAGGTCGAGGGTCTCGAGCTGGTGCTCGGCGACGGCAGCACGCGCGAGCTGACCGCGGCCGACGGCGACCTGCTGCGTGCGGCACGGGTCGGGCTCGGCGCGCTCGGCGTGGTGGTCGCCGTGACGCTGCGCTGCGTCCCGACGTTCCGGCTCCGCGGGCTCGACCGGCCGGAGCCGCTGGAGGACGTGCTCTCCGCGCTCGACGAGCGTGCGGACGCCGCCGACCACTTCGAGTTTTGGACGTTCCCGCACTCGCCGCTGGCGCTCACGCGCACCAACACGCGCACCGAAGCCGAGCGCGACGTGCCGGGCGCCGGCCGCGAGTGGTTCGAGGACATCCTGATGGACAATCACGTGTTCGGCCTCATCAACCGCGTGGCACGGCGCTTCCCGCGGACGATCCCGCTGCTCAACCGCACGATGGCGCGCGCGGCGTCGCGGCGTGAGCGGGTCGACTGGTCGTTCCGGATCTTCGCCAGCCCGCGGCTCGTGCGCTTCACGGAGATGGAGTACGCGGTCCCGCGCGCATCCGCGGCCGACGCGGTGCGCGGCGCCCGCGCGATCCTCGAGCGCCACCCGGTCTCGTTCCCGGTCGAGCTGCGCCTCGTCGGAGCCGACGACGCGCTGCTCTCGCCCGCGCACGGGCGCGACAGCGCGTACGTCGCGGTGCACGTGTTCGAGGGCGTGCCGTGGGAGGCGTCGTTCCGTGAGGTCGAGGCGCTGATGGGCTCGCTCGGCGGCCGCCCGCACTGGGGCAAGTGGTCGTTCCTGACGGCGGCCGAATTGGCGCCGCGCTACCCGGCCTGGGACGCGTTCCAGGCCGCGCGACAGGAGCTCGACCCCGGCGGCCGGTTCGAGAACGAATGGGCGCGCCGCGTGCTCGGCGCGGTGCGTCAGAGGAACGCGCGGCCCTCGCCACGGTAGGTCGGGACGGTCGCCACGCGGCGGCCGCCCTGGACGAGGTGCAGGACGTCGAAGCGCTCGCACAGCTCGCCCGCCTTGGCGTGGCGCATCCACACGCGGTCGCCGATCCGCAGCCCCGCCGCGGCCGGGCCGAGCAGCGGCGTCTGGACCTCGCCGGCGCCCTCCTGGCGGTCGAGCCGCAGGCCCGGCGTGGCGGGGCGGGGGAGACGGTCGCGGCCCGCCGGGCCCGACGCCGGGTAGCCGCCGCCGAGCGCCGTCGCCACGCGCGCGGACGGCCGCCGAACCACCGGCAGGGCGAAGAACGCGGCCGGGCGGGGCGCGAACGCGCGGTAGGCGTCGAACAGCGTGGGCGCGAGCAGGCCCGAACCGGCGGCGACCTCGGTCACCGCCGGCTCGGCGGCGGTGCGCTCGATCGATCCCGTGCCGCCGCCGTTGACGAACCGCAGCGGCGCGACGGCGCGCGCCGCCGCCACGACGGCGGCGCGGCGGGCGGCCAGCTCGCGCGCCGAGGCGCGCTGCATCGCCCGCAGGGCGGCGCCCAGCACCGGGTTGCCGGGCGGGCGGTCGCCGACGCCGGCGATCTGCGCCTCGTACATCAGCAGCCCATCGAGCTCCAGCCCGGGCCGCGAGATGATCGCGCGCGCCAGGTCCGCGGCCTGCTCGGGCGTGTGCAGCGGCGAGCGCTTGGCGCCGATCCGCACCCGGCCGCCGAGCGGCCACCAGCCGGCGTCGACATCGATGCACACGCGCACCGGGCCGCTCCCGGCCGGGATCAGGTCGAAGTGCTCGCGGCAGTCGACCATCACGGTGATCCGGTCACGCGCGGCGCCGTCCGCCAGCTCCCGCAGCGCCGCGCGATCCACGGTCGGGTACGCGACCACCACGTCGTCGGCGCCGGCCGCGGCCAGCCACAGCGCCTCCGGCAGCGTGAACGCGAGGATCCCTTGGAAACCCGCGCCCAGCGCGCGGTCGGCCAGCGTCCGGCAGCGGACCGATTTCGACGCCAGCCGCACCGGCGTTCCGCCGGCACGGCGCAGCAGATCGGCGGCGTTGGCGTCGAACGCGTCGAGGTCGACGACCGCGAACGGCGGATCGAGGTCCGCGGTGGCGGTGTCCAGATCGTGCAGCAGGGTGTGCACGCTATCTGCCGAGCGCTCCGCTAGAGTGCCGCGCTTCGTTGGGGACATAAACGCCGAGTTCCCGCACGGCCCAGGCCGGCGGGGAACGGGGGAACCAGTGGCCGAGCACCTTTCGGCCGGGGGCGAATCGCCGTGTGATGCGGCGTAGCGCGATCTTTCCGCGCGAGCCCGACAGCTAACCCCGTAGGCGGAAGAAAGAAAGGAACCATCCGCCGTGCCACGCAGTCGTACGCTCATCGTGGGCCTCGCCGCCCTTGGCCTTGCGCTGCCCGTCGCGCCCGCTGAGGCCAGGCGCATCGCCTTCGGAGACCGCGCTCTGGCCCAGGGGGACAGCGGCCGGGACGTGCGGGTGCTCCAGGACTACCTCACCCGCGTCGGGCTTCGCACCGGTGTCGACGGCCAGTACGGCCCCCACACGGCCCGCCGCGTGCGGTCGTGGGAGCGCCGGTCGCAGGTCAGCCGCGTGAACGGGCGCGTGTCGCGCTCGGACGCGAGCAAGCTGCGCTCGCAGGTCGACCAGGGGATCCGCGTGTTCGAGCCGCAGGCGTCCGCGCCGCTCGCTGCGCCCGCCGGCGAGAAGGCCGTGCTGGACGGCGCCGGTCACGCCGTCGCGCCGGCGTCGGCGCCCGAGGAGGTCAAGGCGGCGATCGCGGCGGCCAACAAGATCGTCGGCAAGCCGTACAAGTACGGTGGCGGCCACGGCCGCTGGAACGACTCCGGCTACGACTGCTCGGGCGCGATGTCGTACGCCCTCCATGGCGCCGGACTGGTCGACCGCCCGATGACGTCAGGCGACTACATGTCGTGGGGCCAGGCGGGCAAGGGCAGCTGGATCACGATCTACGCCCAGGGCGGCCACGGCTTCCTCGTGATCGCCGGCCTGCGGTTCGACACGGGCTGGAACAACGCGGGCAAGGGCCCGCGCTGGAGTGAGGTCATGCGCCCGACCGACGGCTACCGGGTGCGCCACCCGGCAGGGCTCTAGTACACGTCGCGGTCCCGGACCACGGTGCGCTCCGCTGGGGCGCGCCGTGCCGAGGACAGCATGAAGAGCGAGATCAGTAGGCCGAGGCCGCCGATCACCATCAGGATGATGCCAACGGTGGCGATCTCGAGGCCCGAGACCGTCGCGTTGACGGCGAAGTAAAGGATCGCGCCGACGGCGATCAGAAACAGCGAGGTTCCGATTCCCATTCCCTCCGCATCCCCAGCGGGGGCAGGCGCCAAACTCGGCCGACAATCGCGAGTCGCCACACTAAGGGCATGGAGACTGCTGCCCTTGACACCTACGCGCTCACCGACGAGCAGATCGAGTTCCGCGACACGATCCGCCAGATCGTCACCGAGCGGGTGGCGCCACGAGCCGCCGAGATCGACGCCAAGGCCGAATACCCGTGGGACATCCGCAAGCTGTTCGCCGAGCACGACCTGCTCGGTCTGCCGTTCCCCGAGGAGTACGGCGGCACCGGCACCGGCACGCTGATGCTCAACCTCGCGGTCGAGGAGATCGCACGCGCGTGCGCCTCGAGCGCGCTGATCCTGATGATCCAGGAGCTCGGCACGCTGCCGATCCGCCTGTACGGCTCCGATGAGCTCAAGCAGCGCTTCCTGCCGCGCTGCGCGAGCGGCGAGTGGTCGCCCGCGTTCGCGCTGTCCGAGCCGGAGGCCGGGTCCGATCCGGGCGGGATGATCACGCGCGCTGTGCGCGACGGCGACGAGTGGGTCATCACCGGGACGAAGAACTGGATCACCAACCTCGGCGTCGCGGACTTCTACATCGTCTTCGCCAAGACCGACTCCGGCGCCCCGCGCTCGCGCGGCATCAGCGCGTTCGTCGTCGAAGCCGATCGCCCGGGATTCACGGTCGGCAAGCTCGAGCACAAGCTCGGGATCAAGGGCTCGCCCACCGGCCAGCCGATCTTCGACGACGTCCGCGTGCCGGCCGGCAACCTGATCGGCGAGGTCGGCCGCGGGATGCAGGTCGCGCTCGGCACGCTCGACCACTCGCGGCTCGGTGTCGCCGCGCAGGCGGTCGGCATCGCCCAGGGCGCCACGGACCACGCCTCCGGCTACGCGAACGAGCGCCGCCAGTTCGGCCGCGCGATCGCCGACTTCCAGGGCATCCAGTTCAAGCTCGCCGACATGGAGACGCGCACGGCGGCCGCGCGTGAGCTGCTGTACCGCGCCTGCGCGAAGATCGACCGGCACGAGGCCGACGCCGGCAAGTACTCCGCAATGGCGAAGCTGTTCGCGTCCGACACCGCAATGGCGGTCACCGTCGAGGCGGTCCAGGTACTCGGCGGCTATGGGTATGTAACGGAGTACCCCGTGGAGCGCTACATGCGGGATGCGAAGATCACTCAGATCTACGAAGGCACCAACGAGATCCAGCGCCTGGTCATAGCCCGCAGCTTGCGATAGGAACGATCGACATGTTCGCCAACTTCCCTGCAGGACGCCGAATCGCGATGTCGGCGCTGTTCACCTTCTGCTGCGCGATCCTGATCGTGACGCTGCTCGGCGGGCTGTCGAACATGTACGCCGTGCGGCTGATGCAGATCACCGCGTGCGTCCTCGCGTTCATCGTCGTCCTCGCGGGCGTGATCGTGACCATCACCGGCCGGCTAGCCGAGTACACCGAGCCCGCCGACGACGAGGAGTTCGAGGAGCTCGTACGGCGCTCGGAGCGGCTCGCCCACGACAACCTCGCGGCCGAGCCGGACGAGATCGAGTTCATGGAGCTCGACCCGCGCAACCCGCGTGACTTCGAGGAGCTCGTGCGCGAAGCGCTCGACGACCTGCCCGACCTGCTGCTCAAGTCGCTCGATCACGTCGCGGTCGTGATCTCAGACAAGGGCCGCCGCCACCGCGCGTACGGGATGTACCAGGGCGACACCGTCGCTCGCGACAACTACCCCGACCGGATCCTGATCTTCCGCGACACGCTGCTACGCGACTTCGGCGACGACCCGGACGAGCTGCGCGCCCAGGTCACGCGCACCGTCCGCCACGAGCTCGCCCACCACCTGGGCGCGGACGAGCTCGGCGTGCGCGAGCTCGGTCTCTAGCTGGGCTGGCGGAGCCCAAGCCGGATCGCCGCCGCCCCGGCCTCGCCGCGGGTGCGGGCGCCGAGCTTGCGCAGAATCGCGGAGACGTGGTGGTCCACCGTCCTGGGCGAGAGGAACAGGCGCTCGGCGATGTCGCGGTTGCGCAGGCCGTCGGCGACGAGGTCGAGGACCTCGAGCTCGCGGGCGGTGAGCTGCGCCGGGTTCTCGCGCGTCGCCGGCCTCGGACCGCGCGGCAGGTTGGCCGCCCCGCGCTCGCGCAGCCGGCGGCCGACGACGGCCGCCGCCGCGGTGGCGCCCATCGCGAGCAGCTCGTCGAGGGCCCGCCGCTGGGCGGCCTCGTCGGCGGCGCCGGCTAAGGCGACTGCCGCCTCGTACGGGCAGCCGAGCGCGGCCCAGCGAGCGGCGGCCTGTTCGTGCTCCCCGGCCAGCTCGAGCGCGTATGGCTCCGCCACTTCGGCGCCGGGCTCCTCCTCGACGCCGGCGCGGCGGCGCCAGCAGAGGATCTCGCCGAGCACCCAGCGGGCATCGCGCTCACGCGCAAGCGCGAGGACGTGGTCGGTCTCGGCGATGACCCGGTCGCGGTCGCCCGCGAGCCACGCCGTCTCGGCGCAGGCCACGGCGACCGGCTCGATGCGCTGGAACTCCTCGCCCGCGAGCGCGCGCGCCTCGTCGAGCGGCGACCACGGATCCGGGTCGCCCCGGCGGGCGCGCAGGCGCGCGGTCACCGTCAGCGCGATGATCACCGGTAGCGGAGACGCCAGGCGCCCGCGCACGACGAGCGCCGCGGTCTCGGCCGCCTCATCCCACCGCCCCTGGTCGAGCTCCGTGCGGGTGCGGAAGCCCAGGAGATAGATCCGCCACAGGTCGACGTCGGGGTCGCTCGCGTGCTCGGTCGCCTCCTGGAGGTAGCGGTCGGCAAGCGGATAGGCGCGGTGGCGCACCGCGGCCCAGACGAGGTTCGCGTACGCGCGCAGCGCATCGTCGATCCGGCCCGATCGCAACGCGAGCTCGAGGCTGCGCTCGGTCTTCGCGCGGGCACCTGGCCCGCGCGCCAGGAACTCCATCGTCCCGATCGAGTTGAGCGCGTGGAGCTCGATCGCCTCGTCTCCGAGCGTGCGTGCGAGCTCGAGCGCCCGGCCGCCCCACTCGGCGTTGCCGCGGGCGTCCTCGTGGTTCATCGCCAGCGCGGCCAAGTTCGCGTAGGCCATCGCGAGCTCGCGGCCGGGTCCGAGCGGCTCCAGCACGGCGACCGCGCGATGACCGGCGTGCTCGGCCTCGTCGATCAGGCCGGGGCACCAGAGGATGTTCGACAGCGCGCGCAGCGCATCGCCCTCGCCGCGGCGGTCGCCGAGCGCGCGGTAGTACTCGAGCGCGCGCTGGAGGTCCTCGGCGGCGTCGTCGGGGTGGTCGGCCATGTAGCACTGGTGCGACCGGTGCCGGAGCAGTTCGGCGTGCTCCGCGGGCCCGAGCCCGTCGGCGAACCGCAACGCGCGCGCGTACTGGGCCGCGGCCTCGCGGTGGGCGCCGGCGGCGGCCGCCCGCTCGGCCGCGGCGGGCGCGAAGCGCAAGACCGCGTCCCCGTCGCCGGCACCCTCGGCGTGGTAGGCGAGGCGAGCCGGATCGGCGCGGCCGGCGAGCGCGGCGAGCGCCCGGCGGTGGAGCTCGAGACGCTCGTTGGGCACGAGCGCCTCTTCGACGACGACGTGCGCGAGATCGTGCCGGAAGGCCACGCCGGCGCCGGCCGCGCCGAGCACGCCGCACGACAGGCACTCCTCGAGCTGCTCGACGGCCTCGCCCGCGAGCGCCTCCAGCAGCGGCAGGTCGACGGTCCCGGGCACGATCGCGGCCGCGTCGAGCACGTGTCGCGCCGCCGGGCTCAGCGGCTTGACCCGGGCAAGCACGGCGTCGCGGATCGTGGCGGGCAGCTCGACACCGCCCGCGGCGAGCGCCTCGGTCACGAAGAACGGGTTGCCGGCCGTCCGCCGGTGCAGCTCCGCGGCGTCGACGCCGTGCGGCGCGGCGAGCTCCGCGACGGCCTCGACCGACAGCGGCGCGAGCCGCAGCCGGTCGGTCGCCTCGCGACGCGAGAGCTCCCCGAGCGTGACCCGCAGCGGGTGGGTGCGGTCGAGCTCGTCGTCGCGGTAGGTGGCGACGAGCAGCGCCGGGACGGTCGCGACGCGGCGACTGAGGAGGCGGAGCACATCGAGCGTCGCCTCGTCGGCCCAGTGCACGTCCTCGAACACGACGATCGCCGGCTCACCGCGGGCGAGTTCGCGCAAGAGGGCCGCGGCGACCGCATGGGCCGGGTCGCCGCTCGCGACGGACTCCGCGAGCTCGCCGCCGGTGATCGCGGAGATGTCGGTCAGCGGCCCGAGCGGGGAGAGCGTGAAGAGCGCGTCGCAGTCGCCCCACAGGATCCGCGCCGCCTTCGCCCGGCGCTCGCAGAAGCGACGCAGGAGCACGGTCTTGCCGACTCCGGCCTCACCCGCCACGAGCACGAGCCGGCCACCCGAGGCGCTCGTCGCCTCGAACGCCTTGTCGAGCACGTCGAGCTCTCCTGCGCGCTCGAGGAACGCCGCTTCACGGGTCGGGGCGGCAAGGGTCATCGGCCGCCCCATTGTCCCGCTAGCGGGTGGCCGGGTCTAGGCCGAGCGCGGTACGACCGGCTCGGGCACCGGCTCGCTGATGCGGATCGGGTTGCCGAACGGGTCGCGCAGCGCGCAGTCGGTGCCGTAGAACCGGTCCTCGGGCTCCTGCGTGAACTCGACGCCGCGTTCGCGCAGCGCCTCGTACGTGGCCCGGCAGTCGTCGGTCTTGAAGATGAGGGCTCCGAGGGCGCCCTTCGTGACGAGCTCGCGCACCTCTTCGGCCGTCGCGGGGTCGAGCGGGGGAGGGCCCGGGGCGAGCAGCATGATCTCGATCTCCGGCTGCCCGGGGACGTTGACGGTCAGCCAGCGCATCGTGCCCATGTCGGCGTCGGTGTGCACCTCGAACCCGAGCTTGCCGACGTAGAACTCGAGCGCCTCGTCCTGATCGAGGACCCAGAGCTGCGTGTGCGTGAGCGCGTTGATCATGGGCGGCAAGGTAGCCCCGCCGCTCGCCGCTCGCTTCTCCGAAACTGCTCAGGTGCGAGGATTGGCCCCGTGATGATCGTGATGACACCCGAGGCGACCGACGCCAACATCGCCGCGGTGCGGGCGCGGCTCGAGACCGCTGGAGTCCACGTGCTGGTGCTCCCGGGCGAGCTGACGACGGCGATCGGGGCGATCGGCGACCCGCAGGGGGTGCAGGAGCTGGGGCTGGAGGGCATGGCGGGCGTCGATCGCGTGGTGCCGATCTCGCGGCCGTACAAGCTCGCGTCGTCCGAGCTGGCCCACCACGAGCCGACGACCTTCCGCATCAACGGGCGGCTGGTCGGCGGGCCGACGGCGTTCTGCCTGATCGCCGGCCCGTGCACCGTCGAGTCGCGCGAGCAGACGCTCGAAGTCGCGCGCACCGTCGCCGCGGGCGGCGCGACGATGCTGCGCGGCGGTGCGTTCAAGCCGCGCACGTCGCCGTTCGCCTTCAAGGGCCTCGGCGTGCCGGCGCTGGAGATCCTCGTCGAGGCGCGCGCGGAGACCGGCCTGCCCGTCGTGACCGAGTTCCTCGACACCACACACGCACAGGCGATCGCCGACCACGCCGACGTGGTCCAGATCGGCGCCCGCAACATGCAGAACTATGCGCTGCTCGAGGTCGCCGGCAAGCTCGGCAAGCCGGTGCTGCTCAAGCGCGGCCTGTCCTCGTCGCTCGACGAGCTGCTGATGGCCGCGGACTACATCCTCAAGGAGGGCAACGAGCGCGTGATGCTGTGCGAGCGCGGCATTCGCACGTTCGAGACGGCGACGCGCTTCACGCTCGACCTCTCAGCCGTGCCGTGGCTGAAGCTGCACACGCACCTGCCTGTGATCGTCGATCCCAGCCACGCGTCCGGCGACCGCCGCCTGGTCGAGCCGCTCGCGCGCGCGGCCGCCGCGGTCGGCGCCGACGGGATCATCGTCGAGGTCCACCAGGACCCCGAGGAGGCGCTGTGCGACGGGCCGCAGGCGCTCTACGCGCGCGACTTCGCGGGGTTCGTCGAGCGCGTCGGCGCCCACGCGGCGCTCACCGGCCGCACCCTGTCCTGACGCGCCGTGAGGTTCGCGCCGACGAGCGCGGCCACGGTCAGCGCCGCACCGGCGAGCTCGATCGGCTCGGGGTGGTAGCCGCGCACGATCGCGATCGTGAAGGCGACGACCGGCACGAGGTTCATGAAGAGCGCGGCGTTCGGGGCGCCGAGGCGCTTGACGCCTTCGTTCCAGGCCAGCACGGCGACCAGCGCGCCGATCACGACGACGTAGGCGAGCTGCCACCAGATCGCGCTCACGTCACCGCCGCTGGGAGCAGTGAGCCAGCCCGCGAGCGTGGCGAACTCGGTGACCACGAGCACCGTGACGGTGCCGCCGGTCGCGGTGAGCGCGGTGTAGCGCAGTGACGACAGGTCGGCGAACCGGCGCGCGCCGAACGTGTAGACCACGAAGCTCGCGGCGCCGAGGAAGACCAGCAGGTCGCCGGCGTTCACGCCGCCGTTCAGGACGGCCAGCGGATCGCCCTTGCCGATCACCATCAGCACGCCGGCGAGCGCGAGCAGCACGAAGCCGAGCGTGGCCGGGCGCGGCGCGCGGCGGGCGAGTGCGGCGTCGGCCAGCAGCGCCATCAGCGGGCTGGTGGCGACAATCAGCGCGGCGTGCTCGGGCGTCGTGTGCTCGAGCCCGGCGAACGCGAGCAGGTTGAAGCCCGCGATGCCCGCCGACCCGAACAGCCACAGCTCGAAGCCGCGGCCCCCGGGGCGCAGCGCGCGGCGGCCCTCGAACATCCACAACAGCGCGAGGAAGCCGGCCGCCGCGAGCAGGTAGCGGATCGCCGTGAGGTGGAACGGGTCCACACGCTTGATCGCCGAATCGGCGATCGGGAACATCGCGCCCCAGCCGATCGCGGGGATCAGGCTCGGTCCATATTTCGACAAACCTCGAACCACGGCCGGGAAGCCTACCACGATGGTACGATGACGATCGAAGTATGCGCACGCTGATCCATCCGACCGGCGAAGAGCTCCAGCTGACGAGCGTGTTGGCCGCGCTCAGCGACCCGATCCGGATCACGATCGTCCGCGCGCTCGCCGCGCAGGGCGAGATGGCGTGCGGCACGCTCGAGCTCGAAGTGTCGAACGCCACCCGCTCGCATCACTTCCGGGTGCTCCGCGAGGCCGGGATCACGCAGACCCGGCCGGAGGGGACGCATCGCTACGTCTCGCTCCGGCGCGACTGCCTGGACGAGCGCTTCCCGGGCCTGCTCGACGTCGTGCTCGCCGCGGGCTGATCAGCCCAGCGAGCCGATCCGCTCGACCAGCAGTTCGAGGAAGGCGTCCGCCTCGACCTCGACGCCGACGTGCGCGTTCGGCTCGCCGCCGGTGACCTGCCACAGGTCGACGACGGTGCGGCCGCGGCACAGCTCGGACACGCAGTCGATCGCGACGTGCCGGTGCTCGCGCCGCACGAGCTCGGGTCGGATCACCTGCGCGACCGCCAGCGCGTCGTGAACCGGCGTGCCCGCGAAGTCGTAGACGCGGCTGTGGAAGCGGTGGTAGAAGGTCCACAGCTCAGCCACCAGCGTGCCGACCCGACCGGCTGCTCGCAGGCTGTCGGCGTGCTCGGCCGTCATCAGCGCGCGATGCGTGATGTCGAGCCCGATCATCGTGATGTCGAGCCCGCTCGCGAACACGCGCGCGGCCGCCTCCGGGTCGACCCAGATGTTGAACTCGGCCGCGGGCGTGACGTTCCCCTCGGCGATCGCGCCGCCCATCAGCACGACCCGCTCGACGTGCTCCGCGACGTCCGGGTACTGCGCGAGCAGCAGCGCGATGTTGGTCAGCGGGCCGGTCGGGATCAGCGTCACCGGGCGCCCGGCGGTGCGCAGCTTCTCGGCCAGGAACTCGACCGCGTGTGCGGACACCGGCGCGCCGACGGGCGGCGGTAGGTCAGGACCGTCCAGGCCGCTCGCGCCGTGCACGTGGTCGGCAACCCGCGGCTCACGCACCAGCGGCCGGTCGGCGCCGGCGGCCACCAGCATGTCCCCGCGGCCGGCGAACTCGAGGATCCGCAGCGCGTTCGCGGTGGTCTTGTCGAGCGTCGTGTTGCCGTGGACGGTCGTGACGCCGAGCAACTCGAGCTCGGGGCTCGCGAGCGCGAGCAGCAGCGCCATCGCATCGTCGTGGCCGGGGTCGCAGTCGATCAGGATCGGCGTCGGCATCGCGGCCGGAGCCTAGATGGTTGACGCACGTCAACTGCGCTGGGTGGGGAGGCGCGCGTCCGCGGGCCGCGGTGCGGGTTCGCCGAGCGTGCGTTTCGCCCCAATCGTCGCGTCTCCAAAGTGCGCGTGGGGAGTTAGGCACCTCTGGCGTGCGTTTCGCCCCAACCGCCGGGCGCGGCCGCACGATTGGGGAGTTGTGCACCCTCATCGCGGCCGGCGGACGCCCGCTCCCCCACCCAGCGGGGTTGACGTTCGTCCCGCCGCCAGCAGACGCTAGTGGTAGATCGTCCAGGCCCGCAGGTTGCCGCGCGGGTCGAACAGATAGCCGCCGTCGCCCATGCCGTGGCCGTCGTCGCGCACGTTGTCGAACGGTGGCGTGCTGAGACCCCAGTAGAACGTGTCGGCGGTGTTCGTGCCGGTGCCCATGCGGAGCGTGACGGTCCCGCCGGGAGGCACGACGGCGCCGGCCGGGAAGGTGTAGCGGCGCAGCCCGGAGTCGCGGAACCACCAGTGCTGCAGGCCGACGGCGGTCGAGGAGGGGTTGGTGACCTTCGCCCACTCGTCGTTGAGGTTGAAGCGGTCGTCGCCGGCGGCGTCGGGGTTGATGCGCAGCGTGATCCCGGCCTGCGGTGACGGTCCGGCGCCGCAGCCCTGCGGGTCCCAGAGCCGCAGCTGCGCGGCAGCGGCCTGCTCGCTCAGGCCCGCGTACTCGCGGTTCCACGCCCACTCGGCCTGGTTGGCGAGCCAGAGCGCGTGGCCTTCGGCGACCAGCAGCCGGCCGACGTCGACCCACGCGCCGTGCAGGCGGACCGACACCTGGCGGCGCAGGCGCACGTTGGCGTGGCTCCCCGGGTTCTGGGCGGCCAGCCGGACTCGCCGGTGGCCGCTCCGCAGGAGATGGTCGAGGCGGCCGGTGGCCTGGACGGCGTGGCAGTCACCGCGCCGGCGCGCCGCGATCGAGCTGTAGCGGCGCAGCTCCATCGCGTTGAAGCCGGTCAGGCGCACGCGCCGTGGCGTCCGGGTGCCGTCACCTGCGACGTCGACATCGATCGTGTCCCCGTCGGCGACGAACACCACCTTGCCGGTCCAGAACGTGCACGTCGGGCCGCCGGGCACGCACGGGCCGGTGGAGGCGGCCGCGGGCGACGCGGCACCGGCGAGCGAGCCGGCGACGGCGATCGTTGCGGCGAGCAGGCGAATGAGAAGCACTATCCGTGTGGATCGGCGCTCGCGCGCGCGACTTGACGGTGCCTAGCGGGCTCCGTGCGTGATCGCGGAGTTGGCCATCCCGACCAGCCGCTTGCGTTCCTGCCGCTTGTTGCCGGCGTGCGCCTGGATCCAGTACAGGACGTTGTCCTCGACCCATTCGATCGCCGGCGGCGAGCACGACGCGCCGCACGTGAGCGGCTTGAAGTAGCCGGTGCGCCCGCCGGTGAGGCTGACCTTGCGCTGGTAGTGCGGGTGCGCGCCGCGCTTGGCGGAGAAGTCGGCGATGAAGCACGCCGTCGCGCCACCGCAGCCGCTGGATCGCGCTGAGGCTGAACGTGTAGCGCTTGCGGGCGAAGCTGCCCGACGGGACGAGCTTCTTCGCGTCGGTCCGGTACTTCTGCGGAAGCAGGATCGGGACGTCGGTCTTGTCCCTGGCCACGACCAGCAGTGGCTTGAACTTCTTCGGGACGTCGATGTTCCGCGTCTTCGCGGATGCGACAGCCGGAACGAGCAGCAGCGCGGCAAGCGCGAGGACGAGGGCTCTCATGTCGACCGAGCGTAGTGCGAGGTCACACGAAAGCCACCCCGGCGTCACGGCCGGGCAACCGGGGCGAGAGCCGGCCGCGGTTGAGTCCCAGCCGCATGCGAGCCGCTTCAGCGACGCGATTCGCGCTGATCGAGCGGGAACGTAAGGACCAGATGCACGGCGACGGTCGCGGCGAAGACGGTCGCGAGCGTCGCGTGGTCGGCGTCGGCGAGCGCCACGGCCGCCGCGCCGAAGATGGCGATCTCGGCGACGAGCCGGATTGGGTCGTGCGCCGGCTGTGGCGCCTTCGGTGACATGAACGAACCCCAGATCACGGCCATCGCGAGCGGCGCCCCGAGACCCAACACCCACTGCAAGATGCCGCTCTCCGTGTGAAATCCCCAGTACGCAAGCGCGGCCAGTGCGCATAGCTCGAGGACGAAGCGAAGGCCGTCGTTGACGTACCGCATCGCCGCGTAGTCTTGCGCCCATGACCGGCATCCGCCCCTGCCGCGAGGACGAGCGCGGCGCGATCGTGGAGATCGTCAACGCCGCGGCGGAGGCGTATCGCGACGTGATCCCGGCCGACCGCTGGCACGAGCCGTACATGCCGCTGAGCGAGCTCGACGGCGAGATCGCGGCGGGTGTCGAGTTCTGGGGCTACGAGGCCGACGGTGCGCTCGTCGGCATCATGGGATTCCAGCCGGTCGGCGACGTCGATTTGATCCGCCACGCCTACGTCGCACCCGGCCGCCAGCGCGGCGGCGTCGGCGGCGCGCTGCTCGAGCATCTGGCGCGCGCCGGCACGCGACCCATGCTCGTCGGCACGTGGGCCGCCGCCGAGTGGGCGATCCGCTTCTACCGGCGGCACGGCTTCGAGCTGGTCTCGCCTGAGCGCAAGGCCGAACTGCTCAAGACCTACTGGACGATCCCCGACCGCCAGATCGAGACATCGGTGGTGCTGGCCAACCCGCCGCTCGACTGATCGCTGCGATACCGTCGGACCACGGCGGACGAGCAGACATACGCTTACGTGAACGCCCGTCCCGAGCAGCGCGAGCGGTTGCAAACCCTCGAGGCGCTACTGGACGCGGACACGATCAGACAGCTCGAGGCGCGCGGTGTCGAGCGCGGCTGGCGGTGCCTGGAGATCGGCGCCGGCGGCGGCTCGATCGCCACCTGGCTGTGCGAGCGCGTGGCGCCCGAGGGGACGGTGGTCGCGGCCGATCTCGACACCACGGTTCTGCGCGAGCTGTCGCATCCCAATCTCGAGGTCCGCGTCCACGACGTGCTCGAGGACGACCTGCCCGAGGGCGAGTTCGACCTCGTCCACCTCCGCCTGCTGCTCGCCTGGCTGGCCGAGCCGCAGACCGCCCTGCGGCGGCTGCTGCGTGCGTTGAAGCCGGGCGGCTGGCTGGTCGCCGAGGAGATGGACTTCGTGTCGTCGGTCCCCGACCCGAGGATGGACGCGGACTCGCGCGCGCTGTTCGAGCGCATCCACGAGGCTCACGATGCCGTCCTGGGCTCGCAGCACCGCTTCGACGTCACCTACGGACGCCGCGTCACCGGCGATCTCGAGGACGCGGGGCTCACCGACGTCGGGTGCGAGGGCCGCGCGACGATGTGGCGCGGCGGCCAGGCGGGTGGCCGGATCTGGCGGCTCTCGATCACTCAGTTGCGCGACTCGATGCTCGCGTCCGGCCTCGTGACGCCGGCCGACGTGGACGACGCGATCGCGCTGAGCGATGGGCGCCTGAGCTGCCTGTCGCCGGTCGTCATGGCCGCGTGGGGCCGGCGGCCGCTCGGCCGCTGAAGGCCTCAGTCCCTGCTGGTCGGGCGGTCGCCCGCGGCGCCGCGGCCGCCGACGTCGGCGAGCAGCCCGTGCGCCTGGCTGTCGATCAACCGGGTCAGCAGCTGCTGTGCGTATCCGAAGATGACCGCCCAGGCCAAGATCTGCGCCGAGCTGTCGAGCGCGCTCAGGCCCGGGACGAAGCCGCCCCGCATCAGCAGGATGCCGAGCACTGCCGTCAGAGCTCCCGTTGGGAGCTTGAACAAAGCGAGGCCGACGGGCACTCCATATGGCGTCGAGGTACCTCGCATTCCGCGAAGGGCCACAGCGGCGGCGAGTGCCGCCGCGATCAGGCCGACGAACTCGATCAGCAGTAGATCCTCGGGCTCAGCGGTTTTGACCACCAGCGTGTCGATGTCAGCCGTGGCGGGGTCGCCCGTGGGGGTCTCGCGGATGGGGCAGACGAACGTCTGCTGCTCCTCAGGGAAGAAGCACATCGGAATCCAGGTCTTATGCGTGAGCCCGATGACCGCGATCACGATCGCCACGGCGGTCAGGACGGCGGTTCCGGCCGCCACCCAGTTCCGGAAGCTGCTCACCCGCAGCAGATCGCGGCGTCGCTGGGTGTTCGCCGCGTGGTATGCCGCGATCACCATGTCGCGGTCGGCGGCGCTCAGCTTGTCGCCGTCGGGCTTCGCCGCCACGCCGTCGACACCGACGCGCCGCGGGTCGTCTTTCGGCAGAAACCGGTTCACGTGTGCCTGGAGACTCGGCATCTGACCGCGCAGGTAGCCGTCCGGAGCGAGACGGAGCACGCTCACCTCGACGGCGTCGAGGTTCCCGAGCGCGCGCTCGAAGGACGACCCGCCGAACGACGACCTCCACCGCTTCCACCGGCCCGGCTTTCTGTCCCCCTCCGGCACGGTGCCCGCCGCCGTTTCATGAGCCGCTTGCAGATGGTTCGTGATCGACGTGACGAGGTCGCCGGCGTGCGCGGACTCGGGACTGTTGGCGATGATCCACGACACCAGGCCCGACAGCTCCTGGACCTTCGTGAGGACCTCCTCACGCCACGCCGCCGACGTTGGACCCGCGACCGGGAACGACGGCGCGCTGGGAGCCGTGGGGGCTCCGCCTCGCCCCCTGTTCCGACATGAACGGAGCAGGGAAAACAACCGGATCACACTAGTCAGAAACGCAGCGCAATTGCAAGTGCGATGGATTTCGTGCAGTCGCCGGATCTCTACTGGCATGAACTCGAATACGACACGCTGGGTGGTCGCCCTGACGGGCATCGGCTCGCTCATGGCGGCGCTGGACACGCTGGTCGTCTCGACCGCGCTGAGCACGATCAGGCTCGATCTCGGAGCCTCGGTCGAGCAGCTGGAATGGACGGTCAACGCGTACAACCTGAGCTTCGCCGTGCTGCTGCTGACCGGCGCGGCGCTCGGCGACCGCTACGGGCGCCGCAACTTCTACGCAGTCGGTCTCGGCCTGTTCACGGCCGCGTCCGCCGCCTGCGCCCTCGCGCCGGACGTCGGCTGGCTGATCGCCGCGCGCGCCGTGCAAGGCGCCGGCGCTGCGCTGTTGATGCCGCTCGGTCTGGCGCTCCTGAGCGCCGCGTTCCCGCCCGAGCGCAGGGGCGCGGCGATCGGGATCTTCAGCGGGATCACCGGACTCTCGGTCGCCAGCGGCCCGCTGGTGGGCGGCGCTGTCGTCGAGGGCCTGGCGTGGGAGTGGATCTTCTGGCTCAACGTCCCGATCGGCCTGATCGCGATCCCGCTCGTGCTCACCCGGATGAAGGAGAGCTTCGGGCCCGACACGTCGCTCGACATCCGCGGCCTGGCGCTCGTGACGGGCGGCGCGCTCGGGATCGTGTGGGGGCTCGTGCGCGGGAACGCGGCGGGCTGGAACAGCCTCGAGGTGGTCGGGTCGCTCGCCGTCGGCGCGCTGCTCGTCGCCGGCTTCGTGGCCTGGGAGCTGCGCGCCCCCGAGCCGATGCTGCCGATGCGCTTCTTCCGCTCGCGTGCCTTCTCGGCCGGCAATCTCGCGATCTTCTTCACGTTCGCGTCCCTGTTCGGTGCCGTGTTCTTCTTCGCGCAGCTGCTGCAGACCGCGCTCGGCTACGGCCCGCTCGGCACCGGGCTCCGGCTGCTGCCCTGGACCGCCACGTTCATGACCGTCGCGCCGATCGCCGGCGCGTTGAGCGACCGGATCGGCGAACGGCCGCTGATGGTCGGCGGGCTGTCGCTCCAGGCGATCGGGATGGCCTGGGTCGCGCTGATCGCCGAGCCGGGCGTGGCGTACTCGAGCCTGCTCGTGCCGTTCATCGTCGGCGGCGTCGGCGTCTCGATGGCGATCCCGGCCGCGCAGAACTCGGTCGTCGGCTCGATCGCGGAGGACGCGCTCGGCAAGGCGGCCGGCACCAACAGCATGATGCGCGAGCTCGGTGGTGTCTTCGGGATCGCGGTCGTCGTCGCCGTCTTCGCCGGGGCGGGCAGCTTTGCCTCCGCGGAGGCGTTCACGGACGGATTCACCCCGGCGATCCTCGTCGGCGCAGGGCTGGCGCTGGCCGGCGCGATCGCCGGGCTGGCACTGCCGAGCCGCCGCACGACCAGCGTCGTGCCGATCGCACCGCGAGTCCAGGAGGTCACGCAATGAAACGCGTCATGGTTCGCTACACGGTGAAGGCTGATCGCGTAGCCGAGAACGAGGAACTCGTGGGTGCCGTTTACGAGGAGCTCGCCCGTACGCAGCCCGACGGCTTCCGCTACGCGACGTTCCGGCTCGACGACGGCGTCAGCTTCGCGCACATCGCGTTCACCGAGGACGGCCTCAACCCGCTGGCGGACGTGGCGGCATTCGCGCGGTTCCAGCAGAACATCCGCGACCGGCTCGAAAAAGGCCCGGTCGTGGCGCAGCTCACCGAGATCGGCTCGTTCCGCCTATGAATCCCGTCGTCCACCTGGAGCTGCACACCGGCGATCTGCCGAGCGCGAGCCTGTTCTACTCCGAGCTCTTGTCCTGGCAACCGGAGCGGATCGACGCCGGGTGCCGCTCGTACCTGGCGCTCGATCTGGGCGGCGGGTTCGGCGGCGGCATCGTCGGGTGCGCGACCCGTCGCCCCGTGTGGCTTCCCTACGTGGAGGTCGACGCGGTCGACGACGTGACCGAGCACGCCGGCCGGCTCGGCGCCTCGGTGCTGCTCGAGCCGCGCGAGGGCCCGGCGGGCTGGCGCAGCGTGGTGGCCACGCCCGCGGGTGGGGAGATCGCGTTCTGGCAGGCGAAGCCATGACCGAGCAGGAGCTGCTCGACGCCGCCCGGCGCGGTGACGAGAACGCCTTCGGCCGGCTCGTGGAACCCCATCGCCGCGAGCTCCACGCGCACTGCTACCGCATGCTCGGCTCGGTCCACGATGCCGAGGACGCTCTCCAGGACGCGCTGCTGCGCGCGTGGCGCGGCCTGGCCGGGTTCGAAGGCCGGAGCTCGCTGCGGTCGTGGCTCTACACGATCGCGACCAACGCCTGCCTGAAGGCGATCGAACGGCGGCCCAAGCTCGTGCTCCCGGTCGACTACGGGCCGGCGGCCGACCCGCACGACAACCCAGCCGAACCGCTCGTCGAGTCGGTGTGGATGGAGCCGTATCCGGACGAGACGCTCGGCCTCGGCGACGGCTTGGCCGGCCCCGACGCTCGCTACGAGCAGCGCGAGAGCGTCGAGCTCGCCTTCATCGCGGCGCTCCAGCACCTGCCGGCGCGCCAGCGCGCCGTACTGATCCTGCGCGAGGTGCTCGGGTTCTCCGGCGGCGAGGTCGCCGACGCGCTCGAGACGACGCCGGCCTCGGTGTACAGCGCGCTGCAGCGCGCCCACAAGACCGTTGACGAGCGGCTTCCCGAGCAGAGCCAGCAGGCCACACTGCGCGCGCTCGGCGACGAACGCCTGCGCGCGATCGTCGACGAGTACGTGGCGGCCTGGGAGCGCGGCGACGTGGACGCCGTCGTCGCCATGCTGGCCGACGACGCCGTGATGGCGATGCCGCCGATGCCGACCTGGTACGCCGGCCGCGAGGCGGTCGCCGGTTTCCTCACTCGCATGCCGCTCTCGGGCCGTCACCGCTGGCGCGTGATCCCTGCACGCTCGAATGGCCAGGTGGCGTTCGGCAAGTACCTGTGGCGTGAGGAGGAGCGATCCTTCCTCCCGCACGGCGTCAACGTGCTCACGATGCGCGGCTCGCAGATCGCCGAGGTCACTGCTTTCATCGACGCCGAGACGTTTGCGGTCTTCGGGCTGCCCGCCGAGCTGCCGGCGAGCGACGAACGGAGACCATGAGATGCCCAGCTGGACGAGACTCAACGTTCCCGAGCTGCCGGAGTTCCCGGCGTTCGCTCACGCGGCCATCGCCGGTGACCACATCTACGTGGCCGGCATGCTCGGACTGAGCGATGACTTCTCGGGGCTGGTCGCCGGCGGCATCGCGGCCGAGACCACGCAGGCGCTGGCGCACGTCGAGCGGATCCTGAGCGCCTGCGACGCGTCCCTGGCCGACGTCGTGAAGATCAGCGTGTACATGACCGATCTCGGCGAGTGGGAGGCGATGAACGAGGCGTATCTGGCCGCGATCGGGCCGCACACGCCGGCCCGCATCGCCGTCGGCTGCGCCGACCTGCTGTTCGGCGCCAAGGTCGAGTTCGACTGCGTGGCCTACCGCGGGCCGAGATAGCGCGTCGGCAGCTGGCGTTCGTCGACGCCGTCGGACGCCCGCTCGACGCGGTACGCGGCGGCGTCGGGCCGTGACGTGACCGTCTCCTCGAGCTCCTCGCCCGCGAACACGAGTGCGGCGCCGTCGTCCGCGGCCCAGCCGTCGGCCAGTTCGCCGGCCGCCACGAGACGGCGATACGTTGGTCGCCGCTGCTCCTCGCCGTCGTAGTGCGGGCAGGCGCTGCCGGTGAGCAGCGCGAGCCCGTCGTTCAAGGCAGCGAGCCGGCCGAGGTCGAACGAATCGGTCACCGACTCCGAGAACCAGCAGTTCATTCCCGCACTGATCCCGCACAGCACGACGCCCTCGGCCCACGCCTCCGCGAGCACGCGGTCGAGTCCGTGCGCGCGCCAGATGGCGAGCAGGTTCGCCGTGCTGCCGCCGCCGACATACACCACGTCCTGCTCGAGCACGAACGCGCGCAGGTCACCGGCGGTGCGCGCGAACAGCTGCAGGTCCGTCGGGCGGCAGTCGAACGCCGCGAACGCGCGGTAGAAGCTCGCGACGTACTGCGCCGAATCGCCGCTCGCGGTCGGGACGAAGCACACGCGCGGGCGCGCCGAGCGCGCCAGCGAGAGCACGAACTGGTCGAGCAGCGGGTTCTCCGGCTCCATCGAGAACCCACCGCCGCCCATCGCCACGATCCGTCGCTGTGCCACCTCAGGCGGCGGCGAACGCGTTGACGCCCGTCAGCTCCGCGGACACGGCCCACAGGCGGGCGGCCGCCTCGGGGTCGATCGCGTGCGCATCGACGCCCTCGATCCGCGCGGTCGGCGACCCGACCGCCGTCGGCTCCGCGATGTTGCAGTTCTCGCAGTAGACCCCGCCCATCCCGTTCAGCGCCGGGGACGTGGCCGCCCAGGTCGAGGTCGACGCGCCCTGCTCGGGCGTCTTGAAGCGCTCGTTGGGAGTGCCGTCCTCGGCGATCCAGCCGGACGCGACCATCTCCTCGCGGGCCAGGTGGCGCTGCAGCGGGGTCATGATCCCGCCGGGGTGCGCCGCGAACGCGCGCACACCGGCGTCCTGGGCGAGCGCGTCGAGCTGAACGGCGAACAGACTGTCCGCGGTCTTGGCCTGGCCGTAGGCCTGCCACTTGTCGTAGCCGCTCTCGAACATCAGGTCGTCGAAGCGGATCGGCGAGAGCTTGTGGCCGGTCGAGGTGAGCGCGACGACGCGCGCGCCGCCGTCGGCGGTCAGCGCCGACCACAGCAGGTTCGTCAGCACGAAATGGCCGAGGTGGTTGGTGGCGAACTGCGCCTCCCAGCCCGGGCCGACGCGGGTCTCCGGACACGCCATGATCGCCGCGTTGTTGATCAGGATGTCGACGCTGCGCCCGGAGTCCAGCACGCGCTGGGCGAAGGCGTGGACGCTGTCGAGGTCGCCGAGGTCGAGCTCGTCGACCTCCACGCGCTCGATCCCGTCGAGCACCTCCTCGGCGTGCGCGCGGCGCCGCGCCGGCACGACCACCCGCGCACCCGCACCGGTGAGCGCACGCACCGTCTCGAGCCCCAGCCCCGAGTAGCCGCCGGTCACGATCGCGAGCTTGCCGGTGAGGTCGATCCCTTCGAGGACCTCGGTCGCGGTGCTGCGCAGGCCGAAGCCCGAGTCGATGTGCTGCTGGGGGGTCGCCATGACCCCCAGCCTAGGCCTTCCTATCTCTCCCCGGCCACGAGGTAGACCGTGTCCCCCTCGGCGGCCGACAGCAGCAGATCGAGCCGGCGATCGCGGTTGACGTCGCCGACGCCGACGGCGTCGAAGCCGAGGTTCTCGCCGGCCGTGGTCGACGTGATCGTGCGCAGGACGCGCCCGGTGCGCCCGGAGCGGACGTCGACGCGCCCGGCACTCGTCGCCGCGTCGCTTGCCGTGTACGACCCGACGGCGAGATCGATGCGGCCGTCGTCGTTGACGTCGCCGGCCTCGCGGCCGGGTCCGGTGCCGTCGCGCGCCCCACCCGGCCACGCGTGAATGAGCGATCCGTCGCGGCCCGAGTAGACCGCGGCGTACCCGTTCCCGCCCTGGGCCGCGTAGTCGGCGGCGTAGACGTCCGGGGTCCGGTCGCCGTCGACGCGGCCGACGCCGGCGACGAAGAACTGGCCGAACGTGACGGCGCCGGCCGGCGGCGCGAGCGAGAACAGCTCGGTGAGGCCGGAGAACACGTGCACGCCACCACCGCCGGGCGCCGGGCCGGGTGCCTCGTCGAGCGCGCCGACGATCAGGTCGGGCCGGCGATCGCGGTCGACGGTCTCCGTCCAGTCGACCCCTGAGCCGAATCCATCGCCGGGGTCGCTCCCGTCGAGTCGGCGCAGCAGCTTGTAGGTGCGGCCGGAGAAGACGTACGCGACGCCTGCGTCCAGCCCTGCGGCGTCCGCACCCTGGGCGCCGACGAGGACGTCGTCATAGCCGTCGTGGTTCTGGTCGCCCGCGCTCGCGACCGCGGAGCCGAGCTGGTCGTTCGGCGGCGCGCCTTCCCACATGTGGAGGAGGCGACCGGTCCGGCCGGAGTAGAGGTACGCGCGCCCCGGCCCGCCCGTGGCGGCGGCGCCCGGCGCGCCGCTGATGATGTCGTGCACGCCGTCGCCGTTCGTGTCCCCCGCGTCGGCGATCGCGCCGCCCTGGAAGTCGCCCGGCACGCCGTCGAAGCGGTGAATCAGGCGACCCGAGCGGCCCGAGTAGACCCACGTCGTGCCGCCGGCCGCGGTGGCCGGCTCGCCGATGATCACGTCGCCGCTGCGGTCGCCGTCGATGTCGGCGAGCTCGCTGACCGCCCAGCCGAAGTAGCCGTTGGGCTCCCCATGCCAGGTGTGGAGCACGCGCACGCGCTCGACGAAGCCGTTGCTCCCCGCTGCCGCGGCTGCCGGCGCGGCGAGCGCCAGGCCGAGGGCTGCGAGCGCCACACCACGGTGTCGCCACGTCATCACGCCGTCCTCCAGGTCGATGTGCGTGGGTTCTAAGCGGCGGCCGGGCGGGCCGCTTCCACGATCGTGCGCAGTTGCGCGCCACGCAGCGCGGACGGCGGGCAGCCGAAGGCAGCGCGAAAGCGATCGCTGAAGTGGCTGGGGGAGCAGTAGCCGAGCTCGACGGCGAGCCGGGAGAGGTCGGTGCCGGGCTCGGCAGCGAGGCGGTCGACGGCACACCGCAGGCGCAGTCCGTGGACATAGCCGGACAGCGAGAACCCGGTACGCGAGCGGAACACCCGCGCCAGGTGGAACGGCGACACGTACAGCGCGGCACCGAGGGCGGTGAGCGAGACCTGCTCGGCCATCCTGTCCGACAGCAGCTCCTTCGCCGCCTCGGCGAGATCGGCGTGCTCGCTGCGCGTTCGCGGCCGGCTGGCCTGCGTGTGCGGCGAGTGGTCGCCGACCGCCTGCCCCAGCAGCTGCAGCGCCGCCTCCTCAGCCAGCAGTCGATCGGGCGACGGCTCGGCAGTCAGGTGGGCGGCGACCGCCACCGCGAGCAGGTATGTCGGAGCGTCCGACGGCCCGGCCGGGGCGGACGGCGGCGCACCGGCGGCCTGCTCGAGCAGCTCAGGCGTGACCGCGAGCCAGAGGGAGCGATCACCGCGCGCGTCGCGCAGGCCGCGGCGATAGAGCTGGTGCGGCTTGTAGAACACGACGTGGTTCGGCGTGGCCAGGACCGGGTGCGCGCCGTCCTGTGCGATCAGGACGTGCGTGCGCGGGAACACGACGTGCGGCCGCGGGCCGATGTTCGTGTTCACCTCACCCCACAGGCGGTCGCCGGGCGCGCAGGCGAACTCGCCGAGCGTCAGCTCCTGCGTCTCCAGCAGAACCCTCGAGGCCACGGCCCCAGCCTACGCCCGCGAGTAGCGCTCATCGCACGAGCCGGAAGAACGAGCGCACCTCGTGCACGAACAGCTCCGGCTGCTCGAACGCGGCGAAGTGGCCGCCGCGGGCGGGCTCGTTCCAGTAGCGGATGTCGGTGAAGCGCTTCTCCGCCCAGCGCCGCGAGGGCCGCTGAATCTCCTTCGGGAAGATCGAGCAGCCGGTCGGCACCGCGACGACGTCCGCGTTGGCGCGCGTGAACAGCTCGCGAACCTCGCGCATGCTCTCCCAGTACAGGCGCGCGGACGACCCGCCGGTTCCCGGGAGCCAGTAGAGCATCAGGTTGTCGAGCAGCTCGTCGCGCGTCAGCACGTTCTCGGGGTGGCCGTCGCAGTCGGTCCACGACCAGAACTTCTCCACGATCCACGCGCAAAGACCTGCCGGCGAGTCCACGAGCGAGTACCCGACCGTCTGCGGCCGGGTCTCGTGCTCCTTGGAGTAGCCGGAGTCCCACTCGTCGCCGTACTCGAGCGACGCCAGCGCCGCATGCTCGGCGTCGGTGAGGTCGTCGAACGTGTCCGGGTCGGGCGCGGCCAGCGGCGGCGTGAGGTGGATGCCCGCGACGTGGCCGGGATCCTGCTGGCCGATGCTCGCGGAGATGCTGGTTCCCCAGTCGCTGCCCTGCGCGCCGTACCGCTCGTACCCGAGGCCGGCCATCAGCTGCGTCCACGCGGCCGCGATCCTGTTGACCTTCCAGCCCGGCCGGCTCGGCTTGTCGCTGAAGCCGTAGCCGGGCAGCGACGGGCAGACGACGTGAAAGGCGTCTTGTGCCTCGCCGCCGTGGGCGGTCGGATCGGTGAGCGGCCCGATCACCTTCATGAATTCGACGATCGATCCGGGCCAGCCGTGGCTGATCACGAGCGGCAGCGCGTCGGGGTGCGGCGAGCGGACGTGGAGGTAGTGGATGCGAAGCCCGTCGAGCTCCGTCCGGAACTGCGGGAACGCATTCAGCCGCGCCTCGGTCGCCCGCCAGTCGTAGCCGTCGGCCCAGTAGGAACAGAGCTCGCTCAGGTACGCGAGCGGGACGCCCTGCGACCAGTCGTCGACCGTCTCGCGCTCCGGCCAGCGAGTTCGCTCGAGCCGCTCGCGCAAGTCGTCGAGCTGGTCGTCGGGGATCGCGATGCGGAACGGCTCCACGGTTGGTCGAAGTGTGCCTAGTCGATCAGGGCTCCGCAGCTGATGTTGAGGGTCGCCGCCGTCATCGTGCGTGCCCAGTCCGAGGCCGCGAAGGCGGCCGCGTTGCCGACATCCTCGAGCGTCGCGGCCCGACCGAGGAGTGTCTGCCCTTCGATCATCTCGGCGATCATCGCGCGACCCTCGAAGCCCTGCGGGAGCGACTCGGGCACGCCTCCGCTCGCGAGCGTGACGACCCGAATTCCGTGCGGTCCGAGCTCGGCGGCGAGCTGGCGCCGGATCGTCTCGATTGCGTCGAAGGCGACCTGGGTCCCGCCCAGGTAGTAGTCGCGAGACGGGCCGCTTCGGTCGCCCGGGCCGCCGAACGCGAGGATCACGCCCGAACGCCGGGGGATCATGTGCCGCGCGGCCGCCCGCGCGGTCAGGAACGTGGTGCGGGCGGCGGTCTCGACCGGCGCCATGAAGTCGTCGGCCGCCATCTCGGCGATGGGGACCCCATGCGTGCTCGGGTGGGTGATCACGTTGAGGGAGACGTCGATGCCGCCGGCATCCGCCGCTACGGCGTCCGCGGCCGGCCAGGAAGACCCGGGCACCCTCGCGCGCGAACGCGCGAGCAGCGGCGCCGCCAATCGATCCGCCCGCTCCGTAGATCACGGCGTTCTTGGTTTCGAGCAGCACGTTGACCTCCTGACGTTTCCGATCTCCCAATGGAACCGGGCGGCGTCCCGAAAACTCATCGCCGCCGGGAACCATCAAGACGGCAGCGGCGTAGAACTGACATGAGACCGCTCGTACTCGCACTGCTCGCGCTCCTGCTGGTTCCGGTCGCGGCCGGGGCGAAGGACCCGAATGCCTCCGTGCGCGTGCTGTGGAACTCCACGCCCGATCACATCCGCGCACGCGGCACGTGGGACGCGCGCGTGAGCATTCTCCAGGGTCCTGGCGGCTTCTCCCAGGCCAAGTCCCGGCCGGTGATCGTCGTGACCGATCTGGTCAGCCGTGCCGAGCGGCGCGTGCCGATGACGGTCGACGTGCCGCCGAACACGTTCAAGGCGACCGTGCCGTTCGCGCGCGCGGGCCTCTACGAGGTGGCCGTCGCGGGCTTCGACCCGAGCGACCCGGAGCGCTTCACCGACGTCGGGCCTCCGGTCCGGATCGAGGCGGCGCCCGCTCCCGCAGCCGCCGCGACCAATGCCGGCGGGGAATCGTGGCCATGGACGCTCGCGGTGGGCGCCGCGCTCGCCGTGCTTCTGGCGCCCTGGGGCATTCAGCGCATCCGCATTCGGACGGCCGGCTGATCGCCCCGCTAGTCGCGGCGGCGGTAGACGACCTTCAGGTCGTCATGCCAGTCGTCCGGCGTGCGCGCGAGTTCCCAAAGGCCCTCGAAGGTGTCGTGGCTCAGCGTGGCGGAGAAGCGCTGGGCGAACGTGGGGTCATCGCGCCAGATGCGCAGCACGCCGTCGTCGAGCGAGATGCCGTACGTCCGGCGCACGCCGCGCGAGTCGAAGTACTCCATGACCAGGCCGTCGCCCGACTCGGGTGCGCCGATGACGCTGATCGCGTCGGGGAACGACTCATGGTCGTTATGGGAGCGCTGGACGAGGAAGCGGCCGCCCTCCAGCCACTCGTACGTGACGCTGCCCGGCACCACGCCGTCGAACGCCGGGTGTGTCGCCTGCGTGGCCCAGGTGCCGATCAGCGCGTCGAACGGCTCGAGGGCGGGATCTCGGTCGGTCATGGCAGTTGAACCGTACGCGCGCTGCGTCCCCCTTCAAGCCCCCAGCTGACGATCCGCTCGGGATGGATCCGGATCAGCGGCGTCGGCAGCGCGATCGCCTCGCCCCGCCCGCGGATCTCGATCCCGCGCGGACGCCACGGGTCTGTGCTGGCGAGATCGTCGATCACGATCGCGGCTCGCCCCGACCGGACGACATCGCGAAACTTCTTCGAGCCCTCGAGCTCGTAGCCCCCGATGTCGATCGCGTCGCGCACCGCGTTGTAGATCCAGGCGACCGGCACCACGTGCGGCGTCCCGTCCGCGCCGACCGTCGCGATCCGTCCGAGCTGCCGCCCGCCTGCCATGTACCGAAGCTCGGCTTCCCTGAACACGCTCATGCGACCCGCGGACTCAGAGGTCGAGGACCAGGTTGTCGGGTGGCTGCGCGCAGCAGATGAGTGCGCTGCCGTCCGCCGGGGGTTCGACCGGATCTGGGCTGTAGTCGACCTTGCCCGATATGACCGTTGTCTCGCAGGTGTGGCAGACACCGGTGCGGCACGACCACCGGACGGGAACGTCGCACGCCTCGGCGAGTTCGAGGAGGCTGGTGTAGCCGTCGCTCCAGGGGACGGCGAGGTTGCTGCGAGCGAACTCGATCGTCGGGCCGGTTCCGGGCCGGCCGGCCGGCAGATGTGGCGTCCGGGCAGGCCTAAGCGCAATGCCAGGTGTCTGACCCGGCGCCGGGCCGAATGGCTCGGTGTGAATGCGTGAAGCGTCAAGGCCGGTCGCGGCCAGGGCGGCGCTGATCTCCTCCATGAGCGGTATCGGTCCGCAGAGGTAAGCCTCGGCATCGCGCGGTGGATCGAGCTCGGCGAGCACTGCGGCGGACAGGCGGCCCGCGCTGTCGAAGTCGCGGCCCGCGAGATCGGTGGAGCCGGGGCGGCTGAAGCAGATGTGGGTGCGTACGTTCGGCAGCGCCGCGAGCAGCGTCCGAGCTTCCGCTGCGAAGGACTCGTCGCGGCTACTGCGTGCGCCGTGCAGCCACCAGATCTCTCGCTCGGAATGCTCCTCCGCCAGTGCGTGAAGCATCGCGAGCACTGGCGTAGCGCCGATGCCGGCGCTGATCAGGAGCACCGGCGCTTGGCTCGGGTCGAGGATGAACGTGCCGCGGGGTGCTGCGATCTGGAGCTGATCGCCGACCCGGAGATGGGTGTGCAAATAGCCGCTGGCCGTGCCGTCGGGCTCGCGCTTGACGCTGATCCGGTAGTAGCCGGCGTCAGGCGGCCCGGAGAGGGAGTAGTTGCGCAGCACCGAGCGATGCTCGTCCTCGGGCTGGATACGCACGGTGAGGTACTGGCCCGGGCGGGCGCTCGGGAGCGGCTCGCCGTCGGGGTCAGCGAGGCGGATGGAGCGGACGGAGTCGCTCTCGCGCTCGATTCCGGTGACGGTCAGCGTGCGGAAGCCCTGCCAGGCGGGCGGCGGGCTCGCCGCGGTCAGGCCGGCGTTGCCGCTCGCGGGATCTCCTTCGAGCAGGGCGCGAAAGGAGCCTTGCCAGCCGGGGCTGAGCGCAGGGACGCGCAGCGCTCGCAGCAACTGCTGACGCGGGTGCCCGGGGAGGTACAGCAGCGCATCAACCTCGGCGACCGTCATCTGTTCAGGACCCGAGGCGACCTTGACGATCTCGTCTGCCGGTTGCACCTCGCCCTCCTCGAGCACGCGAAGGTAGAACCCCGGGCGGCGGTGTGAGACGAGCAAGGCGGGAATGCGCGGGTCGTTCATCCGGAGCCCGACGCGGTAGCAGGTGACGCGTGGCTGAGTCACCTCGAAGAGCGCGGGTCCGATCCGATACCGGTCGCCGATGCAGACCTCGTCGTCGTTCAGTCCCTCGACCGTGAAGTTCTCGCCGAACTGCCCGTAGGCGAAGTCGCGTCGTCCGAGCTCGCGCTCCCAGTAGCGATACGAGTCGATCTGGTAGACGAAGACCGCGCGCTGTTCGCCGCCGTGCCCGGCCAGGTCGCCTTGGCCGTCGCCGTCGACGTTGAGCTTGCGGACCATGCGAGGGCCCGTGACGGGATCCTTGAAGACGCCGGTGAAGACGGTCTTCCCTTGCCAGGCCACGTCCTTCGGCATGCCCACGTTGACGGAGAGCAGGGAGGGCACTTACGTCAGCCGCCGCACAACATTGAGTGTGGTCATCCGTCGCTCCAGCCAGCCGTCGGAGAGGAGGAACGTGAACATGATCGCGCCGTCGATGGCGACCGCGGAGATCGGTGACCAAACGGCGACGACGAAGGGGATCGCGAAGGCTGGGACGGCGATCGCCATGCGCCACGTCCTGAGACGGACCGCCTCATCGCTCATGTCGTCGCGGATCAGCCGCCGGCCGCGAGACGCCCACAACCACAGCGCGCAGAACGCGGCCGACGCGAACAGGAAGTTGCCGGAGTAGAGCAGCGCGGCCGTGCGTTGGTCGGCGAAGTCTCCTTCTTGCAGCGCGTCACCAAGCACTGCCGTCGGGAAGGGCAGGACCGAGACGATGAGTAGCAGCAGCAGGTTGAGCAGGATGAGGCCATGGTCGACGCCGCGCAGGCGACTGAAGATGCTGTGGTGGTTGAGCCAGACCGTTCCGATGTTGACGAAGGACAGCAGGTAGCTGACGTAGACAGGCCATTGCTCGCCCAGGCGATGAGCGAGGCTTCCCTCCCCGCTTCCGACGTGGAGCTCGAGGACGAGCAGCGTGATGGCGATCGCGAGGACCGCGTCGCTGAACGCCTCCACGCGGCCTGCGGTGAGCCCTGCTGAGCCGCCTTCACGGGGCATCGCGGGGATCTTAGGTTGGATCGGCGGCTACGCGGCGGTGCGCAGCGCGGGCCGCCGCGCGCCCCAGAACTCGGCGTCGAGCTCGCCGAGCGCCGTGGCCGGGAGCTCGTCGGCGTAGTACTCGGCGCCGAGCGCGGCCCAGTCGGCGCGCGCCCGCAGCTCGCCGAGGGTGGAGAACACCAGGCCCTCCATGCGGCGGATCAGCAGCGCCTGCGGCGGCAGCGTCATCTGGCGGAGGTCGTCGAAGTACTCCGAGCGCGGAGAGGAGCCGCGCTCCATCAGGTCGCTCACATAGGCGGGCGTGATGCGCCGCGAGCCGGGCTCGAAGTACCACTCGCCACCGAGCCGGAGCTGGGCGAGCAGTCGTTCGCCCGAGAACGCGGCCGGGTCGGGCAGGTACCCGAGCCTGGTCATCCCGCGATGCACGGCAGCGGCGTCGCCGGCCACGACCGCGCGGGCGATCGCCTGCTCGCCCTCCAGGTACGTGCGATCGACCATGCGCATCAGCCCGAAGTCGAGGAACCCGACACGGCCGTCCTCGAGCAGCAGGTAGTTGCCCGGGTGCGGGTCGCCGGAGGCGCGCGCGAGGTGGCCCATCGTCCCGAAGAAGAAGCGGAACACGATCTCGCCAAAGCGGTCGCGCTCGGCGGCCTCGAGCTGCCGGACGTCCTCGAACCGGAGACCCTCGAGCAGCTCGGTCACCAGGACACGGCGGCTGGAGAGCGACGTGTAGACGGTCGGGATGTGCGCGAACGGATGGCCGCGCCAGGCGCGTGCTACGGCGCGGTGGTTCTGCGCCTCAATCTCGTAGTCGAGCTCCTCGGCGACGCGCTCGCGCAGCTCGGCGGCCAGCGCGCGGACGTCGAGCCCGGGTGCGAGCCGCTTCACCAGCGGCAGCAGCAAGCCGAGGTTGCGCAGGTCGGTCTCGACGGCCTCGGCCATGCCGGGGTACTGGACCTTCACGGCCACGGCCTCGCCGTCGTGCGTGACCGCGCGGTGCACCTGGCCGATCGAGGCGGCCGCGAACGCGTCGTGGTCGAACTCGGCGAAGTGCTGCGAGACGGGACCGCCGAGCTCGCTGCGCACGAGCCGCTCGATCTTCTCCCACGGCAGCGGCGGCACGTCGTCGCGCAACGTTGCCAAGGTGCGCTTGAACTGCTCGCGCTCGGACGGCGGGATCGCGGTGAAGTCGACGGTCGAGAGGACCTGGCCGAGCTTCATCGCGGCGCCGCGCATGTGCCCGAGCTGCTCGACCAGCTCGCGAGCGAGCGCTGCGGCGCGCTCACCGGTCGCTGCCTCTGCGCGCTCGGGCGAGCGCACGACGTTGGCAGCGCGAGTGCCGGCCCAGCGCAGCCCCTGGCCCGCGACGAGGCCACCGACGCGGCCGGTGCGGGCAAGGCGGGAAGTGGGGGGAGCGGCAGCCACTCGCCCAGGCTAGGGGCGCCCGCCACGTCCAACCATGGGGAAAACCGCCCCTTGCTATGGGTGCAGGCCGACCGGGCAGCGCGATGGGTATCGTCGCGCCGATGCTCAAGCCGATTGAAAGGATCGGGTTCGCCGGTCTCGGTGCCATGGGCGCGGGCATTACGCAGCGGCTGCTCGACGCCGGGTACGACGTCGTCGGCTGGAACCGCACGAAGGCCAAGGCCCAGCCGCTGCTGGACGCGGGCATGGGCTGGGCCGACACGCCGCGCGAGCTTGCCGCCTCGGTCGACCTGCTCTTCACGATGCTCACAAATACGGCGGCGATCGAGGCGACCGCCGACGGCGAGCAGGGCGTGCTCGCGGGCCTGCGCCCCGGCACGGTCTGGGCGGATGTCAGCACGATCTCGCCCGATGCCAGCACCGCGCTCGCCGAGCGAGTCGCCGCGACCGGCGCGGTGTTCCTCGACTGCCCGGTGTCGGGGAGCCCCGCGACGCTCGCCGCCGGGCAGATGTCGGTCATGGTGGGCGGCGACCGCGCGGCGTTCGACCACGTCGCCGAGGTGCTGCATGCGATCGGCCCGAAGGTCACCTACATCGGCCCGAACGGCCACGCGATCCTCACCAAGGTCGCGATCAACCTCGCGCTCGTCGTGTCGGTCACGGCGTTCGCCGAGGGCGTCGCGCTCGTCGAGAAGGCCGGTGTCGACCGCGCCGCCGTCGTCGACGCGGCGCTCAAGAGCGTTATCGCCTCGCCGGTGATCGGCTACCGCGCGCCGTTGCTCGTCGACGACACCGACGTCTACGCCGACGTCGAGCTCCAGCAGAAGGACCTCGTCCTGGCGCAGGAGCTTGCGCGGCGGCTCGGCATGTCTCTGCCCACCTGCGCGGCGACGAGCGAGATGCTCAACGCGGCGCGCGCCTCGCAGCAGGCCGACCGCGACTTTCTGGTCAGCGTGCATGAGGCGTACCGACGGATCGGAGGCATCCAATGACCCCGGAAGCGCCGTACCGCACCCGGATCGACGACGTCCCGCTCGAGCAGGGATTGCGCGAGGACGAGGGCTGGATCGACATGCAGGTCCAGTTCCTCATCGGCGAGCGGAACGCGGGCGCGAAGGACCTCGTGGTCGGGCGCACCGTGCTGCCGCCCGGCGCGCGACACGAGCGGCATCTGCACCCGAACTGCGACGAGTTCCTCGTCGTGCTCAGCGGCCACGGCGAGGTCTACACGAACACAGGGCGCGCGCCGTCGAAGGCCGGCGACGTCATCTACACGCCGCGCGGCAACTGGCATGGCTTCGACAACACCTCCGACGAGGACGTCCTGCTGTTCTGGGGGTGGAGCGGCGCCGGCTCGCTCGAGGCGGCGGGCTACGCGATCCCCGACCCGGACGACGAGTTCGACGCATGACCGAGCTCGACGACCGGATCGCCGCCGGCATGCGCGACCAGCTGGCGGTCCGCGACGAGCGCCTGCGGAGCGGCAAGCGACAGATCGGGTGGAAAGTCGGCTTCGGCGCGCCCGCCGCGGCGGCGGCGCTCGGCATCGACCGCCCGCTCGTCGGCTTCCTCCTGGACAGCGGGCTGCTCGCGGAAGGCGCGGAAGTGCCGGTCGGCTCGTGGACCAAGCCGATGCTCGAGCCGGAGATCGCCGCGCACATCGCCCGCGACGTGAAGCCCGGAGCGTCGTGGGACGACGTCCGCGCCGCGATCGGCGGGCTGTCGTCGGCGATCGAGCTCGCCGACGTCGACCCACCGCCCAAGGACGTGATCGCGATCCTCGCGGGCAACATCTTCCACCGTCACGTCCTGCTCGGGCCTGTCGACCCGGAGCGCTCGACCGGCGACGGCATCGACGCCCGCGTCCTGGTCGACGGCGAGGAGATCGCGGCCACCGACGACCCGTCCGCGCTCACCGGCGAGCTCGTCGAAGTCGTCCGCCTGACCGCCGAGTTGCTCGACGCCTGCGGCGAACGGCTGCGCGCCGGCGAGGTCGTCATCACCGGGTCGGTGACGCCGCCGCAGCCGGTCGCGCCTGGGCAACGGGTCACGGCGGAGCTCGGCCCGCTGGGCGCCCTGACGCTGCGGCTGACATAGCGCTACGCGGGCAGACCGACCGGGCAGCTCCGCCTGGTAGGTGTCACGCGAAGCGAGCGCGACGTCGCGCAGAAGCAGCCTCACTGTACGGTGACGGCCGCATGCGCTACACACGCGAGGTCTCCGAAGCACTCGACGCCGGCCGCCCCGTCGTGGCCCTCGAGAGCACGCTGATCGCCCACGGCCTTCCACGGCCGACGAATCTCGACATCGCGCGCGGGATCGAGGAGGTCGTGCGCGAGGAGGGCGCCGTGCCCGCCACGATCGCGATCGTCGAGGGAATGGTGCGGATCGGCCTCGACGAGCCCGCGCTGGAGGCGATCGCGACCGGCGACGACGTCGCGAAGTGCAGCGCCCGCGACCTGGCGGTTGTGATGGCGCGGCGCGGGACCGGCGCGACCACCGTCGCCGCCACGGCGACGCTGGCCGTACGCGCCGGGATCGGCGTCTTCGCCACCGGCGGCCTCGGCGGCGTGCACCGTGAGGCGCGCGAGAGCTGGGACGAGTCGGCCGACCTGACCACGCTCGGCCAGACGCCGATCACGGTCGTGTGCGCGGGCGTGAAGTCGATCCTCGACGTCGAGGCCACGCTGGAGCGAATGGAGACACTCAACGTGACGCTGCTGGGCTACCGCACCGACCGCTTCCCGGGCTTCTACCTCGCCGACTCGGGCTTCCCGGTGCCGTGGCGCGTGGACACGCCGGAGGAGATCGCCGATGTCGCGCACGCGCGCGCAGAGCTCGGCCTCGGCGCGATCGTCGTGGCCAACCCGATCGAGGACCCAATCGACGCCGACCTGCACGAGCGCGTCCTGCGCGACGGGCTCGCGGCGGCTGCCGAGCAGGGTGTGCGCGGGAAGGACGTGACGCCGTTCCTGCTCGACCGCTTCCACCGTGACACCGAGGGCGCGAGCCTGGAGGCGAACGTGCGGCTGGTGCTGCGCAACGCCGCGCTCGCGGCGCAGATCGCGCGGGCCACGGCATGACCCTCGTCGTCCTCGGCGATCTGATGGTCGATGTGGTCGCACGCATGGAAGGCCCGCTCGCGCGCGGGAGCGATACGCCGGCGCGGGTGAACATGGAGGGCGGCGGGTCGGCGGCGAACGTCGCAGCGTGGGCGGCGTCGCTCGGCACGCCGGTGACGCTCGTGTGCCGCGTTGGCGACGACCACCGTGGCCAGCGGGCCGTGGCCCAGCTGCGGGAGGCCGGCGTGGACGTGCACGCGACCGTCGACCCCGAACGGCCGACCGGCGCGTGCGTGGTGCTCGTCGAACCCGGCGGCGAGCGCACGATGCTGCCCGACCCGGGCGCCAACGACGCGCCACTCGGGCCCGTGCCCACCGGCCGCCACCTGCACGTTGCCGGCTACGCGCTGCTGCGCGAGGGCCCGCGTGCGAGCGCGCTGGGGGCGATCGAGCAGGCGCGAGCGGCCGGCATGACCGTGTCGGTCGACCCGTCGTCGTGGGCGCTCCTCTACCCCGGTGCGATCCCGCCCGTTGACCTGCTGCTGCCGAACGAGGAGGAGGCGGAGCTTGCCGGCGTCGCTCCCGAGATCGTCACGAAGCTCGGCCCCGGCGGCGCGCGCTGGTCGGACGGCTCCGAGACGATCACCGTTCCGGCCGAGCCGGTCGAGGTCGTCGACACCACCGGTGCCGGTGACGCGTTCGCCGCCGGCTTCCTCACGGCCCGGTTCGACGGCGCCGATCCGCGCGCGGCGCTCGAGGCCGGCTGCCGCGTCGCGGCGCTCGCAGTGGCGCAGGTCGGAGCGCGTCCCTCGTAGCATGGGCGTTGACTCGCGAGTCAACACCTGAAACGGAGAGCCGGGAATGCCTGAAGCCGTCATCGTCGACGCCATCCGCACGCCGATCGGGCGCGCGGCCAAGGGATCGCTGAAGGACGTCCGCACGGACGATCTCGCCGCGATCCCGCTGAAGGCGCTGGTCGAGCGCAATCCCGGGGTGGACTTCTCCGAGACCGTCGACGTGATGATGGGCTGCGGCTTCCAGCTGGGCGAGGCGGGCTACAACATCGGCCGCAACGCTTCGCTGCTGGCCGGGCTCGACCATCACATCCCGGCCACGACCGTGAACCGCTTCTGCGCCTCCTCGCTGCAGACGCTCCGGATGGCGTTCCACGCGATCAAGGCCGGCGAGGGCGACCAGTACATTGCCGCCGGCGTCGAAGCCGTCTCGCGCTTCCCGGGACAGGCCCCGTTCGACCCGCACTCACAGCTCGACGGCTCGGAGGGCGCGCCGTACAACGTGTACATCCCGATGGGGCTGACGGCCGAGAACGTCGCGAAGCGCTGCAACGTCACGCGTGAGGCGCAGGACGAGTGGGCCGTGACCTCGCAGAACCGCGCCGTCGCGGCGCGCGACTCCGGCCACTTCGACCCGGAGATCGTGGCGGTGAGCACGCCCGACGGCGAGGTGTCGCGCGACGACGGCCCGCGGCCCGGCACCACGATGGAGAAGCTCGCCGAGCTCAAGCCCGTCTTCGACCCGGAGAACGGCACGGTCACGGCCGGCAACGCGTGCCCGCTCAACGACGGCGCCGCCGCCGTGCTCGTGATGTCCGAGGAGAAGGCGCGCTCGCTCGGCCTCGAGCCGCGGGCGCGGATCGTCGCCTCGTCCGTCGTCGCGCTGCGGCCCGAGATCATGGGCCTCGGCCCGATCCCCGCGGTCAAGGCCGTGCTCGAGCAGGCCGGCCTGACGATCGACGACATCGACATCGTCGAGCTCAACGAGGCGTTCGCCGCCCAGGTTGTGCCATGCCGCGAAGAGCTCGGGATCGACCCCGAGAAGCTCAACCCGTTCGGCGGCGCGATCGCCCTCGGCCACCCATTCGGGATGACCGGCGCGCGGATCATGACCACCCTGCTGAACGGCCTGAAGACGCTCGACGGGACCTACGGGCTGGAGACGATGTGCGTCGCCGGCGGCATGGGCCAGGCGATGATCGTCGAACGTGTCAACTAGAGAATGCGCGCGGCCGGAATCGCGTAGCTGTCGCTCCACGGGCGCAGTCGCTCGAACGCGGCGCTGGCCGCGAGCACGTCGGAGTCGGCGCCGCTGCGGCCCATGATCTGCATCCCGACCGGGAGGCCGTCGGCCATCCCGGCCGGGATCGAGGCCGCGGGGTGCCCGGTGAAGTTGGCGAAGTACGTAAGGCACCAGCCGATCAGCTCGTCGACCTCGACGCCCTCGACCGAACGCGGCCCGGTGGTGTTGCCGTCGGTCGCGTTCTCGACCGGCAGGCAGGCGACGGTCGGGCAGACGAGCAGGTCGTAGTCGGCGAACACCGCCTGCAGCGCGTCGAACACCTCGGTCCGCATGCCCTGGTCGCGCGCGACGTCGAGCACCGTCAGCCCGTAGCCGGCGTCGAGCCGCTCGCGGTACTCGGGCGGCAGGTCGTCGCGCAGGTCGAACCCCTCGGCGAGCAGGAACTCGATCGTCCCGATGTTGATCGGCATGATCAGCCGCGTCCACAGGTCGCTCAGCTCGCGCTGGTCGCGCTCGATGCCGAGCGTGACCTCCTCGACGTGGGCGCCCGCCTGCTCGAACACGCGCACGGCGTCCGCGACGACGGCCGCCACGCGGCGGTCGACGGGGAACACGTCGAGCGCCGGGCTGTAGGCGATCCGCAGGCCGGCGATGTCGCGCTCCAGCGCGCCCGGGAAGTCGACCTGATCGGTGCGGCTGAACGGGTCGCGCGGGTCGTAGCCGGCCAGCGCGGTCATGCCGAGCGCGGCGTCCGCCACGGTGCGAGTGATCACGCCCTCGAACAGGAATGGGTTCGTACCGCCGAACGCGTTCGGGCGGATGACCGTAGGGACGCGCCCCCACGACTGCTTGTAGCCGTAGACGCCGCACCAGGCGGAGGGAATCCGGATCGAGCCGCCGCCGTCGCTGCCCTCGGCGATCGTCAGCAGGCCGTCGGCCACGCTCGCTGCGGCGCCGCCGGACGACCCGCCGCTGTTGCGCGTCGTGTCGAACGGGTTCCGCGTCGGCCCGAACAGGTAGTTGTCGGTGACGCCGCGCAGGCCCATGACGGGGCTGTTGGTCTTGCCGACGATGATCGCTCCGGCGCGCTCCATCCGCTCCGCCCAGACGCAGATCCACGGCGGGCAGTAGTCGCGCAGGGCGCGGATCCCGCCGAACGTCGCCGGCCAGCCGGGCTTGAAGTCGAACAGGTCCTTGATCGCGGTCGGGACGCCGTGCAGCGGCCCGACCTCGTCGCCCGCGACCAGCTGCCGCTCGGCTGCGCGCGCCGCGTCCCGCGCCTCGTCGAAGGCCTGGTGCACGATTGCGGTGAGGCTCGGATTGCGGGCCTCGATCCGGGCCAGCGTGTCGTCCATCACCTCGACGGGCGAGAGCTCGCGCTCGCGGATCCGGCGGGCGAGCTCGGTCGCGGTCACGTCAGGAGCCGCGCCAGGTCGGCGGGCGCGATGTTGCCGCCCGAGACGACGACGACCGTCGGGCCGGCGGCGCTGGCCTTCCCGGCCACGAGCGCGGCGACGGCCGCAGCGCCGCCGGCTTCGCAGGCGAGCTTCGCCTCGCCGTAGGTGACGCGCAGGCCGGCGCGCAGTTCGTCCTCGTCGAGCGTGATGACCTCATCCACGAGCTGCGAGCAGATCGCGATCGTGTGCACGCCGGCGGTCGGCGGTGTCAGGGCGTCGGCGATCGTCGGCGCGGTGGTGGCCGGCCGCACGGGCGTCCCGGCGGCGAGCCCGGCGGTCAGCGCCGCCGAGTTGACGGGCTCGACGCCGACGATGCGCGCGTCGGGCCGGCGCGCCTTGACGGCGAGCGCGATCCCCGAGATCAGGCCACCGCCGCCGACGGGCACGACCACGGTCGCGACCTCGGGCAGATCCTCGATCAGCTCGGCGCCGACGGTGCCCTGGCCGGCGATCACCGCCGGGTCGTCGAACGGGTGCAGCACGAACGCGCCGGTCTCCTCCGCGAACGCGTCCATGCGCGCGAACGCGCCGGCGGCGTCATCGGACTCGAGGTCGACGGTCGCGCCTTGCGCGCGCGTCGCCTCGACCTTCATGGCGCTCGCTGCGCGCGGCATGAAGATCGTCGCGGCGACGCCCTCGGCGCGGCACACGAGCGCGACCGCGATCGCGTGGTTGCCGGCGGAGATCGTGGTCACGCCGCGGGCGCGCTCCTCGGCGGTCATGGCGAGCACGCGGTTCGTCGCGCCGCGCAGCTTGAACGAGCCGCCGCGCTGGAACAGCTCGGCCTTGATCAGCACCTCGTGCCCGGCGCGCGCCGACAGCGCGGGCGACGGCAGCAGCGGCGTGCGCACGACGCGGCCGGCCAGCGTGCGCGCGGCGGCCTCGACGTCCTGAGCAGTCGGCTGCGCCGCCACGGCGGCGATCCTAACGAGCCGGCTTGCGCCCCGATGCGAGCTTCACCGATACCGGAAGCTCCAGCTCCGTGCCAGCCGTGTACTGCTCGGTCACGATCCGATCGAAGGCCGCACGGATCTGGCGCTGCATCTCGTCCGTCTGCCCGAAGATCAGCGCGGGAGTCCGGACCGCGCCGTTGAGAACTCCCCACCACAACGCGTCGACCGACGACGCGCGATGCGAGAACCCGATCGTCGTGATCTCGATGCCTTCGAGCCCCTGGTCGCGGAGCAGCTGCGTGAACTCCTGCTCGTCCGAGAAGCGGAAGAACGGCGGTCCAACGGGGATGTCCTCCGGCGGGCTCGCGCCGGCCGTGGCCACCGCTTCGAGGAACACGCCGAGGAAGCGCGCGACCTCGGGAGCGTCCCAGACCGTGAGCGCCAGCCGGCCTCCGGGAACGAGGACGCGCGCGAACTCCGCGGCCGCCTGCTCCGGCCGGCCGAGATGGAGCAGCAGGAAGTTCGCGACCACCGCGTCGAACGACGCGTCGGGGAACGGCAGCGCCTCGGCGCTGCCCTGGCGGAAGTCGAGCTCGGGATAGTGGTCGCGAGCGATCGCGAGCATCGCCTCGGCGATGTCGAGCCCCACGACCGACGCGCCGCGCTCGGCCGCCGCGGCGGATACGAAGCCGGGGCCCGAGGCGACGTCCAGCACGCGGGCACCGCGGCCGACGTCCGCGGCGTCGAGCAGCGGCTCGATCAGCCGCGTCGTGATCCGGCCGAGCGAGTCCTCGTACGTGGCGGCGCGCTGCTCCCAGCCGGCCGCCTCGAACCGGTTGAACCCCTCTGGGTCCATCATCCCCTCAACACGATTTCGCAGTTTCGCACCCGGTCGCTGCGGTCGGCGGTCACGGCGTCCCGGCCGGGGCCGCAGCGCACGCTGTCGCGTGTCTTGTCGCGCGCGCGGATCCGGTCGTCGCCGGCACCGCCCTTGATCACGTCGCGGTCCGGGCCGGGGCGGAAGACGTCGTTCCCGCCGCCGCCCACGAGCAGGTCCTTGCCGGGGCCGCCGTTCAGCTGGTCGTTGCCGCTGCGGATGAGCGCGAGCACGCCGCGCCCGCAGGCATCGCCGAACAGCCGGTCGTCGCCGCGGAAACCGGAGAGGTTGTCGTTGCCGCCGAGGCCGCAGATCGTGTCGGCGAAGCGCGTGCCGAAGAGCCGGTCGGCGCGCGAGGTGCCGAGCGCGACCGGCGGCGGCAGCGGGTCGGGAGGCGGGAGCGGCGTCGGCGTCGACGTCGGCTGCGGCGGCGGCGTCGCGTCGGTGAACGCGAGCTTGGTCACGAAGACGTCGTCGAACGACGAGTCGCCCTCGATCTGCCCCTTCGTGTCGAAGTCGGTCGAGTCGGTGAACCCGGTCACGTACGCGCCGGTGGAGTCGACGGCGATCCCGTTGCCGTCCTCGACGCCGTTCCCGCCCAGATAGGTCGAATGCGAGAGGAAGTCGCCGGCCGGGCTGAGCTTGGAGACGAACGCGTCGCGAGCGTTCGAGTTGCCCTCGAGCTCGGCCACCGTCGGGAAGTCGGTCGAGTCCGTCTTGCCGGTGACGTACATCGCCTGGACGCCGTCGATGGCGATCGCGTTGGGGGTGTCCGTGCTGCTTCCGCCGAGGTACGTCGAGTAGCTGAGCGATCCCGTCGGGCTCAGGCGCGCGACGTACCCGTCGGTGCCGGGGAGATCGCCTGCGATCCGGCCGGTGGTCGTGTTGAAGTCGGCCGAGTCGGTCGGGCCGGTGATGAACGCCCGGCCGATCGGGTCGACGGCGATCCCGTGGCCGACGTCCACGCCGCCGCCGCCCAGGTAGGTCGAGTACGCGAACGCCGTCCCGGGCGGGCTCAGCTTGGCGATGAACACGTCGTCGCTGCCCTGGTCGCCCTCGATCGGGTTGACGGTCGTGAAGTCCGTCGACCCGGTCGTCCCGATCACGTACGCGGACCCGATCGGATCGACGGCGACGTTCTCGGCGAAGTCGTCGTTGTTCCCGCCTAGATAGGTCGAGTACGCGAGCGCGTTGCCGGGCGCCGTGAGCTTGGCGAGGAAGCCGTCCGTGTCGTCCGAGTCGGTCTGGATCGGCTGGTTGGTGTTGAAGTCCGTCGAGTCCGTCGAGCCGACGATGTACGCCGCCAGCGTCGAGTCGACCGCGATCCCGAAGCCGCCCCGATCGTTGTTGCTGCCGCCCAGGTAGGTCGAGTACGCGAGCGTGTTGCCGGCCGGGTTGAGCTTGGAGACGAACACGTCGTCGCCGCCCTGGTCGCCCTCGATCGGGTTGACGGTGTTGAAGTCCGTCGAGCCGGTGGTGCCGACGACGTAGGCGAAGCCGAGCGCGTCGATCGCGATCGCGTGCGCCTCGTCCGGGCCGTTGCCGCCGAGATAGGTGGAGTAGACGAGCGCGTTGCCGGCCGGGTTGAGCTTGCTGACGAACGCGTCGGTGCCGGCCTCGTTGCCTTCAACGCCGCCGACCCTATTGAAGTCGGTCGAGCTGGTGCGACCCGTGATGTAGGCGCCGCTCGAGTCGACGGCGATGTCGTACGCGATCTCGAACCCGCTGCCGCCGAGGTAGGTCGAGTACGCGAGCACGACCGGGTCGATCACCAGTGGGCGCGTGCGGTCGTAGCTCCCGAGCCGGAAGCGCAGAGTGCGGCCCTCGACCACGGACATGACAGCAACGCCGTGGCGCTCGCCGCCGACAACCTGGTACGCGGACGGCGAGGCCTGGCGGAGCGCTCGGTCGGCGCGCACGACGATCCGCGCCGGATCGGCACCGGGAGCGATCACGAAGTCGTACTCGAGCCGGCGCTGGTTGCCGTGCCACTCGACGTCGATGCCCGGCCACACGCCCGGGTAGCGCACGCGCGCGAACGTCGGGATGTCGGTCCGCCAGTCCTCGGGATCGTCGCCGATGAGGTGATTGACCTTGCCCGGGAGCCGCTTCAGCGCCCGTGGCTCGGTGCGAGCGGCCCCGACGAGCGTGAGCGAGAGTGGGCGCGAACCCGGCAGTGCGATCGTGGCCCCGCGCGAGTTCAAGCCGGCCGCGCCGGAGGCCGAGCGGGCGAGGAAGTCGAACTGAGCGGGCGCCTGGCCGTCGTTGCGCTCGAACGCGAGCGGGAGGGTGCCGAAGGCCACTGCGGGCGCCGGCGCGATCCGGTCAGATCCGCGCTGGGCGGCGAAAAGGACGGCGATTGCGGCCAGCAGGACGACGGTTGCTCGCTTCATGCAGCGACGCTAGACGGGTCCCGTCGCGGTCGCGCCGATGAAAACCCTGGGTTCGGGGCGTAGGATCGCCGCGTGCTGCTGGGGCGCGACGCGGAGCATGCCAGCCTGAGGGAGTTGCTGGACCGTGCGCGCCAAGGCACGAGCGCGGCGCTCGTGATCCGCGGTGAGCCGGGGATCGGCAAGAGTGCGCTGCTCGAAGACGCGGTCGCCGCAGCGGACGGGATGACCGTCCTACGGGCGCGCGGCGTCGAGTCCGAGTCCGAGCTGTCGTTCGCCGGCCTCGCCGACCTGCTGGCGCCCGTGGTCGGCCGGCTCGACGCCCTGCCCGGCCCGCAGCGCGCCGCGCTCGCCGGGGCGCTCGCCCTCGGGCCGCCGATGCCCGGCGACCGATTCACGCTCTACGCCGCGACGCTCAGCCTGCTCGCAACGGCCGCCGAGCAGTCGCCCGTGCTCGCCGTCGTCGACGACGCGCCGTGGATCGACGCGCCGTCCCGCGAGGCACTCGTGTTCGCCGCCCGGCGGCTGGGCGAGGAGGGCGTCGTGATGCTGTTCGCGGCGCGCATCGGCGACTTGGCCGGGACCGAGGCGGCCGGGATAGACGAGATGGCGCTCGGCGGCCTCGACGCCGACGCCTCGGCCGCGCTGCTGGCGACCGGCGGCGTGAGCCATCCGGAGGTCTCGCGCAGGCTGTTCGGCGCAACGGGCGGCAACCCGCTCGCGCTGCTCGAGCTGGCCGGGCTGCTGACCGCGGCGCAACGCGCCGGGACCGACCCGATCGACGATCCGGCGCCGGTGGGCGCCGGCGTGGAGGGCGCGTTCGTGCACCGGCTCGACGCGCTGCCCGCAGCGACCCGCCGCGCACTGGTGGTCGCGGCCGCAAGCGAGTCCGGAGCCATCGACGAGCTTGGTCCCGCGCTGGCGGCGCTCGGGCTCGACAGCGCAGCGCTGGAGCCGGCCGAGACGGCCGGCCTGATCGTGGTCACGGACGGCCGGGTGGCGTTCCAGCATCCGCTGCTGCGGTCGCTCGCCTACCGCGGCACACCGGCCCCGGAGCGGCGCGCTGCGCACGCTGCGCTCGCCACCGCGCTCACCGGGGAGCCGCGAGCCTGGCACCTCGCGGCGGCGACCGTGGCCGCCGACGAGGAGGTCGCGGCCGCGCTCGCCGAGGCGGCCGGCGAAGCGCGCGGCCGTGGCGGCCCGGCCGCGGCGATGCGCGCGGCCGAGCGCGCCGCGCGGCTGACGCCGGATCCGGAGCGGCGTGCCGGCCGGCTGCTGGAGGCGGCGAACGACATGGCCCGCACCGGCCTGCCCGAGCGGGCGCAGGCGCTGCTCCGCGACGCGTTGGAGCTCACCCACGATCCGCGCCTCCGCGCCGACGTGCAGCTCCTCGCCGCGCTGATCGAGGCCCGCAGCGGCGCCGCGCGGGCGGCCGCCGAGCTGCTCGTGGCGGAGGCTGAGCGCGTCGAGCCGGTCGACCCTGTGCGGGCGGCGACGATGATCATGGCCGCCGTCCAGCCGTGCTTCGAAGCCGGAGAGAACACGCTGATGCTCGAGACCGCGCGGCGCGGGATGGCCCTCGCCGAGCGGACGGGCCTCGGCCCGATGCCCGCCGGCCTGCCGCTGGCGATGGCGCTCCTGCTCTCCAACGAGCGTGACCGCGCGCGCGACCTGCTGGTCAGCGCCGCGGAATGGTTGGAGGCCGCCGACGATCCGTGGGCGCTCGGCCCCGTCCTGATCTTCGGGATCGGGCAGGCGTTCACGTGGCTCGAGGACTACGACCAGGCGCGCGGCCTGCTCGAGGGCGGCATCGCCCAGGCGCGGGCATGGAGCGCTCCCGGCCTGCTGCCGTACGGACTGCTCGCGATGAGCGAGCTCGACTTCCGCACGGGCCGCTGGGCGTCCGCATACGCCGCCGGCGCGGAGTCCGCCCGGCTCGGCGAGGAGACCGGCCAGCTCAACGACATGGCCTACGCGCTCTGCGTGCTCGGCCGCGTCGAGGCTGCGCTCGGGCACGAGCAGGATTGCCGGACCAACCTGGCGCACGCGCTCGGGCTGGTCGAGCGGCTCGGAGCCGAGAGCCTGCGCGCCCACGTGGGCGCGACGCTCGGATTCCTCGAGCTCGGCCTCGGCCGTGCGGAGGAGGCGGCCGTGGCGCTCGAGGCGGTCGAGCGGTTCTCCGGCGCCCGGCCCGCGAACGACCCGGCCGTCCTGCAATGGGCTCCCGATCTGATCGAGGCCTACGTCCGCCACGGCCGCCGCGCCGACGCTGCAGCGGCGCTGGTCGTGTTCGAGCAGGACGCCGCACACAGCGGCAGTCGCTGGGCAGCCGCGACGGCCGCGCGCTGCCGCGGAATGCTGGCCGACGAGGAGGCGTTCGAGGGCGAGTTCCGGAACGCGCTTGGACTGCACGAGACCCCGTTCGAGTCTGCTCGGACAGAGCTCGCGCTGGGGGAGCGCCAGCGGCGCGCGGGCCGCCGCGTGGAGGCGCGCACGAGCCTGCGCGCGGCCCTGGCGGGATTCGACCGGCTCGGCGCGCGGCCATGGGCCGAGCGGGCGCGGGCGGAGCTGCGCGCGTCCGGCGAGCGCGTCCAGCGCGGCTCACCCGCGGCGGCCGAGCGGCTGACGCCGCAGGAGCTCCAGGTCGCGCTCGAGGTCGCCGGCGGGTCGACGAATCGTGAGGCGGCCGCGGCCCTGTTCCTGAGCCCGAAGACGATCGAGTTCCATCTGCGCAACGTCTACCGCAAGCTCGGGATCCGGTCGCGGGCGGAGCTGGTGCGAAGGGTGCTCACCGGCGGCCCACCGGAGTAGTCCTGCCATCCTCTCGGGCAATGCGCATCCTCTTCGTCTGCATGGGCAACATCTGCCGTTCACCGACCGCCGAGGGCGTCATGCGGCGGCTGATCGCCGACGCCGGGCTCGAAGGCGTCGTCGAGGTGGACAGCGCCGGAACTGGCGGCTGGCACGCCGGTGAGCCGCCGGACGCGCGCGCGACGGCGGCGGCGAGGCGGCGTGGGGTGACGCTCGAGGGTGGCGCCCGCCAGGTCCGCCCAGAGGACTTCGATCGGTTCGACCTGATCGTCGCGATGGACCGCGAGAACCTCCGCGACCTGCGCGCAATGGCACCCGACGACGGGGCGCGCGAGAAGCTCCGGCTGCTGGCGCCCGACCAGGACGTCCCGGACCCCTACTACGGCGGCGACCGTGGGTTCGAGACCGTCCTCGACATGGTCGGCGCCGCCTGCCGCGAGCTGCTCGGCGAGCTGCGCGCCGCCGATCGGGTGTGAGCCTCGAGGCTGCGGTAGCCCGCGCGGTCGGCCGCCCTGTGCGCGGCCTGAAACGGGTCGCGGGCGGTGACATCAACGACGCGTACACGGCCGAGCTCGAAGGGGGCGGGCGGGCGTTCGTGAAGACCCGCCCGCGCGCGCCCGCCGGCGAGTACGCGAGCGAGGCCGCGGCGCTGGACTGGCTCGCCGAGCCCCGGGCGCTCGGCGTGCCCGAGGTACTCGGCGTGCTCGACGGGCCGGACGAGCCGAGGCTGCTGGCGCTCGAGTGGCTGGACGCCGGACCGCCCGGCGACCAGGCGCGACTGGGCCACGGGCTGGCGACCGTGCACGCGTCCGGAGCGGTTTCGTTCGGCGGCTCGTCGGTGTTGCGGATCGGGCCGCTCGCGCTCCCGAACGACCCGCTGCCGGAATGGCCCGCGTTCTACGCCAAGCGGCGGCTACGGCCGCTGCTGGCGCCGGCCCGCGACCGCGGCGCGCTCACTTCCCAGGGCGTGCAAGCTGTCGAGCGCGTCTGCGACCGGATCGATGCGTTCGCCGGCCCGGCCGAGCCACCGGCGCGCCTTCACGGCGATCTGTGGAGCGGCAACGTGCTGTGGAGCGGCGGCCGGCCGTTCCTGATCGACCCGGTCGCGTACGGCGGCCATCGCGAGATCGATCTCGCGATGCTGCGGCTCTTCGGCGCACCCGGGCCACGCCTGCTCGCCGCTTACGAGGAGGTGTCTCCGCTCGCCGACGGTCACGAGGAGCGCGTCGCGCTGTGGCAGCTGTTCCCGCTGCTCGTCCACGCGGTGCTGTTCGGCGGGAGCTACGGCGACTCGGTCGAGCGGACCGCGCGGCGCTACGGGGGCTAGGGTCCGCCCATGGATCTGGGGATCTCCGGACGGGTGGCGGTGGTGACCGGGGCGAGCCGCGGGATCGGCGCCGCCACGGCCGAACTGCTGGAGGGTGAGGGCGCGCGGGTCGTGCGCGCGTCGCGTGGGGACGGGATCGACGTCACGGCGCCGGACGCCGCCGAGCGGATCGCCGAGCGGGCGCCCGCGCCGGTCGACATCCTCGTCAACAACGCGGGCACGAGCTTCGCCCGCGGGCTCGACGAGCTCACCGACGAGGACTGGAACGGGCAGTGGGAGCTGCACGTGATGGCCTCGATGCGTCTGATGCGAGCGTTCGCGCCCGGCATGGCCGAGCGCGGCTGGGGTCGCATCGTCAACGTGGCCTCGTCTGCCGGCAAGCGACCGTCGCTGACCAACAACGCGGCCTACTCGGTCACCAAGGCGGCGCAGCTCTCGCTCTCGCGCGTGTTCGCCGACACGTACGCCGACCGCGGCGTGCTCGTGAACGCCGTTGCGCCGGGCCCGGTCAACTCACCGCTGTGGGTCGGCGAGGGCGGCCTCGGAGATCAGGCGGCTGCCGCCCACGGCCTCGCTTCGCGCGAGGAGGCGATCGCCGCGCAGGCCGCCAAGGTCCCGCTCGGCCGCTTCGCCGAGCCCGATGAGATCGCCTCGGTGATCGCCTTCCTGTGCTCCGAGCGCGCCTCGGTCGTGACCGGCGCCGCCTGGTCCGTCGACGGCGGCACCGTCGCCACGATCGTCTAGCTCACTTCGCCTTCACGAGCGCGAACTTGAGGACCTTCATGCTCGCGTTGCCGACCGTGTCGCGCACCGTGATCGTGGCCTGGGTCTTGAGCTTGTGGCGCTTCGCGAGCGTTTTCTTGGCCTTCGCGCTCAGCTTGATCCGGACGACGACGGCGCGACCCTTCGCGGCCGTGAAGCGAGCGCTGCCGAGCGCGCTGCCCGACTTCAGGGCGATGACGCCGGTGGTGTCCTCGAGCGCGGCTCCGTACCGGAACAGGACGACGCCGGAACGTGCGGCGAGCTTCTTGATCCGGCCGGAGACCACGACCACCGGCCCGGTGGTGTCCGGCGGCAGCGACGTTGTTGCGACGGCGCTGAACGTGACCACGATCGAGAAGGGCTGGGTGGCATCGGCGAAGACGCCGTCGGAGGCGCTGATCGTGCCGGTGTAGGTCCCGGGGCTGGTGGGCGTGCCGGTGATCTGGCCGCTGCCGGCGTTGAGCGAGAGCCCGGGCGGCAGCGCGCCCGAGGTCACGGCGAACGTCGGGGTCGGGGTTCCGGTCGCGGTCACCGTGTGGGAGTAGGGATGGTTCGCGCCGGCGCCGGGCGGCGCGCTGGTAATCGCCGGAGCCGCACCGAGCTGACCAGCGTTGTTGGCGCCCCAGCACACGATGGGGCCGCCGGTCTTGACGGCACAGGTGTGGTTGAGGCCGGCGCTGATCTGGGTGACCGTTCCGATCCCCGGCGGGATCGTGGTCTGCCCATCGCTGTTCTTGCCCCAGCAGGCCGGCGTGCCGTCGGTCCTGATCGCACACGTGTGAAAGCCCAGGGCGCTGATCTGGGTGACGGTGCCTACGCCCGGCGGGACCGTGCTTTGCCCCTCGCTGTCGCTCCCCCAGCAGACGGGCGTGCCGTCGGTCTTGATCGCGCATGAGTGGTACAGGGCGGCCGTGACCTGGCTGACAGGTCCCAGGACCGGAGGGACGGTGGCCTGGCCGAACTCGTCGTAGCCCCAGCAGACCGGTGTTCCGCCGGTCTTGACCACACATGTGTGGTTGCCGCCCGCGGCGACCTGCGTGACGGTGCCGGTCCCCGCAGGGATCTCCGTCTGATGGTCGACGTTGCGGCCCCAGCACACGGGCGTGTTGTCGGTCTTGATCGCGCATGTGTGGGTGAAGCCGGCACTCATCCGCGTCACGTTGCCGGCTGCCGCGGGGACGTCGCTCTGCTGCGTGCCGTTGTCGCCCCAGCAGACCGGTGCGCCGCCGGTCTTGATCGCGCACGAGTGGTAGCCGGCAGCCGCGATCTGGGTGACGCTGCCCGTCCCGGCCGGGATCACGGTCTGGCCGTCAGCGTTCCCGCCCCAGCAGACGGGGGTGCCGTCGGCCTTGACGGCGCACGAGTGCGAGAAGCCCGCGGACACCGATGGTCCAGCGGCCAGCGCCGGAGCGGCCGACAGCACGAGCCCGGTGACTCCCAGCACAACTGCGGTCAGAAAACGCTGCGGCACCGATGACCTCCGAGGTCACTACTCAGACTCGAAAATCGAGCGTAACGTCGGTGTCCGAATGTTGATGAGACGAAAGTCCAGCTACCGCTGGGTGGCTCCCCCGACCGTATAGGCGACGTTCCTGCGCAATCGAATGCAGGCGGCGACGGCGATCGCCGCGGCCGCCGCGACGGCGAACGCACCGCGGTAGCCGACCTGTGCGGCGAGCGTCACGACGAGCCCCAGGCCGATCGCGGTGCCGAGCTGGGCGGCGGAGGTGAGCACGCCCGAGGCGATCCCCTGGGCGGCGTCCGGCAGTGCCGCGGTGCCGGATGCGGTGGACGCCACTGACGCGCAGCCGAGCCCGCCGCCCATCAGCACGAAGGCGACCGGGAGCGCGGCGGGCGAGAGCGCGATCAGGGTGAGCACCCCGGCGGCCACCGTCACTAGGCCGCCGGCCATCACGGTCCGCGGCGACCAGGGCGGGCGGACGAGCGAGCCGGCGATCACCGCGAGGTTGAGCGGCGTGCACCAGAGTCCCGCCTCGAGCGCGGACCGGTGCAGCGTGTCCTGCTGGTAGAGCACGGCGAGGAACATCGCGGGCGTGGTGGTCGCGCAGATCGTCGCCGCCACGCCGTTCGCGGCCGCGAACCCCGGCCGGCGCAGCGCCCACGCCGGCAGGATCGGGGCCTCGGCGCGCCGCTCGATGCGCGCGAACGCGGCAAGCGCGAGCACACCGCCGGCGAGCGAGACGGCCGCCCCTGCGGCGTCGATGCGGGTCAGGCCGTGCACGAGCAGCGCGACCCCGGTGGTCACCGTGACGGCACCGGCGAGGTCGAGCCGTTCGCGCGGGCCGTCCGCCCGGCTCTCCATGAGGAGACGCGGCGCGAGCACGACCCCGGCCGCGCACAGCGGCAGGTTCACGAGGAACACCGCCGGCCACCCGGCGGTCTGTACGAGCACCCCGCCGATCAGCCAGCCCGACGCGCCGCCGGCCGCAGCGGCGGCCGTCCACCACGCGACGGCACGCCGGCGCGGCTCCGGATCGGAGAACGTCGCGGCCAGCAGCGCGAACGCGGCGGGCGCCTCGATCGCCGCCCCGATCCCCTGCACCGCCCGCGCGGCCACGAGCGCGGTCCCGGACGGGGCGAGCCCGCCGGCGAGCGACGCGCCGCCGAACACGATCAGCCCTACCTGGAACAGCCGCCGCCGCCCGAACAGGTCGGCTGCCCGGCCGGCGGCCACCAGCAGGCCCCCGAACGTCAACGCGTAGGCGGTCAGGACCCACTGGAGCGCCTCCGGCGTGAGATCGAGCGAGCGCCGCATCGCGGGAAGCGCCACGGCGACGATCGTCGCGTCGAGGACGACGACGAACTGCGCCGTACAGAGCAGCGTCAGTGCCGTGCGCGGCCGTGGTGTTACCGGTGAAGCGATCATTGCCGGTCTCCAACGAGCTTGCCCGTCCGTAGCGGGGCTAAACTCCGTTTGGTGGTAACCAAGTTGGTGACCGAGCTCGAGCTGGTCGGCGGGCATCCGGCGCTCGACTTCGCGAACACGGTCGAGGGCCCGCTCGACGGCGACCCGGACGTGGACCATCTGCGCGAGCCCGCCGACCTCGTGGCGTGGGCGCGGTACGCCGGCGTCCTCGACAACGCCCCGGCGGTCGACGGGCACGTGCTCGACCGCGCGCGCACGCTGCGCGCCGCGATCTACGACGTCTTCCGATCCGTCGCCGACGGCCGCGAGCCGCCTGCCGAAGCGCTCCAGCAGCTCGCCGCGTTCTACGCCGAGGCGATCGCGAACGCCCGGCTGGCGCCCGACTCAGGACGGTTCGAGCTCACGTGGGACGGCGACGACCCCGCACGCGTGCTGTGGCCGCTGGCCGTCGCGGCCGTCGACCTGCTGCGCACCGGTCCGCTCGACCACCTCAAGGTGTGCGTCGAGTGCTGCTGGCTGTTCCTCGACCGCAGCCGTAACCACAGCCGCCGCTGGTGCTCGATGAACGAGTGCGGTGGCCGCCTGAAGATGCAGCGCTACCGCGCCCGCCGTGCTAGACGTCTATGACCAGGTAGCTGAAGCTGATCTCGCGCTGAGCCACATCGAGCAGCGGGCCGACGACGTCGATCGGGATGCCGACGTTGCACGCGGCCAGCACAAAGCGGCTCGGATTCGACGACGCGCGCACGGTGAACGTCACGCGCCGCTCGACCCAGTTTTCGTCCGGCGTGACCAGCACGAGGTCGTTGCTGATGTCGGCGCCGGCCAGCTCCGGCGCCAGGCCGGCGGGCTCGCCCGACCAGCATCTGCCGATTGGGATCGGGCCGATCTGGGAGCGGAACCGCCCGTGGAAGCGCGTGAAGTCGGCCGCGCGGAGGCCGCCGTCGGCGACCTGCTCGCTGCGCACGGAGTCGACCCCGAGGTCGATGGCAGCGACCGAGCGATCGGCGAGCGCGGCCGATCCGACGGCGCCGGTCGCGAGCTTGCCGGGCGTGACCGATCGGTTCGCGAGCTTGGCCTCGGTGACCGAGTTGTTCGGCGTCTCCCGCAGGTCTCGCACGGCCGGCCGGCTGAGGTCGCGGACCTTCAGCGAGTGGTCCTTTACGGCCGCGGTCGTGACGCTTCCCCTGCGCAGCAGCTTGCCGTCGATGAACCGCGCGGCATGGGCCGGCCCGCCGAGCGCGACGAACAGCGCGAGCGAAGCGATGACGGTTGCGAAGGACGGACGCTTCACAACGTCTCACAGTAGGCAGTCAGCTGGCTGACAGAGCCAGACTCGACGGACGTTCGAGCTAGGTTTTCGACCTAGACCGGGACACCCTCGTCACGCGCGACGAGTTCCGCGTAGCGGCCGCCGGCGGCGAGCAGCTCGGCGTGCGTCCCGCGCTCGACGATTGCGCCCGCGTCGAGCACCGCGATCTGGTCGGCGTCGCGCACCGTCGAGAGGCGGTGGGCGATCACGATTGTCGTGCGTCCCTCGGCCAGTCGCTCGAGTGCCTCACCGACGGCGCGCTCGGTCTGAACGTCGAGCGCGCTCGTGGCCTCGTCGAGCACGAGCACGGGTGGGTTGCGCAGCACCGTGCGGGCGATCGCGATCCGCTGGCGCTCGCCGCCGGAGAAGCGGAACCCGCGCTCACCGACGACCGTGTCATAGCCCTCGGGCAGCGCCGCGATCGTGTCGTGGATCTGGGCCGCGCGCGCCGCCTCCTCGATCTGCTCGTCGGTCGCATCGGACCGCGCGAAGCGCAGGTTCTCGCGCACCGACGCGTGGAAGAGATACGTCTCCTGCGAGACGACGCCGACGGCGTCTGCCAGCGCCCCGAACCGCAGTTCGCGCAGGTCGGTGCCGTCGAGTCGCACGGTGCCGCGCTCGGGGTCGTACAGCCGGGCGGCGAGGTAGCCGAGCGTCGTCTTGCCCGAGCCGGTCTCCCCGACGAGCGCAAGCTTGGTGCCGGCCGGCACCTCGAGGTCGACGCCGCGCAGCGTCCACTCGTCGCTGGCCAACTCGCCTTCCTCGTACTTGAACCAGACGTCATCGAACGACACCTCGCCGCGTACGTCGCCCAGCCCGCGGCGGCCCTCGCGCAGGTCGACCGGCAGGTCGAGGTACTCGAACACGCGCTCGAACAGCGCCATCGAGGTCTGGATGTCGACAGCCACGCCGAGCAGCGACTGGATCGGCCAGAACAGCCGCGTCTGCAGCGTCGTGAACGCGACCAGCGTGCCGATCGTCACCGCTCCCGGAGCGAGCCCGGCGAACAGGTACACGAGCGCCGGCATGACCGCGAACGAGGTCTGGATCGACGCCATCACCCAGCGGCCCGCCATGCGCGAGCGGACCTCGAGGTCGGCGAGCCGCTCCGACTCGCGCGCGAAGCGGTCGGCGAGCTCGTCGCCGCGGCCCATCGTCTTGCCGAGCAGGATGCCGGAGACCGACAGCGACTCCTGCACGAGCGCGGAGATGTCGGCCATCGCGCCTTGGCGGGTGCTCGCGATCCGGCGCCGCTGGTTGCCGACGCGGCGCGCCAGCAGCACGAAGAACGGAGTGAGCGCGAGCGAGAACAGCGCCAGCCGCCAGTCCAGGAACATCATCGCGATGACGGTCGCCAGCACGGTGGTGACGTTCGAGACGATCGACGTCGCCGTGCTCGTCACGACGGTCTGCACGCCGCCGATGTCGTTCGCGATCCGCGACTGGATCTCGCCCGTGCGGGTGCGCGTGAAAAAGGCGAGCGACAGTCGCTGCAGGTGGCGGTAGACCTGCGCGCGCAGGTCGTGCATCACCTTCTGGCCGACGACGTTGGAGAGCCAGGTCTGGCCCACGCCGAGCACGCCGGTGGCGACGGAGATGACGATCATCCCCGCCACCAGCTCGGCGAGCAGCAGGTCGTTGTCGTTCGGGATCGCCTCGTCGAGCACGTCCCGCAGCAGGAACGGGGAGATGATCCCCAGCCCGGCTGAGACAACGATTAGCGCGAGCACCGCCGCCAACCGCCCCCGATAGGGGCGGAAGAGGGCGGCGATGCGGCGCGTCAAGCGACGGCCTCGAGGCGTGAGGGCTCGAGCGCCAGCGCGAGCACCTCTTCGATGCCCATGACCGGGTGGAAGGTCATCTGCTCACGGACGTCCTCGGGCACGTCGTCGAGGTCGCCGCGGTTGCGCTCGGGGATGATCACGTCGGTCAGGCCGGCCGCGTGGGCGGCGAGCACCTTCTGCTTCAGACCGCCGATCGGGAGCACGCGGCCCTGCAGCGTGACCTCGCCGGTCATGCCGACCGTGTGCTTGACCGGCCGTCCGCTCAGCAGCGACGCGAGCGCCGTGATCATCGTGATCCCGGCACTCGGGCCGTCCTTCGGGATCGCGCCCGCCGGGATGTGCACGTGGAACTCGCGATCGCTGAACGCGCCCGGCTCGAGGCCGAGCTCGTCCGCGTGGCCGCGCACATACGAGAGCGCGATCCGGGCGGACTCCTTCATCACGTCGCCGAGCTGGCCGGTGAGGACGAGGCCGTCCTTGCCGTCCATCGAGGTCGCCTCGATGAACAGGACGTCGCCACCCGCGCCGGTAACCGCCAGGCCGGTGGCCACGCCCGGCACCGCAGTGCGAAGCGCAGCCTCCTGGAACACCTTCTGGCGGCCGAGAGCGTCGCGCACGATGTCGATGTCGATCTCGATCGGGACGTCACCCTTGCCGGACGCGATCTTCGTCGCGGTCTTGCGCAGGATCGTGCCCAGCTCGCGCTCGAGGTTACGGACGCCCGCCTCACGCGTGTACTCGCTCACCACGGTGCTCAGCAGGTCGTCCGAGACGCTGACCTCGTCCTCGCGCAGGCCGTTCCGCTCACGCTGGCGCGGCCACAGGTAGTCGCGCGCGATCGCGGTCTTCTCGGCCACGGTGTAGCCGTCGAAGCGGATGACCTCCATGCGGTCCAGGAGCGGGCCGGGGATCGTCTCCGCCACGTTGGCGGTCGCGATGAACATGACCTCCGAGAGGTCGAGCTCGACGTCGAGGTAGTGGTCGCGGAACGAGTGGTTCTGCGCCGGGTCCAGTACTTCGAGCAGTGCCGCGCTCGGGTCGCCGCGCCAGTCGGCGCCGACCTTGTCGACCTCGTCGAGCATGATCACGGGGTTCATCGTCCCAGCGTCGCGCAGCGCGCGCACGAGGCGGCCCGGGAGCGCGCCGATGTACGTACGCCGGTGGCCGCGGATCTCGGCCTCGTCACGGACGCCGCCGAGGCTCATGCGCACGAACTCGCGTCCGGTCGCACGGGCGATCGACTCGCCGATCGAGGTCTTGCCGGTGCCGGGCGGTCCGATCAGGGTCAGGATGGCGCCGGAGCGCTTGTCCTGCGCGACGTTCCGCTCCACACGGAGCTTCTTGACGGCCAGGTACTCGACGATGCGGTCCTTGACGTCCTCGAGCCCGGCGTGGTCGGTGTCGAGCACCTCACGCGCGTGCACGGGATCGAGCTGCTCGTCCGAGCGCTCCTTCCACGGCACCGCGATCAGCCAGTCCAGGTAGGACCGGATCATCGAGGCCTCGCCCGACTGCTCGCCCATCCGCTCGAGCCGGCCCAGTTCCTTGGTGGCCTGCTCTTCGACGTCTTCCGGCATGCCGGCTTCGGCGATCTTGGCGCGGTACTCGTCGACGACGGACGCCGAGTCCTCGCCCAGCTCGCGCTGGATCGACTCCATCTGCTTGCGCAGGAAGTACTCGCGCTGCTGCTGGTCCGCGCCGGACTTGACGTCCTCGCGGATCTTCAGGCGAAGCTGGAGCTCGGTCAGCCGCTCGCGCTGGAGGCGCACGGCGAGCGCCAGGCGCTCGGTGACGTCGAGCGTCTCGAGCACCTCCACCTTCTGGTCGAAGTCCACGTCCGGCGAGTAGCCGATCGTGTCGGCCAGCGCGCCCGGCTCGCGGATCGCGCGCAGGAACGCGCCGACGCGGTCGTCGACGCCGCGCAGTTCGAGGATCTCCTCGACCACGGCGCGGTACTCGCGCTCGAGGTCGCGCGTGCGCCCGTCGACGGGAATGTCGTCAGGGTGCTCGGTCACCTCGATGCGCAGACGCCCGAGGTGGTCGGTGTGCGCCACTCCGGCGACACCGCGGGCGACCCCGGACAGGGCGACCGCACGGCCTCCGCCGGGCAGGCGGACGGTGTCGGTCACCTTGGCGATGGTGCCGACCTTCGCGAACGCCGAATCGTGGCGGGGGATGAGGAGCACGTGCTCCTCGTCGCCGACGTCGACGGGTAGCGATACATCCATGGTCGGGAAGACCACGGTCTCATCCATCGGGACGAGGATCAACGAGGTCATCTAAAGCTTCACCTTCTGTAGGAACTTACGTATAGTGCGTAAGTCTAGCGCGCGAAGTCACTCGTGGTCAAGGCGATCTCAGTGGCTTCGACTGAGATCATAGAGGCAGCGGGCCGGCGCTCTTGACCGAGCGCAGCGCGAAGTTCGAGCGCACGTCGCTGACGTTCGGGAGCTTCAGCAGCGTCCCGAACAGCAGCCGCTCGTAGCTCGCGAGGTCTTCGACGACGACCTCGAGCAGGAAGTCCGCCGCGCCGGACACGATGTGGGCCGAGATCACCTCGGGCGCGGCGCGCAGCGCATCGCTGATGATCGCTGCGTTGCGCTCGGAGTGGGCGTCGACCTTGACCTCGACGAACACGGTCAGGCCGAGCCCCAGCTGGGTGCGATCGAGCTCGGCGCGGTAGCTCGTGATGACGCGCTCGCGCTCGAGCGTGCGCAGCCGGCGCAGGCACGGCGACGGGGAGAGATGCAGTTGCTCGGCCAGCGCGGCGTTGGAGATCCGGCCGTCGCGCTGGAGGATCTCCAGCATCCGGCGATCGACGAGGTCCAATGGCACGATCTTCTCCTGTGTCGGCATACAGGGGCAGATCATTGCGCACGGTGGTGCTGGAGCGGGTGCAAGTGAGCACCAACTGCCCCTGAATCCGCGCGACACTGCCATGGATGACCGGCACGCTCTCCACCCGCACGGCGACCGCCCTGTACGTCGGCGCCGTCCTCGGCCCCGGCGTCCTGATCCTCCCCGCGCTCGCGGCCGAGGCGGCCGGCCCGGCTTCCGTCCTGGCCTGGGCGGCCCTGCTCGCGCTGTCGGCGCCGCTGGCGATGACGTTCGCCGCGCTCGGTGTCCGCTACCCCGAGGCGGGCGGCACGGCCGCGTATGCCCGGGCCGCGTTCGGGTCGCGGACGGGGGCCGTCACCGGCTGGTGGTTCCTCGCCGGCGTCGTGCTCGGCGCGCCGGCCGTGGCGCTGATCGGCGGCTTCTACGTGGCCGAGCTCGTCGGCGCGGGCCGCGAGGGCGCGGTCGTCGGTGCCGCGGGCATGATGGCCGCGGTGGTGACGGCGAACGCGTTCGGGCTGCACGCGACGGCGCGGCTCCAGCTCGGGCTCGCCGGCTTGCTGGCCACGCTCCTGCTCGTCGCGATCGTCACGGCGCTGCCGGAGAGCCGGGCGGAGAACTTCACGCCGTTCGCGCCTCACGGCTGGGCGGCCGTCGGCACGGCGGCCAGCCTGCTGATGCTCTCCTTCATCGGCTGGGAGGCCGTCTCGCACCTGGCCGGCGAGCTGCGCGATCCCGCGCGCCAGCTCCCGCGCGCGATCTTCGCCGCGCTCGGCCTCGTGGTCGTGCTCTACCTCGGCCTCGCGGTCGCCAGTGTCGGCGTGCTGGGGACAGCCGCGCCGTCGAAGGTGCCGCTCGCCGATCTGATGGCGGCCGGCCTCGGCGCGCCCGGCCGGATGGTGACCGCGGCGCTCGCCGTGCTGCTGACCATGGGCGCGATGAACGCCTACGTCGCGGCGTCAGTGAAGCTGGCCGGCGCTCTGGCTGCCGAGGGATCGGCCCCGGCGGCGCTCGGCCGGCCGAGCCGCGCGCTCGCGCTGTTCGCCGTGATCGGCGTCGTCCTCCTGGTGCCGCTGGGAGCGGATCTGCTGAGCCTCGAAGGGCTCGTGCGGGCCACCAGCGCCGCTTTCGTGGCGGTCTACGTGACCGCGACCGCCGCCGGCGTGCGGCTGCTCGACGGCGCGCCGCGGTGGGCGGCGGGCATCGCGTTCGCCGCGGTGCTCGTGGTGCTCGCGTTCTCCGGCCCGTACCTGCTCGTCCCGGCCGCCGTCGCTGTCGCCGCGTTGACAGCGGTGCGATCCTCTCGTACATGGCCGCACAGCACGCCGACCGACTTCAGAGCGCCGAGGGCGCTCTCGTCGGCGTGCGAGTAGCCGGCTGAGCCCGCACTCGGCTCCCACGTCCCGGCACCCGCGTAGCGCTGCGGGCGCGTCCTCTGTTCGAAAGGCACCCCCATGCTCGTACTCATCACCGTTCCTGCTCGCCGCGACCGTCCTTGCGGGAGGCACCTGCCATGCGCGGCGCCGATGCCCTGATCGCCGCGCTCGAGCGCGCTGAGGTCGACACCGTCTTCGGCATGCCGGGCGGCGCGTGCCTGCCGCTGTACGACGCGCTGCTGGACTCCTCCATCCGCCACGTCCTGATGCGCCATGAGGCGGGCGCCGGCCACGCCGCCGAGGGATACGCGCGGGCGACCGGGCGCGTCGGCGTCGCGTTCGCCACCAGCGGCCCGGGGGCGACGAACCTCGTCACGCCGATCTGCGACGCGCACATGGACTCGGTCCCGACCGTGTTCGTGACCGGCCAGGTCCGGACCTCGCTGCGCGGCACGAACGCCTTCCAGGAGGCGGACGTGATCGGCATCACCGCGCCGATCGTCAAGCACTCGATCGCGGTCGAGCGCCCCGACGACGTCGCGCAGGCGATCGCCGACGCGATGCACCTGGCGCTCGCCGGGCGCCCCGGGCCGGTGCTCGTCGACGTGCCGGTCGACGTCGCGAGCGGCTCGACGCGCGGCGCTCCCGCGCACCCGCCGAACCTGCCCGGCTACCACCCGCGGACGAAGCCGAACGGTCGCCAGGTGCGGATCGCGGCGGGCGCGATCGCTGCCGCGCGGCGGCCGGTGCTGTACGCCGGCGGCGGCGTCGTGGCTGCGGGCGCGGCGGCCGAGCTGACGGCGCTGGCGCGGCTCGCCGACCTGCCCGTGACCACGACGCTGATGGCGCTCGGCGCGTTCCCGGCCGGCGACCCGCGCTGGCTCGGGATGCTCGGCATGCACGGCATGCGCGTGGCGAACCGGGCGATCGACGAGGCGGACCTGATCATCGCCGTCGGCGCGCGCTTCGACGACCGTGTCACGGGCGCGCTCGACGAGTTCGCGCCGCACGCCAAGGTGGTGCACATCGACGTCGACCCGGCGGAGATCGGCAAGAACGTGCCGGCGCACGTGCCGATCGTCGGCGACGCCCGCCGGGCACTGGCCGCGCTCGCCGAGGCGTACGCCCCGCTCGGCGCGGATCCCGGCCGGCGCGCCGAGTGGTGGGAGCGGCTCGACTCGTGGCGCGCGGACGGCCCGCCCCGCAACCGCGCCGAGGCGGCGCTCGACGCGCTGCAGGCGGCGCTCGGCGGCGACGCGATCGTCACGACCGACGTCGGCCAGCACCAGATGTGGGCCGCCAACCGGCTGCGCTTCGATCGCCCGCGCCACTGGATCACCTCCGGCGGCCTCGGGACGATGGGCTTCGGCCTGCCGGCGGCACTGGGCGCGCAGGTCGCGTGCCCGGACGCCGCGGTCGTCTGCGTCACCGGCGAGGGCTCGCTGCTGCTCAACGTGCAGGAGCTCTCCACCGCCGTCCACGCGCAGCTGCCGGTCAAGGTGATCGTGCTCGACAACGGCGCGCTGGGCATGGTCCGCCAGCAGCAGGACATGTTCTGGGGCGGCCGCCGGAGCGCGGTCGACCTCGGCGCCACGCCCGACTGGCCGGCCCTCGCCGCCGCGTTCGGCCTCGCCGCGCGCGACGTGGCGGTCGACGACGACGATGGGCTCGAGGACGCGCTGGCCAGACACGCTCGCCGAGCCCGGCCCGGCGCTCCTGCGCGTGGCGATCGAGCCCGACGCCGACTGCCTTCCGATGTTCCGGCCAGGGGGTGCCGCGCGGGACATGGTTGGTTAGGACGCCCGAACAGGGGTCAGACCCCCATTAGGCCTGCCGAACAGGGGTCAGACCCCGGTTAGGGCGCCCGAATGGGGGTCTGACCCCCGTTAGGTATGCCAAACAGGGGTCTGACCCCGGTTAGGTGTGCCGAAGCGATGCGCGCTCAGCGCGGAGGCATCCGCAACGCACCGTCAAGCCGGACGACCTCGCCGTTGAGCATCGGGTTCTCGACGATGTGGGCGGCGAGGGCGGCGTACTCCTCCGGCCGACCGAGGCGGTGCGGGTGCGGGACCTGCTCGCCGAGTGCGGTGCGCGTCTCGTCAGACAGGCCGGCGAGCAGCGGCGTGGCGAACAGGCCGGGCGCGATCGTCATCACGCGGATGCCGGACGAGGCGAGATCGCGGGCGGCTGGGAGCGTCATGCCGACGATCCCGCCCTTGGATGCCGAATAGGCGAGTTGGCCGATCTGGCCGTCGTACGCGGCGATCGACGCGGTGTTGATGCACACGCCGCGCTCGCCCTCGTTGTCGGGCTCGCCGGCGAGCATCGCCGCGGCCGCCAGCCGCAGGACGTTGAACGTGCCGATCAGGTTGATCCGGATCACCTTCTCGAACATGTCGAACGAGTGCGCCCCGCGCCGGCCGGCGGTCTTCTCGGCCCAGCCCACGCCCGCGCAGCAGACGGAGATCCGGAGCGCGCCGGCGGCCTCGACCGCGGCCTGCACCTGGTCGGCGTCGGTGACGTCGCAGGCCACGAAGCGCCCGTCCAGCTCAGCGGCGACCGCCTCGCCCTTCTCGGCGTTCAGGTCGGCGATCGTGACGTCGGCCCCGGCTGCGCGCAGGCGGCGCGCGGTGGCGGCGCCGAGCCCGGACGCGCCGCCCGCGACGAGCGCTCTTGCTCCCTCGATTCGCATGGGCGCGGACCCTATAGGCCGTACCGCATGAGCAGCTCCGATCCCGAGCGGAGCGTCCACAGCAGTTCCATGGCGACAGGCTGCGCGAGCTTGCCGCCGGACACGATCGTCGGTTCGGACTCGTCGCCGGTGAGCAGCGGCGCGATCGTCAAGAACAGCTCGTCGACGAGGCCGCCCGCGACCAGCGCTCCGAACAGCGTCGGGCCGCCCTCGCACGCCAGCGCGCGCACACCTCGGGCGCGGAGGTCGGCGAGCGCGGCGGCCGGCGCAGGGTCGTCGAGCACCACGACCTCGACCGGCGCGGGCACGTCCGGCGGCGTCCCGGCCACGCCCGTGTAGATCAGCACCGGCTGCTCCGGCGACTGGAACAGGCCGGCCTCCCACGGGATGTCGAACCGGCGTGAGAGCAGCACCGCGACCGGATCCTCGGCGAAGCCGGCGGCGATCCGCCGCGCCCGCCGCTCCTCGGCGCGCAGGAGCCGGTCATAGCCCTCGGCGCGCAGCGTGCCGGTTCCGATCAGCACCGCGTCGGCGATCGCGCGCAGCTCCAGCAGCAGATCCGTGTCGTCCTCGCCCCCGAGCGGGCGGGTGCTGCCCTCGAGCGCCCCGCGCCCGTCCGCGGTGGCGACCATGTTCACGAACACGAACGGCCGGTCCGTGCCTGCACGCTCGCGCGGCCGCACCGCGGCGAGTAGCTCGTGCGCCGGAAGCGCCGGCTCGGGAACCAGCGGGGAGAGAGGCATCGGCGCCAACCTACCGGGGCGATGGCTAGGCGGCGGCCCGATTCGCGATCTCGCTCGATCTGCCGATTAGAGTCGTCAGATGATCCGCCTCTCGCTCGTCACCGCCCTGATGGCTCTCGTGTTCGCTGCTCCGGCGACGGCGGGTCCGATGCTGCCGCCCAAGAACAAGGTCTACACGGGCGTGACCGGCTCGACGTCGATCTCCCAGTACAAGGGCCAGGTCGGCAAGCACCCGTCGGTGTTCGGCTTCTTCACGCGGTTCGGCGGCTCGAGCGAGTTCATCTACGACTCGGTCGAGCGCAGCGGCTCGCGGCTGATGCTGCACATCTCGACGCAGAACGGCTATGGCACTCCGGAGTCCGTCACCCCGCGCGGGATCGCCAACGGCGCCGCCGACCGGCACCTGCTGAAGCTCAATCTTCGGATCGCCGACTACGGCAAGCCGACGTACGTGCGGCTGATGGCGGAGATGAACCAGACGAACAACGGCTACTGCGCGTACAACCGCAACGGCAGCTCGCGCGGCCCGTCGCACTCCACGAGCGCCTTCAAGGCGGCGTGGCGGCGCGCGACGCTGATCCTGCGCGGCGGCGCGGTGCTCGACCTCAACGCCAAGCTCCACAAGCTCGGGCTGCCGCCGGTCGACACGAACGAGAGCGAGCTGCCGCAGCCGCAGGTCGCGATGGCGTGGGTCCCGCAGACCGAGGGGACTCCGAACACGCACGCGAACCGCGCGCGGGCGTATTGGCCCGGCCCGAAGTACGTCGACTGGGTCGGCACCGACTTCTACTCGAAGTTCCCCAACTTCACCGACCTCGAGACGTTCTACAACGACTTCCCGAAGAAGCCGTTCGTGTTCGGCGAGTGGGCGTTGTGGGGCAGCGACGACGCCGCCTTCGTGCACCGCTTCTTCGACTTCGTCAACTCGCACAAGCGCGTGCGGATGCTGCTCTACAACCAGGGCAACCTGACCGACGGGCCGTTCCGCCTGACCCGCTTTCCGAACGCCAAGGCCGCGATCAAGCAGGAGCTGAGGAAGAAGCGCTTCCTCGGGACGCCTTGACGAGGCAACCCTCGATGTGGTCGTCCACGAGGCCGCACGCCTGCATCATCGCGTAGGCGGTCGTCGGGCCCACGAAGCGGAAGCCGCGCCGCTTGAGCTCCTTCGCCATCGCGGTCGACTCGGGCGTGGAGGCGGGAATGTCGGCGGATGTGCGCGGGCGCGGACGGGCGGCCGGAGCGAACGACCACAGCAGCTCCGCGAGCGGCACGTCGAGCGCGCCGGCGGCGCGCGCGTTCGCGATCGTCGCGTCGATCTTGGCGCGGTTGCGGACGATCCCGGCGTCGGCCATCAGCCGCGCGACATCATCGTCCCCGAACGCCGCCACGCGCTCGATCTCGAAGCCGGCGAACGCGGCGCGGAAGCTCTCGCGCTTGCGCAGGATCGTCAGCCACGACAGGCCGGACTGGAACGCCTCGAGGCTGAGCTTCTCGAACAGCGAGCGATCGTCGCGCACGGGCTGGCCCCACTCGTCGTCGTGGTAGCGCACGTAGTCGGGCGTGGAGGAGCCCCACCAGCAGCGGCCGTCGACGAGCCCGTCGCTCACGGCGCGAGCGCGTCGATCAGAGCGGGGAGGGCATCCGGCGCAGCGAGCGGCGTCAGCACGAGCGTCGTGATCCCCCGCGCGGCGTACTCACGGAGCCGCTCGCGCATCGCGGCCGGGTCACCGAACACGAAGATCTCCCGCACGAGCTCCTCCGGCACATGCCCGACCGCCGCCTTGCGGTCGCCCTCGCGCCACGCGGTGACCATCGGGTCGATCGCCTCGCCCCAGCCGAGCCCGCGGAAGAACGCCTCGTACACCGGCACCGTCGCGTAGGCGGCGAACATCATGCGTGCGAGGTCTATCCCGTCGCCGGGGATGCAGAAGAAGCGGCAGATGACTTCGGTCTCCTCCCGCTTGGCCGCCGCCTCGCCCTCGCGTACGCGCGCCACTGCGTGCTCGGTCGCGGAGAGCGGCAGGAAGTTCACGAACGTGCCGTCACCGAGCTCGCCGCCGAGCCGCAGCATTCGGTCGCGCAGCGCCGCCAGCGCGATCGGCACCGGCGCGGCGGGCGGCGTCTCGAGCTTGAAGCCGCCGGGCCCGCGGCCGCCGGCCAGCACCTCGCGCAGCACCGGCACGACGGTGCGCATGCGCGTCAGCGGCTTCTCGAACGCCATCTCGTTCCAGCGCTCGACGATCACGTTCGAGGAGGCGCCGAGGCCGAGCACGAAGCGCCCGCCGCTCGCGTCGGCGAGCGCCGCCGCGTGCTGGGCGAGCACTGCCGGCCCGCGCGTGTACGGGTTCACGACGCCGGTGCCGAGGCGCATCCGCTCCGTCCAGGCGGCGGCGAGCACGAGCGGCGTGAACCCGTCCGGCCCGTTCGTCTCGCCCGTCCACAGGTCGGAGTACCCGGCGGCCTCGGCGCGGCGCACGAGCGGCTCGTGCCCGGCCAGCGGCACGCCGGCGAACGGCAGCGTCAGACCCCATCTCAACTCGCGCACGCGGGCAGGCTATAGGCTCGCCCGCACATGAACTTCGGCGGCCTGGGAAGGGGAGAGCTCGTCGCAGCGGTGGGCGGGCTGCTGCTCGCCGTCTGCCTGTTCCTGCCGTGGTACGAGACGGACCCGGACAACCCGAACGCCGTGATCGACGGGGCGCGCGGCGCGCTCAGCGGCTGGGAGGTGCACACCACCATGCGCTGGCTGCTGCTGGCCGCGGCGGCGGCACCGCTGATCCTGATCTGGATCGTGCTCCGCGAGCACGAGCTGTCGTGGCCGCGCGGCGAGATGACGGCGGTCGTCGCGATCGCCGCCTTCGGCCTCGTCGCCTACGCGGGCTTCCTCGACCGGCCGGGTGAGCCGGGCGGTGCGATCTCGCTCCAGCTCGGGTTCTTCGGCGCGCTGCTGGGAACGATCCTGATGATCGTCGGCGGCGCGCTGAGCGCCGGCGAGACCGAACGTGTCCGCAAGCCTCCGGGAGTGATGTAGATGACCCCAGCCCCAGTCGACCGCAACCTCGCGCTCGAGCTGGTGCGCGTCACCGAGGCGGCGGCGCTGTCGGCGGCGCAGTTCGTGGGGCTCGGTGACAAGGAGGCGGCCGACCAGGCGGCCGTCGACGGCATGCACGCGGTGCTCCACACCGTCCACATGGACGGCATCGTGGTGATCGGCGAGGGCGAGAAGGACGAGGCGCCGATGCTCCACAACGGCGAGGAAGTCGGCGACGGCTCAGAGCCGCAAGTCGACATCGCCGTCGACCCGCTCGAGGGCACGCGGCTCGCGGCCGACGGCCGGCCGAACGCGCTCGCGGTGATCGCGCTGTCCGAGCGCGGCACGATGTTCGACCCGGGCCCGTGCGTCTACATGGAGAAGATGGCCGGCGCCGAGCACCTCGCCGACCTGCTCGACCTCGACCGGCCGCTCGGCGAGACCGTCGGCCTGGTGGCGGACCGCAACGGCGTCGACGTGCGCGACGTGATGGTCGTGGTGCTCGACCGCCCGCGGCACAAGCAGGGCATCGAGGCGATCCGGGCGGCCGGCGCGCGGGTGCGGCTGATCCCCGACGGCGACGTGTCCGGCGCGCTGCTGGCGGTCTCCCCCGACCGGCCGGTGGATCTCCTGTGGGGGATCGGCGGCACACCCGAGGGAGTGATCTCGGCGGCCGCGCTCAAGTGCTACGGCGGCGGACTGATCGGGCGCCTGTGGCCGCGCGACGACCACGAGCGGCACGCGGCCGTCGACGCCGGCTACGACGTCGACCGCGTGCTCACCCAGGACGACCTGGTGCGCGGCAACAACTGCTTCTTCTCGGCCACCGGCGTGACCGACGGCGACGTGCTCGAGGGCGTCCGCTACGCGGGCGCGCGCGGGGCGAGCACCGAGTCGCTCGTGATGCGCAGCCGCTCCGGCACGGTGCGGCGCATCCAGTCGCGCCACGACCGGACGAAGCTGCGCGAGCTCACCGCCCGCTACGGATAGCGCCGACCACGAGGTAGCCGACCGCCGCGACCGCCGCCACCACGCCGGCGACGACCGCCCACGGCGTGTCGCCGACCCTGACGGGCGCCTCGTCCGGTCCGGCGAACCGGCCGACGGCCGACATCTCGAGCTCGCGGCGGGCGAGCGAGCGCAGGAAGCCGTGCGTCACGAGCACGTGGATGCGCGACTGCGTGACCTTGTAGAGCCAGCGCGCGAACCAGGTCGCGATCGCCGGATAGAAGTTCGCGACCTCGACCTCGACATGCGCCTGCTCGTATCCCGGCCGGTCGGCCTCGCCCTTGCGGACGTCGATCTCCAGGTAGCCCTCGTCGCGCTTGGCGACCAGCACGCCGTCTCGGATCCCCCAGCGCACGATCCCGCGGCCGTCGCTGATCTCGTACTCGGGCGCGCGGAAGCGCAGCAGCACGAACGGCCGGCGCAGCAGCACGACGCGGCGCTCGGTGTCGGCGTACTCGACCCGGATCAGGCCGAGCGAGACGCGCGAGAGGTACTTCCAATACGTGCGCGCGAGGCGCTCGAGGTACATCGGCGTCCACAGCGCGTCGAGCTCGCCCGCCGGCATCGTCACGTTCGCCGCCTGGATCGAGCGCACGCTGCCGCCGGAATCCATCACCGTGTTGTCATCGAGGTCACTGATGACGGCGTCGCCGGCGTGGCGGAGGCGCAGTTTCATTCCAGCGCGGCCCGGACCGCATCGTCGAAGCCGAGCGGCCGATCGTTGATCCCGGGCGGCGGCGGCTCGGTCACGACCATCTCGCTGCCGAGGCCGTCTACGAGCGGCCGGACGAGACCCGTCTCGACGGGCGTGACGAGCGCGACCCAGTAGGAGGAGAGGCGGGGCGTGAGCACTGGCACCTTGGCGATCCGGGGCCGGCGGCGCCCGAGGACGGCGGCGGTGCGGCTCATCATCTCACGGTAGGTCAGCACGTCGGCGCCGCCGAGCTGGAGCTCGTCCGGCGGCTGCTCGTGATCTCCCGTGCTCGCGAGCGCCGCGACGACATCACGCGAGGCAATCGGCTGCGTGCGCGTGTCGATCCAGCGCGGGCACACCATGACCGGCAGGCGCTCGACCAGCGAGCGCAGCATCACGAACGAGGCGCTCCCTGGGCCGATGATCATCGCGGCGCGCACGTGCACGAGCTGCGGGACACGCTGGCGCAGCAGCTCGGCCACCTCTAGGCGCGAGCCCAGGTGCTCGGAGTCCTCGTCGCCGAGCCCGCCCAGATAGATCACGCGGCCGACCCCGGCGGTACGCGCCGCCTCGCCGAAGTTCGCCGCCGCCTCGCGGTCGCGGGCGGCGAAGTCCTGCGTGCCGCCGCGGCCCATCGAGTGGATCAGGTAGTACGCGGTGCTGCAGCCGTCGAGCGCCGCCGCCAGGCCGCTGCCGCTGATCGCGTCGCCGGCGTGGACGTCGACCGAGTGGGGGAGGGCGGCGCGCGACGGATCGCGGACGAGCGCGCGCACGCCGTGCCCGCGCCGCAGCAGCTCGGGGACCAAGGCGGAGCCGACGGAGCCCGTGGCTCCGGTCACGAGGACAGGGTCGGGGGTCATCCTCGGGCACTACCCCGATCAGCGGCGACGGATGGGTCTACGCGGAGGGCTTCGCCGAGCGGACGCGGACGGCGCCGAGGCGATCGGTGAACTTGAAGCCGAGCGCGCCGGCCGTCGCGGCCGTGAGATCCCAGCGGGTGCCGCGCCGGAACGGGCCGCGGTCGACCACCGGCACCGTGATGCGGCGGCCCTTGTAGAGGACGGCGACCTGCGTGCCGCAGGGAAGGCTCTTGTGCGCGACGCCGAGCAGCGAGCGGGTCATGCGGACGCCGCACGCGGTCCGGCGGCCGTAGAAGCCGGGCCCGTACCAGGTCGCCATCGCGGGCCGGTGCACCGTGATCGCCAGCTCGGGCGAGGCGCTGGCCGCCGCCGCCTCGCCGGACGTCTCAAGCACGGCACGGACGCGGTACTGGCCGGCGGCGTCGGCACGCCAGCGCGCCAGGTAGGCGCCGTCCGCGGCAACGACGGCGGTCGCCACGGTTGCCCACGCCTGCTTGGCGTCGTCGAACCGCTCGATGTTGACCGTGCGGCCGGCCGCCGTTGACGGCACGCTCCCGCGGAAGCGCGCCAGCTTTCGCACCATCGTGCCGGCGCGCGTGGCGATCGCGCCCTGCGGGCCGGACGCGGTGATCACGCCCTCGGTCGCAGGCGCCGGCGGCGCCTCGGCGCCTCCGGAAGCCGGAGGGTCGCCAACCGCCACGCTCGGCGCGGCGAGCGCCGCGAGCGCGATGACGTACAGCAGCAGTCTTTGACCCAATGACCTCGTCACGATGCTTTCTCCGTTGCCTACGAGGTGAGCTGACGGGCTCGCGCAGAGAAAGCAGCGCTACAGCCGGTGACCTCCGGCCGATTCGCCCCCGCGGCATCCCCGCCGCAGTGGTTCCCCCGTTCGCTGCGGTTTTAGTCCACAGCGACTCGGCGAGGCGGCAAGCTAGCAGAACGCGAGCCCGCGTGGAGCGCTACGGCGAACGTTTACCGCGGACTGGCTACGGGCGCGGCAAGCGCCCGGCTGCGCGCTTGAGCAGCTGGCCCGAGACCGTGAGCCCGATCTGCGCCAGCTCGCCCGCCGCTTGGACTGCCGTGGTGACGATCTCGGTGCCTCGCGGCGGCCCACCGGGCCGGCGGTCCTGGTCCGGAGGCGGCATCGGGGGCGTGACGGGGGTCGCTGGCTTCGCGGCGGCCTTCGGCTTCGGAGCCGCGGCCTTTGTCGCGGTCGCCTTCGGTGCGGCTGCCTTCGAGGCCGCTGGCTTCCGCGCGCCAGCCTTCGGAGCTGCGGCCTTGGCCTTCGTCGCGGTCGTCTTCGCCGTCGTGGCCTTGGCCTTCGGAGCGGCCGCGCTGGACGCGGGTGCCGCGCCTGCGCGCCGCGCGCCGCCGATGCGGGTCGGGCGGGTCGTCGGCAGGCTGCCGAGCACGCTGGCGTCGGCTGCGGGCTTCGCGGCCTTCTTCGGCTTCTTCTTCGCGGTCTTTTCTGCCATGGCTTGAACCGTGGAACGAAATTCATCCCGCGATCGCGTCTCCACGGGATACAGTCATTGCCCGACGAGGGCCTTTAGCTCTCGTTGACTTCAAAAAATATAGCTCCTAGACTCATCTCCTAGCGTCGTGCTCTCCAGCTGTACTCCGGGTCGAGGAGTGCCGATCGAGGCGGTGTATGTTCAGTCCCCTGTCGCCCCCGCAGGGCGCTCGCCGAGAACAGGAACCGATGTCTGTAGTTGACCTCCAAGAACTCGAAGAAGTCAAAGCCCTCCTTCTAAAGGGGCAGCAGGTCGGCGTCCTCACGTTCGCCGAGATCTCGACCGCCGTGGCGGAGATCGATCTCGACGAGGCGGATGTCGAAGAGCTTCACGGGTACCTCGAGAAGTCCGAGATCGAGCTTGTCGAGGAAGTCGATCCCGCGCTCGAGGCAGCGCAGGTGGAGCGCGCACCGGACAAGCGCGGGCGCCGTAAGAAGACGACGCTCGATCTGAAGCCGGACATGACGACCGACTCCCTTCAGCTGTTCCTGAAGGACATCGGCAAGGTCCGTCTGCTCACGGCCCAGGAAGAGGTCGACCTGGCGCGCCGGATCGAGCGCGGCGACCTCGACGCGAAGCAGAAGATGGTCGAGTCCAACCTGCGGCTCGTCGTCTCGATCGCGAAGAACTACCGCAACCAGGGCCTGCCGTTCCTGGACCTGATCCAGGAGGGCACGCTGGGCCTCGTGCGTGCGGCCGAGAAGTTCGACTACCGCAAGGGCTTCAAGTTCTCGACCTACGCGACCTGGTGGATCCGCCAGGCGATCGCCCGCGCGCTCGCCGACAAGGCGCGCACGATCCGCATCCCGGTCCACGTCGTCGAGAAGCTGAACAAGATCGGCCGTGCCGAGCGCAAGCTCGTCACCGAGCTCGGCCGTGAGCCGACCGCGGAGGAGATCGCCCACCACACGGGCATCGAGCCCGACGAGGTCGAGTCGATCAAGCGCTCCGCGCAGGCTCCGGTCTCGCTCGAGAAGCCGGTCGGCGACGAGGAGGAGTCCGAGTTCGGCCAGTTCATCGCCGATGAGCGCGCCGAGTCGCCGTACGAGCGGGCGGCGGAGATCCTCACCAAGGAGGCGCTGCGCGAGGCGCTGGAGAACCTCTCCTACCGCGAGCGCCGCGTGCTCGAGCTGCGGTACGGCCTCGGCGGCGAGCACCCGCGCACGCTCGACGAGGTCGGGCGGACGTTCAACGTCACGCGCGAGCGGATCCGCCAGATCGAGAACCAGTCGCTGAAGAAGCTCCAGAGCCTGGCGGAAGCGCAGAAGCTGAGGGACGTCGCGTAATAGGCCGCGTTTTCCCGCCGTCGCAAGCTCCGGCAGGAACGCCGCAGTTACATTCGCCAAGATGGGCAACCTCGCCGATGTAGGCATCGCGTCGCGCTGAGATCGTCCGCGGCATGCCCAGATACATGGTCCAGCGGACCTTCCCCGACGGTCTCCACATCCCGATCGACGAGGAGGGCGTCACCGCCGTCCTCGGCGTCGTCGAGCGCAATGCGGCCGACGGCGTCACGTGGGTGCACTCCTACGTGTCCGACGACAAGTCCACGTCGTTCTGCGTCTACGACGGTCCCGATCCCGAGGCGATCCGCCGCACGGCCGCCGGCAACGACCTTCCCGTGAATGCGATCACGGAGGTGCGGGTCCTGGACCCCTACTTCTACCGCTGAAGCTCAAGGGGTGGCGCGGCGGTGCCGATCCTGACCAGAACATGGCTTTCGATCTTGATCACGCGCTGCGCTACCTCATCGCCGCCGAGGGCTCCGACCTTCATCTGAAGGTCCCCTCGTATCCGCTCATCCGGCTGCACGGCCACCTTGAGCCGATTCCCGACACCGAGCGGCTGTATCCCGAGGACACCGAGCGGGCGCTCGGTGAGATGCTCAACGACAACGACAAGGTCGACGAGTTCGCCTCCGAGAACGAGGTCGACTTCTCGTATGCGGTCGAGGGCCTCGGCCGCTTCCGCGTCAACGCATTCCGCCAGCGGGGCTCCGTCTCGATCGTGATGCGCGCGATCCCCGTCGTGATCAAGTCGGTCGACGAGCTCGGCCTGCCCGAGATCGTCACGCAGCTTGCGCTCGAGGAGCGCGGGATCATCCTGCTCACCGGCACGACCGGCTCCGGCAAGTCGACCACGCTTGCGGCGATGCTCGACCACATGAACCGGTCGATGGCCAAGCACATCGTCACGATCGAGGACCCGATCGAGTTCCTGCACCGCGACCGCAACTCGATCATCAACCAGCGCGAGGTCGGCGCCGACACGGCCTCGTTCAAGCGCGCGCTGCGTCGCGTGCTGCGCCAGGATCCGGACACGATCCTGATCGGCGAGATGCGCGACGAGGAGACCGTCCACACGGCGCTCAGCGCCGCCGAGACCGGTCACCTCGTGCTCTCGACGCTCCACACGGTCGATGCGTCCGAGACGATCAACCGAATCATCGACTTCTTCCCGCCGCACCAGCAGCAGCAGGCGCGAGCGATGATCGCCGGCACGCTGAAGGGCATCGTGTCGCAGCGCCTCGTCCCGACCGCCGACGGCGCCGGCCGCGTGGCCTGCTGCGAGATCCTCGTCATGACGGGCCGCGTGCACGACATGATCCTGGACCCGAAGCTGACCGGGCAACTGCCCGAGGTGATCAGCGAGGGCGCGTACTACGGGATGCAGACGTTCGACCAGCACCTGCTGCAGCACCTGCACGCGGGCAAGGTCACGATGGACGATGCGATGCGCGTCGCCTCGAAGCCGCACGACTTCAAGCTGATGGTCCTGGCGGCCTCGAAGGCCACCGGCGACGACGGCCCCGAGGCCGAAGTCGACACGGCGCCGCCCGCTCCCGTGGGCGAGTCGGCCGCTCCGCCGCCGCCGGTGCCGTCCGCGCCGATGACCGTCGGACTGACTGACCCGCAGCCGCCCCCGCCGGCGGCACCGCAGACGTCGGCACCGCCGCCGGGCGTCACCTACTAGTTGACGCGTCTGCACGCGCCGGACTAGCTTCCGGCGCATGCAGAGCACGCTCACGGAGTTCAGCGAGACGCAGTCCCAGGACGCGTTCGCGCTGCAGAATTCGAAGCTGTTGAAGGTGCGCCTGGACCAGGTCACGGTCCAGGCCAAGCTCGGCTCGATGGTCGCCTACCAGGGCAACGTGATGTTCGAGCACGCCGGATCGGGCGGGATCGGGCGCATGCTCAAGAAGGCGGTGAGCGGCGAGGGCAGCCAGCTGATGAAGGTCACCGGCAGCGGCGAGGTGTTCCTGGCCGACCAGGCGCAGGACATCCACCTGCTGTTTCTCGAGAACGATTTCATCACCGTTAACGGGCCGAACCTGCTCGCGTTCGACTCGGGCATCGACTGGGACATCAAGCGCGTGGAAGGCGCCAGCGGCGTGATCGGCGGCGGCCTCACGAACATGTCGCTGCACGGCACCGGCTGGGTGGCGATCGTGTCCGACGGCCCGCCGGTCCTGCTCGACGTCGACGCGGCGCCGACGTTCGCCGACGCCCAGGCCGCGATCACGTGGTCCTCGAGTGTGAAGACGGGCCTGAAGACCGACTTCAAGATGAAGAACCTGATCGGCCGCGCGTCGGGGGAGAGCCTCCAGATGTCGTTCTCCGGCCAGGGCTGGGTGCTCGTGCAGCCGTCGGAAGGCCGCGTGCGCGGGGCCGAGCCCGCAATCGGTTAGACGTGCACGACCTCGCCGTCGCCGTCGGCGGGGTCGTCCACCACCTGCTCGCAGCTCGGGCACCACCAGCGGGCCTCGAGCGCGGTGCCGCACGCATCGTGGCGGTACGGCTCGCCGCCGCCGGTGCGCGCGCCCCAGTCGGCGAGTAGCCGCAGGGCGCCGGCCAGCTCGCGGCCGGACTCCGACAGCTCGTAGACGAACCGCGGCGGCCGGTCGCTGTACGCCTGCGCGACCACCAGCGCCTGCTCGGTGAGCGCCTTCAGGCGCGCGCTGAGCACGTTCGGCGCGATCCCGTCCAGCGACTCCTGGAGCTCGTTGAAGCGGCGCGGGCCGTCGAGCAGCGCGGCGACGACGAGCAGCGTCCAGCGGTCGCCGACGCGGGCGAGGGCGTCGGCGAGCGGAGATGACGGCGGATGGGTCTTCTTGCGCACGCACAGCGAGCCTAGTGTCCCGAGCCGGAATTTCGGTGGCCGTCTGCGGGCGCCTGCTCGCGCCTGGCGCCCGGCGGCGGCCATGCAAGTACGCCCGGTACGAGCCAGGCCGCCGCCGAACGCCAGACACGACCATGCATCCCGCAGCCAGCGACCGAACTTACGACTCGAGACACTGGTCGACCCCCGCCGGCGGACTGGTACGCTGGTGACTTGCAAGTTGCAAGTAACTAGGGTGGAGCCATGAATCAGGTACTCGAAGCACTCCAGCAGGCGGTCGCTGAGGCCGCGGACGGCGTCGGGCCGTCGGTGGTCGGGCTCGGGCGCGGCTGGGGCCGCGGCTCGGGCGTGGTGATCGCGCCGGGTCAGGTGCTCACCGTCGCGCACGTGCTGCGCGGCGAGGAGGTTGCCGTCACGTTCGCGGACGGCGAGGTGGCCGAAGGGCGCGTCGCGGGATCGGATCCCGACCTCGACGTCGCGGTGATCGCCGTCGAGACCGGCGACGTGGCCCCGCTCGCGTGGGACCCGGCCGGCGAGCCGCCGACCGCGGGCACGCCGGTACTCGCGCTCGCCAACCCCGGCGGGCGCGGCCTGCGCACGACGTTCGGCCTCGTGTCCGCCACCGGACGCGGCTTCCGCGGCCCGCGTGGCCGCCGGGTCGCCGGGTCGATCGAGCACACGGCACCGCTCCCCCGCGGCTCGTCCGGCGGACCGCTGGTCGACACCACCGGGCGCCTGCTCGGGCTCAACGCCGTGCGCCGCGACGGCGGGTTCATTCTCGCGCTGCCGGCCGACGCCGCGTTGCAGCGCCGCGTGGGCGAGCTGGCCCGTGGCGAGGCGGCTGAGCGGCCGCGGCTCGGCGTCGCGCTCGCGCCGCCACGCGTCGCGCGCAAGATGCGGGCCGCGGTCGGCCTTCCCGACCGTGACGGCCTGCTCGTGCGCGGCGTGGTCGACGGCAGCCCGGCAGCCCGCGCCGGCCTGGAGCGCGGCGACCTGCTGGTGCGGGCGGGCGATCGCGCGCTCGCGAGCATGGACGATCTGTTCGACGCGCTCGACACCGCCGGGGACAAGCTCGCCGTCACCGTGGTCCGCGGCACCGAGGAACGCGAGCTGGAGATCGGCCTGACCGCGCCCTGATCAACACTTCAGTTCGTGAAGTGTTGCGATATCCTGGGTTCCGTGCCGAACTCCGACTGTCCTGTCTGTCGTACCGCCGACATCGTCTGCGGCAAGTGGACGCTGCTGGTGATCCGCGACCTCGCGGACGGCCGGTCGCGCTTCTGTGAGCTCGAGCGCTCGCTGGCGGGCATCTCGCCGCGCACCCTCTCGTTGCGCCTGCGGGCGCTGGAGGAGGCGGGCATCGTCGCCCGCCAGACGTACCCCGAGGTCCCGCCGCGCGTCGAGTACGCGCTGACCGAGAAGGGCCGCGCGCTGGTCCCGATCGTCGAGTCGATGCGGGTCTACGGTCGCGAGTGGCTGGGCTCTGACGCCGCGTGCGTCGAGGAGCCCGAAGAGCAGCATTCCGTCGCCGCCTGATCGGTTCCGTCCGCTAGGTGTGCTTGCAATCCCGCGTGCGCGTGGGAGGAGGCCTCGCGCCGGGGGCGAACGAGCGGCGCATGCACAACCGCGCCCTGCACGACTCGCTCGTGGCCTTCGTCGAGGAGGCCTCATGGCAGCTCGCCGAGGAGATCTCCGGCGGAGCTGAGGTCCCGTTCGAGCTGATCGACCAGGGCCGCGCCTCCGCTCCGCTGTACTGCTACCGCCCGCTGACCGGCCGCTTCATCGCCGATCGCTCGCCCGAGCTGGCCAAGCTCCCGTCCTATGCGCCGACGGTCCAGGGCTTGAGCATCCTGCCCGATCTACCCGCCTACCTGCAGGCCCGTGGGCGGCGCACGCCGTCGCCCGACGCGCGCGCCCAGGCGCAGACAGCGCTACAGGCGTTCCTGAGCTCGGTGTGGGCGGAGTCGACCGACTTCGCGTTCGACCGCGACCGCTTCGAGGCCTCGTTCGCCGAGCTCGAGGAGGCCGCGTACGGCGACCGGATGCTGGCGGTCGTGCTCGCCGCCGTCGAAGGCCTGGTGCTGGAGAGCGACGAGGTCTCGCTCGGCGACGGTCTCTCGCTCGTGTGCGCCGAGACGCTCCGCGACGTGCCCGAGGAGTTGCGCGTCGACGCGACGGGCACGGTCGCGATGCTCGCGCTCGACGCGGCAGTCGGCGACGATCGCGCACTCGAGGGCGCGGGCCGCCGGCTGCGGCGGCTCCAGACCGCGCTGCGCCTGTGGGACGACGCCGAGCCGTCACTCGGCCCGACCGCCTGGGCGCGCACCGACGGTGGCGCCTGGAGCGCGGTGCCGCTCGCCACCGGCGTGCGCCGCGACGCGGGCGACTGCCTGCTCGGCGCCGAGGAGGAGGACCCGCTGCGCGCGTTCTGCGCGCTCGTCACCCGCCGCACGCCGCGCGGCGGCGAGCTGGCCTGGGCGCTGCGGCGGTTCGAGCTCGGCTGCGAGCGCTCGTTCGCCGTCGAGGCGCTGACGGACTGGCTGCTGGCCGGCCGCGCGCTGCTCGCCGACCCCGACGCTGGCGGCTACGAGGGCATGGCCGAGCGCCTCGCCGTCATCTGCGCGACGCGCGAGGACCGCCCGGCGCTCGAGCGCCGCCTCGACGAGGTGATCCGGCTCGAGCGCGCCGCGATCGCCGGCCACGTCCGTCCGGAGCCGGACGTCGAAGAGCTGATCGCCGATCTCGGCGGCAACCTCCGCGCCGTCCTGCGCGACGTCCTCTGCGGTCACCTCGACCCGCAACTGCGCCGCGTCGCCGACGAGATGCTCGAGGCCGAGCTCGGCGTCGGCGAGCCCCTCGCGTAAGGGGGTCAGACCCCCTTACGCGGCGAACACCGTAAGGGGGTCAGACCCCCTTACGGGAAAGCGCTGCAAACGGGCACCTTCGCCGCGTCAGTCGTCGCCGAACAGGTGTGCGCGCACGAGCGCGAGGCCTTCGACGTCGTGGACGTCGCTGTCGAGCTCCGGGACGATGATCGTCGGCGGGTCGCCGAGGCGGCTGCGGAGATGCTCGACGTTGGCGGCGTCGCGGGCGGCGAGCGCGGACAGCTCGTGCGCCGCGGTCGCGACCCGGCCGGCGAGGTCCTCGCCGAGCTTCGACACCGCGGCGCGTGACAGCGCCGCGTCCTGCGCGCGGTGCATGCGGTTGACGACGAGGCCGCCGAACGGCATGCCGGCGTCGGTGAGCTTGCGGTGGAAGAAGATCGCCTCCTCGACCGGGTCGTGGCGGGGAGCGGTGACGATCAGGAACGTCGTGGCCGGGTCCTCGAGCAGCGCGCCGACGCGCCGCGCACGCTCCGTGAAGCCGTCGATCATCCCGCCGAGCGCGCGGAAGAAGACCGACAGGTCGTGCAGCAGGTCGATGCCGGTCAGGCGCTCCATCAGCCCGAACACGACGCCGGTGCCACGGCCGAGGATCCGCCCGCCCAGGCCCGCCGGGCGCAGGAACATCTTGATCGCGCGGCCCTGGAAGAACCCGGCGAGCCGGGCCGGGGCGTCGAGGAAGTCGAGCGCGTTGCGCGACGGCGGCGTGTCGAGCACCAGCAGGTCGTAGTCGCCCTCCTGGTCGAGCTCGTACAGCTTCGCGATCGCGGTGAACTCCTGCGAGCCGGCGACCGCGCTCGAGAGCTGCTGGTAGATCCGGTTCGCGAGGATGTCATCGACGGTCGCCCTGTCGGGCGCGAGCCGCTCGATCAGCTCGTCGAACGTGCGCTTGGCGTCCAGCATCAGCGCCCACAGCTCGCCGCGGATCTCGACCCCGTGCTCGCTGAAGCGCTCGGGATCGACGAGCCGCGGCTCGTTGCCCAGCTCCTCGAGCCCGAGCGAGTCCGCGAGCCGCTTGGCGGGGTCGATCGTGACGACGACGACCTTCAGCCCGCGCTCGGCCATCCCCATCGCCAGCGCGGCCGCGGTGGTCGTCTTCCCGACCCCGCCCGACCCGGCGCAGACGACGATCCGGCGCCCCTCGAGCAACGGCGCCACTGACGTCAGCACGTTGCGATCTTACGCGTCGCCGCCCCGTCGCGAGGCACGCACGCGCTGGGCGAGCGGCCGGCCGACCCCGAAGAGCACCGGCAGGAACACCGCGATCCACACCGCCGCCATCAACGCCCAGACGATCCAGCCGGTGGGTGCGACCGCCTCGAGCGTGGCCCGGTAGCGCAGCGTCATCCCGACCACGAACAGCGCCGCCACGCACGACCACACGAGGCCGAACAGCGAGTAGCGCGCGAGCACCGGCGAGTCGCCGTCGTCCGGGCGGCCGGCCAGCCGCCGCGCGAACTGCTCGCGCGCCCGTCGCCGCAGCCCCGGCTCGCGCAGGACGTCCACGAGGATGTGGTAGCCGTCGCGGTCGAGGAACGGGTTGAGGTTGAAGCACGCCCCGATGTAGGCCGCGAACGCGAGCTGGAAGCAGATGTCCCGCACCGTTCCCGGCGCCAGCAGCAGGCAGCAGAGCGAGAACACTGCCCCGAGCGTGAAGTCCGAGGCCGGCCCCGCGGCGCTGATCGCGATCCGCCGCTTTCGCGGCTCGAACCACGCCTCCGACGTGTCGACGAACGCGTACGGGAACACCAGGATCAGCTTCAGGCCGGCGCTCTCGATCCGGCGCCCGTACGAGGCCATCGTCAACCCGTGGGCCAGCTCGTGCATCGCGACCACCGCGAACCGCCCGACCAGGAACACGAGCCCGCCGAGCCCGATCTTGGACGCGACGACGAACGGCGTCCCGTAGCGTCCGGCCACCAGGTACGCGAACACGCCGACGCCCACCGCCGCCAGCACGCCGAGCGCGATCAGCACCGGCCGCGTGAACAGCAGCCGGCCGCCGTGACGGTACAGCGCATCGAACCAGGCGCCGACGCCGGCGAACGTCTTCACGCGCGGACGGAGCAGCCGCTGTGACCGCGACGGCGGCGCCGCGACCGTCCCGGCCGCCGCGCTTTCCACGCCCGCCAGGAAGCCGCGCTCGCCGAGGTCCGCGAGCAGCCGCGCGAGCCGCGCCGGGCCGCTCGCGCCGAACTGCTGCTCGGCCGCGCCGATCAGCTCGGTCAGCGAGCGCGAGCCATCGATCAGCTCGAACAGCCGCGCGTCGTCGTCGCTGAGCCGCAGGAACGTGTCGGCCTCGAGGTCACGGAGCACCCAGCGCCGGTCGCCCTCCGCCGCCTCGAGGCGCTTGAGCGCGTAGCCCGACCGCACGCGCGGTTGCGCCGGGATCGCGGCGGGCAGCGTCGCCGTCGCCGGCACGACGATCGTGCGGCCTGCCTCAGCGGCGTCGCGGCGCCGCTCGACCACCAGCTCGGCATCGCCGAGCCGGATCCTCGCTCCGTCGTGCAGCAGGACAGGCCCGCGCACGCGCTCGCCGTCCACGAACGTCCCGTGCGACGAGCCCGCGTCCTCGAGCACCGGTCCCGAGCCGTTCGCGGCCCGGATGCGCGCGTGCAGGCGTGACACGGTCGGGTCGCCCAGCACGACGGTCGAGCCCGGCGCGCGACCGAGCGTCACGTCGGCCAGCAGCGGCACGCGGGTGGCGCCGTCTACGACGAGGTCGAAGGTCACGCACGTATTCGACACCGCGCCCGCGAGATCGAGGGTTCACCGGGGCGCCCTCGACCGTCGTCAGGCGGCGCGGTGTGCGTGCACCGTCACGCGGCCCTGCTGCGCCCGGAACCGCGGTCCGCGCAGCCGCCGGTAGGCAGCGCGCCCGAACCGATACGCGCGCGCCTCGCGATGGACGACCTCGACGCGAGCGAACCCTTCCTCGCGCAGCATCGCGGTCAGCGCCGCGACGTTCGGGCCCCACCAATTCGACGCGTCGCCCCCGAGCTCGGCGCCCGGGTAGAGGGCCATCGCGGGGCGCCGGAGCTCGAGCAGGTCGGCGTGCGTCTCGACGATCAGCAGCCCGTCGCACACGCTCGCCACCCGCTCGAGCACGGGCCACGGGTGTTTGAGGTGGTAGAGCACGCCGAGGAACAGCACGACGTCGAACCGCCCGACCGTCTCCGGCCCGAGTGCGTCGAGCTCGATGTCGCGGTCCTCGACGCGCGAGCCGAGTGCGCGGCGCGCGAGCTCGAACGGCGCCTTGGTCCCGTAGCCGTCCGGCCCCCAGGCGGGCTCGCTCCATGCCGGTCCGTCGACGGCCAGCACGCGCTCGGCGCCGCGCCGCTCGGCCTCGAACGAGAAGAACCCGTCCCAGGCGCCGACGTCGAGCACCGTGCGGCCGCGCAGGTCGTCAGGCAGGCCGATCCAGCCGAGCTTGCGGCTCGACTCGTCGCGCCCCGGCGTGACGATCCCGTGCCCGAGGTCGATCGAGTGGAACCACCCGAGGCGGGCGACGGCGGCACGCAGCTCGTCGGGCGAGAGGTCGGACATGGCGGGCGGCGGCGAGGCTAGCATCCGTCCAGTGGGGCCTGGAGATGTTCACTCGGCATTCGCCGAGGCGGCGGCCGAGGACGGCATCGTGCTCTCCAGGCAGTCGTTCGACTGGCTGTGCGAGCAGGGCCACGTCGGGCTCGAGCGCGTCGCCAAGGCGCGCCGCGACCCGGCGATCGTGGAGCCGGTGAAGGCGGCGCTCGAGCAGCTCGCCGCGATCTACGCACGCCTCAAGGGCGACGTGTCGGTCCTGCACGCGTCACGCGAGAACCTGTTCCTGCCGGTCGACCTCGTGCACGCGGAGACCGGAACGGTGATCGAGGTCGACGGCTCGCCGCACTTCACCTCGTTCCGGCTCACGGCGCTCGAGCTGTACCGCGCCGACGCGACCGTCGGGTTCGACCTCGGCGAACACAAGGAGCTGTGCCGCGTCTGGTGCGCGCGGACCGACGGCCTCGATCGCGGCCTCGCCGCGAAGGGGTTCGGGCTCGGCGGGATGCCGCGGGAGCGGGCGTACCACGACGCGCTGCGCGACCTCGCGACGCCGGCGATGGGCCATCCGCCGCTCGTCCGGATCGCGGCCGTCGACGGCGACGGTGCCGCCGCCTACCGCCGCCACCGTGCTGAGCTGCTCGCGCTCAGCGCTTCCTGAGCGACGGGTCCTTGACGTCGGTCGCCGAGACGTTGACCGTCTTGCAGCGCGCGCATTTGACGCGCACCCGGAACGTCATCTGGATGTCGTGCATCGACTCGGCGAGGACGTTGCCGCACGAGACGCAGACGTAGTCGTCCGGCCCGTTGCCGCGGAACGCCGGCCGGTCGACGGACTCCTGGACCGCGGTCGCGCCGTCGGGCGGGACCTCGCCGGGCCGGACCTCGCGCATCGTGACGCGCGCCATCGCGTCAGAGCTTTCCGAGCTTCCCGGTGAAGTCCTTGATCAGCGCGTCGAGCACGCCGGCGACGACGCCCTCGCCCATCGACGCGGCCTTGCCGGTGATCTGCGCGTTGGTGTTGATCGTGCCGCCGCCGTCGGCGAGCGCGAACGCGACCGTCGCGTTCGCATGGCCCTGCCCGCCGGCCTCCTTGGACTTGACGCTCAGCACCGCCGTATGGGCCGCCGGGTCCTTCTCGACGATCTCGACGGTGCCCGTGAACGTCATCGACATCGCGCCCATGCGTACGAGGATCTGGGCCTTGACGGCATCGGGCCCGGTCGTCTCGAGCACCGACCCTCCCTCGACGCACGGCACCACGCGCTCGAGGTCGGTGACGGCGGCGAAGCTGTCGTCGATCGGTTTCTCCGTCGAGAACTGGTGCTCGAGCTGTACTGCCATGGGCTGCTCCTTTGGTCGGATCGCGAGTGTATGGATAGGCTGCCGCGGGTGCCGCTGAAGACAGGGACGTACAAGCTCGGCCCGGACAACGGCACGCTCGTGGTGCGGACCAAGCGCACCGGCGCCGCGGCCAAGGCCGGGCACAACCTCCTGATCCACGTCACCACCTGGGAGGCCACGCTGACCGTCGGCGACGAGACGAACATCGAGCTGACCGCGGACCCCAGGTCGCTGCGCGTGCGCGAGGGCACGGGCGGCATGCAGGCGCTCGGCGACGACGACAAGGCGAACATCGAGCAGACGATCGACGACGAGGTGCTGAAGCAGAAGGCGATCTCGTTCCGCTCGACCGCGGCGGAGGCAGCAGCCGACGGCGGGCTCAGCGTGCAGGGCGAGCTGACGCTGTTCGGGAAGACCCGCCCGCTCGCCTTCGACGTCGCCGCCCCCGGCGACGGCACGCTCACCGCCGCCACCGTCGTCAAGCAGACCGATTGGGGCATGAAGCCGTACTCCGGTCTGTTCGGAGCGCTGAAGGTCGTCGACGAGGTCGAGGTCTCAGTCGCGGTAGACGGCCTGGGCGTCTAGGCCGCCCTCGACCCCGGGTGGCAGCGCGCCGGTCCCGTGCGCGTACAGGGCGACGTCCTCGACCGTCTTGGCGTCGGTGGGATCGCCTCCCTCGCCCTTCACCCACGCCCCGTTGAACCACTTCAGCGTCGCCGGGTCGGCGTCCAGCGCCATCCCGGCCAGCAACTGCCCCTTGTCGCGGATCTTGGCGGTGGCGCTGGCGATCGCCGCCGGCGCCCCGTCGGACGGGCTCGTGTTGTACCCGTGACCGGTGCCGAAGCGGTCGGTGTCCGCCGCTACGACCTTGACGTCGAGCGCGGGAACGCCGAGCTCGGCGGCGACGAGGTGCGCGTACTCGCTCTCGCGCCCGTCGGAGTCGGTCGTCAGGCTGAGCACCATCTTGCCGGTCGGGTGCACGCGCAGGAAGACGGCTCGGTACGCCTCGTCAGCCATTGGTGGAGCTCCTTTCGAGGCGCTGGCGCTCCTGGTGGGCGGTCAGCGCGTTGTGCTCTTCGAGGTCGCAGAAGGCCGGTTGCGGGCCGCCGAGCGGGTGCGGTGGCACGGCCGGCCGCTCGCAGCCCGGATAGATGCAGATCTTGGCCGCGTCGTCACTCATCGGTCACCCATCCTGGAGTCGTGTTGCCGCGGCTCGGCCCGTGCCCGCTGGGCATCGCGACGGAGCTGCCCGCGACCGGCGTCGCGCTGGCCCACGGCTCCGGCTCCCGCTCGGCGCGCGGCTCCGGCGCGGGCCGCTCGCTCGCGGGCGCGCCGCCGATCGCGGCGACGACCTCGCCAAGTGCCTGGAAGTTGTGGCCGCTCACGAGCGCGTCGCAGTGCGGCAGCGCGGCCACCATCCCGCCGGCCTGCACCGAGAACGAGTGCGCGCCGACGCGCGGATTCACCCACACGATCCGGTGGGCGAGGCGAGCCAGGCGCTCCATCTCGCGGCCCACGAGCATCGGGTCGCCGCGCTCCCAGCCGTCCGAGAGGATCACGATCACGGCGCCGCGAGCCATGCCGCGACGCCCGTGGCGGTCGTTGAACGCCTTCAGCGCATCGCCGATCCGCGTCCCGCTCGACCAGTCCGGCGCGGCGGCGGCGGCGCGCTGGATCGCGCGCTCCGGGTTGCGGGAGGCGAGCGCGCGGGTGAGGCGCGTGAGCCGGGTGGCGAACACGAACGCCTCGGCCTTCGGATCACTGCCGGCGGCGCAGGTGAGGAACTGCAGGTACGCGCGGGCGTACGGCTCCATCGAGCCCGAGATGTCGCACAGCAACACGAGCCTGCGGCGGGCGATGCGCCGGTGCCGGCGCGCGAGCCGGATCGGATCGCCGCCGGTGCGCAGGCTCGTGCGCAGGGTCCGGCGCATGTCGATGTGCTGCCCGTGGCGCCCCTTCTCGTAGCGGCGGGTGCGCCGCAGCGGCGTCGCCAGGTGCAGGCGCGACATCAGTTGGTAGAGCTGCGCGAGCTCGCGTGCGTCGAGCGCGTCGAAGCGCTTGCCGGCGAGCCGCTCCTCGTCGCTCGCCATCGCCAGCGGCACCTCGACCTCGGCGCGCTCCTCGTCGCCGTCGCCCGTGCCGGGCGGCGCCCATGAGACGCCGCCCGCCGTGTCGCCGGACGCGGTCTTGTGATCGGCCGCCGGCCGGTCGTCCGGCGGCGCAGCGGCGGTGTCGTCGTCCTCGGACGCGAACGTCTCGTCGCGGTCGCGACTGCCGAACACCGCGAAGAAGACCGCGTCGAACGCCTTCACATGGGCCGGATCGGAGACGAGCACGGCGCGGGCGGTCCAGTACAAGCGCCGGCGCGACACCGGACGCACGAGCTGGAGCGCACGGGTGAACTCGGTTGCCCGCGCGGGCGTCATCGGCAGGCCGGCTTCGTGCAGGCGCTGGCTCAGCGCCCCCGCCAGCGGTGGCAGGTCGAGCACGATCGTCTCGACGCCGAAGTCAGTCACCGCTGCGCACGAGCTGTTCGAGGCCGGCCGCGCGGATCACCTCCTGGTCCTCGCCGTACTTGAGCACCGAACCGAGCGTGCGATCGACCGCCGCGGCATCCAGGCGCTCGATGCCGAGCAGGCTCAGCGCGGCGAGCCAGTCGATCGCCTCGGCGACCCCCGGCGGCTTCTGGACGTCGCTGTCGCGCATCCGCGAGACCGCGTTCGCGACCTGCACGGCGAGCGTCTGCGAGGCGCCCTTGACGCGCCGGCGCACGATCTCCACCTCGCGTTCCGGCTTGGGGTAGTCGATCCAGTGGTAGAGGCAGCGGCGCTTGACGGCGTCGTGAAGATCGCGCGTCCGGTTCGAGGTCAGCACGATGATCGGCGGGTGCGTGGCGGTGATCGTGCCGATCTCCGGGATCGTCACGCTCGCGTCCGCGAGCAGCTCGAGCAGGAACGCCTCGAAGTCGTCGTCGGCGCGGTCGATCTCGTCGATCAAGAGCACCGCAGGCCGCGGGCCCGGGTGCTCGAGCGCGCGCAGCAGCGGCCGCCGGATCAGATAGTCCGGCCCGAACAGATCCTCCTCGCGGAGCGTCGAGCCGCCGGCGTCGGCGAGCCGGATGCTGAGCAGCTGGCGCGGATAGTTCCACTCGTACAGCGCCTCGGCGGCGTCGATGCCCTCGTAGCACTGGAGGCGGACCAGCGGCGTGTCGAGCACGGCCGCCAGCGCCTTCGCGGCCTCGGTCTTGCCGACGCCCGCCGCGCCCTCGAGCAACAGCGGCTGCGGCAGCCGCACGCTGAGGTACATCGACGTCGCGAGGCCCTCGTCGACGAGGTAGTCGACGCTCGCAAGACGCTGGGCCAGCGTCTCTATGTCGGGGACGAGGTGAGCGACCTCGTCCGGGTCGCGGGAACTTGTTCGGCCCCGTCACTGTGGCGGCTCGGGACGCCCCTGCATCGCCGCCCACACGCGCGCAGGGGTGCAGGGCATGTCGACGTGCTCGACGCCATGCGTCTCGTACAACGCATCGATCACCGCGTTGACGATCGCCGGCGGCGAGCCGACGTTCGGTGACTCGCCGACGCCCTTCGCGCCGAGCGGATGGTGCGGGCAGGGCGTGACGGTCTCGCCGAGCTCGAAGTCGGGGCACTCGAGCGCGGTCGGGATCAGGTAGTCCATGAACGAAGAGTTCAGGCAGTTGCCCTCCTCGTCGAAGCTGATCAGCTCCATCAGCGCGATCCCGACGCCCTCCGCGAGCCCGCCGTGGATCTGCCCATCGACGATCATCGGGTTGATCCGCACGCCGCAGTCGTCGACCGCGATGAAGCGGCGGACCGTGACCTGGGCCGTGTCCGGGTCGATGTCGACGACCGCGATGTAGGCGCCGTAGGGGTAGGTGAGGTTCGGCGGGTCGTAGATCACCTGCGCGTCGAGCCCGCCCTCGAGGCCCTCCGGCATCGGCTCGCCGCTGTAGGCGCGCATCGCGATGTCCTCGATCATCGCGCCCTGCTCGGGGTCGCCCTTGACGTACCAGCGGCCCTTCTCCCACGCCAGGTCCTCGGGCCTGGTCTCGAGCATCGTCGCCGCGATCAGGCGCGCCTTGTCGCGGACCTTGCGCGAGACGACGGCGACCGCGGCGCCGGATACCGGCGTCGAGCGGCTGCCGTAGGTGCCGAGCCCGTAGGGCGACTTGTCGGTGTCGCCGTGGCGGACCTGGACGTCCTCCGGCGGGATGCCGAGCTCCTCGGCGACGATCTGCGCGAACGTCGTCTCATGGCCCTGGCCCTGCGTCTGCGCGCTGATGCTCACCACGGCCTTGCCGGACGGGTGCACGCGCAGGTCGGCGCCGTCGTTCATCGACAGCCCGAGGATGTCCATGTGCTTGCGCGGCCCGGCGCCGACGCCCTCGGTGAAGAAGGACACGCCGATGCCCATCAGCTCGCCGCGCGCGCGCTTCTCGAGCTGCTCGCGGCGCAGGTCCTCGTAGCCCGCGATGTCCATCGCGACGCGCATCGTCTTGTGGTAGTCGCCGGAGTCGTACGTCCAGCCGGTCGTCGTCTCGTACGGGAACTGCTCGGTGCCGATGAAGCTGTTCATCCGCAGGTCGATCGGGTCGACCTTCATCTCGAGCGCGAGCGCGTCGACCATCCGCTCGACGAGGTAGACGGCCTCGGTGATGCGGAACGAGCACCGGTACGCGACACCGCCGGGCGCCTTGTTGGTGTAGACCGCCTTGACCTTCACGTGCGAGGCCGCGAGGTCGTAGGAGCCGCAGACGATGTGGAAGAACCCGGCCGGGAACTTCGTCGGCTGCGCCGTGCTGTCGAAGGCGCCGTGGTCGGCGATCACGTCGACCCGCAGGCCGGTGATCTTGCCGTTCTTCGAGCAGATCTCGCTGTGCATGACGTAGTCGCGGGCGAAGCCGGTCGACATCAGGTTCTCGGAGCGGTTCTCGATCCACTTGACCGGCACGCCGGCGACGATCGAGCCGGCGATCGCGCACACGTAGCCGGGATACACCGGCACCTTGTTGCCGAAGCCGCCGCCGATGTCGTTGCACATGATCCGGATCATGTGCTCGGCGAGCCCCGCGACGTGCGCGTAGACCGTGCGGTGCGCGTGCGGCGCCTGGTTGCCGTTGTAGATGTCGAGCTGGCCGGTCTTCGGGTTGAAGTCGGCGATGATCCCGCACGTCTCCAGCGGCGCCGGGTGACAGCGCGGATAGATGATGTCGCGGGTGACGACCGTGTCGGCCTCGGCGAACGCGGCGTCGGTGGCGGACTCGTCGCCGGCCTCCCACGTCGGGCTCGCGAGGTTGTCGCGCTGGCCGATCTTGTCGTCGCGGATCAGCGGCGCGTCGTCGTCAAGCGCCTTGCGCGCGTTGACGATCGCCGGCAGCGGCTCGTACTCGACGTCGATCAGCTGCAGCGCGTCGTTCGCCGAGTACTCGTCGGTCGCGATCACGAACGCGACCTCCTGGCCCTGGAAGCGGACCTTGTCGCCCGCCAGCACGGCCTGGGTGTCGTAGGAGATCGTCGGCATCCAGGCGAGGCCGAGCGTCTCGAGGTCCTTGGCGGTGACGACCGCGGCGACGTTGGGATGCGCCAGCGCCTTCGACGTGTCGATCGAGAGGATGCGCGCGTGCGCATACGGGCTGCGCAGGATCGCGCCATGCACCATGCCCGGCAGCCGGATGTCGTCCAGGTAGTTGCCCTCGCCGCGGATGAAGCGCGCGTCCTCCTTGCGCTTGAGCCGGCCGAAGCCGATCGGGCGTTCGGTGGACGGGCTCGGGAGGTTCT
>CAWBVZ010000005.1:0-11490 GCA_963792385.1 uncultured Solirubrobacteraceae bacterium | reverse complement strand
CGCCTTCGCCGACCTCCTGCGCGCGAGCGCGCACGGCCGCCTCGTGAACGTGTCCTCGGGCGCCGGCGCGCTCATCGGCATGGGCGATGGCGCGCCGGCCTACTCAGTCTCGAAAGCTGCGCTCAACGCGTTGTCGCTCATGCTCGCGGACGCGCTGGCCGGTGATGGGGTACTCGTGAATGCGGTCTGTCCGGGTTGGGTGGCGACGGACATGGGCGGTAGCGGAGGCCGGCCGGTGCGCGATGGGGCGGCCGGCATCGTATGGGCGGCCACGCTCCCGGACGACGGTCCGACCGGCGGCTTCTTCCGCGACGGCCGACCGATCGACTGGTAGGCGCTTGGGCCGCGGCATCGCGCCGAGCCCGATGCCGACGAGGATCGCCGTGCCGCCGGCGAGCTGCGCCGGGCCGAACGCGTCGCTGAACGCGACGACGCCGGTGAGCGTGCCGACCAGCGGCTCGAGGTTCACGAACGCACTCGCGAGCTCCGCGGGCACATGCGACTGCGCCCACGCGAACAGCCAGAAGGCGAGCGCCGTGCCCGTCAGGGCGAGCGCGAGCACCGCGACGACGGGACCGGCCGCCGCCGGAGCAGGCGGCGCGCCCTCGAAGATGATCGCGAACGGCAGCGAGGCGACGCCGCCGGCGGCGAGCTGGACCGCGGTGACGGCAGCCGGATCGCGGCCGGCGAGCAGCCCTGGCTGGAGGACGATGAACGCGGCCGAGCCGGTGACGGACAGCAGCACGAGCAGGTCGCCCGAGAGGGCGGTGCCGGCCCCGCCGCTGCCCGCCACGAGTCCGACGCCCGCGAGCGCGAGCAGCGAGCCCGCCCACGCGAGCGGCCCGGCGGCGCTGCGGCCGAGCACGCCGACGATGATCGCGACGAGCACCGGGACGGCGCCGACGATCAGCGCGGCGTGGCTCACGCTCGTGTGCGCGATGCCCACGTTCTGGAGCAGGATGACGCCGCCGTAGCCGACGGCGCCGGCGGCAACGATGCCCGGCGTCAGCGCAGCGCGCAGCCGGCCGCGAGCGAGCACGGCGAGCAGCGGCGCGGCGATCGCAAAGCGGGCCACGGCCAGCCAGCCGCCGCCAAGCCATTCGAGTCCGTACTTGGACAGCGGCACGGTCAGGCCCCACAGCGAGCCCGCTGCGGCAAGCGCGAAGATCGCGCGGGTTGTGGAGCGATTCCGGTTCATACCTAGATGATCGGAGAAATCGCCGTTTCCTCAAGTAGGATTTGACGGATAGGCACTTTGACGAAATAATATTTCGTCAAATGGCTGTTTCACTTGACGTAATCGATGTGCGACTGCTCGTAGAGCTGCAGAACGACGCGGACCGCGCGAACGTGGAGCTCGCGCGCCTCGTCGGCCTCTCTCCCGCGGCCACGCTGAACCGCGTGCGGCGGCTGAAGGACTCGGGCGTCCTGCGCCGCATCACCGCGCGCCTCGACAGCACCGCCGCGGGCTTTCCGCTGCAGGTCTACGTGATGGTCACGCTGGCCCGCCACGACGACGCCGCGAACCGCCGCTTCAAGGAGGCCGTGCTCGAGCTGCCCCAGGTGATCGGGGCCGACTACGTGACCGGCGAGGTCGACGCGATGCTCATGGTCGTGGCGCGCGATGTCGCCGAGCTGCAGCGCGCGCTGAACCGACTCGCCTCGCGCGGCGGCAGCCGGCTGGTGACGCTGCTGCGGCTGGAGGAGCTCAAGCCGGCGTCGCCGCTGCCCGTGCAGCCGAGCTGAGCGGCGCGGCGGCGCCGGCAACGTCAACTGCGGCATTAAGGGAGGCGGGTCGGGCGGGCGCGTGGCGACTAATCCGCGGTATGCGCGGATTAGTCGCCAAGGACCTGGCATCGCGGCCGATCTCCTAGCTCTCCTACCCAGCGCAGTTGACGTTGGCCGGTGGCAACGCGGCGCTTGACGCCACACACTTGTACCGGTACATTTACCGGTACAAATGACCCCAAGCCGCTCCTCCCGCACGCACCGTACCGTCACCCTCGCCACAGTCGCCGACGCCGTCGGCGTGTCGCGGATGACGGTCTCGAACGCGTTCAACCGGCCCGATCAGGTGTCGCCGGAGCTGCGCGAGCGGGTGCTGGCCGCGGCGCACGAGCTCGGTTACTCCGGGCCGGACCCGGTCGCGCGGACACTGTCGCGCGGTGAGACCGGCTCGGTCGGCCTGGTGCTCGACTACGCGCTCACGCGCGCCTTCACCGACCCGGCGACGGTGCAGTTCCTGCACGGCGTCGCCGCCGGGTGCGAGGAGCGCGGGCGGGGACTCTCGCTCGTGCCGCGGATCGAGGGCCGGGACGCGGCGCTCGTCCAGAACGCGCTCGTCGACGGCTTCATCCTGTACTGCGTGCCCGAGTCGGATCCGCGGCTCGACGCCGTGCGCGGGCGCCGGCTGCCGTACGTGCGCGTCGACTTCACGCCCGACCCCACCCAGCTCGGAGTCAACGTCGACGACGAAGGCTCCACGCGCGCCGTCGCCGAGCACCTGACCGCGCTCGGGCATCGCCGCTTCGGGATCGTGCTCGGCCACGACGCCCAGGGCACGACCGGCCCTCAGGCGGAGGCGGTCGCGTGGCACTACGTCGAGGCGTCACGGCTCGCCGGCTGGCGCGCCGGGATCGAGGCCGCCGGCGTCGACTGGAGCACCGTGCCCGTCGCCAGCGCGCCCGGCAAGGACCGCGACACCGGCCACGCGGCGGGTGCCCGCCTGCTCGACCGCGCCGAGCGCCCGACCGCGATCGTCGCGCTGTCGGACCAACTTGCCCTCGGCGTGCTCGACGCCGCCACCGAGCGCGGCATCGCCGTGCCGGCGGAGCTGTCGGTCGCCGGCTTCGACGACGTCCCGGAGGCCGCGCTCGCCACCCCTCCGCTCACCACCGTCCGCCAACCCCACAATCGCAAGGGATCCGAGGCCGTGCGCCTGCTGCTCGAGGCGCCCGCGTCCGGATCCGTCGTCCTCCCCACCGAGCTCGTCGTCCGAGCTTCTACCGCCCCCGCTCCCTGAAAGGTCCCTCCCCATGCCCGGTCACATCATCGCCGCCATGCTCGCCCAAGACGCCACGCGTCGCCACATCGTCAAGCCGCGGCGCGAGAAGCGCGTCCGCCGGATCGTTCGCTGACTCCGCTCGCGGCGATCGCGGCCAGGACGTCCGCGGCGGCGTCCACCGGCGGCAGCGCCCGCGTCGACTCGGCCACACGGCGGGCGGCGCGGGCGTAGCGCGGCTCGTCGAGCACCTGCTCGACGAGGCCGCCAAGCCCGGCCAGCGTCTCCCTCGCGTGCTCAGCGACCACGCGCACGTTCGCGGGCGCAGGAAGCGCGATACCGGCGCCGACCTCGGCCACACGCTCCGCATTGCGCGGCTGGTCGGCGAACATCGGCAGCACGACCAGCGGCACACCGTGCGCGAGCGCTCCGGTCGTCGTGCCATAGCCGCCATGGCAGACCATCGCGGCGGCGTGCGGCACAACGTCCGCCTGCGGCACCCAGCGCTCGACATGGATGTTCGCCGGAAGCGTGCCGAGCTCGGCCGGATCGCCGGCGTCGCCGATCGTGAGCAGCACGCGCACCGGCAGGCCGGCGAGCTCCTGCACGGCGGCCTGATAGAGCGCCGGGAAGATCGGCATGCCGCCGGCGACCGAGCCGAACGTGACGTACACGAGCGGACCGTCGAGACCCGGCCACCAGTCCGGGAGCGCCCCCGCGGCGGTCTCACGGGCGCGGAACCGGTGGCCGCCGGTCCGGTCGTCCAGCGCCGGCGGCGTCATGCTCAGGTACGCCGACGCGCGGATGCGATCGAGCGGAAGGTTCTGCAGCCCACCGGGGATCGACGACAGGACCCAATCCTCGGTCGAGGCGAGCCCGGTCGCGACGCGCACCTGAGGGATCCCGTGGAGATCGGCCACCAGGGACGAGGCGAGCTCGTAGCCCTCGCGCACGATCGCGTCCGGTCGCCACGCCTCGACCTCGGCGAGGATCTCGGGCAGCGCCGCGCGCGGCTTCAGCCGCCCGTAGAGCTCGCCGCCCATCAGGACGTCCGCCTCGGCCCGCGACAGATCCTGCGCCTGGCGCACCAGCGCCGCGACCTCGTCCTCCGGAGGCGTGTCGAACGGCCGCAGCTCGAGGCCGGCCTGCTCGACGAGCGCGCGGCTCGCCGGCGGCCCGGCCACGCGGACCTCGTGGCCGGCCCGCAGGCAGGCCTGCGCGAACGGGACCAGGGGCAGGATGTGGCCGGCGTTGCCGGAGGTGGAGAACAGGAAGCGCATCGGACAGGTAACCTTTCTAATTTCGACCGCGAAGAATAGACAGGTCCCCTGTCCGATGTCAACCCCGACGAACCTGGCGCGCCTCCTGCGCGATCCCTACCTCGCGATCAACGAGCGCGTGGATCAGCGGCTCGTCGAACACGGCCACACGCACATCAGGCCCGCCCACAGCAACGTATTCATCTGGCTAGACGACGCTGGAACGCGCGTCAGCGTGCTCGCCGAGCGGGCGCGGATGACCAAGCAGTCGATGGGCGAGCTGGTCGCGCACCTCGAGTCGCACGGGTACGTCGAGCGCATCCCGGACCCGACCGACCGGCGCGCGAAGCTCGTCCGCGCCACGCCGGCTGGACAGGCGCTGTATCCGGTCGCGCGCGCGGCGATCGCCGAGGTGGAGGCCGGCTGGGCCGCCCACCTCGGCGACGCGAAGATGCGCCGGCTGCGCGAGCTCCTCGAGGAGCTCGACGCGACGCCTTAGGAGTTCAGGTCCGGGCGCGGAGGGATGTCGAGGCCGCGCGTCTCGGCAGCGCCGCCGGCGAGGCCGGGACGCGGCAGCGGGCGCGGCGGGGCCGGAGACGCCGCGCCGGGAAGCTCGGGCCGCTCGGGCGTACCGGTGACCGCCGGCGCCTCGGCGCCGAAGACCTCTTCCTCGGTCTTGCCCTCGAGCAGAGCCTCGAACGCCTCGCGCTCGACGGTCTCGCGCTTGAGCAGGATCTCCGAGAGCGTCTTCAGCGACTCGCGGCGCTCGAGCAGGATGTCCTTCGCCTGCTGGTGCGCGGACTCGATGATGCGGCGGATCTCGTCGTCGATCTCACGCGCGATCTCGTCGGAGTAGTCCGGCTCAGCCGAGAACTCGCGGCCGAGGAACGGCTGGCCGTGATCGTGGCCGAACACACGCGGGCCGAGCTTCTCGCTCATGCCGAAGCGCATCACCATCTGCTTCGCGGTCGCGGTGACCTTCTCGATGTCGTTCGACGCGCCGGTGGTGATCTCGCCGAACACGATCTCCTCGGCGGCACGGCCGCCGAGCGTCATCGCCATCGTGTCGGTCAGCTCCGCGCGCGTGGTGAGGAACTTGTCCTCGGTCGGCAGCGAGATCGTGTAGCCGAGCGCCTGCCCGCGGCTGATGATCGAGACCTTGTGGACGGGGTCGGAGTGCTCGAGGTAGTGGCCGACGATCGCGTGGCCCATCTCGTGGTACGCCGTGATCAGCCGCTCCTTCTCGCCCATCACCCGGGTCTTCTTCTCCGGGCCGGCGACCACCCGCATGATGCCCTCTTCGAGCTCGACCTGGGTGATCTCCTTCTTGCCCGTACGGGCGGCGAGCAGCGCGGCCTCGTTGACAAGGTTCGCCAGATCGGCGCCGGTGAACCCGGGGGTCTGGCCGGCGAGCGCGTCGAGCTCGATCACCTTCGCGAGCGGCTTGCCGCGCGTGTGGACCTCGAGGATCTTGCGGCGGCCGGCGCGATCGGGGCGGTCGACCGTGATCTGGCGGTCGAAGCGGCCCGGGCGCAGGAGGGCCGGATCGAGGATGTCGGGCCGGTTGGTGGCCGCGATCATGATGATGTTGTCCTTGGCCTCGAAGCCGTCCATCTCGACGAGGAGCTGGTTGAGCGTCTGCTCGCGCTCGTCGTGACCGCCGCCGAGGCCGGCGCCGCGGTGGCGCCCGACGGCGTCGATCTCGTCCATGAAGATGATGCAGGGCGAGTTCTGCTTGGCCTGCTCGAACAGGTCGCGCACGCGTGACGCGCCCACGCCGACGAACATCTCGACGAAGTCTGAGCCGGAGATCGAGAAGAACGGCACGCCGGCCTCACCGGCCACGGCGCGTGCCAGCAGCGTCTTGCCGGTGCCCGGCGGGCCGTAGAGCAGCACGCCCTTCGGGATCCGCGCGCCGAGCGCCTGGAATTTCTTCGGGTTCTCGAGGAACTCCTTGATCTCGTGCAGCTCCTCGACCGCCTCGTCGGCGCCCGCCACGTCACGGAAGGTGATCTTGGGCGAGTCGACTGACATGCGCTTGGCGCGCGACTTGCCGAACGACATCACCTTCGACCCGCCGCCCTGGACCTGGTTCATCAGGAAGATCCAGAACCCGATGAAGATCAGGAACGGCAGCACGTACGTCAGCAGCGACAGGATCACGTTCGACCGCGCCGGCTTGACGTCGAAGCTCTGGATGTTGCCCTTCTCCTCGGCCGTCTCGAGCCGGTTCATCAAGGAGGGCGCGTACTCGGGCGGGTAGCCGACCTCGTACTTCTTGTCGTCCTTGAGCGTGACCTCGACGGAGCTGTCCTTGGTCTTGAGCGTGGCGCTCTTGACCGGGCCGTTCGGCGTGGCGATCTGCGTCAGGAACTGCGAGAAGTTCGTCGCCTCCGCCCGGTCCTTGTCCGCGATCAGCTTCGACGCGAAGAACGCGAGGACGATCACGATGATGATCGGGAATGCAGCGCTTTTGAAGAAACGGCTCATGGGCGCACCTGCTGGACAGGAGCGGGGAAGGAACTGCTAGGCAAGTCGATCAAGGCTACCAGTGGGTCAGAGGGTGAACAGCCGGGCCAGTGTGGTTCGGCTTCCTATGGATCTCCTAATCGGCAATACCCGTCAATGTCGCGACATACGGGAGGTTCCGGTAGCGCTCTGCGTAGTCGAGCCCATATCCGATCGCGAACTTGTCCGGGATCTCGAAGCCAACGTAGCGCGCAGGAGTGTCGACCTTGCGCCGTTCGGGCTTGGTCAGCAGCGCGCACACCTCGAGTGACGCCGGGCCGCGAGCCTCGAGCGTCCGCATCAGATATTGCAGCGTCAGCCCGGAGTCGACGATGTCCTCGACGATCAGCACGTTGCGACCCTCGAGCGGCGCGTCGAGGTCCTTGAGGATCCGGACGACTCCCGAGGAGTCGGTCGACGAGCCGTACGAAGCGACGGCCATGAAGTCGACCTCGCACGGGATGTCGAGGTGGCGCATCAGGTCAGACAGGAAGAACACGGCGCCCTTGAGCACGCCGATCAACAGCAGGTCCTTGCCCGCGTAGTCGCGCGAGACCTCAGCCGCCATCTCCTTGATGCGGTGCTGAAGCTCGTCCGCCTGCACGAGGATCTCCCCGATGTGCTCGTCCTGGAGCATTCGTGGCCGGGAGTCTAGGACCAGCGCAGCGTGACCCGGTGCGTGGTGGCGGGCGTGGCGACGAACCGCTCGCCGGCGGCGACGCCTGGGACCCAGGCGATCTCCCCCTCGGCGACGACCACCGGGACGGCCGGACGCTCCTCGCGCGGGACCTTGCGGTCGGTGAACAGATCCTGGAGCGTGCGCCTGCCGCCGAGGCCGACCGGACGCATGCGATCGCCGGCGCGCCACGGCCGCACGTCGAGGCGGGCGCCGAGCGCGTCGGCGTCGAAGGTCCCGTCGCTCGCCGGCTCGCAGGTCAGGCGTCCGCTGCCGTAGGCGATGCTGCCCGGCACGGGGAGGACCGCGGCGGCCGGCGGCGCGGGCGGGCCGTGGTCGAAGCGCAGCCGCCCGTACTCGACGACCGCCCGCAGGCCGCCACCGAGGTCGAGCGTCTGGGTCCCGCCGCCCGTGCCGAGCCGGAGGATCTCCTCGGTGCGGGCGCCGACCGAGCCACCGCCGGAGCGGTCGGCGAGCGCCTGCACCGCCAGTCGCGCGAGCGCGGGAGGCAGTGCCGCCAGCCGTGCCACGTCCGGTGGGTCGACCGCGGCGGCGACGACCTCGTCGAGCACCGCCGCCTCGTCGCGCAACAGCGCGAGCGTGCGCAGCACGTTCGCCTCGGCCGCCGGGTGCAGCGCGCGCAGCACCGGCATCAACTCGTTGCGGATGCGGTTGCGCGCGAACTCCGGGGAGGCATTCGTGGGGTCCTCGCGCCACGGCAGGCCACGCTCGGTGCAGTGCGCGGCGGTCTCCTCGCGCGTGCTCGTCAGCAGCGGCCGGATGAGGCGGCCGTCGCGCTCCGGCATCCCGAGCAGCGCGCGCCGGCCCGGTGACGCGGCGAGGCGGTAGAGCACGGTCTCGACCTGGTCGGTCGCCGTGTGACCGGCGGCAACCACCGCGTCGATGGCGAGCGCGAGCCGCGCCGCCTCCGCGTAGCGCTCGTCGCGCGCCCAGGCCTGCAGGTTTCCCTCCGGACGGCGCGGCCGCCTGACCTCGAACCCGGCGCCCAGCCGCTCGCACAACTCGGCGCAGAGGCCTTCGTCATCGCCGGCGGAGTCGCGCAGGCCGTAGTTCACGTGAAGCGCCGTGACCGGCCCGCCGAGGCGGACGGCGAGGTCGAGCAGGCAAACCGAGTCGCGGCCGCCGGACAGGAGAACCACGACCGCCGTCTCCGGCTCGAACAGCCCGCCGGCGCGGACGCGCTCCTCGACCGCGCTCATCCCGGCTCGCTCTGACGCGCGAGGAACAGGTCGGTCGCCTCGCTGAAGCCCTTCAACTTGACCTCGCCGATCGGCTCAAAGGTGAGGTGCGAGCCGGCCGCTTCGACGACGGGGCGCGTCGCCAGCACCTCGCCGCCGGCGGCTCGCGCACCGACGCGCGAGGCGAGGTTCACCGCGCGGCCGTAGTAGTCGCCGTCGCGGTAGAGCGCCTCGCCGCAATGGATGCCGATGCGCGGCAGCGGCCGCAGCCCGCCTCTCAGCTGCTGGAACCCGACCGCCCAGTCCACGAGCGCGCTCGGGTCGGCGCCGATCACCATCACCTCGTCGCCGATCGTCTTGATCACGCGCGCGTCGTCGGGGAGCGTCTCCTCGACGGACTCGACGAAGCGTTCGACGATGTCGAGCGCCTCCTCCTCGCCGGCCTCCTCGGTGAGCCGCGTGTAGCCCGCGAGGTCGGCGAAGGCGATCGCCACGCGCAGGCGCCCGAGGTCCTCCCCCGCGCCCTCGGTCTCGAGGTGGCCGACGACGTCCTGGCTGACGAAGTGCTGGAGCGCCCGCTGGTGCACGCGGTCCATGATCGGCGAGGCGAGCGGGAGCAGCTGGGCCGCGAGGCCCTCCATCTCCTCGGCGATCTCGAGGCCGGGCACGCCGTCGCGCATCAGCGGCTCGTGCACGTAGAGGTGGAACAGCTTCACCTCGGCGTCGGCGATCTGGGCGAGTGCCTGGCCGTAGACGCGCACGAGCTGCAGGAAGGCGACGAGCGGGAAGCCGGCTTCGAGCACCTCGGCCATGTAGCGCAGGAGCTGGAGGTCGTCCTCGTCGATCCGCTCCAGCGAGTCGGCCGAGAAGCCGGCGGTGGCCCAGATCCGCTCGATCAGCGCCGCCTCGAGACCGGTCTCCTCCACCGCCTCGTCGAGCGTCCACGTGCGCTCGGGAACCGGGAACAGGTCCTCCAAATAGCCGTAGGCGAGCCGGCCGGAGCGCGCCGCCTCGCGCAGCTCGTCGAGCGCGTGGCCGCGCTCGCGCAGGCGGGCGATGATCCGGGCGTGGGCGACCGCCGCGGGCGTCCAGCGACCGTTGCCCAGCGGCACGATCCCGTCCTTCACCCACCGCCGGAGCGTGGCCTGCGGCAGGTCGAGCCGGCGTGCGACTTCAGCGAGCGTCAGTTCCGCCATGAGCCCGAAAATGAAAGCGGCGGGACCGCGGTCGTGGTCCCGCCGCCTGCGGGCAATGCGGCCCGCTGCCTCGGCCGGCGGCGTTCGTCCGAAGGCGACGCCTTGCGAGTGACCCAAGGGCCACGCACTTCCCGGCCTATTGCCTGGTTCGGGTGTCGCAAGGTGTAGCGCGGGAGGGGGTTACTGTCAACCAACGCGACCGCGCGCGGACATCCGGGCCGCGATTAGACCGCGAGGTGCGGGTATTCGTCCTCGACCAGCGTGCGGTACCGGGCGTAGATCGGCTTCGTGATCGGGATCAGGCTGAGGGCGGCCTTCACGTCACCGCCCGACTTGATCCGCCTCCGCGCGAGCGCGACCGCGACGTTCTCCTTGCCCTGGAAGTAGCGGTTGGCGGTCTCCGAGGACATCGCCATCTTCACCTTCGGCTCCCAGTCGACGTCGTCGGACCACTCCCAGTGCAGGTTGCCGTCCTCCCCCGCCCGCGCCGCACGGATGTTCACCACCAGGTCGACGTCGGTGAACTCGAACCGCTGCGGCACGTCGGCGTCGCGCAGCTTGGGCCCCATCTCCTCGTCCTCGCTCATCATCGAGAAGATCCGATCCATCACGGTCCGGAATTCCTTCGCGGAGGAGAACTCGGCGCCCATGGGTCAGGAGGAGCTGGAGCCGGAGCCGGATGACCGCGGGCGAGCCCGCGACGAGGAGGACCGCGTGCCGGTCGTCTTCGCGCTCGTGGCCTTGGCGGCGGACGACCGCCGGGTAGACGCCGGCTTCGCAGCCGATGAGCGCGCGGCGGTGCTTCCGCTCTTGGCCGCGGCCGGGCGCGATGCGGTGGCGGAGCCTGACGCCCTTGAGGAGGCGGCGGTGCGACGGGCGGCCGGCTTGCGGGCGGCCGGCTTGCGCGCAGCCGGCTTCTTCGCAGCCGGCTTGGCAGCAGTGGGCTTGCGCGCGGCGGGCTTCGCAGCAGCCGGCTTGGCGGCGGGCTTGGCAGCAGCAGGCTTGGCAGCAGCGGGCTTGGCAGCAGCGGGCTTGGCAGCGGCGGCAGGCTTGGCAGCCGCCGTCGTCCTCGCCGCGGGCCTGCTCGTGCCCGGCCGCTCGAGTGCAGCGACGCGGTGGGCGAGGTTCTCGATCTCGCCGCGCAGCCCCTTGATGTCGTCGACCACCTTGAGATCCTCGAGCGTCTCGCGGATCCGAGCGGCCGCGTTCGCGACCTCATCGAGAAGCTGCTTGGTCCGCTTCTGCGCGTTCCCAGACCCCTCGGTCGTGGCTTGGAACGTGCGCTCGACAGCGCTGCGGACGGCCTCAACGGCATCCGCGGCGCCGGAGCCCTGCTTGTCCTTCTTCTTCTTGTCCTTCTTGGCCATGGCGCGAGTCTATTCTCCACACGCTTGCTTGGCCCGGTCCATCTCCGCCCTCACGCCGACGTCGCCGAGCGGGTGCTGCTCCCCGGCGATCCCGGGCGCGCGCTGCGGCTCGCGCAGCAACTGCTCGACGCGCCGAAGATGCTCAACCACAACCGCGGGTTGTGGGGCTACTCCGGCGCGGCCGCGGACGGCGAGCTCCTGACGATCCAGAGCACCGGCCTCGGCGGCCCGAGCACGGCGATCGTGGTCGAGGAGCTGATCGCGCTCGGCGCGCGGCGGCTCGT
>CAWBVZ010000004.1:0-778023 GCA_963792385.1 uncultured Solirubrobacteraceae bacterium | reverse complement strand
GCGCCGCGAGTTGCTCGAGATGCTCGCGCGGCTCGAGCAGACGATGCTCGTCGTCACCCACGACCTGCCGTTCGCCGCCGAGCTGTGCGAACGGGCCGTGGTGCTGTCCGCGGGGCGGATCGTGGCCGACGGCCGCTGCACGGACATCCTGCGCGACGAGGCGCTGCTGGCCGCCGCACGACCTCGAGCTCCCGGCGGGATTCGACCCTCGCCTGTTGGCGCGCCGGAACGGTTGCCGCGGCGGCCTGATCTGTACATTCCGGCGCATGGCCGACGTTGCGATGCCCCGCTTGTCCGACTCGATGGAGGAGGGCACGATCCTCAAGTGGCTCAAGTCCGACGGAGACGAGGTCTCCCGCGGGGACGAGCTGGTGGAGATCGAGACCGACAAGGCCAACATGACGTACGAGGCCGATCAGGACGGCACGCTGAAGATCGTCGCCCAGGAGGGCGACACGCTGCCGGTCGGCGGCACGATCGCGTCGATCGGCGGCGGCAGCGAGAGCAACGGCGCCAGCAGCGGCGAGCGTGAGCAGCAGAGCGAGGAGGGCGGCGACGAGGACGGGGGCGGCGAGGCCGAGCAGGCCACCGCGACCGCCGAGCCCGAGCGCGAGGAGCCGGAGGGCGACGACGAGCCCGAGCGCGCCGAGCAGCCGGCGCCCGCCGCCAGTTCAGAGGGCGAGAACGGCCGCATCAAGGCTTCCCCGGTGGCGCGGCGGATGGCGCGTGAGCTGGGGCTCGAGCTCGGGCAGGTGCAGGGCACCGGGCCGGGCGGGCGGATCGTCAAGGCCGATGTCGAGGCCGCCGCCAAGGGCGACGGCGCCAAGGCCGAGGCGCCCGCCGAAGCGCCCGCCGCGGAGGAGCCCGCCGCGCCGGAGCCCGAGCGCAAGGCGCCGCCCGCCGTGGTCTCGGGCGATGCCGAGACCGGCAAGGGCGAGACCAACACGCAGGACCTCTCCCGCCTGCAGCAGACGGTCGCGCGCCGGATGGCCGAGTCGAAGGCGACCGCGCCCGACTTCGTGCTCAACATCGACGTCGACATGGAGGAGGCGGTCGACCTCCGCAAGCGGCTGAAGGCCGCCGCGGCCGAGGGCCAGCCGGTGCCGTCGTTCAACGACTTCGTAGTCAAGGCCTCCGCGCTCGCGCTGCTCGACTTCCCGCGCGCGAACGGCGCCTACCGCGACGGCAAGTTCGAGCTCTACTCGCGCGTGAACGTCGGCGTGGCGGTGGCCGGCCAGGACGCGCTCGTGGTGCCGACCGTGTTCGACGCCGATCGCAAGTCGCTCGGGCAGATCTCGAAGGACACGCGCGCGCTCGCCGAGCGCGTGCGGGCGGGCGCGATCACGCCGCCCGAGCTGTCGTCGGGGACGTTCACCGTCTCCAACCTCGGCATGTTCGGGATCCAGAGCTTCGTCGCCGTGATCAACCCGCCGCAGGCCGCGATCCTGGCGGTCGGCGCGATGCAGCCGACGCCGGTGGTGCGCGACGGCGAGGTCGTCGTGCGGAACATCATGCGGCTGACGCTCGCGTGCGACCACCGGATCCTCTACGGCGCCGACGCCGCGGAGTTCCTCGGGAAGATCCGCGAGCGGCTCGAGAACCCGCTGCAGCTCGCGTTGTAGGAAGGGCTACGGCAGCAGGCCGACGATCGGCGCGAGCGTCTCGTCGACCGCTCCTGCGACGTTCTCGACGGTGTCGCCGACCGCGTCGACGGGCGCCTGGGCCACCGGCGGCACGACCTGGACGACGGGCGCGACGGTCTCGCGGGTCTGCGCCACCGTGCGCCTGAGCGACGGCCGCGGTGGTGGTGCCGGGAGCGCGCCGCCCGGCGCAGGATCGTCGGCCGCGGGCGGGGTCGCTGGTGCCTGGCCGGCCGGGGTCGGCGAGGTCGGCGGGGTCGGCGAGCCGCCCGGCGCGTCGCCGGGTGTGCCCGTCGTCGGCGCGGTCCTGCGCCGCGGCGCCGACCGCGCCGGGCGCCGTGTGGGCCGGTCGCGCCGCGCAGCCAACCCGGCGGGGCCGAGCACAGTCGTCGCCGTGGCCGTGGCCGCGGCTCCCGGTTGCGGGCCGCTCGCCGTCGCGCTCGGGTCCGGCATCGTCACGTCACCGGTATCGGCCTCCGCGACGCGGCCGGCGTCGCCGCGGAACGCGATCAGCCCCCCGACGAGAGCGGCAGCGCAGAGGGCGGCCGCGATCAGCGATCCCCCGGCTCCCAGGCTTGAAATCAGACCCCGCACGTTCACCGAAGGCTCTCAGTCACCGAAATCCGCTGCGCCGAAAACCAGACAAACGTCCAGGTCGGCCTGGACGAACGCAGCGGGAAGATCGTGAAACGTAAGTCGGCGCCAGGGTTTCAACAAGCTTGAGGAGCCACTCTGAGCGCGATGACCCGGACGAGCCTGACCATCTGCCTAGCCGCCGCACTGGCCGCGACCGCAGGTGCGACCACCACGGCCGGCGCCGCGCCCGCAGCGCGCGAGAGCGCAGCCGGCGCCCACGCGGCCGCCTGTACGAAGGGCGCCTGCGCCCGCCGCAAGGCGCGCAAGCTGCTCGCCGACAAGGTGCTGATCCGCTTCACCGAGACGGGCTCGATCGGCACCTACTCATCGCTCGACGAGCGCCTGCATCTGTGTAAGAGCTCGGACTACGTCTACGACTCAGTCTCGTACGTCGAGGGTGCGAGCACCTACTCAGAGCGCCACACCGGCAGCTGGCGTGTCGTCACGGCGCGGCTGCGGAAGGGCGGCACGGGCAGCGCGAAGGTGCGCGGCACGCCCGACGACGGAAGCCCGGTGATCACGCTCAAGATCACGTTCGACCGCAACGAGACCCGCATCAACGGCGGCGCGGTGATCGTCCAGCGGAGCGACCTCTGCTGACGCGGTCAGTCGAACCCGCCGTAGGGGCGGTAGCCGGTACCGTTCGGCGTCTGATCGGGGTCGCGCGTGATCCCGGGCGGCTGCTGGTCGGTGCTCACGAACAGGCAGAGCCAGTGCTTCGCATCGGCGCCGGGCACACACGCTCGGTAGTAGTCGGGCTTGATCCGCGCCGCGTCGATCGTGCCGAGCCCTGCGCGGAACTGCGGCGCCTGCGAGAGCACGTAGTCGTGCATCGCGCGCGCCACCGCCTGCTCGCGCGCCTGCTCCGCGTGCAGGGCCGGCCGGTGCGCCAGGCCGGCGGCGACGAGCAACGCGGCGATCGCCGCCAGCATGCAGGCTCCGGCGTAGTCCGCGGCGATCATTCGCGGCAGGTCCGGCCGGCGGCGGCGCAGCAGCCGGCCCACGGCGGGCGCCAGCACCGCGATCGCCACCAGGTTCACGAACCCGGCGAGCAGCACACCGGGGAAGACGCCCGGCGGGCCGCCGCGATAGGGCGGCAGCACCGTGAGCAAAATCCCGTCCAGCAGCGTGAGCGCGAGGAACGCGGGCCACTGCCACGCGCCGCGCAGGCGCCAGCGGAGCCGGTGATGCCACACACGCTCCACGCCCTCCATCTTCCAAGCGTAATCCCATGCCCTACCCTTTCCGCCGAGTTCGCGTCGCTCGAGCGGAGATCCCGGAGGGCGGCAACATAGGCGCAGATCGGCGATCCCGGCACGTGCCGACGAGGAAAGGGTGAAGGCAGGCCAGATGGCGACGGAAACGGCTCAACAGCAGTCGATACCCCCCGACGTATCCGAGCACCTGACCATCGAGGATCGGGTTGGGCTGCTGCGCGCGATGTTGATGATGCGCGGCATCGAGGAGCGGGCGATGATGCTCTACCGCCAGGGCAAGGTCCCGGGCTCCTTCTACGACGGATACGGCCAGGAGGCCGTCTCGGCCGGCGCGACCTGGGCGATGGCCGCCGAGGATCGCCTCTGCATCCTCCATCGCGACCTCGCGGCGCACATCATCCGCGGCGTCGACCCGGCGCAGATCTTCGGCCAGTACATGGGCCGCGACGGCGGCATCACACGCGGGCGCGAGGGCAACGTGCACTTCGGCGACCGCACGGTGGGCTGCGTCGGCATGGTCTCGATGCTGCCCGACATGATGCTCGTCGCGACCGGCCTCGCGATGGCCTTCAAGATGCGCGGCGAGCAGCGCGTCGCGATGACCTGGTTCGGCGACGGCTCGACGTCGCGCGGCGATTTCCACGAGGCCATGAACTGGGCCGGCGTGCAGAAGCTCCCGGTGATCTTCGTGCTGGAGAACAACCAGTACGCGTACTCGACGCCCGTCGACCAGCAGTTCGCGGTCAACCCCGTCGAGCGCGCGGCCGCCTACGGCTTCCCCGGCCAGACGGTTGACGGCAACGACCCCGAGGCGATGTTCGAGGCCACCCGCAAGGCGCGCGAGCGCGCGCTCGCGGGCGAGGGCCCGACGCTGCTCGAGGCCGTCACGATGCGCATGCACGGCCACGCCGCGCACGACGACATGAAGTACGTGCCGAAGGAGCAGGTCGAGGAGTGGCGCGCGAAGGACCCGATCGATCGCCAGACGCGCCGCGTCGAGGCGCTCGGCGTCGACGTGCAGCCGCTGCGTGACGAGGTCAAGGCCGTGATCGACGCGGCGGTGGAAGCCGCCCTGGCGATGCCGATGCCCGATCCCAACACCGCAACCGACCGGCTGTTCGCCGACGAGCCCGCGCTGCTCGAAGACGGCCAAGCGCCGTGGTCGGGCTTCGCGTCATCGAAGGGCGCCTGACCATGGCCACGATGACGTACCTGCAGGCGATCAGCGACGGCATGCGTGAAGAGATGCGCGCCGACGAGCGTGTGTTCGTGATGGGCGAGGACATCGGCGTGTTCGGCGGCGCGTTCAAGGTGACCGAGGGCTTCATCGACGAGTTCGGGCCGATGCGCGTGATGGACACGCCGCTGGCCGAGTCGGGGATCATCGGCACGGCGATCGGCGCCGCCGTGGAGGGCATGCGCCCGATCGCCGAGATGCAGTTCTCCGACTTCATCTCGTGCGGCTTCGACCAGCTCATCAACGTCGCCGGGAAGATGTTCTATCGCCAGGGCCTGTCGGTGAACATCACCGTCCGGCTGCCCTCCGGCGGAGGCTTCTCGGGCGGCCCGTTCCACTCTCAGAATCCCGAGGCGTGGTTCATGCACAGCCCGGGCCTGAAGGTGGTCGCGCCGTCGACCGCCGAGGACGCCAAGGGCCTGCTGATCTCCGCCGTGCGCGATCCGAACCCGGTCGTGTTCATGGAGCACAAGCACCTGTACCGGCGCGTGAAGGGCGAGGTCGGCGGCGGCACGTACGAGACGCCGTTCACGGCCCGCGTCGCGCGCGAGGGAACCGACCTCGTCGTGATCGCGTACGGCGCGATGGTGCACACCGCGCTCGAGGCGACCGAGGATCTCGACGGCGCCTCGATCGAGGTGCTCGACCTGCGCTCGCTCGTGCCGCTCGACGAGGAGGCCATCCTCGCGTCGGTGCGCAAGTGCTCGAAGGTCGTCGTTGTCGACGAGGCCAACCAGATGTGCGCGGCGGGCGCCCAGGTGGCGGCGCTGATCGCCGAGCACGGCTTCGAGGACCTCGACGGACCGGTGATCCGGGTCGCCACGCCCGACGTGCCGATCCCGTTCTCGCCGACGCTCGAGGCGGCGGTGCTGCCGCAGGTGGACGACGTCAGGGAGGCCTGCCGTGAGCTCCTCGCATACTGAGACGCTCGTCGATGTGACGATGCCCCAGATGGGCGTGTCGGTCGTCGAGGGCACCGTCGTCGAGTGGAAGAAGCAGCCCGGCGACTGGGTGCAGGCCGACGAGATCATCGCCTCGATCTCGACCGACAAGATCGACACCGACGTCGAGGCGCCCGCGACGGGCCGCGTCCAGGAGCTGATCGTCGACGTCGGCACGACTGTCGAAGTCGGGACCGTGCTGGCGCGGATCGCGACCGACGCGCGGCCGGGCGAGCCGCACGTGAGCGAGGCAGAGCCAGAGGCGGAGCAGGAGCCCGCGGCCGCGGCGGACGCGCCGGCGCGCGAGAGTCGCGGCCCGCGGCGCTACTCGCCGGTCGTCATGCGGATCGCGTCCGAGCACGGCATCGACCTCGACCGGGTCGAGGGCACCGGCCGCGGCGGCCGCGTTCGCAAGCAGGACGTGCTCGCGTTCCTCGAGAACGGCGACGGCGACGGTGGCGGTGGCGAGGAAGCGCCGATGCACATCGAGAGCCCGTACCGGCCCGACGAGCCGGCGCCGGCGAAGACGCGCAAGCCGCGCTTCGAGGCACCCGCGGCGGCAGCCGAGCCGGCACCGATGACCGCGGGTGGCGCGCCACTGTCGCGGATGCGCCAGGCGATCGGCGCCCGCATGCTCCAGTCGCTGCAGACGGCGGCGACCTGCACCACGATCGTCGAGGCCGACCTCGTGCGGATCGAGGCGGCGCGCGCGAAGACGGGCTTCACGTACCTGCCCTACATCGCCCGCGCCACGATCGACGCGCTGCGCGAGTTCCCCTCGCTCAACGCCACGCTCGAGGACGACACGCTGACGACCTACGACGGCGTGCATCTCGGCATCGCGGTCTCGCTCGGCGAAGGCGGCCTGATCGTCCCGGTGATCCAGAACGCGCAGGAGCTGTCGGTCGACGGCCTGGCGGCCCGGATCAAGGACCTCGCACGGCGCGGGCGGGCGAACCAGCTGACACCCGACGAGGTCCGCGGCGGCTCGTTCACGATCACCAACCCCGGCGGCTACGGCTCGATCATGGCCACGCCGGTGATCAACCAGCCGCAGGTCGCGATCCTCGATACCGAGGCCGTCGTGAAGCGGCCCGTGGTCCTCACGGACGAGTTCGGGAACGACTCGATCGCCATCCGCCCGATGACCTATCTGTGCATGTCGTGGGACCACCGAGCGCTCGACGGAGCGCTCGCCGCGCAATTTCTCAGCGAATTGCGCAAGAAGCTCGAGACCTGGCCGACTACGTAGGACAGGTCTGACGGACCCCCGCCCCGGGCTCTGCCTGGGGCGGGGCGGACCCCCTACCATCCTCGGCGATGGACGAGCTCTGGACAGCTCATCTGGGCCGAGTCGAGTACCAGGAGGCCGTCGCCCTCCAGGAGCGCCTCCGTGCGCGTGTGCAGGCCGGAGAGCTGCCGGACCTGCTGTTGCTGCTCGAGCACCCGCCGGTGTACACGCTCGGCCGCCGCTCCGAGACCGGTGACCTGCCCGTCGGTGGCGACATCGACGTGGTCGACACCGAGCGCGGCGGCAAGCTGACCTACCACGGACCCGGCCAGCTCGTCGGCTATCCGATCATGCACGTGCCGAACGTGCGGGCGTTCGTCGAGACGATGGAATCCGCGCTCGTCGACGCGATCAACGCCGCCGGCGTTCCCGCGGGAACGCGCGACGGCCGCGAGTACACGGGCGTGTGGGTCGGCGACCGCAAGATCGGCTCGATCGGCATCCACGTCTCCCGGCGGGTGTCGATGCACGGCTTTGCGATCAACGTCGACAACGACCTCGCGCCGTTCGACGCCGTCGTCGCCTGCGGCCTGCCGGACGTGCGAATGACGTCGCTGCAGGCCGAGGGCTCGCCCGAGGGCATCGAGTGCTTCCGCAAGCGCGCCGCATACGCGTTCGCGCGGGCGTTCGATCGCCGGCAGCGGATCGTGACACCTCAACGGCTGGAGCCCGTGTGCGTTTCGGCCTGATGAACTTCCCCACCGACTACGGCATCGCCCCGGCCGAGCTCGGGCGCGCGGCCGAGGACGCCGGCTTCGAGGCGCTGTTCTTCGCCGAGCACACGCACATCCCGGTCAGCCGCGAGACGCCGTATGCAGGCGGCGGCGAGCTGCCGGAGATGTACAAGCACACGCACGACCCGTTCGTGGCGCTGGCGACGGTCGCACAGGCGACGGAGCGGCTGCGGCTCGGCACCGGCATCTGCCTGATCATCGAGCGCGACCCGATCGTCACCGCCAAGGAGGTCGCGTCGCTCGACCGGCTCTCCGGCGGTCGCTTCGAGTTCGGCGTCGGGGCGGGCTGGAACCGGGAGGAGATGCGCAACCACGGCACCGACCCGAACCGGCGGTTCTCGATCATGCGCGAGCGCGTGCTGGCGATGAAGGAGATCTGGACGCAGGAAGAGGCGGAGTTCCACGGAAAGTTCGTCGACTTCGATCCGATCTGGTCGTGGCCGAAGCCGGTCCAGAAGCCGCATCCGCCGGTGGTCCTCGGCGGTCTCGGCGAGAAGGTGCTCGACCGCGTGCTCGACTACGGCGACCAGTGGATGCCGAACCGGGTCGATCCGGCCGAGCTGAAGCCGCGGATCGCCGAGCTGCGCGAGCGCGCCGGCCGCCACGTGCCGGTCACCTACTACGGCGCCCGCGCCGAGGACGCGTTCGTCGAGGCGCTCGAGGACGCCGGCGTCGATCGCGCCTTGCTGCAGCTGCCGGCGGCCGCTGCCGACGAGGTGCTGCCGCTGGTGGAGCGGTATGCCGAGCTCGCCGCCCGCCACCGCTGAGGAGCGCCTCGCCCACGCCCGCGTCGGCCGGCTCGCGACGGTGACGGCGGCGGGGCGGCCGCACGTCGTGCCGGTGTGCTTCGTGCTGGAGGGCGGGCGGATCTACACGGCGGTCGACGCCAAGCCGAAGTCCACCCGCGCGCTGCGCCGGCTGGAGAACGTCCGTGCCACCGGCCGGGCGAGCCTGCTGGTCGACCACTACGAGGAGGACTGGTCGCAGCTGTGGTGGGTCCGCGTGGACGGCCCGGCGGAGGTGCTCGACTCAAACGGCGCGCTTGACGCGCTGGCCGCGAAGTACGAGCAGTACCGCGCCGACCCGCCCGCGGGGCCGGTGATCGCGATCACGCCCGAGCGATGGCGGTCCTGGATACCCTTCGAGACGTGAGCACGCGCTCTCGCGCCAATCCCGGCGGCATGGACGTCCTGACCGTACTCGGGCCGGACACGCTGCCGTTCCGCACCCGCAAGCCGCGGTGGTTCAAGGTCCCGCCGCCGGGCGGCGAGCGCTACCGCGCGCTGGACCGGATGATCAAGGACGAGGGCCTGCACACCGTCTGCCAGGAGGCGGCCTGCCCGAACGTGGGCGACTGCTGGGAGCGCGGCACGGCCACCTTCATGATCCTCGGCGACACCTGCACGCGCCGCTGCGGGTTCTGCAACGTCAAGACCGGCAAGCCGACGTTCAACGACCCGCTCGAGGCACTGCGCGTCGCCCGGTCGGTCGCCAAGATGGGTCTCCGGCACGCGGTGATCACGAGCGTCGACCGCGACGACCTGCCCGACTACGGCGCGCAGGCGTGGGTCGGCGTGATCCGGTCCATCCGCATGCAGGCGCCGTGGTGCAAGGTCGAGTGCCTGACGCCCGACTTCCGCGGCGAGGAGATGCCGCTCGCGAAGGTGATCGCCGAGCGGCCCGACGTCTTCAACCACAACGTCGAGGTCGTGCCGCGGCTGTACCCGGTGGCGCGCCGCGGGTCGCGCTGGGAGCGCTCGCTGCGGGTGCTGCGCAACGCCAAGGAGATGGCCGGCGACGAGATCACGACGAAGTCGGGGCTGATGGTCGGCCTCGGCGAGACGCACGAGGAGATGGTCGAGGCGTTCGGCGACCTGCGCGAGCAGGGCGTCCAGGTGCTCACCGTCGGGCAGTACCTGCGTCCGACCGAGCGCCACCTGCCGGTGGTCCGCTACTGGGAGCCGGAGGAGTTCACGGCGCTCGAGGCCGCCGCGATGGGCCTCGGGTTCGAGCACGTCGCCGCCGGGCCGCTGGTGCGGTCGTCGTACCACGCCGACGAGCACGTCAAGCAGGAACGTGCGGGAACCGGCCCGCTTGCTGCGACCGGCTAGCCGGATCGCCGGGTAGCTTTCCGCGCGGGTGTTCCCGCTCCGCGACAACATCCCGACGGAACGGTTCGCAGTCGTCACGGTCGCGCTGATCGTCGCGAACGTGCTGATGTACTTCTTCTTCCAGCACGGGACGATCTCGCTGGGAAGCCCGGACTCGACGGCCTTCGAGTGCAACCTCTACGAGTACGGGACGATCCCGAAGGAGGTCACCGATCCGGGCACGCAGATCGCGGTCCAGGGATGCCCGACCCCGACGGCCCCGACCTGGCTGACGCTCTTCACGTCGATGTTCATGCACGGCGGCCTGCTGCACCTCGGCGGCAACATGCTGTTCCTGTGGATCTTCGGCAACAACGTCGAAGACTCGATGGGACCGATCAAGTTCCTCGTCTTCTACGTCCTCGGCGGGCTGGCGGCGGATGCGGGGCAGATCCTCGTCTCGGTCAACTCGACGGTCCCGTCGATCGGCGCCTCCGGCGCGGTCGCGGCCGTGCTCGGCGGGTATCTGCTGCTGTTCCCGGGGGCAAGGGTCGTAACGGTCGTCTTCATCATCTTCTTCTTCACGATCCTCGAGCTCCCGGCGATGCTCTTCCTCGGCATCTGGATCCTGCAGCAGGCGCTGTTCGGCTACTTCGATCTCACCGGCGGCGGGCAGGAAGGCGGTGTCGCGTACTTCGCGCACATCGGCGGGTTCGTGTTCGGGCTGGTGGCGATCAAGCTGTTTGCCTCAGAGCAACGGCGCCAGCGGCAACTGGAGCGGATGACCTGACCATGCGAACGGTGATCACGGCCGCCGCACTCGTGTTCGTCTGCGCGTTCGGGTTCATGACCGTGTACGTGATGCTCACCACCGGGCCGGACCTGTTCACCGGCCTGGCCCTGATCGTCCTCGCGCTGCTGACCTTCGGGATCCTCGGCGCACTGACCGAACCCCCCAACAAGCGCCGCTGATGCCGTACACGCTGCTGCAGGGAGGACGTAGGAGGCGGCAGCGCCGCTGGATCCCGGTCGTGCTCGTAGTGCTGCTCGCGATAGCGGCGACGCTGTTGCTCACGGGCCGGGCCGGCGAGCCGCCGCCGCCGGAGCCGCGCGGCGCCGACGCGGCCCCCGGGCCGCTGCAGGAGTCAGGCACGGCACCGCTGGCGGGCGGCGGAACCGCACCGTCGCCGCTCGCCGTGCGGCTCGACGATTCGCGCGACTCGGTCCGCGTGCAGTTCCGCAAGCCGCCGCGCTCCGGCCTGCTGTTCGACCTCGACACCGGCCGCGTGCTGTGGCGCCACGCGCCCCAGCGGGTGCTGCCGATCGCGTCGCTGACGAAGATGATGACCGCGCTGATCGTGGTCGCCCGCGTGCCCAAGCGCGCCAGGGTGAAGGTCACAAAGGAGGCGCTCGCCTACACCGGATCGGGCGTGGGGATGTTCAAACGCGGCAAGCGGATCGACGTGAGCACGATGCTGCACGGGCTGCTCCTGCCGTCCGGCAACGACGCGGCGATCGCGCTCTCGCTGCGCGCGGCCGGGTCGCAGGCGCGGTTCATCGGCCTGATGAACGAGCGCGCCCGCGAGATGGGCCTGGAGTGCACGCGCTTCTCGTCAGTCAGCGGGATCAAGGACCACGGCAACCACTCGTGCGCGCCCGATCTGGCGGCGCTTGCGCGAGCGGTGCTGCGCGAGCCGCGGCTGGCCCGGATCGTGCGCCGGCGCTCGGCCGCGCTCCGGTTCCCGATCAAGGGCGGGAAGCTCTACCTCTACAACAACAACCCGCTCCTGCGGATGGGCTACCGCGGCACGACGGGCGTCAAGACCGGCTACACCGACGCCGCGGGACGATGCCTGGTCGCGACCGTCCGGCGCGGCCCGGTGCGGCTCGGCGTCGTGCTGCTCGACTCGCCGGACCCGGGCCGCCAGGCGGTCCGGCTGCTCGACCGCGGGTTCGCGCAGGTCAAGTAAGGGCGGACAGTTCCCCCTTGGTGTCGCCCTCGGTGTTGACCACGAGCACCGTGGCGTCCGCGGGGAGCGCGAGGTCGGCGTGGAAGGCGAGCAGGCCCGCGAGGCCGGCGGCGCCGCTCTCGCCCGCCGTGATGCCGTCGCGGGCGAGCAGGGCGACGGCCTCGTCGGCGCGCTCGTCGGCGACGGCGATGAACGCTTCGATCCCGCGGCTGAGCAGCGGCCACGCGATCGACGACGGGCGGCCGCAGTTGAGGCCCGCCATCGCGGAGTCGTGCGGGCCGGGCACCTCGGTCAGCGTGCCGGCCTCGGCGGAGGCGAGCGCGCACGCGGCCGACACGGGCTCAACGCCGATGATCCGCGCGCCGGCGAACCGGCGGACCATCGCGGCCGCGAACGAGCCGACGCCGATCTGGACCGCCACGACGTCCGGCTGCACGTCGATCTCGGCCCCGATCGTCGCGTAGCCCTCGATCACCCACGCCGGCACGGTCTCGTAGCCGGGCCAGGCGGTGTCCTGGATCATGAGCCGGTCGGGACCGGCGAGCGCGGCCGCCTGCTCGACCGCGTCGTCGTAGGTGCCGTCGACGATTTCGACCCGCGCGCCCTCGCCGGCGATCGCGGCCCGCCGCGCCTCGACCATCGCAGCCGGGACGAGCACGGTCGCCTCGAGCCCCAGCATCCGCGCGATCCGCGCGACCGCGCGGCCGTGGTTGCCGTCGGTCGCGCACACGAGCGCGGGCGAGTCCTCGCGGCCCCGCTCGCGCAGCGCGCAGTGGATCGCCCACGACGCGCCCAGGACCTTGAACGACGGCAATCCGAGGCGGCTCGACTCGTCCTTCACCAGCACCCGCCGAACGCCGACCGCCGCGGCCGCGGCCGGCGCCTCCACGAGCGGCGTGACCGCATAACCGGGCAGGGAGCGGTGGAACGCCGGCGGGCCGGACGGCGGCGGTGCCGGGTCGACCGGCCCGGCCAGCGGGTTGCGCAGCAGCCGCTCAGCCACCGGCCGTCAGCGCCGCCGCGAGCGTCGCGTAGCCGCGCGCGCCGGCGCGCAGCTCGTCGAGCGTGATGAACTCGTCCACGCGGTGAGCGAGCGTCTCGTCGCCCGGCCCGTAGCCGATCGTGGGGATCCCGAGCGCCGTGGTGCCGCTCCCGTTCGTGCAGAACAGCCAGTGCCCGGGCTCGCCGCCCAGCGCCTCCAGCGCCGCGCGCGCGATCGGCGCATCGGGGCCCGTGTACCAAGCGGCCGCGTAGTTCTCCGCTTCCACAAGCGCGCCCGTGTACGCGTCGAAGCGATCGAGGCCGATCGTCACCGTGCCGATCGCGCCGTGCGGGGCGGCGGCGGTGTCGACCACCGCCTGCAGCGCTCCCACCACGTCCTGCTCGCTCTCACCCGGGACGATCCGGCGGTCGAACGTGACGGTGCAGCGGTCCGGCAGCACCGAGTAGGCCGGATACGGGCGGCTGGCGATCTCGGTCGGCACGAGGATCGCCGCGCCGAGCTGCGGGTGCGAGGGCAGCTCAATCGCACGCGCGGCGCGCACCACGTCGGCCATCGCCTCGACGGCGTTGACGCCGAGATCCGGTCGCGACGAGTGCGAACTACGGCCGTCGACCTGCACGACGAGCTCCGCACGGCCGCGTTGGCCGACCACCACGCAGCCGTGCGACGGCTCGCAAATGACGGCCGCGTCCGGCTGCACGGCACGGGCAACCGCCACGGTCGCGTACCCCTCGATCATCTCCTCGGCGATCGAGGCGCTGACGACGACGCGGCCGCGCTCGAGCGGCGCCGCCGCGGCGCCGTGCACCAGCGCCGCCAGCGGGCCCTTCATGTCCAGCGAGCCGCGGCCGTACAGCCGCCCGTCGCGCAGCTCCCCGGCCGGATCGGCCGACCACGCGGCGGGATCGCTGACGCCGACCGTGTCCATGTGCGCGTCGAACAGGACGCACGGCCCCGGCCCGGCATCGAGCGTGCCGGTCACGTTGCCGAGCGCGTCCACCGCGACCTCGTAGCCGAGCCGCTCGAGCTCAGCGCAGACGAGGGCAGCGACGGCGCCCTCGTCGCCCGAAGGACTCGGCGTCCGCACGAGTTCCAGGGCAAACGTTTCCAGTGCGTCACCAGCGGGCGTCACGAAGGCCCCATAATGCCTGCCCCCGCCACCCGGCGGGTACCGCGATGCGCGTGAGGGAGCCCGACCACATCTACCGGCGACGCCGCCTGACCGCCCTCGGCGGCCTGCTGGTGCTTGTCGTGATCGCCGGTGTGCTGATCGGGAGCGGCGGCGGCGACGACCAGCCGGAGCGCTCGGCGGCCCGCGACGTCCCGCCGGCCGATGCACCGAGCGAGCTGCCGGGCGGCGGGCGCAGCGTGCTCCCCGAGCATCGCGTCGTCGCGTTCTACGGCGCCCCGCAGAGCCACGAGCTGGGCGTGCTCGGGATCGGCAAGCCGGACGCCGCGGCGCGTCGGCTCGCCCGCCAGGCGAAGCCCTACGGCACCGACGAGCGACCGGCGCTGCCGGCGCTCGAGTTGCTCGCCGTGATCGCGAACGCCGACGCCGGGAGCGACGGCATGTACCGGATGCAGCAGGAGGACTCGGTGATCCGCCGCTACCTGCGCGCCGCCCGCCGCGCGAAGGCGCTGCTACTGCTCGACATCCAACCCGGCCGTGCGGACTTCTTCGCCGAGACGACGCGGCTCGAGCGCTGGCTGAAGGAGCCGGACGTCGGGCTGGCGCTCGACCCCGAGTGGCGGGTCGGCGAGGGCGAGGTCCCGGGCCAGGTGATCGGCCACGTCGAGGCGCCCGAGGTGAACGCGACATCGGCCTGGCTCGCGAAGCTCGTCGCCCGCGAGAAGCTCCCCGAGAAGCTCCTGGTGATCCATCAGTTCACCGACGACATGGTCGACGAGACCGCGCTCAAGCCGCGCGACGGGCTCGCGATCGTGCTGAACGCCGACGGCTTCGGCGGCCGCGCCGTCAAGCGCGAGAAGTACCACGCCTTCACCCGCCAGTCGCCCGGCTTCTATCCCGGCTTCAAGCTCTTCTTCGAGGAGGACGAGGGCCTGATGAGCCCGCAGGCCGTGCTCCGGCTCAAGCCGCCGCCGGCGTTCGTGGTCTACGAGTAGCCGCCGAGCTCCAGCGCGCCGACCCAGGTGTCCATCTCGTCGGGGTGCAGGCCGCCGTGGTGGCCGCGGAAGCGCTGCGACGCGCCTGCGGCCGAGCGCAGCCACGCCGTGCGGCCGGGAGCGGGCAGCACGCAGACGTCGCCGAGCCGGGCGCGCAGGCGCGGCCCGACGGCGCCGAACCGCCCGGCGGCCACGAGGTCCGCGACGTCGTGGACCTCGGCCCGCTCGCCGAGGCGCTCCGCCAGCCCGGCGACCACCTCTGCGGTCGCGCCCGGGACGGTGTGCAGGAACACGTCGCGCGACGAGCCCGCGGGGCCGTGACGCAGGAGCGCGCGCAGGTCGCGCCACAGCTCGTCGAGATAGTCCACGCGCGCGGGATCGACCGCGATCTGCCCGTGATCGGCCGTCACCAGCAGCAGCGCTCCAGGCACCGCGCGCAGGCCGCGCTCGAGCGTGTCGAGCGCGCCGACCGCGGCGGTCTCGAACTCGCGCGAATCCGGTCCGAAATGGTGGCCCATCGCGTCGATCCGGTCCCAGTACAGGTACGCGTAGCCGGGCTCGCGCAGCGCATCCACCAGCGCCTCGACGCCCTCCGCGAGGCTCCCGAACGGCCGCAGACGCGCGCCCACCGTCGCCACGCGGTCGTAGGTCGACGGCGAGAACGAGTCCGGCTGCAGCACCGTCGACGGCACGCCGGCGGCCGCCAGGCGCTGGTACAGCGTGTCTCCGTCCAGGAACGAGGCGGGGTCGAGGCCGGAGCCGCGCAGCGTGTCGCGCCCGTCGTCGCGCGCGTAGGAGAACAGCAGCGGCGTCACGATCGCGTCGAGCGCGGGCTCGTACACGTTCCACTCGTACAGCCCGTGGGCGCCGACCGGACGGCCGGTGTGCATCGTCGTGACGTGCGCCGTCGTGGTGGGCGGGAACTGGCTCGTGACCGGCGTCACCGCAAGCCGGCGCAGAAACGGGTGGTCGGCGTGGCGCTCGAGGAAGCGGCGGCCGAAGGCGTCGAGGAGGACGACCGCGACCCGCTCCCGCTCGCGCGCGCCGGTGAGCAGCCGCTCGACCATGACCGGGAGATCGGCAAACGAGCGCATCGCCGTCGCACGCTACTGGCTGACCGGCCAGTCGAGTCGGATACGGTTCGGTTATGGACCTCAACGACACGCCCGAGCTGGCCGAGTACCGCACGCGGGTCCGCTCCTGGCTGAGCGAGCACGCGGCAGACGCGCCGTCGGGCGGTGGGGACGTGGCCGTCGCCGCGCGCCGCGAGTGGCAGCGCAAGCTCGCTGAAGCGGGGCTCGCGGCGGTGACGTGGCCGGCCGAGTACGGCGGCCAGGGCCTCGGCCCGCTGCACCAGGTCGTCGTCAACCAGGAGATCGGCCGCGCCGGCGTGCTGGGGATCTTCGACGTGATCGGGGTCGGGATGCTCGGCCCGACGATCATCGCGCACGGCGACGAGGATCAGAAGCAGCGCTACCTGGGGTCGATGCTGGCCGGCGACGAGGTGTGGTGCCAGCTGTTCTCCGAGCCCGCCGCCGGCTCGGATCTCGCCGGGATCCAGACCCGAGCGCGGCACGAAGACGACGGGACGTGGCGCCTCTCCGGCCAGAAGGTGTGGACGACGAACGCGCAGCTCGCCGCTTTCGGCCTCCTGCTCGCGCGCACAGACGCCGACGTGCCCAAGCACAAGGGCCTGACGATGTTCATCGTCCCGATGGACTCGGAGGGGGTCGCGGTGCGCCCGCTGCGGCAGATCTCGGGCGATGCCCACTTCAACGAGGTGTTCTTCGACGACGTCGTGCTGCCGGCGGGCAGCGAGGTCGGGCCGGTCAACGGCGGCTGGGGCGTCGCAATGACCACGCTGATGTTCGAGCGGGTCGCGATCGGCCTCGGCGGCGAGGGCTTCGGGTGGCGCGCCGACCGCTTCGCCACGGCGCTGCTGCACGACGAGGCCGCGACGCACGACGCCGAGGTGCGCCACCGGTTCGGCGCGATCGCCGCCGAGTTCCTGGCGCTGCGCTTCACCGGCTATCGAACGCTCACCGAGCTCAGCCAGGGCCGCGTGCCCGGGCCCGAGGCCGCGCTGGCCAAGGTCACGACGATCGCGGCCGCGATCGCCGCGGGCGAGCTGCTGTGCGACGTGTTCGGGCCCGAGGCGCTCGCCGACGACCGCTTCGGCGAGCTGGTGTCCGATCTGCCCGGCCTGAAGTCGGCCGGCGGCACAGAGGAGATCCTGCGCTCGATGGTCGGCGAGCGGGTGCTGGGCCTGCCGCCGGAGCCGCGACTCGACAAGGGCGTGCCGTTCAGCGAGCTGCGGGCGAAGACCGCGGTGGCGTCATGAACTTCGCGCTGTCGGAGGAGCAGGAGTTCCTGCGCGAGGCGGCGCGCGGGACTCTCGGCCGCGTGACGACGGTCGAGGCAGCGCGCGAGGCGCTCGACGGCGGCGAGCTGCCGGACCTGTGGCCGGCTGCCGTCGACGCCGGCTGGCCCGGCCTGATGGTGTCGGAGGAGCGCGGCGGCGCCGGCCTCGGGGCGATCGAGGCGATGCTCGTGTTCGCCGAGCTCGGCCGCGTGCTCGCCGCGGTGCCGCTGCTCGGCCACTTGCCCGCGACGTGGCTGCTCGACCGCGCGGCGTGGGACGGCGTCGAGGCGCTCGCGGCCGGCGAGCGGCGCGCCGCGTTCGTACCGGCGCAGCCGCCGGCGGCGGGCGAGCCGGAGTGGACCACCGATGCGCGCGACGGGATCGTCCGCGCACCGGCGCCCGTGCTCGACGGCGGGACGATCACCGGCACGGTGGCGTGGGTACCGGATGCGCCCGGCGCCGATGTGCTGGTCGTCGTGGCCGACGGCGGCCGCGTCGCGGTCGTCGACGCGGCAGATGCCGAGGTCGAGGCGGTACGCCGCTACGACGCCACGCGCTCGCTCGGGCACGTCACCTTCTCGCAGTCGCCCGCGGTCGAGCTACCGGGCGCCGACGCGGCGATCGCGTGGCACATCGCCCAGGCACTGCTCGCCGCGGAGTCGCTCGGTGCGGTTGAGGCCGCGCTCGAGGCGTCAGTGGCGTACGCGAAGGACCGCTTCACGTTCGGCCGCGCGATCGGCTCCTACCAAGCGGTCAAGCATGAGCTGGTCGAGATCCTGCGCCGCCAGGAGAACGCCCGCTCGCTGATGTACTACGCCGGCTGGGCGGCCCAGGATCGCGTCGACGAGTTCCCGCTCGCGGCCGCCGCCTGCCGCACGGTCGCGGGAGCGGCGCTCGACCACGCCGCCCGCGCGCAGATCTCCGTGCACGGCGGCATCGGCGCCACGTGGGAGCACGACGCCCCGCTGTACTTCCGGCGCGCCCAGCTCTCGCGGCGGCTGCTCGGTGGCGCCGGCGGCGCGGCCGGCCGGGTCGCGGACGAGCTGTTCGAGGCGGCGCGGCGGGAGACCGCCGCGGCGTAGCGCGCCCGCGTGCAGGTCTGGACCCACGACCGCTGGCGGTTCCCGCTCCCCGCACATCACCGGTTCCCGCTCGACAAGTACAGGCTTCTGCGCGAGCGCGTGATCGCCGACGGCACCGCGGCGCCCGACGAGGTCCGCGAGGCGGAGCCCGTGCCGTGGGACCACCTCACCGCCGTCCACGACGCCGGCCTCGTCGACCGCATCCGCACCGGTGGGATGACCGTGCGCGAACAGCGCGGGCTCGGCCTGCCGTGGTCGGCGGAGCTGGTCGAGCGCGGCCGCCGCTCGGTCGGCGGCACGATCGAGGCGGCGCGGCTGGCGCTCGATCGCGGCGCCGGCATGAACCTCGGCGGCGGGACGCATCACGCCGGGCGGGCGTTCGCCCGCGGGTACTGCCTGTTCAACGACGTGGCCGTCGCGCTCGACCGCCTGCGGATGGAGGGCCGCGCCCGCCGTGCGCTGGTCGTCGACTGCGACGTACACCAGGGCGACGGCACCGCCGACCTGCTCGGCCCGGATCCGGACTGCTTCACGCTGTCGCTGCACGGCGCTCGCAACTACCCGTTCCAGCGGATCTCGTCGGACCTCGACGTCGACCTCGCCGAACGGACCGGCGACGAGCGCTACCTCGAGGCCCTCGGCGAGGCGCTCGACCACGCGATCCCGCGGGCCGGCGCCGAGCTCGCGTTCTATCTCGCGGGCGCGGATCCGTGGGAGGGAGACCGGCTCGGGCGGCTCGCGCTCACCAAGGCGGGCCTGCTCGCGCGCGACGAGCTGGTGCTCGACCGGCTGCGGGCCTCCGGCGCCGCGGTCTGCGTGGTCCTCGCGGGCGGCTATGCCGAGGACGTCCGCGACACGGTCGACATCAACGCCGCGACCGCCGCAGCAGTGGCGCGACGCGTCGCCGCGGGCTGACAGAGGCGCGTGTCGCTGCCGATGAAACGGGTGTGACACTTCGCACACTTGAGGACGAGGCCGCGCGCCGTCGGCAGATGGCGAGGACCGCCGCTGCCCTGTTCGGCGCAGCGGCGATCGTGACGCTGCTCAGCATCGTCCTGCCGCACCAGCCGCAGCTCGAGATCGACGGCCTCGTGGTCGTCGCGATCGCGGCGGCCGCCGGCACCCTCGTGCTTCTCCTCGCGGGCGAGCGGCTGCCGGCGTGGACATGCCACTTCTGGCCGGCGTTCGGCACCGCACTCGTGTCGTTCGGCCTGTTGTTCAACGGCGAGCGGCACGGCGGCGCGGCGGGTGGGGACGAGATGTACTACCTGTGGGTCGCGCTGTTCGCCGCGTACTTCCTCGGTCGCCTGGCCACCGCGTTCCAGGTCGCGGTGATCGCAATCGCGTACACCGTGGTGCTGATCGACATCGATCCCGGCCCGATCGCCACGAGCCGCTGGTTGACGACGATCGGGCTCACGGCCGGGTCGGCGGTTGTGGTCCGCTTGCTGAGCGAGCGGATCGAGCGCCTGGTGGCCGAGCTACGCCTCGCCGCCGCCACGGATTCGCTCACCGGCCTGCTCAATCGCCGCGCGTTCGAGGAGCGCGTGGAGCGCGAGTTGGCCCGGACGGGTCGCAGCGGCGAGCCGTTCGCCCTGCTGCTGGCGGACGTCGACCGTTTCAAGGACGTGAACGATCGCTTCGGGCACGCCTCCGGTGACCAGGCGCTCATCGCACTCGCCGGCACGCTCGCCGGCGCCGTGCGGGCCGTCGACACCGTGGCCCGCATCGGCGGCGACGAATTCGCCGTGCTGCTGGCCGGCACCGGCGTCGAGGGCGCGCGCGAGGCGGCCGACCGGCTCGCGGCGCAGGCCGGCATGCCGATCTCGATCGGCGCCGCCGTCTACGGAGTCGACGGCCACACGGCCGACGACCTCACACGCGCAGCCGACGCGGCTCTCTACGCCGCAAAGCGCGCCGGTGAACCGCACCGCGCCGGCGCACGTTAACCCGTTCATGCGCAAGCTTTCGGTCTTCGCGGCGCTTGTCGCCGCGCTCGTCCTTGCCGCGCCCGCGGGCGCTGCGGTGAAGCGGCTCGAGGCGAACATGAACGGCGCGAACGAGGCGCCCGCGGCCGGCGACATGGATGGCTCCGGCACCGCCAAGGTCAGCTTCAACCGCGCGAAGAAGCGCGTCTGCTTCACGCTCAAGGTCAAGAAGATCGGCGGCGTGGTCGCCGCGCACATCCACCGCGGTGGCAAGGGCGTCGCCGGCAGCATCGAGATCGAGTTCATCGGCTCGCCCAAGTCGGGCACACGCTTCACCGGCTGCACCAAGAACGTCTCGCGCGGCCTGATCAGCGACATCCTCGAGCACCCGAAGCGCTTCTACGTCAACGTCCACACGGGTGCGTACCCGGGCGGAGCGATCCGCGGCCAGCTCCACAGGCCCTAGCTGACCGGCGTCAGCGACCAGGTCCAGCTGAGCTGCTTGCCCTCCCGGCTCGCGCTCGCGGCCCCGGCGATCACGCCGTTCGGGGCCGGCTGGCGGCGCTGGAACGCCGGGTTCGTGCGCAGGAACTCGTGCATCGCCGCGTACGGCGTCGTGAACGAGGAGCCGTCCGGGCACGTGTACGTGACGTCGAGCGTGTCGTTCGGGAATCCGACGGCGAAGTAGCTGCTGTCCGGCGCCAGGTCGAGCGTGCTCTCGGAGTCGCCGGCCGCGACCGCGAGGGGCATCGCCTTCGAGCCTGAGAGCGTGCAGGCGCCGATCGTGCCGTCGACCGAGAACTGCAGCGTGCCGGCCGTGATCTCGTAGTTCGGCGCGCTGTCGGTGGACGGATGGGTGCGGCTGAAGTGCACGCCGGTCGCCGTCCACGACTCGGTCGTCACGCCGGCCGGCGAGGGGATCGTGACCGAGCCGCCGAGGCTTCCGGTGTAGCCGGGGCGCGCGGTGACCACCGGCGGCGAGGGCGGCGTCTGCTCCTCCTCGGACCGGCAGATCTGGCTCTTGAGGTCGCTCCCGAGCGTCTCCGTCACCGATTGGATCTGGGACAGCGGCACGGTCGCCGACGACGAGCCCGTGACCTTGCCGGTCATCTGCAGGTCGATCGTCACCATGTCGCCGGAGACCCCGCCGTGGCCGCTGATGAACGTGTCGGGCTTGGTGAAGTGCGGCGTGATCCGGGTCCTGGGGTCGAAGGCCTTGGAGTTGGAGAGCTTGATCTCGTGCTCGATCTCGGCGCGGTGGCGGACCTCGACGATCGTCACCTTGCCGCCGTTCGTGCAGTCGACGCCGAACAGGTCGGTGATCAGCATCGAATCGATCGGTAGGCCGTTCGGATACCCGGGCACGCCGTCGATCTCGATCTGCGGGTCGACTGCGACGACCGCCAGCTCCGCGCCGGCGGCAGTCGCGGCGCGAGCGCGGCGGAGCGCCACCTTGCGTGTACCGCGACGACCGACGCGGATGATCCGCGACCGGAACGCGCGCTTGCCCGCACCTGCGACGACGATGTAGGGCCCCGCCGCGACCTTGAGCTTGTAACGGGGCCGCGCGAGACGCTTCGCGGCGACCAGCCCGCCGGTGTCCGCCCGCACGACGCGGACGGTCATCGGCTTGCCCTTGTGCGGCAGCTTGCCGGTGATGGTGCCGGCGGACGCGCTCGCCGGGAGGAGCGCGAGCACGAGGGCCGCGAGGAGCCAGGTCTTCATGCCGCCAGCCTCGCGGACGGCGGCCCCCGCGGCATCGGGCAAACCCCTAGTGATCGACCAGCCGCCTAAGCTTCATTGCCGAGCCACGGGGGCGTGGTGCTAACGGGAACACACGGCCTTTGCAAGGCTGAGTTGGGGGTTCGATTCCCCCCGCCTCCATCAGGACGACTGCGCGATGACTGGTGCGCCCGGGTGCAGACCAGGGCATCTCACGGGCGCGAGGTGGAGACGACAGCGGGAGTATCTGGTTGCCCACACAACCAGATCTCTTGAGAGGAGACCGTCATGACCACCACCACGACACCCGATACCTCCACCAGCCCCGTGATCGACGCCGGCATCGGCCTTCGCGAGGGCTACGCCAAGGTCGGTGACGTGGAGCTGCATTACGTCGAGGCCGGCGATGGGCCACTGGTCGTCCTGCTGCACGGCTTCCCGGAGTTCTGGTACGGCTGGCGCCGGCAGATCGCACCGCTGGTGGACGCGGGCTTCCGTGTCGTCGCGCCCGACCTGCGCGGCTACAACCTGTCGTCGAAGCCGGACGGCTTCTCCGACTACACCGCCGACCAGCCGGCCGAGGACATCCGCGGGCTCATCCACGAGCTCGGTGCCGAGTCCGCGATGGTCGTCGGCCACGACTGGGGCGGAAGCGTCGCATGGACCCTGGCGATGAATCACCCGGAGGTCGTCGACCGCCTCGCGATCCTGAACGCGGCCCACCCGCGCAAGCTGAACGAAGGACTGCGCAGCCCCCGCCAGCTCCTGAGGTCCTGGTACTTCTTCTACTTCCAGTTCCCGCGGCTTCCCGAGCGCCGCGCGCGCCGCCGGCACTGGCGCTTCTTCAAGCGCTTCCTGCGCGACGCCCGCCCGTCGTACACGGCGGAGGAGCTCGACCGCTACGTCGAGGCGTGGTCCCGGCCGGGGGCGGCGAAGGCGATCATCGACTACTACCGCGCCGCGGTGCGGCTGGGGTCGAAGCAGGAGATCCGCCCCGTCTCGGCGCCCACCCTGGTCATCTGGGGGCAGGGCGACCGCTACCTCGGCCCCAACCTCGCCGAGCCACACCACGAGGACGTGCCCAACCTCGACCGGGTCGAGCGCCTGCCCAACGCCTCCCACTGGGTCCATCACGACGAGGCTGAGCGCGTGAACGAACTGCTCGTCGACTTCCTCGCCCCCGCGTCAATCGCGTAGCCGCCCGGCGACGACGCGTCCACGACCGCCCGCCGGTTAGGACCGGCGGGCGGTCTTGATGCGATTGACGAACACGTTGTCGAGCGCGGTGCGCAGGCCGATCGCGAGCGCGCCGGTCAGCACCGCCGCGTCGCCGAGGCTCGAGACCTCGACCCGCGGCGGGTACGGGCACATCCGCGCGAGCAGCGTCCGGATCGGCGCCAGCAGCAGGTCGCCGTTGGCGCCGATCCCACCGCCGATGACCACGAGCGCGACGTCGGCGACGGCCGCGATCGGCACGATGTGGGCGGCGATCCGGCGCGCCTCCTCGTCGACCACCGCGCGCGCCAGCGCGTCGCCGGCCCGCGCGACGCCGAAGATCTCGCGCACGTCGTACGGCGGAGAGAGCGTCGTCGTCAGCCGCCCCTCGGCCGCGAGCCGCGCCGCGTACCCGGACGCGCCCGCCGCCGCCGGGTCGTTCTCGTCCTCGAGCTCGCCCCCGAGCGCGTAGTCGACCTCGCCGGCCGCACCGTGGTGGCCGCGGTGAAGCTCACCGCGCAGCACGAGACCGGCGCCGAGACCGGTGCCGACCGAGAGGAACGCGAAGTCGTCGACGCCCTCGCCGACACCGCGCCAGTGCTCGCCGACGGCCGCGAGGCTGACGTCGTTCTCGACGGTCACCGGCACGCCGAGGCGCTCCTGCAGCGCCGGGCCGATCTGCAGACCCTCGAGCCCGGGGATGTTGCCCGCCAGACCGACTCTCCCGTTGGGCAGCTCGACGACGCCGGGCACGCCGGCCACGGCGCCGTCGATCGCGTGCACGCCGAGATCGCTGGCCGCCAGCAGGCGCCGGCGCAGGTCGGCGGCGGCGTCGAGCACGACGTGCACGTCGGCGCCCGGGAGCTCGATGTCCTGACGCGCCCGCACGTGCCCGCGCAGGTCGCAGATCGCGCCGCGCAGGAACCGCGCGCCGAGGTCGAGCCCGAGCACCAGCGCCGCCTCCGGGACCGGCTCGAAGAACGTCGCGCCGTACTTGGGGCCGTCGGCGTGGTTGTCGGCCTGGCGGACGAGGCCCGCCTCCAGCAGCGATTCGAGCGCCACCGACACGGTCGGCTTGGAGATGCCCACGCGCCGCGAGATCTCCGCACGGGAGATCGGCGCGCGGTCGCGGATCGTCTCCAGGACGGTGCGCTCGTTCAGATCGCGCAGCAGCGGAGGCGTTGCCGGGGGCATCTCGTCAAAGACCCTAACGCCGTTACGGGCCGAGGCGCACGCCGCTGTCCGCGTCGAAGAAGTGCAGATCGTGGTCGGGGCTCGGCCGCACGCGCACGCGCTCTCCACGCGGCGGGGCGTGCCGCGCCTCGACCCGCGCGACGATCCGCACAGGGCCTCCCGGCAGCTCAGTCGTGCAGAAGACGAACGCGTCGGCGCCGAGCTCCTCGACCACCTCGACGGCGGCCTCGAGGCCTTCGGATCCGAGCTCGAGTGCCTCCGGCCGCACGCCGACGATGATCTCCGAGCGCCCGTTGGCGCCTGTGGGCGACTCGATCGGCAGCTCGCCCCAGAGCATCGTCCCGTCACCAGAGACGGGCAGCGTGCAGAGGTTCATCGCGGGCGAGCCGACGAAGCCGGCGACGAACGTGTTCGCGGGCCGGTCGAACAGCACGCGCGGCGTGTCGCACTGCTGGAGCCGCGCGTCGCGCAGCACCGCGACGCGATGGCCGAGCGTCATCGCCTCCGCCTGGTCGTGCGTCACGTACACCGTCGTGACGCCGAGCCGCGCCTGCAGCGCCGCGATGTCCGCGCGCATCTGCACGCGCAGCTTCGCATCCAGGTTCGACAGCGGCTCGTCCATCAGGAACACGCGCGGCTGGCGGATGATCGCGCGGCCCATCGCCACCCGCTGGCGCTGGCCACCGGAGAGCTGCCCGGGCTTGCGTTCCAGGTACGGCGTGAGCTCGAGCATCTCGGCGACCTCGCGCACGCGCGCCTCGCGTTCGCTGCGCCGGACCTTCGCGACGCGCAGCGGGAACGCCATGTTGTCGAGCACGGTCAGGTACGGGTAGAGCGCGTAGTTCTGGAACACCATCGCGACGTCGCGGTTCTTGGGCGCGTCGTCGCTGACATCGCGATCGCCGATGTAGACCGCGCCGGCGTCGACCTCCTCGAGCCCTGCGAGCATCCGCAGCGCGGTGGTCTTGCCGGAGCCCGACGGGCCGACCAGGACCATCAGCTCGCCGTCGCCGATCTCCAGGTCGAGCGCCTCCAGCGCGGGCACGTCACTGCCCGGATAGATGCGCGTGGCCTGCACGTACCGCACCTCAGCCATAGACCGGCCTCTCGCTCTGCGTTCCCACGTGCTCGGCGAGCTCGCGCCGCACGCGCTCCTGCGCCTGCACACCGGCTCCCAGCTCGTCCAACCCCAACAGCGCCGCACCGACGATCGGCGCCTCCATCGTCGCGCGCACCGTGATCGAGCCGCCGACGACGCTCAGCGACGCGCGCACCGCGTCCGACAGCTCGGCGTGCTGGAACATGCCGCCGCCGAGCAGCACCTCGACCGGCCGGTCCGCCAGCTCCAGCCGTCGCATCGCGACCTCGGCCATCACGACGACCTCGGCGGCCAGCCGCTGCACGAGCTCGGCCGCCACCGCGTCGCCGCCGGCCTCCTCGAACACAACGGGCGGGAGCTCGAGGACCCGCCGCAGCGGGATCTCGCCGAGGTGCATCGCCTCGCTGAGCTCGGCTGCGGTGGTCTTGCCGAAGTACGCGGGGACCGCCTGCTCGAGTCGCGTGCGCGGGCCGCGGCCGTCCTCGCTGCGGACGGCCGCGGCGAGCGCCGCGAGCCCGACGTCGTAGCCGCCGCCCCAATCCCCGCTGACCGCGCCGAGCGCGGGGAAGCGGGCGTGGCGGCCGTCAGGCCCCACCCCAACGCAATTGATGCCCGCGCCGCACACGACGGCCACGCCCCAGCCGCGTTCGGTTCCGGCCCGCAGCACCGCGAACGTGTCGTTGCCGACCGTCAGGCTCCGCGACAGGCCGCGCGCGGTGAGCGCCTCGTGCAGCGCCAGCTCCTCGATCGGGAAGTCGAGACCCGCGAGCAGCACCTGGCCGACGTCCGCGACCGAGCCGTCGCCGCTGCCCAGCCCGGCCTGGGCGACCGCCTCGTCGAACAGTCCCTGGAGGAGCTCGACAGTGCCGTCGAGCCCGATGTGGTGCGGCGAGCCCATCCCACCGCGCACGAGCGCGAGCACCGCGCCGTCGGCGCGCACGAGCGCGAGGTCGGTCTTCGAGTTGCCGCCGTCGACGGCCAGCACGATCGGCGCGCTCATCGCACCGGCTCCGGTGAGAGCACCGTGAGCAGCTCGGCGGCGATCTCGTGCTGGCCGATCAGCGGGTGCGTGAGCAGCGCCTTGCGGGCCGTGACCTCGTCGCGCGTGACCGCGGCCTGCGCCGTCAGCCGCTCATACGCGGCGACGTGCTGCACGAGGCCGAGCAGCTCGGGCGCGAGCGGCGGCTGCCCGAGCGCCGTGGCGCCGTCAGGGCCGACCCGTGCCGGCAGCTCGACGACATCGTCGTCGGCGAGGCCGGCGAGGGCGCCGTGATTGCGGATGTCGACCATGTGAACGGCGCCGGCGTCGACGCCGCTCAGCGAAGCCACCAGGCCGACCGCCGCCTCGCTGTAGTACGCCCCTCCGCGCTGCTCGAGCAGCGCCGGCTTCTCCGTCAGCGACGGATCGCGGTACATCTCCAGCAGCTCGCGCTCGATCTCGGCCACGGTCGCCGCGCGCGGGACTCCCGTCCGCTGCTCGGCGAGCACCACGTCGTGCGCGTAGAAGTAGTGCAGGTAGTACGACGGCACCGCCCCGAGCTCGTCCAGTAGCCAGCGCGGCAGGCCGACGTCGTCCGCCAGCTCGTCACCGTGAGAGGCGAGCAGGCCGGCGAGCACGTCGTCGCCGTCGACCCGCACCGCGCGCACCCACGTCAGGTGGTTGAGGCCGACCTGGTCGACGAGCACCCGCCCGGGCTCGACTCCCAGCATGCGCGCGAACAGCCGTTGAAAGCCGATCGCGACGTTGCAGAGCCCGATCGCGCGGTGGCCCGCGTCGAGCAGCGCGCGCGTGACGATGCCGACCGGGTTCGTGAAGTCGACGATCCACGCGCCCGAAGCTGAGCGGGCGGCGACCTGCGCGGCGATGTCGAGCACCACCGGCACCGTGCGCATCGCCTTGGCGAAGCCACCCGCGCCGGTCGTCTCCTGCCCGATGCAGCCGCAGGCGAGCGGCACGGTCTCGTCCTGCAGCCGCGCCGCCTGGCCGCCCACCCGCAGCTGGAGCAGGACGAAGTCGGCGCCGTCGAGCGTGCGGTCGAGGTCGCCGGTGAGCGCCAGCTCGCCGGCGAACGCGCTGCGATCGAGGATCCGCCGCGCGAGCCCTCCGACGACCTCGAGGCGCTCGCCGTCGATGTCGTGCAGGACGAGTTCGTCGACGCTCAGGCCGGCGAGGCCGGACACGAGCTCCGGCGTGTAGGTCGAGCCGCCGCCGATGACCGCGACCTTCACTCCTTCACCCCCGTCAGCGTGACGCCCTCGACGAACGCCTTCTGGGCGCTGAGGAAGAGGATGACCACCGGCAGCATCACCAGCAGCGTCGCGGCCATCGTGATGTTCCACTGCACCTGGTGCAGCGTGCGGAACTGGGCGAGGCCGACCGACAGCGTCCAGTTGGCCTCCTCGTCGCCCGCGTACAGCAGCGGCCCGAAGAAGTCGCTGAACGTGAGCAGGAACATGAACAGCGCGACCGCCGCGATCGCCGGCTTGGCCAGCCGCAGGACGACCGACAGCAGGATCCGCAGCTCGCCGCAGCCGTCCACGCGCGCCGAGTCCAGGTACGGCTGCGGGATCGTCATGAAGAACTGCCGCAGCAGGAAGATCGAGAACGCGTCGCCGAACCAGTTCGGGATGATCAGCGGCCACAGCGTGCCGACCAGGTTGAGCTTGGCCCAGAAGACGTACAGCGGCACGATCGTCACCTGCGGCGGCAGCATCATCGCCACCAGCACGAGCACGAACACGACGTTCCGGCCGCGCCAGCGCAGCAGCGACAGCGCGTAGGCGACCGGAATGCTCGAGACCAGCATGCCGAGCGTCGCCAGCACCGAATAGATCAGCGTGTTCAGCGCGTAGCGCAGCATCGGCGCCTGGTTGAACACCTCGGTGTAGTTGCTGAGCTGGAACGGGTCCGGCCACAGCTTCGGCGACAGCACCTGGTCGGTCGTCATCAGCGACGTCAGCGCCATGAACACGATCGGGGCGATGAAGACGATCGCCGCTGCGATCAGGAGGCTGTGCTCGGCGATCCAGACGAGCCGACGGCGGCGGCGCACCGCGGGCGGAACCTGCCGCCTTATCAGCGCGGGCGGCGCGACCGGGATCGGCGGCGTCGTCGTCGCCATCTCAGCGCCCTGCCCCGGCGTAGTGCACCCAGCGCCGCGAGTTGCGGATGATCAGCAGCGTGAAGATGAACGAGACGATCAGCAGCAGCACCGCCATCGCCGCGGCGTAGCCCATGTTGAAGAAGCGGAACCCCTGCTGGAACAGGAGCACGGGATAGAACAGCGTCGAGTCCTCCGGGTAGCCGAGATCGTTCGACGGATCGCCGGCGCTGGACGCCGAGCCGGCCGCGATCGTCGCCCCCACGTAGGCCTGCGTGAACAGCTGCAGCGCCTCGATCGTCCCGATGATCGCCGCGAACAGGATCACCGGGCTGATCGACGGCAGCGTCACCCACCGCAAGCGCTGCCACGCCCCGGCGCCGTCGAGCGAGGCCGACTCGTACAGGTGCTTCGGGACGTCGACGAGCGCCGCGAGGAAGATGATCATCGCGTTGCCGATGCCCCACAACATCAGCAGCGTGAGTGCCGGCTTGGACCACGACGGCGAGCTGAACCACAGCGGCCCTTCGATCCCCAGCAGCCCGAGCGCCCCGTTGACCGGCCCGGTCGCCGGGTTGAGCAGGTACACGAACCCGAGCGTCGCGGCGACCGGCGGCGCCAGCGCGGGCAGGTAGAAGACCGTGCGGAAGAACCCGACACCGCGGCGCGCGCGGGTCAGCATCACGGCGACGCCGAAGGCGAACATCACCTTCAGCGGCACCATGATCGCCACGAGCCAGAGCGTGTTGTAGACCGACGGCCAGATCTGCTTGTCGCCCGTGAACAGGTACTTGTAGTTGGCGAGCCCCACCCAGCGCGACGGCTGGAGCAGGTCGTAGTGGGTGAACGACAGGTAGATCGTCGACACCAGCGGATAGCCGAAGAACACGCTGAAGCCGACGATCCACGGGCTCATGAACGCCAGGACGGTCCGGCGCCGGCGCCACTGAGCCCGCTTGGAGCGTCGCCGTGGCGGCGCCGCGCTCACGGCACCTGTTCGCCCTGGGCGTTCGCGAGCTGGGCGTCGATCTGCTTGTCAACTCCCGCGAGGCCGGCCTGCAGGTCGTCCACGCGGCCGGCCTGCCACTTGTTGACGAAGTTGTTGAACAGCTCCTGGTAGGCGCTGCCGGCGGCCGTCACCGGTGTCGTCGTCGTGTTCTCGTTGGAGAAGATCTTCACGAACGTGTCGAACTTCGGGTCGGGCTTGAGGTCCGGCGACTTCGCCGACGACTCCGTGGTCGGTACGTTGCGCAGCCCGTTGGAGAGCAGCACCTGCGCATTGTCGTCGGTGGCGAGGAACTTCAGCAGCGCCCAGCCCTGCTCCTGGTGCTCGGCGCGCTTCGGGATCCCGATGATGTTGCCGGTCGTGTAGCCGCCGCCATAGAGGTCGGGGTTGTCGTCGTCCACCGGCACCGGGGCGGTGTTGTACGGGAGGTCGGGCGCCTCGTCGGCGATGAACGCGGTGCGCCATTCGCCGTCGATGTTCATGGCGAGCTTGCCCTTCTCGAACGCGTTCGAGGCGGAGAACTCGTCGCCCAGGCCGGCCTGGAAGCGGACCAGGTTGTCGTAGCCGTACCAGTCGATCAGATCCTTCTGCCACGTCAGCAGCTTCGCCCACGCCGGGTCGGTCGAGAGCGTCGACTTGCCGTCGGCGTCGGTCCACTTGCCGCCGAACATCGGCCCGAAGTTGGATGGCGTGTTCGAGTACCACGCCATCGCCGGGTTGAAGCCGACCACCTTCAGCGTCCCATCGGGGTCGCGCACGGTGAGCTTCTTCGCGTAGTCGGTCAGCTCGGAGACCGTCTTCGGCGGACCGTCGAGGCCGGCCTTCTCCAGCATCTTCTCGTTGTAGTAGAGGCCGTAGGCGTCGGCGAGCATCGGCATCGCGCAGCGGGTGCCCTCGAACTGCGTGTACGAGCGCGGGGCAGCCGGGAAGATGCTGTCGCTGATCTTGTCGCGGTCCATGAACGGCTTCAGATCGATCCAGGCGCCGGAGCCGCAGAACGCGCCGGAGTTGTCCGCCGAGAAGGACTGCGCGACGTCGGGCGCCTTGCCGCCGCGGGCTGCCGCGATGATCTTGTCGTCGTTGATGCCGCCGACGACCTTGACCGTGACCTGCGGATTGGCCTTCTCGAACTCCTTCACGGTGTCCTTGATCACGCCGAGCTCGCGCTGGGTGAACCCGACCCACAGTGTGATGTCGGCCGGCTCGAGCTTGCCGCCCTTGGCGACGGGCGCGCCGCCCGAGTCGCCCGACCCGCTGTCATCCGCAGTGCCGCCGCAGGCGCTCGCGCCGAACACGAGGAGAACCGCCGCCGTCAACGCAGTCGCAATTCGCCCCATGCCGCGCTCCTCTCCAACCTCGTTAGGTAACTTTCCCAACAAGAACCTAGACCAGCCAATGTCGAGCCGTCAAGCGATTTCGGTACCGCCAATTCGTAAGGAGCCAAAACTATTGTGACCGTCGAAGAGCTGCTCGCCGAACGTGTGGACGGTCACTGCCGCGGCTTCGGCGCCGTCGCGGGTGGGTTGACGGTCGGTGAGCTGGGCAGCCAGGGCTACGACCTGCGGCGCGGCGACCTCGCGCTGCCGCTGCTGGTGCTGCGCGAGAGCGCGCTCGCGCACAACCTGCGCACGATGCACGGCTGGTGCGAGGAGCGCGGCCTCGCGCTCGCCCCGCACGGCAAGACGACGCTGGCGCCGCAGCTGATCCGGCGCCAGCTCGACGCGGGCGCGTGGGCGATGACCGCGGCGACCGTGGCGCAGCTCGCGGTGATGCGGGCTGCGGGGGCGCGGCGGGTGATCATCGCCAACCAGCTCGTGGGCCGCGCGGAGATCGAGTGGCTCGAGCGCGAGCGCGCCGCGGACCCGGAGCTCGACGTCTGCTGCCTCGTCGACTCGGTGGCGGGCGTGACGGCACTCGATGCCGCGCTCCGCGCGCCGCTGCGCGTGCTGATCGAGCTCGGCGGGACGCGCGCCGGCTGCCGCACCGAGGAGCAGGCGCGTGCGGTCGCCGCCGCCGTCGCGGCCGCACCGCGGCTCACGCTCGCCGGCGTCGAGGGGTTCGAGGGCACGATCGGGGCCGACCGCGAGCCCGCCACGCTCGCGGCGGTCGACGCGTTCCTCGACCGTATCCGCGGCCTCGTCGAGGCGCTCGACGCCGACGGCGCGTTCGCGGATGTCGACGAGATCGTCGCGAGCGCCGGCGGCAGCGCGCTGTTCGACCGCGTGGCCGAGCGGCTGCGGTTCCCACGGGCGCTCAGCCGCCCGGTGCGGGTCGTCGTGCGCGCCGGCTGCTACGTCACGCACGACGACGGGATCTACGCGGAGGCGTCGCCGCTACCGGAGCTGCGCCCGGCGATCGAGCTGTGGTCGCACGTGCTCTCGTGCCCGGAGCCCGGGCTGGCGATCGCCGGCTTCGGCAAACGCGACGCGCCCTACGACCTCGGCCTGCCGATCGTCAAGCGGCCGTCCGGACGCCTGCGTGTCGACGCGCTCAACGACCAGCACGCCTTCGTCCGCGATCCGGACGGCGTGCTGCACGTGGGAGACACGCTGGTGTGCGGGATCTCGCACCCGTGCACAGCGTTCGACAAGTGGCCGCTGATCGCCGTCGTGGACGACGACGACGTGGTGATCGACGCGGTGCGGACGTTGTTCTGAAACGGGCTCTTAGCGGCTCCGGGCCGCGCGGCAGCAACCGCGCGGCCCGTTGTCGAGCGAGCCGGCCGGAGAGCGGAGTCGGCTCCGGGGCAGGAGAGATGACCCGCCCTTGGTCCGGCGCCTCTGTCGGGAGTGACGAGGCGGGCCGCTTGCGCGACCTCACCGGTGTTGTCGGCGGCTACGGGGTGGCTCTGAAGGGCGCTGTCTGCCTGCGGACGGGTGTCCGGGCGCTACTTGTCCCAGTCGAAGTCGCGCGGTGGGCGCTGCTCGAACCACAGGCGGTCGTGCTCGGGCGTCTCCTGGAGGAAGTCGGGGGTCTCCTCGAGGACGTCCTCGCGCGTGTCCTCATCCCCGGCCGGCGGCGGGCGGTCGAGCGCCTCCTCGGCCGGCACCTCGTCGGGCTCGTCGTCGAGCCACGCGCTGGCCTCGCGGGGCGGCGGCTCGGGCGGCGGCGGCTCCTCGACGGCCGGCTCGACGGCCTCGACGGCCTCGACGTCGAACGGCTCGCGCGGCGCGGGCTCAGGCTCGGGTGGCGCGACGGGCTCCTCCGCAGCCGGCTCGGGCGCCGGAACGAAGTCCTCGACGGGCGGCTCGGGGGCCGGAGCGAAGTCCTCGACCGGTTCCTCGTGCGGCGCGACGGGCGCCTCAGCAGCCGGCTCCGGCTCGCCCGGCTCCGGCGCAGGGGCATCCGCGGCAGCCTCTTCGGCGGCCTCGCCCGTGCGCGCGAACTCGGCGCGGCGCGCGGCACCGAGGGCCTCGTGCTCCTGCCGCGAGACCTCCTCCGGATCCGCACCGTGCTGGCGCTTGAGCTCAAGATGCTCGCGGATTGCGTCGTCGAGCAGTCCCATGCGTCGGCCCGACAGGCTACTCCCCGGAGACCACGCCGTGGACACCGCGGCGGCGGCGACCGGGTCCGGTCGCCCGCTCGGTGCGGTTCTTGCCGGACCGCTTGGCCTGGTAGAGCGCGGCGTCGGCGGCCGCTACGAGCGCGTCCTTGTCGGCGTGATCGGCGGCCGCCAGCGAGGCGACGCCGAACGACGCTGTGACCTTCAGCACACTGGCGCCCGACGGCACCGAGAACTCCAGCGCCTCGACCGCCTTACGGACGCGCTCGGCGAACTGGAACGCGCCCTCGAGGTCGGTCTGCGGGAGCGCGACGGCCATCTCCTCGCCGCCGTAGCGCGCGGGTTCGTCGATCTCACGCGAGGACAGCCGGAGCACGCGCGCGACCTCGCGCAGGACGAGGTCGCCCTGCAGGTGGCCGTACGTGTCGTTGACCTGCTTGAAGTCGTCGATGTCGAGCATGATCAGGCCCATCTCGTGGCCGTAGCGGCGCGCGCGCTCGACCTCGACGGCCATGACCTCCTGGAACCGGCGGTGGTTGAACAGGCCGGTCAGCTCGTCGGTGACGGCCTGGCGCTGCACGGTCTCGTGCAGGTCGACGTTCTCGACCGACACCGACGCCTGGTTGGTGAGGTACGCGAACAGCTCGCGCTCGCCGTGGGTGAACGCGCGGTCGCCGCGGGCGACCGACACGATGCCGACCACCTGGTCGCCCTCCTCGCTGGCGCCGAGCGGCGCGGCGAGCGCGCTCGCGCCGCCGATCTGGATCTCCGCGAGCTGGCCGGCGTCGATCACCGCCGCCTCGGCGGCGTGCAGCGCGCGGCCGAACACCTCCGGCTCGCCGTGGCGTGCCACCTCCTGCAGCCGGCCGTCGGCGCTCTCGCGCATCGTCGCGCGGCCGCAGGCGGCGCCGATGCCGTCGACCGCGGTCTGCACCACGATCTCCAGCAGCCCGACGCGGTCGAGGCTGGCCGAGAACGACTCGCCGACCCGGCGGATCGCCTCCTGCAGGCGGGCCCGCTCGCGCTGGAGCTCCTCGAGGCGCGCCTCGAGCTGGCGTGCCATCGAGTTGAACTCCTTGCCGAGCGCGGCGAACTCGTCGTTGCCCTCGGCGGGCACTGCGACGGAGAAGTCCCCGCTGCCGAGTCGCTGTGCGGCCTCCAGCAGTCGCTGGATCTCGGACTGCAAGCGCCGGCTGACCGCGACGGCGAAGGCAAACGCGAGCGCAAGGAAGCCGATGAACGCGATCAGGGCCGCCAGCGACGCGCTCGAGGTGGGCGACGCTGTCTCGCGGTTGGGCATCAGCAGGTTGACCTCGATCGGTCCGCCGACGGCGAGCGCCTTGAACGACGACGCCCGATAGGCGACGCCGCCGATCGTGACCGGCCCGCGATCGGGCAGCTCGCCGGGATCCGCGTCCGTCTGGGTCGTCGCAAGCGGCTGGTCACCGGCCACGATGACGACCTCAGCGGCCGTGAGGCTGGAGATGCGCTCCGCGTACTGCTGGGACGAGAGCATCGCCACCGTGATCCGCCCGGTCGCTTGCTGCTGGTTGTCCTGCAGACGCCGCACGGCCGGCGCCACGGCGGGCAGCGCGCCCGCCTCGAACGTCCCGTCGGCACCGAGCTGCACCTCGACATAGCGCGCGTCGGCGTCCCGGGCGAGCCGGTCGACCCGCCGCTGTACGGCGCTCTTGTCGCCCGAATCGAGGGCGTCAGCAAGCCGCTGGTCGGTACCGATGTCGCTCGCCACCGCCGCCGCCGCCGACTGCTCCTCCTTGAACAGGCCCATCGACACCGTCTGCGCCTCCGACAGCCGTGCGTCGGTCTGGCTGCGCTCCGATTCGACGATCAACACGAACAGCACGACGGCCATCGTGATCATCGGAACGACGACGATCACCACGAAGAACAACCGCAGGCGTGCCCTGAAGGTCGGGGTGCGGAGCTGACGAAAGCGCATCGCGCGAGGGGGTGTTTCGGATGACGTCGTGGACATCATCCTTACAGCTACAATCGCTCGTTCACGGCCCGGGCACGAATCCCTGCTCGCGGCCGCACTCCATGGGGCTATAGCTCAGTTGGGAGAGCGCCTGGATCGCACCCAGGAGGTCCGGGGTTCGAGTCCCCGTAGCTCCATCGGCCCGGATTCCGCCGCATTGTGTGGAATCCGGGCTTTGTCGTGTCTAGCCAGCGCGAATCAGATCAACTGTTTTCGTGTCGAATTCAAGTAGCGCGGGAAGGGGGCTCAGATGAACATCACCAAACGCACCCTCGGCGGGGCTGCTGCCGTCATGGCCGCCTTCACATTGGCGATGGCCCTACCAGCATTGGCGGCGTCCCCGCCGAGCTGCCTGAAGGTGTCGGTCGACGACAACAGGCTCTCCGACACCGTGACGGTGCGCAACACCTGCAGCACCCCATACCACGTGAAGGTGATCTGGGCCCACGAGACGGATTCGCAGTGTGAGTATCTGGCAGCCCGCATCGACTCTTTCAAATCGACGCGCGACTGGCCGGCCCGTTACGACGGACTCAAGCTCTGCTGACTCGGCAGACGTGACGGAGCGCCTCGATCTTGCGTTTCTCACTCGTCTTCGGCAGTCCGCTCGTGTCGATCATGAGATCGGACGGCGTGCGCGTCAGGCGTAGGCCGCGGGGGTCTCCGGCTCCGCGGCTGCCGCCGCGCGGCGGCGACCGTAGTGACGCCAGTCGTGGATGATCCAGGCAGTCCCGATCAGCGACCAGAGGACGAGCAGCGCGGTGTAGAACGTGTTGAACCAGGCCAGCCCAGAGGCGGACGGCGTGACCACCCAGATCTGCGCGTTGGGCCAGAGCACGTGCCATCCCTCGTCGAGCACGAGGCCCTTGGTGAGCATTACGGCCCACCCCGTGGATTGGTCCCACAACGCGTGCAGCGTAATCACGCCCACGATCGTCAGCACGAGCCGCCTCGACACGTGGAAGCGCCCGCCGCGCGAGCTGGCGAACAGCGCGCCGCCGATCAGGGCCGTCCACGTGATGTGGCCGAACGGGGCGAGGACAGCGCGGAACACCTCGGTCTCCAGGATGCTCTCGACCGACTTGCCGTTGAGGTTGTCGAGCAGCGTCTGCAGTGCGTAGCCGGCCGTCTCGAATGCGGCGAAGCCCGCACCGACCACGGCGCCGAGGACGATCCCGTCGCGCGGCTCGCGGTGGCGGACCTGGTGGGCGACGGCGAGCAGCACGGCCCCCTTGCCGATCTCCTCGATCCAGCCGACGGCGATGAACGTGCCGTTGGCGTCCGGCAGCAGGTAGGTCTCGAGCAGCGCCGTCGTGACAACCGCGAGGGTTCCCGCCGCGAGGAACCCGAACACGACCTCCTCGGTCGTCAGGTAGCCGTCGCGACGGCGCGACAGCGCGAACGCCGCCATCGTCACCGGAACGAGGAAGCTGCCGACGATGATCACCGTCGGCACGAGGATGTTGTCGTCCGTGACCTCCGTGACCAGGGCGGAGATCAGCCAGACCGCGATGCCGCCGGCGAGCACCAGCTTCCAGAGCCGAGTCGGGAGGTGCACGAAGTGCTCGTCCGCTTCGGGGACCCGCACTGCGGTCGAGAGAGACTGGGCCACGACGACGCGAGCCTAATCCCGCGCGCCGGGGGTGGCGTCACCCGATCGGGGTGATCGTCCCCGTCTCTTTCGGCCGCGCCTGGACGAGATGTCACGTTCAAGCGGGGTACCTCGTCACTACCGCATGAACGAGATCATCATCACCGGATCCACAGGCGCGATCGGGCGGCGCGCCGTCCGCGAACTGCTCGCCGCCGGCCACCGCGTCACGGGCGTGACGCGCTCCGCGCGCGGCCGCGAGACGCTCGAGAGCCTGGGTGCGCGCGCCGTCGAGGCCGACGTGTTCGACGACGCGTCACTGCGCCGCGCATTCGACGGGGCGGACGCCGTCGTCAACCTGCTGACCCATGTCCCGAGCGCCGATCGCATGGCCGATCCGTCGGCCTGGGATGAGAACAACCGCGTGCGCACCGAGGCGTCGGCGGCGATCGCCCGCGCCGCCCAGGCCGCCCGCGTGCGACGGCTCGTACAGGAGTCGATCGCGTTCGTCTACGCCGACGGCGGCGACGCGTGGCTCGACGAGGATGCGCCGGTCGCCGGCGGCGGCGTGACGACGACCGCGCTGACGGCCGAGCGGAACGCGCGCGAGCTGTTCGACGGCGACGTCGTCGTGCTGCGCTTCGGGCTGTTCATCGGCCCCGACAGCGGGTCCACGCGGGCCGCGCTGGAGGCTGCGCGCGGCGGCGCCTCGATCGCACCAGGACCGCCCGCCGCGTACCGGCCGACGCTGTGGCTGGACGACGCGGCGGCGGCCGTCGCGGCGGCGCTTCACGTCCCGGCCGGGACGTACAACGTCGCCGACGCCGACCCGCCGACGAACGCCCAGGTCGACGCCGCGCTGGCGGCCGCCGTCGGGGCCCAGACCCTGCGCCCGGGGACGCCGCAGGACGGGCCGCTGGCGCGCTCGCAACGCGTGTCAAGCCGCCGCCTGCGCGAGGCAAGCGGCTGGGCGCCGCGCATGCGCGCGGGCACGGAGAGCTGGGACCGGATCGCCGCATGACCGCCGCGGAGCGCTTCGCGCAGGCACGCCCGCGGCTGCAGCGGCTCGCGTACAGCGAGCTCGGCGACGTCGGCGAGGCCGAGGACGTCGTGCAGGAGGCGTGGCTGCGGCTGGAGCGCGTGGACGCGGAGGCGATCGAGAACCTCGACGGCTGGCTGACGAAGGTCGTCGCCCGGCTCGCGCTCGATCGCCTGCGATCCGCTCGCGCGCGCCGCGAGACCTACGTCGGCACGTGGCTCCCGGAGCCGCTCGTGTCGGATGACCCGGCGGACCGCGTCACGCTCGACGAGTCGGTCAGCTACGCGCTGCTGGCCGTGCTCGAGCAGCTCTCGCCCGCGGAGCGCACGGCGTTCGTGCTGCACGACGTGTTCGACGTGCCGTTCAGCGACGTCGCCGAGGTCGTGGGCCGCACGCCCGAGGCGGTGCGGCAGCTCTCCTCGCGCGCCCGCCGCCACGTCAAGCGCGAGCGCCCGCGCTTTGCGGCCTCGCGCGAGGAGCACGGTCGCGCCGTGCGAGCGTTCGCGCAGGCGGTCGCCGAGGGCAACCTCGAGGGTCTTGTCGCAGTGCTCGACCCGGATGTCGTCTGGACGTCGGACGGGGGCGGGCTCGCGACCGCCGCGCTCAAGCCGCTACGGGGCCAAGCGCGGGTCGCGCGTGTGTGGGCGGCGCTCAGCCGCAGGTCCACACAGGCACCGAGCGAGATCACGCTCAACGGGCAGCTCGGGCTGATGCTCGCGAGCCGCGACGGCCATCGCGCAGCGCTCTCGTTCGTCGTCAGCGACGGTCGCATCACGCGCATCGACGCGGTCCGCAACCCGGAGAAGTTGCGGCGCCTCTAACGGCAGCGCCGGTGCGTTCAGCGAAGCTTGATGCGCTTGGTGCTGCTGACGCTGCCCTGGCTCACGCGCAGCGTCATTCGCGCGCCCTTCAACCGCTTCTGCTTCTTGCGCCCGGCCGCGGTGAGGCGCAGCTTTACCGTCACGGTCCCGGCGCGCTGAGCGGTTGCCGATCCGGTCGCGATGACGACGGGCTTGCCCGTTCGCTTCAGGATCTTCGCCGGCACGGTCCCGGAGAGCTTGACCTTGCCAGCGCGTGTGACCTTGACCTTGATCGGCACCCCCTTGGCGCCGGCCAGGGCCTTCGTCTTGAGCTTCTTCGGGAGCGTCGCCACGGGCGCCGTGCCGCCGGTCGACGGCCCGCCTCCGGTCGGCGTCGCGGGCAGGAACGGGCCGACGTTGGCGCCGCCGATCGCGCCCTCCGAAGCGGTCGCCGAGATCACGACCGGCGGTGAGGTGAGCTCGCACGGGTCCGCGGCGCTCGTCGGCGTTCCCGCGACCTTCAATCCGCCGGCGTCCTTCCAGGCGATGCGCGTCGCGTCAGCCGACAGCGAGGCCTCCCTGGCGACCCCGTTCGCCGGGATGTAGCAATCGACGGCGAACGACGGGAACTGATCGACACCCTGGGTCGCCGCCACGGCGATCTTGCCGATCGTCTGCGTGCCGGTGTCCCACTGCTCGAGCTCGAGCGCAGCGAGGGCGCCGTTCGCCGCGACATCGGTGCGGTGGAGCTCGTATCCGGTCCCCGCGACGTCCAACCACGGCGCGAAGGTCGTCCCGTATGTGGTGGCTGCGTCCTGCACGTTGACCGTTGTGCCCGAGTGCGCGATCACGCGGGTGCCGAACAGGGTCGGGTCGTCGGCGCCGGAGATGACGATCGGGTCGAGCGAGCTGTTGCTCACCGGCCGGACGTAGGTCCCGTGCCCGAAGCTCTGCGGGCAGCAGAAGCCGCTGTTCGAGTAGCCGTAGATCATGTGCTTGCCGTCCGGGGTGACGTCGAAGCCGAGCGGGTAGGTGTACGTGGCCCACCCGCTGGGCGCGGTGAGCGGGCCCTCGACCGTCGAGGTGCCGTCCGGCTCCCACACCTTGAACCACGAGAAGCGCGAGCTCCTCCCGGGAAAGTTGCGCGCGGCAACGATCCGGCCGCCGTCGGACGCCGCCACCGCCAGCCACTTCTCCGTCTCCCCGGCGCTGTTGACCACGTGAGTCGCGAGACGGACCTTCTTGGCCCCGTCCAGCGACGACAGCCAGACCTCGCCGCCGTCGACGTAGGCGATCGATTCGGCGCCGGAGGCCGGCGCCATTGTGAGCAGGAGGACGATCGCGAGCAGCAGTGAGCGCATCCGACCGATGAAAGCGGGAAGCGCAGCTGCGCGCATCAGGCAAACCACCGAAGTTCTGCGCGTAGCATGGCTCTGTGGCCACGGACGACACGCAGCTTCTCGGCCGCATCGACGACCTGGCGCGGCTGGACGAGGTCGCACTCTCACCGAGCGGAGCGGCGATCGCGATCGTGGGCGCTCCGGGCGTCGGCAAGACCGCGCTGCTGCGCGCCGTCGTCCCCGCCGGAGTGCGCACGATCGACGTCACCGCCGCAGAGAGCGAGATCGCGCTCCCGTGGACGGGCCTCGCCGCGCTGCTCGAGCCACTGCTCCGCTACGAGGCGGCGCTCACGCCGACCGCTCGCGAAGCCCTCCGCGGCGCCTTCGCGCTCGAGCACCCGACCGTCGGCGACAGCGCGCGTGTGCTGCACGCCGCGGTCGCCCTGCTGGGCGCCGCGGCGGCAGACGAGCCGCTGCTGCTGCGGGTGGACGACGTGCAGTGGCTCGACCCCTCGTCGCGGCAGGCGATCGCGTTCATCGCCCGCCGTGCGGCGAGCATCGGCATCGCCGTGATCGCCGTGTGGTCGGAGCGCGGCGAGCCGTTCGAGCCGTGGCCCGGCGTGCCCGTCCTGACCGTAGACGAGCTGGACCGCACGAACGCGCTGGCGCTCGCGCGCCGCGCGGGCGTGACTCCCGTGGTCGCGGAAGCGCTCGTCGACGCCGTCGGCGGCAATCCGCTGGCACTGATCGAGGCGCCGGCGCAGCTGAGCCCGGCAGAGCGCGACGGCCGGGACGCGCTGCCCGCCGCGCTGCCCGTCGGCACGCGGCTGGAGAGCGCGTTCGCGCAAAGGCTGGACGCTCTGCCGCCCGCGACCCGCGACGCACTCCTCGTCGCGGCGCTCAGCGCGGACGGCGCCACCGCGCCGCTGAGCGCTGCGCTCGGCGGCCTCGACGTCCTTGCGCCGGCCGAGGACGCGGGCATGATCGCCGTCGACGCACGCGGGCTCTCGTTCTCCCACCCGATCGTGCGCACGGCCGTCGACCATGCGGCGACGCCCAGCGCGCGCCGCGAGGCCCACCGAGCGCTCGCGGCAGCCGTCAGTGAGCCGCAGCGGGCGTGGCATCTTGCCGCTGCCGCGCAGGCGCCGGACGAGGCACTGGCGGCCGCGCTGGAGGCGCTCGGCTGGGACGCCGCGCAACGCGGTGCGCCGGCGACGGCGGCGACGGCGCTGGCGCGCGCCGCGGAGCTCAGCCCGGATCGCACGCGTGCGATCGGTCGCACGGTCGCGGCAGCTGCGATGGCGATCACCGGCGGGAGCCCCGCGCGGGCGACGGCGCTGCTCGACCCGGTCCTCGCCGAGGCGCGCGAGCCCGCCCAGCGGGCCGACGTGCAGTTGCTGCGCGGCATGGCGATCCAGCAGAGCGGAAGCCCGATGGCCGCGTTCGCGCTGCTCGAGTCCGAGGCCGAGCGGGTGGTCACGCACGACCGCGCGCGCGCCGCGGGCCTGCTCACGCAGGCCGGCGTGGCGCTCGTCGCCCACGGGTCGATGGACCGCCTGGCGGCGCTGGCGGAGCGCGCGCTCGCGCTGGCGCCTGCCGAGGCGGAGCTGGTGCCCGCCGTCCTACACGCCTCGGCGCTCGCGACCCTCGGTGAGCACGCCCGCGCGCGGACGCTGCTGCGGCGCCGCCACACGGCTCTGCGAGCGCTCGACCCGACCGGCCCCGGCCACGAGATCCTCGCGGTCGCCGCGCTCGTCCACCTCTGGATGGAGGACTATCAGGACGCGGAGCAGTTGCTCGTGTGGCTCGTCGAGACGTGCCGCGAGCGGGGGGCGATCGTCGCGCTCGCGTTCCCGCTCACGGTTGCGGCGAGCCTGCACCTGCGGCGCGGCTCGCTCGCCGCGGCCGCCCGGCTGTCGGACGAGGCGGTCGGGCTCGGCGAGGACGCCATCGGCAGCTTCCTGCACTCGGTGACGTTGACCACGGCGGCGTTCGTCGCCGCGAACCTCGGGGACGCCGAGGCGTGCATCCGGCACGCCGAGCAGGCGCGCGCGATCGCGATGCGGCTGGATCTGACGTCGACGCTGGCGTGCGCCGAACAGGCGCTCGGGTTCCTCGCGCTCGGCGCCGGAGACGCCACGACCGCCATCGCCCACCTCGAGCGCGCGAGCGAGCACACGCGCCGCTTCGGCTCGCACGATCCGTCGTTCCTGTACACGCACGCGGACCTCGCCGAGGCGTACGTGCGCGCCGGCCGGTCCGCCGATGCCGCGCCGGTGATCGACGAGCTGGCGGCCGGCGCGGCAGCGACCGGGGGCGCTTGGGCAGCGGCGGCGACCGCACGCTGCCGGCTGCTCGTCGACGGTGACGACCGGCTGGATGAGCACCTAGCGGCGGCGCTCGCCGCGCACGCGCGCCTGGCACAGCCGTTCGAACTGGCCCGCACGCAGCTCTGCGCCGGTGAGCAGCTGCGCCGCACCCGCCGCCGGGCCGAGGGACGCGCGCAGCTGGCCGCCGCCCACGCGACGTTCGCCGCGATGGGCGCCCAGCACTGGGCGGCCCGGGCAGCGCACGAGCTCCGCGCGACGGGCGGGCCGGGGGGTTCCAATGGCGAGGTTCTGACCGCCCGCGAGCAGGACGTCTGCGCACTGGTCGCCGGCGGCGCCACCAACCGCGAGGTCGCGGCCGCGCTGTACATGTCGCCCCGCACCGTGGAGCACCACCTGCGCATGGCCTACCGGAAGCTCGGCGTCCGCTCCCGCACCGAGATGACCGGCCGCCTCAGTGGGTAGGACGGCATGATGAGCGATCACGAGCAGGACCAGACGCCACCGAGCGAGCAGCGCGGCGGCACCACGCCGGACGACGCTGAGGCGCGCGAGAAGGGCCAGTGGGCGGGCCGCGCACAGGACGGCGTCGTCCCCGCCGAACTCGGCGGCTCAGACGCCCCGCGCGAGATGCTGGACTCCGACCCGGAGCTGGGCAGCGAGGTGCTCGGCCGCACGACCGGGTCCGACGAGCCGGCGACGGAGAGCGGAATCGACCGGAGCGCCGGCGACAGCGCCGATGCCGTGACCGACGGCGGCCCCGATCCGACCGGCGCTCCCGAACCGGACCTCAAGGACGTCAGCGCCGCGGCCCGCGAGGCGCAGAAGGACTAGAGCGCGGCGGCCAACGTCCCGTAAGGCGAGTCGATCAGCCACTGGGTGAGCTCGTCAGCCGGGCACGGGCGGCTGAAGTAGTACCCCTGGGCGCTGTCGCAGCCATACTCGATCAGCATCGCGAGCGCGACCTCGTCCTCGACACCCTCGGCGACGACGGTCAGGCCGAGGTTGTGGGCGAGGTCGATCGTCGAGCGCACGATCACGGCATCGCCCGGCGCCGTCGCGAGATTCATGACGAACGAGCGGTCGACCTTGACCTGATCGATCGGGAGCCGCTGAAGGTAGACGAGCGACGAGTGGCCGGTGCCGAAGTCGTCGATCGCCAGGCTCTCGCCCATCGCGTGCAGAAGGTCGAGCACGTCCGGCACGTCGGCGTCGATGATGGCGCTCTCCGTCAGCTCGAGGATGAGCCGCCCAGGGGCGATGCCCCAAGCGTCGGTGAGCCTCGCGACGGTGTCCGGAAGGGTGCTGCCGCGCATCAGGCTACGCGCCGAGATGTTCACCGCCATCGTCAGGTCGAGACCCGCGTCGCTCCATACGCGCTGCTGGCGCAGCGCCTCGTCGAGCACCCACGTCGTCAATGGTTCGATCAGCTCGCTGCGCTCCGCCTCGGGCATGAAGTCGGCGGGCTGCAGGAGTCCGTGCACGGGATGGTGCCAGCGCACCAGCGCCTCGACGCCGGTGGTCCGGTGCTCCCCGGTCAGGTCGATCTTGGGCTGATAGTGCAGGACGAGCTCGCCGCGCGTGATGCAGTCGCGGAGCTCGCTCAGGAGGGTCAGCCGGCGCGTGGTTGTGTCCTCGGGCTCCGTGGCGAAGACGGCGAGGCCGGTGCCGGACTCCTTCGCCTGGTGCATCGCCAGGTCGGCCCGGCGCAGGAGGTCGTCGGTGGCGCGGCCGTGCTCCGGGAAGAAGGCGATGCCGATGCTCGCGCGCACGTCGACGACATTGCCGCCGATCACGAACGGATGCTCGAGCGCCTCGCGGACCTTCCACGCGACGACCGCCGCCGTCTCGACGTCGGTCTCGCCGGCCCGCAGGATGCCGAACTCGTCGGCGCGCAGGCGCGCCACGGTGTCCGATTCGCCCATCGCGCCGCACAGCCGTTCGGCGACGGCCTTGAGGAGCTCGTCGCCGGTCTCGCGCCCGAGCGTCTCGTTGATCTCGCGGAACTCGTCGAGGTCCACCAGCAGCACGCCGCGCGGCTCGCCCGAGCGGTCCGCGTATGCGATCGCCCGGTCCATGCGGTCACCGAACAGCGTGCGGTTCGGGAGCCCGGTGAGGTCGTCGTGCAGCGCGCGGTGCTCGAGCGCCTCGGTGTAGGCCTTGCGGCCGGAGATGTCGCGGATCGCGCCGATCGTGACCGTCCGCTCGCCGACCTGCATCCGGCTCACGTCCATCTCCATCGGGAAGCACGAGCCGTCCTTGCGGCAGCCGACCGTCTCGGTCGACGCCGCCGGGCCCGTCCTTCGCGGTCAACTGGCTCCATCGCGCGCGTGCGGCCTCGGAGAAGTCGTCGTGATGGCTGGGCGCCACGATCAGCTTGAGCGGCTGCCCGACGACCTCCTCCTCGCGATAGCCGAACAGGCGGCGCGCCGACCGGTTGAACGACTCGATCAGGCCCTCCTCCCCAGCCGTGACGATCGCGTCCGCCACGTTCTGCAGCACCGCCCGGGCGCGCACCTCGCTGTCGCGCAGCGCGGCGTTGAGCTCCGTGATCGCGTCGAGCGACCGCTTCAGCTCCTCGGCCTGCCGGAAGAGGTAGACGAACGCCGCGACCTTCGCCCGCAGCACGTCGGGGATGATCGGCGTGAAGATGAAGTCGACGGCTCCGCTGGCATAAGCGTCCGCCGTCTCTGTCTCGTCGCGTCCGAACGCGGTCACGAAGATGATCGGCGTGCGCCCGAACTCGGGCCGCTGCCGGATCAGCTTGGCCGTCTCGTAGCCGTCCAGCGTCGGCATCCGGACGTCCATCAGAATCACGGCGAACGGCTGGCGCAGGACCGCGCGCAGCGCTGCGCGGCCGGAGTCGGCTTCGACGACCGTGTACTCCAGCGGCGCCAGCATCGCCTGGATGGCGAGACGCTTGCGCGGCGTCGTCGTCGACGACGAGGACCGCCGCGCCTGAAGGTTCGACCGGCTGGAGGGCCGCCGCCATCGATTAGACCGGTTCGGGCACTTGCTCCGCCGACGGCGTGGCCGGGAGCCACTCGCCGAGGATCAGAAGGAGGTCGGCCGTCTCGACCGGCTTGGACACATACTCGGACGCGCCCGCGTCGATGCAGCGCTGGCGTTCTCCCGGCGCGACGTTCGCCGTCAGGGCGATGATCGGCAGGTGCGCGCGCCACGGCAGCTCACGCATCGCCCGCATCGTCGCGTAGCCGTCCATCACCGGCATCATGATGTCGACGAGCACGATGTCGATGTCGGGCGTGCGCTTCGAGGATCGCGACGCCCTCCTCGCCGCTCTCCGCCGACACGACCTCGAGCTGGCCCCGCTCGAGCAGTGTCGTGAGCGCGAAGATGTTGCGGAAATCGTCGTCGACCACGAGCGCCTTCATGCCGGCCAGGCCGGCGCCCGCCTTGCGCTCGCGCGGAGGTGACGGCTTGACCGCGAGCGCGTCGTGCACCGGAAGGCTCGTGGGCGCCGGCATGATCGACGCAACGACGACGGGGGTGGCGAGCGACGGCAGGTAGACGGTGAAGGTGCTGCCCTGCTCGGGCGTGCTGCTGAGCGTGATCTCGCCGCCGAGCAGCCGGACCAGCTCGCGGCTGATCGACAGGCCCAGCCCGGTGCCGCCGTACTGGCGCGCCGTCGTCCCGTCGGCCTGGGCGAACGCCTCGAAGATGCGGCGCTGCATCTCGTCCGTGATGCCGATGCCGGTGTCGGCGATGCTGATCGCCACCGCCGCCCCGGCGTCGCGCAGCTCGTCGTTCGCTGGGGTCCATTGGCTGTCCGGTCGCCCGATGCTCACGCTCACGTCGCCGCGCTCGGTGAACTTGAACGCGTTCGAGAGGAGGTTCTTGAGCACCTGGCGCAGGCGTCCCGGGTCGGTCCCGATGCTCGCCGGCAGGTCGTCGGCGCAGGGCTCGACGGAGAAGCCGACGCCCTTCTGCTCGGCGACGTGGCGGAAATCGCGCTCGAGCGCGTCCTGGAGCTCGCTCAGCGGCAGGTCCGAGAGCTGGAGCTCGACCGTGCCCGACTCGACCTTCGCGAGGTCGAGGATGTCGTTGAGCAGGCGCATCAGATCGGTGCCCGAGGAATGGATGACGTTGGCGTACTGCACCTGCGCCTCGGTCAGGTTCTGGTCGGGGTTGTCCTCGAGCTCGCGGGCGAGGATCAGCAGGCTGTTGAGCGGCGTGCGCAGCTCGTGCGACATGTTCGAGAAGAACTCGGACTTGTACTTCGACGAGACGGCCAGCTGCTCGGCCTTCTCCTCGACGAGCTGCTTGGCGAGCTCGACCTCCTGGTTCTTGCGCTCGACCTCGGTGTTCTGCTCGGCGAGCATGCCCGCGCGGGACTGCAGCTCCTGCGCCTGGGACTGCGACTGCCGCAGCAGGTTCTCGGTCAGCGTGTTCGCCTCGATCGTGTTCAGGACCAGGCCGATGCTCTCGGTGAGCTGGTCGAGGAACGCCTGGTGGGTGAGGCTGAACCCGCTGAACGACGCCAGCTCCAGAACCGCGCGGACCGAGCCCTCGAACAGGATCGGCAGCACGATGATGTTGAGCGGCACGGACTCGCCGAGGCCGGAGTTGATGCGGACGTAGTCGCTCGGGACGTCGGTGAGCAGGATCCGCTGCTTCTCCTGCGCGCACTGGCCGACGAGCCCTTCGCCGAGCCGGAAGTGGTTGGCCAGGTGCTTGCGCTCCTTGTAGCCGTAGCCGGCCTGGTACCGCAACACCGGCTCGTCGCTCTCGTCGAGCGTGTCGAGCGTGTAGAAGACGCCGTGCTGCGCCGACACCAGCGGCGCCAGCTCCGACAGGATCATGCTCGACACCGTCGCGAGGTCGCGCTGGCCCTGCAGCATGCGGGTGAACCGCTCGAGATGGGTCTTCAGCCAGTCCTGCTCAGTGTTCTGGCGGGTCGTCTCGCGCAGGTTGCGGATCATCTCGTTGAGCTTGTCCTTGAGGACGGCGACCTCGCCGCTCGCCTCGACTCCGACCTGCCGTGTCAGGTCGCCCTCGGTCACCGCGGTCGCCACGTCGGCGATCGCTCGCACCTGGTTGGTCAGGTTCGCCGCGAGCTGGTTGACGTTGTCGGTCAGGTCCTTCCAGACGCCCGCGACCTCGGCCGACTGCGCCTGGCCGCCGAGCTTGCCCTCGACCCCGACCTCGAACGCGACGCGCGTGACCTCCGAAGCGAACCGGTTGAGCTGATCGACCATCGCGTTGACGGTGTTCTTCAGCTCGAGGAACTCGCCCTTGACGTCGGCGGAGATCTTCTTGCTCAGGTCGCCGTTCGCGACCGCCGTCGTCACCTCGGCGATGTTTCTGACCTGGCCGGTGAGGTTGCCGGCCATCAGGTTGACGTTGTCGGTCAGGTCCTTCCAGACGCCGCCGACCTCGATCGTCACGGCTGCCGCCTGGCCGAGCTTGCCCTCGGTGCCGACCTCGCGGGCCACGCGGGTGACCTCGCTGACGAACCGGTTGAGCTGGTCGACCATCGCGTTGATGGTGTTCTTGAGCTCGAGCACCTCGCCGTGGACGTCGGCCGTGATCTTCTTGCTCAGATCGCCGCCGGCGACCGCGCCGATGACGCGCTGCATCTCGCTGGTCGGCCGCACGAGATCGTCGATCAGGCTGTTGACCGACTCGATGCTCTCGGCCCACACCCGGTCCGAGCCGCGGTAGGCGACACGCTGGGAGAGCTTGCCCTCCTTGCCCACCACGCGGCTGACCCTGGCGAGCTCCGCGCCCAGCGTCTGGTTCGCCTCGATGACGTCGTTGAGCCGGTCGGCGATCTTGCCCGCCACACCGGTCCAGACGAGTGGCATGCGGACGCTGAAGTCGCCGCTCCTCACGTCCGACAGCACGCTCAGCAGCACCGCCTCATCGAGCCCAAGCTGCTGATCTTCCATCGAACCGTGCCTCCGTCGATCATCGTGCGTGCGGTGCCGAGGTCACTGGCCCGCGGTAAAGACCGCGCGGAGAGAGCGAAGAGGCTCGAAGATCGTACCCGCTCAGAAGTCCTTACGAACCGAAATCCGTGGTGTACGTCGCGCCTGCACCACCATTTGCAACGGGCACGCCGTTGGCGACGCCGATGCCGATCACGTGGAAGCGCGCCTTGAGAATGTTCGCGCGGTGCTCGGGGCTTGCCATCCACATTGCCACGATCCGCCGCGGTGTCGCGTTGCTGCCGCCGCCCCAGGCGAGGTTCTCGCCGACGACCCAGCTGTCACGCCCGCTCATCCAGCCGGTCTTGGCGATTCGCGCGCTGAACGCGGCGCCCGAACGCGAGTCGTGCGCGAAGTAGGAGTGCGCAACCATGTCACGCGAGTGCCGCTGGGCCGCGCGGACGAGCTTCGTCGCCTGCCTCAGCGAGCGGAGGCCGTTGGCGCGCCGCTTGCCATTGAGTAGGCACAGCGTGGTCGTGCGGACCGCCGGAGCGCCGAGCTCGGCGGGCGTGCTGCCGGCGCCGGGGCACCCGGATGCGGCGTGCGCCGTGGAGGGAACCGACGCAGCGATGACGGCGGCGAAAACTACGGGCAGGAGCCGGGCAAGCCGGCGAACGGTGGTGGAGTGCATGACGCCTCCTGAATCGAGCGGCTAGCTCCCAAGACGGTTCTTGTTCGGTGGCCCGGCCGACTCCACGTGGGAGTCCCGTGACTTTGCGAGCCCGCCTCACGACGGGGGTGCCCTTGTCGGGGAAGTGCCTGGTTGACCTAGTGCTGCTCTAGAACATCCATCGACCGGTCCGGCCACGAACTAAAGGCCCCCGCCGGTACGGTCTGGTGGTGCGTATCGAGCGCGCCGTGGATGCCGCGGCCGTGGCCGCTGCCGCGGACCTGTTCGACGAGCCGCCGCAGGAGGCGGCGACTACGCGATTCCTGAGCAGCCCAGACCACCACCTGCTGCTCGCGTACGACGAGGGCCGCCCCGTCGGGATGATCTCCGGCGTCGAGACGACGCATCCGGACAAGGGAACGGAGATGTTCCTCTACGAACTCGGGGTCGACGAGGACGCCCGCCGCCGGGGCGTGGCGACCTCGCTCGTGAACGCGCTCGCCGCGCTGGCGCGCGATCGCGGGTGTCATGGGATGTGGGTCGCCGTGGACACCGACAACGTCGCCGCGCTCGCCACATACCGGCGCGCGGGCGCTCACGAGGAGGCACCTGCGGTCGTGTTCTCGTGGGACTTCGCCTAGGCTGCATGTGGGTGCCCGATCTCGTGAACGCGTGGATGGTCGCTGGCGTGCTCCTGCACCTCGCAGGGCAGCTGGCCCGCGGCCGCGCCTGGTGCGCCGTGATCCGGGCCGCCCACGAGGCCGACATCACGGTCCGGCGGCGCGACGTCCTGCGGGCGTGGGTCGCCGGCGCGGGCGTCACGGGGATCGTCTCCGCGCGCGGCGGTGACGTCGTGCGCGTGCTGATGATGCGCCAGCGCCTTCCGAAGACGACGTGCGCGACGCTCGCCGGCACGCTCGCCGCCGAAGCCGTCGCGGAGACGGCGTGCGGCGCGGTGGTCGTCGGATGGGCCGCCACAGCCGGGCTGCTGCCCGCAGCCGGCGCGTCGGGCCTGCTCGTGGCCGTCGGCGCGGTGACCGTGGTGAGTGCCGTGGTCGCCGTGTTCGCGCGGCGGTGGGAGCGTCTGCGACGCGTCTGCAGCGAGGCGTGGCAGGGCCTGGCGGCGCTGCGACGCCCGGCGTTCTACGGCCGGCGCGTGCTCCCGTGGGAGCTGCTCGGCCGCGGCGTCCGGCTCGCGTCGCTGACCTGCTTCCTGCTCGCGTTCGGGCTGCCCGTTTCGATCGCGGCCGTGGCGCTCGTGATGGCCGCGCAGGCGGGCGGCCGGCTCGTACCGTTCGGCCCCGCCGGAACCGGCGTCAGCCTCGCGATCCTGGCAATGGCGTTCGGCACCGTGACCGGCGAGACGGTCCCGCTCGATCAGCTGGCGGCGTTCGTGGTCGGCACGAGCGCGGTGCTGACGGTGGTCGGCCTCGCGCTGTCGGCCGCTCTGATACTCCAGACGCTCCCGCTACCGGCCCTGCGCCGGGCGCTCGCCGCCCGGCACGCCGAGGCCGGGGCCGCCAGTCTGACGGCCCCGCCTCGGGTGGCTTAGGTCAGGGAAGCCGCGTGATCCGGTCCTGCGGACCGGGCGCGATCGGCGAGTTGTCCATGAAGTAGTTCACGAGCGCGTCGAGGTCGATCTCCCCGCCGAGCTGGTCGGTGCCCTCGTTGAACACGGTGAACCCGTCACCGCCGCTGGCGAGGAAGTTGTTCATCGCCACGCGGTACGTCTGGGCCGGCTGGACGGCGACCCCGTCGATCTTGACCGACCCCGGTGTGATCGTGCCCGTCTGGGTCGCGTCGTTGTAGGTGTAGGAGTACGTGAAGCCCTTCGACACCTGAAGGATCCGCAGCGCTCCCGGCGACGGCTGATTGAACTGCTGGGCGAGCAGCCGGTAGATCATGTCGCCGGTCATCGTCTTCACGGTCATCACGTTGTTGAACGGCTGGACGTCGAACAGCTCGCGGTAGGTCGTCTGCCCCGGCGCCTCGCCACCGGGCGAGTTGGCGAACGTGAGGTCGCCGCGGATCCCGCCGGGGTTCATGAACGCCACCACCGCGCCGCCGAAGTCCGCCGGCGAGGTCGAGGCGAGCTGTGCGTCGGCGATCACGTCGCCGAGCGCCGACTCGCCCGCCGGATTGGCGGCGCGCGTGATGTCCGTCGTGGTCGAGCCGACGACGCGATTCGCGATCGGCGCGGACGCCGTGTTGTACTTCGCGATCAGCTGCGTCTGAGCGGGATCCGGCGGCACGTCGCGCGTGACGATGTTGTTGCGCGGGACGACCTTCTCGATGTTCTTGCTCCGGCCGTCGATCCGCAGGTCGATGCTCGTGATCAGGCGCCCGAACGACGACGCGCTGGTCGTCGTGATGCCGTTGAACTTGCACACGTACGGCTGGTGCGTGTGGGCGGAGACGACCACGTCGACGTCCTTGTCGAGCGCCTCCACGATCGGCTGTATCGGACCGCTGAAGTTCTCGCACGCGTTGATGTCCATGAAGCCCTTGCTGAACGGCGCGTTCTGCTGGCCGCCCTCGTGGACCAAGACCACGAACGAGCGGATGCCGCGCTCACGGCGCAGCTTCTTGACGAGGGCGTTGATGGTCACGATCTCGTCGCGGAACTCGAGGCCCTCGACGCCCGACGGGGTGACGATCAGCGGCGTGCCCTCGAGTGTGAGGCCGATGAAGGCGAGCTTCTTGTCGCGGACGCGCTCGATCTCGTACGGCGGCAGGATCGTCTTGTTGGTGTTCGCGAAGAAGACGTTCGCGGCCAGGTACTGGAAGAAGGCGCCGCTGAACGGATCGCCGTCCTGGCAGCCGTCGACCGGATGGCAGCCGCCGTTCTGCATGCGCTTGAGCTCGGCGAGTCCTTCGTCGAACTCGTGATTGCCGACGCCGCTCACGTCGACGCCCATCGCGTTCATCGACTCGATCGTGGGCTCGTCGTGGAACAGGCCGGAGATCAAGGGGCTGGCGCCGATCAGGTCGCCCGCGCCGACCGTAAGCGTGTGCCGGTTGTTCTGGCGCAGCCGGTCCATCCACGTCGCCAGGTACTCGGCGCCGCCGGCGAGCGCGGTCGTGCCGACGCCGGTCGGGATGGTCCCGGACGACCCCGACGGCGGCTGCAGGTTGCCGTGGAAGTCGTTGATGGCCAGCAGTTGGACGTTCGTGTCCTTCTTGCCGTGCTGGTGATGCCCGTGCCCGTGGTGGTGCCCGTGCCCGTGGTGATGCCGCCCGTTCGCGACCGCCGCCCCAGGCACCATCGCCAGGACCGCGGTCAACGCGACCGCCATGCCGATCCTCTTCATTCCCGCCTCCTCGTTAGGCGCGGGATCGTAGCGCCGGATTACGGGGTGGCAACCGTGATGTTGAACTGCGGCCCACCGGTCGCGCGCCACAGCCGGATCCACAGCAGGATGTAGTGCTCGACCGCCCGGGCACCGGCGATGTCGCCGAGGTCGATCACGCGCTCTGCGGGCCATCCCAGCTCGCCGAGCAGGCCACGCGCCTGCTCCTTGGCCTGCTCGTCGTCGCCGCACACGAACACCACGTGATCGCCCGGGACGGTCGCCGGATCGACCATCAGCTTGCAGTTGACCGTGTTCAGCGACTTCACGACGCGGGCAGCCGGGAACGCCTGCTGAATCTGCTCACCGACGCTCTCGCTGCCGGAGGTGAACACGCCACCGGAGCCGTCGAGCGGGTTGGAGACGTCGATCAGCAGTTTGCCGGCCAGGTTCTCCTCACCCGCGGCACCGAGCGCTTGGAGCGAGACGCCTCCGTTCGTGCAGTTGAACAGCACCTCGCCGTGCGCCGCGGCGTCCGCGAACACGACCGCTTCGTCACCCGCCGTGCGCGAGCCGACGCGCACGTCGTGCCCGCGCTCGGCCAGCGCGCCGGCGATCGTCCTGCCGACCATGCCGGTCCCCAGCACTCCGATCCTCATCGCTCCTCCATCCTTTGCCGGCGCTTAACCCGCCGTTGCCGGGCGCTTCGCCCGGCACCGGCAAGGCTACGGACATGAAGATCATGCGCACACTCACACCACTCCTGCTGATCGGCGCCGCGGCCGTCCCGGCCACCGCCTCAGCAGCGCCGATCCGCGAGTTCGAGGGCAACGTCGTTTCCGTCAACCGCGACGCCCGCACGTTCCGCCTGCACGACTCCGAGCGCGGCACCAAGCGGATCAAGGTCACCGCCAACACGCGCTTCGAGCGCATCAACGGCTTCTCCGGCCTGCGCGCCGGCCAGCGCAACATCGAGGTCACGGTCCGCCGCTCGAACGGCCGCTGGGTCGCGATCGAGGTCGAGCGCTCGGGCGGCGGCGGCGACCACGGCGGTGGCGGCGACGACGACGACTGAAACGGGCTCTCAGACGGACCTCAGCGCGTCGGTCGGCGACAGCCGGGCGGCGCGCAGCGCCGGGTACAGCCCCGCGACGGCGCCGATCGCCGTCGCGGCGATCAGGCCGCCGGCGAGCGCGACCGGCGGCACCACCGCCTGCCAGCCCTGGCTGGCCGCGTAGCCGGCCGTCACCGCGGCCCCCAGCGCCACCCCCGCCACGCCACCGGTCGCCGCCAGCAGCAGCGACTCCGACAGGAACTGCACGCCGACGTGGCGGCGGGTGGCGCCCAGGGCGCGCCGAAGACCGACCTCCGAGCGACGCTCGAGCACCGAGATCACCATCACGTTGGCGATCCCGACCCCGCCCACCAGCAGCGCGACGGCGCCGAGGCCGAGCAACAGCGACGTGAACGCGGTGTTCGCCGCCGCCCGCGCCTCGAGCGCATCGGACGGCCGCGAGATGTCGACCTCCTCCGGGCGCTCGGGACTCGCCGTACGGCCGAGCAGGTCGCGCACGCCGTCGATCGCGTCCGGCTGCGCACGCACGTAGATCGTCGACGCCGACCGGTCCTTCGCGCCCAGCAGCGACTCGGCGACTTCGAAGCCGACGAGCGCCGACGCGTCGAGCGCGGGTGACAGCGTGACGGGATCGAGGATCCCGACAACCTGGAACCAGCGATCGCCGAGCCACACGCGCACGCCGGTCCTGCTCACGCCGAGCCGGCGTGCGGCGTCGGCGCCGAGCACTACGACGGGATAGCGCCCCGTCGCGGCGGTGAGAAAGTGCCCGCGCGCGAGCGCGGCGCCGACCGTGGTCGGCAGCGACGGCTCGGCCGCCATCACCGCGATGCCACCGGTCTCGTTGGCGTCGATCAACTGGTTGCGGCGCACGGTGACGCCGCTCAGGCCCTTCGTGGACGCCGTCGCCTCGACGCCGCCGACGCGCCGGATCATCGCCGCCGCCGTCTCCGGCAGCTCGGCGTTGTCGCCGAAGAACGACTGGCCGGGGGCAACGCGCAGCAGGTTCGTGCCGAGCCGGTCGAGCTGGGCGATCAGGTCCGCGCGCGAGGACTCGGAGATCCCGAGCACGGCGACCATCGAGGCGATGCCGATCGCGATGCCGACCGCCGACAGGGCGGCGCGCATGCGCCGCGTGCGCAGGCCGATCGAGCCGGTGCGCAACACGTCGGCTGCCGCGAGGCGGCTGGGTGCGATCTGGACGCTCATGCGCCACCGACCACGCGGCCGTCGCGGACCTCGATCCGCCGCGGCATCGCCGCGGCGATCTCAACGTCGTGCGTGATCACCAGGATCGTCGCTCCCTCCGCGTGCAGCTCGCGCAGGAGCGCCACGATCTCGCCGCCGGCGCGGCTGTCGAGGTTGCCGGTCGGCTCGTCGGCGAACACGATCGACGGCCGCGCGACCAGCGCGCGGGCGATCGCCACGCGCTGGCGCTCGCCGCCCGACAGCTTCGCCGGATGGTGCCCGAGCCGGTGGCCGAGGCCGACGCGATCGAGCACCTCTCGCGCGCGCCGCCGCCGCTCGGCCGCCGCCATGCCGGTGTAGAGGAGCCCGGTGGCGACGTTCTCGAGCGCCGACATGCCGTCCAGCAGGAAGAACTGCTGGAACACGAACCCGATCTGGCGGGCGCGCAGGCCGGCCAGCGACCGGTCGTCGAGGCCGGCGACGTCGTGCCCGGCCACCGCGAGCGCGCCGCTCGTCGGCCGCTCGAGCGTGCCCATGATGTGCAGCAGCGTCGACTTCCCCGAGCCGGACGGCCCGACGACGGCGAGGAGCTCGCCGCGCTCCACCCGCAGCGAGACGCCGCGCAGCGCCTCGACGCCGCCGGGGTACTCCTTGCACACCTCGTTGAGGGCGAGCACGGTCATTGCGCAACCACCACCTGCATGCCCTCGCGCAGACCGTCCCCGGTCACCTCGACGTAGTCGTCGGCGTAGGTGCCCGGCTCGACCGGCACGAGCCGGCGCCGGCCGCTGCCGTCGACCACCTCGACCGCGAAGCCGCCGCCGGCGCGGGCGAGCAGCGCGATCACCGGGACCGCGAGCACGTCCTTCCGGCGCTCGCGCGCGAAGCCGACGTCCACCGGCGCCTGGTCGAGCCCGCTGCCGCGGGCGGAGCGCCCGCGCAGGGCGATCGTGATCGCGATCGTCGGGTCGGCGTCCTCGCCGGCCTTCTCCGCGACCTTCCCGACGTCGGTGATCCGCCCGCGCGCCGCCGTGCCGTCCGGCATGTCGACGGTCACGGCGTCGCCCTTGCGCGCGAGCGCCTGACGGTTGGCCGCGAGGTCGACCGTGACCTCGCGCTCGGTCGAGGAGAGCTGCGCGATCTCCGCGCCTGGCGCGATCGCCTGGCCGACCGAGAGCTTCACCTCGCCGACGCGCGTCGCGCCGTCACGGAACACCACCTCGCCCTGCGTGAGCGTGCCGTCCTCGGTCAGGCCGTGGTCGTCCTGGAAGCGCTCGACAGCGTCGGTCGTCGCGCCCGTCCAGTCGTCGTCGATCGTCATCTCGTGGTCCGGGTCGTAGCCGAGGGCCCGCAGGTTGCCCTCGAGCTGGCGGACGTCGTCGCCGTCGGACATCCACGGGGTGAAGTCGCGCCAGGCCGGCAGCGCGCCGTACAGCAGCCACGCGGCCGGCGCGTCGTCGACGTCGTAGAGCGACTGCCCGCGGCGGACGACGGCGCCCGGCTCGCGCACGACGGTCAGCGTGCCGGTCGCCCCGGCGCGCAGCGACGCCGCGCCGGCGTAGCCGAGCGTGCCGGCGAGGCTGTCCCGGTCGACGAGGTCGCGCCGCTCGACGGGCGCGGTCGCGGTGCTCGCGGCGGCGGCGGCCCGTGCGGGCCCGCCGGAATCGTCGCCGCCGGCGACCAGCGCCACCGCCGCGGCGACGGCGGCCGCTCCGAGCACGCCCGCGGTCGTGACGGCGCGTCTCACGGGGCTTCCTTGCTCTCGAAGGAGCCGCCGAGGCCGCCGGGCGCCTCCTTCCGGCACGCCTCCTGCGCCTTCTGGAACTTCGGGTCATCGGGATCGAACCCCCGGCCCTTCATCTGTATCCGCGCCCCGCCGTCCTCGCCGAACGTCGGGTCAGGCATGTCGATGCCGTGCTCGCGCATGCAGCGCGACTGCGCGAGCGCCGCCTGCTGGAACTTCTTCTCCTGCTCGGGCGACATCTCCGGCGGCTTCACCGCTTCGAGGTGCTTGCGGCACGCCTTGTCGGCGGCGTCGACCTTCGCCCGCGGGGTGCCCTTCGGGACCGTCAGGCCGATGCCGCGCTGGTTCGGATCGGGATCAGGCATGTCGATCCCGTTCTCGCGCATGCACTTCGTGTAGGCGAGCGCGGCGTCGCGGGCCTTCTGCTCGCGGTTGGTCGCACTGTCGCCGGCGTCGTCCTCACCACAGGCGGCGATCCCGAAGGCGGACACGGTCAGCAGCGCGGCGACGAGCGCTCGGAGTGGGATGTGGGTTCGCATGGCTCCAATGGAGCCGCAGCGCCCTGAGAAGCGGTTCCGCGTCAGATAGGAATCGGATGAGAGACCGGCAGGGCGAGCCGCAACAACGCGCCGCCGCCGGGCGCCGGTTCCGCCGAGACCCGTCCGTCGTGGCCCTCAGCGACGTGACGGACGATCGCCAGGCCGAGGCCGGAGCCGGCGTGCCCGCGCGCTGCGGCGGACCGGTAGAAGCGGTCGAAGACGTACGGGAGGTCGTCCGGCGGGATGCCGGGGCCGTAGTCGCGCACCGTCAGCTCGCCGTCGCGCAGGCGCACCTCGACTGTCGCGCCGAGCGGGCTCCAGCGGGCGGCGTTGTCGAGCAGGTTCGCGACCGCACGGTCGAGCCGCCCGCGCTCGCCCGTGACCACACACGACTCCAGCTCGGTCGCGAACGTCACCCCGGGCGCGTGCCGCTCGGCGCGCTCGACGGCGGCCGCCACGAGCTCGTCCATCCGCAGCGGCTCGACCGGCTCGCCGGTGGGCTCGCCGTCGCGGGCGAGCTCGACGAGGTCGCCGACCAGCTCGGTCAGCTCCTCGAGCTGGGCGACCAGGTCCCTGCGCAGACGCTCGCGGTCGCCGGCGGGCAGCTTGCGGCGCGAGCCCAGCACCTCGAGGTTGGTGCGCAGCGACGTGAGGGGCGTGCGCAGCTCGTGCGACGCGTCGGCGACGAGCTGCCGCTGCGCGCGCTGGGAGTCGTCGAGCGCTTCGAGCATCGTGTTGAACGACGCCGCGAGCCGCGCCAGCTCGTCCCCGCCGGTCGCCTCGATCCGCCGCGACAGGTCGCGCGTGCGCGCGACATGCTCGGCCGTCTCCGTCAGGTCGGTCACCGGACGCACGGCATGTCGGGTGGCGAGCCGGGCGAGGAAGGCCGCCAGGGCGATCCCGGCGACCGCGACCAGGCCGAGCCCGAGCCGCAGCTTCGAAAGCGCGTCGTCGACCTCGGTGAGGGGCCGCGCGACCTGCATCGCCGTGCGGTCGCCCGCCTGCCCGGTAAGGACGCGCACGTGCGTGTCGTCGACGGTGTCGTCGGTGAAGAACGCGTCGCGCTGCCCGTTGGCGACCGCCTGCACCGCGTCGGCGTCGCCGAGCCGTTCCGTCTTGCCCTGTGGGGACACCATGCGGCCGTCGGAGACGAGCTGCACGAACACCACGGGCCGTTCGAGCGGCTCGATCGGGGGCTCGGCGCCCGGCGGCAGCTGGATCGTGAACCGCTCGCCGACGACGGGCAGCGCGCTCCGCAGCGACGCGTCGATCTGGTCGCGCAACACGTCGCGCACCACCACGTAGGCGACGATCGAGCCGAGCACCACGGCGACGGCCACGGCAGACGCGGCGGTGACCGAGATCCGGCGCCGGAAGCTCATGGCTCGCGCAGGACGTAGCCGACGCCGCGCACCGTCTGCAACAGCCGCGACTCCCCGCCTGCCTCCAGCTTGCGGCGCAGGTATCCCACGTACACCTCGAGGGAGTTCGAGGCAGGCCCGAAGTCGTAGCCCCACACGCGCTCGAAGATCTGCGAACGCGTGAGCACCTGGCGCGGGTGGCGCAGGAACAGCTCGAGCAGAAGGAACTCGGTGCGCGTGAGCTCGACGGGGCGCCGGCCGCGGCACACGGTATGCCCGTTCGGATCGAGCTCGACGTCGGCGTAGCGGAGGACCTCGTCGGCGTCCGCGGACACCGTGCGCCGCAGCAGCGCGCGCAGGCGGGCGAGCAGCTCCTCGAGCGCGAACGGCTTGACGAGGTAGTCGTCGGCGCCGGCGTCGAGCCCACGTACGCGGTCCGGCACGGCGTCACGCGCGGTGAGGACGAGCACCGGCGTGCGATCGCCTGCCGCGCGCAGGCGCCGGCAGACCTCGAGCCCGTCGACGTGCGGCATCAGCACGTCGAGCACGAGCGCATCGGGCGCCCGGTCGGCCAAGGCGTCGAGCGCCTGCAGGCCGTCTCCCGCCAGCTGGGTGTCGTAGCCCTCCAGCCGCAGCGCGCGATCGACGGCGTCGCGCACGGCGGGCTCGTCGTCGACCACGAGGATGCGCACGTCGGGAGGGTGACGGGCGAAGCTGAAAGGCCGGTAAGAGCGAGTAACTTGGGCGCATGGCAGAACGCACCGGTTACGCCCCCGGAACACCCTCGTGGGTGGACCTCACCGCTACCGATCTCGATCCCGCGCTGAAGTTCTACGGCGACCTGTTCGGTTGGGAGTTCGAGGACGCCGGCGAGGAGGCCGGCCACTACAACCAGGCGCTGGTGCGCGGCAAGCGCGTCGCCGGCCTCGGCCCCGCGATGGGTCCCGCGCCGCCGACGGCGTACTGGACCACGTATCTGTCGGGCTCGGACGTCGACGAGCACGCGGCGGCAATCAAGGCCAACGGCGGCCAGGTGATGTTCGACCCGATGGACGTAATGGGCCAAGGGAAGATGCTGATCGCTCAGGATCCGACCGGCGCCATGTTCGGGGTCTGGCAGCCGCTCGAGCACAAGGGCGCGCAGCTGGTGAACGAGAACGCGACGTTCGCCTGGAACGAGCTGATGACGCGCGACATCGAGGCCGCGACGCGGTTCTACGGCGCGGTGTTCGGGATCACGTTCGAGGACCTGCCGGACACGCCGTCGAGCGACTACCAGATCATCAAGGTCGGCGAGAACATCGCCGGCGGCATCTGGTCGATGTCCGACGAGGTGCCGGCCGAGATGCCGGCGAGCTGGATGGTCTACTTCGCGCTCGACGATGTCGACGCGGGCTTCGAGCGGGTGAAGGCGCTGGGCGGCGAGGTGCTGCGCGAGCCGACGGACTCGCCGTACGGGCGCTTCGCCCCGGTGCGGGACCCGCAAGGTGGCGTCTTCACGCTGATCCAGCCCGCCAATCCAGCGTCGTGACACAACGAGGGCCCCGCTCGGCGGGGCCCTCGTGGAGCGTCTGACCGGGGGTGCTCAGGCGGTGGCGGGCTCGCCGTCACCGCGGCGCGTCGCCTTGAACGCCACGAGGAGCGCGGCGACGGCGCCGGCGGCGATCAGCGGCACCTTGCGCCCGCCCGGCGCGCGCTTGGCAACCTGGTAGGCCGCCGTGCCCTTGGCGGCCTTCTTGGCGCCCTTGGCCGCCTTGCCCGCGGCCTTGACCTTCAGGTATGAGCCCAGGACGTCCACGGCCTGGCTCTTGCGGCTCTTGCGTCGTCTTAGCGTCATGAGGTGGAACCTACCCTAGGACGGGTGCGCAGATTCGTCGTTGTCGCTGCCGCCTTCGTTGTGCTGGTCGCTGCCGTCGCCGGAGTGCTCGCCCGCGACGACGCGCCGCGGGCCGGCGTGGCACTCGTTCCCACCCCGCCCGGCAAGGCCGGAGAGGACGCCGAGCCGCTCACCGACCCGTTCGCGTGGGACCCGGCGCGGGCCGGTGAGCTCGCCCGCCGTGCCGCGGCCGGCAGCAGCCACCTGCTGTACGCGCTCTCGCCCGGCGGCGTGGTGGCGAGCGCCGAGCGCACCGACCTCCGGCGGGCGGCCGTGGAGCGCGCCGCCAAGCAGGCCGGCGTCGACGCCGACACGCTCGAAGGGCTCGTGTTCCTCGAGAGTGCGGGGCGCGAGGACGCGCGCGCGCCCGGCGGCCTCGAGAGCGCGGTCGGACTGACACAGATCCTCGCCGAGACCGGAAGCAACCTGCTCGGCATGCACGTCGACGTGGCCGCGAGCAGCCGCTATACACGGCTCCTGGCGCGCGCTGAGCGGCGCGGGCGCGATCGCCGCGCCGCGTGGCTGCGACGGGCGCGAGCGAAGGTGGACGAGCGGTTCGATCCCGAGCGGGCGCTCGCCGGCACCGCGCGCTACCTGTCGATCGCGCGCAAGCGGTTCGGCCGCGAAGACATGGCGTTCGTCTCCTACCACATGGGGATCGGCAATCTCGAGAGCGTGCTGAGCGACTTCGGCGGCCGCGGGCTGTCGTACGGGCGCGTCTACTTCGACTCCACTCCGACGCGCCATGTGCGGGCATACCGGCGGCTCGCGAGCCTCGGCGACGACTCCTCGAACTACTGGTGGAAGCTCGCCGCCGCACGCGAGATCATGCGGCTGTGGCGCGACGACCGGCCGGAGCTCGACCGGCTGATCGCCCTGCACGCCGCCAAGGGCTCGGCCGAGGAGGTGCTGCATCCCGAAGTGGACACGCCGCGGTTCGACACCGGACCTGAGCTGAAGCGTGCGTGGGACGACGGCGACATCGTCCCGTTCCCGCACGCGGAAGCCGTGACCGGCCTGCGCCTCGACCGCCGGATGGGCGAGCTCGCCCGCCGCGTGCAGCAGCGCCCCGACCTCTACCGCGGCCTGCGGCCGGAGGCGCTCGCGCTCGCGCTGTACATCGGCGCCCAGGTGCGCTCGATCAGCGGACAGGCGCCGCTGATCGTCACGTCAACCGTGCGCGACGGCCGCTATCAGGACGAGCTGGTGACGCGCAACCGCGAGGCGACGCGCCACTACTCGCTGCACACGACCGGCTGGGCGTTCGACGTGCAGCGCGCCTACCGCTCGCGGCGGCAGGCGCTCGCTTTCCAGTTCGTGCTCGACCGGCTGCGCACGCTGAACGCGATCGCGTGGGTGCGCGAGCCGCAAGCGATCCACATCACGGTGTCGCGCGACGCAAAGGCGCTGCTTCCGCTGCTGAAACGTGTGAACATCGACCGGCCATGACCGACGCCATCCGCACACCCGACGAGCTCTTCGAGGGTCTTCCGGGCTTCCCGTGGGCCCCGCACTACCGCCAGGTGGACGGGTTCCGCCTCGCGCATGTGGACGAAGGCAACGGCGCGCCCGTCGTGATGTTTCACGGCGAGCCGACGTGGGGCTACCTGTGGCGCAAGGTCGCCGGCCCGTTGCTCGCGGCCGGCCACCGCGTCGTGCTGCCCGACATGGTCGGGTTCGGCCGCTCCGACAAGCCGGTCGACATCGGCTGGTACTCGTACGAGCGACACGTGGCGATGGCCGCCACGCTGCTGGAGGACCTCGACATCCGCGGCGCCACGTTCGTCGTCCACGACTGGGGCGGCCCGATCGGCCTGCGGCTGGCTGTCGACCACCCCGACCGCGTCGACCGCTTGGTCGTGATGGACACCGGCCTCGCTACGGGCAGCCGGCCGATGAACGAGGCGTGGCAGGCGTTCGCCACGTTCGTGCGCGACGTGGAGGAGCTGCCAGTCGGGCTGCTCGTGCGGCGCGGATGCCACACCGACCCCGGCGACGAGGTCGCCGCGGCCTACGACGCCCCGTTCCCGAACGAGGTCGCCAAGACCGGCGTGCGTGCCTTCCCCGACCTCCTGCCCCAGACGCCCGACGCGCCGGGCGCCGAAGCCGGGCGCCGCACGCTGGCCGCGCTGCGTGAGGACACGCGGCCGATGCTGATCCTGTGGGGCCAGGACGACCCGGTGCTCCCACCCGCCGTCGGCGAGGCGTTCGCGAGCGCGCTCGGCCAGCCGCCCCCGCGTGTGTTCGAGCGCGCCGGCCACTTCCTCCAGGAGGATCAGGGCGACGCGATCGGCGCCACGATCGCCGACTGGCTGGGGTCGAGCTAGACCGGCGCGCGCCTGCGGGCCCCAGCGAACACCAACTGCGCTGGGTGGGGAGGTGGGTGGGCCGTCGGCCAATGACGAGGGTGCACGGCGAGCGTCGAGTTCATCGGCCTCAGGCCGACAAAGTCGACACTCGGGCTGGTTCCGGAGGCACGTGGCGTCTTTACCGCGCATATCGCGGAGAAACCGCCACGCCGACGGTCTCTCACTCCCCCACCCAGCGGGGTTGACGTTCGTCCCGCACCGCCGCGGCGGCCGCTTAGACCGGCGTGCGCTCTTGCTCGGCCGCGGGGGCGCTCGCCGCCGCGCGCGCCTCGTAGTCCGCGCGGGCCGAGCGGTCGGCCTTCAGCAGCGACTGGTCGGCCTTCAGCCAGCGGCCGATCGCCTCGCGCCAGCGGCGTGGCAGCGGGCTCGTGATCTGGATCAGCGGGCCGTTGGAGCGCGGCACGAACACGTCGAACCGCGGGACCTTCAGCGCGCCGACGACCTCATTGGCGACCACTTCCGGGCTGATGATCTTCACGCGCGAGTCCGCGAGACCGGTCGCCAGCTCGGTGCGCACGAGGCTCGGCATCACCACGGACACCTCGACGCCGGTGCCGCGCAGCTCCTGGCGCACGGCTTCCGAGAGTCCGACCACGCCGTGCTTGGTGGCGCAGTACGTGGCAAGGAACGGGAAACCGCTGCGACCGGCGATCGAAGCCACGTTGACGATGTGGCCGGTGCCGCGCGGGACCATCCGGCGCATCGCCTCCTGCGTGCCGTGGATGACGGCGTGGAGGTTGAGGTCGAGCTGCCGCGCGATGCTCTCCGGGCTCTCCTCCGGCAGCGGCGTGACCGGCATGATCCCGGCGTTGTTGACGATCACGTCGAGCGGCCCGAGCGTTCGCTCGACCTCGTCCAGGAACGCCGTGAAGCCCGCGTGGTCGGTGACGTCGAGCGCGAGCCCGACCGCGTCCGGGCCGAGCGCGGCCGCGGTCCGCTCAGCCGACTCGTGGTCGAGGTCGCCGACGGCGACGCGCGCGCCCTCACGGGTGAGCGCTTCGGCGATCGAGCGACCGATGCCGCGGCCGCCTCCGGTGATGGCGACGACCTTGCCGGTCAGCGAGCGTTGTGTCTTGGCCATGAAGACAACGTTATTGGACGCGTTTACAAGTACGCCCCGCTCGGCAGGTACGGGGCGAACGGGCCGACGTCGCCGTCCAGGAACACGGCGCCGTCCAGCCGCAGCTCGAGACCGGCGTCGACGCACGGGGCGACGGCCCAGCCCTGGGCACTGGTGATCCACTCGACCGACGCCTCGCCGGAGCCGGCGGCGGCCAGGCAGGCGTGCAGGAGCGTCACCGCCGCAGCCTCGTCGGTCGCCGCGAGCAGGCGCACATCACCGCTGCGCACGACCGCGTAGCCGCGGTCGTCGAGCACGAGCAGCTCGCCGCCCGCCTCCAGCAGCGCGCCGACGTCGTCGCCATGGGCGGCGCCGCGCACGGCGCGGTCGACGGCGACCGTCAGCGGCAGGTCGTCTGCGAGCGTGCCTGGCCGCACGCCGGGCGGCATCACGGCGTTCCGTGGCTGCCCGCTCGCCCGCACGACCGGGTGCAGGGCCAGCCCGAGCCGGGCGTAGCTGCGCAGGGCGCGCGCGTCCCGCGAGGCGAGCACGACGCGACCACGTGCGCCGTTGCCGTACTCGTGGGCGCGATCGAGCAGCTCACGGCCGGCGCCGCTCGACTGGGCGTCGGGCCGGACGACGAGCAGCGACAGCCCCCACAGGCCCTCGCGGACGATCCCGAGCGAGGCGCCGACGACCTCGCCGCCGCGCTCGGCGACCCATGCGCCGCCCGGGTCCGTCTCCAGCAAACGGCCCACCCTGGTGCGCCCCTGCGCCACCGGCGGGTCATACGCGGGCTCCTCCCCGAACCGCCGGGCAAGGTCCTGAAACGCCGCGACGCTGATGTGATGGACCGTGTCGATGTCGCTCGGCTGCATCGGGCGAACTGGCGAGAACGGCATCCGGAGACCCTAGAATGCGCCAGACGTGACCCCCGTCTCAGGGAGCTTCCGACACGCCGGCCGGCAGCTCGCGTACACCTCGTATGGCGAGGGTCCGCGGGTGGTCGTGCTCCTGCACGGCCTGCTCTTCAGCCAGCGGATGCACGACGAGCTGGCGCGCGCGCTCGCCGACCGCGGCCACCGCGTCCTGACGCTCGACCTGCTCGGCCATGGCAAGTCCGACCGTCCGGTCGACATGTGGCATTACTCGATGAGCGAGTTCGGGCGCGAGGTCATCGCGCTGCTCGACCACCTCGAGGTCGCGGAAGCGGTCGTGATGGGCTCCTCGCTGGGAGCGAACACGGCGCTCGAGGCCGCGTCGTTCGCCCCGGAGCGTCTTCGCGGCATGGTGATCGAGATGCCGGTGCTCGACAACGCGCTCCCCGGCGCCGCGGTCGCGTTCACGCCGTTGCTGCTCGCCCTCACGTTCGGCGCGCCGGCGATGCGGATGGTCGCCCGCCTCGCCCGGCTGGTGCCGAGCCGCGGCGTGCCGTGGCAACTCGACATCCTGGTCGACTGGATCCGGCAGGACCCCGGGCCGAGCGCGGCGGTGATCCAGGGCCTGTTCTTCGGGCGCACCGCGCCGCACCGCGAGGAGCGCCGCACGTTCGAGATGCCCGCGCTCGTGATCGGGCACCGGCACGACATGCTCCACCCGTTGTCCGACGCCGGGATGCTCGCCGACGAGCTCCCGAACGGCCGGCTGCTGATGGCGAACTCGATCGTCGAGCTGCGTCTGGCGCCCGAGCGACTCACCGACGAGATCGCTGCATTCCTGAACGAGTGCTGGAAGCCGCGGGCCGCCGCGCGGCGGCGCCGGGCCCGCGCCTAGCGGATCTTCGCGAACCGGCGCACAGCGACCATCAGCTCGTCGAGCTTCGCGTCCGCTCCGTCGCCGTCGCCGGCCACGGCATCGGCCACACAGCCGCGTACGTGGGCGTCCAGCACGTTGACCGCGACCTGCTCCAGGGCGGTCTGCACGGCGGCGACCTGCGTGAGGATGTCGACGCAGTAGGCGTCCTCGTCGACCATGCGCTGGAGGCCGCGCACCTGGCCTTCGATCCGGCGGAGGCGGTTGTGAACCGCGCGAGCATCTGCCTGCATACCTCGATAATACCCCTATGGGGTACTTCTGTCCTGCTACATTTCGCCGCCGTGTCAAGCCGGGCCGAGGAAAAGCAGCGCCGCCGCGAGGAGCGGGAGGCGAGGGAGCGCGCCGAGAAGGCAAGCGCCGCGCGCCGTAAGCGCCTGCAGTTCGCGCTCGCCGGCGTCGGTGGCCTGGTCGTGATCGTCGTCGGCGTGCTGCTGATCAGCGGCACGCTCGGAGGCGACAGCAGCTCCGCGGACGGAGGGAACGCGCCGACGGCTGACGCCGCGCTGCCCGAGCAGGTGATCGGCGACATGAAGGAGGCCGCCGCGGCCGCCGGGTGCAAGCTCACCAACCCGGCGATCGAGGGCGCACAGCACGAGGACCGCGCGTTCAAGGCGTCCGATTACAAGACCAACCCGCCGACCTCCGGCAACCACTTCCCGCAGTGGTACGACGACGGCGTCTACACGGCCGGCAACACACCGGAGCTGGGCATGCTCGTGCACACCCTCGAGCACGGCCGGATCGACGTCCAGTACAAGCCCGGTACGCCGGCGAAGACGATCTCACAGCTCGAGGCACTGCTCGCGGAGCAGAGCCAGGGCTACCACATGCTGCTGTTCGAGAACACCACGGACATGGACTCGCAGATCGCCGCGACGGCCTGGGGCCACTCGCTCACCTGCCCGACCATGAACGACAAGGTGTTCGACGCGATCCGCACCTTCCGCGCCGAGTACATCGACAAGGGCCCGGAGAAGGTCGACTAGCGCGAACTCCCGTGCTGGCGTAGTGTCGGTCAGGACTCCTAACCGGAAGGGGCCATTCGATGGCCGACAAGCAGGAGACCAAGCGGCACAAGGTCGCGGCATGGATCGACCGCCGGCGGCAGAGCTGGCGCAAGGCCGGCGAAATGGGCTCCCGGGCGGGAGCGGCGCGACGAGACGACGCCACGCGAGCCGACAAGAACCACCCACAGGGTGGCGACGGCGGGGCCGGGCTGGGCGGCTTCTAGGACCGTGGCGGGGCCGTCGAGCCCCGCACCACGAGCTCGACCGGCAGGATCGCCGAGTGGTCGGTGGGCGCGGCCGCGAGCAGCCGCCCCGCGATCTCGCCCTTCTCGATCAGCGGCTGCCGGATCGTCGTCAGCCCCGGCAGCGACCCGGCGGCGCCCGGGAGATCGTCGAACCCGACCACGGACAGATCCTCCGGCACGCGTAGACCCGCCGTTCGGGCGGCGTCGAGCGCGTCGAGCGCGAGCCGGTCGCTGGCGGCCAGCAGCGCGGTCGGGCGCGGGGCGGCGTCCAGGGCCGCCGGCAGCTTGTGCCGAGCCCAGTCGGCTCCGGCCGCGTCGAGCGCCGCACGGTAGCCGGCAAGGCGCTCACGGTGAATCTCCGGTTCGCACAGGACCGAGAACCGCCGGTGCCCGAGTGCGAGCAGGTGCTCGGCCGCCCGCCGCGCGCCGCCGCGCTCGTCGATCCCCACGTACGCGTGCCCGGGCAACCGCGGGCGGTCGACCACCACGAGCGGCAGCCGGCGGTCGAGCGCGGCCTTGACGCCCGGGTGCGCGGACGGCATCGAGCACACGGCGAGCGCGCCGACGACGGCGTCGCGCACGCCCTCGTCACGCTCCGGCACGAGCAGCAGCGCGAGCCCGGCGGCCTCGACGGCGCGCGCGATGCCGCGCAACATCAACGCCGCGGCGGGGTCCTCGAACGCCTGCGCAACGCCGCCCGCGACCATCAGCCCGACGGCGCCGCTACGACCCGACCGCAGCCGCCGCGCGGCCGGATCCGGCCCGGCGTAGCCCAGCTCGGCAGCGGTGGCGAGGATCCGCTCCCGCAGTTCCGGCGCGAGCTGGTCGGGGCGGTTGTACGCATTGGAGACGCTCGTGCGCGAGACCCCGACCGCCTCGGCGATCGTCTTCAGCGTGACGCGCGCGGGCGTCACGACGCCGCCGGCGGCTCGCGCCAACCGCCGGTCTCTCCGCGATACAGGCCGGCGCCGGTGACGGCCATCCGGGCGGTGCGGACCAGGATCCGCAGGTCGAGCCGGAGCGAGGCGTGCTCGAGGTACCAGAGGTCGAGCTCGATCCGCTCGTGCCACGGCAGCGAGGCACGCCCGTTTACCTGCGCCCAGCCGGTGATGCCGGGGCGCGCGTCGAGCCGCATCCGTTGCCGCTCGCTGTACCGGTCGACCTGCACCTGCACGGTCGGCCGCGGGCCGATCAGCGACATCTCGCCACGCAGGACGTTCACCAGGTTCGGCAGCTCGTCGAGCGACGTGCGCCGCAGCCACGCGCCGAGCCGCGTGATCCTGTCGTCGCCCTCGTCGACCGCGAGGCCCTTGCCCATCCCCTCGGCGCCGCTCACCATCGTGCGCAACTTGTACAGCTCGAACGCCCGGCCGTCACGGCCGACCCGGCGCTGGCGGTAGACCGGGTGACCGTGCGTCTCGAGCCGGATCGCGAGTGCCGCCAGCGCCAGCAGCGGACCGGCCACCGCCAGCACGCTGCCGCCGACCACGACGTCGAGCGCGCGCTTGCGCTGCGAGCGCAGGTACGGCACCGCGCTCACCGCGTGCCCTCCGGGGCCTCCCAGCCGACCTCGGTCCCGTGGCGCAGCCAGTCGTACAGCCCCGCCGCCAGCGCGGCCGTGGTCAGCACGTAGTAGCGGGCCACGAGCAGCGGCCGGGCGCGCACCCGCCCGCCCGCGAACGCGCCGGCCAGGACCGCCGCCTGCACGGCCGCCGCCGCCGCGTACGTGCGGCCGCGCGGCAGCAGCGCCAGTGTTGCCACGGCGGCGACCACGTGCAGCAGCGGCGAGGCGTACCGCAGCAATCGGTGCGAGGCGACCATCAACGCGTACAGCGGCTGGTAACCGCGTGGGTCGAGCAGCCCGCCGTGCACGACGATCGGCCACGCGTGGGTCATCATCCGCCGCTTCCGCGCCCACTCGCCCTCGAGCGTCGGAACCATCTTCTCGGTCGCGCGCGCCGCGTCCACGTACACCGCACGGCGTCCGCGCTTGACGATGTTGAACGGGAACGCGAGGTCGTGGCCGAGCACATCGTCGCCGTCGAGGTATGCCTCCGGGCGCACGGCGTAGATCGCGCCGTTGCCGGCGGTGACCGAGGCGAGCGCCGACTCGTTCGCGCGCAGCCACATCTCATAGCGCCAGTACAGGCCCTCCTGATTGGTGCCGGTGTCGTTCACGAACCGCACCTGCCCGCAGGCGTAGCCGACCTGCGGATCGGCGAACGCCGCCACAAGCGCGCGCAGCGCATCCGGCTCCCACATCGCATTGGCATCGGAGAAGGCCAGTAGATCCCCGCTCGCGACCGCGACGGCGGCGTCCTGCGCGCGGTACTTGCCGCGCCGCGGCAGCTCGAGCACGCGGTCGGCGCCGGCGGCGCGGGCGCGCTCGGCGGTGGCGTCGGCGCCCGGCTCTGCGCCACCGTCGACCGCCACGATCAGCTCGAGCCGGTCGCGCGGCCAGTCGAGAGCGAGCGCGTTGCGGACCTTCGCCTCGATCACCGCGTCCTCGTTGTAGGCGGCCACGATCAGCGACACGCGCGGGCGAGCCGCGTCGGCCGCGGGCGGCGCCGACCGGCCCGCGCCCAGCCGTCGGAGGGCGGCGAGGAACAGGCCATAGCCGACCTGCGCCCAGGCGAGCAGGGCGGCGGAGATCCAGAACAGCGCGCGCACGGCGGCGGATGGTGGCACAAGACATCGGGCACACTGGATGAATGGAGCTGCCGACTCTCCGCGAAGGCGACCTGGTGCTGCGGCCGAAGCGGCCGGAGGACGCCGATGCGCTCACCGCCGCCTGCCAGGACGCGGAGATCCAGCGCTGGACGTTCGTGCCGTCGCCGTACACGCGCGCCCACGCCGAGCACTTCATCGCCATTAGTGCGGAGGAGGCCGAAGCCGGGGCCGCGGCCCATCTGATCGCGGTCGACGCGACCGACGATCGCCTGCTCGGCTCCTTCAGCGTCATGGAGATCGACCGCGAGCGCGGCTCGGGGGAGATCGGCTACTGGGTGGCAGCCGACGCGCGCGGTCGCGGGATCGCAACGCGCGCCACGCGGCTGCTCGCCGACTGGGCGCGCGACGAGCTCGCGCTCACGCGCATCGAGATCCTTCCGCACAAGGACAACGCGCCCTCCCGCCGCATCGCTGAGAAGCTCGGCTTCCGCGATACCGGCACGCTTGTCCGCCCGCCGCGAGGGCCTGAGGAAGAGCCTGCCTTCGCCGTCTACGTGTGGGAGGCATGACAAAGCACCACCGCCGAGTCGGGCACGCTGGCAGTATCCGGACTCGATGAGCATCGAGCTCACCTACTGCGTCGTCAACACCGAGCAGCGGCAGTTGCTGAGCTACTGCCTGGACGCGATCGCGCGCGAGCGCGCGACGGTCGACTTCGAGACGGAGACGCTCGTGCTCGACAACGCGTCGAGCGACGGCTCCGCGGACGCCGCGCGTGAGCATTCCGTCACGACCGACGTGATCGCGCTCACGAGCCGGCGCGAGAAGGGCGAGAACACGACCGAGTTGCTGCGCCATTCGCGCGGGCGCTTCTGCCTGCTGCTCAACGGCGACTCCGAGCTCGAGCCGGGGGCGACGGCCGCGCTGCACGCCGCGCTCGCGGAGACCGACGGCGCCGCCGCGGCCGGCGCCACGCTCGTGAGCCCGGACGGCGTCCAGCAGCCGTCGGCGTGGCGCTTCCCGAGCGCGGCGACCGCGCTGGCATCGCTCGTCGGCCTGCGGCGGCGGTTCGTGGTGCAGAGCCACGGCCCGCGCGTGCGCGACGTCGATTGGGCGCCCGCCGCAGCGCTGCTGGTGCGGCGCGAAGCGGCCGCCGCGATCGGCTGGCACGACTCCGACGAGGTCGGCTTCTGCCGCGGGCTGCGCAACGCCGGCTGGCGCGTGCTGTACGTGCCCGACGCGCGCGCGGTCTCGCACGACAAGGTCGCTCCGTGAGCACGCCGCGCGCCGAACCGCTCGAGCAGCGCGTGACGCCGCTCGAGCTGTTCTTCGACCTCGTGTTCGTGTTCGCGATCACGCGCGTGACGAGCCTGATGGCGCACGATCTGTCGTGGTCGAGCATCGGTCGCGGCCTGCTCGTGCTGGCGGCACTGTGGTGGGGATGGGCGGCGTACGCGTGGCTCACGAACCACGTCTCGGGCGAGGACGGGCGCGCACGCCTCGTCGTGTTCGTGGCGATGGCCGCGATGGTGCTCGTGGCGCTGGCCGTGCCGGAGGCATTTGACGCGCACGCGCTGCTGTTCGCGCTCGCCTATCTGGTGATGCGGCTCGCGCACCTCGCGCTCTACTGGGTCTCCAGCCTCGAGGACCCGGAGGTGCACGTCGCGGTCGCGCGGCTGCTGCCGACCGCGACGGCGGGGCCGCTGCTGCTCGTGGCGGCCGCGTTCACGGACGGTGCCCTGCAGGCGACACTGTGGATCGTCGCGCTGGCGATCGACTACGGCGGTCCGCTGGTGCGTGGCGTGGCCGGCTACCGGGTGCATCCGTCGCACTTCGCCGAGCGCTTCTCGCTGATCGTGATCATCGCGCTCGGCGAGTCGATCGTGGCGATCGGCGTCGGCGCGGGCGACGAGCCGCTCAGCACGGCGGTCGCTGCGGCGGCGGTGCTCGCCCTGATCGCGTCCGCCGCTTTGTGGTGGGCGTACTTCGACGTCGTCGCCCAGATCGCCGAGCGCCGACTGGCGGAGCTGCGCGGCACCGCCCGCAACCTGCTGGCGCGCGACGCGTTCGCCTACCTGCACCTGCCGATGATCGCCGGCATCGAACTGTTCGCGCTCGGCGTCGAGCAGGTCGTTGGGCACGTCGACGAGCCGCTGAAGCCGGAGGCGTCGGCCGCGCTGTTCGGCGGCGTCGCGCTGTACCTGGTCGCGCACGTCGCCTTCAAGCTGCGCAACGGCGGATCGTTCGGTGGCCAGCGGCTGGTGGCGGCCGTGCTGTGTGCGGCGGCCGTGCCGCTCGGCACCGAGGTGGACGCGCTTGCCGCGCTCGCCCTCGTGGCCGCGATTGCTACCGGGCTGATCGCCTACGAGGTCATCCGCTTCCGCGAGTCGCGCGCCCAGGTGCGCCTGGCGGCATGACCGATCCCGGTGGCGGCTACGGCTGGCGCAGCGGCAGCCACCTCCCGCGCCGGCGCGGCGGCGTGCTCGGTTGGGGGCGAACCGCGGAGGGCATCGACGAGCTGTTCGCCGAGGAGCGGGCGCTGTGCCTGCTGCTGCTGCCGGCGCCGCTCGAGGTCTTCGAGTTGCGCGAGCGCGCCGAGGACCTGCTGACCGCACCGGGCGTGGCCGCCGTCGACCCGCCGCGGCTGTCGTACATGGGGGCGGCGCGCCTCGGAGAGGCGTTCGCGGACGCTGTCACGACCGTGCAGGCCCGCCGGATGCGCCTGCCGGGGACCCCGCGAGCGCTCGTCGTCTTCGACCCGCTCCAGTACCCGCTCGCACGGGCGCTCGTGAACGTCTACCCCGACGCCGAGATCTGGTACGGCCCGGCGGGCGAGCCGGAGGGCGACCGCCTGAGCACGCTGCACGCGCTCGCGCGCACACGCGCCGCCATGGAGTTCGAGCGCTCCGACGCACCCGCCCACACGCAGAACCTGCCGCTGTGGGAGCGGATGGAGGCGCTAGGGATCGAGAGCGGCCGGCTCGGCTCCGAACGTACCGACGTACGTTGAGCGCGCGTTAAGGGGACTGTCCCCTCCGCAGTGTTGAGGGGACAGTCCCCTCCGCAGTGTTGAGGGGACAGTCCCCTCTACGGGGCGGAGCGGATCTTCGGCTCGAGGTTGCGCAGCAGGTCGGCGATGTTGCGCGTGACCTGGGAGATCGGGCGCTCGTCGAGCCGGGACGACCACTCGGGCAGGCCGACGCGGATGAACAGGCCCTTGCCGATCTGCGTCGCCACCAGCGCCGCCCGTGCCGGACCGGGCACGTCCTCCGGGATCGCGGAGTCGTCGTCCTCCGCCGGCGCGGTCTCGACGCCGAGCGCCGCCAGCAGCGTGCCGCGGCCCGCGGCGGGCGGGTCGCTCTCCTCGAGCACGTTGAAGCCGGTGAGCGGGCCTGCAAGGCCTTCCACCAGCCCATAGTCCGGCTCGCCCCCGATCAGCGCGAGCGCGACCGGCGTGGACGTGTGGCGCACAGGCTGCAGGCGCGTGCCGAACGGGTCCTGGGCCGTCGGCTGCGTGGGCCGGGTGAGGCGGCCGGCGGTCCCGTCCGCGTTGGCCCGCAGGTTCACCCCGCGGCGCAGGCTCTCGGTGCCGAAGCTCGCGAGCCGCCCGCCGTCGAGCACGTAGCGCCGCAGCCGGCGCGCGTACCCGCGCGTGGCCCAGCGCTCGGAGCCGGCCAGCAGCACGCCGGTGCGATCGGACGCGCGCGGCCCGCGCGAGAGCGAGAGGTCGAGATCGCTCGTGAGGTCGTAGCGGATGTGCGCGCGGTCGAGGTAGACGAGCAACGGCGCGACGTGCTCGAACAGGTCGGCCGGCAGCCCGTGCTCCATCACGCGCGGCCACTGCACCGACTGACCCGTCTCGAGCGTGTTCGGCACGCCGTCGTGGTCATCGTCCACCGGGTCGGTGCCGATCCACGTCATGGACGGGACGACGACCAGCAGCCTCGCGCGCTCACGCGACTGCACGAGGATCGGGACGGCGCTCTTCTGCGTGCCGATCGCGACCTCGAGCACGTACAGGCCCGAGTCGCCGCCCGGCGCCGTCAGGTCGACCGGCTCGCGCGCGCCCTCGCGGCCCGAGGCCACCGGGCGGCGAGTGCCGGCCCGCCGCAGCGTCCACCGGAACGGGCGCGCGCGGGCGTCGACGTTGACCTGCAGCTTCTGGCCGGATGTCACGGGCCGTGGCGGCATCTCGGCCGCGATCGTGCGCACGGTGACGCCCGCGTTGCCTCGCGACTCGCCGCGCTCCGGCAGCACCTTGGCGGGCGTGACGCCCCGGTTGCCCGCCCGGTCGCGCGCGATCAGCTGCACGAGGTAGATCCCCGGTGGCGCGGGCTTGCCCTCCACCTTGCCGTCCCAGCGCATGGTCCGGGTGTTCTCCACCGGCGGCAGCTCGGCCACCACGCGCGGCGCGCCGTCGTCGGTGCGCCAGACGCGCGCGCGCTTCACGAGCCGGCGCGAGATCGAAGCCACGTCGATCTCCATCGGCCCCGGCACCGGGCCGACGATCGCGCCCGGGTGGATCTCCTTCACCCGCGGCCGCGGCGGCCGCGTGTCCACCAGCGTTGTCGCCGGCACGGTCACCGACCGGCCCTCGCGGCGGATCGTCACGCGCACGCGGTAGCGGCCGTCCGGAACGCGCTCGCCGGCGTCCGTGCGGCCGTCCCAGCGCAGGCGCAGCGGCTCCCGTGGGCCGACCGCGGCGTCGTCGACGAGCCGCCGCACGGCCTCGCCGGCGGTGTCCACGACGTCGACCGAGATCGAGGTCGGCTCGCGCAGTTCGATGTAGAAGCGGTTGACGTCCTTGAAGCGATCGCCGTTGGGCGAGAAGACGGGCGCGAGGCCGCGCACCTTGGCGACGGCGGGCTCACCCTTGATCCGTTGAGCCGCGAAGAAGGCGGCAAGCGTGGCGACGACCAGAAGGACGAAGACCGCGCGGGCGAGCCTGGTCACCTACGGAGACTGGTCCGCGCCGGCGATGACGGCGACGTCGGACGGCTTGCCGCTCGACGTGCTGTCGGTGCTGTCGGCGAGCGCCTGGGTGTCGGCGTCCATCTGCTCGATGCCGCTGATGTCGAGGATCTGGGCGACGTCGCGGGCCTGCCGCCGCTTGCCGGAGCGGTACAGCACCACGGAATCCTGGCGCTGCTGATCGAGGTTGTTGCCGGTCCGGATCAGGCCCTGCTGCTCGGAATAGCCCTCGGCGACCAGCTTGTCGCGCAGGCGCTTCGCCAGGCCCTCGGTGGGCGTGCCGTTGAGGATCGCGACGATCGTGGTCGGGCGGGCAGCGGCAGCGCTCTGGCCGCCGCCGGCGCTGGGCGTGGCCTCGCTGGGCGTGCCGCCGGGCTCGACGGTCGGGTTGGGAGCGACAGCCGGGTCGTCGCCGCCGAAGATCTGCGTCGCGCCGAACGCGGCGACCGCCAGCACGACGATGCCGACGAGCGTGATCGCGGTGATGCGCGCCGTGTTCGAGGAGCCCGGGGCGCGCTCGGTGCGGCGGCGCGGCGGCGACGCCGTGCGCGTCGTGGAGGAGCGCAGCGGCGCCGCGGCGGGCGCAGGCGCGGGAGTCGGCGGGGGCGTGGGCCGGGGTTGCGGCCGCGGCGTCGCGCGCGGGATCGCGGGTTCGGCCGGGACGCCGTTGCCCGTGCCTTCGGGCTCGGGTGCGACCTCGGGCTCGGGCTCGGGCTCCGGTGCGGGCTCGGGCGGCGGCGTCGCCTGCTCGGGCCGCTCGGGCGCCGCGAGCGGCGCGGCGGCGGCGGCCTCCGCGGGCGCGTCGCCATCGCTGCTCTCCGCCACGACGGTCTCCGGCGCCTCCTGTGTCGCGACGGCTGCGGGCTGCGGCACAGCGGCAGCACGCGCCGCGGCAGCGGCGACCGCGATCGCCGGGCGCGGGCCGAGCGGGATCGGCACCGGCGTTCCGGCCTGGCGGCCGTTGCCGGCGGCAGGGGCCCCGACCGGCTCCGGCTTCGCGACCGGCTGTGCCGCACCGACCGTGCCGGACCGTTCGGCCGCCGGCTCCGGCACGCGCAACGCCTCCTCGGCCTGCGCGACCACCCGGGCCTCGAGCTCCTGCGCGCGTTCCGGGGCCCGGCCGGCCCAATCGCGCAGGCGCTTGAGCTCGCGCGCCTGCGCGAAATAGAGGAGGGAGAGCACAGCGAGGCCGAGGAATGCGGCAAGCCCGACATAGGCGCCGTACTTCTCGACCTTGTCCTGCAGCGAGAACGCGAGGAGAAGGTCCATGAAATCGAAGTCGGAGATTCTAGGAGGCGACCCGGCCGCCAGCGGCCTCGGGCGTCGCGGACGGAATCGTGTCGGGTCCGGCGACCAGCGAACCGCCGGTCTCGGGAGCCGGCTCGACGGGCGGCACGGGCGCCCGCACGGCCGCGAGCTCGGCCACCTTCGCGGCGAGCGCGGCGGCGTCTCCCTCGAGCACCAGGAGCCCGATCTGGCTGAACGTCTCCTCGACCCACGCGGGGTCGACCGGCGGCCGCAGGGCGCGCAGGATCTTGGCCGCCGGCGTGGGCTCCGGCTGCTCGTACGTGTTGAACAGCTTCTCGTGCAGCTTCTCGCCCGGGCGCGCGCCGACGACCTCGATCGCGATGTCCTTCCCCGGCTCCAGCTTCGAGAACCGGATCATGTCGCGCGCCAGATCCATGATGTTCACCGGCTCGCCCATCTCGAGCACGAACACGTCGCCGCCGCGCGCGAGCGACCCGGAGCGGATCACGAGCTGCACCGCCTCCGGGATCGTCATGAAGAAGCGCGTCATCTCCGGATCGGTGACCGTCACCGGGCCGCCGCTGGCGATCTGGCGGCGGAAGATCGGCACCACCGAGCCGGACGAGCCGAGCACGTTGCCGAAGCGCACGGCCGTGAACGCCGTCTCCGGGTAGCGCGCGTCGGCGGCTTCGACGGCCCACTCCGCGAGCGCCTTCGACGCGCCCATCACGGTCGCGGGCGCGACGGCCTTGTCGGTCGAGACGAGCACGAACACCTTCGTGCCGGTGTCGCCGGCGACGCGGGCCATGACGCGCGTGGCGAGCGAGTTGTTGCGCACCGCCTCAACCGGGTTGGACTCCATCAGGCCGACATGCTTGTAGGCCGCGGCGTGGAAGACGACCGTCGGGCGGTGCTCGGCGAACACCTCCCGCATGCGCTCCTCTTCCTTGCAGTCGGCGAGCACCGCGACGGTGTTGAGCGCGTGGCGGTCCTCCACCAGCTCGCGCTCGATCTCGAACAGGTTGTCCTCGGCATGATCGATCAGCACCAGCCGGCTCGGGCCGACGCGTGAGATCTGCCGCGACAGCTCGGCGCCGATCGAGCCGCCGGCGCCGGTGACGAGCACGCAGCGCCCGGTCAGGTAGCCGCCGGTCGCCTCGGTCTCCATCAGCACCGGCTCGCGGCCGAGCACGTCCTCCACCCGCACCTCGCGTACCTGACGAACGAGTTGCGCGCCGTTCTGCAGCAGCTCGAACACGGTCGGCATCGTGCGTACCGGGACGCCGCGCGCGCGGCACGCGGTGACCACCCGCGCGCGCAGCGTGCCGGGCGCGGAGGGGATCGCGATCAGGACCTCGTCGGGCTCGACGTCTTCGAGCACGCGTGGCAGGTCGTAGCGTCGTGCCGAGCACCTCCAGCCCGCGGTCGATGCGAGCGCGCTGCTTGCGGTCGTCGTCGTCGACGAAGCCGACCGGCCGGAAGCCGAGGTCGGGGTTGCGCAGGATCTCGCGCAGCAGCAGCCGGCCGCCGTCGCCGGCGCCGACGATCAGCACCGAGCGCGCGCCGCGGCGCGCGCGGTAGCCGCGCAGCGGCCGCTCGTAGACGAGGTGCGTCATGTACCGAACCGCGCCCATGAAGACCAGCAGCAGCAACCCGAAGAGGACGAGCACGCCGGTCGGGACCGTGACCGTCACGTAGCCCTCGGGCGTGAAGATCAGCTTCGGCTGCACGACCGCGACGTAGCCGACGAGCGCGAACACGGCGACCGCGACGGCCTGCGCGATCTGGAGGTACTCGCGCTGCGACGAGTAGCGCATCCAGTGCCGGTAGAGCCCGAACAGCGTGAACACCCCGACGCTGCCGCAGATCACGAACGTGATCGTGCGAGCGAACAGGTCGTCGTAGCGCGGGGGGACGCCGCCGTCGAACCGGAGACGGTACGCAAGGAAGTACGAGAGCGCGACCAGCCCCGCGTCCAACGCGACCTGCGGGAGTGCATGGCGGTGGACGGGAAAGGCCGCGGAGCGGATCCGGCGGCGCATCGCGGGTGATTCTAGGGCTGTCCGCGGTCGCTGGCGGCAAGACCGCCGATCGGCGACAGCAGCATGTCGGCCAGCACGGCCGGATCGCGACGGATCCGCTCCGCCGTCGCTGCCGTGCGCTTTTCCAGTGCAACGCCGTCGGCGCGGACCAGTCGATGCATCCGCCCGTCCGCGATCAGCGCCTCGTCGACGGCCCCGAGTCGACCCTCGAACGTGGTCCACACGGGCGTGCCGAGCGCCACCGCCTCACGGTTCATCGTGCCGCCCGCCGAAATCACCAGATCCGCGTACGCGACCAGCGACTGCGCGTCGATCGCCTGCTCGGGGACGATGAACCCGCCGAGCTCGGCGCGCTGCTCGGGCGTGCGCGGGAGCACGACGGTCTGCTCGCCGCGCAGGCGGTCGAGCACCTGCGCGAACAGCGGGTTCTCGAACCGGTGGTAGAGCGAGACGGCGGGCGGGGTGCGCACGACCGCGATCGGCCGCTGTGGATCGAGCCCGAGCTCGTCGAGCACCGCCGGGTCGGGCTCGAAGTCCGCCAGGTAGTACTCCTCCTTGAGCCCCGGGTACCGCCGCAGCTTGGCGTCGGTGGCGCCGTAGCGGCGCAGACGCTCGGGCGGGATCGCGTCCGGCACGACGACGGCGCGCACGAGCCGGCAGTTGACCGTGTGCTGGACCTTCGCCCACTCGTAGTCGAACGCGGTCGCGCTCGGGATGCCGAGCAGCCGCGCGGCGACCGTGACGTCGTTCGACCCGTGGCCGAGCGCGATGTCGATCCGCCGCCCGCGCGCCCACCGCGCGAGCGCCGCCGACCGCGACAGCAGGCCGAGCCCCTTGGCGGCCAGGCGGCCGCCGCGGTGGTGGCCGATCGGCTCGACCGCGAGGCCGTGGCGCTTGGCCAGGCCGAGCGTCTGCGCGAAGTCCCGCGCGGTGATCAGCACCTCGGCGCCGCGTTGCTCGAGCACCCGCACGATCGGGCGCATGACGAGCACGTGAGGCGAGTTAGTGAGGTCGACCCAGACCCGCATCGCGCACCGCGGCGACGACCTCGGCGGCCTGCTCGCGCGAGAGCACCGGGCTCATCGGGATCGCCAGATGGGTGCGCGCGGCCTCGGTCGTGCCCGGCAGCTCGCCGGCGGGCGCGAAGTCGCGCATCGACGGCTGAAGGTGCGTCGGCACGCGGTAGTAGGCCTTGTGGCCGATCCCGGCCGCCTTCAGCGCGGCTGCCAGCTCGTCGGCGCGCTGGTGCCGGATCACGAACAAGTGCCACGCCGGCTCGCAGCCGTTGACCGGGAGCGGCAGGTCGACGAGCTCGCCGAGGCCTTCGTCGCGGTAGTGCGCGGCGGCGGCGCGGCGGCCGTCGGCCCAGTCGTCCAGGTGCGGGAGCTGCACGCGCAGGATCCCCGCCTGCAATTCGTCGAGGCGCGAGTTGTAGCCGACCAGCTCGAACGTCTGCTTGTCACGCGAGCCGTGGAAGCGCAGCATCCGCACGCGCTCGGCGACCTCGTCGTCGCTCGTTACCACCGCGCCGCCGTCGCCGAAGGCACCGAGGTTCTTGGACGGGAAGAACGAGAACGTCGCCGCCGTGCCGAGTGCGCCGGGGCGGCCTTCGGACGCCTTCGAGCCGGCGGCCTGCGCGGCATCCTCCAGCACCGGCACGCCGAGCGCCTCGATCTCCGCCACCGGAGCGACGTTGCCGAACAGGTGGACGACCATCACCGCCTTCGTGCGCGGCGTCAGCGCCGCGCGCACGGTGTCGGCGGTCACGCAGAATGTCTCGGGGTCGACGTCGCAGAACACCGGGCGCGCCCCCGTCGGCGGTACCGCCTCGGCGGACGCGTAGAACGTGAACGACGGGACCACGACCTCGTCGCCGGGGCCGACGCCGAGCGCGCGCAGCGCGAGCGTCAGCGCATCGGTCCCGTTCGCGACGCCGATCGCGTGGCGGGCGCCGACATAGGCGGCGAACTCGTCCTCGAACGCCTTCACCTCGGGACCGAGGATGAAGCTGCTGGCGTCGATCATCGCGGCGAGCTTCGCGTCGATCTCGCCGCGCAGCGGGGCGACGGGCGTACGTGTGTCGAAAAGGGGTACTGACATCGGCCGGGGGTACACCCTAGCCAGCGCAAGTTTGGGCGGGGACCTGCGTTGGCGCTCTACAGATTCGTTCTGATCGCTTCTCGGGAGGTAGCGAATGCGTCGATTCATCCTTGCCTGCGCCGTCACCGGTGTTGCCGCGCTGGCGGCCGCCGGCTCCGCCACGGCCGCACCTACGTGGGCCCCAGCGGCCACCGCGCCGGTGCATCCTGGCGTGCAGACGGACACCAACGGCGGGCAGTGCACGTCCAACTTCGTGTTCTTCGATGCCGCGAACAACGTGTACATCGGCCAGGCGGCACACTGTGCCGGGACCGACGGCAACACCGCGACCAACGGCTGCGACGCCGGCTCGCTGCCGGTCGGCACGCCCGTGACCGTCGAGGGCGCCAGCCAGCCGGGCTCGATCGTCTACTCGTCGTGGGTGACCATGCAGGCGAACGGCGAGACCGATCCGGATACCTGCCAGTACAACGACATCGCGCTGATCAAGCTCAACCCGGCGGACTACGGCAAGGTCAACCCGAGCGTCCCGTTCTGGGGCGGCCCGACCGGCCTCGGCGCTACGACGGCGCAGGGCGACAAGGTGATCTCGTACGGCAACTCGTCGCTGCGCTTCGGCATCACCCAGCTGTCGCCGAAGGAGGGCCTGAGCCTGGGCCAGGACGCGGGCGGCTGGAACCACACCGTCTACACCGTCAGCCCCGGCATCCCGGGTGACTCCGGCAGCGGGTTCATGGACCGTCAGGGCAAGGCCTTCGGCGTGCTCAGCACGCTCCAGATCGCGCCGGTCGCGGGCGGCAACGGCGTCGGCGACCTGTCGCACGAGCTGGCCTACATGGAGTCGCACGGCGGCCCCGACGTGACGCTCGCCACGGGCACCGAGGCGTTCCGCGGACCGCTCCTGCCGTAACGCACTGCTGTCCTTTTGTCCGGGGGCCAGGGACGGCCCCCGGATACCCTGACCCCGCGTGCCGGTCCTTCTCGCCTCGATCACCGATCCGATCGTGCAGTTCGCCGTCGACGTCGTCGACGCGATGGGACTGCCGGGCGTCTTCCTCCTGATGGTGGCGGAGAGCGCCTGCATTCCGATCCCCTCGGAGGCGACGATGCTGTTCGCCGGGTTCAACGTCTCCAACGGCGAGTACTCGCTGTTCGCCGCGGTGACGGTGGGCGTCGCGGCCAACGTGGTCGGCTCGTGGATCGCCTACGCCGTCGGCTACTACGGGCGCGTGGACATCCTCGAGAAGCACGGCAAGAAGCTGCACATCAAGCCGTCGCACCTGGCGTGGGCCGACCGCTGGTTCGAGCGCTACGGCGACGCGACGGTGTTCTTCTCGCGCATGCTCCCGATCATCCGCACGTTCATCTCGCTGCCGGCCGGCGTGGCGCGGATGCCGTTCTGGCGCTTCACGCTGCTGACCACGCTCGGCTGCATCCCGTGGGTGTTCATGCTCACGTTCATCGGCAAGCAGGCCGGCGACAACTGGGAGAGCTGGAAGGACAACCTGCACTACGTGGACTACGCGGTCGCGGCGGCGATCGTGCTGACCGCCGTCTACCTGTATGTCCGCTGGCGGCGCACGCGCGGCGAGCCGGCCGCCGATGCCGCGGGCTGAGGCGATCGCGCTCGGCCTGCTGCAGGGCCCGGCGGAGCTGCTGCCGGTGTCGTCGTCCGCCCACGTCGGGCTGCTCCCGTGGGCGCTCCGATGGCGGCACGCCACGCTGCCCGGTGACGAGCGCAAGGAGGTCGAGGTGGCGCTGCACGCCGGCACGGCGCTCGCCCTCGCCGTGTTCGAGCGCCGGCGGCCGCGATTTGGGCTGCTGGCCGCCGCAACGCTGCCGCCCGCGCTCGCCGGACTGCTGCTCGAGCGGCCGATCGAGGCGCGGCTGGGCACGCCGCCGACGATCGCCGCCGGCCTGCTCGTGGGGTCGGTCGCGATGGTGCTCGCCGACCGCACGCCCGCGCGGCGGTCCGCAGACGCCGCCAACGCGGCGGACGGCGCGTGGCTCGGCGCGGCCCAGGCGCTCGCGCTGATCCCGGGCGTCTCGCGCAGCGGCGCGACACGCGCGGCCGCGCGGGCGCGTGGCTTCGGGCGCGCCGACGCGGCCGCCTTGTCGCGCGAGGTCGCGCTCCCGGTCCTGGCCGGGGCGGTTGCGCTGAAGGGCTTCAGGCTCGCGCGCCGGCGGCCGGCGGCGGACACCGTCCGCGCGCTGGCAGCGGGGTCCGCGGCGGCGGCCGGCTCGACGTGGGCGGCGCTGCGCGCCGAGCGCGCGCTCGCAGCCGACGCGCCGCTGGCGGCGTGGGCGGCCTACCGGACCGTGCTGGCGGCCGCCATCCTCATCGTGTGGAAGGATCGGGGCCGATGACCGACGCGTACACCGAGTCCGGTGTCGACACAGCGGCGGCAGACCGGGGTGTGGCGGCGCTCGTGGGAGTGCTGCGGACGATCGACAGCGGGCGGCCGTCGCGCACGGTGCCGCTGCCCGGCCACTTCGCCGCCGTACTGGAGGTGGCACCGAACCTCGGCATCGCTGTCGGTACCGACGGCGTCGGCTCGAAGCTGATCGTTGCCGCGGCCGCCGGCCGCTACGACACCGTCGGGATCGACTGCGTCGCGATGAACGTCAACGACGTCGTGTGCGTCGGCGCCGAGCCGATCGCGCTGCTCGACTGCCTGGCGGTCGAGCGCGTCGACGCAGACGTGATGCGCGAGATCGGCGCGGGCCTCAAGCGCGGCGCCGAGCTGGCCGGCGTCGAGATCCCCGGCGGCGAGGTGGCGGTGCTGCCGGAGATGATCCGCGGGCACCCGTCGCCGAACGGCTTCGACCTGACGGCGGCGTGCATCGGCACCGTGGCGCTCGACGCGATCGTCACCGGCGCGGCGTGCCGGCCCGGCGACGCGCTGCTCGGTTTGCCGTCCTCCGGCCTGCACTCGAACGGCTACTCGCTCGCGCGGCAGGCTCTGTCCGGCCTCGCGCTCGACGACTGCCCGCTGGCGCTGGGCGGCGCCTCGGTCGCCGACACGCTGCTCGAGCCGACCGTGATCTACGTGCGCGCGGCGCTCGACCTGCTGCGCTCGGACGTGCCCGTGCACGGTCTCGCCCACATCACAGGCGGCGGCGTCCTCAACCTGCTCCGGCTCAGCGGCGACGTCGGCTTCGAGATCTCCGACCCGCTCCCGCCGCCGCCGGTGTTCGGCCTCGTGCGCGACCTCGGCGGCGTCGCCGACGCCGAGATGTGGGAGGTCTTCAACATGGGCTGCGGCTTCTGCGCGGTGGTGCCGGAGGCCGCGGCCGACGAGGCGGCCGCGCGGCTGGCGGCGCACCACCCGGGCACGCGCCGGATCGGCACGGTCACCGACCAGGCCGGCCGCGTCGACGTGACGCCGCTCGGCCTCACGCTCGCCGTCTGACTAAGACGGCTCCTCGGCCTCGGGCTGCGCGCCCGGGACGCCTGGGTCCTGCTTCTTCTGCTCCCAGTCCTCGCGCGCCGTGTCGATGTCGTCCTCGAGCCGTTCGGCCCGCTCCTCCATGTCCTCGAGCTCGCGCTCCGGTTCCTCGCTCATGTGCTCTCGTCCTCCGACTTGGCCCGTTCGGCGAGCTTCTCGCGCAGGTAGGCGGCGCGGTCCGCGCGACGCTCGTGCGTGTGCTCGTCGGCCGGTTCGTGGGAATCGGTTGCCTGCTCGCGCTCGTTGCGCTCCTTCTGGAGCTGCTCGAGCTGCATCTCCTCGGTCTTGGGATCGGGCATGCCAACGGTGATACCCGATCCGGGGGGTATCCTCGCCCGCGTGCCAGCCTACGGGAGACGCCTCGACCCCAAAGTCAGCGAGTTCCTCGAGGAGGTGGTCCAGTCGGTGCCGCTCGATTTCGGAGGCGGCTCGGGCGCAAGCAAGGCGCTCGTCCTAGCGGACCTGATCGTCTCGCTGCGACTCCGGTCGTTCGTGGAGATCGGCGTCTACAAGGGCCGCTCGCTGCTTCCGATCGCGACGATGTTCCGGGTGCTCGGGGAAGGCACCGCGATCGGGATCGACCCATGGTCGGCGCAGCACGCGCTCCAGCACGACGATCACGCGTTCGATGCCGACAGCGCCAACGCCTGGGTCGAGCAGCAGCCCTGGGACGAGACCTACCAAGGGGTGGCGGACCGGATCGAGCTCTACGGCCTCAGCGACCATTGTCAGCTGATCCGGATGACCTCCGAGGAAGCGGCGCCGCAGTTCGCCGACGGCAGCGTGGACATGGTCCACATCGACGGCAACCACGATCGCGCAGCCGTGGAGCGGGACGTCGAGCTGTACCTGCCGAAGCTGAAGGCCGGCGGCGTGCTGGTGCTCGATGACGCGACGTGGGACGCGGTCCGCCCGATCGGCGAGGCGCTCCGCTCGCGGGTCGAGCCGATCTTCCAGCTCTTCGACAGCATCGGCATCCACGAGGATCAGGGCAGCGACTTCCAGGTCTTCCGCGTGCCCCAGGCCGCGTAGCAGTGGATACGCCCTTTGGCGTCCTCGTCTTCCCGGGCGGGACCGAGATCGGGCTCGAGCTGCGACGCTCGCTCGCGGACCTGAAGGAGATCCGGCTGGCGGGAGCGGGCTCGGAGCAGGATCGTCACGGGCCGTTCGCGTACCGGCGCTGGCGCACGCTGCCGGCGGTCGGCACCGACGGCTGGATCGACGCGCTGAACGACGTCGTCGACGAGCTCGAGATCGACGCGATCTTCCCGGGCCACGACGACGTGCTGCTCGCGCTCGCCGAGCACGCGAGCGAGGTGCGGGCGGGCATCGTCACCTCGCCGCTGCGAACGTGCGAGATCACGCGCTCCAAGCGCGCGACGTACGAGCTGCTCGACGGCGCGCTGCCGGTCCCGCGCGTGTTCGCCACGCCCGGGGAGATCACAGAGTTCCCGGTGTTCGCCAAGCCGGACCGTTCGCAGGGCTCGCAGGGGGCCGTCGAGGTGGCCGACGAGACCGCTCTGGCCGCGGCGATCGCGGCCGGCTCGGACCTGGTCATGGAACTGCTGCCGGGGCGCGAGTACACGGTCGACTGCTTCTCGGATCGCGAGCGCGGCGTGCTGTTCGCGCGTGCCCGACTGAGGGAGCGCACCCGCGCGGGCATCAGCATGGCGACGCGTACGCAACCCGACAACGAGCTCGCGGAGCGTTACGCGCGAGCGATCGCCGAGCGCCTGGAGCTGCACGGCGCCTGGTTCTTCCAGCTGCGCGAGGATCGCGACGGCGAGCTGCGACTGCTCGAAGTGGCTCCGCGCGTCGGCGGTACCAGTGCCCTGCATCGGGTCCTCGGCGTCAACTTCCCGCTGCTGTCGCTCTACGAGCACCTGCGCCGGCCCGTGCAGATCGCTCCGAACGACATCGCGATCCGGCTCGACCGTGCGCTCGTGAACCGGTACGCGCACGATCTCGCCTACAGCCATGTGTATGTGGACCTCGACGACACGCTGCTGGTCGGTGACGCCGTCAACACCCGGCTCGTCGCCTTCCTCTACCAGTGCGTGAATGCCGGCCGGCGGCTGGTGCTGATCACGCGCCACGCACACGACGTGGATCGGACGCTGGCGCGCTTCCGGCTTGCGACTCTGTGGGACGACATCGTCCACATCCAGGACGACTCCGCCGAGAAGGCCGACCACATCCGCGAGACCGACGCCATCCTGATCGACGACTCTTTCCGCGAGCGACGCGTCGCGCATGAGCGGCTCGGGATCGCCACCTTCGACTCCAGCATGATCGAGCTCCTGATCGACGACCGCCTATGACCGAGCCGCGACTGACCCCATCCGCGATGGATGAGGCCCACCTGGAGGCGATCCGCGCCAGCGTCGCGGAGACGCAGCGCGACGCCGTCGCCCGCTACGTCCGCCCCGGCAGCATCGTGCTCGACGTCGCCCCGCAGGTGCACGCGGGTGTCCGGCCGCTGCTGCCGGACGGAGCGACGCTCGAGACACTCGACGTCGATCCAGCGGCCGGCGCCACGTACACCGCCGATCTGTGCCGCGAGAACCCGGAGATCCCGTCGGCGCGGTTCCACTGCGTGTTCTGCACCGAGGTGCTCGAGCACACGCTGCAGCCGTTCGAAGCCGCGCGCGAGCTGCGCCGGATCCTCGCGCCGGGCGGTCACCTCGTCCTGACGACGCCGTTCAACTTCCGCATCCATGGACCGCTTCCCGACTGCTGGCGCTTCACCGAGCACGGCCTGCGCGCGCTGCTCGCGGACTTCGAGATCGTCGACCTTTCGGCCGTCGAGACGCCGGAGCGGCCGCTGATGCCGATCCACTACCGCACCGTGGCGCGCCGCCCGGCGGCCGGCTAGCTCAACTCGCAGCGCGCGCTGCCGATCAACCAGAGGGAATGGCCGCCCTCGTTTCCGCGCGCACGCACGCCCCCGTTCCGGTCACCACCCCGCTGGTCCCGTTCCAGCGCCCGCAGCCGCCTGCGCCCGAGGCGATCATGGCCTACTACGAACTGTCGCGCGAGGCGCACTTCTACTCGAACGGCGGCCCCTGCGCGCGGCTGCTGTCGACGCGCCTTTCGGACTACCTCGGCGGGGACACGTTCACGATCCCGGTCGGCAACGCCACCGTCGGCCTGATGGTCGCCGTGCGCGCCGCCTGCGGCATGCCGTCGGGCGATCGCCGGATCATCCTGACGCCGTCCTACACCTTCACGGCGACCGCCTGCGCGATCGAGTGGGCGGGCTTCGAGCCCGCGTTCGTCGACATCGAGCCGCGCGGCTGGCACCTTGACGCCACGCCCTGGAGGCCGCGTTCGAGCGGTTCGAGGGCAAGGTCGCCGGCGTCCTCGCCTGCGCCACCTTCGGTACCGCGCCCAGCGACGAGCAGCGCGCGGCGTGGCGTGAACTCTGCGAGGCATACGCCGTGCCGCTCCTGGTCGACTCCGCGCCCGGGTTCGGCTCACAGGACGCCTCCGGCCGGCCGCTCGGCGGTCTCGGCGACACGGAGATCTTCTCGTTCCACGCGACGAAGCCGTTCAGCATCGGCGAGGGCGGCCTGATCACCACGCCCGACGCCGACCTCGCCGCCCGCATCGGCCGCATGATCAACTTCGGCCTCGAGCCCGGCACCCGCATCAGCGCCGACATCGGGATGAACGGCAAGATGTCCGAGCTGCACGCGGCGGCCGGCCTGGCGATGCTCGACCAGATCGACGATGTCGTCGCCCTCCGCCAGCGCAACGCGATGCGCCTGCGCGAGGCGATCGGCCCGGACGCCCACCTGCTGTTCCAGGCCGGCGCCGAGCGCTCGACCTGGCAGATCTTCCACGTCCTCTGCCCGAGCCCGGCGATGCGCGACCGCTGCGTCGCACTTGCCCCCAGCCACGGGGTCGAGGTCCGCACGATGCACGATCCGGCGCTCCACACCCATCCCGCGTTCGCGGATGCCAAGCGCGCTCCGCTGCCGGTGACCGAGGCGGCAGCAGCCTGCGCGCTCGCGCTCCCGATGGCGAACGTGCTCGGCGATGACGAGATCACGCGGATCGCCGCGCTCGTGCACGCCGCCCGCCCGGCGTAGCGTGTACTAGCCGGCCGGCACCGGCGCGAGGTCCATCGCCTGCAGCTTGGCGTCGACGACCCGGCGCACGTCCATCACCTCGCGGATCCTCGCCGCACCGCGCTCGGCCAACCCGTCGCGCAGGTCGCGGTCGGCCTCCAGGCGACGCAGCGCCGCCGCCAGCGCGTCGGCGTCCTGCACCGGGAACTCGAGGAAGTGGACATCCGGCTCGACGATCCAGTGCTCGCTGCGGGGATTCGACGACACCAACGCGCAGCCGGAGGCCAGCGCCTCGCACGCGGTCGTCGTCGGGAACCCGTCCACGAGGCCGACCTCACCCGGCTGGCCCTCGGGGCCTTCGGGACGAACGGGAGACACGAACGCGTCGCACCCCCAGTAGACCCCGCGCAGCTCGGCCGGCTTGAGCACGCCGTGGTAGGTCAGCCGCTCGGCGGGGATGTGCCGCACGAACGGCTCGTGCGGGCCGACCACGTGCATGTGGAACCGCTCGTCGAGCTGCGCGAACGCCGCCAGCGCCGTGTCGAGGCCCTTGCGCGGCCGGTGATCGGCGGCAAACACGAACCGGAACGGCTCACGGCGCTCGCGTGCCCGGAATTCATAGAGCTCCGTCGCCATCGGCCCGGCGATCCGGATCGCCTCGGGTACCGCGGCAACCGCCTCCGCCGTGTTCGTGAACACCGTCGCGCAGCGCGCTGCGACAGCGCGCATCAGCTCCGGGTCGGTGTCCGTCACGAGCCCGCCGCCGGGATACATGGTCATGTGCATCCGGATCTTGCGCTCGGCGAGCACCCGCGAGACGCCGAGGTCACGGGGGATGCCGCCGCACGTCGCGGCGCCCGGATGGCCGCTGAGGCCGAGGATACTCACCGCGAAGTTCAGGAACACGCAATAGGCGTCGGTCACGTTCAGCTCGTCGGCCAGCCGCGCGAAGTCGCTCAGCGGGTAGACCGGCCGGTCCCAGGACTCGCCGGTCCGCGCCGCTGAGAAGAACACGGTGTCCGGCCGGCGGGCCAGCAGCTCCGCGGCCTCGTGATAGCGGAAGCCGGACAGCCAGAGCGGGAAGTGCGAGTCGAGCAGCGCGAGCCGGCGGCCGTCGCCGGCCGGCGGCCGGGCCGGGCCGCGCTTGCTGCGCCCGGCGCGGGAGAGGCCGGCTGCCCCGCGCGAATGCGATGCGACCTCCAGCAGCGATCGCGCACCTGTCGACAGCAGGTCCTGCGCGGCCGCCTCGATCGTGTCGCGCGTGTCCTGATCGCGACCGGCGACGCTCGAGCCCTCCTTGAAGTGCACAGCGACCGGTGCGGGAACGTGGGTGATCGAGGCGCCGGCGTCGCGCATCCGCCGCCACATGTTCCAGTCGCCCGGCTCCTCCCAGATCCACGCCTCCGGGTCGTAGCGCATGTGGGCAAGGCGCCGCGTGTACATCACCGAGGCATGCACGATCCGCCCGTGCGCGAGCGGCGCGCTCCCGAGCAGTCCCCAGGCCCCGTTGCGCTGCTCGGTCATCGCCTGCCCGTACGCGAAGTCCGCGCCGCTGCGCTGCAGGCCTTCCAACAAGGTGTGGATGTGGTCGAAGGTGAACGCGTCGTCGTGGTCGAGCGGCGCGATCAGCTCACCGCGCGCCTCGGCGACCAGCTGGTTCACGGCGGCCGTGCCGGCAACCTTCCAGAACGCGGTGGCGCGCGACGGGTACTGCGGGCGGTCCGGCAGCTCGAGGTAGCGGATCCGTGGGTCGGTCAGCGCCTCCACCGCGGTGCGCGCGTGGGGCTGCGGCCCGTCGCTGCACACCAGCAGCTCGAAGTTCCGATAGGAGCCGGCGAGCACCGAGGGGATGGCTCGCGAGAGCAGCAGATCGACCGACCCGAAGGTGGGGATGCGGACGGTCACGAGCGGCTCGCCGCTCAGCGCCGCTGGCGGTGCAGACTCGAGCAGCGCGCGGTCCACTTCGGTCTGGAGATCGTCGACGAGTGCCTTGACCCAGCGCGAATGCAGGATCTGCTCGGCCGGCTCCTCGCGCAGCGGGCGAACGTTCAGTCCCAGCCGTTCGACGAGTGCCGCCGCGTCGTCCACGGGCTCGGAGCCGGCGGCGAGATCCTCGTCGTCCGCGGCGAGCAGCACGGTCGCGAACGGCAGTCCCTCGGAGAGATAGCCGCAGGCACGTTCGACGAGCGTGGCGACGACGATGCCCGGCAGATCGCCGCCGCGAGCATCGAGCGCCAGGCAGGTGTCGCCACCCGGCGGCGCCGCGACGACATAGGCGGCCAGCGGCGCGAGCCAGTCCAACGGCCGGCGCCAGTCTGGCGCAAGTACGACGACCGTCCCGGCCTCGGCCTCGAGCCCACTCACCGCGCACATGGTATGGGGAGCGACGGCTAGCCGAGCCGCACGTAGCCGACGGCGCCGTTGGCGTCCGGCCCGTAGCTGCGCCGCGAGACCTGGTTGGACGAGTTGCCCTCGACCGTGTTGATGGTCCCGTCGGGTCCGACCGACTCGACGATGCCGATGTGCTCGTCCCAGACGATCAGGTCGCCGGACTGCGGGACGGTGCCGGTCGCCGGCATCGCGCGGCCGGTGCGCTCGCCCCAGGCCCAGACCTGGTCGACGCTGCCGTACCCCTGACCCTGGTCGCCGATCGGCGTGCCGGCCTGGCGGGCGGCCCACGAGACGAAGTAGGCGCACCACGGGCCGACGCCGGATCCGGCGGTGGCCTGGCGGTACTGCGCGATCCGGGGAGAGTCGTTGGAGCCGGGCGGCTGCTCGGCCACGCCGACCTCGCCCTGGGCGGCTGCGAGCGCCGCGCGACCGCCGGGCGTGCCGCCGCTGGCGGGCAGCATCGCGTTCAGCCCGGCAGGCTGGCCGCCGGCCGCCTGGAGGGCCTGGCCGAAGGGCGAAGGCGTGGCGGCCACGGCCGGCGTCGCCGCCGGCGGCGGTGCCACCGGCGAGAGCAGGCCCTGGATCTGGACCACGCGCTGGAGGGCGATCTCGAGGCTCACGACGAGGCGGCCAGGGCCGGTTCGCGAACGACCTCGCGCAGGACGTGCTCCCAGCTCTGGGCGGCGACCTGCGCGCTGCGGTGCTCGACGACGTAGTCGCGGGCGGCGGCGCCGACGCGGTCGCGCAGGTCGCGATCGGCGACGAGCTCGCGCAGGATCGCGCTCATCTCGGCGGGCGTCGACGCGTGGAACCCGGTGACGCCGTGCTCGATCTCCGGATACACATCCGGATCGGCGATGCACGGCATCGACAGTGCGGCGGCCTCGAGCCAGCGCAGGTCGCTCTTGCCCTTGAAGTAGTCGCCCTTCCCAGCCGGTGCGAGCGCGATGTCGAAGTGGGTCATCGCGGCGGGATAGACCTCGAGCGCCGTAAAGGGAATCGCGAGCGTGCGGGCACCGAACTCGGGCTCGAGCCACTGGGCGAACGGCTGGCCGACGCTGATGAAGTGCGTGTCGACGCGCTCGCGCATGACCGCGCCGACCTCGTCGATCCAGGGACGGGCGGAGGCAGTGTGCCCCGTGCCCCCGGCCCAGCCGATGCCGACGTAGTTGCGCTCAGGGCGCGTGAAGCCGTAGCGGACCAGGTCGATGCCGTTGCGGCACGTCCACGTGCGCGGGTTCAGCGAGGCGTAGCGCCGGGCGAGGTAGTCGGTCGAGCAGATGATGCCGTCGGCCGCACGCATGCACAGCTCGTAGGTCCGCACGGTCTCGCGGTCGAGCCTCGCGGCGTGACCGTGACCGGGAACGTTGCGGACGCCGTGGAGCCAGTCGTCGATCTCATACAGGACGGTGACCCCGGCCTCCTGCCAGGCGCGGATCGCCTTCAGCCAGGCCGGGCCGGCGACCTGCTGCACGACCACGACGTCGTACGACGTGACGTCGGCGAACTCGAAGTGTCCGGGCACCACGCCGGCGCGGATCTCGGGCTTCGTCGGCTCGCCGGACACGCCGAGCCAATGACAGCCGAGCACGGTGGCGGGCAGAACGCAGCGATACCAGGCGACAGCGCCGTTGGAGATACCGAGGAAGAGCGTGCGCGGGAGGTCGGTCATACGATCGCCGGGACGTAAGGGCTCAGGTCCGTCGTGGACCACTTTTCGCGCAGCCGCCGGGCCGCGGCCTGCTGCCACTCCTCGATCTTCGGAGTGGTGCGGCCGCGGAACACGCTCTCGTGGTGCATCGCGCACACGGTGGGCTCATAGATGCACTGGCGGCCGGATTCGAAGACGCGCAGGCAGTAGTCGACGTCCTCGTAGGACATCCGGTACTCCTCGTCGTAGATGCCGACGGTCGCGAGCGTCTCGTGACGGATCAGCTGCAGCGCCGCCGTCACCGGGCACACCGCCGGTACGAGCGCTTCGGGAAGATCGCCGGGGCCGTACTGGCAGCGATGCCAGAACGCGCGCGTGCGGAGCGACAGGAACACCCCGGCGTGCTGGATGCAGCCGTTGGGGTACAGGAGGCGGGCGCCGACGACGGCGGCCGGGCGGCCCTGCTGGTCGACGCGCGCCAGCATCCGGTCGAGCCAGCCGGGCTCGGTGAACTCGATGTCGGCGTTGACGAGGACGGCGTCGCGGCCGGTGTCGAGCGCACGCCGCAGACCGACGTTGACGGTGCGCGAGAAGCCCTCGTTCTCGTCCTTGGCGATCAGCTCGTAGCCGAGCTCGTCCACCGCTGCGGCCAGGGGCTGCAGCAGCGATCGCTCCGGGCTGCCGTCGTCGACCACGAGCACGCCCGCCTCGGGAGCGGTGCTCCACAGCGAGACGAGACAGCGCACGAGCAGGTCAAGATCCGCCGGTGTGCGGAGGTACGAAGGGATGACGCACAGGGGTGCGCTCGGGACGGTCATTAACCCCGTGGTCGGCCGTGACATCTCGATCTTGAGATCAGACCGCGACCGCGGCACCGGCCCGCATGGTGGCGATGGCGATCGCCCACCGGTGGGCGGCGGCCGGCATCGAGCGCTCGCGCTCGACGTAGGCGCGGGCGGCCGTGCCGAGACGGCGCCGCAGCTCCGGATCCCCGACCAGCGTCTCCAGGTGCTCGCGCGCCTCCTCGGGAGTCGTGGCGTGCAGGCCGGTCTCTCCGTGGACGAGCGTCGGGTAGACGACGGGATCGGCCACGACCGGGAGGCCGAGCGCTGCCGCTTCGAGGAACCGCAGATCGCTCTTGGCGGTGAAGAAGGCGGACGGAGCGGCCGGGGCGAGCGCCACGTCGAAGGCCGCCATCGCGGCCGGGTAGGTGTCGAGCGCGGCGAACGGCACGGCGCCGGCGCGCTCGGCCCCGAAGCGCTCGGCCAGTTCGCGGCCGTACGGCTGCCCGACCGTCCGGAAGCGGGTGTGCGGATGCGCCTCGAGCACCGCGGCGACCGCCGGGAGCCACGGGCGCAGCGCGCGCTCGTGGCCGGTCCCGCCGGCCCAGCCGATCGTGACGGAGTCGCGCTCCGGCAGCGGATATGGGTAACGCGCGAGGTCGATGCCGTTCTCGCACACGTGGCGCCAGTCGTGCAGGTCGGCGAGGCGTTCGGAGAGCGCCCGCGTGGAGCAGATCAGGCCGTCGCAGGCGCGGATCGCGGCCTCGTGGGCGCGCAGACGCTGCGGCGGGAACAGCCGCGCGAACTCGTGGCCCGGCTCGGCGGCGACCGCCCGCAGGTCGTCGTCGATCTCGTAGAGGACGGTGACGCCGGCGGCTTGGAGCTCGGCGATCCGCCGATTCCACTTTGCGCCGTGCACGAGTTGCAGGACGACGACGTCGTAGCTCGTCCACTCGTCCTCCTCGAGCGCCATGCCGAAGCCGCCGGTGACGCGGCGCAGCGCGCCCGGCTCACCGACGACGCCGAGCCAGTCGGCGCCGAGTGCCGCAGCGGGCAGCGCGGAGCGATACCAGCAGACGCCGCTGTTGCCGCGGCCGACGAACAGGGTGCGGGGGAAGGCGATCATGTGAGCTCCAGGGCGAACGGGCGCCGGGCCGAGTCGTCGAAGCGAGCGAGCAGTCGTTCCAGCGACGTCGCCTCGAGCTGCTCGCGGTCACGGTCGGGCACGCCGCGCCAGGCGACGTGGTGATGGATCGCGACGGCACGCGGCTCGTAGACGCACGTGCCTCCGGCGGCGAACGCGCGCAAGCACAGGTCGACGTCCTCGCGACCGAGCGGATAGCCCTCGTCGAAGCCGCCGAGGGCGACGAGCGCGTCGTGGCGGATCAGCGTCAGCGCGTTGCCGACCGGGCAGACGGCCGGCTCGAGGCTGGCGGGCAGGTCGGCCGGGCCGAACAGCATCCGCGGCTCGAAGCTGCCGTGCAGCTGGGAGTACAGGTAGCCGCAGTGCTGGAGCGTGCCGTCGGGGAAGAGGAGCCGGCCGCCGGCGATGATGCCGTCGGCGTCCAGCAGGGCGGGGAGCCAGCCTTCGTCCAGCAGCTCGACGTCATGGTGGACGACCACAGCGTCGGCACCGGCGGACTCGGCGATCGCCAGGCCGGCGTTCGCGGCCCGCGCGAACGACGCGGCGCCGGTGAGGCGGAGCAGTTCATAGCCGAGCTCGGCGCAGACGGGCGCGAGCTCGGCGCTCTCACCCGGAGGCGAGGCGTCGACGACGATCGCCGGCACGCCGGGAGCGGTGCGCCACAGCGACACCAGGCAGCGGCCGAGGATCTCGGTGTCCTGCGGGCTACGCAGGCAGGCGGGGACCACGGCGAGGACGGGCACATCCAGTTGATCGGCGTTCCCCGCGAGGCCTTTAACGACGACGGGCGGCCCGAAGGCCGCCCGTGAACGTCGAGGAAGATCCCGTACTAGCGCAGGAGCGACAGAACGCTCTGCGGGGCCTGGTTGGCCTGCGCGAGCATGCTCGTGCCGGCCTGCTGCAGGATGCCCAGCTTCGTGAAGTTGACCATTTCGCTGGCCATGTCCACGTCGCGGATCCGGCTCTCGGAGCCGACCAGGTTCTCCTGGTAGGCGGCGAGGTTCGCCATGCGGTGCTCGAGGCGGTTCTGCACCGCGCCGAACTCGCCGCGGAGCGACGAGATGTTGTTGATCGCCGTGTCGAGGTCGCCGAGCGTAACGGCATCCCACGTCGCGGTGTCGGTGACGCCGTCGATCGCGCCGGTGCCGGAGGCACCTGCGATGTCGCGCGTCGCGACGGAGATCGTCTCGCCGGTGTTGGCGCCGACCTGGAACGAGATGGTGCCGGCGGAGCCGCCGGTGCCGTCGAGCAGGTGGATGCCGTTGAAGTCGGTCTTGCCGCGGATCTCGGTGATCTCCGAAGCGAGCTGCTTGACCTCGGCCACGATGGCCGTCTTGTCGCTCGTGTCCAGCGTTCCGTTCGCGTACTGCACCTTCAGGTCACGGACACGCTGAAGCATCGAGTGCACCTCGTTGAGGGCACCTTCTGCGGTCTGGACCAGCGAGACGCCGTCCTGCGCGTTGCGCTGCGCCTGACCCAGGCCGCCGATCTGAGCGCGCATCTTCTCTGAGATGGCGAGACCTGCAGCGTCGTCGGCTGCACGGTTGATGCGATAGCCGGAAGAAAGCTTCTCCATCGACTTCGCGGCCTTGGTGGCGGTGCTTGACAGCTGGCGATGGGCGTTGAACGCCTCAACGTTGTTCTGGATACGAAGACCCATGGAAGGGTTCCCTCCTTAAGAAGACGGATGCGCCCTAGTAATCGACCGCAGCCCGTCAGGCTTGAGTTAACGACTGCGAGCGGCCTTAAGGCCGCCCGCGGTCGATCCGTCCCTCGGTGGGGCTATGTGAGACCCGACTAACGCAGGAGCGAAAGAACGCTCTGCGGGGCCTGGTTGGCCTGCGCGAGCATGCTCGTGCCGGCCTGCTGCAGGATGCCGAGCTTGGTGAAGTTGACCATTTCGCTGGCCATGTCCACGTCGCGGATCCGGCTCTCGGCACCGACCAGGTTCTCCTGGTAGGTAGCGAGGTTGTTCAGACGGTGCTCGAGGCGGTTCTGCACCGCGCCGAACTCGCCACGGATAGACGAGATGTTGTTGATCGCCGTGTCGAGATCGCCGAGCGTAACGGCATCCCACGACGCGGTATCGCTCACACCGTCGACCGCGCCGGTGCCGGAGGCACCTGCGATGTCCTTGGTGGCGACTGCGATCGTCTCGCTTGCGTTGGCGCCGACCTGGAACGTGATAGTGCCGGCCGAGCCGCCGCTACCGTCGAGCAGGTGGATGCCATTGAAGTCGGTCTTGCCGCGGATCTCAGTGATCTCCGAGGCGAGCGCCTTCACTTCGGCCACGATGGCCGTCTTGTCGCTCGTGTCCAGCGTTCCGTTCGCGTACTGCACCTTCAGGTCACGGACACGCTGAAGCATCGAGTGCACCTCGTTGAGGGCACCTTCTGCGGTCTGGACCAGCGAGACGCCGTCCTGCGCGTTGCGCTGCGCCTGACCCAGGCCGCCGATCTGAGCGCGCATCTTCTCTGAGATGGCGAGGCCGGCGGCGTCGTCGGCTGCACGGTTGATGCGATAGCCCGAGGACAGCTTCTCCATCGACTTGGCGGCCTTGGCCGCGGTGCCGGAAAGCTGGCGGTGAGCGTTGAACGCCTCAACATTGTTCTGGATACGAAGGCCCATGATCATCTCTCCTTGATGATTGGTGTGTTAGGACCGGGGCAACTCCATGTCACCCCTTCTTACAAGCGGAGTAGTCGGCATCCGCGGGAAAGACTTGAGCAGAACTTGTCAAACCCGGACGTCAATCCCGGAATGGCCCTCTTCGGGCGCCTCCGGGTCACGCTGCTCGGCCTTGCGGCGGCGCTGACGCTCGCGCTGCTGGCGCTCCTCTTCACGCTCGATCGGCGTGAGCCGGCGGAACTCGACCGGCGCGACCGCGCGGTCGGGGCTGATGGGAGCGATCCAGTCGTTCACGGCCGCTCACGTCCTCAGGAGGCGGCTGCGGCGGCAGCCGCGGCCCTGGTGGCAGCGTGCTCGGCGGCCGCTTCGGCCTGAGCGCGCCGGCGCTCACGCCGGGCGTTCTCGACGAGCCGTACCTCGGCCATGACGAGCTGGCGCCAGACGGCGAGGGCGCACGCCCAGCCGACGAGGTTGCCGATCAGGCCCGCCAGGAGGGCGCGCATGACGGCCTCCTGGTTCGGGACGCCCGAGCGGTGCGAAAGAATCAGTACGAGCACGAAGACGGCGATCGCCGTGCGGGCGCGGATCTTGCGGATCGACCGCTGCGCACGCGGATGCGCGGGAATCGAGATCGCGAGCGTGCGGCCGGTCGCGGCAGCGGCCTCGCCCTTGCCCTTGCCCTTGCCCTTCTTGGCCTTGGGCGCCTTGGGCTCCTTGGCCTTCTTCGGCTTCTTGTCGGGCGCGGGCGTCTCGGCGCCGGCGTCGTCTTCCGTGCTCATCGGTCCCTCGACATGCGCAAGGCGGCCCGCTCGCGCTCGCGCACGAGCTTCACGAGGCGCTCCTCGTCCTCGCGCGCGATCGAATCGATGCGGATGCCCTTCTCGTCCTTGCCCGCGACGCGGACGACGCGGCCCATCGCCTTGATCGGCGGGTCCTTGACGTCGGCGTGAAGTTCGATCCGGACGTCGGTGCCGAGCGGCATATTCCACTTGTCGCTGACGAGGACACCGCCGCCGGAGATGTTCAGCGTCGTCGTGTCGCCGCCGATCGGCTCGTCGATGCCCTGCACGGAGATCGGGAGGATCGTCTCGACGCGCGCCCATTCGCGGCGCTGGATGCGCTCGGCCTCGCCCTGCGTGACCACGCGCAGCTGCTCAGGGCGGCTCGCGTCGAGCTGCAGGATCCCGCCGAAACGCTGGATACCACGGCCGGTCTTGTACTCGACCGCGACCTCGCCGCCCGCGAGCCGATCGACGCGCGGATCCTTGACCGTCAGGACCAGCACGATCGCACCGGGCTCAACCGACGACACCGTCGCCGGGAGAAGGCCGACGTGCGGAAGGCTGAGGTGAACGTGTTCACCAGACGGGATTGAGGGTGCGGAAGCGGAGACGGCCATAGTGGATCACGGGAGAAGTTGCTTCGCCAGTGTGTCGGGGTCGACGGGCTCGATCGCGTCGCGCGAGCAGACGTAGGACAGCTCGCGACGGCTCGTGACGGCGAGCTCGACCGGGGCGCCGGGGCGCGCGGTCTGATCGGCGTGCGTGAGGGCGACGTGGGTGATGCCGGCCGGCGCCAGCGCAGCGGCCAGCTCGTCGGCAGCGGCCGCGCTGAGCGTGGCCGGAAGCGTCAGGTGGACCTCGGCGACGCCGAGCGTGCGCAGGTCGGCGGCGAGCCGCTCGACGGCCTTGCGGTCGGACGGGCCGGCCGCGGGGGTGTCGACGATCGTCAGCACGGCCTCGCGCTGGCCGATCCGGCGGGCAGCCTGCTCGGCGTCGTCGGCGGCGATCACACTGATGCCGAGCGGCTCGAGCGCGGCGGCGAGCGCGGTTCCACCGTCACGGGCGCGCAGCGCCACGACGACGACGTCGGCGTCGGCCTGTGCGTACGCGGCGGCGAGGCGCTCGGTCGCGGTGCTCTTGCCGGAGCCTCCGGCGCCCACGAAGGCGAGCGTGCGCGCGCCGGGGCCGAGGTCGGACATCACGGGCATGCGCCGTGCGAGCACGGTGCGGATCAGCTTCTTCAGCGCGCGCGGCTGCGCGAACGGGAGGCCGTGCGCGACCGCCTCGCCGACGATGTCGGCGGCCAGGCCGGCGCTCAGGCCGGCGGCGACCAGCCGCTGCTCGGCGGCGTCGGCCGTGGCCGGGCGCGGGACGCCCAGGCCGTGGGGCGCGGCTTCGACGGCCGGAGCCGGGGCGAACGCGGCGAGCTCGAGATCGAGGTCGTCGGCGACCTCCTCGATCGCCGCGCGGTTCGGCTGCGGGCCGTACAGGCCGGCGTCGGCCGAGGGAAGGGGAGCCTGCGCGGTGGTGGCACCGGTCGCGGCGGCGATCAGGACTTCCTGAGCGCGCTCGCCGACCGAGCCCTCGGCGCGCGCGAGCGCGTCGGCGAACGGGGACGCCTGGTCGACCAGCGCCTGGATCGCCGGCGAGGCGAGGCCCTCGGCGGTGGCGCGATCGTTGCGCGCCTCCAGCGGCTGGTCGTCGGCGAGCGCCGCGCGGGCGTCGACCTCGACGTAGGGGCGCTGGAAGAAGCCCGCCATGCCGCCCGCGAGGCCCTCGCGGCGGCGCAGCACGATGGCGTCCGCGCCGAGCTCGGCGCGGATCAGCGGCAGCACCTCTTCGACGGTGCGTCCGCGAAAGGTTTTGAAGTCGTTGTGCATCTCAGTGGTCGTATCCATGTCCAGTTCCTCCATCGGCACTAACTCGCCACGGGAATAGCCCCGTCCTGTCTAGCGGCAGGCGTAGCCGCCTCCAGCACCCCGACGGTCTCAACGCTGACACCGGGGGCGATCTCGTTGTACGAGCAGACCGCAAGCTGCGGCAGCCGCTGTTCCCACAGGCCGCGCAGATGCCGCCGCACGCGGGCCGAGCAGAGCATGACCGGGCGGCCGCCGCGCGCGAGCGCGTGCTCGACCTGCGCGGAGCATGCGTCGATCAGGGCGTGGGCGCGGGTCGGATCCATCGCGAGGAACTCGCCGTCGGCGGTCTGCACGAGCGCCTCGGCGACCTCCTGCTCGAGCGCAGGGTCGAGCGCGATCGCGCGCAGTGTGTTCTCGCTGTCCAGGTACGGCGCGACGATCGTGCGTCCGAGCGCCTGGCGGGCGTACTCGGCCAGCATCGAGACATCGCGCGTGAGGCGGGCCTTGTCGCCGATCGCCTCGACGACCGCGCCGAGGTCGCGTACGGAGACGCCCTCGCGCAGCAGCGCCTGCAGCACGCGCTGGATCTCGCCGACCGACAGCACGTCCGGCACGACTTCGTCGACCACGGCGGCGTTGACTTCCTTGAGCTGGTCGAGCAGCTGGCGCGTCTCCTGGCGGGTGAGCAGCTCGGAGGCGTGCACGCGGATCGTCTCGGTGAGGTGCGTGACGACCACGGACTCGGCGTCGACGACGGTCCAGCCGAGCGCCTCGGCCTCGGCGCGACCGCTTTCGGGGATCCACACGGCGGGCAGGCCGAAGGCCGGCTCGGTGGTGGGGATGCCGGGGAGCTGGCCCATCGCGTCGCCCGGGTCCATCGCAAGGTGGTGGCCGGCCATGATGCCGCCGCGCGCGACCTCGGTGCCGCGCACGCGCATCACGTACTCGTGCGAATCGAGCCCGACGTCGTCGCGGATCCGCACCGGCGGGATCACCATGCCGAGCTCGGACGCGATCTGGCGGCGGATCGTGCCGACGCGCTGCAGCAGCGTGCCGCCCGCCTGCTGGTCGACCATCGGCACGAGGCCGAAGCCGATCGCCAGCTCGAGCGGATCGAGCGCGAGCGCTTCGAGCGCGGCATCGCGCGGGGCCACCTGCTCGGACGGGCCGGGGGCGAGCGCGGGCGCCGCCGCGGCGATCGCTGCCTTGCCGGCCTTGTTCGGGTGCTTGCGGATCGTCCAGCCGACGGCGAAGAACAGGCCGCCGATGACGATGAAGGGGAGCTTGGGGAGGCCCGGGACGATCGCGAACGCCATGATCACGGCGCCGGCGACGAGCGGTGCCTTGCGCTGGTCCAGGAGCTGCTGCACGACGTCGGAGCCGAGGTCCTGCTCGGAGGCCGAGCGCGTGACGAGGATGCCGGTCGCGACGGAGATCAGCAGCGCGGGGATCTGCGCGCAGAGGCCGTCGCCGACGGACAGCAGCGAGAACGTCTGCGCCGCCTCCCCGAACGGCATGCCCTGCTGCATGACGCCGATGATGATGCCGCCGATGAGGTTGATGCCGGTGATCAGGATGCCGGCCATCGCGTCGCCCTTGACGAACTTCGAGGCACCGTCCATCGCGCCGTAGAAGTCGGCTTCCTGGGAGATCTCGGCGCGCCGCTTGCGCGCCTCCTCGTCGGTGATCTGGCCGGTGTTGAGGTCGGCGTCGATCGCCATCTGCTTGCCCGGCATGGCGTCGAGGGTGAAGCGCGCGCCCACCTCGGCCACGCGCCCGGCGCCGTTCGTGATCACCACGAACTGGATGACCACGAGGATCAGGAAGATCACGAGGCCGACCACGACGTTGCCGCCGACGACGAAGTTGCCGAACGCGGTCACGACGTGGCCGGCGTCGCCGTGCAGCAGGATCAGACGCGTCACGGACACGTTGATCGCGAGCCGGAACAGCGTGGTCAGCAGCAGCAGCGACGGGAAGGACGACAGGTCGAGCGCGCGCGGCACGTAGAGCGTGGCCACGACGATCATCAGCGCCGCCGAGATGTTCAGCGTGATCAGCAGATCGAGCAGGAACGGCGGCAGCGGGATGATCATCATCGCCACGACGAGCACGACCGCGGCCGCGGCCACGAGGTCGGAATGGCGCGAGGCCTTCCTCAGGAAGTTCATGCGGCAGCACTCCTCGTCGCGCCGGCGACCTTGTACACGTAGGCGAGCAGCTGGGCGACGCCCTCAAAAAGCTCTTCGGGGATCATCCGGCCGACGTCGACGCTCGAGTAGAGCGCGCGCGCCAGCGGCGGGTCGGGCACGACGGTGACGCCGGCCTCGGCGGCGGTGCGGCGGATGCGCAGCGCCAGCTGGTCGGTGCCCTTGGCGACTACGACCGGGGCGAGGTTGTTGTTGTCGTAGCGCAGCGCGACCGAGTAGTGCGTCGGGTTGGTCACGACGACGTCGGCGGTCGGGACGTCATCCATCATGCGCGCGCGGGCCAGCTCGAAGCCCCTGCGGCGCTGCATGCCCTTGATCTCCGGCGGGAGCTCCTGGCCCTTGTGCTCCTGCTTGACCTCGTTCTTGTCCATCTTGAGGTTCTTCGCCATCCGGTACTTCTGCCAGAAGAAATCCGCGGCGGCGATCGCGATGTAGGCGATCGCGGCGCGCTGGGCGATCTGCATGATCAGGCCGCACAGGTGCGGGAGCAGGGCTTCCGCGGGCATGCCGACGAGGCCGGCCAGCGAATCGAGCTTGGGGAAGATCGCGAGCGCGATGATCCCGCCGACGGCGCTGATCTTGGCCGTCGACTTGACCGCCTCGACCGCCGAGTTCGGGCTGAACATGTTCTTCATGCCCGTCATCGGATTGAGCTTCTTGAAGTCCGGCTTCAACGCCTTGGTGGCGGGCTTGAAGCCGACCTGGCCGACACTGGCGACCACGCCGGCGATGGCGCAGACGAACACGATCGGCGCGGCGCCCATGATCGCGTGGGTTCCCGCGGTCATGAACAGGTCGGCGACGCCGGCTTCGCTGACGATGTCCGGCCGCTTGATGAACGCGAGGATGCCGATCGTGGCCTCCTCCATCCGCCGGAACATGCTGGGACCGAAGCTGACCAGGGCGATCAGGGCGGCGGACAACACGACGGCGCCGTTGACGTCCGGCGACTTGGCGACCTGGCCCTTCTGGCGCGCTTCGTCGACCTTCTTTGGTGTTGCCTTCTCAGTCTTGTCGTTGGCCATCTAGCCGTCCACCTTCAGCGTGTGGAGGGCGGCGGAGACCGAGCTCTGCAGCTCATCGCCGAGCCAGCCGGCCACGAACGGCAGCGAGGCGCCGACCATCACGAGGCCGACGGTCACCTTGGCCGGGAAGCCGACCGCGAAGACGTTGAGCTGCGGGACGACGCGCGACAGCAGGCCGAAGCCGACGTCGGTGAGGAGCACGGCGAGCATCACCGGGGCGGCGACCTGGACCGCCGCGCCGAGGATGCCGCTGAACGCGACCTGGGCGCCCTCGACGAGCGAGTTGATGTTCGGCGAATCGGCGAGCGGGATCGCCTCGTAGGTGCGAGCGAGACCCTGGATCACCCAGGCGTCGCCGTTGATGACGACGAAGATCATCGCGCCGATCAGGCCGTAGAGCTGGTTCAGCACGCCGCCGTTGGAGCCGGTGATCGGATCGATCAGCGCGCCGAACGAGAAGCCGACCAGCGTGTCGAGCAGGCTGCCGGCGACCTGGACGGCGGCGAACAGCGCCGCCAGCGCGAACGAGAATGCGAGGCCGACGAGCAGCTCCTTGGCCATCAGGCCGCCCAGCACCCAGAGGTCGAGCGGGAGCTGTTGACCGTCCCCCGCGTGCATGGCGGTCGGCATGATGCCGATCGCGAGCGCGACCGCGATCACGCCGCGCGCTCTCGCCGGCACCATGGCGGATGAGAAGAGCGGCGCCAGCACGAAAAGCGGCGACACCCGCGCGAGCACGAGGAAGAAGCCCACGACCTGCTGCTCGCCGAACTGGGCGACGAGGTGCTCGAGGCTCATCCGCCCACCAGGGCCGGGATCTGGCCGTAGAGCTCCGAGGTCCAGGTCAGGAGCTGGCCGAGCATCCACGGGCCGAGGACGACCAGGACGACGCCGAGGCCGAGGATCTTCGGGATGAAGCTGAGCGTCTGCTCCTGGATCTGCGTGACGGCCTGGAAGATCGAGACCATCAGGCCGAGGATCAGCCCCACCATCAGGATCGGGAGGGCGATCTTCATCGCGAGCGCCATCGCAGAGACGCAGATGCTGATGACCTGGTCCTGACTCATATGTGGAAGCTCTCGACCAGCGAGCGGGTGACGAGGTTCCAGCCGTCGACCAGGACGAACAGGAGGATCTTGAACGGCAGCGAGATGAAGACGGGCGGCAACATCACCATGCCCATCGACATCAACGTCGCGCCGACGACGAGATCGATGATCAGGAACGGCAGGAAGATCAGGAACCCGATCTGGAACGCCGTCTTGAGCTCGGAGATGATGAACGACGGGATCAGGACGTACGTCGGGATGTCCTTGCGCGTCTTCGGCTGCGGCAGCTTGGCGAGCTTGGCGAACAGCGCAAGGTCCTTGGTGCGCGTCTGATCGAACATGAACTCGCGCATCGGGCCCTCGGCGCGCTTGAAGGCGACCTCCTGCGTGATCTTGCCCTTGGACAGCGGCACGATCGCGTCGTCCTTGACCTTGGTGAGAGTCGGGGCCATCACGAAGATCGTCAGGAACAGGGCGATGCCGACCAGCACCTGGTTCGGCGGCGCGGTCGGCGTGCCGAGGCCGGAGCGGATGAAGCCGAGGACGATCAGGATGCGCGTGAAGCCGGTGACCGTGAACAGCAGCGCCGGGACGAGCGAGATGCCGCCGATCAGGAGCAGCAGCTGAACGGCATTGGAGCCGTCGGTCTTCACTTGATCACCGTCTTGCGGCGGATGCCGTCGAGCGTGCGGGAGAGCGCCTGGCGGAACGTCGGCTTGCTTACGCCTGCGAGCCCGGTCGGCATCACTGTCGACAGACCTGACGGATCGTCGTCGCCGTCCTCTTCGACGAGCAGGCCGAGCGCGCGCGCCTCGTTCTCACCGTACGTGCGGATCGGCGTCACGCCGCCCTCGCCGACGCCCACCAGCACCACCTCGGTGCCGGCGCGAATGAGCTGCATCGACCGGTTCTGGCCGAGCGGAAGCGTGGCGAGCGTGTGGAGGCCAACGCCGGAGGCGCTTTCCTCACGCGAGTTCTTGACCTGCTTGAGGATCCAGTAGAGGCCGTAGATGACGGCGATGACGATCGCCAGGCCGACGATCGTGCGCACGAGCCCGCTGGAGTTGGACCCCACGGACTCGGCCGCCTTGGCCTTCGAATCGCTCAGGTTCAGCGCCGTCGACTCACCGTCCGCCGCGAAGGCGGCGGGAGCGAGGAGGAGCAGCCCGAGGACGGCCGTCCCAACCAGTCGAATAGCAGGGGGAATCCACATACCGAGGGAGCCTGGATAGGGCTCGTCCCGGTTGATCGGCTACGCGCTGCTCGCCTTTAGTCGATGTCGCGGCGCTTTTCGGCGATCAGCCCGAGCACGTTGAACACGAGTGCCCAGACGACCAGCACGGCGACGGCGCCGGTCCACGTGATGTCCTCGTCGGGCGCCGCGGCGCCGCCTGCGACGCCGGCCGCCGGCAGCGTCGTATAGCTCGGCACGCTGTCGTCGATCAGGCCGAGCAGCGGCGACAGGATGAACAGCCAGATCAATGCGCCGACCACGCCGGCGACCTGGTTGCGGACAAGCACGCCGACCCCGACGCCGAACGCCGTGGTCAGCGACGCCACGATAAGGCCACCGCCGATGACCATCGCGTAGTCGTCTCCGGCCATGCCGGGCCCGGGCTGCGAGGAGAGCAGCGGCAGCCCGATCCCCAGCGCCACGACCAGCATCGCCACGCCGACGGCGAGTGCGGTCAACGTGTAGGCGAGCAGCCGCGCGAGCGTCAGGCGGATGCGGTCGGGAGCGATCAGCACGGCCGGCGCGATCGTGCGGTGCCGGTACTCGCCGGTCGCGCCGACGATCCCGAAGATCAGCAGCGGGATCGACAGCACGCCGCCCACGTTGAGCGACTCGCGCTTCTCGGTCGCCGTCGTCGGATCGCCCGCGAGGATGCCGACGAGCACGTAGGCGAGCAGCAGCAGCACCGACGCGAGGCCGAAGCCGAGCGCCGTCCGCGTGGTGCGCACCTTGATCAGCTCGCCGCGAAGAAGGGAGATCAAATCGGCGCCTCGTCGGTCGTCAGCGCCAGGAACGCCTCCTCGAGCGAGGTGGCGCGGGTGGTCAGCTCGTGCACCGGGATGCCGGCCTCGAACGCGATCTCTCCCACGCGCGCCGGATCCTCGGCGTCGACCACCAGGAAGTCGGCGTCCACGCTCACGGTCAGTCCGGCGCGCTCGAGCGCCTCGCGCAGCTGGTCCGCGCGCGGCGACCGGACGACCACATGCCCGCCCGCCGTGAGCCGGCCGACCGGACCCTGGTCCACGAGCCTGCCGCGGTGGATCACCACGACGTCGTCCACGGTCTGCGCCACCTCGGCCAGCACGTGGCTGGAGACGAGCACCGTGCGGCCCTCGGCGGCCATGCTGCGCAGGAAGTCGCGCAGCCAGCGGATGCCCTGCGGATCGAGGCCGTTGGCGGGCTCGTCCAGGATCAGCACCCGCGGGTCGCCCAGCAGCGTGGCGGCGAGCCCGAGCCGCTGGCGCATGCCGAGCGAGTACTTGCCCGCGCGCCGGCGCGCGGCCGCGTCGAGCTCCACCAGCTTCAGGACCTCGTCAACGCGCGAGCGCGGCAGTCCGGCCATCGCCGCCAGCGCGCGCAGGTGATCGCGCCCGCTGCGGCCGGGATGCGCGCCCGCCACCTCGAGGTTCGCGCCGACGGTGCGCGCCGGCTGGTCGAGCTTCGTGTACGACGTGCCCATCACCGTCGCGTGGCCCGACGTCGGCCGCGCGAGCGCCAGGATCATCCGCAGCGTCGTGGTCTTGCCGGCGCCGTTCGGGCCGAGGAACCCGGTCACCGCGCCCTCCCGGACCGAGAACGACAGGTGGTCGACCGCCACCACCCCGCCGTACCGCTTGGTCAGCTCCACCGTCTCGATCGCCGCCACGGCGGCGCAGACTAGCGAGCACTGCCGCGCGACGAACGTCAGCCGACGCGCTTGCCGCCGAGCCGCTCGAAGCGGAGCTCGTTGATAACCGCACCGCACAGCACGATCAGCGCCAGCACGTAGAACCACACGAGCGCGATCAGGACGAACACGAACGTGGTGCCGGCGCGCAGCGTCGAGACGTTGTCGAGGTAGAGCGGGAACCCGTAGTCGACGATGCCTATCGCGAGCGTCGCGCCGAGTGCGCCCGGCCACACGCATCGCCACGGCACGCGGCCGCTCGGCACGAGCATGTACGTGGCGCACAGGGCGATGAACAGGAGCGTCACGCCGGCGGCCAGGGTCACGCCGTAGATCAGGCCCTCCACGTTCGACAGCCCGAACGGCAGGTCGTCGGCCCCGGTGATGAGGAGGCTTTGAAGCGCCGGCACCGCGACGGTGGACACGATGAACAGCAGCACGACCGCGAACATGCCGAGCGCGAACAGCTTCTGGCGCACCCAGCTCCGGCACGGCCGGTGGTAGATCCGGCAGAACGCGGTGTCGAGCGCGCCCCAGAACGAGGAGGCGAACCACACAGCGGCAGCCAGCGCCGCGATCCCGGCCGAGGTCGAGGTCGCCTGGAGCCGCCGGACCGCGCTGCTCAGCGTGCTCTCGGCGGCGGTCGGGAACAGCTGCTTGAGGTCGAGCAGCACGGAGCGTTGAAGATCCTCGGAGCGCAGCACGCGGCCGGCCACGAACAGCGCGACGAGCGCGATCGGGAAGATCGAGAGCAGCAGGTTGTAGGCGACCATCGACGCGAGACCCGTGAGGTTGTCCTCATAGGCCTTGCGCCAGAAGTTGGTCACCGCGGCGCGGGCGCGACCCATCCGGGCCGGATTATCCGCGCCGCGTCGGCCGCTACGCCTGCGGCACTGCCGCAGGCTCTGCGACGACCGGCGGCACGAGGGTCTCGACGACCGGGTCGGCGGGCGCCTCGGCGGCACGCACGGAGCCGGGGTCGTTCGACACGACCTCGGTGACGCGCAGGCCGAACTCCTCGTCGATCACGACGACCTCGCCGCGGGCGATCGGCTTGCCGTTGACCAGCAGGTCGACCGGCTCGCCGGCCAGGCGGTTGAGGCTCACGATCGAGCCCGGCCCGAGCGAGAGCGTCTCGCGGATCGTCATGAACGTGCGGCCGATCTCGACCGCGAGCTCGACGGGGACGTCGTAGAGCCGTTCGAGCTCGGGAGTATCGCCCCCGCCGTGGGCGACGGGGGTCGTGGTGGTCTCGAAGGGCACGTAGTCGACTGAATCGCTCATAGCTGGCTCACTGAACCGTTACGTCGGGGAATAGGACTTCCTCAGCCTTGACGTCGGTCTTAGCGTGGATGTCCTTGAGGATTTTCTCCTGCAGGTGCTCGCGACCTTCGCGATCGATCACGTCATTTGCCTTCGCGTCCGTGAGGTCGTCGGTGACGATCGCGCGGACAACGGCCTCCTGCGCCATCGTGCCGTAACCCTCTGGCGGAGTCGCCGCCGAGTGGCCGCCGGCGGGGACGGTCGACACGTCGTCGTGCGCGAGCACGATCGCCACGGTGACCTTCGCGAACCGCCCGCTGTCGAGGTTGACCAGGAACTCCTTGCCGAGCACGTAGACCGCGCCCTCGACCTTCGGCTTGGCGGCCGCCTCCTTGGGCTTGGCGAGCACGAACTTGTACACACCACCAAGGACCATGAGCAGGGCGACGACGATGATCAGCTTCTTTTTCATTACGACTCCTGATGCAGGCGGGTGAGGATCACGTCGACCCTGCGGTTGCGCGAGCGCCCCTCGGGCGTCGCGTTGCTGGCAGTGGGTTGCTCGGCGCCGAAGAGCGCGCCGGAGACTCGACCGCGCGCGACGCCGTCGCCCACGAAAGTTCGGATGACCGCGGACGCTCGGGCGCCCGACAGCTCCCAGTTGCTGGGGTACTGAGAGGTCGCGATCGGCTGGGCGTCGGTATGACCCTCGACCACGATCGGGTGCGTCTCCTCGACGCTCAGCACGTCGCCGAGCTTGTCGAGCAGGGCGGTGGCGGGCGGCTTGAGCTGGGCCTGGCCGGAATCGAAGAAGACGTTGTCGGTGAGGAGCTCGACGACGAGGCCGCGCTTGCGGATGGTCGTCGACACCTTGCCGGTGAGGCCCTCCTTCACGACGAGCGCGTCGATGCGCCGCTTGAGCGCCTTGAAGTCCTGCTCTTCGCGCTTGGCGGCGTCGCTCTTCGTCTTCGCGATCGAGGTCTCGGCCAGCGCCTGGAGCGGCGTCAGCGACGGCAGCGGCGGCACGGCGGACGGGTCCTCCGGCTTCTTGTCGTTGCCGGACTCCATGACGGCTTCGCCGCCGGAGAGGATCTTGCCCGAGAACGCGTTCTCGAGCGCCTTCTGCAGCGCCTCGAACTTCGAGGTGTTCACCGACGAGATGGCGAACAGGACCATGAAGAGGCAGAAGAGCAAGGTCATCATGTCGGCGAACGAGACGAGCCAGCGCTCCTCGTTCTCGTGCTCCTCCTCCTCGTGGCCGCCCTTGTGACGGCGCCGCCCGGACATCGCGCTACGCGGCCTTCTCGGCCTTCTCGGCCTTCGCGGCGGCGGCGGCCGCAGCCGCCTCCTCCTCGGTCGGGCGCTCGCCCGGAGGCACGTACGCCATCAGCTTCTCGGCGACGACGCGCGGGTTGTCCCCTGCCTGGATCGCGAGAATGCCCTCGAGCGTCATGCCGCGGAAGTGCAACTCCTCCTGGGAGAGCTGTTTCAGTCGCGCGGCGATCGGGAGATAGACGACGTTCGCGGACGCGATGCCGAGCAGCGTCGCGATGAACGCCGCGGAGATCGACGGCCCGAGCGTCTCGGGCTTGCTCAGGTTGCTGAGCACGTGGATGAGACCGAAGACGGTCCCGATGATGCCCATCGTCGGCGCGTAGCCGCCGGCCTTCTCGAACGGCTGCGTCGCGGCAGAGTGCCGCTTGCGCATGGCGTCGTTCTCGGCCTCGAGGACGTCCGCGACCAGGTCGGGGTCGGTGCCGTCGACGACGAGCTGCAGCCCCTTCCGGGTGTAGGGATCCTCGATGCTCGCGAGCTGCTCGTCGAGTGCGAGCAGACCGTCGCGCCGCGCCTGCTCGGCGTAGCTGACGAGCTCGGTGACGCGCGCGTTGAGGTCCGGCGGCTCGGAGCTGAAGGCCTTCTTGAACAGCTTGGGAATGGCCTTGATGGACCCCATGCTCGTGCCCGTCATCACGGCGCCGAACGTCCCGCCGAGCACGATCAGCATCGCGGACGGGTTCAGGACCGCCATGACGCTGGAGCCCTCCATGGTGGCTCCCAGCGCGATGGTGATCATGCCGATGATGAGGCCGATTACTGACGAGGCCTTCATCGCTCACGCTCCTCGGTCGGAGCCACGTGCTCGCCACGGACGACGTGCAGCGGGATGTCGGAGCGCCGCTTGATGCGCGGCAGGCCGGCCTCGAGGATCGACGCACGCCACTGGCGGACGAGCTCGACGACCTCCTCGGGTCGCTCGGAGACGATCAGCTTGGTGTGCGTGGTGAGGGTCACGATGGTGTCGGGCGTGGATTCGATCGACAGGATCAGATCCGGATTGAGGTGAAAGTCCTCTTCGGCGTGCGCAAGTCGATGGAGACGGATCACGACCCGTGTATTCGGCCAAGGCGCGCGAGGGTTAAATGCGCAGCGCCCGCTCTTTCGAGCGGGCGCCGGTGGGAGTGGCTGTAGCCGGATGATTGGCCTTTCGCCCTCCGGTCGCCGCTTCGGCCGCGCGTGGAGGTGTCCCTCCACGGTGGTGTCGGCGGCGACCTCCGTGCGACGTTACTTAGCGCTTCAGATTCACCAAATCCTGGAGCATTTCGTCAGCCGTGGAAATCACGCGCGAGTTGGCCTGGAAGCCACGCTGAGCGGTGATCATGCTCGTGAACGCCTGGGCGAGGTCCACGTTGGACATCTCCGTGGCGCCTGCGGTCGTGAAGCCCATCGCGGCGCCCGGGGTGCCGACGGTCGGCGCGCCCGAGTTGGCACTCGAGAGCCAGCGGTTGGCGCCGGAGCGCTCGAGGCCGGCCGTGTTGGCGAACGTGGCGAGCGAGATCATGCCCGCGCTCACGCGGGTGCCCGTCGCATCGACGTACGTGACGTCGCCGTTCTGGGCGATCGACATGTTCGTCGCGTTCGTCGGGATCTGGAGCAGCGTGTCGGCGCCGCCGGCCGTGCGGCCCTGGACGTAGTAGCCGTCCTGGGTCACGAGGTAGCCCGCGCTGTTGGTGGTGAAGTTGCCTGCGCGGGTGTACTCGGTCGCGGTCGGGTTGGCCGTCGGGGGAGTGCCCGTGCTCGGGGCGACGCGGAACATGCCCGCGCCCGTGATGGCGACGTCGAGCGCGTTGCCCGTCGACTGCATCGCGCCACCTGACATCAGGTTGTCGATCGAGCCGAGCTGGGTGCCGAGGCCGACCTGGGCCGCGTTGGCGCCGCCCGTGCCGCCGCCGGCGCCAGAGGCACCGCGCTGCAGCTGGGTCAGCGAATCCTTGAACGTGACACGCGCGGACTTGTAGCCGATCGTGTTCACGTTGGCGATGTCGTTGGCGACGACGTCGAGCATCACCTGGTGGGTCTTGAGACCGCTGATAGCGGCGAACATCCCTCTCATCATTGGGACATCAACTCCTTTGTCGCCTAAGCGACCTGCGAAATGGTTGAGAGCTCGACACCGTCGGTGCCGCCCACGGTCAGGGACGGCGTGCCGCCCGCAGTAGTGACTTTCTCGACGACCCCGGTGTGGGATACGTCAGCTTCATCAGTCCACGTGACGGTGCGGCCGAGGAGGCCGACCGCGCTCGTGGAACTCAGGTTGTCGGCGATCTGCGCATTGGCAGTCGCGAGGTTGGTGACCTGCTCCAGCGTGGAGAAGGACGCCATCTGACCCATGAACTCGGAGTCCTGCATCGGGTTCATCGGGTCCTGGTGCTGGAGCTGAGCCACGAACAGCTTGAGGAACTGGTCCTTGCCAAGCTGGGCGTTCTTGCCGGGCACGGGTGCCTGGGTTCCAGTCTGGTTTGCTCCGGTAACGGGGGGGATGACAGTCATAAGCCTCGGGTTTCTGGGTCAGGCGAGGACGTCGACGAGCAGCCCACCGGGCAGCTCGATCACGGAATGGACAATGGGAGCGGGCTCGGGTTCGCCGTCGGCATCGCTGCCGGACGACCGGCCGTTGAAGCGGTCGGCGTTGTCGCCGTCCGCCCACTCGCCGCGGGCGCTCTGGCGCGCCTGCTGGTCGGCGGTGGTCGACACGTCGAGCGAGATCAGCGTCACGTTGCGCGCTTCGAGCGCCTTGCGGAGGTCGTCGCCGGCCTGCATGAGCAGGTGAGCGGCCTCCGGGGAGTCGGCCACGACCTGCGCGGTGATGCCGGCGCCCGTGTGCTGCAGGCGGATCTCGATGCCGCCCAGCTCGGCCGGGCGCAGCGTCATCTTGGCGTGCGTGACGCCGCGGTCGACGGCCACCTGGAGCAACGTCGCGACGGCCGCGGGGGCGCGGTGCAGCGGGATCGTCTTCTGCGCGGCCATGTCGCCGGTCGGCGCCTGAGTCGTGGCAGGCGCGATCGATTCGGTCGCGGCAGACGAAGTCGCCGGCGCGGCGGCGGGCGCCTGATCCGCCTGGGCGGAGACGGCGGCAGCCGCGGGCTGTGCGGGAGCGGATGTGGCGGGCTCGGTCGCCGGCGCGGCAGTGGCCGGCGTAGCGGTGGCGGCCGCATCGGCAGTGGGCTGCGGCGCGACGGGCAGCTTCGGAGCAGCGGTGGCCACGGTGGGAGCGGCGGCCGTGGGCGTGCCGGGCAGGTCCGGCTCGGCGTCACCGGCTTCGGCCTCCGCAGCGGTGGCGGCCGTCGGCGCGGCCGCCGGCGAGGCCGGGGCCGGGGCCGGGGCCGCAGCGGTCGCCGGGACGGCGGTCGCCGCGACAGCGGCGGCCTGAATCGCGGTCGCGGGTGCGCTCACCGACGCCTCGGGCGCGGCGGCGGGGTTCACAGGGGGAGCAACCGAAGCAGCGGGCTCGGCGACCGGCGTCTGGGCCGGCACGACGACCGCGGGCACGACCGCGTCGGCGGGCGTGGGCAGCACCGGTGCGGCGGCCGGAGTGGGCAACGCGGCGGCCGCGGGAGCTGGCAGCCGGCGTGGCCGGCTCAGCGGCGACAGGATCGGAAGGCTTGGCGGCGTCCGGCGCGGCCGGAGCACCGGCCGGCGTCGGCTTGGCGGTCCGCTCGAGGCGAGGCTCGGGGGCGTCACGGCGGACCGGGGTACGGTCGCGCGGCGCCTTGTCGTGTGGGGCAGGTGCCTCGCTGCGTCGGACCGCCTTCTCCTCACGCGGAGCGCTGGAGTGGGCGTCGAGCAGCGCCGCGAACGCGTTGCCGTCGCGCCGCTCGGCCGGGGGGGCGGAGCGGAGAGTGAGCGCGGTCGAGCGCGCGGGCTGGGTGCGGTCAGTGGTCATCACAGGATTGAGGGGGTCGGGCTCGCTGCGCGGTAGGCGGCGGCGTTGGCCTGGACTGCGCGGACGTAGTTCTGCGTCTCGGCGTATGGCGGCACACCGCCGTAGCGCTGAACCGCGCCCGGGCCGGCGTTGTAGGCGGCAAGCGCCTTGGTCACATCGCCGCCGAACGCGTCGAGCTGCGTGCGCAGGTACTTCGCGCCGCCGTCGAGCGACTGGGCGGGGTCGAGCACATTCGTGACGCCCAGGCCGGCGGCGGTGCCGGGCATGAGCTGCGTGAGGCCGCGGGCACCGGCCGGGGAGCCGGCGTTCGGGTTGAAGCCCGACTCCTGCTTGACCAGGCCGGCGAGCAGCGCGGGGTCGATCCCGTGCTTCTGCGCGGCGGCCGTGATCTCGGCGCCGAACGGCGTGTCGGACGGCAGCGCGGAGGCGCCCGTGGCGGCCGTGTAGCCCGGGACCGCGGCGGCGCCGGCGGCGGGCGCCATGGTGGTGGCGGTCGCGCTGGCGAGCTGGGCGGCGAAGGCGGCCGAGGGGGCGGCAGACGCCGGCGCGGCGCCGGTGATCATCTGCTGCAGCTCGTTCACCCGAGCGAGGACGGCGTCGACGCTCATGCCGCAACCCCGCGGCGGTGCACGCTGAGCGCGACCTCGTCGAGCGCACCCTGGGCCCGGCGGGCCCATTCGGCGTTGTGCGTGTCGTGCTGACGCTGCTTGAGCTTGTCGAGCACCTGGCGGTCGCGTGCGGCGGCCTGGAGGGCGACGCGGCGAGCGGCAACTTCGACGTCGCGGCGGTCGAGGTCGAGCGCGGCCTCACGGCGCGCACGCTCGGCGCGCTCCATGTACGCCTGGGCGGCGATCAGGTCCGTGCCGGACGAGACAGAGGTGACGGTGTTGCGGCCGGTCTGCGTGGCTGCCGAAGCGGCCTGCGTGGCGTCGAGCAGCATCGCCTCGCCGCGCAGGCGCAGGCGCAGCTCATGCGCCAGATCCTCCTGAGCGCTTGCCTCTGCGCGCTCTCGGAGCGACCGGATACGTTCCAAACGGAACGTGAAGGACGGAGTCTCCACGGCCAGGTAGTCGGCGCGACCCCAGAAACCTGTAGGGACTATCGCGCCCGCTAGCGCCGGAACACGTACACCGCGGCGTCGAGCTCCGGTGGCAGCACGAGCCGCGTCAGCGCCGGGTCCTCGGCGAACTCGAAATCGCTCTGATCCTTGTACGCATCCCAGTCGCCCGAGGCGAACCTGTGCCGGCTGCTGATGACGATGTACAGCTCGACGCTGGGGGTCTTGAAGACGTCTCGTTCGAACGTGTTGCCGGCCGGAGGCCACGAGCAGATCACCACCGCGGGCCGATGCGCGCGAAGCGCCTTGCGCGCGTCCTGTCGGAGCACGTCGGCCGGGAAGCTGACGTCCGGCCAGCTGTGATCGTCGGTGGCGACGACGTCGACGCCCTCCGCTGCCAGGAACCGCGACAGCGTCCCGTCCCCTGCGGCGATCTCGAGACACTGCCGGTCGCCGATCATCGCGGCCAGGCGCTTCACCAACCGCCGCGAGTAGAAGCAGTAGATGCCCTTCGGGCCTACGAGCGGCATCAGGAACCGGCGCTGCCACACGAGCGGCCAGATCAGGCGGAACCAGAAGAGCGAGACCGGCTTGCGCCGAAGCCCGTGCTCGAACAGCAGCTTCTGGGCGACCCACCCGTTGACGAGGTTGAACCGCAGTCGCCCTTCGGTGACGCCGGTGGCCGCGGACAGGCTGAGCTGCTTGACCGCGGCGACCGCCATCTGATGGCGGATCCGGTCGGAGCGCTTCGCTCCGCGCGACAGGGAGACGACGTACGACGTGATCTCGTCGAGATCGCCGCGGGGCACGATCTCCGCCAGCTGCCGCTGCACGATCGCCCAGTCGGCCGGATACGCCTCCTGGAGAGCTGCGAGCGATGGTTGTCGCGTTTGCATCTCGGCCGCCCGAGACCGTAGCGACTCGACCGCTATTGGATGGTCAGATCCGGGAAGACGACGCTGGCAAGCTCGAGGTCGGTCTTGCGCTCGATCTGCTCGAGGATGCGCTCCTGAAGCTGGTGGCGGCCCTTGACCGACAGGAGCTTGTCGGCGGACGCGCCTTCCAGGACGTCCGTGACGACCGCGCTGGCGGCCGCATCCGGGGGCACCAATGCGGGCTTCGAGGGGTCGACGAGCAGACCGACGTGGAGCATCGCGGCGCGGCCTCCGTCGAGGTCCACGAAGAACGCCTGGCGGAGCACGAAGACCTCGGCCTTGGGCTTCGGTTCGGCGGGCGCGCTCGCGTAGACGCCGCCTGCCACGAGCAGGAGGACGACCACGGGAACGAGGATCTTGAGCTTCGCCATGTCGACCCTGGGATCGGCCGGATTCGACCGAGCTTGAGGGCGCGGACTACGCCGCGAGGTGCAGCGGCGGGATCGCCGCGTGCAGCGGCGTGCCACCGCCCGCGGGCGGTGCGGGCTGGTGCGGCTCCGGCGGAGGCCCGGAGGCGTCCGGGAGCCCAGACAGCAGCATCAGGTTCGTGAGCGCGGAGTCCGCCTCCTCGGCGGTCGAGCGCTCGGTGACGGACTGGCGGAGGAAGCCGTCGATCGGGTCGCGGGCGTCGATCGCGGCATCGGTCAGCGGGTCGGCGCCGCGCTGATAGGCGCCGATCGCGATCAGGTCGGCCTTGTCGCGGTACGCGGCCATCAGGCGCCGCGCCTCTTCGCCGGCCGCGCGCACCTCGGGCGTCACAACCTCGCCGACGAGGCGCGACACGCTCGCGAGCACGTCGACCGCCGGGTAGTGCCCGGCGTGCGCCAGGTTGCGCGAGAGCACGACGTGGCCGTCGAGGATCGACCGCACGGCGTCGGCGATCGGCTCGTTCATGTCGTCGCCGTCGACCAGGACGGTGTACAGACCGGTGATCGTGCCGCGCGGCGAGGTGCCGGAGCGCTCGAGCAGCTTCGGCAGCAGCGCGAACACGCTCGGCGTGTAGCCGCGCGTCGCCGGCGGCTCGCCGATCGCCAGACCGACCTCGCGCTGGGCCATCGCGAAGCGCGTGACCGAGTCCATCATCAGCAGGACGTCGTGGCCCTCGTCGCGGAAGTGCTCGGCGATCGTGGTCGCCGCGAACGCAGCCTTGATGCGCACGAGCGCGGGCTGGTCGGAGGTCGCCACGATCACGACGGAGCGCGCCATGCCCTCCGGGCCGAGGTCGCGCTCGATGAACTCGCGCACCTCTCGACCACGCTCGCCGACCAGGCAGATCACGTTCACGTCGGCCGAGGTGGAGCGGGCGATCATCCCGAGCAGCGAGGACTTGCCGACGCCGGAGCCGGCGAAGATGCCGAGCCGCTGGCCGCGGCCGCACGGCACGAGCGCGTCGAGCGCGCGGACGCCGAGCGAGACACGGTCGGTGATGCGCGGGCGCTCGAGCGGATCGGGCGGCGCGGCCTGGACGTCGCGCGAGCGCGACTCGCGGTCGCCGATCGGGCCGAGGCCGTCGATCGGGCGGCCGAGCCCGTCGAGGGCACGGCCGAGAAGATTGTCGGAGACGTCGACGCGCAGGGCGCGGCCTGTGGCGCTCACGCGCGCACCAGGGCCGATGCCGGTTGCCTCGCCGAGCGCCATCAGGAGCGTCCGGCCGGCACGGAAGCCGACCACCTCGGCGGGCACCACGGGGCGCCCGCGACCGGTCTCGATCGAGCACACCTCGCCGACCTCGGCCTCGAGGCCGGTCGCCTCGACGATCAGCCCGATCAGGTCGATCACGCGGCCGTGGCGGCGATGCAGGTCGGCGTCGCGCAGCGATGCCGTCGCGCGGTCTAGGGCGTGCGCGGTCATGCGCGGTCGGAGCCGAGCGCCGCTTCGACGACCTCGCGGGCGCGCTGCAGCTTGATCTCGACGCGCGCGTCGACGTCGCCGTCCGGCGTGCGCACGATCGCCCCGCCGCGCGACACGCGGCGCTCGGCCTGCACTTCGCAGTGCTCGATGCCGCCGAGGGAGGCGCGCACGCCGTCCATCGCGTCGCGCACCATCTCGAGGTCGGCCGGGTGCACGAGCACGGTCACGCGCTCGCGCTCGACGATGCCGCGCAGCGCACCGCGGACTGCCTCGAGCACCAGCTCGGGCTTCACCGCGACGGCACCGCCGACGACCTTCTCGGCCAGGAACAGGCCGAGATCGACGGCGTGGGCCTCGAGCCGCTCGGAACGCGCGATCTGGTCGGACTGCACAGCCTCGGCCGCCTGTGCGAGCGCCTCGAGCGCGGGCGCAAGTGCGGCGAGCGCCTCCTCGCGGCCGGCGCGCAGGCCGTCCTCGCGCGCCGCGGCGCGCATCGCCTGGGCGTCGGCCTCAGCCTCCGCAAGAGCGCTCAACACGGCGTCGGGGTTCGACGCGGCGGTCGTCGGCGCGGCGTAGGTGATCGGCGCCTCGAGCGCCTCGAAGGAGAACTCGGCGGACGTCATCACATCAGCTCGTCGTCGCCACCGGCGCCGCGCGAGATCACGATCGCGCCGGCTTCCTCGAGGCGTCGCACGACGCCGACGATGCGGCCCTGCGCCTCCTCGATGATGCGCTTGCGCTGCGGCGGCTGGAAGTCGATCTCCTCCTTGAGGAGCTCGGCGCCGCGCTCGGACATGTTCGAGAAGATCCGCAGCCGGACGTCCTCGCTGACGCCGCGCAGGGCGATCGCAAGATCCTTCTGGTCGACCTCCTTGAGCACCATCTGGATCGAGCGGTCGTCGAGCTTGACCACGTCCTCGAAGGTGAACAGCAGAAGACGGACCTCTTCGGCCAGCGGGGCCTCGCTCTTGGCGAGCTCGTCGAGCACGTTGCGCTCGGTGGAGCGATCGGAGTGGTTGAGGATGTCGGCGAGCGCCTTGACGCCGCCGGCCGCCGCGTACTCCTGGGCGATCACGTTCGAGAGCTTCTGCTTCATCACGCTCTCGACCTGGCTGACGACCTCGGGACGCGTCTCGCTCATCTTGGCGACGCGGCGCGCCACCTCGGCCTGCTCGTCAGGATCGAGCAGGGCGAGGACCGACGCCGCGAGGGTCGTGTGCAGGTTCGCGATCACGAGCGCGATCGTCTGCGGCGACTCGTTCTTCAGGAAGACGTAGATCTGCTCCGGCGGCGTGCGCCGCAGGAACTCGAACGGGCGGCGTTCGATCGTCGCCGCCAGGCGGCCGATGACCTCCTCGGCGCGGCTGGCGCCGAGCGAGCGCTCGAGGATGCTGCGCGCGTACGCGACGCCGCCCTCGGCGATGTACTCCTCGGCCAGCACCGTCTCGACGGCCTCGCCGAGGATCTGGCGGCAGACCTCGGTCGGCACCTTCTGCGACTTGGCGATCTCGAGCGAGAGCGCCTCGACCTCGGACTCACCGAGATGGCGGAAGATCTCGCCGGCACGCTGCTCGCCGATGGCGACGATCAGGATGGCGGCCTTCTCGATACCCCGGAGGCGCTTGCCGTCGGGGCGGGTGGCGAGTGCGGTCGCCATGACCTAGTCCTCGGCCATCCACTGCTTGACCTGCGCGGCGACGCGCTCAGGCTCGCGCTCCATCAGCTGGTCGATCGCCTGAAGCGCCGTGTCGGGGGCGCGCGGCGGCAGCGTGATCGTGGGGTTGCTCCGGCCCATCACCTGCGTCTGCTGCTCGAGCTCGGCGAGCGAAACGGGCTCCTCGATCTCGCTCAGCCACGCCGGGGATGCCAGTGTCTCGCCCTCGCGCTTCTTGAGATGGCGGCTCATGAAGAACAGGAACAGCAGGGTCGCGATGCCAATGCCGACCCACTTGAGCGGGCCGAGCATGGAGGTCGGGAGCGGACCGGCCTTCGGCGCAGACACCTTGGCGAACGGGACCTGCGCGGCCTGCATGGCGTCACCGCGCTTGGTGTCGATGCCCGCGGCACTGGAGACCGCCTGCTGGACGGCGGCGAAGTCGGCGGCCGGGACGGTCTTGTCCACGAGCAGCGCAAGGTTGAGCTTCTTGACCGCGCCGGGCGCGACCTCGGTGCGCAGGACCTTCTTGCCGACGCCGAAGTCGGTGCTCTCGGTCTTGCGCTGGTAGTTCGAGTTCGAGCCGCTGCCTGCGGCGCCCGCGGAGTAGGTGGGGATGTTGGAGCCGGTTCCCGCGGTGCCGCCGGTGGTCGTGCCGCCGCCCTTGAGCTTCTCGGTCTCGGTCGACTTCTTGAGCGGCGTGCCCTTCTTCTCGTACACGACCTCGTCGCTGCTGGTCTTGTCCGCGTTGAGGTCGGCGCTGACCTCGACCTGGGCCTTGCCCGGGCCGAGCGTGCGCACGAGCATCGCGTTGAGGTCGGCCTCCATGGCGCGCGAGTAGCGCGCCTCGAGCGCCTGCTTGCCGGCGGCCACGCCGCCTGCGCCCGAGCCGTCGCCGGCGGGCCACAGGAGCGAGCCCGAGGAGTCGGTGATCGTGACGTTGTCGGTCTTGAGGCCCTTGACGGAGGAGGCGACGAGCTGGGCGATGCCGGCGGTCGCGCCGCCCTCCATCGTGTCGGAAGAGTTGCCGAGCATGACGGCGGCCGTGGCCGGGCTGGCCTCGTCCGCGAACAGGTCGTCCTCGGGCAGCACGAGCTGGACCTGCGGGCTCGTGACGCCCTCGACGCCGCCGATCGTGCGGGCGATCTCGCCCTCAAGCGCGCGCTGGTAGGTGACCTTCTGCTGGAAGTCGGAGGCACCGAGCTTCTGCTCGTCGAACAGCTCGAAGCCCTGGCCTGAGGCACCGTCGAGGCTCACGCCTGCGCCGGCGACGGCCACCCGCGCCTGGGCGACCTGGCCCTTGGCGACGGCAAGGCCGGTGCCGTTGTTGCGTAGCTCGTAGGCGATGCCGCCCTCGTCGAGGGCTGCCGTGACCTTGCCCGTTTGGGCGGGATCGAGCCCGGAGCTGAGCAGCGTGTACGACGGTGCGCCGGCGATCCGCAGCAGCAGGAACGCGATGCCGATGATGGCCACCGCGGAGACCGCGAGGATCCCCTTGGAGCGGGGCGGAAGTGCCTTGAGGGTGTCGAGAAAGGGCATCAGTTAGCTCAAACCTGGGTGTGGAAGACGTCCTGGATGGCCTCAACGGCCTTCGTGCGGATCTGCGAGGCCAGCTGCATTGCGAGCTGTGCACGCTCGACCGCCATGACGACCGCGGTCGGGTCCGTGGCCTGGCCGGTGGCGAGCGACTGCGCGGCGGCCGACGCGTCGACCTGGCTGTCGGACAGCGCCTGCAGCGACTTGCCGAGCGCGTCGCCGAAGCCCGCGCCGGTGGTGCCGGAGACGTCCGGCCCGGTGGACGTGTCCGCGCCACCGAGCTTGTCGATGCGGAACTCCGAGCCGGAGATCGCGAAAGACGGATCGATCGGCATCAGCGCAACAGCTCCAGCGTGCGGGAGAACATCTGCTTGGCGGCCTGCATCGCCGTCACGTTCGCCTCGTAGGCGCGGGAGGCGCTGATCAGGTCGACCATCTCGGAGACCGTGTCGACGTTCGGCATCGACACGTAGCCCTGCGCGTCGGCGTCCGGGTGGCCCGGGTCGTAGATGCGCTTGGGCGGGGTCGTGTCCTCGACGACGCCGGCAACGTGCACGCCGCCACCGCTGCTGTTCGAGCCGCCGCCCATCACGCTCGACAGGGTCGCCCCGAACGAGCCGGGCGCCTCCTGCAGGACGACTTCCTTGCGACGGTACGGCTGGCCGTTGGCGCCGCGCGTGGTCTGCGCGTTGGCGAGGTTCTCGGCCGTCACGTCCATGCGGAGACGCTCGGCCGTGAGGCCGGAGGCGGAGATCTCGAGTCCACCGAACATGCTCATCAGCCACCCACCCCCATCGCTGCCTTCAGGATGTTGATGCGGGTGTGCGCAACCTGGACGGCGGCCTGCTGCTCGAGCGCGTTCTCCGCCAGCTTGGCCGACTCGGAATCGACGTCGACCGTGGAGCCGTCGGCGCGCGTGACGCCCGCCGCCTGGTCCTTGGCCGGCTTGAACGAGAGATGCTCGAGCGCGTTGTTTGCCTCGTCGCCGCGGTCCATCGCCGAGGAGAGCGCGCTGTGGAAGTCGACCTCGAGGCGCTGATAGCCCGGGGTGTTTGCGTTCGCGAGATTGGCCGCCAGCGCCTCATGGCGCTTGCCGGCGCCCTCGATGGCGCGCTCGAGGGCAAGCTGCGTGATGTCGAACAGCACTGGGACGGATCTCCTTGGGAAGAAGGTGGAGGTCCGTCCATGGACCTGATGTGCCCCCTCCTTGGGGCAGCCAGTCGATTGATCGACCCTGGCGGATCGAACTTGAGTGCCCTCAGAGTCGGGCCCTCAGGCGCTGTCGTTGACCCAGCCGCGGGTCGGTGCCGACTGCGCCGCGGCGTAGCCGGCGACGGCTCCGCGGCCGGTGCCGAGGCCGGTGAGCTCACGGGCGGTCCGGTCGCGTTCTTGCACGAGCAGCGCGGTCAGTTCCTGCTGCACGACGGCGAGCGCTTCGAGCGCCCACCGCGCGCTGCGCGGAGCCGGGCCGAGAGCGTCGGCGAGCCGGACGCGCTCGGCGGTGGACGCAGCAAGCTCCTCCCAACGGCCTTCGGCCGCCAGTTGGACCTCGTCCTGCGCCCGCGCCAGGAGGTCGTCCCAGGGATCCATCAGGTCGTTGCGACCTGTGCCCAGGAGTCGCGCAGCTCGGCGAGGAGCTCGGCGACCTTGTCGATCATCTCGGGATCGCGCGACGCGCGGGCCTCGAGCAGGTGGCGACTGCAGAAGACGTAGATACCCTGGAGCCGGCTGGCGATGACGCCGCCCTGCTCGAGGTCGAGCGTGGAGAGCAGCTCGTCGATGATCGCGTCGGCACGCACCAGACGGGCGTCGGCCTCGCGGACGTTCACCTCACGCATCGCATACGCAGCCTGGTTCAGGAAGCGCAGGCAGCCGTCGTACAGCATCACGACGAGCTGGCCGGGCGTGGCGGTGAGGATGCTCTGCTGCCGGTAGGCAGCGCTCTGAGAGACGGCGTGAGCAGACAACGATGACCTCGGGACGGAGAGGGGGAAAGACGGAAGGTCGTGCAGTCAGTTAGTCGGCGCGGCAGGGCGCCGCTTGAGGACGAACTAGCCGAGATTGTTGTTCAGCGAGGCGAGCTGGCCGGTGAGCCATGCCTGCTGGGTCTGCGACTTCTGGAGCGCGAGCTCCATCGCCGCGAACTGCGCCTTCATCCGCTTTTCCTTCATGTCAAGGCGCTCGTTCGTCTTGGTGAGCTGTTCCTTCAGGCGCACGAGGTTGCGATCGCCGCTCTTGAGTCGGTCGTCGATCACGCCGGAGCCGCCCGTCTGGGTCTTCACAAAGCTGTCGACGTCTGTGGCGAACCCGCCGAAGAAGCTGTTCACGGTGGTCCAGTCGGCGTCCAGGGCGGCGGTCAGCTTGACGTCGTCGAGGACGAGACGGCCGGCCTTGCCGTCGGCGGATGAGGTGCCGGTCGCCTTCGGCACCGTGATGCCGATGTCGCTGAGGTCGTTGATCCCGGCGGTAGAGACGAGCGTGGTCATCTTCTCGCGCAGCCGGGAGAGCATGCTCTGGAGGCCGACGTCGTTGCGCAGCTGGCCGTAGCCGGCCTGGAACTCGCTCTCCGGGTTGGCGATCGGCTTCTCGGCGAGTTTGGTGCGGGTGCTGTCGACCAGGTCGTTGTAGGCGGTCACGAACGACTTGATCTTCGTCTTGATCGCATCGCGATCGAGCGTCGGCTCGCCGACCGAGATCGTCGTCGCCGTGTCGCTGACGGCCTTGAGCGTCAGGCGCAGGCCGGGAATCGCGTTCTCGAGCACGTTCGTCTTCGACGAGAGCGGAGCGCCACCGTCGATCGCGAACGAAGCGTTGAGGGCGTTGAGGTCGGGCGTCTGGTACGCGGCGTCGTCGGCAAGCAGGCCGCCGCTGGAGACCGTGAAGTCCGAGCTCGAGCCGGTGATGCGCGAGGACAGCACGAGCCGGTCCTCGCCGAGGTCGTTCTTGACGACTGCGGCGACGACGGGGCCGGCGACCTTGGTGTTGATCGCGTCGGCGATCTGCTGGATCGTCGCGTCGGCGGCGACGTTGACGGTGACCTGCTTCGGATCCCCCGCCGCGTAGGCGATCGTCAGCGTTCCGGCGGTACCGGGCGCGAACGAGTAGCCGCGCTGCGCGGACGAGGCGAGGCGGTCGACCTGGATCGTGTGGCCGCCGATGCCGGCGCCGCCGGACTGGGCGACGACGACGCTCGCCGGATTCGAGGAGGTCGGGGTCTGGGCCTGCTTCCAGGTGCCCTCGGCGCTCAGCGCGAGGGCCGCGCTCGACAGCGCCGTCAGCTTGGTGGCGATCTCCTTCAGGCCCGTCTGCTCGCCGGTCACCGCGGTCTGGCGGTAGCCGAGCCGGGTGGTGCTCTGGCGCTCGAGCGCCATCAGCTGCGCGACGATCGACGCGGTGTCGACGCCGGACGCCATCCCCGAGAGGCCGAGGTTCGCCATTACAGCTCGCCGCCGGACAGGACGGAAAGCGCTTCCGACGGCGGGATCGTGCGAATCACGGTGCCCTCGAGGTCACGCACTTCGACGATCACGCGGCCGGACTCCTCGTCCTTGCGGAAGTGCAGCTCACGATTCTGGGAAGCCAGCTCGAGCGCGCGGCTCGCCGCGGCGCCGACCTCGTCGAGCACCTCGGTCGGCGGAGACGCCGGCAGCGAGAGCTCCACCGTGTCGGTGATAGCCGACGGTGCGCTCGTGCGTGCCAGGTCCAGCGAGAACCGCTTGGTGCTCTCCGCGCGCCACGTGGCGGCGGGAGGCTGGAGGGGGGGCAGGTTGCCGATGTCGAGACTCATCTTGGCCTGGTTGTCGACAGGTCCCCCCCTCTCTTGAGGGACTGGACGTTTATCCGACGGCTGAGAACAGCAGCGCGTCTTCCGACAGCTGCTGCTTGAGCGTGCGCTTGAGCTGCGAGTGGATCTGGCACACGCGGCTCTCGGACACGCCGAGGATGTCGCCGATCTCGCGCAGCGTCAGGTTCTTGACGTAGAGCAGGACGGCAACCTCGCGCTCGCGCTTGGGGAGCTTCTCGAAGGCGTGGCGGAACTTGCCCTTGGCCTCTTCGGTCGCGCTGCCGTGCTCGGGGTCGAGCCGCTGGTCGCTCGCGGCGAGGGTGTCGATCCGCTCGACCGTGGTCTCATCGTCGGAGATCACGAGCGTGTTGAGCGAGGTGACGTCGGAGACCGAGATGTCGTCCTCGCGGCGGCGGAGGTCTTCAACCGAGATCGCCAGCAGGTCGGCGAGCTCCTCACGCGAGGGCCGGCGGCCGTGAAGGGCGGTGAACTGCTCGCGCGACTTGGCGATGTCGCGCTCCCAGCGGCGCAGCGAGCGCGGCGCCCAGTCCTGGCGGCGGAGCTCATCGAGCACCGCGCCGTGGATGCGGGTCCACGCGAACTGCTCGAGCGTGGCGCCCTTGGCCGGGTCGTAGCGGTCGATCGAGGAGATGAGCGCCTCGAGGCCGCAGGAGATGAAGTCTTCGACCTCGCAGCGAGCGGGCAGCTCGCGCATCTTCTTGAAGACGATGTACTTGACCAGTGGAGCGAACGTCATGACGAGCCGGTTGCGGACCTGGAGATTGCCGGTCTGCTTGTACTCGGTCCAAAGAGCCAGCGCCTCGTCCGCGGAGACGCGGCGGCGGGTGGTGGTCGTAGCTGGCTTCATCGGGACGGACTCCTTGAAGAAACGGGAAAGGATCTGGCGGACTGGACCTGTATCGGGTCAGGACCCCATGACCTTGATCACCCGTTCGGGGTAATTGCGCTGTCACTGACCGAGTAGGCCCAAGCGAGCGCTTCGGCGACCGCCGCCCACAACTCCTCCGGCACTTCCTGGCCCAGCGCGAGGTGGGCGAGCGCGTCCGCAAGCTCCGGATCCCGGTGCACCGGGACGCCGGCGGCGCGTGCCTTTTCGAGGATCGTGGCGGCCACGATGCCGCGCCCCGCCGCCACGACGGTCGGCGCGCCGTCGCCGGTGTAGCGCAGCGCGGCGGTGACGCGGCCGGATGCCGGGACGCCGTCAGGCATAGAGATCGAGCGGGTCGCGCCGCGGGGTCACCCGCACTTCGGCCTCGAGCCCCGTGCCCGCGTGCAGGCTCGCCTGCAGGCGGGCCGCGGCGCCTTGCGCGAGCTCGTACGAGCGCCCCGGGGGCGCCTCGACTCCCGCGCGCACGTGCGTGCCACCCACTTCGAGCCGCAGGTCCAGCCGCCCGAGCGCCTCGGACTGGAAGCTGATCGCGACGGTCGATCGCTCCTCGCCGTCCACGCGGACGGTGCGCGGCGGCTCCTGGACGGTCACCCGCGCCCGCTCCGTCGGCGGTGGCGGCGGCTGGCCGACCGGCGTCAACACCTCGTCGAGCTGCAGGGTCACGCGCTCGGGCGTGACCTCTGAGACCTTCAGCCGCAGCGTCTCGCCGGCCTTGCCGATCTCCGCCGGAAGCTGTGCGGTCAGCGGCACCCCGGCGATCACGAGCACGCCGTGGTCCGCCCCGCGGGACAGCACCCGCCCCACGATCGAGGCGCCAGGCCGCAGCGTCAGCTCGGGGAACTGCGCCTGCAGCAGCAGCGTCTTGATGGCGACGACCCCTTCCACGGCTGCGGGCCACGGTAGCTCAACTTCAGCCTGCGGCGGCCGATCACCGTTCCGAATGGACCGTGGTCTCTACATCGCTGCCTCCGGAATGCTCGCTGAGCAGATCCGGCAGGACCAGATCGCCAACGACCTCGCGAACGCGTCGACGCCCGGCTATAAGGCGGACCGCACGTCGCAGCACACGTTCGGCGAACTGCTGCTGGCCAACTCGGCCACCGGCGCCACCATCGGCAGCCAGAGCACGGCCGTGCAGGTGGACAGGATCGTGACCGACTTCACGGGGGCCCCCGCCCGCGAGACCGGCGAGCCGCTCGACTTCGCGGTCGCCGGCGACGGCTTCTTCGCCGTCCAGACCGCCAAGGGCGTGCGCTACACCCGCAACGGGCAGTTCGCGCTCGACCCGCAGAACCGCCTTGTGACCCCCCAGGGCGACGCCGTCCTGGACTCGGCCGGCCGGCCGATCACGGCCACGAACGGCGTTGTCGACCCGCGCCGCCTCGGCCTGGTCAACCTCACGAACCCTCGCAAGGAGGGCAACTCGCTGATCGCCGGCACCGCCGCGGGCGCCGCCACCGGCACCGTGCGCGCGGGCGCGCTGGAAGGCTCCAACGCCGACGCGGCGCGCTCGATGGTGGACATGATCAGCTCGATGCGCGCGTTCGAAGCGGGCCAGAAGGTCATCCAGACGATCGACGAGAGCCTGGGCAAGGCAGTCACCCAGGTCGGCTCGGTCGCCCAGTAGTGGCCTGCGCGTTCCTCAAGTTTTCCGTCGCTGAACCGAAGAAGGAGGACGCATGCTGGAAGCAATGAACTCAGCGGCCGCCGGCATGGCGGCTCAGCAACAACGCCTCGACGCCACCGCCAACGACCTGGCGAACACGAACACGACCGGGTACAAGCACCAGCGCGTCGGCTTCCGCGACCTCGTCTATCAGCAGACCGGCCGTTCCTCGGCCCAGGGCGTCCAGACGGGCGCCGGTTCCGCAGCGGTCGACGGCGGGCGCGCGTTCTCGCAGGGCGTGCTCCAGCGCACCGACCGTACGCTCGACGTCGCGATCCAGGGCGAGGGCTTCCTGCGCATCAAGCTTCCGGACGGCCGCCAGGCGCTCACGCGCGACGGCAATCTGCACGTCGACGGCGCCGGCAACCTGACCACCAGCACCGGCTCCCTCATCCAGCCGGCGATCAAGATCCCCACGGGCGTCACCGAGGATCAGATCGTGATCAGCCCCGACGGCACCGTCAACGCCGCCGGCCGCCGCGTCGGCCGCCTCGACATCGTCACGGTCCGCGCCCAGGCCGGGCTGCTCTCGGCCGGTGACAACGCGTTCCTCACCTCCGCCGCCTCTGGCGCCGCGGTCGCCGCGCCGCGCGCGACGTCGCTGAGCGCCGGAGCGCTCGAGTCGTCCAACGTCGACGTCGCCGAGGCGATGGTCGAGATCATCGAGTCCCAGCGCGCGTTCCAGCTCTCCTCGAAGGCCATTGCAACGGCCGACGAGATGATGGGCATCGCGAACGGGGTCAAGCGATGAGCGCCATCAACGGCCTCCCGCAGGTGCCGTCGAGCGCGCTCCCCGCGTCCGTGCGTGCCGGCTCGGACACCGACAAGCAGGCGTACCGCGCCGCGCTCGGCTTCGAGCAGATCCTGCTCGGCCAGCTCGTCGGCGAGATGCTGCCGAAGGGAACCCTGACCGAGGGTCCGTACGCCGCTCCCATCCAGGAGGCGCTGACCGGCAGCCTCGTGGCCAACGGCGGTATCGGCCTCGCTGCCCAGCTGTACCCGACCCTGCGGAAGGACGTTTCGTGAGCACTGTCCTCGAAGCCGAGCTGCTCGTCCACCTGGACACCCAGATGGCCTCTGCCCGGAGGTTGCTCGCGCTCGTGCTCGAGCAGGGCAAGGCGATCCGCGCCCGTGACGTGGACACCGTGCTCGCCCGGCTCGCCGACGTGCAGACCGAGATGGGTCGCCGCGGCGGCCTCGAACAGGACCGCGCCGGCCTGCTGCAGCGCGCCGGGATCGCTCTCAGCGTCCCCGCCACGCAGGTCACGCTCGAGGGCCTGTGCGCACTCGTGAGCCCTGGTGCCGCCGAGACGGCGCGCGAGCGCTCCGGCGAGCTGCGCGGCCTGCTGGCCGAGATCGCCCGCGAGCACGGCATCAACCGTGCGCTGATGCGGCAGGAGCTGTCATTCCTCGCCCACCTGACCCGGCTCGTCGGGCAGGAGCCCGAGGCCGGCTACGGCAACCCCTCCGGCGCCGCGCCCGGCACCGGCACCGCACCTCCCCTTTACCGCGTCCTGGACCTGCAGGCGTAGATCATGCCCATCTCCTCCTTCTACGGCCTTCAGACCTCGCTGCGCGGGCTTCTCGCCCAGCAGCGGATGCTCGACACGGCCGGCCACAACATCGCCAACGCCTCGACCGTCGGCTACTCCCGCCAGGAAGCCGCGCTCGTCGCGTCCGCCGCGCTGGAGATCCCCTCGGGCGGCATCGCCGGCGGCGCCGGCGCCCACCTGGGCTCGGGCGTCGACGTGCAGAGCTTCAATCGCATCCGCGATCAGTTCGTCGATCTCCAGTACCGGGCGCAGAACACGAACCTCGGCGAGTGGAAGGCGCGCGCCGGTGCCCTCGACCGCGCCGAGCTCGGGCTCTCCGAGCCGGGCGAGAATGGCATCAACGAGCAGCTCTCGAAGTTCTGGGACGCATGGTCGGTCCTCTCGACCTCGAGCGGCGACCAGGCCCCCGCCAAGAAGGCGCTGATCGAGCAGGCTGCCGGCCTCGCCGACGCGTTCAAGACCGTCCGCTCGCAGATCGAGCTCGCGAAGACCCAGTCCTACGAGGAGTACGCCGACCTCTCCCGCCCCGCCGGCCCCGGCGATGCCGGCGGCGAGATCGCCCAGATCGCGACCGAGGTCGCAGAGCTCAACGACGTCATCAAGCGCTTCGTCACCGCGGGCGACATGCCGAACGACCTGCTGGACCGCCGCGATCAGCTGCTCGACCAGCTGTCGGAGTTCGGGCAGGTGTCGGTCGACGCACAGGCCGACGGGACCTACAACGTCAGCTTCGTGGACAAGCTCTCCGCCGGCACGACGTACCCGATCGTCACCGGCGCGACGGCCACGTGGGCCGGTCCCCCCGCAGCCGACGGCTGGGCGCCCGGCGGCCGCCTCGGCGGTCTGCTCGACGCCTCCAAGCCCGGCGGCACGCTCGACGGCTATCTCAGCTCGCTCGACGCCATCGCCGGCGCCCTGCCGACGGCGGTCAACGCCGCTTACGGCGGCACGTTCTTCCAGACCGGCCCCGGCCCCGCGGCCGCCACCCTGCGCGTCAACGCCGCGCTGGAGGCCGACTACCACCTGATCGACCCGGGCTCAGGCGCCTCTGGCTCGACCGACCTCGCGCTCGCCGTCTCGCAGCTCCGCGACCATCCGGCGATCGACCAGGCCTACCGGGCGTTCGTCGCCCAGGTCGGCTCGCAGGTGCGTGAGGCGAACCGCCAGGAGGGCAACTCCCAGGTGCTCACCGACGCAGTCGAGAACCGGCGCCAGAGCGTGTCCGGCGTCTCGCTCGACGAGGAGATGGCGAACCTCGTGCGCTTCCAACGTTCTTACCAGGCCTCGTCACGTGCGATGAGCACGATGGACGAGATGCTGGACGTCCTCATCAACCGGACAGGACGCGTCGGACTGTGAGCATGCGAATCACCACATCGATGGTCCAGCGCAACGTGCTTGCGGACCTCAACAGCATCACCGAGAAGCTCGCGCGGTCGCAGCAGAAGGCGTCCTCCAACAAGGAGATCAGCCGCCCGTCCGACGATCCGTTCAACGCGGCCCGCGCGATGGCGCTGCGCCAGAGCATGAACGGCACGCGCCAGCATCAGAAGAACGTAGAAGACGCGATGGGCTGGACCGAAGCCACCGATCAGGCACTGTCGGCGATCTCGACGTCGGTGCAGTCGGCCCGCAACCTGCTCGTCCAGGGCGGCACCGACTCGGCCGACCAGAACTCGCGCAACGCGATCGCGGCCGAGCTCGAGCAGCTCGTCGAGGCGATCAAGGGCGACGCCAGCGCGACCTATCGCGGCAGCTACGTCTTCTCTGGCGCCGAGACGGCCGTCCGCCCGTACGCCGCCGGCGCGGACGACTCGTACCACGGCGACGACGCGGGCTTCAACCCGGCGATCCCGGGCATCGTGCGCGAGATCGGCCCCGGCGTGACGATGAAGCTCAACATCGTCGGTCACGAGGTGCTCGGCCAGGGTCAGGCCGCCGGCGACGGCAAGCTGCTCGACGTCATCCGCGACGCGATCGACCACCTGCGCGCCGGCGACGGCGCGGCGGTCCGTGGCTCGGACCTCACGCGCCTGGACCAGAACTTCGACAACCTGCTCGACGTGCAGGCCGGCAACGGCGCACGCGCGAACCGGCTCGAAGCAGCGCTCTCGCGGCTCGGCGAGGTGGAGGAGACCACGGTCAAGCAGCTCTCCGACACCGAGGACGCCGACATCGCGAAGACCATCATCGACTTGAACTCCCAGCAGGCCGCCTACCAGGCCGCCCTGCGCGCGGGAGCGAGCATTGTCCAGTCCTCCCTCATGGACTTCCTGCGCTGATCCAGCGCCCACCCCTTTCCGTCCCTTCAGCAACCAAGGAGCCAAACCCAATGTCCATCGTGACTGTTGAGAGCTCTCGTTTCGGCACCCTCGAGATCGAGGCCGGCGCCATCATCGAATTCCCGACCGGCCTGATCGGCCTTGGTGGTCGTCGCTGGGCCGTCGTGTCCACCAGCCTCACTGGCCCGTTCCAGTGGCTGCACTCGCTCGACGACCCCTCACTGGCTCTGCCCGTGACCGATCCGTGGGCGTTCTTCAACGACTACGAAGTCGAACTGTCCGACGAGGACAGCGCTCGCTTCAAGGCCGACAACGTGGCCGTCTGGGTCACCGTTCGCGCCGGCTCCGAGCTGTCGGACTTCAGTGTGAACCTCCGCGCGCCGATCCTCATCTCAGAAGGCCAGGGTCACCAGGTGATCAACGAGGCAACGCACGCCCCCGTGCGCGCCCCGCTGTTCACGGCGGAGTCGCTCAACGCGAAGATCCCGGACAACGCAGTAGCGGCGGCCTAGCCCGCCCGCTTGCGGCGCCCTTCGGGGCGCCGCGTCATCACCGTCGTTTACGAAGCTTTCCAAGGAGGAATCTTCAAATGCTCATCGTCACCCGCCGCTCCGGCGAAAAGATCATGCTCGGCGACGACATCGTCGTCCACATCATGGAGATCGTCGGCAATTCGGTCCGCGTCGGCATCCAGGCGCCGCGCTCGGTCCCGGTCTACCGCGAGGAGATCTGGAACGCCGTGCGCGAGGAGAACCGCGCCGCCGTCGAGGCCGCTCCGGTCCAGTTGCCGGACGTGTCCGAGCAAGAGGCCTGAGACCGGGGTTCGCCTAACGGGCGCCGACGGGTACGGTCTTGGTTGAGAACTTCGACTCGAGACCCCCAAGGAGCTCATCATGGCCCGATCCCCCCGCCGGCGCGGCAAGCTGCTCCTGCTGCTCGCCGTCGCCATCGGCGCTGTCGTCTACAAGCGTGAGAAGGTCGTCGGGCTGCTCCCCGGCCGCGGCGAGACCTACGCGCCACCGCCCGAACCGCCGCGGCCCGGGCCGTCCAACTACGACGCCCCGGGACCGGTGGCGAACACCGCCACGCCGGTGCCGGCGCCTGAGCCGCAGCAGCCGGAGGCCATCGACGAGGCGGCCGAGGAGGCTGCCGCGGCCGCCGAGGCGGCCAACATCGGCGGTTCCGTGAGCGATTACGCGGGCCCGGCCGACCTGCCGGCGACCGAAGCCGAGCGCCCGCTCGCCGAGTCCGGCGAGGGCGAGGCCGAAGGCTTCGAGCAGGCCGATCTCGATCTCGAGACGGCCGCGGAACCGACCGCGCCCGGCGTGTCCGACAGCGAGCGCCAGATCGACGACGCGATCGAGGACGCGGCCAACCCGCTCGCCGGCGAGCAGATCGAAGGCGTCAAGCCGGGCGACGAGCCCGACCTCGAGGCCGACCCGGAGCCCCCCGCCGCGTCTTCGCAGTGGACCCCGCCGGTCGCCCCGCGCAGCGCGACGGATGCGCCCGCGCCGCTCGAGCCCGCCCCGTTCGAGGCGCCCACCCCGGCGCAGCCGGAGGCCCGTGAGGAAGCCGACAAGGACGACAAGGACAAGGACGACGGCGCGGATAACGGCGAGGGCAAGGGCGGATCGGACTGGCGGACCTGGTCCGGGCGCTCGATCAATCCCTAGCGGTACTCACGCGACCTCCCACAGCTCCCCGCCGCCCGCGCGCCGCGGCCGCACCCGCCATTCGACCGCGAGCTTCCACAGCTCGGCCGGCGCGCGCGGGCCGGTCAGGTCGCAGACGGCGGCCACCTCGGCCGTCGTCATCGGGCCGAAGCGGCGCAGCGCCTCCTCGATGCCGGGGAACCCGTCGGCCGGCGGCTCGCCGAGCGCCGCGCTCGCCGCTTCGCGCAGCCGCTCGTACGTACCGAACCCGTCGACCCGGGTGCCGCCTGAGAACGCGATCGACGGCGTCGTGACGCCACGGCCGCGCTCGAGGTCGGCGGCGAAGCGCTCGAGGATCGCCGCCGAGCCGAAGTCGACCTCGAGGCGCGCAAGGTCGAGGCCGCCGGTCTCGCGCGCGGCGTCCAGCAGGGCCGGCGCGTTGTCCATCCGCCGCCCCTCGAGCAGGATCGCCTCGCGCAGCCGCCGGATGAACCGTGCCGGATCCGCCTGGTCGGCCACGGCCGAGATCGCCAGGCCCGCCGGATGGGTCGACGACGGCGGGTTGCGCATGAACACGCGCGGGTCCGCGGGCATCCCGCTCTCGGCCGCGGCGTCCATCGTCCCGAGCGCCAGATCGAGCGCGTCGCGGGCCTCGATCTGCCGCCGCAGGCCGACGATCACGAAGGTGAATCCCAGCCGCGCGCCGAATTCGACTTGCAGGCGGCGGAGTTGCGGCTCGGCTGCCCATGACCATGGGCAATATGGATCCGTGAAGATCGTCGCCGCGAGTTCTGGCACATCGGCCACAATAGGACCGACCACATGAGCACGCTCGTCGGAATGGAGTTGAGCGGCCGTTACCGGCTGGACGCCCAGATCGGCGCCGGCGGGATGTCGACGGTCTATCGGGCGTTCGACCAGACGCTCGAGCGGCGCGTCGCGATCAAGCTCATGCATCGCGAGATCGCGTCCGACTCCGACCAGCTCGAGCGCTTCCGCCGCGAGGCGCGCGCGGTCGCGCAGCTCTCGCATCCGCACATCGTCGGCGTGATCGACGCCGGGGAGGATGAGGGGCGCCCGTACATCGTGCTCGAGTACGTCGAGGGCGAGACGCTCAAGGACCGCATCCGCCGCATGGGCCGGCTGCCGATGGACGAGGCGATCGCCTACGCGATCGAGATCGCCCGCGCGCTCGGTTGCGCGCACTCGCACGACATCGTCCATCGCGACGTGAAGCCGCAGAACGTGCTGATCGACGCCGAAGGCTCGGCGAAGGTGACCGACTTCGGCATCGCGCGCACGCTCGACCAGGAGGGCCTGACCGCCGACGGCCGCGTGCTCGGCACGACCGACTACGTGTCGCCCGAGCAGGCGCTCGGCCACGACGTCAACGGCCAGTCCGACATCTACTCGCTCGGCGTCGTGCTGTACGAGATGCTCGTCGGGGACGTGCCGTTCCACGGCGAGACGCAGGTGTCGGTGGCGATGAAGCACGTCCGCGAGGACATGCCGGACCTGCAGTCGCGGCGGCCTGAGGCGTCCGCCACGCTCGCGTCGGTGCTCGACCGCATGACCGACAAGGACCTCGGGCGCCGCTATCCCGACATCGCGACGCTCGTGGCCGACCTCGAGGAGGCGCTGGCGATCGAGGCCGCGCGCTCGGGCAAGTCGACCGGCGAGGCGACCGCGGTGCTGCGCACGCTGCCGGCGTCCGCGCGGCGGCGGCTGCCCTTCCGCCTGCGCCACACGCGCTGGCTGCTGATGGGCGTCGTCGTGCTCGCGGCGATCGTCGTAAGCGTGATCTTCCTGGCCAAGGAGGGCGTCGACCGCGCCCAGCGCGGCACCGGCACCGGCACCGTCAAGCCGCCGGCCGGCGAGTCGGTCGTGTCCGTCGCCCGCGCCTCCGCCACCGACTACGACCCGCTCGGCGACGACACCGAGCACCACGGCCAGGTCCCGCTCGTCGTCGACCGGCTTCCCGACACCACGTGGAGCACCGAGGCCTACAGCAGCGGCCTCGAGGGCGCGAACAAGGCCGGCGTCGGCGTCTACCTCGACGCCAAGCCCGGCGTCGAGGCGGTCCGGATGGAGATCCAGAGCGTCGAGCCCGGCTGGAAGGCCGACATCTACGCCGCCGAGGGCAACCGCGTGCCCGAGAGCATCGACGCGGGCTGGACGCGGATCGGCGGCGGCACCGTCCGCAGCGACCACCAGCGCTTCCGGCTGGACGCCGACGGCCGCCGCTACCGCTACTACCTCGTCTGGATCACCGCGCTCCCGCCGAACTCCCAGCGCGTCGAGATCGCCGAGATCTTCCTGTTCCAGAAGAGCTCCAGCACGCGGTGATCCGTCGGCGTTCGTGAACGTCAACCCCGCTGGTGGGGAGGTGAGTGTCCGCCGGCGGCCGTGCCGGGTCCGCGAGCGTGGCCCGGATCACGCGAGCGTCGAGTTTGTCGGGCTGAGGCCGAGGAACTCGACGCTCGGCCATCCCGGGGCGGCGCCGAGGGCTCCCCAGCCTCCCTACCCGGCGCAGTTGACGTTCGACGACGCCCCCGCCTAGAACGCGTGCCCGGAGCGCTCGGCGTCGTAGCGCTCGCGCGCGTAGGCGAGCAGGCGATCGCAGAGCGCGGCGGCGCCGAGCCCGCTCGCCTCCCACAGCTTCGGGAACACGCTCGTCTGAGTGAACCCGGGCATCGTGTTGAGCTCGTTCACGAGCACGCGGTCGCCCTCGACGAAGAAGTCGACGCGGGCGAGGCCGGAGCAGCCGACGCGCACGAACGTGTCGACGGCCAACTGCCGGACCTGCTCGCGGACCGCGTCCGGGACGCGCGCGGGCACGACCAGCTTCATCCCGCCGTCGGTGTACTTCGCCTCGAAGTCGTACCAGTCGCCCAACAGGACCACGATCTCGCCCGGGACCGAGGCCTCGGGCTCGTGGCGGCCGATCACCGAGCACTCGACCTCGATGCCGCTCGAGAACGCCTCGACGATCACCAGGCCGTCGTGCGCGAACGCCGACTCGAGCGCAGCGTCGAGATCGGCCTCCGACCACGCCTTGGCGATCCCGACCGACGACCCGAGCCGCGCCGGCTTGACGAACACGGGCGTGCCGAGCACGGCCAGCTCGTTGCGGACGGCGTCGGGCTCGGCGCGCCAGCGGTGCTCGCGCACCGCGGCGTAGCCGACCTGCGGGACGTCCGCGGCCGCCAGCACCTCCTTGAAGACGACCTTGTCCATGCACAGCGACGACGCGAGCACGCCGGCGCCGACGTACGGCACGTCCAGCAGCTCCAGCAGCCCCTGCACGGTGCCGTCCTCGCCGAACGGCCCGTGCAGCACGGGGAACACGGCATCGGCGTCGAGCAGCCCGCCGCCCGGCGACAGCGCCAGCGTCTCGCCGTCGTGCACCCACGCGCCGGTGCGCTCGATCGTGATCGGCACGACATCGTGCCCGGCGTCCGCCACCGCCTCGCGCACGAACGCGGCGGAGTTCAGCGACACCTCGTGCTCGGACGACCGGCCGCCGGCCAGGACGGCCACCCTCATGGGACGACCGTGGGGCTCGGGGTGGCCGTGGCCGTCGGCTCTCCCAGTCGCCCGACGACGATCCGGACGGGCGAGCCCTTCGGGCGCTTCTCGAGACCCTGGGGCGACTGCTCGAGCACCAGACCGTCCTGGGCCGAATCCGTCACCGTCTGATCGCGCACGCGCACCTCGAAGCCGGCCTCCTCGAGCATCCGCTGTGCCTCGTCCTCGGCCTCGTCGACCACGTCGGGCACGGTCACATCCGGCGGCGCCTTCGCCACGGTGAGCTTGACCGCGGAGTCCTTCGCGACCGTCTTGCCCTTTGCCGGGCTCTGCTCGAGCACGGTGCCGGGATCCTCGTCCGCGGTCTCCTCGTCCGTGACCTTGCCGACGCGCAGCCCGGCCGCCTCGATCGCGCTGCGCGCGTTCTCCTCGGTCTCGCCGACCACGTCCGGCACCTCGACCTGCTCAGGACCGGTCGAGACCCGCACCGTCACCGAGCTGCCGCGCTCGATCAGGCTGCCCTGCGGCGGCGAGGTGTCGATCACCACGCCCTTCTTCACGTCGGCGGAGGTGACCTCCTCGACCTTCGGCTTGAAGCCCGCCGCTTGCAACTTGTCTTCGGCCTCGGCCCGTGGGAGCCCCTGGACGTCGGGCACGCTCGCCTCGCCCGGGCCGGTGGAGACGGTGATCGTGACCGTCGAGCCCTCGGTCGCCTGCGTCTCCGGCCGCGGATCCTGCGCCGCCACGGTGTCGCGCTCGACCTCGGCGTTCGCAACCCGCTCGATGTTCACCTCGAAGCCACGGTTCTGGAGGATCTGCGAGGCGGTCCCCTCCTCGCGCCCGATCACGTTCGGCACGACGAGCTGCTCCGGCTTCAGCGTGAGATAGAGCCCCAGCGCGATCGCGGCGAGCGCGAGCAGGGCCAGCAGCCACACCCACCAGCGGCGGCCGCGGTCGTCCTCCTCCTCCCACACCTCGACCACCGGCGGGGGCGGCTCGAGATGGCCGGACTGGAGCGCCGCGATGAACTCGTCGGCGTCCGCGAACCGGCGCGCCGGGTCCTTCTCGAGCGCCCGCAGCACGACGGCGTCGAGCGAAGGCGGGATCTCCGGGTTCAGCTGGCGGGGCGGCACCGGGGCCTCCGACACCTGCTTGAGCGCCACCGCGACCGGCGACTCGGCGTCGAACGGCACGCGCCCGGTCAGCATCTCGTACAGCACGATGCCGATCGAGTACAGGTCCGACCGCGCGTCGACCGGCTTGCCCTGCGCCTGCTCCGGCGACAGGTACTGCGACGTGCCCATGATCAGGCCCGTCTCGGTCATGTCCGACGCGCCGGCGCGGGCGATCCCGAAGTCCGTCACCTTGACGCGGCCGTCGTCGTCGATCAGCACGTTGTGCGGCTTGATGTCGCGGTGGACGATGCCGCGCTGGTGCGCGAATCGCGCCGCGCGCAGGATCTGGAGCACGATGTCGACCGCCGCCTCCGGCGGGGCCGGGCCGCGCTCGCGGATGACGTCCTTGAGCGTCCGGCCCTCGATGTACTCCATCGCGATGTAGTAGGTGCCGTTCCACTCGCCACGGTCGTAGATCCCGACGATGTTCGGGTGCTGGAGGCCGGCCGCGCTCGACGCCTCGCGGCGGAAGCGCTCGACGAACTGTTCGTCCTCGGCGAAGTGGCGGTACAGCAGCTTCACCGCGACCTGGCGGCCAAGTTGCTGATCCTGGGCGCAGTAGACGTCCGCCATCCCGCCGGACCCGAGCCGCTTGATGACCCGATAGCGGCCGTCGATGACCGTGTCGCGCTCGACTGGGTGGGCGGGAGTCAATTCACTCCCCCAGCGCCTTCAGGACCTCTGCGGCGATCGGCGCCGCGGTGCCGCCGCCCGTCCCGCCGGTCTGGCGCTCGACCATGGCGGCGACCGCGAGCTTGTCGGTGAAGCCGATGAACCACAGATCGTCGGTTCCGTCGCCGACCTCGGCCGTGCCGGTCTTGCCCGAGACGTTGACGCCCTCGAGCCGTGCCGCCTGACCCGTGCCCTGCTCGACGACGTTGCGCATCATCGCGCTGAGCTTGGTGGCGGTGTCCTCGGACATCACGCGTTCGGCCTCTTCCGGCAACGGCTCGTCGATCGTGCGTCCGTCCGGATCGAGCACCTTCTCGACCAGCCGGGGCTCCATCCGCATGCCGCCGTTGCCGATCGTCTGCGCGACCGTCGCCATCTGCAGCGGCGTGACCAGCAGCTTGTCCTGCCCGATCGCCATCCGGCCGACGTCGATCTGGCCCGACTCGGGCGGCAGCAGGCGCCCGCGCGGCCCGTACTCGCCGCTCGGCACCATCTGCTCGTCCGGATAGTCGAGCGGCGGGTCCTCGTAGAAGCCGAACTTCTTCATGTAGTCGCCCATCGTGCCCTTGCCGAGCTTCTCGCCGATCTCGGCCCAGGCCGTGTTGACCGAGTTCGTGAGCGCCGTCGTGAGGTCGATGTCGCCGAAGTCCTCGCCGCCGAAGTTCTCCAGCGGCGTCCCGGAGATCACCTTGCCGTTCTTGCCGCTGACGCGCGAGTTGGGCTGGTAGCGGCCAGTATCGAGCGCGGCAGTGGCCGTGACGGTCTTCATCGTCGAGCCCGGCGGGAACCGGCCCTGGGTCGCCCGGTTGAACGTCTTGGCTTTCGCGGGATCGTTCGGGTCGTACGTCGGCGTGGCCGCCATCACGCGCACGGCGCCGGTCTCCACGTCGAGCGCGACGACGGCGCCGAGGCGGCCGTTGAGCTGCTGGTAGGCGACCTCCTGGGCCCTCGGCACGAGCGTCGTGCGCAGGTCGTCGCCGACGTCCTGCGGGCCGAGCAGGCGTTCGAGCGCGCCGATCGCGTCGCCGCGGCGGCCGGTGAGCTGGTCGTTGTAGTAGTCCTCGAGGCCGGTCCGACCGCGATCGAGCGACGTGAATCCGACCGGGTGCGAGAACAGGTCGCCGGTGGGATAGCGGCGCTCGTAGCGCTCGTCAGAGAGCGCCCGGTTGGCCGCCAGCACGGTGCCGTCGGCCGCGCGGATGATCCCGCGCTTGATCCGCTGCTCCTCGAACAGCACCCGGCGGTTGTTCGGGTTCTCGCGCAGCGCCTCCGCGTCGAACACCGTCCAGCGCGACGTGAACACGACGAGCACGCCGAACAGCACGAGCACGAGGCCGAACAGCCGCACCACGGGCGCGTTCACTTCAGCCCCCTGCGGCCGATCCGGCCCGCCGGCCGCCTCGCACGGTCGGACACCAGCAGCAGCAGCGCGAGCAGCACGAAGTTCGCGAGGATCGACGAGCCGCCGTAGGACACGAACGGCAGCGTCACACCGGTCAGCGGGATCACGCGCGTCACGCCGCCGACGATCACGAACACCTGCAGCGCAAACACGGCCGTCAGCCCGGCCGCCAGCAGCTTCGAGAACGAGTCAGTGGCGAGCATCGCGGTCCGGAATCCGCGCTCGATGAACAGCATGTAGACGAGCAGCAGGCCGCACGCCCCGACGAGCCCCAGCTCGCTCGCGATCACGGCGTAGATCAGGTCGGTGTGCGGCGCCGGGATCAGCGAAGTGCCGCCGGGGGCGTTCAAGAGCGACGCGCCGAGACCGGTGCCGAACAACCCGCCGTCGGCCTGCGCGAACAGCGACTGAGCGATCTGGTAGGAGCCGCCGACCGGGCGATCGAGGTAGGCCGGGTTGAACGGGTCGAGCCAGATCTCGACGCGCGCGTGGACGTGGCTGACCGTCGTCGCCATGAACCACGCCCCCAAGCCGAACAGCGCCAACCCGATCGTCACGAACGAGAGCCGGTTCGTGGCCACGTAGAGCACCGCCAGGAAGCCGCCGAAGTACATCAGCGACGACCCGAGGTCGCGGATGAAGACCAGCATGACCATCGCCGCGCCCCACACCACGAGCAGCGGCCCGAAGTGCTTCAGCGGCGGGATCGTCACGCCCAGGATGCGGCGCGAGCCCTGCACCAGCACCTGCCGCGTGTCGCGCAAGTACGCGGCCAGGAAGATGATGATCGCGATCTTCCCGAACTCCGCGGGCTGGAAGGAGATCGGGCCGATTCCCACGCCCAGGTACGCGCCGTTGACCTGCTGGCCGAGGCCGGGCACGCGCGGCATCAGCAGCAGCACCAGGCCGACGAGCGCGATCGTGTAGCGGTAGCGCTCGAGCACCCGCAGGTCGCGCAGCAGCAGGATCGTCGCCGCGAACAGGCCGAGACCGATCACGAACCACTGCGCCTGCTCGCGCGCGAGCTCGTCGTCGATCCGGTAGATCACCACCAGGCCGAAGCACGCGAGCACGGCCACGAGTGGGAACATGTACGGGTCGGCGTGCGGCAGCGTCACGCGCAGGAACAGGTGGCCGGCGAAGCAGAGGCCGAGGAAGAGCGCGCCGTAGGTCAGCGAGACGTCGGAGACGACGTCCGACTCCTGGATGAAGATCGCGGCGAACCCGGCGGTCAGCAGGAGCGACGCCGGGACGAGCGCCAGCAGCTCACGGTTGCGGGCGCTCACTCGAGCCGGCCCCGCTCGAGCTCGGTCACGAGGTTCTCGGCGTCGTCCTTGGACCGCAGCTTGTGGTCCGTGAACGTCGGCCGGCGACCCGCCGGGACCTGCTCGAACCGCACACCCGATGGGTAGTAGCGGTCGTACAGCTCGATCCCCAGCGGCAGCTCGTACGGGAGCCCGCGGTAGATCGTCACCACGTCGGTCGTGGTATCGACGCCGACGAAGTAGACCGCGCGCGACGCCGTCCACAGCGCCGCGCCGGCGATCGCCAGCGCGATCACGACGGCGATCAAGGCGCCGGGAACCCGGCGGCGACGGCGGCGGCGGGGCGTCTCGGGCAGCGGCGCTGTCCGCCGGGGCGGCTCCGGCGGAGCCTCCGGCTCGGCGACCGCGGTGGTGCCATGCGCGTCAGGGCGCGCCGCCCCGTGCAGCGTCTCGCCGCGCGCGTCGCCCTCCGATGTCGCGTACTCGGCGGTGGCGCCGGCCTCGGCGACGTCGCCGCCGCCGTCCACGTCCTCGAGCCGGAACAGGATCACCGTGATGTTGTCGCGGCCACCGGCCTCGTTGGCCGCGCCGATCAGGTCGCGGCCGGCCTGCTCGAGCGAGCTCGCGGCCTCGACGATCTCCTTCACCCGGTCTTCGAACACCATCGACGTGAGACCGTCCGAGCACACCAGGAACACGTCCCCGCCGCGCGCCTGGTACGTCTGCACGTCCACCTGCACCTCGGGCTCGGGGCCGACCGAGCGCGTGATCACCGATCGCTGCGGGTGGCGCTCGGCCTGCTCCTCGGTGAGCTTGCCGCGGGCGACCAGCTCGCCGACGAGCGAATGGTCGCGCGTGAGGCGGATCAGGTCGCCGCCGCGGAACACGTAGGCGCGCGAGTCGCCGACGTGCCCGATCGTGACCTCGCGCTCGCCGACGTACGCCGCCGTGACCGTCGTCCCCATGCCGGCCCGCTGCGCCTCGTTGCGTGAGCGCTCGTGGATCCGCCGGTTGGCGTCCTCGATCAGGTGCACGAGCCCTTCGGCCGGGGAGCTGCCGCCGGGCAGGCCGGACTCGAACGACTCGACGGCCATCTCGGACGCCACTTCGCCCGCCTGCGCGCCGCCCATGCCGTCCGCAACCACGAACAGGGGCGCACGCACGAAGTAGTTGTCTTCGTTGCCCTGCCGCTGCCGACCGAGGTCGGAGCCGTGCCACTGTTCGGAAATGCGGAGCACTTAACGCTCGAACAAGAACTCGGAATCGCCGATGCGAATGGTGTCGCCCACGTGCAGCGGCTGCGGCCCCCGCAGCGGCTCCCCGTTGAGATATGTGCCGTTGGTCGAGCCCATATCCTCCAACACCATCACGTCTCCCTGCGGGACCAGCCGGGCGTGGTGGGACGAGGCGAAGGTGTCCTCGAGCCGGATGTCGGCCGTCTCTCCCCGCCCGAGCACGGCGCCGTCGGAGAGATCATAGGCTGCGCCGGCCCGTAAGCCCGCAGCAGTCGCGACACGCAGCCGCGGCGGGCCGCCATCGGCGTCCAGGCTCAGCCCGGCGGTCGCGTGGTGCATTCCCGTCGCGTCCTCGTACGACGGCCCGACCGCGTCGGCGCCACCGCGGCGCAGGTCCTTCATCGCCGAGCGGGCCATCCACAGCAGGAACAGGTACAGCACGGCCAAGAAGCCGAACTTGAGCGCCACGGCGACCGGGTCGAGAGCCATCGGCTACTCCAGCTCGAACGTGACGCGAGCGGTGCCCAGCTCGATCACGTCACCACGCTTGAGCGACTGCGGACCCTGGATACGGCGGCCGTTGACCTTCACGCCGTTGGTCGAGCCGAGGTCGCGCACGATCCACGAGCCGCCCGAGGGGCGGACCTCCGCGTGGCGGCGCGAGACGTTCGGGTCGTCGACCATCACGTCGGCCTCGCGCGAGCGGCCGAGCACCGCGCCGGCCGAGCCGAGCAGCTCGGCTCGCCCGTCGACCAGCAGGCGCGCCGCGGCGCGCCTGGGGTCGGGCTCGCGCAACGGCTCCGCCAGCCGGTCGGAGACCGTGTAGACGGCCGTGTGCCCGTGGTCGCCCTGGCTGGGCTCCTCCTCGGCGTGCTCGGGCGGCCGGACGAGCCGCGCCTGGATCCCGAATTCGCCGAGCCGCAGGCGATCGTCGGTGCGGAACTCGATCGCCGGCCGCGTCGCGAGCGAGATCCGCTCGCGGCGCGCGTGCTCGAGCAGGTAGCCGGAGAGCTCGCGCTTGAGCTCATCCTCATAGCCCTCGAACTGCTTGCGGTCGTCGGGGGAGAGCCAGATCGCGTACTCGTTCGGCGCATAGGTGCGTGACAGCGACTGCACGCGGTGCTGATCCATCTCCTTGGTCAGCTTGCGTGCGATCTCGACAGGGCGTACCTCGGACTTGAAGGCACGCGAAAACGTGCCTTCGACGAGGCCGGCCAGCTTTGACTCCAGTGTGCGCAGGACGCTCATCGTCGGCTGGTGGGGATGGATACCCGTTCACGCGCGGTCATGTTCGGCGTTCAGAGTATTCCGCGCCCGCCCAGCGATAACCGCCAGCACACCCGCGACGACCGCTCCGGCCGCCAGACCGCGCGGCTCGGCGAGGCCCGCGCGGTCGGCGATCGCCGCCGTCGCGGCGGCCAGGCCGGCGGCCCAGGTGGCGGCGCCCACGATGTCGAAGGCGAGCGAGCGGCCGGGCACCAGCCATGGCAGCGCGACCGCGGCGGCGGCCCACAGCGGCGCGAGCAGCAGCGCGCCGGAGGAGCCGAGCGCCTCCAGGACGGTGCCGGCATCGCCCGGCGGCGTGCCGAGCGCGAGGTCGCGCCCCATCAGCGGCTCGGCCAGCAGGAGCCACCACAGTCCCGTGGCCCCGAGCGCGGCCCGCGCCCACGGGCCGCGTACGGCGCCCGCCACGGCCGGATAGGCGCCGGCGAGGCCGATCAGTCCGAGCGCCGGCGCCGCGGCCGGCAGCGACCACGTCAGGCCGCGGCGGCGCAGCAGGAGCGGGGGCACCGCGGCGGCGAGCGCCACGAGCACGGCGGCGTCCGGCCACGGGCCGGCCAGCGCGGCGATCGCGGCAGCGGCGGCGAGCAGCCAGCCGACGCGCGGGAAGAGCGCGACGAGCACCCCCGCGACCAGCGCGCCGGTCAGCGGCGCCGCGATCGGATCGGCGACTCCGCTCGCCGTGCCGGCCCAGCGCGGCGGGTCCGCGGCCGCGACCAACGCCAGGGCGGTTAGCGCGCGCAGCGGCCGCGCCGGCCGCGAACCGGCCGAGCGGCGGGAGCGGGCGGCCGGCGCGCTCGAGCGGGTGCGGCGCGACCGTCCCGCCGTCGTCGGACACCTCGGGCAGCGCGTCCGCGAGCCCATCGGCCAGATCGTCGAGCGTGCCGCGGGCGGCGGGATCCACCGCCAGCGCGGCGTCGAGCGCCGCGCACAGCTCCGGCGGCAGGTCGCGGCGGTGGCGGCGCAGCGACGGCACCGGCATGCCGACCCGGCGCGCCGTCTGTGCCGGGCTCGGCGCGCGAATCGGGTTCGTCCCCGCCAGCGCCTCGTACAGCACGAGCGCGAGCGAGTACAGGTCCACGCGCTCGTCGACTCGCTCGCCGGCCGCCTGCTCCGGCGCCATGTAGGCGAGCGTCCCGACGACGTCGCCGGTGCGCGTGAGCGGCTCGTCGCCGGCCAGGTGCGCGACGCCGAAGTCCAGCAGCTTGGCCGCGGCGCGCGCCTCGGAGGGCGCGTCGGGCACGATCACGTTCTGCGGCTTGAGGTCGCGATGGATCACGCCCCGCTCGTGGGCGTGGGCGAGCGCGTCGGCGAGCGACAGCCCGATCCGCAGGACGTCGCGGTCGCTGAGCGCCCCGTCGCGCTCGAGCGCCGCCAGCGTGCGCCCGCGCACCAGCTCGGAGATCAGGTAGCGCTCGCCGTCGGCCTCGCCGGCGTCGTAGACCGCCACGATGCCCGGGTGGTGCAGGCGCGCGGCTGCGAGCGCTTCGCGCTGCGCCCGTTCCGGCACCGGCCCGTGGGCCGCCACCGTTTTCACGGCGACCGGCCGGTCGAGCCGCTCGTCGTGCGCCGCGTAGACGGTGCCGAAGCCACCGGAGCCCAGCCGCCGGCCGAGCCGGTACCGGCCCAGCACAAGAGGGCCGGCGAGGCCGGTCGGAAGCTCCTCCGTGGCGTCCATCCAGAGGCCCTTCGACGGCCGCGCCCGGGACCCTGCCGGCGATGCCGCCGGGCGTGTTGGTATTACTGAGGCCCTTCTAAAGGGTCGACCTGGTGCGGCGAGATGGCGTCGCGCCACGAGGAGCGAACTTTCAGCCTTGTCCTTCTTCGACGAGGACGACGAGCCCCGCCGGACCACACCGAGGCCGCGACGAGCGAGCCCGGCCGGCGGCGTCGCCACCACGGATTCCCAGACGCTGATGGTCCGCCGCGCTATCGCCGGCGCGATCGGTCTTGTGCTGCTCCTGGCCCTGTTCTTCCTGGTCAACTCGTGCCGTGACAGCCAGCGCAAGAACGCCCTGAAGGACTACAACCGCCAGATCTCCGCGATCGGCGACGAGTCCTCACGTCAGGTGGCGGCACCGTTCTTCGCGCTCCTCACGGAGGGTGCCAGCGACTCGCCACAGGATCTGCAGACCAACATCTCGGGGTTCCGCGTGCAGGCCGAGCAGCAGTACGAGCAGGCGGCGCAGCTCGACGTCCCGAGTGAGATGAAAGGCGCCCAGCAGTCGGCGCTGATCGCGCTCGAGTGGCGCCGCGACGCGCTCGACAAGATCGCCCAGCAGATCCGCAACGCGCTCGGCGACGAGGGCGAGGCCGCCGACGCCGCGATCAACAGCATCGCCGGCCAGATGGAAGTGTTCGCCGCCTCCGACGTGGCGTGGGACACGCGCGTGATCCCGTTCATCAAGAACGCGCTCGACAAGAGCGAGATCGGCGGCCAGTCGATCAAGCGTTCCCCGTTCCTGACGGACATCCGCTGGGTGCTGCCCGAGACCGTCGCCCAGGTGCTCGACCAGCAGCTCACGAGCGGCGGCAGCACGGGCGGCGGCCAGCCGACCGGGCCCGGGTTGCACGGCACCGGCCTCGACGCGACGTCGTATGGCGACACGACGCTGCAGCCGGGCGTCACGAACCGCCTGACCTACGTGCCGAACCAGCCGTTCGCCCTGAAGTTCACCAACCAGGGCGAGAACGACGAGTTCGACATCAAGGTCACGCTACGGATCCAGAGCGAGGGCGGTCAGCCGATCACGACCTCCAAGACCGTCCCGAAGCTCGCGCCGCAGGAGAGCGCGACGGTCGAGCTCGTGCCCACCAAGCAGCCACCGATCGGCACCGCCGTGACGATCCGCGTGAACGTCGCCAAGGTGCCCGGTGAGGAGAAGACCGACAACAACCGGTCCGAGTACCCGGCGCTGTTCGAGCGCGGCTAGCTCATGTACCGCTCGTAGACTTTCTCGCCTCGTGAACGACCTGACGGATCCGGCGGGCCTCGTCGCGCTGGCGGCGGGTGCGCTCGCGCTCGTGGGGCTGGTCCTGGGGATCGTGCTCGCCGTCAAGCTGCGGCGGCTGCGCGCCACCCAGGAAGTGGTGCTCGGCCCGAGCGGCCGCGACGACCTCATCGCCCACGCCACGACGCTGCAGTCGGCCTTCGAGGCGCTGCACGGCCGGGTCGAGGAGGTCGCCGGGAGGCTCGACGCGCGGATGGCCGCCGCCGAGCAGCGGCTCGACGGCGCGATCGCGCACCGCTCGCTGGTGCGCTACGACGCCTACGGCGAGCTGTCCGGCCACCAGTCGACGTCGCTCGCGCTGCTCGACGCCGACCGCAACGGCGTGGTGCTCTCGTGCATCGCCCACCGCGACAACGCGCGGCTGTACTGCAAGGTCGTCCACGACGGCCGCGGCGAGCACGAGCTGTCACCCGAGGAGAACGAGGCAATCCGCCTGGCGCTCGCCGGCAGCGAGGTGTCGCAGACCGTGACGCTCGACTGATGCGCGTCGGCTACCTCGGGCCGCTCGGGACGGTGAGCCACGAGGCGCTGATGAGCGCGCCGGGGGCGGAGGGGTTCGAGCTGGTGCCGCTGCCGACGCTGCACGCGGCCGTGCTGGCGGTGCACGACGGCGACGTCGACCGCGCGCTGGTGCCGATCGAGAACTCGCTCGAGGGCGCGGTCAGCCCGACGCTCGACGCGCTCGCGTTCGAGACCGACGACGTCGTGATCGTCGGCGAGCTGCTGCATCCGGTGCACCTGTGCCTGTTCGCTGCGACGCCGCTGGCACTCGACGCGGTGCGCACCGTCGTCTCGCACCCGCAGGCGACCGGCCAGTGCGCGCGCTTCCTGCGCCGGGTGTTGCCGGACGCACACGTGCTCGCGGCGCCCTCGACAGCCGACGCGGTACGCCAGGTCGCCGACGGGTTCGAGTCCGGGGCCGCGATCGGCACGCGGCTCGCTGGCACGCTCTACGGCTGCGACGTGCTCCTCGAGAACGTCGAGGACGACCCCAGCAACGAGACGCGCTTCGTCTGGATCGCGCCCGCCGGCACCGAGCCGGTGCCCGGTGACCGCTTCAAGACCGCGCTCGTGTTCTGGGGCGCCGGATCGTCCGGCCCGGGCTGGCTCGTGCGCTGTCTGGCGGAGTTCGCGTCGCGTGACGTGAACCTCACGCGGATCGAGTCCCGGCCCCTTCGCCAGGGCCTCGGGGAGTACATGTTCTTCCTCGATTTCGACGGCCGCGACAGCGACTTGGCGGTCGCCGACGCGGTCGCCGGACTGCGCGCTCACGCCGACGTAGTGCGTGTGCTCGGCTCGTTTCCAGCGGCCTGAATCGCCCGGCCTTATGGCTACACTGCCGGGCAGCAATGGGATCCAGTACTCCAGTACCACCACTGGGGTCCGTACCGCACGACGATCACCAGCGGTACGGATCGAATACCGACGGCACAGGCCGTTGGTCCGGTGGTCGTGTGCTGGTGCTCAACGCAACGTACGAGCCGATCAACGTCTGCACGGTGCGTCGCGCGACGGTGCTGCTGCTGAAGGAGAAGGCCGAGGTCATCGAGATCGGCGCGACCGACCTGCACTGGGCGACCGGCTCGCTGCCGAAGCCGGTCGTGATCCGGCTCGTCACCTACGTCCGCGTCCCGCGTGACAGCCACAAGCGCAAGATCACCCGCCGGGCGGTGTTCGCCCGCGACGGCTGGCAGTGCATGTACTGCGGTGCGCGCGCCAGCCTGACCGTCGACCACGTGATCCCGCGCTCGAAGGGCGGCGGGTCCGGCTGGGACAACATCGTCGCGTCGTGCGCACCCTGCAACCGCCGCAAGGGCGACCGGCTGCCGCACCAGGTCAACATGCACCCGAAAATCAAGCCGCGCACGCCCGCCGCACACATCTTCATCCAGCTCGCGTCGCCGACAATTCCGGCGACGTGGAAGCAGTATTTGCCCGTCTAACGTCGCACGGAGGTCGCCGCCGACACCATCGCCGGCGGAGACCTCCGCGTTGGGCGAAGCGGTGACCGGAGGGCGAAACCCTTAATCCGGAGCCCTCGCCGAGCCGCGCAGAAATCTGGCATTACTCCTGGCTTTCCCGGGTATTGACCTCTGCGGCGCCGGTAGGGGAACCGGCAGGGACAGGAACTGGGGGTAGGGAATGGATCAGTCGGGGCCGTCGCTCCGCGGCCGCTTCGCGGCCGCGATCGCGCTGACGATCGGCTTCTATGCGCTCGCGCTGGTGATGGCGGCAGCGTTGCTTGCCGTGGCGATCCTGCCGTGGGCGGTCGGCAACGGCGGCAACGTGTGGCTGTCGATCACCGGGCTGGTACTCGGCGTCTCGATCCTCGTGGCGATCTTTCCGCGCCGCAACCGCTTCGAGCCGCCGGGCGTGCGCCTCACCGGCGCCGACCAGCCGCGGCTGATGACGCTGATCGACGGCGAGGCGCGCGCATGCCACGAGCAGCCGCCGGACGAGGTGTACGCGACGTTCGAGGTCAACGCCGCAGTGCTCGAGGTCGGGCGGCGGCGGCGCGTGATGATCGTCGGACTCCCGCTGCTGCACCTGGTCACCGAACGCGGGCTGCGGGGCGTGATCGCCCACGAGCTCGGCCACTACGCCGGTGGTGACACACGGCTGGGCCCGTGGATCTACCGCACCCGCGAGACGATCGTGCGCACCGTGTCGCACCTCAGCGACGCGGACGGCGACGACTCGTGGTCACAGGCCGCGGTTCGCCAGCCGTTCATCTGGTACGGCAAGGCGTTCCTGCGCATCACGAACGCGATCTCGCGCCGCCAGGAGTTCGCCGCCGACGCGTTGGCCGCGCGGCGCGCCGGGCGCGACGTGCACGCGGAGACGCTGCGGCGCATCCACGCCTACGCCCCGGCGTTCGATGCGTACTGGGCGAACGAGGTCGTGCCGGTGCTCAACGCGGGCCGCCGGCCGCCGGTCGGCCAGGGCTTCGCCGCGTTCATCCATTCAGAGGCGATCGAGCGTGCGGCGGCTGAGCACCTCGACCGCGAGCTGACCGAGCACACCGACCCGTACGACTCGCACCCGTCGCTGGCGGAGCGGGTGGCCGCCATGCAGGACACGCCCGCCGGCTCGCCCGACGATTCGCCTCCGGCCGCCGCGCTGGTACGCGATCCGGCTGCGCTCGAGGGCGCCCAGGCGGCCCACCTGTTCGGCGACGAGGAAGCCGCGGAGCTGCGCCCGATCGACTGGGACGCGGTCGGCGGGGAGGTGTACCTCGAGCGAGCGCGCGGGCTGGTGTCCGCGCACGGCGAGCTGCTCGGGGCCGCCACCGCGGGTGCGCTGGACAGCGTGGTCGAAGACCTCGGCCGACTGGCCGGCGCATTGCAGCAGCGCGAGCCGGAGCTGCCGGTCGAGCACGCGCGCGACTTCGCCGCCGCGCTGATCGCCAACGGCCTCCTCGTCGCGCTCGACAACGACGGCTGGTCGGTCGAGGCCCCGCCGGCCGAACCGGTCATCTGCCGCCGCGGCGCCGAACGCCTGGCACCGCACGTGGTGGTCGACGAGCTGCGCGACGGGAAGTTGTCGGGTGAGGCGTGGCACGAGCGCGCGGCGGTCCTGGGGATCGCGGAGCTCTCGTTGCGCGTGCAGGCGGCCGCCCGGCGGCCTGCGGGGGACGCGCTAGGGACGCCTTAGGGACGCCTTAGGGACGCCTAGGGACGCGCTAGGGACGCGCTAGGGACGCGGGATTAGGGTTTCGCCCTCCGGTCACCGCTTCGCCGAAACGCGGAGGGCCTCCGCCGGCGATGGTGTCGGCGGCGACCTCCGTGCGACGTTACGTACGCGAAGGGCCCCGGGTCGACACCCGGGGCCCTTCGCACAACTCGCTGGACTTTGTTGCCGCCTTCGTCTGTCTCATTCGGCCGGGGGGACTAGCTCCGGCGACAAGGGCGGCGGTGTCACGGTGTGGATTCCGCCTCAGCGGGTCCAGCGCCGGCGTCTAGCGGCCGGACACCTCCAGGGTCCCGTAATAACTGTCACTCAACTTCGGACCACCCCCTTTCTCTGGTCCTGTGAGATTAGCGAAACTCTCGGCGGAGCACGACCGCCGCGCCGGGGCGTTCGGCTAGTCCTCGTCGTCCGCGGCGCCGGCCTCGGGATCGGGCGCGTCCTCGGCGTCGTCGGGCTCGATCGCGACGACACCGTCGCCGTCGACCGCAGCCTCGGTCGCCACGCCGGCGGCATCGTCCTCGAGCGTCGCCGTGGCGACGGCGGGCTCTTCGGTCTCGACCACGAGCGCGACCGCGGACACCTCGTCGCCCTCGCGCAGGTTCATCACCTTCACGCCCTGCGAGGCGCGGCCGTAGCGGTTGATCCCGCGCACGCCGGTGCGCTGGACCATGCCGTTCTGGGAGATGAACACGAGGTCCTCGTGCTCGCGCACGACGAGCGCGGCGGCGAGCAGGCCCTTGGCCTCGGTGAAGGTGATCGTCTTCACGCCCTTGGCGCCGCGCTGGGTCAGCCGGTACTCGTCGATCCCGGTGCGCTTGCCGAAGCCGGCCTCGGTCACGACCAGCAGGTCCTGGCCGGGGCGCGCGACGTCCATCGCGAGGACGTAGTTGTCCTTGCCGGAGACGTCCATGCCGCGCACGCCGCTGGTGTCGCGCCCCATCGCGCGCGCGTCCTGCTCGCGGAACCGGACCGTGAGGCCCTCGTGCGAGACGATGAGGATCTCGTCCTCCGGGTCGACCCGCCGGACCGCGACCAGCTCGTCGTCGTCGCGGATCTTGATCGCGATGATGCCGTCGGCCTTGATCGGCGTGTTGTAGGCCTGGAACTCGGTCTTCTTCACCGTGCCCTGGCGAGTGGCGAACATCAGGTACTGCGTCTCCGAGAAGTCGCGCGTCGCGAGCACGGACTGCACCCGCTCGGCCTCGCGCAGCGGCAGCACGTTGCCGAGGTAGCGGCCCTTCGACGTGCGGCCGGCCTCCGGAAGGTCGTAGACCTTCGAGCGGTAGACCTTGCCGCGGTTCGTGAAGAAGAGGAGGTAGTCGTGGGTCGAGCACACGAAGAGGTGCTCGATGTAGTCGTCCTCCTTGAGGTCCATCCCCGTGATGCCGACCCCGCCGCGGTGCTGCTGGCGGTACGTCGCCAGTGGCAGCGTCTTGATGTAGCCCGAGTGCGAGATCGCGATCACCATCTGCTGGTCCGCGATCAGATCCTCGATGTCGAGGTCGTCCTCACTCGGCGCGATCACCGTGCGGCGCTCGTCGCCGTAGCGCTCGGAGATCTCGGTCAGCTCTTCCTTGATCAGCTCGAGCACCTTGTCCTCGTCGCCGAGCAGTGCCCGCAACTCCGCGATCCGCTCGACCAGGTCGGCGTGCTCGCGCTTGATCGAGTCGGCCTCGAGCGCGGTCAGCTGCTGCAGGCGCAGGTCGAGGATCGCCTGGGCCTGGATCTGGGTAAGGCCGAACCGCTCCATCAGCGTGGTGCGGGCGACGTCGCGATCGTCCGACGCGCGGATCAGCGCGATCACCTCGTCGAGGTGCTCGAGCGCGATCAGCAGGCCCTCGAGCCGGTGCACGCGCGCCTCGAGCGAGCGCAGCTCGTGCTTGGACCGGCGGACGATGACCACGCGCTGGTGCTGGACGTAGTGGTGGATGACGTCCTTCAGCGGAAGTGTCCGCGGGACGTTGTCCACCAGCGCGACCATGTTCACGCCGAACGTGGTCTGCATCTGGGTGTGCTTGTAGAGCTTGTTGAGGACGACCTTCGGGTTGGCGTCGCGCTTGAGCTCGATCACCACGCGCATGCCGCGGCGGTCCGAGTGGTCCTCGATGTTCGTGATCTCCGAGAGCTTCTTCTCGGCGTGCAGATCGGCGATCTTCTTGATCAGGCCGCCCTCGCCGCCCTTCTTGACCATGTAGGGCAGCTCGGTGATGACGATGTTCTCTTTGCCCTGCCTGGCCTCTTCGAAGTGCACCTTGGCGCGCACGCGGACCCGCCCGCGGCCGGTCTCGTACGCATCCCGGATCCCGCTCAGGCCGAGAATCAGGCCGGCGGTCGGGAAGTCCGGGCCCTTGATGTGCTGCATCAGGCCGACGGTGTCGATGCTCGGGTCGTCGATGTACGCGATCGTGGCGGCGATCACTTCGCGCAGGTTGTGCGGCGGGATGTTCGTCGCCATGCCGACGGCGATGCCGCTGGAGCCGTTGACGAGCAGGTTCGGGAACCGCGCCGGCAGGACGACCGGCTCCTGGTTCTGCCCGTCGTAGTTGGGCTGGAAGTCGACCGTGTCGGCATCCAGGTCGCGCAGCATCTCGCGCGCGATCGGCGCCAGCCGCGCCTCGGTGTACCGCATCGCGGCGGCCGGGTCCTCGTCGATCGAGCCGAAGTTGCCCTGGCCGTCGACGAGCATGTAGCGCAGCGAGAACTCCTGCGCGAGGCGGACCAGCGCGTCGTAGATCGCCGAGTCGCCGTGCGGGTGGTACTTGCCCATCACGTCGCCGACGATGCGGGCGGACTTCGAGTACGCGCGGTTCGGCTGCAGGCCGTTCTCGTTCATCGAGAACAGCACGCGGCGGTGGACGGGCTTCAGGCCGTCGCGGACGTCGGGCAGCGCGCGCCCGACGATGACGGACATGGCGTAGTCGAGGTAGGAGGAGCGCATCTCCTCCTCGAGCCCGCGGGGCTCGACGTTGCCGCCGGAAATCAGACCAGTCGCCGTCATCAGACGTCCAGGGTTGCGACGCGGGCGTTCTCCTCGATGAACTCACGTCGCGGTTCGACCTTGTCGCCCATCAGCATCGTGAAGAGCCGATCGGCGGCCGCGGCGTCGTCCATCGTGACCTGCATCAGTGTGCGCGTTGTCGGGTCCATCGTCGTCTCGCGCAGCTGCTCGGCGTTCATCTCGCCGAGGCCCTTGAAGCGCTGGAGCTTGATGCCCTTGGCGGCGACCTCCAGCACCTTGCGCCGCAGATCCTCGAACGAGAGCGCCTGGTCGGCCTCGTCGCCGAGCTTGACGTCGAACGGCGGCGTGCCGGCCATCCTCACCAGCTCGCCGTGGACGCGCGCGAGCTGGCGATACTCGTTGGCCTCGAAGATCGAGCGCTTCAGCCGGTGGGTGCGAGCGAGGTTGCTCTTTCGCTCGACCGCGCGGACGCAGATCAGGCCGTCGACCGAATCGAGCAGCTCGGTCGTGTACGGCTCGGCCTCGGGGTCGGCGCGCTTGACGAGCTCGAGCAGGCCCTCGACCGACGTGATCTGCTCGTCGAGGATCTGCGACTCCTCGAGGAACGTGACGACCTCGTTGCCGTGGTCGGCCCGGAGCGCGCTCGCCCAGCCCTCGTACTGCTTGAGCAGGCGTGAGTAACGCTGCCAGCGCGTGTCGGTGAGCTTGAACGCCTGGCCGGCATGGTCCGTGATCTCGAACCGCTCGAGCTTGTCGCCGAGCAGCGTCTCCTCGAACTCGGACTCCTTCTCGATGTAGCGCTCGCGCTTGCCCTGCGTCAGCTTGTAGAGCGGCGGCTTGGCGATGTAGATGTAGCCCGCCTCGACCAGCTCCTGCATCTCGCGGAACAGCAGCGTCAGGATCAGCGTGCGGATGTGGGCGCCGTCGACGTCGGCGTCCGTCATCAGGATGATCTTGTGGTAGCGCGCCTTCTCGAGGTCGAACTCGTCGCGCACGCCGGTGCCGAGGGCCGTGATGAGCGAGGTGATCTCCGTGTTCTGGAGGACCTTGTCGATGCGCGCCTTCTCGACGTTGAGGATCTTGCCGCGCAGCGGCAGCACCGCCTGGGTCGAGCGGTCGCGGCCCTGCTTGGCCGAACCGCCGGCGGAGTCGCCCTCGACGACGAACAGCTCGGTCAGCGACGGGTCCTTGACCGTGCAGTCGGCGAGCTTGCCCGGTAGCGCGGTGCGCTCGAGCGCGGACTTACGCGTGAGGTCACGCGCCTTGCGCGCGGCGGCGCGTGCCTGGGCGGCCGAGACGGCCTTGCGAATCACCGCGCGCGCCTCGGCGGGGTTCTCCTCGAGGAACTGCGCGAGCTTGAGGTTGACGACCGAGGCGACGAAGCCCTCCATGCCCGGGTTGCCGAGCTTGGTCTTGGTCTGGCCCTCGAACTGCGGGTCGGTGAGCTTGACCGAGATGACGGCAGTCAGGCCCTCGCGCACGTCCTCGCCGGAGAGGTTCTCGTCCTTCTCCTTAAGCTCGCCGGTCTCGCGCGCGTAGCGATTGAGCGTGCGCGTGAGCGCAGAGCGGAAGCCCGACAGGTGCGAGCCGCCCTCGTGCGTGTTGATGTTGTTCGCGAACGAGAAGACGGACTCCTGGTAGGAGGCGTTCCACTGCAGCGCGACCTCGACCGCGCCCTCCTGAGACTCGCCCTCGAAGAACACGACCTTCTGCTGGATCGGGTCCTTGTTCTCGTTCAGGTAGGCGACGAAGTCCTCGATGCCGCCCTCGTAGTGGAAGTCGGCCCGCTGGCCCTCGCCGCGCTCGTCCTCGATCGCGATCTTCAGCCCGCGGGTCAGGAACGCCGTCTCGCGCAGGCGCTGCTCGAGCGTCGCGAACTCGAAGTCGAGCGTCTCGAAGACCTCGGCGTCCGGCAGGAAGGTGATCGTCGTGCCGTGGACGTCCGTCGGCTCGCCCTTCTCGAGCGGGCCCTGCGGCACGCCGCGGGCGTAGTGCTGCGTCCAGGTGAAGCCGTCGCGCCGGACGACGACCGTGAGCCGCTCGGACAGCGCGTTGACCACCGAGGCGCCGACGCCGTGAAGGCCGCCGGAGACCTTGTAGCCGCCACCGTCGCCGAACTTGCCGCCGGCGTGCAGCACCGTGAACACGACCTCGACGGCCGGCAGGCCCTCTTTCTCCATGATGTCGACGGGGATACCGCGCCCGTCGTCCACCACCGTGACCGAGTTGTCCGGGTGGATCGTTACCGACACCGCGTCGCAGTTGCCGGCCAGTGCCTCGTCGACGGAATTGTCGACGATCTCGTACACGAGGTGGTGCAGGCCGCGCGGGCCGGTCGAGCCGATGTACATGCCCGGCCGGAGGCGTACCGCCTCGAGACCCTCCAGGACGGTGATGTCCTGGGCGTCATAACCCGTCTTCTGCTGTTCGTTGTCGCGTTCCTGGGGAGCCACGGTGCCTTTCGTCTTACACAAGCGACGCCCCGGCTTCGAGACAAACTTCGTCCACGGCCGGGGCGGGGAATTTCGTGGTCATTATTCTAGCACGCGGCCCCTCCGTAGCCGTCCGCTAGTCGCACACAAAAGTGCTGCAAAACAGCCACAAATGGCACGCCCTTATTGGCCACCGGACGGGTCCCTTCGCGCCTGTACCCGCAAGCGCCGAACCGCGGGCCTTCCGAGCGCCCGATTGAGGCGCTCCACGACGAGCTCGGACATCAGGTCGAGCTCCTGCGCGCGGACCGCTTCCGGGCACGCGACGGTGACCTCGCCGTCGCGCTCGCGGAACGGTTGCGTGTGTGGCGCGAACGCCGCGCCGGCCGCGTCCGGCCACGCGCGCTGAACCTCGGCCAGCAGCGTCGCCGGGGCGAGACCGGCGGTCAGCGCGTCGAGCGCATGGCTGACCGGGCGAGGTCCACGGCGCCTCATCCGACCAGCCGCTCCGCATCCCCGGCGGCCTGCAACACCCGGCCCTCGGCGATCGCGACGCGCTCGACGCCGGCGTCCTCGGCGCCCGGCACGTGCGCGAGCTCGGTCGCGGTGATCACGCTCTGGCCGCCCGCGCGCAGCACGTCGACGAGGCGCGCTCGCCGGGCCGCGTCGAGCTCGCTCATCACGTCGTCGAGCAGGAGCAGCGGCGGGGCGCTCCGCTCGGCTGCCAACTCCTCGCGCTCGGCCAACAGCAGCGCGAGCAGGCCCAGCCGCACCTGGCCGCGCGATCCGTACGAGCGCAGCTCGCGCCCGTCGCGCCGCAGGGCGAGGTCGTCCCGGTGCGGCCCGTGGCTGGTGAAGCCGCGCTCGAGATCGCCGTCGGTGCGCTCCGCGAGCTCCTCGGCCAGGGCCTCCGCCGACTCCGCGCGTGACCGCGGCCGATACGCGAGCTCGACCTTGCCCTCCAACCCGAGCGCGCCCGCGTGTGTCTCGAAGCGGCCGGCTAGGCGCTCGATGACGTCGGCGCGGTCGCGCATCAGCGCGATGCCGTGACGCGCGAGCGCCGTGTCCCACGACGGCAGCGAGCTGCGGCCGGCGCGGCCCGCCCGCACCGACGCGATCAGCGCATTGCGTTGAGCCAGCGCGGCGGAGTACTCGCGCCGCGTGGCGGCGCGGCTCGGCCACATGGCCGCGACCACCTGGTCGATGTGCGCACGCCGCAACGCCGGCGCACCGAGCACAAGCTCGAGCCGGTCGGGGAGGAAGACGGCGACGAGCGGCCGCGCCTCGCAGTCGCTCAGGCGCTCGACCGACACGCCGTCGGCACGTAGCCGCTTCGGCTCGCCGGGCTGGAAGCCGACGCTGACGGCGTGGCTTCCGCGGTCGTCCTCGGCTTCCAGCTCCAGCCGCGTCAGCGACGCTCCGAAACGGACGACCTCGCGCTCGTTCGCGGTCCGGCACGAGCGGCCGGTGCACGCGAAGTACAGCGCTTCGAGCAGGTTCGTCTTGCCCGCGCCGTTGCGGCCGGCGATCACCGTCAGCGACGGCCCGGGCCGCAGTTCGGCCGCCTCGTACGAGCGGAAGTCCCGGACGCTGAGGCGGGTGACCCGCACTAGGGCCTACACATTGAGGCGGATCGGCATCAGCAGGTACTGGAACCCGCTGCCGTCCGCCGCCTCGATCAGCCCGGGGCGCAGTGGCGAGATGAGCTTCAGGAGCACGTCGGAGGACTCGAGCGCCTCGAGCCCGTCGCGCAGGAACTCCGGGTTGAAGCCGATCTCGAACGGCTCGCCCTGGAACGGCACCGGCACCGTCTCGCGCGCCTCGCCGACGTCGGGCGTGCGCGCCGACACCGTCAGCTCCCCCTCGGCGAAGCTCAGCCGCAGCGGGGCGTTCTTCTGCGCCAGCAGCGAGATCCGGCGCACGACGTCGGAGATCTCGGCGCCGTCGAGCCGCAGCTCGTGCTCCCAACCCTCCGGCAGCAACTGGCGCACGTTCGGGAACTGGCCGTCGATCAGCCGCGAGGACAGCACGACGCCGGCGGCCTCGAACACGACCTGGTTGGACCGCAGCGAGACGGCGATCCGCTCGGCGTTCCCATGCTGGACGATCCGCGTCAGCTCCTGCAGCGCCCGCGCCGGCACGTTCGCCTCGAACGCCCGAGCGAGCGGCGCCTCGAGCTTGGTGTCCTTGACGGCGAGCCGGTAGGAGTCGGTCGCGGCCATCCGCAGCTCCTGCTCGCCGGCTGAGACGAGGATGCCGGTGAGCACCGGGCGCGTCTCGTCGCGCGACGCGGCGCGCGCCACCTTCAGAACCGTCTCGACCAGCGCCGGCCCCGGCACGTCGAGGCGGTCGTCGGTGTCGGGCTCGGGCAGCGGCGGGAAGTCCTCGAGGCGGAGCGTGCGGATGTGGAAGGTCGCCGAGCCGGAGGTCAGCTCGACGTCCTGCTCGGCGGCGCGCAGCTCGAGGGTGAGCTCGGCGGCCGGCAGCGAGCGGACGACGTCGACGAGGAGACGAGCCGGGAGAACGACGGCGCCCTCGCGCACGATCTCCCCTTCGAGCGGCACCCGCAGGCCAATCTCCATGTCGGTGGCGCGGAGCTCGATCGCGGCGCCCTGCGCCTGAATCTGCACGCCGGAGAGCGCCTGGACGGCGCTACGGGTGGAAGCGGCACGGGTGACGGTCTGGAGTTGGGCGAACAGCGCGTCGCGCTTGGTCGAGAGCTTCATGTGGTGGATGGCCTCGGATTCACGATGGCTATGAAAAGAAAAGAAGATTCGTGGTCATCGGGGCTGTGGAAGGTGTGCACAGCTCGTGGAAACCGCGCTGCGCTGCGGCTGGGGCGCGCACAGGCGGCTGTGGATGAACCCCGCAGTGTGTCAGGAGCCCCGGACCTCACCGCCCGCCCCCGAGGTCCTCGGTAAGCCGGCGAACGATGTCGTACGCCTCACGGTCGGTGGTGATCCGGTCGGCGGTGCGACGGCACGCGTGCATGACCGTCGTGTGGTTGCGCCCACCGAACGCGCGGCCGATCGCCGGCAGCGTCTGGTCGGTCAGCTCGCGCGCGAGGTACATCGCGACCTGCCGCGGCCAGGTCACCGGCGCAGCGCGGCTGGTCGAGAGGAGATCCTCCATCGAGACGCCGAACGCCTCGCAGATGCGCTCCTGGATGTCCTGCACGGAGCGCCGCGGAGCGCGGGCGCCGGGATAGAGGCCGGCGAGGACCTCTTCGGCCAGTTCGGTCGTGACCGGTCGGCCGGTGAGCGATCCATAGGCGACGACGCGGATCAGCGCGCCCTCGAGCGCGCGGATGTTGGCTGCAACGCGTTCGGCGATGAGGTCGATCGCGTCGGCGTCGATGCACTCCACACCGTCCTGCTGCACTCGCTTGCGCAGGATCGTCCGGCGCGTGACGAGGTCGGGCGGCTTGACGTCGGTCACGAGGCCGGCCTCGAACCGCTCGCGGAGCCGATCCTCGAGCGCGTTGAGATCGCGCGGCAGGCGGTCGGACGTGAGCACGAGCTGCGCGCCGGCGCCGTGCAGCGCGTTGAACGTGTGGAAGAACTCCTGCTCGGTGCGGGCCTTGCTCTGAAGGAACTGGACGTCGTCGACGAGCAGCACATCCACGCCGCGATATGCGGCCTTGAACGCCTCGAGCGCACCGGTATGGAGCGCGCCGACGAAGCGGTCGGTGAACGCCTCGGCCGTCGTGTAGAGGACGGTCTGGCCGCCACCATGCTCGGTGATGTAGTTGGCGATCGAGTGCAGAAGGTGGGTCTTGCCGAGACCGGGCGGTCCGCAGATGAACAGCGGGTTGTAGGCCAGGCCGGGCATCTCCGCGACAGCCAGCGAGGCCGCGTGGGCGAGCCGGTTGGCATCGCCGATCACGAACTGCTCGAACGTCAGGCGCGGGTGGAAGTCCTCGCCGGTAAACGCCGGCGTCGCGCGCTGCTTGGAGGGCGCCGGAGGCGTTGCGCCGGCCGCGACCAACTGGATCCGCGTGCCGGAGCCGAGCACCGCGGCGGTGCAGGCGGCGAGCAACCGCGCGAAGCTGGCCTCGACCCACGCCCGGCTCTCGGCCGGTGCCTCGATGACCAACGTGCGGTCCTCATATCGCGTGGCGGCCAACGGCTCGAGCCAGAGGTGCCAGGTGGAGTCGCTGACCGCTCGACGCATCTCGGCGCGGATGCGCCCCCAGGCGTGTGCAAAATCGACGTCGGGCACGAGCGCGCGGAAGAGCCTCCCCCGGAGAGGGACGTGGGTCGAAAGATGGACGAGAGGGGCCTCGCGGCGCCCCGGAAGAGCGAACATAGCAAAGCTCGGACGACCCGAACGCGGGCCGCAAGACGTACCTCGCAAATCGCGTGGAGTTCGCCGCGAAGGCCCTGTGGACGGGTGTCGACGACGTGTGCACAAGGCTGTGCAGACCACCCGTCCTGTCGCTCGGTATCCTGTGGCGCCGTTGCCCGCGGCGCGGGTCGGCTGCCCAGCCGGCCGCCACTGAACGGCCCGCGGCGAAGGAGCCCTACGTGAAGCGGACTTATCAGCCCAAGAAGCGCAAGCGCGCCCGTACCCACGGGTTCCGCGCACGTATGAGCACGCGCGCCGGTCGCTTGGTTCTCAAGCGCCGCCGTGACAAGGGCCGCAAGCGCCTGACCGTCTGACCGCCGTGGAGTCGCAGCGCGCGACCGGGGGGCGTGGCCCGAAGCGCCGCCGCCTCTCGCGGAGCGCCGAGTTCGAGCGCGTGTACCGCCAGGGCCGGTCGAAGGGCAACCGGTTCCTCGTGCTGTACGCGTTTCCCCGCGAGGACGCCGAGGAGGAGGGCCCGCGGCTCGGCCTGTCGGTCGGCCGCCGCGTCGGCGGCGCGGTCGACCGCACGCGCGTGAAGCGAGTGCTGCGCGAAGCGTTCTGGGAGGAGGCCGGCCGGCTTCCGGTTGGCTCGGACTACGTCGTGGTCGCCCGCCCGGAGGCGCTGGCGCTCGCCGAGCGCGAGGGCGCGGCCGGTGTGCGCACCGCGCTCGCCGAGCTCGTCGACGACCTCGGTGGCGGCGGGTCGCGGGAGGCGGCGTGAGCAAGGCGCTACGCGCCGCCGCGGTCGCACCGATCCGCGCGTACCAGCGCCTGATCTCCCCGGCGCTTCCGCGCCGCTGCAAGTACCACCCGACGTGCTCGGCCTACGCCATGCAGGCGATCCGGTCCTACGGCATACTGCGCGGCTCGGTACTCGCGGCGTGGCGGCTGCTGCGCTGCAACCCGTTCAGCCACGGCGGGTATGACCCGGTCTCGGCGCAGACGCTGTTCCGCGCGGCCCGGGCCGTCGAGCCGCCCACGTCACACTCTCCCCTCTCCTGATGCGAGACATCTTCAGCCCACTGATCGAGTTCTTCGAGTGGATCCTGCTCCAGTTCCACAGTGTTGGCCTGAGCTGGGGGCTTTCGATCATCGCGATGACGGTGCTCGTGCGCGCGTGCTTGCTGCCGCTGACGTTCAAGCAGTTCAAGTCGATGCAGGCGCTCGCCTCGCACGCGCCCGAGATGAAGAAGCTCCAGGAGCGCTACAAGGGCGACAAGGAGCGGCTCAACCAGGAGATGATGAAGTTCTACCGGGAGAACAAGATCAACCCATTCGCCTCGTGCCTCCCGCTCCTGGCACAGCTCCCGGTGTTCCTGTCGTTGTTCTACATGCTCCAGGACGATCTGCGGCTGGACATCTGCCCAGACGTCAACCCGCCCGGGACGGCGAACCCGGTGCCCTGCGGCGAGGACAACGGCGCCGGATTCTTGTTCATCCCGGACCTGACGAACAAGGCGACGGGCGTGGTCCTGGCGGTCCTGATCGTGCTCTACGTGGGCTCGCAACTGGCGTCGACGCTGCTGATGTCGACCACGACCGACAAGACGCAGCGGATGATCTTCCTGGCGCTCCCGTTCGTCTTCGTCGTCTTCATCATCAACTTCCCCGCCGGCCTGCTCGTCTACTGGATCACGACCAACCTGTGGACGATCGTGCAGCAGATGATCATCCGCCGCCGCCTCGGGCCGATGCGACCACCCGGATCCGAGTCCGGCATGGGACTGGGTGAGCTGTTACGCGGCGGGTCGAGCGGCGGGGCGACCGCCACGCCGGCCGCGGTGACGGCGGGCGGCGACAGCAACCCGCCCAAGGGCAAGCCGAGCGGTCCGCCTCCGTCACCGCCGCGGCGGAAGAAGAAACGTTCAGGGAGGCGCCGATGACTGCTGAACCCGTTGAGCGCGTCCAGGAGTTGCTCGAGAAGGTTTCCGAGGCCCTCGGCCTCGGCGCCGGCGTGGTCGTCGAACAGGACGAGGACGGTATCCGTGGAACGCTCGAGGGCGACGACCTCGGGCTGTTCATCGGTCGCCACGGCCAGACGATCGACGCCGTCCAGCATCTCGCCTTCAAGATCGCCAACCGCGAGGCCGGCCGCGACCAGGCCGTGCGCGTCACGGTCGACGCCGCCGGCTACCGCGAGCGCCGCGAGCAGATGCTCCACCGCCAGGCCGACCAGGCCGCGGCCCGCGCGGCCCGCTCCGGCCGCCCGGTGGCGCTCGACGCGATGAGCGCGACCGAGCGCAAGGTCGTGCACGAGCACCTGAAGGACCGTGACGACGTGGAGACGTACTCGGAGGGCACCGAGCCCGACCGGCACCTGGTCGTCGCGCCGCTGCCCTGAGTGGCGCCGCAGCTCCCGTTTCACGTTCCACACCCCGGTGAAACACGCAACCGCCGGGTCGGATGGCACACTGGCGTTCATGCACCCACGTGACGAGGGCATCGTCGTCGGGCTCCTGATCGCCGAGGGCCACTTCGGCGGCGACGGCCGCCAGCCCCAGGTGACACTGCGCATGCACGTGCGCCACGAGGCGCTGCTGCGCTGGCTGGTCGAGCGCTTCCCGCGCTCGAAGCTCTACGGGCCGTACCACCACGGCGGTCGCCACTACTTCCAGTGGATGGCGCGCGGCGAAGCGCTGGTGGGCGATCTACTGCCGGTGCTCGAGCGCCACATCACGCCGAACCTCGACGCGCACGCCTACGAGCGCCTGACCACGATGACGGGCCGCTACGCCGACGCGATCGGGAGGCTGCGCGCGCGCACGGCGCTCGCCGCGTGACCCGACTCGACGACCTCGCCCGGCGCTTCGGCGTGCCGCCCGCGGGTGTCGAGTCACTGCGCGCGATCCTCGCGCTGCAGGCGAAGGACCCGACCGCGCCGACCACGGTGCGCGCAGTTGACGAGGCGGTGGACCGCCACGTGGCGGACTCGCTCGTCGCGCTCGACCTTGACCTCGTCCGCGCGGCTCGGCGGATCGCCGACCTCGGCGCCGGCGCAGGCTGGCCCGGGTTGGCGCTGGCGGCGGCGATGCCCGACGCCCACGTGGCGCTGGTGGAGAGCGCGGTACGGCACACCCGCTACCTGGAGCGCGCGGTGGCGGCAGGCGGTGTTGCCAACGCCGAGGTGGTTCACGCGCGAGCGGAGGAATGGCCGGCCGGGCTCGGCGCGCACGACCTCGTCACCGTGCGCGCCGTTGCGGCGTTGCCCGTGCTGTGCGAGTACGCCGCGCCGCTGCTCGCCAAGGGCGGCGCGCTGGTGGCATGGAAAGGCGCCGTCGACCCGTCGGAGGCCGCGGCGGGGCAGGCCGCAGCGGCACAACTGGGGCTCGAGCCGACGGAGGTGCGGGCGGTCGAGCCGTACCCGACGGCCGAGGGGCGCACGTTGCACGTGTTCGTGAAGGTCGGGCCCACCCCGGAGCGCTTCCCGCGCCGGCCGGGGATGGCCGTGAAGCGCCCGCTGGTGTGAAACGCGGGCTGATCCAGGCTCGAGTCCGCCGGACCTCCCGCTAGCGTCGTAGGCGGCCAATGGGGACGATTTACGCGATCGCGAACCAGAAAGGCGGGGTCGGGAAGACGACCACCGCCGTCAACGTTGCCGCCTGCATCGCCGAGGCGGGATACGAGACGCTGCTCATCGACGTCGACCCGCAGGGCAACGCCACGGTCGGCCTCGGAGTCGAGCGCAACGGCGGCCCCGGCCTCTACGACGTGCTCGGCGGCGACATCGCCGCGCTCGAAGCGATCCGCCCCACCGGCATCGACCACCTGTCGCTGATCGTCTCCACGCCCGACCTCGCCGGCGCGACGATGGAACTCCCTCGCCTGCCGGGGTCTGAGACGCGCCTGCGCGACGCGCTCGCGGGCGTGCGCGAGCGATTCGCCTTCACGTTGCTCGACTGCCCGCCTTCGCTCGGGCCGCTGACCGTCAACGCGCTCGTGGCGGCGGACCGGGTGATCGTGCCGGTCCAGACCGAGTATTTCGCCCTCGAAGGGCTCGCCGGGCTGCTGGACACGCTTTCGCTGATCCAGCGCGAGCTGAACCCGCGCCTGACGGTGGCCGGGATGCTGCTGACGATGCACGACCACCGCACGAAGCTCGGCCAGGACGTCGAGCGCGAGGTGCGCGAGCACTTCCCCGCGCTGGTGTTCGACACCGTGATCCCCCGCAATGTCCGCTTGGGCGAGGCGCCGAGCTTCGGCCGCCCCGTCATCCATCACGACCCGCACTGCGCCGGCTCGGAGGCCTACTTCGCGCTGGCCAAGGAGGTGGCATCTCGTGGCTGAGCGCCCGCGCGGCATGGGCCGCGGCCTGTCGGCGCTGCTCGCGCCGTCCGGTTCCGACGCGCCCGAGCGCGAGACCGAGCTGCGCCACGTGCCGGTGGAGCTTGTGACGCCGAACCCGCGCCAGCCGCGGCGGGACTTCGACGAGGGCGCGCTGGTCGCGCTCGCCGACTCGCTCCGCGAGCGCGGCGTCCTGCAGCCGGTGCTGGTGCGGCCGGTGCCGGGCGGGAGCTATGAGCTGATCGCCGGCGAGCGCCGCTGGCGTGCCGCCCAGCTGGCCGGCTTCGACACCGTCCCTGCCGTGGTGCGTGCGCACGACGACGCCGAGTCGCTCGAGCTGGCGCTGATCGAGAACATGGCCCGCGAGGACCTCAACCCCGTGGAGGAAGCTCGCGCCTGCGCGCTGCTCGTCGAGGAGCTCGGCCTCACGCGCGAGGACGTCGGCCGCCGCGTCGGCCGCTCGCGCGTGGCGGTCTCGAACCTCCTCCGACTGCTCGATTTGCCCGACGAGGTGCTCGACTTGTTGACCGCCGGTCACCTGACCGAGGGGCACGGTCGCGCGCTGCTGACCGCGGCTGACCACGACGATCGACGCCGGCTCGCCCGCACTGCGGTCCAGGAGGGCTGGAGCGTCCGTCAGACCGAGGCCCGAGCTCGGGATACGAGCGGCCGCCGGACGAGCGCCCGCGCCGGCGCCAACGGCAGCGCGCAGAACCACCACCCGGACCAGGTCGAGGCCGCCCAGAGCCTCGCCGACGCCCTCGGCCGGGTGCTCGGCGCCGACGTCCGCGTGGCACCGCGCGGCGACGGCTACCGCGTCGTCATGGACTTCTCCGACCCGGGCGCCGCCGAGGCGCTCGCGCAACGCCTCGGCGCGCTCGAGCCCGCCTGAAACCGGCCCTTTGCGGTCGCTATGATGGCCGCCCCAACGGGCGATTAGCTCAGTCGGTTAGAGCGCTTCTCTGATAAGGAAGAGGTCCCAGGTTCGAGTCCTGGATCGCCCACCTTCGCCCGGCGCGCGCGCGGCAGCGACGCGACGACGAGGTCGTAGGAGTCCTCGATCATGTCGAGCACCATCTGACGCGGGAGCGAGTCGTCGAGGACGACGGTGTTCCAGTGGCGCTTGTTGAGGTGGTAGCCGGGCGTGATCGTCGGATAGGTGACGCGCAGTTGCTGGGCGAGGTCGGGCTCGCACTTCAGGCTCACCCGCAGCGGATCGGCCTCCAGTCGCGTGATCGCAAAGATCTTCCCGCCGACCTTGAAGACGGTCACGTCCGGATCGCGGAACGGGCGCTCCTCGACGGATCCGGTCAGCGCCTGACACGCCGCCATGAGCTCCCGTGCGGTCATCGCGCCATGCGGCCGAGCGCGTAGCCCGCCGCGGCGGCCGCGATCCCGCCCACCACGGAGGCGAGCACGTACGCGCCCGCGCGCCCGACGCGACCGGCGTCGACCTCGAGCACGATCTGGACCGAGAACGTCGAGAACGTCGTGAACCCGCCGAGCAGGCCGACTCCGAGGCCCTCGCGCACGTCGCGCGAGAACCACGCCTCAGCGGCCAGCAGGCCGAGCAGGAACGATCCCACGATGTTGATCCCCACGGTCGACCACAACAGCGCCTCGCCGTGGAGGGAGAGGCGATTGACGCCGAAGCGGGCCAGGACGCCGACGACGCCGCCGACAGCAACGAAGAGTGTGGTCATGGCGCCTATTCTTCCTCGTTCTTCGCCCGTCCGACCGGGCGCGCGAAGGGCCTCCGAGCAGGGGGGATCGGCCGCTAGACTTCGCCGTCACGGCCCCGAGTAGGAGTGCCCCCTTGCAGGAGATGGTGATCTACGGCGTCAGCTTCGACATGGTCGGCAAGCAGCCGATCGTGCTGCTGAAGGCTGTCGATACGAACAAGTTCCTGCCGATCTGGATCGGGCACCCCGAGGCAGCCGCGATCCTGATGAAGCTTCAGGGGGCGTCGACGCCGCGGCCGATGACGCACGACCTGCTGTTCGACATGCTCGGCGAGCTCGAGGTCGCGTGCACGCGCGTGTCCGTGACGGAGCTGCGCGAGAACACGTTCTACGCCTCGATCACGCTGAGCGTGAACGGGCGCGAGGTCGAGATCGACTCGCGGCCCTCCGACGCGCTCGCTCTCGCCGTGCGCTCGGGCGCCCCGATCTTCGCCGCCGAGGACGTGATCGCCGAGTCCGCGATCGAGTTCGAGCACGAAGTCGAGGACACCGAGGAGGTCGTGGACAAGTTCAAGGAGTTCCTCGACCAGGTGACCCCCGAGGACTTCATGGGGGATAGCTAGCCCGGCCGACATCCGGTCGTCCATCTGATGGGGATGACGCCATCCATGGCGTCAGAGACCGGGCTTCGCCCTCTTAGGCAGGGGTGCGAGTGACAGCAAGCTCGAGGATCCGCGCGATCAGGTCCTCGAACGGGATGCCGGCCGCCTCGGCGGCGAGCGGCAGCAGCGACGTGTCGGTCAGCCCCGGGATCGCGTTCGCCTCCAGCAGCTGCAGCTCGCCGCTGGCGTCGTCGAGCATCAGGTCGACGCGCGCGAAGCCCGAGCAGCCGAGCGTCGTGTACGCGGCCAGCGCCAGCTCCTGCGCTCGCGCGGTCGCCTCCGGCCCGATGTCCGCCGGGCACGTGAACGTCGTCCGGCCGATCTCGTAGCGGGCCTCGAAGTCGTAGAAGTCGTCCTCGTTCGGAACCGCCTCGACGACCGGCAGTGCCTCAGGCCCGTCCGGTCCGTCGAGCACGGACACCGCGAGGTCGCGGCCCGCCACGTACCGCTCGAGCAGGACCTTGGTGTCGTAGGAGAAGGCGGCCACGATCGCCGCCGGCACGTCGGCGGCGGTGCGGGCGAACTTGACGCCGAGCGCCGATCCCTGGGCGGCGGGCTTGACCACGACCGGGAAGTCGAGGCGCTCCTCGAGCGCGGGCAGCGCCCGCGCGGCCCCGAGCTCCTCGAACGCGGCCTGACTGAACGCGTAGAAGTCCGGCGTCGGCAACCCCGCGCCGCGCATCTCGTACTTCGCCACGACCTTGTCCATGCAGCGCGAGCAGGCCGACGGCCCGGATGCCGTGTACGGCACGCCGATCAGCTCCAGCAGCTCCTGCACGGTGCCGTCCTCGCCGCCACGGCCGTGCAGCGCGACGAACGCGACGTCCGGCTGCAGCTCCAGCAGGCGATCGACCAGGTCGGGCCCGACGTCGATCGCGACGACATCGTGGTCGAGCCGCTGGAGCGCGTCCTCGACCCGCGCGCCGGAGCGCAGCGACACCGTGCGCTCGAGCGACCGCCCGCCCTTGAGGACCGCGACCTTCATCCGGTCCGCCGCCGGAACTCGACGACGTTCGGCGGCTCGTCCTCCGCGCGCGCGGACGGCACCGACGGCTGCGTGCCGGTGAGCGTCGAGTACAGCGCCACCTGCTCGCGCACGACCTCACCGATCCGGCGGATGCCCTCGCGGATGTCGTCCTCGCTCACGCCGGAGAAGTTCAAGCGCATCTCCGAGCCGCCGCGCCCGTCGAGGTACGCCGCGCGCCCCGGGACGAACGCCACGTTCTCGCGCAGCGCGCGCGCGAGCAAGTCGGTCGTGTCGATGTAGTCCGGCAGCCGCGCCCAGATGAACAGGCCGCCCGCGGGCTCCGTCCACGTCGCCTCGCGCGGCAGGTGCTCGGCGAGCGCGGCCAACATTGCGTCGCGGCGCCGGCGGTAGAGGTCGACCAACGTGCCGACGTAGGCGCGCCAGTCGCGCTCGGCGAAGTACGTCGAGACGAACAGCTGCGAGATCGTCGACGAGCACAGGTCGACGCCGCCCTTGCCGAGGTTGAGCTTGTCGAGCACCGGCCGCGGAGCCGACGTCCATCCCAGGCGCAGGCCGGGCGAGAGGATCTTCGAGAACGTGCCGAGGTAGATCACGTACTCGCCGCCGTCGAGCGAGAACAGCGTCGGCAGCGGGTCGCCCTCGTAGCGCAGCAGCCCATACGGGTTGTCCTCGAGCACGAGCAGCTCGCGCTCATGCGCGATTCGCACCAGCTCCTCGCGCCGCTCGAGCGCCAGCGTCACGCCCGCCGGGTTCTGGAACGACGGCACCGTGTAGATGAACTTCGGCACGCGACCCTCGCGGTCGAGCCGCTCGAGCTCGGCGCGCAGCACGTCGATCCGCATGCCGTTCTCGTCCATCTCGATCTGCACGACGTCGGCCTGGTAGGAGATGAACACCGGCACGGCGCCGGGATAGGTCGGCGCCTCGGCGATCACGACGTCGCCGGGGTCGATCAGCGTCTTGCACACGAGATCGATCACCTGCTGGCCGCCGGTGGTGACCAGCAGATCCTCGGGCTCGACGTGCATGCCCTCGGCCGCCATCACCTGGGCTATGCAGTCCTTGACCTCGTCCAGGCCCTCGGTCGGCCCGTACTGGAGCGCGCGCGCCGACGCGTCGACTGCCACGCGCGCCATCAGCGCGGCGAAGTCCTCCGCGGGGAACGTGGAGGTGTCCGGAAGCCCGCCGGCGAGCGAGATGATCTCCGGCCGCGCGGTCACGGCCATCAGGTCCCGCATCGCGGACGACTTCATCGCCTGCGTGCGCCGCGAGAACAGTCCCGCGTAGCGCTCGAGGTCCCGCGCGCCAGAGCGCCTCGGTGTCTCATCTCGGCCCATCCACCGCTATCGTCGCACGCGCTGTGGACTTCGCGCTTGACCTGCTCCAGGGCATTGGTATCGCCGCTGCCATCGGCATCCGGCCGTTCCTGCCGGTGCTCCTGGCGGGCGCGCTCGCGTCGGCGAACGTCGGGCTGGACTTCGATGGGACCAGCTTCGCGTTCCTGGAGTCGCCGGGGTTCCTGCTCGGCGTGTTCGTGCTGGTCGCGCTCGCCGACTTCGCGCAGCGCCGGCGGGCGAACCTGGACAGCGGGGCGCTGGTCTGGCTACTGCTGGCGGTCGCTGTCGCGCTCGGGGCACTGGTGGCGGCGGGGTCGCTGGCCGACCACGACTACGCGATCGCGCCCGGCATCGTCGGGGGCGCCGCCGCCGCGACGCTCGGCTTCTTTGCCGCCCGCTCGCTGTTCATCCGTGTGCGTAAGCGGCTCGATCCCGAAGCCCAGGGAGCGCTCCCCATCTACGGCGAGGGCGCGGCGCTGGGCGCGGCCGGTCTGTCGATCCTTTTCCCGCCGCTCGCGATCCTCGTGGTCGCGGGCCTCGCGTGGCTGCTCGTGGGCGGGAAGCGACGCGCCGGCGAGAAATACGCCGGCCTCCGCATACTGCGTTGAAGAAGCTCGTCCTCGTCGTCATCGACGCCATGAAGCCCGCGATGCTGGAGCGGGCTGTCGTGAGTGGGCGGGCGCCGACGCTGAAGCTGCTGCTCGAGCGCGGCCAGCATGTCGACGACTGCGTCGCCGCGTTCCCGTCGGTGACGCCGGTCTGCGCGGCCTCGATCGCCACCGGTGTGGGGCCGGACGTGCATGAGATCCCGGGCATGAACTGGTATCACCGGGGCGACGGTCGCTACGTCGAATACGGCACGAGCTTCCGCGCCTCGCAGTCGTTCGGGCTCAAGCAGTCGCTCACCGACACGATCTACAACATGAACCTCGAGCACCTGTCGAAGGACGTGCTGACGGTGTTCGAGCGGCTCGACGACGCCGACGTGCGCACGGCCGGCACGACCTATCTGATGTACCGCGGGCGCCACCGCCACGAGGTGTCCGGCGACACCGCGCTGACCCGGATCGCGTCGACGGTGTTCCGGCACGCCGTGTACGGCCCGAAGGAGCTGTTCTACGCCGACATCTTCGCCTCGCGCAAGACGCCGTGCCGCTCGCAGCTCGGGCTGCCCGGCGTGCGCGACCAGCACTCCGGCTGCGTCGGCGAGTACATGGTCGAGCACGACCTGTTCGACTTCATGCTCTTCTCCCTCCCCGACAACGACACGCACTCGCATAAGTACGGGCCGTTCTCACAGGTCGACTCGCTGGCGTCGGCCGACCGCCAGCTCGAGCGGATGATGGAGCCCGCCGGCGGCCCCGAGGCGTTCCTCGAGGACCACGCGGTGATCGTGTGCTCGGACCATTCGCAGTCGCGCGTGGAGGAGGAGATCGACCTGTTCAAGGCGTTCGACGGCTTCGACGTCCTGCCCGCCGCGCGCGGCCGCGGCGGCGACGCCGACGTGGCCGTGTGCCCGAACTCGCGCGCCGCGCAGGTCTACGTGCTCGACCGCGACCGCCGCGCCGATCTCGTGCCGCGGATCGAGCGCACGCTGCTCGCGCTCGAGGGCGTGGACATCGTGATGCGGATGACCGACCACCCCGACGGCGAGGCCGCGATCCGCGGGGAGCGCGGCGGGGAGATCAAGGAGCTGCGCTTCTCGCCGGGCGGCGACGTCGTGGACGCGCGCGGAGGTCGGTGGCACGTGGAGGGCGACCTCGACCTGCTCGCGCTCCAGGTGCGCGACGGCAAGATCGGCTCCGCCGCCTATCCGGACGCGCTCGGCCGCACGTGGTCGGCGCTGCGCACGCGCACGGCCGGCGAGGTGCTGGCATCGGCGCGCACCGGCTACGAGTTCCTCGACTGGGGCGGTGCGCACCACGTGGGCGGCGGCTCGCACGGCTCGCTGCACGCCAACGACTCGCTCGGCTCGCTGCTGTGGTGCGGCACCGGTCCCGAGTCGTCGGACGCGCGCGAGCAGTGGGCGCTGCGCGACGTGGTCCCGATGGTGTGCGAGCACTTCGGGGTCTGACCGCCGCGCTCGTTGCGCTCACCGCCCTGGCTCTGCCGGCGGCCGCGGGTGCGCAGGAGCGCTGGCGGCTGACGGCGGCGGAGGCGATCGCGATCGCGGCAGGCACGCCGCAGATGCGCGCCGAGCGGGCCGCGCACAGACGTAGCTTCTTCCGCGCGTTCCGCGACCGGGGGCGGCGCTGGCGGGTGTCGCTTTACGAAGCCCCGGCGGGGCAGGAGCAGGTGCAGGTGCTCGTGGACGACCGCAGCGGGCGGGTGCTGGAGGCGTGGACCGGCGTCCGGGCGCGCTGGCCGATGGCGCGCGGCTACCCGGGCTTCTTCGGGCGCGCGGCGAACACGTGGTGGATCTGGGCCGGCCTGAGCGTGCTGTTCGTGCTGCCGTTCCTGCGCGGGCCGCCACGGATCCTGCACCTCGACCTCGCCGTGCTGCTCGCGTTCTCGCTGTCCTACGCAGCCTTCTACACCGCCAACCTCGGCCTCTCGGTCCCGACGGTGTACCCGCTACTGGCCTACCTGCTCGCCCGCATGCTGTGGGTCGCCTGGCACCCGCGGCACGGGCCGCCGCCGCTGCGCGTTACGGCGAACTTCCTCACGGTCGCGCTGATGTTCCTGATCGGCGTGCGGATCGCGCTCAACCTCACCGGCAACGTGATCGACGTCGGCTACGCGAGCGTCGTCGGCGCCGACCGGCTGGCCGGCGGCGAGCCGCTGTACGGCGCCTTCGTCGACCCGATCGCCCACGGCGACACGTACGGGCCGGTGGCATACGCAGCCTACGTGCCGTTCGAGCAGGTCCTCCCGTGGGGCGGGGGCTGGGACGGCCTGCCGGCCGCGCACGCGGCGGCGATCGCGTTCGACCTCGGCTGCATCGTGCTGCTGTGGCGGCTTGGCGGCGTGCTCGTCGCGTACTTGTGGGCGGCGTATCCGTTCACGTTGCTCGTGACCGCCAGCGGCTCTAATGACGCGCTCGTGCCTCTGCTCGTGCTTGCCGCGCTGCTCGCCTCGGCGCGGCCGGTGGCGCGCGGCGCGCTGGCCGCGCTTGCGGGTCTGACGAAGCTCGCGCCGCTGGCGCTGGCGCCGCTGCTCGTCGGGAGGCGACCGGCGGCGGTGATCGCGTTCGTTGCCACGGTGGTGCTCGTGGTCGCGCCGTTCGACCTCAGGACGCTGCTCGACCGCACCGTCGGCTTCCAGGCCGACCGCGACTCGCCGTTCTCGATCTGGGGCGGCGCCGGCGGGCTGCAGCTCGCGGTGCAGCTTGCGGCCGCGGCCCTGGCCATCGCCGTCGCGTTCGTCCCCCGTCGGCGCGACACCGCGACCGTGGCCGCGCTCGCGGCGGCTGTGCTGATCGCCGCGCAGCTCGGCGCCGACCACTGGTTCTACCTCTACCTCGTCTGGTTCGCGCCGCTGGTCTGGCTCGCGCTGCTCAGGGCGCCGGCCGCAGCACCGACTCGATCGAGTCCGCCCGGCCCCGCTGCGAGCTCCGGATGAGCACCGCGTTCAGCCACGGGTCCTCGTCCGCGGCGTCGAAGCGCTGCGGCATCTGCGTGCGCATGACCGTGATCGACTGCTCGCGCTTGACGCCGATCACTCCGCCGCGCGCGCCGGTCATGCCGACGTCGGTGATGTAGGCGGTCCCGCCCGGGAGCACGCGCGCGTCCGCGGTCGGCACGTGCGTGTGCGTGCCCACGACGGCGGTGACGCGGCCGTCGAGGTACCAGCCGAGCGCGACCTTCTCGCTCGTCGCCTCGGCGTGCATGTCGACCAGCACGTGATCGGCGTCCTGCACCTCCTTCAGCGCCTCGTCGATCGTTACCAGTGCCGGGCTGCCCGCCTGCAGGTAGAGGTTGCCGCTGAGGTTGACGACGCCGAGCGACGTCCCGTCGCGCTCGACGATCGTCGTGCCGTGGCCGGGCTGGGTGCGCAGGAAGTTGGCCGGGCGCAGGATGTTCGGCTGCTCGTCGAGGTACGGCCACACCTCGCGGTGACGATACGTGTGGTTGCCGAGCGTGATCACGTCGACGCCGTTCCCGAACAGCTCCTTCGCCTCCTTCGGCGTGATCCCGATCCCGCCGGCGGCGTTCTCGCCGTTGGCGACGACGAAGTCGAGCTCGAGCTCGTCGCGCAGGCCGGGGAGCATGTCGCGCACGGCGTGGCGGCCGGCTCGCGCGACCACGTCACCGATGAAGAGGATCGACGTCACGAGTGGTCATGCTATGAGGCGTGACCGAGCAGGATTCCCGGCTTGTGGTTCCGCGGTGGGTGCAGCTCGTCGCGCTCCCGCTCGCGTTGCTCGGCTTGTACGTCATTCTGCGAGCGGCGGGGCCGGTGCTGCTGCTGTTCATCATCGGCGCGCTCATTGCGCTGCTGCTGAACCCGTTGGTGATGGTGCTGCGGCGCGCGCGCTTCCCTCGCGGCGTCGCCGTCCTGGTCGTAATGCTGTCCATGGTCTGCTTGCTGACGGGGATCGGCGTGCTGCTCGCCAACCCGCTGGCGGACCAGGTGTCGGCGTTCCGCGACAACGTGCCGGAGCTCGTGGACGACGCGAACGAGACGCTGGCGGACGTGCAGTCGTGGCTCGACGACAACGGCATCGACGTGCAGATCGCCGACGAGGGCCAGTCGGCGCTCGGCTCGCTCGGCCGCGACCTTTCGGCGGGGTCGGGCGAGCTCGTGGCCTTCACGCAGGATGCGCTCGTCACGCTCGTCGAGGCTTCGCTGGCGGTGATCCTCGTGATCGTGATCAGCGTGTACATGCTGCTGTACGGAGAACGGATCGGCGCCACCGTGCGCTCGGTCGTCCCGCGCCGGCCCGGCGCCGAGGACGACTACCCGACGAGGATCCAGCGCGCCGTGATCGGCTACGTGCGCGGCCAGCTGCTGTTCTCGCTGATCATGGGCACGAGCGCCGGCGTGACGCTGTGGGTGCTCGGGTCGGTCGGCATCTTCCCCGACGGCAAGACGTACGCCCTGTTCTTCGGCCTGTGGTACGCGTTCGCCGAGCTGATCCCGTACGTCGGCCCGGCGATCGGCGCCGGCCCGCCGGTGCTGATCGCGCTGTTCAGCGGCGAGCCGCTCGACGCGCTGTGGCTGACGATCGCGTTCACCGCGCTCCAGCAGATCGAGGGCCACATCGTCGCGCCGACCGTGTTCTCGCAGGCGCTGCGGATCAACCCGCTGCTGGTGATCTTCGCGCTGCTGCTGGGCGGACAGGTGTATGGCTTGATCGGGGCGTTCCTCGCGCTTCCGCTGGCGGCGATCGTGCGCGAGAGCGTCGACTACTTCCGCCACAACTTCACGTTCGATCGCTGGGACCTGCCGTCCGCGGCCGATCCTGTGCCGGACGCGTTGCCGGATGCGCGGCGCGAGTGCCCGGAGTGCGGCACCGACTGCCCCGAGGGCGCGAAGACGTGCCCGTCATGCGGCACCGAGCTGGGCGGGCCGGACGCCGAAGCGGCCGCCGCATCGACCGCGCCTGGATAGCCTCACCGCCGCCATGCGCGCCGACTCGGTCTCCAAGCGCTACGGGACGCGCGACGCGTTGCGCGCCGTGTCGTTCGAGATCGCGGACGGGGAGCGGGTCGCCGTGATCGGCCCCAACGGCGCGGGCAAGACGACGCTGCTCGCGATCCTCGCCGGCGCGCTGCAGCCGACCGCGGGCACGGTGTCGCTGCGGCCCGAGGAGGTTGGCTGGGTACCGCAGCAGCCGGCGCTGTACTCGAAGCTCTCCGTGGCCGAGAACCTGCGCCTGTTCGCCCGGCTCGAGAAGGTCCCAGACGTCGAAGGCACCGTCGGGCAGATGCTCGAGCAGACGGCGCTCGGCGACCGCGCCGGCGACGAGGTCGGCAAGCTCTCCGGCGGCAATCGCCAGCGCGTCAACATCGCGATCGGCCTGATCGGCGAGCCGGTTGTGCTCCTGCTCGACGAGCCGTCGGCGTCGCTGGACCCGCGCCAGCGCGAGCGGCTGTGGGAGTTCCTCTCCGCCCTCGGCACGACCGTGGTGTTCTCGACCCACGACGTCGGCGAGGCCGAGCGCTACGCCGATCGTCTGCTCGTACTCGCCGACGGCGAGCTGCTGTTCACCGGCACGCCTGCCGCGCTGGAGACGGCCACGGGCGCGACCGCCGCCGCGCCCGACTTCGAGACCGCGTTCGTCCGCTTCCTCCACGACCAGGGCCATTAGGCGCAATGCGCTGGCTACTGCTCAAGGACCTCCAGATCCTGCGCCGCTCGCCGCTGCTCGTGGCGCTGCTGATCATCTACCCGATCGTGATCGCGGTGCTGTTCGGGCTGGCGCTGTCCGGCGGGCCCGACAAGCCGCGCGTCGCGTTCGCCAACCTCGTGCCCGAGGGCGAGACCAACTTCAAGGTCGGCGGCCGCTCGCTCGACGTCGGCGACTACGCAGGCCGGCTGTTCGAGTCGATCGACCCGGTTCGCGTCGACACGCGCGAGGAGGCGATCGCGAAGGTCCGCGACGGCGAGGTCCTGGGCGCGATGGTGATCCCGGAGAACGCGACTGAGCGGCTGCGCGCGACGCTCGGGCTCGGCGGCGGCGACCCGCCGGTGATCGAGGTCTACTACAACGCCGACGACCCGGTGAAGCGCCGCTTCGTCGAGGCGACGATCGAGGCTCGCCTGGCCGACGCCAACAACGCGCTGTCGGACGCCGTGCTGCGCGAGGCGGCGCGCTACATCGACGTGATCGTGCGTGGCGGCGACGTCTCACTGCCACTCGTCGGCGCAATCAAGATCCTCGGCCTGGAGCGCTCGCAGGGGATCATCGAGAGCGTTGCCGCCGGCCTGCCGGAGGACTCTCCCGAGCGCGTGCAGCTCGCCCAGGTGGCGCGCTTCGCCCGCCTGGCGGCCGACAACCTCGACGTCTCGCGCCCGATCCTCGCCTCGATCGGCACGCCGGTGGACGTCGAGCAGCACATCGTCAACGGCCGCAAGACGTCGCTCGACTCGTTCGCGGTCGCCGTCGCGGTCACCGTGTCGCTGATGTTCGTGACGCTCCTGCTCGCGTCCGGCCTGCTGGCGCTCGAGCGCGAGGAGCAGGCGTTCGGCCGGCTCGTGCGCGGGCTGGTCTCGCGCTCCCAGCTGCTGACGGAGAAGATCGTCCTGAGCGCGCTATGCGCGCTGGCGGTAACGCTCGCGATGCTGTTCGGCCTGGCGGCCTTCGTCGGCCTCGACTGGAGCCGGATCCCGGCCTGGCTCGCGGCGCTGGCGGGCGGCGCGCTCGGCTTCGCGGCGATGGGAACGGCGATCGGCGGGCTCACGCGCGAGGTCCGCGCGGCGTCGCTGTTGGCGTTCCTGCTGGCGCTGCCGATCGTCTTCCTGGCGCTCGTCCCATCCGGCAGCGTGGACGCCGGCCTGTACAACGTGATCAACGTCGTCTCCGGCCTGTTCCCGTTCAAACCGGCGCTGCGCGCGCTCGACGGCGCGATCAACGGCGGCGACCTATGGCTGCCGGTCCTGCACCTGCTCGGCCTCACCGCGGGTTTCGCGATCCTGGCTCGGATCGCCCTGCGCCGGTTCGACTGACCTATATTCGTTCCTCGTGTTTCCCGCCACCAGACTCCGCCGCCTCCGCAGCACGGGCCTCCTCAGGGGCCTTGTGCGCGAGACCGACCTGTCGGTCGACCACCTGATCTACCCGATGTTCGTGGTCGCCGGCGGCGAGCGCCGCACGCCGATCCCGTCGATGCCGGGGATCGACCACCTGTCGATCGACGGCGCCGTCGAGGAGGCGGGCGAGGCGGCCGCGCTCGGGATCCCGGCCGTGCTGCTGTTCGGCCTGCCGGCCGACAAGGACGAGCAGGGATCCGGCGCCTGGGACGACGAGGGCGTCGTCCAGCTCGCGACGCGCGCGATCAAGGCCGCGCACCCCGATCTGCTCGTGATCGCCGACCTGTGCCTGTGCGAGTACACGAGCCACGGCCACTGCGGCGTGCTCCGGTCCGACGGGGTCGTCGACAACGACGCGACGCTCGAGCTGCTCGCCCGTACCGCGGTCTCGCAGGCCGAGGCCGGCGTCGACGCCGTCGCGCCGAGCGACATGATGGACGGGCGCGTCGGAGCGCTGCGCGCGGCGCTCGACGAGCACGGGCTCTCCGAGACGCCGATCATCGCCTACAGCGCCAAGTTCGCCTCGGCGTTCTACGGGCCGTTCCGCGAGGCCGCCGACTCGACGCCGCAGACCGGCGACCGCCGCGGCTACCAGATGGATCCCGCGAACGCGCGCGAGGCGCTGCGCGAGGTCGCGCTCGATGCCGCCGAGGGCGCGGACATCGTGATCGTCAAGCCGGCGCTCCCGTACCTGGACGTGATCCGGCGCGTGCGCGAGAGCACCGACCTGCCGGTCGCCGCCTACAACGTCAGCGGCGAGTACGCGATGCTCAAGGCCGCCGCCGCGGCGGGACTGCTCGACGAGCGCGCCGCTGTTCTGGAGGCGCTCACCGGCATCCGCCGCGCGGGAGCCGACATCGTGATCACCTACCACGCCAAGGACGTCGCCCGATGGCTTCGCTGAAGATCCGCAGCCGTAAGGACGGCGCTGCGATCCCGCTTGATGAGGCCGACAAGCGGCTCCTCAACCTGATGCAGGGCAGCTTCGCGCTCACGGCGCGGCCGTTCGCGCACGTCGCCGGCCTCGCGGGCGTGACCGAGGCGCAGGTCATGACGCGGGTCCAGGAGCTGCTCGACAAGCGGATCATCCGCGAGATCACGCCGATCTTCGACACGCGTGCGCTCGGCTACCAGTCGATGCTCGTGGCCGCCAAGGTCGACGCTGAGCACCCGCACCGCGCCGCGAAGGTCATCAACTCGCACCCGGGCGTGACGCACAACTACCTGCGGAACCACGATTTCAACCTCTGGTTCACGCTCGCCGTCGAACCTGGGTCCAAGCTCGGCATGCAGGGCACCCTCGACGCGCTGCAGGCCGAGACCGGCGCCGAGTCGATCCGCCAGCTCCCGACTTTGAAGCTTTTCAAGATCCGCATGGACCTCGAGATGGAGCGCGGCACCGACGCGCTGTCGGTCGCCGGCGAGGCGGTCGAGCCGATCGAGCTCAACCCGATCGAGGTGACCGACGAGGACGTCCAGACGATTCTCGCGACGCAGGGCCCGATGCCGGTGATCAGCGAGCCGTACGCGCCGGCGGCCGAGAAGCTCGGGGTCTCCCAGGAGGCGGTGCTGGCTCGCCTGGAGTCGCTGCGCGAGCGCGGCGGTCTGCGTCGCGTCGCCGCGATCCTCTACCACCGCCGCGCCGGCTTCTCCGCCAACGGCATGGGTGTCTGGAAGGTCCCGGACCCCGAGATCCTCGAGACCGGCAAGCGCATGGCCTCGTTCCGCGGCGTCTCGCACTGCTACCAGCGCCCGACCTACCCCGACTGGCCGTACTCGGTGTTCACGATGGCCCACGGGCGCTCGAAGGAGGAGTGCGACTCGGTGCTCGATTCGATCGCCGAGGCGACCGGCATCAGCGAGCGCGCGACGCTGTACTCATCGACTGAGTTCAAGAAGGTCCGGATGCTCTACTTCACCGGCGACTTCAGCCGCTGGGAGGAGGAGCGGGCCTGACCACCTCGATCTCGGACGTCCGGTCGGCGGAGCTCTATAGGCGCGCGCTGCACGTCCTTCCGGGCGGCGTGAACTCGCCTGTGCGCGCGATGCGGTCGATCGGCCGCGACCCGATCTTCATCGAGCGCGCCGAGGGCGCCGAGATCGTGGACGTCGACGGCAACACCTACGTCGACTACGTCTGCTCGTGGGGCCCGCTGATCCACGGCCACGCGCTGCCGGCGGTGATCGACGCGGTCACGGAAGCGGCCGCGCGCGGCACGACCTTCGGCGCCGCGACCGCCGGCGAAGTCGAACTCGCGGAACTGGTGTGCGCGCGGATGCCGGCCGTGGACATGCTGCGCATGACGTCTTCGGGCACCGAGGCGACGATGAGCGCGCTGCGGCTCGCGCGCGCCGTGACCGGCCGCGACATGGTGCTGAAGTTCGCCGGCGCCTATCACGGCCATGTCGACGGGCTGCTCGCCGAGGCGGGATCGGGGATGGCCACGCAGGGATTGCCGGCGTCACCCGGCGTGTCGGCGGCCGCTACCGCCGAGACGGTCGTCGTGCCTTGGAACGATGCTGCGACGCTGCGGGCCGCGTTCGGCCAGCACGAGTTCGCCGCCGTCATCTGCGAGCCGTACCCGGCCAACATGGGCCTGGTGCCGCCGGAGTGCGGTTTCCTCGAGCTGCTGCGCGAGCTCGCGACCGAGCACGGCGCGCTGCTGGTGTTCGACGAGGTCATCACCGGCTTCCGGATCTCGCCGGGCGGGGCGCAGGAGCTGACCGGCGTGCTGCCCGACCTGACGGTGCTGGGCAAGGTCGTCGGAGGCGGGCTGCCGGCGGCGGCGTACGGCGGGTCCGCGCAGCTGATGGAGCGGATCGCACCGGCCGGTGACGTCTACCAGGCCGGCACGCTGAGCGGGAACCCGCTCGCAGTCGCGGCCGGACGCGCGGCGCTCGAGTTGCTCGACGAGGAGGCGTACCTGACGCTGTCGGCGACCACCGAGGCACTGGCCGACGGCCTGCGCGAGGCCGCCGGCGACCGACCGGTGAGCGTCGTCCACACCACCGGCCTGTTGACCGTCTTCTTCGCAGCCACGCCGCCGACCGACTACGCCGGCGCGGTCGCCTGCGACACCGACGGCTACGGCGCCTGGTGCCGCGCGCTGCTGGCCCGCGGGGTCTACCCGCCGCCGTCGCAGTTCGAGGCCTGGTTCCCATCGCTGGCCCATGCCTCCGAGCACGTCACGCGGACCGTCGAGGCCGCGGCTGCGGCATTCGCCGAAGTGTCATGACCGTTCTCGACCGACTCGCCACCGAGGTCCAGGGGAGCGGCGGGCTGCTCGCGCACACCGTGTCGCCGGCCGCCGGCGACGGCGCGTACGGCGCGGTCGCGGCCGCCGGCCCTCGCGCCGCCGGCCGCGAGGAGGACTACGCGCTGCTCGTCGAGGCGATCCACGAGGGCTACCTCCTCCACTACGCGTCCGGTCGCGTCGTGCGGCCCGAGGACCCTGACCTCTCGCTGCTGGCCGGTGACCGGCTGTACGCCCTCGGGCTGGCCCGGCTGGCCGAGCTCGGCGACCTCGCGGCGGTCGGCGAGCTGGCCGATGTGATCTCACTCGCCGCCCAGGCGCACGCCGAGGGCGACCCCGCGCGGGCGGCTGCCGTCTGGGAGGCGGGGGTGCGTGTCGTGGGCGATGGCCCGCCCGCGGACCACGAGGCCGCCAAGGCCGCGTGGCGCGGCAACTCGTAGGCCCGCCCACCGGCCGTTTACCGCTCCCGGCTCGATATGGTTTCGCTCCGCAAGTGCCCCAGTCGCGCCGCAAACCACCGAAGCCGAAGTACACCGAAGAACGCCTGATCCCGGGTGCCTTCGAGGGGGAGACCGTCACGCGCAGACGGGCGATGTCGCTCGCCGTCCACGCGGGCGGCGGGATCGCGGTGGCCGCCTTCGTGCTGCCGGCGCTGGGCTTCGCGGTTGGGAATGCCATATTCGAGCGGCCGCCGGTCACCTGGGAGCCAGTCGGCCCGCCCGCCGATTTCCCCGACGACACGTACGTCCCAAAGGTCGTCACGACCGTTCAGGGCATCGGCGAGGTCGGCAAGACGACCGTCTACATCCGCGCCCACAACCCGGACATCGACGGCGAGAGGCAGGCGGACATCCCGGGCGGTGGCCACTTCATCGCGCTCTCCACGCGCTGCATGCACCTCGGCTGCCCGGTGCGCTTCGTTGCCGCTTCGGAGCGGTTCATCTGCCCGTGCCACGGCGGCGTCTACGACTTCACGGGCGCGGTCGACGGCGGACCGCCGGTCCGCCCGCTCGACCGCTTCTTCACGCGCGTCGAGGGCGACCAGGTGGAGGTCGGCCCGCGCTACTCGGTCAACTCCGAGTTCAAGATCTTCCAGGACTACCGCGATCCGGCGCAGACCCTCGACGGGCTCGGCCCGTACGTCTACCCACCACGTTTCTCGACGCCCAAGCTGGCGCCCAAGGTGAACTAGACGATGCCAAAGCTCCCAGCCCTCCCGCCGCTCCTGTCGCCTCGCCCGAAGCGACCCGGCGAGGCCGAGAAGGTCAAGCCGCTCGATCAGGCCAAGGAGGCCGGGATCCATGCGGCCGACTGGATCGACGAGCGCACGTCGCTGTCAGGCGCCCTGCGGTGGGTGATGTTCCGCAAGGTGCCCAAGGGCACGAACTGGTTCTACACGTTCGGGTCGGCGACGATGTTCGCCTTCCTCTCGCAGGCGGTCACCGGCGTGTTCCTGGCGATGTACTACACGCCGTCCGTCACCGACGCCTACGAGTCCACTCGCCGGATCACGAACGAGGTGTTCCTCGGCGAGTTCGTGCGCGGGATGCACAAGTGGGGGTCGACCATCATGGTCATTCTCATCTTCCTGCACATGGGGCGCGTGTTCTTCTTCGGCGCGTACAAGTACCCGCGCGAGATGAACTGGATCATCGGCTTCGTGCTGCTGCTGTGCACGTTCATCATGTCCCTGACCGGCTACCTGCTGCCGTTCGACCAGCGCTCGTACTGGGCGACGATCGTGGCCGCCAACATCACCGCTTCAGGACCGATCGTGGGGCCCTACCTGGGCGACTTCCTGCGCGGCGGCGCGGAGTTCGGCGCGACGACGCTGTCGCGCTTCTACTCGATCCACATGCTGCTCGTGCCAGGCGCGATCGCGGCGCTGATCGGGGCGCACATCTACCTCGTGACGAAGCTCGGCACCACGGCGCCGCCGTGGATGAAGGCCGAGCCCTCCGACGACGAGCTCGTCGAGGACCGGGTGTGAGATGAACCAGGCCGAGAAGGAGGAGTACCTCCGCGAGTACGCGCAGCTGAAGGCGAAGGGCAAGCCGTTCTTCCCATACGCGGTCGCGAAGGACAGCATCATGGCCGCGATCGTGGTGCTCACGATCGTCTTCCTCTCGCTCCTGTTCGGCGCCGAGCTCGGGCCGAAGGCCGATCCGACGACCACCACCTACGTGCCGCGGCCGGAGTGGTACTTCTTCTTCCTGTTCGAGCTGCTGCGCGTGATCAAGCCGCCGGAGCTGACGCCGCTCGCGACGATCGGCATCCCGACGATCTGCATGATCCTGATCATCCTGCTGCCGTTCATCGACCGCTCGCCCGAGCGGCGGCCCGAGCGCCGGCCGGTCGCGACCTTCACCGGCATCTTCGTGATCGGCGCGATGGCCTACCTCACCTTCCTCGGCGCGAACGCGGGCTCTCCGAACGAGATCGAGTACAAGGTCGGGCCGAAGTACGAGGCCGGCAAGCTCGTGGCGGCGCAGTCCGGCTGCCTCGCGTGCCACAAGATCGGCGAGAACGGCAACGGCGGCCCCGGTCCGAACCTGACGGCGATCGCGACCAAGCTCGCGCCGGCGGCGATCGAGCGCACGCTCGACAACCCGACCGCGCCGATGCCCTCCTTCGCCGGCCTGCCCAAGGAGAAGAAGGATGCGCTGGTTGCCTTCCTCTCCCAGCTCGACGGCGACCCCTAGCCCTCTGACCACCGGAACGCTCGAGGAGGGCCAGGTCCGCGCGATGTTTGATCGCATCGCGGGGGTCTACGACGTGATGAACTCGGTCATGACGGCCGGGCTCCACCATCGCTGGCGTGAGCGCGCGGTTGACCTCGCGCGGGTCGGCCCGGGCACGCGCTCGCTCGACGTCGCGACGGGCACCGGGGACCTGGCGATTGCGCTCGCGCGCCGCGGGGGCGACGTGGTCGGTTCCGACTTCTCCGAGGGGATGCTCGAGCGGGCGCGCGCCAAGAGCGCCGCGGTGCAGTGGGAGCAGGCGAACGCGCTCGCGCTGGCGTACCCCGACGACGCGTTCGACGCCGCCACGGTCGGCTTTGGCGCGCGCAACTTCTCCGACCTCGATCGCGGCCTGCGTGAGATGGTCCGCGTCGTGCGCCCGGGCGGCCGTGTCGTGGTGCTCGAGATCACGACGCCGACCAAGCCGCCCTTGTCGACCTTCTTCTCGTTGTGGTTCGATCGCATCGTGCCGCTGCTCGGCCGACTCACCGGCGAGAACCAGGCCTACACGTACCTGCCGAGCTCCGTGAAGCGATTCCCGGGGCCGCAGCCGCTCGGGGCGCTGATGCACGACGCCGGGCTGCGCGACGTGCGCTGGATCCTCACCGCGGGCGGGATCATCGCGCTGCACTCCGGGACGGTCGCGTGATGGCGAGCGCTGAAGCGGTAGCGGCGGTGATCGCGGCCGGCGGCGCGCACGTGCCGGGGCTGATGGACCAGCTCGAGCAGCGGCTGATGGAGCTCGCGCGCTCGCACGGGACAGTGCTCGCCGAGCACGCGAGCGCCACGATCGCGGCCGGCGGCAAGCGCCTGCGGCCGCTGCTCGTGCTGCTGGCCGCCGGCCCGTCGCCGGAGCACCCGGAGCGGGTGCTGCGCGCGATGGTCGCGGTCGAGCTGATCCACTCCGCCACGCTCGTGCACGACGACGTGCTCGACGCCGCCGAGCTGCGCCGGGGCCGGCCGACGGTCGTGGCCACCGCCGGCCGCGCGATCGCGACCGCCACCGGCGACCTGCTGTTCTCCCGCGCGTTCGCCGAGCTGGCGCACAACGGCGTTCCGGAGTCCGTGCGCGTGCTCTCGGACGCCTCGTCGGCGCTCGCCGAAGGGGAGCTGCTGCAGCGCGAGGACGCGTGGAACGTCGGCGTGTCGCGCGAGCGCTACGACCAGCGCTGCGATCTCAAGACCGCGCGCCTGTTCCAGGCCGCATGCGAGCTGGGAGCGATGGAGGGCACCGCGCCGGTCGACGTGCTGGGCCGCTTCGGGCGCCGCATCGGGCTGGCTTTCCAGATGCTCGACGACGTGCTCGACGTGTCAGGGCCGGCCGAGCGCACGGGCAAGCACCGCGGCACCGACCTGCTCGACGGCACGGTCACGCTCCCGCTGATCCTGGCGCGCGAGCGCGATCCGGCGCTGCACTCGCTCGACCTGCGCGCGGTGCGCACGCCCGCACAGGCGGAGGCGGTGTGCGACGCGATCGCCGCCACCGGAGTGCTGGAGGATGCGCGCGCCACGGCTCTCGGCATCGTGGCCGACGCGAAGGCCGACCTGCCGGTTCTGCCCGAGGCGCAGCAGGGAGCGCTGGAGCTGGTGGCCGACGGGGTCGTCGACCGGTACAGCTAGCTACGGGCGCAGAAAGTCTTCGGGGAGGATCGCGTCCGCGTTGATCGCGCGGACGAACCGGTCGCACTCATCCTCCATGTTGGCCTGCTGGAGGCGCTTGAGATCGCGGATGAGGATCTCGGTCCCGATGTCCAGCTTCTCGTCGAAACGGTCGACGGTCGGCTGGTCGAACGTGTCGATGTCGCTCCACTCGCAGTTGGGGCAGCGCAGGAGCACCTCCCAATGCGTCGGCGAGGTCTCCTCCCACTCGACCGGATACACGAGATCGCGGTCGCACTCGGGGCACACGTGCAGGTCCTGCAGCGGGCCCTTGACGGGGACCGCAGCGGCGACTTCGTCGGCAAGCGTCTCGAAGTAGACGACCTCGATCGCGCGGCCCGAAGGAAGGACCACGCGGCGGACGTATTGACCGTTGTTGGGAGTGGGGTTGCTCATCGTAAGTTCGGTGGGTCGTGCGGTTGTGGCCCTAAGATCGGCATGGCGTTCGCGAACTTGACTCAAATGGGTCAAGCTCCCTCTCGCTACCCTTCGCAGAGCGCCTCGAAAAGGATCAGCCTCTTGTTCAACAGCATCGGTCCCACAGAGTTGATCATCGTCCTGGTGATCGTCCTCGTGATCTTCGGTCCCAAGCGACTGCCGGGTCTCGGCCGCTCGCTGGGCTCCGGCATGAAGGAGTTCCGCGACTCGATCGCGGGCAAGGGCTCCGACAAGGATCTCGACGACGACGAGGACGAGAAGCCCGACACCCGCAGCCAGGCCAATGCAGCGCTGGGCCGCCCGGACGACGACACCCCGGCCACTCCGGTCGACGGCGAGGTCGTGTCCGAGCGCACCCACAGCTAGCGCCCGCGCGAGCCGCACGAGGTCATGGCCACCGCACTGCGGCCAATCGCGCACGAGGATCGCCTCAGCCTTGTCGAGCACCTCGACGAGCTGCGGACGCGGATCATCCTGTGCCTGGTCATCTTCGCCGGGGCCTTCGCGTTCTGCTTCTGGCAGAACGACGCGATCCTCGAGATCATGGATCGCCCGCTCGAGAAGTCGGCTTTCCACAAGGGCAGTAACGATCCGCTAGAGAAGTCGGCCACGTTCCAGCAGGCGCAGAAGCGCTACTACCTGCAGTTCGTCGCGCTCAGCCGCGCGATGGCGCGCTCGGAAGACCTCAGCCCGGCGCTGCAGGCCCAGTGGGCCGAGCTGAGCCGCGTGGCGAACCAGACTGCCGCCGCCGCCCCCAACGCGACCGGCCGGCGCCCGGTCACGCTCGGCGTCGGCGAGCCGTTCACAGTCACGTTCAAGGTCGTCGGCTACGCGGCCCTGCTGTTGTCGCTGCCGTTCCTGCTCTATCAGGCGTACGCGTTCGTGTTACCGGCGTTCTCGCCGAACGAACGGGCGGTCGCGCTGCCGCTGATGGCGATGGTGCCGTTCCTGTTCGCCGCCGGCGTGGTCTTCGCGTACTACCTGGTCTTACCGAACGCGATCGACTTCCTGCAGAACTTCAACGACGACAACTACGACATCCTGCTGCAGGCGCGGGACTACTACCGGTTCTCGATCATGGTCCTGATCGCGATGGGGATCGCGTTCCAGATCCCGATCGGGATCCTGGCGATCACGCGCGTGGGGATCGTGACGCCGCGGCAGCTGCGCAAGAACCGCCGCTACGCGATCCTCGTCATCGCGGTCCTCGCGATGCTGCTCCCGGGCCAGGACCCGGTGACGATGCTGATCCTGATGGCGCCGCTGATCGTCCTCTTCGAGGGTTCTATCCTTTTGGCTGCACTGTTCGACCGTCGCGCCGCGCGGGCCCGCGCCCGTGAAGAGGCGGAGCTAGCGGCCTCCGACGACGACGACGATCTCCCGCACGACCACCATCTCGAAGACTGAGTAACCGATGCTGTTCGATCTCAGAGGCTCCGGCCGACGGACGACCGTCAAGGTCGTCTACCTGTTCCTGGCCGTCCTGATGGGCGGCGGTCTGATCCTGTTCGGGATCGGCGGCAGCGTCTCCGGCGGCCTCGTCGACGCGATCACCGGGAGCAGCCCTTCCAGCGACAGCAACGTCGACGCCTACCGCAAGCGCGCGCGGGAGGCCGAGGCAACGGCACGCACGAACCCGAAGGACGCGGCCGCATGGGCGACCGCGGCCCGCGCCCGCTACCAGCTCGCGAGCGCGCCCGGCGAGTTCTTCGACCCGACCCAGCGCACGTTCACCACGCTCGGCAAGGAGCAACTGCGGCTATCGACGGCGGCGTGGGAGAAGCACCTCGCGCTCGATCCGAAGCCGCCCGACGACAGCGTCGCGGGCATGATGGTCCAGGCCTACAGCGAGTTCGGGCTCAACGAACCCGCCAAGGCGGTGACGGCCCAGGAGATCATCACCGAGGAACGCCCGAAAGCCGCGACCTTCGCCACGCTCGCGATCCTGTCCTACCAGGCCGGCCAGACCCGCAAGGGCGACCTCGCGAGCAAGCAGGCACTCTCGCTCGCCGACGAGGCCGACCGCGAGACGCTGAAGGCCGATCTCGACTCCGCGAAGCAACAGAGCCTCCAACAGCAGCTCCAGGACGCGACCGCCTCGCCAACCGCCACGCCGACGCCCGCCGGGAAGAAGAAGTCGAAGAAGAAGCAGGACTCCGGCGGTCGCTAGAGTGATGCGCCGCTCCGGCGCCCCTGTAGCTCAACTGGCAGAGCAGCGGACTCTTAATCCGAAGGTTCCAGGTTCGATTCCTGGCGGGGGCACTGACGAAGGCCTGCAATCGCAGGCCTTTCGTGTTTCTGGATGCCGATCAGTGTCACGTCGGTGGTGAAGTGGTCTGGCGACTGGTTCGGTAGCGGCCCGGGGTGGTTCCGATGATGTTGGTGAACGCTGCGATGAAGCTGCTGGGGTTGGCCCATCCGCAGGCGTAGGCCGTTCGGGTGATGTCGTGTCCTGCGCTGAGGAGCACGAGCGCGTGGTAGATGCGTAGCTGGGTGCGCCACTCGTAGAAGGTCATGCCGAGTTCGTTGCGGAACAGTCGGCTGAGGGTGCGGGTGCTGGCGCCGATCGTCTTGCCGAGTTCGGCCAGCGTGGCGTTGTCTGCCGGCGTCTCGTACAGCATCCGGGCAATGGCTAGCAGTCGGTCGTCGCGTGGCTCCGGCAGGTGCAGTGGCTGTTCGTGTGCTTCGTGGAGTTCATCGACGAGGACTCGAACGAGACGAGAGCGCGCGCTGCGGTTGTAGTCGGGCGCGGCGTCGTCGTAGTTGCGGGGCCCGGTCAGCGCGAGCAGGACCTCGCGGGCGAGGTCGGAGGCCAGGAACACGGCGGGATGGCCCGGTATGAGCCGGGCGAGGGATGGCGCGAGAAAGACGATCCGCATGTCGGTGTCACCGTGGGCGCGGTGGTAGTGCGTGAACCCGGCGGGGGTCCAGGCGACCCGGTTGGCGGGCACGATCGACGTGCCGCGCTCGGTGTGAACTGCCAGGACGCCGCTGGCTGCGTAGACCAGGTGCCCCCGTGCGTGCGACTGCACGTCGCTTGCTTCGCCCGATGGCCAGAGGTGGCGCCCGCCAGACGGCCAGACATGTGACGTCACACCGCCGATCGGGCGAGATTGGCGGCGAACAGGCATCAGATGGCACTTTATCGGTGGTGAGCCACACCTTGATCCGGTGAGATTCCCTTCCTGAGACCACAGTCTGAGAAAGGAAGAGAAACGCATGACGACGTTCGTTCTCGTGCCCGGCGGATGGCACGGCTCCTGGTGCTTCGAGGCGGTGGTTCCGCTGCTGGAGCGTGCCGGTCACACCGTTCACGCCCTGACCCTGACCGGTCTGCGACCAGACGACGACACCACGACGGTCGCGACCGCCAACCTCGACACCCACGCCAACGACGTATTGGCGGTCCTCGATCACGCCCACATCAGCAACGCGACGCTGGTCGGCCACAGCTACGCCGGGATGGTGATCGCGGCCGCCGCCGATCGCGCTGACGGCCGGGTCTCGCGACTGGTGCATCTTGACGCCTACGTACCGCGCGACGGCGAGTCGTGCTGGTCTTCAACGAGCGACGAGTATCGGGAGGCGTTCCGCGCTGGTGCCGCCGCCACCGGCTACGCCGTCGACCCGCCGTTCCGCCCCGGCCGGCCGGACGGCGGCGATCCCCGCCGCCGTCCCCATCCCCTCGCCTCGTTCCTGCAAACGATCCGGCTCACCGGCGCCGTAGCTCAGGTTCCTCGGCGCGACTTCATCTACTGCTCCGGATGGGAGGCGGGCACGCCCTTCGCTGAGCTCCGCACCCGACTCCAAGCTGATCCCGGTTGGCAGGTCCACGACCTCCCCACCGCCCACAACGCGATGCGGGAGGCCCCGGAAGCAGTGGCCGCACTTCTGCTCGACGAAGCCATCGCTGTCAGTTCAGGATGTTGACCGCGCGCGCGATGACGAGCCCGAGGATCAGCAGCGAGATCAGGGCCTGCGCGGCCATCGTCAGCTTGGCCCAATGTCGCAGCGGCATGACGTCGGTTGGGCTGAACGCGGTGGCGTTCGTCACCCCCAGGTAGAGGTAGTCGAGGAATAGCGGTCGCCAGTCGGGCGGCGCGAGGCTTGGGTCCATTTGCTGCGGGAACGCGAAGTCGGGGTACTGCGCGCCGCGATGAGCGCGCGCGACGGGGCCGCCCCCGTCGACCTCCCAGTAGAGGAACGTGAACGCGACGATCGAGTTCAGCCACACCAAGGCTCCGGACGAGAGCAGCTCGTCGGCACTGTTCAGCGCCGAGTTTTCATCCACCAGGTCGCTGATCAGCACGCCCGCCTGAACCATGGCGCCGACGACGAGCACCGCTACCAGCCCAATCCCAATCGCGCGGGTGCCGCGCGTCTGCCGGTTGATGCGTCCCGGGTCGACGATCGCGTGTGCGACAAGCAACACCGTCAGCAAGGCCGGCCCGAACCACGGCGCGGTGAAGCTGTAGCGGTCAGGAAGCAGCAACGGGACGACAATCGCCACGAGCAGCGTCAGGACAGAAGGCCAACGACTTTCTCCCTGAACGTCGTCGAGCTCTGCCTGGGTCAAGCGCGCCGCGGCCTACGTGAGCGGGCCGACCTCGAGCCGCGTCCACTCCGACGGGAAGCCGTGGGAGTAAGACCAGCCAGTCGGGTCGGGCGGGATCACGGTCACCGGAATCCCAACGGCTTCGATTCGCTTGGGAAGCGTGTGGCGGTGCCAGTGCGGGTGATGCTCGGCCGGTGTGCAAAGCAGGATTTCGTCGCAATCCCCGCGTTCCACCAGCTCCCCGATCGTCGCAGCCGCGTCGCCGCCACAGTCCAAGAGCGTCACCGGTTGGTCGCCGGCGGCGCGCTGCACGAGGCGGAGCGCGTCCTCGGGCGTCCAGTCGGGAGCCTCGGGATGGCGCTCAGGCGGGACCATGAGTGTGATCTGGCAGTCGGTGCGGGCGCGGCGCTTGACCTCGTCGAGCAACTGCGGCGCTGACTCCGTGCGGTTGGCGACTACGAGCAGCCGCCGGGATGCGGGCTCTGACATGCACTAATGACTAGCGCTCTCCGGTGCCCGGCGCGTCATCTCATTCGGATGAATGCGTTGCAACGGAAGCCAGCGCGGCAGCCACCAGTTGGCCTCGCCGAGCAGCGTCATCGTCGCGGGCACGAGCACGAGCCGGATGACCGTGGCGTCGACGAGGATCGCGGTGGCAAGGCCGAGGCCGAACATCTTGATCCGCGGGTCCTCGTCGAACACGAAGCCGCCGAACACGGCGATCATGATCAGGGCAGCCGAGGTGATCACTCGGGCGGTGCCGGCGATGCCGTGGATGACGGCGGTGTGGTTGTCGCCCGTCTCGAGGTAGTGCTCGCGGACGCGGGAGAGCAGGAAGACCTCGTAGTCCATCGAGAGACCGAACAGGATCGCGAACATGAAGACGGGGATGAACGGGACGATCGGGAGCGTCGACTCGAGGCCGATGAGGCCGGCCGCCCAGCCCCATTGGAAGACGATCACGAGAACGCCGTAGGCGGCGGCGACGCCCAACAGATTCAAGATCGCCGCCTTCAGGGGCACGAGCACCGAGCGGAAGACGAAGGTGAGCAGCAGGAACGACAGCAGGACGACGGCGCCGAGGAAGTAGGGCAACCGCTGCTCGAGCCGGTCGCCGATGTCGGCCCAGTCCGCTGTGTTGCCACCCACGTGCGCGTCGACCGTCGCGCGCAGGCGCTGGATCGTGGCGACCGTCGCGTCGTCCTGTGGAGCGGTGGTCGGGTAGGCGAGCAGCGTCGCCACGTCGCCCTTGACCTCCGGCGGCGCGACCGCCGCGATCCCCGGGTCGGCCGCCGCGGCCGCCCGGACTCGCTGGGCCTCCTCCGCCGACGCGACGAGGACCAGCGGCCCGTTGATCCCCGGCCCGAAGCCGCGGGCGACGAGATCGTAGGCGCGGCGTTCGGTGCGGGTGGTGGGGAGGCTGCCCTCGTCCGGGGAGCCCAGGCGCAGGTCGAGCGCGGGGGCGGCCAGCACCAGCAGAAACGCCGTTGCGCCGACGGCGTACGCCACCGCATGCCGTGAGACGTGGCCGCCCCAGCGGAGCCAGCGAACTCCACCCGCCGCCCGCCGCCCACCGATCCGCCCTCCCACGAGCGCGAGGAACGCCGGGAGCAGCGTGATGGAGGCGAGCACCATGACGAGGACGACGACCGAGATGCCGACGCCGGCCGCGGTCATGAACGGGATGCCGGCCACGATCAGGCCCAGGATCGCGATCACGACGGTGCCGCCGGCGAAGATCACCGCCCGGCCGGCGGTCGCGACGGACCGCGCCGCCGCCTCCTCGATCTCCATCCCCCGTGCGAGGTGCTCGCGGTGACGGGTCACGAGTAGGAGCGCGTAGTCGATGCCGACGCCGAGTCCGATCATGCTGGCCAGCTGCGGCGCAAAGCTGGGGATCGCGATCAGATGCGCGATCAGCGACATCGAGCTGATCCCGACCGCGAGCCCGAAGAGGGCCATCCCGATCGGCAGACCCATGGCGGTCACCGAGCCGAACGCCACGAGCAGGATCACGATCGCGGCGACGATGCCGATCAGCTCGCCGATCCCGACCCCGGCGTCCTCGAACGCGGAGAACAGATCGCCGCTCAGCTCGATCTGGAGCGGCGAGCCCGCCCGCTGCTCACCGACGAACGCCTTCAGGCGGTCGAGGTCGGCGCGGCGTAGCTCTTCGAGCACTGGATACTGGACCCGGATGACGGCCACGCGGCCGTCACGTGACACGACGCGGCGGGCGTCCAGCACGTTCGGCAGGGCGGCCGCGTCCGCCTGGAGCTCGTCGAGGGCGGCGCTGCGCACGGACGCCTGCCCGGCACGTGGCGTGACGACCACGTGGGCCGTGAGGCCCGCCCGTTCTGAGCCCGCAGCGGCGAGCATCGCGCGGGCCTGGGCGGAGTCCGTCCCGGGCGCGTCGAACGTGTCTTCGAGGTCACGGCCGAAGCCTGCGGACGCGGCGACCACGAGCACGGCGACGGCGAGCCATGCTCCGACGATCGCGTACGGGCGGCGGGCCGCGAGGCGGCCGAGGCGGTAGAGGGCGTTCGACATGGCGCCGATCGTCCCGGCGCGCGGCAGCCTTGAACATCGGGCGTCCGGACACACTTGCGTCGGCCTTCCGGCCGAGGCGCAGGCAGCACTTCCGGCCGATGGTGCGACCCCCAGCGTGCAGTTACCGTGGGAGCGTGCTCAGCAGCGCCTTCCGATCGTTCTGGGCCGAGCCCGCGGCCCCGGATCCGCCTGCCCGCGTCTGGCGGGACTGGGTGCTCCTGGCGGTGATCGTGGTCGCCGCGGTGCTCGAGACCATCTTCCGCGAGGACCTGGTCTGGAGCCCGGTGGGGCTCGTCGTCTGCGTCGGCCTGGCCGTCACGCTCCTGTGGCGGCGCACGCACCCGCTGCTCACGACCCTGATCGCCTTCAGCGGCCTCCTCGTGCTCGACAGCATCTCGCACGAGGCCGTCGGCGGCGAGCCGACGGCCACGCTCTTCACGTCCGCGTACGTCCTCGTGATCCCCTATGCGCTCTTCCGCTGGGGGTCGGGACGCGACGTGACGATCGGCATGGCGTTCGTTCTCGGCGGTTCGGTCATCTCGGAGCTGCTCGCGGGGGACGTCGGCGATGCGATCGCCAGCGTGCCGTTCCTCCTGCTCCCCGGCGCGATCGGCGCCACGGTGCGCTATCGAGCCAGCTCGCGCACACGCGAGCGCGAGCAGATCACGCTGCGCGAGCGCGAGCAGCTGGCGCGCGAGCTGCACGACACTGTCGCCCATCACGTGTCGGCGATCGCCATCCGCGCCCAGGCCGGCCGCGCGCTCGCCGACTCGCGCCCCGGCGCCGCCGTCGAGGCCCTCGAGGTGATCGAGGACGCGGCGTCGCGCACGCTCACCGAGCTGCGCGCGATCGTCGGGGCGCTGCGCGACGGCGACGAGGCGGATCTCACACCACAGCGCGGCGTCGCCGACATCGCCCGGCTCGCCGGGACCACCGACGGACCGCGCGTGGACGTCGAGCTCTCAGGCGACCTCGACGGCCTCCGGCCGATGGTCGGCGCCGCGATCTACCGGATCGCGCAGGAGTCGATCACGAACGCGGTCAGGCACGCGCGCGATGCGACGCTGATCGCGGTTCGCGTCAGCGGCGAGGACAACTGCGTGCGCCTCGTCGTGCACGACGACGGCGAGGCGACCGCGGGCGCGTCGGCGGGCTACGGCCTCGCCGGAATGACCGAGCGGGCCGCGCTGCTCGGTGGGACGCTCGAGGCCGGCCCGAGCTCCGGCCGCGGATGGATCGTCACCGCCGTGCTCCCGAGGAGCGCCGCATGATCCGCGTGCTCGTCGCCGACGACCAGGAGATCGTCCGCACCGGCCTGAGGATGATCCTGGAGGCCCAGTCCGACATCGAAGTGGTGGGCGAGGCCGCCGACGGCGTCGAGGCCGTCGCCCTCGCCCGTTCCCTGCGCCCGGACGTCTGCTTGTTCGATGTCCGCATGCCGGACCTGGACGGCATCGAGGCGACCCGGCAGCTCGCCGGGCCGGACGTCGAGGACCCGCTCGCCATCGTCGTCATCACCACCTTCGACCTCGACGAGTATGTGCACGGAGCGCTGAAGGCCGGCGCCCGCGGGTTCCTCCTGAAGGACGCCGGGCCGGAGCTGCTCGCTCAGGCGATCCGCTCGGCCGCCAACGGCGACGCCCTGATCGCGCCGAGCGTCACCGTCCGCCTCCTCGCGGCGTTCTCCGACGCCTCGGCCGCGGCTCCGCCGGCCCAGCCGAACGAGCCCCTGACGGGCCGCGAGGAGGAGGTCCTCGCGAGAGTCGCGCGCGGCCGGACCAACGCCGAGATCGCCGACGAGCTGTACATCAGTCTCAGCACGACCAAGACCCACCTCGCCAGCCTGATGAACAAGCTCGGGGCACGCAACCGGGTCGAGTTGGCGATGTGGGCGTACGAGACGGCCCGCATCAACCGCTGAGCCATCTGAAGGGTCAGGCGTCGCGGAGCCGGTCGAGGCCGTCGAGGATCAGGTCGAGCCCGAACATGAACTCGGTGGCGTAGTCGTAGCCCGACTTCGCGACGTATCCACCCACCACCTCGACGAGGTGGGGATACTCGGCCAGAACGGCCTGGTAGTCCTGCATCTGCCGCTGCGCCTCCGCCGCGAAATCGTCCGCGCTCTCGGACGACATGTCGCTCTCCTGGAGCGCGAACCCGTAGATGTAGGCGTCCTGGACGGAGTACGCATGGACGGTCATCTCCAGCGAGAAGCCGGCCGCGCGCAGACACCCGAGCACGGCGTTGTGGAGGCTGAGGTTCGCCGGCCCGTGGCTCGTGCGCCCCTCCATCAGGCCGATCGCCCAGCGGTGGCGCGCGAGCGCTTCGCGAGTGGAGATCGCCCGCTTGCGCATGGCCGTCTTCCAGTCGTCGTCGGTCGAAGGCAGCTCGATCTCGCTGAACACGATGTCGACCATCCCGTCGAGCAGCTGTTCCTTGTTGGGGACGTAGTGATAGAGCGACATCGCGCCTGCGCCGAGCTCGTCGGCGAGCTTGCGCATCGTCAGCGACTCGATCCCGTCGCGCACGGCCAGCGCGACGGCGCCCTCTAGCACGCGCTCCTTGTTCAGCCGCGCTCGCGGCTCGGTGGCTGGTTCGGGTCTGCTCATCGGTGGTTCGGTTTACCCCCCTTTCATCATCGTACAGTGTACGACTAGAGTCCTTCGTACAGCGTACGAAACGACGAAGGAGGCCCACATGCAGTCCCGGAACCCGGCAGCCCGCGCAGGTCGATGGAGCGCCCAGCACCGCAAGACGGCCATCCTCGGCTGGATCCTCTTCGTCGTCCTCGCCACCGTCCTCGGTGGCAAGATCGGGCAGAACGACCTCGACGACTCGGCTCGTGGCAGCGGCGAGTCCAAGCGCGGCGAGTTGCTCATCGCGGCTGCAGACTTCCCCGATCAGTCGGGCGAGCAGGTGCTCGTGCAGGGCAAGGGCTCCGTCAAGGCCGACGATCCTCAGGTGACGGCCGCGGTGCGGGACGTCGTGCAGCGCCTGGAGCGGATCGAGGGCATCACCGAGATCGAGAGCCCGCTCGATCCCGCCGCTCGCGTCAACACCGTCTCCAAGGACGGCCGCTCGGTCGTCGTGAACTTCACCATGCGCGGCACGGACGAGCACGTCGAGCAGCTCGTCGCCCAGCCGCTCGCCGCCGTGGCGTCGATCCAGGCTGCCCACCCCGGCGTGCGCGTCGAGCAGTTCGGCGACGTCTCGGCCACCAAGGAGATCGCCGCCCAGGACGCCAAGGACGGAAAGAAGGCGGAGGCCATCTCGTACGGCCTGCTGCTGATCATCCTGCTGGTCGCGTTCGGTGCGCTCGTCGCGGCCGGCATCCCGCTGGTGCTCGGCGCCACCGCCGTCGCGGCCACCGTCGGCCTGCTCGGGCCGGTCAGCCAGCTCTACGCGCTCCCGCCCGACGTGGCCGAGCTCGTGGCGATTATCGGCCTCGCCGTCGGCGTGGACTACGCCATGTTCTACTCGCGTCGCATGATGGAGGAGCGCGATCGCGGCCACACGGCTGCGGCCGCGGTCGAGATCGCCGCCGCAACGTCGGGCCGCGCCGTGCTGATCTCGGGCATCACCGTCCTGACCGCGATGGCCGGGCTGCTGTTCGCCGGCAACCCGATCTTCGTCGGCTTCGGCATCGGCACGATGCTCGTCGTCGCGGTCGCCGTGCTCGGCTCGATGACCTTCCTGCCGGCGATGCTCTCGTTCCTCAGCGAGAAGAACTGGCTCGAGAAGGGCCGCGTCCCGTACATCACCAGGCGCCGCCACCGGGCCAAGGGCGAATCGCGCGTCTGGGGCGCGATCCTCGACCGCGTGCTCAAGCGCCCGCTCGTGTCGACGCTGGTCGCCGGCGGCCTGCTCGTCGCTCTCTGCATCCCCGCGCTCGGCATCCAGTTCAAGGACCCCGGCTTTGACGGCTATTCGCGCAGCCAGGCGGTCATCCAGACCTACGACCGGGTCCAGGCAGCCTTCCCCGGCGGCGCCATTCCGGCCACGACCGTGATCAAGGCCAAGGACGTCACGGCCGCGCCGGTCCAGGCCGCGATCCAGCAGCTGCACGACCGAGCGCTCGCCACCGGCCACCTGTCCGAGCCCTCCAGCGTCGAGGTCAGCCCCGACAAGACGGTCGCCGTCGTGGCCCTCTCGGTCGAGGGCAGCGGCACCGACGCCGCTTCAGAGCGATCGCTCGAGGTTCTGCGCTCCGATGTCGTCCCGGCCACCGTCGGCAAGCTGGCCGGCGCAGAAGTCGCCGTGACCGGCCTGACCGCGAGCTCGAAGGACTTCGTTGACGTCCTGACGTCGCACGCGCCGATCGTGTTCCTGTTCGTGCTCGGCCTTGCGTTCCTCGTGCTGCTGCTCACGTTCCGCTCGATCGTCGTACCGATCAAGGCGATCGTCCTCAACCTGCTGTCGGTCGGCTCGGCCTACGGGGTCCTCGTGCTGGTCTTCCAGGACGGACACGGCGAGAAGCTGCTCGACTTCCAGTCGGTCGGCGGCATCGCACCCTGGATCCCGCTGTTCCTGTTCGTGATCCTGTTCGGCCTCTCGATGGACTACCACGTGTTCATCATCAGCCGCATCCGCGAAGCCGTGGACCGCGGCATGAGCAACGACGACGCAGTCGCCCACGGCATCAAGAGCACCGCCGGTGTCGTGACCAGTGCGGCGCTGGTGATGGTGGCGGTGTTCGGCTCCTTCGCACTGGCCAGCGACCAGCTGGCCAAGCAGATCGGCGTCGGCCTCGCCGTCGCGATCCTGATCGACGCGACGCTCATCCGCGCCGTCCTGCTGCCGGCCGGCATGAAGCTGCTCGGCGCGCGCAACTGGTACCTGCCCAAGCGCCTGAGCTGGCTGCCGAAGCTCCGGCACGAGCCGGAGGCGGCGCCCGCGTCGGCCTGATCGGTCGCGAACGTGACAGACTTTTGGCATGGCAGCGGGCCCGCGCGGGGGCGAGGGGTACTTCGGCGAGCGCGTCGCCGCGCGGTACGACGACGCTTCGTGGAGCATGTTCGACCCGGCCGTGATCGGGCCGACCGTCGATCTGCTCGCTGAGCTCGCCGGCGACGGTCGCGCCCTCGAGTTCGCGATCGGCACGGGGCGGATCGCGCTGCCGCTGGCCGAGCGCGGCGTGCCCGTCGCCGGCTTCGACAACTCGGAGGCGATGCTCGCTCGCCTGCGCGAGAAGCCCGGCGCCGAGCGGATCGAGGCCAGCGTCGGCGACATGGTCGCGACGCGCGTCGACGGCGAGTTCTCGCTCGTCTACCTCGTCTTCAACACGATCTTCAACCTGGTCACCCAGGACGGCCAGGTCGCGTGCTTCGAGAACGCGGCGGCGCATCTGCCGAGCGGCGGGCGGTTCGTGATCGAGGCGCGCGTCCCGGAGCTCCAGCGACTCCCGCTCGGCCAGACCGTTCTGCCGTGGCGGGCCGACCCGGACGGGATGTCCTACTACGTCTACGACGTGGTCACTCAGCGGCTCAGCGGCCAGCACTACTACTTCGTCGACGGCCGCGTGGAGCCCAGTCCCACCGAGATGCGCTACGCGTGGCCCTCCGAGCTCGACCTCATGGCGCGTCTGGCCGGGATGCGATTGCAGCACCGCTGGGGCGGGTGGCAGCGCGAGCCGTTCACGCCGCTCAGCCCTTCGCACGTGTCCGTATACGAGAAGACCTGAACGCCGCAGCGGCTAGCATCGCCAGCTTGCCCGGCGTCCCCCACCCTTCGACTTCGGGACTGTGAGCGGCGCGTGGCGCGACGGCCTCGGGCGGCGCGCGGTCGAGCTCTCCGTCCTCTGCGGCTTCGCCTTCGCGCAGCCGCTCTTCGACCTGCTCGGCCGTAACCCCGAGTTCTTCGCCGTGCGCGGGTCGCCGAGCGGCGACATCGTGCTCTTCGCCGTCGCGCTCGTGGTGCTGCCGCCGCTCGTCCTGATCGCGATCGAGGCGATCGTGGGCCTCGCCGGGGCGCGCGCCCGCGACGTCGTGCACGCGGTGCTCGTCGCCCTGCTCGGCGCGCTGATCGCCATTCAGATCGTGAAGCGGGTCGGCTCGCTGCCGGCGGCGCTGGACCTGGCGCTCGCGCTTGCCGCGGGGCTGGGACTGGCCTGGGCGCTGGTCATCCGGCGCGCGCGCCTGGCGCACACGTTCGTCACCGTGCTCTCGCCCGCTCCCGTGGTCTTCCTCCTGCTCTTCCTGCTCGGCTCGGGCGTGACCCAGCTGGTGCTGCCGGAGGACGCGAAGGTGGCCGCACCGACTGAGAGCCGCGGAGCGCCGGTCGTGATGGTCGTCTTTGACGAGTTCCCGCTGACCTCGCTGCTGGACCGTGACGGCAAGATCGACGCCGTCCGCTACCCGAACTTCGCCACGCTGGCCGGGCGCTCGACGTGGTACTCGCACGCGACGACGGTGTTCGACTCGACGACGCACGCCGTGCCGGCGATCCTCGACGGGCGCCGGCCGCGCGAGGGATCGCTCCCCACGCTGGCCCGCCACCCGAACAACCTCTTCACGCTGCTCGGCCAGTCGTACCGCCTCAACGTGTCCGAGGAGGCGACGCACCTGTGCCCGCCGAAGCTGTGCCCGAACGCCCTCCAGCCGGGCGTCGGGAAGCGGATGCGCGAGCTAAGCCTCGACTCCGGCATCGTCTACGCCCACCTCGTCCTGCCGGCGGCGTTCGAGGACAGCGTGCCCTCGATCTCGGAGGGCTGGGGTGACTTCGGCGGCGGCGACGCAGGGGACGCGGTGCTCGCGCTGCTGGGCGGCGGCGGCCGGCCGGCGCGCTTCGAGGACTGGGTGCAGTCGATCCGCCCGTCGTCCACGCCGGCGCTGAACTTCAAGCACGTGCTCCTGCCGCACGTGCCGTGGCAGTACCTCCCCGACGGTCACGGCTACGCCCGCTCCGCGACCCACCTCCCCGGGCTCGTACGCGAGGAGGCGGCCGACGACCCGTTCCTCGTGCGCCAGCAGTACCAGCGCCACCTGCTGCAGGTGGGCTTCACCGACCGGCTGCTCGGCCGGCTGATCGCCCGGCTGCGGGAGACCGGCCTGTGGGACCGCGCGCTCGTGGTCGTCACGGCCGACCACGGCGTGTCGTTCCGTGTCGGCCAGGAGGACCGGCGCGCGGTCACGCCGGAGAACGTGGAGGACATCGCGCCGGTGCCGCTGTTCGTAAAGGCGCCGGGGCAGCGCATCGGCCGCGTCTCCACCAGCCCGGTGGAGACGATCGACGTCCTGCCGACGATCGCCGACGAGCTGGGCATCGACCTGCCGTGGCGCGTCGACGGCCGGTCGGCCGAAGGTCCGGCGCCGGCCGGGCGTCCTGCCGTCGACATGCTCACGCGATCCTGGCAGCCGCTGCGTCTCGCCGACGCCGAGCTCGAGCGTCGGAAGGACGCCGCAGTGGCGCGCAAGGTGCGGTTCTTCGGCTCGGGCAACGAGGCTCCCGGCCTCTATGCCGTGGGGGCGCACCAGGAACTGCTGGGACGGCCCGTGAGCGCGCTCGGCGCCGTTGACGGGGGCGAGGCCTCGGCGACGATCAATACAGCGTCAGGGCTGGCACACGTGAATCTGAGCCGGGACCTCCCGGCGCAGCTGACGGGCAGCATCTCCGGCGCCGGTCCGGGCCGCCACGACCTCGCGTTCGCGGTCAACGGACGCGTGGTCACGGTCTCGCAGTCGTTCCCGTGGGAGGGGCAGGAGACCTTCTCGGCGTTTGTCCCGCCGGAGGCGTTCCGATCCGGACGCAATCCCGTCGAGGTGTTCCTCGTGCCGCGCTCCGGGCCGCCCCGGCGGCTGGGCGGCGGTCCCTAGCGGTTGAGGCGGAATGCCTCCGCCAGCGGCAGCGGGCGCCCGATGTGGAAGCCCTGGGCGTAGTCGACGCCCTGGCTGCGCAGGAACTGCACGAGCTCGTCGTCGCCGACGAACTCGGCCACGGTCTCCTTGCCGAGGCCCTGGGCGATGTCGACCACCGCGCGGATCACGAGCTGGTCGGTGCGGTTGGCGAGGCAGTTGGCGACGAACTCGCCGTCGATCTTCAGGTAGTCGAACGGCAGGTGTTTGAGGTAGTAGAACGATCCGAAGCCGGCGCCGAAGTCGTCGAGTGCGAAGCGGCAGCCGATCTCGCGCAGGCGGAGGGCGAACTCGCGCGCGAGCTGGATGTTCGCCACCGCGGCGGTCTCGGTGACCTCGAAAGTGAGGCGGCCGGCGTCGGCGCCCGTGCGCGCGATCTCGTGCTCGATGTCGGCGAGCAGCCGGTCGTCGGTGAGCGTGCGGCCGGAGAGGTTGACCGTGAGCCGCAAGTCATCGGCGGCGTGGTCGGCGATCAGCTCGATCGCGTTGCGAGTGACCCAGCGGTCGATCTCCTGCACGAGGTCGAAGCGCTCGGCCACCTGGAGGAAGGCGCCGGGCGGGATCAGCTCGCCGTCGTCGTCGAGCATCCGCACGAGCAGCTCGTGGTGGGCGACGACCCCGGTCCGTAGGTCGAGGATCGGCTGGGCGTGTAGAACGAAGCGCTCGTCGAGCAGCGCGTCGCGGATCCGCTCGACCCAGTGCATCCGGGCCCGCACGCGCTGCGGCTCGTGGCGGTCGGCGGCGTAGACCGCGTGGCGGTCGCGGCCGGCCTCCTTGGCCTCGTACATCGCCACGTCGGCGTTGATCAGCACCTCGTCGCCGGTGGCCTCGGCGGAGGCGAACGGCGCGACGCCGACGCTGGTGGTGATCCGGCGGGCCCGGCGGGTGCCCAGCACGGTGACTTCCTCGCGCACCGCGCGGACGAGCTTCGCGGCCACCGCTGCCGCCTCCTCCACGGTTCCGGCCGGCAGCAGGATGGCGAACTCGTCGCCGCCGAGCCGGGCGATCACGTCCGAATCGCGCAGCTGCTTCGTCAACAGGTTGGCCACGGCGACGATCAGCTCGTCGCCCGCATGGTGGCCCAGCGTGTCGTTGACGGCCTTGAAGTCATCGAGGTCGAGCACCAGCAGCGCGCCGGAGACGCCGTAGCGCGCGATGTGCGTGACGTGGCGCTCGAGCTCCTGCTCGAAGCGGCGGCGGTTGAAGAGGCCGGTGAGCGAGTCGTGGTCGACGAGGTGCTGCAGGCGGCCCTCGAACCGGCGGCGCTCCGTGATGTCCTGGATCTGGCCGAGGATGTGGCTCGGCTCGCCGTCGGCGTCGCGCACCAGGGTGGCGTGCACGGACACCCACACCTCGCGCCCGGCGCTGTGCTGGTAGCGCTTCTCGGTGCGGAAGGTCGAGATCCGCCCGGCCGCCAGGTCCGCACGGCCGGTGGCGTCCGTGGCGACGTCGTCGGGGTGCGTGATCAGGTCGACGTTGGTGCCCAGCAGGTGATCGGCGTCGTAGCCGGTGATCTGGCACAGCGCCTCGTTCACGCGCAGGTAGCGGCCGTCGAGCGCAACCAGGCCCATGCCGATCGGCGCTTGGTCGAACGCGGTGCGGAAGCGCTCCTCGGTCTCCGCCAGATCGCGCTCGGCCGCCCGCTGTGCCGTGACGTCCTGCGTGAACACCAACCCGCCCTCGATCGCGCCGTCGCCGTCGCGCAGCGGCGTTACCTGCACCCAGAAGTTCTGGCCCTCGATCATGGGAAGCTCGAACGACTGGGCGTGGCCGCCGAGCGCCGCCCGGTAACGCGGCGTGAGCATGGGAACGAGCTCCGGGAACACCTCGGCGAGCGTGCGGCCCACGACGCCGGTCTCCACGCCGGCGCGGGCGAGCACGTCGCCGGCTGCGAACGTGAAGCGCAGATCGTGGTCGAACGTGAGCACGGCGGAGTTCGGGATGCTGTGCACCAGCGTCCGGTAGCGCGCCTCGCCGGCGGCGAGCGCGCCCTGCATCGCGTTGCGATCGGTGACGTCGCGCACGACGGCGTAGATCTGCGGGCTGTCGGGCGCGACGCGCGCCGTCCACTCGACATCGCGCCAACCACCCGCGCGCGTTGCGAGGCGATTGGTCCAGCCGTCGCTCGCGCCGGAGAGCATCAGCTCGATCTCGTGACCGGCCCGGACGCGGTCCTCCGGGTGCACGAAGTCGAGCACGGGCCGGCCGCGCAACTCGTCGACGGTCCAGCCGAGCACCGCGGTCCAGGCTTCGTTCACGCGCTCGAGCCGTCCATCGGCGCCGATCGTGCAGAGCATGTCGGGAGCGAGGTCGAAGAAGCGGCCCGTCTCCGCCTCGAGCTGTCGCATATCCGTCTCGTCGCGCACCGTCCCGATCAGGCCGACGATCTTGCCCGTGGCGTCTCGATGTGGTGCCTTGACGAGCGACAGCGTGCGCTGGGTTTCCTCGTCGGAAACGTTCCGCCAGTAGCGGCGCGCCTCGCCGGTGGCGAGCACGGCCTCGTCGCGAGCGCGCTGGGATGCGGCCTCGCCGGCGTCGAACAGGTCTGGGTCGGTGCGCCCGACGACGTCGCCCGGTAGGCCGAGCATGCGCCGCGCGGCATCGTTGGCGAGCAGGTAGCGCCCCTCGAGGTCCTTGACGACGAGACCGTCGCTCGAACCCTCGATGATCGACTCCAGCAGGTCCGCGTCGTGGCTGCCCTGGTTGGTGGCCCGCCACGCGATCACGCCCACGGCCATGAGCACCACGGCCAACAGCAGGACGCCGAGCTGCCGGTCGACGGCGATCTCGACGCCGATCGCGACGAGCACAGCGACGGCGGCGAGCGCGACGGCGGTGCGGTGGTTGCGCGCGGGGGGCGACGCGTGCGGGCGCACGTCGGCCGCGACCTCGCGCATGAGGCGCTCGACCTCGAGCCGCTCGGCGGCGCGCCGGCGTTCCACCGCGTGGCGCACGGCCTGCGCCAGTGCGGCGCCGTCCGCGGGCTCCTTGGCGGCAAAGTCGTGCGCGCCGGCACGGATCAGCTTCAACGTCTGCGCATCGTCGGCGGCGGTGGTGAGCACGACGACCGACGTCCGCGGGGATGCGGTGACGATGCGCTTGACAGCCTCGCTGCCGTCGAGCTCGGGCAGCTCGAGGTCGAGCAGCACACAGTCGACCGCGGCGCCGGTGAGGTAGAGCAGCGCCTCGTCCAACCGCGCGACGCATTCCGGCACCGGGCCGTCCAACAGCGCGGCCACGCGCGCGGCGTAGCCGTCCTCGGCGGAGACGAGGAGAATTGGCAGGGGTCGATGCGTGGAGTCCACGATTACCGCTGTGATCGGCGGGGGAGCGGCCGACTGGACCCCGAATGCCGGTCGCGGGCGGTAGCCTGCGGCCCATGCTGGCGAGCGTTGACGGCGTGATCGGGCCCGCCGAGGAGGCGCGGATCTCGATCACCGACGAGGGACTGACCCGCGGGGACGGCGGTTTTGAGGTGATGCGGCTGTACGGCGGGCGGCCGTTTGCCCTCCCGGACCACCTCACGCGGCTCGCGAACACGTGCGCCGGGTTGCGCCTGGACTACGACGAGGATGCACTGGTCGCCGAGATCGGCGCGCTGCTGGAGGCGGCGGGGCCCGTGGAGGCGCTGATCCGGGTGGTCCTCACGCGCGGCGGGCGCCGGATACTGACCATCGAGCCGCTGCCGGCGCGAGCCGCGGTCGCGCGTGTGGCGACGGTGACGTACGCGCCGACGCGCGTACTGGACGGCCTGAAGACCCTCTCCTACGCCGGAAACATGCTGGCGGGGCGGCTCGCGCGCGAGCGCGGGTTCGACGAGGCGCTGCTGGTGTCACCGCACGGACGGGTGCTCGAAGGCCCGACGTGGACGTTCTTCTGGGTTTCCGACGGCCGGCTGTATACGCCGCCGCTGGAGGACCGGATCCTGGCGTCGATCACACGCGCATTCGTGATCGAGGAGTCCGACGCGACCGAGCAGCCGTGCACGATGGACGACGTCGCGGGCGCCGAAGAGGCGTTTATCGCCTCGACCGTGCGCGAGGTCATGCCGATCGCCGCGGTCGACGAGATCGCGCTACCGGCCGCGCCAGGCCCGGTCACGCTGGACGCGGGCGAGCGGCTCGCCCGCCGGATCGAGCGCGAGCTGGCGAGTTCGGTCTAGTCCTCGGCCTGCGACGGGCGGACCGTCTGACCACCGGTCTGCCAGTTCACGTACCAGACGACGTGGCCGACGCCGGAAAGCACGCCTTGTAGCGTGCCGCGAACGTTGTCGACGAGTCTCGACATGTCTATACAGGTCGTTACCCAGTTCTCATGCGAGTACTCACCGTCATAGGAAATCGGCCGCAGTTTGTGAAGGCGGCTGCCGTCTCGGATCGGCTACGGGCCGAGGCGCAGGAGGTGCTCGTCCACACGGGCCAGCACTACGACGACGAGCTCTCGCGCGTGTTCTTCGACGAGCTCCGGCTGCCGCGACCCGAATACCAGCTTGACCTCGGTGGCGGCACCAACACGGAGCAGACCGCGCGAATGCTGGCCGCGCTGCCGGCGCTGATCGCGAGCGAGCGCCCCGACGCGTTGCTCGTCTACGGGGACACGAACTCGACGCTGGCAGGCGCGCTCGCGGGCGCTCAGGCCGGCGTGCCGGTGGCGCACGTGGAGGCAGGCATGCGCTCCTACGACCGCACGATGCCGGAGGAGCTGAACCGCGTCCTGACCGATCACGCCGCGGCGCTGCTGTTGTGCTCGTCCGAGCTGCCGGCTGAGACGCTGCGCAGCGAGCGCGTGGTCGGCGAGGTGGTGGTGGTCGGCGACGTCATGGTGGACGTGGCACAGCTGCTCGGTCCGCGGGCGCGCGAGCGCACGCAGGCGCTGGACGCGTGCGGCGTCTCGCCCGGCGGCTATCTCCTCGCCACCGCGCACCGGGCGGGCAATGTCGACGACCCGGCGCGGCTGGAGCGGCTGGTGGAACTGCTGCTCGCCGTGGAAGGCCCGGTCGTGCTTCCCCTGCATCCCCGCACCGGCGCGCGCCTCGAGGCCGCAGGGCTGCTCGAGCGGCTCGCCGCCGGCGTGCAGCTCGCCCCGCCGCTCGGCTACCTGGACTTCATGGCGCTGCTGCTGCACGCGCGGGCGGTGCTCACCGACTCCGGCGGCGTCCAGAAGGAGGCGTATCTGGCCGGCGTGCCGTGCGTGACGCTGCGTGCGACCACGGAGTGGACGGAGACGGTCGACACGGGCTGGAACGTGCTCGTCGACCTCGACGCGGAGGCTGCTGCGGCGGCGCTGCGCCGTTCCCCGCCGGATGCGCGCCCGGCGCTCTATGGCGACGGTCGCGCCGGCGAACGGGTGGTCGCGGCGCTTCGTAGGATGGCCGGATGACGGACGGCGAGCGCCGACCCGCCGCCGAGTCGCCCGGCTACACGAGCGCGCCACCGCCGGGCGCCGGCGGTCCGCCGGTCGCCGCCACCGCGCCGGACGTCCTCGGCGGGCAATACGTGCTCGCCGGCTGGTGGTCGCGCGTCTGGGCGCAGGTGATCGACGGCGTGATCATCGCCTTCGGCGCTCTGCTGCTGCTGATCGCGATCACCGCGCCGTTCTCCATCGGGTTCTTCGCCAACGACGGCGTCGGGGTCGCGGCGCTGATCCTCGGGATCCTGATCGCGCTCGTGTGCACCTCGATCGTGGCGCTGCTGTACGCGCCGGCGCTGATGGCGCGCACGAACGGCAAGACGTTCGGCCGGATGGCCGCCGGTATCCGGGTCGTCCGAGCGAGCGGACAGCCGATCCACTTCGGGTTCGCGATGGTGCGCGAGGTCGCGGTAAAGACGTTGCTGTTCGGCGTCGTCGCGGTCCTCACCGGCGGCCTGAGCATCCTCGCCGACTCCCTGTGGCCGTTGTGGGACGAGGAGAATCGCGCGCTGCACGACTTCGTCGTGGACACGCGCGTCATACGGGACTAAGCGCGGCGCGGCGGCGCGCGCGGCGGCGCTTGCCTGGCCGGCCTCGGTCCAGATGATCTGCTCGCGACCGGGGCCGACGCCGATCAGCGAGACCGGCACGCCGACGAAGTCCGACACGTAGGCGAGGTAGTCGCGCGCCGCCTGCGGCAGCTCGTGCTCGTTGCGGCAGTCGCCGATGTCCTCTTCCCAGCCCGGAAGCTGCTCGTAGTCGCCGGCCGCGTGGTGCATGACGGTCTGGTGGTACGGATAGGCGTCGAAGCTTGCCTCGCCGGTGCCGCGGTAGCGCGTGCAGACGTTCAGCGCGCCGAGGCCGGTCAGGACGTCGAGCTTCGTGACCGCGAGGTGGTCGAGGCTGTTGATCCGCGTCGCGTAGCGCAGGGCGACGAGATCCAGCCAGCCGACGCGGCGCGCGCGGCCCGTGGTTGTCCCGTACTCGCCGCCGGCCTCGCGCATCGCGGCGCCCAGCTCGTCGTCGAGCTCGGTCGGGAACGGGCCCGAGCCGACGCGGGTGGCGTAGGCCTTCGCGACTCCCCACACCTCGTCCAGGTCCTTCGGGCCGACGCCGGCGCCCGCGCACGCGCTGCCGGCGACGACGTTGGACGAGGTCACGAACGGGTACGTGCCGTGGTCGATGTCGAGGAGCGTGCCCTGCGCGCCTTCGAAGATCACGTTGCCGCCGCCGTCGATGACCTCCCAGGTCAGCCGGGCGGTGTCGGCGATGTACTGCTCGATCCGGTGCCCGTAGGTCAGGTAGTCCTCGGTCATCGACTGCAGGTCGAGCTCGGGGGACTTCGCGTACGGGCGCAGCGAGAGCCGCTTCGGGTCCATCGCGGCGACGATCTTCTTCTTGAGGATCTTCTCGTCCAGCAGGTCCTGCACGCGGATGCCGAGCCGCGCCGCCTTGTCCGCGTAGCACGGCCCGATGCCGCGCCGGGTGGTGCCGATCTGCAGCTTGCCGAGCTTCGCCTCGCCCGCGTGGTCGAGCAGCATGTGGTACGGCATGATCAGGTGGGCGTTGGCGCTGATGCGCAGGCCGGAGAGGTCGACGCCCTTGGCGCGCAGCTCGTCGAGCTCGCCGGTCAGGACCTTGGGGTCGATCACGACGCCATTGCCGATCGCGCACAGCCGGCCCGGATAGAGGATCCCGGAGGGGATCAGGTGGAACTTCCACTTGGTCCCTTCGCGCACGATCGTGTGCCCGGCGTTGTTGCCGCCCTGGAAGCGGATCACGAGGTCCGCGTGCTCCGCGAACAGGTCGGTGATCTTGCCCTTGCCCTCGTCGCCCCATTGGGCGCCCACGATCACGATGCCGGCCATAGCGGAGGTTCAGTCTAGGGGGCGGCGTCCGTAGGACGGCCCGTCCCCGGCGCCCTCCCAGAACGCGTCCTCGTCGGCTGCCGGCGCGGCGACCGGCATCGGCTGCGGGATGCGCTGATCGTCGCCCCACATGGGAAGCGGCTCGCCGCAGATCTCGTAGATCCGCGACACGGTGCGCGGCCCGATCTGCTCCTCGAGCGCCTCGTGATCGAGGTTCGTGGTGAGCAGCAGCGCCTTGCCGTCCTCGTAGCGCGTGTTGACGATCGTGTACAGCTGCTCGAGGACCCACGGCGAGCTCTGCTCGGCGCCGACGTCGTCGATGTGGAGAAGGTCGACCGAGGACAGCCGTTCGACGAGATCGTTGAGCGAATACTGCGCGCCGTCGTTGAACGACTCGCGCAGCAGGGCGAGCAGGCGCGGCAGCGAGTAGATCGCGACGGTGCGGTCCGCGTCCATCGCCGCCTTCGACACGAGCATCGCGAGCGTCGTCTTGCCGGTCCCGACCGTCCCCGTGAACCAGATGCCGCGGCCCTCGTCGAGCCGCGCGGCGATCGACCGGACGTACGACCGCACCTCCCGCATCAGCGGTCCGTTGCTGCGCTCGATCGAGACGATCGGCTCGCGCTCGAACGACACCTCGCGGAACCGGCGCGGCAGCCGCCCGGCGACCGCCGCCGCCCGCTTGCGCGCCATCCGCGCGGGCCGGCACGAGCACGGACGCGCCCGCCGGCCGTCCTCGTCGAACACCATGCCGGAGCCGTCACAGCGCTTGTCGGGGCACGCGCTCAATATCCGTCATCCCCGGCGTACGACATGAACCGCGGGAACTCCTTCTGGAACGCCAGCTCGACGACCCCGAGCCCACCGTTGCGGTGCTTGGAGATGATCACGTCCGCGATCCCCTCCCGGTCCGACTCGTCGTTGTAGTACTCGTCGCGGTAGATGAACATCACGAGATCCGCGTCCTGCTCGATGCTGTTGTGGGTGATTACCCCCTCACTCACGAAGTTGTGAAGGCGGTCAACGGTGAGATCGAATACGTCTGCCTCACCGTCGGCCTCGATCGACTCGATCCGGTCCCAGTACACGTCGCTCACCGCAAGGCGCCCGAGCTCGTCGGATCCCACGATCTCGGCGACCCGCGAGGCTCGCGTGCGCCCGAGGTTGCGCTCGTAGAGCGTTGAGCCGCAATACGACGTCTCCAACCCGGCCTGCAACTCGCGTGTGGTGACACCGGCCGCAACGCGCGCCGGCTCGACCAGGGTGGACCAAGCGGTCGCCGGGACGACGTCGCGGTTCGTTCGTGCCTGCGTCACGCCGAGACGGTCCGCGAGGGCGAGCGCCTGGCGTTCGCGCCTGTCACCGGCAGCCCAGACGCGCAGCACGAACTCCTTCTGATCGGGAGTCCCGGTCACATCGACGTGATGTTGCATGCGACCCCGCCGTTGCGGGACGCGGTGGACCGTCCCGCAGATCCCGAGCCGCAGAAGCAGGTCCTGTACGTCGCCTGCCAGCCCTTCACTGCTGGTGGCGTAGTAGACACGCGACCGCTTGTCAGCCGACCAGATGCACCCGTCGGTCGCCCATAGGTGCCGCAGGAACACCTCGATCGCCTCGGGCGGCTGGCGGAACACGGCCGCCGGGACGCGCTTCTCGTAGGAGCGCAGCCCGAACGCTCCAAGATCGTCCAGCCATGCCGCGACGGGGTTGCGGCGCCGGTGGGTCAGCGGCTCCGAGGCGGCGAGATAGACCTGGTGCCACCTGCGCTCGGCCTTGATGCGCGGTCGGACCGTGTCTCCGAAGACGCGCGTTGCCAGGTCGGCGACGATCTCAGCGAGCTCCCGCTCGCGTGTCGTGTACTGGATCGCGTGCCGCGGCAGCGTGCAGCCGTCCCCGATCAGGTGGCCGAGCAGCGCTAGCTCGTCATCCGTCATCGTCCGCTCGGCGGGGCCCGGGAGCGCGCGTGGGAGCGCGATGTGACTCCCGGGCTCGAGCTGGTCGAGTCGGCGCCATCCCTCCACAGTGAGGAAGCGATGGTTCGCGGTCGCACGCAGCCGCCGGCCGAGCCGCGTACGTAGGGCGAGCACCGGCTTGCGCCCCGTGCAGAACGCATTCGATACGCGACACGACTCGAGCTTCCACGTTTCCGTGTTGAGCGCAGAGACGCGAAAGTCGCGCATGCCGACGAGCTCGTCGATGCGCCGGTGCTCGCCCGCGTCCGGCAAATACACGCGCGTCTCACCGGCCAGGCATCCGCTCTCGCGCAGGTCCGACAGCACGGGCCGTTTATCGGTCCGCTGCTCGACGCCGCGGTTGAGCTGCGATAGCGCGATCACCGGCACGTTGAGCTCGCGCGCGAGCGTCTTCAGACCACGCGAGATCTGGCCGATCTGCTCGACGCGGTTGTCGACCGCGCCGCTCGCCCGCATCAGCTGGAGATAGTCGATCAGGATCAGCCCGAGCCCGTCGGCGTTCTGCTGCGCGAGCCGGCGTGCCTTCGCGCGCACGTCGAGCACCGACAGATCGGACGAGTCGTCGATGTACAGCGGCGACTCGGCGAGCCGGTTCGACGCCTGCAGGATCTTCGGCCAGCGCGAGGAGGGCACCTTGCCCTTGCGGAGGTCGTCGCCGCGGATCGAGGCCTGCGAGGCGATGAACCGCTGCGCGAGCTCGGACTCGGACATCTCGAGCGAGAACAGCGCGACGGCCTTCTTCGAATCGAGCGCCGCGTTCTCGGCGAAGTTGGCCATCAACGCCGATTTGCCCATGCTCGGACGTGCGGCGAGGATGATCAGGTTGCCGGGCTGGAAGCCGCCCGTGATCGTGTCGAGGTCCTCGAAGCCGGAGGCGGTGCCGGTGATCGCCTTGCCCTCGCGCGAGAGGCGCTCGAGCTTGTCGAGCTCGGACGAGAGGAGCGCGTGGATCGCGACGAAATCCTTGCGGCTGTCCTCGTGGCCGACCTCGAGGATCGCGCGCTCGGCCATGTCGACCAGGTCGCGTGGCAGCGCCTCGTGGCTGTGCACCTGCGACTGGATCTCGTACGAGGCGCGCAGCAGGCGCCGCAACATCGCGTTGTCGCGGACGATGCGGGCGTACTGGCGGACGTTGCCGACGGCCGGGACCGAGCCGGCCAGCAGGTCGATCGCGGCGCGGCCGCCGACCGACTCGAGGTCGCCCGCCTGCTTGAGGTGCTCGACGAGCGTCAGCGCGTCGACCGGCTCGCCGAGGGAGTGCAGGTCGAGCATCGCCTGGTAGATCCGCCCGTGGCCCTCGCGGTAGAAGTCGGCCGGGTGGAGGCGCTCGTCGATGATGAGCGCCGGGAGTGCCGTGTCCGACAGCAGGACGGCGCCCAGGACCGACTGCTCGGCCTCCAGGTTCTGCGGGGGTGCGACCGGGCCGTCGAAGCTCCCGCCGCCGTAGGGCGAGGTGTGGCCGTTGGTCCGGTCGGGAGCGCTCATAGGCCGGTCGAGTCTAGGTCGGCGTCCGGTCGACCTGGCAGGGTCCGACGGCCCGTTCCTGCTCCCTCCGCAGAATTGTCACGAACTTGTCGCGGAGTCGCGACGAAGCCCGTGCGGCGCGCTACTTCTGCTCGACGACCATCGTCTTGACGGACGCGGTGACGCCCGTCGAGACCTCGACGTCGACCATGCGGGTGCCGACGGTCTTGATCGGCTCCTCGAGATGGACGTCACGTCGGTCGATCGTGATGCCGCGCGCTTCCTTGATCGCGTCCGCGATGTCCTGCGCCGTGACGGCGCCGAACAGGCGGCCGTCCTCGCCGGCCTGGTGCGCGATCGTGAGCACCGTGCGGTTGAGCAGCTCCGCGCTCTCGCGTGCCTTCGACTCGGCGTCGGCAACCGCGCGGTCGGCGGCGTCCTTGCGCCGGCGAGCGGCCTCGATCGAGCCCTTGGTCGCGGGCTCGGCCAGCTTGCGCGGGATCAGGAAATTGCGGAGGTAGCCCTTCGAGACGTCGACGACCTCGCCGCGCTCGCCGAGCTGTTCCACGTCCTGCGTGAGAATCGCCTGGGGCATGCCGGTCTAGCGGTCTCGGTCGCGGTCACGCCCACGGCCGCGATCCTCGCGGTCGTCGCGGGACTCACGGGTGTCGCCGACGTACGGGAGCAGCGCCAGCTCGCGTGCCCGCTTGACCGCCGTGGCGATCTGGTTCTGATGCCGGCGGCAGGCACCGGTGATCCGGCGCGAGCGGATCTTGCCGCGATCCGAGATGAACTTCCGGAGCGCGTTGATGTCCTTGTAGTCGACGAACGCGACCTTGTCGCGGCAGTACTGGCAGGACTTACGGCGCCCGCTGCCGGGGCCGCCCTTGCGATCACGCCGGCGCGTCGGCCGGCTGCGCTGCTTTGCCACGTTCGAAACCTCTCTTGACTGCCTTAAGCGGGATTGCCCGCCGCGCGCATGGGCAGCGGCGAACGCCGAAAGGGTAGCGGAACGTGTGCGGCGCCCCCAGGCCGGGGACGCCGCTGGATCGTGGCCTGTGCCGGGGCTAGAACGGGATGTCGTCGTCGCCGGCGCTGGTGCTGCTGCCGCCGGAGGGCGTGCCGGCGGGCTCGAAGTCGCGTGTGTCGGCCGGCACGTCGGAGCGCGGCGTGAAGCCGTTGCCCCCGCCGCCGGGGCCGTCCTCGCGACCGCCGAGGAACTGCACGGAGTCGGCGATGATGTCGACCGCCTGCCGCTTGTGGCCCTCGGGCGTGTCCCATTCGCGCCACTCGAGGCGCCCGTCGATCGCCACCGGGCGGCCCTTCGCCAGGAAGCGCGCGCAGTTCTCGCCCTGGGCACCCCAGACAGTGACGTCGAAGTAGTTCGGCTTGTCCTCCCACTCGCCCGACGCACCCTTACGGCGCGTGTTGCAGGCAACGCGCAGGGAGCAAACAGACATCCCGCTCGAGGTGGAGCGCAGCTCGGGATCGCGCGTGAGGTTTCCCGTGAGGACGACTCGGTTGATGTTCGTGGCGGCCACGGAGGGCTCCTTTCGACTGCTCAGACTTCGCAGCAAGCTCGGTGGTGGCCGAGTCTAGGGGTGGGTTCGGCCGTTACCGCAGGGGAGTCGCAGATTGCGACGATTTCTTGACAGAGCCGACGCGAAGTCGTGAACGGTCGTCGCGGAGCGAGGAGGAACGCGGCGATGAGGGACGGGCGAGCTCGCTCAGGCGAGCTCGTCGGCCTCAGGCGCGGCGGGAGCGGCGACCGCTGCGGCCATGGCCGCGGGCCGGAGGTCCGGCGGCGGCGCCGTGCCGGGCCGGAGCTTGATGATCCGGAAGCGCAGGATGCCGTCCGTGATCTTGAGATTGTGGTCCAGCTGCTCGAGCAGCGTGGGCGGCCCGCGGAACTGGATCAGGTGGTAGTCGGCCTCGCCGTGCTTGCGCACTTCGTAGACCGTCGGGCGGTTGCCCCAGTCGTGGCGGCCGACGATTTCGCCGCCGCGATCGATCGCGTCCTCGACGTTGGCGAGGATGGTGTCGCGGCGCTCCTGCTCGATCGTGGTGTCGAGGAGCAGGATCAGGTCGTAGACAGGTGCTTCACGGGCCATGCGGCGGCGCATGCTAGCAGCGCGGGGCGAACCGTCAGCTAGCGCGGCCTACCTCAGACATGGCCCTAGACGTGCTCCATCGGCTGCGCTGGCGGAACCTCGGCGTGGCCGTCGCGGCGGTGATCGTCGCGGCCGCTGTAGTGGCGTGGCCGCGCCTGGGAGCGCCGCTGCCGCGGCTGCCGGGGTCGGCGGCGGTGCCGCTGGTCGAGCCCACTCCACCGCCAGTCGTGGAGGTCGCGCCGCCCGTGATGCGGGAGCAGCCGAAGCGCCGGGTCAGGCGTCCGCATCCGCGCGTGCGCAGGCCGGCGCGCCCTCGGGCGGTCGTGCCACGACGACGGGCGCCGCACCGCGGTGTGCAGGTGAGTCCGCCGCGGACCGTCGCGCCGGCGCCCGTCGCGCCGCCGCCCGCCGTGGTGCCACGCGTGGACCCGGTCCGGGAGGAGTTCGGGATCGAAGGTGGCTGAGGCCCGAACGTCAACCCCGCTGGGTGGGGAGGTGAGCGTCCGTTGGCCTCGGCGAGGGCGCGGTGAGGGTGCATTTCGCACCAATCGTCGCGTCTCCAAACTGCGCGTGGGGAGTTAGGCACCTCTGGCGTGCGTTTCGCACCAATCGTCGCGCGCGGCCGCACGATTGGGGGGAAACCCCGCGCTGGTCACCCTCACCACCGCCCAACGGACACCCACTGCCCCACCCAGCGGGGTTGACGTTCGTCAACAGCCCCTCAGGCCGAAGTCGCAGCCCGCGCCTTCGCCCGGATATCCGCGATCTGGTCGTCGATCCAGTCGCCCGGATCGCGCGACGTGACGATCTCCTTCAACCCCGCAGCCCGCCGCGCGCGGCCCTCGGCCGACATCGTCAGCGCCGAGTAGATCGCGTCCGCCAGCTCCTGCACGTCGAACGGGTTGACCGACAGCGCGAACTCGCCGAGCTCCTCGTGTGCGCCCGTGTTCTCGCTCAGGATCGAGACGCCGTCGCGCTCGTTGACGAGCGGACCCTCCTTGGCCACCAGGTTCATCCCGTCGAACATCGCGTTGACCATCATCACGTCGTAGTGCTTGTAGGAGGCCACCGCCTCCTCGAGGTCGTCGCGCAGCTTCAGGTGGATGGGCATCCAGTCGGTGGTCCCGTGCCGGTGATTGACCACCGCCACCAGCGCCTCGATCTTCTCCAGGTACTCGGCGTACTCCGGCACGTCGGTCCGCGACGGCATCAGCTGCGCCGTGAACGTGATCCGCTCGGCGAACTCCGGGTGCTGCTCCAGGAAAATGTCGAAGGCGGTGAACCCGCGCAGGACGTTCTTCGAGAGGTCCGCGCGATCCACGCGCAGGATCGAGAACTCGCGCCGGCGCTGCAGCAGCTTCTCCTCGAACTCCACAACCCCCGGGCGCCGCGCCACCGCGCGCGTGGCCTCGTAATCGATCGGGAGTGGGTACGCGCGCACCCACACTTCGCGGTCGTCGACCCGCACCACGCCGGCGTCCATGTCGACGTCGAGATCCAGCAGGTCGCGGCAGCACTGCAGGAAGTTCCGCCGGTACGACCGCGTATGGAAGCCGATGATGTCGTTCGCCAACAGGCCGTGGAAGATGCCGTCGCGGATGCTCGCGGGGAGCACGCGCCACGAGTCCGACTGCGTCCACGGGATGTGCACGAAGTGATGCAGGAAGACGTCCGGGCGCTCCTTCCGGACCATCGCCGGCAGCGTGTACAGGTGGTAGTCGTGGACCATCACGACCGGCTCGTCCTGGTCGGAGATCTCCTCGAGCACCGCGCGTGCGAGGTCCTCGTTGACCGTGTTGTAGCCGACCTCGAACGCCTCGACCTCGTGCCGGCGGATGTCCGGCGCGTTGCTCAGGTCCCACAGGTAGTGCTGGATGAACCAGAGCATCGGGTTCGCGAAGATGTTGTAGAAGCGGTCGTAGGCCTCGGGGTCGGAGGCCACGAAGCGCACGTGGTAGGTGCCGCCGTCGGGTGACTCGACCTCGAACGGGCGGCCGCCGCGATCCTCGGACTGCTGCAGGTCGCCGTCGGTCATCGCCGAGGCGATCCAGATCGCGTCGCGGTGCGAGGCCAGGCCGGTCAGCGCCGTCACCAGGCCGCCGGTGCCGCGTTTGACGGACCCGTCGTCCTGGTACGTGACCGGGCCGCGATTGGAGACGAGTACGAGCGGGACGGAGCTGGAGCTGGACATCACAGGACCTCGTGGAAGATCTTCAGATAGTCGCGCAGGTAGCGCGGCATCAGGAAATGCTCGCGCACGTGCTCCTTACCCGTTAGGCCGAGTGACCGGCCATGACGCAGGGTTGTTGAGGATCTCGAGCGTGCGCGCGGCGCACTCCTCGACGCTGTCGACCAGGTAGCCGGACTCGCCGTCGCGCACCTGCAGCGGGATCCCGCCGACGTTGCCGCCGATGAACGGCCGGCCCTTCCACAGCGCCTCGCTCACGGTCAGGCCGAAGCCCTCGCGCGTGCTCTTCTGGATCACGACCTCGGCCAGCGACTGGAACGCGTTGACCTCGATCGCGCCCACGTTGTTGAAGTTGTTGAGGATGTGGATGTCCGGGTCGCCGTCCGCGTGCGCGAGCGTCGAGTTGTAGAAGTCCCAGCCCTCGGGATCGTCGGACGCCATCGAGCCGACCAGCGCCAGCTGCACCTCGGGCCGCTGCTCCTTGACGATCCGGTACGCGTCGATGACCCCCATCGGGTCCTTCCACGGGTCAAAGCGCGACACCTGGCAGAGCATCGGGCGGTCGGTGTCGATGCCGAACTGCTTGCACACGAACGTGGAGTCCTCGAGCGATAGCGCCATGTTCTTCGGCGCCAGCGGATCGATCGCCGGGGGAACGATGTTGATCCCGTGGTCCATCCCGGCCGGCACGTAGTCGCGCACGTGGAAGAGCGACTGCGGGTAGCGCTGGATGTAGGGCAGCAGCCGCTCCATCGTGGCCGGGTTCGGCGTCGACACGTCGATGTGGCAGCGCCACACCCAGCCCTTCGCCTTCTCCGGCACGAGCGAGTACAGCGCCGCCGGCTGCGGGTCGTGCACGATGCACACGTCCCATCCGCGCGAGAGCTCGCGCGCGTTCATCTCGTTGTACTGCGACCACGTCGCCCACTGGTCCTCGGTGAGGTCCTGCGGGTTCCCCTGCAGTGCGTTGTGCATGATCTTGGTCGCGTTGAAGAACTCCTCGCGGCCGTAGATCACCTGCCACTCGACCTCTAGGCCGACGTCGCGCATCAGCGGCACCAGCGTGTAGAGGATCTCCGAGACACCGCCGCCGAAGGCGGTGGCGCTGAGGTGGACGACGCGCCGCCCCTTGAGCGGCTCGGCGAGCTCACGGATCTCCTCCACGAGCGGGCGACCGACGATGTGGGTGTAGTCGGCGAGGCTCTTGCCGGCCAGCGCGACGGGTTGGAGCACGGCCGGAAACCTACCCGGCGACGTCCCCGAGCGGGCGCTCGCCCAGCTTCACCTTGATCTCGCGCGTATCGCCCTTGCGATGGATCTCGAGCGGGACCTCTTCGCCCGGCTTGAAGTTGGCGATCAGGTTCGCGAGCTCGGAGGAGTTCTCGACCGGCTTGCCGGCGACCTTCGTGATCACGTCACCGCCGGGCCGGAACGCCTGCGCCTGGAAGGTGACCGGGCTGCCGCCGCCGCGGACGCCCGCCTTCTCGGCCGGCCCGCCCGCGTTGACCTCCTGCACCCACGCGCCCTTGTCCACGTCGAGGTCGAACTTGTCCACGAGCTGCGGATACAGCTCGACCGACGAGACGCCCAGGTAGGCATAGCGCGCCTGCCCGCCGTCGCGCAGCATCTCGAGTGAGCGCTTGATGGCGTCCACGGGCACTGCGAAGCCGACGCCCTCGCCGCCGCCGGAGGTCGACTTGATCTGCTGGTTGACGCCGATCACGCGCCCGTCGGAGTCCACGAGCGGCCCGCCGGAGTTGCCGGGGTTGATCGCGGCGTCGGTCTGGATCGCGCCGGAGATGCGGAAGTTGGTCAGCGACTCGATCGAGCGGTCGAGCGCCGAGACGACGCCGACCGAGAGCGACTGGCGCTCGCCGAACGGGGAGCCGATCGCGGCCACCGGCTCGCCGACGTCGACGTTCGCCATGTCGCCGAGCGGCAGCGGCCGCAGCGTCAGGCCGTCCGGGTCGATCTTGAGCAGCGCGATGTCGGCGTTCGGGTCGGCGCCGAGGATCTTCGCCTCGACCTGGTTGCCGTCGGCGAACTCGACGAAGACGGAACGTGCGCGCTTGATGCTGGAGCCCTCGCCGGTGGTGACCACGTGGGCGTTCGTGGCGATCTCGCCGTCGTCGTTGAGCACGAACCCGGATCCCACGCCGCCGCTCTCGCCGCCGCCATCACCGCCGCCGCCTCCGAGCAGCGAGTCGATGCTGCCGGAGCCGAACAGCGAGACGACGGTCACGACGCCCTGTGCCTCGTTCTTGTAGATCGCCTTCGGGTTGAAGGCGCCCGGCTCGCCGGCCGACTCGAGCACGTCCGTGCGTGTCGCCGGCTCGGAGGACTCCGTCGCAGCCGGCGCGGCCGGCTGCTTGTCGTCGGACGAGTCGCCGCAGCCGGCGACCGCCAGCGCGAGGACCGCGAGCAGAGCGGTGAGGACTCTCATCCGGGGAGCACCAGCGAGAACGTCGTCGCGCCCGGTGCGGAGCGCACGGTCAACCGGCCCTGCATCCGCTCAGCCAGCTCGCGCGCGATCGCCAGGCCCAGGCCCGCGCCCTGCGCTTCCTCGTTGGATGTGAAGAACGGCTCGAAGATGTGAGGCATGTTCTGGCCCTTGATACCCAGGCCGCGGTCGGAGACCTCCAACCGCACGTGCCCGTTCCGGCGGTCGGCCGAAACACGGACCCCGGTGCCGGCCGGCGTATGGACGAGGGCGTTGTCGAGCAGGATACGAAGCACCTGCGCAACCCGTTCAGGATCGCAGTCGAGCTCGATCGGCTCGTCCACCTCCAGCACGACCGTCGATTCATGGCGCTGTGCCGCCGGCGTGAACTCGCCTGCGACCTCGCGGGCAAGCTGACCGACATCGGTCGGCTCGGGCCGCAGCTCGAGCGCTCCCGCCTCGAGCCGTGACAGGTCGAGCAGCTCGGTCGCGAGCTTGCGCATGCGCTCGACCTGGCCGCGCAGCTGTTCGAGGAACTGGCGTCGGGTCTCCTCGTCGAGGTCCTCATCCGCGAGCAGTTCGAGGAACCCGCCGAGCGAGAAGATCGGCGTCCGCAGCTCGTGCGACGCGGAGGCGATGAACTGCTTGCGCGCCCGATCCAGCCGCGCGAGCTGGTTCTGCATGTCGTCGAACGCGGCCGCGAGCTGGCCGAGCTCGTCGTCGGAGTCGGCGCGGATCGGGTTCGAGAAGTCGCCCGCCGCCACCTTGCGCGCGGCGAGCTCGAGCCGGCGGACGCGCTGGGACAGCGCGCGCGCCACGAGGTAGCCGGCCAGCAGCGCGATCACGAGTGCGATGCCGCCGGAGATCAGGATCTGGCGCCGGATCAGCGCGACGCTGCCCTCGACCTCGTCGAGCGTGTCGGCGAACACCGCCACGCCGACGACCTTCTTGTTCTGGATCAGCGGGTAGGCGACGATCGCGTGGCGCCCGCTGATCGACGTCTCGATCGAAGACACCGGCCGCCCCGCGGCGACCGCGTCGAGCGCCAGCGAGCGGACGTCGTCGTCGTCGAGGCCGCCGTCCGGCGCGGAGTCCATGTCGGGCGGCTCCCGCAATGCCAGCGGCTCGTCGAGCCGGTCGAGGACCAGCACCTCGGCGCTCGCGCCGGTCGCCGCCCGTCCGACCGAGCTCTTCGACAGCGGCCGCTTGGCGTTCGGGTCGGCGTCGTATCTCTGCGCGAAGCCGGCGGTGCCCTCGACGTTACGCTGCGCGTCCTCCAGCAGGCTCTCGAGCTTCTGGTTCTGCAGCCGCTCTTCGAGCTGCGGCGTGACCGTGAGATAGATGGTGCCGATCGCGCCGAGCACGATCAGCCCGAACACGACCGCCAACCGGTTGCGCAGCGACCGCAGGCCGATCACGCGGAGCTACCCCTCGTCGTCGCGGAAGCGGTAGCCGACGCCGCGGACGGTGAACAGGTACTCCGGCTCCTTCGGGTCTTCCTCGATCTTCTCGCGCAGGTGGCGGATATGGACGTCGATCGTGCGCGGGTCGCGGTACGCCGAGTCCCCCCACACGCGCGCCAGCAGCATGTCGCGCGTGAACACGCGCCCCGGCGCGCGCGCCAGCGCCGTGAGGATCTCGAACTCGACGAACGTCGTCGCCACGGTGTCGCCGTCGAGCACGACGGTGCGCTTGGTCGGGTCGATGCGCAGGCCGCGGACCGTGATCGGCTGCTCGTCGTCGGACTCCGGGTGCGCCATGCCGGAGCGTCGCAGCGCGGCCTTCACGCGCGACCGGAACTCGCGCATCGAGAACGGCTTGGTGATGTAGTCGTCGGCGCCGAGCTCGAGCCCGAGCACCTTGTCGATCTCCTCCGACTTGGCCGTGAGCATGATGATCGGCACCGTCGAGCCCTTCGCGCGCAGGCGCTTGCAGACCTCGAGGCCGTCCAGCCGCGGCAGCATCAGGTCGAGCACCACGAGATCGAACTGCTGCTCGGAGAAGCGGGCGAGCGCTTCGTTACCGTCCGACGCCGCCACCACCTCGTAGCCGTCGCGCTGCAGAGGGAACGAGAGAAGCGTCTGAATCGGCTGCTCGTCATCGACAAGCAGGATGCGTGGGGCGCGATCGACCATGGTGACTCTCGGTCGAGGATAGTGTGAGTCGGGCGGTACCCTCGTCTGGAGTGCTCGACGTTCGCGTCTATCGGGCTGCCTTCCTCCCGGCGCTCGTCGCGCTGTTCGTCGCCGCATTCTCGCTCGCCGACCGCCCGCCGGCCGCGGTGTCGCCGCTGTCGGCCGACGCGTTCAACGGTGAGCGCGCGTTCGGCGGCAAGGAGCCGCTGCGGAATTCGCTCGCCGAGCTCGGCCGCTCGTACCCCGACCGGCAGCCCGGATCGGCCGACGACGCCGCGCTCGCCGACCGCGTCGCGGACACGCTCGGCGCACCCGACCGGACGGACCGCCCGGCGTTCCGCGTCAGCCGCGAGCACACCGGCGACGTCGAGACCGTCGTGGGCGTGCGCCCCGGGCTGTCCAGCCGCCGGATCGTCGTGCTCTCGCACCGCGACTCGCTCGCGCGTCCGGGCCTGGCCGAGCTGTCGGGTACCGCGGCGATGCTCGAGCTCGCGCGCCTGTTCCGCGCACGCGAGCTGCGCAAGACGCTGGTGCTCGTCTCCACCTCGGGCGCGACCGAGGGCTTCGCGGGCGCGCGCGCGTGGGCCGAGAGCGCGGCCGGCGGGCCGATCGACGCCGTGCTCCTGCTCGGTGACGTCGCCGGCGTCCGCGCGGACAAGCCGTGGGTCGTGCCGTGGTCGCTCGGCTCCGGACCGGCGCCGCTGGCGCTTCAGCGCACGGTCGAGAACGCCGTGCGCGCCGAGGTCGGGCGGCCCGGCGGCAGCCGGGCCACGGCCCAGTGGATCCGCCGGGCGCTCCCGCTGACGGTCTCCGAGCAGGGCGTGGTCGCCGACGCGTCGGTGCCCGCCGTGCTGATCGGTGTCTCGGGCGAGCGCGGCCCGCGGCCGGGCGAGCCGGTGCGGCGGGGCCGCCTGCGCCAGTTCGGCCGCGCATCGCTGCGCGCCGTGATGGCGATCGACGCCGCCGGGCCGGCACAGAACGACCGCGCGAGCGCCGCGCCGGCGTTCTCGGACGGCCCGCACGGCATCGTGACGCTGCGTAACGTGCTGCCGGACTGGGCCGTCCGGCTGCTCATCGGCACGCTGCTGCTGCCGGCGCTCCTGACCGCGCTCGACGGCTTCTTCCGCGTCCGCCGGCGCCGCGTGGCGGTGACGCCGTGGCTGGTGTGGCTCGGCACGATCGCGCTGCCGGTGCTGCTGGCGTGGCTGTGGGTGCGCGTGCTGGGCGCCACCGGAGCGCTCGAACCGCCGGATGCGCCGATGCTCCCGCTCCCGCCGCTCGACCGCGCCGGCGCGCTGGCGCTCGGCTCGCTCGTGCTCGTGCTCGCGCTCGGCTGGTTCGGTGTGCGGCCGCTGTTGCTGGCGCGAGCCGGGCGGCGCGGGAGCCCGGCCGCGGGCGGGCTCGCGGCCGCCACCGGGGCGGTGCTGTGCACGCTCACCGCGCTGGTCTGGGTCGTAAATCCCTACGCGGCGGCGCTGCTCCTGCCCGCCGCTCACCTGTGGCTCTTCGCCGCTGCCCCGGGCACGCGCCTGCGCGGCTGGGCGGGAGCGGCGGCGGTCGGCGTCGGGCTGGTGCCGATCGTGGTCGTGGCGCTCTACTACGCGACCGCGCTGAAGCTCAATCCGCTCGACGAGATCTGGATGGGGACGCTGTCGGTCGCCTCCGGTCAGCTCTCGTTCGCCGTCGCGTTCGTCGCGTCGGCGTTGCTCGCCTGCCTGGTCGCCCTGCTGGCCGTGATGCGCACACGCCACCGTGTGGCGGCGAACGCCGAGCCCGAGCCGCTGCGCACGCGCGGCCCGGCCAGCTATGCCGGTCCCGGCTCCCTCGGCGGCACGGAGTCCGCCCTGAGGCGATGACCGCCACCGCGTCGCGCGCGTCGCGCACGCGCCGTGCCCTGCGTGTCTTCTCGAGCGTGCTGATCGTCGCGGGCGCGATCGTGCTGTCGGACGCCGTGGCGACGCTCCTGTGGCAGGAGCCGGTGTCGGCGGTCTACGCCCATTTCCAGCAGGGGGAGCTGGGCAACCAGCTGGTGGAGCTCGAGCAGGCGCCGCTGGCGCCGGCGGAGAAGCGCGCGCTGGCGAAGATCCCCGACCCCACGCGGCGGCTGGCATTCCAGGCGCGGGCGCTGAAGCGGCGGCTCGAGCCCGGCGACCCGATGGGCCGGATCGTGATCCCGGCGATCTCGGCCTCGGACGTGTTCGTGCAGGGCACCGGAGCGTCCGACCTGCGCAAGGGCCCGGGCCACTATCCCGCGACCCCGCTGCCGGGCGAGCACGGCACGGTGGCGATCGCCGGGCACCGGACGACGTACGGAGCGCCGTTCCGCAACGTGGACAAGCTCGATCCCGGCGACCGGATCGAGCTGCGGATGCCTTATGCGCGCTTCATCTACCGGGTCGAACGGACGAAGATCGTACCCCCGACGGAGCTGTCCGTGACCGACCGCGTGGACCACGATCGCCTCGTCCTTTCGGCCTGTCATCCGCTCTACTCCGCGGCTCAGCGCATCATCGTGTTCGCGCGGCTCGAGTCCTCGGTGCCGCGGTGACCCGCTTTCGGGTGCTAACCCCATCAGCCGGCGGCGCATCGGTGACGACCTACGTTCACATGACGGTACTCGCAGTCCGAAACGACACCGGCCACGGACGCCGGTTCGCACGCCAGGACGAGTCAAGGAGGATCGACATGGAACTGCTCCGCGATCGCATCGAGCGCGACGAGTATTCGGTTGACCCGCACAAGGTGGCGGACGCCATCGTCGAGCGGCTGCTCATCGAATCACGCCGTAGTCATCGATGCTCGTAGCCGCGCCACTCGGCGGCTGACGGATCACCGCGCCACCCGACGCCGGGCACCCCGGCCGTGGCGCGCCCGATCCACGTCACGGCGGCCGCCGACTCGGCAGCCGTCCGCGCCTCCGGCGGCGCGCAGAACAGCAGCTCGTAGTCCTCTCCCCCGGTGGCCGCCAGCTCCGCGGCGCTGATCCCCAGCGCCTGCGCGACCTCCGCGACCTCGGGCATCACCGGCAACAAGGTCGCGTCCAGCTCGAGCCGCACGCCGCTCGCCTCCGCCAGCCGGCCCGCGTCGAGCGCGAGGCCGTCGGAGAGGTCGAGCATCGCGCGTGCGCCGGCCCGGACCAGGGCGCGGCCCTCGACGAGGCGCGGCCGCGGCCGCAGGTGGCGGTCGGTGAGCGCCGCTGCGCCGTCTGCGCGTCGCTCGAGCACCGCCAGGCCGGCGGCGCTTGCGCCGAGCTCGCCCGTGACGCCGACGAGGTCGCCCGGCTGCGCGCCGTCCCGGCCGACGAGATCGGCCTCCCGCTGCGCCCACCCCACGGCGGTGACGCTGACGGTGAGCGCGGGGCCGCTGACCAGGTCGCCGCCCGCGATCGTGACTCCGCACTCGGCGGCCAGCGCCTCGGCGCCGACGTGGAGGGCGACGACGTCCGTGTCGGCGAGCGTTTCCGGGACCACGATCGAGAGGTACGCCTCGCCGGGCTCGGCGCCCATCGCGGCGAGGTCGGACAGCGCGCCGGCGAGCGCACGGAACCCGACGTCCTCCGCCGACCAGCCGGCTCCGAGTCGGAAGTGGGTGCCGTCGACCATCACATCGACGGACACGGCCGCGACCCCGCCCGCGCGCACGACGGCGCAGTCGTCACCGATCCAGCGCAGGACCCGCGAACCCGGCCGGCGCTCGAGGACGCCCTCGATCGCCTCGATCAGCGCGAGCTCGCGCAGGGCCGCCTACCGGTGGCGGTAGACGATGCGCGCGCGGTTGAGGTCGTACGGCGAGACCTCCACGCGAACCCGGTCGCCGGGGAGGATGCGGATGCGGAAGCGCCGCATCTTGCCCGCGACGTGGCCCAGCACCTCGTGGCCGTTGTCGAGCTGCACCCGGAACATGGCGTTCGGCAGTGCCTCGACCACTTCGCCCTCGAACTCGACCTTCTCTTCCTTCGCCAAGCCGGACCGTGTCCTCAGATCAAACGCACGTCGGTCGCCTGCGGACCCTTGGGACTCTCGCCGAGCTCGTACTCGACCTTTGCGCCCTCGGGCAGCGTGCGAAACCCGTCGCCCTGGATGGCGGAGAAATGGACGAACGCGTCCTGGCCTCCGTCATCGGGCGTGATAAACCCGAAGCCCTTCTCGTCGCTGAACCACTTCACGACTCCGGTTGGCATGCGGCGGGTTTATACCAGTCAAAGCGGCCTCGCAGGAAGGGCTGGGCGGGAGCCGTCGGCTCATGGCGGCGTGGTCCCGTCGCCGCCGTTGTCCGTGTCCGGCGGCGGCTGCGGCGCGGCCTCGTACTGCTCGGGGTCGAACTCGGTGCCGCCGCCGGGGTTCGTCGTGTCCTCCTCGGGCTTGTCCTCCTCGGGCTCCTCGGGCTCGTCCGGCTTCTCCTGGAAGCCGAGCTTGTTGCCGCCCGAGCTGGCGTACTCGCCGGAGAACGGCGTCGACACGAATGGCTCCTTCGGCTGCCGGAAGTCGCCGCAGTAGCTGCCCTTCGCGTGCTTCATGTACTCGCCCCAGATGTCGGCGGGGAAGGTGCCGCCGTCGACGTTGCGGCCGAAGTACAAGCCGTTCATCTGGGTGCGGTCGTTCGGGTAGCCGACCCACACGGCCGTGGAGAGCCGCGGCGTGAAGCCCACGAACCAGGCGTCGGTGTTGAGGTCCGTGGTGCCGGTCTTGCCGCCCGCCGGGCAGCCGATGTTGGCGTGCGTGCCGGTGCCGCCCGCGATGTTCGCCTGAAGGATCTTCGTCGCCTCATAGGTCACGCCGTCCGGGAAGACCTTCGTGCGATGCGGTCGCCAGCGGCGCGGGAGCTCGGACTTCCCGGTGCCCTCGAACGTGACCTTGGTGATCGCGGTCGGCCGGTTGCGATAGCCGCCGGAGGCAATCGTGGCGTAGGCGGTCGCCATCTCGAGCGGCGAGACGCCGTTCTCGAGGCCGCCGAGCGACTCGGCCGGATACCCGTGGACGTGCCGGCGCTTGACGCCCATGTCGACGGCGGTGTCGGCCACCTTGTCGGGCCCGAGGTCGAGCGCCAGCTGGATGAACACCGAGTTGTCCGAGCGCAGCGTGGCCTGGAAGAGGTTCATGTTGCCGCCGCTCGTGCCGCCGTAGGTCTTGATGTCGAACGGGGCGCCGAACTTGGGGTCGTCGATGTGTGTCGGCGACACCGACGTGTAGCGCGTGCTGTTCGGGTTCACGCCTCGGCGCAACGCCGTCATCAGCGCGAACACCTTGAACGAGGACCCGGGCTGGCGGGCACCCTGCGCCGCGAGGTTGAACTTCGTCTCCGCGTAGTCGGCCGACGACGCCATCGCGACGATGTAGCCGTTCTTCGGGTTGATCGTGACGATCGCCGACGACGGGCCGATCGAGCCCATCTTGGCCTTGATCGCGTCGCGCGCCATGCGTTGCTTGTCGAGTTCGATCGTCGTATGCACGACGAGGCCGCCGAGCTTGACCGTCTTGGTGCCGTACTCCTTGATCAGCTCGTCCTTGACGTAGTCGAAGAAGTAGCCCTCGCGGCGGCGGCTGAAGTAGTCGGAGGGCTTGAGACCGAGACCGCGCGCCTTTGCCTTGGTGGCTTGCTCGAGCGTGATCATGCCGAGCTCGGCCATCTTGTCGAGCACGTCGTTGCGGCGGCGCTTGGCCCCGGAGACGTTCTTGAACGGCGAGTACAGCGACGGCGCCTGCGGCAGGCCGGCGAGCAGCGCCGCCTCGCGGAGCTTGAGGCGCTTGGCGCGCTTGTTGAAGTAGATCCGGGCGGCCGCCTCGGCGCCGATCGCGGTCTGGCCGCCGATCGTGCCGTACGACGTCGTGTTCAGGTACTTCTCGAGGAGCCAGTCCTTCGAATGCTCGTTCTCGAGCTCCTCCGCCAGCTTCGCCTCGCGGATCTTGCGCTTGTAGCCGGCGAGGCCGTCGCGTGCGCGGTCGGCCGTGTAGAGGTTCTTCACAAGCTGCATCGTCAGCGTCGAGCCGCCCTCGACGGTCTTCTTGCTGACGAAGTTCTTGACCGCCGCGCGGATGATGCCCTCGTAGTCGACGCCCTTGTGCTTGTAGAAGCGCTCGTCCTCGATCGCCACGGTCGCGTCCTTGAGCACCTTCGGCAGGTCGTCGCCGCTCACGGGCCGGCTGAGGTCGTCGGCGGAGATGAAGCCCAGACGCGTGCCGTCGGCGGCCAGCACCTCGGTGTTCGCGCCCGGGTCGCGCTCCTTCAGCGAGGAGATCGCCGGGGCGGAGGCGGCGGTCGAGACGACCCAGCCGACCACGGACAAGCCCGCGATTCCGATGCCGACGAGCACCACCATGACGGCGAGGAAGGCTTGGGAGCGATGACGGCCGCGGCCGCGGCGGCGTCGCCTGTTGCGTTGCGAGCGGCTCATAAAGGGGCACTGGTCGCGCGCGGCGCGAACCGGCCATTGTAGACGCCTCTCAGCTTCGTTCCGGCCCGGCGAAACCCTCCAGCAGGCCCTCCGCGCGCAGCCGTGCGTGACAGCGGGCGCGCAGGTCGGCCTCGCGGACGGCCCGCTCGGGCGGCGGCACGGGGCCGCCGCCGACGGCCAGGCGCACGCCCCACGGCAGGGCCTCGGCGATCGTCACGTCGGCCCCGGACTCCTCGCTCAGCACGCGGACGGCGTGCGCGGCATCGGCGCCGGGCGGGATCCACACCGCGACGTCGAGCCCGACGGTGTCGACCGCCAGCGTCTCGTTCTGGAGCACGCCGGCGGCCAGGCGCTCGTTGGGGATGACGATCCGCTGGCCGGACGCCGCGCGCAGGATCGTGTAGTTCAGCCGCACGTCCTCGACCACGCCGTGGTGGTCCTCGACCGTCACCCAGTCGCCGACCCGCAGAGGCTGCGTGATCGCGAGCATCACGCCGGCCACGAAGTTGGCGAGCGTCTGGCGCGCCGCGAAGCCGATGATCGCGGCGGCGACGACGCCGGAGGCCAGGAGGCTGGCCGCGATCTGGTCGACGCCCCTGAACTGCGACAGCGCGATCCCGAGGCCGATCAGCAGGATCGCGGCGTAGATGAAGCGGCGCAGGAACCGCAGCCGCGTGCCGGTCTCGCGCGAGACGTGGCCGCGCGTGACCGCCTGCGCGAGGCGCTCGGCGCGGCGATGGAAGGCCCGGTCGACGATGAGCGCGATGACGATCGAGAGCACGATCGCGGCGACGACGATCCACCATTCACCGTCCTCCTTGAGCGGGCTCGCCGCGAAGGCCCCTAGATTCATACGCGTGCCGCAGCGTACCCAGGCCCTCTTAGTCGATGCACTCGGCACACTGATGTACTTCGAGCCGCCGGCGCCGCTGCTGCGCGTGGCGCTGCGCGAGCGGTGCGGACTGGTGGTGTCCGAGGCGGTCGCGGAGGCCGCGATCCGCGCCGAGATCGCGTACTACCGCGCCCATTTGCACGAGGGCCGCGACGTCGGCTCGCTGGCGGCCCTGCGCCGGCGCTGCGCCGAGGCGATGATCCCGGTGCTGGGCGCGCCGGTCGATCCGGACGCGCTCACCGAGGCGCTGCTGGCCGCGCTGCGGTTCCACGCGTACCCGGACGCCGCGCCGGCATTGCAGTCTGTGCGCGAGCGCGGCTTGTCGATCGTGGTGGTGTCGAACTGGGACCACTCCCTGCACGAGCGGCTCGCCGAGACCGGCCTTGCGCCGCTCGTCGACGCGTCGGTGGCGTCCGCCGAGCTGGGCTGTGCCAAGCCGGACCCGGCGATCTTCGCCTACGCACTCGAGCTCGCGCGTGCGCCTGCGGCCGCCGCGCTGCACGCGGGCGACTCGCCCGGCGCGGACGTCGAAGGCGCGCTCGCGGCCGGTCTGCGCGCCGTGCTGGTCGCGCGCGGCGGCCCGCCGCCTGACGCGCCCGTCGGTGTGCCGGTGATCACCTCGCTCGTCGATCTGCCGGCACTGTGCGATTACGCTTCCAGCGCCCCATGAGCAGCGTTCCGCCTCCCTTCCAGCACCCGGGGCCGCCGCCGTCGCGGCCCGAGCTGCCGGAAGGCGCTCCGGTGCCGGTCGAGGATTCGAGCGCTGTGCTGCCGCCGCTCGGCGTGCCGGTGTGGGCGCCGTTCCTGGCGGCGTTGATGGCGATCGTCGCTCTGCTGATCATCGTTGCCGTCGTCGGGCTCCTCGGAGCCGACGAGAACACCCTGGACAAGGACGGCTTCGTGCTCGGCCTCACCTTCGCCCAGGATTTGATCCTGGTCGGGAGCACGATCGTGGTCGTGTGGTGGCTCGGCGGCCGGCCGTCACCCGCCGCGTTCGGCCTGCGGGTGCCGAAGTGGAAGACGGCGCTCGCCTGGGCGGCGGGCGCCTATGCGGCGTTCTGGGTCGCCGCGATCATCCTGCAGCTGATATTCGGCAGCCCGGACGACCAGGAGCTCGTCAGCGACCTCAAGGAGCAGGACTCGCTCCCGGTCATCATCGGCTTTGCGACGCTGATCTGCATCGTGGCGCCGCTCACCGAGGAGTTCGTCTTCCGTGGGTTCCTGTTCCGCGTGCTGTGGGAGCGCACGAACAACGTCCCCGTGGCGGCCGTCGCCAGCGGCGCGCTGTTCGGTCTCGTGCACAAGGAAGCCGGGCCGCAATGGGTCGGCGTGGTGGTCCTGGGGGTGCTCGGAGCCCTCTTGTGTGTCGTTTTCGCACGCACGGTGTCTTTGGTGCCGTGCATCATGTTGCATTCGTTTCACAATTCGATCTCGTTTGCCGTCGTTAAGGAGCTGCCTTGGTGGGGATTCCTGCTGTTGGTGTTCGGAAGTGTCGCGATGACGCTCGCCATCGCCCTGCTCGCCATGCGGCTCCCGCCGTTGGCCGCGCGATCGCGAAGGCCGGCGCTGTCGCCGTCCTAGCCGCGGCGCTGCTGGCGCCGGCTGCGTCGGCGCAGATTCCGACACCCACCCCAACCCCGGTTCCCCCGGTCCCCACGCCGGTGCCGGTGCCGGTGCAGGGCACGCTGCGGCTGAAGGCCGAGAAGACCTACCGCGACGGCGAGCGGCGAGTCGCTCTGACCCGCGACCAGTGGCGCGTGCGCGGCGAGCTGCGCCCCTACATCGCCGGCCAGACGGTGCTCGTGCGGTTCTTCCGCAACGGCCGCAAGATCCATCAGCAGGTGGAGCAGCTGCAGCCGATCAAGGGCGGCACGGCCGGGATGTTCATGACACCGTTCCGAGCCAAGGCGGAGGGGCGCGTGTCCGTGCAGGCCGTCCATCTCGCCACGCCCGAGATCGACACCGTGCGCAGCGACAAGGTGCGGGTGGCCGTGCTCAGGCCGTCTGTCACGAACGGCGGGATCGTGCGGCTGCTGCAGAAGGGCCTGACCAAGCTCCGCTATTCGACGTCGCGCAGCGGCCACTACGACGACGCGACCGCGCGCTCCGTGATGGCGTGGCGCAAGGTCACCGGCATGGCGCGCACCTTCAGCGCGTCGGAGAGCGTCATCCGCGGTGTGCTCAAGGGCCGTGGCCGCTTCAAGGTCAAATTCCCGCGCGACGGGCACCACGTCGAAGCCGATCTCTCGCGCCAGGTGATGGCGCTGATCGACGGCGACAAGGTCAAGCGGATCTACCACATCTCGTCGGGCAAGCCGTCGACCCCGACCGTGCTCGGGCGCTTCCGCGTGTACCGCAAGTCGGCCGGCACCAACTCGCACGGCATGGTCCACTCGAGCTACTTCATCGGGGGCTACGCGATCCACGGGTACTTCGACGTCCCGTCGTTCGCCGCCAGCCACGGCTGCCTGCGCGTGCCGATCCCGAACGCGTGGTCGATCTACAGCTGGGTGCGGATGGACGACGTCGTCGACGTGTACCCGTAGAGCGGCTCGGCGGCCTCGGCGACGAGGCCCGCCAGCACCGCGGGCATCCCGCCGGCCGCGTGCGCGATGCGCATGCGGTCGGCGCCGTTGCCGTCGCGCAGGACGCGCTCGATCTCCTCGAGCGCGTCGGCGCCGCCGAGGTCGCGCGCGTACGGCCGCGCCAGCGCGAGCACGTCGCGCGCCACCTCGTGCACCGGATACAGCCCGCCGCACCACCAGATCGTCGCGTCGAGCCCGTCGCGACCGGCGCGGAACGATGACTCGGTGAGCGCCTCGGTGCTCTCGATGAAGCCGTGCCCGTCGGCGCAGGCGACCGCCAGAGCGTGCACGAGCGCGGCCAGGCCGGCGACGGTTCCCAGCCGCGATTGGGCGTCCATCGCGCGCACCTCGACGGTGCCGAGCCGCGGGTGCGGCCGGATGTCCCACCACAGGTACGTGTAGTCGGGGAGCGAGCCCGCGGCGACCCAGGTGGACGCCGCCGTCACGTAGTCCTCCCAGTCGGCGAACGCGCGCGGGATCACGGCGCGCGGGAAGCCGCGGAACAGCTGCGCGCGGGCGGTCGCGAAGCCGGCCGGGCGCCCGTGCCAGTACGGCGAGTGCGCCGCGAGCGCCTGCAGCAGCGGCAGGTGGGCGCGCAGCCGGTTGCAGACCGCGATCGCCGTCTCGGGGTCGGGCATGCCGACGTGAACGTGCAGGGCGCAGGTCGGGGTGCGCTCCAGCAGCCCGCGCATCGAGTCGTGGATGTGCTGGTAGCGCGCGCTGTGCACGTGCACGACGTCGCCGAACTCGGCTGTCGGGTGCAGCCCGGCGCCGGCCAGCGTGGCGCCGGCGCCACGCAGCTCGTCACGGAAACGCTCGAGCTCGGCGGCCGCCTCCGCGGCATCCGCGCAGATCGACGAGGCGGATTCCACGATCGCCTGGTAGACGTCGGGCTTGACGTGCTCGGACGCCAGGCGCTCGACCAGCTCGCTGGCACGCTGCTCGAGCGCGTGTGGCGGGTCGGGTGCCACGAGGAGCAACTCCTCCTCGACGCCGAGTGCATAAGCAGCGGTGCCGAACGCGTGCTCCACTAGTGCGAGTCTACGGACGTCGGGCGCGGGGTCCTAGGATCAGGGCGCATGCCCGCCCGTGAGACCTTGATCGATGAGCTGCAACGCCACGCGCTCGTGCTCGGGGAGGTCACGCTGACCTCCGGCGCGACCGCCCAGTACTACGTCGACGCCAAACGCGCGATCCTGCGCCCAGCCGGGTTCGGCGCGCTCGGCGAGCTGGTTGCCGCGTACGCCCGCGAATGGGAGGCGACCGCCGTCGGCGGCCTGACGATGGGCGCTGACGCGCCCGCGCTCGCCGCGCTCGCCGGTGGCGCCGACGTGAAGGCCTTCTTCGTCCGCAAGGAGACCAAGCAGCACGGCCTCCAGCGGCGCGTTGAGGGACCGCCGCTGAAACAGGGCGAGCGCTGCCTGATCGTCGAGGACGTGGTCACGACCGGCGGCTCGACCGTCGAGGCGATCTCCGCGATCCGTGCCGAGGGCCACGACGTCTGTGGCGTGCTCGCCGTCGTCGATCGCCTGGCCGGCGGCGCTGAGGCGATCGTGCGCGCGGCCAACGGCGCTCCCTACGAGCCGCTGACGACGATCGACGAGCTCTATCCGGACCGTCCGGATCGGCCTGCGGAGGCGGAGGCGCAGGCGTAGTCAGCTCGCCGCGACCGCGTGATCGATCGCGTCGGGTGCGAGGACGGCTTCGATGACCATGACGGCGGCGCCGATGACGCCGGCGCGGTCGTCGAGGGTGGAGCGGGCGATGCGGATTGAGCGGGTGGCGAGGGCGGTGGAGCGGCGGTAGACGACTTCTCTGACGCCGGCGAGGAGGTGTTCGTCGGCGTGGGCGATGTCGCCGCCGATGACGATGACGGCGGGGTTGAAGAAGTTCACGGCGGAGGCGAGGACGCCGCCGAGTTCGCGGCCGGCTTGGCGGACGAGGCGCATGGCTTCGGGGCGGCCGTCTCTGACGTGGCGGACGACGTCGCGGCTGTTTTCGGCGGTGATGCCGAGTTCGGTGAGTTTGGTGGCCATGGCGCCGCCGCCGGCGATCGCTTCGAGGCAGCCGAGGTTGCCGCAGCGGCAGATGACGTCGTCGTGGTCGGGGACGTGGATGTGGCCGATGTCGCCGGCGGCGCCTTGGGCGCCGCGGTGGATGCGTCCGTCGGTGATGACGCCGCAGCCGATGCCGGTGCCGACTTTGACGAACAGGAGGTGGGCGGTGTCGCGCCAGCGTGACCAGTACTCGCCGAGCGCCATGATGTTCACGTCGTTGTCGACCAGGACGAGCGCCCCGTACCGGGAGCTCAGGTGCGCGGCGACGCCGTAGCCGTCCCAGCCGGGCATGATCGGCGGCGCCACCGGCGTGCCGCTGGCGAACTCGACCGGGCCCGGCACGCCGACTCCGACGCCCTGCACGTCCTTGCGCTTGCGGCCCGCTTCGGCCAGCAGCCCGTCGAGCGCCTTCTCGAGCCACGCGAGCACGATCTCGGGGCCCTGCGCGATCGGGATGTCCGCGCGCGTCTCGGCCAGCACGTCGCCGGCGAGGTCGGTGACCGCCACGCGCGAGTGCGTCGCGCCGAGGTCGGCCGCCAGCACCACGCCCGCGTTGCGGTTGAACGCGAAGGTCTTCGGCGGGCGGCCGCCGCGCGACGCCCCCGGCTCGGCCGGCACGACCAGGTTCCGCGTCAGCAGCGAGTCCACGCGCTGCGCGACGGTCGAGCGCGAGAGGCCGGTCAGGGCCACCAACTCCGCGTGCGTACGAGCCCGGCCGTCGCGGATCAGGCGCAGCATCGCCCCCGCGCCATTGGGGGACGTGCCTGCAAAGCCGGACATTTGCTCAGTCTGGCAGAGCGGGAGGGCCGTTGCCGGGCCTTTGCAGCGCGCTCGCCGTCTCAATCCGGCCATCGGCGGGCCGATCACCGTGGTAATGACGATCGTTGGATCAGTCGGGCGCGTTGCGCGGGGAGTACTCGGAAGCGTCTCCTGGCGAGCGATGCCCGTCGCCGTGCGCGTGCTCGCCGCGGTCCTGGTCACGTTCCTGGCGGTCGTGGTGGTCCAATTAATCGCGGACTTGGACACGCCGAGCCCGGTGTACGAGCCGCTCTACAACAGCGTTCTCGTCGGCTCGGCGGTGCTGTGCCTCGCTCGCGGAGTATTCGGCCGCAGCGAGCGCTTCGCGTGGACGCTGATCGGCATCGCCCTCGCGCTGTGGGCGGCCGGCAACCTCTACTGGCAGTTCGCGCTGTCGGGACTCGCGGAGGCGCCGTACCCGTCGGTGGCCGACGCCTTCTGGCTCGGATTCCTTCCCGTCGCCTACCTCGGCGTCGTGTTGTTGGCGCGCAAGCGGATGCCGCAGCTGGATGCCCGGCTGTGGCTCGACGGCATCATCGCCGCGCTGACCACGGGCGCGATCAGCGCCGCGGCGGTCTTCGGCGCGGTGCACGCGTCGACCGGCGGTGACACCGCTGCGGTGGCGACCAACCTCGCCTATCCGCTCGGCGACATGATTCTGCTCGGCACCGTCATCGGCGCCATGGCGGCCGGTCGCGGCCGGCTGGACCGCAGCTGGCTGTACTTCGGCGCGGGCATCGCCGTCTTCGCCGTCACGGACTCGATCTACCTCCTGCAGATCGCGAAGGGCACGTACGTCCTCGGCGCCATGCTCGACATCGGATGGCCGTTGGGCATGCTGCTGATGGGCCTCGCCGCCTGGCAGCCCGCGGTGCGCAAGCGATCCACCGGGGACGAGTTGCCGAGCATCCTCGCGCCGGTCGGGCTCGCCCTCGCCAGCCTCGCGCTGCTCGTCTACGACCACTTCGAGCCCACCAACCTGCTCGCGCTGATCCTGGCCAGCGCCGCGCTCGTGGCCGTGCTCATCCGTCTCTCCCTGACGCACCGCGAGGGTCGCGTCAATCTCGTCAGCACGCGCCGCCAGGCGCGCACCGACGCCCTGACCGGGCTCGGGAACCGATTCGCGCTGCAGCGCGCCCTCGACGACGTGGTGGCCGAGCCGGCGTCGCACCTGCTGCTGATGTTCGATCTCGACGGCTTCAAGAACTACAACGACTCGTACGGGCATCCGGCGGGCGACACGCTGCTGGCACGCCTCGGGTCGCGTCTCGGCGCCGCCATCGCCGCCGACGGTCTCGCCTACCGGATCGGTGGCGACGAGTTCTGCGTGCTCGCACCGTGGCCGGCCGGCAAGGACCCCGAGCCACTGATCGAGCGCGGCCGCGCGGCCCTCTCCGAGCGCGGCGAGGGGTTCAAGGTCGGAGCGTCCGCAGGCTTCGCGGCGCTGCCCGGCGACGCCGCGGACGCCGACGAGGCGCTGCGGGTCGCCGACCGCCGCCTCTACGCCGACAAGAACAGCGGGCGCGTGTCGGCGCGGCTCCAGAGCGCCGGCGTGCTGCGCAGCGCGCTGAGCGAGTGGGACCCGGAGCTCGGCGGGCACGCCGACGACGTCGTCGAGATCGCCGTGCAGGTCGCGCGGCACCTCGGCCTCGACGAGGACGACATCGAGCGCGTGGCGATCGCCGCGGAGCTACACGACATCGGCAAGATCGCGATCCCGCGCTCGATCCTGGGCAAGCCAGGCCCGCTCGACGCGGACGAGTGGACCTTCATGCGCCGTCACACCTTGATCGGGGAGCGGATCGTCCAGAGCGCCCCGGCGCTCGTCGGCATCGCCGGCCTGATCCGTTCGTGCCACGAGCGCTGGGACGGCGCCGGCTACCCCGATCAGCTCGCGGGAGACGAGATCCCGCTCGGCGCCCAGATCGTCTTCGTCTGCGACGCCTATGCCGCGATGACCAGCGACCGCTGCTACCAGGCCGCGATGACGCCGGCCGAGGCACACGCCGAGTTGCAGCGCCACGCGGGCACGCAGTTCGCGCCCGCGGTTGTCGAAGCGTTCCTCGCCACGCGCGCGGCACTCAGCGTCACCGTTGCGTAGACAGTGCCCCGAGCTGGATTCGAACCAGCGGCCTACTCCTTAGGAGGCCGCGTCGGCCGGTTCCGGTCGTGCGCTCTGGGGCGGAGCACCTCGCTGTTAGAGCCAAATCGCGGCAGCCACTCCGCCCGCTCCAGCGCGGAATTGACGAGCCGATGTACCCGTTTGGTACCCGCGAGCATGGGCGGCACGGGCGCCGCAGGCGCACTCGAGCGCTATCGCATCCTAGGCGGAAGGAGCAGTGCGTCGGTCCATACGGTCTACCGACCGCAGCGCCTCATCGCGGTCACAGCGACGAGATCATCCCGCTGTCGAACGCATTCGTGTCGGTAATTCGTTCCCGGTGGCGCGTGGCGTGATGGTAGTCACGGGCAGCCCGAGGCCCTCGATCTTTCGGACGAGGTCGCGTCGCAGCCACTTGGACGTCTTCTTGGGCAGCGTCGAGACGATGATTTCGTCGAAGTGCCCGTCGCGCACCGCGTTGACACGGACATGAAGGGCTCGGCGACGCCCAGCATTCCCTCGACGGGCCGCGAGCAGCGCGCTGAAGCAGCGGCAGGCGCTTTCGAGCGTCCAGTCCGCCTGCTTACGGTCGCCGACGTCCGGATCAGCAGCGCGAATTCGCAGGCCCGGTCTTTCGCCGGTGGGCCACCTCGTCCAGCAGTCGGGGCGTTGCCGCCGTGCGGTTGGCGACCACGAGAACGCGCTTCGTCGCTGGCGTCTCCATCTCAGCTCCTTCAGCCGCGGGCAGGAGTCGGTGCGCTGAGTCGACGATCCACACTCCCACAATCGTTTCGTGAAGGCAACAGCGCGCTCAATATCACTGCTCAATCGAGTGCTCCTTCGGGGCAGACGGAGCAGCGGCGCGGCACGACCCTCGCTGCTCCTAGCAGGCGAAACCAGCAGCGTCCGGCGCGAAGACGGTTACGGGCATGTGCCGGTACTCCCGCGCTGCGCGTGCTCAGAGAAGCTTGGCTTCGGGGTACCTCGCCTCAATGCGCGCGAAATCTCGTTCCCAGCGATCTGTCGAGCGGTTGTAGCTCACGAAACCCGCGTCGATCACGTCGATCCACCAACCGATGATCGTCCCGACGCTCGGCGCGCGGGGAACGAACTTGTCGGCCATCTCGCGGTCGAAGTAGCACACTGCACTCGGCTTCTCCGGCGCGACCGCGCAGTCGATCACCGCGTGCTCACCCGCCATGCCCGTCATGATCGGTAGCCAACTTCGGCGCCATAGCAGCGTCTCCGCTTGATCCCCGAGCAGGCCGTACGCCTCTTCCCATTCCCAACGTGCCTGCGCGACCGCCGAGGTCAGCGATCCGAGCCACCATCCCGGGTAAGGTTCCGCCTTCGGACGTGTGCGGGCTGAAGCTCCGTCGTGCCACCCCCACCACACGCGAGCCTCCGACGGCAGGGGGAAGCCGAGGGGCGCTGCGATCTCCTCAATTTCCTCTGCGGACAACCCGGGACGGAGATGGTCGGCAATGGGCGCGCCGATCTGTCGCCAGCGATCTTCGAGCTGATCGAGCAACTCCAGACTCAGATGCACCGGCGCAGCGTACGCGCGCAGTCGTCATGACTGCTGCTCCGAGGCACAAGGAGCAGCGCGGGCATGGGGGTGGATCGCTGCTCCCTCCAGGCGTGGCTGTCGCATAAGTCGAGGGTGTTGGAGGAATCCCCAACGATGATGGCGGACGCCACAACGATCTCCACCGCCGCATGCGGAATCAACGTGGCCGGCGAACCCGCCGTTGGACAAACCGACAACGAACGGCCGTCCTCACCGACTTATGCGACAGCCTCAGGCGATAGCGATAGCGCGGCCGGGGGCAGGCCGGCCGTGATCGCGGCTGCTCAGATGCATGGAACGCGCGGCGGTGAGACCTCAGGCGGTGGCCGCTGCCACCGCGCTGTGCTCGCGAGCGTCGGGCCGTCAGCGACGCGTTGGATCATCCGCTTGCAATGCCATCCGCTGAGAGCGCGAGGATCTTCCGGTCGATCGACGAGAGGAGACGGTCGTGTTCGTCCGCGTGGTGCGGTTCACCGATGTGACGGCGGAGCGGGTGGAGTCGCTTGTCGCCAGGATCGACGAGACCGGCCCGCCGCCCGGGGTGCCGATCAAGAAACTCCAACTGGTCTTCGACGAAGCGCAGGGCACAGCCGTCGTCCTCCAGTACTTCGACAACGAGGAGAACTTGCGGGCCGGGGCCGAGGCCTTCGCCGCGATGGATCCGTCAGAGACACCCGGCAGCCGCGTCTCGGTGGACACGGGCGAGCTCAAGGTCGAGCGCGAGCTCTAAACCGCGGTCGTGGCTTGAGAAGGAGCGAGTGCCGCTGCTCGCAGGGCGTGCAGCAGTGCTTGCAATGCCATCCCTGAGAGCGCGAGGATCGTTCGGCGATCGACGAGAGGAGACGGCCGTGCCCGGTGTGGAATCGCGCGACTTCGATTCGCCTGACGAGACGAGGACGCCGGACAAGACGCAGGTGGATGTCGTGCGCATGGGCGGGACGACAGCCGCACGGATGACGTTCGAGCCGGGGTGGCGCTGGTCGGATTGTGTCAAGCCCGTCGCCGGAACTGAGAGCTGCCAGGCCCGCCATGTCGGCGTTGTCCACTCCGGCCGGCTGGCCATCGAGCACGAGGACGGCACCGAGGTCGAGATCGGTCCGGGCGAGGCGTACGTCATCGAGCCCGGCCACGACGCGTGGGTGGTCGGCGACGAGCGGTTCGTCGGATTCGAGTTCGAGTCGCGAGCGGCGGAGGAATACGCCAAGGGCTGAACGCGAGCGTCCCGCTGGGCTTGACGCTGGCCTGACTGTCGCAACGGAAGATCACGAGCAGCGCGGCGCGAGGCCGGCAGCTGCGCAACCGCGCTATCGCAATGAGGCACACCCGATAGTCAGCGACGGCTCTCGCGCTCAGGCGAATGCGCTAGCGCGCGGTGCGCGCGATGGGACAATCCGACGCCGTCGAGATGCACGGAAGGCGCAAGCCGGCGTCGGCGCAGAGAGCTACCATCGCGGCTATCGCGTCTCGTGCGAAGCACAAGCGTCACGAACACTGGGAGACGCAGCACATTCCTCGACCAGCGGCTGCGAGGTCTCAGAGCACATAACGTTGGGGACATGTCGAGGGTCGAGCGGGATCCTGAACGCGGCCGAGCCGTTGCAGCCAAGTTGAAGGCGCTCGGCGTGACGAAGGAGATCCTCATCAAGGCAGCCGAGCAGGGTTACATCACGCAGCTCGCATGCAAGATGCCCAAATGCTTCTGCCCGGAGGAGCTTGGAGGCGCGTGCCTACTTCGAGCCGGTCACCAACGACTACAGCGACTGGAGGAGCGACTGGATGCCCACCCTCGAGCACTTCCCGCTCTCCAAGAGAGAGGGCGGCAAGGCGGCCGTGGACAACGCCATCCTGGCGCACCGCCTCTGCAATCGCATCGACTACTCGATAAGGGTTGGCCGTTCGCACGCGAGGGATCTCGAGAGGATCAGGAAAGCCCGCGAGGAGGCGATCCGCCGCAACAACGTCCAGATCGGGAACACAGCCGAGCCGGAGGCAGAGGCAGCGACCCCAAAGCCGAAGAGGACGAAGAAGGCGCCGGAATGGAAGTCCCTGCCGGACGCCGAGAAGGCGCAGTACCTCCTCGACCACCAGACGATCTCCGATCGCACCTGGACGAACGAGCCTCGGCTCAAGGGCGAGAAGCGCGGCGCCTTCATCCGTCGCATCCTGCTCGGTTAGGTCCTCCACGGCGCGGCCGACGACCCGACGAGTCCGAGACCGTCTCGTTGCGATCTGCTGAAGCGACGTGCCGACCCGCACGGCCGTTGCGGTCAGGCGATAGCAAGAGTGCGACGCCGGGCATGAGAGGGTTGTGGAGCACCGCCCTCTCGGTCGCACCGGCGTGTCGGTCAGCAAGTTCTGCCTCGGCGCGATGATGTTCGGCGCGTGGGGCAACCCCGATCACGACGAGTCGATCCGGATCATCCACGCGGCGCTCGACGCCGGGATCAACTTCATCGACACCGCCGACGTCTACGCGCAGGGCGAGTCCGAGGAGATCGTCGGCAAGGCGCTCACCGGCGGCCGGCGCGACGACGTCGTCCTCGCCACCAAGTTCCACAACGCGATGGGCGAGGACCCCAACCAGCGGGGCAACTCGCGCCGCTGGATCATGCGCGCGGTCGAGGACTCGCTGCGGCGGCTCGGCACCGACTGGATCGACCTCTACCAGGTCCACCGCCCCGATCCGCGCACCGACATCGAGGAGACGCTCGGCGGCGCTCACCGACCTCGTGCACCAGGGCAAGGTCCGCTACATCGGCGCGCTCCACCTTCCCGGCGTCAGCCAGATCGTCGAGGCGCAGTGGGTCGGCGCGCGACCGCGCGCCTCCAGCGGTTCGTCACCGAGCAGCCGCCGTACTCGATCCTCGTCCGCGCCATCGAGGCCGACGTCCTGCCCACCTGCTCGCGCCACGGCATGGGCGTCATGTCCTACAGCCCGCTGACCGGCGGCTGGCTGTCCGGCCGCTGGCGCAAGGACACCGGGCAGCAGTCCTCCTCCCGCGCCGGCCGGCTGCCCGAGCGCTTCGACCTCTCCCAGCCCGCCAACCAGCGCAAGCTCGACGCCGTCGAGGAGCTCGCCCAGCTCGCCGACGAGGCCGGTATCACGCTGATCCAGCTCGCGATCGCCTTCGTGCTCGACCATCCCGCGATCACCGCGGCGCTCATCGGGCCGCGCACCATGGAGCAGCTCGAAGGCCAGCTCGCCGCGGCCGACGTCGTCCTCGACGACGGCGTGCTGGACCGCATCGACGAGATCGTCCCGCCCGGCACGACCATCAACCCGGCCGACAACTCCTTCCACAACCCGGCGCTGGAACCGCAGGCCCGACGACGCTAGTCCCCGCAGCGGTCCAAGCGTGAGTGTCGCTTCGAGGCAGATCCGACAGTCGCCGAATCCCGGCGTGTCCTTCGCGCCGCTGCGCGCGCCTTGTCGGCACGTCGATGAGAGGCGATCCAGCAAAGCTCAAGGACTCAAGTCGACAAGAGTCAAAGCTCGAGACCTCGTCCGACTCCCACGGCACAGAGTGAGCCGAAAGCACCACAGCTCGCCAGTAGAGAGCAGGAGCTCGATCCACGAAACAGGCGTCAAGGATCAAGAGCCAACCCAACAACACACACACACCCTGCACCGGGGGTGCGCGGGGCTAGGCGGTCCGGGCGGCGTCGGAACGCATTTTGCCCGCGAGCGGAGGTCAGCGGCTGTACCCGTGCGGTGCTCTCGATCGGCAAGCTGCGGCCGGCCAGGCCAAGTACTACCTCGACCAGGGGGAGGTGCGCGTCGACGCGGTCGACAGCGTCGGCGACGGCGTCGAGGACTACTACGCCGGGGCGCCGAGGCGCGCGGCACCTGGATCGGCTCTGGCGGCGCGGCGCTCGGGCTCTCGGGCCCGGTCGACGGTGATGCGCTGCGGCGCGTCCTCGCCGGCCTGCGATCCGCACGACGGGACGCCGTTGCGGGCGTCGTCGAGCCGGGTGCGGGTCGCCGGGTTTGATCTGACGTTCTCGGCGCCGAAGAGCGTCAGCGTGCTCTTCGGGATCGGCGACCGCGAGCTGCGGGCCGCGGTTCGTCGCGCGCACGATCGGGCCGCGCGCGAGGCGCTCGGGTATCTCGAGCGGTCGGCCGCGGCGGTCCGGCGCGGCCATGGCGGCGCGAGGTCGAGGAGGCGTCCGGGTTGGTGGCGGCGGCGTTCCGGCATCGGACGTCGCGGGCCGGCGATCCGCAGCTGCACACGCACGTCCTGGTCGCGAACCTCGGCCGCGGAGTGGACGGGCGCTGGTCGGCGCTCGACGGCCGGCGGCTGTACGCGCACGCGCGGGCGGCGAGCTTCATCTACCAGGCCGTGCTGCGCGCCGAGCTGACGCGGACGCTCGGGGTCGAGTGGTTGCCGGTCCGGAACGGGATCGCCGAGCTGGTCGGCGTGCCCAAGCCGGTGCTGCGGGCGTTCAGCCGCCGGCGCGCGGAGATCGAGGCGGCGCTCGCCGAGCGCGGGACGTCGGGCCCGCGCGCGGCCGAGGCGGCGGCGCTCGCGACCCGGCAGGCCAAGGCGCGAGCTCGTCGGCTTCGACGATCTGGCAGCGGAGTGGCGAGCGCGCGCGGCCGAGCTGGGCCTCGAGCCGGCGATCTGCAGCGGCTGCTGGGGCGCGTCGAGCCGAGGCAGCTCGGACGCCGCGATGTGGGACGCAGTGTTCGACGAGCTCGCGTCGCCCGGCGGCCTGACGCACCGGGCGTCGACCTTCTCGCGGCGCGACGTCATCCAGGCGCTCTGCGAGCGCGTGCCTGCCGGCGCGCGGGTGGAGGCACGCTCGCTCGAGGCCGCGGCCGATCGCTTCCTCGCGTCCGGCCGTGCTGTCGTGCTGCTGCAGCGACGGCGAGGGCGGCGAGGCGTTCCGCCGCCGCGACGGTCGGCGGCTGCCGATCGCCGGCGAAGACGCGATCTACTCGACGCCGGAGCAGCTCGCGCTGGAGCAGCGCGTCGTCGACCAGGCGCTCGAGTCCCGAGGCACAGACGCCGGGCATGGTGAGCACTGGCGCCGTCGACGCGGCCGTGGACGCTCGGCCGACGATCTCGGGGGAGCAGCGCGCGATGGTGCGAGCGGCTCTGCCTCGGACGGTGACGGCGTCAGCGTGGTCGTCGGCAAGGCCGGGACGGGCAAGACGTTCGCGCTCGGCGCCGCGCGCGAGGCGTGGCAGGCGGCCGGGTTTCCGGTGCTCGGCGTCGCGGTCGCGCGCCGCGCCGCGCTGCGAGCTCGAGCACGACGCCGGGATCAAGAGCACGAGCGTCGCCGCGCTCCTCGGCGACTCCCGACCGCCCGACCGCGCTGCCGGAGCGATGCGTGCTCGTCGTCGACGAGGCCGGCATGGTCCCGACCCGACAGCTCGCGCAGCTCATGGACGTCGTCGCCGAGGCGAACGGCAAGCTCGTGCTGGTCGGCGATCACCGCCAGCTGCCCGAGCTCGAGGCCGGCGGCGCCTTCCGCGGCCTCGTGCACCGCGGGCTGGCGATCGAGCTGACCGAGAACCACCGCCAGCGCCACGGATGGGAGCGCGGCGCGCTCGATCACCTCCGTGACGGCCGCGCCGAGCAGGCGCTCGCGCTCTACCGGGCGCATGGCCGCGTCCACGTCGACGACACCCCGCAGCGATCGCGCGAGCGGCTCGTCGCCGACTGGTGGGCCACGGGCGACCCGTCAGCGGTCGGTGATGCTCGCCCAGCGCCGCGCCGACGTCGCCGACCTCAACGCGCACGCCCGCGAGCACATGCGCGCCGCCGGCATGCTCGGCAACCGCGAGCTGCAACTGCCCGGCGGCGACTTCGCGGTCGGCGATCACGTCGTCGTCAAGCGCAACGACCTCCGCCTCGGGATCGCCAACGGCGAGCGCGGACACGTCGTGGCCGTCGACCCCGATGCGCGGCAGCTCACGCTCGACTGCCGCGGCGACCGCGTCACGCTCGACGCCGACTACCTCGACGACCGCACCGTCCACGGCGACCCGACGCTCCTGCACGGCTACGCGATGACCGATCCACGTCGCGCAGGGCCTGACCGTCGATCACGCCTTCGTGCTCGCCGGGCCGGGCCTCGACCGCGAGGCGGGCTACACCGCGCTCAGTCGCGGCCGCGAGAGCAACCAGCTCTACGTCGCCCGCGACACCGACACGGCGCGGGCCGAGTACGCACCCACCGGCCCACGCGACGTCGATCCGATCGAGCGCCTCGTCATCGGCCTCGCGACGAGCTCGGCCTCGTCGCTGGCGATCGACAGCGGGCAGACCAGACCCTCTCGCTGACGCGCGACACGACCTCGCCCAAGCTGCCGCGCGTCGACGCGGCGCCGAGGCGTCCCGCGGCTCGTGGCGACCCGGCCGGCGCCGCCAGCTCGAGCGGCTCCGCCGCGCTGAAGCTGTCGCGGCGACCCGCGTCGAGGACCTCAGCCGACAGCAGGACGAGCTCCGCCACGGGGCGCGGCCCTTCGTCACCGAGCGCGACCTTGACATCGCCTCCGCCAGGACAGGCGACCGGCTCGCGGAAATCCGCCTCCAGCGGGAACTCAACCGTGACCTCGGAAGAGGGCTCGAGCGATGAGCGCGAGTGAGCCGCTGGGCACTCCGGCGGGCGTCCTGGCCTCGGCGTTGGTGGAAGCCTTGGCAGCCGATCCCGCCGCGATCTCCCGCCTCCGCGAGCTCGTCGCCGTCGACCTGCCCCGCCCCGCAGCGCCGGAGCCGGTCGTCTACACCGTGGCGTCACTGGCGGCCGTGCTGGACGTGAGCGCACGTGTCGTTCGGGGAGCTATTGCGCGAGGTGAGCTGCAAGCGGCCAAGCGCGGAGGGCGCTACCTGATCTCAGCGGGCGCCGTCCGAGACTGGGCGGCAGTCGAACCGGGCGCCAACTCGGAACGCCCGGGCCGCGCTCAACTGCGGCGCGCGCACGGACCGCTGCGCACCGCCCTGGACACGCTCGACCAGCGAACGGCTGCCGGGGGCTGATTTCCGGCGCTCACGCCTAGTAGCTGGATGGTCCTCGCAGCCGCCCGCAGGCCATGAGTGTCGAGAAGGTCCAGCGCCAGAATCGCGAGGTGGTCTGGCGGGTGCGATGGCGCGAGCACGGCCGCAACCGCGCGCGCAGCTTCTCAAGCCGCCGGGACGCGCTCGACTTCGACGCCGACCGCCGCCGCGCCCGCCGTGCCGGCACCCTGACTCTTCTCGACGCCGGCGCGGAGACACTCGACGACTACGTCACCGGGACATGGGTCCACGCGCACGCGGCGCTGCTCGCCCCGAAGACACGCCGTGACTACGCGAGCTACTACGACCGCTACATCTCGCCGCGTCTCGGCAACGTGCCGCTCCGAGAGCTGACGCCCGACGCGATCGCGCGCCTGCAGGCCGAGCTCCTTCGAGCGGGGCTCGGCCACGAGGCGACGCGCAAGACCGTCCACGTTGTTCTCAAGGGCATGCTCACCCACGCCGCGCAGTCGGGCCTGATCCTCGCCAACCCAGCGCGCGCCGTCCGTATGGCGCGCGCACCGATGCGCGACGAGGTACGTCCGCTCGCCCCCGAGACCGTCGAGCAGGTGCGCGCGCTCCTCCTCGGCCGACGCGAGCGACGCATCGCGCCGGGCTCGAACGGGCTACCGCGAGCGGCAGCTGAACCTCCGCGACGCCACCGTCATCTCCGTCCTCGCCTACGCCGGCCTGCGCCCGCAGGAGCTCCGCGGTCTGCGATGGACGCACGCGAAGGAGCGCACCCTGTCGATCGGTGCCGCCAAGACGGGCCGCCGCCGCTCGGTGCGGCTGCTCGACCACCTGGCCGGCGATCTCCGCGAGTGGCGCGCCGCCTCGCCCACCCCGGGGCCGCACCAGCCGGTCTTCGCCGGCGAGCACCGGCGCTGCCTGGACCGCCGAAGGGTTCAACAAATGGCGCCAGCGGGTCTTCCTCCCGACGATCCAGGCCGTCGGCCTGGACCACGCTCGCCCCTACGACCTGCGCCACGGCTTCGCCTCACTGCTGCTCCACGAGGGGCGTAGCGTCATCTACGTCGCGCGCCAGCTCGGCCACGGGGCCGACCTCACCCTTGGCACCTACGGCCACACGATTGAGGAGCTCGACGACGCGCCCCGCATCAGCGCGGACGAGGCGATCGCGATAGCGAGGGCAGCAGTGAGATGACTCGCCCGGTTTACGCCGCTGTGATCCGATGACGCCGCTTTCTCCTTCAAGGGAACACCCGATGCTCTTCGCGGACCTGGTAGAGCCGCTGCGGCCCGGGCGTCGCGACCAGGAGGCTGGGGAGCAGCCGATGTACCCGTCTGGTACCCGCCGCTCCGACTATTCCGGACCCCCGACCCCGGGATGTGGCTCCCCACCTGAAGTGCCCCGAGCTGGATTCGAACCAGCGGCCTACTCCTTAGGAGGGAGTCGCTCTATCCGGCTGAGCTATCGGGGCCGCGCGCAATCTTAATCGCCACGCAACGCAAACCTCGCCGCCCGCACTATCCTGCCCCGGCAGATCCTCAAGGGGGGTACGCAGGAACACCCGTGTGACCTTCGTACCCATGAGTGCGCGCTAGCGATGGGGCTTCGCGGATGACCTTGTAGGTTGTTGGTTTAAAGGGGAATTGAACGCCGATCGCGCGTCTGTGCGCGCGCTCGGAGGAGGTCTTCAACTGAACACCGCAGCACGTAGCCGTGGGGCGCTCGTATGAGCACGGGCGCCGGCGCAAGCGACCTGTTGCACGCGGAGGATCCTGGCCTCGACGCGATGGTTCGCGGCGAGACGGCCGTTGCCGCGCGCTCGCCGCTCCAGCTGTTCTGGCGGCGCTTCCGTAGGGACAAGGTCGCCTTGGTGGCCTTGGGGTTCATCGTCGTCCTGATTCTGGTGGCGATCTTCGCGGGCCCGATCACGCGATTGCTCGGTGCGCCCGCGCCGAACGTTCAGGAGACCTCCGCGCTCGACGACTTCGGGCTTCCCGAAGGACCGAGCAGCGAACACTTCTTCGGCGTCGATCCGATCGGCCGCGACGTCTTCTCGCGCGTGCTCTACGGCGCGCAGGTCTCGTTGACGGTGGCGCTCATCGGCACCGGCCTGTCCGTGATCCTGGGCACGATCCTGGGCGTCGTCTCCGGCTTCTACCGCGGCTGGTCCGACACGCTGATCGCCCGCTCGCTCGACGTGATGCTCGCGTTCCCGGTGCTGTTGCTCGGCCTCGGCCTCGCCACCGCGTGCTCGGGCGAGAAGGGCTGTGCCGGGGGGTTGATCCAGCCAGGCCTGTCGGTCGTGATCTTCATCATCGTCATCGCGAACACTCCATACGTGGCCCGCATCATCCGGGGCCAGGTGCTCTCGCTGCGCGAGAAGGAGTTCGTCGAGGCGTCCCGCTCCCTTGGGGCTGGGAACTCGCGGATCATGTTCCGCGACATCGTCCCCAATCTCGTGGCGCCGATCATCGTCTACGCCACGCTGTTCATCCCCGCGAACATCCTGCTGGAGGCCGCGCTGTCGTTCCTTGGCGTCGGTGTCCAGCCACCGCGCTCATCCTGGGGGGCCATGCTGTCGGACGCCGTGTCGATCTTCGACACGGCCTGGTGGTTCATGTTCTTCCCGGGGATGGCGCTACTGCTGACCGTGCTGGCCTTCAATCTCGTCGGCGACGGCCTGCAGGACGCGCTCAATCCCAAAGGCACGAAGTCCTCGTGACCCCGGGCCTTCTCTTCCTCTGAATCCGGTAGTTCCAGCGAAAAATCATGAAAGGACGCTATATGCGACGGTCCTTCCAGTGGACCCTCATCCTCGGCGTTCTGCTCGCCCTCACCCTTGGCGTAGCCGCTTGCGGCGGCGACGACAAGACGTCCGGCAGTGGCGAGCAGAACACCGACTCGGGCACTCCTGCCGAGGGCAAGAAAGGCGGCAAGTTGACGGTCCTCTGGACCGACGACGTCGACAACATCGATCCTGGCATCACCTACTACCAGATGGGCTTCGCGGTAAATGAAGCCACGAACCGGCCCCTCTACGGCTACGAGGCCGACAACGGCGTCGACGCCGTTCCGGACCTCGCCGAGTCCGACCCCGAGGTCTCCCCGGACGGCAAGACCGTCACGGTGAAGATCAAGACCGGGATCAAGTTCTCGCCTCCGGTCAATCGCGAGGTCACGTCGAAGGACGTCAAGTACGCGATCGAGCGTGGCTTCTTCAACTCCGTGAACAACGGCTACGCGGGCGCCTACTTCGGCGACCTCGAGGGCGCGAAGGTCGGCGCCAAGCCCGGCACGACGATCAAGGGCATCGTGACGCCTGACGACACGACGATCGAGTTCCACCTGACCAGGGGTGTTGGCGGCGTCGTCGTCGGCGCGCTCGCGCTCCCGCTTTCGGCCCCGGTGCCGGAGGAGTACGCGGCGAAGTTCGACAAGGAGACCACCTCGACGTACGGCCAGAACCAGGTTTCGACCGGCCCGTACATGATCGAGAACGACGCGTCCGGCAAGGCGATCGGCTACCAGGCCGGCCGCATGATCCACCTCGTCCGTAACCCGAACTGGGACGCGAGCACGGACTTCCGGCCCGCGTACGTGGACGAGATCGAGATGCCTCAGGGCAACGACGACACCACGGTGGCGTCGCGCAAGATCCTCGAGGGCGACAACATGATCAACGGCGACTTCTCGCCGCCGACTCCGATCCTCAAGCAGGCGCTGACCAGTCAGAAGGACCAGCTCCAGCTCGTGCCGAGCGGTGGCGGTCGCTGGGTGGCCATGAACACGACGATCAAGCCGTTCGACGACGTGAACGTGCGTAAGGCAGTGATCGCCGGGTTCGACCGCGAGGCGATGCGCCTTACCCGCGGTGGCGAGACGATCGGAGACATCCCGACGCACTTCATCCCGCCGGAGCTCCTGGGCTTCGACGAGGCCGGCGGCCTGGAAGGCCCGGGCATCGACTTCATGTCGAAGCCTGCCGGCGACGCGGCACTGTCCGCCGAGTACTTCAAGAAGGCGGGCTTCGCCTCCGGCAAGTACGAGGGTGACGAGACGCTGCTGATGGTCGGCACGTCCGAGGGCGTCGCGCAGAAGGCAGCTGAGGTTGCGAAGGAGAACTTCGAGAAGATGGGCTTCAAGGTCAATCTGAAGCTCGTGACGCAGGACGCGATGTACACGAAGTTCTGCAACTCGCCGCCCGCCAAGGTTGCGATCTGCCCGAACGTCGGCTGGCTGAAGGACTTCGCGGATCCCCAGACGTTCCTGGATCCGACCTTCAACGGCGACAACATCCTGCAGACCGGCAACTCGAACTGGTCACAGCTCGACGACCCGGCGCTCAACAAGGAGATGAACGACGCCAAGCTCCTCACCGAGCCGCAGGAGCGCGCCGATGCATGGGCGGAGATCGACAAGAAGATCACCGAGCTCGCCCCGGCCGTGTTCTGGGTCTGGGACAAGGATCCGCTGATTCATTCGAAGAACGTGAACGCGATCCCCAGCTCGTTCAACGGCCAGTGGCACCTGGCGTACACCTCGATCAAGTAACCGTTCCGGAGGGCCCCGCCACGTTGGTGGCGGGGCTCTGCCGGTCCCTCTAATCTGCAGCGAGAGCGAGAAGATGGCCGCTTACATCGTCCGCCGACTCATCTGGGTGATCTTCCTGTTGTTCGTGGTCACGCTGATCACGTTCATCGTGTTCACCGTGCTGCCCGCCGCTGACCCGGCGGTGCTGCGCGCCGGGCGTCAACCGTCACCGGAGCTGGTGGCGTCGATCCGTGAGCAGTTCGGTCTCTCCGACCCGAAGATCGTGCAGTTCTTCCGCTACATCGGCGACATCCTGCCGTTCGTGGGCGGCGACGGCGTGAACTTCGGCTACTCGTTCCAGTCCAACCAGGCCGTGCTGCCGCAGATCCTGGACCGGATGCCGGCCACGATCTTCCTGACGGGCGGCGCGGTTGTCCTGTGGCTGGCGATCGGCATCCCGATCGGCGTGATCTCCGCGATCAAGACCGGCTCGGTGCTCGACCGCGCGAGCATGGGCATCGCGCTCATCTTCATCTCCGCGCCCGTCTATTTCTTCGGCCTCGTCGCGCTGTTCCTGTTCGACGACAGCATCGGCCGCTTCCCGATCCTGCCCGGCAGCGGCGCCTATCAGGACGCCACCAACATCGTGGGGAAGGCGGAGGCGCTGATCATGCCCTGGTGCGTGCTCGCCGCCGCGTTCGCGGCGATCTACGCACGCTTCCTGCGCGGCAACCTGATCGACACCATGCAGGAGGACTACATCCGAACGGCCCGGGCCAAGGGACTGTCGGAGCGGCGGGTGGTCTTCAAGCACGGCGTGCGCTCGGCGATCACGCCGATCGTGACTCTCCTAGGCTTGGACATCGGAATCCTGCTCGGCGGGGCGATCCTCACCGAGACGGTCTTCAACATCCAGGGCATCGGCCGGTTCGCCTATGAGGCGATCGTGCGGTTCGATCTGCCCGTCATCCAGGGCACGGTCCTGTTCGGAGCGTTCTTCATCGTGATCATGAGCCTCGTCGTCGACATCCTTTACGCCTTCATCGATCCCCGGGTCCGGTACTAGTGCTCCCCCCCGCGAGTCCTGGCACCACCGGACGGCCGCTGATCACCGCCTGGCGGCGTCCTCGACCACTTGAAATCCCGGAGGGATTCCTTCGGGTCTGCGTCCTTGCCAAGCGGCGCCAGCGACCGCCCGGAGGCACCACGACCCTCGGGAGGAAGCACTGATGGCCGCCCCGCTGCTGGAGGTCGAGGACCTCAGCGTCCACTTCGAGACGGAGGACGGGCTGGTCAAGGCCGTCGACGGCATCTCCTACACCGTCGACCGCGGCCAGACGCTCGGCATCGTCGGCGAGTCGGGCTCCGGCAAGTCCGTGTCGTCGCTCACGGTCATGGGCCTCACGCGCGCCCGCAACGCCCGCATCTCGGGCACGGTGCGGTTCGACGGCAAGGACCTGCTGGGAGCGTCGGACGATGACCTGCGCACGATCCGCGGCAACGAGATCGCGATGATCTTCCAGGACCCGCTGTCGTCGCTGCACCCGTTCTACAAGGTCGGCGCCCAGATCGTGGAGGCGATTCGCGTGCATCGCGACGTCTCCAAGGCGCAGGCCTACGACCGCGCCGTCGAGATGCTCGGCCTGGTCGGGATCCCGGAGCCGCGCCGCCGCGCCGACTCCTACCCGCACGAGTTCTCCGGCGGCATGCGCCAGCGCGCGATGATCGCGATGGCGCTGGCGAACGACCCGAAGCTGCTGATCGCCGACGAGCCGACCACGGCGCTCGACGTCACGGTCCAGGCGCAGATCCTCGAGCTGATCGAGCGGCTGCAGTCCGAGTTCGACACGGCGGTCGTGGTCATCACCCATGACCTCGGCGTCGTGGCTGAGATGGCCGACGAGATCGCCGTCATGTACGCCGGGCGGATAGCCGAGCACGCCGTCGCCGACACGATCTTCAATGCGCCCGAGCATCCCTACACCTGGGGGCTTCTGAGCTCGATCCCGCGCATGGACGCCCCGCGCGGAGACGAGCTGGTGCCGATCCCCGGCCGGCCGCCGTCGCTGATCAACCTCCCCGGCGGCTGTTCGTTCCACCCGCGCTGCCCGTACGTGCGCGAGGCGCACAAGCGGATCGAGCCCACGCTCGACCCGGTCGAGGGCGACCCGACGCACACGGTCGCGTGCCTGCTCGACTCGAACACGCGCAGGCGGCTGTGGGACGAATTGCAGGCGGGCGTGAAGCCGGCGGAGGCACGCCAGGACGTGATCGAGGAGGGTGCGGCATGAGTGAGCCGGCGATCGCCCAGTCCGTCCCGGTCGGCGCCGCCGTCGGCGAGCCGCTGATGGTGGTCCGCGACCTGGTCAAGCACTTCCCCATTCGCAAGGGCCTGATGCAGCGCCAGATCGGCGCCGTGCGGGCGGTCGACGGCGTCTCGTTCGACGTGCTGCGCGGCGAGACGCTCGGGATCGTCGGCGAGTCCGGTTGTGGCAAGTCGACGACGGCGCGGCTGCTGCTGCGCCTGATCGATCCGACGTCCGGCTCGGTGAAGCTCGACGGCGAGGAGATCGCCGACGCCACGGGCCCGCGCCTGAAGGAGCTGCGGCGCGGCATGCAGATGATCTTCCAGGACCCGTACTCGTCACTGAACCCGCGCAAGACGGTCGGCACGATCATCGGCGAGCCGTTCGTCATCCACAAGATGAACAAGGGCGAGGGCGAGCGCAAGCGCACGGTCCAGGACCTGATGGACCGGGTCGGGCTGAACCCCGAGCACTACAACCGGTATCCGCACGAGTTCTCCGGCGGCCAGCGGCAGCGCATCGGCGTCGCGCGCGCGCTCGCCTTGAAGCCGAAGGTGATTGTGGCCGACGAGCCGGTGTCCGCGCTCGATGTGTCGATCCAGGCCCAGATCCTCAACCTGCTGCGCGAGCTTCAGCGCGAGATGGGCATCACGCTCATCTTCATCGCGCACGACCTCTCGGTCGTCCGCCACATGTGCGACCGGATCGCGGTCATGTACCTCGGCAGGATCGTCGAGCTGGCCACCAACGAGCAGCTCTACCGCCATCCGCGGATGCCGTACACCGGCGCCCTGATGTCGGCAGTGCCGGTGCCCCAGCCGCGCCTCGCCGCGTCCAAGAAGCGGCAGATCCTGGCCGGCGACGTGCCGTCGCCGTCGAATCCGCCGCCGGCGTGCCGGTTCCACACGCGCTGTTGGAAGGCGCAGGAGATCTGCCGTCAGGACGACCCGCCGCTGGAGCCGAAGGACGGCGGCAACATCGTCGCCTGCCACTTCCCACTGACGGACGCCGAGGTGCTCGAACGGGTGCCTACTGCGCGGAACGCCTAGCGAGCCGCGCTAGACGGTCGTCCCAGGCAGCTCCGACGTCGGTCATCCACTCGATCGCGCCCGCCAGCGGGGCGGGCGTGAGCGTATAGCGCGTCTCGCGGCCCTCACGACGGGCCTGGACGAGGCCGGCGCCCGACAGGGCGCTGAGGTGCTTTGCCACGGCCTGGCGCGTCATCGGCAGCTCGCCGGCCAGGTGCGAGGCCGTGAGACCAGGTCGCTGAGCGAGCGAGCGCACGACCTCGCGGCGGGTGGGGTCGGCGAGCGCGGCGAACACCGCGCCGACGTCATCGTCGGCGCGGGCTAGGCCAGGCACAGCGCGGCGCAGGACGCCAGCGCGGTCAGCTTCGGGCCCCAGACGGCGAGGTCGTCGCTGAAACGGTGCTCGGTGACGGTGAAGCGCGTCCCGCCCGGATCGTCGTCGAGGCGCCACTCGACGCGCGACTCGCCCCAGCGGAACACGATCCGCTCCTCCTCGTCGACCACCTCGACGACGCCGTCGCGGTCCTCGGCGCGCAGCGGCGCGCCCTCCTCGGCCTCGAACTCGACGTCTTCGGCCAGCCATTCCCGCAGCTCGGCGGGCTCGGTGACGAGCTCCCACGCGCGCTCGCGCGGCACGGGGAGGACGATCTCGCGTGTGACGCAACTCATAGGTTGCGCATGTTACCATCACGAGAAACGTGCAACTCATTGGTTGCGTAAGGAGACGAGAGCATGCCCCTGGTACCGGTCGTGATCCAGCAGGACTCCCGCGGAGAGCGGTCGTTCGACATCTATTCGCGCCTGCTGCGCGAGCGCGTGATCTTCCTGGGCAGCGCGGTCGACGACGACGTCGCCAACCTGGTCGTCGCGCAACTCCTGCACCTCGAGGCCGAGGATCCGGAGAAGGACATCCAGCTCTACATCAACTCGCCCGGCGGGCAGGTCTACTCGGGCCTCGCGATCTACGACACGATGCGGTTCATCAAGCCGGATGTAGCCACGACGTGCTGCGGCATCGCGATGTCGATGGGCTCACTGCTGCTGGCCGGCGGGGCGCCCGGCAAGCGCTCGGCGCTGCCGAACGCGCGGATCCTCGTCCACCAGCCGAGCGGCGGCTTCCAGGGCCAGGCGACCGACATCCAGATCCACGCCAGGGAGGCGCTGGCGCTGCGGCGGCGGGTCGAGGAGATCTACGCCGAGCACAGCGGCCGCCCGGTCGACGAGATCTCCGAGGCGCTCGAGCGCGACCGCTTCTTCACGCCGGAGGAGGCGCGCGACTACGGGCTGGTGGACCGCGTCATGGAGTACCGCAACGGGAACGGGAACGGCAACGGCTACGCGCCGTCGTCCTCACCTTCGTCCTCGCCGTCGTCCTCGTAGAGCGACTCGCGTGTCAGCTCGCCGGAGGCGTCGTCCCACAGCGCGATCTCCAGGTAGTCGCCGCGGTATGCGTCGGGCGCGATCAGCGTGTACCGGTTCTCGGCCACCTTGCACTGGTCGACCGTGAGGCCGGCCAGCTCGGCCGTGGCGAACGCGCCGCCGCGAACGAGCGGCACGCCCCACACGAGCGTGATCGCCGCGACCTCGCCGTTCTCGCCGCGCCAGCCGCCGATCACCTCCTCGCAGAGGTCCATCTTCCACTCGGGGTGGCGGTCGGCGGTCTCGTCGGTGAAGTCGGCCCACGAGTAGAAGTCGCCCGGCTCCTCGCCCTCGTCGCCGGGGTTGAAGGAGACGTAGCCGAACAGGTCGAGCCCGGCCGTTGAGCGCGAGGTCACGGGCACAAACGTGCGCCCGGCCCATGTGCGGTCCGGGAACCACGTCATCGATCCTGCCTCGCCCAGCTCCTGTCCTTCGCTGTCGATCCTCAGGCAGGCGGCGAGGAACTCGGCCTGCAGCGTGTCGGCCCACCGCCCGTAGGGCAGCGGGTCCTGCGGCGGCTCGGCGGCGAAGCGGGCGACTGTGCGTTCCTCGGGCGGCATCGGCGCCGCAGCCTACGGCACTTCGAGCAGCAACGTCACCGGCCCGTCGTTCACGAGCTCGACGTGCATGTGCGCGCCGAACACGCCTCGGCGTGCCGCGAGCCGGTCGCAGAAGCGCTCGTACAGCGGCTCCGCGTGCTCTGGGCGGGCGGCGGCGACGTACGCGGGGCGGTTGCCCTTGCGGGCGTCTCCGTAGAGCGTGAACTGGGAGACGCACAGCACCTCGCGCTCGTCCCCGAGCGGCTCGTTCATACGCCCGTCTGCATCCGCGAAGACGCGGAGCGCGCGGACCTTGTCCGCCAGCCGGTCGGCGTCCTGAGGCGTGTCGTCGTGCGTGATCCCGAGTAGCACCAGCAGCCCCGGTCCGATCTCCGCGACACGCTTGCCGTCGGCGTCCACGGACGCCCGGCTGACCCGCTGTACCAGCGCCCGCATGCCCTACACGATGACGGACGCGACGAGCAGAATCGGGACCGACACCATCGTTGTCCACACGATCGCTCCGGCGGCGAACGCCACGTCGAGCCCGTAGACGTGGGCGAGCACGACGAGGTGGAGGCCGACCGGCATCGTCGCCGCGAGCAGGAACGCCGACGGCAGGTCGATGAACGGCGCGGCGAGCGCCAGCAGGATCGCGGGAGCGACCAGCAGCCGCAGGACGATCGCGGTCCCGATCTGCGGCGTCAGCGGCGGCGGGAACGCCAGCGCGCCGTCCTCCGCCTCCTCGGCGAGCGTCACGCCGATCGCGAAGAAGCCGAGCACCGGGACGCACAGGATCAGCACGCGCGAGGCGTCGACCAGCACGTCGGGTGCGAGCGACGCCGGGGCGACCAGCGCCAGCGCGACGGCGATCAACGGCGGGTTGCGGACGAAGAACGCCCGCACGCGCTCGGGCACGGTCTCGCCGGCCTTCGTCCCCGTAGCGGCGGCGATCGCGAACGAGCCGATGAAGAACACCGGTTGCTGCACGAGCGCGTCGTACGCGACCGCCTCTGAGACGTGCGCGAAGCCCAGCAGGGCCGCGACGACGGCGATGCCGAGCAGGCCGGTGTTGGCCTGCAGCCCGATGATCGCCAGCACGCCGGCCGACGGCGGCTCGAGGTGGAGCAGCCGGCGGCCGACGATCCAGCCGAGCAGCGCGGTGAGCACGAGCGCCGCCCAGCCGATGACGATCCCGGCGCCGACATCGGCGTCGACGTGCAGCCGCGCGATGTTGAAGAACGCCACCACCGGCATGACCACGTACAGGAGCGTCTTGAGGATCGCGCGTGCCCAGACGCCGGCCTGGGCGCCGCGGCGGCGCTCCGCCTCCACCCCCGCCGCCAGCGACGCGGCGATGGCAAGGGCGATCCAGAGCACTGCCCCGCAGGCTATTTCGTCAGCGCGCGGGGACGATCACAGGGTGCCGCCGGCGGTCGGCCGGCTTGCGGTCCACGAGCCAGCGCGCGAGCGGTGCCGGGCGGCCGAGGTGGAAGCCCTGGACGAAGTCGACGCCGAGGCTGCGCACGAGCTCGAGCGTCTCCTCGTCCCCGACCATCTCGGCGACGGTGCGCTTGCCGAGACCGCGGGCGATACCCACGACAGCCTCGATCACGAGCTGGTCGGTGCGGTCGGCGACGCAGCCGCGGATGAACTCGCCGTCGATCTTCAGGTAGTCGAACGGCAGGTGCTTGAGGTAGTAGAACGAGGCGAACGCGGCACCGAAGTCGTCGAGCGCGAAGCGGCAGCCGAGCGCGGCGAGGCGGTTCGCGAACTCCTGGGCGCGCGGGATGTTGGCCACGGCGGTGGTCTCCGTGATCTCGAAGATCACCTGCGCGGGGTCGACCTCGTGCCGGCGCAGCTCGCCCTCGATCAGCGCCAGCAGGTCCGGGTCGCCGGTCGAGCGGCCGGAGATGTTGACCTCGAACGTCAGGCGCCGGCCGCGGCGGTTCTCGTCGGCGAGCATCGCGATCGAGCGGGTGACGACCCAGTGGTCGATCGCGCCGATCAGGTCGTAGCGCTCGGCGGCGGGCAGGAAGGCGGCGGGGGAGATCAGCTCGCCGAACGGGTCACGCAGGCGCAGCAGCAGCTCGAACTGGCTGATGTCGCCGGTCGCGAGGTTCATGATCGGCTGCGCCTGCAGCACGAAGCGGTCCTCGTCGAGCCCGTCGCGGATGATGTCCGGCCACGACACGCGGCCGTCGAGACGGCCGGACGCGTGCCCGGCGCTGCGGTAGACGACGGCGCGGTCGCGGCCGCCCTCCTTGGCCTCGTACATCGCGAGGTCGGCGTTGGCGAGCACGTCGTCGGCGGTCAGCCCGTCCTCGTCGAACGCAGCGACTCCGACGCTCGCGCTGACCTGGCGCAGGCGGCCGGACGGGCTCGCGATGCGCTGGGCGCGGACGGCCTCGAGCACGGTCTCGGCGACCGTCCCGACCTCGTCCGGGTCGCCGTCCGGGATCAGCACGGCGAGCTCGTCGCCGCCCAGCCGGGCGATCGCCACGCGGGCGTCGAGGCCGGCGCGGAGCGCCTCCCCGAGGGAGATCATCAGGTCGTCGCCGGTGCCGTGTCCGAGCGTGTCGTTGATGTTCTTGAAGTGGTCGACGTCGAGGATCATCGCGGCGCCGGTCGCGCCGTAGCGGCGCACGTGCTCGAGGTGGGACTCGAGCTCGCGCGCGAACGCGCGGCGGTTGAGCAGGCCGGTGAGCGGGTCGTGGTCGGCGAGGTAGTGCAGCTCGGTCTCGTAGCGCCTGCGCTCGGTGACGTCCTGGACCTGCAGCAGCACGTGCTTGGGCACGCCGGCGGCGTCGCGCACGAGTGTGGCGCTCATCGCCGTCCAGACGATCTTCCCGGCGGCGTGCAGCCACCGCCGCTCGGCGCGCACGGACTCGCGGTCGCCGCGCGCCAGGCGGGACAGCGACTCGCCCTCGTCCTCGCGGTCCTCCGGGTGCAGCAGGCGCACGAGCGGCGTGCCCTCGAGCTCCTCCTGCTCGCGGCCGGTGATCAAGCAGAGCGCGCGGTTGACCTGGAGGAAGCGCCCGTCGAGCGCGGCGATCGCCATCCCGATCGGCGCCTCCTCGAAGGCGGTGCGGAAGCGCGCCTCGGCGTCGGCCTGGGCGCGCTCGGCCTCGGCGCGGGCGTGGACGTCGCGGATCGTGGCGTGGATCGCCGTTAGCCCGTCGACGTCGTGCACGGCAAGCAGTTGCGCGTCGGCCCAGCGCCAGGCGCCGTCGGCGCGGCGGAGGCGGACCGTCACTGCGGCGCGCTCGTCGCCGCGCTGGAGCCGGGTCATCGCCGCGACGCTGGTGGCGGAGTCGCCGGGGTGGACAAGATCAGCGGCGCGCGTACCTTCGAGTGCGCCGGGTGCGAGGTCGAGCAGTTCGCGGCAGCCGTCGGAGACCTCCAGGACGACGCCGTCCGGATTGAGCGTGGCGAGCACGTCGCCGGCGTGCTCGGCCAGTTCGCGCGAGCGCGCGTCGGCCGCGCGACGGGCCGATTCGGCGCGGCCCAGCGCCGCTACGGCGTCGATCGCGTGGCGCTCGCGGCGGCTGGCGTCGATCCCCAGCCAGCACAGCGCGAGGCCGCAGAGCACGAGCCAGATCGAAAGCGGTACGGGGGCTCCGGCCAGCGGGCCGACTCCGAGCAGCAGTAGAGCGCCCGCGAGCGCGGTAAGGGCACCGAGGGCGGCGGCGGCACGGCTGTGGCTCGGCGTCACCCTCTACTTGTCGGCTATTTGGCCGTTCGGCTCAAGTCTCGCGGAGAACTGCCGCGGCCTGCTCCGGAGCGACGATGCAGAGGTTCACGCCGGTTCCCAGCTCGAGGCCCGCCAGATGCGTGAGCCGGGGCATGATGTCGATCCGCCAGCAGAAGTGCTCCGCGCCCGACGGCGCCGTGCGCACCCACAGGTTCAGCGGTGGGCTCGCGCCGAGTCGCCGGCGCAATCGGCCGAGCACGTCGTGCAGCAGCGCGGCGCCCAGCGGGCCGTCGTCCTCGAAGCGCGCGCGTGAGCGGCGCGGGGCGATCATGAGCTGGAACGGCACGCGCGAGGCGTACGGCGCCATCGCCACCGCCTCGTCGTCGATCGCCACGATCCGGGTCCGCTGGCGGACCTCCTCCTGCACGAGGTCGCCGAGCAGGTCACCGCCCATCGTGCGCGTCGCATAGGCCGTGAAGCGCTCGCGCTCGCGCGCGATCGCGGCCGGCACGAAGCGGAGCGCGTAGAGCTGCGCGTGCGTATGTGGGAGCGAGGCGCCGGCCTCGCGGCGCTCGTTGACGATGAGGTGGAGGCAGGCGCTGTCCGCGTGCGCGCGCATGCGCGCGCGCCACGCCTCCATCGCGATCTGCACCTGGCCGGCGTCGAGGTCTGACAGCGCCGTGACCGAATCGGGCGCGTTGACGATCACCTCGTGGTGGCCGGCGGCCGGCTGGGCCGTGAACAGGTCGGGATTCGCGTGCGGCTCGGGCTCGGCCGCGTCGGGCGTGAGCGCGGGATACAGGTTCGGCACCACGCGGACGGTCCAGCCCGGGGTGTCGGGCCCGCCGCCGTCCGGGCGCACGGCGTACACCTCGGGCGGGGTCTGCTCCTCGTGGCCGGGCGCGAACGGGTCGCGCGTGGCATCGATCGGCGGCGGCGGGTCGAGATCGAAATGGCCGCCGGGCCGGTCGGCGCGGGCGGCGGCGATGATCGTCTTCAGACCCGTCAGCGGGTCGATCCGCAGCTCGCTCACGTTCAGCCGAGGTACCGGTCGATGTCGGCCTCGAGCTCGGCAGTCGAGGTGTACTCGCCCGACTTGATGAACGCCGTCTTCCCACGGCCGTCGATGAAGATGGTCATCGGGAAGAACTTCGGGATCTTCAGCTCCCGTGCGATGTCCTCGTCCGGATCGTCGTACGACGGGTACGGCAGCGGGCGTTGGGCGAGGAACTTCTCGGCGGCGGGCCGCTTATCGGCGCCGTTGACACCCAGGAATCCGACCTCCTTGCCGCGCTTGGTCGCCACCTGCTGGAAGATCGGGAACTCGGCTCGGCAGGGGCGGCACCACGAGGCCCATTTGTTGACCACCGCAGGGTGGCCGGCCAGGCCGTCGAGGCGGCCCTGGAACGCCTTCACGCCGCCATCGAGGATCGCGCTCGACTGCTTGTACAGGGCGGCCAGCGGGGCCGGAGCGTCCGCCAGCTGGCGCTCGGCCTGCGCGAGGTCGAACGTCGGCGAGGCCTGCTCGCGCGGTGAGTCGCCACCGGCCTGGGTCAGACCGATGACCAGCACAACCACGAGCGCGATGGCGGCGAGGGGGACGAGCAAGCGGCGCATCGGGTCAGGGTAACCAAGGCGCATCCATGAGCTTGCGAAATGGAAGTAAGCCGCACTGGTTCTCATCTGCTTCAATAGGAGGCGGCTGCGGGGACGACGCAACCAAGGGCCGGCGGGTCGCACACGTTTCCGCCCGAGTCCAGAGTTCCCCGTTAGCGCGCGAGACCGTGCGGAGTATTACCGCGGTCTCTCATCCGAATCTGCCTTTTCATTGGCCGAAACCACGCCAGTGACCACGATGGTCACGACCCTTCCTCCACCCGACGACATCGAGCGGGCGTCGAAGTTCACCCGCGAACCGTTCCTCTCCGAGGGAGAGGACCCCGCTTCGCTGCTCGCTCCCGGCTCCGCCCACCGGCGGGCATTCGACTCTGCGCTGGCGGAGATGGACGCGGGGCTCAAGGTCCCCTCGGTCGCATGGAGGCGAAACTTCTCACTGTTGCTCGGCCTTGAGCGGCTGCTGAGCCAGGACCAGCCGGGGCTCGTGGACGGCACGGTGCTCTCGGCCCATCAGGTCGACGTGCTGTCCGGCACGCTCACCGCCCTGCTGGCCGAGGTCCAGCGCAACGGCGACAGCAACGGCAACGGGGTCGTCAGCGAGGCCGAGGTGGAGCTCGCGCCCGTCGGGATCCCAGGCGAGGAGGAGCTCGACGAGGACGAGCCAGACGAGCCGATGGACTGGGACGAGCCATCTGCCGACGACGAGGAAGAGATCGCCGAGGCGGCGGAGGATCCCAACGCGAGCAAGCGCTTCTGGTTCGAGCACGCCACCGGGTCCGGCAAGACGGTCGCCGCGCTCGGCTTCGCAGAGGCCTCGCGCACCGGCGGCATCCTGATCCTCACCCACCGCCGCAACCTCGTCGACCAGTTCCACGGCGAGCTGCGCGACCGCGGCTATGCCAAGCGCATCGCGCCCGCCCTGCTCAAGGGCGAGGACCGCGCCGACGGGCCCGTGACGGTCGAGACCTATCAGTGGTTCGTGCGCAACGCCGGGAAGGTCTCCGACGCGTACACGATCGTCATCTGCGACGAGGCGCATACAGCGCTGGGCGAGAAGACCTCGGCGGCGATCCGCCAGTGGTCGGGCCCGGTGTTCGTCGGCATGACCGCCACGGGCGCGCTGATCGCCCGCCACGTCACCGATCTCTTCCCGACCCAGACGTCACGGTTCGACCTCGCGCAGGCCGCGCGCCGTGGCGTGATCTCGCCGCTGCGGTGCGTGCGTATCCCGCCCGGGCCAGGTGTCCGGACGATCGCCAAGGTGCCGTTGCGCCGCGGCGAGGTGGACACCGAGTTCGACCAGGAGCTGCTGGCCGAGCTGCTCGATCAGCTGCCGTTCAACCTTGCCGTCGCCGACCTCTACAAGACGCGCTTCAACGGCGTCCCGGGCGTCGTCTACTCCGCCGGCGTGCGCCACGCGTACAACGTCGCGCAGGCGTTCCGCGATCTCGGCATGAAGGCCCAGGCGGTCTCCGGCGAGACGCCCAAGCGCGAGCTGGCGAACATCCTCGCCCGCTACGAGAGCGGCGCGATCGACGTGCTGGTGAACGCCCAGCTGCTCGCCGAGGGCTGGAACTCGCCGCGCGCGACCGTCTGCATGCACCTCGCTCCGACGGCCTCGAAGCGGATCTACCAGCAGCGCGTCGGCCGCGTGACACGCCGCCATCCGGGCAAGGAGGCGGGCATCGTCGTCGACTTCGTACATCCGGCGACCAAGCACGACGACCCCGTGGTGACGCTGCACTCGCTCTTGGACAGAGACGTCTACCGAGGCGGCGCGATCGTCGTCGGGCCGGTGCGCCGCGGCCGCGGCCGGCGTCTGCGCGTGGAGCGCCGTGTGCTCCCGGTGACCGCCGACGAGAACCGCCGGATCGAGGTCTTCGAGCGCGAGCTGTGGCGGATCGCCGTCGAGCACCTCGACTACGGCGAGCAGGTCCAGTGGGCCGCGCTCGCCGGCGCGCGCGTGGCGCCGACCGGCTGGCGGCGCGCACGGGCGATGCTGCACTTCGACCAGGGCGGCGAGCTCAAGCGGACCTTCCTGACGACCGCCGTCGAGCGCAACAAGAACCCGCAGCTGCGTCTGAAGGCGCTGCAGGAGATCGCCGCGGGTCGCGACGCCGAGGCGTTCGACCGCGCGCTGGACTTCGTCGAGAGCTGGCCGCGCGACGACAAGCGCGAGGGCGTGAAGGTCGTGCTGCAGGCACTCGCTGAGAAGAAGATCGGCCGCCGCGACCAGGCGAACAACTGGATCTGGCGCTGCGCGAACATGACGCGCGAGGTGCACGAGGAGTACGCGGTCCAGCGCTGGCCCGAGACCAAGCGGCTGCTCGGCCTGCTCGTGAACTCGTCAGGCGGTGCGCACGCGCGCAACGCCCGGCGGCTCGTCCACGCTGCGCGTCAGCAGGATCGCCGCCTGGCCGCGGCGCTGCTCGCGGCCGCTCTGCCGCACACGGCGGAAGCGGGCGAGGTCATCAACGGCGCGCGGACCCGCATGTCGCGCAAGCCTGCGGCGCTCGCGCGTGAGTTGCTGCGCAACTTCCCGAAGGGCAAGGGCAAGTCCAAGCGCCGGCGCAGGAAGAAGCCGGCCGGCGAGGGCGCTCCGGCGGTCGTGGGCGCGACGGCGACGGCTACGGTCGACGTCGGCGAGCTCGAAGCCTCGTCGTTCGACGAGACGCCGGCGCCGCAGCAGCGACGCTCGCGTCGGCGCCGGGTGTCGGCTGACCAGGACGCTCCGCAGGAGCGGCCGGAGACCGAGGAGGGCACGGAAGACGAGGAGGCCGCCGCGCCGAAGCCCGCCCGGCGGCGACGCGCGACTGCGGCCTCGGCCGACGACGGTCCGGCGAAGCCGGCCCGCGCACGGCGGACGCGCGCAAAGCCTGCCGACGGCGACGCGGCCGAGACGCCCGCTCCGCGGCCGCGGCGCACGCGTGCGAAGCCGGCCGAGGCGCCTGCGCCCGCCGAGGCTGCCGCCGGACCTGAGGGCGATGCCGAGCCGGCGCCGCCGAAGAAGCCGACGCGCGCCCGCCGCACGACGAAGGCCGCTGCCGACGCTCCCGCGAAGAAGACGGCGGCCGCACCGCGCACACGCCGCGCGAAGCCCGCCGTGGCGGCGGCTGCCGATGCCGCACAGAAGCCTGCGGGCTCGCGGCGCGCCGCCAAGCCTGCGGCGTCTGAGTCGAACGGCCTGCCGAACGCGCTCGAGGAAGCGAGCGAGCGCGTGCGGGCCGCCGTCCGCGAGGCCGCCGAGCGGCCTGCTGGCGACGAGTCACTCAGTTAGACCTCGGCGAACGTCAACCCCAGCATTGAGGGGTGGCTCGGGGAGGGGGTGGATAACGAATGTCGCCTCACAGGCGACAAACGTCACCACCCCCCTCGATCCCACCCCCCTTAATGCCGCAGTTGACGTTCCCCGAGGTGCACCTCGCCGGCGTCAAGCAGCACGTCGCTCCCGTCGGCCAGCGCCACACGTAACCGCCCCTGCTCATCCACACCCGCGCCCGTACCGGCGCCCTCCGCCCACGTGACCGGCTGCCCGAGGAGCGCGTCCCGCTCTCGCAGCGCGGCGACGCTCGCCGCGGCGGGCTCCTCGAGCCGCCGCTCCAGCGCTCCCAGCAACTCGATGAGCGTCGGCTCGAGCTCGTCCGGCGAGCGGCCGAGCGTTCCCGCGCGATCGCGCAGCTCTGGCGGTAGCTGCGCGACGTCAACCGCGGCGTTGATCCCGATCCCGATCACCGCCCACCCTTCCTGCAGCCGCGCCTCGACGAGGATGCCGGCGACCTTGCGGCCGTCGACGAGCACGTCGTTCGGCCACTTGACGCGCGCGGCAGGGCCGGCGAGGTCGGCGACGGCGAGGCCGGCGCGGAGTGGCAGCAGCGGGTCGAGCTCGCGGACCACGAGCGAGAGCAGGAGCGCGGTGCCGGGCGGTGCCGTCCACGTGCGGCCCTGGCGCCCACGGCCGGCCGTCTGAACGCCCGCCGTGACCACGGTGCCGTGCGGCGCGCCCGCCACGGCCAGCGCCCGCGCGCGCTCGTTGGTGGAGTCGATCTCGCGCACGTGGAGCCGAGGGCGGCCGAGCGTCACGCCGGCTCCAGCCGCACCTCGTCGCCGGGCTGCACGCCGAGCAGCGCCGCGGCGTCGCCGCCGTTGACCGCCAGCGCGAGCGCGCCGCCCGCGTCCTCGTAGAGCAGCAGCCCTCCCGCCGCGACGTCGGAGAACGTGCGCGCCACGACGCCGCGCACGCGGCGCCCGCCGACCCGCGCCGCGACCGGGTCGCCGAGCCGCAGGCCGCTCGCCACGAGGTCGTCGTGCCCGCCGTCCAGGATCGTGTTGCCGAACCCGTCGGTCCCGACCACGTGGGCGACCAGAGCGTCCGCCTCCTGGCGTGGCTGCGAATGCTCCTGGGTGACGAGCTCGCTGGGATCGAGCGGCGTGCCCGCCGAGCCGAGCGGCGCGCCGCCTGCCAGCCGCGCGGCGATGGGAGCGAACAGGTCCCGCCCGTGGAAGGTGGCCGACACCGGCTCGAGCCGCCACGGCGATGCTGAGATCTCGACGACCTCCGCGATCCCGCCGAAACGTTCGGCGGCGGGCATCAGCAGCCCGTTGTCGGGTCCCACCAGCAGCCGGCCCTCCTCCACCGTGCGCAGCGCCACTGCCCGGCGGCGCGCGCCGACCTCGGGGTCGACGACGGCCAGGTGCACGCCGGCCGGGACGTACGGCAGCGAGCGCGCCAGCACGCGCGCTCCGGCCAGCACGTCCTGCCGCGGGATGCCGTGGGTGAGGTCGATCACGCGCGCCTCGGGGCAGATCCCGGCGATCACGCCGTGCACGACGCCGACGAACTCATCCGCCAGCCCGTAGTCGGAGAGGAAGGTGATCGGTCGCGTCACGGCGCCGCATCCTCCAGCAGGGCCTCGATCAGCCCATCGGGCGTGTGCGGGTCGGCTTCGAGGTCAGGCTCGGACCCGTGTTCGCGCAGCGCGGCGCTGGTGGCGGGGCCGATCGACGCCAGCCGCGGACCGCGCAGCGCCTCCGCGCCGGCGGCCGCGACGAAGAAGCGCACGGAGGACGCCGAGGTGAACAGCACGTAGTTCGCCGCGGACGCCGCGGCGCGGGTGGCGTCGTCGAGCGGCTCGGCGATCGTCTCGTACAGCGACACGGTGTCCACGTGCGCGCCGCGGGCGCGGAGCGCGTCCGGCAGCACGTCGCGGCCCTCGGCGGCGCGGGCGATCAGGGCACGCTCGACCGGCACGTCGGCGAGGGCCTCGACGAGCCCCTCGGCGACCGCGCGCTCGGGAACGATGTCGGGCTCGATGCCGCGGTCGCGCAGCGCGCGCGCCGTGCCCGGGCCGATCGCGGCGACGGTGACGCCGGCCAGCTCGCGGGCGTCGCGCAGGCGGTCGAGCAGCAGCTCGGCGCCGTTCGGCGAGGTCACGCACACGAGGTCATAGTCGCGAACGGGCGGGAGCGGCGTGTCGAGCGGCTCGATCCGGATCGCAGGGGCCTCCACGACCGCCGCGCCGAGCGCGCGCAGCCGGGCGGCCAGCGCGCTCGCCTGCGCCCGCGCGCGCGTGACCGCGACCGTGCGACCGTGCAGCGGGCGAGTCTCGAGCCAGGCGAGCTGCTCGCGGAGCCCGGCGACCGCTCCGACGACCGTGACGGCCGGCGCCCGGATCTTCTCCGCCGTGGCGCGCTCCGCGACGTCGGCGAGCGTCGCGAGCAGCGTGCGCTGCCCGGGGAGCGTCCCGCGTTCGATCACCGCCACATGCTCCTCGGCGGGCCGTCCCTCGGCGATCAGCCGCTCGGCGATCCGCGGCAGCGTGCGGACGCCCATGTAGAACACAAGCGTGCCCGGGAAGCGGGCGAGTGCGGGCCAGTCGATCGCCGAGCCGGGCTTCGCCGGGTCTTCGTGTCCGGTGACGAAGGCGACGCCGCTCGCGATCTCGCGGTGGGTGACCGGGATCCCGGCGTACGCGGGCGCCGCGACGCCGGCCGTCACTCCCGGCACGATCTCGAACGGGATGCCGGCCTCGTGCAGCACGAGCGCCTCCTCGCCGCCGCGGCCGAACACGAACGGATCGCCGCCCTTGAGCCGCACGACGCGGCGCCCGGCGCGCGCGTGGTCGAGCAGCAGGCGGTGTGTGTCGTCCTGCGGGAACTGCGGTCCCTCGCCCTCCTTGCCGACGTAGGTCACCTCGGCGTCCGCGCGCGCGTGCGCGAGTGCCTCGGGCGGGATCAGGCGGTCGTAGAGGACGACGTCGGCGGAGGCGATCAGCTCGACGGCGCGCAGCGTGAGCAGCCCCGGGTCGCCCGGGCCGGCGCCCACCAGGTACACGATCCCGCTCATCGCGCGGCCATCGCCTCGGCGTCGCGCAGGAGCTCGGCGGCGCCTGCCGCGAGCATGCGACGCGCGAGCTCACGGCCGGCGGCCTCGAACGCGTTGTCGTCCTCGCCCTCGACCGGGATCTCGTCGACGAGCCATTCGGAGCCGTCGGGCAGCCCTGCGAAGCCGCGAATGCGCACACGATCGGCGTGGATTCCCACAGGCGTGTGACAACTTGCGGCCAATTCACGCACAGCGGTCCGCTCGGCCTCGAGGCATGCGAGGGTGCGCGCATGGCAGGCGGCAATGGCAACCTCGGCGGCAGGGCTCCCGACACGCGCCTGCACGGCGATCACACCCTGGCCTGGGGCCGGGACGAACACCTCGCCGTGCAGCGTGCCGCCCGCCTCGCGGCGGCGGCCGAGCCGCTCGAGCCCGGCGGCGGCGAGCACGAGCACGTCCACCTCGCCCGCCGAAAGCTTCCGCAGTCGCGTGTCGACGTTGCCGCGCAGCTCGGTCACCACGAGGTCCGGCCGAACCGCGAGCAGCTGCGCGCGCCGGCGCAGCGCGCTGGTCCCGACGCGTGCGGCCTCGCGCACGTCGCTCAGCACGCCCTCGCCGACGAGCACGTCCATGGGGTCGGCCCGCCGTGGCGTGGCCACGATCGCGGTCCCGGCGGCGAGCTCGCTCGGGACGTCCTTGGCCGAGTGCACGGCGAGGTCGATGTCGTCGGCGAGCAGCGCAGTTTCGAGCGCGCCGACCCAGCGCGACTTGTCGCCGCCCCCGCGGTCGACGTCGCCCGCCGTCGTGATCGGCACCAGCACCGTCGCCACCGGCAGCAGCTGCGCGACCGCGCGCGCCTGCGCGAGTGCCAGGGTGCTGCCGCGTGTGCCGATGCGCAGCGGCGCCGTCGGGCCGGGCGCCGTCAACGCGGTCGCAGCGTGCGGACCTCGGCGGGCTGCTCCGCCGCCTCGGCGGGCGCGTCGTCGAGTCCGAAGAGCTCGCGCAGGAGTTGCAGGCGCGCGTGGCGGTGTGCGGTGTCGAGACCCTTCACGTGCACCGTGGGCTCGTGCAGCAAGCGGTTCGCGATCGCGCGGGCGAGTGCCTCCACCCGCTGGCGGTCGCGGTCGGTCAGCGCTTCCCAGCGGCCGTCGTTCTCGGCGAGCACCTGGGCCACGACGTCGGCGCCGCGGGCGCGCAGCGCGCTCACCGTCGGCAACACCTCGAGCGAGCCAAGCCAGCCCGCGAACGCCTGGATCTCCTCCTCGACGATGCCCTCGGCGCGGCGCGCCTCGGCCTTGCGGACGGAGATGTGGCGGGCCACCTGGGCCTGCAGGCCGTCGATGTCGAGCAGTGTCACGCCCGCCAACTGGCCGCAGTCCGGATCGATGTCCCGCGGCACTGCCAGGTCGATCAGCAGCAACGGGCGGCCGCGGCGCGCGTCGGCGACGAGCGCCAGCTCCTCGGCGCCGAGCAGCAGGTGCGGGGACGACGTGGAGGAGATCACGATGTCCGCGCGCGTGAGCTCGGCAGGCAGCGCGTCGAACGAGCCCGAGCTGCCGCCGAACCGCTGGGCAAGCGCGATCGCCCGCTCGCGGCGCCGGTTGGCGACGAACATCGTCGTGACGCCATGGTCGTGCAGCGCCTGCGCGGTCAGCTCGGCGGTCTCGCCGGCGCCGATGATCAGCACATGCCGGTCGGTCAGGTCGCCGAGCGCGTCCTGGGCGGCGTCGACGGCGACCGAGGCGACGCTCGCGCGGCCGACCGAGATCCCCGTCTCGGTGCGCACGCGCTTGCCCGTGGCTAGCGCGGCGCGGAACAGCTTGTTGGTCATCGGGCCGGTGGTGCGCGCGCCCAGCGCGGCCTCGTACGCCCGTTTCACCTGGCCCTGGACCTCGGCCTCCCCGACGATCATCGACTCCAGCCCGCTGGCGACCCGGTACAGGTGCCGTGCCGCGTCGCAGTTGCGCAATGCGTAGATCCCGTCGAGCAGCTCGGTCGGCCGCGTGCCGGCTCGGCGCGCGAGCAGCGAGAGCACCGCCGACTCGGCCTCGACCGGATCGGTGACCAGCAAGTACAGCTCGGTGCGGTTGCAGGTGGAGAGCGCCACGGCCTCACCGATCGCGTCGTGGGCGACCAGCTCGCGCAGCAACGGATCGGCACCGCCGTCCGTGAGGGCGATCCGCTCGCGCAGCGCCAGCGCGGCCGTCTTGTGGGACGCCCCGACGGCGAGCAGCTCCGTCATCGCCGCACCGCCTCCTCGGCGGGCGCGTCGTCGGTCTCGCGCTGGCGGTCGCGCCGGTCCACGATCTCTGTCAGCTCACCCAACTCGCGCGCGATCCGGACGAGCTTCGAGGCCATGATCGCCACGTAGATCAGGATCAGGGCGAGAAAGACCAGGTAGGCGGCCGCCACGTACGGGCCGGCGTCGTCGAGCGGCAGCGCAGGCATCAGAGCTGCTGGGGCGCGGCGCTGCGCCCGGTCGGGAGCCAGGGGTCGTCATCGTCGGCGAGCCGCCGCTTCAGCGCGCGCAGCTGCATCGACGCCTGCTTGGACGTGAGCTCGTACTTCCACAACGTCACGAAGAGGACGGTCATCGCCAGCAGCGAGACCATGAAGGTCAGCCGCATCTCGCCGGGCATCGAGCCGCCGGTGGCGCTCAGCACGCGCGGGTGGGTGAACGACTCGGCGAGCCGCACCGCGAGGAAGTTGAGCGGCACGAACGCGCCGGCCACGATCGAGAAGACGGCCGCGCTGCGCGCCTGGCGCTCGGGATCCTCGATCGAGAACCGCAGCGGCTGGTAGCAGGCGTACAGCAGGAACACGATCAGGAACGAGACGAGCGTCGGCTCCTCCCACACCCACCAATGGCCCCACGACGCCTTCGCCCAGATCGATCCGGTGATCAGCGCGGCGACCGCGAGCACGAGCGAGAGGTGGATCGCCACGTACGAGCGCAGGTCGTGCGCACGATCGCCGGTCCGCAGGTACTGGATCCCGTACACGCCGCCGGCCACGAACCCGCACAGCGCCACGATCGCCAGCGGCACGTGCAGATAGAAGATCTTCTGGATGAACCCCTGGTCAGCCTCGATCGGCGCGTAGAAGAAAACCAGCGCGAAAGCTCCAACGATCAGGACGACGGAGGCGATGGAGAGGGACTTGAGCCCCCGGGCGAACACGTCTGGCTAATCCTCCAGGAGGAAGTCGAAGACCGCGAAGGCGAGCAGGCCGAAGACGAGATCATAGAGACCCAGCACCACCAGCCAGCGGCCGGGAAGCGCCGCGGCTCCCGCCTCGAGGAAAAGCGGCGACGTTGCGCGCGCTGCGGCGATCGCCAGCGGGATCATCAGCGGCAGCGCGAGGATCGGCACGATCAGCTCGCGCGTCCGCGTCTGGACGCCGAGTGCGCCGACCAGCGTCCCGACCACGGCGATCCCCAGGTCGGCCAGTATCAGCACCGCGACGAGCTCGGGCACGGCGTCCCACGGCGACGGCCCGAGCAGCAGGATCGCGAACGCGGGCACGGCCGCCAGCTCGACCGCGGCGAGGAAGCAGAACAGCACCGCCGCCTTGGCCACGAACAGCGACGTGCGGTCGACCGGCGCGAGCAGGAAGCCGTCGAACCCACCCTGCTCGCGTTCGGCCACGAACAGCCGCACGATCCCGAGCACCGCCGCGAACAGCAGCGTGACCCACAGCACACCGGCGGCCAGGTCGCCGTCGACCGACCGGCGGTCGAGCGTGAAGTGGAAGAGCACGAACGTCGAGAGGCTGAACAGCACCATCGACGGCACCGCCTCGCCGGTCCGCAGCTCCACCAGCAGGTCCTTCCGGACGACCGCCGAGACCGCGCGCCTCACCGGTACAGCTCCCGCACGGCGTCCGCGCCGACCTCCGTCGCCGGGCCGAACAACTGGGCGCGGCCGGCGCGCAGGCCGAGCACGAAGTCGGCCTCGGCCAGACCCTGTTCGACGTCGTGCGAGATCAGCACCCGCGCCGCGCCGCTCGCGCGCCCGATCAGCGGCTCGACAGCGCCGGCGGCGCCGGGGTCGAGGTTGGCGTACGGCTCGTCCAGCAGCAGCAGCTCCGGCTCGTGCAGCACGGCGCGGCAGATCGCCACCCGCTGGGCCATGCCGCGCGAGAGCGACCGCAGCGGCTCGTCCGCTCGACGCGTCATGCCCACCACGTCGAGCAGCTCGTGGCCACGTGCCTCGCGCACGTCGTGGAGGCGCGCGTGGAAGCGCAGGTTCTCGCGCGCCGAGAGGTCGCGGTACAGCAGCGGATCGTGCGCGAGCAGGCCGATCCGCCCGCGCACCGCCCACCCCTCGCGCGGCAGCTTGTGGCCGAGCACGGAAGCGTCGCCAGAGTGCGGGCGCAGCAGTGTCGCCAGCACCCGCAGCAGCGTCGTCTTCCCCGCCCCGTTGGCCCCGAACACCGCGAGCGTGGCAGCGCGCGGCAGCTCAAGCGTCACGCCCGCAAGCGCCACCCGGTCCCCGTACGCGCGTGCAAGGTCGCGCAGCGCGACGGCCGGAGCGCCGTCAGCGCTCGCCATGCTCCGACGAGTCGCCGCGCAGCGTCCGCACGACGTGTGTCAGCGTGGGCGCGAGCACGCCGAACAACTGGTCGATCGCCTTCGGCGACCCTGGGAAGTTGACGATCAGCGTCGAGTCGGCGATGCCGGACACGCCGCGAGTGAGGATCCCGAGCGGCGTGTGCCGCGCGCCTTCGGCCCGCATCGCCTCCGCAAAACCGGGTGCCTCGCGGTGGATCACCGCGCGTGTGGCCTCGGGCGTGATGTCGTCGGGCGTCATGCCGGTGCCGCCGGTCGTGAAGATCAGGTCGCAGCCGGTGTCGACGTAATGGTGCAGCCGGTCCTCGATCAGCGCGAAGTCGTCAGGAACGACCTCCATCGAGACCACGTCGCACCCGGCGGCCTCGGCGGCCGCAGCCAGTCGCGGCCCGGAGAGATCCTCAGCCTCCCGGCGCGAGACCGACGTCGAGATGGTGAGCACGGCGGTGCGGATGCGCTGAGCTTAGAGTGGCTGACCGCCAATGGACCTGCGCCAGCTCGAGTACTTCGTCGCCGTCGCGCGCCACCGCCACTTCGGCCGCGCGGCGGAGGCGGCATTCGTGAGCCAGCCGGCGCTGTCGCAGCAGGTGCTGCGGCTCGAGGCCGAGCTCGGGATCGCGCTGCTGCGGCGCACGAGTCGCGGCGTCGAGCTGACGCCCGCGGGCGCTGACCTGCTTGTCCGCGCCGAGGCGATCCTCGCCGGCGTTGCCGACGCGCGCGGCGCGATGGACGAGCACGCGGGCGTGGTCCGCGGTGCCGTCGGCGTGGCGGCGACGGCCGACGCGCTGCGCCTGCCGGAGGCGCTGGCGGCGTTCCATCGCGACCACCCGGGCGTGCGGCTCGCGCTTCGGCACGCGTCCGCAGCTGAGGCGCTCGCGCTCCTGCGCCGCGGCGCGGTCGACCTCGCGGTGGCGTCGGTCGGCGCCGAGCTGCCTGACGGGCTCGACGTGACGCCGCTCGCCGAGGAGCCGCTGCGCGCGATCGCCGGCCCAGACGACCCGTTCCCGGGAGCGGTGATGCGGCTCGAGGAGCTCCGCGGCCGCGCCTTCGTGCTCGCCGAGCCGGGCACGGCGCTGCGCGAGATCGTGATGGAGGCCTGCCAGGCGGTCGGCTTCAGCCCGGTGCCGCTGCTTGAGGTCGGCGACCCGGCGACGGTGCGCTTCCTCGTCAATGCCGGGCTCGGCGTGAGCCTCGTCCCGGCGTCGTGGCTCGAGCATCCCGGCCCGCCGGTCGGCGTCGCCGTCCTCACGGAGCCGGCGCCGCGGCACCGGCTGTCGCTGCTCACGGCCGGCGAGCTCCCGCCCGCGGCTCGGCTGCTGGCCGACCGGCTGCGGGCGCAGATGGGCTAGATGACTTCCGCGAGCTCCTCGACGAGCCGTGACTTGCGGCGCGAGCCGATCAGCTTGAGCACGGGCTCGCCGTTGCGGAAGACCATGAACGTCGGCATCGACATGACGCCGTAGCGAGCGGCCGTCTCGAGGTTGTCGTCAACGTCGAGCTTGACGAAGCGCACGTCCGGTCGCTCCTCGGACAGCTCGGCGAGGATCGGGCTCATGACGCGGCACGGGCCGCACCAGGCGGCGTGGAAGTCGACGACGACAGGAAGGTCGGACTCGAGGACGTCGGCGGTAAAGCGGGAGTCAGTGGTCTCGGTGGGCATGCCGACCACTGTGGCCGCCCCCGGCCGCGCTTTCCAAGTCGGATCCCTTATCGGTGCGATCAGGCGACGGCGGGCGAATGCGCGCGCTGCGCGTCCGCGATCAGCGCCAGCACCGCTGCCTCGTCGCCCGCGCGCAGCAGCGCGACCGGGTCGGGATCGCCGTTGACGATGCCCTCGAAGAACGCCTTGCGGTCCTGGTAGGTCGGGAGCGTGGCCTTCGCCCAGCCGCGCGCGTCGTTGAGCAGCACCGCGAGCCGCGCGTACTCCTCGCCGAACTCCTCCGCGATCTGGCGCTTGATCCGCTTGGCGAGCGCGGGTGACGCGCCGGCGGTGGAGATCGCGATCGCCAGCGGCCCGGTGCGCACGATCGCGGGCAGGATGAAGTTGCACAGCGGCGGGACGTCGACGACGTTGACGAGCATCGCGAGGCGCTCGGCGTCCTCGTACACGCGGATGTTCACGTCGGTGTCGTCGGTCGCGGCGATCGCGATGAAGGTCGCCTCGAGGTCGCCCGGGCGGTAGTCGCGCCGGAGCCACTCGATCGAGCCGTCGTCGGCGAGCGCGCGCAGCTCCGGCACCGCGTCGGGCGCGATCAGCACGACCCGGCCGTCGCACGCCAGCAGTCCCTCGACCTTCTCGAGGCCGATCTCGCCGCCGCCCACCACGACGCAGCGCCGGTCGGTGAGCTTCAGGCAGGCGATGTAGAACGGCGTCTCGAGCATGCCCTGCACGCACGTCTGGTCGCAGATCCCCTTGCGGAACTGGCAGACGCACTCCTTGCCGGCGTAGGCCTGGGCGGGCATCGCTCTACACGGTAGCCAGTTCAGCCGCTCCGCTTGAGCTTGCCGTGGCGCTTGGCGTAGCGCTCGCCCGCCCGGAACACCATCAGGCCGGCGGGGATCGACACGACGCCGAGCAGCGCCAGCGGCCACAGCTGCCCGCCGAGGTCGCTGAGCCCGGCGCCGTCGAGCACGGCGGCGCGGATCCCCTCGAGCGCGTAGGTCGCGGGCGAGATCGTGGCCAGCCACTGCATCCACTGCGGCATCACGTCGACCGGGTAGTAGACGCCGGAGACGACGAGCAGCAGGCCCTGGGCGATGAAGCCGAGCTGGGCGCCCTTCTCCGGCGAGATCAGCGGCAGCACGGCGGTGACCATGCCGATGCCGGCGAACGACACCGACGCGACGGCCAGCAGCACGAGCGCGGCGACGAAGTCGGCCTGTGGGAACTCCAGCCCGAAGAACAGCGCGACGACGGCGAACAGCGCCGCCGTCCGGATGACGCCGTAGATCACCGCGAACGCCGCCATCCCGAGCAGGTGGACCGCGCGCGAGAGCGGCGCCATGAACGTGTACTCGATCGTGCCCTCCCAGCGCTCCCACGCGACCGTCTCAGTGAGCACCTCGAAGATGATCCCGAGGTACGACCAGATCACGGCGCCGATCAGCAGGATCGTGGTCTGGCGCTCCACGTCGAGCGTGCCGCCGGCGGCCTCGACGCCGTCGGCGATGAACACGATCGTGAGCGTGTTCGCCACGGTCCAGACGAAGAACGCGAGCTCCCACCAGCCGTAGCGCTTGACCAGGTAGGCGTTGCGCTCGACCACGCCGCCGAGCGCGATCGCCTGGAGCCGGACGCCGCCGGCGGTGCGCATTACGCCGCCTCCTCTTCGGGCTCGTCGGCGAACGTCTTCCCGGTCGCGGCCATGAACGCGTCCTCGAGCGTCTCGGCGCGATACCGGCGCCGCAACGCCGTCGCCGTCTCGAGCGCGAGCAGCCGGCCGCCGTCGAGGATCCCGACACGATCGGCGAGCGCCTCGGCCTCGACCATGTCGTGCGTGCACAGCAGCGTGGTGGTGTCCTGGAGCCGCCGCACCTCGCGGATGAAGCCCTGGACCTCGAGCTTCGCGCGCGGGTCGAGCCCGGTCGTCGGCTCGTCAAGCAGCAGCAGCACCGGCGCGGTGAGCAGCGCCCGGGCGAGCGCCACCTTCTGCTGCATGCCGCGCGAGAGGTCCTCCATCGGCGCCGACGCACGCGTCGACGGGGAAGCCCACGCGCTCGAGGATCTCCGGGATCCGCCGGCGCGTTACGCCCGGGCCGAGCCCGTAGAACCGCGCGGCGTACGACAGGTTCTCGGTCGCCGACATCCGCTTGAAGAACGAGGCCTCGACCGAGACGCGGTTCACGAGCCGGCGCACCGCCCGCTCCTCGCGCACGACGTCATGGCCGAACACGCGCGCGCTGCCGCCGTCGGGCAGCAGCAGGGTGGATAACAGGCGGACGAGCGTCGACTTGCCGGACCCGTTCTGGCCGAGCACGGCGACGCACTCGCCGCGAGCGACGGTGAACGAGACCTCTTCGAGCGCGACTACGCGGCGGCCGCGCCTCCGGCTACCGAACTCCTTGCGAAGCTGAACGACCTCTACTGCGAACACGACGGATCCTCTCGAGCGAAATTGACCAGGGGCTACTGACCGAGGCGGTGCTCGGCCAGGCGGTGAGGTAGGTCAACCTCGAGAGGTCACGTGACAAATGCTACACCCGCTCGGCGGGTTCGAATCCGGGCTGTGTGGTGGCACGTGAACGTCAACCCCGCTGGGTGGGGAGGCTGGGTGTCCGCCGGCCGCGGTGAGGGTGCATTTCGCACCAATCGTCGCGTCTCCGAACTGCGCGTGGGGAGTTAGGCACCTCTGGCGTGCGTTTCGCCCCACGCGTCGCGCGCGGCACCGCGATTGGGGCAGTTTTGCACCCTCGCCGCGGCCCAGCGGACACCCACTTCCCCACCCAGCGCAGTTGACGTTCGCCGAACCCGCCCTACACCGGCACGCCGTCAACCCGCCGCCGGATGCCCAGCGGGTTCTCCTCGCGCAGCTCGGGCGGGAGTGCGTCCGGCGGCGCGTCCTGGAACGCGACCGGTCGCGTGAAGCGCCGCACCGCGGTCATGCCGACGGACGTGTGCAGCGCGCTCGTCGTAGCCGGGAACGGGCCGCCGTGGTGCATGCTGTGCGTCACTGCTACGCCCGTCGGGAAGCCGTTGAACACGACGCGTCCGGCGCGCTCGCCGAGCACCTCCACGACGTCGGTGACGTCCTCGCCCGGCTCGGCGTGCACGGAGCCGGTGAGCTGGCCGTCGAGCTGTGCGAGCGCGGAGAGCAGTTCCTCCTGCGAGCCGTGGCGGAGCAGCAGCACGACCGGCCCGAAGTGCTCCTCCAGCAGCTCCGCCGCGCCGTCCGCAACCGCCTCGGCGGGCGCCTCGTACGCGGCCGGCTGGTGACGGAAGCCAGGGCCGTCGGCGGCCGGCGCCCCGCCGAGCGGGCGCACCTCCGGCCGAGCGGCCAGGCGGTCGACGGCGCTGCGCAGCGCATCGCGCAGGCGCTCGTTCAGCAGCACGGACGGCGGCACGCCGTCCAGCCGCGCGGCGAGGTCGGCCGCGAAGGCGTCGCCCGCCTCCCCGGCCGGGACGAACACCACGCCGGGCTTCGTGCACAGCTGGCCGCCGAAGTTGGAGACCGATGCGGTCAGGCCCTCGACGATCTTCTCGCCGCGGGCGCGCAACGCCCCCTCCGTGACCACGATCGGGTTGACGGAGCCCATCTCGGCGTACACCGGGATCGGCACGTCGCGGCGCCCGGCGCGGTCGTAGATCGCCTTGCCGCCCGCGAACGAGCCGGTGAAGCCGACGGCCGTGATCTCCGGCGCGTCGACCAGTGCCTCGCCGACCTCGACGCCCGCGGCCGGGAGGTTGGCGAACGTGCCGTCGGGCAGGCCGGCGGCGGCGACCGCCGCGCGCAGCTCGCGCGCGACCAGCTCTCCGGTCCCCGGATGCGACGGGTGGCCCTTGACCACGACCGGGCAGCCGGCGGCAAGTGCGGACGCCGTGTCGCCGCCCGCGGTCGAGAAGGCGAGCGGGAAGTTCGACGCGCCGAAGACCGCGACCGGGCCGAGCGGCACGAGCATGCGCCGGACGTCGGGCTTGGGGATCGGGACCGCGTCGGGGTCCGGGTGGTCGATGATCGCCTCGGCGTCGTCGCCCGTCGCGACGATCGCCGCGAACGCCTCGAGCTGCCCGCAGGTGCGCTCGAGCTCGGACCGCAGGCGAGCCTCGGGCAGGCCGGTCTCGCGCTCGCAGACGGCCACGATCTCGTCGCCGGCCGCGCGCAGGCGCCCGGCGGCGCCGCGCAGCAGGGCGATGCGGCGCGCGCGGTCGCGCAGCTCGCCGGATCGGTGCACGGCGGCCGCGGCGGCGACCGCGGCGCGCACGTCCTCCGGCGTTGCCTCCTCGAAGCTGGGGCCGGGCTCGCCGGTGCGGGGATCGACGGAGTTGAACGTGAGTGCCATGGCGGTGTACTGTACCGGTTCGAATAGAGGACCAATCCTGTCCGTCGATCAGACCACACTCTCTCCCATCCGGCCGCGCCAGCGCTATGAGCAGGTCGCCGACCGGCTCGCGGCCGACATCCGCGCCGGGCGCCTGGCGCCAGGCGAGCGGCTGCCGTCCGAGCGCGACCTCGCGCGCGGGCTCGAGGTCGGCCGCGCGTCGGTCCGCGAGGCGATCGCCGCCCTCCAGGTCGCCGGGATGATCGAGACGCGGCCGGGCTCCGGCTCGTTCGTGGCTGCCGGCGCCGCCGAGCGCACGCGCGAGGCGCACGACTCCAGCCCGTCTGACCTGCTCGAGGCGCGCGCGCTGCTCGAGCCCGCCGTCGCGCGGCTCGCGGCGCAGCGTGGCCGCACCGACGCCGACGCGGAAGCCCTGCTCGCCAAGATGGAGCAGGCAGCCGACGCCGGCGACCGCGCGGGCTGGAACGACTGCGACAGGCGCTTCCACCAGCGGATCGCCGCGCTCACCGGCAATCCGGTGCTGCTCGACCTCGCCGACCGCATCGCGGCCGTGATGGACGAGCCGCTGTGGCAGCGCCTGCGCGACGACTCGATCGCCGTACCCGGCCGCACCACCCTCCACCTCGCCGAGCACCGCATGATCTACGAGGCGATCGCCGAGGGGGACGCGGACGCGGCCGAGCTCTACGCCGCCCAGCACATCCGGCGGGTTCGCAAGTACATGACCCTCGACTGAAAGGCTCCAATGCGCTTCCCCGGCATCATCCCCGCCGTAACCACCCCGTTCGATGAGTCCGGGGCGATCGACGAGCACGCGCTCGAGGGCAACGTCGCGGCGCTGCTCGACGCGGGCGTGCACGGCGTCGTCGCCACCGGGACGATGGGCGAGGCGGGCAGCCTTTCGGCCGCCGAGCGCCGCACCGTGGTCGGCGCCGTCGCGCGCGCGGTGGACGGGCGCGTGCCGGTGATCGCCGGCGTGTCTGCGGGCACGCCCGCGGCGGCGATCGCGCTCGCCGCCGACGCGGCCGGCGCGGGAGCGGGCGCGCTGATGATGCTCCCGACGCTGGGCTACCGCGGCGACGCGCGCGAGATCGAGGCCCACTACCGCGCGGTCGCGGAGGCGGCCGGGCTGCCGCTGATGGTCTACAACAACCCGGAGGCGAGCGGCACCGATATGCAGCCGGAGCTGATCGCGCACCTGTACGAGGAGATCGACGCGGTGGTCGCCGTGAAGGAGTGCTCGGGCGACGCGCGGCGGATCCCGGCGCTGCTGAACGCCGCACCGGGGCTCGAGGTCCTGGTCGGCGGCGACGACTGGGCGCTCGAGGGCTTCTGCGCCGGCGCGACCGGATGGGTGAGCGGCGTGGCGGACATCGCGCCGGGCGACTGCGTCGCGCTCTACGACGCGTGCCGGGCGGGCGACCTCGAGACCGCACGGGCGATCTACGCGCGGCTCCTGCCACTCTCCCGCTTCGACATGACCCCGAAGCTCGTGCAGTACTTCAAGGCGGCGATGGACGAGGTCGGCCTCGCGGGCGGCCCGACGCGGCCGCCGCGGCTGCCGCTGACCAGCGACGAGCGGGCGGCGCTGCTGGAGGCGATGGCGGTGTTGCGCGAGGGCGCGGTGGTATGACCGCGGCGTTCGAGGCGGTCGACTCGCACACGGAGGGGATGCCGACCCGCGTGATCACCGCGGGCGTCGATCCGATCCCGGGAGCGACCATGCTCGAACGCAAGCTGCACTTCGAGGCGGAGATGGACGACCTGCGGCTGCTGCTGATGCGCGAGCCGCGCGGGCACTCCGCGATGTCCGGCGCGATCCTGCAGCCGCCGACCCGCGACGACGCCGACTGGGGCGTGCTGTTCATCGAGGTGTCCGGCTGCCTGCCGATGTGCGGGCACGGGACGATCGGCGTCGCGACCGTGCTGGTGGAGACCGGGATGGTCGACGTGCGCGAGCCGGAGACCGTCGTGCGACTCGACACGCCCGCCGGGCTGGTCGAGGCGCGCGTGGCGGTCGAAGGAGGCCGCGCCCGCGCTGTCACGCTCCGCAACGTGCCGTCGTTCCTGCTCGAGCGTGACCGCCGGGTCGGCGACCTGGTGTGCGATATCGCCTTCGGCGGCAACTTCTACGCCCTGGTGGCCGCTGCCGACGCCGGCGTGGAGATCGATCCGGCGCGCGCGCCCGAGCTGATCGACCGCGGCGCTCAGATCATGGATGCGATCAACGCCTCCGGTGCGCCCGTGCATCCGGAGAATCCGGAGATCGCGGGGTGCCGGCACGTGGTCTTCCACGCACCCGGTACCGACGGCGCGCACGCGCGCAGCGCGACGTCGATCCACCCGGGCTGGCTCGACCGGTCGCCCTGCGGCACGGGAACGTCGGCGCGGATGGCGGCGCTGCACGCGCGTGGCGAGCTCGCGATCGGCGAGCCGTTCGTGAACGAGTCGGTGATCGGCACGCGGTTCATCGGCCGGCTCGTGGAGGAGACGCAGGTTGGCGGGCTGCCCGCGGTGGTGCCGGAGATCACCGGCCGCGCGTGGGTCACGGGAATGGCCCGGTACCTGCTCGACGCCGAGGACCCGTTCCCCGCCGGCTTCGCGCTGTGAGAGCACGCGAGGTCGCGGTCGTCGGCGCAGGGATCGTCGGCGCCGCAACGGCGCGCGAGCTGGCGGTCCGCGGCGTCGACGTGGTTCTGATCGACGCCGGCGAGGTGTCCGGCGGCACCACCGGGCTCGGCGAGGGCAACGTGCTGTGCTCGGACAAGGACGCCGGGCCGGACCTCGAGCTGGCGATCCGGGGGCTGGAGCTATACGACGAGATCGAGGAGCGACTCGGCGACGAGGCGCGGATCCGCCGCAAGGGCGCCCTGATCGTGCATCCGGACGAGGCGACGTGGGAGGCCGAGCCCGCCCGCCTCGAGCGCCTGAGCGCCGCCGGCGTCGTGTCACGGACGGTGGCCCTCGACGAGCTGCGCGAGCTCGAACCGGCGCTGACCGGGCCGTTGTGCGGTGCGAGCCTGTTCCCCGGTGACCTGCAGTGCGCGCCGCGCTCGATCACGCGCGCGCTGGCCCGCGAGGCGGTGGAGGCGGGCGCGCAGGTTCGCACCGGCGTCCGCGTCCTGGCGGTCGCCGGTGACGCGGTCCTGCTCGCCACCGGCGAGCGCCTCGCCGCGGGCGCGGTGGTGATCGCGGCCGGGCCGTGGAGCGCGGCGCTCGCCGCGTCGGCCGGTGTGCCGCTCCCGCTCGAGCCGCGCAAGGGCCAGCTCGTCTGCCTGCGCGCCGCCGCCGGGCCGCCACCCGTTCACTGCAAGGTCGTCGACGGCTCCTACCTGGGCTCGGTGCTGAGCGCCGACCCTGGCCTCGAGATCACGACCGTCGTCGAGACAACGTGGGAGGGCGACGTGCTGGTCGGATCGAGCCGCGAACGTCGGGGGTTCGACACAACGGTCGACGACGCCGTCAGCGCGGCGATGATCGAGCGTGCCGCCCGGCTGTTCCCGTCGCTTGCGGCGCTCCCGCGCGTGTTGGCGTGGGCCGGGCTGCGGCCGTGGCTCCCTGACCATCTGCCGGCGATCGGGCCGTCGCAGGCGGCCGCGGGCGTGTGGCTGGCGACGGGCCACGAAGGCGCCGGCGTGGCGCTGGGCCCGATCACCGGGCGCCTGATCGCCGAGGCCTACTGCGGCGAGCCGTCGTCTGTCGAGCTCGCGCCGTTCGCCCCCGACCGCTTCAGCTGAACAGCGGCTCGCGCGGCGCGTAGCGAGACCCGGACGAGCGGGCGGGCGCCGTGGCGCAGCGCCGCGAGCCGCTCGCTCTCGCGGCCGTGCAGGAGTCGCGCGGCGGCGGTCCGCGCCTGCACGAGCGTGGGGTCGTAGGGGAGCCAGCGGGCGCTGCGCAGATGGGCCGGCTGGGACGCCAGGCGGTGCGGCTCGGTGTGGCGGTCGAGCCGGACCGGGACCGACGGCACCGCGGTGCCGTGTTCGTTCACCCACGCCAGGTCGGCGCCGAGTGAGCGCGCGATCCGCACGCCGTGGGCGCGATCGCCGGTCCACACCGACACCGCGCCGCCGCCAAGATCGCGGGCGAGCGCGATCGCGTGGTCGTCGGACTCCGCCTCGAGCACGGCGAGGACGGGCCCGCGCGGCGTCTCGCGCATCAGGCGGGCGTCCGCGCGCACGCCGCGCAAGACCACGGGTGCGTAGAACGCGCCGTCCAGCCCAGCCGGTGTGACCGGGCCGCCGCACAGTCGCTGGGCGCCGCCCGACTCGGCCTCGGCGACCAGCCGCTCGACCGCCTCGAGGTCGGCGCGCGAGGCGAGTGGACCGACCTCGGTGGCAGCGTCGTCCGGATCGCCCAGCCGCAACTGCTGGGCGCCGGTGACGAGGCGCTCGAGCAGCGGCTCGGCCAGACCGGGAGACACGAGGAGGCGGCCCGCGGCGGCCGGGTGCCCGCCGGCGCCTGCGAACGCCGCCCACAGGGCTCCGGACACCGTCTCTTCCAACGGCGCGTCGCCGAGCACGAGCATCGTCGTCCTCGCCTCGTCGCCGCCGAGGTCGACGACGCGATCCAGGCCGGCCTCGTCGAGCAGGTCGCCCGCGCCGTAGAGCATCGTGATCAGGTCGCCCGGCACGCCTGCGCGGATGAACGCGGCCACGATCCGCTGCGCGGCGAGCGGCGCTGTCGGCACGAGCAGGACCGCGTTGCCGGCCAGTATCGACGCCGCCGCCTCCAGTATCGGCTCGGCCCACGGCGAGGCGCTGCGCGCGCGCATCCCGACGATCCCCACCGGCGCCTGTACGAGCACGGCGCGGCGGCCGGCCCGCAGCAGCGCCGGACGGCCCAAGCGGCGGTCGGCGAGCGCCTTCGGGCCGTCGTCGACGAGCGCGTCCAGGGCGGCGACCGACGGCAGCAGCTCGGCCAGTAGCGCCTCCGTGCGCGGTCGCCCCGTCTCGCGCGCGAGAAGCCCGGCGAGCCGGTCGATGTCGTCGAGCACCGCCTGCGCCGTCCGCCGCAGGTACAGCGCCCGCGCGGGCGGCGGCACCGAGGCCCACAACGGCTGGATCACGGCGGCGGCGTCGGTCGCTGCGCGCACCTCCTCAGCGGTCGCCTCGGCGACGGTGCCCAGCACCTCGCCCGTGGTCGGCGAGTGCAGCTCAGCCATCGATCCGTCGCGTGGTCGTGATCATCGTCTTGTACGTCAGCGTGATTGCGTCGACGCCGTGGCGCTCAAGCACCTCACGGCACGCGGCGAGGACGGCGTCGCGGCGGTCGTCGGGCAGCCCGCCGATCCAGCTGAACGACGCGATCATCGCGAGCACGCGCTCGCGGTCGGTCGTCTGTTCGTGCGTCGCCTCCTCGTTGGCGAGCGGCTCGAACCGGTCGTCGGCGGTGAGCGCGTCGCGCCATGCCGCGCGCTCGTAGTCCGGGCCGCCCGCCCGATACTCCTCCAAGATGTCCCACAGGTCCTTGAACCAGGGGAGCGTGTCCCATTGGGGCCGGTTCCACAGCACGGCGAGACCGCCGCCAGGGCGCAGGACGCGCGCGATCTCGGGGACCGCGCGCGGGAGGTCGAACCAGTGGAACGCCTCGGCGACGAACACCGCGTCGACGGCCGCGTCGGCAAGCGGGATCGCCTCGGCGGTGCCGGTGAGCACGCGGACCTGCGGGAGCTGCTTCTCGAGCTGGCGGCGCATGCCGTCGAGCGGCTCGACCGCGACGACATCGTCGGCGTGCTCGGCCAGGACGCGCGTGAGCTTGCCGGTTCCCGCGGCGAGGTCGAGCACGCGCGTGGCGCCGAAGCGGTCGAGCAGGGCGGCGACGGCGTCCGCCGGCCATCCCGGTCGCCCGTGCTCGTAGTCGTCGGCCTCGACGCCCCAGGCGCGAGTCGCCATCGGGTCGACGGCCATCAGCGCCGCCCGCGCGCCGCCCTGATTCGCTCCAGCCGCGCGCGCAGCTCACCCTCGGTCTCGTCGGGGTGGTAGAAGCGCAGGTCCTCGCGGCCCTCCGGGAGGTGCTCCTGGTCGTTCACGTGGCCTGGGTGGCCGTGCGGGTAGTCGTAGCCGATCCCGCGGCCGAGCTCGGCCGCGCCCGGGTAGGCGGCGGAGCGCAGCGCCGCCGGCGGGTGCGCGGCGCCGGCGTCGCGGATGTGCCCGCGGGCGTCGCCGATCGCGCGCTTGACGGCGTCCGACTTGGGCGCGAGCGACAGGTAGATCGCGGCCTGGGCGAGCGCGAACTGGCCCTCGGGCAGGCCGACGTGCTCGATCGCGTGCGCGGCGGCGACGGCGAGCGGGAGCGCCTGCGGGTCGGCGTTGCCGATGTCCTCGGAGGCGAGGATGATCATGCGCCGCGCGATGAAGCGCGCGTCCTCGCCGCCCTCGAGCATGGCCGCGAGGTAGTACAGCGAGGCGTCGGGGTCCGAGCCCCGCGTGGCCTTGATCCAGGCCGAGATGTAGTCGTAGTGCTGGTCGCCGCCCTTGTCGTAGAGGACCGCCTTGCGCTGCATCGCGTCCTCGGCGTCGGCGAGCGTGACGGTGCCGCCGGTGACGGTCGCGCAGGCGAGCTCGAGCGCGTTCAGTGCGGTCCGGGCGTCGCCGCCGGCACGTGCCGAGAGGAACTCGATCACGTCGTCCGGGACGGTCGCGGTCGGGCACTCGCCGCGCTCGAGCGCGCGCCGCAGCAGCGTCTGCAGATGCTCCTCGGTCAGCTCGTGCAGCTCGTAGATCTGCGTGCGCGAGAGCAGCGCGTTGTTGACCTCGAAGTACGGGTTCTCGGTCGTCGCTCCGATCAGCGTGACGAGGCCCTCCTCGACGGCGGGCAGCAGCGCGTCCTGCTGGGCCTTGTTGAAGCGGTGGATCTCGTCGAGGAAGAAGATCGTCGCCCGCCCACCGGAGCGCCGCTCGCGTGCCCGCGCGATCACCTCGCGCACCTCGGCACGGCCGGCCTGGACGGCGGACAGCTCCTCGAACGCGGCGTCCGCGCGCTCCGCCGCCAGGCGCGCGAGCGTGGTCTTGCCGGTGCCGGGCGGGCCGTACAGGACCATCGAGTGCGGGCGGCCGGACTCGAGCGCCGCGCGCAGTGCAGAGCCCTCGCCGAGCAGGTGTTCCTGGCCGACGAACTCGTCGAGCGTCTGCGGTCGCATCCGCGCGGCCAGCGGGCCGTCGGCCGGCGGACGGTTGTCCGGGCGCTTATCAGGAGGATCAAACAGGCGCTCCATTGCCCGGGTATCTTCGCGCGCCATGCGGCCCGACGTCGGTCTCGGCGTGATCGTGCGCGAGTGGGCGCGGATCGGGGCGACGAGTTTTGGGGGCCCGCCGGCGCAGATCGCGCTGCTCCGCGAGCTGACCGTCGAGCGGCGGCGGTGGATCGAGCCACGCGAGTTCGAGGACGCCAACGCCGCCACGCAGCTGCTGCCCGGGCCGGGTGGGACGCAGCTGGCGATCTACTGCGCGCTGCGGGTCGGCGGGCGCGCCGGCGCCATCGCCGGAGGGCTGGCGTTCATCCTGCCGGGCCTGCTCGTCGTGCTGGCGATCTCGGCGGTCGCGCTGTCCGACGCGCCGCCGCTGTGGATCCGGGCGGTCGGCGCGGGCGCCGCCGCGGCCGTCGTCGCGGTCGTGGTCCAGGCCGGGCTCCAGCTCGGGCACTCGGCACTCCAGGGGCGCCGTGGCGGCTTGCTGTGGCGGGCTGCTGCGTACCTCGTTGCGGGTGCGGCGGCGACCGTCGTTGTCGGCGCCGGCGTGGTGCTCGTGCTGGTCGCCTGCGGGCTCGTCGAGCTCGGCTGGCGCCGGCGGCCGGGCACCGGCGCGGCGGCGTTCTCGCCCGCGATGGCCGTGCTTGCGGCCACCGGCGCCGCGGCGTTGCCGGCGCTCGCCTGGACCGCGCTGAAGGTCGGCGCTCTCTCGTACGGCGGCGGCTTCGTGATCATCCCGCTGATGCAGGCCGATGCCGTCGAGAGGTATGGCTGGATGACCGACGCGCAGTTCGCCAACGCGGTCGCATACGGGCAGCTCACGCCCGGTCCGGTCGTCCATACCGTCGCGATCGTCGGCTGGGCGGCGGCCGGGCTCGGCGGCGCCCTGCTCGCGTCCGTGATCGCATTCACGCCGTCGTTCGCCGCCGTCGGCGTGTTCGGCCGGCGGTTCGCGCAGCTGCGCGAGTCGTTCTCCGCGCGGGCCTTCCTCGACGGCGCCGGCCCTGCCGCGGTCGGCGCGATCCTCGGCGCGTCGATCCCGCTCGTGCGGGCGCTCGAGGAGGGCTGGCAATGGGCCGTGCTCGCCGCCGCCGCGATCGCTCTCGCGCTCGGGCGGCCGGCGTTCTGGGCGCTGGCCGGCGGCGCCGTGGCCGGGCTGGTCGCGATGTGGGCGGGCGCAGCCGTGCCGTGAGGGCGCCCAAACAGGGGTCAGACCCCCAGTAGGGCGCCCAAACAGGGGTCAGACCCCCAGTAGGGCGCCCTAACGGGGGTCTGACCCCCAGAAGGGCGCCCGAACGGGGGTCTGACCCCGTTTACGTTTGGAGCTCGAGCGCGGGCTGCACCGGTGCACGCGCCACCGCCGGCCGTGGCCCGAGGAGCGTCGCGCACGCGGCGGAGAGCACGAGCGCCGCGGCGCACAGCGCGAAGCCGGCGTGGTAAGCCGACAGCGCATCCTCCGGGCTCGGCGTGCCGATCACCGCGACGAGCAGGGCGACGCCGACGACGGCGCCGAGCTGGCGCGCGGTGGTGGCGAGCGCCATGCCGGTCGCGAACCGCGTCGGTGGCAGTCCGGCCGCGGTGGCTCCGATCAGGGTCGGCAGGCCGAGGCCGATGCCGGCGCCGCCGACGATCAGGTACGGCAGCCACACGCCGAGGAAGTCCGGCTGCTCTCCCGCCCGCACGACGAGCCACAGCAGCGACGCGGCGAACATCGCCGCACCGGTGATCACGACCGGCCGCGGGCCGCTGCGGCTCGCCCACCGGCCGCCGAGCGGCGCCGCGACCGCCGACGCGAGCGCTCCCGGCACGGCCGCGAGGCCGGCGTCGAGCGTCGACCAGCCCCACACGTCGGTGAGGAACAGCACCGCACACAGCTGGCCGGCGAACAGCGCAGCGCCGAAGGCCATCGTGCCGGCGTTGGCGGCACGCGACCAGCGGGTGCGCAGCAGCGCCGGCTCGAACACCGGCGCGGCGATCCGGCGGGTCCGCCGCACGAGCAGCGCTCCGGCGGCGAGGGCGATGGCGAACACCGCGAGCGTTGCGCTCGACGCCCAGCCCCACGACGCGCCCTGCACGAGGCCGAGCGCCAGCGCTCCCGTGGCGCCGGCCAGCAGAACGGCGCCGGGCAGATCCGGCGGCGCGCTCTCCGCCGCTCGCGACTCGCGCAGCATCCGGGCGCCGATCAGGACCGTGGCGAGCCCGACCGGCACGTTGATGAGGAAGATCCAGCGCCAGCTCCCGCTGTCGGTCAGCAGGCCGCCGATCGGCGGGCCGAGCGCGGCGGCGACCGAGCCGACGGCACCCCACGCGGCGATCGCGGGCGCCCACCGCTGTGGCGGGAAGGCGGCCAGCAGCAGCCCGAGCGCGGCCGGGATCATGGCCGCCGCCGCAGCGCCCTGGACGGCGCGGGCGGCGATCAGCGTGCCGGCGGACGGTGCGAGGGCGCACCAGGTGGACGCGACGGCGAACGCGGCAGTGGCGGTCAGGTACACGCGCCGGCGGCCAAGGCGGTCGGCGGCGCGGCCGAACACGACCAGCAACGCGGCGAACGCGAGCGCGTACGCGTTGACGACCCACGACAGTGCACCGAGCCCGGCGCGGTCGAAGTCCCCGGCGATGTCCGGGAACGCGATGTTGACGATCGTGACGTCGAGGTAGGCGAGGAACGTGCCGGACGCGGCGAGCCAGAAGGCGGCGCGGCTGCGGTCGGCGGGAGCGGAGGCGGGGAGGTCGGTCATCGCGGCGAACCTTCCGGGGAGGAGAGAAGAAGCACGAACGATCGTGCTTTCTATCAAATAACGAACGATCGTGCTACTTTTCTCGCCGTGCCCGACGCAACGACTCGCGAGAGCGCCCCGACCGCTGAGCCCGCCGGCCGTCTCGACGGCCGCCGCGAGCGCGGGCGGCGCACGCGCGAGTCGATCCTCGCGACCGCGGTCGACCTCGCCTCCGTCGAGGGCCTCGAGGGCCTGACGATCGGCCGGCTCGCCACCGAGCTGAACATGAGCAAGAGCGGGCTGTTCGCCCACTTCGGCTCCAAGGAGGATCTCCAGCTCGCCACGATCGCCGCGGCACGCGAGATCTTCATCGCGGAGGTCGTCGACCCCGCCCGCGCGGCCGAGCCCGGCCTGCCACGGCTGGCGACGCTGATCGAGGCGAAGCTCGACTACCTGCGCCGCGGCGTGTTCGCCGGCGGGTGCTTCTTCGACGCCGTCAGGTCCGAGTACGACAGCCGCCGGCCCGGCCCGGTGCGCGACGCGATCCTCGACGAGTTCGGGAGCTGGTCGAAGCTGGTCACCGACATGGTGCGCGCAGCGCAGCGCGCCGGCCACCTCGACGCGACCGCCGACCCGCAGCAGGTCGCGTTCGAGCTCGACGCGCTCTGCGCGGCGCCGAACGTCGGCTACCAGTTCGACGGTGACGAGGCGCTCTTCGACCGCGCGCGGCGCGCGGTCCGCGATCGGCTCGACAGCCTTGCCGCCGGTCGCTGATTCCGGCTTCACTAGGATCGTCGGGATGGGAGGCGACGCGTTCCAGCAGGAGACCGCCGACGTCCTGTCGCAGCTGATCCGCTTCAACACGGTCAACCCGCCGGGCGATGAGCGTGCCTGCCAGGAGTGGCTCGCGGGCTACCTGCGCGACGCGGGCCTCGAGGTCGAGTTGATGGGCGGCGAGGCGGACCGTCCGAACCTCGTCGCCACGCTCGAGGGGGACGAAGCCGGGCCTGTGCTGGGCTACCTGTCGCACGTGGACACGGTGCTCGCCGACCCCGACGACTGGACGCACGACCCGTGGTCGGGCGACGTCCACGACGGCTTCCTCTGGGGCCGCGGCGCGCTCGACATGAAGTCGCAGACCGCTGCGGAGGCCGTCGCGGCGGTCACGCTCGCGCGCAGCGGATGGCGGCCGGCGCGCGGCGCGCTGAAGGTGATCTCGGTCGTCGACGAGGAGGTCGGCGGCTACCTCGGCGCGCAATGGCTCACGGAGCAGCGGCCGGACGCGGCGCGCGTGGACTGGCTGCTCAACGAGGGCGCCGGGACCGTGATGCCGTACGGCGACCGGCGGCTGTATGGCGTCTGCTGCGCCGAGAAGGGCACGTTCCGTTTCCGCGTGCGAGCCCGCGGCGTGGCCGGCCACGCCTCGGTGCCGGGCACCGGCGACAACGCGCTGCTCAAGCTGGCGCCGGTGATCACGCGGCTGGGTGAGCGCCGGCCGGACTTCGACGTCGTGGTCGAGGCGCGGGCGCTGCTCGAGGCGCTCGGCGAGGACTCCGCCGATCCCAAGGCGGCGCTGGCGCGCGTGCGCGCCGTCGAGCCGCGGCTGGCCACGATGGTCGAGCCCATGTTGGGCGTCACCGCCGTGCCCACCCGCATCTCCGCCTCCGAGAAGATCAACGTCATCCCCGCTCGTGCCGACCTGCTCGTCGACTGCCGCGTGCCGCCCGGCATGGACGGCGAGGCCACGATGCGGCGTGTGCACGAGGTCGTGGACGACCGCGACGGCCTCGAGATTTCGTTCGTGGAGGAGGTGATCGGCAACCGGTCGGCGATCGAGTCCCCGCTGATGGACGCGATCCGCGACTGGGTGGTCGAGAGCGAGCCGGGCGCCGAGACGGTGCCGATCGTGCTCCCCGCCTTCACCGACTCGCGTTGGTTCCGGGCGGCGTTCCCGGACTGCGTCGCCTACGGCTTCTTCCCGCAGCGCCACCAGAGCCTGTACGACACATGGCCGCTGATCCACTCGAACGACGAGCGGATCGACCTGCGCGACCTCGGCTTCGCCGCTTCGTTCTTCACCGAACTGCCACGGAGGTTGCTGGGATGAGTACGCCCGAGGGAAAGCTCCGGCTCGGCGGGATGGCGCTGCGCAACGGCCTGCTCGTGCACGGGCCGACGCACTGGGCCGCCTCGGTGCGTAACGACGCCGGCGCGATCGTCACCGCCTCCGGCCGCAAGCCGCGTGTGCGCGGGGCCGACAACGTGCCCGGGGTGCGCGGCGTGATCCGGCTCGGCGAGGCGTTCGCCGTGATCCCGCTCGTCAAGCGGGCGCTGCCGGAAGCGCGACTGCCGTTCGAGTCACCCGGCATCCTCGGCGTCGCCGCCGGTGCCTCGCTCGCCGGCGCGGTGCTCCGCCGGCGCGTGCGCGGCGCGTCCGGCGAAGCCGCAGCCGCGATGCTCTCGCTCGCGCCGGCCGTGCTCGCCCTGCGCGGTGGCGAGCTGGCCGCCTACCACGGCGTCGAGCACAAGGCGATCGCCGCGTACGAGGCCGACAAGGACGCCGCTGATACCGCCAAGGAGCACGACCGCTGCGGTTCCCACCTCGTCACGCCGCTGCTGGCCTCGAACCTCGCGGGCGCGCTGCTCGTGCGCCGCGTGCTCGAGCGCCCCGGCCCGGTCGCGGGCGCCGGCGTGGCCGTCGCTTCGACCGCCGCGGCGGTCGAGGTGTTCTCGTGGTGCGAGCGCAACGCGGCGTCGCCGCTGGCGCGCGCCCTGCGCCGCCCGGGCTTCGAGCTGCAGCGCCTGATCGGCACGCGCGAGCCCGACGAACGGCAGCTCGAAGTCGGCCGCGCGGCGCTTGCGGAGATCCTTCGCGTCGAGCCCCCACCGTCCGTTTAGGGTTCGGGCCAAATAGGGTCCAGACCCCAGTTCGATTCAACGGGCTGGGGGCATACTTGCGCCAATGCGGATCGATACGCACGGGCGCGATGCGAAGCAGGCGGTGACGATCGAGGTCGCACCGGCGCCGCCTGGTCCGTCGGTGTGGAATCGGGTCGAGGCCGACGTGCTCACGTGGTCGCCGATCATCTTCATGGCGCTGATCTGCTTCGTCCTCTGGAGGACGCTCAAGCTGATGCCGCGGACCAAGCCGCAGCAGATCAAGCCGGACGCCAAGTCCGCGGTCGGATGGGACGACGTGGCCGGTGCCGACGAGGCGAAGGCGGAGCTCGCCGAGGTGATCGAGTTCCTGCGCGAGCCCGCGCGCTTCCACGCGCTTGGCGCGACGGTCCCCAAGGGCATCCTGCTCCACGGGCCGCCCGGAACCGGCAAGACGCTGCTCGCCAAGGCGGTCGCAAAGGAGTCCGGCGCCGAGTTCTTCTCGCAGTCGGCCGCCGCGTTTGTTGAGATGTTCGCCGGGCTCGGCGCCGCCCGCATCCGGCGCCTGTTCGCCGAGGCGCGCGCCAACCGTCCGGCCGTGATCTTCATCGACGAGATCGACGCGGTCGGCGGCGAGCGCGGCGCCGACAACAACTCCGAGCGCGAGCAGACGCTCAACCAGCTGCTCGTCGAGATGGACGGCTTCAACAGCACCGGCGACCTCGTGGTGATCGCCGCCTCGAACCTGCTCGAGAAGCTCGATGCGGCGCTCTTGCGCCCCGGACGCTTCGACCGCCAGATCTTCGTCTCGCCGCCCGACGTCACCGGCCGTGAGGCGATCCTGAAGGTCCACAGCCGCAACAAGCCGCTGGGCAGCGGCGTCGACCTCGAGCTGATCGCGCGTCAGACCGCCGGCCTGACGGGCGCCGACCTCGCCAATCTCTGCAACGAGGCCGCGATCTTCGCCGCGCGTGAGCGCCGCGACCGCGTCGAGCAGGCCGACTTCGACGGCGCGTTCGAGCGCGTGGTCGCCGGCATGCAGTCGCGCCGGACCCTCAACGACCACGAGCGGCGCGTCGTGGCCTTCCACGAGGCCGGCCACGCCCTGTGCGCAGAGCTGATGCCCGGGGTCGATCGCGTGCACAAGATCTCGATCGTGCCGCGCGGCCGCGCGCTCGGCTACACGCTCAACCTGCCCGAGGAGGACCGCTACCTCAAGACGCGCGAGGAGCTGCTCGACTCGATGACGATGCTGCTCGGTGGGCGCGCGGCGGAGGAGATCGTGTTCGGCGCCGTCACCACCGGCGCGTCCGACGACCTGAGGCGCGTCGCAGAGATCTCGCGGTCGATGGTGCACGAGTATGCGATGGGCACCTCGATCACCTCGCGCACGGTGTCGGCGGAGGGTGGCGCGGTGTCCGAGCGCACCCGTCAGCTGCGCGACGAGGAGCAGCAGCACCTCGCCGACGAGGCGATGCGCGGCGCGGTCCGCATCATCAACGAGCACCGCGAAAAGCTCGATCGGCTCGCCCACGCGCTCCTGCGTAACGAGGTGCTCGAGCGCGCCGACATCGACATCATCATGGAGGGCGTGCCGCGGCTGCATCGCATGCCCGGCCAGAGCCTGCGTGTCGTCGCCGCTCGTCCGAAGCTCTAAGCGCTCGCTGAGCGCTCAAGTCGCGGCGCCGCGAGGCCGATTCTCCGAACGATGGGGCAGCTGGATCGAGCTGATGACTTTCGCGGGCTACTGGAGCCCGGTGCGATCCGTGCCGTGTTTCAGCCGATCGTCCGCCTGAGCGACCTTCAGCCGGTTGGCTACGAGGGCCTGGCCCGCTTCCCCAGCCCGCCCGGGCTGGTTGCCCTCCCGCCTGACGTCACGCTCGCCGCCGCCGCTCGCTCTGGCCTGCGCGACGACATCGAGGTCGCCTGCTGGGCCGCGATGGCTGAGGCCGGCAAGCCGCCTGCGGGCCGGCTGCTGTTCGTCAACGTTGCACCCGACGCGCTCGGGCACCCAGGACTCGCCCGGCTCGCCGGCCGGCTGCCCTCGCGGCTCGTGATCGAGCTGACCGAGCAGGACGCCGTCCAGGACATTCGTCGCATCCAGGAGCGCCTCCGCCCGTGGATCGCTCGCGGCGCGTTGGTGGCCGTCGATGACGCGGGCGCCGGCTTCACGTCGCTCGAGTACGTGGCAGAGATCCGCCCCGACTTTCTGAAGCTGTGCCGCCGGATGGTCACCAACGTCGATCTCGACCCCTCCCGCCAGGCCGTGCTGCGTGCGACCGTCGCGTTCGCCCGCGAGGTCGGCGCCCGCGTCGTGGCCGAAGGCGTGGAGCGGCCGGAGGAACTCGAGGTGCTGCGCGCCGCCGAAGTCGACTTCGGCCAGGGCTGGCTGTTCGGCCGCCCGGGTGAAGCGTGGCCGGCGGAGCCGAACGACAACCGCCGCGTGCCGCTCGTCGCGGTGCCGGCGGGCGGGCGCCTCGAGCGCGCGATCGCCTCTGCGCCGACCGTGCGCGACGCTTCCACGGTCGTGGTCGAGCACCTGGCTCGGACCGGGCTGCTGCCGAGCGTGTACCTGGAGCAGGGCGGCCGCCTGCGCTGCCAGGCCGTGCGTGGCTACTGGCAGATCTATGACGGGATGCCGCCGTCGGCCGGGATCATCGGCCGCACGTTCCGCGACGGCGTCGCGACCGAGGTGTCCGACACCTCGGCACATCCGGACTTCCTTCCCTCGATCCCGTCCGTCGTGGCCGAGCTGTGCCTGCCGCTGCGCGCCGGCCAGCGCGTGGTCGGCGTGCTCAACGCCGAGTCGCCGACGCTGCTCGGCGGCGACGCCCGCTGGGAGCTCGAGCGCTGCGCGGACCTGCTCTCCCGCCGGATCGAGCAACTCGGCGGCCCTGAGCTCGAGGTGCCCCCGGCACAACGGCTGGCCCGTGCGGTCGCGCGGCTCGCGGCGCTCGAAGATCCCGAGGACCTTGTGCGTGAGACCGTGCGCGCCGCGCTCGACGTCGCCGGCTTCGAGTCCGCGATGCTGGCGCTCGACGACGGCCACGGCGACCTCTACGCCCATCACGCCGAAGGCTCGTTCGGGGTCGTGTTCGCCGACCTCGGGGTGCCCGACCTGGCCGCGATCTCCAGCTGGGTCAGCCACGGCACGTCGTCCTACACCGTCAACGAGGCCACCGGCCGCGGGTTCGCCGGCCATGAGCCTCTGCGCCACGCGGGCGCCGCGTCGATGGTCGTGCTCCCGCTGGCGGCCGCCGGCGAGCGGCTCGGGATCCTCGTGCTGGCCGATCGCGCGCCGCGCACCCTTTCGACCGAGCACGTCGAGCTGCTGGAGCTGCTCGCCTTCCAGGCCGCGAGCGGCCTGCGGATGGCGGCGGCCGTGCTCGAGCTGCGCGACCGCGCCGCCCGTGACCCGCTCACCGGCCTCGGCCACCACGCCACCTTCTACGACGCGCTCCCGGCGCTGCGCCAGGCCGGCGCGCGCTGCGCGCTGCTGATCGCGGACGTCGACGGCTTCAAGGAGATCAACGACACGCGCGGGCACGCGGCCGGCGACGACATCCTGCGCGCGATGGCCGGGCTCCTGCGTGCGGCGGTGCCCAGCGGCGGCCGTGCGTTCCGGATCGGCGGCGACGAGTTCGCGCTGGTGTTCGAGTGCGACGGTGAGGCGCAGGCCGAGCAGGTCGGCTGGCAGCTCCGGACGCAGGCACGCGACAAGCTCGGCTCGACGGTGTCGGTCGGGCTCGCGCTCGCCGACCGCGGTGAAGCCGACGAGGCCATGGTGGCGCGCGCCGACTCCGCGCTGTACGAGGTCAAGCGGCAGGGTCGCGACGGCGTCAGGGTCGCGCCGGCGGCACCACAAGCCTGAACGCCCGCGGCTGCACGCTCACGCGCTCGAGGCCGCCGCGGCGGACCTCGCCGTCGACGTTGAGCTCGGTTCCGTGCGGGAGATCGACCTCGACCACCCGCCCGCGTGCGTACTCGACGCCGTGTTGCTGCGCGATCGTCTGCGCGCGCAGGCCCCAGGCGCGGCGAGCGAGGCCGATGCGCGAGCCGGCCGGGAGCACGACGACGTCGAGCGCGCCGTCGTCGGGGTCGGCCTCGGCGATGCCCGAGCCGCCGCCGAACGCGCCGCTGACCGCGACGATCGCCTGCCAGCACTCTCCCGCGAAGGCGGAGCGGCCGTCGACCCGCACCGTCGCGCGCAGCGGCGCGGCGGCGGCCGCCGCGCGGATCGCGCCGACGCCGTAGGCGAGCGCCCCGAGGCGCGGCTTCAGCGGCTCCGCGGCGCGTGCGGCAACAGTCGCCAGCCCGGCACTGGCGACGTTCACGAACGGGTGCCCGTCGGCGAGCCGGCCGAGCTCGAGCGGGCGCGTGTCCGTGCCGGCGGCGGCGAGCACGGCCGCTTCCCGCAGGTCGTCCGGAAGGCCGTGCACGCGCCCGAAGTCGTTGGCGGTGCCGGCCGCGATGACCGCCAGGGGCACGTCCAGGCGGCCGGCCAGACCGGCGACCGGACCGATCGTCCCGTCGCCGCCCGCGACAGCGATCCGCTCGGGCTCCCAGGCGGCGATCCGCGCCAGACTCGGCTCGTCGCAGTCGAACACTTCGACGTGTGCGCCGTGCTCGCGCATCGCGGTGGCCAGCGGCTCCGGGTCGAGCCCGCCGCCGGAACCCTGGTTCGCGGCGAGGGCGATGCGCACGAGCGCTGAGGGTACACTCGCCGTCGTGTTCGGGAGCATCGACCACATCGGCATTGCGGTCGTCGACCTCGACGCCGCGATCGCCGTTCATCGCGACACGTACGGCATGCCGCTGGTGCACCGCGAGACGATCGCGGAGCAGGGCGTGGAGGCCGCGCTGCTGGACGTCGGCGACAGTCACGTCGAGCTGCTGGCGCCGCTCTCCGGCGACACGCCGGTCGGCCGGTTCCTCGCCAAGCGGGGTCCGGGCCTGCATCACGTCGCGTACCGCGTCGACGACATAGCGGCGGTTCTCGACGGCCTGCGGGCCGCTGGACTGCGGTTGATCGACGAGGCGCCGCGGGCCGGCATCCGCGGCTCGCAGGTCGCGTTCCTGCACCCATCCGCCTCCGGCGGCGTCCTGACCGAGCTCGTCCAACCTGCGGCGGTGCATGCATGAGTGATCCAAGTAAGGCCCCGCCGAGCGCTCGCCGCGCCGCGCTCGGCTTCAACGGCGGTGGCCAGGTGCTGTCGCTCCGGCTTACCGACGACCAGCTGGCCGCGCTGCGTAAGGCGCTGCAGGACAAGCAGGAAGGCTGGCACGAGGTCGAGGCGACCGACGGTGCCGTCCTGGTCGATCTGGCGCAGGTCGCGTACCTGCGCGTCGAGTCCGGCGAGCACCGCGTCGGGTTCTAGTGACTAGTTGAACCTTCGTGTCGCCGCCAACGCGCTCGACCTCGCGCTGTACCGGCGCGCGCGGTCGCTCGCCCACACGCCGGAGACCGTCCGCTGGGTGCGGCGCTATTCGCTGCTGGGCGAGCACGCGGCGGTGTGGCTCGCCGGCGGGATGGCCGGCGCGGCCATCGACCCCCGGCGGCGCGGGCCCTGGCTGCGCGCGACCGTGTGCGTCGGGAGCGCGTACCTGCTCTCGACCTCGATCAAGATGAAGATCGGCCGCGCGCGCCCGGTCGTGGAGGACCTGCCGCACCTGATGGCGACCCCGACCGGCCTCTCGTTCCCGTCGTCGCACTCGACGTCGTCGTTTGCAGCGGTGCAGGCGTTCGGCGAGCTGGTGCCGCAGACGCTGCTCGTGGGCGGGGCGGCCGCGATGGCGTTCTCGCGCCTCTACCTCGGCGTGCACTACCCGTCCGACATCGCCGCCGGCGCCGCGCTCGGCACCGTGATCGGGAGGCTCGGGCGATGATGAAGGTCGGGATCGTCGGGATGCCGAACGCCGGCAAGTCGTCGCTCTTCAACGCGCTCTCGCGCGCCGGCGTGGACGCCGCGAACTATCCGTTCACGACGATCGAGCCGAACGTGGCGGTGCTGCCGGTCCATGACGATCGGCTCGACGCCGTCGCGCGCACGATCGGGGCATCGAGCATCGTGCCGGACACGATCGAGGTCCACGACATCGCGGGCCTCGTCGCCGGCGCCCACAAGGGCGAAGGGCTCGGCAACCAGTTCCTGCACAACATCCGCGAGACCGACGCGCTCCTGCACGTCGTGCGCGCGCACCACGACGAGAACGTCATCCACCCCGACGGAAAGGTCGATCCCCTTTCCGACATCGAGACGATCGAGACCGAGCTCGTCTACGCCGACCTCGAGCAGGCCGAGCGCCGGCACGCCCGCGTGGTGCGCGAGGCGCGCGGCGGCGATCGCGCCGCGATCGCCGAGGAGGCGTGGCTGCGGCAGGTGATCGAGGCGCTCCAGGCGGGCCGGCCGGCGCGCACCGTGCCGGTGCCGGACGCCGCGCCGCAGGCGCTGAAGAACCTCTCGCCGCTCACCGGCAAGCCGGTCCTGTTCGTCGCCAACGTCGACGAGGGCGACGACACCGTGCCGGCGGCGATCGCCGAGCACGCGGCGCAGCAGGGCGCCGCCGCGGTCGCGATCTCGTCCCGGATCGAGTCGGAGCTGCGCGAGCTCGACGACGACGAGGCGGCGCTCATGCGCGCGGAGATGGGCGTCGGCGACTCCGGCCTGCACCGCGTGGTCCAGGGCGCGTTCGGGCTGCTTGACCTGATCGCCTTCTTCACCGCCGGCGAGGACAAGCCCGCGCAGTCGTGGCACCTGCGGCGCGGCCTGACCGTCTGGCACGCGGCCGGCGAGATCCATTCCGACATCCAGCGTGGGTTCGTACGCGCCGAGGTGATCGGCTGGGACGCGCTCGTCGATGCCGGCGGATACGCCGGTGCGCGCGACCGCGGCACGCTGCGGCTCGAGGGCCGCGACTACGTGATGGCCGATGGTGACGTAATTACCGTCAAGTTCACGCCGTGAACTGCCGTTTAAGGACGGAATGGACCTAGACGACCTGATCGGGCCCCTCCCCGCCCCGCTCGGCCGCTGGATGCTGCGACGCCTCGTCGCTGCCGGTATCCGCTACGGCCACGAGTTCGCGCTGCTGCTGGTGCAGGGTGCGGACTGGGAGATCCTTGCCCGCGTGCTGCGCGGCGCCGACGTCTTCGCCCACTGGGACGACGGCAACCTCCTCGTGATGCTCCCGGACACCGATCGCGAGGGCGGCGACCGTGTCGCCGACCGCGTGCGGTTCGCGACCGGCGGGCACGTCGGCTCGGTCCACTGGGGCGGCGACCTCGCCGAGGACCTGCTCGAGCGCGCGCAACGCGCGCTCGCCCAGGACATCGGTCAGCCGTCGGCCTGAGCAGCGTCCAGCCGCTGTACCGACGCCGGCTCGTGCGTCGGCAGGTACGTCGCAGCCCGTTCGGCGACCATGTTGCGCAGGTGTGCGAGCGTCGCGCGGAACGTGCGCGGGTCCGGCGCGATCCCGTCGACCTGGCCGTCGAGCATCAGCTGCTGCGTGTACGAGGCGTCGCCGGCGATGATCACGAACGCCTCGCCGGTGTCGACGGTCACCGAGGCGTGCCCGGGCGTATGCCCCGGCGTCGGTTCGAGCCGCACGTCGCCGGCGGCGGTCAGCGCGGTGGGAGCCGCGACGAGCGTGGGAGCGAGCCAGTCCGGCCAGTGCCGGTTCGGGTAGCCGCGCAGCCGTCCGAGCCGGCCCGTCGCGTACTCGAACTCCTCGCGGGTGACGACGATCTCGCTGTCCGGGAAGTGCGCCAGCCCGCCCGCATGGTCGGTGTGCAGGTGGGTGAGGACGACCCAGCGCACGTCTTTCGGCTCAAAGCCGCGGGCGCGCAGCTGCGGGCCGATCTCGTCGTCGGGCTCGACCGCCAGGCGGATGCAGCGGCGGTAGTAGGGATGCCAGCGCGGGAAGTAGCCGGGCGCGGTGGCGCGTGCGGTCTCGCCGGTATCGACGACGATCAGGCCTTCCGGGTGCTCGATCAGCCACGCGAGGATCGGCAACGGCTCGGTCCACTCGCTGTCCGTGAGCGTCTTCAGCACGCGCAGCCAGTCGTCGGCCCCGACGAGCTGACGCCGGCGGATCGCCACCGTCCCGGTCTGGATCGCGTGGATCCTCAGGACTGCGCCATCTCCTCCAGTCGGGTCGACAGGCGGCCCATCCCGAGCGCGGCGGCCGCCTTCGACCCAGCGGCGAAGTCGGTCGGCGCATCCGGCGGGCGCTCGAGCGGGATCGCGCGCAGCGTCGCGATGTCCTTGAACGCGCGCAGCTCGTCCGCCTGCTCGATCAGCGCGCGGCGCACCGACGGCTTCTCGCGGATCGCACCGAGGATCACGTGCTCGAGGTCGCCCTTGCGCCGGAGCAGGTCGGCGGCGGTCTTGGCGCCGATGCCCTTCGCGCCCGGCAGCCCGTCCGACGGGTCGCCGCGCAGCGCGATGAAGTCCGGCACCTGCTCCGGGTCGACTCCGTACTTCTCGCGCACGACATCGGGGCCGACCTCCTCCGGGCCGTCGCCGCCGGTGCGCTGGAGGAGCACAGTGACCGAGTCACTCGCGCACTGGAACATGTCGCGGTCGCCGGTGAGGATCAGCGTCGTGCCGCCGGCCGCGGTCTCGATCTCGGCGAACGAGCCCAGCAGGTCGTCGGCCTCCAGCTCGTCGGTATCGGCCACGCTCCAGCCGAGCGCCTCGTAGAGCGCCGGCGCCCGGTTCCACTGCCACTCGAGCAGGTCCGGCATCGGTGGGCGCGCGGCGTGATAGTCCGGGTAGGCCTCGACGCGATACTCGCCGGCCTCGGCGCCGAAGCAGAACACGACGGCCCGCGGGTCGTACTTCTCGACGCACCAGAGCGTCTGGTTGACGGAGCCGAGGAGCGCGTTGACGGCATGCCCGTCGTCATCGGTGATCGAGTCGGGCAGGGCGAAGAAGGCGCGGTAGAGCAGCGCCGGCGCGTCGGTGAGCAATAGGGGTTGCGACATCGGCCGTGAGGATATGGTGCGCGCCATGACGACGATCACCGGCTTGGACGAGCTCAAGAGCGCCGAGGGGAAGACGCTGGGGACCACGGAGTGGCACGAGGTCACGCAGGACGCGATTGACGCGTTCGCGGACGTGACCGGCGACCACCAATGGATCCACGTCGACCCGGAGCGCGCGAAGGACACGCCGTTCGGCGGCACGATCGCGCACGGCTACTACACGCTCTCGCTGGCGCCGATGTTCACCGAGCAGGTGCTCTCGCTCGAGGGCTTCGCGTTCGCGATCAACTACGGGCTCAACAAGGTCCGCTTCCCGGCTCCGGTCCCGGTCGGCTCGCGCGTCCGGATGACCGCCGAGCTGGCCAATCTCGACGAGATCCCGGGCGGCGCCCAGATCACGCTCAAGCTGACGTTCGAGCGCGACGGCGGCGAGAAGCCGGTCTGCGTCGCGGAGTCGCTGGCGCGGGTCTATACGGGGTAGCTGGTAGCGCCGCCGTTCGGCTGCGGCTACCGCACGCGGACGGACGGCCCGGCGTCGCCGGAGAACACAGCCCGGTAGACGCCTGCGGCGGCAACCGCGGCGCGGTAGCTGCCGCCGGAGCGCACGACCGTGGAGGCGACGGTTTGCCAGCGGCTGCCCGAGCGGAGCTGGATCTGCACCTCGGCGCCGACGCGGGCCGGGACCACGCTGCCGGCGATCGATGCGCGCGGCTGCGGGCCGGCGGTGGCCGCGGACGGCGGCGGCGGTGTCGTGCCGCCGGTGCCGGGATCGCCGGTCGGCGGCTTCTTGCGCGTGGCGATCGACGTGAAGTACGCCCACGTGTCGAGCAGCCCGAGGCGGGCGCGCAGCGTGGCGCCCGACACGCGCGTGCGGCCGCCGGTGCCGACAATGTCGGCCAGGACGATCCGCGGCGAGCGGCCGCGGCGGACGACCTTGATGCCCTTGAAGCGGCCCTTGACGAGCCCGCTGAGCTTGCCGCCGGCCTGCGCCAGCGTCAGCTTGATCGGGCCCCAGCGGTGCTTCGGCGACACGCCGTCGTACGGGTCGGCGACGGACTTCAGCCACGGCTTCGGCGCGGTGCCGAGGCTGGTGTTCTCGACGTTCTCGGTGCGCCCGCCCGACGTGGAGAAGAAGTACGTGACGACCGGCTTGCCCTCGTAGGTCACGACCTGGCCGCTCGTGGCGGCCACAGCCTGGTTCGTGGACGCCGTCTCCGCCGCCACGCCGCCGTAGACCTGCGAGCGCGTGTCGGCGTACTGGTCGAAGCCCGCGCCCGCCTTCGATGTGGTGACGGCGTAGGTGCGTGCCGCCACGGCCTGCGCCTTCAGCGCTTCGAGCGGCCACGACGACGGCGACTCGCGCGACACGACGCCCGCGACGTAGTCCTCGAGCGAAACCGCGTTGATCGCGTTCACGCCGCCGAACGTGTCGGGCCGGAACTCGAGCACGCCGCGGTAGCTGCCTGCGCCGCCGAGTCTCACGACGTCGTTGGGGCCGGAGACCTGCAGCGGCGCCGAGAACGTCGCGATCCGCTTCCCGCCCGCCGACAGCAGGTCGACCTGCGACGACCCGTTGCGGCGCACCCGGTAGGTGCGGGACGCGTTCAGCTTCCGCGTGCCGGCCCGGTTGGCTCCGCTGAGACTTGCGGTTCCGGTCGACTGCACAAGCACGCGCACCGTCGCGGCCGGGTCGGCGGTCCCGAGCTCGGTGCCCGTGTAGTAGTGGCGCAGGATCTTGTCGTACGTCGTCCCGTGCTGGGCGAAGCCGTAGGCGCCGTACTGGCTCAGGCCCACGCCGTGGCCGAACCCGGCACCGCGGATCGTGAAGCGGGCCTTGGCGGCGAGAGCGGGCGACGCAGCCGCCAGGCAGGCGGCAGCGACGAGCGCGATGACTAGGACGGGGCGGCGCATGAAAAGAGGCGACTCAGGTTAGTCCGACACCCGGTGGGGACAAATGTTGCGGACCCCCAATACGGGAGACTGTCGAAACGTGAGCACACGCAAGGCATCTGATCTGTTCGTGGAGTGTCTGGAGGCCGAGGGCGTCCGGTACGTCTTCGGCATCCCCGGCGAGGAGACGCTCGATCTCAACGAGTCGCTCGACCGCTCCTCGATCGAGTTCATCCCGGTCCGGCACGAGCAGGGCGGCGCCTACATGGCCGACATGTACGGCCGCCTGACGCGCTCGGCGGGCGTCTGCCTGGGCACGCTCGGGCCGGGTGCGACGAACCTCGTGACCGGTGTCGCCGATGCGTTCCTCGACCGCTCGCCGATGGTCGCGCTCACCGGCCAGGCTGACCTCGAGCGCATGCACAAGGAGTCGCATCAGTACATCGACGTGGTCGACATGCTGCGCCCGGTGACGAAGTTCAACGCCCGCCTGCACTCCGCGGCGGTGATCCCCGAGGTCGTGCGCAAGGCGTTCAAGGTCGCTCAGGCGCAGAAGCCCGGGCCGACCCACATCGAGTTGCCCGAGGACGTGATGGCCGAGGCGACCGACGCCGAGCCGCTCCCCGTGCGCTCCGGCCGCCGCCATCCCGAGCCGAGCCGCGACGAGCTGCTGACGGCCGTCGAGGTGATCCGGTCGGCCGAGCATCCGGTCGTGCTGGCCGGCAACGGCGTCTCCCGCACCGGCGCCGCACACGCGCTGCGCACGTTCGCCCACGCGACCGGCATCGGCGTCGCGGAGACGTTCATGGGCAAGGGCATGCTCGACTACGAGGACCCGCACATGCTCGGCACGGTCGGGATCCAGTCGCGCGACTACGCGCTCGCCGGCTTCGACCACGCCGACGTCGTGATCACCGTCGGCTACGACCTGGTCGAGCACTCGCCGGCGAACTGGAACCCGCGCCGCGACAAGCGGATCGTCTGCATCGACACGGTGTCGCCCGAAGTCGACGCGCACTTCATCACCGAGGCCGATCTGATCGGCGACATCGAGCACATCCTCACCCGCGTCGCCGAGATGCTCAGCGACAACGCCCGTACGGCCGGCCACTCGCGGCTCAACGAGATCGTGCTCGGCCGGCTCGAGGCGGGCCGCCACGACGACGCGTTCCCGATGCAGCCACCGCGCGTGCTGTGGGAGATCCGCCAGGCGCTCGGGCGCCACGACATCCTGATCTCGGACGTCGGGCTGCACAAGCTGTGGATCGCGCGCATGTTCCCGGCGCATGAGCCCGACACGGTGTTCATCGCCAACGGCCTGGCCGGGATGGGGATCGCGCTGCCGACCGGGATCGCCGCCAAGCTCGTCCATCCCGACCGGAACGTGGTCACGGTCAGCGGCGACGGCGGCTTCCTGATGAACGTGCAGGAGCTCGAGACGGCGGTCCGGCTGCGCACGGCGGTCGTGAACGTGATCTGGGAGAACCGCCAGTACGGATCGATCGTGTGGAAGCAGGACAAGAAGTTCGGGCGCCACTTCGGCACCGACTTCGCCAATCCAGACTTCGTGCGCCTCGCCGACGCCTTTGGCATGCCGGCGTGGCGCTGTGAGGGCGTGGACGACCTCGGCCGGCACCTGCGGCACGCGCTGAGCCTCGACATGCCCTCGCTGATCGCGGTCCCGATCGACTACTCGATCGACGTGTCCATCTCAGAGGAACTCGGAACGGAGACGGTTGCAGCATGAGCACCACACTCGATAGGGAGGCGGCCGCCGTCGCAGGCGTGCCGAACCAGCTGTTCATCGGCGGCGAGTGGCGGGACGCCGGCGGCGGCGAGACGCTCGCCGTCGAGGATCCGTCGACCGGCGCGACGCTGGCCGACGTCGCCGACGCGACGCCCGATGACGCGGTCGCGGCGCTCGACGCCGCGGTTGCGGTGCAGGAGGAGTGGGCGCAGCACCCGCCGCGCGAACGCGGCGAGATCCTGCGCCGCGTGTTCGAGACGATGAACGAGCGCGCCGACGAGCTGGCGCTGCTGATGACGCTCGAGATGGGTAAGCCGCTGGCCGAGTCCAAGGCCGAGATCGCCTACGCATCCGAGTTCCTGCGCTGGTTCTCCGAGGAGGCAGTGCGGATCGAGGGACGGTTCGCGACGGCGCCGAACGGCGTCGGGCGGCTGATCACGATGAAGCAGCCGGTCGGCCCGTGTTACGCGATCACGCCGTGGAACTTCCCGGCCGCGATGGGCACGCGCAAGATCGGTCCGGCCGTCGCGGCCGGCTGCACGATGGTGATCAAGCCGGCGCAGCAGACGCCGCTGTCGATGCTCGCGCTGGCGCAGATCTTCGAAGAGGCCGGTCTGCCCGCGGGCGTCCTGAACGTGATCACGGCGTCGTCCTCGAGCGCGGTCTCGGCGCCGATCATCTCCGACCCGCGACTGCGCAAGCTGACCTTCACGGGCTCCACCGAGGTCGGCCGCAAGCTGGTCGAACAGGCAGCGGAAGGACTCTTGCGCACGTCGATGGAGCTCGGCGGCAACGCCCCGTTCTTGGTGTTCGCCGACGCCGACGTCGACGCTGCCGTCGAGGGCGCGGTGATCGCCAAGATGCGCAACATCGGCGAGGCGTGCACGGCGGCCAACCGCTTCCACGTCGCCGACCGCATCGCAGAGGAGTTCGCGGAGAAGCTCGCCGGCAAGCTCGGTGAGATGAAGGTCGGGCGCGGCACCGAGGACGACGTCAAGGTCGGCCCGCTGATCGATGGCACGCAGCGCGACAAGGTCGCCGAGCTGGTCGACGACGCCACGGGCAAGGGCGCACAGGTGCTGGTCGGCGGCACCGCGCGCGACGGCGCCGGCTACTTCTACGAGCCGACCGTGCTCGGCGGCGTCAGCGGTGACGCACGGCTGCTGAAGGAAGAGATCTTCGGCCCGGTCGCGCCGGTGATCGGCTTCGACGACGAGGACGCGGCGATCGCCGCCGCCAACGACACCGAGTACGGGCTCGTCGCCTACGTCTACACGCGCGACATCAAGCGCGCGTTCCGCGTCGTCGAGGGGCTCGAGACCGGCATGGTCGGCCTCAACCAGGGCATCGTCTCCAACCCGGCCGCGCCGTTCGGCGGTGTGAAGGCGTCGGGCTTCGGCCGCGAGGGCGGCCCGGAAGGCATCGACGAGTACCTGAACATCAAGTACGTCGCGATGGCGATGTGAACCCACTGCAGCGCGTTCGCGAGTGGTTCGAGGCGGCTGCCGCCTCCGGGCTGGTGGAGGCCGAGCGGATGGCGCTCGCCACCGCCACGCCCGACGGCCGGCCGTCGGTCCGGATCGTGCTGCTGAAGGGCATCGACGACGACAGCATCCGCTTCTACACGAACTACGACTCGCGCAAGGGCCGCGAGCTGGCCGCGAACCCGCGCGCGGCCGCGACGCTGTACTGGCAGCCACTCCAGCGCGCCGTACGGCTCGAGGGGCCGGTCGAGCGGCTCACGCGCGAGGAGTCCGACGCCTACTTCGCGACCCGCCCGCGCGGCGCGCAGGTCGGAGCCTGGGCGTCCGCACAGGGAACCGTGCTGACCGCCCGCGCCGAGCTCGAAGCGCGCGTGCAGGAAACCGACGAGCGCTTCCCGGATCAGGTGCCGCGCCCGGACTACTGGGGCGGCTACCGGCTGCGACCGGACGCCGTCGAGCTGTGGCAGGGCCGCCCCGACCGCCTGCACGATCGGGAGCACTTCCTCCTGCAGGACGACGGGACATGGCGCGCGGAGCGGCTCTCGCCGTAGTACGTCAGGGCGAGGGGCGCAGGCAGAGGCCGGCGCGGTGGGCGGCGAGACACGCCGGCGCGCACACGGCGATCAACACCGCCGGCTCGATCTCGGGATGCCAGTCGAGCAGGAGCATCGGTGCCACCAGCGCAGCGATGCCGGCGAGCGCGACGGCGGAGACAGCGAGCAGCGCCGATGACACGGTGTCGGCGGGGCCGGCGGCCACCAGCCGGTCGACGCGTTCCGGCGCCACGCCCGCTCCGCGCTCGTCGAACTGCAGGAGCGCGGACGCGAGCGGCGTCGCGTCGCCGAGCGCGTCGACGGCCGCGGCGTCGGCGACGAGGTCGGCGATCACCGCCTGGCGCTCGGCCAGGGCAGCGAACGGCGGCAGCGGCCGGATCGCGTCCGAGACCATTCGCGCGAGCAGGAGCCGGAGTGGGTCGCGGCGGCTGCGGTGGCGCTCCTCGTGCGCGAGGATCGCCTGCAGTTCCTCCTCGCCGGTGGCGCGCAGCGTGCCGTCGGACACGTAGACGGCAGGCCGCAGCAGGCCCGCGCAGAAGGCGGCCAGCGTGCGGCCGGGAAAGACGTGGACGCGGTGCCCGGACACCCACGTGTCACGCACCGGGAGCCGCCGCAGGAACGCGCGATGGGCGCGGACCTGGCGGGCGAGAGACATGCCCGCGCGGACGATGATCACTCCGTCCACGAGGCCGATCGCGATCAGCACGACGCTGTGGAGGTGCAGGTTGAGCAAGTCGAGGCCGTGGTAGCGGACCGCGTCGAGCGCGACGATGAAGGCGAGCAGTGCGACGGTCAAGGCGAGCACGGCGAGCGCGAGCTCGAGCCGCTGCAGCGCGCGCCGCTCAGTCACGGCGCGAGAGCCGCCGGATCTGCTCCCGGCGCTTGGGGTCGAGCTGGGACATGTGGCGCGCGAAGTGCGCGAGCGCGACATCGCCGTACTCGGACACGAGCGCGCCCACCTCGGCCTCGGCGCGTGCCTGCGCGTACTGCTCGCGCGTCAACACGGCGACGTAGACGTCGCGGCGGCCATCGCGGTCGCGGCGCAGCACGTCCTTCGCGTGCAGGCGCTGCATGACGGTCAGGATCGTCGTGTACGCGCGCTGTGGCCGACTGCGCGCGTTGAGCGCCTCGAGCACCTCGCGGACCGTGCGTTCGCCACCGTCCCACACCTCCTCCATGACCTCGGTTTCGAGCTCGTGGAGCGGCGGCGGGAACACCCTGCGAATCCTACGCCGGAACGGGGTCCCGTAAGGGCGCACGCCGGCGCGCAATCGCGAGCAGGCCCGCGAGGATGCACGCCACACCGGCGAGCTGGAGGCCGCTCGGCTCCTCGCCCAGCAATAGGACCCCGAGCACCACCGAGCCGACCGGCTGGATCGTCAGCGTGACCGAGGTGAGCGCGGCCGGGAGCCGCGGGAGCGAGGAGGCGATCAGCAGCCACCCCAGCACCTGCGACGTCAGCGCGAGCGTGATCAGCCAGGCATGCGCGGGCCAGCTCGGGACGAGGTCGGCCTCGCCGGTCGCGAACCCGACGATGATCGCCGTCACGGTCGCGACCACCGTCGCGTCGAACAGCGGGCCGGCGAGCCGGCGCAGGTCGGAGCCCGACTGGCGCAGCACGAGCAGGAAGCCGGCGTAGGTGAGGCCGGTGAGGATGCCAAACACGACGCCGCGCATCGGATGCTCGCCGTACGCGCCGGTCTCCAGCACGCCCGAGATCAGCACGACGCCGCTGCATACCAGTGGCAGCGCGGCGAGCAGCCGGACCTCGATCCGCTCGCCGAGTACGGCCCACGCCACGAACGGCACCACGACCACCTGGAGGTTCCCGAGCACGGTGGCAAGGCCGGCGCCGACGTCGGCGATCGCGTGGTGCCAGAAGATCAGGTCGGCGGCGAAGAAGATGCCGGCGGGGATCGCCAGCAGTCGCTCGCGCGTCGGCCGGCGGCCGTGGCGGCGGTCCTCAATCCACGCGAGCAGGCCGAGCGCGGGGAGCGCGTACGCGCAGCGGAAGATCGCGGCCGTCGACGGCTCGACATCGGCGAGCTTCACGAGAATGGCCGAGAAGGCGATCGTGAGGGCGCCCGCGACGGCGGCCACTCCCGGCCGCCGGGTGAGCGCGTCGGGCACGCGATCAGCTTGACACGGCCGGGAGGGCGATCCCGGCCGTCGCGACGCGCGTGAATCCGAGCCGTCCGTACACGCGCGCAATGTCGTCGCTCCCGGCCGAGAGGAACACGATGTCGGCGCCGCCGCGGCGGGCGTCGGCGACGAGCGCGGCGGTGACGGCGGCGCCGAGGCCGCGGCGGCGGGCTGCAGGCAGGGTGCCGACGCCGACGATCTCGGTCACGCCGCCGACCGGCTGGTGGCTGCCGGCGGCCAGCACGCCGTCGTCGTCTTCCGCCACGACCGTGACGGTCAGCCCCATGCGCATGCGCTCGCGCACCACGCTGAGTCGGGCCTCCGAATAGTGCCCGAGCGCGGCGTCACGCTCGCGCGCACCGTCGCTGCCGGCATCCGTGCCAGGGGCGGCGAACGCGATGTCGGCGACCGCCCGCGCCGCGGGCAGCGCCGGGTCGTCGGCCTCCAGCCGGCGGACGCGCGCGTCGACGGCGGGCGCCGGGAGCGGGCGCTCGAGCGCCATCAGCGGCAGCTCGAGCACGTCCAGCCCGGTCTGGCGCGCGGCCGGCGCGAGCGTCGGCGCCAGATCGACCACCCACTCGAACGCCTCCGGCAGCCCGAGCTCCCACTGGCGGGCGCGCACGGCGCGCACGTCGCTCACCGTGATGTCGCCGCCCGCGGGCCGCGCGTAGTACGGCCACGGCGCGCCGTCCGGGACGAACAGCCGCAGCGGGCCGTGCTCCTCGACGCGGGCCGCCGAACGCGGCACCGCGTCGTAGTACGCCTCGATGTCGTCGAGCACGTGCCCTAGGAGGCCGACGATCCCGCCGCGATCTTGCGCAGGTTCAGCGCCTCGTCGAGCGTCGCCTCGTCGACGCCGTGCTCGCGCGCCACTTCGCGCAGTGTCCGGCCGCTGCTCGCTGCGTCCTTGACGATCTCCGCGGCCCGGTCGTAGCCGATGTACGGGTTGAGCGCGGTGGCGACGGCGAGGGTGCCTTCGGCGGAGCGCTCGCAGCCCTCGAGGTTGGCCTCGATCCCCTCGACGCACTTCTCCGCGAACAGCCGGCTCGAGGTGGACAGCAGATGGATCGACTGGAGCAGGTTGCGCGCGATCAGCGGGATCCGCACGTTGAGCTCGAACTGGCCCTGGAGGCCGCCGATCGTGATCGCCGTGTCGTTGCCGATCACCTGGGCGCTCACCTGGAGCACGACCTCGGGCAGCACCGGGTTGACCTTGCCGGGCATGATCGAGGAGCCCTTCTGCAGCTCGGGCAGGAAGATCTCGCCGATGCCGGAGCGCGGGCCGGAGCCCATCAGCGCGAGGTCGCCCGCAATCTTCGTGAGCGACACCGCGAGCACCTTCAGCGCGCCCGACAGCTCCACCAGCGCGTCGCGGTTTGCCTGCGCCTCGAACGGGTCCTCGGCTGCGCGGATCGTCGAGCCCGGTGTCGGCGCTCAGCGCCTCGCGCACCTTCCCCGCGAAGTCGCGATGGGTGTTCAGCCCGGTGCCGGTCGCGGTGCCGCCGAGCGGGATCTGCGCGACGCGGGGGAGCGCGTCCGCCACGCGCGCGCGGCCAAGCCGGATCTGCGCGGCGTAGCCGCCGAACTCCTGCCCGAGCGTCACCGGCACCGCGTCCATCAGATGCGTGCGGCCGGACTTGACGATGTCCTTGAACGCCTCGGCCTTGTCCGCGAACGCCTTCTCCAGCCGCTCGAGCGCGGGGAGCAGCGAGTTCGTCGCCTCGTCGAGCGCGGCCAGGTGCACGGCGCTCGGGAACACGTCATTCGAGGATTGGCCCATGTTCACGTGATCGTTCGGATGCGCGCCTTCGCCCGCGAGCGCGGCGATCACTTCGTTCGCGTTCATGTTCGACGAAGTGCCCGAGCCGGTCTGGAAGACGTCGATCGGGAACTGGGCGTCGTGGCGGCCCTGCGCGATCTCGTCGGCCGCCGCCCCGATCCGCTGCGCGACGTCAGCGTCGAGCAGCCCGAGCTCGGCGTTCGCGCGCGCCGCCGCGCCCTTGATCCGGCCGAGCCAGCGCACGACCGCGACCGGCACCCGCTCCCCGGACACCGGGAAGTTCTCCACCGCCTTGCGGGTCTCCCCGCCCCACAGCTCCTCCGTCGTCTCAACGCTCATCTGGGAACCCTCTTTCGCGTAAGTGAGGGTCACAACGCTAGCGCCGGGGCGCTCAGCCGGCGCGCGCGAGAAACGTCACGGGGCCGGACGCGCACTCGTAGGGACCGTAGTCGGGGTCGACGAACCGTTCCCGGGCCTCCATCGTGCCGTGTATGGAGCCGCCCTCGACCCGTGCCCGGAACGTGACCGTGCGGTATCCGATTGGGTAGTTGGCGTAGCGATGCGTTGACGTCTCAAGAATCGTGAGAGCGCCGTCCTCCACCCGCGGCAGCTTGTATGGCCACCAGCGGAGCGTCCACGGCCCAGAGGGACACGTCGTCGTGAAGTCGGTCATCAGGCGACCGGGCTGGCCGTCGGCGTCCATGCGGAGCTGGAACGGTCCCCCTTGCGACGTTTTGCCTTCCAGCCACGTCTCATCGCTCTGGGCTACGCCACCGGGGAGCGCCACCGGTAGGAGAGCGAGGGCCAGGACGAGGGCGCCGCCGTAGAAGACCACACGGAACGCAAACACCACCCGGCGCAGACGCCGGGCTGTCCGCTCCAGCTCCGGCTCGGAATGCTCCACCCGTTAGCCATCGACGGCCGGGCGGACTCCTTTTAGGACGGTGTCGCCGTGGGAACCTTCGCGCCGGGGCCGGGCTCGGGCGTGACGTCGTGCGGATGCAGCGGCTCGTGGCAGTGGCCGCACACGATCACCGGGTCCGCCTCCTCGCCGCACGAGTGCCGCAGCACGACCGGCGGGCCGGTGTCGCCGGCGAGGTGCTCGTCGCCCCACTTCATGATCGCGATCATGGCCGGGTAGAGGTCGCGGCCGGCCTGGGTCAGGCGGTACTCGAACCGCTCCGGCTCCTCGTGGTAGAGGCGGCGTTCGAGGATCCCCGCGCGCACCAGCGACTGCAGGCGCGTGGAGAGGATGTTCCGCGCGATCCCGAGGTTGCGCTGCATGTCGGAGAACCGGCGGACGCCATAGAAGGCCTCGCGCATGATCAGCATCGTCCAGCGCTCACCGAGGATCTCCATTGCCCGGCCGACCGAGCAGAAGGGCGGCCGCTCCAACTCATACATGGCAATCCACGGTAGCGGGTCAGCCGCAGAAGGCGGCGAGCTCGCGCGCCAGCCCGACCGGATCGTCGTAGGCCATCAAAAACCCGGTGCCGTCGAGCACGCGCAGCTGCGCGTCGGGCAGCAGGTCGAGCGCCTCCTCGGCGATCGCCAGCGGGTACAGCGGGTCTGTGTCCGCCCACAGCAGCAGCGTCGGCGCCTCGATCAGCCGGTAGGCGTCGAGCAGGTCGGGCTGCGCGCCCGTCGGCCAGCGGCGCGACGCCTTCGCCCACGAGCGCGCGCGGTTGGCGTTGCCGCCGACGCCGCCGAACGCGTGGCGCATGAGGTCGCGCGCCGCCGGATTGGCGCGCGCCGACAGCCGCTCGCCCGACGCGGGGCGGAACACCAGCGGCGCGGCGTGCGAGAGCACGCGGTCGAGCCCTGGTACGGCGGCGGCGCGCGCCGCGAGCCCGACCATTCGCTCGACGCGGACGCGCTCGGGCCGCGTGTGCATCGCGTTCGGCATCAGCACGAGCCGCCCGGGCTCCAGCTGCCGGTCGGCGATGGCGTGCAGCAGGATCTGCGCACCGACCTCGTGGCCGCCGACCAGCGGCCGCGGGCCGCACGTCTCGTGTAGGAAGCCCGCCATCACCTCGCCCAGCCACTGTGGGCTGTACGGGTGGTGCGGGCGATCCTCGGAGTCGCCGTGCAATGGCAGGTCCGGGAGCACGAGCCGGTAGCGGTGGCTGAGCTCCTCCACGATCGGCTCCCACTCGCGGTGCGAAAGCAGCTTGGAGTGCAGCAGCGCGAGCGGCCGGCCGGTGCCGGCCTCGCGGTACGCCACCCGCGCGCCGTCGTGGTGGTGGTAGAGGCGGAGCTTCATACGCTCCCAGGAAGATATGGGTCTACGCCCCCTTGACCGCGAGGTGTTCGCCCTCGCCATCCCCGCCCTCGGCGCGCTGGCCGCCGAGCCGCTGTACGTGCTGGTCGACACGGCGATCGTCGGCCACCTCGGGACGACCCAGCTCGCGTCGCTCGCGATCGCCGCGACCGTGCTCACCACCGGCTTCACGGTGTTCAACTTCCTCACCTACGGCACGACCGCCCAGGTGGCGCGGCTGCACGGCGCCGGGCGCGACCGCGACGCCGCCGCGCTCGGCTCGCAGGCACTGTGGCTGGCACTCGCGATCGGCGCGCTGCTGCTGGTCGCCGTGATCGCGTTCGCACCCGGTGCGGTGACGCTGATGGGCGGCGAAGGCGAGGTGGCCGACGGCGCTGTCCTGTACCTGCGGATCGCCGCGCTCGGCGCGCCGTTCTTCATGCTCTCGACCGCCGGGCAGGGCTTCCTGCGCGGGATCGGCGACCTGCGCACGCCGTTGCTGATCCTGGTCGTCGCGCATGGCGTCAACGTGGTGCTCGAGGTGCTGTTCGTCTACGGCTTCGACTGGGGCCTCGCGGGCTCGGCGTGGGGCACCGTGATCGCGCAGGCCGGCATGGGCCTGGCGTTCCTGGAGGTCCAGCGGCGAGCCGGCTTCGAGCCGCCGATGCTCGCCCGCATGCGCCCGCTGATGCGGATCGGGGCGGAGATCGCGGTCCGCACGACCGCTCTGCTCGGCTCGTTCCTCGTCGCCGCGGCCGTGCTCGCGCGCGTCGGCGACGACTCGCTGGCCGCGCACCAGATCGCATTCCAGCTGTTCGTGTTCGTGGCGCTGATCCTCGACGCGCTGGCGATCGCTGCGCAGGTGCTCGTCGGCCGGCTGCTCGGCGCCGGCGACGCGGTGTACGCGCGGGCGGCGGCCATGCGCGTGATCGTGTGGTCGGTCGTGGTCGGCGCCGCGTTCGGCCTCGTGCTGTTCGCGTTCCGCGACGTGATCCCGCACGCGTTCACCAGCGACGAGCGCGTCATCGAGCGGACGCAGGAGATCTGGTGGCTGTTCGCCGTGATGATGCCGCTCAACGGCGCCGTGTTCGCGCTCGACGGCATCCTGATCGGGGCCGGCGACACCCGCTTCCTGATGTGGGGAATGCTGGCGGCCGCCGCCGTCTACGTGCCGGTGGCGTTGCTTGCGCTCAACCAGGACTGGGGCATCGTCGGCGTCTGGTGGGGGCTCGTCGGCCTGATCTGCGTCCGCGCGCTCACGTGCGGGCTGCGGTTCGCCGGCAGCCGTTGGGCTTTGACCGGCGCGCCGGCGTAGTACCTTGCGCGGTCGCATGATCCGCCGCACGCTCGTCATCGCCCTGCTGCTGGCGCTCCTCGTCCCGGCGGCCGCCGTCGCCCAGGGCGGCGGCCCGTTCAGCCCGCTGCCGCCGGCCCAGCCGACACCCGCGCCGACGGAGGAGCCGAGCAACGACAGCATCACCTCCGACCTCGGCGGCCGCAACACGCTGTACCTGATCGGCGCCGGCCTCCTGATCGCGTTCATCGCGATCGGCGTGTTCATCTCGCGCGACGCCCGCCGCACGCTGCCCGCCGACCACCGGCCCGACGGCGGGCGGCTACGCGATCAGGGGCCGCATCAGCATAAGCGGCAGGCGAAGGCGAAGGCGCGCCAGCGCACGCGCGCCCAGAAGGCCGCTCGTCGCCGCAACCGGTGAGACGACAAGGTCGCGCACGCGCAGCACGGCGCGTGCTCGCGGGAGCGCGTCGATCGGCGTCGCGAACCCGGTGAAGCTCCCAAGCCCGCGGTAGTCGGCGAAGCGGGCCACCTGGCCGTCGCGCAGGAAGATCAGCAACTCGGCCGCCTGCGAGGGCACGTCGCCGGTCCACTCGTAGCCGAGCCGGCGCGAGATCGCCTCCGCCGGCGTGCCGCGCGCGACCACCAGGACCTCGTCCCACTCGAACGGCGCAAGGCGCGCGAGGTCGACCCGGCCGCCGGACTGCGCCTCGGCGAGCGCGACCGCGCGCGAGAAGTCCTCGGCCAACTGGCTGTCGACCGCGACGTTGTCCTCGTCGCGCGTGAAGTACACCGCGGCGCCGAGCCCCGCGATCATCAGCACTAGCGCCGCTCCCACGGCGATCAGCACGCGCGTCACGCCACCTAGAATGCCCGGTCCATTGCCGCCGCTCCGCCCGCTGCCCGCCAAGCCCGACTTCCCCAAGCTCGAGGAGGAGGTGCTCGAGCGCTGGCGTGAGCGCGACGTGTTCCGCGAGTCGGTGCGCCGGCGCGAGGGCGCCGAGCCGTTCGTGTTCTACGAGGGGCCGCCGACCGTCAACGCGCCGCCGGCCGCGCACCACGTGCTGGCACGCGTGTTCAAGGACATCTTCCCGCGCTACCAGACGATGCGCGGGCGGTTCGTCGAGCGGAAGGGCGGCTATGACTGCCACGGCCTGCCGGTCGAGATCGCCGTCGAGCAGCAACTCGGCTTCGAGCACAAGTCCGACATCGAGGCGTACGGCATCGCCGAGTTCAACGCGAAGTGCCGCGAGGCCGTGTTCGAGTACCTCGACGAGTGGAACCGGCTGACGGAGCGGATCGGCTACTGGGTCGACCTCGACGCCGCGTACCGCACGCTCGATCCGAGCTACGTCGAATCGGTCTGGTGGGCGCTGAAGACGATGTTCGACCGCGACCTGCTCTACGAGGGCCACCGCGTCGTGCCCTACTGCGTGCGCTGCGGCACCGCGCTGTCCTCGCACGAGGTCTCGGAGGGCTACAAGGACGTCGAGGACCCGTCCGTGTTCGTGAAGCTCCCGGTCACGCGGCCCGCAGGCGCCCTGCGCGAGGGCGACACGCTGCTCGTCTGGACGACCACCCCCTGGACGCTCGTGTCCAACGCCGCCGTCGCGGTCGATCCCGAGCTGCCGTACGTGCGCACCACGGACGGCTACGTGCTGGCCGAGGCGCTCGTCACGCGCGTGCTCGGTGAGGACGCGCAGGTCGCCGATCGCTTCCTCGGCAGCGACATGCTCGGCACCGGCTACGAGCCGCCGTTCGGGTTCATCCCGGCGTCGGAGTACGGCGAGAAGGGCCACACCGTGCTGCCCGGCGACTTCGTCACGGCCGAGGACGGCACCGGCATCGTCCACACCGCGATCGCGTTCGGCGAGGACGACTACCGGCTCGGCGCCGAGCAGGGCCTGAACGTGGTCAACCCGGTGCGGCTGGACGGCACGTACGACGAGCGCATCGGCCCGTACGAGGGTCGCTGGGTCAAGGAAGCCGATCCGGACCTGATCGAGGACCTGCGCGGCCGCGGGCGGCTCCTCCGCTCCGAGACCTATCTGCACTCCTACCCGCACTGCTGGCGCTGCGGGACGCCGCTGATCTACTACGCGAAGCCGTCCTGGTACATCCGCACGTCGTCGCTGCGCGACCGGCTGCTGGCGGCCAACGAGACGGTCGATTGGCACCCCGAGCACATCAAGCACGGGCGCTTCGGCAAGTGGCTGGAGAACAACGTCGATTGGGCGATCTCGCGCGAGCGCTACTGGGGCACGCCGCTGCCGGTGTGGCGCAATGAGGCGGGCGAGACGGTCGCGATCGGCTCCTACGACGAGCTCGAGAAGCTCAGCGGCGTGCGGCTCGAGGACCCGCACCGCCCGTTCGTGGATGAGGTCGAGATCCCCTCTCCGACCGGCGGCGAGCCGCTGCGGCGCGTGCCCGAAGTGATCGACGTCTGGTTCGACTCCGGCTCGATGCCGTTCGCGCAGTACCACGCGCCGCACGAGAACCAGGAGCACTTCGAGGCCCGCTTCCCGGCCGACTACATCTGCGAGGCGATCGACCAGACGCGCGGCTGGTTCTACTCGCTGCTGGCGATCTCGACGCTGCTGTTCGACCAGTCGCCGTACCGCACGTGCCTGGTCCTCGGCCACATCGCCGACGCCGAGGGCAAGAAGATGTCGAAGTCGCTCGGCAACATCGTCGTGCCGTGGGAGGTCATCGACCGCCATGGCGCGGACGCGTTCCGCTGGTACTACTTCACGTCCAAGCTGCCGTGGGACGGCTACCAGTTCTCGACCGACACGGTCGGCGAGTCGCTGCGCCAGTTCCTGCTCCAGCTCTGGAACACCTACGGCTTCTACGTCCTGTACGCGAACGTCAACGACGTGCAGGAGCTGGGCGAGCCGGAGACCGAGCTCGACCGCTGGGCGATCTCGCGCCTGCACGCGACGACCGAGGTCGTGCGCGAGCGCCTCGATGCGTTTGACGCCACGCGCGCCGGCCACGCGATCGCGGCGTTCGTCGACGAGCTGTCGAACTGGTACGTGCGCCGCTCGCGGCCGCGCTTCTGGGACGGCGACGCGGCGGCCTTCGGGACGCTGCACCAGTGCCTGGTCGGGGTCGCGCACCTGCTCGCGCCGTTCTGCCCGTTCGTCGCCGACGAGATCTACGACAACCTCGACGGCTCCGAGCCGAGCGTCCACCTGTGCGACTTCCCGGAGGTTGGCCCGCGTGACGTCGAGCTCGAGACGGCGATGGCCGTCGTGCGCGAGACCGTGCGGCTCGGGCTGGCCGCCCGCGGGCAGGCGAAGCTCGGCGTGCGCCAGCCGCTGCGCGAGGCCGTCGTGGTCGCCGCGGGCGGCGAGCGGGCGGCGATCGAGCGGCTCGAGGACATCGTCCTCGCCGAGCTGAACGTCAAGGAGCTTCGGTACGTGTCGCAGGCCGACGAGCTGGGCTCCTACGAGGTCAAGCCGAACTACCGTGCGCTCGGGCCGCGCTTCGGCAAGCAGATGCCGCAGGTCGCCGCCGCCGTGGCGGCACTCGATCCGGCGCACGTCGTCGACGCGCTGCGCGAGGACCGGCGTGTCGGCATCAACGTCGAGGGGCACGACCACGAGCTCGGGGACGACGACCTCCTGCTCGCGATGAGCCCGCTGGAGGGCTACCAGCTCGAGCGCGAGGGCTCGCACGCCGTGGCGCTCGAGCTCGAGCTCGACGACGAGCTGGTGCGCGAAGGGCTGGCGCGCGAGATCGTCCACGCGGTCCAGAACGCGCGTAAGAACGCCGGCCTCGAGATCGCCGACCGGATCGCGCTCGCGCTCGGTGGCGACGACGAGCTACTGGCGGCCGCGCGCGCTTACGAGCGCTACCTGGTCGGCGAGACGCTGGCCGTCGCCGTCAGCTACGACGGCGTGTCAAACGGCGAGGAGGCGACCGTGAAGGGCCGCCCCCTGTTCATCGCGGTCGAACGGGCGCGCTAGTTACCGTGTACTAGGCGGCGAGCGCGGGCTCGAGCTCGGCTTCGAGCGCCTTGCGGGGCTTGGTGCCCGTGATGCGCTTGGCCTCGGCGCCGTTGCGGAAGAGGATCATCGTCGGGATCGCGAGGATGCCGAGACCGGCCGGCGTCTCCATGTTCTCGTCGATGTTGAGCTTCACGATCCGCAGGTCGTCGCGGTCGGCGGCGATCTCCTCGAGGATCGGGCCGATCACGCGGCACGGTCCGCACCACGGCGCCCAGAAGTCCACGAGCACGGGCGTCTCGGACTCGAGAACCTCCGCCTGGAATGTGGTGTCGGTGACGTCGATGATGCTGCCGGCCATCGCTTTTCGAGCTCCTCTCAGGGTCTTGATGCTTCAGAAAGTATAGCGAGGAGGTCCGGTGAAACCCACGTCTCCACGGCCGCCGCCGCGATCAGGATCGGGACGGCGATCGCGACCGTGACGACCGTGGCCGCGAGCAGTTCCTGCCATGCCCGGCGGTGTGCGGCGAGCGTCCACGCGGCCAGCGGGAGGAACAGCGCGACGAGCTCCGGCAGGGCGTGCGGGAGCAGGCCGAGCAGGAGCACGGGTGGTGACAGCCCGAGCTCGCCGGAGAGGTCGGCGGTGCCGCGCCCGAGCGCGTACGCCTGGGTGGAGAGCGAGAACAGCGTGGCGGTCATCACGAAGCCGATCGCCAGCGGGCCGGCGCGATCGTGGATCTTGCGCCAGGTGCCGGAGTAGCCGGTCGCCACCGTCGGCAGCGCGGAGCCCGCCATGTAGCCGGCGACGCAGGCGAGCGCGTGGAGCGCGAGCACGAGGCCGTTGCGATAGAGCACGAACGCGAAGTCGCTGCCGCTGGCCGGGTACGACACGCCCGGGAACGCCGCGCCGCTCGGGTCGGGCTCGGTGAGCGTGGCGATCACCAGCACGGCGAGGAGCAGGACGCCGGTGACGGCGAGCGAGCCGAGGATCCACGGCCCCAGGACGCGCACGGGTGCGCGGCGCCAATCCACCAGGGTGCGGCGGGTGTCATCCCAACCCTGGACGAGTGCGAGCTCTTCGGCCTTCACGTCCTATGTGATCGGCAGGCGGGCGGGTTCCACCGAATCCTCCCAACGCCGGCGCCCGTAGCGCAGCGCCGGCACGAGCCACGCCGCCTCCGCCGCGATCCCCCACGACATCTTCGATTGGCCGTGCTCGCGCTCGCGAAAGACGATCGGCACCTCCTCCACCCGCAGGCCGCGCCGCAGCGCGCGATACGTCAGCTCGACCTGGAACGCGTAGCCCTGCGAGCGCACGCTTGCGTAGTCGATCGCCTCGAGCGCGCTGGCACGGAAGCACTTGAAGCCCCCGGTCAGGTCGCGCACCTCGACGCCGAGCACGCGCCGCGCGTACTCGCAGCCCATCCGGGAGATGCGGCGGCGCGTCGGGCCCCAGTCGATCAGCCCACCGCCCGCGACGTAGCGCGAGCCGAGCGCGAGGTCGGCGCCGCCGGCCACGCAGTCGAGCAGCCGATGCAGATCAGCCGGGCTGTGCGAGAAGTCGGCATCCATCTCGATCACCGTGCCAGCGCCGGCGCGCAGCGCGTGCTCGAAGCCCGCCACGTAGGCGCGGCCGAGGCCGGACTTGCGCGGCCGGTGGATGACCTCGACGTCGTCGCGAGCGGCCGCCAGCGCGTCGGCGATGTCCCCGGTCCCGTCGGGCGAGCTGTCGTCAACCACCAGCACGCGGACGCCGGGCAGCGCGCCCAGCACGGCGTGGACGAGCGGCTCGAGGTTCTCGGCCTCGTCGTAGGTTGGGAGGATGACCCAGGTCGGCACGAGCGGCGCGTAGCCTATGCGACCTCGTGGCCGACCTGACCAACGCCCAGATCGCCGCCGCCTTCGAGGAGCTGGCGGATCTCTATGAGCTCGACGGCGCGGTCCAATACCGCGTGATCGCCTACCGCAACGCGGCGCGCACGGTCCGCGACGCCTCCGTATCCGTCGCCGCGCTCGCCCGCGAGGGCCGCGTCACTGAGCTGCCGAACATCGGCAAGACGCTCGAGGAGAAGCTGCTGGCGCTGGACGAGACCGGCGACATCCCGGCGGCCGTCAAGCTGCGCGCGAGGGTCCCGGTCGGGCTGGTCCCGGTGATGCACCTCCCGGGCTTCGGCCCCAAGCGGGCGAAGAAGCTGTACGACGAGATCGGCGTCGACTCGCTCGACGCGCTGCGGGCGGCGATCGAGGACGGTCGCCTGCGCGCCTTGCGCGGGTTCGGGATCAAGGCCGAGGAGAACCTCAAGCAGGTGCTGGCCGAGCTCGACGAGGACGGGCCGGCGCAGCGCGTCGTGCTCTCGCGCGCGCTCGAGGCGACCGACCAGATCCTCGAGGCGCTGCGGGCGCACCCGGCCGCCGACCGCGTCGAGGCGGCCGGCTCGGTCCGCCGGATGACCGATTCGGTGAAGGACGTCGACATCATCGCCACCAGCTCCGAGCCGGCGGCGCTGGCCGCCGCGCTGTCTGAGCTGCCGATCATCGAGACCATGCACCAGGGCGGCGACGTGGGGGCGCGCGCGACCACGCACTCCGGCATGAAGGTCGACCTGAAGGTGGTCGAGCCGGACCAGTTCGGCAACGTGCTGCAGCACTTCACCGGCGCCAAGGCGCACAACGTGGCGCTGCGCGAGTCGGCCGTCCGCCGCGGGCTGCACGTGTCCGAGTACGGGATCCTCGACGACGCGACCGGCGAGACGCTGCGATGCGCGACCGAGGAGGAGGTGTACGCGGCGCTCGGCCTGCCGTGGATCCCGCCCGAGCTGCGCGAGGGTCGCGGCGAGCTCGAGGCGGCCGCCGCCGGCACGCTGCCGGACCTGATCGAGGTGGGCGACATCCGCGGCGAGCTGCATTCGCACACGACCACGTCGGACGGCAAGCGGACGGCCGAGGAGATGGCGGTCGAGGCGCGCGAGCGCGGCCTGGAGTACCTGGCGATCACCGACCACTCCGCCAGTCACGGGTTCGGCGACCACGTCGACGACGACACGCTGCGCGCGCGGATCGACGAGATCCACGCCCTGAACGAGCGCCTCGACGGGATCGAGGTGCTGATCGGGACCGAGACGAACATCCTCACCGACGGCGCGCCGGACTACCCGGATGAGCTGCTCGCCCAGCTCGACTGGGTGATCGCCTCCGTGCACACCTCGTTCCGGATGGGCGAGCGCGCGATGACCGACCGGATCGTCGCCGCCATCGAGCATCCGCTGATCGACGCGATCGGGCATCCGACCGGGCGCAAGATCGAGAAGCGGGCGCCGTACGGCGTCGATATGGAACGCGTGATCGAGGCGGCGGCGCGGACCGGCACGATGATCGAGATCAACGCTTCGCCGGACCGGCGCGACCTGAACGAGAACCACGCCCGCGCGGCGGCGCAGGGAGGCGTGCGGATCCTCGTCAACACCGACGCGCATTCGTTCGACGACTTCGACAACCTGCGATACGGGATCGCGACCGCGCGTCGCGCCTGGCTGACCGCGGACGACGTCGCCAACACACTCCCGTGGAACCAGTTCGCGAAGCTGCGCAAGCGTTCTAAGCAGAAATGAGCCGCGGGAGCAGCTCGTCGGCCACGACGCGGTCGACGGTCTCCGGGCGCCACGGCGCGAGCAGCTCGGCGGCGCGCTCGGCGTAGCCGGCGGCCGGGTCGTCGAGCGCGGCGCGGATCGCGGCCGCGAGATCGGTGGTGACGAGCCGCGAATCGAGCGCGCGGGCGACCGGCAGCGCCGCATACGGGCCGGGCGAGGGTGTCGTGACGAGCGCGCAGCCGTCGGCGAGCGCCTCGAGCTGGGCGGTGCCGTAGTCCTCCCGCCGCGGCGCGGTGACGAACACGCGGGCGCGCCGGAGCAGGGCGCGGTACTCGGTGCGCGGCAGCGTGCCGGCGAACCGGACGCCGTTGTGATCCGACCCGGCCAGTCCCGCCACGACGAGCGTCTCGCCCTCGCGCCGCGCGCCATGCCACGCGGCGAGCACGCGGTCCAGGCCCTTCTTCTGCGGGTTCGCGCCGTAGGTGATCGCGGCGATGTCGCGCTCGCCTGCCGGCCCGGACGGCGCCACCGGCACCGGCACGATGACGGCATCGGCGTGCGGGCGCGGTGCTTCCGCGAGCCCGCCCTCGCTCAGCGGCACCAGCAGCGGGGCGGAGGCGAGCCGGCGGCGCTCGACCGGCCGCTGCCAGATGCCGTGGCGGCCGGGGCGGTTGCCGGCCGCCGGGGCGTCGAAGCGGATCGCGCCCGGCGCCGGTGCGAGCAGCGCGGCGGTGACGGACGAGTACAGGACCGCCCGCGGCCGGTGGACTGAGATCCCGGCGGCGGCGGCTCGGCGCGCGGACAGCGCCCACGCGAGCTCGAGCAGCGCCAGCGTGCGCCACTCGCGCTGCGGCTCGGCGGCGGTCACGTGGACGGTCGCGCCGGCGCGCCGCAGCGACGCGGCCAGCTCGGCGTCGGCCTCGCGCAACCCGACCGTACTGCCGAGCGAGACGAGCAGAACGTCGGTCATCACGGGTGGTACTTCACGAACGCGCCGCCGAAGCCCGGCGTGCGGACGAGCTTGATCGGCTGCAGCGGCGACGTCTTGTCGACGTAGAAGCGCGCGCCGTCGCGCTCCTCGATCGCCACGACGGCGGCGTCCTGGCGGCGCCAGGCGAGCGCCCAGATGATCGCGAAGCCGGCCGCGACCGACGACGCCTGCGGCTCGAACAGGCTCAGCACGGCGGCGCCGAACGTGGCGACCAGCAGCGGCCACAGGCGGTTGATGAACGTCAGCGCCGGGCGCAGCTCGGGAAGCATCGTCTGTGTCCGCGCAGTCGCCAGCAAACGAGCGATCGGTGGCGACGTCTCTGCGCGTCGCCCTAGCCAGATGCCGATCAGCACCGCACCGGCCCACCAGCCCGCGCTGAACAGGACGAGGGCCTTGTCGTACTCGCGTGACAGGCCGATGACGGTCAGCGCGGCGAGCAAGGTGGCACTGCCGGCGCTGAGAAGGACCGTCGTCCTGAGGAAGTCCCCGAACCGCACCGGTGAGGCTCAGTCGAGCAGCGCTTGGAGCATGTCCCGCACCCCGTCAGTGCCGTCCACCATCACGTCCGCCTCCTGCGCGAGCGCCGACGGGCCCTCGTCCGAGCGCACGCCGACGCGGAGCGCCGTACCCAGCCGGCCGCTCTCGACGAGCTCCGTGAGGCCGTTGAAGGCGTCGAGGTCGGTGGTGTCGTCGCCCGCGTACAGCGCGGCGGCGAGGTCGCGGTCGCGAAGCAGATTCACGATGCCGGCGCCCTTGTCGATCCGCACGGGCGGCCGGATCTCCAGCACCTTGCGGCCCCAGTGCGTGGTGAAGCCGGCCTTCTCGGCGCGCTCGGCGACCGCTTCGATCGCAGCCTGCGCCTCGTCCTCGTCGGGCACGCCGCGCCAGTGCAGCGCCGCGATCGCCTCCTTGTCCTCCAGCCTTACGCGCAGCTTGCGCTGCAGGTGGTCGTCGAAGGCCTCGTGCGCGAACGCCTGCACGCGCCGTGTCCACGCCTGCAGCTCGCGATCGAGCGTCGGCGCGATCGCGCCGGGCATCAGCACCTCCGATCCGTGCGACCCGAGGTAGGCGATCGAGCCCAGCGCGACGATCCGGCGCGCGTCGGACGCCCGCCGGCCGGACACGCAGGCGACCACCTTGTAGCGGCGCGCGACCTCGATCAGCGGCCGCCGCGTGCTCTCAGGCATGTGGGCGTCGTCCGGGTGCTGCACGATCGGTGCCAGCACGCCGTCCACGTCGAGCAGCACGCCCGAGCGCTCGGGCTCGGCCTTCAGTGGCTGCAGCAACTCCTGGAGCGTTCCCGTCGGGCCCGGCACTCGCTTTAGTATGCCGCCCGATGGCGAAGGACCCGATAAAGGGAGACGGCTGGGCGGTCGCGTCGATCGACGACCTCGGCGACGGGCCCGGTTTCCGCAAGGTGCGCTCGGCCCTCGGCGTGACGGCCTTTGGCGCCAACGCCGTCGTCCTCCCGCCCGGTTATGTCACCCCGGCCCACCATCACGAGCGCCAGGAGGAGCTGTACCTGGTGCTCGACGGCGAGATCGAGATCGAATTCGGCGACGGTGCGACGCAGACGCTCGGCCGCGGCGGGCTGGCGCGCGTGTCGCCGGAGACGCTCCGGCGGCTGCGCAACACGTCTACGTCCGACGACGCCACGTACTTCTGCGTCGGCGGCGCCGACGGGTACGTGGGCCGCGACGGCGTGCGGCCCGACGACCCCGATTTCGCCGCGCGCTAGCGCTGCCCGGCCTCGCGGGACGAACGTCAACCCCGCTGGGTAGGAGAGTGGGTGTCCGTTGGCCGCGGTGAGGGTGCAGTTCTTCCATGTCGGCGTTCCCGCGGGAACGTGTTGGAAGAAGTGCACCCCTGAGGTGCACAACTTCCATCGTGCGCACCGGCGAGCGGCGGCATGGAGGAAATGCACACGATCGAGCGTGCGCAACTCCCCAATCGTGCGGCCGTACGCGACGCGTGGGGGGGAAACGCACGCCAGAGGTGCCTAACTCCCCATGCGCAGTTTGGAGACGCGACGATTGGTGCGAAACGCACCCTCACCGCGGCCGGCGGACACGTCGCTTCCCCACCCTGCGCAGTTGACGTTACGCGCGCTAGGCCGCGCGGCCGGCCTTCAGCAGATCCCGGATCTCGCTGAGCAGGATGATGTCCTCCGGCACGGCCTCCGGCGGCAGATCCTCGCCCTTCCGGCGCCGCTCCGCGAGCAGGTTCACGGGCTTGACGACGAAGAAGAAGATCGCCGCCGCGACGCTCAGGAACGCGATCACGGCGTTGATGAACGCGCCGTAGTTGAAGTGCGAACCGTTGATCGTGAACGACAGCGCGCTGAAGTCCGGCTCGCCGAAGATCATCGCGATCAGCGGCGTCAGCAGGTCCTTCACGAGCGAGTTCACGACGGCCCCGAACGCGGCGCCCAAGACGACCGCCACGGCCAGGTCGATCACATTCCCGCGCAGGATGAACTCGCGGAACTCCTTCAGCAGACCACTCAGCATCGGCTCCTCCAACTCCCGTGGGTATGCTCGCTGACCGGATGACCGGCGAGCCCGTCCACTGCCTGGTCGAGATCCCGAAAGGATCGCGGAACAAGTACGTCTGGGACGAGGACCTGGGTGCGATCAAGCTCGACCGCTTCTTGTTCTCCTCGGTCGTGTATCCAACCGACTACGGCTTCATCCCGCGGACACGTTCGCCGAAGGGCGAGCCGCTGGACGCGATGGTGTGCGTGTCCGAGGCCACCTTCCCCGGCTGCGTGATCCCGGTGCGCGTGCTGGCGGTGTTCCGCACCAGCGACGAGGCCGGGCAGGACGACAAGCTTCTGTGCGTGCCGTTCTCAGACCCCAACTGGAGCGACCTCGAGAACCTCGACGACCTGCCCGCCCAGTTGCGGAGCGAGATCGAGCACTTCTTCACGATCTACAAGATCCCCGAGGGCAAGGAGGTCGAGGTCCACGGTTGGGAGGACCGGGACGTCGCCCTGCAGCTGCTCGACGAGGCGCGCGGGCGCTTCGCTCAATAGCCAGCGTCGAGGTCGATCACCGACGCCAGCGGCTCGCCGGCGGCGAAGCGGGCCACGTTCTCGCGCACGTGGTCGGCCAGGTAACGCAGCATCGTCGCCTCCGGGTTGGCCACGTGCGGGGTGATCAGCGCGCGCGGCTCGCTCCACAGCGGATGGCCTTCGGGCAGCGGCTCCGGGTCGGTGACGTCGAGCGCCGCCCCGGCGATCGAGCCGGCGGCGAGCGCGGCGACCAGCGCGTCGGTGTCCACGAGTGACCCGCGGGCGACGTTCACGAGCCAGGCGTCGTCGCGCATCGCCTCGAGCTCGGCCGCGCCGATCAGATGGCGCGTCGCGGCCGTGGCGGGCGCCGCGATGACGACATGGTGGGCTTCCGCGAGCACGTCGCCGAGCCGGTCCGCCGGCAACGTGTCGCCGCCGCCCCGGCGCGTCAGCGCGAGGACTCGGGCCTCGAACGGCTTCAGCAGCTCGATCAGCTCGCGGCCGATCCCGCCCGCCCCGACGATCGCCACCGTCGAGCGGTGCAGCGGGACGACCGGCGGCTCGGTCCAGCGCTGTGCCCGCGCGCAGTCGGCGAGCCGGCGCGCGCCCGCCAGCATCAGCGCCACCGCGTGCTCGGCGACCGGCCGCCCGTAGGCGCCCGCCGCCGAGGTCCAGACGCGCGTGCCGTCGATCCGGGGCAGCCACGACTCGACGCCCGCGGACGGCAGCTGCACCCACCGCACGCGCTCGGGTAGCTCCTCCGGGAAGCCGTGCCCGGTCCAATCCAGAAAGACCAGCGCTTCCGCTTCGTCGAGCGGCGCGAGACGGCCGCCCGCCGCCTCTACCGCCTCTTCGATGGCGCGATCGGACTCGGGACCCACGTGCACGGCCGGCTGCATGGTGCGAACCTACCCGCCCGCCATGGCTCCAGTCCCGCTCCTGTCCGCTCGCGGCCTGTCGAAGTCGTTCGGCGGGCGCCACATCCTCGACGGCCTCGACCTCGAGGTCGCCGACGGCATGCGGGTCGGCATCCTCGGCCCCAACGGCGGTGGCAAATCGACGATGCTGGCGATCCTCGCCGGTGTCGAGCACCCCGACGCGGGCACCGTGACGCGCCGGCGCGGTCTCGTCCACGCCTTCCTGCCCCAGCACGTGCCGGGCGACGCGCGCACGCCGCTCGCGTGGGTGCGGGCAGCGCGCCCGGAGCTGGCCGAGCTCGAAGGCGAGCTGGCAACGGTCGAGCGCCGCTTGGCCGACCCGGCGCTGGCGAGCGACCTCGACGCCATCGGCCGCGCGCTCGCGCACCAGGAGCGCCTGCTCGCGCGCTGGCACGACCAGGGCGGTGACCGTGCCGAGAGCGAGGGGCGAACGCTGCTCGACGATCTGGGCGTGCCCGACGATGCGCTCGCGGTGCCGACCAGCGAGCTGAGCGGCGGCCAGCGCAAGCTCGTCCAGCTCGCCGCCTGCCTCGCGCGGCGCCCGCAGGTGCTGATGCTCGACGAGCCCGAGGCGCACCTGGACATGCACCGCCGTGACCAGCTCGAGCGGATCGTCGGCGATTTCGACGGCGCCGTGCTGATGGTCTCCCACGACCGCCACCTGCTCGACGCCTGCGTCGAGTCGATCGCCGAGCTCGACAGCGGGCGGATCCGGATCTGGCCCGGCGGCTACTCGGCCTACGCGGTCGCCCGCCAGCTCGAGCTGGAGAAGCAGCAGCAGCAGTACGTCACGCAGCAGAAGGAGATCGCGCGGCTCGAGGACGCCGTCCGCCGCTTCCGCCACTGGGCGCACATCACGGTCAACGAGCGCGCGGCCAAGCAGGCGCGCGTGAAGCAGATGCAGATCGACAAGATGGAGAAGGTCGACCGGCCGGTGCTGGAGCGGCGCAAGATGGCGCTCGCGCTGCGCAGCGGCGTCCGCGGCGGCCAGCGCGTGATCGCGTTCGAGGGCGTGGACGTGGCGTTCGACCCGGACGATCCCGTGCTGCTCGACGTCGAGCTCGTGATCGGCCGCGGCGAGCGCGTCGGCGTCGTCGGCCCCAACGGCGCGGGCAAGACGGCGCTGCTGCGGACGCTCGGCGGCACGCTGGAGCCGGCCGGCGGGGAGCGCTGGATCGGCTCGGGCATCGAGGTCGGCTACCTGTCGCAGGCCGCCGCGGGGCTGCCGCCGGAGGCGGACGTGATCGACGTCCTGCGCGCCGGGCGCTCGATGTCGGAGGAGAACGCCGTGAGGCGCCTGATGGGCTTCCTGTTCGACTACGAGCAGGTGCGGCGACCGGTGAAGTCGCTGTCCGGCGGCGAGCGCACGCGGCTCGCGTTCCTGCTGCTGATGGAGGACGCGCCGAACTGCCTGCTGCTCGACGAGCCGACCAACCACCTCGACATCGACTCGATCGAGGTGCTGGAGAACGCGCTCGAGCACTTCGACGGCACGGTCGTGGCCGTCTCGCACGACCGCTACTTCCTCGACCGGATCGCGGACCGGATCGTGGTTGTCGCCGACGGCGGCGCCCACGCGTACGAGGGCGGCTGGTCGGCAAACCTGGCGCGCGTCTGAGCGTTCAGTCAGGCGAGCCGCCGGGAAGGCTCGTCGTATGACGGCCCCAGAGACCCCCACCGATCTCCGCAAGCGCTCGTGGTTCGGCGTGCTCAAGCGCACGGTCTCCGAGTTCCGCGACGACAACCTGACCGACTGGGCGGCGGCGCTGACCTATTACTCGGTGCTGTCGATATTCCCTGCGATCATCGCGCTGTTCTCGATCCTCGGCCTGGTCGTCGACCCGGCCACGATCAATCGCGTGATCGCCGACACCGTGTCGGCCCTGGCGCCGTCGTCGGGGGCCGACACGTTCCTCGGCCCCGTGCAGGAGATCACGCGCGATCGGCAGTCGGCCGGGGTCATGCTGATCGTCGGCATCGCAGTGGCGCTGTGGACGGCGTCCGGCTACGTCGGCGCCTTCATGCGCGCCTCGAACTCGATCTACGAGCGCGAGGAGGGGCGCCCGTTCTGGAAGCTGCGCCCGTTCCAGCTGCTCGTGACGTTGACCCTCGTGCTGCTCTCGGCGCTCGTGGTGCTCGCCCTGATCGTCTCCGGCCCGGTGGCCGAGGCGGTCGGCAGCGCGGTCGGGCTCGGCGACACGGCGGTGACCGCCTGGAACATCGCGAAGTGGCCCGTGCTGATCGTCGTCGTGATGTTCATGCTGGCGATCCTCTACTGGTCGGCGCCGAACGCAAAGCCGGCCGGCTTCCGCTGGGTGTCGCCGGGGAGCGTGCTGGCGGTGATCCTGTGGATCGTCGCCTCGGCGGGCTTCGCCTTCTACGTGTCGCAGTTCAGCTCGTACAACAAGACGTACGGCGCGCTCGGCGGCGTGATCGTGTTCCTCGTGTGGATGTGGATCACCAACGTCGCGGTGCTGCTCGGCGCCGAGCTCAACGCGGAGACCGAGCGGGCGCGCGAGCTGGAGGCCGGCATCCCGGGTGCGGAGGAGGAGATCCAGGCGCCGTACCGCGACACGCCGAAGGAAGAGCGCGAGCCCGCCGCGCGCCACTGATGCTCAGCTTTCCTGCGTGTCCCGCCGATGTAGACGGGACATGCCGGTTCGCCAGCAGCGCTCCCTCATTGCCCTGGCGATCCTGATCGTCGTCTTCGTCGCCGGGCGGCCGCTGATCCCGAAGCTGGTCGAGGCGTCGGGCCGCTCGACCTCCGACACGCTCGAGATCTCACCCGCGGTGCGGGCGGGCGCGCTGCGCTTCGCCCCTACCGTGACGCCGGGCGACAAGGCCTGGATCCTCGCCGCGATCGCCTCGGCGCGGCCCGAGGCGCAGACGCTGATCGGGGAGATCGACGGTCTCGTGGAGATCCGCACCGACCTCGCCGGCGGCGACGCGATCGGGCTCGCTGATATGAGCGCGGGCCAAGCGGTCGTGAGCTTCGACGTCCAGGCGCTGGATGGCGAGCGTGCGATCGACCGCAACGTCGTCGTGCTCCACGAGCTCGGCCACGTGGTCGACTACCTGCTGGTCTCCGAGGCCCTGCTGACGCAGCTCGACGCGAGCATCCCGACCGTCGGCGCGTGCGAGTCGTCGTCGGCCGAACCGACCGGCGCCTGCACCGCAGTCGAGGAGCGCTTCGCCGACACGTTCGCCAAGTGGTCGCTCGGCGGCCGCGTCTCGCTCGCCGGCTCGGGCTACGGGATTCAGACGCCCGCCTCGATCGAGGATTGGGGCAAGCCGCTCGGCCTGCTGGCCGCAGAGGCCACCATCAAGGCGCGCGGCTAGCCCGCGGGTCGGCGTCGGCGCGGGCAGCGGTGAGGGCTCCCAGTGTGCTTTTCGCACCAATCGCGCGGTCTCCAAAGCACGTGTGGTGACTTATGCACCTCTGGCGTGCGTTTCGCCCCACGCGTCGGCGCGCGGCCGCACGATTGGGGAGTTATGCACCCTCACCGCGCCCGGCGGACACCCACTCCCCTCCCCAGCGGGGTTGACGTCGTCTGACCAGATTCGACGTGTGCGGCCCGGCCTCCCTGGGCAAAGTGTCAGAAGATTTTACGAGGGAGGCGCAGCATGGCTACGCACATCGGCGAGCAGGTCGAGGGGCGCGCGTCCGCGCGCGACACGGAGTCAGGCGCGGCGGCCGCGCCGTATCCGGGATACCGGACCTTGTGGGTCTGGCTGCTGCTGGGCTGGGTCACGAGCGGCGCCGACCGGACGATCACCGGCCCGGTCGTGACGTACATGATCGACGCGAAGGTGCCGATCATCGCCGGAGCGGATAACCCGTTCGCGCTCGGCGGCCTCGTCGGCAGCCTGCTGTTCGCCGGCTACATGCTCACCCAGTTCCCGGCCGGCTACATCGGCGACCGCTTCGGCCACCGCACGGTGATCGTGATCGCCGTCGTCTGGGCCGGCGCGGCGACGCTGCTCAGCGGCGTCATCACGGCGCTCCTGGGCTTCGTCGCGCTGCGCGTAATCACCGGGCTCGGCGCCGGGATGTTCTACTCCAACGACCGCACCGTGATCGCGCGCCAGTCGCCTCTGGAGAAGCGCAGTTTCGGCATGGGGTTCGTGATCACCGGCCTGGCGATCGGCATCACGCTCGCGCTGCTGCTGGCGGCACCGCTGATCGACCTCGGCACGTCGGTGTTCGGCGCCCAGGACGCATGGCGGATGCCGTTCCTCGTGCTCGGCTCCTTCGCGGTGCTGATCGGCTTCGGAATGGCGCGCTTCTTCCGCAGCCAGGGAGGCGAGCACGCGTTCCGGCCGGCCTACGTGCCGGCGATCGGGCGCCTCGCCGCGATCGCGGCCGCGTTCTTCGTCGCGATCATGGCGATCTACATCGTCGCCACCGACGCGGGCCTGTCGGAGTGGGTCGTGGCGCTGATCGAGCTCGGCCTCGCGCTCGCGCTGATCGCCTTCGTGTTCACCCGGATGGGCGACGAGGTCGGCGAGGTCGTGCGCAATCGCGACCTGATGCTGATCTACACCGCGGGCATCGCGATCCTCTGGAACCTCTGGTTCTTCAGCTTCTGGTCGGTGTCGATCGTCGCCGACGCCACCAAGGGCGGTTTCTGGCAGTCGGCCCTGACTGCCACGTTCTTCGGCGTCGCCGGCATCATCGGCTTCCCGCTCGGTGGCTGGCTCGGCGACCGCGAGAAGCGCTCCGGCCGCGGGCGCAAGCCGATGCTCGTGACGTTCACGCTGATCCAGGGGCTGCTGACCGTCGGGTTCGGGCTGTACCTCAGCGCCGGCGGGAACGCGGTCTGGGCGCTCGGGGGCCTGCTGTTCGTCACCAGCCTGTTCTTCAACGCCCTGCAGCCGGTCTGGCACGCGCTCGCCGCCGACCTCGTGCCGAAGGCCGCGCTGATGGGCGCGGCGTTCGGGATGATGAACCTGATCGGCGAGATGGGCGCCGTCCTGGCTCCCGCGATCAGCGGCGTGCTCCGCGACGCGAGCGGCAGCTGGTCGTCGGCCGTCCTGCTCGACGGCGGCCTGATCCTCGGCAGCTTCGTGCTGCTCAGCCTGGTCCGCGAGAAGCGGGGCTCGCGGTTTGTGAGGGACGCGGGTTGAACAGCGTCCGCGCCCCGACCACGGGCCCGAGCACGGCGGCGACCCACAGCCACGACACGCCCCACGGATGGAGCAGGTCCTCGTCGGCGAACCACACGATCGCGACCGAGATCAGCGGATAGAGCAGCAGCGGGTACGCCCACTTGGAGATGCCGGCGCGGCGGGCGCCGACGATCACTCCGAGGTACGAGGCGATCGCGACCCAGACCCCGCCGTTCTCCTGCACCACCGCGCGCTCGAGCAGGACGACGCCCCACGCGATCACGAGCGCGAGCCACACCCACGGCCTCACGTCGCCCTTGATCACGACATATCCGGCGACGCCGATCGTCGCGATCACCAGGAAGATGAACGCAGACCCGGCGATCAGACCGGCGGCGAGCCATGCGACGGTCGCGACCAGCGCTCCGGCGACCCCGCCACGTAGCGCGGAGACGACTTTGTCGGCGATCCGCTGGCGGCGTGAGAGCGTGGGAGAGAGAGCGGTCTGGACCGTCATGCGCGCGCTAGTGACGTTACTGAGGCAGGTGACGTACTAGCCCGCAGCCGTTAGGGTCGCCCGGAAGGGAATCCAGGCTTGGACGCGCTCACCTCCTCCCGACGGCCGGACGCCGCAGGCGTCGTGAGGGTCGCCGGGCGGGCACTGCGCGACGCCCTCGCGACGTCGGCGCTGCGGCGCCTGCAGGCGGCATGGGCGGCAGCGTCGGTCGGGAGCTGGGCGTTCTTCGTCGCGCTCTCGGTGTACGCGTACGACGTCGGCGGCGCTTCGGCGGTCGGCCTCGCGGCCGTCGTGCGGATGGTGCCGGCCGCGCTCGCGGCGCCCGCGACCAGCCTGCTCGGCGACCGCTACTCGCGCCGCAACGTGCTGCTGGCGCTGGCGCTGATCCGCGCGCTGGTGCTCGCGATCGCCGCCGCCGTGGTGGCGCTCGACGGGCCGGCGGCGGTCGTGTTCGCGCTCGCTGCCGTGTTCACCGCGGTCGGCACGGGGCATAAGCCGGCGCAGGCCGCGCTGTTGCCGGGGCTTGCCGACGAGGCGGGCCAGCTCGCGGCTTCGAACGCGCTGTGGAGCGCGGTCGACAGCTTGGGCTTCCTCGTCGGCGCGGCCGGTGGCGGCCTCCTCATCACGATCGGCGGGATCGAGTTCGCGCTCGCCGCCACGTGCGCTGCGTTCCTGCTGGCGACGCTCGCGCTGGCCGGCATCCCGGTCGACGTGCGCGCGCCCGGCGCCGCCGCGCCGCCCGGAGGCCGGCGCATCGCCGAGATCGCCGAGGGCTTCCAGACCGTCGCCGCCGATCCCGGGCTGCGGCTCGTCGTCGGCGTGCTCGGCGTCTCGACCCTGATCGAGGGCGCGATCGACGTGCTCGTGGTGGTCGTCGCGCTCGAGCTGCTCGATCTCGGCGCCGCCGGCGTCGGCTGGTTGAACTCCGCCTGGGGGCTGGGTGGCGCGATCGGGGGCGCCGGCGCGGTGCTGCTCCTCGCACGCCGCGGCAACGCGTCCGGGCTGGTGCTGGGCAGCGTGTTGATCGGGGCGCCGTTGCTCGTGCTGACCGCGCTGCCCACAGTGCTCGTGGCCGTGCTCGGGCTGATCGTGCTCGGCATCGGCTACGCGGTGATGGAGGTGTCGGGCCTGACGCTCGTGCAGCGGCTCGCGTCCGACGCGGTGCTGGCGCGCGCGTTCGGCGTCGTCGAGGGGACGTACCAGCTGACCACCGGCATCGGCTCGCTGCTGGCGCCGGTGCTGATACTGACGCTCGACCTGCGCGGCGCGCTGCTCGTGGTCGGCGCCGCCCTGCCGCTGCTCGCGCTCGCCCGCTGGCGCGCGCTCGCCCGGCTGGAGGCGAACACGCCGGTGCCGGAGCGCGAGTACGGCCTGCTGCGCGGCGTCGGCATGCTGGCGCCACTCCCGGTGGCCCGCCTTGAGGAGCTGGCGCGCCACCTCGTGCCCGTGCATGTCCTCGAGGGCCAGGCAATCATCCGCGAGGGCGAGGTCGGCGATCGCTTCTACGTGATCGATGCCGGCGAGGTCGAGGTGAGCGAGCACGGGCGCTTCCGGCGCAAGGAGTTCGTCGGCGACTGCTTCGGCGAGATCGCCCTGCTGCGCGACGTGCCGCGCACGGCGACGGTCGTCGCGCGCACCGACGTCGACCTGTTCGCGCTCGATCGCGAAGAGTTCCTGGCTGCGGTCACCGGCGACCGCCGGGCGCTCGCCGCCGGCCATGAGCTGATCGACGCGAGGCTGGCACCGGTATGAGCGACCCGCTCGAGCTCTCGCCCGAGGCGATGCGGGCCATCGGGTACCAGGCCGTCGACCTGCTGGTCGAGCGGCTCGCCGATCCCTCGATCCCGGTGCTGCGACGCGCCACGCGCGAGGAGATGACGGCGCGGCTCGACGAGCCGCCGCCCGGAGCGGCACAGCCGTTCGACGCGGTGCTCGCGCGCCTGTCCGAGGACGTCCTGCCGTTCATGAACCGCGCCGACCATCCGCGCTTCTTCGCCTTCATCCCCTCGTGCCAGACGTTCCCGGGAGCGGTCGGCGACTTCGTCGCGAGCGCGCTCAACGTGTACGTCGGGTCGTGGATGGAGTCGGCCGGCCCGAGCCAGGTCGAGCTGACCGTGCTCGACTGGTTCAAGGACTGGCTCGGCTATCCGCGGGCGGCCGCCGGGATCCTGCTCAGCGGCGGGTCGGCGGCGAACATGACGGCGCTCGCCTGCGCGCGCGAGGCGCTGCTGGGCCAGATGTCCGACCGCGTGGTCGCGTACGTGTCCGACCAGGCGCACTCGTCGCTGGCCCGCGCGGCGCGGCTGCTCGGCTTCCGGCCCGACCAGCTGCGGGTGGTGCCGGCGGGCGACGACCTGCGGCTGAGCGCGGAGCGGCTCGAGCGCGCGATCGCGGCCGACATGCGCGCCGGCCGCTCGCCGCTGTTCGCGTCGGTCTCGGCGGGCGCGACGAACACCGGCGCGGTCGACCCGCTGGACGCGCTCGCCGACGTCTGCCGGCGCCACGGCGTGTGGCTGCACGTCGACGCGGCCTACGGCGGCTTCGCGGTGCTGGCGGATCGCGGCCGGGAGGCGCTGCGCGGGATCGAGGCGGCCGACTCGATCGCCCTCGACCCGCACAAGTGGCTCTATCAGCCGATGGAGTGCGGCGCGCTGCTCGTGCGCGACGGCCGGCTGCTGCGGCGGGCGTTCGAGATCGTGCCGGACTACCTGCGCGACGCCGCGGTGGAGGACGGCGAGGTGAACTTCTCCGACCTCGGGCTCCAGCTGACGCGCGGGTGGCGGGCGTTGAAGGTGTGGATGTCGATCCAGACGCTCGGGCTCGACGCGTTCCGCGCCGCCGTCGACCGCTGCCTGGATCTCGCCGCGCTCGCCGAAACGCACGTGCGCGCCAGCGACGACCTCGAGCTGATGTCGCCTGCCTCGCTCGGCATCGTGTGCTTCCGGCGGCGGTTCGACGGCGTCGACGACGAGGACGACCTGGCCGAGTTGAACGCCGCGCTGGTCGCTCGGCTCGAGGCGACGGGCGAGGCGCTCGTCTCCTCGACCCGGCTGCACGGGCGCTACGCGATCCGGATCTGCATCCTCAACCACACCTCGCGCGCCGAGGACGTCGAGTGGGTGCTCGACTGGTTCGCGGCGGCCGCGCGGCCGGACCTACCCACCCGTCCTACGGCGCCCGCGCGGCCGGCGCGCGACGGGACGATCGCCGACGCGGCGGTCGCGCGCCTGCGGCCGTTCGACCCGGCGACGATCCTCGGCCTGCCGCTGTTCGACGACCTCACGGCCGAGCAGGCGTCGCGCGTCGCCGCCAGCGCGCGCGAGCGCACGGCCGCGCCGGGCGAGGCGGTCGTCGAGCGCGACCAGCTCGAGCGCGACTTCTACGTCATCGTCGCCGGCGCGGCCGAGGTGCGGATCGGCGGCGACCACGTTCGCGATCTCGGCGCCGGCGACTTCTTCGGCGAGCTTGCGGCGCTCGACTGGGGTGCCGGCTACGGCTACGCCCGCTCGGCCACCGTCACGGCCTCCGAGCCCCTCCGCCTCCTCGTCCTACCGCCGCGCGAACTGCACGACCTGATGCGCACGACGCCTGCCGTGGCCCGCCGGGTCCAGGCTGCCGCTCGCGAGCGGCTGCGGCGGACCTAGGGCCTTAGTGCCCTACCAGGTCGCGTCGAACGTGCCCGGGCGCGTGACCGGCGGCAGCTCACGCACGGTGGCGAGCATGAAGCTGTGCGGTGCGTTGGCGGCGGGGCGGCGCGGGGTGACGGTGACGGGCACGATGGCTCCTTAGCGGCTGCTACGGCGGCGGTTCACGCGGACGCTGTGGACGGCCGACGCGTGGACGATGGTGATGGTGGTGGGGCTCATAAGAGAAGCTTCCCAACATGTGCCAGATGCCTCTATCGCGCTGCCCTGCGTGTCCGAGTTCGGCCTCCCCCGGCCCCGGGGCGGTCACCCGTACCTGAAGAAATCGCTCGGGTCGTAGCGCCGCCGGATCCGCGCCAGCCGGTCGTGATTTGGGCCGAAATACGCGCGTGCCTCGTCGTCGAGGTCCGGGTCCGGGAAGTTCTGGTAGGCGCGACCGGTCCCGTACGGGTGGACCGTCGCCCACGCCTGCGCCAGCCAGCTCCGCGCATGGTCGCTGTCGCCGGCGGGATCGACCATGACGGCCGGCTTGAGGAGGAAGCGCTCGGCCCGATGCGCGAACGCGGTGGCGTCCTCGGGCACGCGGTTGTACGCGCCGCCCCACGGCGAGAAGTCCAGCTCGCGTGACTCGCCCGCGACGCGGTCGCTCGCGAGGTGAGCCACGAGCGCGGCGACGGCGTCGGCCGGCACCGACTCGCGGAAGTACTCCGACTTGCTGTACAGGTGCCCTGGGTCGTCGTCGCCCTCACCACGCTCGGCCAGCTGCCGCTTTGCCTCCCGGTACAGCAGGTGCGTGCGCGTGGCCGACGTCGGTTCGGCACGCGCCGCGTCGACCAGGTCGGCGAGCACCGAAGCCGTGCCCGCCTCGGAGCCGAGCATCGCGCCGAACACCTCGACGACCGGTGGCTCGGCGGGATCGGCGGAGGCGGTCATGAGCAGGCTGGCCGCGAGCTCGTCGGGCGCATCGGGCGCCCACGCCTGCCACGCGTCGATCACCGCGGCCGCGTGGGCGTGCTCCCAGAACAGCTGGAAGATCGTCGTCGCCGGTGCGGGCACCGTGCGGAAGACGAGCGACGTCACGACGCCGAACATGTCGCCGCCGGCGCCCCGCAGCGCCCAGAACAGCTCCTCGTCGCGGTCCTCGTCGCAGTCGACGATGCGGCCGTCGGCCAGCACGACCTGTGCGCCGAGTAGCTGGTCGGACGTGAGGCCGTGCGTGCGGCCGAGGATCCCGAGCCCGCCGCCGAGCGTGAGGCCCGCGATGCCGACGGTCGGCCCGCACCCGGCGGCGATCGTCAGGCCGTGTGCGTCCAGCGCGTCGTACACGGCGCCGAGCCGCGCCCCCGCGCCGACGGTCATCACGCCGTCGGCGACGGACACGGAGTCCATCGGCGATACGTCGATCACGATTCCGGTGCTGCTGGAGCGCCCCGCGAAGCAGTGGCCGCCGCTGCGTGGCGCCACCCGCAGGCCATACCGGCCCGCGCACCAGATCGCCTCGGCCACGTCTGCCGCGGTCCGGCAACGCACCACCGCCTGCGGCCTCGTGTCGTGGAAACGGGCGATCGTCGGCCTGCGCGCCTCGTCGTAGTCGGATGCGTTGGGAAGGACCACGTCGCCCGCGATCGCATCCTCCAGTGCCCGCCAGTCAGGAGTCATCCCTATAGGTTGCCGCGCCATGCCCGCACGTGCCCCTTTGCGCGCCGCGCTCGGCGTCGGCCTCGTGGCGGGATGCACGCTCGCGCTGCAGGTGCTGCTCACGCGCGTCCTCTCAGCCGTGCTCGCGTACCACTTCAGCTTCCTGGCGATCTCGCTGGCGTTGCTGGGTGTCGGCGCCGGCGGGCTCGTGGTCTACATGCGGCAGGCCTGGGCCGAGGGGCCGGTCGAGCCGCGGCTTGGCGCGCTGGAGCGGCGCACTGGCGGTGCTGCTGGTGGTGATGCCGCTGGCGCTCGTGCGGCTCGACTACTCGAGCGGGCTCGGCAGCGGGGTCACGCGCGACTTCGCGCTGACCCTCGCGGCGATCTGCGTGCTCGCGGCGGTCCCGTTCTGCGTGGCCGGGGTCGTGATCGCCCTGGCGGTGCGCGGCTACACGCGCTCGATCGGCACCGTGTACGCGTTCGATCTGGCGGGCGCCGCGATCGGCGCGCTCGCGGTCGTGCCGCTGCTGTGGCTCGTCTCCGGCACCACGCTGCTGGTGGCGCTGTCGGCGCTGGCTGCGATCGCCGCGCTGCTGTTCGGCGGCGGCCGGATCGCGGTGGGTGCGGTGGCGCTCGCCGTCGTCGCGGTGGTGCTCGCCGCCACCACGTCGCTGTACGCGCTGCCGCCGCACATCACCACCAGCGACGCCGCGCCGCTGGTGACGCGCTGGACGCCGCTCTCGCGCGTGCTCGGATACCCGCCGCCCGCCGGCACCAAGTTCGCGCCGCTGTTCTACGACCGCGTCTACGCGCCTGTGCCGGTCCGCAACCCGGGCGAGCCGCTGCCCGACTGGCGCACGCTCAAGCTCGGCCCGCAGAGCGTCGGCTACGAGCTCGCGGGGCCGGGACGGACGCTCGTGATCGGTGGCGGCGGTGGTCGCGACATCGAGAACGCGCTCAGCGCAGGGCAGCGGCGGGTCGACGTGATCGAGCTCAACCGGGCGATCCGCGAGGTCGTCGACGAGGACCTCGCGCGCTGGTCCGGCTCGCCCTACTCGCTCCCGGGCGTGGCGGTCGACATCGGCGACGGCCGCTCCCGGCTCGCGGCCCGCGACACCCGCTACGACGTCATCCACATCGGCTTCACCGACACGCTGAGCGCCAACTCGGCCGCGGGCTTCGCGCTCACCGAGGCGAACCTCTACACGCGAGAGGCGTTCGGCGAGTACTTCGACCACCTGGCGCCGGGCGGGATCCTCAGCGTCACCCGCCTGCACCGGCTGGTCGGCGACGAGGCGCTGCGAGCGACCGTGCTGGCGCTCGCCGCGCTCGACGACGAGGGCGTCGAGCATCCGGAGCGCAACGTCGTGGTGCTGCTCGGCCACGACATCTTCAACGAGCTGTTCGGCACCGTGCTCGTGCGCCGCGAGCCGTGGACGGACGCCGAGCTCGACCGCATCCGCACGCTTGCGCGCGAGCGCGGCGACGGCGTGGCGTTCGCCCCGGGCGGGCCGTACCAGCTCGAGTGGGCAGACCTCGCGGCCGCTCCGAGCTACGCGCAGTTCTGCGGCTCGTACCGGCTCGACGTCTGCGCGCCGACCGACAACCGCCCGTTCTTCTTCAACATGACGCGGCTTGGCGACCTCGCGGCGAAGCCGCCGCCGGGCTACTTCTTCACCACCGACCCGGTGCGCGTGCTCGCGCTCACGCTGGCCTTCCTGATCGTCCTGTGCGCGGCCGCGTTCGGGCTCCCGCTCCTGCTCGCTCCGACGCGCGACCACCCGCCGTTGCGCGCGATGGGCTTCTTCGCGGCGATCGGGCTCGGCTTCCTGGCGCTGGAGATCGCGCTGATCCAGCGCTTCGTGCTGTTCCTCGGATTCCCGACCTACGCGTTGTCGGTCGTGCTGTTCTCGCTGCTGCTCTCGACCGGCGTCGGCTCGCTGGTGTCTGCGCGCCTGCGCGATCCGCGCCGCGCGCTGCTCGCCGCGCTTGCGTTCGCTTGCGTGCTGCTCGCGGCCGCCGCGGTCGCCCTCCAGCCGCTGCTGGCCGCGCTGATCGACCTGCCGTTCGCCGCCCGCGTCGCGCTCTCGGTCGCCCTGCTGGCGCCCGTCGGCGTCGCGCTCGGGATGGCGATGCCGATCGGGCTGACCCGCCTCGCCGGCCTACATGCCGGGGCGGTCCCGTGGGCGTGGGCGGTCAACGGCGTCACCTCCGTGCTCGCCTCCGTCCTCGCCGTCGGCGTGGCGATCACGTGGGGGCTGACCGCGGTGATCCTGCTCGCGCTCGCGTGCTACCTCGTAGCGCTGCTCGATGCCGCACGCGGCGCGTGGCCGGCGGATTAGAGTCATTGACGATGCGCATGGAACCGGTCGCCCCGTTGCCGCCGACCAGCGCGGTGCCGTCGGCGGGGATGGTCGCCCGGCTGCGCCGTTTCGGTCGCCGCCACCGCGCGCCGATCACGATCGTCGGCTCGCTGGCGACCGCGGCGGTGCTGGTGTGGTTGCTGTCCGGGCAGCGGGAGGAGTTCGAGCAGGCGCTCGAGAGCGTCTCCGCGTGGGTCTTCGCGCTGACCGCGCTGCTGCAGATCGTGGCGCTGCTCGCGCGCAGCGAAGCGTGGCACCTGACGATCTGCGCGGCGGGCGGGACCGTCCCTCGGCGCGTCCTCTACCGCGCGTCGAGCATGCAGGTCCTGGGCAGCGTGGTGAACGGGCAGCTCGGGGTCGCCGCGCGGATCGCCGCCCTGCGCCGCTCGTCACCGGAGGTCAGCCCGCAGGTGCCGACGCTGATCGCCGCCGAGTTCCCGATCCTCGCCGTCGAGGCGATGCTGGCCGCGCTGACGTCGTTCACCCTGGTCGTGCCGCTCGGCCTGCCGTGGTGGCTGCCGCTGATCGTGCTCGCGGTGATCGCGACGGTCAGCGCCGGCCTGCGGCACCTCGCCCTTCGCAAGGGTCGCGAGCTGTGGGGCGGCCTGACCGTGCTCCGCAGCCTGCACGGCGGGAGCCTCGTGGTCGGCTTCGTGCTGGTGGCCGTGTTCGCGCAGATCTTCCGCAACTGGCTGCTGCTGCACGCGGTCGGCGTCGACGCCTCGTTCTTCGACGCGATCGCCGTGCTGATCGCGGTCGTGACGCTCGGTCAGCTCCCGGTCGGCCCCAGCGTCGGCGCGGCGGCGGCAGTCCTGATCCTCGGCAGCGACGGGGTGGCCGAGGCGGCCGCCGCGGGCGTGCTGATGACCGTCACGGGCACTGTCGGCGGGCTGTGCTTCGCCGCCTGGGCGGGCGCCGACCGGCTGTGGGCGGGGCGCCGATGAGGATCGTCCAGATGTCCGACCTGCACGTCGGCGCGGGCCTGTTCCGGCCCGATCTGCTGAGCGCCGCGATCGAGGAGACGAACGAGTTCGCCCCGGACCTCGTGGTCGTCGCCGGCGATCTCACGATGGAGGGCTACCGCAGCGAGTTCGCGTCGTGCAAGGAGTTCCTCAGCGAGCTCGCGTGCCCGAACGTGGTCGTGGCGATGGGCAACCACGATGCCCGCAACGTCGGCTACCGGCACTTCGAGGACTTCTTCGGCGCCCGCGATTCGGTCACGACGGTGGCGGTCAGCGAGGGACACGCGAAGGTCGTGGTGATCGACTCGACCAAGCCCGACCTCGACGAGGGCGAGCTCGGGCGCGAGCACTACGGCTGGCTCGACGCCGAGTTGCGGGGCTGGACGGAGGGTCCGCGGATCGTCGTCCTCCACCATCACATCCTGGCCGTCCCCGGGACCGGCCGTGACGTCAACAACCTCCGCGACGCCGGTGACGTGATGGCGATCCTGCGCGAGCTCGAGGTGGACCTGGTGCTCTCCGGGCACCGCCACGTGCCGTACGTGTGGAGCATCTCCGGCGTCCGCGTGGTGCACTCCGGCACGGTGTCGACGCTGCGCGTGCGCGGCACGATGCCGCCGTCCTACAACGTGATCGAGCTCGACGCGGACGAGGTCCGGATCGCGATGCGGCAGCCCGGCAAGGGCGCGCAGGGCGAGGAGCCGCTGGCGCGCTTCGCCCGCGTGCCGGTCACCACGAGCGAGTTCTATCCCGAGCTCGAGCGGTTCGTGCGCTACGACTTCCCTTCGCCCGGCGCGTAGCTAGACGACGACGACGCGGTCGCGGCCCGAGCGCTTCGCCTCGAACAGCCGGTCGTCGGCGAGCTCCGCGAGGGCGACCAGGTTGCTCGCGTCCTCCGCGGTGGCGAGCCCGACGCTGGCGGTGAGCCGCATGCCGGGAGCGATGCGGTCCCACGGCTCATCCCGAATCGTGTTGCGGAGCCGCTCGCAGCACGCGGCGGCCGCGCCGGCTTCGGTGTGCGGCATGAGGAGGACGAACTCCTCTCCTCCCGTGCGTACGACGACGTCCTGACCGCGCAGCTCGCCAAGGAGCAGGGCGGCGACGCGCATCAGCACGCGGTCGCCGGCCTGGTGGCCGAAGCGATCGTTGATGCCCTTGAAGTCGTCGAGGTCGAGCACGGCGAAGCTGAACGGGCCAGCGCTCGGCGCGGCCGCGTGCCGGTCGACCTCGCGCGCCAGGTAGCGGCGGTTGTGGAGCCCGGTGAGCCAGTCGCGGTCGGCCTGCTCGCGCAGCTGCACCTGGGTGTACTCGAGCTGGGCGGTCCGCTGTTCGAGCGCCACGCGTGCGTCGTCGAGCTCGCGCACGACGCCCTCGAGCTCGCGGTTCTTCGCGGCCAGTGCGTCGCTCTGGTCGCGCGCGGCGACGGTCTCCAGCGTCGCGCGCTCGAGCCCGCGCTGCAGCTCGGAGAGCTCCTGGAAGGCGCGGCGCTCGACCTCGGCGCTGTGGCTGAGGACGTCGTAGGCCTGCTCGGTCCGGCCCGCCTCGCGCAGCGCGGCCGCGACCGTGCTGAGGATCAGGCTGCGGGCCTGCGGCACGCGCTCGCCAAGCCGCGACACGGTGCGCTGTCCGCAGCGAGCCGCTTCGTCGAGCCGCCCAAGTGCGAGGAGCGCCTGCACCTCGGTCACGACGATCATCGCCAGCAGGTAGGGGTTCGGGTCGGCGGTCGAGCTGAGCAGGTTGGCGGCACGCTCGGCGTCGGCGAGCGCCTCCGCTGCGCGGCCCGCGCGCAGCCCGATCTCGGACCGGGTGCAGTTGAGGACGGCGAGCGCGAACCGGTTGCGGGGCGCGAAGGTTGCCGCGGTGGCGAAGCCCGCGGCGATCTCCCGCTCCGCTCGAGGGAAGTCGCCCTGCTCCATGATCACGTGGGCGAGGTCGTTGCGTGACATCGCCTCCTCCCACGGGTTGCCGGCCTCGATCGCCAGGCTCAGGACCTCGTCCAGCCGCGCGTGCCAGTTGCGCACGCCGACGTTGCCGAAGACGACGCATCCGTACCGCCGCGCGAAGACCCGCAGGTTGATGTCGCCGCAGCGGTCGGCGATCGCGATCGCCCGCTCGGCCTCCACGAGCGACTCGGCGTAGGAGCCGGCGAAGAAGTTCAGCTGCCCCTTGACGGCAGACAGCTCGGCGCGCGCACGGTCGTCGTCGCCGCGCTCGGCGTGGGGCTCGGCCTCGATCGTCAGCGCGACGCCACCGCGCAGGTCGCCGCGCTGGAGCATGACCGCGGCCTGGAGCACGAGGGCACGGCAGCGCAGCGTGGGATCGTCGAGCGTCCGCGCGATCTCGTGGCAGCGGATCGCCTCGGCCAGCGCCGCCTCATGGTCCTCGTGGTGGAGGTCGCGTGCGCGGTCCAGTGCGCGGTGGACCTCGATCGCCTCGCCTGCGGCCATATCACCCACGTGCTCGACCGCTGGAGCGCCGACTTGAGTATCGGGCGAGCGGCTTACACGCCGACGCGTTCAGCACCGGCGCGCCCGTTCTGGATCGCGAAGGTTGCGAGCGTGGAGGCCGAAGCCTCCGCGCTCGTGACCGTCGACACGATTCGGAACTCGCTCGTCCAGACCTCCGGCGTGAGGTGGCAGCGCACGTAGCCGCGGTTGTTGTTGCGGAAGACGATGTGCGGGTTGTACGGGTCGTCCGCGTACCGGATCGACTGTGCGACGGGATTGCCGTTGGTGGAGATCGACGTGCCCATCAGCTCGGTCGCGACCGGCTGGCCGTCGAAGTTCCGATAGTCCGGTGGGACATTGCGGACCCAGTTCTGGTGCGAGTCGCCGGTCAGCACCACGGGGTTCGATGTGCCGTGCTGCACCACCCAGTCCAGGATCATTTGGCGCTCGGCGACATAGCCGTCCCAGCTGTCGGCCTCGATGCCGAAGTTGCGCGGGAGGAGAGGCGTTTCGCGGTTGAACGGCGCGAAGCCCGTCTGCTGTGCAAGCACGTTCCAGCGCGCCTTCGTCGTCGCGAGATCCTCGAGCAACCAGCCGCGCTGTTCGGTGCCGAGCATGGTGCGCTCGGGGTTCAGGTCGTCGGGGCAATAGCCGGACGCATCGCGCTCGGCCGTCATGCAGGCCTTGGGCTGGTCGGAGCGGTACTGGCGCCCGTCGAGCACGTTGAAGGTGGCGAGCTTGCCCCAGTGGAAGCGCCGGTAGAGCTGCAGGTCGGGTCCCTCCGGCTTGCGGGCGCGCGAGAGCGGCATGTGCTCCCAATAGGCCCGGTAGGCCGCCGCGCGACGGGCGCGGACCTGCTCGATCGGCACGTTGGGGTCGAGGTCCAAGTCCGCGTAGTTGTTCTTGAACTCATGGTCGTCCCAGGTGACGAGCCACGGATGTGCGGCGTGGGCCGCCTGCAGGTGGACGTCAGTCTTGTACTGGCCGTGGCGGAGCCGGTACTCGTCGAGCGTCCGGATCTCGCGCGCGGGGGCGTGCGCCCGCACGACGCGGGCCGATCCCTCGTAGATGTAGTCGCCGAGAAAGATGACCGCCTCGATGTCCTCCGCGGCGGCGACGTCGGCGTACGGCGTGAAGTAGCCGTCCGCGAAGTTCTGGCAGGAGACGAACGCGAAGGTGACCGCGTCGACCATGGAATTGCCGGGCGGTCCGGTTCGGGTTCGGCCCACCGGGCTGATCTCGTCGCCGGCCTTGAAGCGGTAGAAGTACTCGCGCTTCGGCGGCAGCTCGTCGAGTTCGACGTGGACGCTGTGCGCCTCGTCGGGCAGGGCGACGGTCGTTCCCTGGCGGACGATGTGACGGAAGCCGTCGTCCCGTGCCACCTCGTAGCGCACGTCGTAGGGCTCGGGCGGCAGGCCGCCGCCGACCGCGAGCGGGTTGGGCGCCAACCGCGTCCACAGCACGAAGCCCTTCGGGGTCGGGTCGCCCGAGGCGACGCCGAGCGTGAAGGGGTAGCTGTCGAAGATCGGCTGCGCGAAGGCCGGACCGCTCGTGATCCCGACCAGCGTCATGCCGGCGGCAAACGAGCCGCCGCTCTTGAGCAGTGTCCGGCGGCTGATCCGCCGGTCCCAGTCGCCTGTGATGGCCACGGCTTGTCTCCTTGGTGTCGGGGAAGAGCCGCAGCGAGCGTCCTCGCCCGGGTCAGGCGCGGGTAGCCCCGCCGGGGGGAAGCCGCTCACCCCCGCGGCGCGGCTCTTCCTTGCGTATCCTTGATATATGCCTGAGGCACATACATCGCAGGTCGCGAATCGACTCGGAGCGATGGCGCTGACGCTGAGCGACGACATCCGGGAGGCAACCGAGATGGCGACGGGGATGGCCGGGGGTCCACCGGCCGCGCTGGTGTCGCTTCACCAGTGGGCGGATGGCAGGTCGGTGGAGGTGCTCGCGGAGGCGATGCGCGTCTCGCACTCCCGTGCCGTGCGCGTCGTGGACCGTCTCGAAGCGGCCGGCCTGGCGCGCCGCGAGTCGGATCCCTCGGACGGGCGCCGTGTGCGTGTGTGGCTCGAGCCGGCTGGTCGCGAGCTCGCCGAGCTGGCGCTGGCCGCCCGCGCGCGCGTCCTGCTCCTCGCCGTCGCGAAGCTCGATGCCGCGGACATGCGGGACCTCGAGCGGCTGGTCGGGGCGGTGCTCGACGCGGCGATCGTCGACGTGCGCGCGGCGATGGCGGTGTGCCGGCTCTGCGACGCGCACGCCTGCGGGCACTACGAAGGGGCCTGCCCGGTGAGCCAGGCCGCCGATCGACACAGAGCACTCGCGTGACCCGGGTGGCGGCCGCGTTCGCGCTCGCCGCGGTCGCACCGCTGTTCTTCAGCGCGGGCGGCGTCGTCGTCAACAACATGGTCCTGGCCGCCGCCTACGTGGTGATGGCGCTCGGGCTCAACATCATCGTGGGCTTCGCCGGCCTGCTCGACCTCGGCTACGTGGCCTTCTTCGCGATCGGGGCGTACACCGCGGCCTACTTCGGCTCGGGCTTCTGGGCCAACGCCGGCTCCGACGGGCACGGCATCGCAATCCTGGCCGGCGACTCCGTGGCCGGCACGCCCGGCATCCACGTCAACTTCCTCCTCATCCTGGCGCTCGCCGTCGCGGCGACGGCCATCGCCGGCACCCTGATCGGCGTGCCGACGCTGCGGCTGCGCGGCGACTACATCGCGATCGTCACGCTCGCCTTCGGCGAGATCATCGGCCAGATCGTGGCCAACGGCCGCGGGATCGAGCTCTTCGGCGGCACGCTCACCTCCGGCGCGATCGGCATCGGCCCGATCGACCGCATCGAGCTGCCGTTGGTCGGGCGCTTCGGAGCCCTCGACCTACGGCCGTGGTACTGGTTCGCGCTCGTGTTGGTCGCGCTCGCGCTCGTCGTGAACGTCAACCTGCGCGACTCGCGCATCGGCCGGGCGTGGGTTGCGATGCGCGACGACGAGTCGGCCGCCGCCAGCGCCGGGATCCCGATCGTCCGCACCAAGCTCCTGGCGTACGGCACCGGCGCCGCGTTCGGCGGGATCTCGGGCGCGTTCTTCGCGTCACGCCTGAGCGTCGTCAACGCGGGCCAGTTCGAGTTCTCCTTCTCGATCTTCATCTTCGCGATGGTCGTGCTCGGCGGCCTCGGATCGATTCCGGGGGTCGTGGTCGGCGCGATCGTCCTCTCGGTCGTCAACAACTACCTGCTGCCCGACGTCCTGTTCGACCTTCCGAGCAAGCTCGGCCTGGAGTTCGACCTGTCGGCGATCAGCTCCGGCATCTACGGCGCGATCCTCGTCGTGGTGATGCTTGTCCGACCGCAGGGGCTCATCCCGGCGGGCGGGACGATCGAGCGGTCTGAGAACGGCCGCCAATCGCTCCATCGTTACGACTTATCGAACCTGGGCGGCCGCGCGCGAGCCTGACATCATCGCGTCGGAGAGCAACCGTCACGATGACCGTCACCGCCGAGGAGGAAGCTGCGCTCGCACGTCTCGTCGCGCTGGTCTGCGACGGCGCGGCGGCGGCGGACGTGTTTCCCACGCTCGTGGCGGAGACGTCGGCGGTACTGGGCATGCCGGCGGTCGCGCTCGGTCGGTACGAGCCGGACGCGGCGACCACGCTGCTCGCCGGCGACTGGCCACCGGACGGTCCCGGGCTTGCCGCGACGGTCCACGAGACGCGGCGCGCAACGACCACGGGTTCGGCGGTCGCCGTCCCGGTCACGGTCGATGACGCGGTCTGGGGTGTGCTGTGCGCCGGCATGGCGGACGACGAGGCGCTGCCGGTCGACTCCGAGGCCCGCCTGCGCGGATTCGCGCCGCTGGTGACGGTGGCGATCTCGAGCGCGCTGACGCACGCGCGGCTCCGGCGGCTCGCCGACGGCCAGGTCGCGTTGCGGCGTCTTGCCAGGCTCATCGCCGGCGGTGCACCGACGGCCGAGCTGTTCGCCGCCGTGGTCGAGGAGGTAGGCGACGTCCTCGGCGTGCCGACGATTGCCGTGATCCGCTACGAGCCGGGACGCGTGGCGACCGCGGTCGCCGCGCTCAACGCGCCGATGTTCCCGGTCGGCGGCCGCTGGCCGCTCGACGGTCCAAGCGTGGCGGCGACGGTCCTCGATACCGGGCGGCCCGCGCGCATCGACGACTACTCCGAGGTTGAGGGAACGATCGGCGAGCGTGTCCGCAAGTCCGGCGTGCGGTCTGTAGTCGGCGTCCCGATCGTGGTCGAGGGCAGGATCTGGGGCGTGATCTGCGTCGGCTCGCCGGAGCCGCTGCCCCCCGACATTGACAGCGACCTGCGCGACTTCACCGATCTCGTGGCGGTTGCGATCGCAGGGGTCGAGTCGCGCGCCCGCCCGCGACGGCTCGCCGATCAGCAGGCCTCGCTGCGGCGCGTCGCGACGCTCGTGGCCAAAGGGGCGGAACCGTCCGCGCTCTTCGCGGCCGTCGCCGAGGAGGTCGCTCGGATCCTCGATGTCTCGGCGGTGCGCGTCCTCCGCTTCGAGCCCGACCAGACGTCGGTGGTCGTGGCCTCGGTCAAGGATCCCGGCTTCCCGGTCGGCAGCCGCTGGCCGCTCGACGGCCCCAGCCTCATAGCCATGGTCCACCAGACCGGGCGGCCGGCGCGGATCGACGACTACTCAGAGCTCGGAGGCCCGGTCGCCGCCGCGGCGCGCGCCTCCGGCTGGAACTCCGGCGTGGGCGTGCCGATCGTGGTGGACGGAAGTGTCTGGGGGATGGTCGCCGTCGGGCGCCGACACCGCCGCGAGGCGCTGCCCAGCTTCGCCGGGCGATACACCGGCACGTTGGTGGTCTCGACCGAGTCCGCCCAGGAGATCGAGACGCGGCTGGCCGCGTTCACCGAGCTCGTCGCGACGGCGATCTCGAAGGCGCAGGCCAACGACGACCTCCGGCGGCTGGCCGAGGAGCAGAAGGCGCTGCGCCGGGTAGCGACGCTCGTGGCCGAGGGCGCGCTGCCGGACGCGATCTTCGACGCCGTGGCCCAGGAGGTCGCCACCATCCTGGGCCTCCCACTGGTGGAGATGGCCCGCTACGAGCGTGACGGCACCGGCACCGTGATCGGCGCCTTCGGAGACCACCCGTTCCCGGTCGGCAGCAACTGGACCCTCGACGGGCCGAGCGTCATGGCGGCGGTGCTTCGCACCGGTCGCTCGGCCCGGATCGACGACTACAGCGCCCTCGAGGGCGCGATCGCCGAGGTGGCCCGCGGGGCGGTATTCCGGTCGGCGATCGGCGCGCCGATCATCGTCGACGGCGCCACGTGGGGCGCGATCATCGCGATCTCGAAGATGCCCGAGCCGATCCCCGAGCACTCGGAGATCCGGCTACGGCAGTTCACGGAGCTCGTCGCCACCGCCGTGTCGAACGCGACCACGCGTGCCGAGCTGCTCGCGTCACGCGCCCGCATCGTCGCGGCGGCAGACGAGGCGCGCCGCAGGCTCGAGCGCAACCTGCACGACGGCACGCAGCAGCGGATCGTCGCCATCCGCCTCGACCTCCAAGGCATCCGCGAAGCGATCCCGGATGATCAGGACGAGGCGCGGACGGGCCTCGAGCAGGCGCAGCGCGATCTCGAAGCGGTGCTCGATGACGTGCGCGAAGTCTCGCGTGGCCTGCACCCCGGGCAGCTGTCGCGCGGCGGCCTGCGCATCGCGCTGGGAGCGCTCGCGCGCAGGGCGCCGATTCCCGTGGCGATCGAGGTCGACATCGACGAGCGGCCGCCGCCACCGATCGAGACCGCCGTCTACTACGTCGTCTCCGAGGCGCTCGCCAACGCGATCAAGCACTCCCGCGCCGCGACGATCACGGTCACGGTCGCGAGCAACCGGGACGTTGTCCGTGCGCGCATCGCCGACGACGGTGTGGGCGGGGCCGTCGCCGAGGCGGGGTCGGGTCTCAGCGGCCTCAGCGACCGCGTGGAGGCGCTTGGCGGGCGGTTCGTGGTCGAGAGCCCGCCGGAGCGTGGCACGACGGTCTCGATCGAGTTGCCGATGACGACGCCGGGGGCGCCTTGACCGCGGAGCCGGCGAACGGGCGGCGCACCGGCCTCCTCGGCGTGATCGTCCCGATCCTCTACGACCTGTACTTCTCGGCGCTCCTCGCCGGCGCCGCCGAGGTGGCCTACGAGCACGAGACGCGCCTGGTCCTCTCGCCGACGTTGCACGAGCACGCGCGCGAGGTGTCGCTGCTCGATCGCCTGATGCACGGGGTGACAGATGGCGCCCTGATCGTGCTGCCCGAGGAGTCGAGCGCCGAGCTCGAGCTGGCGCTCGACGACGACTACCCGTTCGTCGTCGTCGACCCGCTGATGCCGCTCGACGAGCGGATCCCGTCGGTGGCGGCAGCGCACCGCTCGGGCGCCGATCAGGCGATGGGGCATCTGCTCGCGCTCGGCCACCGGCGGATCGGCGCGATCACGGGACCCCCGGGATGGGTCGCGACCGAGGAACGCCTCGCGGGTTACCAGGCCGCGCTCACCGCGGCCGGGATCGCACCCGATCCCGACCTAGTCGTGGCGTCGGACTACGAGTTCGCGCCCGGCGCGGAGGCCGCCGCCGTGCTGCTCGACGTGCCCAAGCCGCCAACCGCGATCTTCGCGTTCAACGACGCCATCGCGCTCGGGGTGCTGCGCGCGGCGTACGAACGCGGGCTGCGCGTGCCCGACGACGTCTCGGTCGTCGGCTTCGACGACATCAAGTACGCGACGATCGTCTCGCCGGCGCTCACGACCGTCCGGCAGCCGCTGGCCGAGATGGGCCGCAACGGCGTCAGCCTCCTGCTCCGGCTGATGGAGAACCCACGGCACGTGAACCGCCGCATCGAGCTCCCGACCCGCCTCGTCGTCCGCGAGTCGACCGCGCCGCCTCGCGCTGACTAGACGTCCAGCGATGCGGCGGACGGCCGGGACGCAGGGTGTTCGCGGCCCGGCCGCCACGCCGTTGTGGTCTCTCTACTTCCGGTGCTTCTTCTTGTGCGCGTTCCCGTGCTTCTTGTCGAAGCGCAGCTTGTAGATGGTCCGCGTTTCGCTCACGTCTCGGATCACGGCCTCGCCGCCGGCACCGCGGAAGGCTCCGGTCCCGCCCGTGATTGCGACGGTGTGGGGCGAATGGTCGTCCTCGCCCTGGTTCTCCACCAGCCCCTGCAGGGTGATCTGTCCCTGCCGCAGGCTGAGGGTGGCGACGCAATGGAACGTGAGAATGTCGTATGGCGGCACGACCTCCGTGGCCGTGCAGACTCCGCCGCCCACGCCGACTTCCCGGCCGTGGCGCCGGAGCACGTCCGAGAAGACGAGTTCATCACCTAGCGAGGGCCCGGGGGTGCCGAGATCGAGGAATTCCGACTGGTTCTCAATGGCAACGAGCCGGAGGGTCTGTTTCCCCTTTCCGCCGGCCGCCGCGGACGTCGACCCGAACGCCAGCACACCGAGCGCAACGATCGCAACCACGGCCATGTAGACCTCGAACTTGGTTCGCACGTCTCTCGCCTCCTTTCCAGCGATGTGTGAAGATCGCCGGCGCGGGGCGGAGAGCGGATCTGGGGTCGCGATGAGCCAGCCATCGGCACGCGCGAGGGACGGCTCGTTGGTACCGGGTGCTTGCCCCTCGGGCGCTGCCGAAGCTAGTCCCGGATGTTGATGGGTGTCAAACCGACAGGACCGCCGCGTTCGAATCCTGACCAATAAGGACATTGCTGGCTTGCGCTTCGACGATCGGGCGGATCCCGCATGCTGGGATAGACCTGATGTCGCGTCTGCTCCCAATGACGCTGGTCGCTGCGCTCATCACGCCGTTGCTGGCTGCGGGGCCTGCGGACGCGAAGTACCGCGTCGGGCTCAGCGAGCAGAACCCGGCCATGTTCAGCAGTCCGGCCTGGCAGAGCCTCAGGCTTCAGAAGGTCCGCTACATCGTGGCCTGGGACTGGGACACGACCGGGCAGGAAGCCGAGGTAGCCGCGTTCATGAACGCGGCCCGCGCCCGCCGGCAGGACGTGCTGGTGACGTTCGCCGCGCACCGCGGGTGCTTCGACGGCCGGCGCTACTCGCGGAGCCGCGCGTGCCGCGCACCGAGCGCGAGCGCTTACCGCAAGTCGGTCCGGCGGTTCGACGACCTCTACCCGTGGGTGCGTACGTACTCGGCCTGGAACGAGGTGAATCACGTCTCGCAGCCGACGTTCGAGAGTCCGCGCCTCGCGGCGCGCTACTACAAGGTGCTGGTCCGCGAGCGACGTCGCCGCCACTTCCGCGTGATTGCGGCCGACGTCCTGGACACGTCGAACATGCGCAGGTATCTGCGGTCGTTTCTGCGGCGCGCGCCGGGCAGCCCGCGTCTCTGGGGCCTGCACAACTACCAGGACGTGAACCGCCTGACGTCGGCGGACACGCGCCGGATGCTGGACACGGTGCCTGGCGAGGTCTGGCTGACCGAGACGGGCGGGATCGTGAAGTTCGGCGACAGTCGGCAGTTCCGCTACTCAGAGTCGCGCGCGGCGAGCCGCACGCGCTGGATGTTCAGGCTGGCCAACCGCTACGACTCGAAACGGCGCGGCATGCGGTCGAAGGTCACGCGGCTGTTCGTCTACAAGTGGTTCGGCGAGACGCATGGCGGCCGCCTCGACGCCGGCCTAGTGGACGCGTACGGGAACCCACGCCCGGCGTTCTCCGTCGTCCAGAGGCTCAGCCGGTCACACCGGTGAGCGCCGACCGGTGGGCTCAGGGCAGAGCGGTGCTGCGCTCTGCGGACCCGCGGATGGCGGCGCTGGTGGACGAGCGCCCGCTGCTCGACCCCGACGCCTTCTTCGACACGTGGCCGTCCGAGTTGTGGAGCGCCCTGGTGGCCCAGGTGATCGGCCAGCAGATCTCGCTTGCTGCCGCCGCAGCGATCCGTGGCCGTCTCCAGGCGTTGCAGGGCGGCCGGCTGCCGACCCCGGCGCAGCTGCTTGCCATCGACGAGGACACGCTGCGCGCGGTCGGGCTCTCCCACGCCAAGACGCTCTACCTCTACGACCTCGCCGCACGTCTCGTCGACGGGCGGCTCGACCTCGCGCGGCTCCGCACCCTCGACGATGACGCCGCCCGCGACGCGCTCACCGAGATCAAGGGCGTCGGCCGGTTCACGGCCGACGGCGTGCTGCTGCTTACGCTCCGCCGGCGAGACATCTGGCCCGCCGCGGACCTGGCGCTGCGCCGAGCCGTGGCACGCGTCTGGGAACTCGACAAGCCATCGCTCGCCGATGTGGACGCCTTCGGTGGGCGCTTCCGGCCGTGGCGCACGCTGGCCGCCGTCTATCTGCTGACGCACGGCGATTACCCGTAAGGCCGACGTGCGGCTGTGACGCTCAGCCGCCCGCACGGCGCCGTTCGCGGCGCCTGAGCTCGTGGGGGTTCGCCTCGCGCGGGTCGACCTCGATGTCGGCCTCATGCGGCGGCTCGCTCGTGCTCGTCGCGCCGGTCGGCGTATGCACGTCGCCGAAGTCCATCTCCTCGGCTTCGGCCGCCGGATCCCGTGGGTCGGGCCGCTTGTCGTAGGGGTCGGGCCACTCCGTCGGATCGGGGTCGGTGGCGGGCTGGTTCAGGGCTTCGTGCACATCGCGCCCGGGCGACTGCGGATCGTTCGTTGCCATGCTTGCTCCTCGGTTCGAGGATCGTTTCGTCCAAAGTACCGGCCGATCCGCCTCAGCCCGATCGCTCGGGCTTATGTCCGCATTCGCATTCGCTCTCGGCCGGCGGCTACCGCGCCGGGCGCAGGAGCCCGCGCTCGACCACGAGCGGCACCAGGAGGTCGCGGTAGCCGTGGTCGTCGAACAGCACGGTGACCTGGTCGCCGTCGTAGCGCTGTACGGTCCCCTCGCCCCAGCGGTCGCTGGCCACGCGGGTCCCAACCGGGAACGGCTCGGTGCCGCGCTTCGCCAGTGGGCGGCGCCGGTCGTTGTCGCACGCACCACATGGGCCGGGGTAGTCCTGCCCAAAGTACGAGAGCAGGAACGAGCGCCGGCACCCCGTGTGCTCGGCATACCGGCGCATCATCTCGAGCCGCGAGCGCTCGACCTCGCGCCCGCGCTCGCGCTCCGTCCGCGACGCGGCGAGCGCGCCGGCGACATCCATCGCTCCGGTCCAGTGCACCCGCCCGTCCGGTGCCCACACGGCCGCGCCGGCATCGACGAGTCGTGCCAGCGCCAGGGTCGCCGAGCGCGAGCCGAGCTGCCCGACCGCCGCCGCGGCGAGCCGCTCCGCCACGTCGGCGACGACGGCCTCCGACACGCCGCGCGCGGTCAGGTGCCGCGCCGCTCCGATGTCCTCCGGCCGGTAAAGCAGTCGCGCTTCGGCGCGCTCGCCGTCGCGACCGGCCCGGCCGAGCTCCTGGTAATAGGCGTCGAGGGAGACCGGCGTGTCGGCGTGGAGCACCCAGCGCACGTCGGGCTTGTCGACGCCCATCCCGAACGCGACCGTGGCCGCGACGATCCGGGCGGAGCCGTCGAGGAACTCCATCATCGCCCGCCGCCTCGCGCCAGCGCCCAGCCCGGCGTGGTACAGCGTCACCCGCTCGCCCGCCGCCAAGAGCGTCTCGCGCGCGGCCTCCGCTCCGGCGTGGGTGCCGGCGTAGACGATCCCGGAGCCGGCGAGCTCGCCGGCGCTCTGGGCGATCAGCCGCCGCTTCTCCTCGGGCGAGCGCGCGTGCTGCACGGAGAGCTCGATGTGCGGACGGTCGAAGTCGCCGATGATCTCCTCGGGGTCGCGTAGTCCGAGCCGGAGGCGGATCTCCCGCCGCACAGGTGGCGCAGCCGTCGCGGTGAGCGCGATCCGCACGCCGGCGCCGAGCTCGTCCGCCTGCGCGCCGAGCCGCAGGTAGTCGGGGCGGAAGTCCTGTCCCCACTGACTCACAAGGTGCGCCTCGTCGACCACGAACAGTCCCGGCCGGGCGCGCCTCACGGCGTCGCGGGTCTCGTCGTTGGAGAGCTGCTCAGGCGAGAGGAAAACGAACTCGTCTGGTCCACAGGCCTCGACGAGCGCTGTTGCCCGCGCACCCGCCGACTGCGCCGAGTTCAGGACCGTCGCCGGCAGCCCGGCCGCGCGCAGGTGGGCGAGCTGGTCGTCCTGGAGCGCGATCAGCGGCGACACGACGACGGTGGGGCCGCCGCGCAGCAGGCCGGCGAGCTCGTAGATCGCCGACTTCCCGCCGCCGGTCGGCAGGACCGCGAGCACGTCCCGCCCGGCGGCACCCGCGGCGACCGCCTGCTCCTGGCCGGGCCGCAGCCGCTCGAACCCGAGCCGCGTCCGCGCCAGCTCGCGGATTGCTTGCGACCCGTGCACGCCAGCCAGGCTGCCCGACCGTCGGTGCCCCGTCGAGCGCGCTCGACGACCCGCTGATCACCAGACCCGATCAAGGGCACTGCGCACAATGGCGGAGAGGGAGCGCGAGGAGTCGTGCTCCTCGCGCTCCTCGCCGCTACGCCGCCTCGCGAGCCACCTCGACCCGGCGCGGGCGGAGCGCCACGACCTCGGCCACCGGCTCATAGCGCTCGGCGTGGCCGCGCCAGCGCGCGACAGCTGCCAGCGGCGCCATCAGCGCGCGCACGATCCAGGCGGGCGGGAACGGTGCCTTGACCTCGCGCCGGAAGCGTCCGACGAACAGGGCGAGGTGCAGCGGCTTCGGCATCCCGCGCCGCGTCACGTTGCCCTCGAGCGCGAGCTCGACGGTCGTCTCGAGCAGCTGCTCCATGTCGAGCGCGGGGACGACCTCGACGCGGCAGCGTGCCGGGCCGTCGCCGCCGTTCGCGAAACGATGGACGCGGCCCGCGGGGACGACGACCGTCTCGCCCGGGCCGGCGACGATGCGCCGCAGACCGAGCCGGAACGTCATCTCGCCCTCGAGCACGTGGAAGCGCTCCTCCTGCGCCGGATGCACGTGGGCGCCGGGCACGTGGCCGTCGGCCGCGAGCTCGAGCTCGAACTCGAGCCGCTCGCCGGCCGTGTCGGCGGCGGTCTGCAGGAAGGTGATCCGCTCGCCGCTGACGGGGTTCTCGATGGTCTGTCCGGTGTAAGCCATTTCAGGTTCCTCGCATTGGGTTTGATCCGATGCGAGAAGCCTTCCGGCGAAACCGTCACCTGTCGTCGGCTCGGCGGACGATTCTGCGCCCGCCGCGCGCACGACTCGCGGTCATCCCAAAGGACGACTCACGGAACGTCGCCTCATCAGCGCGACGGACATCAAACCTCCGGGCGCCCTCGCGCGTAACACGCGGCACGAACCCCCTACGGGAGGAGGAACCATGAGGAAGCTGGTGCTCGTCGCGGCGATGGCCATCCTTGGGGCAGGTGTCGTCGGCGCCACAGCGGTCGGTGATCACGAGCCACGCTACGGGCCGCTGCCGGACGACGCGCCGTGGACGACGGTGCTCAAGTCGACCGTCGGACTGGAGGGCCTCACGGCCGATCGCCACGGCAACCTGTACACCCCGGGCCGCGGCGTCGACCCGTGCCCGATCCTGCGCACCCGGCCGTCAGGCGGCGCCGCGGTGGTCGTAGGGACCATCCCAGCCCCGTGCAACCCCACCGGCCTAGCCTTCGACGCGCGCGGCGAACTGTTCATCGCCGACGGCGCGCGCATCGTGCGGCTGCGCCCGAGCGCCGCGAACCCGCCGACGGCGACCGTGTTCGCCACCGACGTCCCCGGCGCCAACGGCGTCGCGTTCGACCGCCGCGGCAAGCTGTGGGTGTCGGACGGCGGGACCGCTCAGGGGCGCGTCTGGCGGATCGGGGACGACGGCGTCCCGACTGAGGTCTTCCGCGTGCAGCCGATGGCCAATGACGTGAATGTCGTCGCCGGCGTCGGCGGCGTCGGGCGCGACCCGCGCGGCCTGCCGCCCGGGACGATCACGATCACGCCGACCGGTCGCGCCGCAGCCAACACCCTCGGCTCGCAGCACCTGGTGGCGAACGGGCTTGCGTTCGATCGCGACGGGACGCTGTTCGTCGCGGACACCGCACGCGGGGCGATCTGGCGAGTCGCGCTCGATCACCGTGGCCGCGTGCAAAGCCCGACCGGCTGCGATGAGACGTTCACCGCCAACACGCTGTGCCTCGACAACGTGCTTCCGGAGCATCCGTACCTGGAGGGCGTCGACGGCATCGCGCTCGACCGCGACGGCAACATCATCGCGGCGGTCAACGAGCGCAACGCGATCGTCGTGGTGACGGAGAAGGGCCGCGTGCTCGAGCTGTTCCAGAACCCGATCGATCCCGCGTCGCGGCTGCGCAACACCGGGCCGATGGAGTTCCCGACAAGCCCGGTGATCGTCGGCCGGACGCTGTGCGTCACGAGTTCCGACGGCGCGCGCCGCGACAACTTCCCGAACACCGGCGGCGAGATCAGCCCCGCCCTCCCGGAGCGCGCGAAGGTCTCGTGCCTGGATGAGCGGCTGCCGGTCAGCGGGTTGGAGCTGCCCGTGAAGTAGGCCGGGTGCGATCATCGCGGCGTGCGGATACGCGGCAGATGGCGACGGGTCCTGGCGCTCCAAGCGGCGGTGTCAGGGCTCATCGCGGTCGCCGTCACGGCGATCTGGGCGACGACGGGCGGCTCGTTCTGGCCGCGCTGGGTCTGGTTCGGCCTGGCGATCCCGTTCGGGCTGAACGCCCTGCTCTACGGCGCGTCGCGCGTGCGACCGGGACGCTGGCGCATCTTCGCGGTGCACGCGGCGCTGTTCTCGTTCGTCACGGTGACGCTGACCGTCACGTGGGCGATGGCCGGCAGCGACGAGTTCTGGCCGCTGATCCCGATCGTCTGCCTGGGGATGCTGCTTGCGCTGCATGCCGTCATCGCCGGGATGACGGGCGACGACCACGAGCTGGTCGAGCGCGTCGACGAGCTCACCCGCACGCGCCGCGGCGTGCTCGACGTGCAGGCCGGCGAGCTGCGGCGGATCGAGCGTGACCTGCACGACGGCGCGCAGGCGCGGCTGGTCGCGCTGACGATGCAGCTCGGCCGCGCCGAGGCGCGGCTCGGGGAGCACCCCGAGGCCGCCGAGCTCGTGCGCGAGGCGCGCGGCGAGGCGAGCGCCGCGATCTCCGAGTTGCGCGACCTCGCGCGCGGGATCGCCCCGCCGGTGCTCGCCGACCGCGGCCTGCCGGCTGCCGCCGAGGCGATCGCCGCCCGCTCGGCGATCCGCGCCACCGTCGATGCGGAGCTCGACCACCGCCCCCCGCCCGTGGTGGAGGCCGCGGCCTACTTCGTCGTCGCCGAGTCGCTCACCAACGCCGCCAAGCACGCCGGCGCCGACGCCCACGCGTGGGTGACGATCCGGGACGGAAACGATCGCCTGGTGATCGAGATCGCGGATGACGGGGGCGGCGGCGCAGACCCGGCCGGAAGTGGCCTGACCGGGCTGCGCCACCGCGTCGAGGCGCTCGATGGCAGCCTCGCCGTCACCAGCTCCGCCGGCAGCGGCACGACGATCCGTGCCGAGCTGCCGTACGGGGCGTAGGTAGAGCTAGCTCCCTGCCGCCTGCGTGTACAGGCTCTGTGACACCGACCCCTGGTAGGGACCGAACATGACGTTCGGCAGCGTCGAGTAGCCGTACGAGTTGACCGAGGCCACGCCGCCGCCGGCGATCCAGCCGCCGCCGCTCGAGCCGCCGGTCATGTCGCAATCGATGCCCATCGTCGCCGGGTTGGCCGACGTGTCGTCGTAGACGAGCGGCGAGTCGCACCGCCACAGCCGCTGCCCGTCGAACGGCGGCGCCTGCGGATACCCGTGCGACGCGTACTGCTGCTGGCGCGCGTAGTTGAACGACGGGTTGCGGCCGCCGACCACATCAGTCAGCGCCGAGCCGCCGTTCGTCGATACCACGGCAGCGCCGTTGTCGAACGAGAAGTCCCCGCTCGTGGCCCAGCCGTTGGTGGTCAGCAGCGTGCGCGCCGTCCACGTGCCGTACGGGCGCGAGCCGTCGGCGTAGGCCGGCACGAACGTCCAGTTGGTGTGGAAGTTGCTCGCGCCGTCGTGCACGCAGTGGCCCGCGGTCCAGACCGTGCTCTTGTTGCCGCTCAGCAGCGCGGTGCCCGAGCAGACGTAGTTGAGCCCGTCGTCGGTGAAGAACACCTTGCCGTTCGTGCTCGTCGGCTGGGACGTGTACGGCGGTGGAATCTGCGTCGACGGAGCGAGCGCGGCCGCCGTGCGCTGCTTGGCCGCGAACGTGCCTGACAGCACCTTGTTGGCCGGGATCGCGTTGCGCATCCGCTCCGCGGTCCAGTACTTCTGCACCGCCGCCTTGTCCTGCGCGACAGCCTTGGTCTTCACCCGTGCCGCCTGAGCGGCCGGAACGATGACCAACGCGCACGCCAAGACGGCGAACACGAGTACATGAAGACGTCGCATCTAAGCCTCCCTTAGTGGGGACGTCGTTTATCGCGCGGCCGAACACCCCTGCCCGGCCGGGCGCATTCGGGGAACCCTAGCGTCAGCTACCCAGAAGCCCAAGTTCGCGATCGGACTTCATCGGCGGCGGGCGATGCTCGCTGCGCCACTCGTCCAGTTCCGACTCGCCGCCGGCCTGCAGCCAGTCCCAGACGTCCGAGACCGTCTCTGCGATCGGCCGGCAGCGCAGCCCGGACGCCTGCGCGCGCTCGGTGCCGACCGCCCACGTGCCCGGCCACTCGCTCGCCGGCGACCACAGCGGCAGCTCCGTCCAGGGCTCGACCTCTGCCGCCCGCAGGCGTTCGTCCGGCAGCCACACGAGCTCGGCGCCGGAGGCGGTCGCGGCGACCGCGGCGTCGAGCACCTCCCGCATCTTGGTGCGGCCGGCCGGCGCGGTGCCGTTGAACGCTCCCGGCACGCGCTGCTCGGCGAGGTCGAGCATCCACGTCGCGAGATCGCGCGCGTCGATCAGTTGCACGAACCGCTCCGGGTCGCCGGGCGCAGGCACGCGGCCGCCGGCCGCGATCCGCCGCACCCACCACGGGAGCCGGAACACGTTGTCGTGCGGCCCACAGAGCAGGCCCGCGCGCACGGATGCGACGCGGCCCGGCATCGCCGCCTCGGCCGCCCGCTCGCTCGCCGCCTTCTGCGCCCCGTAGTCGTCGCCGCTCTCCCACACCGGCGCGTCCTCGTCCACCGGGTCGACCGGCCACGCCGGGTAGGCGTTGACCGACGAGACGAACACGTAGTGGCCGACGCGGTCTGCGAGCCGCTGGCACAGTCGGCCCACGTGCTCGGCCTCGAAGCCGGATGTGTCGATCACCGCCTCCCATGCGCCCCCGTCCAGCGCGGAGACGTCTCCAGCACGGTCGCCGTGCAGGTGCTCAGCCTCTGGGAACAGGTCGGCGCCGTGCAGGCCGCGCGTGAACAGCGTGAGCTCGTGGCCGCCCGCAAGCGCCGCGGCGGCCACGTGGCGGCCGAGGAACACGGTCCCGCCAAGGACGAGGATGCGCATGAGGCGCAACCTATCAGTTGCGCTTACGGCAGGCCGTGCTCGAGCGCGCCCTTGATGCTCGCGTCGAGGGCGTTCAACCGGTACAGCGCGAGCGCCTCGGGCGAGCCGAAGCGGCGGTTCGGCGCGGCGTCGGCGCCGTGGTGGCAGAGCACGCAGTGCAGCAGCGCGAGCCGGCGCTCGGCGTCCAGGTCGCCCATGTGCTCCTCCAGCAACTGCTGGCCGAGCACGACGTGGCCGAGCAGCCGCCCCTCGGCGGACAGCTCGATCGCGGCACCGTAGGTGAACTCGCGCGTCTTGCCGAGGTCGTGCACGAGCGCCGCGCAGATCAGCAGGTCGGAGTTCAGCCGCACGTGCAGCTGGCAGGTCTCCAGCGCGAGCGTCGCGACCGCCACCGTGTGTTCGAGCAGCCCGCCCAGATACGCGTGGTGGCCGCCGCGGGTGCACGGCGCCCGCCGCCACTCGGCACGCAACGCGTCGTCGCCGAGCAGCCGCTCGAGCAGGGCTGCGTAGCCGGGGTCGTGGACCTCGCGCGCGAGGTGCTCGAGGAAGCCGTCGAGCTCGTCGAGGTCGCGGTAGGCGACCGGCAGGAACGCCGCCGGATCGGCCGCCTCGGCGCGCGCGATCTCCCGCACCTCGACCTGCAGCTCGTCGCGGAACCGCTCCACCCGCCCGCGCACACGCACGAGGTCGCCGCGCTCGAACCGCCCGGCGAGCACGTCGGCGTCGCGGAACGCCCGCGCCTGGATCGCGCCGCTGCGGTCGCGCAGCTCGAGCGCCAGGTACGGGAGCCCGGAGCGGGCCTGCAGGCGATCCTTGCGCGCGCACGCGAACACGCCGTCGACCTCGTCGCCGGGCCTGAGGGTCGCAATTCCAGACGGAGAGTCCATCAGCACGCACCCGATGATGGCCTCGCTGTCGGACGGCGACTCGCTACGGTGGACTAGTGCAGCCACTGCGCTGGGAACGCCGACCCGACGGCCTCAGGGCGCCCGCCCTCGTGTGCGCGTTCAAGGGCTGGAACGACGCCGGCGAGGCCGCGACGTCCGCCGTCGCGTTCATGGGCGCCAGCCTCGAGGCTTCGCGGTTCGCCACGATCGACCCTGAGAACTACGTCGACTTCCAGGCGACGCGTCCGCTCGTCAAGCTCGTCGAGGGCCGTTCGCGCGAGATCGAGTGGCCGGAGTGGGAGGTCTACGAGGCGCGGGTGCCGCGCGCCCCGCGCGACCTCGTGATCCTCACCGGGCCGGAGCCCTCCTACCGCTGGCGCGAGTTCTGCGCCCAGGTCGTCGAGCTGTCCGAGGCGCTCGGCATCCAGCTGGTGGTCACGCTCGGCGCGCTGCTCGCGGACGTTCCCCACTCGCGCCCGGTCGGCGTCACCGCCTACGCCTCCGATCCGGCGCTGGTGGAGCGCCTCAGCCTCTCGACGCCGACCTACGAAGGCCCGACGGGGATCGTCGGCGTCCTCCAGACCGCGTGCGCCGAGGCGGGGATGCCGGCGGCGTCGCTGTGGGCGGCCGTCCCGCACTACGTCGCCGTCGCGCCGAACCCGAAGGGCGCGCTCGCGATCCTGCGCCGGCTGGAGAGCCTGGTCGGCGTCACCGTCGACGCGACCGACCTCGAGACGGCGGCGGTCGACTACGAGCGCCAGGTCACGCGCGCGGTCGAGCTCGACCCCGAGGTGCAGGCGTTCGTCGAGCGGCTGGAGCGCGCCGCCGACGAGGAGGAGGGGCCGACCGACCTCTCCCAGCTCCCGTCCGGCGACGTGCTCGCGCGCGAGTTCCAGCGCTTCCTCCGCCAGCGCGGCGGCCCGGGCTCAGCCGGCGGATAGAAGAACCGCGGGAATAGAGCAGGGCGCGCAGGCGTCCTCGCTCTTGTGCGGATTCTCTTCGCCACCACCCGCGGCGCCGGCCACTTCGGCCCGCTCGCACCCTTCGCCCGCGCGTGCGTGCGCGCCGGTCACGAGGTGCTGGTCGCCGGCCCGCCGTCCGTCGCGGCCATCGTCCGGCGCGCCGGCTTCTCGTTCCGCGCCGTGGCGGAGGCGCCGCCGGACGTCGTCGACGCCGCCTTCGCGCCGGTCTGGTCGCGGACCGCGAGCGTGGAGCACGTGCTGCGCGACCTCTTCATCGGCCTGCACGCCCGCACGGCGCTGCCCGACATGCTGGCCACGGTGACCGCGTGGCGGCCTGACGTCGTCGTCCGCGAGACGATGGAGTTCGCCTCGGCCGTCGCGGCCGAGCAACTCGGCGTGCCGCAGGTCCGGATCGGCATCCACCTCGACTCCTCGATCGACGGCGGCGGCGGGCTCGAGGCCGTCGCGGCTCCCGCCCTCGACGAGCTCGGACTCACGCCGGAGTCGATCCGGCAGTCGCCGCTGCTCACGCTTGCGCCGCCCTCGCTGACCGATTCGGCGGGGCGCCAGGACACGACCGTCCAGCGCTTCCGCGAGGCCCACCCGGGGCGCCGGATGACCAACGGCGGCCGCCCGCTCGTCTACGTGACATTCGGCTCCGAGGCGCCGGCCTCCGAGCACTTCCCCGGCGTGTACCGGACCACCATCGCGGCGGTCGCCGAGCTGCCGGTGCACGTGCTCGTGACGATCGGCGACCGGCGCGATCCTGCCGAGCTCGGCCCGCTGCCGCCGTCGGTCCGCGTCGAGCGCTGGGTCTCTCAGACGGCGGTGACGCGCGTGGCCGCGGCGATGGTCGGCCACGGTGGGTCGGGCTCGACGCTGAGCGCGCTCGCCGCCGGCGTCCCGCAGGCCTTCGTCCCGCTGTTCGTCGACGGGCCGAGCAACGCCCAGCGCGTCTTTGAGCTGGGAGCCGGGATCGTGCTCGAAGGGCCGGCCGAGGCCGGCTCGGCCGTGCGCGAGCTGCTCGGCGATCCCCGCTACCGCGCGGCGGCCGGCGAGATCGCCGGCGAGATCGCTGCGCTCCCGCCGATCGACGACGCGGTGGCCACGATTCAGCGCTCGGCTGCCGGACACGCGATCCGGTAGTCGCACATCGAGCACGCCGCGAAGCTCGGCGTCGGCTCGAAGCCCTGGCTGAGGATGCCGTCGGCCACTTCCATCACCGTCTCGGTGATCCAGTCGCGGTCCTGCTCGGACCGCGGCACCGGCACCTTGGCGTCGTCGAGCACGTAGTAGTACGCCTGCTGCGGCGCCTCGAGCTGCCACGCCTCGCGCGCGCCGACCGCGTACAGGGAGAGCTGCACGTCGTCGCGCAGCTGGGCGGCGCTCTTGGGCCGGCCGGTCTTGTAGTCGATCAGCTCGTAGCCGCCCTCGGGCAGCTTGTCGACGCGGTCCACGCGGCCGCGCAGCAGGTGCGGGCCCATCCGGAACTGGAACGAGCGCTCGAACCACACCGGCTCGGCGTCCTCGTCGCGGAAGCGGTCGTGGTAGGTCACCAGCGACGCCGTGGCCTTGGCGCGGAACTGGCGCTCCTCCTCGGAGTCGCCGAAGCCGCCGCGCCGCCAGCCGGCCTCGAGCAGGTTCAGCAGCGACGGAAGGCCGGCGGACTCGGCCACGTGGTAGCGCTCCAGCACCTGGTGGACGAGGATCCCGAAGCGCTGGTTGAGCGTCGGCTCGCTGGGGATCCGGAACACGCGCGCGAACTTGTACTTGAGCGGGCAGGTCCGGTAGGTCTCGATGTCGGACGCGCTCAGCATCAGCCCGTCGCCGCGGCGGGGCAGGAACGACTCCAGCGACGGCTCGGTGCGCTGGGCGACGGCGCGCGAGCGCAGCTTCTCGTCGCGCTCGGCGTCGAGCAGGTACTCGTCGAGCGCGGACGTCTCGAAGATCTCGCGCTGCTCGGCGGTGGCGGCCTGGAGCAGCCGCGCGTTGACCTCGCCGAGCACGTCGCCGACCTCCTGCTCGCCCGCGCGCGTGCGCTCGAGCAGCGCCGCGAGCTTGAGCAGCTCGAGGTAACGGACGACGGCGTGCGAGACGTCGAGGTCGGTGTCGAACCGCAGCTCGCCGAGCCGCCCGCCGACCTGCGAGACGGTCGTGAGCAGCTCGTCGCGCAGCATCCGGAACGTCGACTGCAGCGTCTCGGCCGGGCCGAACAGCTCCTCCTCGCGCTGCTCCCACACGCCGCCGACCGCCGCGCGCGCCTCCTCGGCGAACGGGGACGGCTGCTGCAGCGCGCCGCTCTCGGACCGCTCCGGGAACGCGAGCACCAGCCGCCGCCGGGCGCGCGTCATCGCGACGTGCAGCAGGCGCCGCATCTCGGCGACGTGCGCGCCCTTGCTGTCGGGCGGCACGGCCTCCTTGATCAGCTCCTCCGGGATCGGCTCCAGCGCGCGCCGCCGCGGGCCCGGCATCCGCGCCGCCATCAGCCCGAGCACGTATACGTGGTCGAACTCGAGCCCCTTGGCCGCGTGCATCGTCATCACGCGCACACCGTGCGGGCGCTCTCCCGACGCAGCCTCCTCCTCGCGCAGCCCGGCCTCGGCGACGGCGGCGATCGAGCGCGCGAACTCGCGCCCGGTGGCCTGCGGGGAGCGGCGCACGTAGTTGGACGCGAGCTCGGCGAAGCGCGCGAGGTTCTGCAGCCGCTCGACCACCTCCGTGGAGGCGGCGAACAGGAGCTGCCGGCGCAGCCCGAGCCGCTCGATCAGCCGGTGGACGTAGAGGTCGGGGCGGGTGGAATCGATCGCGCGCGCCGCCGCGCGGTGGAGCTTGAGGAACTGGGTGATGCGCTCGCGCGCCTCGGGCGGGATCTGCGGCGACTCGAGCGCCGCGCCGAGCGCGGCGACCATGTCGAGCTTGCGGCGGCGGGCGATCTGCGTGACGCGCGCGAGGTCGATCGCCCGCAGCTCGACCGGCGGGCGCGCGAGCGCGCGCACGACGGCGCCGGCGTCGCCGGGATCGACCAGCAGCCGCAGCCACGCGAGCAGGTCGCGGACCTCGGCGCGCTGGAAGAAGGCGGCGGCGCCGGACAGCCGGTACGGCACGGCCCGCTCCTCGAACGCGACCGCCACCGCCTGGCCCTCGCTGCGCACCGACCGCACGAGCACGCACACGTCCTCCGGCGCGACGTCCTCGCGCGCGATCAGCCGCTCGACCTCAGCCGCCACCGCCTGCGCCTGCGCGCGCTCGGACGTGCAGCTCCAGAACGCGACCGCGCCGCCGGGGTCCCCGCGCAGTGTCTTCTCGATCCGGTCCGGCGCCGGCTCGACGACCGCGCTCGCGGCGCGCAGGATCTGCTCGCCGGATCGCTGCGACTCTTCCAGCCGCGCCACCGTCGCCGCCGGCCACTCGGTGTGGAAGTCCTTCACGTTCTTGGTCGCGGCGCCGCGGAAGCGGTGGATCGCCTGGTCGTCGTCGGCGGCGGCGCTGACGTTGCCGTGCCCGGCCACCAGCAGCCGCAGGAGCAGGCCTTGCGCGAACGTGGCGTCCTGGAGCTCGTCGACGAGCACGTGCTGGTGCCGGCGGGCGAGCCGCTCGCGCACGTTCGCCTTCGTGCGCAGGAGCCGGAAGGCGTGCAGGATGAGATCGCCGACGTCGAGCATCCCGGCGTCGTCGAGCATCCGCTCGTGGATCGCGTAGAGCTCGGCGAACTCGCGCTCGCGCGCCCGCTCGTCCGGCAGGCTCGCGGCCCACGCGGCGTAGTCGTCGGCGGCCACCAGCTCGTCCTTGAGGCGGTCGATGCGCTGGACGATCGTGCCCAGCGTGGCGCTCGGGTTGCCGCGCAGGTCGTGGTGGCGGAGCGGCAGCTCGTCGATCCGCTCGAGCAGCATCGCGAGCCGGTCCGACGCGCTGACCGGCGTCGCGAACGGGTCGAGCCCGGCCTCCAGCGCCTCGTCGTGCAGCAGCCGCGCGCAGAAGCCGTGGAACGTCGTCACCGCCAGCTCGTCGTACGCGCCCGCGAGCCGGTCCTCGAGTTGCTCGCGCATGCTGTCGGCCGCGGCGGTCGAGAAGCACAGCACGAGCAGGGACTCCGGCGCCGCGCCGGCCGCGACCAGATGCAGGAACCGCTCGGCCAGCACGGTCGTCTTGCCGGTGCCGGCGCCGCCGAGGATCAACAGCGGGCCGCCGGGGTGTTCGACGGCAGCACGCTGCGCAGGGCTCAGGACGGGCACCTTCGTAGGATACGGCTGCGATGAGCCCCTCGAGCCCGGACTGGCTGGGCGCGGCCCGCCGGTCGGCCACGGCCCTGCGGGCGATGCTGGCGACGCGGACCACGGTCGCCGAGCGCGTGATCGAGACGGGCACACGCGGCGAGGGCGGCGACAAGACGCTGGAGATCGACGCGCTCGCCGAGGAGGCGGTGCTGGCGGAGCTGTCGCTCCTGTACGACGCGGGAGCGCGCTTCACCGTGATCAGCGAGGAGGCCGGCACGGTCGACTTCGGCGGCGACGGCGTGCTCGTGGTCGTCGACCCGATCGACGGCTCGCTGAACGCCAAGCGCGGGTTGCCGCATCACTGCGTGTCGATCGCCGTCGCCGACGGCCCGACGATGGCCGACGTGACGTTCGGGTTCGTCCAGGACTTCGGCCCCGACGAGGAGTGGGTGGCGTGGCGCGGGGGCGGAGCGACGCTGAACGGGGTGCCGCTCGACCCGGCCGTGACCGAGCGGCGGTGGGCGGCCGACGGCAAGCTCGAGCTCGTCGGCTTCGAGTCCGCCGACCCGCGCTGGGTGCTCCAGTCCGCCGAAGGGCTCGTCCAGGTGGCGCACCGGCTGCGGGCGATCGGGACGATCGCGGCCGCGCTGTGCCAGGTCGCCGGCGCGCGGTTCGACGGCATGCTCACGCTCAAGGGCTGCCGCGCCGTGGACGCCGCCGCCGCGCAGCTCGTCGTGCGCGAGGCGGGCGGCCACGTGGCGTTCACGGCGTTCGACGATCCGCTCGCCGCGCCGCTCGACCTGCTGCCGCACTCGCCGGTGGTGGCGGCGCGCTCGGAGGCGGCGGTGCGCGAGCTCGCCGCCGTGCCGCGCATGTGACCCTGCCAGACTGGATCGGGTGATCGACTACAGCTTGGCCGGGCAGGTGGCACGCGGGATCGCCGGCCTGCAGCCCGCAGGTGACCCGGCGGAGTTCCAGCAGGTGGCCGGTCCGACCGAGGAGAGCGAGCGCCTCGTGTCCGAGTACACCGGGCTCATCGCCGCCGCGCCCGTGCCGACCCCCGAGGCCGTCGACCGGCCGGAGTGGATCGAGGCCAACCTGCGCTCGCTCGGCGACGTGCTGGACCCGATGGCCGACCGCATCGGCAGCAAGCTCGGGCCGCTCGGCGTGGCCGCGGGTGCACTGCTCGGGCTCGAGGCGGGCGCGATCTCCGGCTTTCTCGCGGGGCGCGTCCTCGGCCAGTACGAGTTCCCCGTGCTCGACCCCGCCGCTCCCGCCCGGCTGCTGTTCGTGGCGCCCAACCTGGGCCACGCGGCGAACACGCTCGAGGCCGATCCGGACCAGCTTCTGCGCTGGGTAGCGCTGCACGAGACGACGCATGCGCTGCAGTTCGGCGGCGTGCCGTGGCTGCGCGAGCACCTTGCTGATCTCGTCCGCCAGCTCCTGAGCGACCTCGACATCAACGCGCGCGGCCTGCTGCGAATGCCGGACGTGTCCGACCTGCGGGCGCTGCTGAACTCGGTCCGTGAGGAGGGCCTCGCGTTCGTGGCGGTCGGCCGCGAGCGCCGCGCGGTGCTCGAGAGCGCGCAAGCGTTCATGGCGCTGCTGGAGGGCTACGCGGAGCACGTGATGGACGCGGTCGGCGCCGGTCTGCTCGAGGACCTCGACGCGATGCGCGCCGCGATGACGCGCCGGCGGACCGAACGGTCGGGCTTCCTGCACGTGCTCGAGCGCCTGATCGGGTTAGACCTGAAGCTGCGCCAATACGAGCAGGGCAAGGCGTTCTGCGACGGCGTCGTCGCGCACGGCGGCATCGCCGCCCTGAACCGCGCGTGGGCCGGCCCTGAGGCGCTGCCCACTCCCGCCGAGCTGGACGACCCGCTGGGGTGGCTCGCGCGCACGGACCGGCTGGGGCTGGGGCGCGGCGCGGCCTGAGCAGGTCGGCGGTGCGGCCCAAACGGCCGTCGCCGCACTGTGCGAGTGGTCACACCGCATAGACGAACATATGTTCGTCTTGTCACAAGCAAGACCTGGATTCTCCGCTATTTCACGAGAAATCCATGTGCATCTGGCACAAAGTCCGGGTCCTGGCGTAACGCCCGGAGGGGTAGGGTTTACAAACAAGTGTTCGCTGGGTAGCATCTCCTACGGACAGACTTAGAACTAATATCCTTACCCAGGCCAATCCAAGGGGCTGATGCCAGCAAATGGCCGAAACCACGAACACCACCACCGGAACCACCACCAACACCACGTCGAGCGCTGCCAAGCCGGCCGCTGCTCGTAAGCCGGCTGCTCGCAAGAGCACGGCCCGTAAGAGCACGGCACGCAAGAGCACGTCCGCTCGCACCCGCTCGACCGCCCGCAGCACGGGCACGACCCGCACCGCCGCGACCAAGTCGCCGAGCAAGTCGACCGGCCGCCGCGCGCGGACGATCGCCAAGAACGAGACGCGTGAGGCTGCGTCGGCTCAGGTGAAGGCTGCCAAGACGACCGCCGCGCAGGGTCGCAACGTCGCCGAGCGCGCCGCGCTCGTGTACGTCGGCGCCACGCTCGAGGCCCGCGACCGCGCCCTCGGTCTGGTCAACGGCATCGCCGATCGCTTCGGCTCCCGCACGGCCGCCGAGCGCGAGCTCAACAAGGACATCCGCCGCTTTGAGCGCCGCGGCACCACCGCGCGCAACCAGCTCGAGCGCGACGTCCGCAAGGCCCGCACCCGGCTCGAGCGCGCAGTGCGCACCCGCCGTCGCGTCGTGTCGAACCGCGTCGAGGACGTGGCGCAGGTCGGCGTGACCACCACCGCGCGGATCGCCACCGTCGCGAAGGACCGCGTCACCGCGCTGGTCTAGCTCACACGAGCTTCCCCCGGGCCGCCGACGGAGAGTGGCGGACCGGGTAGGCCTGCCGGCCTCATATTCGCCGGCGGGATCCGCCGGCCCATACCTCGCCGGCGGATGCAGCACTCTCCTCCCTCAACCGTCGGCCCGCCATTCGTGGTGGGCCGTCGGTCTTTCGGGACTCTCATCTCGGTCTCACCGGCCGCGCCTACCGTCCGCGGCATGATCGCCTTGCTCGCCACGCTCGTCGCCTTCGCCGGCGCGCCCGACCCGACGCAGTTCACGACCCGGATCGACAACCCCTACTGGCCGATGACGCCCGGCAGCCGCTGGGTCTATCGGGAGACGGACACCCACGGCGGCGTCCAGCGGATCGTCGTCACGGTCACGGATCAGACGAAGCAGGTCGGCAGCGGCGTCGTCGCGCGCGTCGTGCGCGACACCGCCAGCGAGAACGGAACGGTCGTCGAGGACACGTTCGACTACTACGCCCAGGACGACGCGGGCAACGTCTGGTACCTCGGCGAGGACACGACCGAGTACGAGAACGGCAAGCCCGTCTCCAAGAAGGGCTCGTGGGAGGCAGGCGTGGACGGCGCCGAGGCCGGCATCGCGATGCTCGCGCATCCGAAGGTCGGCCGCCGGTACCGGCAGGAGCACTACCCGGGCCACGCGGAGGACGGCGCGAAGGTGCTCAGCCGCAGCGAGCAGGCCGAGGTCCCCTTCGGTCACTTCACGCACGTGCTGATGACCAAGGATTTCAACCCGCTCGAGCCCAAGGCCCTCGAGTACAAGCTCTACGCCCGCGGCATCGGTCCGGTGCTCGAGCTCGGCGTCTCCGGCGACACCGATCGCGCGGAGCTCATACGGTACCGGCGGGGCCAGAGCTAGCTGCCACAATGGAATCCGTGCCTACGCGAGAGCAGATAACTGAGGCCCTGAAGGCCGTCATCGACCCCGAGCTTCGCAAGGACATCGTCGAGCTCGACATGGTCCGATCGATCGACATCAAAGACGCCGGCGTCGTCGACGTCACGGTGTCGCTGACCACCCCCGGCTGCCCGATCAAGAGCCACTTCCAGACCGCCGTCGCCAAGACGGTCTCCTCACTCGAGGGCGTCACGCATGTGAACGTGGGCTTCGACGTGCTCAACGATCAGCAGAAGTCCGCGCTGCAGCGCAAGCTCGGCCGGCCGAACGGTCTGCCCGAGGGCGCCCTCGCGCAGGTCTCGAACATCATCTGCGTCGGTTCCGGCAAGGGCGGCGTGGGCAAGTCGTCGCTGACCGTGAACCTCGCGGCGGCGCTCGCCGCCGACGGCAAGAAGGTCGGTGTCCTCGATGCCGACGTCTGGGGCTACTCGATCCCGCGCATGCTCGGCCTGGGCGCCGACAAGCCGAAGGTCTCCGGCGAGCGCAAGATCCTGCCGCTCGAAGCCCACGGTCTGAAGGTGATGTCGATCGGCTTCTTCATCGCCGAGGACGAGGCCGTCGTGTGGCGCGGCCCGATGCTCCACAAGGCGCTCACGCAGTTCCTCGAGGACGTCGCCTGGGGCGAGCTCGACTTCCTGCTGATCGACCTGCCGCCCGGCACCGGCGACGTGTCGATGACGCTTGCGCAGCTGCTGCCGCAGGCGAAGTTCGTGATCGTGACGACGCCGCAGGCGGCGGCCCAGAAGGTCGCCCGGCGGTCGGCGCAGATGGCCAACAAGGTCAATCTCGAGATCGGCGGCGTGATCGAGAACATGTCCGGCTTCACCACGCCCGACCGGCGAGCGCTACGCGATCTTCGGCGAGGGCGGCGGCCAGGGGCTCGCGGACGAGCTCGACGTCCCGCTGCTCGGCAAGGTCCCGCTCACGATGTCGCTGCGCGAGACCGCCGACGCCGGCACCCCGCTGATCGAGGTCAACCCCGATGACCCGGCGGCTCAGGCGATCCGCCAGGCGGCGCGCGGGCTCGTGGCGATCACGCCGATCGAGCTGCCGGTGATGCAGGCGCCGTCGCCGCCGCAGCCCGTCGGCATGAGCCTGCCGATGGCCGGCTGAGTGCGCCTGGAGTTCGCCGACTTCGACGCGCGCGGCTACCAGATGGTGGACGTGCGCACCGGTTATCGGGAGTGGGTCCCGACCTACGAGGACACGGTGCAGGACGCGATGGACATCGCGCTCCTGGACGAGCTGTCGGGACCCGCGTGGGAGCAGGTGCGCCGCGCGGCCGACCTCGGTTGCGGTACCGGTCGCACCGGAGCGTGGCTGCGCGAGCACGGCGTCGCCGCGGTCGACGGCGTCGACCTCACACCGGAGATGCTCGCGGTCGCGCGCGAGCGCGGCGCCCACGACCGGCTCGTGGAGGCCGACGTGGCCGACACGGCGCTCGAGGCCGGCGCCTACGACCTCGTGATCGCCTCGCTCGTCGACGAGCACCTGGAGGACCTCGGGCCCTTGTACCGGGAGGCGTGGCGGCTGGCCGCGCCGGGCGCCTGGCTCGTGCTCGTCGCCTTCCACCCGCACTTCATCATGGCCACCGGCATGCCGACGCACTTCACGAGCGCGTCCGGCGAGCCGCTGGCGATCGCGACCCACGTGCACCTGCTCAGCGACCACGTCACCGCCGGACTGCAGGCCGGCTGGACGCTGGCGGAGATGCGCGAGGGCGTCATCGACGACCGCTGGCTGGCCGTCAAGCCCAAGTGGGAGCACCTCCGGCACCACCCGGTCTCGGCTGCGTACGCGTGGCGCAACGCCGACTAGGCGAGCTGGACCAGCCCGACGCCCGCGAGCAGGAGCGCGACGCCGGCCAGCCGCGCGCGTGAGATCGGCCGCTGCGGTAGCGCGAGCAGGCCGAAGCGATCCACGAAGACCGAGGCGACCTGCTGGCCCGCGACCGTGAGCGCGATCGTGGGCGCGGCTCCGATCTCCGGGATCAGCAGGAACACCGATGTGACGTAGACGGCGCCGCACAGCCCGCCGAGCCAGCCCCACCAGGGCAGCCGCTCGAGCTGGCTCAGCTGCGGCCGCGCGGCGGCCGCGAAGGCGAGCGAGGCGGCCAGCAGCAGCGACATCGCGGCAGTCGCTACGAGGAACGAGAACGCACCGGCGGCGATCGGCGCGTCGAGGTCGGCACGGAGCCGGGCGTTGACCGCGCCCTGCAGGGGGAGAGCGGCTCCGGCCACGAGGGCGAGGGCGATCCAGCCGACGCGGTCGCGCACGGCCCGCTCGAGCGCGCCGTCGCCGGCCTGGGCGCGCACGACGAGCAGGATCCCGGCCACGACCGCCCCGGCACCGGCAGCCGCAGCGGCGCCGAGCGACTCCTGCTCGACGCCGAGCCAGCCGAAGCCGTCGAGCAGCAGCGAGGCGAGCATCTGCCCGGTGACGAACAGCCCGACCGCGACGATCGCACCGAGACGGGGGAACAGGAGGATCCCGGCGGTGATGTAGACCGCCGAGCCGACGCCGCCCACGAGATGCCAGGCGGCGGCGTCGTCGAGCGATCCGAACGCGCTGAGCGCGCCGCCGGCCGCGGCGACCGCGAGCAGCACGACAGCGCCGATGCCGAGCTGCAGAGCCGAGGCCCCGAACGGACTTCCGATCGCGCGGCTCAGCTGAACGTTGGCGGCGGCCTGCACGGCGAGCAGGCTGCCGACGAGAAGCAGGAACGGGGTGGCGAACAAAACGATACCTCAGTCTCGATTACAAAACGAGACTAGCATCTCTGTTCGTGGCGCACGAGAGCGACGAGCTGCCGATCGCCGGCGACCGGCCCGAGCGGGCGGACGCGGTGCGCAACCGCCGGCGCATCCTCGAGGCGGCGCGCCGGCTGTTCGAGCGCCACGGCGTGCACGCCGTCAGCCTCGAGCAGGTCGCGCGCGAGGCCGGTGTCGGGCGCGCGACCCTGTTCCGCCGCTTCGAGGACCGCGCCGCGCTCCTGCAGGCGCTGCTCGACGAGCACGAGCGGGCGCTCCAGGACGCGCTGCTGCGCGGGCCGCCGCCGCTCGGGCCGGGAGCGCCTCCGAGCGACCGGCTGGCGGCGTTCGCCGGCGCGCTCTTCGATCTCACGGTCGACCACGGCGAGCTGCTCCTCGGCTCGGAGACCACGAGGCCGCTCGCCCGGATGCGCACCGGCGCGTACGCTGCCTGGCACCAGCACCTGGCGCTGCTGCTGGCCGAACTGCGCCCCGACGCCGACGCCGCGCTGCTCGCCGATCTGATCCTCGCCTTCTTCGACGCTGGGCTCCAGCGCTTTCTGCGCGACGATCGCAGCCGCGACCCGGCGGACGTCCGCGCGCTGCTGCTGGACGGCGTGCGGCGGCTGGCGGCGCAGTGACGTCAACGGTCTTCGACTGTCACATGCACGTCATCGACCCGCGCTTCCCGCTCGTCGCGAACCGTGGATACCTGCCGCCGCCGTTCACGGCCGACGACTATCGCGAGCGCACGGCCGCGCTCGGGATCGTCGGCGGCGCGGTGGTCTCCGCGTCGTTCCAGGCGTTCGACCAGAGCTATCTGATCGACGCGCTCGAGCGGCTCGGGCCTGGGTTCGTCGGCGTCACGCAGCTCCCGCCCACCGTCTCCGACGAGGACATCGTCGCGCTCGACCGCGCCGGGGTGCGCGCGGTCCGGTTCAACCTCCACCGCGGCGACGGCGAGTTCGACGAGGCGCTCGCGCTACGCGTGCACGAGCTGGCCGGCTGGCACGCCGAGTTCTACGTCGACGGGCGCGAGCTGGCGGCGATCGAGGACCGGCTGCGCGCGCTGCCGCGCGTGAGCATCGACCATCTCGGGATGCACGCCGAGGGCCTGCCGGCGCTGCTGCGGCTCGCCCGCAACGGCGTCAAGGTCAAGGCGACCGGCTTCGGCCGCGTCGCGCTCGACGTGCCCTCCGTGCTGCGCACGATCGCCACCGTCGCACCGACGGCGCTGCTGTTCGGCACCGACCTGCCGGGCACGCGCGCCCGCCGCGCGTTCGAGCCGGCCGACGTCGACCTCGTCGGCGAGATCGCGCCCGCCGCGCTGGCGGACAACGCGCTCGCCTGGTACCGCCCGGCTACTTCCCCGCGTAGTACTCCGCGTTGATCTTGATGTACGACGACCACTCCTCAGGGAGCTGGTCCTCGGCGAAGCACGCGTCGACCGGGCACGCCTCTACGCAGGCGTCGCAGTCGATGCACTCCTCAGGGTCGATGTAGAGCATCTCGACCTTGTCGTAGTCGGGCTCGTCGGGCGTCGGATGGATGCAGTCGACCGGGCACACCTCGACACACGAGTTGTCCTTGGTACCGATACACGGTTCAGCGATCACGTAGGCCATACCGGGGTCCGTCCTCGAGGCTTGACTTCAGGGAGCGACGCGGGATTCTAGGCTCCCGGGCGTGCTTCTGCTGACGGGTGCCACCGGACTGGTCGGATCGGCCGTGCTGCGTCGTCTCGCGGCGGGCGGTGAGCCGGTGCGCTGTCTGGTGCGAGACCCGCGCCGGCTGGGCGCCGAGCGCGTGCACGTGCAGCTCGCGATCGGCGACCTGTCCGATCCGGCGTCGTGGCGGCATGCGCTGCGCGGCGTGCGAGCCGTCGTCCATCTGGCGGCGAGCGACCGCGACCAGCCGCGCGCGACGATCGAGGAGATCGACGGGCTGGCCGCCGCGCGGCTGCTGCGGGCGGCCGAGCGAGCCGGGGCGGAGCGGTTCGTCTGGCTGACGCCGCTCGGCGCCGCGCCGCACCACGACTCGCGCGTGCACCGCGCGAAGGCGCTCGCGGAGCAGGCGGTGGCGGCGTCGGGCCTGCACACGACCACGCTCGCCAGCTCGCTGGTCTACGCGCCGGGCGACCGCCGCCTGCACCGCCTCGAGCGGCTCGGGCTGCTTCCTGTCGTGCCGCTGCTGGGCGCCGGAAACGCGCGCACGCAGCCGATCTGGGCCGACGATGCCGCCGACTGCCTGGTGCGCGTGCTCGAGGCCGGCGACGCGGCTGACGCCCGCTACGAGCTGGCCGGCCCGGAGGTGCTGACGCACCGCGACGTCGCCAGGCTCGTCCTGCGTGCCGCCCATCGCCGGCGGCGGATGCTGCCGGTGCCGCTGGCCGTCGTCCGGCCGCTGCTGCGCGCACACGAGGCGCTCGCCGGGCCGACCGCATTCGTCACCTGGGACGAGGCGCAGCTGCTCGCCGCGACGATGCTGACAGCGACCGGAACGGCCGACGCCGAGCGGCTCGGCGTGTACCCGCGGCGGATGGCTGACGTGCTCGGCGCTGGTTAGAGGTCCGGGACCTGCTGCGGGCGGCCGAGGGCCGCCTCCATCTGCGCGGCGACCTGCAGCAGCGTGTCCTCGCCGAGCGGCTTGGCCACGATGTGGGCCGCGGTCGGAAGGCCGTCGTCGCCGAAGCCCATCGGCATGCTGATCGCCGGCTGCCCGGTGACGTTGAACAGCGCCGCGAACGGCGTGAAGCGGCCGGAGCGCGCGAGATCGGCCATCGGATCCTCACCGTAGCCGGTGCACTCGCCGATCGCGAGCGGGCGCTCGGCGAGCGCCGGCGTGAGCAGGAGGTCGTACTCCGCGAAGAACGCCACGATGCCGCGAGCGATCGCCTGGAGCTGCGCGAGCGCGCCGAGGTAGTCGATCGAAGTCATGCTGCGGGCGAGATCGAAGATCGCCCGCGAGAGCGGTTCGATCTCGTCCTCCTCGGGCTCCTTCCCGGCGAGCAGCTCGCCGTAGCGGATCCCGAGGCTGACCTGCGGCCCGAATACCTGGATGAACAGGCCGAGCACGTCACCGCCGGGCAGGGAGGGCGCAGCATGCTCGACCTCGTGGCCGAGCGAGGAGAGCAGCTCGCCGGCGACGTGCATCCCGCGCACGCACTCCGGGTCGACGTCGATCTCGAGCGGGTTGGCGGCCGTCATCGCAACGCGCAGGCGGCCGGGGTCGCGGCGGACGGACGTCGCGTACGGCTCGATCGGGCGCGGCGCCCAGGTGGCGTCGCCGACCTCGTAGCCCGCCAGCACGTCGAGCAGCTGCGCCGTCTCCGCGACGGTCCGCGTCAGGACGCCGTCGCAGGCGAGGAACGAGTCGCCGAGGTCCGGCCCGCGTGAGACGCGGCCGCGGCTCGGCTTCAGGCCGACCAGCCCGCAGCAGGCCGCGGGGATCCGGATCGATCCGCCGCCGTCGTTGCCGTGCGCCACCGGGATCATGCCCGACGCCACGGCAGCGGCCGCGCCGCCCGACGAGCCGCCCGGCGTGCGCTCGAGGTCCCACGGGTTGCGGGTGACGCCGGTGTGGCGCGGCTCGGTCGTCGGCAGGATCCCGAACTCCGGCATGTTCGTGGTGCCGACGACGACGAAGCCGGCGTCGCGCAGGCGGCGGACCAGGTAGGCGTTGTGGCTCGGCCGATGCCCGGTGAGGAACTTCGAAGCGAAGTTCATGCACAGCCCAGCGACCGGCACGTTCGACTTGATCGCGATCGGCACACCCGCGAACGGCCGCTCGTCTCCCGGCTCGATCTTGTCGGCGGCCTCGAGCGCGCGCTCGGAGTCCACCTCCACGAAGGCGTTGATCTTCGGGTCCAGGTCCTCGATCCGCTTCAGCGCCGCCGAGACCACCTCGCGCGCCGAGATCTCACCCCCGCGCACGAGGGCGGCGAGCTCAGGGACCGGCTTGAGCATCAGGTCAGTTGCGCTCATGCGGCGGCGGCAGCCTACGGGAATTGGACGGGCGAGGTCGCAATTCAAGCTGTTGATAACCACTAACGGGCGTATGATGTGGTTATGCATCGCGACCTACCCGACGGCCCACCCGTTTCCGGCGCGCCGTACTGGTATTGGCTCGGCGGCCGTCCGGCACTGGATTTCGTCAATACGCGCCGTGAACGCTGGCGCCGCGATGTTGAATGCCTCCTGTCGGTCGATGAGGTCGTGACCTGGCTCGTCAGAGCGGGACTGCTGCCGCAGCCGATGCGCGCACCCGCCTCGGTGCTCGCCGAGGCGCGCGTGCTGCGCGAGGCGATCGACGCCGGAGTGCGCGCCGCCGTGTCCGGCAAGGCGCCCGATAGCGCCGCGGTGGCGCTGATCGACGACTGGCTCGCGCTGGCCGGTTCGCGGCCCGCACTGGTCACCAGCGCGTTCGGCCGGCCGGTGCTCTCCGAGCGCGTGCGCGTCGACTCGCCGCGCCGCGCGCTCGGCATGGTCGCCTACGACGCCGCGCGCATGCTCGGGATCGACTCTGAGCGGACCCGCGTCCGCATCTGCGGCTCGGACACCTGCTCGGCGCGGTTCTACGACCGCTCGCCCGCGGGCGCCCGCCGCTGGTGCTCGATGGCCCTCTGCGGCAACCAGAACAAGGCAAGGCGATTCAGGGAGCGTGCGCGATGAGTGAAGTCCAGTCGGGCCTCGAAGGAGTGGTCGCTTTCGCCACCGAGATCGCCGAGCCCGACCGCGAGGGCGGCGCGCTGCGCTACCGCGGCGTCGACATCGAGGACTTGGTGGGCACCGTCCCGTTCGAGCACGTATGGGGACTGCTCGTCGACGACCGCTTCGAGCCCGGTCTGCCGCCGGCCGAGCCGCACCCGCTCGCTGTGCGCTCCGGCGACCCGCGCGTCGACGTGCAGTCGGCGCTCGCGATGCTGGCGCCGGAGTGGGGGCTCAAGTCGCTGATTGACATCTCCGACGAACAGGCGCGCGACGACCTCGCCCGCGCGTCGGTGATGGCGCTGTCGTTCGTGGCGCAGTCGGCGCGCGGCGTCGGCCAGCCGCCGGTGCCCCAGCGCGACGTCGACCGGGCGACGTCGATCCCCGAGCGCTTCCTGATCCGCTGGCGCGGCGAGGCCGACCCCGACCACGTGAAGGCGATCGACGCCTACTGGATCTCGGCCGCCGAGCACGGCGTGAACGCGTCGACCTTCACCGCGCGGGTGATCGCGTCCACCGGCGCCGACGTCGCGGCCGCGCTGTCAGGCGCGGTCGGCGCGCTGTCCGGGCCGCTGCACGGCGGCGCGCCCGCGCGCGTGCTGCGGATGCTCGACGACGTCGAGCGCACCGGCGACGCCCAGCGCTACGTGCGCGAGGTGCTCGACCGCGGCGAGCGGCTGATGGGCTTCGGCCACCGCGTGTACCGCGCGGAGGACCCGCGGGCGCGCGTGCTGCGGCGCACCGCGAAGGCGATCGGCTCGCCGCGCGCCGAGGTCGCCGAGGCGCTCGAGGCGGCGGCGCTCGCCGAGCTCCAGGCGCGCAAGCCCGACCGCGTGCTCGCCACCAACGTCGAGTTCTGGTCAGCCGTCGTGCTCGACCACGCCGAGGTGCCGCCGGAGCTGTTCACGCCGCTGTTCACGTGTGCGCGGACGGCCGGCTGGTCGGCCCACATCCTCGAGCAGAAGCGTGAGGGCCGTCTAATCCGGCCGACCGCGAAGTACGTCGGCAACCCCGGCCGCTCGCTCTCCATCATCTAGCGCGCGGGAGAGGATGTCGCGGAGGGCGATGGCGTCCTCCTCGGAGATCGCGGCGAGCCTGGGCGGCGGCTCGCCGGCACGGCGCTCGATCTCGATCCGCAGCCACTCGCCCTTCTCGGTCAGCACGACCGCCTTGACGCGGCGGTCGCGCTCGTGGGCGCGGCGCTCGGCGAGGCCGGCGGCCTCGAGCCGGTCGACGATGCCCGTGATGTTCGAGTTGTCGCAGTGGAGCGCCTCGGCGAGCGCGCCCATCGGGAGCGGCTCACCCGGCTTCAGCGTGCTGATCGCCATCGACTGCTGAGGGGAGATGCCGAGGTCGGACAGGATCGCCCATCGGCGCTTCTTGTCCTCCACGAAGATCCGCCAAAACAGCCCCCAAGCCTCGCGGGCTGCGTCGGTCGAACGGGCCGCGGTTGCCATCTCAAGAGGTAGCATACAGCAACTTCGGTCAACAATAAAGGTTGACAGCTTCAAGTATCTACGCCACCATTTCCGGCATGACGATCCTCCCCAACGGCATCGAGGTCGAGGGCCTGGTGCGCGAGTTCAAGGGCGGCGTGCTGGCGGTCGACGGCATCGACCTGACAGTGGAGCCCGGTGAGATCTACGGGTTCCTCGGCCCCAACGGCGCCGGCAAATCAACCACTGTCCTGATGCTCACCACGCTGCTGCCGCCCACCGCGGGCACCGCGCGCGTGGCCGGTCACGACATCGTGAAAGAAGGCCCCGCGGTGCGGATGGCGATCGGCGCGGCGCTGCAGGAGGCCGCGCTCGACGGGCTGCTCACGGGACGCGACCACATGCGGCTGCAGACTTCCCTCCAGGGCATTCCGAAGGCTGAGCGGCGCCCGCGCGGCGACGCGCTGCTCGAGCGCGTCGGGCTGATGGAGGCGGCCGACCGCAAGGTCCGCGGCTACTCCGGCGGCATGAAGCGGCGGCTGGACCTCGCACTCGCACTGGTCCATCACCCGCGGATCCTCTTTCTCGACGAGCCCACCACCGGGCTCGACCCGCAGAGCCGCTCGGACATGTGGCAGGAAGTCGCGCGGCTCGCGCACGAGGACGGCGTGACCGTCTTCCTCACCACGCAGTACCTCGAGGAGGCGGATGTGCTCGCCGACCGGATCGCGATCATCGACCGCGGCAAGATCGTCGCGCGCGGCACGCCCGACGAGCTCAAGGCCGAGATCGGTCGCCCGACGCTCGAGGTCGAGGCGTCAGAGCAGGAGGACCACGCGGCGGTCGCCGCCGTGCTCGGGCGCTTCGGCACGCCTGTCACCGCGCGCCCCGGCGCGTCCGCCGTCCGCCTGAGCGGCGGAGTCGAGCAGCTTCCCGAGGTCGTGCGCGCGCTCGACGGCGAGAACCTCACGGTGGCGGACTTCCGGCTGCACGCCCCGACGCTCGATGACGTCTTCCTCGCGAAGACCGGGCGCAAGCTCGAGGGCGGTGAGCCCGCCGCCGAGCCCGAGGCCGTGCCGGCATGAGGACGCAGATCTACGAGATCGCGCGGCGCGCGATCATCCAGACGATCCGGCAGCCTGCGCTGGTGATCCCGCCCGTGATCTTCCCGCTGATCATGATGGCCATCAACACCGGCGGCCTGAACGCGGCGACGAACCTGCCCGGCTTCCCCGCCGACACCTACCTCGACTTCGCAATCGCGGTCCCGTTCCTGCAAGGGTCGCTGTTCGCGTGCATCAACGCCGGCGCGTCGATGGCGCGCGACGTCGAGACGGGGTTCCTCCAGCGGCTGGCGATGACGCCGATGCAGCGCGCGGCGCTGCTGATCGGCCAGCTCGGCGGCGTGATGGTGGTTGCATTCATGTCGGCGCTGATCTACATCGCCGTCGGCTTCGCGGCGGGCATGGACTTCGAGGCGGGCGTGCTCGGCATCCCGGCGCTGCTCGCGCTCGCGATGCTGGTCGCGCTCGCGTTTGCTGCGCTCGGTGCATTCGTCGGGCTGCGCTCGGGCTCCGGCGAGACCGTGCAGGGCTTCTTCCCGCTGTTCTTCGTCCTGCTCTTCCTGTCCTCGATGAGCCTGCCGCGGCCGCTGATCGAGCAGGACTGGTTCCGCTTCATCGCGACCTACAACCCGGTGTCGTACCTGATCGAGGGGATCCGCTCCTTCATCATCACCGGCTGGGACGCCGAGGCGCTCGCGCTCGGCTTCGGCGTGGCGATCGTGATCACGGTGGCGGCGGTCGCGGCAGCGTCGAGCGCCCTGCGGACGAGGCTGGTGCGGACATGAGGCGTTTCTGGCAGGTCACGAGCGCCGTCGCCTGGCGCTCGATCCACAAGGTCGCCACGACGCCGGCACTGCTGTTGCCGTCGATCGTGTTCCCGATGTTCTTCTTCGTCGCCTTCGCCGGCGGCCTGTCGAACGTCGCCAACGTGCCGGGGTTCGACTTCCCGTCCGGCTACACGGCGTTCCAGTTCGTCTTCGTGCTGCTCCAGGCGGCGTCGTTCGGCGGCGTGTTCACGGGCTTCGGCATCGCGGCCGACTTCGAGAACGGCTTCGCGCGGCGACTGCTGCTGGCCGCGCCGAACCGGTACGGGATCATCGCCGGCTACGCGATCGCCGCGGCGGCGCGGACGACGCTCGTGGGACTGCTGCTGTTCGGGGTTGCACTGCTCACCGGCATGCAGGTCGGCGGCAACGGCGTGGACCTGTTCGGCCTGGTCGTGCTCGCCTACCTCACCTCGTTCGCCGCGACGCTGTTCTCGGCCGGCGTGGCGATGCGGCTGCGGACGCTGCAGGCAGGCCCGCTGATGCAGATGCCGGTCTTCCTCGTGCTGTTCCTGGCGCCGGTGTACGTCCCACTCAAGCTGCTGTCGGGCTGGGTGCACACGGTCGCGACGGTGAACCCGGTCACGCCGCTGATCGAGACGGGGCGCGACTTCATCTCCGGCTCGCCGGGGAGCGCCGGCACCGCTTACGGGATCGTCCTCACGCTCCTCCTGCTGTTCGCCTGGTGGGCGGTCCGCGGCCTCAAGGCCGCGGAGGCGGCGGGCGGTTAGAGCCCGTCGACGAGCACGATGTCGGTGTCGGACGCCGACTGGCGTAACTCGCGGAGCGGTGCGTAGTCGTCGGACTCGTACCAGCCGCGCGCGGCGTCCATGTCCGGGAACTCCATGACCACGATCCGTAGGGCAGGCCAGTCGCCTTCGAGCGTCTCGAGCTCCCCGCCGCGGGCGATGAAGCGCCCTCCGTGCTTCTCGACCGCGGCGGTGTTGCCTTCGCGGTAGCGGGCGAGCTTTTCGGCGTCACGGGCGTCGGTGACGGAGGCGATGACGTAGGCAGGCATCGGCGTACGGTAAGCGGAAGCGGTTCGCGCAGCCTCTAGGTGGGGGTAGACGCGGGCGATGGCCGCCGTCGGTATCCACGCCTCGCACGAGCAGATCGCGCCCAGTGTGCTCCTGCAGACAATGCGGGAGGCCGAGGATGCGGGCTTCGAGCGCGCGTGGTCGTCGGACCACTTCTCGCCGTGGAGCGAGCGCCAGGGTGAGTCCGGGTTCGCGTGGTCGTGGCTGGGCGCAGCGCTGCAGGCGACCTCGATGCCGTACGGCGTCGTCAACGCTCCCGGGCAGCGCTACCACCCGGCGATCGTCGCCCAGGCCGCCGCCACGCTGTGCGAGCTGTTCCCCGGCCGGCTGTCGGTGGCGCTCGGCACCGGCGAGTTCTCCAACGAGCACATCACGGGCGAGCCGTGGCCGGGCAAGCAGACCCGCAGTGCACGGTTGCGCGAGTGCGTGGATGTGATGCGGGCGCTGTTCGCCGGCGAGGTGGTCGACCACGATGGGCTGGTGCGCGTCGACCGCGCCAAGCTGTGGACGCTCCCGGCCGAGCCGCCGCCGCTGCTGGCCACGGCGGTGAGCGTCGAGACGGCCGGCTGGGCGGGCGAGTGGGCCGACGGGCTGATCACCATCAACCAGCCGCACGACCACCTGCGCGCGATGCTCGACGCCTTCCGCTCGAACGGCGGCGAGGGCAAGCCGGTCGCGCTTCAGGTCCACCTGTCATGGGCACCGGACGAGGACGAGGCGCTGCGGATCGCCCACGACCAGTGGCGCACCAACGTCTTCAGTCCGCCGCTGTGCTGGGACCTCGCCACCGTCGAGCAGTTCGACGAGGCGGCGAAGCACGTAGGTCCCGAGGACGTGCGTGCCGCCGTGCTGATCTCGGCCGACCTGGGCCGCCATGCGGCGTGGCTGTCCGACCTCGCGGACCTCGGCTTCGGCGCGATCTACCTGCACCACGTCGGCCGCGAGCAGCGCGCGTTCATCGACGCGTTCGGCGAGCACGTCCTGCCGCAGCTATGACGCGCAAGCCGACGAGCGACGTGTGGTGGAAGAACGCGGTCGTCTACTGCCTCGACGTCGAGACGTTCCTCGACTCCGACGGCGACGGCTGCGGCGACCTGCCCGGGCTGATCGACCGCATCGACTACCTGGCCGGCATGGGCGTGTCGTGCCTGTGGCTGATGCCCTTCTACCCGTCGGTCCAGCGCGACGACGGCTATGACATCACCGACTTCTACGGGATCGACGGGCGGCTCGGCACCCCCGGCGACTTCGCTGAGCTGATCCGCACCGCCGCCGACCGCGGCATCCGCGTGATCGCCGATCTCGTGATGAACCACACGTCCGTCGAGCATCCGTGGTTCCAGGCCGGCCGCGATCGTGACTCGTCGTTCCACGACTTCTACGTCTGGGCCGACGAGAAGCCCGAGGAGAAGCCGGGAGACGTCGTGTTCCCGGATCAGGAGAGCTCCAACTGGAAGTGGGACCCGAAGGCGAAGCAGTGGTATCTGCACCGCTTCTATTCGCACCAGCCTGACCTCAACGTCGCCAATCCGGAGGTTCGCGACGAGATCGCCCAGGTCGTCGGCTACTGGCTCCAGCAAGGGCTCGCCGGCTTCCGGGTCGACGCCGTGCCGTTCCTGCTCGAGCCGATGGGCATGCCCGACGGCGCGATCGAGGATCCGCACGACCTGCTGCGCGAGCTACGCCGCTTCATGGGGCGGCGCCGCGGCGACGCGATCCTGATGGGCGAGGTCAACCTGCCGCCCGATGAGCAGCGCGCGTTCTTCGGCGACGAGGACGGCGACGAGCTGCACATGGTCCTGAACTTCACGGTCAACCAGGCGATGTACCTCGCGCTCGCGCGCGGAGAGGCGGAGCCGCTCGTGCGCGCCCTGCGCTCGCTCCCGGAGATCCCGCAGGACAGCCAGTGGGCGAACTTCGTGCGCAACCACGACGAGCTGACGCTCGACAAGCTGGCCGACGACGAGCGCCAGGAGGTGTTCGCGGCCTTCGGCCCCGAGGCGCGCCATCAGCTTTACGGACGGGGCCTGCGGCGGCGGCTGCCGTCGATGGTCGACGGCGACCAGGACCGCATCCGCCTCGCCTACTCGCTTGCCTTCTCCCTGCCCGGCACGCCCGTGCTCTTCTACGGCGAGGAGATCGGGATGCGGGAGAACCTGGAGATCGACGGCCGCTACAGCGTCCGGTCGCCGATGCAGTGGACATCGGAGCGCCACCGCGGGTTTACGACCGGCGACGAGCCGTGCCGGCCGCTCGCGCCAGGCGACGCGGAGGTGGCGGCCCAGCGGCGCGACCCGGCCTCGCTCCTGAACTGGATCGAGCGGTTGATCCGACGCCGCCGCGAGTGCCCCGAGCTCGGCTGGGGCCGGATGACGCTGCTCGACGCCGGCGATCCCGCCGTCTTCGCCCACCGCGCGGACTGGGACGGCGGCGCCGTGCTTGCCGTCCATTCGCTCGCGGAGGAGCCTCGCACGGTGCGGATCGACGTCGGCGACGCCGAGGCGGTCGTCGACCTCTTCGGTCCCGAGGAGCTCGCACCCGCCGAAGGCACCGTGTCCGTGGCGCTCGGCCGCTACGGGCATCGCTGGTTCCGGGTGCGCCGACCGGGACAGCGGGTAGCCCCATGAGCATGGAGCAACGCACCCTCAGAGACCTTTCCGTCTCCGCCCTCGGGCTCGGCTGCATGGGCATGTCCGAGTTCTACGGCGAGACCGACGAGACCGAGTCGATCCGGACGATCCACCGCGCGCTCGAGCTCGGGATCACCCACCTGGACACGGCCGACATGTACGGCAGCGGCGCCAACGAGGAGCTGGTCGGCCGCGCGATCGCCGGCCGGCGCGACGAGGTCGTGCTCGCGACCAAGTTCGCCAACCGGCGCGAGGACGGCCGGCGCTGGATCGACAACTCCCCGGAGTGGATCCATCAGGCGTGCGACGACTCGCTGCGCCGCCTCGGCGTCGACCAGATCGACCTCTACTACATGCACCGCCGCGACCCGGAGGTGCCGATCGCCGAGAGCGTCGGCGCGATGGCGGAGCTCGTGCAGGAGGGCAAGGTCCGCCACCTCGGGCTCAGCGAGGTGAGCGCGGACACGCTGCGCGAGGCGTGCGACGTGCACCCGATCGCCGCGCTGCAGAGCGAGTGGTCGCTGTTCACGCGCGGGATCGAGCGGGAGATCGTGCCGGCGGCGCGCGAGCTGGGCGTCGGGATCGTGCCGTACGCGCCGATCGGGCGCGGGCTGCTGGCCGGCGCGCTGACGTCACCCGAGGATCTTTCGGACGACGACTTCCGCCGCCACCATCCCCGCTTCACGCCCGAGAACCTCGACCGCAACCTCGAGCTTGTCGCGCGCGTGCGCGATATGGCCGCCGAGGTCGGCTGCACGCCGGTGCAGCTCGCGCTCGCCTGGGTGGTCGCTCAGGGGGACGACGTCGCGCCGATCCCCGGCACCAAGCACGTCAAGTACCTGGAGGAGAACGTCGGCGCGGTCGACGTGCGGCTCACCGACGATCAGCTACGCGCGCTCAACGAGCTGTTCCCGCCCGGCGTGGTCGCGGGCGAGCGCTATGCCGAGGGCGGCATGGCGGCCGTCGAGCGCTAATCCAGCGGGATGTCGGCGGGCAGGTCGACCTCTTGCGGAGGTCGGCCCTCCCCGCCCTCGTCCCATGACTCCCATGCGCGGCCGTCGCGTCCCACATGCGGCTGGCCGCCGCCCGCCGCCAGGATGAGCAGCAGTTCGGGATGGTGGTTGGTGAGCTGGCGGCGGACGTCCGGCGCCACCCGCACCAGGTCGCCGCGGCGCAGCTCGCGCGGCTCGTCGCCCTCGATCAGCAGCGTGAGCGTGCCCTCGAGGACGGCGTAGACCTCCTCCTGGCGCTCGTGGGCGTGGATGCGGCCGCGCTGGCCCGGCCGCAGGCGGATCAGGTTCAGCCCGAACGTGCTGATGCCGAGCTCTTGGCGCATGCGCTGGAAGCGATCCTCGCTGTCGGGATCGAGCGAGGTGAACGAGACACCGGGTTCCATGGCGGCATTATCGTCGTCCGGTGCTCTTCAAGAAGTCCCAGCTCGACGGCATCGCGGACGGCACGGTCGACCTTGCATTCCGGCGCTGGCCGGCCCCGCGGGTGCGACCCGGCTCGCAGCAGCGGACCGCGATCGGCGTGATCGGGTTCGACGTCGTCGAGGTAGTGGACGACCTGAGCGACGAGGAGGCCCGGCGTGCGGGCTTCGCGTCACGCGACGCCGTGTTCAAGGCGTTCCGAGACCGAGCGGGAGACCTCTACCGGATCGAGCTGCATCTCGAGGGTCCGGACCCGCGGGCGGTTTTGCGCGAGCGGCCCGCGGCGGGCGACGAGCTGGCGGAGCTGCGCCGCCGCGTGGACCGGATGGGGCCGTGGGCGATGCACTACCTGCACACGATCGCCGAGCGGCCCGGGGTGCGCGCTCCCGACCTCGCCGCGGGCTACGGGCTCGAGACGCACCCGTTCAAGTTGCGCGTCAGGCGGCTGAAGGAGCTCGGCCTGACCGAGTCGCTGCCGATCGGCTACCGGCTCTCGCCGCGTGGCGAGGCGTTCCTTAACGATCGAGGGGCCCGGCAGACGCCGGGCCCCTCGAAGAAAACGAAACGTCAGCGCTGAGCGCCGAGCGCCTCCTTACATCATCCCGCCCATGTCGGGCATACCGCCGCCACCGCCGGAGCCCTCCTTCTCGGGGGCCTCGGCGACGATCGCCTCGGTCGTGAGGATGTTCTTGGCGATCGACGCGGCGTTCTGAAGCGCCGAGCGAGTCACCATTGCCGGGTCGATGACGCCCTCGGCGACGAGGTCGACGATCTCGCCGGTCGCCGCGTTGAGGCCGTGGCCACGCGGGGACTTGCGGACGTCGTTGACGACGACCGAACCCTCGAACCCGGCGTTCTCGGCGATCTGACGGGTCGGCTCCTCGAGCGCGCGGAACACGATCTTGGCGCCCGTCTTCTCGTCGTCGATCGAGATGACGTCGAGATCGATGGCGTCCTGCGCCTCCAGCAGCGCCACGCCGCCGCCCGGCACGATGCCCTCCTCGAGGGCTGCGCGGGTGGCCTGCAGCGCGTCCTCGACGCGGTGCTTCTTCTCCTTCATCTCGGTCTCGGTGGCCGCGCCGACCTTGACGACGGCGACACCGCCCGAGAGCTTCGCGAGGCGCTCCTGGAGCTTCTCGCGATCGAAGTCGGAGTCGGTGTTCTCGATCTCCGTCTTGATCTGGTTGATGCGGCCCTTGATGGCGTCGCCATCGCCGGCGCCGTCGACGAGCGTCGTGGTGTCCTTCGCCACGACGACGCGGCGGGCACGGCCGAGCTGCGAGAGCTGCGTGTTCTCGAGCTTGAGGCCCATCTCCTCGGTGATGACCTCGCCGCCGGAGAGGATCGCGATGTCCTCGAGCATGCGCTTGCGGCGATCGCCGAAGCCCGGAGCCTTCACGGCAACGCCGGTGAAGGTGCCACGGAGCTTGTTGACGACGAGCGTGGCAAGTGCCTCACCCTCGACGTCCTCGGCGATGATCAGCAGCGGGCGGCCGGACTGGATGACCTGCTCGAGCACGGGCAGGAGGTCGCGGACAGAGCCGATCTTCTGGTTGGCGATCAGGATGAAGGGGTCCTCGAGGACGGCCTCCATGCGCTCCTGGTCGGTGACCATGTAGGGCGAGATGTAGCCCTTGTCGAACTGCATGCCCTCGGTGAACTCGAGGTCCATGCCGAACGTCTGGCCCTCCTCGACGTTCACGACGCCGTCCTTGCCGACCTTCTCGATCGCATCGGCAATCACGTCGCCGATCTCCTCGTCGCCGGCGGAGATCGTCGCCACGCGGGCGATCTGGTCCTTGCCAGAGATCTCCTTGGACTGCGACTTGATGTACTCGACGACCTGCTCGACGGCGATCTCGATGCCGCGCTTGAGGCCGAGCGGGTTAGCACCGGCAGCGACGTTCTTGAGGCCCTGGCGAACGATCGCCTGGGCGAGCACGGTCGCCGTCGTGGTGCCGTCGCCCGCGACGTCGTTGGTCGCCGTGGCGACCTCACGCACGAGCTGGGCGCCCTGGTTCTCGAAGTTGTCGGCGACCTCGATCTCACGAGCGATGGTCACGCCGTCATTGGTGATGGTGGGGGCGCCGAACTTCTTGTCGAGCACCACGTACCGACCGCGCGGGCCGAGCGTGACCTTGACAGCGTTGGCGACCGCGTTGACGCCGGCTTCGAGCGCGTTGCGCGCCTCGACGTCGTACTTCAGTTCTTTATGAGCCATAGTTTCTGCGGTTCTCGCTTCCTAGGACTGGACCTTGGCCAGCACGTCCGACTCGCGGAGGACGAGCAGGTCGTCGCCATCCACCTTGATCTCCGTGCCGCCGTACTTGGAGTAGAGGACTTCGTCGCCTTCGGCGACGTCGAGCGGGATGCGCTTCTCGCCATCCTCGTCCCACTTGCCATCGCCGACGGCGATGACCTTGCCCTTTTGGGGCTTTTCCTTGGCGGTGTCCGGAAGAACGATGCCGGAAGCCGTCGTTTCGTCCTCCTCGACCGCCTTGACGATCAGCCGATCGCCCAAGGGCTTGAGATTCATCTGAGTGGCCTCCACTGAGATTGAACAACCGAAAAGTTCTCTTGGCACTCCCACTCAGAGAGTGCCAACGAGCGATGATTCTAGGACGGAAGGCCGGGAAGTCAAGGCTCGTTGGCACTCTGTTTACCGGAGTGCCAATTCTGGGGGTGTCCATTTCCCGCCTCGCGCTCTCCAGTTGGGCCTCGTTGCGTCCGATACCTGAAGCACCTATGCGCACCCACGGTTTTCGCACCCACGCTCTCCTTGCCCTTGCCGCCGCTGTGGGAGTGATCGCGGCGCTGGGGAGGCCTTGGTACGCCGCCGCACCGCAGCCGGTCGTGGATGACCTGAACACCATCGGCAAGCTGCACGGGCCGGTCGACGGCCTCACGAACGGAATCGCACGCTGGTTCAGCGAAACCGTCGGCGCCACCGGATGGGATTCGCTCGGCGTCGTCGGCACGGCGATCGCCGCCATGGCCGCGGTGACGGCGGTCGGTGCGGTGGGCTGCCTGATCCCGGCGATCCAGGGCGTGGCCCGCGAGGCGCTGCGCTACGGCTCGCTTGCGTCCTTCGGTCTCGTGCTGTGGAAGCTGATCGACACCCCGGGCCCCAACCAGCTGCTCGAGCCCCGCTACGGCGCGTTCCTGGCGACCGCCGCGGCCCTGATCGCCCTGACCTCCGGCACCGCGGTCGCCTCCGCGCCGCTCACGCGCAGCCGCACGGTGGCGAAGCCGTACGTCCCGCCGGCCGCGCCGTCGCGGTACGAGACGGCCGGCTCCGCCGCGCCGCCGCAGCTGTAGCGCGTCGGCGCTGGGCCTGGCGCGGACGAACGTCAACCCCGCTGGGTGGGGAGGTGGGTGTCCGTGGGGCGGTGGCGAGGGTGCACAACTCCCCAATCGCGGCGCCTCTCGTCGCGGGTGGGGCGAAATGCACGCCAGAGGTGCACAACTCCCCACGCGCACTTTGGAAACCCGTCGATTGGGGCGAAATGCACGCGACTGTCGACTTTGCCGGGCTGAGGCCGACGAACTCGACGCTCGGCGAATCCTCGCCGCGGCTGGCGGACACCCACTTCCCCACCCAGCGCAGTTGACGTTCGCCGGCGCCGCCGCCCGCTTAGGATGGCCGCCGTGCCCGAGATCCGGCTCCTCCGTCACGGCGAGACAGCCGGCTACGCCGGTGACCTCGGGCTGTCCGATCGCGGGCGCGACCAGGCGCGCCACGCCGCGGCCGCGCTGGCGGCCGAGGCGCACGGAGCGCTGGCATTGCTGCACGCGCCGAGTGTTCGCGCTCGCGTGACGGCGGAGGTGCTCGCGCAGGACCTCGCGACCGCCGGGGTGGACGTCGACGGCCCGCGCGCGGAGCGCGGCTTCGCCAACTTCACGATCGCCGCCGGCGGCGAGGTACGCGAGCAGGCCGAGGTGTTCGGCGAGTACGCCGACGCGGTCGGCACGCCGCTCGAGGAGCTGCCCGGCTGGCTCGCCGAGCTCGCCCACTTCCGCACCGTGCATGTGGGCGGCGGCGACCCGATCGCACTCTGGATGACCACGCCGCTGCTCGGCTTCGAGCCGCCCGCGACCGCCGTCCGCCGCCACTGGCGGGCGATCCTCGCGCTCCCCGACGCACCGCTCACCGTCGTGGCTGCCCACTCCGGCCCGATGCGCGCGCTCGTCGCCCACGCGTTCGCGCGCGATCTCGGCGAGCCGGAGAACCTCGAAGCCGTCGCCGTGCACCTCGACGGCGACCGCGCGCGCGTCGACTACCGCGGCGAGACCGCGGACATCGCAGTACCGGACGTTGCCGAGCCGAACTGGTGGTAGCTAATTCTGCGCGCCGCCGACGCCGCGCAGACGATCCTGGAAGTCCGGCGGGTTCTCGACGATCTGGGAGAAGCGCACGACCGTGACCGTGTCCTCGAGCGACACCTCGCGTCCGTAGATCTGCTCGAGGAAGTGCACGAGCTCCTCAGTGCGACGGAACTCGGGGTTGTCGTGCTCGATGTCGCGCGGCGAGAGGTCCTTGACGCGCGTGACCTCGACGTTGTCGATCACCGCCGAGAACAGCTTCTCGCGCGGCGAGTACTGGTAACCGACCGTGACCAGGACCACCTGGTTCTTGCGGTACTTATGCCGTTTGTCGCCGAGCCGGATGGTCGCGGTCTTGCGCCCGCGCTTCATCTGGTCCGCGAAGACCGTGGAATAGAAATTGAGGACCTGCACGGTGCGGCAGCCTAGCGGCCAGGGGTCGACTTGGACAGCGCCCGTTCTATCAGCGCGCGCTCACCCGGGTAGCTGAGCGCCGTCCGCGCCTCCTCCAGCGGGATCCAGCGGGCCTCCTCGACCTCGTGGTCGTGGTCGTCAGTTGAGCCCGACACGTAGTCGCACAAATAGAAATGCACGGTCTTGTACACGCGCCGGCCACCGCGCCGGTACCAGTAGTTCACGTCGCCGAGCGGCTCTCGGACGGTCGCCGTGACGCCCGTCTCCTCGCGCACCTCGCGCGTCGCGGTCTGCTCTCCCGTCTCGCCCGGGTTGGGACCGCCCTTCGGCAACCCCTTCACGCGCCGTTTCCCCGTAGGCGTGATCACGAGGACGTCATCACCACGCAGGACGACGCCGCCGTACGACGTCTCGCGCAGGACCCGGCTGGACGACGGGCGGTCAGTAGACATAGCCCTGCAACGCCGCGGGATCGTGGACGGTGAGGCGCCCGCGCCCCTGGGAGATCACGCCGGCCCGCTCGAGCACGGCGAGGAAGCGGCTGGCCGACTCGCGCGACGAGCCGGCGAGCTTGGCCAGGTCGGCCTGCGTCGCCACGACCGGGATGTCGCGCTCGGCCGCGCCCTCGGACTGCGCCTGCTCCACGAGCTGCGCGAGCACGGCGGCGACGCGGCTCTGCACGGTCTGGAACGACTGCCGGGCGAGCCGCTCGTTGGCCGCCCGCAGCCGCCGTCCGAGCGCGATCACGAGCTTCACCGACATGTCCGGGTGGCGGCGCAGCAGCCGCCGCATGTCGCCGCCGAGGATCCCGAGCACCTCGAGGCTGTCGGTCGCCTCGATCGTCGCCGACCGGCGCTCGTCGTCGAACATCGCCAGCTCGCCGAAGATGTCGCCGGGCCCGAAGGTCGCGAGCGTGATCTGGCGGCCGTCCGGGTGCTCGCGGACCGCGCGCGCGTGGCCGGAGCTCACGACGTAACAGGTGTCGGAGTCGTCGCCCTCGCGGAACACCACCTCGCCCGCGCCGAAGCGCCGCGGCACCGTGACTTCGGCGACGCGGCGCAGGTCATCGTCCGCGAGTTCCTCGAACACGGGCACGCGGCCCAGCAACGCGGCCGTCTCCTCAGCGCTCGCGGGCATGATCGCCCGCAGCATGTCATAGGCCGCGCGAGGCGGTCAGGCCATGTCGAGGGCCCGCTCGCGGCGCCGCCGCGTGACGCCGCGGCGTGCGGCCCAGCCGAGCAGCCAGGCGATCAACAGCGGCAGGAGCACGGCCGCCGCGATCACCGCGACGCCTGCGGCGACCTCGAGCACGCGCATCGCGTCCCCGAAGGCGTCGCCGGGAGTCCAGGCGCCGCCGTCCACGGACTCGCTCCGGTTGCTGGGCACGAGCTCGACCGAGACGTTGGCGAAGTTGGCGCGGTTGTTGACCCGCTTGAGCGAGGTGCGGGCCGCCGCGATCTCCTGCGAGACGATGTCCAGCCGGGCGCGGATGCTCTCGGTCTCGTTCACCGTGTCCGCGGCGGCGAGCTGGCGCAGCAGGCTCTCGCGCTCGGTGCGGGCGTCGGTGAGACGGTCGCGCGCCGACACGACCTGGGCGGTGATGTCGAGCGACCGGCGCGAGAGGTCGCGGACGCGGGCGAGCTTCGAGACTCGTTGGATGAGGGTGTCGAGCCGGTTGGACGGCACGCGCAGCTGGAGGTCGCCGCCGCCGGAGCTGCTGACGCTGGACGCGGCCACGAAGCCGCCGAGCGTGGCGGTGACATCGCCGACCTGGCTTGCGACCTTGTCGATGTCGCGGCGCGAAGTCGCGAGCGTCAGCGAGGCGGAGCGCTGGACCTTGCGGTTGGGGCGCGCGTCGGACTTCGCGCCGCCGGCGCGGTCGACGTCGCCGGCGCTGTCACGACTGAGGCCCGGTGCCGCCTGGTCAGTCGTGGCTTCCGGCGGGGCCTGCAACTCTTCCCCGCCGCCGCCGCTATCCGAGGCCACGCCGATGCTGCTGCTGCCGGCGCCCGAGTCGTCGGTCCCAGCCGTGCTGCTGAACAGCGCGACTGCCACGACGAGCGGGAGGATCAGCCCCGCCACCACGGCCATCGGCTTCCACCACGTGCCCAGCCGCAGCCGCGATCGCTGCCGCGGCCGGGCGTGAAAGCGAGCCTCGACGCGGCGGTCCATGTGGGTCGCCCACACGAGCGTAGGCTCGGGCCGCTCGCCGCGCAGCAACAGTGCGAGCTCGGCCAGTTCGGCGTGCTCGGGGGCGACGTAGCGCCCCGCGAGGGCGGCGTCGACGGCCTCGAGCTCGAGGGTCTCAGGACTGGTCATCGAGCACCTCACGAAGCTTGGTCAGGACGCGGTGCAGCCGTGTGCCGGCGTTCGTCACGCTGACGCCGAGTACGGCGGCCAGCTCGGCGTTGTCGAGCCCCGCGTGGAATTTGAGCGCGATCAGCTCGCGATCGCGTGTCGGCAACGCAGCCATTGCGGTCTGGACCGCGGCGCGCCGCAAAGCGTGGTCGAGCTCCTCCTCGGGCGCCTGCGCCGCTGCCTCCGGCTCGCTCACCAGCGCGGCAGAGCGCTTGCGCTTGCGCAGCTCGTCCAGCGCCGCGTTGCGGGCGATGCCGAACAGCCAGGCGCGCTCGGTGCCGCGGCTCGCGTCGTAGGTCTTGCTGCGCCGGAAGGCGCGCTCGAAGGCGGCCGCGGTCACGTCCTCGGCCGCGCCGCGATCGCGTAGCAGTGTCGCGACGTACGCGAACACGTCGTCGCGGGCCGCCCGGTAGAGCGCGTCGAAGTCGAGCGCGAGCGTTCGGGTGGAGGCGGCGGGAAGGGTCATCGTGCCGGTCACGCGAGTACTACGGCGCTCTGCAGGTTCCATCACAGGAGCCCGCTACCGCAAGGTGCGTAGCGCTAGCCGAACAGCCGCGGATCGTTCGTGATCACGCCGGTGACGCCCATCGCCTCCAGCTTCCGGATCCGTGCCGCGTCGTCGACCGTCCACACGTAGAGCTCGCCGCCCAGCTCGCCGATCGTCTCCACGAGCGCCGGGGATACGAGCCGCCAGTGCGCCATCACCGCGTCACAGCGCCCGGCGGCCAGGTGCTCGCGCGCGGCGTCCGGGAGCCGGCGGCGGATCCGCGCCACCATCGCGTACGCGGGCAGCGCCCACAGCCGCGATGCCGTGTAGTCGCGACGGGCGCGCGGGACCGACCAGCCGAGCCGCAGCCCCGGCTCGAGCGCCCGCACGGCGACCAGGCTGCGCATGAACGTGCTCGACACCAGCGCGCGCTCGACGAGCCCGTGCGCGCGCAGCGCCTCGACCACGCGCGCCTCGTAGCCGGGCAGCTTGAGGTCGACGTCGAGCTCGGTGCTCGTGAACGGCGACGATGCGAGGTGGGCGAGGCCCTCGTCGAGCGTCAGCGCCGAGGCGAGATCGTGGTCGTAGTCGTGCGAGAGCAGCAGGCGACTGTCCGCGGGCCGGTGCATGTCCTCAGGCAGCACGTCGAACTCGATCATGTCGACGCCCGCGGCGAGCGCGGCGTCGAACGACGCGGCGGTGTTGCCGGGTGCGATGTGGTCGGCCCCCTTGTGGCCGACGCGTCTCAGAGTTGGCAGTTCGGACACCAGAAGGTCAGTCGGTTGCCGTCGCCCTGCCCACGCGACTTTACGAGCGCCGGCGGCCCGCAGCGTGGGCACGGGCGGCCGGCGGCGTTGTAGACCCGCCGCCAGCGGTCCTGGCGGCCGTCGCGCGCCGACTCCAGCATCCGCGGACGGCACTCGTGCACGATCGCGAGCGCCTCGGCGTCCGTGACCTGGCCCGTCGGGCGCCACGGATCGATCGCGGCCGCGAAGCAACCCTCGACCTTCCACAGATTCCCGATCCCGGCGATCGTGCGCTGGTCGAGCAGCGCGTCGCCGATCCCGCGCGTGGGATCGTCCTCGCGCAGTCGGCGCAGGAACGCCGCTTCGTCGAACTCGTCGGCGAGGATGTCCGGGCCGAGGGACGCGAGCCGCTGGTCGAAGCGCGTGCGCGACTCGGTCATCAGCTCCAGCACCGGGCCCTTGAGCTGCAGCACCTCGTGATCGCTGCGCTGCAGGGTGAGCCAGGTCGTCCCCGGCGTCGGTTGGCCGCTCGGTCGCACGCGCCAGGCGCCCGTCATGCGCAGGTGCGAGTGGATCACGAGGCCGCCTTCGAAGCGCAGGAAGAGATGCTTGCCGTGAGCGTCGACCGAGGTCACCGTGCGGCCGGCGAGCCGCTCGGGCCAGCGATCGCGACCGAACCGCGGATGCGGGGTCGCGATCGCGTCGGGCACGTGGCCGGCGAGCACGGGCCGGATCCGGCTCGCGAGATAGTGGATCGTGTCGCCTTCCGGCATCCTTCAGGCGGTCAGCGTGAGCTTGCGCGGGCCGGCGCGGAACCCGAGGTCGAGCAGCACCGCCTCGTACGGCGAGCCGACGACCGGGTCGCCGTTGACGCGCTCGACCGCGAGCCTTCGTATCCGGCTGCGCTGCACGGCTTCGACCAGCGCCTCCAGGCTGGGCGTCAGGCGCGGGTCGTCCTCGGCGACGAGGATCTGCAGGCCCTTGCCGCCGCGCTCGACGTAGAGCACCGGCTCGGCGCCGGCCAGCACGACGAAAGCGCCGGCCGTGCGGGCGGGAGAGCGGCCTTCGATTCGTGGCCACTTGAGGACGGCGCCGTACGGCTGTGCCGGGTCGGTCGCCGCGAGCACGACCGGCGGCGCCTCGTCGTCGTCGCGCTGGGATCGCAGCCGCTCGACCGCGCCCGGCAGCGCGAACTGCGCGCCGCCGAGGCCTTCGATGAAGTAGCCGCGGCGAGCGACGCCGATCGTCTCGAGCGCGACGAGCGAGTCGTACAGCGACGAGAAGCCGCCTGGGATCCCCTCCGCGAGCACCTGCTCGCGCGTGACGATCCCGTAGCGCTCGAGCAGCAGCTCGGCCTGCGCACGGCGGCGCGCCGCAGGGTCGTCGTTCGTGAAGAGCGCGGCGGTGAGCGACCAGCGGCCCTGCACCGTCGGTGTCGCGCCGCGGCGGCGGGAGGAGAAGCTGCGGCGGCGGTCGGTGCGGGCCTTCTGCGACCACGGCGCGGCGGCCGTGAGCTTCGGCGAGCGCAGCGGCGCCCACGCGTCGTTCGTCGCCTCGCCGGCCCACACGAGGTCCCACAGGGCCTCGACCAGCTCCTCGGTCGGCACGCCGGGGACGTCGGTCAGCAGGTCGGTGAAGAAGCACGCGCCGGCGGCCAAGCGGGCGCGCAGGGCGTCGTGCACGCCGCCCTCGGGCGCAGCCGGCGCGGGCGGCGCGCCGAGCAGTGCCGCGTCCTCGCGGAAGTAGATCGCGACGCGGCCGGAGCGGCGGCCGAGCGACCCGGCGCCGACCCACACGATCTCGCCGGCCGCGCACAGCTGGTCGAGCCACGACGGCGAGTAGGCGCCGGTGCGGCGCGGCAACACGTCGCGCTCCCACACGTCGACCGGCAATGCCAGCCCCTGCAGCGGCACCAGCACGTCGCGCAGGCGGTCGATCCCGGCGCCCGAGGCCGGGTGGCGGTCGACGCCCTGCCAGCTCGGCATGAAGCGCGCGAGCGCACGCTGGTCGGCCGGCTCGATCTCCTTGCGCAGGGCGGCGAGCGAGGCGCGCCGGAGCCGGCGCAGCACCTCTGGGTCGCACCACTCGCGCCGCGTGCCGCCGGGCCGCAGCTCGCCGCGCACGAGCTCGCCGGCGCGCTCGAGACCGGCCAATACCGGGGTGAGGTCGAGCCCGTAGCGCTCCTTCAGCAGGCCCGCCTCGAACGGCCCGTGCGTGCGCGCGAAGCGGCGCACCAGCCGCTCCATCGCGTTCGGCACGTCCTCCAGGAACACCTCGGGCAGCCCGGACGGGGGCACCGAGCCGAGCGCGTCGCGGTACAGCCCGGCGTCCTCGGCGGCGATCCAACGCGGCTCGCCGCCGACGCGCAAACGGACCGCGCGGCGCTCGGCGCCGAGCTGCTCGAGCCAGCCGTCGGCGTCCTCCGCTCGCAGTCGCGCCTCGTCGAGCGTGAGATCGCCGACGCGCCGCAGCACGTCGTGCATCGCGTCGACCGAGTCCGCGCGCGTGCGCTCGGACAGGCGCTGCAGGTCGGCCTCGACCTGCTCGAGCGCGCCGGCGTCGATCAGGTCGCGCAGCTCCTCCTGGCCGAGCAGCTCGCGCAGCAGGTCGCGGTCGAGTGCGAGCGCGGCGGCCCGGCGCTCCGCGTTCGGCGTGTCGCCCTCGTACATGTACGTCGCGACGTAGTCGAACAGCAGCGAAGAGGCATACGGCGAGGCGGTTGGCGTCTCGACCTCGACCAGGCTCAGCTCGCGCGAGTGCAGCGAGCGCAGCAGCTGCTGCAGGCCCGGCACGTCGAGCACGTCGCGCAGGCACTCGCGGTAGGTCTCGAGGATGATCGGGAACTGCCCGTAGCGCTTGGCGACCTCCAGCAGCGACTGGCTCTTCAGGCGCTGCTGCCACAGCGGCGTGCGGCGGCCCGGGTAGGCGCGCGGGATCAGCAGCGCGCGCCCGGCGGCCTCGCGGAAGCGCGCGCCGAACAGCGCCGAGCCGCCGAGTTCACCGACCACGAGGTCCTCCAGCTCGTCCGGGTCGACCATCACGAGCTCGGCGCCGGGCGGCTCGTCGGCGTCGGGCAGGTGGACGATGATCCCGTCGTCGGACCAGATCGCGTCGGACTCGAGGCCGTACTGCTCGCGGATCCGCGCGCTCAGCGCCAGCCCCCAGGTCGCGTGCACGCGACCGCCGTAGGGGGAGAGGATGCACAGCCGCCAGTCGCCGATCTCGTCGCGGAAGCGCTCGATAACGATCGTGCGGTCGCTTGGGATCACTCGCGTGGCGGCCTGCTGCTCGCGCAGGAACTCGACGAGGTTCCCGGCGGCGAGCTCGTCCAAGTGGTAGTCGTGCTCGAGCGTCTTCGGCTCCTGGTCGACGGCCCAGCGCGCGAACGCGCCGATCGCCTCGCCCAGCTCGCGTGGGCGGCCGAGGCCGTCGCCCTTCCAGAACGGCACTGCGGCCGGGACGCCGGGAGCGGGCGTCACGATCACGCGGTCGCGCGTGATGTCCTCGATCCGCCAGCTCGACGCGCCGAGCAGGAACGTCTGGCCGGGCCGGGCCTCGTAGACCATCTCCTCGTCGAGCTCGCCGACGCGGCGGCCGTCAGGCAGGTTGACGGAGAACAGGCCGCGGTCGGGGATCGTCCCGGCGTTGGTGATCGCCAGCGCACGAGCGCCGCGCCGAGCGCGGATCGTGCCGGCCACGCGGTCCCACACGATGCGGGCGCGCAGCTCGCCGAACTCCTCCGACGGGTAGCGGCCGTCGAGCATGTCGAGCACGTTCTCGAGCTGGGCGCGGGACAGCTCGGCGTAGGTGTAAGTGCGCGTGACGAGCGCGTGCAGCGCGTCCACGCTCAGCGCGTCGTCGCCGGCCGACGCCGCCATCGCGACGATCTGCTGCGCGAGCACGTCGAGCGGGTTGCGCGGCACGACGGTCGTCTCGATCTTGCCCTCGCGCATCCGCTGCGCGACGACCGCGCACTCGACCAGGTCGGCGCGGAACTTCGGGAAGATCCGGCCCTTGGACGTGTCGCCGACGTTGTGGCCGGCGCGACCGATCCGCTGCAGCCCGGCGGTGACCGACTTCGGCGACTCGACCTGGAGCACGAGGTCGATCGCACCCATGTCGATGCCGAGCTCGAGGCTCGAGGTGGCGACCAGGCACGGCAGCTCGCCGGCCTTCAGCAGGTCCTCGACGAGGAGGCGCTCCTCGCGCGCCAGCGAGCCGTGGTGGGCGCGCGCGATCGGTTCCTCGGCGAGCTCGTTCAGTCGCAGCGCGAGCCGCTCGGCGCCGCGGCGGTTGTTGACGAAGATCAGGGTCGAGCGGTGCTCGCGCACCAGCTCCAGCAGCTTGGGGTAGATCGCCGGCCAGATCGACTTGCGCGTGGCCTCGTGCCCGGTCCCCTCGAACGGGTCGAGCTCGACGCCGGCGTCGCCGGGCTCGACCATCGACTCGACCGGCACGTGGATCTTCAGGTCGAGCGGCTTGCGGACGCCGGTGTCGACGATCGTGCACGTGCGCTTCGGGCCGACCAGGAAACGGCCGACCTCCTCGAGCGGGTTCTGGGTCGCAGACAGGCCGATCCGCTGCACGTCACGCCCGGCCGCCTCCTCGAGTCGTTCGAGCGTGAGCGCGAGGTGGGCGCCGCGCTTGGTCTGGGCGACCGCATGGATCTCGTCGACGATCACCTGCTCGACGCCGTCGAAGATCTTCGCCGCCTGGCTGGTGAGCATCAGGTACAGCGACTCCGGTGTGGTGATCAGGATGTCCGGCGGGTGGCGGACCATCGCCTGCCGTTCCTTCTGCGGCGTGTCGCCGGTGCGGATCGCCACCTTCACGTCGGCGCCGATCCCGCGCAGCGGCGCCCGCAGGTTCTTCTCCACGTCGTACGAGAGCGCCTTCAGGGGAGAGACGTAGACCAGCCGCGTGCGGTCGGCGGTCGGCTCCGCCACGAGCCGGTCGAGGGCCCACAGGAACGCCGCGAGTGTCTTGCCCGAGCCAGTAGGGGCCGAGATCAGCGTGTGCTGGCCGGTCGCGATCGCCGGCCACGCCTGCGCCTGGGCCGGCGTGGGGGCGGCGAAGGCACGGTTGAACCACTCACTGACCTGAGGCGTGAAGGCTGAGAGTGGCACTCATCAGAGGGTACGGCCGGCGTGCGCCGTCTCGGTGGTGCTGACCACACTCCTCCCGCGTAGTGTGCGGACCGTGACCGATCGCGCCGCCGAGGTGCAGGCCTGGCTGGACGCCCGAGCCGACGAGATGGCGACGCTGCTCGAGGCGCTCATGCGGATCCCCACCGAGAACCCGCCGGGGCGTGAGCTGGGCCGGTGCGCGGGCGTGGTGCGCGACGCGATGGAGCGGCTGGGCTTCTCACCCGAGCTGATCGAGCTCGAGCCGACCGGCACGCTGGAGGGACCGGCGATCGTCCGCGGCAGCGTCGGCAGCGGGGACGCGCTCGTCTACTACCACGGCCACTTCGACGTCGTCCCGGCGCAGAGTCCTTCGCAGTTCGAGCCGGAACGCGGGGACGGGAGGATCGTCGGCCGCGGCAGCGCGGACATGAAGGGCGGCCTGGTCTCGATGCTCTACGGCGCCGCCGCCGCCAACGAGCTCGGCCTGCTCGACGGCCGCACGATCGTCTTCCACTTCGTGTGCGACGAGGAGACCGGCAGCGCGGCCGGCTCCGGACACCTGCGCGAGGCCGGGCTGATCGACCCCGAAGCGGTCGCCATGGTCACCGCGGAGCCCACCGGCGGCGTGATCTGGCACGCGTGCCGCGGCGCGATCACATTGCGCGTCCGAACCCATGGCCGCGAGGCGCACGTCGGCTACGTCCACCAGGGCGTCAACGCCTTCGAGCACATGATCCGCATCGCCGAGCCGCTGACCGCACTCTCGCACGAGCTGCTCCAGAAGCGAACGAGCTTCCCGGTCGAGAGCGAAGAGGCGGGAGGCTCGATGCTCGTCGTCGGCGGGCAGGCCGGCTCCGGCGCCGGGTTCAACGCCGTTCCCGGATCGGCCTGGTTCTCGCTCGACCGCCGGTTCAACCCGGAGGAAGACCTCGACGAGGAGCTCGAGCGACTGACCGGCATGGTCACCGAAGCGGCGGCTGCCGCCGGGGCCACGGTCGACATCGACGTGCTGCAACGGCAACCGTCCGGCAGCACGGCTCAAGACCACCCGGCGGCCCAGGCGCTGGCCCACTGCGTCGACGCCGTCGAAGGCACCGCGCCGGCCTTCCAGCTGTGCCCCGGCGTGCTCGACTCCCGCTGGTACTCGCAGCTCGGGATCCCGGCCTTCGCCTACGGCGGCGGACGCCTCGAGATCTCCCACGGCCCCGACGAGTACATCGACGAAGCTGCGATGCGCCGCTGCGCAGCCGTCTACGCCCTGTTCGCTGCTGTGTGCGATCCCTCCGGGCTTATGCAGGATTGACGCCTCGGCGGCCATGGTCTCTCGGCTATCACGCGGATATCTAGGAGACCCAAATGAGTTCACTGCTTCGACCTCGGCTGCTCGCCGGGGCCGGGTTGTTGCTGCTGGCCCTTGGCGCCTTCGCCTCGCAACACCTCGGCTCTGCGAAGGCTGACACCCACGCGACACTGAAGTCCGGCTCCGGCGCGCACAACCTGATCACGGGCTCGGAAGGCGACGCCCAGCCGCAGACCATGGAGGAGTTCCTGACCGCCGTCACGAAGGACGTCGACAGCTATTGGACGAAGGCATTCGCGGACTCCAACTTGCCGGAGCCACGCGTCAGCTACACGTGGATCCCGGCCGGCCAGACCGCGGCGAGCGTGTGCGGTGACGACAGCGGCGGCCTGGGCGACAGCGCTGCCGCGTACTGCTCGGGCGACGACACGATCTACATCTCGGAGAAGTTCGCGACCGACATCTACGACGGCACGCTCGACCAGGCGCTCCCCGGCAGCTCGCAGGGCTACGGGCGGACGATGGGCGACTTCGCCGTCGCGTACATCGTCGCGCACGAGTACGGCCACCAGGTCCAGGACGAGCTCGGCCTGTTCCAGCAGTACGGCCAGCAGGTCCCGACGATGGCGTTCGAGCTCCAGGCCGACTGCTACGCGGGCACGTGGGCGAACAACGCCTACGAGGAGAACCGTCTCGAGGACGGTGACGTGCAGGAGGCGCTGGACGCCGCCCTCGCCGTCGGCGACTTCGACGCAAGCAGCCCTCAGCATCACGGCACGCCCGAGCAGCGCGAGGAGGCCTGGAACAGCGGCTTCGAGTCAGGCGATCCGTCGTCGTGCAGTCAGTACCTGGAAGCGGCCTAGCGCGCATCCGGCCAACCTCCGCCGCGCCGGGAGGGTCATCCCCTTCGACCCGTTGACCTGATCGAAAGGGAACCACCGATGTTCAAGCGCTCACTCGGAACCGCCGCGGTGCTGGCCGCGCTGCTCGCGGCGGCCGCGCCCGCACACGCCGGCACGCTCGTCGGGAACCCCGGCAAGGGATCCGCGGTCCTCGAATCGGTCGGCACGAAGTACACGATGCTCACACCGCCCCGAGTCGAGGGCTCAAAGAACGAAGTGTCGATCGAGTCGATCGAACCTCAGCGGTTCCTGCCCGAGGTGAACGACGAGGTGCTGGTGCAATAGCCAGGCGGGGCTCGGACCGCCGCCTACGCCAGGCGCGGCCAGACCCCGCCTGACGCGCTGGAGGCAGCGATCGTTGACTGAGGGCCCGGGCCAGCGACGCTACGAGGACTCAAGGGGGCCGCCGACCCCGGGACCGGCGATCCGATCGCGTCGTCACAGGGGAGCGGGCGCTGCGCGAGCGACCTTCCTCGCACCCCCACCGAGGCCTCGAACGGAGAACACGCCGGGGCCGTGGTCGTGCGGCTGGGCGGTCCGCGACGACGGGCCGACCCCAGCAACGCCAACGCGGGCTACACCGGCGTCGGCTGAACCACGGTCCCGCGGCGCGTCACGGCAATCACCGTGCCGACCGCCGCCACCGCGCCGGCCACCAAGAACGCGGTCCGCCAGCTCGCCGTCTCCACGATCGTCCCCGCCAGCGCCGAGCCGATCGCGATGCCGCCGACGAACGCGGTCACCGGCCACGTGTAGGCCTCGGTCCGAGAACCCGCGGGCGCGACCCAGCCGATCAGCTCGTTGCGGGTGGCGAGCAGCGGGGCGATGAACAGGCCCGCCGGCAACACCAGCAGGGCCATCACGATCACCGACGGCGCGGCGGCCATCGGCAGCAGGCTGATCGGCAGGAGCGCCGTCACCAGCAGATGCACCCGGTTCAGCGGCGGCCGGTTCGGGAGCGCGCCGTAGACGAGGCCGCCGACCGCGCTGCCGATCGACCACAGGGCGAGCAGGATGCCCGCCGTCGCGGCCGCGCCCTCGGCGAGGCTGAACGCCGGGATGGTGATCTCGCAGATGCCGATCCCGATTCCCGCGGGCAGCGAGGTGAAGACCAGCGTGCGCACGCCGGGCGAGCTGAGCGCACCCAACAGGCCGGCGCTCGGCCGGTTGCGGTCGGGCTGCAGGGCGCGAGCGGGCGGGAGCGCGGTGAAGATCGTGGTGCCGGCGACCACGCTGACGGCGGAGATCACCAGGGCGGCCGCAGGAGACAGCACCGTCGTGATCAAGGCCGTCACCAGCGGTCCGAGCACGAAGATCAGCTCGATCAGCACCGAGTCGAGCGCGTACGCGGTCGGGATCAGCTCCGGCTGGTCACGCAGGAGCGACGGCCACAGCGAGCGCAGGACGGACGACGTCGGCGGGATCGCGAACCCTGCGATCAGACCGCACACCACCAGCACGGCGACCGGAGCGCCGGCCTCCGTGCTCAGCACGATCGCGCCCAGCGCGGCTGCGTGGACGATCCCCAGCGGCACCAGCACACGCCGCGGGCCGAAGGAATCGACCAGCCGCCCCTGGATCGGCGCGCCGATGCCGCTGCCCGCCGCCAAGGCTCCCGCAACCGCGCCGGCGACCGCGAACGAGCCACGCTCGGCGCGCAGGTAGAGGATGATCGCGAGCGCGTTGATCCCGATCGGGAACCGTGCGAGCAGCGTGGCGGCGACCAGCGCCGCGATGTGCGGCACCCGCAGCACCGCGCCGTAGCGGCTCACGCCGCCAGCTCCCTCGCTCGCAGCAGCACGGACTCGAGCATCGGCGCGGTCAGCTTGCCGGTGAACGTGTTCTGCTGGCTCGGGTGAAAGCAGCCGAGCAGCGCGAAGCGGCCGGAGCGCGCCTCTGCGCCGTGCCCGAAGCGCGGGAGCGGCCGCGGCGCCGCCACCGCCCAGGCAAACGCGCCGAGGCACACGATCACACGAGCGTCCGAGAGCAGTGCCAGCTCGCGCTCGAGCCAGTCAGAGCACGCCTCGCGCTCAGCCGGCAGCGGCTTGTTCGCAGGCGGTGCGCAGCGGACGGCGGCCGTGATGAAGCAATCCGTCAGGGCGAGGCCGTCGTCGCGGTGGACCGAGGTCGGCTGATTCGCGAAGCCGGTCGCGTGCAGCGCGGCGAACAGGAAGTCGCCGGACCGGTCGCCGGTGAACACGCGCCCGGTCCGGTTCGCGCCATGCGCCGCCGGCGCGAGCCCGAGCAGCACCACGCGCGCGGCTGGGTCGCCGAACCCGGCGATCGGGCGGCCCCAGTAGTCCCAGTCGCGGAACGCTGCGCGCTTCTCCCGCGCGACCTGCTCGCGCCACGCGACGAGTCGCGGGCAGCGGCGGCACTCGATGATCTCGCGCTCGAGCTCTCCGAGCGCGCTCACGTGCTCTCGCCTGCGGCGAGCAGCCCGAGGATCAGGCGCTCGACGACGGGCTCGAGCTCGCGGATGTCGCCCGGCACGCCGGTGCGGATCTGCCGCGATGCCAGCTCGATCACCGCGCCGGTGATCGCGTAGGCGTCCTGCGGGGAGGCGAGCCGCGGCGCGCGGCCCTGCTCGGCGTCGCCCCGGTTGAGGTCGTCGATGTACGACGCCACCGCGTCGAGCGCGCGGTCGCGCCGCTCCATCGCGCGCGGGCCGGCGCCGACGATCTCCACCAGCAGCGTCTGCGACTCGTCCGGGTAGCGCGCCAGCGTTCCCAGGAACGCGCCCAGCGTGGTGCGCACCCGCGTCGCCGAGTCGGCGTCGACGTGCTGCGCCGCTGCGTCGCGCATGTTGCGCAGGAGCGTCTCCGTCGCCGCGTCGAACAAGGCGACGATGCATTCCTCCTTGTTGGCGAAGTGCTCGTAGAACGTGGCCTTCGACATTCCGGCCTCGCGGGCGATCGCCTCGGCGGTCGCGTCGGCGTAGCCGCCACGGGCGAACACCACCGACGCGGCGGCGAACAGACGGGCGCGCTGGCGGTCCTGCCGGACTTCCAGCGGCGGGGCGTGGCGCCCCCTCGGCACCGTGGCACGTTCCTGCACGGCCCCGGATGGTAACTGCGCCACTAGGATCACTCCCCCGATGAAGCGCTTCGCCCTCGCCGTGCTCTCCGTCCTCGCCCTCGCCGGGTGCGCTCAGGCCGAGCCCTCGTCCGTTGAGAAGTTCAAGGGCGCAGAGGCCGATGTGGCCCAGAAGATCGAAGATCTCGAGAAGGACGGCAGGACCAACAAGCCGTCCGACATCTGCTCGGACATCCTCGCCACGGAGCTCGTCGACCAGCTGAAGGCGGGCGGCACGAACTGCGAGACGGAGATGAAGAAGGCGATCGAGGACGCCGACGACTTCGACCTCGAGGTGCTCGAGGTGAACATCACCGGCGACGACCGCGACGGCGCGCGTGCGGCGCGGCGAGGACGGCCCGACCGAGACGATGGAGTTCAAGCTCGAGAACAAAGAGTGGCGCGCGACGTCACTCAGCTCGAGCCGCTAGCTAGCCCAGCGCGCGGCCGTACTGGCGCTCGTAGTAGGCGCGGTAGTCGCCGGAGCGGATCGACTCCCACCATGGCTTGTTGTCGCGGTACCAGGAGACGGTCCGCTCGAGCCCGTCGGCGAACCGCACCTGCGCCTCCCAGCCCAGCCCGCGGACCTTCTCGGAGCCGAGCGAGTAGCGCCGGTCGTGGCCGGGCCGATCGGTGACGTACTCGATCAGCGAGTCGTCGGCGCCCGTGTACTCGATGATCCGCTTGACGACCTCGAGGTTGGGCGCCTCGTCGGGGCCGCCGACGTTGTAGACCTCGCCGGGCACGCCGCGCTCGAGCACCGTGCCGATCCCGCGGCAGAAGTCCTCGACGTAGATCCAGTTGCGCACCTGCATCCCGTCGCCGTACACCGGCAGCTTGTCGCCGTGCAGCGCGTTGAGCACCATCAGCGGGATCAGCTTCTCGGGGTACTGGTACGGCCCGTAGTTATTCGACCCGCGGCAGATCAGCGACTCGACGCCGAAGGTGTGGTGATAGGAGGCGACCAGCAGGTCGGCGCCCGCCTTGGTGGCCGAGTAGGGAGACGACGGCTGCAGCGGCGAGTCCTCGGTGAACGAGCCCTCCTCGATCGATCCGTAGACCTCGTCGGTCGAGACCTGGACGTAGCGCAGCGAGCGCTCGCGCGCGGCCTCGAGCAGCGTGTAGGTGCCGATGCGCGTGCGTGGTCACAAAGGCGTCGGGCTCGGAGATCGAGCGGTCGACGTGCGTCTCGGCCGCGAAGTTGACGACCGCGTCGCAGCCCTCGATCGCGTCCGCCACCGCAGCCGGGTCCTCGATGCCGCCGACCACGAGCCGCGCGTCGAGGCCTTCGAGGTTCTCACGCCGGCCGGCGTAGGTGAGCTTGTCGAGCACGGTGATCTCGTCGCCGTGCGCGGCGAGCCGCTCGCGCACGAAGTTCGAGCCGATGAAGCCGGCGCCGCCGGCCACGAGCAGCCTCACGCGACCACCTCTTCGACTCGAGCCAGATGCGCCCGCAGGCCGTCGCGCCACGGCGGCAGCACGGGCGCGTCGGTACGTGTGCTGGCGAAGACCGAGAACGCGGGGCGCGGCGCCGGGCGGCCGAGGTCGGCGGTGCTCTGCGGGCGCACGCGGCAGGCCAGCCCGGTCTCTGCGAAGGTCGCCTCGGCGAGGTCGAGCCACGAGCAGCTCCCGCCGCCGGCGACGTGCAGCACGCCGGTGACGCCGCGCTCGGCGATGTCCACGAGTGCGGGCGCAAGGTGCCCGGTGTACGTCGGGCATCCCACCTGGTCGTCGACCACTGCCAGCTCCTCTCGCTCGGCGCCGAGGCGCCGCATGGTGTCCACGAAGTTCTTCCCGTGCGGGCCGAACAGCCACGACGCGCGCACGATCGCGTAGCGCCCGGTCGCTGCGGCGACGGCGTGTTCGCCGACCAGCTTCGAGCGCCCGTAGGCGCCCTGCGGGGCGGTCGGCGCGTCCTCTGGGTACGGCTCCGTGGCGAGGCCATCGAAGACGTAGTCGGTCGAGACCTGCACGGTCAGCGCGCCGGCGGCCTCGGCGGCGGCAGCCACGTGCCCGGCACCGGCGCCGTTGACGGCGGTCGCCTCCGCCTCGGCCGTCTCGGCCCCGTCGACGTCGGTCCAGGCGGCGCAGTTGATCACCGCATCAGGCCGTGCGGCGCTCACGGCGGCGGTCACGGCGGCGGCGTCGGAGATGTCGAGGTCGGCTCGGGCCAGGGCGACGACCTCATGGCCGGCATCGCCCGCCGCGGCCACGACGTCGCGGCCCAGCATGCCCGCAGCCCCCGTCACAAGGAGGCGCATGGCTCACATGAATAGCGCACGCAGCCGGAACGTCAGCCCACCCGAAGGGCGAGGGTCAGCTCGAAGCGGCCTTCCGGATCCTCCAGGCGCGTGCCGAAGAGGTCGCGCAGCTGCTTCAGGCGGTAGCGGACGGTCTGCGGGTGCACGCCGAGCTCGGCTGCCACGGCCTGGACCTGCCCGGGCCGGTCCAGCCACGCCCGCAGCGTCTCGGTCAGCCGCGCGCGCGGGCCGTCGGCGAGCGCGGCGAGCGGCGCGAGCCGTGAGGCGGCCAGGTCCTCGGCGAGGCTCGCGGTCGGCCAGCAGCAGGAGCGTGGCGAGGTGGTCCTCGGCGACGACGACCCCACCTTCGATGCGCCCGGCGGCGGCGAGCCGGTAGGCGCCGGCGGCGCGCCGGAGACTCGCCGCGGCCAGCGGCCACGGAACGGTCGGGCCGAGGCTGATCACCGCGGGCGGGCCTTCCCCGTCGTCGCCGACCGGCGTGTTGTCGCCCACCGCGGCCACGATCTGTCGGCGCCGGCCGGGTGCGTCCGGATCGGGCACGAAGACGCATGCGAAGCCTGCGGCGGCGCCGCCGAGGGCCGCACCGCCGAGCCGGCGTGCGAGCCGGGTCGCGATCGCGTCGACGATCTCTTCGCCCGGGACCGGCTCGCCGCCGCTCGCGTCCGGTGGCGATCCGCCGGCGGTGGCGGCGGCCGCGCTGTCGGCCACCACGAGCACGGCGACGCGCTTCGGCAGCGGCCACGCGGCGGCCTGCGCCGCGGTCCGCACCGCCTCCGGCGCCGGCGGCGGATCCTGCGCGAGTAGGCGGACCAGACGCCGGCGGCGGCGCTGGCTCTCGCCGGCCGCGGCCGACTGCTCCTCGGCGTAGCCGTCGGCAGACTCCGCCGAGATCTCGTCGATGTACGCGAAGATCGCCTCGCCGAGCGAGTACATCGCCTCCGGTGGAAGGTCGGCCGCGGTCCCCGCGTCGACGAACCGGCGCCACGCCAGCCGGGCGCCGACACGGTAGGCGGCCAGCAGCGCGTCGAGGCTGCGCCCGGCGTGGAACTCGCCGCGGCCGAGGTTCACGTAGGTATCGCGCGCCCGCGTGACGTCGGCCTTCGAGTCGGCCACCATGTCGACGAAGCGGCCGAGCGCCACCTCCACGCCGAGCCGGACGAGCTGAGCGAAGGTGCCCTCCATGGCGCGCGCGTAGTCCGGCACCTCGGCCGCGATCGCGACGATCATCTCGTCGGCCAGCCCAGGGAGGGCCGGTCGCAGCACGTCGGCCGCTTCGGGCGGGACCGCGTCGAAGGTGGTGCGAGCGGCGCGTGTCGCCATTTATCACGAGGCTACAGCAAGTTGGCGCCTGAACCGCACGTATATGCCTTGTGGTGCGGGTCGGCTGCGGGTAGGACTCAACCTATGTCCGGATTGCATCGCTGGCTCAACCTTGCTGGGGTGATGCTGCCGTTCCTTGGCTTCGTCGCCGCCGTCGTCCTGTTTTGGAACACCCTGGTGGACTGGAGCGACCTGGCGGTGATGCTGCTGATGTACGTGATCAGCGGCTATGGGGTCACGCTCGGGTTCCACCGGCTCCTCACGCACCGGTCGTTCCAGACGTTCAAGCCGGTCGAGTACACGCTCGCGATCCTCGGCTCGCTCGCCGTGCAGGGACCCGTGATGTCGTGGGTCGCCGACCACCGCAAGCACCACGCGCACACCGACAAGGAGGGCGACCCGCACACGCCCCACGGGCACGGCAACGGGTTCAGAGGTGCGGTCGCCGGCCTCTGGTACGCGCACATGGGCTGGCTGTTCACGGAGTCCGGAACGGCTGAGCACTCGCGCTATGCGAAGGACCTCTACGAGGACCCCGGCATGCGCGTGATCCACCGCACGTTCGCGCTGTGGGCGACGGTCGGCGTCCTGATCCCGGCCGGCCTCGGCTACGCGATCGACGGCACGCTCGCGGGCGCCGCGACGGCCGCCCTCTGGGGTGGACCCGTGCGGATCTTCGCCCTCCATCACGTGACGTGGTCGATCAACTCGGTCTGCCACTTCTTCGGGACCCGCCGGTTCGAGGTCGACGACCACTCGACCAACGTCTTCTGGATGTCGCTGGTCTCGTTCGGTGAGAGCTGGCATCACAACCACCACACGTTCCCGCGCTCGGCGATGCACGGCCTGCGCGCGTGGGAGGTCGATCCGACCGCGTGGCTGATCCGCGGCATGCGGCGGGTCCGGCTGGCGTGGAACGTGGTGGAGATCAGCCCGGAGCGCCAGCAGCAGAAGCTGACACGACGGAAGCAACTCGTCGTCTGAAACGGGCACAAACCCGCATATCCGTGCTATAACCAGCACGGATGTTGACCGCCGAGCGCCGCCAGATCATCCTCACGCGCCTCGAGCGCGACGGCAAGGTCGTGGCGTCTGAGCTCGTCGCCGCGCTCGGCGTATCGGAGGACACGGTGCGGCGCGACCTGCGTGAGCTGGCCGCCGGCGGGCTGGTGCAACGCGTGCACGGCGGGGCGCTCCCGCGGGCGGGCGAGTTCGCCAGCTTCGCCCAGCGCCTGGAGGTCTCGCCGGAGGCGAAGGCGCATCTGGCCGAGGCGGCGTTACCGCTGCTCGAGGGCGCCCGTGTGCTGCTGCTCGACGGCGGGACGACCGCGCTCGAGCTCGCTCGCCGCCTGCCGGCCGACCGCGACTGCACGGTGCTCACGAACTCGCCGCCGGTGGCGGTGGCGCTGGCCGCGCACCCGCGCGTCGAGGTCGTGCTGATCGGCGGCCGGCTGCTGAAGGACGCGCAGGTCACGGTCGGCGCGACGGCGGTGGACGCCCTGCGCCAGATCCGCGCGGACGCGTGCGTGCTCGGGATCTGCAGCCTGCACCCGGAGCTCGGCGTGACGGTCAACGACCAGGACGAGGCGCACGTCAAGCGCGCGATGGTCGAGGCGTCGGCCGAGGTGATCGCGCTCGCGACCGCCGACAAGCTGCACACGGCGGCGCCGTGGGTGGTCGCGCCGCTGGCCGGCCTCACCCACCTCGTCACCGACGCCGACGAGGACTTCACGGCGGACTACGCCGCCGCGGGCGTGAGCGTGGTGCACGCATGACGCCTCGCGCAGCGACGTTCGGCGCGTTCTTTCTGAACGGCGCGATGATCGGCACCTGGGTCGCGCAGATCCCGTTCCTGCAGGAGCGGCTCGACATCAGCAAGAGCACGATCGGCTTCGCGCTCCTGTGCATGGCGGCGGGAGCGATGATCGCGATGCCGCTCACCGGCCAGGTGCTCGACCGCCGCTCGAGCGGCGCTTTCACGCGCGTGATCTCGCTCGTCTACATCCCGCTTATCGCGCTGCCCCTGTTCGCGCCGTCGCCGGTGCTGCTGGCCGCCGGTCTCGTGTTGTTCGGCGCCGCCAACGGGTCGATGGACGTGGCCATGAACGCCCACGGCGTGGCCGTCGAGCGCTCGCTCGGCAAGCCGATCATGTCCTCGCTGCACGCCGGCTGGAGCTTCGGCGGCCTGGCGGGCTCGGCCGCGGTCGCGCTCGCCGTCGGGCTCGGGGTCGACCCGCGCGTGGAAGGTGTCGTTGCCGCGGGCTTGCTGTGGCTGCTGGCGCTCTTCATCACGTCGCGCCTGGGGACGTCGTCGGCGCACTCCGAGCACGGCTCGAGCGGCTTCGCCCTGCCGTCCCGCGGTGTCCTGCTGATCGGAGCGCTCTGCTTCTTCGTGATGGTGACCGAGGGCGCGATGGGCGACTGGAGCGGTATCTACCTCAAGCAGGACCTCGAAGCGGGTGCATCCGCCGCCGCGACCGGCTTCGCCGGCTTCTCGCTCGGCATGGCGCTCGCGCGGCTGGCCGGCGACTCGCTGACGCGGCGGTTCGGCGCCCGGCCCGATGCTCTCCGCCGGCATGGGCCTCGTGACCGTCACGCTTGCGACCGTGCTGCTCGTGGGCGATCCCGTCGTGGCGATCGTGGGCTACGTGCTGATCGGGATCGGGATCGCGAATGCCGTGCCGCTGCTGTTCAGCGCCGCCGGTCGCGTGCCGCCGGCCGGGCCGTCGCTGGCCGCCGTGTTCACGCTCGGGTACACCGGCTTCATCGTCGGCCCGCCGCTGATCGGCGTCCTCGCCGACGGGGCCTCGTTGCCCCTCGCACTCGCGACCCTGTGCGTCCTCGCGCTCGGCGTCACCGTGCTCGGCGGCCGCGCCGCGGATGCCGGCGAGCGGGCCGCGCGGCGCGCCGCCGGCCAGCCCGATCCCGCTCCGGCGCGATGAACTTCGCGGCCGTCCTGTCCGACCTCGACGGCGTCCTCGTGGACACCGGGGCGGAGGTCGAGCGCGTGTGGCGCGAGTGGGCGGTCGAGCAGGGTCTCGACCCCGACGAGATCGCGCGCGTGAACCATGGCGTCCCGGCCTTCCATCTGATCACCGCGGTCGCTCCGCACCTCGACGCCGCGGCCGAGGCCGAGCGCGTCGACCGGATCCACGCGCAGAGCGGAGGTGTCGCGCTCCCGGGGGCGGCCGAGCTGCTGGAGACCGTCTCTCCGCTGGCCGTCGTGACCGCCTGCAGCCCGCCGCTCGCCGCGGCCCGCTTCCGCGCCGCCGGGCTCACGGCGCCCGCGGTGCTGATCACCTCGCACGACACGGAGCGCGGCAAGCCGCACCCGGACCCGTACCTCGCGGCCGCCGCCGCGCTCGGCGTCGAGCCGTCGCGCTGCCTGGTGATCGAGGACGCGCCGGCCGGTGTGGCGGCCGGGAAGGCCGCGGGCATGACCGTGTGGGCGGTGACGACGACCCACGCCGCGGAAGATCTGGAAGCGGCCGACGCGATCGCCGCGGACGTGGCGGCGCTGCTGCCCAAGCTCGAGGCGAGCTGAACCCGGTGAGGACCTCCTATGTGGTGACCGGAGGTGGACGTGGCGTCGGTCGCGCGATCGCCGAGCGGCTGGCTGGGCATGGCCACGTGATCGTGCTCGACCGAGACGCGGACTGCCTGGACTGGACCACGGATCGGCCGAACATCGATGGGCTGCCCGGCGACGCCACGGACGAGCGCACGCTGACTGCCGCAGTGGAGGGCGCCTCGCAGGCCGGAACGTTGACGGGCTGGGTCAACAACGCGGCGGTGTTCCGGGACGCCGCCGCGCACGACACGCCGGTCGCCGAACTGCTCGAGCTCATCACGACCAACTTGGGCCTGGCCGTGGCGGGCAGCGCGGCCGCCATCCGCCGGTTCCTCGCCGACGGGACTGCGGGCGCGATCGTCAACGTCTCGTCGCATCAGGCCCAGCGCGCGGTGCCCGGCGCGCTGCCCTACGCAACGGCCAAGGCGGCGATCGAGGGGCTCACGCGGGCACTGGCAGTCGACTACGCGCCGCGCGGCATCCGCGTCAACGCGGTCGCCCTCGGCTCGATCGTCACCGAGCGTTACGACGAGCGGCTGGACACGGAGTTGCGAGGCCTGCACCCGCTCGGACGCGTTGGCCGAGCCGAGGAGGTGGCCGCGGTCGTCGACCATCTCCTCTCGCCGGACGCGAGCTTCGTCACCGGCGCCGTGGTGCCCGTCGACGGCGGCCGCGCAGCGCTCGGCCAGGATCCCGAAGCACGCGACGTCACGTCGGACGCCGATCGGCCATAGCTGCGGCTGCCCGCTCTCGACGAGATCCGCTACCGTCGCTGCGATGGCTGAGCGGAACCGGCCGCTGTTCGCACGGATCCAGGCGCGGGCCAGTGCGATCGAGGAGCAGCGCGGCGGAGCGGAGCGGCGTCGGCAACTGCTGCACGGTTTGTCGGGGCGAGTGGTGGAGGCGGGTGCCGGAACCGGAGTCTCGTTCGCCCACTATCCAAGCTCCGTCTCGGAGCTCATTGCGATCGAGCCCGAGCCGGATCTGCGTGCGCGGGCGCTGGCCGCGGCCGAGGACGCCCCTGTACCCGTGCGGGTGCTCGACGGCGTCGCGGAGCGGGTCCCGCTGCCGGACGCATCGGTGGACGCCGTGGTCCTCGCCGGGGTGTTGTGCAGTGTCGACGATCCGGGTCGCGTGCTCGACGAGGTCAGGCGCATCCTGCGACCTGGCGGCGAGCTCCGTTTCTACGAGCACGTGGTCGCCCGCAACGCCTACCTGAGAAGACTCCAGCGACTACTGGACGCCACCTTCTGGCCGCGCCTCTTCGGTGGCTGTCGCACGACCCGAGACACGGAGACCACGCTTCGCGCCTCCGGGTTCACGATCGAGGAACGCGAGCGCTTCTCGTTTCGGCCGACCCTGCTCGCGACGCCCGTCGCGCCTCGCATCCTCGGTCGCGCCCGGCGGTAGCCGGCCACCTAGGCCCCCGATCTCCGGCGTGGTTAAACCGCACGCGGCCTCCTTGCGTATCACCGGCCACTCATTCTCGGGGGAGGTCGCAGGCGATGACCCGTTTCACCCTGTCGGTGTCGGTTGTACTCGTCCTCGCGACCCTCGCGGCGGCATGCGGAAGCTCCGACCCAAGGGCGCGAGCGCCGTCAGCGCTCGACGGGAGTCATGGGCGCGCCCTGGCGGCCTACGGGGCCTTGCCGCTCACGTTTGTCGAGAACCGCGGCCAGGTGGACGAGCGGGTGCAGTTCCATGCGCAGAGCGCCGGCCATGCCGTCTATCTCACGCGCGACCAGATCGCGCTCACGCTCCAGAACGACTCCGGCAAGGGCGTCGCCCTGGCGATGCGCTTCCTCGGTGCCGACCCGCAGGCCCTGCTGGCCGGGAACGATCGCGCGCCCGGCACCGTCAACTACCTCAACGGCGACGATCCTGCGCGCTGGCGCACCGACGTGCCCGGCTACCTCGGGGTCGAGTATCGCGAGCTGTGGCCCGGGATCGATCTCAAGCTGAACGGGCAGGCGGCAGGGGAGCTGAAGTACGAGTTCCGCGTGCGGCCCGGGGCGCGGGTCGAGGACATCCAGCTGGCCTACCGCGGCGCGACCGGCCTGCGGCGCGACGGTGAGGGCGCCCTGCAGATCGACACCGGCATGGGGGAGCTGCGCGACTCGCCGCCGGTGGCCTACCAGGAGATCGGCGGCGTGCGGAAGCCCGTCTCGAGCCACTACGTGGTGAGCGGCGATCGCGGGTACGGGTTCGCGGTCGGGAGCTACGAGCGTGGTCGCGAGCTGGTCATCGACCCGACCCTCTCCTACTCGACGTTCCTGGGCGGTGCGAGCCACGAGTTCGGCAGCGGCATCCAGGTCGATGCGTCGGGCAACGCGTACGTGACCGGCTTCACCCAGTCGCCCACGTTCCCGACGACGACCGGCGCCTTCGACCGCACCGGCTCGGCGACCAACAACATGGACGCGTTCGTGAGCAAGCTCAATCCGGCGGGCACCGCGCTCGTCTACTCCACGTTCCTCGGCGGATCGAACTCCGAGTGGGGGCGCGACATCGCGATCGACACGGCGGGCAACGCGTACGTCACGGGCAAGACGATGTCCTCGAACTTCCCGACCACGTCCGGGGCGTTCGACCGGACGTTCAACGTCGACAACTGCCCGCGCTGTGGCATCGACCAGGTCGACGCCTTCATCGCCAAGCTGAACCCCGCGGGCTCCGGCCTCGTGTACTCCACGTTCCTGGGAGGAACCAGTCCCGACGAGACGTTCGGGATCGCGATCGACGGCGCCAGGAACGCGTACGTGACCGGCGAGACGACCGGCAACTTCCCGACGACGGCCGGCGCGTTCGACACGACCGCGAGCGGCGGGTCCGACGCGTACGTCGCCAAGCTCAACGCGGCCGGCTCGGCGCTGGTCTACGCGACGCGTCTCGGCGGAACCGACAATGAGCTGCCCGAGGACCTGGCGGTCGACGCGGCCGGCAACGCCACCGTGGGAGGGTCGACGCGATCGGCCGACTTCCCGACGACGCCAGGCGCGTTCGACACGACGCAGAACGGCGGCGCGTTCGAAGAGCGCTTCGACCTGTTCGTGACCAAGCTCAACGCCGCCGGCTCGGGGCTCGTGTTCTCGACCTTCATCGGCGGCTCCAAGAGCGACTTCGGCGACGACTTCGCCCTTGACGCAGCCGGCAATGCCTACCTGGTCGGCGGCACGGTGTCCCCCGACTTCCCGACGACACCCGGGACGCTCGACCCCGTCTTCGCGGGAGGGAGCGGGTTCGCCCTCAAGCTGAACCCGACCGGTTCGAACCTCGTCTACTCGACGTTCCTGGGACCGGCAGGCGCTTCGTCCGTCGTGCCGGACGCAAACGGCAACGTGTGGCTCGCGGGCGCCAGCGGGCCGGAGGGCACCACGACGGCTGACGCGTTCGACCCCTTCTTCAACGGCGGCGTGACGGACGCGTACGTCGCGAAGCTGAACGCGACCGGCTCGGCGCTCACGTTCGCGAGCTTCCTCGGCGGGTCGGAATCCGAGGGCGGCGACGACGTCGCACTCGATCCGGCCGGCAACGTCTATCTCACCGGTCACACGTACTCCGCGGACTTCACCACGACGGCGGGCGCGTTCGACCGTACGTGGGGCGGCGACACGCTGATCTTCTGGGGCGACGCGTTCGTGGCGAAGCTCGACACCAACAGCACGGCGCCACCGCCGCCGCCGCCGGCTCCTCCGCCCGCCGCGCCGGCGCTCGTCAGCCCGGCAGATGCGGCCGTGTCCTCCCAGCCGGTGGCGTTCGACTGGACCGACGTCGCGGGCGCGGTCTCGTACACGATCCAGGTCGACGAGATCTCGCAGTTCGGCGCGCCGCTGATCATGAGCTCCAACACGACCGCGTCGCAGCTCACGACCAGCTCGCTCCCCGACGGAAACTGGTTCTGGCGCGTGCGGGGCGTCAACTCGGAGGGCTCGCCGGGCGCCTGGTCGGCCGTGCGCAGGATCCAGGTGCAATCGGCGCCGCCTCCACCGCCGCCGCCGACGCCGGGCACTCCGTCGCTCGTGAGCCCGGCGAACGACGCGCAGGTCACGCAGCCGTTCACGTTCGACTGGAGCGACGTCGGCGCGGCGGCCTGGTACGTGATCGAGGTCGACGACGCCTCGAGCTTCGCGGCGCCGCTGGTCTTTGCCGCGACGACCACGCCGTCGCAGCTCTCGGTCAGCTCGACTGCCCAACGGCACGCTGTTCTGGCGTGTCCGGGCGTTCAACTCCGACGGCATTGGAGGCCCGGTCTCGGCGGTGCGCACGGTGCGTGTGCAGAGCACCGCCCCGCCGCCTCCGTCCGGTTCGCTGCCGGCACCGGCGCTGCTGAGCCCGGGGAGCGACGCGCGCTTCGCGCCGGGCCAACAGATCGTGTTCGACTGGGGCGATGTCGCCGGGGCCGCGACCTACACGATCCAGATCGACGATTCGCAGTCGTTCTCGGCACCGCTGACGGTCGGCCAGACCCTTGCCTTCTCCCAGCTCACCACGAGCTCGCTGCCCACGAGGCGGATGTGGTGGCGCGTGCGAGCGAACGACGGCACGGGCGCCGCGGGCGCATGGTCCGCGGCGAGGCGCTTCGAGGTGAAGAACTGATCAGCCGAGCAACTCCGCCAGCGTCCGGCCGCTGATCACCGATTCGGGCCGCTCGGCGACGATGTCCGAGCCGGGCCGCGCCTCGTCGTCGCGACGCTTGATCAGCAGCCATTGCGCCTTGGCGCCTGGTCGGGTGCGCTGGAGCGCGAAGCCGCCGCGCAGCTTCTCGCCGTGCAGGACGAAGACGGCGTGGCCACGCTCGAGCGCCTCGGGCCAGGCGACGCGGCCGCCCTGCTCGTACGCGCCCGCGGTCCCACACGACCACGCCGCCGTCACCGAGCGTGCCCTCGAAGTCGTTGTGGTCCAGGCCGTGATCCTCGACCTGCACCGCGAGCCGCTTGGCGGCGGGATCGAGCGACGGCCCCTTGGGCACGGCCCACGACCGCATGACGCCGTCGACCTCCAAGCGCAGGTCGTAGTGATGGGCGGTCGCCTGATGCTCCTGGACGACGAACACCCCGGCACTCACGCCGCGGATCGCGAACTGCTCGTGACCCTCGACGCGCACGCTCTCAGTCGGGACGTCATCGCCGAGGAAACCCATGAGCGCCTGGACCGCGTCGGGCGCCCCCTCGGCATGGATCTCTCCCGTCGGCCGCACCCACCCCATGACGCCCAGCTCGCGCGCCTTCGCGGTCACGGCCTCGGCGTCGATCGCGTCGCCGGCAGCGGCGCGCAGCGCCCGGTTCCTAGGGGATGACGCCATCGCCCGAGAGTACGACTTAGGATCACCGGATGGGTCTCCTCAGCTGGCTGAACCGGCACGGCCAGGAGATCCTTGATCCGATGCCCGTCGATCCCGGCTTCAAGCGCGCCGATCGCGCGTTGGAGAAGGGCGCCGCCGCGGGCGCGACCCTCGTCGGCATCGAGCAGAAGCTCGACGACGGAACCACCACGCGGTTCGTGGCGGTTGCGATCCCGACGGCGAACGGCACCCGCACCGCCGGCGTCCACGTGATGCATGGGCCGGCGCACGTGCTCGCGCGGCTGCGACTGGGCGTGGAGGTGCTCGTGCGCCACGACGACGGGGACGCCGTCGTGCTCGACTGGCCGGCCATGTGCGCGCGCTGGGGCGTGTCGGACCAGCCCGCGCAGAAGCGCCGCCGCAAGGCGCCCGAGGAAGGTGTGACCGACAAGGCCGTGGACTGGGCCGATCAGCGCCGCCTGAAGAAGTGGACGCCGCGACGGGCCACGATCACCGGCCTCAGCCGGCGCAGCAGCGTGATGGGACCGTCCGACAACTTCGACGTCGCCCTGCGACTCGACGACGGTGCCCAGGCCGCCGCCGGCAACGCCCAGATCCCGTTCTACGCCGCCTGGCTCGCGGCGCCCGGGGCGGAGGTGCCGGTCGCCGTCGACCCGAAGAATCCGGCGAAGGCGGTCGTCGACTGGGCGGCCGCCGCCAACGAACCGCAGCGCTCGCCGGGCCGGCTCGACGACCCGCCGCCGGACGGCAGCGCCGCCGCACTGCTCGCGGGATGACTACGGAGTTAGGCTTGCGCGATGGCGAAGGGCAAGCATCCCGCCGGCCATGAGCCGTTCGACGTGACGCTGCCCGACGGCTTCGAGCCGGGGACGCACCAGTCCGAGCTTGAGGCAGCGGCCAAGCAGTCGGGCTGGACGATCGAGCGCGACGGCGCGACGGTCATCGTGCGCGACGTTTGGACCGAGAACGAGGACCACGCGGCATGGCTCGTCGCCACGAAGGTCGGCTTGCCGCTCGAGCGAGTCACGGTCTGGGCCGGTCGCGCCGCGTAGCTGACGCTCGACGGGCGAGTGCGCGCCCGACGGTCAGCGGATGGCTCAGCAGCGTCGTCACGCGGCCGGCGAGCGACGTCGACTCGTGCGCGAGCCCGAGCTGCCGCATGATCGTGAGCTGATCGAAGTAGACGCGCTCGCAGACGAGCCGATCACCGTCGAAGACGAAATGCGCACTCATGCGGCAGCGAAACGCGCGGCCCGTGGGAGGGAGCGCGCGCAGAGGTCCGAGATGCGTACCGAGCAGATCGAACTCGACGATCACCGCATCGTCGGCGTGGTGCAGCGCGACGAGCTCGTTGCGCTGGTCGGGAAAGGCGCGGCGGCTCTCGGCGAAATAGGCGCGCACCGCGTCTTCGCCGTCATAGACATCACCCGTCGCGACGAGCTCGTAACGCGGGTGCCCGAACGTCGCGATCGTCGTGTCGAACTCGTGCGCGTTCTCGGATTCCATGTGCTCGCGCACCGTTGCCTCGCGCCGCGCGCGGAGATCGCCGCTGGGCATGCGCGCACCCTAACGCCGGCGGCAGGCTCCTAGAAGACCTCGTAGCCGGGCGTGAGGGTGTTCTCCGGATCGAACCTGCGCTTGGCGGCTTTCAGCTGGCCGAAGGCCGGGCCGAAGTGGTCGCGCCACTGGCGCCGGGACAGCGAGAAGGCGCTGACGGGGTACAGCGTGCCGCCGGCGGCCTTGATGCGCCTGTAGGTCGCCTCGTTGGCCTCGACGAGGCGCCTCGCAGCGCGGCGGTCGTCGGTTGCGGGGATGCGGACCAGATTGAACGTGTAGGACAGCTCGTCGGACGGCATCCGGAACAGCGGGCTGGAGATCGCGGACGTCCGGATCGGGGACAGCACGATTTGGCCGAGCGGACCGAGGTCGGCCGGCGGCTCCAGCCCAGCCAGCTCGGCATTGACGACCGCCTCGACCTGGCGGTCGCCGATGAACGTCGTCAGCCACGGGTGCGGGAAGTACCACTGCCCGTTGGCCCGCATCGCCGCCTCCAGCGGGGCGAGCCGGTACAGGTAGTCGCGATATCCGATCGTCATCGGTTCCCGGCGCGCCGCGTCGTCGGACAGGCCGGCGAGCAGCTCGGTGTCATCCGGCGGTTCTCTGTCGAAGTAGCTGGCCACGTCGAGCCGGAAGTCGAAGCCGTTGCCGGGCGTGGCGCGGATGGCGCCCTGCACGGCGTCGAACCGATCGTCGCCCGCGAGCGCCCGAGCGTCCGTGAGCATCGTGCCGAGGTCGGGATAGGCCAGCAGGAAGCGGCGCACCGACTCCCGCGCCGGGACGAGTTTGAGCGTGGCCCGGGTGACAACCCCAACCTGACCGAGGCCGGCGCGGACCGCGTCGAACAGGTCCGCATGGTTCTTCGCCGAGCAGGCGATCGTCTCGCCGGTGCCGGTTACGACCTCGATCTCGACCACGTTGTCGGCCTGCACGCCAAACGCCGAGGTGGTGCCGCCGACGCCGCCGACGACCAGCGTGCCACCGACCGACAGCTCGAGGTAATCGGTCAGGACGGGCGGGGTCATTCCCTGCGCGAGCGTTACGCCGAGCACCTCGCTCCACTTCGCGCCCGCCTCGACGACGATCCGGTCGCCCGCGACGGCGCCGATGTTCCGGAGCCGCGACATGTCCGCGACGACGCCGTGCTCAACCTGAGAGCGCCCGAACGTCGAGTGGCCGTTGCCGCGTGCCGCGAACTTGAGGCCGCGTCGGCCGGCCCACCGGATCGTCTTGGCGACGTCATCGCTGGACGCCGCGAACAGGACGGCCTCCGGCGCCCTATGGACGAGGTGGCCGAAGTCATCGGCGGCAGCGCGCCGCGTCGCCTCGTCGAAGCGGAGCTCACCGTCCAGCCCCGGCAGCGGACGCGATCGCTGCGCGGCTTGCGCCGGAGTCGCCCTGGTCGCCAGGGCGGCGGCCGCCGCGCCGGCGATAGCGTCGCGGCGCGTCAACCTCGCGAAACCGTCACTGCTCATGACGCCTCCCAGCCTTGTGTCTCTCATGCTCATCGAGACCAAGGATTCGGGACGAGCCCGACCGTTGCTATCCCAGAATGCTGGGGACCTCGCGGCGCCGGGCGGTGATCAACCACGAACGCGACTCGAGGGCCACGCCGCGCTCGTCGCTGTAGTGCGCCGCGAGCACCTCACGCAGGCGCTCGACGGTACGGGCCGCCTCGTCGTCGCTCAGTCTCGCGAGTGCCGCGTGCGTGTCCTGAAACCCCCGGACGATTCCGAGCGCGGCATCGAGGTCGTGGCCGAAGAACACCGGCTCGTGCACGTCCTCGAAGCGCATTTCGGCGAAGCCGGCGCCCGCGAGCATGCCCGCGGTGGCTTCGGCATCGCCGAGCGAGAACGCGTCCCCGTCAGGCGGCGGCGGCTGCACCGCGTCGCCCAGCGCCGCGTCGAACGCCCGCATCCATTCGTTGTCCTGGCGTCGCTGCCAGACGAGCAGCACCAGGCGCGCGTCGGGTCGAAGGGCGGCGGCGATGTTGGCGAACGCGGCGGCCGGATCGGAGAAGAACATCGTCCCGAAGCGGCTGATCGCCACGTCGAAGCCGGCGGGGTCGAAGCGATGCACCTGGGCGTCGCCCAACTCGTACCGCGCGTTGTCGACGCGTTCGGCCGCCGTCAGCTGACGCGCGCGCTCGAGCATGCGCTCGGACACGTCGACACCGACGACGCGGCCGGGCGCCGCTGCGCGCGCCGCCTCGCGAGTCGTCAGCCCGGTTCCGCAGCCGATGTCCAAGACCGCGTCACCGGCGTTGATCCCGTAGGCGGCCCGAAAGTGCTCGTGGTGGGCGCGCAGCTCGGAGTCGTAGAAGTCCAGGAGGGCCACTGACGCAATGCTAGGACCGGCGCGGTCGTCAACCGGGTACGTCGGCCGCATGCGCCCTCCTGCCTTCGCGACCGCAGGCCGCTGGTATCGCGGGAACCTGCACACGCATTCCGACCGTTCTGACGGCGCTGCTTCACCCCAGCAGGTGATCGATGAGTATCGGGCGGCGGGTTATGACTTCGTGGTGCTGACCGATCACTTCGAGGAACGTTGGGGCTGGACGGTGACCGATACGACTCCCGCCCGTGACACCGGCTTCACGACGCTGCTCGGAGTCGAGCTCAGTTCAGCCGACTGGGACGACGAGGACGTCTATTGGGTCAACGCGATCGGTGTGCCTGGGGACTTCGCCCCGCCGGCCGACCATGAACCGCATGCTGCGGCCATCCGCCGTGCCGCCGAAACCGGCGCGTATCTCGTGTTCTTGCACCCGGGCTTGACCAACTTCCTCGACTTCGACCGCTTGCCCACCGAGCTGCTCGACGCCGTCGAGACGTACAACCACAACGGCGCGGCGGTGTGGCCGGATCAAGCGGAGGCTCGCTATGCCGTAGATGCGCTGCTCGCGCGCGGGCACCGCCTCCACGTCGTGGTCGGCGATGACGCGCATTTCGAGCACCCTTGGGACCGCTTCGGCGCGTGGGTGCAGGTCCGCGCCGAGCAACTCGATCCCGAGGCGCTGCTGGCCGCGCTCAAGGCCGGCGCGTACTACTCCACTCAGGGTCCGCAGATCGAAGACGTCCGCGTTGAGGACGATCACGTGCACATCGCGTGCAGCGAAGCTCGCGCGGTCGCGCTCACGGGGATCCACGGCTGGCGATCAGACAGCGCGCTCGGCGTGCCGACGTTGCTGCGCGAGGCGGTGCTCGACCTGTCGAAGTTGCGATCGCCGTACTGGCGCGTGACCGTCACGGACGTCCACGGTCGCCGCGCCTGGACCCATCCCGTGTGGATGTGAGCTAGAGGATCCCGATCTCCGACTTGTCGCCGACCATGAACCGGTAGGCGCGCGGCTGGCGGTCGCCGCGGTAGATCGACACGTCGCGGCCGAGCAAGGAGGACTCCATCCGGCCGTCGAGGTTCTTGACGGACGAGCCCTCCAGCAGGATCGAGTGCTCGATCTCGGCGCGCTCGATCACGCAGTGGCGACCGATCGCTGTGTAGGGCCCGATGTACGCGTCGCGCACCACGGCCCCGGCGCCGATGATCGCCGGCCCGCGCACGCTCGAGCGCTCCAATATCGCGCCGGCCTCGACGACGACGCGGCCGTCGACCTTCGTCTCGTGCAAGTCGCCGTCGATCCTGCGCTCGACGGTGTCGAGGATCAGCCGGTTGGCCTCGAGCATGTCGTCCAGGCGCCCGGTGTCCTTCCACCAGCCGCGCACGATGTGCGGCTCCACGCGCTTGCCGTTGTCGACCAGCCACTGGATCGCGTCCGTGATCTCCAGCTCGCCGCGCTCGGACGGCTTGATCGCGCGCGCGGCGTCGTGGATCAGCGGCGTGAACATGTAGACACCCACCAGCGCCAGGTCGGTCGCCGGCTCGGGCGGCTTCTCGACCAGCCGGAGGACGCTCCCGTCGGTGCCCAGCTCGGCGACGCCGTAGTTCTGCGGGTCGGGCACGGGCGTGAGCAGGATCAGCGCCTCCGGTGCCTGCGAGCGGAAGTCCTGGACGAGGCCCTCCATGCCGCCCTGGAGCAGGTTGTCGCCGAGGTACATGACGAACGGCGCGGTCCCGAGGAACGGCTCGGCGGTGAGCACGGCGTGAGCGAGCCCGGCCGGGTCGTCTTGCACGATGTAGGTGATCTCGACACCGAAGTGGCTGCCGTCGCCCGCGGCCTCGCGGATTTCGGCGCCGGTCTCCGGCGCGATGATGATCCCCACCTCGCGGATCCCCGCGGCCGCCATCGCCTCGATGCCGTAGAACAGCACCGGCTTGTTCGCCACCGGCACAAGCTGCTTGGCGGACGTGAACGTGATCGGCCGCAGTCGCGTCCCGCGGCCGCCCGACAGGATCAGGCCTTTTAGCTCCTCCATCGCGCGTGCAGCCTAGAGGAATGGGCCCTCCGCGCCGATGTAGAACCGACTGTGGCAGCACCAGCGGTAAGTGCAGCCGGCGAGGCCGGCACCCTTTCCAGCCTCCGAGCGCTGCTCGACGTGGCTGCCGTCGTGCGTTCTCACGATGACCTTCAGCGCCTGCTGGAGGAGATGGCGGTGATGGTCTCGCACGCGCTCGGCTTCGCTGCCGTCGTCGTCAACGTCTATCGCCCGGCGTGGGACGACTACGAAGTGGTGGTGATGCACGGCGACGACGCGGCCGCGCGCGAGGCCCTGATGGGCGAGCACATCGACCCGGGCGAGCTCGCGAAGCTGCTGCAGGAGCGCTTCCGCCGCCACAACGCGTACCTGGTGCCGCACGGCGAGTTCGACTTTGCCAGCGTCGACATGACATGGCTGCCGAGCGCCGTCGCGGTCGGAGGGCCTGACGCATGGCATCCCGCCGATGCGCTGCTCGTGCCGCTGACCTCGTCCGACGGCCGGCCGCTCGCCTTCCTCTCGCTCGATGAGCCGAAGGACGGCCGCCGCCCCAGCGACGCCGCCCTCGAAGTGCTCTCGGCGGTCGCCGCAATCGCGGCGAGCGTGATCGAGCACGGCCAGGTGGCCGCGGAGGCCGCTCGCCACCGCGCGGCGGTCGAGCACCTGCTGCGCGTCTCGTCGGAACTGACCACCAGCTCGTCGCGGGCGGAGATGCTCGGCGCTGTCTGCGAGGGCATCCGCGACGCGCTCGGCTTCGAGAAGGCGGCCGTGTTCCTCGACGAGGGCGACGGCCGGCTCGTGCCGGCCGCGACCGTCGGCTTCGACGACATCTCGCAGCTCGGCGGCTTCACCACGGCGGGGCTCGACGCCATGATGGCGCCCGAAACCGAGCGCGAGGGCTGCGTGCTGCTGGACTCCGACACGGCACGCGCGATGGCCGTGTCGCTCGGCGTCCCGACCGTGTACGCGTCGCACAGCAACGGGCGCGGCGCGCTCGCCTGGGACCACCACTGGCTGATGGTGCCGCTGCGCGACCGCGCCGGGAAGCTGCTCGGCTTCCTGTGGGCCGACGATCCGCTCGACCGGCTGCTTCCCGGCGTCGACGGGCTGCGCGCCCTGCGCGCGTTCGCCAACCACGCCGTCGGCGCGATCGCGGCCGCGCGGCAGCTCGAGCAACTACAGGAGCTCGCCGACCACGACCCGCTCACCGGCCTGCGCAACCGCCGCGGTTTCGAGCAGGGGCTCCAGCACCGCCGCGGCCAGGTCGCGCTCGCGATCTGCGATCTCGACCGCTTCAAGCGCGTCAACGACACGCTCGGGCACCCGGCAGGCGACGACGTGCTGCGCCGCTTCGCCGACCTGCTGCGCGCCCGCACCCGCGAAGACGACGTCGCCGTCCGGCTCGGCGGCGAGGAGTTCGCGCTCGTCCTCACCGGCGTGGGCGAGCGCGAGGCGCTGGCCGTCGCCGAACGCCTGCGCCGCGAGGTGGCGAAGGAGTTCCGCGAGTTCCCGGTGCCGATCTCGGTCTCCGTCGGGATCGCCCAGACCTTGCCCGGCGAGAACGCCGAGGCGCTCGTACGCGCCGCCAACCGTGCCCTGTTCGCCGCCAAGCGCCTGGGCCGCGACCGCTGCGTCGTCCACCACGCCGAGACGCTCGAGATGCTCGACGCGCTCGCCGAGGACCGCAGCGGCGAGCAGCTCGCCGCCGCGATGCTGCTAGCCGAGACGCTCGACCTCCGCGACGTCGCCACCGCCCGCCACTCGGAGACCGTCGGGCGCTACGCCGAGCTGATCGCCAACGAGCTCGATCTCCCGCCCGATCACGTCGTCCGGGTGCGCGTTGCGGGCGTGCTGCACGACATCGGCAAGCTCGGGATCTCCGACGCGGTGCTGCTCAAGCCCGGCCGGCTCGAGGCGCACGAATGGATCGAGATCAAGCGCCACCCGGAGCTCGGTGCGCGGATCCTCGAGCACGCCAACCTGCGCGACGTCGCGAGCTGGGTGCTCTCCCACCACGAGCGCATCGACGGCGGCGGCTACCCGCGCGCCCTGGCCGGCGAGGAGATCCCGATCGAGGGCCGGATCCTCGCCGTCGCCGATGCGTACGAGGCGATGACGGCCGACCGGCCGTACCGCAGCGCCCTGTCCGTCGAGGATGCACGCGCCGAGCTACGCCGCGGCGCCGGCACGCAGTTCGACCCGCAGGTGGTCGCCGCGTTCGAGCTCGTGCTCGACGCCGACGCTCAGTAGAGCTTCCGGTGGTCCCAGGTCGCGTCGTCGACGCGCCGGAACTCCAGTCCCACCCGCTTGGCGGCCTGGCGGTGGATCGCCTCGCGTGCCGCGTCGTCCAGCTGCGCGCCGCCGTAGCGGCGCGCGATCTCCTCGCCGAGCGCGGCGACCGTCTCGAAGTCGCGGTGCACGACGCACTCGGCCTTCAGCATCACGCCGCGAAGCTGGTCGTAGGTCTCACCGGTCTCGACCTGGAGCGTGCAGCGCGCGTCACGCTCGAGGTTGCGGACCTTCTGGGACTTGGCGTAGGTCCAGGACCACAGCTCGCCGCCGCGGATGACGTACCAGAGCGGCATCAGGTGCGGCCAGCCGTCGCGGCCGATCGTCGCGCACGTGAGCGTCCGCTGCTCGTCCAGGAAGGCGGCGACCTCGTCGGCCGTCATCGCCACTGCGGCCCGGCTCACGAGCTGAGTGCGAGCAGCTTCTCGGCGGCCGCCAGCACGGCCTCGCGGGCGTCGGCGGGCTCGAGCACCGCGGCGTCGCCCGCCTCCTTGAGGATCTCCTTGACGAGGAAGTCGGTGCCCTTGAACGGGAGCTCGACGACGATCGCGCCGTCCGGGAGCTCGGCGACGACCTCGCGCTTCTCGCGCGCCCAGCGCGCCTGCTCCGGCGAGATCCAGACGCGCGCGATGTTCGAGCCCTCGACGGTGCCCGTCCGCGGCCAGCCGCCGACGTCGGCGATCGGGTCGAGATCCGGGCGGCGCTCGAAGCGCTCGTCGAGCGCCGTCGCGCTCTTGACGCGGTCGAGCCGGAAGTGGCGCAGCTGGTCCTTGTCGAGGTCGTAGACCGCGACGTACCAGGCGTCGATGCCGTTGAACAACGCGTACGGCTCGACCCGCCGCTGGGAGAAGACGCGCTCGTCCCAATACTCGAGCTCCAGCAGCCGGCTCTCGTGCACCGCCCGCTCGACCGTGTGCGCGACCTCGTCGGCCACGGTCGGCGACGTGATCTGGAGCCCCTCCTCGACGGGGTCGTGGCCGAGCGCCTCGACGACCTTCTCGCGCGCGGTGCTCAGCTCCGGCTGGGCGAGGTTGAGCAGGTCGATCGCCGCGACCAGCGCCTTCGCCTCGATCGGCAGCAGCCGGGCCGGGCGGTCGAACGTGTCCGAGTACGGCTCCGGGTCGACTTCGATCTCGCCTGACGGGAGCACCTCGGCGTAGATCACGTAGGCGCCGCCGCCGAAGTTGACGACGTTGAGCACGGAGATGTCCTCGCGCAGTTCCTGCGGGGACATCTTGAGCTGGTCGCAGACCTCGTCGACCGACAGCTTGCGCTCCTCGCGGCCGGCGGCGATCAGCACCGATGCAAGCGTGACGAGGCGGGCGAAGCGCTCGGGCCGGATCGTGCCCTCGCTGCCGCGGGCGCGCCCGTTGGTCTCGGCCTCGGGCGCCTCCTGGTGCGGCAGCGCCGTGAACGGTGCCGGCTCGCCGCGGTGGCGCTCGATGATCAGGTCGATCCGCTCGCGCGCCTCGTCGACCAGCTGCGGCGGACCTTCGATGCGGGCGTGCTGGCGCAGCCCGAGCGCCCACGAGATGATCAGCCGCGGCATCGCGTAGTCGGTGTGGAAGATGCTGTCGCGGAGCTCGCCGTAGGCGCCGAACTGGCGCTCGACGTACCACGACACCTCGTCGGAGACCCACACCTCCGCGGTCGCCACCGTGTCGCCGAGCTGCCACGGAACGCGGCCGGAGAACTCGCGCGGGTCGAAGTCGGCCGGGCGCTGGAAGTCGTGTTCGGCCTTGGTCGCGTAGGCGACCTTCCCGCGGATCCGCGACAGCCGGAACATGCGCACGCCGGGCGGCTCGGCGTCGTGCGAGTGCCCGACGAGGTAGAACTGCCCGCCCTCGAACAGCAGGTGGTACGGGTCGACCTTGCGCGCCTTCGTCTCGTCGCGCTGCATCGTGTAGTAGTCGAACTCGATCCGCTTGCGGCGGTAGATCGCGGTGTCGCTCTTCGCCAGGCGCGCCGACAGCTCGGCGCCGCCGGCCGAGGCGGTGATGCCGAGGCCGATCGTCTGACGCAGGTCCGAGCCGAGCGGGCTCGGGCGGCCCCAGGTGATCTGCTGGAGCGCCAGCCGCAGCGGCTCGGCGTACGCGAACTCGCCGCCGAGCAGCGTCAGCGCGGTCTGCAGCGCGGCGCGTTCGGCGTCGGTGAACTCGATCGCCGGCAGGTGGAAGGCCTCGGGCGCGAGCGAGTAGTTCTCCTGCTCGGAGAAGCCGTCCGCGGGCTTGTCGACCGACAGGTGGATGCCGAGCGCGTCGAGCTCCGCGCGGTCGGCGTAGAACCGGCGCGCGAAGGCATCCTCGGTCATGTCCGAGTAGCCCTCGACATCACGCCGGATCTCCGTGGCGGTCACGGGTCGGCGCTCTGCCATCAGATAGGAGATCAGCGACAGCTGCCTGATCAGTTTTTCGGTGTCCTTCGCCAAGAGCCTCTCCACCTTAGTCGCGCCGCCGCTCGGCGATCCTCCTACCCTTGTGAGGCGGCGCTCTTTGCGGGAGTTTGAACTTCTTTGTTGAACTGCGTGCGGGTGCCGATACAAACGACGCCCGTGCCTCTTCGCCTCGTCCTGATCGAAGATCACCAGGCCCTCCGCGATGGGCTGGAGCTGCTGCTCGGGCGCGAGGGATGCGAGGTGGTCGGTACCGCCGGCACCGTCGGGGAGGGTCGCGATCTGATCCAGCGGCTCGATCCGGATGTCGCTCTGGTGGACATTCGGCTCGGTGAGGAGTCAGGCATCGACCTCACGCGCGAGCTGCTCGACGCCGACCCTGAGCGGCGCGTCGTGCTGTACACGGGGTCGAGCGACGTCGAGTTGCTCGTCAGCGGGCTCGACTCCGGCGCCCGCGGCTATGCGCTCAAGGAGGGCACGCCGAGCGAGCTGACCGCCGCGCTCGCCACGGTGGCGGACGGCGGCACCTACGTCGACCCGCGCCTGCGGCCGGCGCTGCTCTCGCGACGCACCACGCAGCGGATGCCTTCGCTGTCCAAGCGCGAGCGCGAGATCATGGACCTGCTCTCCCAGGGCCTGACCGGCGAGGACGTGGCGGAGCGGCTCGTGCTCTCCAGCGAGACGGTGAAGACCCACATCCGCAACGCGATGTCCAAGCTCGAGGCCCACACGCGCGTGCACGCCGTCGCGATCGCCCTGCGTGAGGGCTACATCTCCGGCCCCGACGGCACCGAAGGCACCGACGCGTGAGCACCGAGCCGTCGCCGGACGAAGCACGGCGGCGGCTCCGACACGACGTGCGCACGCCGCTGACGATCGTGAGCGGCTTCGCCGAGGTGCTCGCCGCCGACCGGCCGCTCTCCGACGCGGCGCGGCGCGACTACGCCTCGCGCATCCAGGCCGCCGCCGAGGAGCTGCGCGTGATGCTGGACGCGTTGCTCGAGGACCCCGAGGACCTCGGCGAGCAGTCGAGCTAGCCGCACGTCGGCCCGCCGCCTAGCCGCACTGATGACGAGGCCGGGGCTACCTAGCCTCGAGAGCATGAATCTGGAAAAGACGAACGATCGCTCGCGCTGGACGGCGCTCTACGTGCTGTGCGCCGGCGTGCTCATGATCGTGATCGACGCCACGATCGTGAACGTCGCGCTGCCCTCGATCCAGGAGGATCTCGGCTTCTCGCAGAGCAACCTGGCGTGGGTGGTGAACGCGTATCTGATCGCGTTCGGCGGCCTGCTGCTGCTCGCGGGCCGGATCGGCGACCTGATCGGCCAGCGGCGGATCTTCCTGATCGGCCTCGCGGTCTTCACGGCCGCCTCCCTGCTCTGCGCCGTGGCGCAGACCCAGGAAATGCTCATCGTCGCGCGCTTCGTCCAGGGCGTCGGCGGCGCGCTCGCCTCCGCGGTGATCCTGGGCATGATCGTGACGATGTTCCCCGAGCCGCGCGAGCAGGCGAAGGCGATCGGGATCTACGGCTTCGTGGCCTCCGCGGGCGGGTCGATCGGCCTGCTGGCCGGTGGCGCGCTGACCGAGGCGATCAGCTGGCACTGGATCTTCTTCGTCAACGTGCCGATCGGCATCGCGACAGGGCTGCTGGCGATGCGACTGGTCGAGGCGCGCGACGGCCTGGGCCTGAAGGCCGGCGCTGACGTGCCCGGCGCGGTGCTCCTCACCGGTGGCCTGATGCTCGGCGTCTACACGATCCTGCAGGTCTCCGAGCAGGGCTGGGGCTCGACCCAGACGCTCGCGCTCGGCGCGGTCTCGCTCGCGCTGGTGGCGGCCTTCGTGGCGCGCCAGGCGCGGATCCCCAACCCGCTGATGCCGCTGCGCCTGTTCCGCTCGCGGGCAGTCGCGGGAGCGAACGCGATCCAGGCGCTGCTCGTCATGGGCATGTTCGGGATGTTCTTCCTCGGCGCGCTCTACATGCAGCTGATCCTCGGCTACACCCCGCTCGAGGTCGGCCTCGCGTTCCTGCCCGCGACGATCGTCATGGGCCTGATGTCGCTGCGCTTCTCGGGTCCCTTGATCATGCGCTTCGGCCCGCGGGCGCCGCTTATCGCCGCCTTGCTGAGCATCGGAGCCGGCCTGCTGCTGTTCACGCGCACGCCTGTTGACGGCAGCTACGTGACCGACATCGCGCCGGCGATGATCCTGATCGGCATCGGCGGTGGCCTCGGCTTCCCGTCCCTGATGGGCCTCGCGATGTCAGGCGCGACGCCGAGCGACTCCGGCCTCGCTTCGGGCCTCGTCAACACGAGCGTGCAGGTCGGCGGCGCGATTGGCCTTGCCGTGCTCGCCACGCTGGCGGACGGGCGCACCGACGCGCTGCTCGCCGACGGCGCGTCGAACGCGTCCGCGCTCAACGGTGGCTTCCACCTCGCGTACCTGATCGGGGCTGCGCTCATCGGCGTCGCCACCGTGCTCGCCGTCAGCGTGCTGCCGCGCCCGCCCCGCACTCAGGAGGCCGCAGAGCACCACGGCGCTCGGCCGCACACCGAGGTCGCCTTCGCCGAGGGCGGCTAAGTCGTCACCGCGCTCGCCAGGCATCCGTTCGCGATGCCTGGCGAGCAGCCGTGGCGAACGGGACGTCCTGCTTGCACGACGCGCCCTTCGGCGGCAGTGCGAGGTCGTCGACGTAGCTCACCAGCGCGCCGAGGACGCACGGGTTGAAGTCCGGGATGACGCCGTGGCCGTCGCCCTTGTAGGTGAGCAGGCGGGCGTTGCCGAGGTCGCGCACCACGCGCCTGCCCCAGGCGTACGGCGTCGCCGGATCGTGGGTGCCGTGGATGACCAGCACAAGGGCAAGGAGCCTCGATCGCATGGCGCGGGACTGTCTCCAACGCCGCGCGCCGCGTAAATGCGCAACCGCTACCCAACTTCGCGGCGCGCGATACCTAAGCCGGGTACCACGAAAGGCCCCCACACGCCGAAAGAGGTGAGGCAGACCTGGGATGAGCGATGAATTCACGCGAGGGCCTAGGTCTTACCGACATGAGCGATAGAAAAGTAGTTCTCAAGATGGTCATGTCCCTCGACGGGTTTGCCACCAGCCCCGACGGGACCCATGAATGGATGTTCGAGTGGTTCGGCGACGACTCGGGTGAGTGGAACCGCCGCGCGCTCGACGAGGCCGGCGTTCACGCGATGGGCCGCCGCAGCTACGAGATCATGGGCCCGCACTGGGCCGCGTCTGAGGGGCCGATCGCAACCGCGATGAACGAGAAGCCGAAGGCTGTCTTCTCCCACACCCTGGAGAAGGCAGAATGGGGACCGGCCGAGATCTTCGGCGGGGATCTGGGCGCAGCGATCGCGGAGCTGAAGGCTCGGGACGACGAAGGGACGATCCTGGTCCACGGCGGCCCCGACTTCGCCAAGTCGCTGACCCGCCTCGGCCTCGTCGACGAATACCAGCTGACGACGGTCCCGATTGCGATCGGCGCGGGCCACAGCCCATTCGCCGAGCTGGGAGAGCACCTGAAGCTGGACGTCGTCGAAGAGGAACGCTTCCAGAGCGGAGCCCTCGCGCAGATCCTGGTGCCGCGCTCGATGTGATCTCAGCGCAGCTCGCGTCCGGTACAACCCCACCATGACCTCCACCGGTGCCGTTCAAGCAGACCTGCCCCTCACCACCGCGCAGGAACTGCCCGGGGCGCAGGTCGCTGAGAACCTCGGCCTCTGCTTCGGCCTGATCGTGCGGTCCATGGGCGTCGCCAAGGGCTTCACGGCCACCTTCTCGGCGCTGCGGTCGGGTGAGGTCAGCCAGTACACCGAGGTACTCGAGGACTCGCGCCGTCACGCGGTCGACCGGATGATCGCCAACGCCCACGTGCTAGGCGCCGACGCGATCATCGCCGTCCGCTTCGACTCCTCGGAGATGGGGCAGAACCTGACCGAGATCCTCGCGTACGGAACCGCGGTGAAGCTCGCACGGTGAACGGCACCGACGCCGCTGCGGCCGAGCTCGGCCGCCACTACATGGCGGGGCACCTGGAGGCCGACGAGCTCGACAAGCGGCTGGGCCGCCTCTACGCCGCGCCCGAGTCTGCCGCAGTGCTGCTGGACGACCTGCCGGGCCTCGAAGCCGCCACTCCCGCTCCCGTCGCCGGCCGCAAGGGCTGGCGGCGCCGCCGGCACGGCGAGAGCGAGGGGGCACATCCGGGCTGGCTACCCACGTCCGAGCGCTTCCTCGACCCCACGACCGACCGGCTGATGCGCGTCTGGCTGGACCCGCAGACCCGCACGCGGCACTACGTGCCCGAGCCCCGCTAGCGTCCGAGAGCCTGGCTAGGCGGCGCGGCGCTCGGCGAAGTACGCGCCGCCGCCGAGCACGCGGTCGTACGCCGACCAGGCCGAGCCGTGCGGCAGTTCCTTCTCCAGCCGGTCGAACGAGCCGAGGCGGCCGCCGAGGTTGTCGATCATGTGCACGAGCGTCGCCTCGCGCGTGCAGGGGATGACCGGCGAGCCGTGCTCGAGCATGCCGTGGTGGGCCAGGATGATGTGCAGGACCGCCGCCGCCAGGTCGTCCGGGAAGCCCGGGATGTCCTCGATCGCGCGGCGGATCCGGTAGTAGCCGAGCGGGATCTCGCCCTGCAGCTTGCCGGCGTCCGTCATGTCGATCGCGAGCGGGTCGCTCGTGTAGGCGTCGAGCTTGCCGATGTCGTGCAGCAGCGCGCCGGTGATCGCGACGTCGCGGTCGATGCCCGGGAACGTCGTCGAGATCACTGCGACGCCCTCGGCGACGCCGAGCGAATGCTCAAGCAGCCCGTGCCGGTACGCCTGGTGGTAGCGCTTCGCGGCGGGAGCGTCGCGGTAGGCGGGCCAGCTCGGCGCGTCCGGGCCGAGCACGTGGTCGAGCAGCGCGCAGAGGTGCGGGTTCTGCACCTGCGCGACGAGGTCGCGCAGCGCGGTCTCCATGCCGTTGACCGAGCGCGGCGGCCCGTCGAGCAGGTCGTCGAGGTCGTACTCGCGCGGCTCCGCCGTGCGCAGGTACCGCACCGTGACCTGGCCGCCGTAGCGCGGATGCACGCCGTAGCGTCCGCAGAGCCGCACGCACGCGCCGGTCTCGCAGATTGCGGCCAGCGGCCCGGCGTCCTCCGAGGCGATCGCGATCACCGCGCCGGTACGGTCGCCCAGCGACAGCCGCAGGTACTCCGAGCCGTCGCGCTTGGTGCGCAGTTCGCGCTCGCGCACCAGGAGGACCTGATCGATCTCCTGGCCGTCGGTGAACTCACGCACGAACATTGCGGCGCGAACGCTAGAGCGGACGGCGGACGGCTCCGTGGCAAGATTCGGCGTCATGGCGACGGCACTGATCACCGGCGGCACCGGCGGACTGGGCGCGTCCGTCGTCACGGCATTCCTCGAGGACGGCTGGCGCGTCGTCGTTCCCGACATCCTGCCGGGGCCGCACGAGCGGCTTCCCGAGGGCGCGGAGACGGTCCAGGCGGACCTCACCGACCCCGACGACGTCGCGCGCGCCGTGCGCGTCGCGGCGGGCGAAGCGGACGCGCCGCTGCGCGCCGTCGTGAACCTGGTCGGCGGGTTCGCCGCCGACCAGCCCGTGATCGACACGCCGCTCGCGGACTTCGAGGCGATGTTCGCGCTCAACCTGCGCCCGACCTACCTGGTCACCCAGTGCGCGCTCCCGCGCCTGGTCGAGGCGGGCGGCGGCGGGATCGTGTGCGTCTCCGCGAAGGCAGCGCTCGAGCCGTGGGCCGGCGGCGCCGGTTACATCGCCGCGAAGGCCGCGGTGCTCGCGTTCGCGCGCGTGGTGGCGAAGGAGCATGCGGCCGACGGCGTGCGCTGCAACGTGCTCGCGCCGTTCTTGATCGACACGGCCGCCAATCGCGCGTCGAGCCCCGACGCGATCGACAAGATGGTGCCGCCGGAGCGCGTCGCGAAGGTGATCCGGTTCCTGTGTAGCGACGATTCCGCCGCGCTGAACGGCGTCGTCGTGCCTGTCTGAGCGCCTGTTGCGCTGACGAACGTCAACCCCGCTGGGTGGGGGAGGTGGGTGTCCGTTGGGCCACGGGTCGCCCGCTCGCCAGGCCCCGATCGGCGCGAGTGTCGACTTTGCCGGTCTGAGGCCGACGAACTCGACGCTCGGCGCGCTCTCACCGCGGCCGGCGGACACTCGCTTCCCCACCCAGCGCAGTTGACGTTCACCCGCCGTAGAACTTGATCGCCTTGTCGGCGAGCGCGCGGGTGTCGCGCTCGTTCGCCACGGCGTTGAACGCGATCGCTATGCCGGGGATCAGCCGCCGCGCGGCACGCGTGGCGGTGCGCTTGCCGGCGAACATCATCAGCCGCGAGAGCATTGCCCGCTCGCGGCCGACCTGATCGAGCTTGGTGCCGACGTACGCCTCCGCGACGGTCTTGCCCATGCCGTCGAGTGCCCGCCGCGCGGTCGCCGGGTCCGGATAGAGGTCGCGCAGGACGAGCAGCTCGGCGGGCCGCATCGGGTCGCGCGGGTCGAACCCGTACGCGGCCGCGATGAAGAACACGAGCCGGGACTGGATCCAGGAGAGCATCACGATGTCCGGCACGAGGGTGATGAAGCCGCCGACGCCGGTCGCGGCGCCCTCGAAGCGCGCCATCGCGGCGTGGCGGCGCTTGGCCATCCGCGCGAGCTCGTGATCCGTCACCGCGAAGCGGCCGCGCTTCTCGTCCGCCCACGCCGCGGCCGCCGGCGCGTGCAGCTCCGATGCGGCCAGCGCGACGTGCTCCGGCGCCCGCACCGGGTCGGCCCGCAGGCGTGCCCACAGGCTCTCCGGCACCCCTGCGCCGGTCTCGTTGGCGTTCTGCCCTAATGTCGGGGCCATGGCCAAATGGTGGACGCTCGTCGCGGTTTGCGTCGCGACCTTCATGCTGCTGATCGACATCACCGTCGTGAATGTCGCGCTCCCGTACATCGAACGCGACCTGAAGTCGTCGTTCGAGGACCTGCAATGGGTGATCGACGCGTACGCGCTGACGCTGGCTGCGTTCCTGCTCACGGCGGGCGCGGTCGCCGACGAGATCGGCCGCCGGCGCGTGTTCATCGCCGGCCTCGTGCTGTTCACGATCGCCTCGCTGCTGTGCGGCCTCTCGACCACGCCGCTGATGCTCAACCTCGCGCGCGGGCTCCAGGGGATCGGCGGCGGGCTGATGTTCGCCACCTCGTTGGCGCTGCTCGCGTCGGCGTACGTGGGCATGGACCGCGGCACGGCGATCGGCATCTGGGGAGCGACCATCGGCGCGGCTGTCGCCGTCGGGCCGCTCGTCGGCGGAGCGCTCGTCGAGGGCTTCGGCTGGGAGGCGATCTTCTACGTCAACCTGCCGATCGGCATCGCCGCGATTGCGCTCACGCTCATGCGCGTGCAGGAGTCGCGCGACCCGCACGGTGGCGGGCTCGACTGGGCCGGCACGATCACGTTCTCCGGCGCGCTGTTCCTGCTCGTGTTCGGGCTGATCCGCGGCAACGCCGAGAACTGGAGCTCGCAGGTCATCTCGTGCCTGATCGGGGCGGCCCTGTTGCTGCTGGCGTTCGTGGCGATCGAGCGCCGCATCGCCTACCCGATGCTCGATCTCTCGCTGTTCCGCAAGCCGTCGTTCTGCGGCGCCTCGATTGCCGCGTTCGTGCTGTCGGCGTCGATGTTCGCGATGTTCCTCTACATCACGCTGTGGGTGCAGAACATCCTTGGCTACTCGGCGCTGGAGTCCGGCCTGCGCTTCCTGCCGCTGACGCTGATCTCGTTCGTGATCGCGCCCGTTTCGGGCAAGCTTTCCGAGCGATACGGCGTGCGCTGGTTCCTGGCCGGCGGGCTCGCGCTGGTCGCGGTTGGCCTGCTGTTGATGCGCGGCCTCGCGCCCGGCGACGACTGGACCGCCCTGCTCGCGGGGTTCTGCATCGCGGGTGGCGGCATCGGCCTCGCCAACCCGGCGCTCGCGACCGCGGCGATCGGCGTGGTCGAGCCGCGTCGTTCCGGCATGGCGTCGGGCATCAACTCGACGTTCCGGCAGGTCGGGATCGCCACCGGCATCGCGGCCTGGGGCGCGGTCTTCCAGCACGTCGTCGGGACCGAGTTCGTCGACCAGGCGGCCGCCGCCGGCCTGCGCGGCGGCCCGCCGCCGGGAGTCGACGTGGCCGACTTCGTCGCCTTCGGCGGCGCGCAGCGAACCGGCAACGACACGCTTGTGCTGGTCGCCGAGAAGGCGTTCGACGCCGGCCTGAACCACATCCTGCTGCTCGCAGCGATCGTGGCTCTGGCCGGCGCCGTGCTGTCAGCCTGGCTCGTGCGCCCGGCCGACTTCATCGCGCATTAGAGCGCTTGGTCTAGGAAGCCGATCACCCGCCTTTCGTACGCCGCGGGGTAGGTGCGGAGACCGCCGGTATGGGCGGCCTTCGGGAGCGTCCACAGTGCGACGTTCGCACCGCCCGCGTCACGGTACGCCTCGTCCGTCGGGATCTCCGTCGGGTCGCCGCCGCTTGCGATCAGCAGCGCCGGCCGCGGAGCGATCTGCGGCATCGAGGGGAGCAGCGACGGAGCCGGCCGCATGCCCGAGATGCCGCGCACGGCCTGCAGGCCCAGGAAGCCAACGGCGCGCTCCACGAGCTCCACATCGTTGACCTTACGGCTGTCCACCGGGCGCGCTGCCCCGTCGGACACGACTGCGCGCAGCCGCTGGTCGCGCGCGGTTGCCTCGAGCAGCACCTCGCCGCCGAGCGACACGCCGACGCCGGCGATTCGCCCGGGGTCGACGTCGGGACGGCGGGTGAGGTAGTCCAGCGCCGCGGTGATGCCGGGCTGGGCGTTGTCGCCGAGGCCGTTCGAGTGCCCCTCGCTGTCCCCGTTGCCGGGGTTGTCGAGCGCGAGCACGCCGTAGCCGTGGCGCGCGAGCATCCGGATGTGGGAGGTGACCCGCTTCCGGCTGCCGCCCGACCCGTGGCTGACGAGCACCGCGGCCCCGTTGGTCGAGGGCACGTACCAGGCGGCCAGCTCTCGTCCGTCGGGGGTGGCGATGCGCACGTCCTGATGCGGGATCGCGAGCGCGCCCTCCTCGATCGGCCAGCGCGGGGCATGGCTGCTCAGGAGCCCCATCATCGTCGGCATGAAGGCGAGCGCGAAGACGATCGCGGCGCCTGCGAGCCAGCCGATGCCGTGGGCGGCGCGGAAGCCGATGCCGGTGTGGCGCGGCGACCGCCGGGGAGCGACGACGGCGGTCAGCCCCGAGGCCACGAGCAGCAGGCCGCCGAGAATGAAGCCGATGCCCGTGACGTCGTACAGGTCGCCGGCGCCGTTGACGAAATGGAGGCCGTGCGACACGACGCCGAAGCCGAACATGAGCAGGCCGAACACGACGCCGAGAGCGAGGCGTGTGGGCCGCGTGACGTGACGCTGTGCGAATAGCCAGAGGGCCGGGACGGCCACGATGGCGAGGACGCCGAACACGGCGGTGTCGGGGCCCGACAGCGCCAGGTCAAGAAGGTGGAGGGTGACGAGAAAGAGTCCCGCGGCCAGGAGCGGAAGCTCCAGGCGCGCGAGACGGTCCCGCTTCCCGCCGCCCCGCCGCGTGAGCGGCGGGGCGGGTGCGAGGGTGGCGGTCATCGCTCTACTCGTAGTGGAGCGCGTTGAGGACGTTCAGCCGTGAGGCGCGCCGGGCCGGCAGGATCGCCGAGGCGACACCGGCGAGGATCGCGACCAGGGTGAACCCGGCGAGCATCGACCACGGGATGGACAGGCCGATTCCGTACTGCGACATCGCCTCCGTGAGGAGCGCCGCGAGGAAGACACCGAGCGGGAGGCCGAGCGCGGCGCCGATCAGGGCCGTGATCACGCTCTCCTGCCGGATCATCCGTCGCGCCTGGCGACGCGTCATGCCGATCGCCCGGAGCATCCCGAGCTCCCGCGTGCGCTCGAAGACCGAGAGCACGAGGGTGTTGACCATCCCGAACAGGCTGACGATCACCGAGAAACCGAGCAGCACGTAGATCATGCTCAGGAACGTGGCGAAGCTCTTGGTGCGAGCCTTGCCGAACGCCTCACCGGTGTCGAGGTCGGCGTCGGGGAAGCCGGCCGCGGTCTTCTCGATCGCTGCCTTCGCGGCGCCCGACTCGGCGTCGACGAACGTCATGCTGTTCTGCGCCGCCGGATAGGCGTCGTCGAACGCTGCCTGGCCGATGGTGACGCTGCCCAGCAGCGAGTCCAGCCGCGGCGGGGAGTGGATCCCCCGCACGACCATCGTCTGCTTTGCGCCCGACGGGAACGTGAGCTTCAGATCGCTGCCGACCTTGAGGTCGTGGCCATCGGCGTACGGCTTGGTGACGATCACGCCGTCCTTACCGAGCTTGTCCGCGGACCCCTTGGCCCAGTCGAACTTGTAGAAGTGACCGATGGTCGCCGTGTCGACGGCCGAGATGAGTTCCTCCTCGCCGTTGACGAGCGCGGAGCCGTCACGGACGCTCGAGGCGACGGTGACGCCAGGCGTCTCGGCGAGCGACTCGCCGGCCTTGGCGGGGTACGTCGCTCCGTTGTTGCCGTGCAGCACGTAGTCGGTGCTCTGGAGCTGATCCTTGACGGCACCGTCGACCGAGGCACGGAGGCCCTGGCCGAGCACAGCGACCGCCGTGACCAGCGTGAGACCGACCATCAGCGCCGCAGCCGTCGCCGCGGTGCGCGACGGGTTGCGGACCGAGTTCGAGCTGGCGAGGCGTCCTGCCGCGCCGCCGGTACGGCGACCCGGCCAGCCCACCAGGCCGGCGAGTGGCTTGACGAGCCGCGGCGCGATCAGCGCCACGCCGACGAACAGCGTGAGCACGCCGCCGCCCAGCAGCAGCGCAACCGCGCCGCCTGACAGGCCGCTGGCGAACACGCCCATCGACATCGCCGCCACGGCGGCGCCGATGACGCCGAGCGCCACCTTCGTCGAGTGCTTCTGCATGCTCGTCTGCGGCAGCTCCGAGCCTTCCCGGACGGCCGCGATCGGCGGCACGCGGGTTGCCCGGCGAGCCGGGAGGATGCTCGAGAGGACGGTGATGATCGTCCCCAGCAGCATCGACACGACCACCGTGCGCGTTGCGATCACGGTGCCCGCGTTCGGGAGATCGATCCCGAAGGCGACGAACAGGGCGTTCATGCCCTTCGCAATGCCGACGCCGAGGATCAACCCGACCAGCGAGGCGAGCAGGCCGATCACGAGGCCCTCGAGCACGACCGAGCGCAGGACCTGCTTGCGCGAGGCGCCGAGGGTCCGCAGGGTCGCGAACTCACGGGTCCGCTGGGCGACCGTGATCGACAGGGTGTTGAAGATCACGAACGCGCCGACGAACAGCGCGATGCCGCCGAAGCCGAGCAGGAAGATCCGCACGAAGCTGAGACCCTCGTTGGTCTCCTTGGCGGCGTCCTTGGCCTCTTGGGCCGCGAGCTTGACGTCGACGTTGGCGGGCACGAGCTTCGCGACGGCCTTCTGAACCTCGGCCGGCGAGCTCGAGTCCTTGGCGGTGATCGAGATGCCGTCGTACTGGCCCTCCTGATGGAGCAGGGTCTGGGCGGTCGGGATGTCGAGGACCGCGATCACGGCGCCGCCGAGCGAGTCGACCTCGCCGAACTTCGCGATTCCCGTGATCGTGTACTGCGCGACCGGCCCGTTCGCGGACATGCCGATCTTGTCGCCGACGGCGTACTTCTTCTTCTTGGCGGTGCCGGCGTCGATGGCGATCTGCTCGGCGCCGTGCGGCCAGTCGCCCTTCTCGAGCTTCAGCGGGCTGAGCTCGGCCTGAGTCGGGTCGATGGCGGACACGATCGTCGGGTTCTGGCCGCCGAGCGACTTGCCGTCGCGGCCGATCACCTTCGCCGTGGCCTGATCCTCGACCGACCCTGCGGCGGCGTCGACCTGGGGGAGAGCGCGCACATCACGGAGCACGCTCGAGGGGATGGTGGGGACGTCGGCCATCTCGTTCTTGACGACCTGATGGCCGCTGACGATGACGTCGGTGTTCTCGTACGACGTCTCGAAGATGGCGTTGAACGACTTCTGCATGGTGTCGGTGAGCACGAACGTGCCGCTCACCATCGACACGCCGATGATCACCGCGAAGGCGGTGAGCAGGGCGCGGATCTTGCGGCCGGCGAGGCCCTTGAGTGCGACCTTGATCATCGGGAGGTCACTTCCTCGAGCGTGGCGAGGATCTCGCGGGCGCTCGAGCGGGGGATGTCACGGACGATCTCGCCGTCGGCGAGGAAGAGCACGCGGTCGGCGATCGCCGCGGCGTGCGCGTCGTGGGTGACCATGACGGTGGTCTGGCCGAGTGCGTCCACGGACTCGCGGAGCAGGGAGAGGATCTCCTCGCCGGTGCGCGAGTCGAGGTTGCCGGTCGGCTCGTCGGCGAACATCACCGTCGGGCGCGACACGAGGGCGCGGGCCACGGCCACACGCTGCTGCTGGCCGCCGGACATCTCCGACGGGCGGTGCTTGAGCCGGTCTCCGAGGCCGACGCGGTCGATCAGCTCGGTGAGCCATTCGCGATCGGGGCGCTTACCGGCGAGGTCGAGCGGGAGGAGGATGTTCTCCTCCGCCGTGAGCATCGGGAGCAGGTTGAAGAACTGGAAGATGAATCCGATGTGCTCGCGCCGCAGCTTCGTCAGCTGCGTGTCATCGAGGTTCGTGATGTCGGTGCCGGCGATCGACGCCTCACCACTGGTCGGCCGGTCCAGCCCGGCGAGGATGTGCATCAGCGTGGACTTGCCGGAGCCGGACGGACCCATGACGGCGGTCAGCTCGCCGGCGGCGATGTCGATCGACACGTTGCGGAGGGCGTACACCGCGGTGTCGTTCTCGCCGTAGCGGCGGACGAGGTCGGTGGCGGACACGGCGGCTGCTGCGCGTGCCGCGGGGTACTCGGACTGCACGACGACGGACTGCATTAGCGACTCCTCATGGGGGGGTTCCGGGGGATGAGAAGAGGCTCGCGGTAGACGGCTCCGGCGCCCATCCGGCGCACTGGCGTCAGTGGGGGCGGTTCACTGGGGTGCGCCGGGGAGCCAGCCGCCGGGTCGTGCGACGATTCCGCCCATGGCGCGGGTGGCCCTCCGTACTCCGACGCTCGCCGATCAGGACGAGTTCACCGCCTCCATGCGCGCGAGCCGACGACTCCACCGGCCGTGGATCTACATGCCGGAGACGCCCGAGCGGTACGCCCAGTACGTGACGCGCGCGAACGATCCGCGGTTCGCCCCGTTCCTCGCCTGCCGCGTCGAGGACGGCGCGATCGTCGGGTTCCTGAACATCTCGGAGATCGTGCGCGGCTCGTTCAAGAGCGCGTTCGTCGGCTACGGCGGCGTTGCCGCGTACGCGGGGCAGGGCTACATGACCGAAGCGATGCGCCTGCTCCTACGCGAGGCGTTCACGACGATCGGCCTGCACCGGCTGGAGGCGAACATCCAGCCCGAGAACCTGCCGTCGATCGCGCTGGCCAAGCGCTCCGGCTTCGAGCTCGAGGGGTTCTCGCCGCGCTATCTGAAGATCGGCGGCCGCTGGCGCGACCACGAGCGCTGGGCGATCCGCGCGGAGACCTGGCGCTAGCGGTTGATCCCACGCGCGTCGCGGCGCGCGCGAACGTCAACTGCGCTGGGTGAGGAGGCTGGGGGACCGACCGCGGCGCTGGGGTTGATAAGTCGCGGTATGCGCGACTAGCTAAACCCACGAGAGGCCGCTCCGCTCCGTGCCCTCCCTCAATGCGGCAGCTGACGTTCGCTCGCCGGGCGATCCGCTACGCGGCTCGCGTCAGGGGCGCAGGTAAGTCAGCACGGCCAGCACGCGGCGCGACTCGGCGCCGGTCGATGGCAGGCCGAGCGACCCGAAAATGCTCGTCACGTGCTTCTCGACCGCCCGCAAGGTGACGACCAGGCGCTCGGCGATCGCCTGGTTCGAGCAGCCCTCCGCCATCAGCGCGAGCACCTCGCGCTCGCGCGGCGTGAGCCGATCCAGCGGGTCGTCGTCGCGCCGGCGGCCGAGCAGCTGAGAGACGATCGTGGGATCGATCGCCGTTCCCCCGGCCGCAACGCGGCGGACGGCGCCCGCGAAGTCGGCGACGTCGGCGACGCGGTCCTTGAGCAGGTAGCCCGCTCCCTCGGCGGACTCGCTCAGGAGCCGCATCGCGAGGCCGAGCTCGACGTACTGCGACAGCACGAGCACGCTCGTCCCGGGGTGCTTCGCGCGGATCTCCTCGGCGGCGACGAGCCCTTCGTCGCTATGGCCCGGCGGGAGCCGGATGTCGATGATCGCGACGTCCGGCTCGTAGCTGCGCACTTTGAGCATCAGGTCCTCGGCGTTCTCGCAGCGCCCGACGACCTCCATCCCGGCGTCCTCGAGCACCCTCACGACGCCTTCGCGCATGAGCACGTTGTCCTCTGCCACCACCACTCGCATGAGGTGACATTGACGCATCTCTGCTCAGAAGCGCAACTTCGGGGTACGCGTATTGGATGGAACTTCTCGCCGAGCACTCGATGGAGTTGGCGGGTAGCCGCACCCGCGTGCTCGAGCTCGAGGGGTACGGACCCGGCATCGTCCTCCTGCACGGATGGGGAGATTCGGCCGACACGTGGCGGCCGCTGCTGGCCGAACTCGGTCTCTGCGGGCGGCGCGCGATCGCCGTCGACCTGCCGGGCTTCGGCCACGCCGCGCGGCTACGGCCGGGCGCGATCCTGCCGCAGCTCGACGACTTCGCGACCGCGCTCGTGCAGGAGTGGGGTCGTGGCGAGCAGGTCGTCGTCGCCGGCAACTCGCTCGGCGGCTGCGTGGCGCTGCGGCTCGGCGAGCACAGCGGCGAGCTGTCGCTGGCCGGCATCGTTCCCGTGGCGCCGACGGGGATGGACCTGCCCGGCTGGTTCGACCTCGTCGAGCGCGACCCGATCGTCCGCCGGCTGCTCGACATCCCGATCCCGATCCCGGTCGCTCTCGTGCGCTCGCTGGTCGGCGGCGCGTACGGCAAGCACGACACCCTGAGCCCGCGCGCGGCGCAGCGCGAAGTCGCCGACGCGTTCTCCGGCGACAACGGCGCGCGGGAGCACGCAGCCGCGCTGCTGGGCTCCGGCCGCGGCCTGCTGCCCGAGCTGGCGACGGCGCCGTTCGACCTCGCCGCAGTCGCCTGTCCGGTGATGCTCGTGTGGGGCGCGCGCGACCGGATGGCCCCGCACAGCGGCGCCCGCGGGGTGCTCGACGCCCTGCCCGCCACGCGCGTTGAGCTGATCGCGGGCTGCGGCCGCAGCCCGCAGCTCGAGGCGACCGAGCAGCTGCTCGAGCTGCTGCTCGCGTTCCCGCCTAACCTCTAGGCCTGCTCGGTCTCCCCTCACCGGACGCCGTCGGCTCGGCTGCTGCGAACCTCTACGGCACCACGTTCGGAGGCGGGCTCGCCGACCTGCGCCGGATGCCGTCGACGGTGATCGATCGCGGACCGCAGCGCACGCTCTCGCGCTACGAGCGCGCGGCGGGCGCGCCGCGGCTGCGCCGGGCCCCGGTGCTGCTCGTGCCGCCGCTCGCGGCACCCGCGATCTGCTTCGACCTGCGGCGGTCGTGCTCGCTCGCCGAGCACCTCGTGCTGAGCGGGCGCCGGACATACCTGCTCGAGTACGGGAAGATCGAATACGCCGACCGCCGACTCGGGCTCGAGCACTGGGTCGAGGAGGTGATCCCGGCCGCGATCCGGGCGGCGTCCGCCGATGCCAACGGGCGGCCGGTGCGGGTGATCGCGTGGTGCCTGGGCGGGATCCTGACGCTGCTCGCGCACGCCGCCGACGCGAGCCTGCCGATCGAGGCGGCGGCACTCGTGGCGAGCCCGTGGGACGTCGCGAAGGTGCCGATGGTCGCCCCACTGCGGCCGATCGACGCGGTCACGCGCGGCTGGCTGATCACGCAGCTCTACCGCGGCCTCGGCGGTGCGCCGGCGCCGCTGGTCAAGCGCGGCTACCAGCTCGCGGGCATCGACAAGTACGTGATGAAGCCGTGGACGGTCGCCTCGAACCTGACCGACCGCGAGCTGCTCGCGCAGATCGAGGCGGTCGACTCATTCATGGCCGGCATGCACGCCTACCCCGGGCGCACCTTCGGCCAGCTCTACCACCGGTTCTTCCGCACGAACGACCTTGCCACCGGGCAGCTCGCGCTCACCGACGGCGAGCACATCGACCTCGCCGAGGTGACGATCCCACTGCTCGCGGTCGCCGGTCGCGGCGACGGGATCGCGCCCGTCGCGGCCTGCCACCACCTCGGCGATCTGGTTCCGAACGCCGAGTCGCTGGCGCTCGAGACGGCGCCCGGCGGCCACCTCGGCGTGCTCACCGGCCGGGCCGCACGCCGCACGACGTGGCCGATACTCGACGCGTTCCTGGACGCACGACGAGTTGCAGCGCGCCGCAGCGCCTGAGCGCGCCGCTACGCTCGGCGCGCCGATGCGCCGTTCATTGCTCGTCCTTGTCGCCGCCGCGCTCACGTGGCCGGCGAACGCGACCGCGCAGACCGCGGTCGAGCCGGTGATCCCGGCCGGCGCGAGCGCCGCCGGCCTCGACATCGGCAACCTCACGTTCTCGCAGGCCGAGGCGAAGCTCCTCGACACGTTCGCGGTCCCACTCGGCCGGCCGGTCGAAGTGCGCGTCGCGGGCCGTCGTCGCGTGCTGAACCTCGCGTCGATCGGCTTCGTGTTCGAAGCGCGCAAGACCGCGCGGCGCGCGTACGCGGCAGCGCTCGAGACGGCACCGCAGCCGGATGGCTCGCGCCCGGTCGACGTACCGCTGCACACGACCTACGACCGCGCGAAGCTCGCGGCGTTCACCGTCGCGGTCGACCGCGCGTCACGGACCACGCCGCGTAGCGCGAAGCTGCGGATCACGCTGCGGCGGATGATCCTGCGCCGGGCCCGGATGGGCTGGTCGATCGACGAGCACGCGCTCGCACAGGCGCTCGACGCGCTCCTCGCCGACCCGCACGCGAGCCGGATCCTGCGCTTCGACCGCGTGCGAGTGCATCCCGCCGTCAACGCCAACGACCTGCACAAGCAGTACCGCACGGTCGTCACGATTGACCGCGCGCACTTCAAGCTGAGACTGTTCAAAGGCCTCAAGCTCCGCAAGAGCTACGGGATCGCTGTGGGCATGCCCGAATTCCCGACACCGACCGGCCGGTACTCGATCACGGACAAGGCCGTGAACCCGACCTGGACCGCGCCCGACCAGCCGTGGGCGGGCGCCTACCGCAACGAGGTCGTCGCGGGCGGCTCGGCCGAGAACCCGTTGAAGGCACGCTGGATGGGCGTCGTGGGCGGCGTCGGGATCCATGGCACCGCCGCGGAGTACTCGATCGGCAGCCGCGCGTCACACGGCTGCATCCGCATGCGCGTCGCCGACGTGATCGACCTCTACCCGCGCGTGCCGGTCGGCACGGCCGTGTTGATCCGATGAGCGAACCCTCGCGCGCGGTGCTGGTGACGGGGTGCTCCTCGGGGATCGGCGCCGCCACGGCCGCGCACCTGGCCGGCGCCGGCTGGACGGTCTACGCGACGGCGCGGCGGCCCGAGACGCTCGCCGAGCTCGAGGCCAAGGGTTGCCGGACGCTCGCGCTCGACGTCACGGACGAGGCGTCTCGGAAGGCGGCCGTGGACGCGGTCGTCGAGGCCGAGGGCGCCGTCGGCGTGCTCGTCAACAACGCGGGCTACAGCCAGTCGGGCGCGGTCGAGTCGGTCGCCGATGAGCGCGTCCGCGCCCAATTCGACACCAACGTGTTCGGCCTGCTGGCGATGTGCCGCCTGGTGCTGCCGGGGATGCGCGACCAGCGCTGGGGCAAGATCGTGAACGTCTCCTCGATGGGCGGGCGCTTCACGTTCCCGGGCGGCGGCGTCTATCACGCGTCCAAGCACGCGGTCGAGGCGCTGTCCGACGCGCTTCGGTTCGAGGTCAAGGGCTTCGGCGTCGACGTGATCATCGTCGAGCCGGGGATCATCCGTACCAACTTCGGTGACACCGCCGTTCGTGAGATCGACGCGGCCACGCCGGATTCCGGACCGTATGCCGAGTTCAATCAGGCGGTCGCGGCCGCGACCGCCGGGGTGTACGAACGCGGACCTCTCGCCAAGCTCGGAGGGCCGCCGGAAGCGGTCGCCCACAAGATCGAGGCCGCCCTTTCCGCGCGGCGCCCGCGGGCGCGCTACACGGTCACCGCGTCGGCGCGCGTCCTGCTGGCAAGCCACGCAGCGCTGCCGGACGCCGGCTGGGACGCAATGCTGCGCAGCCAGTTCCCGCAGCCGGGCAAGCGCTAACCATCCTGCCCCTACCTCTCGCCGGATCACGAGCGGTCGGGATAGGGTCGGCGCGATGCCGCCGAGATTGCGACCCCCCGCCGAGGCCGATGCCCCGGCGGTGCTCGACGTGATCGTCGCGCGCGACATCGCCGATCTCGGCGTGCCCGACTTCACGCTCGAGGACCTGCGGGCCGACTGGGCGGGGCCGGACGTGGCCCTGGAACACGACGCGCGCGTGGCGTCCGTGCCTGGCGGCGTGATCCAGGGCTACGCGATCCTGCTCGGCGACGATGCGATCGTGATCGTGCATCCGGACGCCGAGGGCCAGGGCATCGGCACGCTGCTGCGACGCTGGGCCGAGGCGCGCGCCGCCGAGCGCGGCACGACGACTGTGCGCCAGTTCGCGGGAGGGTCCAACGAGGGCGCCCGCAACCTGTTGCGCGCGGCCGGCTACGCGCCCGCGCAGCTCTACTTCCGGCTGCGCGCCGACCTCGACGCCGTGCCGGCGGCACCCGCGGTGACGCTGCGCGAGTTCGATGGCGCGCGCGACGAGACCGCCGTGCACACGCTGATCCAGGACGCGTTCGCCGAGATCGACGGCCACGAGTTCCAGCCGCTCGACCGCTGGCGCGCGAAGACGATCGCCAAGAACGGCCACGACCCGTCGCTGTGGCGACTGCTCGAGGACGACGAAGGCCTCGCAGGCGCCGCGCTCGGTGAGCGGTGGGAGGACGGCACCGGGTACGTCGCCGAGCTCGCGGTCGCGGGCCGCGCGCGCGGGCAGGGTCACGGCCGCGCGCTCCTGCTCGGGCTCTTCGAGGCGTTTCGCGGTGCCGGTCTGGCGCACGCCGAACTGAGCGTGCACGGTCGCAACCGCGGTGCACTGCGTCTGTACGAATCGACCGGCATGCGCACGATCTGGCAGGCCGAGCGCTGGGAGAAGGCACTTGGATCAGCCTGACGTGGCCGCGATCGCGGCCCGAGCCCTCGAGGCAGGTCGGATCGGGCTCGACACGGAGTTCATGCCGGAGGGGCGGTACCGGCCGCTTCTCTGCCTCGTGCAGGTCGTCGTCGACGACGACGTGTGGGTGCTCGACCCGCTGGCCGGGTTCGACACGGCGCCGCTGGCGTCCGTCCTCGCCGATCCTGCGGTCGAGATCGTCGTCCATGCCGGGCGCCAGGACGTAGCGATCATGCGACGGGAGTGGCACACCGACGTCTGCAACGTGTTCGACACGCAGGTGGCGGCCGGCTTCGCCGGCTTCTCCGCGCAGGCCGGCTACGGCGGACTGCTCCACGACGTCCTGAAGATCCGGCTCGCGAAGACCGCCAGCTTCACGCGCTGGGACGCGCGGCCGCTGAGCGACGAGCAGGTGCGCTACGCGCGTGGCGACGTCGAGCATCTGCTGCCGCTCGCCGACGACATCCGCGGTCGGCTGCAGTCGCGCGACCGGCTCGAGTGGGCGCGCGAGGAGTGCCGCGCGATCGCGCATGCGACCGACGAGCGCGATCCCGAGGAGGTGTGGCGGCGGCTGCCGCGGGCGGCCGGCCTCGACTCCCGCGACCGCGCCGTGGCGCGCGAGCTGGCGGCCTGGCGCGAGCGCACGGCCGAGCGCGAGGACCGGCCGGTGGGAGCCGTCGTGCGTGACCCGACCGTCGTCGAGCTGGCCAAGCGCCAGCCGACCAGCCGCAAGGACCTGGCGCAGATCCGAGGCGTGAACCCGGACGTCGTGCGCCGCCGTGGGGACGACATCATCGCGGCGATCGAGCGCGGCCGCGCGGCCGAGCCGATCCGCCTGGACGAGGGTGACCGGCTCGCCACCGAGTCACAGGACGGGCCGGTGATCGCGCTCGCCGAGGCACTCGTGCGCGCCCGCGCACACGAGGCCGGTCTGGCGTACGAGCTGATCGCCGCGCGCGCCGATCTCGCCCCGATCGTCGTGTCCGCACGCCGCGGCCACGACGAGCCCGATGTGCGCACGCTGCGCGGGTGGCGGCGCGAGCTCGTCGGATCCGAGCTCCTGGAGCTGCTCGCCGGCCGCCGGCGGCTCGCGGTGAACCACGGCGGCCGGATCTCGGTCGAGCCCGTCTGAGAGCCTGTTTCAGAAGTCGGCACGCCCGGATACGGGCGATCCGCGGCGCCAGCCACCACCCGCGGGCTCGCCGATAACCCCACTATCGGCTTCACCCACGTGCGTCGCCTGGCATCCACGGCTCGGCCGTCCCGGCCGGGCCGCCTGTTCTGAAACGGACTCTTAGCGGCGAGCCTCGACCGCGGTGTCGCTGTTGTCGCTGAACAGGCCGTCGACACCGAGCGCGTAGAACTGCTCGTACTCGGCGAGCGCGTCGCCGTAGGCGTTCGGATCGGCCGACGAGCGCAGCTCGAGCGGCAGGAACTGGTTCTCGTTGCGGAACGTGAAGGGATGCACGGTCAGCCCGGCCTCGTGCGCGTCGTCGACGAAGCGCGTCGCCGGTAGCGAGCGGCCGTCGCCGTCGCGCGGGACGATGTAGTCCTTCGGCGGCCCGACGGCGTTGGCGTAGCGCGCGATCTCCACCAGGCCTGCGGGTGTGGCCAGGTCGGCCCACGTGCGCGTGTCGCCGGACACGGTGAAGTCGTACGGGCGGCGGCCGGGTGCGCCGAGTAGCTGCACGAGCGGCACGTGGAGCGTGGGAGCGAGTGCTTTGAGGTTCGCGACCTCGAACGACTGCACGAACACGAGCGCACCGCGCCTGTTGAGGTCGTTGTCGTCGAGCGCGCGCACGAGTGGCTCTTCCAGCGGCAGGCCGATCGAGCGGAAGTACGTCGGGTGCTTGGTCTCGGGATAGATGCCGATCGGGCGGCGCAGCTCCGCTGTGAGGTGCTTGGAGAGGTCGATCACCTGCTGGAAGGTGGGCACTTCGAAGCGGCCGTCGTAGATCGTGTTGCGCTGGCGGACCTGCGGGATCCGCTCCTTCGCGCGCAACGTCTTCAGCTCGGCGAGCGTGAAGTCCTCGGTGAACCAGCCGGTGCTTTGAGCGCCGTCGATCTCCTTGGTCGCCTGGCGGTCGGCGAACTCGGGCCGGTCGGCGACGTCGGTCGTCGCGGTGATGTCGTTCTCGTGGCGGGCGACCAGGACGCCGTCCTTCGTCGACACCAGATCCGGCTCGAGATAGTCGGCGCCCATCCGCGCCGCCAGCGCGTAGCCCGCAAGCGTGTGCTCGGGCCGGTAGCCGGCGGCCCCGCGGTGACCGATCACGATCATCGCGGCGGCACGATAGGCGAACGTCAACGTCAACTGCGCTGGGTGGGGGAGCGGCGTTCTGGCGCGTTGCCGCTCGTCCGCACACCGAGTGTCGAGTTTGGCGGCCTCACGCCGATCAAGTCGACGCTCGAAGCTACGAACTGACGGCCTTGTCCACCGAGATCGCGATCAGGTCGAGGTTGGCCACCGTGAAATCGGGCGGGCCGACCTTTGTGCATCGCAGAGCGACCCTCGCGGGCTCGTCGAGCGTGACGACGGCCGCGAGCGAGAAGCGCGCGGCCCTGTTGGTGATCTCAGACTGCACGGGCCTCACCAGGTCGACGGTCGTCGTGTCGCCCGTGACGAGGCCGCACTGGTTGTCCGCGACGTCACCGAACGCGGTGAGCTTCGCCTGCACCACCCAGCTCCCCCTCGAGAGCAGCACGGACTGCAGGTTCGGGCAGTCGGCCAGGTCGGACTCCGTGCACCTCGGCACGTCGGCCTCGTCGACCTGGGTGTACCTCGCCTCGCTGGTGCCTGACGGTCCCTCCGGGCCGGCGGGCCCCTGGGGCCCTGCGGGTCCCCGCTCGCCCTCGAGCGCCTGCCGGGCGCCATCGGCGATGTCCTCCAGCCGGATCGTGTCGTCCTGGATCTCCGAGCTCCGAACGGCGTCGGCCCGGATCTCCGGCGAGCGGACCGCGTCCTGGGCGACCTCCGCCGCGCGGACCGCGTCGCTCGCGATCTCACGAGAAGTCACGCTGTCTCGCTCCAGCGTGACGGCCGCGGTGGCGCTTCCGCCGAGAGCGATGAACAGCGCCAGCGTCGCGGTGATGTTTGCGTACTTGGGCATGCCGGGATAGACCCTCGGCGCAACCACGACATTGGACGCTTGCGCAAGCTGGCGCGTGGGCGCTCAGGTTGCTCCATAGTCACCCAACTGGTACAACCAGTACCGATGACTGGTCCAACCACTGCGCCGCTGTCGGCCCGGATCCATGCGCGGCTGCGCGGCGAGATCCTGGCCGGCGCCTACGGGCCGGGCGACTCGCTGCCGTCCGAGCGGCGGCTGAGCGAGGATCTGGGCGCGAGCCGCCACGCCGTCCGCGAGGCGCTCAAGCGCCTGCAGCAGTCGGGCCTCGTTCGGATCAGCCAGGGCGGGGCGACGCGGGTGCGCGACTGGCGCCACCATGGTGGGCTCGACCTGCTGATCGAGCTCGGCGCCGCCGGTGACGTGCCTCCCGGACTGGGGCTCGAGCGGGCGGTGCTGGAGATGCGCGCGAGCGTCGGTGCCGACGCCGCGCGCCGGTGCGCGGCGCGGGCGAGCGCCGTCGTCAGGGCGGAGCTTGAGGCGCGCGCGGAGATGCTCGCCGCCGCCACTGACCTCGACGTTCGCAACACGCTCTACGAGGCGTTCTGGGATCTCGTGATCGAGGGCGCGGACAACCTCGCCTACCGGCTCGCGCTCAACACGCTCGTGACCGGGCAGCGGCTGCTGGCGTTCGACGCGCGGCTCGTCGGCGGCGAGCTGGCCGACCCGGACGCCGTCCGCGCGCTCGCCGCCGCGATCGCGGCTGGCGACGAGCCGGCCGCGCACGCCCGCGCCCGCGACCTGCTCGAGCGCTCGCAGGAGGCATGACCGTGGTCGAGGTCCTCTACTACGCGATCCCGTTCTTCGTGCTGCTGCTCGTCGTGGAGGCGATCTCGTTCCGTCACTACCACGAGGACGAGCTCGTCGGCTATGAGCTGAGCGACACCCGCACGAGCCTCTCGATGGGCCTCGGGAACGTCGCCATCAATGTTGCCTGGAAGCTCGTCGTGCTGGTGATCTACACGGCGCTCTACGAGCTGACGCCCCTCCGCGTGCCGACCGATGCGTGGTGGGCGTGGCTGCTGCTGTTCCTCGGCGACGACCTCGCCTACTACTGGTTCCACCGGATCTCGCACGTGAGCCGGTTCTTCTGGGCCAGCCACATCGTCCATCACTCCAGCCAGCACTTCAATCTCTCGACCGCCCTGCGCCAGACGTGGGTGCCGATGACCTACCTGCCGTTCTGGTTGCCGCTCCTGCTGCTCGGCTTCCCACCGTGGATGGTGCTGCTGGCCCAGTCGTGGAGCCTGATCTACCAGTTCGGGCTTCATACGGAGCGGATCGGGAGGCTGCCGTGGCCGATCGAGGCCGTGTTCAACACGCCGTCGCACCACCGCGTGCACCACGGCGCCAACGAGCAGTACCTGGACCGCAACTACGCCGGCATCCTGATCATCTGGGACCGGCTGTTCGGGACGTTCATCCCCGAGTCCGAGCGGGTGCAGTACGGGCTGACCACGAACATCACCACGTTCAACCCGGTGCGCGTCGCGTTCGGGGAGTACGCCGCGCTCGCGCGTGACCTGCGGGCGACGAGGGGATGGCGGCTGCGGCTGCAGGTCGCGCTGCGCGGCCCAGGCTGGCAGCCGGCCGAGCGCGAGTGAACGCGCGGCGGTGGGCCGTCGGCGTCGTGGCGGCCGCCCGCCGCAGGTGCAGCCGCAGGGAGGCGGCAGTGCCGAAGCCCGCGCGTGCGGCGACGGCGTCGACGCCGAGGTCACTCTCCTCCAGGAGGCGCAGAGCCTCCGCGATGCGCTGCTCGTGCAGCCAGCGCAACGGCGTCGTGCCCGTCTCGGCGCGGAAGTGGCGCGCGAACGAGCGCACGCTCCAGCCGGCGTGGGCGGCCATCTCGGTCACCGTCAGCGGTTGCGCGAGCCGCTCCAGCGCCCACGCGCGCGTCGGCGCGAGGCCGCCGCTCGGTTCCGGCATCGGACGGTCGACGAACTGCGCCTGGCTGCCCTCGCGGTAGGGCGCGACGACCATCCGGCGCGCGATCGCGGTCGCCACGCCGGCGCCGTGGTCGGCGCGCACGAGGTGCAGGCAGAGGTCGATCCCGGCCGCCACCCCCGCGCTCGTCGCGATGTCGCCGTGATCGACGTAGAGGACGCGGTCGTCGACCACCACGGCCGGGTAGCGGCGCGCGAGCTCGGGCGCGTCGCTCCAGTGGGTGGCTGCGCGGCGGCCGTCGAGCAGGCCCGCCTCGGCGAGCGCGAACGCCCCGGTGCACACGGACACGATCCGCGCGCCGCGCGCGTGCGCCGCCCGCAGCGCGTCGGCGACGCCGTCCGCAAGCTGATCCTGCTCCGGGTTGAAGCCCGGCACGACGATCGTGTCGGCCTGCTCGAGCGCCTCGAGGCCGAACGGCGCGACCACGTCGAAGCCGGTGGTCGTCGGCACCGGCCCGGGCGCTGCCGCGCAGATCGTGAACGTGTAGCCGGCAGTGCCGAGGTCGGGGTCCGGGCGCCCGAACACCTGCGCCGGGATCGAGAGGTCGAACGCGACCACGCGCTCGAGCGCGAGAGCGACGATGCGATGCATGGCCGAATCTTTGCGCATATCGGCACTCCTGCCAATTGCGCCCGCGCGCCGACTGCTCGAAGATCGCCGCATGCGAACCGAAATCCTTCTCTACCAAGGCTTCGACGAACTGGACGGACTGGGCCCGTTCGAGGTCCTGCGCACCGCCGGGCTCGAAGCGGAGCTGGTGAGCATGAACGGGCCGGAAGACATCACCGGCTCGCACGGCGCGGTGGTCCGCACGGCTCGCGCGCTCGGCAACCCCGACCTCGTGATCGTGCCCGGCGGCGGCTGGAACACCCGCTCGGATGACGGTGCGTGGGGTGAGGCGCAGAAGGGCACGATCCCCGCCGCCCTCGCCGACCGGCACGCCGCCGGCGGCCGGATCGCCTCGGTCTGCACCGGCGGGATGCTGCTCGCGACGGCCGGCATCCTGCGCGGCCGGCCGGCCGTGACCCACCACAGCGCACTCGAGGATCTGGCCGAGTCCGGCGCGCGCGTGATCGACGCGCGGGTCGTTGACGACGGCGACGTGCTCACCGCCGGCGGCGTGATGAGCGGCATCGACCTCGCACTGCACCTGGTCGAGCGCGAGCTCGGGGCCGAGGCGGCGGACAAGGCCGCGCGCGAGATCGAGCACGACCGCCGCGGGACGATCTACAGCGCGCCGGTCAACGGTTGAGGCTGGAGGCGTCGACGACCTCGAAGTCGCGCCCCGTGATGACGTCGAGCGCGTGCAACTGGTCGTTGTTCCAGCGCGCGCTCGGCACGCCGCTCACGTACCAGTCCGACCCGTTGTCCGCCACGATCAGGCCGTAGGTCTGCATCGCGCGGGCGATCCGGTGGGCCTGGCGCGGCAGGCCGGAGATGTCGACGCTCGCCTTCAGGCGCAGCCGCTCGCCCATGCGCGGGAGCGACGGGTCGTCGTCGTCGGACGCGAAGTGGCGGGCCGGGAACGTGAACGCGCTGCGGGTCTCGGACACCGTGACCCGCAGCGCATGGCGGATCGGCCCGGTGCCGGGCCGCGCGAGCAGCGGCAGGATCGGCAGGCCGGCGGCGTCCGCCGACGTCCAGCCGCGCGGGCGGAGCTTTGGATGCCGCAGGCTCCAGGTCGCGCCCGAGCCGGCGCTCCAACCGCTGCCCGCCCGGCGCAGGGCGTAGAGCTCATAGAGCTTGCAGGCGCTGCGGTCGACCAGCAGCGCGTGGCGGTCGCCGCCGCCCTCGATCTTCACGCCGCGCGGGATCGGGTAGCGGACGCGGTCGGACTCGTCGGCGTAGTCGAAGCGCACGCGCGAGCGCCTGGTCTTGCGGTTGACGACGGTGTAGGGGATGCCGATCGGCCGGCCCTCCCAGAGGCCGGAGCCGAAGTCCGCGTGGAAGCCGTCGCTCACGCCGATCGAGCGGACGATCGCGTTCGAGTCAGTCGCGACCGGCAGCGTGTCGACGCGCTGGTTGGTCGAGAAGCCCGGGCCGAACAGCGGGCATCCGGCCAGCGCAGCGGTCGTGGCGACGGCGACTGGAAGCATCACCGCACATTGAAGCGTGCGTCAGCGGGCGAAGTCGGCGGCGTCGATGAGACCGCGGCGAAGCGCCTGGATCATCGTCTCGACGTCGGCGGCCATGCGCGTGCGTTCGAGCCGTTCGGCGGCGCGCGTCAGCACGTCGAGCCGGCGGTCGAGCTCGAGGTCGAAGCGGGCGGCCACGGCGTTCGGCACCGTCACCTCGCGCCACGTGTCGCAGGCGCCGCACCGCAGCAGCATCCACCACTGCGTCTCGCCGATGGGCTCCCAGTCGACCGGGTTCACGAAGTCGGCCGCGCACATCGCGCAGGTCTCGAGCTGAACGTCGAGATCAGGGACCTCCTGGCGGGTCCAGAGCCGGTTGAGTACGCGCGGCAACATCGGTACCTCGAATATTCGACAGGTCCGGCGGCCGCTGCAGCCGGGATACCCCCCGAAGGGAGGTAGGGCGTACCGTACGTTCGACCGGGTCGAGGAAAGACTCTTAGACCCAGAGCCGGACTGTCAAGCCGTCCGGCGACGACAGCAGGTCGAGCCGCCATGTGACCTGTCGCGCGACCCACAGGCCGGCGCCGCCCGCGGTCGCAGCGTTCGGCGGGAGAAACCCGGCGCACGGGTCGTCGAGGCCCGGTCCGCAATCGGACAGCTCGCACACGAAGCGCTCGCCGACGCGGCCGACGCGCATGCCGCGCGGCCCGGCGCCGTGTCGGGTGATGTTGGAGGCGATCTCGGTTCCGGCGAGCAGCATGTCGCGGGCCTGGCCCTCCGGGACCGCGTCTGCGGCCATCTCGCGCCGGAGCCGCTCGCGGAAGCTGCGCGCGTTGATGTCGAGCGGCACCGACCGCAGTCCCGGCAGCACCTCAGGCGCAGGCGTGAGCGCGCGCGCGACGTCCGCGGGGTCGTCGTAGTGCGGGCTGTCGTGCCAGTCATCGGTGAGCACCTGGCGATGCGTGTGCGCCGCCCCGAGCACCACTGCATCGGGCAGCGTGCGGGCGTCGTACGGGCACACGATCCAGGCCGGGCGGTCGGCGAACGCCCGGTTCAGCAGTGCCTCGTAGACCGTCCATTCGTCCCACTCGGCCGGCGTCGGCCCGAACTGGACCTCTCCCACGACGCGCACGCGCGGCGCGCCGGCACCGAGGTGGAAGCGCAGCGTCTGGTCGTAGCACCCGATCACCTTCGCCGGGCGCGAATACCACTCGTCGCGGTCCCGGAACGACACACGCTTCGCCGCGTCGCCGAGCGCGTCGCGGAGCAAGGAGACGTTCGCGCGGGTGGTGACGGCGACGGTGGCGTCCCCCGCCTCGAGCCCATCGGTCAAGAATGGGACCATGCGCTCGGCGAAGACGTCGTCGGACTCGTACACAAACGCGTCGTGCCGCAGGGTTGAGCGCATGTCCAAAGGTCAAATAGGCCGCTGCGCGCAGGCGACAAGCCGATCCTCTGTGTAATCTCGGCGGAGCGGCGCCGCGACTGGCGTTCAGGTGGAAGCAACCACCGTGAAACGGCGCCGCAGCAGCATTGCCGCACGCCTGGGCACCCCACCCGTCCCTGACCGTGGAGGTGACCATGCGCACCATCGATCCCGAAGTCGCCGACCTTGTCGCGGCCGAGGAGCGCCGCCAAGCCGAGCACATCGGCCTGATCCCGTCCGAGAACTACACATCGCCCGCGGTGCGCGCCGCGAGCGGGTCGGCGCTCACCGACAAGTACTCCGAGGGCTATCCCGGCAAGCGCTACTACGAGGGCAACGCGGTCGTCGACGTGCTCGAGGAGCTCACCGTCGAGCGCGCCCGGGCGCTGTTCGGCGTCGAGTACGCGAACGTGCAGCCCTACTCCGGCTCGCCGGCCAACCTCGCGGTCTACCTCGCGTTCTGCGAGCCGGGCGACACGGTGCTGGGAATGTCGCTTCCGGCCGGCGGCCACCTGACCCACGGATGGAGCGTCTCGGCCACCGGCCGCTGGTTCCGCGCCGTCCACTACGGCGTGAGCCGCGACACCGGTCGGATCGACCTGGACGAGGTGCGCGACCTGGCGCTGCGCGAGCGGCCGCGGGTGATCTGGTGTGGCGGCACCGCGATCCCGCGGGTGATCGACTTCGCGGGCTTCGCCGCGATCGCCGCCGAGACCGGCGCGATCCTGGCGGCCGACATCGCGCACATCGCCGGCCTCGTGGCGGGCGGCGCGCATCCGTCGCCGGCACCGCACGCCGACGTCATCACGACGACGACCCACAAGACCCTGCGCGGGCCGCGCGGCGCGATGGTGATGAGCCGTGCGGCGCACGCTCAGGCGCTGGAGCGAGCCGTCTTCCCCGGTCTCCAGGGCGGTCCGCACGACCAGACGACCGCGGCGATCGCGATCGCGCTGCACGAGGCGGCGGCGCCGGAGTTCGGCGACTACGCGCGCGCCGTCGTCGCCAACGCGGCCGCGCTCGCCGAAGCGCTGCTCGAGCGCGGCTTCGACCTGGTCTCGGGCGGCACCGACAACCACCTGATCCTGATCGACCTCACGCCCAAGGGCGTCAGCGGCCGGCCGGCCGCGCAGGCGCTCGATCGGGCGGGCATCGTCTGCAACCGCAACGCGATCCCGTTCGACCCGCGCAAGCCGCTCGACCCGTCGGGCCTGCGCGTCGGCACGCCGGCGGTGACCACCCGCGGCATGGGGCCGGCCGAGATGGGCGAGATCGCGCGCTGGATCGACGAGGGGGTGACGGCCGCCGGCGCGGGCGACGAGGCCGCGCTCGCGCGCATCCGCACCGAGGTGCTGGAGCTCACGGCAGCATTCCCGATCCCGGGCCGCTAGGAGCGCCTACTTCGCGTCGTGGAAGATGACCCCCATCGCGGTCCGCTGCCCGCGCGTGACGGTGCCGACGCCGTGGCGCATGCCGACCCGGTGGTAGCCGTTGGCGCCCCGGTTCGGCCGCTGCTGGGTCGGGAAGATCACGAACGCTCCGCGCGGCGGCTTGAGCACGTGCGCGCGGCTCTGCGCCCGCGGGCGCTGCTCCATCAGGACGAACTCGCCGCCCTCGAAGTCCACGCCCGGCTCCGACAGGACGGTCAGAATCTGGAACGGGAAGTACACGTCGCCGTAGAGGTCCTGGTGGAGGGCGTTCCAGTCGCCTTCCCCGTAACGCAGGATCAGCGGCGTCGGCCGCTCCTGGCCGGCTGCGCGGCAGCGTTCGAGCAGCTCGTCGTGCTCGAGCGGGAACGTCACGTTGTCGCCGCGCAGCAGCCGCGACCAGTCGTTGGCGACCGGCGCGAGATGCCGGTAGAACGACGTCCGGAGTGCGGCGATCGTGTCGGGAAGCGGATGGTCGAAGTAGCGGTAGCGCCCGTCGCCGAAGCGGTGGCGCGCCATGTCGATGGTCGATCGGAACCGCCCGCCGTCGAACAGATCCGAGAGCGCTGCGCACTCGTCGGCGTCGAGCAGCTCTCCGGTGATCGCGTGGCCCTGGCGATCGAGCTGCTCGCGCAGCTCGGCCCAATCGAGCGCGTCGACGCGCTCGCGAACGCTTGCGGTGGCGAGGATGGGTGTGCTCATCTCCATGGAACGGTCGGGGCGGCCGCTATGTGAGCTTGGCGTACTCGTCGACGACCTTCTTCGGCACGACCATCGCCCACGCGTCGAGGACGAGCTCGTGCATCTCCTCCACGTCGATCGCCGCCGTTCGGACGACCACCCAGTTGTAACGGAGGTCGCCACCGGTCGGCATCAGGAACTTCTCCGGGTCGGAGCCCACGAGCACCTCTCGCCACTCGCGCGGGAACGCGAAGCCCATCAGCGTCTCGTCGAGCGAGAAGGCCACGTAGACGATGCGGCCGATGTAGAACTTCACCCGGCCGCGCACGACCCCCTCCGTCGTGCGTGGGAGCCCCATCGCAAACGTCCGCACGTCCTCGATCGTCACCACGGCGTCAGGTCGTCTTGATCAGGCCGCCGTCGATCAGGTAGTTGGCGCCGGTGACGTTGCCGAGCCGATCGGAGGCCAGCATCGTGATCAGCGTGGCGACCTCCTCGGGCGTCGTGAAGCGGCCGGTCGCGAACCCGCCGATGCTTGCGACGACCGCATCGCGAGCGGTGGCGGCGTCGACGCCGGTGGCCTTCGCGACGGCCTCGGCGACGCCGTGCTCACCGAGCCACAGCTCGGTACCGACCGGGCCTGGGGAGACGGCGTTGACGCGAATGCCCTGCGGGCCGAACTCCTGACACAGCGTCTTGGTGAGATTGACGAGGGCGGCCTTGGCGGCGCCGTAGTCGATCGTGCCCGCGTCGGGCTGGAAGAACGCGTTGACCGATGCGACGTTGACGATCGCGCCGCCGCCGCGCTCGACCATCCCCGGCAGGACGGCGCGCGTCGCGCGCAGGGCGGAGAAGAAGTTCATCTCCATCGCCCATGCGAACTCGTCGTCGCTGGTGCCCAGGAACCCATCCATTCGAAGACGGACCGCACCGACGTTGTTGACCAGCACGTCGACGCGCCCGTGCTCGGCCACGGCGCGCTCGATCAGCTCAGCGGGGCCGCCGGGCGTCGCGAGGTCGACCGCCACGGCGGTGACCCGGTCGAGGCCGGCAAGCGTGTCGGTGTTCCGCGCGGCGGCGACCACGAGGGCGCCCTCGTCGGCGAGCGCTCGCGTCGCCGCCAGCCCGATCCCCTTGCTGGCTCCCGTCACGACGGCGACCTTGTCGCCCAGGTTCAGATCCATACCCGCAGCCTAGGGCTGCGGTCTGAGCACGAACAGCTCGATCTCCATGTCGGGGCCGACGTGGTGGTTGGAAATGAACGCCAGCACCTTGCGGCCAGAGAGCGCTTCCACGGTGGCGATGAACTTGTGCTGCATCGCGTTCTGGAAGGCGCTGCGGGTCTCCTGGACGATGGTGGTGCGCTGCAACTCGATCATCGTCTTCTCGACGTCGGTGTAGATCCCGCCCATCACGCAGGCAAGCAGGTCGCCGCCGAGCAGCAGTGTCTTCGCGGTGACCGGCTCGCGGTTGTGGTACCGCACGTGCAACGCGACCATCGCGTCGGTCACGGCCTCGAGCAGGGCATCGCCTTTTAGCGGAGCGTCGGTGGCCGGCATGGGCGGCCTTCTCTCTCGTCCTCCGAATGGGGCTCGCGCGCGAGGCGAAGGGCGATGACCCGACGTGCGATTCGTCCCCCACGTTAGCGTTGAATGGTTAGGATCGGTCAGCGATGAGCCCACAAGACATTCGCGTCACGCCCCGGGCGCACGGTGATGTGCTGACGGCGATCTCGGACGGCATGGTGGCGCTGCTGAAGGAGTTCTACGGCCGCGGACCGACGCGCGCGAAGTCCTACTACGAGGACGACCTCGTGGTGTGCCTGCTGCGCGGCGGCTTCTCGCGCGTCGAGCAGACGCTGCTGGCCGGCGGGCGCGGGTCTTCGGTGATCCAGCAGCGGATGGATTTCCAGGACCTGATGCGCGACCGATTCGAGTCGGTGATCGAGCACGCGACCGGCCGGCGGGTGATCGGATTCATGAGCGGCAACCAGCAGGATCCGGACATCATGTGCGAGGTCTTCATCCTGGCGCCGACGGATCTTGTCGACGAGCACGAACTTCCAGAAAACGGACCTTCGTTCGCCGCCTGAGTTGGCGCCGCTCCGCTTGCGCGCGGGTATACCTTAGGCTTGAGAGGGCATCCATCGTGAGGTCGGCCCAAAGCGGGCGGGCGGGCAACACGATCTGACTTCTTCTGCGGGTCCACCAACCCCGGAGGTCGGTTTTCATGCCCGAAATGCCCGAGTCGCTCATTCCACTCGGCGGCCGTGCGAAGTTCCTGCCACAGCCGTTTGCCTGCTCGTGGACGAACGGCGCGCTGGACTCGGCCAACGTCCACATCATCGGCGAGCTGGACATCGCGACGACCCCGCAGCTGCAGCGGACGTTGCGCGAGCCACAGCTGCAGGCCCAGCTCGTGGTGCTCGACATGCGCGAGGTCGCGTTCATCGACGCGTCCGGCGTGCACGCGATCGTCAACGCCAGCCTCCGCGCCCGGGAGATCGGCCACCGGTTGGTGCTCCTGCGCGGCGGCCTCGACGTCGACCGCGTGTTCACGCTCACCGGGAGCTCGGGCGACGTCGAGATCGTCGACCTCGACCCGCGGCTGACGCTTGCTGACGAGCATCCGTGAGCGCGGTCGCCCCGCTGCGGGGGCCCGCGGAATCCGTTCCATTCCAGCACGAGAGCTTCGACCGCCGGCCGTTCGCCACCGGCGACGAGTCGCGCAACCTCGCGTGGCTGGCCCCGCTCGCTTGAGCACTGCCATCTCGCCTGGGACGTCGTCCGGATCAGCCCCGGAAAGCAGCAGGCCAAAGGCGCGCTGACAGGCGCTAGCTCGGGCCGCGCCTGGCGTCGTAGAGCGCGGCGTCACCCCGAGCCACGAGATCGGCCAGCGTGTCGCCGGCCTGCAGCTCGGCCATGCCGACGCTGATCGCGGCGTGGTCGTAGTCATGGTCCAGCGTCTCGCGGATCTCGGCGAAGCGCCGGTGGGCGTCGGCGGCGTCGGCGGCTGCCAGCGCGCAGACGAACTCGTCACCGCCGTAGCGGACGATCGGATCGAACGAGCGCAGCTTGGCCCGCATCGCGGTGACGACCGCCTTCAGCAGCTCGTCGCCGGCACCGTGGCCCTCGCGGTCGTTGACCCGCTTCAGCCCGTCGACGTCGACGAAGGCGAGGACGAGCCGGCCGTCGCTGCGCCGCGCGCGGTCGATCTCGTGCTGCAGTGCGACCTCGCCCATGTCGCGGCGAAGCGCGCCGGTGAGGTCGTCGTGGTACGCGTGCCGGAGGTCGATCGCGGCTTGCTCGCGGTCGCGCGCCGCCGCTGCGCGGTCCGCGGCCGCGGCCGCGCGATCGCCCGCCGCGCGAGCGCGATCGGCCGCCGACCGCTCGCGCATCGCCGCCAGGCGCTGCTCGACCGTGTAGGTCTCGGTGCCCGCTGCGGCCGATAGCTTCGAACGCGTCGGCTGCCCGGTCGCGCGCCGCGGCCGCCCGGTCGCGGGCGTGGGCGGTGAGATCGCGCATGTACGCCGCGCCGAGCCGCTCCTCGGCCGTCCGCGCACGCTCGGCGGTCGTTGCGAGACGCACGGCCGACGCTCGCTCGCGGTCGGCACGCGCGGCCTCATAGCCGTCAGGCGTCGGAGTCGGTGCGTCGTGCGCGCGGTCCGCCACGGCCTGCTCGAGGTCCGATGCCTGCTGATCGCGATCGGAGCTCGCCTGGTCGCGATCGGAGCGATCCTGATCGTTGTCCGACGTGGTCTGATCGGTGTCAGACGACGTCTGATCCGAATCAGACAGCGTCTGCTCCTCCAACAATCTCTCCTGCGTGTCGTCCTGACCGGGCTCTCCCCCGTTGGAGGAAGGGTCCGGCCGGTCCGAACCATCAGTCGGGGTCATTGGGAACCCCTTTCCCTGTACGCGGTTGGCTGACGACCGACCGCGCTCCCAGTGGCCTATGTGAGCCGAGCCTACCCCACCGACGGCTCAACACACCTGACCGGATCCGATGTGGCGCGAATCGCCCTTGCACGGCGCGTGTTTGCGGTCTTCAGCCTGACAAATCGCAGACGAAAGCCGCTGACGGCGAGCTAGCCTGCTCCGCTTCAGAGACTCGAAGGCGGGAGGCGGAATGCGGGGAGTTCGAGCTGGGCTGGGAGGCCTCGTGCTCGCGGCAGGCCTGACGACGACGTTCGCGCTCAGCGCGGGGGCGGCGCCGTCGGACGGAGCCAGGGCGCAGGCGACACGCGCGGTAGCGGCCGACGACGTGCCGAACGCGGCGGAGGAGAAGCGGCGCGAGCTGCGCGAGGTCGCGATCAGGAAGGTGATCGCCGGTGACGCGAAGGTTCGTCAGCGCGGCGCCAGCAAGGTGGTCAAGCTCGGCCGCACGACGGCGGCCAAGAACGCGCCCGCCGAGGACCAGTACGTCGAGCTCGCGCGCGAGAAGACGGACAAGATCTTCGTCGTGCTGGCGGAGTTCGGGAACGAGCGGCACCCGAGCTACCCGGACCAGGACACCGATCCGAACACGCCGGGGCCGGCCCGCTTCAATGGGCCGCTGCACAACGAGATCCCGGCGCCCGATCGCACGAAGGACAACAAGACGATCTGGCAGGCCGACTACAACCGGGCGCACTACGAGGATCTCTACTTCGGGGACGGCGCGGACGACAACTCGGTCAAGAACTACTACGAGCGCCAGTCGTCGGGCCGCTACAGCGTCGACGGCCAGGTCACCGACTGGGTGAAGGTCCGCTACAACGAGGCGCGCTACGGCCGCAGCAACGGTTTCCCGTGCCCGTCGTCGGTCTGCAGCAACTCGTGGTTCCTGATCCAGGACGCCCTCAAGCAGTGGGTCGCGGACCAGACGGCGGCGGGCAGGACCGAAGCGCAGATCGCGGACGACCTGAAGTCCTACGACGTGTGGGACCGCAACGACTACGACCACGACGGTAACTTCAACGAGCCGGACGGCTACCTCGATCACTTCCAGATCGTCCACGCCGGTGGCGACCAGGCCGATGTCGATCCCTACCAGGGCGAGGACGCCATCTGGTCGCACCGCTCGAAGGCGTTCACGAACCTGGACGGCGCCGAGGGGCCGGAGTTCAACAAGGACGGCGGCGTGCAGATCGGCACCACCGGCCTGTGGGTCGCGGACTACACGATGCAGCCGGAGAACGGCGGCGTCTCGGTCTTCGTCCACGAGTACGCGCACGACCTTGGGCTGCCGGACGAGTACGACACCACCGCCGCCACCGGCACGCAGGAGAACGCGGTCAACTGGTGGTCGCTGATGGCGCAGAGCCGACAGTCGGGCGCAGGCGAGGCCGTAGGCTCCCGCGCGGCGGACCTCGGCGCCTGGGACAAGCTCCAGCTCGGCTGGCTCGACTATGAGGTCGTGCCTGCAGGCACCACTCGCGCACTCGACCTCGGCCCGCACGAGTACAACAGCGCGAAGGCGCAGGGCGTGGTCGTCCCACTGCCGAAGAAGCGGGTGACCACGGAGCTCGGGGCGCCGCACGGCGGCACCAAGCAGTGGTGGTCCGACCAGGGCGACGAGCGCGAGTCGACGCTGACGCGGCAGGTGACGCTGCCCGCGGGCAGCTCGTCGCTGTCCTTCTGGGCGCGCTGGAACATCGAGGACTGCGGCCCCGACGCGTGTGACTACGCGTACGTCGAGGTTGACGACGGGACGGGCTTCAAGGCCATCCCGGGCTCGATCGCCAACGCGGCGGAGGGCAACGGCATCGACGGCTACCAGCCGGCCTGGACACAGGCGACGTTCGACACGTCGGCGTTCGCCGGCAAGACGATCTCGCTGCGGCTGCGCTACAGCACCGATCCCGCCGTCCAGGGCGCTGCGGGCCACGAGGGGGAGCCGGCCGGCATCTTCGCCGACGACTTCACGCTCACCGCAGGCGGCCAGACGGTCTTCACGGACGGGGCCGAGAGCGGGAACAACGGCTGGACGCCCGGCGGCTTCGTCGCCGTCGGCGCCTCGCGGTCGATCGACTACGACAACTACTACGTGGCCTCCAACCGCCAGTACGTGTCGTACGACCAATACCTGAAGACCGGGCCGTACAACTACCTGACCCCGGCGCTCCCGAACTTCGCGGAGCACTTCCCGTATCAGGACGGCCTGATCGTGTCGTACTGGGACACGTCGTTCTCGGACAACGACGAGAGCGTCCACCCAGGGCAGGGCGAGATCCTGCCGGTCGACGCGAACCCGCGGCCGATCTATCGCCTGGACGGCCAGCCGTGGCGCGGCCGGATCCAGACGTACGACGCGCCGTTCTCGCTCCAGAAGTCGGACTCGTTCACGCTGCACATTCCGACGAACGGGCAGGCGAGCTACATCCGCGGCCAAGACGCCGTCCCGGTGTTCGACGACCGCCGGTCCTACTGGGACGCGACGCTGCCGAACATCGGCGTGAAGGTCCCGAACGCCGGCGTGCGGATCCAGGTGCAGAAGCAGGACGGCACCTCGATGCGGATCCGCATCTCGTCGACGACGCCGGGCGTCTAATCAGGGCGCGGGCCGGGAGGGCGACCTCCCGGCCCGCACGCCGTTACATCCGGAGGATCTGGAGCGTCCCGCGCGCGCGCCCGCCGGCGCCGCGCAGCTCGTAGCGCACGGTCAGCACGCCGCGCCGCGGGCGGGCCGGGAGGCGTACCGGGAGCGTCTTGGTGCGGCCGCCGACAGCGTATGAGTGCCCGGCGATCCGCAGCCTCGCGCGGGAGGCTGTCCGGACCCGGACGACGATGGTCTTCGCCGTGCGGCTGACGACGCGGTCGGCGCGCAGGAGCGTCAGCCGCGGAGGCTCGGCGACCACGCGCACGGTGCGCCGCGTGGACCCGGTCCGACCGCTACGGTCGCGCGCCACGAGGCGGAGGCGGACCCGCCCGGCCGGCAGGCTGCGCACGCGCACCCGACCGCCACGGCCGAGCCGCCGCGACCCGGCGAACCAGGTCAGCGAGCGGCCGCTCAGCGGTCGCCCGATGGCGTCGACCGCGTCGCCGAGCAACTCGACGCGGGTTCCGGCCGCGAGCGGCTCGCGACCTTCGGGGCGGATGATCCGGACGGTCGGCGCCGCGCCCTCGGCCGAGAATGGCGCCGACTGCGCGGTCGCCTCTGCGAAGCCGTCGTTGACCGTGACGCGCACGCGCGAATGGCGCCCCGGCTCGAGGTACCGGCCCGGCAGGAGCGCGCGTCCGCGATCGGCGCCCTGGTAGATCGTGCGCCAGGCACGACCGTCGACCGTGACGTCGACCGTCGCCTGCAGCCCGTTCTGCTCGGGGTCACTCGCCCGCCAGCGCACCGTGAAGGAACGGCGGGCGCGAACGCGGGTCCCGCGGCGCGGCGCGAGCACCGACACGCGCGGCGGCTGCGACCGGGTCCGGGAGTCGAGCAGCACGCCGTCGCGGGTGAGCTCGACCCGCTCCGCCGCCGCGGCCACGGGGCCGGCGAACGACCCGCCTTCACCCTCGGAGCTCGTGGTGACGGTGACACCGGCGTCCAGCAGCAGCCGGCCGTCGGCGGCCAGCGACCGCACATGCACCGGCGACGAGGGCACCGGCGCCGGCACGGAGTCGGACGCCTCGGCGCCAGTCACGCGCTCGAGCACGCCGCCGCTCGGCCCGACGGTGCCGACCGCGAACGCGGCAGGCGCTGCGGCGGCCGTCCTTGCCGAGAAGCCCTGGAACCCCTGCCGCCGCGCCGCGTACTCGCTGAGCCGCGTGAACGCCCGGTGCCAGTTGCGCGGCCCGACCCAGTTGTCCGAGTCGTCGGTGTTGGCGCAGTACGACATGAGGTCGTACAGCGTCTCGATGCCGTCCACGCGCGGCATGCGGCGGCGGCCGATGGCGTCGGGACGCGGGAAGAGCACGCCCTGGAGGCGGCCTGCCCCGTCCGGGGGCCACGGCTCCGTGCGGGCTGCGGCGCTGCACGCCGCGGTCACCGCGGTGTGCGGGGCCGACATCTGGTGGCCGAGCTCGTGTGCCGCGGCGCTGATCGAGCGGGTGTTCGCGTTCGCCGTGAAGAACGGCTGATCCTTCCCGCTGGCGCTGGGCAGCGCCTCGATGTTGCCGTTCGACCACCCCGGCTCTGTGACGGTCGTCCCGTCGGCCAGTGGCAACTGGTAGTTGTGGACCCCGAAGAGGAAGTCGTAGATGCGCAGCGGCTTGAAGCCGGGCACAGTAAGGACACCGGGGTTGTCCACCGCCCACTGCACGATCTGGCTGTCGACGCCGGTCGATCGGCAGTCACGGGCCGAGAGGCCGGGCTTCGAGCAGACGGTGTCGGTGACGACACGGTTCGTCGAAGCGGTGATGTCGATCGTCGCGGAGGGAGCATGGACGGACATGCGCTCGCCTCCCGGCCACAGCCGGCGTGCGGTGAACAGCACCGCGTCGGGCTTGGTGAGGGCGCCCTGGTTGGCGCGGGTCAACTGCAGCGTGGCGATCTCGGTGAACGGCAGCAGGGCGCTGGGGATTCCGCGCAGCAGGTAGGTGTCGTCGTCCCCGCAGCCGGCGACGTCGCACTGGCGCAAGCCGAGGATGCCCGTGGCCATCGGGAACTTGACCTTGGCCTGCAGGTCGAACCGCTGCGAGCTCGTCGTGAACACCCAGTTGCTCGGGAGGCGGAACGCGAACTTGCCCTTCGCGCGCTCGGCGGCCGTGACCCAGTAGGTGTCCGAGCGCGGCGGGCTGGAGACCGAGAAGTGCAGCGAGTCCAGCGGCACCCCGTTCAGCCGGCGCGTGAGGGTCAGCTCCAGCGGCTGTTTCGGATCGAGCGGCTCGGCCCCTGCCACGTCGAGGTAGACGGTCGCCCACGTGGGCTTGGTGGCGTCGAGCGTGACCCCGTTGTATATCGACGACTGGAAGCTGCCGCCGAGGATGTTGTTCTGCGTCCGGGTGATGCCGTTCGGCGTACCGCCGCCGGGGAGGAACGGGAAGCTCCCGGACGGGAACCCGAATTGCGTCGCGCCCGAGTTGGGCTGGGTGACCTGGAAGACGTCGATGCCGCGGATGCGGACGTTGCCGTAGCTGGCGTGGAGCTGCACCGGGTCGACGCCGGGGAGGAGAAAGGCGGCCGCGGAAGACGCGCTCGCCGTCCCCGCACTGTTGCGGGCGGTGACCTGGCAGACGTAGTAGCTGCCGCGGTCGGCCACCAGGCGCAGAACGGCCGGCGGTGAGCGGTACGTCGCAGCCGTCGAGACGAGGACCGTCCGCTTCGGGTCGATGCGCAGCCACTGGTAGGCATACGCCGTGGCGCCGATGCCGGGGTCGAGCCCGGCCCAGCTCCCGGGCTGGCAGCGGTACGTGCTCGTCACCCCTGGCTCGGTCACGATCTTCGGACGCACGACGTTGCGCGGGGCCGCGCCGGCCGGGACGTTCGCGCAGGCGTCTCCGATGCCGTCGCCGTTGCCGTCGCGTTGGGTGGCGTTGCTCGTGAACGGGCAGTTGTCGCGCGCGTTCGGCACGGCGTCACGGTCCGTGTCGAGGTCCGGCGGCGCGGTCGCGCCCGCGGCCTGGATCTGGGCGATCTCGGCGGCGGTCAGGGCGCGGTCGTAGATGCGCGCCTCGTCGAGGTCGCCGGTGAAGCCGCCGCCGCAGGGCCCGGTGTAGCTCCCGAGCCGGAACAGGCTGCTGGTGGAGGCGGCGTAGTCGATCTTGGCCGAGGCGGCGGGCGTTCCGCTCCCGACCTCGCTGCCGTCGACATAGAGCCTGAGCCGAGCGCCGTCATAGGTCCCCGCCACGGCGTGCCAGGCGCCGTCCCAGACGCCCGGCCCGGCATCGGGCGAGACCGGCACCGGCGACTGGCCCGGATCGACGTAGAACACGAGGCCGCCGGTGCTGCCCGTGTAGAGGGCATACGAGGCGGCCGCGCAGGCGCGGTCACCGCGCGCGACGACGTACCGGTAGGTCCCCGGGCTGCCCGTGCGGCGCACCCAGGCCATGACGGTCAGCTGCGCAGGAGTGAGGACGGGCGTGCCGTCGACCTCGATGCGGCTGGGCGCCACCGCCAGCCGGAAGGCGTTCGAGAACCGACCGGGGATCACGGTGGGCGACCCGGGGGTCGCGCTCACGAGGGTGTTGGGCCCGCTGTCGGGCGTGCGGGTCCCGTCGTCGGTGATCTGGTCGAGGTGCCACTGGGCCGCCAGTGGCTGCTCGGCCGCGCCGGCCGCAGAGGGCGGGAGTGCGACGAGGGCGAGCAGGGTCAGAAAGCGCGCGCGATGCATGGCCCAACCCTCCCAGCCGTACTACGGGCTTTACCGCGCCCCACCACCAGGTTTTTCGTTTCGTTCGGGTCAGCCGCACCTTCGTACGGGGGATGCCCCCGCTGTCAGTGGCGCGGCCGGCCCGTACCGTGCTTTGAGTCCTCCCCCAACTCCCTTTCTGACATGACCAAACTCATTCGCAGCATCAAGCGCTACCGCCGAGCCCGGGCCCGCTGGTCACCCAAGGCTCTCGAGCTCGGCGCCATCCCCGTCTAGGCATCACCAGAAGCGGAAGCGCGCGCCGTAGACGGCGCCGTCCTCCGTTCGCACGAGCAGTTGCCGGCATGTACCGGACCACGCGCGGTGGGTCCTCCACCCGCTCCGGTGCATGTCGGCCGACTCGGCTGCGTTCAGCGGCCGGCCGGTGTCGCAGGCGACCCGGTTCGAGGTCGCCGTGAGCGGCTCACTCGCTCTGACCTTCAGCGGGATCGTGCGGCCCGCGCGCGCATTGTGCACCCGCGCGTGCTCGTGCACCGTCTTCTCGTACTGGCGCCGCACCTCCTGCGCCGTCGCCGCGCGGTCGAGGAACATCAGCCCGTCCATCCGGCAGTGGCAGGGATTCCGCTCCTGCGTGTTCTGCGGGAAGCTGCCGCCGATCTTGATGCCGCTCGGGTCGGTCGCCGACGTGAGGTCCGGCTCCGGCTCGCCGATCACGCTCCACGGGTCTCCGGGGAGCGTGTAGAACCCGGGTAGCGGCCGGCCGTTCTTGTACAGCGCCATCGTGCCGTTGTCGAAGTCGAACGTCGCGGCCAGGAACACCCACTGGTCGCGCGGCAACAGCGTCTGCCAGTCCTCGTCGGCGGCGAACGTCTGGGAGCTCGCGCCGTCGACCCGCCTGCCGAGCGCGACGACGCGCAGCGTGCCGCTGACGTCGATGATCTCCAGCAGCGCCCGCACGTCGTGACCCTGCGAGTTGCCTGCCAGGACGCCGGCCAACCCGATCGCGTTGAAGCCGGCGCTTGGATTCGCGCCGGTCGTCTTGAACCAGCCGATGATCGTGGCCTCGCGAGCGGCGTTGAAGGCGTGCAGCGTGGGCACGCCCGCGGTCGAGTAGACGCCGGCCTTCCAGTCGTCGTTGCCGGTGACCCCCGGGTTGACCTGCTTCGTCTGGATCGCGAACGTGCTCGCCGGATAGGCCGGGTCCTGCACGCGCATGTCCGGGCCGCCGTTCACGAGCGAGATGTCGGTGCCGGACGAGCCCTGATCCTGCTCGGACGCCGGCGCCCCGCGGACAGGCTGCTCGAAGCCGTAGGCGGCGACGAGGTTCGGCCGCAGCTCGCCGGTCACCACCGGACGCGACGGCTCCGGGAGCACCACGCGCCCGCTGTCCGCGGCGGCGGGCGCCGCGACGACCCACGTCGCCACGACGGCGACGCACACGTGACGGAGTCTCATCGCTGGGCCTCCCCGGTTACCTCGAGCCGGCGGATCCGGCCCGCGTTGTCGAACGATCCGAAGCCGACCCGGCCCGAGTCGAGCGTGCTGTTGACCGCGGTCATCAGCGGGAACCGCGAGCGGTCCATGTAGACCGCGGTCTCTCCCGAATCGGCGCAACGGACGATGCGCACGTGGTGCCACTCCGCATCCGAGATCGCCGGCGTCGCGCCGCGGATTCCGTTCCACTGGTCCTCGACCCGGAGCCGGTCGGCGTTGTTCACCACGAAGATCCCGTTGTGCGGATAGATCGTGTTGTCCGTCGACAGGTGGGCGTAGTTGAACTCCGTGTCGGACCGATATCCGAACACGACGATCACGTCGCGGTTGGTGATCTCGACCGGGGTGTCGATCCGCACCTCGGCGTCGATCACCGCGTTCCCGAACGCCGGGCCCTTGGTCAGCACGGCGTACTCGAACGGGCGGCGCGGGCCGGGACGTTCCACGCCGGGCTCGGTGAGGATCGTCTCGCGGCCCGTGAACTGCCACTTGGCCGGTGTCACCGGAGCCCAGTCCGCGGCCGTCATCGATGCGCGCACGCGCGTGTGACCGGTGTGGCAGGAGGCAAACCGGCGCGTGCCGGTGATCCTCCAGATCCTGCCGCTCCCCTTGGAGAGCAGGAAGAGCTCACCGTCGGCGTCGCGGCCGAACCGGATGTCGACCCGCTTGGGGTCGCCGGTGCCGCCCGCGTTGAGGAAGTCCGCCGTGTTGACCCGCCGGCCGGCCTCGTCGTAGAGCATCAGCTCGTAGATCGGCGCCCGCGGCTTCCCCGTCCGCATCTCGCTTTCGTTGGTGTAGAAGATCCGCCCGGTCACGAGGTCGGCGAAGATGTACTTGCCGCGCAGCGCGGGCACGTTGTGGCCGCGATAGACGAAGCCACCGACGATTCCGTGCCCGACGTCGGACGTGCAGTTCCAATCCGGCGGCGGGTCGTGGTCGTAGGCGGCGACCGGGTAGCTGAAGCCGTTCTTCTTGTCGTCCGCCGGCAGCGGAAACAGCCGGTCGCACGGGTTCGCCGGGGTCCGGTCGAACACGAACGGGCCCTCGCGGTCGCTCCACCCGAAGTTGGCGCCGGGCCGGATCTCGTCGACGGCCTCGATCGCGTGCTCACCGATGTGGCCGAGGAACATCCGGTGGCTGCCACCGGGATCCCAGCTGAAGCGATGCGGGTCGCGGAACCCGATCGCGTAGATCTCGCCGAGCTTGCCCGGCTGGCCGACGAACGGGTTGCTGCGCGGGATCCCGTAGCGGCCGCTCGCGCTGTTCGTGCCGCGCGGGTCGATCCGCAGGAGCTTGCCCTGCGGCATGTCCATCCGCTGCGGGATGTCGGTCGAGACCCCGATGCCTCCGTCACCGGACGCGACGTACAGCAGCCCGTAGTCCTTGTCGTGGCGCTTGGCCTCGGGGTTGAAGTCGATCTGCTGGATGCCGTGGATCTGGCCGGCGTAGCCGAGCCGGAGCACCTCGCGGTGGCTGCCGTGGAACGTCTTCGCCGACGGATCGTCGGCCGTCCACTCGGTGATGACGCCGTGGAAGATGGTGTTCGGCTCGGCCGTCAGGTCCGGCTGCCGCGTCGCGAGCGAGGCATCCTCGACGTGCACGGTGTAGAAGCGGCCGTTGCGCTTGAAATCCGGGTCGAAGGTGACGAAGCCGAAGCCCTGTCCGAGTCCCCGCTGCGAGAAGAAGGCCGGCTTGAACGTCTCGCCGACGTCGAGGTACATGCGGGGCGTCCCGTGCTCGACCATGTACAGCTTGCCGTTGAGGTCGGGCACGAAGAAACGCCCGGAGCCGTCCGGGACCTCGCCCAGATAGTTGATCCGGTTCCAGCGCACGAGCCGCGCGTCGACCGGCGGGCCGGGGTACGTCTCCGACGCGGGGATCCGCGTGAACTCCTTCAGCTGCAGCCCGATGCCGGACTGGATCGGCTGCTCTGGAATCGGGTCGTGGATCGGCGTGCCCTCCTGGGCGAGCGCCGGTGGCGCGACGAGCGCCAGCGCGGCCAGCAGCAGCGCCGCCAGCCCGCCGAAGCGGCGGTGTCTCATCGTTGTCTCCTCCCTCGCTAGCGCGATGCCTGCGTAAAGAACGTCGTCGGATCGCTCGTCGACTTCACGAGCTTGGCCTCCACCAGGACCTTCTGGCTGGCCTCCCACTTGGCGGCGCTCTGCGTGAGCAGGTCGCCTCCTGCGTATTCGAACGCCCCGTCCAGCAGCTCGCGATGGACCTCGCGGTTGCGCGCGGTCTCGGGCGCCGCCTTCTCGAGCGCGTCGAGCGCCGCGTCGGGATTGGCCTTGGCCTCCTCGAATCCCTTGATCGCGCCGTCCTTGAGGCACGACACCCGGTCGGGGTACTTGCTGATGTAGTCGTCCTTGGAGATCAGGGTGAGCCCGTAGATGTCCTGCCCGAAGTCCTTGAACGGGAGCACCGTGAGGTTCTGGTCGGGGTCCGGGTCGACGTTGGCGGCCTCGTTGCCGAAGAAGGTGATGAAGTCGACCTGCCCAGTCTTGAGCTGCGCGATCCCGGGGGCCGGGACGCTGGCCTCCTTCACGTCGCTGATGCCGTTCTCGTTGAACAGCGCCTTCAGCAGGAGGTACGGCGAGGCGCCCGGCACCGCGCCCCAGGTCTTGCCCTCCACGTCCTTCAGTGTGCTGAGGCCGGCCGACTTCTTCGAGACGATCGCCGACGGATTCGTCTGATAGAGGACGCCGATCGACTTGATCTTGAGGCCGTGCGAGCGGCCCGCCACCACCGACACCGCGTCGCTGATCCCGAACTCCTGCGACCCGTTGGCGACCAGCGTCGCCGTGTCGCTCGAGCCCTTGCCCGCGGTCATCGTCACGTCGAGCCCGCAGTCCTTCCAGTAGCCCTTCTGCTGGGCGAGGAAGAGCGGGGCGTGGTTGCCCGCGATCACCCAGTTGAGCCGGAGGGCGACCTTGGTGCCGCCGCCGGAGGCGGACTGGTCATCTGAGCCGCAGCCGCCGGCCAGAGCCGTCAGCGCGATGAGGGCGATCGCCCATACGCAACGCATTGGATTCCTCCCTTTCCCCTGCATGACTTGCTCACGCCGTGACCGGAGCGACCCCGCTCTCCGACGGCTCGCGCCACGGGATCAGCAGCCGTTCCGCCAGTTCCACCAGGAGGAACAGCACGATGCCCATGGCGATCAAGACGAACATGGCGGCGAACAGCAGCGTCGAATCCAGCTGCGTGTTCGCCTGCAGCAACACGAAGCCGAGCCCTTCGCTCGCGCCGACCCACTCCCCGACGACCGCGCCGACCACCGCCAGCGTGATCCCGATCTTCAGGCCGGAGAAGATCTGCGGCAGGGCGTGGGGGAAGCTCACCCGCCGGAACACCTGCCACCGGCTCGCGTCGACCGAGCGGAGCAGGTCGAGCAGGTTGCGATCGACCGACGAGAACCCCTCGGCGGCCGTCACGACGACGGGGAAGAACACCATCGTCGCCACCACCACCAGCTTCGGCGCCATGCCCAGGCCCAGCCAGGCCACGAGCGCCGGAGCGATCGCCACCTTCGGCACGGCCTGCGAAGCGACGATCAGCGGGTACAGCGTCTGGCGGACCACCGTCGAGTAGGCGATCGGGAGGGCCAGCAGGATGCCGACGACGCTGCCGATGACGAAGCCGACGAGCACCTCCACGAGCGTCACGCGCGTGTCGCCGATCAACAGCTCGGCGTCCGTGATCAGGCGGTCGATGATCGAGGTGACGGGAGGCAGCACGTACTCCGGGACCGCGCTCGTGAACTGGGTGACGAGCTCCCAGATCACGAGCAGCAGCAGGATGAATGCGGCCGGCAGGATCCGGCTCATGCGTGCGCCTCCTCGATGTGGTTGCGGAGCAGGCGCTCGTACTCGATGAACGGCTCGCTCGTACGCAGCTCGGCGTCGCGCGGGCGCGGCAGGTCGATCGTGACGTCGGCCAGCGTCCGGCCCGGGCGCCCGGACAGCACGACGACGCGGTCCGAGAGCAGCACGGCCTCGCTGATGCTGTGGGTGACGAAGACGACGGTGCGGGACTGGTCCCAGATCCGCAGCAGCTCCTCGGCCATGCGCTCGCGAGTGATCGCGTCGAGCGCCGCGAACGGCTCGTCCATCAGCAGGATCTCGGGGCTCAGCGCGAGCGCGCGGGCAAGCGCCACGCGCTGGCGCATGCCGCCCGAGAGCTGCGCCGGGTAGTGGTCCTCGAAGCCCTCCAGGCCGACCGTCCGCAGCAGTGCGGCAACCTCCTCGTCGCGGCCGCGCTCACCGGTCGTGTCGAGCAGCAGCGTGGCGTTGCCGATCACGGTCCGCCAGGGCAGCAGGGTTGGGTCCTGGAACACGAAGCCGAACTTGCGCTCGCGGCGCGCCTGGGCGATCGGGGCGCCGTCGATCTGCACGTCGCCCTCGGTGCGCGTGACCAGCCCGCCGATGATCTTCAGCAGCGTCGTCTTCCCGCACCCGGACGGACCCAGCAGCGAGACGAACTCGCGCGGGCCGACCGCCAGGTCGATGTTGTCGAGCACCGATCGCTCGGACCCGTCGGCTGCGGCGAAGCGGTGTGAGACGCCGCTCGCGACGATCCGGACCGGCGCGTCGACTGCGACCGTGCGCATCACGCGACCGCCCCCGCTTTGACGCGCGAGAACGGCTCGACGATGTGCCGAGCGATCAGCTCGAGCTGGTCGAGGTCGGGCGTGAGCGTGTGCAGCATCAGGTACTCGGCGCCGGCGTCGATCCGCGCCTGCACCTTGGCCTGGATCTGGTCGACGGTGCCGGGCATGTAGACGGCGTCGATGTAGTCCCAGGGGCGCTCGTCGCTGACGACCGCGCCGAACCGCTGCTGCTGCACGGCGGTGACGTCGTCCTCGCTCCCGCGTTCCTCGATCCAGGTGAAGTTCTCGTGGGCGACCGTGAACGGGCCCGTGCGGCCGGCGTCCGATCGTGCAGCCTGGATCAGCTCGAGGTCGGCGGCGATCAGGTCCGGCGGGCACGTCGGCCGCGCGATCCAGCCGTCGGCGGCGGCGATCCGGCGGAGCACGTTCGGGTGCATCGCCGGCTTCTCCGGGGAGCGCTCGTGCGCGAGCTGGCTGCCTCCGGCCGACCACACCGGCGGCGGCGCGACGTGCGGCTCGACCGTGACGTCGTCGAGCGTGTAGTAGCGGCCGTCGTAGCGCGCGCCCGGCCCGCCCAGCAGCGCCATGGTCGCGTCGAGCACCTCATCGGTGCGGCCGCCGCGCTCGGATTTCTTCACTCCGCAGGCGGCGAACTCGGGCCCGAACCAGCCGGTGCCGATCCCGAACACGTAGCGCCCGCCGGACAGGTACTGCAGCGTGGCGATCTCCTTCGCGAGCACGGTCGGCTGACGCGTCGGGAGGATCAGGATCGAGGTGCCGAGCCGGACCCGCTCGGTAATCGCGGCGACGTGCGAGAGCGTCGTCAGCGCGTCGAGCCAGCTCACGCGATAGAAGCGGTGCGCGGTGACCAGATGGTCGGTGATCCACAGCGAGTCGAAGCCGAGCTCCTCGGCCCGTTTCGCGAACGCCCGGATCGCCCCGGCGTGCGCGTCCGGGTGGTCTCCGGTGAGGAACGACGGCAGGAAGACGCCGAACCTCACGTGCCCGCCAGAGCCCGCCATAGCATCTTCGTTTCCCACGCCCCGCGTATGGCAAACGCTTTCTTTCTGATGCGATCGCAGTCGGCTTCGTGAGCGCGCCGTCGCCGACGGCGAGGCGGGCCCGCGCCGCCGTCGCCGCCCTGTTCTTCACCAACGGCGCGCTATTCGCCAACGTGATTCCGCGCTATCCGGAGCTGAAGGCCGATCTTGGGCTCTCCAACGCCGCGTTCGGTTCCGCCGTGGCCGCCTACGGGCTCGGCGCACTGGTTCTCGGGTTGATCTCGGGCGTGCTCGTGAGCCGCTGGGGATCGGCGCGGGTGGCACCGGCGGTCGTGGTCGGCGCGGCCGCGAACCTCGTGCTGCTCGCGGTGGTGCCCTCGTGGCTGGCCCTGGCCGCCGTCCTGTTCGTCGCCGGCTCGCTCGACGCCATCGCCGACGTCGCGGAGAACGCACACGGCCTGCGAGTGGAGCGCCTCTACGGCCGATCGATCCTCAACTCCCTCCACGGTGTGTGGAGCATCGGCGCGGTCGTCGGCGGCTCGATGGGAGCGGTTGCGGCGGGCCTGGGGCTCCCGCTGGCGTGGCACCTGGCGATCGCGGCGGCGCTGTTCGCGACCCTCGCCGTGGCGGCGTCGCGATTCCTTCTGCCGGGACCGGACGACGCCGAGCGGACCGCCGACCCCGGCCTCGGCCGGCTGCGGCAGTCCGGGCGTCTGCACGTCGCCCGGACCGTCGTGGTGCTCGGGGTGGTCGCCGCCATGGCCCAGCTGATGGAGGACTCGACCGCGACGTGGGGCGCGGTGTACCTCCGCGACGACCTCGACGCCGCCGCCGCGGTGGCCGGCCTGGCCTTCATCGCCCTGCAGACCACGCAGACCTTCGCCAGGCTGTTCGGGGACCGTGTCGTTACCCGCTACGGGGACCGCGCCGTCAGCCGCGCCGGGGCGGCGCTGGCCGGGACTGCGATCGCCGGCGCGCTGGCGGCTCCTGCCACAGCGACGACCGTGCTCGCCTTCGCGATCGTCGGGCTGGGGATCGGCACGATCATCCCCGCCAGCATGCGCGCCGCCGACGACCTTCCCGGCTTCGCGCCCGGCGTCGGCCTGACCTTCGTGGGCACGGTGGACCGCGTCGCGATGCTCGCCGCCCCTCCGCTGATCGGCGTTGTCGCCGATGCCTACAGCCTGCGCACCGGGCTGCTCCTGATGCCGCTGGCGGCCGTGCTCATCGTCATCCTCGCCCGCGCCCTGCCGGCGAGAATCGCGTCCGACCCGAGCCGACGCTGAAGACCGCGTGGCCATCCTTGACGCCCTGGAAGCTGGGCGCGCCGTCGCCGCGGGCCTTGTAGCGCGCGACCGGGAGCGCCACCGTTGCCTTCACGTTCGCCGGCACGTCCACGTCGAGCGCCGTTCCCGCGCGGCTGCGCTTCCAGCTCACGCGCACGGTCCCTCGCTGAGTCCAGGCGGAGCCCGACGCGCGCCTCAGGTCTGCCCTGCGGATCGCCGGCGGCTCGATCCGAATCGTCGCCGCGCCCGGGCTTGTGACGCTCACGCCCAGCAGCGACTCGATCATGTCGACGACGCCCCACGAGCCCCACCCGTGCGAGAAGCTCTCGCTGTTGTTCTCGGCCGGGTTCGAGCACGGCGCGGTGGCGCAGCCCGGGTCCCACTGCTCCCACATGAACGTCCCGCCCTCGGCCAGGATCTTCGCCGGGCCGTCGCTCTCGGCGTCGGTCAGCAGCTCGACGATCTGGTCGTCGCGGCCGGCCGCCGCCAGCGCGCCGAGCAGCTTGTGCCACGTCATCGGCCCCTGCCGCATCCCCTGGCTGACGATGTTGTCGGCCAGCGCATCGCGCGCGTTGCCGGGCGCGACCCCGTAGTAGATCGGGAACGTCTGCGCGTGCTGGGCCGCGTTGGCGATCTGCGTGCCGTCGGCCGCGGACAGGCCGTCGCTGTAGAGACCGTCCGGGCGTCGCAGCTTGGCGTTGATGGTGGCCGCCAGCGCGTCGGCCCAGTCGGCGTAGCGCGCGGCGTCCGCGGCCTTGCCGAGCGCCGCCGCGGCCTTCGCAGTGGCGCGGTACGCGCCCACGGCCTCGGCGTTGTGGATCGTTCGCGCGGCGTTGCCGTCGAACGTGTAGCCGTAGCGCATCGGTGCCGGCCAGTCGATGATCCCGAACTGGTACGGGCCCGCGCCACCGGGCAGGTTGGTCACGAGCCCCGCGGTGGGACCGGACTCCGGCTGCGCGCGCCGGATGTACTCCGCGACCGAGCGCATCGTCTCGTACGCCGACGCGAGCGTCGCGGTGTCGCCCGTCTGCTGCCAGTACCGCACGACCCAGTCCGGGAACGTCTCCGTGTAGTCCGGGATGTCGCGCATGTTGTCGCCGTTCGGGTACACGGCGCCGAGGCGGCCGGGCGTCCCGAGGCTCGCGAACGAGCAGGGGACCTGGGCGGCCGTGCAGTAGTTGTTGCTCGGCGCCTTCCAGGTATGCGCACCGGAGTAGACGAACTCGCGGATCGCGCGCGCGGTCGCGTTGCGCTCGCCCCAGCTGCTCATGTTGGCGAACGAGATGTCGATCGTGTCGCCGAGGAACTGGCCCTTCTCGCGCGTCGGCGTATCGACGAACGTCTCCTGCGAGGAGTACAGGCCGGAGCGCTGCATCAGGTCGAAGACCGCGTCGAGCGTCTTGTCGTCGCTGTCGAACCGGGCCCGGCGGTTGCTCGCGACCTGGCTGTGCTGGACGACGGCGGCGATGTCGTCTTTGGTGAGGCTCTCGCCGGGCGCGCCGATCTGCAGGTAGCGCCAGCCCCAGTGGGTGAACGCCTGGGCGGTCTGGGGGCCGTCCTTCTCGGTGTGGAACCACGCCAGGTTGCTGCCCTGGGTGTCGAGCGTCGACGTGCCGGCGCGCGAACCCTCGACCCACGCGTTCGCGGCGTGATCGCGTGACAGCGGGGCGTCAAGCGTGATCTGCCCGGTACCGACCGCCGCGATCGTGCGCACCTCGGGGTCGCCGGCGCCGCGGCCGTTGGCCGGTGCGTCGACGGTGATCCGGTCACCGGCCACGAACGAGCTGACCGTGCCGACCGTGATCGTCGCGTCGCCCGCTGCCGCGGGCGCCGTCAGCGTCGTGTTGTTGAGCCGGTAGCTGGTCAGCATCGACAGCGCGCGGCCGGCGACGCCGTGGCGGAGCCGGATGCGGGGGGCGGCCGGCAGCACGACGCCGAAGTCGGCGACGACCGTGCCGTCCGCGAGCCGGCGCACGGTCCGCGGGTGGACCGTGTCGAACTGGAGGTCCGAGATCACGGGATCGAGGTGCGAGAACGTGTCGCGCAGCGCCTCCTTCGGCCGCGGGTGCGGGCCGATGACCGCAGGGGCCTGCCAGCCCGAGTCGTCGAAGCCGGCGGTGTCCCAGCCGGGCAGTTCGAGGCGTGCGTCGTAGCGCTCGAGCCGATCACCGGCGTCGCCGTTGCGCGAGGTGACCGTGGCGTTGGTGTACTGCGTCGCCTTCGTCACCTTCCACGCGTCGTCGGAGACGATCGTCTCGCGGCTGCCGTCCGCGTGGTCGACGACGACCTTGACCAGCAGCCCCGACGGGCCGTTGTGGTCGTAGACCGGCGTCGCGTTGCCGGTGCCGTGGGCAGCTGACAGCGGCCGGTCGATCGTGACGCCGGTGCCCGCGGCGCCCGCGCTCCCGACCGCCGTGACGGTGGCCGTCTCCGCCTCGGCGCCCGCGCCGACGGTGATCCGGTCGCCCGCGTCGAACGGGAGTACCGCGGCCACCTTCAGGTTGGTGTCGCCGGCCGCCGCCGCGCTCGCGAGCGTTGTGTTGCTCACGCGCCCGTTGGCGCGGCCCTGGCAGGTGCAGGTCCAGTAGTGGTAGAGGACGCCGAGCGCGAGCGGCCGCCCCGCCCGCACGGCGTCGGTGATGTCGGTGGCGGAGTACTGGCCCTCGCCGGGATAGCCGAACGAGTCGCCGCGGTAGACCGCGTCGCCGTTGACGTGGAGCGCGTACTGGCCGAGCGCCGAGACGTACGCACGCGCGCGCGTGACCCGGCTCGCGCCGACGTTCACCTGCCGGCGCGCGAGCGTGTAGTCGTCGGTGAAGTCGTTGCCGGTGGTCACGCGCCGGATCCATTGCGCGCCGGACCAGTCGGCGTCCCCGATCCCGGTGTCGAAGTGGGCTGTGCGCGCCCACGACGAAACGCGCCCACGCGCGTCCCAGGTACGGACGGACCAGTCGTAGCTCGTGCCGGGGTCGAGCGGCGGGCCGCCGTAGGCGACGTAGGACTGCCGCGAGGACCGCACCTTCCCGCTGTCCCACACCCGATCGCCGGCGCGTTCGACCTCGACCTGGTAGGCGGTCTGCACGGCGTTGCCGCCGCGGCCGTCCGGCAGCCAGCCGAACTGGGGTGCGCCGTGGACGTTGAGCGGGTGCGCGCGATCGCCGACCGTGAGCCCGGAAGGCGCGCTCCCGCTTGCGAGCGCGTCCGCGCTGCCTGCGAGTGCGAGGCAGAACGCTGCGACGACGACCGCGCGCCTCATCGCTCCGCCGATCCGCCGAACTGGACGGGCGCGGCCTCGGGCGTCACCGCCTTGGGCCGGTCCGGCCGTCCGCTCCCGAGCCGGAAGTCGGCGATCCGGTAGGCCGACGGCGCGTCGCGCGGCTCGCCCGGCTCCTGGTAGGCGACCGTGAGCACGCCGTCCCGCTTCAGCCGCTGGCGATCGATGATCAGCTCGCTGACGTTCGCGACGTCGTTCGCGGCGAACACGAGCCGCCAGTCGCTCCAGCCGCTGCGCGCGGTCGCGGCCATGATGCGCGCGTCGGGGAGCACGACGTAGGCGGTGTCGTGGCGGTCGAACGCGAGCTTGGTGCGGCCCGAGCTGTTGGACGTCGTCGGCAGCTCGATCGTGTGCCAGTTCCCGCGCGCGTCACGCCAGTGGTGGGACGGGCGCGCGAGCGCTGCGCGCTGGGGATAGAAGTCGCTCACGCACCCGCCGAGCAGCGGCATGTCGCGCTCGGCCACCATGCTCGTCATCACGTGCAGCCGCCCGCGTGAGTCGAACGCCTGGGTCTCCTGGTTGATCAGCCCGCGGTCGATCGGTTGCGGGACCACCACGTGCGGGTCGGCGAGCGAGATCAGGTCGGTGGTCGGCGCCGTGCCCGTCTCCCCGATCTTCATGCCGTCGTTGTTGCGCCAAGTCATCCCGCCGTCGCGGCTGTACGCGTAGCCGAGGTCGTGGTTGCCGACGCTGCCGGGCGCGCACCAGGCGCCGCCCTTCTCGCGCCAGGTGAAGGCGATCTCGAGGTTGCCGTTGACCGGGTTGGCGGTGAAGCCGTGCAGGTAGCCGTAGCGGCTCGTGCTCGAGCCGTGCTCGCTCGTGTACGTGCCGGTGCTGTCGGTGAAGCGGCCGAGGAACGTCCACGTGCCCGCCGCGCTGTCGTCGTACCGCAGCAGCGCCTGGCGGCCGTTGTCCGACGAGCCGTCGCGCCACGTCAGCAGCATCCGGCCGTGGACCATCTCGAACTGCGGATACGTGTAGGAGACCGGCGCGTCCGGCGCGCCGGGCAGCGAGTCGCGCGTGGGCTCGAACAGCTTCGAGGACCACTCGACACGCTCCGGCCGGTCGGCCACGCCCGGGACGCTGCGCGTGTACCGGATCGCGTTCTGGTGCGTCGGGAAGGCGACGTGGATACGCCCGTCGGACGGCGTCACCGCCATCGCAATCGTGTTGTGCGAGTCGTCGCCGAACAGGTCGTAGTCGAGCTCGATGCTTTGCCACGCGCCCGCCGGCAGCTTGCGTCGAGAGATGACCGCGCGCTTGCTGTCGCGGTACCACGCCGTGTACTGCCAGCCCCGGTACGTGAAGACGCCGTCCTGCTGGAAGCTCGAGATGTTCGCGGTGTTCTCGTACGAGATGTTCCCGCGCGCCGCCGGATCGAGGATCCAGTCGCCGAGTCGCGCCGCGTCCGGTCTCGGCCCGGCATGTGCCGCACCGGCGAATGCGACGAGCGCGACCAGCCCGCCGAGGATGGCCTTAACGCCCCGCCTGCGCCAATTACCCACCATTTGTGTGCCTCTCCTCCCAGTCGGGCACCGCAACCCACCACGATCGCCCATACCCGCTCAGTCGCCGGGACTCACCAGTCCTGATTCGTAGGCGAGCACGACGGCGTGCACGCGGTCGCGCAGGCCGAGCTTGGCGAGGAGATGGGCGACGTGCGTCTTGATCGTGCTGTCGCCGACCGCGAGGGAGGCCGCGATCTCGGCGTTGGACATCCCGCGCGCGAGCAGCTTGAAGACCTCCAGCTCGCGCGCCGTAAGCTCGTCGAGGCCGGGCGGCGGCGCTGCGGGACGCGGTCTCGCGCGGGCGAACTCGTTGATGAGGCGGCTCGTGACCGAGGGGGCGAGGAGCGCCTCGCCGCCGGCGACGACGCGGATCGCGGCCACGAGCTGGTCGGGCGAGCTGTCCTTGAGCAGGAACCCGCTGGCCCCGGCGCCGAGCGCGTCGTAGACGTATTCGTCGAGGTCGAAGGTCGTCAGGATCAAGACGCGCGCCGCCGGCACGATCTGGCGGGTCGCGGCGATCCCGTCGAGCTCGGGCATCCGGATGTCCATCAGCACCACATCGGGCTGCAAGCGCCGCACGCTGTGGACGGCCTGCTCACCGTTCGCCGCCTCGCCCACCACCTCGATGTCGTCCTCGAACTCGAGCACCATCCGGAAGCCGGCGCGCATCAGCGCCTGGTCGTCGGCGATCAGGACCTTGATGCTCACGGCGCGATCGGCAGCGACGCACGGACGACGAAGCCGCCCTCCGGACGGTGGTCCGCGTGCAGGTCGCCGCCGTACAGCCCGACCCGCTCACGCATCCCCACAAGCCCGTGCCCGCCGCCGGCGGCCGGCGCTCCGTTCTGCACGCGCCCGGGTGCGCCGTCGTCGGCGATCTCCAGCTCGAGCTCGCCGCCGGCGTACCGGACGGTGACGCGGGCGCGCACAGGGCCGGCGTGCTTGAGCGTGTTGGTCAGCGCCTCCTGGACGATCCGGTACGCGGACCGGTCGACATCGGCCGGGAGCGGCGTCGGTGTGCCCTCGGTCACCAGCTCCACCGTCAGCCCACTCTCGCGCGCCTGCTCGACCAGGGCGCCGAGATCGCCCATCCCGGGCTGCGGCGCCAGCGGCGCGCCGGCGTCGGGCCGGCGCAGCACGCCGAGCGCGCGGCGCATCTCGTCCAGCGCGGTCTGACCCGTCCGCTCGATCGTCTCGAGCGCCTCGCGCGCTCGCGCGGGGTCGCGGTCGAGCAGGCGCCCCGCGCCCTGTGCGTGCACGACCATCACGCCGACGCTGTGCGCGACCACGTCGTGAAGCTCGCGCGCGATCCGCGCGCGCTCGTCCGCCACGGCGACCTGCTCGCGCTGGTGCTGCTCGCTCTCGAGCAGCGCCATGCGCTGGGAACGCGCGCGGACGCTGCGGCCAACGAGCCACGGCGTGGCGACGATCAGGCCGCCGGAGAACAGGAAGCTCTGGAGGTCCGCCTCGGTGGCGATCACGGTCATCCAAAGCCCGGCGACGCCGGCGAGGGCGCCTGCCAGTGCCGGCCGATCGTCGGCGTGGGCGCCGAGCGAGTAAAAGACCACGGCTCCGGTGATGAGCGACGCGGCCGGCGGCGGCTGGCCCTCGAACAGGCCGCCGCCGAGGATGGCGTTCAGCGCCGCGGCGGCGGTGAAGGTGCCGGCGACCGCAAGCGGCGCGCGCCGGCGCGCAACGAGCGGCAGTGTCAACAGCAGCCCACCGACGGCGTTCACCGCAGCGCCGCCGGGATGGTCGCCCAGCGCCAGCTGGAGTTGCAGCGCGGTCGTGAGCGCGACCGCGAGGAGAGCGTCGTACAGCCGTTCCACGTCACCGAACGTAGCGGCCCACGCGCCGCGCGCCCTCGCCCGCACGGGTGAGGGCGGCTCGTCCGCGATGACGAGGGCGAAACCGCCGCGCGGGCGACGACGCGCGGCCCGCTCGGGGCGATCTTGTCGGGCATGACCACGCAACCACTCCCGCCTGCGGTGCGCCTGCAGGATCTGACCAAGCGCTACGGCGCGCGCGCCGCCGTCGAGAGCCTGACGATCGACGTGCCCGCCGGGGTCGTCGCTGGATTCGTCGGACCCAACGGCGCCGGCAAGACCACGACGATGGCGATGCTGCTCGGCCTCGTGACGCCCACCAGCGGAACCGGAACAGTCCTCGGCGGGCCGCTTGGCGACCCCGCGTCGTACCTCGGAGCCGTTGGCGCGCTGATCGAAGGCCCGGCCTTCTACGCGGGGCTCACCGGAGCGCAGAACCTCGCCGTGCTGGCGACGGCGGCCGGTCACGACCGCGTTCAGATTCCGGAACTGCTCGACCTCGTCGGGCTCGCCGCGCGCGCGGACGATCGCGTCCGCGGCTACTCGTTCGGGATGAAGCAACGGCTCGGAATCGCCGCGGCGCTGCTCGGCGATCCGCGGCTTCTCATCCTCGACGAGCCGATCAACGGGCTCGATCCGGCCGGTGTGCACGAGATGCGCGGGCTGATCGGCAGGCTCGCGAGCGGCGAGCGGACGGTGCTCGTCTCCTCCCACGTGCTGGCGGAGCTCGAGCAGGTCTGCGACTGGCTGATCGTGATCGACGATGGCCGGCTCGTCTTCCAAGGCCCGGCGGATGAGTTGCTCGAGCGCGCGGGCGCGACCGTCGTCGTCGCTCCCGAGCACCCGCAGGATCTCGAACGCCTGCACGCGCTGCTCGCGGCTGCCGGCCATGACAGCCGGCCGGGAGCGGACCAGCTCGAGATCGCGGTGAACGGCGACGACCCCCGCGGTCTGGCGGCTGCGGTGAACCGCTCGGCGGCCGGCGGCGGGATCGTGCTCGCCGAGCTGCGCATCGCCCGCACCAGCCTCGAGGACCGCTACCTCACGATGATGAACGGAGTCGACCGATGATCAGGATGTTCAACGCCGAGCTGCTCAAGCTGCGCCGGCGCCGGGTGGCGATCGGAGTGATCGTGGGGGCGCTGGCGTTCGCCGCGATCGCGTCGACCGCCGTGTTCCTGTCGGCGACGGCGGCCGGCGAGCCGGGCACGCAACGGGGAGCGACCGTCGAGTCGCTCGGGCAGGCGGGCGGCGCCACCGAGGCGTTCTCGATCGGCGTCTCGTTCGCCGGGATCCTGGTGCTCGTCCTGTTCATCGCCAACGTCGGCGGCGAGTTCTCGGCCGGCACGTTTCGCACCCTGTTGATGCGCCAGCCGCGGCGCGTGGCGCTGCTCGCGGGCAAGATGACCGCACTGCTGGTGTTCGCCGCGGGCGTGCTCGCACTCGCCGAGGTCCTGACCGTCGCCGCGTCGGCCGCGATCGCTCCTACGCAGGACGTCTCGACCGCGTCGTGGTTCGGCATCGACGGTCTCGGCGAGGCCGCCGCTGACTACGCGAAGGCTGTGTTCGGCGTCGCGGCGTGGGCGTCGCTCGGCATGGCGCTCGCGGTCTTCGTGCGCTCGATTCCGATCGCGCTGGCGATCGGGATCGTGTGGTCGGGCCCGTTCGAGCATCTGCTCGAGGACGCGTGGAGCCCGGCGGAGCGGTGGTTCCCCGGCCTGCTGTTGGAGGCGCTCGCCGCCGGTGGCACGGCCGCCGTCTCCGCGTCGCGGGCGCTGACGCTCGTCGCGCTCTACGTGCTCGCGGCCGCGATCGCCGCCGCGATCGTGTTCCGACGCCGTGACATCACGGCGTGAGCGCGGCCTATCCTCGGCCGGGTGATTCCTCGTCTCACGCGCTGGTACGAGGAGCGTCCTGTGGCGGGCGACACCTGGCTGGCCGGCTTGCTGCTGGTGGTGTTCGTGCTGCCCAGCGAGCTCGCCGCGACGACCGATGTCGTCGCCGGCCTGGCGTTCTCGGTTGCGCTCGTCGCATGCGTGCCGTTCCGGCGGCGGGCGCCGGTGGCCGTCTTCGTGGTGGTGAGCGTGCTCTGCCTGGCGCAGCTCGCGGTGCTCGACCGGATCGTGGCCGGGGACGTCGTCGCGCTGATCGCCGTGTACACGCTGGTGGCGTACGGGCCCAGCGCGCAGGTCGCGGCGGCGGGGACGGCCTGCGCCGTCGTCGGCGCATTGCTCGCCGCTGCGCGCTGGGACACGTCGGGCGATGGCGTGGCGACGCTGGAGGTCGCGGCGTCAACCGCGGGGTCGGCGCTGTTGGCGGGCACGCTCGGAGCGTGGCGGCGCTCGCGCCGTGCGGAGCTCGCCGGGCTGCAGGAGCGCAACCGGCTGCTCGCGCTCGAACGCGATCAGCAGGCCGCCGTCGGTGCCGCGATCGAGCGTGCCCGGATCGCGCGTGAGCTGCATGACGTCGTCGCGCATTCGCTGTCGGTGATCGTCGTGCAGGCCGACGGCGCGTCGGCCGGCGCCGAGCAGCGGCCCGCGGCGGCGGCGGCCGCGCTGCACACGATCGCCGACACCGGGCGCGAGGCGCTCGGGCAGATGCGCCGCCTGCTCGGGGTCCTGCGCGCGGAGGATCCGGACGGCGCGGCGCTGGCGCCCCAGCCGGGCGCCGAGCAGCTCGACGCGCTCGTCGCTCAGGTCGCCCGCGCGGGGCTGCCCGCGGCGCTGTCGGTTGAAGGGAGTCCGCGACACGTGCCGGGCACGGTGGACGTCACGCTCTACCGCGTCGCCCAGGAGGCGTTGACCAACGTGCTCAAGCACGGCGGGGCCGTGTCGCGCGTCGACGTCGTGCTGCGCTATCGCGACGCTGCCGTCGAGCTCACGGTGCGCGACGACGGCCGCGGCGCGGGAGCCTCGACCGACGGCCGCGGTCACGGCCTGGTGGGCATGCGCGAGCGCGTGGACCTGGAGGAGGGCACGCTCGCCGCCGGTCCGCACCGCGACGGCGGCTTCGAGGTGCACGCGGTGATTCCGACAGCCAGCGTGGAGGCGCCGGCGTGAGCGCGCGGATCTTCCTCGTCGACGATCAGGCGCTCGTGCGAGCGGGCTTCCGCATGCTGATCGAGGCCCAGCCCGACATGGAGGTCGTCGGTGAGGCCGGCGACGGGCGCGCCGCGCTCGAGGCGCTCGCGGTCACGCATGCCGACGTCGTGCTGATGGACGTGCGGATGCCGCACGTCGACGGCGTGCAGGCGACCGAGCGCCTGATCGCCGACTCGCCCCCCGGCCGCTCGCCGCCGAAGGTCATCGTCCTCACGACGTTCGATCTCGACGAGTACGTGTTCGCCGCGATCCGCGCCGGAGCGAGCGGGTTCCTGCTCAAGGACGCGCGGCCCGAGGACCTGCTGGGCGCCGTCCGGGCGGTGCTCAGCGGCGACGCCGTCGTGGCGCCAAGCGCGACCCGGCGGCTGCTCGATCACGTCGCCGACGCGCTGCCGGCCGGCGGCGATGACTCGCGGCTGGAGCTCCTCACCCCGCGCGAACGCGAGGTCCTGATCGAGGTCGCGCGCGGGCGCTCGAACGCGGAGATCGCCGCCAACCTGTTCATGGCCGAGGCGACGGTCAAGACCCACGTCGGGCGGCTGCTGGCCAAGCTCGACCAGCGCGACCGCGTCCAGCTGGTCGTGTTCGCCTACGACGCCGGTCTCGTCCGCGCCAACCGCTGAGCGCCCGGGGTCCGCCCCAGGTCGCACCGCGATCGAGACCTGAGACGGATGGAAGCGGGGCGTCGGCCTCCGACCCTTTGTCGCATGACTTCTACGGCAAGGATCCGATTCAACTCTGCGCCTCGGTGGCGGGCGTCCACTCCCGCGACGCGCGCAGCCGTCTACGCGTTCGCGTGGACCGCGCTCTTCATCGTGTGGCACGGGTACTGGGCGCTCGGGGGCGACTTCGGGTTCGGGGACCAGGAGGCGGGGATGCCCACCGTCTCCAGCGTTGCCGACTGGATCTTCATGGCCGCGGTATCCGGCATGTTCGTGGCGGGCCTCGTGGTCCCGCTTGCCGTCATACGCGAGGTCGGTCCGCGGCGGTTGCTGGTCAGACTGCTGTGGGCGGGCGCCGCGCTGCTCCTGGTTCGCGGAGCCGCCGGCGGCGTCGACGACGTGCTCCGCTTCAGCGGGCTGGTCGAGACCGGCCTCAGCGGGCTGACCGACAAGGAGGTGCTCGGCTCCGCGCATCCCTCCGCCTACACGATCTGGTCGACCGTCGGCCTCGACTCGTTCTTCGCCGCCGGCGGACTGCTGTTCGCGCGGGCGGCGCATCTCGCCTCCGCGAGGCGTGGCGGCTCGCGGCGGCTCGCGCAGCGCGTCGTCACCCAGTTCCAGGGAGGCTCCCTCGCATGGGCCGGCTATGCCGCCTTCGCCTGGGCGACCGCGTACGCCATCGGTGTACGTGGCTACCAGGGGCTCGGCGGAACCGTCGGCCTCTCGGGCACGCTCGAGGATCCGGCCGGGATGCGACAGGCCAGCCTGACCGCGGGGGCCTTCCTGCTCCTCGTCGGCGTGGGCGCCCTCGGATTCGTCCGGCCGTGGGGCCTGCGGCTCCCGCGCTGGCTGATCATCGTCCCCGCGTTGGCCGGGTCGACGTTCGCGATGGCGCACGCGCTGACCGCGTACGTCACCAAGCCGCTGCATCTGCTCGGCGTGATCGAACTCGAGTTCCCGGGCTGGAAGGAGCGTCACGAGGGCGCGCAGTTCCTCTGGGACCTGTTGTTCTACGAGCCCTGGTTCTTTGGACTCGGCATCCTCGTCACGCTCGGCGCGCTGCACCACCATCGCCGCACCGGCGGATCGGGCGTTGCGCGCCGGCGGCTCATCGTCGCCACTGCGGCCGGCACGCTGGCCCTGACCGCGGTGGCGAGTGCGATGGTCGCGATCTAGTCCCGCGGCTCACGGCAAGACGACGTACTGCGAGAGGAACGCGCGCGCGGACTCCGTGTCGAGGCGGTAGTCGACGTTGGTCGAACGGCAGACCGCGTCGCCCGTGATCGTGATGGCCGCGACGATGTTCGTCGTGCCGAGGAAGTTCGGGCCGCCTGAATCGCCGTAGCACGTGCCGCCGTTGCCGGTCGACGGGTTCATCGAGATCCGAAGCCAGGAGGGGTTGATCGAGTTCAGCGTCCCGGTCGCGACCATTCGGACGTCGTTGTAGAGGTACTGGTGGCCGCCGGGCTGATTCGTGACCTCGTAGGCCCCGTAGCCGACCGAGGTGAAGGTCTGGGACTTCGACAGGTTCGAGAGCGAGCCGGCGGCGGGAAGCTTCGCGGCCGCGGTGCCCTTGACGGGCTGGTCGAATACGACGACCGCGATGTCGTGCGGATCGCTCTGCGACTGGCCGTAGAGCGGGTCGGAGTGGAACGTGCCGTAGTAGACCTTGTCTCCGGCCTGGTAGGCCGTATCAAAGGTCACGCCGACGTGCTCACCCTCCTCGCCGCAGTGCGCCGCCGTGAGGAACACGGTGGACGAGATCAGCGCGCCCGAGCAGTAGATCCACGTCCCGTCCGAGTACTGGGTCGGTGAGACCAGTCCGCCTACGTTCGGGTGCTTGTTGCCGTCGGGGATGAGGTTGGTGGCTCGCGCCGCCGCTCGTGGGAGCGGCGGCGCGAGAGCAGAGGCGCGAGGCCGGGTCAGATCCGCGCAGTGCGCTCGACCCGCAGCAGTCGCTGCGCGTTGCCCGCGTAGATGCGCTCGAGCGTCGCCCCCGGTAGGTCGAGCGACTCGAGGTCGGCGATCGTGCTGCGGATGTAGCCCGGCCCGCCCTGGGGGTCGAACGGCGAGTCGGATGCGAACAGCACGCGCTCTTCGCCGAAGAACGCGAGCGACGAGGCGATCGCGTGCGGGGCGCCGAACAGCGCCGTGTCGGCGTAGAACAGCTTGAAGTAGTCGAGCGGGCGCCGCTTGAGGCTGTGCTCGACGTCCTCCTTCTCGCCGGCCGGCGTGCGTGCGCCGAGCTGGTCCCAACCGCCGGCGACGCGGCCGGCCAGGTGCGGGATCGTCCCGCCGCCGTGGTGGGTGAGGATCTTCAGATCCGGGTGCCGGTCGAACAGGCCGGAGAACACGATCCGCGCCATGAACACGGCGGTCTCGTGCGGCCAGCCGAGCGTCCACCAGATCTCGTAACGCGAGCGCGACTCGGTCGGGTAATCCGGCCACGCCGCGTTCCGCGTCGGGTGAACCCAGATCATCGCGTCGAGCTCGGCCAGCGCGTCGAAGAACGGCAGGTAGCGCGGGTGGTCCCACGCCTCGCCGCGGACGCTGGTGTAGATCTGCACGCCGGCGGCGCCGAGGTCGCGCACCGCTCGGGTCGCCTCCTCGATCGCGTCGTCGACGTCGGCCAGCGGCACCGCCGCGACCCACTGCGCGAAGCGCTCCGGATGGCGGTCGACGAGCTCGGCGAGCCCGTCGTTGGCGATCCGTGCCATCTCGGTGCCGAGCGCAGCGTCGCCGATGTCCTCCAGCGGCGGCGCCGGCAGGCTGATCACCTGCCGGTAGTCGTCACCGAACTCCTCCAGCTGGCTCAAGCGGAGATCGAGGTCGACCAGGGATGGGATGCCCGAGATCCGCTGGCGGATGTTGCGGGCGGCCGGCGTATCCCCGAGGCCGCTGAGTCGGTCGGCGTACTCGGCCGGGAGGAAGTGGGTGAACGCATCAATCTTCATTGGGTCTCTCCTTGGTCGAAGGTGGATCGAGTCAGCGGCCGTGACGCCACGGGACGAGGACGCGCTCGATCTCGGTGAGCGCGAACGTGAAGACGACGCCAAGCACCGACACGGTGATCAGGCCGACGTACATCGTCGGCACGGCGAAGATCTGCCAGGCGTTCCAGATCATGTAGCCGAGGCCGCTCTTGGCGCCGATCATCTCGGCGATCACGATCAGGATCAGGCCGAGCCCGACCGCGAGCTTGAGGCCGGTCATGATCAGCGGCAGGGCGCCCGGGAGCGCGATCGTGCGGAACGTCTGCCAGCGCCCGGCGCCGTAGTTGCGGCCGACGTCGCGATAGATCGGTGGGATCTCCTGCACGCCTGCAGCCGTGTTGATGACGACCGGGAAGAACGCGCCGATCGCGACCATCGCGATCTTCGACATCTCGCCGAGGCCGAAGATCAGCAGCAGCAGCGGCACGATCGCGCTCTTGGGGATCGGGTAGGTCGCCGCGATGATCGGGTCGAGCGCGGCGCGGACCGGGCGATAGAGCCCCATGGCGAGGCCGATCAGCAGCGCCGGCGTCGCCCCGAGCACCAGCCCGAGCAGCACGCGGCGCACGCTCACCCACGTGTTCGACCACAGCTCGCCCGACTTCGCGAGGTCGACGAACGACGACGCGATGTCCGACGGCGGCGGGAAGAAGCGGTCGTCGAGGATCCCCGCGCGCGAGAGCAGCTCCCACAGCACGAGCAGCGCCAAGGGCGACAGCACGGCGAGCCAGCGGTCGCGCGCGTTCGCGCTCAGCCGGCGCCGGCTCTGCGGTCGCCGGGCGGCGACCTGGCTGGTCCGCGCTTGGGCGGTCGGCACGGTCATCGAACCACTCCCTTGACCTCGTCGCGCAGCGACTCCCAGATCTCGTAGACCAGCTCGCCGTACTCGGGCTGCTTGCGCAGCTCGAAGCACGTCGCGCGGGCGGTCGAACGGGACGTCGAACACCGCCTTCGCGCGCCCGGGGCGCGCCGTCATCACGAGGATCCGGTCACCGAGCGTGACCGCCTCGTCGACGCTGTGCGTGATGAACACGACGGTCTTGCCCGTGTCGGCCCAGATCCGCAGCAGCTCCTGCTGGAGGACGGTCTTCGTCTGCTCGTCGAGCGCCGAGAACGGCTCGTCCATGAGCAGCACGTCCGGGTCGTTGGCGAACGCGCGCGCGAGCGCGACGCGCTGCTTCATGCCGCCCGAGAGCTGGTGCGGGTAGGCGTCCTGCGAAGTCGCTCAGCCCGGTCTTGTCGAGCCAGTCGGCGACGACCTCGCGGCGGTCGCGGTCCGGCACCTTGCGCATGCGCAGGCCGTAGCCGGCGTTCGCCTTGACGGTCATCCAGGGGAAGACGGACTCGCCCTGGAACACCATCGAATTCGCCGGCCGGCCGTCCGCGCCGCCGTGCACCTCGGCCACGCCCGTCCGTCGGTCGCTCGAGGCCGGCGAGCATCCGCAGCAGCGTGCTCTTGCCGCAGCCGCTCGGGCCGACGACGACGAAGAAGCTGCCGGGGTCGACGTCGACGGACAGCCCGTCGAGCGCCACCACCGAGCGGTCCTTCGCCGGGAACTCCTTGTAGACGTCCTCGATCCGGATGTGGGTGGGGGTCATCGGCCCTCCGTCCCGAGGCTCTTGACGGCCTTGTCGATGAACGACGTGTCGATCGCCTCGTCGACCTTGACGTCGGACTTGATCAGGCCCTGCTCGCGCCAGAAGTCGACCTCACGCTGGATCTTCGACGGGTCGAGCGTCGCGTTCGGATCGACCACGTGAAGCGGGATCGATTGCAGCAGCGCAGGATCGGCCGACGTGTGCTTGGCGAGGATGCTCGCGACCTCCTTGCCGCGCGCGCCCTGGAGCTTGGTCCCGTCGAGCGCGCTCAGGTAGAACCGGACGCCGCGCAGGTACGCGTTCATGACCTTCTGGGCGGTTTCCGGGTTGTCCTCGATGAACCGGTCGCCGAACATGATCGCGGCGCTCTGCTCGCCCGGAAACACCTTGTCGCTGCCGGCCACCTTGACGGCGCCGCCGGTGCGGACCGCGATCGTCGCCGACGGCTCGATCGCGATCGCAGCGTCGACGGACCCGTTCTCGAGCGCGGGTGGGATGTCGGCGAAGCCGAGCTGCTCGATCTGCACGTCGCGGATCGACAGCCCGCCCTTCTCGAGGAACAGCGACAGCTCGTAGTGCGGCGGGATGCCGAGCGAGGGGATCGCCACCTTCAGGCCCTTGAGGTCGCTGAAGTCGTTGTACTCGCCGCTCTTCACCAGGTCCTTGCGGACCAGAAGCGACGTGTACGAGGGTGAGCCGACCTCGCTCTTGGCGGCGACCATCTTGATCCCGACGTCGCCGGCGACGGCGTTGAACAGTCCGGCCGAGATGCCGCCCGAGCCGGCGTCGAGCTGGCCTGCGCCGAGCGGTGCGACGTACTGCGCGCCGGTGTTGAACTGCTGCAGCTCGACGTTCACGCCCTCGTCGCGGAAGAAGCCCTTCTCCATCGCGATGAACACGGCGGCGTCGGCGCTCGATCCGCGGACCGTGCCCATCTTCACGGTGGCCGTGCCACCGGGTCCGGTTTCCGAGCCACCGGAGCCGCATCCGCTCGCGAGCGCCATCACCACCAGTGCGGCGAGCGCCGCCAGGGCTGGGTATCTGCGCGTGTTCATCTCCGTGTCCTCCCTCCGGGCCTCAGCGAACGGGCCCGCTGTCGTTGGAGTCGGTGAGTACTTCGATCACGGCCGGGCCCGGCGCTTCGCGCGCCTGGGCGATCGCGGCGTCCAGCTCGTCGAGCCGCCGCACCTGCGTGCTGGCGGCGCCGAACCCGCGCGCCACTGCGGCGATGTCGGGCCCGGAAAGATCGGTCGCGGGGTAGTGCCCGCGGGCGACGGCGTCGCCGTCGAAACGCCGCAGCGCGGCGCGGACCGCGGCGTACGCGCGGTTGTTGACCACCACGAAGGTCACGCGCAGTGCGCGGTCGACGGCCGTCCACAGCGCCGGCAGGCCGAACTGGAACACGCCGTCGCCGACGACGGCGACCACCGGCTCGCCGGGGCGCGCCTCGGCCACGCCGAGGGCGCCGCCCATCGCCCAGCCGAGCGAGCCGCCGGCCGTGGTGAGGTAGCGAAGCTGCGAGTCGTGCGCGAGCGCGTGGTCGAGCAGCGCCGCCTGCGACGTGACGCTGTCGTCGACAATCCAGGTTCCCGGCGCGAGCGCGCCGCAGAGGCGCCGCATCAGCGCGCTGACCCGGATCGGCACGGCGTCAGCGTCAGCGTCGGCGGCCGCGCGGAGCTCTTGCAGCCGTGCTCGGTGGGCGGCCGTCGTGTCGTCGCGGAATGCGCCGTCGGCGGCCGGAGCGAGCTCGCCGAGCGCCGACGCAAGGTCACGCAACCCGAGCTCGACGTCGCCCAGGACGGCCAGCGCTTCGGCCGGGCCGAGCGCGAGCTCTCGGGGGTCCTCGCTGAGCTGCACGACGGGCACACCGGGCGGCAGGACGGGCGGGGCGGTGTGCTCGAAGCGGATCGGCGCGCGGGCGCCCGCGAGCAGCACGGCGTCGCACTCCCGGACGGCGGCGGAGCGGCTGTCGAGCGCGCCGGCGAAGCCGCCGAACGCGGCCGGCTCGGCGCACTCGATCGTCCGGCGGTCCTCCACCAGGATCGGCGCGCGCACGAGCGCTGCGACCGCGTCGACGCCCGCAGGTGCCCGGAACGCCTCGGCGCCGGCGACGACGAGCGGCCGACGCGCGTCGGCGAGCACCGCGGCGGCGGCGCGGACCGTGTCCGGATCCGGGCGCACGCGGCCGCGCGCCACGGCCGGGCGGTCGGCCGCCAGCGGCACCGGCCCGGGGGCTTCCATGCGGTCCTGGGCGATACCCAGGAACACCGGGCCCATGGGAGCGGTCGCGGCCACGCGCAGCGCGTGAGTCGAGGTCGGTGGCGATCGCCTCGGTGGACCCGGACTCGTGCGCCCACTTGACGAACTGCAGCGGCAGCGCGCGCACGTCCTCGGCGGTCGTGAAGCCTGCGGACGCCCCGTGCAGAGACGTTGCCTTCAAGCCGGCCAGGAGCACGACCGGGCTGCGCTCGAGCTGCGCGCATGACAGGTGGGCGAGCGCGTTGGCGACGCCGAGGTGGGTGTGCACGTAGGCGACCGCAGGCCGGCGCGTGAGCCGCGCGTAGGCGTCCGCCATCGAAAGCGTGATCGCCTCGTGCGTCGTGAGGACGAGCTCGATGCCGGGCTCGTCGAGCGAGGCGTCCAGGAACGCCGCCTCGGTGCTGCCGGGGCAGATGAAGACACGGTCGACGCCCGCGGCCCGCAGCGTCGCGAACATCGCCGTGGCCGCGTCCGGCGCCGTGCGCCGCGCGGTGGTCTCGGTCGCCGTCATCGCTGCGCGAAGTTGATGTGCTTGAGCTCGCTGAACGCCTGCGCGCCTTCGATGCCGCGGGTGCGGCCGATGCCGGACTGCTTCATGCCGCCCGAGGGCACCTCCGGGAACGCGGCGTTGCAGCGGTTGACGCCGACCGTCCCCGCCTCCACGGCGCGTGCCGCGGTCCACGCCCGGTCCGAATCGGCCGTCCACACGCTGGCCGGCGAGCCCGTAGGGCGACGCGTTGGCCTTCTCGACGCCGTCGGCGACCTGGCTGAAGCGCTCGACTGTGAGCACCGGACCGAAGATCTCCTCGCTGAGCAGCCGCGGGTCGAGGGTGCCGCCGGCCAGCACCGTCGGCTCGACGTACGCGCCGGTCGCGGCCGTGCTGCATGCGCCGGCCTCCGACCGCGACGCTGTCGCCATCGCGCGCGAGCTCGAGGTAGCCCTCACGCGCTCAAGCTGCCGCTCGGAGATCAGCGGTCCCATATCCGCGGAGGGGTCGTCGGGCGCTCCGACCGTGACCGCCGCGGCCCGCTCGCACACGGCCGCGCGGACGTCGTCGTAGACGGCGTCCTGGGCGAGCACACGGGTCGTCGCCATGCAGAACTGGCCGGCGATCGAGAGCCCGCTCTGCACGCAGGCGTCCGCGGCCGCGTCGACGTCGGCGTCGTCGAACACCAAGGCCGGGCTCTTGCCGCCGAGCTCGAGCAGGACGCGCGTGAAGTCCTGCGACGCTGAGCGCATGATCGCGCGGCCGGTCGCGGTCGAGCCGGTGAAGGCAACGGCGCGGACGCGCGGGTGCTCGACCAGCGCTGAGCCCACGTCGGCGCCGCCGTGGACGACGCCGAGGACGCCTTCGGGAACCCCCGCTTCGGTGGCGAGCGCGACGAGGCGCTCGGTCGTGAGCGGCGTCTGCAGGGGCCGGCTTGATCACCGCGGTCACGCCGGCCGCCAGCGCCGGAGCGAGGTCGCGGAGCAACAGAATCGCGGGGGCGTTCCACGGAACGATGAACGCGGTGACGCCAACCGGCACGCGCTCGACGAACGCGATCGAGCCGTCGGACAGGGCGCCGGCGTGCCCCTCGAGCAGGCGGGCGATCCCGGCGTTGAAGCGGACCGCGTCGGCAGTCATCGCCAATTCGCCGTGGGCCTCCCGCCGCAGCTTCCCGGTCTCGCGCATGATCAGCTCGGCCAGTTCGTCCGCGTGCGCGGTGATCGCGCCGCTCCAGTTGTCGAGCGCGCGCGAGCGTGCGACGGCGTCGCGGCTCCATTCGGCGAGCGCCGTCTGGGCGCGGTCCACGACCGCATCCAGGTCGGCGGGCGTGGTGACGGCGACGGCGCCGAGCTCGGCGCCGGTAGCGGGGTCGTAGGAGACGAGTGTGGTCATCGGGCCACCTCCAGGGCGGGCATGCGCACGCGGCCGGTGGCGACTGCGACCAGGCGCTCTGGGTCGTTTGGCGGCGCGGCTCCGCGCCACACGATGTGCAGGTCGGGCCGCACGAGGATCGCCGCGTAGCCCTCGAGCACGTCCTCTCCGCCGAGCGGCGCGAGCGCGGAGAACGGCGCGCCCTGCGCGGCGAACGCGCGACCGAGCGCCGCGGCGCCCGCGTCGTCGTCGCCGCGGTGCAGCAGCGTGAACTCGCGGCCGAGGTGGTCGTGCAGGGCGCTGCCGTCGTCGAGCCAGACGTGCGGCAGGCGCGCGCCCGGGCAGGTCGTCGGCGTGTACGCGAAGCCGTCGGGGTCGGGCCCGCCGAGCTCGTCGGCGACGACGATCGGAGATTCGCGGTACCGGTAGCCGAGCTCGATGCCGGGCAGGTCGTTGCTCCAGCGCTGCTCGCGATCCGCGACGGTGGCCAGCTCGGCGCGCGCCGCATCGCCGGCCGGCCCGTCGTCGGCGATCTCGGGGCGCCAGGCGGCGCGCCACGTCCGCCGCCCCTGCGAAGCGCGCCGCGAGGCGGCGACGTTGCGCAGCCCGATCGGCCGCCGCTCGGCTTCGTAGGAGTCCAGCAGCGCCGGGCCGCCCCAGCCCTGGAGCGTCGCGGCGAGCTTCCACGCGAGGTCCGTGGCATCTCCGGCGCCGGTGTTCATGCCGAGGCCGCCGGTCGGGATCACCAGGTGCGCGGAGTCTCCGGCGAGGAAGACGCGTCCGCGGCGGTAGGCATCGGCGACCATCAGCCGCTGGGTCCACGTGCCGACGTAGAGCGTCTCGTACTCGACCGGCATGCCGGCGATCGACTCGAACAGGGCGGGCATGTCCTCGTCGCGCTCGACGGTCGCGTGCAGCGAGAAGTGGCGGGTGTCGTCCTGGACGATCAGGAACGAGTTGCGGTCGTCGGCGACGTGGTAGTGGCGCCCCCGGCCGATCGGGATCCGGTCGAACAGGTCGTCGCAGCGGAACAGCGCCTGACGCAGCTCGAGCAGCGACTCTCCCTCCAGCGCGATCCCGAGCCGTTCGCGGACAGGGCTCGTGCCGCCGTCGCAGCCGACGAGGTATGCCGCCCGAATCGCACGCTCGCCGTCGGCGCTCGCGACGCGGGCGGTGACGCCGGTGTCGTCCTGGTCGAAGTCGACGAGCTCGTGCCCGAACTCGACCGTCACGCCCGGCGTGCGCTCGGCGACGCGGCGCAGCAGCGGCTCGAGCGTGTACTGCGAAATCAGCTGGTAGGGCTCGAGCGGAAGCGACCCGTCGTTGGTCGCCCGGATCCGGGCCGCGAGCGTCTCGACGGATGGGTAGCGGTGGTGCACGAGCGGCTCGCGCGTCACGTCGCGGTCGCAGACGAAGACATCCATGGGGACGTCGGCCTCCAGGCCCGCCGCGCGGATCTCGCCGGCAATGCCCAGCCGCCGGAAGTTCTCCATCGTGCGCGCGTTGCAGCGCTCCATCTTGGGCAGCCGGCCGGCTGCCGCACGGCGCTCGATCAGCCGGCACCTGACGCCCTGCTGACCCAGCTCGATCGCGAGCGTCAGCCCCACAGGCCCGCCGCCCACGACGATCACGTCGTCTTCGATTGTCACTCCGCGCCTCGCCTCCCAAGGCTCGCTATCATTCTGCGAGAGTGACGCTCTCGGAGAATAAGACTAGCGCACCCGGTGCGGAGAGCGCGCGCAGGGTCCTCGAGCTGCTCACCGCGTTCACGAAGCACCACCACACGATGTCCTCGCGCCAGTTGGCGGCGGTGACCGGCATCCCGCTGCCGACCGTCTATCGCTACGTGGCGTTCCTGCGCGACGAGGGCTTCGTGATGGAGCGCGCCGGAGCGACCTATTCGCTCTCTGCCCGCGTCGTGTCGCTCGCGCAGGCGGCGCAGGCCGCCGAGCCCCTGGTCGAGATCGCCGACCCCGTCATGCGGCGGCTGTCCGATGAGACAACCGAGACCGTGATCCTCGTTCGCCTAGTTGGCCGCTCGGCCGTGTGCGTGCACCGCATCGAGGCGCAGCACTACCTGCGGATCTCGTTCGAGCCGGGCCAACCGGTGCCGCTGGAGGGTGGGGCAAGCGCTCGCCTGCTGCTCGCCTCGCTCCCGCCTGCCGAACGCCGCCGCGCGCTCTCAGGCCTCGCGTCGCGCGACCCTGACCGGGCCGCATGGATCGAGCAGCAGGTCGAGCTGGCCGGCCGGCGCGGCTGGGCGGTCAGCCAGGAGGAACTTCACCCCGGGGTGTGGGCCGGCGCCGCGGCCGTGCTCGACCACGGGCAGATCGTCGCCAGCCTCACGATTCCGTCGCCGCTCGTGCGCGCGCCCGCCGAGCTGCACGACGAGCTGGTCGAGCGCGTGCGCGAGGCCGCGGCTGAGATCACCGAGGCGCTGGCTTCGCGGCGACAGGCCGCGTAGCCTCGGCCGGCCGTGCGGCGCGGCGCTGGGCGAGCCGGCTGAGCGCGAAGCGACGCGGCGTCCGCGGCGGGCTCGGTCGTGGGTGAGTCACGTCGTGGACCGCCTGCGCCTTTGCCAGGGCTGGGTGAATGAGGGGGAACATGCCCCTTGAGACGCCAAGGGCCGCACGTCTATTCCCGGCGGACGAGCTCGACGTGGTGTCAGGCGCGCGGGAATAAACGCGCGCGGCGTGCGTCTTGGATTACATGCCCGCGCTCGCCAGTGACACCGTCCAGCCCCTCACCCGCTTCGAACAGCTCGACGCGATGATGCTCGGCTGGCTCGAGCGCAACGCCGATTGCGGCGGGCCTGTTCGTCCCGGCGTGTATGCGAACGCGGTGGTGACGATCGCCGACGACGCGATGCCGGACGTCAAGCGGTTCTGCGCCGAGTGGGACATGGTGGTCGAGCGCCCCGCGCGCGGGACGGTCGCCGTGATCGAAGGCCCGGAGCTCGCCGTGCGCGGCTTCATCGAGATCACGGGGATGTACTGGCGCTGAGATTCGCCGCCGACCTCGCCCGCTGAAGGGCGTACGGTTCGCCGGGATGGACGACCTGATCCGGATTGGCGCGGCGGCGCAGGCGATCGGCGTCAGCATCGACACGCTGCGGCGCTGGGAACGCGACGGCCGCGTCGCCTTCGAGCGTCGCGGAGGGCAGCGGTTTCTGCGCGCCGACGCGCTCGCCGAGCTCCTCAAGGCCCGCGGTCCGGCCGGCCGCACGAGCGCCCGCAATCGCCTGACCGGAACGGTGCTGGCGGTCGAGATGGACGGCGTGATGGCCAAGATCGATCTGATGTGCGGGCAGTACCGGATCGTCTCGCTGATGTCCCGCGAGGCGGCGGAGGATCTCGCGCTCAAGCCCGGCGACTCCGCCGCGGCGGTCGTGAAAGCGACGACGGTGATCGTCGAGCGCGACTAGCGCGCGCCGGGGTGTCGCATCTGGGGGTGATTAACAGCCCTGTGGTGGCTCAGCCGCGAACCGGCGAAACGCTTCTCCGGGCGAAACGATGGCTGACTGGCGCGAGTCGTTGACGCACTACTACCTTGTCGGTGAATGGCATGGACAGCCGAGCAGATGAGGGTGCTGGCGCAGCGGTTCGATGAGCGCGTGCGCCGCAACGTCAGCCGTTTTGACCAGCTCGTCGAGCCGGCCCAGGAGCGCGGGAGCGTGTTGCGCGAACCGGCGAGCGAGTCGGACATCGCGCGGGCGGAGGAGCGGCTGGGCGTGCGCCTGCCTTCCTCATATCGGTTGTTTCTGCTGGTCTCTGACGGCGCGTACGCGTCCGCGCTCGGGGCGGAAGTGGTGAAGGAGCATGACTTGCGTCACGGTCTCCTGAGCGTGAACGAGCTGCAGCGCACGGTCGACGGCGACGAGGTCGGCGTGCGCGTCTTCTGTGGAGACCTCGCGGAGCCGTACGACCCGGCGGACGACCGCCCGCCCTCGCCGGGAGCGCCGGAACACGTCGGCTACTACCGGCCGTACCGCGACGGGCTGCTCATCACCCATACCTTCGACGGCAGCGACCGGCTCGCGCTGGTTCCCCGACCGGGCGTACAGGAATGGGAGCTGTGGGACTTTCACTGGGAGGGAGCGGAGGCGCATACGTCGTTCGCGGACTTTCTGGACTGGTACGTGACGCGGCCCGACGAGCGTCCGCGGCCCGAGCACGCTGATTTGTACGTCGAGAACTTCCTCAGCGGCCGGTCGTTCACGCTCCACCTGCTCGCCGAGGTGGGCGACCCGCGCGCGGGCGAACTCGGACGCGCCGCACTGCAAGCTGGGTCTGAGAACACGCAAATCCCTGCCGTGCTCGGCTGGATAGGTGACCCGGACAGCATCCCTGTGCTGCGCGAAACGTACGCCCGCAGCGAGCGCTGGGCGATGCGCGCGGCCGCGCTCGGCGCGCTGATGCGGCTGGGAGCCGGTGACGCCGGCGAACTGCTAGCTGAAGCTGCCAGCGGCGCTGACGCCGACCTCCGCAACTGGGCGACCTGGAAACTCGGCCGGACCTAGCCGCTGCGCTCTCCTTCCGCGGTGGCGGGCCTGAGCGTCGTCAATTCACCGCTAGATGCGAGACCACGGGGGCCGTTAGTCACCTCAGACGCGAGGCTCGGAGCTGCCTATGTAATGCTTAGGTAGTGCGTGGGAAAACACGAGTGGTCCTCGGAACGCTGCTGGCGCTCCTCATGCTGCTCATGGCAGCGTGCGGAGACGACGACGACGCGCCGAGCGGCGGCGGAGGCGGCGACAAGCCGCAGCTGACCGTTTCGGCGGCCGCGTCGCTCAAGACGGCGTTCACCGAATACGGCAAGCAGTTCCCGGACGCCGATGCGCGGTTCTCGTTCGCCGGATCGGACGAGCTGGCGGCACAGATCGAGCAGGGCGTCAAGCCCGACGTCTACGCCGCGGCCAACACCAAGCTGCCCGACGCGCTCTACGACAAGGGACTGGTCGAGAAGCCGACCGTGTTCGCCGGCAACCGGCTCGTGCTGGCGGTGCCGGCCGACGGCAAGGTCGCGTCGCTCGACGATCTCTCACGCGATGGCGTGACGATCGCGATCGGCTCTGAGGACGTTCCGGTCGGTTCATACACGCACACCGTGCTCGACAAGCTGCCGCCCGCGCAGAGCAAGGCGATCCTCGCCAACGTACGGTCCGAGGAGCCCGACGTCGCCGGCATCACCGGCAAGCTGACCCAGGGCGCGGTCGACGCCGGCTTCCTCTACATCTCCGACGTGCGCGCGACCGATGGCAAGCTGAAGGCGATCGAGCTTCCCGATGACCTCCAGCCCGCGGTCGCGTACGGTGTCGCCGTGGTCGACGGCGCCAAGCACCCCGAGGAGGCGAAGAAGTTCATCGCCGGGCTACTCGACGGGGCCGGTGCGCAGGCGCTGATCGACGCAGGTTTCGAGCCGCCGCCTGGGCAGTGAGGCGCGCGGGCTGGTTCGGGGCGCTGCTGGTCGCGTCGCTGACCGCCGCGCTGCTGTTCCTGACCCTGCCGATCGTGGCGATCTTCGTCGACACCGGCCCGCTAGACCTGATCTCAAGCCTCGGCGAGGAAGGCGCGCTCGAGGCTCTCCGGCTGAGCCTGGTCTGCAGCACCATCGCGGTCGCCGTCATCGTGCTGTTCGGCACTCCCGCCGCGTACTTCCTGGCGACGCGGCGTTTCCGCGGCCGCGCGGCGATCATCACGCTCGTCGAGCTGCCGCTCGTGCTGCCGCCGGCGGTCGCGGGGATCGCGCTGCTCGCCGCGCTCGGCCCGAAGGGCGTGCTCGGCGGGCTGATCGAGGACGCCGGCATCCAGCTCGTACTTACCACCGCGGGCGTGATCGTCGCGCTGACGTTCGTCGCGGCGCCGTTCTACATGCGCCAGGCGCAGGCGGGCTTCGAGGCGCTCGATTGGACGTGGCTCGACGCCTCGCGCACGCTCGGCGCCGGCGAGGCGCGCACGTTCGCGCGGATCGCAATCCCCGGCGCGGGGCCGAGCCTGCTCTCCGGCCTGGCGCTGGCATGGGGACGCGCGCTCGGGGAGTTCGGCGCGACGCTGATGTTCGCCGGCTCGTTCCGCGGCATCACGCAGACCGTGCCGCTGGCGATCTACGAGCGCTTCTCGAGCGACTTCACCAGCGCGCTCGCGCTGTCAGCGGTGCTGGTCGCCGTGTCGGCGGCGCTGCTGCTGTCGGTCAAGCTGCTGAGCGGCTCGGCGTGGCTCGGCGGTGCTGCGCGTTGAGGCCGCCACGCGGCTCGGGGCATTCGCGCTCGACGTCGCACTCGAGGTCCCGGCCGGCTCCTGCCTAGCGTTGGCCGGCCCGTCCGGCGCCGGCAAGACGTCGGTGCTGCGGGTCGTAGCGGGGCTCGTGCGGCCGGACCGCGGTCGCGTGAGCTGCGGTGACGAGGTGTGGCTCGACACCGACCGCGACATCGATCTCGCTCCCGAGCGGCGGCGCTGCGGCTACGTGTTCCAGGAGTACGCGCTGTTCGCGCACCTGCGCGTGTGGCAGAACGTCGCCTATCCGCTGCGCGGCCTGGACCGCCACGAGCGACGCCGGCGCGCGCTGGAGCTGCTCGACCGCTTCGGCATCGCGCAGCTCGCGGACGAGCGGCCGCGGACGCTGTCGGGCGGGGAACGCCAGCGCGTCGCGGTCGCGCGCGCACTCGCCCTCCGGCCGGCGGCGCTGCTGCTCGACGAGCCCCTGTCGGCGCTCGACCCGCGCCTCCGCGCGGCCGGGGGGCGGGAGCTGATGGCGGTGCTGGCGGAGACCGGTGTGCCGGCGCTGCTCGTGACCCACGACTTCACCGAGGCTGCGCTGCTGGGCGACCGCGTCGGCGTGATCGACGGCGGCCGCGTGATCCAGGAGGGCACCGCCGGCGAGCTCGCGGCGTCGCCGGCGTCGGCCTTCGTCGCCGACTTCTCCGGCGCCGTCGTGCTCACGGGCACCGCACGGGTCGGGGACGACGGCCTCACGCACGTCGCGCTCGACGGCGGCGGCACGGTGCTCAGCACCGAACCCGGCGAGGGCCCGGTCGCCGTCAGCATCTACCCGTGGGAGATCGCGCTTTCGCCGCCTGGCACCGAGCGCACCGGCTCCGCCCAGAACCACCTCGCCGTCCGTGTCGTTTCGGTCACCGCCGTCGGCAACCGCATCCGCGCCGGGCTCGCCGCGCCGCAGCCGCTGACGGCGGAGCTCAGCGACGCCTCCGCCCACGACCTCGACCTTACGCAGGGCGCCGCCATCATCGCCACGTGGAAGGCCTCAGCCACCCGGCTGCTACGACTGTGAAACCACCGACCAAGGAGTGGACATGAAGCTCAGCGCACGCAACCAGCTCTCCGGCACCGTTACGAGCATCAACGAGGGCGCTGCGATCGCGAACGTCGAGCTCGACGTCAACGGCCAGCGGCTCGTCGCGTCGATCACCGTCGAAGCCGCCCGCGAGCTGGGCCTTCAGGATGGCAAGCCGGTGACGGCGATCGTCAAGGCGTCCGACGTCATCCTTGCCACCGACTGAACGCGGCTCAGAGCTGCGCCAGGACGTCGAACTCGACGTCGTGTGCTTCGGCCAGGTAGACACGCTGGTTGAGATGGCGGTGCCGCATCTGGACCTCTCCCCGCGGGCCTGAGTACGAGAGCGACTCGGCCGCCGTCGTCATCTTCTGCACCTCGAGGCTGCCGGCGCGCCTGGCGAGCGCGGACAGCAGGAGGATCCCCTCGTAGCAGGACTCGCCGACGCTGTTGAGCGCCGGCGCGTCGGGGCCGAAGCTCTGCGTGTAGCGCCACCCGAAGTCGAGGCTCTCGGGTGTCGCCAGCGTCTCGAAGTAGGCGGCCGCGGCGCAGATCCCGCGCGTGCCGCCGGCGCCGCTTCCGGCCAGCGTGTTCTCGTCGATCAGCGTGCTGAGCCGGCGGCAACGGCTGTCGAGGCCGACGGCGGCGAACGCGCGGTTGAAGGTCACGGCGTCGGACCCGACGAGCAGCATGATCACGGCGTCGGCGCGCGAGCGCTCGACGTCCTCGACCGTCGGGCCCCAGGACCGGAACCCGAGCGGGAGGAACGCCTCGTGGCAGATCTCCCCGCTGCACATGCGCGCGTAGCCGCGCGCAGCGCGTGCGGTGACCTGCGGCCAGACGTAGTCGTTGCCGACGATCGACCAGCGCCGGACTCCGTGCTCACGGCTCAGCCAGCGCATCGCCGGGAGCAGTTGCTGCGACGGGACCTCGCCGGTCAGGAACACACCGGGCGCGTTCTCGCCACCCTCGTACAGCGCGGTGTAGACGTAAGGGACGAGACCCGCGATGCGCGGCGCGACCGCCTGTCGGACCGCCGAGATGTGCCAGCCCACGACCGCGTCGACGAGGCCCGCGGCGGCAAGCGCGCCGACCTCGTTGGCGACCGTTCGCGGGTGCGCCGAGCCGTCGATCACGGAGAGTCGCAGCTCGCGGCCGAGCACGCCGTCGGCCGCGTTCACTTCGGCCACGGCGAGTTCCGCGCACAGTTCGCAGGACGGTCCGAAGATCCCTGCAGACCCATGCAGCGGGATCACCAGTGCGACATTGATGACGGGGTCCATCGACGCTCGCGTTACTCTTGCACAGTGGCGATAGAGGAGTCGGATCCGATGCTCGCGATGGAGGCCAACGGCGAGGCAGTCGTGCTCCTGCTCAGCGATGCTGAGCGCCGCATCACGCGCCGCCTCGCGCATGTCCTCGCCCATCATGACTGCACCGTCGAGCGCTGGCGCGCCCTCGCGCTGCTCGCGCGCGGCGACCGTCACCGCATGTCGGAGCTCGCGGAGTTCACGCAGCTTCCGCCCGCGAGCCTCACCCGCCTGATCGACGGGATGGTCGCCGACAATCTCGTCCACCGGAAGGCCGACCCGCGCGACCGGCGCGGCGTGCTTGTCCACATCACGCGGCGCGGGCTGGCGCTGCAGCGACGGTTGTCGGAGCGGATCGCAGCCGAGAGCGACACCATCTTCGGTGACCTCGACGAGGTCGAGCTCGCCGGCCTGCTCGACTCACTCGCCGGCTTCGTCGCGCGCCTTCGCTGATCTGTAGCGCCACGGCAACCCCCGCCGTGGTACCGTCCGGAATAGTTCCGTTAGGAAGTGATTTTCCCGCGGGTCAACGCGGTTCCTTCCATGAGGGGGTCCTATCCAGATGGACGAGTTCCCGCAGGACTACGAGATCTTCGACCTTGGGAATGTGACGCTCCAAGGCGGGGCGACGCTCCGCGACGCAAAGCTCGCCTACAAGACCTTCGGCGAGCTGAACGCCGACAAGAGCAACGCGATCGTCTATCCAACCTGGTACTCGGGACGCCACTGGGACAACGAGTGGCTGATCGGCGACGGGATGGCTCTCGACCCCGCCAAGTACTTCATCATCGTCCCGAACATGCTCGGCAACGGGCTGTCGAGCTCGCCGAGCAACACGCCGCCGCCGTATGACAAGGCGCGCTTCCCGAACGTCACGTTCTACGACCAGGTGGAGCAGCAGCACAAGCTGGTCACCGAGAAGTTCGGGATCGAGACGCTCCCGCTCGTGACCGGCTGGTCGATGGGCGCCGGCCAGACGTATCAGTGGGCGGTCAGCTATCCCGACATGGTCCAACGGGCATGTCCGTTCTGCGGCTCGTCGAAGACGAGCGAGCACAACATCGTCTTCCTCGAGGGCGTGAAGTCGGCGCTGACCGCCGACGACGCGTTCAAGGGCGGCTGGTACGACGAGAAGCCGGTCAAGGGGCTACGCGCCGCCGCGCGCGTGTACGCCGGCTGGGGCTTCTCGCAGGCGTTCTACTGGGAGCAGGCCTACAAGGAGCTCGGCTACTCGACGCTCGAGGACTTCCTCGTGGCGTTCTGGGAGGGCTTCTTCCTCGACCGCCGCGACCCGAACAACCTGCTGACGATGTTGTGGACCTGGCAGAAGGGCGACATCGGCAAGACGCCCGGCTTCGACGGCGACCACATCAAGGCGCTGAAGTCGATCAAGGCCAAGACGATCGTCCTGCCGGCCCTGAAGGACCTGTACTTCCCGCCTGAGGACGAGGAGTACGCGGTGAGCCACATGACCAACGCGGAGCTGCGCGTGATCCCGGGGGTGTGGGGCCACTTCGCGGGCGGCGGCGCCAACCCGGTGGACATCAAGTACATCGACGACGTCCTCAAAGAACTGCTCGCGAGCTGAGGGGAGAACAGATGTCCGACAACGTGGACTTCACGCCGCCCGCGGAGGCGCGGTACTTCCAGGAGGGCGCGAGCGGTGTCCCGCTCGCCGTGTTCGGGTTCGGGTTCTCGGTCCTCGCGCTGTCGTTGGCGAACACCGAGCTGTTCAACATCAACGGCAGCCTGTTCGTCCCTGTCGCGTTCGGAACCGGCGCGCTCGGGATGCTCGTCGGCGGGCTCATGGAGTTCCGCAACGGCAACCTGTTCGGCGCGACGTTCGGCGTCGCCTACGCCTGCTTCCTGTTCACGACACCGATGATCTTGCGGTGGTTCGCTCCAGAGATCGCGCTCGACCGCGTCGCCGGCGTCGGCGGGTTCGGCGACTCGTTCGGGGCCTATCTGCTCCTGTGGGCCGTGTTCACGGCGTTCCTGACGATCGGCGCGTACTACATCAACCTGCCGGCGTTCCTGGCGTTCCTGCTGCTCGTGATCGTGTACGTGATCCTGGGCTTCGTGAACATCGCCGCGCCGTCGGGCACGTTCTGGACCAACCTCGCAGGCTGGATCGGGATCGCCGACGGTATCTGCGCGTGGTGGCTCGGTTTCGCCATCGTGCTGAACGGAATGGGTCCGCGCCCGATCCTGCCGCTTCCCGGTTACCCCTACGGCAGCAGCTGAGACGAAGGAGGAGAGATGCCCGAGGTTGCGTTCTCAGTAGATCAGTCGAAGTCGATGGCCGATCAGGCGGTGCCGGGTCACAACCGCTGGCACCCCGACATCCCGGCGGCGTCGAGCGTGCGCCCTGGCAGCGACTTCCGCGTCGAGTGCCGCGAGTGGACGGACTCCCAGATCGGCAACAACGACTCGGCCAACGACGTGCGCGATGTGAACCTCGCGCGCGCACACATGCTCAGTGGCCCGATTGCGGTCGAGGGAGCGCAGGCGGGGGACCTGCTCGTGGTGGACATCCTCGAGCTGGGCCCCTGCCAGGCGCCGCAGGAGAAGGGCGACGCGCCCGGCCAGGGATGGGGCTACACGGGCATCTTCGACAGGACGAACGGCGGCGGCTTCCTGACCGACCACTTCCCGGACTCCTACAAGGCGATCTGGGACTTCCGCGGCCAGGAGGCCACCTCGCGCCACATCCCGGGTGTCAGCTACACGGGGATCACGCATCCCGGGCTGTTCGGCACCGCGCCGTCGGCGGACCTGCTGGCGGAGTGGAACCGGCGCGAGCAGGCCCTGATCGACACCGACCCGGATCGCGTGCCGCCGCTGGCGCTGCCGCCGCTCGAGGACGACACGCTGGCCGGGACGCTGTCGGGCGGCGACCTGGACAAGGTCGCGCGCGAGGGCGCGCGCACCGTGCCCGCGCGGGAGAACGGGGGCAACCACGACATCAAGAACTTCACTCGTGGAAGCCGCGTGTACTACCCGGTCCACGTCGACGGCGCGAAGCTGTCGGGCGGAGACCTGCACTTCTCCCAGGGTGACGGCGAGATCACGTTCTGCGGCGCGATCGAGATGGGCGGGTTCATCGACTTCGGCGTCGACCTGATCAAGGACGGGATGAACAAGTACGGCATCCACTCCAACCCGGTGTTCATCCCGGGCCGCGTGGAGCCGCGCTACTCGGAGTTCCTGTCGTTCATCGGCATCTCGGTCGACGAGGACGGCGCGAACCACTACCTGGACGCGACGATTGCGTACCGGCGCGCGTGCCTGAACGCGATCGAGTACCTGAAGAAGTTCGGCTACACGGGCGAGCAGGCGTATCTGCTGCTGGGGTCGGCGCCGATCGAGGGACGCATCAGCGGGATCGTCGACATCCCCAACGCCTGCTGCTCCCTGTACCTGCCGACGGCGATTTTCGACTCCGACATCCGCCCAACCAAGGACGGGCCGACGGTGGCCGACCGTGGGACGGCGGCCGCGACGAGCTAGGTGCCGATCTACGCGTTCACGTGCGAGGGATGTGGGCCGTTCGAGCTCCGGCGGCCGGTCGCTGACGCGGCCGCCGCCGGAGCTTGCCCAACCTGCTCGGCTCCCGCCCGGCGGCAGTTCACGCCGCCGAGCGTCGCCCGCATGTCGGCGCCGCTGCGGGCGGCGCGCGATCGCGAGGAGCGCAGCGGCCACGAGCCCGCGGTGGTGAGCGCACCGTCCGGCCGCCCGCTGCCGATCCATCACGGTCACAGCCACTGAGTTAGGGTGCCCTAATTCCATGCTAGGGTGCGCGGCCGATGCGCGCTCCGACGATCGACACGGTGGGTGAGCAGCGGGTGCTCGTATCGCGGTTCGGCGAGGACACGGTCCTCGTGGCCGTCGACGACCCGCGCTTCGGCCGGATCGCGACCGTACGGCTCGACGCCGAGCAGGCCGGCGACCTCGCCGCCGCCCTGCGCGAGGCCATGCCGCTTCCCGACTGATCTCCGGAACCCCGGGTGGGGGTCCCGATGCGATGCCGCGCGGGGCTCCTTACCGTCGCGGCATGACCAGCAAGCAACACCCTCGTCGTGCGGGCGACCGCGGCGACGACGACGGCGAGCCCGCGGGCACCCGCGCGAACCCGAGCTTGTGACGCCGTCGTCGAGACTCGGACGACGACGCCACCGACACGAAGGACCAGACGATGACCAGCATGGTCGACCGCGCGACGATCGATCCGGCGCAGGACCCCGCCATCGACCGCCGCAGCCGAGCGTTCTTGGCGGAAGTCAACAAGGACAGCAGCCCGTTCTGGGAGCTGCCCGGCGACGAGCCGCGCAACATCGTCACAGCGCTTCAGAACCAGACACCGGTGGACCTATCGGGGATCGAGACCACCGAGCACCAGATCACCGTCGGCGGTCGGACGATCACGCTGTACGTCGTACGCCCTGAGCGCGCGGCCGGCACGCTGCCGGTCTTCATGTTCTTCCACGGCGCGGTGTGGATCGCGGGCAACTTCGAGAACCACAAGCGCCTGGTTCGGGACCTCGTCGTGGGCTCGCAGGCCGCGGCCGTGTTCGTCGAGTACACGCCGGTCCCTGACGCGCAGTTCCCCGTCCAGATCAACGAGGCGTACGAGGCCACCGTGTGGGTGACCCAGGTTGGCGACGACCTCGGCGTCGATAGCCGGAGGCTGGCCGTCTCGGGCAACAGCGTCGGCGGCAACATGGCCGCCGCCGTCACGCTGATGGCGCACGACAAGGGCGGCGCGAACATCGTGTTCCAGCAGCTGCTGTGGCCCGCGCTCGACACCGACCTCGACACCGACTCCTACCGCGCCTACGGCGAAGGCTGGTTCCTACCGCGCGCATTCATGGAGTACGGCTGGGACCATTACGCTCCCGACGCCGACACCCGCCGGCACCGGTACGCCGCCCCGCTCCAGGCCACGATCGACCAGCTCCGCGGCCTGCCGCCGACCCTCATCCAGACGGCGGAGAACGACGTGCTCCGCGACGAGGGTGAGGCGTACGCGCGCAAGCTCGACGAGGCCGGCGTCGACGTGACCTGCGTCCGCTACAACGGCGCCATCCACGACTTCGGCTTGCTCAACGCACTGCGCGACGTACCGAGCACCGACGCGGCACTGCGTCAGGCCTCGGGCGAGCTCGCGCGACACCTGTACTAACGGCTCACCGGGCCATTCGAGCGCTGGTACGCTCGCCCGATCCACGTTCCTGCCAGGCGCCTATGCCGCTGGACACTCGCGGCTTTGCTCCTGGGAGCGACGCTGGGCGGATCGTCTGCGGGCGCGTCCGTGAGCTTCGTACGCGACGACGTCGCGCTTCCCGGAGCCCCCGACTCGGTCGCGCTCGGCGACCTCGACGGCGTTCACGGCAAGGACATCGTGATTGGCATGCCGTTGCGCGGCGGCGTCGGTGTGATGCTCAACCACGGCGACGGTACGTTCGCACCGGTGCAGGAGTACACAGCCGGACCGCAGTGCGTGGGGCTCGCGGTCGACATCACGCTGGCGGATTTGTCGGTGCCGACCGACGGCAAGCTCGACGCCTACGTCGCCTGCACGCCGTACGTCGTGCGGCTGACGGGGAACGGGGCGGGCGCGCTGGGGAACCCGCAGGCGTTCAACGTGAACCTCCCGCCGTACCTTGGCTCCGCGACGATCGACTTCCTCGCCCTCATGCGCCGCGCGAACGGTAATACGGTTCCGCTGCTTGCGTTCCAGCATGGGGTCGGAAGCTTCGGCCGTGAGCTGTGCATCAGCTCCGACCCCTCCGATAACGACCCCCACTGCAACCACACCGCGATCCAGGGCCCGCTGGCCGTTGGCGATCTCAATGGACCGATTGCCGACGTGCCGCCCGACGAGATCGTGACCAGCCTCGCGGGCGACAACCTGGGCGTTTTCGGCTTCTCGCCCCAGCCGCAGTCGGTCCTGTCGGGCAGCAATCCGCGTTCCGTGCCCGGTGGCGTCGAGTCGGCGGCGATCGGCGACCTCGACGAGAACGGCCTCCTCGACGTGCTCGTGGGCCAGCCCGTGAACAGCGTGGCCGACCGCGTGGCGTCGATCCACTACTTCAAGATGGAGCCGCCCGCGCTCCAGCAGGTCGGGACGACGCTGCCGTCGATCCCGGGACTCGACGGCGTGGCGATCGCCGACGTCGACGGCGACGGTTGCAACGACGTCGTTGGCGCCGGCGGCTACGGCCGCGGCGTGGTGCATCTCGGCGATGGCACCGGGGGCTTCACGTACGGTCAGGACATGCCGCAGCTCGGCTACCTGAACCCGGCCACCGCCACGCGGGTGGCGATGGCCGTCGGCGACCTGATGGGAGACGGCCTGCCGGAGATCGTCGTCGCTGATCAGGGTGCCGGTCACGTGATGGTCTATCGCAACGACTCGACGCAGCTCGGCGGCATCTGCTCCGGCGCGCGGCCTGTGGCGAACGACGACGTCGCGACCATCTCCGAGAACGCCGGCGCGACCACGATCGACGTGCTCGCCAACGACACGGACCCGGACGGCGGCCCGAAGTTCGTCGGCTCGCTCACGCAGCCCGCGCACGGCACCGCGGCGATCGCCGGCAGTGGCCTGACCTACCGGCCCGCCGCGGACTATTGCAACGACCTCGCAGGCGGGGCTCCCGACACGTTCACGTACAGGCTCAACGGTGGCTCCTCCGCAACCGTCGCCGTCACCGTCGAGTGCGTCCTCGTGGTCACGCCACCCCCGCCGCCGCCTCCGCCGCCACCTCCGCCGCCGGCTCCGCGCACCTGCGACGCCCCGGGCACGGTGCCGTTCATTGTCGGCACTCCGGGTGCAGACGTGCTTGTCGGCACCGGCGTCCACGACGTCCTGAGCGGTCGTGCCGGCGACGACTGCCTGTTCGGGCTCGGGGGTGAGGACCGGATGACCGGTGGGACCGGGGTCGACCTTGTCAATGGCGGGACCAGCGACGACCGCATCGACGGTGGGCCCGGGAATGACCTTCTGATTGGCGGGGGCGGCAGCGACCAGTTGAAGGGCGACGCCGGCGACGACAAGTTCCGCGGCGGCATCGGCAACGACGAGATCACTCCCGGCGCCGGCAAGGACACGGTCGCCGCCCAGGGAGGCGACGACATCATCTACGCGCGCGACGGGGCGAAGGACACGATCGACTGCGGCGCCGGTCGCGACAAGGTGAAGGCCGACCGCAACGACACCGTCAAGAACTGCGAGCGTAGGACCTTCAACTAAACAAGCGGCTACCGGCGCCGAATGAAGTGCCATGACGCGTCGTCTCGAGTTGCAGCAGGACAGTTCGCGCGCGCGCGGCTTTCCCGATGCCGCCGACGCGCTGAACCGACTGCAGACGATCTTCGACGGTGCCGCGGTTGGCATCGTCCACATCGACGCTGACGGCCACGCGCTGTACAGCAACGCCGAAGCGCAGGCGCTCCTTGGCTACACGCGCGAGGAGATGCTCGAACTGGCGGTCGGTGACGTCGTCCATCCTGATCAGCAGGAGACGCAGGGGGCGCTACACGCGGAGCTCATCACGGGCCGCCGCAGCGCCTACGAGCTAGAGAAGCGCTACATGCGCAAGGACGGTAGTGATCTGTGGGCGCTTTCGCGGACGACGGCCGTCGCCGCCGAGCCGGGCGAGCGGCCGACCGCAGTCGTAGTGATCCAGGACGTCACCGAACGCAAGCAGACGGAGCTGGCGCTCCAGCGCAACTCCGATCGGCTCACGCAGCTCGTCGACGCCCTGCGCGACATCGCCGCGGCAGGCGTCGACCTGGACACGGTCGTCAGCCTCATTGTCGAGCGTGCGATGGCGCTGACCGGCGCTGATGGAGCAATCGTCAGCCTCGTCGACGGAGACGAGCTCCTGGTCGCCGGCGCGTGCGGCATCGTCGCCGAGTTGCTGCACGAACGCCGGCCGCTGGCCGGATCGATCGTCTGGCATGCGCTCGAGGCGCGCGACACCCTGCTCATCCGCGACACCGTCAGCGACCCGCGGATCAACCAGAAGATGCAGGCGCGCGTCGGTGACTTCTCGCTCATCTGCGTGCCGCTGTTCGCGGGTGACGAGCCGGTCGCCGCGCTGAATGTCATGAGCCGCGATTTCGACCACCGGCTCGGCGAGGAAGAACGCCAGACGCTCGAGCTGCTCGCCGTCGCCCTGTCGGCCGCAGTCAGCCGCGCGGCGGAGTTCGACGCCAAGCGCCGCCAGGTGGTCGCGCTGGCCCGATTCGAGGCGACGTTCGCGGGCTCGGTCGCCGGAATGCTGCTCGCCGATCCGCGCGGCCGGATCGTCGAGACGAACGCGGCGTTCCAGGAGATGCTCGGCTATGACGCCGAAGCGCTGCGCGGCAGCGAGGTCGCGGACCTGACGCCGCCTGAGGACCAGCAGACGACGCGAGCGACGCTCACGGGGATGGCCGACCGCGGCGACGCGCCGGTGCGGGCCGAGCATCGATTCGTGCGCCGCGACGGCGCGATCGTGTGGGCGAATCTCTCGCTCTCGCTCGTACGCGGCGAAAGCGACGACGAGTCGTTCACGATCGGCGTCGTCCAGGACGTCACGCAGCGCCGCAAGGCCGAGCAAGCACTGCTCGCGCAGTCCGAGCTCAACGAGTACCAGGCGCTCCACGACGGTCTCACCGGCCTCGCCAACCGCACGCTGTTCGGCGACCGGATCGAGCGCGAGATCCGCACGGCGCGGCGCGACGGCAAGCAACTGGCGGTCGTCGTGATGGACCTGGATCGCTTCAAGGAGATCAACGACTCGCTCGGTCACGCGGCAGGTGACGCGCTGCTCATCGAGGTCGGGCAGCGGCTCGAGGCCGCGCTGCGGGAGTCCGACACGGTCGCGCGGCTGGGCGGCGACGAGTTCGGCCTGCTGCTGCCCGGCGTCGACATGCCCGCCGACGTGATGGCTGCGATGGAGCGGGTGCGCGCGGAGATCGGCCGGCCGGTCATCGTCGAAGGGCTGCCGCTCGTGATCGAGGGCTCGATCGGCATCGCGGTCTTCCCCGAGGACGGCGACGACGTGGAGACGCTCGTGCAGCACGCCGACGTCGCGATGTACCACGCGAAGGAGAAGAACTCCGGCTGGGCGTTCTACGACGCGTCGACCGCGCGGCACGATCCCGGCCGGCTGACGCTGGTGGGCGAGCTGCGCGGTGCGCTCGAGCGGCACGAGCTGGTGCTGCACTACCAGCCGAAGGCGTTTCTGGCTGACGGGCAGGTGCGGTCGGTCGAGGCGCTCGTCCGCTGGCAGCACCCGGTGCGCGGCCTCGTGCAGCCCGACGACTTCATCCCGCTCGTCCAGCAGACCGGGCTGATCAAGCCGCTGACCCGATACGTGATCGACGCGGCGCTGCGCCAGGCGCGCGCGTGGAGCGAGCAAGGCTGGGAGCTGTCGATCGCCGTCAACCTGTCGACGCGCAACCTGCTCGATGTCGAGTTCCCCGAGCAGGTCGCCGAATTGCTCGCGTTCCACGACGTCGAATCGCGATGGCTGGAGCTCGAGATCACCGAGTCGACGATGCTCGAGGACCCGCCGCGCACGAAGGCCGTGCTCGAGCGGCTGTCCGCGATGGGGATCCGGCTGTCGATCGACGACTTCGGTACCGGCTACTCGTCGCTGGCCTACCTCACGCACCTGCCGATCGACGAGATCAAGATCGACCGCTCGTTCGTCATGAACATGGTCGACAACGAGGACGACGCGACGATCGTGCGATCGACCATCGACCTCGGCCGCAACCTCGGCCTCGAGGTGGTCGCCGAAGGCGTCGAGAGCGGACCGATCTGGGACCAGCTGACGGACCTCGGCTGCACCGTCGCGCAGGGCTACTTCCTCAGCCCGCCGGTGCCCGCCGACGAGCTCACGCCGTGGCTCCAGCGCCGGCGCGACGACGCAGCGGCAGCCTGACGCTCTTGGGTTTGACATAGCTACGTTCCGTAGGTTATTTTGCTACGGAACATAGTTTCTCGAACTTTGCCAAGGAGTTACACAGATGACGCGCACCCAGCGCTGGACGCTGGCCGTGGTCTGCGCCGCCACAGCCATGCTCATGCTCGACATCGCGGTCGTGAACACCGCCCTGTCCGCGATCGCCGCCGACCTCGACACCGGCCTCTCGGGCCTCCAGTGGGTCGTCGACGCCTACACCCTCTCGCTCGCGGCGACGGTCCTCACCGCCGGGTCGCTCGCCGATCGCTTCGGCCGTCGCCGGCTGTTCGGCATCGGCCTCGGCATCTTCACCGCGACGTCGCTGCTCTGCGCGGCGGCGCAGTCGATCACGATGCTCAACGCCTCACGCGCGGCGCAAGGCCTCGGCGCCGCGTTCATGTTCGCGGTCTCGTTGGCCGTGCTCTCGAACGCGTTCCCGAGTCCGGAGGAGCGCATTAAGGCGCTCGCCGCGTACGGAGCGACGATGGGCGGCTCGTTCGCGGTCGGGCCGCTCGTGGGCGGCGCGCTCACGTCCGCACTTGACTGGCGGTGGATCTTCCTCATCAACCTCCCGCTCGGCGTGATGTGCCTGTGGATCGTCCGCAGGTTCGTCGCCGAGTCGATGAACCCGCGCGCGCCGCGCGTGGACGGCGCGGGTCTCGTCACCCTGACCGGCGGCCTGTTCCTGCTCGTCTTCGGGCTGCTGCGCGGTAACGAGGACGGGTGGGGGAGCGCGACGATCGTCGCCTGCTTCGCCGGTGCCGCCGCCCTGCTGTGCGCGTTCATCGCGATCGAGGCACGGATCGCGCAGCCGATGCTCCCGCTGCGGCTGTTCCGCAACCCGACGTTCACCGGCGCCCAGGTCGCGGCGTTCGGGATCTCCGCGTCGCTGTTCGCGATGTGGCTCTACATGACGCTGTACCTGCAGCAGATCCTCGGACTGTCGGCGATCGAGGCCGGTCTCGTGTACGTGCCCGGGACGATGCTCAACTTCTTCGTCGCGGGCTCGATGGCGTCGGTCGGCCAGAAGGTCTCCGCGCGCGTGCTGATCGCGTCCGGACTGGCGCTGGTCGGCGCCGGGCTGGCGCTGCTCACGATCGAGACGGTGGACTCGACGTGGTGGCTGTTCCTGCCCGGCCTGCTCGTCGCGATGGTCGGCACCGGGATCCTGAACCCGACGGTCAGCCAGGTCGCGCTGAGCTCGGGCCCGCCGAGCAGGCCGGCCTCGCCGCGGGCGTGAATGACATGTTCCGGCAGGTCGGGATCGCGGTCGGCGTCGCAGGTCTCGGCGCGCTCGTCCCCGCGGGAGCGGCGCTCGGCGACGGCTCTCCGCAGTCCTACGTCGACGGCTTCCATGACGCCCTGTGGGTCGGCGCCGTGCTCGCGATGGCGGCCGCTGTCGCCACGGCGCTGCTCATCCGCGCGCCCCGTCATGGCTACGCGGAGGTCCCCGCCGACCTCGCCCTCGAGGGGGCTTAGCCTCCGGCGCGGGCGATCACGACGTGCCACTCGTTCGACATCCGGTAGCTGCCGTCCGGCTGCCGGTACGGCGCCACCGCACGCAGGATCGCGGCGCGGAGGGCGGGCTCGCGGCCGGCGCCGGCGAGGGCGCGGGCGCCACCGGCGGCGAGCAGGGCGCCCGCGACCGCGTCGTCGTCGCCGTACTCGTACGCCCACGTGGTGTCGAGCGAGCGAGCGACGGCGAGCCCGGCCCGCGGTACGAGCTCCTCGACGATCGTGGGTCGCCACGTAGGCGGCTCGGCGCCCCGGAAGGCCGCGACGGCCTGCTTCACCGCCTCCATCTCGCAGCGCTCCGGGCGTCCCCACACGGCGATCACCACGGGCGCGCCGGCCCGCGCCACGCGGCCGGCCTCGCGGAGCGCCGCGACCGTGTCGTCGGCGTAGAAGAACGACGTGAAGCCCGTCACGACGTCGAAGCTGTCGTCGGCGTACGGAAGCGCTTGGAGGTCTCCGAGGCGCAGGTCGGCCTCGGGGACGCGGGCGCGGGCGAGCGCGAGCAGGCCCTCGGCGGCGTCGAGGCCGGACACGACGACGCCACGGTCGGCGCACATCCGCAGGAATACCCCGGTGCCACAGCCGAGGTCGAGCAGGCGATCGCCGCGGTCGAGCCCGACGCCCTCCAGCGCCGCCTCGTAGAGCGGAGTGTGCTGCTCCTCGCTCACTGCCCAGGCGTCCGGCCGGTCGCCCCATCGGGCGCCCCACTGCCGCGCGGTCGCACTCATTGCCATAAGCTACGAAAGATAGCGATGACACGACCTGAGCTCAGCCTGTTCTCCTACGAGATCATGGGTCTCGTCGGGCAGGACGGCGCCGGCGCGCACGACCTGCTGCGGATGGCCCGCCGCGGGCGGATCCTCGACTGGGCGGGTGAGAGCCAGTACTACGTCGAGCCCAAGCGCCTGGCACGGCTCGGCTACCTCGACGCGCACACCGAGCCGGGCCGCACGCGCCCGCGCACCGTCTACAAGCTCAGCGACAAGGGCCTGGAGGCGTTGCGCGACTACGCGCGCACGCCCGTCACCTTCACGCCGGTCAAGTCCGAGGTGCTCCTGCGCCTCCTGATGACGGATCTCGTGGGCGAGGACGTCACGCGCGAGAGCATCGCCACGCTGCGCGAGGACATTGCCGACCTCGGGCGCCGACTCGAGGACAGCGCGGCCACCGCCGACGAGATCGCCCACCGCCGCAAATACCTGTTGCTCGTCAACGGCTTCCTGCGCCGGCTGCTCGACCTGCATCTCGACTTCGTCGACGAGGTCGAGCGCGAGCTCGCCCCGGCGGACCCGCCCGCCGGTTCCTGACGGTCAGGCGCGGTACCTGCGGGTGAGTCGCGCCGCCGCGGGGAGCAGCACGCGCTGGAGCGCCGGAGGCGGCGAGCACATCACGGTCTCGTCGCGGAAGCGGAGGGCGAACTCGCTCACCCACGCGGCACCGCGCAGGCCGGTCGGGAGGTTGCGGGCGTTATAAAGGCCCTCGCGCGCGGCGCGGGCACTCTCGGTCAGGAACTCCTCGAGCCGGCCCGCCGGCGTGACCTCGGTGCGCAGGCGCGCCTGGCTGCCGCTCGTGTTGCGGAGCTCGTGACGGACGCCCGGGGCGACGAGCACGGGCGCGTCGGCCGCGGTGAGCTCGCGCCAGTGGCCGTCGACCTTCACGTCGGCGGTGCCTTCGAGCACCTCCCAGTACTCGGTGAGCGTGGGGTGGAAGTGCTCGGGAAGATGCCCGTCGTGGTCGAGCCACGTGAACACCCAGAGCTTGTCACCCTCACGCTCGAAGGCCATCGAGACGCGATGGATCGGATCGTAGGTCCGCTCGGGTGTGGTGTTGGTGGTGGCGCTCATGGCAGGACCGTAGCACCTAAGCTACTATCGGGTAACTTATGACGTCAGCACGCAAACGTCTCGCTCCCGAGCAGCGCCGTCTCCTGATCGTCGAGGCCGCCGGGCGGCTGTTCGGCGAGCGCGGCTACGACGCGACGCGGCTCGACGATGTCGCCGCCGCGGCCGGCGTCACGAAGCCGGTCCTGTACCGCCACTTCGATGACAAGACGGCGCTCTACCTGGCACTGCTCGAGCGCCATCGCGAGGACCTCGGCACCTTCGCCGGCGCAATCCCCGCCGCGGGGACGCTCGAGCAGCGCCTGCGCGCCGTGCTCGAGGTGTGGCTGGATTACGTCGAGACGCACGCCTACGCGTGGCGGATGCTGTTCCGCGACAGCGGCGGCGGGCCGGTGGTCCAGGCGTTCCGGGTCGATGTCCACAAGCGCGCGCGCACGACCCTCGTCGCCCTGATCCGCGCGCTCAGCACCAAGCCGATCCCGGCGCGCGAGCTCGAGCCGCTGGCCGAGCTGCTCAGCATGGGCATGGCATCGCTCGTGCTGTGGTGGATCGACGACCCTGCGGCCACGCGCGAGGCGATCCTCGACGCGATCGCGCGGGTCTGGCTCGGTGTCCTGAGCTGATCACGGGCGCACGTGGTCGCCGAGCCACGCCAGGAGCGCGTCGCGCACCCCCGCCTCGCCGAGCAGTGCGACGCCGTGTCCAGGCCCGGCCGAGCGCATCGTCTTCGAGCGCGTGGCGCCCTTGAGCATCCCGTCGGCGCTTGAGGACTCGCGCTCGTCGGAGACCAGGAGCAGGTCGTGCGGGTGGTAGCGCCCGGAATCCTGCAGCGCCCAGATGTCGGCGCTGTCGGGCGGCGACAAGGCGACGGCGGCGTCGACGGTGCGCCGCCCGCCGGAGGCCATCGTCAGCACGGTGGTCGAGGCGCCGATGCTCGCGCCCACGATCGCGAGGCGGTGCGGATCGACGTCCGGGCGCGCGCGCAGCCAGCGGATCGCGCCAAGCGCGTCGCGACGGCGGTCACGGTCGACCACCGACGACCGCGATTGGTAGGCGAGCGTGGCAAAGCCCGCGGCGTGCAGGTATCCGACGAGCCCGTCCCACTGCTCGGGGCCGCCGCGGATCTCGTGCAGGAGAACGACCGCCGGGGCCGCCCTGCCGGCGGGGATGTACTGGGCCGTCACACGCTCGCCGTCGGTCGCTTCGAATCGGACCGCCTTGGCACGCGGCGCCGGCGGAGGCGCCGGCGTCGCGGTCGGCGTCGCCTCGCTGCGCGGACGATCCGGCGCGGCGCCGTCATCGTTTCCGCCGCAGCCGGCGGCGACGAGAGCGGCCGCCGCGAGCACAGCGGCCAGGATCCGGTGCGGCGCCTTCATGCCCGGCCGCCGGCGGTCGCCGCCGACGCGATCGCCGCGAGCGTCTCGTCGGCCCACCCAAGGCTCGCCTCCATCAGCGCGATGCCCAGGCGCAGGCTTTGCAGTCGCTGCAGCGCCGCCGCCTCGCTGTCGTCGTCGAACGTGCCCTCGATCTCGCGGTAGGTGGCGAGCCGCTGCTCGACCCGCGCGCGGTAGTCGAGCAGCTGGCGCCGGCCGGCCTCCGGGTCGCCGAACGCACCGAAGAACAGCTTCAGCAGCAGGCCGTCGCGATCCTCCGGCTCGATCGGCTCGACGCGGTCGAGCCACTCCCGCAGCGTCGCCATCCCGGCCTCGGTCACGCTGAACATCCGCTTGTCGGGCCGGTCCGTCTGCACCACGTCGCGGCCGGCCGCGAGCCCGTCGGCCGCGAGCCGCTTCAGGACCGCGTAGAGCTGGCTGCGCGCGGGCGCCCAGATGAACCCGACCGAGCTCCCGGCTCGCTTGTGCAGCTCATAGCCCGACGACTCGCCGCTCCAGGCCAGGAGGCCGAGCACGGCGAGCTCGGTTCGCGTCGCGGGTGGGCGCTCGACCATAGTCCGCGCCAGTATAGTCCGCGTCGGACTATGGCGTTCAGCCGTCCGTAGTGACCGCGGGCTCGCGCCGGCCGACCGACGGCTTGACCCTGAGCACGCGCGCGGGCCAGTGCGGCAGCCACCAGTTCCAGCGACCGAGGATCGACATCGCCGCGGGCACCAGCACGGCGCGGACGATCGTCGCGTCGAGCAGGATCCCGGCCGCGAGCGCGGTCCCGAAGATCTTCACTTCGGTGCCGGGACTGGCGCTGAGGGCGACGAACGCGAGCCCGAGGATCAGTGCGGCGCTCGTGACGAGCCGGCCGGTCCGGCCGATGCCCTCGACGATCGCCGCCTCGGTCGAGCCGTTGCGGTCGTACGCCTCCCGCATCCGGCTGATGATGAACACCTGGTAGTCCATCGAGACCCCGAACAGGAACGCGAACACCACGACCGGAATCTCGACCGTGATCGAGCCCGTCGCCTCGATGCCCCAGATCGCCTCCGAGCCGATCCCGTTCTGCCACACGAGCACCATCACGCCCCAGGCGCCGGCGACCGAGAGGATGTTCAAGGCGACGGCCTTCAGCGCGAGGACCAGCGAGCGAAAGGCGCGCGCGAGCAGCAGGAACGTGAGCACGGAGATCAGCGCGACGAGGGCCGGGAAGTTGCCGTAGACGGCGTCGACAAAGTCCGAGTCCTGCGCGGACTGGCCGCCGATCGCGACCTCGGCCGGAGTCGCGGCTCGGATCCGGCCGAGCGTGGCGCGGCCCTCGGACGAGTTGCCGTCAGCGGTCGGGATGACGGTCACGAGCGCCGTGCCGTCGCGGCGCCAGTCGCGTGGGGCGACCGCGGCCTTCACACCCTCGACACCGGCCAGCGTCTCGGCGAGCGCGTCGGGCTCACCGCCGCGCACGAGCGCGTCGAACGGCGAGAGCGGCCCGGCGCCGATGCCAGATCGTTCGAGCTTGTCGAAGCCGGCCCGCGCCGCTCCCGACTGGGCGAGCGAGTCCGCACGCGGGTTCCCGAGCTGGATCGACAACGCGGCAACGGCAATCGCCACGAGCACGGCGGTGGACGCGATCGCCGCAGCCCAGCGGTTGCGCACGACGAACGCGGCCCACGCCGTCCAGAAGCGCCCGGCGCGGTCCTCCCTGCGCGTGCGCGGCCAGTCCAGCCGCGGCCCGACCGTCGCGAGGACGACCGGCAGCAGGGTGATCGCCACGGCGACGCTGACCAGCGGGATGAACATGCCGGCGATCCCGATGCTGCGCAGGACGGGAACGGGCAGCACGACCAGCGAGAGCAGCGCGATCGCCACGGTCGTACCGCTGAAGACAACGGCCTTGCCCGCGTGCGCCATCGCGTTCTGGATCGCGACCTCGTTGGTCGTGTTCCCCTTGCGTCGCTCCTCGCGCCAGCGCATCACGACCAGGAGCGCGTAGTCGATCGCGATGCCGAGCCCGACGAGCGCGGCCAGGAACTGGACGACGACCGAGACGTCGGTGACGCTGGCGAGCGGCCAGATGAGAAGGAACGTCGTCGGGATCGCGACCGCCGCCATCAGCAGCGGCACGATCGCCATGAACGAGCCGAAGACGAAGGCGAGCACGATCAGGGCGCCGGCGCCCGCGACCAGGACCTCCACGAGGACGCTCACGCTCGTGGTCTCGCCCTGGCCGTCCGCGGCGGCGGCGCGCAGTGCCTCGAGCCCCGTGACCTCGACCGGCGACCCGCCGACGGTGACGCCGGCGAGCGCCGCCTGGGCCCGGCGCGCCTCGAGCTGGCCGGGCTCGAGCCCGCCCGGTTGCGGGATGTAGATGAGCGCGTAGGTGGTGCGGCGGTCACGCGACACGAAGGCGTCGTCACGCGTCGAGACGTACGACGCGACGCGGGCGTTCGGCAGCGCTTGCTCCATCTTGGCAAGGGCGTTGTCGAGCTCCGCGGTGACGCCGGGAGAGTCGATCGTCGTCCCCTTGGGGAGCGTCACCACCGGGACGACCGGGGCGACATCGCCCCCGTTCCCATAGGTCGACGCGATCACGCGGTTCGTCTCGAAGCCCTCGCGGCCCGGCACGCCGAACTCGTCGGAGAGAGCATCGCCCGCCGGCTGAATCGCCCCGAAGGCGACGATCGTAACGACGATCCAGAGCCCCGCCACCAGGCGTTTGTGAGCAAGGACCCACCGTGTCAACGTCGCCATCACGAGCCTCACCCTTCTCCGACGTACGCCGTATGCGTACATAGTAAGTGTATGGCGTAAGTTAGACCATACAGCGTAAGCCCGTCAAGCGGAAAGGCTCAGAAGTCGTCAGGAGCCGTCGGGGAGATGCCACTCGGCGGCGCGCAGCCGCTCGAGCCCGTCGAGGAGCAGGTCGAGCCCGAACTCGAACTCGAACTGGTCGTCGCAACCGCTGCCCAACGTGGACCCGGCGTCGTGGGTGACCACCCGCATCAGCTCGCCGAGGTAGGGGAAGCGGCCGGCCATCTGCTGCATCATCACGGCGGCCACGTCCGGGTCGACAACCTTGTCCTCTGCGACGAACAGCTCGCGCGTGAACCCGAGCGTGCGAGTGCCGAGGGCGTGCATCGCGTGATGGGCGAGGTCGAGCGAGAAGCCCGCTTCGCGCATGAGCCCGAGGACCGAGTTGTAGTACGGGACCAGGCTCGGCGGGATGTCGGTCCGCGATTCCAGGAGGTCGGGTGCCCAGCGATGGTGGAGCAGGACTTCGCGGGCTGCGAGGATCCGCGCCCGCATGACGGCCTGCCACTCGTCCGGGCTGGAGGGCGGCGCGACCTTGTCCACGGCGACGAGGATCTCGCCCACGACGACCTCGACGAGGCCGTTGAGGACGTCCTCCTTGTTGGCGACGTGGTTGTAGAGCGACATCGCCTCGACCCCGAGCTCGTGACCGAGGTTGCGCATCGTCAACAGCTCGATGCCGCGGTCGTCGGCGAGCTGGACGGCGGCGCGCAGCACCCGCTCCCGGGTCAGGGGCGCACGGGGCTGCTCTGCGGCATCGGGCTGCGCGGCCATGCACGGGACATCGTACGAGCCGCCGCGGGCGCCGGTAAATCCTGTGGAGGCGCGCGGATAACTCTGGTGGCGGAGAACGCTGTGGGCCCGCCGACCTCGCGTACGGTGGGTCGGATGAACCTGACCCCGCGGCGCCGGCCCCAGCCGGCCCTCGTCATATCGATGGTCGCCTTGTTCGTTTCCCTTGGGGGCACCGGCTACGCGGCCGTGGCCATCACCGGAAAGAACGTGACCGACGGCTCCTTGAGCGGGAAGGACATCAAGAACAGCTCGCTCCGCGGCGCAGATGTGCGGAACGGCTCATTGACCGTCGGCGACTTCAGTGCGGGGACGCGTTCCTCGCTGCGGGGCGCGCCCGGCGCGACCGGTCCGGCCGGAGCGACCGGCACGTTCGGGACCGTCACGGTCAGAGAGCGGGACTACAAGTCCGGACCGCCGGCCACCGCTTCGTGCCTGAGCGGGGAAGTTGCCGTCGGAGGAGGCGTCGACACCAGCCAGAACTCGTCCTGGATCCGTGTCAGCGCGCCGACGCCGTCCGGCGGCACTCCGACCGGATGGCAGGGACAGGCCGTCAACTCGGGCAACGTTGCGACCCTGGCCGCCGTGTACGTGATCTGCGCACGCCGCTGAGGCTCACCGCGGCAGCGCCTCCGCGAGCCTGCTGCGCGAGTCGATGCCGAGCTTGCGGTAGCTGTGGTTGAGGTGGAACTCGACCGTGCGCACGGTCACGAACAGCGACTCGGCGATCTCGCGGTTGGTCATCCCACTCCCCGCCAGCTCGGCCACCCGGCGCTCGCTCGCGGTGAGCGCGTCGGGGCCGCTCAGCACCGGGCGCCGCGGGCGGGCGCCCGCCGCACGCAGGCCCGCCAGCGCTCGCTCCTCCAGCGCCCCCGCGCCGCAGCGATGGGCGAGCTCCAGCGCCTCGCGCAGGACGTCGCACGCCTCCGAGCGGGCGCCGTCTCGCTCGAGCAGGTCGCCCAGATCGGCGAGCGCGCGGGCGTGCTCGAGGCGAGCGGGTGACCGCGCGAGCAGCGCTGCTGCCTCGCGCACGAGCTCGACGTCGCCTTCGACGACCCCCGCTGCACGCAGCGCCATGCCGATCGCGCGCGGCGCGCCGAACTCGCGCGCTAAAGCGAGCTCCTCGACACACATCCGGCGAGCCTCCTCCGCCTCCCCGGTGAGCAATAGCGCCGGTGCCATTTCCGACCGCCACGGCGTGAGCGACGGGTTCAGCTCGCCGATCGCGGTCTGGCGCCGGCCGCACTCCAGGAGGTCGGCGATCCCGTCCTCCAGCGCGCCGGCGGCGATCCGAAGGCGCCCGCGGGCGTGCAGCAGGAGATGCGTCGTGTAGTGGTCCGGGAGCACGGCGGCGGGCGCCGCAAGCCCCGCCTCCTCGACCAGCCGCGTCGCCTCCTCGAGCTCGCCGCGCTCGACCAGCGCGCTGACGAGGTAGGCGACGCTCGCCGGCACCCCGATCAGCCACTCGCTCTCGAGCGCGAAGGCGTACGCGGTGCGTGCGTCCCCCTCGGCGTCGAAGACCGCCCCGCGGCGGTAGGCGGCGTCCGAGCGGAACGCCATCAGGAAGCCGAGGTCGATGGCCGCCCCGCGGCGCGAGGCGGCGTCGATCGCCTCGTCGAGCACGCGCGTCGCGAGCTCCAGCTCCTCGGCCACGGTCAGCGCGCGGAGCGCGATCATGAAGGAGTAGTCGCCCATGGACTCGCCCGGATCGGGCGGGTGCTCGAGCACGCGCTTGGCCAGCTCCGCGACCCGGCCCGCAGACTCGCCGGCCATCGCCATCTCCGCAGCGACGGTCGCCAGCATCGCGGCGCCGTCCTCGCCGGCATCCACGCGCTGGCGCAGGCGCGCCGCGACGTCGTGCGCCAGCGGCCGGGTCGAGGCCTGGAAGCGGGCCAGGTTCACGAGCTGCGCCTCGACCGACGTGGCGAGTGCCCGGTCGCCGGCGCATTCCTCCAGCACCTGCCGGACCAGCTCGACGCCCTCGGCTCCCTGCCCGTTCTGTGTCTGGAGGCTGGCCAGCAGCAGCGCCGCCTGCCGTCGCGCGGACGGTTCGGTTGCGGCCTCGAAGGCCTGGCGCAGGTGGTCGACGGCCGGCCCCGCCTCGTAGGCCGAAGCCTCGGCGGCCCCGAGCTCGAGCAGCAGGCTTGCCCGGGCGGCGGCCGGCGGCGGCTCGTCGAGCGCACGCCGCAGGTAGCCGGCGGCGGCGGCCGCCGCCCCCCGCGCGAGCGCCTCGCGGGCGGCCTGAGCGAGTCGCTCTGACGTCCACGGATCCGAGCGTGGCTCGCAGGCCATCAGCTGCGCCGCGATCTGTTCGTCGGACGCTCCCTCCCCAGCGAGGAGGCGCGCGGCGCGAGCGTGCGCGCCCGCGCGCGCCGCGGCGGGGATCTCGTCGTAGACGGCCGACCGGACGATCGGGTGCGCGAAGGCGAGCCCGGGCCCGGAGGACAGGATCCCGGCGGCGCGTAGTGCGTCGGCAGCCTCGTCCGCGGCCTCGCTGTCGAGCCGTGCGATCGCCGCGGCGTGCCCGGCGTGGGCGTCCTGGCCCAGGATCGCGACCGCCCGCGCGAGCGAGCGCGCCGCGGTCGGGACGGCGGCCACGCGCGCGCGCACGTATCGGGTCACACTCTCCGGGCTCCAGTCCGCGAGCCGATCGGCTGCAGCAGAGCCGCGCTCGAGGCGCTCGGACCGAAGCCCGTTGGCCAGCTCGCGAAGGTAGAACGGGTTGCCGCCCGCACGGGTGTGACAGATCCGGCAGACCTCGTCGTCGGCGTCTGGCGCCAGCGAGCGGACGATCTCGCGGCTCGCGGCCTCGCTCAGCGGAGCCGGCTGCAAGGCCACCGCGCCTGCGGTCGCGGCGAGCCGATGGAGCAGACGGTCGCCGTCCGACGGGGGTCGTGTCGCCACGGCGAGCAGCACCGGCAGGCCCTCGAGCCGGCGGGCGAGGTGGACGAGGAAGCGCAGCGATTCCGGGTCGGCCCAGTGCGCGTCGTCGACGACCAGCGCCACCGGCCGGCGCTCGCTGAGCCGCGCCGTCAGCCAGTAGAGGCCGTGCTGGACGGCGAACGCCGCCTCGCCCGGATCGCGCGGAGCCCCTTGGTCCTCCGGGCTTGGGTCGACGCCGAGCACCGGGCCGGCGAGGCGCGCCGTGCCGGCGAGCAGGCGGGGGGCTGAGCGGCCGTCCTGGACTACGGCCTCGAAAAGCTGACGAGCGACCCCGAAACCGAAGCGGCGCTCCAGCTCCCCACCGCGGGCCGTGAGCATCTGCATGCCAGCCGCTTCGGCACGGTCGCGAACGGCTCGCAGGAGCGAGCTCTTGCCGATCCCGGCCGGGCCTTCGAAGACGAGCAGGCGACCGTCCCCGGCGACGGAGACGCCAACCGCGGCCTCGATCGCCCCCAGCTCCGCCGAGCGCTCCCGGAGCACATCCACGGCGGGGACGCCCGCAAGGGCTTCGGGCGACACCAGCAGCACTCTAGACCGGTCCGGTCTAGGCGAGGCGGTGGCGGATCCGCCAGAAGCAGAACCCCGCGAGGGCGAGGGCGAGGATGCTGTAGATCCCGGTCTCGATCCCCTGGAACGACCAGAAGCGGCTCGAGGGCTGGTAGCTCACCTGCTGCCGGTAGCCGAGCCGCTTGATCTCGGCGAAGCAGTCCGCGAGTTCGTGGCCCGGATCCGGGCGCGCAGGCGCCTGCGCCGGCTGTTGCCGGCGTGGCGCGCACGGTCCTGACCCGAGGGAAAGGGGGAGCGCCTCGACGGTACGACCGGAGGCGTCGACGGTGTGGCTGGAAAGGAGCCAGGCGCCCGTGTCGGGCGGGCCCGTGCTCACGCGTATGGGACCGCCCGGACCCGCCGAGAACTGGTCGAGGTTCGACCCGTTGATCTCGACGGTTGCACGGACGGGCGCGATGAGGTGCTCCCGTACCAGTAGCGGCATCGCGATCTGGACGGCGACGAACACGGTCATCGTGATCGCCATCGCGGGCACGGTACGGCGGACCAGCATCCCGACGGTCACGCCGAGCGCGAAGGAGAACGCCGCGTAGCCGATCGGCACGATGCCGCGTGCGGCGAACAGCAATGGCTCCATCCGCGAGAACTGGTCGCCGGCGGCGGCCTTGTCGAGCGGGCTGGACCACCAGTCCACCGCGAGGCTGCCCAGTCCCGCGGCGATGACGACGGCGAGGCCGGTGAGAGCGAGCTTGACGGCCAGCCAGCGGGTGCGGGTGATGCTCTGGTTCCACACCAGCCGATGCGTGCCGGCCTCGAGCTCGCGCGCGATCAACGGCGCTCCCCAGAACAGCCCGATCAGCGCAGGCAGGATCAGTACGACCGCGGTGACGGCGAGGAAGGGGTTCTGGTGGTCCTGGAAGAACCGGTTGACGAAGTTCGAGCAGCCGTTGCCCTGGGCAGTGCAGGCCGCGATCCCGGTCGCGTAGTCGTCGGCCAGGTTCCCTCCGGTCACGCCGAGGATGACGGCGAAGCCGGCGAGCGCGGCGGCCATCGTCGCGGCCTGCACGCGGAACTGGCGCCATGTCAGCCAGATCATCGGACCGCCTCGAGCGCGGGCCGGTGCTCGGCGCGCGCCGTCGACTGGCCCATGTAGGCCAGGACGAGGTCCTCCAGGCTGAGCTGCCCGACACTCCAGGCGGGGTCGTGGATCGGCGCGTCGGTGCGCACAAGGAAAGTGCTCTGCCGATCGGTGTGGCTTTCGGAGATGACCTTCTGGTCTGCCGGGAGCGTGGCGGGGTCGCGGCGGGGTCCGGTGAGCCGGTGATGGGTGGTGACGAGCGTGTCGAGGTCGCCGGCGAGCTGCACGCGCGAGGCGACGAGCACGATTAGGTGGTCGCAGACGCGTTCCAGGTCGGAGACCAGGTGCGAGGACAGCACGACGCTCAGCTCGTGCTCGGCGACGGACTCCATCAGGTCCTGCATGAACTCCCGCCGGGCGAGCGGGTCGAGGCTGGCGACCGGCTCGTCGAGGATCAGCAGCTCGGGGCGCTTGGCGACACCTAGCGTGAGCGCGAGCTGTGCGCGCTGGCCGCCCGACAGCTTCCGGGCCCGCTGCTCGAAGTCGAGGCCGAGCCGCTCGATCCGGCTCCGCGCCAGGGCGTCGTCCCAGCCCGGGTTGAGCCGGGCGCCGAGCCGCAGGTGTTCGTCGATGCTGAGTCCGGGATAGGTCGGGGCATCCTGCGCGACGAAGCCGACCCTCGCCAGCTGCGCCGGGCCGGCCGCAGGGCGCTCGCCGAGCACTTCGATCGTGCCCGACGTCGGCGTCAGCATGCCGACGGCCAGGTTCAGCAGCGTGCTCTTGCCGGCCCCGTTGGGGCCGACGAGCCCGACGACCCGCCCGGCCGGGATGTCGAGCGTGCAGTCCGCCAGCGCGGGGCGGCGCCCGAAGTTCTTGCCCAGTCCCCGGGCCCGGAGGACGACGGTCACGCTACGTCCTGGCGGGAGGCGCCGCGAAAGGTGGCCGTGAACAGGGCCTCGATGCTCTCGTCGTCGAGTCCGGCCATCCGGGCCTTGGTCAGCCAGCGCCCCAGGTCCTGTCGCAGCGGTCCGTGCGCCGCCAGCGTCGCGTCGGTCAGCGTCCGGGTCACGAACGTGCCGATCCCCGGGCGGGCGGCCACGAGCCCGTCGTGCTCGAGCTCCCGGTAGGCCTTGAGCACGGTGTTGGGATTGATCGCCAGCCGTGAGACCACGTCCTTGACCGTGGGCAGCTGGTCACCCTCACGCAGCACGCCCAGCCGCAGCGCGTGCCGGACCTGCCGCACGATCTGGAGGTACGGCGAGAGGCCGGACCCGGCGTCCAGGTGGAACTCGATGATCGGCTCCGTCATATAACTAGGAACCTAGCACAATAGACTGCTGGTTGCCCGTCCTTCGATCGGATGACCCGGCACCCATGCGATAGGCCCACCGGCCGACCGATGTCAGAACCGGGTCGCGGGGGCCAGCCTGTTGCTATGGCTCATCTCGCGACATCAAGCAACGGAGACGACGTAACGCTCCAAGGTCTGGTCAAGTCGTTCTCTGGATCGGATGGACCCGTGCACGCGGTGCGCGGGGTCGACCTGTCAATTGGGCGCGGCGAAACGGTCGCTCTGCTCGGGCCCAACGGCGCGGGCAAGTCGACGACGCTGGACATGCTCCTCGGCCTCACCAAGCCCGACGCCGGCGCCGTCTCGATCTTCGGCGACGGCCCTCAGGACGCGATCGCCGCCGGTGAGGTCGGCGTGATGCTGCAGACGGGCGCCCTGATCGGCGACCTCTCGGTACGCGAGCTGATCGCCATGATGGCGTCGCTGTATCCGCGGCCGTTCGACGTCGGAGAGGTGCTCGAGCTCACCGGCATCCGCGGCCTTTCCGAGACGCGCACGCAGAAGCTCTCCGGCGGCCAGACGCAGCGCGTACGCCTCGCGCTCGCACTGGTCAGCGATCCTGAGCTACTCGTGCTCGACGAGCCGACCGTGGCGCTCGACGTCGAGGCGCGGCGCAGCTTCTGGGCCACCATGCGCGCCTTTGCCGCAGAGGGCAAGACCGTGGTGTTCGCCACCCACTACCTCGAAGAGGCCGACGCGTACGCCGACCGCGTCGTGCTGATGGCACACGGCCAGATCGTGGCCGACGGGCCGACCACCGAGATCAAGGCGCTCGTCGGAGGCCACACGATTCGAGCGACGCTCCCGGGAGTCGACGCCGACGCGCTGGCCGCCCTTCCGGGTGTGACCGGAACCGAGCGCCACGGCGAGACCGTGATCCTCACCTGCTCCGACTCCGACGCCGCCATCCGCGCGCTGCTCGCTCGCTACGACGCCGCGCAGGACATCGAGATCACCGGGGCGGGACTCGAGCAGGCCTTCGTGGCGCTCACCAGCGACCAACCCCAGCCGACTTTGAACGAAGAGGTCTTCGCATGAGCACCGCCGTCTACACGCGCTACGAGCTGCTGAGGGCCATCCGCAACCGACGCGTGGTGATCCTCGCGCTCGCGCTTCCGGTGGTCCTCTTCCTCGCGATCGCCGCGCCCAACCGCGATGTCGGGGACTTCTCGGGCACCGGGATATCGCTGCCGCTCTATTTCATGATCGGGATCGCGGCCTTCGCCACGATGAACGCGATGCTCGCCAGCGGCGCGCGCATCGCCGCCGACCGCGCCGCCGGCTGGAACCGCCAGCTCCGCGCCAGCCCGCTCTCGTCCTCGTCCTACATCGGGACAAAGGTCCTGACCGGCTACCTGCTGGCCGGGCTCAGCATTCTCGCCCTGTACGCCTGCGGCGCGGCGCTCGGAGTGAGCCTGCCGGCCGGCCGCTGGCTGGCCATGACCGGGCTCCTGCTCGTCGGGCTGATTCCGTTCGCGGCCCTGGGGATCGCCCTCGGGCACCTGCTCAGCTCAGACTCGATCGGCCCCGCCGTCGGCGGCCTGGTCGGAGTGCTCGCGCTGCTCGGTGGGAGCTGGTTTCCGATCACGGGCCACGGGTTCTTCCCCGATCTGGCGCGGGAGCTGCCCTCGTACTGGCTCGTGCAGGCCAGCCACGTAGGCCTCGGCGAAGGCGGCTGGGGCGTTCACGGCTGGCTCGTGATGGCCGGCTGGACGGTCGCCCTGATCGCCCTCGCGGGCCGCGCCTACCGGCACGACACCGCGAGGGCCGCATGATTCCCCGTGGGGGTCAGGGGAGCATGGGAGGCAGGTCGTCGTCGACGATCGTTCCGATGCCCTTGCCGTCTGAGATCTGTGCGTTCAGCGGGTTGAACAGGGTCACCGCGAACGACTCGTCCAGCTCGTCGAGACGATCGCCGCGCACGTCGATCGTGACCGTCTGGGTGAGCGGGTCACCGGGCATGAACGTCAGCTTGTCGAGACGCACCAGGTAGTCCCACCAGTCGATTGCCGAGATGTTGCTGGTGGCGTACTGGACGACGACCGGGAGCGCGCTCGGCTTGCTCAGCGACACGGTGAACGTCGCCGGCGTCGCGGGTGAGAGGTCGGTGTCGCCCTCCCTGACGCGCACGTCGTCGATCGAAAGCTGCGGCTGGCTTTCATCGACCGGAGGGGGGCCGTCTCCGCCGTCACCGCCGTCACGCCCCGGCACCCAGATCGCTTCGACTTCGTTCGAGGCCAGCGCGGGGCCCGGGTCGGCGTTACATTTGCCGATGTTCTTGAGGTCGGTCGGCGTGGCGATGAGCTTGTCGGTACCGGTCTTCGTACTCGTGTAGGTGAAGTACGCGTGGCCCTGCATGTCGGTCGTTCCGACGCCGCTCTTCCCCTTGTTCGGCCCGCTCACGACCTCGAACTTCACTTTCGCGTTGGGCCTCGGCCCGATCTGCGGCGACCCATAGCCCGGGTCGCAGTTCTCGGTGTGCTCTATCACCGTCGCGGTGAGGGTGTGGTTGACCCCGATCGGGTGCGTCGCCGTCTTCGGAGACAGCAACGTGAAGAACGTGGTGCTCATATGCCGTGCCTGAGCCACCGGCGCGGTCGCCACCAGGCACAGCGCGGCGATCGCCACGAGAAGGAGTGGTCGGGAGGCTGGACGCATACGGGGTGATCTCCTTGCGGGTCGGGAATCCATCCGGCGACCACGCTCCCAGCGTCCGGGGCTGCTGTCAGTGGCGGATCGGTCGCGCCTCGGTCTCACTCCGGTCCCGCGACAGGTACTCGGCCACGCGCTGGGAGGCGAGGCTGAGCCGGCGGAAGTACGCCGACCGGCTGAGGTGTAGCTCGTCCGCCGCCTGCTCGTGGCTCGCAGCCGGCGTGATGTAGCCGCGCACGAGCACGCGCTGCAGGAGCCGCTCGTTGTCGGTCTCGCCGAACGCCTGCTCGGCCGCCTCCTCGAGCAGCTCGCGTACCGAGGTGGCGTCGGCGCCCTGGGCTAGCGGGCTGCCGGCCAGCTCGTGCGGGACGTGGAGGTTGCGCAGGGCGTGGCGCACGACCTCGGCGTCGAACGGCGCCGCCGTCGTCGCGAATCCGAGCTCGGCGTAGACGAGGTCGCGCTGCGCGCCGAGCAGTCCGCCGGCCCCATAGTCGATCAGATGGCACTCGATCCTGCGTTCGCCGATCTCGACGTCGAGCTGGGGTAGGTGGCGGGCCGCCAATGCCGTGCTGAACGCTCGCGCCGCGCCGCTGCCGGGATCGATCGGGAGGTAGGCGTAGCGGGGGTTCTTGAGGCCCGACCGGAGGATGCCGGCCATGTTGACCATCGCCCGTACGTGCGATCGCGGGTCGCCGCTGAAATCCTCGGAGTCGCGCCAGAGCACGGCGTTGCCGTCGGGCGCGAGCGACTGGGCGTGCGTGAGCCACGGCCCGAGCACAGGGTCCGTGCGCGCCAGCTCGGGCGCGCTCGCCGGCGTGACGGAGATCGAATAGCCGCAGACCGCCTCTTCCGCGTCGCGCGCGATCGCGACCCGCGCCGGCGCGTCGTCGAAGAACGGCTGCGTGGCCTCCCACCAGGCGTCACTACGCAGGAGCTCGGCGACGTGCTCCGCGTCACCGGGCCGCACGCCGTCGATCCGGTGGCGGATGCTGCCCTGCCAGCTGTAGCCCGAGCGGACCACCGGGTTCTCGGCCAGCTCGGCGAGGTCGATCGTCTGCAGCAGCTCGCCGGCGACGGCGCGTCCGTGGAGATGGTCGACGATCCGCCGGCGCAGCTCTCGCTCGCGGTCGGGCTCGTGCTGGCGCAACTCGGCGCGGACGGCGCGGCGCACGAGCTCGTGCAGGGCCACACCGCGCCCCAGCGGCTCGACGAACGTGCGCGCGCCCAGCCACTCGAATCCCTCCTGCGGGTCGCTGTCGGGCAGCGCGGCCTCGAGCACGTCGAGCGTCGTGACACGGGCGATCGCGGCCACCGCGAGCGCCTCGTGGAACGCCGGCTGAAGCCCGGACTCGGCCAGGCGCCAAATGATCGAACGAGCGAGCTCGGTCGGCTCCCAACCGGGGGTGGGCTTCCACCGGTGATCCATCCCCGCGGCCCACGCCGCGAGCGTCAACGCCAACGGCGAGCCGCTCGCCCACGCGACCAGTTCCTCGAGGCGTGCGTCGCCGCCGAGGCCGCGCGCCAGGAGCAGCGCCCGCGACTCCTCGGGCGAGAGCGGCTCGAGCTCGACCGCGGCGGCGAGCGATTCCCAACCGCCTTCGAACCAGCTCCGCTCCGGCGGCCTGCGGCCCGCGATCACGACGATCGTTCGCTCGGGGAAGGCGGGAAGGAGCCGGCCGCGCAGGTAGCCGCCCATCGCCTGGAGCCGTTCGTAGGAGTCGAACAGCAGCAGCGGGCGCTCCTCTTCACGTGCCCCCGACAGGGCCTCCTCGAGCGCCTCCGGCACCGGCGGAAGGTCGCGGCCCTCGATCAGATGCGGCGTCCAGCCGGCGAGCGCGCCGCGGCGCTCGACCTCCCGCAGCAACCCGCTCTTCCCGATCCCGCCCGGGCCGTGCAGCAGCACGACGCTCACCGGCGGATCGTCGACGAACAGTCGCTCGACGAAGGCGAGCTCTGCCTCGCGGCCGACGAAGATGGCTCCGTCGCGACGCGCCTTCCGCGCCCCGAGCGTCACGCGACCGGATCGCGACTCGGATGGCGGCGTCAAGCCACTCGCCGCCAGGACTCCGACCGCCGCCAAGCCCACATGCTCATCACGGACGCGGTGAACTGAGGGTTCACAGCCACGCAATTGTCCCCTCCGGCCGATCACATGTCCAGAGTCATCACCAGTTCTCCGTGGTCCTCCTCGCCGGTGAGCCGGAAGCCGAGCGATTCGTAGAGGCGAGTCGCACCGACATTCGCGGGCACCACGCTGGTCCTCGCCGCGGTCACACCGAGCTCGCGCCAGTGCTCGAGCACCTGGTCCATCGCGCGCCGGCCGATGCCGCGGCGCTGGTGCCCCTCGGCGATCATGAACCGCCACAGGAAGTAGCCCTCCGACGGGTCGTCGAACGTGAGCACGAAGCCGACGGGCCGTCCGTCGGCGTAGATCGCCCGCATCCAGTGCCCGGGGTTGAAGTGCGCCTCCGCGATCGAGACCGCATTCGGCGCGACGAACGATCGCTGGTCGGCCGCCACCTCGAGCTCGCAGATCGCCCGAACGGTCTCGGCAGTGATCTGGCGAAGCTCGACGTCCATCCGGGGGAGGCGCCATTGTCTCCGTGGCCACCGCAAAAGTCCAGGGCGGCGCGCAGGTGCCCGAATCGTTTCGGGCACGCTCACGAGGGCTGAGGTAGGGTCGGCTCTTGTTGATCGCGCTTACATTGGGCGCGCCGTGACCCCCTTGCTCTACCGGCTCGGCGGATTCTGCGTGCGCCGCCGCTGGATCGTGGTCGGCGCCTGGCTGGCGATCTTCCTGGCGCTTGCGGTCGCGGCCCGCAGCGTCGGGCCCGACCTGAACGACAACCTCACGCTCCCGGGCAGCGACAGTCAAAAGGCGAGCGACCTGCTGGCCGAGCGCTTCCCGTCGCAGGCCAACGGCACCAACCCGGTCGTGCTCAAGGCCCCGCAGGGCGCCAAGCTGACCGACGGCAAGTACAAGAAGCCGATCGACGACACGGTCGCGGCGTTCAAGAAGGACCCCGACGTCCGCTCCGCGACGAGCCCGCTCGCCTCCAAGGACATCCTGGCCAAGGACGCGCGGACCGGCTACATCGCGCTCAACCTGCGCGCCAGCCCGAGCGACCTCACGACCGACGATGCCCAGCGGATCGTCGACGAGGCAGATCCCGCGCGCGACGCTGGCCTCGCCGTCAGCTTTGGCGGCTACGTCGGCCAGAAGGTCTCCAAGCCCGAGACGCATTCCAGCGAGGCGGTCGGACTGTCGATGGCCGTGATCGTCCTGCTCTTCACCTTCGGCACCGTGGTCGCGATGGGCCTGCCGATCGTGACCGCGATCGTCGGACTCGTCAGCGGGCTGTCGATCATCACGCTGATCAGCCAGGTCACCGAAGTACCGACCGTCGCGCCCACGCTCGCGACCATGATCGGGCTCGGCGTCGGGATCGACTACGCGCTGTTCATCGTCACGCGCCACCAGGCGCAGCGGCGGGTGGGCATGGATACGCGCGAGTCGATCGCGCGCTCGGCTGCCACGTCCGGTGGCGCGGTCGTGTTCGCCGGCATCACGGTGATGGTCGCCCTGCTCTCGCTCGCCGTCGTCGACATCCCGCTCGTCACGACGCTCGGCTACACGTCCGCGCTCGTCGTGCTCGTTGCGGTGACCGCCGCGATCACGCTGCTGCCGGCGATCCTGGCGATCGTCGGCGATCGCATCGACCGGCTGGCGCTGCCGCACCGCCGCGGCGTGAAGGACGACCACCCGCACGGCTGGGAGCGCTGGGCGCGATTCGTCGCCCGCCGGCCGCTCCCTTCCGCGCTCGTCGCCACCGCCGTGCTCGTCGCGCTCGCGGTGCCGGCGCTCGACCTCTACCTCGGCCAGCAGGACAACGGGGCGCTGCCGACGAGCACCGAGGCGCGCCGCGCCTACGACGGCCTCACGGCCTCGTTCGGCGTCGGCGCCAACGGCCCGCTGCTGGTCAGCGTCGACATGTCCAAGCAGCCCGCGAAGCCCGACCAGGCAAAGCTCGACGACCTCTCCAAGCAGGAGTCCCAGCAGAAGGCCGCGGCGCGCCAGAAGGCCGAGGCACAGGGCCTGCCGGCATCGGCTGCCGACGCGCAGGTCAAGCAGATCGAGGACAAGTCCGCCGCGCAGCGCAAGCAACTCGAGCAGAAGGCGACGGACCCGCGGCTGACGAAGCTGCGCGACGACCTCACCAAGACGAGCGGCGTGAGCAAGGTCAGCCTGCCGCTGGTCAACTCCGGCGGCACCGCGGCCGTCCTCAACGTGACGCCCAAGACCGGCCCGTCGGACCGCGCCACCGAGGAGCTCGTGCGGCGGCTGCGCGACGACACGATCCCGAAGGCGACGAGCGGCGCGAGCATGACCGCCAGTGTCGGCGGGACCACGGCGGGCTACGTCGACCTCGCCGACGAGATCGCGGGCGGGCTTGTCCTCACGATCGCGGTCGTCGTCGCCCTGAGCTTCCTGCTGCTGATGCTCGCGTTCCGGTCGGTGGTGATCCCGCTGACGGCGGGGCTGATGAACCTCGTGTCGATCGGCGCTGCGTTCGGCGTCGTCAGCGCCGTGTTCGAGAAGGGCTGGGGCTCGGGGATCGTCGGGCTCGAGGGCGAGGTGGCGATCGTGAGCTTCGTCCCGCTGATGATGTTCGCGATCCTCTTCGGGCTCTCGATGGACTACGAGGTCTTCCTGATGACGCACATCAAGGAGGCCTGGGAGCGGAGCCGCGACAACACCCGCGCGGTGATCGAGGGCGTCGCGCATACCGGGCGCGTAATCACCTCGGCCGCGCTGATCATGGTCAGCGTCTTCTTCGCCTTCGTCCTCAACGGCGATCCGACGGTGAAGCAGTTCGGCGTCGGCATGGGGGTGGCCGTCGCGGTCGACGCGACGCTCGTGCGCTGCGTGCTCGTGCCGGCCGTGATGACGCTGCTCGGCCGCTCGAACTGGTGGTTCCCGCGCTGGCTCGACCGCATCGTCCCCAACTTCTCGATCGAGGGCGACGAGTGGTTCCGTGCGCGCGACGCGGCGGCAGGCGCCGCGCCCACGCTGCCGGCTGCGCCCGTGCCGGCGCCGGCTCCGGCGAAGCCGGGCTAGGCGGCCGCGCCGTCGACGGCGCGAAGGTTGGTTAACAAACGCGTCTTGCGCTACAGGCCCATCGCGACCCTCGTACGGGCGAGCGTCCGCTCGGCGCGGTGGCAGGCGTGCTGCTCGCCCTTGGCAAGCCGGGCCTCGAGCTCGGCCGAGTCGGTGAGCAGCCGCTGGTAGCGGCTGCGCATCGGCGCGACGTGCGCATCGACGGCCTCCGCGAGCCGCGCCTTGACCTCGCCGTAGCCGATCCCACCGGTGCGGTAGCGCTCCTCGATGGCGGCGACCGTCCCAGCGTCGGCGAAGGCACGCAGCAGCGCGACGAGCGTGTCGGGATCCTTCGGCTGCTCCGGTGGCGTGGAGTCGGTGACGATCCGCCGGATCTGCTTGCGCATGTCGTCCGGCTCCGCCATGAGCGAGATGGCGTTGCCGTAGGACTTGCTCATCTTGCGGCCGTCGAGGCCGGGGAGCGTCGCGGTCGCCTGCGGGATGAGCGCGCGCGGCTCGCGCAGCACGCCGGGCCGGTAGCTGCGCGAGAACTGCTGGGCGAGATCGACGGCGATCTCCAGGTGCTGCGCCTGGTCGGCGCCCACCGGCACCTCGTCGGCGTCGAGCGCGAGGATGTCGGCGGCCATCAGCACCGGGTAGCTGTACAGGCCCACGTTCACGCCGTGGTCGGGGTCGCGTCCGGCCGCGACGTTGGCCGCGACCGCCGCCTTGTAGGCGTGGGCGCGGTTCAGCAGCCCCTTGGCCGTGACGCTGTTGAGTAGAGCGGCCATCGCCGCGACCGCGGGGACCCGGCTCTGGCGGTACACGTGGACGTTCGGGCGGTCGAGGCCGCAGGCGAGCAGCGCGGCGACGAGTCGCCGGGAGCGCTCGCGCAGCACCGCCGGATCGGGGCGGCTGTTGAGCGCGTGCAGATCGGCAACGAAGACGTACACGTCCCGGGTCGGGTCGGCCGCGAGATCCGCCAGCGGCCGGATCGCGCCGATGTAGTTGCCGAGGTGCAGATCCCCGGTCGGCTGGACCCCGGTCAGGGTGATGGTGGTATCGGTCATGACGGTCATCTCCTGGTTGGCGCCCGTTGTTCAGCGACGGGGCCTTGACCGTGGGCGCGCGGTGGCCGGCCCCTTTGGGGTCGGGCCGGAACTGCGGCCGGTCTCAGATGAGAGTCTGAAGCGGCCTGCCGGCTAGCGGCAGGCCCACCACGACTGCGCCGCGCGCAGCGACGACGCCACGAGGGCGGGTCGGCTGATGTGCGCGGGTTGGGTCATGGATCCAGATGATACGGAAGGCATCACGGGGGGCCTTCGGGATCCGACACCCAGCCGCGAGTGATGTAGAGCCAGAAGGCGAGACCCGCGAAGTCCTTGTAGCGGCGGAAGCGGCGCTCGATCGTCGCGTCCTTGACCGTCTTGCGCTGTGCCAGCCGCGCGTAGGTCGGGCGCGTCCACGAGTCGAGGATCAGGCGGCCGTAACGGCCGAGCAGCATCATCACGTGGGCGGCCGCGTACGGGCCGACGCCGGGCAGCGCCAGGAGGCGCTCCGCCACCTCGTCGTCGGGCAGGTCACTGCGGCCGTCGAGCGCCTCGAGGTCGAGCTCGCCATCGGCCACGGCACGCGCGATCGCCTGCAGGTAGGGGCCGCGGTACCCGGCGCGGGCAACGTCACGGTAGAACTCGGCGGGCGCGTCGGCCATCGCCTCCGGCGACGGGAACGTCCGGCCCTCGATGCCGAGGTTCTCGACGAGCGCCGTGATCATCCGCACGGTTCCCGACCACGCGCAGTTCGTCGTGCAGACCGTCTTGACGACATCCTCGAACACGGTCGGGCTGCGGAGCATCCGTCCAGCACCCTGCGTCACCCACGACAACTCCTCGTCGTCGGCGACAAGCGCGTAGAAGCGCGACAGGTCCTCGTCGAGCCGCAGCATGTGACGGATGACCGGCAGCGTCCGCTGCGCGCCGTCGACGCGTGCGTTGCCCGCCGACCCTTCGCTGAGCCGCACGCGGTGCGCCCGGCCCCCGATGTCCAGCGTGGTCGCGAGCACCCAGGTGTCCTGGTCGAGCCGGTTCGGGAGCAGGTCGGCCAGCCCGTGCGAGGCGAGCGTGCGTTTGAAGTCCACGGGCTCGCCGCCCGCACCCACCAGCTCGATCTCCGGCACGTCGGGCAGGATGCCAGGCGGGGCGCCTCAGTCAGCCGGCTGCGCCCGTAGGCCCTCCTCCCTTGCGAGTACCTCCGCGCGAGCGTTACGAGGCGAGCGCGGTGATGTCCGCCTCGGTCCGCGCGAGCCACGTGCGGGCACCGATCCGCCGGTTGAGCGTGAGCGCCTGCGTGAAGTGGCGCTCCGCGTCCGCTCGCCGGCCGGCGGCCGCGGCGAGGACGCCGAGATACCGCGCCACGGCCCCCATGCTGAACTCGGGGTAGCTGACGGCGACGCGGTCTGCATACGGCGCGAGGCCTCGTAGAGCACCGCCGCGTGGCCGGCGTCGCCGAGCGCCACGGCCGCCTCCGCGGTGTACCCGAGGCACGCGGTCATGTGCGCGTGCACGCAGCGCCAGATCACGTAGGTCGGGTAGTCGCGGACCGATCGGCGCACGAGCGCCTCGACGTCGCCGAGCGCATCCTGCTGGTAGCGCAGCATGTACAGCTGCAGGCGGTAGGTGACCTCGGCGTTCCAGCTGAGCGCCGCCTCGCCGGTCACGTGCGCCTCGGCGATCGTGCGCTCGGCCTCGTCGAGCCCCGCCTAGTGCGAGCGAGCGTCCGTGCTCAATCACCTCGAGCGGGCCGAGAAGGCGGAACTCCATTCGTTGCGGACGAGTCTCTCCGACGGCGTACCCGCGTCTACCTCACACCACCGTGCGCGTCTACCGCCCCCGAGGAGTCTGCACCTTGACACCGACCGCACCGACGCGGTCACGACCGAGGAGGAACACCATGCGCCATCACCTGATCCGCACCGCCGCACTCGGCCTCACGCTGGCCGCCCTCATCGCGCCGGCCGCCGTCGCTCAGCAGGACCTGCGCGGCGCCGACGCCCGCGGCGTGGCGGTCGCCTCGATCGGACCGGTGCACGACCTGCGCTTGCCTGACACCCGCGACGCCGCCATCGGGCGAGTCGAGCACTCCGTGCCCGCCCCGGTCGCCGCCGACGGGAGCGGCTCGACCGTCGTCCTGATCGCCGCCGGCATCGCGCTGCTCATCGCCGCCGCGGCCGCGGCGGCCGTTGTGACCGTGCGCCGCCGCCTGCCCGAGGGTCGACTGGTCACGGCCCTGGGCGACGGCACCCGCGAGTGGCGCCGCGGCGTGGGCCTCTAGGCGTAGTCGGTAATCCGGGCCTCCTTGGGGCTGTGGTTGTCGAGGCCATCAGCCCCGGGGAGTCCACAGGGTCAGTGCGACTCGGCGACAGCGCGGTTGTGGCTGTGCGGGTGAGTGCTCGCCGTGTGGATGTATCGCGTGGCGACGAGTACGGCGATCAGGCCGAGGAGCTTGCGCAGCCCCGCTTCGGGCACCCGCGTCTGGAGCCGCGCGCCGCAGTAGCTGCCCAGGAAGCCGCCGAGGCCAAGGAACGCTCCGAGCACCCACTCGGGGGCGATCGCGCCGCCGTGGGTGAAGTCCAGTACCTGGTACGTGGCGATTCCGGCGATCGAGGTCAGCAGGGTCACCGCCAGCGTTGCGGGCGCGGCCGCATAGACCGAATAGCCCACGGCGATCAGGATCGGCGCGAGCAGTGATCCGCCGCCGACGCCGTAGATCCCGCCGACCGTGCCGACGGTCACTGCGAGCGCCCAGATCGCCATGCGGCGGCGCGGCGACCCACATGAAGCTTCGCGCATCGCTCAGCCATTGCACGCGGACCACCGCTCCCGCGCATACGCCGGGCAGCGTTCCCGCCAGCAGCAGGCCGGTGAGCGGCTGGCGAAGGCGTCGCTCGTGGTGAAAGCGGAGCAGTGCGCCCGGCGTGGAGAGGACGTTGAACAGCAGATTGGTCGGTGTGACCGACGGGCTCGGGACGTTCAGCACGCTGAGCTGGCCCGGCAGCAGCAGCACCGCCCCAGAAACCCCGGCCGGCGTGGTGCAGATGCTCACGGCGAAAGTGAAAATGGCGCGACGGGGCCTGACCGACGAGTCTGAGTACTTCGAGAATCGCGACGAGCAGTTGGCCTGGCGGTTGCGCCGCGAGCACGGGCTCTCCCGGCGAGACCTGCTCAAGCTCGGAGCCGCGGGCTCGCTGTTGCTCGGGACCGGCGGCGCCCTACGAGGGCCGGGATCGGCGCTCGCGGCCGATCCGCCGGCGGGGCCGATCGTCAAGCCGCTCCCGCCGGAGTGGTTCACGCCGATCGGCACCAACGCCGAGATGAAGTGGGAGGCGATGCAGGGCCAGGGCTACCTGACCCCGAGTGCGCGGTTCTTCGTGCGCAACCACACCTCCACGCCCTTGATCGACGCCAAGACCTGGCGCCTGCGGGTATTCGGGAGCGGACTGCGTCGCCCAGAGGGGATCGAGTTGACCTACCGCGATCTCTTGCGGCTGCCGTCGCGCACCGTGCCTGCGTTTGTCGAGTGCGCAGGAAACGGTCGCAGCTTCTTCACCGCTCAGCAGGGGACTCCGGCGGCCGGCTCTCAGTGGAAGCTCGGCGCGGTCGGCGTCGCGCGATGGCGGGGCGTGCCGCTGAGTGAGGTGCTCGAGCGCGCCGGTGTCTCCCGGCGCGCGGTCGATGTGATGCCCCAGGGCCTGGACCCGACGGTGCTCGCCAATGGCGTAGATACGGGCCATGTGCGGCGCCCGCTGCCGGTTGACAAGGCGTTCGACGACGTCCTGATCGCCTACGAGATGAACGGCGAACCGCTGCCACCCGACCATGGCTTCCCGGCTCGGCTGATCGTTCCCGGCTGGGTTGGCATTGCGAGCACGAAGTGGATTGGTCAGATCGAGGTGGCCGATCAGCCGTTGTTCTCACCGTGGAACACGACGCAGTACCGCATGGTGGGGCCGACCTATCCCGCCGACTCCCCGCCGCTGACCAAGCAGCAGGTCAAGAGCGCCTTTGAGCTGCCTTGGGGAGGCAGCGTGCCCGCCGGCCGCCGGCAGACGCTGCATGGGCGCTCCTGGTCGGGCGACAAGCCGATCCGCCACGTCGACGTGCGCGTCAACCCGACAGGCGGATGGCAGCGGGCCCGCCTGCACGGACCGAACATCCCGCACGCCTGGGTTCGCTGGAGCATCGACTGGCGACCGCGGGCCGCCGGCAGCTACGAGCTAGTGGCCCGTGCCACCGATCGCGCCGGAACCACGCAGCCCGACACCGTGCCGTTCAACACCGGCGGCTACCAGTTCTGGGCCGTGGTACGACACCCCGTCACCGCCGCCTGATCAGCCGGCGCGGCGGGCGCGGATGATCGCCGAGGCCGCGTGCTGATGGACGCGGTGGGTCGGGCGAACCTCGACGTCGACGAGCCCGGTCGCCGCCAGCGCGGCGCGGAACTCGGCCTCGGTGAGCGCGCCGGCGATGCAGCCGGTCCACTGCTGCATGTCGGCCCGCGTTGCGTCGTCCATGCCCTCGTCGGCGATCACGTCGGAGACGGCGAACCGGCCGCCGGGACGCAGGACGCGGGCGGCCTCGGCGAGCACGACGTGCTTGTCGGCGGCGAGGTTGATGACGCAGTTCGAGATGACGACGTCGACCGAGCCGTCGGGGAGTGGAATGTCCTCGAGGTAGCCGTGGAGGAACTCGACGTTCTCGACGCCCGCCGCGGCGGCGTTCGCGCGCGCGAGCGCGAGCATCTCGTCGGTCATGTCGAGGCCGATCGCCTTGCCGGTCGGTCCGACGCGCCGGGCGCTGATGAGCACGTCGGCGCCGGCGCCGGAGCCGAGGTCGAGCACGGTCTCACCTTCGTGGAGGTCGGCGACGGCCGTGGGAACCCCGCACCCGAGCGACGCGCCGAGTGCGGCGTCGGGCGCGCCCGCGGTCTCCGCGCCCTTGTAGAGGGTCACACCGAACAGCCCGGCCTCATCAGCCTCTGCGAGCGCGATCGAACCGCAGCAGGACGCCGACGGGGACTGCTCCGCGACGGACCGAGCGGCCGCGGCGTATCGCTCGCGGACGCTTTCCCGGATGTCTTGGTCGGTGGTCAGCTCAGCCATGTCGTGAGTTCCTCCAGCGCTTCGGGACGGACGTAGTAGTAGGCCCACAGCCCGCGGCGCTCGGAGTCGACGATCCCGGCCTCGCGCAGCTTCTTGAGGTGGTGCGAGAGGGTGGGCTGGGCGATGTCGAACAGCGGGACGAGCTCGCACACGCAGACCTTGCCCGCGTGCTTACGCAGCACATCGACGAGCTGCAGGCGCACGGGGTCGCCGAGCGCCTTGGCGACCTCGGCCATCCGGATCGCCTGGCTGCGTGCGACGTCGGGGTAGACGACCGGCTCGCAACACGGTTTGCCGGCGGCGCGCTTTTGCTTCGGGGCGAGCTCCAGATCGATCGCCATCAATCCATATATATCGATTGAAGTGATAAGTGTCAATGCTTATCCTCCAGTCATGCCCGAGGTCCTGTTCGTCTGCGTGCACAACGCCGGCCGCAGCCAGATGGCCGCGGCGCTGCTCGACCACTACGCAGCGGGGCGCGTGACGGTGCGCTCGGCGGGCAGCGAGCCGGCCGACCGGGTCAACCCCGACGTTGTCGCCGCGATGGCCGAGCTCGGCCTCGACGTGTCTCGCGAGTTCCCCAAGCCGCTGACCGGCGCGGCGGTCCAGGCCGCCGACGTCGTCATCACGATGGGCTGCGGCGATGCCTGCCCGATCTACCCGGGCAAGCACTACGAGGACTGGGAGCTCGACGACCCGTCTGGTGCCGACCTCGACGGCGTCCGGCGCATCCGGGACGAGATAGCCGCGCGCGTGCGCCGCCTACTCGACGATCTGTCGGCCGGCTGACACGGGCAGCCGCCGATGGAATATCCAGCCCATCGGTCCGTTGTAGAGGGGCGAACGGGCGAACGGGTACTGCCGCTTCGCCACGCTCCCCAACCCAGGAGGTACCGGGATGACCATCCCGTTCACCACACCGGGCGCGGTCGTGCGCGCCCGAACCCCGATCGCGAGCGTCCTCTGGCGTCTCGCCGCAGTCGGTGCCCTCGCCGCAACGGTGTTCGCGGTCAGCGCGAGCGCGGCGTCAGCCGGTTCGCACGAACGGATTCTCACCAAGGGCGGAGTCGTCTGGTTCGACCACACGGGCGACTACATCGCGGCGCTGGACCGCCGCAAGGATGGGTACGCCGTGCGCGCCTATCTCAACTGGCGCGTCGGTGAGGATCTCTACGAGGAGGAGGTCACCGACGACAGGGGCTTCACGCCCGGCCCTGTCGACCCCGACCGCGCGGTGTACCGCAAGCTCTTCATCCCCGAAGGCACCACGGTGACGCTGACCATGTGCTACGCCGAGGGCGACCTCAACAGGCGTTGCAGCCAGGGGCAACGTGCCACGGCGTGAGATGACCATCGTGACCACCACCATCCGACGACTCGCGGTAATCGGTGCCCTCGCCCTGACCGCTTTCGGGCTGGGGGCTTCTACCGCAACCGCGGGCGAGTCCGAAGAGATCTCCACCAAGCGCGGCGCCGTCTGGTTCAACCATGACGGCGATCGGCTGTACGCCATAGACACGAACGTCGACGGCATGGGTGTCCAGGCGTTTCTGACCTGGAACCGCACGCGGTCGGCGTCGGTGTCAGACCGGGGCGCCCACGGCCCCCCGAAGCCCAGGAACCTCGACATTCCCGAGGGCACGATCGTCGACCTGCAGATGTGCTATTTCCGCAACAGCGGCCTCGTGAAGTGCAGCAAGCCCCAGTCGGCGATCGCCTGATCACCGAGGCCCTCGATCGACGCGCGCCGGCGGCGGCAATCGGGTGGTGGTGCGCACGCTCTAGCCGCCACGGCCGCGTCGTGACACGATCGCCTCACGATGGACGCCGGACGGGCACAGGCGATCGCCGAACGGCTGCACTTCGGCGACCGCCAGGAGGACGGAACACCGGTCATCCGACACGTGCAACGCGTTGCCGGCACGGTGACCGAGCAGGCTCGCGCCGTGGCCTGGCTGCACGAGGTCCTGGAGCGGACCGCCGTGACCGAGCGAGAGCTCCTCGTCGCGGGCCTGACGAGCGACGAACTGCGCGCCCTCAGGCTTCTCAACCGGCCCTCGGACTCACACTCGGACCGCCGCTACCTCGCTCACCTGGAGCTGATCGCGCAAGCCGCGGGCGGCTCGGGGCGTCTGGCGCGGATCGTGAAGACGGCCGATCTGAGGGATCGCTGCCTCCATCCACACGTCCGCCGCGACGGCTGGTCGCCACCCTATTCGCGAGCGATGGGACTGCTGTGGGATACGCAGGACGATCCGCACCGGGGGGAGCCGCCGGCGTGAGGTAGCGACGGCCGGGAGCGTGCTCAGCCCGGTGCGAGCTCGGCCGAGAAGAACTCCAGTGCGGTGCGTGTCTTGGTCTGCTGCTCGCCGGAGAGGTCGATGCCGCGCTCGCTGAGAAAGACCCGCGCCTCGGTCGCGACCTGGAACGCCTCCGAAGGCAGGCACTTGGTCGAGAGCTCAAAGATCCGGTCGCCGTTCGGGTAGAGCCACAGCTCGGCGACCATCTTGCGCGCGAAGTCACGCGGTTGCCACTTGAGCTTGAGCACGAAGATCGGCCCGAGCACCGCGAGATCTTCCAGCTCGATCCCCTCCGGGGCGTGCGCGCGATAGAGGGCGCGCTGCTCCTTGGTGTAGAGCTTGCGCAGGGGGCGCTCGCCGGCCAGGACCTGACGGGTCGCGTCGGAGTCGGCCTCGCACTTCAACCGTCCCGAGCAGACGAATCCGCCGGGGATCGCGTCGACCTCGACGCCGAACCCGCTGAGCCGCCGGACGTCTTTGTCGACCCGCTCGGGGTCGAGCGGTCGCAGCTTGATCACGGAATCGCCGACGCGCCCCTGGATCCTGCGCGCGCGCACGACGACGCCCGCCTTGTCGAGCGCGAGGTCGGGCGTGTCGAAGAAGACGACCTGGCGGATCTGGGCATCGAGCGCATCGAGCCCGAGGTCGCGAATCGCGGCGCGCTGCTGTTCGGGGGGCACGGTGAGCTTGAGCTCTACGGAGTCCGAGCCGCGCAGGAGGCCCATCATCTCCGCGAGCTGTTCGTCGGTGAGGCCGGGCCGTACCGGAGTCTTGGTAGCCATCGTTCTCCTCGATGAAGCGCAGGACGTAGCTGTCTAGAAAGTGACTTAGACGGCATCGTCGGCGCTCGGGGGTCCCGGGTCATCACCCCGTGTGGATGAAGTCCGCATGTCCCGCGGATAGGCAAGTGCGCACGATTGTTCGGCCCGGGGCCGTGCGAGAGCATGTGGTCGCATGTCCACCACCGAGCCTCCGAACGCCGACGACGCGCCCGAGCAGACCTCGGCGGCGCGCAACCCGTGGCTGTGGGCCACCCTCGGCGTCGCCGTCCTCGCGATCGCGTTCGCCATCTGGGGCCTGAACCAACGCTCGAACTCCAATGACGCCAAGGCGGACCTGCAAGCGCAGGAAGCGCAGGCCGCGAAGGAGACGCCGACCCCGACCCCGACCGAGACCGCGGCGAGCGACGACGAGGGCGTCAACGTGGGCGCATTGGCCGCCGCAGCGGCGGCGTTTACCGCCGCGCGCAAGCAACTGAACGAGAACGACGCCCAGGTCCAGGAGCTCGAGGACGAGGTCGACAAGGCCAACGCCGAGGCGGACAAGGCCGAGCAGGAGGCCGCGAAGGCCAAGCAGGACGCGAGCAGCAGCGCATCAGACGCCGCGAAGGCGGAGGCCGACGCGGAGCAGGCCGACGCGGAGAAGCGTCAGCTCGAAGCCAAGGCCGAGGCGGCCGCCGCCTGCGCGAAGTCGATGCTCGAGATCCTCGCTGAGATCCCGAAGGCCGAAAGCGCCGAGGAAGGGCTGCAGCAGGCCGCCGACCAGATCACGGCGCTCGCGCCAAAGTGCAAGGACTCGGTCGCCTCGGCCGGGGGTTGATCGGTTCGACGGGGCGCGCGCCCGGTCAGTGCACCAAGGCCTTGAGCAGGACGACCGCGCTGCCGAGGATGACGGCAATGGCGGCTGACAGGACCGTCCAGCGCGGGCGCGCTCCTGAAGCGTGCGCCGCGTATGCACCGGCAGCGGCCAGTTCCACCAGGGCGACAATCGTCGCCAAGCGAATCGCGGCCCTGTCGGACACGACGTCGAGTCCGCCCAGCGCGAGGATGAGCACCAGGGGAATCGTGACTTCCACGAGCGGCCAGTCGTGGCGAAGCACGTCGCGCACCTCAGATCGGGTGAGCATCCGGCGGTGGGTGATCGAGCCCGCCAGCACGCGGGCGTAGACGTGCGCCAGCCAGAAGACCACCCCGGTCACCAGCACGCTGACGCCGATGCGTCCGGCGTCCGACGCGTCGTACTCCCGCGAGACGGCGATCACCGACGTCGCCAGGATCAGACCGTAGATGGCCTCCGTGATGCTGCCGCTCGTGCGGGCAACGCGCGGGCGCCACCGCTTGAGGGCTGGACGCATGGCGTCGAACCCTACGCGCGGGCTAGTACCAGCGGTGGACGCGACGTGCGGCGAGCGCGTCGACGTCGTCCTTGGTCACGCTCAACGTGACCAAGTCGGTCTCCACGCGCGCGACCGCGGCGGCGGGGATGACGATCTCGCGTTTGCCCCAGAGGTGACCGCGCTCCAGCACGATGTCCGCCGTCTCGCCGGTTCCGATCAGGAAGCCATCGACGTGGCCGAGGCGATGACCATCTGCCGACATGACAGCGCTCGAGCGGCGGATCTCGACCTCATGCTTCGGGATGCGGTCGTAGTTGACCATGACATTCGGGTTGGGATCGCTCACGATCCCCATGCCGTCCATCTCCTGGTACAGCGGGAGGGCGAGCACGTCCTCGGTGCCGATGTCCCAGTCCGGATCTGAGACGGGGAACTCGCCGACGCGCAGGTAGGCCGACTCGTGGACCGTGTCGAGCGCCTCAATGTCGGCGATCGAGCCGTCCAGTGCGACCCCGTCGCCGGCGGCGCTTGCTCGCTCGATCGGCACGAGCCGCGCGCTGTCGTGACGACCGTGTGGCTGCACCACGAGGTGCGTGACGCGGCTCGACACCGGGTCGATGACGACGTCGGCGAGTTCGCCGAACTTCGCGTCCGTGCAATGAACGGCGTGACCGAGCACGAGCCTCATGCGACGATGGAAGCAGCCGCGTCCGCCCAGGTCATCACCCCGAGCGGGTGATAGGTGACCTCAACCGTTCGCGAAGTCGCCGCCGTCGATCAGGTCGTGCTCGAGCGCGGCGATGAAGACCTGCGCCTCGGCGCTCATCCGCTCGTGATCCTGCAGCCTGAGAGCAGCCGCGATCTCTGCCATCCCACGGTTCAGCTCGAGGTCGTATCGCTTCGCGGCATCGTCGCTGACGACGACATCACGGTATGTCCCGCACTGTCCGCAGCGCAGTCGTAGGTCCCAGCGACCCTCGTCGAGCGCGTCCGCCTCGATAGGGACCACGAAATCCTCGTGGCAGAGCAGACACTGGTGCAGCCCGGCCCCGGGCGGCTGGCGGCGGCGCTTGAACACCTCGACGCTAGCTTCCTCGCATGTGACCACGACCGCCTCACCCGCATCGGATGACGTGGCCATGCCGGCCGCGTTCGTCATCATCGTCCGGCGTGTCCGACCGGAAACCTCGCCGAGGAGCAGTGGGCGCCCGCGGCGCGCTCGTAGCGCTCGCGCTGCTCGCGGGCTGCGGCGAGGAGACTAAGCCGCTTCCCGCCGCGCCGGACACCATCCAGCTCGCCACGCCGGACTTCAAGGACGGCGGCCCGATCCCGCGCGCGCTCACGTGCGACGGCGCCGGCACCGCGCCCACGATCACGTGGCGTGACGTGCAGGGCGCCGCGGAACTGGTGCTCTTCGTCGAAGATCGCGACGCCGACTTCACGCACTGGACGGCTTACGGCATCAGCGCCGCGGGCGCGAGCGGGCTGGCGCCGCACGGTCAGTTCCCGACCGGCACCGAGTACGGGAAGAACTCCGCCGGGAAGACCGGCTGGACGCCGCCGTGCCCGCCCGAGGGCGACGACCCGCACCACTACGTCTTCACGCTGTACGCGCTCAAGGACGCGAGCGGGCTCCCGGACGGCGCGGAGCCCGACGAGGTCCGCGCGAAGCTCGCCGGCGCCGTCGGCCGCGGCACGTTCACGGGCACTTACGCACGCCGCTGACCGCCGCAAGATGCGGTCGTGGAGCGATCTCCACGGCCGGATCGTGCAGGGCTCCGACGTTTCTGGTCAGATACGTAGGTTGCCTGCACGAGGAGCAGGCACGGACCTACATACGGAGGGTTGCGTCCATGGTCGGGAGAGGGCCGTTCATCGCGCTTGCCGCGTCGGCGTTGTTCTTCGTGGGGGGCCAGTCCGCCGCGTTCGCGGCCGACGATGATGGCATCCCGTTCGAGCAGCTGGTCCAGGTGTTTGTGCCGGATCAGAATGCTGTCGACAGCGTCGTGTCCAACTACGACGCCGCCGAGTACAGGTCCGTCCAGGACGATGGCTCGATCCTGCTCGCCGTCTTCGTGACGGCCGACGAGAAGGCCGCGCTGAAGGCCAAGGGGTACAAGATCGGCCGCGTCATCGAGGACTCCAACACCGGTTCTCAGCGCATGAAGGAGCGCCAGGAGGTCCTCGACCAGGAGGCGGTCGCCGCCGACGTCGCCCAGAACGGCCTCAAGGGCGCCGCGAAGTTCGAGGGCAAGTCCCTCGTCCCCGGCCAGGGCGACACGGTCATCCAGCGCGCCGTGGCCTTCACGGATGCGGTCGGCCCTCCCGCGACCCGCACGACCGCGCGCTTCCTCTACGTCGAGGCGTTCAACAAGTCCACGAAGCGCGTCCCGGGCACCAACAACTCCTTTACCGGCCCGGCGCTGGCGCTGTCCTACGCCGGCCCCGACGGCGTCTACTCGACGCCGGTCAACATGGGTCGCTTCATCGACAACCAAGGAGTCACGCCGCAGGAGTACATGTACCACCGTCAGCTGGTCCGCCTGACCGGTGCCTACGCGAATCTCGCGGCCGGCGACATCCAGCTTCGCGTCGCCACCGCGGCCACCGCCGGCGGCGCCGAGGCCAGCACCGAGACCTTCCCGATCACCGAGTGGCTCGGCCAGAACCTCCCGCCGCACGTCGCGGGCTTCAGGACCCAGTTCTTCACGAAGTACCAGGATCCGACCGAGACCCGCGCCGACCTCGACGCGCTGGCCGCCCAGTACCCCGAGCTGATGAGCGTCGTGAACATGCCCGAGCAGACCTCGGGCTACCAGCGCAAGGCACAGGCGACCATGAACGGCACGACCGGGATCGGCTCGACTCCGCCCGCCGCCCTCGGCCCGCTGCTGATCGACAGCACGGGCGAGATCACAGCCGCGCAGCCGGTTGCCTCGATCCCGTTCACCGGCGAGGCGGGAGTCCAGTACCGCGCGATCGTCAACGGGATCCCGGGCGGCTCGACCGACCTCATCTTCACGCTCAAGGACCCCGCCGGCACCGTCCTGCAGGAGATCGACACGGGGACGAGCCCGGAGACCATCACCCAGGTGTTCCCCACGACCGGCACCTTCACCTACGAGGTCTCGGGCTTCCAGGGCGATCTCGGCGACTTCACGTTCCAGCTCCAGGAGGTCATCTACTCGGCGGTCGTGCTCACCACCAAGGACTGGGGCCATGAGGGCGGTAACCAGGTCGAGGCCGAGTTCCGCAACCCGGGTGCGGCCAACCAGCCGCTGACCGTCCAGGTCACCGGCAAGCTGATCGACGTCGCCCTCGGCACCGACGGCACCGGCGCACTCAGCTCGACGGCCAAGCAGGTCGTCGACGCGATCAACGCCAGCCCGGCGGCCGCTGCGCTCGTCAAGGCGACGACGTTCCGCGGCAACCGGGGCTCCGGCATCGTCCAGCCGCGTGCGCGCACGAACCTCTCGGACTTCCTCAACGCTCCCGCGAGCGTCGCGCGTGGTCCGTTCCAGCAGCATCTGTACCGCGTCGGCGCGCACCGTGACGGCTCCAAGGTAGGCGTGTTCCTCTTCTGCCAGCAGCACGCTCGCGAGTGGACCACCAGCCTCACCTGCCAGGAGACCGCGCACCAATTGGTCGAGAACTACGCGACCGACCCGCAGACCAAGCAGCTCCTCGACAACATCGAGATCTTCATCTCGCCGAACTCCAACCCGGACGGCGCGCACTACTCGATGTATGACGCGTCCCAACAGCGCAGGACGCTGGTCAACTACTGCCCCGAGAACGGCACCTCCGACCCGGCCGCTCGTAACGCGTGGGGCGTCGACATGAACCGCAACAGCGGCGAGTACTCGCTGTTCGACGGCTACTTCGGCGCGTCGACCTCGTGCACGAGCGACACCTACGCCGGTCCGAGCGAGTACTCGGAGCCCGAGACCCGCAACGAGAAGTGGGTCGCGGACACGTTCCCGAACATCAAGTTCATGAACAACATTCACTCGTTCGGTGGGTACTTCATGTGGGCGCCGGGCTCGTACAAGAACGACGGCTTCCGCACCACGGCACCGGCTCCGAACATCGGCATCGAGAACTACTTCTTCGAGGCCGGTGAAAAGATCCTCAGGCGGATCAAGGACGTTCGCGGCACCGTCATCCTCCCGGAGCGCACCGGCCCGATCGCCGACGTGCTCTACTCCGCCGCCGGCAACTCCGCCGACGACGGCTGGTACCGCAAGGGCATCATCGCCTACTCGTTCGAGACGGGCGCCGACCGCATACTGAACCCGACCACGGGCACGACTCCGACGCAGGTCGGCTTCCAGCCGTGCTTCGGCGCGGTCGGCACCGGCGGCGGCCAGGGCTCGTGCCCGGCGAACGGCTCGCTCGTCAACGAGGGTCGTGACGAGGCGCTGGAGTTCGCGGCGGGCAACTACGGCATGGTCGAGTCCGCCTTCGACTACGCGATGGACACGACGGCGCCGAGCACGTCGCTCGACTCCGACAACGTCACGCAGTCCAAGGACCCGATCGCCTACCGCTTCGTCTGGAACGACGAGGCGGCGGTCATCCGCTACACGACCGACGGCTCGACCCCGACGCTGTCCTCGCCCACGTACAACAACCAGCGGGCGCGCAGCATCGGCGAGATCCTCAAGATCATCTGCGCCGGGCACGACCACCGTCAAGTGGTTCGCGGTCGACATCAAGGGCAACCAGTCCGCGGTGCAGTCGAGGTCCTTCCTGCTCGACCAGACGGCGCCGACCGTCACGGTCAACATCCCGGAGGGCGCGGTCTACACCCAGGGCCAGCCGGTCCCGCTCACGTTCTCGTGCGCTGACGACCAGGGTGGATCGGGCGTCGCCTCGTGCGTCGGCTCGACCGCCAGCGGCTCCAACCTGCCGACCGGGACTCCCGGCATGCAGGTGCTGACGATCACCGCCACCGACAACGTCGGCAACGTGTTCGTCAAGACCGTCAACTACCGCGTCCTGGACGCCACCAACGACGACGGCGACGTCAGCGGCTCCGTGCCGCCGACGCTCAGCCTGACGCTGGGCACCCCGGCCTCGTTCGGCGCGTTCACGCCGGGTGTGGCGAGGGACTACACCGCGACAATGACGGCGAACGTCATCTCGACCGCCGGTGACGCCGCGCTGACCGTGGCCGACCCAAGCAGCACCGCGACGGGCCATCTGGTCAACGGGACGTTCTCGCTCCCGTCGATCCTGCAGGCCAAGGCCGGCAGCCCGGGCAGCACCGGTGGGGGCGCGTACGCGAACGTCGGCGGCTCTGCCGCGCCGACGCCGCTGCTGAGCTACACCGGCCCTGTCAGCAACGACGCGGTCACGGTGTCGTTCCTGCAGCACATCGGTGCCACGGACGCGGTGCGTACGGGCACCTACAGCAAGACGCTGACGTTCACGCTGTCGACAACGACTCCGTAAAAAGCAGCCACTCCCGGAGCACGTCCGCGTGCTCCGGGAGTACGTTGGCCCGCCCGCGAGATGCCGGGTTAGACGCCGCGTTCGACGTCGATGCGGTGCTCCTCCCCGGCTTTGGTGAACGCGGCGTAATCGGCGTCGTTCTGGTCGGCGTAGGCGACGGCGAAGCGTTCGAGCGCACGGTCGAACGTGTCGTCGTCGCCGAGGTACCCGGTGACCTTCGCCGCATCGCCGGTGCGCGCGTGCGCGCGTGCCAGCGTGGCGCCGCAGAGCTCGGCGTAGACCGCCAGCTGCGTCGGCGTCATCGTCTCGACCGCGGCCGAGCCCTTCATGTCGCGCAACTGGCGGACATAGAACTCGTGCTTCCGTCGACCGGTGCCGGTGATCCACCCCAGGAAGGCGTCGCTTGCGGCCTGCATAAGCCGTTGGCCGTGCACGACCCGCTCGCCCTGGTGCGCGTACTCGCTGGCGCCCGCATACGGGGCGAGCACCGACGCGTTCGCCTCCTTGAACTGCAGGAACAGCGGATCGTCATCGCGGTCGCCCATCAGCAGGACCATCATCGCCTCGGTCCCGACCGAGCCGACGCCGACCACCTTGCGCGCGAAGTCCTCGTAGTGGTAGCGGTTGAGCACGACGCGCCGATCGGGGCCGATCGAGCCCGCATAGTCGGTGAGCCCCTGCCGGATGACCTGCTCGAAGTCGCCGGACATCGTCTCGGGCGGGCGCACGATCACCGGCGGCTGCTGCTTGATGCGGTAGCCGCCCTCGACTCGCTCCGCGTACTTCGACAGCGAGCCCAGGCTCGTTCGTGTCCGCGCCTTGGCGAGGGTCTTCCGAGCGGACTTGGCTTCGCCCTTCCCCAATCTGGAGGCGATCTGCGCGATCACCGTTTCCGCGTCGAACCGGGTGTACCAGACATCCAGGAAGCGCATCGTTGCCGCCTTGGCCATCGTCGTCCGATAGGCCATGGCCGCAGTGCGCGCCGCCGCCCGCTGGTCCTTGCGACGGTGGCCGTTGTCACGGCCGGCGACGACGACGCTCGCCGCGAGGCGCTTGACGTCCCATTCAAACGGCGCCGGCAGCGTCTCATCGAAGTCGCTGAGATCGAAGACAGTTTGACGATCCGGCGCCGCAAACAGCCCGAAGTTCGACAGATGCGCATCGCCACAACACTGCACGCGCAACCTCGTCGTCGGGCTGAGCGACAGGTCGGACGCCATGATCGCCGCGCTCCCGCGGTAGAACGTGAACGGCGAGACGCTCATCCGCCCGTGCCGGATCGGAACCAGCTCGGGAACGCGCGTCGCGTTCTGTTTCTCGAGGATGCCGACCGGGTCTGGACGGTTATCGGGCGTCGCCCACTCGCCGTGCGCCTCCAGCGGCACCGACTCACGCTCGGCGCGCCCCTCGGCCAAGCGCTCCTCATGCGCCTTCGGGCGGTCCAGCACGCCGCGGCGGCGCTTCTTGTCGCGACTGGCCGGGGTCAACCCAATGCCGCCGCTTCGACGGAGGCGGAGGGCTCGATGTCCGGTAGGCGCATCATGCGGAACGAGTCAAAGAGCCCGAGGAGGCCCGCGAGGATCGGCACGAGCAGCGCCACCTGAAGCGCGAGGTTCGTCGCGTCCGTGTTGATGGCGAGGATCTCGTCGCTGACGGCCGGGGGCTCGTCGGCGAGCAGTTCGTCGAGCTGCGTGTTGCTCACGACCTGCGCGTCGTCTTCCAGCGTCTGCGCGATCTGCTGCTGCTGCGTGGAGGGGATCACGGGGCTGGCGTTCGTCATGTTGGTGAAGGCGAGGGAGAGTGTCGCGAGCATCACGCCGCCGGCCACGGCAAGGCCGAACGACAGCCCGAACGACCCCGATGCCGAGTTAACTCCGGCCGCCTCGCTGATCCGCTCGTCGTCGATCGGGGCGAGCGTGTAGTTGTTGAGCTGCGACACGAGTAGACCGAGCCCTGATCCGGCGATCGCCAGCGGGATGAACAGGTACCAGCCCGAGTCGGCGCTGGACACGATCGGGACGATCAGCGCGATACCGAGCGTGCTCAGCGCGAACCCGGCCCGGATGACCACCGAAGAGCGCCGGCCGCCGGACCTGCGGCCGGCGAGGACCGCGACGGCGAACATGGTCAGCGAGAGCGGAGCGAGCGACAGGCCGGTCTCCAGGGCGTCGTACTCGAGCTTGATCTGCAGGAAGATCGGCAGTGCGATCATCGCCCCGCCGAGCATGATGTTCTGGAGCATCTGCCCGATGAACCCGAGCCTGAAGTGCGGGAGCTGGAACAGATCCGGATCGAGCAGGGTCACCTTGCCCTCGCTGTGGCGCCGCACAAGCCAACGGGCGAGCGCCCACAGCGCGAACGCGCCGATCGCGACCAGCAGCAGCACGTAGTCGCCGCCCTCCTGCCACACCAGGATGCCGAGCACCACGCCGCCCATGCCGATGATGGACAGGCCCGCGCCGACCCCGTCGACCTGCCGCTCTCCCGTGTACGGGACATCCTTGAGGAGCCCGAGCTGCGACAGCACGACCGCGATCACCACGGCCTCCAGCAGGAACCCGACGCGCCACGACAGGTAGGTGGTGACGAAGCCTCCGAGGAGCGGCCCGACCGCGGCGGCGATCGCGGCCGCCGCGCCGACGAGCGCGTAGGTCTTCTTCTGCGCCGCTCCCTCGAAGTTGCCGTGGATCAAGGACTGCATCGCGGGGAGCAGCAGCGAGGCCCCGAGCCCGCCGATGATCGCCCAGAAGATGATGATCGCGGCCAGGCTCTGAGCGAGCGTCATCGCCACCGCGCCGATCGCGTAGCCCAGCAGGCCCAGGGTGTACGCCCGCTTACGTCCGAACAGGTCGCCGACCTTGCTGCTGATCAGGATGAACGCGGCCGAGACCAGGGCCTCGAGCGCGATCGCGCTCTGGACCGAGCTCACCGTGGTGTCGAGATCCCTGACAACCGCCGCGATCGAAACGTTCATCAGCGACGTGTCGACCACGAGCACGAACATCGCCGCCGCCAGCACCAGCGACAGCCGCGCGCTTCCCGATTCTGCGGTTGGATCGGCGATGAGCGGCACGCTTGCAAGTACGCCGACGTGGCGCATCACCCGAAGCGGGTGACCCCCGGCGCAGCGCTGCCCGTGGCGTCGCTCTACAGGTAGTACGTGAGCTTGTCGCTCAGCCAGCTGATGAGGCGTTCACGCGTGTGCGAGGGTGGGATGCCGCGCGTGGAGCGGGCGATGTCGGGCTCGAACAGTTGGTCCCGGACGAGTTGCGCGGCCTGCGGGCTCTTGGCGATCATCAGGAGCTCGGAGTTGCGGTAAAGGGCCCAGGCGTCGTGGTTGAGCGTGCCGAAGCTGAGGACGTCGTCGGCGATGACGACCTTGGCGTGGACGACGGTGTTCGGCACCTCCCAGACCTGGATGGCTGCGGCGTCGAGGTCGGCGTAACGGTGTTTGAGGGCCGCGGCCGCCGTGTGGTTGTTGGAGGTCTCGGAGGTGACGACCCGCACCTTGACCCCGCGCCGCGCGGCCGCGAGCAGCTGCTCGATGGTCTCGTGGTCGGTGAGATAGGGGTTCATCACGTCGAGGCGCTCGCGCGCCTGGTCGATCTGCTCGCGGGTGGCCTGCGAGGCCGCGACGAACCCGCCGGGGATGACCTGAGCAAGGGCGATCGGTGTCGAGCCAGGTTTGTGCGGCGCGGGGAAGTGACCGGACAGGTCGCCGGGCAGCGCGCCGCCGTGGCCGCGGAAGCTCGTCAGGAACGCGGCCTGCGCCTGGCGGACGACGTCCCCGGTGACCCGCACCATCAGGTCGTGGAACCTGCCGTCGTTGAAGTGATCCTCGATGCCGGCACCGCCCGCCCAGGCGACGCCGCCGTCGATCACGTACAGCTTGCGATGGTCGGCGCGGCCGAGCTGGTCCAGGCGCCAGAGCGGGCGGCCGGCGGGGAACAGGCCGACCCGCTCAGGCGGGAGGACGTCGTTGACGACGATCTCCGCGCCCGCCGTGGCGAGCTGCGTGAACATCTCGCGCGCCTGCATGTAGGGCCTGGAGCCGAGCCCGTCGACGATGACCCTGACCTCGACGCCCTCGGCCAGCTTGCGCTCCAGCAGGGAAGCCATTCGCGTGCCCACCTCCCCCTCGCGCCAGCCGAACATGAGGATGTGCACCGACGAGGCCGCGCGCTTCGACGTCCGCGAAGATGCGCGGGAAGAAGTTCTCCCCATCGGCCCAGGGTTCGAGCGTCGCCGCGGTCGACCACGCGAAGTTGAGCGCCGCGTCGCGAGGACCGGCGCTCGCTCGCGCAGCGAACGCCTCGGTCGCGGCTTGTGCGCTGTCCGGGGTGACCGCGCCCGGGGGCGGCGGCCAGCTCGGGCGTCGCACGATCCCGAGCACCCGCCGGTGGACGAGGAACAGGCCTGCCGCCGCCACCGCGACGAGCGTGAACGCGGAGCGGCGCATCGTGGCGACAGCCTCCCCCGCTTCGCCGCCCAGGTCAACCCGGCGGCTCGACGCGCGGGTGTTGCTCGTACCAGCGCGCGTAGCGGGCGGCGAGGGGAGCGGCGGTGAGACCGTGGGCGAAGACCGAGAGGCCTACGGTCAAGTAGACGGCGGCGACCAGCAGGTGCTCGTGGGGAAGGTTGGATTCTTCGATCACGATCACCGCGAACACGATCGAAGCGAGTCCGCGAGGGCCGAACCAGCCGAGAAAGCCGAGCGTCGGCAGCCTCGGCCGGGCGCCAAGCATCGCGATCACGACCGGCAGCATGCGCACGAGCGTCAGGCTGAGCACGGCGTAGAGGACGAGGTTCCAGGTGACGTCACCGAGCGTGGGGCCGAGGAGGACCGCTCCGAAGAGCACGAGAGTGACGCCGTTGAGCACGTCCCCCACCTCCTCGCTGAACTCGTTGATGTCCCCGGGGTCTCGCTTGAGCACAAGCCGGAACGTCATTCCCGCGACGAACGCCGCGATGAAGCCCGAGCCGCCCAGTGCACTCGCGGTTCCGTAGGCGAGCGCGGCGCCGGCGGCGGGAATGACATGCCGCCACGCCCCGTCGATGAGGTCCCGGCGGCCTGCGTGGATCACGATCATCGCGACCGCGAGCCCGCCAATCACGCCGCCGACGACGCCGTAGCCGATCTCCTCGAGCAGGAGCGTCGCGGCGCTGCGGCCTTCGGAGATCTCGGACTCGACGTCGGCGATCGCGACGGCCGCGAACAGCAGCGGTACGCAGATCCCGTCGTTGAGCCCGCTCTCGACGTTGAGGCCCTGGCGGATCCGAGGCGGGATACGCGGCTCGGTGACGACCGCCTGGCCGAGCGCGGCGTCGGTCGGAGCGAGGACGACCGCCAGGATGACGGCCTCCCCGATCGTCAGCGCGCCGAACGTCGCGGCTGCCGCGACGGCGCCGAGCGCGATCGTCAGCGGCAGCCCGATGCCGAGCAGGCGCAGCGGCACGCCGACCTCGCGCCGGAGATGGCGGAGATTGACGCGCGAGGCGTCGCAGAAGAGCACCAGCGCGAGCGTCGCCTCGGCCAGCGTCCGCACGGTTCCGCTCGTGCTCTCGAGATCGATCCCGCCGAGCACCTCGGGCCCGACCAGCAGGCCGATGGCGACGAACGCCATCGCCGGTGTGATCGGCGAGCCCAGCAGTCTCCGCGACACAGCGGCGACACCGAGCAAGGCAAGCGCGACGATGGCAAGCGACCACTCCATACGGCGGCGGCATCGTACTTCCCGGTCGCGTCACCCATGGGGTGATGGCGGCGCCGCCTCGGACAATCAATGTGCTCGGCACTCAGAGCGAGAGGCGATTTCGTCGGGCGATCACGTGAGCCCACTTGCTGATTGCGACGCCGGCTGGCGCCGGTACGGTCGAACGACGCGCCCAACCGGACTGAGCCCACTGTGACGCCCGAACGGAATTCGACATGACGGTCCCGCGGTTGCCGACGATGAGTGTTCCCGCGCCTCGGCCAAGACTGCAGAAGATCGCGCTGGAAGAAGCGTACGCCACTCATGCGGGCGTCAAGCTGGATGACAACGGGAATCCTGACTGGGCGTGGTTCATGGAGGAGAACGCCCTCAATAAGCAGTACATGGACGCTGTCGCGCCGCGACTGCTCGATTTCGACGAGACGCGCCTGCAGGCGATGGACGAGAGCGGCATCGAATACATCGTCAACTCGCTCACGTGCCCTGGGATCGAGCGCATCCTCGATGCGAAAGAGGCTCAGGAAGCGGCCACGGCGTGCAACGACTTCCTCGCGAGCCGGATCAAGGCACACCCGGACCGGTTCGGTGGATTTGCCTGCGTGGCCATGCACGATCCGGACGTCGGCGCCGCCGAACTGGAGCGATGTGTCACCAAGCTCGGCTTCAAAGGGGTCCTGTTCAACGGATTCGCCCAGCAGGGCCGGGAAGACAACCTGGTCTACCTCGACCACCCCAGCTACACACCGTTGTGGGAGGCGGTGACCGCCCTTGATGTCCCTGTCTATCTTCACCCTCGCGTGTCGTACCAGCGGCTGATGTACCAAGGGCGTGAGGAGCTGCAAGGCATGGTGTGGGGTTACGCTCCTGAAACGGCCACCCACTTGCTGCGCATCGTCTATTCGGGTGTCTTCGATCGGTTCCCGACCGCGCAGGTCGTTATCGGTCACCTTGGCGAGGCCATTCCATACCAGGCCTGGCGCATCCAGCACTGCTTCGAGCACAGCCCGCGTAATGACAAGGTGGAGCTGCGGCTACACGACTACCTGGCCCGGAACGTGTGGATCACCACCGCCGGCAACTACAGCACCGTGGCGCTGCACTGCGCCATGGAGGCCATGGGCACCGACCGCATCATGTTCTCCGTGGACTACCCGTTCGAGAATATGGACGAGGCGGCCGACTGGATTGAGACGTGCGACATCAGCGAAGACGATCGATCCAAGATCGCTTGCGGCAACGCGAAGAGGCTGCTGAAGCTCTGACGGTTACGCGCCCGCCCGGAGCCCGCCGCCGCGGTCGCCGTCCGCCCACGCGGGGACACGCGGGCCACGCGCCGCCGGCCCTACGGCGCCTTGTCGGCGCCGGCGACCACGATTACCGTCGCGTCTGCGGCCAGGGCGCGGCTGGTTGCGGCCACCGCCTCGTACCGGTTGATTCCGACGATGCGGCCGACCGCCTTCGCCGCGGCCAGATGCCCCGGCGCGTACTCGACGACGGACACGCCGAGCTGCTGGTCAGAGAAGACGTCGATCGTGCCCCTCCGAAAGCCGGCGGCGGTGATCTGCTCGCGCAGCGCCGCCGCCAGACCGTTGACCGTCGTGCCGTTGAGGACGGCCACGGTGACGGCGCCTGGCTTGACCGCGACGCCGCTGCGTTTCGGCCTACGAGACGAGCCGTCGTCGTGTGCCTTCGTCTTGGCGGAATGGTCACCGCCGTCACTGCCGGCCAGCTGGCTGACGCTGTAGGTGACCAGGCCGCCGGCGATAAGCAGGCCGACGAGGACCGGGACGGACCGCTGAGTCGAGGGCGTGTGCGGGGCCGGCTCCGACACGCCGGCCGTGCGCGCCGGCGCCGCTCTGGGGGGTCCCAAGCCCTCGGGTGCTCGGCCAGCCCACTCGCGCAGCCGCTTGACGTCACGCGCGTGCGCGACATAGAGGGCCGACAGCACGACGAGCCCTAGGGCGGCGGCCACCCCCGCGACCGCGCCGAGCTCCCGGACTATCGCCAGCAAGGCTCGGCCTGTGCAACCGCCGGCGCGGAGCCTCGCTGACCGGTTGTCGCACGCGCCGCGGCCGGGACCGGCCCGGCCAGCTCACCGCCCAGATGGGCGGCCAGGTCAGCAGCCGAGAAGCGCACGGGTGATGGGGAAATCGAAGTAGGTGGCCGGGTAGGGCTCGGCGTTCAGCGTGTAGTGCCACCACTCGTACTCGTATGCGTGAAAGCCGCAGGCCTCCATGATCGAGCGAAGGCACCGGCGGTTTGTCGCTTCGATCTGCGTGACGCGGGTCGCGTCGTGATGGGAGATCGGATCCATCAGGTCGTGGTCACCGCCCATCGCCGTGCGCTCACCGGTGGCCAGGTCAAAGAACGTGAGGTCCACGCTGCTGCCCCGGCTGTGGCCCGACCTCGCTGCGACGTAGCCCTTCTCGACCATGTCCGCTCGGTCGATGTTCGGGTAGTGGCGGAGCTTGGTCCGGCCGTTGTCCGGTTGCCTGGACCAACGCAGGAAGCAGTCGACGGCGCGTTGGGGGCGATAGCCGTCCCACAGCAGCAGGCCGAAGCCCCGAGATGCGGCCTCGTCTCGCGCGTCCGCGAGGGCTGCGCACAGCGCCCTCGCGCCGACGATGCGGTTCGCCCCATAGCCGTCCACCGGCTTGCCGGTGAAGTTGTCCCAGGTCGCGTACTTGGCGTCCCAGCGGATGCCGGACACGAGCTCGTCGACGAAGAAGAACTCACCGTTCATCGTCGCGCCCCCGCCAGCGTCGACGACACGATCCGGTCGATCACCTCCGCGAAGGAGAGGCCTGCCGCGACCATCATCCTCGGATAGCGGCTGTAGGACGTCATGCCGGGCAACGTGTTGACTTCGTTGAGCACGACCCGGCCGTCGTCGGTGAAGAACATGTCGACCCGCGCCAGGCCGCTGCACCCCAGGGCGCGATAAGCGGCCTTGGCCGTCTCCTGCACCAGCGAGCGTGACTCGGCGGGGATCGCGGCGGGAACGACCACGATGGCGTTGTCGGAGCCCTGTTCGGGCGTGCGCTCTTGGTGGATGCGAAAGAAGCCGTCAGACAGCGCGATCTGGTCCACTTCGCCGGCGAACAGGTCGCGGCCGTTGCCGTGGATCGCGCATCCGACCTCGCTGCCGACGACGGCCTCTTCGATCACGACCTTCGAGTCGTACCGCCGTGCGGCCTGCACCGCGCCGTGCAGCTCTTCGCTGCGGGAAACCTTGGTGACGCCGAACGACGAGCCCGACCTGGCCGGCTTGACGAAGACCGGGTAGGTGACCTGTCCGTCGTCGAAGTCCTCGCCAGGCGTGACGGTCCAGAAGCTCGGCGTGGCGATCCCTGCGCTGGCGGCCACGATGTACGCCAACGACTTGTCCATGCACACGGCAGAGCTCTGCACGTCGCAGCCCGCGTAGGGGATCCCGGACAGCTCCAGCAGACCTTGGATCGCCCCGTCTTCGCCGTACCTGCCGTGCAGCAGCGGAAGCACGAGGTCCAGACCGATGACTTCGTAGCGGGCGGGCGGGCCCTGCTCCAGCACCACCAGACCGCCGGTGCCGCGGTCCGGGGACAGGCTGGCCGGACGGCCGTCGCCGTGTGCCCAATCCGCCTCGGGGTCGTCACAGAGCTTCCACGCGCCGCTCTGGGTGATCGCGATCCAGAACGGCTCGTACTTCTCGCCGTCGAGGTGCTTGGCGACCTCGCGCGCAGACTTCACCGAGATCGGATGTTCTTCGCCGGCGCCACCAAAGATCAGGCCCAGTTTCACCCTATCCATGCTGCCGCCTTCCGCCGTCGAAGCTCGCGCACTTGATGAGGCTGTTCTCGACGGTGTCGCGCAACGCGTGGTCCGTGTAATAGGCGGTATGTGGACTGATGAGCACATTGGGAAGCTGTTGGAGCCGCCGCAGAGACTCGCTGTGGATCGGCTTGCCGCTGTGGTCGGCGTAGAAGATGCCCTCCTCGCCTTCGACGACGTCCAGCGCCGCTCCGCCCAACCTGCCGCTCTCCAGAGCGGCGATGAGCGCTTCGGTGTCGACCAGCTGGCCGCGTCCGGTGTTGACGACGAACGCCCCTCGCTTGAGCCGTGCGATGCGCGCGCGATTCAAGAGGTGGTGTGTGTCAGCGGTCAGCGGGGTGTGCAGTGTGACGACGTCGCTGAGCCGCAGCAGCGTGTCAAGCGGACCGTCGGCCCCAGCGGCCTGCAGGCGATTGTCATGGGCGAGCACTCGGCAGCCGAAGCCCTCCAGCCGGTCGATCACCGCGGTGCCGATGCGACCCGTCCCGACGACCCCGATCGTCAGATCGCGCAGCTCCCTCCCGCGCACCTCGCCCAACCGGTAGTCATGGGCTTCCACGCGGCGCATCATCGACTTCACATGACGCACCGCCATCAGCATCAACATCAGCGTGTAGTCCGCCACGCTGCCGGGTGAATAGGCCACGGTTCCAACAGCGACCCCGACACTCTGCGCGAATCGGACGTCGATGTGATTGCAGCCGACGCTTCGCGTGGAGACGTACTGCACACCCGCTCGGCTAAGCGCGAGAAGCGTGGAACTCGTGACCTCGGTCCTGTGACCGACGCTGACGCATCGGTTCCCGCACGCGAGCTCGACGTTCTCCTCGCAGACCGGGGCGTCGGTGATGGTCGGCACAACGCCGAAGCGGGGCGCCAGAGCGCGGAACAGGTCGGCCTCGTCCGGTCCGCATCCGTAGATCGTGAGCCCTGTCGTCGGGCCGACCGAGGAGAACGAGGCCGACGATCGCTTGCCGCGGGCCGTGGGTGCTGGTTCGCTGCAGATCATGCCCGCAGTCAAGACAGCGGCGTGTTGCCGACGCGTATGCGATTTTCGATACGCCGGCGATATGTGCCGGTTCGTAGCATCGGGGAGTGCGCGTCGACCGTTCCGCCGCGAGGTCTACCGCTACGGCGTCGGGTACTGCATCGACACCGGGAGTGAGGGACACGGCCATGGATAGAGCGCCGGGGTTGAGCGTTCGACTGAAGCTCACCCTCAGCTACGCCGGCTTCCTCATGCTCGCCGGCGCATTGCTGCTCGCCATCGTGTGGGTGTTCCTGCTGCGCGGCTATCCCACCAGCAGTCTCGTTCCCAGGTTCTCCGACTTCCCGCGCGTCCTCAACCCCACCAACTTTGGCCCAAGCGTCTTCGGCGCGGCGGCAGTCGTGGTGCTGGTCTTCCTCCTGGTGTTCGGTCTCGTCGGGGGGTGGCTTCTCGCCGGACGGATGCTCGCTCCCTTGGAACGGATCTCCGATGCCACACTCGTCGCCGCGACTGGATCACTGGCCCACCGGATCCGACTACCGGGCCGCAGCGACGAGTTTCGCCAACTCGCCGACGCCTTCGACGCCATGCTCGCACAGCTCGAGGCACACGTCGCCGAACAGCAAAGACGCGCAGACGAACAGCAGAGATTCGCCGCCAACGCCTCCCACGAGCTGCGCACCCCATTGGCCATCACGCAAACGCTGCTCGACGTCGCCCGCAGCGATCAAGGCCGCGGCGACGACGAGCTCGTGGAGCGCCTCCACGCCGTCAACAGCCGGGCGATCGACCTCACCGAAGCGCTGCTCCTGCTTAGCCGCGCCGACCAACGCACCTTCGCCCCAGAGCACGCCGACCTGTCGCTCATAGCCGAAGAAGCCACCGAGACACTCTTCCCCTTTGCCGAAGAACGCGGCGTCGCCCTCGAGACCTCCGGCGACGCGGCCCTTACCTTCGGCTCACCCGCCCTCCTGCTGCAGATGGCGACGAACCTCGTGCACAACGCGATCGTCCACAACCTGCCCGCACATGGCACCGTATGGGTCACCACCAGCGCTCACCCCAAGCGCGTGGTGCTCACGGTCGAAAACACCGGCGACAAGCTCACCCCACAGCTGGTTGCGACGCTTGCCGAGCCGTTTCAGCGCGGCTCCAAACGCATACGCACCGACCACGCAGGCGTCGGCCTCGGCCTGGCGATCGTCAAGAGCATCGCCCAAGCCCACGACGGAACCCTCACTCTCACCCCCCGCGCCACTGGCGGACTCTGCGTCACGTTACAACTGCCCGCGACCGCGATCGACGCCCTCACCGAGCGCGACTACAACACCGAGCGCCAGTTGCGCTGATCCTGCACAGCCGTGTGACCACAAGAAAACCGCCTGCTAGCAGGCGGTTCCAAGTGGCGAGACCCGGACTCGAACCGGGGACACCACGATTTTCAGTCGTGTGCTCTACCAACTGAGCTATCTCGCCGTGGCGGCGCTAGAGCCTAGCGCTAGACCGCTTCGGTGAGCCAAAGGTACCGCCGCGAGGCCGCCGTCCACGGCCCGCGCTCGTAGTCGCCGAAGCGCTCGACGACCTGCAGCCCGGTGCTCTCGAGCAGCAGCTCGAGCTCCTCCGGGAAGTAGATGTGCCAGTCGAGATCGCTGATCCGGTGCTCGACGCGGCCGTCGGAGTGGTGGATCTCGTAGCGGTTGGTCGAGCGCAGCGTCTGGTTGAGCGCGTCGTAGACGTCGTGGTAGGTGCGCATGAAGCGGGCGATGCCGTACTCCGGCGCGGGGTGGTCGACGTCGACGCGCAGCGGCGGGCACGACTGCAGGGCCTCGGCGAGGAAGTCGTAGCGCGGCTGGATGATGTCGAACGCGAGCCGGCCGCCCGGCGCGAGCAGTTCGCGCGCCGACCGCAGGCAGGCCACCCGGTCCTCGCGCGCGATGAGATAGGCGAGCGAGTTGAACGGCACGGCGATGAGGTCGAACCGGCCGTCCACTGCGGGATCGCGCATGTCGCCCTCGACCACATGCACCGCGTCCCGCACGGCCTCCGGCTCCTCGGCGAGGCGCTCGCGCAGCCGCGCGACGAACGGCGCGCTGGAGTCGAGCGCCACCAGCTCCTCGGCCACGCCGAGCCGAGCGAGCGGAAGCGTCAGGCGTCCGGTGCCGCAGGCGAGCTCGAGCATCCGGCGCGGCGCGACGTCGCGCACCACCGACTCCCAGAAGCCGAGATCGAACGCCGGGTCGTCGGCGTTCTCGGCGTCGTAGAGGTCAGGGTCGAGCCACATGGGCAAGGGCGGGCGGGGCGGACGGCGCGGGCCAGGCCGCGCGCATGCGCGGGCTGGAGATCGCGATCACCCCCAGCATGCCAGCCCCAGCGAGCGCGAACGTCATCTGCACGCCCCCGACCGAGATCAAGACGCTCGCGCCGATGAACGATGTGGCGAACGCGAGCGAGGTGAGCGCCTTCTGCAGCGCGTAGACGCGGCCGTGCAGCGCGTCCGGCACCGCGGCGCCGAGCAGCAGCCGGTCGTGCACGAGCGCGAAACCGTTGCCGAAGCCGCCGAGGACGAACACCGGCAGCAGCAGCCACAGATTCGGTACGAGCGCGCACAGCAGTAGGTCGCCCGCCATGCAGCAGAGCCCGGCGATGTACGCCCGGCGCCACTCCCACGAGCTCTTGAAGCGCGCCGCGAGCGACCCGAGGATCGTGCCGGCGCCGTGCGCGGCGACAAGGGCGGCAAGCCCGGAGGCGCTCGTGCCGAGCACATCGCGCGCGAGCAGCACCTCGCCGATGTTCGTCACGCCCGCGAACAAGACCGCGGCGGTCGAGCTGGCCAGCAGCAGCCGCACCTCCGCGCGACCGCCGATCGAGCGCAGCCCGAGGGTGAGGTCGGTCCACAGCGAGGTGTGCGGGAAGCGCACGCCGCCGCGCCGCTCGCGCCGCGGGCCGACCGTGGTCAGCAGCACGGCCGAGACCGCGAAGGTCACCGCGTTGGCGCCGAGCAGCGCCGCGGGCGCGACCAGGGCGAGCAACCCGACGCCGATCGCCGGCCCCGCGGTGAGGCCGAGATCGTCGAGTGCCCCGAACAGGCCGAGCGCGGCCGGACGACGTTCCCCGCGCGCGAGGCGCGTCACGCCCGAGAGCGCGGCGGGGGAGAACAGCGCGCTACCGAAGCCCGCCAAGGCGGCGCCGACGACCATCCACGGCAACGAGTGGGCGAACGCGACGAGCGTGAAGGCCACCATGCGCAGAAGATCCGCGGCGATCGCGCACGTCCGCCAGCCGACCCGATCCACCAGCGCGCCGAGCAGCGGGCCGAACAGGATCGCCGGCAGCAGATCGGGGATCAGCACGGCGGTGATCGCCCACGCCGAGTGCGTGTGCTCGTACGCGATCAGGGGCATCGCCACGTGCGCGAGGCCGGAGCCCAGGCACGACTGCGCATGCGCAACGAAGAAGCGGCGGCTCGGCGAGTCCGCCAGCGCTGCGCGAAGCATGGCTCAGGCCCCTGCGGGGACCGGCGTGCGCCAGCGGCGAGGGACCAGGCGGGAGCGGCAGACGCCGTGCAGCAGCACGAGCACGCCGAGCACGATCGTGATGTCGCCGACGCTGTACACGTTGTAGAGCGGCCACGACTCGGGGGTCGCGAACACGTCGCCGAGGAACAGCAGGTGCGGGTGGGCGATCGCGCCGGAGTTGACGAAGCCCTCGCCCGCCTCGCGCGCGACATGCAGGGCGAGCTCCGGATCGGCGGGCATCACGCCGCCGTTGGCCGCGATCGCGACGAAGTTCAGCAGCCCGCCGAGCATGATCAGCAGCACGCCCGGAACGCTCCGGTTGGACCAGGCGAAGGCACCGAGGAGTACGTAGCTGCCCATGTGTACGGCCTCGTGCAGCCCGGCGGTGCCCGAGGGGAGCACGGAAATGATCACGATCTGGACGCCGATGCCGGCGATCGCAAGCCACGGGCGGCGCAGCTTGAGGTCGGCGAGCGCAGTCAGACGCCCGCGCGCGAGGGGAACCGTAAACAGACACGCGAGGAAGACGAGGCCAAGGATCATGTTCGAACCGCATCGGCGCGGGCGGCCGGGGCCTCACTCCAACAAATGTCCAATTGCTCAGCCTCCCGCTCGCGTCCGCCGATGAGGGTTGTGATTGAGGCTCCTGGAATCAGGACCAGGGGCCGATGACAAGGAGGTCAAAGTGAAGGCACGTCTGTATCGCACTGCAATGACCGTGAGCATCGTGGCCATCCTCCTCGAGGGGCTCGGCGCCGGCTGGAAGTGGTCGTAGGCATTTCGTCCTACGCCAACTGTCCGCTCCGAACGACTCGAACGAAGGGAATGGAACCCATGAAGGTCCTCAACGGCCGTAAGTGGTAGCGAGGAGGGTGCCGGTGCGCCGCCAGGGCGGCGCAGCAGGGGCAGGGCACCCTCTTCTTTTTTTCCACGACGATGCAAACTTCCACGTCCAGACTTCCGCCGCTCAAGGCATACGTCTTCCTCGTTGCCGCGGTTGGCGTTTTGTGCTGCGCGGCGGTCTTCGCTCTGGACGGCAGCAGCCTTTCCCGGCTGCTCACCCCCGAGGTCATGCTTTTCGCCGCCTGCGCGTTCGCCGGCGAGCTGATCTCACTGAAGGTCGTAACCCGCGGCGCTGAGGGCGAGGTCACGACCTCGACCACCTTCGCGTTCGCCGCCCTGCTCGCCGCCGGCCCGGCGTGCGCCGTGGTCGCGCTGATCTGCGCGAGCTTCGCCGCGGACGTCATCCAGCGCAAGGCGCCGCTCAAGCTGCTGTTCAACGCGTCGCAGTACGTGATCACGCTCACGGCCGCCGCGCTCGTGCTCGGGCTGCTGACCGACGTCCCCCACCTCGGCGACCAGTTCCACTTCGCGCCCGCCGACCTGCCCGGCATCCTCGCAGCCGCAACCGTCTTCTTCCTGGTCAACTCCTCGCTGGTCGCCACCGTGATCGCCCTCGTGCAGGGCCTGCGGATCGGCCGTCACGTCGTCCAGGACTGGTTCTTCCAGGTCTCCACCGGCGGCCTGATGCTGGGCCTCTCGCCGATGGTCGCCCTCGCCGCCGACTTCGCCCTGCCGTCCGTGGCGCTGCTCTTCCTGCCGCTGCTCGCCGTCCACCGCGGTGGCCGCCAGGCGATCGCCAAGGAGCACCAGGCGCTCCACGACGCGCTCACCGGCCTGCCGAACCGCTCGCTGTTCCGCCACCGCATCGAGCAGGTGGTCAGCGCCGGCCGCCGCGGGGATTGCACCGCCGCGGTGATGCTGATCGACCTCGACCACTTCAAGGAGATCAACGACACGCTCGGCCACCACGCCGGCGACCGGCTGCTCCAAGAGGTGTCGGTGCGCCTGCGCGCCTCGCTCGAGGAGCCGAACACGGTCGCGCGCCTCGGCGGCGACGAGTTCGGCGTGCTGCTGTGCGACCTCCCGAGCTCCGCGGACGCGAGCGCGGTCGCGCACGACCTGCTCACGCAGCTGCGCGAGCCGTTCCTCGATCGAAGGGCTGACGCTCGAGGTCGACGCCAGCATCGGCATCGCGTGCGCGCCCGAGCACGGCACGGCCGTCGAGCAGCTGATCCAGCGCGCGGACATCGCGATGTACGCCGCGAAGGAGGGCGGTCGCGGCCACCTCCTCTTCGAGCAGCAGCTCGACCGCTACAGCCCGCGCCGGCTCTCACTCGCCGGCGCGCTGCGCTCAGCGATCGCCGACGGCGAGATCGTCCTCTTCTACCAGCCGAAGGCAGAGCTCACGACGGGCAAGATCGTCGGCGTCGAGGCGCTCGCCCGCTGGCAGCACCCGCGGCTCGGCCTGATCGGGCCATCCGAGTTCGTACCGATCGCCGAACAGACCGGCCTGATCGGGCCGCTCACATCGCACGTCCTGCAAGAGGCGCTCAGCCAGCTCAGCGAGTGGGCCGAGCAGGGCGAGGAGCTCAGCGTTGCCGTCAACCTTTCTGCGCGTTCCTTCCTGGACGCGCAGTTGGCCGTTGAGATCCCGCGGCTGCTCGAGGCCTCGGGCGTCGACGCGCGACGGCTCGAGCTCGAGATCACCGAGAGCATGCTGATGCTCGACCCGGCCCGCGCAAAGGCCACGCTCGACCGCCTCAGCGCCATCGGCCTCAGCCTCTCGGTCGACGACTTCGGCACCGGCTACTCGTCGCTCGCCAACCTCAAGCGGCTCCCGGTCGACGTGATCAAGATCGACAAGTCGTTCGTGATCGACATGCCGCACGACCCGTCCGACGCCGCGATCGTGCGCTCCACGATCGACCTCGCGCACAATCTCGGCCTGAAGGTCGTGGCCGAAGGCGTCGAGTCGCACGAGGCATGGCGCCGCCTGGCAGAGCTGGGCTGCGACCTCGCGCAGGGCTTCTACGTGTCGCGCCCGCTGCCCGCCGACGCGATGACGCGTCTGCTCGGGGAGCGGCGCACGGCTCTCGCGGTGCAGGAATTCCTGCCCGAACCCGTCGTCCCGTTCCGGGTCGTCGGCGGCTACGCGTCCTAGAGCGTCACGAACCGAACCGGCGGGTCGATCGGATCGCCGTACTCGTCGAACGGGCCGAGCGCGCGGATCGTGCGCGAGCAGGTCGTCGCGGCCGGCCTTGACGCCTTCGACGACGAGTGCCGTCGAAGGCGATGATCGGGAGCGGGCGAGAGCGCGCGCCTGCTCGATCTCGGGCTCGCCGGCCAGGCCGCAGAGCACGATCACGTCGGCGTCGCGCTCGGCGCGCGGAAGGCCGGCGAGACGGAGCTGGCCGTCGAGCTGGCGGCCGTAGCCGTGGTCGCCGGCGATCACGCGCGCGTGCCGGCCGGCCGCCGCGACCTTCTCCGCGATCCGCTGCGCGACGACGGTGTCGCGCGCCACGAGCCGGAAGATCGTGCCGTCGTGGCGGGCGTGCTCGTCGCCGCAGCCGGGCTCGTCGGCGCGGGTCACGCCGGCCCAGGTCGCCACCGGGGCGAGCAGCGGGAGCCGTCTGGGCGCGGTCGCCTCGACCGCCTCGGCCACCTCGGCTGACCGGAACGGGCCGATCAACGCGATGGCGGCCGGATCGCCGGCCGCCTGCTCCGCCGCGCCCACCGGGTCACTGTCGCCATGCGGCGCGTGGTCGAGAGCGGTCGGCGCGAGGACGGCGTCGACGGCGGCGGTCAGCGGTTCGGGCAGGGCGGTGTGGACGACCACACGCCGAGCCTAACTCAGCCTGATGCAGCCCAGGCGAGGAGGTCGGGCAGCGGATCGATCGGCTGGGAGCTCTTGCTCGCGTACCAGCCGCCGGGCCAGATCTCGAAGTGCAGGTGCGGGCCGTCGGCATGGCCGGTCGCGCCGACCGTGCCGAGCCGCGCACCGGCCGCCACCGCCTGGGCCTTCTGGACGGCGACGGACCCGGTCTGCATGTGCATGAACACGTAGTCGCGGCCGTCGTCGCCGTGCAGCACGATGTAGTGCCCGGCGCCGTCGGCCTGGTACGCGCGCCAGCTGACGGATCCCGCGCGCGGGGCCACGATCGGCGTCCCGGCGGCGGCGACGATGTCCTGCCCCTGGTGCACATGCCCCTCCCGTGCGGCTCCGAACTTGGCGGCCGCGCCGCCGAGGCCGTACGGGCCCTCCACGGGGAACACGCCGGTCGAGGTGGGGGCGGGGGCCGGGGCGACCTCGAGCGTCGCGCTCGTCGACGCGCGCGCCGTGTGCGCACGCTGGGGTGCGGTGGCGCGCAGGCGGGCGGTGTAGCGGCCGGGCTGCAGGCTCGGGCGCCAGCTGGCGGTGAGGTCGCGGTTGGTGGGCCGCCGGCCGAGCCGCAGCGTCGCCGCCGGGCGCCCGCCGGCCTCGGGCAGCAGGTCGATCCGCACGCGCACGAGGCGCGGGCGGCCGGCGACGCGGTAGCGCACGGTCAGCGTCGCCCCGGGCGCGACCGCGGCCGGCGCGATCACGAACGTCGGCGCGGTGAGTCGCTTCGGCGGCTTCGTGTACTGCGCACCGCCGGTGGACTGCGCGGCAGCCGGCGAGGCCGCCGAGAGGGCGGCGACGGCGACGGTTGCCGCGGCGAGTGTGGACGAACCGCGCACGTAGGAAGGGTCGGTCGCCGCGCCGTCGCGCTCAATCGCTGAATGCCTTCCTTCAGGAAGCCACTCGAATCTGTGCCGATTCTGTGGAGCGCCCGCGAGGCTCGCTTACCGTGCGCCAGGCTGCTTGCGATGCCTACCGACCGTGCAGTTCCGGACACTCGTCGTCGTTCGCTCCGCGCGTGTCCGAAAGCGCACCGCCGGCGTGCACAAACGGACACACCCGATTCGCGCAGGCGTCGTGTGTCCTGACTTGCACGGTGATCGGGCGGTGTTCGCCCTTGCCGCGCGACGGCATGCGGTTGTGACGATGGCGGACCTGACGGCCGCCGGGCTCAGTCGCGGGTCGGTCGCCAGGCGGGTAGCGGACGGTCGACTCCGCCGTCTTCATTGCGGGGTTTTCCTTGTCGGGCCGCTACCGGCGGCGCGGACGCGGGAGCTGGCGGCCGTTCTCGCGTGTGGCGAGGCGGCAGTCGTGAGTCATCGCGCCGCGGCGGCGATGTGGGGTATGCGTCCGCCCTGGCACGGGGATGTCGACGTGACAGTCACGGCGGGACATCCGCGCGACAAGCCCGGCGTCAGCGTCCATCGCGTCCGTCACCTTGACCCGCGCGACGTCACGCGTCGCGAGGGCATCCCGCTCACGACTCCGGCTCGCACGCTTCTGGACCTTGCTGCCGCGCTCGATCGGCGGGAGCTTGCTCGCGCGCTCGAGGAGGCAGAGGTGCAGCGACTCGTGACGCGCCGACAGCTCACCGCGCTGCTGAGCCGGAGTCGAGGGCGCGCAGGTGCCAAAGCCCTTCGAGCGGCCCTCGCCTGCTATGACGCACCCAGTCTCACCCGCTCGGAGGCGGAACGCCGGATGCTCGAGCTGATCCGCGCTGCGCGGCTCCCGGCACCGCGCACCAACGCTCACGTCAACGGCTACGAGGTCGATCTGCTGTGGCCCGAACAGCGCCTGATCGTCGAAGTCGACGGCTTCGCGTTCCATTCCACTCGCAAGGCGTTCGAACGCGATCGAGCCAGAGACGCCCAACTCCAAGCCGCGGGCTACCGCGTCCTCCGCATCACATGGCGCCAGATCCAAGACGAACCGGAGGCGCTGATCGCCACCCTCGCGGTCTCTCTACAAGCCGGGTTCGCATCCATAGCTTGACAGGAATATAACCAATAGGCAATATATGTCCATGATGGCGACTCCGACCTCCACGTTCCACGTGCTCGCGGAACCCACCCGCCGCCGGATCCTCGACCTTCTGCGCGAGGACGAGCGGCCGGTGGGCGAGCTCGTGACGAAGCTGCGCATCAGCCAGCCGGGCGTGTCCAAGCACCTCCGTGTGCTGCGCGAGGCCGGCCTGGTCGAGGTCCGCCACGACGCCCAGCGGCGCCTCTATCGCGTGCGCCCCGAGCCGCTCGCCGAGATCGACCAGTGGCTCGAGCCGTACCGGCGCCGGTGGGCGAGCAGGCTCGACGCGCTCGAGCACCACCTCGACACCACGGAGGACCGATGACCTCCCCCTACGGAACGCTCACCTCGCGCGAGGACGGGACCCGCGTGCTGCACTACGAGCGGCGACTCGCCCATCCGATCGAGAAGGTCTGGGCCGCGCTCACCGACCCGGACCAGATCGAGGGCTGGCTGGCGCGCGCCGACCTGGAGCTCAGCCAAGGCGGTCGCGTCCGGCTCGAGTGGCTGAACACGGACGCAGAGGGCAACCAGGCGATCGCCGAGGGCACGATCAGCCGCCTCGAGCCGCCTCGGACGATCGAGTTCGACACCGACATCCACGGGCGAGTGCTGTGGGAGCTTGAGCCCGAGGGCGACGGCACGCTGCTGACGCTCACCGTCACCGCCCAGCTGCCCGACGACTACCTCACCGAGGTCCTGGCCGGCTGGCACGTCCACATCGACTTCCTCGAGGACTTCCTCGACGGCCACCCCATCGACTGGCCCAACTGGCCGATCGAGCGCTGGACCGCCCACCACGAGCGCTACGAAGCCGAGCTGGCCGAGAAGCAGCGCAGCTAGCCGGCCGCGAGCATTCGCCCCATCACGGCGGTGCAGCCGGCCTTCGAGAGCGGTTCGTTCAGGTTGCCGCACTTCGGCGACTGCACGCACGACGGGCAGCCGCTCTCGCACGGGCACTCGCTGACGAGCCGGTGCGCGTCGTCGACGAGCGCCTCGAACGCGACGAACCCCCGGCGGGCGATCCCGATCCCGCCGGGGTGCCCGTCGTAGATGAAGATCGTCGGCCGGCCGGTCTGCGGATGGAAGTTGGTGGACAGGCCGCCGATGTCCCAGCGATCGCACATCGCCAGCAGCGGCAGCACCGCGATCTGCGAGTGCTCGGCTGCGTGCAGCGAGCCGAGCAGCGCCTCGAGCGGCAGCTGCCCGCCGAGGATCTCGTCGTCGAGCTCATACCACAGCGCCTGCGTGGCGAACGACGTCTGCGGGAGATCGAGCCCGATCAGGTCGATCGCCTCGTGATCGGACAGGCTCTTCTTCTGGTAGGCGAGCACCTGCTCGGTGACCACGACCGTCCCGAACGACAGCGTGACGCCGAGCGCCGACCGCCGCTCGATCAGCCGCTCGATGTACGTGTCCGTCTCGTACTTGGGCTGCGTGTACCAGTTGCCCTCGAACGGATGCACGAGCGCCCGCCGCCCCTCGAGGTCGAGGCCGTCGACCTCGAAGACGCGCCCGCCGTGCAGGTACACCGCGCCGTCGTGCACCGTGGTGTGGGCGCGCGGCATGTCGACGGTGCCGAGCAGCTCGCCGGAGCCGGTGTTGACGATCGCCACGCCGTCGCGGCTCGCCGACCGCAGCGACACCGCCGCGGCCGGGAACTCCTCCGGCCGCCGCAGCACGAACGTCCCGTCCGGGCGCTGGCGCAGGTCGCCCGCCGACACCATCGCCTCCGCGAAGTGCCGCCAGTCCGGGCCCAGGAACTCGGCGTCAGCGTCCTCCAGCGGCCCCTCGTGCGCGGCGCACAGCAGATGCGCGGTGTGCAGCTGCTCGTTGAAGGGGTCGAGGATCGCCGCCTCGACCGGGCGGTCGAGGAACTCGTCCGGGTGGCGGCAGAAGAACTGGTCGAGCGCGTCCTCGCCCGCCACGTACAGCGCCAGCCCGCGGCCGCGCCGGCCCGCGCGCCCCCACATCTGCCGCAGTGACGCGACTGTGCCCGGGAACGTGACGCAGATCGCCGCGTCGAGCGAGCCGATGTCGATCCCGAGCTCGAGCGCGTTCGTGGCCACGACCCCGAGCAGCTCACCGTCCAGGAGCTTGCGCTCGAGCTCGCGCCGCTGCTGGGACGTGTAGCCGGCGCGGTACGGCGCGATCCGCTCCGCCAGCTCCCCGCGCCCGCGCTCCTCGAGCCGGAGCTGGGCGAACCGCGACATCAGCTCCACCGCCTTGCGCGACTTCATGAACGCGATCGTGCGCGCGCCCTCGCTCACGAGGTCGGCGAGCAGGTCGGCCGCCTCGGCCAGCACGGAGCGGCGCGCCCCGATCTTCTCGTCCGTGATCGGCGGGTTCCACATCACGATCGTGCGTTTGGCGGCGGGAGCGCCGTCGCGGTCCACGACGGTGACGTCGTCGAGTCCCGTCAGCCGCTCCGCCAGCTCGCCGGGGTTCGCCACCGTCGCCGAGGCGAGCAGGATCCGCGGCGCGGTGCCGTAGGAGTCGCACACCCGCCGCAGCCGCCGCAGGACGTTCGCCACGTGCGAGCCGAACACGCCCCGGTACACGTGCGCCTCGTCGACCACGACGATCGCAAGGTTGGCGAAGAAGTCGCCCCACGCCGGGTGGTTGGGGAGGATCGCCAGGTGCAGCATGTCGGGGTTCGTGAGCACCACGTTCGCCCGCCGCCGGATCGCCAGCCGCTGCTCGCGCGGCGTGTCGCCGTCGTAGATCGCCGGCCGCGCCCGCTGCACGCCGAGCGCGTTCAGCGCGCGCGCCTGGTCCTGCGCGAGCGCCTTCGTGGGGTAGAGGTACAGCGCCCGCGCCCGGGAATCGCGGCAGAGCACGTCGAGCGTCGGCAGGTTGAAGCACAGCGACTTGCCGGACGCGGTGCCGGTGGTGACGATCGTCGGCCCCGCCCAGGCGGCGTGCAGCGCCTCGGCCTGGTGGGCCCACAGCCGCTCGATGCCGCGGGCGCGCAGCGCATCCGCCACCTCGGGATGCAGCTCGTCCGGGATCGCCGTCTCGCGCGCCGGGCGCGGATGCTGGGACGTCTGTGTGACCAGCCGGTCGTCGTCGCGCCCGGCCTGGAGCAGGGCGTCCCACGGCTCGATGTCTCGTACTACCGCCACATGGCCATACTAGGCGCCGTTGTCCGAGCCGCTCCGCTGTGTCTACGTGGATCTTGACGGCACGCTGCTGGGTGCCCGCGCGTCGCTGCTGCACGACGCCGACGGCGCGTTCTCGCTGCTCGGCGCCCGCGCGCTCGAGGCGTGCGCGCGCGCCGATGTGGAGGTCGTCCTGTACTCCGGGCGCCGCCGGCAGACGCTGTTCCACGACGCACGGTTGATGGGTATCCCGTGCTACGTGTTCGAGGCCGGCGCCGGCGTCATCCTCGACGAGGAGCTGCACTGGCTCACCGGCGACCTCGTGCCGCGCGACGGCAAATCGATCTTCGACCAGATCGAGGAGTCGGGCGCTCCGGCGCTGCTGCTCGAGCACTACGCCGGCCGGCTCGAGTACCACGACCCATGGCACCTGAACCGCGACGTGTCGCACCTGTTCCGCGGCGACATCGACGCGTTCGAGGCCGACGCCCTGCTCGAGGAGGCCGGTCTCGACCATCTGCGGCTCGTCGACAACGGCGGCATCCACCCGCAGATGCCGGGCATCGAGCACGCCCGCGCCTACCACCTCGTGCCGGCCGGAGCCTCGAAGGCCGGCGGCGTGGCGTTCCACATGCGCGCGCGCGGGTTCACGCGCGAGGAGTGCATCGCGATCGGCGACTCGCGCGAGGACCTCGGCGCCGCTGCTGTGGTGCAGACGTTCTGGCTCGTCGCCAACGGCGCCGAGCGCGATCCGACGATCAGCGCCGCGCTCACGGCGAACACGCGCGTGACGACCGAGCGCAACGGCCCCGGGGTCTACGAGGCCGTGATGACCGAGCTCCTAGAGCGACGCTCGTAGGATCGCGCCGAGGCCCTCCGGCCCCGCCTTGCGCGGCGCGACGACGAGCAGGCGCTGCTGCTTCATGGCTCCCTCGACGAGCGCGTCGACGTCCTCGATGCCATAGCCGAGCTCACGCAGACCCATCGGCACCCCGACGTCGCGCATCAGGTCCAGCAGCAGCTCCGGCAGCGTCTCCTGTCCGGCGTCGGCCAGCGGGTGTCCCGCGAGCAGCTCGGCGGCATGGTGATGGCGCTCCGGCGCCGCCTGGTAGGTGAAGCGGAACGCCGCCGGCGCGGTCACGATCACCGATTGGCCGTGCGGGATGAAGCCGTGGTCGGTCGGATAGCCCGGTGGCCGGTGCTCGTGCTTGAGGCCGGCGATCGGATACGCGCACGCGTGCGGGATGTGCACGCCGGCGGCGCCGAAGCCGATGCCTGCGAGTGACGCTGCGAGCATCATCCAGCCGCGCGCCTCGTCGTCGCCCGCGACGGCCTCGCGCAGGTAGCGGCCGCCGTACTCGAGCGCCTTCGCCGACCAGATGTCCGAGATCGGCGTCGCGCCCTGATACGGCGGGCGGTCGCCCGGCGTCTCCGGCTGCTCGCGCTCGGAGTACGGCCGCGCGATGTACGACTCGGCGGCGTGGCAGATGACGTCGAGCCCGCACGACGCCACGACCTCGGCGGCGAGGCTCGCGGTCAGCTCCGGATCGACGATCGCCTGGTCGGGACGCAGGTAGCGGTGCGAGATACCGGTCTTGACCTTCAGCTCGGGGATGTCGAGCACGGCCACGGTCGTCGCCTCGGCTCCCGATCCGCACGTGGTCGGGATCGCCAACAACGGCTTCAAAGGCGAGGGCGGCTTGCGGCCCTCGCCGACCGGCGCGTTGACGTAGTCCATGACCGCCGCCGCCGTGCGTGGCGATCAGGTCCGAGACCTTGGCGGTATCGATGCTCGACCCGCCGCCGATCCCCACGAAGCCGTCGAAGCCGCCGTCCGCCGCGAACGCGGCGGCCTCTTCGAACGAGGCCGCCGTCGGCTCCACGCGCGCGGAGTCCCACAGCTCGGTCTCGATCCCCGACGCCTCGATCGCGCTCGCGCACGCGCTCGGTGATGCCGGCCGCGACCACTCCCGGGTCGCTGACCAGCATCGCCCGCTTCACGCCGAGGCGCTCCAGCTCCCAGCCGGCGTCGGCGGATGCGCCGCGGCCGAACTTGAGCGGGGTCGCCTCGAGCGTGAAGACCTGCTCGTGGCTCACCGAATGCCGGCGGTCTCTCGGTCGCGGAAGCGCTCGCGGTCGAACCGCCGCTCGCGCACCAGCTCCCGTTCCTGTTCGTCGTCCTCGTCGATGTCGTTCTTATACGTCTCGCGCGCGAACAGCGTCGCGACCACCGAGATCAGGCCGAGCCCGGTGATGTAGAGCGCGACCAGGCTCGAGCCGCCCGACGCCAGCAATGCGGTCGCGATCAGCGGCGCGAAGCCGCCCGCGAACACGGATGCGAGCTGGTAGCCGAGCGAGGCGCCGCTGTAACGCACACGGGTGCCGAACAACTCGGCGAAGTATGCGCCCTGCGGCCCGTACATGAGGTCGTGCCCGATGTTGACGCCGACCACGACCGCCACCCAGATCAGCACCGGCGACTTGGTGTCCATCAGCCCGAAGAACGGGAACGCCCACAGCGTCGTCACGACCGCGCCCGCCAGGTACAGCGGCCTGCGGCCGACGCGGTCGGAGAGCATCCCCCACAGCGGCACGGTGATCAGGCCCAGCGCCGCGGCGATCACCACGCCGGTCAGCATCGTGTTCTTGTCGAGGCCGAGCTCCTCCTCGCCGTAGACGTACACGAACACGGTCAGCAGGTAGAAGACGCCGTTCTCGCCCATCCGCATGCCCATCGCGGTGAGGACGTTGCGCGGGTACTTGCGCACGACGTCGACGATCGGCATCTTGGCTTCCGTCGCGGTCTCCTTGACGCGCTCGAACGCCGGCGACTCCATCAGCTTCAGGCGGATGATCAGGCCGACGATCACGAGGATCGCGCTGGCCAGGAACGGGATGCGCCAGCCCCAGCTCGCGAAGGCGGCCTCGGAGGTCTGGCCCTGCACGAGCAGGAACACGAGCGTCGAGATCAGCAGGCCCGCCGGAACGCCCATCTGCGGCCATGAGCCGAAGAAGCCGCGGCGGCCCTTGGGGGCGTGCTCGACCGCCATCAGCACCGCGCCGCCCCACTCGCCGCCGACGCCGATGCCCTGCGCGAACCGCAGCGTCACCAGCAGGATCGGGGCGAGGATGCCGATGTCGCTGTGCGTCGGCAGGCAGCCGATCAGGAACGTCGCGGTTCCCATGATCATCAGCGACGTGACGAGCATCGTCTTGCGGCCGATGCGGTCGCCGAAGTGCCCGAAGACGATGCCGCCGATTGGCCGTGCCGCGAAGCCCACCGCGTAGGTGCTGAGCGCCAGTAGCGTGCCGATCAGCGGCTCCGCATCTGGGAAGAACAGCTCCCCGAACACGAGCGCCGCCGCGGTGCCGTAGAGGAAGAAGTCGTACCACTCGATCGTGGTCCCGATGAAGCTCGCGAATGCGACCTTCTTGACGTCCTGAGTGCGACTATCGCGCTGCCCATCCAGGCGCGCTGATACGTCGGCCATGGTGCCCTCGCCTCCCTAAGGTTTGGTACCGCCGGGAGGGCTACCCGTCACAACGGGCGGCCGAACCACATCAGCGAGAGGCCCCCGCCCGCCAGCAGCAGCGCGATCGCGCCCCCCGCAAAGGCGAATGTGACCTCTCGCTCGACCGGCTTGGAGGAGAGCCGGGTACCGAGGTTGGCGTAGATCGACTCGAGGCGCGCGGCGTCCGGCGCGGCGAAATAGCGCCCACCGGTGATCTTGGCGATCTCCCGCAGCGTCTCGGTGTCGGGCGGCACGAGGATGTGGCGGATCGAGCCGAACTGGTCGCGCACGGCGACCTCGCCCTCCGGCGTGCCGAGCGCGATCGCGAAGATCGGGATCTTCAGCTCCGCCGCCTGGCGGGCGACGTCGAGCGGCGAGATGCCGCTCTGGGTGTCCTTGCCGTCGGACAGCAGCACGAGCACCGACGGCAGCCGCTGGGTCCCGCGTCCCGTCCTCCGTCGGGACCGGCGTGCGGGCGAGCTCGAGCGCGCGCTGGAGCCCCGTCGCCATCGCGGTGCCGCCCTCCGCGCGCAGCCGGTCGAGCCCGGCCTTGACGGCGTCGCGGTCGGTCGTCGGCGGCGCCTGCACCTCGGCGAAGTCGGAGAACGTGACGAGGCCGAGCCGGAACGGGTCGGGCAGCTTGTCGGTGAGCCGGCGCGCGGCGTTGACGGCCGCCGTCAGCCGGTCGGGCTCGACGTCGTTGGCGTTCATCGAGCCCGAGATGTCGGTGACCATCATCACCGTCGCCGCGCGCTGCGGCGCGGCGACCGTGCGCTGCGGCCGCGCGAGCGCGACCACCAGTGCGGCGAGCGCGGCCAGCACCAGCAGCGGCGGCAGGTGGCGGCGCCAGCCCGGCCGCGCGGTCACGAGGTTGGGCATCAGCGCCGGGTTGGCGAACCCGGCGGCCTCGCGCCGGCGCCGGCGCTGCATCGAGGCGTACGCCACGAGCGGCGATCGGGATCAGGACCAGCCCGGCGAGCATCACCGGTTCGCGGAACGTCATGCGAACGTCCCCACGTCATCGTCGACCACCGGCGCGCGGGCGCGCGCGGCCGAGCGCGTCGGCGCGGCGGCGCGCAGGGCGGCCTCGCCGCGGCGCAGATGGCCCGCCAGGCCCTTCAGCCAGTCGCCGTGCGTCGAGAGCACGAGGTGGTCGGCGCCCGTCCGGCGCAGCGCCGCGGCGACCTCCTCGCGCTCGGCCGCGGCCGCCTCGGCGAAACGCTTGCGCACGCTCCGGCGGCTGGTGTTGACCTGCAGCTGGCGGCCGGTCTCGGGATCGACCAGCCACAGGTCGCCCATCGCCGTCAGCTCGAGCTCGCGCGGGTCGCGGATCTCGACCGCGAGCACGCCGTGGCGCGCGCGCAGGCTGCGCAGCGGCCCTTCCCAGTCGCGCTCCCCGCGGAAGTCCGAAACGACGACGATCAGGCCGCGCGCGCGGGCCACCGCCGCGACGTCCGTGACCGCCGTGCCGATCGAGGTCGCGCCGGCGCCGTCCTCCTCGGGCTCGGCGCGCAGCTCGGCCAGGAGCTGGAGCAGGCCGAGGCGGCCCTGGCGCGGGCGCAGGACCTTCGGCGAGCCGCCGCCGAACGACACGACGCCGAGCCGGTTGCCGCGCCGCGTGGCGACGTGGCCGAGCGCGAGCGCGACGCCCTCGGCGACGTCGGCCTTGCGCCGGTCGGCGGTGCCGAACGACATCGACGCCGACGAGTCGAGCACCAGCCAGGCGGTCAGCGCGCGCTCGCCGACGTGCACGCGCACGTGCGGCTCCTGCATGCGGGCGGTGACGTTCCAGTCGATGTGGCGCACGTCGTCGCCCGGGTGGTACGGGCGGATCATCGCCAGCTCGGTGCCGGCGCCGACCTGCGGCGTCAGGTGCTCGCCCGGCACGAGGCTCTCGACGCGCCGCAGGACGGCGAGGTCGAGCGAGCGCAGGACCGCGGGCGGCACCGCGCCGGGGCCGGGGCGCTCCGGCGTGCGGTCGGCGGTGGGGAGGGCACGGCGGCTCACGGCAGCCGCCCTCCGCGCGCCATCGCCGCGGCCATGCCGGCCACGAGCAGCACCAGCGCGCCGCCTGCGAACGCCGAGGTGACCTCCTGCTTCTCCTTCTTGGTCGAGAAGCGCGTGCCGAGGCCGCGGTAGATGTCGGTCAGCTTCTGGGCGTCGGCCGCCTGGTAGAAGCGCCCGCGCGTCTCGCGCGCGATCTCCTGCAGCGTGTCGGTGTCGGGCGGGACCGGCGTGCGCCTGATCGTCCCGTCCTGCGCGCGTGTGCTCGAGGTATCCGCCCTGCGTGCCGAGCGCGACCGTGTACACCGGGATCTTCAGCGCCCGCGCGCGCTGGGCGACCGTGATCGGGTCCGAGCCGACCGTGTTGGCGCCGTCGGACAGCAGCACGATCGCGGCCGGCAGCCGGCGCGGGAGCCCGGTGTCCGGGATCGGTCACGCGGCGCTCGCGCCGCGTCGAGCCCGAGCGCCAGCCCGTCGCCCATCGCGGTCTTGCCCGCGAACTTCAGCGAGTCGATCGCCACCTTCACGCGCGCCTTGTCGGTGGTGGGCTCGACCAGCTGCGAGGCGGCCGTCCCGAAGCCGACCAGGCCGAGCCGGAAGTCGCGCGGCAGCTTGTCGGCGAGCGCATGTGCCGCAACCTTGGCGGCGGTCAGCCGGTCGGGCTGGACGTCCTTGGCGTTCATCGATCCGGAGAGGTCGGTGACCATCACGACCGTCGCCTGCCGCTGCTCGGCGGCGACCGTCCGCTCGGGCCGCCCGAGCGCGATCAGCAGCGCCGCCAGCGCGAGCAGCGCCAGCGCGGCCGGGAGGTGGCGCGCCCAGCCGACGCGCGCCGCGACGCTCGCCAGCACGTCGACGTTCGTGTAGCGCACGGCATAGCGCCGACGCCGCCGCTGCGCGACGACGTAGGCGGCGAGCGCGACGGGGATGAGCGCCAGCCCTGCGAGCAGGAGCGGCTCCCGGAATGACATCGCTACCGGGCGTGCCCCTCGGCGAGCTCGATGCGCGGCATCTGCACCCGCTCGAGCACGTCGTCGAGCACGCGGTCGGCGTCCACGCCGGCCGCCAGCGCCTCGTAGGTGAGCACGATCCGGTGGCGCAGCACGTCGCGCGCGAGGTCGCGCACGTCGATCGGGAGCAGGTAGTCACGCCCGCGCAGGAGCGCGAGCGCCCGGCCGGCGTGGACCAGGTTGATCGAGCCGCGCGGGCTGGCGCCGAACTCGACCCAGTCCTGTTCGCCGCTCTCGCGCGTGGCCGTGGTGAGCGCGACGGCGTACTCCATCACGCGCCGGTCGACGTAGATCGCCGACGCCGCCCGCTGGTGGTCGGCCAGCATCTCCGGGCTGAGCACCTCGCGGGCGCGGACGCCGCCGTCGAGCGAGCGCTCGACCACTGCGACCTCGTCGCGCGGGTGCGGGTAGTCGACCACGAGCTTGAACATGAAGCGGTCGACCTGCGCCTCGGGCAGCGGGTACGTGCCCTCGGACTCGATCGGGTTCTGGGTCGCGAGCACGAGGAACGGCTGCGGGACCCGGTGGGTGTCGTGGCCGATCGTCACCTGGTGCTCCTGCATGACCTCGAGCAGCGCCGACTGCACCTTGGCGGGCGCGCGGTTGATCTCGTCGGCGAGCAGGAAGTTGCAGAACACCGGGCCGAGCTCGGTGTCGAACCCGCCGGTGTCCGGCCGGTAGATGCGCGTGCCGACGAGGTCGGCAGGCACGAGATCGGGCGTGAACTGCAGCCGCTTGAACGAGCCGCCGAGCACGTCGGCGACCGTCTTGACGGTCAGGGTCTTGGCCAGGCCGGGCACGCCCTCGAGCAGCACGTGGCCGCCGGCCAGCAGCGCCACGAGCACGCGCTCGAGCATCGCCTCCTGACCGACGATCACCCGCTTGATCTCGAACAGCGCGGACTCGAGCGCGTCGTGGGCCAGGCGCGCGGGCCGCGGGTCCTCGCCTTCGTGCTCCAGCGCTCGCAGGCGGCGCTCCTCGGATGTCACGCCAATCTTCTCCGTTCTCTCTCGCATTAGGGGTTGCTCACCTTCTCCGGCTGCGTCCCCAGCGTCACCGTCAGGGTACGCCGTTGACCGCCGCGCTCCACGACTACACGCACCTTGTCACCAGGCCGGCGGGCGTTGACGACGGCTGAGACGTCGTCCGGCTCGCGCACCGGAGTGCCCGCGATCTCCACCACGCGGTCGCCCTTGCGCAGGCCGCCACGGGCGGCCGGGCCGCCGGAGATCACGCTGCCGATCGTGGCGCCGCCCTTGGCGGCGACGCCGCTGGAGATCCCCAGGTACGCGTGGGCGACGTCCTTGCCCTGCTCCAGCACCGGGATCGCGCGCTTGACCGCGTCGACCGGCACGGCGAAGCCGACGCCTGAGTTCTGGTCGCTGCCGCCGTTGGTCCGGATCTGGGAGTTGACGCCGATCACGCGGCCCTGGTCGTCGAGCAGCGGGCCGCCCGAGTTGCCGGGGTTGATCGCGGCGTCGGTCTGCACGGCGCCGGAGATCGAGAAGCCGTTCGGCGCCTGGATCGTGCGACCGAGCGCGGACACGATGCCGCTGGTGACCGTGCCCTCGAGGCCGAACGGGCTGCCGATGGCGATCGCCGGGTCGCCCGGCTGGAGGTCCTCGGAGGCGCCGAGCTCGAGCGGATGGAGCGTCTCGCCGACGTCCTTGGGGTCGACCTTCAGCAGCGCCAGGTCGGCGCCCGGGTCGGTGCCCGAGCAGCTTCGCCACGATCGGATCGCCGTTCTCGCCGAAGCGCACGCGGTACTGGTCGGCGCCCTCGACCACGTGGTCGTTGGTGACGATGTGGCCCTGGTCGTCGATCACGAAGCCCGAGCCCGAGGCGGCCTGGCCGCCACCCGGGAACGGCAGTTGGCCGCGACCGGAGTTGGCCTGGACGAAGACGACGCCGGGCGACACGCGCGAGTAGATCGTCGCGACGTCACTCGTCTCGCCGGTGCTGGCAGGCGCGGTCGCCGGTGGTGGGGAGGTGGTCTGGGCGCGGACGGTGGTGTCCGATCCGTCGAAGGCGCCCGCGAGCGCGAGCACAGCCACGACGGCACCCACCGATGCCGCGCCGGCCACGAAGGAGAGGAGCCGGCTCATGCTTGTGATTGGAGCGGCGGTCTGTCAGTTGTGGCTAAAGCTCTTCATCAACTCTTACGCGGCCGTGTCGGCATGATCACTCCATGACCCTGGTCCTCGTGGTCGACGATGAGCCGGCGGTGCGCGTCGCGCTCGAGCGCGCGCTGCGGCTCGAGGCCTACGAGGTCGAGCTGGCGGCCGACGGGCGCGAGGCGCTCGAGCGGCTGGCCGGCCCGGCGCCGCCCGACGCGGTCGTGCTCGACGTGGCGATGCCGCACATCGACGGGCTCGAGGTGTGCCGGCGGCTGCGCGACGCCGGCGACCGCACGCCGGTACTGATGCTGACCGCGCGCGACGCCGTCGACGACCGCGTCGCCGGGCTCGACGCGGGCGCCGACGACTACCTCGTCAAGCCGTTCGCATTGAAGGAGCTCAAGGCGCGGCTACGCGCGCTGCTGCGCCGGTCCGGGCCGGCCGGCGACGGGCCGCTGCGGTTCGGCGACCTCGTGCTCGACCCGGTGGCCTACGAGGTGCACCGCGGCGACCGGCGGATCGAGCTCTCGCGGACGGAGTTCCACCTGCTCGTGCTGTTCCTCGAGCACCCGCGCCAGGTCCTGACGCGCTCGCAGATCTTCGAGCGCGTGTGGGGCTACGACTTCGGCGCGAGCTCGAACGCGCTCGGCGTCTACGTCGGCTACCTGCGGCGCAAGACCGAGGCCGGCGGCGAGCCGCGCGTGCTGCACACGGTGCGCGGCGTCGGCTACGTCCTGCGAGAAACCTGATGCCGCTGCGGCGGCGGATGGCGGTGGCGACCGCGCTGGCGGTCGGCGTTGCCGTGCTGCTCGCCGCCGGCGTCGCGTACGCCGTCGTGCGCGGCGAGCTGCGCACGCAGGTCGACGACCAGCTGCGCGAGCAGGCCGGGCTGGTGCAGGGGGTCGAGGACCGGATCCGACCGGAGATCGCGCGGCGGCTCGGGCGATTCGGCCGCGGCCGACGGCCGCCGCCTGGCCGCCCGTTCGGCGACATCCCGGCGCTGCCCGTGCAGCGCGGCGGCTCGGCGGCGTACATCCAGTTCGTGCCGGCCGACGCCGACCGGCGCGTGACGCTCGGCACCGGCCCGGAGCTCCCGGTCGGCGCGCGAGCGCGCGCCGTCGCCGAGGGTGCGGAGGACGAGTTCCTCTCTGACGTTGACGTCGGCGGCGATCACGTGCGCGTGCTCACCGCGCCGCTCGAGGGTGGCGGGGCGATCCAGCTCGCGCGCTCGCTGGAGTCGACCGACTCGGTGCTGGCGCGCCTGCGCTGGGTGCTGCTGGCGCTCGTGCTGGGCGGGATCGCGCTCGCGGCCGTGCTCGGCCGGCTCGCCGCCCGCCACCTCGTCGCGCCGGTCGTGCGCGTGACCGAGGCGGCGCGGCACATCGCGCAGACCGAGGACCTCGGGCGCCGGATCGAGGTCACGAGCCAGGACGAGGTGGGCGAGCTGGCCTCCCGGTTCAACGCGATGCTCGACACGCTGGAGGGCTCGATCGCCGCGCAGCGGCAACTGGTGGCAGACGCCTCGCACGAGTTGCGCACGCCCGTGACGTCGCTGCGCACGAACATCGAGGTGCTGGCCGAGAGCGATCCGGAGCCGGCCGAGCGAGCGCGCGTGATCGCCGACGTGCAGGCGCAGGCGGAGGAGCTGAGCGCGCTCGTCGCCGACCTGATCGAGCTCGCGCGCGGGGACCAGCCGAGCCCGGCGCTCGAGGACGTCCGGCTCGACGCGCTGGTCGCCGAGGCGATCGAGCGCGCACAGCGGCACGCGCCGGACGTGGAGTTCCGGGCCGAGCTCTCGCCTGCGGTGGTCGAAGGTGTTCCCGACCGGCTGGCGCGGGCGATCAACAACCTGCTCGACAACGCCGCGCGCCACAGCCCGCTCGTCGAGGTCCACGCCGGCGTCGAGGGAGTCCGCGTGCGCGACCACGGCAGCGGCATCGCGCCGGCCGACCTGCCGCACGTCTTCGACCGCTTCTACCGCGGCGCCGACGCCCGCAGCCGCCCGGGCACCGGCCTCGGCCTCGCGATCGTCCGCCAGGTCGCCGAGCAGCACGGCGGCACGATCACCGCTGCGAACGCAGACGGCGGAGGAGCCGAGTTCTCCCTGCAAATCCGCGGCGACCGTCCGTAAGGGGTCTGACCCTTACGTCGTAAGGGGGTCTGACCCCCTTACGAGATTCAGGGCCGCTGGGAGGTCGGCCGGGGACGCCACGATCGGGTCGGCTCCGGCGGCGCGGAGCTCGGCCTCGTCGCCGATGCCCCAGAGGACGCCGACGCAGGCGATCCCGTTCGCGTGGGCGGCCTCGGCGTCGTGGCGGCGGTCGCCGACGAGCGGCGCGTCCGCGCCGGGCTCGAGGCCGAGCGCGGCGAGCGCGCGCGTGACCGTGACGGCCTTGATCTCCTCCGGCGCGTCGAGCTCGGGGCCGGTGATCGCCTGCAGGTGCGGCGAGAAGCCGAGGCGCTCGCACAGCGGCTCGGCGAACGCGTGCGGCTTGCTCGTCGCGACCGCCACCGGCACGCGGGCGGCGACGGCGGCGAGCGCTTCGAGCGCTCCCGGGACGACCGTGGTCTCGACGAGGCTCGAGTGCACGTAGCGCTCGCGGTAGGAGGCCAGGCACGCGTCCGCCCGCTCCGGCCCGGCCAGCCGGCGAAGTCGTCGATCAGCGGCGGCCCGATCCAGCGCCTCGAGCTCGGACAGCCGCCGGCACCGGTACGCCGTTCTCGCGCAGGCCGTGCTCGATGCAGCGCACGATCGCGGTGCGCGAGTCGAGCAGCACGCCGTCGAGGTCGAACAGCACCGCCCGCGGCGTCACGCGCAGGTCCGCCGCAGACGCGTGCGCGTCCGCCACCACCCAGCGCCGCCACGCCGCGCCGCTGTCGAAGCGGCGGGCTGCGGGACCGTCGCGCGCACCTGCGCGACCCAGTCCTCCAGCGGCAGCTCGCCCGCGATCAGCCGGTTCAGCGCGTGCGTGACGGGCGCCTCGACGTCGGCCGCCTCGAGCGCCGCGGCGAGCAGCGGCACCATGTCGAGCGCCTCCACCGCCTGGCCGATCCGCGCCGGGATCTCGGCCGCCGGCACGCCCTCGGCGAGCAGCTCGCCGGCGCGCCGGTTGCGGCTCTGGGGCGCGAGCGCGGTGGCCACGAGGTCGCCCGTGCCGGCGAGCCCGATCATCGACTCCGGGCGCGCCGCCCTGGAGCTCGGCGAACCGCCACACCTCGAGGAAGATGTGGCCGGCGGCGGCGCCGGCCGCGTTCATGCCCTGCGCCTCGGTCGCGCCGGCGGCGAGCGCGGCGGCGTTCTTGGCGATCCCGGACAGCTCGACCCCGACCGGGTCGCTCGACTGCTCGCACACCACGCCGGCGCGCATGAACACGTCGGCGATCGTCAGCGCCAGCCGCGTGTCGGCGCTCGCCGCCACCAGGCCGGCGCCCTCCGTGACCATCTCGCGCGCGTGCGCCGGCCCGCCGACGCACGCGACCCGGTTCGCGCCGAGCGCCTGCGAGAGCAGCGTCGTCGGCGCCAGCCCGTTCGGCGGCACCAGCCCCTTGGCGAGCGAGATCACCGGCGTCTTGCGCCCGAGGCCGGCCGGCTCGAGGCCGGCGATCACCTCGTCGAGCCCGCGCGACGGAACGCCGAGGAAGACGTAGTCGGCGCGCGCCAAGCCCGCCGACATCGGCTCGATCCGCAGCTCGCGCGGCAGCTCCACGCCGGCCAGGTACTCGCGGTTCTCGCGGTCGGCCTCCAGCCGCTCGGCCTGCTCGGGCGTGCGGGTCTGCAGGGTCGTGCGGAACCCGCCGCGCGCGAGCAGCACCGCGACGGCCGTGCCGAACGACCCGGCGCCGATCACGACGGCGCGCCGTGAGCCCGGGGCCGGGATCGAGAGGTGGGGCCGGGGCGGCATCCGGTTATCATGCCGCTCAACGGCGCCTCGGGAGGGCGCCACTGGAACAGGGAGGCAGTGATGAGCGCACGGCGGGTGCGTCAACTTCTGGCTGCGACGGCCGTCACCGGCGTCGTAGCCCTAGTGCCGGCTTCGGCCGGCGCCCACCCGGAGGCATGTGCGACAGACCGGCGCGATGACCTCCGCGCCCTCGGCGGACTGGTTCGCAAGCTGGACCGAGGAGTCGAAGGGCTGCATGAGCGAGGCCGCCATCGACGGCCTCGACGACTCGGGCGCCACGCTGGCCGCGGGGGAGTCGGACGGGACCGACAACCTCGCGCTGCTCTCGAGCACGCCGAAGACGGCGCCGTTCGAGCTCGAGGCGCGACTTCAACTCCGACCTCGCGTTCGAGGACGGCTACGCCTTCGGCGGCAACTACGACGGCGTCCAGATCTGGGACGTCCGGGACCGGGCAGACGCCGGCGTTGGCGTCGACGATCCACTGCCCGGGCTCGCAGAACGACGTCACGGTCAACGACGGCATCCTCGTCACCTCGACCGACTCGGTCCGCAACAAGGCCGAGTGCGAGGGCAACGTGTCGGTGCCCACCTACAGCCCGGAGTACGGCCAGCCGACGAACTGGGAGGGCCTGCGCATCTTCGACGTCCGCAACCCGTACCGGCCCGAAGTACCTGGGCGCGGTGCAGCACGGACTGCGGCTCGCACACCCACACCGTGCTGCCCGAGCGCAACCGGCTCCTGATCTACGTGCAGTCGTACGACATCCCGGGCCCCACCGCGCCTCGCGAAGTACAGGTGCGCGGCGCCGCACGACAAGATCTCGATCGTCTCGAGATCCCGAAGCACGACCCGGCCAAGGCGAAGGTCGTCGCCGAGCCGGTGCTGTTCCCCGATGGCGGCAACGATGGCACCACCGGCACGCTGCGGGCCACCACCGGCTGCCACGACATCACCGTCTACCAGGCGATCGACCTGGCGGCCGGCGCGTGCACGGGCGAGGGCGTGATCCTCGACATCCGCAACCCGCGTCGCGCCGAAGGTGCTCGCGAGCGTCGAGGACACGAACTTCGCCTTCTGGCACAGCGCCACCATCAGCAACGACGGCACGAAGGTGCTGTTCACCGACGAGAAGGGCGGCGGCTCGGGCCCGGAGTGCAACCCGACCGCCGGCCCGAACAAGGGCGCCGACGCGATCTACGACATCACCGACCCGGCCAACCCGCGCGGCCTCGAGCTACTTCAAGATCCCGCGGGCGCAGACCAACCAGGAGAACTGCGTGGCCCACAACGGGAACCTGATCCCGAACAAGAAGGGCCGCGACGTCCTGATCCAGTCCTGGTACCAGGGCGGCGTCTCCGTCATCGACTGGACCAACCCGAAGAAGATCAAGGAGCTCGCCTGGTTCGACCGCGGGCCGGTCGATCCGACGCGGCTCGTCGCTCGGCGGCTTCTGGTCGTCGTACTTCTACAACGGCTACATCTACGGGTCCGAGATCCAGCGCGGGTTCGACGTGTTCAAGCTCGACGACCCGAAGATGTCAAGGGCGCCGACAAGTTCACTACGGCACGCTGAACGCCCAGACGCAGGTTCCGCTTCTAGGCGCTAGGCTCAGGCGCGGCCCTCGGCCAGCTCGGGGCCGAGGGCCTCGCCGGCCGCCTCCAGCTCGGCGAGGTCGGTCGCCTCGATCACGCGCATGAGGTCGATCATGCGCTTGCCGAAGGCGTCGAGCGCGTCGGTGCCGACGATCGCGTGCAGCGGCACGCCGGCCTGCCGCGCGCGGGTGCCGATCTCGCCCACGAGCTTGCCCTGCAGCGTCTGCTCGTCGAGCTTGCCCTCGCCGGTGACGACGGCGCGCGAGGCGCGCATGCGGCGTGTCGAAGTCGAGCGCGTCGAGCACCCACGGCGCGCCCGGCTCGAGCGTGGCGCCGTGGACGGCCCACAGGCCGCCGGAGAGCCCGCCGGCGCAGCCGGTCATCGGCACGCCGCGCGGGTCGCGCGGCCAGCCGCGCGGCGAGCGCGTCGAGCCGCTGCTCGAGCCGCGCGACCATCTCCGGCGTCGGCGCCCTTCTGCGGCCCGAACACCTTCGGGGCGTCCTCGAACGGCGTGCGGACGTCGCACAGCACGACGAGGCTGCGCGCCGCCGAGGCCGCCGGCCGTCCTCGATCGCCTCGAGCGCGCCGGCGCCGCCGTCGGTGGTCGCCGAGCCGCCGACCGCGACGATGATCACCTGCGCGCCCGGCCTGCGCGGCGGCGGCGATCAGCTCGCCGGTGCCGTAGGTCGAGGCCGCCCACGCGTCGCGCTCGTCCTCGGCGACGAGCCCGAGGCCGCTCGCCGTCGCCGTCTCGACGATCGCCGTGCCGCCGTCCTCGACGAGCCCGAAGCAGCCGGTGCAGCTCGCGGCCGAGCGGGTCGTGCGCGTCGGCGGCGACGACCTCGCCGCCGAGGCCGGGCAGCAGCGCGTCCAGCGTGCCCTCGCCGCCGTCGGCGACCGGGCACAGGTCGGGCGGCATCAGGCCGGCGCGCTCGAGCCCGCGGCCGATCGCGCCCGCCACCTGGGAGGCGCGGAACGTGCCCTTGAAGGAGTCGGGGGCGACGAGGACGGGGCGCTCGGCGACGGCCATCGCGGCATCCGTGACACAGTGGCCGCGACTTGCGCGCACATGTCATCCTCGAGACGATGGCCAGCACCCCGATTCCCGCACCGTTCCCCAGCCTCGCGACGAGGACGCGCTCGAGGCCTGCAGGCCGCCGTGGCGTGCTCGCGGCCAAGTGGAGCGTCGTCGTGCTCGCCCGCCTGGCGACCGGCACGCACCGCTTCAACGAGCTGCTGCGCCAGATCGACGGCGTGTCGCGCCGGATGCTCAGCGCCACGCTGCGCCAGCTCGAGCGCGACGGCCTCGTCGAGCGCCACGTCTACGCGCGCGTGCCCGCGCGGGTGGAGTACGAGCTGTCGCCGGCCGGCGAGCAGCTGCTCGTCGCGCTCGTCCCGCTCGCCGGCTGGGGCGCTCGAGCACCAGCGCGAGGTCTTCGACGCGCGCGAGCACTTCGACCGCCTGCAGGCGTGGCGCTCGAGCGCGAGGAGCATCAAGGCGCGCTCGCAGGCCACGCCGCGCATCGTCTACGCAGGGTCCGACCCCCTAGTCAGCAGCTGCGTCCATCAGGCACTCGGCCGGGGCCTTGTCCTCGCGCCAGCGCGCGATCTTCGCGCCGTGGCGGATGCGGTCGTTGCTCGTGTGGTCGAAGGTGACCTCGACGACCAGCTCGGGCCGCAGCTCGATCCACTCGAGCTCGCGGTCGTTGGCCCAGCGGCTCGGGTCGCCCATGCCGCGCTTGCCGGTCTCGTACGGCGCGAGCTTCGCCGGCAGCTCGCGCTTCTCCTTGGCGCGTGAAGCCCGACGTGTGGCCGACCGTCGCGCAGCTCGCCGTCGTCGTCGTAGAGGCCGAGGATCAGCGAGCCGACCGTGCCCTCCTCCTTGCCGGGGCGCCAGCCCATGCACGACGGCGTCGATCGTGCGCACGCGCTTGATCTTCATCATGCCGACGCGCTCGCCCGGGCGGTACGGCGCGTCCGAGCTGCTTGGCGATCACGCCCTCGGCGCCCTGCAGCCACTCCTGCGCGTCGTCGGGGTCGGCACGCGTCGGGCGTGAGGTCGACCGGCTTGTCGACCAGCGCCTCGAGCCGGTCGCGGCGCTCGGCCTGCGGCAGCTCGAGCAGCACCTCGTCGCCGTCGGCGAGCAGGTCGAAGGCGATGAAGCGCGTCGGCGTCTGCTCGGCGAGCATGTCGATCCGCGACTCGGCGGGGTGGATGCGCTGGCCGAGCGCGTCGAAGTCCTGGCGGCCCTCGCTCGTCGAACAGCACGATCTCGCCGTCGAGCACGTAGCGGCCGTCGGGGAACGTCAGCTCGGGGAAGTAGCGGCGTCAGCGGCTTGCCGTTGCGCGACTGCAGGTAGACGTCGTCGCCGTCGACGAACGCGATCGCGCGGAAGCCGTCCCACTTGGGCTCGTAGCCCAGCCGTCGCCGGTCGGGCAGCGCCTTGGCGGAGCGGGCGAGCTGGGGGAGGACGGGCGGCGTGAGCGGGAGCGCCATGCCCCCAGGAAATCAGACGAGCCCGCGCCGCACGGGTGGGCGGAGGGGCTCGCTGGGGGCGGGGTCGGGGGGAGGGAGGTCGGTGGCGGCTCTAGGAGAGCGGACGGCGCTCGTCGAAGCCGGGCCGGTCCTCGGCGCCGAACTTCGAGCGAGCGCGCCGAACGCGCCGAGAGCGGCGAGCGACGAGTGCGATGGAGTGATCATGCCCTCAGTATCGGACTGTGTGCGCCATCGCTGTAGGCTTGGTTGACTACGAGATCGGAAGGTTAAGCCTATATGACGCTGCAGCAGCTCACCTACTTCCTCGCCGCCGCCGAGCACGGCTCGTTCTCGGCCGCCGCGGAGTCGCTGCATCATGGCCCAGCCGAGCCTCTCCGAGCAGATCCGCCGGCTCGAGGCGGAGCTCGGCGTGCCGCTGTTCGCGCGCGCCGGCCGCGGGCTCGAGCTGACCGAGGCGGGGCGGCTGCTGCGCCCGCACGCCGAGCGCACGCTCGACGCCGCGCGCGAGGCCGCCGAGTCGGTGCGCGAGGTGCGCGACCTCACGCGGCGGCACGGTCGCGTTCGGCACGTTCGGCAGCGCCCACCACTACCTGCTCGGCGGCCTGGTCGCAGGACTTCCGCACGCGGCACCCGAACGTGCGCGTGCGCGCGGTCGGCCAGAACTCGGCCGAGGTCGCCGACGCGGTGCGCGACGGCCAGCTCGAGGCCGGGCTGGTCGCGCTCCCGATCGACGACCGCGGGCTCGACGTCCGGCCCGCGATGCGCGAGGAGCTGCTGTACGTGACGCGCCGAGCCGAGCGCGCGCGGGAGCCGATGACGATCGAGCGGCTCGCCGACGCGCCGCTGATCCTCTACGACGCGCGCTGGGGCGCCGACGACCCGACGCGCCGCCAGCTGCGCGAGCGCGCGCAGCACGCCGGCGTGAAGGTCGAGCCGCAGATCGAGGTCGAGTACATGACCGCCGCGCTCGAGCTCGCGCGCGCGCGGGCTCGGCGACACGTCGCCGTCGCGCTCGATCATCGCGCTCGCGCGGGCTGCGCGCCGCAAGCTCTCGACGGCGTGCCGTTCGACCCGCCGCTGTACGACACGTTCGCCTTCATCACGCGCCGCAACGCGCACCTGTCGCCGGCCACGCGCGAGTTCATCGCGGCTCGCCGAGAAGCGCGTCGCGACGAGGCTCGCAGCGCGCGGCGCCGAGGCCGCGGCCTAGTCGCGGCGCGGGGCCGCGCTGCCGCCGCGCAGGCGGCGCAGGAGCGCGTCGACGGCCGCGGCGCGATGCCGTTGAGCCCGAGCAGGCGGACGACGGCGGGTAGTAGACGCGCGGCGGTCGCGCTCGACGCGCGCGCACGATCGCGCGCGCCAGCTCGGTCGGCGGTCGGCGGCCGCTCGCCGCCGCTGGTACCAGGCCGGCATGCGGTCCTTCTCGTGGTCGTGCAGCGCGGTGGCGATCTCGCCCGGGAAGACGGTCGTGACGCGACACGCCGGAGCCGCTCAGCTCGTGGCGCAGCGCCTCGGCGAAGCCGCGCTGGGCCGCCTTCGTCGCGCCGTAGCCCGCCGCCCACGGGAACGCGCGCAGCCCGGCGCCGGAGGAGACGATCACGATGTGGCCGCTGCGCGCGGTCGATCAGGTGGCCGAGCGCCGCGTCGACCGTGTAGACCGTCCCGAGCCAGTTCACGCGCGTCATCGCCTCGATGCGCTCGACGTCCTGGGCGCAGGAACGGCCCGTAGTGCGCGATCCCGGCGTTCGCGACCACGAGGTCGAGCCCGCCGGCGTCGCTCGACGAAGCGCGCGACGGCGGCCGCACCTGCTCGCGGTCGCCGACGTCGGCGGGCAGCGCGACGCGCGCGCGGGCCGAGCTCGCGCGCCAGCGCGTCCAGCTCGCTGCTCGGACCGCGCGCAGCAGCCCGACGGCGCGCGCCGCGCGCCGGCGAGCGCCTCGGCGATCGCCCGCCCGATGCCCGCGCGAGGCACCGGTCACGAGCGCGCGGGTCGTGGCATCGATCCGCATGCGGGCGGAGGATATGCTCGAGGCCATGTCCCAGGACCAAGCGACCGTCGCCGAAGAGGAGTACCTGCAGACCATCTTCTGGCTGCAGGAGGCCGGGCTGCCGATGACGGGCGCCAACGTCGCGCGCGCGATGCAGCTGTCCGCGCCGACGGTCCACGAGATGATCGGGCGGCTCGAGCGCGACGGCTACGTCACGCGCGGGCCGGACAAGGTGCTCGCGCTTCACCGACAACGGGCTCGAGCACGCCGAGGGCATCGTCCGCCGCCACCGGCTGATCGAGCGCTTCCTCACCGACGTCCTGGGGATCCCGTGGGACGACGTCCACGAGGAGGCCGAGCGGCTCGAGCACGCGATGTCGCCGAAGCTCGAGGAGCGCATGCTCGCCGCGATCGGCGACGCGAAGACGTGCCCGCACGGCCACCCGATCACGCCCGGCGACCGGATCGAGGGCGTGCCGCTGGCCGACGTCGAGCAGGGCGCCAAGGTCACGCGTCCTGCGCTTCGAGAACGAGGCCGAGGACCTGCTGCACCTGTTCAAGGACGAGGGCCTCGCGCCCGGCAAGGAGGGCAAGGTCGCCGAGGTCGACGCCGAGCACGTCGTCGGTGGCGTTCGCCGACGGCAACGCCACGCTCACGCGCTCGGTGTCCGAGACCGTCTCCGTGCTCGCCGACCCGTCGCCGCCGCCGCGCACGGCGCTGCCCGAGCAGCTCGTGCTCGCGAAGGAGCGCTACGGCCGCTAGGTGACCCGGCCGGGCGTCGCGTCGAACCGGCGCTGCTCGCCGCGCTCGACGATGCCGCGCAGGCGGTCGAGCGCGTCCCAGACGTCGGCGAAGCGCGTGTAGAGCGGCGCGACGCCGAGCCGGATCGAGTCCGGCCCGCGGAAGTCCGGCACGACGTCGGCGAGCTCGATCAGCGCGCGGCAGATCGGCCACGCCTCCGGGTGGCGCAGCGACGACGTGCGAGCCGCGGCGCGCCGGGTCGCGCGGCGAGCCGAGCTCGAAGCCCGAGCGGCGCCAGCCACGCGTCGTGCAGCGCGACGATCAGCTCGCACAGGGCGACCGACTTCTCGCGCAGCCGCTCGACGCCGGCCTCGGCCGTGAGCCGCACGCCCTCCTCGACGGCGGCGAGGTCGAGGACCGGCGGCGTGCCGGCCAGGAAGCGGCCGATGCCGTCGCACCGGGTCGTAGGCGCGCTCCATCGCGAACTGGTCGCGCTGGCCGAACCAGCCCCAGATCGGCGAGCGCAGCCGCGGCATGCAGCTCCGCGGCCGACGTACAGGTAGCGCGGGCGCGCCCGGGCCGGCGTTGAGGTACTTGTAGGTGCAGCCGACCGCCAGCTCGACGCCGCGCGTCGCGCAGCTCGACCGGCACCGCGCCGGCCGAGTGGGAGAGGTCCCAGACCACGTGCGCGCCGTAGCGGCGGGCGACGTCGGTGAGCGCCGCGCATGTCGGCCAGCGCGCCGGAGCGGTAGGCGACGTGCGAGAGCACGACCAGCGCCACCGCGCCGTCGGCAGACCGCTCGAGGTCGTCCGGCTGCGGGCCGTCGAGCGGGTCGGCGTCGATCATCCGCAGCTCGAGGCCGCGCTGCGCGGCCAGGCCCTCGAGCACGTAGCGGTCGGTCGGGAAGTTGTCGCGGTCGGTGACCAGCGCGCCCGGCGCGCAGCCGTACGCGTCGAGCGCGGCCGAGCAGAGCTTGAACAGGTTCACCGTCGTCGAGTCGGCCGACCACACCTCGCCGGGCGCGCGCGCCGAGCACGCCGCCGGCGAGCAGCGTCGCCGACCCGCGTCGGCGCGTCGATCCAGTCCGGCCAGCCGGACACGAGCCGGTCGCCCCACTCCTCGACCACGGCCCGCAGCCGGTCGCGCGTGGCGACCGGCAGCCGGCCGAGCGAGTTGCCGTCGAGGTAGATCCGCTCGCGGTCGCGCGATCACGAACCGCTCGCGGAAGCCCGCCAGCGGGTCGGCGGCGTCGAGCGCGGCGGCGTGCTCGCGCGTCAGCTCGGCAGCCACTCGATCACCGCCTGCCAGCACCGCGAGTCCGGGCTCGAGGTGCTCGTAGTGGCCCTCGTCGTCGATCACGACCAGCTCGCACGCGTCGCCCGCCGCCGTCGCGGCGGCGGCGAACTCGCGCGAGATGTGCACCGGCGACGTCGTCGTCGCGCGCGCCGTGGACGAGCAGCAGCGGGACGCCGAGCGGCAGCCGCCGCGCCGGCGACGCCGCGTCGTAGCGGTGCGGGCACCTCGGCCGGCGTGCCGCCGAGCAGCTGGTCGCACGACGCCGTCGGACGAGCCGAGCCGCGACAGCTCGTGCAGGTCGAGCGCGCCCGCCTGCGACACGGCGCCGGTCAGCGCGCACGCGCGGCTCCGGCCGCGCGGCCGCCCACACCGCGAGCTGGCCGCCGGCCGAGTGGCCGATCGCCACGACCCGCGTCGAGGTCGAGCTGATCGCCGTGAGTCGGCGAGCGCGTCGATCGCCGCCGCCACGTCGTCGAACGTGTGCGGCCAGCCGCCGCCGTGCGCCGAGCCGGCGGTACTCGATGTTCCACGCCGCCCAGCCGCGCGCCGACGAGGTCGCGCGCGACGCCGCCCTCCAGCTCGCGCGCCGTAGCGCGCGCGCCAGAAGCCGCCGTGGACCAGCACGGCGACCGGGTGCGGGCCGTCGCCGGCGGGCAGGAACAGCTCGCAGACCTGCGAGCGGATGCTCTCCCGTAGGCGTGACGCTCAGGCGGCGACGCCAATCGACCGCGCCGCCTCGGCCAGGCGGGTGACGCCCTCGTCGATCTGCGCGGGCGTCACCCCTGAGTAGGCGAGCCGGAGGGTGTTCTCGCCCCCCTCGAGCAGGAAGTCGGTGCCCTTGACGAAGATCACGCCGCGCTCGCTTGGCGGCGGTCTCGAGCTCGGCGACGCTGACGTCCTCGGGCAGCTCGACCCACATGAAGTAGCCGCCCTGCGGCGGGCGAGAAGCGCGCCTCCGGCAGCTCGCGCTCGAGCGCCGCGACCAGCGCGTCGCGGCGGTCGCGCAGCGCCGTCCTTGACGGTCGTCGATCGCGGAGTCCATCCGGCCGGAGCGGCAGAACTGGTTGACGATCGACTGGGCGACCATGTTCGGCGAGATGTACGTGTTCGTCGCGATCCCCTGGATCTGCTTGATCATCGCCTGCCGGGCCGACCAGGTAGCCGACGCGGATGCCGGGGCAGACGGTCTTGGAGAACGACGACGCGTACACGACCCGGCCCGCCTCGTCCTGCGAGAGCATCGTCGGCAGGCCCTCGCCCTCGAAGCGGATCGCGATGTACGGGTCGTCCTCGAACAGCGTGAACTCGTACTCGGCGGCGAGCGCGAGCAGCTTCGCGCGCTTGGGCGCGCTGAGCGTGTAGCCGGCGGGGTTCTGGAAGTTCGGGATCACGTGCGCGAGCGTCGGGCCGCAAGCCCGTCGTCGCGCAGCAGCGTCCTCGAGCGCGTCGACGTCGATGCCGTCGGTCTCCAGCTCGACCATGTGGATGTCGGCGCTCGCGGTTGCGCAGGTTCAGCAGCGTGCGGTCGTAGGTCGGCGACTCGACGACCACCGCGTCGCCGGGGTTGACGAGCAGCTGGAACAGGAACGCGTCCGCCTGCATCGAGCCGTTGGTGACCAGCACCTGGTCGGGCTCGACGCCGTGCTGCTCGGCGATCCACGCGCGCAGCGGCACGTAGCCGACCGACGTGCCGTAGGCCGTCGTGCCGCCGGGATCGTTGTCGAAGGCGTCGCTGCGCGGCCTGCGCAGACCCTCCACGTCGACGATGTCCAGCGACGGCGCCCCACGGGCGAAGGAGATCGTGTCGGCCATGGTGCGCAGGATACGCGCGATCACATCTCGACCACCGCTCCGTCGCGCACCTGCAGCCGCCGCTCGGTGCCGATCGCGTCGAGGAACGCGCGGTCGTGCGAGATCGCCGACGATCGCGCCCGGGTACTCGCGCAGCGCGGTCTCGAGCACCTCGAGCGACGGGAAGTCGAGGTGGTTGGTCGGCTCGTCGAGCAGCAGCAGCTCGGCGCGCGCCGCGACCATCGCGGCGATCGCCGTGCGCGCGCGCTCGCCGGGGCTGAGGCGGCCGAGCGGGCGCAGCGCGGCGGCGCCCTCGAGCCCGAAGTGCCCGAGCAGCCGGCGCGCCTCGCCCTCCGACACCTCCGCGTGCGAGCGCACGAACGCGACCGCCGGCACGTCGGCGGGCAGCGCGTCCGGCGCCCTGCGGCAGCACGGCCGCGCGGACCGGCCGCTCGACGGTCCCCGCCAGCGGCGCGAGCGTGCCGTCGAGCAGCGACAGCAGCGTGGTCTTGCCGGCGCCGTTGGGCCCGGTGATCGCGATCCGGTCGCGCCCGTGCACCGTCAGGTCGACGCCGCGCAGGAGCGGCTCGCCGTCCCAGCCGGCGCGTCACGTCGCGCACGCGCCGCCACGAGCCGCCCGCCGCCGGCGCCCTCGAGCTCGACCTTCAGCGCGCTCGCGCGCCGCGGCTTGTCGATGTGCGTCGTCGGAGTCCAGCTCGCGCCGCAGCCGCCGCTCGCGCGACTGCGCCTTCTTCGCCACCTTCTTGGCGTAGCGCTTGAGCTTCGGCGCCTCTGCCCGGCTCACGGTGTTCTCCGTGTGCTGCGCGTACCCGCGCGTCGCGTGCGATGTCGGCCTCGAGCCGCCGGTGCGTCGCTTCTGCTGCGCCTCGTACGCGAGCTCCAGCCGCGCGCGCCGGCGCGCCTTCTCCTCGCGGTACGCCGTGTAGCCGCCCTCGTAGGCCTCCAGCTCGCCGCCGCTCGAGCTCGACGACCTGCGACACCGTGGCGTCGAGGAACCGGCGGTCGTGGGAGACCACCAGCACCGCGCCGGCGAACCCGCTCGAGGAAGTCCTCCAGCCACGCGAGGCCGTCGAGGTCGAGGTGGTTGGTCGGCTCGTCGAGCAGCAGCACGGTCGGCCGCGCGAGCAGCACGCCGGCCAGCAGCGCGCGCGCCGCCTCGCCGCCGCTGAGGCTCGCCGAGCGGCGCGTCGAGCGGCACGTGCGCGATGCCGAGCGCGTCGCGCGCGCCGTCGAGCTGGGCCTGCAGCGCCCAGCCGCCGAGCGCGCCGAAGCGCTCCTGCGCCTCGCCGTAGCGCACGAGCGCGCCGGATCGTCCAGCCGGTGCTGGAGCTGCTCGAGCTCGGCGTGCAGGCGTCCACACCTCGCCGAGCGCGGCGCCCAGCAGCCGGTCGATCGTCAGCTCGGGGCCTGGAGGCTCCTGCGGCAGATAGCCGACCCGGTCGCCCGGACCGCGCGCGACGCTGCCGCGTTCAGGAGCGGCGACGCCCGCCAGCATGCGCAGCAGCGTCGTCTTGCCGGCCCCGTTCGGGCCGACGAGGCCGACGCGCCGCGTGCCGGAAAGGGTCAGGCTCAGGCCATCGAAGATCGTGTTGTCGCCGTGCGCGCAGCGCAGGTCGGATGCCTTCAACATGGTGTGTCCTCCGTCGTCAGGCCGGCGGACGAGGCATTGGAGCCTCGCCACCGCACGCACCGTCCGGGCGCTTGCGCGCCGGCCAGTTTCAAGAAGTGCGGTGGGTGCTCACTTCACCGTGATCAAAGGTAGCGCCGGTCGCCTCAGGCCGACAGGGATGCTGGCCGTACTCCGCGCGACGGCTGGCCCGACTACCGTGCGGCGCGTGACTGAGCGGCATCCCGAGCTGCGCGTCTCCGACGCCGAGCGCGAGGCGACCGTCGGCCGCCTGCGTGTGGCGGGCGGCGAGGGCCGGCTCACGCTCGAGGAGCTGGGCGAGCGGGTCGAGCTGGCCGACGCCGCGCGCACCCGCGGCGACCTCGACGCGCTCACCGCCGACCTCCCGGATACCGGCCGCCGGTTCATGCCGTCGGTCGAGCCGCAGAAGGACCGCAACTGGGTCGTCGCGGTGATGGGCGGCGCCGAGCGCAAGGGCCGCTGGCGTCCGGCGCGGCGGACCAACGTGGTCACCGTGATGGGCGGCGCCGAGCTCGACCTGCGCGAGGCCGAGCTCGCCGACGAGGTCGTGATCACGGCGGTCACCGTGATGGGCGGCATCGGGATCGTGGTGCCCGAAGGCGTCTCGGTCGATCTCGGCGGCTTCGCGCTGATGGGCGGCAACGGCGGCCCGCGCGACAAGGTGCCGCCGCTGCCCGACGCCCCGGTCGTGCGCGTGCGCGCGTTCTCGCTGATGGGCGGCGTCAGCGTCGAGCGCAAGAAGCCGCGCAAGCCGCGCGACTAGGGCCGCCGGCTCCGTCCGCTCCGCCTACGAACGTCAACTGCGCTGGGTGGGGTAGTGGGTGTCCGCTGGCCGCGGCGAGGGAGCCGAAATTCACGCGAGTGTCGACTTTGTCGGGCTGAGGCCGACGAACTCGACGCTCGGTGTGCCATCACCGCGGCCGGCGGACGCCCGCCTCCTCACCCAGCGGGGTTGACGTTCGCTAGCTGTCCGCCCAGGCCTCGGCGAGCCGCACGATCATCGCCGCGGCCGACGCCATGTCCTGCACCGACGCCCACTCGCGCACGGAGTGGTACTCGTGGCCGCCCGTGAACAGGTTCGGTGTCGGCAGGCCCATGCGCTCAGCAGCGAGCCGTCGGTGCCGCCGCGGATCGGCGTGCGCACGACCTCGAGCCCTTCGGCGCGGATCGCCTGCTCGGCCTTCGTCGACGACCTCCGGGAACGTCGTCGATGTGGCGGAGCATGTTCGAGTACTGCGCGCCGGACCTCGACCTGCAGGCGGGCGCGCGGCTCGGCGGCCACGACCTCGGCGGCGGTGCGCGTGAGCAGCGCCACGTGGCGGTCGAGCAGCTCGTCGTCGAAGTCGCGCAGGATCGTGCGCACCTCGGCCCGGCTCGCTGACGCCTGCACCTCGTAGGGGTGGATGAACCCCTCGCGCCCGGAGGTCGTCTCGGGCGTGAGCGTGTCGGCCGGCAGCGCAGTCGAGGATGCGCGCCGCCAGCCGCGCGGCGTTCACGAGCTTGCCGTTCGCCCAGCCGGGGTGGATGTCGACGCCGTGCACGGTCAGCTGCACCTCGACCGCGCTGAACGTCTCGTCCTGCAGCTCGCCGGGCTGCGAGCCGTCGAGCGTGTACGCGCACTCGGCGCCGAAGCGCTCGATGTCGAACAGCGACGCGCCCTGGCCGATCTCCTCGTCGGGCGTGAAGCCGACGCGCAGCGTCGGGCGCGGCAGCTCCGGATTCGCGGACAGGTGCGCGACCGCGGCCATGATCTCCGCCACGCCGGCCTTGTCGTCGGCGCCCAGCAGCGTGTCGCCGCTCGAGGTGACGATGTCGTGGCCGACCTTCTCGGCCGAGCACCGGCATGTCCTGCGGGTCGAGCACCGTCCCGCCGCGCGGCAGCTCGATCGGACCGCCGTCGTAGTCCCGGTGCACGATCGGCTCGACGCCGGCGCCGGGCGCGTCCGGACTCACGTCCATATGCGCCAGCAGCCCGATCACGCGCGCGCCGGCGGCGCCGGGCAGCGTCGCGAACACGTAGCCGTTGTCGTCCAGGTTGACGTCCGTCAGGTCGGCGTCTTTCAGCTCGCCGACGAGCATGCGGGCGAGGTCGAGCTGGCCCGGCGTGCTCGGGCTGCTCTCGCGGTCGCGCTGCGACTGCGTGTCCACCCGCACGTAGCGCTCGAAGCGCTCCAGGACGTCGGGCGCGAGCGTCTCGGCCAGCGGAGACGTGTAAGTCACGCCGTCTTGAGCGAGCCGGCGATCTCGGCGGCGATCTCCGCCACCTCCGTCGGGGTGCGGCCGACCCGCACGCCGCGTGCCTCCAGCGCCTCCTGCTTCGCCACGGCGGTGCCGGCGGTGCCGGAGACGATCGCGCCGGCGTGGCCCATCGTCTTGCCCGGCGGAGCCGTGAACCCCGCGATGTAGGCGACGACCGGCTTGGAGACGTGCTCGGCGATGAACTCCGCCGCCTCCTCCTCTGCCGATCCGCCGATCTCGCCCGCCATCACGATCAGCTCCGTTTCGTCGTCGGCCTCGAACAAGGCGATGATGTCGATGAAGCTCGACCCCGGCACCGGGTCGCCGCCGATGCCCACGATCGACGAGTTGCCGAACCCGGAGTGGGCCAGCTCGTTGCCGATCTGGTAGGTCAGCGTGCCCGAGCGCGACACGACGCCGACGTTGCCCTCGGAGAAGAAGGCGGCCGGGATGATGCCGACGTTGCCCTTGCCCGGCGAGAGGATGCCCGGGCAGTTGGGGCCGACCAGCCGCACGCTCGTCGTTGCGCGCGAGGTGGTTGTAGACGCGCAGCTCGTCGTGGGCGGGGATGCCCTCGGTGATCGCCACGATCAGCGCGATGCCGGCGTCCTCGGCCTCGAGGATCGAGTCGGCCGCGAACCGCGGCGGCACGAAGATCATCGCCGTGTTGGCGCCGGTCTCGGCAACCGCGTCGTGGAACGTGTTGAACACCGGGATGCCCTCGACGTCCTGGCCGCCCTTGCCGGGCGTGACGCCGGACACCACGTTCGTGCCGTAGTTGCGGTTGTTGAGCGTGTGGAACGTGCCCTCGCGGCCGGTGATGCCGGAGACGCACAGCCGCGTGTTCGATGTCGACGAGGATGCTCATCCGGCCAGCTCCACCACGCGGCGGGCGGCGTCGAGCATCGTCGCCTCGGTGTGCACGTTGGGCAGGTCGGCCTCGGCGAGCAGCGCGCGGCCCTCCTTGTCGTTGGTGCCGTCCAGTCGCACGACGAACGGCACGGTCGGCTCGATCTGCGCGAACGCCTCGATCAGGCCCTTCGCCACCTCGTCGCAGCGCGTGATGCCGCCGAAGATGTTGAACAGCACGGCGGTGACGTTCTCGTTGGAGAGGATCACCTCGACGGCCTGCGTGATCGCCTCCGCCTTCGAGCCGCCGCCGGCGTCGAGGAAGTTGGCCGGGCTGCCGCCCGCCTGGGCGACGACGTCGAGCGTGGACATCACGAGCCCGGCGCCGTTGCCGAGGATGCCGACGTTGCCGTCGAGCTTGACGTAGGTGAGCCCGCGCTCGCGCGCCATCCGCTCCTGCGGGTCCTCGCCCTCGGTGTTGCGCAGGCCGGCGTTGTCGGCGTGGCGGAACAGCGAGTTGTCGTCGAGCGTGACCTTCGCGTCGAGCGCCATCACCTTGCGGTCGCCCGTGACGATCAGCGGGTTGACCTCGACGAGCATCGCCTCCTCGCCCACGAACGCGTCGTAGAGCCGGTTCAGCAGCGCGCCGACCGGGCGTACGACGTCCGCGTCGACGCCCGCCTCGAACGCCAGCCGGCGGGCGTGGAAGTCCTGGAAGCCGAGCAGCGGGTCGACGTGCAGGCGGGCGATCGCGTCCGGGTCGCGGTCGGCGACCTCCTCGATGTCCATGCCGCCCTGCGTCGAGAGCAGCACGAGCGGGCGCTTGGCCGAGCGGTCGAACACGATCGAGGCGTAGTACTCGGCCGCGATGTCCGACGCCGCCTCGACCCACACCTCGTGCACCGTGTGGCCGCGGATGTCCATGCCGAGGATCGCCTTCGCGTGCTCCTCCGCCTGCGCGCGGTCCGCGGCGACCTTGATGCCGCCGGCCTTGCCGCGGCCTCCGATCTGCACCTGCGCCTTGATCACGCACGGGTAGCCGATCTCGTCGGCGGCCGCGACCGCCTCCTCGACCGTGGTGGCGGGCGACCCTGCGGGAACCGGGACCCCGTGGCGAGCGAACAGCTGCTTGCCCTGATACTCCAGAAGATCCATGAGCGGGCGCCGATGCTAGCGCTCGGGACCGCCTCTCACGTCTGCGTGCCAGAATGCACGGCCGCATGCCGTTGCCTAAAGAAGTGAACTTCGTCACCTTCGACGTCTACGGGACCCTGATCGACTGGGAGACCGGCGCCTTCGACGCTTTTTCGAAGGAAGCCGAGCGGGATGGCTACACGCTGTCGCGCGACGAGCTGATCCCGCTGTTCATGCAGGCCCAGCAGGAGATCAAGGGAGGCTCGTACGAGCTGTACGCCGAGGTTCTCCGCCGCACGGCGGTGAACATCTCGCGCGAGCTCGGCTGGCCGCTGGAGCCGTCACGATCGGGCTTCCTGCCCGACTCGGTCTCCCGCTGGCCGCCGTTCAAGGAGACCAACACGCAGCTCGAGCGGTTCGCCAAGAAGTTCGACGTCGGTTTGATCTCGAACGTCGACGACAAGCTGCTCGGGCTCACGCGCCGGCACTTCAAGGTCGACTTCGACCTCGTGGTGACCGCTCAGCAGGTCCGCTCCTACAAGCCGGATCCCGCGCACTTCAAGGAAGCCGAGCGCCGGATCGGCGGCAAGAAGGGCTGGGTCCACGTGGCCTCGAGCTACTACTACGACGTCGAGCCGTGCGTGAAGGCCAAGATCCCCGTGATCTGGGTCAACCGCACCGGCGAGCAGCTCGACGCGGGCGCCAAGAAGCCCACCGCCGAGGTGAAGAACCTTCTCGAGGCGGCGCGGCTGCTCGGGGCCGCGTGAGGGCCGTCGGGCTCCACGCTGACGTCGTCGTCGCCACTTCACGGGTCTACCAGACAACCTGCACGCTCGTTCGCTCCGGCGGCGAGGCGTTCTGCATCGACTCGCCGATCCTGCCCGACGAGCTCGAGGTCCTGCCCGCGCTGGCCGACCAGGCGGGCTTCAACGATCGTCGGGCTGCTCGCCACGCACGCCGACTGGGACCACCTGCTCGGCCGCTACGCGTTCCCGGAGGCGCCGCTGGGCTGTGCGGAGACGACCGCCGGCCGGCTGATCAGCGAGCCGGGAGACGCGCAGCGCAAGCTGCGCGCGTTCGACGAGGAGTTCTACGTCGAGCGGCCGCGGCCGCTGTCGCTGCCGGGCGCGCAGCGGCTGCCGGTGCCGGGCAAGATCGAGGTCGGCGAGGAGGAGCTCGAGCTGCATCCGGCCGACGGTCACACCGTCGACGGGATGGCGGTGTGGGTGCCGTGGGCGCAGGTGCTGGTGTGCGGCGACTACCTGTCGCCGGTCGAGATCCCGATGCTGCACCCGGACGCGTCGCTGGACGCCTACCTCGCCACGCTCACCCGCCTGGAGCCGCTGGTCGAGGAGGCCGAGCACGTCGTGCCCGGCCACGGCGGGCCGATCGACGGCACCCGCGCCGCCGCGATCCTGCGCGAGGACCGCGCGTACCTGGAGGCGCTGCGCGACGACGGCGAGGCGGCGAAGCTGCCGCTCGCGCGGCGCAGCGGCGCGCAGCGTCAGATCCACGCCGAGAACGTGCAGAGCCTGGCGTGAGCCTGCACGACCGCGACCCCGCGCTGGAGGAGGCGATCGTCGCGGCCGCGCGCGAGCGGCTCGCCGCCGACCCGCCGGCGCTCGGCTCCACCGCGACGGCGGAGGCGCTCGCGGAGCGCCTCGGACGCGCGGTCACGCCCGCCGGCCTCGGCGCCGAGCGCGCCGCGGCGCTGCTCGTGGGCGAGGTGCTGCCGACCTCGATCCAGATCGACCATCCGCGCTACTTCGCGTTCATCCCGTCGGCCCAGGCGCCCGCGGCGGCGCTGGCCGACGTGCTGCTGTCCGTGAACTCGATCTACGGCGGCTCGTGGCTGGAGGGCTCGGGCGCGGTGCACGCGGAGAACGAGGCGCTGCGCTGGCTCGCCGGCCTGGCCGGGCTGCCGGACTCGGCGGGCGGCTGCTTCGTCCAGGGCGGCACGAACGGCAACCTCTCCGCCCTGCACGCGGCGCGCGCGAGCGCCCGGCACGCGGGCGCCGCCGCCACGCGCGTCGCCTGCGGCGCCGAGGTCCACTCGTCGGTGGCGTCGATGCTGCGGGTGATGGACGCCGGGGCGCTCGCGGTGCCCGCTGCGGAGGGCCGGCTCACCGGCGCCGCGCTGCGCGCGGCCCTCGACGCCGACGGGGGCGACGGCGTCTTCGCCGTGGTCGCGACCGCGGGCACGACGAACGTCGGCCTGATCGACGACCTCGCCGGCGTGGCCGAGGTGTGCCGCGAGCGCGGGCTGTGGCTGCACGTCGACGGCGCCTACGGGCTCGCCGCGCTGTGCGCCCCGAGCTGCGCGCGACCGCTTCGCCGGGATCGAGCACGCGGACTCGTTCATCGTCGATCCGCACAAGTGGCTGTTCTCGCCGTTCGACTGCTGCGCGCTCGTGTACCGCGAGCCGGCGCTCGGCCGCGCCGCGCACCGCCAGCACGCCTCCTACCTCGAGGCGCTGTACGTCGACGACGACGCGTTCAACCCGTCCGACTACGGCGTCCACCTCACGCGCCGGGCGCGCGGCCTGCCGTTCTGGTTCGCGCTCGCGGTCCACGGCACGGATGCCTTCACGGCGGCGGTCGAGACAACGCTCGCCCTCACGCGCGCGGTCGCGGAGGAGATCGAGCAGCGCGGCGAGCTGGAGTTGCTGTTCGAGCCTCCGCTGTCGGTGCTCGTGTTCCGCCGCCGCGGCTGGGCGACGGCGGACTATGAACGCTGGGGCGCCACGTTGCGCGCGTCCGGCACCGCGTTCGTCATCCCCACGACGGTCGACGGCGAGACCGTCGGCCGCCTGGCTTTGGTGAATCCACGGACAACGCTCGATGACGTCCGGGTCGTGCTCGACGCGATGGGGAGTTAACCGAACCATCGGACGGTGGTCCACTGCCTTTCAAGATATGGGCGGAATGGTCGATCCTGCGGACATGACCCACCCGCCCCTTACGTCAGTTCGCGCGACGGCTCTCCGTGAGATCCTGTCGACGCAGCGCGACGCGCATACGCGCCAGCGTGAACTGGTTCGGGCGAGCCTCGCGATGTACCCGGGCAAGAGCCGCCCGGCGTCGCCGGCCCGCTAGAGCACACGCGCCCGAAGCTTCGACGCATTCCGGCGGGCCCGGGCCGCGTCTGCCGGCACCCGGCATCCGGTCACGTACAACCAGCATGCTCGCGGATGCCGTGCACCGGCAGACACGACCCGGACTACGCCGGGTTATGCGCCGAACCTCCGGCCACGTGCGCTAGAGCCTCCGACGCATCAACAGGTCCTGGCCGCCGGTCTTGCCGGTCTCGAAGCCCAGAGATCGGTAGAGCGCCATCGCGACTGGGTTCTCGGTGTTGACGTCGAGCTCCACACGGCGGCAGCCACGTGCCGTGGCGCGTTCGATCACCGCCTCCGTGAGCGCCCGGCCGAGTCCCGCTCCGCGCCCGGCCTCGGCGACGTAGAGGTCCTCCAGCCAGCAGTCCTCGGCGTCCCACCAGATGCCCCAGCGGTAGCGCACCTGCGCGACGCCCTGCGCCGCCTCGCCCTCGCCGGCCGCGGCCAGCAGGTACTCGGGTGTCGTCGCGGGCGATCAGGCGCTCGACCGAGGCCAGGAAGGCGTCGTCGCTCGGCCCGTCGTACTGCATGTGGTCACGGAAGGCGGCCAGCAGGGCAGCGACCTGGCGCGCCTCGCCGGGCGAGGCGCGCCAGATCCGAGGCCGCCGCCGGCTCACCAGGTCGTCGGCTTCCCCGCCGTGTAGAGCCACGTGTGGAAGAACGCGTCGAGGTCCTGGCCGGAGACCTTCTCCGACAGCGCGATGAACTGCGTCGTCGTCGCGTTGCCGTGGCGGTACTTCGCGGTCCACGTCTTCAGGATCTTGAAGAACGCGTCGTCGCCGATCTTCTCGCGCAGCGCCTGCAGCGTCATGCCGCCGCGCCGGTAGACCGCGCTCGCGAACATCGTGTCGCGCTGCGGGTTCGCCACGATGATCTGCCAGAACGCGGACGTGGGTGCGCGGGCGTAGTCGGCGATGAACGCCTCGTGCGCCGTGCGCACGCCCTTGTGCTCGTGCCACAGGTACTGGGCGAACGTCGCGAAGCCCTCGTTCAGCCAGATGTTGTCCCAGGTCTTCGGCGACACGCTGTCGCCGAACCACTGGTGCGCCAGCTCGTGCGCGATCGTGCTCGTGCTGCGGACCGCCGAGTAGACCGGCTTGGTCTGGGTCTCCAGCGAGAAGCCGAGCGGCTGACCCTGGTAGGTCGCGTTGTCGGCGATCGCCCCGGTCGACGAGAACGGATACGGGCCGAAGTACTTGGTCTCGAAGTCGACGGCCTCCGCGCTCGTGTCGAAGAAGAAGTCGACGGCGTCGGCGTTCTGGGCGATCAGCGTCGGGTCGACCGCGACGGTCTCCGGCACGCCGCCGGGCGTGCGGCCGTTCTTGATCACCCACTGGCCGGTGTCGACCGTCGTCAGGTAGGTCGCCATCGGCGAGTCCTCGTACCACACGAACGTCGACTTGCCATGCCGCGTGCGCGACCACACGAGCCGCCCGTTCGCGACGGCCGTGACGCCCTCCGGAACGGTGATACGGAACGTGTACGTCGCCTTGTCGCTCGGGTGGTCGTTGGACGGGAACCACGTCGACGAGGCGTTCGGCTCGGCGCCGACGAAGTTGCCGTCGTCGGTGTGCAGGAAGCCGTAGGGCGAGCCGAACACGATCGGCGAGCCCACGATCGTCTCCGGCACGCCGCCGTAGCGCACGCTGACGAGGAAGTGCGAGCGCTCCTTCAGCCGGTTGTGCGGGCGTGATCCGCAGCTCCTGGCCGTCACGGGTGAACGCGGCGCGGCGCCCGTTGACGCTCACCGCGGCCACGTTGAGCTGTTGCAGGTCGAGGTTGAAGCTCGACAGGTCGTCGAGCGCCCGCGCCGCGATCGTCGCGACGCCGTCGAGCCGGTCGGTCTCCGGGTCGTAGGACAGCTCGAGGTCGTAGTGGAGCGCGTCGTAGCCGCCGTTCCCCTCGAGCGGGAAGTACGGATCGTTCACCCCCGAGGCCCCCGGCTGGCCGTGGCCGTGGCCGTTATCCGCCTGTGCGGCCGGCGCGAACGCCAGACAGGCCGCAGCGCTGAGCAACGCCAGCGCGCGCGCAGTTCTTCTCCCCACCATGTGAACCTCCCTCGGTCTCCCCGCGCGGGGAGCGGTCCCCGCGCGCCGGCCCCTATGGTAACTCTGCGAGGTCCTCGTAGAGCGCCCGGGCGGAGCGGCGGCCGAGGTCGAGGCTGGTGAGCGCGAACGACTCGTCGGGCGCGTGGAAGGCGTCCTGCGGCAGGCCGAAGCCCGACACGATCGTGGGGATGCCGCGCTCGGAGAACGCGGCGAGCACGGGGAGCGATCCGCCGGTGCGGATCAGCACCGGCTCGCGGCCGCACGCGCGCGCGAGCGCGGCGCGGGCGATCCGCAGCGGCTTGCTCTCGGGGTCGAACCGCGACGGGCTCGCGAGCTCCGCCGAGTACGTCAGCTCGGCGCCGTCCGGCAGGGCGTCGCGCAGCAGCGCCTCGAGCGCGCTCGAGATCGTCTCCGGTTCCTGGCCGGGCGCGAGCCGCACCGACAGGTCGCAGGACGCGACCGGCGGGATGATCGTGCGCGCCTCGCCGCCGCGGATGCGGTGCACGTCGAGCGATGCGTCGGCCCCCGTGCGGACGTAGAACTCGGCGGCGGCCGCCGCGTCGGCAGGCTGTGCGCCGGCCTGGCGGAGCTCGACGGCGCCGCCCGGCAGCGTGTCCCAGCCGGCCAGCTCCTCCGCGGTCGGCGGCTCGATGCCGGCGCGCAGCGGTTCCGGCAGCCGGCCGTCGGGGCCGGGGAGCACCGCCGCCAGCGCCCGGTGAAGCGCGTGGAACGCGTTCAGCGCGGCGCCGCCGTAGACGCCCGAATGGGCGATCCGCTCGGCGGTGCGGATCTCGATCGCGGCGAACACGATCCCGCGCGTGGCGGTCGTGATCGCGGGCGTCTCGGGATCGAGCATCCCGGAGTCGAAGACGATCGCGCAGTCGGCGCCGCGCTCGTCGGCCAGCACCCACTCGTTGACGTCCTCGGTGCCGGACTCCTCGGCGCCCTCGACGAGCACGCGGACGTGCACGGGCAGCTCGCCCGCGTCCGCCATCTCGCACGCGACGTGCAGCAGCGGGAGGAAGTTGCCCTTGTCGTCGGCCGCGCCGCGCGCGTACAAGCGGCCGTCGCGGATGTCGGGCTCGAACGGCGGCGTCGTCCAGTCGGACTGCTCGCCGGGATCCTGCACGTCGTAGTGGCCGTAGATCAGCACGGTCGGAGCGTCCTCGCGCGCGGCACGCAGCTCGCCGACCACCAGCGGTGCGCCGCCGGGCGTGTCCACCAGCTCGCACGTGCCACCGGCCGCGAGCACGCGCCGCTGCGCCCACTCGGCGGCCGACCGCAGCGCCTCGTCGTTGCGCTCGCCGATCGAGATCGACGGGATCCGCAGCCAGTCGGCGGCCTCGTGGATAAGTGCGTCGAGCTCGGCGCTCACTTGATCACGGCCAGCGTGTCGCCACTGGCGACCGCGGCCCCTTCGGAGATCGGCAGCTCGGCCACCGTGCCGCCCTTGTGGGCGGTGATCTCGTTCTCCATCTTCATCGCCTCGATGATGCAGATCAGCGCGCCCTCCTCGACTTCGGCGCCCTGCTCGACCAGCACCTTGAAGACGTTGCCCTGGAGCGGCGAGGTGAGCGCGTCGCCGCCGCCGCCACCGCCGCCACCCGACTTGCGCTCGCGCTTGGGCGCCTGTCGTGCGGCCGGCGCGGCGCCGTTCGGCGCCGCCGCCTCGCCGCGCACCTTGACCTCGAAGCGCTTGCCGCTGACCTCCACGAGATAGTCGCGCTCGACCGTCTCCGCCTCGTCCTCGGCGGGCGCCTTGATCGGCTCCCGCCCACCCTGCGCGAGCGTCTTCAGCCACGCGCGGTCCTCGATCAGGTCGCGGCACGTCTCCGCGTTCGCCCACTGCTCGGAGCCCATGATCGCCTTGTGGAACGGGATCAGCGTGCGGACGCCCTCGATCTGGAACTCGTCGAGCGCGCGCGCCATCCGGCGCGTGGCCTTCTCGCGGTCGGCGTCCCAGACGATCAGCTTCGCGATCATCGGGTCGTACAGCGGCGTGATCTCGGAGCCGGCGAGCACGCCGGAGTCGACGCGCACGCCGGGGCCGGAGGGCTCGAAGTACGCCGTGATCGTGCCGGGCGCGGGGGCGAAGTTCTTCGCCGCGTCCTCGGCGTTGATGCGGCACTCGATCGCGTGGCCGTGCCAGCGGACGTCGTCCTGGCCGAACGACAGCGGCTCGCCGGCCGCGATCAGGATCTGCTCGCGCACGATGTCGATCCCGGTCGTCGCCTCGGTCACGCAGTGCTCGACCTGCACGCGCGTGTTCATCTCGAGGAAGAAGTACTCGCCGTCCTGGAGCAGGCCCTCGATCGTGCCGGCCGAGTGGTAGCCGACGGCGCGCGCGGCCTCGACCGCGATGTCGCCGATCCGCTCGCGCAGCGCGTCGTCGACCATCGGCGCCGGCGACTCCTCGATCAGCTTCTGGTGGCGGCGCTGGAGCGAGCAGTCGCGCTCGCCGAGGTGGACGACGGCGCCGTGCTTGTCGGCCAGCACCTGCACCTCGACGTGGCGCGGGTCGGGCAGGTAGCGCTCGAGGTAGACGGTCGCGTCGGAGAAGAACTTCTCGCCCTCGCGGGCGGCGCCCTCGAACGCCTCCTGGAGCTTGTCGGGCTCGAGCGCGACGCGGAAGCCCTTGCCACCGCCTCCGCCGGCCGCCTTGACGGCGATCGGGTAACCGATCTCCTCGGCGATCGGGCGGGCGTCCTCGACGGTCTCGACGGCCTCGGTGGTGCCGGGCACGATCGGCACGCCGGCGCCCTTCATCAGCTCGCGTGCCTTGGTCTTGGAGCCCATCGCCTCGATCGCGGACGCGGGCGGGCCGATGAACGTGATCCCCGCGTCCTCGAGCCGCTTGGCGAACGCGGCGTTCTCGGCCAGGAAGCCGTAGCCGGGATGCACGGCGTCGGCGCCGGAGGCCTCGATCACCTCCATCAGCTTGTCGACGTTCAGATAGGACTCGGCGGCCGGTCCCGGGCCGAGCAGATACGCCTCGGCTGCGCGCCTGACGTGCTGGGACTCGCGGTCGGCCTCGGAGTAGACGGCGACCGACGGCACGCCGAGCTCGTCGAGCGCGCGCATCACGCGGACGGCGATCTCGCCGCGGTTTGCCACCAGGACCTTCGTGAACATGGCGGCGCGTAGGGTACCCGCCGTGAGCGACCGGCTGATCCTCGTCCGCCACGGCGAGTCCACCTGGAACGCGGAGGAGCGCCTGCAGGGGCAGCTCGACCCGCCGTTGTCCGAGCACGGTCGCGAGCAGTCGCGCGCGCTCGCGGGCGTGGTCGACGGCGTTCCGCAGGAGCGCGTGATCTCCAGCGACCTCGGGCGCGCCCGCGAGACGGCGGAGCTGCTGGGCGTGCGCCCGGCGCGGTTCGACGCGCGCTGGCGCGAGATCGACGTCGGCTCGTGGGGCGGCCGGACGGCGGCCGAGGTCGACGCCGAGGGCACCGAGCTGACGAACTGGCGTGGCGGGCCGCGGCGGGCGCCCGACGGCGAGTCGTGGGAGGCGTTCTCGGCCCGCGTGAGCGGCGCGCTGGACGAGCTGATCGCGGACGGCGGTCCGTGGCTGGTGGTGTGCCATGGCGGCTGCATCCGGGTCGCCGTCGCGCACGTGACCGGCGCCGACGCCCTCCGGCTCGGCTCGCCACCGAACGCGAGCGCGACGGTGTTCGAGCTCGGCGAGCGCCCGCGGCTGCTCGTGTACGGGTCGCTGCCCGACGGCGGGCTCCCGACCGGGCTCTACTGAGCGTGCTCCTGGACGCGCGTGTCCGCACCGCCCATGCCGACGCGTGGGCCGCCGAGGGTGTGCTGCGGGCGCCCCAGGGCGGCGCCACGGTCGCGCTGCGCAACATCCGCGTGATGGCCTCTGGTCTGCCGCATCCGCAGTGGAACGGCGCCGACGTCACGGGCCCGGACGCCGACCTCGAGGGTGCGCGGGCGTTCTTCGCGGCGCGCCACCTGCCGTGGGGAGTGCGCGTGCCGGTGGGGATCCCGTGGAGTGCCGGCCGGAAGCTGTTCCGGATGCGGCTGATGGGCCTGACGGAGCCGGACTTCGTGCCGGCGCCCGACGTGCTCGGCCTCGCCCTGCGCGCGGCCGCTCCGGCCGACATCGAGCCGGTGCTGGCCGTCGACGCTGCGGCCTTCGGGGTCGATCCGCGGCTCCAGCGCCCGTGGCTCGAGCCGCACCTCGGCGCGCCGGGCATTACCGTCGCGCTCGCCTCGTTGGCGGGCGAGCCGGTCGGGACCGCGTACACGTTGCGCAGCGACGGCGCAGCCGGCCCGGCCGTGTTCCTCGCCGGTGTCGCGGTCGCGGAGGCGGCACGCCGCCGCGGGATCGCCGCCGCGATGAGCTCGTGGCTGCTCGCGCACGCGTTCGCCGGCGGCGCTCGGCTCGCGCACCTGCACCCGGACACGGACGCCGCCGCACGCGTCTACGCCCGGCTCGGATTCTCCGACGCCGGGGCGCTGGACATCTACGTCGATCTTTGATCCCGCCAGGCGGGCTCGGCGAACGTCCACTGCGGCTGGGTAGGGCGGCGGGGTTCCGGCGGGGCCGCGCGTCCGAGTGTCGAGTTCGTCGGCCTCAGCCCGATCAAGTCGACAGTCGGCGGTCGCGGCGGCCGAACCCTCTCCCTTAATGCCGCAGTTCCCGGCAACCGCGCCACAACTTCGCGCAAGTTCTCGCGCGCGCCCGCGTTGGAGTCGCCATGCCCCGACTCGTCCGCCTCGTCCTCGCCGCTGCCGCCGTGCTGCTGTTGGCCCCCGCAGCCGCCTCGGCGCAGGGCCTGAAGTCCGACAACGTCACGGTCGTCGGCAAGCTGCCGGACGCGATAGGAGCGATCGGTGCGCGGTTCTCTCCCGACGGCGACACGATGTATGTCACGAGCGCGACGGGGCTCGGGATCTACGACATCACGACGCCGGAGTCGCCGCAGCTGCTGTCGCGGCTCCCGTTGCCGCACTTCGAGAACGAGGACGTCGACGTCGGGCGCGACACGGTCGTGATCACCAACGACCCGAGCTTCGCGGGCGTCGGCGCCATCTATCTGATCGACGTCAGCAACCCGAGCGCGCCGGCCATCCGCTCGGTGCTCAACACGACGTTCGACACCGCCAACGGGCACATCGCGAACTGCGTCAACGACTGCCAGTACCTGTACACGACCGGCACAGCCGAGGGCTTGGCGATCTACGACATCCGCGATCTCGCCAACCCGCAGTTCGTGAAGACGTTCCCGCTGCCCGGCAACGGCTTCACACATGACGTCAACGTCGACTCGCGCGGCATCACGTGGGTCACGGGCGAGGACGGCACGTTCGGCTTCGACACGACCGACCCGCTGAGCCCGGAACTCCTCCTGCGCTCGGATGAGAACGTCACGAACACCGGGGGCGGCCTACCGGGCGACGACGGATCCGGCCCGCTCGACTTCCTGCATCACAACTCGCTGCGGATCACCGACGACACCCTCGCGGTCACCGAGGAGGACTACCTCAAGCCCGGCTGCGACGGCCAGGGCTCGCTGCAGACGTGGCAGATCACCGACGAGCGCAACTCGGACGGCTCGCAGAAGCTGAAGATGCTCGACCTCTGGACCACCGAGCTGAACGAGCTTGCGACCCAGGTCGGCCGCTCGCCGGCGACGATCAACTGCTCGGCGCACTGGTTCGACGAGTCCGGCGGTCTGCTGGCGCAGGGCTGGTACGACCAGGGCGTCCGCTTCCTCGACGTCTCGCAGCCGACCGACATCCGCCAGGTCGGCTTCTACGCCACCAGCGGCACGTTCTGGGGCGCCTACTTCGCGCCGACCGATCCCGAGCACGAGATCGTCTACGCGCTCGACGTCACGAGCGGCGTCGACGTCCTGCGGATCGATCGCTCCAGCGCGCTGCCGACGGTGCGCAAGGCCGCGAGCATCACGGATCTTCGACGGGCCCGCACGGCGTTCGCGCCGCACGCGCGCTGGGGTCTCGTCTGTCAGCTGCCCTCGGCGGGACTCACGTCCGCCGTCTCTGGGGTCACGGGGCAGAGCCGCTGAGCGGAGAACCGCTCAGTCCGATGGAGGGTCGGGCCGGTCCGCAATCATGGGGCCGCGGGCCGGTCCGCTCTCCATCTGCCAGAGCAACCTCCTGACCAGCGCGTCGGCGGCCTCGTTGTCGCCGCGCGAGTGCCAGCGCCAGCGCACGGCCGAGAACCCGCGCGCGAGCGAGCGGATCTGGTGGACGAGCGCCGCCAGGCCGGCGTCGTCCGGCGCCTTGCGCTCGACCGCCGTGATCGCAAGCTGTGAGTCGCTCCTGACCTCGATCGGATCGGCGCGGTTGGCCGTGGCGAGCTCGAGCCCGAGCAGGATCGCCCGGTACTCGGCCTCGGCCGCGGTCGCGCGCCCGATCGCCTCCGACGCGGTCTGGAGCACCGCGCCGCTGGGTGCCACCAGCACCGCCGCGACGGCTGCCGGCCCGGGATTTCCCCGCGAGCCGCCGTCGCACAGCAGCAACGCCCAATCACTGGGCAGCGGCGATGCGGCGCCGGCATGGCGCGAGCTGCGCGCAAGCTGCCGGCGTTCGCCGTCGGTCTTCGTGCCGCCCTTCCGGCGCGGCTGACGGCGTGGACGCGTGCGGTCGGCCACCCGCACAGTGTTCCACGTAACGAACCTCGGGGTTAGGCGACCATGCCGGCGCCGACCGTGTCGTTCGTCGCCTCGTCGACCACGATGAACGCGCCGGTCGCGCGGACGCGCTCGTACGGGTCGGGCATCAGCGGGGCGGCGAGGCGCAGCCGGACACGGCCGATCGCGTTGAGCTCGAGCTCGTCGGCGGGCTCGTGCGCCAGCGTCGTGACGTCGAGCCGGTGCTCGATCGCCTCCAGCCGGGCGGTGACCGATCGCGTCGTGTGCTTGATCACGTAGCGCGCGCCCGGGCGGGCGGGCGTGTCGCCGAGCCAGCACACGGTGGCGGTCAGCTCGCGTACCGGCTCCGGTGCTTCGGCGGGGCGGGCGAGCAGGTCGCCGCGGCCGACGTCGAGCTCGTCCTCGAGTGCCACCGCGACCGAGCGCGGCGCCGCGGCCGTGTCGGCGCCGTCCTCGAACGCGGCGATCCGCGAGCGCGTGCCGGAGGGCAGCACGACGACGTCGTCGCCGACCCGCAGCGTGCCGGCCGCCAGGCGACCGGCGTACCAGCGGGCGGCATCGGCACGGATCACGTACTGCACCGGCAGGCGCGCGGGGCCGTCGGCGAGGCCGTTGCCGGTCGGTGCGCTCTCGAGATGCTCGAGCAGCGACTCGCCCGCGTACCACGTCATCGCCGCCGAGCGGTCGACCACATTGTCGCCGTGCAGCGCCGACACCGGGATGAAGCCGACGCCGTGCAGGCCGAGCCGCGAGCACCAGTCGATCACCTCGCGCACGACCGCGTCGAAGCGGTCCTCGGCGAAGCCGACGAGGTCCATCTTGTTCACCAGCACGGTCACGCCCGGCACGCCGAGCAGCGCCGCGATCGCCAGGTGGCGGCGCGACTGCTCGGTCATCCCGCGGCGCGCGTCGACGAGCACCAGCGCGAGGTCGGCGGTCGACGCTCCCGTGGCCATGTTGCGCGTGTACTGCGCGTGGCCGGGGCAGTCGTGCAGCACGAACCGGCGCCGCGGCGTCGCAAAGTGGCGGTACGCGACGTCGATCGTGATGCCCTGCTCGCGCTCGGCCCGCAGGCCGTCGGTCAGCCGCGCGAGGTCGGCGGCGGTGCCCATCTCGTCGGCCATCAGCGACTTCGAGTCGTGGAGCAGGCGGCCGATCAGCGTCGACTTGCCGTCGTCGACCGACCCCGCGGTTGCGACCTTCAGCATCAGAAGTAGCCCACTCTCTTGCGGTCTTCCATCGCGGCTTCGCTCACGCGGTCGTCGGCGCGTGTCTCGCCGCGCTCGGTGATCCGGGTGGCGGCGATCTCCGACACCACGTCGTCGAGCGTCGTCGCCTCCGAGCGCACCGCGCCCGTGCAGGTCATGTCGCCGACCGTGCGGTAGCGCACGGAAGCCGTGAACGCCGGCTCGCCGTCCGCTTGCGGGAGGAAGTCGGAGACCGCGTACAGCATCCCGTCGCGCTCGAACACCTCGCGCTCGTGCGCGAAGTAGATCGGCGGCAGCCCGAGACCCTCGACGCGGATGTACTCCCACACGTCGAGCTCGGTCCAGTTCGAGAGCGGGAACACGCGCACGTGCTCGCCCTTGCGTACGCGGCCGTTGTAGATGTCCCACAGCTCCGGCCGCTGCCTGCGCGGATCCCACTGCCCGAAGTCGTCACGGAACGAGAAGACGCGCTCCTTCGCGCGGGCACGCTCCTCGTCACGGCGCGCGCCGCCGAACGCGGCGTCGAAGCCGTGCTCGGAGATCGCGTCCAGCAGCGTCGTCGTCTGGAGGCCGTTGCGGGACGGCTCGTCGACCACGCGCCCGTGGTCGATCGACTCCTGCACCGACGCCACCAGCACGTCGGGGACGTGGCGGTCGCGGAACGCGATCACCTCGGGGAAGTTGTGGCCGGTGTCCACGTGCATCACCGGGAACGGCATGAAGCTGGTCCCGCCCGCCCGGAACGCCTTGCGGGCGAGATGCAGTAGGACGATCGAGTCCTTGCCCCCGGAGAACAGCAGCACCGGCTTTTCGAGCTCGGCCGCCACCTCCCGGATGACATGGATCGCCTCGGCCTCGAGCTGGTCGAGGTGATCCATCAGACCGCGCACTCCCCCTCGCCCCGTGCGACGACGAACGGCACCTTCTTGGTCCAGTCGATGAACTCGTTCATCGTGTCGAGGCTGAACTCGAGCGGCATCGCCAGGTCGCGCACCGCGTCCTCGAACTCCTTCGTGCCGACGCGCACGGCGTAGGCGTTGAAGCCCTCGCCGTCCTCGCGCTCGGCCTCGTACTTGCGCAGCCAGCGCTCGACCGCGTCGGGCACGCGCTTGGCCGGCAGCCGCACCTTCAGCCGCGTGCCGTAGATGACCTCGCCGCCTTCGTAGTTGCCGCCGATGTGCGCCACGTAGGCCGGGATCGTGTTCTCGCCGACCTTGATCGACGCGCCGTAGAACCCGATGTTGCCGATGTGGTGCTGGCTGCAGCCGTTCGGGCAGCCGGACATCTTGATGTGGATGCGGCGGGTGAGCGGATCGGTGATGCCCATCGCCTCGATGCGTTCGGTGATGGCGCGGTTGAGGCCCATCGAGCTCGTGATGCCGAGCTTGCAGGAGTCGGTCCCGGGGCATGAGACGACGTCGTTGATCTGGTCGGCGCCGGCCTCGCCGAGGCCGAGCTCGCACAGTCGCCGCCAGACGTCGTAGACCGCCTCGTCGCGGACCCAGCGGAGCACGAAGTTCTGGTGCACGGTGGTGCGGGCGTAGCCGCCGGAGTACTCGCGCATGATGTCGGCGAGCCCGCGCAGCTGCTCGGGGTCGAGGTCGCCGCGTTCCACCTTCACCTGCACGGCCGAGAAGCCCTTCTGGCGCTGGGCCTCGACGTTCGCCTTGCGGAAGCGCAGGAACTCGGTGCCGTCACCGTTCGGCGAGCCCGGCGCGAGCGGCGGACCGGGTGCGTTCTGCTCTTCGTCGTACACGAACAGGCGGTGCTGGGGGTCAAAGTCGCGCTCGGCGACCCAGTCGCCGCGCAGCTCCTCCTCGACCTGCTCGCGCATCGCCTCGATCCCGATCTTGTCGACCAGCACCTTGATCCGGGCACGCGCGCGATTGACGCGCAGCCAGTCCTGGCGATCGAAGATCCGCAGGACGGCCTCGGTGTACTTCAGGTACTCGCCGTCGTCCGCGCGCACGAAATCGATCAGCGTCGGCGCGATCCGCGGCATGATCGACGTCCCGCCGCCGATCCGCATCTCGAAGCCCTTGACCCCGTCGCGCTCGCGCGCGATGAACGCGACGTCGTGGATGCCGGTCAGCGCACGGTCGGAATCCGAGCCGGTGAACGCGGTCTTGACCTTGCGCGGCATCAGCTGCGTCGTGGGGTGGCGCACGAAGTAGCGCACGTAGGCGCCCGCGTACGGCGTCGGATCGAACGTCTCGTCGTGGCAGACGCCGGCCCACGGGTCGGCGGTGACGTTGCGAACGGTGTTGCCGCAGCCTTCGCGGCTGGAGAGGCCGGCCTCGGAGATCTCGCGAATCAGGGCGGCCGCGTCGCGCAGCGGGACATGGTGCATCTGGATGTTCTGGCGCGTCGTGATGTGGCCCTTGTTGAGCGGGACCCACTTCTCGATCACGTCCGCGAACGTCTCCATCTGCTCCGGCGTGATGCCGCCGAACGGGAGCTTCACCCGGATCATCTGGACATCGGGCTGGCGCTGGCCGTAGACCCCCTGCTTCAGCCGGAATCCGATGTACTCGTTCTCGGGCGTCTCGCCGGCGAGGAACTTCTCCGCCTCGTTGTCGAAGTCGTCGAACTCGCGCTGGAGGATCGGAATGACGTGGCCCGGTACGTCTTCACGGACCTCGGGGTTCTCGAGCGACCCCTTGCGTCCCGTCGTGGTCGATGGCTCCATTCCGCAAAAATACCAAATCCCCATCGGGATCTAGTTATTTACCGGGGTCTGACCCCTGTTAGGGCGCCCGAATAGGGGTCTGACCCCTGTTAGGGGTGCCGAATAGGGGTCTGACCCCGGTTAGGAGTGCCGAAGGGGCTCGCGGTCGACGCCTTCGCGCCGCGCTGCTCGCAACCACGCGCTCTCCTGCGGGCCCTCCGGGGCCGGTGGGGGCGTCGTGTCGCGCAGGAACTGCTCGACCGCCGCCATCACGGCGGCCGCCTCTTCGGGCGTCGCGCTCGAACCGCGTAGCTCGAGCCGGGGGCGCCGATTGACCATGCCCCGCAAAGTAGCGCCCCGGATAGGATCGCCGCATGTCCCCTCGTTCGCGCCTGCTCGCGGCGGTCACCGTGCCCGCCGCCGTCCTCCTCGTCGGCTCCGCTGCCTTCGCCGACACGACGCTGCGACACCGCATCGCGCCCGCCGGGGGGACCGGCTACCAGGCTCTGACGGCCGTCGGCGGCGAGAAGTACGTCGTCCGCCGGGGCGCCGGCGCCAAGGCGCGGCCCGCACGCGCCCGTCAGCGCCGCTCGCTGTTGCTGTTCGCGCAGCTCACCGATCCGCAGATCGCCGACGAGATGTCTCCCGCCCGCGTGGACTTCGCCGACCCGGCCGGCGGTGAGATCAAGTCGTCCTGGCGCCCGCAGGAGGCGATGGGCCTGCAGGTGTTCGACTCGGTCGTGCGCAGCGTGAACGCCAACCGGCGGAGCCCGGTCAAGCAGGGCAACGGCAAGCGCGGCCGCCTGGCATTCGCGCTTACGACCGGCGATCTGGCCGACAACCAGCAGTTCAACGAGACGACCTGGTTCCGCACGGTGCTCGACGGCGGCACGGTCGACCCGTACTCGGGCAAGCCGATCAGCGCGACCAACCCGTGCCCCGGAGCCTCGGCGTCGCAGGCCGCCGCCATCGACGCCGACGTGGCCGCGCGCCAGTACACCGGCATGGGCGACTACGACGACTACGCGACGGCGCCGGACGACCGTAAGGCGGGCTTCTGGGATCCCGACGTGGCGGCACCCGTCGCCGGCCCGTACGCCGCGTTCCCGCGGTATCCGGGGCTGATGGAGCGTGCGCAGGCGCCGTTCGTTGCCGCCGGGCTCGATGTCCCGTGGTTCATCTCGCGTGGCAACCATGACGGCCTGATCCAGGGCAACGCGCCGGCGAGCACCGATCTCTTCCGCGCCATCGCGACCGGCTGCCTGAAGGTCTTTCCGAGCGCGGCCTTCGACCCGTCCGTGTACCAGAACAAGTCCGCGGACGAGCTGTTCGCCGCCTTCGGCGACCCCGCCTTCATCGCCCAGTTGCTCGCCAGCGGCCGCTCTGTCGCGCCCGATCCTGACCGCCACATCGTGTCCAAGGTCGAGTACCGCAAGCTCATCAACGGCAAGCGCAAGCACGGCTTCGCGTACACGCCGAAGAAGCAGCTCACCGCGTCGGCCGGCACGGCGAGCTACTACTCCTGGTCGCCGAAGCGCGGACTGCGGTTGATCTCGCTCGACACCGTCGGCGAGGGCGGCGGGCAGAACGGCAACCTCGACGACCCGCAGTACCGCTGGCTCAAGGGCGAGCTCACCGCGGCGCGCAAGCGCCACCAGCTCGTAGTGGCGTTCGGCCACCACACGATCGAGACGATGGACAACGCCCGCGCCGACGAGGACGCCGGCGCGTGCCAGCCCGCGGACGAGCCCGGCTGCGACCGCGACCCGCGCCGCTCCACGCCGATCCACCGCGGAGAGAAGGGCAAGAAGACCGTCGCGGCGCTGTTCGAGGCCAACCCGAACGTGATCAGCTACGTGGCCGGCCACACGCACGCCAACCGCGTGCGCTTCTTCAGCGGCAAGCGCGGCCACGGCTTCTGGCAGATCAACACCGCGTCGCACATCGACTGGCCGGAGCAGAGCCGGCTGATCGAGATCATGGACAACGACGACGGCACGCTTTCGCTGTTCGGCACGCTGCTCGACTCGGCGGCGCCGGTGGCCGCGCCCGCGCCGGGTCCGGCGAGCGCGTTCACGCCGGCGCAGCTCGCGTCGGTGGCGCGCACGCTCGCGTTCAACGACCCGCAGGACTCGGGCGTAGAGGGATCGGCCGGCGGCGGCTCCAAGTCCGGCACGCGCAAGGACCGCAACGTGGAGCTCGTCGTGCGCGACCCACGCTGATGAAGGTCGCGGTCCTGGGCTCGGGCAACGGTGGCTGCGCGGTCGCGTTCGACTGGGCGCAGCACGGCCACCAGGTCGGTCTGTTCGACTTCGAGCACTTCCCGGCGAACGTCGCGGCGATCGCCGCCCAGGGTGGGCTCCGGAGCTCCGGGCAGCTGGAGGGCTTCGCGGAGATCGCCTACGCGGGCCACGACATCGCGCAGGCGCTGGACGGCGCCGACCTGATCTTCGCGGTCAGCCCGGCCTTCGCCACCGCGCCGATCGCCGCGGCCGCCCAGCCGCATCTGCGGCCCGGGCAGAACATCGTCGTCTGCCCGAGCTCATGCGCCGGCAGCCTCGTCTTCAAGACGACCCTCGGGCTGGCGCTCGACGACGACACCTACAACATCGGCGAGACCAGCACGCTGCCCTACGCGGTGCGCGTGACCGACCCCGGGGTGATGCGCGTCTTCCTCAAGCTCGACGCCGGCCTCACGATCGCCGCCGTCCCGCGCAGCGGCACCGAGGCGCTGCACGCCGCGCTGCTCGAGGTCTATCCCGGGCTCACCGCCGCGGGCAGCGTCTTCCAGACCACGCTGCAGAACGGCAACCCCGTGATCCACCCGGCCGTGACGTTGCTGAACGCCGCGCTGATCGAGCGGACCGGCGGGGAGTTCGACTTCTACGAGGAAGGCGTCACCGAGAGCGTCGGGCGGCTGATCGAGAGCGTCGACGCCGAGCGCCTCGCGCTCGCCACGGCCTTGGACGTGCCCGTGCTCTCGGACCCCGAGATGGGCATCCTGCAGGGCTACATGGTCGAGGAGAACTACTCGACCGGCTACTCGGCGGCGCCCGGGTTCCGCGGGATCCGTGCGCAGAGCAAGCTCGACAACCGCTACCTGACCGAGGACGTCGGGTACGGCATGGTCTTCCTCTCGGACCTCGGTCGCACGATCGGCGTGCCCACTCCGGTGATGGACGCGATCATCGAGATCGCGTCCGTCGTGATGGCGCGCGACTTCCGCGGCGAGGCGAAGCGGACGATGGCGACGGCCGGCCTGTCCGGCCACACGTTGGAGCAGTTGCGCGCGCTGTGAGCTACGTGCCGACCGGGTGCCAGGCGGTCTTGAGCTCCACGAACGGCTCGATCCGCGAGAGGCTGTCAAGCCCCGCGACGTCGAGGTAGTCATCTCCCCGCCGGTGCGCGACGCGAGTGACGCTGTCGGCCGCCAGGCGCACGACCTCGGGATCGCCCGAGCTGTCGAGGAGCGCGTCGACGTCGCGGTGGCCCGCCAGCGGCTTCACGAGCTCCGAGCGCAGGCCGGAGATCAGGTTGACCACGCCGGCCGGCACGTCGGCCACGCCCAGCACCTCGCCGATATGGAGCGGCAGGAGCGGCCAGCGCTCGGAGGTGATCGCCACGACGACGTTCCCGGCCGCGAGCGGCGGCAGGATCTCGGCGACGAGGCCGAGCACGTCCGGCTCCTCGGGGGCGATCACGCCGACCACGCCGGTCGGCTCGGGGAAGGTGAAGTTGAAGTGCGGTGCGGCGACCGGGTTGACGGTGCCGAGTACGGCGTGCAGCTTGTCGGTCCAGCCCGCGTAGTGCACCGCGTGGTCGACGGCCGCCTCGATCTCGGTGCGCGCGGCCGCGGGCTCGATCCCGCGCAGGCGTGCGGTCTCGCTCGCCAGCTCGTCGATCCGCGACTCCAGCGCCTCGGCGAAGCGGTAGAGGATCTGGCCGCGGTTGTACGCGGTGCGGCCCTGCCAGCCCGCCAGCGCGCCGCGGGCGGCACGGACGGCGTCGCGCACGTCCTTGCGCGTCCCGCGCGGCGCGTTCGCCACACGGTTGCCGGCGTGGTCTTCGACGGTCAGGTGCCGGCCGGACTCGCTGCGCACGAACGCTCCTCCGACGTAGAGCTTGTAGGTCTTCGCGACGGGCAGGCGCTCGGTCATCGAATCCGTACGTACGGTCGCAGGCCGCCCGCGCCGCCCTCGCGGCCGAAGCCGCTCTCCTTGTAGCCGCCGAACGGCGACGTCGGGTCGAACTGGTTGTAGGTGTTCTGCCAGACGACCCCGGCCTTCAGCGCGCGGGCGACGGCGAGCGCGCGCGAGCCCTTGTCGGTCCACACGCCCGCGGCGAGGCCGTAGGCGCTCGCGTTCGCCTTCTCGATCGCCTCCGCCTGCGTGCGGAAGGTCAGCACCGACACGACCGGGCCGAAGATCTCGTCGACGGCGATCCGGTGCGCCGGCGCGACGTCGGTGAACAACGTCGGCGGGAACCAGTAGCCGCGCTCGGGGAGCGCGCAGGCGACGGTGCGGCGCGTCGCCCCCTCGCGCTCGCCGGCGTCCACCAGCGCCTCGATCCGCTCGAGCTGGGCGGCCGAGTTGATCGCGCCGACGTCGGTGTTCTTGTCGAGCGGGTCGCCGACGCGCAGCAGGCCCATCCGCCGCCACAGCTTCTCGATGACCTCCTCGGCGACGCTCTCCTGCAGCAGCAGCCGCGAGCCGGCGCAGCACACGTGACCCTGGTTGAAGAAGATGCCGTTGACGATGCCCTCGACGGCCTGGTCGATCGCGGCGTCGTCGAACACGATGTTGGCCGACTTGCCGCCGAGCTCGAGCGTGAGGCCGATGTCGCGGCCGGCCGTGGCAGCCTGGATGTCCTTGCCGACGCCGGTCGAGCCGGTGAAGGCGATCTTGTCGATCCCCGGGTGGCGCACGAGCGCGGCGCCGGCCGAGCCGTCGCCCGGCAGGATGTTCACCACGCCGGCGGGCAGCTCGGCCTCCTGCATGATCTCCGCCAGCAGGAGCGCCGTCAGCGGCGTCGTCTCGGCCGGCTTGAGCACGGCCGTGTTGCCGCACGCGATCGCCGGGGCGAGCTTCCAGGCGGCCATCAGCAGCGGGAAGTTCCACGGCACGATCTGGCCGACGACGCCCATCGGCTCGCTCGCGCGGCCGTTGAGGCCGTAGGAGAGCTTGTCGGCCCAGCCGGCGTAGTAGAAGAAGTGCGCGGCGGCGAGCGGGATGTCCACGTCGCGCGACTCGCGGATCGGCTTGCCGCCGTCGAGCGACTCGACGATCGCCAGCTCACGCGCACGCTCCTGGATCAGGCGGGCGATCCGGAAGACGTACTTGCCGCGCTCGAGCGCGGGCAGCTTCTGCCACCGCGGCAGCGCGGCGCGGGCGGCGGCGACCGCGGCCTCGACGTCGGCATCGCCGGCCTGGGCGACCTCGGCGAGCGGCTCCTCGGTCGCCGGGTTGATCGTCGGCTCGTAGGCGCCGGCCTCCGGCGGCCGCCAGGCGCCGTCCACGAACAGCTCGTAGCGGTCCCGGAGCCGGATGTGGTCGGTGGCCTCCGGCGCGGGCGAGTACTCCCAGGCCAGGGCGGTGCGTGGGGTCGTCGTGGCCATCGCTACTCCTTCGAGAAGTCCTCGGGCCGCTGGTAGCGCCCGGAGGCCCCGTGCTCGTACTGCATCAGCAGATCGTTGAGGAGCGACGAGGCGCCGATCCGGAAGCGGTCGGGCGTGAGCCACTCCTCGCCGAGCGTCTCGTTCACCAGCACGAGCTGGTGGATCGCCTGCTTGCTCGTGCGCACGCCGCCGGCTGCCTTCATGCCGACGACGCGGCCGGTGCGGTTGACGTAGTCGCGCACGGTCTCGAGCATCACCAGCGTGGCGCTCGGCGTCGCTCCCTTGCCGACCTTGCCGGTGGAGGTCTTGACGAAGTCGGCGCCGCCCTCCATCGAGAGCTGCGTCGCGTGCCGGATGTGGTCGTAGCCGCCGAGCTCGTCGACCTCGACGATCACCTTCAGGTGCGCCGTGCCGCACGCTTCCTTCACCTGCTCGACCTCGGTGACGACGCGCACGTCGTCGCCCGACAGGTAGGCGTCGCGCGGGATCACCATGTCGATCTCCTCGGCCCCGTCGGCTACCGCCTGGCGCGTCTCCTCGAGCTTCAGCTCCATCGAGGTAAGCCCGGAGGGGAAACCGGTCGACACCGAGGCGACCGCCACGCCGCTGCCCTCGAGCGCGCGGCGGGCGTCGGCGACCCGCGACGGGTACACGCAGACCGCCGCGCACGACGGCATCTCGGGATGTGTCGGCGCCGGGCAGACGGCCTTGGCCGCGAGCTGCGCGACCTTGCCGGGGGTGTCCTGGCCCTCGAGCGTCGTGAGGTCGACCATCGAGACGGCGAGGCGGATCGCAGCCATCTGGGAATCGGACTTGATCGAGCGTTTCCCGAGCACGGCGGCGCGCTCGTCCACCCCGACCCGGTCGACCGGTGTGAGCCGACGTCGCATGCGACCAGCGTACCGCCGTGCCCGCGTCAATCCATCACTTGATCGCTATCGCACCCCCGGAGATCGCCTGCTCCGGTAGCGAGAACAGCAGCGTGTTGCCGTTCCAGACCGAGATCGCGACCGTCGCCTTCTTCGGCTTACGCGCCTCGGTCACGACGACGTGGAGTGTCACGTCGCGGGCCACGAGCCGGGGCCAGAACAGCCATGAGTGGTCCCAGATGTCCGCCGTCGCGCGGAACTCGGCCCGCGAGCCGTCCGCGGACGCGCCGAGCGACTCGAACCGGTCGGCCGAGATCCGGAAGATCTTGCCCCCGGAGAGGTAGACGACCTCCGCCAGTCCCTTGAGCTCGCCACGCTTCTTGTCCTTGAACTTGACGTCGAGCGCGAACGCTAGCGGCGACCGCAGGTCGGCCTTGTAGGGGCCCGCCGACGCGCCGACGCTCAGGTCGCCGATCGCCACGACGTGCGTGTCGTCGGGCTTGGACACCACAACCGTCGCCTTCGCCGCGCCGGTGTAGTGGCTGCCGGCCACGACGTCGATCTGGTGCGAGCCGGGCGGGAGGGTGACGCGGCAGGACACGATGCCTGCACCGGCGGCCAGCGGTCCGCAGAGCGTGGTCGCGCCCTCCTTGAACGTCACCGTGGCCTTGCCGAGGTCGCCGGACGCTCCGTCCGCGCTGTCGTTGACGGTCGCCCGCAGCAGCACGGACCCCGACGAGAGCGTGTCGCCGGTGTACGCGAGAGCGGCGTCCTCCGGCGTGACCGTGACTGTCAGCGGCGTCGTGATGCCCTCATCGTCGCCGTCCGTCACGGTCACTGAACCGGCGTATGTGCCCGGCGCTGCCGTGACGTTGCCGGCGAGGGTCCAGGTCCGCGTCCCGGGCCTGTCCGTCTCTGCCGACGTTGAGTCGACCGCGAGCGAGAGGCCGGCCGGCAGACCCGAGGCCGTGGCCGTGAGCGCCGAGCCGGGTGAGTCGTCGTCGCGCGCCCTCACCACGGGTGCCGCTCCCACCGCGTCGCTGTACTGCACGGTCGGGTTGTCGACGGTGACGATCGGCGCGCCCTGGATCGCCAGGTCGGCATCGGAGAGGTCGAAGAACACGTTCCCGACCGCCGCGACCTTGATCCGCGCCTTGGCGGTCGCCACGTTCGGCAGCGTCACCGACTCGCGAGCCGTCGTTCGGCGTGCTGTCGCTGACGCACGTGTCGGGTACGTCGCGCCGCCGTCGGTGCGACAGGCTGATCCTCACCACGCGACGCGCCGATCGGCGCCGCGTCGGTGCCCGCGACGTCCCACGTGACCGTCTGCGTCGAGCCGCCCAGCAACGTCGCAGGCGCAGCCTGCGACGTGACCAGGAACGGCCCGGTGCCGTTGGCCAGGACGAGCTTCGTGTCGGCCCGGCCGATGCCGCCGCCGTTCGGGTGGTAGTCCCGCGCGGTGAGGCGGAAGTTCAGCGTCCGGTCACCGTTGACCCCCTCCCAGACCGACGTCGGGAGGAACTCCGAGAAGCAGTCGCGGATGTCGGCCGGCACGATCGCCGGCGACGGTGGCGCGGCCGGGCACGTGCCTGTGGCCGCGTTGGTGTTGTTGGCCACGATCTGGCCGATGTCCGGAAACACGCGCTCCGGGTTCGTCGACACGGCGTTCAGGCCGGGCGAGTGGTACTTGAGCGTGTCCTCGGCGCTGACGTTCGCCGCCGTCCCGAACTGCCGGAACAGCGGGCCGTTGGTCTTGGTGTTGTTGACGAGCGCGGTGCCCGTAGCGGCGCCGCGGTCGTTCTGCTCCCACATGTACGTCACCGTGTCGCCATCCGAGTCGGTGGCGCTACCCGTCAGTGCGAACGGCGTCCGCAGCGGGATCGTGTAGGTGTCCGCGGTGGTGACCACTGGGGCGTGGTTGCCGTTGTCGGCCGTGATGTAGCCCTGGTTCTCGATCGGGCCGCCCTGGGCGGTCTCGCCGATGAACCCGCTTCCGCCGGTCACGCTCAGGCCGAGCGAGTCGACGTCGACGAGGCCGAGGCCGGTGCCGAACGTGACCTGGAACCCGGTGTCGTTCAGTGCGCCGGCGCCGCCCCACGCGGCGACGATGCTGGTCGCGCCAGGCGGCAGGATCCCCGCCGTGCCCTTGGTCGCCTCGGCGACGGTGCCGGCCGCACCGCCCGTGCCGTTGGTGACCGAAAGCGGATCGACATCGGTGCCCTGGTGGGCGCCGCTGAACTGGAGCGAGTAGCCGGCATCGGTGACCGCGGTGATCGCGGCGGTGCCGCCGGCCGGCCAGCCCGCCATCGGGCCGCCGCCCTTGGCGGTCTCGCGGATCGTGGTGGTGCACGTTCCCGTGCAGTTGACGATCGCGACCGGCGGGACGTCGATCCCCGCGGACGCGCCGGTGAACGTCAGCGTGAAGCCGCCGTTGCCGGCTCCGGCCGACGCGACTGTCCCGGCGAAGCCGGGGATCGCGTTGACCGCGGCCGTGACGTTGGCGTTGCTGACCGTCAGGCCGCCGGCGCCGAGCACCGCCGAGCTGTTACCGCCGATCTGCACCTGGAACGACTGCGTCGCCCCGTTGAAGTCGGCCAGCACGACCTGCTGCTGCTCGTTGCCACCCTGGAGCGCGTTCAGGATGCCCTGCTGCGTGTTGTTCTGGCCGCGGACGATCGGCACCGTGTCGTTGCCCTTGTAGCCGAGCGTGTACGAGTCGCCGTCGGCGTCGTAGCCGGTCAGCGAGACGGTCTGGATCTCGCTGGCGCCCTGGAGCTCCTGCTGGATGCCGGCGAGCGTGAAGTTCGTCCCCCGGACGATCGGGTTGGACGTCTTCGCGCCATAGCTCAGCGTGAACGAGTCCGTGCCGTCGAAGTCGCGCAGTGAGGCGGTCTGGACCTCGTTGATCGGCGGCCGCACCGACGTCGTGTAGGCCGTGATCTCGTCGAAGCTGCGCTGCGACCAGTACGGGTCGCTGTGCGGCTGGAGGTTGTCCTGCTGGCAGATGCCGGCGTAGGCCATGATCGAGGTGCCGCTGCCCGGCTCGACCGACGTGCCCGCGTTGCGGTTGCCGCCGGAGCAGTTGAGCTGCGTGCCGTTGAACGTGTGGTTGCCGGCGAACTGGTGACCCATCTCGTGCGCCACGTAGTCGACCGCCATGAAGTCGCCGACCGGTGTCGGCAACCCCGTGCAGCCCTGGGCCTTGCCGTTGCCGCCGACGACGCCGAGGCTGGCGACGCCGCCGCCGTTGAGGCCGAACATGATGTGGCCGATGTCGTAGTTGCTCGCGCCGATGATCTGGCCGACCACGATCCGGTTGCGGGTGAGCGTGCCGCCGGCGCAGCCCGACGCCTGGACGGCGGTGTAGCACGCCGCTGCACCGCACGGCCCGTCCGCGCCGGTCATGTCGGCAGTGGTGTTGAGGTTGAGCTTGTCGTTGTCGGCGATCAGGACCAGCCGGATCGCGGTCTCGTCCTCGTAGACCTGGTCGACGCGGTTCATCAGCGTGACCTTCGCCGCCGTGACGTTCTGCGGGCCGCCGAAGTAGGTCGAGTACGTCGAGTCGGTGATCAGCGCGAGCCGGTAGGTCCGCAGCGTGACGTTCGGGCCCGTCGGCACGTCGAGGGCGCCGATGCCGAGCGGATCGGTCTCGCCCTCGAGGTCCTTCTCGACGAAGTCGCCGTGCGTGTCCTCGGTGACGTCGCGCCCGTAGTAGCTGATGTAGACGCTGTCGTCGTTGCGGTAGTAGGGGTCGACGTACCACGAGCCGTTCGGCGAGCGCACGGATGCGTGGAAGCCGAGCGGCGTGTTGTCGGCCCGGATGCTCGCGGCCGGGTTGTCGAGCCCGCGGCCCGCGTAAGTCTTGATCTCCGGGTGCTGCGCGGCGAGCCCGGCCTCCATGATCGGAGACTCCTGGAGCTCGAAGCGCTGGAAGTCACCGCTCGGCGTCGGCAGCGTCACGACGATCGCGGTGCCGCGCGCGAGCGCGCGGGAGCGCAGCCCGACCGCTGGAGCGTCGGCGAGCTGATCATCCAGCGTCGCCTGGTCGAGCGTGAACGCGCTGTAGCGCTCCGGCTGGACCGGCGCTGCTTCCCCGCCCTTCGAAGCCGGCAGCGAGCCTGCCACCGGGTCCCACACTCCGCCCTGAGCGGCCGCCGCCGCAGGCATCGTCACTGCCACGGCCGCGCCCACGCACAGGCCGTACAACGCTCGTTGCACCGAGCCCCTCATCCCGACCCCTCTCCTTGGCATCATCCCGGTCGCCCAACGGGCGATCCTTCACGCTCGCGAAGCGCAGGTCAAGGATTTCTTGTAAGAACGGGTGCGGCTTACTCGCACTCGCAAGCTCGCGCGAGCGCCTTGATTACAAGGGGATATTGCCGTGCTTACGCTTCGGCCCCGGCTCGCGCTTGGTCTGCAGCGTCTCGAGCGCGGTGATGACCTTCGGGCGGGTCTCGTGCGGGATCAGGACGTCGTCGACGTAGCCGCGCTCGGCGGCCGAGTACGGGTTGGCGAAGCGGGCCTTGTAGTCGTCGATCAGCTTCTGGCGGCGCTGGTCCGGCGTCGGTGAGCCGGCGATGTCGCGGCGGTGGATGATGTTGACGGCGCCCTCCGGCCCCATCACGGCGATCTCGGCGGTCGGCCAGGCGAAGTTGAAGTCGGCCGCGAGGTGCTTGGACGCCATGACGTCGTAGGCGCCGCCGTATGCCTTGCGCGTGATCACGGTGATCTTCGGAACGGTCGCCTCGGCGTAGGCGTACAGCAGCTTGGCGCCGTGGCGGATGATCCCGCCCCACTCCTGCGAGGTCCCCGGGAGGAAGCCGGGCACGTCGACGAACGTGAGGATCGGGATGTTGAAGGCGTCGCACGTGCGCACGAAGCGCGCGCCCTTCGTGCTGGCGTCGATGTCGAGCACGCCGGCCAGCGCGCGCGGCTGGTTGCCGACGACGCCGACGGCGATCCCGTTCACGCGGCTGAAGCCGCAGATCAGGTTCAGCGCGTAGTGCTCGTGGACCTCGAAGAACTCGCCGTCGTCGACCACGTAGCGCACGACGTCGCGCATGTCGTACGGCTTGTTCGGGTTGTCCGGCACGACCGAGTCGAGCTCGGCGTCCATCCGGAACGGGTCGTCGGTCGGCTGCACGCGCGGCGGCGACTCGAGGTTGTTCTGCGGCAGGAAGCTGATCAGGTAGCGCGCGTCCTCGAGGCATGCGTCCTCGTCGTCGGCCGCGAAGTGGGCGACGCCCGACTTGGAGTTGTGGCTCATCGCCCCGCCGAGCTCCTCGAACTCGACCTCCTCGCCCGTGACCGTCTTGATCACGTCGGGGCCGGTGATGAACATGTGCGAGGTCTCCTTCACCATGAAGATGAAGTCGGTGATGGCGGGGGAGTAGACCGCGCCGCCCGCGCACGGGCCCATCACGAGGCTGATCTGCGGGATCACGCCGGAGCAGCGGACGTTGCGCAGGAACACGTCGCCGTACGCGCCGAGCGAGACCACGCCCTCCTGGATCCGCGCGCCGCCGGAGTCGTTGATCCCGATCACCGGGCAGCCGATCTTGGCCGCCAGGTCCATCAGCTTGCACATCTTCTCGGCCATCACCTCGCCGAGTGAGCCGCCGAACACCGTGAAGTCCTGAGAGAACACGCACACGCGACGGCCGTCGACCGTGCCGTGGCCGGTGACCACCGCGTCGCCCCACGGCCGGTTCTTGTCCATGTCGAAGTCGGTCGTGCGATGGCGGACGTACGTGTCGAGCTCCTGGAAGGAGCCGGGGTCGAGCAGCTTCTCGATCCGCTCGCGCGCCGTGTACTTGCCCTTGGCGTGCTGCTTCTCGACCGCCTGCTCGGACGCGTGGTGGATCATCGCGTCGCGCAGCTCCTGCAGCTGCTCGAGGCGTTCTTCGTTGGTCTCGGGGCTCTTGCGGCGCATGGGGCCGCGATGGTACGCGCTTAGCGCCGCGCGGTCAGCCGTTGCGCGCATGCGCCGGCCGCTCTGGTCCAGCGTCGTGAGCTTGAACTTGCCGCTACCACGGGTGCGGCGCGTGACCGCGCCGCGCGAGAGCGTGACGGTGATGTGCCGGACCGCCGCCGTGGTGACCGTGAGCACGCCGCGGCCCGTGAGCTTCGCCGTGCCGGTGCTCGTGCGGATGCGTCCGCGCTTCGGGTGTGCCTTCAGCGCGCGCGGCAGCGTCAGCCGCAGCAGGCGTAGCGCAGGCCCGCCCTTCGCGGCGGCGACTCCCAGCCGGAGCTTGCGTCCGCGCAGCCGCACGTTGGCGGCCGGCTTCACGCACCCCGTCACGGTCATCGGCGCGCTCAGCGTGACGGTCGCGCCGTTGTGGCCCGTCAGGTCGGCACCGATCCGGGGAAGCGGCCCGCGGCAGACGTCGGTGACGGCGCGCAGGGCGCCGGCCTTGTCGAAGGCCAGCTCGAACCGCTCGAGCGGCACGTCCGGAATGCCGGCGAACTCGCTGCGCAGCGGCTTGCCCCCGACGGTCCCGAGGAGCGAGAGCGACACCACGCCGGAGAGGTCGACCCGGATGCCCGGCAGCACCTGGCCGGACTGCTGGGCGAGGAACACCGGCCCCGTCAGCTCGGGCAACAGCGGTGAGCGGGCGACTGCGCGCCCGACGCGCGCGCTCTGTGGACACGGGCCGGCGGCCTGCTGCGGGAGCGTGCACGCACGCTGGAGCGCGTCGAGGTTCACGCTGATGCCCGCCGGCAGGGTGACCGCGGCGCGCGCCGTGTTGGCGTTGCCGGCCGGGCCGGTGATCACCGTGCGCAGCGACGGCGTCCGGCCGGCGGCGATCGTCGCCGCGATCGTCGGCTGGAACGGCAGCGCGTCGCAGGCGGTGGGCGTGAACGGGGCCGCCGCGCGCGTGACCTGCGTGCCGCCGGTCCCGCGTGCGGCGATGCTCGCCGTCGCCGGCCCACACGAGGTCGGCAGCGTCATGAACGGCGTGGTGGCGCCGCCGGGCGGCTTGCCGAGCAGCGTCAGGTTCATCGACTCGAGCCACATGTCCTGCTGCCCGAGCAGCGGGATGCCGACCTTCTGCGGCAGGTTCGTGATCACCGAGTTGAGCCCGCCGTCGGAGCTGCGCAGCGCGACCGGCGAGACGATGAACACCTTGTCGGCGCCGAGCGGCGGGCGCACGACGACGCCGAGCCGCGCCGGCTCGCCGGCGCCCGGCTGGAGGTTGTAGACGTCGCCGTTGGCGGTGATCGAGGAGCCCAGCAGCAGCGGGATCGTCGTCTTGACCGACGTCGTGCCGACCTTCGTCGACGCCGGGCAGTTGTCGGCCTGGAACTGCGCCTGGCTGCAGCGGCCGGTCGCGTTCGGGTTGCCGACGAGCCCGGGCGGCAGGCTGATCGTGAGGTCGCGCGGGCGTTCCGGCGGGTTCCCCGAGTCGTACGGCGCGAAGTCGATCGCGACGCTGACGTTCGGGTGCGAGCCCGCCGCGAGCCCGGTCGGCGTGACGCTGAACGAGCGGACCTCGAACGCCGCCTGCGCAGAGGCGGGGACGACGAGGAGGAGGATTAGGGCGAGAAGAAGACGGCCGAACAACTAGATCTCAGGCTGATATTCCCCGAAGATGTCGCGCAATGCGCCGCATACCTCGCCAACCGAGCAGCGGTCGGCGAGCGCCGCGCGGATCGGGGGCAGCAGGTTGGCGCTGCCCTGCGCCGCCTCGCGCAGCTCCTCGAGTCGCTGCGTCGCGAGCTCCTGGTCGCGGTCGGCCTTGAACGCCTTCAGGCGCTCGATCTGGGCGCGCTCGGTCGCGGGATCGACGGTCAGCGTGTCCTCGACCTCGACGTCCTCCTCGACGTAGCGGTTCACGCCCACGACCACGTCCTGCTCGGTCCGATAGCGCTCGTGATAGCCGAAGGCCGAGTCCTCGATCTCGCCCTTGATGAACGCGATCGCGCTTGCCGAGCCGCCCAGCTCGTCGACGCGCTCGATCAGCTTCCAGGCGCGGCGCTCGATCTCGGCGGTCAGCGACTCGACGTAGTACGAGCCGGCGAACGGGTCGACGGTGTCGGTCGCGCCGGACTCGTGGGCGATGATCTGCTGCGTGCGCAGCGCGACCTTGGCGGCGCGCTCGGTCGGGAGTGCGAGCGCCTCGTCATAGCCGTTCGTGTGCAGCGACTGCGTGCCGCCGCAGACGGCGGCGAAGGCCTGCAGTGCGACGCGCACGACGTTGTTGTGCGGCTGCTGTGCGGTCAGCGTGACGCCGCCGGTCTGCGTGTGGAACCGCAGCATCATCGACCGCTCGTCCTGCGCGCCGAAGCGCTCCTTCATCGCGTGTGCCCACATGTTGCGGGCGGCGCGGAACTTGGCCACCTCCTGGAACACGTTGTTGTGGCCGTTGAAGAAGAAGGCCAGCCGCGGCGCGAAGTCGTCGACCTTCAGGCCCGCGTCGAGCGCCGCCTGCACGTAGGCCATGCCGCTCGCGAGCGTGAACGCGACCTCCTGCACGGCGCTCGAGCCCTTCTCGCGGAAGTGGTAGCCGGAGATCGACACCGTGTTCCACTTCGGGATCCGCTCGGCGCAGTACGCGAACAGGTCGGTGGTGAGCCGCATGCTCGGCTCGGGCGGGTAGATGAAGTTCCCGCGTGCGATGTACTCCTTGAGGATGTCGTTCTGGACCGTCCCGCGCAGCTGCTCGCTCGCGACGCCCTGCTCCTCGGCGACCAGCTCGTAGAGCAACAAGAGCACGCTGGCGGGCGCGTTGATCGTCATCGAGGTCGAGACCTCGTCGAGCGGGATCCCGTCGAACGCGGTCCGCATGTCGTCGAGCGTGTCGATCGCGACGCCGGTGCGGCCGACCTCGCCGAGGCAGCGCGGGTCGTCGGAGTCCAGGCCGAGCTGCGTCGGCAGGTCGAACGCCATCGACAGGCCGGTCGAGCCGTGCGCGAGCAGGTACTTGTAACGCTCGTTGGACTCCTTCGCCGACGCGTAGCCGGCGTACTGGCGGATCGTCCACAGCCGCTTGCGGTACATCTCCGGGTGCAGCCCGCGGGTGAACGGGAACTCGCCCGGCTCGCCGAGGTCGAGGTCGGCGGGCAGGTCGTCGGCGTCGTACCGCGGCTCGACCTCGATCCCCGAGTCGGTGAACCGCCGGGGGTCGTCCGGGCCGACGACCGGCGCGACGGAGAGGTCCTCGTCGATGGCCATGCAGCCAGGTTAAAGGACCGCCGTGTGATCCTGGCGCTGAGCCGGACATGAGCTAGGTGATGCGAGACAACCGACAGGCGAGATTCGAAGCGGTGTATCGGGCGCACTACGAGGCGGTGAGGCGCTACGCCGTGCGCCGCACCGACTCGCTGGAGGCCGCGGAGGAGGTCGTCGCCGACACGTTCCTCGTGTGCTGGCGGCGCCTGGCCGAGGTACCGGCCGAACCGTTGCCATGGCTCTACGGCGTCGCGCGGCGCACACTCGCCAACCAGCGCCGCGCCGCGGGCCGGGCCACGGCCACGCTCGAGCGTGCGCGACAGGATCGATCGGCGAGCACGACGGGCCGTGATCCGGCCGATGTGCTGGCCGGCGACGAGGCGGTCCGGCGCGTGCTGGGCGGCCTCTCGGCGACCGAGCGCGAAGCGATCATGCTCGTGGCCTGGGAAGGCCTGCACGGGCGCGGCGGCTGCTCGCGCCGCCGGCTGCTCGCGTCTCGCGTTCGGCACCCGCCTGTATCGCGCGCGCCGCCGGATGGCCTCCCTCCTCGCCGACGAGCAGCATCTCGCCGCTTTTCCCCGACCGATGGAGACGACACCGTGAACCGGCTACCTGATGTCATCGAGGCCGTCCGCGTGGCCGATCCGGCGGCCGACCTGCCGCCGGCCGGCGCGGCGACGCGCGATGCGCTGCTGTCGCGCATCGTCGCCTCGCCCGTGCGCCCGCCGCGGGCGCGGCGACGCGCCGTTCGCGTGCTCGCCGGCGCCGCGGCTGCCGCCGCCGTGCTCGCCGTCTTCGGCAGCGGCCTGCTGAGCAACCCGGACGGCTCGGCGGAGGCCCAGGCCAGGGCGGCCCTGCTCCGGACCGCCGCCGTCGACGGGGCGGGCAGCCTGGTGCCGACGCGGCCGCTGCGGACGGGCGACTACCTGTACACGCGCACGGTGTCGGAGGCGTTCACGACGATGGACGACGACGACGGCAACGCGATCTTTGCGTCCGTCCCGCAGACCCGCGAGCAGTGGCGCGACCGCAACGGCGCCGGGTGGGAGATCTGGCGCAGCGGGGCACCCCGGTTCGCCACCGACCGCGACCGATCGCGCTGGATCGCGGCGGGCCGGCCCGAGCTCGGCATCGATGGCGGTAACCCGATCAAGGAGAGCGACGACTTGCCGCCGATGTACGCGTTCCCCGTGCCCGGCGACCCCGACGCGCTCTACGCGCGGATCACGGACGGCGGACACGCGGACCCTGACGCGGCATTCCAGCGGCTCAACGAGCTGCTCGCGATCGCCGGCTACCTGACGCCGGCGCAGCGGGCGGCGTTCTACGAGGTCGCGTTGCGACTCCCCGGTGTGGAGCTCCGCCGCGGCGTGAAGGATGCCGCCGGCCGGCTGGGCACCGGCGTGGCGATGGACCTCACCGCCTCCAACTACCGGCAGCGCACGATGCTCATCTTCGACCCGCGCACGGGCGCGCTGCTCGCCGAGAAGCTGAGCACGCTCGACGGCAACGCCATGGGCTACCCCGCCGGCACGCCGACGGGCATGACCACCTACGCGCGCGCCGAGGTCGTCGACGACGTCCGCGAGCGGCCGTGAGCTAACCGCCGTCGCCGGCCGCCCGGCGGTCCTGCCATCGCTGCATCACCGCGGGCAGCTCCTCGCGCAGGAACGCGAAGAAGTCGCGCGTCTCCTCGAGCCGGCGGCCGGCCGGGCGATCGGCCCCCAGCAATGCGACGGCTTCCGCCGTCGTCTCCTCCCAGCGCCGCAGCTGCGCCGTGCGTGAGATGTACATCTCGCCCCACACGTCGTCGTGCAGGCGGTAGTGATCACGGCGGCCACCGGGCTCGCGCTCACGAACGATCATCCCGACCTGCAGCAGGTAGCGGACGGCACCGGACACCGCGGCCGGGCTCACGCCAAGGCGCTCAGCGAGCTCGGCGGCGGTGAGCCGACCTGCGTCCTCGGCCAGGATGCACGCGAACACGCGTGCCGGCATCCGTGCCATGCCGGCGTCGCTGAGCAGCACGGCAAACCGCTCGATGAAGCGGCGGACCGCTTCGTCGCCGGCAGCGTCCTCGGGAGTCATGCGCGGGCATCCTATTCGATTCCCAATGTTTTCAGAAGTTCGTGAATCTTGTGTAGTCTGTGATGCATGGCGAACGCGATCTCCGTCTCCGGTCTCGTCAAGAGCTTCGGGCACGTGCGTGCCCTCGACGGCCTCGACCTGAGCGTCGCGACGGGCGAGGTGCACGGGTTCCTCGGACCGAACGGGGCCGGCAAGTCCACGACCATCCGCGTCCTGCTCGGGCTCCTGCGCGCCAACGGTGGCGACGTGCGCCTGCTGGGCGGCGACCCGTGGACTGACGCCGTGTCGCTGCACCGCCGGCTCGCGTACGTGCCCGGCGACGTCAACCTGTGGCCGAACCTGTCCGGCGGCGAGGCGATCGATCTCCTCGGCCGCCTGCGCGGCGGCCTCGACCCGGTGCGCCGCGCCGACCTGCTCGAGCGCTTCGAGCTCGACCCGACCAAGAAGGGCCGGACCTACTCCAAGGGCAACCGGCAGAAGGTCGCGCTGATCGCCGGGCTCGCGTCCGACGTCGAGCTGCTGCTCCTGGACGAGCCGACCTCGGGCCTCGATCCGCTCAAGGAGACGGTGTTCCGGGAGTGCATCCAAGAGGTCCGCCAAGAGGGCCGCACCGTGCTGCTGTCCAGCCACATCCTGGCCGAGGTCGAGGCGCTCTGCGACCGCGTGAGCATCATCCGCGCGGGGAAGACGGTCGAGACCGGGAGCCTGACCGAGCTCCGCCACCTCACGCGGACCTCGATCGACGTTGTGACCGTCGAGGCGCCCACTGGTCTCGGCGCGCTCGAGGGGATCCACGACCTCCACGTCGACGACCACCGCGCCCGCTTCGACGTTGACACCAGCCACCTCGACGAGGCGCTGCAGCACCTCACCCGGCTCGGCGTTCGCAGCCTGACGAGCCAGCCGCCGACGCTCGAGGAGCTGTTCCTCCGCCACTACGGGGACGAGATCGCGCCATGACCGCGCTCGCCGGCGGCGGCACGCTGCTCTCGTTCTACGCACGCCGCGAGCGCGTCCGGATCCCCGTCTACGTGATCATCTTCGCCGCCCTGATCCTCGAGACGGCGGTCTCGAGCGAAGGGCTCTATGCCACACCCGCCGAGCGCGCCGCGTATGCGGAGACGGTGACCGGCAACCCGGGCCTGATCGCGATGGTCGGGCCTGCCTATGCCGTGACCAACGTCGGCGGCGACGTGGCGTGGCAGTGGGGCGGCTTCGGGGCGGTGATCGCCGCGCTCATGAGCATGTTCATCGTCGGCCGCCACACGCGCGGCGAGGAGCAGAGCGGGCGCAGCGAGCTCGTCCGCGCGAGCGTGGTCGGCCGCTACGCGCCGACCGCGGCCGCGCTCGTCGTCGCGTCCGCCGCGAACGTCCTGATGGGCGCCGCCACCACGCTCGTGATGATCGCCGCCGGCCAGCCCGCAGCGGGCTCGATCGCGCTCGGTGCGTCGCTGGGCGCGGTCGGGCTGCTGTTCGCGGGCGTGGCCGCGGTCGCGGTCCAGGTCAGCCAGAGCACCGCCGGTGCGTACGGCCTCGTCGGCGCCGTGCTCGGGGCGTCGTACGCGCTACGCGCGGCCGGTGACGTCGGCAACGGGTCGCTCTCGTGGCTGTCGCCGATCGGCTGGGGCCAGGCGATGCGGCCGTTCGCCGGCGAGCGGTGGTGGCCGCTGGTGCTGCTGCTGGGCACGGCGGCCGCGCTCGTCGTGGTCGCCTTCGCGCTCGTGGGGCGCCGTGACGAGGGTGCCGGACTGCTTGCGCCGCGACCCGGCCCGGCCGCCGCCGCGCCGTCGCTCGCCCGTCCGCTCGGGCTCGCGCTGCGGCTGCAGCGCGGCGCTCTCATTGCCTGGGCCGCCGGGCTGTTCCTCGGCGGCCTCTCGATCGGCCTCACCGCCCAGGACGCCGACAGCATCCTCGGCGACAGCGAACAGGTCGATGAGCTGTTCTCACAAACGGCGGGGAGCCTCGTCGATAACTACCTCGCCGTGTCGCTGCTCTCGATGGCCCTGATCGGCACGGCGTTCGCGATCCAGGCTGTTCTGCGGATGCGCGGTGAGGAGACCTCGGGGCGGCTCGAGCCGCTGCTGGCCACGGCGCTGGCCCGGCCGCGCTGGGTGGCGGGATACGTCGCGGTCGCCGCCGGCGGCACCGTGCTCATCCTCGCCGCCAGCGGGCTCGGTGCGGGCATCGCCGACGCCGCCAACAGCGGCGACCTCGCTCGCGTGCCGGTGCTCGTCGGCTCGTCGCTCGCGCTTGCCCCCGCCGTGTGGGTGCTCGTGGGCGTCACCGTGGCGCTGTTTGGGCTGGTGCCGCGGGCGGCGCCGGCGGCCTGGGCCACGCTCAGCGCGAGCTACCTCCTGGCCTTCCTCGGGCCGCTGCTCTCGCTTCCCGACTGGGTCCTCGACCTGTCGCCGTTCACCCACGTGCCGCTGCTCCCCGCAGCGAACTTCACGGCCGGCCCGCTGATCGCGCTGACCGCCGTCGCGGCGGGCTTCACCGTCGTCGGCCTGATCGGCTTCCGCCGCCGGGACGTCGGCGCGTAGCGGTCAGCGGACGTGCTGGAGCGCGATGCCCAGCACCGGCGGCGGGACGTTCTCCGGGGTTGCCCCGGCGTCGGTGATCAGGCCGACGGACATCGTGGCCTTGCCGCTGCTCAGCTGCTTCGATCCCGTCGAGCCGAGATCGCCCAGCGGCGGCTGGACCGTCCAGCCGGCGGCGCGTGCCGCGTCGAGTGCCCCCTGCAGGGCGGCCGGCCCGCCGTCGGGAGGAAGCGCGAACAGCCGCTGGAGCGTCGCCTCGCTGGGCTTGGTGAACATCCCTCCGGACTTCTCCTCGGTGGCGTCGGTGCGCACGAGCCGGCCGTCGGGCGGGACGTAGCTCGCCAGCGGGTCCTCACGCAGGGCGCGCAGCTCCGGCCCCGGACTGGACTCGCCGCGCGAGACGGCGAGCGCCAGCACGACGCCGGCAGCCAGGACTGCGGCACCTGCTGCCACCCACCGCCCGCTCACTTGCGGCCGCGTCAGGGCCTCCTCGTCAGGCGCAGCTTCGCGGTGCGAGAGGCGGTGATGCCCTCGCGCGTCGTCGCCGTCACCCGGAACGCCACCCGCCGGCCGCGCGCCAGGCGCGAGCGCGTGGTCCGCGGGAGCCTGTACGTGATCGCCTTCGTGGCGTGCGCCCGGACGCTGTAGCGCCGCACCAGCGTGCGGCCTGCGACCTTGACCCGCACGGCTCCGGCACACGTGCCGAGCAGGCGCAGGCAGGTCACCTTCATGCGGAGCCGGCTCCCGCGGCGAATGAGCTTCGGGCGCGTGATACGCACGTCGGCGGCCGGTCGCGCCGGAGTACCGCCGGTCGTCCCGGGCGGCGCGGACGGGTAGGAGCTGTTGTCCTGCACGCCCGGCTTGTCCTGCGTGTCATACCCCGGCGTCGGGTCGCAGGCGTCGCCGGCGCCGTCCTCGTCGAAGTCGGCCTGGTCGGGGTTGCCCACGCTCGCGCAGTTGTCGGCCGCGTCCGCGATCTCGTCGCCGTCGTGGGTGATGTGGGTGATCGCGGTGGCCAGCCCGGTTGCGCCCTGCGCGTCGGTCACGCGCAATGCGACGACGCCGTCATAGGGGTCGTTGAACGCGTGCGCCACGGTGGGCTGGTTGCTGTCGATCTCGTAGATGCCGTCGCCATCGAGGTCCCACTCCCACTTGACGAGCTCTGACGTTACGCCGTAGGAGCCGCGGCCGTCCAGCGTCATCGTCTCGCCGACCTTGCCGACGTACGGCCCGCCGCCCCACGCGGACGGCCGGTTGAGCGAGGCGTCGATCGTGTCGGCGATCTCGGCGGCGGCCTGGTCGGGCGACGTTGGGTGCACCGCTCCGTTGGTGCGCAACGCGATCTCCCGCGCCGGGCCCATCTCGCTCGTGGCCGTCGCCGTCGGATCGCCGGGGTCGCCGGGATCACCGGGGTCGCCCGGGTCGCCGGGATCGCCCGGGCCACTGGCGTCGCCGACGTCGACGATGTGCACCTCGACCGGGTCGATCGACAGCGACCGCTGCACGATGTAGTCCACGGTCAGGCCGGTGTACGGCTCGGGCGAGAGCGGAGGTGCGTCGGCGAGCACGATCGCCAGCTTCTTGACGCCGGGCCGCCAGGAGAGGTCGAACGCGCGGTTGATGCCGGAGAACATCGTCTCCGGCCAGTCGCCGCCGTTGCCGAGCGCGAGGCCGTCAATCGCGGCGTCGACGGTCGCTGCGTCGCTCGTGAAGTCCAGATCGAGCTTCGACGGGTAGTCCCTCGCATCCCCGGTCCGAGCGGGGAAGTCGCGGTAGTCGACCAGCGCGAAGCGCGCGGCGCTCGTACGCGCCGAGACATCGTTCACCAGGCTGACCGCCGCGGCCTTGACGGAATCGATCGAGCCGCCCATCGATCCGGTCGTGTCGATCACGAACGCGATGTCGACGGCGCCGCCGGCCACGATGTCGCGGGCGGAAGGGATGATCTCGGGCCGCCGTGAGAGCAGGCCGGCGAGCTCGGCGTGCCCGGTCGGGTTGTAGTGGTACCACTCCATCGGGGTGAAGGTGTCGAACTCGTGGATCCAGCGGTCGTCGTTGCGGCAGCACACGCGGCCATCGGGCTCATGGCCCGCGAAGTGCGCCTTGACCTCGTCGACGAAGATCACCTGCGCGCCGCCCTCGGCGTTCAGCGCGGCCACCGCCGCGCGCTGTCCTTGGTCGCCGAGGTCGCCGAACTTGCGGACCTCGCGCCCGACCGCGTAGGTATCGAGGAACAGGAAGCCGCCCCGCAACTCGAAGTCGCCGTTCTTCTCGAGGTACGGGTAGGCGGCCAGGACGATGTGCGCGTCCGGCCGCATCCGAGCCTTCAGAGTCCGCAGGGCCTCTCCGGTGCGCCTTCCGACGTCGGCGATGCCGTCCTGGCCGGCCGTGACCTTGTCTCGGCATGACCCCGGGTCGCGGGCGCCGACGACGAAGCACTGCTTGACGATGTCCGAGAAGTGGACGTCATTGCCGCCGATCGTGAGCAGCACGACGTCGGTCTCCGCGCCGACCGCGTCGATCTGGGGCTCCATGGTGCGTGCGCAGCTGAAGGTGACCATGGTGCCGCCGGACTCGGGAAACGCGTACTCGGCCGTGACGGTATAGGCCTCGTCGTCGCGATAGTCCGGCGTGCAGTCGCCACGTTCGTCGAGCGTGTGGCGCGCGCCGGGATCGTCCTTGTCGACGGACTCACCCGACACGAATACGTTCGCGAGCTTCGAGTCCATCTCGCGGGCGCTGGTCAGATTGTTGATGACCCCTCCGGAGCACGCGCGGTTGACGAACTTCACGGCGTACGTCGTGCTCAGCGTGTCGAGATAGCGCTCGGCCCAGTTGCTCGAGCTGCGAAAGCAGTCCTTCGGGCCGTAGTAGTTCCCCGCGCCGTTGCCGGCCGAGTAGGAGTCGCCGATCTGCACGACGTTCAGCGGCGGGGCCGCCTCGGCTGCGACGGGCAGTGCGGCCGCGAGGGCCAACGCTCCCAGCACGACCACCAGCGGATACTTCCGAGCCGCGCCTGTCATGTCCGTTGCACCCTTCGGTTGCGTCCTTGCGCGGCTCCGTCCGCTGAAGCGCCAACGTAGGAGGCGTCAATCGGCGCCCATATCGGACATCTGTCTAATGCGAGCGCCGGCGCTCAAGGCGCGCGACTGCTCAGCGCACGCGGAGCGTGGCGCGCATGCCGGCGGCCCGATGGCCTTCGAGCGTGCAGTACAGCCGGTAGCGGCCACGGCGCAGGCGGCCGTCCCACTGGCCGACGCGGCCGGGGAGCGTCTCCTCGACTCTCCCGCCGCCGTGCCCGTGGATCCGGGCCAGGCGCAGGTCGTGCGGATCCTCGCCGCGGTTGGCGAGCTGGACGATCGCGCGGCCGGGCTTCAGCTTCGCGCGCGAGAGCGTGAGGTTGAACTCGCGCGCCTCGACGAGCAGACGCGCCGGTGCCGGCCGTGCGGCGGCCGTAGCGGGGAGCGCGGCGACCAGTGCGAGCGCGAGTCCGAGCGCCCGTCTCACCGCAGGATCCGCGGCCGCGCGACGCTCGCGCCGCTGCCGAGCACCGCGGCGGGATCGACGCCGAACCAGTCGGCGCAGAGGGCGGAGTAGAGGCCGCGGAAGTCGGACGTCGCGCGCAGGTTGCCCTGCGGGTCGAGCTGGGCGAGGCCGGGGAACTCGCCGATCATGCGGCCGCTGGCGCGCGTGCCGATGACGAACCCGATGCCGGCGGCACCGTGGTCGGTGCCCGATCCGTTCTCCTCGGCGCGGCGCCCGAACTCCGACCACACGAGCGTGAGCACGCGGTCGGCGATCCCGCGCGACTCGAGGTCGCGCTGGAACGCGTACAGGCTGTCGGCCGTGATCTTGAGGTTGTCCGGGAGCGTGCCGGCCTGATCGGCGTGGGTGTCCCACGCGCCCGGGGCCGAGAGCGTCGCGCAGCGGACCGGCAGGCCGGCGCCGAGCATCGCTGCAAGGCCGGCGAGGCGGCGCGGAAAGCGCTCTTCGGTGCTCTGCGGATAGACGGCCTGCGGCGTGTACGTCGGCTTGCCGTCGTGGCCGAGCGGCGCCAGCGCGGCGCGGACGCCGCCGGCGAACGCCGCTGCCTTGGCTGCCTGGGCGACCGCGGGGTCGCGCGAGCCGGCGAGCGCTCGGCCGACGTCGGCGAACGCCGGGAGCGCCAGGTCGGCGGGCGGGCCCCAGGCGCCGGGCGCCCAGAAGCCGAAGTCCTCGGGCGCGTCGACGGCGGCGACCGGCATCCGGGCAGCGGCCAGCGACGGGCCGAGGCTGCCGCCGAGCGAGACGCCCTGAAGCGGGTTGTCGGCCGTGCCGATGCGGTCGATCACGCGCCCGAGCCAGCCGGAGCGCAGCTGGGCGTCTGTTGCGCCGACCTCCCAGAAGTGGCGCGAGACGAAATGCGACTGGTCCGGGTGGTCGTAGCCGACCGCCGGCATCACGGAGACCTTGCCCTCGGCGTGCAGCGCCGCCAGCGGCGCGGCGGCGGGATGCCACGTCATGCGCGGGTCCTCGCTGAACGCCGTGCCGCCGTCGGGAAGCGCGAGCGTCGGGCGCAGGCGGCGGTAGTCCGGATCGCCGTGCGGAGCCAGGATCGACAGGCTGTCGGCGCCGCCGTCGAGGAACACGCTGACGAGCACCGTGCCGGCGCCTCCGGCCTGCGCGCGGGCGATGCCCTCCTCGAACACCGGCAGCCCGGCGAGCCGCCCGGCGCCGTAGACGGACAGGGCGAGGCCGGCCGACCGCAGCAGGAACGAGCGGCGCGACAGGCCGGTGCCGGCGGGCGTGGGCATCCCGCGCTCGATCGCGGGCAGGCCGGCGCCGGCGCGGGCGTGCTCGGCGCAGCAGACGCGGGAGTCGTGGGTCGAGGTCATGAGGTCAGGTAGTCCGGGGAGACGGCGATCAGCATGCGCAGCGCGTTCTCGATCAGGACGGGGTAGGAGTCGCGCTTCCAGGGCTCGTTGGCGGTCGCCATCGAGGCGCGGGCGTAGCGCTCCAGCGCCGTGCGGGTGGGGCGCGACAGCGGCGTGTGATCCCAGAACGCGGCGGCGCGCGTGACGAGCTTGGCGGGGTCGGTCGGGACCTTGCCGCGCAGCGTCTTCTCCTCCAGCTGGTCGTGGTTGCAGATCTCGGTCGCCATGTGCCAGCGGGCGCGGAAGGTGGCGGTGTCGAGCCAGCGGGTGTCGTCCCAGCCGGACACGTTCGGCGGCTCGAACAGCATCTGGCCGGCCTGGTCGCACAGCCACGACCACGCAGTCGTATCGATCGCGCGGCCCCTCGCGCGCAGCATGCCGGCGGCCTGCACCACCGGCGGCTTGGACATCCGGCGGTCCGGGTCGTACAGGTGCGGGTGGCGCAGGATCGCGCACGAGCAGCGGCCGTACGTTGCGGCCGGACGCGAGGTACATCCGCTCGAGCGCCCGCGCGGTGCCGCGCGGCGGCGGCGTCGGGATGAAGTAGCCCCACAGCTTGTTCACGAGGAACGACGGGTGCTGGCGGTTGCGCACGGCGAGCCGCACACCGTCGCGCCAGTCGTAGCGGCCGCGCTTGCCGTAGAGGCGCTTGAAGCCGGGGTCGTGGAGCGTGCGGTCGTAGCGGAACGAGTGCGGGCCGCGACCTTCGGACCATTCGTTCCGGAACCCGGTCAGGGCACGCGCCATCTCGCGTACGTCGCGCTCGCTGTAGCCGCGGCCTGCGCCGAGGCAGAACAGCTCCTGGAGCTCACGCGCGTAGTTCTCGTTGACGTCGTCCTTGGAGTTCGACGTCCCGTTCAGCCACAACAGCATCGCCGGGTCCTGCGTGACCTCGATCGCGAGCTTCTCGAACGAGCCGAGCGCGTGCCGGCGCAGCAGCGCGTTCTGGCGCAGCATCAGCGACTGCGGCGCTTCGGCCTTGCTCGTCGCGAACCAGTCGTGCCAGACGAGCGTCATGCGCTCGACCAGCGGTGCCTGGGTCCGGACCATGCGGTCGAGCCACCAGCAGTGGTCGTGGCCCCAGGCGTCGCGCGGCGCGAGCGGGTTGCCGTCCTCGTCTCGCGGGGCCGGGCCCTTCAGGCGCGTCGACTTCGGATGGACGAGCGAGTCAACCGCGTGGTTCAGACCGTGCTTGGCCAGCCGCCCGGCCTCGCCGGGGCGCGGGCCGAAGCCGGCGCGCCAGAGCAGGCGGCGGGCCTGCTCGGGTCCGAAACGGCCGTGGTAGGTCGGAACGCGGGACATACCCTCCTGTCGTCGGCAGGAACGGGCAGGAACAACACCTCAAGCGTTTGACGAGAGGACGTCCGTCCGTGAGTAGTGCCCCACCGCATCGAACCAGCGCTTGGCGTGCAGACCCACCCGCAGGTCGCAATCGGCCGTGAGTATGCCCTCTTCGTCGTACAGAGGTCCTGCGATCACGTCCCCTCCCGTCGGCTCGACGATCACGGCGCCCCCGCGGCCGTAGATCGCGTCGCGGTCGATCTCGACCGGGAAGTCGTCCGGGAACGCGCTGCCGGGGATGTACTGCGGCACCGAGATCACGAACGCGCCCGACTCGATCGCGATGTGCCGCACCGAGGCCAGCCAGCCGTCCGAGTCGTCGGCGGTCGGGGCGACCCAGATCTGGGGCGAGCCTTTGTAGACCGCCCAGCGGGCGAGCGGCATCCGGTTCTCCCAGCAGATCAGGCCGCCGACGCGGCCGACCGGCGTATCGACCGGCACGAGGTCGTCGCCGGCCCCGATGCCGTGGAACAGCCGCTCCTGCTGCGTCCCCATCAGTTTGCGGTGCTTGTGGAGGAGCCCGGTCGGCCCGAGCACCAGGTAGGCGTTGTAGAGCGAGCCGCCGTCGCGCTCGTTGATCCCGACCACGGCGTGCAGTCCGAGCCGCTCGCACGCCGCGACCAGCTCGTCGACCAGCGGGCCCGGGACCTCGACCGAGTTCGCGTGCAACCGCTCCCACAGCTCGTCCCAGCCGCCGAAATCGGCAGCGCCCTTCGCCCACCGGTTCGAGGGATAGAGCGGCACGAACGTCTCGGGCAGCACGGCCAGCTCGACGCCCTGAGCGGCAGCCTGCTCGAACAGATCAACGGTCTTGGCGATCGTGGCCTCGGCATCCAGGACCACCGGAGTGGCCTGGATCGCGGCCACGCGGACGGAGCGCAGCTCGGGCATGAGCCGATGCTACTCGGACAGATCCGTGGCGCGGGCGAACGTCAACTGCGCTGGGTAGGGCAGCGGTGGATGTCGGCCGGTTCGTTGGGACCGTCCTGAGTAGGGGTCGCAGGACGACCCAAGAACAGGACACTCCTTCACGCCGCGGCCGATCCTGGTCCCCTCGATGTGGCGGTACGCCGACGAACGTCAACTGCGCTGGGTAGGGCAGCGGTGTTCTGGCGCGTCCCGCTCGTCCGCACATCGAGCGTCGAGTTCGTCGGCCTCACGCCGATCAAGTCGACGCTCGACGTCGCGCCGCGGCCGATCCCACCCCCTTAATGCCGCAGTTGACGTTCAGGGGCGTCCGAGAACGTCCTCGACCACGCGCTGCACACGCGCGAACGCGGCGCGCTGGAGGCGACCGGGGGTGTCGCACGCAGTGTGGCGGCACGGGTTCTCGAGCACGCCGAGCTTGACGCCGCGCATGCCGGCGAGCTCGAACTCGCGATGGTCGGAGTTGCCCGTGTCGCTGTCGCGCTGCCAGTCGACGTCGACGTCCTGGCGGCGGGCGGCGGCGAGCAGCTCGCGCTCCACGCGCCGGCGCGGGGCGCCGGCGGGCGAGCGCAGCCGGAACCGCGCGCCGCGGCCGACCTCGTCGAGCGAGAGCGCGTAGCGCAGGCGCTTGCGCGGCACGATCCCGCGCAGGGCGAGCGCGCCGAGGTGGTCGGGCGAGCCGGTGTAGATCCGCTCCTCGGCGCCGGTGGCCACGAGCCACACCTCGCACGGCGGGTCGATCGCGTCGAGCCGCCCTGCCAGCGCCACCAGCACGCCGACCCCGGAGGCGTTGTCCTCGGCGCCCGGCGACGGCGGCACGGTGTCCGCGTGCGCCATCAGGACGCGCAGGCAGTCGCGCGTGCCAGGGCGCATGCCGATCACGTTCCGCGACCGCCCGCGCCGCGTCGAGAACCGCTGCACACGCACGTCCAGCCCTGCGTTCTCAAACCGCCGCTTCACGCGCTGATGCGCGCGCCGCTCCAGCGCGCCGGCGGCCGGCCGGACGCCGTCGCGCGACAGCGATACCGCGAAGTTGCGCGCCTCCGCGCCGGGTGTGACGAGCGCGAGAGCGACGAGCGCTGCGATCACTCAGAACGCGCCGCGCCGGCTCAGCACGGCCGGCACGGTCTTGAGCAGGATCGCCAGGTCCAGGCCCACCGACCAGCGCTCCAGATACAGGAAGTCGAGCCGGACGAGGTCGTCGAAGTCGAGCTCCGAGCGGCCGGCGACCTGCCACAGGCCGGTGATCCCGGGCAGCACCAGGTAGCGCTTCTTGTGCCATTCCTCGAGCTGGTCGAAGTCACGCTGCGGCAGCGGCCGCGGGCCGACGAGCGACATCTGGCCGGCGAGCACGTTGAGCAGCTGCGGCAGCTCGTCGAGCGAGTAGCGGCGCAGGAACCTCCCGAAGCGCGTCAGCCGCGGGTCGCGGCGGATCTTGAACAGCGGCCCGGTGGCCTCGTTGAGCGACTCCAGGTCGGCCTGGATCTGGTCCGCGTCCGAGCGCATCGTGCGGAACTTCAGGCACGCGAACGACTCGGCGCCGATGCCCGGCCGCATCGAGCGGTACAGGACGGGGCCGCGCGAGGAGATCGCCACCGCGATCGCGATCAGCAACAGCAGCGGGCTCAGCACCACCAGCAGCAGCAGCGCTACGACGAAGTCGAACGAGCGCTTGACCGCGTAGTCGAAGCCGTCGAAGACCGGCGGGCGGAGCTCGAACAGCGGCACCGACGCGCCCGGGACGAACTCGGCGCGGTGCACGAGGATCTCCATCGTCGAGGGCGCGATCCGGACGGTCACGCCGCGACGGTGGCACTGGTCGACGAGCTCGACCGCGCGCTCCTGCGGGAAGTCCGGGTCGGCGATGATGACCTCCTGGACGCGGTGGGCATCCAGCACCGCCGGCAGGTCCTCGATCCGCCCGAGCGAGCGCAGCCCGTTATCGGGCCGCGGCGTGAGCGAGATGAAGCCGACCATCTCGACCGGCGCGTGCACCTCGTTGACGAGCGCGTGCGCAACGTCCTCGATGTGCTTCCCGGAGCCGACGAGCACCGCTCGGCGGCGGTAGCCGGCCGCTCGCAGCAGGGCTCCGGTGACGCCCTCGTAGCCCCATCGCAGCAGGCCGATGAAGCAGATCGCGAACACCAGCGTGCCGTAGAAGATGTAGTAGCTCGAGTACTGCTCGCCGTTCACGACCGCGAATATCAGCGCGACGACGGTCACCTGGAACAGCGAGGAGACGATCCGCGCCAGGCCGGGCCGCTCGGCGCGCGACGAGTACAGCCCGGAGCGCGCGAACAGCAGGACGGTGACGAGCGAGGCGAACGCGACGTTCTCGCGCGTCTCGACGTACGAGGCGTGCCACGCCCAGTCGCCGTAGCGCACGACGGCCTTGACCATCAGCGCGACGTAGATCGCCGCGAACACCCCGAAGAGGTCGATCGCCAGCAGCGAGATGACTCGCAGCGCGCGTCGCAGCGTCTCGAGCCGCAGCAGGAACGCCAGCACCGGAGGTCGCTTGCGCCGGACGTCGACGAGCGGGAGCTCGATCGTCATCGTCTCGGTGGCGGATTCCTCGCGTTGCTGGGTTTGGGTGGGGGCGTCAGCCAAGTGGTAGGGCTCCCGACGCTGCTAACGCGCGCCGGAGTCGGATGTAGCGGAGTTAGGTGACGCCCGCGCCGGTCAGCGCTTCGACGCCGGACTGCTCGAGCGTGCGGCGCAAGCCGTCGCGCAACGCAACCTGGGGCTCCCAGCCCAGGAGCTCGCGTGCGAGCCCGATGTCCGGCTGGCGGACCTTCGGGTCGTCGGTCGGAAGTGCTTCGTGCACGATCTCCGACCGCGAGTCGGTGACCTCGATCACTGTAGTGGCAAGCTCGAGCAGGGTGAACTCGCGGGGGTTCCCGATGTTCACGGGGTTGTGCACGCCGGACTCGGCGAGGCGGATGATCCCGTCCACGAGGTCCGACACGTAACAGAACGACCGCGTCTGGGAGCCGTCCCCGAACACGGTGATCGGGCGGTCCTGCAACGCCTGGCGCAGGAACGTCGGGATCGCGCGCCCGTCGTGCGGGCGCATCCGCGGTCCGTAGGTGTTGAAGATCCGCACGATCGAGGTGTCTACCCCCTGCTGGCGGTGGTAGGCCATCGTCAGCGCCTCGGCGTAGCGCTTGGCCTCGTCGTAGACGCCGCGCGGGCCGATCGGGTTCACGTGACCCCAGTAGGACTCCGGCTGCGGGTGCACCTGCGGATCGCCGTACACCTCGGACGTCGAGGCGAGCAGGAACCGCGCCCGGTGGTGCTTGGCCAGCCCGAGCGAGTTGTGGGTGCCGTACGAGCCGACCTTGAGCGTGTGCAGGGGAAGGCGCAGGTAGTCGATCGGCGACGCGGGGGACGCGAAGTGGTAAACGACGTCGACCGGCTGCTCGACGTGGAACGGCCGCGTGATGTCCGCGTGCAGGTGCTGGAACTCGGGCGCGCGGATGTGCTCGATATTGGCGAGGGATCCGGTCTCGAAATTGTCGACGCAGATCACGCGATGGCCGCGCTTCAGCAGTTCATCGCTGAGATGCGATCCAAGGAATCCCGCACCACCCGTGACGAGGCAGGTGGCCATGTCGCGCGCAGGATACCGGCAGCTAGCGCGCTCGGGCGGCCTTGAGCGTCTTCTTGCCGATCCCGAGTTCCACCAGATAGTGGCCGTTCGGGCGCTTGGTCGCCAGGCCCTCCATCATCAGGCGCTTGCAGACCACGGGGCATCGCTTGCACCGCGGCCCGGACTTGCAGCAGCGCTTCTTCGGCTTGACGCGCTTGAGCTCCGGCATCGAGGGCGCCTAGGCTAGCACCCATTAGGGGCGCCTAAGACGCCGGGCCCTTAGGATGCCGCAAATGCCCGCTGAATCCTTCGTAGTCCGCCTCAACGAGCAGATCGGCAACGAGTTCGCCGCCCATCAGCAGTACGTGGCGATCGCCGTCCACTACGACGCCGAGACGCTGCCGCAGCTCGCGCGCTTCTTCTATCGCCAGGCGCTCGAAGAGCGCGACCACGCGATGATGATGATCCAGTACCTGGTCGATGCCGATGCCGAGGTCGTGGTCCCCGGCGTCGCGGCTCCGAAGACGGCGTTCTCCGACATCGTCGCCCCGGTCGCGCTCGCGCTCGATCAGGAGAAGCGGGTCTCGGAGCAGATCAACGGCCTCGCCGGCATCGCGCGCGAGGCGGGCGACTTCACGAGCGAGCAGTTCACGCAGTGGTTCATCAAGGAGCAGGTCGAGGAGGTCGCGACGATGTCCGACCTGCTGCGCGTCGTCGAGCGCTCGAAGGACGATCCGATGGACATCGAGAACTTCATGGCCCGCGAGCACGCCGCCGGCGCGGCCGAGGACCCGACCGCGCCGCATCCCGCCGGCGCGGAGGGATAGCCCTTACGGCAGCGGCACCTCGGCACCGTTCTCCGGAACGGTGACGTGGTCGTGCAGCTGCTCCTCGTGCACGCGCTGATGGAGGTCGGCGCGTGTGAGCAGGCAGTGATTGATCGCCTCCATGTGCACGGCGACGACCCGCACGCCGGGCGCATGCCGGGCGACCGCGACGACGTCGTCGGCCGTCATCACGATCGGATCGCCCTCGAGGAACCGCGCGCCGCCGGCGTTGACCACGACGGCGCCCGGGCGGTACTCGTCGAGCGCGTCGCGGACCTCGTCGCACCAGATCGAGTCGCCGGCGAGATAGAGCGCCGGCTCGCCATCCGGCACGAGCACGAAGCCTGACGCCGGCGCCATCAGCTCCCCGATCGGCCCGCTGCCGTGGCGCGCGCCGGTACGGATGATCCGGATGCCCTCCCAGTCGACCGCGTCGTCCACCGGACGCACGTCGGCGAAGCCGTGCCCGCGCAGCGTCTCGGTGTCCTCGGGCTGGCAGAAGACGGGGACGTGCTTCGGGAGCAGCTCGATCGCGGTCGGGTCGAGGTGGTCCTGGTGCACGTGCGTGACGATCACCGCGTCGAGCCCGCGGACGACGATCGCGGCAGGCTCCGGGAGCTCGCACAGCGGGTTCGGCAGCGGGTTCGGCGTGTCCGGGATCGGCGGCCGTGCGCGCGCCGGATCGAGCATCGGGTCCACCAGCACGCTCCGGCCGGCGAGCTTCACGAGCAGCGTTGCGTGGCGGATCAGACGCAGGCGCATCCACGACGAAGCGTACCCTTGGCCCGGTGCGGCGCCACTACGAGGACTTCTGGGCGGACGCGCCGCAGGACCCCGAGCCGTGGCAGTGGGAGCGCCGGCGCGCGCTGCTGCTGGCCGAGGCGCGGCCGGGAGAGCGGGTGCTCGACCTCGGCTGCGGGGCTGGCCGGTTCGTCGCGGCGCTGCGCGCAGCCGGAGCCGATCCTGTCGGCGTCGAGATCGCCGAGGCAGCGCTCGAGCGCGCGCGGCGCAACGCTCCCGGCGCCGACCTGCGGGCGCTCGAGCCGGACGGGTCGCTGCCGCTCGAGCACGCCAGCGTCGACCTCGTGTGGTGCTCGGAGGTGCTCGAGCACGTCGCCGACACGGCGCACGCGCTGCTCGAGGTCCGGCGCGTCCTGCGCCCCGGCGGGAGGCTGCTCGTCACGGTGCCGTTCCACGGCCGCGTGAAGGCCGCGTTAGACGGCCTCCTGCGGTTCGACGCGCACTTCGACCCGCTCGGCCAGCACCTGCGCTTCTACACGGCGAAGTCGCTCGCCGCGACGTTGCGCGAGGCGGGCTTCGAGGACGTGCACGTGCGCTCGTGGGGCGGCGCCCCGCCGATCCGCACCGGCCTCACGGCGCTGGCGGCGCGGCCGTAGGCGACTGCAGCGCGCGGCTCGCCTCGAGCACGTCGGACGTCGACACCGGCGAGTGCGGGTCGAGGTAGTAGGCCGCCTGGAAGGCGGTCAGGGCGCCCTTCGGATCGTTCAGCACCGACAGCCGCAGCCGCCCGAGCCGGCGCCACGCCTCCGGGTTCGCCGGCTGGAGGTCGATCGCGCGCTCGAGCGCCGCCGTCGCCTCCTTGTTGCGCCCGCGCGCCTGCTCGATCGCGGCCACCTCGAACAGCGGGTCGACGGACAGCGGGTTGCGCTTGACCGCGATCCGCGCGATCGACGCGGCGGCCTCGGGCTGCCCCGCGTCGAGCCGGTCGAATGCCTCGTCTCCGGCGTGCACGGCCCGTACCGGCTGGTACGCGCTCCACGCCGCCGCAAGCGCGACGGCCAGCACGAGGGCGACCGCGATGCCGCGCCGGGGCGTCACGCGCTCGCCGAGCCGGGCGAGGCGGCTGGCGTGCGGCCACGACGGTGGCGGCACGGTCGCCACGCGGCCCTCGAGCCGCGCGCGCAGCGGTCCGCGGCCGACGATCCAGCCGGCGCACAGGAGACCGACGCCGGCGTTGGCCGGCACGAACCAGGTCCAGTCCACCGCCGAGTGCACCGCGAAGACCGCGACGATGGCGAACAGCGTGAGCAGGCCGATGCGCTCGGAGTCGTACGGCAGGCCGCGATCGCGGCGCCGCAGGCCGATCGCGCGCAGCGCGGCTACCAGCCACGCGCCGGCCGCCGCAAGCGACAGCGCGAGCCCCACCCAGCCCAGGTCGGCGAGCGTCTGCACGACGTATCCGTGCGCGTGGCGCACGGCGAGCGCGTCGGTGCGGAAGCGCGTCCGCACCGTCGCGTACGCGCCCGCCCCGGTGCCGATCCACGGGGCGGTGGCGTGGACGTCGAGCGCCTCGGCCCAGTAGCGGGCGCGCACCGACGACGTGGCCGTGAGCCGGTCGGGGGTGTTGGCGGGCGTGCGGGCGTTGGGATCGGTGAGCTGGTGCCATGCCTTCGAGACCTGCCCGTCGACGCCGCCCTGGGCGGTCGCGAGCCCGATCACCCCGATCACCGGCACGAGCGCCAGCACCGCGAGCGCCGAGCGGCCCGCGATCCGGCGCGTGCTCGGCGTCGGCGGCCGCTGCGCAGCGGCGAAGTGCACCGCGAGGCCCGCCGCCAGGAGCACCGACGCCATCAGCACCAGCAGGGCGCCGAACTCGTGGCCGGCGTCGACGCGCGCGGCGAGCGGCGCGCGGTCCGTGGTCAGGCCGTCCTGCGAGAACGCCCACGCCACCACCGGCGCGGCGCCGAGCACGCCGGCCGCGAGCGCGACGGTGGCGCGCAGGCGCAGCGGCACGATCAGGAACCACAGCCCGGTGCCGACCAGCAGCGCCACCAGCGCGCCGCGCGAGTAGGACAGCATCATGGCCACCAGCAGCAGGCCGATCGCCGGCCACGCCAGCGCGTTGGCGGCCGCATGGCCGCTGCGGCGGGCGGCGAGCCACAGCATCGGCGGGACGCCGAGCGCGGCCATCAGCCCGACCGAGTTCCAGTACGCGAACGGCTCGCGCAGCCGCGCGTAGGTCTCGTCCGCCGCCAGCGAGCCGGGGAAGACCTTCGTCAGCAGCGCCCAGCCGCAGACGATCAGGCAGCCGACGCCGACGCCCGCCACCAGCGCTGCCCAGCGATCGGGCGCCAGCCGGGCCAAGGCGATGCCGCCGGCGAACACCGCCAGGTACGCGAGCGTGCGGCTCGTCTCCACCCACGAGTCGGCCGGCGCAAGCGACCACAGGATCGACAACGCGGTGAGCGCCGCGAGTGCCGTGAAGGCAAGCAGCGGGCCGCCGCCGTACAGCGGCGCATCGGCGGTCCGCGGGCGCTGGACCAGCGCTGCCGCCACGAGCGCGGCACCACCGAGCATCATCGCGATCAGGACGTGCGTCGTGCGCTCGAGGCGCAGGCCGCCGGCAGCGACGAACGATGCGATCGTGATCGCGATCGCGACGGCGAAGGCGAGCGTCCCCCGACCCGACAGGGTCGGGAGCGGGATCGTGACCGTCCGCCGCCGCGGGCGGGGGCGGCTAGCCGGGTCGGCCAGGGAGGACACGTCGGAGCGCGGGCCCGATGGCGCCGAGGCGACCGAAGGCGTGGTGGCGCACGAACGGCGCGATCGCGACGGTCGCGGCGATCGCGAGCAGGACGAGCACGACGAGCAGCGTCGTCGGCAGGCTGTTGCGGAGCGAGCCGGCGGCCCCCGGCGTGATCGGCTGGCCGGCGACCTGGACCGGCTGGGTGCCAACAGCGGCGGCGCCCTCGAGCGCCTGGCGGTCGGCGTCGGTGGAGGGCGTCAGGACCTCTCCGCTGCCACCGCTGTCACCTCCGCCGCCGGCGCCGCCGGTGGAGCCGCCACCGCCGCCGTCGTTGGACTCGCCGGCGCGGTTGAGCAGTGCGCGGCTGAGCACGTCACGGCAGTCCGAGTACTGGTCGAGGTCGTCCGGGATGTTGTTGCGGGCATCCCGGATCTGCTTCGCGGTGTAGTCGCCGGTCAGCTGGCCGTTCTGGCACTCGCGGAGGATCTTGATGCGCGTGCTGTCCGCCTGCGCGGCGGGTGCGGCCGCCAGGACCGCCAACACGGCGATGATGGCCAGGCGCTTCATAAGGCGCGGCACGCTAGCAGCCGCCTTCCGAGCGTCCGGCACCTGCCGCGGCCAGTGCGCGCGCCATCCCGGCGGCCCAGGCGTCGTGCGTGTAGGACGCCACCGCGGCGCGCGCGGCCGCGCCAAGCCGCGTGCGCAGCGCGTGGTCGTCGTGCAGGCGCCGGAGGGCGCCCGCAAGCGCCTCGGCGTCACCCGCGGGGACGATAAGGCCGGTGCGCTCGTGCTCGATCAGCCCGCCGGCAGCGGCGCCGACCGCGTCGGTGGCGATCACAGGGACTCCCTGGTTGAAGGCTTCGTTGGTGACCAACCCCCACGGTTCGCGGAAGTCGCGCGTGGCGATCGAGGGGAGCACCACGACGTCCGAGCCGGCGTACAGGCCGCGCAGCGTCTCGGCGTCGGCCGGCCCTTCGAGCAACGCCGCGCCGGTGGCGGCGGCCCGGGCTCGGATCGGACCGCCGCCTACCAGAACCAGCGCGGCAGTTGGCGCTGACAGACCTGATTGAGGCCAGGCCCGAAGGAGCACCGCTACTCCCTTTTCCCGCGCCAAACGGCCCGCAAACGTCGCCTGGAAGGGGGCGCGGCGGATTGGGCGCACGGGCGCTGACCAGAACCGGTTGTCGACGCTCTGGGGTGCCTCGACGACCGGTCCGCGCGCTCCCTTGGAGCGCACATAGGCGCTCACGTGCGGGCCGTAGGTCGCGATCGCGTCGGCGCTCCGGTACAGCTGCCGGAGCGGCAGATACGACAGGGCGTGCGCAGCGGTCCGCGGATGCGCCCAGATCGTCGCCCACAGCACGAACGGGACATGCGCGCGCCGGGCGCCAAGCCACGCCGCCGGCAGCGCGACGCGCCCCGACAGCCCCGCCACGACCGCGCGGAAGCGCCCGGAGGCGGCCAGCCGCAGCACACCGCGCTGGCTCGGCCGAACCACCGGGAACGGCAGGTCGGCGTCTCCGGCACCGCCGCCGTGGCGCACGTCGCCGCCGATCAGCGCGAACACCACGTCCTCGCGCTCGTGCAGCGCCGCGAACGCCCCGACCCGGAACGGCGGCGCGTGGTTCGTCACGAACAGGACGGGCCGGCTCACCGCGAGCGCCGCAAGCGGTCGGCGTTCGTCCCGAGGCTGCGTCCGAGCGCACGGGCGACGTGGTGGCGGAGCGAGCGCAGCGTCTGTACCTCGAGACCCTCGCGGCGCATGAACGCGCGGTCGGCCGCGACGTCGTTGCGCACCCGCGCCGCGATGTAGCGCGGCGTCAGCGGCTCGCGCACGCCGTTCACGGCGGCGAGCGCGCGGAAGTCGTCGAAGTAGCGGCGGAACGCCCGCAGCGGCGGCGGGTCGTGCGAGTGCACGACCGCCGCCTCCGGCACGTACGCCTTCGCCAGGCCGGCGGCGAGCATCTCGCGCGCGAGCAGCTGGTCCTCGGCGTAGGCGACCGGCTGGAACGGCACGCGCTCCCACGCCCACCGCGCGACCGCGCCGTTGGCGCTGCTGAAGAACGTGGCCGGACCGGCGGCCACGGCGCCGCGATCGACGCGCTGCCCGCCGAACCGCGCGAAGAACTCGGTCATCTCCCGCCGCACCATCGGGCTGGCGTCCGGACGTGGACGCTGCGGCCCGCACACCAGCGCCACGTCGTCGGCCAGCGCGAAACCGCCGAGCAGCGCCGCGAGCCAGCCGTTCCCAGCGGGCACGGAGTCCTGCGTGAGGAAGGCCACGTGGTCGCCCGTTGCCAGCTCCATCAGCCGGTTGCGGGTGCCGCCGTGCGAGAACTCGGCCGCGGGGATCTCGACCACGCGCGCGCCGTGGCGGCGGGCCAGCGCGGGCGAGCTGTCATGCGACCCCGAGTCGATCACCAGCAGCTCGACCGGGCCGTCGAGCTCCTGTGCGCGCACCGCGGCGAGCACCTCGCCGAGTCGCGAGCCGCCGTCGAGCACCGGGAGCGCGACCGTGACGCTCATCCGCGCAACGCCTGCTCGTACGCCTCCACCGTCGCGCGCCCGCACGCCTCCCAGGTGAAGTCGCTCGCGACCGTCGCGCGCGCGGCGATGCCGAGCTCACGCCGCCAGTCCTCGCCGGCGAGCAGCTCGCCGAGCTCGCGCGCGAGATCCTCCGGGTCGCCGGGCGCGACCAGCCGGATCCCGTGGCCGGACGCGGCGATCTCCTCCGGGCCGTCCTCGCCGCGGCAGCCGATCGCGGGCACGGCGCCGGCCATCGCCTCGATATAGGCGACGCCGAACGCCTCGTCGACGCTCGGGAGCACGAACACCGCTCCGCAGCGCGCCTCCTCGAGCGCCCGGTCCGGCGCCAGCGCGCCCGTGAAGCGGACGCGGTCGGCCAGCTCCAGCTCGCGCGCGAGCCGCTCGAGCGGTTCGCGCTCGGGCCCGTCGCCGACGATCACCCACTCGACGTCGGGGTGGTCGCCGCGCAGCAGCCACAGCGCGCGCAGCACGTCGGCGTGGCGCTTGCGCTCGATCAAACTGCCGACGGTCACGATCCGTGCGGGCGTCGCGGGCGCGACCACGGCGGGCAGGTCGCTGCCGAGGTGGACGACGCGCGTGTGCTTCGCCCCGAGCGCCTGCGCGCGCTTCTCCATCCCCGCCGAGTTCGCGAGCACGACGGCGGCGCGGCCGAGCGCGGCGCGCACGGCGCGCGTTCCGGCCGGCGAGCGGTGGGCGACGGCGAGCAGGTCGCCACCGTGGACCGAGACCACGAGCGGCACGCCTGCGCCCGCCCGTCGCACGGCGTCGCCGGCCGGCGCGGCGTAGTGGGCGTGGACGAGGTCGAACGGGAACGTGCGCCGTAGGAGCCGCAGGGCGAGCGCGAGCGACGGCGCCGCCCAGCTGCCCCAGCTGCCGTAGCTGCGCGGGCGCGGCGGGGCGAGAAACGGGACGTAGGTGACGGGCACGCCGTCGAGCTCCGCCCGCAGCGGCTGGCGCAGCGGCGCGATCAGCGCCGCGGCGTCGCGGGCGTGCAGCGCCGCGCGCGGCGGCACCGGCCGGTGCAGCACGAGCACGTGCACGTCGGCGCCGGCCGCAGCCGCCGCGACGGCTTGGCGGTGCGCCCAGATGCCGAGCGCGGGATCGCGGGCACGGGGGTAGTACTCGGCGACGATGGCGACCCGCATGGCGAACCTATGATGGCGGCGTGCCGCTCGACGTCGCCGTGCAGGTCGTCAACTACCGCACTCGCCGGCACCTTCAGGTGTGCCTCGAGGCGGTGCTCGCCGACCTCGCCGGCAGCGGCATCGAGCACCGCGTGCTGGTGCTCGACAACGCCTCCGGCGACGACCTGTCGGACCTCGCCCAGGCACACCCGGAGGTCGCGTTCGAGACCGCCGAGCGCAACCTCGGCTTCGGCGCCGGCCACAACCGGCTGGCGACCCGGCACGACGCGGCGGCGCTGCTGGTCCTGAACCCCGATGCGCGGATCGTCGAGCCGGAGACGGTCGCGCGGCTGCTCGCCGCGCTGCACGGCGACGGCGGCGTGGCGGCGGTCGGCCCGCAACTGGTCGCGGCCGACGGCACCGTCGATCCGCGCGACCACGGCGAGCTGCGCGGCTTCCGCGCGCGGGTCGCACAGGCCGCCGGGCACAGCCACTATCGCCGCCGCGACGAGCCGGCAGACGCCGCCTGGGTGTCGGGCGCGGCGTGCCTGGTCGCCCGCCGCTGGTTCGACGCGGTCGGCGGCTTCGACACCGGCTTCTTCCTCTACAAGGAGGAGGAGGACCTGTTCCTGCGGATCCGCCGCGCGGGCGGCCGCGTGCTGTACCTGCCGACGGTCCGGATCGAGCACGACGGCGCCGCGGTCGCCTCGCGCGACGAGCACCTCGGGCCGTCGGTGGCGCGCTTCGCCGACAAGCACATCCGCTCCCGCACGCAGCGCCGGCTGATGCCGGCGGTGCATCACGCGGTGGCGGTCTGGGGAGGGCGGCTCGACCGCCTGCTGGGCCGCTGATCCTCCTCCTGCACAACCGCTACCGGGTGCCCGGTGGCGAGGAGCGCGCGGTCGAGGACCTCGCGTGGCTGCTCCGCACCGAGTTGGGCGAGGAGACGGTGGTGCTCGAGCGCGATTCGGCGTCGCTGGGGGCGGCGCGGGCCGCCACCGGGCTGCTTGCGGGCGGCCTGCGGCCGCGGGCGGTCGCGGACGCCGTGCGGCGCAGCGGCGCGCGCGTCGTGCACGCCCACAACATCCATCCCGCGTTCGGCTGGCGGGCGCTGGCGGCGGCGCGCGACGCCGGCGCGCGGGTCGTGCTGCACCTGCACAACTACCGGCTCGTGTGCGCCGTCGGCACCTGCTTCACCAACGGCGAGGACTGCACGCGCTGCCACGGCCGCAACACGCTGCCGGGCGTGCGTCTGAACTGCCGCGGCGACCATGCCGAGGCCGCCGTCTACGGAGCTTCATTGGCGTTGTGGCAGCGGCGGTTGGGCGACTGTGTCGATGCCTTCGTCGTGCCAAGCGCGTTCGCGCTCGGGCGGCTCGAGGAGCTGGGCGCGCCGGTCACGGGCCGCGCGCACGTGATCGCGTCGGTCCAGCGCGACTTCGCGGCCGGCTCGACCGCGGCGGACGGGAGCTTCGCGCTCGCCGCCGGCCGGCTCACCCCGGAGAAGGGCTTTGCCGACGCGATCGCGGCCTGCGCTGCGGTCGGCCGCCCGCTCACGATCGCCGGCGACGGTCCGCAGATGGAGGAGCTGCGCGCGCTCGCCGCCGGGTCGGACGTGACGTTCACCGGCCGCGTCGCGCCCGCCGAGCTGGCGGCGCTGCGGCGGGCGGCCGCCGTCGCGATCGTGCCTTCGCGGTACGAGGAGATCCTGCCGCTGGCCGCGCTCGAGGCGATGGCGGCGGGCCTGCCGGTGACGGCCGCGCGCGCCGGCGGCCTCGCCGAGCTGGTGCCGGGCGAGGGCCTGTACCCGCGCGGTGACGTCGACGCGCTGACCGCGCGCCTGCGGGTGCTGTGGGGCGACGCGGCGGCGGGCGAGCGCGCGCTGGCGGCTGTGCGCACGCGCACGGCTCCGGCCGTCGTGGCGAAGGCGCTGCGCGCGGTCTACAGCTGAGGGACGCCGAGGTGGCGCGTCGTGCCGCGCAGGTCCAGCACCTGCGGCGCCTGCTCGACTACGCGCCCGTGGTCGACCTCGGGGTGAGCCGTGACGATGACCGCGAGATCGACGCCCTCGAGCGCCTGGTCCAGCGGCATGCTCCGCAGGTCGTGCTCGGGCACCTCGGGGACGTGCGGGTCGTGGTAGCGCACGTCGGCGCCGAGGTCGTGCAGCAGCCGGATGATCTTCAGCGCGGGAGACTCGCGCAGGTCGCCGACGCCGGCCTTGTAGGACACGCCGAGCAGCAGCACGCGTGAGCCGCGCACGGGCTTGCGCTCGTCGTTCAGCGCGCGCTCGATCTTCTCGACGCAGAACGCCGGCATCCACTGGTTGACCTTGCCGGCGAGCTCGATGAACTCGATCGAGAGGTCGTACTCGCGGGCCTTCCATGCGAGGTAGAACGGGTCGACCGGCAGGCAGTGACCGCCCATGCCGGGGCCGGGATCGAAGCGCATGAACCCGTACGGCTTGGTCGACGCGGCATCGATCACCTCCCAGATGTCGATGCCCATGCGGTCGGCGAGGATCGCCAGCTCGTTGACGAGCGCGATGTTGACCGACCGGAAGATGTTCTCCAGCAGCTTCGAGAGCTCGGCGACCTCGGGGGTCGAGACCGGGACGATCTCGTCGCAGACGAGCGCGTAGACGGCGGCGGCGCGCTCGGTGCAGCGCGGGGTGAGGCCGCCGACCACCTTCGGCGTGGTGCGCATCGTGTGGTCGGTGCGGCCGGGGTCGACGCGCTCGGGCGAGAACGCGAGCGCGAAGTCTTCGCCGGCGCGCAGGCCGGACTCCTCCAGCAGCGGCACGAGATGCTCGCGCGTGGTGCCGGGGAACGAGGTCGACTCGAGCACCACGACCTGGTCGCGCGCGACCACGTCTGCGAGCGCCCGCGTGGACGACAGCAGCGGCCCGAGATCCGGCTCGCGGTTGCGCGTGAGCGGGGTCGGGACGCAGACGAGGATCGCCTCAACGTCGTGCAGGTCGCGGTAGCGCGTGCTGAAGCGGCAGCGCTCGCGCACGGCCTGCAGGCGCTCGTCGGACACGTCCTCGATCGGGGAGCGCCCATCGGCGAGCGCCGCCACGCGCCCGTGGTCGACGTCGATGCCGACGACGTCCTGCCCCGCCTCCGCAAACGCGACGGCCAGCGGCACGCCGACGTATCCCAGACCAACGATTCCGATGCTCACGCGCGAGCAGGCTAGCGCCCCGCCCCGCCGGTCTCACGCCACGCCCACAGCGAGCCGTAGCCCGGCGGCGCTTGCGTCGGCACGTCGCGGACGGCGAAGCCCGCGCCGCGCAGGCGGCGGACGGCGGCCGTGCGCGCGTCGTCTTCCGGGCAGTGGTCCGGGTGGTACTCGAGTGCGAGGGCGCGCGCTGTGGTGGCGGCGAAGCGCGGGTCGTCGAGGATCGCCCACTCGCTGCCCTCGGCGTCGATCTTGACCAGATCCGCCCATGCCAGCAGCGGCAAGACGTCGCGGGCTGGGACGGAGGCGGCGTCAGCGTCGGTGTCGGTGGCGGGGCCGCTCATCGCGTAGCGGCCGGTGAGGAACCGCATCTCGCCGTCGGCGACCGTCGCGGCGGCCTCGTGCAGGCGCCAGCCGGCGCCGCCGCCGTTCGCCGCGATCGTCCGGCGGTGCAGCGCCGCGTTGCGCGGGTCCGGCTCGAACGCCTCGATCTCCGCGCCGGGCCAGCGGGCGAGCGCCCACGCACCGAAGAGGCCGATGTTGGCGCCCACGTCGATGATGCGCGGCGCGCGGCCGAGTGCCGCCAGCGCGGCGTCCACCTCCGGCGGCGGCGCGTAGATCTGCTGGTAGAAGAGCTCGTCGAACGACTGCACGTCGGGCGTCCCGTGCTCGAGCAGCACGATCGCGCCTCCGCGGCGGACGCGGTGCGTGACGACGCGGCCGCGGCCGGCGAGCTCGGCCAGCGCGAAGCGCGCGGGGTTGGCGACCAGCCGCGCGAGCAGCGCGGTCGAGACCAGCGGCTCGACGCGCGGGTGGGTGAGCAGGCGGCGGCCGGCGGCGGGAGGCACGGGCGCCAACCATAAGCTCTGGAGCCTGTGACCTCGGCCGGCGACCAGGACCTCCTCGGAACCACCGCCGCCGGGCCCGCGGCGATCCGTGGCGGCGCGCTGCGCGTCGCCGGCTACGCGCTCGGCGTGGTGCTGACGGTCGGCTCGGCCGCGGCGCTGTTCCGGCATCTCGGCGTCGACGACTCCGGTCGGTATGTGCTGGTCCTCTCGCTGGTGACCCTGTTCGGCGGCATCACGGACGCCGGGCTGTCGACCATCGGCGTGCGCGAGATCGCCGCGCGCGGCGGCATGGAGCTCGGGCGCCTGCTGCGGAACCTGCTCGGGCTGCGGCTCGTGTTCACGGGTGTCGGTGCGCTGCTGGCGTGCGTGTATGCGGTGCTGGCGGGCTACGACCGCGTGCTCGTCCTCGGCACCGCCGTGGCCGGGGTCGGACTGATGCTCACGGCGCTGCAGAGCGCGCTGGCGACGGTGCTGCTGGCGGAGCTGCGGTTCGGCTGGGTGACCGTGGTCGACCTGCTGCGGCAGGTGCTGACCGCGGTCGGCACGCTCACGCTGGTCGTCCTCGGGGCGTCGCTGTTGCCGTTCTTCTTCGTCGTCGTGGTGGCGGCGGGGGCGGCGCTCGGGCTGACCGCGCGGCTCGTGCGCGGCGTGCCCGCGCGGCCCGCCTACGACCGCGCGGCATGGAGCGCGCTGCTGCGCGACACGCTGCCGTTCGCGCTTGCCGCCGCGGTCGGCGCCGTGTACTTCCGGCTCAGCATCCTGATGGTCGACCAGCTGGCCGACCCGGAGCAGACGGGCTTCTTCGGCGCGTCGTTCCGGATCGTCGAGGTGCTCGTCGTGGTGCCGCAACTGGCGATCGGCGCGGCGTTCCCGATCTTCTCGCGCGCGGCATCGGACGACCTCGACCGGCTGCGGTACGCCGTCCAGCGCACGTTCGAGGCGTCGTTGCTGCTCGGTGTGCTCGTGGCGATCGGCCTCGGGGTCGGCGCGGCGTTCGTGATCGCGGTCGTGGCGGGTCCCGACTTCGCTCCCGCCGCCGCCGTGCTGCGCCTGCACGCCGTCGCGCTGCTGGCGGCGTTCGTGGGCTCGGTGTTCGGCTACGCGCTGCTGGCCGTGCGCCGGCACCGCGCCGTGCTGGTCATGAACGCGGGAGCGCTGCTCGTGGTGGCGGTGGCGGGAGCGCTGCTGATCCCCGACCACGGCGCCCGCGGGGCAGCGTTGGCGACCGCACTGTCGGAGGGCGCGCTGGCGCTGCTCGGGTTCGTCGCGTTGGCGCGCTCGGGCGCACTCCGGCGCGGGCTGTCGCTGGCGATCGTCCCGCGCGCAGCCGTGGCAGCGGCCGTCGCGGTCGGCGCGGCGCTGCTCCTCGATCTCCCGTCCGGGGTCGAGGCGGCGATCTCGCTGGTGCTGTTCGCCGGGCTGGCGCTGCTGCTGCGGGCGGTCCCCGACGAGCTGCTGGTCGAGGCGCGCGGCGTGATCGTCAGGCTGCGGGCTTCGCGAGCGGCACGGTAGTCGGCGGCGGGCTCGGCGAACGTCAACCCCCGCTGGGTGGGAGGTGGGTGTCCATATGCGGCTGTGAGGGTGCAAAACCGCACACGCACCGGGTCTCCAGAGCGCGCGTGTGCAGTTGTGCACGCATACAGTGCACTTCTGCACACGACCGGATTCCGGTGTCGCCGAGTGTGCCGTTTTGCACCCTCGTCACTCCGGCGGACGCCATCTCCCCACCCAGCGCAGTTGACGTTCGTTCGCGCCTACGCGCGCCGCGCCACGCCCACGGCGACGACGTTCGCGGCCGGGAACGGCGTGCCGTAGGGCGCGCCGCTGACCTCGGGCCAAGTCGCCTCCGCCCACTCGAGCTCGCCGGTGCGGCGCAGGTAGGCGACCTCGTCGAACGCGCCCGCCTCCGGGGCGCAGAGCGCGTCGGCGGCGGCGTTGTAGCCGAGCGGGATCGTGACGAGCAGCTGCCCGCCGGGCGCGAGCAGCGACCGCAGGTGCGCGACGGCGCGGCGGGGCTTGCCGTCGTCGCGCACGTCCTCGTCGAAGCCCATGTGCTCGACCGTCGAGATCGACACGATCCGCGCGAAGCGCTCCGCCGGCGCGAAGTCGAGCGCGTCGACGTTGACGACGCCCGGCGCGCGCTCGTACTTGTCGACCACCACGTGCCCGCTGCGGCCGTAGTGGCCGAGCACGTTGCCGACCTCGAGCACCGGCGAGGCGTCGAGCGCCTCGAGCGCCAGCGGCACCTCTACCGCCCGCTCGTTCTGCCAGGTCTCGTTGTAGGGATGGAAGAACAAGGGCCGCTCGCGACCCGCGAGCGCGAACGTCGTGCCCGCTCGCCGCAACCGGCGGGCGGTCGCGGCCACGCGGATGCGGTACGACAACCGCCACAGCCAGTCCTTGACCCCCATGGCCCGGGACGCTAGTGGACGCGGCGCATGGGCTAGCCTCGCCCGCGTCCATGTCCCTGCGAATCGGCCTCAACCTCGTCTTCCTCGTCGAGGAGTCCGGGGGCGCCGGCCGCTATTCGCGGGAGCTGATCCGGGCACTCCGGACGGTCGAGCCGGACCTGCAGCTGACGGCGTTCGTCTCCTCCGAGCTCCCCGACGACATTCGCCGGGCCGACTGGGCGGACGGCATCGACTTCGTCCGCTTCCCGGTCACGGTCACGCACGGGCCGCCGGGGAACATGGCGCTCACGATGGGGGCGCAGTGGGGAGCGATCCCGTGGATCGCTGCCCGCCGCCGGCTGCACGTCGTGCACGGCCTCGCCAACATCACGCCGCTGTTCGCGCCGCGGGTGGCGACCGTCGTCACGCTGCTCGACCTGATCTGGATGCGCTTCCCGCACACGCTCAGCCGGCGCGCCACGATCGGGATGAAGACGACCGCGCCACCGTCGGCAAAGCGCGCCACGCGCGTGATCGCGATCTCCGAGGCGGCCCGGCAGGACATCATCGAGACGCTCTCGATCGACCCCGCGCGGGTGGACGTCACGCCGCTCGGAACGCGCGTCGACGCCGCCGCGCCCGCCACGCCGGAGGCCGACCTGCGGCGCACGCTCGAGCTCGGCGACGCGCCGGTGCTGCTCTCGGTCGCCCAGAAGCGCGAGCACAAGAACCTCGCCGGCCTGATCCGCGCACTCGCGCTACTCGACGACCACGACGTCATGCTCGTGCTGCCCGGCTCGGCCACGCCGCACGAGGCCGAGCTGCGCGCGCTCGCCTCGCAGCTCGGCGTCGCGGGCCGCGTGCGGTTCCCGGCGTGGCTGCCGGCGGCCGATCTCGAAGGCCTCTACCGGCTCGCGGCCGCGTTCGTGCTGCCGTCGTTCGAGGAGGGGTTCGGGCTGCCGATCCTCGAGGCGATGGGTCGCGGCGTCCCGGTCGCGTGCTCGAACACGTCGTCGCTGCCGGAGGTCGCCGGCGACGCCGCGGAGCTGTTCGACCCGCGCTCGCCGGAGGACATCGCGCGGGCGATCGCGCGTGTGCTGGACGATCCCGCGCGCCGCGTCGAGCTGGTCGTCCGTGGCCACGAGCGCTGCCGTGTGTTCACGTGGGAGCGGACCGCCCGCGCGACGCTCGAGACCTACCGCCGGGCGGTCGCAGAACGCCGATGACGCGCCTGCGTGCGGTCGCGTTCAACGCGCTGTTCCTCGACCCGGGCGTGTCCGGCGGCACCGAGACCTACCTGCGCTCGCTGGTGCCGGCGATCGCCGCCGAGCGACCGGACCTGCGGCTCCACGTTCTGACGACCGGCCGCGGCGCGCGGGCGCTGCGCGACGCCGGCTGGCAGGAATGGGCGCACATCACCGCCCTGCGCGCCGAGGAGGGCAAGCGGCTGCGGCGGCTGGCCGGGGAGCAGGTCGCGGTGCCGCGACGCTCGCGCGGCGCGGACGTGCTGCACTCGCTCGCCAACACCGGCCCGCTGCGATCGCCCGTGCCGCACGTGCTCACGATCCACGACGTGAACTTCTTCACCACCCGCGCGCTCCCGTGGGCGAGCACCGTCATCTACCAGGTGCTGGTGGCGACCGCGGCCCGCCGCGCCGACCGGCTGATCGCGATCTCGCACGCCGCCCGCGACGAGATCGCGCGCGTGCTCGGCTTGCCCGCGGATCGCTTCGACGTCGTCCCCCACGGTGCCGGCCGCGCGCCGGTCGACCCGCTGCCCGAGGCGCAGGTGCGCGCCTCACACCGGCTCGAGGGCGCGCGCGTCGTGCTGTGCGTCGCCGCCAAGCGGCCGCACAAGAACCAGGAGGCGCTGCTGCGGGCGCTCGCGCACCTGCCGGCGGACGTCGTCGTCGTGCTCGCCGGTCACCCGGAGGCGTACGACGCGCGGCTGCGGCAGATCGCGGCCGAGCTCGGCGTGGACGAGCGGGTGCGGTTCGTCGGGCACGCGGACGACGCCGAGCTCGAGGCGCTGTGGCGGCTGGCCGCGTGCGCGGCGTTCCCCACACGCGCCGAGGGGTTCGGGCTGCCGATCCTCGAGGCGATGGGTCGCGGCGTGCCGGTCGCGTGCTCGGACCTGCCGGTGCTGCGCGAGGTCGGCGGCGACGTGCCGGTCTACTTCGATCCTGACGACCCGGCCGCGATCGCCGCGGCCGTGCTCGCCGCCGTCGGCAGCGAGCGCGGCGGGCCTGGGCGGGCCGCCGGCTTCACGTGGGAGGCGGCCGCCCAGGGGACGCTCGAGGCCTACGAACGGGCGCTGGCGTGAGCCGGATCGGCCTCAACCTGGTGTTCCTGGTCCCGGGCCAGACCGGGGGCATGGAGATCGCGGCGCGTGAGCTCCTGCCTGCGCTCGCCCGCGCGGCGCCAGGCCAGGACTTCACCGCGTTCGTCGGGCGCGACGCCGCCGGCGTCGACCTCGGCGTCGACGTCGTGGTGCTGCCGGTGAACGCGACGAACCGCGTCGAGTGGGTGCGCGGCGAGCAGTTCCTGCTGCCGCGGGCGGCCGCGCGCGCCGGCTGCTGGCTGGTGCACTCGCTCGCCTCGACGGCGCCCGCGTCGGGCAAGTTCCGGCGCGTGACCACCGTGCACGACCTCAACTACCAGATCGTCCCGGATGCCCACTTCGGCGTCCGCGGCGTCGGCATGTCCGCGCTCGTGCCGCTCGCGGTGCGTCGCTCGCATCGCGTGATCGCCGTGTCCGAGAGCACGCGCGACGACCTCGTGCGGCTGCTGAAGGTCGATCCCGCGCGGATCGACGTCGTGCCGAACGGCGTCGGCCGCCCGCCGATCGCCGGCGCTACGTCGACGCGGGTGCTGCGCGCGAACCTCACGCTCGGCGCCCGCCGGGTGTTGCTCTGCCTGTCGGCCAAGCGGCCGCACAAGAACCTCGCCCGCCTGCTCGCCGCGCTGGCGCTGATCCCGCCCGAGCGGCGGCCGGTCGCCGTGCTGCCGGGCTACCCGACCCCGTATGAGGAGGAGCTGCGCGAGGAGGCGCGGACGCTCGGCGTCGACGACGACGTGCGCTTCCTCGGCTGGACGAGCGACGCCGACGTCGAGGGCCTGTTCGCACTCGCGGCTGCGTTCGTCTACCCGTCGCTGTACGAGGGGTTCGGGCTGCCGATCCTCGAGGCGATGGCGCGCGGCGTGCCGGTCGCGTGCTCGGACTGCTCGTCATTGCCCGAGGTCGCGGGCGACGCAGCGCTGCTGTTCAACCCGGCCGACCCGGCGGCGATCGCGGACGCCATCAGCCGGCTCCTCGGCGATCGTGACCTGGCGCTCGAGCTCGTACGCAAGGGCCGCAGTCGCGCTGCGACCTTCTCGTGGGACCGCGCCGCGGCCGGCACGCTCGCCGCCTACGAGCGCGCGCGGTAGCTCGCCACGACCGTGTCGAGCGAGGCGCCGAGCGACAGGCGTGTGGCGTTGCGCGCGAACCAGTCGCGCGTGCTGGCCCGCAGCGCCTCGCCCTCCTCGTGCACGCGCACGATCGCGGCGGCGAGGTCCTCGGCGCTCGCCGACGCGGCGATGACGCCGTTCTCGCCGTCGTCGACCAGCTCGACCGCCGCGTTGTCCTCGCCCGCGCACGACGACGCTCGGCGTGCCGCGCGCCGCCGCCTCGACGACCACGAGGCCATAACCCTCGCGGCGCGACGGCAACACCATGCAGAGCGCCCGGCGCAGCGCCGCGTCGACGACGGTGGCGTCGACGAACCCGGGCGCGACCACGACGCCGTCGAGCCCCTCGCGCGCGATCGCCGCCAGCACCTGCGGCTGCTCCGGCCCGTCGCCGTAGATCTCGCCGCGCAGGTCCGGGATCGCGGCGCGGGCCAGCCGGATCGCCGGCACGAGCGCGGGCGCGCGCTTCTCCGGGATGTGGCGGCCGGCGAACACCGCCAGGCGCTCGGCCTCGTGCGGCTCCGGCGGCGTGAGGTCGCCGGCGTACTCGCCCTCGAGCAGCGTCACGTCGCCGCGCACTCGCAGCCGGTCGCGATGCAGCCGCGAGAAGCAGAACGCCCGCTGCTCGAACCGCATGCACGCCGCCTGCACGGCGTTGCCCATCGCGCCGCCCGCGCGCCCGAGGTACTCGCGCCAGTACACGCGGCTCCAGACCTCGTGCCAGTCGACCACCAGCCCGTAGCCGGCCACGCGGCGCAGCAGCCCGGCGGCGAGCAGGGAGAAGTACGGGAACGACGCGGTGTGGACGACGTCGTAGCGGCGGCCATGGCGCGCCAGGTGCCAGAGCACCCCGGCGCCGAACACGAGCGGCGGCACGATCCGGCGGCGCCCCCCGGCGTAGAGCGGCATCCGCGGCCCGACCGCGACCACCCGCACGCCGCCGTAGGAGGCGTCGACGCCGCGATCCCACTGCCGCAGCGTCAGATAGGTCACCTCGTGGCCGTCGGCGGCGAGCCGCTCGGCCAGGTTCCGGTACCAGCGTTCGGCGCCCCCGACGGTCCACGGGAACAGGCAGTCGTAGACAAGGCAGATGCGCACGCGGGCGGCAAGGCTGCCACACCGCTCTCAAGGCCGCCCCTACGGGGGCCGATCACAACACCAGCTTCCCGTCTCGATGACCACCGTCCCGCTTTCAATCCAGCCGGCCACCGAGGCCGTAGAAGAGGAAACCCTCCTCGTCTCGGTCGTCATCCCCTGCCTGAACGAGGAAGAGAACATCGAGCGCTGCGTGCAGCTCGCGCGCACCGTGCTCGCCGAGCACGGGATCGACGGCGAGATCATCGTCGTCGACAACGGCTGCGAGGACCGCAGCGCCGAGCTGGCCGCGGCCGCCGGCGCGCGCGTCGTGCCCGAGCGCCGGCGCGGCTACGGCAACGCCTACATGGCCGGCCTGGCCGCCGCGCGCGGTCGCTACGTCGTCATGGGCGACGCCGACCTCACCTACGACTTCCGCGAGATCCCGCGCTTCCTCGAGCAGCTCGAGGACGGCGCCGACCTGGTGATGGGCGACCGGATGGACAACATCCGCCCGGGCGCGATGCCGTGGCTGCACCGCTATGTCGGCAACCCCGTGCTGACCGGCGTGCTGAACCTGTTCTTCCGCACCGGCGTCAAGGACGCCCACTGCGGCATGCGCGCGCTGCGCCGCGACACGCTGCCGCGGCTCGACCTGCGCACGACCGGCATGGAGTTCGCGTCCGAGATGGTGATCCGCGCCGCGAAGGAGCGGCTCGACATCCGCGAGCTGCCGATCGAGTACCACCCGCGCGGCGGCGAGAGCAAGCTGTCGAGCTTCCGCGACGGCTGGCGCCACCTGCGCTTCCTGCTCGTGCACAGCCCGATGCACCTGTTCACCCTGCCCGCGCTGCTGCTCCTGCTGCCAGGCGTCCTGATCTCGTCGATCGTGGTCTCGCAGATCGACGTGTTCGGCCGTGTGTGGGACCTGCATGCGTTGATCGCCGGTGCGCTGCTGATGATCGTCGGCGTCCAGGTGCTCTCGCTCGGCCTGTGCGCGCACGCCTACGGGCGCTACTTCATGAACGAGCAGGATCCGTGGTTCGACCGCATGCGGGCGCGGTTCCGGCTCGAGCACGGGCTGCTCCTGGGCGGTGCGATCGTGCTGACCGGCGTCGCCGGCCTCGCCGTCATGGTCGTCGCATGGGTCAACCGCGGGTTCGGCGAGCTGGCCGAGCAGCGGCTCGCCGTGCTGGCCGCGACGCTGATCGTGATCGGCGTCCAGGTCTTCTTCTCGTCGTTCCTGCTCAGCATCCTGGGTCTACGGCGGCGATCTGCCGCAGAGTGACGGCGCGCGCGTCGGCTCCGGCGCGCAGCTCGTCGTGCCAGTCGAGCGTGGCGTCGAGGCCGGAGGCGAGGTCGTGCGCCGGTACCCACTCGAGCCGCTCGCGGGCGGCTGACGCGTCCAGCCGCAGCGCCGGCGCCTCGACGGCGTCGCCCGGCTCGACCCGCACATCGACGGGCCAGCGCTCGCGTACGCGGTCGACGACCCAGCGCACTGGCCGCGCGTCGGCCCCGGCCGGGCCGAAGTTCCATGCGGTGGCGAACTCGGCCGACCCGGCCAGGCGCTCGGCGAGCCGCAGATAGCCGCCGAGCGGCCCGAGCACGTGCTGCCACGGGCGCACGGCGTCGGGATGTCGCAGGACGACGGGCGCGCCGGACTCGCGCGCACGGACGAGGTCGGGCAGCAGCCGGTCCTGCGCCCAGTCGCCGCCGCCGATCACGTTGCCCGCGCGGGCGGTCGCCACACGCCCGCCGCGCGACTCGCGGTGGGCCGCCGCCACCAGCTCCTGCGCCGCCTTCGAGGCGGAGTAGGGATCGCGCCCGCCGAGCGGGTCGCCCTCGCGGTGCGGGTGGTCGCCGGGCGCGTAGCACTTGTCGCTCGTGACACAGACGACGGCGGCGTCGCCGGCCGCCTCGAGCACGTGCGCGGTGCCGAGCACGTTGGTCGCGTACGTGCCGGCGGGGTCCACCAGCGACGCGCGCACGATCGACTGCGCCGCGAGGTGGAAGACCACCTCCGGCCGCGCCGCTTCAAACGCCACGCGGATGGCGCCGGCGTCGCGGACGTCGCCGCGGAAGTCGGCCGCCAGCTCGCCGACGCGCGCCAGCTCGAACAGCGACGGCGCGGAGGGCGGCGGGCCGGAAAAGCCGCTCACGTCCGCGCCGAGCGCGTGCAGCCACAGCGTCAGCCACGCGCCCTTGAAGCCGGTGTGCCCCGTCACGAGCACGCGCCGGCCGCGCCAGAACGCCGGGGCGCTCACCCGCCGAGCAGCTTCAGGTCCGCGTCGACCATCAGCTCGATCAGCTGCTCGAAGGTCGTCTGCGGCCTCCAGCCCAGCTCGCGCTCGGCCTTCGACGCGTCGCCCACGAGCAGGTCGACCTCAGCCGGCCGCTTGAACGAGTCGTCGATCACGACGTACGGCTGCCAGTCGATGCCGACGCGGTCGAACGCGATCTGCACGCAGTCGCGCACGCTGTTCGTCTCTCCGGTCGCGATCACGTAGTCGTCGGCGCGGTCCTGCTGGAGCATCAGCCACATCGCGTCCACGTAGTCGAGGGCGTAGCCCCAGTCGCGCTTGGCGTCGAGGTTCCCGAGCCGCAGCTCGTTCGCCAGCCCGAGCTTGATCGCGGCCGCGTGCCAAGTGATCTTGCGGGTTACGAACTCGAGCCCGCGGCGAGGGCTTTCGTGATTGAACAGAATTCCGGAGCATCCGTGCAGGCCGTACGATTCGCGGTAGTTGACCGTGATGTGGTGGCCGTACGCCTTGGCCACGCCGTACGGCGAGCGGGGGTAGAACGGCGTCTCCTCGTTCTGCGGCGTCTGGCGCACCTTGCCGAACATCTCGCTCGAGGAGGCCTGGTAGAAGCGCGCCTCCGGGCAGGCCTCGCGCATCGCCTCGAGCATCCGCGTCACGCCGACGCCGGTGAACTCGGCCGTCAGCGTCGGCTGGATCCACGACACGGCGACGAACGACATCGCGGCGAGGTTGTAGATCTCGTCCGGCCGGCACGCGCGCATCGCGTCGACCAGCGACCGTTGGTCGAGCAGGTCGCCCTGGTGCAGCGTGATCCGGTCGCGCAGGTGCTCGATCCGCTCGAACCGCTCGGTCGAGGAGCGGCGCACCATCCCGTGCACCTCGTAGCCCTTGTCGAGCAGCAGTTCCGCCAGGTACGAGCCGTCCTGGCCCGTGATTCCCGTGATCAGCGCGCGCCTCACCCCGGCCAGCTTCCAAGGCGGTCGAACTCCGCCATCGCGCGCTCGTACTCGCCGACGGTCCCGATGTCGAACCAGAGGTCCTCGGAGTGGTAGGACTCGACGTGCTCGCCCGCCTCCAGCAGCAGGTGGACGAGGTCGGGGAACTGGCACGGCCCATCCGGCAGATATTCGAGCAGGCGCGACTCGTAGACGTAGATGCCCATGCTCACGCAGTAGCCGAGCGACGGCTTCTCGCGATAGCCGACGACGCGGTGGCCGTCGCCGTCGAGCTCGAGCACGCCGAGGTCGATCTCGACCCGCTTGTCCTGGACCGCGATCGTCAGCCCGGCACCGGACGCGCGGTGGTGGGCGACCAGCGCGCCGTAGTCGAGCGTCGTGAGGATGTCCCCGTTCATCACCAGGAACGTGCCCTCGAGGTTCGGGACGACGCGCAGGGCGCCGGCGGTGCCGAGCGGCTCCTCCGGCTCCCAGTGCCAGTCCAGCTTCAGGCCCTCCGGAAGCACCGTGCCCTCGCTGAAGTACACGCGGATCAGCTCCCCGAGGTGCCCGACGCACAGGTCGGCCTTGCTGAACCCGGCCGCAGCGAGCTGGCGGAGGATGATCTCGACGATCGGCCGGTCGCCGATGGGGAGCAGCGGCTTCGGGAGGATCGTGGTGTAGGGCCGCAGGCGCATTCCGAGCCCGCCGGCGAGAACAACCGCTCTCATCGGCTTGCCAGGCTATCGATACCCTGGCCAGATGCCCGCCTGGAGTGTTCCGCTCGCGGATGTGGTTGTCGCCGAGGAGGACATCGCGGTGGTCGCCGACGTCTACCGCTCCGGCTGGCTCAGCATGGGTCCGCGCACCGAGGAGCTGGAGCGTGCGCTGGCCGAGTACACCGGCGCCCGCCACGCGCTGGCGGTCGCGAACGGAACCGCCGCCCTTCACCTGATCTGCCTCGCCGCCGGGCTCGGCCCGGGCGACGAGGTGATCGTGCCGTCGCTGACGTTCGTGGCGAGCGTGAACGCGGTCGCCTACACCGGCGCGACGCCGGTGTTCGCCGACATCGCCGCACTCGAGGAGCCGTGGACGCCGGCCGCCGCCGTCGAGGCCGCGATCACGCCGCGCACGAAGGCCATCATGGTGGTCGCCTACGGCGGTCATCCGGGCGAGATCGCGGCGATCCGGGAGCTTGCCGACGCGCGCGGCCTGACGCTGCTGGAGGACGCCGCGCACGCGATCGGCGTGCGCCACGACGGCCGTCACCTCGGCACGTTCGGAGCCGCCGGAGCGTTCTCGTTCTTCTCCAACAAGAACCTCGCAGTGGGGGAGGGCGGCGCGGTCGTGACCGACGACGACGCGCTGGCCGAGCGCATGCGCCTGCTGCGCTCGCACGGGATGACGACGCTCACGTGGGATCGCCACCGCGGCCACGCGGCCGGCTACGACGTCGTCGCGCTCGGGTTCAACTACCGGATCGACGAGCCGCGCGCCGCGCTGCTCACCGCGCGCCTGGCGCGCCTCGACGAGGAGAACGCGCGCCGCGGCGAGCTCGACCGCCGCTACCGCGAGCGGCTCGCCGAGGTCGACGGCATCGTCCCGACCGCCGCACCCGCGATGCACATCTTCACGGCAGTCGTCGACGCGGGCATCGACCGCGACGCGCTGCGTGCCGCACTCGCCGCCGGCGGCATCCAGACCAGCCTGCACTACCCGCCCGTGCACCGCTTCTCGATCTACGCGGACGGCGCGCCGGAGCTCCCGCTGACCGACGCCTACAGCACGCGCGCCGTCACGCTGCCCTTGTTCGCCGGTATGACCGACGCGCAGCAAGACCTCGTGGTCGACGCCTTGCGCGACTTCACACGAGCCCAAGCGCCAGCAGCGCAGCAAGCGCGATCGCGGTAAAGCCGGCGGCGGCGCCGCCGGCCGCGGCGATCGCGCCGCCGTCCACGGGCTTGACCGGGGTGAGCAGCGAGGCGGCCATGACCAGGGCCGCGGCGGCGAGGCTGCGCGTGAGCGGGATGTCCGACCAGGCGGTCGCGATGACGAGCGGCACGGCCACGAGCGCGAGCGCGACCGGCGCCGCGCGGTGCAGGCGCGCGTTTGCGCCCTCACCGAGCACTGGAAGCGGGGCCCAGCTGACCCCGGCGGCGGCGCCGCCGAGGCCGAAGGCCAGGCCGGGCGGCCACGTGCGCTGGCGCTCGGCGCCCGGCTCGTCCCGTGCCGCCAGGCTGCGCGCGCGGAGCGCCACGGCGATCAGCACGCACAGGCCGAGTGCGCCGACGACCGCCGCCGTCGCTCCACCGCCCGGGTCACGGGCCAGCGGCGCCAGGAACACCAGCAGCGTGGCGACGACCGCGATCGCCGGGTGCGCGAGCCTGCGCAGGAACCCCATCCGCCCGGACGCGCGGTCGACCCGTGCCAGCCAGGTCTCGGCCAGCGCCCGGCCCGAGCGGCGGGCGCTCAGCGTGCGGCCCAGCGTCAGCGCGAGCATCAGGAACGCCGCTACGCCGACGGTCTTCGCCGGCGCGTGGCGCTGCGAGGCCGCGAAGCTCCATTCCGGGGGCAGCGGCCGCGACACGTCGAGCCCGGTGCGGTAGGTCTTGGCGTCGAGCGTGGGCTCGCGTTCGCGGTCGCGCAGGGCCGGCTCGAGGTCGAACGCGCGGGCGAGCGCGCCCTGGGAGGAGAGCAGGTGCGCCGGTCCCATCCCGCCGAGAACGACGCCGAGGTTGAACCAGCCCAACGCGTAGCGCGGCTCGGCGCCGACGGCACGGCGCAGCGCCGCCACCGCCGCGTCGTCGCGGCCCTGGCGGGCGAGCAGGACGCCGAGATCGTTCGCTGCGGGGTAGGCCGACGCGTCGGCGGCCAGAGCGGCCCGGTTGAGCCGGATCGCGGCGGCGTGATCGCCGCCGCGCTCGGCCGCGAAGCCGGCGGTCATCAGCAGTGCCGGGTTCTCCTCGTCTACCGCGAGCGCGCGTCGCGTCGCGGCGACCCCGCTGCCGACTCGCCCGAGCGCGACGTCGACGATCGCCGCGTTGTTCTCGAGTTGCTCGACGTGGAACTGAATCCGGTTGTCGAGCAGCGAGGGCACACGCTCGCGCGCCGCCTCGTACGCCTCAGCCGCCGCCGGCAGCGCGCCCGAGTCGCGGGCGAGCTCGCCGAGCTGCACGCGGGCGTAGTACGACGTTGTCGCCAGCACGGGGTCGCTGTCGGAAAAGTTGCTCTGCGCAACGGCGGGCTCGGCGCGCGAGGCGACGTCGTCGGCCTCCCGCAACGCCTGCGCCGCCTCCTCGCGCCGCCCGGCGGCCGCGAGCGCGGCGCCGCGGTCGAGCATCGCCCGGCTCTCGGCGGTGGGACTGGGGCGGGCTCGCTCGCGCGCTCGCCGCGCGGCGGCTCCGAAGTCGCGCGCGGCGTCGTCGTACCGGCCGCGCAGGAACTCGATCTCGCCGAGCCGGAGCAGCGGCAGTGACGCGGTCGGAGCGCGCCCGACCCATTCCGCGCCGCGCGCTCGGCGTTCGGCAGATTGCCCGCCCACCGCCAGAGGTTCTGGCGTTCGTCCTCGGTCATCGTCAACGCGGTCGCGCGGATCGGCTCCCCCAGCTCGAGTCGAGCGATGCCGGCCAGCACGGACGGAGCGGCGGACTCGCACTGGACGCCGTGGCCCGGCAGCGGCCGGAACTCCGGCGGGAAACCCGCGACCGCCTCGGCCGCGCGGCCTGCCAGGAGGAGGTCGCGCCGGCGCGACCAGTCAGCGCACCATCGCTCGCTCGTGGTCAGACCAGGGCTCGGGCGGTACTCCGGAATGAAGGACAGGTCCCCGATCGTGGCGGGCGAGGCGACGTCGTTAGTCGGTGGGTTCAACGTCACCGCGAAGGGCGCGAACCGTCCGGCGCCGATCGAGATCAACCCGTACGCGTCGTCGCGCGTGAAGTTCGCGGCCGTCGGTATCGCGGGGAACAATCCCGGCCCGCGCGGCTCGCCGCCGGTCAGCTGGAGCAGTCGCTCCGCCGCGTCGGCGGCCAAGTCGAACCGGTGCGCGGCTTCGAGATAGACCATGAGCTGGGCCTGCGGCAACGGCTGTGACGGCAGCGCAGCGACGGCGCGCCGCTGGAGCGCGACGGCTTCGTCGACTCGCCCGAGGCCCGCCAATGCCCGTGCGACGCCCATCTCGGTCTCAGCCCCCGGGCGCAGGCGGGCAGCGCGCCGGTAACCCGCGAGTGCGCGCTCGTAGAGGTGGCGTGCGACCCACGGGCGGTTCGGCGGCGTCGTCGCGGCGAGCCGCACGAAGGCGTCAGCCTGACCCGCCCACGCCGCTGGAGCGCCCGGATGGTCGCGCACGAGCCGCCGGAACGTCGCGAGACCTGTCTCAGGGTCGGCGGACCCGGTCTTCTGGATCTCAGGCAGCGCCATCGTCGACTGGTACTGGCCCAGCAGCCACCCCGGCGTCGGGTCACCGGGGCACGCGCGGCGCGCCCGCTCCCCCTCCTCGGCCACGATGCGGTCGACCGGCACGGTGTCCGACGCCACGAGCAGCAGGATGTCGAGCGCCGGGGCGCACGCTCCGTCCCGCCGGGCGCGGTCGAGCAGAGCAAAAGCGGCGGGGGCGGCCCACAGCTTCCCCGTCTTGTTCGCCTCGAGCAGGATCAACCGAGCGCCGAGATCCGTCGCGGCCTCGACCTGCGCCGGCGTGAGCGTGGCGGGCAGGCCCGCCAGCACCGGCTCGAGCGTGGCGTACCTGTAGGGATACACGCCGGCACGCGGGGATCCCGTGGTTCCCGTGCGGACCAGCGCCAGCAGCCGTGCCGCCTGCCGCTCGCCCAGAAGCGCCGTGGCGGCGGCCCGCAGATCGTCCACGCCTGCCGGCTTCGGGCCGGGGCGCAGACCAACGGGCAGGTCGCGCAGGGCGGCGGGACGAGCGCCCGGGGGCAGCGGCGCGAGTGCCGCGGGCGCACCCCGCGGGAGCCGGTCGGCGGCCAGCTTCGCCAGCACCGGGAACACCAGCAGCGCGGCAACGCCTACCAGCAGCGCCGCGTCGAGCAATGCTCGGCCACGCCGGTCGGCGCGACGCACTCGCACCGAGCGCGGGAGTGTTTCGCTGGCCGCCATCGCCTGTGCCTCTGCCGACCCTACCGCCCAGCTCCGGCGGCGGCCAGCGCCCGCACGCCATAGTGATGCGCATGGGTGTGCGCGACATCGAGACCCGCGCCGACTGCGAACGGTTGGTGCGCACCTTCTACGGCCGGGCGCTCAAGGACCCGATCATCGGCTTCATCTTCGTGGACGTCGCCAAGCTCGATCTGGAGGCCCACGTCCCCAGGATCACGTCGTTCTGGGAGACCATCCTGCTCGGCGCGCAGAGCTATGGCGGCGGCGCGTTCCGTCCCCACGCCGAGCTGCACGCCAAGGTCCCGCTGCGGGCAGGTCACTTCGAGCAGTGGCTGGGGCTGTGGGCCGGTACGGTCGACGAACTGTTCGCCGGCGAGCGGGCCGAGCTCGCGAAGGCCCACGCGCTCCGCGTCGGAAGAGCGTTCCACCAGCGCCTGCAGAGCATCGGGTCGGCTCCCGCGGGCGGCGGTCTGATCGTGACGCAGCACGGCCAACGCGACTGACCGCGTCCCTTTACCGGGAGCGCCGGGCTGTGGTCTACTGCGCCATGCGCCTCTCCGTCCTGCTCGTCATCGTGGCGGCCCTCGCGCTGCCGTCGGCCGCGCTCGCCAATCCGGCGATCTCCGTCACGTCCTCACGGGTCGGCTCCACGGGCAGCCTGCCCGCGAAGGTGAAACACCGTCTGACCCTCACTGCGGGCGCCACGACCGAAGAGGTGACCGTCAGCGTCACGCCGTCAGCGCGGCTCGTTGTCGGCGGCGACACGCTTGTGGTGCGCCCCCCGGACAGCGGAGTCGGACCTTCGCTACGCACCTGCGCGGGTCGCTGGTCGCGCTTGCACGACGCGTACCCCACGGCGGGCTCGCTGCTGGACAACGTGACATTGACGCTCGCGCCCGGCGCGACCGCGTTCGTGGAGGCGACGGTCAGGCTCGTCCGCCCGCCGTGGGCCGACGAGACCCTCGACGCCCGGTGGTTCATCGAGCCGGCGCAGGGCGACCCGTTCGACGTCTTCTCGATCGCTCCCCTCTACGGCGGGCCGCAAGGCGTTCAGCTCGCGTTCCAGGTCACGCGCGCGCCGGACGGGCACTACGTCATCGCCGGCACCACCGAGCCGGACGTCAACTCCGGCCGCGTCGAGCTCTGGGCGTACCCGCCCAAGGTCAAGCGCGCGACCCGGATCGCGCGCGTGCGCGTCCGCGACGGCGAGTGGTCGTTCAACAACTTCCTGCCCGACCGGCCCGGTAACTGGCAGATCTACGCCCGCTACCGCACGGGCGGCAAGACCTACGCCAACGACGCGACGGAGTGCGCCACGTTCGTCCGCGTCCGTTGATGCCTACGTGACGGGCTGCGTGCGCAGCCACTCGGCGGTCTGCGCGATGCCCTCGCGGACACCGATCTGCGCACGCCAGCCCAGCAGCCGCTCAGCCTTCTCCACCGAAGGCCACCGCCGCTGAACGTCGACCTCGAACGACGGCTGATGCTCGAGCTCAAAATCACTGGGGTCGTTCCCCGCAGCCTCCCAGCACAGCCGCGCGATCTGGGCGACGGTGAGCTCCTCGGCCGCCGAGATGTTGAAGTCCTCGTTCAGCGCGGCCTGATGGCCCATCGCGGTGACGACGCCGTCGGCGATGTCGTCGACGTGGGTCAGCGTGCGCGTCTGCTCGCCCGACCCGAAGATCGGCAGCGGGCGCATCGGGACCAGCGCCTTGCGGAGCAGGTCCGGGACCGCGTGCGCGATGCCCGGCTCGGCGTCCGGCATCTCGCCCGGCCCGTAGGCGTTGAACGGCCGGCAGATCGTGAACGGCAGTCCGAACTCGTCGTGCGCGGCACGGCAGTACACCTCGCCGGCCAGCTTCGACCACCCGTAGGCCGAGCGCGGCGGCGGGCACTGCGGCAGGTAGTCCTCGCGCGTCGGGAACTGCTCGGCGTTCTCGAACACCATGCTCGAGGACACGTAGGTGAAGCGCTCGACGCGCTCTTCGATCGCCGCTCGGAAGACGGCGTTGTAGAGCGCGTGGTTGACCTCGGACAGGGTGAACGGGAGCTTGTGGAAGTTCGCGATCCCGCCCACGATCGCCGCCAGGTGGATCACGTGCGTGCAGCCGCGGAGCGCGCGCCGCGCCTCGTCGACATCGCGCAGGTCGCCGGTGTGGATCTCGCTGCCCTCGCGCATCCAGTCCGGTGCCGCGCGCTGGTCGGAGACGCGGACCTCCCAGTCAGGATCGCCGAGCAGGCGCCGGACGACCGCGGCGCCGATCGTGCCGGCGCCGCCGGTGACGAGGACGCGGCTCACGTGCGCAGCGCGGCGATCTCGTTCGCGTAGGCGAACACCTGCGCCGCACCGAGCGTGTTCCACGGGTCGACGACGAGGCAGTCCGGCTTCGCCCGCTCGCCGATCGCGGCGAGCGCCTCGGGCCGCTCGAACGCGCTGTGGTTCGTGGCGACGACGACCACGTCGGCGCCGTCCACGGCTTGCTCGAACGAGGCCGTCGGCGTGGCGACCATCGGGTCGTGCACCGCGACGTCGGCCAGCTCGCGCTCCAGCAGCCGCAGCAGCTTGTGCGACAGCGAGTCGCGCTCGTCATCGGTGTCGCGCTTGAACGCGAGCCCGAGCACGGCGACCTTGCGCTCGCGCAGCGATCCTCCGAGCCGGCGCTTGACGCCGTCGATCAGGAACAGCGGCACGCTCTCGTGCACGCGCGAGACGCCGAGCAGCATCCCCGGCGCGTTCGACTTCTCCTCCGAGAACGCGAAGTCCTTGCGCAGGCACGTCCCGGCCGTCAGGCCCGGCGCCGCCATGCCGCCGCGCGGGAAGTCGCGGTTGACGAGGTCGATCACGTCGAACACGTTCGCGCCGTAGCGCTCGCAATCCATCATCAGCAGGTTGGGGAGCGCGAACGTCGTGTAGCGCAGGATGTTGGTCCAGATCTTCGCCAGCTCGGCCTGCACCGGCGTGGTCTGCACGATCGGCGCGCCGAGCACGTCGAACAACCGCCCGGCCCGCTCGCCGGAGCCTTCGCCGAGGCCGCCGACGATGCACGGGAGCGTGCCGATCTCCGCCATGAACCGGTCGGCGGCGATCCGCTCGGGCACGTGCGCGACGAACAGGTCCTCGCCGACGTTGAAGCCGCGCTTCTTCTCCAGGTAGCCCGCCACGAACTCGGTCGTGCCGGGTGCGACGGTCGAGCGCAGCACGAGCAGCTGGCCCGGTCGGAGCACCGGGAGCAGGTCGTCGAGCACCGAGCGGATCTCGCCCAGGTCGATCTCGATGTGCGCGAACGTCGGCGTGCCGAGCGTGAGCACGATCGCGTCGGACTCGGCGGCGTCGGTCGCGCGCGCCGAGACGTCGAGCGGCGTGCGCGAGAGCAGCTCGTCGGTGCCGGGCTCCTTGAACGGCATCCGCTGCGAGCGCACCGCCTCGAGCCGGTCCGCATCCTTGTCGATCCCGAGCACGCGCAGGCCCGCGTCGGCGAACGCGAGGGCGAGCGGAAGGCCGACCCGCCCGAGCCCGATGACCGCGACGTCGTAGGGCATGTCAGACGGGGAGTCCGAAGCGCGCGCGCGCCCACTGGCGCGCGAAGCCGACGACGAAGCGCGGGTTGTAGCGGAGGTAGCGCCGCCACAGCCGGCGCGGCTCCTGGGCGAGCCGGAATGCCCACTCGAGCCCGAGCCGCTGCATCCAGCCAGGCGCCTGCGGGATCAGGCCGGCGTGGAAGTCGAACGCGGCGCCGACGCCGACCAGCACCGGCGCGGCGAGCCGATGGCGCATGCGCGCCATCCACTTCTCCTGCTTGGGGACGCCGATGCCGACCCACACGACGTCGGCGGCGGAGCGGCTGATGTCGGCCGCCACGGCCTCCTCCTCGGCTTCGGTGAGCTCGCGGAACGGCGGCACGTAGCCGCCCACGATCTGCAGCCCAGGGTGCCGCAGGCGCAGGTTGCGCGCAAGCTGGGCGAGCGCGCCCTGGTTGCGCCCGCCGTAGAGGTAGAAGCGCCGGCCCGTCTTAGCGGCGCGCGCGCAGGCCCGGTCCATCAGATCAGGCCCGTAGACGCGGTCGCCGACGCGGTGGCCGAGCAGGTTCAGGGCCCACACGAGCGGCTGGCCGTCGGCGACCGTGAAGTCGGCGCCGCGGACGGCTTCGCGCAGCTGCGGGTCGTCGGCGGCGGCCATCACCGTGTGCGTCGCGGCGACGCAGATGTAGCCGCGCCGGCCGGCGGCCACGGCGGCGTCGATCCAGTCCAGCGTGCCGTCATAGTCCGTCAGCGCGAGCGGGATGCCGAGCACCTCGGCGGTGGGCGGCAGAGCGGGCGCCGCAACGGAGCGCGCGGCGGTGATGGGCCTCGGGCGATCCATCGGAGTGAGCGCATTGTATGAACCGCCCCTTCTAGACTCCTGCGACCCATGACGACTGAACGCCCATTGCGGGTCGCCGTCGCCGGTCTGGGCTACTGGGGTCCGAACATCGCTCGCAACTTCGCGCGGCTGCCCGACGCGGAGTTGGCGTGGTGCTGTGACGCCTCCGAGGCCAGCCGTGAGCGCGTCGCCGCCTCATTCCCCGGCACCCGTCTGACGGGAGACCTCGACGAGGTCCTGGCCGACGACACCGTCGACGCCGTTGCGCTGGCGACGCCCGTCCCCTCCCACGCGCAACTCGCGATTCGCGTGTTGGAAGCCGGCAAACACTGCTTTGTCGAGAAGCCGATGGCGCAATCGGCGGCCGACGCGGAAGCCGTTGTGGCCGCAGCGGCCGCCGCGGATCGAACGCTGATGGTCGGGCACCTGCTCGAGTACCACCCCGGCGTCGTCAAGCTCAAGGAGCTGATCGACGAGGGCGCGCTCGGGCGCGTGCTCTACATCTACGGCAACCGGCTGAACCTCGGCAAGCTGCGCGCCGACGAGAACGCCCTGTGGTCCTTGGGTGCGCACGACATATCGGTGCTCCTGCGCCTCGCCGGCGAAGAGCCCTACGAGGTCGAGGCGCGCGGCGAGAGCTACATGCGCGAGGGCATCGAGGACGTCGTCTTCTGCTTCCTTCGCTTCCCATCCGGCCTCGCCGCCCACCTGCACCTGTCGTGGCTGGACCCGCACAAGGAGCGGCGCTTCACGGTCGTCGGCGAAGGGCGGATGGCGACCTTTGACGACATGGCGCTCGAGGGCAAGATCGCCGTCTACGACAAGGGCTTCGACGAGCAGACCAACTCGTACGGCGAGTACATCACCCGCTCGGGCGACATCTGGAGCCCGCGCCTATCGAGCGTCGAGCCGCTGCGGACCGAGTGCGAGCACTTCGTGGAGTCGATCCGCGCCGGCACGCCCCCGATCTCCGACGGCGCCGCCGGCCTGCGCGTGGTGCGCGTGCTCGAGGCGCTCCAGCAGTCGCTGGACACCACGCGCCGTGGCGGGCTCGCTCGCACGGTTGCGCTGACTGGGAGCTGAGCCGTGCTGCGGGGTGCGGTGGAGGCCGTCGGCCTCGTGCTCGGCGACGGCGTGCAGATCGGCGAGGGCGTGCTGTTCGGCGCTCACGTGGTGGTGCACGACGGCACCGTGATCGGCGACGGCTGCGTGATCGAACACGGCGCCGTGCTCGGCAAGTCGCCGCGGCTCGCTCGCAGCTCGACGGCTGCGCGCACCGCGCTGCCGCCGCTACGGATTGGCGCTCGAGTGACGGTCTGCGTCGGTGCAGTCGTCTACGCCGGCAGCGAGATCGGCGACGAGGCGATCGTCGGCGACCAGGCGCAGGTGCGCGAGCGCACGACGATCGGCGAGCGCACCGTGATCGGCCGCGCGGCGGGGATCGACAACGACGTCCGCCTCGGCGCCCGCGTGAAGGTGCAGTCGCAGGTCTACGTGACCGCGTACAGCGTGATCGAGGACGACGTCTTCCTCGGCCCTGGCGCATCGACCACGAACGACGACACGATGAGCCGCCACGGGCCTGAGTACGCGCTGCGCGGTGCCACGATCCGCCGCGCCGCCCGGATCGGCGGCAGCGCCGTGCTCGTACCGGGCGTGGAGATCGGCGAGGAGGCGTTCGTGGCGGCCGGCGCGGTCGTGACCAAGGACGTCCCGGCGCGCGCGTTCATGGTCGGCGTGCCGGCCCGGCAGGTACGTGGCGTGTCGGACGAGGAGCTTCTCGAACGCTGGCGCTGAACGCCGCGCGTCAGCGCCGCGCGGTGGCGTAGAGGTCGAGCCCGACTAGACGGTCGAGGCCCAGCCGCATCAGGCGCGCCCGCGAGACCTCCACCGGTCCGAGCGGCACGCGGTCGATATTGCGCCGGTCGATGCGCACGTCGCGCATTCCGTGCAAGAGGCCGCGCAGGTCGGCCGCACTGACGAAGTCGGTGTGCGGTGGCGAGTCGCCGCCCGGGGTGCCGTCGTAGGCGTACCGCATCCACGCTTCGGGCGTCGGCGCGTCGGCCATCAGCCGGTGGCGCACGGCGAGCAGCGGCCAGAGCAGCACGCGCCGCGCGGAGTGGCGGTTATAGACCATCAGCAGCAGCTCGCCGCCCGGCCGCAGCACGCGGCGCGCCTCGGCCACGGCACGCGCTAGGTCGCCCGTGTGGTGCAGGCAGCCGATGGAGACGACGCGGTCGAAGGAGTCCTCGGGGAACGGCAGCTCGAGCACCGAGCCCTGCTGCACCTGCTCGGGTCGCGCGCCCGGGATGCCGGCCAGCCGGTGGCGGGCCATCTCCACCGGGCCGCTGGCGATGTCGAGCCCGTGGTAGTCGGCGCCCGCGCGGGCCAAGAACTCGGCCACGGTGCCATAGCCTAAGCCGACGTCGAGCACGCGGCGGCCGGCCATCTCGGGCGCCCGCAGGTAGCCGGCGAGGTACGGGTAGAGCTCGAAGTAGGCGCGGTCGTAGCGCTCCAGCGAGGCTGGCGAGGCGTCGGTGATGCCGACCTCGCGCGCCAGGTTCGATCCGCACAGCTCGTCCCAGAAGACGGTGTTCGCGACGTCGATGCCGGGCTGGGCGGCCACGCGCGGCCAGGGTAGCAGCGCCTCTGGGCGCTTCGTCTAGCATCGCCGGGCATGACGGCGCTGGAGACGGGGACCACGACGCGCATCTGGCGCGCCGGTGCACCGTGGACGCGCTCGGCCGTCGACGCGACGCCGCGCGCATGGCTGATCCTCTATCTCCACGCCGAGGCCGAGCCGATGCGGCCGACGACGGTGCAGCACCTGCGCTTCCTCGACCACTCGCTGACAGCACACGACGTCCTGTTCTGGAACGCCCTGCACGGCGTGCCGCGCTGGGTACGTGACTATCCGTTCGACGTCGTGCTGCTGCACTACTCAGTGCTTTGCATGCGTTGGCACGCGCCGTTCGAGCGCTGGCGGTCAAGCCTCGACTGGATCCGGGACAGCGACGCCGTACGGCTGGCGATGCCGCAGGACGAGTACGTCTGCGCCCACACGCTGGACGAGTGGCTGGAAAGCCTGGACCTCGACTGCGTGTTCTCGGTGCTCGACGAGCGCCACTGGAGCACGCTCTATCCCCGGACGAGCGCACGGACGCGGATGGAGCGTTCGTACACCGGCTTCGTCGACGACCGAGCGGTCGGCGCGGTGGAGACGCTGCCGCGGCCGCACGCCGAGCGCACGCTGGACATCGTCTACCGGGCGCGCAACCTGCCCTTCTACGTCGGCCACCACGGGCAGCTCAAGCACCGGATCGCCGAGGTCGTCGACCCAGCGGCGCGCGCGCACGGCCTGCGCACCGACATCTCGACGCGGATCGCGGACACCAAGTACGGCGATGCGTGGTTCGAGTTCCTGGCCACCGGGCGCTGCGTGATCGGCACAGAGAGCGGCTCCAGCGCCCTCGACCCCTACGGCGAGCTGCGGCGCTTCGAGGCCGCGTGGCGTGCCGAGCACCCCGACGCGACCTTCGAGGAGTTTTCGGCGCTGCAGCCGCCCGGCTGGGACGACTACGGCTTCACCGCCATCAGCCCGCGGCTGTTCGAGGCCGCGCAGGCGAAGACAGCACAGCTGCTCGTGGAGGGCGAGTACGACGGCATCCTGGAGGCCGATCGCCACTACGTACCGCTCCGTCAGGACCTGTCGAACCTCGACGAGGCGCTTGACCGGATCGCCGACCCGGCCGAGACGGAAGCCTTCGCCGAGCGCGCCTGGGAGGACCTGATCCTCAGCGGCAGCTACTCCTACGGGGCCTTCGCGGCACACGTGGAGACGGTGGTCGAGGAGGTCGCCGGCGACCGGCCGCGGCGCGGCTCGCGCGGTGAGCTGGCCTGGCGCGCGGCGAAGGCAAGGGCGGACGCCTACAACAAGGTCGTGATCCGGGCGCCCCGGCTCCCGTACCGCGTCGTGTCGCGCCGCGCCCCGTGGCTAACCGACCTGATGAGGCGCATGCGCGGCTGGCTGCATGAGCGGCCTCGGTACCGCGGCCGGTGAGTAGGCCCCTCTGGCGCGCCGGCAGCCCTCGCTCGCTGGCCTTCGGCGGGACGCCGCGGACGCTGCTCGTGCTCTACCAGCACACGGCGCCAGGCGCGATGCGAGCCTCGCTGCGCCAGAAGCTGCGCGCCCTTGACGCGAGCGCGGCGGGTCACCGCGTCGTGTACTGGAACGCCGGGTACCCGGTGCCGCGGCCGATCCGCGAGCTGCGGGTGGACGCGCTGGTACTCGACAGCACGTTGCTCGAGGCCCGCTGGGCGCCCGGGTTCGACGCACGGCGAGACTCGTTCACGTGGGTTAGTTCCTCGCCCGCGCTGAAGCTCGCCTTCCCGCAGGACGAGTACGACCACGCGCACATGCTCGACGACTGGCTGGATGACCTCGGCGTCGACGTCGTGTTCTCGATCTACGGGCCCGAGCACCGCAATCGGCTCTATCCCCGGATGGTGCGCCGCGCCCGCTTCGAGCGTGCCCTGACCGGCTACGTCGACGAGCGCGAGGCGGCCCGTCAAGCCGGCGTCGTTCTTCCCCACGCCCGCCGCCCGCTCGACCTGGCGTACCGCGCGAAGGCGTTGCCGCCGCGCTTCGGCCGCCTGGGCCAGGCGAAGCTGCGCGTGGCGGAGGAGCTCGCCCCGCGCGCGCTGGCGGCCGGCTTGCGGGTCGACGTGTCGCTGGACGGCCGCGACGCGATCCTCGGCGACCGCTGGTTCCCCTTCATGGCCTCGGCCCGGGCTGTGCTTGGCAGCGAGAGCGGCGCGAGCGCCATCGACCGCCGCGGGGAGCTCGTGGCCTGCGAGGGCCGGCTGTTGGCCGAGCGCCCCGGCTTGACGTTCGAGGAGTTCGATGCCGCGATGCCGGCGGGCTGGGACAACACACCGCTCGGGGCCATCGGGCCGCGCCACTTGGAGGCAGCGGTGGCGAAGTCCGCGCAGGTGCTGGTCGCGGGCGACTACGACGGCGTGCTGGAGCCGGACGTTCACTACCTGCCGGTGCGGGCCGACTTCGCCGACGCGGACGCCGTCGTGGAGCGCCTGGGCGACCACGCGCTGGTGGAGGCGCTGTCCGAGCGCGCCCACCGCGACCTCGTGCTCAGCGGCCGCTACGGCTACGCCGCGCTCGCCGCGCGCATCGAGGCGGTGGTCGACGAGGAGCGCCCGCTCACGGCCGGCGCGGCGCGCGGGGCCGCGATCCGCCCCGCTCAGCTCGCGGCCAGCGCCTACAGCACGCTCGTCGTCCGCCCGCCGCGCTGGGCGTACGCGGCGGTCGATCGCGTCGCCCCCGGCGTGGCCGCGCGCATCCTCGACGCGCGCATGGCGCGCCGCGGCAAGCGCTGATCGACGGCGACGGGCTGTAGTCGATCAGGCCGTCGGCTCGGGGCCGGGGACGCCGAGGATCCGCCTGACCCGCTTCGTTACCGGATGCGCGAACTTGAGCACGGCCTGGGCGTACCGGTGGCCGAGGAGCGCGATGAAGGCGAGGTGGGCTAGGCGTCGCCGCCGCTGGCTCGCGCGGCCGGAGGCCAGCCGCCGGTCGACCGCGACGCGCTCTGCTTCGCTCGGCGCGGCTGGGACCGCCTCGCTGAGAGTCTCGTCGACCCCCTCTACGAAGCGCGCGTAGCTCCAGTCGCCGGACGCGATCAGGTCGCGGTAGGCGTTCTCGGCGATCTCGCGCACGACGTCGTCGTCGCGGATCAGCGCCAACACCTCGTCGAGGTTCGAGAAGTCCTTACGCAACGGGATGTAGTGGACCATCGGCTGCATCACGCCCGAGTAGGAGCCCTCGTACAACACCTGGCACACGCGCAGCGATGCGGCCTCGAAGTGGCGCGGGCTGGCCGTCCGGTAGTACACGACGTCCTCCCAGCGCGGCAGCGTCTCGAGATCGTTGAGGCCGACGTCGAGGCCGAGCGCCAGGCGGCGGTTGTACTCGTGCAGCACCTCGTCCTCGAGGTCGAACGCCGAGACGCCCGACTCGACGCCGAGGACGCACCGGCAGCGCGCCATGAACTCGTACCAGGCATCGCCGTACAAGCGGTCGCCCTCGCCGGTGGCGAGGTCAAGCCGCAGCCCACTGCCGGCGGCCAGCTCGCCGAAGCGCACACCGATCTCGTGCTTCTCCATCGCCCCGCGCCCGAGATAGGCCGGCAGCGGCCGGCCGCGGTAGCCGACGTCGACTGTCCGGCGCTCGAACGGGACGGTGAACCGGCGGCCGACGTCGACGATCTTGTCGGAGACGTAGCCCGGCAGGTTCGACGCGAGCTTGGGCACGCTCGTGTACCTCCCGTAGACCTTCGGGAACTCCGACGGCTCGAGGCAGGTGTAGACGCAGTCGATGCGGTGGTCGTTGAGGAACGCGAAGCGGCGCTGACAGCGCGTGCACTCGTCCTGGAAGAACGCGACCTTGTAGGCGCTCGTGCTGTCGAGGTACTCGAGCCAACGCTCGTCGAGCGCGTACGGGCCCATGCCGAAGACCGAGTAGTGCAGCAAGATGGCCCGGAACTCAAGCCCTTCGAGGCCGCGCGGGAAGCCGAAGTCGGTGTTGACCTCCCACACCCTGTGGCGGCTGTGGTGCTTGAAGGAGTGCAGGTGCTCACGGACGGTCGAGGCGTCCTTGACCCACGGCCCCGCGGGCCGGTTGTAGACGACGAGCACGCCGTCCACGGGCATCCTGTCCTGCGCGGTCATCGAGTCGGGAAGCGTCATAGCCGGTCTAGAGGAAGGCCCGGGCCCACTCCTCCAGGCAGAGGAGCGACCAGATGAGCAGCCGGCGGTTCTCGCGCCCGCTGAGGTGGTCGTCGACGAGCGACCGCACGACGTCGGCGTCGAGCCATTCGTAGATGCGCGCGTCCGATTGCAGGAGCCGCCGGCGCACGTAGTCGATGCTCTCGCCGCGGAACCAGCTCGCGTCCGGGCCGCTGAATCCCTGCTTGACGTTCGTGATCGCCGCCTCCGGCAGGTGGCGGCCCATGGCGCTGCGGAGCAGCATCTTGCCATCGCCGGAGCGGCGGTAGAACGCCTCGGCCTTGTCACCGGGCTCGTTCTCGTTGACGCGCACGACGTCGGCCAGCTTGCCGAGCTTGAGACGGACCGGCAGCGACTGTGCGAACTCGACGAGATCGTTGTCAAGGAACGGGAGTCGGGTCTCGAGGCCGTGAGCCATCGAGAGCTTGTCCTCGACCAGGAGGAGGCCGTGGAGGAACGTGCGCGCTTCGAGGTACAGCGACAGATTGACGTAGTCCTCGGGACGCTCGATGTGCTCCGGATGGACCGGGAAAACATCGCGCAGGATGTCGCGGGTCGAGAGATCGCCAACCTGCGACCAGACAGGACCGAGCAGACGGGCCATCGTCTCCTCGTCGACCATGCGCTGCCAGTAGTCGTAGTACTTGTCGATGTAGTGCTCGAAGTCGTCGTTGACAACCGCGCGGTAGTAGCGCCATGGATAGCCGCCGAAGAGCTCGTCGCCGCCGGCTCCCGACAGGACCACCTTGCCGAAACGGCTCGCCAACTGAGCGGCGTAGAAGTTGGGATACGACTGACCGACCCGCAGGTCCTCGAGATGCCAGACGAGGCGGGGAAGGACGCGCTCCATGTCGCCCGCCTTGAGGACCATCTGGTAGTGCTCGGTGCCGAACACGTAGGAGAGATGCTCGGCCCGCTGGCGCTCGTCGAACGCCAGCTCGAGCCCGGAAGCCGAATGCAGGTCGAAGCCGACCGTGAACGTCTTCAGATCAGGGAGCTGACGGGACGCGATCGACGTGATCGAGCCCGAGTCCATCCCGCCCGACAGGTACGTGGCCACCGGTACATCGCTGATGAGATGCCGTGACACCGCCTGCGTGAGCAGGCGGTCGAGCTCCTCGAGCAGCTCCGCGTCGTTCGCCGCACTGTCCTCGGCGAACTCGAAGTCCCAGTAGCGCTGCGGCTCCTCCAGCGGCCGGCCCACGCCGAGCCGCACGAACGTCGCGGGCGGCATGAGGCGGACGTCTGAGAACAGCGTGCGCTCGGTGAAGAGGTTCTGGAACGTCAGGTACTCGCGCAGCGCCAGCAGGTCGATCCCCGCCGACAGCGCCGGATGCGCGAGCAGCGCCTTGACCTCCGAGCCGAAGAGGACGGTGTCGCCCCGCTGCGCGACGTACATCGGCTTGATGCCGTAGCGGTCGCGCGCGAGCAGCAACTCGCGCCGTTCGGTGTCCCACAGGCAGAGCGCGAACATGCCGTTGAAGCGCACGAGCGCGTCCGTGCCCCAGCGCTGGAGCGCCGCCAGCACGACCTCGGTGTCCGAGCGTGAATGGAAGGGATGTCCGACCGCCTCGAGCTCGACCCGCAGCTCGTGGAAGTTGAGGACCTCGCCGTTGAACGAGAGCACGTAGCGGCCGTCCGGCGTCGCCATCGGCTGCTGCCCCGCCGGCGTGGGATCCTGGATCGCGAGTCGCCGGTGACCGAAGCCGATCGGGCCGGCGACGTAGTACCCCTCCGAGTCCGGGCCGCGATGGATCACCGCGTCGGTCATGCGCTGCAGCACGGCGTGCGACACGGGCGCGCCGTCGAGCTGGAGGATCCCGGCAAGGCCGCACATGCTTCAGTCCTCGAGCCGTCGAAGGAGCCGGGCGGGAACGCCGCCGACCAGGGTCAGCGGCTCGACGTCGCGGACCACTACCGCACCGGCCGCCACAACGCTGTTGCGTCCGACCGTCGTCCCGGGCAGCAGCACGACGTTGGCGCCGATCCAGGCACCGTCCTCGATCGCTACCGGCTCGTCCCGGATCAGGTGCTCGGCCACGTACGCGAGCTCGGCCACGGGCGAGTTGTTGGGTCCGGACTGGCAGATGACGGTGACGTTGGGCCCGATCGCGACCTGGGCGCCGATCGTGAGCAGGGGCTGGTAGCCGTCCGAGACGACGAAATTGGGATTGATGACGGTGCCTTCGCCGACCGCTACGCCGCTGAGCTCGAAGAACCGCCGTCGCATCGCGTTGTCCGGGTGGTGCGTGCCCAACCACCGCCGGAGCTTCAGCGGCAGCGTCTCGGCGAGGCCGCGCCATTCGGTCTCGGCGAGCGACTCATAATCGAACAGCAGGCGATTGACGGTTTCGGACTGCACGTCAGGCCGCCATGGGGTACAGGTAGTAGCCGTCGAACGCGGCTCGCACGGATGCCGGGTCGGCGTCGAGTAGGGGCGACTCGTCGCGCAGCCTGACGACGTAATAGCGGTAGGGCACGTCGGTGGCGCCGAAGCGCGCCTTGAAGCGGTAGACACCCTCCTGCGTCGTCCACGTGCCGCCGAAGTTGAAGCGGCTGCAACCCCGCGCGCTCGCCTCGCCGAGTGCGTGATGAATCAGCAGGCTCATCGGCTGAGCGGCCCGGAAGGCTGCGCGCGTGACGGGCGTGTAGTACTCGACGCAGTCACCGAACCACATGACGAGCAGGCCGGCCACACGCTCGCCGTCGAGGCTCGCCGTGTAGATCGTCCAGGCGGCGCCGAGGTGCTCGCTGAGCGCGCGGAAGAAGTGCGCCGGCTTCGCCCGTCCGCCGATCGCATCCATGTTCTCCGCGTGGACGGTGTGCAGGAAGTCGACGGCGTCCCGCTCCTCGCGCAGCACGAGGCCTTGGCGCTGCGCCTTACGCACCATGTTCCGCGTTTTCTGGTGGTAGCCCGCAAGCCGCTCTTCGGGGTCCGTGACAATCGGATCGACGACCTGGCCGATCCGGTCGTCAGATCGCCACGGCTCGAGCGTCGCGGCATAGAGGCTCGCGTCGCGATTGCCGAGCGGCTCCACCAGGTTCGCCACGTCGCAGCCGTCGTCCGTGCACTGCTGCCGCCAGGCCGCGAGCAGCGCGCGCACGCACTCCTCCCTGGCCATGCCCGTGAGCGTTGTGTAGACGCCGCCGTGGGTGCCGTAGAACGGCGACGAGTTGTTGACGCAGCCGAACTGCTGTGCGCTCTTCGTGAACGACGGCAGCACGCCGACAAGCTTGCTCTCCTGAAACGCGCCGAGGTGCCGCGGGCGCGTGTCTTCCAGGTGGTGCTCGATCAGCGCGAGGTAGCCGCTCGAAGCGAAGATCAGACCGCGGTCGTCCGCCACCACCGCGTCCCAGTCCGCATCGGGCACAACGGTCTGGATCCTCACGCCAGGACCTCGATCGTCTGCTCGGCGACGTAACGCGCTTGCTCCGCGGAGAGCGACGGGTAGAGCGGCAGGGACACGGTGCGCCGGTAGAGGCGCTCGGCGACCGGGAACGCGCCCGCGTCGAGCCTGAGCTCGTGATGCAGGAGCGGGTCGACCGGCCGGCGGACGGCGACGCCACGCGCTTCCAGCGCCTCGCGCAGCGGCACGAACTCGGCATCGGTCTGCGCCACCCACCGGAACGGCACCTGCTCGCACGGCACCGGCTCGAGCACGCCGGCCAGCAACTCGTCGTAGAGGTCCGCAATCTCGCGCCGCTGCCGCTCGAATGCCTCGCGGCGCTCGAGCTGTGCCAGACCGAGGCTCGCAGCCAGGTCGCTGAGCGGGACAAAGCTGCGCGTCACGAACCGGCGCTCGGAGTCGTAGCCGCGGCGCAGGTCTGCCAGCCGCGACCCGACGGCATCCGTCCGCGCGGCGACGGCGCCGCCCTCGCCGGTGGCCATCAGCTTGGTCGTATGGAACGAGTAGACGCTGACGTCGGCGTCCGAGGAGGGCAACAGCGCGTGCGCGCAGTCCTCGACCACGGGGCAGCCGAGCGACGGCAGCGGCACACGCCGCCCGAACGGGTGGAAGGCGATGACCGCGGCCGGCGCGCCGTCGAGCGTGGCGACGTCGAGGCAGTAGTCCTCGGAGACGTCGCAGACGACCTCCGTTGCGCCGACGGCTCGCACGGCGTCGACCAGCGCTCGGCACGCGTAGGTCGGCACGACGACACGGTCGCCGGATCGCACGCCCACCAGGCGCAGCGCGAGTTCGAGCGCCTGCGTGCCGGATCCGACGGCCAGAACCGAATCGCCGTCCGCGCCGATCGCGGTGCCGAGCTGCGTCTCGAAGCGGGCGGCGGCCTCGCCGGCCGCGAGCTGCCCGCTGCGCAGCTGCGCGGCCACGGCGGACACGTCGGACTCGTCGATTGCCGGCGCCGAATGCGGGATGTAGTCCAGTCTCACGACCGCCTGCGCGCCGTCAGAGCGCGTGGAGGGCCTGGGCGACATGGTCGACGTCGTCCGCCGTCATGCGGTTGTGCAGCGGGAGCGCGAGCGTGCTGCGCGCCAGCTCGGAGGCCACCGCGCAGCTGTCGTAGCCGGGATCCCGGCGCCGCTGGTATACGCCCAACTCTGGGACGACGTGGGTGCCGGGGCGGGCGCCGATGCCCAGCTCATGGAGCGCGGCCAGGATCCGGTCGCGTGGACGCGGCGCATCGTCTGCGACCCGCGCGACGTAGGACTGCCAACCGTGGCGCCCGTCGATCGGTCGCTCGGGGAGCGTGAGCCATCCAAGCCCGGCGAGCGCGGTCGCGTAGCGATCGGCGAGCGCGTCGCGTTCATCGATGAAGCTGTCGAGCTTGCGGAGCTGGACGAGACCGACAGCCGCCTGCAGGTCGCTCATGCGGTAGTTGAAGCCGATGTCGTCGAACGCGGGCAGCAGATACGGGGCATCGCCGGCGTGGCGCTGCTCCTCGGAGACCGACGCGCCATGGCTCCTGAGCCGCGCGACGGTCTCTGCGAGCCGTGCGTCGCCGGTGGTGACCATGCCGCCCTCGCCAGTGGTGATCGACTTGCGCGGGTGAAACGAGAAGGCGGCGATGTCGCCGAGTCCGCCGGCAGGCCGGCCGCGGTATGCGGCGCCGGCCGCACAGGCGGCATCCTCGACCACGGCGACCTCCGACGGCAGCGCCGCACGCAGCGCGTCGACGTCCGCGCATAGCCCGAAGAGATGGACCGCAATGACGGCTCGCGTGCGCCCGGTCAGCTTCCGGCGGACATCGTCGACGTCGACGTTGTACGTCTGTCGGTCGACGTCGGCGAACACCGGAGTGGCGCCGCAGTAGACCACCACGTTGGCGGTCGCTATCCACGTGAACGCGGGGACGATGACCTCGTCCCCCGGGCCGATGCCGAGCGCGGCGAGGCAGAGGTGCAGCGCCGTCGTGCAGGACGTCGCGGCCAGCGCATGCTCGACCAGGTGACGCTCGGCAAACGCCGCCTCGAAGGCGGCGACCTTCGGGCCCTGCGTCAGCCATCCGGACTCAAGCGGCTCGCGCAGCGCGTGCCACTCCTCGTCGCCGAGGACGGGGCGCGCGATCGGGATGTTGCGGTAGGTGCTCACGAGGTCAGCGAGCGCTCCTGGCGCTGGCGCAACTCGTCCTGGTGCGACCGGCGCCACTCGATCAGCGCGCGCAGGCCGTCCTCGAAGTCGACGCGGGCCTCGAAGCCGATCTCGTCGCGCGCCCGCTCGGTCGACCCGATCCGGTTCTTCACGAACGTGACGCCCTCGGGCACGTGCTGGATGCCGACGTCGGAGCCGGTGATGCGGAGCACCATGTCCGCGAGCTCGGCGATCGAGGTGCGGGTGCCGGTGCCGACGTTGTACGTCCGGTCGACCGTGTCGGCTCGCATCGCGCACACGTTCGCCTCGGCGCAGTCGCCGACGAAGACGAAGTCGTAGGCCTGGCTGCCGTCGCCGAAGATCGTCAGCGGCTCATCGCGATCGATCGAATCGAGCATGCGCATGATGACCGCGATGTAGGCGCCCGAATAGTCCTGCCGCGGCCCGTAGACGTTCATGTAGCGCAGCGCGACGTAGGGCACGCCGGCGAGCTTGAACATGCCGCGCGCGAGCGCCTCTCCGGCGACCTTCGTGGCGCCGTAGAAGTTCTCGTAGTTGAAGGGGTGGTCCTCGGTCATAGGCTCCTCGACGGCATCCCCGTAGACGGAGGCCGACGAGCTGAACACGAGCCGCTGCACGCCGGCGGCTGCACACGCCTCGATCACGTTGAACGTGCCCGCGACGTTGACGTCGAACGCCGCGCGTGGAAACTCCTGGCAATGCAGCAGCCACAGCGCGGCGAAGTGGAACACGCCGTCGGCCCCGTCCAGTGCGGCTCTCAGCAGATCCGGGCGCGTGATGTCGCCCCCGTGCTCGAATACGCGTACACGGGGGTCGCGCAGCGCGTCGGCGAGGTTCTCGCGCGTCCCGCGCTGGAACGTGTCGTAGACGACGATCTCGCCCGCGTCGGTGCGCGTCAGCGCATCGACGGTGTGCGAGCCGATCAGGCCACCTCCGCCGATCACTACGAGCTTGCTGTCAGCCAGGTCCAAGGTGATTGCTCCTCCGTGTGCAGGGTATTGCGCTACCGGACATTGACCCGGCCGTAACGCTCCAGCGCGGCGTCGTTGGCATGCAGCGCCTGCCGCGCGCGACCGTCCGCGCTGCGCTCGAGGCGCGCGCGCGGGCTCATCGCCTCGGGTGGCCACCATTCCGGGTGGGTGAGGACGTGGAGCCGCTCCACGCCCGCATCGGCCAGTACGGCCTCCAGCCGGCGGAACCGCCAGTAGCCGTTCGAGTCCGACACATAGTCGTAGCGCGCGTCGAGCGTCGCCGCATAGGCGTTGGGCAGGCCCGCGAGGCGGTCGGCGCGCATGGCGGGTACCTCGACCACGTCCGGGTTGTGGAAGGAGAGCGCCGCCGCCGGATAGCCGATCCAGTCCTCGAGCAGCGCTCGCTCCTGCTCGATCCGGTGAGTGAGCTGGCCCTCGTCGTCGAGACGGGCGTAGGCGCTCGCGTCGAAGTGCAGCCCGAGCCAGTGACCCAGCTCGAAGATCGCCCGGGCGCGCGCCACGACCTCCGCCTCCAGCAGGTTGTAGAACGCGCTGTGGAGGGAAAGGAGCCACGTCGAGCGCACGCCGGCGCGCGCCTCGATCCGCGCCAGGGCGAGGGCACGGTGCACCGAGACGTCGACGTCGTGGCGCCACAGGACGTGAGGTGCGTCGCACGACGTGCCAAAGGGCTCGAAGGAGAAGCGCCTGCGTGCCGTGTCGACGATCGCCTCGTAGGCAGCCTCGGTGAAATCCCCGAAGCTGGTCGGGGGAGGTGCGGGCTCGGTCGCCCGGGTCACGCGGTCACGCTCGTTCCGATGATGTGCTGAACGCCGGTCACTCCGAGGCTCATCATGGCATCGAGGATCGACAACCCATGGACGGGCTCGGACGAACGCTGCGGGTAGTCCGGGTGACGAAAGTCCTGCATGCGGACCTCGATCCCGCGGTCGGCGAAGGGGCTCTCGTCGTGATAGCCACCGGCGCCCGCGCCGCTCAGGTACACCGTGCCCCCGACCGCGGCCACCAGGCCGGCGAGGAGTTCGGAGCCGGCGCCTACAGCATCGAGCTCCGACGCACGCACGACCCGGGGGCGTGTGAGCCTCAGCGCGTCCGAGATGTCTGCGATGGCGCCCTCGTTGAGCCGCGCGAGCCGCTCGGCGGGGTCGGCGAGCGCCTTCGCCGCCAGCGCGTAGGTCTCCTCGAAACCGTCGAGCGAGCCGTAGCTGACCTCCAGGGTGCGTAGCGCCTTGCGCCGCCATGGCCGGGACTCATCGATGAGGGCGTCGGCGATGAGCGGCTCACCGTGCTCGGGGCGGCGGATCGGGACCGTCAGCCAGGTCGGGCGATCGCCCGCCAGCACCTGCACGCGGTTGGTCCGCGATCCGCGCGAGAACTTCACGTTGTCGAGCAGGACGAACACGTCGCTACTCGCCAGCTTGTGAAAGAAGCCGAGCCACGGCAAGAAGTTCGGCTGGTGGATGGCGACGACGACTTCACCCACCGCCGCGCTCCCACTCCTCGCGCAGGATGGCCATGACGAGGACGTCTTGCCGGCGCCCGTCGACGTACGCCGAGCTCCGCAAGATGCCTTCGCGGACGAACCCGCTCTTCTCGTAGGCGGCGATCGCTGGCGCGTTCGAGGCCATGACATGCAGCGCCACGCGCTCGAGATCGCGGTCTGCGAAGGCATGCCGCAGCAGCAGGCCCACAGCCTCGGTGCCGAGGCCGCGCCCGCGCGCGTCCGGCTCCCCGATGCGGATCTGCAGCTCCGCCACGCGGTGGCGCAGATCGATCGCGAGCAATTGGCACGTCCCGACGAGGCGGTCGTCGTCAACCAGGCGGATGGCAAATAGCGCGACGGACGGATTGCTCGACACGCTGCCCCACCACGCCTCGTGGTCGCTGAAGTGCACTGGCCTGTAGGGCGCGCTGAGCACGGCCAGTTCGCGGTCGTTGATCCAGCGATGCAGCAGCGGGAGGTCTTCCGCCCTGACTGGGCCGAGTGAGATGCGCGCGCCGGTCAACACGTCAGGCGCGCGTAGGCTCGGGTTCCGCCGCGAAGCGGGGCGGCTCGACCGGCGCGTCCGGGATCGACTGCCCGTCGAGCAGGCGACGGTACAACCCGTCCATGCGCCGCGCGCCCGCCTCGGCGGAGTGCCACTTGAGAGCGAACGCGCGCCCGCGCTCGCCGAGCTCGCGGCGACGTTCGGGGTCGAGCACCAGTTGCCTGACCACGTCCTCGACGGTCTCCTCGGTCGCGCTGACCACCGGTAACTCCTCGACGTACTCCGGCAGCTGGCGGGCGACCTGCTCCAGCCACGACGGTCGCAGCCAGCACACGACCGGCTTGCCGAGCATCAAGGCCTCACGGCCGTTGGCGCCGAACCACCCGATCGCGAGCTGGTCGAGCACGATGTCGGCCTGGGCCTGGTAGTAGCGGACCTTCTGGCTGGGGACGTCGTGGAAGAACATCAGCTCGACGTCGTGACCCTGCCGCTTGAGGCGCTCCACGAGCGGCACGAACACGTGCGTCCCCTTCATGTTGCGGCCGCCTATCCCGCGGCGCATCTCGAGGTTGCCAATCGAGTGGTAGAGCTTGACGGTCGTGGCGGCGATCGGCACGCGGTAGTTCGTAGGCACGAGCAGATCCTGCGTCCAGAGGTCCGGATCGAGGCAGTAGAACTCCGGAACCTCGTGGACCCGCGCGTCGTTGTTGAAGTCGGCGCGGTTGCCGCCGGCGGTTACCTGTAGGTCCGCCATCCGGTTGCGGAACTCCCCCCAGGCGAGGTTACGCGCGTCGCTGCAGATCGTCGGCACGTCCTCGAACGGGCAGCTTGCGCACACCGGTACCGGATCCCAGCGCCCGAACGACGTCTGTGCAACGCCGTCGAGACAGCCGTTGTTCGAGTACACGATCTTCTTGCCGTGCGCTCTCAGAAGCTCGATGTCGGCGCCCGGGCCATACAGCTCGGCGAAGCGCGCTTGGAGCACAGGACCGAAGGCGAGCGCGTGCGCGTTCGAGAAGTGGAAGACGTCGTAGGTGTCAAGCGCCTGCTCGAGGAAGCCGAGGTGCGCGCCGCGGACGTCGTCGCCCCCGGGTGGGAGCTGGAAGTCGTGACCGTGGTAGAGCGCCGTGCCGCTCGGGTTGTGGTCGAAGTCCAGTACGTCGGCCTTCCAGCCGAGGCGCCGGAGCTCACGCGAGAGGTACCACGCGTGGTAGTACGACTGCCCGACGTAGAGGATCGCGCCCGGCTCGCCAGGGCGCCGGCCGGAGCCTCCGTGGGGGCGGCTCCACAGCGCATGCTCGCGCGAGAGCTGCCGCGGCATCCAGCGGTTAGCGAGCGGGCGAGCTCGAGATGGCAACATCGGAGATCACGTTCCACTCGCTTCTGGGCCGGACAAAGCCGCGCGGCTTGGCAACCGGGTAGTGCTCCGCGCCGTTGAGGCTCGTTGCCAGCGCCTGCACGCGCACGACCCGCTCCACGAGGTCGAGGGTCTCCCCGCGGGCCTGCCGGCTCAGGCCGAGGTCCAGCGCGTACTCCCCGGGGATGAGCCCGATGTCGAGCTCCGCGCGGATCTCGTGGAGCCCTGGCTCGAGCGGTGTCGGGGGCCGCCCTTCGTCGATGTTGTGCAGGCTGACGACGCGCACGGCGTCCGTCGTCGAGAGCCCGAACTCGACGACGGCGTCTGGGATCGGCTCGAAGACCTCGACCGTTGCCGTCAGCGTCATCGGCTCGCCGAGGTGCACCGCGTTCACCGGAAGGCCGCTGGCGCCGACGATCGCCGCACGCCGGAAGAGTGCCTGGCCACTGCCCAGCCGCGGGATGTCGCTCGGGATCTCCGCGTGCCCCTCGCGCACCGGCGGGCGGTGCTCGTCGAGGTAGCGCCGCACCACGTCGTCGCTGGGGCCCTCCATCGCGATGCGGCCGGCCTCGATCAGGTAGGCGTGCGAGCAGAGCGACCGCACCGCGTCCATGCCGTGGCTCACGAACACGACTGTGCGGCCGCTGGAGGCGACGTCGCGAAGCGTGCCGATGCACTTGCGCTGGAACTCGGCGTCGCCGACGCTCAAGACCTCGTCGACGAGCAGGATCTCGGGATCGAGGTGCGCGGCCACGGCGAACGCCAGGCGCACGTACATGCCGCTGGAGTAGCGCTTGACCGGCGTGTCGATGAAGCGCTCGACCCCCGCGTAGTCGACGATCGCGTCGAACCGCCCGGCGATCTCGCGGCGCGACAGCCCCAGGATCGAGCCGTTGAGGAAGACGTTCTCGCGGCCCGTCAGCTCGGGATGGAACCCGGTCCCGACCTCGAGCAGCGTGCCCACGCGGCCACGCAGGACGATGCGGCCGGTCGTCGGCGAGGTGATCCGCGCCATCAGCTTCAGCAACGTGCTCTTGCCCGCGCCGTTCGGCCCGATCAGGCCGACGACGGAGCCGCGCTCGATGCTCAGCGAGATGTCGCGCAGCGCCCAGAACTCCTCCTCGCCGCGCTTGGGCTCGAGCGCGCGCGTCCTGCGTTGGAACGGCGCCGCCAGCCCGTCCATCAGGCGCTCGGACAGGCGGGCGCCATGGCCACCCGTCTCGCCGAGGATGTAGCGCTTGCCGACCCCTTCGACCGTGATCGCGGGCGGCATCGGTCAGATCACGTCCGCGAAGTCGCGTTCGGCGCGTGCGAAGTAGCGGCTACCGGTCACGAGCGCGATCGGGCCCATCACCAACGGCACGGCGATGAGCCAGCCCGGGAACGGCGCCTCGGCGAACAGCATCCAACGGTAGAGCTCGAGGATGCCGACCATCGGGTTCAGCGCGTATAGGGCCTGCAGGTTCGCCGGCACGAGCGAGAACGGATAGATGACCGGGGTAACGAAGAGGCCGAGCTGGATCACGAACGGGACCGCGACGCTGACGTCGCGATAGCGGACATTGAGCGCCGCCAGCCAGACGCCGAAGCCGAGCGCCGTCACGAGCACGAGCGGCACGATCAGCGGCACGAGCAGCATGGTCGGGGACAGCGCGACGCCGTAGATGAGCATCGCGCCAACTACCACGACGAGCGCGATCAGGAAGTCCAGCGTCGGCGGGAGCACCGCGGCGACCGGGATGACGATGCGCGGGAACCACACCTTCGAGATCAGGTTTGCGCTCGCCACCGCGCTGTCGGCCGCTCGCGAGAGTCCCAGCGAGAAGAACATCCAGACCACCAGGCCCGCGACGGCGAACACCGGATAGGGCACGCCGTAATCCGACGGGACCTTCGCCAGCAGGCCCAGGAAGACGCTGAACACGAGCGCGAGAAGAACTGGCTGAAGTACCGCCCAAGCGATTCCGATCGCCGACTGCTTGTAGCGAATCGACACATCGCGGTGGGCGAGGAAATACACGAGCTCGCGATAGCGCCAGATCGTCTGCGGGCGCACGAGCTCCGCGCGCGCGTCCGCGTCGATCACCGTGATCAGCTCCTCGGGGCGTGCGACGGCGGACGTCACGCCGATGGCCTCACGCGGCGGCCTTCACCGGCGCTCCGGCGGCCGCCATCCGGTCGGCGTGCTTCGCGATGCAGCCGTCGATGAACTCGCGGTTCTCGCGTGTCCACGCGATCGTGCGCTCGAGCCCCTCGCGCAGCGGCATGCTCGCCTCGAAGCCGAGCTCGGAGCGCGACTTGCTCGTGTCGCCGAAGCGCTGTCCCGAGTGGTCCCAGTCGCGCGCCGGCGTCAGGGCGATCGGCGTCGGGTTGCCGGTCAGCTCGTTCACCAGCTCGGCGAGCTCGCGGATCGTGGTCTCGACTCCGCTCGCCAGGTTGTAGACGCCGCCCGGCTCGCCGCGCAGCGCGCAGGCGATGAGGCCTTGCGCCATGTCACCGACGTAGATGAAGTCGCGGCTGGCGATGCCGCCGTTCTCGACGGGCAGCGCCTCGTGCTCGAGCGACTTGTAGATGAAGGTGGGCGTGACGTTGCGCCAAACCGTGTTGACGGTCCCGCGCCAGCGCCCCGCGCCCAGCACCTCACCGGGCCCGTACACGTTCTGGAAGCGCGCCTTGACGGTCGGCAGCCCGTGCCGCTGGTGGTAGTAGTTCGAGTAGTACTCGCCGATGATCTTGGAGATCTGGTACGGGCTGTCGAGGTACAGCGAGACCGGCGCGTCCTCCTGCGTGGCCGACGCGCCTTCGAACGTCTTCTCCGCGACGGTGCAGCCCGCGGACGCGTAGACGATCCGGCGCAGTTGGTCGTGGCCCTTGAGCGCCTCGTACAGCTTGAGCGTCGTCAACGTGTTGTGCTCGTGGTCGGCCAGCGGGTCGGCCATCGAGCTCTGGTTGCCGTGGTACGTCGAGAGGTGGAAGACGTAGTCCAGGTCGCGCGGGAGCTCGGCGAGGATGTCGTCGTCGTTGATCGATGCCTCGATCAGTCGCACGCGATCGTCATCCGGCAGGTTCTCGCGCTCCGAGGAGAGCAGGTTGTCGACGACGAGGATCTCTCGCGGCGCGCGCTCCAGCAGCGCGCGCACGAGGTTCGAGCCGACGAACCCGGCTCCGCCGACGACGAGGATGCGGCAGCCGTCGAAGCTCACTCGCCGACCTTCAGATGCGTGTAGGTCTGGGAGACGCCGAACTCGCGGTAGTAGTCGATCGCCTGGCGGACGCCGTCCGCGAGCGGCACCTTCGGCTCCCAGCCGAAGTCCTGGCGGATGCGGCTCGGATCGAGCAGGATCGTGTAGGCGTCGTCCTCAGCCTTGGGGCGCACCTCGATCTCCTTGTCGAGCGTGACCTCGGGCAGCGCCGCGATGGTCGCGTCGAACAGCTCCTTGATCGCGAAGTCCGAGCCGGAGGACACGTGGTAGTGCCGGTGTCCAGTGCCGTTCACGACCGCCTGCATCACGACGTCGATCAGGTCGTCGACGTAGACGAAGTCGCGTCGTGTGTCCATCACAAAAACGCCCTTGCCCTCGGTCAGGCGGTGGTAGAAGGTCGGCAGCGGACCGGAGATGTTGCGCGGGCCGTAGGCGTTGGCGAGCCGGAACGAGACGAAGTCGAGGCCGGACAGCTCGATGTAGAGCTCGCCCGCCGTCTTCGAGATCCCGTAGCTCGAGTCGGGCCGGATCGGGTGGTCGAGCGTGACCGGCTGCTCGGTCGGCGTGGTGCCGTAGCAGAGCGCGGTCTGGAAGTAGAGGATCCGCTCGACGCCCGTCGCCTGCGCTGCGCGCACCACGTTGACGGTGCCGAGCGCGTTTGTCGTGACGTCGACGCCCCAGGCGTCCGGGTCCTTGTACGCCGCCGCGGCGTGCACGACGAAGTCGGGGCGGAAGCCCTCGAACGCCTCCATCACGGCGTCGGCGTCCTCGATCGTGTCCTCGACGATCGTGAGCCCGTCCTGCTCGGTCAGGTTGTCGCGTCGACCGGTGGCGTAGTTGTCAATGACGAGGACCTCGTGGTCCTCAGCCAACAGCCGATCGGCTAGGTGGGAGCCGATGAACCCGGCTCCGCCCGTGATCAGGACCTTCACTTGCCGTCCCTTTCGTCGTTAGCAGATTCTTGAACTCGTGCTCGCGGTCGTGGAACAGCCGCTGCCACAGTTCGAGGGATAGCAGGCCCCATGTCTGGCGACCGAAGCGGTTTTCCTTCTCGAGCCCGGCGAGCACCTTGCGGTTGTCGAAGTGCTCGCGGCCGAGCGCCTCCGAGGAGGAGAACACGTCGGACACGAAATCGCGCGCCGGGCCGCCGAACCATTCGTGCAGCGGCACCGGGAAGCCCATCTTGTCCTTGCGCTCGGCGATCGCGTCGGGCACGAGCGACCGCGTGGCCTGCTTGAAGACGTGCTTCATCGTGCCGTCCTTGAACTTGACGTCGGCCGGCATCGTGGCGGCGAGCTCGACGAGCTCGTGGTCCAGCAGCGGCACGCGCGACTCGAGGCCGTGCGCCATGCTCACACGGTCCTCGACCTGTAGCAGGGCGGGCAGCAGCGTCTTGAAGTCGAAGTGGGTCATCTTGTCGAAGTACGACTCGTGACCGACGTTGTCGCCGTTGAAGATCGCCTGGAAGGTCTCGAACGGCGAGTACTCACCGAGCGCGTCGAAGTCGACCTCGCCGTTGAGGTGGGGCGCGCGATTGATCAGCCGGAAGTAGCGCGCGTCGAGGTCCTCGAACAGCCCGTCGCGCCAGAACTCCTTCAACAGCGGCTTGTAGTTCTTGAGCGCGACCAGGTTCGGGATGATCGACTCGTAGGTGACCACGAAGCTGCCCTGGTGCATCGTGCCGTCGATCGCCGCTTTGATGCACTGCTCGAAGTACGCGATCAGGTAGCGCGTGTAGCCGCCGAAGATCTCGTCGCCGCCCTGGCCGCCGAGGATCACCTTCGCCTCGCGTGCCGCCGCCTGCGAGACCATGTACTGCGGGAACGAGCCCGGGCCCGCGACCGGATGGTCGAGGTGGTAGATGACCGACTCGATCGAGCCGAGGAAGTCGTCGACGTCGATGTCGACCTGGTGCAGGTCGAGGCCGCGCTCGCCCGCCAGCAGGCGCGCGTAGTTGCTCTCGTCGTACCGCTCGTCCTCGGGGAAGCGCCCGGTGAACGCCTTCATCGCCCCGTGCGAGCCGTGGCTGGCGAGCGACGCCACGCTCGAGGAGTCAAGCCCGCCGCTGAGATACGCGGCGACCGGCACGTCGCTGCGCAGGTGCAGCTTCACCGACTCCGCCAGCAGTGCTTCGATCCGCTCCTCGAAGTATTTCGCCGTGTGCTCGAAGTCGAGGTCGTAGTAGACCTCCCAGTAGCGCTCCGGCACAGCCGTGCCGTTGCGCACTCGCAGCCGGTGGCCGGGCAGCAGCTCGCTGACGCCCTTGAACAGCGTCTTGCCGGCGAGGCAGAACTGGAACGCGAGGTAGTCCTTGAGCCCTGCGAGGTCGGTTTCGATTCTGGGCAGGAACGGCAGCAGCGCCTTCGCCTCGGACGCGAAGTACAGGATGTCGCCGACCTGGGCGTAGTAGAACGGCTTGATTCCGAAGCGGTCTCGCGCGCACACGAGCTCCTGCTCGACCTCGTCCCACAATGCGTACGCGAACATCCCGCGCAGGTGGTCGAGCGAGTCGACTCCCCACCGTTCATGCGCGCGCATCACGACCTCGGTGTCGCAGCCGGTGCGGAACTGCCCGCCGAGCTCGAGCCGCAACTCCGGGTAGTTGTAGACCTCGCCGTTGTACGTGATCCAGCGTCCGGCCTCGTCGCTCATCGGCTGGTGGCCGGCGGGGGTCGGGTCGATGATCGCCAGACGGCGGTGGCCGAAGCCGACATGGCCGCGCGGGTGCGTCCACAGCCCGTCGTCGTCGGGCCCGCGGTGCTCGATCAGGTCGTTCATCACCTCGAGCCGGCGAGGCAGGTCGGGGATCGGCTCACCCCGCAGGTTGATGGCTCCGCAGATTCCGCACATGGCGTCAGCTGTCGTGGCGGGTGCTGGAGCGCAACAGCGGCTCCAGTCCACGCGCGTCGTCGCCGGCGGCGAGCGCGCGGGCCTGCTCGACCTCGCGCAGGCGCTGCTCGAGGATCGCCTGGCGCTGGGCGAGCACCTTCGACTGATCGGTGAGCCGCGACATCGCCGCCGAGAAGTGCAGCAACAGCAGGAGGATGAATCCGAGCGCCACGAAGAACAGTGCGTTCGGCGCCGACAGGATGCCGAGCTCGCGCGCGAGCGCGGTCAGCGCGCCGTCCCAGATCGCCAGGCCAAGGATCACGACGGAGGCGAACAGCCACAGCAGCGCGTAGCGCTCCATCAGCGCGCGCCGGCGGACGAGCTCGAGCACGAACGCAAGCAGGCCGAGGGCGCCGAGGATCGCGACGATCTGGAGGCGGAGCTCCATCAGATCCCGTGGTCCGCGGCCACCGGTGCCGCTTCGCCCGGCCGCGGCACCACACGCCGGCGGCCAAGGCCGACGAACAGGGCGAGCAGCACCTTGACCATGTAGTAGAACGACTTCCCGGAGCCGGTGAGCGACGACACGCCGCCGCCGCGCTGGAGCATGTGCACGGGCACCTCGCGCATCGTCAAGCGGTGGTGGTGGAGCATCAGCACCGCCTCCACCTCGGGGTAGTCGTGCGGGTAGTCGCGCGCGAACAGCGAGATCGCGCGGCTGTTGTAGAGCCGGAAACCCGACGTGGGGTCGGTCACCGGCTGGCGCAGGAGCCGCGACAGCAGGAACGCGAACACGTGGATTCCGGTGCGGCGGCTGACGGGGGCGATGTAGCCGGTGGACGTGGCGAAGCGCGTGCCGCAGATCATGTCCGCGGGCTGCGGGCCGTCGAGCGCCGCGAACAGCTTCGAGATCTCGCCCGGGTCGTGCTGGCCGTCGCCGTCCACCTGCACCATGTAGTCGTAGTCGTGCTCGTCGGCGTACTTGAAGCCGGCCTGCACGGCCCCGCCGATACCGAGGTTGAACGGCAGCTGCAACACCCGCGCGCCGGCCGCCTCCGCGATCTGGCCGGTGTCGTCGGTCGAGCCGTCGTCGATCACCACCACGTCGAGCTGCGGCGTCTTCTCGCGCAGCGCCGCGACGACGTTGCCGACCGTGCCGGCCTCGTTGTACGCGGGCACGACAGCCAGGCAGGAACTGCGTTCGATAGGTGGGGTCTCGGATGGCATCATGGCGTCGGCTTCCGCCCGTCGCGGCCTGAAACGTTGACCACCACTCGAGGTTGCGGTCATCGGGTCCCAGCTCGTCGGGTCGTCTGCGCCGTGGGGCATACGATCAGTCGTCGCGCGTCTCCCTCCACGCGAGCGGCCCGAGGCTAGCAGGCGACCTCGTCGGCAAGCGCCGCGTAACGCCCTGTGAGCAGCGGCTAGCATGGCCGCCTCGATGCCCCCGCAGGCCGCAATCCGCCTGTCGGTCGTCGTCGTCACCCACAACAGCCGCGGTGCCGTGGCGACCGCGCTGCCGGTGGTCTGCGAGCAGCTTTCGCCCGGCGACGAGCTCATCGTGGTCGACAACGCCTCGGCCGACGACACCGTCGCTGTGGTGCAGCAGCTTGCGCCTCGCGCCGCCGTGATCCGCAGCGGCCGCAACGCCGGTTTCGCCGCCGGGGCGAACGCCGGCGCGCGAGCGGCGAGCGGCGACCTGCTGGTCTTCCTGAACCCCGACGCCACGCCGGCACCGGGCTTCGCCGGTGCGATCCGCGCGCCCGTGAACGGCAGCCGCGGCTGGAGTGCGTGGATGGGACTCGTCACCTCCGACGCCGGTCGCCGCGTCAACACGAGCGGCGGCGTCGTGCATTTCACCGGCATCGCCTGGGCGGGCGACGCCGGGGAGCCGACGACCGTGGCGCCCGCTGAGCCTCGGGAAACGGCGTTCGTGTCCGGTGCCTGCCTCGCGATCCCGCGCCGCACGTGGGAGCGCGCCGGAGGCTTCGGCGAGGCGTTCTTCATGTATCAGGAGGACGTCGACCTCTCTTTCCGGCTGCGTCTGGCGGGGGGTCGCCTCGGCGTCGAGCCGGCAGCGGTCGTCGACCACGACTACGCCTTCGACAAGGGCGCGATGAAGTGGCGGATGCTGGAGCGCAACCGCTGGGCGACGATCGTGCGCTGCTACCCGGGGCCACTGCTCCTGCTGCTCGCCCCGGCGCTCGCTGCCACCGAGGTTGCGCTGCTCGCCGTCGCGGCGGCCGGCGGCTGGTTGCCGCAGAAGCTCGCTGCGACCGGCGAGACGCTGCGTGCGCTGCCGCGCCTGCTGCGCGAGCGCCGCACGATCCAGGCCGGTCGCGCGGTCTCGGCCGCCGAGTTCGCGGCGTGGCTGACGCCCGACCTGAACTCGCCGTTCCTCGGCCGGGTCGCCGCGCTGGCCCCGCTGCGGTGGGGGCTGCGGGCGTATTGGCGGATCGTCCTCGGCGTCCTCGGCGGCGCGCGATGATCGCCAACTCCGACATCACGGCGGTCGTCACCAACTACGACTACGCGCGCTACCTGCCCGAGGCGGTCGAGAGCCTGCTCGCCCAAGCGGGCGGCGCCCCGCGGATCATCGTGGTCGACGACGGCTCGACCGAGAGCGGCACCGAGGCCGCGCTCGAGCGCGTGGCGGCCGCCGGCGCCGAGGTGCTCCGGCAGCCGAACGCGGGCGTCGCCGCCGCGCGCAACGCCGGGCTGGCGCAGGCGCGGACGCCGTACTGGCTGGTCCTCGACGCCGATGACCGGCTCGCCCCGGGCGCGCTCATCGCCCTGCGCGCGCCGCTGGAGCGCGACTCGTCCCTCGGCTACGCGTTCGGCTTCATGCGGTTCTTCGGCGACATGAGCGGCGTGGTGCGCTTCCCCGACTACGACCCCTACCGGCTGCTGTACCGGCACACGATCGGGCTTACCGCACTCGCGCGCGCGCACGTGCTGGAGGCGACCGGCGGCTACGACCCCACCTTCGCGCACTACGAGGACTGGGAGCTGTGGGTCAACGCGCTCGCCCACGGCCATGAGGGCCGGCGCGTCGATGCCGTCACGCTCGAGTACCGCCGCCACGCAGGCACGAAGTTCGCTGCCGACCGCCGCAACTACCGGCCGGCATGGCGGGCGCTCCGGCGCAAGCACAGCGCGCTCTACGCGCGCCGCGACGAGATCGCGGCGCGCAGCGCACTCGGTCCGGCCGAGCGGGCGGCCTACCGCTTCTTCTGGGGTCCGCGGCCGATCCCCGCTCCGATCGAGACGGCGCTGCAGCGGCTGCGGTGGAGGCCGTCCAAGTGAGGCTCGAAGATCGGCTCGACAACCGCGACAACAACTTCGACGTGCTGCGGCTCGTCGCCGCCACCCTGGTGCTGTTCTCGCACTGCTATCCGCTCACCGGCAACAACGAGCCGTTCGGCGAGTTCACCGGCGTGTCGCTCGGCGAGATCGGTGTCGTGATGTTCTTCGCGATGAGTGGCTTCCTGATCGCCAAGAGCTGGAACGACGAGCCGCATCCGGGCCGCTACGCGTTCAAGCGGGCCCTTCGACTGCTGCCGGCGCTCGCGGTCGTGGTCGTGATCACCACGCTCGTGATCGGGCCGCTGTTCACGACGCTGTCGCTCGCTGACTACCTCACCGATCCCGCGACGTGGTTCTACCTCGTGCGCGCGAGCCTGCTCGTCACCATCGCCGGCCACCTGCCGGGTGTGTACACCGACAACGTCTATCCCGACGCCGTCAACGGCTCGCTCTGGACGCTCCCGGTCGAGGCCGGTTGCTACGTGATGGTGGCGGTGCTCGGCGTTCTCGGGTTGACGCGCCGCAGCGGCCTGCTGCTCGCCGGCGCCGCCGTCCTGGCGCTTGCGACGACACCATTGTCACCGCTGTCGAAGGCGATCGGCGACACCGCGGCGGGCGGCGACGTCGTGATCGTGCTCGAACTGATCGCCACCTTCCTACTCGGCGCGCTGTTCTACTCGCTGCGGCACCGGCTGCGGCTGTCGTGGCTTGCCCTCGGGGCGTTGACGCTCCTCTGGATCCTCACCTGGGAGACCGGGTGGGTCTTCTTGACGACCGTGCTCGCGTTCGGCTACGGCGTGCTCGTCCTCGCGTTCCGCACGCCGGCGGGCCTGCGCCGTCTCACGGCGCCCGGCGACGTCTCGTACGGCGTCTACGTGTACGCGTTTCCGGTCCAGCAATCGATCGCCGCGCTGTGGGGGCCTGGCTTGACGCCGGGGGTGATGTTCGTCATCGCCCTGCCCATCACGTACCTGCTTGCGCTGCTCTCGTGGAGGATCGTCGAGCGACCGGCGCTGCGGCTCAAGCGTCGCGGTCGGCCGCCGCGGCCCGCCCGAGGCCCCGAGCCAGCAGCAGCGGTGCGCCAACGATGATCGCCAGGCCGAGGATCAGGTAGACGGGCGGCGAGATCCAGCCCGCGCGGAACAGCGACGCGCGCTCGGCGATGTCAGGAGACAGGGCGATCAAAGACCGCTCTTCGCTCCGGAGGGTGACGGCGAAGTCGACCCCGGCGTCGGTCCCGTTCACGGTGCCCGCCGTAGTCGGCGACGCGACGCCGGCCTGCCCGAGGACGGGGACGGGCCGGGCGCCTTCGTTGACCAGGCACACGGTCAGCGGTGCGCGAGTGCGCACCGTCCCAACGCTCGCGTAGTCGCCGATGAGACGACCGCTCCCCAACCGGCGGCCGCTGCGGGCGTCCCGAACGTCGACGCGCGCCGGTTGCTTCGGGGCGCCGAGCGGGAACCCGACACGATCGAACGCGGCCCCACCGGGGCTCTGGATCGGCCCCTGGCACGCCCGCGCTTTGGGCGGGAGCGTGGTCGCCGGGCCGGTCGGATTGACGCCGATCGCGTACACGAGGTCGGATCTCTGTGTGAGGCCGACGGCAAACAGCGCGGCGACGCCGACCGCGAATACAACAGCGAAGGCGATCGCGGCGCTACGCATAGAAGCGGTCGAGGATCAGGCCAAGAGCGAACAGATGGAACACCAACAGGCCGGCGACCGCCGCGCCGAGCGCGGCGCCGCGCAGCCGGGTCGGGACGAGCGCGATCGCCCCTGCCAACGCGAGCCCGATGATGCCGATGACGGGGAACAGGTAGCGCCCCTGCATGAAGCTCTTGGACTCGGCCTCGAGCTGGTGGAAGTCGGTCCAGTGCAGTCCCGCGACGAGCGAGATGAAGGCGAGGGCGAGAAAGCTGAACACCTTCCAGTCGATCGCCCGGCGGGCCCGCACAAGCGCCACCAGCGCGGCGGCGAAGATGCCGACCGTGAGCACGCCGAGCACCCGATACACCCACGGCTCGAACTTGACCTCCAGCCAGCCGAACGCGCCCCAGCCCTCGGTGATCCAGACCTGCAGGAGCGGAAAGCCGCCGGACCCGATCCGGTAGTCCTGCTGCATCGGCAGGCGCGGCAGGTAGTACTGCCAGACGTACGACACCAGCTCGCGCCAGTTCGTCGCGCTCACGCCCCCGGTCGTGGCGGTCGCCTGAGTCGCGGCGATGAACACCGCCGCGCCGACGATCGCCGCGATTCCCGCGACCGCCATTCCCGCCACCGCCACTCGTCGCGGGATCGGCCGGGACCGGCGGGCGAGCACGCCGAGCACCACCACGAGAGCGGCCGCGGGCAGGAGCGCGTAGCTCGTGGGCTTGACCGTGCAGGCAACGGCGACCACCGCGAGGAAGGCGGCTCCGTCGCGCAACGGGACGCCGCGTTTGACGCAGCGGACGCCGAGCCAGAGCGCCAGGGTCCAGGTGGCGAACAGCATCCCGTCCGGGCTCACCGAGCTCGACACGAACGCCACCATCGGCACTAGCGCGGGTACGGCGGCCGCCGCCGTCTGGAGCAGGCGGCGCCTGCCCAGGACCTCGCCCGCGAGCAGCCAGGTGCCGAGCACCGTGATGGGCAACCACAGCGCGGACATCAGGCGGGCAGCGAACAGCTGGTCGAACAGCGTGCCGTGCGACGCCGCTGCATAGCCGATCGCCTGCCATGCGTAGGCGGTCGGCGGGTAGGCGGTGGCAGGCCCTGCCCCGCCGCCGTCGTCGCGCGGCGCCGTCGCCTGCGTGGCGGCCCAGCGCTGCTCGATCTGCGGGTTCCACTCCGGCTTGACGGGCTGCTGGCCAGCAACCTGGTCGGAGTTGACCGCGGTGATCGCCTGGGTGACCTCGGTAGAGAAGAACGGACGCTTCGGGTCGCCCGGCAACGTGTGCCGAGCGCCGAGCGATTGCACGTAGTTGAAGTGCGCCTGCTCGTCGGGCGCCTGGAAGGCGGGCAACACGGCGGCCCACGTGACGGCCAGCAGCGTGCTGACCGCGAGTAACGCGCCGAGAGCGGCCGGCGGGCGTCTGCGCGACCGCGCCTCAGCCACCGCGCACCCGGAGCGCGTTTCGCAGCTCGCGCTCGACCTGCACTGCGGAGGCGTCCCAGCTCTGGCCGCGGACGAGGTCGCGGCCGAGCCGGGAGCGGCGCGCCCACTCGTCTTCGTCGTCGAGCAGTCGCTCGAGGCCGTCGGCGATCGCGTCGGCGTCGAAGTCCGCGAGCATCACCGGGCCGTCGGCTCCGAACACCGAGCGCGTGCTCGGCCGATCGAGCTCTACACACGGAAGACCGCAGGCCAGCATCTCGCGCGGGACAAGCGAGTAGTTGGTCATCGACAGGCACAACCCGGCGGTCGCCTCGGAGAACAGCCGCGACAGCTCCTCATGGCCGGCGACGCCGGCGTCCTCGTAGTCGAACGGCGCGTCGATCGGCCGGTCGCTGCCGAACAAGACGATCCGCACGTCGGGCCGCCGCCGGCGCAGCTCGGCGAGGCCGAGGATCGCCAGCGCCACCGCCCGCCGCGGGGTGACCACGCGCGCATAGGCCACGACCGTGTCGCGGCGACGCGGGATCGGCCGCGGGAAGTAGACGTCCTCGTCCACGCCGTACTGGAACGTTCCGGCGTCGCCTCCGTAGCGGTTCACGTACAGATCCTGCAGCCACGGACTGCCGACGATTCCGTACAGGCCGAGGCCGTAGGTCCGCTCCGCCCATTCGTACTCGACGGACGTGGGGAAGAACTCCGGCTCGTGGTCGTTGATGAGATAGGCACGGGCGCGGCAGCCGTCGAGCTCGAGTACCGGATAGACCGTCTGCCAGCCGGTGGCGACGACCACGTCGGCTCCGTACCAGTCGTCGAACTCGCGGAAGACCGGCGCCTTCAGCGGCGCGAATGACTCGGTGATATCGCGCCGCAGGGTCGCGCCGGTGCTGTTGGGCTGGCCGCCGAACAGGTCGTGGACCCACACCGAGCACGTGTGGCCCATCCGCTCGAGGCGCTCGACGAGCTGGAAGATGATGTAGTGGCCGCCGGAGCCGACGTTGAACGTCGGCACGACGACCGCGACGTGCAGGCGCTCGCGGTCGGCCATGCCCGGGTAGGGCGCCAGCAGTGGCGCCGGACCGTTGCGCAGCGCACGAGCGATCACCTCCAGCTGGTGCCGGGGCGGCGTTGCCGAACGGTGCACCAGTGCCGGGCGCGGCTGTCCGCCGCCGGCGCGGCGCTCGAGCGACAGCGCGCGCTGCACGGAGGGCGGGAGCGCGCCCGCGCGCGAACCGAGCGCCGAGAACGCGCGCCGGCTGCCGTGATGCACGACCGAGCGCGCCGTCCAGCGCGCGCGGGCGGCGCCGGCGACGCCGCGCTCATCCATGTACCGCCGGTCCGCAGCGACCTGGCTGCGGACCGCGCGGACGGTCGATCGCAGGCCGATCGGCTCGACGTGGTCGATCGTCTCGCGCAGGCCGCGGTACTCGTCGAAGTACCGGCGCATGAACTCCAGCGGCGGGTAGTCGTGCGCGTGGAGCACGCCCATTCCCGGGTGGTACGCCTTGCGCCAGGTCGGGTGCGCCGCGAGCGCGCGACCGAAGGCCTGATCCTCGCTGTAAGGCACGTCGTCGAACCGGATCTCATCCCAGCATGCGCGCCGGTAGGCGGCGTTCACGTTCGAGAGGAACGTCGGATCGCCGGGTTCGAAGACCCGTGGCGCGGTGCCGAAGGTGGCGAAGAACTCCGTCAGCTCGCGGGCGATCATCGGGCTCGTGTCGGCGCGCCGGAGGTGCGGCCCGTACACGGCGCCGACGTCGTCCGCCAGCGCGAACCCCGCGCGCATCGCGGCCAGCCAGCCGGGCGCGGGAGTGGCGTCCTGGGTCAGGAACGCGACGATGTCGCCGGTCGCGCGGTCGGCGCCGAGGTTGCGGGTGCGCCCGTGCCCGAAGTCGTCCGGTGCGATCTCGAGCGTCGTCGCGCCGGCCGCGCGAGCGATTGCCTGCGACCCGTCACTCGAGCCGGAGTCGATCACCAGGACCTCGTCGACGCCCTCGCGCGCGAGCGCGTCGAGGATCTCGCCAAGGAAGCGGGCCCCGTCCTTGACGGGGACGACCGCTGTGACCCGCTCGTTCATCGGGACAGGCGGCGGCGGATCTTGCCGGGGATACGCGCGGCGCGAAGGGCCTGCCTTGCGACCAGAAACGCCCACTGCCCGGGCTCGCGTCGCCATCACACGGTTCGGGTCGATGCGCCAGCGGTCGAGCCAGTAGAGGCGGTCCTCTGCGGCGGCGACCGCGGCGTTGGCGCGCTTGGTGCGCTCGGCGAGCTCGCGCTCGAGCTCGGCCACCCGCGCGCGCAGGGCTTCGACCTCGGCCTGCTGCTCCACGGCGGCTCCGGACACGGCGAGCAACGTAGCAGGGAGCACCGTGCTATCCATCCCGCGATGCCACCCCGCACAGCCGGCGCTCCGCGGCTCATCGAGGCGACCGGAGAGCGCATCGTGCCGTGGGCGCCCGACGCGCAGGTGATCTACGAGCACTTCCACCGTTACCTGTGGGCGAAGCCGCTGATTGCGGGCCGCCGAGCGCTCGATCTCGGCAGCGGTGAGGGCTTCGGAGCGGCGTTGCTCGCGGACGCCGCGCAGGCGGTCACCGGCGTCGACATCGACGAGCGCGTGGTCGAGCACAGCCGCGCGAACTACGTCGCGCCGAACCTCGAGTTCCGCGTCGCCTCGGCAACCGACCTGTCCGCGTTTGCCGACGACGCGTTCGATGCCGTGGTGGCGTTCGAGATGATCGAGCACGTCGCCGACCACGAGGCAGTGCTCGCCGAGGTGGCCCGCGTCCTCGCTCCCGGCGGCCTGCTGATCATGTCCACGCCCGAGCGGCAGGCCTACTCCGACGACCGCGACTTCGTCAACCCGTTCCACGAGCGCGAGCTCACCCAGGAGGAGTTCGCGGCGCTGCTGCGGAGCCGGTTCGCGACGCTGTCGCTGTTCGCGCAGCGCGCGGTCACGGGCTCGCGGATCGAAGCCGTGACGGCGCCGCCCGGCGGCGACCATCTCGTGATGCGGATCGAACGAGCGGACGGCGAGTGGCGGCCCGCGGGCCCGCCCGAGCCGCTGTACCTCGTCGCCGTCGCCTCGGACGCGGAGCTGCCGGAGCTGCCCGGCGAGTCGACCCTGCTCGACTACGGGCTCGAGGTGATCGCGGAGCACCAGGCGACGGTCGAGACCTTGCTGCAGGAGTTGCGCGACCGCCGCGAGGAACTGGTCGCGGCGCTTGCGCGCGCACAGCGCGCCGAGGACGAGGCCAAGCGTGTGCAGGAGTCGGTCGCGTGGCGGCTGCTCGAGCGCATCCGCCGGACGGTCTACGGCGTCATCGGCGAGGATTCGGCGATCGCCCGCGGCGTGCGCCGCGCCATGCACCGGGTGTTCCGCACACTGCGCTAGAGGTTCTCCGCGATGCGCGGCGCCTCGCGCCGGAACACCCAGGCGCCGAGCGCGAACACCAGCACCGTCACGGCGAGCGGGACGAGCAGCCAAGCGCCGCCGCCGATCACCGTCGCAGCGGTCGGCGCCGCCGGGTCGACGACGGCGTGGCGCACCTGGGTGAGGATCGCCGCGAGCGGGTTGAACATGTACGCCTGCCGGTAGTCCTCCGGCACCATCGTCGCGACGTAGAGGATCGGCGACGCGTAGAACAGGATCTGCGTGGCCACGTCCCAGATCGGCTGCACGTCGCGGTAGCGCACGAACAGCACGGCGAGCAGCATCCCGGTCCCGGTCGCCGCCACGGCGAGCACGGCGATCAGCAGCGGCAGCTCGAGCCAGCTCCAGGTCGGGTAGACGCCGGCGGCGATCGCGAACACGAACACGGCGACGAGCGTCGCGCCGAGGTTCAGCAGTGCCGTCATGACCGTGCTCAGCGGGATCGCGAGCCGCGGAAAGCGCATCTTGCGCAGCAGGTTCTCGCGCTGGACCACCGACGTCACGGAGCCCGTTGTCGCCTCGGCGAAGAACTGGAACAGCACGAGCGAGAAGAGGATGCAGACGCCGTAGTCCTTGATCCCGGTGCCGACGTTGGCGATCTCGGTGAAGACCACGTAGATCACGCCGAAGAAGGCGAACGGGCGCGCGAGCGTCCACGCGTAGCCGAGCGCCGACCCGTAGAAGCGCAGCTTCCAGTCCGTCACCGCGAGCATCCACGTCAGCTCCCAGAAGCGGCGCGCGTCGTCGCTCATCGCCGCTCGATCACGATCGCGTGCGGCAGGTCGACCATTCCGCCGTTATTGCGGGTCCCGTGCACGCTCAACACGCTCAGGTTCTCGCGCGCGTCGAGCGCGTCCGTGCCCGCGCCGGCGTGGGCGAGCGAGGGTGTGAGCCAGTACGTGCCGGGCGCCAGCCAGTTGTCGAACGTCACACGCACGATCGCCACGTCTCCGGCCTCGAACCGGCCGGTCGGCACCTCGCGCATGTCGGTCCGGGTCGAGAACACCGCCTGCCCGGCGCCGTGACGCAGAGCAAAGCCGAACACCGGCTCGGCGAGCGGAGCGCGGAAGCGGACCTCCATCGCCGCCCGGAGCGGCTCGCCCTGGCTCAGTGCCCGGATCCGCTCGCCGGTGGCGTCCTCGAACCAAGCGGCGGTGATCTCGGCCTCTGCGCGGTCGCCGTAGCGAGCGCCTTCGGGGGCCTCCTGAACGAAGCGGCCAAAGTTGATCTCGTTGTATGCCTGCGCGATCTCGTGCGGATCGCCGATGCCGACGATACGCCCGCGCTCGAGCAGCATCGCGCGGTCACAGAAGCGCTCGACCGCGTGCATGTCGTGAGTGACGAACACGATCGTGCGGCCGGCGTCCTTGAGCTTCAGGAACTGGTCGAAGCACTTCTGCTGGAAGGCGGCGTCGCCGACTGCGAGCACCTCGTCGATCAGCAGTACGTCGGCGTCGACCTGCGTCGCGACGGCGAACGCGAGCCGTACGTACATGCCGGACGAGTAGTTCTTGAGCTTAAGGTCCAGGAACTCCTCGAGCTCGGCGAACGCGATGATGTCGTCGAAGCGCTCGCGCGCCTCCCGCCGCGAGAGGCCGAGCAGGATCGCGTTGATGAGCACGTTGTCACGCGCTGTCAGGTCAGGGTTGAAACCGACGCCGAGCTCGATGAACGGCGACAGCTTGCCGTCGACCTGCATGGTCCCGCGGTCGGCCTCATAGATCCCGGCTAGGCACTTGAGCAACGTGCTCTTGCCGCTCCCATTGCGGCCGACGATGCCGAAGAACTCGCCGCTGGAGACCGACACCGACACGTCCTGCAGGGCGTGCAGCTCGTCGATCGCGCGCGAACGGAACGGGTGCAGCGCACGCTCCTTCAGCGTGGAGTACCGCTGGTGCGGCAGGCGGAAGGTCTTCGACACACCCTCCACCGTGATCGCGGCTTCGGTGCTCACGCGCGCTGAAGAAATGCCATCGGACCCGCCAGCCTAGCCGCGTCTGCCATCGTGAGCCCGTGGCCGACGCTCGCATCAAGCAGATCACGCTGATCGCCGCGATCCTCGGCTCGGCGGTCGTGTTCCTGGACGGGACGGTGGTCAACGTCGCGCTCCCGGCGATCCGCGACGACCTCGACACGAACCTCGCCGCGCAGCAGTGGATCGTCGAGGCCTACCTGCTGACGCTCGGCTCGCTGATCCTCGTCGGCGGCTCGCTCGGCGACCACCTCGGGCGCCGGCGCGTGTTCGTGGCCGGGCTGATCGGCTTCGGCATCACGTCGGCGCTGTGCGCGATGGCGCCGAACGATGAGGTGCTGATCGCGATGCGCGCGCTCCAGGGGGTCGCGGGCGCGCTGCTCGTCCCGTCGAGCCTGGCGCTGATCACCGCCACGTTCCCCGGCGACGAGCGCGGCGCGGCGATCGGGTCGTGGACGGCGTGGACCGGCATGGCGTTCGTGATCGGGCCGCTCGGCGGCGGCGCGCTGATCGAGTTCGTCTCGTGGCGGTGGATCTTCGCCATCAACGTGCCGCTGGTGCTCGTGACGTTGTGGTTCGTGCGCGCGGGCGTGCCGGAGAGCCGCGACGAGGAGTCGCCTGGCGAGATCGACTACCTCGGCGCGCTGCTCGCCTCGCTCGGGCTCGCCGGCCCGGTGTTCGCGCTGATCGAACAGCCGACGTACGGCTGGACCGATCCGATCGTGTGGGTGCCCCTGGTCGCCGGCCTGTTCCTGATCGCGGTGTTCCTGTGGCACGAGCGCCGCAGCGACCACCCGATGCTGCCGCTGTCGCTGTTCCGCTCACGCAACTTCGCGATCGGCAACGCGGCGACGCTGCTGATCTACGGCGGGCTCGGCGCGGCGACGTTCTACGTGACGATCTTCCTCCAGCAGGTGGCGGGCTGGGGAGCGCTCGAGGCCGGGATGTCGCTGCTCCCGATCACGCTCTGCATGTGGGTGCTCTCGCGCCGCTTCGGCGCGCTGTCGGACAAGATCGGGCCGAAGCTGCTGATGGGGCTCGGGCCGATCGTCGCGGGGATCGGGCTGATCTGGATGGGGCGCCTGAGCGCCGACGTGAACTACTGGACCGACCTGCTGCCCGGCGTGATGGTGTTCGGCGTCGGCCTCTCGGCGACCGTGGCGCCGCTCACGAACACGGTGCTCGGAGCGGTGCCGCAGCACAACGCCGGCGTGGCGAGCGGCGTCAACAACCAGATCGCCCGCGTCGCGGCGCTGCTGGCGATCGCCGCCGTCGGGCTGGTCGTCGCCGCCAGCTTCGAGTCGACGCTCGGCGTCGGCCGCCGAGGGCGTCGACCCGCTGTCGGGCGGCTCGCCCGAGGTGGCCGACGCCTCGGTGACCGCCTATCGCACGGGCCTCGGGACGGCCGGTGCGCTCGTCGTGCTCGGCGGCGTGCTCTCGCTGATCGGGATCGTGAACCCGCGCCGCGAGGAGGGCGCCGTGGTCGAGCCGCGCGACGAGCCCGGTGCCGTGCGGCTCGTCCAGCCCTGCCCGGAGGGGCGCCGCGCCGCGTAGCGCGCTGCCACAATGACGCGCGGGATGGGGGACCGCCTCACGCTCTCGCTTCGCGCCTACCGATGGGTGGCCTACGGCGCGCTCACGACGCTCGTGCTGATCGTGCTGAGCGGCGCCGGCGTGCGGCTCACGGGCTCCGGCCTCGGCTGCCCGAGCTGGCCCGACTGCTCGGGCACGTTCCTGCCGGAGCTGTCCTCGCACGTGTGGATCGAGTACGGCAACCGGCTGTTCTCGACGGTCGTTGGCATCGCCTGCATCGCCGCCGGCGTGCTCGCCTTCCGCGTGCGGCCGTTCCGCCCGGACTTCGTGCGCCCCGCGCTCGTGCTCGCGGGCGGTGTCGTCGCGCAGGGCCTGCTCGGCGGGCTGACCGTCGCGCTCGACCTCTCGTGGCCCGTCGTGATCGCCCACTACCTGCTCTCGATGACGCTGCTTGTCGCGGGCGCGGTGCTCGTGTGGCGGGTGCGGCGCGATGCTCCCGCGGCGCGGGAGCCGTCGGCCGACCGCTACATGACGCTCGCGACGCGCGCGCTGGTGGCCTACGGCGGCATCGTGATCGTCGCCGGCACGTTCGCCACCGCGGCCGGCCCGCACGCCGGCGGCGCGGGCACCGGCGACGTGGTCGAGCGGCTCGACGCGTTCGGCGCCGGCACGCTGAAGACGCTGATCCACCTGCACGGGCACATGGCGACGGCGCTGGGTGTCGCCGCGCTCGGCCTGTGGGTGTTCGCCCGCGTGCGCCGCGCCGGCCCGGCCTTGATGCGCGCGCTGACCGTCGTCTGCCTGCTGGTCGCCGCGCAGGGGATCGTCGGGCTGATCCAGTACCACAACGCGCTCCCGGCGACGCTCGTATGGGTCCACGCCTCGCTGCCCGCCGTGATGTGGGTCGTGCTCGTCTGGAGCTGGCTCTCCGCGGGCTCGCTCGCGGCCGCGCCGTCCGCTTCACGGGCCGCTGCGGGTGTCCCCGCGGCGTAAGTAACGTTGGCTGCATGCCGGTCCTCGCCCTGCGCTACGGGCTGCCAGCCGTTCTCGTGCTGGCCGGCTTCGTGATCCTGTTCACCGTTGACGGCAGCCTGCGCTGGGACGGCTGGGCGATGTGCGTCGGCTCCGGCCTGGCGATCTTGCTGCTGAACGTGCTGTTCCGCTTCGGCTCGAAGGGAGACCGCGAGCGCGAGGATGAGTCGGCCGCGCGAGATTTCTACGCCGAACACGGCTATTGGCCCGGAGAGGGGCCACCGCAGCGCTGATCGGGTATTCGTAGTCTTGCTACAAATTTAGTAGGTGGATGGCAAACAAGACTGCAAGAAAACCATCCGGATGTGCGCGAACCTGCATGCACATGACGAGAGCTGAACGCACTGCAAATCTTATTGGCGTGGTCGTCCCCTTCATCGGGTTGATCGCCGCGGTCGTCCTGCTGTGGAACCAGTGGGTCGACTGGATCGATCTATCGATCATGGTCGTTACCTACGTGGCCTTCGGGCTGGGGATCACCGTCGGCTACCACCGGCTGCTCACGCATCGAGCCTTCCAGACCTCCAAGGGCATGCAGTACGGCTTCGCCGTGCTCGGCTCGATGGGCCTTCAGGGCTCCGTGATGGACTGGGTCGCCGACCACCGCAAGCACCACGCGCACACCGACGAGGAGGGCGATCCGCACTCCCCGCACGTCGGTCACGGCTCCGGCCTCAAGGGCCTTTGGCACGCGCACACGGGCTGGCTGCTCGAGACGCACGGTCAGGCGGACTGGAAGAAGTACGCCGCCGAGCTCTACGAGGATCCGGGCATGCGCCGGATCGGCCGGATGTTCCCGTGGTTGGCCTACTTCAGCATCGCCATCCCGACTGCGCTCGGCTTCGTCCTGCACGGCTTCACGCTCGAAGGCGCGCTGCGCGGGCTCGTCTGGGGCGGTCTCGTCCGGGCCTTCTTCCTCCACCACGTGACGTGGTCGATCAACTCGATCTGCCATTACTTCGGGAACCGCCGGTTCGAGATCGAGGATCGCTCGACGAACGTGTTCTGGCTCGCGATCCCGTCGATGGGCGAGTCCTGGCACCACAACCACCATGCGTTCCCGCGCTCGGCTGCGCATGGTCTCGGCCGCCGCGAGATCGACGTCTCGGCCGGCGTGATCCGGCTCATGGAGAAGGTCGGGCTCGCCTGGAACGTCGTGCGGATTGCGCCTGAGCGTCAGGCCGCGAAGCTGGTGGGCGCGAAGCCCGCGGCCACCCCCGCGCCGGCTGCCGCCGAGCAGCCGCGCGAGCCCGCCGGCGTGGCCTAGGACCGCTCGACCGGCCGGCTGCGCATGCGGCCGGCCGTTTCGCGTTCGGCCCGCTTGCAGAGCGCGGGCGGCAGGCCCTTGAGGATCAGCTCGAGGTCGGCGACCGCCAGCCGGCCGATCTCGAGGAACGCCTCGGCCATGCCGCCGGCACGGTGGGGGGAGAGGAGCATCCCCTCGAGCGACCGCACGCGGTCGTCCCGCTTGACGGGCTCCTGCGGGAAGACGTCGGTCGCGGCGCGGAAGCGGCCGGCAGCGACGAGGTCGGTCAGCGCGTCGAAGTCGACGACGTTCGCCCGGCTCATCAGCAGGAACACGCTGCCCGGGCGGATCCGTTCGAGCTGCGCGCGGCCGAGGAACCCCTCGTTGTCGGCGGTCGCGGACGCGAACACGAAGATCACGCGCGCGGACGCGAGCAGGTCGTCGAGCGCGGCCGGCTGTGCGCCGGCGCGGCGGATGGCGTGTTCCGGCAGCCACGGGTCGTGCACCATCACCGGGCAGGCGAACGGCGCGAGCAGCCGGTGCAGCGTGCGGCCGAGGTCCCCGTAGCCGACGATGCCGACCCGGCTGCCGGTCAGCAGGAACGCGTCCGCGTTGCCGTCGAGGCCGTAGGCCTCGGTGCCCGCGCGCATGGCGCGGTCGGCGGCGCTGATCCCGCGCGCGAGGTCGATCGCCATCCCGAGCGCGGCCTCGGCGACCGGCAGCGCGAACGCCGGGCTGGCGTTGAGGACGTGCACGCCGCGGTCCAGGCACGCGGCGTAGTCGACGTTCGGGAGGAAGTTGCCCTCCACGTTGACGATCGCCTTCAGCTTCGGCGCGCGTGCGAGCCGCTCGGCCGGCATCGCGGTCTGGCCGATGATCGCCACCGCCTCGGGTAGGTGCGCGTCGATCATCGCGTCCGGCATCGGGCCGTCGTCGTAGACCACCAGCGTGCCGAGCGCCTCCAGTCGCTCGCGCGTCGGCGCGTCGCAGATCATCGCGAGCGTGCGCGGGAGCGGGTCGACGAGGATCGTCAGGTGAGCGCTACTTGCGGGCGTGGATGTACAGGTCGAGCCCGAGCACGCGCGCCACCGTCGGTAGCGCCCGCTCGCGACTGAGCGACAGCGTTCGGCCACCGACGGAGACCAGCGGCATCGCGTCGAAGTTGTGGCGCTCGATGCGCACCTCCGCGAAGGACGCGAAGAGTTCCTCGCGGACCTGGCGGGCGGTGACGAAGACGGTCTCGGGCGCGGCCTCGCCGCCGGAGTTGGCGTCGTAGGCGGCCCGCAGGCGCTCGTCCGCCCGATCGTCGTGGCCCTTGGCGCGCTCGGCGAGCACCTTCGCGCGCAGCACGAGCTGTCGCAGCGAGTGGCGGTTGTAGAGCATCACCATCGCCGTCCCACCGGGCTGGAGGACGCGGTGGACCTCGGTGACCGCCCTCGGCAGGCCGCCGGTGTGGTGCAGGCAGCCGATGCTGACAACGTGGCCGAAGGTGCCGTCGGGATGCGGGATCTCGAGCGCGGAGCCTTGGAGCACCCGCTTGTCGGCGTCCGCCACCTCGAGCATCCGCAGCCGGTGCCGGACCATCTCGACCGGCCCGGCCGCGATGTCGAGACCGTGATACTCGAAGCCGGCCTCGGCCAGTCGCTGCGACACGGTCCCGTAGCCGAGCCCGATCTCGAGCAGCGGCTCGCCCGTTCGCTGCGGGGATCGGAGCTGGGCGGGCAGGTAGGGGTACAAGCCCATGTAGGCATCGTCGAAGCGCCGCAGGCTCTCTGGAGAGCGGTCCGTGACGTCGATCGTCCGTGCGAGCGACGTCCCGCACAGCTCGTCCCAGAAGGCGGCGTTGCGTTCGTCGACGTTGTGTTGGGCGGCCGCGCTCATGGCGAGCTAGGTTAGTCGGCGAGCCGCACGTACTGCCGCCGGCCGGACGGATCGACCACGAGAAGGTCGCGCCCCGCGCGCGGGCCGGCGGCGTGGACATACGCGCCGTAGAGGCTGCGTTCGGACGTATGGCGGCTCGGTGTCGAGGCGTACGGGAGCAACGCGGGCACGACTCCCGCGGCGTGCTGGATCGACACGAAGCTCGAGCCGTTCCAGTGCAGAACGTCGAGCTCCCATGCAGGGACGAGACTCCCGGCGGGGACCGGGCTGGCGAGCAGTGCGGCGCCTCCGCCTGGATGCTCGATCGTGTCCCAGACGTACCAGCCGGGCAGCTGCGTCGGCTGAGTGCTCTTCGGACCGCGGAAGACCTGAGCGGACCAGGCGCCCGAGCGCAGGAGGTTGAAGGTGGTCCAACTCGTGCCCGGGCCTCCGAGCGCAGCGTGCGGGCGAGAGGGGAACTCGACCCGGCCGTCGAGCGCTCCGTGGGTGCCCACGTATCCGTAGTAGACGCTCTGATGGCCCACGATCTGCGACCCGGTGAGCTGGAAGCGCTCGAAATGGCGGGCCATCCCGCAGTTCGCATCGCCGCCGGTCGGATCGGCGCCCGGGGCCATCGCGCGCCACCGGTTCATGGTTGAGCAGCCGCCGACGAGGTCAACGTAGGTGCCGTTGTCCGACTGGTAGCTCTCGACCAGCCCATAGTTGCGTCCGCCGTTCGCCTGCTCTCCTCCGGGGAACCACGTGAGGTCGGAGGTGGGCGTGAGGTCGGGGCGGTACACGACGGCCCGGGAGCTCGTCAGGACGAACAGCCCGCCCGCCTCGGTGCCCGCCGGGTACACGGCGTTCGCCACGTGGGAATTCGGGGTGTAGCACGGGCCGCCCGCGGTCGGCGACGAGCACGGCGTCGGGTTCGCCGCGTCGTACGCGCGATCGAACTGCGGTCCGGATGGGAACGGGAAGTCGGCCGCGGTCGGGGTGCGCACGCGCTGCCAGCGGCCGGTCTGCGCGAGGTTCCAGACCCGTCCATCGGACGCGTAGTACGGAACGACGACGACCTCTGGGCCGCGGTAGGCGCGCGTGAAGTCACCGATGTACACGGTCCCCGAGCTCAATTGCTGGGTGGGGTAGTTGAACGTCGGCGTGTCCCAGCAGATGTCGGGAAGCGCGCCGAATGGGGACGACGCCTCTCCCGTCCGGCCGTCGACGACGAGCAGCGATGTCTTCGCGACCGTTCCCGGCCCGCATCGGCGCACGGGCGCGTTCGCGAGCGTGAGACTGAGGACGTAGTCGGTTACGCCGTCCGTCCCGACGTCACCGGCCGCGACGAGCTGCGGTGCGGCGACCGAGCCGGTGGATACGCGCCAGCGGCGCCGTCCATCGAGGCCCACGAGTGAGACGGACCCGTCGGCAGCCGGCTCGAGGCTCGCGTCGGGCGAGCCCGACCTACTCGTCGCGACCAGTGTCTGGCCGCCGTCCAGCGACGCGACGCACTCCGCCGGCGGGTCGCAGCGTGGTGGCGACGGCTGCTGCTGCCGGCTGCGTCCGGTGATTCCGATCACCGCGGCTGCCGCGGCTGCCGCGATGAGGACGAGGGCGAGGAGTCGCTTGGTGGTAGAGAGTGTTCGGCGCCCGCGCGCGACGGTCGCGCTCACGTGCGCAGATCCCGGCCCGCGCCGTCGGGCACCAGAGTTGGACGGCGCACCACCGTCAGGTTAGAAGCGGCTTACGGGCGCACGACGGTGAAGCGCACCCGCTTGGCCTTGGCCCGGTTGCGCACCGCGTCGCGGGCGATTGCCGTCAGCCGGTAGGGCCCTGGGCGCAGCGCCCGGCGCCGAATGAAGCCGTTGAAGCGCACTGCGGTCGTGCCGGTCTGCCCGACGCGCGCGAACGATCCGACCCGGGCGAAGCGCGCGCAGCGGCGGACGTGTCCCGATGGCGGCGGGTGCACGGCGCAGCGCCGGCCACGCCGGAACCCGGGACGCACCCGGTCCACGCGGAAGGTCACCCGTGCCGGCTCGCTCAGCCGCCAGCGGATCCGTGCGCCGCGCCGTGCCGCGGTCCGAGCCGGGCGCCGCACGGCGAAACGCCGCGGCGACACGCGCAGCCGCGACAGGACCGGCGCGATTGTGTCTCTCGCCGCCGGTGGCGGCAGCGACCCTGGCCCCAGGGAGTCGTCGTAGATCGCCGCGTGGACTCGTCCGGCCGTCGTCAGCCACGCCGCCACGGCGAGCCCGCTCGGCGCGCCTGCCAGCTCCAGTAGCCGCGAAGCGTCGGTCCCGCTGAACACCAGCGGGCCGGCGAACCCGGTCGTAGGGCTGCCGGCCCGCGAGCGCAGGCCGGTGCCGGATTGCAAGAGCACGAGATAGCGACTCGCCGCCAGCGGGGCCGCCCGCAGCGCACCCGGCGCCCCGGCATGCAACGTCGACGCGTCGCCGTAGGGCGTGGCGCCAGCGGCACGCCAGCGCGCGGAGAACGTCATCGTCGGCACGAAACTCGACTTCGCCCCGTCGACGTAGAGGGCGTCGCCGTCCGATCCCGCGGCGACGTCGGCGTCGTATTGCGCGCCGTGCACGAGGTCATCGGCGCCCCCGAGGCGCTGCGCCGCGGTCCAGGTTCCCGCGGGCCTCGCCGCGACGAGCCCGGCGAACGCCGCCTCCCCCGGCGGCCCGAGGAACAGCACCTCGTGGATCAGCACATCGGCCCCGCCGCCTTCCGACACGGCGACCGTCATCGCGGTGAGATTCGATCCGGTCCAGAAGGGAGACTCGATGTCGCTGGTGGCCGACGCGACGTCCTCGGCGGCGCCGAACGAGCCTCCGGGCGCCAGCACCGAGGCACGGACGCGGGTCGTGAGCTGCGAGCCGGCCTTTGTGGTGGAGGTCCACGTCGCGACGGCGTGCCCGCCCGCGGCGCCGAGGCGCGCACCCGAGTTCCCAGGTCCCGGCGCGAGGTTGGGGAGCGCGACGGTGTCGCCGCCGAGCTCGCGCGACAGCGCATGGATCGCCCCGTCGGTGCCGGCCCACACGATCAGGGCCTCGCCCGTCCCGATGAAGGCCACGTCGGGGCCGTCCTGGATCCCGGCGACGGCGGTGGGGACGGGCGTGAGGTCCGGCGCGTCGCGCGTGCGTTCGGCGAGGCCGAGCGATCCGTTGCGCGACCACGCCACCAGCGCGCCGCCGCGACCGTCGAGTGCAGCGGCCGCCGCCTGTCCGCCGTCCGGGGCGAGCGTCACGGTCGGGGTGAATGCGGCGTCCGCGGGTCGCACTGCGGCACGCACAGGCCCGCCCGTGGCGGCCCACGCCACGATGGCGGTGCCGTCTCGGTCCACGGCGGCGTCACCCACCGCGGAGACGCCGTCCTCGCCGAGCGTCGCCGGCCCGCTCCACAGCCCGGCCGCGGCGGGAGAAGCTGCAGAACCGACCGCCAGCGCCACGACGGTGAGCCCGGCGAACACCCACGACTTGGTGTTCATGTCGAGACGATACGCCCGAACCGGCTCCGCGTGGGGTGGCCGGTGAGCAATGGCTTGACACGTGAACAGTCTCGATATATCGTTACATATCGTCGATACACCAACAGGGAGAAACGACATGCACGCTTACCAAGCGACTGCGGGCCATTGCGACCCGCGCGGGCTCTTGCTTTCACTGGCCCGACATCACCACCACGGTCGAGGCCGGCACGGCGGCCGCGGGAACTTCTGGTTCGGCGGCCCGATGGGCTTCGGCGGACCGGGCGGACCGGGCGGTCCCGGCCCTTTCGGCCGTGGCGGCGGGCGCGCGCGCCGCGGCGACGTACGCACCGCCCTGATCACGCTCCTGGCCGAGGAGCCGCGTAACGGCTACCAGCTGATGCAGGAGATCGAGCGCCGTAGCGAGGGCGTCTGGCGCCCCAGCCCGGGCTCCGTCTACCCGGCGCTCCAGCAGCTCGAGGACGAGGGGCTGGTCCGCGCCGAGGAAACCGACGGCCGCAAGCTCTTCCACCTCACCGACGAGGGCCGCACGGCCGCCGAGGCGAGCGCGGGGGAGGGCGCGCCGTGGGATGCCGCGAGCGACTCCGTCGAGCCCGACGTCTGGGAGTTGTTCGGCGTCGCGCGCCAGGTGGGCATGGCGATCTTCCAGATCGCCCAGGCCGGCACCGCCGACCAGCTCGCCTCCGCCCGCGAGATCCTCACCAACGCCCGCCGAGCGCTCTACGGAATCCTCGCCGAGGACGACACCACCGAAGACCCTCCCCAGGAGGCCTGAACCAAGGGACAGTCCCCGGCTACCGCGCCGTCAGACCCGGCGGCCCACCCGGGGACTGTCCCCTCAGGCTGAGTAAGGGGGTCTGACCCCCTTACGTGCGTTTGTCAACGGTTTGCAGGGAGTTCGAGCTCGGCCAGCACCGCGCGGTGGTCGGTGCCCGCGATCGTGTGGATCGAGACCGCGCGGACGCCGAGGCGCTCGTCGGCCAGGACGTGGTCGATCGTGACGGGCGGCGGGAAGGCGCGGCCGCGCGGCCACGTCCCGTGCAGGCCGGCGCCGACCTGGGCGGCGGCGTCCTGGTAGCCGGTGTCGAGGATCCGCCGGAGCTCGGCGTGGTCGAGCGTGGCGTTGAAGTCGCCCGCGAGGATGCGCAGGCGGCCATCCGGCGTCGCCGGCGGCAGTGCGCGCAGGTCCATCCGCCACTGCTTCAGGCGGCCGCGGGCCGGCGGGAACGCGTGCACCGCGACGATGTCGACCGGCGGTGCGCCCTCGAGCTGCGCCGAGCCGACCGGGCTCGGGTTCCCCGTGCGCCGAATCACCGCGTGCGGGTTGAGCGGGACGCGCGCGTAGAGACCGACCCCGCCGCCGCGCACGCCCGCCACGAGCACGCGCCCGGGCATCAGGCCCGCGAGCCCGGCCGCGTCGAGCCGGTCCGCCAGCTCCGGTGTCAGCTCCTGCACGCTCAGCACGTCTGCATCGCTGCGCCGCGCCAGCGCCACCAGCGCCTCGGCCGAGCCGTCGCCGAAGTGCATGTTCGCCGTCAGCACCCGGAGCCCCGGGCCGTCCCCACCGTCCGGGGCGCTGGGCCCGCCGAGCGCCCGCGGCGCCACCACGGCAACCAGCACGAGCGTCGCCACGCCGGCCAGCAGCGCCGGCGCGCGCTGCCGAAGGAGCAGAGCGAGCAGCACGATCACCGCCGCGCCCGCCGCGACGAACGGCGTGAACGCGATCAGCGGCACCAGCGGATAGCCGCGCTCGAGCCCGAGCAGCCGCACGACCGCCCATCCCAGGCAGGCGGCGGCGAGGAGCCACATGACGAACGCGCGCATCATCTACATGATGTTCGACGCGGCTTGGACACATCCGCCATACGGCCGAGGCCCTGAGCTTGCCAAGCTTGACGGCAGCCGATGACGATCGCCGACGTCCGACCGCCCTCACCGCTGCCCGCGCCCAGCCTCGATCGGGACACGCAGCTGCTCTCCGGCCTGCTCGAGGAGACGATCGCGCTCGAGGGCGGCGAGGCGCTGCGCAGCGCGGTCGTGCGGCTGCGCGCCGCGGCGGCCCGCACGCGCGCCGGCGAGCCCGGCGCCGAGGCCGAGATCGCCGCGCTCGCCGCCGCGATCCTCGACCAAGGCCCGCTCGACGTCATCCGCGCCTGCTCGATGGAGCTACACCTCGCCAACCTCGCGGAGACGCGCGAGCGCGTGCGCCGCCGATACGGCTACGAGCGCGCCGGCGGCCCGCCGCAGCGCGAGTCGATCGCCGAGGCGGCCAACCGCCTCGAGCCTGAGGCCGCCGCGCGAACCGTCGACGACCTGCGGCTCGATCTCACCTTCACCGCCCACCCGACCGAGGCGACGCGCTGGTCCGTCATGCAGCACGCCGGCGACGTCAGTGCCGCGATCGGCCGGCTCGACGACGAGCGTCTCGGCCGCACCGCACGGGAGCGGATCATCGCCGGCATCCGCGAGTCACTCGCGCTCTGGTGGCAGACCGCTGACGTCCGCCGCGCGCGCCCGCAGGTCGACGACGAGGTGCGCCGCAACCTGCACTTCTTCGATCGCGTGCTGTTCGACGCGGTGCCGGAGCTGGTGCGCGAGCTCGAGCGCTGCTTCGGCGAGCGCCCGCTCGACTTCGCGCCGCTCCGCTTCTCAAGCTGGGCGGGCGGGGACATGGACGGTCACCCCGGCGTGACGGCCGCCACCTACACCGCGACCGTCGACCTGCACCGCCGCGTCGCGATGCGGCTGCTGCGCGACCGCGTCGAGCGCCTCGCGTCACGCTCCAGCCAGGGCGAGGCGGAGATGGGTCCCGGCCGCGCCGCGCTCGAGACGAGCATGCGCCGCGACGGCGCGCTGATGCCCGACGTCACGCGCCGGCTCGGCGACCGCCGCCGCCACGAGCCGGTGCGGGCGAAGCTCAACTACGTCTCTGAGCGGCTGCTGGTCAGCGGCGAGACGCCCGACAGCCCGCTCGCCTACCGCACCGCCGAGCAGCTCCTCCGCGATCTCGAGCTGGTCCGCGACGCCGTCGGCAGCGCCTCGATCGCGGACGGCGCGGTCAAGGACCTGCTGCGCCAGGTGAGCGCGTTCGGCCTGCACCTCGCACGGCTCGATATCCGCCTCAACGCCGACGCGATCGGCGACTCCGTCCGGCGCGACCTGCCCGAGCTGGCCGGGGCCGACGAGCACGTGCGCCGCGCGATCCTCGACGCCCGGCTCGCCACCGTCCTGCCCGACCGCTTCGGCCCGATCTGCGTGCCGACGGAGGCGCTGCACGCGATGAGCGCTGCCGCGCGCCGGTACGGCGGCGCCTCCGACACGCTCGTCGTCTCGATGGTGCACGAGGTGACCGACGTGCTCGGCGCGCTGTGGCTCGCGCGCCGCGCCGGCCTCGGCGGCCCGGGCGAGCCGTCGGTGCACATCACGCCACTGTTCGAGACGCTCGCGGCGCTCGAGCAGGCGCCGGAGACGATGGCGGCGCTGTACGCCGACGCCGCCTACCGCGAGCACCTGGCCCGACACGGCGATCGCCAGGAGATCATGCTCGGCTACTCGGACTCGGCCAAGGACGCCGGGTTCCTCACCAGCCAGTGGGCGATCTATCGCGCGCAGGAGCGGCTGGTCGCGCAGGGGCCCGAGCACGGCGTCGCCGTGACGTTCTTCCATGGCCGCGGCGGGTCCCCGTCGCGCGGCGGCGCGCCCGCCCACCAGGCAATCCTCGCCCAGCCGCCCGGAACGCTCGACGGCGGCGTCCGGATCACCGAGCAGGGCGAGGTGATCTCGGCCAAGTACGCGGACCCGGAGCTGGCGGGCCGCTCGCTCGAGCAGCAGCTGTCGGCGCTGCTGCTCGCCCGCGCCGCGCCGGCCGCCGCAGCGCCGGACGACTTCCGGGAAGAGATGGACCGCGCCGCCGGCCGCTCGCGCGACGTCTACCGCGCGCTCGTCGACGACGAGGCGTTCGTGCGCTTCTTCCACCAGGTCTCGCCGGTCGACGAGCTGGCCGAGCTGACGATCGGCTCGCGCCCCGCGTCGCGCCGCGAGGGCGGCCGGCTCGAGGACCTGCGTGCGATCCCGTGGGTCTTTGCGTGGACGCAGAACCGCATCCTGCTGCCGTCGTGGTACGGCGCGGGGACCGCGCTCGAGGAGGGAGACCTCGAGCGCCAGCGGGAGATGCGGCGCGCCTGGCCGTTCTTCCGGATGGCGTGCTCGACGCTCGAGATGGCGCTATTCAAGACCGATCTGTCGGTCGGGCGACGCTACCTGGCGCTCGTCGACGAGCCGCTCGCCGAGCGGTTCTGGCCGCTGCTGGAGGCCGAGCACGCGCGCGTGGTCGGGCGGCTGCTGGCGATCCGCGACGCCGGCGGCCTGCTCGACTCCACCCCCGCCCTGCGCGACCGGCTCGCCCACCGCAACCACTGGGTCGATCCGCTCTCGAACCTCCAGGTCGCGCTGCTGGCGCGTGCGCGCGCGGGCGACGACTCGGTCGGCGACGCGCTGATGGCCACGATCACCGGGATCGCCGCCGGGCTGCGGAATACGGGTTAAACCTCGGGTGCGGTCACCCGTACTCGAGTGGTGGAAGGCCGAACGCTCGACACGCAGGGCAGCGCGATAGAGGCAGTTGGCACGTAGTGGGAGTCTGCACGTATGACCATCACGGTCACACCCCGCCCGCCGATCGCCGCAGCCGCCCACGTTTACACGACTCCGGTCGTGCGCGAGCTGCCCCCGGTCCAGCGGCCTGGCACCTACGCCACTACCTGGTGACCACTCTCATCGTGCCGGGACCGGCACGATGAGAGTCGTCACGTAGCGCCCCGAGACACCGCGACGCGCCGAGACCCGCAGTCTCCACGAGCCGGGCAGCGGCAGGTACGCGCGCCGCACCGCGAACGAGTTGAGCTCCGTGCCCTGGATGCCGGTGAAGCGCATCGGCCCGAGGTCCGCCGACTCCAGCGACGCCCACACACGCACCTCGAAGTATCCGCCCTCGGTACCCGTCGGAGGCGGAAGCTCGAGCTCGATCCGGTTCCAGCCGACGCGCGCCGGGAGGATCGCCAGTCGGCTGTCGAGCGTCCCCATTTTGATGCTCGCCCGGAATGGCTTCGCCGCGGCGGTCTCGGCGGTCGCGCCGGTGTCGGTGCTCGCGGTGAGCGCCACGACGACCACCAGCGCGGTGACCGCAAGCGCGCCAGCCAGCGCCGCGACGCGCCCGAGCAGCCGCGCGAGCGCGAGCGTCGCCAGGCCGCCGACGCCGATCAGCACCAGGATGAGCGTGGGGAACGACCCCGCGTCGTCCGGCGCGTCGCCGCCCGTCCCGGCGGCCGCCGGCGCGCGCGGCGCCCCCACGTGGAACACGAGGAAGCCGCTGACCGCGTCGACGTCGTCCGAGATGACGCGCCACGCGACGGTGTAGGAGTCGCGCTTGAGCGCCGCCTCGATCGGCGCCGCCAGCTCGTTCGGCTGCGGCTGGGAGACCTTCCCGATCGGCACCGGGCGGCCGACACCGTCGAACAGTCGCACCGAGCTGGGCTTCACGGCCTGGTTGAAGCGCAGGAGGACGTGCTTAGGCGCCACCTCGACGACGGCGTCGTTGGCCGGGGTGGAGGAGACGAACCCGGCGTGCGCGCCGGCGTACGCCGGAGCGCCGAGCGCGATCGCCGCAATCGCGAGCGCGACGCGCCACGCGATCACGGCGCTTGACACGGCTCTCGCGGCTGATAGATACTCGGCACTGACCAGACAGTCTGACGCCCCGACTTGGGATGAGGGGTGAAGGGCTGTTCGCTTTTACCGCCGACTGCAAACGATTGCGGTCCGGTCTGGAGAGGAGTGAAGGCAAATGCCTGAGGGGTCTAGACGGCGGCCGGAACGAAGGCGCAAGCTCTTGCACGTTGCGACCGTGCTGGCGGCATCGCTGGCCGCGGCCGGTGCGACGGCCGTGCTCGCCAGCGCGGGAGGCGGCGGACACAATGGAGGGTCCGATCACGTGGACCTCGGCGACCTCGGCGTTCCAGACCTGATCCTGTACGACGGGAAGATCTCGACGGTCGACAAGCGGAATTCGGTCGTCGAGGCGATCGCGATCAGCGACGGCGAGGTCATGGCGACCGGCCGGAGCAAGTCGATCAAGGCGCTGGCCGAGCGGGGCACCAAGGTCATCGACCTGAACGGCCGGCGGGTCCTGCCGGGCCTGATCGACGGGCACATCCACGGGATGCGCGAGGGTTACCACTGCTGGACGCAGGTGGTCCGGTTGGATCTGATCACCAAGCGTGCCACGGCGCTTGCGATGTACAAGGCCAAGGCCGGCGAGCTCCCTGACGGCCGGTGGATCTGGACGACGTCCGGCGGGTGGAACCTCAACCAGCTCGACAACCCGACGGTCTTCACGTTTGACGAGCTCAGCGCGGCGGCTCCCAAGAATCCCCTGTGGATCCAGGGGAGCGGGATCACCGGGGTGCGCGTCAACCAGGCGGCGCTCGACGCGCTCGGACTGGCACCCGGATCGCCGGGTGTGACGCTCGGCCCCGACGGCAAGCCGACCGGTGCGCTGACCGCACCGGCGACCACGATGGCGAACACGGCGATCCTCGCTCAGATCGACGCGATCGGGATCGACGGCGAGGCGAAGTGCCTGAAGGACTTCATCGCCGAGGCCAACAGCCGCGGCCTAACGGCGTGGAAGGACGCCGGGGGCAACACGGCCCCGTGGGGGACGACCGGCGGTATCAACGACGGTCTCCACGTCGAAGAGGGTGCGATGCACCTGTACCGCACCAGCGGCCTCAACGCGCGGATCGCCTATAACGCGATGAGCAGCTACCTGGGCTACCAGCGTGAGCTGGAGGACACGCGCAACGCCGTCGGCTTCATCGGCGACGACATGTTCCGGTACATGGGCCCGGGCGAGGACATGATGCCGAACGACCCCGACTACCCGGCGTTCACGCGCTACGCGGCCGGGAAGCGGCTGAGCGTCGAGACCCACGTCGGTACGCTCGACCCGCTCCTCGACGGCTTCGAGGCCGGGAACACCGTCTACCCGATCAGCAAGCTGAAGTGGCGGATCGCGCACCCGAACGACGGGCAGCCGACTGACACGCAGCTGGCGCGGGCGAACGCGATCGGCGTCGGCTGGGCCTTGACGTTCTCGTCGGTCAGGAACGGCGGAACGGGTCCGCGTTACAAGACCGTCATGAACAGCGCAGAGCACATGTGCCTGGCCACGGACGCGATGAACGTCGCGCCGTGGGCGCCATTCCAGACGCTCTGGTACGTCACGACAGGCCAGACGATGCTCCCGGGCGTGCAGGGCGTGCCCCCGGAGGAGCGGCTGACGCGCACCGAAGCGCTGCGGCACGCGACGACCGAGTGCGGCTGGTTCCTCGACCAGGAAGGTCGCGTCGGATCGTTGCAGCCGGGCTGGCACGCGGACCTGATCGTCCTTAGCGACGATTACTTCAAGGTTCCCGACGCCGCGATCAAGGACATCCGCTCGAACCTGACGGTCGTCGACGGTCGCATCGTGCACGCGGACGGCGCGTTCAAGCACGTCAAGAAGTGAACCGGTAGTCAGGCTGACCCAGTCGCGAGTACGCTCGCGGCTGGGTCACCCGGAGGAGAGACAGATGAAGGGATGGCTGGTCGCCGGTGCGTGCGTGCTCGCGGTGGCGGTGGGCGTGGGCGCGGCTGCGGCGCTGGGAACGGGCGACCAGGCGACCTCGGATGCGCCGGACACGATCGTCTACCACGGGCGCATCACGACGATGGACGGCCGCGGCTCGACGGTACAGGCGCTGGCGATTCGGGCCGGCGAGATCGTCGCCGCCGGCAGCGACGACGATGTGAAGGACCTCGCGGACGGCGAGACCCGGCTGATCGACCTCGGCGGCCGTCGCGTGCTGCCGGGCCTGATCGACGGCCATCTCGAAGGCGTGCGCATAGGATCGTCCGCCTGCTTCTCGCGCTCGCCGCGCTTCGACGCGCTGTACAAGCGCAGCGAGGCGTTGATGGACGTCGCCGACCGCGCGCAACGCACGCCCGCCGGCAAGTGGCTGTTCCAGATCGGCGGCGGCTGGAACGTCGCGCAGTTCGACTCGCCCGGGATGCTCACACGTGCCGAGCTCGACTCGATCGCGCCGAGCCACCCGGTCTACCTGCGCGGGACCGGCGTCGCGGGTGGGCAGCTCAATAGCCGGGCGATGCGCAAGCTCGGCCTCGCCGCCGGCGACCCCGGCGTCGTGCGCGACTCGACCGGCAAGGCGACCGGCCAGGTCATCGGCGCCGCCGATGCGCGCGCACGCCGGGCGATCGGCGCCGAGCTCGCCACGCTGACCCTCGACGAGCAGGAGGCGTGTACCAAGCACTTCATCCGCGAGCTCAACCGGCGCGGGCTGACCGCGTGGGACGACCCGGGTCCGAACACGTCGTACCAGGTCGTCAACCGCCTGCACCGTGCCGGCGAGCTGAATGCGCGGATTCGGCTCAACTTCGATCGCACGGCCGTGCAGATCAGCGAGGTCGGCGACGCGGGTCTGCGGATCGGCGGCGTCGGTCCCGACGTCCTGCGCCCGGGCGCACGCGGCGTCTACCCGGCAGCGCCGTACGGGCGAATCCTCGACCAAATCGCCGGCAACGACTGGGCGTTCGAGCATGGCGCGACCCGCGCGACGACCCAGCACGGCCTGGTCGCCGAGTGGGAGAAGGTCAACCAGCGCCACCCGGTCACGGACCTGCGCTGGCGGCTGCTGCATCCGGGCGCAGGCCCGACCGAGCCGAACCCCGACGCGCTGGCGCGCCTGCAGGCGCTGAACGCCGGCGTCGTCCCCACCGACATGGCCGCCACCGGCGGCCGGGCGCACCCGCCGTACCGGCGGATCTACGAGAGCGCCACGGAGTCGTGCCTCGGCTCGGGCGGGCTCGACGGCGCGCCCTACCCACCGTTCGTGAACCTCTGGTACGCGATCAGTGGCCTGACGTCCGACCCGAATCGCGGAGGGGTTGCCGAGGATCAGCGTCTCACGCGCGAGCAGGCGCTCGCGATGGCGACCAAGCGGTGCGACTGGTTCATGAGCCTCGACGGCCGCATCGGCTCACTCGCCATCGGCAAGCTCGCCGACCTGATCGTCCTCTCCGACGACTACTTCAAGGTGCCGGTCGACGACATCCGGACGCTGACCTCGCTGCTCACGATGGTGGGCGGTCGGGTGGTGTACGGCGCGGGCCCGTACGAGAAGCTCGAGCGATAGCCTCGACCATCGCGACGTAGCCGGTGCACCGGCACAGGTTGCCGGCGAGCGCCTCGCGGATCTCGTCCTCGGTCGGTTCCTCGTGGTCGCGCAGGAACGCCTCCATCGACATCAGGATGCCGGCGGTGCAGAAGCCGCACTGGAGCGCGTGCTGCTCATGGAACGCCTGCTGGAGCGGGTGCAGCTCGTCCTCGCCCGCCAGGTCCTCGACCGTGCGCACCGACCGCCCGCGCGCCTGCACGGCGAGCATCAGGCATGACCGCACGGCCTCGCCGTCGACCTGCACGGTGCACGCGCCGCAGACGCCGTGCTCGCAGCCGACCTTGGTGCCGGTGAGGCCGAGGTCGTGGCGGAGCAAGTCCGACAGCAGCGTCCGCGGCTCGACCTCGGCGGCGTGCGAGCGGCCGTTGACCTCGAGCTCGACCTTCATGTCGCTGCCTCGATCGCCCGCCGGGTGAGCTCGGTCAGCAGCGCGCGCCGGTACGGGTCCTCGACGTTGGCGACCGCCAGCGCGGCGGCTTCGGCAGCGCTCGCCGCCGTCGCTCGCACCGGCACCGAGGCGGCGCCGAGCAGCGCGAGCGCGGCGCGGCCGGGAGCGAGGACCACGGCGGCGCCGGCGACCGCGAAGTCCCCGTGCGTGCGCGTGTGCTCGGCGAACCCCATCCGCGTCCCTGCGGCCGGGGCCGGGACCTCGATCTCGATCAACAGCTCGTCCGGCTCGAGCGCGGTCATCAGCGGCCCTTGGAACAGCTCGTCGGCGCTCAGCGAGCGCGCCCCGCGCGCCGAGCGAATGTGGAAGCGGGCGTCGAGCGCGGCCAGCACGACCGGCAGCTCGGCCTTCGGGTCGGCATGCGCGATCGAACCGCCGATCGTCCCGCGCGCCCGCGTCTGGATGTGGCCGACGTGCCGCACCGCGTCGCGCAGCAGCGGCCAGCGCGCCGCCGCCTCGTCGGAGCGCTCGAGCGTCGCCTGGCGCGTCATCGCGCCGATTCGCAGCGGGCCGCCGTCGACGTCCAGATAGGCGAGCCCGGCGACGCGCTCGAGGTCGATCAGCCGCGCCGGCCGCGCGAGCCGGAAGTTCAGCATCGGCACCAGGCTCTGGCCGCCGGCGAGCGGCCGGCTGTCCTCGTCGAGCAGTGCCAGCGCGTCGTCGAGCGACTCGGGCGCGAGGTACTCGAACGGCGCCGGCTTCACTGCAGCGCGCTCCACAGCTTCGCCGGCGTGTACGGCGGAGTCGACGCGGAGGCCGCCGAGAGCGTCCGCGATCGCGTTCCCGATCGCCGCCGGCGTGCCGATCGCGCCGCCCTCGCCGATCCCCTTGGCGCCCAGCGGGTTGCGCGGTGACGGCGACTCGACGAACGCGGTCCGCAGCTCGGGTACGTCGGCCGCGGTGCTCAGCCCGTAGTCGAGCAGCGACGCGACAACCGGCTGGCCGTCCTCGTTGTGGACCATCTCCTCGGTCATCGCCGCGCCCAGCCCGTGGACGGCGCCGCCGATTACCTGCCCTTCGGCCAGCAGCGGGTTGACGATCCGGCCCGCATCGTCGACCGCCGCGACCCGCAGCACGCGCACGACCCCGGTCGAGCGCTCGATCTCGACGACCGCGGCGTACGCGCCGGAGCCGAACACGAGGTCGGACTCGAAGCGGGCGTGCGCCTCGAGCGGCGCCTTCTCGCCACCAGCGAGCCGATCGCGCACCTCGTGCGCGGCGATCAGCAGCGCCGATCCGGCCATCGTCGTCGACCGGCTGGCGAACGTGCCGATGCCGGCCGGCGAGGTGGCGGAGTCGCCGAACCGCAGCTCCACCGCATCCGGCTCGACGCCGAGGCCGTCGGCGACGATCTGCGCGAACGTCGTCTCGTGACCCTGGCCATGCGGGCCGGAGCCACTCTGCGCGATCACGCTGCCGTCGGGCTCGATCGCCACACGCGCCTCCTCGAACTGGCCGCCCGCGCGCTCGACGTAGAGCGCGACGCCGGTCCCGACGATCCGGTCGCCGTCCGCCGACCGCTCCGGCTCGACGAGCTCGACCGCCAGGTCCATGCAGCGCTCGTAGTCGCCCGAGTCGTACGACCAGCCGAGCGGCGTTTGGTGCGGGAACGTGCGCACGAGATTGCGGCGCCGCAGCTCCAGCGGGTCGAGCCCCAGCTCGCGCGCCGCCTGGTCCACCGTCAGCTCGAGGAACGCCGCAGCTTCCGGGCGGCCGGCGCCGCGCAGCGGGCCGGTCGGCACCTTGTCCGTGCGCGCGCCGACCACCGTCACGCTCGCGGCGGGGATCGTGTAGCAGCCACACATCAGCATCGCCGTCGTGTGCGGCGGCGCGCAGGTGTTCACGTACAGGTAGGCGCCGAGGTCGGCGAGGATGCGCGCGCGCACGGCGAGCATCCGCCCGTCGGCGTCGAGCGCGAGCTCGACCTCCGCGTCCACGCCGCGCCCCTGGTAGGCGGCGAGGAAGTTCTCGAACCGGTCCTCGGCCCATTTGACCGGGCGGCCGAGTCGCAGCGCCGCGATCGCGACCGCCGCCGCCTCGGGCGCGGGCGGGCCCTTGGAGCCGAACGCGCCGCCGACGTCGGGCATGAGCACGCGGATCGTCTCGGGCTCGCGGCGCAGCGCGTGGGCGAGCCCCGCCAGCGTGCGATGCGTGTCCTGCGCCGACGCCCACACGGTCAGACCGTCGCCGTCGGGCTCGGCGACGATGCCGCGCGGCTCCATCGGGACCGCAACGACGCGCGGGATCGCATGCCGCGCTACGACGACGTGCGCGGCGGCGGCGAACGCGCCGTCGACGTCGCCGCTCGTGCGCTCGAACCGCATCAGCTCCTCGGTGGCGGCGCGCGGGTCGACGACCGCGTCGAGCGGCTCGTACTCGACCTCGACGAGCTCGGCGGCGTCCTCGGCGAGCGCGCGCGAGGCGGCCACGACGAGCGCGACCGGCTGGCCGGCGTAGCGCACCTCGTCGCGCGCCAGCAGCGGATGCGGCGCGTCGGCGTGCGTCACTCCCGGCGGCGCCTCGACCGACAGGGCGCGCGCGTCCCCGAGGTCGGCGGCCGTGAACGCGGTGACGCCGTCGGGCACGCTGACGCCGAGGATCCGCGCCCGTGCGTATGGGCTGCGCACGACCGCGGCGTGCAGCATGCCGGGCAGCTCGACGTCGTCGAGGTAGCGCCCGTGCCCGCGCAGGATCCGGTCGTCCTCGCGCCGCGGAACCGCGCGGCCGATCCAGCTCACGGGCCGAGCCGGTCGCGCAGCCAGTCCGCCACCAGCGGACGCGAGAGGTACGGCACGTTCGCGCATACGTGATTGCCATCCTCGAGCACGACCAGCTCGCCCTGGGGTGCCGCGAGTGCCTGCCGCTCGGTCGACTCCCACGGGATCAGGCGGTCGAGCCTCCCGGTCACGAACAGCGCCGGCCGGTCGAGCCGCTCGAGCACACCGTCGAGGTCGAGCGCCAGCGCCCGCTCGCGCGCGTCTTCCTCGTCGCGAGCGCCCGACTTTGCCGTGAAGGTTTCACGGGTCAGCTCCGGCAACGAGTCCCACAGCTCGCCGAAGTTGAACGCGCCGCTGATCCCGGCGACGGCTCGGAGCCGCGGCTCGAACGCGGCCGCGCGCGGCGCGTAGTAACCGCCGAGACTGACGCCGAGCGCGCCGACGCGCTCGAGGTCGAGGTCCTGGCGGCCGTCGAGCATGTCGAGCACCGCCGTGACTGCGACCTCGTAGTCGGGCCGGATCGGCAACCGGTAGCCGCACTCGCCCTGCCCCGGGCCGTCGAGCGAGAGCGTCGCCATGCCGCGGCGCAGGAACACCTCCTCGAGCGTGAAGAACTCCTCCTTGGTCGAGTCCAGACCGGGGATCAGGAGCACCAGCGGCGGGCGCTCCACGAGCGCCGGCCGGCGCAGGTTGCCGAACACCGCGGCGTCGTCGAGCGGCGCCTCGATCCGCTCGGCGGTCGGGTCGAGCAAGCGATGTGCCGCGTACAGCGCCTCGACCGCCAGGTCGGCGACCGCGCGGCTGCGGTCCGCGTCGAGCACCCAGACGAACTTGCCGAAGTGGTACGCAACAGCGGCGCGCAGCCATGCGTCGCCGGCGGTGATCCGGCGCGCGGCGGTCTCGGCCTCGCGCGCGACTTCGGCGTGGGCGTCGCCCTGCTCCCGCCACGCGTCGAGCCAGTCCTCCCAGCGCTCGATGCCGGCGGTCGTGCGCGTGAAGTCGCTGTAGTCCACGCCCGCCTGCACGAAGCGCGGCGCCCAGTGGGCAATCGCCGACTCAACGCGGGTGTCCGGCACTGCGCACCACCTCCTTCAGGTCGAGGCCGAGGTCCTGCAGCAGCACGACCGCGGCGTTGCGGCCCGGCGCGCCGGTGATCGAGCCGCCCGGGTGCGTCGTGCCGCCGGTCTGGTAGAGACCGTCGATGGGCATCCGGTGCGATGCCCAGCCTGCCGCCGGCCGCAGCGCGCCGCTCTGCGGGTACGTGCGGTTGCCGCCGTGGAAGGTCCCGCGGATCATGTGCGGGTTCGCGGCCTCGATGTCCTCCGGCGCCTTCACGAGCCGTTCGAGGATCACGTCGCGGGTGAAGCCGGGCGCGACCGCCTGTACGCGCTCGAGCTGGCGGTCGGCCTGCGCGACCTTGCGGTCCGGGAAGCCGTATGACTGCGCCGAGAGGAACTTGACCGTGTGATGTCCCGCGGGCGCGCGCGAGGGATCGACGAGCGTCGGGCAGGCGATCAGCACCCACGCCGGGTCCTCGACGTAGCGGCCGTCGCGGAGCGCGCGGCCGTACTCGATCACCTCGCGCGGGAACGCGGCGAGGCCGGCCGACACCGCGCTGCGCGGCCCGTCCGGCGTCTCGAAGACCGGCGGCGCGGTCGTCGCCATGTACGCGGCCATCGCCGACACGCCGACGTCGAACGTGTCGACGCCGTAGCGGAAGCCCTCGTCCCACAAATCGGCCGGCGCCATCTCGATCAGGTGCTTGACGTGGATCGTCGACACGACCGCCTCGCGCGCCGTGTAGCGCTCGCCCTCGTCGGTCTCGACGCCCGTGCAGCGGCCGCCGGAGAGCAGCAGCCGTGTCACGCGCTTGCCGCAGATGACCGTGCCGCCGTGGTCGCCGATGCAGCGCACGAGCGCGTCGGTGAGCGCGCCCGAGCCGCCGCGCGGGATCGTCCATGACCGCCGCTGGCGGCCGAACACGAGCGCGTACGCGAGCTGCCCTGAGCCGTCGGACTCCACCGGCACGAGCGTCTGGTAGCTCTGCCACAGCAGGAACGCCTGGATGTGCGGGTCCTCGAACTCGTGGCGGATCACGTCCCACGCGCTCATCGCCCGCCGCCGCATCCACGTGGTCCCGCGCGGGTGCTCGGCGAGTAGCTGCTCGACCGACGGTCCGAACCCGACCGGCGTGAACTGGCCGGCGGCGAAGATGTGCTTGACCTCGTCGTAGTCGTCGAGCAGGCGGCCGTACGCGTCGGCGTCGTGGCGCGAGTAGCGCGCGATCTCCTCGATCGTGCGCTCGCGGTCGAGCCACGCGGTCAGGTGCTGCCCGTCGGGGAACGCCACGTGCGCGAACGGGTCCGGCTGGAGGTACTCGAGCCCGTACTGCCCGAGCAGCCCGAGCTCGTCGTCCACCAGCAGCGGGTTGGTCTGGATCAGCGTGTGGCCGGTCGAGCACGAGTCGATCACGTAGCCCGGGCCGAGCAGCGCCTCAGAAGCGGCGCCGCCGCCGGGGATCTCGCGCGCGTCGAGCACGAGCACCTCGTAGCCCGCGAGCGCGAGGTAGGCGGCGGTGATCAGGCTGTTGTGGCCCGCACCTGCGACGACGATCTCGGCCTGCGCGGTCATGCCAGCAGCCGCTCCGCGTTGCCGCCGAGGATCGCCACCGAGTCCGCCAGGCTCAGGCCGGCACCGCGCACGGTCGCGGCGGGGTCCGGGTCGCCCATGTCGAACGGGTGGTCGGAGCCCGCCAGCACGTGGTCCGCGCCGGCGAACTCGACCAGCGCGCGCAGCACCCCCGGGTGGTGCGTGACCGTGTCGAAGTACATGCGCCGCAGAGAGTCCTCGACCGGCTCGCGCAGCCGCGCCTGCGCTGGCGCCAGCTGCTCGTGAGCGTGGCGCAGCCGGCCGCGCAGGGCGGTCACCGCACCGCCGCCGTGGGCGAGCAGGATCCGCAGCGACGGGTGGCGCTCGAGCACGCCTGCCATCACGAGGTGCGCCGCCGTGATCGTCGTCTCCAGCGGGTTGCCGACCGTGTTCCACAGGTAGAAGTCGTCCGGGCCGGCGAACCCGCGCGTGCTCGGGTGCACGAACACGAGGGCACCGGTTTCCTCGGCCGCCGCCCAGAACGGCGCGAAGCGGTCGGCGCCGAGATACTCGCCGCCGACGCGCGCGGTGACCTCGACGCCCGCCAGCCCAGCGCCGATCGCCGCGCGCAGCCCGTCCGCGGTCATCTCCGGCGCGGCCCCGAGCACCGCGACGCGATCCGACACGAGCTCCGCCAGCGCGGCGTTGTGCAGTCGCGCGTCGAGATCGAGCAGGTGCACCCAGGGGGAGAGGATCACGCGATCGGCGCGGGTCTGGTCGAGGATCCGGTCGACGTCGAAGAACTCGCCGACGGCCGAGGGCGGGATCGTCTCGGCGCCCACGCCGAGCCCGGGCGCGATCACGTGGACGTGGGCGTCGACGTACATCACGCGACCGCGATCAGCGTCAGCGCGCCGCCGACGACGAGCGCGGCGCCCAGCCACACGCGGCGCGTCACGCGCTCGAGATGGCGCCCGACCAGCAGCGGCGAGAGGAACAGGACGACCGGGACCGACACGAGCGCGAGCGCCAGCACGACGGCGACGTCGGTGCCGTCGATCGCCAGCCAGCGCCACCACGTCGCGAACGCGACGAGCAGCCCGGCGGCGACCTTGAACGCGAGCGTCCCGGGCGCGAGCGCGGCGGTGCCCGGGCGCCGGCCGCGGCCGAGCAGGAAGAGGCCGTACGCGGCCACCGACGCGACCATACCCAGCGTCACGCCGAGCAGCGGCGAGTCGAGTCCGTCCAGCCCCTCGAGCGTGAGTACTGGGCTGAGGCCCCACATCAGCGCGCACGCGAGCCCGGGTAGCGCGTCGGCGCCGCGCGCCTCGCGGCCACCGCCCGCGACCAGGTAAGCGCCGAGCACCATCGGCGCGATCGCCGCCAGCGCGAGCGCGCTCGGGAACTGCCCGAACGCGATCGCCGCGACCACGAGCGCGAACACGGGCGACATCGTCAGCAACGGCGACGTGCGTGCGGCCCCGATCCGCCGCTGGCTGAGGTTCAGGAACGTCCAGCCGAGCAGGAAGTGCACGACGCCCGCGCCCGCGAACGCGAGCAGTGTCCACGCGTCGGCGTCGAACAGCCGCCCGACGTCCTCGGTCGTCAGCGCCACCGCCAGCAGCGCCGCAGCGGCGATCATCAGGTTCAGGAACGTCGAGACGTACGGGTCCTCGATGTCGACCAGCGCGCGCCGGTTGAGGCTCTGGAACAGCCCAAAGCCGACACCCGACGCCACGGCCCACAGCGCCGCCGTCACGCGGGCGTGGTGGTCGCCTGGACGGCGCTCTTGACCGAGCCGCCGAAGTACAGGTCGGCCATCTCGGGGTTGTTGAGCACGTCGTGCGCGCGGCCCTCCAGCAGCACGCGCCCGCTCTCCATCACGATCCCCTGCGTCGCCATCCGCAGCCCGAAGCGGACGTTCTGCTCGACCAGCAGGATCGTCTTGCCAGCGGCGACCATCCGCGCGACGCTCTCGCTGACGTGCTTGAGCGCCTTCGGGTCGAGGCCAAGCGACGGCTCGTCGAGCAGCACGAGCCTGGGATCGAGCATCAGCGCGCGCGCGAACTCGACCATCCGGCGCTGGCCGCCCGACAGGTTGCCGCCCTTGTCGCCGGCGCGCTCGGCCACGACCGGGAACAGCTCCTCGACCTCGGCGTAACGGCGGCGCACGAGCGCGCGATCGCGGCGGATGATGTAGGCGCCCATCAGGACGTTCTCGCGCACCGAGATGTTCGGAAACAGCGCGTCCGACTGCGGGACCTGCGAGACGCCGGCGGCGAGGATCTGCGCGGCGTTGAGCCGGTGCAGGTGCAGGTCGTCGAGCATCACCGCGCCCTCGCGCGGTCGCAGCAGGCCGCTGACGGTCCGCAGCACGGTCGACTTGCCGGCGCCGTTCGGGCCGACGATGCAGGTGATCGAGCCCTGGGCGATCTCGAGGTCGACGCCCTGCAGCACGTCGCCGCCGCCGTAGCCCGCGATCACGTTGGTGAGCCGGAGCAGCATCAGGCTCCCGCCGGCACCGGCTCGTCGAGCGCGAAGTCGTCGCCGAGGTAGGCGTCGAGCACCTTCGGGTTGCGCTGGATCTCGGCCGGCCGCCCGGACGCGATCGTCTTCCCGCGCGCGAGCACCAGGACCGGGTCGCACAGGCCGAGCACGAACGGCATGTTGTGCTCGACGATCAGGAACGTCGTGCCGCGCGCGTTCAGCTCGCGGATCATCTCGCCCATCCGCTCGATCAGTGTCGGGTTGATGCCGCCGGCCGGCTCGTCGAGCAGGATCAGCTTCGGGTCGAGCATCAGGATCTGCGCCAGCTCGACGAGCTTCTGCTGGCCGAACGAGAGCGCGGCGGCGCGCGCCCCGGCGAAGCGCTTCATCCCCACGAAGTCGAGCAGCGCCTCGGCGCGCTCGGCCTCCGAGCCGCTGACGCCGTCGGCATTGAGCTGGCCCCAGCGGAAACCCCGCAGCGGCGCGACGACGTTCTCGAGCACCGTCATCTCGCGGAACAGCCGCGTGATCTGGAACGTGCGCCCGACGCCCGCGTACGCGCGCTCCCACGGTTTCAGGCCGTCGATCCGGCGCCCGTCGAACCACACCTCGCCGGCGTTCGCCGCCATCGTCCCGCCGATCAGGTTGAACACCGTCGTCTTGCCCGAGCCGTTCGGCCCGATCAGCGCGGTGATCGATCCCTCCGGCACCGCGAACGACGCCCCGTCGACCGCGTGCAGGCCGCCGAAGTGCTTCTCCAGGTCGCGCACCTCGAGCAGCGTGCTCCCGCTGAGCGCGGGCTGAGCGGCGGGGGCGGCGCGTTCGCTGAGCTCCAGCCGTGCGCCGACGAGGCCGGCCTTGCCGCGCTTGCGCCGTGCCTCGAGCAGGTCGCGCCCGGTCGGGATGATCCCGCGCGGGAGGAACATGACCACGAGCGCCATCAGCCCGCCGAACACGAGCAGGCGCGCGTTGCCGCCGCCGAGGCTGTTGTTGGAGAACTCGTTCAGCGGCTCGATCAGGAACGCGCCCAGCACGGGCCCGAACAGCGTCCCGCGGCCGCCGAGCAGCATCGAGAGCAGGATCTGGACGCTGAGCAGGATGTTGAACATCCCGCTCGGGTCCACGAACGCGAGGTAGTAGCCGTAGACCGCGCCGGCCATCCCGACGAACACGGCGCTGGCGACGAACCCGAGCAGCTTGTAGGTCGGCGTCGCGACGCCCACGGTGGCGGCCTTGTCCTCGTCCTCGCGCATCGCGACCAGGCCCATGCCGAACTTGGTCCGCCGGATCCGCCAGCTCATCAGCATCGACAGCGCGAGCAGGCCGGCCAGCACGTAGTAGAAGGGCCAGTTCTGGTACTCGATGCTCCACATCGGCAGCGGCAGCGTGATGCCCGACGTGCCGCCCGTGAGCGACTTCCAGTTGGTCGCCACGATCTGGAGCAGGAACAGGAACGCGATCGTCATGATCACGAACGCCGGCCCGCGCGTGCGCATCGCGATCAGGCCGAGCAGTGCCGCGAACGTCCCGGCCACGAGCCCCGCCACCGGCACCCAGATCCACACCGAGATGTCGACGCGCGTCGAGAGGATCGCGAGCGTGTACGCCCCGAGGCCGAGGAACGCGCCCTGGCCGAGCGACACGTAGCCGCCGTAGCCGGAGATCACGTTCAGCCCGACCGCCCCGATCGCGAAGACCAGGGACAGGATGATCATGTTCTGGTAGTAGAGGTTGTCCGAGACGACCGGGTAGAGCAGCAGCAGCACGGCGGCCAGCGCGACCACCGCGCGACCCGGCGTCAGCCGTGCGCGCACCGCGCTCATGCGGGCGCCACGTCCTCACGCAGGCGCGAGCCCATCAGGCCCTGCGGCCGCACCAGCAGCACGACGAAGATCACCACGTACGGCACCGCGGTCGCCCACGACGGCGAGATGTAGGTGACCGTCATCGCCTCGGCGACGCCGAGTATGAGGGCACCGACCGCGGCGCCCGGCAGGCTGCCGAGCCCGCCGAGCACGACGATGCTCAGCAGGCGCGCGATCCACTGGTAGTGCGAGCCGGGCAGGAACGGATACAGCACGCTGACGATCGAGCCACCCGCGCCGGCGGCCGCCACGCCGACGGCGAACGTCAGCGCCGCAACGCCGCCCACGTTGACCCCGACGAGGGCGGCCCCCTGCGGGTTGACGGCGCTGGCGCGGATCGCCCTGCCAAGCCACGTGCGGGTGAGGATCAGGTACAGCGAGCCGAGCACGATCGCGGCGACGGCGAAGCCGTAGACCTGCGCCTTCGGCAGGAACAGGTCGCCGATCGTGAACGACTCGTTGAAGTATGCGGGGCGGACGGAGTGCGACGTGTTGCCCCAGATCAGCCCCATCAGACCCTCGAGCACGAGCGCGAGGGCGAAGGTCAGCAGCACGGAGGACGACATGTGCGCGCCGCGGATCCGGCGCACGGTCGCGAGGTACAGCACCCACCCGAACGCGAACATCGCCGGTGAGGTGATCAAGATCGCGACGAGCGGGTCGAGCCCGGTCTCACGCCAGATCGAGAACGTCAGGAAGGCGGCGAGGATCAGGAACGCGCCGTGCGCGATGTTGATCACGCGCATGACGCCGAAGATCAGCGTCAGGCCCGACGCGAGCAGGGCGTAGACGCCTCCGATGAGGAGCCCGAGGATGAGCGTCTGAACGAACTGCGTCATGACTGCCGAGCGGCGGCGGCGCCCGGGGAGGGGCGCCGCCGCACAGTCTCGCCTACTTCGCCCCCCCGGGCTTGTATCCCTCGATGATCGTGTCGGTCGTAGCCGTGTCCTCGGGCAGCACGATCTCGGCCTTGCCGTTCTGCCACTGGCCGATCAGGAACTCGCCCTTGGGCGCCCCGTTCTCCTGCCAGCTGAGCGTGCCGAGGATCGTGTCGACCGAGTTCCCGCGCACCCAATCGGCGAGCTTGAGCTGGTCCTCCCTCTCGACCGTCTTGTTCGCCTCGACGGCGGCCTGCAGGACCTCCGCCGCCGCGTAGCCGTCGGCCGCGTCCTCGGGTACGGTGTCGCCGCCGTACATCTCCAGGTACTTGGCGACGAACTCCTCGTTGCCCGGCGTCTTGGCCTCCTGGCTGTGGCTGACCGCGTAGAACACGCCCTCGGTGTTCTCCGCGCCGACGCCCTCGGCGTACTGGTCGCCGAACGACGGGGCGTTGGTCTGGTAGAGCCACTTCGGCGTGAAGCCGACCTTGCCGAGCGCGCGCACGAAGCCGATGCCGTCCTCGAACTGCGTGCCGGCGACGACGAGGTCCGGGTTCTTCGCCTTGACCGCGTTCGCGATCGAGTCGAAGTTCGTCGTGTCGGCCGTGTAGGTCTTGCGGTAGACCGTCTCGACGCCGGCCGGCTTGAGGATCGCCTCGATGCCCTCGGACGTCGGCGTCGTGAACGGGTCGTCGAGCGTCGGGTAGGCGGCCGTCTTCGGCCGCTTGTCCTCCGGCAGCGCGGCGATGTAGTTCGCCCACACGTCGCCCTGGTGGTCGGCTGTCGCCTGCTGGGCGAAGAAGACGGTCTTGAAGCCCCGGTTGAAGATGTCGGGGTTGCCGCCCGCCGGCTCGACGTACAGCATCTTGTTGCGCTCGGCGACCGCGGACGCCGGCAGGTTGAGCAGCGACGAGAACGTGCCGAGCAGCAGGTCGACCTTGTCCTGGCTGATCAGCGCGTTGTAGTCCGACACGACGGTGTTCTGGTTCGACGCGTCGTCCTTGATCACGAGCTGGACCTTGCGGCCGAGCAGCCCGCCCGCGTCGTTGATCATCGCCTCCCACACCTTGTAGCCCTGCTGGGCCGCCTTCCCCGGCTCCGAGAACTCGCCTGTGAGCGGCAGCGAGGCGCCGACCTTGAGCGGCGCCTTGTCGCCGTCCGAGGCAGCCGACCCGCTCTCATTGTCATCGCCGCCGCACGCGCCGACGGTGAGTGCAAGGGCGCCGGTGATCGCAATGACCGACCAGCGTGTGCTCCTGAGACCCATCCGCGTCCTCCTCCTCCGAGAAGCGTGTGCAAACGTTTGCAGCAATCGTGTGCAACCTAGCGCCCGTCCGCCCGGCTTGTCAAGACCGCACGGTGCGTAGCGGGGCCGCAGATGAGTCGCGCACCACCAGCTGCGGGGTGAGCACGACGTGCCGCGCCGGCATGTCCGACTGCTGGAGCCGCTCGAGCAGCAGCTCCGCCGCCGACGCGCCGATCTCGTAGTGCGGGATCCGGATCGTCGTCAATGGCGGGTTGAAGCGCTCGGAGAATGGCATGTCGTTGAAGCCGACGACCGAGATGTCGGCCGGACAGCCGATCCCCTGCGTGGCGAACACGTCGTAGCAACCGAGCGCCATCAGATCGTTGCCGGCGACAATAGCCGTCGGCCGGGCGCTGTCGGCCATCAGCTCCGCGCACAGCCGCTCGCCCTCGGGCTCCGTGAACGCGACGCCGAAGCGCATGAGCTCCGGGTCGATCGCGAGCCCGGCCTCCTTCATCCCGGCGACGAAGCCGTCGTAGCGGGAGTGGCCGGTCGAGACGTCCTGTGGACCGGCGAGGTGGGCGATCCGGGTGTGGCCGAGCGCGGCCAGATGGGCCACCGCCAGGCGCGCGCCCTCGCGGTCGTCGGCCGTCGCCGACGACAGCACGCCGTCGTCGAGCCGGCGGTTGACGAGCACGATCGGCAGGCCGGCCGCGGCCATCTCGTCGAGCAGCCCGTGGTCGAGTCGCGCGGTCGCGGTGATCACGCCGTCGACCTGCCGCGCCCGCATCGCCTCGAGGTCGTTGCGCTCGCGCTCGGGATCGTTGTCGGTGTTGGCGATCAACGGCGTGTAGCCGGCCTGCTCGAGCCCGTCCTGGATCCCGCGCACGATCGGCGGGAACAGCGGGTTGGTGAGGTCGGGCACGAGCACGCCGATCGTGTACGAGCGGCTCGTCTTCAGGCCGCGGGCGATCGGGTTCGGCCGGTAGCCGAGCGTCTCGGCCGCCTCGATCACCCGCAGCGCCGTCTCCTCATTGACCAGCCGCCGGGTCTCCGGGTTCAGCGCGCGCGACACCGTGCCGGGGTGCACGGCCGCGAGCCGCGCGACGTCGCGCAGCGTCGCGGAGGCGGTGCGGCCGGGCACGCGCGCCATTATGCCCGCGGCTGCAGTCGCTCCCGGACGGCGCCGTTGGTGCTCGGCGTCGCCTCGTGGGTGTCGGCGTCGAGCGCGGTGTTGCGGTCCGACGTCACCTCGCGCTCGAGCGGGAGCGTGCCGCCGACCGTGTAATACGGCTTGCCGGCGATCAGCAGGTCCTCGGCCGGGAAGCGCGTGATCACCTGCGAGCCGTCCTTGGTGACGACCAGCTGCTCCTCGATCCGGGCGGCCGACCAGCCGTCGCTGGCGGGCCAGAACGTCTCGAGCGCGAAGACCATGCCCTCCTTGATCTCCTCCGGGTGGTCGAGCGAGACCAGTCGGCTGAACACCGGCTTCTCCCAGATCGACAGCCCGACGCCGTGCCCGAACTGAAGCGCGAACGCGGCCTCCTCGTCCGGGAACCCGAACTCCTGCGCCTTCGGCCATAGCTCGACCACCTCGCCGGTGGTGACGCCCGGCCGGATCCGGTCGATCGCGACGTCGAGGTAGTAGCGGCAGCGCTTGTAGGCGTCGACCAGCGCGGGCGACGCGCTGGAGACCGCGAACGTGCGGTAGTAGCACGTGCGATAGCCGTTGAACGAGTGCAGGATGTCGAAGTAGGCCGGGTCGCCGGGGCGCAGCGCGCGGTCGGTGAAGACGTGCGGGTGCGGCGAGCAGCGCTCGCCCGAGATCGCGTTGACGCCCTCGACGAACTCCGAGCCCATCTCGTACAGCACCTTGTTGACCAGCGCGACGCAGTCGTTCTCGCGGATGCCCGGCCGCATCGCGCGGTAGAGCTCCTCGTAGGCGGCGTCGACCATCGAGCACGCCGCGTTCAGCAGGGTGATCTCGTCCTGCGTCTTGATCACGCGCGCCTGCTGCATCAGCTGCTGGCCGTCGACGATCTGGATCCCCTCGGCCTGGAGCGCGAACAGCACGGCCGGCTCGACCGCGTCGACGCCGACGGGCTCACCGAGCAGCCCGCGCTCTTCGAGCTCGACGCGGATCTTGGCCGCGACGTTCTCGGCGCGCCCGGACGCGGGCGACATCGCGCCGCGCAGCGTCGAGATGCCGGCGCGCGAGCGGCCTTCGCCGAGCCACGGGCAGTACAGGTCGTGGTGCCGGGCGGCCGAGCCGAAGTCCCACATGATCGGGTCGTCACCCTGCGGCAGCAGGCAGAAGCGGTTGAGCTTGTCCTGCGCCCACGTGCCGATGTGGGTCGCCGTGATGTAGCGGATGTTGGTCATGTCGAAGCACAGCAGCGCTCCGATGTTGGACGCTGCCAGCTCCGCCTTGATCCGCGCCAGGCGCTCCTCGCGGAGCCGGTCGAAGCGCACCCGCTCCTCCCAGTCCACGCCCATCGCGCCGTAGGTGTGAAGCGCCATGTCAGTGCCCCCAGGGTCGTTGGTCAGACTGCTGCGCCGAGCCGCGCCCTGACGTCGGCGACGATCGAGTCGGCGTCCGGCATGAACGCGTCCTCGAGCGTCGGCGAGTACGGGATCGGGGTCTCGTCGGTCGCGACGATCCACGCGTCGTCGAGGTCGTGCAGCGCGACCTCGGCGACCGCGCCGAGCAGGCCGGTGGCCCAGCCGCCGGTGCGCGGGCCCTCCTCGACTGCCAGCAGCCGATTCGTCTTGGCGATCGACTCGACCACCGTCGCCACGTCGAGCGGCCGCATCGTGCGCAGGTCCACCACCTCCGCGTCGATCCCGTCGCCGGCGAGCTGCTCGGCCGCGGCCAGCGCGTCGCGGACGCCCTTGCCGATCGAGACGATCGTGAGGTCGTCGCCCGCGCGCGCCACGCGTGCCTGGCCGAGCGCGATCGCCTCGACCGGCTCGTCGACCTCGTCCTTGACCGAGTACAGCCGCTTGTGCTCGAGGAAGATCACCGGGTTGGGGTCGCGGATCGCGCCCTTGAGCAGCCCCTTCGCCTCGCCCGAGGTCGATGGCATCGCGATCTTCAGCCCCGGGATGCCCTGGAACCAGGTCCCGTGGATCTGCGAGTGGACGGCGCCGAAGCGGCCGCCGCCACCGACCGCCGAGCGCACGACGAGCGGGAGGCTGGTCTGCTCGTTGGAGATGTACCAGTACTTCGCGGACTGGTTGACGAGCGAGTCCATCGGCAGCGCCATGAAGTCGCCGAACATGATCTCGATGATCGGGCGCAGGCCGGTGGCGGCGGCGCCGAACGCGGCGCTCGCGAGCGCGAGCTCGGAGATCGGCGTGTCGATCACGCGGTCGGCGAAGCGCTCGGTGAGGCCCGGCGTGGCCTTGAAGACGCCGCCGGCGACGCCGACGTCCTCGCCGAGGAAGATCACGCTCGGGTCGCGCTCCAGCTCCTCGGCGATCGCGTCGCGGATGGCGACCCGGAACTCGAGCACGCTCATGTCGCGTACTCCGTGGCGCCGTCCTCGACGGGGTCGGGATACGGCGCCGCGAGCGCTGCCTCGACGGCGCGGTCGAGCCCGGCCCGCACGTCGCTCTCCGTCTGCGCGATCTCGTCCTCGTTGACGCCCAGCTCGAGCAACCGCGCGCGGGCGAGCTTCAGCGGATCGCGCTCCATCCAGCGCTCGACCTCCTCCTTCGGCCGGTACGTCGCCGGGTCGGACTTCGAGTGGCCGTAGTGGCGGTACGTGCGCGCCTCCAGCAGCGTCGGGCCCCCGCCGCCGCGCGCCCGCTCAACGGCTGGGCGCGCCGCGTCGGTGACCGCCCACAGGTCGTTGCCGTCGACGACGGCGGCCGGCATCCCGTAGGCGTCCGCGCGGCGGGCGATGTCCGCGCCCGCCGTCACCTGCTGCATCGGCGTGAACTCGCCGTAGAGGTTGTTCTCGCACACGAACACGACGGGGAGCGCGGCGACCTGCGCGAAGTTCAGGCACTCGTGGAAGTACGCCTGGTTGGTCGCGCCGTCGCCGAAGAACGCGACCGCGACGTTGCCGGTCCGCTTGGCCGACAGGGCGGCGCCGGTGGCTGCGCCGATCGACGCTCCGACGATCCCGAAGCAGCCGACGAGGCCGTGCTCGAGGTCGACGATGTTCATCGACCCGGCGCGCCCGCCGCAGATGCCGGTCGCGCGGCCGAGCATCTCGGCGGCGAGACGCTCGGGGTCGGTCCCGGCGGCAAGCGCGTGGCCGTGGCCGCGGTACGTGCCGGCGATCCAGTCGCCGTCGGTGAGCGTCGCGCAGACGCCGACCGCAACCGCCTCCTGGCCCGCGTACAGGTGCGTCGTGCCGTGCACCTCGCCGCGCAGGAAGAGCCGGTGGATCTCGCCCTCGAACAGCCGGATCAGCAGCATCTGCGCGTAGCGCTCGAGCACCGAGCGCTCAGTGCGGGTGTCCTGTGTGACCGCCATGTCGCTCACCTCGCCGGCGCCGGCACACGGCCGTCGTGCAGCCCGTCGGTCACGGGTGCGTCCTCGGAGACCAGCTCGAGGCCGGAGGCGTGGGCCTGGAGTTCGAGCAGGGCGGCGAAGTCGATGTCGTGGTAGCCGTTGCCGATCAGCGCCTGGACCACCTGCTGCGCCGCCGCGGCGACCGGCATCGGCACCTCGTGCTCGCGCGCCGCGTCCGCGCCGAGGCTGAAGTCCTTCAGCAGCAGCGCCGGCGTGAAGGTCGGCTTGAAGTCGAGATTGACGTAGGCGGGCGTCTTGTAGCGGGTGAACATCGAGCCCATCACGCTGTCGTTGAGGAAGTCGAAGAAGTCGGCGCGCGACACGCCGCCCTTCTCCGCCAGCACGGTGATCTCGGCGAGCGTCTGCGCGACGACGCCGAGCATCAGGTTGTGGCAGATCTTGACGAGCCGTGCGCGGTCGCCGTCGCCGACGTAGGTGACGCGGGCGGCGAGCAACTCGAGCAGCTCGCGCGCTTCGGCGTACGCGCTCTCGGGCCCGGAGACGACCATCGTCAGACGCCCGGCGGCGACGACCTTGGCATTGCCGCTGACCGGCGTCGCGAGCACGGCGGTCCCGCGCTCGGCGGCCGCCGCGCGCACCTCGTCCGAGGCCGCCTGCGAGATCGTCGTCGAGTCGATCAGCATCCGCGGCGCCGCGTCCGGGCGCGAGAGGACGCCGTTCGGCCCGATCACGACCTCCTTGAAGTCATCGGAGCCCCCGACCATCGTGAACACGATGTCGCGGTCGGCCAGGTCGGCCGGCGAGTCGACCACCACCGCTCCCAGCTCGACCAGCGCCTCGGCCTTGCTGCGAGTTCGGTTGAAGACGGCCACGTCGTGCCCCGCCTCGAGAAGCCGCCTGATGAGGGCGGCGCCCATCCGGCCGGTCCCGATCCAGCCGATTCGCGTGCCGTGGTCCTTGCTCATGTGCTCCTCATCGATGTTGCAATCGTTTGCACAAGGCTAGCCAAGGCGACTATGGGCGTCAAGCGTCGGGACGGTGCGGCCACCCGCACCCGGGGGGCGGGAGGCCGAACAGCCGAGAAGCCTGCCAGCGCGATAGAGGCAGTTGACACATGGTGGGAGGGTTCCTCCCATGAGCCCCACCGTCATCACCGTCATTCACGCCAACGCCGTGCAGGCCAACCGCGTCCGCCGCGGTCGCGCCCGCTAAGGAGCCACCATGACCGTCGTGGTCACCCCCCGCCAGCCGACCGCCGCAGCCTCGCACGTGTACACGACCCCGGTCGTGCGCGAGATGCCCCCGGTCTACCGGCCGGGCATGTTCGACTCCACCTGGTGACCGGCGGTTAGCCGACAGGCAGCCGGTGGCCCGAGGCGACAGCCTCGTGCTCCAGCAGCCAGCGCTTGCGATCGAGCCCGCCGCCGTAGCCGACCAGCGAGCCGTCGGCCCCGATGACACGGTGGCAGGGGATCACGATCGAGATCGGGTTGCGGCCGTTGGCGGTGCCGACGGCGCGCACGAGCTTCGGATCGCCGAGCCGGCGGGCCAGCTCCGAGTAGGAGATCGTCTCCCCGAACGGGATCCGGACGAGCTCGTCCCAGACACGCATCTGGAACGGCGTGCCGTGGGCCTCGAACGGGAGGTCGAAGGCGTCGAGCTCGCCGGCGAAGTACGCGTCGAGCTGCTCGCGGACGGCGGCGAACGGGCCGTCGTCGGTCGTGTCGGGCCGCTCGTCGTGGCGGAGGAACAGCTCCGTCAGGCGGCCCTCGTCGTCGGCGCGCAGGAGGATGTCGCCGACCGGGCTGGGATGAAGTGTGGTGAAGGTGGTCACGTGGGTTCTAACGTCGCGCACCGCCCGGACGTGAGCGCTTACTTGTTGTACGGATACCACCAGTCCTTGATCTCGAGCTTGGTCTCGATGTGGACGTGCTTGGTCTCCTGGAACGCGTCGAGCCCTTCCTGGCCGAGCTCGCGCCCGCTGCCGGAGCGCTTCATCCCGCCGAACGGGCCGGCGTCGTTGTCGGTCAGAGGATCGTTGATCCAGACGGTGCCGGCGCGCAGCTCGCGGGCACAGCGGATCGCGGTCTCGAGGTCGCGCGTGTAGACGTTGGCGCCGAGGCCGTAAGGCGAGTCGTTGGCGAGCTCGATCGCCTCGTCGAGGCTCGCCACCGGCACGATCGGCGCCACCGGCCCGAACGTCTCCTCGCGCAGCAGGCCGGTCTCCCGCGGCGCGCCGGTGATGACGGCCGGCGAGTAGTAGTAGCCGCGCTCGTGCCCGGCGTTGTCGCCTCCCACGAGCACCTGCGCACCGGCCGCGACCGCCGCCTCGACCTGGGCGCGCACCTTGTCGCGCTGGGTGGCGCTCACCATCGGGCCGACGTCGGTGGCCGGGTCGAGCGGGTGGCCGACGGTGAGCGTGCGCGTGTGGTCGACGAACGCGGTGAGGAAGTCGTCGTAGACGTCGCGGTGCACGTAGAAGCGCTCGGCCGACGTGCAGACCTGGCCGGCGTTCAGGAACGCGGCCCAGGCGCCGCCGCGCGCGGCGATGTCGATCTCGCCTGCGATGTCCGGGCAGACGATGAACGCGTCCTTGCCGCCCAGCTCGAGGTTCACGCGCGCCACGCGACGGGCGGCGCGCTCGGCGATCCGCGTGCCGGTGCCGACGCTCCCGGTGAACGCGATGCCGTCGACGCGCTCGTCGTCCACGATCCGCTCGCCGACGTCGCCACCGCCGGCCAGCAGCGCCACGAGGCCGGCCGGCAGATGGTCCACGCACGGCGCGAGCGCCAGCGTCGAGAGCGGCGTGAGCTCCGACGGCTTGCACAGAGCGGCGTTGCCGGCGGCGAGCACGGGCGCGAGCTTCCAGGCCAGCAGGAGCAGCGGGTAGTTCCACGGCACGATGCAGGCGACGAGCCCGAGCGGCTCCTTCAGCACGAGCGCGAGCTGCGAGGACTCGACCGGCGGGATCACCCGGCCCTCCGAGCTGCGCGCCAGCTCGGCATAGAAGTCGAACGCGCTCGCCGTCCAGCCGACCTCGTCGCGGTTCTCGATCAGCGGCTTGCCACCCTCGCGGGTCATCAGCTCGGCCAGCTCTTCCGTGCGGGCGCGCAGCCGCGCGGCGACCTCGTGCAGCGCCTCCGCGCGCTCGGCGGCCGGGGTCGCGGCCCACTCGCGCTGGGCGCGGCGGGCGGTCTCGATCGCGGCGTCGAGCTGCGCCGCGTCGGGCGTGCCGACGGTCACGAAGCTCTCCCCGAGGGCGGGATCCTCGACCGTGAGGGCCGGCCCGGCACCTTCCACCAGCTCCCCACCGATCAGCAGTCGCGTCTCCATGAACGGGATCCTGCCAGTCCTCCGCGTCGGGGACCCGGCACCATGTCGGCATGGGGTACGAGCTGCGCCTGGTCACGCTTGAAGAACTGCCGGCCTCGTGGGAGATGACCCGGATCGCCTTCGGCACCGATCGTGAGCCGCCACCAGGCTGGCTGGGCCACCGGCCCGGCCGGCTGAACTGGGGGATCTTCGACTCCGGCCGGCTGGTCGCCAAGGCGACCGACCGCGAGCAGGAGCACTGGTTCGGCGGCCGGCTGGTGCCGGCGGCCGGGATCGCCGGCGTCGCGGTCGAGCCCGAGCTGCGCGGCTCCGGCCTCGCGCGCGAGGTCCTCACGCATCTGCTCACCGCCGCCCGCGAGCGCGGCGCCGTGATCGTGACGTTGTTCCGCACGACACCGGCCCTGTACCGGCGGCTCGGCTGCGAGGACGTCGGCGCGCTGACGTGGACCACGGTGCCGGCGGCCTCGCTGGCCGCGCTCGAGCGGCCGTCCGACGTCACGCTCCGGCCGGCCGAGCCGCCTGACGTCCCGGCCGTGCTGGAGGCGTACCGGACGGTCGTGCGGGCGGGGAACGGGTTGCTCGAGCGCTCCGGGCCGCTGTTCGACAACTCGCCGGAGACGGTGCTGGCCAGCCAGGACGGCCTCACCGTGGCGATCGGTCCGGAGGGCGAGGTGGACGGGTACGCGAGCTGGAATCGTGAGCCGGGGTACGACGCCGGCGGACGGGTCGAGGTGCGGGACCTGACCGGCCTGACGGCGGCTGCGACGACGGCGCTCCTCTCGATGCTCGCCAGCTGGGCTCCCGTCGCACCGACGATCGCGCTGCGGCTGCCCGACCCCGACCCCGCGCCGCTGATCGCCGCGTTCACCGGCGCGCGCGTCGAGTCGCGCGATCCCTGGATGCTCCGCGTCCTCGACGCGCCGGGCGCCGTCGCCGCGCGCGGCTGGCCGCCGCACGTCACCGGCAGCGTCGACATCGCGCTCGACGACGACGTCTGCCCATGGAACTCCGGCGCGCACCGGCTCGTCCTCGACGGCGGCAGCGGGCGGCTCGAGCCGGGTGGCAGCGGCGCGGTGCGGCTGACCGTGCGCGGCCTCGCCGTGCTCTACGCGGGCGCCGCCGGGCCGGCCGTCCTCCGCCGCGCGGGCATGCTCGCCGGCGGCGATCCGGGCAGCGACGCGTTCCTGCAGGCCGCCACCGCCGGCCCGCCGCCGGCGCTGCTCGACTACTTCTGAGGTACGGTGCCCGACCTACGTCGCTTCAAAGACTCAGGGGGTAGCGACCGTGCGAGTATCAAAGTCTCTGGTCCTCACCGTCGCGATGGCCGGCGCCGTCGCGGCTCCTGCGAGTGCCAAGTCGGTTGACGTCGACGTCATCGCCAAAGGCCTCAACAACCCGCGGCACGTAGCGGTGTCGCCGGGTGGTGACGTCTACGTTGCGGAGGCCGGCCGCGGTGGCGACCACGCCACGTCGCGATCGTGCTTCGACAGCGCCGAGGGCTTCGCGTGCACCGGTGCCACCGGGGCGGTGACGCGCATCTCGCGCGGCCACGGCCACGGCGGCCACCACGGGCATCGCGGGCACCGCCGCGGGCATCACGGACGCCGCGGCCGCCACGGTGACCGTTTCCGTCAGGAGCGGATCGCGCGCGGCCTGGCGTCGTTCGCTCCCGTGTCAGGCGGCAGCGCGATCGGCCCGCACGGCATCTTCGTCAGCGGCGGCGACGTGTTCGTGACCAACGGTGGGCCGACCGGACCGACCCGTGGCGAGCCGCCCGTGGTCGTGCTGCGCGATCCGACGCTGGTCGCCGAGGAGCCGATCTCGGCGCTCTACGGCACGCTTCTGAAGCTCCGCAAGCACGGGCGCACCCAGCAGGTCGCCGACCTCTGGCGCTTCGAGCGCGACGTCAACCCGGACGCCGGCGTCGGCAACCCGCTCGTCGACAGCAACCCCGTCGACGTGCTCGTCGACCGCGGCCGCTTCATCGTCGCGGACGCGGGCGGCAACACGATCCTGCGCGCCTCCAAGCGCGGTGCGATCGAGGCCGTGAGCGTGTTCCCGAACGTCGACACGCCCGGCCCGGGCGGCGCGACGATTCCGATGCAGGCGGTCCCGACGGGCGTCGTCGCCGGTCGCGACGGGGCGTACTACGTCAGCCAGCTCACCGGCTTCCCGTTCCCGGTCGGCGGTGCGCGCATCTTCCGGGTCGATCCTCGGACCGGCGCGTACACGACATACGCCACCGGGTTCACGAACGCGATGGACCTGGCCTTCGGGCGCGACGGCACGCTCTACGTGCTGGAGATCGACCACGACTCGCTGCTCGGGGGCAGCAAGGACGGCGGCGTGTGGGCCGTGCCGCGCGGCGGTGGGACGCCGCGGCAGATCGCGCTGCCGGCCGGGACGCTGACCGAGCCGGGCGGGATCGCCGTCGGCCATGACGGGGATCTGTTCGTGTCCAACCACTCGCGCGAGGCGGGCACGGGGGAGGTGCTCAGGATCGACCTGGGCCGGTAACGCTATTCGCGGCGCGGACGCTCGTCTCCCCAGCCGAGTTCCCGCTCGCCGGGCCCCGTCCCGGTCACCGGCTTGTTGAACGCGGCCAGCATATCCGTGGTCTCGTCGAGTGACGCGCGGCGGGGCGTGAGGACGGTCACCGGCAGCTCGAGCCCTTCGATCCGCTTGATCAGGTCGCGCCGCAGCCAGCGCGACGTGCGCTTGGGCAAGGTCGAGACCATGACCTCGTCGAACTGCCCGTCCGCGATCGCCTTCTGGACCGATTCGAACGGGTCCGGCCCGCCGACGAGCCCGGCGACCGGGCGCTTCGCTGCGCGCTCCAGGAGCGGGATGGCGCTCTCGAGCGTCCAGTCCGCGGCCTTGCGGTCGGTGACGTCGGGGACGAGCAGGGTGAACTCGCACGCCCCGGCCTGCGCACGGCGGCGGATCTCCTGCAGCAGCCGCGGCGTGGCCGCCGTCCGGTTCGCGACCACGAGGATCCGTGTAGTGCTCAAAGTTCCCATGCCCCACGCTCCCACCTGGAGACGGTCAGCGCAAGGCCTGCTCGAGCAGCGCGCAGGTCCGTTCGACGTAGGTGCCGTCAGGGTCCTTCTCCGGGTTCACGCAGCCGAGGCTGAATCCGGCGAGCGCGGGGGAGCTGCACAAGGGCCTGAGCAGCGCGGCGACCTCGTCCCAGTCGAGTCCGTCTGGCATCAGGTAGTCGGTCGCGGGCATCGCGCGCTCGTCCAGCGCGTCGACGTCGAGGTGGATCCAGAACGGCGCCCCCGCGAGCCGGGCCGCCGCGCGGGAGGCGGCGGTCGCCGGTCCCTCTCCGCGCAGCTCGTCGGGGCCGAGGACCTCGACGGCGGCGAGCCGGCCGGCTCGTAGGTCCGCGATGTCCGCCGCCTCCTCGGGATCGCGGGCGCCGAGGACGACGACATCCGCCGGCGCCGCGCTCGGACCGCCGGCGGCCTGCACCCACGCGTCGGGCCCGAGCCCGAAGGCCACGCTCATCGGCATATCGGCCGCCTCGCCGGTCGGCGAGCTGCGACCGTCGTAGACGTCGACATGGCCGTCGACGTAGGCGACGCCGAGCGCGCCGACGGCGTCGCGCAGCCCGGCGAGCGCGCCTGGGACGAGCGCGCAGCAGCCGCCGAGCAGCAGCGGGCGCCGGCCGGCGGTGACCGCCTCGCGGACCGCCGCGCGCACCGCGGTCGTGGTGGCGAGCACGTCGGCGATGCCGATCACGCCGGTCTCGGGGTCGCGCGTGTCGCCCCGGATCTGCACGTCGAGATCGCCGCGATCCTCGGCGCCGATGCGCGCGACCAACCCGTGCTCGCGGACCACGGCGGGCGCGTGCTCGGTGCCGCCGGCGCGCCCGACGGAGTCGATCGGCACGCCGATGACGGCCCACGGCTGCGCCATCAGTCGCCGACCAGCCGCAGCAGCTCGTCGCCGATCTGGACCTCGTCGCCGGGGCGGAGCTGGCGGCCACGCCGCTGCTCCGGCTCGCCGTTGACGAGCACCGGATTCTCGGCCAGGAACTGGCGTGCCTCGCCGCCGGCGTCGATCACGCCGGCGACTTTGAGCAGCGCGCCGAGGCGGATCATGCCGCCCCTGATCTGGATCTCACGGGTCACCGGGTGCATACGAAAGCACGAGGGCCGCCTCCCGGCAGCCCCCGTGCGTCACTCCATGTTCTCGCGGCTGCTCAGCCGCAGTGGCCGACCCATGGGCTGGTGCCGACGGCGTACCGCTTGCCGCCGATCCACAGATAGCCGCTCGCCGCGATGCAGCGACCGGCCGCTGAGGCCTTGGTCGTTGCAGGGCCGGCGTAGTAGGCGTACGAGCCCTTGTCGACCGCGTCCGTGGTCGTGTCGTAGTGGCACGTTCCGTTGCTCGGCTTGGTCTCCGAGCAGATGCCGATCCAGACACGCGTCGTGAGCTTCTGGCCCCAGGTGCTGCCCGCATGGTTCATCCGCGCGCAGTTCTTGCCGGTCGCGCCGTTGTAGTACACGTCCAGCTCGCCGACCTTCTTGCCGCCGACGTTCAGGTTGCGCGACTCGATGAGCGATCCGGCGCAGGTCCCCGATGCCGCTTTCGCGGGAGATGAGCCGGTGAGCGCGACGCTCGCGACAAGCGCGAGGCCGATCAGTGCGCCGGCTGCGAACAGCCGCGCGCGGTTGTGTGTAAGCACGTTCGGGAGCATTCCGCCGCCCCTTTCGTGGTTGGTTGGTCTGACTGGCGACCAGACCTGCCACGCACCCCTGTCACGGCACGCTGCAGCAGCACCTGCCCGCCGCGCTGCAGGCTTTCAACGGCGGTTTGGGGATTGCTTGGGGATTCCTTGGGAGCCGCGCCGGCCTGGCGTCGCTCCGCGCAGGAGGGTCACACCCGCCGTCGAATCCGCCGCGTGTACGGCCCGAGCCACGGGCCGTCCCCGACCTAGGAGGGCCTGATGGCCCGCATCGAGGAAAGAGTCACCGGTTGGTGGGTGTTCGCCGGCACCCTGCTCTGTCTCGCCGGTGTGCTCAACATCATCTGGGGCATCGCCGCGATCGGCAACGCGAACTTCTTCGTCGCGGATCAGCAGTTCATCATCAGCGGGCTGAGCACCTGGGGTTGGATCACGCTCATCGTCGGTGTTATGCAGCTGATCGCGGCGTTCTCTCTGTACACCGGCGGAGGCTTCGGCCGCTGGTTCGGCATATTGGCCGCGGGGCTGAGCGCCATCTCGGCGCTGTTGTCGATCCCCGCCTATCCGTTCTGGTCGCTTTGCATCTTCGCGCTGGCGATCATCATCCTCTACGAGCTGGCCAAGGCACCGGAGCCCGGCGCAGTGGCCTGAACACCCCGGCTTCGCAATCACCGGAGGGCTCCGCAGCCGCGGAGCCCTCCTAGCTCCGGTCGCGCCTGTGCCGGCGCTCCTCGATTTGTAGCCGCAGCGTCTCCCAGCGCGTGCGCGCTTCGGCGGTGACCTCATCCCACTGGCGCTGGACCTCATCCTCGGCCGGCCGCTCACCGCGGCGGATGCGGTCGAGCTCATCGCTGACCTCGCGGCCGGCCGCCGCCGATCCGACGACGACGACCATGATGCAGAAGAACGCCGAGATCATCGCGAAGACCGCGCCGATCACCCCGTAGCGGGTGGCGTACGTGCTGAACAGGTGCGGGATGTACACCGCAGCGCCGATCGAGTACAGCGCGAGCACCACCGATCCGAGGACGCCGAACGGGATGAGCGCGCTGCGCTGAAGTCGCTTGGCGCTGAGTACCACCCCGCTCCAGACCAGGAAGACCGCCGACACCGGCAAGGTGAGCACTGTCGCGGTGATGTCGAGGCGACTCTGTCCCAGCACGGCCTGGAGGACGCCGCTGACGGCGGCGTACACCGCGAGCCCGCCGATCCAGAGCAGCCCGTTGAACGTGTTTCGGACGCTCAGCGGGTCGAGCTCCCAGGTCTGCTCGAACAACCGCTGCACAGCGCGCGAGAAGCTCAGTACCGCGACCAGCAGGAACAGGAAGCCGACGAAGCCGAGGCTCGTGCTCGCGCCCGAGGGCGGCGAGAAGACGTCCCTGACCGCCTCGGCGCCGCCACCGGTCAGGTCGTAGCGCTGGATGATGCGATCGGCTGTGTCCTTGCCCCCGAGCGCCGACGAAAAGGCGCTCGTGACGATCGTCAGCGGGATGACGGCCGTGAGCGCTCCGGAGCCCAGGGCGATCGCGCGGTCGAACCCCGCCACCTTCTGAAAGCGATTGACGACGCGGAGCAGGAACTCGGGCCGGAGCCAGAACGTCAGTGTCCGTAGAACGCGCTCGCGGTCGAAGCGCCGGTGGTTGCGCTCTTGGGGCTCGTCGCTCATGACGTGGCCGCACCACTCTGCCCGATACCGGACATGACTGCATCATCAGGATCGGATGACGCGCCTGCGGGCAAGCCGTCGTACGGTTGGGGACATGTCACTTTTGCGGCGTGGGAAGGACGGGCCTGAAGGCGAGCGGTTCCTCATGCGCGAGAAGCTGCTGGCCATCGGCGATGACTTCTGGATCGAGAACGAAGAGGGCGAGCGCGCCTACAAGGTCAACGGCAAGGCGTTCCGTCTGCGACAGACGTTCGTGCTCGAAGATGCTTCGGGAAACGAGGTCGCGCGGATCCAGGAGCGCAAGCTGAGCATCCGCGACAAGATGGCCATCGAGCGCGGAGGCGACACCGTCGCGACAGTCCACAAGGCGCTGGTCGGGCTCCGCGATCGCTTCGCCATCGACGTCGAGCACGGCGCCGACATGAAAGCGAAGGGGAACATCGTCGACCACGAATACGAGATCGAACGCGACGGCGACACGGTCGCGACGGTCTCGAAGAAATGGTTCCGCGTGCGCGAGTCCTACGGCGTCGACGTTGCGGCGGAGCAGGACGTCCCGCTCATCCTCGCGATCACCGTCGCGATCGACTCGCTGACCTCCCGCGACTGAACAGGCTGCCCCGGAGGGCAGCCTGCAGCCGTGGGTGCGGGCTTGCCGCGATGGCTCAGCAGCCCATGTGGCGAATCGGGTCGCAGATCCCGCCGTCGCGCATGATGATTCCCTGGGTCGCGGGAGCGGGCGCTGCCTGCGCCGCGACAGGCACGGGCGTGCTGGTGGCGGGCGTAGCGGCGAGTGACGGGGTCCCGAACAACGCGGCGGCGACGACCGCCGTCGGGAGCGCGAGCAACATCCGGCGGCGGATGCCGGGCGTGCCGTGGCGGCTGGTTTCGACTTCGGTGTGGCGGGCGGTGCGCATGACTGAGGAGTCCCTTCCTGGAGGGTTGAGTGGGTGTGCGAACGTTTAGACCCGTCGGCTTGGCGCAAGGTTGGCCGCGAGTTGAAGAAAAGTTGGCCGGATGTCGGGCCCTGGCACGATGGGCGGATGGCCCTGACCACAAACGACCGCATGGCGATCCACGAACTGATCGCGTTGCACGGTCACCTCGTCGACGCGGGCGAGTTCGACCGCCTCGGCGAGCTGTTCACCGATGACTTCGTCTACGACGTCTCAGCCCTTGGCTTCGGCACGCTCGCGGGTGCCGCGGCATTCACGGAGGCGTCGCGGGCCCTGGGCGACGACAACCCGCTCGGCCACCACGTCACGAACACGATCGTCGTCACGGCGGGCGACGACGAGGCGACGGTGCGCTCGAAGGGGATCGGCATCCTGGCGGACGGGACGAGCGGGACCGTCGTCTACGAAGACCTGGTGCGGCGCACCGGCGCCGGCTGGCGGATCGCCGTCCGAGCGGTCATCCCGCGCAACCGCCCACTGCACCCCTGAGCGGGCGCATCAGTCGGGATTCACCCGTATGGGGTGAAGCCCGGTCACCCGTGTGGGAGCTAGGTTCGCCGAGAAGCGGACGGCGTCCCGCCGTCTCGGGAAGCCGATCAAGGAGCGGGGTCGCGATTGCTGTTCGCCGCCACGACTGAGCTCAGCGTCGACGCCGGATCGTTCCTGGCGATCGTCGCGACGGCAGCGATAGCCGGGACGCTGTCGGCCGTGATCGGCGCGCGCTGGCTGTTCGTGCCGGTGGTGGTCGTCGAGCTCGCCCTCGGGGTGGTGATCGGGCCGCAGTTGCTGGACCTCGCGCACGTAGATTCCTTCACCGAGTTCTTCGCCGACCTCGGGCTGGGCATGCTGTTCTTCTTCGCCGGCTACGAGATCGACATCGAGCGCATCCGCGGGGAGCCACTGCGGCTCGCGATCGTGGGTTGGGCGCTCTCGCTGGCGATCGCCTACACGCTCGGCGGGGCCCTGGCGGCCGTCGGCGTGGTCGTGTCGCTCGTCTATGTCGGGTCAGCGCTGGCGACGACGGCGATCGGCACGCTGATCCCCGTCCTCTCGGACACGGGCGAGATGCGTACGGAGTTCGGCCGCTACCTGCTCGCGGCCGGGGCGGTCGGGGAGTTCGGCCCGATCCTGCTGCTGACCCTGGTCCTCTCGACGCAGAGCGCGCTGCACAACGCGCTGATCCTGATCGCATTCGTCGCGTTGGCGGTGATCGTCGCGGTGCTGGCGGTGCGATCGTCGCACCACACGATTCCGTTATTCGAGCGAACCATCGAGACGAGCTCGCAGCTCGCCGTGCGCTGGATCGTCGTGCTGGTGTTCGCGTTGGCACTGCTCGCCTCCGAGCTCGGGCTCGACCTGCTCCTCGGCGGATTCGCCGCCGGCCTGATCACCAGGCAGGCGCTGCGGGCGCGGGAGATCCCGCAGTTCGACTCCAAGCTCACCGCCGTCGCATTCGGCTTCTTCGTCCCGTTCTTCTTCGTCGTCAGCGGCATGCGGCTCGACGTGGACGCGCTGTTCGCGAGCGCATCGGGCGTCGTGAAGCTGGCGATCTTCTTCGTGCTCTTCCTCGTCGTCCGCGGCACGCCCGCGCTGCTCCTGTACCGGCGCGTCCTTCCGCTCCGGGAGGACCGCATGGCCCTGGGGTTCTTCACGGCGACGCAGCTCCCGCTCGTCGTGGCGATCACGACCGTCGCCGTCGACGGCGGCCACATGAAGAGCTCGACGGCGGCGGCATTGGTCGGCGCCGGTGCGCTGTCGACGCTCGCCGGGCCGCTGCACGGCCTGCGGATGCGCCGGATCGCCGCGGAGCGACGCGCCGGCCCAGCGCCCCCGGACGTCGAGGTTCCTGCGTGAGGGCGCATCACGAGGTCCGTGCCGCCGGGCGCCTGTTCCGTCTGCGCATCTGGCTGAGCTCGGCGATGTGGGTCCCGGTGCTGGCGGCGAACGTCGTCGCGGTCGCGCTCGGCGTGGGCCTGCCGATCCTCGACGAGCATCTCGGCGACCAGAACGCCCTTCCGCTGGCCGGCTCGTCGGTGCAGGCGATGTTCGGCGCGCTCGCGGGCGGCATGATCACGTTCACCGGCATCGTGTTCTCCGCGGTGTTCGTCGCCGCGCAGATCCAGACCTCGTCCTACTCGCCGAGGCTCGCGGCACGGCTCCGCCGCGACCCGGTGGTGATCGCCGGGCTTGCGCTGCCGACCGCGACGGCGATCTACTCGCTCTTCGTGCTTGCGGCGCTCGGCGGGCGGAGCCAGGATGCGGGGCGGGACTTCGTGCCCGAAGTGACGGTGCTCTGCGGGCTCGTCCTCGCGGTGATCACCATCGGCACGTTCGTCGCGTTGGTCCAGCGCGCGTTCGAGAGCACGCAGATCGGCGGCATCCTGCGCTCGCTCATGCGACGCGGCTACGCCGTGATCGACGAGGTCCATCCCCGCGTCGTCCCGGGCGGCGCGGCCGCCGAGCCGCCGGCGCTGGATGCCGACGCCATGCAGCTCACACATCGTGGGCGGCCGGCCGTGATCGCCGCCGTCGACCGCCGGGCGCTCCTGCGCCTCGCCGAGCAGACTGGCGGCTTCGTCGCAGTCGTCCCGGGCGTCGGCGAGCATCTGGCCCCGGGCCGTGTGGTGCTGCGGATCAGCGGAGGGCACACCGACGCCGACCCGGCGTTGGCGCGGCGCGTCTTCGTGCTCGCCCGGCAACGGACGGTAGACCAGGATCCGGCGTTCGCCCTGCGGATGCTCGTCGACATCGCGATCCGCGCCCTCTCGCCCGCGATCAACGATCCGACGACGGCGGTCCAGGTGCTCGACCGGATCGAGTTGCTCCTCGCCGAGCTCGCCTCGCGCAGGCCGGGGCCCTCGCTCCTCGTCGACGATGACGGGAGGCCGCGCGCCATCGTCCCGGCTCCGCGCTGGGCCGCCTACATGGAGCTCGGGCTGATGGAGATCCGCCGTTACGGCGCCGTGTCACCGCAGATCGTGCGGCGCCTCACCGCGCTCTACGACCGGCTGTGCGAGGTCGCCGACGAGAGCGAGCGGCCGCGGATCGAGCTCGAGCGCCGCCTGCTGGCCCAAGCCGTGCTGGCCACATTCCCGGACGAGCAGGAACGCGCGATCGTCGAGCGGCCGGACCGGCTCGGGCTCGGTGGTGCGTCGTGACGGCGTAGCGGGGACGGGCCGCAACAAGGAACGACGCGCCCGAAGGCGCCCCGTTCACATCGAGCGCTGCGCCGCCCCGATGGAATATTCCGAGGCTCTGTACGTCGTTGGGTGTGAACGGGTGGCGGGTACTGCCGCTCAGTGATGCTCCCGATCGCAAGGAGGAGGCGTGAGTCCAGCCGTGACATCACCCGCGCGTGTGCGCAACGACCTCGTCCGGCTCGTGCACCGTGGCGCCGACGTGCGCGATTTCGCCTTGGGTGCTGTCCGGATCCTTGCTCGCGCGGTGCCGTTTGAGGGCGTGTTCGTGGCCACGATGGACCCGGCGACGCTCGTGCCGACAGGCACGGTGGCCGCCGAGAACGTGCCGCCGCCGGCGACGCACCTGCGGCTGAAGGAGATCGAGTTTGGCGGGGAAGACTTCAACGCGCTCCCCTCGCTCGTCCTGTCGGAGCACCACGCGGCGAGCCTCAGCCAGGCCACCGGCGGCATCCTCGATCGCAGCCAGCGTCACCGGGAGATCATGGGCCCGCACGGCTTCGGCGATGAGCTGCGCGCGGTGCTCGTCGACGACCACGCGACGTGGGGCGCGGTGTCGTTTCTGCGCGGGGCGGATCGTGAGTCTTTCTCGGCAGCCGACACGGCGCTGGTGGAAGCGGTGACGGCACATCTCGCCGAGGGCCTGCGGCGGGCGGTGCTGCTGGACGGCGCCGCGCCCGGGCTACCGGACGGTGAGGACGCCGCCGGCGTCGCCGTGCTCGCCCCCGACGGCTCGACCGCGTTCACGGACGAGGTCGCGGCATCCTGGATGCATGAGTTGGGCGGGAACGGGTCGGTCCCGTCGGTGGTGACCGCGGTCGCGAGCCAGGCGCGGGTCGTGGCCGCCGGCACGGCACATGACGGACGGATCGCGCGGGCGCGCGTGCGGACCGCGTCGGGGCGCTGGCTGGTCGTGCGCGGCTCGGTGCTCGCGGACGCGCCCGGCGCGCAGGTCGCGGTGATGATCGAGCCCGCGCGCCCGCACGAGCTCGCGCCGCTGGTTGCCGACGCCTACGGCCTGACCGAGCGCGAGCGCGAGGTGACCCGGCTCGTCGCCCGCGGCCTGCAAACCAACGCCATCGCCGCGCGCATGCACCTGTCCTCGTGGACTGTCCAGGACCACATCAAGGCGATCTTCGAGAAGGTGGGCGTCGTCAACCGCGGCGAGCTCGTCGCGCGCGTGTTCTTCCACCAGCGGGCGCCCCAACTCTGACAAGGTCAACAACGACCGAGGCCCGCCAACGGGCGGGCCTCGCGGACTCGGTCAGGTGCGGCGGATGATCAGCCGCAGCCGGTGTTGTAGCCGCAGCTCGAGCACGTGTAGCACGCGCCGGTGCGCTGCATCATGCCGCCGCACTGGGTGCAGGCGGGGCCGACGTCGAGGCCGACCATGCGCGCCGGGATGACCGGCGGGCTGTCCGTGAACGCGGACGCGGCGGGCTGCGCCTCGGCCGCCGGGGCGGGCGCCGCCGCCTGCGTGCTCGGAGCGCGCGTGCCGCCGTTGGTCGGCCCGGCGGTGTCGCCGGACGCGGCGGCCGCGGTGTCCTCGCCCGTCTTCTTCGCGCGCACCTCCGGCGTGAGGATGCCGAGGTCCTCCTGGACGTCCGCGTCGAGGAAGCGCGAGGCGAGCCAGCGCATGATGTAGTCGGGCATCGACTTCGCGAACGGGATCTCCGGGTTGGTGGTGATCCCTTCCGGCTCGAAGCGCATGTAGGCGAACTTGCGCACGAGCGTCTCGAGCGGCACTCCGTACTGGAGCGCGATCGAGATCGCGGTCGCGAACGAGTTCATCATGCCGCGGAGGGTTGAGCCCTCCTTGCCGATGTCGGTCAGGAAGATCTCCCCGACCGTGCCGTCGTCGTAGAGGCCGGCCGTGATGTAGCCCTCGTGGCCGCCGAGCGAGAACTTGTGCGTGAGCGACTTGCGCTCGCGCGGCATCCGCTTGCGGGCCGGTCCGATCGCGGCGCCGGCCTTGGCGGTCGCGGCGGTGACGGCGTCCTCGACGGCCGCAGCGACGCGCGCCTCGACCTCGGCTGCCGTGAACAGCTCCTCGCCGACCGCCGCGGCCTCGTCGCTCACGGTCGCCTTCACGGTGGTGCGCAGCGCCTGCGCGGTCTTCGAGCCGTCGCGGTAGATCGCCAGTGCCTTGATCCCGAGCCGCCACGCCTGTACGTACGCCTCGGCGATGTCGTCCACCGTCGAGGTCTCCGGCATGTTCACGGTCTTGGAGATCGCGCCGGAGAGGAACGGCTGGACCGCGCCCATCATCGTGATGTGCCCGCGTGCCGACACCGCGTTGTCGCCGACGGCGACGTCGAACACCGGCAGGTGCTCGTCGCGCAGCTCGGGCGCGCCGATGATCGTGCCGTGCTCGCTCACGTACGCCTCGATCTGCTCCACCTGCGGGTCGGTGTAGCCGAGCGTGCGCAGCGCCATCGGCACCGTGCGGTTGACGATCGTCATCGTGCCGCCGCCGACGAGCTCCTTGCGCTTGACCAGCGCGAAGTCGGGCTCGACGCCGGTCGTGTCGCAGTCCATCAGGAACGAGATCGTCCCCGTCGGCGCGAGCACGGTCGCCTGCGCGTTGCGGTAGCCGTGACGGTCGCCGATCGCGACCGCGTCGTTCCAGCTCTCGCGCGCGTCGGCGAGCAGCTGCTCGTCGATGCAGGCAGCTTCCGGGATCGCGTACGCCGCGTCGCGGTGCATCCGCATGACGTTGTTGTGGGCGTCGCGGTTCTCGCCGTACTGGTCGTACGTGCCGATCGACGCCGCGATCCGCGCCGACTGCCGGTACGCCGCGCCCGTCATCAGCGCGGTGATCGCCGCCGCCGTGCCGCGGCCGCCGTCGGAGTCGTAGGCGACGCCGTTCGCCATCAGGTACGCGCCGAGGTTCGTGTAGCCGAGGCCGAGCTGACGGAAGGCGCGCGCGTTGCGGCCGATCGCCTCGGTCGGGTAGCTCGACGGGCCGACGATGATCTCCTGCGCGAGGAACACGATGTCGACCGCGTGCGAGAACTTCGCCGTGTCGAGCGAGCCGTCCGCGCGGCGGAACTTCATCAAGTTGAGCGACGCGAGGTTGCAGGCCGAGTCGTCGACGTGCATGTACTCCGAGCACGGGTTGGACGCGTTGATGCGGCCCGAGACCGGCGACGTGTGCCACTGGTTGATCGTCGTGTCGTACTGCACGCCCGGGTCGGCGCAGCGCCATGCCGCCTCGGCGATCTCGCGCATCAGCTCGCGCGCGGGGATCGGCTCGCCGACCGGCTCGCCGGTCTTGCGCGAGAGCAGGTGCCAGTCCTCGTCGTTCTCGACCGCGTGCATGAACTCGTCGGTGACGCGGACCGAGTTGTTCGCGTTCTGGTACTGGATCGAGTGGAAGCCGTCGCCGTCGATCGACATGTCGAACCCGGCTTCACGCAGCGCCAGCGCCTTGTCCTCTTCCTTGGCCTTGCACCAGATGAACTCGCGGATGTCCGGGTGGTCGACGTCGAGCACGACCATCTTCGCCGCGCGCCGCGTCTTGCCGCCGGACTTGATCGTGCCGGCCCACGAGTCGGCGCCGCGCATGAACGAGACCGGCCCGCTCGCGGTGCCGCCCTTGGCGAGCGGCTCCATCGACCCGCGGATCTTCGACAGGTTGATGCCCGACCCGGAGCCGCCGCGGAAGATCCGGCCTTCCTTGGTGTTCCACTCGAGGATCGACTCCATCGTGTCCTCGACCGAGAGGATGAAGCAGGCGCTGCACTGCGGCTGCTCCTCGAAGCCGACGTTGAACCACACCGGAGAATTGAAGGCGGCGATCTGGTGAAGCAGGATGTACGTCAGCTCCGCCTCGAAGGCGTCGCCGTCCTCGACTGAAGCGAAGTAGCCGCGCTCACGACCCCAGTCGGCGATCGTGCCCGAGACGCGGCCGATCATCTGCTTGACCGAGTGCTCGCGCGTGGGGGAGCCGATCTGGCCGCGGAAGTACTTCTGGGCGACGATGTTCGTCGCGTTCTGCGACCACGTCGACGGGAACTCGACATCGTCCTGGCGGAACGAGCCGACGGCCGCGATCCGGCGCTCCCACTCGACCGTCTCGAACGGATGCACGCCCGCCTGTGTGTACAGGCGCCGCACAGTCAGGGCCTCGCCTGAACGCGGGTCCTTCGTGAGTGTTGTCTGCGGCGTCTGCTGCTCCATGAAAGAGCTCCCTTCCCTGCACTGGCCCTCGGGCTGATTGGCGTTGTTAGCTGGGCCGGTGAGTCTCGCGCTCGCCCCGGACGGACTTCGCGGAGCGGTGGTCGCAGACCCGGAATCTGCAAGGAAATTCGTCCTTCCATTGTACCGAGCGGGAGGCGCCGGCTCGGCTTGATTTCACGCGTAGTGCGGGCTACCGGCCGACGCGCAGCCAGTCGCTGAAATCGCCCCACGCGCCGGTGGCGCGGTAGCCGGCCTCGCGCCAGGCGTGACCCCACCCGGCGAAGCGGCCGTCGCGCGCGGCGAGCGCCGAGCCGCCGGCGACCGCGAGGCCGGCGAGGGCCGCGGCGAGCAGCAGCGCCGGCAGCAGCAGGCTGGTGTCCTCATCGGGGCGCGTCACGACCAGCTGGGCGTCCTGCGGCGCCGGCGCGGGGGTGACGGGAACCGCGGTGGGCGCTGGCTGCACGGGCGTGACGTCGCCCTCGGAAGGCGGCGGCGTGGTCTCGGGGGCCGGCGTCGACGATCCCGAGCCGCTGTCGTTGTCGTTGCCGTTCCCGCCGAACCCCGGCAGGTTGCCGCTGTCGCTCGACGGCGGCGAGGTCGGCGCGGGAGTCGCAGCCGGCGGCGCCGCGGTCGGGGCCGGCGTCGGCGCGGGCGTGGGCGTCGCGACAACGCAGACCTTCTTGTCCCAGTCCTTGATCGCGGCCTTGACGGCCTCGCGGAAGTCCGGGAAGTCGATGTCCTCCTGCTCGGAGATCGACTGCAGCGTGCGCCGCAACGCGAGCCGCGAGTGCTCGCAGTTGTCGATCCGGCCGTCGTCGCGGAAGTCGCGGCGGACGCGCCTGACCACCTTGCGCTTGCGCAGCTTCGCCGCCTTCTCCTCCGCCGGCGTCGGCGTCGGCTCGGGCGTGACCGTCGGCGTGGGCGTCACCGTCGGAATGGGTGTCGGCGTCTCGGTCGGCACCTGCGCCAGGGCAGCAGGCGACAGCGCGGCGATGAACGCCACGGCGGCGACCAGGAGCCCGAGGAGGCGCACGCGCATCGCGGGAGAGGGTAGCTGCCATGATCCGGCGCCGATGAAGCTCCTGGTCACCGGCGGCGCCGGCTACGTCGGCTCGATCGTCGCGCAACAGCTGCTCGAGGAGGGCCACGAGGTCGCCGTTCTGGACGATCTCTCGCGCGGCCACCGCAAAGCCGTCCCCGACGATGCGCGGCTGATCGAGGCCAGCCTGCTGGACGAGGACGCCACGCACCGGGCGCTTTACGACGGCTTCGACGGCGTCATGCACTTCGCCGCCCTGGCGCTGGTCGCGGAGTCGGTCGAGCACCCGGAGCGCTACTACCGCGGCAACATCGTCGGCACGCTCAACCTGCTCGACGCGATGCGCGACGCCGGCGTCCGCCGCCTCGTCTTCTCCTCCACCTGCGCGGTCTACGGCGAGCCGGAGACGGTCCCGATCCGCGAGGACTTCCCGACCGCGCCGGTCAACGCGTACGGAAACTCCAAGCTCGCGGTCGACCGCATGATCGGCGACGAGTGCCGGGCGAACGGGCTGGGAGCGGCGTCGCTGCGCTACTTCAACGTCGCGGGCGCGCGCGGGGCACTGGGGGAGGACCACGACCCGGAGACGCACCTGATCCCGCTCGTGCTGCGCGCCGCCGCCGGCCACGCGGACCACGTGAAGGTGTTCGGCACCGACTACCCGACGCGCGACGGCACCGCCGTGCGCGACTACATCCACGTCGAGGACCTCGGCCGCGCGCACACGATGGCGCTGATCGCCGCCGAAGCCGGGCAGCACCGGATCTATAACCTCGGCACCGGCGACGGCTCAACGGTCAAGGAGGTCATCGAGACCGCCCGGCGCGTGACGGGCGCCGAGATCCCCGCGCGCGAGGAGCCTCGCCGCGACGGCGACCCGGCCGCGCTCGTGGCCGCCAGCGACCGCATCCGCGACGAGCTCGGCTGGGTGCCGGAGAAGCGCCTCGAGGACATGGTCGCCGACGCGTGGGCCTGGCACCAGGCCCACCCCCACGGCTACTGAGACAGCGCGGCCACCGCGTCGGCCAGCACGGCCTCCGGCGGCCGTGCGGCGTCGATCACCGCGATCCGATCCGGCTCGGCGGCGGCGAGCGCGTCGTACGCGGCCGCCACGCGGGAGAAGAACGCCGTGTCCTCCAGCTCGACCCGTTCGGACTTGCGGTCGATGAGCCGGCCGAGGCCGCGTTCCGGGTCGATCCGCAGGAGCAGCGTCCGGTCGGGCGTCAGCCCACCGGTGCCGAACGCGTTCAGCGTCCGGATCTCCTCGACGCCGAGCCCGCGCCCGGCGCCCTGGTAGGCGAGCGAGGAGTCGACGAAGCGGTCGAGCAGCACGGTCGTGCCGGCCGCCAGCAGCGGCCGCAGCTCCTGCGCCACCAGCTGCGCTCGCGCGGCCGCGAACAGGAGCGCCTCCGCGCGGGGGTCGATCTCCAGCAACGGGTCCTTCAGCAGCTCGCGGATCCGCTCGGATACCTCGACGCCGCCGGGCTCGCGCAGGATCACCACCGGCTGCCCGCGCTCCTCCAGCGCGATCGCCAGCCCGGCGACCAGCGTCGTCTTGCCGGCGCCGTCCAATCCCTCGACCGTGATCAGCACGCCTAGGATTCAAGCGGATGCTCGCCCAGCACCCACACGCCGCCGCCGTCCTCGGTGCCGCGCTCGACGGCCGGCCCGCCCACGCCTACCTGCTGCACGGCCCGGCCGGGACCGGCAAGCGCGAGGCGGCGCGCGAGTTCGCCGCCGCCCTGCTGTCGCGCGACGCCGCCGATCCGGAGTCCGCCCGCACGCGCGTCCAGCACGGCACGCACCCGGACCTGACGTGGGTCTCTCCGAGCGGCGCCCACGAGATGCTGCGGCGCGACGTCGCCGAGTCGGTGGTTTCGGCCGCCACGCGAACGCCGTTCGAGGCCGGCCACCGCGTGTTCGTGCTCGAGCGCGCCGACACGATGAACGACGAGGCGGCCAACGCGCTGCTGAAGACGCTGGAGGAGCCGCCGCCGTACGTCGTGCTGCTGCTGCTGACCGACCGGCTTTCGCAGGTGCTCCCGACGATCACCTCGCGCTGCCAGCCGGTGCGGTTCGACCCCCCGCCGGCCGCCGCGCTCGCGCAGCGCCTGCAGTCGCAGGGCGTCGCGCCGGAGGCCGCCACCGCCTGCGCGCGGCTCTCGCTCGGCGACGGCGAGCGCGCGCTCGCGCTGGCGCTCGGTGAGGGGCCGGCGCTGCGCGCCCGCGCCGAGGCGTTCGCGCGCGCACCGCTCGCCGGCCGCGCGCACGCCGAGCACGCCTGGCGGCCGCTGCTCGATCAGGCCCGCGCCGCCGGCTCGGTCGCGCGCGAGGAGGTCGAGACGGCGCTCGCCCAGGAGCTCGAGTACCTCCCGCGCAAGGAGCACCGCAAGCGCGAGACCGAGTTCACCGAGCGCGCCCGCCGCGCCGAGCGCCGCGCGACCACCGGCGCGCTCGACCACGCGCTCCAGCTCGCCGGGCTGTGGTATCGCGACTGCGCGTGCGTCGTCGCCGGCGCCGAGGAGCTCGTGCACCACGCCGACCGGATCGAGCCGCTGCGCGAGGACGCCGCCGGGCGCGACGCCGGCGCGCTGCGGGAGAAGGTCGAGCTGGTCGACGACACACGTGCCCGGCTCGCCCTGAACGTCAGCGAGGAGCTGGCGCTCGAGGCGCTCGCCTACCGGCTCGAAACCTGATGACCTTCGAGGCCCTCGTCGAGACGGAGGACGAGGGCGTGTTCGTCGAGCTGAAGTTCGACGTGCGGGCGGAGTTCGGCCAGGCCCGCCCGCCGGTGAACGTGACGATCAACGGGCACACGTGGCCCTCGACGGTCGCCGTGTACGGCGGCCGCTCCTACCTGCCGCTGCGCCGCGAGGTGCGCGAGGCGGCGGGGATCGCCGCCGGCGACACGGTCAGCGTGACGCTCAAGCCCCGATAGGCCCGAGGTCCGGCTCGAGCCCGTAGAGCTCGAAGGCCCGGAACGCGTTGAAGCGCTCGTGCTGCGGCCCGTGGAAGTCGGCCGAGCCGGTCGTCAGCAGGCCGCGCTCTCCCGCCGCGTCGTGCAGGATCCGCGTCTGGTCGGCGCTGTGGCTGGCGTAGAAGCACTCGACGCCGTCAAGGCCGGCTGACACGAACGCGTCGAGCGTCGCGAGCGCCTCGTCGACGCGGTCGACGTCCCAGAACGGATGCGCCCACACGGCGACGCCGCCGGCCGCGTGGATCACCTCGATCGCCTGCGGGACGGTCGGGCGGCTCCGTGCCACGTACGCCGCGGCGCCGGGGACGAGGTAGGGCGGGAACAGCCCGTCGCGGCCGGTGATCCCCTCGTCCGCGAGCCGCTGCGCGTTCGCGGGATGGGCGAGCACGGCGTCCGCCAGGTGCGGGCGGCCGATCGGCTTCCCGGCCGCGCGGCGCGCCTCCAGCGGCGCGTCGTCGAGCTCGAGGCCCAGCTCCCGCAGCCGGTCCGCCATCTCGCCGATCCGCCGCGCGCGGTCGCCGCGGAAGTCGTGCAGCGCGGCGCGCAGGTCCGCGTCCTCGTCGTCCATCTCGTAGCCGAGGATGTGCAGATCCTCGTGCTCGCCATGCACGGCCGACAGCTCGGCAGCGGGGCTGAACGCGATCCCATGCTCGCCCGCCGCGGTGCGTGCCTCGGGCACGCCATCCATCGTGTCGTGGTCGGTCAGCGCGAGCAGCTCAACGCCGGCCGCCGCCGCCAGCGCCACGACCTCCGCCGCCGGCAGCGCGCCGTCGGAGTGGATGGAGTGCGATTGAAGATCGAAGGTCGGCTGCATGGGAATGGAGTGTGGCGGGAACCCTCCTTGGAACCCCAAGGAGGTTGGTGTCTATGGATACTGGACTGATCATCGCCATCGTGGTGGTCGCGCTCATCCTGCTCGCGATCGTCGCGTTCGTCATGCCGCGCATGCAGCGCCAGGCCAAGGTTCGTGCGCGCGAGCGTGAGCTCGAGCAGCGCCGCGAACGCGCGGCCGGCGAGCATCGTGCCGAAGCGCAGGAGCGCTCGCGGCAGGCCGAGATGGCCGAGCAGAAGGCCAAGCTGGCCGAGACGGAGGCCAAGCGCGAACGCGCCGAGGCCGACCTGCACGAGCAGCGCGCGCAGACGACCGAGAGCGGCATGGCCGACCACGAGCTCGTCGGCGACGACGAGCGCGACAAGTTCGCCGGAACGTCCGCGGTGCGCGACGACCCCGCCCCGCTCCGCGACGACCAGCCGATGCACGAGCCGAGCAACACCGAGTACGAGCAGGGCCGCCGCGACGAGGCACGTGACGAGGCCGACGGCCGCTTCACGCGCCCGGGCGAGACCGAGGGTGAGCCCGAGCGGGTCGACGAGCCGGCCACCGGCACGCCGCGCCGCGACTACTGACCCTGTAGCGCTCCTTCGCGCTGCAGCAGCGCCGTTGCGTCCTCAGGGCGCAACGGCGCACTGATGTGGAAGCCCTGGGCGAACTCGCAGCCCAGGAGCTTGAGGTGGTCGAGCTGGGCCTCTGACTCGACGCCCTCGGCGATCACCTCGAGGCCGAGGTTGTGCGCGAGCCCGACCAGCGCCTTCACGATCTCGAAGGCGCCGGGCTCGATGCCCATGCCGATCACCAGCGCGCGGTGGATCTTGACCGCGTCGCCGGGGAAGCCGTGCAGGAGCCGGAGCGAGGATGCGCCGGTCCCGAAGTCGTCGATGTGCGCGCGCACGCCGTGCTCGTGGAGCGCGTGCGTGAGCACACGCTGGATCGAGTCGGGATCGCTGCTGAGCGCGTTCTCCTTGACCTCCAGCCGCAGCGCCGCTGGGTCGAGCCCGGTCGCGTCGAGCGGCTCCTGGAGGATCAGCCCGAACTCGGGATCGGCGAGCTGGCGGTAGGAGACGTTCACGCTCACGACCAGGCCGGCGCCCTGCGGGAGCGCGCGCCAGGCGGCGAGCTGCTCGCACGCGGCGGCCAGCACCCAGCGGCCGAGCGGCACGATCAGGCCGGTCTCCTCCGCGATCGGCACGAACTCGGACGGCTCGACGTAGCCGCCACCGGCGGACGGCCAGCGGCACAGCGCCTCGAAGCCGGCGATGCGACCGGTCGCCGCCTGCACGATCGGCTGGTAGACGACCTCGAGCTTCTGCTCCTCGATCGCCCGCCGCAGGTCGGTCTCCATGTCGAGCCGGCGCGTCACCTGCTCGTTCATGCGGCCGTCGAACACGGCGCTGCGGCCCTTGCCGTCGCCCTTGGCGCGGTACATCGCGACGTCGGCGTCGCGCAGCACGGTGTCCGGCGCGGCGTCGGAGTCGGCGAGCGCGATGCCGATGCTCGCGTCGATGAACAGCTCGCGGTCGTCGATCTCGAACGGCGTCCGCAGCGTGTGGTGCACGCGCTCGGCGATCAGCGACGCCTCGTGCACGTTCGCCACGCCGTCGAGCAGCACCGTGAACTCGTCGCCGCCGAGCCGCGCGACGGTGTCCGGCGGCCGCACGGCCGACTCCAGGCGGCGGGCGACGGCGACCAGCAGCCGGTCTCCCACCTGGTGCCCGAGCGAGTCGTTGACGAGCTTGAAGCGGTCGAGATCGAGGAACAGGACCGCGGCGGCGGCGGCCGGGTTGGCGCGCTGGGCGCGGCGGATCGCCTGGTCGAGCCGGTCGAGGAACAGCACGCGGTTCGGCAGGCCGGTGAGCGCGTCGTGCAGCGCGTCGTGCTGGAGGCGCTGCTCGGCCCGCTTGCGGTCGGTGACGTCGGTCTGGCTGCCGACGACGCGCAGTGCTCGGTGCTGTGCGTCCCTGACGGCCATCCCGCGCGCGAGCATCCAGCGGTAGGAGCCGTCGCGGTGCTGGATCCGGTGCTCGTGCTCGAAGTGGTGCGACGCGCCGGACAGGTGGGCGTCCAGCGCCTGCGTGAGCGCGGCGCGGTCGTCGGGGTGCACGCGCCCGAGCCACTCGCCGCGGGCGTCGCCGAGCTCGAGCTCGGAGTAGCCGAGCATCGCCTTCCAGTGCGGCGAGAAGTACAGGCGGTCTTCTTTCACGTCCCAATCCCACAGACCATCGTTCGCGCCCTGGAGCGCGAGCGCGTGGCGCTGCTCGGACTCCTGCAGCTGGGCCAGCGCCCGCTGGTGGGAGATCGCGTAGCGGAGCGCGCGCTCGAGCATGTCCAGGCTCGTGACGTACTCGGCGACGCCGGCCTCGGCGGCCGCGACGTCGGTCTCCAGGTCGGTGCTGTCGTCGAACAGCAGGACCGGCGCGTGCGGAGTGTGGGAGAGGATCTCCTTCGCGAGGTCGAGCCCGCCAAGGTCGGCGTCGACGAGGAACGCATCGTGCGGGTGCTCCTCCAGGGCCGCGTGCGCGGCGTCGGCGGACGTCACCCAGTGGATCTCGACCTGCGGGTGCTCGATCGCGGCCAGCGTCTCGCGTACCGGAGCATGCTTCGCCTCCGTCGGCTGTACGACGAGGATGGTCACGTGGTCGGGCAGCTTGGTCAAGACGTTTCGGGCTCCGGAGGGAGGGTGGCGGCGTCGAGCCAATACGCGGTAAAGACCTTCATGAGCTTCACAAGGGCAAGGAACGTCACGGGCTTGGCGATCAGGGTGTTGGCGCCGGCGTCGTAGGCGGCGGCGGTCTGCGTGTTGGTTGTGGTGCGTGCGAGTACGACCACGGGGATGCGGCGCAGCTCGGGATTTGACTTGATCGACCGGACGGCATCGAAGTCGTCGTTGCCCGGCAGCTCGGCATCGATCAGGACGAGTGCCGGCTTGGCGCTGCTGTCCGGGTCCTCGGGGTTCCCGCTGTGCTGGAGGTAGTCGTAGAGCTCCTGCGCGGTCGTGACCGTGCGCAGATCGCACGGCCCGACGCCCTCCAGCAGGGCGTCGCGAACCATGGCGCGGGCCGACGCCGAGGCGTCGGCCAGCAGCACTGTTGGCACCAGGGGCACGCCGATGAATCCCGGCCCCGCGGTGCCGGAGACCGTCCGTGGCCGCCGCGTCATGTGGTTCGTCCTCACTCCTTGAACGTCGAAGGGCGGCATCCGCGCCGCCCAGTGGTTCGAGACTATGTCGCGCCGAAATCCGGATCAACTGACCGAATGGCGTTTCTCGGCGGATGTACGACGGCCCTGGTCGGACGGTTAGGTCGCCGTTCGTCCACGCGAGTGAGCCAAGGGGGCGGATGTGCCGAATAGGAGGTTGTGACCCGCCTCCCCCTCCTCATTTGTCTCGTTGTCGTTGGTCTCTGTGTGCCGTCGGCGGCGGTGGCGGCGCCGGTCGATCCGGTGCCGGGGGATTGGGCTGCCGTGGGCTCGGCTGCTGTTGCGAAGGGCGCGCGAGCTTCGGTCAGCTTCAGCGTCGCTGAGGGCACGGGTCTCGTGGCGCCTTCGGTGGACTACCGGCTGCGGCGCTGCGCGGGAGTTTCTCGGCGGTTCGCCGAGAAGTTTTCGTTCGGGTCGGTTGCAGCTGTCGACGGCGTGTTTGCGGTGCGGAATCGCCACCGCCACGGCAAGGCCCGGGTGACGCTGCGCCTGCGCGGCGTGTTCGACACCGAGACCGACGCCCACGGCTGGGTGCGCGGCAAGGTCAAGTTCCGCGGCAAGGGTCGCCGGCACGCCGTTACGTGCGCGCTGCCGAAGCTGGCCTGGAGCACCTCTCTCGCCTGGGCGGACGACGACGGCGACGACGAGTTCGGCGACGGCGACTCGTTCGACGAGGGCGACGACGAGTTCGGCGACGACGAGGGCGAGTTCGACGAGGACGAGGGCGATCCCGGGGACGACGACGACGTCGACCCGGACGAAGGCCCGTAGCCCGCTCCGGCGCTACCCTTCCGGGCGCCCCGCGCCGACGTAGCTCAGCTGGTAGAGCACTTCACTCGTAATGAAGGGGTCCCCGGTTCGAGTCCGGGCGTCGGCTTGGCTCTGGAGTGCGGAATCTCGAAGGTGAGCTGGTCGGGGTTGGGGTCGTGGGCCGGATTTGGGCCGTGTGGGTCGTTTCCGGTGTCCGGGAGCGGCAGGCTCGCCGCCTCGCGCGCCTCGCGGATCTGGGCCTCGGCGCTGCGGCGCGGGCCGTCGCGCAGCTCGGCGATCACGTGCGCGTACGTCGACAGGCAGGTGTTCGCGTTGTGCCCGAGCTGCTGGGCGATGTCGACGATCGAGTGCCGGCCCTCGTGGATCAGCAGCGAGGCGAAGCTGTGGCGCAGGTCGTACGGCCGCGGGCGCTCGAGCCCGACCGCTTGCGCGGCGGGGTCGTAGGCGCGCCGGCGCCAGTTGCGCCAGTCGTGCTCCTTCCACGGGTCGCCGACGGCGTTGGCGAACACGAGCGCGCTCGGTCCGGGGCGGCCCTGGCGCAGCTTCCACGCGGCGAGGTCCTGGCGCAGCGGCGCGAGCAGGTCGACGGTGCGCGGCGGCCGGCGGGTCTTCTGGCCCTTGAACTCGCCGTCGCCGGTCAGCGCGCGCTCGACCAGGATGCGTGCGCTCGCGCACGTGCCGCCACTGCAGCGCGAGCGCCTCGCCGGGGCGCAGTCCCGCGTAGGCGAGCACGGACACGAGCGTCGCGTCGCGCAGCCGGCCGGCGTTCAGCAGGTGCGCCCGCAGCGCCTCGACGGTCTGCGGCGGCAGCGGCACGACGGCGCGGTCGCGCTTGAGCGGCGGCTTGCGGACCGCGCGCGCCGGGTTCGCGCCGAGCCGCTCCCACTCGACGGCGCGCTGGAGGATCCCCTGCAGCAGCGCGAGCGCCTTCCTGACCGTCTCGCGGCCGACGCCCGCGGCCTCGAGGTCGCGGCGGAAGCCGGCGACCGTGCGGACGGTGATGTCGCGCAGGCGGAGATGCCCGAGCCGCGGCAGCAGATGGACGTTCCACAGCGACGAGTAGCCCTTGAGCGTCGCGCGCTCGAGGTTCGGCGTGGCGTAGATCTCCCACCACTCGGCCGTGAAGTCGGCCAGCGTCTCGCGGCCGGCATCGAGCGTGTCGAGCGACTCGGCGCGCTTGAGCGTCGCGCACCCGTCCCTCGAACGCCCGCGCGTCGCCCATCGTGTCGAACGTGCGGCTGCGCTCGCGGCCGTCGCGCTCGTACCAGCGCACGCGGAACACGGAGTACGTGCTCCCGTCCCGGCGGCGGCGCTGGCGCTTCTGGATCATCGGCTGCGCGCGTCTGTAGGAGTGGGCGGCAGAAACTCGCCCCCCGGCTGCCGGATCAGCGTCGCAGATGCGCGTCGGCGAACTCGACCAGCTTGCGCGCCTGGTCGCGGCCAGCGCGCGACACGTTCCGCGAGTCCGTACTCGAACAGTACGAACCGGCCGCCAATAACGCGCGCTGACGATTGCGCTCAGGCCCACGCGATCAGTGGCGGCGCCTTGCTTTCGATGGCGCTGGGGATCGCCTAGACCGACCCTCGCGTCTCGGCCCGGCAGCCTTGTCCGCCTTGCTGCACCGGCGAGCGTGGGCTGACCATCCCCCGGGAGTTACCGCGCCGCGTACACGCCTCGCAGGCCAGCATGACGCCATGGCGGCGTATCGCGACCTGACCGACTGCTTGCTCCGGCCGGCCGCGTTTGAATGTCTGATCCAAAATTACGGCTCTTTCTCACGTATGTGCTACAGTAATGGAACAAGCTTACCTTCGACCAGAGGATTCCGCTATGGAAACGTATCTCCGCCCCGCTGTTGACGTCCCGTTTGAGTCGCTTCACCTCGATCCGAACAATCCCCGCCTCGCTCCCGATGACCCGCCGGGTTACGAGGACGTCGAGAGGCTCTTCGATCCCGAGCTGCAGAAGTTCCTCCAGCGGCGCGTCGAAGAGGAGTTCGGGGTCGACGAAGTCATGCAGGCCGTTCTGGGCAACGGCTGGATGCCGATCGACGCGATTGTCGTCTGGGAACATCCCGATGGCTCGCAGCGCAACGTCGTGCTCGAGGGAAACCGCCGCACGGAACTACCTGCGGAAGATTCGCGAGCGCCTCCCGAAGGAGCAGTTGAAGCTCGAGCGCATGCGCAGCGGCAAGACCCGTGTCGCCAAGCACGACCTGCGCAAACAGGAGGGTCTCGTTCAGATGCTCGAGCGCATCATCGACGACACGGCGACGATTTCCGTCCTTCCGCTCGATGCCGCCGATCAGGACGAACTCACGCACAAGCTGCCGCGGGTGCTGGGCGTCCGCCACATTGCCGGCCCCAAGGGCTGGGGCAACTTCGCGGAAGACCTCTGGCTGCTGCAGCGCTACGACCTCCTGTTCGAGGACGAGTTCCCGGGTCAGGACCTTCGATGGGAGCCGTCGATCGTCGAGCGCGTCGCCGACGAGGCGTCGCTGGGCAAGACCAAGGCGAAGCGCCAGCTGATGGCTGCGAGCGCGTTTTCGCACTTCAAGGCGGAGTTCGAGAACGAGCTGCCCGGTGACGAGGAGTTTGCCTCGAGCGACTACTACCTGTTCGAGAACGTCGACAAGAAGCCGTGGCTGCGCGAGCAGTTCGGTCTGGGTCGAGGACGATCTGCACCTCCCCGAGGAGGGCGAGCGGGCGCTGTTCGAGTGGATGTTCAAGCTGCCGTGTGGCCACGTAGGCCGACGGACAACGCGAATATCTTCTACCGGCACGAGAACGTCCTCGTGTGGGACCAGATCAAGCGCTACGACGACGGCCATGGCACGGCGTTCGCGCAGCGGTTCGACGTCGAGCCCCCGGACACCGCACCGAGCATGCATGAGGTCGAGGCCGACTACCTGGCCCACAAGGCGCGCAAGAAGCCGGGCGATGTCCTGGAAAACCTCCTCAACCACCTCGGCACGATCAGCGAGGCGGCGATCGAGGAGGAGGGCGTCTTCCTGCAGGTGCAGCTCAAGCGTCTCGAGAAGCGCACGCAGGTGCTGCTGCGCATGATCACCGCGGCCGAGGCGGCGTAGCTCAGCTCTATGGCTCGGCATCTCCTCACCGGCCCGGATGTTCGCCCCGTCGTGCAGGACCTGGTTCGCCTGGTCCTGCACGAGGGCAGCGTCAACCGCGGCCCAACGCCGGCTTGTTTCCACTCTCGCCGAGGAGAGTGAGGCCTGGCTGTACCCCAATCGCCTTCACACGCTGCTAAGCGAGGACACCACTCGAGCCGTGAACTCCGAGACACTGGAGCTTGTCCAGCGCGCCCTTTCCCGACTGCCCTCAGAAGCTCTTGACGGTGACGCGGTCAACGCCGGAATTGCCCACCTCCGGACGACTGCCCTTCAGGCGTGGGAGGCTGCGTCCGCCGAACCGACTGCCGACAATCCGGCGGCGATCCTCAGAGCGGTCGCCGAGCGCCTCGACCTTCCTCCCGCGGTCGCTTCCCGAGTCCTGACCGACGCGGGCATCATCGACGGCAAGGTCGCCGCCGACCGAGACCGCCCGGCGTTCGTTGCCGCGCGAGCGCGCACGGCTCCAGACTGGTCGTTTCAGGACACGGCCCATTCGCGTTGCCTTGATTCACTGGCACAGGATCCCAACCGCAAGGTCGGTTTGGTTCTCCCGACCGGCGGGGGCAAGACGCGTGTAGCAATGAGAATCGCGCTGTCCTCCTTGGCTCGCAGCAGCCGTCAAGACAGCACGGTGCTGTGGGTCACCCACCGCACGCGGCTCAAGACGCAGGCCCACCGAGAATTGCAGCGGGCGATCACGAAGGGCACGCCGGATCTCCCGGACGACGCGGTCGGCCTGCTCGGCGAACGTGTCGAGTTCTGCATGATCTCCGGCTTCAAGGCCGACTGGCCGACCTCGGTGACAAGACCGAACTGGTGATCGTCGATGAGGCCCACCACGCCGCCGCGCAGTCCTACCAGGCGATCTTCGATCATAAGCCGCTTCGCGGACTGTTCCTCACCGCCACTCCGAATCGAACAAAACCGAGCTGCCGATCGGCATCGATGAGGTGGCCTACACGATTACCTCGCGTGCCTGTCCGATCGCGGCGTAATCCTGGAACCCAAACTCGAGACGCTCACCCTCGAGCACTTCGACTGGGAAAACACCGAAGAGCGTCGCAACCTCGCTGACTATCTGCTCGAACGCGCCCGGAACGACTTCGTGAAGACCCTCGTTGCCGTATCACGCGTCGAGTACGCGGAAGCGCTGTACGAGTCGCTTGTCGACGTCCTCGACGAATACGACACCCACGTACTCGACGTCGATGACCTGGGATTCGCGCACGGATCGACGACCTCCACCGGCGACCCCGCGGATGTGTTCCTTGACGAGTTCGCGGTTCGACCGCGCGGGCTTCTCGTCGCGACCGCCCAGTTGCTCGGAGAAGGCTTCGACGACCCCTCGATCAACACGGTCGTCGTGACCTATCCCACGACAAGCATGGTGCAGTTGATGCAGGCCGCAGGCCGATGCCTCAGGCTGGGCACCGGACAAGAACAGCGCATATGTCGTTCAGGTCCGGGATTCGGCGCTCGCGTACCACTGGGAGCAGCGCTGGCTGTATCAGGACATCTCCGATCTGCTGCGACCGCAACTGTTCGACTACGAGTACTCAACGTTCGACGACCTCGCCGGACAGATCGAAGATCTGCTCGAGCGCGAACACGTTCCGCCCAAGCGGCAGAGGCGGTCCGCGCCTCCCTCGCTGAGGTCGAAGCCGGTGAGCACGTGTCGTTGCTACTAACTCGGCCTGCCGTACGATCGACCTGTCGATCGCTTCGAACAGGACGCTGCGTGGAACGCGGTCCGGCTCGCCCCGCAACCGCAACCTGTTCCTGAGGATTTCATGATTTCTCGGGACGCGGCGCCGACGTCAACAGCCCTCCGGACTTCCTACGGAACTACCTGCAGCCTGACCGCGCGCCAGCGAGCACGTGGAAGCGCTACATCGACATGCTGCACGGCATGTCGTACGCCCGCCGCGAAATCGACGGCGAGGACTACGACGGAGCGCGCTATCGCGGCTTCTCACCTGCGGTTGGGACCACCTGGCTACGTTACCTCTCGTTCCGCTATGAGCCGGCTGTCTCTGCCGAGCTCAGGAGTTCCTCAGCGACGCCGTCAACCGCGATGAGATTGTCGCGCGACACCTGGGGTTGCGTGAGGCCTACGCGCTCGCCGTCAAGCTCCCGCTACCGCTCGCCGGAACGATTGCGTTCCTGCTGAACGACCAGCAACGGGACTGGCTTGTACAGCAGCGCACGGCTCTCCGCGCCCGCCTCGCGGGACTCGATGCCCTGGCGTCGTTTAGCGCCGTCTCGGAGTGGTCGAGAGCACTTGAATTCGCTGTCGTGCCAATGCTGGTCATCGAGCAATTCGACCGTCTGATCCGCGAGGAGGACTATGCGTCGCTGAGCCTCCCGCTCGGAGAACCGAACGCGGCTGTTCCAGGCGCCGACAGGTAACGCCATGAGGTTTCATGGCCAGCGCCAGGCTAGCTAGCCAATTTGCAGGGTGTATCCACCTGTGCGCGACGGCTGGCCTAGCTAGCTCGCGGCAAGGAGGCTGCGCAAATACATTAGTCGGTCGGCAATTTCGCGTCGCGCCGACGCGAGTAAGGAGATCGAATGACAAAGTCCGCGCGGGTCGAGAGATCACCTTTTCGGTACGACAAAGTCCTGTGCTTGGAGGGTGATTGGGACGGGAGCACTCACATCCCGCAGTTCTGTTCTTCCGATGCTTCAGCTTCTCGAGAGGCTTGACACTCTGAGGTTCGTTCATCGCGATGTGGGTACTCGCGCGGAGTTGATCCACTACATCAACCTTTGGCTTGACGGCGACCGTTCGGTCGAGGACTACTTCGTGCTCTACCTTGCGTTTCACGGCACGAAACGCCGCCAGCGCGGGCGGACGAGCACTTCGGTCTGGATTTCGGACGCTGACGACGGGCAGGTGACGCTCAGTGAACTCGCCGACGTCCTCGGCTCGAACCTCGTCGATGTCGTGATCCACTTCGGATCATGTTGGACGATGGCCGCCGACACCGGTTACCTCACCGATTTTGTGAAGAGGACGAAGGTCAAGGCCGTCGCTGGGTACACGAAGCCCGTCGACTGGGTGCAAAGTGCAGCCATGGATCTTCTGTTCTTCGATCGGATCTCGCGCGACACCGGCCGGGCAGCCGCGAGCGATGCGATCTACAAGGACGCGGCGATGCAGTCGCGGCTGAAAACGAGTCTGGGCTTCGAAATATTCCCGGCTCAGGTCGGCGACGACGAACGCGCGATAGGACGGGACGGCTAACGACGGCGGCGGCGTGTGTAGATTGCAGGACCGCCGTCGGCGACGGGCGTGTCGCAGGACCTCAGGCGTAGGTGCGATCGCGGCGAGTCGTTGCTCGCGCGTCTCGGCGTCGGAGATCCCCCTCCGCAGGCGCACGCGAGGTGCGGTGACCTGGTGCCGTCGAGGGCGACGCTAGGGACGCGAACGAACCTGAACACACGTTTCCGGCAGGTGCCGAGCACCGAGAGGCCACGCTCGTCCATGCGGTCGACAACTTCACCGGCCAGATGGGCGCCTTCGACCGCCGCGCCAGCTACTGGGGAGGGCGTTGGCCGCGCTTCGATCGGTGCTGAGACACGTCCTGCTCCGAGATCGCTTGCGCTACTGACTGACGTCGCGCGCCAAGTGTCCATACTGTTGAGCGCATGGCGGTTGGGTGCTAGAGCACATCCGATGGTGTCGCTGGCGCGACCGGGCTTCCGCTCTTCGCGCAAAGGAGCAGTCTTGCTGCCGTGGCCTAGCTAGCAATAAGGGGACACACGGCGGCCCCCCGGTCACGAACGTGAGTGCTCGGGCCGATGACGCGAACCGCGCATCGCGCTTGGCCATCGCGGGGCCTGCTCAGATGGCCGGTCCGCTCGTCACCGTCGTGTGGGCGGGCCAATACTTCTTGCTCTGGAGGTATTGGGTCGCCTCGGGATCCTCGGCGAACTCGAGGATGCTTCCGACTTGCTCGAGCAGGACGGTGCGGACCTCGGCGGGCGTGACAAAGAAGAACTCTCGGCGTTGGTTGACATGGTTGACACGTCGTTCCGCGAACGCTCGGTGGAGGTCGGCTTCCACGGTGACCGCGTCCTCCGCGAAGAACATGGCGTGGACGTCAAAGGGGAACGGAACAGAGGCGTCGCCCAGTTCGCGGACGCGATCCATGGGCTCAAGGCGTCGGGTGAGGCCGATCTTGACGATGTTG
>CAWBVZ010000003.1:0-728574 GCA_963792385.1 uncultured Solirubrobacteraceae bacterium | reverse complement strand
ATCGCCGACCTCGCGACCGTCGCCTGCCGCAACGCCGAGACGTACCACAACGTCCAGCAGGCCGCGCGCACCGACGCGCTCACCGGACTGCTCAACCACGGCGCGATGCAGGTGCGCGTGCGCGAGGAGATCGCGCGCGCCCAGCGCGACAAGACGCCGCTCAGCTTCGTGATCATCGACCTCGACGACTTCAAGCGCGTCAACGACGTGCGCGGCCACCAGGCCGGCGACGAGCTGCTGCGGCAGGTCGCGGGCGTCCTGCAGGCCGATCTGCGCCCGTACGACCAGGTCGCGCGCTACGGCGGCGACGAGTTCGTCCTGCTCCTGCCCGGCAGCGAGGAGGCCGACGCGCGCGTGGTCGCCGAGCGCGTCCGCGACGCGGTCGCCAACGAGCTCGTCGGCGCGTGCTCGCTCGGCGTCGCGCAGTGGCACGAGCCGCTGGACGCCGACGGGCTGCTCGAGCACGCCGATCGCGCCCTGCTGCTGGCCAAGCGCACCGGCAAGGGCCGCGTGGCGGTCGCCAACGCCGACGTCGAGCGCGAGCTCGCGATGCTGCAGGCCCAGCACGGCTCACCCGCAGCGGTGCAGGCGCTGGCCGCCGCGATCGAGGAGCGCGACAACTACACGCACGAGCACTCCGAGGAGGTCGTCCACCTCGCACGCGGGGTCGCGATGATCCTCGGGCTCGCGACCGACCAGGTCGAGCGGATCGCCCACGCGGCGCTGCTGCACGACGTCGGCAAGCTCGCGGTGCCGAACGAGATCCTCCACAAGCGCGGGCCGCTGACGCGCGAGGAGTGGAAGGTCATGGCCGAGCACCCCGTTGCAGGCGAGCGGATCCTGCTGCGGATCCCCGACCTCGCGGTGATCGCGCCGGTCGTCCGCCACGAGCACGAGCACTGGGACGGCACCGGCTACCCGGACGGCCTCCGCGACCGGCTGATCCCGATCGGCTCGCGCATCATCCTCGCCTGCGACGCCTACCACGCGATGATCACCGACCGCCCGTACCGCGCCGCGATGACGCCGGACGAGGCCGCCGAGGAGCTGCGTCAGGGCGTGCGCGCGCAGTTCGACCCGGACGTCGTCGAGGCGCTGCTCGACCTGCTCGGCTACGACGCGCCGGTCATGATCGGACCGCGCCGCACGGCGTGCGGATGCCCGCCGCCCCGCCGCCGCCCATGGGCGACCGCGACCAGCGACGCTGATCAGGTCTTCGGCTGCTTGTTCGGCTTCGGCGTCGTGATCAGCGTCGCGCTGTAGGTCAGCCGCGCGCGGTAGAGGCAGCGGTACTGCGTGCGCTGCTGCATCCGGGTCTGCGCGGTCTGCGTCTCCGTGTCGTCGCACTTGCCCTTGGCCGGCTCGCCCGCCACGAGGACCCGTCGTTGAGCACCTGCGTCAGCGCCGGCGCCCAGGTCGGCACCGTGAGCGCGACGACGTGGCCCTTCTTGACCGGGATCGAGGTCGTCGAGCGGGAACTGCACCTTCTGGCCGAAGTACGGCTCGAGCTTCTCGATCGGCGACTGGCCCGATCACGCGGTGGAAGAGGCGCTTGCCGCGGCGCAGGATCGTCAGCCCGGCCGAGGCCTCGCCGTAGTTGGAGTCGAAGAAGTCGATCTGGCGGCTGTCCGGGTTGCCGAGCGAGATCGTCCACGCGACGATCCGGCCGTCGGCCGGCACGATGTACGTGCTGCGGCTGTCGACGACCTTGGCCTGGTAGCCGGTCGTGCGCGACACCGCGAAGCACGGGCTCGACGGGCAGGTCGGCGTCGCCTCAGGCGGCGCCGACCGATCTCGATGATCCGCGCCGAAGCCGGCGCGGCGCACACGAGCACGGCCAGCACGGCGCCGGCGGGACGATGGTTCTCAGGCGAAGGAGCATCCCGGCATTCAACACGACGGACCGGCCGGGGTTGTGGTGGTCGGGCGAAGCCCGCCGCCGGGGTCAGAGCTTCGTGACGTTTATCGCCTTGGGGCCCTTGTCCCCCTGCTCCTCCTCGTAGGTCACCTTCGCGCCTTCGGCGAACGACCGATAGCCGTCGCCCAGGATGCCCGTGAAGTGGACGAACAGGTCCCGGCCGCCCTCATCGGGCGTGATGAAGCCGAATCCTTTGTCGTCTGAGAACCACTTGACCGTCCCGGTACCCACAGATAGACCCCACTTGCTGCCACGGCGCGGGCCGAGCCACGCGCCGCACTTGATCTCGGCCGGCCGCCGCCGATCCCGACGTGCAGAACGTATCCGGAGCGCGGCCGCGCATGCAAGCGTTCTTTCGACCTACTCGCGGTGAGTTCCTCGGCGGCGGCGATCTCGTCGCGGTCGCCCGGTCCGGGCACCCACGGGAGCCGCAGCGGGTCGTTGTCGTAGCGCGGGATCACGTGCACGTGGAAGTGGAAGACGGTCTGCCAGGCCGCCGCCCCGCACGAGTTGAGGAGGTTCACGCCGTCGGCTCCGAGGCGGTCCTTCGCCTTGCGCGCGAGCTTCTGCGCCATCCGCGCGCACGCCTCGAGGTCCTCGGCCGGGACCTCGAGCAGGTCCGCGCTGTGCTCGCGCGGGATCACGAGCAGGTGGCCGCGCGTGGCGGGGTTGATGTCCATGAAGGCGATCGTCCGCTCGTCCTCGTCCACGCGCGTCGAGGGGATCTCGCCGGCGACGATCTTGCAGAACAGGCAGTCCGGGTCAGCGGGCATGGTGCGGCAGCGTACCCGCGTCAGGCCTGTAGCCGGACCACGTCGAGGCCGGCGGCTCGCAGCTTCGCGTCCCTGGCCTGGTCCTCGGCTTGGGTGCGCGGGCGCTGGTGGCCAGGGCCGTCGATCTCCACGCACAGGTTCTCGTCGGGCCAGTGGAAGTCGACTTCGACGTTTGCGATCTTCGTGTTGACCAGCGGTGCCGGCCCGCCAGCTTGTGTGATTTGGGCGAGGAAGTCGTCCTCGAGAGCGCTGCGGGTGCCGGCGCTGCCTGAGAGATGGGCATTGAGGGAGGTGACGAGGACGTCGAGTGTGTGGCGGCCCGTGGCGCGTTCGGCGGCTTGGCGCGTGGCTTGGAGGTCGAAGCGGTTGCGGAACGCGGCCTCGTGGATGACGTTCGCGAGCTGCGCGGCGGTCAGCACTGAGGAGAGGTCCACGAGCGTGCGGGCGACGGTGGTCACCGGGATTCCGTCGTGGACCGTTGTGTCGCGTGGATCGAGGTGGCGCGTTCGGTGTACACGCACGCCTGGGCGGTTCCGCCGGTTCGCAGCCACCGTCACGTCGATTCCCGTGGCTTTGCGCCGCCAGATCTCCCAGAGCTTCGCCGCGGCCAGGTGGCTCAGCACCGCCCCCTCCCCAGCTGCGAGGACCGCAGCCATCCATCCCCCGCGCTGTGACAGCCGGGCGTGTCCGACCGCGTACACGCCCCGGTACTTCGAGTGGAGCCGCCCGTCGGCCACGCGGTTCGCGATCGCCGGTCGTCCGAGCCCGAGATCCGTGAGCTGAGCAGCCGTAACGAGCCCGTGCTGCCGGGCGGCAAGACGGGCCAACTGCGCATTAAACGAATGGGGTGCGTCACGTTTGTTCGATCCTCGTGAACGTTTGTGAACCACCCCCCGGATCGTGCCGCAGCGAGGGTTCCGGATCACTCCCTAAATGCGCCGTTCGTGCACCAACTCGCGCGCACGACGCAGCGCATCCTCCCGCGTGGCCACCTCCCCGGCGTACCGATCCTCCTCGAGCTGCGCCAACAGCTCGCCCAACCACGGACCGGCCTCCAACCCGAGCTCACGCGCCAACTCGTCCCCACGAATCAGCGGCTCGCCAACCGGTGCCTCGAACGTGTGCCCCAGCACCTCGCGCGCAAGCTCGACGTGAGCCGCGATTGCGCCCTCGGCGTTGCGGCCGCGCGTGGCGAGGCGGTCGGCGACGGTGAAGACGGTGACGTCGGCGCTGTATGGCGCGGTCGTGCGCAGGTAGCGCCACACGGAGCGGCGGTCGAGCGGGCGCTCGTGCACGAGGAAGCCGAGGCGCAGGTGGTGCTGTGTGAGCGTGGCGACATACTCGACCAGCCGCTGGGAGGCCCGCAGGCGCCGCAACACCGCCCGGGCGAGGTCTGCGCCGGCGGTGTCGTGGCCGATGAACGTCACGCGCCCGTCCGGTCGCACGCCGCGGGTGGCCGGCTTGGCGGCGTCGTGCAGCAGCGCCGCGAATCGCATCGCGCCTCCGCGCGTCAGGTCATCGGCGAGTGGCTCCGCGAGCAGCGACGCGACCGCGCCGGCCTGATCGCCCAGCACGGCCGGATCGCTCTCCAAACCAGCGACGGCCGCGAGCACCTCCAGCGTATGGTCGAACACGTCAGCGTGGTGGAACACGTTCTGATCCACACCCCTCAATGCCTGAAGTTCGGGCAACACGGCCGCCAGAACGCCAACCCGATCCATCAGCCGGAGACCGTCGACGGCGCCCGGAGCCACGACCACGCGCTTGAGCTCGCCGAACACCCGCTCCGGAGCGACCCCGCCCAGATCCGGGGCGTGCGCGGCCACCGCCGCGCCGGTCGCCGGCTCGAGCTCCAGCCCCAACTCCACCACCAGCCGCACGGCCCGCAGCGCCCGCAGCGGATCGTCGGCCAGCGCGGCGTCGGAGACCATCCGCACGCGCCGCGCCGCGAGGTCGGCGCGCCCGCCGTGCGGGTCGAGCAGCTCGCCGCCGCCCAACGGCTCGGCCATCGCGTTGATCGTGAAGTCGCGCGCGGCGAGATCGGCGGCGATGTCGCCCTCGCGCAGCGGAACGAGGTCGACGTGCCAGCCCTGGCTCGGCCCGACCACCCGCCACGCGCCGAACGCGTCGGAGAGCTGGAACGCCGCGCCGCCCGTGGCGCGCGCGATCATCCGGGCCGCCTCCCGCGGGTCGCCCGCGAGCGCGACGTCGAGGTCGTCGGTGGTGCGGCCGAGCAACTGATCGCGCACCGCGCCGCCGACGAGCCACGCCTCGCGACCGGCGAGCGCCTCGCGCGCCGCCTCGAGCGGTGCCGCGGTCATCGACGATGCTCCCGCGGCACGCGCGCGGAGATCCCGCACGTGACCTCGTAGTTGATCGTGCCGAGCCGCGCCGCGAGGTCCTCGGCGAGGATCCGGTCCCCGTCGCGCGCGCCGATCAGCACCGCCTCGCTGCCCTGCTCCACCGGCTCGGGCCCGAGGTCGACGGTGATGTTGTCCATCGAGACGGTGCCCACGAGCGGCACGCGGCGGCCGTCGACGAGCACGTCGGCGTTGTTCGTCAGCCCGCGCCGCACGCCGTCGCCGTAGCCGATCGGCACGGTGCCGAGCCACGTCTCGTGCTCGGCGACGAACCGGCGCCCGTAGCCCGCACTCTGCCCGGGAGCGCAGCGCTTGACCTCGGCGACGTAGCTGACCAGCTCGAGCGCCGGCTCGAGCCCGTGGTCGGCCGGGTCGCGGTGGAACGGGTCCATCCCGTAGGTCGCGATCCCGCACCGCACCATCCCGAAGCGCGCCGCCGGCTCTGCCAGCGTCGCGGCGGAGTTCGCCGCGTGCACGAGCAGCCCCGGATGGCGCACGAGCAGCGCGTCCACCCACGGCCGGAACAACCCCAGCTGCTCCCGCAGGAACGAAGGATCGTGCTCGTCAGCCGTCGCGAAATGCGTCATCGCTCCGACGAGCCGCAGCGAGCCCGCGGCCGCGACGGCGTCGGCCACCCGCGTCGCCTCCGACGGATCCCGCGTGCCGAGCCGCCCCATGCCGGTGTCGAGCTTCACATGCACGCCTGCATCGACTGCCCGTGAAGCGAGCGCGGCGACGAAGTCCTCGCGCCACGCGACGACGTCGGCGCGCGCCGCCAGCGCCACGTCCACCTCGGCATCCGACAGCGCGCCCATCACCAGAACCGGCTCGTCGATGCCGGCGGCGCGCAGCTCGGCCGCCTCGACCGCGGTCGCCACCGCCAGCCAGGTCGCGCCGCCCGCCAGCGCCGCGCGAGCGGCCGGCACGGCGCCGTGGCCATAGCCGTCGGCCTTGACCACCGCGCATAGCTGAGCCGCACCGGCCACGGTGACGAGCCGCGCGCAGTTACGCTCGATGGCGCCCAGGTCGACCCGGGCGAGCGCCCGTACCACGCTCAGTCCTCGTCGGCGGACGTCAGCGCCTCGAGCACGTCGACGCGCGTCACCACGCCGACCAGGCGGCCGTGCTCGATCACCGGCAGCCGGTTGTGCTTCTTGTGCGCGATCAGCTTCGCCGCCTCGCGTACGGTGGCGGTGGGCTCGATCGTGATCGGGTCGGGGGTCATCATGTCCTCCGCCGTGGCGGCGAACGCCTTGCGGACGCGCTCCTCCCAGTGCGACACCGACTCCAGGAAGACGACGCCGCCGAACAGCTGGAAGTAGTGCGGCATGTGGAAGTCCTCGTTCTCGTCCGTGAGCACGAGGTCGGCCTCGGTGATGATCCCGACGCAGCGTCCGCCCTCGTTGATCACCGGCACGCCGGGGAGCTCGTGGTCGCGCAGCACGTGCAGCACATGCTCGACCGAGTCCGCGACCGTCACGCTCGGGACGTCGGTGACCATGATGTCGCGGACTAGGGCCATCGCGTCGAAATCTAGACGCTGAGCGCCGCCGGGAGTGCCCGGATGACGTCCGACGCGATCACGGTGTCGGCCCCGTGCGGCGCCGCAGCCAGGCGGCCGGCGCGCACGTGCGCGTGGACGGCAGCAGACGCGGCATGGGCGGGCGGGAGCCCCTTCGCGAGCATCGCGGCCGTCACGCCCGACAGCACGTCGCCGGTGCCGGCCGTCGCCAGAGCGGGCGCGCCACCGCGCGAGATCGCCACGCGGCCGCCGGGTTCCGCGACGAGCGTGTCATCGCCCTTGAGCACGACGATCGCTCCCGAGCTGGCCGCGGCATCGCGCGCGTACCCCAGCCGGTGGCGCCCGATCTCCGCCGATTCGACGTCCAGCAGCCGGCCCAGCTCTCCCGCATGCGGGGTCAGGACCGTCGGCCAGCGGCGCTGCGGCAGCTTGTCCGGGAACATCCCGCCGAGCGCGTTCAGCCCGTCGGCGTCGATCACCAGCGGCAACTCGATGCGCTCGAACATCGCGCGCGCGAACGCCTGCGCGCCCTCGCGCCGGCCCAGGCCGGGTCCCAGCACCACGGCATTGGCACGGCCGATCGCCTTCAACGCCGGCTCGACCGCCTCGGCCGTCAAGGCCCCGTCGCCGGACGGCAGCCCGATCGTCATCGCCTCGAGCAGCCGCACGGAGAACGCGAGCTCGAGCTCGGCCGGCGCGGTAACGGTGACGTAGCCCGCGCCGGAGCGCATCGCGGCCATCGCCGACATCGTCGGCGCGCCGGTGAGGCCGGTCGAGCCGCCGATCACCACCACGGTGCCGGAGCTGAACTTGGTCGATCCGGCGTCCCGGCGCGGCACGTCGGCCAGCACGGCGTCGCCGATCAGGCCGATCTGCGGCTCGACCGGGGCTCCGGCGGGGGTGCCGATGTCGATCACGTGCACCTCGCCGGCGTGCGATTTGCCGGGATCGATCCACAACCCCGGCTTGGCGAGATGGAACGTGGCCGTCGCGGCGGCCCGGACGGCCGGGCCGGCCACCTCGCCGGTCGAGGCGTCGACGCCCGACGGCACGTCGGCGGCCACAACGGGCGCCGCAGCGGCGTTGATCGCCTCGATCACGGCAGCCGCCGGCTCGCGCGGTGCGCCGGTCGTGCCGGTGCCGAGCACGGCGTCGACGATCGCGCTCGCCCGCTCGAGGCGGTCCGGCTCGAACGGCTCCGGCGCGGGGCCGGGCAGCCGGCGCAGCTGCTCCTGCGCGTCGCCCTGCAGGGTCTCGGGCGGCCAGACCGCCAGCACATCGACCTCGCGCCCGGCGCCCCGCAGCAGCCGCGCGGCGACCAGGCCGTCGCCGCCGTTGTTGCCCTTGCCGCAGACGATCGCGATCCGGCCGGCCGGCGCGTGCTGGGTGATCACGCGGGCGAGCCCCTCCCCCGCGCGCTCCATCAGCTCGAGCGACGGCACGCCCTTCGTCTCGATCGCCCACGCGTCGACGGAGCGCATCTCCTCGGCCGCCAGCAGCGGCTCGAGCCAGAGCGGAAGGCTCACCGGAGGACCGCCACCGCGGCCGCCATCCCGTGCGTGTGCGTGAGCGACACCGTCACGGTCGCCCCGAGCTCGGCCGCCCGATCGGCGGCCGCGCCCGCCAGGCGCACCGAGGGCGGCTCGTCACCGCCGCCCAGCACCTCCACGTCCCGCCAACTCCACGCGCGCAGCTCGAGCGCCTTCGCGACTGCCTCCTTTGCGCAGAAGCGCGCCGCCAGGTGCATCGCGGGCCGCGCGCGTGTGGCCGCGTACGCCCGCTCGCCGTCCGTGAACAGCCGGTCCGCCAGCCGCGGGCGCCGCGCGAGCGCGCGCTCCAGACGGTCGATCTCCAGGAGGTCGATGCCGACGCCGGCCATAGGCGGCGCCGACTCTAGCCCCCCGGAGGTCTAGGCGGGGACTCCGCCGAGCTCGCGCATGCGGACCGCTGCCTCGATCGCCTCGTCGCGCGAGCGGACCTCGAGCTTGCGGTAGAGGTTCTTCAGGTGCGACCGGACCGTCTCGGTGGACAGCACGAGCAGACGCGCGATGTCGTCGGTCGAGGCGCCACCGGAGAGCAGGTCCAGGACCTCCCACTCGCGGTCGGTGAGCGTGCTGCGCACGGGGCGCAGGCCCATCCCGCCCGTGGGCGCGCTGCGGTAGTGCTGGACCAGGTGCATGGCCAGCCGACGTGAAATCGCGGCCTCGCCGTCGAGTGACCCGCGCAGCGCGCGTGGGAGCGATGCGAGCTCCATGTCCTTCGAGAGATAGCCGGCCGCGCCAGCCCGCAGGCCGCGCAGACCGAGGGTCTCGTCGCCCGCGCCCGTCAGCAGGATCACGCGAATGCCGGGGTCCTGGTCGAAGATCCGCTTCGTCGCCTCGATGCCGTCCATCTCCGGCATCATGTAATCCATTACGACGACGTCGGGGCGATAGAAGAGCGCCAGCTCGACGGCCTCGCGACCGGTTGACGCTTCGGCGATAACGGTTACGTTCTCGCGCTGCAGCGTGTCGCGGATCAAACGCCGCACGAGGGGGTCGTCGTCCGCGACGATGGTTCGAAGTGCTGGTACGTCATCCATGAAGTCACTCACCGGGTTTCCTCTCCGAGGTTCCGTCCTACCTGCCGAGGAGGCACTGTAGGGCACTGGGAGTGCCGCGTGGGGTAATTTCGTGACCTCGGGGGGTCAGACATCCGTCCAGCGCGGGTGATCAATGCTCCGGGATCCGGTCACAAGGCTGCCTACAGGGGCACGAAGACGCTCTCAAGCCCCCGCCCGATCTCACCTTCCTGACCGACCGACCAGGCTCCAAGCTGGGCGGCGTGGGAATAAGCATTAGCGACCTGCGCAGCGGACGAGAGTCCGACCAGACCCTTGAGAACCTCCTCACGGCGCTGTCGCTGAACCTCGAGCTTCGTGCGCGCTACCGCGTGTTCGAGTTCGAGGCCGCACAGGACGGTCACAACGACGTCGCGGGGCTCTTCGCGGAGCTGCGGCGTCTCGAGCAACAGCAGATCGCCGAACTCATCGCAGGCTTGCGGACCAGGCTCGGCGCCGAGTTCGACACACAAAAGGAGCTTGCATGACCATCGGGATCGTGGGGCTCGGCTACGTTGGCCTGCCCCTGGCGGTGGCGTTCGCCGAGGCTGGCCAGCGCGTCGTCGGAGTAGACATCAGCGAGGCGCGCGTCAACCAGCTGCGGGCCGGTGAGTCCTACATCGAGGACATTCCGTCCGAGCAGCTGCAGGCCGTCGCTTCGCGCATCGAGGCAACGACGCGGACTGCGCGCCTCGCCCTCTGCGACGCGGTGATCATCTGCGTCCCAACGCCGCTCACGCCCAACCGTGAGCCCGACCTCGGACCGTTGATCGGCGCGTCGCAGGTCGTCGCCGACGCACTGCAGGCCGGCCAGCTGGTCGTCCTGGAGTCCACGACCTACCCAGGCACCACGCGCGAGCGCGTGCTGCCGATCCTCGAGGAGACCGGCCTCGTCGCCGGCCGCGACTTCTACCTCGCCTTCTCGCCTGAGCGCGTCGACCCGGGCAACGAGACGCACTCACTCCACAACACGCCCAAGATCCTCGGCGGCCTCACACCCGGCTGCCGCAACCGCGCCGAGGCCCTCTACGGCCTCGTATGCGAGTCGGTCGTCCCGGTCTCGACCCTCGAGGTCGCCGAGATGGGGAAGCTCCTGGAGAACATCTTCCGGTCGGTCAACATCGCGATGGTCAACGAGCTCTCGCGGCTCGCCGACCGGATGGGGATCGACATCTGGGAGGTCATCGACGCCGCCGGGACCAAGCCGTTCGGCTTCATGCGGTTCGAGCCGGGCCCGGGCATGGGCGGCCACTGCCTGCCGGTGGATCCGTTCTACCTCTCCTGGAAGGCCCGCGAGCTGGACTTCGCCACGGAGTTCATCGAGCTGGCCGGCAAGGTCAACCAGACCCAGCCGTACTTCTGCGTCGAGCAGGCCGAGCGCGCGCTCAACGAGCAGGGCAAGGCCGTCAAGGGATCGAAGATCGCGGTCCTCGGCGTCGCCTACAAGCCCGGCGTCGGTGACATCCGCGAGTCGCCCGCCCTGAAGATCATCGATCGCCTGCAGAGCCTGGGCGCCGAGATCGCGTACCACGACCCCTTTGTCCCGGAGCTCAAGCAGTTTGAGCTTCACCACACGGAGCTCGAGCAGGCCCTGGCCGGCGCGGACATCGCGCTGATCGTCACGGCCCACCCGGGCATCAACCACAACCACATTGCCGCGACGGTGCCCACGGTGGACTTCCGGGGCGTCACGCGGACCCAGCGCGCGGTGGCGCGACCCCCGGCGGAACTGCCGGTGCCACGCGTGGAGCAGAACCAGCCCATGGAGGTGGCGGCATGAAGCGCTTGGTCATCGTCGCGGATCACTCGTTTGTGGTTCACGCAATCAGACTCGCCCTGCGGCAGACCGCGGGATTCCAGGTCGTCGGATTCATCGACGGCCGCACCCCCGCGGACGCCGCGTTGACCGAGCTTCGGCCGGACGTGGTCGTCGTGGACGACATGCAACTGCCTGAAAACGCGATCGCCCGTCTCCGCGAGGCGACCGAGCACGCCCCTACCGCCAAGCGCCTGCTGCTCACGATGCGGATGGACGAAGAGTGGCTGAACGAGGCCTTCGAGGCCGGCGCCGACGGCGTCATCTCCAAGAGCGTGCACCCGGTCAGCATGGGCACGTTGCTGCGCGAGATCTCGCAGGGCCACGTGGTCCAGCGCTTCCGCGCCTCCCGCCCGGCGGTCAACCAGGAGGACTGCCCGCTCACCGAGCGGGAGAAGGAGATTCTCAGCCTGGCCGCTGAGGGCTACACCAACAACCGGATCGCGCGCGAGCTGTGGGTGACCGAGCAGACGGTCAAGTTCCACCTCTCCAACACCTACCGCAAGCTCGGCGTCTCCAATCGCACGGAGGCGACCCGGTACGCGTACATGCACGACCTCGTGCTCGTCGGTGAGAAGCTTGCCAGCTGAGGCGAACAAGCTGCGGCTCGTGGGCGGCGCGCCCGGCGCTGAGGCGCTGGCGCGACCGCTCGAGCTCAAGCCCAGCGAACGCGCCGAGCCGGGCCGCCGGCTTCCGCGCGGCCGCGTCCGCCTACTCGTAGCGGCCGACCTGCTCTCGATCGGCATCGCGCTGGGCGTGATGACGGTCGTCGCCGAGTCGATGGCTCCGCCGGCGTACATCGGACCGAGTTGGGCGCTTGCCATCTTCGCCGTGGTGGCCCCTCTGGGCTGGATCTCGCTGTTCGCGGCGTACCGCCTCTACGAGAGCCAGTCGCGCGCCATCTCACCGAACTCCTTCGACGAGGTCACGACGCTCTTTCACGCGCTCCTGGCAGGATCGCTCGTGTACCTGCTCGCCGGCCAGGTGCTCCGTCGGGCGGCCGACTGGTCCGTGTACACGCCTGTCGAGGCAGTTCTCTTCCTCGCCGTCGCCATCGTCCTGGTCCCGACGCTCCGTGGGGCCGTCCGGACGTGGGTACTTCCGCGCCTGCTGCTACCCCGCCGCACGCTCATCGTCGGCGCCGGCGAGGTCGGGCATCTCGTCAAGCGCAAGCTGGCGCGCCACCCCGAGTTCGGACTCGAGCTGATTGGCTTCGTCGACGACGACCCGCGCGTCGAGGGTGTCGTCGGGCGCACCGATGACCTGACCCGTCTGGTCGACGAGCTCGACATCGACTGGGTGCTGCTCGCGCCTTCCGACACGCCGCACGAGCGCCTCGTCGAGATGGTGCGCGCGGTCCGCCGGCCTGAGGTGCACCTCTCGATCATCCCCAACTTCTACGAGCTCTTCGCGTCCAACGCGACGATCGAGGACCTCGAAGGCGTGCCCGTCGTGAGCCTGCCCCCGATGCGCTTCTCGCGCTCGGTGCGGGCGGTCAAGCGCAGCTTCGATGTCGTCGCGGCCGGCCTCGGCCTGCTGGCGATCGCGCCGGTGCTGCTCGTTGCGGCCATTGCGATCCGGCTCGACTCGCCGGGACCTGTGTTCTTCCGGCAGCGACGTCACGGTCGCGGCGGGCGCGAGTTCCACATCGTGAAGTTCCGGACGATGGTGCAGGACGCCGAGGCCAAGCGCTTCGAGCTCGCGCACCTGAACCAGATGGAGGGCGGCGGACCGCTCTTCAAGATCCACGACGACCCCCGCGTCACACGTGTCGGCCGGCTACTGCGCAAGTGGAGCATCGACGAGCTGCCGCAGCTCTGGAACGTCGTCAAGGGCGAGATGAGCCTCGTCGGCCCGCGGCCGTTCGTCGTCCACGAATCCGAGCTGATCACGGGTTGGGGAAGCCGTCGGCTCGAGACGACGCCTGGGATCACCGGCCTCTGGCAGGTCCTCGGCCGGAACGACATCCCCTTCGAGGAGATGGTGAAGCTGGACTACATCTACGTCACGAACTGGTCGCTCTGGTGGGACGTCAAGATCCTCTGCCAGACCCTGCCGGTCGTGCTCGCCAAGCAGGGAGCGTACTGATGCGCGTCGTATTCGTTGTGCCGGCCTATAACGAGGAGCGCAACGTCCCACGCCTCCTCGCCGACCTCGAGTCCAGGCCCGAACTGTGGCAGGACGACGGCGTGCTGCTGCTGGTCGACGACGGCTCCTCTGACGACACGGCTGCGGTCGCGGAGGCGTACGACGGCCCGCTACCCGTCGAGGTGCTCCGCCAGATCCCGAACCAGGGTCCCGGCAGGGCGTTCGACCGAGGCTTGCGGCGCGCTCTGGAGCTGACAAGCGATGACGACCTGATCGTCACGCTGGAAGCGGACACCACGAGCGACCTCGACGCGCTGAATGTGATGACGGAGCGGGCGATCGACGGGTTCGACGTCGTGCTCGCCTCAGTCCACGCGGGCGGCGCGCTGATCGGCGTCGGGCGGCACCGGCGCTTCCTCTCCCAGGCAGCCGCGTACGCCATCCGCCACACGTCGGGCCTCGACGCCCGGACCGTCTCCTCGTTCTTCCGTGTCTACCGCAGCGAGGCGGTGCGAGCCGGCTACGCCCAGCATGGCGACAGCTTCATCCGCGAGCCCGGCTTCGCTTGCAAGGCCGAGATTCTGATGAAGCTTGTCCGCCTCGGCGCGATGGTCTACGAGGTCCCGGTCAACCTGGATGCCTCGCGCAGGATCGGCGCCAGCAAGCTCCGGGTCCTGCCCACGGCCGCCGGCTACGGCCGGCTGATGATGCGTCAGGTCGCGGTCCGGCTGAAGGCGCCGGCGTGAGCAATCTCTCGCGCATCCATCCGCATGGCCTGAGCGTCGGCATCGTCGGCGGCGGTCTGCTCGGCCTGACCGCGGCGTACCGCCTGGCGTGCCAGGGGATCAACGTGTCGGTCTACGAGAGCAGCGGCGAACTCGGCGGCCTCGCCGGCTCCGTCGACCTCGGCGGCCACCGGGTGGACAAGCTACTACCACGTGGTCCTCCCGACCGACGACCGGGTTCGCGGCCTCGCCGCCGAGCTCGGCCTCGGCGACGACGCGTTCCGCTTCCGCCACACCGGGGTCGGCTTCTGGCAGGCCGGCCGGCTGACCTCGATGTCGTCCGCCAAGGACCTGCTCACGTTCCCGGGCCTAGGCCCGGTCGACAAGCTGCGCCTCGGCACGTTCGTTGCGCGCTGTCAGCTCCGTTCCGACTACGACGAGCTCGAGCAGATGCCACTCGAGGAGTGGCTGCGACGGACCTGCGGCAAGAGTCTGTGGACGCGCCTGTGGCAGCCGCTACTCGACTCGAAGTTCGACGGTCAGTACGGCGATCTTCCGGCCACGTACCTGTGGGCGCGCACGCGCCGCATGTCGAAGCACACGCGACCGCAGCTCGCGGGAGGTCATGGGCACGATCGATGGCGGCTACCAGGTGCTGGTGGACCGTCTCGGCGAGGCGATCCGCGAGCGCGGCGGCCAGGTGCACACCAGGACGCCGGTTCGCTTCGTCGCTTCGTCGCACGGCCGCGCGATCGGCGTCGTGCTCGACACCGGCTTCCGGCCGCACGACTGGATCGTGACCACGCAGCTACGGCCCGGCCTCGAGGGCCTGCTGGCGAACGAGCTGGCGGAGCAGCTCCGCGCCCGACCCCGTCCGCTACCTCGGCGTCGTGTGCCTCGTTGCGCGCGTGCGCAAGAGCATCAGCCCCTACTACTCGCTCAACATCACAGATCGCTCGGTGCCGCTCACCACTGTCGTCGAATCGACCCATGTCGTGGATCCTGAACGCGTCGGCGGCACGCTGCTCTACGTCCCGAAGTACGTCAGCCCGGACAGCCCGGAGCTTGAGGCATCGAGCGCCGACATCCGCCAGCGCTACTTCGAGCATGTCCGCACCATCTTCCCGGCGTTCGACCCGGCCGACGTCATCGCCGCGCAGGTCGCACGCGCCCGCGTCGCCGAGCCCGTCCACGTCCTCGGTGCAGATCGCGAGCAGGATTTCTTCCCCGCGCCGGGCTCGCCATGGCGTCGAGCGCGCACGTCTACCCCGAACTGGTCAACGGTCAGGCCGTCATCGGTGTCGCCGACCGCCTCGCCGAAGGGCTGACCGAGCGGCTTGCCAATCACGCCACAAGGGCGATCGCGGCGTGAGCATGGTCGCGACCGCACGAATCTCTCGGCCGCGCGTCAGCGTGGCCTCGCGCGTTCGCGCTGTGCCGGCCGACGTCCCGGCGCTGGCCTTCCTCGCGGTCAGCTGCGCTTTCCTCGCGTTCCTCACGTGGGGCAGCTGGGGCGATCTCGGCAGCGACACCGGCTACGACTGGCTGGCCGCCTCCCGCGTGGCGGACGGTCAGCTGCCCTATATCGACTTCGTCTACTACTACGGGCCGCTCGGGCCTCTGGTGCTGGGCGGCATCTACGCCGCCTTCGGCGCCGGCGTCGGGCCGGCCGTGGCGCTCGGCCTGGTGCTGGCCGTCGCGATCGTCGGCCTGACGTACGCGTTGGCCCGCAGCTTCACGACGCCGCTGCCAGCGCTCGTAGCCGCCGCCCTCGCCGCCACAGCCGCATTCGACGCCGGCAACACGAGCGTCGTCCTGGCACACACGGTCGGGGCGCCGATGGCGATCGCGCTCGCCCTCGGCGGCCTCCTGGCGCTCGTGCGCTACGAGCGCACGGAACGGTCGGCGTGGCTGATCGCGGCGGGACTGACGGCGGGCCTCGGTGCCCTTACCCGGCCGGAGACCATTGCAGCGTGGTGGATCGCGCTGGCCGCCTGGCTGCTGCTGCGCGGACGCACCGCCGGCCGCGGCCGCGGCCGCGCGCTCGCGCTTATCGCACTGCCGGCCGTCGGCGTGCCGCTGCTCGCCTACGGCGCATTCGCGGCAGCGGTCGGCCCGCGGGAACTGCTGACCGGCAATCTGTTCCCGGTCGGCCAGCTCGCCGAGGCCGGCAAGAACATCGTCCGCGCCGCGGCACCGCTCACCGCGTCGAGCGTCATCGAGCTGATCGTGCATCTGGTGACGTACGCGGCGGGCATCGCCGCGCTTGTGATCGCCGGTACCTGGGCCGCGAGGCCCGGCCGGAGCGGGATCGCCGCGAAGGCTCTGATCGTCGGCGCAGGCGTTGCGGCAATCGCGCTGCTCGCGGCGAACCCCGAAGCGGTGCGCTCGCGGCTCGATCTTGCGTACGCGTGGATCCCGGCCGGCGCGGCGATCGCGCTGGGCGTGGTCCTGGCGCGGTACCGGCGCGCCGCCGACGTCGACCAGAGCCGCCTGCGACTGCTCGCGACGTTCCTCACGCTGCTGGTCGTCCTCGCGCTGCCGGTCTACGGGCAGTTCGTCCCATACGCGACCGTCTTCTCGTCCAAGTCGGCGTACGTGATGCCGGCCGCCGCGATCTTCCTCGTGTGGCTTCACGGCGAGGAGCTGGCGCGGTTCGCCCCGCTCGCACGCGGGCTGGGGATGGCCTTCGTCGCCTTTCTCGTGGTGGCGGGAACCGCCCTCGCGGTGCGCGACGCCCGCGGCGAGACGGCGACCGTCCGTGCCGCCAACGGCACGCTGTCGGCGGCCCCGGCGATCGCCCCCGCCCTCCAGGGCGCGCTCGACGTCATCAGGGACCGCACGCGGCCTGGTGATCCGGTGCTGCTCGGCCCTCAGCTCACCGGCCTCTACGTAATGTCCGGGCGTACCGACCCCCTTCCGACCTTGTCGCTCCTGCCCGGTGCGCTCGACGGCCCCGCCGCCGAACACGAAGCAATCCGCGGCCTTGGCGACGTTCGTCTGGCCATCCTCGACCGCCGTCCGTTCACTGAATACGGCCACGGAGCATTCGGCTCCACCTTCGACCAAGAGCTCGCCCGCTGGGTGCGCTCGAACTTCACCCGCCAGGTGACCCTCCGTGGCGCCGGCCCCACCCCACGCATCTTCGATGTCTGGACTAAGGAGTAAACGCATGACGCGACCGTCAGTCATCGGCGTCACGGGCGCCGCCGGCTTCATCGGTTCCCACCTCACCGAGCGCCTGCTCGACGAGGGCCGGACCGTCATCGGGATCGATGACTTCTCGCACGGAAGCCCCGCCAACCTCGGCACGATGTTCCAGCACCCGGAGTTCACGTTCCACGAGCTCGACTGCCGCGACCGGGGCGAACTGAAGAAGACGTTCGCTCCCTGCGACGCGATCGTCCACCTGGCCGCGGAGAAGATCCCGCGCTACGGCGGGGCCCTCAAGACGCTTGCGGCGAACGTGGCCGGCGCGGAGTCGGTGTACGAAGCCGCGCTCGCCCTGGACTCGCACGTGATCATCTCGTCCACCTCCGACGTGTACGGCAACGCGACGCCGCCGTTCGCCGAGGACGACCAGCTCGACGCTCGGCCCGCCGACCACGCGCCGCTGGGCGTACGCCGTCTCGAAGCTCTACGACGAGCACATGGCGCTCGCGCTCCGTGAGGAGCAGGGGCTCGAGGTGACGATCCTGCGGCTCTTCGGCTCCTACGGCCCGCGCAACCACCCGAGCTGGTGGGGCGGCCCCCAGGCGGCGTTCATCGAGCGTCTGCTCGACGGCGAGCTGATCGATATCCACGGTGACGGCCGGCAGGTCCGGACGTTCACTTACGTGAAGGACACGGTCGCCGGCTTCGTCGCCGCGCTCGACCGGCCCGAGGCCCGCGGCGAGGTCATCAATGTGGGCGGCGACGAGCCGACCACGATCGCCCGCCTGGCGGTCGAGGTGCAGCGCGCGATGGGCATCGTCGGCCCGCTGCGTGCCCGCTTCGTCCCGTACGAGCAGATCGGCGGCCGCTACCAGGACGTGCGCTGCCGCATCCCCGACACGACCAAGATGGCGGCCGTCCTCGGCGTGCGCGCCTCGGTGTCGCTGGACGAGGGCCTGATCGAGACCGTCGCGTGGCACCGCGACCGGCGGGCCGTGGGCGTTCTGGAGCGCGCAGCCGCGTGACGCGCCCAGCGCACAGCGTTGCCAGCAGAGCATCCCGGCGTGACGCCGGGATGCTCCTCGCTGTGCGCCGGAGTGACCTCGACCGTCTGGAGTGGACGTCCTGATGGCGGCTATCGACGTACCCGCTCAGCCCACCTGGAGCGCGCGCAGCATCGTTGCCCGACTGATCGAGCCGGGTCGCCGCGGCACGACGATGCTGACCGTCGGCACGCTCGCCTCCGGAGTGCTCGCATATGCGTTCAACGCCCTCGCGGCGCGGGCGCTCGGGCCTGCCGAATACGGCCCGATCGCCGTGCTGTGGGCGACACTGTTCCTGGTCTCCGTGGTGCTGTTCAGGCCGATCGAGCAGACGCTTTCGCGGGGGATCGCCGAGCGGGTGGCGCACGGGCAGGACGCCCGGCCAGTCGTGCATTCGACCGTCCGCCTCGCCGCCGTCGTGGCGGCGGTCGCGGCCGTCGCCGTGCTCCTCGGGTGGGACTGGATCGGTGATCGGCTGTTCGCCGGTCACGACGTCCTGACGCTCGCGCTCGCGCTCGGCATCGCCGGCTACGCGCTCTCGTTCATCGTGCGCGGGCTGGCGAGCGGCCTCAGCTGGTTCGGCGGCTATGGGCTCCTGCTGCTGGCCGACGGCGGCATCCGCGTCGCTCTCGCACTGCCACTGTTCTTCGTCGCGTCCCCTGCCGTCGCGGCCGCCGCGCTCGCCGTGGCCGCTGTGGGCGGCGCTGTCGTTCCGTTCCTGCATCGCGTGTGGCGGAACCGCCGTCACGGCGACGCCCCGATCCTCGGTCGTCTCGAGGGGGCGGCCGCCGGCGCCTTCCAGCTGCGTCACGCGCTCGCGTTCGCCGCGCCTGCGCTGGTGATCGCGGCGGCCGACCAGATCCTTGTCTCCGGCGGGGCGCTGCTGGTCGTGCTGGCGGGCGGTCCGGGCGCGGCCGCGGCCGCCGGCACGGTCTTCGCGGCCACGATGCTCGTGCGTGCGCCCGTGTTCCTGTTCCAGGGCTTCGCCGCCGCCCTGCTGCCCACGCTCACTATGTCGCAGGCGCTCGGCGCCGAGGCGGCGTTCCGCCGACGAATCCTCAAGACGACCGGCGTGCTGCTGGCGTTCGCCGCGGCCCTCACCGCGGGCACCGCGATCGCCGGAGTCGAGTCGATGCGCATCCTCTACGGGGCCGGTTTCGAGGTCGACCGGCTCGATCTCACGATTCTCGCGACCGGCGTCGGGTTCTATCTCGCCGGTGCCACGCTGTCGCAGGCAGTGCTGGCTCGTGGGATGGGTGTCACCGCTGCGGCCGTCTGGGGGGCGGGCGCTGTGACGTTTGTCGCCATCGAGCTGTTGCTGCACGGCAGTCCCCTACATCGCGTCAGCCTCGCATTTGCGGGTGCTGCGCTGCTCATCGCGGCGGTCTTCCTGATCGTGGTCTTCCGCGCATCCCCCACCCGTACCTGGCGACCGGACTCCCGGCCGCGCAACGGAGGCACGTGATCCCATGCGTCGTGTCCTGATTCGAAGCATCGTGCTCGCCGCCGTCGCACTCGCGACGATCTCGGCAGCCGCCACAGCCGCCAACGCCGCCGCGCCGACCGGCGTCACCGGCATCGCGCTCGATGCGCGTAGCGAGCTCGCGTGGCAGGCGGCCGCCGGCGCGACCGCATACAACGTCTATCGCGGCACGACGCGCACCACGATTACGACACGCGTGTCGCCCGTCGGCGGCGTGATCGGCCTCGGCTATACCGACACGACGACGGCCAACAACACGACGTATTACTACGCCGTCCGGGCCATCATCCTCGGAGTCGAGTCTCCGGACTCCCTGCCCGTGCAGATCACACCGCGACCGCGTAGCTGCTCGGCCGGCAACGCCGTCGTGATCGAGAACTGCTATCCGGGCTCGGTCGGCTGGAAGCTGCTCAACAGCGGGCTGGCGACGGCGCCGAACGGCATCGAAGGCTACGCCGCCGCCCAGAGCATCAACAAGGGCCAGTCCGTGGACCTCAAGGTCAACGGCGGCCCGTCGACGACGTTCAACGTCGAGATCTACCGCACCGGCTACTACAACGACAACGGTGGTCGGCTGATGTCGACGATCTGGAACGTGCCGGGCCGCACGCAGGCCGCGTGCGCCACCGACGCCACCACCGGCCTGGTCAACTGCGGGAACTGGGTCACGTCGGCGACGGTCTCGACCAACTCGTCGTGGGTCTCGGGCGTCTACCTGCTCCGGATCGTCCGCAACGACAACGGAGCCGACTCGCACATCCTGCTCGTCGTGCGCGACGACTCCAGGACCCCTGACATCGTCTTCGGCACGTCGTTCTCCACGTACCAGGCGTACAACAACTACGGCGGGAAGTCGATGTACGACTTCAACTCCACCGGCGCCGACACCGTTGCGGGGACCCGCCGCGCGGTGAAGGTCTCGTACGACCGGCCGTTCGAGCAGCCTCGCTCCGGCCAGCGGGACTGGTTCGTCGAGAACGATCACCCGATCGTGCAGTGGACGGAGTCGCAGGGCTTCGACGTTTCCTACATCTCTGGCGACGACCTCGAGCGGACCCCGCTGCGCGCCCGCGCCGGCAAGACGTACATCTCGACGGCGCACGACGAGTACTACACCGCCGGGATGCGCACCGCGCTCGAACAGGCGCGCGATAACAACGTGAACCTCTTCTTCATGGGCGCGAACGAGGTCTACTGGAAGACGCGCTTCGAGGCGAGCCCGACCACCGGTGTCCAGGACCGGACGCTCGTCTGTTACAAGAGCACGCAGTCCGGGGGGCCCGATCCATCCGGCATCCCGACCGGCACCTGGCGCGATCCTGCCGGCGCCAACAAGCCGGAGAACGCGCTCACCGGCGCGATGTACATCGGCGACAAGGACTTCACCTACTTCCCGCTGCGGGTGCCCGCGGCGCAGGGCGCCGACCGCGTGTGGCGCTACACGACAGTCACGGGTCAGGCCCCCGGCGCAACGGCGTCGATCGGTGCGAACCTCGTGGGCTGGGAGTGGGACACCCGTGTCGACAACGGCTTCGAGCCGTCCGGCACGACCACACTCGCGAGCTCGGCCGTCGACGGCAACATCCTCCAAGACGCGGGCCGCGTCTACGCGCCCGGCAACGCCGTCGTCAACGCCGTCAAGTACACGGCGCCGAGCGGCGCGCTGGTCGTCACGGCCGGCACGAACCACTGGTGGCGCGGGCTGGAACGCAACGCCCTTAACACCGGGGAGCCGGACATCCGCATCCAGCAGGCGACGACGAACATCCTCGCCGACATGGACGCCCAGCCGCAGACGCCCTTCAACACCATCGTCGTGGACAACGTCTCAAGCTCGGTCCCGCCGCCCACCGGCGCGGCCGCCATCGCACAGGGAGCCGACAGCGTGCGCGTCACCTGGGCACCGGTCGCGGGCGCGTCCGGCTACCACGTGTACCGGACCCAGGCCGCGCGTAACAACGGCTCGCCGCTCGGCGTGCGGGCGAACTCCGCCATCGTCTCCGGGACGGCCTTCACCGATCTCGGGCTGCAGTCCGCGACGCGGTACTACTACGTCGTCACCGCGGTCGTCGGCGGCTCCCAGTCGGGCCCGTCGAACGAGAGCTCGGCACTCACCGCAGCCGGCAACCCGGTCCGGATCAACAGCGCCGGCGGCGCCTACACGTCCTTCAACGGCGCCACGTTCCTCGCGGACCAGTTCTTCACCGGCGGCCAGATCAACAACGCCACCCAGGCCGTCAGCGGCACGAGCGACTCGACCATGTACCAGAGCGAGCGCTGGGGCCAGTTCTCGTACGCCGTGCCGGTGCCATCCGGCACCTACGACGTGCGCTTCCACTTCGCCGAGCTGTACTACGGCACCGAGGTCTCCGGAGGGGCCGGGAGCCGCGTCTTCGGCATGGACATCGTCGACACCCCGGCCAACCCGGACCTGGCGAACATCGACATCTACGCCGCGGTCGGGCCGCGGGCGGCGCTCATCCGCACCGTGCAGGGCATCAGCGTCACCGACGGCACGCTCAACATCCGCTCGGTCTACGGCGTCGCCGACGATCCCCAGATCTCGGCGATCGAGATCGTCCCCTCTGTGCCGCAGGGCCCACTCGCGGTGACGGGCACCGTCCCGACGGCCGGCGCCAGCGGCGTAAGCGCCTCCTCGACGCCGTCGGCCACGTTCTCGCGCGACATGGACGCGAGCACGCTCACCTCTTCGACGTTCACGCTCACCCGGGCCGACGGCACCCCGGTGTCCGCCTCGGTCGCCTACGACGTGGCGACCCGCGCCGCCGTGCTGACGCCGAGTGCGGCGCTGCCGTACTCCACGACGTTCAACGCCAGGTTGACCACGGCCGTGAAATCGGTCGACGGCACCCCGCTGTCGAGCGCATACACCTGGACCTTCACCACTTCGGCCCCGCCCGCGGCGCCGCCTGCCGTCACGCAGACCACGCCGGCCAACGCCGCCACGGGCGTCCCCGTCGGAAGCGCGGTGACAGCGACGTTCTCGCGCGACATGGACGCCGCCACCCTGACGACGCAGAACTTCACGCTCGAGCGCCCGGACGGGACCGCCGTCAGCGCAACCGTGGCGTACAACCCCGCGACGCGCACGGCGACCCTGACGCCGGTCGCGTCGCTGAGCGGGCAGACGACGTTCACGGCGCGCCTCTCGACGGCGGTCAAGGCCGCCGACGGCGTCGCCCTCGCCTCCGCCGTCCAATGGACGTTCACGACCGGCGCGGGCCCGCAGCCGCCGCCGACGCTCACGGCCCGGACGCCCGCGATCGGCGCGACTGGCCAGCTCACAAGTACGCGGCCGACCGCGACGTTTTCACGGGCGATGGACGCCTCGACGATCACGACCACGAGCTTCGCCCTGCTGCGGCCGGACGGAACCACGATTCCCGCAGTGGTCGGCTATGACGCCGGGAGCCTGACTGCGACGCTCACGCCGAACGCCGCGCTCGCCCAGTCCACGACGTACACCGTTCGTCTCCTCACCACGATCAAGGCGAGCGACGGCGTCGCGCTGGACAACCCCATCACCTGGTCGTTCACCACCGCCGATCCGCCCGACACCACCGCTCCCACAGTGTCGCTGACGGCGCCCGCCGACGGCGACGCAGTTGTGCGCGGTGACACCATCGCGGTGTCGGCAACCGCTGCGGACGCGGTCGGCGTAAGCGGCGTGCAGTTCCGCCTCGACGGCGCGGCGCTCGGCGCCGAGGACACCTCGTCGCCGTACTCCGTCAACTGGAACTCCTCGACCGCCAGCCTGGGCTCGCATACCCTGACCGCGATCGCCCGCGACGCTGCCGGGAACACGCGCACCTCGGCACCAGTCACGATCACCCTTGTCGTCCCCGGCAGCTGCCCGTGCTCGCTATGGCCCACGACCGCGGGCCCGGGCACGGCATCACCGATCAACGATGGGCTGCCGATCGAGGTCGGCGTGAAGTTCCGCGCCGACGAAAACGGCTACATCACCGGCCTGCGTTTCTACAAGGGCGAGGGCGACACCGGTACGCATGTCGGCCACCTGTGGTCGAGCACCGGCCAGCAGCTCGCCGAGGCCACCTTCTCGGGTGAGTCCGCCTCGGGCTGGCAGCAGGTTCAGCTCGGCGCCGCGGTCCCGGTGCTCAAGGACGCCACCTATGTCGCGTCCTACCACTCGAGCGCCGGCTACTTCGCCTACAGCACGCTGTTCTTCACGGCACAGCTCGACAACGGGCCGCTGCATGCCCCCGCCAACGGGGCCAGCGGCGGCAACGGGGTATACAGCTACGGCGGCAGCCAGTTCCCAACCTCGAGCTTCGACTCCAGCAACTACTGGGCGGATGTGGTCTACCGGCGCGCCAGCGAGGTCGACCAGACGGCACCGGCGATCACAACGATCTCGCCCGCCGACGCGGCGACCGGCGTCGGCACCGACACCGACGTCACCGCGCGCTTCGACGAGACGATGGACCCGGCCACGATCTCCGGGAGCACGGTCCAGTTGCGGGCCGGCTCGACGAGCGTGCCGGCGACCGTCGCCTACAGCGACAGCACCCGGACGGCAACGCTCGACCCGTCGGCGACGCTCACGCCGTCAACGACCTACACGGCAACGGTGAGGGGCGGCTCGACTGGGGTCAAGGACCTCGCGGGCAACGCCCTCGCGTCCGACCGCACCTGGTCCTTCACGACGGCGAGTAACGCCGACACGACGGCCCCGACGGTTTCGATAACGGCACCCTCCAGCGGCGACACGCTTACGAGCACCGTGACGCTGGCGGCGACGGCGGCCGACGCGGTCGGCGTCACGGGCGTCCAGTTCCGCCTCGACGGGGCGGCGCTCGGCGCCGAGGACACCTCCTCGCCGTATTCCGTCAACTGGGATACGACGACCGCGAGCCTGGGATCTCACACCCTGACCGCCGTCGCCCGCGACGCCGCCGGCAACACCCGCACATCGGCCCCGGTCACGGTCACGGTCGTCGCGCCGGGCAGTTGCCCGTGCTCGATCTGGGCTCCGACGACGGGACCCGCCACGACCTCCGCGGTGCACGACAGCCAGGCGATCGAGCTGGGCGCGAAGTTCCGCGCCGACGAGAACGGCTACATCACCGCGCTGCGGTTCTACAAGGGCACCGGCGACACCGGCACCCATGTCGGCCACCTGTGGTCGAGCACGGGCACTCAGCTCGCCCAGGCCACCTTCACCGGCGAAACCGCCTCCGGCTGGCAGCAAGTGCAGCTGAGCAGCGCAGTCCCGGTGCTCAAGGACGCCGTCTACATCGCGTCCTACCACTCCAGCGCCGGTTACTACGTGTTCAGCAGTTCGTTCTTCACGAACGCCGTGGACAACGGGCCCCTGCACGCGCTGGCGAACGCCACGAGCAGCAACGGCGTGTACCGCTACGGCGCGAGCGGCTTCCCGACCTCCACCTACCAGGCGAGCAACTACTGGGCAGACGTCGTGTACCGGCGCGCGAGTGAGCTCGACTCGACGCGACCGACGATCACGACGCTGACACCCGCCGACGCCGCGACCGGCGTAGGGACCGACACCGACGTGTCGGCGCGGTTCGACGAGCCGATGGACCCTGCGACGATCACTGCGAGCAACGTGTCGCTGCGCACGACCGCAGGCGCGGCAGTCACCACGACGCTCAGCTACGACAGCACGACGCGCACGGCCACGCTCGAGCCGCAGACGGCGCTGCTGCAGTCCACCAACTACACGGCCACGGTCAAGGGCGGCGCGACCGGCGTCAAGGACCTGGCCGGCAACGCGCTCGCGTCAGACCGGACGTGGACCTTCACCACAGGGGTCAACGCCGACACCACTGCCCCGACGGTGTCGATCACGTCGCCCAGCGCGGGCAACGTGACCGGAACCATCGCGGTTTCCGCTAATGCGGCGGACGCGATCGGCGTCACCGGCGTCCAGTTCCGCCTCGACGGCACGGCGCTCGGTGCCGAGGACACGGCATCGCCGTACTCGGTCAGCTGGAACACGACCACGGCCACCCCAGGCCCGCACACGCTGACCGCCGTCGCCCGGGACGCCGCCGGCAACACCCGGACGTCGGCTCCCGTCAACGTGACCGTGGTCGCGCCCGCGGGCTGCCCGTGCTCGATCTGGCCGTCCAGCACCTCGCCGGCCTCGCCGGTCGCCGTGCACGACTCCCAGCCGATCGAGGTGGGCACGAAGTTCCGGGCCGACGAGAACGGGACGATCACCGCGTTGCGGTTCTACAAGGGCACCGGCGACACCGGCACCCACGTCGGCCACCTATGGTCGAGTACGGGCACGCAGCTCGCCCAGGTCAACTTCACCGGGGAGACTGCCTCCGGCTGGCAGCAGGGGGTCCTGACGACGCCGGTCACCGTGACCGCGAACACCACGTACGTGACCTCGGTCTACTCGAGCGCCGGCTTCTTCGCGTTCACACCGGCGTTCTTCGCTACCGGCGTCGACAACGGGCCGCTGCACGCTCTGGCCAACTCGGTCAGCGCGAACGGCGTGTACCGCTACGGCGCAGGCGGCGGGTTCCCGACTTCCACCTACAACTCCAGCAACTACTGGGCCGACGTGGTCTATCGCCGCGCGAGCGACGCGCCCTAATGCGCCGGAAGGATGGGCAACGGCTCGACTATCGGCCAGGCAATCCGCTTCCGTGCGGGAGCCACCGCGGCGATGATGGATCGCGATGAGCCTTCACCTTCCCTTCGGCGCTGACGCTGCGCCCGCGGCCCCCGTCCGAGTCGGCGTGCTCGGGCTCGGATACTGGGGCCCCAACCTCGCCCGTGCCTTTCACGCACTGCCGGAGACACAGCTAGCGTGGCTCTGCGACCTCGACGAAGGGATCCTGGCCCGGTCGGCGCGGCAATTCCCGGACGCCAGGGCGAGCACCGACCTCGACGAGATGCTCGCGGACCCGGAGCTCGATGCCGTCGCGGTTGCGACCAGTGTTCCCACGCACCGCGCGCTCGCCGCGCGTGCCCTCGAAGCCGGCAAGCACGTGTTCGTCGAGAAGCCGCTGGCCACGAACGTGGCCGACGCGCGCTTCCTAGTGGAAGAGGCCGAGCGGCGCGACAGGGTGCTGTTCGTCGGGCACCTCCTCGTGCATCACCCCGGCGTCGCGAAGCTCAAGCAGCTGTGCGAGTCGGGCTCGCTGGGTGACATCCGGTACATCTACACGAACCGCGTCAACCTCGGGAAGGTGCGCGAGGACGAGAACGCCCTGTGGTCGCTCGGCGCCCACGACGTGGCGGTCCTGCTCCATCTGCTCGGCGAGGCGCCGGAGTCTGTCGCGGCGCACGGACAGTGCTTCATCCATCCGGGCGTCGAAGACGTCGTGTTCGGCCTGCTGCGCTATCCGTCGGGCGTGATCGCGCACCTTCAGCTCTCATGGCTCGACCCGCACAAGATGCGCCGCGCGACGATCGTCGGCTCGGAGAAGATGGCCGTCTTCGACGACATGCGCCTCGAAGGCAAGGTCACGGTGTACGACAAGAGCGTGTCCCGCAGCTGCTCAGACAGCAAGCCTGCGTCCTACGGCGAGTACGTCCAGGTGCGCTCGGGCGACATCTACAGCCCGCAGATCTCCACCGAGGAGCCGCTGCGGATCGAGTGCCGCCAGTTCGCCCGTTCGATTAGGGGCATCGAGCCGGCGATGACCGGCGGAGCCCAGGGCGTGGCGGTCGTGGAGATCCTCGAGGCGCTGCAGACGTCGCTCGACGCCGGCGGCCTCAGCGTCACCGTCGGCGAGCTCGCCGTCGCCGCCTGACGGCGGCGACGGCACAGCGCTCACTCGCTCAGCCGCAGGCGGCCGTGCGCTTCGTCCCTGTCGCCTGCGCGCGGTTGGACTCGTTGCCGGCGGCGTCGACCGCCGTCAGGCCGATCGTGTAGCTCGTGCCACACGCAAGGCCCGACACCGCGTAGCTCGTGGCCGACGTGGTCGCGACCCGCGTCCCGTTGCGGTAGAGCCGGTAGCCCGTGACACCGACGTTGTCGGTCGATGCGTTCCAGCGCAGCCCGAGGGCGGTCCGGGACGTGGTCGTCCACGCCATGCCCTGCGGCACCGACGGGGCCTGCGTGTCGTTGGCGGCCGGCGGCGTCGGCGTGGGTGTCGGCGTCGGGCTGGACGTCGTGCCGCCGTACTCGTACGCGCCGGCGTCGGGAAGCCCCTTGCGCGTCGCGCCGGCCTTGTCGGTCGCCGGGTAGTCGGTCGGGCTCGCGCGGTCGATCGCCGGTGACCCGGACTTCAGCCGCCAGTCGTGCGCGCCCGGGTTGGTGTAGAACGAGCCGACGTTGGATGCTTGGCGGTCGGTCGAGCCGCAGGTGCGCGCGGACCAGACGTTGTAGGAGTACGTCACTCCGCCCTTGCAGCTCGCCGCGACGCCGATGTTGCCGACCATCTTGGAGTTGACGACGTTCGCCGGCTCGAGAGCGACCTCGGTCTCGAACGTGTTGTTGCGGAACGTGAACGTGTCCATCGTGGTGATGTGGCCGGCGACCATCATCGAGTACGGCGCGTTCTGGCCGTTCCACTGCTTGGTGTGCTCGAACACGTTGTTCTCGATCACGTGGTTCTTGGGCATCGAGCCCGACAGATGCGTGACGAACAGCCCGAAGTACGCGCAGTTGCGAAACAGCGAGTTCTTGACCGTCAAGCCCTGCACGTCACCGGCCCACAGGCACTCGGTATGGACCGCCGAGTCGGTCGCCGTCGAGTCATGAAAATCGACGCCGTCGAACGTCACGTTGTACGAGCTCGGCCCCGACCCGACCTTCACCGCGGCGTCGTTGTTGCGCGGCCCGATGCTCCCTCCCTGCACGACCAGGTCGCGCACGTTGTTGATCCACATCCCGCCGGTCGTCACATTGGCGACCGTGACCGCGGTCGCCTGCGTCGCACCGGCATCGATGTTGACGAACGTCGCCTTCACGTCCCGGACCGTCACGTAGCTGCCGTCGATGTTGAGATCGCCGACCGTCACGGTCGCGCCCATCGCGGGGCGGACCTGCACCGTCGCGCCCGATCGCCCGGCGATCGCCGGGATCGTCTGGCCGCCGTAGCTGCCGCCGGCGACCTCGACGACGTCGCCCGGAGCTGACACGCGGTAACCGCGGTCGAAGCTCCTACACGGAGCCATCGCGGTGCACGCCGCGGAGTCGGATCCAGACGGGCTCAGGTAGCGCGTGGCGGCGGTCGCGGTGCTTGGCACCGCAACGCTCGCGGTTGCCGCGATCAGCGCGACGACCATCTTCCGCCGGCCGCAGGCACGGCGAATCGAAGCATGGAACATCCAGCCCTCCCTTGGTTACGACGTACCGCGCCCTGCGCGCGGCAATCACCCCTGGGCTCACAACCCGCCGCCGGCATACCCCCTTCCTGGAGGTGCAACTGCCGGCCTGACCGTACCCATCGTGGGACGGTGCGTGGCCCCTACGTCGCAACGAGGGTACCGACCGCCGGGCACGCGATGTCGCGCGCCCGGCGGATGGGCCTCATTCCGGTCCAGCCTTCGCGGCTATGACCAGGTGCAGCGGATGGTCCGCGCGATGCGTGCGGAGCCGTTCCCTGCGGCGTCAACTGCGCGCACCGAGAGCTCCGGTGCGGTGGAGCAGTCGGTGATGCCATTGAACGTGTAGTTCGTTCCGGTGGCGTTCCCGACCTTGATGCCGTCCTTGAACACCTCGTAGCTGACCGATCCGCTGTTGTCGGTCGAAGCGCTCCAGGCGAGCTGGATCGATCCGGCGGCGGCGCCGGCGCTGATCGCCAGGTTGCCCGGGGCGGTCGGCGCGGTCGTGTCGACCGGCGCAGAGCAGGCCGACGTGGTGGTGCTGCCGGTCGCCTGTGCGCGGTCGGACTGGTTGCCCGCCGCGTCGACGGCCGTGAGGCCGATCGAGTAGGTCGTGCCACACGCGAGGCCGGTCACGGTGTACGTGGTGGCCGTGGTGGTGGTCCCGACCTGCGTGCCGTTGCGGTAGATCCGGTAGCCCGTGACACCGACGTTGTCGGTCGATGCGTTCCAGCGCAGCCCGAGGGCGGTCTGGGTCGTGGTCGTCCACGCCATGCCCTGCGGGACCGACGGGGCCTGCGTGTCGGAGCTCGGCGGAGGCGTCGGCGTCGGCGTCGGGTTGGGGGTCGGCGTCGGAGTGGGAGTCGGCGTGGGGTTCGGGGTCCCGCCGGCGAACTCATATGCACCTGCGTCGGCGACTCCACTGCGTGTGGCACCAACGCGGTCGGTCGCCGGGAAGTCGGCCGGGTTCGCCCGATCGATCGCCGGCGAGCCGGCCTTCAGGCGGAAGTCATGCGCCGCCGGGCTCGTGTAGAACGAACCGACGTTCGACGCGACGCGGTCGGTCGAGCCGCACGAGCGCGAAGACCACACGTTGTAGGAGTACGTCACGCCGCCCTTGCAGCTTGCGGCGACGCCGATGTTGCCGACCATCTTGGTGTTGACGAGGTTCGTCGGCTCGATTCCGACTTCGGTCTCGAACGTGTTGTTGCGGAAAGTGAAGCCGTCCATCTTGGTGATGTGACCGGCGACCATCATCGAGTACGGCGCGTCCTGGCCGTTCCACTGCTTCGTGTGCTCGAACACGTTGTTCTCGATCACCACGTTGGTGGGGTTGGAGCCGAGGTAGTGGGTAAGGAACAGGCCGAAGTAGGCACAATTGCGGAACAGCGAGTTCTTAACCGTCAGGCCCTGGACGTCGCCAGCCCACACGCACTCGGTATGAACGGCCGAGTCGGTCGCCGTCGAGTCATGGAAGTCCACGCCGTCGAACGTCATGTTGTACGACATCGGCAGCGAGCCGATCTTGACCGTCGCGTCGTTGTTGCGAGGGCCGATCGCTCCACCCTTGATCACCAGGTCGCGAGTATTGCTGATCCACATGCCGCCGCTCTTGATGTTCGCGAGCGTGGCACCGACGACCTGGGTCTGACCGGCGTCGATGTTCACGAACGGCACCGTCATGTCGCGCAAGGTGACGTAGTTGCCATTCACGCTGAGGCCGCTGATCGACACCGTGGCACCGATCGCCGGCCGGATCTCGACCGCCGGAAGCGCTCGCCCGGCGACGGTCGGAATCGACTGGCTGCCGTAGCTGCCGCCAGCCACTTCAACTGCGTCGCCCGGAGCTGCCACGCGATAACCGCGGTCGAACGACTTGCAGGGCGCGATCGACGTGCACGCCGCCGTGTCGGAGCCCATGGGGCTCACGTATCTGGTGGCCGCGGAGGCGGCGGCGGGAGTTGCAGCGATGACGCCAGCCGTGATGAGCCCAGCAACCATTGCCCGCCGGCCGAAGGCACGGCGAATCCTTGCACTAGACATGCATGCTTCCCTTCGTTATGAGACAGCCCCAGCCCGCCTGGGCTTGATTCGGCCATTGCTGGCCGGTGATGTGGCGTCCCAACTCGAAAGGGTGTCCCCCGATCGGCTCCTGGGTTTGAACGCACCAGGTTGACGCTCCCGTCCGTGGGAGCGTGAGAACGCCTGTCCGATCCGCCTTCGAGGCCCTGCCTCTAACGGTCCGAACGGCGACTTACAGGCACCATGTTCCACCGGGTCATCGACCCTCACCAACCAGCCTTGAGCCCGTTCGAATCAGACCCCGCCGTGCCATGCTCGAAAGCCGACACCAGTCACGCGTCAGCAGAACTCGCGGCGGGACGAGCCTTTCCAGGCTTGTCCTCCGCCACCGCAGTTAGCTTGACGCTCCCAATTGCTTGGTGCCCGCGGTAGGCGAAGCGAAACTACGCGGCGCGCAGACCTGGCGCGGAAGCCTGCGCCGTCAACCTGGTCGCGACGCCGGAGATGCCGATCAGGACGAACGCGAGGAACGTGACCTGCGTGAACGAGAAGGCGTCGTACGTAAGCATGCCGAGCGAGAATGCCGCGAGCGCCGCCGCGAGCGCCGCGAACAGCCAGCCCTCCGCGGTGTCGTCGCGTTTCGCGAGCCGGCCGAGGCGCCTGACCGTGCGGATGTAGAGCCACATGAGTGCGATGAAGCCGACGGCTCCGACCTCGAGAAGTTGGCCGAGCCATTCGTCGTCGAGGATCCGCGCGTTCTGGACCGTGTCCTTCTGGCTCACCAGTCGCGTGCCGAAGCCCTGGCCGAACACGGGCGTTCGAGCCCACTCCTGCAGACTCGGGCCGAGGTCGGCGACGCGCCCGGACCCGGTGCCCTCAGCCATCGACTGCTCGGCGACCAGGCCATTCTCGGGGAACAGGATGGCGCGGAACGTACCGAGCGTCCCGGGCATCGCGACCTGCACGACGATGGCGAGCGGCAGCAGCAGCGGGAGCAGACGGATCGTCTCCGCGCGCTTGAGCCAGAGGAAGATCAGCAACTCGACGACGAGCATCACGGCCGCCGTGCGAGATCCCGTCGCCAGTGCGCCCATCGTGAGCGTCGCGGCGGCGACGAGCCAGATGCGCTCCCCCCGCTTGCGGAACAGGTAGATCGCCAACGGCAGCAGCATGACGAGCATTGCGCCCAGAGCGATCGGGTGCTCGGCGGAGGCCGTCGTGCGGACGGCATTCCCTCGACTCAGCGTGTCGACCGCCGTCGGGTCGAGCCGGAAGATCGGTACGACGCGATCGAGGTGGTTGAAAGCATTGAAGTGCGTTCGCCACTCGACGATCGACAAGAAGGCGACCACAGCGCCGCCGCCGACGATGAGGATCAGCGTCCGGTCGACGTCCCGGCGGCTACGGAGCGCACTCCCGACGAAGAAGATGATGAGGAAGAAGCTCGCGAAGAGCCACACCTTCTTGACCACGGTCGGCGTCAGATCCTCGCCGACCACGCGCGGAAGGTTCAGAACGAGCGACCCGGCGACAGCGACGAGATAGAGGATGAGCGGCGCCTCGACGCCCGTACGGCGCCAGCGCACCCTTGGATCGACCAGCAGCGCAGCAAACCAGACGAGAAGCACACAGGCGACGAGAATCCGGTATGGCTCGAGCGAGATCGGCATCCCGCTGTTGATCACGAACCGGCGGATCGGGACGAAGAGGATGACGGCGAGGACGTAGCCGAGCAGGACCTGCCAGGCCAGCAGGTACCGCTGCCACGCCACCACGACGAGGCTGCTCGTGACTAGCGCCAGAAGCGGATTGGCCTGAATCCTCCCTGCCGCGGCCGCCAGCAGCACAATCCCGATGCCGGCGAGGCCCCACAGGAAGAGGCGTTCATGGCGCCGGCGTTCGTCGTCGCCGCTGGAGACTGCCGGCAAGCTGGCTGCCGGTGCGCTCACCGATACGGCGGGGAGCCCGCCCGGTCGTCCGGGTCATCGGCCGGATGGCCAGTGGAGCCGCCGCCGTTCCAGGAGGTGGCCCCCACCGGAGCGGCGAAGTCACGGAGATCCGCCTCGTCCACCTCCGGGAAATAGGCCGGGTCGAACGATTCGGCCTGGCGCCGGGGGCGAAGGCTCTCGAGGATGTGGGCGGCCGCGATCCCTGCGATGACGCAAAGCATCAGCGCGAGTACTGAAGGCACCATCGACGGGCCCGACATCAGGACCGGGTCGGCCGGCCTCTTGAGCACGTCGAGCTGGATGCGTTGCTCGTCGGGGATGCCGTTCGAGCGCTGGTCGCGCGTCAGTGTGTCCCGGAACGCCTCGTACGCGTGGACGTTCAGCTGCTTTGCGCCGCTCGCCGTGCCGGCCAGTGTGGTCAGCTGAATGATCGGCAGGAACGTCGTGCCGTTGCCGGTGGCGTCGAGCGGGAGCGCTTCGATCTGATTGCGATCGGGCTTCTCCGGAAGGTCCTTCAGCACACGGTCGCTGTTGGACAGCACCGAGTACAGCATCGCGAGACTCGCGAGACGGCCCGGGTCGGCGAACGTCTGCTGGTTCGCCCGGGCCTGTGTGTCGCCGCCCGCGGTCCCGGTGCCGGTATCCGGCAGCGTGACGCGACACTCAGGGCAGCCAGGCTGCGTCACGAGGATCTGCGATTCGCTGCTCCAGCTCTCGACACCGCGCCGCTCGAGGCCCGAAGGGCTCACCTTGTACGCGGCGAGAATGGCGAGGACGATGCCGAATAGGCACGCCGCGATGACGATCCGGCGAAACCGCCAGGCGACTGCGAGGTGGCGGGCGAGGTTCATGCGAACGACTCTAGGCACACTTCCGAGCTCCGGGGCCGCCGAACGGCCAGGTCTTGCCAAACGGGCAGTTCCGGACCTGAACCATCGGCCAGGGGGGTAGATCAGGCGTCCACGGTGAGGCTGGACGGCGCGCGCGCGGACCGGCAGAGTGTGAGGGACGCATGGAGGCGCGAGCAAACCGTGGAACGCACCGCCGTCGGCGCTCGCGGCTCATCACCGGCGCCCTGGCGGTTGGCCTGGCTGCGGTTGCAGCCGCGGTCGTCGCGACGCAGATCGGCGGCTCCAGCTCCCTGGTAGCGAATCTCTGGATCGATCCCGACGGCGGGTCGTGTACGCGCCAGGCGGCCCCGGCCGCGTACGTCGACGACGACGCCTGCGCCGGACTCGACGCTGCCTACCGAGCGGCGGGCGCCGGCGACGTGGTACGGGTTCGTGCCGGGCGCTACGGCGATCAGACGGTGGCGGCCAAGCCGTCGGCGAAGGCACCGCCGGTCACGATCCATGCAGAGCCGGGCGCCGCCGTCGGCTTCGGCGCCCTGACGCTCAACGGCAGTCAGATGACCATCAGCGGGAGGGGTGCCGAGGTGACCGCGACCGCGCTCGCGCACGACGGTGGGACGACGGCGCCTGTACAGCAGGTGACCGTCGAGGACATCCGCGTCGACCACGGCGGGGCGACCGGCGGAGCGGCGTTCCTGCGCTCCGTGGACGGCATCACATGGCGCCGCGTGGACGTCTGCTGCAACCGCGACGGCTCGCTGATCCTCAACGACGGCGCGAACGGCGACGGCGCGTTCGGCGTGTCCAACTGGACGATCGACGCGTCGACGATCCACGACAGCCTGCTCCCGGGGGGCTCCGGGAATCACACCGAGTGCATCTACGCGCAGGGCGTCGTCGGTCTCACGATCCGGCGCTCGCACTTCTACCGCTGCGCCGTCTTCGACGTCTTCGTCACGATGAGCCAGTTCAGCCCCGAGGGCTCGGATCTGACGCTGGAGAACAACGTGTTCGAGGCTCCGACCACGTTCGCGAACCAGTGCTGCTCGGCCTACTCCGTGCTGCTCCGAGGCGCGGAGCCGGATGACGGCAACAGCCCGTCGATCGCCGACTGGGACATCCGCTACAACACGTTCGAAGGCGGCCTGTCGCTCGGCGTCGAGCCCGCCAACCCGATCGCGGATGGTGGTCTCCGCGTCGTCGGCAACGCGCTGATGGCGGGCGCCACATGCCGTGAGGGCGGCACGTACACGCACAACGTGTACGGCGGCGAGACCTGCTCGGGTGAGGCGGAGGTGTCGTCGACCGCCGACCGGATCAAGGCCGGAATGGTCGGGCCGACCCGCTGCTGCGAGGCCGGCAACAACTACCGGCTCAACAAGGGCAGCGTGCTGATCGACCAGGGCGATCCGGCCGACCGTCCGAAGCTCGACGCTTCGGGGACGCGCGCCGCCGGACAGGCGCCGGACGCCGGGGCGGACGAGCTAGACGTCCGCTAGGCCGCTCGCCCGCTGACCGCGGATCGGAGCCGCGCGGCGCGGATGCGGACGATCTCGGCGGCCACCGCCAACTCGCGGCGCGCGCGGCCGCGGAGGCGTACTACCAGGGTGCGGTGCGGCGGCTTCGGAGGCACCGCGACGCGCTGCCACGGCTGAACCCGCGACGCGCTCCAGCGCACGGCGTCCCGGCACTCCGGCGGCGCCTCGCGCGGTGTCCAGATCCACAGCCTGCGTCTGCCGACGCCGAACGCGCCGGCCGCGAACAGCGCGAGCCAGCGCTCACGGTCGTCGATCGTCCGGGGCCCGAGGTTCGCCTGCATCGCGGCGTCCGCGGACGCCGCGGTGGCGAGCGCGAGCGGTACGTCGCCAGGCCCGTGCGCTTCGTGACCGGTCCAGCCGGCGGGCGCCAGCTCCCTCGCGGTGCGTGAGCGGAGCGACTCCAGCGGCGCCACCACGATCACGGCGTGCGTCGCGATCCGGTGTGCCTCGCGCAGCAGGTCGTCCGCCCGCTCGGCGGGAGGATCGACCAGGACGACGGCGCCGGCGGCGCCGTCCTCAAACGACAGTTTTTCACGCTCCGGCCGCAGCACCGCGACGGCGGCCGGAAGGCTGGCGGCGATCGCCGGCTCGCCCCACGTCAGCTCGAGCACCGCGGCGTCGGGCACGCCCAGCCTGCGGGTCTCGGCCACGATCGGGCCAGCCAAGGCGAGCTCGGCGAGCGTCGGTGCCCGCTCGATCAGGTTGACCTCGCGGTACTCGCCGTGCACCAGCTTCGACGCAAGGTGCCCGGGATAGAGCTTGTAGTCGTCCCAGCCCAGATGGTAGGCCCGGACGTCGAGCGCCCAGCCGTATCGGTAGCCCGCACGCGCGACGCTCTGGCAGGTGCGCCAGTCGGTGTCGTACGGCGCCCGCAATGCGTCGCGGCGGATCAGCGTGAACACGCTGCCGACCGCACGCTCGACGATCTCGCCGTCGACGATCTCGGCGGGGTCGATCGACTCGGCCTCCTGCACCGCCGGCAGGTTCGACTGGTCGAGACCGATACCGATCAGCCCGAAGTCCGGGTGGTCGTCCAGTATCGCCCGCATCCGTGTCAGCCAACAGGGCTGGAGGTCGGGGACGATCAGATCGGGGTCGGTGACCATGAACGGATCGCTCGTCGTGGCGGCGATCCCGTGGTTCAGCGCCGCCAGGAACTCGTTGGCCGGCAGCAGGATGAGCTGGTGAAACCGGTCGCGGTTCTCCGCCAGCCAGTTGCGGACGTCCGGATCGGACGCGTTGTCGACGATCGTCAGGCGGTACGGCGCCTCGGTGCGCTGTTCAAGCGCGTCGACCGTCGCGACCAGGTGGTCGAGCCGGTTGTGCGCGAGCATGACGATGTCGGTGGCGGCTTCGGCCATCGCCGGAAACGTAGCCTGGCCGCGTCCCCACGCCCCTACCCCATCGGGCAGTCCGCCGGAGCGCCCGTCGCCTAGCATCGCCTGCGGATGGCGCGCCGGGTGATCTTCATCGCGAAGTACCTCCCCCCGACGGGCGGCGCCGGGGTCCACCGCTCGATCGGCACCGTCCGGCATCTCCGCGGCCACGGCTACGAGCCGGCGGTCATCACCGGCCCGGGCACGCGCGTGGACCGCTGGAGTCCGAGCGACCCGGGGCTACTCGCCAGGATCCCGGCGGAGACGGAGGTGCATCGCCTCGACGGACCCGAGCCCGCGGCGGCGACCGGCCGGCGCGCTCGGCTGGACCGCCTGCTCCGGCGCCCGCCGGCGTGGGCAGAGTGGTGGGTCGACGGCGCGGTCCGCACCGGCGAGCGCGTCGGCGCCGGGGCCGAGCTGATCCTGTGCTCCGGCAACCCCTACGAGAGCGTCGCAGCCGGAGCACGCCTCTCGCAGCGGCTCGGGATCCCATGGGTGGTCGACCTCGAGGACCCGTGGGCGCTGGACGAGATGCGGGTGCACCCAACCGTGCTGCATCATCGGGCCGACCTGCGCTGGATGCGCCGGTCGATCGCGACGGCGGCGGCCGTGGTGATGTGCGCCGAGGAGTCGGCCCAGCGCGTTCGTGCGGCCTTCCCGGAGCTTGCCGATCGGCTGGTGACGAGCATCCCGATTGGCTTCGACCGCGACGACTTCCCGGTCGAAGGGCCCACGCCCGGGAACGCCGGCGTCCTTCGCATCGTCCATACGGGCTCGATGCACACGGAGCTCGGCCTCCGCCACCGGCAGACCGCACGTGCCCGGCGGATGCTCGGCGGCACGTCACTCGACGTCGATATCCTCAGCCGTTCGCCGGTCTTCCTGCTGAAGGCGGTCGCGCAACTGCTGGCGTCCGAACCCGGTCTGCGCGGGCGGATAGAGGTCCACCTCGCCGGAGCCCTCACGCCCGCCGACCGGGCCGTGGTCGACCGCTACGAGTTCGTGCGTACGCCGGGCCTCCTCCCCCACGATCGGACGCTGTCGCTGATGCGGTCCGCCGACCTGCTTTTCCTGCCGATGCACGACGTGCCGCCGGGGCGGGCGGCCGCGATCGTGCCGTACAAGACCTACGAGTACCTCGCCGCCGAGCGTCCCATCCTTGCCGCGGTGCCCGACGGGGACACCCGCCGGATCCTGTCCGGGATCCGGCACGCCACGCTCTGCCGACCGACGGACGTCGACGCGATGGCTGCGGCGGTCGAGACGGCGGTCCGGCGCGGGCACGTGGACGCCGTCGCGGACGGCATCGACTCCCCGGCGCTGGCCCCGTACGAGCGGCGCGTCGCCGTCGCCGCCATCGCCGCGGTGCTCGACCAGGTGCTCGACAACCCACTCAGGACGTCGGAGCGCCGCGCCGCAGCGCGGAGCTGAAGCGCTGGCGCTCGCGCAGCGCCGCCACCACGCTGCGATCGCGGCAGCGTGGCGTCCGTGCCGCGGCCGCCGCGGCGTAGCCCCAGACCATGAACAATGCGGCGGGACTGCGACGGGTGCGATAGAGCGCGCGCATCGCCAGATAGCTGGGCCGGTAGCCCATGTACCAGCACGCCCGGCCGAGGCGGCTCCAGTGGTGCACCGACGTGTTCTCGCGCCCGCCCTCCGGCCGGTTATGGCGGAACGGCAGGTCGACGAACGTCTCCGTGCGCATGCCGCGCAGCTGGACGCGTACCTCGTCGATGCCGTCCCAGCCCATCCGCGGCTCCAGCGCCTGGACGTCCTCGAGGCAGTTCCAGCGGTAGGCCCGCGACGCGCCCCACACGGTGGAGTCCGACTTCGTGCGGCGGACCCACTCGCCGTCCTCGAGCTCGTAGCAGGTGCCGCTCGCGATCCCGAGATCCGGGTCATCGGAGAAGCGCTGCACGAGCCGCTCGCAGTAGTCGGGGTCGAAGTCGATGTCGGCGTCCATCTTGATGAACACGTCGACGGGCTCCTCGAGGGCCTCCAGGCCTGCGCGGAAGCCGAGCAGCGCGCGGCCCTCGACGCGGCCGTTGGCCAGTCCGCCGTCCGTGCCGTTGCCGTCGCGCGCGACGAGCCGCGCCCACGGGTGCTCGGCATTGACGGCGCCCATCACGGTCGCCGTCTCGTCGGTCGACCCGTCGTCTGCGATCACCCAGGTCTCCGGGAGCAGCGTCTGGGCCGCGAGCGCGGCGGCGAGCCGCGGGAGGTCCTTGGCCTCGTTGCGCGCCGGCGTGACCACGGCGTAGCGGAGGGCGGCGCTCATGCCGCTGCCCTCGCGGGCTCGCGAGCGACGGCGAACGCGCGCGGCAGCGTCTCTGCCAGCCACAGCTCCAACATGATCAGCGAGAGCAGCAGCGGTCCGTGCCCCGTGTGCCCGGCTCGGAACTCGGCGACGGCCCGCTCCACCACCGCGCGGTCGACGACCCTGGCGTAGGCGGGATCGGGCGCGAGCAGCGTGCGCTCGACGATGCCTCCGCCTAGCCACGCACCGACCTTCTCGTTGAAGAAGCCCTGCTTCTTGCGCTCGAGCACGAAGTCCGGGACCAGGCCCTTGGCCGCGCGCCGCAGCACGGCCTTGCCCTGCAGCCGCCGGACCTTGACATCGGTCGGAATCGTGGCGCACAGCTCGACGAACTCGTGGTCGAGGAACGGCACACGGACCTCGAGCGAGCACGCCATCGATGCGCGATCGAAGTAGGTCAGCATGTCGTCGACGAGGCCGAGCTTGGCATCCAGGTACAGCGCGCCCTCGACGGGTGCAGCCCCGGGCGCCCCGGCGAGATGCCCGCGCATGACGCGCTCGGCGGCGTCCGCCTGATCAGCCAGCGCGCCCTGGAACATTCCCGCCCGCAGGTCAGGGTGGACAAGCGCGCTCGACGCGAGCAGGCGAGCGACGGGATCGCGGGACTCGAGTGCGTCGAGCAGCTTCCGCGACCGGCCCGGCCCGTGCCGCAGCGCAACCGCCGCCGCGGAGCGGAGCGGCCGTGGGATCGCGCCCCAGTGCTCGGCCAGTGACGCCACCCGATGCTTGCGGTATCCGCCCAGCAGCTCGTCGGCCCCCTGGCCGAGAGCGCCACGGTGACCTTCTCGAGACGGCGAGCTCGCAGAGCGCGACGAACCCGACGGAGGAGAGATCCGCGAGTGGCTCGTCGAGATGCCAGGCCAGCCGGGTCAGCTCCTCGGCGTCGGTGGAAAGCGCGACCTCGAGCTCATGGTGCTCGGCGCCGTTGAACTCGGCGATCCGGCGCGCATCGGGGAGCTCGGAGTCCTCGCCGGCGAAGCCGACTGAGAAGGTCTTGACGGGCTGGCTCATCCGGCGCGCCATCAGTCCGACGATCAGGCTCGAGTCGAGCCCGCCGCTGAGCATCGCGCCGAGCGGCACGTCGCTCATCAGCCTCATGTCGACCGACTCGTCGAGCTTGGCCAGCACGATCTCGGCCCATTCGTCCGGGCTCCGGCGCACCGAGTCGGCCTCCGGGGCGGGGTAACGCCAGTAGCGCTCACGCCGCAACTCCCCGTCCTCGATCACGAGACGCTCCCCCGGATCGAGCTTACGTACGTCGCGCAGCGGCGTCATCGGTCCGGGCACGTAGCCCAGCGACAGGTATGCGGCGATCGCCTCGGAGTCCAGCTCGTCGCTGACGAGGCCGGACGCGATCACGCACTTGAGCTCGGAGCCGAAGACGACGACTTCGCCCACCTGCGCGTAGTACAAGGGCTTGACGCCGAGGCGATCGCGGACGATCACGCCGCGGCGCTCGTCCTGGTCCCAGACCGCGAACGCGAACATCCCGCGCAGGCGCTCCGCGAGTGCGGGACCGTGATCCTCATAGAGGTGCGGCAGCACTTCGGTGTCGCAGCGGCTCTGCAGCACATGGCCGCGGCCGCGCAGCTCGTCGCGCAGCAGATCGTGGTTATAGATCTCGCCGTTCTGGGCGCCCCAGATGCGGCCGGTCTCGTTCGCGAATGGCTGATGGCCGCCTTCGACGTCGATGATCGAGAGCCGGCGAGCACCCAGCGAGCAGCCGCCGCCGGAGACGTAGCCGGCGTCGTCGGGGCCCCGGTACTCGATCAGCTCGGTCATGCGGCGTAGCACGTGCTCGGGTAGCGCGGGCGCGTCGGCCCCGTCGAGCCGGAAGGCTCCGGCGATTCCGCACATGGCTAGCGGGCCTCCTCGGATCGAAGGGGATTGATAGTGGCGGCGAGCGCCCGCAGGTGTCCGCGGCGCAACGCCGGTCGCGCAAGCGACGTGATGGCATGGGTGGCATGGCCGAGCGCGACGCCCGCGGCTTCGAGCAGAACCGCCACCCGACCCGCATGCTTGCGCGCGTAGAGGACGCGATTGCGCGCCAGCATCGCCAGCAGCTCCTCGCGCGGCCGGGAGGCGCCGCCCTCGTGATGGACGACGGCGCGTGGCTCGAACCGCACGTCCCAGCCGGCGTCGCGGACACGGGCGCACACGTCCATGTCTTCGCAGTAGAGAAAGAAGTCCTCGTCCATGCCGCCCACCTGCTCGAGCGCCTCGCGCCGGATCAGCATGCAGGCACCCGAGACCCAGTCCGGCGTTCCCGGCCTCCGGTAGGCAGCGGGATCGCGGACCAGCTCGTCGGTCCAGGTGGCGCGCGGCCAGAGCCGGTGAAGGAAGAGCGCCTGCGCGAACGTCGAGAGCGGCCGCGGAAAGCGGCGCTGGCTCGCGGCGTGCGTGCCGTTGTCCTCGACGATCAGCGGGCCGGCGATCGCCGTCCCGAGATTCGCATCGAGCACTGCCACAAGGGTGTGGAGCGCATCGGGTGACATCCGCGCGTCGGGGTTGAGCAGGAGCACGTAGGGCGCTGCGCCACGGGCGATCCCGAGGTTGCAGCCGGCGGCGAACCCGCCGTTACGGGGAGCACGGACGAGCTCAGCGTCGAGCCCGGCGAGCGGTGCGGCCGTATCGTCGGGCGAGCAGTTGTCGACGACGACCAGGCGCACGCCGTCGATCGCGGCCAGCGGCTCCACGCAGGCGCGGAGCGTGCGGGCGCTGTTGTAGGCGACGATCACGGCGTCGACGCGCGGAGGCATGGCAGAGATGTCCTTCACGGCGCCGACGGTAAGACGCCTGTGGCCGGGTGTCCCTAACCGACGGTCCAGGTCGATCCCTGCGGCCGGGTTCGCAGCCTCGACCTGACCGAATGGCCAGGGTCCAGGCTGGCAATCCGGGTGAGGCCACTGCGGGGGCGTCGCCTTACTGTCACTTCCGATGACGGACTCGGCGCGATTGGCGGGCAGCGGCGACATGCGGCAACGCGTGACGCGCGGGCTCGGCTGGACCGGCGCGTCGCAGGTCGCGCTCCAGATCATCCGCACCGGCGGGGCGATCGTCGTCGCGCGCCTGCTGACGCCCGACGAGTACGGCCTCGCGATGCTCGCGCTCGTGTTCGCGAGCCTCGTCCTCGTGTTCTCCGACCTCGCCCTCGGCGCGGCCCTGGTGCAGCGCAAGTCGCTCACCGAGCCGACCGCAGCACCGCGTTCTGGATCACCGTGGGCAGCGGCGTGCTGTTCACGATCCTCGGCGTCGCGCTCGCCGGCCCCGTCGCGCACCTCTACGGCGAGCCCGACGCCGCAGCCGCTGCTCGCCGTCCTCTCGCTCAGCTTCATCCTCACCGCGCTGGGCGCGACGCAGCAGTCGCTGCTGCTGCGCGAGATGGACTTCCGCCAGGCTCGAGATGCTGACGGTCGTCGGCGCGCTGGCCGGCAGCTGTCGCGGCCGTCGTGCTGGCCGCGGCTCGGCGACCGGCGCCGTGGGCGATCATCGGCCAGCAGCTCGCGACCGCCACCGTCACGAGCGCCGCTGTGTGGCGCGCATCGGCGCTGGCGGCCGCAGCTGCTCTTCTCGCGCGCCAGCCTGCGCGACCTCTGGCGGCTTCAGCGCGCTACCTGTGGGCCATCGCCTCCTCTTCTACCTGCACCAGAACGCCGACCGCTTCCTCATCGGGCGCTTCATTGGCACGGCGGCCCTCGGCGCCTACGCGGTCGCCTACAACGTGATGCTCGCGCCGGCGGCGCGGATCGGCGGCCCGCTCCAGCGCGTGCTCGCCCCCGCCTTCTCGCGCATGCAGGACGAGCCGGAGCGGATCGCCGCGGCCTGGGCGCGCGTGACGCGGCTGGTCGGCGCGATCGTCGATCCCGGCGCTCGCCGGCCTGGTGATCGTCGCGCCGGACTTCGTGCCGGTCGTGCTCGGCAGCCAGTGGGAGGCCGCCGTCCCGGTCATCCAGATCCTCGCCTGGGTCGGGATCCTGCAGGCGCTCCAGAGCGATCAACGTCGACATCCTGATGGCCCGCGACCGCACGTCGCACGCTGTTCCGCTACTCGATCGTGTTCACCACCGCGCACATCATCGCGTTCGTCGATCGGCCTGCACTGGGGCATCATCGGCGTCGCGGTCGCCTACGCGATCTCGAGCACGCTCGTCGAGCCGATCCTGACCGTGCTGACGGCACGCGCTATCGGCGTCTCGCCGTGGGTCTTCGTGCGCAGCCTGACCGGCGTCGCGCAGGCAACGGCCGGCATGGCCGCCGTCGTGCTGCTGGCGAGGATGGCGATGGTGGACGCCGGTGTGCCAGCGGGCGCGCGCCTCGTGCTCGCCATCGCCGTCGGTGCCATCGTCTTCATCCCGCTGTGCGCCTGGCGGGTGCCGGAGGTCCGCCACGAGGTGCGCACAGTGCTCCCGCGCTTCTTCCGCGAGCCCATGCCGACCCCGACACCAGCCGAATCGTGACGGCCATCGATCAGACTACGAGCCCAATGCCCGTCTCCACGATCCCGGTGCCCGACGTCTCGGTCGTCGTCGCCACACACAACCGCGCCGATCGGCTCGCGGCGATGCTCGCCGGCCTGCGGGCTCAGACGCTGGCGCTCGAGCGCTTCGAGGTCGTCGTCATCGACGACGCCTCCAGCGACGGTACGCCTGCCGTCCTCGCGCGCGAGGTCGATGCGAGGGCGCTGCGAATCCGGACCGCCCGCCAGGAACAGGGCGGCGGCCCGGCCCGCGCGCGCAACCGCGGCTGGCGCATGGCTACGGCGCCGATGATCGCGTTCACCGACGACGACTGCGTGCCCACACCTGGCTGGCTCGAGGCCATGCTGACGACCGCGGGCGAACGGCGCGACGCCGTCGTCCAGGGGCCGACGCTCCCCGACCCGCGTGAAACCGACGCGCTCGACATCTACTCGAAGACCGTGAACATCACCGGGCCCACCCCGCACTTCGAGACCTGCAACGTCGTCTATCCGCGCGCGCTGCTCGAGCAGGTGTCGGGCTTCGACGAGACGTACCCCGCACCGGCCGGCGAGGACTCGGACCTAGGCTGGCGGGTCAAGGAGGCCGGCGGCGTCGCGCTGTTCGCGCCGGATGCCGTCGTGCACCATGCGGTGTTCCCGCGCACCCCGCGAGCGGCGCTCCAAGACGCGCTCATGGCCACCCACGGCGTACAGGCCTACAAGCTCAACCCAGGCCTGCGCGAACACCTCAGTCAGGGCCTGTTCTACGAGCGCTCGCATCCGCTGCTTCTCCAGGCCGCGTACGCGCTCTGGCTGGCGCGCCGCAGTCCCGCCGCCGCGGCGCTGGCCGCGCCATACGCCATGAACCTCCGGGCCCGCTCACGCGGCAGCAAGTCGCCGGTCAAGGCCGTGGTTTTCCATGTGGCTTACGACACCGTGCAGATCGCGGCGACTGTCCGCGGCGCCGTCCGGCACCGCTTCCCGCTCCTGTAGCGGCCGCTCGAACATCCGTCCGGCGCAGCGCGTACACCGCCAAGCACTCGGTCCCTGAGGCCGATGTCCGTCGTGCAAACGGGTTCTAGTCACGACGCCCGCGCCACACGGCTTGAGGTTTCGAGCCGCAAGGAGCGGGGAACTTCGCTTTCCGCGGAAGGGAACTGATCCACCTGGCCGGCGGGAACCAGGTGGCCTCTCGGTGAAGCGCGAAGGGGTTCGCGGCACGGGCACCGATGACATTTGGCCAACGATGGCCTTCTGCGTGCGTTGGCGGGCGCAGGCTGTCTAAACGATCAAGGGGTTCTTGCATGTCTCGTCTGACGTGTCGTCGCGCCCTGCGACGGCTGATTGTCGGTGTCTGCGTTCTGTCGGGTGGCATTGCCGTCACGCCCGGCATCGCGGCGGCCGCGACGCGGTACGTGAGCGCGTCGGGAGCGGACTCGGGCGCCTGCACCAGCTCTGGCGCCGCGTGCCGCAGCCTCGGCTACGCCTACCGTCAGTCGAGCCCCGGAGACTCCGTACAGATGGCCGGCGGGAGCTACGGCTCTCAGAGCATCCCGAACGTCGCCGGACGCACTGCGCCGGCCGTCGACTTCGCGCCCGCCGCCGGAGCCTCGGTGTCGTTCTCGGGCCTCAGCATCCAGGGCAGCCACGTGACTGTGCGCGACTTCAGCGTGCCGTTCGTCGACATCGATGCCGGCTCGACGCAGCTCGTCGGCGCGACGGTGGTCAACGCGGTGACCGGTGGTATGTGGATCAACAACGTCCGCGACCTGGTCGTGCGCGGCGGGAGCATCGGGCCGCGCAACAACGACGCGACGGTGAAGGTGGGGTCGGGGCCGAGCTCGTACAACGTGACGTTCGACGGCGTCGATTTTCATGACTCGACGGCGACCGACTCGGCGGTCCATACCGAGTGCCTGTGGGCCGGTGACGTGCAGGGCTTGACGGTCAAGAACTCGCTGTTTCGCAACTGCGCGTACTTCGGGCTGTTCGTCACGCATCTGTCGGGCTCGATGCCCAAGAACCACGTGATCGAGAACAACGTGTTCGAGCACACCAAGCAGTGGAACGGTCAGGACGCCCCGTACTCGATGATGGTCGCCGGGCACGTGACCACGATGGACGGCTTCACGTTCCGCAACAACACGTTCGAGACCGAGGTCGGGATCGAACCGGCGAACGTCGTCAATACCAAGATGGTCGGCAACCTCGGTGTCGCTGCCAGCTGTAAGGGCGGCATCACGTACTCCTACAACGTGTGGTCCTCACGCACCTGCGGCTCGACCGATCGCCAAGCATCCAACGCCGGCTCGTTCTACACCAACCCGGGCGCGCATGACTTCCGGCTGAAGGCCGGCTCGCCGGCGATCGACCGCGCCAGCCCGACCGACTACCCGGCGACCGACAAGGCCGGCACGACCCGCAATGGGCTCCCCGACGCCGGCGCCTACGAGTACGGCGGCGCGACGTCCAGCCCGACTCCGACACCGACACCCACGCCGACCCCGACGCCAACGCCAACGCCGACCCCAACACCGACGCCAAGCCCGACGCCGACGCCGACGCCGACCCCAACGCCTCCGCCAGCCTCGGACACGCAGGCCCCATCCGTGCCCCAGGGCATGGCATGGACCGGCACGACCAAGACGACGATCGGCGTGCGCTGGAACGCCTCGTCTGACAACGTCGCCGTCACCGGGTACCGGATCTACCGCAACGGCACACGCGTCGGGACCACCTCCGGCACGACCTACACGGTGTCCGGCCTGACGTGCGGTACGAGCTACACGATCGGCCTGACGGCGATCGACGCCGCCGGCAACGAGTCCAACCGCGCGCAGGCGACGGGCACGACAAGCACCGCCGCGTGCGATCCGGCGCCGCCGCTGCCGCCGACGCCGACGGTGCCGCCCGGACTGCCCGAGGTGCCGGTAATCGGAGGCATCGCGACGATCACGGTGCAGCCGCCGACGATCATCTCGGCGACGCTCTCGTCGCCGAAGGTGTGCGTCCGGAAGACTGCTCAGTGCAAGCTGCGGACGGCGACGCTACGCCTCGTGATCTCGAAGGACGCACAGGTCGACGTCCAGATACGGCACGCCGGCGGAGCCCGTCGCCTCGCAAGCCGGATCCGTGGCCGCTCGGTTGGAGGCGTGCGGAACGTCGCGATCAAGGGCAGCCGACTGGCGCCAGGGCGCTACCGCATCACGTCCGTAGCGACCGACGACGCTGGGCGCACGTCAGCCGCAGTGCAGCGCATGATCACCGTTCGCCGGTAGCCGAGTCCCGGGAGCGGCCCGGAAGGTCCGGTCCGCCCCCTGACACGATCCGCTAGGGTGCGCGGCGCGTTCGGGCCGGCGGGGGTGGGAACGGGTCAACGGTCAGGGTCAAGGGTCAAGGCCAGGGGCGATTCCGCCGACCGAAGTCAGGGGAGTCAAATGATCACGGTCTACTTCACTCGTTCACGAGCCGTGCGCGCTGCGCGTGGCGTGATGATGCTGCTCGCCGCGATGCTCTGCATCCCCGGCGTGGCGTCCGCCAAGACGTTGACGGTCGCGCAGGGCGGCAACATCGCCGATGCCTTCCGTGCTGCGGCGCCCGGCGACGTGATCGAGGTGCAAGCGGGCAGCTACGGCGCCCAGAACATCCCCGTGGTCAACGGCCGCGGCGGTCCCGCTGTTGAGATCCGGCCGGCGGCGGGCGCGTCGGTGTCGTTCGGTGGGCTCGACATCGCTGGAAGCTACGTCACGATCCGCGGGATCCAGACCGGCGACGTCGACATCCGGGCCGGCTCGACGGTTGTCCAAGACGTCACCGTCGTGGGCGGTGTGGGCCGGTGGCTGAACATGAACAACGCGCGCAACGTGACGATCCGGGGGGGCAGCTACGGCGGTGTCACCAACGCCCCGCCGGTGCAAATCGGCTCCTCCCCGAGCTCCCAATACATCACGTTCGACGGCGTCGATTTCCACGACGCGGTCGCCACCGACCCGAACGCCCACCTCGAGTGCCTGTGGGCGGGCGACGTCCAGAACCTCACGATCCGCAACTCGATGTTTCGCAATTGCGCGTACTTCGACGTCTTCATTACGCACCTCTACGGCACTGAGCCGCGCGACGTGCTGATCGAGAACAACGTCTTCGAGCGCACGTTCCAGTGGAACGGCCAGAAGGCGCCGTACGGACTGATGGTCGCGAACTGGCTCTCCAAGATGGAGAACTTCACGATCCGCAACAACACGTTCGAGACCGAGGTCGCGATGCAGCCGACCACCGCGCAGAACGTCCGCATGGTCGGGAACATCGGTGTCGCCGCCTCGTGCCACAACGGCGTCCAGTACTCGCACAACGTCTGGACCTCACGCCAGTGCGGCCCCACCGACCGTCGCGTGGCCGGCGCGCTGACCCAGTTCATCAACCCGGGGGCCCACAACTGGCATCTCGCGGCCGGCGCCGCGGCGATCGACGCCGGCGACCCGGCCGACGCTCCCACCACCGACCGCGAGGGATTGGGCAGGGCCGGCCAGCCGGACGCCGGCGCCCACGAGTTCGGGGGGACCAGCCCCTCCACCGGCCCCGAGGCACCGAGCGGCGGGACGGCGCTGTTGACGGGCGCCCGCCTCGCGCGCCGGTACGTGTGCGCCGCGTCGCGCCCGCGGTGCCGACGGACGAGTGTCGCGTTGCGCGTGCGTCTCGCGCGCGCCGCTCGGATCACCGTCCGCATCAGGCGTCCGCGCAGCGGCCGCATCGTCCGCACTCTGAGGGTGCGCGGGCACAAGGGCGTCAACGTGATCCGCATCGGCCCGAAGCACCTCGACCGAGGTGCGCGCTATCGCGTGACCGTGGTCGCCCGGGACGCGAGCGGCCGGCGGTCGCGCGTCGCTCGGCTGATGTTGCACGTCCGCTGAGGACGCCGGCGGTCCGCGGATCGGGCTAGACCGACAGTCCGCGGACCGCCGTCCACGACTTCACGAGGCCACCGAATCGCTCGGGGACGATTGCGGCGTCTGGGAAGAGTGATGCCATTCCGCGGCGGCTGAGGAGCCGGGTTTCGCGAACGATCCGCTCCGCGAACCGGCGGTCGGGACAGCGGCCCATCTGGCCGACCGGGCGGCGCATGAGGATCGCGATCCGAAGGCTGGTGGGAAGCCATTGCCAGCCCGGGGTGAGGTAGTGCGGCTCGACCGGGAACCAGAAGTTCGGAGTCTGTACCCAGTAGGAACGCGCGACACGCTCGATCTCCGCGGCCATCCGCTGCTGGTTCGAGCGCGTGAACAGATGTTCGATGACGCTGTTGCTGAACGCGATGTCGAAGCAGTCATCGGGGAAGTCCAGTGCAGTCGCGTCCCCGACGGTCGGGATGATGTTCTCGTAAAGCTGCTCCGAAGCGTGGAGGTTGACCAACGTGATTGTCGCGTCGTCGCGGCCAGCCCAGCCGCGCTGTTCCCAGAAGTCCGTAGTGCCGCCGACATCCACGATGCTGAGCGGCCGTGGAAGACCGCTGACCGCGCGCTCAAAGGCCGCGAATCGCCGTTCGCGCATCCGGTGACTGAACGACGCCGGGTCGCGGTCGTCAACCTTGGCGCGGAGTGTCTCACTGATCCTCAGCACGGATCCCATCGTCAGGCTCCGGTCCCGATGAGAGCCTCGACTCCCATCGCCGCGACGGTGCGCTCGAGACCTTCGCGTAGCTGGACCTTCGGCTCCCAGCCGAGCAGCTCGCGCGCAAGCGAGATGTCGGGCTGGCGAATCTTTGGGTCGTCGGTCGGGAGCGCCTCGTGCACAATCTCAGACCGGGAGCCAGTGACCTCGATCACGGCCGTGGCCAGCTCCATCAGCGTGAACTCGTTCGGGTTGCCGATGTTCACCGGGTAGTGGTGGCCGGACTCCGCGAGGCGGATGAGGCCGTCCACGAGGTCGCTGACGTAGGTGAATGAGCGGGTCTGCGAGCCGTCGCCGAACATCGTGATCGGGCGGTCCTGCAGCGCCTGGCGCAGGAACGTCGGGATCGCGCGCCCGTCATACGGGCGCATCCGGGCGCCGTAGGTATTGAAGATCCGCACGATCGCCGTGTCGACGCCCTGCTGGCGGTGGTAGGCCATCGTCAGCGCCTCGGCGTAGCGCTTGGCCTCGTCGTAGACGCCGCGCGGGCCGATCGGGTTCACGTGGCCCCAGTAGGACTCCGGCTGCGGATGCACCTGCGGGTCGCCGTACACCTCGGACGTCGAGGCGGTCAGAAAGCGGGCGCGGTGGAGCTTCGCGAGGCCGAGCGCATGGTGCGTCCCGTAGGAGCCGACCTTGAGCGTCTGCAACGGCAGGCGCAGGTAGTCGATCGGCGACGCCGGGGAAGCGAAGTGGTAGACGAAGTCGACCGGCTCGTCAACGAAGAAGGGCTCGATGATGTCCGCATGGATGTACCGGAACTCGGGCGTGCGGATGTGCTCGATGTTGGCGAGGGATCCGGTTTCGAAGTTGTCGACACAGATCACATGATTCCCGCGTGCCAGCAACTCATCGCACAGATGCGAGCCGAGGAACCCGGCACCGCCCGTAACGAGGCATGTCGCCATCGTCAAACCTCCTTCGCCGGCGTTCCCGCCGTGGTGAGAGGACGCACCAGCGTCCCGAGAAAACCGCGCAACTCAGTCGTAAGGGACACGGAGCCCGCAAGGTCCGACGCCACGCTAGCGACGTTGCCTCGCGCCACGATCGCCACGGCGAGCTCTCGCTCGTCCTCGACCAGGGTGACGAGCCCTGACTTGTGCAACCGACGGGCCAGATGCAGCTGATGGTCGTCGACCGCCTCGCCGAGCTCGAACCGGCGCGGCATCACGACCGGCCGGTGGCCGCAGCGGCGCGCGAGCATGATCGAGCCCACGCCGGCGTGGCAGACGACCACGCGCGCCTCGCGCATCCGCTCGGCGAGCACGTCGAACTCGAGGAAGTCGACCCACTCGCCAGCCCCATGCGGCTCGCGCGAGGCGCCGTACTGCACGAACGCGTTCTCACCCTCGGCGAGTTCGCGCGGCCGCGCGCACGAGCCGGTCGAACGGCTGCTCGTTGGTGCCGGTGGTGACGAGGATCATGAGTCGAGGAAGAGATTGCCGGCGAAGCGCATCCGCGGCGCGCGACCGGCGAGCTCCGGCCATTGCGCATACATGCGCGTCGCCACCGGGGCGATCATCCGCGCGCTGAGCGAGAGCGCCTCGATCCGCGTGAAGCTCTCGACGTAGACGACGGGAATGCGATGCAGCTTTGCGATCCAGGCGAACGGCACGGCGACGCCGGCGCCCGTCGTCAGGATCGCGGCTGGCCGCTCGGACCGGATCACGGACCAGGCCAGTCGCAGGTTGCGCAGCAGGTTCGGGATGCTGCGGTTCGTCGGCCCGAACGCGTGGATCACGCGCTCCTCGCGCAGGAGCGAGCGCGCGTCGGACTTGTCGAACGTCACCCAGGCGCGCGGGAACGGGTCCCAGGCGGCGCGCAGCTCGTGCAGCTGAAGCAGGTGCCCGCCGCTGGAGCAGACAAGCAGGAGCCCGCCGCTCACGTCGACCTCCCAGCGACGCCCGGCACCATCGCGTAGTTGGCAACCAGCGCGTCCGCGACCCGTTCGCCGGCGTGGCCGTCCCACAGCGGGATCGCGCACGGCGTCGGCGCGTGGCTGGCCGGCCGGACCTCCGCTATCTCCGCCGCGTCCTCGCCCAACAGGACGTTCGTACCGTGGGTGAGTGTGATCGGCCGCTCGGTGTTGGGGCGGAACGTGTAGCACGAGACGCCGAGCGCCGAGGCCTCCTCTTGCACGCCGCCGGAATCGGTCAGGATCGCGCCCGCGCCGGCCTGAATCGACAGGAACTCGAGGTAGGCGAGCGGCTCGATGCAGACGACGCCGGCCGTCTCCAGGAGCCCCAGCGCACCGTCCTCGGCCAGCCGCTCACGCGTGCGCGGATGGATGGGGAAGAGGACGGGGGAGTGTGCGGACAGTCCCACGAGGCCTCCGACGATCGCCGACAGGCGAGCCGGATCATCGACGTTGCCCGGCCGGTGGAGCGTGACGAGCACGTACGAGCGCTCCCGCACTCCGAACCTCGCCCATGCCCGCATCGTCCGCGCTCGCTTCTCGCAGCGGCGCAGTGAGTCGATCATCGTGTTGCCGACGTAGTGCACGCAGCCCGGTCCGATGCCCTCGGCCTGGAGGTTGTCGGACGCCTCCGGGCTGTGCGTGAAATGGATGTCGGCCAGCCGGTCGGTGAGGACCCGGTTGACCTCCTCGGGCATGCTCCAATCGAACGAGCGAAGTCCCGCCTCGACATGCGCGACCGCGATCCCGATCTTGGACGCTGCGAGCGCGCAGGCGAGCGTGGAATTCACATCGCCGGCGACGACGACCAACTCCGGTCGGACGTCGAGCAGCACCTTCTCGAATGCGCTGAGGATCTTGGCGGTCTGCGCGCCGTGCGTCCCGGAACCGACACCGAGGAAGCGGTCCACGGCGGGGAACTCGAGGTCGGCCAGGACGTCGTCGGACATCCGGCTGTCGCAGTCCTGACCGGTGTGCACGATCACCTGCTTGAACGCACCTCGTGTGTCGAGCGCGGCGACGACCGGCGCCATCTTCACGACGTTCGGCCGCGCGCCGATGACATGCACGATCGTGCTGCGATCGTCAAACGACTCGAGATCAGGCGTCCCTGGGACGAGAACGAGATTGGGTGGTTGCGTGGCGGTCATTGATCGCGACGAGCCTACGTCGGGGAGGTACGTGCCTGAAGAGCAACCTCGCCCTTCGTCCAGGTGTCACTATGCTCCCGACCACCTGGGAGCCACGATTTTCACCGTCGCGCCCTCGCCGACCGGTAGTGTCCTCGCTACCAGGCCCTCGGGAATCTCCCCATGGTGCTCGGAGCACGGGAAGGAAACCACCCACAGTGAGGCAAGGACGGCTCGACCCCTGGCGCGCGTCTATGGACGTGCAGCATGCGCTGCAGCTGCGCCTGGACGAGGTCGCCGATCCTGAGACCGATCCCGAGGCGCGGCGCCTGATGGCCCAGGTGGCGCTCGCCAAGGCCACGAGCTTCATCGCGCTGCTGCGCGCCGACGGGCGGCTGCTGGACGTCACAGACTCGCCGCTCACCTCCGCCGGTCTCGACCGCCACGAGGTCGTCGGGCACGTGCTGTGGCAGACGCCGTGGTGCCGGCACTCCGAGGACGTGCAGGCCGATCTGCGACGCGCCGTCGAGCTGGCCGCCGACGGCCGCTTCGCGCGCTTCGACGTCGAGCTGATGATGGGCAGCGGCGGGACCGTGTCCGAGACCGTCGATCTCGTCCTGCGCCCGCTGCGCGGTGCCGACGGCCGCGTGGCGTTCATCGTCGCCGAGGGCCGCCAGGTCTCCGACCGCAAGCGCGCGGAGGAGCGGATCGCCCGCCAGAACGCCGAGCTGTCCGTGCTCACCGACCGGCTGGCGCGCATCCACCACTTCCGCGAGCGGCTGCTCGCCGAGCTCTCGCACGACCTCCGCGCGCCGCTGCAGGTCGTCCTCACCCGCGCCGAGCGCCTGCGGCGCAACCGCCGCGGCAAGGCGCTGGAGGCGGAGACGCAGGGCATCCGGCTGGCCGCCCTTGACGCGCTCGAGCAGGTCGACGCGATGCTCGAGCAGGTCCGCCGCGACCACGGCGAGGCGCGCCTGTCGCTGGTCGACGACGACCTCGCCGCCGTCGTGCGCTCAGTCGCCGAGCAGTTCGAGGCGCTTGCCAGCGAGCGTCGCATCCGGCTCGTCGTCGAGACGCCGGACGTCCTCACCTCGCGCTTTGATCCCGAACGGATCAGCCGCGTGATCTCCAACCTGCTCGCGAACGCGCTGCGCTTCACGCCGCCCGGTGGGATCACGCGCTGCTCGATCGTCGAGGACGGCGCGACAGCACGGCTCGAGGTCGCCGACAGCGGCATCGGCGTGCCGCCCGAGCAGCGCGAGGTGATGTTCGAGCGCTTCCGCACCGCCGACCAGGGCCAGGGCCGCACCGGCACTGGTCTCGGCCTGGCGATCGTGAAGGAGTTCGTCCAGCTCCATGGCGGCACCGTCCACCTGGACGAGGCGCCCGAGGGCGGCGCCCTGTTCACCGTGTTCCTGCCGCGCGAGCCGGCGGCCTCCGAGCCCGCGCCGCCGCGGCTGTCGCAGCAGCTCGCCGCCGCCCGCCGCACGCGCTACGTGAAAGAGCACCTGGCCGCCGAGCTGTCCGGCATCGCGCCCGAGCCGCTCGAGCTCGGGCTCCCCTCGGTCCTGCTCGTCGACCGCGACGCGGAGCGCGCCGCCGCGCTGGCGGACGCGCTCGAGCGCCGGGCGGGCGTGTTCACGGCCACAGAGGCGACCGAGGCTCTGCGGCTGGCGACCGACCTGCAGCCGGACATGGTCGTGATCGGCCGGCTCGAGGGCGAGGGCACCGCCACGGCGCTGCTGGACCGGATGACGCGCGAATGGCGGCTCGCCGGCGTCCTGCGCGTCGCGCTCGTCGAGCGTGGCGGCGACCCGGCGGTCCGCACCGGCCTGCTCGAGGCCGGCGCCCAGGACTTCATCGCCGAGCCGGCCGCGCGCGGCGAGCTGCAGTCGCGCTTCCGGCTGCTGCTCGAGCACGCGGCGCTGCGACGCCGCGCCGACGCCGCCGAAGCCGAGCTCCGGCGGCTACGCGGCGGCTCTACTCCACGGTGACGGTCTTGGCCAGGTTGCGCGGCTGGTCGACGTTGAGGCCGCGCAGCCGGGCGATCCGGTAGGCCAGCAGCTGCAGCGGGATCACGGCAAGCAGCGGCTGGAGCATCCAGTCGGTCTCAGGCACCCGGAGCACCGCGTCGGCGTGCGGCACGACCGCGTCACCGCCGACGGCGATCACCGCCGCACCGCGGGCACGCACCTCCTGCATGTTCGAGATCACCTTCTCGAGCACCGGCGAGTCGGTGGCCACGACGACCACCGGCGTCCCTTCGTCGAGCAGGGCGATCGGGCCGTGCTTCATCTCCCCCGCGGCGTACGCGTCGGTCGCGGTGTAGGAGATCTCCTTGAGCTTCAGCGCGCCCTCCAGGCACACGGGCAGCCCGACGTGACGGCCGAGGTAGAGGAAGAACTGCGCGTCCTTGAAGCGCTCGGCGACACGGTCGACGGCCTCCGACCCGGCATCGAGCAGCTCGGCGATCGCGTGCGGGAGCCGCTTGATCTCGGCGACCAGCTCACGCCGGCGCTCGAGCGGCATCGTCCCGCGCAGCTCGGCCATCCGCAGCGCGAGCAGGTACATGCCGGCGACCTGGGCCGTGAAGGTCTTTGTGGCGGCGACCGAGACCTCGAGGCCGGAGCGGGTGAACAGCACGCCGTCGGCCTCGCGGGTGGCCTGCGAGCCCATGATGTTCGTGATCGCCAGGACCTTCGCGCCGCGTGAGCGCGCCAACCGCATGGCGGCCAGCGTGTCGGCCGTCTCGCCCGACTGCGTGATGCCGATCACGAGATCGCCGGGACCGACGATCGGGTTCCGGTAGCGGTACTCGGACGCGATGTCCATCTCCACCGGCACGCGCGCCCACTCCTCGATCGCGTAGCGGCCGATCAGGCCCGCGTGGTAGGAGGTGCCGCAGGCGACGATCACGATCCGCCGGCACTCGCGCAGCATCTCGTCGTCGAGCTCGGGCAGATCGATCCCGTCGGGGCGGGCGGTGCGGTCGGCGATCGTCTCGGCGACGGCGTCGGCCTGCTCGTGGATCTCCTTGAGCATGAACGTCTCGTGGCCGCCCTTCTCGGCCTCCTCGGCGTCCCAGTCGATGCGCTCGACCGGCCGCTCGACCGTCACGCCGGCGGCGGTCATGAACTGGACGCCCTCGGGCCGCACGATCACGATCTCGTCGTTCTCGATGTACTGGACGTGGCGGGTGTGGGCGAGGAACGCGGGGATGCCGGAAGCCAGGAACTGCTCGCCGACGCCGCGCCCGACGATCAGCGGACACTCCTTGCGAGCGCCGACCAGCACGCCGGGCTCGTCGGCGGCGACGGCCACGAACGCGTAGTGGCCGCGCAGGCGGTTGTAGGCGCGCCGGACCGCCTCGGTCAGGTCCTCGGTCTCGTCGAGCTCGCGGGCGATCAGGTGGGCCATCACCTCGACGTCGGTCTCGGACGTGAAGTCGGCGCCCTCGTCGAGCAGCTCCTGCTTGAGCTCCATGTAGTTCTCGACGATCCCGTTGACCACGATGTGGACGCGGTTCTCGTCGTCGAAGTGCGGGTGGGCGTTCTCCTCGGACACGCGCCCGTGAGTCGCCCAACGCGTGTGGCCGATGCCGGTGGTGGCCGGCGGAGCCGCGATGGCGACGCCGCCGCCGTGCTCGTCGGGCGCCTCGTCAACGGCAGCGCGCAGCGCGCTCAGGTTGCCGACCGCGCGAACGGAGTCCAGGCGGCCCTCCGACTGGATCGAGATGCCCGCGGAGTCATACCCGCGGTACTCCAGCTTCCTCAACCCCTCGAGCAGGACCTCCTGCACCGGGCGATGTCCGACGTAGCCGACGATGCCGCACATGGGCCCGGCCTCCTCTCACATTGTTCGGTCCAACCGTGGACGGGCCGCCATTCTAGACGCGGTCCGTTAGTCCTCCGTGAGAACTGAACGTCCGCTTAGGCTGGTCTCAGGCCAGCTGCGCCTCGACCAGCGCGACAAGGCGCGAGCAAACGCTTTCCGCCTCCTCGGCCGTCGGGGCCTCGACCATCACGCGCACCAGCGGCTCGGTGCCGCTGGGGCGCAGGAGCACGCGTCCGCGGCCTTCGAGGGCCGCGGCCTCGCGCTCGACCGCGGCGTGCACGTCGGGTGCGGTGTCCAGCGCGGCGCGGTCGCGCACGCGGACGTTGACGAGCGTTTGCGGGAGTTTCTCCATCGCGTTGCGCTCGTGCAGGTCGCCGTCTCCGAGCGCCTCCATGGCGAGCAGCGCCGCGGCGATGCCGTCCCCGGAGGGCACGAATCCCATGTCGATGATGTGACCGGACTGCTCGCCGCCGAGCGTCCATCCGCGCTCGCGCAGCGCCTCGAGCACGTAGCGGTCGCCGACGTTGGTGATCGCGACCTCGATGCCCGCCGTGCGCATCGCGGCGTGGAAGCCGTAGTTGGTCATCACCGTAACCGCGACACCGCTCACGCCGAGGTGCTTGGCGGCGAGGGCGATCATCTCGTCGCCGTCGATCACGGCGCCGGTCCGATCCACGGCGAGCACGCGGTCGCCGTCGCCGTCGAACGCGAAGCCGAGGTCGTGGGCGCCGGCGGGCAGCGCCGCCTGTAGCGGGTCGAGGTGCGTCGAGCCGCACCCGGCGTTGATGTTGCGACCGTCCGGCTCGGCCGCGATCACGTCGACATGGGCGCCGAGGCGACGGAAGATCTCCGGCCCGGCCTCGAAGGTCGCGCCGTTCGCGCAGTCCAGCAGCACGCGGCGCCCGGTCAGGTCGAGGTCGGCGAAGCGCTCATGCAGGGCGCGCAGATAGTCCTCCAGCGCGCCGTGGAACCGGCGCACGCGCCCGATCCGGGGGGCCGGCCCGGGCGCTGCCAGCATCGCCTCGATCTCCAGCTCGACGGCGTCGGAGAGCTTGAAGCCGTCGCCGCCGAAGAACTTGATGCCATTGTCCTGGTACGGGTTGTGCGAGGCCGACAGCACGACCGCGAGGTCGAACCCGTAGCGCTCGATCAGCAGCGGCGCTCCGGGCGTCGGGAGCACGCCGCCGAGCAGCGCCTCGCCGCCGGCAGCCGCGATCCCCGCCGCGACCGCGGCCTCGAGCATCTCGCCCGATTCGCGCGTGTCGCGGATGACGAGCACGCGCGCGGGGGCGTCGCCCTGGACACGGGCCGTGGCCGCACGGGCGAGCGACAGGGCGAGTTCGGCGGAGAGGAACTCCCCGGCGACGCCCCGGACGCCGTCGGTGCCGAAGAGCTTGCGAGTGGCGACGGGCACCGCCAAGTGGGCGGGACCCACTACCTCTTCGAGAACTGCGGCTTCTTGCGGGCCTTCTTGAGGCCGGCCTTCTTGCGTTCCTTCACGCGCGCGTCGCGCGTGAGGAAGCCGCGGCGCTTGAGCTCGGACCGCAGGTTCGGATCGGCCTCGAGGAGCGCGCGCGAGATGCCGTGCCGCAGCGCGCCGGCCTGGGCCGAGACGCCGCCGCCGTGCATCAATGCCACGACGTCCATCCGGCTCTCGTAGCCGACCGTCTCGAGCGGCTGGCGGATGTTGCGCTGAAGCGTGTGGCGGGGGAAGTGCTGCTCGAGCGTGCGGCCGTTGATCTCGTACGCGCCGGTGCCCGGCTTGAGGATCACGCGCGCGACGGCGGTCTTGCGCTTGCCGGTCGCGGTGTAGCGCGCGCCTGCGGCGAGGTCGATCGCGGCGTCCGCGATCGGCTGCGGCTCGGAGTCCTCGCTCTCCTCGCCCTCTTCGCCGGACAACTCTTCGTCGCCGTCCTCGCTCCAGCGCGACTCGCCGCGGCGGATCTCGTCCTCGCGGACGATGTCGACCTCGAGGTCAGCGCCAGGGATCTCGGGCTTGACGCGCGGGGTCGCGGCGACCTCGTCGTCGATCTCCTCGCCGGTGACGATCGCGTCGCCTTCGACCACGACCTCGGGTGCCTCTTCGGCGACCGGCTCAGCCGCGGTCTCCGGCTCAGCCGGGGCCTCGGGCTCGTCAGCCGGAGCCTCGGGCTCCTCCGCCGCGGCCTCGGGCTCTGCGGGAGCCTCGGCGACCGGCTGCTCCTCGGCAGCGGGCTCCTCGACGGCAGGCGACTCCTCCGCGGGCTGCTCTTCGGCAGGCGCCTCGGCGGTGGGCTCCTCCGGCTCGTTGACGTCGCCCGGCTTGTCCTCGGCCATCAGGTCTGGATCTCCATCGGTTGCGGCTTCTGCGCCTCGTGCGGATGCTCGGGACCGGCGTAGATCTTCAGCTTGGTCAGCTGCTTGCGGGCCAGCCGGTTCTTGGGAAGCATGCCGCGCACGGCGAGGCGGATGACCTCCTCGGGGCGGCGCTCGAGCATGTCGTTGAGCGTGCGGGTCTTGAGGCCTCCGGGATAGCCGGAGTGCCGGTGGTAGAGCTTCTCCTGCAGCTTCGCGCCGGTGACCGAGATCTTCTCGGCGTTCACGACGACCACGAAGTCGCCCACGTCCACGTGTGGCGTGTAGGTCGGCTTGCGCTTGCCGCGCAGGGTGTCGGCGATCTGGGTCGCGAGACGGCCGAGGGTCTTGCCCTCGGCGTCCACGAGCACCCAGTTGCGCTCGCGATCGAGTGGGGTGGCGACGTAGGTCTTCAAGAGTTGATTCCGGTCGTGGGCACGGACAGGCCACGTGTGACCACGCGGCGGCCGACCATGATAGCCGGACGCTGCCGCCGCCGCGCGCCGCGCAGACCCTGGCCAAACGTGTAGTAGCCACGGGCCCCGCGACGCGAGGACAATCCGCAGGTGCGAACGCTCAAGTCGATCACGTCGTGTCTTGCCCTCGTGATCGGCCTCGCCGCCGGGTCCGCCTCCGCGGAGGCGGCGCCTGGCACACCCGATCAGGTGGGCACCTGGACCGCGCCGGTCAACTGGCCGCTCGTCGCGATCCATGCATCGGTGCTGTCCAACGGCAAGGTTGCGATGTGGGACGGCTTCAGCGCGGCGGTCAACTCCGAGCGCGTCTGGGACCCGGCGACCGGGACGTTCGACCCGCGCCCGTCGGGGCTGAATCTCTTCTGCTCGGCTCACGTGCTGCTACCCGACGGACGTGTGTTCGTCGCCGGCGGCCACTTCGCTCCGTACGTCGGCATCCGCGAGACCGCGCTCCTGAACCCGGCCGCGGGCTCGTGGACGCGCGGCCCGATCATGGCTCGTGGGCGCTGGTACCCCACCACCACGACGCTCCCGAACGGCCGCGTGCTCGTCGTCTCCGGCGATGCGATCACCACGGGCGGTCCATACGGACCGTTCTTCGCCTCGTCGCAGACGGTGCCCGAGGTCTTCGATCCGGCCACCGGGACGATCACCTCCATGCCCACGGCCGGGCGGGCGATGCCGTTGTATCCGTTCATGTTCGTGCTACCCGACGGCCGCGTCGTGGACGCCGGTCCCGACCGGACGACGCGCATGCTGGATGTCTCCACCGGCCAGTGGTCGACGCTCGCCAGCCAATCCCCGATCGACGGCGCGAGCGCGGTCATGTACCGCCCGGGCAAGATCCTCAAGAGCGGGACCTACAGCGACCCCGACATGCTGAACCACCCGATCTCGAATCGGGCGGCCGCGATCGACATGACGCAGACCGTGCCGTCGTGGCGAGAGGCCTCGCCGATGAAGTGGCAGCGCGTGTTCCACACGCTGACCATGCTGCCTGACGGCGACGTGCTTGCGATGGGCGGCCAGCGCGGGTCACACGGAAACGACGTCAGGACCACGGCCGTTCTTGAACCGGAGATCTGGCATCCCGAAACGGACACGTGGACGCCGATGGCGGAAAGCGTGCGGCCGCGCGGCTACCACAACACCTCGCTCCTGCTTCCCGACGGCCGGATCCTGCTCGCGGGCAGCGGACGACTCGACGGCTCGCTGATGCCGAACGAGACCAACGCCGAGATCTTCTCGCCTCCGTACCTGCACAAGGGACCGCGGCCCCAGATCACGGTCGCCCCCGGTCGGCTCCACTACGGCGCCTCGTTCACCATCGACACGCCCGATGCCGCTCGGATCGCGAAGGTCAGCCTCGTGCGAACCGGTTCGGTCACCCACGGCATCAACATGGACCAGCGTTACGACGAGCTGAACTTCACGCGCGAGAACGGCCGGCTGGTCATCGCCGGCCCGGCCAACCGGAACCTCGCGCCGCCCGGCGTCTACTACGTGTTCCTGGTCGACGACAACGGCGTCCCGTCCCAGGCGGCGATCCTGCCCCTGTCCTCTGACCCCGATACGGTGGCGCCGTCGGTGCCGGGTGGGGTGGCGGCGACGGGGTCGCTCGGTCAGGTGTCGGTGCGTTGGGATGCGTCGACGGACAACGTGGGTGTGGCGCGGTATGTGCTGCACCGGTCCGCGACGTCCGGGTTTACGCCGTCGACGGCGACGCGGATCGCGACGGTGACGGCAACGACGTATGTCGATTCGCCGCTGGTGGCGGGCGGCTACTTCTACCGCGTGATCGCCGAGGACGATGCGGGCAACGCGAGCGCGGCGTCATCGGAGGTTGCCGGGACGGCGTTGGCGGACACCACGTTGCCGACGGTCGCGGTGACGGCGCCGGCGGCCGGCGCGACCGTGCGTGGGTCGGTGTCGGTGACCGCGTCGGCGAGCGATGACGTCGGCGTCGCCGGTGTGCAGTTCCGACTGGATGGCACCGATCTCGGTCTTGAGGACACCAGCGCGCCGTACTCGGTCAGCTGGGACAGCACCGCTGCGACCGCGGGCGCACACACGTTGAGCGCGGTCGCGCGGGACGCGGCGGGCAATCGTCAGACCGCGGCGTCGGTCGCCGTGACGGTCGACAACAGCGCGCCCGCCGGCCCGCAGCCGATCGCCGCCTATGGATTTGAGGAGACCACCGGCACCGCGGTCACCGACGCCACCGGCCGCGCGCACACCGGCACGATCAGCGGCGCGACGCGCACGACGACCGGGCGCAACGGGCGCGCCGTCTCGTTCGACGGCGTCAACGACTGGATCACGATCGCCGACGCCAACGACCTCGATCTCACGACCGGCATGACGCTGGAGGCGTGGGTGAACCCGACCAACACCAGCAACTGGCGCACCGCGATCATCAAGGAACGCCCGAACGACCTGAACTACGGGCTCTACAGCGGCGGCGCCACGGTCCCCAACGCGAGCATCACGACCGTCGGCGCGACCGGCTACGGCGAAGCGATCGGGCCCGCCGGATCGGTCCTGCCGCTGAACACCTGGACGCATCTGGCCGCCACCTACGACGGCGCCGTCGTGCGCCTCTTCCGCGGCGGCACCCAGATCGCCAGCGCCAACCGAGCCGGCTCCATGAACACCAGCACCGGCGTGCTGCGCCTCGGCGGCAACAGCATCTGGGGCGAATGGTTCGCCGGCCAGACTCGACGACGTCCGCATCTACAACACCGCCCTCACCCCAACCCAGATCCAAACCGACATGAACACCGCCGTCGGGCAGGTACCGGCGGCGGATACGATGGCGCCGTCGGTGCCGGGTGGGGTGGCGGCGACGGGGTCGCTCGGTCAGGTGTCGGTGCGTTGGGATGCGTCGACGGACAACGTGGGTGTGGCGCGGTACGTGCTGCACCGCGTCGACGACCGCCGGGTTTACGCCGTCGACGGCGACCCGGATCGCGACGGTGACGGCAACGACGTATGTCGATTCGCCGCTGGTGGCGGGCGGCTACTTCTACCGCGTGATCGCCGAGGACGATGCGGGCAACGCGAGCGCGGCGTCATCGGAGGTTGCCGGGACGGCGTTGGCGGACACCACGTTGCCGACGGTCGCGGTGACGGCGCCGGCGGCCGGCGCGACCGTGCGTGGGTCGGTGTCGGTGACCGCGTCGGCGAGCGATGACGTCGGCGTCGCCGGTGTGCAGTTCCGACTGGATGGCACCGATCTCGGTCTTGAGGACACCAGCGCGCCGTACTCGGTCAGCTGGGACAGCACCGCTGCGACCGCGGGCGCACACACGTTGAGCGCGGTCGCGCGCGACGCGGCGGGCAATCGTCAGACCGCGGCGTCGGTCGCCGTGACGGTCGACAACAGCGCGCCCGCCGGCCCGCAGCCGATCGCCGCCTATGGATTTGAGGAGACCACCGGCACCGCGGTCACCGACGCCACCGGCCGCGCGCACACCGGCACGATCAGCGGCGCGACGCGCACGACGACCGGGCGCAACGGGCGCGCCGTCTCGTTCGACGGCGTCAACGACTGGATCACGATCGCCGACGCCAACGACCTCGATCTCACGACCGGCATGACGCTGGAGGCGTGGGTGAACCCGACCAACACCAGCAACTGGCGCACCGCGATCATCAAGGAACGCCCGAACGACCTGAACTACGGGCTCTACAGCGGCGGCGCCACGGTCCCCAACGCGAGCATCACGACCGTCGGCGCGACCGGCTACGGCGAAGCGATCGGGCCCGCCGGATCGGTCCTGCCGCTGAACACCTGGACGCATCTGGCCGCCACCTACGACGGCGCCGTCGTGCGCCTCTACCGCGGCGGCACCCAGATCGCCAGCGCCAACCGAGCCGGCTCCATGAACACCAGCACCGGCGTGCTGCGCCTCGGCGGCAACAGCATCTGGGGCGAATGGTTCGCCGGCCGACTCGACGACGTCCGCATCTACAACACCGCCCTCACCCCAACCCAGATCCAAACCGACATGAACACCGCCGTCGGCTGACGCGCCGCCGTCCGGGACTCGTGCATATACTCCCGGCCGTTCACAGATACGGCCGAATCCGCCTGGGACAGGCGGAACGGGGGAACCGCAATTCTGGGGCGAATCCAGGCAATGCCGCCTGGTAGCGCGTAGTGCGCGAGCCCGTCAGCTAACCCCGTAGGCCGCCGATAAGCAGGAGCGGATGGGGCGATACCGGGGGATTGCCGCGACACGTCGCGGGCGCACAACTGCATACGCCGTGAGCGTCGCCGCCCTCGCGAGCCTCGGGCTCGCCGGCTCCTCTGCTGCGCAGTCGACCGGCGGTACCTCCCCCGGTGCCGCGCCACGCCCGCCGGCGACGTCCGCCCCACCGCCCGGCGTGGTCGTGCGCCCGGCTCCGGTCCTGCGTTCGTGGCGCTGCGTGCGCTCGTGCCCGGCCGCGAGCGGCTCGCTGCTGCGGCTGCGCGGGCGTACGCTGGGCCGTGCGTACGAAGTCGTCTTCATGGGCGGCGAGGGCGACGCCGACGATATTGCCGCCGCGCCTCTGCGGCGCACAAAGCAGGTCGTCACCGTCCGTGTCCCACTCGGCGCGACGAGCGGTGCGCTGCTCGTCGCCGACCGCGACGGCCTCCACTCAGCACCGAGCGCCAAGCCCGTGGCAATCGAGGCGCCGGCGTCGCTTAAGGCGGCCGGAGCGCCCCCGACGATCGAGGTGCAGACCCGCGCACGGCGGGCGTTCTTCGATGCGGCGCGACCTGCAGAGGTCTCCTACGTCGTGCACGGCGACTCGTCGATGAGCGTGCTCGTCGAACTCGTGCGTGCGAGCGACGGCGCCGTCATCGCAAGCTGGCAGGCCGGCGACGTTTCCGCCGAGACGCCACAGCGGCTGGCCTGGGACGGCACCGCAGGGGGCCGACTGCAGCGGGAGGGGAGCTACTCGTTCCGTGTTTCCGCGGTGAGTCCCGCGGGCCTCCGAGCCGTCAGCGCGAGCGCGGCACAGGGCACGCCGGATCCCGCCGCCTTCCAGTTCCTGCGCAACCAGTTCCCCGTGCGGGGCCCTCACGGCTACGGCGAATTCGTCGCCTCGTTCGGCGGTGGCCGTGGCCATCAGGGCCAAGACGTGTTCGCCGCGTGTGGCACGCCGCTGTGGGCGGCGCGCGGCGGGGTGGTCAAGTTCAAGCAGTACCACAGCCGCGCCGGCCACTACATCGTCATCAACGGGGAGAAGACCGGCGTCGACTACGGCTACATGCACCTGCGCGCGCCCGCGCTCGTCGACGCCGGCGACCGTGTCCGCACCGGCGAGCTGATCGGCTACGTCGGCCGGACCGGCGACGCCACCGCGTGCCACCTGCACTTCGAGATGTGGAGCGCGCCGGGCTGGTACGACGGTGGGAGCCCGTTCGATCCGCTGCCGGCGTTGATGGCCTGGGACAAGACCTCGTAGGGCCGAGTCAGCGGCCGTTCAGCAGCGCTTCGACGACGCGCGCGCCGGCCTGACCGTCTCCGTAGAGCTGCGGCCGCTCGGCGGGCACCTGCCGCGCAAGCGCCGCTCGCGCGGCAACCGGGTCAAGATCCACGAGCACATTCCATCCCACGTCGACGGTCTCCGTCCACTCGGTCGTCGATCGCAGCGTCACGCATGGCACGCCGGCGAGATACGCCTCCTTCTGCACGCCGCCCGAATCGGTCAGAGCGGCCCGTGCGTGCACGAGCAGTGCAGTGAACTCCATGTAACCGAGCGGCGCGAGCAGCGTCACGCGCGGCGCGGCGTCGAGCGTGGCCATCAGGCCGGTGGCCTCGAGCCGCGCCCGTGTTCGCGGATGCAGCGGTAAGACGACAGTCTCCTCCAGGCCGGTAAGCACGTCCACGAGCCGCTCAAGCCTGGCGGGGTCGTCCACGTTGCCCGCCCGGTGGGCGGTGACGAGCACGAAGCCGCCGGACTCGAGCCCGAGCTCGTCGAGCACGTCGAAACGATCGCGCGCCCGCGGCGCCAGCAGTTGCGCGACGTCGACCATCACATCGCCCACCACGACGACCTCTCCGTGCACCGATTCCGCCTGGAGATTGGCCGCCGACGTCTCAGAGGAACAGAGGAGCAGCGTTGCCGCATGGTCGGAGAGCACGCGGTTGAGCTCCTCCGGCATCGTGCGATCGAACGAACGCATGCCAGCCTCGACGTGGGCCACGGGAATGCCCCGCTGCGTCGCCGCCAGCGTGCCGGCCAGCGTCGAATTTGTGTCGCCATAGACCATGACTACGTCAGGCGACTCGGTCTCGAGCAACGGCTCGAGCGCCGTCAGCATGCGAGCCGTCTGGGACGTGTTGGATCCGCCGCCGAGGTCGAGGCGGTGCTCAGGCTCCGGGAGTCCGAGCTCTTCGAAGAACACCTGCGAGAGCTCGTGGTCGTAGTGCTGACCCGTGTGAACGAGGATCTCGCGCGCACGTTGCCGCAAGCGATGCGAGACCGCGGCCGCCTTGACGAACTGCGGGCGGTTCCCGATGACCGTCAGGATCTTGAGGTCAGGGGCCATCGGCCTGCCGGACCGCGGCGACCACTTCATCGGCCTGCTCGCGTGAGAGAACCGGGCTCATCGGGATGGCGAGGTGGGTTCGCGCGACCTCGTCCGTGCCGGGTAGCTGCGCGCCATTGCCCCACTCGCGCATGGCGGGCTGCGCGTGAGCAGGCACCCGGTAGTAGGCCTTGTGCCCGACGCCGGCACCGGCGAGGCTGCGCGCGACGGCGTCCGGGCGCGGGTGCCGAATCACGTACAGGTGCCACGCCGGGTCCGCGCCGTCGACGGGGCGCGGCAGCTCGGCGAAATCCCCGAGCCCGGCCTCGGCGTAGTGGGCCGCGGCCGCGCGCCGCCCGTCCGCCCAGCTGTCGAGGTGCGGCAGCTGGACACGGAGAATCGCCGCCTGCAACTCGTCGAGCCGCGAGTTGTACCCGACCATCTCGAACGTGGTCTTGTCGCGCGAACCATGGAAACGCAGCATCCGGAGCCTGTCGTCGAGCTCGGCCTCGTTCGTGGTCACGGCGCCGCCGTCGCCGAAGCAGCCCAGGTTCTTGGACGGGAAAAACGAGAACGTGGCGATCGTTCCCAGGGAACCCGGCCGCCCGCCGGCCGAGAGCGAGCCGGCCGCCTGCGCCGCGTCCTCGACGACGGGGACGCCGAGCGCGGCGATCTCGGCCACCGGCGCGACGTTGCCGAAGAGATGGACGGCGATCACCGCCTTCGTGCGCGGGGTCAGGGCGGCCTTGACCGTGTCGGCGGTCACGCAGAACGTCTCCGGGTCGACGTCGCAGAAGACCGGGCGCGCGCCCGTGGGCGGGATCGCCTCAGCGGACGCGTAGAACGTGAAGGACGGCACGACGACTTCGTCGCCGGGGCCGACGCCAAGAGCGCGCAGCGCCAAGGTCAGCGCGTCGGTGCCGTTGGCTACGCCGATCGCGTGGTCGGCACCGACGTAGTCGGCGAACTCGGACTCGAACGCGTCGACCTCCGGGCCGAGGATGTAGGTCGCGCGGTCGAGTACGGCAGCGATCCGCGCGTCGAGCTCGGGGCGCAGGGGCGCCAACGGCTCTCTGGTTTCAAAGAGAGGGACAGCCATGGAAGGGACACGCTAGCCAGCCATCGTCGCGGACCCCCCAGCCGATCGGCCAGCCCGGGCATCGCCGGCGGTCAGGAACGGCCCCGGCGCTCGCGCCGCTCGCGCGATTGGATCTCGTACGCACGCAGAACGAGCACGCACAGGATCCCCGCCAGCACGCCGCCGACGACGCCGGCCAGGGCCTTTCCGCTGATGGTCATCCCGACCGCGTAGAGCACGCCGATCATCACACCGACCCCGATCTTGGCGCGGAGGCTCAGGCCCCGGTCCGCCGGGCGCTGTGAGTCGTCTACTCCCACTCGATCGTGCCGGGCGGCTTGCTCGTGATGTCGAGCACCACGCGGTTGACCTCGCGGATCTCGTTGATCATGCGCGACGCGATCTGCTCCAGCAGGTCGTAGGGCAGCCGCGCCCAGTCGGCGGTCATCGCGTCGTCGGACGTGACCGCGCGGATCGCCACGACGTAGCCGTACGTGCGCTCGTCGCCCTGCACGCCGACCGTGCGGATGTCCGGCAGCACGCAGAACGACTGCCACAGCTCGCGGTACAGGCCGGCCTTGCGGATCTCGTCCTGGAGGATGAAGTCGGCGTTGCGCAGCGTGTCGAGGCGCTCCTTCGTGGCCTCGCCGCCGACGACGCGGATCGCCAGGCCGGGCCCGGGGAACGGCTGCCGCCAGACGAGCCGCTCGGGCAGCCCGAGCTCGGCGCCGACGGCGCGCACCTCGTCCTTGAACAGCGCGCGCAGCGGCTCGACGAGGTCGAACTCGAGGTCGTCGGGTAGGCCGCCGACGTTGTGGTGCGACTTGATCGTCGCGGCGCCGGTGCCGCCGCCGGACTCGATCACGTCCGAGTACAGCGTCCCCTGGACGAGGAAGCGCGCGTCGCCGATCCGCGCGGCCTCCTCCTCGAAGACGCGGATGAACTCCGCGCCGATCGCCTTGCGCTTGGCCTCGGGCTCGGATATTCCGCTCAGCCGCCGCAGGAAGCGGTCCTCGGCGTCGACCGCCACGAGCGGCACCTTGAAGTGGTCGCGGAAGGCGGCGATCACCTGCTCGCCCTCGTTCTTGCGCATCAGCCCGTGGTCGACGAACACGCACGTCAGCTGGTCGCCGACCGCGCGGTGCACGAGCAGCGCGGCGACCGACGAGTCGACGCCGCCGGAGAGCCCGCAGATCACGCGTCCGCTGCCGACCTGGGCGCGGATCGCGGCGACCTGCTCGTCGATGATCGAGGCCGGGCTCCAGTCACGCGCGCAGCCGCACACGTCCTCCAGGAACGTCGTGAGCACCTGCTGGCCGTACGGCGTGTGCACGACCTCCGGGTGGAACTGGATGCCGTACAGGCCGCGCTCGACGTCCTCCACGGCGGCGACCGGCGACTCGGTCGAGCTCGCCAGCGCGGCGAAGCCGGGCGGCGCCTCGTAGACCGTGTCGCGGTGCGACATCCAGCACTGCTGCTCGGCCGGCGTGCCGGCGAGCAGGCGGCCGGTATCGGCGACCGTCAGCGTCGAGCGCCCGAACTCCCCCACCTCGGCGCCCTCGACCCGTCCGCCGAGCGTCAGCACGAGCGCCTGCATGCCGTAACAGATGCCCAGCACCGGGATCCCGAGCTCCAGCAGCGCCGGGTCGAGCCGCGGGGCGCCCGGCGCGTACACCGAGGCCGGGCCGCCCGAGAGGATCAGGCCCTTCGGCCGGCGGCGGCGGACCTCGTCGACGCCGACGTGGTGCGGCAGCAGCTCCGAGAAGACGCCGCACTCGCGCACCCGGCGGGCGATCAGCTGCGAGTACTGGCCGCCGTAGTCGAGGACGAGCACCTCGTCGTGGGCGACCTTGCGCTCGAGCGCGAGCTCCTCGACCGGCTGCTCCGCGGGGAGCGCGGAGCCGTGCCCGAGCGTCTCGATCTCAGTCGGCGACAAGCGCCACCGCTCCACCTTGGGCGGCCATGCCGATGTGCTGCTCGCGCTGGAGTTGCTTGCCCTCGGTCTGCAGCGACGGCGCGACCATCAGCTCAGCGCGGTTGAACTCCGCGATGTCCTGGTAGCCGCAGGTCGCCATCGAGGTCCGCAGCGCGCCCATGAGGTTGAACGTGCCGTCGTTCTCGCGCGCGGGACCGGTGATGATCTCCGCGAGCGTGCCGTTCTGGGTCGTGCGCACCCGCGCCCCGCGTGGGAGCGACGGGTGGAACGTCGCCATGCCCCAGTGGAACCCGTGGCCGGGCGCCTCGAAGCCGCGCGCCAGCGGCGAGCCCACCATCACGGCGTCGGCGCCGCACGCGAACGCCTTCGCCACGTCGCCGCCGTTGCGCATGCCGCCGTCGGCGATCACGCGGCAGTACTCGCCGGTCTCGAGCATGTGCTGGGAGCGGGCCGCGGCCACGTCGGCGATCGCAGTCGCCTGCGGCACGCCGATGCCGAGCACGCCGCGCGTGGTGCACGCCGCGCCCGGGCCGACGCCGACCAGCACGCCCGACGCGCCGGTGCGCATCAGGTGCAGGCCGGTCGAGTAGCTCGCGCAGCCGCCGAGCACGACCGGCACCGGCACCTCGCGCACGAACTCCTTGAGGTTCAGCACGTGCCCCTGGCTGGAGACGTGCTCGGCCGAGATCACCGTGCCCTGGATGACGAGGATGTCGAGCCCGGCGTCGAGCGCGAGCTCGTACCAGCGCTCCACCCGCTGCGGCGTCAGCGACGCGGCGGCGACGACGCCATGCGCCTTGATCTCCTCGATCCGCTGCGCGATGAGCTCTTCCTTGACGGGCTCCTGGTAGATCTCCTGCATCTCCCGGGTCGCCTCTTCGCGGTCCAGGCCCGCGATCCGCTCGAGCTGCGCGTCGGCGTCCTCGTAGCGGGTCCAGATGCCCTCGAGGTTCAGGACCGCGAGGCCGCCGAGCTTGCCGATGATGCCCGCCGTCTCCGGGGACACGACACCGTCCATCGCCGAGGCGAGGAGCGGGAGCTCGAACCGGTACGGCCCGAGCGTCCAAGTGATGTCGACGTCATCCGGGTCGCGCGTGCGACGGGAAGGAACGATGGCGACGTCGTCGAATCCGTAAGCGCGGCGAGCTTTCTTGCCGCGGCCGATCTCTACTTCCATTCGCAGATCCTAGGGTTCGCGGCGGACAGTCACGCCCAGGCTAGCCCACTTCTGCCGGTAGTTCCGGACGTTCTACCTCGATCTCGTCCAGCAGTCGCGCCACGCGGTCCGGATCGACGAGGCCGGCGCCCAGGTGCTGGGTCGACTCGGCACCGCACGCGACGCCGTAGGCGAGGCACTCCGAGGTCGGCTTGCCGTTGTAGCGGGCGGCCACGAAGCCCGCCAGGAAGGCATCGCCCGAGCCGACAGTGGCGCGCGGCTCGACCGCTCCGGCGGGAATCTGGACGCGGTACAGCTGCGGATCGGCGCCGGGCTCTGCGGACTGCATGTAGGCAAAGCAGCCGTCGGGCATCGTCATCATCGCCTCGCCCGCGCCGAGCTCGACCATCTCGCGCACAGCGATGATGCGGTCCTCGTCGTCGTTGAACTCGTGCCCGACCAGCTCCTCGGCCTCGAGCACGTTCGGCGAGATCACGTCCGGCTCGGCGCGCACCGACCGCCGCAGCGGGTCGCCGTCGGTGTCGACGACGGTCGACACGCCGAGCCGGCGCAGCTCGCGGATCAGACGCGCGTAGACGTCGATGTCGACGTCGCGCGGCAGCGATCCCGCGAACACGCACATGCTCGCGCCCTTCGCGAGGTAGAGAAGCTTGTCGACGAACAGCTCGGCCTCCTGCTCGGAGACCTTCGGGCCGCGCTCGTTGATCTCGGTCTGCTCGCCGGTCGTCGGGTCGATCACCGCGGTGTTCGTGCGCGACTCCTCGCGGATGCGCACGAAGTCGCTGAGCACCGAGAGCTGCGTGAGCTGGTCGACGATCCGCGTGCCGGTCGCGCCGCCGGTCAGGCCGGTCGCGATCACCGGGGCGCCGAGCGTCTTCAGCACGCGCGCGACGTTCACGCCCTTGCCGCCCGGCATCGTGGTCTGCTCCACGGTGCGGTGTCGGCGCCCGAGCCGGAAGTTCGGGACGGACAGGGTCTTGTCGATGGCCGTGTTGAGAGTGACCGTGATGATCATGCGGCCCGGGCCTCCTCGCGTGCCCGGCGTTGGCCGGATCCGCGAGAGCCTCGCCGTCGCCGTGCCAAGAGCACCGTAGCGCTCAGCACCGCGAACGCGAGCACGACACCGATCGGCGTCGTGAACCAGGACTTGGTGCGCTGCGCCAGACCGGCGTCCGGCACCTCCGCGTTGCCGATCAACGGCACCGTGGCGATCCGTTTGCCGTCCTGGAGCACCTCCGCCATCCCGAGCCTGGTGCCGTACGGGATCGGGCCCTGGACGCGCGTCGGGTACTTGATCGGGCGGACCGTCACGACGTTGCGCTGACCGCGCGGGACCACGGTGCGCTCGCCGTTGGGCCCGACCACGAGCTCGAGCTCCGCGCCGCGGCGGTAGCGGATCGGCACCCTCACGCCGACCCGGGTGTTGACGGGGGCGGCGGTGATCCGCTGGAACTGCCCGATGCCGAAGCTCAGCAGCGCCACCGTGTCGGAGTTGCGAGTCGCCTTGTCCTTCTCGTCGAGCACCGCCGAGACGACCTGGATCCCGCGCTTGCGGCCCGATCCGACGAGCACCTCCGCGGCCTGCTGCGTATGCCCGGTCTTGACGCCGTTGACCCACGGCACGGCGCCGATCAGCGTGTTGCGATTCGGCAGCGTGCGCGGGACGGAACCGGTCGTCAGCGTGACGCTGTCCTGCTTGACCGTGCGCCGGAAGAAGGGCTTCGTGCGCAGGAACAGCGCCAGCTTGACGAGATCGTGTGCGCTGGAGTACGCGCCCGGCTCGTCGAGTCCGATCGGGTTCCCGTAGTGCGTGTGCTTCAGCCCCAGCTCGCGCGCCCGCCGGTTCATCAGCCGCACGAACGCCCGCTCCGACCCGGCGACGCCGTTCGCGAGCGTCATCGCGGCGTCGTTGCCGGAGGCGACCAGCAGCCCGCGCAGCAGATCGCGCACGCTCATCCGCTCGCCCGGCATCAGGCCGATCTTCGATTCGGCGGGGGCGGGGTGGTAGTCCGCGGCCCTGTAGCGGTCGCTGAGGTCCGCGCGCTCGAGCGTGAGCAGCGCCGTCATCAGCTTCACCGTCGAGCCGACCGGGCGCTCGGCGTCCGCGGCGCGCTCGCACGCGACGATGCCGGTCGACACCTCGAGCACGATCGCGTTCGGCGCCTTGATCTCGTCCGGGCAGTCGCGCGCGTCGGCAGACGCGGTGAATGAAAGCGCCAGGGCGATCGCCGCGGTGGCGGCTGCGGTCAGGCGCGAACGGCTCACTGGCGGAGCTTGATCCGCTGGCCCGGGCTGAGCGTCTGCGGGTCGAGGTCGGGATTCAGGCGCAGGATCTCGTCAAGCGGCACGCCTGTCTTCTCGGCGATCGACGACGGGGTGTCGCCTGGCTTGACGGTGTAGCGGCGCCGGCCCTTCGGCTTCTCCGCCGTTTCGCCGGGTGACGGCGTCGCCGTCGTGCCGCTGGACTGGTTGGGTGCGTTCGACTCCCCCGGCTTGTTCTCGGAGGAGGTCACGACCATGAACAGGGCGATCACGAAGGCCACGAGCGCGAGCGGGGCCAGGAACCGCGCTGGGCTACGACCGGCCATCGGGGGCGATAATAGCGGCGCTGGAGGCGGCTTCAGGCGAGCGCCCAGGCCACATCGCGCAGGCGCTCCGCCTCGGCGCGGGCGGCCACGGCCGGCTCGCCGCCCGCCGTTTCGTGGGCCTGTGCAATCGACCGCGAGGCGGTCACGAGCCCGGCTGCTCGGCCGGGCGCGAACGCCGGGGCGAGCGTCGCGACGTCGCCCCCCTGGGCGCCCACGCCGGGCAGCAGGAACGGCGCGCGCGGCATCAGCTCGCGCATCCGTTCCAGGTGCTGCGGCTCCGTCGCGCCGGTCACGGCGCCGACGTCGCTCAGCCCACCCTCGCTCGGCTCCCCCAGCTCGGCGACCAGCGCCGCGAGGCGCTCCCACAGCCGCTCGCCCCCGGCCAGCCGCAGGTCCATCAGGTCGGCGGCGCCGGGGTTGGAGGTGCGCACGAGCACGAACACGCCGGCGCCCGTGGCGCGCGCGCCGGTCACCAGCGGATCGAGCGCGTCGCGCCCCAGCAGCGGGTTGGCGGTCAGCGCGTCGGCGCCGAGGCCCGGCACGGGACCGAACGGCGACGGCGTCGTGCCGGCGAGCGCCTGCGCGTACGCCGCGGCAGTGACCGGCACGTCGCCGCGCTTGCCGTCGGCGAGCACGAGCAGCCCGGTTGCGCGGGCGTGCGCGCAGACAGCCTCGAGCGCGAGCGCTCCGGCGAAGCCGAGCCGCTCGAAGCACGCGAGCTGCGGCTTGGCCGCCACGCACGCGGGTCCGGCCGCGTCGATCAGGGCGAGCGAGTGCGCGAGCACCGCCGCGGCGGCCTCGAACGCGGGCGGTCGTGGTGTGAGCGTGCTGTCGCCGGTCGCGTCGCGCGCGACTGCGTGAGCGGCGGCCAGTGCCTGGGCGAGCGCCGCGCGCGCCTCGGAGCTCCGTGCGAGCGGGTCCGGCCACAGGCGGGCGGGATCGGGGTCGATCCCGAGGACGATCTGCGATTCGCGCGCCGCGACGGCGGCGGTGAGGCGATCGCCGAACGGCTGGCGAAGCGGCGGGCCGGGCGCCGGCGACTGGTCGCCGGCGCCCGACACAGACTTCGCGTCGCCGGCTACGACTTGACGGCCTTCTTGAGGCCCGACCCGGCGGTGAAGCGCGGGACGCGGCTGGCGGCGATCGTCATCGTCTCGCCCGTGCGCGGGTTGCGGCCCTCACGGGCCCCGCGATCGGCGACGTGGAACTTGCCGAAGCCGGTGAATGCGACTTCACCGCCCGAGCTGAGTTCGCTCTCGATGGTGCCGATCACGGCATCGACGGCAGCAGCGGCGTCCTTCTTGCTGAGGCCGCTCTCTGCCGCGACCTTGTCGACGAATTCCGACTTGGTGGTCATGACTCCTCCTTACACCCCCCGGTACCCAGGGGATCTGGATGACGCGGGCGAAGCTAACACCGGCATCGGACGCGCTAGAGCCAAATGTCGACGTTTCCCCGCATTTTGCGGGAATTCGGAGGCCGGATTTAGGTCCGAGAACCGCGGTGGGCCGCGGAAATGAGGCGCTCGGCGGCGTCTAGCAGCGGTTCGCCGGCAGGGTCGTCGGCGTCCAGCGTGCGCGGCTGGCCGCCCTTGTCGGTGAGCACGACGCGCGGCTCTCGCGCCGCCTTGCGACGGGCGAACGAGGCGGCCATCGCGCCCACCGCCCCGCGTGGGCGCGGCGCCGTCGGCTTGCGCGGAATCCGCGGCACGGCTTAGGCGGCCCCCGGCCGTTCGGCGCCGCCGAGGTCGGCGAGCACGAGTCGCAGGTCGTACCGGATCAGCGACGGCAGCGCGAAGCGTCCGCAGACGACGACGAGCGCATGCTCGTCCGAGCGCGCGGCGAACACCGCGCCGTCGGGCGTCGTCACGTGGATCTCCTCGGCGTTCCCCGCCGCGCCGAGCAGGTCGCGGGCCGCTACGCCGAGCGCCTCCGGGCCGGCCAGCAGGGCGCCGCCGGGGTCGAGCACGACCCCTGAGCGGATGTCGGCCGACAGCTCGCGAAGGTAGTCGAGAGCGAGCGGCGGCGTGAGGGTCGGGGCAGGGCTCATCGACCGTGGGCGAGAATAGCCGCCACGTGCCCCTCTCGAAGATCGCCTGGCTCGTCACCGCCGCCATCTGCGTCGTGGCGGCCTTGATCCTGCTGCTCTCCGGCTACGACGGCTACGCGGGCGTCGTGTTCGCCGTCGGCCTCGCGGCCGCCATCAACCTGCGCTAGCGCCGGGGGCGCCCGCCCCCAGCTCTGAGCCGGGCCGGACCTTGTCCGCCGGCTCGAGGTGGATGAGCACGTCGGTGCCGCCCGGCAGCCGCCGGTCGATCTCGTCGCGCAACGCGTGCGCCGTCGCGTGGGCGTCCTCCAGCGAGGTGCCGGAGACGAACTGCACATGCAGGTCGACGTAGCGTCGCGCGCCCGCCCGCCGCGTTCGGAGCTGGTGATAGCCGACGATGCCGCGGCCGGCGAACGCCTCGATCGCCTCCTGGATCGCCCGCTGCTCGGGCTCCGGCAGCGCCTCGTCCACGAGCACGCCCCACGAGCGCGCGACGATCCGCAGGCCCGTCACCACGATCGCCGCGGCGATCGCGATCGCGACGACCGGATCGAGCCACTCCGCGCCGGTGAACTGCACGAGCGCGAGGCCGACGAGCACGCCGAGCGACGTGAACGCGTCGGTCCGCAGGTGCGCGGCGTCGCCCTCGAGCGCCGCCGACTGCGTCGCGCGCGCCTGCTTGTACAGCCACGAGGACACCACGAGATTGACGACGGTGGCGAAGCCCACGACGGCGATGCCGAAGCCAAGCGACTCGAGCTCAGGACCTTCGATCAGGCTGCGGATCGCGGCGTACACGATCACGCCCGAGCCGACGAGGATCAGCACGCCCTCGGCGGCCGCCGCCACGTTCTCGAACTTCTCGTGCCCGTAGCGGTGCGAGGCGTCGGCCGGCGTCTCGGCCTGGCGGACGGAGAAGAACGCGATGTAGGACGCGGCGAGGTCGACCGACGAGTGGATCGCCTCGGTGATGATCGCCACCGAGCCGGTGACGAGGCCTGCGACCAGCTTGAGCGCGATCAGCGCCGTGTTGGAGACGATCGACACGGCGGCGGCGCGCGAGCGCTGGCCCTTCATCGCTGCAGCCACTCCTCGAACGCGCGCGCCGCGCGGCCGCGGTGGGAGATCGCGTCCTTGTCGGCGTCGGACAGCTCGGCCATCGTGCTGCCGTCGCCCGGGCCGTCGTCGGGGACGAACAGCGGGTCGTAGCCGAACCCTCCCTCGCCGCGCGGCTGCGCGGCCACGGTCCCCGTCGCGGTGCCCTCGAACAGGTGCTCGGCGCCGCCGGGCTCGACATGGGCGATCACGCACACGTACCGCAGCGCGCTGCCGGCGGGCACCGCGGCGACAAGCTTGGCGAGGTTCTCGGCGTCGGTCGCGTGCTCGCCCGCGTACCGGGCCGTGGTGACGCCGGGCGCGCCGCCGAGCGCTGCGGCCTCGATCCCCGAGTCGTCGGCGATCGCCGCCCGGCCGGTGGCGGCGGCAGCGGCGCGCGCCTTGATCAGCGCGTTCGCGGCGTACGTGTCGCCGTCCTCGACGGGCGTCGGCAGGCTGTCGGGCAGCGGGTCGAGAGCGACCGCCGGCAGCAGCCGCCGGAACTCGCGGAGCTTGTGGGCGTTGCGGGTCGCAAGCAGGAGCCCCACGGCGCGGGCCTTCAGGCGACGGCGGCGGCCTGGATCTCGCGCAGGCCTTCGATGCCGTGCTGGGCGAGCGCCAGCAGGTCGTCGAGGTGGGCGCGCGAGAGCGGCGTGCGCTCGGCGGTGGCCTGCACCTCTACGAGGCCACCTTCGCCGGTCATGACCACGTTGGCGTCGACCTCCGCGGACGAGTCCTCCGGGTAGTCGAGGTCGAGCATCGGCACGCCGTCGACGACCCCGCAGGACACCGCTGCGACGGTCCCGGTCAGCGGCGAGCGCTCGAGCAGACCGTCCGCGACGAGCTTGCGGCACGCGAGCTCGAGCGCGACGTGGCCGCCGGTGATCGCGGCGCATCGCGTGCCGCCGTCGGCCTGCAGGACGTCGCAGTCGACGTAGATCGTGCGCTCGCCGAGCGCCTGGAAGTCGACGATGCCGCGCAGCGAGCGACCGATCAGGCGCTGGATCTCGACGGTGCGCCCGTCGGGGCGGCCTTTCGTGACGTCGCGCTGCTTGCGGTCGCCGGTCGAGGCCGGGAGCATCCCGTACTCCGCAGTCACCCAGCCGCGGCCCTTGCCCATCATCCAGCGCGGCACGGAGTGCTGCGCGGACGCGGTGCAGATCACGCGCGTCTCGCCGCACGAGATCAGCGCCGAGCCGGTGGCGGTGCGCACGAAGCCCGGCTCGATCGTGGTCGGCCGTAGCTCGTCCGGCGCGCGACCGCCGCTGCGCGGCCGGCTCACCGTCGCGCTCCGCCGACGAGGTCGCGGGCGCCGAGCACGACCGGCTCGACCTCGCCGAGCGGCAGCTGCAGGAACCGCGTGCCGAGGTCGCGGAACGCGTGCGTGTCGCCGGTGCACAGGAACGAGTAGTGGCCCTCGACGAGGCTCGCGGGCGCGGCGGCGCTCCCCGGCGTCGCGGGCCGCTCGTCGCCGCGCGGGTTCGCCAGCCCGCGCGCACCGAGCACATGCTCGACCTGGTGGGCGAGCGGATCGCCGGAGGTGATGATGTTCACGCGCCGGCCGAGCATGCGCTGGAGCATCGGGCGCACGAGTGGGTAGTGCGTGCAGCCGAGCACGACGGTGTCCACGCCGGCCTCACGCAGCGGCGCGCAGTAGGCACGGACGGTGTCGACGACGTGCTCGTCGAACGGGAACCCGGCCTCGATGATCGCGGCCAGGTCGGGGCACGCCACCGAGGTGAGCTGCACGAAGGGGTCGGCGTCCGCGATCGCGCGCGCATACGAGCCGCTGTCGACGGTCGCCGGCGTGGCGAGCAGCCCGACGCGCCCGTTGCGCGTCGCCGCCACGGCCTGCACTGCGCCGGGCTGGACGACGCCGAGCACGTCGACGCCGAGCGTGGTCTGCCGCAGCCGCTCCCGCAGCGCCGGCAGCGCCGCTGCGGTCGCCGAGTTGCACGCGACGACGAGCAGCTTCACGCGGCGGGCGATCAGCTCTTCGGCGACCTCGAGCGCGAAGCCCTCGAGCTCGGCGCCCGTGCGGGCGCCGTACGGGAAGCGCGCCGAGTCAGCGAGGTAGACGAAGTCTTCGGCGGGCAACTGCACGAGCAGCTCGTGCAGAACCGTCAGCCCGCCCACGCCGGAGTCGAACACCCCGACGGGACGCCTGCGCACCTCCTCGGGCGCCGGCCCCAGGGTCGGCGAAGCGTCATGCCCGATCACGCCCGCCAGTCTGGCAGGCGACCACGCGGGAACACTTAGCGGGGCGGCGAGTGCCGCCGGAACGCGCCGTCGGGCGCGAACTCCAGCCAGGTCAGGCCGAAAACGACGATCGCGGCGACGAGCCCGGCAAAGGCGGCGTAGTACTCGACGTCGCCCCAAGCCCCGCCGAGCTCCCCGAGTACCGACGCCGAGCGTCACCGTGACGGCGACCAGCACGTACCGGCGTGAGCGCTTGGTCATGCGCCAAGTCTAAGCCCGGTCGACGAGGGCGACCATGCCCGCGAGCCCGCCGAAGAAGCCGCCCTGGCGTGCCCATTCGTCCGGGTCGACGTCCGGCAGAAAGTCGTGCAGCAGCGACCCCACCATGAACCCGAGCGTGGCCCCGAGCACGGCGCCGCCGCCGACGACCGCTCCGGACTCGGCGAGGAACTCGCCGACTTCGCCGCTCATCCCTCCCCGACGCCCGTGATCGCGCCCTTGATCTTCTTCACGACGGCGTCGGCGATCCCGGTGTCCGAGAAGCCGCCGCTCGCCTTGACGACGCCGGCGATCAGCACCGCGACGAGCAGCACGAGGCCGACGTACTCGACCGTTCCCTGCCCGCCTGTACCGGCCAGCGCGCGCACCAGCCGCGCATGCGCGCGCCCCATCAGCTCGAACCGCATCTCCAGCCCCCAGTCGGTCCCCCGCTCCGGCTGCCCCGGAGCCCGGCGCCCCGCCGTGTGACGAGGCTCCGCCAGTCTCCGCGGGGTGCCGTCACGGCTCTAGACGCGATCGTCACAAGTCTGCGACGGGGGTGTGACGTAGGCTCGGCGCCGCGTGCGTGCGCTCGTCGTGACGAACATGTACCCCTCGCCGGAGCGGCCCGCGTTCGGCTCGTTCGTGCGCGATCAGGTCGATGCGCTGCGGCGGCGCGGCGACGTCGAGGTCGAGCTGTTCTGCTTCGCGGGCGGCGTGCGCGGCTACGCACGAGCGGCGCGCGCGCTGCGGCGCCGCTTCCGCGGCACGCGGTTCGACGTGGTGCACGCCCACTTCGGCCTGACGGCCTACCCGGCCGTGGCGGCGCGGCTCGGACCGGTGGTGGTGACGTTGCACGGCAACGATCTGTTCGACCCGCGCTCGAACCGCCTGTCACGCGCGATCCTGCCGCTGACCGCGCTTCCCGCCGCCGTCTCGCGCGAGTTCAGCTCGCTGCTGCCCGGCGCAGGGACAACGCGGCGCGTGGCGGTGCTGCCGGTCGGCATCGACCTCGACCGCTTCCGGCCGATCCCGCGGCGCGAGGCCAGGGAGCGGCTCGGCCTCGACCCAGACGGGCGCTATCTCCTGTTCCCGCACGACCCCGCGCGGCCGCTGAAGCGCTTTGACCGCGCGCAGGAGGCCGCCGCCGACGCGACGCTGCTGACGATGGGCCGGGTCCCGCCGACCGACGTCCCGTTCTGGATCAACGCGGCGAACGCCGTGCTCGTGCCGTCCCAGGCGGAGGGGTTCGGGCTGTCGGTGCTCGAAGCGCTGGCGTGCGGCGTGCCGGCGTTCGGGACGCCGGTCGGGATCCATCCGGTGGCGCTGGAGGGCATCGCGGGAGCGTTCTGTGCGGCGTGGGATCGCGACGCCTGGCGTGCCGCCCTGCGTCCGGTGCTGGAGGCGGACGACCCCCGCGTGGAGGGGCGTGCACGGGCCGAGCTGTTCTCCGCCGATCGGATGGCCGCGCGCGTGGTCGCCGCCTGGCGCGACGTCGTCGCTGAGCACTCGCCGTAGCCCTCGTCGCGCACCGACCGGGCCGCTTACGGGTTGATAGCGGCGTGGACCGCGATCACGACCGTATACTCGACTGTCAGGGGCGCGCGCCGACCGTGCGCCCCTGCGACGTATGAGCGGCCTGCTGCGACGACTGAGACGCCGACGCCCCGCGACCGCCGACGAGACGCAGGTCCCCACGCCCGCGTCCTCCGAGCCGGCCGGCGCGCCTGCCGAAACCCCCGCCGAGCCGGGCGGTGGTCAGCCCGTGCCCGCTTCCGGGGACCAGGCGACGCAGGTACTTCCGCGCACCGGCGATCAGCCCGCCGTCGCCGCCGAGCCCGTCGCGACGCCGCAGCCGGAGGCGACGCCCGAGCCCGCCGCCGCGCCGGCCGCCGCCGCGCCCGTGGTGGCCCGCGACCTTCCCGCCGGCGTCGATCCCGGCCAGCTCGAGCTCGGCCCGGCACCGAGCGCGCGCCGCGGCAAGCTGCGGCGGCGGCTTCGCTATCTGCGCCGGGTCCGCGAGCTGCTGCTGCGCGACCTCGGCGGCTTCATCTACGAGGTCCATCGCACCGTCGGCGGGACGCCGCGGGAGTCGCACCGCCGGCTCATCGCGGCGAAGGCCGAGCGGATCGCGACGCTCGACATCGAGGTGCGCGGGCTCGAGAGCCGCCTGGGCGAGCCGCACGCCGAGCCGGTGCTGCGCGAGCCCGGCATCGGCGGCACGTGCCCTGAGTGCGGCGAGCTGCACTCCAGCGACGCTCGCTACTGCTCGCGCTGCGGCACGCCGCTCGACGCGAAGGCGCTCGCGCAGCGCGACGCCGCGATCGCCGCGGCGGCGGCCGCCCACCCGACCACCGGCTCGCACGCGGTCACTGAGCCCGGCCCCGCAAGCGTTCTCTGGGCCGCCGGCCCGCGGCCGGCCACGGCCGCCGAGCCGGAAGCGGTGCCCCCGGCGTCCGTGACGAGCCAGTGGCTCGCGCGGCGCGACCAGCCAACCGTGATGGGCGCGCCCGTCGAAGGCGCCGAGGCTCCGTCGGCCGCCGCCGACGCCGCCGGCCGCCCGTCGAGCCGGCGCCTGCACAGGACGAGCCGGCAGCGAAGGAGACACCGGGGGCCGCGCCGGCCGCTGAGGCAACGCCGGAGACTGACGCCGCACCGGCGACTGCGCCGACCGCCGACGCACCGCCAGAGACTGCGCCGACCGCCGCCGCACCGTCAGAGACTGCGCCGACCGCCGACGCACCGCCAGAGACTGCGCCGACCGCTGAGGCACCGCCGGAGGCCGACGCCGCTGCCGCTGCCGCACCGGCTCCCGCCGAGTCCGCCCCCACCGCCGAGCCCGGCACGCCGAGCGAGGACGTGGCCGCCCCCGCCGAGAAGCCGAAGCGAGCGCCGCGGGGGCGCAAGCCGGCCGCCGAGGACGCTCCTACCGGCAAGCCGAGGCGCGAGCCCCGGCCGAGCAAGGATGCGACGCCCGCTGCCGAGGAGGCCGAGACGCACCCCGAGGTCGACGGCACGAACCCGAACGGGCGCCGCGATGAAGAGGTGCCGCCGCCGGTGCCGTCCGGCGACCCGCTCTCCTCGCGCGGAGAGGACCGGCCGTGAGCGCCGTCGAGACTCCTCCGCCTCCCACACCGCCGCCGCCGGAGCCCGCGCAGCGCCGGTGCCCGCGCTGCGGGTCGGCGCTGACCGGCGAGCAGGAGTGGTGCCTCGAGTGCGGCGCTAGCGTCGGCACGACGGTCGCGCCGCCGCCGAATTGGCGCGGTCCGGTCGCGCTCGTCGTGGCGCTGCTGACGATCGCCGTGCTCGCGCTCGTGCTCGCGCTCGTCGAGCTGGCCGGCGACCCCGAAACAGTGACGGTGAGCCCCGCGGCACCGACGCCCGCCGCGACGGCGACGGCGGCCCCGGGCGTCGCAGGGACACCCACGCCAGACTCCGTGACCATCCCACCCGCCACCGACGATGGCAGCGCGAGCGGCACCCCCGAGATCGCCGACTGGCCGGAGGGCAAGGACGCGTGGACGATCGTGCTCGAGTCCGCCAGCACCAACGAGGCCGCCACGACCCGCGCGACCGAGCTCGCTGGGCAGGGCGTGCCCGTGGGAATCCTCAACTCGGATGAATACGCCTCACTCGAGCCCGGCCGCTTCGTCGTCTTCTCCGGCCAGTACGACAGCCAGCGGGCCGCCAATCAGGGGCTGCAAGATCTCTCCGGGCAGGTCGAGGGCGCGTACGTGCGGCACGTCGCGCCGCAGGCGTCCGCCGGTGGCTCGGCGACCGCTACGCCGTCCGCGACAAGCGAACCCCGGCCGTAGCGAACGTCAACTGCGCTGGGTGGGGAAGCGAGGAGCCTGCAGGCCGCGTTCTCCGAGGGGTGTGGCGACTTGATGCCGCATAGCGAGATCAAGTCGCCACACCCCTCGATCCCACCCCTTCAATGCCGCAGTTGACGTTCGCCCGCGTCAGCCGCCGAGCCCCGGCCACCACGCGCCCAGCCGCGCCACAGCCTCGTCGGCGAGCGGGTGCCGCGCGACCGCGCCCGCGTCTACCGCTCCGTCCCCCACCAGCACCGGCATCAGCGCCGCCATCGAGCCTGCCAGCGCGCCGAGGTCGTAGCCGCCCTCCAGCACCAGGCCCAGCGGCGCGCCGACCGCGTCGCACGCCCGCCGCAGCGACGCGGTCATGCCGGCGAACCCCGCCTCGGTCACGGTGCAGGTGGCGAGCGGGTCGTCGCGGTGTGCGTCGAAGCCCGCCGAGACGAGCACCAGCTGCGGCTCCCACAGCGCGATCAGCGGCGCCGCCACGTGCTCGACCAGCGAGCGGTACGCGGTGTCACCGGTGCCGGACGGGACCGGCAGGTTGACCGTGTAGCCCTCGCCCGCTCCGACGCCCGCGTACGAGGCCGGGCCGGTGCCCGGATACAGCGGCCACTCGTGGATCGAGACGAACAGCACGTCGGAGTCGGCGGCGAAGATCGCCTCGGTCCCGTTGCCGTGATGCACGTCCCAGTCGAGGATCAGCACGCGTGAGAGGCCGTGCGCGGACGTCGCCCGGCGCGCTGCCACCGCCACATTCCCGAAGAAGCAGAACCCCATCGCCTGCTCGCGTTCGGCGTGGTGGCCGGGCGGCCGCAGCGCCGACACGCCGGTGCGTGCCGACCCGCTGAGCAGCGCGTCCACCAGCGCCACCGCGCCGCCGGCCGCGTGCAGCGCCGCCTCCCACGTGTCCGGCACCGCCGCCGTGTCGGCGTCGATGAACCCGCCGCCGCGCGCGCACAGCGCCTCGATCGACGACACGTAGGACTCCGGATGGACCAGGTGAAGCAGCGAGCGGTCGACAGCCGGGGCCTGCTCGACCGTGGCGCCGAACCAGCCGTGGCGGTCCATCTCGGCCTCCAGGGCACGGATGCGCTCAGGCCGCTCGGGATGGCCCGGGATGTCGTGGCCGAGCGATGCGTCGTGTCGCAGCCAGAGTGCGGGCACGCCGGTACCGTACGGCCTTCCGTGAACGACGAGCGCTCCGACCTCGTGGTGGTGGGCGCGGGCGCCGCCGGGCTGTTCGCCTGCTTGTGCGCAGCCCGCGAGGGTGCGCGGGTGGTGCTCGTCTCGGCGCGCCCGCTCGCCGAGACCGCGTCGTACTGGGCCCAGGGAGGCCTGGCGGCGGCGCTGACCGTCGACGACTCGCCCGCGCGCCATCTGGATGACACGCTGACCGCCGGCCGCGGGCTCGTCCGCCGCAGCGCCGCCCAGGTCCTGTGCGACGAGGCGCCCGCCCGCTTCCACGACCTCGAGGCGCTCGGCGTGCGCTTCGACGCCGACCGCCACGGCAACGTCGCCCTCGGCCTCGAGGGCGGCCACGGGGTCCGCCGGGTCGTGCACGCGGGCGGGAGCGCGACCGGCCGCCGGATCCTCCGCCAGCTCTCCGCCAACGTCGCCGAGGACCCGGCGATCGAGGTCCTCGAGGGCGCGCGCGCCGCGCGCCTCGCGGGCGACGGACATGTGAGCGGCGTGCGGCTCGAGGACGGCCGCACGCTCACCGCGCGCGGGACGATCCTCGCCACCGGCGGGGCGGCCGCCCTGTGGTCGCGCACGACCAACCCGCCCGGCTCGTTCGGCTCCGGCCTGCTGCTTGCCCGGGCGGCGGGCGCCGCGCTGGCGGACCTCGAGTTCGCGCAGTTCCACCCGACCGCGGTGGTCGGAGTGCCAGGCCGTGAGGGCTTCTTGATCAGCGAGGCGATCCGCGGCGAGGGAGCGACGTTGCACGACGCTCACGGCGAGCGGTTCGTGGACGAGCTCGCCCCGCGCGACGCGGTCGCCCGCGCGATCTTCCGCACGCTCCAGGAGCAGGGCACCGGCTTCGTCAGCCTCGACATGCGCCACGTCGACCCGGGGCGCTTCCCGAACATCGTGGCCGCGCTGCGCGAGGCCGGGCTCGACCCGACGACCGAGCTCGTGCCCGTCGCGCCCGCGAGCCACTACGTGATGGGCGGGATCGTCACCGACCTCGACGGCCGCTCGCGGGTGCCCGGGCTGTACGCGGTCGGCGAGTGCGCGTGCACCGGCCTGCACGGCGCGAACCGCCTCGCCTCGAACTCGCTGTCGGAGTGCTTCGTGTTCGGGCGCCGCGCCGCGCTGCGCGCCCTCGAGGAGCCGCCCGCAACCGCGGCCGATGCACCTGTGACGAACGACAACCCGATCGCGCCCGCCCCCACGCGCGAGACGCGCGAGGCGATGTGGCGTCACGCCGGCCTCGAGCGCGACGCGGCGGGCCTGCAGCCACTGTTGGAGGACCCGCACCCGCTCGCCCGTCTGGTCGGCCGCGCCGCGCTCTCGCGGGAGGAGAGCCGCGGCGCCCACGCGCGCGCCGACTTCCCGGAGACCGATCCCGCGCTCGACGACCGCCACACCGTGTTCGACCCCGATTCGGCGGAGCCCCGCCTGGATCACTGGGCCTGAACGCGGGTTTCGCCGGGACGCTACAAACCGAACGCCGGTTCGCGTCTTAACGCGAACTCAACAAACCGAGCGTTCCAAATTGAACGTTATCGGCTATCAGTGCGGGGCCGGGGTTCCTGGGGGAGCCCTTGCCAGCGTGAGAAGGCCCGAAGGGGAGAACGAACAGCACCATGTATCGCTTCAGTCGTTCCATCTATCGCGAACTCGCGCCCGACATCCTCGAGGACAAGCCGGGTCATTGGGGCCCGAGCAATCACGAGCGGGTGCTGCGTGCCTGTGAGACAGCCGTGTACCGGCTGGCCACCGACTGGCACTACTTCGCGAGACCGACCAAGACCCTGTTCAACGACATCCGGGTGTACTTCCCGATGTCGGCACAACCACGGGTCTATCGCGTCGTAGACCGGTACCTGACGTTCGCGAAGGACTACTTCGCGACGATGCCGCTGAGCGGCTACGACATCGAGGGCAACCGGATCGAGTGCCGGGCGACGACGCGGCGCGGGACCGCCTGCCAGCGCACGCCGCTGCCGCAGAACGGCTACTGCCCGTCGCACCAGCACCTGGCCGAGCCCGACCAGATGCCGCTCGCCGCCTGACCGGTAGCCTCCGGCGTCGTGCCAGAGGCCGTCGGCTTCATCGGGCTGGGCATCATGGGGTCGCGCCAGGCGGCCAGCCTCCGCCGCGCCGGCTTCGAGGTGACGGTCTACAACCGCACCCGTGAGCGCGCCGAGGCGTGGGCGGCCGAGCACGGCGGCCACGTCGCGGCGACCCCGCGCGAGGTCGCGGAGCGCAGCGACGTCGTGATCACGATGGTCGTCGACGGCCCGCAGGTCGAGGCGATTCTGCTCGGCGATGACGGGGCAGTCCACGGCGCCCGCCCGGACACGCTGTTCATCGACATGTCGACGATCGGGCCTGCCGACGCGCGCCGGATCGGCGCCGAGCTCGCCGAGCGCGGGTACGCGTTCGTCGACGCGCCCGTCACGGGGTCGGCACCAAAGGCCGAGGATGGGACGCTCACGATCATGGCCGGCGGCAGCGACGACGACATGGCGCGCGCCATGCCGCTCCTGGAGGCGATGGGCGAGATCATCGTTCACGTCGGCGGTGTCGCCACCGGCCAGCAGGTGAAGGTGCTCTCGAATGCCGTCAGCGCCGTGAACGCCGCGACGCTCGCTCAGGCCCTGGTCGTCGGCCGCCGGGCGGACGTGAACCTGGAGGCGCTGCTGAAGGTCATGGCCGGCGGCTCGGCGAACTCGACGATGCTGCAGCTCAAAGGCGAGCCGATGCTCCGCCACGACTTCTCGCCCCTCTTCAAGCTCGACCACATGCTCAAGGACGTGCGGCTGTGCCTGGAGGAGGCGCGTGAGGCCGGCGCCGCCTTCCCCGCCGCCGCACTCGCCGGCGAGCTGTATGCGGCCGGCGCGGGCCGCGGGCTCGGCGAGCAGGACTTCGCGGCGGTGCTCGAGGTCATCGAAGGCCTCAACGACACCAAAGTGTGACCGTCGTCACACAGGTCACTTCTCCTAGATGAGTGTGATTTGCAGGGAAGTTTGGCGATTCCCGAACTTTGTGCATAGTATGTGACGCTGTTTGCCGAGGGTTTAGTCGGCGACAGTTTCAGGGCAGGCTGCGATGGGTCGCCTTCGGGCAGATCGCAGTCTCCAATAAACCCCCCTCCCACCTTTCCCTATGCCGATTGCATTCAAGGAATGGGCCGTCACTGTGCGCGCACTCGCCGAAGGCGAGCAGCTCGTGACGCTCCGTAAAGGCGGCATTCGCGAGCGCGAAAAGCACTTCGCGCTCGAGCATGACCGCTTCTTCCTGTACCCCACCTTCGACCACCAGCGTGGCGACCTGGTGCGCGAGTCGCACCAGCCGGAGTTACGGCGTGCGCTCGAGGAGGGTGTCTGGAGCGACGGCGAGCCGCCGATCCACGCACTCACCCGTGATGGCGGGATCGCCCAGCCCGACCGGGTGCGGATCCGCGCCTGGGCCGAGGTGTCGGCGGCCTGGACGGTCAACGACCGGCGCGTCGTCGACGGGCTGTCGCCGTTCTACGTCTGGACGCCGGACTACGCCGAGAAGCGCCTGGCGTGGAAGCGCCGGCACCCGCTGCATGTGCTGCTGCTGCGCACGTACCGCATCCCGCGCCCCGTGACGGTGCGCGTGCGGGACGACTACGGCGGCTGTCGCTCGTGGCTGGAGATCACCCGCGACCTCCCGTTCGAGGGCACGCCCGTGCTCTCCGACGAGGAGTTCGAGCGCGCGTCCGAGGAGATCACCTCGATCGTGCAGGCCGACGGCGCACTCGCGTACGCCTGAGGCCGGAAGCGGTTCGCGTGCGCGCCTCGCGCACGCATGCTTGAACGTTGACGTACACGGGTACCGGCCCGCCTATGCTCCGGTTTCTGGTCGTCCTCGTCGCGACGCTCGCGCTGCTCGCTCCGCCCGCCTCGGCCCAGCTCCCGGGTCTCCCCGGCAGCGGTCCGCCGCCCGGCGCCTACCAGGCGAATGACGGCGGGGGGTTCCGCGACGTTCTCCCGCCCGGCACGCGCGGGCACTACAACGCGATCGAGCTCGCCGCCTTTTTGGCGACCGGCCGGACGGTGCCGCATTGCTGCGACCAGCTCGGGATGTACCGCGACCTCGTGTACGCGACGCCCGGGCTGACAGACGCCCAGATCCCCAGCTTCTTCAAGGACTCGAGCTTCGGCGTGCGCCCCGGCGACGCCGAGCGCACCTACTCCCCCCGATCCGACGTGACGATCGTGCGCGACAAGGGCTTCGGCGTGCCGCACGTGTACGGCACCGACCGCAACGGCGCGATGTTCGGCCTCGGCTACGCGGGTGCCGAGGACCGGCTGTTCTTCATGGACGTGCTGCGCCACGCCGGGCGCGCGCAGCTCTCGAGCTTCGCCGGCGGCGCCGGCGCCGCGATGGACGCCGAGCAATGGGAGGTCGCCCCGTACACGGAGGCCGACCTCACGCGCCAGGCCCAGCAGGACCCTGCCCCGCTCGGCCCGCAGGGGCAGATCCTGCGCTCGGACAGCGACAACTACATCGCCGGCATCAACCAGTACATCGCCGAGGCGAAGCTCGACCCGACGAAGCTGCCGGGCGAGTATGCCGCGATCGGGCGGCCGCAGGGACCGGACCCGTGGAAGCGCCAGGACCTGATCGCGACCGCCTCGCTGGTCGGCGGGATCTTCGGACGTGGCGGTGGCAACGAGCTGGACTGGGCCGAGGTCGCGACCGCGCTCGACAAGCGGTTCGGCCGCCCCGGCGCGAAGGTGTTCCGCGACTTCCGCGCCGCCGAGGACCCCGACGCGCCGGTGACGATCCTGCGCGGGCGGTTCCCGTACCAGGTGCGCTCCAAGCGGGTCCGCCGCGGCAGCGTGGCGCGGCCGGATGCCGGCTCGCTCGAGCGCCACGAGGTGGTCGCGAGCGGCGCCGCCAAGGCGGCCGGCGGGGTCTCCCTCACGCCCTCCGCGTTCCCGCCCAGCGCCTCGAACGCGCTGCTGGTGTCCGGCCGCGAGTCCGCCAGCGGGCACCCGGTGATGGTGGCCGGGCCGCAGGTGGCCTACTTCAACCCGCAGATCCTGATGGAGGAGGACGTCCACGCCCCCGCCTCCGGCGCCCTGCCGGGGATCGACGCCCAGGGCGCCTCGTTCGTCGGCATCAACCTCTACGTGCAGCTCGGTCGCGGCCGCGATTACGCGTGGAGCGCGACGTCGGCCGGGCAGGACAACATCGACACGTTCGCGCTCGACCTGTGCGAGCCGGGCGGTGCGAAGCCGACCGTGCACTCGATGTACTACCGGTTCCGCGGCGCGTGCCTGCCGATCGAGGTCGTCGAGCGGACCAACCAGTGGATTCCGACCCCGGCCGACCAGACGCCGCCCGGCCGGCAGACGCTGCGGGCCGAGCGCACGAAGATGGGGCTGATCGCCGGGCGCGGCACCGTGCGCGGGCGGCCGGTCGCATTCGCGCGGCTGCGCTCGACGTACTTCCACGAGATCGACTCGGCGGCCGGATTCATGGACTTCAACACGCCCGAGGTCGTGCGCAGCCCGCAGACGTTCCAGCGGGCGGCGAGCAAGGTCGGCTACACGTTCAACTGGTTCTACGCCGATCCAGAGCACATCGCGTACTTCAACTCGGGCGCGAACCCGGTGCGCGCGAGCCGGTTGAACCACGACTTCCCGGTGCGCGCGCGGCGACAGTTCGAGTGGCGTGGCTGGGACCCCGACGCGTGGACGGCGCGCTTCACCGGGTTCCGCAAGCACCCGCGCGTGATCGACCAGCGCTACCTCGTCAACTGGAACAACAAGCAGGCGCGCGGCTTCGCCGCCTCGGACACAGTCACGTACTCGTCGACCTACCGCTCGGTGCTGCTCGAGGACGGGCTGAAGAAGGCGATCCGTGGCCGCCGGAAGATCACGCTGCCGAAGGCGATCGACATCATGGAGCTGGCCGGGACGAGCGACCTGCGGGCGCACACCGTCTTGCCGCTGGCGCTGCGCGTGCTGGGCCGTCGGCAGACCGACCCGGCGCTGCGCGACGCCGTCGCCAAGCTGCGCGCCTGGCAGCGGGCCGGCGGTCACCGGCGCGACCACGACCGCAACGGCGTGTACGAGCACGCCGATGCGATCCGGATCCTCGACGCATGGTGGCCGCGGTGGGTGCGGGCGCAGTTCGGGCCGACGCTCGGGCGGCCCGCGCTCGATCAGCTGCTCGCCGCGGTGGATGCCGACAACGAGCCGAACAACGGCGGCCAGCACCTCGGCTCGGCGTACCAGGACGGCTGGTACGGCTACGTGCGCAAGGACCTGCGGACGCTGCTCGGATTGCGCGTGCGCGGGCGCTACTCGCGCGAGTACTGCGGCGGCGGATCACTGAAGCGCTGCCGGCGGGCGCTGCGCGGGTCGCTGCGAGCCGCGCTGACGGTGCCGGCGAGCGAGCTCTACGGCGGCGACCCGAAGTGCCCGACCGCCGACCAGTGGTGCTTCGACGCCGTGTCGTTCCGGGCCACCGGCGGCGCCACGCAGCCGCTGATCCACTGGATCAACCGCCCGACCTTCCAGCAGGCGAACGAGATCCAGGCACGGGTGCCGCGCTAGCGGTGCGCGTGTCGGCGGGGTGGAAGCTCTCGACGCGGATCTCCTGGAGCATCGCGTCCTGCGGCGTGCCGAGCGTCGTGACGGTCGAGAAATAGCTCAGCGTGACTCCGTCGCGGCGGAACCGGACGGGGACGACGGGGAGCAGCGGGCGCCCGAAGTCGGGCACCCGCCATGCGGACGGGACGCCGGGGTACGCCAGCGCCTCGTCGAGCAGCGCGAGGGTCTGGGCGTCCGGCGCCCCGCCGACCGCCTCGCGGTGCACGCGCTGGACGAGCGCCTCGGCAGCCTCCTCCCAGTTCTCGACGTGCGGCCGCAGCCCGTCCGGATCGAAGAACAGGCGAATCACGTTGGCGCCCTCCTCGCCGGCGCGATCGCCGAGGAGCCACGCGAACAGCGTGGCGGCGGCCGCGTTGGAGTCCAGGAGATTCCAGTAGCGGTCCATAACGACCGCCGGGTGCGGCTCCTGGGCGGCCAGCATCCGGTCGAGCGCCGCGCGGACCTGCTGCGGCCTCCTCTCCCGCGAGGCCGGTTTCGGGATAGAGCGGCGCGTAGCCGGCGGCGAGCAGGATCTGGTTGCGCTCGCGGATCGGCACGTCGAGGACGCGCGCGAGGCGCAGCACCATCGCGCGGCTCGGCTGCGACCGGCCGGTCTCGATGAAGCTCACATGGCGCGGCGTCGTGCCGGCCTCCAGCGCGAGCGCGAGCTGGCTCAGCCGCCGCACGCCTCTCCAGTGGCGGAACAGGTCCCCGACGGCCACGAGCGGAGTCTAGGGCCGGACGCCATTCCCTCGGAGGGAATCGAACCGCTGCCCTCGGAGCGGCATCGTGGCGGCATGTTCACCATCCACACCGAGAAGTCGGCGCCGTCGCCGTCACGCGAGGCGCTCAGCGGGATCCGGCAGCGGATCGGCTTCATCCCCAACCTGGCCGCCACGATCGCCGGGTCGCCGGTCGCCCTGGCGGGCTTCGGCGCCATGCAGGAAAGCCTGCGGCGCAGCTCCCTCCGGCCGCTCGAGCGCGAGGTGGTCGGCGTCACGGTCAGCCTCGAGAACCGCAGCCCCTACTCGATGGCGGCGCACTCGACGTTCGCGGCCGGCGCCGGGGGCTCACCGAAGGTCGTCGCCGCGCTGCGGGCCGGCGAACCACTCCCCGACGCACGCCTCGAGGCGCTGCGCGCGTTCGCGACCGCTCTGCTCCGGGACCGCGGGCACGTGAGCGAGGGGTTCGGCCTGTCGGCCGAAGAGCAGCTCGAGGTCGTGGCGCAGGTCGCGTACACGACGTTCGCGAACCTGGTCGCCAACCGGGCCGGCACGCCCGTCGACGAGGCGTTCGCGGCGCAGGCGTGGAACGTGCCTGCCACGCTAGGAGCATCTGGCTAGAGACTGAATCTGAGACGTTCGTCGCCCGCCACGACGAGCGTGACGCCGACGACGTCGAGCGCGTGCTGGCGCAGCTCGAGTACGCGCGCGGGCGGCTGGAGCGGCTGCTCGAGGTGCAGCTCGGCGAGCTGGCGGTCGTGTTGCACGGGTCGCCGGCACAGCTCGATGCCGCGCAGCCGTGGCTGCCCGTGCAGCGGCGGCTGACGTCGCCGGCGGCCCGGCGCTACGTGGTCGGCTGGGCCGCCGAGCGCGAGCTGCACGTGCTCGCGCCGCGGCTGCTGGCGCAGCGGGCGTCGAACGTCGAGGGCTCGCTGGAGATGCTCATGCTCTCGCCTTCGGGCCTGCTCGCCCGGCGCGCGCTGGCGGCGCGCCATCCGGGCTTCCCGCCGCCGCTGGGCCCGCGCCGCCTCCGCCGCTGGATGCGCTCGGCGTGGTTCGTCGAGGGCGGGGCGCAGTGGCTCTCGGGCCAGACGCGGCACGTGCGGCCGGCGGTCGCGCGGCGGCTGCGCGAGGGGTCAGAGCCGGCGTTCCCGCCCGGCCGCGCCGACGCGCTCCTGCTCGGCGGCACCGTGTTCGACCTCGTGGCACGCGAGGAGGGAGAGCGCGCCGCGATCGGCGTCGTCCGCGCCGGGCCGGACGACGCGCTCGAGCAGGCGTTCGGCCGCCGCCGCACCCGTCACACCGAGGCGGCCTGGCGATCCCACCTCGCCCGCCTCGCCGCGCCGGCCTGAACGGGGTCAGACCCCCTTTCGGGAACCCTAATGGGGGTCTGACCCCTGTTAGGGAACCCTAATGGGGGTCTGACCCCTGTTAGGCGCCCCTACTGGGGGTCTGACCCCTGTTAGTAGATCGCCGCGAAGACGCCCGCGGCGATGACCGCGACGATGACCACGGCGAGCGCGACCGCCATCGCCCTCACCCACGGAGGCGTGCCCGAGCCCTCCGGGCGCGGGCGGTTCGGATCGGGCGTGCCGAGCACCTCGCGCGCGAGCTCGGCGCCGGAGGCGGGCACGAGGATGTCGCGCGGACCGCTGGCCAGGAAGTCGGGCACGTCGAACCCGCCGGAGCGGCGGACCAGCGACGGGATCCCCTGTTCGAGCAGCAGCCCCTCGAGCATCTCGGCCTCCGGCTGATTGCGGGCCGTCCCCACGCGCGTGAGCGGGCCTTCGGCGTACTGCGGCAGCACCTTGCGGGCGCGCTCGCGCGCCTCGCTCATGCGCTCGCCCGGGCCTTCGGCGTCGTCGGCCAGGACGAGCGGCAGACCGCAGTCGCGACAGAATCGCTCCGCCGATCCGTGCCGCTCGGCGCACGACGGGCACACCAGCGGCGCCCCGCCGGGATCAGCGCCGCGCGCCGTCCTCGACCTCGAGCACGGCCTCGCTGACCGCGCCGTCGACGATCCGCCACGCCCGCACGTCCGGCTCATCGCCTTCGAGGCCGACGATCACGTACAGCGCGTCGGGATAGAACGCGAGGTTGATGTCGGTCTGCGACGGCGTCGGCGCCGAGCGCGTGTGCGAGTGGTAGATCGCGCCGAGCTCGAGCCCGGCATCCTCGATCTCCGACTGGATCCGGTACTGCTCCATCCCGTCCATCTCGTAGCGCAGCGGGCTCGCCGCGACGTTGCGGGCACGATGCACGGCGACGGCCTCGCCGTCGCGCGCGGCGATCATGCCGCAGCACTCGTTCGGCGCGTCCGCCCGCGCATGAGCGACGACCTCGTCGAGCAGGTGCCGCGAGATCCGCAACTACTCGGTGGTCTTGGCCGGCTGGCGGAGGGGCTTGAGGTCGTCTTCGTCGTCGTCGGCGGTGATGCCGCTGAGCGAGTCCTTGAACTCGCGCATCCCCTTGCCCACCGAGCGGCCCACCTCTGGCAGCTTCTTGGGGCCGAGGACGATCAGGGCGATGACCAACACGATGACGAGCTCCATCGGACCGATGCTGACTGGCATGACCGTTCCCTCTTCCGGCGTTCGCGTTCCGTCCAGATCAGGTTAGCTGGCTGGGAGCCCCGGGACCACTATCCGAACGGGTCGCGGCCGGCTGCGTGCAGGAGCAGCGCGCGGTGCTGGGCGTGGCTTGCCAGGATCGTTCCGATGGTCGGGAGGATGCCGAGCTCGTCGAGGTCGAGCAGCGCCGCCCGGTAGGCGGCGACGAGACCCGTCTCGAGCGTGATCGCGGCGTCGAGCCCCGCGACCGGAGGGACGCCGGTCGGCGCAATCGGCGCGCGGCCGCCCAGCGCCTCGAGGTCGGTGCGCAGCGCCTTCGCGTGGTCGGCCTCCTGTTCGGCGAGGCCGGGCACCGCCGTCAGCCCCGCGTCGCGATAGGCGAGCGCGGCCCTGTCCTCGAGCGCGATCAGGCGCTCGAGCACGTCGGCGGGGTCGTTCGCCGCCGCCGCGGCGGCCGCGGGCCGGACGAGCGCCGCGGCGGCGGCTGCGGCGAGCAGCTCGCGCCGCCTCACGTCGGCGTCCCCGGGAACGCGTTGCCGGAGACCGACGCCAGCACGTCCTCGAGCACGGCAACGTCGGCGGCGCTGCCCTCGACGAGGAACGCGCCGAGGTCGCGCAGGTCGCGGCCGGACAGGCTCGGCAGGGCGGCGACGTGCGCCTCCAGCGCCACGCGGCCGCGCTCGAGCGCGTCGTCGGCCGCCGCCGGCTCCGGCGCATCGTGCGGATTGCCGCCTGCTGCCGACAGCGCGGCGGCGGCGCGCCCTGCGCGATCAGCGGCGCGCCGGGCGACCTGCCGCAGGAGCGCGCGGTCCGAGGACTCCTGGAGGCGCGCCGCGACGGCCAGCGCCCGCTCGGCGGCGACCGAGCGCAGCAGCACTTCGGTCACCGGCGGCGCGGCCGCGGCCTTCTCCTTCCCGCAGCCGGCGAGGATCGTGGCGCCGCCCGCTAGGAGCAGCGCTCGGCGGCTCACCACCAGACGGTCGAGTCCAGGTTCTCGATCTCCTCCACCGGGCGCGTATAGAGGCCCGAGGAGAGGTACTTCCAGCCGTCGTCGCAGACCACGAACACGACGTTGCCCTCGTCCAGCTCGCCGGCGATTCGGACCGCAATCGAGGCGATCGCGCCGGAGGAGACACCCGCGAAGATGCCTTCCTCGTCGAGCAGCCTGCGCGTCCACACGATCGCATCGTGGTTGGTGACGAAGATCTTCCGGTCCAGCAGCGAGATGTCGATGATCGGCGGGATGAAGCCGTCGTCGAGCGAGCGCAGCCCCTGTACCGGCTCGCCCTGCATCGGCTCGGCGGCGACGATCTTCACGTCGTCGCCGAACTCCTCGCGCAGCCGTCGGCCGCAGCCCATCAGCGTGCCGCCGGTGCCGAGGCCGGCCACGAACGCGGTCACCTCATCGAGCTCGTCGATGATCTCCTGCGCCGTGCCCTCGTAGTGCGCGCGCGGGTTGGCCTCGTTCCCGTACTGGTAGGGCATGTAGTACGAGGCGTCGGCCTGCGCCATCTCGAGCGCCAGCTCGACCGCCCCGTTCGAGCCCTTGGAGCCCTCGGAGTAGACGATCTCGGCGCCGTACATGTGCAGCAGCTGGGTGCGCTCGGGCGTGACGTTGTCCGGCATCACGACCTTCAGCTTGTAGCCCTTGCGCGAACAGATCATCGCCAGCGAGATGCCGGTGTTGCCGGACGTCGGCTCGAGGATCGTCTGGCCGGGGGAGATCGCCCCCTGCTCCTCGGCGGACTCGATCAACGCGCGCGCGACGCGGTCCTTGACCGACCCGGTTGGGTTATGGGACTCGAGCTTCGCCCAGATCCGCACGCCGGGCTTCGGCGAGAGCCGCTTGAGCTCCACCAGCGGCGTGTTGCCGATCGCCTGGATGATGTCGCCATAGCGACCGCCGCACGGCCGGTTCTCCAGTCGCTGCCCCATCGCTTCAGAAAGTATAGTCGTACGGCAGCGCGCAGAAGCCGCGCCACGTGCGCGCAGCCGACGAGCGCGCTCGGGGGAACGTCCGCACGGCCCGCCGGGCCACGACCGCGCGGTCTACGCCGCGGTCGTCGAGCGGCAGCGGATCGTCCGGCCCGGTGACGTAGCCGATCACCTCCAGCGGCGTCCCGACACGTGCCGAACGAGCGACGCGGGCGCGAACGACCGTCTCCGCGAACCGCGCCCGCCGCAGCGTATAACGCAGCGTCCGCGCGGCGGCGTTGAACTTGACGCCCCGCGGCACGCGCACGCGGACGAGCTCCCGCGGGAGCGTCGCCCGGATGCGCACCGGGCCGCCGTCGCCGAACAGGCTGAAGGCGATGCGCACGCTCTGACCCGGACGAACCGCGTCCCAGTTGTCGGACACGGTGAGGCCGAAGCCGATTCCGACGGGCTTCCGCCCGCCCCCGGCACGCCGCCTGACCGGCTTCAACGCCGCGCGGTCGAGCGCGAGGACGTCGATCCCGCGCGAGTGGTCGAGCCCGTAGACGGTCGAGCCGGTTGGATCGGTGGGGGCGAACAGCGCGCCCCAGAACAGCCCCGGCCGCGACAGGTAGTAGCCGACCTGGCGCAGGTGTCGCGGGTCGCGCGCGTCGATCAGCCGCACGCCCTGCTCGTAGAAGCCCTGCGCGATCAGGCCGTCGCGCGCATCGAAGTAGTGCGCCGAGCACAGGATGCCCGCCGAGGCGTCGCGTTCGACATTGAACGAGTCCAGCGGGTGTAGCTGCCGCCCGGCCCCGATCCGCCACGTCTGTAGCGTCCCCGCTCCGCGGCAGCCGTCGCGGAAATCCTCCTCGGTAATCGCCAGCACGTCCGGTGCCAGCCGCAGCGAGTTGTGGTGGATGAAGTCGTTCAGTGGCCCGCGCGAGCCGCGCCGGTCCGTGCGCTTGACGAGCCGCGGGTGCACCGGGTCGGTGACGTCGTAGGCGGCGGTCCCGTTGCCGCCAGCCACCCACGCGAGCCCCGAGCCGTCGACCTGCACGTCGTGGGTGCCGATGAACCCGGCGGTCTCGCGCGAGCGGAACCGGCCGGCGAAGCGAGGATGGGCCGGATCGCGGAGGTCGACGATCTCGATGCCGGCGGGCGAGCCCGCCAACCACGCGTAGTGGCACTGTTGGATACAGGTCGCCGTATGCCCGATCCCGCCGCGCCGCGGCGGCGGCGCCAGATCGTTGAACATCCCGCGCGCCCACGTGCTGTACGTGGAGAGCAGCCGCGGGTTGGCCGGGTCGTGGACGTCGATCACGTGCAGGATCCCGCGCCCGCCGAACGGGTCGTCGGACACGAGCATGATCCCCGAGCCGACGTCGACGTCCTCGTTCTGCGCGTTCGGCAGGTCGAGCCGCCCGACCCGCACAGGCACGCGCGGGCTCGAGATATCGAACACCGACACACCCGTCAGGGAAGAGACGTACAGGTGCTGCCCGACCATGCGTGCGGAGATCACGCCGCGCTCCGGGATGCTGGTAACGAGTCGCACGCCCGGGGATGTCTCGGGCGCGGCGATCGCCGGGGCGGCCGGCAGCACTGCCAGGATCGCCATCAGGACCAGCGCGCGCAACACGCCGCTGAGCCTACGCCGCGTCGCTGGCAGCCGCCGACACCGGGTCGGCGAGCACGCGCCGGAGCGAGACCGCGGCCGCGCCGCGCACCGCCGCCTCCGGGCCGAGCGTCGACGGCAGCAGGCGCGGCACCGCCCAGTCAGACGCGAGCACATGGCTCTCGAGCTCGCGCGCGATCGGCGATGCGAGCCACGGAGCGAGCTGGGCGAAGAACCCGCCCAGCACGACAGCCTGGAAGTTCAGGAGGTTGGCCGCCGACGCGATGCCGATGCCGAGCCAGCGCCCGCCCTCGCGCAGCGCCGCGAGCGCCTTCTCGTCGCCTGCGCGGGCGCGGCCCGCGAGCACCGCTACGGGCTCGCCCGACCCGGCCGTGGTGGCGGCGCCGCTGGCGTCGAGCCCGGCCATCTCGAGCAGCGCCTCGAGACCCGCCAGCGTCTCCAGGCAGCCGTAGCTACCGCATGCGCACGGGCGTCCGCCGGGATCGAGCGTCATGTGTCCGAACTCGCCACCGAAGCCCTGCGAGCCGCGGAACAGCTCCCCGCGCACGATGATGCCGGCGCCGACGCCGATCTCGCCCGACACGTACAGCACGTCACTGAGACCGCGCGCCGTGCCCTCCCACAGCTCGGCCATCGCGGCGAGGTTCGCCTCGTTGTCGGCGGCGAGCGGGAACGGCGGTCCGGACAGCCGCTCGCGCAGCTCGTCGACGACGGCGACGTCGTTCCAGCCGAGGTTCGGCGCCACCAGCAGCGCGCCGGTGGCCGCGTCCACGAGGCCTGGGAGCGCCACCGTCGCGCCGACCGGGCGCAGCCCGTCGGCGTGCACGGCCTCGAGCGCCGTGGTCGCGTGCGCCGCGAGGCGGTCGAGGACGTTCGCCACGGACACACGGCGGTTGTCGCGCACGTCGAGGCTGCGGTGGCGCTCGGCGCCCGTGAGGTCGAGCGCGCGCACCGCCAGGTAGTCGACGTTGATCTCGAGCCCGAGCGCCACGACGCCACCGTCGGACAGCTCCACGACCTGGCCGGGCCGGCCGACCGTTCCGCGCTGCTCGAGGCCGCGCTCGACCAGCAGCTGGAGACCGATCAGCTCGGTCACGAGGCTCGACACGGTGGTCTTGTTCAACCCGGTCTCGAGCGCGATCGTCGCCCGCGAGCGAGGCCCGTGCTCGGACACGTGGCGCAGCACGACTCCGAGGTTGTGACGGCGTACGGCGCGCTGGTTCGCGAGGCCCTCCGGGGCCCCCCCACTTACCATTCGCGCACCCTATCCGCAGCGGCAAGGCGAAGCCGGTGCGAGCCGAAGGCGAGGCTGCCGCAAGCGATCGATCAGGCGGCGTCGGCGAGTGGCTCGACGCCGAGGAAGCGGCGCTGCGCGGCCGGGTCGGCGAGCAGCTCCTTCGCGGTCGTCTCGGTCGCGATCGAGCCGGCGACCATCACGAGCTGGCGGTCGGCGAGCGTGGTCGCGACGCCGAGGTTCTGCTCCACCACGAGCAGACCCATCCCGGCGGCCGCGAGGTCCTTGATCGTCTGGATCAGCCCTTCGACGATGGTCGGCGCCAGGCCCTCGGACGGCTCGTCCATGATCAGCAGCCGCGGGTTGGTCAGCAGCGCGCGGCCGATCGCCAGCATCTGCTGCTCGCCGCCCGACAGCGACGTGCCGGACACGCCCTTGCGCTCGGCCAGCCGCGGGAACAGCTCGTACACGCGGTCCGGCGTCCAGGCCGCGCTGCTCTTGGCGCCGACGATCTCGAGGTGCTCGTCGACCGTCAGCGACGTGAACAGCCGCCGGCCCTGCGGCACATAGCCGACGCCGGCCTTGGCGATCCGGTACGCGGGCTTGCCCATCAACTCGACGCCGTCGAGCCGGACCGAGCCGTCCGCCTTCTCGAGCAGCCCCACGATCGCGGCGCACAGCGTCGACTTGCCCATGCCGTTGCGGCCGATCAGGGCGACCGGCTCGGCGCCCATGCTGAACGAGACGCCCTGGAGCACGTGCGCGCTCCCGTAGAAGCCGTTGACCCCGTCGACCACCAGCAGCGGCTCAGTCATGGCTGATCATCCCGCTTCCGAGGTAGAGGTCGTGGACGGTCTGGTTGGCGCGAATCTCATCCGGCGTGCCCTCCACGATGACGCGGCCGTCGTGCATCATCGTGACCCACTCGGCGGCGCGCAGCGCGACGTCCATGTCGTGCTCGATCAGGATCAGGGTGATCGCGGGATCGAGCTGGAGCAGCGTCTCGGTCAGCCGCACGCGCTCGGCGCGCGACAGGCCGGCGGCCGGCTCGTCGAGCATCATCAGCTTGGGGTCGCTCGCGCGCGCCATGCCGACCTCGAGCTGGCGCTGCTCGCCGTGTGAGAGCTCGGAGACGAGGATCTCGAGGCGGTCGGCGAGGCCGATCGCCTCCGCGATCGAGCGCGCCTTCTCGCGCATCTCGGTGTCCTGCTTGTTGCGGACGAGCCGGAGGTGGCCGTCGCGGACGCCGAGCACGGAGAGGTACAGGTTGTCCTCGATCGAGAGGCCGAGGAAGAGCCGGGAGGTCTGGAACGTGCGCGCGAGCCCCATCCGGGCCCGCCGGCGCGCCGGCTCGCGGGTCACGTCGTTGCCGAACAGCTCGACCGACCCGGTTGTCGGAGGGAACTCCCCCGAGATCAGATTGAACAGCGTGGTCTTGCCCGCGCCGTTGGGCCCGAGGATGGCCCGGCGTTCGCCGGGCCTGACCTCGAGGTCCACGTCACGTACGGCGTGAACGCCGCCGAAGCGCCGGCCGACCCCCCGCAAGCGGAGGATCGGCGCGGCGCGCTCAGCAGATGTTTCCGGTGTTGCCATCCCTTCCTTACTTCGACGAGAAGTCGACCGCTTCGGCGTTGCCGACCCAGGCCGGCTCGTTGCCCGCCTCGCACTTCGGGTTGGTGCGGTCCGGCGGGGGCGTGTCGGCCGTGAACGTGCCGCCGAACGTCTGCTCGACGCCGGGGACGCGCACGATCGTCTTCACGTCCGGGACCTTGTCGCCGTTGGTGTCGGGAACGATCTCCTTGACGAAGTTGTCCGCAATGCCGTTGCGGTTTTCGTCGAGCTTGATCTCGCCCCACGGCGCGTCGAGCGTCACGGTCTTCAGAGCCTCCTGCAGCTTGCTCTGATCCGCGATGTCGCCCTTGACGGCCTCGAGACCCTTGATCAGGCCCCAGGCAGCGGTGTAGTAGTTGTAAACGAAGACCGACGCGGCGAGGCCAGAGATCTCCTTGCCGTACGCCTTCTCCAGATCGGCCACGTACTCCTTGACCTTCGGGTCGTTGGAGTCCGCTGCGGTCGGGCCGGCCGTGAAGGCACCGGTCACCGCGTCAGAGACCTCCTTGAGGACCAGCGGGTCGTCGAAGAACACGTTGCCCATGGTCTTCTTGGGGTCGATCTTGCCCTTCTGCTCCTGGTACTGCTTCATGAACGACACCAGGCCCGCGCCGCCGATGCCGTAGTAGATGCCGTCCGTGTCGTCCGGGATCTGCGAGATGAACGACGAGTAGTCCTTCTCACCCAGGGGCGGCCAGATGCGCTTGGTGATCTTGCCGCCGATCGCGCAGAACTCGGCTGCGAAGCCGGCCAGCGAGGTGTACGGGAACGAGTAGTCGTCTCCGATGATCGCGGCCGTCTTCCAGCCCAGCTCGTTGTAGGCGTAGTCGCCAAGACCGGCCGACCACTGCGCACCGTCACTGTGGAACCGGAAGAAGTTCGGCGCCTGCACCTTCAGCGTCGTGTCCTGCGCGCCCGAGGTGCCGTTGATGAACGTCTTGTCCGGATGCTCCTTCGCGTAGTTCGCGACCGCGATGCCCTCGTCACCCGAGAGCGGCCCGATCAGGATGTCCGCGTCCTCCTGCTCCATCAGGCGGCGAGTCTCCTCGATCGCCTTGTCGGCCGTGTCGTCCGCGCAGCCGGTGCCGACCATCTGGATCTCAGCGCCCGCCACCTTCGCGCCGTCCACACCGTCGGACGGCTTCTCACCGGCGGCGGTGCCGCCCGCGAACTTGATGAACGCCAGGTTCGCCCCGGCGATGTCCGGCTCGAAGAACGCGCCGAACGCGCCCTCGCAGTCGGACAGATAAGCGACCTTGATCGGACCCGCGCTTCCGGAATCCGACGCCGCGGGCTTGTCGGCCGCGTCGTTCGACTCGTCGTCACCGCAGCCTACGGCGACGACCCCCAGGGCCAGCGTGGCAAATCCCAGCGCCAGCATCTTTCGTGCCCTCAAAACCTCTCTCCTCTCGTACCCATCACTTGACAGTGTCCGTTGCGGGGCCACCCTCAGGCCCCGAGGTGGTGGTGGTCGGCGGCGCGCCACCTCCTTCGCTTCGCCGGCGCAGGCGGTTGACCCCTGACTCCCAGGCGCCGACGAGGCCGCCCGGCGAGACGAGGACGATGACCAGGAAGATGACCCCGAGCAGGGTGTTGAACCGCTCGGGCGCGAGCACGTTGCCGATCTCCGGCGTCCACTCGCGCGAGTAGTTGTCCAGCAGCGCGAACGTGAGCGCCCCCACCCAGGCGCCCTCGAGCCGGTACAGGCCGCCGATGACGGCGATCACGAGGATGTCGATCGTCTGCCCGAGGTTGATCGACCCGGGCGAGATGCGGCGGTTGTACCAGACCGCCAGGATGCCGGCGAACGCCGCGATGAAGGCCGCGAACGTGAACGCCAGCGTGCGATGCAGGCGCACGTTGAACCCGAGCGCCCGCATCCGGTCCGGCTCGTCGCGCAGGCCCTGCAGCGCGAGCCCGAACGGGGTTCGCGACACGTATCGCATGAACACGTATAGGACGACGCAGACGATCAGCGCCACGTAGTACAGCCGCGCCGGGTCCGAGCCGGGATCGCCGATCAGGCTCGGCAGGTCGAGGTTGTTGACGCCGCCGAACCCCGACAACTGCGTGACCTGCGAGAAGAAGTAGTAGACGAGGACCGAGAAGGCCAGCGTCAGCATCAGGAAGTAGATCCCCTCGCTGCGCGAGGCGATGAAGCCGAACAGCAGCCCGACGAGCGTGGCGACCACGATCGCCCCGATCGCGGCCAGCCACGGCGACCACGCAGCCGCGCTGCCGCCGTCGGCCATGACGAGGTTGGCGTAGGTCATCCCGGCGGTGCCGTAGATCGCGACCTGACCGAGCGACACCATGCCGCCGTAGGCCGACAGGAAGATCAGGCTGGCCGCGGCGAGACCCAGCCACAGTGCCTTCGTGAGGATCTGCGAGAGGAAGAACTCCGAGAAGATCAGCGGCGAGATGAGCGCCAGCAGCGCGACGACGGCGAAGATGATCCAGCCGGTGCGGCTGAGCGTGGAGTGAGTCGCCGTCGCCGCCTCGGCGGCGACGGTCTCGGGCGCCTGGCCGGAGGCGTCGAGGCTCATGCCGGTCTCCCGAACAGGCCGAGCGGACGCACGGCCAGCACGACCACCAGCAGCGCGAACGTGAGCAGGATCGAGTAGTTGGTCAGGTCGTGGTCGCCGAAGATCAGGTACACGTCGGCGTACGCGTCCACGAGCCCGAGTGCGAGCGCGCCGATCGCCGCGCCGGCGAGGCTGCCCATCCCGCCGATGATCACGACGATCAGCGAGTTGAGCAGGAACGACGTGTCCTCGCCGGGCTGGAGCGAGATCATCGTGCCGCCGAGCACGCCGCCGTAGGCCGCGAGCATCGCGCCGATGAAGAACGCGCCCGCGAACACCAGCTGGATGTTGATGCCGAGCGCCGACACCATGTCGCGGTCGTCGACGCCGGCGCGCACGATCTTCCCGTAGCGCGTGCGTTTGATCAGCAGCCAGAGCCCCACGCCGATCAGCAGAGCGGAGCCGACGACGATCACGAGGCGGAAGAACCCGAAGCGGATGTCCCCCGGCAGGATCACGCTCTGCGGGAACTCCGACGGCGCCTTGATGTCCTTGGCGATGCCGCCGTAGGCGGCCAGCATCTGGTCGGCGGCGATCACCGAGATCGCGATCGTGATCAGCGCCTGGCGCAGGTCCTGGCCCTGGTTCCAGCGCAGGAACAGCTGCTGGATCGCTACGCCGAGGATGCCGACCAGCAGCACCGCCATCACCAGCGGCACGATCCAGCCCATCAGGTTGTAGTCGCCGCCGCCGCCACCGCCGCCGGCGCTGAGGCTGAGGTTGAGGCCGCCGTCGTCCTTCGCGAAGAGCTTCTGCTGGAAGTTCAGCGCGAGGTAGCCGCCCAGCAGGTACAGCGTGCCGTGCGCCATGTTGACCACGCGCATCAGGCCGAAGATCAGCGTGAAGCCGCTGGCGACGACGAAGTAGAGCGCCGACAGAGTCAGGCCGTTGAGCGTGACCGTGACGAACTTCTTCATGTCGTCGGCGGCCTTGATCCCGATCCAGATCACGACCGCGGCGACCACGACGGCGACCGCGATGCGCTTCGGCGTCCAAGTCATGCGGCCGCGACTCTCCGCCCGCTGGTCAGCAGCAGGAGGGCCGGATGCGACATCGGAAGATCCCCCTCCAGGGCCTGAGTGCACCGTATCTGACATGTCCTTGACAGGAATTGAAAGCTGATGCAGAGTTGTTTGTCAAGTTATGAAGTGTCCTGGAAGGCGTTCGTGACCACTATTTCCCAGGGGACGCTCGCCGATGCCGAGGCGGCGCTCTCTGCCGCGCTCGGTGAGGCCGCGGTTATAACGGCATCGGCCGAGATGGACGCCTATACGGCGGACACCTATTGGCCTGCTTTGTTCGCGAAGGCCGCCGGGACGCCATTGGCGCGACCGGACGTGGTCGTACGGCCACGCACCGAAGAGGACGTCGCAACCGCGCTGGCAATCGCGGACCGGCTCCGCGTTCCGGTGGTGCCGTGGGGCGGCGGCTCCGGCACCCAGGGCGGGGCGCTCCCTGTGCACGGCGGCATCGTGATCGACCTGCGCTCGCTCGCCGAGGTGATCGAGATTGATGAGATCTCGATGACCGTGACCGTGCAGGCCGGCAAGAACGGGCGCGAGCTCGAGGCCGAGCTGAACGCCCGCGGGCTGATGCTGCCGCACTACCCAGCGTCGGTCGAGTGGGCCACGGTCGGCGGCTACATCGCGGCGCGCGGGTCCGGCGTGCTCTCGACCCGCTACGGCAAGATCGAGGATCTCGTGCTGTCGCTGCGCGTGGCGACGCCGGCCGGCGGGCTGGCCGACACGATCGCGGTGCCGCGGCATGCGATGGGGCCCGAGCTGACGCAGCTGTTCGTCGGCTCGGAGGGGACGCTCGGCGTGATCACGCGGGCGACGCTGCAGCTCGTCCCGATCCCGGCCGAGCGCCGGTTCGCCGCGGTCGCCTTCCCTACCGTGACCGCCGGCATCGGCGCGATCCGGCGCACGCTGCAGCTCGGCCACCGCCCGTCGGTCGTGCGCCTTTACGACGAGGAGGCGACGCGGCTGACGTTCGCGCCCGTCGTCGGCGAGGACCTCAGCGGCGTGTACACGGTGCTGGCATTCGAGGGCGAGGCGGAGGCCGCCGCGCTCGAGGAGCGCCGGACGCTCGAGCTGGCCCGCGAGGCGGGCGCCGAGGTGCTCGATCCCGCGCTCGGGCAGCGCTGGTGGGACCGGCGCTACGACTTCTACCACCCGCCCCACCAGCCGGAGCTACCGGCGATCTGGGGCACGCTCGACGTCGTCGCCACGTACGCCCGGATCGAGGCGGTCTACGACGCGCTTCGGCGCTCCGTGCGCGAGCCGTACCGCGACGTCGGGCTCGAGCTGCGGATGCACTTCTCGCACTGGTATCCGTGGGGCACGATGATCTACGGCCGCTTCATCGTTCCGGACGGCGGCCCGGACGCGCTCGCCCTGCACGACCGGATCTGGGAGGACGGGATGACGGCCGCGCTCGACGCCGGCGCGATCATCAACGACCACCACGGGGTGGGGATCAAGCTCGGCCCGTACATGGCCCGCCAGCACGGTGCGGCGCTCGACGTGATCCGGCAGATCAAGGCGGCGCTCGACCCGCACGACGTCATGAACCCCGGCAAGCTCGGCTTGTAGGGATCCACGAAGAGAGGACACGAATGGCGCTTAAGGTGGCGATGCACAACTGGATGCGGCCCGAGCCGATCGAGACCACGATCACGCGGCTCGGGCGCAGTGGTTACAACGGGATCGAGATCTCCGGTGAGCCGGCGGTCTACGACGCCGATCACGTCAAGGGGCTGCTCGACAGCAACGGGCTGGAGTGCTGGGGATCGGTGACGCTGATGACCGGCGGCCGCGACCTCGTGCACGAGGACCACTACGTGCGCCTCGCCAGCGTCCAGTACGTCAAGGACTGCCTCACGCTCGTCGCCTCGATGGGCGGGAAGATCCTCACGGTCGTGCCGTCGACCGTCGGCAAGGTCGTTCCGATGGGCACGCCGGAGGACGAGTGGCAGTGGGCCGTCGACGGCCTCAAGGAGTGCCAGGCCCACGCGGAGCAGGTCGGCGTGCGGATCGGCATCGAGCCGCTCAACCGCTTCGAGACCTACTTCATCAACCGCGCCGACCAGGCCGTGGCGCTGGCCAAGGACGTCGGCGGCAACTGCGGCGTCACGCTCGACATCTTCCACATGAACATCGAGGAGGCCGACTGGGCGCAGGCGATCCGCGACACCGGTGAGTACCTCGTCGACTTCCACGTCGCCGACAACAACCGGATGCCGTGCGGCCAGGGCTCGATCGACTGGGAGGCGCTGGTCGGCGAGCTCATCGGCATCGGCTACGACGACTACCTGACGGTCGAGTTCGTCACCGCCGTCGACCGCAGCCCGCTCTCGCAGCGCGGGGAGATCGGAGACGCGTCCGAGGCCGGCGCGAGCCAGGGCATGGAGCAGTTCCTGCGCGACCACGGCACCGGCGCCGTGCCCGAGCACTACTACGACCAGTACGTCCAGGACTCGATCGACCGCCTCCGCCAGGCGCTGTCGGCAGTCGAGGGCGCGAAGGTCTGAGACAGGAGCCGTGCCCGCCGAGCCCGGCATCGCGCTGATCGGCACCCTCGATACCAAGGGGGAGGAGATCGCGTACGTCCGCGACCGCCTGCGTGCGCTCGGCACGCGCCCGGTCGTGATCGACTCCGGGATCCTCGGCGAGGCTGACGGCTGCGTCGCCGACGTGCCGCGCGAGGAGGTCGCGCGGGCCGCGGGGCGTGGGCTCGAAGAGATCCGCAACGCGGGCTCGCGCGGCGCGGCGGTGCAGCAGATGCTCGAGGGCGTGCGCGCGGTCGTGCTGCGGCTGTACGCGGAAGGAAGCGTGCGCGGCGTGCTCTGCCTCGGCGGCGCCGAGGGCGCGCTGCTCGGGGCCGCCGCGATGCACGCGCTCCCGGTCGGCGTGCCGAAGCTGATCGTCTCCCCCGCCGCGTCGGGGCGCCGCCCGTTCGGCCCGTTCGTCGGCGAGGGCGACGTGACGGTGATGCACTCGGTCGTGGACATCCTCGGCCTGAACGCGATCTCGCGCGCGATCTTCGACAACGCGGCAGCGGCGATCGCCGGCATGGTCTCGGGCGGCGGGCGGCCGGTCGGGGATCTCGGGGAGAAGTGCGTCGGCATCACGATGCTCGGCCAGACCACCCCCGGCGTCATGCGGGTGCGCGACGTCCTCGTCGGCGCCGGGCACCAGCCGGTGATCTTCCACGCCAACGGCGTCGGCGGCCCGGCGATGGAGCACCTGATCGAGGCGGGGGCGCTCGGCGGCGTGATCGACTACACGCTGTCCGAGCTGGCGAACTCGCTGCTCGACGGCATCCACGCCACCGGCCCCGACCGCCTGCGCGTGGCCGGCCGGCACGGGCTCCCGCAGGTGGTGGTCCCCGGCTGCGTGGACTTCTTCAACCAGGGTCCGCGCGAGTCGCTGCCGGAGCGCTACCGCTCGCGCAAGAGCTACTTTCACAACCCCGTCGCCACGCTCGTGCGGCTGACCGCCGAGGAGGAGACGGCGCTCGGGCAACTCGTGGCCGAGCGCCTGAACGAGGCACGCGGCCCCGTCCGCGTGGTCGCCCCGACACGCGGGTTCTCGCTCGCCGACGCCGAGGGCGGCGACCTGTGGGACCCGGAGGCGGACCGCGCCTTCCTCGACGCGCTGCGCGACGCGCTGCGCCCAGACATCCCGTACGAGACCGTCGACGCGCACGTCGACGACGAGGCGTTCGCCGACGTCGTCGCCGAGCGCTACCTGACCATGACCGAGGAGCCCGCGCATGCCCGATGAAGGTCGTCCCGTCTCGAACAACCTGCTCGATCTCGCGCCACCGGAGATCGGGTGGTTCCAGGAGCGGTCGGACATCATCCTCATCCCGATCGGCTCCCTCGAGCAGCACGGGTCGCACCTGCCTCTGGGCACGGACACGATCACCGCGCTGGAGGTCTCGCGGCGTGCCGCCGAGAAGGCCGACGTGCCGTACGCGCCGCCGTTCTGGGCCGGCTACTCGCCGCAGCACATGCGCGAGGCCGAGGCAGGCGTCGGCACGATCACGCTGCGTGCGAGCACGCTCAACGAGGCGCTCTACGACATCGCGCGCTCGCTCATCCACCACGGCTGGAACAAGCTCATCTTCGTCAACGGGCACGGCTCGAACACGAAGGTGATCGACCCGCTGCTGCGCCGGATCAAGTACGAGACCGGCGCGTTCGTGGCGCTCTACAAGCCGTACGCCGAGCGCTACATCGGCCTGCTGTCAGACCTGCTCGAGAACCCGCCGGAGGAGACACCCGGCTGGCACGCCTCGGAGCTCGAGACGTCGCAGGTGCTGGCCCACAACGCCGAGCTCGTGCACATGGAGCGAGCCGAGCAGGACCGCGCCCGGGTGCCCCCGTGGCTCCCGGACTCGTTCATCAAGAAGGACGGTGCGCCGGACGTCGAGTTCGACGGCTACCAGTACTTCGTCTTCCCCATGGACCACGGCGAGTTCTCGCGGACTGGCGTCATCGGCAACCCGCTGACGGCCACCGCCGAAAAGGGCGAGGAGGCTCTGAACCGATTCGCAGATCATCTCGTGAAGGCCATCGACGAGTTCCGCCCGCTGCAGGTGAGCGTGACCCGGAGGGCGTTCGAGGACCGCGTCTGAGCACCGTGCCGCCAGCGCTGCGCCGAGCACAGATCCTGGAGCGCATACAACGGGACGGCGGCGTGTCGGTCGCCGACTTGGCCCGTGACCATGCGGTCTCCGCGATCACCGTGCACCGAGACCTCGAGCAACTCGCTCGCGAGGGTCTGGTCGAACGCGTCCACGGTGGCGCGCGGTCGATCCGCGGGCTCGGCACGCTGCCGCTGATCGCGACCGCGTGGACGCAGCGGGTCGAGCAGGCGAGCATGGCCAAGACGGCGATCGCGGACTACGCGGCGACGCTCGTCGTCGCCGGCTCGACGATCTTCCTCGACGCGTCGTCGACCTCGCTGGCGCTGGCGCGGCGGCTGATGGAGGACCCGCCGAACGAGCTGACGCTCGTGACGAACTCGCCCGCGATCTCCTACGAGGTGATCGCCGAGCCGATGCACGTCGTCGTCTGTCCCGGCGAGCTCGACCAGCACATGCGGATGGTGGCCGGACGCTGGACGGTCGAGTTCATGAACGAGCTGAACTTCGACACCGCGTTCGTGTCGGCCGCCGGGGTCACGCTCGACGCGGGGCTGACCACCTCGCGGCGGCCACTCGCCGACGTGGTCAACGCGGCACGCGCGGCGGCGGGCCGGACGGTCGGGCTGATCGACGCGAGCAAGTTCGGGCGGGCGTCGCTGGTCTCGATCGCCCGAGCACAGGAACTGGATGTGATCGTCACCGATGATGGTCTGGAGGAGACCGTCGCGGACGAGTACCGCACCGCCGGAGTGCGGCTGGAGATCGTCAACGCATAGGGAGGGAACATGGCACGACCCGTAACGCTGTTCACAGGGCAGTGGGCCGACCTGCCGATCGAGGACCTCGCCGTCAAATGCTCCGGCTGGGGCTTCGACGGCCTCGAGCTGGCCTGCTGGGGAGACCACTTCGACGTCGCCGAGGCGATGCGCGACTCGGGCTACACGGCCCGCCGCCGGGACCAGCTCGAGAGCCACGGCCTGGGCTGCTGGGCGATCGGCAACCACCTCGTGGGCCAGGCGGTGTGCGATCCGATCGACGAGCGCCACAAGGGCGTGCTGTCTGAAGAGATCTGGGGGGACGGCGATCCCGAAGGGGTGCGGCAACGCGCCGCGGAGGCGATGAAGGACACGGCCCGCGCCGCGGCCCAGCTCGGCGTCGATGTCGTCACCGGCTTCACGGGCTCGCCGACCTGGCACATGCTCTACTCGTTCCCGCCCAACGACTTCGACGCGATCGAGCGCGGCTACGACGAGTTCGCCGAGCGCTGGGGACCGATCATCGACGTCTACGAGGCCGAGGGCGTCCGGTTCGCGCTCGAGGTCCACCCGACCGAGATCGCCTACGACTTCGTCACGACGCGCAAGGCGCTGGCGGCGATCGGCGACCGGCCGGGCTTTGGCATCAACTTCGATCCGAGCCACTTCGAGCACCAGTTCCTGGACTCGGCGGACTTCATCACCGAGTTCGGAAGCAGGATCTTCCACGCGCACATCAAAGACTCCGTCAAGCACCTCGACGGCCGCTCCTCGATCCTCGGCGGGCACCTGCAGTTCGGCGAGCCGGGCCGCGGGTGGGACTTCGTCTCGCCGGGGCACGGCGACGTCGACTTCGAGGCCATGATCCGAGCGCTCAACCGAATCGGGTACAACGGTCCCCTCTCGATCGAGTGGGAGGATTCCGGGATGGACCGAGACTGGGGAGCCCCCGACGCCTTGGCCTTCGTGCGTGCGACGGACTTCGCCCCCTCCTCGGTCGCGTTCGACGCCGCGTTCGCTAAGGAGTCCTGAATGTCCGAGGTTGGGTTCGTCACGATGGGCAAGGCCACGGGAGGGGTGGACGTCAAGCCCATCGGGGTGGGCATGCTCGGCTACGCGTTCATGGGCAAGGCGCACTCGAACGCGTACAAGACGCTCGCCTACATGACCTGGCCTCCGCCGTTGATGCCGCACCTGGTCGCGATCGCGGGGCGCAACGAAGAGGCGGTGGCGGAGGCCGCCCGGCGCTACGGGTTCGACGAGCACAAGACCGACTGGCGCGCGGTCGCGACGGACCCGCGCGTCCAGCTGTTCGACAACGCAGGCCCGAACAACCTGCACGCGGAGCCGACGATCGTCGCCGCCGAGGCGGGCAAGCACGTGATCTGCGAGAAGCCGCTCGGACGCGACGCGAACGAGTCGTACGAGACGTGGCAGCGCGTCCAGGCCACCGGCGTCAAGCACATGTGCGCGTTCAACTACCGGTTCGTGCCCGCCGTGCGCCTGGCGTACGAGATCATCAACTCCGGCGAGCTCGGCGACCTGCAGCACTTCCGCGGCTCCTACCTCCAGGAGTGGGGAACCACCGAAGGCGACATCTGGCGCTTCGACAAGGCGGCCGCCGGCTCGGGCGCGCTCGGCGACCTCGGCGCGCACGTGATCGATCTCGCGCGCTACCTCGTCGGCGAGGTCGAGGCGGTGGCGGCGATGACGCAGACGTTCATCCCGGGCCGCGACGTCGACGACGCGGTCGAGTCCGTCGTGCGGTTCGAGAACGGCACGGTCGGCACGATCGAGGCGTCGCGCTTCTGCCAGGGCCGGAAGAACTCCTTCACCTGGGAGATCAACGGCTCCAAGGGCTCGATCCGGTTCGACCTCGAGCGTCTCAACGAGCTCCAGGTGCACTTCAACGACTCCAAGCCGGGGGCGAACGCTCAGGGCTTCCGCACCGTGCTCGTGTCCGAGGCCGACCACCCGTTCTGGGAGCACTGGTGGCCGCAGGGGCACACGATCGGCTGGGAGCACTCGTTCGTGCACGAGCTGCACCACCTGCTGACCGCGATCCGCGACGATACCGACGTCGCCCCGCACGGCGCCACGCTCGAGGACGGCTACCGCGCGGCCGAGATCTGCGACGCAATGCTGCGCTCGGCCGATCAGGGCTCGCGCGAGACCGTCGCCTACCGCTGACGATTGACGTCATGGGGGCGCGCAGGCGCCCCCGTGCACGTTTCCTGTTTGGCGCCCGCAGGCGGTGGGCAAGCATAGAAGTGGCGGATGCGCGGCGCGTAAGCGTCGCTTTGGTATTTCAAGATCCTTTTCTCGCGGCCGCTTACCTGGCCGCGTCCCCCTCTCGTGCCGACTTCTTTCCGACGACGCCGGTGGCTTCCGGCTACCCGTGAGCTGCTGCTCGCCCTCGTACCTGCGATCACGATCGCGGCGGTGTTGTCGCACGTGCTTCCCGGAGCCGCGTCATCCGAGCCGCAGGCCTGGAACAACGGCAACGTGCGGTACTACGACGCCAGCGGCATGCACCGCACGGTGGTCACGGCCGCCGCGCGCTGGAACTCCTCCGGCGCGCGCGTGCATCTGAAGAAGGTCGACAGCCCGCGCACGGCCGACGTCGTGTTCGAGGTCGACGACCGCAAGCTCAACGCGGCGTGCGGGCGCGACTGCCTCGGCTACACGAGCTCGATCGGACGGCCGGCCGACGGCCAGGTGCGCGTGCTGCTGGCCGAGGAGCTGGGCGGCGATCCGCGCCCGCTGTCGGTGTGGGTCGCGGCGCACGAGCTCGGGCACGTGCTCGGGTTGCACCACCGCAGCGGGAGCGCGTGCTCGTTGATGAGCCCGCACGCGTTCGACACGAGCTGCGCCCCGTCGCTGGCGGCGGAGCCGCCGACGCTCGAGCAGCTCCGCTGCGTGCCCGCCCCGGCGGACGTCGAGGACGCCGCGCAGATCTACGGCGCCGAGCCTGCGCGCCGCGACGACCCGCGCTGCCACTGAGACTCGCCCGCCGCCCAGCGCGGCTTCGCCAGCACGGCCTGCGCGACGCCGATCCGGCGTTCGGAGAAGCCGGCCTCGCAGTAGCACAGGTACATCCGCCACATCCGCCGGAAGCGCTCGTCGTAGCCGAGCTCGGCCAGCCGCTCCGGGTCGCGCTCGAAGTTCGCCCGCCAGCGGCGCAGCGTCTCAGCGTAGTCGAGCCCGAAGTCCTCCAGGTGCACCATCCGCAGGTCGGTACGGCGGGCGACACAGCGCGAGATCACCTCGACCGACGGCAGGCACCCGTTCGGGAAGATGTGCGTGCGGATGAAGCTCTTCGACGCGCGCTCGACGGCGTATGCGCGGTCGTCGATCGTGATCGACTGCAGGAGCATCGCCCCGTCCGGGGCGAGCAGGTCCGCGCAGCGCTCGAAGAACGTCCCGAAGTCCTTCCAGCCGACGGCCTCGACCATCTCGATCGAGACGAGCTTGTCGTACTGGCCTGTCAGGTCGCGGTAGTCCTCGGCGAGCACGGTGACGAGGCTCGACATGCCGGCCTCACGCACCCGCCGCGTGGCGTGGGCGTGCTGCTCGGCTGAGATCGTCGTCGTCGTCACGCGGCAACCGCGCGTCGCGGCGGCGTAGACGGCGAAGCCGCCCCAGCCCGTGCCGATCTCCAGCACGTGGTCGTCGGGACCGAGGTCGAGCTTGGAGCAGACGAGCTCGAGCTTGGCGATCGACGCCTGCTCGAGCGTCATGCCGTCGCGGTCGAAGTAGGCGCTCGAGTACATCATCGTCGGGTCGAGCATCAGCGAGAACAGCTCGTTGCCGAGGTCGTAGTGGGCGGAGATGTCGCGCCGGCTGCGCCGCGGTGTGTTGCGCACGAGCGCGCCGCGGGCGCGCTGGTACGGCTCGCGCAGCGGCGTGAGCCGCTGGCGCGCGCGGTCGAGCGCGCCGGCGTTGCGGGCGGCGACGCGGATCACGGCGACGACGTCGGGCGAGTCCCACAGCCCGTCGACATACGACTCGGCGAGCCCGCGGCTGCCGCGCAGCAGCGCACGCCAGGCGCGCGGCGAGGCGACGTGGACCATCGCGTGCGGCGGCCCGCTGCCGAGCTCGTGGCGGCGGGATCCCTCGACGATCGTGAGGCTGCCGTGACGCATCCGCGCAAGCACGCGGAGGACCAGCGCGCGGGCGTTCATCGCGGCCGCACTCCCTTGGCCCGCAGCACGACCGCGTGGCCGTAGATGAGCGGCAGGATGCGCAGCGCGCTCAGCGAGGCGCGGAATCGCCGGCGGTGCAGGCGGAGCGTGGCGTCGAACGCGCGCCGGCCGTCCTCGCGGCTCTCGATGTGGACCGACAGCGTGTCGCCCGGCCGGCTCAGCGCGACGCTGTAGCGCTGCTCCATCCCCATGAAGGGCGACACGCGCATCGCCTTGTCGTGCTCGCCGCGCAGCACCGGGCCGTCGCCGGTCATGACGTACGCCTGGCGCTCGCCCCACGGCGTGTTCGTCACCTCGGCGACGACCGCGCGCAGGTGCTCGTCGCGGTCGAAGCAGTAGTAGAAGCTGACCGGGTTGAAGCAGCGCCCGAGCGTGCGCAGGTGGGTGAGCAGGCGGATCGGGCCGTCCGGGGCGGTGCCGATGCTTGCCGCCACCACGGCGCGCACCGCGTCCGCGAGCGGCGTCGCGGGATCGCCGAGGTAGTCGGCGCGGCGGAAGCGGACGAGCCCCGGGCGGCCGGAGACGAGCCGGCCGCCGAGCAGCCCCGGCAGCTCGTCGAGGTCGACGTAGGCCATCGTCACGCGATGCCGCAACTCGTGGCGGCGGAGGGCGAACCGCCGGTGGCGGATCGTGCCGTCGTAGACCGCGCTGTGGCTCACGCCGACTGCGCTCCCAGCCGCTCGGCGACACGGATCGCGCTGACGACGCCGTCCTCGTGGAAGCCCCAGCCCCAGTACGCGCCGCAGTAGTGCGTGCGGTTGCGCCCTGAGATCTCCGCGTGGCGGCCCTGCGCCTCGGCCCCGGCCGCGGTGTACACCGGGTGCGCGTAGGGGATCGTGCGGATCGTCTTCTCGGGGTCGATCGCTTCGGTCCGGTTCAGCGTGACGCAGAACTCGCGGTCGGCGGTGAGCGACTGGAGCCGGTTCATGTGGTAGGTCACGGTCGGCCTGCCGGTCGGCGCGGCGAGCAGGTGGTAGTTCCAGCTCGCCCACGCGCGCCGGCGGCGCGGGAGCAGCCGCGTGTCGGTGTGCAGAACCGCCTCGTTCGGCTGATACGGGAACGCGCCGAGCAGCTCGTGCTCGCGCTCGCTCGGGTCGGCGAGCATCGCCAGCGCCTGGTCGGCGTGTGCGGCGAGCACGACCTCGTCGAACCGCTCGGGCGCGCCGCCGCGCGGCGTGACGGTCACGTGGTCGTCGTGCCGATGGATGGCGGTGACCGGCGTCGCGAGCCGAAGCCGGTCGCGCCACGGGCGGATCAGCGCCTCGACGTAGCGCCGCGATCCGCCGCGAATCGTGCGCCAGCGCGGCCGGCCGCGGAGGCCGAGCATGCCGTGGTTGTCGAAGAACTCGACCAGGAAGCGGGCGGGGAAGCTGCCCATCTGCCCCGGGTCGGCCGACCACACCGCGGCCGCCTGCGGCACGATCAGGCGCTCGACGAACGCCCGCGAGTAGCCGCGCTCGGCGAGCCAGCCGCGCAGCGACGGGTCCTCGCGCGACGCCAGCAGGTCACGCGCCTCGCGGTTGAAGCGCACGAGGTCAGCGACCATCCGGTGAAACCACGGCGTGACGAGGTGCGCGCGCTTGGCGAACAGGCCGTTCGGCGACGAGCCGTTGTACTCGAAGTCGCCGGCCTCGTCGCTGACCGAGAACGTCATGCTCGACGGCTGCCAGGCGACGCCGAGGTGCGCCAGCAGGCGCTCGAAGTTCGGGTAGTTGCGGTCGTTGAAGACGATGAAGCCAGTGTCGATCTCGTGCGTGGCCGCCTCGGTCTCGACCGTGACCGTGTTGGTATGGCCACCGGCGCGCTCGCCCGCCTCGAACACGGTGACGTCGTGCGTGCGGTGCAGCAGGTGTGCGGTTACGAGGCCGGAGACGCCGCCCCCGACGATCGCCACCCTCATCGCGGGGTCGGTTCGTGGGACATGTGCGCCCTTCTTCGGATCCCGGGCCTTCACGGATCACTGACTGATCCGACCTGGCACGCCCGCGCGTATTGAGACGTGATGATCACCGGCCTGCGACGCGGCTCGGGCAGGCCGCTGGTTCTCCTGCACACGCTGGGGACCGATCACCGCATGTGGGACCCCGTGCTCGAGCGCCTGGCCGCCGAGCGCGACGTGCTGGCGCTCGACCTGCCCGGCTTCGGCGGCTCCCCCGCGCTCGCACGCGGCTCGCCCGTCGCGCTCGCGCTCGCTGTCTCCGGGTTTCTCGCCTCGCGCGGCATCGAGCGTCCGCACGTCGCGGGCAACTCGCTCGGCGGCTGGGTGGCGCTGGAGATGGCCGCGGCCGGGCGCGCCGCGTCGGTGACTGCGATCGCGCCGGCCGGGCTGTGGTCCCGGCCGCTGGAGCCCAAGCGAAGCACCACACGGACAATCGCGCGCGTGCTGCTCCCGGTGCTCGCGCCACTGCTGCGCACACGCGCGGGGCGGCGGCTGGCGTTCGCGGGGACAGCAGCGCGGCCGGAGCTGATCCCGCCCGAGGCGGCGATGCGGCTCGCCCGCGCCTATGCAACGGCGCCGGGTTTCCGTGCGGCCAACGACGCGATGCGGGCGGCCCGCTTCACGGCGCTCGATCGGCTGACGATCCCCGTGACGCTCGCGTGGCCGGAGTTCGACCGGCTGGTCGCGCGACCTCGGAGGCTGCCTGCCAGCGTGCGCAGCGTGGTCCTGCGCGGGTGCGGCCACCTGCCGACGTGGGACGACCCGGAGCAGGTCGCGCGCGTGCTGCTCGACGGGAGCGCGGCATGACGCTGTGGGTCAGCGCGGTCGCGCTGCTGGTCGCGATGGTGGCGAGCTGGGCGCTCAGCCTGCGCCTGCGCGACGTGTCGATCGTCGACGTGATCTGGGGGCCGGCGTTCGTGCTCGTGGCGTGGATCGCGTTCGCGCTCGGCGACGGCGATCGCGGGCGGCGCGCCCTGCTCGCGGCTCTGGTGACGATATGGGGCGTGCGGCTGGGCGCCCACCTGCTCGCGCGCAAGCGGCGTGAGCGCCGCGAGGACCCGCGCTACGGCGCGTGGCGCGAGCGCTACGGCGACCGCTTCCCGCTGGTCAGCCTGGTCACCGTCTTCCTGCTCCAGGGCGCGCTCGTGTGGATCGTCTCGCTGCCGGTGCAGGTCGCGGCCGGTCTCGACGACCCGCTGGGGTGGCTCGACTGGGCCGGCGCGGCCGTGTGGGCGGTCGGCGTCTTTTTCGAAGCGGTCGGCGACCGCCAGCTTGCGCGCTTCAAGGCCGACCCGGCCAACCGCGGCGCCGTGATGGATCGCGGCCTGTGGCGCTACACGCGGCACCCGAACTACTTCGGCGACTTCCTCGTGTGGTGGGGCGTGTGGCTGATCGCCTTGGCGAGCGGCGCGTGGTGGACGATCGCCGGCCCGCTCGTGATGTCCGTGCTGCTGACGCGCGTGTCCGGCAAGGACCATCTCGAGCGCACGCTCGCGCAGCGCCCGGGGTACGCGGACTACGTGCAGCGCACGAGCGGCTTCGTGCCGCTGCCGCGACGCGGATAATCCCCTGCGTGAGCGTCAGCACCGTCGACTACCACACCGCGGGTGAGCCGTTCCGGATCGTCACCGAGGGCGGTCCGGAGATCGCCGGTGCGACGGTACGCGAGCGGCGCGCGACCGCGGCCGGCTCCGAAGAGGTGGACGCCGTGCGCCGGCTGCTGTGCCACGAACCGCGCGGGCACGCCGACATGTACGGCTGCTTCCTGGTCGAGCCTGACGACGACGGCGCCGACCTCGGCGTGCTGTTCTGGCACAAGGACGGCTACTCGACCGCGTGCGGGCACGGCACGATCGCGCTTGGTGCGTGGGCGGTCGAGTCGGGCCGCGTGCCGGCGCCGCGCGACGGCGAGGTGGACGTGACCGTCGACGTTCCGTCAGGGCGAGTGGTGGCGCGCGTGCGGCGGCGGGCGGGAGCGGTCGAGGCGGTCGCCTTCCGGAACGTGCCGTCGTTCGTCATCGCGCGCGGCGTGCCGGCCGCCGGGGTCGAGGTCGACGTGGCCTACGGCGGTGCGATCTACGCCTCCGTGCCCGCCGCGCGGTTCGGGCTGCGTGTCGTGGGAGACGACCTGCCGCAGCTGATCGCCGCGGGGCGCGAGGTGAAGCAGGCGCTTGCGGGCACCGCCGCCGAACGCCACCCCGACGACGAGCGCCTGTCAGGCATCTACGGGACGATCCTGTACGACGAGCTGGGCGACCTGCACCAGCGCAATGTCACGGTGTTCGCCGACGGCGAGGTCGACCGCTCACCGTGCGGGTCGGGCACCTCCGCGCGCTGCGCGCTGCTTGCCGCCGACGGCGTACTCGGCGACGGCGCGCTGCTGCGCCACGACAGCATCGTCGACTCGACGTTCTACGCCCGCATCCTCAGCACGACGCCGGAGGGCGTGCTGACTGAAGTCGAGGGCATGGCCTACCGCACCGGCGAGCACACGTTCACGCTCGACCCGCGCGACCCGCTCGGCACCGGCTTCGTCCTCCGTTGACGGAGGGGACAGTCCCCTCAATCAGGTTGAGGGGACTGTCCCCTGTTCAACGCGGCCGCGGCGGCCGACGAGGCGGCGGCGAGGACCGCGCTCTCGAACGTGCACGAGAGCATCGTGAAGCCGATCTCCCGGAACGTCGCGGCCTGCTCGGCCCGCCCCATGTGGAGCGCCGCCGCCTTGCCGTGGCGCTCCGCCGCGGCGGCAATGCGCTCCGCCGCCTCGCGCAGCCGCGGTCCGTCGAGGTCAAGCTCGCAGCCGAGGTCGGCCGACAGGTCGGCGGGGCCCATCAGCAGGGCGTCGACGTCGTCGAGCGCGGCGATCGCGTCGACCGCCTCGAGCGCGCTCGCCCGCTCGATCTGGACGATGCACGCGACGCGCCCGTCCGCCTCGGCGCGGAAGTCCGGCCCGGCGGCGCCGAAGCGGTTGCCGCGCGAGAACGGCGAGATCCCGCGCGTGCCGGCGTACCGCACGCCGCGCGCGACGCGCTCGGCCTGCTCCGGCGATCCGACCTGCGGGACGATCACGCCGTCGGCGCCGGCGTCGAGCATCCGGCCGGCCTGGATCGGGCCGTCGGGCACGCGGACGACGACGGCCGCGTGGCCACCGGCGGCGAGGATCTGCGCGCGGGCGGCGCCCTCATCGCCGGCTCCGTGCTCGAGGTCAACCACCACGACGTCGAAGCCGCTCATCGCGGTCAGCTCGGCGCTCACCGGCGAGCCGAGGTCCAGGAAGGCGACCGCCAGCGGCTCTCGCCGCCGCAGCCGATCGCGCAGGCCGGTGAACGTCATGACTGCGTAGTCTGGCGCGCGTGATCGCCTCACGTCTTTCCGGCTTCGGCACGACGATCTTCACCGAGATGTCCGCGCTCGCCGAGCGCACCGGTGCGATCAACCTCGGCCAGGGCTTTCCCGACGAGGACGGTCCGGAGGTGGTGCTGGAGGCGGCCGAGGCGGCGCTCCGGGCCGGCCACAACCAGTACGCGCCGCTCGCCGGCGTCCCCGCGCTGGTCGCGGCGATCGCGGACCACCAGAAGCGCTTCTACGGGCTCGAGGTCGACCCGGCGGCCGGCGTGCAGGTCACGTTCGGGGCGACCGAGGCGATCGCGTCGGCGCTGCTCGGGCTGCTCGAGGACGGAGACGAAGTGGTCGTCTTCGAGCCGTTGTACGACTCCTACGCCGCCGGCATCGCGATGGCCGGCGGGCGCCGCCGGGTCGTCACGCTCCGGCCGCCGGACTGGTCGTTCGACCCGGCCGAACTGACGGCGGCGGTGACGGCGCGCACGCGGCTGGTGCTCCTGAACTCGCCGCACAACCCGACTGGCAAGGTGTTCTCGCGCGCCGAGCTCGAGCAGGTGGCGGCCGTCTGCCGCGAGCACGACCTCGTGGCGGTGACCGACGAGGTGTACGAGCACCTGGTATTCGAGGGCGAGCACGTGCCGCTCGCGACGCTCGACGGCATGGCCGAGCGGACGATCACGATCTCCTCGCTCGGCAAGACGTTCTCGGTCACGGGATGGAAGATCGGGTGGGCGAGCGGGCCGCCGGAGCTCGTCGCCGCCGTGCGCGCCGCGAAGCAGTACCTGTCGTTCGCAGGCGGCACGCCGTTCCAGCACGCGGGCGCCGCCGCGCTCGCGCTCGGCGACGAGTTCTACGCCGAGCTCGCGGCCGGCCTGAAGGTGAAGCGCGACCGCTTGTGCGCGGGGTTGACGGCGGCCGGCCTGGAGCCGCTGCGCCCGGCCGGCACGTACTTCGTGAACGCGCGCGTGGACGGCGACGGCGCCGCGTTCTGCCGTGAGCTGCCGGAGCGCGCAGGCGTCGTCGCGATCCCCACCGCCGTCTTCTACGACCATCCCGACGTCGCCCGTTCGCTCGTCCGGTTCGCGTTCTGCAAGCGCGAGTCGGTGATCGACGAGGCCGCCGCGCGGCTGGCCGGGGCCCGCGCCAACGCCTGACGAGGTGCTTGCCGCCCCGGGCGCGGCACGCTATCGTCGTTGCTATGGCAAACGCTTTCCAGTCGGAGCTGGAGGCGCCCGCCGGTGCCCGCACGATCGGAATCGTGATGAACGGCGTGACGGGGCGCATGGGCACCAACCAGCACCTCATCCGCTCGATCGTCGCGATCCGCAACCAGGGCGGCGTGGCTGCGGGGTCCGGGCAGCTGCTGTGGCCGGAGCCGCTGCTCGTCGGTCGCGACGAGCGCAAGCTGCGCACTCTCGCCGCCGCACACGGGCTCGACGCCTGCACCACCGACCTCGACGCGGCGCTCGCGGATCCGGACTACGAGGTGTACTTCGACGCGCAGGTCACGAGCCGCCGCGAGGAGGCCGTGCGGGCGGCGATCGACGCCGGCCGGCACGTCTACTGCGAGAAGCCGATCACCGAGGATCTCGACGGCGCGCTGGCGTTGGCGCGACTCGCCGAGGATGCCGGCGTCAAGCACGGCGTCGTCCAGGACAAGCTCTTCCTCCCCGGCATCCGCACGCTGAAGCGTCTGCTCGACAGCGGCGCGCTCGGGCGCGTGCTGTCGGTCCGCGGCGAGTTCGGCTACTGGGTATTCCCAGGGCCCGATCCGGCGCCGCAGCGACCGTCATGGAACTACCGGGCGGAGGACGGCGGCGGCATCGTCGCCGACATGTTCTCCCACTGGCGGTACGTGCTCGACGAGCTGTTCGGCTCCGTGCGCGGGGTGTTCGCGCTCGGCGCCACGCACCTCCCCATCCGCCACGACGAGCAGGGGCAGCCGTACGACGCGACCGCCGACGACGCGGCGTACGCGATGTTCGAGCTCGAGGGCGGCGTGATCGCGCAGCTCAACTCGTCGTGGTGCGTGCGCGTCGACCGCGACGAGCTGTTCGAGCTCCAGGTCGACGGCACCGAGGGCACCGCCGTCGCCGGTCTGCGCGACTGCCGCCTACAGCCCGCGGCCGCCACCCCGCGCGCGATCTGGAACCCGGACCTGGCGGACCCGATCGACCACCGCGCCGCCTGGCTGCCGGTGCCGGGCTCCGAGCCCGACAACGCGTTCAAGGTGCAGTGGGAGCAGTTCCTGCGCCACGTCGCGCTCGACGAGCCGTTCCCGTGGGACTTCCGGGCCGCCGCTCGCGGCGTGCAGCTGTCCGAGCTCGGGTTGCAGTCGTGGCGGGAGCGGCGGTGGGTCGAGGTGCCGGAGCTGTGACGGCGACGGCAGCCGCATCCCTCCAGCTTCCGCGCGCGGGCGCGCGCATGGAGCCCTACGCTCCCGGCGAGCCGCGCGTGTTCGAGGCCCGGTCGACGCCGCCCGTGTCGCGCGTCGCCCTCGCCGCCGCGCACGTGGTCGCCGACCCGCTGGCGTGCGAGCCGGGCGGCCCGGCCGTGCTCGACTGGGAGGCGACGCTCGCGTACCGCCGACACCTGTGGGCGCACGGCCTCGGCGTCGCCGAGGCGATGGACACGGCGCAGCGCGGGATGGGGCTCGACTGGGACGCCGCGCGCGAGCTGATCCGCCGCTCCGCCGCGGAGGCACGCGCGTGCGGCGGCCGGCTGGCGGCGGGCGTCGCGACCGACAACGCCGCACCGCGCTCGCTGCGCGAGATCCGGGCCGCGTATCAGGAGCAGTGCGAGTTCGTCGAGGGCGAGGGCGCGCAGGTCGTCGTGATGGCCAGCCGCGCGCTGGCCGCGGTCGCGCGCAGCGCCGACGACTACCGCGAGGTCTACGACGTCGTGTTGTCGGGCCTCGAGCGGCCGGCGATCCTGCACTGGCTCGGCGACATGTTCGATCCCGCGCTCGCCGGGTATTGGAACCCCGCCCACCCGACCGACCTAGACGAGGCGGCGGACGTGCTGCTCGACATCATCGCCGCGCACGCCGACCGTGTCGACGGCGTCAAGGTCTCGTTGCTGGACGCGGATCGCGAGATCGCGCTGCGGCGGCGCCTGCCGGAGGGGGTGCGGCTCTACAGCGGTGACGACTTCAACTACCCGACGCTGATCGCCGGCGACGAGCACGGCCACAGCGACGCGCTACTCGGCGCCTTCGACGCGATCGCACCGGCCGCGGGCGCGGCGCTGCATGCGCTCGACGCCGGCGACCGCGCCACCTACGACCGCATCCTCGAGCCGACCGTGCCGCTCGCCCGGAAGCTGTTCGAGGCGCCGACCTTCAACTACAAGGCCGGGATCGTCTTCCTCGCCTTCCTCAATGGCCACCAGGAGCACTTCCGGATGGTCGGCGGGCTCGAGAGCGCCCGCTCGATCGTCCACCTGGCGGACCTGTTCGTGCTCGCCGATCGCGCGGGCCTGCTGCGCGACCCGGCGCTCGCGGTCGCGCGCATGCGGCATGTGCTCGCGCTCGCGGGGATCGCGTGATCGATCCTTCACGGCTCAGCCTCAACCTCATCACGGTCGATCACTGGAGCCTCGAGGAGGCGGTCGAGCGGTGCGCGGCCGCGGGGATCCGGACGGTGGCGCCGTGGCGACACAAGGTGGCGGAGACCGGGCTCGCGGAGAGCGCGCGGCTGATCCGCTCCGCCGGCCTCGCGGTCTCCAGCCTGTGCCGCGGCGGGTTCTTCACGGCGGCGGACGCGACTGAGGACAACCGCCGCGCCGTCGAGGAGGCGGCCGCGCTCGGCGCGCCGGTGCTCGTACTCGTCTGCGGCCCGCCGGTCGATGGCGACCTCGCCGCCGCGCGCGCGACGATCGCCGCGGGGATCGAGCGCCTGCTGCCGTTCGCCGCCGATCACGGCGTGCGACTGGGGATCGAGCCGCTGCACCCGATGATGGTCGGCGAGCGCTCGGCGATCGTGACGCTCGGCGAGGCGCTCGCGCTCGCGCGCGGGTTCGACGACCCGGCGGTCGGCGTCGTCGTGGACGCCTACCACGTGTTCTGGGATCCCCGCCTGGAGGACGAGCTCGCCACCGCTCACGGACTGATCGCCGGCTACCACGTCTCCGACTGGCTCGTGCCGACGCCCGACCTGCTCGCCGGCCGCGGGCTGATGGGAGACGGGATCATCGACCTCCCGCGGATCCGCGCGATGATCGACGCCGCCGGCTACGACGGCCCGATCGAGGTCGAGGTCATCAACCCGGCGCTCGCGACGATGCCCGGCGAGGACCTGCTTGCCGACATCACAGACCGCTTTAGCCGCACCTAACAGGGGTCAGACCCCCGTTAGGGCGCCCTACTGGGGGTCTGACCCCTGTTCGGGGTGCCTACTGGGGGTCTGACCCCGGGTTGGGCGCCCTAAGGGCGTGTAAGCCGGTCGAGCGCGGCCCGGACGCAGCCGGGATGCTCGAACCACGGGAAGTGGCCGGCGCCTTCGATGATGTCGAGCCCGGCGCCGGGGATGGCGCGGGCGGTAGCGCCGGCGGCCTGATCGGCGGGCATCGGACTCTGGGCTCCGGCGAGGAAGGCGAACGGCAGCGTGACGTCGGGGAGCGTGGCCTCGAGCCGCGGGAGCTCGGCGGTCAGCGATTCCCACAGGCCGGCGTAGGCCTCGAGCGAGGCGCGATAGACGGGCAGCGGCATCGTGTTCTCGCGCGACGCGAAGTACGCCGGCCACAGCAGCCGCAGGCTCTCGCGGATGTGCACCTCGGTGCCGTCGCCGCGCATCGCCTGCTCGTCGAGCTCGATCGCGCGGTCGCGGTCCGCCTTCGGCGTGCGCGCCGCCAGCTCGGCCTCGAACGCCGCCGCCCCGCCGTCCCCGACGCCGCCGAGGAGGTCGACGGCGAGGCCGCCGTGCAGGCGTTCCGGCACCGCGGTCGCGAGATGCAGGAGCAGGTGCCCGCCCCACGAGTGGCCGACCACCCAGGCGCGGTGCCAGGCCAGCGCATCGAGCACGGCGACGGCGTCCGCCACCGCGGTCGCGATGTCGAACGGCCCATCGACCGTCGACGGCGGCAGGCCGCGCTGCTGGTAGGCGGCGATCCGGTAGCCGTCCCCGATCTCGTCCGCAAGCTCGTCCAGGTACTCGTACGAGAGCCCCGGCCCGCCGTGCAGGAGCAACACCGGCGGGCCTTCGCCGCGCACCCAGCCGCCGATCGAGCCACCTGGGAGGTCGGTCCGCTCCAAGATCCGGTGACTGTAATCGCACCGCGCTGGTTAGAACTCCCTCGGGGAGGTCTGATGATGCGCGTATTCGTCTGCGTTCTGCTGGTGCTTGCCGCCGTGCCCGGCTCGGCCGAGGCGGGCCTGAGGATCGACACGCTGTCCACGCGGCCCGACATGGTCACGGGCGGCGACGTGCTCGTCCGCGTGCCACCGCACTCCGTCGTGCGCCTGAACGGACACGTCGTGACGCTGCCCGGCCGCACCGGCCTCGTGACCGGGCTCACGCTGGGCGCCAATCGCCTGACCGCGACGACGCAACACGGGACGGCGCGACTCACGCTTCGCAACCACCCGATCACCGGCCCCGTGTTCTCCGGCCCGCACGAGCAGCCGTTCGTGTGCGAGACCGAGGCCGCCGGCCTCGGCGCGCCGCTCGACGGCGACTGCTCGATCGCGACCCGCGTCCGCGAGGTCAGCGGGCCGGGCTACGTGGCGAGCGTCGAGACCGGCACGATCAACCGCGGCATCTACGAGATCGCCGTACCGCGCAATTGGAATCGCCGCCTCATCTACAACTTCGGCGGCGGCTGCACCGACGGCTGGTATCGCCAGGGCCCGGGGACCGCCGGCGTGCTCGACGCCTTCATGCTCAGCCACGGCTACGCGGTCGCGTCGTCGTCGCTGAACGTCTTCGGCAACAACTGCCAGGAGGTGACCGCCGCCGAGACGATGATGATGGTCAAGGAGCACTTCATCGAGACGTACGGGCCGGTCGCCCACACGCAGGGCTTCGGCTGCTCGGGCGGCTCCTACCAGCAGCACCAGATCGCCGACAACTACCCCGGGCTGCTCGACGGGATCCTCCCCGGCTGCAGCTTCCCCGAGGTCACGCAGGCGACCGTCTCGTTCATCACCGACGCGTGGCTACTCGACCACTACTTCGGCGCCCCCGGCACCGCCTGGACCGAGGAGCAGCAGCGCGCCGTCACCGGCTTCGCCCAGTACGCGACCGCGCCCAATGTGGCGGCCGGCGCGCGCCGGATCGACCCGCGCGGGTTCTGCGGCGTCGTGCCCGAAGCGCAGCGCTACGACCCGGTGACGAATCCCGGCGGCGTGCGCTGCGACCTCTACGACCACGCGATCAACGTCTGGGGCCGCGACCCCGCGACGGGCTTCGCGCGCCGGCCGCTGGACAACGTCGGGATCCAGTACGGCCTCAAGGCCCTCAACACCGGCGCGATCACGACCGCCCAGTTCCTCGACCTCAACGAGCACGTCGGCGGCTTCGACGGCGACGCCAACATCGTGCCCGGCCGCACCGTCGCCGATCCCGAGGCGACGCGGCGGGCATACCGCAGCGGTCGCGTCACCAACGGCGGCCTCGGCCTCGCCTCGATCCCGATCATCGACTACCGCGCCTACAACGACGACGCGCCGAACGGTGACATTCACGTCCGCTACCACTCGTTCTCGATGCGCGAGCGCCTGCGCAAGGCGAACGGCGACGCGAGCAACCAGGTGATGCTGGTGGAGGACCAGCGGTACGGGCTCTACAGCACCGACTCACCGCTCCTGCAGCACGCGATCCTCGCGCTCGACCGCTGGATCACAACCGGGCGCAAGCCCGCCGACCTGAGGGAGGGGTGCATGACGCGCGACGCGCAGCCCACCTTCATCGCCGAGACGCAGCGTCGCGACTCGTCGACCCGCTGCGAACGGCTGTATCCGTCGGCCTCGTTCCCGCGCGAGGTGGCCGGCGCCGGAGTCGCGGCCGACATCGTCAAGTGCCGCCTGAAGCCGATCGACCGCAGCGACTACCGCGCCCCTCTCACAGCGGCCGACGTCAAGCGGCTGCGCGCGATCTTCCCCGCCGGCGTCTGCGACTGGAACCGCCCGGGCGTCGGGCAGCAGCCGCCCGCCGGGACGTGGCTCACCTTCGGACGGCCGTAGTCGCGCGCCGCACGAGCCGGTGCGGGAGCACGACGTTGCCCTCCGCGCCCTCGAGGATCACGCGCGCGGCCATCACGCCGAGATCGTGCAGCGGCAGGCTCACCGACGTCAGGTCGACCAGCCGCGCCGGGCGCGTGTCGTCGATCCCCGCGACCGAGATGCGCCCCGGGACGTCGACCCCGGCACGGCGTAATCCGGTCAACAGGCCGATCGCGACCTCGTCGTTGACAGCCAGCACCGCCTCCGGCAGCTCGCCCGCGAGGAACCGCTCGGCGGCGGCGTCACCGGCCTCGTACTCGAAGCCGCCCGGCACGCGCACCGGCTCCGCTTCCACGGCCGCCATCGCCTCCTCGAACCCTTCAAGCCGGTGCGAGCTCGTGTGCAGCCCGGGCGGGCCCTGGACGAACGCGATCCGCCGGTGGCCGAGCGAGAGCAGGTGCTCCGTCGCGAGCCGCGCGGCGCCGCGGTTGTCGACCAGCACGCTCGGGCAGTCGAGGTCGCGCGTGGCAAGCGCCACGACGGCCGAGCCGGCCGCCTGGAGCGCGTCGACCGCGTCGCGCAGCGCCGCGGCGTCGCGCGGATCCTCGTAGCCGCTGCCGGCGAACACGACGCCTGCGGCGTGGTAGTCGCGCAGCACGTCGATGTGCGCGAGCTCGGCGCTCGGCCGCCGGTCGGCGTTGCAGACCATCGTGAGATGCCCCTCGCGCGCCGCGACGTCCTCGACCCCGCGGGCGATCTCAGCGAAGTACGGATCGACGATGTCGCCCACGATCACGCCGATGATCCGGCTGGTGCGCTTGACCAGCGCCCGCGCCAGCTCGCTGGGCCGGTAGCCGAGCTCGTCGGCCGCCGCCAGCACGCGCGTGCGGGTCGCCTCCGACACCGGGTGCGACGAGCCGTTCAGCACCCGCGAGGCGGTGGCGATGGACACGCCGGCACGGCGGCTGATGTCGGACAGGGATGCCATGGATCGCAGCCGGGGACCTTGACACAGCGCGGCCTCCGGGGCTAGCGTGGCAAACGGTTTCCCACCGGAGGAGAGCGCATGGCGGTTGACACGAGGCAGCGGCACTGGGACGGCGCGATCTACGTCGCCGGGGAGTTCCGGCCGGCCGGGTCCGGCGCCACGGCGCCGGTGCTGGAGAAGGCCACCGGAGAGCCGCTCGCACACGCCGCGGTCGCGACCGCGGACGACCTCGATGCCGCCGTCGCCGCCGCCAACCTCGCCCAGCCCGGGTGGGCCGCCACCGGCTACGACGAGCGCGCAGCCGTGCTGCGCCGCGCCGCCGTCGCGCTGCAGGAACGCGCCGACGAGGTCGCCGACCTGATCGTGCGCGAGACTGGCTCGATCCCCGGCAAGGCGCAGTACGAGGTCGGCGGTGCCGCGAACGAACTGAACGAGGCGGCCGGCCTGACCTCGCGCGCCGTCGGCGAGATCCTCCCCTCCCACAGCACCAGCCGCGTCAGCATCGCCGAGCGCGTGCCGGTCGGCGTCGTCGGCGTGATCACGCCGTGGAACTTCCCGCTCATCCTCGGCATGCGCGTCACGGCCCCGGCGCTGGCGCTCGGCAACGCCGTGGTGCTGAAGCCCTCCCCGGAGACGCCGCTGTCCGGCGGTCTGCTGATCGCCGAGCTGCTGGCCGAGGCCGGCCTCCCCGCCGGGGTGTTTAACGTCGTCACGGGCGACCAGGAGATCGGCGAGCGGCTCGTGAGCCACGCCGGCACCCACATGATCCACTTCACCGGCTCCAGCGCCGTCGGCAGCCGGATCGCCGAGGTCGCGGGCAAGCAGCTCAAGCGCGTCTCGCTCGAGCTCGGCGGCAACAACGCGCTCGTCGTGCTCGACGACGCCGACCTCGACCAGGCCGCGATGATCGGCGCCTGGTCGGCGTGGCACTACCAGGGCCAGACGTGCATCACCGCCGGGCGGCACCTCGTCGCGCGCGAGCTGTACGAGCCGTACGTGCAGGCGCTCGCCGCCAAGGCGAAGGCGATCTCGCTCGGCGACCCGGCGCGCTCGGAGGTCGGCCTCGGCCCGATGATCAACGAGCGCCAGCGCGACCGCGCCCACCGGTTCCTGACCGACTCGGTCGAGCAGGGCGCCACCGTCGTGGAAGGCGGCACGTACGACGGCCTGTTCTACCGGCCGACGGTGGTCACCGACGTCACGGTCGACATGCCGCTGTGGCAACAGGAGATCTTCGCGCCGATCGCGCCCGTGATCGCGGTCGACTCCGACGAGGAGGCGATCCGGCTCGTCAACGACACGCCGTACGGGCTCGTCAACGCCGTCCTCACGGGCAATCCGGACCGCGGCATGCAGGTCGCCGCGAAGCTGCGCTCGGGGATGGTCCACGTCAACGACTCCACCTGCCTCGACGAGGCGCACGTGCCGTTCGGCGGCCTCGGCGCCTCGGGCCTCGGCGGCCGCGCCGGCGGCGAGTCGAACCTCGAGGAGTTCACGGAGAAGCGCTGGGTGTCGCTCCAGCGGGCCAAGTCGGAGTACCCGTACTGATGGACCCCGACGTCCTCATCGTCGGCGCCGGGCCGTCCGGGGCGGTGACCGCGCTGCGGCTCGCCCAGGAGGGCTTCCGGGTGACGGTGCTCGAGCAGGGCGACTGGCCGGACTACTCGAAGGCGAACGTCGCCGATCCCGAGTTCGCGGTCACCGCCGACCGCGACTGGGGCTGGGACCCGAACATGCGCGCGGCGCCCGGCGATTACCCCATCGACGAGTCCGAGTCCGACATCACCGCGCTGATGTGGAACGGCGTCGGCGGCGGCACGATCGTGTTCGCGGCGCAGTGGCAGCGCAACATGCCGTCGGACTTCCGCGTCCGCACGCTCGACGGCATCGCCGACGACTGGCCGTTCACGTACGAGGACCTCGAGCCCTACTACGTGCGCGTGGAGCGCGACTTCGGCATCTCCGGGCTGGCGGGCGACACCGCGTTCCCGCCCGGCGAAGGGCCGCCGCTGCCACCGGTGCCGATCGGCGCGATGGGCCGCAAGGTCGCGCGCGCACACAACGAGCTCGGCTGGCACTGGTGGCCGGCGCCGCTGGCGATCGCCACGCGGCCGTACGGCGCGCTGAAGCCGTGCGTGCAGCGCGCCACGTGCCTGAACGCGTGCGCCGACGGCGCGAAGGCGAGCGTCGACCTCACGCACTGGCCGAGGGCGATCGAGCTCGGCGTGAACCTCGTCACGAAGGCGCGGGTGCGGACGCTGACGACGCGCCCGGACGGCCTCGTCGGCGGCGCGATCTACGTCGACTCCGGCGGTCGCGAGCACGAGGTCAAGGCGCCCGTCACGGTGCTGTGCGCAAACGGCATCGGGACCCCGCGGCTGCTGTTCCTCTCGCACCCCGACGGGCTCGCGAACTCCTCAGGGCTCGTCGGCAAGCGGCTGATGATGCACCCGTTCGGCACGGTCGTCGGGCTGTTCGAGGACGACCTCGGCTCGACCCAGGGCCCGTGGGGCCAGCATCTGCACAGCCTCGAGTTCTACGAGACCGACCACAACCGCGGCTTCGTGCGCGGCGCAAAGTGGGGCCTCCAACCGACCGGCGGCCCGCTGAAGATGACGACCGCCTATCCGTGGGGCGCGGAGAACGCGATCTGGGGCTCCGGCTTCCACGAGAACGTGCGCAAGCGCCTCGGGCACTCGGCGATGTGGGGGATCATCGCCGAGGACCTGCCGGAGGAGCACAACCGCGTCGTGCTCGACCCCGTCAACACCGACCGCCAGGGCGTGGCGGCGGCGAAGATCGTCTACCGCATGAACCAGAACTCCTACGACCTCATGCACTTCCACGAGGCGCGCGCGAAGGAGTCGCTGGAGGCGGCCGGGGCGTACGAGACCACGATCGCGCCGTTCATCCGGGCGACCGGCTGGCACCTGCTCGGCACGTGCCGGATGGGCGACGACCCGGCGACCTCGGTGGTCGACGGCTTCGGGCAGTCGCACGACATCCCCAACCTGTTCGTGTTCGACGGCAGCACGTGGCCGACGTCGTCGGGCATGAACCCGACCGCGACAATCGCCGCGATGGCGCTGCGCTCGGTCGAGCACCTGATCGATACGCGGCGCGAGCTGGCGGTGGCCGCATGAGCCTCGACCGCGCCCGGCTGGGCGAGCTGGCCGATGTGCTGATCCCCGGCGAGGCCGGAATACCGTCCGCGAGCGAGGCGGGCGCGGTCGGCGAGTGGCTGGACGCGGTGCTGGTCGCGCGGCCGGATTTCGAGACGCCGCTGGCCGGGCTGCCGGGATCGACGGCGGGGATGTCCGCCGCCGAGGCGATCGCCGCGCTGCCGGAGCGCGACCCGGCAGGCTGGTCGGCGCTGACCAGCGCCGTGGTGGCCGCGTACTTCATGAATCCCGCGGTCAGCGAGCGGATCGGCTACGCCGGCCAGCAGGCGATCCCGATCGATCCTGACGCGCCGGCGGACTACCTCGAGGACGGCCTGCTGGACTCCGTGAAGGACCGACCGCCGGTGTATCGTCCGACCCCTTGAGGTTCTGCGTCGCCGATCCGGACGAGCGGTACGCCGCCGTCCGGCTCCGTTGCGACCTGCCGCTCTCCGACACCGAGCGCAGCTTCACCCGCGTCGGCGACGCGTGGGTGCTGGAGATCGACCCACCGCCGATCGACCGGCTCGAGTACCAGCTCGAGCTGGTACTCGCCGACGGGGCGGCGGAGACCACGCTCGACCCCGGCAACCCGCTCCGCGCGCCGGGCGCGTTCGGGGAGAAGTCGGTCGCGCTGGCGCCGGGCTACGAGCCGCCCGCGTGGCTCGCCGCCGAGGGCGTCGAGGGGCGCTTCGCGGACATCGCGCCGCGCGGGCGCGGCCTCGGCGCGAACGTCGCCGCCCGGATCTGGAGCCCGGCGGACGCAGCACCCGAGCAGCCGCTGCCACTGCTGGTGGCGCACGATGGGCCCGAGTACGACGCGCTCTCCGGGCTCACGCAGTACACCGCGGCGATGATCGCCGCCGGCGCGCTGCCGCCGCACCGCGTCGCCCTGCTCGCGCCCGGCGACCGTGACGAGTGGTACTCGGCGTCCGCGCTCTACTCACGCGCGCTGTACGTCGACGTGGTGCCCGCCCTGCGCGCCGCGGTCGCCGTCACCGGCTACCCGGTTGGCATGGGCGCGAGCCTCGGCGCACTGGCGATGCTCGTCACGCAGCGCCGCGCGCCGCGCACGTTCGGCGCATTGTTCCTGCAGTCCGGCAGCTTCTTCATGCCGCGATTCGACGCGCAGGAGTCGCGCTTCCCGCGCTACGCCCGGATCGTGCGGACGGTGCGGCGGATCCTCCGCTCCGGTCCCTTCGCCGACCCGGTGCCGGTGGCCCTGACCTGCGGCGTCGCCGAGGAGAACCTCGCCAACAACCGCGTGATGGCGCGCGCGCTCGCCGAGCAGGGCTACGAGTCCGCGCTGCACGTGAACCCGGACATGCACAACTTCACCGGCTGGCGCGACGCGCTGGACCCGCATCTGACCCGGCTTCTCGGCAGGATGTGGGGATGAGCCGCCACGCCGAGCTGTACTCGCCCGCCATCGGCTCCGCGGGCAACGTCGTCGCATACGGCCACTACGGCCGCCCGGTGCTCGCGTTCCCGGCCGAGGGCGGCAGCGCATGGGACCTCGAGAACCAGGGCATCATCGACGCCGTGGGAGGGCTGCTCGAGGCCGGCCGGGTGAAGCTGTACTGCGTCGATGCGTTCGACTCGGAGTCGTGGTCGCACGGGTGGCTCCCGATCGAGGAGCGCGCCCGCCAGCACGAGCGCTACGAGTCGTGGATCGTCGACCAGGTCGTGCCGTTCATCCACGACGACCTCAGCGGCGCGCAGGAGATCCTCGCCACCGGCTGCAGCATGGGCGCGTTCCACGCCGCGAACTTCGCGCTCCGGCGCGCCGACCTGTTCCCCGTCGCGATCTGTCTGTCCGGGAACTACGACATGTGGACGACCAACCACGTCGCCCAGCTGTACGGGGACCACCTGGACTGGCTGCGCTCGCGCGTCAGCCTCCTGCTCGTGTGCGGCCAGGGCATGTGGGAGGACTCGACCGGGGCGCTCGAGAGCACGAAGCGGCTGGCCTGGCTGCTCGGCGAGAAGGGCATCCCGCACGAGCTCGACCTCTGGGGCCACGACGTTCCGCACGACTGGCCGTCATGGCGCGCGCAGATCGCGCATCATCTCCCCCGCTTCTGCTGATGCCCTCCGACACGACCCACCTCATGGGACTGCTCCTCGGCACCGAGGAGGACTGGCCGACGGCGTTCGAGACGCTCGTCGGCCGCCTCGGCCCGATCAAGGACGCCTCCGGCACGACCCACCGGGTCACCGTCGAGCGGATCACGATGGAGCCGTTCGACCTGCGCGCGAAGCCGCGCTACGAGCTCGTCGTCGACCGCCTCGCGTACTGGTACTACCTCCCGCGCGAGTGGCTGAAGAAGGTCGCGCTGATGGACGACGTGTACCTCCTCAACTCCCCGTTCACGTTCCAGGCGATGGAGAAGCACGCCGCGTACTGCGCGATGCTGCGGCTCGGGCTGAAGATCCCTAAGACCGTGCTGGTGCCGCACAAGAACCCGCCCGACAACGCGCGCTTCGCGTACACGGCGGCGAAGTACAACCAGCCGTTCGACCTCGACGAGATCGCCGAGACCGTCGGCTACCCGCTGTTCATGAAGCCCTACGACGGCGGCCAGTGGGTCGGCGTCAGCCATATCCGCAACAGTGCCGAGCTGCATCGCGCCTACGACGCATCCGGCCGGCGGCTGATGCATCTGCAGGCGGCGGTCGACGACTTCGACGTGTTCGCGCGGTCGCTGTCGATCGGCGCCGAGACGATGGTCATGAAGTTCCGGCCGGACCTGCCCATGCACGACCGATATGCGGTCGAGCACGACTTCCTCGACACGGAGACCGGCGACGAGGTGCTCACGATCAGCCGTCTGATCAACGCGTTCTTCCGCTGGGAGTTCAACTCCTGCGAGACGCTCGTGCGCGGCAGCGAGGCGCACCCGATCGACTACGCCAACGCCTCCCCCGACGTCGCGATCACGAGCCTGCACTATTACTTCCCGTGGGCGATGAAGGCGCTGCTGCGCTGGTCCGTCTTCTGCATGGTCACCGGCCGCCGCCAGCGCCTGGACCTCGACACCCGGCGATACTTCGAGATCGGCGACCGCGAGGACCTGACGTACGCCGAGAAGCTCGCCGGCTACCGCACCCTGGCCGATGAGTACTTCGAGGTCGAGCGCTACCGGGACTTCTGCGACAGCCGCCTTGCGCACGTCGACGAAATGGTGCTCGAGTGGATCGACTCGCCGGACTTCGACGCCCTGCTCGTGGCCACGGCGCGCTCGACCTACCCCGCCCACGAGCACGAACGGTTCATCGCACACTTCCGCGGCCTCGTCGGCCAGTGGGTTCTGGAGCAGGCTCCCGCGTAGCGGCCCGGTGGCTCGCCACGCCGATCCGCCAAACTGGCGGCCATGCTCCCCAGACTCAACCGCCTGTTCGCGGCGGACGGGCGTTGCTTCGACGTGGCCGTCGACCACGGCTTCTTCGGCGAGGGCTCGTTCCTGACCGGGATCGAGGACATCGCCTCGGCGGTCGCCACGCTCGTGGACGCCGGCCCCGACGCGATCCAGCTCTCCCCCGGCCAAGCCCGCCACCTCCAGCATCTCCCAGGCCCCAAGCCGGCGCTCGTGCTGCGTACCGACGTCGCCAACGTCTACGCCTCCGAATTGCCGCGCGTCCTCTACAGCGAGGTCGTCTCCGACGCGGTCGGCGCGGCGGTGCGGCTCGACGCGGCATGCGTCGTCGTCAACCTGCTGCTGCTCCCGGACCAGCCCGAGCTGCATCGCGCGTGCGTGCGCAACGTGAGCGCGCTGCGGGCGGCGTGCGAGGACGCCGGGATGCCGCTGATGGTCGAGCCGCTGGTGATGAAGAACGGCTACGGCGTCGACGGCGACGTCGAGAAGATCGTGCCGCTGGTGCGGCAGGCGACCGAGCTCGGCGCCGACGTGATCAAGGCCGACCCGACCGACGAGCTGTCGGACTACCACCGGGTGATCGAGGCCGCAAGCGGGCGCCCGGTGCTCGTGCGCGGCGGCGGGCGCGTCAGCGACGACGAGGTGCTCGCGCGCACGCGCGAGCTGATGGCGCAGGGCGCCGCCGGGATCGTGTACGGGCGCAACGTGATCCAGCACCCCGACCCGGCCGGCATGACGCGCGCGCTGATGGAGGTCGTGCACGCATGAGGACGGTCCGCTTCGGCGTGATCGGCGGCGGGCTGATGGGGCGCGAGTTCGCCTCGGCCGCCGCCCGCTGGCTGCACATGGCCGACATCGACGTGCGGCCGGAGATCGTGCACGTGTGCGACGCCAACCCGGACGTGCTCGCCTGGTACGAGCGGCTCGATCCCACCCCGCGGCTGTCGACCGACTGGGGCGAGCTGCTCGACGACCCGGACGTCGAGGCCGTCTACTGCGCCGTCCCCCACCACCTGCACGCCGAGCTCTACGTCGAGATCCTCGAGGCCGGCCGCCACCTGCTCGGCGAGAAGCCGTTCGGGATCGACCTCGACGCCAACAAGCGCATCATGGCGGCGGTCGCCAGCCACCCGGAGCTGGTCGTGCGCTGCTCGTCCGAGATGCCGTTCTTCCCCGGCGGCCAGGCCGTCGCGCGCTGGATGGCCGAGGGCCGAGCGGGCCGGATCCTCGAGGTCCGCAGCGCGTTCCTGCACTCCAGCGACCTCGACCCGAACAAGCCGATCAACTGGAAGCGCCAGGCGGAGTTCAACGGCGCGTACGGCTGCATGGGCGACCTCGGCATGCACGCGCTGCACCTGCCGCTGCGGTTCGGGCTGATGCCACGGACGGTGCGCGCCATCATCTCCGACGTCGTGACCGAGCGGCCCGACGGCACCGGCGCGATGGTCCCGTGCGACACGCCCGACAACGCGGTGCTCCTGTGCGAGGCCGGCCGCGACGGCCAGACGTTCCCGCTGCGGCTGGAGACCAAGCGGATCGCGCCCGGTGAGATGAACACCTGGGTGATCGAGATCGACGGCACGGACGGCTCGATCGCCTACACGACCAAGACGCCCAAGACCCTGCGCGTGATGGACTACGAGGCGGGCGGCCCGCAGGAATGGCGCGTCAGCGACCTCGGGTTCCAGTCGGCGTATCCGACGATCACCGGCGGCATCTTCGAGTTCGGCTTCCCGGACGCAATCCAGCAGATGTGGGCCGCGTTCCTCGACGAGCTCGCCCACGGCGACGACATGGTCGGGCCGTTCCGGTGTGCGACGCCCGAGGAGGCGGCGGCGACCCACCGAGTGTTCACCGCGGCGCTCGAGTCGCACCGCGCCGGGACGGTGGTCAGGCTCTAGGGCGCCGGTTCACATCCCGCCGAGGCCGCCCCCGCCCATCGGGCCGCCATCCGGGGTCTGATGGTGGTCATGGCTCCCGACGGTCCGGGCCCGGTCAGCCCGCTCAGCCTTCACTCTGAGTCCGGTCTCGCGCTCACGTTGCGCCTTGATGCGCCGTTCCTCGCGCCAGCGAGAGAACCGCGTCGGCTTGCGCTCCGGTTCTGCGGCCATGGTCAGCGGCCGATCCGCAGCGGCGACGTCGGCGCGACAGTGGCAAGATCGGTCAGGCCGGTGACCGCCGCGCCGCTGCCGAAGCCGGCGTCGGTGCCCGGATAGAAGACGAGCGCGTCGTCGAGCGTGGGCGCCGCCTTTACGCCCACGAAGAGCTCGGGCCGGCCGTCGTCATCGACGTCGAGGAGGGACAGCGAAGCCCCGAACTGGGCTTCCGGAGGCGCGACGCGCTCGAGCTGGACTCCGCGGGACTCCTCGAACGCCTTGCTACCACCACGGATCACGGTGACCGAGCCTGCACCGTCCTCGTCACCGCGCGCGGCGACGATCACCTCGGCGAGCTTGTCTCCGTCGATGTCGGCGGCGATGACGCTGTGCCCGAACTCGTCGCCGGCCTGCGCGTCACCCTGGACGTTGGCGCCGTCCTGGTCGAGCTCGGCCGCCGGCTCGTCCGGCAAGCCGCCCGTGCCGCCGCGCCACAGCCGGATGACGCCGGTGGCGTCCGGGTCGGTGTCGACCGCGTCACCCTGGATCACGTCCGGGTAGCGATCCCCGTCGACGTTGGCGATCGACAGCGAGGACGTCCCATAGTCGTTCGGTGTGGCGTGGCACTCGCGCGGCCCGGTGGGAGTGCCCGCGCAGTACGAGAGGTGTCCGGGGCCGAACTCGTCGGGGCCGCCCTCCACCAGGTCGACGTTTCCGTCGTCGTCGATGTCCCCCGCCGCGAGCTCGTCTCCGATGGCGGGCCGGTCCAAGCCGTCCCGCGCATTCGCGGACGACTCCGCTTGGTAGACCGTCAGCGCCCTGGCGCCATCGGTCGTCAGGCCGCGACGACCGCCGAACACGATCTGGATCTGCGCCAGGTCCCAGTTCTTGCGCTCGTCCCGCGACCCGGGCGTGCCGATCGCGAGATCGGCGTAGCTGTCGTGATTGAAGTCCGCGGCGACGAGCGAGAAGCCGAATCCTCCGGTGGTCGGTGGGTTCTCGTCCAGTTCCGTCGCGCTGATCCACTGCATCCGCTCGTCGAGGCCGTACAGCACCGAAATCCCGCGCTTCCCGGGCGCGCTGATGACAAGATCCGCCCGGCCGTCGCGATCGAAGTCGCCGCTGGCCACGCCCGTGCCGAAGCGATCGGTCGCCTTGAGCGGTTCCGGAACGTCGGCGTCGGCGCCCGTGAGCAGCGTCACGTCGCCGCCGGACGGGCCGGTCAGCACCACACCCGTCTTCGTGTCGCTGCCCGCCTTCGCGGCGTTCGCGAGGCCGAGCACGACGTCCTGGCGGTTGTCGGCGTTGAAGTCGTACGGCTCGACCGCCGTCGGCGGCCCCGGTGGGGGATCCGTGCCGCCGAGTAGGAGCACCGCCGCGACCACCGCGAGGACCGCGCCGGCGGCCAGCCCGGCGAAGAGCGGCCAGCGGCGACCGCTCGGGTCGGGGTCGGGCTTGGGTGGTGGCGTGGGCTTCGGCGGCTCCGGCGGCGGTGGCTTGGGCCGCTGCGGCTCCGGCTCCGGCTCCGGTTCCGGCTCCGGCTCCGGGACCACGCGCTTTTCCTCCGGCGGAGGGCGCCCGAGCGCAACCAGCGCAGCGGCGGCCACGCGCCGGCTGTCGTCGTGGGCGAGGCGCTCGAGTGCCTCGCGCGCAGCCGCGGCCAGCGCACCGGAGGAGCCGGCGAGCAGCCGGCCGAGCTCGGCCGCGGCGCCCTCGCGAATCCCGGCCAGGTTGCTGTCGGCCGCCTGCGTGAGCTCCGGCGGCAGCTCCGGGCGCCGCGTGCTGCGCGCGAGCATGATCTGGCCGCGCACGTCGCCGGCCATGCCTGGAGTCTGGTTCGGGGAGCGCTCGTGGACGCGCCGGCACACGTAGTCGTAGAGGTCGTCGACCGAGATGTGGCCGTCCTCGTCGACGTCCGCCTCACCGGTCCGCAGACCCTCGACGACGCTGCGCGTGAACAGCGATCCCGGGGCGGCCGGCCCGAGCTCGTTGATGCCGGTCGCCGGGTCGGCCTCCTCGAACGCGTACTCGAGCTCGGTCGACGCGGTGAGCGTGATCCGGCCGCGCCCCTCGAACCGGTGCTCGACATCGACCGACAGCGCGCTCTTCGGCACGAGACCCTTCCCGAACGCGCCGCTGTGGCAGCAATCGAGCACGAGCACGATCGAGCGCGCGCGGCTCTGCTGCATCACGTCGTTGACGAAGCTGTCCTCGATCGCCGTCGACCGCAGCAGCTGCAGCGCCGTGCTCGTGGTGGCCAGATAGAAGCGGCGGTTCTGCGACAGCACGCCGTGGCCGGACACGTAGAGCATCAGGAGGTCCTTCGGGCGACCCGCGCCGAAGAATCCCTCGATCTCCTGCTTGAGCTCCTCGGTGGGCCGGTCGATCAGCTCCCGGACCTCGAAGCCGCCGATCGCGTCGTCGCTCAGGACCTCGCCGAGCGAGCGCACGTCGCTGGTCGGCGCGCGCAGCGCGGCCAGCCCGGCATCGCTGTAGCTGGCGGTGGCGACGAGCAGCGCCAGGCGGCGTCCGGCTGGTCCGTCACCGGGCGTCATGACGGGCCAGGAAGGTCTCGAGCAGCTGCTGCTGCTCGGCCGGCGATGCGCGGTCGAGCGTGAGCTTGTCGCCGTCGATCTCGAGCGTCACGGCCGCATGCGGATGGCGGCCGAACCACGCCCGTAGCGCGGTGAGCATCGGCCCGACCGTGCCGGCGAGCCCGACCACGAGCTGCGCCCATTCGAGCGCGCCGCCCTTGGCGCCCTCCGGCGCCTGCGCCTCCGGATGCGCGACGTCCTCGACGCCCTGCTCGACCATCTCCTCACGGAGCCGCGAGGCGAGGTCGGCGCGTTCCTCGTCGTCGCTGTCCGCGTAGCCATCCACGTGAACGCGAAGCTGCGTCATGGGAATCCGACCGTAACCGACTTCAGCGCGCGCCGCTCGATAGCGCGCAAGAGCGATTGCCGGACGAGGCCGCTGCCCGGTCGCACGACGAGCCAGTAGCGGCCGAATACGCGCCGCGCGTCGTCGCTGGTCGCGGCGATCCGCGTCTCGGTCGAGAGCAGCGCGCCGCTGCCGCGCGGCTCCACGGTCAGATCCATGGCAACCGTCACCCAGCCGGGCTTGTCGAAGGCGAGCAGCGCGTCACGGTCGGCGATCGGATGCGACTGGTTGCGCCACGGGCGCAGCACACCCGCCCACACGTCGCCGTGTGCGCCGGACTCCAGCCAGGTGCCGCCGATCCGCTTCTCCAGCAGCGTCGTGAACGGCACCGGCGGCGGCCGCCCGAAGCCGCGCAGCCCGAGCAGCACCGCGGCGAAGCGCATCTCGGGGATCGTGACCGCGCGCGCCGCGGCCAGCACCACCGCCGGCGGCGCGGCGATCACGCGGCTGTGGCGCTCCGCCCAGTCCGGCGCGGGAAGCACATCGTCGAGCGTCATCGCGCCTCGCCGTCGCGCGCGTCGTAGGCCCACAGGCGCGGCAGCAGCCCGGCGAGCACGAGCGAGCCGGCGACGCACATCACGCCGCCGGCGACGACCGACGTCCGGAGGCCGATCAGGGCGGACGCGATGCCGGCTTCGGCGTTGCCGAGCAGCGGGCCGGACGACCACGAGATCATCTCGACGCCGGCGAGGCGGCCGCGCAGGCGGGTCGGGATCGTCTCGTTCCAGATCGTGCCGCGAAAGACACCGGAGATCGCGTCGGCTCCGCCCGCGAGGGCAAGGCCGAGGAGGGCGAGCCCGAGCGTGGGCGCGAGGCCGAAGCCCACGATCGCGACGCCCCAGCCGATCGCGGCGAGCACCACCATCCGGCCGTGACGGTGGACGCGGCGCGTCCAGCCGCTCGTCAGCGTCGCCATCACGGCACCCGCCGACGGCGCCGCGTACAGCAGGCCGACCACCGCGCCGCCGCCGTAGCGCTCGGCGATCGCCGGGAACAGCGCCATCGGCATGCCGAAGAACATCGCGTTGATGTCGATTGCGTACGTGCCGACCAGTTCCTGCCTCGAGACCGCGTAGCGCAGGCCCTCGCCGATCGCGCGCAAGCCGAGCGCTTGGCGCTCGTGCGGCGGCGACGTCCTCATCGCGACGAGCGAGGCGATCGAGACCGCGAACGTCGCAAGGTCCGCCGTGTACGTGACCGCCGCGCCCGCGGTCGCGATCAGCACGCCGGCGATCGCAGGCCCCGCCATCTGCGCCACGCCGTGGATCGCCCACTGCAGCGCGCTCGCCGACTTGAGCTCCGTCCGCTCGACCAACTGCGGCATCAGCGCGTCCATCGGCGGCCGCCGGATCGCCGTGCACGCGGCGATCAGCGCTGCCGCCACGTACAGCACCCACAGCTGCGGGTCCGGCAGCAGGCTGTTGACCACGAGGCCCGCGACGATGAGCGTCGCGCCCACCTCCGCCAGGATCACCAGCCGCCGCCGGTCGAACGCGTCGGCGAGCCCGCCGCCGACCAGCGCCAGCACCAGGATCGGCACGAACTCCGCGACCCCGAGCAGACCGACCGCCACCGACGAGTGCGTCAGCTGGTAAGTCTGCACCGGCACCGCGACGAACGTGATCATCGACCCCAGGTCCGATGTCGCCTGGCCGAGGATCAGCAGGCGCAGCTCGCGCCGCCGCCGCAGCAGGTCGACGTCGACGGAGACTGCCCGCAGCCACCGCCCGAGGCGGTCCCTCACTGGACGCCGTTGAGCGTGTCGACCACGCGGAACAGATCCCCGCGTTTGTAGAAGTCGACCGCCAGCAGGTTGGGGATCCGGTCCCGGATCTCGCGGCAGGTGGTCGCGCGGCGGAGCAGCGGCCCGTAGGCGTTGACGATCTCGGCGTGGCTCGGGCGCGGCGCGGGGTCGGTGTTGATCCAGTGGTTGATGAGGAACAGCGGCGCGGTGCTCGGGCCGCGGTTGGGCCGGCAGGTCGCTGCGAGAGTCGCCGGGTCGGTGAGCTGCGCGGGCTTCGTAAAGGTGAACGGCGTCTCCTGGAGGAGGCGCTCGTAGGCGAGCTGGTACCAGGGCGCCGCACCGGCGCGGTTCTCGGCCATCACCACGAGCCGCTGGTCGCGCTCGATCATCGTGCGCAGCGTGGGCCAGGGCTCCTCGCCGAGGCGGAAGGCGTACTTCGTGAGGCCGGCGTCGCCCATCGCCGCCACGAAATCGGCGGGGGTCACGTAGTCCTGGTTGACGATCACGACGACGTCGCTCGGATGGGTCACGAGGAAGTCGTGGATGTCGTCAAGACCGTCGCTGAGCGGCGTAGCGCCGAGCTCGCAAAACGTGTGGCACAGGTACATCCCGCGCTCGCCGCTACCGCGAAAGCCGAGCCGCTCGCGGAGGCGCATCGCGGCGTCGATGCTCTGCTGGCTCACGCCATCCTGCGCGGCCGTCCGGATGATGTCCTCGTCGCTGGAGAAGTACGTTCGTATCCGCCCGTTGGCCAGCCGGTCGGCGTAGTGCGTGTCGAACAGCAGCCCGCGGATCCCATCCTCGAGCTGCCCGCCGATCGACCGCTCCTGGAGGGCAGCGAACCACCCGGGCAGCGGCGCGGACATCGAGTTGTGCGTCGCCGGCAGCACCACCTCGTCGAGCCGCCGGTCGCACAGCTCGTCATGCCCGTTGCAGCCGCTGACCGCCACCGCCGGCGCGGTCACGCCGCCGCCGGCGTAGAACGCCGCGAACGCGCCCGCAATGACGAGCGCGGCGATCGCCGGTACGACGATCCGCCGCAGGCCACGTCGCTGCGTCACCTCGGCATCCGGCGGCGGTGGCCGGTACACGAGCCGTAGGAGCACCTCGGCACCGGCGTATAGGAGGTACACGCCGACCAGCGTGGCGACGACCCGCACGGTCGCCATCGGGTCCGCGACCACGAGCACGCCCGCGACGATCAGCGCGCCGCCGCGAACGACGCGCAGGCCCGTCCGGTCCGGATCGGTCGTCGCGATCTGCCAAGCCGTGCGCAGCCGGCCCTCGATCTCGATCGGGTGGATCACCGAGGCGGCGGCCGCGGCGATCACCGCGCCCGCGCCGGCCAGCACCCAGCCGAGCGTGCGCAGGTCACCGAGGAATGCGTCCCAGACGGCGCCCGCCGCCGCGCGGTTCTCCGGGTCCTGCACGAGGCCGAGCGCGATCGCCCGACCGACTATGCAGCCGATGACGATCGCGACGCCCGCGAGCGCCGTGCCCACGCCGAGCCGCGAGACGGTGTGGCGGCGGTCGCGGGAGAGTGCGATCGCCGCGACGCCCGCGGCCAGCGCGAGCAGCGCGAACACGTAGGCGAGGATCCGGGCGTCGTCGGCCACGCGCGCGAGATCGCCGGTCACGGAACCCAGACGGCGCCTGACGAGCACGACCTCGTGGTCGCCTTCGAGCTGGTCTGCGAGCTCCGGCCTCACCACCCGCAGCGCCTCCGCCGCCACGGTGCCTGCGTCGGCGATCGTGAGGGTCAGCGTGTCCTGGTCATGGCTGAACACCGCGCGGTGGACGTCGAGCACCGAGCGCCGGAACAGGCTCCCGAAGGCGTCACCGCCGACGACGCCCGCAACCGCCGAGGAGATGATCGGGCGTGCGGCGAGCAGGTCGGACTGCCTGGCCAGCACGAGCCGATCCGTGACCTCGTCGGCGACCAGCGTCCTGACGCGGGCATCGTGCAGCGTCGCCGCAGCGCGGTTGGCGAACTGATCGGAGTCGAACAGCACACGCCGGGAGTACGCCATGAGAGCCGCTGCGATCAGCAGCAGCGACGAAAGCACGACGAGGGCGCTGGGCGCGAACCGGCGCACGCGCCGTTCAACCTACGGCAACGGCCCGGCCCGCGTCCGCCGCCGCGTATAGCGCCTCGATCACGCGCGCCTGGCCGACCGCGTCCGCGCGCCCGAGGCGCGGCGCGCCGCCGGAGCGGATCGCCGCCGAGAGGTCCTCGAGCTCCAGCTGGTAGGGGTTGGCGGCCTCGACCGGGACCTCCTCCGGCGGCTCGCCGGGCCGGGCGAGCGTCAGCCGCGGGCCGGTGCCGTGCCACGGGTCCGACGACACCAGCGCGCCGCCCTCCCCCACGACCTCGATCGCGCTCCGGTTCGGCACGTCGAAGCCGCAGTCGAACGTGCCGACCGCGTCTTCCGCGAACCGCAGCACGCCGGCGAAGCGCACGTCGACGCCGTCGCCACCCGCCACGAACTCGCCCTGCACGCGCTCCGGCTCGCCGCCGAGCAGGCGCAGCGCGCTCACGCAGTAGCAGCCGACGTCCATCAGCGCCCCGCCCTCGAGCGACCCCTGCAGACGCACGTTCGCCACGTCGTCCGGTGGCATCGGGAACCCGAACGCGGCCCGTACGACGCGCAGCGGCCCGATCTCGCCGGCCAGGCGCACGAGCGCCTCGGTCTGCGGGTGATAGCGCCACATGAACGCCTCCATCAGGAGCCGGCCGGCGCGGTCGGCGGCGTCGAACGCCGCGTCCGCATCCGCCACCCGGCGCGTCAGGGGCTTCTCGCACAGGACGTGCTTGCCGGCCTCCAGCGCTTGGATCGACCACGGCACGTGGAGCGAGTTCGGGAGCGGGATGTAGACCGCCTCGACGTCCGGGTCCGCGAGCAGGTCCTCGTAGGAGCCGTGCACGCGGCCGATGCCGTGCTCGGCCGCGAACGCCTCGCCGCGCGCGCGATCGCGCGAGCCGACCGCCACGACCTCGACCCCGGCCGCCAGCCCCGCACCGGCCAGCAGCTTGTCGTTGATGCGGGCGGTGGAGAGGATCCCCCACCGCACCGCATCGCCTTCGCTCATGCTCTTCCGGACTGCGCCCGCCCGCGCCGGGAGATCGAGTCCACGGTCACCGCGAGCAGCAGCACGCCGCCGGTGAGCACGAACTTGGTCCCGGAGGACAGGCCGAGCAGCCCGAGGCCGTTGTCGATCGAGAGCATGACGATCGCGCCGAGGACGGCGGCCTTCATCGTGCCGCGGCCGCCGAACAGTGACGTGCCGCCGATGACCGCCGCGGCGATCGGATACAGCAGCGCCGTGCCGCCGCCCGTGTTCGTGTCCACCGACCGCAGGCGCGAGGCGAGGATGATGCCGCCCAGCACCGCCATCATCGAACAGAACGCGAAGCACGCGATCTTCACCCGGTCGACGTCGATGCCCGCGCGCCGCGCCGCCTCGGCGTTGCCGCCGACCGCGTAGACGTGGCGCCCGAAGGTCGTGCGATTCAGGATGAACGTCCAGAACACGAGCAGCGCGCCGACCACGACCGCCGCGTACGGCAGGCCGCGGTCGTCGTTGGAGACGGCCACAAGGATCGCCAGCGCCGCGGCCAGCCCGCCGATTCGCAGGGCGACGATCACCGTCGGGTCGGTCGCCAGACCGCCCTTCTGGCGCGAGCGCAGGCGCGAGAGCTGGACCGCGGCGTACAGGACGACGCAGACGATCGCGAGTACCCACGCCGCCCCGGGCGCCAGGAAGTCGTTCGCGAGGCCGATCACGAAGTCGTTCTGGAGAATCACGGTGCCCTTGCTGCCGATCAACAGCAGCACGACGCCGTTCCACGCCAGCAGGCCCGCGAGCGTCACCACGAACGAGGGGACGCCGACCTTGGTGATGATCAGGCCGTGCATCGTGCCGATCGCCAGACCGGCGAGGAGCGCGATCGCGATCGCCACGAACGTCGGCACCTCGTTGCCGTCGGGTGTGAGCAGCAGCGCCACCAGCACGCCGCCGACGCCGGACACGAAGCCGATCGAGAGGTCGATCTCGCCGAGCAGCAGTACGAACGTGACGCCCATCGCGATCACCGCGTACGGCGCCGTCTGGACCATCAGGTTGACGAAGTTGCCGGCGGTGAGGAAGCGGTCGTTCTGCGCCTGGAAGACGATCGCGATGATGATGATGCCGACGAAGATCGGCAGCGACCCGAGGTCGCCCGACCGGACGCCGACCCACCAGGCGCGCGCGTAGGCGCCGAGAGTCTGCTTGGCGGGGGCCGACGGGTCCGCGGAGGGCGGCGGCGCGGCGACGGTGCTCACGCGACCACCTCCGCGGCCTGCCCGGGAATCTTTGTGAGCTTGCCGGCGGTGATCGCCTCGACGACCTCCTGCTGGTTGGTCTCCTTGCGCTTGAACTCGGCGACGTTCTGGCCGAGCCGCAACACGGTGATCGAGTCGCCGACCTCGAAGATGTCGTGCAGGTTGTGCGAGATCAGGATCACCGCGAGGCCCTGCTCGCCCAGCCGCGCGACCAGGTCGAGCACCTGACGGGTCTGTGCCACGCCGAGCGCGGCGGTCGGCTCGTCGAGGATCACGACCTTGGAGTTCCACATCACGGCCTTGGCCACCGCGACCGACTGGCGCTGACCGCCGGACAGCCCGGCGACGGTCTGGCGCACCGACCGCAGCGTCGTGACGGACAGGCCCTTGAGCGTCTCCTGCGCCTTGGCCTCCATCGACGTCTCGTCGAGCCGGCGAAGCGAGTCCTTCTCCTCGCGCCCGAGGAACATGTTCTGCACCACGTCGAGGTTGTCGGCGAGCGCGAGGTCCTGGTAGACGACCTCGATCCCGAGCCGAGCTGAGTCCTTCGGCCCGTTGATGTTGACCTTCTCGCCGCCGAAGATGACCTCGCCCTCGTCGAACGGGTAGATCCCGGCGATGCACTTGATCAGCGTGGACTTGCCCGCGCCGTTGTCGCCCACAAGGGCCATGACCTCGCCGGGTGAGACGTGGAAGTCCACCTGGTAGAGGGCCTGCACTGCGCCGAAGCTCTTCGAGACCCCGCGCAGTTCCAGGATCGGAACGTCGCTCAAATCAGTTTCCTCCTCCATGAAAACGGGGGACCCGCGACGGCGCGGGTCCCCCATTCTCTCTTAGAGCCCGAGCTCCGTGCACTTCGCCGCGAGCTTGCCGGCGCAGATCTCTTCCTTCTTGGGGAAATCTGGCTCGCCGAGGTACTCGCCGATGTTGTCCTTGTTGACCGCGACCGGCTCCTCGAAGACGGACGGGACGTCCTTCGTGCCGTTGTTGACGCTGTCCGGCGCGTCCGGCTTCTCGCCGTTGATCAGCGCGATCGCGAGCTTGGCGGCCGCGTCGGCCTCCTTCTTGATCGCCTTGTAGACGGTCATGCACTGATCGCCGTTGACGATGTTCTGGATGCCCTGCAGCGTCGCGTCCTGGCCCGTGACGGGGATCTGCGGCAGCTTGCGCTGCTTGATCGCCGAGATGGCCGCGTTGCCGAGGCCGTCGTTGGCCGCCAGCACGCCGTCGATCTTGTTGTTGGCCTTCTGGAGCATCTGCTCGAAGATCGTCAGCGCCTTCTGGTTGTCCCAGTCCGGCACGGACTGATCGGCGACCTCGGTCCACGAGCCGTCGTCGAACAGCGGGTTGATGACGCCGTCGTAGCCGTTCTTGAACAGCGTCGCGTTGTTGTCCGTCGGCGAGCCGTTGAGCACCGCCACGGCGGGCTTCGTCTTGCCTTCGAGGCAGCTCACGAGGCCTTCGCCCTGGAGCTTGCCGACTGCCTCGTTGTCGAACGAGACGTAGTAGTCCGAGTCGCCGTTGAGGGTGAGTCGGTCGTAGTCGATCACGCTCACGCCCTGGCCCTTGGCGTTGGCGGCGATCGCCGCGCCCGAGCCTGAGTCGAGGTTGACCAGCAGCAGCACCTTGGCGCCGTTGGTGATCGCCTGCTCGGCCTGCTGCTGCTGCGTCGCCTTGTCGCCCTCGGCGTTCTGGATCTCCGACTCGATGCCGGCAGCGTCGAACGCTTCCTTCAGGAATGGCCGGTCGACCGTCTCCCAGCGAACAGACGACTTCGAGTCCGGCAGCAGCACCGCGACCTTGCCCTTCGCCTTCTCACCGCCGCCACCATTGTCGGCGGCGCCGCCGCCTCCGCCGCTGTCGTCATCGCCGCAACCGGCGAACACGAGCACTCCTGCGGCGACCATCACCGCCGCAAAGCTCCAAGCTCTACTCCTCATGTGCTTCCTCCTCCTGGGGGATAGGGATGTTGCGTACATCAGGCCTCCACCGCGAGGCGTGTGGGGAAGGCACGATCGGCCTCACTGACCACGAGGGCGATCGCGCCCAGAACCTGCGCCCGGTCGCCGAGCACGCCGGCCACCACCCCGGCCGCCTCGGCGGCCGACGGAAGTGCGGAGCGCGCGATCGACTCGCGCACGCCGTCGAGCAGCAGGTCACCGGCCGCTGCGAGGTCTCCGCCGACCACGAGCAGCTCGGGGTTGAGCACGTTCAACAGCAATGACACGGCCTGGCCGATCGCCCGTCCGGCATCGGCGATCACCCGGCGGCAGCCGAGATCGCCGCGTCGGGCGAGCTCGAGCATGTCCGACACCGTCACGTGCTCGCCGTGGCTGCGTCGCAGCAGCTCGACAAGCGCGCCGGTCGCCGCCAGCGTCTCGAGGCACCCGCGGTTGCCACACCGGCAAACGAGGCCCTCGGGGTCGACCAGAAAGTGGCCAAGCTCGCCGGCCAGGCCCGCGCTGCCGCGGTAGAGACGGCCGTTGAGAATGAGCCCGGCGCCGATACCGGACGCCACCTTCAGGTACACGAGGTCGCTCGCGTCGCGCGCGGCCCCGAATGCGGCCTCGGCCAGAGCGCCGAGGTTCGCGTCGTTGTCGACGAGGATCGGAATGTCGAGCCGGCGGCGCATCTCCGCCACCGCCGGCACGCCGACCCAACCGGGCAGGATCGCCGACGAGCCGACCACGCCATCCTCCTGGCGGATCGGGCCCGGCAGGCCCATGCCGGCCCCGATCACCTGGCTGCTGTCGACGCCGGCCTCGGCCAGCAGTTCGACGACCAGGTCGGCGGCGGCGTCGAGCCCTTCCTCGGCGGCATGATCGGTGTCCAGCTGCAGCGCGCGCTCGGCCAGGATCCGTGACGAGAGATCCGAGACCGCCACGCGCAGGTGGCTGTGACCAAAATCGATGCCGACCGCGGCACCCGCCGAGGAATCGAACGACAGCAGGATCGGTGGGCGCCCGCCCTGGGTGCCGTGGGCCGCGCCGTGCTCCGCGCGCTCCACCACCAACCCGTCCGCCTGCAGATCGGACACCAGGCTCGAGACGGTCGAGCGCGACAATCCCGTGCGCCTGGCGATCTCGGCACGCGAGATCAGCCCCTGATCGCGCAGCGCGTGGATCACGCGCAAGCGATTGAGGCGACGCAGGGATTCGAGAGAGCCGGCACGACCAGAGGCCATAGCGCCGGTATCCGATCCGATCCCACACCGTTTGTCAAGAGTTCGAACGAACCGAAGGGTTATCTGGCCAGTTTGGGCGTATTTGCGATTTCGTTTGTCTCCCTGCCGAATAAACCAGAAGCAAACGAGAACTCAATAGTGCGGGTCGCGCAGGTACGATCCCGGCTGACCCGCAGCGGTAAGGATCCGCGCGACGCCCGAAACGCCACTGGGCGCTACGCACGGACAAGAGGGAGCAGCTCCCTATGACACGTACCGCGGTCCTCGGGCTTCCCCGTATCGGCCCGGACCGAGAGCTCAAGCTGGCACTGGAGGACCATTGGGCCGGCCGCGCCCCGGCCGGCGCGCTCCTCGACACCGCCCGCGCGCTACGCGCGGCGAACTGGCAGCGCGCGCGAGGCACCGGCATCGACGTCATCCCGTCCGGCGACTTCAGTCTCTACGACCATGTCCTCGACACGGCGTGGGCGGTCGGAGCGATCCCGGACCGCTTCGGCGGGCCGGACGCCGACGGCCTCGACGCCTACTTCGCGATGGCGCGCGGGACGGCGGACGCGCACCCGCTGGAGATGACGAAGTGGTTCGACACGAACTACCACCACCTCGTGCCGGAGCTGCGGGAGGGTCAGGCCTTCCGGCTGCGCGCCGAGCACTGGCTCGAGCCACTGCGCGAAGCCGCGGCGCTCGGCATCGAGACGCGCCCGGTGGTGCTGGGACCGGCGACCTTCCTGCTGCTCGCCAAAGGGCTCGAGCGACCGCTCGACGCACTCGACGCGCTCGTTCCGGTCTACGAGCAACTGCTGCGCGAGCTGGCCGCGGCCGGCGTGCGCGAGGTGCAGCTCGACGAGCCGTGCCTGGCGCTCGACCGCACGCCGGACGAGCTCGGCGCGATCTTTGGCGCGATCACAGCGCTGGCCGCGGCGAGCGAAGCCGAGCTGTGCCTCGCGACCTACTTCGCCGGGCTCGGCGATGCGCTCGACCAGGTGCTGGCGCTGCCCGTGGCCGAGTTCCACCTCGACCTCATCCGCGCGCCGGAGCAGCTCGCTCCGGCGCTCAGCACGCTGGCCGGCCGTACCGCGCGGCTGTCGCTCGGCCTCGTCGACGGCCGCAACGTGTGGCTGACCGATCCCGACCGCGCGCTCGGCCAGATCGCCGTCGCCACCGAAGCGCTCGGCGACGCGCGCGTGACGATCGCGCCGTCGTGCTCGCTGCTGCACGTGCCGTACGAGGCGGCGCGCGAGACCGCGATCGATCCCGAGGTGCGCCGGTGGCTGGCGTTCGCCTACGAGAAGCTCGCCGGGCTGCGCGCGCTCGCAGCGCCGCCGGAGATCAGGGACGCGTGCCTGGCCACCCGGCGTGAGTCGATCGCCACGCGGCGCACGTCGGCCCGCACCAACGACCCCGCCGTGCGGGCGCGGATGGCCACCGTCGAGCCGGGTTCCTACGTTCGGGCCTCGCCGGCGGCCGAGCGGCGCGAGCGTCAGCGCGCGCGTGTGCCGCTGCCCGACCTCCCGACGACCACGATCGGCTCGTTCCCGCAGACCGCCGAGATTCGCGCCGCGCGGCAGGACCTGCGTGCGGGCGCGCTCGACGAGGACGGCTACGACACCTTCATCCGCGAGCAGATCGCGGAGACGATCGCGATCCAGGAGCGCCTCGGGCTCGACGTGCTCGTCCACGGGGAGGCCGAGCGCAACGACATGGTCGAGTACTTCGGCCAGCAGCTCGACGGGTTCGCGTTCACGACGAACGGCTGGGTGCAGTCCTACGGCAGCCGCTGCGTGAAGCCGCCGATCATCTACGGCGACGTCTCCCGCCGCGGCCCGATGACGGTGCGCTGGTGGCGCTATGCGCAGGGGCTCACCGACAAGCCGGTGAAGGGGATGCTGACCGGGCCGGTGACGATCCTGCAGTGGTCGTTCGTGCGCGACGACCAGCCACGCCAGGACACCTGCACACAGATCGCGCTCGCGATCCGCGACGAGGTCCTCGACCTCGAGAGCGCCGGCGCGTTCGCGATCCAGGTCGACGAGGCGGCGCTGCGCGAAGGCCTGCCGCTGCGCCGCGCCGACCAGGCCGACTACGTGCGCTGGGCGGTCGACTGCTTCCGGCTCGCGATCGCCCCGGTCCGCGACGACACCCAGATGCACACGCACATGTGTTACTCGGAGTTCGGCGACTTCGGCGAGCACATCGCCCGCCTCGACGCCGACGTGCTCTCGATCGAGGCGTCGCGGTCGGACATGGACATGCCCGACTACGCGAACGACATCGGGCCCGGCGTGTACGACATCCACTCCCCGCGCGTCCCGTCGGCGTCCGAGATCGAGCAGCTGCTCGAGCGCGCCGAGGCCCAGGTCGGGCGCGCGCGCCTGTGGGTCAATCCCGACTGCGGGCTCAAGACCCGCCGCTGGGACGAGGCGCTGCCGGCGCTCGAGAACATGATGGAGGCGGTGCGGTCCGTGCGCGGGCGGCGTAGGTGGGGGTCGGCCCGACGTCGAGGCCTCCGGCGCAGCGCTCGCAAGATGGGTTGTGTGGGCACGCTCTGTGTGAGGTCGCGAATCGGAGTACCGGTCCCGGACAGCGTTCCCCTGTCTCCGCGGGTCGTTTGTGATCCGGGACCTGACTCAACGTTTCGCTGCCTTCGGCGTTTCGTTGTTGCGACGCCGCACGTCGTGGCTCGCTGACTTAGCCTCGGGCTCCATGTCTACGCCGCACGTGACTCTGCGTCCTGCCACGCTCGCCGACCTCGACGCATTCGAGGCGCGATTCGATTCGGCCGCCGGGACCGGGCCCTACTTCCAGGTCGAGGGACAGATCCGCCGCGCGCAGTGGCGCGGCGGAAGCTGGCACGATCAGCTGCTGATGTCCCTGCTGCGCGACGAATGGCACGGCGGTGAAGGACGATGAGTCGCGTCGTCGTCATCGGCGCCACCGGCCATGTCGGCACCTACCTCGTCCCGCGTCTGGTGCGAGCCGGGCACGATGTCGTCGCGCTCAGCCGCGGCGAACGCGAGCCGTACCCGCCGGCGCCGGAGTGGCGGTCGGTCGAGCGGGTGGCGATCGACCGCGACGCCGAAGAGGCATCCGGCGGGTTCGGCGAGCGGATCGCCGCGCTGAGCCCGACGTCGTCGTCGACATGATCTGCTTCACGGCCGCGTCCGCGCAGCAGCTGGTCGACGCCCTGCGGCCCGCCCGGCCGCTGCTCGTGCACTGCGGCACGATCTGGGTGCACGGTCCCGCTGCGCGCGTGCCCATCACCGAGGACGAGCCGCGCACCGCCTACGGCGAGTACGGCACCGGCAAGATGGCGGTCGAGGCGCTCCTGCACCGCGAGACGCTCGGCGGCGGGGTGCCGAGCGTGGTCCTCCATCCCGGGCCACATCAGCGGTCCGGGCTGGTCGGTCATCACGCCGGCCGGGCAACCTCGACCCCGACGTGTGGCGGCGGCTGGCCACCGGCGAGCCGCTCGCACTGCCCGACCTCGGCCTCGGCGTGCTGCACCACGTGCACGCCGACGATGTCGCTCAGGCCTTCGCGCGAGCGCTCACCCGCCCGGCCGCGATCGGATCGAGCTTCCACGTGGTCTCCGAGCAGGCCATGACGCTGCGCGGTCTGGCCGCCGGCGTGGCCGCGTGGTTCGGTCGCGAGGCGCTGCTCGACCTCGTCGACTGGCCGGAGTTCGAGCGGCGCGTCGGCACCGAGCACGCCGGGGCCACCGCGAGCACGTCGGCCGCAGCATCGCCGCGAGCATCGACCGGGCCCGCAGCGTCCTCGGGTACGCCCCGCGCTACAGCTCCCTCGAGGCCCTGCATCAGGCGCTCCGCTGGCTCGCAGCGAACGGCCACGCCGACGTCGGCGACCAGGACTTCTAGCCAGTCGCCTCGGTGATCGCGATGGTGTTGCCGTCGGGGTCCCGCAGCCACGCGGCCCTGAAGCGGCCGGCATCGAAGACGCCGTGCTCGTCGGTCGCGAGCCCGGGCTGGTCGTACCGCTCGAACACGACGCCACGTGATGCGAGCTCGGTCATCGTCCGGTCGAGGTCGTCGACGGACCAGCCGGCGAGGGTCGCCGGCGACTTGCCCGCGTTGTCCGGTGAGTGGTAGATGAAGAGCCGGGTTCCCTCCCCGCAGGGGTAGCGCACGCCCTGCCCCGATTCCTCCTCGCCGGGCGCGAGCCCGAGCTGGTCCTCATAGAATCGCCGGGCCCTGTCGAGGTCGGACACGGCGATGACCGCCTCCACCCTGCTGTCGCTCAGTCCCATCGGGAATCCTCCTTGGCGGGTCGCGCGGTCACGCAGGACCGAGCAGATCCCAGCGATTGCCGGCGATGTCGGTGAACACCGCGACGCGGCCGTACGGCTCCGCGCGCGGCTCGCCGACGAATTCGACGCCGGCCGCGCGCATTCGCTCGTACGCGGCGTCGAAGTCCTCGACGCGCAGGAACAGCCCGACACGTCCGGCGAACTGGCGGCCGACCGCGGCGTCCTGCTCCTCGCCGTCGGCGAGCGCGAGCAGGAGGCCTGTCCGCGCGCCGGGCGGACGGACCACGACCCAGCGCTTCGGACGGCCGTCGTTCGTCAGCGATGGCGAGTCCTCGACGAGGTCGAACCCGAGCGCGTCGACGAAGAAGTCGATCGCCGAGTCGTAGTCGTCCACGATCACGGCCAGCTGCTCCAGGTACATCCGGGCCACGCTACTGGACGAGTTGATCTGTGCGCGTCGGCGGCTCGCTCGAGCTGGTGTGGGGCGAGCCGCCCCGGATTTGACCCGCCCGGAATACTGCGGCGATGCCCGCTGGGCCGGATGTCCGTCTATCGGAGGTGATCGGGGCGCTCTCGTATGCGCTCGATCTCACCGAGGGCGAGCCGGCCGGTCATGCCGTGCGGTCGTGCCTGATCGGCATGCGCGTGGCCGAGGAGCTGCGGCTCAGCACGAGCAGCCGGTCCGACCTGTTCTACGCGCTGCTGCTCAAGGACGCCGGCTGCACGACCAACTCGGCGCGGATGGCGGCACTGTTCGGCGCCGACGACCATGCGGCGAAGCACACCTCCAAGCGCATCGACTGGGCGCGGCCGCTGCCGGCGTTCCTGTGGTCGGCGCGCACGGTCGCACCCGGTGCGTCGCTGAGGACGCGGGTCGCTCACCTGCTCGCGATCAAGGACGAGGGGGAGGTCACGCGCTCGCTGATGGAGACGCGCTGCGAGCGCGGCGCCGAGATCGCGCTCAGCATCGGCCTCGTCGGACCGGACGGCCGAGGCGATCCGGACGCTCGACGAGCACTGGGACGGCCGCGGCCAGCCGCGCGCTCTGGCCGGGGACGAGATCCCGCTGCTCGGGCGGATCCTGTGCCTCGCGCAGACAGTGGAGATCTTCAACTCGACGTTCGGCATCGACGGTGCGTACGAGGTGGCCCGCCGGCGGAGCGGACACTGGTTCGATCCGGCGCTGGTGGCCGCGCTGGACGGGTTCCGCGGCGACGCTGTCTTCTGGGAATCGCTCGCCGAGCCCGACCTCGCCCGCTGGGAGCCTGCGGACCGCGTGATGACGGCCGATCCCGGGCGCGTGGACCGGATCGCCTCCGCGTTCGCCGCGATCGTCGACGCCAAGTCGCCGTGGACATACAGCCATTCGGAGCGCACCCGCGCGGGCGCGACCAGCATCGCCGAGGTCCTCGGGTTCGACGCGGAGGACGTGAGCGGCCTGGGCCACGCGGCGCTGCTGCACGACATCGGCAAGCTCTCGCTCTCGAACCGGATCCTCGACAAGCCCGCCAGACTCAGCGCCGCCGAGTTCGAGCGCGTCAAGGAGCATCCGCTGTTCACGCAGTGGGTGCTCGACCGCGTGAGCTGCTTCCGTGACGTGTCCGCGGTCGCCGTCGCGCACCACGAGCGCCTCGACGGCAGCGGCTACCCGCGCGGGCTCGTCGCCGCCGACCTGACGCTGCCCATGCGCGTGCTGGCGGTCGCGGACGTGCACGAGGCGCTCACGGCTGACCGCCCGTATCGCCCGGCACTGGGCTCCGAGGACGCGCTCGCCCGTCATGCGTCTCGACGTGCCGGGGGCGACTGGACGCCGACGCGTTCGAGGCTCTCGAGACCGTTCTCGAGCGCCAAGCCGCCCGGTAGTGGTGTCACACTCAGGCGGCCGTGACACGCACGTGGCGGTGGTACCGCACCCGCAGGGCATGGATGCAGTCGACGTTCGTGGTCGTGCTCGGCCTCGTCGTCCTGAGTGGATGCGTTCCCGCCGGCGAGCCGCGACCGACTGAGGCCGCGACCGCGACCGCCGCGCCGGCATCGACACCGGCGCCGCGCCGCAAGCCGTCCGACGGGACCGCGCTGGCTGCGCTGCAGACGCTGGCGGTGAAGGGCCGGGCGCCGATGACCGGCTACGACCGCGAGCAGTTCGGCGACGGCTGGGTGAGCATCAACGGCTGCGACACGCGCCAGCGGATCCTGATCCGCGACCTGCGTCGGGAGACGTTCGAGCCCGGCAGCACCTGCTCTGTGCTCACCGGCGCGCTCGCCGACCCGTACACGGCGACCGCGATCGAGTTCGTCCGCGGCGGGGCGTCCGAGGTCGACATCGATCACGTCGTCGCGCTGGCCGACGCGTGGCAGAAGGGCGCGCAGCAGTGGCCCGCCGCGCGGCGGGTCGAGCTCGCCAACGACCCGCTGAACCTGCTCGCCGCCAACGCCGCCTCCAACCGCCAGAAGGGCGCCGGAGACGCCGCGACGTGGCTCCCTGCGAACAAGTCGTTCCGGTGCGCGTACGTCGCGCGGCAGATCGCCGTCAAACGCCGGTACCGGGCGTGGGTCACCGCTGCCGAAAGGGACGCGATGCAGCGCGTGCTCACCCGCTGCGCGGACGAGCCGCTGCCGGTCAGCGCCCGCGTCCGCATCCCGGTCGCCGCCCGTACGTCGCCGGCCGCCGACGGCCGCGTGTTCACCAACTGCGACGCGGTCCGGGCCGCCGGCAGAGCGCCGCTGCGCCGCGGCGACCCCGCGTACGCCGCCAACCCGCAACTCGACGGCGACAACGACGGCGTCGCGTGCGAGCCGTAGGCCCTCGTCCGATCGGACGAGGCACGGACTCCACCGGGACGTCGAGCGGTCGCGCGATTGCGCATCGCTCCTGACCAGTATTACCGTGCGACGCACACTCCCCGAAAAGGAATGGAGTTCCAGTGAGGCGTCGTTTGTTGGCAGTGACGGTAATTGCGGGGACGATGACGACAGGTGGTGCACCTGCGTCATCGGCGATGGCGAGCACGTCGGTCAGCGCGGGCGTGGCTCGTGCGCAGGCAGCCGGCATCAGCGTGTCGCCCGAGGCGGCCAGGATGATGGCGCTCGCACCGAAGGGAAGCTGCATGGCCGACCCGGCCGCGGCGAAGTGCCCCAGGTGACCAGGATCGTCGCCGCGGCGGCCGCCACCGGTTGCACCGCCGTCGCGGGACGGCCGAACAAGTCCACCTGGACCGAGGTGTACGGGCCGGGCTACAGCCGCGGCTGTGCCGGCAACATCGTGTACAACGAGATCATCACCACGCTGCAGCGGTACAACGGCAGCTGGCAACAGATGGACGAACTCTGCGATTAACAGTAGGAGTGGCTCGGGGATGTCGGCGCCACCGCGCGCGTGTCGTGCAGCCACCGTGACGCCCGCCTGTACCGCACGAAGGCGATGTCGTACTCGCGGACCAGCGGCGGCACGGCCTACACGCGGACGGCCTACAACGAGTATCTCCTCGAGCCGCAGGACCTGACGCCCGATCGCGTCGCTGCTCGACGCTGCTCGGATGCGTCCTTCGCTGTTCGAGTTCGCCGGGGGCGAGGCCGCGTTCCTCGCCCTCGCTGCGGCGCACCACGCGCGCTGTCTCGCAGATCCTGAGCTGAACCATCCGTTCTCGCATCCCGGCCAGCATGCATCTGCAAGACGCCCGACTGGTCGCCGCACGACTGCGAGTAGCTGGGCGGCCCGCCCATCACCTCCGCCCAATAGGCCGCCAGTCGCTAGATGTGCTGGGGATGCGGTGGGGCTGGGACGGTCTGGCTACCTGTCGAGCGCGAACAGCAGGAACTGGGTGAACTGGGTGGCGGCGAAGTTGTTGTCGCTGACGAGCACAAGCGATCGGCGGCCGTGCGACAGCCGTGGCCCGAACGTCAGGCCCTCGACGTTGTCGAGCGGGATGCCCAGATCGTCGAGGTCGAGCAGCAGCCGCTTCTGCGCGACGTTCGTCCGGCCGCGCAGCGCCACCTTGTAGAGCTTGATCGAGTTTCCGGTCCCGGGCGCGCCGACCGAGAACGAGCGCTCCATCGCGATCAGGTGCTCGTCATCGAGCGGCAGGAGCTCCACGACTCCGTTGACCGAGAACTGGGTTGCCGGCACCGGGGGCTGCGCGACGGGATCGGTCCCGTAGACCCACTGGCGGTCGAGCCGGCGGGTCCGCAGGTCATAGCGCAGGATCCGAGCCGGGCTGCCGTTGGAGAGCGTCGCGGGCGGGCCGTCCTGGTAGAGCGCGTTCTCGGTCGCGGTGAAGACGAACCGGCCGTTTGGCGACACGCCCGCGCTCTCGAACCCGAGGTTCGGCCGAACGCCGCTCGACCGATCGGCCGTCGCCAGGAACGGCTGCGGCACCGGCAGCGAGCCGAGGAATGACCCGTTCAGCGAGTAGCGCCGCACGAAGGGGTCGATCAGGCTGTTCGGCAAGCCTTCGGAGGTGAAGATGAGCCGACGGTCCTTGCTCAGCGCGAGCCCTTCGGGGTCGAGGCTGAACGGCGCGTACGGCTGACCATCGGGCGCCAACAGCGTCGTGACGTCCTTGAACCGGACGTCACCGTCGGCCAGGCGGCCGTCGCTCACGTCGAGCCGGACGGTGTAGAAGCGCACCGGCTGGAACTGGCTCGGGTCGTCAGAGACCGCGTAGTAGACGTTGCGGTGCGCGTCGTAGGTGATCGACGACAGGCCGCCGACCGTCGTGCCCTGAAAGGACGTCCCGGTCGGGACGATCGCCTGGCCGCGGAACTCGAGGTCCCGCCGCTCGTTGGCGGCCGCGGGCGTCGCGAGCGCCAGCGTCGTGGCCACGGTCACAAGTGCGCCTGCGAGCTTGGATCTCAAGGCTGCCTCCTGGGTCGGCGCCGGCCCCGACGCCGGCGCTCTGACGATCCTAAACAGCACGCTCCGCGCGTGTGCGACGCTGCCCGAATGCGTCCTTCGCTGTTCGACTTCGCCGGAGGCGAGCCCGCATTCCTCGCCCTCGCCACGGCCCACCACGCACGCTGCCTCGCAGATCCCGAGCTCAACCATCCGTTCTCGCACCCCGGGCAGCACCCTCAGCACGTCGAGCGACTGGCGGCCTACTGGGCCGAGGTGATGGGCGGCCCGCCCAGCTACTCGCAGTCGTGCGGCGACCAGTCGGGCGTGCTGCGCATGCACGCCGGCAACGGCGACCTGAGCGATCTCGGGGAGCGGTTCATCGCGTGCTTCGACCTTGCTCTCGATGACGCCGAGCTGCCCACCGACCCCGCATTCCGGGCCGCGGTGCGCGCGTACATGCGCTGGGCTGTCGACGACGTGCTGGCCTACCCGTCGGTTGACGCCGTCGTCGCCCCGGGCGCGGCGATGCCGCGGTGGGGGTGGGACGGTCTAGAGACGTAGCGCGCTCGCGAGCTCGGCGACGATCTCGGCGGCGGGCTGGATCGCGGTCACGGCGCCCACCGACTGACCGGCGTAGAAGGGCATCGCTTCGATCGCACCGGTCGACTCGCGCGTGGGCGGCTGTGGCGCGAACCGTGGTACTGGGATCTCTGCTCCTGCCAGCCGCACCACGCCCGCCTGCCCGTCGGGGAGCGCCTCCGCCGCCTCGATCGAAGAGCGCAGCACCCGGTGCGGGCCGGGAACCGGAAGCCCGACGTTGAACGCCGTGCTGACGACCGCGTCGGCCGCACCAGCGTGGATCACCGCGTCGATCCACGCCGGATGAGCGTCCGATTCGGCGGCGGCGATGAAGCGCGTGCCGACGCGCACGCCATCGGCCCCGGCCGCAAGCGCGGCGGCCACGCCGCGCGGGGTTGCGATCCCGCCGGCGGCGATCACCGGGATCGAGACGGCGTCCAGCACCGCGTCCAGGAGCGGCAGCAGCGTCGGTCCCTCGATCCGCTTGCGCCCGCCCGACTCCCATGCCTTGGCGACAACGAGGTCGCAGCCGGCGGCCTCCGCGGCGCGTGCCTCGTCCGCTGACTCGACCTGCCATCCGCACACGCCACTGCCGCGGTGGATGAGCGCGACGAGCTCGGGATCGGCGTCGGCCAGGAAGAAGTCGACGTACGGCGCGCGGTCGGCCGCCAGCTCGAGAGATGCTCGGTCCATCAGGGGCACGATGAAGTTCACGCCGAACGCGGTCGTCTGCGCCGCGAATGCGTCGAGCACCGGAGCGAGGGCGGGCGGCGGCAGTGTGAGACCGGGGTACATGCCGTGCCCGCCCGCTGACGCGACCGCGAGCGCCAGCGCAGGCGTCGCGGAAACGCTGCCCATCGGAGCGAGCTGGATCGGCAGATCGCAGCGCAACAGATCTGTGAGCCGAGTCGTCATTGCCAGATCCTAAGACGGCCGCAGCACCCGATCAATTCCACGAACCGGTCCCGGCTGCCGTTCCGTCCGAGCCCGGCATGTACCGGCGCGCGTCGGCGCGCGGGCCTGAAGACGACCTACTACCTGCGCACGCTCGGCGCGTCGTCGATCGAGAAGGCGACCGAGGCGGCACGCCGAGGCGAGGACTGCGAAGCCTGCCAGTGAAGCCCGGACCCTAGACTGAGTGGAGTGAGTTTCCAGCGCGGCATCGACGGCTCCGACCCGATCGACGGGGGTCACATCCGCGGCCTGGCGGGAGAGCAGGAGCTACGCCGCAGCGTGCGCTCGTCGATCCTCGGCGCCGGCACCCTCGCCTGCCCGCAGTGCGACGCGCCCGTCGCCCTCGCGCGGGCGCACGTCTCGCCCGCGGATCCGCTCGGCTGCCCGTTCTGCGACCACGCCGGCTCGGTCCGCGACTTCCTCTCGCTCGACGCACCATCCCGCCCGGCGCGGGTCGTGGTGCGGGTCGTGCACCGCAGCGCGCGCTGAACGCGCGAGTCAGCCGACGGCGGCCTGCACGCGCTTGCGGGCGCGGAAGACGCGGCTCGCGATCGTCGCCTCGCACGCGCCGGACGCCACCGCGGCCTGGTGGTGCGGGATCCCGGCGACGTCGGACGCGACCAGCGCGCTGCGGAACGGATCGGGCAGCGCCGCGACCGCCGCGAGCACTTCACGGCACTCGAACGCCGCCTCGGGCAGCCCGAACGACGACCGCAGCGTCGAGCTGTCGTCCGCCGGCAGCTCCACGGTGCGCGGCCGCCGGCCGGCCTCGCGGATGCCGGTCACGTGCGTGTTGCGCAGCGCCTGCAGCAAATAGGGCAGCGTCTCGTCCTCGCGCACCATGCGCGGGCGCGCGAGCACGCGCGCGAATGTCTCCTGCACCAGGTCCTCCGAGTCGGGCACCGATCCGCACAGCGAGCGGGCGAGCCGGTGCAGCCGGTGCATGTGCTTGGGGAGCACGCCGGGATCGAGCGCGACCTGGTCGTCATGTTGTGGCTGCATGCGGCGAACGTATGCCCGGCCGCCGGCAGTCGCCTCAGGAGGGCACCTGGGTTCTCGCGCACACCTGGGGCGCTCGCCTCAGGCCCCCCGCTTGTGCGACGCTTGGGACGTGCCCCGTGACGACCTGGCCGAGGTGCTCGCACGGCGGGCGGCGACACGTGACGGGGCGCGACCGGAGGCGGTCGAGCGCCGCCACGCGACCGGAGCCCGGACTGCGCGCGAGAACGTGGCCGACCTCGTCGACCCCGGGAGCTTCGTCGAGTACGGGCGGCTCGCGGTCGCCGCCCAGCGCGGCCGACGAGAGCTGAGCGAGCTGATCGAGCGCACGCCCGCCGACGGCCTCGTCGCCGGGACAGCTCGCATCAACGGTGATCTGTTCGGCGATCGCAGCGCGTGCGCGGTGCTGTCGTACGACTACACGGTGCTGGCCGGCACGCAGGGCATGCTCGGCCATCGCAAGAAGGACCGGCTGTTCGAGCTGATCGAGCGCATGCGGCTGCCGACCGTGTTCTTCGCCGAGGGCGGCGGCGGGCGGCCCGGCGACACGGACTACGCCGTGGTGTCGGCCCTCGACACGCGCGCGTTCGCGCTGTGGGCGCGGCTGTCGGGGCATGTGCCGCGGATCGCCGTCGTCGCCGGGCGCTGCTTCGCCGGCAACGCGGTGATCGCCGGCTGCTCGGACCTGATCGTGGCGACCGAGAACGTCTCGCTCGGCATGGGCGGCCCCGCGATGATCGAGGGCGGCGGCCTCGGGAAGGTCGAGCCGGACGACGTCGGGCCGCTCGACATGCAGGCGGGCAACGGGGTGATCGACGTCGTGGCCGCCGACGAGGCCGAGGCGACCGCCGTGACGAAGCGGCTGCTCGCCTACTTCCAGGGCGCGACGCCGCCGGGCGACGAGCCCGATCAGGAGCGCATGCGCGACCTCGTGCCCGAGCGCGGGCGGCGCGCCTACGACGTCCGGCCCGTGATCGAGACGGTCGCCGACGCCGGGTCGGTGACATTCCTGCGCGAGCGCTTCGCGCGCGGGATGGTGACCGCGCTTGCCCGGATCGAGGGCCGCCCGGTCGGCCTGATCGCCAACGACACGATGCACCTGGCCGGCGCGATCACCTCGGACGGCGCCGACAAGGCCGCCCGCTTCATGCAGCTGTGCGACGCCTTCGGTATCCCGCTCGTCTCGCTCGTCGACACGCCGGGCATGATGGTCGGGCCCCAGGCCGAGGCGACCGCGCTCGTGCGCCACTGCTCGCGTCTGCTCGTGACCGGCGCGGCGCTGCGGGTGCCGCTGGTCGCGGTGATCCTGCGCCGGGGCTACGGGCTCGGAGCGCAGGCGATGGTCGCCGGCAGCCTGCACGAGCCGCTGCTGACGGTCGCCTGGCCCGGCGCCGAGCTCGGCCCGATGGGCCTCGAGGGCGCGGTCCGGCTCGGCCTCCGGCGGGAGCTCGAGGCGATCGCCGACGACGCCGAGCGGGAGCAGCGCGTGCGCGACCTGACCGCCGCCGCGCAGGAGAACGCCAAGGCGCTCAACGCCGCGACGCTGTTCGAGCTCGACGACGTCATCGATCCGGCCGAGACGCGGCGGCTGGTCGCGTCGACGCTCGCCGCGGCCGCCGTCGCGGATCCGCCGCCCGGCCGCCGCGGCTTCGTCGACACCTGGTAGCCGGGCTAGACCTGGGCCGGCAGCCCGTACCGGGCCACCACGCGGTCGTAGTTGACCCGCAGCAGCGCGATCACGTCGCGCACGTCGGCCTCGTCCTCGATCCGCCGCGCCGCCGGCCCGGCCTTACCGGGGAAGACGGAGTGGTAGTCGATCCGGCCCGCCTCGAACAGCTCGGCCCAGACCGCTTTCGGGAACGAGAAGTGGGCGACGTAATCGCCGTGCAGGTGACCGATCTGGCGGCGCCCGACCGTGAAGCCGTACTCGCCGCGACTGCCGATGCCCGCCTCCACGCCCGGCCAGGACGTGACTTCCTCGGTGATCTGTTCACTTGCGTTCATGGACCACATGGTCGTGCGCCGAGCGCTCGCTCACTACGGGCAATTGGTCCTAGGCCTATGGACTCACCTTGCTGACCGAGAACACGGCGCCCTGCGGGTCGGCCAGGACGGCGTTGCGGGAGAACGGGTATCGAACGGCGGCACGACGACCGTGCCGGCGGCCGTCGCGTAGGTCGGGCGGCTCTAGATCCGCACGATCTCGGCATACCGTGCGCGCGGCTGGCCGCCGACCCCAGCGAAGTACGACACCAAACGCGCGCCATCCAGCCAGGACGGACCACTCCCGCGGAGAACCGCCGCATGGCTGCTCCACAGCCAGTCCTCAGGCCGCTCGCACAGCCCCGCGGCCACCGGGTTCAGCGCGACGTATCGCGTCGTCATCCACAGTTGCTCGTCGCTCGTGACCCACACGGCACCGTAGCGACCCTGAAATACATGGCCCGAGCGCCGATGCCGCTCATTGAACTTCTGCGCATATCGACCATGCAGCCGCTGAATCCCTTGCCCGAGGTTGGCCGCGGGCGTTTCTGCCAGCAGATGGACATGGTTTCGCATCAAGCAATACGCGAGACACCGCCAGCGCATCCGCACCACGACATCGCCGAGCATCGCGAGGTACCGCCACCGATCCACGTCGTCGAGAAAGATCTCCTGCCCGCCGTTCCCGCGCGCGTACACGTGATGCACACCGCCCTCGATCTCCTGACGCGGCTTGCGGGGCACGCCGACGGTAGGCGCCGATCGACCAGGTTCGCCCCACCTAACCGGGGTCAGACCCCTGTTGCACAACCCTAACAGGGGTCAGACCCCTGTTCGGCGACCCTGAGAGGGGTCAGACCCCTGTTAGGCGACCCTGAGAGGGGTCTGACCCCTGTAAGGCGGCCCTACGAGCGGCCTGACCGGCGCCGGGTCTTAGGACTCGGCCCGTGCCGAGTCGATGCGCAGGACCTCGGCCGCCACGGCCGAGAGGTCCGCGTGTTCGTCGATGACCGGCTGCACATGGTCGGCGATGTGTGCGCCCTCCGGGTCTTGCGCAGCGAGCAGCTCGACGAGCGGGCCTACGAACCGCATGTCGCCCGACCGGAGCATCGTCCGCACGGCGTCTTCGATCACGGCCGTGTCATCAGCCGCGAGCGTAGCTACGAGCCGGTGGTAGTGATCCGGCATGTCGCGACGAGGATCGGACAGACCCCTCACAGCTCCCAGCCGAAGCAGGTCGAGCGCCAGCTCGGCTGCTCGCGCTCGTAGAACCGGTGCGCGGCCTCGCGTGCCTCGCCGGAGTCGAGCTCCAGATGCGTCGCGCCACGCGAGCGGCCCCAGTCCTTGGCGGCGTCGAGCAGTTGCTTGCCGACGCCACCCGAGCGGCGCTCGGGATCGACCGCGAGGTCCTCGACCCACGCTCGCTGGCCGAAGCGGACCGAGTCGAGATCGAGGTAGACCGTGCAGATGCCGACGACGGCGCCATCGACGTCAGCCACCAGCACCTCCGACGCGCCCGAAGCGATCGCCTCGCGCAGGCGGCCGACCGCGTGCTCAGCGTCCCATTGCGGCGGCTCAGCGCCCGGAGGCGCGAACAGCCACTGGTAGGCGGCGACGAGGGCCTCCGCCTCTTCGAACCCGGCGGCCCGGATCACCCGCCGCCGGCCATGGCCGGCAGGATCACCAGCGTGTCGGTCTCGCCGACTCCGGTGTCGAGCCCGTCGAGCACGCGCACGTCCTCGTCGTTCAGGTACACGTTGACGTAGCGGTTGAGCGACCCGTCGGCGCCGAACAGCTGCGTCTCGGTCGCGGGATGCTGCTCGGCGAGTGCGTGGAGCACCGCGCCGACGGTCTCGCCGGACGCCGAGACCTCCTTCTCGCCGCCCACGGACGGGCGCAGCACCGGGGGAACCTTGATCGTGGCCATTCGCGCCAGGCTATCCGGCCGCGGCGCAGAACGCCTCGTAGTCCGGGAACACGCCCATCTCCTCGTCGGTGATCTCCGACGGGTCGACCGAGCAGATCGGGCATTCCGGATCGCGGCGGACCTTCAGCTCGGTGAACGTGGCGCCCAGCGCCTCGTACAGCAGCAGTCGCCCGACCAGCGGCTCACCCGCGCCCGTGACCAGCTTCACGACCTCGGTCGCCTGCAGCAGGCCCATCGTGCCCGGCAGCACGCCGAGCACGCCGTTGGCGCCGCACGAGGGTGCGAGCTCGGCCGGCGGCGGCACCGGATACAGACAGCGGTAGCACGGGCCGTCGTGCGGCTTGAAGACCGAGAGCTGGCCGTCGAACCCGAGGATCGAGGCCGACACGACCGGGATGTCAAGTCGCACCGTCGCGTCGTTGAGCAGGTAGCGGGTCGGGAAGTTGTCGACGCCGTCGACGATCACGTCGTAGCCCTCGATGATCTCCATGATGTTGGAGGCGTCGAGCCGCGTCTGGTACTTGACGACGTTCACGTCGGGGTTGATCGCGTTGATCGCGCGCTCCGCCGAGTCGACCTTCGGCGTGCCGATGCCGTCCGTCGTGTGGATCACCTGACGCTGGAGGTTGGAGAGGTCGACGACGTCGTCGTCGACCACGCCGAGCGTGCCGACGCCCGCGGCGGCGAGGTAGAGCGCGGTCGGCGAGCCGAGCCCGCCGGCACCGAGCAGCAACACCTTCGCGTCGAGCAGCTTGGTCTGACCCTCGAGGCCGATCTCCGGTACCAGCAAATGGCGCGAGTAGCGCTCGCGCTGTTCGGAGTTCAGTGACTTCGGGACCTCGACCTTGTAGCCGCGGTCCTTCCACAGAGTGATCCCGCCGGTCATCGACGCCACGTTCTCGTAGCCGAGCAGGTTCTTCAGCGTGTGCGCGGCGAGCGCCGAGCGCTGGCCGGAGGCGCAATAGAGGACGATCCGTTGCGAGCGGTCCGCGCCCGCGGCGCCCTCGATGCGCGACTCGAGATACCCGCGCGGGACGTGCTTGGCGGTCGGGATGTGGCCCGCGTCCCACTCGCCGCTCTCACGAACGTCGATCAGGACGATGCCGTTGCCCAGGTGCTCACTCACCTGCGCCGGGTCGATTTCCTCGACCTGGCTCTTGATCTGGCGGATGACTTCCGCGCCACTCGGGCTCATGTGCAAAGTCCTTGAAGTTGGTCAGCTTTCAATGCTTCACAAAGGATAGCGACCCCATGGGGTGATTCCACCATCACGCCCGTAGGGGTCGCTGCCGATGAACGGGGGAAGATGCGTTCTCGCACGCTGCTCACCCAGGTCCTGTTCGTCAACACGGTACTCGTAGCGCTCACGGCGTTCGTGGCCGCTGTCGTCGCTCGCGACCGACTCGAGGACGCGGCCAGCACCGAGGGTTTGCTGATGATCGGGCTGGCGGTCTGCGGCGTGGTCCTGCTGAACTCGATCCTGCTGCGGCGCCGTCTGGAGCCGATCGAGCGGCTGGTCGAGACGATGAGCAGCGTCGACCTCGCCTCCCCCGGCAAGCGCTCGCTCGTCTCGCGCGGCGCCGCCAGCGAGGTCCGGCGCCTGTCGGCCGACTTCAACCGGATGATGGAGCGGCTCGAGCACGAGCGCCGTGAGTCCGGCCGCGCGGTGTTGCGCGCCCAGGAGGTCGAGCGCTCGCGGATCGCCCAGGACCTTCATGACGAGGTCAACCAGGCCCTGACCGCCATCCTGCTGCGGCTCCAGGCCACGATCGGCGACGCGCCTCCGGGCCTGCAAGCAGAGCTGCGCGAGAGCCAGCAGCTCGTCACACAGGCGATGGACGAGCTCCTGCACCTCGCCCGCCAGCTGCGCCCGACCGCGCTCGACGACCACGGCCTCGTGCCGGCGCTCACCTCGCAGGTGGCCGACTTCGGCGAGCGCACCGGCATCCGCTCGACCTTCCGCCGCCACGGCGCTGTGCCGCCGCTGAGCGACGAGGAACAGCTCGTCATCTACCGCGTGACCCAGGAAAGCCTGTCGAACGTCGCGCAGCATTCGAGCGCCCGCCACGTCGACGTCGAGCTGTCGTTCGTCGGCCGCACGATCCTGCGCGTGCGCGACGACGGCGACGGCTTCAACGTGTCCACCAACGGCCGCGCCCGCCTCGGCGTCTCCGGCATGCGCGAGCGCGCGCTGCTGGTCGGCGGCCACCTCACGATCTTCTCCGAGCCCGGCGACGGGACGACCATCGAACTGACCATGGGAGCCACATGAGGATCCTCATCGCCGACGACCACGGCATCGTGCGGGGCGGCTTGAAGCTGCTGATTGAGCGTCAACCCGACATGCAGGTGGTGGCGGAGGCCGAAGACGGCGTCGTCGCCTTCGAGCAGGCGCTCGCCACGAAGCCGGACCTGTGCGTCATGGACGTGTCCATGCCGCGCATGACCGGCCTGCAGGCCGCTCGCCAGATCCGCGCGCACCTTCCCAACACGCAGGTGCTCGCGCTGTCGATGCACGACGACGAGCGCTACGTCTTCGACGCGCTGAAGGCCGGCGCGTCGGGCTACGTGCTCAAGCGCGAGGTCGACCAGGCGCTCCTGAACGCGATCCGCGCCGTGCACCGCGGCGAGGCGTTCCTGACCAACGCGGTCGAGCGCTCGCTGATCCGCGAGTGGATCAGCGACCCCTCGTCCGGGCCTGAGGAGCCGCTCTCCCCGCGCGAGCAGGAGGTCCTGAAGCTGATCGCCGAGGCGCACACGAACAAGCAGATCGCCGAGATCCTGCACCTCGCCGAGAAGACCGTCGAGTCGCACCGGGCGAACCTGCTGCGCAAGCTCGGCATGCGCGACCGCGTCGAGCTCGTGCGCTACGCGATCCGGCGGGGCCTTACCGAAGCCTAAGCTTCCACCCGTGCCAACACGGGTGATGCTCGCGCTGTTCACGCTGTGCCTGTGCGCCGCCGCCGCCGTCATGGGCGTGTGGCTGGCGCGCGCCGGCGACGAAGCGCCGGCGGCGACCGGCTGGCAGGGCGCGATCCGGCCCGACGGCGCACGGCTGCCCGCCTTCGCGCTCACGACCCAGGATGGCGAGCGCGTGACCGCGGCCGGCCTGCGCGGGGCGCCGGTGGTGGTCACGTTCGTGTACTCGACGTGCAAGGACACCTGCCCGGCGCAGGTGCAGAGCATCCGCGGCGCGCTCGACGACCTCGGGCGCGACGTTCCCGTCGTCGGCGTCTCCGTCGATCCGGGCAACGACACGCCGGCGCGGGCGCGCGCGTTCCTGCTCGAGCAGTCGATGACCGGTCGGATGGACTTCCTGCTCGGCACGCGGGCGGAGCTCGCGCCCGTGTGGAAGGCGTTCGGGATCGCCCCCCAGCGCAACGGTCGCGACCACTCGGCCTACACCGTGCTGGTCGATGGCGACGGGCGGCAGCGCATCGGTTTCCCCGCCTCGCAGCTCACGTCGAAGGCCCTCGCGGCCGATCTCGTGCAACTGCGGTGATCTTCGAGGACCTCTCCTTCGGGGGCACCTGGAGGCGATACCAGACGGCGGCGATCGCGGCGTTCGAGCGCGACCGCGCCGCCGGGCGGCGCCGCACCCACCTGGTCGCCCCGCCCGGCTCGGGCAAGACGCTGCTCGGCGTCGAGCTGATCCGGCGGATCGACCGCCGCGCGCTGGTGCTCACACCCAACAGCGCCGTCCAGGTCCAGTGGCCGCGCGCGGTTCGCAAGTTCGGCTCGGCGGCGGACGTGGCGCGCACGGCGGGGCCGCAGCCAGGCTTTCCGATCGCCTGCATGACGTACCAGTCGCTGTGCCAGCTCGACGACCCAGACTCCGCCGTGCGACAGGTCGTCGCCGGGCGCTGGGCGACCGAGCGAGCGGCCGCGATGGGCATCGAAGTGGAGGACGCCGACCTCGAGGGCCGACGCTACGAGGGCGCGGCCGCGGAGCGCCGGACCGGCGAGCTGGCGCGCCTGACCTCCGTCGTCAAGCGCGAGATCGCGCGCGGCGAGCACGCCGGGTTCGAGCTCGCCGACCTGCTGGCGCCTGCCGCCAAGGCCCGCGTGTCGGCGCTGCGCGCCGGCAACGTCGGCGTGATCGTCCTCGACGAGTGCCACCACCTGGCCTCGATGTGGGGCTACGTCGTGCGCGCCGTGCTGGCCGAACTGGGCGCCGACGACGTCCACGTGATCGGCCTCACGGCCACGCCGCCGTCGGACCTCGACGGCCACGAGAGCGAGCTGTACGAGGAGCTGCTCGGGCCGGTCGACTTCACCGTCCCGACGCCCGCCGTCGTGCGCGACGGGCACCTCGCGCCGTATCAGGAGCTTGCGTGGCTGACCGAGCCGCTCGACTCCGAGCGAGCCTGGCTGGCCGAGCACGACACGCGCTTCAAGGAGCTCGTCACCGTCCTCCACGACGACGTCGAGAGCCCGCACTCGTTCCCGCTCTGGGTGATCACGCGCGTGCGCGAGCGCCGGCGGTCGGACGACGACGACGCCCAGGTGCCGTGGGAGGAGTTCCAGCGCGGCCGCCCGGCGCTCGCGCGCGCCGGCGTGCGCTTCCTCGCCTCCGCCAGTCTGGCGCTGCCCGACGGGGCGCCGCGCGGCGAGGCGTATCGGCGCCCGCCCGACCTCGAGGACTGGCTCGTGCTCCTGGAGGACTACGCGCTGCGCTGCCTGCACCCCTCGGCGGCGCCCGAGGCCGCCGACCGCTACGCCGCCGTCGCCGCCGCGCTCGGCCAGCTCGGCTTCCGGCTCACGCGCCGCGGGATCCGCCGCGGCACGTCCGAGGTCGACCGGCTGCTGACCGGGTCACAGGCGAAGGCGTTCGGCCTCGTGGAGGTGCTGGCGGCGGAGATGGAGTCGCGCGGCGACGCGCTGCGGGCGCTGGTGCTGTGCGACTCCGAGGTGGCCGAGGCCAAGCCCGACCCACTGCTCGGCGGCGTGCTCGACCCCACCGCCGGCACGGCCAGGCACGCGCTGATCGCCGTCGGCTCCGACATCCGGACGGCGCCCCTGCGCCCGCTCGTGGTGTCCGGCCGCGGGCTCCGCTGCCTGCCGGACGACGCCGACGTGCTGCTGGCCGCGCTCGTCGCGCAGGCCGAGGACCAGCTCGCGCTGCCGGACTGGGAGGCCGAGGTCGACGGCGTCCTGATCTCGCTCCGGTCGTCGGGCGCCGAGTGGGTCCCGCGCGCGTGGGTGGAGCTCGCAACACGCGTGCTGGAGAGCGGCGTGTGCGGCGTCCTGATCGGCACGCGCGCGCTGCTCGGCGAAGGCTGGGACTGCCCGGCCGTCAACTGCCTCGTCGATCTCACGGTCGCCACCACCGGCGTATCGGTGCAGCAGATGCGCGGTCGCTCGCTGCGACTCGACCCGGACGACCCGCAGAAGCTCGCGTCCAACTGGGACGTCGTGTGCGTGGCGCCCGACCTCGTGCGCGGGAGCGCCGACTACTCCCGCTTCGTCCGCAAGCACCTGCATCTGTACGCGCCGGCCGACGACGGGGAGATCGAGGCCGGACCGTCGCACGTGCACCCCGAGCTGAGCCCGTTCTCACCGCCTTCGGTGGGCCGGCTCGCCGAGCTGAATCGCACGATGCTCGTGCGCGCGGCGGCGCGTGACGAGGCGCGCGAGCGGTGGCGGATCGGCGAGCCCTACCGCGGCGCCGACCTGCGGACGCTGGTCGCGCGCCGGCGCACGGGCGCGACCGAGGGGCCGGCGACCGCCGAGGCGGCGTCCAAGCCGGCTCCGATCTCGCAGCGCACGCCGTTGGCGCTCGCCGGCGGCGGCGTGCTGCTCGCGCTCGCGGCGACCGTCGTGCTCGGGGTGATCGGACTGGCCGCCGGCGTCGTGCTCGCTGTCGGGGGCCTGGCCTGGGCCGCCGTGCGGCTGGGCCGCGCGCGCGAGCGGCTGCCGGTCGTGCTGCCGCTCGACAGCGCCGCGCGATCGGTCATCGATGCCTACAAGGAGCTCGGCGAGCTGTCGGACGCGGGCGCCGCGTCGCTGGCGATCGAGCCCCGCGAGTCCGGCTATCTGCGCTGCGTCCTGACCGAGGCGACCCCCGAGGAGAGTGCCCGCTTCGCGACCGCGCTCGACGAGCTCGTCGCGGTCGCGGACGCCCCGCGCTACCTGGTCACCCGCCCGCTGCCCGATCCCGGCACCGGGTCGGCGACCCTGCTCTGGCGCGTGCTGCGGCGGCAGCCGCCGTTCCCGGTCCGCCACCACCCCGTGCCGACCGACCTCGGCGTCCGCAAGGACCGCGCGGAGGCGTTCGCGCGCGCCTGGGGCCGGCACCTCGGGCCGACCGCGCTCGTGTTCACGCAGCGCTCCGACGAGGGCCGCCGCGCGCGCGCCGAGGCCGCGGCGCACGATGGCGGCTACGAGACGCTGGTGCGCGATATCTGGGTGTGAGAGAGCGTGTCCTGCGCCGCGTCCTCGCGGTCCTGGGCGGCGCGGTAGACCGCGTAGGACTCGGCGCTCTGCGTCAGGAGCCACAGCCGGTAGGCATCGCGCGCGGCGTCGCGCGCGTCGCCCCACGCGTCGTAGTCGGCACACCACGTGAGCGGTCGTCGCAGGACGATCTCGCGCGTGTCGGCGACCTGGTCCAGCAGGGACTTGAGCTCGTGGCTGCTCATGCAGGCTTCCTCAGCCGGACGAGATTCCCGCTCGGCACCCTCTTGTACGCATGGGCGTGCCCAGCGGTTGCCTTTCTGACGCACCGGCGCGTCAGTAGGTATGCAGCGAGGGTCAGGCGGCGACGAGTGGGCGGGCGGCGCATATGAGCGCCTGCTCGGCGGCGTCCGCCCGGTCTTCTGCAGCCCGGTAGACGACGTAGGCGTTAGGGCCCGGTACATCACACCACGCCGCGTAGGCGAGGTTTGCCTCAGCGCGTGCAGCACTCCAGATCGTGAAGAGCTCGTCGTGGCGCTGGGCAGTAGTCATCGAAAAGGTGAGTACCCCTGGCCTACCGGTGCAAACTCATTCCTTGCGATTGCGGCGCTCCCGCAGCTTCCCGATCAGCAGGAGCCCGACCATCACCAGCAGCGGCACGGCGTAGAGCAGGTCGACGATCACGTGCCCCGCGTGCGCGAACAGCGTCACAGGTTCAGCGCTTCCGAGAGCAGCCACACGCCGAGCATCGTGAACGTCACCATCACGACGAGCATGACGATCTGCGATCGGATGGCCGCACGCGAGCTTCCGTACACGACGAGCGCGCGCTCGTGCGCGAGCACCAGCGCGGCGACGTGGCCGAGCACCAGCGCGCCGACCTGGACGTACCAGATCGCGGTCGCCGAGACGACCGAGTAGTCGATCCCGGCGTCGGCGCCGCCGAGCAGGTCCGAGCCGTCGCCGAGCGGGTCAGACGCGAGCCGCCACGCGTCCTGGCCGTTGTAGGCGAGGGCGGAGAAGTAGTGCGCGACCAGATAGGCGGCCGCGATCGGGATCAGGGTGTGCGCGAACCGGCGCGCGAGCTCGCGCCGCGACAGCCGCGTCCCCGCGAGCGGCATGCCGAGCACGCCGGCGGCCCAGATCGCGCTGACGACGGCGATCGAGATCAGCAGCCCGACGACGAAGGCGAGCTCGAGCCCGAAGCCCTTCGACGCGCCGAGGCTCGTGAAGGCGTCCTGGAGATCGGTCACCACGTCGTTGAACAGCGGCCCTTCCTTGGCGCCGTCGAAGCCGGTCGAGCCGATCGCCACGAGCAGCAGGGCCGCCGTGCCGGCGAGCGCCGCGAGCCGCGTCGCCGCGACGACCGGCGGCCGCAGCACCAGCCGCCCGTCGGCCCGCCGGCCGACCGGCGCCAGCAGCGCGAGCAGGCCGAACCAGACACCGAAGGCGTCGCCGCGGCGCGTCCACGCCTCGACGCCGTACAGGCTCATCCCCACGAGCTGGACGGCGAAGTAGATGAGCATCAGCACCGCGAGCGGCGCCGGGTCCTTCGCCGCCGCCCAGCACAGCTCGCAGATCGTGAAGCCGAGGATGCCGGCGGCGGCCGGCCAGTGGCCGAGCCGGTCCGGATAGGGCAGCGGCTCGGGGAGCGCGTCGCGGGCCACGCGCGCCGCGATCCAGCCGGTCAGGCGCCCGACCGCGCGCCACGGGCTGACCAGCCGGAAGACGTTGCCGAACAGCAGCGTCGCGAACGGGACGCCGATCCAGAACGCGACGTACACCGCCCACGGCGCGAGGTTGTCGAGCTGGTTGCTCGTGCCGGCCACGCCCGCGTAGACCGTGACGGCGAAGGCGCCGACGCCGGCCGCGCCGAGCAGCACCTCGACGACGAGGGGGATTCGCACCAGCGGCCGCTCCGGCACGCGCTCCAACCGCGGCCGCGACCAGCCGACCGCGAGCATGACGAACGACGCGACGAGCACGATCGCCGCGGCCACGATGAACAGCTCGACGGGGATCGGCAGATCGGCCCGCCCGACGATCCCGTGCGCGAAGAGGACCACTGGCACGAGAGTCTAAGAACGACGAAGGCCCCGCCTAAGCGAGGCCTCCGGTAACTACGTTCGCCCGCCCGTCCTCGCTAGCTCGGACAGGCGGGCGCTACGTCCGCCCGTCCTCGCAGCTCGGACAGGGCGTGCGACGTTACGCAGCGGAGCACTTCGACGAGGCCTTGGTCGTCTCGTTGCCGGGCGCGCCGACGGTGTTGTCGACGAACGTCAGCACGGTGCTGAAAGCGTGCTTCTGCTTCTTGCAGCCGGTGGTCGAGCCGAGGTAGTGCTTGCCCTTCTTGGCGCCGAGCGTGGTCTCGAGCGAGACGAGACCGGCCCACGTGCCCGGAGCAGGCTGCTGCGCCGCAATCGGAACCGTGATCGTGAGCTTGCGGCCGCTGATCTTGCCGGGAGCCACGACGTTGACGGGGAGCTCGCGCGCGGCCAGGTAGAACGCGATGTTCTTCGGGCCGAGGACGACCGGCGTCACGTCGAACGTGAGCGGCGTCGGGTTCGGCCCGTTGACGCCGACCAGTGCGTGGGCGATGCCCTTGCCGACCCGCGAGGCCTTCGGGCAGCCAAGGGGGCCGCCGGTCTCGAGCGTGGCGTCGTCGCACTTCGTGAGACCCGACGCGCTCAGCTTGAAGGTCTTCGGGGTCGTGATCGTGAGCTTGCTCAGCGTGCGCTGGGGGTCGTTGTTCACGATCTCGAGGTTGATCTTCGAGTTCTTCGGCTTGTTCTTCTTGCCGGCCTTCTTCGGCGTGATCTTCACCGACATCGTGGGCGCAGGAGTCTGGGCAATGGCGACTGCGGAGAAGACCAACGCAGTCAGTGCCGCGATGGCGACGATCAGGTACTTACGCAAGGGGGGACCCTCCAACTTGGATTGACTGTTGAATCAACCCCGCCGGTTGACGGAAGTTTCGCCAGGTCACCGGGCGCAGAGGCGTTCCACCCCGTCTAACAGCGTCCAGTTGGCCTCCAGCACGCGTTCGGCCTCCAAGACCAGCGCGTCCTCGTCGGCGCCGTCCAGCCGCGCCGCGATCAGCTTCCGGCCCTCCGCCGCGTGCTCGACGTCGCGCTCGACGTGGAGGTCGAAATAGGCGGTGCCCAGCCCCGCCGCGAACCCGTAGTGCTCGCGCAGCCCGTCCGCCTTCACGCGCGAGATCGCCGGCTGCGCCGACTCGATCGCGTACAGCGCGACGAGGTCGCCGAGCAGGTCGCGGTCATCGCCGGCCCAAGCGTCCGCGCAGACCACGGTCTCCGCCTCGGCGTCCTGCGGTCCGTCGGTGCCGGCCGCAGCCGCGAAGGCATCCCACAGCATCACATGCGCTGCCTCCTCGCCGGCGTGGGCGGCGAGCTCGGCACGCTCGGCCGCGGACCCGGCGCGGGCGGCGTGGTCGGCCGCGCGCGCGAGCGCGACGACTGCGTAGCGGTACTGCCCGGCATAGCGGGCGAGATCCTCGCGCGAGAGCTCGCCGGCGCTCCACCGCGTGTAGAACGGATGCTCGAGCACGTTCCACCGAGCCCTCACATCGTCGAGCCGAGACCACAGGTCCACGCGACCCTCCAGGGGTTAAGTTCCGAGCCGAGCGCGATGCTACCTTGAGCGCCGGTGCGCGCCCAGCCCGACACGATCCCGGCGCCGCCGTTCCCACGCGAATTGCCGTGGGTCAACGTCGCGTCGCTGCGGATGGACAAGCAGCGCGGACGCCCCGTCCTTGTCGAGTTCTGGGACTTCTGCCGCGTGAACTCGCTTCGCACGATGCCGTATCTGAAGGCCTGGCACGAGCGCTACCCGGACCTGCGCGTGATCGGCATCCACACGGGCGGCTTCCTGCCGGCGCGCGACGAGGCCAATGTCCGGCGCGCGGTCGAGCGGCTCGCCGTGCCGTACCCGGTCGTGATCGACACGCAACTGGAGCTGTGGGACCTGTACGGGAACGTGGGCTGGCCCGCCCGCTACCTGTGGGACACGCGCGGCGCGCTCTTCTCGATGCACTACGGCGAGGGCGGCTACGAGGAGACCGAGCGCGAGATCCAGGAGCTGCTCGGGATCGAGCAGGACGTGTTCCCGCCGGTGCGCCCAGAGGATGAGCCGGGACTACTGCTGCCCGCCCAGACCGAGGACCAGCCGGGCGCCTACAGCGGTCCGTACGAGGCCGGCGGCGTGTGGGCGGTGCTCGAGGGCGCGGGCGAGGTGGTGGTGGGCGAGCGCACGATCGCCGTGTCCGAGCCGGGCTGCTTCGAGCTCGTCACGCACCCGCACCACACGGCCGGCGTGCTCGATCTGCGGGTCGGGCCGGGCGTCACCTGCCATGCCACGTGCTTCACCCCGGGTGTCGCAGCTCCGCGTGACCCCGCTCGCCCAGGAGCCGCACCAGCTCCGGCGGCCCGCGCTCCTCGATGAGGACGGCCGTGCCCGGCCAGTAGGGCGAGCCGTTCGTCTCGGGCGTGAGGAAGTGCGGCTGGTAGACCCACGAGCCGGTGTTGTGCAGGCGCCCGCCGGCGTGCGTCGTCCACTCCGTCAGGTCGTCGCCCGGCCACGGGCCGGAGCGGTGCGAGTGCCCCCACACCACGTGCGGCGCGCGCACGCCGAGCCGGCGCACGACCTCGCCGAAGCCGCGCAGGTAGCCGCGCCGCAGCCCGGCGCCGGTGAGGTCGCTGTCCACCGGGCCGAGCCCGATCCGGTTGACGGCGGCGATCGCCGCCGCGAAGCCGGCTCCGAGGAGCGCAGTGCGCACCGGCCGCCTCCGGCGCCCACGGCCGCCGAGCGCGACCCACGCGCGCGACGACGCGCCGGTGCCCTGGCTCACGAGCGTCTGGCCGGAGCGCTGGGTGAGTGCGTGGACCCAGGCGTACAACGGCGAGAGCGCCGCCTCGTAGTCGTCCGGCGTCGCCCCATCGGGCGGGAGCGGCACCACCCACCGCGCCATCGCGCCGGCCGCGAGCCGCTCGAACGTCGGCACCGTCGTGTGGATGTCGGCGTAGTGGCCGTGGATCGCGTACACGTCGTCGCGCAGCCACGCGCCGGGGTAGGCGACCGCGACGCGCGCGGGCGCGGCGTGCTCGGCCAGCGCGACGGCCAGCGGGCCGGCGTCGCGGGGCTCGATGCGCTGCTCGAGCCCGAGGAAGCCGGCCGGCTCGGTGACCAGCCGGCCGTCGATCCAGCCCGACACCAGCGCGTGGTCGTGGTTGCCGGCCAGCAGCAGCAACTCGCCGTCGCGGCCGAGCGCGCGCCCGAGGTCGGTGAACAGCGGCGCCGCGAACTCGAGCGCTCCGCGCTGCGGCCCGTCGCGCAGCTCGAGCGCGTCGCCCAGGATCACCAGCCGGTCGACGCCGCGGACGGCCTCGAGCAGCGGCTCGCGCAGCTCGGCCCGCCGCAGCAGGTCCGCGCGCGTGTTCGCGCCGACGTGCAGGTCGGAGATCACCAGCGTCCTCACGCGTCGTAGTGTGGCGGCCCGCATGAGCGCTCCCCTCGACGGCCTGATCGTCGCCGACTTCTCACGCGTCCTCGCCGGGCCGTACGCGTCGATGCTCCTCGGCGACCTCGGCGCGGACGTGATCAAGGTCGAACGGCCGGGGACCGGCGACGACACGCGCGCGTGGGGGCCGCCGTGGCGGGACGAGGAGAGCACCTACTACCTCGGCCTGAACCGCAACAAGCGCTCGATCGCGCTCGACCTCGCCGAACCCGCCGAGCGCGACCTGGCACGCCGGCTGGGTGAGCGCGCCGACGTGCTGATCGAGTCGTTCCGGCCTGGGCTGATGGCGTCGTGGGGGCTCGACGGCGACTCGCTGCGCGCGACCAACCCGCGGCTCGTGTCGTGCTCGGTGACCGCGTTCGGCACGAGCGAGCAGGCGGCGGGGCTGCCGGGCTACGACTTCCTGCTGCAGGCGATGGGCGGCCTCATGAGCGTCACCGGCGAGGCGGACGGGCGGCCGCTGAAGGCGGGCGCGGCGCTGATCGACCTCGTGTGCGGACTGCTCGCGGTGACCGGCATCCAGGCCGCGCTCGCCGAGCGCGAGCGCACCGGCCGCGGGCGCCACGTCGAGGTCTCGCTGATGGACTCGGCGCTGGTGTCGCTGATCAACCAGGGCTCCGCGTGGGTGTCGGGCGGGGTCGTGCCCACGCGCCGCGGCAACCGCCACCCGAGCATCGTTCCGTACGAGACCTACGAGGCGTCAGACCGCCCGTTCGCGCTCGCGGCCGGCAACGACCGCCTGTTCGCCCGGCTGTGCGAGGCGATCGGCCTCGCCGACCTGCCGGCCGACGAACGCTTCGCCACCAACGCCGCGCGCGTGGCCAACGTCGACGCGCTCGCGGACCGCTTCAACGACGTGTTCCGCACCCAGCCGGCCGATCACTGGGTGGAGGTGCTGCGCGCGGCAAGCGTGCCGGTCGGCCCGATCAACCGCGTCGACGAGGCGTTCGAGCTGGCCGCCGAGCTCGGCATGGAGCCGGTCGACACCACCCACGGCGTCCCGCTCGTCACTCCCCCGCTCCGCCTCGACGGCGAGCGCCCGCCGATCCGCCGGCCGCCCCCGAAGCTCGACGAGCACGGCGCGGAGATCAGGCGGTGGCTGTCCGATCCGCCATCTGCTGCCGGATCGTCTTCGGCAGCATGAAGCGCACGTCCTCGCGCAGGACCTCGAAGTCCTCGACCTGCTCGGTCCCGCGCTCGCGGAAGAACGCCACGAGCCGCTCGACCAGCTCCTCGGGCGCGCTGGCGCCGGACGAGATGCCGACGGTGCGGGCGCCTTCGAGCCACTCCTCCTGCACCTGCGACTCGTTGTCGATCAGGTGCGCGCGGACGCCGCAGTCGCGCGCGACGTCGACCAGGCGCAGGGAGTTCGAGGAGTTCGTCGAGCCGATCACGAGCACGAGATCGCACTGCTCGGCCATCTGCTTGACCGCCGACTGGCGGTTGGTCGTCGCGTAACAGATGTCGTCCGTGCGCGGCCCGGTGATGTTCGGGAAGCGCTCGCGCAGCCGGTTGATGATCGAGCGCGTCTCGTCGACCGACAGCGTGGTCTGGGAGATGTAGGCGACGCGATCGGGGTCCGGGACCTCGAGCGCGTCCGCGTCCTCCTCGGTCTGCACGAGCACGATGTGCTCGGGCGCTTCGCCCGTCGTGCCCTCGACCTCCTCGTGGCCGGCGTGGCCGATCAGGACGATCGTGTAGCCCTCGGCGGCGAACTTGACGGCCTCGCGATGGACCTTGGTGACGAGCGGGCACGTGGCGTCGATCGTCTGGAGCCCGCGGCGCTCGGCGTCCGCGTGGACGGCCGGGGACACGCCGTGGGCGGAGAAGACGGTGATCGCGCCCTCGGGGATGCTGTCCTCGAGCTCGTCCACGAAGACGGCGCCGCGCTCGCGCAGCGACTCGACCACGTGCTTGTTGTGGACGATCTCCTTGCGCACGTAGACCGGCGGCCCGTGCAGGTCGAGCAGCCGCTCCACCGTCTGGACGGCGCGGTCCACGCCCGCGCAGTATCCGCGCGGCGCGGCGAGCAACAGCTTCTCGGGCGTCGAGCTCACCGTCTCAAGTCTAGGAGCATCTGCGTGACGGTCTCACCCGAGCGGTCGAGCGAGCGCGCCGACACGGCGCTCATGTCGTCGCACGTCTTGTGCCAGCAGTTGAACGTGAAGTCGATCAAGTCGATCGAGGGCACGCCGCGGCGCTGGAACGGCGTGTGGTCATCCGTCACTGCGCCCGAGACCTGATCCGGGAACGTGGTCTGCGTCCCGACCTTGCGCGCCGCGGCACGCAGGCGCGCCCACAGCCCGAGGTGCGAGCTCGCCTCGCGCGGGATGCGCATGGCGCCCTTCTCGGCCACGAAGTCGAGCAGGATCAGCGCCCGGATCTCCTTCGCGTGGCGGCGCGCGTACGGCCGCGAGCCGCGCAGGCCGCTCGAGTAGAACTCCTGGCTGTCGTCGGGGCTCTCCTCGCCGTCGAACAGCACGAAGCGGATCGGCGGCGCCCCCTCCGGGCGCTTCGCGCGGCGCAGCACGCGGGCGATCTCCAGCACGGCGGCGGTCCCTCCGGCGCCGTCGTTGGCGCCGACGAAGCCCGGGAGGTTCTTGGTGTCGTAGTGGGCCGCGAGCACGATCGGCTTGCCGCGACCCGGGAGGCGGCCGACGACGTTCTGGTAGCCGCCCTCGACCGTCGCGATCCGGCCGTTTGGGAGCCGGTCGCGCAGCCAGCGCGCCAGCTCGCGCGCCTTGTCCGAGAGCGCGGGGCGCGGACCCATCTCGACCTGGTGGCGGAGATCGGCGAACGCCCGCTCGCCGTCGAAGCGATCGGCGTGACGGCCCGCCGGCGCCCCGTCCGAGGAGTCGAACGCGCCGCTGACGGCGGCCACCACCAGCCCGCCGGCGGCCAGCAGCACCACCACCGAGATCAACGGGAGCAGCCGGCGCACGCGCTCAGTCGTTGGAGGTCACCGCCTCGAGAAGGTCCGCGAACCGCGCGCGGGCCGCCTCGCGGCGCGTGGGAACGTGTTCGGTCGGGACGCCGTCCGCCGGCGCCTCGTAGCCGCGCAGGATCTGCCGCGCGACGCTCTGGCGGTGCACCTCGTCGGGCCCGTCGTACAGCCGCGCGGCGCGCGCGAACCGGTACATCGCCTCGAGCGGGAGGTCGGTCGAGTACCCGAGCGACCCGTGCAGCTGGAGCGCGCGGTCGACCACGTCGTGCAGCACCTGCGCTCCGAAGAACTTGATCAGCGCGATGTCCTGCCGTGCGGCCGACGCGCCCTCGGTGTCCATCTTCCAGGCCGCGTGCAGCGTCATCAGCCGCGCCGCCTGCATCTGCGCGGCCGAGTCCGCGATCCAGTTCTGCACCGTCTGCTTGTCGCCGAGCAGCGAGCCGTGCGAGTAGCGCGACAGCGCGCGCTCGCACAGCATGTCGAACGCCCGCCGGGAGACGCCGAGCCAGCGCATGCAGTGATGGATCCGGCCCGGCCCGAGCCGCTGCTGGGCGATCAGGAAGCCGGCGCCGCGCGCGCCGAGCAGCGCCTCCGGCGGCAGGCGCACGTCCTCGTAGACGATCTCGGCGTGACCGCCATAGGCGCCGTAGCGCTCGGACGGGTGCTCCATCGTCGGCACGTCGCGCACGATCTGCACGCCCGGCGTGTCCACCGGCACGATGAACATCGAGGCGCGCTGGTAGCGGTGCGCGTCAGGGTCGGTGACGGCCATCAGGATCAGGAAGTCGGCGACCGATGCGTTGGTGGAGAACCACTTGCGCCCGTTGACGAGCCAGCCGTCGCCGTCCTCGACCGCGCGCGTCTCGAGCAGCGTCGGGTCGCTCCCGGCGGTGTCCGGCTCGGTCATCGAGAACGCCGAGCGCAGGTCCCCCGCCAGCAGCGGATGCAGCCACTGCTCCTTCTGGTCGTCGGTGCCGGCAAGCGCGAGCACCTCCGAGTTGCCCGAGTCCGGCGCCTGGTTGCCGAACGCCACGGGGGCGAACGGGCTCGACCCGAGGATCTCGTGCATCAGCCCGAGCTTGACCTGACCGAAGCCCTGGCCGCCCAGGTCCGGCGGCAGGTGGGCGGCCCACAGGCCGCGCTCGCGCACGCGCTCCTTCAGCGGCGCCATCGCGCGCTCGAAGCCGTCCTGGCCGAGCTCGTCGAACACCGTCTCGATCGGCCAGATCTCGTCACGGACGAACGCCCGCATCCAGTCGAGCTGCTCCTGGAATTCGGGCTCGGTGGAGAAGTCCCATGCCATCGCAGGAATGATCGCAGCCCTACCCTGGATGGATGCTGGTCGAGCACAGGGGGGCAACGCCGACCGTTCACCCGAGCGCCTGGATCGCGCCCACCGCGGTCCTGTGCGGCGACGTCCGGATCGAAGCCGACGCGCGCGTGCTCTGGAACGCCGTCGTCACGGCCGAGGACGGCAGCGTGGAGGTCGGCGAGCGCTGCGTGGTGATGGAGCACGCGCTCGTGCGCGGGCGCGCCGCTCACCCGGTGGTGCTCGGCGACGACGTGCTGATCGGGCCGCAGGCCCACGTCAACGGCGCGCAGATCGCTGCCGAGTCGTTCATCGCCACCGGTGCAGCGCTGTTCCCCGGCGCCCGGCTCGGCCGCCGGGTCGAGGTCCGCATCAACGGCGTCGTGCACGTGAACTCGGCGCTCCCGGACGGCGCGATCGTACCGATCGGCTGGGTCGCCGTCGGCGACCCGGCGGAGATCCTGTCGCCCGACCGCCACGACGAGATCTGGGCGATCCAGCGCGAGCTCGACTTCCCCGGCACCGTCTACGGCCAGCCGCGCGGCGATGACCTGATGGCACGGGTGATGCCGCGGCAGGCGGCCTGGCTCGGCGCACACCGCGACGACCGCATCCTCTGATGCCGCTGATGGCGGCCGTGGCGGTGGCGGCCGGCGCAGCGCTGCAGTCCGCCACCGGCTTCGGCTTCTCCGTGATCGCGGCCCCGCTCGTGTTCGCCGCGGTCGAGCCCGAGGAGGCGGTCGGCCTGCTGATCGTGCTCGGCACGCTCGTCAACGTGCTCACCCTGCTCACCGAGGGCCGCCGCCCGCAGCCGGTTGCGCGCGAGTCCGCCGTCATCCTCGCCTGCGCGGTGCCGGGCGCCGTCGCCGGCGTCGCCGTGCTGCGGGCGCTGGACGCGGTCGCGCTCCAGATCGCGGTCAGCGCCGGCGTGCTGGCGACGGTGGGCGCGCGCCGACTCGCCGCGGGACGCCACCTGCCGAGCTGGATGGCGATGCCGGCCGGCTTCGTCTCAGGCGCGCTGACGACATCGACGACGACCGCCGGCCCGCCCGTGATCGTCTACCTGCTGGGCCGGGCGATCGAGCCGTCGCGCGTGCGCGACACGATGACCGTGGTCTTCCTCGGGCTCAGCGTGGTCGGCGTGATCGCGCTGTGGGCGACCGGCACGCACGGCGCGGTGCCGGACGCCACGCTGGTCGCGATCCTCGTCCCGGTCGTGGTCGCCGGCCACCTCGCCGGACGCCCGCTGTTCACCCGCCTGGAGCGCAGCGGGAAGTACGAGAAGGTCCTCACCGTGGCGCTCCTCGCTTCGGTGATCGCCGGCCTCGCCACAGCCCTCGTCTGAGCGGCTACGCTCTCCCGCGACCGGGTTCGGCAAGGAGAAAACATGGCGCAGGCGCACGGCGATCGACTCACCGCGACAGACGCGTCCTTCCTCGCCCAGGAAGGGCCGACCTCGCACATGCACATCGGCGCCGTGATGCTCTTCGAGGGTCCGCCGCCGGCGTTCTCGGACTTCGCCGACCACGTCCGTGGCCGGCTGCACCTCGTCCCCCGCTACCGGCAGAAGCTCGCGGTGCCGCCGCTTGAGACCGGCCGGCCGCTGTGGGTCGACGACCCGAGCTTCAATCTCGAGTACCACCTGCGCCACACCGCGCTCCCGGGCCCCGGCAGCGAGGAGCAGCTGCAGGCGCTCGCCGCCCGCATCCACTCGCAGCAGCTCGACCGCACGAAGCCGCTGTGGGAGCTGTGGCTCGTGCAGGGGCTCCACGACGGGCGCTTCGCGCTGATCTCCAAGGCGCACCACGCGCTCGTCGACGGCATCGCCGGAGTCGACCTCGCGACCGTGCTGTTCGACCTCGAGCCGGTGCCGCCGGCCGTGCTGCACGAGGGCGAGCCATGGGCGCCCCAGCCCGAGCCGAGCGCCGTCTCGCTGGCCGCCCGCGGCATCCGCGCGGTCGCCGAGCTGCCGTTGTCGATCGCGGGCCGGGCGATCGGGGCCGCGAGCCACCCGACAGCCTCGCTGCACTCCGCGCGCGAGGCGTTCGAAGGCGTGGCTGAGGTCGCGTGGGCCGGGCTCAACCCCGCGCCCGAGACGCCGCTCAACGTGCCGATCGGGCCGCACCGGCGGCTCGAGCTCGTGCGCTGCGAGCTGGCCGAGTTCAAGGAGATCAAGGACGCGTTCGGCGGCACCGTCAACGACGTCGTGCTGACCGTCGTGGCGGGGGCGCTGCGGCGCTGGCTGCAGTCACGCGGCGTGCGCACCGAAGGGCTCGAGCTGCGCGCGCTCGTGCCGGTCTCGATCCGCGGCGCCGACGAGCACGGCCACATGGGCAACCGGCTCGCCGCCATGCGCGGGCCGCTGCCGGTCTACGTCGAGGACCCGATCGCGCGGCTGCAGGTCGTCCGCCAGGCGATGGACGGGCTGAAGGAGTCCAAGCAGGCGGTCGGCGCGGAGGTGCTGGCCGGCGTGCAGAACCTCGCACCGCCGACCGTGCTCGCGCAGGCCTCGCGGATGAACTTCTCCACGCGCCTGTTCAACCTGCTCGTCACCAACGTCCCCGGCCCGCAGTTCCCGCTCTACATCCTCGGGCGCGAGCTGCAGGACCTGTTCCCGGTCGCCTTCCTGCCGCGCAACCACGCGCTCGCCGTGGCGATCATGTCCTACAACGGCGGCATGGACTTCGGGCTCCTGGGCGACTACGACGCGATGCCCGACCTCCACGATCTCGCCGTGATGCTCGGGGAGACGCGCGACGAGCTGCTGGCCGAGGCGCGGGGTCACGCCTCGAACGGCAAGCCGCCTAGTAGCCCAAAGCGAACTTCGCGTCCTCGGACATCTTCTCCGGCGTCCAAGGGGGCGTGAAGACCATGTTGGGCACGACGTCCTCGACGCCGGGGATCTCGCCCACGAACTCCTTCATCTGCTCGGACACCTGAGGTCCGATCGGACAGGCAGGCGTCGTCAGCGTGAAAGTCACGTTGACGGTGCCGCCGTCGATCTCGACGCCGTAGACCAGACCAAGCTCCACGAAGTCGAGCCCGAGCTCGGGGTCGATGACGTTGCTGAGCGCCTCGATGACATCGTCTTCGTCAATCATCCCCCTGAGTGTACGGAGATTTCGGCCGGGGCCTGTACGAACCCGCGGGTATGTATTAGGTTGGCGGCATCGTTCACTTCGACGCGCAGCTGGCGATCCTGAGGATTGCGGGGGATGAGGACAGGACGACCAGCGGCAGGCGCCGCCGGCCCCTGTCCACGGCCCTCAAGGCCACTCGCGACGTGATCGTCGACCTCTCCGAATTGACGTTCGCCGACGCCTCGCTGATGATCGATCTCGCGTGCCTGGCGCAGCGCCTGCGCGCCCAGGGGCGGACGCTGTGGCTGAGCGGGGCGCAGCCGAACATCCGCACGCTGATCGAGACGGTCGGCCTGCACCGGCTGCCGGCAGTGCGGCTCGACGGCGCGCAGCCGGCGTTCAGCTCGTAGCCGACGCCAGCCGTTCGAGCGAGAGCGGCGCTTGCCCCAGTGACCGTGCTGGCGCCGCCGCTGGCCCGGCCCATCCGGCGCGCCGTCGAGCACCTCGACGCGCTCGGCGAACGTGAACCAGTCGGGGAGCCGCGCGGGGTCGCTCACCAGCGGCCACAGCGCGTCCGGCGGTGCGGGGATGCTGCGCTCGGCGGTGACCTCGATCACCGGCCGCACCCTACCCCGCGATCGCTGTCGTAACGTGTGGGTCCTCCCCATGCTGCTCCCGCTCGTCCTCCTCTTCATCGTCGTGCCGATCGCGGAACTGTTCGTGATCATCCAGGTCGGCGAGGCGATCGGGGTGTGGTGGACGATCGCCATCCTGATCGCCGACTCGATTCTCGGCTCGATGCTGATGCGGTCGCAGAGCCGCACGACGTGGCGCCGCTTCAACGACACCTTGCAGGCCGGCCGCATCCCGGCGCGTGAAGTGCTCGACGGCGTGCTCGTGATCTTCGGCGGCGCGTTGCTGCTCACGCCCGGCTTCATCTCCGACATTCTCGGGCTCCTGCTGCTGCTCCCGCCCACGCGCGCGGTCGTGCGCACGCTGCTCGTGCGGCGGTACGCGCACCGGATGGTCGTGAGCATGACCACGCCGCGTCCGCAGGCCGGCCGCGCCTACGACGTCGAGGGCACGGCGGTCGACGTCGACGCCGACGGGATCGAGCCGCGAAGGGACGCGCCCTGACCGACCCGGCGGCCGAGCGCGCCCGGCAACCGACCGGGCCGGCCTTCTCCGACGCGGTCACGTTCTCCTTCGGCGATCCGGACGCCGGGCTCTATGGGCTCGCGCGACTCGGGCTGTCGGGAGCCGACGGCGACCGGACCGGCAGCGCGCTCGCGATCCTCTTCTCCGGCTCCCAGCCGGTCGCTGTGCACGCGCGCGGCGCCGTGCCGCTCGACGCGGGCGCCGGGCTCGAGCGGCTCGCGCTACCCGGGCTGGAAGCGACCGTCGACGAGCCGCTGCGCCATTGGACCGTGCGCTTCGACGACGGCGAGCGCAGCGGATTCGAGCTGAGCTTCGAGGCGTCCGGGCCGCCGGCCGAGATGGAGGCATCCGACATCGCCGCGCAGACGGGGGGCATGGAGAGCTACGAGCAGCTGTGCCGCGTGCACGGCACCGTGCGCACCAACGGCAGCGAGCACGAGGTCCGCTGCCTCGGGCAGCGCGGCCACGCGTGGGGCGAGCCGGATTGGGAGCGGATCGAGTCCACGCGCACGCTCGGCGCCTGGCTCGAGGACGGCACCGGCATCCTGCTCACGGCCGTGCGGCCGGCCGATGCCGCCGCCCACGAGGACGACGCCACTTGGGCGGCCGTCGTCGGCCCCGCCGGCAGCCTGCGCGTCGACGAGCCGCGCCTCTCCACGACGTACGACGAGGGCGGCCGCCAGCGCAGCGCCGGCCTCGAGCTGTGGATCGGGGAGGACGACGCATACCCGCGGCGCGCGTCAGGCGAGGTCGTCTGCGGGTCGACGCTCGAGCTGGGGCAGCTGCGGCTCGACTGCGCGTTCCTGCGCTGGCACATGGGGGGCCGCGCCGGCATCGGCCGCTATGACCTCCTGCGACGCGCATGATCAAGGGTGTGATCTCCGATTTCGGTGGCGTGCTCACGACACCGATGCTGGAGGCGTTCGCCACCGTCCAGGAGCGCATCGACGTCCCGCTCGAGGCGTATGGCAAGGCGATGGCGTACAGCCTCGAGCACGACGGCGTGCACCCGCTGTTCGCGCTCGAGCGCGGCGAGATCAGCGAGCGCGACTTCCTGTCACGGCTCGAGAACGGCCTCGCCGACGCCGCCGGGCTGAACGTGTCGCTGCACGGGTTCGGCGCGCGCCTGATGCAGGCCCTGCGGCCGAACGAGGAGCTGTTCGATCACTACCGCGCACTCCAGCGCGAGCGCGGGCTGCGCTTCGCGCTGTGCACGAACAACGTGCGCGAGTGGGAGTCGCTGTGGCGGCCGATGCTGCCGATCGACGAGGTGTTCGAGGTGGTCGTCGACTCCGCCTTCGTCGGCATGCGCAAGCCCGAGCCGGCGATCTACGCGCTCACGCTCGAGCGGCTCGGGCTGCCGGCCGAGGCGTGCGTGTTCGTCGACGACCTCGAGGTAAACGTCGTGGGTGCGCAAGAAGCGGGTATGCAGGGGATTGTGTTCCGTGACACGGCGTCAGCTGTGGCGGAGCTCGAGTCGCTGCTCAACAACGCGTGAGGAGATCCCCACCGGGGCCTATGCCGGACCGCTCGTCAACCGAGCAACGAGTGCCGCAGCGCGTCATCGTCCCGTTCGCCGGCGCGGCGATTCTCGGCCTGCTGGTCGTGCTGCTGCCCGGCCCGGACACGGACTGGGTCCTGTTCGGCGTGGCGGCGGCGCTGACCGTCGCGATCGCGGCGGCCGGGCTGGTGGCCGCGCGTCTGCGCCGCGGGCGCGTCCTGATCGTCGTGCTCCCGCTCGCCTACTTCTTCGTCGTCGCGATACTGCGGCACTCGGGTACGACCGGGGCCTCCGGGTTCGCGCCGCTGGTCATGCTCCCGATCGTCTGGCTGGCGCTGTTCGGGACCCGCCGCGACCTGCTGATCGGCCTCGGTGCGCTGGCGGTCACGCTGCTCGCACCGTTCCTCGTGTACGGCGAGCCGCGCTATCCCGCCACGGGCTGGCGCAACAGCGTCCTCTGGCTGATGGTGGCGGCGCTCACCGGTCTCTCGATCCAGTCGCTCGTGGTCCGGCTGCGCATGGCGCGCGACCGGCTCTCGGGCGTCCTCGACGCATCGACGGAGATCGCGTTCATCGCCACCGACCCGGAGGGCACGATCACGGTGTTCAACACCGGCGCCGAACGGCTGCTCGGCTACCGGGCCGACGAGATGATCGGCAAGGTCACGCCAAAGGGTCTGTATGACCCCGCGGAGGTCGTGGCGCGCGCGAACGAGCTGGGCATCTTCCCCGGCTATGAGGCGGTGCTGCAGTCGGCTCGCCGCGGCGTTCCCGAGTACCGCCAGTGGACCTACATCCGCAAGGATGGAAGCCGCGTCCGGGTCGGCGTGACGACGACCGCCGAGTTCGCGCCGGACGGTTCGATCACCGGCTTCCTCGCGGTGGCGAAGGACGTCACGGCGCGCATCCGCGCCGAGCGGGCGCGCCAGCAGGCGCTCGACAGCGCCGTCGAGGCGTCGCGCGCGAAGTCCGAGTTCCTGGCCAACATGAGCCACGAGATCCGCACGCCGCTCAACGGCGTGATGGGCATGCTCGAGCTGCTGATGGACACGGATTTGACGCCCGACCAGCGCGAGTACGCGCGCACGGCCACGATCTCCAGCGACGCCCTGCTCGGCGTCATCAACGACGTGCTCGACTTCTCGAAGATCGAGGCCGGCAAGCTGGAGCTCGACCTCCACGACGTCGATCCGGGTGCCGTGGTCGAGGACGCGTGCGGGATGCTCGCCCACCAGGCGCACGCCAAGGGCGTCGAACTGACTTCGTGGATCGACGACCAGATGCCGCCGGTCGTCCGCGGCGACGGCGGCCGGCTGCGGCAGGTGGTCGTCAACCTCGTGTCCAACGCGGTCAAGTTCACCGAGGCCGGAGAGGTGTCGGTACGCGCCGGCGCGACGGCGCTCGAGGGCGGCGACCTGCAGCTCCACGTCGCGGTCACCGACAGCGGCATCGGCATCGCGCCCGAGCGCCTGCCCGACCTCTTCAACGCCTTCTCGCAGGAGGACAACTCGACCACCCGCCGCTTCGGCGGCTCAGGGCTCGGCCTCGCGATCTCGCGCCAGCTCGTCGAGATGATGGGCGGCGAGCTGACCGCCGCGTCGGAACCCGGCGAAGGCAGCACGTTCCGCTTCACCGCGCGGGTCCAGGCGTCCTCTGCCGAGCGGCCGACGCGGCGCCCGCGTGCGTCGTTCCCCGAAGGTCTGCGCGTGCTCGTGGTCGACGACAGCCGCACCAACCGCGAGATCGTGCGCGGCTATCTCCATCCGCGCGTGACGCGATGCGAGCAGGCCGAGACCGTTCAGGACGCGCTGCTGCTCCTGCACACCGCCGCCAGCGCCGGCGAGCCGTACGAGCTCGTCGTGCTCGACCTGCACATGCCGGGCATGGACGGCCTCGAGCTCGCGCACGCGATCCGCAAGTCGCCGAGCCTGCGCGCGGCGCGGCTGATCGTCCTCACATCGACCGCCACGCATCGGGAGGCCGCGCGCAAGGCGCGGATCGACGGCTATCTCACCAAGCCGGTGCGCCGCGCCAGCCTGCTCGAGGCGGTGGCGGACGTGTTCGCGCCGCGACAGCCTGTGGCGCCGGCGGTCGGGCGCGAGCCGCAACCGCAGGACGATGCGGCAGCCGCGCCGGGGCGGAGGATCCTGATCGCGGAGGACAACCCGGTCAACCAGCTCGTGATCCAGGGCATGCTGGCCAAGCGCGGATACGAGGTCGACGTGGCCGTCGACGGCGCCGACGCGCTGGCAGCAGCTCGACCGCGAGCGGCACGTCGCCGTGTTCATGGACATCCAGATGCCCGGCCTGGACGGCTACGAGACGACCCGCCGGATCCGCGCCGCCGAGAACGGCATCGCCCGGATCCCGATCGTGGCGATGACGGCCGGCGCGCTGGAGGGCGACCGCGAGCGCGCGATCGAGGCCGGCATGGACGACTACGTGACCAAGCCGCTGCGGCCGGAGCAGATCGACGCCGTGCTCGAGCGCTGGGCGGGCGGCCCGAGCCCTGCCGAGCTCGACGAGCCGGTCATCGACGACGGCCGGATCCGCCGCTTCGTCGAGGACTACCCCGAGATCGTCGAGCGGCTCGTGGCGCTGTTCGAGGAATCGACGCCGCCGCTGCTCGACCAGCTCGCCGAGGCGGCCGCGCGCGGCGACGAGGGAGCGATCCGCACGCTCTCGCACAAGCTCCGCAGCAGCGTCGAGAACGTCGGCGCCAGCCGCATGGCCGTGCTCTGCCGAGCGCTGGAGGAGCCGGGTGCCCGGCACGCGCCGCTCGTGGACGAGCTGCGCGCCGTTTACCCGGCGACGCTCGAGGAGATCCACGCCGCGGTCGCGGCGCCGAACCTCAGCTAAGAGCCCGTTTCAGAAGTCGGCACGCCCGGATACGGGGCGATCCGCGGCGCCAGTCGACCGTCCCGACCGCGCCGCCTGTTCCAAACGGACTCTAATTCTCGCCGCCCAGCCGATCCCAGCAGTACAGCTCGATGCACTCGGCCAGGAGCTCGGTCGCACGCTCGGCCGACAGCCACGGCAGCACCATCTCCAGCGCCTGGTCCTCAGCGAAGCCGGCGTTGAAGGCGTCCTCCCCGCGTAGGCCCGCCGCGATCTTCAACGCTTCGCGGCGGTTGTCTCCCAGCGACGAGAACGCGCCGACCAGGAACTCCTTGTTGGCGACCGGCGTGCCGACCTCCATCGAGGCGTGCCACGCGGCCAGCATCGACAGGTCGTTCTCGTCGAGATCGGCCACGGCCTTGGCGTAGTGCGAGGCGAGCTCCTCCTCGGGAATCTCGTCGACCCAGGCGCGCACGAGCTCGCACAGCAGCTGGCGGCGCGCCTCCCGGCCGACGGACTCCGCGATCACGCGGATCGCGTCCTGCGGCTCGATGAAACACAGTGGCATAGCGCCCTGGAAGGTACGCACGCGCCCGGACGGAAGTCCGGGGATGGTTGAATGCGCGGGTGAGCAGGGGCCGGTACGAGTCGCACTACCTGAGGGCCGTCGATCCCGCACGCCCGCGCGGCGCGTGGATCCGGCGCACGACGCACCAGCGGCCCGACGAGGCGCCGACGGGCGCCCTCTGGTGCACGGTGTGGGACGCCGATGCGGGGCCGCCGTACGCGGTCAAGCAGTCGCTCCCGGCGCCTGCGGGCGCCGGCTGGGCCGGCCGCGCCGAGGCGCAGGGCCGCAGCGCGGCGTGGGAGCTCGAGCCGGCGGGCGAGGAGCCGGCGCTGCGCCACCTCCCGCACGCGTGGATGTACCGCGCGGCGCTACCGCGTACCAAGCTCGAGAGTCCGCAGCCCGACGCCGTGTTCACCGGCTGGATCGAGGCCGGCGGGCGCCGCACCGAGGTTGCCGGCTGGCGCGGCATGGTCGGCCACAACTGGGGCTCCGAGCACGCCGAGCGCTGGGTCTGGCTGCACGCGGTCGGCTTCGAGGAGGCGCCGGGAGCGTGGCTCGACGTCGCACTCGGACGAGTGCGGCTCGGGCGTGCGGTGACGCCGTGGGTCGGCAACGGCGCGCTCACCCTCGACGGACGGCGCTACCGGCTCGGCGGGCTGCGCCGGCGGGTCCAGGTCGACGCGCGCGTGGGCGAGCTGGAGGCGGTGGTCCCCGGCGGCGGCGTGGTCGTGCGCGTGGCGGTGTCGGCGCCGGCCGGTCAGACCGTCGCGTTCGAGTACTCCGACCCGGCGGGTGGCAAGCACAACGCGCTGAACTGCTCGATCGCCGAGGTCCGGCTGCGCGTCGAGCGGCCCGGGCGGCCGGTGCTGGAGCTCGCGACCGCGCACGGGGGCGCCTACGAGCTCGGGCTGCCGGAGGCGGACGCCCACGGCGTCGCCGTGGAGCCGTTCCCGGACCCCTAGCCCCCTAGCCCGCGATCGCCTCGAGCACCCGGTCCACGTCCGCGTCGGTCGTGTACAGGTGGAACGAGAACCGCACGTCGTCGGCGAGCCCGCCGATCATCACCGCGGCGGCGACCAGCCGCTCCTTGGCGGCGGCGTCGACCGGCACCGGCACGATCGCGGAGTCGCTCGCCTCCATCCCGAGGCCGTCGCGGAAGCGGTTCGCGAGCGCCACGTCGTGCTCCCACACGGCCGGAATGCCTACCTGCTCGAGCAGCGCGAGCGCGGGTGCCTGGCCGACCCAGCACTGCCACGCCGGTGAGAGGTCGAACCGGCGCGCGCTGCGTGCGAGCCGCAGTGGCCCGCCGTACACCGTCGCGAGCGGCACCTCGCCGGCGTACCAGCCTGGGAAGGCGGGCGACAGGCGCTCCGCGGCCTCGGGCCGGACGGCCATGAAGGCGCAGCCACGCGGGCCGAGCAGGTACTTGTAGCCCACAGCTGTGACGTGGTCGAACCGCGCGGCGTCGATCGGCAACCAGCCGGCGGCCTGCGACGCGTCGATGTACGTGCGCGCCCCGTGGTGCGCCGCGGCGGCCGCGATCGCGTCGAGATCCGCCACCTGCCCGTCCGCCGACTGGACCGCGCTGACGGCCACCAGCGCCGTGTCCGCGTCGATCGCCTCGGCCACGCGCTCGAGCGGCACGAGCTCGACCTGCACCCCGCGCGCCTCGGCCGCGAGCAACGGGAACAGGACCGACGTGAAGTCCCCCTCTGCGCACACCACGCGCTCGCCGCGCTCGACCGAGAGCGCCACCAGGCCGGTGAACGCCGACACGTGCGCGCTGACCGCCACGTCGTCCGCCTCGACGCCGTGCAGGCGCGCGAAGCTCGCGCGCGACGCCGCCACCGAGAGGTCCCAGCCGTCGTAGCCGGTGCGCCCGTGGCGCCACTCGTCGGCCGCGGCCGCCATCGCCTCGACGGCCGCCCGCGGCGGTAGCCCGTACGACGACGTGTTCATGTAGATGGTCTCCGGCGAGAACTGCCGCCGGGCCTCGGCGATCGAGAGCGAGCTGAGCGCGGTCAGGCGCTGAGCGTACCGAGCGCTCCGAGGAACAGCGCTGCGGCGAAGCGGGTCGCGCCGTCGACGTCGGGCGGGTCGCGCTCGGCCAGCCGCGCGCCCACCTCGAGCCCGACCGCGACCATCGCGTGCGCGCAGTAGTCGACGTCCACCGGCGGCACATGGCCGGCGGCGATCGCCGCGCGCAGGTCCTCCGCGAGCTCGTCCGTGCTCGCCGGGAGAACGTCGTCGCCGAACCGCGTCCGCAGCGTGTCGAGATTGCGACGCATGAACGCGAACCACTCCGGGTCCTCGATGATGAACTCGAAGAACGCGCGATAGGCGCCCTCGACGAAGTCCTGCGCCGTGAGCGCCCGCCGGCGCGCGGCGCGCACGCGACGGCGCGCCTCCTCGCCGGCGTCCATCACGAGCGCCCGGAAGATCGCGTCCTTGTCCGGGAAGTAGTTGTAGAACGTGCCCGACGCGAGGTCGGTGCGACGGACGATGTCGCGTACGCTGACCGCGCCGTAGCCCTCCTCCGCGAACACATCGCGGGCGGCGGTGAGGATCGCGGCGCGGTTCGCCGCCTTGGTGCGCTCGCGCCGACCGACCGCGGGAGCGCTCATGCCGGCGCCGCCTCAGTCGCCGCACGCGACGGCACGGGCAGCCGGTGGCCCTGCGCGCGCGCCCGCTCGGCTCCGCGCCGGCGCTCCTTCCCCAGGTCCGCCAGGTAGTCGTCGAAGTCGACCTGCATCGTGTGGCGCTTGGAGGCCACGTAGCGCTTGAACATGCGCGCGCGCTCGCGCTCGATGTCGGCGCGCATCTCGCCCGCGGCGGGCAGCGCGTAGCGGCCGGAGAGGTGGTCGCACACCCACTCCGACTGCGCGGCGGCGAGCGGCATGATCGCCCCGAGCGGCTGCAGCAACCCGACGAAGAACACGCTCCGCTGGTCCGGGTGGAACACGCGCCGGAACAGCGGCAGGTCGTTGTCGGGGGCAGCGATCAGCCCGGTGTCGAAGAACGGGAACGTGACCTTGTAGCCGGTGCAGTAGACGACCACGTCCGCCTCGACCTCGGTGCCGTCGGCGAACACGACCGTGCGCTCGGTCAGCCGCTTGATGTTCGGCTTCGGCGTGATCTCCCCGTGCGCGAGGCGGGAGAGGATGTCGTCCGACACCGTCGGATGCGCCTCCATCGGGCCGTGGTCGGGCTTCGGGAGCCCGTAGCGCTGCATGTCTCCCACGCCGACGCGCAGGAGCGTTCCCATGAGCGCTTGGCGGATCTTGAACGGGACGCCCGCCTGCGTGGAGATCTGGTCGAGCGGCTTGCCGAACAGGTACTTGGGGATCACCCACGCGCCGCGGCGGGCGGCGAGGTACGTGGCCGCGGCGGAGAAGCTCGCCTCGACGGCGATGTCCATCGCCGAGTTGCCCATCCCGAGCACGACGACGCGCTTGTCGCGGAAGAACAGCGGGTCCTCGCCCGTGTAGTCGTGCGAGTGCATCTGGAGCCCCTGGAACTCGTCGCTGCCGGGGAATGCCGGCTCGGGCCAGCGCGCGTTCCAGTGGTGGCCGTTGGCGACGATCACCGCGTCGTAGCGGCGCGTGTCGCCGCTGTCGAGCGTGACCTCCCAGGTGCCGTCGGCCGCCGGCGCGGCGTGCTCGACGCCCGTCTCGAACGTGATCCGGTCGCGGAAGCCGAAGTGGTCGACATAGGCGTCGAAGTACTCGGCGACGTGCGTGTGATGCGGGAAGTCGGGATACGACTTCGGCATCGGGAAGTCCTCGAACTCCATCCGCTCGCGTGACGTGTTGATGTGCAGCGACCGGTACGCCGCCGACATCCCGTTGCGGTTCTTGAACACCCAGATGCCGCCCACGCGGTCGGACTTCTCGAAGCAGTCGAAGTCGAACCCGCGCTGGTGCAGCGCCTTGGCGGCAGCGATGCCGCACGAGCCCGCGCCGATCACGCAGACCTTGGGAAGCCGGGACATATCCGGAGGCTCGCAAAAGGTGACGGAGGCGTCAAGTTCTTCTTGCGTGCGAGGATGCGCCGAATGGCGAAAGATCCTGAAAAGGCCGAGGTGAAGGCGTCCGGTGGCGTCGTCTGGCGCCGCTCGCCGCACGGGCTGGAGGTCGCGCTCGTGCACCGGCCGCGCTACGACGACTGGTCGTTTCCGAAGGGGAAGCTGGACTCCGGCGAGAGCTGGGAGGAGGCGGCGCTGCGCGAGGTGCAGGAGGAGATCGGCCTGAACTGCCGGCTCGGCCACGAGCTGCCGTCGACCGCGTACCGCGACAACAAGGGCCGCCAGAAGGTCGTGCGCTACTGGATGATGGAGCCGCTCGACGGCGAGTTCGTCCCGTCCGACGAGGTCGACGAGATGCGCTGGGTTGCGGCGGCCGATGCGCGCGACCTGCTCAGCTACGACCGCGATCGCGACCTGCTGCGCGAAGTCACCGGATGAACCGCGACCGCTTCCCCGGCCTGCGCGACGGCTGGGCACGCCTCGACGGGCCCGCCGGCACGCAGATGGTCGACAGCGCGATCGAGGCGATGGACGAGTGGATGCGCTCCGGCCACGGCGCGAACTCCGACGGGCTGTTCGAGGCCGCCCGGCACACCGACGCGCTGGTCGCGAGCACGCGCGAGAGCGTCGGCGCGCTGCTCGGCGGCGATGCTCGCGGCGTCGCCTTCGGCCCGAGCATGACGGACATGACGATGCGCTTCTCGGCCGCCGCCGGCCGCGCGATGCGGCCCGGCGACGAGATCATCTGCACGCGCCTGGACCATGACGCCAACGTCCGCCCGTGGTTGATCGCGGCCGAGCGCGCCGGGGCGACCGTGCGCTTCGCCCAGCCCGAGCCCGGGACGCTCGAGCTGCCCGCGTCGGCCGTCGAGGCCGTGCTCACCCCGCGTACGCGCTGGATCGCGGTCACCGCCGCCTCGAACGCGGTCGGGACGGTGCCGGACCTGCCGGGCATCGTCGCCGCCGCGCACGCCGCGGGCGCGCGTGTGTACGTGGACGCCGTCCACGCCGCCCCGCACAGGCGACTCGACGTCGAGGCGCTCGGCTGCGACGCGCTCGCCTGCTCGGCGTACAAGTGGTTCGGCCCGCACGTCGGGATCCTGTGGGGCCGGCCCGAGCTGCTCGCCGAGCTCGAGCCGGACAGGGTGCGCCCGTCCTCGGACCAGGTGCCCGACCGCTGGGAGCTGGGCACGCTCCCGTTCGAACAGCTCGCCGGCGTGCGCGCAGCCGCCGACTATCTCCTCTCAGCCGACTGGGACGCCGTGCGCGCGCACGAGAAGTCGCTGCTCGCGGCCGCGCTCGACGACCTCGGCGCGATGTCGCACGTGACGCTCTACGGCGACGCCCGCGACCGCGCGCCCACGCTCATGTTCTCGGTCGCCGGCCGCCGGCCCGACGAGGTGGCCACCGCCCTCGCCGCCCGCCAGGTGGCCGTTTGGCACGGCAACTACTACGCGTGGGAGCTCGAGCGCCTGCTCGGGTTGGAGCCGCACGGCGCGATCCGAGCCGGCTTCGTGCATTACAACGCCGAAGCCGACGCGGAGCGGCTGCTGGCCGCGGTCGCGGACCTGGCCTGAGCGTCAGCGAACGTCAACTGCGGCACTAGGGGAGAGCGTTCGGCGGGGGTGTACCACCCGCCGCCCTACCCAGCGGGGTTGACGTTCGTCCCGCCGCCCCCGCCCGAACTACAGGCGGTCGGTGCGCCCCGGATCCGTCAGCGAGCCGCCGCGCGAGCGGCGGATCAGGTAGACCAGGCCGGTCGCGCACGCGAGCGATACGAACCAGCCGGCGCCGTAGTAGTCGCCGCCGGTGATCACGTAGACGATCACGCCGCCGATGAACGAGCCGGCGAGGCCGATCGCCATCGTCATGAACAGCGACATCGGATCCTTGCCGGGCAGCGCCAGGCGCGCCAGGGCGCCGACGATGAGGCCGAAGATCGCGAGTGAGATCAGGTAGAGGAGCCAGCCCATGCCAGTGAAGATACTGCGGCGTCAGCCCGGATAAACCGATCCGGGCCTAGGCGGCGGCCTGGACGGGCAGTTCCTTCAGGTACCGATCGGCCATCCGAGCGCACTGGCGGCCCTCGTTGATCGCCCACACGATCAGCGACTGGCCGCGCCGCGCGTCGCCGGCGGCGAAGACGCCGTCGGCCGACGTCGCGTAGGCGCCGGCCTTCGCGTTGCCGCGCGCGTCCTTCTCGACGCCGAGCGCGTCGAGCAGCGGCTGCTCGGGCGACAGGAAGCCCATCGCGAGCAGCACGAGCTGGGCCGGGTGGCTCTCGTCCGTGCCGGCGATCGGCTCGAACGGCGGGCGGCCGGAGTTCTTGATCCAGTGGATCTGCTCGACCCGCCCGTCGGCGCCGGTCAGCTTGGTGGTCGAGATCGCGAAGTCCTGCTCGCCGCCTTCCTTGATCGCGTAGCTGCGGCGCAGCTTCACGGGCCACAGCGGCCATGGCGTCAGGTCGTCGGGGCGCGTGGCGGGCGGCTCGCCCAGCAGCTCGATCTGCGTCACCGAGGCGGCGTGCTCGCGGTGGGCGTTGCCCACGCAGTCGGCACCGGTGTCGCCGCCGCCGACGACGATCACGTGCTTGCCCGCGGCGGTGACCGGGCTCGGCTCGGCGCCGCCGGCGCTCACCCAGCGGTTCCGGCCGTACAGGTACTCCATCGCGAAGTGCACGCCCTCCAGCTCGCGCCCGGGCACCGGCAGGTCGCGCGGTACGCGCGAGCCGGTCGCGATCACAACCGCGTCGTGGCGGGAGCGCAGCTCGGCCGCGTCGACGTTCACGCCGACGTCGACGCCGTACTCGAACCGCACGCCCTCCGCGGCCAGCTGCGCGAGCCGGCGCTCGATCACCCACTTCTCGATCTTGAAGTCGGGCACGCCGAAGCGCACAAGGCCGCCACCCGCCTCGTCACGTTCGTACACGGTCACGGCGTGGCCGGCGCGGCGCAGCTGCTGCGCGGCCGCGAGGCCGGCCGGGCCGGCGCCGATCACCGCGACCGTGCGCCCGCTCTCGACGACCGGCGGGCGGGGCACGATCCAGCCCTCGTCCCACGCGCGATTGACGATCGCGACCTCGATCTGCTTGATCGTGACCGCGTCGCCCTCGCGGATCTCCAGCACACACGCGGCCTCGCACGGCGCCGGGCACAGCTTGCCGGTGAACTCCGGGAAGTTGTTGGTCGCGTGCAGCTGGTCGATCGCCTCGCGCCAGCGGTCGCGGTAGACGAGGTCGTTCCAGTCCGGGATCAGGTTGCCGAGCGGGCAGCCGTTGTGGCAGAACGGCACACCGCACTCCATGCAGCGGGCACCCTGGTCGCGCAGCCCTTCGACGGGGAGCGTGTCGACGAACTCGCGGAAGTCCGCGGTCCGCTCGCCCGGGTCGCGCTCGGGCTGGCCGATGCGGTGGATGTCGAGGAAGGCGCCGAGCTTGCCCATCACGCAGCCTGTTCCGTCGCCACGAAGCCCTCGCCGCCGGTCGACTCGCCGTCCTCGATCGAGCGGGCCTCGGCTTCGGCCAGCTCGGCCAGCGCGCGCTTGTAGTCGTGCGGCATGACCTTCACGAACCTCGGCAGGTAGTCGGCCCACGCGCGCAGGATCCGCGCCGCAACCGTCGACTGCGTGCGCAGGTGGTGCTCCTCGATCAGGTCGTGCAGCTCGATCGCGTCGGCCTCCTCGATCGAGTCGAACCCGACCAGGCCCATGTTGCAGCGGGTGCCGAACGAGCCGTCCTCGTCGAGCACGTAGGCGACGCCGCCGCTCATGCCCGCCGCGAAGTTGCGGCCGGTCGGGCCGAGCACGATCGCGCGCCCGCCGGTCATGTACTCGCAGCCGTGGTCGCCGACGCCCTCGACCACCGCGGAGGCGCCGGAGTTGCGCACCGCGAACCGCTCGCCGGCGAGCCCGCGGAAGAACGCGCGGCCGGCGGTGGCGCCGTACAGCACCGTGTTGCCGATGATCACGTTCTCCTCGGCCTTGAACGTGACGCCGTCGGGCGGCCGCACGGCGAGCACGCCGCCGGACAGGCCCTTGCCCGTGTAGTCGTTGGCGTCGCCGATCAGCGTCAGCTCGACGCCCGGCGCCAGCCACGCGCCGAACGACTGCCCGGCCGAGCCGCGCAGCGTGAAGCGCACGGTCTCCGGCGGCAGGCCGTCGAACCCGTGGACCTTCGTGACCGCGCTCGAGAGCAGCCCGCCGACCGTGCGGTTGACGTTGCGGATCGCGAACTCGCCGGTCACCGGCTTGCGGTGGTCGATCGCGTCCTTGGCCGCCTCGATCAGCTTCCAGTCGAGCGCGCCCGGGAGCGGCGACTCCTGCGGGCGCACGCGCCGCCGCGTCGTGCCGCCCGGCATCTCGGGCATGTTCAGCACGTGCGTGAGGTCGATCCCGCGCGCCTTCCAGTGCTCGATCGCGTCGTCGGCCTTCAGCAGGTCGACACGGCCGATCAGGTCCTCGAAGCGCCGCACGCCGACCCGGCGCATCAGCTCGCGCACCTCCTCGGCGACGAAGAAGAAGAAGTTCACCACGTGCTCGGGCGTGCCCTCGAAGCGCTTGCGCAGCTCCGGGTCCTGCGTCGCGACGCCGACCGGGCACGTGTTCAGGTGGCAGGCGCGCATCATCACGCAGCCGGTGGCGATCAGCGGGGCGGTCGAGAAGCCCATCTCGTCGGCGCCCAGCAGCGCCGCGACCATCACGTCGCGGCCGGTCTTGATCTGCCCGTCCGTCTGGACCCAGATGCGCGAGCGGAGGTCGTTCAGCACGAGCGTCTGCTGCGTCTCCGCGAGCCCGATCTCCCACGGCACACCGGCCGACTGGATCGAGGACAGCGGCGAGGCGCCGGTACCGCCGTCGTGGCCGGAGATCAGCACGTGGTCGGCGTTCGCCTTCGCCACACCCGCGGCGACCGTGCCGACGCCGACCTCGGACACGAGCTTGACGCTCACGCGCGCGGTCGGGTTCGCGCAGCGCAGGTCGTAGATCAGCTGCTTGAGGTCCTCGATCGAGTAGATGTCGTGGTGCGGCGGCGGTGAGATCAGGCCGACGCCCGGCGTCGTGAAGCGGATCGAGCCGATGTAGCGGTCGACCTTGTGGCCCGGCAGCTGGCCGCCCTCGCCGGGCTTGGCGCCCTGGGCCATCTTGATCTGCAGCTCGTCGGCGTTGACGAGGTAGTTGATGTTCACGCCGAAGCGGCCGGAGGCGACCTGCTTGATCGCCGAGCGGCGCGAGTCGCCGTTCGCGTCGGGCGTGTAGCGCACCGGGTCCTCCCCGCCCTCGCCGGTGTTGGACCGGCCGCCGAGCCGGTTCATGGCGATCGCCAGCGTCTCGTGCGCCTCGCGGCCGAGCGAGCCGAGCGACATCGCGCCGGTCGCGAACCGCTTCACGATGTCCTTCGCGGGCGCAATCTCCTCGAGCGGCAGCCACTCGTCCTCGGGCAGCTCGCGGAACTGCAGCAGCCCGCGCAGCGTGGCGCGCCGCGAGGCGTCCCGGTTGACAAGCTCGGAGTACTGCTCGTAGGTCTGCTGCCCGCCGTGCCGCACGGCGTGCTGGAGCAGCGCGATCGTCTCCGGGTTCCACATGTGGTGCTCGCCGTCGCGCCGCCATGCGTAGATGCCGCCGACCGGCAGGATCTCCGCGTGCGCGTGCGGATATGCGCGCGCGTGCTTGTCGAGCGTCTCGCGTGCGAGAACGTCCGCGCCGATGCCTTCGATCCGCGACGCGGTGCCCGTGAAGCAGCGCTCGACGAGGTCGCCTGCGAGGCCGACCGCCTCGAAGATCTGCGCGCCGTTGTAGGACTGGATCGTCGAGATCCCCATCTTCGAGATCGTCTTGAGCAGACCCTTGGCGATGCCCTTGACGACGTTCTTCTCGGCGGTCTCGACGTCGTCGATCTCAAGCACCTTGCCGTCGGCGACGAGCTCGCCGAGCGACTCGAACATCAGGTACGGATTGATCGCGCTGGCGCCGTAGCCGATCAGCGTTGCGAAGTGGTGGACCTCGCGCGGCTCGCCGGACTCGAGCACGAGGCCGGTCTGGAGGCGCGTGCCCTCGCGCACGAGGTGGTGGTGCACGCCGCCAACCGCCAGCAGCGACGGCATCGCCGCGCGCTCAGGGCTGACCGCGCGGTCGGACAGGATCAGCACGTTGATCCCGAGCCCGAGCGCCTCGTCCGCCTCCGCGCAGATCCGGTCCAGCGCCGCCGCCATGCCGTCCGGGCCCTCGGCGACCGGCCACGTGATGTCGATCGTCGCCGCGTGGAACACCGACGAGTCGACCTGCCGCAGCTTCTCGAGCTCGGCGTTGCGCAGGATCGGAGTGTCCATCGCGAGCTGATGCGAGTGCTCGGACGTCTCCGCGAGCAGGTTGCGCTCGGAGCCGACGCCGGTCGACACGCTCATCACGATCGCCTCGCGGATCGGGTCGATCGGCGGGTTGGTGACCTGCGCGAACAGCTGCTTGAAGTAGGAGAAGAGCGGCGGATGGTTGTCGCTCAGCACGGCGAGCGCGAGGTCGTTGCCCATCGAGCCGATCGGCTCCTCGCCACGCGCGGCGGTGGGCGCGAGCAGGACCTTCATGTCCTCCTGCGTGTAGCCGAACGCGAACTGGAGCGCCCGCAGCGGCTCGGACTGGCCGTGCGCCGGCCGGCGGTCCGGGAGGTCGGCGAGCTGGACGATGCCGTCCTCGAACCACTCGCTGTACGGCTGCCGCGTGGCGACCTCGCGCTTGACCTCGGTGTCCTCGACGATCCGGCCGCGCTCGATGTCGACCAGGAACAGCTTGCCGGGCTGGAGGCGGCCCTTGCGCAGGACGTTCTCCGCCGGCTCGTCGATCACGCCCGTCTCCGAGCCGAGCACGACCCAGCCGTCCTTGGTCTCCAGCCAGCGGCCGGGACGCAGCCCGTTGCGGTCGAGCGTGGCGCCGATCACGCGACCGTCGGTGAAGGCGACCGCCGCGGGGCCGTCCCACGGCTCCATCAGGCACGAGTGGAACGCGTAGAAGCCCTTCAGGTAGTCGGGCAGGTCGTCCCGGCCCTCGTACGCCTCCGGAATCATCATCATCACCGCGTGCGGGAGGCTGCGGCCGGCGAGCGTGAGCAGCTCGAGCACGTTGTCGAACGTCGCCGAGTCCGAGCCGCCGGGGCGCACGACCGGGAGCACCTTCGCGAGGTCGTCGCCGAACAGCTCGGACGCGAGCTGCGATTCGCGCGCCCGCATCCAGTTCACGTTTCCGCGCAGCGTGTTGATCTCGCCGTTGTGGGCGATCATCCGGTACGGGTGCGCGAGCTCCCAGCTCGGGAACGTGTTGGTCGAGAAGCGCGAGTGGACGAGCGCCAGCGCGGACTTCGTCCGCGTGTCCTGCAGGTCCGGGTAGTAGCCGAGCAGCTGCGGGGAGGTGAGCATCCCCTTGTAGACGACGGTCCGCGAGGAGAAGGACGGGATCACGAGGTCCGGCCCGGCGGCGATCTCGGCCACCCGGCGGATCACGTACAGCTTGCGCTCGAAGGCGTCCTGGTCGTCGCGCAGCGGGCCTTCGGCGGCGACGACGAGCTGCTTGATGTAGGGCGCGTAGAAGTTGGCGGTGATCCCGACGTAGTCCTTGTCGACGGGGATGTCCCGCCAGCCGACCACGCGTTGGCCCTCCTCCGCCACCGTGCGCTCGAGCAACGCCTCCAGCTCGGCGCGCCTGCCCTCGTCCCGGGGCAGGAAGCAGACGCAGACGCCGTAGCGGCCTGGCGGTGGCAGGTCCTGCCCGATCAGGCCGCGCATCAGCTCGTCGGGCATCTGCAGCAGGATCCCTGCACCGTCGCCCGTGTTGGGGTCGGCGCCGGCGGCCCCGCGGTGTTCGAGGTTCTCGAGTGCCACGATCGCCCGCTGGACGGTCTCGTGCGAGGGCTCGCCGCTCAGGCGCGCGACGAACGCGACGCCGCAGGCGTCGTGCTCGAATGTCGGGTCGTAAAGGCCGACCGGTCCGGTCGGCCGTGGAATGCGAGACATGGCGTGGCTCCCGAGGGCGGCGGCGGTCGGACTACGCGGGAGGGCGGAAAGGTAGCAGCGGCTCAGGCGGCTGTCTCCGGGCGACCATCAGGTTCGTGCGTCATTTGCAGCGATCACTGGGTCATACGTTGCGTTCTACGCAACGTTGTTGCGTCGAGACGGCGAAACGTTGCAGTCGAACCGCTTTGAAGCCGATGCGTCTCCCATGTCTTCGCGCTTCGCTTTCGCCCTGCTCATGATGGTGTTCCTCGTGGCCGCGCCTGCGACCGCGAGCGCCCAGGCAGTTGACGAGCGCGCGAACGCCCGCGCCTTCGCCGCGATCGGTCTAGGGCTGGCCGGAGCGCTCGCGACCGCCGCGAGCACAGTGGACGCGACCATCTCGGATCCGCCGCCGTGCCTCACCGGAACGCGGCTCGCGCGCCGGCTCGAGCGGGCGCCGGGGCGCCGGGCAGAGGCGTTCGCCGCCCTCTACTACGGCCACCTGGTCGGCAACGTCACCCGTGTGACCGACCCGGTCATCGCGGGCGCGGTCGCCGACATGCACGCGATCCAGACCGCCGATCCCGCCCTCCGCGGCGGTCGCACCGCGTGGCGCCGGATCCAGCGCGTCTACGCGACGATCTCGGCTCTGCCGGTCGTCGACCTCTGCGCGGAGGCGCGCGCGTTCGTACGCAGCGGCTTCCACCGCACACCGGTGATCCGGCGGGCACAGCGGACCATGGAGGCGGTCGAGCACGTCGGCGGCATCGAGCGCCGCCTGGCACGCGCGGTCAAGCGGCTCGAGGCGCTCGGCGTCCCGGCGGCCGACGCAGACCTGTTCGACGGCCCGTTCAGCGACTAGCGAGCAGCCCGCCGTCAGCGGTGCTGCGCGCGGCGTCATAGGCCGCGGCAACGTCCTCCGCCAGGGCCGGCCAGGCGTAGCGCTCGCTCGCCTCGGCGGCCGCGCGCTGGCCGCGACGGGCGCGTTCGATCGGGCAGTTGACGGCGTGGACGAGCGCGTTGGCGAGCGTGACGGGATCGTCCGGCTCCACCAGCCAGCCCGTCTCGCCGTGCGTGACGATGTCGGCGGGTCCCCACGCGTCGACGGCGATCGCCGGCAGGCCGCAGGCCATCCCCTCCACCAGCACCTGGCCGAACTGCTCGCGCACCGACGGGAGCACGACCACGTCGGAGGCGGCCAGGAACGACGGGAGCTCCTCGTGCCCGTGCCAGCCCGCCAGGAACACGTCCTGCGCGCCGGTGCGCCGGATCGCCTCCAGCGGGTGCTCGCCCTCCCACTCTCCCGGGAAGCCGCCGACGAGCACCAGCGGCGCCCGGCGCGCGAATCCCGGCCGGGCGTTCGCGTACGCCTCGATCAGCAGCGGCAGCCGCTTGACCTCGGTGAAGCGCCCGACGTACAGGAGCACCGGGGTCGGGCCGAGCTCGTCCTCGAACACCGCCAGGTCGGCGTCCGTGTAGCGCACCGAGCCGGGGCGCTCGCCCGGTGCCCAGCCACACGGCGTCTCCACCAGGTAGTGATGCCAGTGCGCGCGCCGGTCCACCTGCAGCGTGTGGAAGGCGCGCGGGTCGAACCCGTTCGGCACGAGCACGCAGCGGTCCTCGGTGAGGCCGAGCAGCTCCTCGGCTCGCGCCACCTGGGTCTTGGAGAGCACGATGATCCGCTCGCAGCCGGCCGCCCACGCGCGCATGCGTGCCGCCCACGCCTCGGCGTGGGGCCAGCGCTTCGGGTCGGCCTCGATCGCCTCCAGCATCAACAGCTCGGTGCCGTGCAGGTGGCCGACCACCGGGACTCCCGGCGCGACGCGCGTAGCCGCCTCGTGGATCGGCGTCAGGTGATGGAGATGCAGCACGTCCGCGTTCGCCGCGTCGACGGACTGCAGCGCGCGGCACCAGGCCGTGACCTGGCGCTCGTACTCGTCGTCGTCGAGCGACGCGAACACCCGGTCGGGGGCGCCCGGCCGGTCCTCGTACGACGGGTGCATCGGCGGATCGGCGCGCATCGGGTCCGGCGCTTCCAGCGCGCGCGTGAAGTCCTGCGGGCGCACGTCGAGGCCGCGGTAGAACTCGCGCGCGTCTCCCGGCTCGTCGGCGTGCGTGACCGAGCCGCTCAGGATGGTGATGTCCCAGCCAACCTCGCCCAGCTCGGACGCGAGGTTGCGCGCGACGTGGGCGGAGCCTCCGCGCGGGAAGAACGCGAGCGCCATCACGGCCCGCGGAGCTTGTGAACGAGTCGTGACCAGACCTTGACCATACCCTGCCGCGCGCCGGAGTAGGCGAGCGGTGGGGAATGCTCAGCGGGTCGGCAGCGGATGGAACTCGAGCGCCGTCGAGACCGGGCGTCCGCCCGGCTCCGGCTCCTCGAAATCGCGGCGCGGGAGGTTCTGCAGCGTGCCGCCTGAGATCAGCGCGGTCGAGCCGCCGCCGTCGAGGTTGAGCGCGTGCTCGCAGCCCAGCGCGAGCATCAGCTTCGCGAGCTCGACGAGCGTGAGCCCGGCGTCGCGGCGCGAGCGGCCGTCGCACGCGACGGCCACGATCCGGCCGTTTGCCATGCCGAGCGCGGCACGCGGATGGCGGCCGTCCGTCGGGTCGGGATCGAACTGGTGTGCCGCCGCCCGGAACCCCTCGTCGTCGGCCTCCGGGTCATAGATGACCGCGTGATCGGCGACCAGCAGCGGGCCGGCCTGCAGCAGGTCGCCGCGCGGAGACGCGTCGAGCTGGTCGCGGCGAGCGATCCGCGCCGTCCCGCCCTCGACGTGCACGCACGCCCGGATCGCGTGCCACGGCGCGTCGAACGGCACGTGCTCGCGGACGACGCCATGGGTGCGCACCTCGCCCAGCGGCGTCCCGTCAGGCCGGACGAAGAACCCGCCGACGAGCGCCTCGCGGATCCCGTGCCGCGCGCACCACGGCTCGAGGCGTTCCTGGCCGGGCAGCACCGCCACCCGGATCTCGGTCCGGTCCGCGTCGTGGCACGCGACGTGGATCGTGGTTCGGGCACCCCCGCTGAGGAGGAGGCGTCCGCGGCGTGAGCGCCCGTCGACCGGGGCGAGCCCGGTGACGGCGGCGATCGAGGCGGCCATGACGCCAGAGTGGCTCGCCACGGCGGCGATCGAGTAAAGCTGCTGTTACCAGGGAAAATCCGGCCGCCCCAGCGTAAGGGGGTCAGACCCCCTTACGGCGGCGCGGCGGTAAGGGGGTCAGACCCCCTTACTCCGGTGTGGCGTGGCGCGTGCGGGGGGGCGGTCCGCCCTGGAGTAGGCTCGGCCGCGTGCTCGAGCCCGTCCGTGAGGTCACCGTGCTCGCCGCCGGCGGGACGATCGCGATGTCAGGCGCGGGCGGCGCCGGCGCCGTGCCGAAGCTGGATGCCGAGGGGCTGGTGCAGGCGGTGCCCGAGCTGGCGGACGTCGCCGACCTGCGGGCGCGCACCGTCAGCACGCGCCCGAGCGTGCAGCTCACGGCGGTCGAGGCGCTCGACATCGCACGCGCCGCCGCGGCCGAGGGAGACGCCGGGCGCGGCGTCGTCGTCACGCTCGGGACCGACACGCTCGAGGAGGTCGCGCTGCTCTGCGACCTCCTGTACGCCGGCGACGCGCCGATCGTCTTCACCGGAGCCATGCGACCGGCCTCGGCGCTCGGGGCGGACGGGCCGGCGAACCTGTTCGACGCCGTCGTCGTGGCCGGAGCGGCAGGCGCCGAGGGCCTCGGCGTGCTGATCGCGTTCGCGGGCAAGGTCCACGCCGCGCGCGCCGTCCGCAAGACCGACTCGACCGCGCCCGACGCGTTCGACTCACCGCGGCTCGGACCGGTGGGCCGCGTGCAGGAGGGCCGCGCCTGGATGGCGCGCCGGCTCGAGCGCTTCCCGCCCGTTCCGGTCGCGGCGCTCGACGCCACGGTCCACATCGTCCCCGCCGCGCTCGGCGCCGACGGCTCGCTGATCGACGCCGCGGTCGAGGCCGGCGCCGACGGGCTCGTCGCGGTCGTGCTCGGAGCCGGCCACACGCCGCCGCCGTTCCTCGTCGCGATGCGGCGCGCCGTCGCGCGCATTCCCGTGGTCGTCACAGTGCGGCCCGAGCGCGGCTCGATCCTGCGCGCCACGTACGCCTTCGAAGGAGCCGAGCGCGACCTGCGCGGCGGGCCGCTGATCTGCGCCGCGGCCCTCAGCCCGGCGGCGGCGCGGATGAAGTTGATGGCGTGCCTGGGCGCCGGCTACGCCCGCGGCGCGATCGCGCAGGCGTTCGCGCAGGACGACTTCTGAGCGAGCGTTGCTACTACGGAGCGTCGGTTTCCCGACAGCCCCGCCTCGGTACCCTCGGCGTAACTACGGCGGCCATGCAGGGGATGCCGGCCGCCGCAATCTCATAGGAGGTGTCGCATGCACAGCATGCGCAAGCCCGTGTTGGTGGGGCTGTTGGCTGCCGCCGCGTTCGGCGTGGCCCAGACCGCCAGCGCGGGAGGAGACGCCAAGGAATACGTCGTGCTCTACGAGCAGGGCGCGACCGCCGCGCAGGGGCGCGAGGCGGTCGAGGATGCCGGCGGACGGATCCTCAAGGTGAACACCAAGGTCGGCCTCGCGACCGTGCGGTCGACCGAGGAAGACTTCGCCGCGCAGGCGGCGCAGGAGGGCGCGCTCGTCGGCGCCGCTCCGAACCGGCCGGTCGGCCACACGCCGAAGGATCGCGTCGCACCGCGGGCCGACGTCGAGGACCCGTCGTTCGACGCCGGGCGCGCACGCGACGCTCACGCCGGGCAGCCGAAGGCCGCTCCCGAGGCGGACCCGTTCTACGGCGCCCAGTGGGACATGCGGATGATCGGCGCAACGCCCGAGGGCTCATACGCCAAGCAGCAGGGCAGCCATGCCGTGCGCGTCGGCGTGATCGACACGGGCATCGAGGGGTCGCATCCCGACATCGCGCCGAACTTCAACCGCGCGCTGTCACGCAACTTCACGTTCGACATCGAGAAGGCGCCGAACGGCGAGGTGATCGACGGGCCGTGCGCGGAGGAGGCCGACCAGTCCTGCGCCGATGGTCCCGACGTCGATGACAACGGCCACGGCACCCACGTCGCCGGAACGATCGGCGGCGCACTCAACGGCATCGGCATGTCCGGCGTCGCGCCGAAGGTCGAGCTGGTCAACCTGCGCGCCGGCCAGGACTCGGGCTACTTCTTCCTGCAGCCGTCCGTCGACGCGCTCACCTACGCCGGCGACAGCGGGATCGACGTAGTGAACATGTCCTACTACATCGATCCGTGGCTCTACAACTGCGCCGATAACCCGGCGGACTCGCCGGCCGAGCAGGGGCAGCAGCGGCTGGTCATCGAGGCCACGCAGCGGGCCCTGGACTACGCCCGCGATCGCGGCGTCACGCTGGTGTCGGCGGAGGGCAACGGCAATACCGACCTCGGCAAGCCGGTGTCCGACGACACGAGCCCGGACTATCCGCCCGCGGCCGGCCCGCGCGAGCGCACGGTCAACAACTCGTGCCTGACCATGCCGACCGAGGCAAACGGCGTGATCGGGATCACCTCGGTCGGACCGAGCAAGCGCAAGGCGTTCTACTCCGACTACGGCGTCGAGCAGGCCGACCTGTCGGCCCCCGGCGGCGACTCGCGCGATCCGGCGCGGCCGTTCCCGCAGAACAAGATCCTCGCGCCATTCCCGAAGGCGGCCGGCGCGGCTGAGCTCGCCGACCCGACGACCGCCAGCTCGGTGGTCAAGGAAGGCGACAACTACTGGGTCTGGCTGCAGGGCACGTCGATGGCCTCGCCGCACGCGGTGGGTGTCGCAGCCCTCGTGGTGGCCGAGTACGGCAAGCGCGACCGCAAGCACGGCGGGCTGACGCTCGCCCCGCGCAAGGTCGAGCAGATCATGCGCGACGGCGCCACGAACACCGCGTGCCCGGAGCCGCGGGAGTTCCACTACCCCGAGGACACGACCGGGGCCTTCACGGCCACGTGTGAGGGGTCGAAGAACCGCAACGGGTTCTACGGCGACGGCATCGTGAGCGCCACCGGCATCTTGCGCCACGGGCACTAGCTAGTAGCTAGACGACACCCGGGGACAGTCCCCTCAACAGTGCGGAGGGGACTGTCCCCTCCGCATGTAGGGGACTGTCCCCTTCACAACACCTTCACGGCTCGACACCGAAGCCTTCACGAATTCACCCGGTTTGCGGGCCATTCTGCGCCCCATGAGCCGAGCGGACCTGCACTGCCACTCATCCGCCTCAGCAGTGTCGAGACTTGGCGTCCAGCGTGCGTTGGGCCTGCCCGAGTGCGCGACGCCGCCGGAGGAGGTCCACGCGCTGGCCAAGCGGCGGGGCATGGACTTCGTGACGATCACCGACCACGACACGATCGCGGGCGTGCTCGAGATCGCCGACCGGGCCGACGTGTTCATCTCGGAGGAGCTGACCGCGCGCTTCCGCGGCGAGCCGCAGGCGGTGCACGTGCTGTGCCTCGGGATCACGCCGGACCACCACGAGTGGCTGCAGGCGCACGCCGAAGACGTCGAGACCGTCGCCGCGTACCTGCACGAGCACGAGATCGCCTGTGCGCTCGCGCACCCGTTCTACGCCGTCGACGCGCCGCTGACCGCGCGGCACCGGCGCCGGCTCGCTGAGCTGTTTCCGATCTGGGAGGTCCGCAACGGCGCCCGCTCGCGCGAGCTGAACCTGCCGGCCGCGATCTACGTCGACACGCACGGCTCCGCCGGCATCGGCGGCTCGGATGACCACGCGGGCATCGACATCGGGCGCACGTGGACCGAGACGCCGGCCGCCGCGACGCCGGAGGACTTCCTCGCCCACGTCCGCACCGGCCGCGTCGGCGCGTTCGGCGACCAGGGCTCGGCCGCCAAGTGGGCGCACGCGGCGATGGCGCTCGCCGTGCGCGCGCTCGGCCGCGGCGACGACGGCGCGCCGCCCGATCCGGCTGCCGTGCTCCAGATCGCCGAGCGTGTGATGGCGGAGGGCGACGCGCGCTCCGGCTCGGATGGCGGCGGCGTCGGGCCGGAGGACGCGCGGGCGCTATTGCGCGCGTGGCTCGACGCGGTCGAGCTGGACGTCGACGGGCGTGAGCTGCTCAGCCACCTCCAGGCGACCGGCTTCTCGCACGCCGGCCTCGAGCGGCGCGCGCGGCGCTGCCACGAGCGCAAGCTCGCGGCCGCCGTGGTGCTCGCGGGCGCCGAGGCGGCGAACGGCGCGGAGGCGGACTGGAACGCCGTCGCCGCCGGCGTGTTCGAGGCGTGCGTGGCGGCCGTCCCGTACGCGCCCGCCACGGCGTTCCTCGCCCGCGAGAAGGACCGCGTGTCGCTCCGCGACAACGAGCCGGTCCGCGTCGCGCTGGTGGCCGACGGGCTCGGCGCGGTGCACGGCGTCGCGAGCACGATCGCCCAGGTCCGGGAGCGCGGCGTGCCCGGGTTCGACGTTGAGGTGATCGGCACCGACGCGTGCGTCGACCGACGTCTCAGCGCGGTCGCCGAGGCCGAGATCCCGTTCTATCCCGGGCTGACGATCGGGATCCCCGGCCTCCCGGCGGTCGTCGACGCGCTCGCCGACGGGCGCTACGGGCTGCTGCACGTGTGCTCGCCCGGGCCGGCGGGCGTGGCCGCGCTGCTCACCGGGCGCCTGCTCGGGCTGCCGGTCGCCGGCTCGTACCACACCGAGCTCGCCGCCTACGCCGCGCTGAGGACCGGCGATCCGGTGGTGGCCGCCGGGATGCGGATGGCGCTGGCGGCGTTCTACGGCCAGTGCCGCACCGTTCTCTCCCCATCCGATGCCGCGGACGCCGCCATCCGCGAGCTCGGGGTCGACGCCGCGCGGATCGGTCGCTGGGACCGCGGCGTCGACCTGACCCGCTTCTCCCCCACGCGGCGCGCCGAGCCGCTCGGCGATCGCGTCGACGTGCTGTACGCCGGCCGCCTAACGCGCGAGAAGGGCGTCGCCCTGCTCGCCGATGCGTTCCTCGCGGCCCGCGCGCGCGACCCACGCCTGCACCTCCTGCTGGCGGGCGGCGGTCCCGAGGAGGACGCGCTGCGCGAGCGGCTCGGCCACTCGGCGACGTTCCTCGGCTGGCTCGAGGGCGCCGCGCTGGCCGCCGCGTATGCGTCCGCCGACCTGTTCCTGTTCTGCTCGCAGACCGACACGTTCGGGCAGGTGATCCTCGAGGCGCAGGCGTCCGGGCTGCCGGTGGTCGCGGTCGCCGCGGGCGGGCCGGCCGAGCTGATCGCCGACGGCCGCAGCGGCGTGCTGTGCCCGCCGCGGGTGGAAGCGCTGGCGAGCGCGCTCGCTTCGCTGGCCGGCTCGCGCGCCGCCCGCGAGCGGCTGGAGCGCGGCGGACTGGCCGCGGTCGCCGGCCGATCGTGGGAGGCGAGCCTCGGCCGCCTGGCCGCGGGCTGGCACCACGCGCTCAGCCCTGTACCGACGACCGTGGCCGCCGCCCCGCCCGCGTGATAAAAGCGGGCCCTTGCGCCCGCCCCGCCTCGCGCTCGCAGCCGCATTCGCCGTCGTCGCCGCGCTGTTCGCCGTCGACACGATCAGCGACCGCCAGACCGTGCTCGTCACGCTGTACGTGCTCGGCCCGCTGCTCGCGGCGGTCGCCGCCGGTCCGCGCCCGACGGCGGCGGTCGGCGCACTCGCGATCGTCCTCGGCACGATCCGGGTCTCGGTCAGCGACGAGCTCGGCGCGGCGGAGGACATCGCGCGGATGGCGACTGTGGTTCTCGGCTCGGCGGTCGCGGTGTGGGTCGCGGCCCTGCGGGAGCGCGTGCAGTCGACGGCGGCGATGCTCGACCTGGTGTTCGAGCACGCGCCGGTGGGGCTCGCGCTGCTCGACCCGCACCTCCGCTACGTGCGCGTCAACGACCGGCTTGCGGAGATCAACGGCGTGCCGGCCGCCGACCACGCGGGCCGGACGATCGGCGAGATACTGCCCGACCTGCCCGCCGACGTGGAGGCGGCCGTGGAGCACGTCGCCCGCACCGGCGCGCCGCTGATCGACGTAGACGTCACCGGCGGCACGCCCGCGCAGCCGGGCGCCGAGCGCCAGTTCACGGCGTCGTACTGGCCCGTGCGCCGGGCCGGCGCCGAGGAGCTGGTCGGCGTCGGAATCGTCGTGATCGAGACCACCGAGCGGCGCGCTGCCGAGCGGGCGCTGCGCGACCAGACGGACCGCTACGAGGCGCTGCTGCTCGCGGTGTCGGAAGCCGGCGAGGGCATGCTCGTCCTCGAGCGCGACGGCGTCTGCGTGTTCGCCAACGCGGCTTTCGAGCAGCTCTGCGGCTACACGTTCCCCGAGCTGGCGGCGATGGACTCGGTGCTGGACCTCGTGATCGAGTACGAGGACGAGGCTCTCCGCCGCCGCGCGCTGCGCGCGTTCGAGGGCGGGCCGGTGCGCCCGGGCCGGAAGCGCACGTTGCGCCACCGCGACGGCTCGCGCGTCGACATCGAGCTCGGGGTCGTGCCGCTCGAGGTCGGCGACCGCCGCCAGCTCGTCGTCGTGGTGCGCGACGTCACCGCCAGCCGCCGCGCCGAGGAGGAGCGCGAGCGGCTACTCGCCCGGTCGGCGCTGCTGGCGGAGGCGAGCGAGCTGTTCGACCAGTCGCTCGACGAGGAGCAGACGATGAGGAGCGTCGCCCGCTTGTGCGTGCGCGCGACGGCCGACACCTGCGTGATCCTGCTCGGCGACGAGCGCTCCGGCTTGCGCCGCGTCGCCGCCGCCGCGGCCGACGAGGCGCGCGAACCCGAGCTGCTGGCGGCGCTCGACAGCGGCGTGGAGGAAGCGATGCTCGCGGTGATGCGTAGCGGCGAGGGGATCGTGGCGGACGGCGCCGTGGTCGTCCCGCTGGTGGCGCGGGGGCGCGTGCTCGGCGTGCTCGCCGCCGGCTTCGGCCAGCTCCCCTCCGACGAGGAGGACGACTTCCTGGCGCTGTTCGACGACGTCGGGCGCCGCGCCGCGCTGGCGCTCGACAGCGCGCGCCTGTACGCGGAGCGCGATCACGTGGCGCGCACGCTCCAGCGCTCCCTGCTCCCCGCCGAGCTGCCGGACATCCCGGGCGTCGAGATCGCCGCCCGCTACCTGGCCGCCGGCGACGGCAACGAGGTCGGCGGCGACTTCTACGACTGCTTCGCGACCGGCGCCGGCGACTGGGCGCTGGTGATCGGCGACGTCTGCGGCAAGGGCGCCGAGGCCGCAGCCCTGACTGCGCTCGCGCGCTACACGGTGCGTGCGGCTGCGCTCCACACGCAGCGCCCGCACACGGTGCTCGGCGAGCTCAACCAGGCACTGCTGCGCGACCGTCTCGACTACCGCTTCTGCACAGTGCTGTATGCGTCGCTGACCCCGCGCGTGGACCGCGTGTCGGTGTGCGTGTCCTCAGGCGGGCACCCGCTGCCGCTCGTGCTGCGCGCCGACGGCACGGTCGAGACGGTCGGGTCTCCCGGCACGCTGCTGGGCATCGTCGACGTGCCGGAGCTCCCGGAGGAGGCGGTCGAGCTGGCGCCCGGGGACGCGCTCGTGCTCTACACCGACGGGGTCACCGAGGCCGACCGCAGCTCTGCGCCCGATCGGCTGGCGGCGTTCCTCGCGGGCTGCGCCGGCGCGGACGCCTCAGCGATCGCCGCCGCGGTCGAGCACGAGGCGCTCGGGGCCCAGGGCGGGCACCCGCGCGACGATGTCGCCGTCGTCGCCGTGCGCGTCCGTGGCGGTCCCGGAGCACCGTTTGGAGCCAGAGAGCAAGGGGTAGCGACAGCGACGTGAAGCTGCTGGTAGTCACTCCGGAGCCCGTCGACGCGAACCTGTTGCGCGCGACGCTCGGCAACGAGGTCGAGGGCGCCGAGGTGCTCGTCATCTCGCCGGCGACGAACCAGTCTCCGCTCGCGTTCTGGGTCTCGGACTCCGACGACGCGATCCAGGAGGCGGAGGTCGCGCAGGAGGAGACCGTCGAGCGGCTCGAGGAGGCGGGCATCGACGCCGCCGGCGACACGGGCGAGAGCGAGCCGCTGGTCGCGATCGAGGACGCCCTGGCGACCTTCGACGCCGATCGCATCGTCGTCTTCAGCCACCCGGACCTCGACTATCGCGAGGACGAGGGGCTGGCCGCGGCCGAGGAGCGCTTCGGCGTGCCGGTCACGCACGCTCAGATCTCGCGGTAGCCGCGACGATCGCCTCCGCGCCGACGAGACGCTCGAACGGCCCCACGATCCTCCATAGCGCGCTGAGGCGCTTCGCCGCGGCACGGTCCACGGGCCCGACGCGCGCCTCGCTCACGAGCTCGGCCCGGCCGTCGTCGCACTCCTTCACCCAGTGCCCGAACAGCACGCGCACGGTCCCGGGCTCGTCCCAGCGCGCGAACTCTTCCGGCGTGGCCAGCCGCGGGTAGTCGCGCGCCATCGTCCAGATCCGGCCGCAGAGGCCGGCGAGCATGTGCCGCTCTCCCTCCTCCAGCACGATGAACGGGTAGTCGCGGAACAGCTCGCCGTACGTGAGGCCGCGGTCGAGGTCGGGGATGCGCCAGCGGACGAGGCGCCCGAGCGTGCGGGTGTCGGACAGACGCAGGCTCGTCGCGGCGTCCCACAGGGCGTCAGGGGTCGTCCGGCCGACGCGGCGGTGGTAGGTGCGCACGGCGGGCGCGCGCAGCCACGCGTCCAGCCGGTCGGCCGGGTCGCTATGGCGGGTATCGTCGCGGCTTCGCATGAGGCTGGTCCAGCACAAGAAGGAGGCCTACTGGTTCTACCGGTTCCTGTCGCTCGGCTACGACGACTGGGTCAATCCGCTGTTCTGGACGGCCCGTATGCGCGCTCAGGCGCTGGCTGCCGCCCGGCTCGATCGCCGCGACCTCGACACGCTCGACGTGGGCGCCGGAACCGGCTTCACGACCGAGGGGATCGTCGGGCACGTCGACCCCGCCCGGGTGACGATGCTGGACCAGAGCCCGCATCAGCTCGCCCGTGCCGGCCGCCGTCCCGCGCTCGCCGGATGCCGGCGGTTGCTCGGCGACGCTGAGGCACTGCCGTTCGGCGACGACGCGTTCGACCGCTACGTGTCGGCCGGCAGCATCGAGTACTGGCCGGACCCGCAGCGCGGCATCGCCGAGGCCTACCGCGTGCTGCGCCCGGGCGGCATCGGCGTGGTGATCGGCCCGGTGCGCCCGGCCGGCCGGATCGCTCGCGCGCTGGCCGACCTGTGGATGCTGTTCCCCGAGCAGGAGCAGTACCGCGCGTGGTTCGAGCGGGCCGGGTTCGACGACGTCGCGCTGCACCCTGTGGCGCCCGACTGGTACCGCGACCGCCGCGTGCCCTATGCCGTTGCGGTCGCCGGCACTAAACGTGGGGCCGGGCCGTCGCCGCTGGCACTCGCACCCCCGGCCGAGGAGCTGCGGGCGCCGCTGAGCGTGCGCGGCCGTGCGCGGGTGGCGGCGCGCTTCGCAGCCGGCTCGCTCGCCGGCCTGGCGTTCGTCCCGATCGCCCTGCTGATGACGCTGCGCGCCCGCCTGGAGCGCCGTTGACCAGCCACGCCGCGGCAGCCCGCCGGACGGGCGTCCTGGGTGCGCTGAGCGTGCTGTGGCGGTTCTCCCGGCCGCACACGCTGGTCGGCACCGTCATCAGCGCGACGGGGCTCTATCTCATCGCCGTCGCCGTGCTCCCCGGCTCGGGACTCGATCAGCTGTTCTGGGTGATCGTGGCGGGCGCCGGCGTCAACCTCGCGATCGTCGGTGTCAACCAGATCACCGACATCGAGATCGACCGGATCAACAAGCCGCACCTGCCGATCGCGGCCGGCGACCTGTCACGGGAGGCGGCCTGGTGGATCGTCGCCGTGAGCGCGGCTGTGCCGGTCGTGCTGGGGGTCACGCAGGGTGCGCTGGAGACCGCGGCGGTGGTGGTGGCACTGGCCGTCGGCGCCGCGTACTCGCTCCCGCCGGTGCGGCTCAAGCGCTTTCCGATCGCCGCGTCGCTGTGCATCGCGGGCGTGCGCTCGGCGGTCGTCAACATCGGCGTGTACGGCCACTACAGCCTCGTGTTCGGCGGCTCGCTGGAGATCCCGGGCGCCGTCTGGGCGCTGACGTTGTTCGTGCTGCCGTTCTCGTTCGCGATCGCCGTGCTCAAAGACGTGCCGGACATGGAGGGCGACCGCCGGTTCCGGATCGCCACCTTCACGGTCCGGCTCGGGCCGCGCCGGGCGGCCCGGCTCGGGCTCGGCGCGCTCGTGCTCGCCTACGTCGGCATGATCGTCGCCGGCCCGCTGCTGCTTGACGACGTGCAGCCCGTCGTGTTCGCCGCCGGTCACGCGGCCGCGCTCGCGCTGCTCCTGGTCTGGGCGCGACGCGCCGATCCGGCCAACCCCGAGGCGTTCAGCGCCTTCTACATGCGCGTCTGGGGCCTGTTTTTCCTCGAGTATGCGCTCGTTCCAGCCGCCGTTTTGGCTGCCTGAGGCCTGTCTGTCCGTGCACAAACCCCCAACCGCGAGCCCATGGCGAACGCTTTCCCCCTGGAAAGTTGGACCAGTGGGTCAAAAACGGGTTTGTTCAGTGGACACATTGGAGTAGACGCGTGTTCTGTGGGGGAGTAATGTCCCCCTCGATGTCGCTGGCTTATGACGCCGAGCGGTCGCGCCAGTCGCTCACGGGGAGATCGACACCTCCGGGTCGCTTTGCGCGGCCGGCGAGCTCGACCTCCCAAACCAACACCATCACTGCCAGTCAGGCCCGGGCGGCGCGCCAGCGCGAGGCACGCCGTGACGAACGGGCCGTCGCTGCCTGGCTTCGCGAGCTGGCCGGGCGCCCGCGCTGAGCGCCCGGCTGGTCGCACTTCTCCTCGTTCTGACCGCCCGTCTCCCCGTTGTTTTACGTTGCGGGCGCTTGGGCACGGTTTCATGTGAGGTATCCCGACTTACTTGAGGAGAGCCATGACCCCCCTGAACAAGCTGGACGAGCTCGGCCAGAGCGTGTGGATCGACTTCGTATCGCGCAAGTTCCTGCAGCAGGGCGAGCTTGCGGACCTGGTCCGCGAACGCGTCGTCGGCGTCACCTCCAACCCCACGATCTTCCAGGCTGCGATCGCCGACGGCGACGCCTACGACGAGCAGATCAAGGAGGTCAGCGCGGACGAGTCCGAGCCGAAGGAGATCTTCCTCGCGCTCGCGCGCGACGACATCCGTGTCGCCTGCGATGAGCTCCGCTCCGTCTGGGACGAGGGCAACGGCAAGGACGGCTGGGTCTCGCTCGAGGTCGACCCGAACCTCGCGAACGACACCGAGGCCACGGTCGCCGAGGCCAAGCGCCTGCACGCGCTCGTCGAGCGCCCGAACCTGCTGGTGAAGATCCCCGCCACGCCCGCCGGCCTGCCGGCGATCGAGGAGACGATCGCCGCCGGCATCCCCGTCAACGTGACGCTGATCTTCTCGCTCGAGCGCCACCGCGAAGTGGCCGAGGCGTATATCCGCGGCCTGCAGCGCTTGGTCGACGGGGGCGGTGACGCGAGCACGATCGCGTCGGTGGCGTCGTTCTTCGTCTCGCGCGTGGACACCGAGGCCGACCGCCGGCTCGACGAGGTCGGCGGCCACGACGAGCTCAAGGGCACGCTGGCGATCGCCAACGCGAAGCTCGCGTACGCGACCTATGAGGAGATCTTCTCCGGGCCGGACTGGGACGCCCTGGCGGCCGCCGGCGCCACGCCGCAGCGCTGCCTGTGGGCGTCGACGTCGACGAAGAACCCCGACTACCGCGACGTGATCTACGTCGAGGAGCTGATCGGGCCGGACACGGTGAACACGATGCCGCTCGACACGGTCAGGGCGTTCCAGGACCACGGGGTCGCCGAGCGCACGATCGACCGCGACGTCGACGGCGCCCGCCGCATCCTCGAAGCCTTCAAGGAGGCCGGGATCGACTACGACGACGTCGTCGAGACGCTCGAGCGTGAGGGCGTCGAGAAGTTCGCCAAGTCGTTCCGCGACTTGTTCGCCGACCTCGAGGCGAAGCGCGACCAGCTGGTGGCCGCGTGATGGGCGAGCGGACCGACTTCCGGCGGGAGCTGGGGCAGCAGCTGCGGGTGGACTCGGTCCGCACCAGCGCTGCCGCCGGCTCCGGCCACCCGACCTCGTCGATGTCCGCCGCCGATCTGCTGGCGGTGCTGATCGACGGCCACCTGCGGCTCGACCCGTCGAACCTCGACGACCCCTCCGCCGACCACCTGATCTTCTCCAAGGGCCACGCCTCGCCGCTCTACTACTCGGTGCTGAAGGCGGCCTCCATCATCGACGACGAGGAGTTGCTGACGTTCCGGCAGCTCGGCTCGCGGCTCGAGGGCCACCCGACGCCGCGCATCCCGCCGACCGATGTCGCCACCGGCTCGCTCGGCCAGGGGCTGCCGATCTCGGTCGGCGTGGCGATCGCGGGCAGCCGGCTGGACCGCCTGCCGTACCGCGTGTGGTGCCTGTGCGGCGACTCCGAGATGGCCGAGGGCTCGATGTGGGAGGCGTTCCAGCACGCCGGCTGGGAAGGCCTCGACAACCTGGTCGCGATCATCGACGTCAACCGGCTCGGCCAGACGCGCGAGACGATGCTGGGCTGGGACACCGAGGGCTACGCCGAGCGGATCCGCGCGTTCGGCTGGCACGCGATCGTGATCGACGGACACGACGTCGACGCGATCGAGGCCGCCTACGCCGAGGCGGAGGCGACCGAGGGCCGCCCGACCGCGATCGTGGCGCGCACATTGAAGGGCCGCGGCGTAAAGGCGGTCGAGGATCTCCCCGGCAAGCACGGCAAGCCGCTCGACGACCCGGAAGCGGCGATCGCCGAGCTCGGCGGCGAGCGCGACCTGCACGTGCAGCTCGCCAAGCCGCCCAGCGGCACGCCCCACCGGTTCGAGACGTCCGGCGGCGAGCTGCCGACCTGGGAGCTCGGCGAGGAGGTCGCCACGCGCAAGGCCTACGGCGAGGCGCTGACCGCGCTCGGATCGCTCCGCGGCGACGTCGTCGCGCTCGACGGCGAGGTGTCGAACTCCACGCACTCCGAGGACTTCCGCGCCGCACACGAGGACCGCTACTTCGAGATGTTCATCGCCGAGCAGCAACTGGTGGCCGCCGCCGTCGGCTTCCAGGTGCGCGACTGGGTGCCGTTCGCCTCGACGTTCTCGGCGTTCTTCTCGCGCGCGTACGACTTCATCCGGATGGCGGCGATCTCGCGCGCGAGCATCCGCTTGGCCGGCTCGCACGCCGGCGTCTCGATCGGCGAGGACGGGCCATCGCAGATGGCGCTCGAGGACATCGCGGCGTTCCGCGCCGTGCACGGCTCGACCGTGCTGCACCCGAGCGACGCCAATCAGACATCGGCGCTGGTGGCCGCGATGGCCGATCAGGAGGGCATCTCGTTCCTGCGCACGCTGCGCGGCAAGACGCCGGTGCGCACGCCAGCAGACGAGCCGGTGCGGATCGGGGGCAGCCGCGTGGCGCGCGGCGCCGACGCCGAGGACGTCGCGATCATCGCGTGCGGGATCACGCTGGACGAGGCCGACCGCGCGGCGCAGGCGCTCGAGAGCGAAGGCATCAGCGCGCGGGTGCTCGACTGCTACTCGATCAAGCCGATCGACGCGGACGCCATCCGCGCCGCCGCGCGCGACTGCGGCGCGATCGTCACCGTCGAGGACCACTGGCCCGAGGGCGGCCTCGGCGACGCCGTGCTGGAGGCGCTGGCCGACGCCGACGACCGCCCGCGGGTGACGAAGCTGGCGGTGCGCGAGATGCCGGTGTCCGGCACGCCCGAGGAGCTGCTGCACGCAGCGCAGATCGACGCGGAGGCGATCGCCGCCGCGGCCCGCGCAGTCGTCAGGAGCGGCGCGGCGCGCTAGTCACCGTCGCCCTCGGCCTCGCCGGCCGGGAGCTGCTCCGCCGCATGGACGCTGCACAGGAACGGGCCGCCCGCCTCGCGGGCGGCCTCGATCTCCGGCCCCGTCAGGCGGGCGCCGCAGACCGTGCACGTCTGCTCGAGCGTGTCCTCGATGGTGTGCTCTTCGAGGTCCATGCCGCGATTAAAGCGCGTCGGGGAGCGCCTGTGCGAGTTCGAGCACCGGCGCGAAGTGGTCCCCGTCCTCGGCCACGCGCGAGAGCACGTCGGCGGACGTGAAGACCAGGTCGTCGGGGTCCCGCGATTCGGTCACGCCCTCGACCTCCTCCCACGTCAGCGGGGTGGAAACGGTCGGCTGCGCAAGCGCCCGCAGGGAGTACACGCACACGGTCGTCTTGTGCTGGGCGTTCTGGCTCCAGTCCACGAACACCTTCCCGCCGCGCACCGACTTCTTCATCTCCGACACGACGAGCTCCGGGCGGCGCCGCTCGAGCAGTTGGGCGAGCCCGTGCGAGAAGTCACGGGTCTGCGGGTACGTCACCGGCGTGTTGAGCGGCACATAGACCTGCATGCCCTTCGAGCCGGACGTCTTCGGGAACGCCTCCATCCCGATGTGCGCGAAGATCGCTCGCAGCTCAAGCGCGACCTCGGCGCACTCGACGATCGTGGCGGGCGCACCGGGGTCGAGGTCGAACGCCAGCACCGTCGGAAGCGCGTCGTCCTCGGCCAGCGCGAGCGAGGTGTGCATCTCCAGGTCGGCGAGGTTCGCGAGCCACACCAGCGTCGGCAGGTCGTCGCACAGGCAGAAGTCGATCGTGCGGCGGTTCGAGCGGCTGTAGATCGGTGCCGTGCGGACCCACTCCGGGCGGTGCGACGGGCACTGCTTCTCGTAGAAATGTGGCTTGTCGACGCCGTTCGGGTAGCGCTTGAGCGTCAGCGGCCGCCCGCGCAGGTGCGGCAGCAGCACCGGCGCCACGCGCGTGTAGTAGTCGATCACGTGGCCCTTGGTGAAGCCGGCCTCGGGATACAGCACCTTGTCGAGGTTCGACAGCGAGAGCCGGTGCCCGGCGACCTCGATCTCCTGGCGCTTGGCCGCCACCCGCGGCAGACTAGAGGTCGACCTCGAACCAGACCGCCGTGCGGGGCTCGTGGAGCACGCCCCAGCGGCTGGCCACGCGCTCCACGATGTGCAGGCCGAGCCCGCCGCCACCGAGCAGGTCGGGTTGCCGCGGTCGAATGTCGCCGGTGCGGCCGGGGTTCGCGACCTCGACACGCAGCTGACCCGACGGGCGCCCCTCGAGCAGCAGACGGAGGGCGTCCTCGCGGCCCGCTCCGCCGTGCTGCACGCCGTTCGCGACCAGCTCGGTGACGAGCAGGGCGACGTCGGCGAGCACGGTTTGCGGCACGCGCCCGCCCAGCTCGCTGTCAACTAGGCGGCGAGCGCGCCAGGCGGCGTTGGGGCCGCCTGGCAGGTCAGCCTCGACCGTGAACGGCTCCACAACCCCAGGGTGCCCGGGTTGGCCGGGTCGTAGGCCGGAACTCGTTTCCGCGGTGGATACTGGCGCTCAGGCGTCCGACGGGGGATCGGCGACAGTGAGGTGCTCGTCCATCCCTGTCAGGCGGAAGACGCGATCGACGACCTCGATGCCCGGGACGATCGCGAACTCGAACTCGTCCTCCTTGGCGGCGGTGTCCCACCGGATCACGAGCCGGAGCCCCGTGGAATCCATGAAGCGAAGGCCGCGCAGGTCGAGCACCAGGCGCTCGCAGCCCTCGGCACGCAGCACGGCGAGCTGCTGCTCCACGTCGTTTGCGGTGTCGAGATCGAGCTCGCCGACGGGGCGCACCCACGCGGAAGCGCCGTTACGGCCGGTCTCGCAGCGAAACGGCTCCGGTGGTTGGAGGGCGGGGTTCAAGTCGCTCAGGATGCGGCAGTTTACCCGCCGGGCGCTCGCGTTCGTTTCAAGTCCGGACGCGCCACGACGTACGGAAACGGACACGCCGATGCCCGGGTGGCGTAGGACGCTGGGTACGGCGTCCCGTGATGCCGAACGCCACCCTCGCGCCGGAGCGCAAGAGGCGCCAGCGGGACGACCAGCGGTTGATGCGCCGCCACCGCCGCGGGGACTCGCGTGCGCGTGAAGAGCTGATCGAGCGCTACATGCCGCTCGCTCGCAGCCTCGCCCTGCGGTACCGCCGCGCCTCGGAGCCGCTCGACGACCTCGTTCAGGTCGCCTCGATGGGCCTCGTCAAGGCCGTCGACCGCTGGGACCCGGACCGCGGGCTCGCGTTCTCGAGCTATGCGGTGCCGACGATCCTCGGCGAGATCCGCCGCTACTTCCGCGACGCCACGTGGGACGTGCGGCCGGCGCGCGACCTCCAGGAGCTGTGCCTGGTGGTCGAGGAGGCGCGCGAGAAGCTGTGGGCCAAGCTCGGCCGGTCCCCGACCGTCGGCGACCTCGCCGAGCACATCGACCGCTCGCAGGAAGACATCGTCGAGGCGCTCCAGGCCAGCGAGGGCCGGTCGGTGCGCTCACTCGACGCCCCTGTGCGCGAGGAGGAGGGCGACTCGGCCAGCGCCGGCGACCTGATCGGCACGCCCGACCCGGAGTTCGACCGCGTCGAAGCCGGCGTCATGCTCGAGCGGATGACCGGGATCCTCGACGAGCGCGCGCGAGAGATTCTGCGCCTGCGCTTCCAGCAGGACCTCCTGCAGTCCGAGATCGCCGAACAAGTCGGCTGCTCGCAGATGCACGTCTCGCGGATCATCCGCTCGTCGCTCGAGCGCCTGTACACGTACGGAACCGGAGGCTGAGCGTCGTGGAAGTCCCGTCCACGCCGGTCACCCCGGACCAGCCGATCGTGCCGGACGAGCCGGTCACCCCGGCCGCGCCGACGCCGGAGCGCGAGGCGCCCGCCACGCCGGCCGTGCCACCCGACGCACCGCCGCCGGACGACCCGCCGGTGCCGCAGCCCGACGAGACGTAGCGCTCAGGCTCAGGCCGCGACGCGCTCGATCGCCGGTGAGCGCTCGCGCTCGGCGATCAGGTCGAGCACCGCCTCCTCGACGGCGCGCTGGTGGATCGGCAGCTCACCCGTCTCCACCTCCGCCGCTTCCCGCAGCGGGCGGCCGATCACGAGCCCGCCGCGATAGGCGTCGAACACGCGCGGGTCGATGTAGGACGCGCGGCACACCGCCGGTGTGTTCCCGAGATAGTGGGCGACCTCCTTGACCGCGCGCGCGATCGCACGCTTGCGACCGCTCACCGAGCCGGCGACCGCGCCCGACACGGAGAGCGCGACCGCGGCGAGCACCGTCGCGTTCCAGGTGCGGAAGTCCTTGGCGGAGAAGTCGTCGCCCGTCGCCTCCTTGATGTACGCGTTGATGTCGTCCGAGCGCACGTCGCGCCAGCGCCGCCCGTCCTTGAACGCGAGCAGGTCGTCGCTGCCGCCGCGGCGGCGCTTGAGCCCGGCGACGATCTCGCCGGCCTGCGGATCCACCACCGCTTGCACGCGGCGCTGGCCGCTCTTCGCCGGATAGTCGAACTCCATCGCTCCGTCTGCGCCGATCGTGACGTGCGACTTCAGCATCGTGGCGAGCCCGAACGACTCGTTCTCGACCGTGTACTCCTCCGAGCCGATGCGGAAGAACCCGCGGTCGAGCAGCCGAACCGCGCACGCCAGCACACGCGCGCGCGTGAAGCCGTCGCCGTCGATGTCGGCCTGCACGTGCTCGCGCAGGTCCGGCAGCGCGTGCGCGAACCGGGCCATCTCGGTGAACTTCTCGGCGTCGCGCCGGACGCGCCATTGCTCGTGGTAGAGGTACTGCTTGCGGCCGGCCGCGTCGGTGCCCGTCGCCTGGAGGTGACCGGTCGGCGACGAGCAGATCCAAACGTCCTTCCACGCCGGCGGGATCCCGAGCTCGCGGATGCGCGCGACCACGTCCGGATCGTCCACGCGACGCCCGTCTTCGTCGAGGTATTCGAAGCCGCGGCCACGCCCGCGGCGGGTGATCCCGGGGCCCGAGCAGTCGGATCGGCGCAGGCGTGTCATGTGCCGCACAGTCTTCCCGCACGCCGGAGGTTTAGGCTTGGGCGCGGCGATGGCGAACCTTGACTTCCAAACCACCCGGAATGGGACCGTCGCCGTGATCGCCCCGACGGGCGAGCTCGACCTGTCCGGTGCCGCACTCCTCGAGGACGAGCTCGACCGCCTGGCGTCCGAGCCCGAACTGAGCACGGTCGTGCTCGACCTCCGTCAGCTCGAGTTCATGGACTCCAGCGGCCTGCGGCTGGTCGTGCTCGCGGACATGCGTGCGCGCGAGGCCGGCCGCCGCTTCGCGCTCGTCAAGGGCGCCGAGACCGTGCACCGCGTGTTCGAGATCACCCGCATGAGCGAGCGGCTCGAGTTCGTGGCCGACCCGCGGGAGTTGAAGTGATGAGGGTCGAGCGCCGGCTCGCCGTCAGCCCCGAGGCCGCCGCCGAGGCGCGGCACGCGCTCGACGAGCTCAACGACGCGATCCCCGACGGGCGGATGCGCGACGTGCGCCTGCTGATCTCGGAGCTCGTCACCAACGCCGTCCGCCACGCCGATCTCGATGCCGGTGACGCGATCGACCTCGTCATCGACATTGCCGACCAGATGCTTCGCGTCGAGGTCCACGACCCGGGCGGAGGATTCGTGCCGTCGACGCCGTCGCCCGACCCGGCGCGCCCGTCGGGCTGGGGTCTCTATCTGGTCGCCGAGCTCGCCGACCGCTGGGGCGTCGACTCCGACGACCGCACGCGGGTCTGGTTCGAGCTCGACCGCCCAGCGGCCGCCGCGTAAGCGACCGCCCTACCGGATGCGGAATCGGCGCGTGACGCTGAGCCGGTTGCGACCGCTCTGCGCGAGCGTGACCGACGCGGTGTAGCTGCCGCGCGGGAGACCGGCCAGCGACGCGACGCGAAGGTCGATCTGCTTGCCCGGGAGGATCGCCTTCGACGCGATGCCGCCGCTGCGCCCGCCGCGCGACCCGCTGATCACCACGCTGCCGCCGACGGGGTCGATCGTGTTGCCGCCGTTGCGGACGCGCAACTCCAGCGCACGCTTCGACCCCTTGCCGGTCACGCGTGCCGTGCCGGCGTTCAGCTTGAGCTTGCGTGCCGACCGCGTGGGATGGAACCGCAGGCTGCCGATCAGGCGGTGGACGACGTTGATGCCGGCGCGCTTCTTGGTCGGCCGCCCCACGACCTCGATGCTGCCGTACAGAGAGCGCCTGGCGGGAACGCGCCGCAGCGTGACGCCAACGGTGCGCTTGGAGCCGGCGTTGAGCGTGAACGACGACGTGCTCGCGCGCACGTAGCGGTCGAGCGTCCGGCGGCGATCGGCGGCCACCGCGCCGTCGCGGGCCTGGCGCCACGGCCGCGGCCGCACCGTGATCTTGAGCTTGCGGTTGGTGGTGTTGGACACGGTCACCGTGCCCGTGGCGTTCGAGCGGGCCGTCTGCTCGAGGATCGCCGGCGTGAGCGACAAGCCGCCGGCGGCGGCGACCGCGGCCAGGCTCAGGGGGATCACGGATGGCATCGGGTCTGGCTCTCCTTGTCGAAGCTACGGCGCGTCCGGTGACAGGGTCACGTAGATGGTCTTGCTGTATGTCCCGCGCAGGCGCTCGCCGGGCGCGACGCGCTGGCGCAGGCGCACGGTGGTGAGCTCGTTAGCGACCGGGCGGCTCCACACCTCGAGCAGCGGCTCGACCGTCGCGTCGAGGCTCGCGAAGGCACCGCCGGCGCGCGCCTCGAGCGGCTCGGAGAGCACCGAGCCCGCGCTCGCGAGGTGCCCGAGCTGCCGGCCGTCCGCGGCATCGCCGTCGGCGACGGTGAGGCGGGCGCGCGGGTCCGATGCGGTCACGCGCGTGCGGACGTCGAGCTCGTAGTCCCCGGCGCCGCGAGGGAAGCTGGCGAACCCTGCCACGTCCTCCACCGCCAACTTCAGGAAGCTCGGCACGGTGCCGCCGACGTCGGTGCCGGGACCGTCCTGCGCGGCGCGCGCGCGGCTCAGGCGGACGACCCGGATCGGGATCCGCACCCGCGCAACGGTGCCGCCGGTCCCGCGGACGTGGAAGACGAGCACGCGCGAGCTGCGGTACGCCAGCCGCTCGCTGATGCGGCCGTCGCGGCGCACCTTCAGGCGCCGCTTCGCCACGACCCTGCCGCGCACGAGGCTGCGCACCTCGATCACGGTGCCGCGCCGTGCCGACCGCCGCCGGCCGTCGATCCGGCACGTCAAGCGACCTACGAACCGATACGCGCGTCCACGCGCGAGCACCGGGACGCCGTGCCGATAGCGCACTGGCCGCTGCGACAGGAACACTGAGAGCCGCGGCGAGCGGCAACCGTTCTCGTCGCCCTCCCCCGCCACCCCGCCGCCGCCCGGCCCACTGCCCGGCGGTGGCACCGTCGTCTGCCCGCTGCCGACCGTGATCGTCACGCTGGAGTGGTTGTCCGGCGGAGTATTGGCGACCGTGATCGTCTCGTCGACGAGCGTGCCGATGTTGCCTGCGGCGTCCTGGGCGATCACCGTGAGGGTGTGCGGCCCGTCGGCGACGCCGGTCGTCGGCAGTTGCAGGCTCGCGGTGTCCGACGCCGGGCATCCCGTGCCGGCGTCCTCGTCCGGGACCTCGACGCAGGCCCCGGCGCCGCTGAACCGGGCCGCTGCGAGGACCTGGCCGTCGAGCGCGGCCGCGGCACGGCTGAGGCCGAGGCCGGAATCCGTCGCCTGCACGGACAGGTCGAGCACCCCGGCGGCGGGGTTCGTCCTGCCCCCGACTGCGCCCGTCGGCGGTGCAATATCAGCGACCGCCGCGGGCGCGAGCGCCAGCGACGCCGCCAGGGCGAGAAAAGCGACCATTCGTCGGGCCAAACAACCAGACCCGTGCGCACCCGTCAAGAGGCAGTCCGTCGAGGTTCATCAACGCAAGCCGAGCAACACCTCGACAACGAGCTGGTCGAGGCGCTCGTTGTAGTAGCCGCGTTCGGCCAGAGTGTCGAGCGACGCCGCCTCTGCCTTGAGCGTGTCCGGCGCGTCGCCGTCGACCGACGCGAGCCCGAGCTCGGGCGTCGAGGCGGCTTCGAGCGCCTCCCGAACCTCGGGCAACGCGTCGAACTGGCGTGCCCGCTCCGCGAGCGCCAGGTACGTGCGCATGCAGCCCGCAGCGAACTCCCAGACGCCCTCGGGGTTCTCGTTCCGGTACGCGTGCGCGTCGAAGTGCCGGGGGCCCGAATAGCCCGCGCGCTCGAGCAGCCGCACGAGCAGGAAGTTCTCCTTCAGGTCCTCGGCGCCGAACCGGAAGTCCTGGTCGTAGCGCCCGATCCGCTGCGCGTTGAAGTCGATGTGGAACAGCTTGCCGGCCCACAGCGCATGCCCGACCGCGTGATGGAACGACAGCCCGGCCATCGTCTCGTGCGCGACCTCCGGGTTCAGGCCGACGAGCTCGGAGCGGTCGAGCGTGGAGATGAAGTGCAGCGCATGGCCGACGGTCGGCAGGAAGATGTCGCCGCGCGGCTCGTTCGGCTTGGGCTCGATGCCGAAGCGCAGCCCGTACCCCTGGGTCTCGGAGTAGTCGACGAGCACGTTGACCGCCTCGCGGTAGCGCTCGAGCGCGTCGCGCGGGTCCTTGGCGGCGCCGACCTCGGTGCCCTCACGGCCGCCCCAGAACACGAATACCTCGGCGTTCAGCTCGGCCGCGAGGTCGATGCCGATCATCGACTTGCCGATCGCGGCGCGGCGCACGGCGCGGTCGTTGGACGTGAACGCCCCGTCCTTGAACGCCGGATGGCCGAAGAGGTTGGTGGTCCCCATCCCGACACCCATCCCGGCCTCGTCGAGGGCGGCCTTGAAGCGCGCGACAAGGCGGTCGCGCTCCCCGACCGGCGTCCCCCACGGGATCAGGTCCTCGTCGTGCAGGCTGACGCCCCAGGCGCCGAGCTCTCCCAGGCGCTTGACTGAGTCCACGGGGTCGAGCGGCTCGCGCGTCGGGCCGCCGAAGGGGTCCCGCCCGGGGTTGCCCACCGTCCACAGACCGAACGTGAACCGGTGCTCGGGGCGGGGAGTCAGCGTGTCATTAGTTGGGGACATTGGCGAATCCTCTCATCAACGTCCGCACCGAAGAAGCCCGGCGGCCGCCCCCGGGATCGGGGACGGCCGCCGGGCGGTCGGAGGCTTACCGAGCCAGCACGACCCGCTTGCGCAGCGTGGTCGTGCCGTCCGCCGTCCTGACGGTCAGGACGACGGTTGCCTTCAGGTTGCGCACGTGCGCCTTCCGCATCGCGCGCACCAGGTTGCGCCGCACCTGGCGGTCCAGCTTGAGCACGATGTTGCCCGAGCGCCCGGCCGCGATCACGCGGACGCGGGACGCGCCGAGCCGCTGCTTCTCGCCACCGGCGATCCGCAGCACCGAGGAGACCCGGCACCTTGCCTCACAGCTGACCTTGTAGCGCAGGCCGCGCTTGAGCACGCGCGCGACCTTGTGGTTCTTCGTCAGCCGCACCAGCGGCCGGCTCTGGGTCTCGCCCGCCACGTCGCCCGTGTCGGGCGACGGCTGGACGGTCTCGGACCCGGCTCCGGTCACGGCCCTGACGACCACCTGCACGGTGGACGACGCCGACTTGCCGCCCGGATCGGTGACCGTGACCTTGGCGTTGTAGGTCCCCGGCTGCGTGTACGTGTGCGTTGCGGCGTCGCCGCCCGCCTTCACGCCGTCGCCGAAGTCCCACACCGACAGGAGCTGGTCGCCGTCCGGGTCACTCGACGACGAGGTGAACCGCACCCGCAGCGGGGCCGTGCCCGACGTCGGGTCGGCCAGTGCCTCGACCGACGGTGCGGCGTTGCCGGGCGGGTTGGCCACCGTGATGGTGATCTCCTCGCTCGTCGTGCTCGCGCCGCCGGCGTCGGTGACCTTCACCTTCGCCTTGTACGTGCCGGGCTGCATGTAGGTGTGGTGCACGTCGGCGCCGAACTGGGCGCCGCCGTCACCGAAGTCCCACCTGTAGACCAGCTGGTTCTCCGGACCGTCCGGGTCGATCGCGTCTGCCTGGAAGTGCACGTCGAGCGGTGCGTTCCCGGACGTTGGGTCGGCCGCCGTGTTCTGGATCAGCGGGACCATGTTGCCGGGCGCGTTGACGGTCACTTGGACGGTGTCGGTGCCGGTGTGCCCGGCCGGGTCCTTGACCGTGACCTTCGCCGTGTAGACGCCCGGCGTGGTGTAGGTGTGCAGCGGCGCCTGCGAGAGCGAGCTCGAGCCGTCGCCGAACTCCCACTTGTAGCTGAGCGCGTCGCCGTCCGGATCCGCCGCCGTCGACGAGAACTGCACCTGGAGCGGTGCGGTCCCGGTCGGCGGGTCGGCGAAGCCCTGGACCACCGGGGCGCCCGTCGCGGTCGTGCCGCACTCCGCGGACGGAGCGACGCCGGCGCTCACCTCGATGCCACCGAGGATGTGCTTCAGGTAGTTCGCCTCGGTGAACGAGTCGTCGGTGTGGCCCATGCCCGTGTACCACGAGCGGCCACCGTCGTAGCGCTTGCACCACGAGATCGGATGGTCGTCATCCGTCGTGTTGCCGTCGTCCTCGTCGTAGGTCGACTCGTCGACCGTGGTCAGGACGTGGACCGTCGCCCGCGGGCTGTAGTCGGTGCCGCCGCCGCCGACGCTCGGGTTGACGGGCGATTGGTAGTTGTACCACTCGTCCGCCCGGTCCCAGTTGGGTGTCGGCAGGCCCTGCGTCGAGTGATCGGTGGTGTCCTCCACGTGCACGGTGGCGTTGCGCCCGCCGTTCGGGAGCGTGCCGACCGGGTGGTTGCGGAAGTACGCGCCCACCAGCTGTCCGTACCACGCCCACGTGTACTCGGTGTCGGCCGCGGAGTGGATGCCCGTGTAGCCGCCGCCAGCCTCGATATAGCGCTCGAAGGCGGCCTGCTGGGTGTCGTTGAGCACGTCGCCCGTCGTCGACAGCCAGATCACCGTGTCGTAGTGGCTGAGGATGTCGTCGCGGAACGCCGTTCCGTCCTCGGTGTGGTCAACCTGGAAGTTGTTGTCCGTACCGAGTTTCTCGAGCGCCGGGTGACCCGGGGTGATCGAGCTGTGCCGGAAGCCCGCGGTCTTCGAGAAGACCAGCACCCGGAACCGTGCCTGCGCGTTGTCGGGCTCGAGGACGTTGACGGGCACGTTGCGCGTCGCCGTCGCCTCGCCGTCGGACACCGTCAGCTTGGCGACCTTCTCGCCAGGCGTCGTGTACGTGTGCGTCGGGCTCGCATCCGTCGAGTGCGCCGTCCCGTCACCGAAGTCCCAGTCGTAGGTCAGCGTGTCGCCCGCGTCCGGATCCGTCGCCGCACCCGTGAACTGCACGGGCAGCGGCGCGAAGCCGATCGTCGGGTCGGCCGTGGCCGTCTGGATCTGCGGTGCCTGGTTGTCCGGCGGCGGCTCCTCACAGCCACGCTCGCCGTCCACTTCCAGATAGTCGAAGTGGGCGGTGCCGCCGCCGCTGGTCACACCGAGCGTGAATAGGCCGAAGCTCGGCTCGGCCATCGCGTTCGGAACCGTCGCGAACGCCGTGAACGTGGTGCCGTCGAACGAGTACTCGCCCTTGTAGTCCGTGCCGGTCTTGGACAGGCGCAGCCAGACGTTTCCGTCGTTGGCCGGCAACGGTGTCAGCTGCGGCTGCGGGTTCACGATCGCCCCCGCCACTTCGCTGCGCAGCTCGATCCGGTTCAGGGCCGTCTGCCCGTCGTCGGAAAGGATGTCGAACTTGACGTAGTTATCGTCATTGACGCGGGCCAGCAGTCCGGCCTGCTCGTAGCCGCCACTGAGCTCGATCGCGTTGACCTTGGTCTCGATCACCCAGTTTGGCCCGGCGTGGTCGGCCGTCTGCAGGAAGAAGTTCCGCGTCGGGGCCGAATCGCTGTTGGTGTAGATGTCGCCGTTGACCGTCGTGACGTTCAACTGCCCGTCCTGGACCGTGTACTTCGTGGAGTCCTCGCGAACGATCGCGTTGAACTTGGTCTTGTCGAGCGTCCCGCTGTCGAACTCGTCGCCGGAGCCGCCCGTGCACTCGCACGGCTGGTCCGGGTCCTCCCCGTCCAGCGTGAAGGAGTCGAACGCGACCGTGTCGCCCTGGCCGTCCGCCTGCGGCCCGAAGGCGAACAGGCCGAACGCCGGAGACGTCATCGGGTTGGTCACCACTCCGGCCGGGCTCCACGCGACGCCGTCCCGTGAGTACTCACCCGTGTAGCTGTTCCCCGCCTTCGTGAGACGGAGCCAGAACACCGTGCCGGTCCCAGCCGCGATCTGCGGGTCCGATGCCGGTCCGGTCGGCGTACCTGCGATCTCCGTGCGCAGCTCGATGCGGTTGATCCGCGTCTGGCCCGCGTCGGCGATCGGGTCGAGCTTGACGTAATTGTTGCCGTCGACCATGGCGATCAGGCCGCCCTGGCCGTAGCCGCCGTTGACCGCCGAGTCGATCTTCGTCTCGATCACCCAATCCGCGCCGGCGTGATCCGCCGACTGGAGGATGAAGTTGTTCGGCGGCGGGACGGTGTCGTTCGTGTAGATGTCGCCCGGCTCGGTCGTGATGGTCAGGTTGCCGCCGGAGACCGCGTACGACGCGGGGGTGTCCCGCACGATCGCGTTCCAGCGGGTCTTGTCGAGCGCGGCGCCGGCGAAGTCGTCGTCGCGGCTCGGCCCGGCGGTGCCTCCGCCGACGTTGTCACCTGTGAGGGTGAACGAGTCGAAGGCGGCCACCGGGGCCGTGGCGGCCATGTTGCTGAAGGAGAACATGCCGATCTTGGCGTTCGCCGGCAGCGGTGCCGGGCGGCCCACCGGCGTCCAAGCGTTGCCGTCGGTCGAGTAGGCGCCCGTGATGTTGGTCCCGTCGGACGTGATGCGCATCCACACGTCGTCCGGGAACCCTGCCGCCACCGGTGCCGTCGAGTCCGCGGCGTCGTTGCGCGGGCTTGCCGCGTTCTCGTAGATGTACTCGAACTTCTCGGAGGCCGCCGCGGGCAGGGCATTCGTGGCGATCCGGCCGAACTTCGTGAAGTTGTCGTCGTCGCCGTAGACAACCAGGCCGGCCTGGTGGTACTGCGCAGCGCCCTTGAAGTTCATCTTCGTGGTTGCCACCCACGGTCCGCTCGGCGCGGCCCGCATCACCAGGTTCTTGGCGTCGTTCGGGCTTCCGCCGTAGATGTCGCCCGTCTGCGCCGGGATGTTCAGCTTGCTGCCGCTGACGGTCAGCGTCTGATCCTGCCGCACGACGTCCCAGCCGGCGCCGAGGGCGGCCCCGTCGAACTCGTCGACGAAGCTACCGCCGCCACCGCCGCCGATCGGCTCGTCCGGGTTGAACCGGATCCAGTCGAAGTGGGCGACCGGGAACGTGGCCGCCTGGTCGGAGAGCGCGACCGGCCCGATCTTCGGAGCCGGGAGCGTGCTGATCGGCGCGGGCCGGCCGACCTGGCTGAACGTGGTGCCGTCGTAGGAGTAGTACGCCCGCACGTCGGTGCCGTCGGACGCCAGCCGCACGTAGTAGGTAGTCGGTGCGTCGGCGGGGATGCCACCGAGCTTGTCGGCCGCCTCGTTGCGCGGGGTGCCGTCGTCCTCGTAGATGAACTCGAAGTCGCGGCCGGTGCCCGCGTAGATCATGTGGATCGAGGCCCAGTCGTTATCGCCTGAGTAGATCCGCAGGCCCGCCTGCTGGTAGTTCTCCGTCAGCGGGTCGACCGTGATCTTGGACGTGACCTCCCACGCACCGGTGGGGAGATCCTGGACGAGGATGTTCCGCGCCGACGTACCAGGCCCGTACAGCGAGCCGTTGTCGATCGGGAAGTTCAGATTCCCGCCCGACACGGACGGCGCACGGGTGGCGTCCGGCCGGATCATGTTCCAGCGGTTCATGTCGATCGCGTCGCCGTCGAACTCGTCCGACCGCAGGTTGTTCTCTGGGCAGTCACCGCCTGCGGTGACGACCACCTGCACCGTGGCGCTGGACTGTGCGCCGTCCGCGTCGGTCGCCGTGAACGTCGCGTTGTACGTGCCGGCGCGCTGGTACGTGTACGTCGGGTCCTTCTCGGTCGAGGTGTCGTCGCTCGTGCCGGCGACGCCGAAGTCCCACTTGTAGGTGAGCGTGGCGCCCGCCCCGCCGTCGGGGTCGGTCGCCGTGCCGGTGAAGTGGACCTCGAGCGGCGCGGCGCCCGTCCTGGGCTCGGCGTCGGCCGAGACCTGCGGAGCGTCGGAGTTCGCCGCGCCCTTGCCGAGCGCGGTGAAGTAGTTGAGGTTCAGGAGTCCATCGGTGCCGGCGGCCGTCGGGTTGTTGAACACCAGGAACATCTGGTGCGTGCCCGAGGGCGGGGTCGGCAGCGGCAGGTCGACGTTCACCCAGTTCTGCCAGCCGCCCGTGTTCGCGACGGCAGCCGTCCCGACCAGGTCGCCGGTGGGCGAGTCGAGGCGGACCTCGATGTTGCCGCCCGCGCCGCCCGACGCCACGCGGAAGCGCAGCCCGGTCAGCTCCTCGAGGTTCACCGGGTTGTACGACACGTAGTCGCCGTTCTCGGTGAAGCCGATGTTGGTCCCGCCGCCCGCGTCGGTCGTAGCCTCCGTCTGCACGCCAGGCGTGCCGCCGGTGTTGGAGCCGGTGCGGCCCGTCGACGTGAAGAACTCGGCCTGCTTGGGCTTGGGCTGGATGATCAGGTCGTCCGAGCCCGTCAGCGCCCCGGCGGCCCCCTGCGCCTCATCGGTGTAGGTGGCGACGACCGACGTGAAGATGTTCGCGTTGGCGCCGTGACCGCTGTCGGCCGAGGTGCGGAACGTGCCCGAGCAGCCCTGCTGCGAGCCGAGGCCGTGGGCGTGCTCGTCGTGCCCGAGCTGCCAGCTGAGCGTGACGTCCTGGCAGTCCACCGTGCCGTCCTCGGCATCGGTGACCGTGATCTCGTAGGGGATGATGTCGCCGAAGGCGGCGAACTGGCCGTCCTCCGGAACCGTGATGGTGACCACCGGCCGCGTGTTGCCGGCCGTGATCGGGATCGTGTCGAAGCCGGTCTGGCCATCGGCGTCGGTCACGGTGAGCGTCGCGTTGAATGTGCCCGCCGTGTTGTAGGTGTGGCTCGGGTTGGCGTCGGTGGAGTCGATCGTCCCGTTGCCGTCGAAGTCCCATGCGTACGTCAGCGAGGTGCCGTCGGGGTCGATCGAACCGTCGCTCGAGAAGTTCACAGTGAGCGGCGTCGGCCCGTTGTCCACGTTGGACGTGGCGTGCGCGATCGGGCGCCTCTCACCCGCGACGTAGTCGATCCGGTAGATGCCGGAGTCGATGTTGTTGCCGTTGAAGCCGGTGCCCCAGTCGATGACATAGAGCGCGCCGTCAGGCCCGAACTCGATCTCGTGCGGACGCTGGAACGTGTCCTCCCACGGGGTCCGGAAGACGCCGAGTGCGTCGCCGTTGGCGTTGAGCGTGGCGGTGCGCAACCAGCCGTTGTTCCACTCGCCGATGAACCAGTGCTCGTCGTAGTACTCCGGGAACTTGGTCGCCGAGTTGAGGTCGGGATCGAACTCGTAGCGCGGGCCGCCTGTCGGGGCGCCGCCGGCGCCGAGTCCCGGGACGCGCGGGTCGGTGTCGGAGTAGCCGAGCCACATCGTCGCCGGGATCGCCGGCGGGAGGTCCTGGATGCCGGTGTTGTTCGGCGAGTCGTTGGTCAGGTCCGCGCAGTTGAACTTCGGCCCGGACGTGGAGTTGGCAAAGTTGTAGTCGTTGTACGGCACGTTGTCGCGCACGCAGTAGGGCCAGCCGTAGAAGCCCGGTTGCTTGACGACCTCGAACTCGACGCTGCCCTGCGGACCGCGGTTCGGGTTTCCGGTGGCCGCATCAGGCCCGTAGTTGCCCACGAGGACCCAGCCCGTATGCGGATCGATCGTGATGCGGAACGGGTTGCGGAACCCCATCGCGTAGATCTCGGGGAGCGTCTGCGGCGTCCCGGGCGCGAACATGTTGCCGCTCGGGATCGTGTACGTCGTGCCGATGCCCGGCACGCCGGTGGCGTTCGGGATCGGGTGGATGCGCAGGATCTTGCCGTTGTGGTTGTTGGAGTTGGCCGAGGTGCGCTGCGCGTCGAAGTTCTGGCGGTTGGGCCGCTCGTCGATCGGGTTGAAGCCGTCGGATTCGAACGGGTTGGTGTTGTCGCCGGTGGAGAGGTAGAGGTCGCCGTTGGCCCCGAAGGCCAGCGACCCGCCGGAGTGGCAGCACGTCTCCCGCTGGGCCGTCCACTGGAAGATGATCTGCTCGGAGCTGAGCGCGATCGTGTTGTTGGCGCCGACCGTGAATCGCGAGACGCGCGACTGGTTGTTGGTGTTCGGGAGCGGCGTGTAAGCGACGTAGATCTGGTTGCTCGTGTCGAAGTCCGGCGCGAGCTGGAGGCCGATGCCGCCGTTCTCCAGAACCGAAGAGACCGGGAGGGTCACGGCCGTCGTGACCTGGCCGTTGACCGGGTTGTAGACGTTGATCTCCCCGGTGACGCGCTCGACGTAGAACACGCGACCGTCGTTGGCGACCGTGAGCTCCATCGGGCTCTCGGTGTCGTCGTCGATCGTGACCATCTCGAAGTCGTCGGCCGTCGGCGTGGCCTGGCGCGGCTCACCGCAGTCGGCCGGTTCGGCGCCGGTCACCGTCTCGAGCCCGCCGAGCACGTGCTGGCGGAAGTTCGCCTCGGAGTACGACGCCTCGGTGTGGCCGAGCGCCGTGTACCACATGTGGCCGCCGTCGAAGTCCGAGCACCACGTGACCGGATGGTCGTCGTTCGTGGTGTTGCCGTCGTCCTCCTCGTAGGTGGCCTCGTCGATCGTCGCGAGCACCTTCACGCCGCTGTTGCGCGGCGAGTAGTCGGTGCCGCCGCCGTTCACGACGGGGTTCGTCGGCCCTTGGAAGTTGTACCACTCGTCGACGCGCGCCCAGTTGGTGGGAAGGCCCTGCGTGGAGGGCTCGTCGCCGTCGGTGATGTTCACCGTCGCGGAGGGGGTGCCGGCCGGGTGATTGCGGAAGTAGCCGCCGAGCATCTGGCCGTACCACGGCCATGCGTACTCGGTGTCGGTGGCCGAGTGGATGCCGACGTAGCCGCCTCCACCCTGGATGTAGTCCTCGAAGGCGTCCTGCTGCTCGTCGTTGAGGACTTCGCCGGTCGTGGAGAGGAAGACGACCGCGTCGAAGTTCGCGAGGTTGGTGGTGGTGAACGCCGCGGCGTCGTCGGTGGCGACGACGTTGAAGTCGTTCGCTGCGCCGAGCTCCTGGAACATCGTCACGCCCTCGTCGCGCGACGTGTGGGGGAAGCCGCCGACCTTGTAGAAGACGAGGACGTTCTCGAGCGGGTCCGCACCCGGATCCTCGACCGTGACCGTGCCGGTCATGCTCGACCCGTGGACGTCACACTGGAATGTGTAGGTGCCGGGCGCCGTGAACGTGAAGTCCTGCGGTGCCTGGTTGGAGCCGACCGTGCTCTGGACGTTCCAATTCGCGCTCGTCGAATGGACGTTGTGGGGCAGCGTCGTGCCGGTGAACGTCCACCGGACCGTTTCGCCGGTACTGACCGTCACGTTCGGTGGCTGCCACGCCTGGGAGTCCAGCGCTTGGATGGAGGCCGCTGGAGCCTGCGCCCCGGCAACGCTCGCTGCGAACAGGCAACTGCATACCGCGGCCACGACAGCCAGCAGCGCGAACGTCGTTCGACGCATGAACCTCTCCTCCATCCCCCGTTTACCGGCGTAAGGCGCCTCCCCCGGCGCCTCGTCCAGCCATCTTTTGGCTAGCGCCCGGCCAAATTACTCGGCAGGTGGATCGCTGTCAACGGATTCGGTGCGCGCGTTCACAAATTGGGCGTCACGCCGCGATGTCGACGCTCGCTCGGTCGCCCTCAGGCCTTGGAGGCGGCCTTCGAGCGACTCGAGGACTTCTTCGCCGGCTGCTTCTTCTTCGCCGACGCGCCGTTGTCGTCGCCGCCTTCGTCGTCCTTGACCGCGGCGAGGCTGGCCTCGAGGGCGGCCATCAGGTCCGGCACCTTGGCCGGCGCGGCCGCCTCGGGCTGGACCACGATCTCCTCGCCGGAGGCCTTGCGCTCGATCAGATCGAGCACCTTGTCGCGGTACTCGTCGCGGTACTTGGACGGGTCGAAGTCGCTCGACAGCGAGTCGATCAGCTGCTGCGCCATCTTGACCTCGCGGTCGGAGACCTTGAGGGACTTGGAGTCGGGCAGGTCGTCGATGTCGTCATGCGGCACGACCTCGTCGTGGAAGATCATCGTCTCCATCATCAGCATCTCGCCCGCCGGGCGGATCGCGACGAGCTGCTCCTTCGAGCGCAGGACCACGCGAGCGATCGCGACCTTGCCCGACGCCTGCTGGGCGTTCAGCAACAGCCCGTACGCCTTCTCGGCGCCCTTGTCCGGCACCAGATAGTACGGGTGGTCGTAGTAGATCGGGTCGATGTCCTCTTGGTCGACGAAGTCCTCGATCTGGATCATCCGCGAGCGCTCCGGGTCGAGCGCGTCGAGCTCGTCCGGCGTGATGATCACGTAGCGGTCCTTCGTCAGCTCGAAGCCCTTGACGATCTGCTCGAACGGCACCTCGTCACCGCTTTCGGGGTCGACGCGCTTCTGCTGGATCCGGTTGCCGGTCTTCTCGTTGAGCTGGTTGAACCGCACCGTCTTGCGGGACACCGCGGAGTACAGCTTCACAGGCACGTTCACGAGACCGAACGAGATCGCGCCGCTCCAAATCGATCGAGGCATAGTTACATTCTGCTACCCAGGGGCCCGTTCCATCAATGCGCGCATGGTGAGTTGCGCGCGCGGACGACCAGAATGTCCTCCTCCTGCTGGTCTGGAGCGAGCAATCCTGCCGCCTCGAGATGCTCGCGGCGACCGGCCATCAGCGGCCCGAGCGGCCCCCGCTCGCGGGCCGCGACGTCGACCACCAGCCCGCCCGCGCGGAGCGCTTCGACCGTCGGATCGAGGCCGAGGAGCGACGAGTGGACGACCAGCAGCGCACCGCCGGGGCGCAGATGCGCGCGGGCGCGATCGCAGATGCGATCGAGCAGCACGCGGCCGTCGCGGCCGGCGTCCCACGCTCGCTGACGGCCGCGCGCCGGGAGCGCGTCGGTCGGCGCCGGCACGTACGGCGGGTTGGACACGATCGCGTCGAACCGCTCGCCACCGACGGCGCCGAACAGGTCGCCGCGCAGCGCCCGCACGCGCACGCGGTTCAGCCCGGCGTTCAGCCGGATCGTCACGACGGCGCGGCGCGATACGTCGACCGCCGTGACGTCACGCCCGGAAAGCGCGGCGGAGATCGCGATTGCGCCGCTGCCCGAGCACAGGTCGAGCACACGCGCGCCCGGGCGCAACGGCTCGCGCTCGAGCGCATCCGCCAGCAACCACGTGTCGCTGATCGGACGGAACACGCCGGGGAGGGCCACGAGGCGCACCTGTGCGCCCTACCCTCAGCCCCGGTGCGCGATGCGTTTCACACGCCCTCCGAGGCGACGGTCGGCCTGGAGGAGGAGCTGATGCTGCTCGACGCCGAAACGCTCGACCTCGCACCGCGCGCGCCGGAGGTGATCGACGCGCTCGGGGGCGACCGGCGCTTCAAGCTCGAGATGCCGGCGGCCCAGCTGGAGATCGTCACGGCGCCCCACGCCACCGTCGCGGCGGCCGCACAGGAGCTCGCGCAGGCCCGTGCCGCGCTCGAGCGCGCCGTCGCGGGTCGGTTCCGCGTCGCCGGTGCGGGCGTGCACCCGTTCGCCTCCGGCCTCGGGCCGCTCAACCCGGGACCCCGCTACGCGGCGATCGGCGCCGAGTACGCGAGCGTCGCGCGGCGCCAGCTCGTGTTCGGCCTGCACGTGCACGTCGCGATCCGCGGCGCCGATCGCGCGCTCGCCGTCTACAACGCGCTCCGCTCGTACCTGCCGGAGCTGGCCGCGCTGGCCGCCAACGCGCCGTTCTACGAGGGGCGCGACAGCGGCCTCGCCTCCGTCCGCTCGCGGATCTCCGGGCTGCTGCCGCGACAGGGCGTGCCGCCGGCACTGCGGAGCTGGGACGCGTACGAGGAGGCGCTCCGCTGGTGCGCGTTCGAAGACCCGCGCCAGTGGTGGTGGGAGCTGCGCCTGCACCCCGTCCTCGGCACGGTCGAGGTGCGCGTGCCGGATACGCAGAGCACGGTCGCCGACACGGCCGCCGTCGGCGCGGTCGTGCACGCGCTCGTCACGCGCCTGGCCGCCCGCCATGACGCGGGCGAGACGCTGCCGGTCGCCGAGTCGTGGCGGATCGACCAGAACCGCTGGTCGGCCTGCCGGCACGGCGTCGACGGCGCGATGAGCGACCTCGAGACCGGCGAGCAGCGCCCCACGCGCGAGCGCCTCGAGGCGCTGCTCGACGGGCTCGACCTCGACCCCGACCCGCTCGCACGTGCGCGCGGGATGCTGATGCGCAGCGGCGCCGCTCAGCAGCGCGCGGTGGCCGCCGAACGCGGCCTGCATGGCCTCGTCGGCTGGCTCGCCGACGGCTTCGCACCGGGCGGCGTTTCACCCGCGGACGCCGTTGGGTAGGTCCTGTGTGTGATCGCCCTGCCCGAGCCCCGAGGGGCCGTCACAGAGTTGCTGCTCCATGCACTCGTCCGGCCGGTCGCGCCGCTCGAGGCCCCGCTGGTTGACGCCGCCGGCGAGGAGGACCTCCAGCTCGCGCTCTACCTCTGCTACGAGCTGCACTACCGCGGGCTGCCCGGCGTCGACGACCGCTGGGAGTGGGCGCCGTCGCTGCTCGCGCTGCGCGCCGAGCTCGAGCGCCGGTTCGAGGATGCGCTCCGCCGGGAGGTGCCGGTGCCCGAGACCGGCGTCCCCGTCGACCTCGCGCTGCGCGCGATCGAGGACGCCGACGAGGCACCGTCGCTCTCGCAGCATCTCGAGCGCCACGGCACGCTCGAGCACTACCTGGAGTTCGTCGCCCACCGCTCCGCCTACCAGCTCAAGGAGGCCGACCCGCATTCATGGGCGCTGCCACGGCTGACCGGCGGTCCGAAGGCGGCCATGGTGGAGATACAGGCCGACGAGTACGGCGGAGGCGACCCCGACCGCATCCACGCCGTCCTGTTCGCCCGCGCGATGGACGCCCTCGGCCTCGACTCGCGCTACGGCGCGTACGTCGACCATCTCCCGGCCGCCACGCTCGCAACCGTCAACCTCATGTCGATGTTCGGGCTTCACCGCCGGCTGCGGGGCGCGATCGTCGGCCATCTGGCGCTGTTCGAGATGACCTCGTCGATCCCCAACCGGCGCTACGCCAACGGCCTGCGCCGGCTCGGCTACGGCGGCGACGCGACCGCGTTCTACGACGAGCACGTCGTCGCCGACGCGGTGCACGAGAACGTCGCGGCGGTCGACCTCGCCGGCGGCCTCGCCCGCCAGGACCCCACGCTCGAGCACGACATCCTCTGGGGCGCCGCCGCGCTGATCGAGCTCGAAGGCCGCTTCGCGCGCCACCTGCTCGACGCGTGGTCGGACGGCCGCAGCTCGCTGCGCCGCCCTATCGAGCCTCGAGCAGCCGCCGCAGAAATCGCTGCGTCTCCGGCTGCTCAGGTGCGCTGAGGATCCGCTCGGCCGGGCCGCGCTCGAGCACGCGGCCGTCGTGCAGGAAGCACACCTCGTCGGCGAAGTCGCGCGCGAAGCCCATCTCGTGCGTAGCGATGATCATCGTCATGCCGTCCGCCTTCAGGTCGCGGATCACGCCCAGCACCTCGCCGACCAGCTCAGGGTCGAGCGCGCTCGTGACCTCGTCGAGCAGCAGCGCGCGCGGCGCCGTGGCGAGCGCGCGCACGATCGCCACGCGCTGCTGCTGGCCGCCCGACAGCCGGTCCGGGCGCTCGTCCTCGCGCCCGCCGAGGCCGAACCGCGCCAGCAGCTCGCGCCCGCGCTCACGCGCCTGCTCCCGCGGCGTGCCGTGCGCGCGCACAGGCCCGAGCACGATGTTCTCCAGCACCGTCATGTGGGGGAACAGGTTGTAGGCCTGGAAGACCATCCCGAGCCGGCGGCGGACGACCGTCGGATCGACGCTCGGATCGGTGATGACCGCGCCGTCGAGCAGCACGTCACCGTCGTCGATCTCCTCCAGCAGGTCGACGCAGCGCAGCAGCGTCGACTTGCCCGAGCCGGAGGCGCCGATCAGCGCGACGGCCTCGTGCTCGTTCACGGTCAGGTCGATCCCGCGCAGCACCTCGGCGTCGCCATACGCCTTCGTGACGCCGCGGACCTCGAGCACGGCGCTCACGACTGCGGCTCCTGCATCCGGTCGACCACGCGTGCGAGCGGCACGGTCACGCACAGGTACAGGAACGCTGCGGCCAGGAGCGGCGTGTAGTTGAAGTTCGAGGACGCGTAGATCTGCGCCACCCGGAACGCCTCCAGCGGCCCGAGGATCGACACGAGCGCGACGTCCTTCTGCAGGGCGATGAAGTCGTTCAGCAGCGGCGGGACGACGCGCCGCACCGCCTGCGGCAGGATCACGTGGCGCAGCGCCTGTGTCTCCGTCAGCCCGAGCGCGAGCGCGGCGGCGCGCTGGCTCGGATGCACGGAGCGGATCCCGGCGCGGTACACCTCGGCCACGTACGCCGAGTACGACAGCGCGAGCGCGGCGCCGCCGAGGATCACGGGATCGTCGGGCACGCCCGACAGGTCGAGCGCGGGCACGCCGAAGCCGACCAGGAACACGAGCAGGATCGTCGGGACGCCCCGCAGCAGATCGGTGTACGTCACGGCGAGCAGCCGGAGCGGGAACAGCGCGGCCGCGTGCGAGACGCGGACGAGCGCGATGGCCATGCCAAGCACGAGCACGACGATCTCGACGACGACGAACAGCTTCACGTCGAGCCAGAACGCCGACAGAACGTCGGGGAACGAGGCCTTGAAGTCCGGCCACGACAGGAACGTCTCCTTGACCGTCGGCCAGCCCGGGCTCGTGACGACGAGCGCGATCAGGCCGCCGATCACGACCACGCTCGAGAGCGCGGCGATCGCGGCGCCGCGCTGCGACCGGCGGCGCCGGGCGGTGGCCCGGATCGTGCGCCGGCTCACCGCGGCGTCGGCCACGCTCAGTTCAGCTCAGGCGCAGTTTCGTCGCCCATCCACTGCTGCGTGATCTGGTCGAGCCCGCCTTCCGACTTGAGCTTGGCCAGCGCTTCGTTCACGCAATCGGTCAAGGGCGAGTCCTTCTCCAGGAGCATGCCCCACTGGTCCCCGCCGGGCGCCGCGAACTGCCCGACGACCGTGGCGCTCGGGATCTCGGCGGCGGTCAGGTACAGCGCCGTCGGCAGGTCCACGACCGCGGCGTCGACCTGGCCCTGTTTGAGCGCGGTCACGACGGCGTTCGAGTCGTCGAACACCTTCGGCTGCTTGGTCGGCTTGATCGAGGCGGTGACCGCGTCCAGGCTCGTGGTCCCGATCTGGACACCGAGCTGGGCGTCCGCGAGGTCGGCGAGGCTCGTGGCCTTGGCGGCCGCCGATTTCTTCTGCGCCACGACGGCCTGCGGCGACGTGAAGTACGGCTCGGAGAAGTCGACCGCGCGGGCGCGCTGGGGCGTGATCGAGATCTGGTTGATGTCGAAGTCGAAGTCCTTCGACCCCGGCTTGTAGGAGGCGTTGAACGGCACCACCGTCCACTTGACCTCGCTCTCCTCGAAGCCCAGCTCGCCCGCGACGCCATACGCGACCGCGCTCTCGAAGCCGTTCCCGTTCGTCGGGTCGTCGTCCTCGAAGTACGGCGGGAACGCCGGCTTGTCGGTGCCGACCGTGAGCTGGCCGGCCGTCTTGAGCTCGAGGTCCGCCTTCGCGCACGACGCCTTGGCGGGGGTCGCGGCGGCCTGGTTGTCCGGGGCCGTGTCGGGCTCGTCATCGCCGCACGCGCTCAGCGCGATCGCGGCGGGCAGCAGGAGGGCGGCGAGCAGGCGGGAGAGCTTCACGGCGGGAGCGTACCTGGCGTGGCGGCGGCGCTGGTGGCAACGCCGGCGACCGTCAACTGCGGCATTAAGGGGAGGGTTCGGCGGGGGTGTGGCCCTCGAAATCGCCCTCCGCGCAGGGGTGTGGCGACTTGGGGGCAATAGTTACCCCCAACTCGCCACACCCCCGCTCAAAGGCACGCGCCGCGGCCGATCCCGCTCCCTTTAATGCCGCAGTTGACGTTGCCGAGCCCGTCGCCCCGGCCCGAGCGAGCTCAGCCGGGCGGCGCCTCGCGCCCCTGCTCGGCCCCACTCGGCGCCCGGAACCGCACCAGCTTGTGGGTCCCGTCGCAAAACGGCCGCAGCCGCGACTTGCCACACCGGCACAACGCGATCGTGCCGCGGTCGGTGGCGATCTCGTTGCCGTCCTGGTCGACCATGCGGACCGGCCCGCGCACGAGCAGCGGCCCGTCGCGGTACGGCGTGATGACGATGTCCGATCTCATCCGATCGCCGCCAGTTCGTCCGCGGTCAGCTCCAGGTCGTCCGCGCGCGCGGAGTCCTCGATCGACTCCGGCCGGCTCGCGCCGGGGATCGGGATCACGACCGGGCTGAGCGAGAGCAGCCACGCGAGAGCGACCTGCTGCGGCGACACGCCGTGGGCGTCCGCCGCCGCGCGCACCGGGTGGTGCGCGGCGGCCGCCTCGGCGGCGTTCGGGATCCCGCCGAGCGGCGACCACGGCAGGAACGCCAGCCCGCGCTCCTCGCACGCCGCCACCTCGCCCTTCGCGATCGGCGACGTGTACTCGAGCGAGAGCTGGTTCTGGACCGCAACGACGTCGGCGATCGAGCACGCGAGCTCGATCTGCTCGACCGACGCGTTCGAGATCCCGACCCAGCGCACCTTGCCCTCGTCCTGGAGCTCCTTGATCGCCCCGATCGACTCCTCGTAGGGCACCTTCGGGTCCGGGCGGTGGTACTGGTAGAGGTCGATCCGGTCGGTCTCGAGCGCGCGCAGCGACGCCTCGCATGCCGCCCGCAGGTGCGCGCGGCTGCCGTCGAGCGCCCACGCGCCGCCCGGGCGCGTATGCCCGCCCTTGGTGGCGACGATCACGCCGTCGCGGCGCCCGCGCAGCGCCTTCGCGATCAGGCGCTCGTTGTGACCGACCTCGTCTTCGTCGATGCAGTACGCGTCGGCGGTGTCGATCAGGTTCACGCCGGCGTCGACCGCCGCGTGGATCGCACGGATGGACCGCTCCTCGGGCGGGCGGCCGGCGAGCGACATCGGCATGCAGCCGAGACCGATCGGGAACACATCGGTGCCGGCGAGCTGACGGTTCTGGGCCATGCCTCGTACCTTGCCACCCTCGCGGAAGCGCAAACTCAGCCGAGCCTCAGCGGGGCTCCCACGCGCCAGGCGCGTGGGTGAGCGCCGCCACGCGGCGGGGCAGCCGGCCGCGCGCGAGATCGTCGAGCGTGACCTCGTCGAGCACCGCCCGCAGGTTCGCGCGCACGGCGATCCACACCTCCTGCAGCGCGACCGCGGAGCCGGCGTAGGCGACGTCCTCGGGGCGCGCACCCTGCACGTTGGCGAGCGGGCCCTCGACCGCGCGGATGATCTCGCCGAGCGTGACCTCCGAGGCCGGGCGGGAGAGCCAGTACCCGCCGTCCGGCCCGCGGCGGGTGCTCACAATGCCGGCGCGCTTGAGCGCCAGCAGGATCTGCTCGAGGAACGGGACCGGGATGCCCTGCGCCCCGGCGATCGCCTCGCGCTTGATCGGGACGTCCCCGGCCGCCGCGAGCTCGGCGGCCGCGCGCAACGCGTAGTCGACCTTGGCGGAGACCCGCACCCGCACAGAGTACCCCCAATTGATGACCGGCTAGGTCATGAATCGTCGAAGACGACCGACTCCGCGTCGATGTCGTCGCGCAAGCCCTTGTAGACGGGGTGCCGGAGCGTCCGGGCCTGGGTCCACTCGCCGAAGGCGACCGCCGCGACCAGCCGCGGCTCCACGAAGCGGGTCTCGCGCGGGGGCTGGCGGCCCTCGAACGGGCTCGTCTCACGCGCCAGCGGCTCGAGCAGGCCGCCGAGCCGGTTCAGCTCGGCCTCGTCGAAGCCCGTACCGACGCGGCCCGCGTAGCGCAGCTCGCCGTCCTGGTAGTAGCCGACCACGAGCGCGCCGAGCCGGCCGCCGCGCTTGCCCTCCCCCGGCAGCCAGCCGCCGACCACCACGTCCGCGCGCCGCACGTTCTTGACCTTCACCCAGGCCGAGGAGCGCCGCCCCGGCGAGTACGGAGAGTCCAGGCGCTTGGCGATGACGCCCTCGAGCCCTTGGGCGCGCGTCGCCTCCAGCATCGCCGCGCCATCCCCCACGTGGTGGGCGGGCGTCTGCCACGTCGGACCCTGGAGGCCGAGCTCGAGCAGCTTCGCGCGGCGCTCCGTGTAGGGCAGGTGCATCAGCGAGTGGCCGTCGAGCCACAGCAGGTCGAAGATGATGTACGCCACCGGCTCGCTCTGAGAGAGCCGGCGCACGGCGTGCTCGGAGGTGAGGTGCATGCGGCCCTGGAGGCGCTGGAAGCTCGGCCGCCCCTCGGCGTCGAACGCGACGACCTCGCCGTCGACCACCGCCTCGTGGCCGGCCAGCGCCCGCCCGAGCTCGCGCAGCTCCGGATACCGCGGCGTGATGTCGCGCCCGTTGCGGCTGGCCAGGCGCAGCCGGCCGCCCTCGGCGTAGCCGATCGCCCGCACGCCGTCCCACTTGATCTCGTACGCCCAGCTGGCATCGTCGCGCGGCAGCGAACCGGTGCGGGCGAGCGTCGGCTCGATCCGCTCGGGCATCGGCTCGCGGTCCGGATCCTCCGGCGGATCCATCCGGTGGATCATCCAGTTCTTCCCGTCGGTGTGGAACAGCACGTAACGCCCGTGCAGCCGCTCGCCGTGGAACGTGATCATCACCTCGACATCGCGCCACTTGTGCGTCTCGTACGTCCCGCGGTCCCAGATCTTCATCGTCCCGGCGCCGTACTCCCCGGCCGGAATCTCGCCGTGGAAGTCCAGGTACTCGAGCGGGTGATCCTCCGTCCGCACCGCGAGGTGGTTGCGCCGCGGGTCCGGCGGGATGCCCTTCGGGACCGCCCACGAGGCGAGTGCACCGTCGCGCTCGAGCCTCAGATCCCAGTGCAGCGCACGCGCGTGGTGTTCCTGGACGACGAACCTCGGGGTGCGCTCCTCCGCCGCCTCGCCGTCGCCGGATGGCTCCGTGGTGGCGGAAAAGTCACGCTTGGCGCGGTAGGAATCGAGGTTGCTGGGCAAAGGATTGCGGGTAAACCGGCTTCGGCGTTAGGCGGCCGGGCTTCCGGGTATCTTGCATGCCCGTATGGAAGCCAATCCCATCGTGCTCGATGACACCGCGGGGGATGTCGTGGTGGTCGTCGTCGAAGGAGAGCACGACATCTACACCGCCCCCACGCTGCGCGAGCGGCTGGAGGAGGCCCTGGACCGCGGCGGCGGGATCGTCGTGGACCTGACGGCCGCGACGTTCGTCGACTCCTCGGTGCTCGGCGCGCTGCTCGATGCACGCCGTCGCGCGCTCGAAGCGCAGCAGGGGTTCGTCGTCTGCGTCGGAGAGACCGTCGAGCCGGGCGTGCAGCGGATCCTCGACATCACCGGGCTCGTCCCGGTCCTGCCCGTGCTGCGCCAGCGCGACGAGGCCATCGCGGCCGCCAGGACGAACGGCTCGGTCGACGAATGACCGGCTCTCCCGAGGTGCTCCTCACGATGCCCGCGCGCCCCGAGGGCGTCGGTGTCGTGCGGCAGGCGCTGGCGGGGATGGCCGATGCGCTCGATTTCGAGGCGTCCGTGCTGGCCGACATGAAGATGGCGGTCACCGAGGCGTGCACGAACGTCGTCGTGCACGCCTACGACGCAGACACCGGCATGCTCGAAGTCGAGATGCGCGCAGCCGACGACGGGCTGACGATCGTGGTGCGCGACCACGGCAGCGGCATCCAGCCGCGGCCGGCGCGCTCGGAGCCGCCGGCGCTCGGTCTCGGGCTGCCGCTGATTGCCGCGCTGTCGGATGCGTTCGAGCTGCGCGGCAGCGCAGGCCGCGGCACCGAGGTGCGGATGACGTTCGCCTACTCGCGCGACAGCGATCCAGCGGACGCCAACCCGGTCACCGGCACCGTCGGCATCGACGGCCGCTGGGATCCGGATGCGCCGTCACAAGGCGCCCCAGCAGGCGGTTGACGCGCTACGCTTGTTGCGAGTGCCTCTGCCGTCTCGCGACCGACATCTGAACGCTCCCGCCTCCTGAGGCGGACTGGCTGCTCCGCTGGTCCGCTCTCCGCGTCCCGATGAACCCGGGCGCGCACCCGCGCGCCCTTCCGCCAGGAGCCCTCAGTTGATCTCTCTTGCCACCCTCGGGTGGAACCCAGACCGCGCCGCCGAATTCGCGGCGCTCGAACGCGAGGACCTCGTCCCCGCCCGCGTCGCCGCCGCTCATCGCGGCCGCCTCGACCTGCTCGCCGCCGACGGGCCGATCGCCGCATCCGTGGCCGGTCGCCTTCGCCATGAGGCGACGTCGCCCGTCGACCTTCCCGCCGTCGGCGACTGGGTCGCGGTCGATCCGGCCGGCGGCATCGTGCACGCCGTGCTGCCGCGTCGCGGCGGCATCGCGCGCGCCGCCGCCGACGGGAAGTCCGAGGCGCAGATCCTTGCCGCGAACGTGGACATCGCGCTCGTGCTCGGCTCGCTCAACCGCGACCTCAACATCCGCCGGCTCGAGCGCATGCTCACGCTGGCCGCCGACGCCCGCGCCGACGCCGTCGTCGTGCTGTCAAAGGCCGACCTCGACCCCGACCCGGCGGCGCGTGTCGTCGATGTGCGGCTCGCGCTCGGCGCCACGGTGCCGGTGCTCGCGATCAGCGTGCACGCCGGAACCGGGCTCGAGGCGCTCACCGCCTGGCTGCGCCCCGGCGTGACCACGGTGCTGCTCGGCTCCTCTGGCGTCGGCAAGACGACGCTGCTGAACGCCCTCGCCGACGGCCCGCCGCGGCACACGGCGCCGATCCGTGAGAGCGACGACCGCGGTCGCCACGCGACATCGCATCGCGAGCTCGTGCCGCTGGCCTCGGGCGCGCTCGTGATCGACACCCCAGGGCTCCGGCTCCCGCGCGTGTGGGACCAGGCCGCGGGCCTCGAGACCGCGTTTGCCGACGTGGTGACGCTCGCGCGCGGTTGCCGCTTCGCCGACTGCCGCCACGCGGGCGAGCCTGGCTGCGCCGTCGCGGCCGCGGTCGAGGACGGCACCCTGCCCGCCGACCGCTACGCGGGCCTCGTCAAGCTCGAGCGCGAGCGCGCGAGCATCGAGGCCCGGCGTGACGCCCGGGCGCGAGCCGAGGCCAGCCGCAAGGCCCGCGTGTCACAGAGGGCGCTGCGCCGGCGGCTCGCCGAGAAGGCGATGAGGGATTGAACGTGGGCGCGCCGGCGCTACTTTCCACAGCTACGCAAGCACCGCGACGACACGGGAGGCCGTTCGCATGCCCAATATTGCCGTTACGCCTGAGCAACTGCAGTCGGTAGCCAGCCAGCTGAACGCCGGCGCCGCCAACATCGAGTCGACACTGTCGCAGCTGGCCGGCCAGGTCGCGCCGCTGCAGAGCGAGTGGCAGGGCGTCGCGCAGGCGCGCTTCCAGGAGCTGTGGGCCGAATGGCAGCGCTCCAGCCGCGGCATCCAGGAAGCCCTTCACGGCATCAGCCAGCTCACCCAGCAGGCCGGCGTCAACTACCAGGACACCGAGCAGGGCATCGCCTCGTCCTTCGGACGGTAGGCGGGAAGGCCGCTAGGCGGCCTGGCGCAGCGCGTCCAGCTCGCGCATGCGGCCGAGCCGGCCGAGCGCCTTGGACTCGATCTGGCGCACGCGCTCGGGCGTGATGCCAAGGCGGCGACCGATCTCGCGCAGCGGGGTTGGCTCGCCGCCGTCGATGCCGTAGCGGAGGGCGACGACGGTGCGCTCGCGCTCGGGCAACTCGTTGAGCGCGTGGCGGAGTGCCTGCTCGCGCAGCGAGATGTGCACCTCGTCCTCCGGCCCCGGCCCGTCGGACGGCAGCAGGTCGCCGAACGACGCGTCGTCGTTCTCCCCCAGCGGCCGGTCGAGCGAGGTCACCGTGCGCGCGGCGTCGCGCATCGCATGTAGGTCGTCGACCGAGATCTGCGCTTCGGCGGCGACTTCGGAATCCGTCGGCGCCCGGTCGAGCTTGGTCGCCAGCTGATTCTCCGCACGTGCGACCTTGCGCTGCGTACGGACGAGGTTGATCGGCAGCTTGATCGTGCGCGCCTTCGCGTCCATCCCGCGCTCGACCGCCTGGCGGATCCACCAGGTGGCGTACGTGGAGAAGCGGTAGCCGCGGCGCCAGTCGAACTTCTCGACGGCGCGGATCAGCCCGAGGATGCCCTCCTGGATCAGGTCGAGCAGCGTCAGCTCGGAGCCCTGGTACTTCTTGGCGATCGAGACGACCAGGCGCAGGTTCGCATTGATCATGCGCTCCTTGGCCTCGAGGTCGCCGCGCTCGATCCGGCGCGCCAGCTCGATCTCCTCCTCCGGCATCAGGAGCCGGTGGCGGCCGATCTCGTTCAGGAACAGCTGCAGCGTGTCGGTCGTGACGTGGGCTAGCACGGCGTCGTCGATGGCGGCGACGGGCGCGGACTCGCGGCCACAGTCATCGCGGATGGTGATCCCGCGCGCCTCGAGCTGCTCGTAGAGCTTGCCGAGGTCTCCTTCTTCGAGGTCGAGCGCCTGCACGAACTCGTCTACTTCACTGAGCTCCAGGCAGCCGCCTTCTTCGCCGCGGTCTACAAGCGCAGCAAGAGCGCCGCTTAACGCGTTTTGTGCCGAGCTCATGGTCAAGGGGTGTTCGTCTCCGCATACACGCGCGACTAAACGCGGGTACACCTCAAGTTGGGGTGTTTGGGCCGGTGGTCAGCATGGGAACCAGATGGATCGCACCGTGCCATCGGAGGGGGAACTCGAATGCTCGACCGCTTCAAGCGTAACAACGGGCACGGCGAGACGGCCGTCGCCGACCGTCCCGTCACGCATACCAACGGCTCTATCACGGCCGATTCGCACGAGCACCTGCGCAGCGTGCGTGCGCGCCAGCGCGAGGAGTTCGGGGGGATCAACTGGGGCGCCGCATTCTTCGGCTGGCTCGTCGCCGTCGGGCTTGGCGCGTTGCTCGTCGGACTGCTCGCCGCCGCGGGCGCCGCGGTCGGCCTCACCGACCTGCCCGCGGACGACACGATCGGGAATTCCCAGCAAATCGGCATCGGAGGCGCGATCGCGCTGCTGGCCGCGCTGGCCATCGCGTACTTCTGCGGCGGCTACGTCGCCGGCCGGATGTCGCGCTTCGACGGCGCCCGCCAGGGCATCGGCGCGTGGCTGATCGGCCTCGTGGTGACCGTCGTGCTCGCGGGCGCCGGCGCCCTCCTGGGGGCCGAGTACAACGTCCTCGACCGGCTCGACCTGCCCGCGCTGCCCGTCGGCGACAGCGAGCTCGCGACCGGCGGTGCGCTTGCCCTCGCCGTCGTGCTCGCCGGGAGCCTCGTGGCAGCGCTGACCGGCGGAAAGGCGGGCGAGCAGTACCACCGCAAGGTCGATCGCGCCGGGTTCGTGGACTAGGCTCCGCGGGGGTGTCTGGAATCCGACGCCGTTGGGTAGGCGAGTCTCGTGTCTGCGGGGAACGCACGGATAGCAAGAAATTCTGAGGCAATTCGGCTCCTCGAAGCGGATCCGGAGCTTGGCGCGCTCCTGAGCCCGACACGGCGCGCGGAGGCCGAGCGAGAGCTCGTCGTCCGCACCCATCGCCTGTCCGTCGGCCCCTGGGATGTCACCCGCCTGTCAGGCGCGAGCGCCGACCACGTGGGCCTACTCGTGCTCGACGGCGTGCTCGCACGCGAGCTCGTCGTGGCCGACCACGTGAGTGCCGAGCTGCTCGGCCCCGGTGACCTCGTGCGGCCGTGGCAGAGCTCCAGCGCCGCCGGTCTCCTGCCCGTGCAAGCCGTCTGGTCCGTGCTGTCGTCTGTGACGCTCGCGGTGCTCGACCGCCGCTTCGCCGCCGAGGCGGCGCGCTACCCGGAGATCACGGCCGCGCTGTTCGACCGCCTCGGCGAGCGTTCGCTGCGGCTCGCGACCACGCAGGCGATCTCGCAGCTCACGCGCGTCGACCGCCGTCTGAAGGCGCTGTTCTGGCATCTCGCCGAGCGCTGGGGCCGCGTCTCCGGGGACGGCGTTGTCGTGCCGCTGGCGCTGACCCACCGGATCCTCGGGCAGCTCGTCGGCGCCCGTCGCCCCACCGTCTCGACGGCGCTGAGCGAGCTCGCCGAGCGCGAGGAGCTGATCCGCCGGCCGGACGGCTCGTGGCTGCTACGCGGCGATCCCCCGGATGCGCAGACGCTCGCGCGCCGGCCCACCGCCGCGGAGCTACGCGGGCAGGACGTGCTGCGCCCGTCGCGCAGGTTCAGGCACGAGGGCGAGGATGTCGACCCGGATCAGCTGATCGCGGCCATGGATCGGCTGCGCGAGGCGCTCGGCCCGCACTGATACGTATGCCCGCGGGCCCCTTGGGTAGGTAATTCGGGCACCCCATTTGAAGGAGACCGACATGGCCGGAGTTCGTTCGAGCTCGCAGGGCATCCTGTCCGACGACAAGACCGAGCAGCGCGAAGAGCTGATCGAGCTGCTGAAGAAGGCGTACTGGATGGAGATCGAGACGGTGATGAGCTACATCGCCAACTCGATCAACCCCGACGGGGTCCGTGCGCAAGAGATCATCGAGTCGCTCCAGGAGGACGTCCAGGAGGAGCTCGGCCACGCCCAGCAGTTCGCGGCACGGATCAAGGAGCTGTACGGCGTCGTCCCTGGGTCGCTCGAGTTCAGCGCCGAGCAGACCTACCTGCAGCCGCCCGAGCACCAGACCGACATCGTCCACGTCGTCAAGGGCGTGATCGAGGCCGAGACCGGGGCGATCGAGCACTACAACCGCATCATCGAGATCACCGACGGAGTCGACTGGGTGACCCAGGACATGGTGATCGCGATCCTCCACGACGAGGAGGGCCACCGGCGCCTGTTCGAGGGCTACCTGCGCGAATACGAGGCGGAGGGGCTCGCATAGACTCCGCGCGTGATAGCTGAGCCTGCGGCGACGCGCGACGACCTGAAGGCGATCCTCGAGGGCGTGGCGGACGCGGTCACGGCGCAATCGCCCGCCGGCGGCCTCGTGTACGCCAACGACGCCGCCGTGCGGCTGCTCGGGTTCGCGAGCGCCGAGGAGATGCTCGCGGCGTCACCGGCGGAGCTCGTCAGCCGGTTTGACTACTACGACGAGGACGGAGCCCCGCTCTCGCTCGCGCGGCTCCCCGGCCGGCGCGCGCTGGCCGGCGAGCACCCGCCACCGCTGACCGTGCGCTACCACAGCCGTGAGAGCGCCGAGGAGCGCTGGTCGCGGGTCCAGTCGACGCCGGTGTTCAACGACGATGGCTCGGTGCGGCTCGCGATCAATGTGATCGAGGACATCACCGACATCAAGCGCGCCGAGCACAGCCACCGGTTCCTGGCCGAGGCGAGCCGCGTGCTCGCGGGCTCGCTCGACTACCAGCAGACGCTGCAGACGGTCGCTCAACTCGCGGTCCCGGCGGTGGCCGACTGGTGCGCGGTCGACCTCGCCGCCGGCGACGGCATCGAGCGCGTGGCGGTCGCGCACGTGGACCCTGCGCGGATCGAGCTGGCGCGGGAGATGCAGCAGCGCTACCCGCCCGACCCGCGCACGGACGAGGGCGTGTACGGCGTGCTGCGGCACGGCCGGTCCGAGCTGTACCGGGAGATCCCCGAGGCGATGCTCGAGGTCGCCGCGCGCGATCCCGAGCATCTCGAGATCCTGCGCTCGGTCGGTCTGCGATCGGCGATGCTGGCGCCGATGACGGTGCGCGACCGCGTGCTCGGCGTGATCTCGTTCATATCCGCCGAGTCGGGTCGCCGCTTTGACGATCACGACCTCGCGCTCGCCGAGGACCTGGCGCTGCGCGCCGCCGCCGCGGTCGAGAACGCGCGCCTTTACGGGACGGCGTCGGCGATCTCGGCCACGCTGCAGTCGTCGCTGCTGCCGCCGGTCCTGCCCGACCTGCCGGGCATGGAGATCGCCGCCGCCTACCAGCCCGCGGGCAGCGGCCTCGAGGTCGGCGGCGACTTCTACGACGTGTTCAACACCGCGGAAGACCAGTGGTACGTGGTGATCGGCGACGTGTGCGGAAAGGGCGCCGAGGCGGCTGCGGTGACCGCGCTCGCGCGCTACACGATCCGCGCGGCGGCGGTGCGCCGCCGCTCCCCGAGCGCGATCCTGCGCTGGCTCAGCGACGCGATGATCCAGCAGGCCGTCGACGACGACGGGCGCTTCTGCACGATCGCGTGCGCGCACCTGGACCTGAGCCGCTCGCCGGCGCGCGTGACCGTCGCGTGCGGTGGCCATCCGCTGCCGCTCGTGGTCCGCGCGGACGGCGACGTCGAGGAGTTCGGAGCGCCCGGGACGCTGCTCGGTCTGGTCGAGCACCCGGCCCTCCAGGACCGGTCGGCCGAGCTGCGCTGCGGCGACACGCTCGTGCTCTACACGGACGGGCTGACCGAGGCCGGCGCCCCGGATCACGTGTGGGCGCCAGAGGAGCTTGTGGCTGCCGCACGCGCGTCGGCAGGCGGCCCGGCCGAGGCGACGGTGAGCCGCCTGCTCACCGCTGCGACGGGTGCGGTCCCCGTCCCGCGCGACGACATCGCGCTGCTGGCGCTCCGCGCGAACTGACGCGTCAGCCTACGGCGCGGCGAGCCGGGCGACCATCTGCTTGAAGCGCTCGAGGTCGCCCTTCACGCGCTCCTCGATCAGCGGGAGGGCGTCCGGGTCGTCGACGTCCGCCGACATCGTGATGCGGGTCGTCGCCTCGTCGAGCGGGTGGAACGTGATCACACCGGCGTTCGCGAAGCCGCCCGCTGCGCGCCACACGATGCGCTCGTGGGGACGCAGCTCCATCACCTCGGCGACCCACTCACACTCGACGCCGTCGAGCGTCCCGCGCCACTGCAAGTGCGTCTCGTCGACCTGGCGAACCTCCGCCACGTCCTCCATGAAACGCGGGTAGTCCTCGAACCGCGTCCACTCCCCGTACGCCGTCGCCAGCGGAATGGCGACGTCGATCTGCTGCTCGACCGCGGGCATGTGGCGGAAGACGGTACCCGGGCGCCCTCAGTCGTGGTCGTGTGGGTTCCCGGTCGCCTTGCCGTCGCCGCTGGACGGCGCGTCCTCCGCGGGCGGCTCGTCATCGGGCCGCCCGCGGCCGCCGGCAGGGTCGGCGCCTGGCGGCGCTTCTTCCGGATAACCCTGCTCGGCCTGGTCCGCGCTTTCCATCAGGTGCGGCGCTCGAGGTTCGAGACCTCCTCCGCCTTGCGGTCGGCCTTCTCGTGCGCCTGCGCGAGCTCGTCCTTCGCCTCGCCCTTGCGCTCTTCCTTGCGACCCTCGTGACGCAGCGACGCGTCGTCGGTGAGGTCGCCGGCGGCCTTCTTGATGCGTCCTGAGATCTTGTCTGTGAGGCTCATGCCCCAGGGCTACCCAAGGGTCAGCCCTCGAAACGAAGGCGGCGCTCAGCCGGCGTGTTCGGCCACGGTCCGCAGGCGCTCGAGCGCGCGGCGGATCAGGCGCGAGACGTGCATCTGGGAGACACCGACGCGCTCGGCGATCTCGGCCTGCGTGAGGTCCTCGACGAAGCGCAGGTGGAGCACGATCCGGTCGCGGGGCGGGAGCGCCTGCAGCGTCGGCGCGATCGTCGCGCCGTACTCGACCATCTCGAAGCGCTCGTCCTCGACGCCGATCGACTCGGCGTACGTCTCACCGTCGCCCTCGTCGCCGAACCGGAACGAGTCCAACGACACGGCGTCGTAGGCCGACGCGGCCTGCATCGCCTCGAGCACCTGCTCCTGCGAGAGGTCCAGCTGTGCGCCGATCTCGGAAACCGATGGCGAACGCCCGAGCCGCCGGGAGAGGTCCTTGACCGCGTTGTCGACCTGCATTACGCGCTCCTGCATCCCGCGCGGCACGTGCACGGCCCAGCCGTTGTCGCGGAAATAGCGCTTCAGCTCGCCGAGCATGGTGGGCACCGCGTACGAGGAAAACGCGGTTTCACGAGAGGGATCGAAGCGGTCGATTGCCTTGATCAAACCCAGCGTGGCGACCTGGACGAGATCGTCCAGAGGCTCGTCTGAGCGGCGATAGCGACGCGCCATCCGACGCGCCAGCGGGAGCAGGCGCTCGACCAGTTGCTCGCGGGCCGCACGGTCGCCCAGCTTGTGGTAGCGGATCAGCAGCCGCCGATCCTCCTCGGCGCGGGTCGGGCCGACGGGCTCCGCCTCAGTTGCGGCAACAGGCCGCTCGGGGGAAGTCGGGCTCATAGGTAGACGATCATGCGCGCTGTACATCCCGGGCCGCGCGTTCCACAAGGCTACCGATACCAGGCCCTCTCGGGGCGGAATCAGCCCAGCGGCGTGCCCTCGATGCCGGCGCGGAGCTCTCCCACCGACTCGAACACGCAGGCCGCGCCGGCCTCGCGCAGCTCCGCCGCGCTGAAGCCTCCTGTCAGCACGGCGACGGTCGGGATGCCCGCGCGCTTGGCCGCCTCGCAGTCCCAGATCGAGTCGCCGACCATGACCGCCGGCCCGCCACCGGCCTTCTCGATCGCCGCTGCGACGAGATCGGGCTCGGGCTTCGTCTTCTCGACGTCGCCCGAATCCGTCCACGCGTCCGTGAGCTCGCGCGCGTCGAGCAGGTCGAGGTAGTGCTCGACCTCGGCGGGCTTTGCGGACGAGGCCAGCACCACGGCGTGGCCGCGGCCCTTGAGGTCCTCGATCAGCTCGCGGGCGTCGGCGAGGGGGCGCACCTCTTCGATCAGCTCCATGTAGAGGACGCTCTCCGCCGCCCGCACCTCATCACCGCAGGAGGCCTCGAAGTCGTCGCCCGCGAGGGCGGCGACCAGCTGGTCGCCGCCCATGCCGATGTGCTGGTGGATCCGCCACAGCGGCAGCGTCACATCGCTCTGCCGGAACGCTCGATACCACGCGATCGCGTGGTGGTAGTTCGTGTCGACGAGCGTCCCGTCGATGTCGAGGATCGCCGCAGGCGGGCTCACGAAGCGGAGCCGACGCTGTCGCGCTGGCCCTCGTGCACGCCCTCGCAGAACTCCTCGACGATCTTGGCGCAGAACGCCGGCAGATCGTCCGGGTTGCGCGAGGACACGAGGCCCTCGTCGACGACGACCTCCTCGTCGACCCAGTTGCCGCCCGCGTTGCGGATGTCCGTCTTGACCGACGGCCACGACGTGATCGTGCGGCCGCGGAGGACGTCGGCCTCGACCAGCGTCCACGGGCCGTGGCAGATCACGCCGACCGGCTTGCCCGCCTCGAAGAATGCGCGCGCGAACGCGACGGCGTCGTCATCCATCCGCAGGCTGTCCGGGTTGGCGACCCCGCCCGGCAGCACGAGCGCGTCGTAGTCGGACGCGCTCGCCTCCGCCACGGTGTGGTCGACGGGGAACGTGTCGCCCTTGTCGAGGTGGTTGAAGGCCTGGATCTCGCCCTTCTCGAGCGAGATCAGCTCAGGCGTCGCGCCCTCGCCCGTGACTGCCTTCCACGGTTCGGTCAGCTCTACCTGCTCGACGCCTTCGGGGGCGACGAGGAACGCGATCCGCTTGCCTTGAAGCTTGTCCGCCATGGTGGTCCTTTCGGTCGGTGGTCTCCGATTGGGCTACCCAGGCTCGCGCGCGTTTCACGCCGCGGCCGGCGCGGGTAGGGCCTGTGCCATGGGCTATGTCGTCGCCGCCATCCTCGTCGTGCTGATCGTCGCCGCCGGTGTCACCTTCTTCGTGCTCAACGCGACGCGGCGGCAGCGCCGCTCGTCCGCCGTCGACAGCGACCACGGGCAGGGAACCCCCGGCAGTGAGGCGGCGATCGTCGCGCCGGACGACGACAGTCCCGTCGGGTCCACCGACCAGCATTCCGGCGAGCAGGCCGCCGAGGGCGGGCGGACCGGCGGAGGTACGGCGGGCGGCGAGGGCGGCCTCGGAGGCGAGGCCGAAGGGAGCCGGGGAGACCTCCCGGACGCCGAGCGGGTCTCCGATCGGCCCCACTGAGCGTCGGCGCGCCAACATTTTCTGGACGCACTGTTTGGTTTGCGTTAAGCGTCCAGAGGGGATCAAATAATCGTCGCGTCGCAGGACTGCCCTCCAACACTCCGGCGGGCGCGATAACCCTCCTCCTCATCAAGGCCGAGGCGCCCCAGCAAGGGCGTCTCGGTCGTTAACGGGCTAAGCAGGCATCCGGCTGGGTAGGCGTGAGCTGTGACTGCTCCCTCCCCGCTCCCGCGGCCGGAACCGCCGCCCGCGCCGCCGGCGCCGACGCCCGAGCCCGGGCCGCTGCCGCCGGACCCCAACCCGCGCCCAATCTGAGCTTCATGAAGCCGGCTACGCAGACGCCGACCGAGGCGGTGGACTACGCCGCCCTGACGACCCTCTATGGCGCGCTGTTGGGCGCGGCCGCGCTGACGGCCCGCGGGCGCGAGCCGGTCGCTCGCGACGAGGTGCCGATCCTCGCCGCGGCCACGTTCGCGCTCTCGAAGCTGATCGTCCACGAGAAGGTCGAGAGCTGGATCCGCCAGCCGTTCGTCGAGGAGCAGGCGGGTCGCCGGCGTCCGAAGGGCCGCCGGCTTCGCTACGCCGTCGGCGAGTTGCTGACGTGTACGCGCTGCACCGGCGCCTGGACCGCGCTCGGGCTCGTGGCCCTGCGGCTCCATGCGCCCGCGACGGGCCGCACCGTCGCCACGGTGCTGGCCGCGTCCGCCGGGAACGACATGCTGCACGCGGGCTTCCAATGGCTGTGCGCGGGCGCGAACACGCACGAAACCCCCGCCGCCCCGCGCCCGGTGGCGGTCAGCCGGTCAGCCGCTTGATCGCCGTCTCGGCATCCGGCGCGTCCTCGAACAGCTCAGACGTGCGCGTGAGGTCGAGCAGCCGCCGCACCGGTGGCGGGACGGCCGCGAGCAGCAGCCGCACGTCGCGCGCGGACAGCTCGGCACGCGCCCGCAGCAACTCCTTCAGCACCGCCGAGTCGATGAACGTGGCCTCGGAGAAGTCGATCACGAGCGCGCGGCCCGCCGCGACGTCGTCGACGCTCGCGCGCAGCTGCGGCGCGGCCGCGAGGTCGAGCTCGCCGTGCAGGACGAGCACGGTCACCCGGTCGCCCGACCGCCGTTCGGCGATCGAGTACGCGGCCGGCGGCCTGATGCCTCGGGCGTCGATGCTGGCGGCATCACGTGGCTCGTCGCGCTGGTCCATTCCCCCCGTCGCTCCTCGCCTTCGATTGTGTCATGCTCCCGACCGTGCGCGGAGCGAGGTTCACTTCGGAACCGGGTCGAGCGGCGCTGTTACCGCGATCTTGAGTCGGGGTAGAGCAGATCAAGTCGATTATGGCCAGTGAACAGTCTCCCCACGTTTTCCGAGGGAGCGCACGAGAGAACTCGGGCATCCAGGAGCATCGGATCCGGTCGCGGCACAGACGATCGTCCGGCTCGCGCCCTGTGCCGATGAACTCGGACGTGCGCCTCACCCTCCCCGCACGGCCCGAGAACGTGGCCGTGATCCGGCACGTGCTCGGAGCGTTCGCCGAGGCGCTGCAGCTCCCGGCCAATCTGGTCGAGGACATGCGGCTCGCCGTCACCGAGGCCTGCACGAACGTCGTGCGCCACGCCTACGACGAGGACGAGCCCGGCCCAATCGACGTCGTGATCCGGCCGAACGGCGACCGGCTCGACCTGATCGTGTGCGACTACGGCCGCGGGATCGGCCCGAGCCCGGACCTCGAAGGTCCCGGCCTCGGTCTTCCGCTGATCGCGGCGCTCGCAGACGGCGTCGAGCTCGAGCGTGGCGCGACCTGTGGCAGCCGCCTCGCGATGTCGTTCCGATGCCGGCCGCGGCTGGGAGTCGCGTGAACACCACCCCAGAGCCGGCGACAACGGTCTCCATCGCCTCCGGCCCGCTCGTGGGCCCGATCCTCCGCCGCGTCGTCGGCATGCTCGCCGCGCGCGCCGACCTGCCGCTCGACCGCCTCGACGACGCCGTCCTGGTGGCCGACCTGATCGCCGCGCGCGCGCCCGCGCACAGCATCGACGACAAGATCAACGTCGCGCTCGACTCGGGCGACCGCTCGCTCCTCCTGCGCGTCGGACCGCTGCGCCAAGGCGGTGGCCAGGCGCTGATCGTGGACGCCGCCGTGCCCGGCGTCGGCAACGTGATCGAGCAGTTGGCCGACGAGCTCTCCGTCACTCCCGAGGGGGACATCGAGTACCTCCACGTGCGGCTTGCCTACACCAACGGCCGATGATTCGAACCGGCGGAGGCCGGGCAGTCACCTGACAGGCTGATGGGCGTGGAGTTCGCGATCACCGACCGCAAGCTGAACGGCGATACGCAGGTCGTCGCCGTCCACGGGGAGATCGATCTCTTCACCGCGCCCGAGTTCAAACAGCGCGTCTCGGCCCCGATCGACGAGGGCCGCTCAAACGTGATCGTGGATCTCACCGCCACGACATTTATCGACTCATCCAGCCTCGGCGTGCTGATCGGGGCCCACCGCCGCCTCAAGCTGCGAGGCGGTTCGCTCGTGGTCGTCTGCGACAATGACGCCATCGTGAAGACGTTCCGGATCACCGGTCTCGACGGCGTCTTCACGCTGGTCAAGTCGTTGGACGACGCGCTCGACGGCGATGCCGTCGGCGCAGGCGGGTGAGGCGCCGCCGAGGGTGAGCACGGGCTTTCCCGGCTCAGACGCCCAGTCCGACTTCACCCGCGCCCGACGGGCGCGTCTCCTCGCCGATATCAGTCGCAGGCTCCGGCGCGAGCCCGACGACGTCGCGCTCATGCTGCCGTTCGAGGAGGTCGTGGAGGCGCTCGGGCGGATCGGCCAGCACGACCTGGGCCTGCGCGTCGTGCCGCTGGACGCGATCGTCGGCAGCGTCGACCGCGCGGTGGACTTCGACCGCGGCCTACGGCCGACGTCGGCCCGGCTGCGCAGCCGCTGGGAGCGCATCGCCGCCGCGCAGCGGCGCGGCGAGGCGTTCCCGCCGGTGTCGCTGTACAAGATCGGCGACCTCTACTTCGTGCGCGATGGCCACCACCGCGTCTCGGTGGCCAAGTCGCTCGGGCGCACCGACATCGACGCGTACGTGGTCGAGGTCGAGACGCGCCTGCCGCTGACTCAGGAGACGCTCGTCTCCGACCTGCCGCTGAAGGACCACGAGCGACTGTTCCGCGAGCGCGTGCCGCTCCCGGCCGAGGCGCGCGAGCGGATCAGCGTGTCGGATCCGTGGGACTTCGGCGTGCTCGCGGAAGCCGTCGAGGCGTGGGGCTTCCGGGCGATGCAGAACCGCCGCACCTACATGGATCGCGCCGAGGTCGCGCGACACTGGTTCGCCGAGGAGTACGAGCCCGTGGTCGAGCTCCTGAAGGCGGGCGGCCTGATCGCCGACGGCGAGACGGAGACCGACGCCTACCTCCGCGTCGCGCGCGATCGCTACCGCGTCCTGCGCACCCACGAGTGGAGCGATGACGTGCTCGAGCAGTTGCGCCGCGAGGAGCGCCGGCGCAAATGGCGCCGGCGCCCCCCGCCGCGTCAGCAGCGGCGAAAGCAGTGAGCGGCTAGGAGGCCGCGGTCGTCAAGCTGCGGCCGTCGTCCGCCGCGAACAGCTTGAGCGTGGTGAGATCGACTGTGAGCTCGATCTCGGCGCCTGGGCTGGCCTTGCTCTCCGAAGACAGGCGCGCGACGATCTGCTGGCCGTCGCCGTGGCTCGGGAGGTCCTCCACGCCCGAGTCGGCCGCGAGCTCGCTCAGCTCGTCGGAGTCCATGCCCTGGGACTCGACGTCGAAGTAGACGTACAGCTCCGAGCCCATCGACTCGACGACATCGACGTGGGCGCGGAACTTGTGCCGGTCCGCGTGCTCGTCCTGCTCGACCGCCGCGTCCTCGAACTGCTCCGGCCGGACGCCGACGATCACGTCACGCGCGCCGGCTTCCCGCCGCTGCATCGCCTGCCGCAGCTGGTCGGGCAGCGTCAGGTCACCGATCGGCGTCTTCACGACGTCGCCCTCGAGCCGGCCCGGCAGGAAGTTCATCGACGGCGAGCCGATGAACCCGGCCACGAACAGGTTCTGCGGGCTGTCGTACAGGTTCGCCGGCGTGTCGACCTGCTGGATCAGCCCGGCGCGCATCACCGCGACGCGGTCGCCGAGCGTCATCGCCTCGGTCTGATCGTGCGTCACGTACACCATCGTGGTGCCGAGCTGGTGCTGGATCCGCGCGACCTGGGTGCGCATCTGCACGCGCAGCTTCGCGTCGAGGTTCGAGAGCGGCTCGTCCATCAGGAACACCTTCGGGTCGCGCACGATCGCGCGCCCCATCGCGACGCGCTGGCGCTGGCCGCCCGAGAGGTTCGCCGGCTTGCGCTCGAGGTGCTGCTCGAGATCGAGGATCTTCGCCGCCTCGCTGACCTTGCGGTCGATCTCGCCCTTGTCGGTCTTGGCGAGCTTGAGCGCGAAGCCCATGTTGTCGCGCACCGTCATGTGCGGGTAGAGCGCGTAGTTCTGGAACACCATCGCGATGTCCCGGTCGCGCGGCGCGAGGTCGTTGACGCGCTCGCCGCCGATCATGAGGTCGCCCTCGGTGATGTCCTCGAGCCCCGCGATCATCCGCAGCGCTGTCGACTTCCCACAGCCGGACGGGCCCACGAGGATCATGAACTCGCCGTCGTTGATGTCCAGGTCGATTGCCTTGACGGCCTCGAAGCCGTCCGGATACCGCTTGGTGATCTCCTTGAACTGGATCTCTGCCATTCGGTTTCTCCTCCCCTAGTCGCGTGCCCCCGGATGGCCGTCTCCCGGCCATGGTGCCAGCAAGAGCAGCAACCGTGCGTCCTTGGTGGCCCGTACCTCATGACGCTCGTGCGGATCGAACACCGCGACGAACCCCGAATCGCCGGCGATCGGCTCCCCTCCGTTGGAGATCTCGATCGTTCCGTCCAACACCACGAGATAGGCGCGCTCGTGGACCTGGTGCTCCTGAAGCGACTCACCGGCGGGTAGGTGGATCGCGATCGACCTAGCCTCGCCGCGCGCAGAGTGCAGGATCCGCGGCTGGTGAGGCTCGACGGCGAGCGTACGCAGGTCCCAGTGCTCCATGGCGGCGATCGTACCCGTCGCCGCCCTCGAGGTCACGCCACGTCGCGCTCGTCCTCGGCCTCCTCGCGCAGCCGCGCCACCGCCTGGCGGATCAGGCGCGAGACGTGCATCTGCGAGACGCCCACCCGGTCGCCGATCTCGGACTGCGTGAGGTCCTCCGCGAAGCGCAGGCGAAGCACCTCGCGTTCACGCTCGGTCAGTACGGACATCAGGCGCTCGACCGTCGCGGCGTGCTCGGCCCGGCCGAAGCCCGGGTCCTCGAGACCCATCGAGTCCGAGAGGCCGTCGCCGTCCTCGTCGTCGTCGCGCGGGCGGTCGAGCGAGATCGCGCGGTACGCGCCCGCGGCCTCGCGCGCCTCGAGGACGCGCTCGACAGTGATGCCGACGTGATCGGCGATCTCCTGCGGCGTCGGCGCCCGGCCCAGGGCGCGTGCGAGCTCCTCGCCTACGCGGTCGACGCGGACGGCCATCTCCTGCAGGTCGCGCGGCACGCGCACCGACCAGCCCTTGTCACGGAAGTGGCGCTTGAGCTCGCCGAGGATCGTCGGCACGGCGAACGAGGAGAACGCGGTCGGCCGCTCGGGCTCGAACCGGTCGATCGCCTTCAGCAGGCCGAGCGAGGCGACCTGGATGAGGTCGTCGAGCGGCTCGCTGCCGCGCTGGTACCGGCGTGCAAGCTGGCGGGCAAGCGGCAGGAATCGCTGAACCAGGGCCTCGCGAGCAACCCGATCGCCGTGGCGGTGATAGCGCTCGAGCAGGCGCCGGTCCTCACGGGAGCGCGCCGCACGATCATCCGAGCTAGGGGGATATCCTCCGCTCGACGCGCCATGGTCCACCTGATGATCGATCGATTCCAAACCCTTCCCCGTTCGCGTTACTGGATGCGCCGGGGTGTGGGGCGCCTGAGGGCTGCGACGGGTCTCTAGGTCGCAGCCGGACCAGTGTAGTCGCTCAATGATGTCCTCAACAGCCGGAAGTTCCATCGCTGAGACCCACCTTCGGGTGCTGATCGCAGACGAGGACGAGAAGGCGTTGCGCGGGCTGCACGCGGTACTCGCCGAGCTCGGCCATGAAGTGACGCCGTACGCAGTGTCGGTTCGCGAGGCGGTCGAGCTGATCGCGCGTGAGGACCCGCAGGTTGCGATCGTGGTCGTCCACCACGACGACGAGCACGCGCTGGCGCTGATCGCCGAGGCCGTCGAGTTCGCGTCCGGCCCCGTGATCGCGCAGCTGGCCGGTGCCGACGTCGACTTCCTCTCGAGAGCGGCCGAGAGCGGGATCTCCGCGTACGTGGAGTCGATGGACCCGGAGTCGGTGCAGGGGGCGATCGAGATCGCCGTGCGCCGGTACCGCGAGGCCAGCCGGCTGAACGACAAGGTCGAGCAGCTCGAGGGCGCGCTCGAGCGGCGCGGTGTGATCGAGCGCGCCAAGGGGATTCTGATGGAGCGCCACAGCGTCGACGAGCGGGAGGCGTTCGAGCTCCTACGCGACCATTCGCGCGCGAGCGGGCGCCGCGTGGTCGAGGTAGCCCAGTCGGTGCTCGACGGGCATGCCCTCCTACCGCGGCGACCCTGAGGATTGTTTGCGCGCGCCGCCGGGAAGGCTGGGCGCATGATCGGAATCATCATCGCCGTCCTCGTGGCGGCCCTCGTGTACGCACTGTGCCTCGCGCTCGGCCTGCCCTCGATCGTGGCGATCATCGCGGCGATCCTGGTGCTGCTGGCCGGCATCCCGTCGGGTGGCTACGGCCTCGGCAGCCGCTTCGGCGGGCGGGGCAGGCTCTGACGCAGAGCCCCGGCGGCGGGCGGGCGGCCGCACCTAGCGGCCGCCCGGGTCCGGTGATCGAGGCCGGGGACCTCAAGCGCGCGTTCCAGCGCTTCCAGAAGGACGAGATGACGCAGCGTGCGGCTGCGCTGACCTACTACTCGCTGCTGTCGCTGTTCCCGGCGCTGCTGTTCGGCGTTGCCGTGCTCGGCTTCTTCGGCCAGGAGAGCTTGGTGCACGACGCGGCCGACTACCTGAAGACCGCCGGCGCCCCGCCCGCGACGGTCGATGCGGTGGCGAGCGCGCTGGAGTCCGCCCAGAGCGAGCGCGGTACCGCGCTCGGAGCGCTGGTGCTCGGCTTGGTGACGGCGCTCTACGGCGCGTCGGGCGCATTCGGTGCGGCCGGCTCGGCGCTCAACCAGGTGTGGCGGGTGCAGGAGGGGCGCGGGTTCGTCAAGCACAAGGCCCACAACCTCGGATGGACGCTCGTGCTGATGGCGCTCGTGCTCGTCACGTGCGTGCTGGTGTTCCTCGGCGGCGGCCTCGCCGGTGACGTGCTCGGCCTGATCGGCCTCGGCGACACCGCCGTGGACGTGTGGCGGATCGTGCGCTGGCCCGCGGCGCTGCTGTCGGCGATGCTGATCTACGCGATCGTGTACTACGCAGCGCCGAACGTGGAGATCCGGCACTGGAAGTACATCACTCCCGGGGCCGTGTTCGGCGTGGCGCTGTGGATCCTCGCGTCGGCCGGATTCTTCGTCTACGTGTCGGGCTTCTCGTCGTACTCGGCTACATACGGCGCGTTCGCCGCTGTCGTAATCCTGCTCATCTGGTTGTGGCTCACAAACTCGGTGCTCCTGTTCGGCGCGGAGCTGAATGCGGTCGTCGACCAGCGCCGAGCGCCGAATCTGCCGCCTGGATACGACGGTCCGGTGCTCCCGCCCAAGGAGCCTGCGGAGGCCTGAGGCGACACGACCTGCGGGGAAGTTGTGTCGATCACCCTTGCCACTTACGCCTTCCTTCCGGTAGAAACTCCTGGCGTCCATGCACGGGCCACAAGCGCTGTGCATCTTCGGAGGGCCAAAAGCCACGTCCGATAGGAGTCGAGGGGTGAGTAAGGCGACCACCGGGATCAATCGACCGGATCCTCCGCGTTGAGCGCGGCAGTGCGTCCTGTGCCATGGGCCGGCGTGACCGGTCCGGTCTCCCGGCGCCTCGAGCCGATCCGCCTCTGGCTGCCGTTCGCAAGCGCCGCCGGTGCGGCGCTCGTCGTGACGCTCGCGCTCCCGGTCGTGGCGCCGCTGCAGTTCGCCTACCCGGCAGCCCACCTGCGCGTGGCGCTCGACACCGGCATGGCGGTGATCGGCCTGCTGGCGACCGCGATCGTGGTGCGCGGCTGGCGTGACGGCCTGCGCCTGGACCGGCTCGTGATCGCAGCCGGCCTCGCGCTGATCGCCGTGACGTTCGCCGTGCTGACGACGCTGCTCACCGTGGCGCCCGGGCACGGACCGCGCGGCGTGATCGCGCTCACCGGAACGCTCGTGGGGTCGGCGCTGCTGGCCGCCGGCGCGTTCGCGCCCGCGCGCGCGGTGCGGATGCCGCGGCGCGCCGTGCTCTCGATGACGGCGATCACGCTGCTCGCGCTGGCGGTCGTGGCCGGCCCGGTGGCGTTCGTGCTCGCGCAGGAGCCGATCGCGCCGATCGACGTCGACGTCGCGCGGCCGGTGCTGCGCCAGCCGCTGGCCGCGATCGTGCTCCAGTTCGTCGGCACCGCCGGTTTCGTGCTGGCCGCCGTCGGCCTCACCGGGCGCGGTCTGCGGTCGGGTGACGCGTTCGCTCGCCGGCTCGGGCTTGCAGTGCTGTTCTTCGCCTTCGCCAAGTTCCACTACGCCCTGCTCCCGCCCGTCTCCAACTGGGTGCATCTGGGCGACCTCCTGCGGCTGCTGTTCTGCCTTGTCCTGCTGTGGGCGGCCGTCGCCGAGGTGGCCAAGACCGTCGCCGCGCGCGCTGCCGAGGGTGAACGCCGGCGGATCGCGCGTGACCTGCACGACGGCGTCGCGCAGGAGCTGGCGTTCATCCGTCGCCGAGCGGTGCGGCTCGCCGGCCAGCCGGACGCCGAGGACATCGTGGTGGCGGCCGACCGGGCGCTGCTCGACTCGCGGTGGGCGATCGAGCACCTGCGGCGCGCGGTCGACGAACCGCTCGACCGGGTACTCGCGCGCCACGCCGTGGTGATCGCCGCGCGCACGGGCGTGAGCGTGACGTTCTCGAGCTCCGGCACCGCGCAGGCCGGCCCGGAGGTGAGCGAGGCGCTCGCGCGGATCCTCGGCGAGGCGGTCACGAACGCGCGTCACGGCAACGCGACGCGGGTGCAGATCGAGCTGTCGTGCGACCCGCTGCGGCTGCGGGTGATCGATGACGGCACGGGATTCGATCCCATGGCGAGGACGCCGGGCTTCGGCCTCGGCGGCATGCACGAGCGGGCCGCGCTCGTCGGAGCGGAGTTGAGCGTCCGGTCAGGGCCGGACGCCGGGACTGAGGTGGCCGTGGAGCTCCGATGAGCACCCCGGCGCGGGTGCTCGTGGCCGACGACCACGCGCCGACCCGGGAAGACGTCCGCCTGGCAGTCGAGGCCGACCCGCGGTTCACTGTCGTGGCGCTTGCGGGAGACGCCGCGGACGCCGTGCAGGCGGCGCTCCGCGAGCGGCCCGATGTCGCGTTGCTCGACATGCGGATGCCCGGCGGCGGCGCCGCCGCGGCCTGGGAGATTACCGCCCGGCTGCCGAGCACGCGCGCCGTGATGCTCACCGTCTCGCGTAGCGACGAGGACCTGTTCGCGGCCTTGCGGTCGGGTGCGTCGGGCTATCTGCTGAAAGACATGCCGTTCGAGGAGCTCGGCGACGAGCTGGCCGACGTGCTCGAAGGCAAGATCGCGCTCCCGCCCGAGCTGGTGCTCCGCCTCGTCGAGGAGTTCCGCGACAGCGCGCCGCGCCGCCGCGCCCTGCTCGGCCAGAGCGGCGCCGTGCAGCTCACGAGCCGCGAGTGGCAGGTGCTCGACTTCCTGCGCCAGGGCCTGACCACGAGCGAGATCGCGCGCCGCCTGTTCGTCTCACCGGCGACCGTGCGCAGCCACGTAGCGGCTGTGCTGCGCAAGCTGCGGGTGCCGGACCGCGAGTCGGCGATCCGGCTGTTCGAGGAGCCGTACCAGGGGCCTTAGCTCCGCGCGGGGCGGCGAGCCCGGCGAACGTCAACTGCGGCATTAAGGGGGCGAGATCAGGGGGGTGGACTACGTTCCCTTACCAGGAGGAAGGGTTTGTCGTCCACCCCTCGCCCACGCGCCCTCGCGGTCCGCAAACGGACACCCAGCTTCCTTACCCAGCGGGGTTGACGTTCGCCGGGACCGGAGGCTCGCGCAGAGTCATGTCCTCGCCCCACGAGCACAGCGCCGCACGACCCGGGCAGTCGCCGCAGAGGTCGCGGTGCGGCGTCTCCGCCACCGGATAGCGGCCTTCGAGCACGCCGCCGGCGACGCCGGCGAGGCGCTCGGCGAGCGCCTGCTCCTCGGCGGCGACGAACGCGCGCGTGACCGGCTCGCCGGGACGCTCGAGGAAGCAGTAGGCGACCTCGGCGCGCGGGGCGCCGTCGCGCAGCGCGGCGAGCGCGTAGACGAGGCGCTGGGTCGCGTACGACCGCTCGACGATGTCGGCGGGCTCGGCGCCCTCGAGGCGGTCGGACTTGTAATCGACGATCAGCACAGTGCCGTCGGGTTCGACCGCGACGGCGTCGAGGAAGCCGGTCACGAGCGGCCCACCGCCGGCCGGGTCGAGCGCGAACGAGAACGGCGCCTCGCGGCGGGTCCGGCGGGCGCCGGCCAGCCGCTCGCACAGCGATGACGTGGCGAACGCCGCCACGAGCGCGCGGATGTCCTCGACGTCGGCGGGCGTCAGCTGCACGTCCCACTCGACGCCCATCGCCAGCACCGCCGCCGCGTCGGGCACCTCCGCGCGCGCGAAGTCGAGCCGCTCGAGCGCGAGGTGGACGAGCGAACCGCGCACCCTGGGGTCGAGTCCGCCCGCAACGGGGTCCGCCGCGTCCGCGCGCGGCGGCGGCGCGACGGGCCTAAGCCCGAGCAGGCGCTCGAGGTAGAACCGGTAGCCGCACCGGGCATAGGCGCCGAGCGAGCTGTAGGACAGCCGCTGCGGAGCCGGCCGCGCGCGGGCGGGCGGCGCGGGCAGGACCGCCGGCGCGTCCGGGAGCGCGGTGGCCGGGGCGCCGGCACGCGGGCGCCCGGCGGGGGCGAGGGCGGCGCGCGGGAGTACGGCGTCGAGCGTCGCGGGCGCGTTCAGCAGACAGCGCAGCCGTGCCGGGCGGCCGTCCCAGGTGCGCTGGATGAGCGTCTCCGGCCCGGCCACCGCGGCGGATGGGTGACCGACCAGTGCGCGGGAGATCCAGTCGATCGGCGGCCCGCCGGGCCGCGGGTCGGGCAGGCGCTCGCAGTCGATGCCGCCCGAGAGGATCAGCAGCTCGCGCGCCCGCGTCATCGCGACGTAGAACAGCCGCCGCTCCTCCTCGGCGTCGGCCGCCTGCTCGGCGTCGGCGAGGCGCTGCCAGTCGAGCGCGGACACCGGCTCGCCGCCGCCGATCGGCGCCAGCTTCAGCCCGACGCTCCCGTCCGGCCCGAGCAGCAGCCGGTCGCGGCCGCCGCCCGCCGCGCGGCCGAGGTCGGCCACGCACACGACCGGGAACTCCAGCCCCTTGGCACGGTGGATCGTCATCAGCCGGACGGCGTCGAGCCCTTCGGACTCGAGCGCGGCCTCACCCTCGCGCGCCTCGACGACGTCCTGCGTGTGCGCGAACGTCACGAAGCCGCGCAGATCGGGGCCCTCAGCGCGCTCGTAGTCACGCGCCAGCCGCATCAGCTTGCGCAGGTTCGCGAGCCGCCGTTCCCCGCCGGAGCGCGCGAGCACGGTGAGGTCGTAGCCGGTGGCGACGATCGCGCGCTCGAGCAGCACCTCGACGGGCTCGCGCTCGGCGCGCGGGCGCTCGCCGGCGAACACGCGCGCGAACGCCAGCAGGCGGGTGCGCTGATCGTCCGGCAGGTGCTCGAGCCACGGCGCACCCTCGGCCTCCGCCTCGCGCAGCGCCGCCCAGGTGCCGCGGCCGCTCTCCCGGCCGGCTTGGGAGACAAGCACGAGCGCGTCGGTGCCGGCGCCGCAGAACGGCGACGACAGGGCCGCCAGCAGCGCCTCCTCGTCGTGCGGGTTGGCGAGCGCTGCGAGGTAGGCGAGCCCGTCGCGGACCTGCTCCTGCGACCAGTAGCCGCGGCCGCCGACCACGTACGTCGGCAGGCCCTGCTCCTCCAGCGCCTGCTCGAGCAGCCGCAGCGACGCGGTCGCGCGCACGAGCACGACGACGTCCCCGGGGCGCCGGCCGGCGTCGACCTCCGCGCGCAGCCGGTGCGCCACCAGCCGCGCCTCGGCGCGGCGCCACGGCTGCGGCGCGAGCCCGGCGAGCCCGAGCATGCGCTCGAGCTCCGGCTCGTCCCATCCCCGGGTGTCGGTCAGCAGCAACTCGACCGGCGGCTCGCCGGCCTCGGGATCGGGATCGAACAGCCGCAGCGGGCCGTCGGTGTCGGTCGCCCCGGCGACGAGCGGCGTGAAGCGATCGCCGAGCTCCGGGGCGAATGCGCCGTTGAGCACGTCGAGCAGCTCCTCGCCGGAGCGGAAATTGTGCGCCAGCCGGCGCACGCCACCGGCGCCGAGCCGCTCCCGCCGCTCGCGGAAGATCGTCACGTCGGCGTGGCGGAAGCGGTAGATCGACTGGAACTCGTCGCCGACGGCGAACAGATTGTCGCGGTCGAGCGCCTCGAGCACGTCGAGCTGCAGGCGATTCGTGTCCTGGAACTCGTCGATCATGATCAGCTCGAACCGCTCGGCCCACGCGGCACGCGCCACGGGGTCGTCCAGCAGGTCGCGCACGCGCAGCTCGAGGTCGGAGAAGTCCACGCCCGCCCGCGCCGCCTTCGCCTCGTCGTACGCCGCGTTGAAGCGATCGAGCAGGTCGTCGACCAGCACGAGCGCCGCACGGCCGTGGTGGTCGGCGCACGCCGCCCGGTAGGCCTCCCACGCCTCGCGGTAGGCGGCGCAGGCCGGATCGTCGAGCGCCTTCGCGCCGGTGCCGAGCTTCGCGGCGTCGAGCGCGCCCGGCCACGGGACCTCCTCGCCCTCCCGGGGGCACGCGAGCGCGTCGAGCGCCTCGCGCGCCGCGGCGACCTTCTTGCCGTCGGCGACGACCGCCAGCGCGGCAGCCGCGACGTCGCGGGCAGCGGCGAGCGCGCCCGCGGCGGGCGCCGCGGCGGGGGGCGGGATCGGCAGCCGCGGCTGCGCCGCTCCACGGCTGCGGAGCGTCTCGTGCGCGGCGAGGAGGATGTCGCGCAGCGCCGGGCCATAGGCGGCAGCAAGGTCGACCGCCTCGGCGCCGCGCGCCGCCGCCCATGCCTCCAGCGCGCGGTCGTAGGCGCGCTCGGCGACCCGGCGCGCAGCCGCGGCGTCGAGCACGGTGAAGCGCGGATCGAGCCCGGCGGCGAGCGGCCGCGCCCGCAGGATCCGCGCGCAGAAGCCATGGATCGTCCCGATCCAGGCGGCCTGCGCCTCGCGCGCATGCTCGTCCTCGCCGAGCGCCGTGAACCGGCGGCGGATCCGCTCGCGCAGCTCCCCGGCCGCCTTCTCGGTGAACGTGAGCGCGAGCACCGACCCGACCGGCACGCCGTCGCTGAGCACCGCCTCCACGAACCGCTCCACCATCACCGCGGTCTTGCCGGAGCCCGCGTTGGCCGCGAGCAGGGCCGAGCCGCTGCGGTCCTCGATCGCGACGCGCTGTTCGGGAGTGAACTGCACGCCGCCGGGCGCGCGGCTGGATCGGTCGGCGACGGGCGCGCTCACGCCGCGGCCTCCTCCGCCACACCTTCGCCGGCGCGGCAGATCGCCGGGTAGGCGCAGCCACCCATCGGCGAGCACGCATCCGGGCACGCGCGGATCCGGCCCGCCCGCAGGTCGGCAGCCGCCTCGGCGGCGACCGCGCGCGCCTGTTCCAGCGTGGCCTCGAACGCGTCGGCATCGACGACGTCGCCGTTCACGTAGCGGCCCGGCACATCGTCGCGCACGATCCCGCGCGGCCGCACGTCCTTGTTGCCGACCGGCTGGTAGAGCGCGCCCACCGGCTCGAGCTCGAGCAGCTCGCGGACGGCGAGCGCGTAGAGCGCGACCTGGAGCCGCCGGTCCTGCGCCCAGCGCGCGCCAGCCTTGACCACGCGGCCCTTGTAGTCGCGCACGACGGCGCGACCGGCGGCGTCGACGTCGATCCGGTCGACGCGCCCGGTGACGCCGAGACCGGTGCCCGCGAGCGGCAGCGGGCCGTGCTCGTCCCGCTCGCCGCCGAAGCCCCACTCGAGGAACCGTGGCTCGAGCCCGGCGCCGTACTCGGCCTCGTGACTCAGCAGGCGCCGGAGGTCGACCTCGAGCGCGCGCAGCGCGGCGCGCGCCGCGGTGGTTGCGGCCGCCGAGCGCAGCTCGTCCATCGCCGCGGTCAGCTCCTCCAGCGCTAGCGGCAGCGAAGCCGGGGTGAGCCGCCCCGAGCCGTCGCGCTCGCGCAGGCCGCGCAGCGTGCGCTCCAGCACCCGGTGGGCGAGCGAGCCGCGCCGCATCGGCTCGGGATCCGGCTCCGTGCGCCGCGGGCGCAAGACGCTCTCGATCAACCAGCGCACGCCGCAGCCGGCGAAGTTCTCCAGCCCGCGCGCCGCCTCGGTCTCACGCGCGGCCAGCCCGGCCAGCACCGGCTCGCTGGTGGGGGCGCCGAGCGGCTGCGGGTCGGGATGCTCCTCCTCCGCTGCGCGCGCCCGGCGCAGCTCGTGCGGCGTCGGCGCCGCGCCCGGCGGCCACGTCACCTCGGCGAGCAGGCGGCGGCCCCGGCGCTCCCACAGCTCGTCCGTGAACAGCGCGCGGATGTCGTCCACAAAGGCCGACGGCTGCACCGGATCGCCCTCCTCGTCGGACGACCGGAAGGAGACCAGCAGCACCTCCTCCGGGCGCGACACGGCGGCGTAGAGCAGGTAGCGCTCGCGCGCGAGCACGTCCTCGTGACGCGGGAGGACGATGCCGCTCGCACGTGCGAGCGCGATCCGCGCCGCGTCGTCGAGGAACGGCTCCGGCACGGGATGGCGCGGGAAATCGCCCTCCTGGAGGCCGCACACGAAGACGGCACGGAAGCGGCGGGCGCGGATCGCGAGCGGGTCGGCGACCAGCACCGCGCCCTGCACCGCCGGCTCGCGCACCGGCACCGCGGCGAGCGCCTCGAGCAGTTCCTTCGGGCCGCCTGCCAGCGCCGGCTCCGCGACGGCGAGGGACCGCAGCTCCGCAGCGGCCGAACGGAGCGCGGCCGCCGCCCGCGCGTCCGCCGCCTCGTCCGGCCCGAGCACCGCCGCGGCGCGGCGATGCGGCGCGGTCCAGATCACGTCGGCCTCCGTCACGAGCGCCTCCAGGAACGCCTCCGGGCCGGCGGCGGCCGCCGTGGCGAGCGCGTCGAGTGACTCCAGGAGGACGGGCGGCACGTGCCGCCGGGCCTCGGCCGCGGTCGTCAGCTCGGTGCGGCGGGCATGCGTCTCGAGCGCGTCGGCGGCGTCCGGCTCGGCGAGCCGGCCGGGCGTGCGCAGCCACATGAGGAGGTCGGCTACCGAGCCGCCCGAGCGCAGCGCGGGCGGCGGCGAGCACCCCGCCTCCGAGCCGAGTGCGGTCGAGCCGCGGGCGGCGCTCGAGGCTGACCGGCACGCCGTACGCCTCCAACACCTGCCCGAGCACCTCGGCCTGCTCGGCCCCGCCGCGGACGAGCACGGCGATGTCCTCCGCCACCACGCCGTCGCCCATCAGCTCGAGCACCTCGGCGGCGACCAGCTCCGCCTCCGCGCGCTCGCCTCCCGCCTCCAGCAGCCGCACGGCGCCGTTCGGCGCCAGCCGGTCGGCCCCGGGCTCGAACAGGCCGCGCTCGAGGTGGTGCAGCGCCGCCCGCGCGGACGGCGCGTAGTGCTCGGAGCGCTCCTCCAGCAGGTCGTGACGGTCCGCCAGCGGCTTGAGCAGCTCGACCGTCGCCGCCCGGCCCGCGAACGCCGCGCGGCCGGGCTCGTAGGCGAGCGCGACGTGCACCTCGGCATGGCGGGCCAGCGTCTCGACCGTGTCGCGCTGGAGCGGCGTGAGGTCGTCGAACCCGTACAGGAACACCGGCCGCGCACCCCACGCCGCCGGACGCGCGCGGATGGCGTCGAGGGCGGCGCGTGCCAGCCCCTCCGTGTCCACGGCGCCGAGCCGCTCGAGCCGGCGGTGGTACGTCGAGTACAGGGCGGCGAGCTCGGCGGCGTGCGCCGGCGCGTCGCCCGCCGTCTCCCAGTCGCGCACCGCGCGCGTGAACCGTGCGGGGCCGACGAGCGAGCGGCCGAGCTCCGCGAACAGCGCCTCCAGCGCGGCGGCGAACCCGGGCGCTGCGGCCGAGCGCGCGAGCGCCTCGAGCTGTGCCCCGGCGACGACCGCCCGCACCAGGCGCTGGCGGGCGACGGCGCCCAGCGGGCGCGTGTGCACGCCCGCCGCCGCCGCCAGCGCGCGCACGAGGTTTGAGAACGTCAGGACCTGCGCGCCCACCACGATGCCCTCGGCGGCCAGCTCGCGCTGGTAGTGGTCGACGTCGGCAGGCGTCGGCACCACGAGCACCGGCTCGCGCACGAGCACGGCGCGGAAGCGGTGGAGCACGGCGCCCGCCTTCGCGGCGTTCGCGGGACCCGTGATCAGCGTCAACGGCATCCCACCAGTGTCGCCGGAGCACAGGACGAACTGACGGAGGTTCACGTCCTGACCACCCGGACGTCGCTCGGAGCGGCTATTCAACCCGAATGGACGGATGTTCGGGAGCCGATTGTGGCTCAAGTTGCGAGGCTGGTTGCCGTTACTCCAACCAGTAGCCAGCGCCACGGGAGTTTCGAGAAATGCCTCACCTCCACTTGCCCATCGAGCACACCGATGCCGACCTCGTCCTGGCTGCGAATCTGGCCGAGATCGTCGGGAGCGAGGATCTCTACGTGGCATGGAGCCATGACGGCGGCGCCGGGATCCCCGAGGTTGACGCCGTGCTGATCGAGCACCGCCCGGTCAGCCCGCTCTCCGAGTTCCTCGCCGCGCTGGGCGCCGGCTTCGCCGGCATGTTCCGCCTCCTGCTCGGCCGCCCCGGCCACGCGGCGGTTCGCCACGCGCCACCGGTCGATCCCGCCCGCCAGCCCTTCTAAGAGCGCTAAGCGGCTTCGGCAGGCGCCACTGGCGCCGCTTCCTCGGCCGCAGCCTGGGGCTCCTCACCCTCCGGCGGCTTGGCGCCCTCGCGCGCCCACGGCTCGTCGAACTCGACGCGCCACTTCCCGTCCTCGCTCTGCATCAGCGCAAGGCGGGCGCGGAACGAGCGGCCCGAGCGACCCTTGAAGCCCGTCACGGCCTTCTCGGTGCGCCCGCGCGTGATCAGCTCGCGCGCGACCACGATCGGCAGCGTCTTGCCGGCCTTGGACTTCCAGATGACGAAGCCGCAGCCCGGATCCTCGCGCGACCAGCACGAGAAGCCCTTGCGGTTCTCCACGATGTCGCGCCCGCAGACCGGGCACGGGCCGAGGTTGGCGCGCGGGACGCGCACCTCCTTGAGGTTCTCGTCGAGCACCTTCACGGTCTCGGCGGCGAACGCGGCGATGTCCTGCATGAAGCGCTCGCGCGACTCTTCGCCTTCCTCGATCCGGTTCAGCCGGTGCTCCCAGTCGCCGGTCATCGACGGCGACGTCAGCGCGTGCTCGCCGAGGAACCGGATCACGTTCACGCCCTTGTCCGTGCACACAAGCGCACGCCCTTCGCGCTCGACGTAGGCGACGTCGATCAGGCGCTCGATGATCGCCGCCCGCGTCGCCGGCGTGCCGATGCCCGAGTCCTTCATCGCCTCGTGCGCGTCCTCGTCATCGACGAGCTTCCCGGCGGTCTCCATCGCCGAGAGCAGCGACGCGTCGGAGAAGCGGCGCGGCGGCTTGGTCTCCTTCTCCGCCGACTCGACCTCGAGCGTGCGCACGTTCTCGCCCTGCTCGAGCCTCGGGAGTAGCTGGTTGGCGACCGCGGCATCGTCGTCGGCGTCGCCCGCGGGGCGCTCCTCCGTGGTCTCCTCGCCGTACACGCCGCGCCAGCCCGGGACCACGAGGATCCGGCCGCTGGTGCGGAAGATGTGCTCGACGACCGTCGTCTCCAGCCGCGTGTTCTCGAACACCGCCTCGGGATGGAAGGCGGCGAGGAACCGGCGGACGACCATGTCGTAGATCCGGCGGTCGTCGTCGCTCATCTTGTCCACGCGGTGCTCGCTGCGCGTCGGGATGATCGCGTGGTGGTCGGTGACCTTGGCGTCGTTGACGATCCGGCCGAGCGGCAGCACGTCGAGGCTGGTGACGTACTTCGCGGCCTGCGCGTACTCGCGCTGGGAACCGACGAGGGCGGCGATCGGCTTCAGCTCGGGGATCATGTCGCTGGACACGAAGCGCGAGCTCGTGCGCGGGTACGTGAGCGCCTTGTGCTCCTCGTACAGGCGCTGGGCGGCGGACAGCGTCCGCCGCGCCGAGAAGCCGAAGCGCGTGTTGGCCTCACGCTGCAGTGAGGTGAGGTCGTACAGGAGCGGCGCCCGCTCCTTCTTGGTCGTCTTCTCGAGCTTGGTGATCTCGCCGGGCTGGTCGCGCACAGCGGCGACGATCGCCTCCGCCTCGGCAGCGGTCTTCATCCGCGGCTCGGTGCCGGCGTGGAAGCGGCCGGCGTAACGGCGGCCGGACTCGCCGACGGTCGGCTCGAAGCGCGCGTCGACGAGCCAGTACGGCTCGGGCACGAACGCCTTGATCTCCTCCTCGCGGCGGGCGAGGATCGCGAGCGTCGGCGTCTGCACGCGGCCGAGCGACACGGCGCCGTCGAACGACGAGCGCAGGCGGATCGTGGCCGCGCGCGTGGAGTTCATGCCGACGATCCAGTCGGCCTCGGAGCGCGACCGGGCGGCCTGCTCGAGCCGGGCGAACTCGCTCGCCGGGCGCAGGGCGTCAAATGCAGCCTTGATCGCGGCGCTCGTCATCGAGGACAGCCATAGTCGCTGGACCGGCTTCTTCGATCCCGCCTTCTCGTACGTCCAGGCGAAGATCAGCTCACCTTCGCGACCGGCGTCGCAGGCGTTGATGACAACGTCGATGTCGGCGCGCTTGAGCAGCTTCGAGATGACCGAGAACTGCTTGCGGGAGCGCTCGTCGCGCACCACGAGCCGGAACTCGTCCGGCACGATCGGCAGGTCGGCCATCCGCCACTTCTTGAACTTCGGGTCGTACTCGTCGGGTTCGGCCAGCTGGACGAGATGCCCGACGGCCCACGTCACGACGTGGGTCGGCGACTCCAGATAGCCCTCGCTCTTGGCGAACGGCCCCGGCAGGATCCGGGACAGGTCGCCGCCCACGGACGGCTTCTCGGCGATGACGAGCGTCTTGCCCATACGGTGCCCGAGGGTAGCGGCTGGCTCATCCGCCGCAAGGACCGGTCGAGACCCGGTCACGCGCGCCCGCGAGCGTCTCGCGCACGACCGCGTTCGGCACGCCGTACCCGCCACGCGGGCCGCTGGTGGTGGCGGCGAAGATCGTCGCGACGACCCGTCCGGCGCCGTCGACCATCGGGCCGCCCGAGTTCCCGGACCGCACGGCGCCTCGCAGCGAGGCGATCGAGCGCCGCACCGGGCCGCGTCCGTAGGCGTCCTGGGTCACGACCTCGCGCGTCTGCCCGAGCCGTCCCGGGCGCACGTCGTACGGGCCGTTGAGCGGGAACCCGAGAATCGCCGCCGACGTGCCGGAGCGGGGATCGCGTGCGATCTTCAGTGACGGCGCGTCGAGGCCGGGGACGCGCAGGACGGCGATGTCGTTGCGCGAGTCGAAGGCGATCGCCTGCGCGTCGAGCCCTGGATCGGCGCCGCCCGCCAGCACACGCGTGTCTTGCTGCCCTGCCACCACGTGCGCGTTGGTGACGACGACGCCCTCCGAGGCGACCCAGCCCGAGCCCTCGACGCCGACGCCGCACGCGGTGCCGAGGATCTTCACCACGCTGCCCCGCGCCTGGGCGACCTCCGGGTCGCGCGCGATCGCAGCGCGCGGTGCCGGCACGTTCGCCTGCGGGCCGTCGATGTGCGGGAACGGGTCGAGCGCGCGCAGCGTGTTCAGCAGCGGCCCGGTCGGCGGCAGCACGGCGTTGAGCCGCTGCAGGATCGCCGACCGCTGCACGTCGCGGCGGATGTCGGGGCCGGCGCGCAGACCCACGGCCCCGAGCACCCAGGCGATCAACAACCCGAGGCAGGCGGTCAGGAGCGCCCCCAGCACGCCGTCGATCGCGGCGAAGGCGGGCGACTGCAGCTTCGCGCGCAGCCGCGCACCGACCCCTTCGAAGCCGGCCGCCAACACGCCGCCGGCGACGATCGCGCCGGCGAGGGCGAATCCCGGCGCCCAGGCGGAGTCGCGGTCGCCCAGCACGAGCGGCGCGAGCCGCGTGCCGAGCCAAGCGCCCACGGCGAAGCCGGCCAGCGCGAGGGCTCCGGAGATGAAGCCTTGCGCCCATCCGAAGAGCGCGAGCAGCACCACCGCGCCGACGATCACCCAGTCGATGCCTGTCAATCTGAGAGCGAGCCTACCCCGGCGACGTGCCAGGCCCGCTGGACGGCGCCGGAGCGGCTCCTACAGTTGCAATGCGCCCCATGGCCGAGCCCCGCTCCCCGCCAACGCGGCGCCGCACGAGGTTGCGCCGCCTCATCCCGCTGCTCGTCCTGGCAGTCGGGGCGTTCGCGGGCGGCCTCATCGCCGGCGGCCGTCACGAGCCGTCCGAGCGCCGGCTCGCGATTCGCTTCGTATCGGCATGGGAGCGCGGCGACTACGCCTCGATGCACGCGATGCTCACGCCGGAGGCGCGCGAACGGTGGCCGCTGCAGCGCTTCGCCCGCGCATACCGTCGCGCCGCCGCAACCGCGACGGTCGCCCGCGTGCGGGCGTCGCGGCCGCGGAAGGCCCAGAACGACGCGATCGCCGTGCCGGTCGACATCCGCACGCGGATCTTCGGCGACCTGCGCACGACCGTCACGCTCCCACTCGGCGAGCAGGACGACGGGCAGCCGGCCGTGGCGTGGCAGCCGCACCTCGTGTTCGGCGGGCTGCGGACGGGCGAGACGCTCAAGCGCAACACGCGGATGCCCGAGCGCGCGACGATCGAGGCCCGCGACGGCACGCCGATCGCGAAGGGCGAATCGCGGCTGTCGGACCTCGACGCGCTCGCGTCCGAGATCGCCGGCCGGGTCGGCCCCGCACCGCCCGAGCGGGCCGAGGAGCTGGCGGCCCAGGGCGTGCCGGACGGCGCTCCGGTCGGCCTCACCGGCCTCGAGCGCGAGTTCGACGGCCGGCTTGCCGGCACGCCCGGCGGCCAGCTCCTCGCCGGAACCCGCGTGCTCGCTGCGACGACACCCGAGCGCGGGCGCGACGTCCGCACCACGATCGATCCCGACATCCAGCGCGCCGCGGTCGAGGCGCTCGCCGGGCGCTACGGCGGCATCGCGGCGGTGCGGCCGCGGAACGGCGAGGTGCTCGCACTCGCCGGCGTCGCGTTCTCCGCGCCCCAGCCGCCAGGCTCGGTGTTCAAGATCATCACGCTCTCGGGCGCGCTCGACGCGGGCGTCGTCAAGCGCGGCGAGGACTTCCCGGTGCAGACGTCGGCGACGCTCGAGGGCGTCAAGCTCGAGAACGCCAACGGCGAGTCCTGCGGCGGCTCGCTGATCGCATCGTTCGCGCACTCCTGCAACTCCGTGTTCGCGCCGATGGGCGCCGAGCTGGGCGCTGAGCGCCTGGTCGACGCCGCCGAGCGCTTCGGGTTCAACGAGGACCCGCAGCTGGCGGGCGCGGCGCGCTCGACGATCCCCGCGGCGGCCGAGATCGGCGACGACCTCGCGGTCGGCTCGACCGCGATCGGGCAGGGCAAGGTGCTCACCACGCCGCTGCAGATGGCGCTCATCGCGGCGACGATCGGGGAGGGCGGGCAGCGCCCGCGACCGACGCTGCTCAAGGGCGAGAAGACCGAGACCTCCCGCGCGATCCCGGCGAAGGTCGCCCGCTACGTGCTGCGCTCGATGCGCGCCGTCGTCACCGGCGGCACGGGCGTGGGCGCCGCGATCCCCGGCGTCAAGGTCGCCGGCAAGACCGGCACCGCGGAGCTGCGCTCGACGGTCAACGAGGACCCGGTGCCGCCCGAGGGGTCGGAGCAGGCGCCGCCGGCGGAGGATCCGACCGACACCGATGCATGGTTCGCCGCCTTCGCACCCTCCGGCAACCCGCGCGTGGCGGTGTGCGTGCTCCTGATCGCCCAGGGAGCCGGCGGCGAGACGGCCGCGCCCGCGGCGCGGCAGGTGATCGAGGCCGCCGTCAAGGGCGCGTGAAGGGGGACAGTCCCCTACACGTCGAGGTCGTACGTGCCGGTCTGGCCGCCGCCGCTGTGCGAGAACCTCAGCTCGAGCGGCCGGTTCTGCAGCGACTCGGTCTTGAGCTTGAAGAGCAGCAACAGGCCCTGGGTCGGGCCTTGGCCGGCGGCTGAGCTGGCAAGCGGCAGCACGGTGTTCGGCTCGACGTCGATCGCCTCGAACGCGAACGGGTTGATGGCCGTGTCGATCTCGACCGGCTCGTACTTGGTCCCCTGGGTGTCCTCGATCTCCCAGGTGTCGGCCGCCGGGAGCGTTTCGCCGGACTCGTTCTGGACCCGGACCCAGACCCCGAACAAGGTCTCGTCGGCGGCCGGCGTGACGGAGTCCTCGGGGACGCCGATCATGTATTCGCGGTCCTCGACGTCCTTCGGGTTGATGTACCGCGACATCTGGATCTGGTACTTCAGGCCGTCGATGGTGAGGTAGATGCCCTCGGTCTCGGCAACGGTCCTATCGCTGTCGCTGCCGCAGCCCGCGAATACGGCGGCGAAGATGGCGAGAGCCAGGATCAGGCGCGTCATCGGGCGCGAAGTCTAGAGCCCAGCCACTGTCGTGCGCGCCCCACGATCCTCGTTCTCCTCGAGGATCGACTGCAGGCGGCGCATCGACTTGCGGACCTTGCGCTTGAACCAGCCGCGCTGGCGGCTGAGCGACTCCATCCACTTGTCGGTCGGGAACGCGGGCTCGGACTCGATCATGTACTCGACCGTGGTGCCGCCGCCGGGTCCGTCGTCGAGCGTCCAGATCGCGGTCGTCTTGATGCGGTTGAACTTGCCGCCGCGACCGAGAGCGACGATCCGGCGCGGCGGGTCGACCTCGACGAGCGTGAAGTCGGCCCAGCCGAACCGCTGCAGCGGCGCGTCGACGCGGAAGCGCGCTCCCGCTCCGCGGCCGACCGAGTCAACCCGCGTCAGGTGCCACTGCTTCAGGTAGTGGTCGCTGAACTCGGCGTGGTTCGCGACGTCCTCCAGATACGCGAACACCTCGTCGCGGGGACGGGCGATCGTGATGGAGGCGCTGACAGGGTCCACGGCGGCCGCAAGCATAGTCGCCGCGGAACCGCTCAGGCTGCGCGCGGGCGGGACCTGACGGCGCGATCGTGCTCGGGCGACCGCACCGACTCGGAACGCCCGGGGGCCTCGCGGTGTAAAGGCCGGCAGAGCTCGCACACCAGCCGTTCGCCGTATATATGCACGACCTCGCCGACGAGGGGAGTACGATGGCAGTGCACACAGCCGTGGCGGCGGGCGGTCAGCGCACCCACGCTGTGTCGGAGGAGGGAGATCTCCACCAGAGGGTTGCGATGGCGGGTCAGGGCGAGCATGGTTTGAAGCCGTTTCGCCGCGGGGACCCGGACCCCTCCAATTGACCCGGTCCCTAAGATCGGAAGGCGGAGTATGGAAGAGCGCACGACTGACCCCGTACAGAACACTGGAACCCTTCCTGGCACCCCTCAGGAGTCGGTTCCGCTCGTCGACGACGCAGGGCGCCGGGAGCGCCCCTCGTGGGTCGAGGACGCCCGTGCGGGGCTGACCGTGCCCGGCAAATACCTCGCCTACGAGGAGAGCGGCCGGCACGTCGTCGTCGCGATCTCGCGCGAGTGGACGCGGATCGGGCGCTCGCTGACCGCCGACGTGCGGTTCGACGACGCGACGGTCTCCCGCCGCCACGCTCTGGTGGTCAACCAGGCCGAGGGCGCGCGGGTGCTGGACGACCGCTCGTTGAACGGGATCTACGTCAACGGGCGGCGCGTCGAGTGGAGTCCGCTAGCCGACGGCGACGAGGTCACGGTCGGGCGCCACACGCTGTTCTACATGGACACGGCCACGGTGGCCTCACGCCTCGCGGCCGCTCCCGCGGCAACCACCGAGTAGCGAAGTAGCCCTCCGACGGGCGGTATCGTGCTCGCCCTCAATGGCTGAGACGATCGCGGTCCTGTCGCTCAAGGGCGGCACGGGCAAGACAACCACTGTGAGGACGCTTTCCGACGTGCTGCGGCGTGTCGGATTGGACGTCCTCGCTATCGACCTCGATCCGCAGGGGAACCTGTCGGACTACTTCGACGTACCGCCTGACGCGACGCCGACGATCGCCGATGTGCTGTCCGGCGAGGCCAAGGCGAAGGCGGCCGTGCACGACGGCATCGTGCCCGCCACGCCGATCCTCGCCGAGGTCGAGCGCTCGATGTCGGGCAAGATGGGGCGTGAGCTGGTGCTGCGCAAGGCGCTCAAGGACGCCCGCAAGCAGCACGACGTCGTGCTGATCGACTGCCCCCCGGCGCTCGGGCTGCTGACCATCAACGGGTTGGTGGCGGCCGACTGGGCGCTGATCTCCTCCGAGGCGCAGTACTTCGCGCTCCAGGGAGTGCAGGGGGCGCTCGACGTGATCGAGCAGGCGAAGGAGTTCTACAACCCCGACCTCGAGTGGCTGGGCGTCGTGATGAACATCGCCGACATGCGCACCGTCCACTCGCGCGACGCGTACACGCAGCTCAGCGAGCACTACGGTGAGAAGGTGTTCAATACGGTCATCCGCTCGTCGATCGCCTACGCCGAGTCCGCCGAGAGGGGGCTCTCGATCCTCGACCACCGGCCGGACCTCGGGGCCGACTACCTCGCGCTGGCCGACGAGGTGCTCGCGCGGATCGGCCTGCGCGACGCGCGCCGGGCACTCAAACCGCTGCTGGTGAGCTGAGGTCGGGATGCGATCGTCGCCCTTCGCCGCCGCGACGATCGTCCTGATGCTGGCGGGCTGCGGAGGCACGGCGGCCGCCCCGGAACAGGCGCAAGAGGCACGCTCGGAGTTCGTGGCCGAGACCCCGACCCCGACTCCCGGTCCGGTGAAGGCGAAGCCCCGCGGGCCGGCGGGGCGGTTCAAGACCGCGCGCGTGATCAAGCGCACGACGCTGCGGACTGCGCCGCACGGCCGCATCCTGGCCCGGCTCGGGACACGCACCGAGTTCGGCTCACACCGCGTGCTGGCCGTGACCGGCCGCCGCGACGGCTGGCTGCGCGTGATCGCCACCGAGCGCAAGAACGGCGAGCGCGGGTGGATCCGCGCCGCCGCTACGCGGCTCGGCGCCACCGACATCTCGATCCACGTCAACCGGTCGCGGCGGCGACTGACGCTCAAGCGCGGCAGCCGCGTGGTGCGGCGGATGCCGATCGCCGTCGGCCGCCCGGGCAACGAAACGCCGCTCGGGCGGTTCGCGGTCACCGACCTGCTGCACACGCAGAGCGCCGACTCCCCGTACGGCTGCTGCGCGGTCGCGCTGACGGGCCATCAGACGAAGCTGGTGCCCGGCTGGCCGGGCGGCGACCGCCTCGCGATCCACGGCACGCCGAACCCGGAGACGGTCGGCCAGCCGGCGTCGCTCGGCTGCATGCGTGCGCATACGGACGACATCCGGGCGCTGATGCGGAAGGTGCCGCTCGGCGCGCCGGTGTTCGTGCGCGCCTGACCCGGGCGAACGTCAACTGCGGCATTAAGGGAGCGGGATCGGCCGCGGCACGTGCCTTTGAGCCGGGGGTGTGGCGAGTTGATGCCGCATAGCGAGCTCAAGTCGCCACACCCCGCCGAACCCTCTCCCTCAATGCCGCAGTTGACGTTGCCGAGCCCGCCGCGGCGTCTCAACCAACCTCGGCGCCCGAACCAGCGAACGGCAGCCGCTGCACCTGCGCCCAGCCACCCGTCTCGGCGGCCAGCCGCGCCGCGACCTCAGCCGCAGCCTCCGCTCGAGCCCACACCAGGACCGACGGCCCAGCGCCGGAGATCGTCGCGCCCAGCGCGCCGAGCGAGCGTGCGCGCTCGACCAGCTCCATCGACCGCGGATACAGCGATGCGCGGCGCGGCTGGTGGAGGCGGTCGTCGAGGCCGCGCGCCACGAGGTCGAGATCGCCGTGCGCGAGCCCGAGGACCAGCAGGCTCGCGCGGCCGACGTTGAACACCGCGTCGGCCATCGGCACGCCCGGCGGGAGCGCCGCCCTTGCCCGCGCCGTGCGCAGCGCCCGCGCCGGGATTACCAGGACGGCCTCCAGCCCCGCCGGCGGGTCGAGGCGAGTCGCGCCGCCGTCGGCGCAGACCACGAAGCCGCCGAGCAGCGCGGCGGCGGCGTTGTCCGGGTGGCCCTCGAGGCGCGTCGCCTCGGCCAGCAGGTCGGCGCCGCCGCCGTTGAGGGCGTCGGCGGCGGTGAGGCCGGCCACGTAGGCGGCCGCGCTCGTCCCCAGCCCGCCCGACAGCGGGATGTCCGACCGGATCGTGAAGCGGATGCCCTCGGGATCGCGCAGCGCCGCGAACCCGCGCACGCAGAGGTTGCGGCGGTCGCGGGCGATCGCGAGGTCCGTGCGCACCTCGAACCGCCCGGTCTCCTCGACCTCGAGCTCCATGTGCAGCCCGAGCGCCGCCGCGAGCACGTCGAACCCCGGCCCGAGGTTGGCCGAGGACGCCGGGACCCGCACGCGCACGCCGCGACCCACGGTCAGCCCATGACGGCGGATTCGACCGCCTGCAGGTCGGGCTCGCACGGCACCACCGAGCCGGCGTGCGCGAGCGCCGCCTGCGGGTCCTTCAGGCCGTGGCCCGTGAGCACGCAGACCACCCGCTCGGCGCCCATCGCACCGTGGACCAGCACGCCCGCCACGCTCGTTGCCGACGCCGGCTCGCAGAACACGCCCTCATGGGCGGCGAGGAAGCGGTAGGCGTCGAGGATCTGCGCGTCGGACACGGCCCGCACCGCGCCGTGCGAGGCCGTCATCGCGGCCATCGCCTCCTCCCAGCGCGCAGGGTTGCCGATCCGGATCGCGCTCGCCACTGTCTCCGGGTTCGCGACCGGCTCACCGTGCACGAGCGGCGCCGCTCCCTCGGCCTGGAAGCCGAGCATCATCGGCCGCTCGTCGACCTCCTGGAAGCCCTTCCAGTAGGCCGTGATGTTGCCCGCGTTGCCGACCGGGATCGCCAGCGCGTCGATCGGACCGAGCTCCTCGGCGATCTCCAGCGCGGCCGTCTTCTGGCCCTCGAGCCGGAACGGGTTGACCGAGTTCACGAGCGCGATCGGGTGGCGCTGGACCAGCTCGCGGACGAGCGCCAGCGCCTGGTCGAAGTTGCCGCGGAGCGCGATCACGCGCGCCCCGTGCATCAGCGCCTGCGCAAGCTTGCCGGTCGCGATCTTGCCCTCGGGCACGATCACCGCGCCGGTCAGCCCCGCCCGCGCCGCGTAGGCCGCCGCGCTCGCTGCCGTGTTGCCGGTCGAGGCGCAGATCACCGTCTGCGCACCGTCGCGCACCGCCGCCGACACCGCGCAGGTCATCCCGCGATCCTTGAACGAGCCGGTCGGGTTCGCGCCCTCGAGCTTCAGCCACACCTCGATGCCGGCGCGCTCGGACACGCGCTCGGCCAGCACCAGCGGCGTCGATCCTTCGGCGAGCGTGACCACGGGGTCGCCAGGCGCGAACGGAAGCCGTTCGCGCCAACGCTCGATCAAGCCGGGGCTAGGTGAACTCCTCATCGATCACCCGGATGGCGCGTGGAGCGGAGCGGATGAAGTCGAGCTGGCCGATCATCCGCACGGCGGCGTAGAAGCGAGACTCCAGCAGCGGGTGCATGATCAGCACGAGCCGCGCGTTCTCGCCCAGGCCCTTCTGGACGACGGAGCGGATCGACGCGCCCTGCATGCCGAGCAGCTCGGCGACCTGCGCGAGCACGCCCGGGCGGTCGGCCACCTCCATGTGCAGGTAGAAGGCCGACTCGATGTCGTTGACCACCTGTAGCGATTCGGTCGTCTCCGGCGTCGAGGCGGGCGGGATCATCGCCGAGACGACGTCGCCGAGCACGGCGGTCGCGGTCTGCGGCCCGCCCGCGCCCGGCCCCGACAGCGTCACCTCGGTGATCGACTGCGACTCGACCGTCACCGCGTTGAACGGGCCGTGGACCGACGCCAGCGGATGCCCGGCGTACAGGAACGCCGGATGCACGCGCACGCTGATGCCGCCGGAGACGCGCTCGGCGGTGCCGATCAACTTCAGCCCGAGCCCGAGCTCGCGGGCGTACTCCATGTCCTCGCCCGTCAGGTGCTGGATCCCCTCGTAGACCACCTGATCCAGATGCACCGGCGTGGAGAAGGCGAGCCGCGCGAGGATCGCCATCTTGGCCGCCGCGTCGCGGCCGGTGACGTCGTCGGTCGGATCGGACTCGGCGTAGCCGAGCTCCTGGGCCTGCCCCAGCGCATCGTCGTAGCTGAGGCCGCTGCGCTCCATCTCGGTGAGGATGTAGTTGGTCGTCCCGTTGACGATGCCGTGGATGCGCTCCACGCGCGACGCAGCCAGCGATTCCTGGAGCACCCGGATCACCGGCACGACCCCGGCCACCGCGCCCTCGAACCGCAGCTGGACGTTGTGCTCGCGTGCGCACGCCCACAGCTCCTCGCCGTACTGGGAGAGCAGCAGCTTGTTCGCCGACACGACGTGGCGGCCGGCCTTCATCGCGCGCAGGACGTAGTCGCGCGCCGGATCGATGCCGCCGATCAGCTCGACGATCAGGTCCGAGCCCTCCAGCACCTCCTCGAACGTGCCCCGCGAGCGGGTGAGGATCCCGGTGATCTCGGGCCGCATGCCGGTGATCGACACGAACGCGTCCGCGCGATCGGCGAGCAGCTGCTCGAACGCCGCGCCGACGGTGCCGTGCCCGAGCAGGCCGATCCTAAATGTCTCTGGCATGGAGGTCGTCGTAGGTCTCGCGGCGGACGACGGCGCGCGCGTCGCCGCCCGAGCAGAAGATCACCGGCGGGCGCGGCACGCCGTTGTAGTTGTTGGCCATCGCGTGCCCGTACGCGCCCGTGACGGGCGTGACGAGCACGTCGCCGGGCCGCGGGTCGGGCAGTCGCACGTCGCGGACGAGCACGTCGCCGGACTCGCAGTGCTTGCCGACCACGGTGCACGCGACGCCGCCGGCGCCCATCCGGTCCGCGAGCGCGGCATCGTAGGCGGCGCCGTAGAGCATCGGCCTGAGATTGTCGGACATCCCGCCGTCGACCGCCACGATCCGCTCGCCGGCGACGCCGGGCTTGACCGACTCGACCGTGTAGAGCGTCACACCGGCGCTCGCGACCAGCGCGCGACCGGGCTCGAGCACGAGCGAGACGTCCTCGCCAAGCTCGGCGTGCGCCGCCGCCACCATGCCGGCGACCCAGTCGCCGGGCGCGACCGCCTCATCTCCCTCGACGTACGGCACGCCGAGGCCGCCGCCGAGGTCGTAGACCTCGAAGTCGCCCACCTGCGCCAGCGCGGCGACGGCACGCCGGTACGGATCGAGCGAGTGCAGCTGCGAGCCGATGTGCATGTGCAGGCCTGCGAGGTCGACGCGCTCGGCCAGCGCCCGCGCGGTCTCCGGCGGCATCCCGAACTTCGAGCCGGCCTGGCCGGTGAGGATGTGCTCGTGGGTGTCGGCGTCCACGCCCGGGATCACGCGGGCCAGGAGCCGCGGCCCGCCGCCCAGCGCGGACACGCGGTCCGCGTCCTGCTCGTTGTCGAGCACGACCGTCCCGACGCCCGCCTCGAGCGCCATCTCGCAGCTCCGCCTCGGACTTCGCGTTGCCGTGCAGGTACAGCCGCCCCGGCTCGAAGCCGGCGCGCAGCGCGAGGTGAAGCTCACCGCCGGAGGCGACGTCGCACCCCAGGCCCTCCTCGGCGAACACGCGCAAAACCGCGGTGCACGGGAACGCCTTCGAGGCGAACACGATCTCGCCCGGCCCGGCGTGCCGCTCGGCCAGCGCCCCCGTGAACGCCCGCGCCCGGGCACGCAGATCGTCCTCGGCCACCACGTAGGCGGGCGTCCCGAACTCGTGCGCCAGCTCGCGGGCATCGCAGCCGCCGATCGTGAGCAGGCCGCCGTCGACGGAGGAATCCTCGGGATACAAGGCCAGCGCAGCGTATGGGTTAGGCGGCCCGCTGCGCAGCACGGGCAGGAGCCGCGGCCGGCGCGCTGCGGCGCAGGTACCAGAGCCAGATCGCGCCCGCGCCGATCATCACGATCGAGAACAGCTGCGGCTGGGTGAGGCCGAGCAGCACGTCGTCGTTGCGGCGGACGAACTCGACCAGGAAGCGCTCGGCGCCGGCCAGCATGAGGTAGATCGCGAACAGCGTGCCCGGCCGCCAGCGGTGTCGCCAGCGCCACAGCAGCGCCGCGACGAGGAGCATCGAGATCGTCTCGTAGACGGGCGTCGGATGGACCTCGACGGTGGTCGGCACCGTGCCGTTGGGATACGCCATCGCCCACGGCCCGTCCCACGGGATCCCGTAGTCGCCGTCGCCGGCGAGCTGGCAGCCGATGCGCCCGATCGCGTAGCCGGCGGCGAGCGGCACGGACGCGACGTCGAGCATCTGGAGCGTCAGGAAGTTCCGCCGCCACGCCCACGTGATCACGGCGATCGCGCCGCCGATCGCGCCGCCGTACCAGACGAGGCCGGAGCCGGAGAAGAGGCTGCCGAGGAGGTCGTCCTTCGCGTCCGACCAGTTCTCGGCGATCCACCACAGGCGCGCGCCGACGACGCCGCCGACGAGCGCGGCGAACACCATCTCGTAGGCCCAGTCGACCGGCTTGCCGATCTCCTTCAGGAACCGGCCCGCGAGCGCGCCCGCGACCACGAAGGCGATGCCCATCATCAGACCGAAGGTCTGCAGGGTGAGGCCGAAGATGTGGATCTCGGGCTGCATGCCCGACTGATGCTAGCCGGGCTAGAGGTAGTTCATGGGGTTGACGGGAGCGCCGTTGATCCGCGTCTCGAAGTGCACGTGCGGGCCGGTGCTGTTGCCGGTGTTGCCGGTCGCGCCGATCACCTGGCCCTGGCTGACCGACTGCCCGACGGACACGCCGATGCTGTTCTGGTGGCCGTAGCAAGTCGAAAGCGAGTTGGCGTGCTGGATGCAGGTGTAGTTGCCGTAACCGCCGGTCCAGCCGGCGATCGCCACGCGGCCGCTGGCGGCGGCGCGGAGGGGCGTCCCGATCGGCACCGCGATGTCGATGCCAGCGTGGATGTGGCCCGGCCGCTGCTCGCCGAACGACGCCGGTGACCGGGCCGCTGACGGGCCAGATCAGGCCCCCGGACCCCTGCTGGATCGGGCCTGCGGCGGGCGAGGAGCTGCCCTGCAGCTTGGCGAGGATCGCGCTCTGCTCGCGCTCGAGCGAGTCCACGTGCTCCTCGAGCGCGTGGCGGCTCTCACGCGTGCTCGCGAGCATCCCCGCCTTCTCCGAGCGCACGGCCGCGAAGCGGTCGCGCCGATCCACGAGCTCGACCTTGACCGACTCGACCTGCTTGACCTCCTGCTCGATCGCCTGGGCGACCTCGGCGGCGCGCTTCTCGAGCTTGTCGAGCCGGGCGGCCGTTGCGGTCGCCTCCGCCTTTGCACCGCGCACGCGCTCGATCAGGCGTGCGTCGCCGTCGGAGACGCGCTGCAGGAACTCGGTGCGCTCGAGCAGGTCGGCGAAGCCGTCGGACTCGAGCACGACCGTGACGATGTCGGGCTGGTCGGCCTTGTACATCTCGACCAGGCGATTGGCGAGCAGCACGCGGGCCTCGGCGAGGCGCTCACGGAGCCGCGCGAGCTTCAGCCGCTCCCGCCGCAGGTCCTCCTGGATCTGCGCGAGCTCGGCGCGCTTGGCGTCGAGGCTGGTCTGCAGCCGCACCTGCTTGGTCTGGAGCACCGTGATGTTGGATTGCAGGTCGCTGATCCGGCTGCTGACGGCGCTGATGTCGGACGTCAGGACGCGCTCACGGCCCTTGTGCTGCTCGATCTTCGCGCGGTTGCGCTCGATCTCGCGCTGGATCTGCTGCGGGCTGTCACCCGAGGAGACGAGCGGGAGGGCTGCCCACAGCGCGAGCGGCAGTACCGCCACCGCGAGCAGGAGGCTGAGTCGTCTACCCATGCGGCGGGCCATGCTAGGCGCCCTCCGGGCTCGGGGTACCAGCGCAGCACCCCGCGTTATGGAGCATGCAAGGAATCCTGCAACGTGCAGGGCTTTTCCGCGGGTGCGCGACGAGCCTGGCTCTGACATATCCCCAATGTGCCTGCGGGGTTAGCTGACGGGCTCGCGAACGTGCGCTACGCGGTCAGCAGACCGCGATTCGCCCCGGAACTTCCCTGGTTCCCCCACTCCACGGGCTGGTTTCCCGTGGATTCGGCACGCCGGAATCTACCAGCGTGTGCGGTGGTTAATAAGTTGATCAACGGCGCTTGTGGTCTGCCACCATCTCTGGCAATGCCCAGACCCACATCGTTCGGCAAGGACACCGGCCTGCAGATCCGCATGGCGACGACGCTGTTCCTACTCGGCGTCGTCTACGTCGTCTTCGTCGTCGTGCTGCTCGCCTCGGGTGCGAACGGCGCCCTCGTGGCCGTGATCGCCGGCGGCCTCGCGCTCGCCAACCTGTTCGCGTCGGACAAGCTCGCGCTCGCCGCCATGGGCGCTCGCGTCGTGACGCCGCAGGAGGCCCCGCAGCTGCACGCGATGGTCGAGCGGCTGTGCGTGCAGGCCGACCTGCCCAAGCCGAAGGTGGCCGTCGCCAACACGCGGATGCCGAACGCGTTCGCGCTCGGCCGCTCGCCGAAGTCGGCGACCGTGTGCGCCACCACCGGGATCATGGAGCTGCTGACGCCCGCCGAGCTCGAGGGCGTGATGGCGCACGAGCTCACCCACGTCGCCAACCGCGACGTGGCTGGTGATGACGATCGCCGGCTTCTTCGCCACGATCGCCGCCTTCATCGTGCAGTTCGGCTTCCTGTTCGGCGGCGGCGCCTCCTACGGCGACGACGACGACAACCCGAGCTTCATGGTGCTGCTGCTCGTCTCGCTCGTGGTCTACGTCGTCTCGTTCCTGCTGATGCAGATGCTCTCGCGCTATCGCGAGTTCGCGGCCGACCGCGGCGCGGCGATCATCACCGGCCGGCCGAGCGCGCTCGCCTCGGCGCTCCAGAAGATCTCCAGCGGCATGAGCCAGATCCCGCAGAAGGACCTCCGCGCCTCCAGCGAGCTGCAGGCGTTCTTCATCTTCCCGGCCGCGAAGGGCAAGGTCTCCGGCCTGTTCGCGACGCACCCGCCGATGGAGAAGCGGATCGCGGCCCTGCAGCGGCTCGAGGCACAGCTTCAGGGCCAGCTGGCGGCGTAGGTGGGCTTCCTCGACATCCTGCGCGGCAAGCGGGAGCTCAAGCAGCCGGCGCCCGACCGGCTGTTCGCGATGAGCACCGCGTACGTGAAGATGGAGATGGAGCTCAACCTGCGGAGCACCGGCAAGGCCGCGATCGTCTTCCAGCCGCTCGCCACCGCCGACTTCGACGCGATCGTCAAGGACATGGAGGAGGTCGTGCGCGGCACCGGCGAGGACACCGGCACGACGATCGACCGCACCGACGACGAGTTCGGCTACCGCTGGATGATCCTCTCCGACCCCGACTTCGAGGACCTCGTCGTCGGCGTCAACGCGGTGTCGAGCGCGATCCAGGGCGGCGGCTACGGCGACCGGATCCTGACGGCCGTGTTCGCGTTCCGCGACGAGAAGGACCGCCCGCTGTACTGGATCTACAACTACAAGCGCGGCAGCTTCTACCCGTTCGTCCCCGCCGGCGGCGACCAGAAGCGCGACAACGAGCGCGAGCTGCGGCTGAAGGCGCAGATCGGCGCCGACCTGCCGGTCGAGCCTGAGCTCGAGCGCTGGTTCCCCCTCTGGGGAATCCCGATCTAGTCCGGGATCAACCCGTCGCCGGTGAACGTGACCGCCGCCTCGATGAACGAGGTGTCGGGCGGCGGCAGGATCACGTCGGACTCGGCGAGCTCGTCCTCGTCCAGCGGCTGACCCGCCCGGCGGACGAGGTCGAGCATGCGCTCGAAGAGCTCGTGGAACCGGTCTTCGTCGCCTGCCTCGACGGCAGCCACCAGCTCGTTGTCGAGCTCGTTGAGGTCGGCCGCATCGTCGTCGGGTAGCCGGTACTGGCTCTCGGTCGAGATGCGGACGATCACGCCGGCTTCTCCTGCTCGCCGGCCGGGAGCGAGCCCTGGTCCGGGGCGGGACCCTGGCCGAGCTCGGCCTTCATGCGGGCGAGGTCGTCGTCGACCACGCTCTGCGAGGTCAACTCGTGCAGCTCGCGGTCGATGTCGTCGGTGCCGGAGCCGAGCGCGAGGTTGTCGTCGAAGGCACCTGCGGCCTCGAGCTCCTCCATCGCACCTGCGCGGGCACGCATGTTCTCGGTCTTGTCCAGCGCACGCTGCATCGCCATGCCGACGTCGGCCATCTCCTCGCCCACGCCGCTGGCGGCCTCGGAGATCTTCACCTGCGCCTCGGCTGCCGAGTACTGCGCCTTGATGACCTCCTTCTTGGTGCGGAACTGCTCGATCTTGGAGCGCAGCTTCGACTCCTTCTCGATCAGCGACGCCTGCTGGGACTCCAGCTCGGCGACCTGCTGGTCGAGCCCCTGCAGCTCGGTCTGCGCGAACTGCTTGCGCTCGAGCGCGGTGCGTGCGAGGTCCTCGCGGCCCTGCGAGAGGGCTTGGCGGGCCTGCGTGTCGAGCTTCACCACCTGCTGCTCGAGCTTCTGCTGCTGCAGCTGGAGGCGCTTCTTCGACGTGACGACGTCGGCGATGCCCTTCTTCACGTTCTGGAGCAGCTCCATCTGCTTCTGGTAGCTGTACTCCAGCGTCTCCGCCGGATCCTCCGCCCGGTCGAGGAGCTTGTTGATCTTCGCCTTGATGACTACGGACATACGTCCGCCCATGCCGGGCACGGCTGCCTCCTTGATGGTCCAGGTCCTGAAGGCAAGCGTACCGTCACGGCGGAGGCACAGCCGCTCAGCGGCTGTGCCGTCGCCGGTCTGGATCGGCGCTAGAGGCCGAGCGGATGGCGCGCGCGGAAGCCGCGAGCAGGGCGAAGCGTGGGACGCCAGCGCGGACCGGACTGGAACGCGACGCGTGAAACCTTGCGGTTCGAGGCGGTCCTGGAGCCGTAGGAGCTCGTGTCCAACCGAAGGCCGGCGATCACCGCGAAGGCGTGACCGCGGTTGGTGAAGACGGTGATCCACTGGCCGCGACCGCGCTCTCCCCAGCGCAGGAACGAGCCGGAGTCGAGCGGGCTCTTCAGCAGGCTTGCGTGGTAGAGCGCGTACGAGACGGTGCCGGAGCAGTCGTACCCGTTGTCCTCGATCTTGCCGTGGCCGCCGCCGTACTTGTACGGCTTGTCGAGCAGCTTGTTGGCAGCCCACACGGCCTGTTGGACAGCGATCGGCGCGTCAGCCGGAGCAGCGGCGCTGCCGTCCGGCAGCAGCGTTGCCTTCGCGCCGGGGGACGTCATGTTCTCCGGCGGCGGCGGCACGTACTCGGCCCCGCCCGATGACGGACCCTGCGCCTGAGCGGCACTGGGCAACACAAAAATGATGAACAGCAATAGGGCGAACGCCCGTAGCGATGGCAAAGCCAGCAACCCTCTCTCGTCGGCCTACGGGGTTAGCTGACGGGCTGGCGCTGAAAGAGCCTGCGCCTCACATCGCTCAGGATGTGACTCGCCCCAACTGCTTTTGGGTCCCCCGTCCTCCGGGCTTCGTGCCCAGAGGTTCGGCTTGGCGCGGCACCTTAGTAGATGCCGCCGTCATATGTCTAGTCGATAGTCGGCTTCCTGTAGGCGGACTTTAACGCCGACATACCTAGTACCCGCCTGCCAAGGTAGCGCGGCGCTAGCTTTGGAGGCGTGATTCGAGGCGTCGTCGTGTTCTCCTTGTTGCTGCTCTCCCTTGCCGGGTGCGGCGGTGGCGGCGGCGATGGCGCGAGCGATTCCCGCAAGAGCCAGCCGGTGCTCGGGGTGAAGGGCGATGAGAAGCAAGCCGAGGACACTCCGCCCCTTGGTTTCCCGATCTTCGCTACAAAAAACACAACCCGTGTCGCGGGAGCCGATCCGGTGGCCAACGCGGCCGGTGTCGCCCGCGCCGTGTACCCCGCCCGCACGGACGAGAGCAGCCCGCGCGCGGTCGTGATCGTCGAGCAGGGCGACTGGCGCGCGGCGATCTCCGCCGCCCAGCTCATGGCCCGCCCGCTGCGCGCGCCGATCCTGTTCTCCAACGGCGGCGAGCTGCCGGCGGCCAGCGCCGAGGCGCTCGAGGAGCTGGCGCCGACGGGCGCACAAGAGGCCGGCGGCGCGCAGGTGATCCGGATCGGCAACGCGGCGAAGCCCGACAACCGGAAGGTGAAGGACGTGCCGGGCACCAGCTCGGCCTCGCTCGCCAAGGCGATCGACGCGCTCCAGACCGACGCCGCCGGCAGTCCCACCGACGCCGTCGTGGTCGCGCCCGCCGACAGCCCGCAGTTCGCGATGCCGGCCGCGGGGTGGGCGGCCAAGTCCGGCCAGCCCGTGCTGTGGACGCTCAAGGACTCCCTGCCGGCGGAGACCCGGGCGGCGATCGCGACGCATCCGCGGGCGCGGATCTACGTGCTCGGGCCGCCCGAGGCGATCGCCGAGAGCGTGGTCACGGAGCTCGGCAAGCTCGGCAAGACGAAGCGGATCTCCGGGCCCGACCCGGTGGAGAATGCGATCGCGTTCGCGCGTTACGGCGACGCCCGCTTCGGCTGGAACGTCATCGACCCCGGGCACGGGCTCGTATTCGCGAACGCCTCGCGGACGCTCGACGCCGCCTCCGCGGCGCCGCTCTCAGGCAGCGGCCAGTACGGGCCGCTGCTGCTCGTCACCGAGGCTGCGTCGCTGCCTGCGCCGGTGCAGGAGTACCTGCTCGACATCCAGCCCGGCTACGAGAAGGACCCGGTCCGCGGGGTCTACAATCACGGCTGGCTGATGGGCGACGAGACAGCGATCTCCGCCGACGTGCAATCGCGCATCGATGCCCTCCTGGAGATCCAGCCCGTCGAGAGTGGAGGCGAGTGACCGTATGGCCGAAGCCGAGCAGCCGGAGCGCACGCGTGCCGACCGTCAGGTCACGGTCGATGACGTGCGCCAGCTCATGGGCAGCTCGACGCCGCACTTCTCGCTCCAGATCCGCAACCGCATCCGGCGCCTGATCGCGGGCCTGCCGCCGGATGACCCGGCGCGCGTCCTTGGCGAACAGGAGATCGCCCGGCTCGAGCTGCTGGCGTTCGCCGGCGAGGTCCGCGGCGAGGGGTACCAGGACGGCCAGCGGCCGCTGCCGAGCGTGAGCGAGTTCCTGGTCGCCGAGTAGCCCGGTGGAGTTCCGCTGGGAGCCCTTCGGGCGCATCTACCGGGACGAGCCGGCGGCTGTGCCCGCCGCGCCGCCGCCGAAGCGGGCGCCCGAGCGGCCGCCCGAGCCCGCGCCGCCACACGGCACCCTGCCGCGCGAGCCGGCCCGCCGGCTTGCCGTGCTGACCTGCATGGACTGTCGCATCGATCCGATGCCGGCGTTCGGCCTCGCGCCCGGCGACGCCGTGGTGCTGCGCAACGCGGGCGCGCAGGTGTCCGACGACGTGTTGCGCTCGCTGCGCCTGGCGGCCCGCAACCTGGGGGTGACCGCCGTGCGCGTGGTCGGCCACACGGACTGCGCGGCGAACGGCGGCGACGACGAGGTCACCCTCGCGGAGGTGGAGCGCGGGGTCGTCCGGATCAGCGTGGCGCTGCCGGAGCTGGAGGCCCGCGGCGCGATGCTGGACCTGCGCAGCGGCGCGATCGTCAGCGTGTGATCGGCTGGATGTGCGCCACCGACGCGGTGTGCACGGCGATCGCCGGCGGCTCATGGACGAAGTTGAACTCCTCCGCACCGAGCTCGAGCTTTGCCTGCCGGTTGGTGCTGGCGCACGTCACGACACCGCACCCGCCGAGGACGGCGAAGGCCGTGCGGTGGACGTGACCGGCGATCACGCGGCACACGTGCGGGGACCGCGCCAGGAGCTCGGCGAGCGCCGCTCGGTCCTCCCGGGGCAGGCCGATGCGGTCGAGTGCCGGGATCCCGATCGCGACCGGCGGATGGTGCATCGCGACGAGCGTCGGGGCCTCGCTCTCGGCGAGTCGTTCGGCGAGCCAGGCGACGTCGAGCCTGCCGTCGTCGCGGCCGGGCTGCGTCGTGTCGCAGGCGATCAGGCGCAGGCCGCCGACGTCGGCGGTCTCCACACCGCCCAGCTGCGCGCGCATCGCGTCGCCGTCGTCGTGGTTGCCCGGGAGCACGTGGACCGGCATCGGCAGCGGCGAGAGCAGCTCACGGACGCGCTCGTACTCCGCCGCGGTGCCGTGCTCGGCGAGGTCGCCGCTGACCAGCACGGCGTCCGGGAGCGGCGTCAGGTCGAGCACCGCCCGCACGGCCGCCGCCAGCGCCTCCGCGGAGTCGTCGTCCTGGATGTGCGGGTCGCTCAGCTGGGCCAGCATCGAGCGCGTGACCCTATCGTCGGGGCATGACCGCAGCCCTGCTCTTCGACCTCGACGACACGCTGGTGGTCGAGGAGGCCGCCGCCGTGGCGTCGTTCCAGGCGACCGCACAGGGGGCGACGGAGCGGCACGAGGTCGACGTCGCGCGGCTGGCCGTGGACGCCCGCGCCCGCGCTCGGGAGCTGTGGTGGGCGGCGCCGACGCACCCGTACTGCCGCCGGGTCGGGATCAGCTCGTGGGAAGGCCTGTGGTGCCGCTTCGAAGGCTCGGAGCTCGAAGCGCTGCGCCGCTGGGCGCCCGAGTACCGGCGCGAGGCGTGGCGGCTCGCGCTGGCCGATCAGGGCGTGGACGACGGCGCGCTCGCCGAGGAGCTGGGAGAGCGCTTCGGGATCGAACGCCGGGCACGGCACGAGGTGTTCGCCGACGTTCCGGCGGCGCTGACAGCGGCGGGCGTGCCGCTCGCGCTCGTCACCAACGGCGCGTCGTGCCTGCAGCGCGAGAAGCTCGCCGGCTCCGGCCTCGCCGACCGGTTCGACGCCGTCGTGGTCTCCGGCGACCTCGGCGTGGGCAAGCCCGACGCCTCCGTGTTCCGACACGCACTCTCGCTCTTGGGAGCGCGGGCGGACGCGGCCGTGATGGTGGGCGACAGCCTCGACCGCGACGTCGAGGGCGCCCGTGCGGCCGGCCTTCGGGGCGTGTGGATCAACCGCACCGGGCTTCCGCAGCCGGACGGCGTCACCGCGATCACCACGCTGGCCGACCTGCCCGCCTTACTCTGACCTCAGTGCAGCACGCGTACCACGAGGACCTCGGCTACTACGAGGACCGGGCCGCCGGGCTTCTCGCGTCGGCGCAGGACGGCGCCGCGGGCGCCGTGGACGGCTTCAGGCGCTGGGACGCCCCGCTGACCGCAGACGGTGCGCGGCTGGTCCTGGCGCGCGAGCACGGCCTCGACGACTGGGCCGCGCTGTCCCGGCACGTCGCCACGCTGCGCGAGAGCGGCGAGCCGTTCGCGCGCGCCTACCGGGCGATCGAGACGCATGACGTCGACGGCCTGCGCGAGCAGGTCGACCGCTCCCCGGACCTCGTGAGCGCGAGCGGGACGAACGGCAACGACCTGCTCGGGATGGCGGCGGCGACGTGCGACGAGCGGCTCGTCGCGGTCCTGCTGGAGCGTGGCGCCGACCCGTCGAGCGCCAACGCCCATGGCTGGACGGCGCTCCACCAGGCCGGCTACTCCGGGCTGCCGCGGCTCGCGCAGATGCTGCTCGACGCAGGCGCCCCGGTCGACGTGTCCGCCCGCGGGGACGGCGGCACGCCGCTGGCGGTGGCGCTGTTCTGGGGCCACCGCGAGGCGGCCGCGCTGCTGGCCTCGCGCGGCGTCGTTCCGGCGAACCTGCGCGTCGCCGGCGGCCTCGGGCGGCTCGAGCTGATCGAGTCGCTCGTCGACGAAGACGGCCGCCCGTCCGTGGCTGCGGGCGCGCACCGTGGCTTCTACCGCCCGCACAGCGGATTCCCACCGTGGAAGCCCTCCGACGAACCGCGCGAGGTGGTCGACGAGGCGCTCTCGTGGGCGGCGCGCAACGACCAGGTCGAGGCGCTCCAACTGCTCGTCGCGCGCGGCGCCGACCCTGACGGCGAGGTCTACCGCGGCACGGCGCTCGGCTGGGCGGCGGCCGGCGGGCGCACGCGCGCGATCGAGGCGCTCTTGGCGCTCGGCGCGGACCCGAACCGCCGGTCGGCGTTCGGCGGCCCCGATCACGGCGAGGGAACGACGGCGCTCCACCTGGCCGCCGGCAGCGGCCACCTCGATGCGATCCGCGCGTTGCTCGCCGCCGGCGCGGACCCGACGATCCGGGACGCGATCCACGACGGCACGCCGGCCGGCTGGGCGGAGCACGGCGGGCATCCCGCCGCGCGCGACCTGCTGAGCTACCAGAGCGGGTGACGGTCCATCCGGCGCAGCGCCGGGCCGATGCTCTCCTCCTCGAGCGCGAGGTGCGCGAGCAGGTGCTCGCCGAGCACGTCCAGCGCCTCGATGACCCGCTCGCGCCCGTCGTCGCCGAGCGCGGCGGCGGCGGCCTCCAGCTCGTCGAGTTGCTCCGCCACGAGGCGATGGTCGCCCTCGAGGCGGTCGACGATCGGCACCAGGTCGGGCTCCGCCTCACGCAGCGACGGGAACAGCGCGGCGTCCTCGAGCCGGTGGTGGCCGTGCACAAAACGGCAGTAGTGCAGGCAGTTCACCTTCAGCGCCCACAGCGGCCCGTTGGCCTTCAGCGACCGCAGCTCGGAGTCGAGCTCGTCCGCCGGCAGGCCGTCGGCGACGCGCTGGGCGAGCTCGCGGACCGTCTCCAGGTCCTGCCGGATCATGCCGTGGACCCACAACAGCTCCTGGAAGAACGCCTCCCCGAGCGGGTGGCTCACGACGCCGCGTAGACCTCGCTGCCGACAACGTGCAGCGAGACGTACGGCTCGTCGCCGACGACCCAGCTGTCGTGGCCGGGCGGCACGTAGAAGAACTCGCCCTCGCCCATCACCTTCTCGGTGCCGTCCTCCATCTTCACGGCCGCCTGGCCGCTGAGCACGAGGCCGACGTGCTCGACCTGGCACATCGTCTGCCCGGTCGCGGGGCCGACGTGCTCCGACCACTTCCAGCCGGGCTCGTAGGTCGCGCGGCCGAGCGTCGTCGGTCCGACCTGGTAGACCTCGAACCGGCCCTTGTGGAACGTCCGCACCTCGGTGGGCGCGTCAAAGCTGATGAGCGTCAGATCCATGCGGGCAGTATCACCCGCGCGGCCGGCGGCCGGCGAGCGTGTCGCGGTGCGGGAGCCGGGACTGCAGGGGCCGGTGCTGGCGTGGCGCCCGCGCCGAGGCATGCGGCGGCCCGTCGTGCTGTAAGCCCGCCAGGAGCTCCGCGACGAGGACGAGCAGGACGATCTGGCGGGCGGCGTCCGCGTGCACCCCGGTCCCTCCGCTTGCGCGGACGGCCACAAGGAGCAGGGGGGCGAGATCGCGCCGCACTGGCCCCTAGCCTACGGAAGCCAATGCACGAGCTCCCAGAGCGCCCGGCCGGGATCCCCGGCAGCGACCTCACCGGCCCGTGGCCGGTGGGCGTGTACGCGGCCAGGCTGCGCGAGCGCCTGCGCGGCTTCACGCGCGTGCAGGTGTTCGGCGAGGTGTTCGGCTTCAAGGCCGGCCGCGCGAAGGTGTGGTTCGAGCTGCGCGACGGCTCCGGCGCCCTGCCGTGCTCGATGTGGCGGGGCGACTTCGACGCGCTCGGGCTCGAGCCGCTGGCCGACGGCGTGCAGGTCGTCGCGGCCGGCGGGTGCGACTACTACCCGGGCTCGCGCACCGCCTCGCCGTCGTTCTCGTTCAACGTCGCCGCCCTGCACGTCGCCGGCGAGGGCGACCTGCTGGCCCAGCTCGAGCGCCTGCGGCGCGCGCTGCACGCCGAGGGCCTGTTCGAGCCGCAGCGCCGGCTCCCCCGCCCGGCCCTGCCGCGCACGATCGGCGTCGTCTGCGGCGAGCACGGCAAGGCACGCGACGACGTGATCGCCGGCCTGCGCCGCCGCTCGTGGGGCGGGCGCGTGGTGTGGGCGTTCGCGCCCGTGCAGGACCGCCACGCCGCCCCTGCGGTGACGCGCGCGCTGCAGGATCTGGCCGCCTGCCCGGAGGTCGAGGTGATCGTGGTCGCGCGCGGCGGCGGCTCGCTCGCCGATCTGTTCGCGTTCTGTGACGAGACGCTGTGCCGCACCGTGGCGCTCCTGCGCGTGCCGGTGATCTCGTCGGTCGGCCACCACACCGACCGCACGCTGCTCGACGACGTCGCCGCCGTCGCCTGCTCCACGCCCACCCACGCTGCCGAGGCCGCCGTGCCCGTCGACTGCGCCGTCGCCCGCCAGACGCTCGCGGCCACGACCGCGCGGCTCGAACGCCAGGGCCGGCGCGCGATCGTCGAGCGCGCCCGCTCGCTCGCCCGCCTCTCGCGTGCGCCCGCCGCGCATGTCGAGCGCCATCGCACCCGCCTGCACCAGCAACTGCGGGAGCTGCGCGCGAGCGCCCGCCGCCGCGTAGTGGAGGGCGAGCGCGGCACGGCCGCGCGCGGTGCCGGCCTGGCGCGCAAGGCGCGGGCCGCCGAGCTGGCGCGCTCGCGCGGCGAGCTGCGCGCGCACGCCGATGGCGCCGCCCTCGACCGCAGCGCAACGGCTGCGCTGGAGCGCCGCCGGCGCGACCTCGACCGGCTCGCGGTCGCGCTCGCCGCCCACCATCCGCAGCGCACGCTCGAGCGCGGCTACGTGCTCGTCGAGGACGCCGCCGGCGAGCCCGTGACGTCGGCGGCCGCCGCGCGCCGCCAGCCCGCCCTCACGCTGCAGATGCACGACGGCCGCGTGGTCGTGCGTCCGGAGCCGCGCGTACCCTGAACGGTCCGATGGCCGAAGCCGACACCCTCACCTACGAGGCCGCCTGCGAGCGGATCGAATCGATCATCGCGCGCCTGGACTCCGGCGAGGCCGGGCTGCGCGAGACGCTCGAGCTGTGCCAGGAGGGTCGCCGCCTGGTCGAGTTCTGCGCCTCCGAACTCGACGCCGTCGGCCGCGGCCTCGAGGAGCTGCGGCTGGACGAGCTGGTCGCGCGGCTCGAGGCGCGCCCCGCGCCCGAGCCGTCCTAGACGCGCACGCGCGACAGGCGTAACGTCGGCGTGTGGGACGCCCGGCTGCCTGCCTCGTGGTGCTGGCCCTGACCGTCCCTGGCTGCGGCGGCGGAGATGCCGACCGCCCGACGCCGGATCCGGCTCCCCGGCTGACGGCGGCGATCGCGCGCGAGCTCGACGCGCAGTTGCAGCGGAAGGTCACCGACACCGGGGTCCCGGGCGCGTCGGCGGCGGTCGTGTTCGCCGACGGCCGCCAGTGGAGCGGCGCCGCCGGTGCTGCCGTTCTGAAGCCCGCGCAGCCGATGACGCCGGACACGACGCTCCCGTTCGACAGCATCACGAAGATTGCGACCGCGGCGCTGGTGATGCGGCTCGTCGAGCAGGGTCGCCTCGAGCTCGACGATCCGATCGTCAAGTGGTACCCCGGCTGGCGCGGCGACCCGGAAGCCACGGTCCGCGACCTGCTCGGCCACCGGTCTGGCACCAGCGAGCCACCCCCGCCGTTCTGGGACAGCGTTCTGCGCCGGCCGCGGGTCGTCACCGCCCGCGAGTTCATCGCCGCTACGCCGAAGCCGGGCCCGCGCACCGCCAGCCTCGCGTACTCGAACACCGGGTTCGTGATCGCCGGACTGATCGCCCGCCGTGCGGGTGGCGAGCCCGTAGCGACGGCTATGCGGCGCGAGCTGTTCAGCGCTCCTGGGGGCGACGGCCTCGCCCTGCAGCCCGCTGACGTGCCGCATGCGCCGCGTGCGCACTCGTACTTCTATCCCCGTGGGCCCGATCCGGTCGACGCGACGGACGGGAGCGCGCTGATCCCGAACCGCGCGTTCGCCGCGATGGTCTCGACGGCGGGGAGCCTGGCCGGTGACGTGCCGTCCCTGGCTCGCTGGGGCCACGAACTGCTCAGCGGCAGGATCCTCGAACCCGGCTCGCTGCGCGAGATGGCTCGTTTCGTCGAGCCGGCCGACGGCTGGACGGGCTACGGGCTCGGCCTCGCCAGCAACGAGATCGACGGCCACGCAATGTGGGGCAACACTGGCGACGGGCTGGGCAGCCACTCCGAGCTGTGGCACCTTCCGCGCGAGCGGCTCACGATTGCCGTCACGTGGAACGACGACGCCATCGACAACGACGGCCAGTTCCTGCCGACGCTGCTGCGCGCCGCGCTCGGCTCAGGGTGACGCGTCCACGCCGACAGCGTCGGCCACGCTGCGCAGGCCGTCGCGGGCCACCAGGTCGCCCAGCTCGCGCGTGATCCGCCGCGCGACGCCCGGGCCGTCATACACGAGCGCCGTGTAGAGCTGGACGAGCGAGGCACCGAGCCGGATCATGCGGTAGGCGTCCGCCGCCGTGAACACGCCACCGGAGCCGATCACCGCGTAGCGGTCGCGATCCATCCGGCGGTAGAGCTCCGCCACCGTGCGCTCGGCCGCGGGCGCCGCCGGCGGCCCTGAGACGGCGCCGGGCATCCCCGGGCGGCTGCCGGGCGGCAGGTTGACGGAGAAGCCGGAGACGAACGGCGCCGGCTCGACGGCCTCGAGGAACGACTCGAGATCGCGCTCACCCGCGAACGGCGCCACCTTGATGAACAGCGGCCGCTTCAGGCCGAGTGCGCCGAGCTCGTCGAGCAGCGCCCGCAGGCGCGCCCGGTCGGCGAAGAAGCCCTGCCCGTCGCGCGTGTTCGGGCAGCTGAGGTTCAGGCACACGTAGTCGCCGAGCCCCTGCAGCCGGCGGACCGACTCGACGTAGTCGCCGATCACGGCGGCGTCGGGCTCGGCCGCAGACGCCGCGCCGCGGTTCGTGCTGACGACGTTGATCCCCAGCGGCACGTCCGGCCGCGGACCCGCGAGCCGGCCGGCGACCCGCTCGGCGCCGTCGTTCGGCACGCCGTAGTGCACGACGATCGCGCGCTCGGCGGGCAGCCGGAACAGCCGCGGGCGCGGATTCCCGCCGGACGGGTCGGCGGAGATCGAGCCGACCTCGACGTGGCCGAACCCGAGCGATGACAGCAGCGGGACGGCACGGGCGCTCTTGTCGAACCCCGCGGCCAGCCCGAGCGGAGAGCGGAAGCGCAGACCCGCGACCTCGACCGCCAGCCGCGGGTCGGCGGCCGGCCGCCGCGCGCCGGCCACGCGGCACGCCAGCCGCGACCGGCTCACCAGCTCGGATGCCCGCACCGCGCCGTCGTGGACCCGCTCGGGGTCGGCGCGGAACAGCAGCGGCCGGACGAGCCGGGTGTAGATCACGACGCCTACGTGTTGTCGTCGGCGCTGACGAGGCCGCTGCGCATCGCCAGCAGCGCGATCTCGGCGCGCTGGTCGCCGGCCGGCATGCCTTCCAGCCCGAGCGCGCGGCCGAGGTGGTCCAACTCGGCGGCGACCGCCTCCAGCGGGATCCCGGTCGCCTCGGCGACCTCTTCGTCCGTGCACGGGTTGATGCCCTCTCCGTCCACGAACAGCGGCCGGCAGAGCGCGCGCAGGACGCGCTGCTGCTGCTCGGAGAAGCGCGGCGTGGCGCTCAGCTCGCCCGGCACCATCGTCGGCCCGACGCCGATCGGCACCGGGTCGCAGTAGGCGAAGATCGTGCGGCCGATCTTGAGCAGATCGCCGTCCGCGAGCCGGCGGCGGCCGGCGAGGCGGAGGCCGTTGACCCACGTCCCGTTCTGCGACAGGCCGTCGTCGGACACCGTCCACTCACCGGCCTGCAGACGCAGCTCGGCGTGCACGCGCGACATCTCGCCGTCCCACGGGACCGAGATGTCGGCCTCGGCCCGGCGTCCGACCGTCACCGACGGCAGGTTGCCGCTCAGCGCGTGGATGTGCTGCGTGCCCTCGCCGTCGCGGAACACCAGGAACCGCTCGCCGCGCGCCTCGGCGGCCTTCCGAGCCTCGAGCTCTTCCTCCGTCGCGTTGTCGAGCGTGAGCGGCGATTCCACGCGGCGAGCCTACCGGACCTCAGCGTGAAGAAAAGATGTTCAGCAGCGAGATGAAGATGTTCACGATCGACACGAAGATGCCCGTGGCGAGCCAGATCGCGTCCCTCTCCGTCCCGTGCTTGCGCAGGTAGTTGAAGTCGACCACGATCAGCAGCGCCGAGACCGCATAGATCCCGAGGCTGATCCACGGGCTGATCGTGCCGCCGAACAGCGACCACACGATCGTCCCGATCGCGGCCGCGAACACGATCAGCGACAGCGGTCGCATCCACGGCGCGAGGTCCTTCGAGAGCGCGAAACCGAGCGCGCCGGCGCCGGCCACGGTTGCCGCCGTGCCCGCGAACGCCTGCGTCAGCGCCTGCGGGTCGACCTCCGAGAAGTACGCGATCACCGGGCCGAGGCCGAGCCCGATCAGGAGCGCGGTGCCGAACAGCCACCCCATCGCGAACGGGCCGACCCGGAAGCGTTCGCCGGCGAACGAGGAGACGAGCAGCATCCCGAAGCCGGCGAACGAGAACGCCCGCGCGGTACCGAGCGACAGGTCGCGGCCGATCAGCGTGCCGAGGGCGCAGAAACCCAGCGATATGGCGACCAGGAACATCACCTGGCCGAGCAACTGCGTCGTCGAGATCGCGCGCGGGGCGACGCCCTCGCGATAGTAGGAAGTGCTCGTCTGCTCGCTCATGCTGCGCAATGTACCCGGCGCAGGCGCGCCCCAGGGTTCTTTCTCACACCCTCTGGACGAGCGTTCCCGTGCCAAGGCCGCCGCCGCAGCACATCGTCACCAGCCCGACCTCCTTGTCGGACCGCTCGAGCTCGTGCAGGAGCGTCGTCAGGAGCCGCGCGCCGGTAGAGCCGAGCGGGTGGCCGAGGGCCATCGCGCCGCCGTTGACGTTCACGCGATCCATGTCCGGGTTCAGCTCGCGCTGCCACGCCAGCACGACCGGCGCGAACGCCTCGTTGACCTCCACGAGGTCGATGTCGCCGATGGTCATCCCGTTGCGCTCAAGCAGCTTGCGGGTGGCCGGGATCGGGCCCGTCAGCATCATCACCGGGTCGACGCCGACGGTCGTCTGGTCGACGATCTTCGCGCGCGGACGCACCCCCAGCTCCGCTGCTTTCTCCGCGCTCATCAGCAGAACCGAGGCGGCGCCGTCGGAGATCTGCGAGGCGTTGCCGGCCGTGACCTTGCCGTCCGGCTTGAAGGCGGGCTTGAGCGCCGCGAGCGCCTCCAGGTTGCTGTCGGGCCGGATGCCCTGGTCGGCGACGTAGGTCGACCCGTTGACCTGGAACGGGACCGTCTCGCGCTCGAACCGGCCCTCCTCGGTGGCGCGCGCGGCGAGCTGGTGCGAGCGGACGGCGAGCTCGTCCATCTCCGACCGCGGGATCTCCCACTGGTCGGCGATCAGCTCGGCCGAGATCCCCTGGGGCACGAGGTTGTAGCGCTCGAGCAGCTCCTGCGGCCACGGCGAGCCGACGTCGTCGACCCACTTGAACCCGACGCCCATCGGGATGTGGCCCATGTGCTCGACACCACCGCCGATCACGACGTCGTGGACGCCGGCGGCGATCAGCGCGGCGCCGAAGTTGACCGCCTGCTGGGCCGATCCGCACTGGCGGTCGACCGTCGTGGCGGGCGTCTCGACCGGCAGCCCGGCCTGCAGCCAGGCATTGCGGCCGACGTTGAACATCTGCTCGCCGTACTGCTGCACACAGCCGCAGATCACGTCTTCGACAGACGCGGCAGGAATCCCCGCCCGCTCGATCACCTCGATGTAGGTCTTGCCGAGCAGCTCGTTCGGATGGGTGTCCTTGTAGTAGCCCTTCTCCGGGTGTCCGCGCCCGATGGGCGTCCGGACCGCCTCGACGATGACCACCTCGCGACCGTTGGCATGCATTCTGGAAGCCTCCGTGGGGAACCGGCGCGATCGGCCGCGCCACGGCCTAGTCTACGGACATTGACTGGCGAGTCAGCCAATAGAGGAGCCACCTTGTCTGAACGAGTCGGAATCGCCGGAAGCGGGGCCATTGCGTGCGGGCTGGCGGCCGTAGCCGCCCAGCGCGGACCGGTGGTCGTATGGGCGCGCTCCGACGGGTCCGCGGACAAGGCCGACCGCCTCGTGCGGCTGCTGTGCGAGAAGGCGGGCGCGAACGTCAACGGCAACGTGCAGGTGACGTGCGACAGCGCCGACCTGGCCTCGGCGAGCTTCGTGGTCGAGGCGATCGTCGAGGACACGGCAGCCAAGGGCGCCCTGGTCGCCGAGCTCGGCGCACAGCTCGAGGCCGACACGATCCTCGCGACGACGACCTCGTCGCTGTCGGTGACGGAGCTCGGCGACGCGTCCGGCCGGCCCGACCGCTTCGTCGGGCTGCACGTCTTCAATCCGGTCCCGAAGATGGACCTGATCGAGCTCGTCTTCCCTCCCGCCGCCACGGACGCCACGCGCGCGCGGGCGTTTGCGCTGTGCGAGGCGCTCGGCAAGACCGCCGTCGAGGTGCCCGACACGGCGGGCTTCGTGGTCAACCGCCTGCTGTTCCCGTTCCTGTTCGAGGCCGTCCGGCTGATGGACCGCACCGGGCTCGAACCGGAGGCGATCGACACCTGCATGCGACTCGGCGCCGGCCATCCGCTCGGGCCGCTCGCCCTGCTCGACCTCGTCGGGCTCGACGTGTCGGCGGCGATCGGCCGCACGATCGGGGCCGACGTCCCCGAGCGGGTCGAGCAGATGATCGCCGCCGGCGCTCTTGGCCGGAAGGCGGGGCGCGGCTTCTACACGTACGACGGCTGATCCCTCAGCAGCCGGCGGAGGATCTTCCCCGCCGGGGTGCGCGGGATCGCGTCGACGAAGCGAACGGCCCGCACGCGCTTGTACGGCGCCACGCGCTCGGCGATCCAGGCCATCAGCGCGTCGCCGTCGAGCTCGCCGCGAGCGACGACCACGGCCACCGGGACCTCGCCGCAGCGCTCGTCCGGCTGCGGCACGACAGCGCACTCGGCCACGCCGGGGTGCGTCGCCAGGAGCGCCTCCAGCTCGGCCGGGGGGACCTGGTGCGCGTTGACCTTGATCAGCTCCTTCAGCCGGTCGACCACGAATACGTTGCCGGCGGTGTCGACGTGCCCGAGGTCGCCCGTGTGCAGCCAGCCGTCGGCGTCGAGAATCTCGGCCGTCGCGCCCGGCTGGTTCAGGTAGCCGGCCATCGTCTGCGGGCCGCGGATCAGCAGCTCGCCGCCGGCCACGCGCAGCTCGGTGTTCGGCATCAGCCGCCCGGCGGAGCCCGGCTCGGTGCCGCGCTCGCGGTCGGGCATCGTGCCGCAGGCCGTCGACTCGGTCAGTCCCCAGCCCTGGCCGACAGGTCGAACGCCTCGACCCGCGGATGCCGCGCGAGCAGCGCCATCACCGGCGGCGGCACGATCACGACCGTCACCCGGTGGCGCTCGAGGACGGCGAGGAACGCCTCGACGTCGAAGCGCGGCAGCGTGACCACCTTCGCGCCCGCCGCCAGCGCGGACCCGAGCGTCACGACGAACCCCATAACGTGCGAGAACGGCGCCAGCGCGAGCACGACATCGGCGGCCGTGAGGCGCAGGCCGCGGGACAGCTGGCGCACGGCCGTGACGAGGTTCGCGTGGGTGAGCATCACGCCTTTGGGAAGCCCGCTGGTGCCGCTGGAGTACGGCAGGAGCGCAACCGCGTCCGGGCGCACGCTCGGCCACGGCGCCGGGCCGGCCTCGGCGATCAGCGCCGGGCCGATGTCACCGGCGGTCACGAGCCGCGACGCGCCGGAGTCGATCAGCTGGCGTTCGAGCTCGGCCGCCGTGCACACGGCGCTCACGCCGGTCACGGCGCCTCCGGCGACCATCGCGCCGAGAGCGATGCCCGCCCACGCCGGGACGTTGGGCGCCTGGACCGCGAGCACGTCGCCCGGCGCGAACCCGCGCGCGGCGAGCGTGGCCGCCACGCGCTCCGAGCGGGCGAGCAACGTCGCGTAGGTCACTCCGGCGCCGCTGGCTCCGTCGACGACGGCGACGCGCTCGCCGTGCCGCGCCGCCGTCACCGCGATCAGCTCGTGGAACGTGGTGTCGCCCACCTCGACCGGCTCGTAGTCGCTCGTCCACGTCATGGTGGTCTCCTCGTTTGACACGTGTCAAACGGTACGCTTCCGTTTTACACGTGTCAAACGGAACCCCGACCCGCATCCTCGAGACGGCCTGGACGCTCATGCTCGAGCGTGGCCCGCGCGCGGTCACGATCGGCGAGATCGCTACCGCAGCCGGCGTGTCGCGCCAGCTCGTCTACCACCACTTCGCCAACCGGGCGGGGCTGCTGATCGCGATGGCGCGCCACCAGGACGAGCGCAGCGGGTTCGTCGATTCCGTCCGCGCGGCGCGCAAAGCACCCCCGGTGGCCGGGCTCGAGGCGCTGGTGCGGGCGTGGCTGGAGTACGTGCCGTCGATCGTGCCTGTGGCGGAGGCGCTCGAGGCGGCCCTGATCACCGGCGAGGACGGCGCCGGAGCGTGGCGCGACCGGATGGGCGAGCTGCGGGAGGCCTTCGGGATCGCCGTCGACCGCGTGGAGCGCGACGGGGCGCTCGCGCCGGGGTGGACGGTCGAGGCCGCCGCGGACTGGGCGTGGGCGCGCTGCCAGCCCTCGACCCGGCGTCACCTAGTGGGTGAGCGGAGCTGGAAACCGGACGACTACGTGGCCCGGACCGTGCGTTCGATCCTCGACGAGATCTTGAAGCCAGGTCAAGGAAATGTTTAGTTCATATTGAGAGAAGGTTGGGATAGTCCCTCGTGCGACGAACGTACCCTCATCGCACCCCTCCTCCAGAAACACTTGAGCCCGGCTCGCTCCCCTGAGCCGGGCTCTTGTGTTCTCTCGGTCGATCCTCCCCAGGATCTCCCTCTCTCCTCCTCAACCGCCGAAGCGGCCAGTCGGTTGTCGGGCAAAGTAGCGCGTCCAGACGCTTTGTGCAATTCCGCGCGAAGTTTCGATTCGAAACCTGCACGTTCGGGATAGTCTGGCCGGACCGTGCGCCCGTCGCACGACACCCGCGAGGAGACTGTGGCCGCGCTGCGCCGCGGATACCTCGCTGGCCGCCTCGGGACCGAGACGTTCGCCCGCCGCGTCGACGAGGCGTTGCACAGCTCCGATCACGACGAGCTGCGCGGCCTGACCAGCGACCTGCCGGCCGCACCGCAGGCGCCGCTGAGCCGGTTGCGGGCACGCCTGGCGCCACGCTCGCGCGGCCTCGGGTTGCCGCTCGCCTCCGACCTGCTGCAGGCGCAGATGGTGATCGGCCGCTCGAGCTCGTGCCAGCTCGTGCTCGCCGACGACACCGTCTCGCGCCGCCACGCCGAGCTGCGAATCGAGGACGGGCGCTGGCTCCTGCGCGACCTCGGCTCGTCGAACGGCACGTGGGTCAACGGCCGCCGCGTCGTCGAGGCCGAGGTGCGCCCGGGCGACACGCTGCACCTCGGCGGCTGCCAGCTCAGGCTGTAGCCGCGCGACGCTCGCGGATCCGGACGGCCTCGATCCGGTTCTCGCGCACCGACTCGACGCGGATCGAGTACCCGTTGTGGGTGATCGTGTCGCCGCGCTTGGGCAGCCGGCCGAGCTCGCCGAACACGAAACCGCCGACCGAGTTGTAGGCGTCGGAGTCGACCGGCAGCTCGAGCCCGTAGTCGGAGAGGTCGGTGATCGCGACGTGTCCGCGCACGAACCAGTCGCCGTTGGCGAGCCGCCGCACGGCGCCGCCGAGCGGGTCGGTCTCGTCGTCGATCTCGCCCACGACCTCCTCGATGATGTCCTCGACCGTGACGATCCCGGCCGTCCGGCCGTACTCGTCGATCACGACGGCGAGCGAGCTGCGCTGGCGCTGGAGGTCGGCCAGCAGGTCGTCGAGCGGCTTCGTCTCCGGGACGATCGGCGCCTCGCGAACGAGGTCGTCGATCCGCGCCTCGGCGCCGTCGGTGAGCAGCCGCTGCGCGAGCGCGTTGGCGTGCACGACGCCCTTGACGCGGTCGCGGTTGTCGTCCTCGGTCACGACCAGCCGGGTGTGGCCGGAGGAGACGCAGCGCCGCAGCGCGGTCTCGACGTTCTCGGACACGTCGACGGTGACGATCGCGGGCGCCGGGGTCATGACCTGGCGCGCCTGCTGCTCGTGCAGGTGGAAGACGCCGGTGAGCATGCTTGCCTCACCCGGGTCGAGCTTGCCGCCGGTGAGCGACTGGGCGATCAGAACCTTCAGCTCCTCGGGCGAGCCGCCGTCGTCGAACTCGTCGGTCTTGCGGATCCCGAGCACCCGGAGGATGCCGTTCGACGCGCCGTTGAGCACGTGGATGAACGGGCTGAAGATGCGCGTGAACCAGTACAGCGGCGGCGCGATCCAGCGTGCCACGCGCTCGGCGCGGTTGATCGCGTAGATCTTCGGGACCTGCTCGCCGATCGTGATGTGCAACGAGGTGGTGATCAGATAGGCGAGCGCCAGCGAGATCGCGAGCGAGACGTTGTGTGACACGGCCGTGCCGAACATATCCTCGAAGATCGATGCGACGGCCGGCTCGCCGAGGAAGCCGATGCCCAGCGAGGTGAAGGTGATGCCGAGCTGGCAGGCCGCGAGGTAGCGCGACAGCTCGTCGAGCTGGCGCAGTACGAGCCGCGCGCCGCGCTTGCCGGCCGCGGCGTCCTCCTCGATGCGCCCGCGGCGGATCCGCACGAGCGCGAACTCCGCGGCGACGAACAGGCCGTTGAGCAGAACCAGAACGACGACGGCCAGCAGCAGCAGGACGGTCATCGGCGGTCCGGGGGACGCGCGCGAAGCGCGCCGCTACTTCGGGAGCTGTCGTCGTCGTTCATCAGGGGGCGACCGGGCGAATGGTAGCGAGGGTCCTACCCGAGTCGGTCGATCCTGTGCAGCTCCTCCATATCCTGTCCCCCCGATGCGGATCGTCTCACTCGTACCGTCAGCCACCGAGATGCTGTTCGCGCTCGGCGTCGGCGACGAGGTCACCGCCGTCACGCATGAGTGCGACCACCCGGCCGGAGCGCTCGAGCTGCCGAAGGTCACGCGCGACGTGATCGGCCCTGGCCTTCCTCCGGACGAGATCGATCGCGCCGTGCGCGAGCTGACCGCCGCCGGCCGCTCGATCTACGAGCTCGACGAGGACGCGCTGCGCCGCCTGCAGCCGGACCTGATCGTCACCCAGGCGCTGTGCGACGTGTGCGCGGTCTCCTACGACGACGTGCTCGCGGTCGCCGACCGGCTCGACTCCAAGCCGCAGGTGCTCGCGCTCGACCCGCACACGCTCGGCGAGATGCTCGGCGACGTCCGCACGCTCGCGCAGGCGACCGACACCAAGGACGCCGGCGTCGAGCTGGTGCAGGACGCGGCGCAGCGGATCGACCGCGTGCGGCTCGCCGTGCGCGCGGTCGAGCCGGTGCGGGTCGCGGCGCTCGAGTGGCTCGACCCGGTGTTCGTCGCGGGCCACTGGACGCCGCAGCTGATCGAGTACGCAGGCGGGATCGACATGCTGGGGATGCCGGGCGAGCACTCAGAGCAGCGCACGTGGGACGACGTCCGCGCCGCCAGCCCCGAAGTGGTGATCGTCATGCCGTGCGGCTACGACGCCGATCGCGCGCTCGAGGAAGCCGAGACGTTCGGTGACGAGCTGGAGTCGCTCGGCGCGCGCCGGATCGTCGCCGTCGACGCGGCCGCGCACTTCTCCCGCCCCGGCCCGCGGCTGATCGAGGGCCTCGAGCTGCTCGCGCACGTGCTGCACCCGGACCGGCTGCCCGACGCGCCCGGCCCGGTGCACGAGCTCGTGCTCTAGAAGCCCTGCTCGTTGACCGGGAGCTTGGACGCCTCGTTCTCGCTGACGACGATCCCGCCGGCGATCGAGATCACGGCGACCGCGACGCAGGCGAGCACGGGCAGCAGGTCTCCGCGGCGGAGCGGGGCCAGCCGCTCCATCGCGAGCGCGGCGATCCCGCCGCCGATCAGACCGCCGACGTGACCGCCGATCGAGATGTTCGAGCCCGGCAGCAGGAACGGCAGCGCGAGGTTGAAGAGGATCACGAAGCCGATGCCCGAGCGCATCGGGTCGATCCCGCGGGCGCGCTGCATGACGAAGGCCGCCGACATCAGGCCGAACACCGCGCCCGACGCGCCGACCGTCAGCGACTGCGGCTCGGCGACCAGCGCGCCGAACGAGCCCGCCAGCAGCGAGGCGAAGTACAGGGCTCCAAAGCGCAGGTGGCCGAGCACCGGCTCGAGCATCGTGCCCAGCCAGTACAGGATGTACATGTTGAAGAGGATGTGCAGCAGATTGTCCGGGTCGTGCAGGAAGCCACCGGTGACCAGCCTCCAGTACTCACCCTGGGCGACCCCGACCCAGTTGCCGTCGATCGTCCGCCCGATCCCCAGCGTCCCGAGGTCGATGTACACCGAGCTCGTGTCGCCGCCGAAGAACGTCGGCACGTAGAGCAGGATGCAGAGCGCCATGATCACGTACGTGACCGTCGGGTTGGCGTAGACGTTGCGGAGCGTGCGCACCGGCGTGCGCTGGCGCGAGCAGTCCGGGCAGCGCATGCCGACCGGGGTCGAGGTCATGCAGTCCGGGCAGATCGGCTTGCCGCAGTTCGAGCACGAGACGCCCGTCTCGCGATTGGGGTGCCGGTAGCAGACGGCCATTTCGCCGCGTGAAGCTAGCAACCCTAGGTATGGCGCCCCTTAGGACATGTCGGCCGAGAGCAGCAGATCGCCGGTCGGCGCGTTGGAGCCCGTGGGCGGCTCGTCCGTGACCATGACCTGCGCCACGTCCGACGCCGAGCCCGGGATCGCCGCCACCGCCGAGCCGTCGCCGCGCGGCACGAACAGCACGTTCGTCGGCTCCGGCGCCTTGGCGCCCTTCGGCTGGACCCAGACCTCGTAGACGCGGCCGGAGGGCGGTGCGGGCAGGTTCTGCGCGACGAGCGTGGCCTGGTCGCCGTCCATCTCGACCTGCGCGCTCGCCCGCGGCGCGTTCACCTCCGCGGTGACCGTGCGCGAGCTGCCGCCGTCGAGCGACGTGCCGGCCAGCACACCGGCGATCAGCAGCGCGGCCGCGATCGGCGCCAGGCGCCAGCCGGAGAGCCACGACCAGCCGCGGCTGCGGCGGGGCCGTGCGGGCTCCGCCCGATCGGCGCTCGGGCCGGCCTGCGCGAGCAGCTGCGCCTCGCGGTCGACCTCGGCCATGATGCGATCCTTGAGGACCGCCGGCGGGACCATCGGCGGCGACGCCATCGGCAGCGCCTCGGCGGCGGGCTGCAGCTCGTCCACTTCCGCGCTGCAGATCGTGCACGCCACCAGGTGCGTCTCGAACGCGTCGCGCTCGTCCGGCGCCATCGCGTTGAGCACGTACGCGCCCGCGCAGTCGACCCAGCGTTCGTGGTCGGTCGCCGTCATACCGCCACCTGGCCCTCTCCGAGCTGTGCGCGCATCTTCTTCAGTCCCAATCGCATCCGTCCTTTGATGGTGCCAACCGGCGCGTCGAGCATGTCCGCGATCTCCGTGTGCGTGAAGCCTCCGAAGTACGCGAGCTCGATCACCTGGCTCTGGTCGGCGGGCAGCGACTCGAGCGCGTGGCGCACGGTCCCCGCCTCCTCGCGCCGCGCGGCCTCAACGTCCGTGCGCTCGCGTGCCTCGAACCGCTCCTCGATGCCTTCGTCGCCCGCGCGCCGACGGTCATGCACCGTCGCCCGGCGCAGCGCGTCGATCGCCCGGTGGTGGACGATCCCGAGCACCCACGTGCGCACGGAGCCGCGTGCGCGGTCGTAGCGCGCGCCGGAGCGCCACATCGACAGGAAGGCATCCTGCGTCACGTCCTCCGCGCCCGAGCGCGTGCCCATCATCCGGTACGCGAGCGAGAACGCGGCCGCTGAGTGGCGGTCGTAGATCACCTCGAAGGCACGGGCCTCGCCGCGACGCATGAGCTGCATCACGTCTTCGTCGGCCAGTGAGCGCAGGTCTTGGCCCATTGGCGTTACTTCGTATCAGGCGCCGGAGCGGATCACACCCCTGCGGGCGAGTTTCTGGCCTGGATCCACCGATCATCGTGGATGCCTCGGTGTCGTGGGTGCCGTCCAGGGGCGCCGCCCACGGCGGCGAGGCGCCGCGAGAATCGGTGGATCCAGGCCTACCGGGCGACGTCGTCGAACACGCGCAGCGCTTCGCGTGCGACGTCGCGCAGCGTGCGCTCGGCGAGGTCGAACGCCCCGCGTGCCGCGGCGCGGCGCTTGTGGCGCTTCCCGCGGGTGCGCAGCACGACGAGCCCGGCGGCGGCGCCGGTGCCGATCACGATCGCGGCGGCCGGCCCGAGCGCGGCGCGCGGCCAGTTGCGCGGATCCTTCATCGCCCGCAGCTCCCACGCCTCCAGCTCGTCGGCCGCCAGTTCGACCAGCGAGCCGAGCGTCATCTCGAGCCGCGGCTCGAGGTCGGCGGGCGGATCGACGGGCGCGAGCGCCTGTCGTAGCCGGGTTTCGAAGTCCCAGGTCTCGCTCATGGCGCCTCAGTACCCGCCTCGGCCTGGACTATTTCCTCGAGTTGCCGGATGGCGCGATGGATCAGCACCTTCGTGGCACCGTCGGTGCGCCCCAGCGCCCGCGCGATCTCGCGGTTGTCCATCCCCAGCGCGAAGCGCATGATCAGCGCCTCGCGGCGATCGTCCGGCAGTCGCTGCACGCCCTCGAGGATCTCCCTGAGGTCCGCGCGGTCCTGGACCAGATCCTCCGTCGTATGCAGCTCGGGCAGCGGGCCCGCGTCGTCGATCGGCGTCTGCGGGCGGCGCGAGCGGTCGCGGTAGTAGTTGGCCGCGAGGTTGTGGGCGATGCGAATCAGCCACGGGCGCAGCGGCCGGCCCTGTGACTCGCGCTGCGCGCGCTCGAAATGCCGGTACGCCTGCAGGAAGGTCTGCTCCGTGAGGTCCTCGGCGTCGTGGTGGTTGCCGACCCGGTAGTACGAGTACGAGTAGACGTCGCGCAGATGCGACCGGTAGAGGTCGGTGAAGGCCGCGTCCAGCTTCACCTTGGCCTCGCGCGACGGTTCGGATGCCGCGGCCATGGATCACGGAGGCTACCTTCAGGCGGCGCGACCCGCGCGCGCCTTGGCGTTTTTCTTCGGTGCTGTCAGCGACGACGTGAAGCGTCCTGGCTCCACGCGGCCCTCGATCAGTCCCGCGAGCGAGCCGAGCACCGGGGCAGCCACGCCCGCCTCGCGCATGCGCGCGGCGAGCAGCGGCACGCAGTCGACGGCCTCTGCCGTCTGGCCGAGCGCCACACCGATGTCGTGCGCCGTGACGCCCTGGCCGAGCATCTCGCCGGCGCGGCGGTTGCGGGAGCCGACCGCGAGGATGGTGGCGACCAGGTCGCCCGCGCCCGCGAGGCCGGCGAACGTCTCGGGGCTCGAGCCGGAGTAGCGCGCGTACGCGTCGACCTCGGCGAACACCTTGCCGGCGGCGGCGCCCGCGGCGTTCGGGCCGGCGCCGGCCGCGGCGGCCGCGGCGAGGGCGGCGGCGTTCTTCGCGCAGCCGGCGAGCTCGACGCCGATCAGATCGGTCGTGGTCGCGACGTCGAAGCCGGCCGCGGCGAGCGCGTCGCCGACCTGGCGGGCGAACGCCTCGTCACGGGCGGCCAGCACGAGCGAGGCGCCCTTGTCGAGTGCGGCCTTGGCGTGCGCCGGGCCGCCGAGCGCTGCGACCGACCACGACGACACGCGCTCGGACACGAAGGCCGACGGCAGCGTGCCGAGCGGCGGCACGAGGCCCTTGGACATCACGAGCACACCGGTCCGCGGCGCGATCGCGCCGGCGTGTTCCGCCACGGTCGCGGGCAGGGCCGAGGCCGGCACGGCGAAGCAGACGAGGTCGTGGCGCGACAGCTCGAGGTCGCCGGCGCGCACGACGTTCACGCGCGCGGGCAGCGTGACGCCGGGCATGTAGTGCTCGTTGACGCGTGCGGCCGCGATCTCCTCGGCCTGCTCGCGCGTGCGGCAGCCGAGGTCCACCTCGAGGCCGGCGCGGGCGAGCATCACCGCGACGCTCGTGCCCCACGAGCCGGCGCCGATCACGGCGGCGCGGCGCAGCGGCGGCAAGCCGCCGAGCCACTCCCACTGGAGCATCACGTTCGGCCAGATGCGGTCGGTGACGGCGGTCGCGAGCTGCGGCGAGACGGAGTCGACCTGCGGGAACGTCAGCGGCCGGCCGATCCGCACGCGGATCTTGCGCGGACGGATGCGCCAGCCCTTGCGCACATCCTCGGTGCCCTTCATCGCCACCGGCACGACCGGGGCGCCGGTCTCCAGCGCCAGCCGGCCGACGCCGCGCTTGGGCCGGCCGAGCGCGCCCGGCCGGGTGCGCGTGCCCTCGGGGAAGATCAGCACGCTGTCGCCGCGGGCGAGGATCGCCTTCGCGGTCTCGAGCATGTCGGTGTCGGCGGCGCCGCGCTTCACCGGGAACGCGCCGAGCGAGCTGATGAACCAGGCCGCGACCCGGTTGCGGAACAGCTCCTCCTTCGCCACGTAGTACACGGGGCGGCGGGAGCAGACGCCGAGGATGAACGGGTCCAGGAACGAGCGGTGGTTGGAGGCGAAGATCACCGGCCCCGATTCCGGGATGTGCTCGCGCCCGATCCGCGACGAGGCGGAAGTACAGATGGAAGAACGGCTGCAGCACGGCACGCGACAGCCAGTAGACGATCGGGTTCACTCCGCGCTCGCGTGCGCGGGCGTGCATGCGTGCATGCACCGTGGCCGGAGACGAGTCCCTCACTGCAGAGGCGTACCCGCCCGGGCGCCGCTCGTTACAGTTGCAGCCAGATGGCCTTTGACCGCACACGCACACTGCGCGGGGCGCTCGCCGGGAGCGTCGCCGCGGCCGTGTGGCTCGCGCAGCAGCCGCTGGACAAGCAGCTGTTCGACTCGGGCTACGACGATGCCGACCTCCTCGCCCGCCTGGCGGCCCGCGGCGGCTCCGCGCAGCCCGCCGTCGGCGCGTTGCTGCACGTCCAGAACGGCGCGCTGTTCGGCGCCCTGTACGCCAACCTCGCACCCAGCCTGCCGGTCCCCGCGCCGCTGCGCGGGCCGCTCGCCGGGCTGCTCGAGCACGTCGTGACGTGGCCCGCGATCGCGCTGGTCGAACCGTCGCTGCTGCGCAACGGCCGCGCGTTCGCGCAGTCGGCCTGGCGGCACCTCCTGTTCGGGCTCGTGCTCGGCGAGCTCGAGCGCCGCCTGAACCCGCCGGCGGCCGACCTCGAGCCGGTCAGCGAGGAAGCGGTCGCCTCCAACGGCCACGGCTCGGCGGCGCACCTGGTCGCGAACTGAGCGCCCGAGTCCTGATCACCGGCGCCTCCGGCTTCGCGGGGCGCCATCTCAGTGCGGCGTGCGCCGCCGCCGGTGACGATGTGACCGGGATCTCGCGGTCGGGCGAGACCCGGGTCGACCTGCTCGACTCCGCAGCGACCCGCGATGTGGTCGCCGCCGCGCGGCCCGACGTCGTCTATCACCTCGCGGCGCGCGCGCACGTCGGCGAGTCGTGGAGCGATCCGGCGGCGACGCTGCACGACAACGTCGCGATGACGCTCAATCTGCTCGAGGCGACGCGCGCGGAGGCGCCCGACGCGACCGTGGTCGCCGTCGGGTCCGGCGAGGTGTACGGCCCGCCGGCGCGGCTGCCGGTGGACGAGACGGCGCCGCTGCGGCCGCAGAACCCGTACGCGGTCTCGAAGGCAGCCGCCGATCTGCTGGCGGGCTTCCACGCCGACGCCCACGGCCAGCGCGTGATCCGCGCGCGTGCCTTCAACCACGCCGGGCCGGGGCAGGCGCCGACGTACGCGATCGCGTCGTTCGCGCAGCAGGTCGCGCGCGCGCTGGATGCGGGCGAGGATCCGGTCCGGATCGTCACCGGCAACCCCGATACGCGGCGCGACTACACCGACGTCCGCGACGTCGTGCGCGCGTACCGGCTGCTCGCCGCGCGCGCCGAGCCCGGCATCTACAACGTCTGCTCCGGCCGGACGGCGTCGACCACGGAGCTGATCGAGGCGCTCGCCGCAGCGGCGGGCGTGCAGCTGCGAGCACGAGATCGATCCGGCGCTGCTGCGCCCGCACGAGGTGATGGAGCTGCGCGGCTCCTACGACGCGCTGCGGGACGCGACGGGCTGGGAGCCCGAGATCCCGCTCGAGCAGACGCTCAGTGACGCGCTCGCTTGGTGGCGAGCCTAGCCAGCACGGGCCCGAACTGCTGCGCGACGACGCGCGCACGGTCCACCTCGGCGCTGGTGAACGCCTGCGGGTGGAGGCGGTAGACCTCGACCAGCGCGCGCTCGCCGCCGCCGACCCGGACCGGGACCATCAGCACCGCGCCGTAGCCCAGGCGCTTCGAGCTCCGCGACCTCCGTCGGATCGCTCTCCGGGTCGCCGACGATCACCTGGCCCGGCATGTGCGCGTCCATCAGGCGGCGGGTGGCCGGGTAGTCGGAAAGGCTCCACAGCTCGCCTGGCGCGTCCTTGTTGTCGGACAGCAGCTCGAGCGAGTCGTCCACGACCCACATCAGCGACACGTCCTCGGCGCTCAGCAGGCGGGCCGCGCGACGGCCGGCGGTGACCAGCTCCCCGGTGTCGATCACATCGGCGAGGTCGTCGCCCAGCTCAGCCAGCGTGCGCGCCCAGGTCGCGACGCTGCCGGCCGCTCCGGAGGCCACACGGACGCCGCCGTGCACGGCCGCCGTGGCGGCGATCTCCGGGCTGAGGGTCGCCCACGGAGTCCGCCGGGCGAGCGAGCGCGTAGCCCTGGGCGTACGTGGCGTCGAGGTCGGCGAGCGCGCGCAGGTCGGCGAGGTCCTCGACGCCCTCGCCGCAGACCGCGGCGCCGGTGGTGCCGGCGAACGTGACGAGCGCCTCGAGCAGGGCGTAGCGCGACGCGTCGCTGTGGGCGCCGTGCACCAGCGAGCGGTCGATCTTGAGGATGTCGGGCGCGACGCGGATCAGCTGCTGGAGCCCGGCGTAGCCGGCGCCCGCGTCGTCGAGCGCCACGCGCGCGCCGCGTGCGCGCAGCTCGGCCAGGCGCGCCTCGAGCGCCTCGCCGGACGAGAACAGCTCGTGCTCGGTGAGCTCGATCACCACGTCCGAGAGGTCGTCGGGCAGGGCATCCATCGCCTCGGTCCCGAGCAGGGCGCGCGGGCTGACGTTGAGCGCGAGGAACGTGCCGGCGGGGCGGCCGGGAACGGCGAGGGCGGTGCGCAGCGCCAGTGCCTCGAGCTCGGCCCCGAGGCCGCAGCGGTGCGCCTGAGCGAACCACTGGTCGGGCCGGCGCACCGGCTCGCCGCCGAAGCGCGCGAGCGCCTCGTAGCCGCAGACGCGGCCGGTGGCGAGCTCGAGCACGGGCTGGAACACCGGCTGGATCGCGGCGAGGCCGCGCGCCAGCAACGCCTCGACCTCGCCGCGCTCGTCGGCGCGTGAGGGGCGGGCGGCGAGATTGGCGGCGTAGCGGCGCGTCTGCCGGCGGCCGGCGTGCTTGGCGGCGTAGAGGGCGGTGTCGGCGCGCTCGAGCAGGTCGGCGGCCTCGTGGGCGTCCTCCGGGAAGGTGGCGACGCCGGCCGAGCACTCGAGATGGCGGCGGCCGACGAGCACCTCGGCGAGCGCGGCGCGGGCGCGCTCGGCGGCTTCCGCGGCGGGCTCTCCGGTGACGCCCGGGAGCACGAGCACGAACTCCTCGCCGCCGAGCCGGCCGACGGCGTCGCCGTCGCGGACGACGGAGCGCAGCTTCGCGGCCGCGGCGGCGAGCGCCTTGTCGCCCTCCGCGTGACCGTGCGAATCGTTGATCTGCTTGAAGTGGTCGAGGTCGAGCACCACGACGCTGAGCGAACGGCCGGCGGCCGCTGCGGCCTCGATCTCCCGCCGCAGGCGCTCCTGCGCACCACGGTGGTTGAGCAGGCCGGTGAGGCCGTCCGTGGCAGCCTGCTCGCGCAGGTGCTCGCGCTGGCGCGCCGCCTCGTACGCGAGCGCGGCCATCGTGGCGAAGCGCTCGACGAGCGCGACCTCGGCGTCGGTGAAGCCCCGATCGATCCCGGTCCGGTAGACGTTCAGTGTGCCGACGACGTTGTCATGCGCCAGCAGTGGGACGCAGACGAACGCCTCGTCGTCGTCGACGGTGCCCGGGACGACGGTGCTGATGTCGTCGAAGCGTGTGTTCGGCACATTCCGGGTGCGGCGGTTGCGGACGACCCAGCCGGTGGTCCCGGCATCGACGGACAGTGCCTCGCCCATGATCTCGTCCACCCAGGCGCCGAGTGCGAACACCGGCCGCAGCCCGGTTCCCTCCGCGTCGACCTCGTAGACGGTGAGGTCGTCGTACGGCAGCAGGGCCTGCAGGTGGTGGGCGATCCGCCCGAGCGTGTCTTCCAGGGAATCGGCAGCCAGAATCCCGGCGGCGGCGTCGATCAAGGCGTCGAGCGCGGTGCCGCTGCCCTCGGCCGACCGTGGCTGCGTGATCACAATCAGGTATATCGACGCGCCGGTGCGGCGGCTTGACCGGCGCAGGTGCGGGTCTTACCGTTCGTCGCATGTGGCACAAGCACCGCACGCCGGCCGAGATCGTCCGCGAGTGGCGACTGCCCGGCACCGGAACGTCGCGCTGCCCGGTCGGAGCGTCGCGTCGAGGCCGAGATGCGTCGCGAGCGCGAGTCCCAATGGACCGCGGAGCGCCGGGCAGCGTCCGTCGAGGCCGAGCGCCGGCGGCACGACTACATGCGCTAACCAGCCGCCGAGTTAGGGTTCCCTAACCGAATCCTGATACCTTCGGTCGGAATTGGCATCCCGACGTGGGGACAGCGATGACCGAGCCGCGACTGTGGGACACCCTGGAGGCGACGAAGGCGGGGGCGTTCGAACGCCTCTTGGCCGCGCCCGACTGCCCGGGGCCAGGCGACATCCTGCTGGCGATCACCGCCGAGTTCCGGCCGGTGGCGGCCGGCCGCGTGAGCTTCCGGCTCGACGAGCTCGCGCGCTCGCTGTTCGACGTCGCCGACGCGCGTGACGCGCGGGCGGCCTCGTACCGGCTTGCGGAGCTGCTGACCGACGAGCTCGGGTTCCGCACCGACGACTCGTCGCTCGAGGGCTGTGGGTCGACACCGCGCTCGAGCGGCGCGCGGGCCACCCGCTCGCGCTCGCCGTGATCGCGGCGGAGATCGGCCGCCGTGCCGGGATCGCGGTCGGCATCTGCTCGACGCCGACCGGCTGGTACGCGGGCATCGGCGAGCCGGACCGGCTGTGGCTGATCGACCCGGTGCTCGATCCCGGCCCGACGCCGGCCGGGCCCGTGCGCAGCCACTGCGGCCACGAGGTCGGCTTCGCCGCCCTCACGGGGATCTACGCGCGGCTGCTCCGGGACGGCGACGGCGCCGGCGCCCACCGGGCGGCGCGGCTGCGCGGGCGGATGCCGGTCAGCCGGCACGGCTGAGCGGAGCCGCGGCGCCAGGGCGAACGTCAACCCCGCTGGGTGGGAGGAGTGGGTGTCCGCCTCGGCCGCAGCGCCCCGAATCGACGCGAGCGTCGACTTTGTCGGGCTGAGGCCGACGAACTCGACACTCGGACTCCCGCGACCGCCCACGGACCCCCACCTCCCCACCCAGCGCAGTTGACGTTCGGCGGCAGCGCGCTAGCGCGACGCGGGAGCCGCGGCGGCGCACGCGCCGCGGTACCGCTGCGGCAGCCGCGGATACCCGGTCTCCAGGTACCGCCGCGCGAGCTCGCGGCCCTGCTCCGGCGTCGTGCCGAGCCGCTCGGCGGTCCACGCGAGCGTCTCGCACCGCGTGGCACTCGGTCGCTGCCTCGTCGATCACGCCCGCCAGGTGCCACGACTCGTGGGCGAGCACGTCGACCGCCAGCGCCACGTCGTTCGCCGCGGCCGCGCACGCCGCGTCGGTGCAGGTCAGCGCCGACGCCCGGCGGCCCTCAGCCAGCGCATCGAGCTCGGCGCATGTGAACTCGCGCAGCCGCGTCTCGTCGGCGGGCCTGCCGGACGCGTCGAACCGCACGCTGCCCTCGACGATGTCCCACGAGAGCACGCGACCGACGACTCCCGGGCAGCGCACGCGGACCTCGCGGCCGGCGATCGCCGTGGCGATCGCGCTCATGCGCGACTCGTTGCCGACGCGGTCATGGCGGTCCGCCAGCCACCAGCCCGGGCCGCCGACGAATACGGCGACCAGCGCAAGCTTGACCCACGCAGGGGCTCTCGGTCGCACGGTACGCATGGCAGCCGTATCGGCACCGAGCCCCTCGCGCTCGACGCCTAGACTCCTCAGCTGCGCCGGAGTAGCTCAGCTGGTAGAGCAGCGATCTTGTAAGTCGCAGGCCAGGGGTTCGAGTCCCCTCTCCGGCTCTTAGAGCCCGGTTTTGTCCGCTAACTCTCGTCGTTGTCCGGCTGCGCGGGGTCGGGGCCGCGGAGCCACTGGACGATGTGATGGTTGTCGATCAGGAAGATGGTCGTCGCGAGATGGTCGACGCCCGTGCCACAGGTGCCGGGCCCGGGCCGCTCGGTGAGCCTGAAGGTGGCGACCACGAACGAGTCCTTGCCGCGCTCGGTGTTGACGAGCGTCGCCCCGCACGGCAGGCCGCGGTTGAAGTCCTTGATGCCGCTTCGGTCGCCGACACGACGCGGCGGGGTTTACTCCGTCGACTGATGATCGCGGGGACGGCGAAGAACGCCGACGCCTGGTCGACGTGACCGGCGCGCAGGGCGTCGGCCCAGCCGCGGATCACCGACACCTCCTTCTTGGTCGGCTTGCCGCGACGGACCTTCTCGCTGCCCTGGATCTCGCGCACGACCGGGTCGTCGGTTCCCGGCGTGCGCAGGCTGAAGCGCTCGCTGTCGCTCGTCCCGCAGGCGGTGATGCCGACGGCGAGGAGCGGGACGATCCAGGAGAGACCGCGCACGGCCACCGATGATCGCACGCCCGCGGGCGCGCGCGAACCGGCTATCGGTCCAGTGGGCGTCCGTCGGCGGCCGGTGGAATCGAGCGACCGACGACGCCGGCGACGGCGATCAGCGTGATGACGTACGGGAGCGCCTGGAACAGCGTCGCGGCCGAGGGGGAGAACACGGGGAGCCGCTGGGCGAGCGCGCTGAAGAAGCCGAACAGCAGCGCGAAGATGAGCGCGCCCTGCGGCATCCAGCGGCCGCAGATCATCACCGCCAGGCCGATGAACCCGCGCCCGGCCGTCATGTTCTCGGTGAACGAGCCGACGAAGCCGATCGACAGGTACGCGCCGCCGATCGCGGCGAGCGCGCCCGAGGCCGCGACCGCCCGGTAGCGGATCCTCATCGGCGAGAGGCCCGCCGTCTCGGCGGCCAGCGGGTTCTCGCCCACCGACCGCAGGCGCAGGCCGGTCGGCGTGCGGAACAGCAGCAGCCACAACAGGAAGACCGTGAGCAGCCCGAGCCAGATCAGGATGTTCAGGTGCCCGAAGACGTCCCCGAAGAACGGGATCGACTCGATCCCGGGGAGGTTCACGTCAGGCGCGCGCGGGATGTTGTCCGGCGTCCCGGTGGCACCGTAGATGTTCACGTAGAAGAACCCGGTGATGCCGGCGGCGAGCAGGTTCATCGAGAAGCCGGAGACGATCTGATCGGCGCGCAGGCTGATCGCGAACACGGCGTGGATGAGCGCCAGCAGCACTCCCGACACCATGCCGATAAGCAGGCCGATCAGCCACGAGCCGGTGACCTCGGCGCCCCACACGCCCCAGAAGGCGCCCATCAGCATCATGCCCTCGAGGCCGATGTTGATGACGCCGCTGCGCTCGGAAGTGACGCCGCCGAGCGCGGCGAACAGCAGCGGCGTCGCGTAGCGCAGCATCGCCGCGAACAGCGCCGACCACACGAACACCCGCTCCAGGTTGGTCACGCCCGACTTCGTCGCGGCGATCCCGCCGACCAGGCCCACGACCGCCGCGGCCACCGCCCCCCAGCCGAGGCGCCGCTCGCCGCCGCGGATCGCCCAGCCGGCGGCGAAGGCCGCCGCCACGGCGAGTAGGACCGTCGGCACGATCGAGCGGATCGTCAGCGGCGGCAGCGCGACGAAGAACGCCAGCAGGCCGAGCACGACGCCTAGCCAGCCCGCATTGGCGGGAGTCAGCCAGCCGCCCGCCGGGGGCTCGGCCGGCGCAGCCGGAGGCCGCGGCGCGGTCTGCGTGCTCATGCCGTCACCTGCACGGCCTGGTCAGCAGGCGGCCGCCGTCGCAGCTTCCCGCGGATCTGCCACAGGTAGATCACCAGGATGTCGGCGCTGACGAACAGCACGACGAGGCCCTGGATGATCTGTGTCAGGTTGCCGGCCAGCGCGGGCTCGAAGACCTCCGGGTCGAGGTTGCGCACCGACGTGCCGGTGACGAGCGCACCCCACAACAGCGCCGCGAAGATCGTGCCGACCGCGGTGTTGCGCCCGAGCAGCGCCACGGCGATGCCGAGGAAGCCGAGTTCGGAGATCTGGATGTCGTTGGTCGCCACCCGGAACTGCCAGCCGAGCACGTCGAGCGAGCCGGCCAGCCCGGCGAACAATCCGCAGATCGCCATCACGAGCACGTAGTTGCGACCGACGGAGATGCCGGCCGACCGCGCGGCCTCCGGGTTGAAGCCGACGGCGCGGACCTCGAAGCCGGTGCGCGTGCGTTCGAGGATCACCCAGAACACGAGCGCCATCGCGAGCGCGATGAACAGGCCGATATGGAGGCCCTGAAGCTCCGGATCACCCCAGAACACCGGCAGCTTGGCGTTCTCGACGATGTCGTTCGACACGGGCACCGACGTGTCGGTGTCGCTCTGCAGCGGGCCGCCCAGGCCGAACAGGAACAGGCCCGAGTAGATCGCGATCCAGTTGAGCATGATCGTCGAGATCACCTCGTTGGCCCCCGTCGTGGCCCGCAGCACGCCGGCGATGGCGCCCCACGCGGCTCCGGCCAAGCACCCCGCGATCATCGCGAACAGGATGTGCAGCACGCCCGGCATCGACGCGAACGACGAGCCGACCCAGACCGCGAAGTACGACCCGACGAGGTACTGGCCCTGGCCGCCGATGTTGAACAGGCCGCATCGGAACGCGAACGCGACCGCGAGGCCGGTGAGGATCAGCGGCGCGGTCACGATCAGCGTCTGCTGGAGGTTCAGCGCCGCGACGACCCGATCGTCTCCGGTCGTCCACGGGAAGAACCACGTCAGGCCCGTGCCCTCGAAGATCGCCTTGTACGTGCTGATCGGGTTGTGGCCGGTGGCGAGGACGACGAGGCCGCCGATCGCGAACGCGAACACCACGGTGATCAGCGGCGTGATGATGCCGCCGCCCGCGGAGGTAGGTGGACAGCCGTCCCGCGACCGTGACCGGTGCGGCCGAGCCCGGCTCCGCGCTCACGCGGCGACCCCGCCGCGCCCGCCGCCCGTCATCACGACGCCAAACTCCTCCTCGGACGAGGACGGCGGCAGCTCGGCCGCGATCTCGCCTTCGTAGATCACCAGCGCACGGTCGCTGAGCGAGCGAACCTCCTCGAGCTCCAGCGAGACCAGCAGGATCGCGCGTCCTTTGTCCTTCTCCTCGACCAGCCGGCGGTGGACGAACTCGATCGCGCCGACGTCGAGGCCGCGCGTCGGCTGGGCCGCGATCAGCACCTTCGGGTCGGCCGACAGCTCGCGCGCGATGACGACCTTCTGTTGGTTGCCTCCCGACAGTGACGAGGCGGGCGTGTCGGTCTCGCCGCCGCGCACGTCGTAGTCCTTCAGCAGCTTGCGCGCCCGGTCGGCCATCTTGCGCGGCGACAGCCAGCCCCAGCGCGCCATCGACGGCTCGCGGTACTCGAGTAGCGAGAGGTTCTCGGCGAGGTCGAACTCCAGCACGAGGCCCCGGAGATGGCGGTCCTCGGCGATGTGGCCGACGCCCGCCTCGATCGCCTCCAGCGTGCTCTGCCCGGTGATGTCGCGCCCGTCGACCACGATCGAGCCCGACTCGACCTTGCGCAGGCCGGTGATCGCCTCGATCAGCTGGCTCTGGCCGTTGGCGTCCACGCCGGCCAGGCCGACGATCTCGCCCGCCCGCACGGACGAGCGAGATGCCGTTGACGGCCGGCAGCCCGCGGTCGTCGTTGACGTGCAGGTCCTTGACCTCGAGCACCGCCTCGCCCGGCTCGTGCTCGGTCCTGGCCACCGACAGCAGCACGTCGCGGCCGACCATCAGCCGCGCGAGGCTGCGCTCCGTCGCGCCCTCGGTCGGCACCGTGTCGATCTTCTTGCCGCGCCGCAGCACCGTCACGTGGTCGGAGACGTCGAGCACCTCGTTGAGCTTGTGCGAGATGAAGATGATCGAGGTGCCGTCGGCCGCCAGCGTCCGCAGCACCCGGAAGAGGTCCTGCGACTCCTGCGCCGTGAGCACCGCCGTCGGCTCGTCGAGCACCAGCACCTTCGCGCCGCGGAACAGCGCGCGCAGGATCTCCACGCGCTGCTGGGCACCGACGCCGAGGTCCTCGACCTTTGCCTCCGGATTGACCGCGAGCCCGAACCGCTCGGATAGCTCGCGGGTGCGGGCCGCCGCCGTCTTGTAGTCGAGCAGCGGCCCGCGCGAGGGCTCGGTCCCCAGCACCAGGTTCTCGGCCACGGTCATGACCGGGACGAGCATGAAGTGCTGGTGGACCATGCCGATGCCCAGCCCGATCGCGCTCCTCGCGGAGTCGATCCGGACCACCTCGCCGTCGAGCCTGATCTCGCCCTCGTCGGGCTGGTGAAGCCCGTAGAGGACGTTCATCAGGGTCGACTTGCCGGCCCCGTTCTCCCCGAGCAGCGCGTGGATCTCGCCACGGCGCAGCTCGAAGTCGATCGCATCGTTCGCGACCAGCGGGCCGAACCGCTTGGTGATCCCGCGCAACTCGAGCGCGAGCGCGTCGCCGGGCATCGGCTGTGAGTCCGTCTCGTTCCCTACTTCACCTCCGCCGGGATGTCGGTGATCTCGCCGGAGATGATCTTCTGCTTGACCTCCTCGATCTGGTCGGCGAACTTCTCGCCCTTCGGCGTTCAGCTTGCCGAGCGCGACACCGTCGGACTTGAGGTCGAAGATCTGGTCCTCGCCGCCCTTGTAGGTGCCGTCCTGGACGGCCTTGGCGGTCTCGAACACCGACGACGTCGACCTTCTTCTGCGCCGAGGTCAGGATGTGATCGCCGAGGTAGCCCTGGTCGGCGTCGACGCCGATCCCTTGCACGCCCTTCTCCTTCGCGGCGTCAAGCGCGCCGAGGCCGCACTGGCCCGCCACCTGGAAGACGACCTGGGCGCCCTCCGCGATGTGGTTGAGCGCGATCTCCTTGCACTTCGCCTGGTCGACGAAGTCCTGCGAGTAGTCGTTGAGCGCCTTGATCTCCGGGTTGGACGCCTTCGCCCCCGCCTGGTAGCCGGCGATGTAGCGCGTCGACCGGCGGGATCTTCTGGCCGCCGACGGACGAGATGACCTGGTCGCCGCCCTTGTCCTTGACCACGAGCCCGGACGAGGTAGCCGGCGAGGTAGCCCGCCTCGTTCTCCTTGAACAGCAGGCCGCGGACGTTGGCCGGCTTGCCCTTCAGGCCCGCCTGCGGGAAGTCGATGATCGCGAAGTTCGTGTCGGGGAACTTCGTGGCGACGGTGTTCATCGCGTCGGCCATCAGGAAGCCGACGCCGACCACGAGGTCGTACTTCTGCTGGGCGAGCGTCGAGAGGTTCGGCACGTAGTCCGCGTTGGACTTGGAGGTCAGCACCTTGCCCTCGACTCCGAGCTCTGACTTCGCACGCTCGAGCCCGTCGTTGGCGAGCTGGTTGAACGAGCGATCATTGAGTCCGCCGATGTCGGTGACGAGACCGACCTTGATGGGCTTCTTCTCGGGCTCGGACGTGCTGGTGTCCGCCCCCGATCCACCGGTGGAATCGTCGTCGCCGCACCCTACGGCGACTACACCTAGGACCAGCACGAAGGCCGCAAATAGGATGGCGGCGAGGCTGCGCTTTGGCACTGATTGTCCTCCAGACGTAAAGGGCCTTTGAGGCGGCGGCAGCCTAGACGTTCGCGCTGCCATCGGGGAAATCGAGTCGTGCGAGGAGGGCGTCCTTCACCGCATCCTCCGCAAAACTCGCCCCGAGGGCGGTCCGCGTAACTTCGATCAGCTGTTCCTCCTCAAAACCGATGCGCTCATGCGCAACGGCATACTCTGAGCCGATACTACATCCGAAATAGGGCGGATCGTCAGAGCCGAGTGTGACCCGCACCCCGGCCTCCCGGAGCGCACCGAGAGGATGGTCCTCGTAGGTCGGGAAGACTCCCAGCGACACGTTCGAGCTCGGACATACCTCCAGCACGATCGCGCGCTCGGCCAGTTCGGCGACCAGGGAAGGGTCCTCGATCGCCCGCACGCCGTGTGAGATCCGGGTGATCGGCAGCTCGAGCGCCGCGCGCACGGACTCCGGCCCCGCGTGCTCGCCCGCGTGCACGGTGCAGCCCAGCCCGGAGCCGGCAGCGACCTCGTAGGCGCCCGCGAACAGGCTCGCCGGCCACGCGGCCTCGTCGCCGACGAGGTTGAAGCCGACCACGTACGGATGCCGGTCGTCGGCGTGGCGGCGTGCGATCGCCTCGGCCGCCTCGACGCCGAGGTTGCGCACGGCCGCGATCACGATCCGGCACTCGATCCCGTGCGCCGCGCGCGCGTCGTCGATCCCCTGGGCGATGCCGGCGTAGTGGTCGGCGTCGGACAGCCCGACCGCGGCGGCGTGATCCGGCGAAGCGATCATCTCGACGTACAGCGCGCCCTCCGCCGCCGCGCCCGAGAGGTACTCGAACGTCACGTCGCGGTAGTCCTCGGGCGTCCGGATCACGCTCGCGGCGAGGTCGTAGGTGCGCAGGAAGTGCAGGAAGTCCGACCAGGCGAACTGCTCCTCGCTCGCGAACACGCCCTCGGGGACGGTCATGCCGTTGCGGGCGGCGAGCCGCCGGATCAGCGCCGGCGGGCGCCGTGCCCTCGAGGTGCACGTGCAGCTCGGCCTTCGGGATCACGCGATCCTCCCGGCGACGACCGGGCGCTCCGGCGGCGCCTCGCCGCGGACCGCGATCGCCGCGCGCAGCGCGGCAACGGCCTCGTCGGCGGCGTCCTCGGACGCCGCATGGACGACCGCCAGCGGCCGGTCGGGGCCGACCTGCGCGCCGATCGGCGCGATCTCGGTGAGGCCGACGGACGGGTCGATCACGTCGTCCTCGCGGCGCCGGTTGCCGCCCAGCCCGGTGACCACGAGGCCGACCGCGCGGCAGTCCATGCCGGCGACGACGCCGGCCTGCTCGGGCGCGGCCGCGCGCGTGACCGGCGCGGCCGCGAGGTGGCGCTCGGGCGCCTCGAGCAGGTCGGCCGGGCCGCCGAGCGCGGCGATCATGGCGGCGAACCGCTCGGCCGCCGCGCCGGACTCGAGCGCGCGCTCGGCGTCGGCGCGGGCGGCGGCCTCGTCCTCCGCCAGGCCGCCCTGCGTCGAGCAGCGACGCCGCCAGCGCGAGCGTCACCTCGTGCAGGCGCGGCTCGCGCGCGGCGCCGGTCAGGTAGTCGAGCGACTCGCGCACCTCGACGGCGTTGCCCGCCGTCGAGCCGAGCACCTCGTCCATGTCTGTCAGCAGCGCGACGGTCGGCAGGCCGGCGCCGCCGGCCACGTCGACGAGCGCGCGGGCGAGCTCCTCCGCGGCGGGCCGCTCGGCCATGAACGCGCCGGAGCCGAACTTGACGTCCATCACGAGCGCGTCGAGCCCGGCGGCGAGCTTCTTCGACAGGATCGAGGCGACGATCAACGGGATCGACTCGACCGTGCCGGTGGCGTCGCGGATCGCGTACAGCCGGCGGTCGGCGGGCGCGAGCTCGGCGGTCTGGCCGACGATCGCGCAGCCGACGTCGGCGACCACGGCGCGCAGGCGATCGAGGTCGGGCGTCGTGACGTAGCCGGGGACCGCGTCGAGCTTGTCGAGCGTCCCGCCGGTGTGGCCGAGGCCGCGGCCGGAGATCATCGGCACCGCGCCGCCGCAGGCGGCGACGATCGGCGCCAGCATCAGCGACACCTTGTCCCCGACCCCGCCCGTCGAGTGCTTGTCGAGCACCGGGCGGTCGAGGTCCCAGTCGATCACGGTGCCGGAGTGGGTCATCGCGGCGGTCAGCGCCACGCGCTCCTCGGTCTCCATCCCACGCAGGAACAGCGCCATCGCGAGCGCGCCGACCTGCGCGTCCGACAGCGATCCGTCGGTGATCCCGGCGACCAGGAACTGCACTTCGTCGGGCGTCAGCCGGTTGCCGTCGCGCTTGCGGCGGATCACCTCGGCCGCGAGCACTACGCGAGCTCCCGGCAGAAGGCTCCGATCAGCCGCGTGAGGTCCGCGGCCGCCTGGTTGGCGTAGTGCAGCGTCTGCTCGTGCGAGAGCGCCTCGCCGCCCATGCCCTCGGCGAGGTTGGTGATCGCCGACACGGCGGCCACGCGCAGGCCGGCGTGGCGGGCGAGGATCACCTCGGGCACGGTCGACATGCCGACCGCATCGGCGCCGAGCGTGCGGAACGCGCGGATCTCGGCGGGCGTCTCGAAGCTCGGGCCGGCGGTGGCGAGGTAGACGCCCTCGGCGAGCGTGATGCCGAGCACGCCCGCGGTGCCGGCGAGGATGCGCCGCAGGTCCGGGTCGTAAGCGTCGCGCAGGCTCGGGAAGCGCGGGCCGACGGCCTCGTCGTTCGGGCCCGTGAGCGGGTTGACGCCGAGCATGTTGATGTGGTCGGCGATCGCCATCAGCGAGCCCGGGCCGACCTCCTCGCGCAGCGAGCCGGCGGCGTTGGTGGCCAGCAGCGCTCGGGCGCCGGCGCGCTTGAGCGTCCGTACCGGCACGGCCATCGCGCCCGGGTCGCCGCCCTCGTAGACGTGCCGCCGGCCCTGCATGACCGCGACGGGCAGGCCCGAGAGCGTGCCGAGCGCGAGCGTCCCGGCGTGGCCGGCGATCCCCGGCCGCGGGAACCCCGGCAGGTCGCCGTAGGGGATCGTGACGGCGTCATCGAGCGCCTCGGCGACGGCGCCGAGCCCCGAGCCGAGGATGATTCCGAGCCGCGGCTCCAGACCCGGCGCCCGCTCGGCGATAACCGCCGCGGCCTCGGCCTCGCTCACGGCAGGAACTCCGGTCCGAACGACATCGGCAGCAACTCCTCCAGCGTCGCGGTGCGCCGCTCGCCGGTCCCCGAGCACAGGTGCACGAGGCCGTCGAGCGGCATGAACTCGCGCAGGCGCTGACGGCAGCCGCCGCACGGCACGCAGATGTCGGGGGAGTCGGCGATCACGGCCACCTCCAGCACCCGGCCGCGGCCGGCCGCCACGAGCACGCCGATCGCCGACGCCTCGGCGCACTGGCTCTGCGGGTAGGCGGCGTTCTCCACGTTCGCCCCCGCGTGCAGCGACCCGTCGTCGGCGCGCAGCGCGGCGCCGACCTTGAAGCGCGAGTACGGCGCATGCGCGCGGCCCATCGCCTCGCGCGCCGCGGCGATCAGCGCGTCAGGCCCGAGCAGGCGGTCCGAGTAGGAGTCCGTGAGGATCTCGCCGATGCCGAGCGCGTCCTGCAGGTGGGCGACCTTCTCGCGCTCCGCCGAGAGGTCGGACTCGGGCGGCGCGACGCCCTCCAGCTCGACGAACGAGCCGAGACCGGCGACCGTGTCGAGGTGGATCCGCACGCCGTCCCACAGCAGCAGATGGCGCTCCTTGTCGACCACGACCAGCGTGCCGAGTGCGGCGTCGAGCGACGCGCGCAGCGTGTCCGGATCCGGCACCGGCGCGAGCCGATAACGGCTCTCGCGTGCCGCGGCGGCATCCGGGCGGTCGTACTGGATCAGCGCCGCCCCTCCGGGCTCCTCCTCGCGCAGCTTCAACCGCCCCTCGCGGGCGCGGAAGTACGTGTCGCGCTGGCGCAGCACGCCGCGATCCTCCGCCCCGAGATCGCGGCAGACCGCCAGCGAGCGCGCCGGATCCGGGTCGAATGCCTTCAGCTCGACGTTGCGACGGGGAGCGGACACGGCCGCGAGACTAGTACACGTAGTACGTTGCTCCCGGATGGAGGGAGTCACCGTTGTCGACCATGTGCTGCTGCGGCGCCTGGTCTCGATTCTGCGCGATCGCAACACGCCGCACGGTGTGTTCCGGCAGACGCTCGACGACGCGGCGATGATCCTCGCGTACGAGGCGATGCGCGGGCTGCGGCACGACGAGTACGACCTGGAGACCCCGCTCGAGACCACTCAGGGCTCGCGGCTGGCCGACGAGGTGGTGCTCGTGGCGATCCTGCGGGCCGGGCTCGGCCTCGTCGACGGCTTCCTGCGGCTCGTGCCCGACGCGCGTGTCGGGCACCTCGGCATGTACCGCGACGAGGAGGCGCTGCGGCCGGTCGGCTACTACGAGAACATCCCGTCCGGCGTGGCCGACGCCGAGGTGTTCGTGGTCGACCCGATGCTCGCCACCGGCGGCAGCGCGACGCAGGCGATCGCCCGCCTCAAGCGCGCCGGCGCGCAGCGGATCACGTTCGTGTGCCTGGTCGCCGCGCCCGAGGGCGTCGAGGCGCTGCAGAGCGCACACCCCGGCGTCCCGATCCTCACCGCCGCGCTCGACCGCCAGCTCGACGGCAACGGCTATATCCGCCCCGGGCTCGGAGACGCGGGCGATCGGATCTTCGGAACCGATCGCTGAGGACGAGCGGCGCTTCCGCCGGCTCGTCGACGCCAACGTCGTCGGCGTCACGATCTCCGACGACGAGCGCGTTCTCGAGTCGAACGACGCGTGGCTGGCGATCGTCGGCCGCACGCGCGAGGAGCTCGAGGCCGGCGAGATCAGCTGGCGCAGGATCACGGCACCCGAGTGGGCCGCGCAGGACGACCACGTGACCCGGCGGCTCGACGCCGAGGGCTGGGTCGCCCCGTACGAGAAGGAGTACATGCGGCCGGACGGGACGCGCGCGCCGGTGCTGATCAGCGGCGTGACGCTCGACCGCAACCCGCTGCGGGTCGTCGCCGTCGTGATCGACCTGTCCGAGCGCCGCGCCGCCGACCGTGAGCGCGAGCTGCTGCTGGCGCGCGAGCGCGAGGCCCGGCGCGAGGCCGAGCTGTCGGCCGACCGCACCAGCCGGCTGCAGCGCGCGACCGCCGCGCTGTCCGCGGCCAGCTCGGCCGAGGACGTCGGCGAGGTCGTCGTCGGCCAGGCGCTCGAGGCGTTCTTCGCGGCCGCCGGCGCGCTCGCGTTCCGCGACGGCGACGAGGTCCAGATCGCCCACGACCGCGGGTTCGAGGACACCTTGATGGCGCCGTGGCGGCGGTTCCACATGCGCCTCGACTCCCCGGTCTGCGACGTGCTGCGCACGGGCGAGCCGGTGTACCTGGAGACGCTCGACGACTGGGAGCAGTACGCCGAGCTGCGCAGCGGGATCACGGGCATCTTCCAGGCGATGGTCGTCGTGCCGCTGAGCTTCGGCGGCGCCGTCTCCGGCGCGCTCGTGCTCTGCAACACGGACGCGCGGCGGTTCATGGCCGCCGACCGGGCGTTCCTCGCCTCGCTCGCCGATCAGGCCGCCCACGCGCTTGAGCGCGCACGGCTGTACGAGGAGCGCGCGTACGTGGCGCGCACCCTGCAGGCCGGGCTGCTGCCGGAGCGGCTCACCGACGTGCCCGGCCTCGAGGTCGCCGTGCGCTACCACTCGATCGCCGACGGCGGCTCCGTCGGCGGCGACTTCTACGACTGCTTCGACATCTCCCCCACCCGCTGGCTGGTCGCCGTCGGCGACGTCGCCGGCAAGGGCACCGCCGCTGCCGTCCTGACCGGGCTCGCGCGCCACACGCTGCGCGCGATCGCGCTGCGCGACGAGCGCCCGGAGGACATGCTGCGATTCCTCAACGAGGCGCTGCGCCGGCAGTCGGCGACGTCGGCGTTCTGCACGGTCGGCTGCGCAACGCTCGACGTCCGCGAGGGCGGCGGGTTCGATGTGCGGCTCGCCTCCGGCGGCCATCCCTATCCGCTGCTCGTGCGCGAGGGAGGCGACGTGGAGGAGGTCGTCGTGCGCGGCACGCTGCTCGGCGTCGAGGCCGACCCGATGCTCGAGCCGGCGTCGCTCGCGCTCGAACCGGGTGACACGTTGGTGCTCTACACCGACGGCATGACCGACGCGCGCGACCCGTCGGGCGAGCGGTTCGGCGAGGAGCGGCTGATCGCGGCGCTGCAGGTGGCGGCCCGCGGTGACGGCGCGGAGGCAGTGGCGGCCGCACTCGACGAGATGGTGGCGGCGTTCGACCAGGACTCGAATCGCGACGACCGGGCGATCGTCGTGCTGCGCGTCAGCCGCTGAGCGGCTCGCCCGACGCGGTCACCGCGCCGAGCAAGGTCCCGAGCAGCAGCCCATGCAGCCGCGCGCGGTCCATGTCACGGTGCTCGAGCCAGTCGAGCACGGCCCCGTCCATGAACCACAGCCAGCCGCGGACGGCGGCACGCAGCGCCGGGCTCGGCGGACCGCCGGGCGCGATCCCGGCGAGGATCCGGTCGGCCGTTCCGCTGCGGACGCGCTCGACGATCTCGCGCACCTCGGCGACGGCGCCGACGCTCTGGATCAGCTTCGAGTATGCGTCGGCGTTGCGCTCGATCCAGCTCAGGTACGCATCGAGGCTGGCGGCGAGCTGCTCGACCGGCGGCAGCTCCGCGTCGGGCCGGGTTGTCTCCGCCAGCTCCGCGGCGGCCTGCTCGAGCGTCGCCGCGAAGTACGCCTGCTTGGACGGAAAGTAGTGGTAGAGCAGGGCCTTCGAGATCCCCGCCTCGCGTGCGATCTGCGCCATCGACAGCTCGTCGTAGGCGTGGCGGGCGAACAGGTTCGCGCCGAGCTCGAGCAGCTGCCGCCGCCGCTCGTCGACGTCCAGGCGCGTGTAGGCGGGCCGGCTCATGGGACGGGTCTACGCTAGAGGGAATGGCCGATGAGCCGCATCCTCCCCGGCACCCGGCGTCGCTCGACGAGGAGCTGCTGGAAGCCGAGACCAGCGCGATCCTGTCCGAGCTCACGGACGCGCAGCGCGTGCTGCGCATCCAGGACGAGCTGCGGGCGGGCTTCAAGACGCTCGACCACATCGGCAAGGCGGTCTCGTTCTTCGGCTCGGCGCGCACGCCGCGCGACCACCCGCGCTACCAAGCGGCGCGCGAGATGGCGCGCGAGCTCGGCCACGCCGGGTTCGCGATCATCACCGGCGGCGGGCCGGGGATCATGGAGGCCGCGAACCGCGGCGCGCGCGACGCGGGTGTGCCGTCGGTCGGCCTCGGGATCGACCTGCCGGGCGAGCAGGGCGTCAACGAGTACGTCGACGTGGCGCTCGACTTCCACTACTTCTTCGCGCGCAAGGTGATGTTCGTGCGCTACGCGAGCGGGTTCGTCGTCTTCCCGGGCGGCTTCGGGACACTCGACGAGCTGTTCGAGGCGGCGACGCTCCGCCAGACGGAGAAGATCCGCTACTTCCCGATCGTGCTCGTGGGGCGCGACTACTGGAGCGGGATGGTCGACTGGCTGCGCGAGACCGTGCTCGCCGAGGGGAACATCGGGCCGGCCGACATCGAGGCGCTCGAGGTGAGCGACACGACTCGCGAGGTGCTCGACATCCTCGAGGACGTCGAGCACCGCAGGCCGCGCGCGGCATGATCGGCCGCGTCGCCCTCCGTGTCGGAGATCTCGACGGAGCGCGATCCTTCTACGAGACGGCGATCGGGCTGCGGCCGCTCGACGGCGAGGACGGCGTCGCGCGCCTCGGCGCGGACACGCCGCTGGTCGAGCTGATCGGCGACCCCGCCGCGCCGCCGCCGCCGCGGCGCAGCACCGGCCTGTTTCACCTCGCGGTGCTGGTGCCGGACCGCGCGGAGCTCGCCCGCGCCGTGCGACGGGTCGTCGCCGCCGGCGGCCGCCTCGACGGCGCCGCCGACCACTACGTCAGCGAGGCCGTCTACCTGCGCGACCCCGAGGGCAACGGGATCGAGATCTACCGCGACCGCCCGCGCGACGACTGGGAGTACGGCCCGGGCGGCGAGCTGCGCATGGGGACCGAGGCGCTCGACCTCGGCGCGCTGATGCGTGATCTGCCCGGTGACGGCGACAGCGGGATGCCGGACGGCACGCGGATCGGCCACGTGCATCTCCAGGTCGCCGACGTCGGCGCGTCGGAGGCGTTCTACGCCGGCGATCTCGGCCTTGACGTGACGGTCCGCAGCTATCCCGGCGCGCTGTTCCTCTCGCGCGACGGCTATCACCATCACGTCGGCGCCAACACCTGGGCCGGCACCGGGCTGCCGGCGCCGCCGGCGGGCTCGCGCGGCCTGGAGTGGTTCGAGATGACCCTGCCGGGGGTCGCGGAGGGGCTCGTCAGCGATCCCTCCGGCAATCGCGTGTTGCTACGCGCTGCCTAGCTAAGGGATTCGTGGACCCACTGGCCGTCGCGGCGGCCGAGCGTGAGCCGCTCCTCGCCGCAGCGGAAGATCGCCTGGTCCTGGTCGGTGCCCTCGCGATCGAGGACCTCGACGAGCTCGAGGCTGGGCGGGTCGCCACCGCGCTCGGCGGCATAGATGGTGCGAGCGGCCTCTTCGAGCGTGTCGCGATCCCAGCCGCGGTCCTGCGCGGCGGCCGTCGCGAGGTCGCGGTTGACCTGCTCGAGGTGGGCGTCGAACGCGGGCCGCGAGCGGCGCAGCTGGCGCACGCGGGCGTACGCGCCGCCGACCGCCAGCAGCGCGAGTACGACGATGACGATGATGAGCCAGGTCGGCACGAAGCGGCAATTACAGCACGACGTTGCGCGACGCCAAGTGCGACCCGACCTTGCGCTTGACACGCTGAAGCGCGTTGTCGACGGTCTTGCAGTCGCAGCCGAGCTTCTCGCCGACCGCGGTGTAGGAGTGGCCGTCGAGGTACAGCGACAGCACGCGCGACTCGAGCTCGGACAGCACCGTCGACAGGCAGGCGACGAGCGAGCGCAGCTCCTCGGACGAGATCACCTGGTTGACGGGATCGTGCACCGTCGAGCCGGGGAGCACCTCGTCGAGCGTCGGCTCGGAGTCGCCGGAGCCGGCAGGAGAGGCCGAGAACGACACGTAGCCGTTGAGGGGCGTGTGCTTGTTGCGCGTCGCGGTCTTGACCGCGGTGATGATCTGGCGCGTGATGCACAGCTCGGCGAAGTTGCGGAACGACGACTCGCGGTCGGTCCGGAAGTCGCGGATCGCCTTGTAGAGGCCGACGAGGCCCTCCTGGATCAGATCCTCGGAGTCGCCACCGACCAGGAAGTACGAAGAAGCCTTCAGTCGGACGAAGGAGTAATAGCGGCGAACCAGACGGTCGTAGGCATCAGCGCTCCCCTGCTTCGCGAGGGCGATCAGATACCCATCCTCTAGGTGAACTTGAGCCTGAGCCCTCGTTGGGGACAGTCTGGCCACGAGTACGTCCTTCCCTGAACCCATTTTGGGCCCATTCGTCGTGGCGCACACCTCCCGCGGCGCCGATATTCGTCTGAGAGAGGGTCATCGCTTACCCTCGACCTCAACGTTATATCCGCGAGGGTTGCACGCTTATGTGGACGTGTCAAGCCGCGACTGCAAGATCGTGTACAGCAACACCGCTGCCGTGGCGCTCACATTGAGCGATCCGACGCGCCCCCGCAGCGGCAGCGACACCAAGTCGTCGCAGGCGTCCGCGACGCGCGGGCGCAGCCCGCGGCCCTCCGCCCCGAGCACCAGGACCACCCCTCCCGACCAGTCCGGGGCCGTGTAGGGCGTGCTCGCGCCGGCCGCCGCGCCGTAGCACCAGCATCCCGCCGCCTTGGCGTCGGCGAGGAAGTCGGCGAGGTTGCGCACGCGCGCGATCGAGAGGTGCTCGACGGCTCCCGCCGACGCCTTACAGACCGCCGCCGTGACCTCCGCCGAGCGGCGCTCGGGGATCACGACGCCGGTGGCGCCGACGGCCTCCGCGGTGCGCGCGATCGCTCCCAGGTTCTGCGGGTCGGTCACCTCGTCGAGCGCGACGATCACGGGATCGGGCGCGGCGAGCATCTCTCCGGCTCCGGCGTACGGATACGGATCGACCTCGGCGCACACGCCCTGGTGGGCATCCGACCCGCACAGCGCCTCGATCCGCCCGGCGTCGGTGACGGTCACGGATGCCGCACCCCAGCCGTCGTCGGCGACCGACTCGGTCGCCCAGATCTGGTGGACCCGGCGGCGGCCGCGCAGGGCCTCGCGGACCGGGTTGCGACCGTACACGACCGTGTGGCCCGGCGCGACGGAGGACACGCCGCGCGTCGCGGGGCGGCGGTCGTCAGGGCGCCGGGACGAGCTCCGGTCCTTGCGGGCCGTCGCGCACCTCCCAGCCCATGTCGCGCAGCTCGTCGCGCAGGCGGTCGGCCTCGACCCAGTCGCGGTCCGCCCGCGCCCGCTCGCGCCGCGCGGCCAGCTCCTGCACGTCGGGCGGCGCGGCCTCGTCGGCTTCGAGCAGGCGCTCGAGCCCGAGCACGCCGAGCATCTCGCGCAGGTGCGAGTCGCCGGTGCCGTCCGGCGCCTCGCGGATCCACTCGTACAGCGCGGGCAGCGCCTTGGCGGTGTTGAAGTCGTCGGCCAGGGCGTCGAAGAAGGCGTCGCGGTGCCGCGCCAGGGCATCGGGCGAGTCGCCCTCGCGCAGCCGCCGGCCCGCCTCGCGGATCCGCCGGACGCCGTTGGTCGCCGCCTCCAGCCGCTCCGGCGAGAACGCGATCGGCTGCCGGTAGTGGCCGCTGGCGAAGTACAGGAGCAGCGCCTCGCCGCCGACGTCGTCGAGCACCTCCGCCAGGCCGCGGATGTTGCCGACCGACTTGGCCATCTTCTCGCCCTCGGTCGCCTCGAGCATGCCGTTGTGCATCCACAGGCCGGCGAGCGGGCGGCCGCGCCCGGCGAGCGTCTGGGCCTCCTCGTTCTCGTGATGCGGGAACACGAGGTCGATGCCGCCGCCGTGGATGTCGAACTCGAGCCCGAGCAGTGTCTCGGCCATCGCCGAGCACTCGATGTGCCAGCCGGGGCGGCCGCGGCCCCACGGCGAGTCCCAAGCGGTGTCCTCGCCCTCCTTGTGCGCCTTCCAGAGCGCGAAGTCGAGCGGATCGTCCTTGAGCGCGGCGCCCTCGACGCCCTCGCCCTGGTCCATCTGGTCGACGTCGCGATGCGACAACGCGCCGTACCCCGGCAGCGTGCGGACGCGGAAGTACACGTCGCCGCCGGCGGCGTAGGCGTTGCCGCGCTCGACCAGCGAGCCGATCAGGTCGAGGATCGGCTCGATGTACTCGGACGCCAGCGGCTCGTGGTCGGGCCGCCCGAGCCCGAGCCGCTCCGTGTCGGCCAGGTAGTGGCCGACCATCTCGCGCGCCAGATCGGCCGAGTCGCGCCCTGCTGCGCGCGCGGCGTCGTAGATCTTGTCGTTGATGTCGGTGATGTTCGCGACCAGCGTCGCGTCATAGCCCTCGTGCTCGAGGAACCGCTTGAGCTGCGAGAAGACGACGAACGGGCGCGCGTTGCCGACATGCACGCGCGAGTACACCGTCGGCCCGCACGCGTAGATCCCGACCTTCCCGGGGTCGCGCGGCTCGAGCGGGCGCACGGCCCGCGTGCGCGTGTCATAGAGGTTGATGGTCCGCACCGCGGCCGGACCTTAGGTGATTGTCGCCACGGCGAGCGCGGCGGCACCCTCGCCGCGGCCGATGAAGCCCATCTCCTCGCCGGTCGTGGCCTTCACGTTGACCGAGCCGAGGACGGCGGAGAGCGAGTCGCGGATCGCCTCGCGGTACGGGGTGAGCTTCGGCCGCTCGAGCATCACGGTTGCGTCGACATGCACGAGCTCGTAGCCCGCCTCGCGCACGCGCTCGACCACCGTGCGCAGCAGCTCGATCGAGTTGGCGTCGCGCCATGCCTCGTCGACGTCCGGGAAATGCTCGCCGATGTCGCCGAGGCCGGCGGCGCCGAGCAGCGCGTCGGCGATCGCGTGGGCGAGCACGTCGGCGTCGGAATGGCCGGCGAGGCCGAGCTCGTACGGGATCTCGACGCCGCCGAGCACGAGCGGGCGATCGGGGACGAACCGGTGCGAGTCGATCCCGATCCCGCTCCTCACCCGATCGGCTCCATCCGCCGCGTGCGGCGCTCGAACACGGCGATCTCGCGCACGCCGAGCGACTCCAGCAGCTCGAGCGCGCGTTCGTACTCGAAGCCCAGCTGCCCCGGCTCGTGCGCGTCGCTGGAGAGCGCGAGCGGGCAGCCGGCGTCGACGAGCATCTCCAGGAACGGCACCGCCGGATACTGCTCGGCGACCGGCTTGCGCCAGCCGGCGGTGGACAGCTCGACCGCCACGCCCGCGTCGGCGAACGCCTCGACCGCCGGCTCGTAGTAGTAGCGCAGGTCGCCGTCGGGGACCGGAGCCGCGCTCCCCCAGATCTTCACCAGGTCGGGATGGCCGATGAGGTCGTAGAGGCCGGAGCGGGCCGACTCGGCGACGGTCTCGAAGTAGCGCCGCCACACCTTGTCGGCCGACTCGCCCGCGCCCCAGACCGAGTAGTCCTCGGTGTCGAGCGAGTGGTCGCGCAGGAAGTGCACCGAGCCGACCACGTAGTCCCAGTCGCGCCCGTCCAGGACGGTCGAGATGCGGTCCTCGCGGCCGGGCACGAAGTCCATCTCGATCCCCAGCCGCAGGTCGGTCTCCTCGCGCACGAAGCCGCAGTACTCGTCGAGGTCGTCGTGCGCGAACCCGCGCCAGAACGGGTGATCCCAGATCTCGAGCGCGGCGCGGAAGCGGTAGATGTGCTCGGCCACCCCCAGCTCCTCGATCCCGCGCTCGCTCGCCGCCTCGCGGTAGCGCTCGGCGTTGGCGGCCGTGAAGAACCGCTCCGGCGTGTTCTCCGGCTCGTCAGTGCGCAGGTGGACGTGGTAGTCGGTCAGCAAGCAGGTGCTCGGCGATCCGCAGGTCGTGGGGCGTGGTCACCTTCAGGTTCGCGGGCGTGGACTCTACGACCCGCACCGTGCCGCCGGTGCGCTCCACGAGCCAGGCGTCGTCGGTGGCCTGGGCGAGCACCTCCTCGCCGGCGCCGAGCGCGCGCTCCAGCGCGCTCCGGCGGAAGGCCTGCGGGGTCTGGATCGCCCACAGGCGGGAGCGGTCGAGCGTGGCCGTGACGAGCCGGTCCGGCCCGGCCTCCTTCACGGTGTCGGTCAGGGGCGCGGCAGCGGTCGCGCAGTCGGCGTCCGCGAGCGCGGCGAGCGCCGCCGTGAAGTGCTCCGGCGTCACCAGCGGCCGGGCCGCGTCGTGCACCACGACCGCGTCCGCGGCGGGCGCGGCGGCGAGTGCGGCGCGCACCGACTCCGAGCGGGTGGTGCCGCCCGCGACGCCGGTGCAGCCCTCCGGCGCCGCGCAGCCTTCCGGGAGCGCGACCACGATGTCGGTGATCCCGGCTGCCCGCAGCGCGTCGACCGACCACTCGAGCATCGGCCGACCGGCCAGAACGACGAACGCCTTGGGCCGGTCGGCGCCAAGGCGTTCACCACTACCTGCGGCCACGAGGAGCGCGACCGCCATGTCCGAGTTGCGGCGGCTCCTCTAAGAGGAGGCGGCCGCCAGTTCGTCCGAGCGCATGAGGAGGTCGTCGAGGTAGGCCTCCGCGTCGTCCTCGCTCTTCTCGAGGGCGTACATCATCTCCGACGCGAGAATCTTCTTCGCCCGCGTGTACATCTGCTTCTCGCCGGTCGACAGGCCCTTGTCCTGCTCCCGGACGGCGAGGTTGCGGACGACTTCGGCGAGCTCGTAGATATCGCCAGTCTTGATCTTGTCGCGATTGTGCTTGAAGCGCCGGTTCCAGTTCTTGGGCATCTCCGACACGTCGTCGGAAAGCACGGCCAGCACCTTCTTCACGGTGTCCTCGTCGATGACCCGCCGGAGCCCCGCCTTGCCGGCGTTCTCACAGGGGACCATCACGGTCATGTCGTTGTGAAGGATCTTGATCGTGAGGTATTGGCGTACCTCTCCAAGGATCTCCTTCTTCTCCTTCTTGATGACCTGTCCAGCCCCGTGATGGGGATAGACGACGTTGTCACCGATCTCGAAGTCGATGCATTCGGCTTCGCGGGTGATCTCGATGTCTTCGATGTTCTCGTGCTCGGACGCTGTCTCGGTGGGGATGGTGTCCTCCTTCATCAGGTTCGTCCGGTTGCCGGACGAGACGTCATGTCTGCAGATAGCGATCCACGAGGTTGATCTCCTGGAGCCGGCGAAGGCCCTCGCGGATGTCCTTCGCCCGGATCTCGCCGACGCCCTCGACCGACTCCAGCTCTGGGTCGGTCGCGGCGAGGATCTCGTCCAGCCCGCGGAACTCGCGCACGATGTTCTGGACCACCAGCTTCGGCAGCCGCGGGATGCGGCCGAGAATGCGGTAGCCACGTGGCGACACGGGATAGTCCAGCGTGTTGACCTTGCGGTCGTAGCCGAGCAGCTCTGCGAGCCGCCCGAAATCAAGTAGGTCCTGATGGGCCAGCCGCGCGATGCCGTCGAGCGCGACGGCGAAGGCGTCGTCGCGCGGCTCAGCCAGGTAGTCGTGGAGCAGCGCCGCCTTGTCACCCGCGACGCCGACCATCGTCTCCTCGAGCTGCATCTCGATCAGCCGGCCCTCGGAGCCGAGCTCGACGATGTAGCGCTCGATCTCCACGGCCATGCGCGTGACCAGCTCGGCGCGCTGGAGCACGGTAAGGACGTCGTGCAGCGTGACGCCGCCCTCGAACTCGAGCGCCGTCAGGCGTGTCGACACCTGGTCGAGGCGGGAGCGGTACTTGTCGAGGGTCGCGAGCGCCTGGTTGGCCTTGGCCAGCACCGCGGGGATCTCCTCGAGGATGTACTTGGCGCCGTCGACGTAGAGCGAGACGACGTCGCGACGCTGCGAGACGGCGATCACGAGCGCGTCAGTCTGCTTGGAGACGCGCTCGGCGGTGCGGTGGCGCGTGCCGGTCTCGGACGACAGGATCGTGGGGTCCGGCATCAGCTGCACGTTGCACCACGCGATCTTCGTCGCGGTGCCGTTCAGCGCGATCGCTCCGTCCATCTTGGCGAGCTGGTACATCATCGCCGGCGAGTAGTCGATGTCGAGCTTGATCCCGCCCGAGAAGAGGAACGAGAGCTCGTCGGGATCCCCGATGACGATGAGTCCGCCGGTGCGCGCATGGACGATGTTGTCGATGCCCTCGCGGACCGCTGTGCCCGGCGCGACCATCTCCAGCGCCTTGACGAGTCGGGGCTCCTGCCGCGCTTCGAGCTCTGCGAGCTCCTCCCCTGATCGCGGCGTCATCACCACCTAATTCTAGCAGTTAAGTTAACGAGTCCTAAACCCTGGTACATCGTCGACTGTATCGATTCAGATGGCGTGTGGTGGGGTGTTGGCGAGGGCTCGGAACTGCGCTTTTAGGGAGGCGTGGGTGGGGGCTCGACGGCGTGCGGCGGGTCCCGGGGTCGATAGCTGTCGCTATGCGGTAGCTAACAGCCCCACGGGTCTGCCGCGCCGCCGGGAGACACCCCCCAACCCTCCCTAACAGCGCAGTTGAACCCTCAGGCAGCCCGCGGCCCGGCGTCGCGCTGAGACGCGGGCAGCCCCGCGCGCAGCGCCGCCCGCAACGTCGCCGCCTCGAGCGCGGCGCCGCCGCTGCCGGCAGGCGCGATCACGGGTCGCAGGCCGAACTTCGCCGCCTCGGCGAGGCGGCGATCCGGGTGCCCGACCGACCGCAGCTCGCCGGTCAGCCCGACCTCGCCGAAGCAGGCCACCGGCGACTCGCCGTCGCCGAGCGCGACGCCGCGCTGCGCGCTCGCCACGGCGAGCGCGACCGCCAGGTCGGCGCCCGGCTCGTCCACCCGCACGCCACCCGCCACGTTCACGAACACGTCGGCCGCGCCGACGCCGAGACCGGCGTGGCGGCCGAGCACCGCGAGCACCAGGGCGAGCCGGTTGCGGTCGATCCCGTTCGCCACCCGGCGCGGCGGCACGAGCTCGGAGGGCGAGACCAGCGCCTGCACCTCGACGAGCAGCGGCCGCGAGCCCTCCATCGCCGCCAGCACGACGCTGCCGGGCGCGCGCGTCGCTTCGCCGACGAAGCGCGCCGAGGCGTCGGCGACCTCGACCAGGCCGCCCTGGCGCATCTCGAACACGCCGACGTCGTTGGTCGAGCCGAAGCGGTTCTTCAGCGCCCGCAGCGTCCGGTAGGTGCGCTCGCGCTCACCCTCGAACTGGAGCACGCAGTCGACGAGGTGCTCGAGCACGCGCGGCCCGGCGAGCGACCCCTCCTTCGTCACGTGGCCCACGAGCAGGACCGCGATCCCGCGCGCCTTGGCGAGCCGCGTGATCCGGTCCGCCACCTCGCGCACCTGCCCGACCGATCCGGCGGCGCCCGTGAGGTCGGCGGCGTGCAGCGTCTGCACCGAGTCGATCACGCACACCTCGGGGCGCTCCGCGTCCATCGTCGCGAGCACAGTGTCGAGGTCGGTCTCCGCCAGCACCGGCACCTCGAGCGCCGCGCCCGGCAGCCGCTCGGCGCGCAGGCGGATCTGGGCGGCCGACTCCTCGCCCGAGACATACAGCGTGCGCCGGCCGGCGCCCTGCATGTTGCCGAGCGCCATCGACGTCAGCGTCGACTTGCCGATCCCGGGCGAGCCGCCGATCAGCACGAGCGAACCGGGCACCAGGCCGCCGCCGAGGATCTGGTCGAGCTCGCCGATCCCGGTCGACAGCCGCGTGTGGTGCTCCGCGCGCACCTCGGACAGCCGCACCGGCTTCACCGGACGCCCGGCCGCCGCGCGCCCGCCGCGGGCACGCGCGGGCGCTGCCGCCCGCGCCTCCTCGGCGAGCGTGTTCCACGCGCCGCAGCCCGGGCACTGGCCGTGCCACTTGGCGGACTCGGTCCCGCAGGCCGAGCAGACGAACACGGTGGTGGGGCGCGCCATGGTCCACGGACACTAGGCTCGCGCCCGGACGCTTCGCCCCGCCGGAGTGGGGCCTGCGCTAGCGCGCCGCGACGGCGCCGGCGGGCGTCAAAGCCCGCGCACGCTGCGCCACGACGCCCATGCCGTGGGCGTCCGCGATCACCGCGGCGTCAGCCAGCAACTCGCGGGCGCGCGCCTTGTCGCCGCGCTGGCGGCGCGCGAGCAGCATCTCCGCGTAGGCGAGCTGGGTGCGGGCGACCCACGGGCGCGTGCCCATCCGCTCGTGCATGGCGAGCGCGCTGATGAAGTGGCTCTCGGCCAGCTCCCACGAGCGCATCGCGGCGGCGAGGATGCCGAGCAGCCGCGACGCGGCGCCGTTGCAGGTCGCCGCCCGGCCCACGACCACGTTGCGGCCCGCATACGGCTCGAGCTGCGCGTACAGCGCCTCGGCCCGCGTTCCGTCGCCGAGCGCGCCGCACACCTCGGCGAGCAGCGTGACGCCGATCAGCCAGTTCGCGTCGCGCGGCAGGTCGTCGAAGCCGCCCGCGGCGAGCGTCTCGAACTCCGCGCGCGCCTCGTCCATCCGGCCCAGCTCGACGAGCAGCAGCGCGAGCGCCGCGCGCCACGCCACGAGCGCCGGGTAGAGATCGATGAACCCCCGTACCGGCGGACTCGACCTCTCCCAGCCGGCCCTGCTCGCGGCGGATGTTGAACATCGCCTGCGCGTACGCGTTGACGGCGTTCTCGGCCTGGCCGTGGCGCCCGACCTCGAGCGTCGCCTCGGCGAGCCGCTCCGCCTCGTCGAAGTCGCCCATCAGCTGGGCGCGGGCGCAGCGCAGCAGCGACGACCACCACAGCCAGATCGGGCGCTGGAGCGCCTCGGCGAGCTTCGAGGCGGCGGCGATCTGCACGTCCGCGCCCTGCACGTCGCCCAGCTCGAGCAGGTCGACGACGGTCCAGCCGGCGCCCTCCAGCTCCAGCTCGGGATCGCCGGTCTCCTCGGCCACGCGCCGCAGCTCGGCGGCGACCTCCAGCCGCTCGTGCACGTTCTCCGGCCGCCACAGCGCGTAGTGGCGGGCGTCGAGGCAGGTGGCGAGCGTGCGCGGGTCCCCGAGCGAGCGCGCGAGGTCGACGGCCTCCTCGGAGAGCGCCAGACGCCGCTCGGGGTCGCCCGAGTAGTAGAGCTCGAGCGCCAGCCGCGCCAGCAGCCGCGCGCGCAGCGGGCCGCCGTCGCCGCCGAGGGCGGCGAGCGCCTCCTCGAGCAGGTCCAGGCGCGCCTCGTCGACCCGGCCGAGGACCGACCACTGGCCGGCGAAGCCGAGCGCGGCGCGGCCGAGCAGCGACGGGTCGTCGAGCACGCGCGCCGTGACCGCCGCGGCCTGGAACGTGGCGCGTGCCTCGTCCTCCATGCCGGCGCGATCCTCGGACGCGCCGAGCGCCAGCAGCAGCTCGCCGCGCACCGGGTCCTCGTGCGCGCCCGCGAGCCCGCGGGCACGCAGCGCTGCGCGGTAGTGCTGCGCCGCCTCCTCCCACGCCAGCAGCCGGTCCGCGCGGCGAGCGGCGGCGAGCGCGAAGTCGATCGCCCGCTGCGGCTGCTCGACCGGCGCGGCCTGCGCGAAGTGGTGCGCGAGCTGCGGCAGGTGCGGGTCGATGTCGGCGCTGCGCAGGCGCGAGATCGCCTCGCCGACGCGCCCGTGCAGGCGCGCGCGCCGCAGCTGCGACAGCCCGTCGTAGAGCGTCGCCCGCACCAGCGCGTGCGTGAACGCGTAGCGCCCGACGTTGCCCGCCTCACGCAGCACGCGCGCCTCGACGCCCTCCTCCATTGCGGCGATCAGCGCGTCGTCGTCGAGCGGGGCGACCTCCTCGAGCACGTCGAAGTCGAACTCGCGCCCGATCACGGCGGCGACCTGGAGCGCCTGCCGCGACTCCGGGCACAGGCGGTGCAGGCGCCGACCGGTGACCTCGCGGACGCCGTCGGGCACGCCTGCCTCGGTCAGCGACACGTCGGCGCGCAGCTCCTGGTCGCTCTCGCGCAGGTGGCGGACGACCTCCTCGATGAAGAACGGGTTGCCCTCGGTCTCGCCGTGCAGCGCGTGCACGAACGCCGGCTCGGCGGCCGGGACGCCGAGCGCGACGACGAGCTCAGCCACCTCCGGCTCGTCGAGTCCGGGCAGCTCGAGGCGCTTCAGCAGACCCTCGCGGCGGATGTCGCCGACCAGCTCGTTCAGCGGATGGCCGGCCTCGACCTCGGCGTCGCGGTACGTGCCGAGCAGCAGCGCGCGGCCCGGCTGCGGCGACCGAACGAGGTGCTTGAGCAGCTGGAGCGTCGGGCGGTCGGCCCAATGCAGATCGTCGAACACGAGCACCAGCGGCGCCTGCGCGCCGATCTCGCCGAGCAGCGCCGCGACGGCGTCGAAGAAGCGCAGGCGCCGGCCGTCGCCGTCGCCGCCGCGCGAGGCCGGCCCGGCATGATCGGCGGGCGGCGGCCCGAACTCGCCGAACAGGATCCCGAGCTCCGCCGCGCGGACGCCGATCCGCTCGTGCAGCGGCTCGAGCGACGCGCCCGACGACCAACCGCGCACCATCTCGACGACGGGCTGGTACGGCGCCAGCGCCTCCTCGTCGAAGCGCCCGTAGAGCACGAGCGCACCGTCGTCGAGGGCGCGCCGGCCGAGCTCGGCGGCCAGGCGCGTCTTGCCGATGCCGGCGTCACCGGCCAGCAGCACGAGCTGGCTCGTGCCGGTGACCGCCTCGCCCCAGTACCGCTCGAGTACGTCCAGCTCGCGTGAGCGGCCGACCAGCTCGTGGCGCTCGAGCGCGGCGGCGAGCGGGACCGGCCAGGCGACCACCGGAACCGGCTCGATGCGCGCGGGAGCGGCCGGCGCGCGCTCGTCGCCGCGCAGGATCCGGTCGTGCGCGGCCAGCACGGCCGCGCTCGGCGTGGTCCCGAGCTCGTCGCGCAGCAGGATCCGCAGCTCCTCGAACGCGCGCAGCGCCTCGGCGGGGTTCCCGGCCGCCTCGTGCACCTCCATCAGCAGCAGGTGGGCGGACTCGCGGAACGGCGCCGCCGCGAGCGCGGCACGGGCGGCCTGCTCGGCGGTCCCGAGCTCGCGGCCGCCCTGGCGCAGCCCAGCCTCGGCGAGCGTCTCGAGCGCGCGCAGGCGCAGGCTGTCCAGCTCCCGCCGCAGCTCGTTCACCCACGGGCCGTCGCAGTCGGGCAGGAAGGTCTGCAGGTCGACTGCGAGCGTCTCGCGCGCGTGGCTCGAGGCGGCCGCCCAGTCGTGCGCGTCGACCGCCGCCTCGGCACGTCCGGCGGCGATCGCCGCCGCCTCGACGTCGACCTCGAGCGGGCCGGCGGGGACGAGCCGGAGCTCGGACCTGCCGACCAGCACCCCTTCGCCGAGCGCGCGGCGGAGCTTGGAGAGCAGCGCGCTGAGCGCCGAGTCGGCGGCAGCCGGCGGGCGCTCGGGCCACAGCAGGTCGATCAGCTCGATCCGGCCGCAGTCGCGATCGCGGTTCAGGAGCAGGTAGGCGAACAACAGGCGACCCTGCCGCCCTGGCAGGGCAGCCCCAAGGGAGCGTCCTCCGTGATCGACACCCACCGGCCCACAGAGCCGTATGGTCCACCCCGTCAACTGACCCACTTGGGTAAAGACGCTAGCGCGCCGCCAAGGTTTCTCCAAGGTTTCGCCAAGCGGCGTGGCCCATCATCCGCATCGCGGCGACGGGAAGCACATTCGCCGCCGCGACTAGCGACAGGGATGTTGCACTACATACCCCCCTCCGTAGGATCGTCTGACCCGCGATCTTCGGCCATTGCGCCGCCCGACCTCACCCCTGGGCGGCGCTGCGAGGCGGACGCTGACTGACCCCCAGTTATCCGCCTCACCCCCAACTGAAGAAGGGCCCGCCGCGAGGCGGGCCCTTCTCAGTTTGAAGACGTTCTCTCGAGCGCCTGGAGCACGTCCGCGACGAGGTCCGCGGTGTCCTCGCAGCCCGCCGCAAAGCGGATAAAGCCCTCTGGGACGTCGTCGGTACCCCAGCGGCCGCGGCGCTCGGCCGTCGAGTGCACGCCGCCGAAGCTGGTCGCCTCGCTGACGAGCTCGCAGGCGTCGAGAAACGCCTGTGCACGCTCGGCCGACGGGAGTGTCAGGGCCAATACCGCGCCCACCCCGGGCCAGCGCACGCCGGTCACGTCGTCACGGCCCGCGAGCGCTTCGGCGAGCGCTCGCGCGTTCGCGAGCGAGCGCTCCAGGCGGAGGCCGAGCGTGGCCAGCGAGCGGTGGGCGAGCCACGCCTCGAACGGTCCGAGAACTGACCCCGTGCGCGATCGCCAGTCCCGCAACTCGTCCGCGAGCACCGGGGCGCGCACGCTGACCGCTCCGAGGACCACGTCCGAATGCCCGCTCAGCGACTTCGTGCCCGACACCATCGCGAAGTCGGCCCCGTGATCGAGCGGCCGGAAGCCGAGCGGGGTCGCGACCGTGTTGTCGACCGCCACCAGCGCGCCCGCGCCATGCGCGGCGGCGACCACGGCGTCGACGTCGCAGACGTCCAGCTTCGGGTTCGACGGCGTCTCCACCCACACGAGCGCCGCGCCGTCGACGGCCGCGAGGATCGCATCGGTGTCGGTCGGCACCATCCGCACCTCGACGCCGTTCGGCTCGAGGTCGTCGGCGACGATCCGGCGGATGCCGGGATAGCCGTCGCCGCAGGCGACGAGCACCTGGCCCGGACGCAGGCGCGGCATGATCACCGCGGTCACGGCGGCCATCCCCGAGGCGAACACCACGCTCTCGCCACCGTCGAGCTCGCCGAGCGCGCGCTCGAGGTGCGTCCACGTCGGATTCTCGTCGCGGCCGTAGCCGTACGGCGCCGCGTCCTTGGCGCCGCGCAGGTGGTACGGGGCGGCCAGGACGGGCCCCGGGAGCAGCGGCTCGCCCTGCTCGGCAGGCGGGAGCCCGGCGTGCACGGCCCGGGTGCTCGGCCCGCGCTGGGCCCTGGCGCTGTCGTCGCTCATGCCCCATAGACTGACGCGATGCGACGTCTGGCGGCCGCCGTGGTGCTCGCCGGCCTGCTGTGGCCGGCGTCCGCCGTGGCCGAGGAGCGCTGGCAGCCCGACGTCGCGGGCGCCGCGGCATGGGCGTCCGCGCGCCAGGGATCGGTGACGTTCGCGGTGCGCACCGGGGACCGTCTCGCGGGCCGCGGGCTGGACCGCCAGTTCCCGTCGGCGAGCGTGATCAAGGCGATGCTGCTGGTCACCTACCTGCGCCAGACGAGCGTGCGCGACCGACCGCTCGACGCCGGAGAGAAGGCGCTGCTCGCGCCGATGATCCGGCGGTCGGACAACATCGCCGCGACGCGCGTACGCGACATCGTCGGCAACCCGGCGATCGTGAGCCTGGCGCGGCGGGCGGCAATGACGCGCTTCGTCATCCACCCCCACTGGGGCCTCTCGCTGATCACGGCGCGCGACCAGACACGGTTCTTCCTCGACATCGAGAGCCTGCTGCCGGACCGCCACCGCGCCTACGCGCTGCGGCTCCTGCGCACGATCGTGCCGTCGCAGCGGTGGGGCATGGCGCAGGTGATCCCGGCCGCCTGGGAGCTGTACTTCAAGGGCGGATGGGGATCCGGCACCGGCGCCGTCGACCACCAGGTCGGGCTGCTCGCCCGCGGCGAGCATCGCGTCGCGATCGCCGTGCTGACAGTCGGCAACCCGTCGCACGCGTACGGCAAGGCGACGCTGCGCGGCGTGTCGCGGCGCCTGCTCCGGGGCCTCGAACCGCAGGTGCTCGGCACCGTGACCCCTGCGCAAGGGTCGGTCGTCAGCGGGTGACGCCCGCGGGCTTTCTCACGCTCGACGAGCGGCAGATCGGCTACCACGACACCGGCGGCGACGGACCCGCGCTGCTCGCCCTCCACGGCCACTTCGCGCACGCGGGGGTGTTCGACGGGCTCGCGGAATCGCTCGCGCCAGGCTGGCGCGTGGTCGCCCCCGACCAGCGCGGCCACGGCCGCTCGGACCCTACGCCGGACTACGACCGCGCCGGCTACGTCGCCGACGCCGCGCTCGTGGTCGAGGCGCTCGGCCTTGCGCCTGCGGTCGTGCTCGGCCACTCGCTCGGCGGCGTCAACGCCTACCAGCTCGCGGCGCGGCGGCCGGAGCTCGTCCGCGCGGTGATCGTCGTCGATGCGCCCGCCGAGTTTGGTGTGCGTCCGGACATCGAAGCCTGGCCCGCCCTCCCGCAGCGGTCAATTGCGCCGGAGACGGCGCTGGCGGAGATGAACCGCTCGCGGCGGCTGCTGGGCGGCGACCACTGGGCGGACTGGCTCGCCGGCACGCACCCGGTGCTGCTCCTGCACGGGCTCGAGAGCGACACGCTCCCCACCGCGCTGGCACGCGAGATGGCGCGCCGCCGGCCGAACACGCGGCTGATCGAGTTCGCCGCCGCCGGCCACAACATCCACGACGACGACCCCGAGGGCTTTGCCCTCGCGGTCGCGTCGCTTCTTTCAGAGTTGAACTGAGCCGCTACTCGTCGGCAGCCGGCGGCTCTACCGCCGGCTGGTTGAGCGCGCCACCGTCGTCCACGCCCTCGTCGCCGGCGGGCTCGTCCTCCTTGGGACCGCCCACCGCCACGGGCGTCGGCTTCTCCGGCCTGACGACCGTCAGGATCAGGTCGCGGTCGTCTTCCTCCGGCGCGGCCTCCACGAGCACCGTGGCGCCGGCGTCGAGCTCCGCGCGGAGCACGAAGTCGGCGAGCGGGTCCTCGATGTAGCGCTGGATCGCCCGGCGAAGCGGGCGGGCGCCCATCGCGGGATCCCAGCCCTTCTCGACCAGGAAGTCCTCGGCGGCCTCCGTGAGGTCCAGCTGCAGCTCGCGCTCGGCGAGCTGGCCGCGGATGCGGCGCAGGAGCAGATCGACGATCGTCTTGATCTCCTCCTTGCTCAGCTTGTGGAAGACGATGACCTCGTCGATCCGGTTGAGGAACTCGGGGCGGAAGACCTTCTTCAGCTCGCCCGTGACCCGGTTCTTCATGTCGTCGTAGGTCATGCCGTGGTCGTCGTCGCCGACCGTGAAGCCGAGCGGCGTGTTCCGTGCGATCTCACTGGCCCCGACGTTCGAGGTCATGATCACGATCGCGTGGCGGAAGTCCACGGTCCGGCCCTGTGAGTCGGTGAGCCGGCCGTCCTCCAGGATCTGCAGGAGGATGTTGAAGACGTCCGGGTGGGCCTTCTCGATCTCGTCGAGCAGGAGCACCGAGTACGGCTTCCGGCGCACGGCCTCGGTGAGCTGGCCGCCCTCGTCGTAGCCGACGTAGCCCGGAGGCGAGCCGACCAGGCGGGACACGGCGTGCTTCTCCATGTACTCCGACATGTCGATCCGCACCATCGCGTCCTCGTCGCCGAACAGGAACTCGGCGAGCGTACGGGCGAGCTCGGTCTTGCCGACACCGGACGGGCCGAGGAACACGAAGGAGCCGGTCGGCCGCTTCGGGTCCTTGAGGCCCGCGCGCGAGCGCCGGATCGCCTTCGAGACGATCTCGATCGCCTGGTGCTGCCCGATCACGCGCTTGTGCAGCTCGTCCTCCATGCGCATGAGCTTCGCGGTCTCGGCCTCGGTGAGCTTGAAGACCGGGATGCCCGTCCACATCGAGACGATGTCCGCGATCTCCTCCTCGCCGATCGATGGGCGATCGCCGCCCTCGCCGGCCTCCCAGGCGTCCTCGAGCTCGCGCTTCTTGTTCGTGAGGCGCCGCTCCTTGTCGCGCAGCTGCGCGGCCTTCTCGAACTCCTGGTTCTCGATCGCGGCTTCCTTGTCGCGACGCGTCGTCTCGATCTCCTCCTCGAGCTCCCGGTACACGGGCGGGGAGGACATCGACTTGATGCGCATGCGCGAGGCGGCCTCGTCGATGAGGTCGATCGCCTTGTCCGGCAGGAAGCGGTCGGAGATGTAGCGGTCGGCCAGCTCGGCCGCCGCCTCCAGCGCCTCGTCGGTGATGTTGATCTTGTGGTGCGCCTCGTAGCGGTCCTTGAGCCCCTTGAGGATCTGGACCGTCTCCTCGATCGACGGCTGGTCGACCGTGATCTTCTGGAAGCGGCGCTCCAGCGCGCTGTCGCGCTCGAGGTACTTGCGGTACTCGTCGAGCGTGGTGGCGCCGACGGTCTGCAGCTCGCCTCGGGCGAGGGCCGGCTTGAGGATCGAGGCCGCGTCGATCGCGCCCTCGGCCGCACCGGCGCCGACGAGGTTGTGCAGCTCGTCGATGAACAGGATGATGTCGCCGCGCTGGGTGATCTCCTTCATCACCTTCTTCAGGCGCTCCTCGAACTCGCCGCGGTACTTCGAGCCCGCGACCAGCGCCGCCAGGTCGAGCGTGTAGATCTGCTTGTTCTTCAGCAGCTCCGGCACGTCGCCGTTGGTGATCCGCTGGGCGAGGCCCTCGACGACGGCGGTCTTGCCGACGCCCGGCTCGCCCACGAGCACGGGGTTGTTCTTCGTGCGGCGGGAGAGGATCTGCATGATCCGCTCGATCTCGGTCTCGCGGCCGACGACCGGGTCGAGCTTGCCCTCGGCAGCCAGCTTCGTGAGGTTGCGCCCGAACTGGTCGAGCAGCTTCGACGACTTCTTGCCCTCGCCCTGGGCACCGGCGCCTGCGCCGGCTCCCGCGCTGGCACCCGAGCCGGAGCCCTGGCGCCGGCCACCGGGACCGGAGAGCATCCGGATGACCTCGTTGCGGATCTTCTCGGAGTCGGCGTCGAAGTCGAGCAGGATGCGAGCGGCGACGCCCTCGTTCTCCCGCACGAGGCCGAGCAGGATGTGCTCCGTGCCGATGTAGTTGTGACCCAGCGAGAGCGCCTCGCGGAGCGCAAGCTCCAGCACCTTCTTGGCACGCGGGGTGAAGGGAATCTGACCGGAGGTGACCTCTTCGCCGGAGCCCACGATGCGGACGACCTGGGCGCGCACACGCTCCACGGTGATGTCCAGGCTCTCGAGGACGCGAGCGGCGAGGCCCTCCTCCTCGCGGAGGAGCCCGAGCAGGATGTGCTCGGTGCCGATGTAATTGTGCTTGAGGGTTCGGGCTTCCTCTTGTGCGAGGACGACCACCTGGCGTGCTCGCTCTGTGAATCGCTCGAACATGGTGGTGCGCAGTCCTTCCTGCTACTTGATGGCTAGCGCTCGGTCGTTTCGGCGGTCCGGTACTGAGGTCGGAAGACGAAAATACCCCGATCCTCCATCCACGTATTCGGCAGCTTCCGCCGCCTGGATGAATGAGTCGGGGTTCGCTTTGCGGCCATGGGTCAGTTTACCAACGGCAGAGCACGTGGCCGGATGGTTGAGACCAAGGCCGTTGGGAGCGTGAGCAGCACCACGGCAGCGGCCCCGCCGAGCGCACCTGCAGGTCCGCCCAGATGGGCCGCGAGACCGGTCGCGGGTCCGCCCAGGCCGACGCCCGCGTCGAACCACGCGAAGAACATCCCGGCCGCGGCGCCGTGCTGCTCGGGCGGCACGCGGCTGAGCGCCAGCAGACCGAGCGCCGGCACCGCGAGGGCCTGGCCGGCCGCGAGCACGACAACCCCGGCAAGTACAGCCACAGAGCCAGGAGCGAAGGCGACGACGAGCAGCCCGGCGGCCGCCGCCGGCGCGGCCGCGGCGAGCGTCGCGCGGGCGCCGGCGCGGTCCGGGATCCCCGCCCCGATCGTGCGGGCGGCGATCACGGTGAGCGCGAACGCGGGGACGACGAGACCGCCGCGACGGCCGCCGAATGACAGCAGCGCGGTGTAGCCGACGTTCACGAGCATCAGACCGGCGCCGGGTCGCAGCGTGGCGCGTAGGAGGTCATGCGTGTCCGCGCCCGGACCGGCAGCACCTGGCGGTCGGCCGCGGCAGGCCCGCGATCAGCGCCGCGCCGAGCAGCGGCAGCGCCGCAGCGCATGCGAGGAGCCACCCACCGCCGCCCACCGCGTCTGCCAGCAGCGGGCCTGACGCGAGGCCGCCGTAGTTGGCCAGACCGATGTGGCCGAGTGCCCGGCCGCGGCGGCGCGGCCCGCCGAGACGCAGCAGCCACAGGACGGCGGCGCTCATCATCAGCCCTTCGCCCGCGCCGACCGCCAGCCGCGACGCCACCTGCGCCAGGACCGCGGGGTCGGCCGCGGGCGCCACGCCGGCGGCCATTACCGCCGCTCCGGCCGACAGCACGTATGCCGGGCTGTGGCGGTCGGCCAGCCGGCCGCCGAGCGGCCGCGCGACGAGGCCGGTCAGCGCGGGCGCGCCGACCGCGATCCCGAGCGCGACCGGCCCAGCGCCCGCGAGCCGATCCGGCAGCACGCGCAGCACGGCGCCGAGCGCGGCGTAGCAGAGCAGGGCGGCGGCGAGGACGCGGCGATAGGCCATGCCCTCCACCTTGGGCCGGGAATGCTTCGGCTTGGGCCGAAGCGTTCCGGCGCTACCGTCGATGCCATGGCGCTACAGCTCGAACAGACCCACGAGGGCGACGCCGACCTCGCCGCACTTGGCGCCGCACTGGCCGAGCCGGCGCGAGCGCGGATCATGCTCGCCCTCGGTGACGGGCGGGCGCTGCCCGCGACCGTGCTCGCCGCCGAGGCGGGCGTCGCGCCCTCGACCGCCTCCGAGCACCTGGCGCGGCTCGTCGCCGCCGGGCTGCTGGACGTGCTCCCGCAGGGCCGGCACCGCTACTACCGGCTCGCCGGCCCGCAGGTGGGAGAGCTGCTCGAGGTGCTCGCACGGGTCGCGCCCACCGCGCCCGTGCGGTCGCTGCGCCAGGGCACGCGGGCGGAGGCCGTGCGGACCGCGCGCACCTGTTACGACCACCTCGCCGGGCGGCTCGGCGTCGAGCTGATGGGCGCGCTGATCGCCGCCGGCCACGTGACCGGCGGCGACGGCCGCCACGACCCGGCGACCACCGTGCACGACCGCCTGTCGGCACGCGGTCGCGACCTCACCTACCGGCTGGAGCCGGCCGGCGCCGCGGCGCTCGCGGCGCTCGGCGTCGAGCTGCCGGCCGCGGACGCCGACGGGTCGATTGCGCTGCGCTACTGCGTCGACTGGACCGAGCAGCGCCACCATCTCTCGGGCGCCGTCGGCAAGGCGCTCGCCGACCGGCTGCTCGAGCTCGGCTGGGTCCGCCGCGCGGACGCAGGGCGCGCGGTCCATGTGACCGATCTCGGGCGCCGCGAGCTGCCGGCGCGCCTCGGCGTCTGCGTCTAGCGCTCGGCGAACGTCAACTGCGCTGGGTGGGGAAGTGGGTGTCCGTTTGCGGACGACTGAGGGCGCGTGAACCGGGGGTGGATTACGTTCGTTTACGCAGGAGGAAGAATTCGTTAGCCACCCCCTCGATCCCGCTCCCTTAATGCCGCAGTTGACGTTCGCTGGCGCTACGAGCCCTCGTCGCGCATCACGGGGAACAGCACGACCTCGCGGATCGTGCTCTGCCCGGTCAGCAGCATGACGAGCCGGTCGATGCCGATGCCGATCCCGCCGGTCGGCGGCATGCCGTGCTCGAGCGCCTGGATGTACGCCTCGTCGAACGGGTGCGCCTCCTCGTCGCCGGCCGCCGCGTCGGCGCGCTGGGCCTGGAAGCGCGCGCGCTGGTCGTCGGGATCGTTGAGCTCGGTGAAGGCGTTGCCGAACTCGATGCCGCCGGCGAAGACCTCGAAGCGCTCGACCAGCCCGGGCTCGGAGCGGTGCACCTTGGCCAGCGGCGAGAGCTCGACCGGGTAGTCGAACAGGAACGTCGGCTCGATCAGCGTCGGCTCGACGTACTTGCTCAGCAGGTGGTCGACGAGCCGCGGCCAGGTCGTCTCGTGCTCGGCGGCATCGAGGCCCTTGGCGACCATCGCGGCGCGCAGCGCGTCGGCGTCGCGGTGGGCGTAGATGTCGATCCCTGCCCGCGTCTGGATCGACCCGCCGAGCGTCTCCCGATGCCAAGGGGGTTCGAATCCTGTTGCGCCGACGGCGGTGGCGACCGTCGCGACGAGCTGCTCGCAGCGCGCCGCGATGTCCTCGTAGTCGGCGTACGCCTCGTACCACTCGAGCACCGTGAACTCGGGGTTGTGCTTGGGCGAGAGGCCCTCGTTGCGGAAGTCCTTGCCGATCTCGTACACGCGCTCGAGGCCGCCGACGATCAGGCGCTTGAGATAGAGCTCGGTCGCGATCCGCAGGTACAGCGTGCGGTCGAGCGCGTTGTGGTGCGTGGTGAACGGCCGGCCGGCGCCGCCGCCGTAGATCGGCTGCAGGATCGGTGTCTCGACCTCGACGAAGCCGGCGTCGTCGAGGAACCGGCGGATCTCGCTGATCACCTTCGCGCGGGTGATGAACAGCTCGCGCGACTCCTCGTTCGACATCAGGTCGAGCTCGCGCTGGCGGTAGCGCGTCTCGACGTCGGTGAGCCCGTGGTGCTTCTCCGGCGGCGGGCGCAGCGACTTCGCGAGCAGCGTCCAGTCGTCGAGCTTCAACGACAGCTCGCCGCGGCGGGTGCGGAACACGGTCCCGTCCGCCCCGACGAGGTCACCGAGATCGAGCGAGACGAGCCGGTCGAGCGATTCCTGGCCGAGCACGTCGGAGCGCGCGTGCAGCTGCATCCGGCCCGACCGGTCGACGAGGTCGAGGAACGCCGCCTTGCCCTGGCCGCGCCGCGCCGCGAGCCGGCCGGCGATGCGGGCACGCGACATCGGTCTCCTCGCCGGCCTCGAGGGCCTCGTGCGGCGCCTTCACGTCGGCGATCGGCTGCACGCCGCTGAACGTGTGCGGGAACGGCTCGACACCCTCGTCTCGCAGCGCGGCGAGCTTGCGCCGGCGCTGCTCGACGAGCTCGTCGCTCACTTTTTCGCGACGTCGATCTTGGTGATCTTGAGCTCGCGGGCTTTGCCGCTGGGCAGCTGCACCTTCACGACGTCACCGCGCTTGTTGCCGAGCAGCGCCTTGCCGACCGGCGACTCGTTGGAGAGCTTGTTCTCGCCCGGCGCCGCCTCGGTCGAGCCGACGATCGTGTACTGGAGCGACTTGCCGGAGCCCTCGTCCTTGACGTTCACGACCGAGCCGACGCGGACGATGTCGCTGGACAGCTCGGTCGCGTCGATCACCGAGGCCGAGCGCAGCTTGTCCTCGAGCGACGCGATCCGCGCCTCGAGCATCGCCTGCTCGTTCTTGGCGTCGTCGTACTCGGAGTTCTCGGAGATGTCGCCGAACTCGCGCGCCTCCTTGATTCGCTCAGCAACCTCTCGGCGCTTATCGACGGAGAGGTACTCGATCTCCTTCTTGAGCTTCTCAAGGCCTTCAGGAGTGAGGATGACGTCCTTCTGCATGTCGTCGTCCTTGGGGTGGGATCCGGAGAAAGAAAACGCCCGCAACTGGCGGACGAGGGGAACGCTCAGACGGGCGCGCGGTCGCGCATGGTAGCACCGAATCCGGCGATGATCTCACGCTGTTGCGCCAGCGTCTCGGCGCGCTGGAGAGCGTCCTGCACGGCCTTCGGGGAGCCCAGTCGCACGAGGTACCAAGGGTGGAACTTGCGCAGGTAGCGCGCGGCCCGGTCGGCCCCCAGATGCTCCTCCGCGCGGTCCACGACCCACGCCCACTCGTCGAGGATCTCCTCGCGCGTCGGCTCGCTGTCACGGGCCCCCAGCACCTGCTCGAACAGCCACGGGTTGCCGAGGCTGCCGCGCGCCAGCATCACGGCCTCGCAGCCGGTGTACTCGAACACCCAGCGCACGTGGTCGGCGCCGTCCATGCCGCCGGTCACGATCACCGGCACCGGCAGGTCCTGCACGAGCTGCGCGGCAAGGTCGTAGTCCGGCGTGCCCTTATGGCGCACCTTCACGGTGCGGGGGTGGAATGTGATGCCCGCGACGCCGGCGTCCTCGACCAGCCGTCGCGCCACCCCGACCCCCTCCGCGCGCAGCTTGACGGTGACCGGGAGCCCTGAGCCCTCGCGCGCGGCGGTCGCGATCGCGACCGCCGTTTCGGGGTCCTGCAGCAGAGCGGCGCCGGCGCCGGTCTTCATCACCTTGGGCACCGGGCAGCCCATGTTGAGGTCGATGATGTCGGCGCCGAGCTGCGCCACGTGAGCAGCGGCGGAGCGCATGATCTCCGGGTCGTGGCCAAACAGCTGGATCGCCACCGGCCCGCCCTCGCGCTCGCGCGGGTCGATCGTCAGCAGCTCGTCGTGCGTCTTGCGATTGCCGTAGTGGATCGCGAAGCTCGACACCATCTCGCTGACCGCGAACCCGGCGCCGTAACGCTTGGCCTGGAGACGGACGAACCAGTTGCCGATCCCGGCGAGGGGAGCGAGCACGACCCGATTCGGGATCGTGACGCCGCCGAGCTGCCAGGAGTCGTGCAACGAACGCATGAGCCCCGACAGGTTAGGCGCCTTGGTTGCGCTCCCAGATGATCTTGAGCCCCTTGAGGGTCAGCAGGTCGTCGACCTCGTCGATGCCCTCGGTGTGCGGGACGACGTAGCCGGCGAGCCCGCCGGTGGCGATCGTGGCCGTGTCCTCGCCGAGCTCGGCGCGCACGCGGTGGATGATCCCGTCGACCATCCCGGCGTAGCCGTAGACGACGCCGGACCGGATCGCCTCGACCGTCGACTTCCCGATCAGCGCCCGCGGCTCCTCCAGCTCGACGCGCAGGAGCTTGGCGCCACGCGCGGTGAGCGCGTCCATCGAGATCTCGATCCCCGGCGCGATCATCCCGCCGATGTACTCGCCGGCGCGCGAGACGATGTCGAAGTTGATGCCGGTGCCGAAGTCGACGACCACGCACGGCCCGCCGAAGCGCTCGTGGGCGGCGACCGCGTTCACGAGCCGGTCGGCGCCGACCTCGCGCGGATTGTCGATCCGGATCGCCATCCCAGTGCGCAGGCCGGGCCCGACGACCGGCATCCGGTGGTCGAGATAGCGGTCGGCCATGGTCGACCACTCCGGCCCCAGCTCGGGCACGGTTGACGACACGATCGACGCCGTGACGTCGTCGAACGAGGAGCCCGCGCAGGCTGAGCAGGCTCCGCAGCGCGGCCCCGAGCTCGTCGGCGGTCGACTGGCGAACGGTGGCGAACCGCCAGTGCTCGACCAGCTCTCCGTCCCGGAACGTGCCGAAGTGGGTCTGCGTGTTGCCGACGTCAACGACGAGAAGCACGCCGCGAGGTTAACGGCGGCGCACGATCCGCACCGGCGCGACGGCCGTGCGGGTGAGGCCCTGGCCGTCGCGCGCGGCCGCGTACACGTGACCCGCGGTGCGCCGGTGAGCGAGCGAGCGCCGCGCCCGCCGGGAGAGTGGGATGCGCACGCGCCGGACGCGCCCCGGCTGCAGCGCGACACGCAGCGTGCCGAGCACGACGGATCGCTTCCGGGCGAGCGTCACCACGCCGCCGCAGAGCCCGACCGTTGCGCTCGCGCACCCGATTCGCACCCGCGCGCTGCCGTGCCGGTCGATCCGCACTCGCCGCGACAGCAGCAACACACCGGCGAACGGCCGCCGCCCGCTGCCGGGTCGATGGACGCCCGGCAGCCGCGGGACGCGCGGGATCAGCACGATGTCGTCGGCGTAGGCGTCGTTGTAGCTGCCGCCGGGCGTACCTGCGCGCACCGTCACGGCGATCGAGCGCGTCAGGCGCGGGAGCCGGCGCTCGGCCACGCGGGCCGTGAGCATGGTCGCGTGACCGCGCTCCGCCGCGGTCACCGAGTCGAGCGCGAAGCCACCACGCCGCAGGCCGGTCGGGCCGCGGAACTCCGCCGAGACGATCGCGCGGTCCTCGCTGCGACGGAAGCCGCCGAGCAGTGCCGACAGGTGCGCGCGTGCACCGGCACGCGCGTCGATCTCGGGCGCCCAGCGCGAGACGTCGACGACCTGGGTGAGGCTCGCTGCGCCACCGGGGCCGGCCGCGAAGAACCCGTTGCCGGCGCCCAGCACGAGCCCGACGTCGAGCGGCGGGAACGCGAACGGCCCGGCGACCGTGCCGTAGCGGACGCTCGTGAACGCCCCGGCTCGGGTCCAGCGCGGCGGCGCCGGGCTCGCGGTGTCGTTCGTCGCCAGCGTGCCCTGCTCGGCGCCCGGGTTGGCCAGCAGGTTGCCGCGCGTGGACGGCGGTGGCGGAGGCCGCCGCTCGAGCGCCCCGACGTCGCGCTGCGCCGTGCCGTCGCCGTCCCCGTCGACCGCGCGCACCGTGCCGGCGGCGTCCTCGAGCGGCTCGGCGTCGTCGAGCGGAGCCGGGTCGCCGGCGTCGATCAGCGGTGAGCGGGCGCCCAGACCGAGATCGGTGGGCGGGCCCGCGAAGCCCGGGTCGACCGCGCCGACCACACCGGGGTAGTCCGAGTGCGTCGCGGCGAACGAGCCGGAGAACGCGGCGCCGAACCCCCACACGATCGAGTCGGCCACGGTCGCGAGGGCGCCGGGGGCGATCCGGACGCCGACCGCGCCCGCGCCGTAGACGGTCAGGTGGCGTGCCGTCAGCGCTCCCGACTCCACGTCGATCCCCGTCCCGGCGATCAGCACGCTGTGCGCAACCACATCGCCTGCCGTGATCACCGGTCCTGTGACCACCGACGAGCGCAGGGCGGCGCCGTCGCGCAGCCGGATGCCGCCGTCGACCCGCAGCCCGTCGCCGGCGCCACGCAGCGCGAGCGCCGTGGCTCCCGGCGCGCGCACCGCGAGCGCCGCGACCGACGACTCGTCCTCGCCGAGGTTGAGCGCCCCCTCGAGGACGGTCGCCGTGCGGCCCGCGCCCACGATCCGCACCGGCTCGCCGCGGGCATCGGCGAACGAGCCCGCCTCGGTGCGGCGACCGATCCGGATCGTGTCGACGCCCGGCTGGTCCTCGGCGGCGGTGAGCGCGGCCGCCAGGCTCGGCTTGTCCACGCACGCGGGCGCGCTCGCCTCGACGCAGAAGGTCGCCGCATCGGCTCGCGCGGCCCCGAGCGCGAGCACCGCCAGCACGAGGAGGACTCTCACGCCCGCACGTCCAGCGGCGGACCCGCCCGTCGCACCTCCTGCCCCGGTCCCAGCGCCGCCAGCGCGTCGGCCGCGCGGCCGCCGCCGGTGACCTCGAGGTCGGGATCGAGTTCGAGCAGCGGCACGAGCACGAACCGTCGCGAGGTGACCTCGCGGTGCGGGAGCCGCAACCGCTCGGACTCGTGTTTGACGCCCTCGAGCAGGAGCACGTCGACGTCGATCGGGCGCGGGCCGTGGCGGACGCCGTCCGGGTTGCGCCCGAGCGCGCGCTCGACCGCCTTGCAGGCGTCGAGCAGCGCCTCCGGATCGAGCGGCGTCTCGATCCGCACGCACGCGTTGTAGAAGTCGGGCTGGTCGAGCACCTCGCCGACCGGCTCGGTCTCGTACACCGAGGACGACGCGAGCACGACCACGTCGTGCGTCCACAGGTCCTCGATCGCCGCCTGGAGGTTCGCGCGGCGGTCTCCGACGTTCGAGCCGAGCCCGAGGTACCCCAGCCTCACGTCGCCTCACCGAGACGCAGGCGCGCGTGCAGGCGCGCGAGTGGGGGTGGCGCCCACCAGTTCCAGCGGCCGAGCAGCGCCATCAGCGACGGCACGAGCAGCGCGCGCACGAGGAACGCGTCGATCAGCACCGCGAGCGCGGTGCCGACGCCCAGTTCCTTGATGAAGACCAGCTGTGATGTCGCGAACGCGCCGATGGCAATACAGAACAACAGCGCGGCGTACGTGACGATGCGCCCGGTGCGCTCGAGCCCGATCGCGACCGCCTCGCGGTCTCCGGCCCCGGCGTCGCGCGCCTCCTTGATGCGGGTCAGCAGGAACACCCCGTAGTCGGTCGAGAGCCCGAACGCGATCGCGAACAGCAGGATCGGCTGGGTGGACTCCAGCGCGCCCTGCGCATCGAAGGCGAGCAGGCCCTCCAGGCGCCCGTCCTGGAAGATCAGCACGAGCAGGCCGAACGCCGCGCTCAGCGTCAGCAGGTTCATCAGCAGAGCTTTCACCGGGAGCACCACCGAGCCGGTCATCACGAACAGGATCACGAGCGTCGTCGTGCAGAGCAACGCGAGCGCGAGCGGCAGCGCGTCCCGCAGCGACCTCTGCTGATCGATGAATAGCGCGGTGCCGCCGCCGACCTGTACGCCGAACGGCGCGTCGGTGGCGCGGACGTCGTCGACGAGCTGCTTGGCCGGCTCGGACAGCGCGGGCGCATCGCTGACGACGTCGATCCGCCACACGCCGCCCGCCTGCTGGGGCTCCTGCACCGCCGCCACGCTGGGCAGCCCTTCGAGGCGCTGGGCGTAGGCGCGCACGGCGCCGGCGTCGCCGGTCCGCGCCACGACGTAGATCGGCGACGTGCGGCCGGGCGGGAACTCGGTGTCGAGCGCGTCCTGCACCACGCGCGCGGACCGGTCGCGCGGCAGCACGCTCGCGTCGACGCCGGTGAAGTCGATACGCAGGAACGGCAGGCCGAGCGCGATCAGCAGCACCGCGGTCCCGGCGGCGATCGGGCCAGGGCGCCGCATCACGAGCTGCGAGAACCGGTACCACGGGCCCGCGCGCACGTGCGCGGCGTCGCGGTTGATCGCCACCTGCCAGCGCTTCAGGCTGAGCGCATTCACGCGCGGCCCGAGTGCAGCGAGCAGCGCCGGCAGCACGGTCAGCGACACGAGCGCGGCGGTCAGCGCGACGAGCGCGCCGCCGACGCCCATCGAGTACAGGAACCGCAGGTGGAAGACCATCAGGGAGGCCATCGCGGCCGCCACCGTGACGGCGCTGAACAGCACCGTGCGGCCGGCCGTGCGCATCGTCACCCGCAGCGCATCGCCACGGCCCGCGCCGGTGGCGAGCTCCTCGCGGAAGCGCGAGACGACGAACAGCGAGTAGTCGATCGCGAGGCCGAGCCCGGCACCCGTGATCAGGTTGATGGCGAACACCGACATCGGCTCGACCGCGTTCACCAGCCGCATGAACACGAACGTCGTGAGGATCGTCGTCGCGCCGACGATCACCGGGAGCAGGGCCGCGACGACGCTGCGGAAGACGACGAGCGAGAGCAGGAACAGCAGCGGGAACGCGAGCAGCTCCGCCCGCGCGAGGTCCTCCTGCACCTGCTCGGACACCTGCGTGAAGGCGAGCTGGCCGCCGCCCGCGGTCACCCCGGGCTCGCGCTCCACGCGTTCCTGAAGGCGCTCGGCGAGCGCGTCCTCGTCGACGTCCGAGCCGAACGTCGCGAGCACGTAGGTGGAGCGGCGGTCGCGCGACACGAGCGCTTCCGGCCGGCCGTCGCGGTAGGCGGCCACGTCCGCGACGCCGGGGTCGCGCAGCGCACCGGCGACACGCGCGATCTTGGCCTGCGACGCGGCGCTGTCGACGTCGCCGCCGAGCCGCACGAGCACGACGAGGTCGGGCGAGCCGGAACGGCCGCTGGCACGCTCGACGGCGTCGCGCGCGAGCACCGACTCCGATGCGTGGTCCTCGAAGTCGTCGCCGGAGTCCAACAGCGTCACGAGCGGCCCGCCAAACGCAGCGGCGAACAGCACGAACACCGCCGCCACGACGAGCACGAGCCGGTGGCGGCGGTCAGCCAGGCGCGCGAGCGCGTCGAACACGGCTCAGCCCTTGTGCATCTCCAGCCACGCCGCGGCGACCTCGTTCTCGTCCGCGATCTTGGCCAGGTCGAGCGCCGTCACGACGTTGAGCAACATGCCGGTGGCGAAGAACCACCACACGTCGTCCGGCGTCGCGCCGGACATCCGGGCGACCTCGGTGATGATCTCGCCGTACTTGCGGCGGACGTGTTCCTGGATCTCCGGGTCGGCGACCGCCGCGTATCCCTGCATCAGCATCAGCAGTGCGTGGCGATCGGTCAGCAACTCGTGTTCGTACGCCTTGCCCATCGCCTTCAGCTTCTCGCCTTCAGCGGCCGTCGCCGCGGCGCGGCGGAAGCCGTCCAGCACCTTCCCGCACGCGCGGTCGGTGCAGGCGAGGAACAGCTCTTTCTTGGTGCGGAAGAGCCGGAACAGGTACGGCTGCGAGATCCCCGCCTCGCGGGCGATCACCTCGGTCGATGTGCCGTGGTAGCCACCGGCGGCGAAGTGCTCGAGGCCGACGGCGAGGATCTCCTCGCGGCGTTCCTCGGCGGACTTGCGGCGGGTCGGTGCAGCGGCCATGCCGACGAGGTTAGTGACTACTTACTTGCTTGTCAACGCTCTTCCCGCCAGACCTCGACCGAGACCTCCTCGACGGGCAGCGGGATCGGCGGTTCGGGCTTCGACGCCTTCACGGTCACGCTCTCGGCGCCGAACTGCGACGCGAGTCGGTCGGCGATCACCGCGCACAGGCGCTCGAGCGTCTTGTAGGAGCGCTGCTGGGAGATCAGGGCGATCACCTGGCAGACCTCGCCGTAGTCGACGGTGTCCTCGACGCGGTCGGTGATCAGCGCGTCCGGCTCGCCGACGTCGAACCGCACGTCGAGCACGAGGCGCTGGCCGATCTCGCGCTCGGCCGCCGTGACGCCGTGATGCGTGTAGAGCGAGAGCCCGACGATCTCGACGGTGACCCCGACCTCGGGACCCTCCGCGTCGTCGTCGTCGTCGCTCAGCTCGTCGTCGTCTTCGAAGTCCTCGTCGGGGTCCCGGTCCATCCGGCGGCCAACGTAGCAGCCGCCACGGCCAGCGCGTCGGCCGTCGCGGCGACGTCGTGGACGCGGAACACGCGGGCGCCGCGCTCGAACGCGAGCACGCTGGTGGCGACCGTCGCGTAGGCCCGCTCGGTGACGTCGCGACCGGTGATGCGGCCGAGGAAGCTCTTGCGGCTGGTGCCGATCACGAGCGGCCGCCCGATCGCCGCCAGCTCGTCGAGCCGGCGCAGCAGCTCGAGGTTGTGGTCGAGCGTCTTGCCGAAGCCGATTCCGGGGTCGAGCTGGATCCGCTCCTCCGGCACGCCGGCGGACGACCGCGAACGCCATCCGCTGCTCCAGGAACGCCTTCACCTCGTCGACGACGTCGTCGTAGCGCGGGTCCTGCTGCATCGTGCGCGGCTCGCCGAGCATGTGCATCAGGCAGCAGTCCACGCCGCGATCGGCGACCAGGCCGGCGAGGTCCGGGTCGTGGCGGAAGGCGGTGACGTCGTTCACGTACGAGGCGCCAGCGTCGATCGCCACCTCAGCGACCGCGAGCTTCATCGTGTCGATCGAGATCTGCACCGGCAGGCCGAGGTGCGGCGATCCCCTCGACGACCGGGATCACGCGCTCGAGCTCCGCGGCGGGTGGGACAGGCGCGGCGCCGGGCCGGGTCGACTCCCCGCCGACGTCGACGATCGACGCTCCCTCGCCGATCAAGCGGCGCGCGTGCGCGATCGCGGCGACCTCGTCGTCGAACACGCCGCCGTCCGAGAACGAGTCCGGCGTGACGTTGACGACGCCCATGATCGTGTAGGGCAGATCGTGACTCACGGGGGCGAAGTTAGCCCATCCGTCCAGTTCGCTCTCCCAAACTGCCGCCGCACCCGATAGTGGCTCTATGGAAGTCCAAGCACAGGCCGCGATGGCCATCATGGCGATGACGGTTCAGGGGGCGCAGGAGGCAATCCAGCGCGCCCACGCGAACCCGGTTCCCGCCGGCGCCCCGGCGTCCGCCCACGCGGACGTCATCCTCGAGCTGTCTGCCGCCGCGCAGTCGCTCGTCGGCAGCTCGTAGCGCCTTCCGCGTGCACTAGCCTCGGGCCGCATGGCCAGCACTCCGGTCGCGCTCGTCACCGGCGCCAACCGCGGCATCGGCCTGGAGGTGGCGCGGCAGCTCGCCGCGCGCGGCCACACCGTGATCGCCGGCGCGCGTGACCCCTCGCAGGTGCCCGCGCTGGACGGCGACGTGCGGCCGGTGCGGCTCGATGTCACCGACGACGCGTCGATCGCCGCCGTGCGCGGCGAGCTCGACGCGCTCGACGTGCTCGTCAACAACGCCGCGATCCACTACGACACGTGGGAGCGAGCGCTGACCGCCGATCTCGGGGTCGTGCGCGAGGCGCTGGAGACGAACACGCTCGGGCCCTGGCGGATGGCGATCGCCTTCGCCGACCTCCTGCGCGCGAGCGCGCACGGCCGCCTCGTGAACGTGTCCTCGGGCGCCGGCGCGCTCATCGGCATGGGCGATGGCGCGCCGGCCTACTCAGTCTCGAAGGCTGCGCTCAACGCGTTGTCGCTCATGCTCGCGGACGCGCTGGCCGGTGATGGGGTACTCGTGAATGCGGTCTGTCCGGGTTGGGTGGCGACGGACATGGGCGGTAGCGGAGGCCGGCCGGTGCGCGATGGGGCGGCCGGCATCGTATGGGCGGCCACGCTCCCGGACGACGGTCCGACCGGCGGCTTCTTCCGCGACGGCCGGCCGATCGACTGGTAGGCGCTTGGGCCGCGGCATCGCGCCGAGCCCGATGCCGACGAGGATCGCCGTGCCGCCGGCGAGCTGCGCCGGGCCGAACGCGTCGCTGAACGCGACGACGCCGGTGAGCGTGCCGACCAGCGGCTCGAGGTTCACGAACGCGCTCGCGAGCTCCGCGGGCACATGCGACTGCGCCCACGCGAACAGCCAGAAGGCGAGCGCCGTGCCCGTCAGGGCGAGCGCGAGCACCGCGACGACCGGACCGGCCGCCGCCGGAGCAGGCGGCGCGCCCTCGAAGATGATCGCGAACGGCAGCGAGGCGACGCCGCCGGCGGCGAGCTGGACCGCGGTGACGGCAGCCGGATCGCGGCCGGCGAGCAGCCCTGGCTGGAGGACGATGAACGCGGCCGAGCCGGTGACGGACAGCAGCACGAGCAGGTCGCCCGAGAGGGCGGTGCCGGCCCCGCCGCTGCCCGCCACGAGTCCGACGCCCGCGAGCGCGAGCAGCGAGCCCGCCCACGCGAGCGGCCCGGCGGCGCTGCGGCCGAGCACGCCGACGATGATCGCGACGAGCACCGGGACGGCGCCGACGATCAGCGCGGCGTGGCTCACGCTCGTGTGCGCGATGCCCACGTTCTGGAGCAGGATGACGCCGCCGTAGCCGACGGCGCCGGCGGCAACGATGCCCGGCGTCAGCGCAGCGCGCAGCCGGCCGCGAGCGAGCACGGCGAGCAGCGGCGCGGCGATCGCAAAGCGGGCCACGGCCAGCCAGCCGCCGCCAAGCCATTCGAGTCCGTACTTGGACAGCGGCACGGTCAGGCCCCACAGCGAGCCCGCTGCGGCAAGCGCGAAGATCGCGCGGGTTGTGGAGCGGCATTCCGGTTCATACCTAGATGATCGGAGAAGTCGCCGATTTCCTCAAGCAGGATTTGACGGATAGGCACTTTGACGAAATAATATTTCGTCAAATGGCTGTTTCACTTGACGTAATCGATGTGCGGCTGCTCGTAGAGCTGCAGAACGACGCGGACCGCGCGAACGTGGAGCTCGCGCGCCTCGTCGGCCTCTCTCCCGCGGCCACGCTGAACCGCGTGCGGCGGCTGAAGGACTCGGGCGTCCTGCGCCGCATCACCGCGCGCCTCGACAGCACCGCCGCGGGCTTCCCGCTGCAGGTCTACGTGATGGTCACGCTGGCCCGCCACGACGACGCCGCGAACCGCCGCTTCAAGGAGGCCGTGCTCGAGCTGCCCCAGGTGATCGGGGCCGACTACGTGACCGGCGAGGTCGACGCGATGCTCATGGTCGTGGCGCGCGATGTCGCCGAGCTGCAGCGCGCGCTGAACCGACTCGCCTCGCGCGGCGGCAGCCGGCTGGTGACGCTGCTGCGGCTGGAGGAGCTCAAGCCGGCGTCGCCGCTGCCCGTGCAGCCGAGCTGAGCGGCGCGGCGGCGCCGGCAACGTCAACTGCGGCATTAAGGAGGCGGGTCGGGCGGGCGCGTGGCGACTAATCCGCGGTATGCGCGGATTAGTCGCCAAGGACCTGGCATCGCGGCCGATCTCCTAGCTCTCCTACCCAGCGCAGTTGACGTTGGCCGGTGGCAACGCGGCGCTTGACGCCACACACTTGTACCGGTACATTTACCGGTACAATGACCCCAAGCCGCTCCTCCCGCACGCACCGTACCGTCACCCTCGCCACAGTCGCCGACGCCGTCGGCGTGTCGCGGATGACGGTCTCGAACGCGTTCAACCGGCCCGATCAGGTGTCGCCGGAGCTGCGCGAGCGGGTGCTGGCCGCGGCGCACGAGCTCGGTTACTCCGGGCCGGACCCGGTCGCGCGGACGCTGTCGCGCGGTGAGACCGGCTCGGTCGGCCTGGTGCTCGACTACGCGCTCACGCGCGCCTTCACCGACCCGGCGACGGTGCAGTTCCTGCACGGCGTCGCCGCCGGGTGCGAGGAGCGCGGGCGGGGACTCTCGCTCGTGCCGCGGATCGAGGGCCGGGACGCGGCGCTCGTCCAGAACGCGCTCGTCGACGGCTTCATCCTGTACTGCGTGCCCGAGTCGGATCCGCGGCTCGACGCCGTGCGCGGGCGCCGGCTGCCGTACGTGCGCGTCGACTTCACGCCCGACCCCACCCAGCTCGGAGTCAACGTCGACGACGAAGGCGCCACGCGCGCCGTCGCCGAGCACCTGACCGCGCTCGGGCATCGCCGCTTCGGGATCGTGCTCGGCCACGACGCCCAGGGCACGACCGGCCCTCAGGCGGAGGCGGTCGCGTGGCACTACGTCGAGGCGTCGACGGCTCGCCGGCTGGCGCGCCGGGATCGAGGCCGCCGGCGTCGACTGGAGCACCGTGCCCGTCGCCAGCGCGCCCGGCAAGGACCGCGACACCGGCCACGCGGCGGGTGCCCGCCTGCTCGACCGCGCCGAGCGCCCGACCGCGATCGTCGCGCTGTCGGACCAACTTGCCCTCGGCGTGCTCGACGCCGCCACCGAGCGCGGCATCGCCGTGCCGGCGGAGCTGTCGGTCGCCGGCTTCGACGACGTCCCGGAGGCCGCGCTCGCCACCCCTCCGCTCACCACCGTCCGCCAACCCCACAATCGCAAGGGATCCGAGGCCGTGCGCCTGCTGCTCGAGGCGCCCGCGTCCGGATCCGTCGTCCTCCCCACCGAGCTCGTCGTCCGAGCTTCTACCGCCCCCGCTCCCTGAAAGGTCCCTCCCCATGCCCGGCCATCATCGCCGCCATGCTCGCCCAGACGACGCGTCGCCACATCGTCAAGCCGCGGCGCGAGCAGCGCGTCCGCGCCCGCGCCGCGCGGCCGCCCGCGTGCTGCACGCGATGCGGCGACCCGCGCTCGACCCGGCGCTGGTCGCAGAAGCCTCAGCCGCAGCTCGAGGCTTGTCCGGCCCGAGCCCGCGGGTCTCGGCGGCGCCGCCGGCGAGGCCGGGCGCGGCAGCGGGCGCGGCGGGGCCGGGCGCGGCCGCGCCGGGCAGCTCGGGACGCTCGGGGGTGCCGGGCGGTCGGGCGGCGCCTCGGCGCCGAAGACGTCCTCCTCGGTCTTGCCCTCGAGCAGCGCCTCGAACTGCTCGCGCTCGATCGTCTCGCGCTTGAGCAGGATCTCGGAGATCGTCTCGAGCGACTCGCGGCGCTCGAGCAGGATGTCCTTCGCCTGCTGGTGCGCGCCCTCGACGATGCGGCGGATCTCGTCGTCGATCTCGCGCGCGATCTCGTCGGAGTAGTCGGGCTCGGCCGAGAACTCGCGGCCGAGGAACGGCTGCCCGTGGTCGTGGCCGAAGACGCGCGGGCCGAGCTTCTCGCTCATGCCGAAGCGCATCACCATCTGCTTGGCGGTCGCGGTGACCTTCTCGAGGTCGTTCGACGCGCCGGTCGTGATCTCGCCGAAGACGATCTCCTCGGCGGCGCGGCCGCCGAGCGTCATCGCCATCGTGTCGGTCAGCTCCGCGCGCGTGGTGAGGAACTTGTCCTCCGGCGGCAGCGAGATCGTGTAGCCGAGCGCCTGGCCGCGGGAGATGATCGAGATCTTGTGGACCGGGTCGGAGTGCTCGAGGTAGTGGCCGACGATCGCGTGGCCCATCTCGTGGTAGGCGGTGATCAGCCGCTCCTTCTCGCCCATCACGCGGGTCTTCTTCTCCGGGCCGGCGACCACGCGCATGATCCCCTCCTCGAGCTCGACCTGGGTGATCTCGCGCTTGCCCGTGCGGGCGGCGAGCAGCGCGGCCTCGTTGACGAGGTTGGCGAGGTCGGCGCCGGTGAAGCCGGGCGTCTGGCCGGCGAGCGCGTCGACGTCGATCACCTTCGCGAGCGGCTTGCCGCGCGTGTGGACCTCGAGGATCTTCGCGCGGCCCTTGCGGTCCGGGCGGTCGACGGTGATCTGGCGGTCGAAGCGGCCGGGGCGCAGCAGCGCGGGATCGAGGATGTCGGGCCGGTTGGTGGCCGCGATCATGATGATGTTGTCCTTCGCCTCGAAGCCGTCCATCTCGACGAGCAGCTGGTTGAGCGTCTGCTCGCGCTCGTCGTGACCGCCGCCCAGGCCGGCGCCGCGATGGCGGCCGACGGCGTCGATCTCGTCCATGAAGATGATGCAGGGCGAGTTCTGCTTGGCCTGCTCGAACAGGTCGCGCACGCGCGAGGCGCCGACGCCGACGAACATCTCGACGAAGTCCGAGCCGGAGATCGAGAAGAACGGCACGCCCGCCTCGCCCGCGACCGCGCGCGCGAGCAGCGTCTTGCCGGTGCCCGGCGGGCCGTAGAGCAGCACGCCCTTCGGGATCCGCGCGCCGAGCGCCTGGAACTTCTTCGGGTTCTCGAGGAACTCCTTGATCTCGTGCAGCTCCTCGACCGCCTCGTCGACGCCCGCGACGTCGCGGAAGGTGATCTTCGGCGAGTCGACCGACAGCCGCTTCGCGCGCGACTTGCCGAACGACATGACCTTCGAGCCGCCGCCCTGGACCTGGTTCATCAGGAAGATCCAGAAGCCGATGAAGATCAGGAACGGCAGCACGTAGGTCAGCAGCGACAGCCAGCCGCTCGTTCGTGCCGCTCGACGTCGAAGTCCGGATCTTGCCCGTCCTTGGCGGCGCGCAGCTTGTTGACCAGCGCGTCGCCGTAGTCGGCGGAGAAGCCGACCTCGTGCTTCTTGTCCGTCGGGCTCTTCAGCGTGACCTCGACCGTGTTGTCCTTCGTCTTGATGACGGCGGTCTTGACCTTGTCCCGTCGTCGAGCTCCTGCAGGAACGTCGAGTAGTCGTCGGCTCGGCGCCTGGTCGCCGGGCTGATCAGCTTCGAGGCGAAGAACGCCAGCACGACCACGATCAGGATCGGGAAGGCGGCGCTCTTGAAGAACCTGCTCATGAGCGTACCGCGCGCGCGCGCGCGCGAGGTCGATACGGCGGACAAGGGTGTCAAGCGCTACCAGTGGGTTTCGAGCGGCCCAGACGGGTCGGCCAGTGTGGTGACGGGCTTCCCTGCATCGGAGCTCGCTAATCGACAGGAGCGCGCTGACGCTCCGTCAGGCATCGTCAACGCGGCGACGTACGGCAGGTTGCGGTAGCGCTCGGCGTGGTCGAGCCCGTAGCCGATCGCGAAGCGGTCGGGGATCTCGAAGCCGACGTAGCGCGGCGGGAGGTCGACCTTGCGCCGCTCGGGCTTGGTCAGCAGCGCGCAGACCTCCAGCGAGCGCGGGTCGCGCGCCTTGAGGTTGCGCAGCAGGTACTGCAGCGTCAGCCCGGAGTCGACGATGTCCTCGACGATCAGCACGTCGCGGCCCTCGATCGCCGCGTCGAGGTCCTTGAGGATCCGCACGACGCCGCGAGGACTCGGTCGCCGAGCCGTAGGAGGCGACGGCCATGAAGTCGACCTCGCACGGACGTCGATCGTGGCGCATCAGGTCCGAGAGGAAGAAGACGGCGCCCTTGAGCACGCCGACAGCAGCAGGTCCTGGCCCGCGTAGTCGCGCGTGATCTCCTCGCCCAGCTCGCGCACGCGGTGCTGCAGGTCGTCCGCCTGGACGAGGATCTCGCCGATGGCCGCGTCGCGCATGCGGGCGCGCAGTCTAGGCGCCAGCGCCAGCCGCGACGCGCCGCGGGTCGCGTCGGTCACGCGAAGCGCTCGCCGGTGGCCGACGCCCGGGACCCACGCGATCTCGCCGTCCGGAGACGCACGACGGGCAGCGTGCGCGCGGCGCTCGCGCGGGACCTTGCGGTCGGTGAACAGGTCCTGCAGCGAGCGGCTGCCGCCAGCCCGAGCGGGCGCATGCGGTCGCCCGGCCGCCACGGCGCGCACCTCGAGCGGCGCGCGAGCGCGTGCGGCGTCGAGCGTGCCGTCGCGACCGGCAGGTCGCTCGACCTCGCAGGTCAGCTCCCGTCGGCGAAGGCGACGCGCCCGGGCACGGCAGCGCGACCGCGGGCGGCGCGGCGGCGCCGGGCCGCGCTCGAAGCGCAGACGCCCGTCTCGGCGACCGCGCGCAGGCCGCCGCCGAGGTCGAGCGTCGCGCGTCCCGTGCGCCGCAGCGCGAGGACCTCGTCGGCGCGCGCGCGCGCCGAGCGGCGCGTCCGGCCAGCGTCGGCGAGCCGCTGCACGCGAGCCGCGCCAGCGCGGGCGGCAGCGCGGCGAGCCGCGTCGAGCGCATCGTCGGCCTCCGAGCGCGCGTCGACGAGCGCGTCGAGCACCTCCGCCTCGTCGCGCAGCAGCGCCAGCGTGCGCAGCACGTTCGCCTCCGCGGCCGGGTGGATCGCGCGCAGCGCCGGCACCAGCCCGTTGCGCACGCGGTTGCGCGCGTATCGTCGGCGCGGCGTTGGTCGGGTCCTCGCGCCACGCGCAGCCCGCGCTCGCGCGCAGTAGGCGGCCGTCTCCTCGCGCGTGCACGCCGAGCAGCGGCCGCACGAGCCGCCCGTCGCGGGCGCGCATCCCGAGCAGCGCGCGGCGGCCGGGCGAGGAGGCGAGGCGGTAGAGGATCGTCTCGACCTGGTCGTCGGCGGTGTGGCCGGCCGCGATCGACGCGCCGCGCGCCGCGAGCCGCGCGGCCGCGGCGTAGCGCACGTCGCGCGCCCACGCCTGCACGTTGCCCGCGCGCGCGGGCCGGCGCGGCGCTCGACGTCAGCGGCACGCCGAGCCGCGCGCACAGCGCGGCGCAGTGACGCCTCGTCGCGCGTCGGCGTCGTCGCGCAGCCCGTAGTCGACGTGCAGCGCCGTGACCGCGCCGGCGCCGCGAGCCGCACCGCGAGGTCGAGCAGGCAGACCGAGTCGCGCCCGCCGGAGAGCAGCACGACGACGGGCGCCCGGCCGAGCAGGCCCGCCCGCGCGGACGCGCGCCTCGACGTCGCTCACGGCCGCGGCCTGCCCGCGCCAGGAACAGCTCGGTCGACTCGCTGAAGCCCTTCAGCCGCACCTCGCCGATGGCTCGAACGTCGAGGTGCGCGCCGGCCGCGTCGACGACCGGCGCGCGTCGACGAGCACCTCGCCGCCGGCCGCGCGCGCGCCGACGCGCGCGGCGAGGTTGACCGCGCGGCCGTAGTAGTCGCCGTCGCGGTAGAGCGACGTCGCCGGCGTGGATGCCGATGCGCGGCCGCGGCCGCTGCGTCGTGCAGCTGCTGGAAGCCGACCGCCCAGTCGACGAGCGCGGCGGCGTCGGCGCCGACGACCATCACCTCGTCGCCGATCGTCTTCATCGACGCGCGCGTCGTCGGGCAGCGTCTCCTCGACGGCTCGACGAAGCGCTCGACCGACGTCGACCGCCTCCTCCTCCCCGACCTCCTCCGTCAGCCGCGTGTAGCCGGCGAGGTCGGCGAACGCGATCGCGACGCGCAGCCGGCCGAGGTCGCCGTCGCCCGTCGACGTCGACCTCCATGTGGCCGACCACGTCCTGCTCGACGAAGTGCCGCAGGAAGCGCTGGTGGACGTGGTCCATGATCGGCGAGGCGAGCGGCAGCAGCTCGCGCGCGAGCCCCTCCATCTCCTCGGCCATCTCCAGGCCCGGGCACGCCGTCGCGCATCAGCGGCTCGTGGACGTAGAGGTGGAAGAGCCGCACCTCGGCGTCGGCGATCTGCGCGAGCGCCTGGCCGTACACGCGCACGAGCTGCAGCAAGCGCGACGAGCGGGAAGCCCGCGTCGAGCACCGCGGCGACGTAGCGCAGCAGCTGCGAGGTCGTCCTCGGGGATGCCGCTCGAGCGAGCGCGGCGAGAAGCCGAGCGACAGCCAGATGCCGCTCGATCAGCGCCGGCTCGAGCCCGGTCTCGCGCGCCGCCTCGGCGAGCGTGACGCCGCCCTCGGCGGCCGGGAAGCAGCTCCTCGATGTAGCCGAAGGCGAGCCGGCCCGCGTCGCCGCCGCGCGGATCTCCGTCGAGCGAGTGCCCGCGCTCGCGCAGGCGCGCGACGATCCGCGCCTGGGCGACCGCGGCCGGCGTCCAGCGCGCCGTCGCGCAGCGGCACGACCCCTGCTCGACCCAGCGGCGCAGGGTGGCCGGGCGACGACGTCGAGCGCGGCGGCGCGACCATCGGCTCAGGGAGTCGACGCTCGCGGCATGCGGTGCCCGAGACATGAAAGCGGCGGGACCGCGTCGTGGTCCCGCCGCCTGCGGGCAATGCGGCCCGCTGCCTCGGCCGGCGGCGCTCGTCACGAGGGCGGCGCCTTGCGGGCGATCCCTCGACCGGCCGCCCACTTCCCGGCCTTTGCCTTGGTCCGGTGCGCAAGGTCTACCGCCCGCGGAGGTCGCGCGATGTCAAACCGACCGCGGCCGCGCATCGGCCGCGCCGGTCAGACGAGCGAGGTGCGGGTACTCGCGCCTCGACGAGGTCGCGGTAGCGGCGCGTAGACCGGCTTGGTGATCGGGATCAGCGCGAGCGCCGCCTTCACGTCGCCGCCGGCCTTGATGCGCCGCCGGGCGATCGCCATCGCGACGTTCTCCTTGCCCTGGAAGTAGCGGTTGGCCGTCTCGGAGGACATCGCCATCCGGACCTTCGGCTCCCAGTCGACGTCGTCGGTCCACTCCCACACGAGGTTGCCGTCCTCGCCGCGCCGCGGCGGCGCGGATGTTGACGACGAGGTCGACGTCGGTGAACTCGAAGCGCTGCGGCACGTCCGCGTCGCGCAGCCTCGGGCCCATCTCGGGGTCCTCGTCCATCATCGCGAAGACCCGGTCCATCACCGTCACGGAACTCCTTCGGCGACTTGAACTCGGCCGCCCATGGCTCAGGAGGACGACTGCGCTCGGACGTCGGCGTCGAGCGGGTCGCCACGAGCGCGGCCGCGGCCGCGGCGGCTTCTTGGCGGCCGTCGGCGCGAGCGCGGCGGGCTTCTTGGCGGCGGTCGACGCGGCGGCTCGGCGCCTTGCGGCGGTCGCTCGCGGCGTGGCGGTGCCTCGCCGCGGCGCGGGCGCAGGCTCGTCGAGCGCGTCGGCGCGAGGCGGCCGGCCGCCTGCGGCAGCTCGTCGCGAGCCTCGGCGCCGCGCTCGGCGCGCGACGCGCGCGGCCTCGCATCGTCGCCTGGACGTCCGCTCGACCGCGCCGCGGACGGCGTCGGCGCGTCGGCCGACGCGTGCCGTTCTTCGTCGGCCATCGTGCCTTAGCTTCGCGGCGCGAGTCTCGGCTCGGTGCGGCCGTGCCGCTGCACGTCCATCCGCCACGCCGAGCTCGCCGAGCGCGTGCTGCTGCCGGGCGACCCCGGCCGCGCGCTGCTGCTCGCGCAGCCGCTGCTGACCGCGCCGAAGATGCTCAACCACAACCGCGGGCTGTGGGGCTACACGGGCGCGGCGGCCGACGGCGAGCCGCTGACGATCCAGAGCACCGGCATGGGCGGGCCGAGCGCGGCGATCGTGGTCGAGGAGCTGATCGCAGCTCGGCGCGCGGCGGCTCGTGCGCGTCGGCACGTGCGGCGCGCTCGCCGGCGGCTCGCGCTCGGCGACGCGTCGTCGCCGACGGCGGCGCTCGCCGCGGACGGCACGAGCCGCGCGCTCGGCGCCGGCGAGCGCGCTCGCGGCCGACCCGGAGCTGCTGGCGGCGCTGGTGGCCGCGCGGCCGACGGCGCGCGCCGGCGCGATCGTCTCGACCGACCTCTTCTACGACGCGGCGCGGCCGACGGCCGAGCGACGCCGGCGGCGCGCTCGCGATCGAGATGGAGGCGGCGACGCTGTTCGCCGTCGCGCGCGCTGCGCGGCGCTGCGGGCCGCTGCGTGCTCGCCGTCAGCGACCTGCGTCGCCGAGCGCGAGCGCATCGACGCCGAGCGCTCGAGCCGCGAGGTCGAGCTGGGCCGCGTCGGCGCCGCGGCGCGCTCGCTAGCGCGTGCTCGTGCGGACGCGCGGTCGCTCCTGGCCGTCGCGGCGGGCCGTGCGGCGCCGCGCTCGTCGACCTCGAGGCGCTCCTGCTCGCGCGGCGACGCGGCGTCGGCCGGCGTCGAGCGCCGCGGCGAGCGTCGGCGAGCTCGCCGCGAGCTCGGCGAGCTGGTCCTCGATCGCGGCGAGCCGCTCCTCGATCGCCGGCGCCGGCGCCGATCGCGGCGATCCGCTGCGTCGACGCCGGTCGACGCCGTCCTCGATGCCCTCGAGGCGCTGCGACACCGAGCGCACGCGGCGCGTCAGCCGCTCGACGTCGGCGGCCGAGGGCATGTTGAGCGCGCCCATCGCGACCTCCTGCGCCTGGGCCGCCTTCTCGCGCGCCTCGAACGCGCGGAGATCGCGCCGTTGACGAGCGGGTTCTCGAGCAGCTCCTGCGCGAGCTTGCCGAGCGCGTCCTCGCCCTGCCGGGCGATCCGGTCGCGCAGCCCGTCGGGGAGTCCTCGTCGGCCATCGTGCGTCCTCCTGCGGCGAGCGTCGGCATCAGCGATCTCGGCCAACCTAGCGCCGGACGCTACCGCTAGGCGTCGCCGTATCGCTGCGACGGGTACCGAGGGGATATCGCCGCACCTTAAGCCTCAGCTCGAGGGTTAGGCTGAGCAGACGTCCGATGTCGATGCGTCGAATCACCGCAAGGAATCGTCAGCGGTTAAGCGTTCGAGATTGCATCACGCCCCATGCAACCGATAGCCGTCAGCAGCCACTTCAGAGGGTCCCGACGCCCGGCACTCGCGCCGATGTCGAGAGCGTCGCGCGTCGCGGGAGAGGACCCGGCGGGATGACTCGCCGCAAGCTGCTCGATCGCGCTCGCCGCTGCCGCGCTCTACGCGGTGCGTCCTCGTCGCGTCCGCGCACGGCCGAGAAGCACCGCGTGCAGGTGACGCTCGTCGACCGGCCAGGTCTGACGGTCACCGTCGACGTGCCCGCCCGGGCACGCCGGTCGCAGCAGCGTGCAGATCCCCGGCCTGCCGGCGCCCGTCGCCGACGATCGTCGGATCTCGGCGCCGATCAGCCGACGCCGACGCCGGTGCCGACGCCCACCGTCCCGGCGGTGCCCGACGTCGACCTGCCGGACGTCGACCGCCGCACGACCTCGCCGGGCAAGCCCGGCAAGCACGAGCCGGCGGCGGCGCCGGCCACGAGCGGCGGCGGCGGCAACACCGGCGAGCGGCAACGGCCGACACAGGTCGGCCGACGGGCGACGAGAGCGCCGTCAACCGACGCCGACAGCAACGTCCGGTCGGGCGTCGAGCGCGCGCGGCGACAAGGTCGACGCGACACGCGTCCGACGGCCGACGAACGCCGACGGCTCGCCCGACGCCGACGAACCCGACGTTCTCGCTCGTCGACGCCCGGGCGCCGGCGCCGATCGGCGTGCCGAACTTCTTCATCGACAAGTTCCGGATCCCGCCGTTCCTGCTCCCGATCTACCAGGCCGCCGGCATCCAGTACGGCGTCCGCTGGGAGGTCCTCGCCGCGATCAACGAGATCGAGACCGACTACGGCCGCAACCTCAACGTCTCGCTCGGCCGGCGCGCGTCGGCTGGATGCAGTTCATGCCCTCGACCTGGAGGATGTACGGCGTCGACGCCAACGGCGACGGCGTCAAGGACCCGTACAACCCGGTCGACGCGATCTTCGCCGCCGCGCGCTACCTGCAAGCGCCGCCGGCGCCGACCACGGACATCCGCCGGCGCGATCTTCGCCTACAACCACGCCGACTGGTACGTCGACTCCGTGCTCCTGCGCGCGCAGGTGATCGGCGGCCTGCCGGCCAACCTCGTCGGCTCGCTCACCGGCCTCACGCAGGGCCGCTTCCCGGTCCAGGCCAAGGCGACCTACGCCGACGACAGCTCGAGCGCAGGCGGCAAGCGCATCGCGCCAGGGCAACGCCGCGATGCGTCGTCGAGTCCGACCAGACCGCCGCGGCATCAACATCTTCTCGCAGCGCGGGCGCGCCGGTCGTCGCCGTCAACGACGGCCGGATCGTCGAAGATCGGCGAGCAGCGAGCGGCTCGGCCGCTACGTCGTGCTCCAGGACGTCTACGGCAACACGTACACGTACGGGCACCTCGGCTCAGCGTCGCCAAGCGCTACCCGTCGCCGAAGCCGCAGAACGTCACCGCGGACGACATCCAGCGCGAGCTGAAGCTGCCGGCGCGCGACGCGGCGCCCGACCAGCGCCGGCGTCGGCGACCGACCGGCCCGCGCCCGCGACGCGAAGCGCAAGCCGGCCGAGCGCGCCGCCCGCACGGCCGCAAGGCGACCGGCCGCGAAGGCCGCGCCGGCGCCCGCGACCGCCGCCAAGGAGCGCCTGTTCGCCAACCCGGCCCGCCCGAACGCCTCGGCCGCCGGCGGCGCCCAGCAGGAGTTCGAGCGCACCGGCGTGATCGACGGCATCGAGACCTTCGAGGGCTACTTCAGCCGCGTGTTCGGCCTCGAGCCGCGACGACGTCCAGCTCAAGCGCGCTGCGCCCCGGCGCGCGCGTCGTCGCCGGCACGATCCTCGGCCGCCTCGGCGCGCGTCGATCGACGGCGCGCCGCACCTGCTGTTCGAGATCCGCCCGGCCGGCCGCGGCGCCCCGCGCGATCGACCCGAAGCCGATCCTCGACGGCTGGAAGCTGCTCGAGTCGACCGCGATCTACCGCGCCGCGGGCAAGAACCCGTTCTTCGGCGCCGACGCCGCCAACCCGTCGATCGGCCAGATCCTGCTGATGAGCAAGGAGGCGCTCGTGCAGCGCGTGCTCGACAACCCGCAGATCGACGATCTACGAGTGCGGCCGCCGCGACATCCGCGCCGGCCAGATCGACCGCCGCGTGCTGGCGACGCTCGAGTTCCTCGCCGCCTCCGGCCTGCGGCCGACGGTCACCTCGCTGCACTGCGGCCACGGCTACCTGACCGACGTCCGGCAACGTGTCCGAGCACTCGACCGGCACCGCCGTCGACATCGCGGCGATCAACGGCATCACGATCTCGCCCGCGACGCAGGGCAAGGGCTCGATCACCGAGCTCACGATCCAGCGCCTGCTCACGCTGCAGGGCACGATGAAGCCGCACCAGATCATCTCGCTGATGACAGTTCGACGGGACCGACAACACGTTCGCGATGGGCGACCACGACGACCACATCCACGTCGGCTTCCAGCCGCTCTACGGCGCGAACTCGAAGGCGGCCCGTCAGGTCAACGCGATCCTCAAGCCCAAGCAGTGGATCAAGCTGATCGACCGCCTCGGCGAGATCGAGAACCCGACCGTGCGGCGCAAGCCGTCGAAGTACGCGCTGCCGGTCACGCGGCCGGCGTCGCAGGCGCACAAGGGCGACTGAGCGCCGCCCTGGCGCGGTTCGGCTTCGTCCAGTGGGAGTTCCCGGGCCGGCTCGGGCCCGAGGCCGGGCCGCTACGTCGCGCGCCGCTTCGCGGGCGACGACGCGCGCCAGTGCTCGTGATCGGCGGGCATCGAGGCGCCGGCGCGGCGCCGCCGCGGCGCGCGGCCGCGGCGCGCCTGGACGCGAGCCGCGGCCGCGGTCGAGGTCACGCGCGCGACGGTGATCGACGCGGCGCCGCTGGGCGAGCTCGACGCGGCCGACGCGTGGCTCGCGCGCGCGACCGGCGACGACGCCGAGCGGATCGCGGCCGAGGCGCTCGCCGTGCTCAACCAGCGCCGTCGCCGGCCACCGGCTGGCGGCCGCCGACCCGTGGCTGGCCGACGCCGACGCCGACGCGCGCGCTCGTCATCCGCGTCGGCTACGGCACCGGCGAGCAGGTCGCCGACGGCGACTGGGAGTCCGCCCGCGAGCTGCCGGTACCGGCGACGCGCGCCGAGCGCTCGGCCCTGCTCTCGCCCGCAGGAGCGCGTCGCCGCGCTGCTCGGCGGCCGCGACGTCGCGCTCGCCTGCGAGGAGCTCGCGCTGCGCGCCCGCGGCGATCTCGACCACGGCCGCCCGCGCGAGGCCGCGCTGCAGCTCGTCGATCGCGCTGGACGCGGCGCTGGCCGAGCTCGAGGTGTGGCGCGACATGGCCGACATGGCGGCGCGGCTCGAGGAGCTGGCGGGCTGGCGGGCGGCTGTCGGCGAGGCGGCCGCCGCGGCGCTTGCAGGGGGGACTCGTCCCCGACTGACGCCGCTGCGGTCGTCCAGCCGCGCTGGCGCGGCTCGAGGCGGCGTTGCGGGCGCGAACTGCGATTGAGGGGGCGTGAGCGGTGGGTGGCCTACGTCTCTTAAGCCGCTCCAGCTGCGTTAGACACTCCTCGATCCCGCCTCCTCAATGCCCGGGGTCGCCAGCGCCGCCAGCAGCGCGCGCAGCTCCTCCTCCACGTCCCCGTCGAGCCGCACAGCGGCGAAGCGGTCGAACGGGGTCTCGCTGCGGGTGACCACGGCGATCTGACCGCCGGCCTCCAGGTCAGCTCGGGGAGACCGGCCACCGGATACACCTCGAGCGAGGAGCCGACGCAGAGCAGCAGGTCGGCGCGCTCGGCCAGCGCGCTCGCGCCCGGCCGATCGCCGCCTCGTCGAGCATCTCGCCGAACAGGACGACGTCGGGCTTCAGCGGCCAGCCCGCAGTCGCAGCGCGGCACGCCGGCGCTGTCCGCCTCCAGCCGCGCGCGCGTCTCCGCCAGCGAGTACCGCCCGCCGCAACCGAGGCACGAGGCGGACGCGATCGAGCCGTGGACCTCGATCACGTCGCGCGAGCCGGCCGCGGCGTGCAGGCCGTCGATGTTCTGGGTGATCACGGCGTCGAGCCGCCCGGCCGCCTCGAGCTCGGCCAGCGCGCGGTGGGCACCGTTCGGCTGCTTGCCCTCGAGCGCTGCGAAGCGCGTTCCGTAGAACCCCCAGAAGCGCTCCGGATCGCGGCGCCAGACGGAGATGTGCGCGACCTCCATCGGGTCGACGTTCGCCCACAGCCCGGTGCCGGGAGAGCGGAAGTCGGGGATGCCGGACGGGACCGAGATCCCGGCTCCGGTGAGCGCGACGACCGACCCCGCCGAGCGGATCAGCTCGGCGAGGCGGTCGTGGGCGGCGGTCACCGCCCCTTGAACTCCGGATTGCGCTTCTGGAGGAAGGCGCCGATGCCCTTCGCGCGCGTCCTCCGACGCGAACACGGTGGCGAACGCCTCCTTCTCGACCTCGATGCCGTCGTCGAGGTCGCCCTGGTGTGAGGCGCGCTTGATGTTCTCCAGCGCGAGCGGCGCCTGGCGGGCGAACTTGCGCGCCCACGCCATCGCCGTGTCGAACAGCTCGTGGTCGGGCACGAGCCGGTTGACCAGCCCGTGCTCGTACGCGTCCTCGGCCGAGATCGACTCGCCGGTCGTGTTCATCTCGAGCGCCTTCGCCGGGCCGACGAGCCGCGGCAGCCGCTGGGTCCCGCCGAAGCCCGGGATGATCCCGAGGTTGATCTCCGGCTGGCCGAACGACGCCGAGTAGGCGGCAAGCCGGACGTCGCAGGCCATCGCGATCTCACAGCCGCCGCCAAGCGCGAGCCCGTTGACCGCGGCGATGGTCATGATCCGCGACTTCCCCCAGTCGCGGAACAGCTCGTGCGCCCGGTTGAGCAGCTCGCGGCCGGCCCCCTCGTCCATCGTGGTGAACGACTTGATGTCGGCGCCGGCGCAGAACAGCGCCGGGTTCGGCGAGGCGACGATCATCGCGCGCACCGTGCCCGCGTCCTCGATCGCCTTCCAGGCCGTTTCGAGCGCCTCGACCACGGCGGGGGAGATCCCGTTCGCGGGCGGGTTGTCGAGCCACACGATCGCGATCTCGCCGCGCGTGTCGAGCTTCACCGGCGCGCCCTCGAAGCCCTCGTCGACCTGCGGGTAGGGGTAGAAGCCCTGGCCGCTCTTGGCGCCCAGCCGGCCCTGCGCCACGAGCCGGCGCAGCACGAGCGGCGGCTCGAAGCCCTCGCCCCACTCGTCCTCGGCGCGCTCGAGCGCCGCGAGGATGTCGTCGAGCCCGCGGAAGTCCGCGCGCGCGAACGGGCCCGGGACCATGCCGGTGCCCATCATCATCCCGAGGTCGATGTCGCGGACGCCCGCGATGCCCTCCTCGAGCACCAGGCAGGCCTCCACCAGCGCCTTGAGCTGGAAGCGCTCGGCGACCGACTCGTCGATCTGCGGCGCCGTGTCAGGAGTGGTCATAGAACCCCTTCCCGGTCTTGGCGCCGAGCTCGCCGCGGTCGAGCTTCTCCTCCATGCCGCGGTGGACGTAGAAGCGGTCGCCGTAGGCCTCGCGCATGTCGCGCGCGACCTTGACGACCGTGTCGAGGCCGGACATGTCGGCGACCCGGAACGGGCCCATCGGCATCTGCGCCTTCTCGGTGATGAAGGCGTCGAGCTGCTCGACGTCGATCCCGGTCTCGTCCTGATAGCGCCAGATCTCGCTGGCGGTGGAGACGAGGATGCGGTTGACGACGAAGCCAGGGCACTCGTGGCAACGCACCGGCATCTTCTTGATCGCCTGGGCGAAGTTGGCCGCCGCCTGAGCGGTCTCCGGCGCGGTGTCCTCGCCCTCGATCACCTCGATCAGTCGCATGTAGGAGGCCGGCCAGAAGAAGTGGAAGCCGACCACCTTGTCGGGGCGGTTAGTGGCGTCGCCGATCTCGGTGATCGACAGGCCTGAGGTGTTGGACGCGAGGATCGCGTGGCCGGGAGTCGAGGCGTCGAGCTCCGCGAATACCGCGTGCTTGATCTCCATCTTCTCCGGCACGGCCTCGATCACGAAGTCGACGTCGCCGAACTCGTCGTAGTCGGTGGTGCCGGTGATCAGGGACAGCGTGTGATCCGCCTGGGCGTCGGCCTCCTCCTGGGAGATCTTGCCCTTCTTGACCAGCTTCGCGACCTGGCTTGAAGTGACTTCGCGCGCCTTTTCCAGTCCCGCGTCGACGAACTTCGCGTCGACGTCCTTGAGCACCACTGGTATCCCCGCCGCGGCGATGACCTGGGAGATCTCGCCTCCCATCACCCCCGCGCCGACGACTCCTGCTTTGAAAACGAACATGCGGCTCACCCTAGCCGAGCCGGGGTCGCGCACGGTGCAGCCAGATCCGCCACTGTGGCGGATGTCTCAGACGGCGTCCGCATGGATGCTCGGCGCTATGCACCGATTCCTGGGACTCGCCGTCGCCCTGCTCGCGCTCGCCTTCGCGGCGCCCGCGAATGCGACCGACATGGCAGTGACCACGCAGGCGGACCTGCTCGCGAACGACGGGGAGTGCTCGCTGCGCGAGGCGGTCACGGCGGCCAACACGAATCTGCCGTCGGGCGCGGCGACCGGCGAGTGCCCGGCCGGAGGCGCGGCCGACCGCGTCCAGCTCGAGACCGGCACCTACCTGCTCTCGCGCCCGGGCGCGCGCGAGAACGGCAACAACAGCGGCGACCTCGACGTGACGGCGGGAACGCTGATCCTCACCGGCCGCGGGCCCGCGACGAAGATCACGACGCTGGGACTCGACCGGGCGCTGGATGTCGTCGCTCCGACCGCGATCGTGCGGCTCGACAGCCTCACGGTGGCGGACAACGCGGCGCCCGACGGCGCGAACGGCACGGCGGTGGGTGAATCCGGCTCCGATGGGGAGAACGGCGGCGGGATCCGGAACGCCGGCATCCTCGACGTCGTCGACAGCGCCGTCGTCGGCAACCACGCCGGCAACGGCGGCGCCGGCAACACCGGCCCCACCGGCGGCACGGGCGGCGCCGGAGGAAGCGGCGGCGGCATCTACTCCAACGGCGTCCTGGGTCTCACCCGCGCGGTCGTGGCCGACAACGTCGCAGGCTTCGGGGGCGGCGCCGGCAACGGCGCCGGCCTCGGCGCGGTGGGCGGCGCCGGCGGCGCGGGCGGAGGCGTCGCCGCATCCGGGACACCGCAGGTGAACATCTTCAACTCGCGCATCGCCGGCAACGCCGCCGGCTCCGGCGGGACAGGCGGCGCCGCCTGCGACGGCGGTACGGGCGGCCGGGGCGGGCGGGGCGGCGGCATCGACGCCCAGGTGATCGGCCTGAGGTCGAGCACGGTGGCGAGCAATCGCGCGGGCAACGGCGGTGCCGGTGGGCCGGGCTTCGGGTGCGACGGCGGTCGCGGCGGCGCCGGCGGATCGGGCGGCGGCGTCGCCGCCGGCAGCGCACCAGAGGTGGTTAGCACGCTGCTGGAGGACAACACCGCAGGTGGCGGCGGTGGCGGCAACTTCGGCCTGGGCTTCGGGGGCGGCGGCGGACGCGGAGGCGACGGGGGCGGTCTCCTCGCCGACGGCCCCGCGGCGGTCTCCCATGTGACGATCACGGCGGGCGCGGCCGGGCCGGGAGGGCGGGGTGGCCGTGGGGAGGGGCAAAACGGCGCCGCCGGAGCCGACGGGGTGGGCAGTGCTGGGTCGGGAACCGGCGCCGCGCACTTCACGAGCACGATCTTCGAGGGCAGCTGCTCCGGCGCGATGGTGGACGATGGAGCGAACCTCAAGTCGCCGAACGCCGGCTGCCCGGGCGCGGTGGCGAACGTGCTCCTTGGCCCCGGTGCCGTGCCGCAGGCGGGTAGCCCCGCGATCGACGGCGGGCCTGCAACCGGATGCACCGTGCGCGACCCGCTCGGCACCGTCCGGCCCCAGGGCGTGCGCTGCGACATCGGCGCCATCGAGGTGCCGGCGGCGGCGCTCGGGTTCAGCCACAGCGCACTCGCCTTCGCCCCGATCACGGTCGGCGCGGGCTCGCGCTTCCTCACGCTCAACGTGCTCAACCCGGGCCTGCCGGGCCACACGTTGCCGATCTCCGTCACCGGCGCTCCCGACTTCGCGCTCGCCGCCGAGAGCTGCCCGGACGTCCTGCCCGGCGGCGCGAGCTGCGACGTGATCGTGCTGTTCACGCCCTCGGTCGCGGGCACCCGTACGGGAACGCTACAGCTCGCGGACCGGGCCGTCGCGCTGAGCGGAACGGGCCTCGCTCCGCCCGATCAGTCACAGCCCACACCCACGCCCACGCCGGCGAAGAAGTGCGTCGTGCCGAAGCTCAAGGGCAAGACCCTCGCGGCGGCGCGCCGCGCGCTCGTGGCGGCGAGCTGCCGGCTCGGCACGGTCAAGCGCAGCGGCCGCGGCCGGCCCGGCCGGATCCGCGCCTTCAAACCGAAGGCGGGATCCGTGCTCGCGGCCGGCACCCGCGTGAACGTGACCGTCAACCGAGCCCTGGCACGTCCACGACGATGAAGTCGCTGACGACCGCCATGTGGTCCGGCACCCGACCAGACCGCGCCCCGCCGCCGGTCAAGATCTGGTGATCAGCTCGATCTCCGCGCGCCGCTCGTGGCCGAACCGAGCGAGCGTGCGGCGCAGCGACTCGCGCAGCGCGCGGCGGATGAACAACGGGTCGAGCAGCGGCGTCAGCACGTTGCGCTGCTTGAGCTCGTAGTCGAGCGTCAGCGTGACGCGGACATCGTCGCCGCTCGCCACCTCGAACGCGACCGTCTGGGTGCCGCGCATCTTGGCGTCCTCGACGGCGAGCGTTTGACCGGTCCGCGCCTCATACACCGTTACGCGCTCCTCGACGCGCCCACGGCCCTGCGGCGGCGAGTCCCACAGTAGCCGCGCGCCCACCTTCGGCCACTCGCCCTCGAGCTTGGAGACGTGCCCGAAGCCGTCGATCCACGCCGCCCACCGGTGCTGGTCGTACCACAGCTCCTCGGCCTCGACGATCCGGCCCGGCACGACCGTGGTCGCGAAGACGCGCGCCATCAGTGGATCCGTCCGGGATTTCGGCGGGTCGCCTGGCGTAGTCCCGGTCGTCTCTGCCGGTGCACGGCATCCGAGAGCATGCTGGTTGCACGTGACCGGATGCCGGGTGCCGGCAGAGGCGGGCGGGGCCCGCCAGAACCCGTCGAAATTGCGGACGGGTCCACTTAGAACGCCTCTTTGCGGATCGCACGGATCGAGCGCTCGATCCGTTTTAGCCGCGGCGCGAGCTCGGCCGACAACCGATCGCGCTCGGCCTCGCCGTCGGCGGTGATCCGGTAGAAGCGCCGCGAGCGGCGCTCGGGGTGCTCCCACTCGCCCGCCACCAAGCCGCGCTCCTCGAGCGACCGCAGCAGCGGGTACATGGTGTTCGGGTTCACGGCCAGCGCGCCCGCGGTCAGCGCCTCGATGCGCTCGATCAACTGGTTGCCGTACGACGGCCCGCCGCCGACGTAATGCAGGACGAGCAGCGGCAGCAGCCCGGCACGCCGCAGATCGCCGATCAGCGGATCGGTACTGCCCGCCCCGGCGAGGCTGGCGGCCTCCGCGGCGGCCCGGGACGTGTCACGTGCGGGCACGTGGGCATTGTGGCGGGCAGTCCGGGTAACACAATGCCCCGATGCCTGAAGCTCTCGACCTCGCACTCGAGCTTGTCCAGCTCGACACCATCAACCCTCCCGGCAACGAACACGTGGCGGCGGACCTGTTGGCGACGCGGCTCGAGGCCGCGGGGCTCGACATCTCCCGGCACGAGCACGGACCGGGCCGCACGAGCGTGGTCGCGCGCTGGCCGGGCACCGACGGCCGCCCCGCGCTGTGTCTGACCGGCCACCTCGACACCGTCCCGCTCGGCGGCGCACCGTGGACGGTCGAGCCGTTCGGCGAGCTGCGCGACGGGTGCCTGTACGGGCGCGGCTCGACCGACATGAAGGGCGGTGTGGCGGCGATCGTGGTCGCGGCGGAGCGCGTCGCGGCGCTTGGGCGCGGCGCGGCAGGGCTGGAGCTCGTGCTGTGCGCCGGCGAGGAGACCGGCTGCGAGGGCGCGCTGCACCTCGCGGGCGCGGGCGCGCTCGGACACGCCGGGGCCGTCCTCGTCGCCGAGCCGACCGGCGGTCTGCCGCACCTCGCGCACAAGGGCGTGCTGTGGGCGCGCGCGACCACCGAGGGCGTCGGCGCCCACGGCTCGGCGCCGCACCTGGGCCGGAACGCGATCTACCCGCTGGCCGCGGCCGTGGCGGCGCTCGCCGACGTCACGTTCGACGCGCCGCCGCACCCGCTGCTCGGCGATCCGACCCTCAACGTCGGCAAGATCGCGGGCGGGGTCAGCGCGAACGTGGTGCCCGATCGCGCCGAGGCGCTGATCGACGTCCGCACGGTTCCCGGCCTGAGCGGCGCCGCCGTGCTCGAACGGCTCCAGGCCGCTGCCGGGCCGGAGGTGACGCTCGAGCCGCTGATCGACCTCGGACCGGTCGCCACCGACCCCGACGACCCGTGGATCCGCACCGTGTTCGAGGTCGCGCCGACCGAGCCGCGCGGGCTGGCGTACTTCACCGACGCGGCCGCGCTCACCCCGGCCTACGGCAACCCGCCGACCGTCATCTGGGGTCCCGGCGAGGCCGCCCAGGCGCACCAGACGGACGAGTGGGCCGAGGCCGCAAAGATCGACACGGCCGCGGACGAGTTCTTCGAGGTCGCCCGCCGCTGGTGCGGGGTCTGATGAGCGGCTGGCTGCGCGACCCGACGAAGTGGTCGAACGTCTCGCAGCTGTTCAAGACCGTCCTTGCGGCGGTCATCGCCTGGATCCTCGCGGACCAGGTCTTCGACATCGCGCAGCCGTTCCTGGCGCCGTGGGCCGCGCTGCTGACTGTGCACGCGACGGTGTTCGGGACGCTCAAACGCGGCGTTCAGCAGGTCGGCGCGACCGTCATCGGCGTCCTCGTCGCGTTCGCGGCAGGCCACTTCTTCGGGCTCAGCGCCGTCGCCGTCGGCACGGTCGTCCTGGTCGGCCTGCTCGCGGGCTCGGTGCGGGGGCTGCGGACCGAGTCGACGACCGCGGCCGCGACTGCGCTCGTCGTGCTCACAACCGGCTACAGCGACGACGGCGGCATGCTGGCGGCGCGGCTGCTCGACACCGGCATCGGAATCGTGGTCGGCCTGCTCGTGAACCTGCTCGTCTGGCCGCCGCTGCGGGACCGCAGCGCGGCGCACCTGATCGGTCAGATCGACGATCGGATCGGGGCGCTGCTGTGCAACATCGCCGCGGGATTGAGCCGTGACGGCGAGCCCGCCGTGGACGAGTGGATCGCCCGCACCACCGATCTCGACGAGGACATCGCGGAGGCCTGGCGCGTGCTCGGTCAGGCGCGCGAGAGCGGGCGACTGAACCTGCGCCCCGCGACGCCGGCGCGGATGCGCGCAGCCGACGACTTCGGCTCGATCCTGCGCCGGCTCGAGCATGCCATGGCGGAAACGCGCAGCGTTGTCATCACGTTCACGCTCGCGCGCGTGCAGCCGCACGAGTGGGATCCCAGCTTCCGCGGGCCGTGGCTCGACCTGCTGCGGAGAGCCGGCGACGCCGTTACCGCGGCGGACGCCGGTGCGCTCGAGGCGGTGCGTGCCGACCTCGACGCGTTCGCCGGCGAGCTCGACGTCGATGCGCTGCCGGAGGGGTTCTGGCCCGTTGCCGGCGCCCTCCTCGTCAACCTCCGCAACATCGTCGAGGCGCTGGGCGTCGTCGCCGACGCCCAGCCGGTTGAAGTCCCCTCGCCTGTGGCGTTGTCTAGTGCGCGCCGATCCCCGTCTCGGCCCGGACGTGCAGCTCCTGGTACGACCGCTCCGCGCGGCCCTCGCGGCTGAGGACGGTCCCGAGCCAGCAGCTGAGGAAGCCGATCGGGAACGAGAACAGCGCCGGGTTGGAGAGCGGAACCGGCGAGCCCTCGGAGTCGGGTCCGGGCCAGACCGCCGGGCTGAGCGCGATCAGGATCAGCGACGCGGCGAGACCGCCGAGCACGCCCACGACCGCGCCGGAGGTGTTGAAGCGCGGCCAGAACAAGGCGCACAGCAGCGCCGGCAGGTTGGCGCTCGCCGCCACGGCGAACGCGAGGCCGACGAGGATCGAGACGTTGAATCCCTCGCCGGCAGCGATCGCGACGAGGATCGCGAGCACGCCGAGGCCGATCGCCGCGGCGCGGGCGACGCGGATCTCCTCGCGCTCGTCCGCCTTCCCGCGGCGGACGACGTTCGACCACAGGTCGTGCGCCATCGCGCCGGAGGCCGAGATCACGAGCCCGGCGACGACCGCGAGGATCGTCGCGAAGGCGATCGCGCTGACGACGGCCAGGAAGACGTCGCCACCGACCGTCCCGGCGCCACCGCCGAGCTCCTCCACCAGCAGCGGGATGGCGAGGTTGCCGCCCGCGCTGGCCTCCTCGGCGCCGCTGCCCAGGATTGCGCGCGACCCCACGCCGATCACCATGATCATCACGTAGAAGAGGCCGATCAGCAGCACCGCCCAGCCGACCGACTTGCGCGCCGCGCGCGCGTCGGGAACGGTGAAGAAGCGCACGAGGATGTGCGGCAGACCGGCGGTGCCGAGCAGGAACGCGAGCCCGAAGGAGATCCCGTTGATCGCGTCCGGGTGCATCAGACCGGGCTTGAGGTACGCGGCGCCGGCCTCGGTCTGGGCCTTCGCGTCGCTGAACAAGTTGAGGCCGGTGCGCGCGAGGACGAGCACCGTGATGACCACGCCGCAGGTCATCAGGAGCCCCGCCTTGATGATCTGCACCCACGTGGTGGCGAGCATGCCGCCGAAGATCACGTAGACGACCATGAAGGTGCCGGTGAGCGCGACCGACCAGGCGAAGTCGATGCCGGCCAGCGCCTGGATCAGCACGCCCGCGCCGACCATCTGCGCGAGCAGGTAGAAGAACACGACCGCCAGGGTGCCCGCGGCGGCGGCCGTCCGTGCCGGCCGCTCGCGCAGGCGGAAGGCGAGCACGTCGGCGACCGTGAACTTGCCCGCGTTGCGCATCCGCTCGGCGAGCAGCAGGAGCACGGGGATGAACGCCACGAGCGCGGCGACGAGGCCGATGAAGCCGTCGAGGCCGAAGAAGAAGATCAGGCCGGCGAAGCCGAGGAACGACGAGGCCGACATGTAGTCGCCGGCGATCGCGAACCCGTTCTGCGCGCCGGAGATGCCGCGGCCGGCGGCCCAGAACTCGGTTGCGGTGCTGGTGCGCTTGGAGGCCCAGTAGGTGACGCCGAGCGTGATCGCGAGGACCACGGCGAAGATGGCGAGTGCGAGCTCGTTCATCGGACTTCCTCCCCCACCCGCGTCTCGTCACGCGCGAACCGCCGTGACGGCTCCCGCACGGACGCTGCAATCCGCTGCTCCAGCGGCGACCACTCGCGGTCGCTCTTACGCAGGTACGCGGCGGTGACGATCCACGTGAGCACGATCAGCCCGACGCCCCCCGCCCAGCCGACCACGGTGCCGAGCACGCCCGGCGCCAGGTAGGCGACAAGGATGTACGCCACGGTCAACCCGACCGTCCCACCCCCCGCCAGGAGAACGAACCGGCGCCGGCTCGCTACCAGCGCCTGGAAGTCGGGAGAGCGCTCGATGCCCTCCCAATCGGTCGGGTCCCGCCGCTCATAAGCCTCCATGCGGGCCGTGCTACCCGCACGGCCCGCAGCCGGTAACGGCTAAACGCTCGCGGGCGTCGGCTCCTCGATCCGCCGCGGGAGCAGCGTCTCGCGCGCGATCACGAGCCGCTGGATCTGCGACGTGCCTTCGTACAGCTGCATGATCTTCGCGTCGCGCATCAGCTTCTCGACGGGGTAGTCCTTGATGAAGCCGTAGCCGCCGTACACCTGCACGGCGTCGGTGGTGACCTCCATCGCGCTGTCGGCGGCGAAGCGCTTGGCGTGCGAGGACTCGACCGTGTTGCGCTTGCCCTGGTCGAGCAGCACCGCCGAGTGCCAGGCGGCGAGGCGCGACAGGTGCACCTTCGTCGCCATGTCGGCGATCATGAACTGGATCGCCTGATGCATCGCGATCGGCACGCCGAACTGGATGCGCTCCTTCGAGTAGTTGGTCGCGAACTCGAAGGCGGCGCGCGCGATGCCGGTGGCCATCGCCGCGACGCCGGGGCGCGTGCGGTCGAGGGTCATCATCGCGATCTTGAAGCCCTTGTTCTCCTCGCCGATCAGGTTGCCGACGGGGATCTCGGTGTCGTTGAAGGTGATGGTCGCGGTGTTGGACGCCCGCTGGCCCATCTTGTCTTCCTTCTTGTCCACCGTGACGGTGTCGTCACGCGGGACGATGAAGCAGGAGATCCCGCGGTGCCCGGCATCCTTGTCGGTCTTCGCGTAGACCGTGAACCAGTCGGCGTAGCCGCCGTTGGTGATGAAGCACTTGGAGCCGTTGATGACGTACTTGTCGCCCTTGCGCACGGCGGTCGTGCGCATGCCGGAGACGTCCGAGCCGGCGTCCGGCTCCGTCAGGCAGAAGGACGCGAGCTTGTACTCCTCGGCCAGCATCCCGAGGTACTCCTGCTTGAGCTCCTCCGAGCCGGCGAGGGCGAGCGGCGCCGAGGCGAGGCCGTTCGCGCCGATCGACGTGCCGATTCCGGAACAGCCCCAGGAGAGCTCCTCCTCGATCAGGACTCCATCGAGGTACGAGGCGCCGGGCCCGCCGTACTCCTCCGGGACATGCGTGTTCATGAGGCCCAGCTCCCATGCCTTGCGCATCACGTCCTCGGGCCACGTGCTGTCGCGGTCGTACTCCCACGCGACAGGCCGGATTTCCTTCTCTGCGAAGTCGTGCGCCATCTCGCGCAGCGCCTTCTGCTCGTCGGTCAGGCTGAAGTCCACCACGGTTTCGGCTCCCAGATTGACTAGTCAGTCAACAGCTTCTAAGAGGGTACATACCCCGATCGCTCTGAACAAGAACGAATCGCGTGCGCCACGTCACAATTAGCCGAATGGAGGAGGCATTCGCGATCGTGCTGTTCGTCGTGGTGGGCGTGGCCATCGTCGTGGCCGTGTGGGCGCTCGCGACCAGCAGCAGCTCGTTCGAGCAGATCGGCCGCGGCGGCATGTCGATCGGCGACGAGAACCCGGGCCGCCGCGCCGCGCCGCCAGTGGACGCGGCCGTGCAGGAGGCCGAGGTCCGCCAGATGCTCGAGGCCCGCAACGCCCGCCGCGTCGGCCGTGGCGAGGCGCCGGTGGACGTCGACGCCGAACTGCGCACCCTGCTGGCGCCGGCCGCCGACCCTGCGTTGCGCGAGGAGGTCCGCACGCTCGTCGAGTCGCGCAACGCACGCCGGATCGCCCGCGGCGAGGAGCCGCTCGACGTGGAGGCCGAGACCGACCGGCAGCTGCGCGAGTTCGGCGGCGCCTAGCGTCGGGGCGCTACCGCAGGTCCTTGCCGAAGCGCAGCCCGGTGTCGGAGAACCCGAGCGCCGTGTAGGCCGCGTGCGCGTCCGCGCGGCGATGCGCGGTCGTGACGTGGAGGTGCTCGCAGCCGGCGTCGCGGGCCGCGGCCTCGACGGTGGCGAGCAGAGCGCGCGCGATGCCGCGCCGGCGGGCGTCCTCGCGGACGACGAACGCGATGATCCGCGCTCCTGGAGCGTCGTGCTGGAGGCCCTGCCGTACGTCCAGCCCCACCAGCCCGACGACCTCGCCGGCGTCCGCGACGAAGATCGTGGTCTCGGCCGGGAGCCGCTCCATCCGCCGGCGCGAGCACGTCGGGCTCCACCGGATAGGACAGCTGGCCGAGCAGGGCGGCGATCGCGGGCACGTCGCCCGGGCCGGCGGGCCGGACGATCACGCCGTCGTACGGTCAGCCCGTTCGGCGCGCTTGGCGTCGGAGTCCGGGTCGCGGGCGTCGCCCACGAGCGACGCGACGATGCCGACGGTGAACGCGAGCGCCACGACGGCGAGCGACGCGACCGGGCCGACCTTGTACACGTCCTCGATCAGCAGCTTGACCGCGACCAGCGCGAGCACGACGGCGATCGTCTCGTCGAGGTAGCGGAAGCGCTTGATCAGCCCTTCCACGAGCACGAACAGCGCGCGCAGCCCGAGCAGGGCGAAGATGTTGCCCATCCAGATCAGCACGGAGTCGCGCGTGATCGCGAACGCGGCCGGGATCGAGTCGACCGCGAACGCGATGTCGGCGGCCACGATCGCGGCAAGGCAGACGAAGATCGGCGTCGCGTGCCGCTTCCCGTCGATCTTCGTGAACCAGTGGTGCCCGTCGAAGTCGTCCGAGACCGGGAACACCTTGCGCACGCCGCGCACGATCAGGTTCTTGTCGGGTTCCACGCCCTCCTCGACCCCGCGCAGGATCCGCCAGGCGAGCACGAGCAGCAGCGCGCCGAGGACGTAGATGACGAAGTGGAACTGCTCGATCAGCGCCACGCCGCCGAGGATCGCCAGGCCGCGCAGCGCGAGCGCCGCGACGATGCCGTAGAACAGCAGGTTCGCGCGGTGCTCCTCCGGCACGGCGAAGTAGCTGAACAGCAGCAGGAAGACGAACAGGTTGTCGAGCGACAGCGAGCGCTCGACGAAGTAGACGGTGGTGTAGGTGAGCGCGTCGTCGAAGCTCGAGAGCGCCCACACGAGCGGCGCGACGAGCAGCGCGACCACGAGCCAGCCGACCGACCACCACGCGCCCTCGCGGAAGGTCGGCTCGCGACCGGGCGCGAACAGCTTCAGGTCGACCACGAGCAGCGCAATCGTGATGCCCGCCAGCGCGAGCCATGGCCCAGGCCCGCTGATGAACGCGAACGTCATCCGACGAAGAAGAAGACGAGCCCCAGCACGACATATACAGCTAGCAGCTGGAGCCCTTCAAACCACGTCGACTCGCCTTCCTGCGTCACCTGGTTGGCGATCAGGATCGCCATGAGGATCGCCCCCAGCTCGAGCCCGTTGAACACCAGCGCCATCGGGAACGGCCCGACGAAGAAGGACAGGAGCACGAGCACCGGGGCGGCGAACAGGGCGATCTGCGCGCTCGAGCCGATCGCGATGTTCACGGCCAGGTCCATCTTGTCGCGGGCGGCGAAGTAGATCGCCACCCAGTGCTCGGCGGCGTTGCCGACGATCGCCACCACGATGATGCCGACGAAGAACGGCGACAGGCCGATCGACTCGGACGCCTCGGTGATCGAGCCGACGAGGATCTCGGACATCACGCCGACGGCCACGCCCGCGCCCGCCAGCGAGATCACGGCGCGGCGCACCGACCATGGCTCGCCGCCGTGGTCGTCGGTACCGTGCGCCGGGTTGAACAGGTCCTTGTGGGTCTTCAGCGAGAACAGCAGCCCGGCCGCGTACGTGAGCAGCAACACGATCGCCACCGCAGCCGACATCTTCTCGAGGTCGGACGGGAACTCCGTCGCCGTGTCGGTCGGGCTTGGGGAGCGCGCCGCCGATGACCAGCTCGTAGATCGCCGGCATCACGAGCGCGACGGCCGCCAGCAGGAGCATCAGCGACTGGGTTCCGGCGGCCGTGCGGTCGAAGTACTGTCGCTCGCGCTTGCGCCCGCCGACGAACATCGCGGCACCCATGACGAGCAAGATGTTGCCGAGGATCGAGCCGACAAGCGACGCCTTGACGACCTCCTGCAGGCCCTCGTTGAGGGCGAAGAAGGCGATGATCAGCTCCGGCGCGTTGCCGAACGTGACGTTGAGGAAGCCGCCGATGCCCGGGCCCGACCGCGCGGCCAGCTCCTCGGTGGCGCGGCCCATCAGCGCGGCTGTGGGGATCACGCCGAGGGCGGACGTGACGAAGATCAGCGTCGGGTCCGCGTGGGCGAGCTCGAGCGCGATCGCGACCGCGATGAACGGGACGAGCAGGTATGGCCACCCGTCCCCACTCAGCAGGAAACGTCGCAGGTTGAAGGGCGCCCGCGGTTGACTCACCGGCGGGATTATGCGGGGCGCGCCACTACGGCGCGGCCAGCAGGTCCGAGCACTTCTGAATCTTGGCCGTGTCGCCGCCCGCGTCCTGGACGCACTCGCCGTACTTCTCCACGTTCTCCGCGGTCGCGCTCGACCCGCTGCCGGAGTCCGATGAGCCCCCGCCCGCGCCGGCGCCGAGGCCACCGAGACTGAGGCCGAGCGAGTTGAGCTGCGACGCCAGAGCCGCGAACGGCTTCGGGTTCTCCGGCGCGTTGATTTCCTGACCCTCGTTGAGATCGAGCAGCTGGAGGTCGAGCTTGACGTCCGCCGACTGCTTGCCGGTGGACGATCCGGCCGGCGTCTCGAGCTTCATCGCGACGACCATCCGGCGCAGGATCTTGTCCTCGGCGCCGGTGTAGATCTCCACGCTGAGGTCCTTGATCGCGTCGACCGCCTGCTGCTTCTGCTCGGCGGTCAGCTGCTCGGGAAGGCTCGCGGCGCTGGAGCCGCCGAGCGTGCGGAGCTTGGCGAGCGCGGCGTTGACGTCGTCGAGCAGCTTCGGCACGTCGACATCGCCGGTGATCTTGATCGTGTCGGTGTCACCCACCTTGGCTTCGCCGGCGTTCTCGGCGTTCGTGAGCCACTTGCGCGGGTCGATCCCGAGCGTGGCGAGCGACTGGCCGCTGCCCTTGCTGCCGGCCTGCTCGTAACTGGCCGTGAACTGCTTCCAGACCGGCCCGGCGACCTCGTAGTCGGTGCCGTTGAAGCTCACGAAGCCGGCCTCGCCGGTCGACGTGACGCCGGCCTCGAGGTTCTGGCCGCCGCCCTCGAAGGACGCGTTGATGTCGAGCTTGGGCACCTTGCCCTTGCCCTGGCTCTCGAACGGCCCGGCGATCTTGACCGCCAGCGTGCCGGTGGGGCCGCCCGCCTTGACGTTGAGCGCGAGGTCGAACTTGCCGGACTTGATGTCCTTGCTGCCGGAGAACGTGTCCGTGAGCAGCTGGTCGACGTCGGTGCCCGAGTCGGCCTCCTCGCCCTTGCTATCGCCCCCGCACCCGGCCACCAGTGCGGTGGCGAGCAGAGCGACAAGCAGGGTGAGAAGCGGGCGTAGGCGCATGAAGATCGGATTGCAGCGCAAGCCACGCCGCAACTTCGAGCCTAGCATCGGGGTCATGGGTGTCATGCGAACCGCTTGTTGCGGGTTCGTTGCCGTGCTGTGCAGCCTCGCGTGGGCAGCCCCGGCCATGGCGGCGGATCACGACGTACTGAAACTGGGCTCCGACGGGCGCGTGCACACACGCCACGACCGGGCGTTGCCCGCCGACACCATGCCCGCCCCGCCGCGGGTGCGCACACGCGCGCCGGCAGTCGCGACCATCGCGGCGAAGAAGAAGCGCCTGACCGTGATCGGCGAGCTCAAGCGGATGCAGAGCGCCGCCGAGATCACGCCCGAGGAGTACGCGCTCCGCCGCGCCGACTACGAGGACGCCGTCCGCCGCGCCCGCAAGCTGCGCGGCACCCGCGCAACTGAGATGAACGCGGTGCTGCGCACGCTCGCGGACATCGCCGCGAGCCGCCAGCTCACCCGCACGCGGCTGGCGCCGCTGTGGCTGACGCTCGACCGCAACCTCGAGTGGTGGACCAAGGGCGCGCTGCTGCGCTCGGGCCAGCGGATCGAGTTCGCGGGCTCCGAGCTGGTCTGGCAGTACTACCCCGGGCAAGGGATCCAGCTCCAGATGCTCGGCAACTTCGGCAAGCTCAACGGCCTCTGGGGCGGGCGCGAGAACGCTCGCCTGGCGCAGATGCTCGACGAGCTGCTCCCGCTCGCCGCCGAGCGCGCCGGCGGCGTCGCCTGGGAGTACTACTTCAGCTTCGGCGGCGGGCGCCCGCCGTGGGTCTCCGGCCTCGCCCAGGGCACGGCCGTGCAGGCGCTCGCCCGCGCCGCGACGCGGCTCGACCGCGAAGCCGACGTGCTGCCGGTGGCCAAGCGGGCGCTGGCGATCTTCGAGGCGCCGACGCCGCAGGGCGTGCGCGTGCCTGCCGAGCACGGCGACCACTACGCGATCTACTCGTTCGCCCCCAACCTGCGCGTGCTCAACGGCTTCATCCAGGCGCTGATCGGCCTCTACGACTACGCGCGTATCGGTGCCGACCCGCGCGGCACCGCGCTGTTCCAGGCCGCCGAGCCCGAAGCGCGCGCGGAGGTCCCCGCCTACGACACCGGCGCGTGGTCGCTGTACTCGCGCGGGAGCAGCACGCACGAGTCGACGCTCTCGTACCACGACCTGCTGCAGGGCTTCCTCAAGAACCTCTGCACGCGCACGAAGACCGACGTCTACTGCGCGACCGCCGAGCGCTTCGTCCAGTACAAGAGCGTGCCGCCCGTCGTTGCGGTGCAGCCGCGCACGCTGCGCGGTGGGCGCAAGGGGCGGGTGCGCTTCACGCTCTCGAAGATCTCGAACGTCGACCTGCGCATCAGGCGCGCAGGCAAGCTCGTCGAGGCGCGACCGTTCGGCGCCGTCGGCTACGGCAAGCGGACATTCGGCTGGGACGTGCCGCGGCGCGCCGGCACCTACACGGTGCAGCTGAGCGTCCGCGACCTCGCCGGCAACCCGGCCGCCGCCACCGGCACCGTCAAGGTGCTGAAGCCCAAGCGCAAGAAGCGTCACTAGTGTTGCGGGGCTCCAATGGCGCCCCGCATCATTCTCTACACGGGCAAGGGCGGCGTGGGCAAGACGTCGGTCGCAGCCGCCACCGCCCGCCGGTGTGCGGCGGCCGGCTCCCGCACGCTCGTGCTCTCGACCGACCCGGCGCACTCGCTCGCCGAGTCGCTGCAGGCACCCGTCGGCTCCGAGCCGGTCGAGATGGAGGGCGGCGTGTGGGCGCAGCAGGTGCAGGCGCAGGAGGAGATCGAGCGCAACTGGTCGGCCGCGCAGGAGTGGCTGGGCGGCGTGCTCGCCGAGCGCGGCGTGGAGCGGATCGCCGCCGAGGAGCTGACGGTGCCGCCCGGCGCGGACGAGCTGTTCAGCCTGCTCCAGCTCAAGCGCCATGCCGAGTCGGGCGAGTGGGACGCGATCATCGTCGACTGCGCGCCGACCGGCGAGACGCTGCGGCTGCTCTCGTTCCCGGACGCCGCGCGCTGGTGGCTGGACCGCGTCCTCGGCCGTGAGAGCGCGCTGCTGTCGGCGGCGCGCCCGCTCGCCCGCGCGTTCCTGGACCTCTCGCTGCCGGACGAGCGCGTGATGGACGACGTCCAGCGGCTCGTGCGCAACCTGATCGCGATGCACGAGCTGCTGCGCGACGCCGAGCGCGTGACGATCCGGCTTGTGATGACGCCCGACCGGATGGTCGTGGCGGAGGCGATGCGTACCTTCACGTACCTGAACCTATACGGCTACCTGTGCGACGCGGTCGTGGTCAACCGCGTGTTCCCGGAGGACGTCGGCGCCTACTTCGGCGCCTGGCGCGAGGTGCAGGCGCAGCAGCTCGCGGACGTCGAGTCCGGGTTCGCGCCCGTGCCGGTGCTGCGCGCGCCCTACTTCGAGCAGGAGGTGCTCGGCGCCACCATGCTCGACCGGCTCGCCGACGCCCTGTTCGAGGGCCGCGACGCGGCGGCGGTGCTGCACGACCGGCTGACGCAGGAGCTGTCACTCAACGACTCACACGCCGAGCTACGACTGGACCTGCCGTTCGTGAGCAAGGGCGACATCGCGCTGAAGAAGATCGGGCTCGAGCTGGTCGTGCGCGTCGACGGCCAGAAGCGCACGATCGTGCTCCCGGGCGCGCTCGCCGGGTTCATGCCGACCTCGGCCAAGCTCGCCGAGGGCTCGCTCGTCGTGGGGTTCGAACGTGGCTGACGCCGACGGCATCCGCGATCAGTACGCCGAGGCCGAGCGCCTGATGCGCGAGGCCGAGGCGGCCGCGCGCCAGGCGGCCGCCCGCGACGTGCCGCCGCGCGGCTGGAGCGTGCCCGGCGCCGAGGGGCCGGCGCCGCCGTTCGACCTCGGCCAGCTCGCGGCGCTCGTGGAGTCACTGCGCGGCGTCGTGCCGACCGAGCTGTCGCGCCAGCTCGCGGAGGCGTTGCGCGAGCTGCTGGTCGCGCTGCGGGCCGTGCTCGACTGGTACATCGCGCGGCTGGAGCCGGACGAGCCGGCCGCGCCGGACGTGCAGGACATCCCGGTCGAATGAGAGACTTGCAGCCGTGGCCAGCGCACTAGCACGCCTGCGCGAGCTGCCGCCCGAGCTGCGCAACGCGGGCATCGCCGCAGGGGCGCTGGTGCTGTCGATGCTGCTGCCTTGGTACGAGCAGTCGTACGTGCCCAAGGGCGCGGACCGCTTCGTGCAGCGCAACGTGAGCGCCTTCGGCGTCTTCAGCTTCGTCGAGGCGGCGGTGCTGCTGGTCGCGGCCGGCGTGCTGTTCCTCGTCTGGGCGCGCAGCGAGAAGAAGGGCTTCCATCTGCCGGGCGGTGACGGGACCGCGATCGCCATGGCCGGCGGCTGGGCGCTGCTGCTGCTCGTGTGGCGGCTGTTCGACAAGCCCAACTCGCCGGACCCGAGCAGCCGCTACGGGATCCAGTGGGGAATGTTCGCCGCGCTGCTGGCCGCGGGAGCGCTGCTCGCGACCGGGCTGCGCGTGCGCGCCGTCCACCGGCCGGAGCCGCCGAACCCGATCGCGGACGAGCCCGAGCCGGCACCTGCGCCGCGTCCACCGCGCCGGCGCGCCGACCCGGCCGCGGTCACCGACGTGCTCGGCGAGCGCCCGGACTGGTCCGGCGAGCCGCCCGAACCGCCGGGGCGGACGGGGCCGTCCGAGGCGCCGACGCGCAAGCTCGAGGACGACGACGAGCGTCTTTTTTAGGCGGCGGCGCGGGCGGCGAGCCCGGCGGCGCGCGCCTCGGCCGCGCCGACGAGGTCGGCCACGATCTCCGCGAGCTGCTCCTGCATCTCGGGATCGTTCAGGCGGCCGTCGGCGTCGAAGCGTTCGTCGGCCTCCGCCACCGGCAGCTCACGATCGACCACGCGAGCGCCGATCGTGCTGAGCACCTTGCGCGTGTCGGCCTGTGCCCAGACCGCGCCGAACATGCCGGTCGAGGCGCCGACCACGGCGACGGGCTTGCCGCGCAGCGGGTTCGTCGCGTGCGGCCGCGACGCCCAGTCGAGCGCGTTCTTGAGCACGCCCGGGATCGAGGCGTTGTACTCCGGCGTCGCGACGAGGACGGCGTCGGCGTCAGTCAGCGCGTCGCGCAGTGCGCGGACGCTGTCGGGGCCGCCGTCGATGTCGTCGTCGGCGTCGTATGGGGGGATCGCCTTCAAGCCGTCGAACAGCTCGAGTTCGACCCCGGACGGCAGCACTTCCGCCGCCGTCCGGAGCAGCCCGGAGTTGAACGAGTCCCGGCGCAGCGAGCCCGATATGCCCAGGACCCGCATCGCTTAGCCCTTCAGGAGCTCGAGATCGACGCTGAGCGTGACCTCGTTCGCGAGCATGAAGCCGCCCTTGGGCAGCGGAGCGTTCCAGTTGAGGCCGAACTTCGTGCGATCGACGATCGTCTCGAACTGGAGGCCGAGCTTCGTGTTGCCGAACGGATCCTCGACCGGGCCGGTGACGGAGCCGTCGGCGGTGACGCGCTCGGTGTGGCCCTTGATCGTGAGGTCGCCGGTCAGCGTGGCCTTCTCTCCGTCGAGCTCGATCTCGGTCGACTCGAAGCGGATCTCCGGGTGCTGCTCGGCGTCGAAGAACTCCGGCGACTGGAGGTGCGCGACGAGATTCTCGTCCTTGACCGAGACGGTGTCGACCGGCACGGTGCCGACGAGGCGCGCGCGGCCGTCGTCATCGACGGTCAGCTCCGCGTCGAAGCGGTCGAAGCTGCCGCGGAACGTGGCCAGCATGTGCTTGACGGCGAAGGCGGCGGTGGAGTGGACGCCGTCGTTGGCGTAGGTCCCCGCAGGAATCGTGGTGATTGCAGTGGCAGACATTTGGTTGTTCCCCTTCCGGACCGTAGTCCGTTTGCGTGATGTCGCCACTGTAGCACAATAATCGGACCGCGGTCCGGTTGTACAATAGAGGAACGATGTCCGTTACGTTCGACAGCCAGATGGCCGATTTGCCCGTCCTCAACGAGGATCCGCCCGAGCGTGCGGACGCGGTCCGCAACCGCGGCAAGGTCCTTGCCGCGGCCGAGCGGCTGTTCGCCGAGCACGGCCCGTGCTCGGTCTCGATGGACGCCGTCGCGGCGGCCGCGGGCGTCGGCAAGGGCACGCTGTTCCGGCGCTTCGGCGACCGTGCCGGGCTGGCGCAGGCCGTGCTGAGCGAGCGCGAGCGCCGCTTCCAGGAGGAGTTCATCCGCGGGCCGGCCCCGCTCGGCCCAGGTGCGCCTCCGATCGAGCGCTTGACCGCGTTCGGGGAGCGCCTGTTCCGGCACCTGGCCGATCACGGCGACCTGATCACGATCGCCGAGGCGCAGGGCGCCCGCTACAAGGCCGCGCCCTACGGCGTCTACCGCGCCCACGTCGCGATGCTCGTGCGCGAGGCCGATTCCAGCTGCGACTGGGAGTACATCGCCGACATGCTGCTGGCAGCACTCGGCGCCGAGCACGTGAACTACCTGCGCACCGTCCGCGAGATGCCGGAGGACCGCATCGCGGCCGGCTGGCACGACCTTGTGCGCCGCGTGCTCAGGTGCCGCTGAGCGCGAGCTCGTCGACGATCCGCGGCAACTGCTGGGCCAGTGAGATGTGCCCCTCGTCGTCGTAGAAGTGCACGCGCGCGCCGGGGATGTGCGCGGCGAGCCATCGGCCGTGCGCGAACGGCACCATCCGGTCGCGGGCGCCCTGCCAAATCGAGATTGGCACGGTAATGGCCGACAGCTCGAAGCCCCACGGCGCGACGAAGGCGATGTCGTCGTCGCGCCAGCCGGCGATGCCGGTTGAGAGCGCACGGCGGCACATCGCCGCCATAACCTCCGCGAGCTCGCCCGTCAGCGCGGCGCGGTCGACCTCGTCGACCAGCCCGCCCAGCGCGTCGGCGACGTCGTCGGCCGTCACCTCCGCCAGTGCGGCCGCGTCCCGGTCGAGGAAAGCCTCCAGGGCGGCGCGCGACTCGGCGGCGGCCCCGAACTCCTCGACGTTCTCCGGTCCCATACCTGCGAGGAAGTCCAAGCCGTCGACGTCGAACGGCGCGACGCCGGCGAGGCTCGCGGCCGCCCGGCAGCGGTCGGGCAGCAGCGCCGCGCAGGCCAGCGCGTGCGGGCCGCCGCCGGACCAGCCCAGCGTCACGAACCGGTCCAGACCGAGGTGGTCGAGGATCGCCGCCACGTCAGATGCGGCATCGGCCACGGCACGACCGTCATGCGGCGTCGAGCCCGCGTATCCCGGCCGCGCGTAGGCCACCAGTTGCCAGCCGCGGGCCACAATCGCGTCCGTGAGCAGCGGAAATTCGACCGGAGCGTTCGGGGTGCCGCAGTGGAACACCAGCGGGAGCCCGTCCTCCGGCCCCTGCCTGAGGACCTCCAGGTCGCGCCCGTCGGCGGTCCGTACGGTCACCTTCCGTCGCTGAGGTAGAGCCCGAGCGGCAACAGCAGCGTCGCGACGAAGATCATCCCGATGCCGGTCGCGACCGCCGTCCGCGACTTGTAGATGTGGCCACCGACCCCGATCACGAAGCCGAGCCCCATCAGCGCGATGAACGGGAGCGGCGAGGGTTCGAAGGCGGCCAGCACGGACACGCGACCCTAGCCGGTGCCGGGCCGCTCGGTTAAGGTCGGCGGGATGAGAGGAGCGGTCGTCGTCGCGTGCACGCTGATCGTGCTCGCGGTCGCGCCCGCGGCACGCGCCGACGTGACGATCGGCAGCAGGCTTCTTCCCCCGCCTGGGAACCCCGTCACGTGCGTACAGGGCTGCACGAACGCCGTGACGTCCGCGCCCAGCAGCGTGGTGACAGTGCAAACCGGCGGCGTGATCAGCCGCTGGCGCGTGCGTGCCGGCACCGAGGTCACGCCCGTTCGGCTGCAGGTCGTCCGCCGAACGGGAGCAGACGGTGTAGAGGTGGGCCGCTCGGCCGAGGTGACGCCGCCCGCGGGCACGATCACGGGCTACCCGACGAGGCTCGCGATCGCCCCCGGCGACCAGATCGCCCTCATGTGCTGCTCGGGGACTAGCGGTGCGTTCTTCGCCGATGGGACCGGCGCGACGCTCGACCGCTGGGAACCGCCGCTATCCACGCTCGCGAGGCCACCCGAATCCAGCCCGAACCTGGAGGCCCTGATCAACGCTGACGTCGAGCCCGACGTCGACAACGATGGGTTCGGCGACGAGACGCAGGACACCTGCCCCAGCGTGTCCGGCACGACGCCCGACGGCTGCCCGGCGCCGGCGCCCCCGGCGGCGCCGCCCGCATCGCCGGCGCCGAAGCCGCCGACCGCGCGCTTCAAGACGCCACTCGCGGGCACAGGCATCGGGCCGACCCAGCGGATCGAGCTCGAAGTGGCCGACGACAGCGGCGACCCGGTGGTCACGGTGTTCGACGACGACGGGACGATCTGCGTCCTGCGCGCGGCACCTTACGCGTGCACCTGGAAGCCGACGGGCGCCGACGTCGGGCGCGCGACGCTGCTGGCGAGCGCAGTCGACGCCGGCGGCCTCTCGACGCTCGCGATCGTCCGCGTGCGCGTGAACCGCTTCATCGGGAAGCTCTCGCGGAAGGTGCGGCGCTCCGGCAACCGGCTCCGGGTCTCCGGCCGGCTCAAGCTCCCTGCCGGCGTCGAGGGCGCGCTCGGCTGCCGCGGCAACGTCACGGTGCGACTGCGCCGGGTCAAGCGAACCGTCGCGCTGACGCGCGGCTGCACGTACGCCGCGCGGCTCCCGGTTCGAACCGGCCGCCCGCGCGTGAGCTTCGCGGGCAACTCGGTGATCGCGCCGTCCGCCAGGTGATCGGTTCCGCGGCCCGTGCGGCCGCATGGTGGTGTCCCGTGGATGCTGGGCGGTGCACGGCGAAGGGGAACAGTGCCACTGCACGGGCCCCTTCGGCGGGTGCCGATCCAGCGCCGCGGGGCGCCTTCAGGCGGTCGTACGGGTCGTGGAATCGGTCACCTAGACTCAGGAGGGCGATGAGCGACGCCCTCCCCGCATCCGTCGACGAGGTCACCGCCGGCCTGCGCGCCGCCGGCTACCTGCCCGGCGGCTCGACTGCGCTGGTGAGCTATCTCGCCGCCCGGCTCGGCAAGCCGGTGCTCGTGGAGGGTCCCGCGGGCGTCGGCAAGACCGAGCTGGCGAAGGCGCTGTCGCGCTATCTCGGCCGCAAGCTCGTGCGGCTGCAGTGCTACGAAGGGCTCGACGAGGCGAAGGCGCTGTACGAGTGGAACTACCGCAAGCAGCTCCTGCGGATCCAGGCCGAGGCCGACGGCACCGGCTGGGACGCCGTCCAGGACGACATCTTCGGCGAGGAGTTCCTGCTCAGCCGCCCGCTGATGCAGGCGATCGCCTCCGAGGAGCCGGTCGTGCTGCTGATCGACGAGATCGACAAGACCGACCAGGAGTTCGAGGCGATGCTGCTCGAGCTGCTGTCGGACTTCCAGATCTCGATCCCGGAGCTGGGCCGGATCGAGGCGCGTACGCACCCGGTCGTGCTGCTGACGTCGAACAACACGCGCGAGCTGACCGAGGCGCTGAAGCGCCGCTGCCTGTACCTGTGGCTCGACTACCCGAGCACCGAGCACGAGCTCGAGATCGTCCGGCTGCACGCGCCTGAGCTGTCCGAGACCGTGGCGCGCCAGCTCGTGAGCATCATCCAGCAGGTCCGCGACCTCGACCTCAAGAAGCCGCCCTCGATCGCGGAGTCGATCGACTGGGCGCGCGCGCTGCTGCTGCTGGGCGCCGACGACATCTCGCCGGACGTCTTCCGCGAGACGATGTCAATCATCGTCAAGCACCGCACCGACCTCGACACGGTCGCCGAGCGCGTCGGCGTCCGGCTCGGCGCCACCGCGGCGTCGTGAGCACCGGGTTCGACGCGCGCGTCGTCGAACTCGGAGAGGCGCTGCGCGCCGAGGGCGTCGCGATCGGCACGTCCGAGCTCAACGACGCGTTCGCCGCGCTCGCCGAGGTCCCGTGGACGGCGGCGGAGGACTTCCGCGGCACGCTCGCCGCGACGCTCGCCAAGTCCCCCGAGGACCGGCGCATCTTCGACCTCGTGTTCGACCGCTTCTTCTTCCGCGCCACCGAGGCGGAGGCGATCCGGCAGGGCGTGCGCGAGGGCGGGATCCAGGAGGGCGACGAGGACGGCATCACCGGCGGTGACCGGATCGAGCTCGACAACCTGCGCGAGCAGCTGCTGCAGGCGATCCGCGACGGCAACGACGCCGCGATGCGCGACCTGGCGCGGCTCGCGATCGCCGCCTTCGGGCGCCGCGGCGAAGGCTCCGGCGTGCTCGGCGTCGACGTCCAGCGGATCCGCCGCGCGCTCGGCCTGCGCTCCGAGCCCGGCGGCCCGGTGCAGGACGCAGGCCCGCCCGAGCCGCGGCTCACGCGCGAGCAGATCCGCCGCTTCGAGCAGCACCTGCGGCGCGAGCTCGAGCGCGCGCAGATCGAGCGCACCCAGTCGCTTCCGCCCTCGCGCCCGCTGACCGAGCTCGACCGCGCCCTGCCCACCGGCCCACTCCAGGACCTCGCCGCCGTCCACCGCGTGGTCGCCCAGCTCAAGCGCCGCCTCGCGACCCAGGGCCAGGAGATGCGCGGGCGCAAGCGCCACGCGCACGTCGACGTCCGGCGCACGATGCGCGCGTCGCTCCAGACCGGCGGCGTGCCGGTGGTCCTGAAGTACCGTCCGCGCCGGCCGCGGCGACCGGAGCTGTACGTGCTGTGCGACGTCTCGACGTCGGTCACCAGCGCCTCCGTGTTCTTCCTCAGCGTGCTGCACGCACTCCACGACACGTTCCGGAAGATGCGCTCGTTCGTGTTCGTCGAGCGGATCTCGGAGGTCACCGACGTCTTCGCCCGCGAGCGCTCGTTCCGCGCGGCGTCGGAGGCGATCTCGAAGGACGCCGGGGTCGCCGACGTCTCCGGCTACACCGATTACGGACGCGTCTGGAACGAGTTCCTCGTGCAGGTCGAGGACGACCTGCACCCGCGCGCGACCGTGATCGTGCTCGGCGACGCCCGCACCAACGGCCGCGACCCGCGCGCGGACGTGTTCGCGATGATCGCGGCGCGCGCCGGCCGCACGTTCTGGCTGAACCCCGAGCCGCGGCTGTACTGGAACTACGGCGACTCTGTGATCGCCAGCTACGAGCGCTTCTGCGAGGCCTACGAGTGCTGGACGACGCGCCAGCTCGAGGACTTCGTGAAGGCGCTCACGCGTCCCCAGTACGCCTGACGCGGTACGTCGGCAGCGCCGCCGAGAGGCCCTTCAGCCGCTTGTCGCCCGCGAACGACCACTCGTAGCCGTCGCTCGCCGCTGCGCGCACGGCCTCGGTCGTCAGCACCGACGCGGGACGGGCGCGCGTGGTCAACCGGCTCGCGACGTTGACCGTCGAGCCGTACCAGTCGCCCCACCGGTTGACGACCGGGCCGAAGGCGATCCCGGCGCGGATCGCGGGGAAGCCGTCCTCGCCGGCGGAGCCCTCGACGAGCCGCAGCGTGGACTCCACGAGCTGAGCGGGCTCGGGCGCGACGAGCATCACGGCGTCGCCGATCTCCTTGACGATCTTGGCCGGCGGCTCGACGACCTCCTCGGCCAGCCGCACGAGCCGCCCGGCGACGCTCCCGAGCTCCTCGCCGGGGATCGTCTCGCCGAGCTCGGTGAAGCCGACGAGATCGGCGAACGCGATCGCGCTGTCGCGGCCGGACGCGAGCTGGCCCGTCGCCAGCTGCTCGGCTGTGACCACCTCCTGGCGCAGCACCTCGCGCAGGTGCAGGCTGAAGACATGCTCGAGCCATGGCCCGGCAAGCGGCAGGAGCGAGCGCGACACCGTCTCGAGCCGGTCGGCCAGCGCGTGCTCGTCGGTCCCGGGCTCGAGCAGCGTCTGCCCGACCAGCGTGGTCAACGCCTCGGTGTAGCGAGCCATCCCGCGGCCGAGGACGCGCTGGACCTCCAGCGCCTCGTCGTCCGGGAACCCGGCCTGGCGGTACTGCTGGCCCATCCGCGCACCCTCGAGGTCGCGCTCGCCGTAGACGCGCTCGTCCGGCCCGGGCACGGCGAGGCCGAGCGCGCGCCGGTGCTGCTGGAAGTAGTCGAGCCCGACGTCGGTCTGCTCGGCGATCTCGCGCGCGGTGTACAGGGGCTCCGAGCTGAGCAGCCGCTCGACCGGCAGCAGCGCGAGCCGTTGCTCGGCGACCGCCTGCCGCAGGTCGTCGAGCGAGACGCCGTCGGCGTGCAGCTTGTCGAGCAAGGCGCGGCGCGCCGCCCGCGCGCTGTCGCCTTCGACGCCCTCCAGAAGACCTTCGGCTTCCCAGTCCATTGCGTCCGGGAAGGTACAGTCCGCCGCCGTGCCCGAGCTCACAGGACGCGTCGTCGCGGTGACCGGAGGCGGGCGCGGGATCGGCCTCGCGACCGCCCGCGCGCTCGCTGCGCGGGGCGCGCGCGTCGCGGTCGGCGACCTCGACGCAGCGCTCGCCGAGGCGGCCGGCGGCGAGCTCGGTGCCGCGCTCGACGTGACGAGCCGCGAGTCGTTCGCCGCGTTCCTGGCCACGGTCGCCGACCGGCTCGGCCCGCTCGACGTGCTGATCAACAACGCCGGCGTGATGCACGTCGGGCCGTTCCTGGAGGAGGACGACGCGTGGACGCGGCGGCAGGTCGACGTGAACCTCCACGGCGTCATCCTCGGCATGAAGCTCGCGCTGCCGGCGATGGTCGCGCGCGGCTCGGGCCAGGTCGTCAACGTGGCGTCGGCGGCCGCGAAGATCGGCGTCCCGCGCGAGGCCGTGTACGCCGCCACCAAGCACGCCGTGCTCGGCCTCTCGGAATCGGTCCGCGGCGAGCTGCGCGGGACCGGCGTCGAGCTGTCGGTCGTGATGCCCGGCATCGTCGCCACCGAGCTCGCGGCCGGCACGGGCAAGGGCGCGCTCGTGCTCACGCCCGAGCAGGTCGCGGCGGCGATCGTCGCCGCGATCGAGCGCCCGCGCTTCGACGTCTACGTCCCGCGCACGTACGCCGGCATCTCGGCGCTCAGCGCCCTCCTCCCCCGCCGCGCCCGCGAGGCGCTGCTGCGCGCGGCCGGCGCCGAGCGCGCAACCGCGCAGACCACGCCCGAGCAGCGCGCCGAGTACGAGCAGCGCATCGAGCGCGGCAGCACGCAGTAGGCTCGGGCCATCGACGATCTCGAGCGGGCCCGAGACTCCTACACGGCACGGGCGTGGAGCGACGCCCACCGGTCGCTGACGGTCGCGGACGAGGCGTCCGCCCTGGAGGCCGCGGACCTCGAGCGGCTTGCGACGGCCGCCTACATGCTCGGGCGCGACGACGACTATCACGCTGCCCTCGAGCGCGCGCACCAGGCGTACCTCGACGACGGCGAGCTGCTCCGGGCGGTGCGCTGCGCGTTCTGGCTGAGCCTCACGCTGATGTTCCGCGGCGAGGCAGGGCGCGCGACCGGATGGCTCGGCCGCGCGCAGCGGCTGCTCGAGCGCGTGGGCGGTGATTGCGTCGAGCGCGGCTACCTGCTGGTGCCGGTGGTGGCGCAGCACGAGATCGCCGGCGACGACGATGCCGCCCACGCCACGGCGACGGCGGCAGCCGAGATCGCCGAGCGGTTCGGCGACGCCGACCTGCTCGCCATCGCCATGCATGCGCAGGGGAACGCGCTGGTCGCGCAGGGACGGGTCGGCGAGGGCCTGGCGCTGCTCGACGAGACGATGCTCGCGGTCGTCGCCGGCGAGCTCTCGCCGATCGTGACCGGGCTGCTGTATTGCAGCGTGATCGACGGCTGCCGGCGGGCCTACGCGTCGCGCCGCGCGCAGGAGTGGACCGCCGCCCTGACCCGGTGGTGCGAGGAGCAGCCCGACATGGTCGCCTTCACCGGCCGCTGCCTCGTTCACCGCGCCGAGATCATGCAGCTGCACGGCGCGTGGGATGACGCGCTGCGCGAGGCGCTGCGGGCGGGCGGGCGGTCCGACCCGCAGATGAGCCAGGCGGCCGGTCAGGCGTTCTACCGGCAGGGCGAGCTGCACCGGCTGCAGGGCGAGTTCGTCCGTGCCGAGGCGGCCTACCGCGACGCGAGCCGGTGCGGGACGGAGCCGCAGCCCGGCCTCGCCCTGCTGCGGCTGGTCCAGGACAACGGCGAGGCGGCCGCGGCCACGATCCGGCGCGTCGCGGCCGAGACGACCGAGCGGCTGGAGCGCGTGCGCCTGCTGCCGGCGTACGTCGAGATCATGCTCGCCGTCGGCGATGCCGACGCGGCCCGCGATGCCTGCGGCGAGCTCGAGCAGCTCGCGTCGCGGCTTCGGGAGCGGCATGCTCGAAGCCGTCGTCGCGCATGCCCGCGGAGCGGTCGACCTCGACGCCGGCGACGCGCGCGCCGCCCTCGTCGCCCTCCGCCGAGCCGGCGGCGCCTGGCAGGAGCTCGGGGCGCCGTACGAGGCGGCGCGGGTGCGGGTGCTGGTGGGCCTCGCGTGCCGTGCGCTCGGCGACGCGGACTCCGCCGCGCTCGAGCTCGACGCCGCCCGTGACGTCTTCGCCGGGCTGGGGGCGGCGCCGGACGTCGCCCGTGTCGAGGCACTCTCCGGCAGCGCCGCTCGCGCCGGCACGCATGGACTGACGCCGCGCGAGCTGCAGGTGCTGCGGCTGGTGGCGGGCGGCCAGACGAACAAGGCGATCGCCGCCGAGCTGGTGCTCAGCGAGCGCACGGTCGACCGCCACGTGAGCAACATCTTCGTCAAGCTCGGCGCGTCGTCGCGCAGCGCGGCGACCGCCTACGCGTACCGGCACCAGCTCGTCTGAGCACAACCACCCACGCCGAGAGTCGTGGGCAGGTTGGGTGGTTCCACGGAAGACATGCGGCGCCGCCGTTCTTAGTGTCGGCGGCATGCTCGAATCTCGCGTCGACAGCGCTCGCCAAACCCTCCTGACCGGCCTCCCCGTCGCCGAGCGGCGACTGGACGTGGCCGGAGTCGCCACTGCCGTGCTGGAGGGCGGCGACGGCCCGCCGCTGGTCGTGCTGCACGGGCCAGGCGCCAACGCGACGCACTGGATGCACGCGATCGACGGCCTCACGCGCACGCACCGGGTGATCGCACCGGACCTGCCGGGCCACGGAGCCACGGATGCGACGCCGGACACACTCGGCTGGCTCGGCGAGCTGATCGCGGAGACGTGTGCGGCTCCGCCGGTGCTCGTCGGCTACGCGCTCGGTGGGGCGATCGCGGCGCGATTCGCCGCCGGCCACGGCGACCGGATTCGCGGTCTTGTTCTCGTCGACGCGCTCGGCCTCGCCGCGTTCGACCCTGCGCCGGAGTTCGGGCAGGCACTGCACGCGTTCCTCGCGCAGCCCGACGAGTCCACCCACGACCAGTTGTGGAAGCACTGTGCGTTCGACCTCGACGGGCTGCGCGAGCGGATGGGCGAGCGCTGGGAGGCTTTCCGGACCTACAACCTCGACCGCGCGCGCGTCCCGAGCTCGCTGATGGAGGAGTTCGGACTGGCCGCGATCGCGCCCGACGAGCTCGCGCAGATCGCCGTGCCCGTGACCTTGATCTGGGGACGGCACGACCTCGCGACGCCGGTGGCAGTCGCGGAGGCTGCCGCCGCGAAGCACGGCTGGCCCCTGCACGTGATCGAGGACTGCGCCGACGACCCGCCGATCGAGCAACCCGAGGCGTTGGTGCGGGCGCTGGAGGCCGAGGACCTGCGCGAGCGGCTGGACGGACCACTGCTGCTGCCGGGCGGCGAGGGCTTCGACGAGGCGACCGTGCTGTGGAACGGGATGATCGCCAAGACGCCGGCGATCGTCGTCCAGGCTTCCGGGACGGGCGATGTGGTTCGCGCCGTCGACTACGCCCGCGAGCACGGCCTGCCCGTCTCGGTCCGCGGCGGCGGGCACAACATCGCCGGCACCGCGCTGGCGGACGCAGGCGTGACGATCGACATGTCGCGGCTCCGGACGGTCGTCGTCGATCCGGCGGCGCGGACCGCAACGGTCGAGCCCGGCTGCCTGCTCGGCGACGTCGACCGCGAGACGCAGCGCCACGGGCTGGCCACGCCGCTCGGGTTCTTCTCCGAGGTCGGCGTCGCCGGCCTGACGCTCGGCGGCGGCCTCGGCTACCTGACGCGCCGGTTCGGCTGGACCGTCGACAACCTGCTGGAGGTCGAGATCGTCACCGCGAACGGCCGCGTGTGCCGGGCGAGCCGCGACGAGAACGCCGACCTGTTCTGGGCCGTCCGCGGCGCCGGCGCAAACCTCGGTGTCGTCACCTCGTTCACGTTTCGCCTGCACGCCGTCGGCCCGACCGTGTACGGCGGGTTGATCGCGTGGCCGTTCGAGCGCGCGGACGAGTTCCTGCGCATGTACCGAACGCTGACGACAGAGGGGCCGCGCGAGCTGACGGCGTTCATGATCATCGTGCGCGCGCCGGCGGCGCCGTTCGTGCCGCCGGAGTGGCACGGCCGCCGGATCTGCGCGCTGAGCGTCTGCTTCAGCGGCGACATGCGCGAAGCCGAGCGGGCGATCGCGCCGCTGCGAGCGCTCGGCGATCCCGTCTTCGACCTCCTGCACGAGCAGCCGTACACGGAGCTGCAGTCCTACCTCGACGCGACCGAGCCGAAGGGCCGGCACTACTACTGGCGCGCCGAGTACGCGGCGGACCTGAGCGACGGCTTCCTGGCGACGTTCCGCGAGCTGGCGGGCGAGTGCCCGATCCCTGACGCCGAACTGGGCCTCCTGCAGGTCGGCGGCGCGCTGAACGAGCACGACGCCGACGACGGCGCCGTCGGCAACCGTGACGCCCGCTACGCCGTCGGCGTGATCGGCATGTGGGATCCCGGCGACCCGGACGGCGACCGCCACCGGCGCTGGGTTCGCGAGGCCGGCGATGTCATCAAGCCGTTCTGCACCGGCGGCAGCTACGTGAACTTCCAGACCGCCGACGAGGGCGAGCAGCGCGTCCGGACCGCCTACGGGGCGAACTTCGACCGCCTCAGCGCGATCAAGCGCCGGTACGATTCGGGCAACCTGTTCCGCTCGAACCGCAACATCCCCCCGGCGGCCGGATGACGAGAATCGAGGCCGAGCACCACTTCCGCGTCCCGCTCCGGGAGGCGTACGACTACATCACCGACCTGGAGCACTGGCCGGAGTACTGGCCCAGCCTCGTGCGGGTGGAGCCGGGCTCGCAGTGGCGCGAGCCCGGCGACCAGACGCGGATCGTGATCCGACTGCTTCGACACGAGGTGCCGCTCGAGCTGACGCTCCAGCGCGTGGAGCCGTATCGCGTGGTCGAGTACACGAGCGTGCAGGCCGACCTGCCCCCGGTGCACCACGAGCGGCACTGGGCCGAAGCCGGGGACGGCTTCGACTACCGGCTCGTCGTCGAGTACGAGCCGCGGCGCGGCCTCCGCGGACCGTACGAGCGCGTGCTGCTCCGGTGGGCGATCGCACGGGCGCTGCGCCAGACGATCGCGAATCTCGAAGAGAAACTCAGCGGCCATCCGGTAGCCTGAGGGCGAGTGAAAACCAGGGGGGCTGGGGAGAAACGCCCGGCTGAGATAGGTCCTCGCTTGACCTGACCCTTCGAACCTGTGGGGTAATGCCCGCGGAGGGAGCGATGCAGACCGAGGTCGAGGCTCCCGGCGTGGAGCCTCGTGACGTTTCCGGCGGGGTCACCGTCGCCGGAGTGGAGAAGGCGTTCGGGGCCGTGAAGGCGCTCGACGGCGTCTCGCTGCGCGCGGCGCCGCGCGAGGTGGTCGCCGTCGTCGGCCCGAGCGGCTGCGGCAAGTCGACCCTGCTCGAGCTCGTGTGCGGCCTGACGGCGCCCGACGCCGGCACCGTCGAGTCAGCGCCGGCGGCGCTGATGCCGCAGCGCGACGGCCTGCTGCCGTGGCTGTCGGCGCTCGACAACGCCGCGCTGTCGCTGCGCGTGGCCGGCATGGCGAAGGCGGCCGCGCGCGCCGCCGCGCACGAGCACTTCGCCGCCTTCGGCCTCGAGGGATTCGAGCGCTCGCGGCCGCGCGAGCTGTCCGGCGGCATGCGCCAGCGCGTCGCGTTCCTGCGCACGCTGCTCGCCGGCCGCCCGGTGCTGTGCCTGGACGAGCCGTTCGGAGCGCTCGACGCGCTGACGCGCGGGCAGATGCAGCACTGGCTCGCGGGCGCGCTCGCGCGCGAGCCGCGGACCGTCCTGCTCGTCACGCACGACGTCGAGGAGGCGGTGCTGCTCGCCGACCGGATCGTGCTGCTGTCGCCGCGGCCCGGCCGCGTCGTAGCGACGCTCGAGGTCGCGCTCCCGCGGCCGCGTCACCGGATCGATTCAGAGGTCGTCGCGCTGCGCGAGCGCGCACTGCACGCGCTGGGAGCCGACGCGTGATCGCCGCGCTGATCGTGCTCGCGGCGCTCGCCGGCTGGGAGGCGCTCGTGCGGCTGGGAGCCGTCGACGAGCTGATCCTGCCCGCGCCGACCCAGGTCGTCGAGGCGCTGTGGACCGATCGCAGCCTGCTCGCGCCTGACCTCGCCACCACGACGTGGGAGGTCGTGCTCGGCCTCGCCGCGGCGATCGCCGCCGGCGCCGCGCTGGCCGTCGCGATGCACGTCTCGCCGCCGGCCCGGCGCGCGCTGCGCCCGCTCGTGATCGGCTCGCAGGCGGTGCCGGTGCCGGTGATCGCGCCGCTGGTGGTGCTCGTGCTCGGTTTCGGGCTCGCGCCGAAGGTGCTGCTGGTGGCGCTCGTGTGCTTCTTCCCGGTCGCCATCAACCTCTACGACGGCCTCCGCGACACGGACGCCGACGCGCGCAAGCTGCTGCGCTCGCTCGACGCCACGCGCTGGCAGACGCTGCGCATGCTGGAGGTCCCGAGCGCGCTGCCGGCGACGTTCACCGGCATCAAGGTCGCCGCCGCCGTCGCGGTGATCGGCGCCGTCTTCGCCGAGTGGTCGGGGTCGGACTCCGGCCTCGGCCACGCGCTGCTGACCGCCAACGGCCAGCTCGAGACCGCGCGTGCCTTCGCCGCCACGCTGCTGCTGTTCCTGCTCGCCGTCGCGCTCTACGGCGCCTTCGCGCTGCTCGAGCGGCGCGTCGTCGACTGGACGCCACGATCCCATCCCGGAGGACCATGACCCGCCTGCTGCTCCCGCTCCTGCTCGTGCTCGGACTCGCGCTCGCCGGCTGCGGCGAGAAGGCCGAGCCGTCCGGCGCCGGCTCGGGCAAGACCGAGTCGTTCACGGTGATGCTCGACTACTTCCCGAACGCCGACCACGCCGGCATCTACGCGGCGCAGGCGAGCGGCGAGTACGAGCGGGCAGGGCTCGACGTCAAGATCGTCCCGCCGCCGGACGCCGCCGCGCCGCTCAAGCTCCTGCAGGCCGGCCGCGCCGACCTCGTGATCTCCTACGAGCCGGAGCTGCTGCTGGCGCGCGACAAGGGCGCCGACCTCGTCGCCGTCGGAGCGCTCGTGCAGACGCCGCTGACGTCCGTGATGTCGCTCGGCGACCACGCGATCAAGCGCCCGGAACAGCTCGCCGGCAAGCGCGTGGGCACCGCGGGCCTCTCGTACCAGTCGGCCTATCTGCGCACGATCCTCGACAACGCGAAGGTGAAGCCCGACTCCGTGAAGGAGACCAACGTCGGCTTCAACCTCGTCCCGGCGATGCTCGCCAAGAAGGTCGACGCCACGCTCGGCGCGTTCTGGAACTACGAAGGCGTCGACCTCGAGCGCCGCAACCGCAAGCCGGAGATCCTGCGGATGGAGGACCTCGGCGTGCCGACCTACAACGAGCTCGTCTTCGTGTCACGCCGCGACACGCTGGACGAGGACGGCGCGTCCCGGCTGCGGCGCTTCCTGCAGGCGACGGCGCGCGGCCACGAGCTACTCAAGCGCGACCCGAACGCCGGCGTGGACGCGCTGCTGGAGGCCGACGGCGGCCTCGATCGCGGCCTTCAGACGGCCGCCGTGCGCGCCACCCTGCCGGTCTTCTTCCCACGGGACGCCCGCCGGCCGTTCGGCTTCCAGGATCCGGCGGAGTGGAACGCCTACGAGCAGTGGATGCGCGCGAACGACCTGCTCACGCAGCCGCAGGGCAAGCGGGCGCCGCTGACGAACGAGTTCCTACCCGGTGAGGGCTTGGACCCGAAGACATCCGGGCTGGAGTGAGCCCGGCGGCGGCCGCACGCATCAGATGCACCCCGGCGAGTCCCTTCCACTCGCCGTAGCGCTCGAAGAACCCGCGCACCTCGGCCTCGTCGGCGCGCGCCCGCGGATTGCCCGTCACGAGCCGCCCGACGATCTTCAGGAAGCCGAGGTCGCCCGCCGGCACCATGTCCATCCGGCCCTGGCCGTGCAGCGCGAGCATCTCCACGGTCCACGGGCCAATCTCGCGGATTGCCAGCAGGCGCCGGTAGTCGTGCGCGTGCAGGTCGATGCGGCCGCGCGCGACGCCCTCGGCGCACCGGCGCATGGCGATCGCTCGCTTCGGCGCGAGGTCGAACGAGACCAGCCGCGCCGGCGCTTGGCAGGCGAGCACGGCGGCCATCGGCGCGTCGCGCATCCCCGTGGTGGGGCAGCGATAGCCGAAGGCCGCGATCAGCCGCCGCTGGATCGCCTTCGCGCGCTCGAGCTCGATCAACTGCTCGGTGATCGCGGCGACGAGCGTCTGGAACGGATCCGGCTGCCGGCGCACGCGCAGGTCGCGGTTGAGGCGAACGGAATGGCCGATCACCGCGTCGCCGCGGAAGCGGTCGTAGAACGGCCGCAGGTCGTCGTCGACGCCGGTGGCGAAGCGCATCCGTTCGATCCCTGCGTGCGCCGCGCGGTCCGAGTCGGCGCGGGCGGCGAACAGCACGCGGTCCGGCGCGGGCTGGACGATCCCCACGAGCACGGGAGCGCCGTCGATCCGCAGCAGCCGCTGGAGTGCCGCGCCGCGGCGCCGCGTCAACCCGTCCATCGAACCCCCACCGAGGCGGAACGGCCACGGCGGCCGGACCTCGACGCGGGCCTCGACCGGCGTGCTCAACCGCGCTTGATCAGGTGGACGTCGACGAGGAACGAGTTCGAGGCCATGATCTCGCCGATCGGACCGCCGCCGCCCTTGCGCTTCTTCCGGCGCGGGCTACGCGACCGGCGCCGGTGCACCACCGCGACCGTCGCCGCTCCTGCCACGAACCCCGTTGCCGCCAGCGCTGCCGCCTGGCGGGCCGGAACCAGCTGCCGCGCCGGCTCAATGGTCGTCGACTCCGCCACGACGGGCAGTCCGTCGACGATCTCGCCTTCGTCTTCTTGGCTCTCACTCACGGGTCCGACAGCATGACCACTTACCCGGACGGCTGCGGTCAGCCCGTCTCACCGCGGCGCTCGTAGGTCCGGAAGACGACGTCCCAGTACGGCGCGCTGATCCCGAAGCCCTTGTCGTCGTCCTGGAAGTGATGGCGCATGTGCAGCTCGCGCAGCCGCTTGCCGAGCCGCGTCGACGGCGTGTGGTGGTGCAGCGCGTAGTGGATCTCGTCGTAGATCAGGTAGCCGCCGAGAAAGCCCGCGGCGACGGCCGGCGCGTGGACCGAGCCCGCCGCGAGGAAGATCGTGCCGACCACGATCACCGCCAGTGGGATGCTGGCGGCCGGGGGCATCACGAGCCGCAGCGGGTCGTTGGGATGGTCGTGGTGGACGCCGTGGATCATCCAGTGGAGCTTCGCGCCCCAACCTTCCTCGGGCTCGAAGTGGAACACCACGCGGTGCAGCCAGTACTCGAACAGCGTCCACAGGCAGTAGCCGACGCAGACGAGCCCGAGCGTGTCCCACCAGCCGTCGCGGGTCACCGCGAGCACGAGCAGCCCGGCGATCGCGGGCGCGTATATGAGCACAGGCACGACCGGGTGCACGCGGGTGAACCGATCAAGAAGCCTCGACTCGAACATCGGGGGTGAGGCCTTCAGGTATTCCGAGCGCCGCATATACAAACGGTACCCGTTAGGCCCACCTAAGTGGAAGTCAAGGTCTTCTCGTAGACACGGAACCGGCGCACGATTCGCCCGCCCATCGCCTCCATCGCGCGGTTCATGTTCGTGTTGGTCTCCAGGATCCAGCCCATCTCGCCCCACGTCTGGGGCGTGACGGTCGCCATGTCGAAGTGCTCGACGTACAGCGCGGCGGCCACGCCGGTGTGCTGGAACTCCGGCTTGACGCCGAGAAATCCCACGCGCACGCGGTCCATGATCTTGCCGCGGCGCAGGTAGTACCACCAGCCAAGCGGCAGCAGCCGGCCCTTCATGCGCTTCAGCACCTGGTTGATGTCCGGCACCGTGATCGCGACGGCGACGGTCTCGCCCTCGGCCGTCTCGGCGACCATGAACCAGTGCGAGTCGAAGACGAGGTGCATCTCCTGCGCGTAGGCGTCGAGGTCGGCCTTCGAGAACGGCGAGAAGCCCCAGTTCTCGCTCCACGCCGAGTTGTAGACGTCGGCGAATCGATCCAGGTCGCGGCGCAGGCTGCGCCGCGACATCTTGCGGATGCGGATGCCGTGGCGCGGCTCGAGCTGCTCGGCGAGGCTGAAGATCACCGGCAGCATCCTCGAGCGATCCGAGATGTGCAGCTCCCACATCAGTAGGTCGATCGCCTTGCCCAGGCCGGCTTCCTCGGCCCGCTGCGCGTAGTAGGGCGGGTGCCACGGCTGCTTGAGCATCGGCTCGCGTTCGAAGCCCTCGATCAGGACGCCCGACTCGTCGTTGATCGTGAAGTCCATCGGCCCGATCATGTGGTCGCGGCCGCGCGCGCGCAGCCAGTCCTCGGCGGCGGCGAGGAGCGCGGGCAGGATCTCCGGGTCGTCCTCCATCTCGAGGAAGCCGAACATCCCCCACCGGTTGGAGTGGAAGTCGTTGAACGCCTGGTCGTACTGGGCGCTGATGCGGCCGACCACACGACCGTCGCGCTCGGCCAGGAACAGCTGCGCGTCGCCGTGCTTGTAGTACGCGTTGAAGCGGCGGCTGAGGAAGATCCAGCGCTCGATCCGCAAGGGGGGCACCCAGACCGGAGAAGTAGAGTGCAGCCGGTACGGAAGGTCGATGAACTTCCGCAGATCCCGCCGCCCCCGCACGGGACTTACGACAAGCGACACGAGGCCGCACCCTATATGCCGACTGCCATCGACGTCTTCGCGAAGGTCCGCGGGCACGAGCGCGCCGAGCAGCTGCGCGCCGCCCGCGACGCCGACCTGCTGCCCTACTTCCGCCGCCTGGAATCCCCGGCCGGCCCGGTCGTCGAGATGGAGGGAGCGCAGCGGATCATGCTGGGCTCCAACAACTACCTCGGCCTGACCGGCGACGCGCGCGTCATCCAAGCCGCACACGACGCTCTGGATCGATTCGGAACCGGCCTCACGGGCTCCCGCCTCCTGAACGGCACCATCGACCTGCACCTCGAGCTCGAGCGTGAGCTGGCGGAGTGGATGGGCACCGAGGAGGCGATCGTGTTCACGACCGGCCACCAGGCCAACGTGGGCACGCTGGGGACGATCCTCGTGCCGGGCGACACGGTGATCGCCGACTCCGCCGACCACGCCTCGATCCTCGACGGCTGCCTGCTCTCACGAGCCAAGCTGCGGCCGTTCCGGCACGGGCGGCTCGACAAGCTCGAGAAGATGCTCGGCCGCGCCGCCGACGACGGTGGCGGCGTGCTCGTGGTGGTCGACGGCGTCTTCTCGATGGAGGGCGACGTCGCCGAGCTGCCGCGGATCGTCGAGCTGTGCAAGGCGCACGGCGCACGGCTGATGGTCGACGAGGCGCACGCGGCGGGCGTGCTCGGCGCCCGCGGCGCCGGGGCGAGCGAGCTGTTCGGCGTCGAGGCCGACGTCGACCTGCGGATGGGCACGTTCTCGAAGTCGCTGGCCAGCTGCGGCGGCTTCATCGCCGGCAGCCACGAGGTGATCGACTTCCTGCGGATCAGCTCGCGGGCCTTCCTGTTCACCGCCGCGGCCGTGCCGGCGGCGGTCGGCGCCGCGCTCGCGGCTCTGCGGATCATCCGCTCCGACGAAGGCCCTCCGCTGTTCGCCCGCGTGCTCGACAACGCGCGCTACCTGCGCGGCGGCCTCCGCGACCTGGGCTTCGAGGTGCTCGACGACGGCTCGGGCGTGACGACCCCGATCGTGCCCGTCGTGGTCGGCGACGACTGGAAGGCCGTGCTGCTCTGGCGGGCGCTCTACGACGCCGGCGTGTACGTCAACGTGGCGCTGCATCCGGCGGTCCCGCCGGCCGGTGCGCTGCTGCGCACGAGCGTGATGGCGACCCACGACAAGGCCACGCTGGACCGCGCCCTCGAGACGTTCGCGGCGGTCCGATCGGCGTTCGAGGCCGAGCACGGCCAACTTCCCGGCAGTTCGCGCGAATAGCACAAAATTCGCGCTGGCGCGTGATTTCTCATCTCTTTAGAAAACGCGCGCTTCTTGCGAATTTTCAGACGGATGGCGGTTGACCATTCACCCGATCGATGTCTAGCCTCCGCCCTTCGGTTGCGTGCGCTGCGCACCGGACTGGAGAGAGGGAATCGAACTCGATGGGCTGAGATGGGACTCCGGCGAGGACGCCGGAGGGTCGCGGCCCGCGGTTCGTCCGTGCGCAGCAGCGGGCCAATGTAGGTGTCAATTTCAATAGGTGGTGATGCTCGCCAAGGAGGCGAGAGTTGCCATGCGGGGAGGTTTCATGGACGCAACTGCGACGGCCCCAGCCGCACAGCACCTGCGGGCGCTTGCGCAGGCGAATCGAGTGAGGCTTGCACGAGCCGAGCTCAAGCGCCAAGTGGCGGAGGGGGATACGCCCGTAGCTGATGTCGTGCTGTCGTGCCCTTGGGAGGCGGAGAGCATGACCATCAGCGATCTTCTGATGAGCCAGCATCGCTGGGGGCAGACCCGTTGCCGCAGGTTTTTGGCGTCGATCCCCATGTCGGAGACCAAGACCATCGGCTCAATGACCGACCGCCAGCGCAGGGCCCTGGCCACGACCCTGGCGGGTGATCCCGTCTACGCGGCCCGGGAGCTGGCCTTCGGTCGGTAGCGCGCTCTTGCCTGACGCCGGCGGTGTGGTCGCTACGCGGCGACGCCGCCGGCGCCGGAGAACCCCGGCCCGCGGGTCGCGATCTCGACGATGTGCCCGTCGGGATCGCGGATGTAGATCGACCGGAACGCCCCGCGGTCGAAGACGTCAGTGCACTCGACGCCCTGGCCGCGCAGATAATCGCGCCACGCGGTCTGCTCCTCGGCCGAGTCGACGACCATCGCGAAGTGGTGCGTGGACCCGATCCCGACCACACCCTTCGGCAGGTCCGGGTACTGCATGAAGCTCAGCAGCATCCCCGCACCGCCGTCGAGCGCCCCGAACCACACGTGGCGCGTCGTGGGGTCGTCGTCCGACGGGCCGTCGTGCACGATCGCAAGCCCCAGCAGGTCGCGGTAGAACGCGATCGTCCGGTCGAGGTCGCCGGAGATCACCGTGAGGTGGTGCAGCCCGCGGAGCTGCATGCGCTTCTGCTCGGTCACGGCGGGCAGCGTAGTCGAGTCGGGCTTCACCCCGCGCGGCGCTCGTAAGCGCGTGCGAGCAGCGTGACCGACCCGGCGAAGGCCAGCACCGCGGCGACAACGACCGCCGGCCACGGGACGGCGAGGAAGTAGAGGATCGCCGCCACGCCGACCGCGGGCACCCCGGCCAGCATCATCGAGTGCGAGCGGAAGCCGGCGAAGTGCTCGCGCGCCGCCGTGTCGAGCCCGCCGAGCGAGCCGAGCGCGAGCCCGCACAGGAGCATCGCGCGGCCGCGGTCCGAGCCGCTGTTCAGCAGCCCGAGCACGATCAGCACGATGCCGGCGAGCACACACAGTTCCACCAGCGGGAACGGGTGCCAGGGCGCCTTGGGGCGCTCGTCTGTCAGCCGGGTAACGGGCAACCGCCAGAAACGACTACCTGCCACCAGCCCATCAGCATCCCGAGTACACCGGCGCGCGGACGGACGTGGTAGGTGGTGCAGCCAGGCAGTCCGAGGTCGGCATTCGACAGCCGGAGCCACTTGTGAGCGGGTGGGTCGGCGAGCATCCGCTCGAGCTCGCGCGCGGCGTCGGCCTGGCGGGCTGTCTGCTCGGCGGCAGCGGCCCGCAGCGTGCTCACACGGCCGGCGAGCGCGTCGCGGATGCACTCGAGCTCGCCGAGCGAGAGCAGACGCGGCCCCGCGAACGACGACGTCGGCGGACCGGGATCAAGGTGCGGGCGACTGGCGGTGATCACGGTCGCAAGCTCGCGTTCGAGCCGAGCGATCTGGACCCTCAGCGTGGCCCGCGCCCCGCGCTCCGCCAGCCGCTCTACCGTCGCGGTCTCGGTGCGCCGGATCTCCTGGATCGCTGCCATCGGCTCGCCTAAAACCAGCGTATCACCGATGTTCCACGCCGTATCCTCGCTGCAACCCATGCCTCGCAACGACCCGACCGACACCGGTGGCCTGTTCATCGGGCGCCGGCCCGGCACCGGCCCGCTCCACTATCGCGGCGACCCGGAGCGCGGCGGCCCGGGCCGCCGTCGCGCCGACGGCGCGCTCGCCGCGGCGGTGCTCGGGCTGCAGGCGCTGGCGTGTCTGTCGCTGTGGGGTCCGCAGCCGCTGGCGTGGTTGTGGGTGGGCTCCCAGGTCAACTACCAGACCGGGTCGGTGACCGCCGGCATCGTGGTCGCCTTCGCCGGCATGATCGCGACGCTGATGCTGACGCTGGCCTTGTGCTCGCGGCTCGATCGCGTGTGGCGGGTCCTGCGCCGCGCCGCCGGCCACGAGCAGCGCGACGGCGCACTGGTGCGGATCTTCGCTGCCACCGCGGTCGTCGCGGGCGCGCTGTTCGCCGTCTGGTTCCTGATCATCGCCGGGCCTGCGCCCTCGCCCTCCGGCTGATGCGGCGCTTCCTGGACTACTACCGCCAGTTCGAGGAGCTGTCGCCGGAGGAGATCAGCAGCGACCTGCTCGAGCGCCACCACGCCGAGCGCGACCGTGCGCTCGCCGAGGTCCCGCCCCTCGACCTCGCGACGCCGTCGTGGCACGAGCCGCCCGACGCCGAGGCCGTCAATGCGGCGACCTACGCGCTCCGCCGCGCCGTCAACGCCTACCCGGACCCGACGCCGCTGCGCGAGGCGCTCGCCGCCCGCCACGGCGTCACGACCGACCAGGTGGCACCCGGCCACGGCGCCGGTGAGCTCCTGCATGCCGCGTTCCGCGCCCTCGCCGCCGACGGCGAGGTGGCGGTCGCGTGGCCGGGCTGGGGCCCGCTGCCGCGTCTCGTGCACGAGGGCGACGGCGCTCCCGTGGCGGTGCCGCTGACCGCCGACGGCGCGCCCGACGTCGAGGCACTCGCCGCCGCGGTCGGCCCGGACACGCGCGCCGTCGTGCTGTGCACGCCCAACGACCCGACGGGCGCCGCGGTCGAGCCGGCCGCGCTGCGCGAGCTGGCCGCCCGGCTCGACGACGCCGTCTGGCTGGTCGTCGACGCCGCGCTGGCCGAGTTCGGCCCCGACGAGCCGGAGGACAGCGCCGCCGCGCTGCTCGCCGCGCGCGAGCGCGTCATCGTCGTGCGCTCGTTCTCGAAGGCGCACGCGATGGCCGGCTTCCGCGCCGGCTATGCACTGGCGAACGACGCGAAGCTGCTCGAGCGGCTGGCGCCGCTGGCCGGCGTCTCGGCGCCCGCGCAGGCGGCGATGCTGTGGGCGCTCGCGGAGGGCGGGCCGGTCGTCGCCCGCCGCCGCGCCACCGCCGCGCGCGAGCGCGAGCGGCTCGCGGAGGCGCTGCGCGAGACGCCGTTCTCGTTCCCCGCCGGCCACGGCCACCTCGTGTGGCTCTCCTCGACCGAGCGCGACGGCGCGGCGATCGCGAGCCACCTCGCGTCCCAGCGGATCTACGTGACGCCCGGCACCGCCTGGGGCGACGACCGCCACGTGCGCGTGGCGTTGCGCGGCGGCGCGGCCACGGACCGGCTGATCGCCGCGCTGGCCGGGCTGTCGTAGACTCGCCCGCCATGGCCGCCGCGGACGACGGCGAAGGGAACGGCGCCCCCGAGCTGCCCGTGGGGGCGACCGCGCGTCGCGACCGGATGCTGGCTGTGATCAAGCAGCACGACTACATCCGCGTCGGCGAGCTGAGCGAGCGCTTCGGCGTCTCCGAGGTGACGATCCGCAGCGACCTCGACGCGCTCGCGTCGCGCGGCGAGGTCCACCGGATCCGGGGCGGCGCGATCCCGCGCACGATCCCCGAGCGCGAGCGCCCGTTCGAGGAGAGCGAGACGAGCTTCGCCGACGAGAAGCTCGCGATCGGCCACGCCGCCGCGCAGCTCGTGCGCGACGGCGAGGCGCTGCTCGTCGACGTCGGGACGACGACCGCGGCGGCGGCGCGGGCGCTCACGGCCCGGACCGAGCTCGTCAACGTCACCGTGTTCACGAACGGGCTCAAGACGGCGCTCGAGCTCGAAGCCGGCCATCCACGCATCACGGTGGTCCTCCTCGGCGGCACGCTGCGCCCGCTTCAGCACTCGCTCGTGGACCCGATGGCGACGCTGATCCTCGACCAGATCCACGTCCACACCCTCCTGCTCGGCTGCAACGGAGTCGATCCGGCCGGCGGGATCACGAACATGAACCTCCCCGAGGCCGAGGTGAAGCGGCGGATGCTGGCGGCGGCCGGGCGTCGCGTCGTGCTCGCCGACGGCGGCAAGATCGGCCGCGTCGACCTCGCCCATCTGTGCCCGATCGACCAGATCGACATGGTCATCACCGGCGAGTCCGCGGACCCCGCCGTCGTCGAGGCGCTGCGCAAGCACGGCTGCGAGGTCAAGGTCGTCAGCTGACGACTTCGAAAGCCTGACTTTCGAAGTTGAAAGCGGTGCCTTGTGGGTATATAACCCGCCCTGGTCGCCGCAGGGGCGCCAAGGGTCATCGAGGGAGGAGCGTCGCCGTGTCCAGCTTCGGCCGTTTCGTCGTGCTCACCGCCGTGCTGTTCGCGGGCCTGCTGCCGGCGGCGGCGGCCGCGGACACTCCGCGCAGCGCCGCCTTCGACGAGGGCTGGAAGTTCGTGCTGGTCAACCCGGCGGGCATCACCGATCCAACCGGTGCCTACGAGAACGCCGCCGACCCGGCCTATGACGACTCGAGTTGGCGGGCGGTCGACGTGCCGCACGACTGGAGCATCGAGCTCGACCCGACGACCGCCGCCGGCACCAGCTCCGAGACCGGCTTCCTCCAGGGCGGCCTCGGCTGGTACCGGAAGTCGTTCACGCTCCCTGCGTCGGCGGCGGGCAAGCGGATCTCGGTCGAGTTCGACGGCGTCTACATGGACTCGGTCATCTACCTCAACGGCCACGAGGTCGGCAGCCATCCGTACGGCTACACCGGCTTCAGCGTCGACCTCACCTCGCTCGTGCACACCGACGGCGTGACCGAGAACGTGCTCGCGGTGAAGGTCCGTCATCAGCAGCCGAGCAGCCGCTGGTACTCCGGCAGCGGCATCTACCGGCACGTCCATCTCGTGGTCACCGACCCGGTCCACGTCGCCCGCCATGGCACGTTCGTGACGACGCCGGACGTCGAGAGCACGATCGACGACGGCTACGCCGACGTGCACGTCGACACGAAGGTCCTCCCCGAGGACAGTGCCGGCGTCCGCGTCACCAACCGCGTGCTCGACCGGCGCGGCAAGGTCGTGGCCAAGGAGACGGGCCCCAGCGACCTGCGTGTGCGCCACCCCCACCTGTGGTCGATCGAGGACCCGTACCTCTACACGCTGAGGACCGAACTGAGCGTGCGCGGCAAGGTCGTCGACACGACGAGCACGCGCTTCGGGATCCGCTGGTTCCGGATCGACGCGAACGAGGGCTTCTTCCTCAACGGCCGGTACCACAAGATCCAGGGCGTCGACCTGCATCACGACCTCGGCGCGCTCGGCGCCGCCGTCAACCGCGACGCGATCGAGCGTCAGATGCGGCTGATGAAGAGCATGGGCGTGAACGCCTTCCGGACGTCGCACAACCCGCCCTCGCCCGAGATGATCGAGGTCTGCGAGGAGCTCGGCATCGTGATGATGGTCGAGGCGTTCGACACGTGGCGCACACCGAAGCGCCAGTTCGACTACGGGCGCTTCTTCGACGCCAACAGCGACGCCGACATCAAGGAGATGGTCAACGCCGCCAAGAACTCACCGGCGGTGATCCTGTGGTCGATCGGCAACGAGGTGCCGGATTCGACATCGGTGAGCGTCGGGCTCCCGATCGCGCGGCAGCTGATCGCCGACATCAAGTCGATCGATGACACGCGGCCGATCGTGATCGGTTCGGACAAGTACCGCAGCGTGCCGTCGCCCGACTCCGGTGCCGACCAGATCCTCCGCCTGCTCGACGGCCTCGGCCTCAACTACAACACGGCGCAGTCGGTCGATGCGCTGCACGCCAGGTATCCGGACAAGTTCCTGTTCGAGTCCGAATCGTCGTCGGAGACGTCGTCGCGCGGCGCCTACCAGGATCCGCATCTGCTGAACACGGGCGAGAACTACACGCCGGGCAAGCGGGCGGCCTCCTCCTACGACAACAACCTCGCGTCGTGGACGATGAGCAGCGAGTACGGCCTCAAGAAGGACCGCGACCGCAAGTACTTCCTCGGTGAGTTCCTGTGGTCGGGAATCGACTACATCGGCGAGCCGACGCCGTACAACGTGTTCCCGGTCAAGGCGTCGTTCTTCGGCGCGATGGACACGGCCGGCTTCCCGAAGGACGCGTACTACATCTTCCGGAGCCAGTGGACGAAGGAGCCGATGGTCCACCTGACGCCGATGAACTGGACCGATCACGAGCCGGGCCAGGACGTCGAGGTGTGGGCGTACGCGAACGTCGACACCGTCGAGCTGTTCCTCAACGGCGAGTCACTCGGGGTGCGGCGGTACGACCACAAGGTCACGACGTTCGGCAAGGAGTACCTCGAGACGACCGAGCCGACCGGCGACGACAAGACGTTCCCGAGCGGCAGCTACACAAGCCCCAACGGCAGCACTGGCAAGCTCCACCTCACGTGGCATGTGCCGTTCGCTCCGGGCCGCCTCGTGGCCGTGGCGCGCAAGGACGGCGCAGAGGTCGCGCGCGACGTCCTCAAGACCGCCGGCGAGCCGGACACGCTGCGGCTCACGCCCGATCGCGAGGTCGTCCGCGCCGACGGCCGGTCGCTGGCGTTCGTCACCGTCGACGTGGTCGACAAGCACGGCGCGTTCGTGCCGGGCGCGGACAACCGGATCTCGTTCGACGTCAGCGGCGGCACGCTGGTCGGCCTCGACAACGGCCGCCAGGAGAGCGCCGAGAACTACAAGGCGACGGCGCGCCGCGCGTTCAACGGCAAGGCGCTGGCGATCGTCCAGTCCGACGATGACGCCGGCCCGATCACCGTGAAGGCGACGTCCCCCGGCCTACTGCCGGCGACCACGACCGTCCATGCCACCGACGCCACCGGCAAGAAGCTGATCGGGTTCGACGCCGTCGCCGTGCGAGCCGCGGTCGGCGACAAGCCCGCGCTCCCGGCCACGGTCGAGGGCGCGTACGCGGACGGCTCCACGAAGGCGCTGCCGGTCACCTGGGACCGTGTGCCGGAGGAGGCCGGCCGGCACACCGTCAGTGGCGACGTGAAGGGCACGAGCCTCGACGCCGAGGCCACGGTCAGCGTCTACGAGGTCGGCGGGATCGAGAGCTGGTCGACGGTCGTCCCGGCCGGCACGCGGCCGCAGATGCCGGCCACCGTGCGGCTCGTGTTCACCGACGGCGTCGAACGCCAAGCGCCCGTCGCCTGGGACGCGATCGACCCGTCGCAGTACGCGGCCGCCGGGCAGTTCGTGGTGCGCGGCACGGTCGCGGGCACGTCGCGCCGGGCGCTCGCGAGCATCCGCGTGACCGAGGACGTCGCGCGCGGGGTGAACATCGCACGCGCAGCGAGCCCGCTGCGGCCGAGCGCCGACGCGAGCTACTCCGGCGCGCCGACCAGCGTTCCGGCGGGGCTGCTCGACGGGACGACTGCGACCGGCGGGTGGTCGAACTTCTACAACAAGGCGGCGACCGCGCTGCTGCCGGCCGTCAGCAGCGCGCACGCGAGCGACTGGGTGTCGGTGCGCTGGCCGAACCCGCAGACCTTCGGGACGATGGTCGCGTACTTCACGACGTCAACCTCGCGCGCGCTGCCGTCGGCGGTCGAGGTGACGTACTGGGACGGGAGCCGGTGGGCGCCGGTCTCGAACCTCGACGTCACGTGGGCGACGGCGTCCAACCAGCCGACCACGATCACGTTCGACCCGGTCGCCACGACGGAGGTCCGGCTCGAGATGACCAGCCCGCGGCCGAACACGAACACCGGCTTCCTGCAGCTCGCCGAGCTGCAGGTGATCGGCGACGAGGTCGCGTACAACGCGACCGCCGCGCTCGCCGACCTGCGCGTGAACGGTGAGACCGTTCCTGGCTTCGATCCGGCCACCACCAGCTATGCGGTCCGGATCGGCCCCGGCGCGCCTGAGATCACCGCCACGGCGGCGGACAACGGCCGCCTGCTCGTCGTGCCGCCGCAGTCGCTGCCCGGCACCGCGACGGTCACCGTGACGGCAGAGGACGGCGCCGCGTCGAAGACGTACTCGGTCCTGCTCGTCACCGCCGACCTCGGGACCAGGAAGGTCGGCTCGCAGAGCGACGAGAACAGCTCAGGCCAGCTCGAGGCGTCGCGCTCCGTGGCGTCGTTCGGCGGGACGATCGACGCGGTGAAGGTCTACGTCGACCGCGGCGCGACCGCGGGGTGGCTGCTCGCCGGCGTGTATGCCGACGACGGCGGTCACCCGGGCCGGTTGCTCACCAGCGGTGTCATCGAACGGCCGAAGCTGCGGGCCTGGAACACCGTGGCGCTGCCCTCCGCGACCGTCGCGGAAGGCGAGCCGTACTGGATCGCCGTCGCGGGCGCCGGCGGGACGCTCGTCCTGCGCGACGAGTGCTGCGGCGCAGGCGGGAGCCAACCGACCGAGGTCTACGCGGGAACCGTGTCCGAGCCGCTGCCCGCGACCTGGCGCACCGGCTCCGTCTGGCCGACCGACGGCCCGATCTCGGCCTACGCCCCGATCACGCCTTCGGGCGGGACTTGACGCGGAACGCGCCGCGCATGAACGGGTGGATCTTGCAGAAGTAGGTGTAGGTGCCGTCGCGCAGGCCGCGCGGCGTCCGCCACGTGTTGCGGTTCGCGGCGGCGGTGGCAAACGCGGGGCCGAAGCCGAGGTTGCCGGAGTCGAACCGGACCGGACCGTTGGCGAGCGGATAGGCGATGCCCGTGCTGCGGTTGCAGGGCGCCCGGCACGAGGTGATCGAGTGCAGGATGCCCTTCGACGCGTCGCGGTTGACGAACCGCAGCGTGCCGCCCGGGCGGATCGTCGGCGGCCGCCGCTTCTTGCCGATGCGGAGCAGGTCGCCGCGGTCGTACACGAAGTCGCTGATCCCGATCGTCCGGCTGGGCGGCGGGGGCGCTGACAGCAGCCGCCGCGGGTCGGCGAGTCCGGAGAACGCGCCGCCGTGGTTGCGGTTCTCCGGCAGCCGGCCGTGGGTGACCTGGCCGCGCACGTCGACGTTCGTGGTGAACGGGTCCGGGCCGGTGCCGCCGGGGTTGAAGGCGGTGGCCATGATGCCCATCGACTCGTACCAGGACGCTTTCTTTGTGCCGTATGTCGCCGACACCTTGAGGATGTCGCCCTCCTTGACCCCGACACGCCAGTTCGCCGGCGTGGCCTCCATCGCGACGTCCCACGACACGGCCCCGGCCGGCTCGAAGTACTTCGCGCGCGACCGGAACAGCCGCACGCTGCGGCCGCCACGCTCGAGGTAGAGATCTGTGTAGAGGCCGCCCGGGTGCAGGTGGCCGGCGGTGCCGACCAGCACGCCGTCGTGCGGGACGCGGTATCGGTTCAGCGTGTAGCCGCGGATGCCGGACTCGTCCGGGAACGTGTAGCGGCGGTCGCGGCCGCCCGCGTTGCGGTGGACGTCGAACACCGGATACGCCCGGATCCCCGTCACGTCCAGGAACATCGTCTGGACCTCTTGGATCGCCGCGGCCTCCGGTGCCGTGTCCGGAATGAACTCGAGGTCGTAGTCGATGTAGACGTCGGTCGGCGTCGGCGTGAGGTTGTGGATCATGTGGTTCATCAGCCAGGTGTCGCTCGTCCGGTGGCGCCAGCCGTAGCCCGCCGGGGCCCTGATCGTCGTCTTCTCCTCGCCGGCGGCGAACTGCGGCGCACCGTTGACGATCCAGACGCCGTGGTGCAGGTGGATCACGTCCACGCGCGGGACCTCGTCGTTGGCCGCATACGTCAGGTTCGGCTTGAACGCGGTGATCCAGCCGTCGACCGGTGGCTTGAGGTCGTTGGGCGCGAACACGATGTCGTTGCGCCCGGGGGCGATGTGGACCGGCCCGTAGCGATAATGCAGCGTCTCGGCCTGCGCGGCCGGAGCGAGCAGCAGGAACAGCGTGGCGGCGAGCAGGAGGCGGCGCATTGATCGACAGCCTACGCTGCCGCTCGTGCGCATCGTCCATCATTCGGCCAGGCAGCGCGCATGAGCGGGCACATCGGCCCGCGGCTGCGCGAGGCGCGTCGCCGCCGCGGCTTGTCGCTGAAGGACCTCGCCGACCGCAGCGGCGTGACCAAGGGCTTCCTCTCGCAGGTCGAGCGCGACCTGACGTCGCCGTCGGTGGGCACGCTGCTGCGGCTGTGCGCCGCGCTCGACCTGCCGATCGGGGAGCTGTTCAGCGGCGGCCAGGGGCCGCTCGTGCGGGCCGGCGAGCGCGCGCCGGTCGCGTTCGGCGGCGAGGACGTGACGGAGTACCAGCTGACCCCTGCCGACGAGTCGCGGCTGCTGGTGCTCGAGTCCGAGATCGCCCCGGGCGGCGGCAGCGGCGAGGACCCCTACGAGCTCGACAGCGACGCCGAGTTCGTCCACGTGCTCGATGGAATGCTCGACGTCGAGGTCGCCGGCACGCGCTACCGGCTCGCCACCGGCGACTCGCTGACGTTCGACGCGGGAGCCGCGCACCGGTGGACGAACCCGTCGTCGGCGCGGCCGGCGCGGGTGCTGTGGGTGCTGGCTCCGAGTTTGCGTTGAGAAAACCCTGGTTCCGGTTTGACGACCCGAATTCTCGGCCATAGGGTTTGCTGATGCCAAACGATCGACCGCATTACGGACCCGTCGATCCCTGGATCGCTCCGCGCTACACGGGCATCCGCACGTACGCCCGCTGCCCGCACGCGACCGACTGGGCGAACGCGGACGTCGCAGTGATCGGCGTACCGTTCGACACCGCCACGAGCTACCGCGCCGGAGCCCGCTTCGGCCCTGCCGGGATCCGCGATCAGAGCCAGCTCCTGCGCCAGTGGCACCCGGTGCTCGAGGTCGACATCTTCGCGGCGCTGTCCGTGATCGACGGCGGCGACCTGAACGTGACGCCGGGCAACGCCGAGCGCACGACCGCACAGATCGCCGACGGCCTGCGGCCGGTGGTGGCCGCGGGCGCCGTGCCGCTCGTGCTCGGCGGCGACCACTCGATCGTCCTCGGCGAGCTGCGCGCCCACGCCGAGCGCCACGGCCCGCTCGGCGTGATCCTGCTCGATGCGCACGCGGACACGTGGGACAGCTACTACGGCGAGCGCTACTTCCACGGCACGCCGTTCCGGCGCGCGCTCGAGGAGGGCTTGATCGATCCCGAGCGCTCGCTGCTGGCCGGCATGCGCGGCGGGCTGTACGCGGCGACCGACCTCGACGAGCCGCGCGGCTGGGGCTTCGAGATCGTGACCTGCGACGAGCTGCGGACGTGGACGCCGCAGGAGTACAGCGCGCGCGTACGCGAGCGGCTGGGCGACGGGCCGGCGTACCTCTCGTTCGACATCGACGTGCTCGACCCGGCGTTCGCTCCCGGCACCGGCACGCCGGAGATCGCCGGGCTGCTGCCGCACGAGGCGGTCGCGTTCCTGCGCTCGCTGGCCGGGGTCCGGTTCGCGGGCTACGACGTCGTGGAGGTCTCGCCGCAGTTCGACGGGCCGGGACAGGTGACGGCGCTGAACGCGGCCTCGATCGCATACGAGATGCTCGCGCTCAGCGCGCTGGCGAAGGGGAACGGGGGAACGCAGTCATGAGCGCGCCGGGCCACGCGCCGCCGATCACCGAGGTCGAGACGCACGGGATCGAGACGATCCCGCCCGAGGACCGGACGGCGTCGCCGTTCGACCTGTTCCGGGTGGCCTTCGGCGGCGCGAACACGTTCGCCACGGTCGTGCTCGGCGCGTTCCCGATCCTGATCTTCGGGCTGTCGTTCTGGCAGGGGTTCCTGGCGACCGTCGCCGGCATCGTGATCGGCGGGCTGATCCTGATGCCGATGGCGCTGTTCGGCCCGGTCACCGGCACCAACAACGCCGTCTCCAGCGGCGCGCACTTCGGCGTCGTCGGCCGGATCGTCGGGTCGTTCCTGTCGCTGCTGACCGCGATCACCTTCTTCGCGATCTCCGTGTACACGAGCGGCGACATCCTCGTCGGCGCGCTCGACGAGCTCGCCGGGACCGGCCAGCCGGACTGGCTGCTGGCGCTCGCCTACGGGTTCTTCGCCGTCGTCGTGCTGGTGATCTGCCTCTACGGCTTCCAGTTCATGCTCGCCGTCAACAAGGTCGCGGTGATCACGGCGACGCTGCTGTACCTGGTTGGCGCGATCGCGTACGCGCCCGACTTCGACGCCGGCTACGCCGGCACGGTCGGCAGCGACGCGGCGGCGCTCGTGCCGGCGTTCATCGGCGGCGCGCTCCTGGTGATGGCCAACCCGCTCTCGTTCGGTGCGTTCCTGGGCGACTGGGCGCGCTACATCCCGGCAAGCGCCCCGCGCAGGCGGCTGATGCTGGCCGCGTTCTGCTCGCAGGCCGCGACGATCATCCCGTTCACGTTTGGGCTGGCGACGGCGTCGATCATCGCCGTGCAGGCGCCCGACGCGGCGGCGGCCGCGAACTACGCCGGCGGGCTGGTGCAGATCACGCCCGGGTGGTTCCTACTGCCCGTGTGCGTGATCGCCGTGATCGGCGGACTGTCGACCGGCACGACGTCGCTGTACGGGACCGGGCTCGACTTCTCGTCCGTGTTCCCGATGCTCAGCCGCTTCCAGTCGACCGTCCTGATCGGGACGCTGTCGATCGGGATCATCTTCCTCGGCCGCTTCGCGCTCGACTTCGTCCAGACGATCGTCACGTTCGCGACGCTGATCATCGTCTGCACCACGCCGTGGGTGGTGATCATGACGATCGGGTTCCTCGTGCGCCGCGGCTGGTACGACCCCGACGCGCTGCAGGTGTTCAACCGCCGCCAGCGCGGCGGCCGCTACTGGTTCACGCGCGGCGTGAACTACCGCGGGATGGCGGCATGGATCCCCGCCGCGGTGATCGGGCTGCTGTTCGTGAACATCCCCGGCCAGTTCGAAGGCCCGCTGCGCAACGTCGCCGAGGACGCCGGCCTCAGCAAGCTCGCCGGCGTCGACATCTCACTGCTCGTGGCGATCGTCCTCGCCGCCGCGCTGTACGTCGTGTTCCTGTTGCTGGCGCCCGAGCCACGCGCCGTCTATGGGCCCGACGGCCCCCGGATCGGCCGCACCACCGCCGCCGAGCCACCACCCGTAGTCGCCCGCGCAACATAAACGGGGTCAGACCCCCGTTAGGGCGCCCTACTAGGGGTCTGACCCCTGTTTGGGCGGCCTACTGGGGGTCTGACCCCGGTTAGGGCGCCCGAAGGATGTCCCAAGCCGTCCAGAGAGCCTCCTGGACGAACAGCTCGGGGACGTTCGGGACCGCGACGGCGACGAGCGCGATGCGGTGGGTGCTGCGGGAGATCGCGGCGCGTGGCGAGGGGTTCTCGAAGAGCACGGCGACCGGGCCCTGCTCGTCGGCGATCACGATCCTGCGGTCTTCGCCCTCGTGCAGGCCGAGCGCACCGACGAGACGGTCGGCGTCGAACGCCCACACGCCGACGCCGGTCTCCAGCACGGCCACGGTCAGCGCGTCGTCTACGAGGTTGCGCGGGAGCAGGCCGCCGTCCCACAGGCGCCGGAACATCACCGCCTCGACGGGGGTGCGCACGACGTCCGGGTCGAGGCCGACGTGGCGGAAGAACACGCGGTAGCAGTGCGGCACCTCGCGGCCGCGCAGCGCGATCGCGTCAGCGCCGCGGATCCGGTCCGCCATCGCCGCCAGCCGCCGGCGCAGGTCCGGCGGCGTCGACGCCGGCTTCGCCTCGACGTCGGTCCAGGCGAGCCACAGCCCGGGATGCTCTTCGGCCAGCGCCGGAGCGACCAGGCCGGACCGGACGGTCGGCTCGTCGATCACTGCAGCTCCCGCACCGCCGCCACCAGCGCACGCTCGCTCTGGACCCCGAGCAGCGTGCGAGCGACCTTGCCGCCGCGGGCCGCCAGGGTGATCGTCGGGCAGATCGCGACGCCGTACACGTTCGCGACCGCGCCGTCGTGGTCGTAGCCGACGGGCAGCGTCCACTCGCGCTCGCGCACGCGGCGTCGCAGCTCGTCGCGGTCGCCACGGATCGCCACGGCCGCGAACTGCACGTCGGGGAAGCGGGAGCGGAGTCGATCGACCACGTCGATCTGATCGTCGCAGCGATCGGAAGGCTCGGCGAAGAACGCCAGCACGACCGGTCCGCGCTCGGCCAGCTCGCACACGTTGAGCACGTCCGGCCCGCGCACGTCGCACGCCTTCTCCGATACGTTCGCGTCGCCCTCGAGCCGCGAAAGCGCCAGCGGCACCGCGAACGCGGGCAGCTCGCGCCCGGCCGCCACGCCGCGCGAGCCCGGTCCCTCGGTGCGCAGCGAGTTGAGCGAGATGTAGGCGATCGCGGCCACGGCGAGTACGCCGACGAGGACGCCCGGCCGCCACATCAGGCCGGCAGGGCGGGAGCCGCCGCCGGCTCGTGCGCGCGGCGGACGGACGCCCGCCGCTCGGCCAGCATCAGCACGGCCGGGAGCACCGCGAGCACGCCGAGCAGCGACACCGTGAGATCGACGACCGTGACGAGCCCGAAGTCACGCAGCATCCGCACGTCCGACAGCGCGAGCACCGCGAAGCCCGCGATCGCGGTCGCGCCGGACGCCAGCACCGCCGCACCGGTCGAGCGATAGGTCCGCCGCAGTGCCTCGGCCGGGGCGTGGGTCGCGCGCTCGGACTCGAAGCGCGCCGACAGCAGCACGGCGAACTCGGTCGAGATCGCGAGCACAAGCGCGCCGAGCGTCGCCGACAGCGGGTTCAGCGGCACGCCGAGCAGCCACAGCACGAGCGCCGACCAGCCGGTCGCGAGCGCGATCGGGACGACCGGCACCCACGCTCGCGCCCAGCCCGCGCGCCAGCCGCCAAGGCGGCGCCGCTGCACGATCAGCAGCACCGCGAGCACCGCCAGCAGCGCCAGCGCGAGCGTCGCCAGCCGCCGCAGCGGGTCCGACAGCGTCGCGTTCGCCTCGGCCGCCAGCACCGGCAGACCGGCGAGCCGCGCGCTGACCCCCTTGGGCGGGTCGAGCCGCCGGCGCATGTCCTCGATGACCACCTGCTGGCGCTCGAGCGACGACAGCCGGATCCCGAACGCGAGGTTCGCGGTGCGCCGGTCGGGCGTGATCACGGCGCCGGAGAAGTACGGCGGCACCGCGTCGAGCAGCGCGCGGATGCCCTCGCGGCTGCTCGCCGACTGCTGGGTCCGGAACAGCTCGGACAGCGAGAGGCCCGGGCACAGCTCGGCGCGCTCGCAGCCCTTCTCGGCGGAGTAGCCGTAGTGGGCGAGCACGTCCGCCTGGTAGTCGCGCATCCACTTCACGACCGCCGGGTCGGTCAGGTCGGCGCCTTCCACGACGACGTCGATCTCCCCGGCCACGCCGGTCGCCTGCTGGAGCGCCTGCAGGTCCTGCACGGCCGGCAGGTCCTGCGGCACGAGCCGCTGGATGTCGGACACGACCTCGGTGCGCGAGTCGACCGCCCAGCCGAGAGCAGCGACGGCGAGGCCGACCGCCAGCACACGCCCGGGCCGCCGCATCGCCGCCCGCACGGTCGCGCCGGCCACGCGCCGCGCCGGTGGACCGAGCACGCGCGCCGCTGCGTCGCCGGCGCTCTCGACCAGATCGCCGGCGCCGCGCAGCGATCGCGCCAGCGCGCCGTCGCGCGGACGCGCGCGCGCGCCGAGCGTCAGCGCCGCCGTGCCGGCGGTCAGCGCCAGCGCGAGCGCGATCGCGATCCCGGCCACCAGCAGCGCGCCGAACCCGCGCACCATCGGCACCGGCGACAAGAGCAGCACGAGGAAACCGACGCCGGTCGCCAGCGCAGCGGTGGCGATCACGGGCACCGCCACGCGCGCCGCGCGCACCGGGTCGCCCTCCTCCACCACGCGCGCCTGGTACTGGATCGCGTAGTCGACACCGAGCCCGAGCAGCACCGGCAGCACGGCGATCGATGCCATCGTCAACGGCGCGCCGAGCAGCGCCATCGCTCCGAACGTGATCGCCACCGCCGCCAGCGCCACCGCCAGCGGCACGAGCCGCAATCGGCTGCGGAAGACGAGCGCCAGGACGAGCGCCATCACCAGCACGCCGACCAGCAGCAGCCGCAGCGTCGACCCGGCGAGCGCGTCCGCGAGATCCTCCGCCACCACCGGCGCGCCCGTCACGGTGTACGTCGCGCCGCCCTTCAGGCGCCACTCCGGCATCCGCACGGCCTCGCGCACGAGCGCCACCGCCTCGGCCCGCTGCGCGTCCGACAGGTCGGGCTTCAGCCGGACCTGGATCAGCGCCGAGCGCGACGACGGGAGCATGTAGGCGAACCGCGCCTTCGGCGTCGTCGCGCCGCGCTTGGGATCGAAGAACAGCGCGGCGATGAAGTTCGGATCGCTGACGCTCGGCAGGCCGGTCAGCTGCAGGCCGTACCGCAGATTGATTTGCAGCAGGTCGCGCACGAACTCCGCGTACACGAGCTGGCTCGCCGAGCCCGCGAGCTTCTCCTGCTCGGCGCGCGACTTGCCCTGCGCGCGAGCGAGGCTGCGGGCGGCCGCCGCGGCCCGCTGGGCCTCGGCCGCCTTCGCCTGCCGGCGGACCTCGATCTGGTTGTTGATCTCGCCGACCGAGACGTTGGCGAACGTGCCCGGCCCGTACACCACCTGCACCGGCTTCAGCTGCGCGAGCCTGCCGCAGGCCGAGCGCGCGCCGCCCGGTGCCTCGCGGTCAGCCGGTTTGTTGCCCGACAGGCATCCCTCGAGCCCGATCAGGCGGCCGAGGTCGGAGGTGAGCAGGATCTTCGACAGGTCGCCGCGCACCAGCACGACGACGGAGTGGTCGCCGAACCGCTCGCGGTAGCGCTCGGTGGCCTGGAACGTGTCAGCGCCGCGCCCGACGAGCGTGTCCGTCGCCGCGCTCGGCTCCAGCCGCAGCGCGAGCGCGCACCCGACCGCGGCGACGACGGCGACGATCGCCAGCACGCGGCCCGGCCGGCGGGCCGACGCGCGCACGATCCGCTCGAATGGGGTCATTTCTCGTTGACGTGCGGGTACTGCGTGACCTCGCCGCCGAAGTCGTACGGGCCCTGCAGGCGGCAGGGCGGCCCCGTGGCGCTCCCGGCCGGCGCGAAGGCAAACTGGATGACGTTGGCCAGCAGCGCGGGCGGTACCAGGTCGCCGACGATCGGCGGGAGCGGCGGGAGCGGAACGTTGGTGACCGTCGGCACGCTGGCGCCGCAGTGGCGGTTGTCGAACGACGCGAGGCCGCTCTTGAGCGCGTTGAAGTTGCCGGGCTTCGCGTACGGGTTGGTCCGGTTGGTGCCGATCCGGCGCGGATACACGGCCAGGTTCTCCGGGTTCAGCGGGTTCGTCGTGCGCAGGTAGTGGACGCTGCTCGTGTCCTTCGCCTGCGTGCCCGCCACGGTATTGGCGAAGAACGAGGTCAGCTCCGGCTTGTACAGCCCGAGGAAGTCGAAGATGGGAGTGAGCTGGCGCATCGCGGGATCGAGCTGGGCGATCAGCGGCCGCGCATCCTCGAGCACCTGGTCGAGGGCCGGGAACCCGGTGCGCGATGCGGTGATGAGCGGGTTCAGCTCGCGCAGCAGCGCCTCCAGGTCGGGCGAGAGCGCGCCGAGGTCCTGCAGCGTCGGGCTCAGCTCGCGCGCGGCCGGCCGCAGCTGGGTGATCAGCGGGTTCGTGTCCTCGGCGAACTCGGCGAGCCGGTCGAGCGTCAGGGTGGACTCGCGCTCGAACGTCGGTAGCGCGATGAACGTCTGCTTGAGCTCCTCGTCCCGCGACGCGGTCGCCTGGAACACGCGCTCGGAGTTCTCGATCAGCGACCGCAGCTGGCCGTCGCGCTCGCTCAGTGCGTCGAACACCACGCCGGTGTTTGAGACCAAGGCGCTGACCGCGCCCTCCTGCCGGTTCAGGATGTCGACCAGCTCCGCGGTGTCCTCTGCGAACGGGGCGAGGTTGCCGAGCGCGTCGTTGAGGTCGCGCCCGTAGCCGCTGATCCCAACTGCCTGCTCCTGCATCCAGGTCTGGAACGCCGCGCGCGTGTCCTTGTCGAACGTGCGGAAGATCTCGTCCAGCTGCACCGTGTCGGCGACCTGCGTGGTGGCCAGCGCGCCGCCCTCGGGCACCGGCGGCGCATCCTTGTTGCCCGGCGTGAGCTCGACGTACGTCTCGCCGAGCAGCGTCTTCTGGCGCAGGATCGCGCGCGCATCGGAGGGGAGCGGCGCGTACTTGGACTCGAGCTCGATCACGACGATCGAGCGCCCGGTGCTCTTGTCGGGCTCGATCGTCTTCACCTTGCCGACCGGGACGCCGGAGATCCGCACGTCGGCCTCGGTCGAGAGCTGCGTCGCCTCAGCGAACGACGCGGTGATCCGGTAGCCCTTCGGCTTCAGCGGCACGGCACCGCCGAACGCCAGCCACAGGAACAGCAACAGGCCAAAGCACGACAGCGCGAACACGACCATCGCGGCGATCCGGCCGAAGCTGGGGGCGGCCTTGTTCATCCGCCGGTCGCCCCCGGGGCCTGCGTCGAGCTCGGGCAGATCTCCTCGGTCGTCGGGCCGTTCAGGAGGGCCACGAGCGTGCCGAGCGCCGGGTTGGTGTTGGAGACGCTGTTCAGGAGTTGCGCGGTGCTGCACGAGAGCACCACCAGGCCGTGGCGAATCGGGCCGTGCGCGTCCTGCGTCGCGAACACCGTGGCGCCGGTGTGATTCGCCCACGACAACCAGAACAGGTAGCCCTCCTCGGCGCTGCCCGGCGGGTTGTACGCGAGCGTGTTCAGCAGCGCGTTGACGACGCGGAACGTGCGCGTGAGGTTCGGCGTGGCGGCGGACAGGTCGCTCAGCGCCGGCTGCAGCGCCTTCGCGGTCGGCAGCGCAGCGCGCGTGAACGGACGGATCTCGTTGCGAAGGATCGGCGTGGTCTCGGTCAGGAACGGGCGTGTCTGCGCGAGTGACGGGCCGAGCGCCCGTGCCGCGGGCAGGAGGTTCTGGAGCGTCGGCCCGAGAACAGTCGCCATGCGGTCGGTCTTGGCGAGCGCGCTCTGCGTCGCGCTGAGCGCGGTCGGCAGCTCGGCCAGCGTCGCGCGGAGGTTGGCCTCCTGGTCTGCGAGCGTCGCGAACACGACGTTCGAGCTCTCCACGAACTCGGCCAGCTGGGTGTCCTTGGCGCCCAGCGCCTCCATCACCAGCGAGAGGTTGTGGACGGCGCGCTTGAGGTTCCGGCGCCGGAGGGCGAGCAGCTCATTCGCCCTGCGCGCGTAGCGCGCGGTCGGCTCGATCCGGCGGATCGTCTGGGCGAACGGGCGGCCGTTGCCCTTCAGCGCGGTCGCCCCATCGCCGAGCAGCAGGGTCAGGTAGTCGCGCGTGTCGGAGTCCAGCGCCGCCAGTACCTCGTCGAGGTTGACGTCGGGCAGCGTCTGCGAGATCGGGATCCGCTCGCCCTCCGGCAGCTTCCCGGCCGCCTTGGTGCCCGGCGTCAGCTCGGCCACCATGTCCTTCAGGCCGGTCTTCGGGCGCAGGAGGATGGTCGCGTCGCGATAGACCGTCGCGTGCTCGCGCTCGATCTTCATCCCCACGATCGCCTTGCCGTTCTCCAGCTTGACGCTCGAGATCTGGCCCACCTCGACGCCGGCGATGTTCACCGTCTGGCCCTGGCCCGGCGTGACCGCCTGCGCCGTGGCGAGCTCGGCCTCGACCGTAACGACGTCCTTGCCCAGGAACGGCACGCCGGCCGGCAGCGCGAGCCGCTGGTGGGAGAGGATCACCAGCGCCACGATCAGCGAGACGATCAGCAGGACGATGATCGCCACGGCGTCACGTAGGTGCTTGCGGATCGCGAGGCCCATCAGCGGATCCCCGTCTTCGTGCCGAACGGACGCAGCTTCTTGCGCAGCAGCGGCAGCTTGTGCTTGGCGGCGAGCGCGGCGCCGCCGACCGGCGGTGTCAAGCGGGCGGCGGGGCCGTTGAGGTTCGGCAGCGTCTGCTTGTAACAGGTGGCGTTCGGCTTGTACGCCGACCGCTTGCCGGGATACGCGGGCCGGTTGCCGAGCGGTACCGCGACGTTGTTCCCGTACTGCGGAGCGGTGCTGCCGGTCGTCGACTTGCCGAGCGCGACGGTGTTCGTGCCGCCGCCGGTCTGGAAGCGCACGTACATGCCGTTGCCGTCGAAGTTCTGGCCCTCGCCCGCGAGCCCGACGAGCGTGTAGAAGAACTCCTTGTAGTTCTCCTCGCCGTTCGTGAACTCGTCCTGGATGACGACGTCGCCGGTCGGCAGCAGCACGTCGCGCACGCACCGCGACGTCAGGTTGGTCTGCGGCAGCAGGTCGATCGAACTGTCGGTCACCTCTGCGAGGTCGCGGCTGAGGGGCGCCAGCTCGCTCGCGAGGCCGCCGAGCTCCTTCGGGCCCATCAGCGGCGTTGCCTGGTCGATCCAGGGGAACGCCGCCGCAATCGTGGCCGGCGTCTCGCGGACGCCCGGAAGGATGTCGCGCGCGAACGCGCGCGTGGGCGGGAACGCCGCGTTCAGCGCCGCGAGCGCGCGGTTGGCGGTCTGCAACGTGCCCGGCAGCTCGGCGATCGAGGTCTGGAGGTTGCCCGCCTCCGACGCGAACGCCGCCATCGTGATGTTGAAGTTCGTGATCAGGCCCCGGAGCGCGCTCTCGTTGCGGATGAGTGCCGTGCTGGTATCCGCCGTACCGGCGATCAGTCGCGCGAGGTCGCGGCTCGGCTCGACGCCCAGCAGCCCTTCGAAGACCTGCGAGGTCGCACGTTCGGCGACGGGGATGTCGTCGTAGGCGTCGTTGAACGATTCAGCCGCCGTCTGACCGCGCGCCGACGGGTCGGAGTCGCGGTTCTCGGCCGCCGTCGGCTCCGAGGTGAGGGCCACCGCGAGGCCGTTGAGCAGGTCCTTGAGGTCCTGCCGGGAGTCGGACTGCAGCGCGGTCAGGACCTCGTCGAGCTGCACCGGCGTGGCGGTCTGGGTGACCTTGAGCGTGCCACCGTCCTCCAGCTCCGGCGCCTCCGGGGAGCCGGGCTTGAGGTCGACGAAGAAGTTGCCCTCGAGGAAGATCCGCGGCCGGATCTTGGCCGTCGCGTCGGTGTGCAGCGGCAGCCCCTGGTCGTTGATCTCCAGCACGACCACCGCGGCGTCCGTGCCCTCCTCGGCCTCGACCGACTTGACCTTGCCGACCTGCACGCCGGCGATCCGCACCGGCGAGTTGGGCCGGATCGAGTTCGCCGACTCGAACGTCGCCCGCACCTGGAAGGGCGTCGTGAACGGGATGTCCTTCGTGAAGCCGAAGAACACGATCGCCACGGCCACGGCGAGCGCGATCAGGCCGACGGCGACGGGGCTGCGCGGCGTGCGGCGGCGCATCAGGGGTTGCCCTCCGTCTTGGCCTGCTGGGTGCCGGCCGAGTTGCCGATGATCGTCCGGCCCGCGACGTACGGCTCGTTGCCCGCCTCGCACTCCTTCGGCTGGCCCGGCGCCGCCGTGTTCGGATACGGGTTCGTGTGCAGGTGGTTCTCGCGCGTCGGCCCGTCGGCCGGCGCGGACGAGGGGCCGCCCTCGTTGTTGGGCCCCTGCGGCGTGGCGACGATGATGAAGCGCTGCCAGGTGCCCTGAGCGTCGCCCTCGCTGAGCAGCGAGGAGACGTTGCGGAACCACAGCGTCACGTAGTTGCACTGGGTCTGCGCGGGCGCGAGGTAGGTCAGCGTCGGCTTCAGGGACTTGAGCGCGGCGGTCGTGGCGCGCAACCCCCGCGGCACCATCGGGTCCTCGGCGAACGTCTGCACCTCGTCGAGCAGCACGCCCAGCCGGCGGTTGAACGCCGGGGTGCGCGGGAACACCTCGATGCCCGCCTCGAGTGCGCCGGCGATCGTCGGCGCGTACGTGCGCAGCGCGGCCGCGCCCGGCTGCAGCTCCTCGAACAGCAGCTCGGTGTTGCGCAGGAACGGTCGCTGGATCGGGAACGAACGGATCGCGGCGTCGAGTGCGGGAACGCCGCCGGTGATCGAGTCCTGGATGTACGGCCGCGCGACCTCGCGCAGGGCGCGGAACGTGATGTCGAGGTTCACGAACAGCGCGGCCTGCGCCTCGGCGGCGGGGGCGACGATCTCCGCCGTTCGACCCAGCGAGCGGAACAGGCGGCGCAGGTCGGTGCGGGGCGAGGAGAGGTTCTGGGCGACCGGGATGATGTCGCGCAGCAGCGGCCGGAAGGCGCCGATCGCCGTATTGATCGACTCCCCGCGGCCCGCGAACGCGTCGCCGAAGCCGACGGTGTTCTCGGCCGCCGCGACGCGCGTGTCGTCGTCGAACATGCTGAGGAACTCGTCGAACTCGACCGGAGCCGGCGTGGCGGCGGTCAGCGGGATCGTGGATCCGTCCGCGTACCCACGGCCGTCGCGGCCGCGCGTGATCTCCACGTACTTGAGACCGAGCGCCGACCGCGGCCGGACGATCAGCGTCGAGTCGCGCGGCAGCGGGGCGACGCTCTTCTCGAGCGTCAGCGTGAGCACCGCGACCGTCGTGCCGTCCTCACGCCGCCGCGCGTCGATGCCGCCGACGAAGCCGACGCGCGAGCCGCCGATGCGGACGTCGTTGCCGACGACCAGGTTCGCCGCGCTCGGCACTTCGGCCTTGAGCACGTACGTCGGCACGAACGGCAGGCCCTTGTTGGCGTTGTAGGCCAGGAACACGGCGACCAGCACCACGAGGATCGTGGCGGCGCCGATCAGCACGGGGTTGCCGGCGATGCCGGATCCGCGCGACTTCATCCGTCGTCTCCGAACAGGTAGTCGAGCAGCGTGTCGGTCTGCGACTGGCCGCCCTGCTGCGGCGCGGGCGTCGCGGTCGGCGCCGGCGTCGCCTGCGGGGCCGGAGCGGCCTCGGGCGCGGCCTCAGATTGCGCGCGCTGCTTGCGTGTCTTGCCCGTCTTCTTCCGCTTCTTCGGCTCCGTGTTGACCGGCTTCGGCTCGGCCAGCCCGAGCGCCTCCGCCAGCGTCTGGGCGGTGCGCGCCAGCACCGCGTCGCGCGGGGCGTTCGACGCGGACGCGCTCGCCGCCGTGGCGGTCGCGGTCTTCGGGAAGTTCGCGGTGCAGCCGAACCCGGGCGTGATCGCGTAGGTCGAGCACTGGTTGACGATCAGCCCGGCGCGCAGGTAGTGGCCGAACGAGTCGAACCCGTTGATGGCGGCCACTTGGTAGAAGATGTAGTCCATCGCGCGCTGGATGCCGTCGGTCTTCTGGAACGACTCGAGCACCTGCCTGAGCGTCAGCGCGACGGGCTTGAGCTGTGCCGCGAGGTTGCGCAGGTCGCGCGTCACCGGGAGCGCCGCCTTCACCGCCGGTGTGCCGGTCTTGGTCATCTCGCCGAGCGACTCGACCGCCGGGATCGCAGCCGTCGAGAACGGCCCGAGATCCTGCACCATGCGGTTGATGTCCGGTGCGACCGCGTTGAGGTCGCTCAGCACCGGGGTCATCTCGTCGCTGAGCGCGCCGAGCCGCACCATCGTCGGCGTGAGCTGGGTCAGGAACGGCGGCAGCCGCTCGATGTCGGCCGCGAGCGCGACGCGCCGCTCGACCGTCGCCTGTGCCACCTCGCCCGCGTTGCGGATCGCGCCGCGCAGGTGTAGCCGCTCGCGCGCCAGCGGTGCGAGGATCGTGTCCGAGTCCACCGCCAGACGGGCCAGGACCTTGTTCTGCCGGGCGAGGATCTTGAGGACGTCGTCGATCTCCTTCAGTGCCGGATCGGCGCGGCGGATGACGTCGTTGAGATCGTCGCCGCGCCCGGCGACGCCGATGCCGAGGTCGGACAGGATGATCGACAGGCGCTGGCGGACCGGCTCGCGCATGATGTCGTTGATCAGGTCGAGGTCGACGGTCTTGCCGGTGTGCTCGACCGTCAGCAGGTACTGGCCCTCCCCCGGGCCGTCCTCGATCTTGCGCAGCGCCGGCGGCGGATCGGTGCCCGGCGCGCGCGCCTGCGTGAGCTCGCACTCCACGTAGCGCTCGCCGATCAGCGACTGCGGCCGGACGATGCAGCTCGCGTCGTCGCGGAAGTCCTGGTAGCCGGCGTCGGTGATGTCGAGCACGACGGCGGCCTTGAGGTCGTCCGTGACGTCGATCGAGTCGATCGCGCCGACCTTCACGCCCGCCACCTTCACGTCCTCGCCCGGAATCACGAAGCCCGCGTTGTCGAAGATCGCGCGCACCTTGTAGGACCCGCCGCCGTCGTCGCCGGCCCCGAGCACGACGACCGTGAGCGCGGCCGCGGCGGCGATCAGGACGACGATGGCGACGACGCGTCTCATGGGCCGGGGGGCACGAGCGCCGGGTCGCAGTCGAGGCTGCCGCCTTCTGTGAACGGCGCTGAGCCGTCCGCCGGCGGCTGCGTGGCGGCGCCGGGGCAGCGGCGGATCTGGCCGCTCTCCAGGTTGTCGAACCGGGCCGAGTCGGGGATCGGCGTGAGCACGCCGCCGGCCGGGTTGTCGGTGAACTGGAAGGCGTTGAAGATCGGCTGGATGCGGGCGAAGTGGCCGTTGGCGTCGTAGTTGGACGAGCCCTGGCCGAAGTCGCGGAACCAGCCGATGAGGTCGGGCGTGTAGGGCCGCGCGAACTCGAGCACCGGCTGGGCCTTCACGAGCGCCTCGCGGCCGTTGCGGAAGGCGGGCGACGCGACCTGCTGCAGCTTCGGGAACTTCCGCGTGGCCTCGACGAGGTCGTTGTCGGGGCCGCTACGGCGCACCGCCAGGCGCAGATCGTGGATCGTCGGCCCAGCGGCGGCCAGGAGCGGGCGCAGCTCACGCAGGAACGGCGCCAGGTCCTTCGTCGCAGGCTTCGACGCGGCCACCAGCACGTCGAGGTCGTCGAGCGTCGCGCGCAGGTTCACGAACGTCGTGTTCGCCCGCCGCAGCGTGGTCGGCAGCAGCCCGAGCGCCTGCGCCAGCGCCGCGTTCTCCTGCCCGATCGCCGACGCGGTGGCGTTCGCGTTGCCGACGGCCGCCGACAAGTCGTCGCGGCGCTCGGCGATCGTGGTCACAGCCCGCGACGAGTTGACCAGGAAGCGTGTGAGGGCGCCCTCGTCCTCGGTCACCTCCTGCACCAGCTGGCGCGACGTCGAAAGGAGCGGGTTGAAGTACTTCGTCGACTGGCCGGTCTCGGCGCCCTTGCCCTCGTACTGGACGGCGAAGCCCTTGATCACGTCCGCGAGGTCGCCGCGCGTGCGATCGTCGAGCGTGTTGAAGATCTGGTCGAGGTCGACGACGTCGGTCGTGGACGCGGACGTCAGGGTGGCGCCCTCCGGCAGCTCCTTCGCATCGCCGGGCGCGGGCGTCAGCGCGACGTAGCGGTTGGCGACGCCCGACAGCGACGTGAGCCGGATGACGGCCTGGGTGCCCTCGCGCAGCGGCGCGTACGGCTCCTGGACGGTGATCTTGATCGCCGCTCGGTTGCCGCTCGTGAGCTCGATCGCCCGCACGGAGCCGATCCGGCGGCCGCCGACCTGGACGTCGTCGTCCTTGACCAGCTGGCCCGCGCTCTGGAACAGGAGCGTGTACTCGGTGCCGCCGTCACCCTTGAAGAGCAGCAGCCAGGCAGCCAGCGCCACGGCCAGGGCGAGGGCGCCGGCCGCGGCGGCCCTGGCCACCGTCACCGACGGCGCTCCCCTACGCGATGACTAGTTGGCCTCGGCAAATTCCTCTCCGCTCCGTTCCCCAGGAAACCGGTGCGGGACGGTGCACGCTAGCGGTGCTGTGTTGATCGCGCATTGATTCCGTCCCTCCTCCGTCCATGCGCGACCAACCACCGCGCGAAGGGGGAACCCTATCGCCCGGATCGAATCCCGGCGCTGCTACTCCATCCCGAGCGGGCCCTGCGACGCACCGCTGAGGAACTGGCGCACGAACTGGTTATCGGAGTTGAAGAGCTCTTCGGCGGGGCCCGATTCGACGATCCGGCCGCGCCACAGCACGGCGATGTACTCGGCCACGCGCTTGGCGGACATGATGTCGTGCGTGATGACCACGTAGGCGCCGCCGTTCTCCTCGTGGATCTCCTTGATCAGCTCGCACAGCAGCGCGGTGCGGACGGGGTCGAGGCCGGAGTCGGGCTCGTCGAACAGCACGATGTCGGGGTCGAGCACCAGCGCGCGGGCGAAGCCTGCGCGCTTGCGCATGCCGCCCGACAGCTCGTTCGGCATCTTCTCCAGCGCGCCCTCGAGGCCGACCTCCTTCAGGCGGCGCATGACGATGTCCTCGATCTCGTCCTCGCCCTTGTCCGTGTGCTGACGGAGCGGGAACGCGACGTTGTCGTAGAGGTTCATCGAGCCGAACAGCGCGCCGTCCTGGAACAGCACGCCGAAGCGCTTGCGCATGTCGAACAGGTCGTCGTCGCGCATGCCCGGCACCGATTCGCCGTGGACGAGCACGTCGCCCTGGTCGGGATAAAGCAGGCCGACCATGTGCTTGATGCAGACCGACTTACCGGTCCCGGACGGACCGAGGATCATCGAGATCTTGTCCTCGGGGATCGACATGTTGAGCCCGCGCAGGATCTGGTTGCGGCCGAACGACTTGTGTACGTCGACGAACTCGACGGCGTCCTTCGTGCCGGTCGGGCGCTGCTTGCCGGTGTGCCACTTGTATTCGTCTTCGCGGGTTTCCGCGCTCATGCTCATCCTCCGATTGGTGCGCGCGGATTCGCGCCCCAGAAGATCTGCGTGCCGAGCATCCCGATCAGATGCACCAGCACGATGTTAAGCACCATCGATTTGGCGGTCGCGGTGCCGACCCCGACCGGGCCGCCGCTCGCGTTGTATCCGTAGTAGCAGCCGACGAGCACGATGACCGTGGCCATCGTCATGGCCTTGAGCACGCTGTATATGAGATCGGGCGGGTTCTGGAACATCCAGAAGATCAGGAAGTAGCCGCCGCTGGAGACCTCGCCTATCTGCTCGACCACCGCCAGGTATGAGGCGAAGAAGCCGGCTCCGATCCCCGCCAGGTACATGAACGGCAGCACCATCCAGGCGGCCAGCAGGCGCGTGGCGCACAGGAACGTCATCGAGGAGATGCCCATCACCTCGAGCGCGTCGATCTCGTCCGAGATCCGCATCGAGCCGAGCTCGGCGACGATGCCGGTCCCCACCTTCGCGGCCATCATGTAGCCGAACGCGTACGGCACCAGCTCGCGCAGGTCGCACCAGGCGGCGAACACGCCCGCGTACGCGGGCGACCCGACGGCGCGGTTGAAGTACGCGCCCTCGATCCCGCACTGGAGGCCGATGATGAAGATCAGGCCCCAGATCACGAGCGTCGACGAGAGGATCAGCAGGCCCGCCTGCCGCAGCGCCTCACCGAAGAAGCGGAAGACCTTGAGCGAGAAGACCTCGGCGACGATCGTGGCGCAGAACTTGACGATCTCGCCGAAGGAGGCGATCCAGTCGCGCGGGATTGCGAGCCACTGGCGTCCCATTACTTGATGTTGAGGATCTCGGGGTGGGTGGCGAGCAGCGTCTGCGTGAACACGTAGTTGAACGCGAACACGCCGAGCGTGGAGACCACGACCGCCTGGTTGACCGCGCGGCCGACGCCCTGGGCGCCGCCGGATGCCGTCATGCCCTTGTAACAGCAGACGATCGCGATGATCGCTCCGAACATCGTGCACTTCAGGACCGAGCCCCACAGGTCCACGACCGACGAGTTCGTGAAGAAGGTGGCCCAGAACGGCCCGAGCGGCGCGCCGTTGACGAGCGTGGCCAGGACGCCGCCGAAGATGCCGAACAGCAGCGCGTAGATGTCGAACAGGCCGGTGACGAGCATCAGCGCCAGGAACCGCGGCACCACGAGGTTCTTCACCGGGTCGACGCCGAGCACCTGCAGCGCGTCCAGCTCCTCGCGGATCTTGCGCGCGCCGAGGTCGGCGGTGATCGCGGTGCCGGCCACGCCGGCCAGCACGATCGCGGTCACGAACGGGGCGAACTCGCGGATCGAGGCGAGCACGAAGAAGCCGCCGAGGCGGTCGATCGAGCCGAACAGGTTGAGGAAGTTCGCGGCCTGCAGGCCCGGCGCGCCGTAGCCGAAGGCGACCGTCGAGATCACCAGCGGGAACCAGCAGAGCTTGAGCGCGAACAGGAACTGGGAGACGAACTCGCCGCCGTACGGGAACGGCGGACGCAGGGCAGACATGATCGTCTTGCCCGTCAGGATCATCATGTCGCCCACTTCCTCCAACAGCCCCTTGGCCGGAAGGAAGGCTCGATCGGCGACGGTTCGGACCACTCTTCTCCCCTGGTTGCGGCGATCGCCCGTCTGGGCGAAGGTGCCGAAGGTTATGTGACGGCCTGCACATGGCACAAACGGGAACCGTCATGGGAACTTGCGCTCCAGTCCGAAACCCGGTGGTACGCTCGCCCGCCGTGAGGTGCCTCGTCGTCGTATCCGCGCTCGCCCTCGCCTTCGCCGCCTGCGGAGGCGACCGCCAGGATGCGAACGAGCCCGAGGGCGAGTTCACGCTCGAGGTGGTCGACGCCTCGTTCCCGGCGCGCCAGACCACCGCCCAGCATTCGACGATGAAGCTCTCGGTCCGCAACACGGACGACCGCGATCTGCCGAACCTCGCGGTGACGGTCGAGACCACGCCCGCCAAGGGCCAGGCCGCCACCGCGTTCGCGCTCGCGAGCGACGACACGCGCCTGGCCGACCGCAACCGCCCGGTGTGGGTCCTCGACCGCGGGCCCGTGGGTGGCGACAGCGCCCTCACGAACACCTGGTCGCTCGGCCCGATGTTCCCGGGCGAGACCAAGGAGATCGAGTGGCGGCTCACCGCCGTGAAGCCCGGCGACTACACGGTCAACTACAAGGTCTCGCCGGGCCTGCACGGCAAGGCGGTCCCGGCCAAGGGCCAGCGCACCACCGGCTCCTTCAAGGTCTCGATCTCCGACGATCCCGTCCCCGCGCGCGTGAACGGTAAGGGCGAGGTCGTGCGCGAGGAAGCCGGCGGCCGCTAACGGAGTTCAAGCGCCCATCCCTCCGGGCGATCACCCGGGGGATGAAGCGCGATGCCTCATGGCTGTGCCCGACACCCGGTGACCGCGAGCGGTTCCTGGATATGCAGACGCGGCTGCTGCGGGCGCGCGTCTCGACGATCGCCGCCGCGATGCTGGTCATGCTCTCCGTCGCCGGCCGGGCGAGCTGGCCGCTGTTCGCCGCCGGCGGCGTGATGGTCGCGATCGTGCTCGCCGGCGGCATGAACCTCGAGGGCCGGCGCCGGCCGGAGCTGTGGGTGTTCACCACAACGATGCTGAACGTGCAGCTCGCGATCGCCCTCGGCACCGTCCTCACGGGCGGCCCGGTGACGCCGATGAGCTGTCTTCACGCGGTTCCGGTGCTGATGCTCGGCGCCCGCTTCAGCAACCGTGGACTGCTCGTCGGCGTCCCGGTGGCCGTCGCGCTCGTCCTCGCGACCACACTCGGCGTCGACCTGCAGTACGTGCTCGACAACCCGGAGTCGGTGGTCATCCCGCTCACGCTCGTGCTCTCCACCGCCTTCTACACGAGCCCGCTCGTGGCCTCCGACCTCCGGCACCGCGAGGACAGCACGCTTGACGAGCTGACCGGCCTCCTCAACCGGCGCGCGTTCGCGCCGCGCTTCGCCGAGCTCGCCCAGCAGGCGGCGCTCAACGGCCAGCCGGTCAGCGTCGTCGCGGTCGACATCGATCGCTTCAAGCGGGTCAACGACGACCACGGCCACGCCGCCGGCGACGAGGTGCTGCGCGAGGTCGCGCGCGTGTTCCGCGAGCGCCTGCGCACGTTCGAGATGCTCTACCGCATGGGAGGCGACGAGTTCCTGCTCGTCCTCCCCGGCGCCGACGCGGCCACCGCATCCGACATCGCCGACGCCCTCCGCCGCGCCGTCGAGAACCTTCGGCCCGCGGACCTGGAGATCACCTGCTCGTGCGGCGTCGCCACCGCCGAGGGCGCCGACGTCGGCTTCGCGATGCTCGAGCGCGCCGACGCAGCGCTGTACGCGGCGAAGCGGCGCGGCCGCGACCGCGTCAATCTCGCGGCGTAGCGCTTACCGCGGCAGGCCCGGCGCGATGATCCGGTACGCCTTCAGCCCCAGCCCAAGCCGCTCGCGGTCCTCGGTCTGCATCGGATCGAGGCCGCTCAGCTCCTTCACGCGCTCGAGCCGGTAGGCGACGGTGTGGCGGTGGGCGTAGATCGCCGAGGCGGTCGCGTTCATGTTGCAGTTGTGCTCGAGGTAGGACTCGAGCGTCTGCACGAGGTCGGTGCGGTACTGGTCGTCGTAACGGACGATCGCCGCCACCGTGTCGTCGTAGAACGAACGCACCTCCTCGGGGTGGGAGGCGAGCACGCGGAACAGCAGCCGGTAGGTGCCGGTGCCGATGTCCTCCTGGATCGGGCCGCCGAGCCCGTCGCCGCGCTGGAGCACCTCGAGCACGAGCTCGGCCTCCTGGATCGCGCGGCCGAGCTCGCCCGGATCGGAATAGAACGAGGACAGCGCGACCACGCCATGGCGCTGCAGGCGGCCAGCGAGCGCGCGGGCGGCCGCGACCGTGGTGGCCTGCTCGCCGTCGGCCGCCGCCGGCAGCAGCGCGTAGACGCGACCCGCCTGCTCGCCCTCGACGTGCTGCGCGAGCGCGCCCGGGTACTCGGAGCCGATCAGCGCGACCACGTGGCGCGGGCGCTCCGCGCTCAGCTCGGCGCACAGCACGACGGCGCCGCGCGAGACGTCGCAGCCGAGCCGGCCGGCACGCCGGACGACGTCGACCGGATCGACCCCGTCGGGCCGCTCGCGCAGCTCCTCCAGGAACGAGCCGCGGACGTTCTCCTCGACCTCCTCGCGCGCCTCCTCGACCGCCACCTCGGTGAGCGCGGCGACGGCGGCCAGATGCAGGAACTCGACCGCCTCGGGCTCCGGGCGCCCGGGCTCGAGCAGCACGACACCGCCGAGCCGCTCGTCGCCGGACGCGATCGGCACCTCGGCGACGATGTTCGCGGGCACGGGCGCGACGCGGCTCCCGGCCTGCTGGGAGTTGGTCCCGACGTAGCGGCGCACGGCGGCGAGCGCCGCATCGCCGCCCGGCGACGCGACCGCCACGCCGAGCCGCGGCACGACGATCACCACCGGGCCGCCCGCGGCCTCCGCGGCGAGGGCGGCCACGGCCGCCAGCCCGTCGCCGGTCAGCACCGCGTCGAGCATCTGCAGGTGGACGGCGCGCAGGCGCTCGACGAGCGACGTAGCGGCGGGATGGGTGAATTCGGGTTCGGCTGGCATCAAGTGAGCTCTCTAGAAAGCGACGGGGCGGCCTCGTGGGCCGCCCCGTCGCAGGTTCATGCGGTGCGGCTCGTCATGCAGTGGCCTGGGCGGCCACCTCGGGGTGCGCTTGCAGCGTCTCCTCACCGGACTCGCCGGTGCGGACCCGGTAGGCCTCCTCGACCGGCATGACGAACACCTTGCCGTCGCCGATCTGGCCCGTGCGTGCGTGCTTGAGGATGGCGTCGACGACCGTCTGTACGTCCGGCGTCGCAACCACGCACTCGAGCTTGATCTTCGGCCGCAGCCAGTTGGTCAGCTCGGAGCCGCGGTAGCGCTCCGTGATGCCCTTCTGGCGGCCGGAGCCCTTGACCTCCGAGACCGTCAGAGACGGGAACCCGAGGGTTAGGAGCTCCATGCGGATCGGCTCGAACGCCTCGTGCCGGATGAACGCCTCGATCTTCTTCATGTGACGGGAACCTCCCTGGCCGTGGCGCCCGCCGGTGTCTCACGCTGCCGCACGGGGGCGGGGCTGTAGCCGATGAGCTCGGGCGCCGGGATGAACTGCTCGGGATACCCGTACATGCCGTGCTCGGAGATGTCCAGTCCTGCGTCCTCTTCTTCGGCCGTCACGCGCAGGCCGTAGGTCTTCTTGATCGCCCAGAATGTTCCGTAGGACAACGTGAAGACGAACGAGAACACGACGACCACGCCGAGCGCCTGTGTCAGGAGCTGACCGAACGAGCCGGTGTACACCAGGCCGGGGTCGCCGAACCCGTTGTACTCGGCCAGCCGCGGCGCCGTGAAGATCCCGCACGCGAGCGTGCCCCAGACGCCGCACAGGCCGTGCGCGGTCAGCGCGCCGACCGGGTCGTCGATCTTCTTGTCGATCGCGTAGACGCCGAGCGGGACGATGATGCCCGCGATCAAGCCGATGATCGGCGCCGCCCACGCCTCGACGTAGCCCGACGGGGCCGTGATCGCGACGAGCGCACCGATCGCGCCGTTGCCGGCCATGCCGATGTCGATCGTGCCGGTCTTCCACCGCGCCACGCCGATCGCGCCGAGCACGCCGGCCGCAGCCGCGAGCATCGTCACGAGCGCGACCTCCGGGAAGCGGCCGTCCATCGCGCTGAGCGTCGAGCCCGGGTTGAAGCCGAACCAGCCGAGCCAGAGGATCAGCACGCCGAGACCGAAGAACGGCATCGAGTGACCGGGGATCGCCCGCGGGCGCCCGTCGCCGCCGTACTTGCCGCGCCGCGCGCCGAGCTGCAGGAGCACCGCGAGGGCGCCCGTCGCGCCGATCAGGTGGACTGCGGTCGAGCCGGCGAAGTCCTGCATGCCGAGGTTGGTCTGCAGCCAGCCGCCGCCGAACACCCAGTGCGAGGCGATCGGGTAGATCACGCCCGCGAAGATCGCGGCGTAGATGATGTAGACGCCGAACTTGATCCGCTCGAGCGTCGTGCCCCACACGATCGCCAGCGAGACGGCGCAGAACGAGAACTGGAACAGCCACTTGCTCTCGATCGTGGCGTCCGACAGGCCCATGACCGGGAACGCGGTCTGCGGGTCGCCATAGCCGCGCAGGAAGAATCCGTCGTGGCCGATGATGTCGCCGATGCCGAAGGCGAACGCGAAGCCGACCGCCCAGTACATGAGCCCTGCGATCGAGAAGTTCGTGAGGATCTTCGCAACCACCGTGCCGGCGTTCTTCGCACGAGAGAACCCGATCTCCAGGAACGCGAAGCCCGCCTGCATCCAGATCACGAGCAGAGCCGCCACCACCACCCAGATCGAGTTGATCGCCACGCTGTCCGGCAGCACACCGTTGTTGGCAGCGTCCAGCGTGTCCGCGTAGGCCGCCCCGGGTAGCGCCGCACAAGCGAGCGCCGCTCCGAGCAGCGCCGCGCCGCTCCTTCTCCTCATCAGTCCTCCTCGTCGAGAATCCATCCAACTGGCATGGTCAAGCGAGAAGGGCGAGGGGTCTTTGTCCCCGTGTCGAAGATTCGCGGTCGGGGATTCTCCATCCGGTCGAGCGTGCGGCCGGGCGAACGCGCATCGTCAATTCTTGGACATGTGGACAACGACCTCCGCGCGAGGCCGGACTAGTCTGCGACGCGACCCAGGACAGTCCCCTGAGGAGGACCCACGACGACATGCCATCACGTACACGAACGTCAAATGTCCACGCCGCGCAGTGGAGCCCGAACGGTGGAGCGCTCGGCCAGGCCGACCTGACGCAGCCCGGCGCCAACGTCTTCGGCGAGGCGGTGTTCTCGACCGCCGTCCAGCGCCAGCGGCTCCCCAGCTCGGTCTACAAGCAGCTTCAGGAGACGCTCGAGGCGGGCGCGCTGCTCGAGCCGTCGCTTGCCGACGCCGTCGCCACCGCCATGAAGGAATGGGCGATGGAGCGCGGCGCCACCCACTTCACGCACTGGTTCCAGCCGCTCACGGGCATCACCGCCGAGAAGCACGACTCGTTCTACGCGCCGACCGGCGACGGCAACGCGATCGCGGAGTTCTCCGGCAAGGAGCTGATCCAGGGCGAGCCTGACGCGTCGTCGTTCCCGACCGGCGGCATCCGGGCGACCTTCGAGGCGCGCGGCTACACGGCCTGGGATCCCACGTCGCCCGCCTTCATGCTCGAGAACCCGAACGGCGCGGTGCTCTGCATCCCGACCGCGTTCGCGTCGTGGACCGGCGAGGCGCTCGACCACAAGATCCCGCTGCTGCGCTCGATGGACGCGCTGTCTCGGAGCGCCGTGCGCGCGCTGCGGCTGTTCGGCGACGAGGCGGCCACGCGCGTGTTCACCACGGTCGGGCCCGAGCAGGAGTACTTCCTGATTGACGAGCGCTTCTACTTCGAGCGCCCGGACCTGATCACGACCGGGCGCACGCTGTTCGGCGCCAAGCCGCCGAAGGGCCATGAGCTCGACGACCACTATTTCGGCTCGATCCCCGAGCGCGTGCTCGCGTGCATGCTCGAGACCGAGCAGGCGCTGGCGCGCCTCGGCGTGCCGATCAAGACGCGCCACAACGAGGTTGCGCCGGCGCAGTACGAGGTCGCGCCGGTGTTCGAGAACTCCAACGTCGGCTCCGACCACCAGCAGCTGACGATGCAGGTGATGCAGAACGTGGCGCGCCGCTACGGCCTCGTCTGCCTCCTGCACGAGAAGCCGTTCGCGGGCGTCAACGGGTCGGGCAAGCACAACAACTGGTCGATGGGCACCGACACGGGCGCGAACCTGCTCGAGCCGGGCGCCACGCCGCACGAGAACCTGCAGTTCCTGTTCTTCTGCGCGGCCGTGCTGCAGGCGGTCGACAAGCACCAGGAGCTGCTGCGCGCGTCGGTCGCGAACGCCGGCCAGGACCACCGGCTGGGGGCCAACGAGGCGCCGCCGGCGATCATCTCGGTGTTCCTCGGCGCGGAGCTGGAGAAGGTGTTCGGCGCGATCGAGTCGGGCTCGGGCGACGCGGCGACACCGCAGACGTACCTCGAGCTCGGCGCGTCGGTGCTGCCGACCCTGCCCAAGCACGGCGGCGACCGCAACCGGACCTCGCCGTTCGCCTTCACCGGCAACAAGTTCGAGTTCCGCGCACTGGGATCGTCGATGTCGCTGGCGCTGCCCAACACGGTGCTGAACACGATCGTGGCCGAGGCGATCGACGACCTCGCCGACGAGCTCGAGCGGGCCAAGTCGACCCGCGGGTCGCTCGAGGAGGCGGTGCTGTCGGTGGTCAGCGCGGCCTACGCGGCGCACAAGCGGATCGTGTTCGACGGCGACAACTACTCGGGCGACTGGCACGCGGAGGCCGAGAGCCGCGGCCTGGCCAACCTGGCGCAGTCGCCGGACGCGCTGCCGTGGCTGGTCGAGCCGACCACGGTCGCGGTGTTCGCCAAGTACGAGGTTCTCTCGGAGCGTGAGCTCGAGTCGCGCTACGAGGTGTCGCTGGAGCAGTACGTCACGACGGTGAACATCGAGGGCGAGACGGCGGCGTCGATCGCGCGCACGATGCTCCTGCCGGCGGTCGTCCAGTGGTACACGACGCTCGAGCGTGCGGAGACCTCGACGGGCGTGCAGCGCCTGAAGGAGGAGCTCGACGGGCTGCTCGACTCGTTCGTCGCGGCGATCTTCGAGCTCGAGGCGGCGAACCGAGACCACCCGGAGGAGGGCATCTTCGAAGAGGCCAAGTACGTCCAGACGACGGTGCTGCCGGCGATGGCCGCGGTGCGCGAGGTCGCGGACCGGCTCGAGCGGATCGTGCCGGACGAGCTCTGGCCGCTGCCGAAGTACGCCGAGATCCTCTTCATCAAGTAGGGACTCACTCTGAGTCCTGGGTCAGCGGGGGTCCTGCTTCGGCGGGGCCCCCGCGTCGTTTCGGCGTACGTGGCAGCCTTGGCGCCATGCCACTGACACTCGAGCAGTCCTCCAAGCTGGTCTCCGCCGCCCACGCGCACGCTGCATCGCACGGGTTGCGGGTAACGGTCGCCGTCGTCGACGAGGGCGGGCTGCTGAAGGCGCTCGGCCGGATGGACGGCGCGCCGCCGCTGAGCGCCCAGATCGCCGAGGCGAAGGCGGTCGGCGCGGCGCTCTGGCACCGCGACGGCGACGAGCTCGCCGCCCTGCAGGACTCACGGGCCGCGTTCTTCGCCTCCGTCAGCCAGATGGTGCGGCTCCCGATCATCCCGGCCGACGGCTCGTTCGTGATCCGCGACGGCGACACCGTGCTCGGCGCCGTCGGCGTCAGCGGCGCGAAGCCGGAGGAGGACCGCGCCTGCGCCGAGGCCGGCGTGGCCGCCGTGGTCGGATAGCGACGGCTCCGCCGCTACCACGCGCTCGGCACCGAGAACGCGCGGATGCGGGCGTCGCCGGTGATCAGCGTGACGCCCTCGGTCAACGCCTGGGCGACGAGCATCCGGTCGAACGGATCGCGGTGATCCCACTCCAGGCCACCGGCCAGCCGGGCGTGCTCGACGTGGATGCTCAGCTCGCCGAAGCCGTCAGCGCGGGCGGCTTCGGGCCAGCCGTCCGCCACGTCGAGCTTCCCGAGTGCCGCCTTGATCGAGATCTCCCACGCGCTCGCCGCGCTGAACACCGGCAGATTGCCCGGGTCGGCGATCAGCTCGCGCGCCGTGGTCGGCAGCCGCGGATCGTCAGCCAGCCACCAGAGCAGCGCCTGCGTGTCGAGCAGGAAGTCGGTCACGCGCCGAAGACGTCCGCGATGTCAGCCGGGAGGACCTCGAAGTCCGCGCCGATCTTGATCTGCCCGCGGAGGCGGCCGGGAGTGCGCGGCTCGGCGCGGTAGGCCGTGAGCTTGGCGACCGGCTCGCGACCGCGACGGATCACGATCTCCTCGCCGGCCTCGGCGCGCCGGACGAGTTGCGAGAGTTGCGTCTTGGCTTCGTGCATCGAGACGCTGTCCATGCGACGAGAATACCGCCCTTAGTCCACTTAGCCAAGTAGCGGTGATGTACGCGTCCGAAAAAGACGCTAAAGCCCTCGCGGGGGGTTGCCGATGACGGGATTGGGCCCGCTCGAACACCCCCGCTTTCGCCCCTCCTCCCCCCTCCAGGTGAGAGCTTCTAGGGCGAGCGGGCCCTTTTTTCTCCTACCTGGTTCAGGCGCCGATGGGGCGCAGTTCTTCGGCGTAGGAGAGCGACCAGCGGCGCAGCTCGCCCGTCGGGAGCACCTCGTACGCGCCCATCCGCCACAGCGGCGGCGAGTACGCGTGGATCGTGACGGCCGGCTCTCCGCCGGCGTGGCTGACGCGGTGGATGTCGGCCGGGGCGAACGTGAAGGCGTCGCCTGCGGCGGTCGTCCGCGCGGCCGGCGCGCCGCCCAGCACGAGCCGCTCCTCGCGCACCGCGCCCGCGGCGACCGCGACGGCACCGGCCGACAGGTCGTGGTCGTGGTAGCCGGTGTCGTGATCGTCCATCCAGCAGATCAGCCATACGGCGACGTGCTCGTCGCGGTGCAGCGGGGCGTAGGTGCGGGCGTCGGGCCGGTGCTCGACGAGGTCGGTCCACAGCTCCGGGCGGCCGGCGAGGTCGCGCACGAGCGCCTCCAGCTCGTCCGGGCCGAGGTCGTGCGCGTGCGGTTCAAGCATCGAGGATCCTGGCCGGGTTGACGTGGGCGATCGCATGGCGGACGGCCGGGCCGAGCGCGGCGAGCGCCGGCGGGTCGGCGACCGGCCGGTCGGAGCCGAGCACGAGCCGGTCGACACCGAGCGTCCGCAGCATCGCGTCGACCGCCTGCGGGCCGTAGGAGGAGACGTCGAACCACGCGAGCTCGTCGTGGACCGCGCCGGCCGGGCCGCCGCGCGCCGCGAGCCGCTCGGCCTGGAGCGGCGCGGCGCCGGCCAGCATCGCCCACACGACCTTCAGCCGCGGATGCGCACGCCGGCCCCACGCGGCGAACGCGAGCCACGCCGCCTGCATCTCCGCCACGTACGAGGTCATCGCGGGCCACCACGACGGCGTCGCCGCGTCGGCCGGCGGCGCGGGACCGGGGTGCACGAGCAGCGGAGCGCCGCGGGCCGCGAGCCGCTCCAGCACTGGCCCGGTGCGATCGAGCCGGCGCTCGCCGGCGAGCGCCGACGCGGGCAGGCAGAGACCCGGCGCGCCCGCATCGAGCAGGGCGTCGACGGCAGCCGGCTCCGGCGCCGCGAGCGGGATCGAGCCCCACGGCGCGAACGGGCCTCCGACCTCGTGGACGCCCTGGTGGAAGGCATCCAGGAGCGGCTGCGCCTCGGCCGCGGGCAGGCTCTCGATACCGAGCGGCGACGACGGCGCCACGAGCACGCGCTCGAGTCCGTCGCTTCCGGCGAGCGCGGTCCGAGCCGCCGGGTCGTGTGCGCGCAGGTCGAACACCTCGGGTGCTTCGCCGCTCAGCTCGAGCTCCCATCCGTCGCCAACGCGGCGCAGGCGCGGGGCGTCGCCGCGCGCGGCCAGGAGCCGCAGCAGCGGCTCGGGCCACAGGTGCTGGTGGACGTCGGTCGCCGGCATCGTCCCAGGAGGGTACATGACTTTGTCGATCAACTCAGTTAAGATTCAGTCGAAGGCGCGCTCGCGGCGGTCGCCGGCGGACTGCGCAGCGCAGCGATCCGCGTGTCGTCGACCGCGAGCACCTGGAGGAGGACGCCGCCGAGGTCAACGACCTCGCCCGGCTCCGGGACGCGGCCGAGACGTTCGATCAGGTGGCCGCTCACGGTCGCCTCGTGTGGTCCCTCGATCCGCGCGCCGAGTTGCTCGGCGACCGGCCGCACCGGCGCGGAGCCGTCGATCCGCAGCCACCCGTCCTCCATCTGAGTCAACTCGCGCGTGCGCGGGTCGTACTCGTCCTCGATCTCCCCCACGATCTCCTCGAGGATGTCCTCGAGCGTGATCAGCCCGACGACGGTGCCGTGCTCGTCGAGCACGAGCGCGAGGTGGCGGCGGTCCCGCCGCATCTCGCGCAGGACCTCGTCCACGCGCGCCGACTCCGGCACCTGCGCGATCGGCCGCGCGAGCGAGCGCGCGTCGACGTCGGCATGCCCGAACGCGATCGGCAGCAGGTCTTTGACGTTGATGAAGCCGATCGCGCCCTCGAGCCCGCGGTCGGGCTCGCATAGCGGGAGCCGCGTGTGCCCGCTCCGGATCGCCTTGTCGGCGACCTCGCGCGGCGTGTCCGCGGTCGTCACGTAGTCGATCTGGTGGCGTGGGCTCATCACCTCGCGGGCGCGGCGGTCGCCGAACACCAGCGCCGCCTCGGAGAGCTGCTGCTCCTCGCGCTCGATCAGGCCGCCCTCGCGACTCTCCCGGAGCAGCGTCCGCAGCTCGCGCTCGCTGTGCGGCGCGTGCCCGGCCTCGGACGCCGGCGGGATCCCGAACGGCTTCAGGACGAGGTTGCCGAGGCCGTTGAAGAGGTCGACCAGCGGCTTCGTGACGAAGTAGAAGCCGCGCATGATCGGCGCGAGCGCGAGCGCGATCGGCACGGTGCGGGAGATCGCGGCGCTCTTGGGCGCGAGCTCGCCCAGCACCACGTGCAGCATCGTGATGATCAGGAACGCGATCGCCGACGCGAGCCCGAAGCCGGCGATCCGCGCGTTGTCGCCCAGCAGCGGCTCGAGCAGGCCGTGGAACGCCCGCTCGCCGACCGCGCCCAGGCCGAGCGAGGCGAGCGTGATGCCGAGCTGGCATGCCGACAGGTACGAGTCGATGTGCTCGACGGCGTGCTGCGCCGACCGCGCTCCGGGGCGCCCCTCGCGCACCAGCTCGGACATCTGCGTCGGGCGCAGGCGCGCGATCCCAAACTCCGCCGCGACGAAGAACGCGTTCGCGAGCACCAGCGCGAGCGCGAGCACCATGTCGGCGGCCATGACCCCACAGTAGGCCCAGGTGCCGGACGGGACAGTCCCCCGGGCCTCCCCCAACCTTGCCAAGCTTGTGTCAAGGTTGCGCTACCCTTCGCTGTCATGCGCGACTTCCTCGCCGCCGTCCGCGATCGCGTCGTCGTCTTCGACGGTGGGATGGGCGCGACTCTGGAGCAGTTCGACCTCTCGCTCGAGAACGACTACCGCCTCCCCGGGCGCTGCCACGAGGCGCTCGTGCTCAACCGCCCGGACGTGATCGAGGGCGTGCACGAGTCGATGATCGAGGCCGGTGCCGAGGTCGTCGAGACCGACACCTTCCAGGCCTCGCGGATCAAGCTCGAGGAGTGGGGCCTCGAGGACCACACGCTCGAGATCAACCGCCGCGCCGCCGAGATCGCGCGTAAGGCGGTCGGCGAGGATCGCTTCGTCGCCGGCTCGATCGGCCCGACCGGCCACCTCCCTGCCTCAGAGGACCCGAGCCTCGGCAAGATCACCTTCCGCGAGCTGGTCGCATGCTTCGCCGAGCAGGCACAGGGCCTGCTCGAGGGCGGCGCCGACCTGATCATCATCGAGACCGCGCAGGACATCCTCGAGGTCAAGGCCGCGATCTTCGGCACCCGCGAGGCGTTCAAGCTGACCGGCCGGAGCACGCCGATCCAGGCCTCGGTGTCGCTGCTGCCGAACGGCGGCAAGATGCTGCTCGGCACCGACATCTCGGCCACCCTGGCCACGCTCGAGGCGCTCAAGGTCGACGTGATCGGGCTCAACTGCTCGACCGGGCCGGAGGACATGCGCGACGCGATCCGGTTCCTCGGCGAGTACAGCCCGGTGCCGATCCACTGCATCCCGAACGCCGGCATCCCGCACCAGGGCCCGAACGGCGAGACGATCTTCCCGGAGACCCCGGAGCAGGTCGCCAACGCGCTCGGAGAGTTCGTCGAGCGCTACGGCGTGAACATCGTCGGCGGCTGCTGCGGCACCACGCCCGACCACATCTACGCGCTGAAGCAGCGCATCGACGGCCGCACGTCGTCCGACCGGCCCGCCCCGCGGCCGCCGCACGTGTCCTCGATGATCGCCGCCGCCCCGCTCGTGCAGGAGCCGCGCCCGACGCTCGTCGGCGAGCGCGTCAACTCGCAGGGCTCGCGCAAGGCCAAGGAGCTCCTCCTCGCCGACGACTACGACGGCCTGCTGCAGGTCGCCGAGGACCAGGTCGAGGGCGGCGCCCACGTGCTCGACGTCTGCGTGGCGCTGACCGAGCGCCAGGACGAGGACGAGCAGATGCGCCGCGTGGTCAAGAAGATCTCGCTCACGCAGCCGGCGCCGATCCAGGTCGACTCGACCGAGCCCGAGGTGATCGAGAAGGCGCTCGACCAGATCCCCGGCCGCGCGATCGTCAACTCGATCAACCTCGAGGCCGGCCGCGACAAGCTCGACAAGGTCGTCCCGATCGCGCTCGAGCACGGCGCCGCGCTGATCGCGCTGACGATCGACGAGGTCGGGATGGGCAAGACGCGCGAGCGCAAGCTCGAGATCGCCCAGCGGCTGCACCAGCTCGTCTGCGAAGAGCACGGCATGGATCCCGAGCTGCTGATCTTCGACGCGCTCACCTTCACGCTCACCACCGGCGACGACGAGTGGAAGCCGTCGGCGGTCGAGACGATCGAGGGCATCCGGCTGATCAAGTCCGAGCTGCCGGGCGTCAAGACCTCGCTCGGCGTGTCCAACGTCTCGTTCGGCATCGGGCTGCGCGCCCGCTCGGTGCTCAACTCCGTGTTCCTGCACCACTGCGTGGAGGCCGGGCTCGACCTCGCGATGGTCAACCCGAACCACATCACGCCGTACTCGGAGATCCCGGAGAACGAGCGCGAGCTCGCCGACGACCTTGTCTTCAACCGCCGTGAGGATGCGCTCGAGCGCTACATCGGCCACTTCGAGGGCCAGTCCGAGGAGGCCGCCGAGGTCGCCGACCCGACGGCCGGCATGGAGCCCGAGGAGGCGCTGCACTGGCACATCCTGCGGCGCAAGAAGGACGGCGTAGAGGCGCAGATCGACGCGTGCGTCGCGAAGATCGAGGCCGTCCCGACGCTCAACAACGTGCTGCTCCCGGCCATGAAGGAGGTCGGCGACAAGTTCGGCGCCGGCGAGCTGATCCTGCCGTTCGTGCTCCAGAGCGCCGAGGTGATGAAGAAGGCCGTCGCGCAGCTCGAGAAGTACCTCGACAAGATCGAGGGCTACACGAAGGGCACCGTCGTGCTCGCCACGGTGTTCGGCGACGTGCACGACATCGGCAAGTCGCTCGTCAACACGATCCTCACCAACAACGGCTACACGGTCGTCGACCTCGGCAAGCAGGTGCCGATCGGGACGATCCTCGAAGCGGCGCAGGAGCACAAGGCCACCGCGATCGGCCTGTCCGCCCTGCTCGTATCGACTTCGAAGCAGATGCCGCTGGCCGTGCAGGAGCTGCACGAGCGCGGCCTGCCGTACCCGGTGCTGGTCGGCGGCGCGGCCATCAACCGCGACTTCGGGCGCCGGATCCTGTACCCGAAGGGCAGGGACTCGGACGAGATCTACGACCCCGGCGTCTTCTACTGCAAGGACGCGTTCGCGGGGCTGGCCGTGATGGACCAGCTGGTCGAGCCCGAGCGCCGCACCGAGCTCGTGGAGAAGTTCCGCGACGAGGCGCGCAAGCTGCGCGAGAAGGGCCCCGAGCCCGAGCTGGGCCCGACCGACGACGAGTCCGTGCGCTCCGCCGCCCGCACCGACGTGCCGATCCCGGCGCCGCCGTTCTGGGGCGTGCAGGAGATCCCGGTCGAGCTCGACGACGTGTTCCCGCACCTCGACACGCACGTGCTGTTCAAGCTGCACTGGGGCGGCCGCGGCCAGAAGGGCGAGGACTGGCGGAAGCTGGTGGACGAGGAGTTCCAGCCGCGCCTCGAGCGGATGTGGCGCGAGCAGGACTACCTCCATCCCCGCGCGCTTCTGGGCTATTTCCCTTGCAACACCGTTGGCAACTCGCTCGAGCTGTACGACCCGGAGGATCCCGAGCGCGTCCTCGAGACGCTGGTCTTCCCGCGCCAGCCCGGGCACGACCGGATCTGCCTCGCCGACTTCTACCGCCCGAAGGAGTCCGGGGAACGTGACGTCGTTGCGATCCAGGCGGTGACCGCCGGCCCGCAGGTGACGGACCTGATGGCCGAGCTCGAGAAGCAGGGCGAGTTCGCCGAACAGCTCTACACGCACGGCCTCGGCGTGCAGACGGCCGAGGGCATGGCGGAGTGGATCCACGCGCGCGTGCGCGGGGACCTCGGCATTGCGTCCGACCAGGGCCGCCGGTGGTCGTGGGGCTACCCCGCGTGCCCGGACCAGTCCGAGCACATCAAGGTGTTCCGCCTGCTCGGCGCCGAGCAGATCGGCCTCTCGCTGTCGGGCGGCCATGCGGTCGAGCCCGAGCAGTCCACGCTCGCGATCGTGGCCCACCATCCGCAGGCGGTCTACTTCGGCATGAAGTCCGGCTTCATCCCCAAGGAGAAGGCCCCGGACGAGATCATCAAGGGGTCCGACAAGGACCCCAGCCGCGCCGGTGTGCCGACCGCCGATGCGCCCGCTCTCACCGGCTAGCGGCGCGCTACCCCAAACGGGCCTACAGCGCCGCTGAGCGGGGCCGACTACCGGGGAGCCGACCCCTGGCGGGGGGGTTGGCACCCCTATGCCGAGTCTGCCTTACCATTCGAGGTCGTCCACCGTTTCGCGCGGTGCGTACGTGCTCGTAGGCGCCGCCGCGCTGTGGCTGCCGCTCTACCTCGTCCTCGCGCCGACCGCGACGCTCGCCGCCGACCTGCTCTTCCAGGCACCTGCCACCGTCGCGGTCGTGTTCGCCGTGCGCGCGATGCTCGCCCGCGGGATCGCCGACCGCCGGTTCTGGGCGTGGCTCGCGCCAAGCCTCGCGTTCTTCTTCACGGGCGAGCTGCTGTGGGCGGTCTTCGAGCTGGCCGGCGCCGAGCCGACGCCGTCTCCGGCGGACGCGTGCTTCGTCGCCGGGATGCTGCTGCTCATCGTGGCGATGACGCGCGGCCTGGACGCCGCCTCGTGGCCGCGCAGCGCCCGGTCGCTGCTCGACGCCGGCGTGCTCGCGGCGGCGGTCCTCAGCCTCGGCTTCGCGCTCGTCGTCGCGCCGAACGCGGCGGGCGGCATCAACGCCGCGATCGCACTGGCGCTCGCCTACAACGCGCTCGGCGTGCTCGCGCTGGTGCCTGCGCTCGCGCTCGTCCTCGGTTCGCGCCGCGCGCCGCTTCCGGTCGTCCTCGTGGTGACGGCACTCCTGACGAAGATCATCGGCGACGGCCTCTACACCTGGCTTGCCGCCCACGATGCCTACGCCTCCGGCAATCCCATCGACCTGTTGTGGATCGGCTTCTACCTGTTGTGCGCGCTGGCCGCCCTCGTTTCGCTGCGCCGTCCGCGGCGCGTCGGCGAAGCGCTGCCGCAGGGCCGCCGCGACCTCGGACTCGGCGTCATGCTCGCCGCCGTCGCGACGCTGCTCGCGTTCTGGCTGGCGCGCGACCGCGAGACCTGGCTCGGCATCGTGCTTGCGTGCGCGATCGGAGCGATGCTGCTGCGGTTCCTGCTGGTCGGACAGGAGAACCGCGGGATCCGCGTCCAGCTGGACGACGCGATCGCGGAGCGCGAGCGTCTGGCCGTCACCGACCCGCTCACCGGGCTTCCCAACCGCGCGGCCGTCGTCAACGCGCTGCGACAGCGCGGGCCGTCACCGGGCGTGCTCGTGCTCGAGCTCGACGACCCTTCGCCGAGCTTCGACGAGCGCGACGCGACGATCGCCGAAGCCGCCGGGAGGCTGTCCGCGCTCGCCGGGGCCGGCACCGTGCTGGCGCGCTGGGGCGCTTCGGAGTTCGTCCTGCTCGCCCGTGACACGGATCTCCAGGCGATCACGGCCACCGCCGAGCGACTGCGCGTCGCGATCGCCGGCGATCCGTTCGCGACCGGTGCGGTGGGCGCATGCGTCGGCGTCGCGTGGGCGCCTGGAGAGCCGGGCCACGACGTGCTGCGCCGCGCTCAGAAGGCGCGCGACCAGGCGTCTCAGCTGGGCGGCAACCAGGTTCGTACCGACGGCGAGCCGGGCGGGATCGCGCTGCTGGAGTCGGTGGCCGACGTCGTCGACGTCCGTCGCCACCACGCAGGCCACAGCCGGACGGTCGCCCGGTGGGCGGACGCCGTGGCTGCGCGTCTCGGATTCGACGCCGACGAGCGCAGGCGCTGTGTGCTCGGCGCCCGTCTGCACGACATCCCCTTGGTGGCGGCGCCGGAGGCTCTCCTGCGGCGCCCGCACGCGCCCGGCGTCGACGGCGATCCGAGGCTCCAGCACCATCCGCTCACAGGCATTTCGCTGACTGCCGCGGCCGAGCGCCTCCTCGGCGACGCCGCGCCTGTCGTCGTACGCCACAACGAGCCCGTCTCGGCGCACCTCCCGCCGGCGGCGCGAGTGGTCTGCGTCTGCAACGCCTGGGCCACCCTGCGCGAGGGGCGCGCCGGTCGCACGCCGTTCGGCGTCGAGGCCGCCCGGGCGCATCTCCTCGCAGGCTCAGGCACGGCGTACTCGCCGGACGTGGTGCGCGCGTTCCTGCACCTCGAGGCGACCGGCGTCGTCGGCCACGAGCCCACCAGCCTGGAGCACGCGGCCGCGGGCATCCTCGTCGCGGTCGCCGGTGCGCAATCGGCGCCAGACCCGGACCAGCCCGCCGGCGTTGCACCAAGTGGCACTGCGGCGCGGCATGTGCGACGGCCCGCGGCGCTGCTCGCGGCCCTCGTCGTAGTCGTCGGCGCCTGGACCGCGTTGGCCGCGACCCTGCAGGTGAACGCGAACCACGAGCGGCAGCGCACCCTGAGACTCGTGCAGGCGGACCGGCACCTGCACCAGCTCGAGCTTCTGCGCACGCGCTCACGCAGCGGGGACCTCAACCCGGTCCAGGCCGCGCTCATGGGCCAGCGCGAGCTGCGCGCGATCAGCGCCGGCGTCGACGACGCCCCCGGCTCGGCGGCGCTCCGCGCCCGCGTTCGCGTACTCGAGCGCCTTGCGTTGACGGTCCGCGACGCGATCGGCAGCGGCGACTTCGAGCGCGTCACGACCACGAGCGCAGTGGTGGGCGACGAGCTGACCCGGCTCGACGCGGTGATGGACGCGGAGATCGTCCGCTCCCAGAGCGCGGCCGACCGCCGCAGCGTGGTCGCGTGGAAGGTCAGCGCCGGGTCCGGCGCACTCGCGCTGCTGCTGGCCGGGCTGTTGCTGGCCGCCTTCGCCCGCGCGCGCCGCGCCGCCAATCAGCTGCGCACCACGCAGGCACGCGCCGAGGGAGAGCGTGCCGCGCTGGTCGATTCCAACCGTCGCTTCCGGGCGCTCGTCCAGCATGCGTCCGACTCCGTCGTGGTGATCGACGCCGACCGCAGGATCACGTTCGCCACCGACTCGATCGAGCCGCTGCTGGGCCACCAGGCGGCCACGCTCAGCGGCCAGGACGTCGGCGCCCTGGTCGATCCCGGCCACCGGGCGCGGCTCGCCGGCCTGCTCGCCGCCGCCCACCGGATGCCCGACGCAACCGCCGGTGAGCTCACGCTGCTCCACCGCGACGGTCATGCCGTGCACGCCGACGTCCGCGTGGCCGATCGGCTCGAGGACGCCGACGTCGCCGGCGTCGTGCTGACCGTGCGCGACGTCTCCGACCGCCGCCGGCTCGAGACCGAGCTGCAGGAGAGCGCGGTCGTGGACCGCCACACGGGCCTCGCCAACCGCGCGCGCTTCGACCAGTGGCTTCAGGCGGCGCTCGCTCGTGGCGCCGAGGTCGCGACGCTGCTGATCGCCCTCGACGACTTCAAGACGATCAACGAATCGCTCGGCCACTCCGCGGGCGACCGCGTTCTGGCCCTGTGGGCACAGCGGCTCCGCGAAGCCGTCGGCGAGCGCGGCCGGCTGGCGCGCCTCGGCGGCGACGAGTTCGCGGTGCTGGTGGAGGGCGTGAGCGACCCGGAGCAGGCGGAGTCGTTCGCCCGCGAGCTGCTCGCAGCGGTCTCGAGCGCCGTTCACCTCGACGGATCCGAGGTGCCGCTGAGCGCCAGCGCCGGCGTTGCGCTCTCCGCCCCCGGCGACCTCGCCGAGGACCTCCTGCGCTGCTCCGACACCGCGTCCCACGCGGCCAAGAGCCTCGGCGCCGGGCGCGTCGTCGTCTACTCACCGTCGATGCGCGCACGCGCGATTCGCGCGATGGACCTGCGCGCCGCGCTCCCACGCGCGATCGAGCGAGACGAGCTCGACCTCGCCTACCAGCCGATCGTGGCGCTTGCGACCGGCGCGACGCAGGGCGTGGAGGCACTGCTGCGCTGGCGGACCGCCGAGGGCGATCCGGTCTCGCCGGCCGACTTCATCCCGATCGCCGAGGCGTCCGGCCTGATCGTCCCGATCGGCACCTGGGTGCTGGAGCGCGCGTGCTCCGACATCGCGCCACTCGGAGATCTGACCGTCGCCGTGAACGTCTCCGCCGTACAGCTGCGGACCCCCGACTTCGTCGGGCAGGTCGCGAAGACGCTGGCGCGCTCCGGCCTTGCCCCGCACCGGCTCGTGCTCGAGTTGACCGAGTCGGCGCTGATGGACGACGTGCACGACGCGAGCGAGGCGTTCTGCGCGCTGCGGCGACTGGGCGTCCGGATCGCGATCGACGACTTCGGCACCGGGTTCTCGTCGCTCGCCACACTCGCCGACCTGCCGATCGACATGCTCAAGGTCGACCGGTCCTTCATCGCCGCGATGGGATCGTCGCCCGCGCACTCCGCGCTCGTCGGCGGCGTGGTCTCGCTCGCCGATCGCCTCGGACTTCCGGTGGTCGCGGAGGGCGTCGAGACCGAGGAGCAGCTCGCGGCGCTACGCGACCTCGGCTGCGCCCTCGCCCAGGGCTACCACCTGGGCCGCCCCGGGCCGCTGGCCCTGCTCGAGGCCAAGGAGACGGTCAGCCTCGACCGTGCGGCGCACTGAAGTCGAGGTCGAGCGGGCCGCCCGGGATGATCCGCTTCGGGTTCAGCTGGTCGTGCGTCGTGTAGTAGTGCTCGCGGATCTCGTCCATCGCGACGGTGTCGGCGATCCCCGGCAGCTGGTACAGCTCGCGTGTATAGCCCCACAGGTTCGGGTTGTCGATGACCCGGCGGCCGTTGCAGCGGAAGTGCGTGTGGTAGACGACGTCGAACCGCACGAGCGTCGGGAACAGCCGCCAGTCGGCAAGCGTGATCTCGTCCCCGGCGAGGTAGCGGCGCTCGCCGAGCAGCGCCTCCAGGCGCGCCATCGCCGCGAACACGCCCGCGAACGCGCGGTCATAGGCCTCCTGCGTGCGCGCGAAGCCGGCGCGGTAGACGCCGTTCTGGAAGTCGTCGTAGATCCACGCGCCGAGCGCCTCGATCTCCGCCCGCAGCGGCTCGGGATACAGGTCGACGGCCGGGTCGCCCCAGTCGTTGAGCATGCGCACGATGTCGGCGGACTCGTTGGAGACGATCGTCCCCGTCTGCTTGTCCCACAGCACCGGCACGCTCACGCGGGACTCATAGCCCGGCTCGGTCGCCTCGTACGCCTCGGCGAGGAACGCGAACGCGTTGACGTCGTCGCTGAACGGGCCGCCGGTGAAGCGCCAGCCGCGCTCGTCGCGGTACGGATGCAGGTACGAGACACCGAGCTCACCCTCGAGGCCCTTCAGGGCGCGCACGATGACCGTCCGCTGCGACCAGCCGCAGGCGCGCGCGACGTACAGGTGGTAGCGCGACGGCGGCGCACCCTCGGGCACCCACCCGCGGAACACCGAGTCCTGGCGGACGAACTCTCCCGCGGATTGCACCTACCGCAGGCTAGCGGCGGGCGAATCGCCGCCGCTCGCCCGGGCAGGGTCCCGGGCGAGCGGCGACTTGGATCTCAGACCTTGGGCGGCCTGGAATGGTGGATCGCCGGCGTGCAGGTCCAGTACCGGCGGACGCCGGTCACCTTGCTGCCGTCGGCGAGCTTGAGCACGATGCGGACCTTGTAGCGGTCCTTGGTCAGCCCTCGGAGGTTGACCGTCGCGGTCAGCCGCTTCCCACGGCGCACGGCAACCTTCTTGCCGTTGACGAACACGGTCGCGGAGCGGACGTGCTCTCCCTTCGGGACGCGCAGGCGGATGCGGAACTTCCGCGAGCTCAGGCACGATCGCGATGCCGCCGCCGGGTTCGGCGTCGCCACCGGAGCGGACGGCAGGACGTTGGCCGGTGCGAGCTCGAACGCGCCGCTGTCACAGGCCGCGAACTGCGGCCGCGTGATGCCGCGCTGGTCAGTGGCCGCGCAGGCGCCTGCGACCGCCGCGTTGTACGCCGGCGACGTGTTGCCGATCGCCATCGTGCGCGTCGCGCCACCGTTGGCGGCGAGCGGGCCGAGGCCCGGATCGGCGTTCTGCTTGTCGCTTGCGTCCTTGAAGCCGCAGGTGGTCGAGCTCTCGACGTTGCCGCCGCCCGAGCCGACCTGCGTGTCGCAGTCGTCGAGCTGCGTGTCCAGGGCGGCAGCGCGTGCGAGGCCCTCCTGCTCCTGGACCTCGGACGTGTTCTGCGCGACGATCGAGTTCGTCACGTGGATCGGCACGAACGAGCTCGCGCGGATGAGCTCGACCGCGAACACCGGGCCGCGGATGCCGCCGCCGCGGGCGCCGCCCTCGGCGCGGTTGCCGGCGATCGTGACGTGCGTGAGCGTGGCCTGGCCGCCGTTGACGGCGATCGCGCCGCCGCCGCTGTCGAAGGTTTGCCCGCGGGCGACGTTGTCCGTGAAGGTCGAGTTCTCGACCGTCATCGTCCCGCCGTCGAAGTTGATCGCGCCGCCGCGGCCGAAGCCTTCGCCGCCGTCCGCGCGATTGCCCGAGAACGTGCTGCCGCTGACGATCAGCCTCGCACTGCTCACCGAAGGCGTGAAGTCGATCGCGCCGCCCGTGCCACGCCCGCCCGTCTCGTTGTTCTCGAACGTCGAGCCGGTGACCACGAGCTGATGGTCCTCCTCGACCCCGCTCGCTTGCCGCGCTGCGCTGTCCCCGCCGCCGAGGTGCTGGAAGGAAACCGCCCCGCGGGTGGCGCCGGTGAAGGTCACGCCCTCGATCCGCGTCGTGGTGCAGTCGTCGACGTCGAGGATGCGCTGCCCGATGTCCGAGCCGTCGAGGACGCTGCCGCCCGCCGCGCCGATGATGGTCAGATCGTCGAGGACGTTGAGACCGCCCTCTTCGCTGTCCAGGACGATCGTGCCGGCGGGCAGCAGGATCGTGTCGGCGCCGTCAGCATCGTTCGTCGCCTCGACGGCCTCGCGCAGGGCGCTGTCCGTGGGCTGGCTGACCGTGAAGGTCGCGCCCTGGGCTGCAGCCGGTAGTAGCCACAGTCCGATTCCGAGTACCGCTGCCAGCGTCCAGTGCCGTCGCATCCAAATCCCTTTCGTGGGCTGTTGCGGCGACTTTACGGCCCAAAGACCGGTGTATTGCTGCTCTTCCGGTCAGTTAAACGGGCGCTTACGCTTCGGCCTCGCGCGCCGCCGGGGCGAGCGAGACAGGGGCGGTGTGGAGCGCGCGCAGGCGCACCTCGCGCCAGGAGAGGCCCTCCTTGACGAGCGCGGGAGCGCCCATCACGACCGCCGTGGCGATCTCGACGGCCTGCAGGATGATCCCGTAGCCGAGCGCCTGCGCGGCATCGACGCCATAGGCGCCGGTGAGCACCGCCAGGCACGCGGCCTGGAAGACGCCGAGGTTCGACGGCGTCAGCGGCAGCACGGCGGTCACGTTGACCGCGAACAGCACGGCCGCGGCGGCGCCCATGTCGAGGTCGAGCCCGAGCGCCTCGAGCAGCACGTAGCAGGAGACCCACTGGAGTGCCCAGGCGGTGAGCTGCATGAACGTCGCCTCCGCACCGAGCCGGGGTGAGCGGAACACGCGCAGGCCCGAGCGCACGCGCGCGAGCTCATCGCGCGCCTGCGACATCCAGCGGTGCACGCGCGCCGACCGCGACGGCAGGCCGGAGCGCAGCAGCGCAGGGGCGACGAGCACCGCGCACAGCACGCCGAACGGCGCCAGCGCGTACCACACGAGCGCCTGCGCGCGGCCGGCGAACAGGCCGATCGTCGTGAACATCACCGTGCCCAGGATCACCAGCGCCACGACGTTCAGGATGGTCTGGGAGACCAGCGTGCCGAGCACGGCGGGCAGGCGTTCGCGTGGCCGGCCGAGGCGCCGCGCCACGATCAACGCGCGCGACGGCTCTCCCAGCCGCGCCGGGAGCGTGGCCGACATCAGGACGCCGATCGTCGTGCCCTGGATCGCGTCGGCGAGCCGCGGCAGCGCGTCCGGCACCGCCGCGCGCAGGATCGCGTGCCACGCGACGGCGCGCGCGAGCATCGAGATGCACATCAGCGCCAGGCCGACGAGCACCCACACCGGCTGGGACTTCACGAGCGCATGGGCGATCGGCCGCATGCCGATCCGGTCGAGCGCGAGCAGTGTGCCTCCGACCGCTCCGGCGAGCGCTCCGGCGACCGCCACGCGGCGTGCGATCCGCCAGCCCCGGTGGCCGCCGCCGGCGGGCAACGGCTCGAGCGACGGCAGGCGGCGGGCGGGCGAGCGCACGCCGCCGTCGGACGGCAACGCGCCGACGCGGACGGCGGCCCGGCGGGCGGCGCCCTCGGGCTGCGGCACGGCGCGCGCGTCGCCATAGGCGGTCACGACCTGCTCGGCCACACGCGGCCAGGCGTACCGCTCCGCGCTGCGTGCGGCGGCGGTGCCGAGCCGGGTCGTCCACTCGGGGTCGAGCGCGAGGTCGCGGAGTGTCTCGGCCAGCCGCGTGGCATCGCCACGCGGCACGAGCAGCCCGTCGGCGCCGTCGGTGACGACGTCCCGGTAGCCGGCGATGTCGGACGCCACGACTGGGCGACCAGCGGCGAACGCCTCGGTCAGCACCATCCCGAACGACTCGCCGCCGAGCGACGGCGCGCACAGGAGGTCGGCGTCGAGCAGGGCGGCATGACGCGCGGCGTCGTCCACCCGGCCGAGCGCCGTCACGCCGACGCCGTCCACCAGCAGCGGCGCGATCTCGTCCTGGGTGGCGCCGACGATCGTCAGCTCGGCCGGCACCAGAGCGCGCAGCGCCTCGAAGGCGCGCAGCAGCACGGGCAGGCCCTTGCGCTCGACGGTCTGGCCGACGAACACGATCCGCAGCGGCTCACCCGGAGCGCGGCGGCGCGGCGGCGCGGCGTGCCCGTCCGGGAGCGTCACGCCGTTGGGGATGACGCGGTAGTGGCCGCCGTAGAAGCGGCGGCCGGTCCACGCCGCTGCCTCGGACACCGCCAGACGGAGGTTCAGCTGGTTCAGCTTCCGGCGCGCGCCCAGCATCCCGGCGATCGCGTGCGGCAGCCGCGACTCCGAGTAGCAGTGGAACGTGCCGACGAGCGGAGCGTCGGTGCTCGACAGCGCGTCCCAGCCGACGACCGGCGTGACCGGCTCGTGCAGGTGCACGACGTCCGGGGCGAAGGCGCGCAGCTCGCGTCGCATCGTCGAGACCGCGTACGGGCCGTACGAGAGGTTCGTCACCGCGCCGTTCGACGGCCAGCCGATCGTGCCGCCGAGCGGGACCAGCCACTCGGGCGCCTCGCGCGCCTGCGGGCGCGCGCCACGGTGCGCGAAGGCGGTCGCGCGCGTATCGCGGTCGAACGGAGCGAACACGCGGACTTCGTGGCCCGTCGCGAGCAACTCGGCGGCAAGGGCCTCGATGTGGCGCGTGACCCCACCGGGGTAGGTCCACGAGTACGGAGAGACGAGTGCTGTCCGCATCGCGGGAATCCTACGGATCGGGCAGGACTGCCTCGGTTCGGGTAACCCCCACCCGCACATAGACCGTAACGGCTCCTAACACGACGACCGCATCGGATGCCGCGATGCAGGCCGCCACCGCCGTTCCTATCCTTTGTAAAGCAAGATGCCCCAACGCCACTTCGTCAAATACACGTTCCTGAAGGTCGACCCGGCCTGGCGCCGCCTCGACGACGCCGACCGCGCCGTCCACAAGCGCGAGTTCCTCGCTGCCTGCGAGGACTTCGCGGGCGAGCGTCTGCTGCGCGCGTTCTCACTGGTCGGCACGCGCGGCGACGCCGACATGATGGTGCTGACGCAGGCGACGAACCTCGAGCGCATCCACGAGTTCCACGTCGTGCTCGCCCAGAGCGGGCTGATGAAGTGGTGCGATACGCCCTATTCCTACCTGGCGTTGACGAAACCGTCGGAGTATTCGGACGAATCGCGCCTGCAGGTGCGCCCCGCACACTCCAAGTACCTGTTCGTCTACCCGTTCGTGAAGACGCGCGAGTGGTACGCAATGCCGGCCGACGAGCGCTGGAAGATCATGCAGGAGCACATCGCGGTCGGCCGTGAGTACCCGCAGATCGATCTCAACACGAGCTACTCGTTCGGCCTCGACGACCAGGAGTTCGTGGTCGCGTTCGAGACCGACGAGCCGGCCGCGTTCCTGGACCTCGTGCAGCGCCTGCGCACCACCGAGGCGTCGGCCTACACGAAGCGCGACACCCCCACCTTCACCTGCGTGGCGTGCTCGGTCGAGCGCGCGCTCAACGCCCTCGACGGCACCCCGCTGACGATCGAGCTCACGGCATGACGACCGACCTCAAGCAGGACTTCGACGAGATCCGCGACATCACCGTGATCGGCGCCGGTCCGGTCGGCCTCTCGACGGCGTTCTGGGCCGGGATGCGGCAGGCGTCGGCGCGGATCATCGACTCGCTGCCCGAGCTCGGCGGCCAGTGCACGACGCTCTATCCGGAGAAGTGGATCTTCGACGTTCCCGGCCATCCCAAGGTGCTGGCCAAGGACCTCGTCGCGAACCTGCGCGTACAGGCGCTCGAGCAGTTCGACGTGCCCGTGCACCTGGAGACGACCGCGCAGACGATCTCGTGGGACGACGACGTGGTGACGCTCCACACCGACCGCGGCGACCTGCGCTCGCGCACGGTGATCGTGGCGGGCGGCCACGGCGCGTTCGAGCCCAAGCGTCTGCCGGTGTCGGACATCGACATGGCGCCCTGGGAGGGTCGCGGCGCCCACTACATCGTGGGCGAGAAGTCGGTCTTCGCGGACAAGCGCGTGGTGATCGTCGGCGGCGGCGACTCGGCGTTCGACTGGGTCGTGAACCTGGTCGACACCGCCTCGCGCGTGACGCTCGTCCACCGCCGCGACGGCTTCCGCGCCCACGAGGCGACGGTCGCCGAGGTGATGGCGCACGTCGACGCCGGCCGCGTCGACCTGCGCGTGCCGTACGTCATCAAGGGCGTGGCCGGCAACGGCGAGATCGAGGGCGTCGAGCTGCACCACGCGGCCGACGAGACGATCGAGCAGATGGAGTGCGACGCCGTCCTGCTCCAGCTCGGCTTCTCGACCAAGCTCGGCCCGCTGAAGGAGTGGGGCTTCGAGCTCGAGAAGGGCGCGATCTGCGTCGACGGCCTGATGCAGACCAACCTCGACCGCGTGTGGGCGTGCGGCGACATCACGACCTTCGACGGCAAGCTCAAGCTGATCGCGACCGGCTTCGCCGAGTCCGCGATCGCGGTCGCGCAGGCCGTCCAGCACATCCGCCCGGACATGAAGCTGCAGCCCGCCTACTCCACCAACACCGGTGTGCCGGGCGGAGCGGCGGGCCAGCCGTAGGTCGTCAGCTGCCGTACGTGCGGTAGCGCAGGATCCCCGACTTCTGCAGGTGCCCGCCCTTGTCAAGGCCCGAGATCCGGAACTTGATCTGGTGCGGGAACTCCTTCATGTCCACGCAGCGCATGCTGTGCTTGCCGTGCGAGAAGACCGCCTTCACGCGATCCTTGACGCCGTAGTAGTTCCAGGACACGCGCACCTTGACGCCGTTCTTGACGTTGTCCCAGATCTCGAAGCAGTCCCCGTTCGGATGGAAGATCACGCCGGCCACGTTGCCCGGGGCCTGGGCGCGGTTCGAGATGTTCTGGGCCGAGGCGCTCGACGCGGTGAACGCGGTCACGCCCGCAACGAGGACCGCCAGGGCGATCATCGAATATCGGTGAAACTTCACTTCAATCCACCTCCCGCGGTGAATGTGTGTGTGCTGGTTCACCTGTGTATACGGATCGCCCGGCGGTTTATTCCTTCGCCGACGTCGTGGGCGGTGTAACGTCGTCCCATGCCCGCACCCGGCGAAGACCTCGATCTCGACGCGATTCGCGCCGAGCTCGAAGAGCGCCGCCGCAGCACGCATGAGCGCGTGGCGTCGCTCGCGGAGCGCCCAGAGCTCGGCGCCGCGCAGGGATTCGGGAAGCGGATCGGGGACGGCACCACCGAGGCGATCAGCCGGTTGACCGACATCGGCGTCGGCCGCTCGCTGGAGACCACCCTGGCGCGCACCGAGCGGGCGCTGGCGAAGCTCGACGCCGGGACGTACGGGATCTGCGACGTGTGCGGCGAGCCGATCGCGCCGGCCAGGCTGCGCGCGATGCCGGACAGCGTGCTGTGCGTCGCGTGCGCGGGGTCCGAGCCCAGGGCGCAGACTCCACGGCGATGAGCGCGAGGTCTGAGCCGACGACGGTGGGCGCCGAGTTCGCGCGCGCCCTCGCCGCCAAGGACTTCGACCGTCTGCGCGAGCTGATGGACGGCGAGATCGACTTCCGCGGGATGACGCCGAACCGGATCTGGGAGGCGACCGACCCCGACGCCGTGATCGCGACCGTGCTGCGCCAGTGGTTCGAGGACTCGGACGAGATCGAGGCGCTCGACCAGCTCGAGTCCGACACCGTCGTCGACCGCGAGCGCGTCGGGTATCGCTTCAGCGTTCGCAACCCCGACGGCCGGTTCCTCGTCGAGCAACAGGCGTACCTTTCGGCACGTGACGGGCGGATCGTGTGGATGCGCGTGCTGTGCTCGGGCTTCCGCCCGGTCACGTAGCGCACAACGGGAGGGATACGGATGGAGCGCTTAGAGCCGTTCATCGGCGAGTGGAGCGTGGAGACTTCGCTGGCGCCGCCCGGGGAGGTGGTGGGGCGCACCGTGTTCGAGTGGATGCTGGGCGGGCAGTTCATGGCCCAGCGCACGGAGGTCCCCCACCCCGACGCCCCGGACAGCGTCGTGATCACCGGCCGCGCCGACGCCGGCGACGCGTACACGCAGCACTACTTCGACTCGCGAGGCGTCGCGCGCGTGTACGCGATGACCTTCCGCGACGGCGTCTGGACGCTCCTGCGGGATACGCCGGACTTCACGCCGCTGAGTTTCTCGCAGCGTTTCACCGGCACGTTCAGCGACGGCGGCGACACGATCGCCGGCCAGTGGGAGTCGAGCCACGACGGCGCGAACTGGGAGCTCGACTTCACGATTACGTACACGAGGAGGCAGACATGAACGAGACCTATCCGGTCCAGTTCGCAGTCGACTATCCCGACCGCGACCTCAACCGCCTGAGCAGCGCGCTGCGGGTGTTCGCGGCGATTCCGATCCTCATCGTGCTCGGGAGCATCGGCGGGGTGAACGAGTCGTGGGATACCGACACGACACACACGACGACGCTCGCGGTCGGCGGGACCGGCCTGCTGTTCCTGCCGCCGCTGCTGATGATCCTGTTCCGCCAGAAGTACCCGCGCTGGTGGTACGACTGGAACCTCGAGCTGCTGCGGTTCTCGAACCGCGTCGGGATCTACATGGCGCTGATGGACGACCGCTACCCGTCGACCGACGAGGAGCAGTCGGTGCACCTCGAGGCGCCGTATCCCGACGCGCGCGATGGGCTGAATCGGTGGCTGCCGCTGGTGAAGTGGCTGCTCGCGATCCCACACTGGATCCTGCTGGGGTTCCTGTGGCTGGGGCTGCTGATCGTCGTGTTCATCGCCTGGTTCGCGATCCTCTTCACGGGCCGCTACCCGCGCGGGATGTTCGGCTACGTCGAGGGCGTGATCCGCTGGCAGAACCGCGTCATCGGCTACGCCTTCATCCTCGTGACCGACGAGTACCCGCCGTTCCGGCTCGGCCCGTGACGAATGTCATGGCGGATTCAGGACGGCCGGCACTGGCAGCGCAGGACGGCCATTTCCTAGCGTGCTGAGCATGATGAATTCGATCCATGAACAAGCCCCCAAATGGGCCCGCTTCTGGAACTGGGCCGGGCCTGTATTCGGCGCGCTGTGGGTGTTGGCTCCGACCGCCGCCTTCGCGGCGACCGATCCGTCGTGGTGGCAGGTGGCCCTCGTCGCTGCCGGCGTGCCCGCATTCGCCGCCCTGTTCCTGCTCGTCGTAATGACCCAGCGCCCCGTCCTGAAGCCCGCCTTCGCGATGCTGGCGATCGCCGTCGTGCTGACGCTCGCGGCGGACGACGTCTTCGCGTGGCTGTTCGTGTGGGCGGGGTCGGCCGCCGGCGTGCGGCTGTCCGGGGCCGTCAGCGCGAAGGCGATCACGGCGATCACAGCGCTCGCCGCGGGGACGCTCGCCGTCGCCGCGCCCGAGGCTGGGGTCTTCTGGGGCGTCACGGCGGCGGTGTTCGCGACCAGCACGCTGTGGCTCCTGATCGGCGGCCTGATGCGGGCAAACGAGGCGCTGCGCGATGCCCGCGCCGAGCTGGCCGAGCTGGCCGTGGCCGAGGAGCGGCTGCGCTTCTCGCGCGACCTCCACGACCTGCTCGGTCACGACCTCTCGCTGATCGCACTGAAGGCCGAGCTGGCGGGCAAGCTGCTCCCGCCCGGCGCCGACCGGGCGGCGACCGAGGTCGAGGAGATCCGCGAGCTGACCCGCAGCGCCCTGCGCCAGGTGCGCGAGGCGGTCGGCGACTACCGCCGCCCGACGCTGACGACCGAGCTCGCCGGCGCGAAGGTCGCGCTCGAGGCGGCCGGGATCGAGCTGGAGGTCGGCAGCCTCAACGGGCCGCTCGACCCCGAGGTCGAGTCGGTGCTGGCCTGGGCGGTGCGCGAGGGCGCGACGAACGCAATCCGCCACAGCGGCGCCCGGCGGACCGCGATCACGGTCAGGCCCGGGCCCGGGACGACCGAGCTCGAGATCGCCGACGACGGCCGCGGCGCGCCCGCTTCCGACCCCGGCGGGCACGGCCTGACCGGGCTGCGCGAGCGCGCGCAGTCGGTCGGCGGCAGCGTCGAGGCCGGCGCCGGGCCTGCGGGCGGCTTCCGGCTGACGGTGCGCGTGCCGCGGAGTGAGCCCGCCGCGTGATCCGCGTGCTGCTCGCCGAGGACCAGGCGATGGTGCGCGGCGCCCTCGTCAGCCTGCTCGGTCTCGAGGAGGACATCGAGGTGGTCGCCGACGTGGGCCGCGGTGACGAGGTGCTCGCCGCCGCGCGCCGCGCCGGCGCGGACGTGGCGCTGCTCGACATCGGCCTGCCCGGCATGGACGGCCTCGACGTCGCCGCCGCGCTGCGCGACGAGCTGCCGGACGTGCGCGTGATCATGCTCACGACGTTCAACCGGCCCGGCTATCTGCGCCGCGCGATGGAGGCCGGCGCGGTCGGCTTCCTGCTCAAGGACGCGCCGGCCGCCGAGCTGGCGCGCGCGATCCGCGCCGCCGTCGCGGGCCAGCGGGTCGTCGATCCCGGGCTCGCAGCCGCGGCGCTGAGCCAGGGCGAGAACCCGCTCACCGCGCGCGAGCAGGAGGTGCTCGCACAGGCCCGCCGGCACGGCACGGTCGCCGAGCTGGCCGCCGCGCTGTATCTCTCGCCCGGCACGACGCGCAACCACCTGTCCTCGATCATGCAGAAGCTCGACGCGCACAGCCGCATCGAGGCGATCCGCGTGGCCGAGGAGCGCGGCTGGCTCTAGGCGCCTACGCGCGTGCGAGCACCGCGCCGGATCCGCGCGGCGCCGGCGCCCCGGCACGTTCGCGGGCGGCGATGTGGCGCGCCACCCGCTTCGCGTCGCGGCCGGCGCCGCCGATCAGCATCGAGGCAAACGAGTCGAGGAACGGCAGGCCGGCGAAGTACAGGCCGGGCGACGATTCGACGACACCACGCGTCTGCTCGGGCCAGCCGTCCGCGCCGGTGACTGCCGCCTCGATCCACGAGACGTCCTTGCCGAACCCGGTGCACCAGACCACGTTGGCGACGTCGAGCACGCGGCCGTCGGCCAGCTGCGGCCGCCCGTCGCGTACGCCGACGACACGGGACTCGGTGCGCTCCACGCCGGCCGCGAGCAGGTGCGCGCGCTTGACTCGCAGCAGCGGACCGCCATGCGCCCGGACGTGCCCGCGCGCCTTGCGGCCGAGCGGCGTCCGCAGCGTCAGCACGTGGTTGGCGACGAACCACATGATCGGCAGCACCACACGCGCTACCCGGCTCTCGAACGCGAACGGCAGCTCGCCGTTCACCTTGCCGGCCAGCACGGTCTCATGGGTCGCCGCGACGTCGAACGCGATGTCGGCTCCCGAATGGGCGGCGCCGACCACGAGCACCGGTCCGTCCTGCAGCTGCGACGGGTTGCGGTAGCCGCTGGAGTGCATCTGCGTGATCGCCGGGTCAAGCTCGGTCGCGTACTCGGGCACGATCGGCTCCTGGAACGTGCCGGACGCGACGACCACGTTGTCGGTCTCGAAGCGATGCGCGCCGGCCCGCACGATGTAGCGATCGCCATCACGGCGGATCCGGTCGACGCCGACGCCGGTGATGACGGGGAGCTCGAAACGATCGGCGTACGCCTCGAGGTAGTCGGCCATCTCGTCCTTCGTCGGGTATTCCCAACCGTCCATCGGGAACGGCCACCCGGGGAGCCCGTCGTAGCGCGCCGGGCTGAAGAGGCGCAGCGAATCGAAGCGCGCGCGCCAGTTGTCGCCGATCCGCTCGTTCGCCTCCAGGATCACGAATGACCGGTCCTGTTGCGCGAGGTGATAGCCGACCGACAGGCCGGCCTGCCCGCCCCCGACGATCACCGTTTCGAAGTACTCGCTCATGATGTCCTCGTTCGTTCGCATTTGGTGCTGCGACCGTACGAGCGGCATGGGTCCCGGCGCATCGGATGGATCACCCAACCTGCGCTGCGCCCGGATGGGTGAATTCGCGCAGAGTCCTCAGACGAGGCGGTGCTCGTAGGCGAACGCCGTGGCGGCGGAACGCGACGAGACGGAGAGCTTCACGAAGATGTTGCTGACGTGCCGGTCGACTGTGCGGTCGCTCAGGACGAGCGCGTCCGCGATCGCCTTGTTGGTCCTCCCGGCGGCGAGGAGGCGCAGGACCTCCAGCTCCCGCGCGGTCAGGCCGTGCGCTTCGCCCGTACCGGTGAGCGCGTCGACACGAGCGACGTCGGGAGCTGCTCCCAGCTCGTCGAAGGCCCGACGGGCCGCCTCGAACTCGAGCGCGGCCGCGTCGTGATCGCCGAGCGCCTGGCACGCCTCGCCCATGAGCGTCCGCACGAGCGCAGCGTCGTACGGAGCCTCGATGTCCTCCCACACGCGCCACGCCTGACGCAGCGCGGGCAGCGCCGCGCGCGGGTCCCCCGCAGCCAGCTCGACCGCCCCGCGCGTCTGCGCCACGATCGCCTGCAGGACGCCCATGTCATTGCCGACCATGGACTCGGCAAGCTCGTCACACGCGCGGTGCGCGGCGTCGATGTCTCCCGCGGCGACCATCACATCGGCGCCGGCGGACAGGAGGTTGACGCGCTCGGCCGGGGCGGTCGTCACATCCAGTACCCGGCGGATCGTGGCGAGCGCGGCGTCGATGTTGCCCTGCGCCAGTCGCAGGAGCGCCAGTCCCGGCTGCGGCTCGCGCCCGTGCAGGCTTGCGTCGCGGTACGCCGCTTCGGCCTCGGCGAACGCACCACGCAGCCGGTGCACGTCGCCCTGGACATATGCGGCCTCGGCGAGCGCCGAGCGGTGATTGCCGCGGGCGGCGCGGTCGGCGGCGGACCGCGCCTCGTCGAGGGCGTCGGCCCAGGCGCCCCTCATCTGCATGATCTCGGCCCGGTGCACGCGGCAGCGGCCGCTGAAGGCCACCATGTCCGGCTGGCTCTCGCACCAACCGGTCAGGGCCGCCGTCCACTCCTGCGCGCGGCGCGGCTCGTGCGCGGCGCGGCAGCCGATGATCACGGCGCAGTACACGATGCCGGTGGCGATCGGCGACAGCTCGCCCGCGGTGACCGCCACCATCGCCTCGTCGAGCAGGGCGACGCCCTCGACGGTGCGACCGGCCTCGATCAAGAGGCGGCCGTGCATGTTTATCGCGAGCGCGAACAGGTCCCGGTCGCCGAACCGCTGGGCGATCGCAACCGCGTCGCGCACGGTCGCGATGGCGGCGTCGAAATCGCCCATCACCTCGCGCCGCTGCGCGAACGGGATCAACAGGTACCCCTGCTCCACACACTCGCCCGGTTCCTGCTCGACCAGCCGCTGCGCGCGGCCGAGCCAACCGGTTGCGCGACCGACCTCGCCTTCCACCATCAGCGCCATGCCGCTCCAGAATGCGCACAGCGCCGCGCGCAGCGGCGCGCCGGCGTCGAGATGCCGCCGGTGCGCGCGCTCGAGCACGCCCACGTATTCGTCGTCGTGCCCCAGCATGTAGGCGACGGTCGCCAGCAGCTCCAGATCGTCCGCCTCCAGCGGATCCGCTCGATCGGCGCTCGCCAGCGCTGCGTGCGCGTCGAGCCACGCGCCCTGGGCGCACAGCGCCCGGCCCCGTTCGAGCTCGTCGGCGACCGCCATGCTGATCAAGCTACATCGGCGTCGCGCTAGCCGGGCAGGCCGATGCGCCGGTCGAAGCCGGCGGGAGCGTGGATGTTCAGCATCCGGACGGGTGTCGCGCCGTCGTTGCGAAAGCCGTGCGACACCCCGGGCGGGACGAGGACGAACGTGCCGGGCGGCGCCGCCGCCGTCTCGTCGCCGAACGTGAACGTCATCTCGCCCTCGACGATGTAGAACGCGTCGTCCTCGGCGGCGTGGACGTGTTCCTCGAGCACGCGGCCGGGAGCGATCTCGATGATCCCGAACGTGAAGCGCGGCGTATCGGCCGTCCGCGCGAGGAACTCCACGTTGCCCACTCGATGGCCCTCACCGGGCGGTACGACGATCGGCCGGGTGCTCACGCGCAGATCCTGCCAGACGCGGATCGCGATCGGTCAGCGATCCCTTGTCCGTCCCGATCGGAGGCGTGAAGGCCGGCGCGGGCGCCGTGGTCGCGGCGAGCAGGCCCGCCGCGACCACGATCGTTGCGAGCACGCGCATCACGGGCTGACGAACGCGGCGCTGAGCGTCGCGCGCACCAGTTCGAGGTCGTCGCCGCTGCCCTGACCGGCCAGCAGGCCGATCGTGTCTCCCTCGGACAGGCGGACGATCGCGGTCACCTGCTGGATGGTGGACTGGATCGGGCTGTCGCGCGGCTCGACGAGCGAGCTGCCGACGGGCTCGAACGGCAGCGGGCCGGGGGCGTTCAGGTGGACGAGCTCGAGCTTGCGGTATCCGGTGTCGTTGGCCTCCCACTCGACTTCTCCGGTGAGCACGTAGGTGCCCGCGCGCGGCACGCGGATGCGGTCGTCGCGGCCGTTGCCCGGGTGCATCGCCGCGGTATCGAAGACCTCGTCGTCGAGGTTGAGGAGCTTGAAGTTCGCGGTCGCGAGCTCGACCTGAGTGTCGTCGTCGACACGAACCGCCGGGAGCGTCGGGAGATCGCCGGGGCGGACAGCGCCCGCCCGAAGCTCGGACGGTCCGACGGCGTTCGCGCGGACCTGATCGGACCCCACGCTGTTGCGCGGGAGCTGGGCGGCCGCGTACGACGTGCCGCCGAGAGCAATCGAGAGCGCGAGGTACCCGACCGCGTTGCGGCGCAGGTGTACGACGGCCCGGCGTGTGATCTTGAACATGGTGCTTCCCTTCCTGGGGCGTTGGGTGTCGCTCGTACGACCCCCGACGCGCCGGCCAGGTTGGGAACATGGACCGCGTGCGCGTCAGGCGCCCGCCGACGCGGCGGCGCTGGCGTCCTCGGCCAGCCCGTGCACGACGAATGCGGCGAACAGCAGCAGCCCCGGATCCACTGAGCGCGGGTCGTCGACCGTGACCTTGACCGGCCGCTTGCCCCAGCCCTTGCCGTCGAAGACAGCGAGCTCGCGGTCGCCGTCCACCAACGCGTAGCGCTCGCGCCAGCGGCTCGCCGGGCGCAGCGCGAACTCGCGATCGTGCCAGTACAGCGCGCCGCCGCGGCGGATGCCGCGCGTGCTGAACCGCCCGATCGTCGTGCCTGCCGCATCGCTCGCCTCGACCGCCTGGCGCAGGATCCCGCGGCGGGAGATCTCCCAGCTGCGGCCCTTCGCCTCTGCGCTCGCGGCCCGTGACGCCCACCCCTTCAGGCGCACGGTGCCCACGTCGCCGAGCGCGTACAGGCGGCGATCGTCGCGCGTTCGCGTCAGCTCGAGTTCGCTCACGGCCCGCGGAGACTACGGCTCAGACGCCGAACGGACCCGGATAGCGGATCGTGCCCCGCGGGACGGCGCGAGTGTCGTCGAGGGCGAGCGCCATCATCGCCTCGTCGGGCACGTCGAACGGCGGCCGGATCCCGTAACCGGAGGCCGGCGTGAAGCCGAACCTCGGGTAGTACTCAGGATGGCCGAGGACCAGCACCAGGTTCTCGCCCTGTTCACGGGCGGCGTCCAGCCCTGCGCCGATCGCGGCAGATCCGGCGCCTTGTCGTTGGTAGGCGGGCAGGACGGCGCACGGGGCCAGCGCGAGTGCCGGCGCATCGTCGACGTGGCAGCGGGTGAGGAGCACGTGCGCGGCGATCGTGCCGTCGGGCGCCGACGCCACGATCGACAGGCCGGGGAGCCACGCCGGATCGACGCGCAGGGCATCCACGAGGTCGGCCTCCTCGGGCGTCGGGAACGCGGCGAGGACGACATCGCGGACCGCCTGGCGATCACCGGGGGACTCAGGGCGGATGGTCCAGGTTGGTGGCAATGGCAATCAGCTCGTCGCCGGCGCGGCGACGGCACGTTCCGCGGCGCGGCTCACCTGCTCCCAACCGGCCCACGTGTCCATCCGCTGCCGCGCGATGTCGAAGGCGAGATCGTAGACCGCGCTGCCGAGCAGCAGCCGCAGCGGCGGGTCATCGCTGTCGACCAGCTTCATCAGGGCTTCGGCGGCGAGTTGCGGCTCGCTGTCGATCGAGCCTTCGGCCCACTCCGCCTCCAGTTCGGCACGCAGCGGCGCGTAGGCCGGGAGGGGAATGGCCTGCCGCATGCTGGTGTAGAGGTCGGTCCAGTAGCCGCCGGGCTCGACGATCGTGAGCTTGACGCCAAACCGGGCCACCTCCGCGGCCAGCGCCTCGCTCATGCCTTCCAGCGCGGACTTGCTCGCGCCGTACATCCCGGTGGAGGGAAAGCCGGCGAGCGCGCCGATGCTGGAGACCTGGACGATGTGCCCGGAGCGCTGCGCGCGCAGCTGCGGGAGTACGGCCTGGCTGACCCACAGGGCGCCGAAGAAGTTCGTCTCGATCTGGGCACGTGCCTCGGCCTCGGTGAACTCCTCGACCATGCCCAAGGACAGCGTGCCGGCGTTGTTCACGACGATGTCGAGGCGACCGAAGCGATGGACCGCCGTGCCGACAGCGGCAAGCACGGCAGCGCGGTCGGTGACGTCGACGGACAGGCGCAACAGGCGATCGCCGTGCTCGGCCGCGACGTCGTTCAGTCCCGTGACGGTCCGGGCGGCGGCGACCACGCGGTCGCCGGCGGCGAGTGCGGCCTCGGTGAACGCGTGGCCGAGGCCACGGCTGGCGCCCGTGATGAACCAGACGCGGTGAGCGGTGGTGTCTTGGGTGCGCATCTTGAGCCTTTCGCTAGCGAGTCGAGACGAACCGGTCCGGTTCACAACGTGCTCGACCACTATGCAGCGACGCCTAGACTTTGTCAAGACGAACCGTCTCGTCTGATACGGTCCCGCCGCGTGTCCGAGCCCAGGACCCCCCCGAACTCCACCCGCCGTAGCGACGCGTCGCGGCGCGCGATCCTGGCGGCGGCGCTCGACCTCGTCGGCGAGGTCGGGTACGCGAAGCTGAGCATCGAGGGCATCGCTGCGCGGGCCGGCGTCGGCAAGCAGACGATCTACCGCTGGTGGCCCTCCAAGGGAGCCGTGCTGCTCGACGCGCTCCTCGCCCTCAGCGAGGGCCAGGACGGCGAAGCGGCCGCACTGCCGGACACCGGCGACCTCGAAGCCGACCTCAAGCTCGTTCTACGCGCCACCGTCGAGGAGCTGAACGATCCGCGCTACGACGCGCCGATGCGCGCGCTCGCCACAGAGCTACAGCACGATCCTGCGCTGGCGGCGACCTACTCCGAGTGGCTCGATGAGCCGCTGCAGCAGGCCAAGCGCGAGCGGCTGGGCAGCGCGCAGCGGGCCGGGCAGCTGGGCGACGCGCTCGACCTCGACGTGGCCATCGACATGATCTGGGGCCCGCTGTTCAGCCGCTGGCTTCAGCGCAGCGGTCCGCTCACGGCCGAATACGCCGACGCCGTGGTGGCGAGCGCCCTGGACGGGTTGCGGCCGCGCTGACGCGGGCCTACGCGCCCGAGTTGTCCGGCAGGCAGTCGTCCAGCTTGTTGGTCTGGGCGAACGGACGCGTGTCGTCGCCGAGCTTCGTGAACTGGTCGGTCAGCTCCTGGAGCTTCTGGCGGTCGCCCTCGCGGGTGGCGTCGGCCAGCTCCGGGATCAGCTCGAACGCGTCGCTGACCCCGGTGACGAACTTGTCCCAGTCGTCGGAGAGCTCCTGCGGCGGGTTGAGGTCCTTGAGCCGCTCGAGGTAGGGGTCGTACTCCTTCGCGGTGTCCTCGAGCACGTCGGCGACGACCTTCTGCTGGTCCTCCTGGGTCTTCGCCTCCTGGATCTTCGCCTGCGAGTCCTTGGTGGTCTCGGTGATCTTCTGCTCGCCCTCGCGGCAGATCTTGTTCGCCTCGGCGACGAACTCGTCCTTCGAGAGCGCGTCCCCGCCGCCGCCCGAATCCCCGCCGTCGTCCCCGCCTCCGCAACCGGCGAGCAGGGCGAGGGCGAACGTGAGCATGAGGAGAGCGCGGGTCATGCTTCGCACCGTACCTGTCGCCGACCTGAAGCAAACGACCTGTTCTGCCGATGCACTCCTCATGACCCAGCTTCAGGCAGAGCGCTTCCGGCTCGTCACGCGCAGTGATTTCGACGGGCTGGTGTGCGCCGCCCTTCTCAAGCACCTCGGCATCCTCGACGACGTCAAGTTCGTTCATCCCAAGGATGTTCAGGACGGCAAGGTCGAGATCGGCGCGGGTGACATCACCACCAATCTCCCGTACCACCCCGGCGTGCACATCGCGTTCGACCACCACCACTCAGAGACGATCCGCGTCGCCGGCCACCCGGCCAACCACGTGATCGTGCCCGGCGCCGATTCGGCCGCCCGCGTGGTGTACGAGCACTTCGGCGGCGCGGGGAGCTTCCCCGGCATCGAGGATCTGATGGACGCGGTCGACAAGAGCGACGCCGCCCAGTTCACGCTCGGCGAGATCCTTCACCCGACCGGCTGGGTGCTGCTCAACTTCCTGATGGACCCGCGCACCGGGCTCGGCCGCTTCCGCGACTTCCGGATCTCGAACTACCAGCTGATGATGCAGCTGATCGACGCCTGCACGACGACGAGCGTCGAGGACATCCTCGCCACGCCCGACGTCGCCGAGCGCGTCGACCTGTACTTCGAGCACGCCGACCTCGCCGTCGAGCAGATCAAGCGCTGCGCGACCGTGCACGGCAACCTCGTGGTGCTCGACCTCCGCGAGGAGGAGGTCATCCACCCGACGAACCGCTTCACGATCTACGCGCTGTTCCCGCTCTGCAACATCTCGATCCACGTCCTGTGGGGCCTGAAGCAGCAGAACACGGTGTTCGCCACCGGCAAGTCGATCATCGACCGCACCAGCGCCACGAACGTCGGCGAGCTGATGCTGGCCTACGGCGGCGGCGGCCACGAGGCGGCCGGAACGTGCCAGATCGAGAACGAGGACGCGATGCGCGTGCTCGGTGAGCTGGCCACCCGCATCACCGCTGACGGCTAGACGACGGTTACGCTAGGCTCCGGGGCCGTGAAAGCCCCGGACGCCCACCTCCACCGCGCCGACCCGATCATGGCGCGGCTTATCGACGACTTCGGCGGGCCGCTGCCCGTCGAGAACGACAGCCGCGGGCGCCCGGCCGAGCTGTACGGCGCGCTCGTACGCGGCATCACCGGGCAGCAGCTCTCCGTGAAGGCGGCCGCCGCGATCTGGCGCCGGCTGCTGGAGCGTTTCGACGGCCACACTCCCACGCCGGAGCAGATCCTCGCCGACGATCCGGAGGAGCTCCGCATCGCCTGCGGCTTCTCGCACGCGAAGGTCGCGTACCTGCGCTCGCTCGCCGAGCACGTGGTGTCCGGTGAGCTCGAGCTCGACCGGCTCGAAGACCTGCCGGATGACGAGGTGATCCGCGCGCTCACCGCGGTCAAGGGGATCGGGGAGTGGACCGCGCACATGTTCCTGATGTTCACCCTGCACCGGCCGGACGTCCTCCCGACCGGCGACCTCGGGGTGCGCAACGCGGTCATGCGTGCGTACGAGCTGCAGGCACCGCCCAACGCCGCGGACATGACCGCCATCGCCGAGCCGTGGCGTCCGCACCGCACGCGCGCCTCCCTGTACCTGTGGCGCAGCCTCAACAACGAACCGGTGAGCGCGAAGTAGGCGCCGCGGCGCCCGGCTACCCTCATGGGCCGTGATGGCCAGGCTTGTGCTCGCGCTGGTGGCGCTTTGCGTCGTTTTGCCGGTGACCGGATGCGGTGGCGGCGACACGTCGTCGAAGGATCCGGTCGAGCAGGTGCCGGCCGCGGGCGGGCTCCAGGAGAAGGTGCGCGCGGCGCAGCAGGTGAGCGAGTCCGACTTCCCGTCGGCCGACGGGAAGACGCTCCAGCAGATCGCCGAGGAGGTCAAGGGCGGCGGCTCGGTCGAGGCCGGGCTCGCGACGTCGGTGTTCACGGTCGGCACCGACCGCCTCGGCTTTGGCGTGATCGACGACCAGGGCCAGTTCGTGTACGGGCCGACCGTCGTCTACGTCGCGCCGACGCCCGACGACCCCGCGGAGGGGCCGTTCGCGGCGCCCGCCGACGTGCTCGTCACCGAGGGCCGCTACCGGTCCAAGCAGGCCGCCACCGAGACCGACCCGTTCGCCGCCGTCTACGAGGCGCAGGTGCCGTTCGACAAGAAGGGCCCGTGGTCGGTCCTGACCGTCACGAAGAGCGGCAACACGTTCGTGGCCGCACCGACACAGGTGCAGGTGAACACGAAGAAGGCCGACGAGATCCCGGACGTCGGGGAGCCGGCGCCGAAGGTCGCGACCGACACGATCGCCTCGGTGAAGGGCGATGACAAGCTGCTCGACACGCGCACGCCGCCGAGCGACATGCACAAGTCCTCGTTCGCGGACGTCGTCGGAAAGAAGCCCGTCGCGCTGCTGTTCGCGACCCCGCAGCTGTGCCAGTCGCGCGTCTGCGGCCCGGTGACCGACATCGCGCTGCAGATGGAGGCCAAGTACGGCTCCAAGGTCGACTTCATCCACCAGGAGGTCTACGCCGACAACGACCCGAACGCCGGGCTGCGCCCGCCGCTCGAGGCGTTCAAGCTGCGCACCGAGCCGTGGCTGTTCGTGGTCGGCGCCGACGGCAAGATCACCGCGCGGCTCGAGGGCTCTTTCGGCCTGCGGGCGTTCGAGAACGCGGTCAAGACCGCTCTCTAGGAGCATGCGCGCCGCTCGGGTCGCCACGCTGACCGCACTTGCCGCACTGGCGACGCCGGCGGCGGCGTCGGCCCACGGCGGGCCGATCCAGCGCACGGCGCTCCCGATCCCCGAATGGCTGTTCCTGTGGGGCGCGGTCACGGTGCTCGTGGTCTCGTTCGTCGCACTCGCGGCGCTGTGGTCGAAGCCGCAGCTGGAGGAGGCGCGATGGAGGCCGCTGCCCTGGGGTACCGGCCGGATCCTCGGCAGCCGCGTGTTGGACGTGCTGTGCGGCGCGATCGGCGTCGCGCTGCTCGTGATCGTGATCGTGGCCGGCTACGTCGGGCCGGACTCGGCCGTCGACAACCTTGCGCCGACGTTCATCATGATCACCTTCTGGGTCGGGCTCGTGGTCGTGTCGCTGCTGTTCGGCGACGTGTTCCGCGCCTTCAACCCGTGGCGCGCGATCGGCCGCGCGACCGGCGCGGTGCTCGGTCGCCGGGCGCCGGTGGCGCGCCCCTATCCCTCGTGGCTCGGCCGCTGGCCGGCGGCCGTCGGCCTCGTGGTGTTCGCCTGGATCGAACTGGCCGCAAAGTGGGCCAGCTTCCCGCGCACGCTGGTCACGGCCGCGCTCGGCTACACGGTCGTCACGCTCGCGGCTCAGGCGGTGTGGGGGACGGAGACGTGGCAGCGGCGGGGCGAGACGTTCTCGGTCTACTTCAACCTCTTCTCGCGGATCAGCCCGTTCGAGACGCGCGACCGCGTCGTCGGCGTGCGACCGCTGCTCTCAGGCCTGCCGAAGCTCGATGCGGCTCCTGGCACCGTGGCATTCGTCACCGCGATGATCGGGACCGTCACGTTCGACGGGCTGAGCCAGGGCTCGGTGTGGAAGAACGTGTCTCCCGACATCGTGGACGCGTTCACCTCGCTCGGCGTGGGCGTGACGACGGCGCCGAAGCTCGCCGACACCGTCGGGCTGCTGTTCGGCGTCGGGCTGGTCGCGGGCTTCTACTGGCTCGGGATGCAGGGCGCCCATTCGGTCGGCGGAGGCATCACGGCCGCCCGGCTGCGGATGCGGTTCATACATACGCTCGTGCCGATCGCGGCGGCGTACGTGGCGGCCCACTACCTCACGTACCTGCTGTTCGAGGGCCAGGCGATCAAGTACCTCGCAGCGGACCCGTTCGGCCAGGGCTGGGACCTGTTCGGCACCGCGTCGTCGGCGATCGACTTCTCCCTGATCGGCCAGAACGCCACCTGGTACGCCCAGTTCGCCTTCGTGGTCGTCGGCCACGTGTTCGCGCTGGTGCTCGCGCACGACCGCGCGCTGTCGACCTACAGCGACGCGCGCCTCGCGGTGCGCTCGCAATACTGGATGCTCGGGATCATGGTGGGCTTCACCTACCTCGCGCTGTGGCTGCTCTGGCGGGCGGGGAGCTAGGCGGATCCGAACCAGGTGGTCAGCGCGTCAGCGAGCCCCAGGTCGGTTCGCTCGCCCACCCAGGCCACATATCCGTCGGGCCGAATCAGCACGGCGGTGGGGGCGGTGACCACCCCGAGTGCCGGGAGCTCCCACGCACCCGCGTATGTGGCGTCGATCAACTGAACGCGATCTGCCCAGGGAGTGACGTCGACGTCGCCGGACTCACCGAGGTTGAGGAACACCGCCCGGGCATCGTGCAGCAGGGTGAAGACCCGCAGCGGGCCGTTGGCGGTGACCAGGTCGAGATCGGGCATGCGCCGTCCGAGCAGCGGGTGTCCCTCGCCGAGTTCGTAGTGAATGCCCAGACCGGACATCAACGCCGCGAAGCGCCTGCGGGGCTCGTCCATGCTGAGGAGCTCGGCAATCGTGTCGCGCAGGGCCTTCGTGCGGTCGTCTTCGCGGAACAGCGCGACTTGCGCGAGCGTGTCGTGCAGCACGCGGGCAGCGACCGGGTGGCGCTCGGCATGGTAGGTATCCAGGAGGCTGTCGGGCGATGTCTGGTTGACGACCTGGGCCAGCTTCCATCCCAGATTCACCGCATCCTGCACACCGGTGTTGAGGCCCTGTCCACCCACCGGGCTATGCACATGTGCGGCGTCGCCGGCCAGCAGCACCCGTCGTTCGCGGTAGGCCGCGGCCTGCCGAGTCATGTCGGTGAACCTGGATATCGAGGTGGGACTGTGGACCCCGTAGTCGGTGCCCCAGACGCGGATGAGGCCCTCGCGCAGATCGCGCATGGTGGGTTCGGTGGTGGCTCCGACCTGCGGTTCGGTCACCATGACCCGTATCGGCCCCGCATCGCTGTAGATGATCTCGCCGTCGCGGATCTCGTACTCCACCCTGCCGATGCCGTGAATGCCGACGGCGTCCTGGCGGATGCCCAACTCCGGCTCCTCGGCCATCTCGACCTCGGCGATCAGGTTGCTGGTACTCGGATCCCATCCGGGGAACTCGATGCCCGCGGCCTTCCGGACCACACTGCGTCCTCCGTCGCACCCGACGAGATATGCCGCCCGCAGCGACGTGCCGTCGGACAGCTCGACGTCGACGCCGCTGTCGTGCTGTGCGAATCCTGTCACCTCACGTTCGCGATAGATCGGCACCGCCAGCTCGCCGACCCAGCCGGCCATGATTCGCTCGATGTGGTTCTGCCACAGCCCGAGCGTGTACGGGTGTCGAGTGGGAAAGTCGCTGATGTCCAACGGGACCCTGGCGAACCCCGCGACCTGAGCCACCTGCCCCTCCGCGATGAACCGATCGGCGATTCCACGCTGATCGAGGACCTCGATGGTCCGTGAATGCAGCCCGCCTGCACGCGAGCCGGCGATGTCCTGGCTCGCGCGCCGCTCGACAATCGCGACGTCGACCCCCGCCAACGCCAACTCGCCCGCCAACATCAGCCCTGTCGGACCTCCGCCGGCGATCACCACCGCATGCTCGGTCATCTGCATTTCCCGCCTCCCATTGCCATCGGTTCTGGCGTTCGGCGGGCGATTATGGGGCACACAGGGGGGCTTGTTTCAAGCCCCCCTGTCGCGTATAAATTGGAAGTGGAGAGGGGTTACAGCACGCGCTGCGGGCGGCCGTGCGCGTCGCCGATGACGATCTCGCCGCCCTTGTAATACGCGCCCCAGGTGAGCGGCTTGCCCGGGTTGAGCACGAGGTAGTTGATGCTGCGCGCGCGCACCTTGGCGCGGGCCGCGCCGGTGCGGGCGAGGCGCTCGGGCGCCTTCGGGTCGATCCGGTTGTAGGCGGTCGTCGGCTGGTCTGGCCCGGGGCTCGCGCTGAGCTCCCGCAGTTCGCCGGCGGCGTTGATCTGCACGTTGTGCATCCGCCCGTCGGCGGCGATCAGCGACGCGTCGATGCGGTCGGGCGCCACGCGCAGGCTGAACAGGCGGCCGAGGCCGCTCTCGCGCATCGTGGCCAGCGCGTCCGCGAAGTTCGCACGGCGGACCAGCGAGCCACGCTGGGAGTTGGCCGGCGGCACCAGGTCGGCCTCGTCGAGGACGCCGTTGATGCCGTCCTCGACCTTCGTGACGACGGCGTTCGCCGCCAGCCCGATCCCGCCCACGACCGCGATCAGCAGGAGCAATGCGGCGAGGCCGCGATGGCTCCTGCGCGGCGGGCGGACGAACTGCGGCCGCGCCGGCGTGGGCGGCACGAACTCCGGCTCCGGCACGACGGCGGCCGGGGCCGGAGCCGGAGTCGCGGCCTTGACGGCTGGAGCGGGGAGAGGCGCGCGGACCGGCTCGACCGTCGCCTCGCGCAGCTTCGCGAGCGGGTCCTCGTTGATCTCTCGGCCGAACGCGTCGTAGTCGGGCACGCTGTCAGTGGAGCCGACAGACGCCCAGCGGTCAACCCCCGTCCGACGGGTTAGGGCCCCCAAACGGGGGTCAGACCCCTGTTCGGGCGCCCTAAGGGGGGTCTGACCCCTGTTCGGGCGCCCTAAGGGGGGTCTGACCCCTTGCAGGCGGGCGCGGGTGGTGGCGCGGCGGTGGTCGGCCGTGCGCCCCACGCCTGCCACTCGCCGAGCGCGGCGCGCGAGCGGGTCAGGTCCGTGGTGACGAGGCCGGTCGGGAAGAGATCGTCCTCGCGGAACGTGTACTGGACGGCGACCGTCACGCGCGGGTTCTCGTACCACTCGAGCAGCCGCTTGTGCAGCAGCCCGCAGCCCTGGCGCTCGCTCGTGATCCCGCGGGCCTCCGAGAACCCCTGCGGGGCAGGCCCGACGCCGGTCTCGGTGATCCAGATCGCGTGCGGGCGCGGGCAGCGGCGCGCCGCCAGCGCTGCGGTCACGGTCGACACCGGGTCGGTCCCGCCGATGTAGGCGTGCTGCGACCACACGGGCGCCGAGCACACCAGCTCGCGCGGCAGGCCGCGGATCATCTCCTGTACCGACGTCGCGCGCGCGGACGGCTCGAGCAGCCCGGCGGTCTCCCCCAGCACGAGCCGCTGGTCGCCCGGCGTCACGGCAAGCTGCTCGCGCATCGCTCCGGCGAGCGCGCGGTACGACGCCACCGCGCGCGACGGCGCGGCCGGATCGCAGCGCGCCCGCTGCGGCGACAGGAAGTACGGGTGATTCGGCTCGTTCCAAGGGCTGAAGAAGCGCAGCCGCGCGCCCTCCTGGTCGGCAACGGCGAGCACGTCCGCGATCAGCTGCCGGTAGGCGGACAGCGCGCTCGCCCGGACGGCGCCGAACTGCGCGCCGCGGCGGCACCCGTCCGCCGGCGCGGCGGCCCAGTCCGGCGTGCCGGTGACCACCACCAGCGCCTCCCAGCCGCCGCCCTCGCGCTGCCGCGACGCGAGCGCGCGCAGCTGATCGCGCAGCCCTGCGTAGGCGGCGCACGGCTGCACCGCGCGCATGCAGCCGAGTTCGAGGCGCGCGAGGTCGGCGGGGGCGTCGGCCCGCGGCTGGACCTGCGACCAGACGACGACAAGCCGGTAGAGGGACGGCCGGATGCGCGCCAGCTCGTCGCGCCAGCGCACCCACTCCGGCGGGACGCCGCGCGCGCCGGGGGCGGCGACGAGACTCGGGTTCGGCTCGGTGATGCCGAGCGCCAGCGACGGCCCGGTCGCCGGTGCGTCCAGGGGCGGTGGAGCCGCGGCGGGCGTTCGCGAGGGGGCCGGGCGCGGCGACGGCGTATCGCCGTCGCCCGTCAGGAGCAGCACGCTCGTAGCGGCAACAGCCGCTGCGACGAGCGCGGCTGCCGCTAGACCGCGGAGACCTCTTCCTCGTCCGCGACGCGGAACGAGGAGCCGCAACCGCATGCGGCGATCACATTGGGATTGTCGACCTTGAAGCCGGCGCCCTGCAGGCCTTCGACGTAGTCCACGATCGCGCCGCCCACATAGGGAAGGCTCGGCTCGTCGACGAGGATCCGCAGGCCGTGGTCTTCGAAGACCTGGTCGCCTGCACGCTCCGTGTCGAACGCGAGCGCATACTGGAAGCCTGAGCAGCCCCCGCCGCGCACGCCGACACGCAGGCCGGCGGTGTTGATCTCGCCGCCCTGGCCGGCGAGGAACTCCTGCACCTTCTCGGCGCCCCTGTCAGTGAAGCTGATCATCGCTTCAGAAAGGATAGCGCCCGCTACTCTTTTTGCGGTGCCGACGACCGACGACCTGAAGCAGCGCATCGAGACGGCCATCCCCGGCGCTCGCGCCGAGGTGACCGACCTCACGGGGGGCGGGGACCATTTCCGCGCCTCGGTCGCCGCCGCAGAGTTCGCCGGCATGAGCCGGATCGAGCAGCACCGCCGCGTGTACGCGGTGTTCGGGCCCGATATCGGCGGGCCGATCCACGCGCTGTCCCTCGAAACGCGAGCGGAGTAAGACATGAGCGAGACGACTGAGAACCCCATTCGCGAGGCAATCGCCGACGCGATCCGCGACCACGAGGTCATCCTCTTCATGAAGGGCACGCCCGAGCGCCCCGCGTGCGGCTTCTCCGCGCGCACGGTCGCTGCGCTCGAAGCCACCGGTGCGCCGTTCGCGGCCGTCGACATCCTCCCGGATCCCCGTATCCGGCAGGAGCTGTCGTCGCTGTCGAACTGGCCGACGATCCCCCAGCTGTTCGTGAAGGGCGAGCTGGTCGGCGGCTGCGACATCATCACGGAGATGTACGAGACCGGCGAGCTGGCCGAGACGCTCGGCGTCGAGCCGCCCGCCGACGCGCCGGACGAGGCACCGGCGGCCGCCGAGCCTGGGGCTCCGCCGCTCCAGATCGACAACAACCTCGTGGATCGCTAGCCACCAGCGAACGTCAACTGCGCTGGGTAGGGAAGCGGGTGTCCGTTTACGGACGATGAGGGCGCGCGATCAGGGGGTGGTTCACAAACGTTGTCCTATAGGGGCGTCAACGTGACACACCCCCCTCGATCCCACTCCCTTAATGCCGCAGTTGACGTTCGCCGGCGCTACACGGCGCCGGGGGCCGGCAGCCGCCCGGCCTCGCTGAGCAGCTCGCGCAACGCGGACTCGTCGAGATCGTCGAGCCGCTTGAAGCGCACGCAGCTCTTGCCGACGTTCGCCTTCGGGAACCGGCCGGCGCGCGACTCGGCGAGGTACCGGCCGTCCTCGGTCAACGCGAGGATGTACAGCGAGATGCCGGCCTTGCGGCTCGCCAGCGACACCCGGTACGTGTCGCCCTCGCGCCCGGAGGCGTAGCGGTAGTGGAACGGCCCGTAGCCGATGCCGCCGTCGGACTCCTCGACCTCGAGATCCGGGAGCGTGTCCCGGATCAGCCGGTCGAGACGGACGACGTCCGCGCGCCGCTCGGGTGTGTCCTGCGCTGCGATCCGTGGATCGTACGCAGGCCGTAGGCGCCGAACACGACCGCGAGGCTGCCGAGGCTCCACCACAGCTGTGACCGGACGTCCTCGACGAACGCCATCGAGCCGATCACGACGACGATCGCGACGATCACGATCCACGTCAGCCACGGGTAGCCCCACATGCGCACCTCGAGCTTCTCCGGATCCTCGCGCTCCAGCCGCGCGCGCATCCGCAGCTCGGACACCGCGATCAGCAGGTACACGAACAGCGCGACGGCGCCGGACGAGTTCACGAGCCACAGGAAGATCGTCTCGGGCCACAGCGCGGCGGCGATGACCGACACGTAGCCGACCGACGTCGCAAGCAGGATCGCCCGAGCGGGCACGCCGCGCGAGTTGAGCTGCACGCTCCACTGCGGCGCGTCGCCCTGGTTGGCGAGCGCGAACATCATCCGAGAGGCGACGTAGATCCCCGAGTTCAGGCACGACAGCACCGCGGTCAGCACGACCGCGTTCATCACGTCGGCCGCACCCGGGATGCCGATCAGGTCGAGCGCAGCCACGAACGGCGACTCGCCGAGCTTCGTGCTGTTCCACGGCAGGATCGCGACGATCAGGAACACGGACAGCACGTAGAACACGAGCACGCGGCCGATCACCGAGTTCGTCGCCTTCGTCACCGCCTGCTTCGGCTCGTCGGACTCCGCCGCCGCGATCGTGGCGATCTCCGCTCCGACGAACGCGAAGATGACGATCACGACGCCGGTCAGCACCTTTCCGATGCCCTCGGGCGCGAACCCGCCCTCGCTCGTGAGGTGGCTGACGCCGCCGTCACCGCCGGTCAGCCCGAGCGCGAAGGCGAGCGCGAGGCAGATGAACGCGATGATCGCCGCGACCTTGATCGAGGCGAACCAGAACTCGAACTCGCCGTAGGACCGCACGGAGGCGAGGTTCGTGAGCGTGAGCAGGAGCATCAGCACGAGGCTGGTGGCCCAGATCGGCACGTCGAACCAGCGCTGGATGATCTCGGCGCCCGCCACCGCCTCGATCGCGAGCACGATCACCCAGAACCACCAGTACAGCCAGCCGGTCGCGAATCCGGCCCAATTGCCGAGTGACAGCCGCGCGTAGTCGGCGAACGAGCCGGTGCGAGGGTTGGCGACTGCCATCTCGCCGAGCATCCGCATCACGAACACGACCAGGATCCCCGCGAGCAGGTACGAGAGCACCGCCGCCGGGCCGGTCTGGTTGATCACCGCGCCCGAGCCCACGAACAGCCCGGCGCCGATCACCCCTCCCAGCGCGATCATCGTCACGTGCCGGCGCTTGAGTCCTGTCTGTAGCTCGCCCATGGCCGGGCGTACCCGGCGCGGCAGGCCCAGGATCACAAATCGCGTCGTGCGAACGCGGCCGCCGAGGCCGCGCCGACCAGCGCCAGGTACACGACCGACCACGGCCACAGCAGCGGCCCGGCCGCCTCGGCGCCGCCGAACGGGCCGAGCTCGATCGCCAGCCGCGTGTAGCCGATCGTGTCCACCGTGATCGCGCTCAGCGCCGCCTGGTAGAGCGCCTCGAACGGCAGCGCCCAGCTGACGTAGTTCGACACTTGATCGAGCGTGTGCGAGCCGAGCGCCTCGCCGATCTGACCGAGGAGGCCGGCGGTCAGGCCAGCGCCGAAGAGCATGAACACCGCGATCCCGTTGGCGGTCGAGGCGAGCATCACCGACCCGCCGAGCGACAGCGCGGCAAGGATCGACACGCCCGCGGCGAGCTGGAGCGCGGGCACCACGGTGCGGTCCGGCCACCAGTCGCTGAACACCCACGTGATGACCGTCGTGCACAGGAACACGACGATCACGTATGCCGCGCAGACCGTCGCCGCCGCGACGAACCGGCCCAGCAGCACCGTCCGGCGGCTCAGCGGCCGCACCAGCACCGGCTGCAGGAGACCGCGCTCGGCGTCGCCGCGCACCGCGCCGAGCGTGAGGAAGACGGCAAGGATCGTGCCGAGGAACAGCGTTGCGAACATCGCCAGGCCGAGGATCGTCGCGCCCGCGACCGTCTTTGCCTCGATGCCGTCGATCGGCGCCTCGAACTCGTCGACCGACTTGAACAGCTGCCACGTGCCGAGCCCGTAGAGGACGAGGAACGCGACCGTCAGCAGCCCGACGACGAGGAACACGCGGCGGCGCAGCGACTCGCGCAGCGAGAACACGGCGATGATGCCGACGGCCCTCACTCCTCGCTCGCCCCTACGGCCTCGAGGTACGCGTCCTCGAGCGACGACCGCAGTACTCGCACCTCGTAGATCTCCTCGCCGGCGGCCACCAGCTCGCGCACGATCGCCGGCGCGTCGTCGCGCGAGGCGTCGGCGAACGCGCGCGTGCCGTTCGCGGTCTCGACCTCCACCCCGCCCGCGCGGCTGAGCTCGTCCGGCGTACCGGCGGCGACCAGCTCGCCGTGATCGATGATCGCGACGCGGTCGCAGACGAGCTCGACTTCTGACAGCAGGTGCGAGTTCAGCAACACCCCGACGCCCTGGCCGCGCAGGTCCTCGAGCAGCCGCCGGACCGTGCGGCGGCCCGCGGGATCGAGCGCGCTCGTCGGCTCGTCGAGCAGCAGCACCTTCGGGCCGCCGACCATCGCCTGCGCGATCCCAAGCCGCTGCTGCATGCCCTTCGACATCGCGCCCACGCGCCGGTCGGTCGCCTCCGACAGGCCGACCGCTTCGAGCAGGCGCGTCCGCTCGGCGCCACCGCCGTCCGAACCGGCGAGCCGCTGGTGCATGCCGAGCAGCTCGTCCGCGGTCAGCCAGTCCGGGAAGCGGAACAGCTCGGCGAGGTAGCCGAGCGCGCGTCGCGCTTCCGGCGAGCCGGCGGGCGCACCGGCGATCTGGGCGGTGCCGGCCGTCGGCCGCACGAGCCCGCAGGCGATCTTCACGAGCGTGCTCTTGCCGGCGCCGTTGGGGCCGAGCAGACCGACCAGTTCGCCCTCGCCGACCTCGACGCTGACGCCCTTCAGCGCCTGGATCGACCCGTAGGACTTGCGCAGGTCGGAGGCCTGTAGCGCGAGCGGCATCGCCTAGCATCGTGCCCGATGGCCACCCCCGCGCGCCTCGACACCCCACCGCCGCTGCGCTGGGACGGTGCTGCGCTGCACGTGCTCGACCAGACTCGGCTGCCGGCCGAGGAGGTCGTGCTGACGCTCTCCGGCGCCGCCGACACGGCGGCGGCGATCCGCCGGCTGGCGGTTCGCGGCGCCCCGCTGATCGGCGTTGCCGCGGCCTACGGATTGGCGATGGAGGTCACGCGCACGCCGACCACCGAGGCGCTCGAGCGCGGCGCCGCGACCCTCGCCGGCGCGCGGCCGACGGCGCGCAACCTCGGCTGGGCGGTGGAGCGGATCGTCGCGGCGGTGCTGGCCGACGGGCCGGAGGCGGCCCGCGAGGCGGCCGAGGCGATCCATCGCGACGACGAGGCGGCCAGTGCCGCGCTCGCCCGCCACGGCGCCGACGCGCTCGACACGGTGCTTCCGCCCGGGCCGGTGACCGTGATGACGCATTGCAATTCCGGCGCGCTCGCCGCGTCCGGCCGCGGGACCGGCCTCGGCGTGATCGCCGAGCTGGCGGACCGCCGCCCGGTGCAGGTGCTGGCGTGCGAGGCGCGGCCGCTGCTGCAGGGCGCGCGGCTGACCGTGTGGGAGCTCCGCCGCCTCGGGATCGAGCACGCGCTGCTGGTGGACGCGGCGGCGGCCGGGCTCCTGCGCACGGGCGCGGCGCACGCGGTCGTGACCGGGTTCGACCGCGTCGCCGCGAACGGAGACGTCGCCAACAAGGTCGGCACCTACGCCCTCGCGCTCGCGGCCGGCGCCGCCGGCGTGCCGTTCGTGGCCGCCGGGCCGTCCTCCTCGATCGACCTGCGGCTGCCCAGCGGCGAGGACATCGAGATCGAGGAGCGCGACGCCGACGAGGTCCGCGCCGCCGGCGGCACGCTGCTCACGATCGCGGGGACGCCGTGCCGCAACCCGGCGTTCGACGTCACGCCCGCCGACCTCGTGTGGGCGCTCGTCACCGAGCACGGCGCGGCGCGGCCGGTGACGGCCGACACGGTCGCGAGGGTGGCGTGAAGGTCGCCCTCTCCGTCGCCGTCGACGACACGCGGATCGAGGAGCGGCCTGACCCCGTGTGCGGGCCGGGCGACGTCGTGTGCCGCGTGCTCGCGTGCGCGACGTGCGGCTCCGACGTCGGCTGGTACGTGCGGCGCAAGCTGCCGGCGGTGCTCGGGCACGAGCCGGCCGGAGAGGTGGTCGAGGTCGGCGCGGACGTGCGCGGCCTGCGGGTCGGCGACCGTGTCGCGATCCACCACCACGCGCCGTGCGGCGAGTGCCGCCGCTGCCTGCACGGCCACGAGACGCTGTGCGAGCGGTTCCGCTCGACGGCGCTCGATCCCGGCGGCTTCGCCGAGTATGTGCGGATCGAGCCCGAGCTCGTCGGCGAGCTGCTCCCGCTCGACGGCCTCGAGCCGGTGGCGGCGACCGTCACCGAGCCGCTCGGCTGCGCGCTGCGGGCGCAGGACCGCGCGGGGATCCGGCCGGGCGACAGCCTGCTCGTGGTCGGCGCCGGCTGCAGCGGGCTCCTGCACGTGGCGGCGGCGCACGCCCGCGGCGTCGATGCCGTGTGGGTGCGCGAGCCGGACCCGGAGCGGCTCGCACGCGCCGAGGCGTGGGGCGCCGCCGCGCACGGGAACGAACCGGTCGACGTGGCGATGGTGTGCACGGAGAGCCCGGCGGCGATCGCCACCGCAGCCGAGGCGCTCGCGCCCGGCGGCACGCTGTGCCTGTACGCGCCGCCGGAGCCGGGCACGCCGCTGGCGATCGAGGGCTGGACCGTGTTCGAGCGCGAGCTGCGCGTGACCGCGAGCTGGTCGGCAGGGCCGGCCGACATGCGCGCGGCGCTCGCGCTGCTGCGCCGCGGCGCGGTCCCGGTGGACGAGCTGCTGACGGCGCCGTTCGCGCTCGCCGACACCGGAGTGGCGCTGGCCGCGCAGCGCGACGGCACCGTGCTGAAGGCGGTGGTCGTGCCGTGAGGGCGGCGATGCTGTTCGGGCTCGAGGACCTGCGCGTGGTCGAGGTCGAAGACCCGGTCCCGGCGACGGACGAGGTCGTGGTCCGGATCGAGGCGGTGACCACCTGCGGCACCGACGTGAAGATGTGGCGCCGCGGCCACCCGCTGCTCGGTCCCTATCCCGCGGTGTTCGGCCACGAGACCTGCGGGATCCGCGAGGACACGGACGAGCGCGTGCTGGTCGGCGACTCGGTGGCGTGCGGGAATTGCCGCCACTGCACCGCCGGACGGCCGCAGATCTGCCGCGACGCGCGCTGGGTGTTCGGCGGCTTTGCCGAGCGGATGGCCGCTCCCGAGGCCGCGCTGCACGCCGTGCCGGACGGGCTCGATCCGGCGGCCGCCGCGATGGCCGAGCCGCTCGCCGCCGCCGTGCACGCGATCGCCCGCGCGCCGGTCCGCCCCGCGGCACCCGACGCCGGGGTGCTGGGCGGCGGCCCGATGGGCCAGATGCTCGCCGCCCTGCTGGTGGCCGACGGCCGCACGGTGACGGTCGCCGACCGGCACCCCGAGCGCCGCGCCCAGGCCGAGGCGGCGGGCGCGATGAGCGCCGAGCGGCTGACGGACCACGACGTCGTGTTCGAGGCCGTCGGCCGGCCGGATGCCTGGCGCACAGCGGTCCAGGCGTGCGCCCCGGGCGGCTGTGTGGTGTTCGTCGGCGGCTGCAAGGGCGACGCCGACGCCAGCCTGCCGACGCGCCCGCTGCACTACGACGAACTCGACCTCCGCGGCGCCTTCCACCACTCGCGCGAGGAGGTCGACCGGGCGCTGGCGCTGCTGGCCGACGGCGCGCTCGACTGGCGCAGCCTGTCCGCCGGCCCGATCGGGCTCGACGACCTGTCGCATGCGCTGGGCACCGGCAATGACGGCCCGGCGCGCAAGTGGGTAGTGATCCCGTAAGCGCGCCATTCGGCCAATTTCACCGTTTGGTGGTGTAATTGCGCGCCTGCGGGGGGACGCACACTACGTGTCGACTGCGACAACATTGACCACGCCCGACAAACGACGCGTGTCGCAGGTCGAGGTGCTCGCGCTGTGGCGCAAGTACAAGGCCACGGGGGACGCGCGGCTGCGCGACCGGCTGATCATGACCTACGCCCCACTGGTCAAGTACATCGTGTACCGCAAGATTCGCGAGGTGCCCTCACACCAGGAGGCCGACGACTACATCTCGCACGGCCTCGAGGCGCTGATCACCTCGATCGACCGCTACGACCCCGCGCGCGGCGCGACGCTCGAGCAGTTCCTGTGGACGCGCATCCACGGCGCGGTGCTCGACGAGCTGCGGCGCCAGGACTGGGCGCCCCGGTCGGTGCGCCGCTTCGACCGCCAGGCCGTGGCCGCAGCGCGGTCATTCCGCGCGATCCACCATCGCGAGCCGACCGACGACGAGCTGGCCGACGCGCTGGCCGTCTCTGTCGACGAGCTGCGCAACCATCGCGGTGACGTCGCCCGCGCCGAGGTCGGCTCGCTGAACGCGACCGCGGCCGAGGCACCGGACGGCGAGGGCATCGAGCGGATGGAGCTGCTCCCGTCCGGCGACATGCGCAGCCGGCCCGAGCACGCCGCGATGCTGAACGACAGCAAGCGCGCGTTCCGCGAGGCGTTCGCCACGCTCTCCACGCGCGAGCAGGAGGTGTGCGTGCTGCTGTACGTCAAGCACCTCACGCTGCGCGAGGTCGGGCAGGTCATGGGCGTCACGGAATCGCGCATCTCGCAGCTGCACTCGGGCATCCGCGCCAAGCTGCACGATCGCCTGCACGGGCACGACGAAGTGCTCGAGCTCATGGACGCCTGACGGCGTCGTCGAGCTCCCGCAGCCGCCGTTCGAGGAACCCGCGTTCGACCGGGTTGGCCGCCAGCGCCAGCGCGCGACGGTACGCGTCGATCGCCTCCTCGCGGCGGTCGAGCCGGCGCAGCAGGTCGGCGCGGGCCGAGTGCAGCAGGTGGTAGCCGTCGAGCTCCTCCGCCAGCTCGTCGATCAGTGCCAGCCCTGCCGCCGGCCCGTGCGCCATCGCGACCGCGACCGCGCGGTTGAGCGCCACCACCGGCCCGCCCTGGACGGCGAGCAGGCGGTCGTAGGCACCTGCCACGCGCACCCAGTCCGGCCCGCCGGGCCGGCTGTGCTCGGTGGCGATGAACGCCTGCAGCGCGTAGGGGCCGGGCTCGCCGAGCGCGAGCGCGCGCTCGACCAGCCCGCTCCCCTCGGCGATCGCCGCGCGGTCCCAGCGGGTCCGGTCCTGGTCGTCGAGCAGCACCAGCTCGCCGTCCGCGTCCACGCGCGCCTCGCGGCGCGAGTCGTGCAGGAGCATGAGCGCGAGCAGCGCCAGCGCCTCGGGCTCGTCCGGCAGCAGCGCGCACAGCACGCGCGTGAGCCTGATCGCCTCCGCGCATAGGTCGCGCCGCACGAGCGCGTCGCCGGCGGTTGCGGCGTAGCCCTCGTTGAAGACGAGGTAGAGCGTGGCCAGCACCGAGGCGCGGCGCGCCGGCAGGTCCTCGTCGCGCGGCAGATCGAAGCGGATGCCGGCATCGCGCAGCTTGCGCTTTGCCCGCTGGAGCCGCTGCGCCATCGCGTCCTCGGAGACGAGGAAGGCACGCGCCACCTCGCGCGTCGAGAGGCCGCCGAGCGCGCGCAGCGTGAGCGCCACGCGCGACTCCGGCGCGAGCGCCGGATGGCAGCACGCGAAGATCAGCTCGAGCCGCTCGTCCGGGATCGCGCTCGGGGGCTCCGCGCCACCCCCGCCGAGCGCCTCGAGTCGCGCCGGCGGGCGCCGGCGCTCGCGGCGCAGCCGGTCGATCGCGCGCCGCCGCGCCGTGAGCACGATCCACGCCGCCGGGTTCGGCGGGACCCCGTCGCGCGGCCAGCGCTCGAGCGCGATCACGAACGCGTCCTGGACCGCCTCCTCGGCGCTCTCGAGGTCGCCGAACGCGCGCGCCAGGGCGGCGACCGCCTGTCCGGACTCACGCCGGAACAGACGGTCGATCGCTGCCCCGGGTGCGCTCAGCCTCAGGCCTCCGCTCGGCCGTACTCGGGCGCCTCGGCGCCGGCGGCCTCGTAGTCCATGACCGGCCGCACCTCGACGCAGCCGTCGGTCACGTCGGGGATCTTGGCGGCCCAGCCCAGCGCCTCGTCGATGTCCTTGCACTCGAGCACGTAGAACCCGCCGAGCTGCTCGCGCGTCTCCGCGAACGGCCCGTCGGTGAGCAGCTCCTGGCCGTCGCGCACGCGCAGGGTCCTCGCCGCGCTGGTCAGGTCGAGCCCCTCACCCGCGACGAAGGCGCCCGCCTCCGTCACCTCGCGGCTGAACACCTCATAGGCGTTCATGATCGCCCCCACGTCCTCGGGCGACGCGTCCGCCCACTTCGACTCGTCTCCGTACAGCAGCAGAAGGAATCTCATGGCTCAGCCCTGCGCCTGCACGGCCTGCTCGTGCTGGTCGGCGTTCGCGGCGTCGTAGTCCATCACCGGGCGGACCTCGATCGTGCCGACGTTGGCGTCGGGGATGCGCGCGGCCCAGCCGATCGCCTCGTCGAGGTCGCGGCAGTCGACCAGGTAGTAGCCGCCGAGCTGCTCGCGCGTCTCCGCGAACGGCCCGTCGGTGGTCACCGTCTCGTTGTCGCGCACGCGCACCGTGGTAGCGCTGCTCGAGGGCTGCAGGCCCTCGCCGCCGATCAGGACACCGGCCTCCTGCGCCGCCTGGCCGAACGCGCCGTACGCCGCCATGATCTGCTGGACGTCCTCAGGTGATGCGTCGGCCCAGCGCGACTCGTCGGCGTAGATCGTGAGCAGGTACTTCATGGGTGACCTCCGGTCGTGGTCGCAGCGCCCTCCGCGCCGCGTTTCACCCTACCGACGCCGAACCGCCGCGCAAGCGACAAAGCTGGCGCGTCAACGCTCGTCAAGCCAGCACAGGTGCTCGACGATCCGGCGCGAGTCGCATATCGCGTCGCGGCCGATCACCAGCAGCGGCACGCGGTCCTGGCCGGTCAGCGCATCGACGTCGTCGCGGGCCGACTTGCGCCACGGCACGCGCCGCTCTTCGACCTCGATCCCGCGGCGGCGCAGCTCGCGCGCCACCCGCCCGCACGGGCACAGCCGGTTGGTCGGCGTACGGCACCGGTGGAGCACGACCGGATCGCTCATCGCACCACGCCTCGCACGGCGCCGCCGATGAGCCGCAGTGCGAGCGGCTGCCGGCGGCCGTTGCGGAGCAGACGGTCGCCGAGCCGCTCGGCGTGGTACTGGACGGTCTCCTCGACCGTGTCCTCGTGCGGGCGTGTCGTCCAGCCGAGCTCACGCCGCGCCTTCGCGGAGCGGTACGTCCACCACTGCGCCGCGCGCGCGGATCTCCGCCGGCGTTACCGGCGTCGGCCCGGGCGCGCGGGCGGCCGCCTCGGCAAGCGCGAGCGCCGCCGCGACCGGCAGCCGCAGGGCGGGCGCCTCGACGCCCGAGAAGCGCTCAAGCTCGGAGAACAGGCGCTGCCATGTGTAATTGCGCGTGCCGAGGATGTAGCGCTCGCCCGATTTGCCGCGCTCGTCGCACAGCAGCAGCCCGGCGGCGACGTCCTGGACGTCGACGATGTTGATGCCGCCGTCGACATAGGCGGGGATCCGCCGGAGCAGGAACCGGCGCACGATCTCGGTCGACGACCGACGCTCGTCGCCGGCGCCGAGCACGTGCGCCGGGCAGGCGATGACGACGTCGAGCCCGCGCGCGGCCACCCGCAGCGCCTCGACCTCGGCAGCGTGCTTGGCGTCGGCGTACGGGATCCCGAGCGGCCCCGCGCGCACGTGGCGCTCGTCGAGCGCGCCGCCCCGGCGCGCAGGCCCGATCGCGGCAACCGACGAGACGTGGACCACACGCTCGACGCCCTCGGCCAGGCACGCGTCGAGGACAGTCCGCGTGCCCTCGGCGTTCACGCGCAGCAGCTGATCCGCGGGCAGCCGCAGGTTCACGCTGCCGGCCACGTGGAACGCGTGCTCGACCCCGCGCGCGGCCCGCCGCATCGCCTCGCGGTCGGTGATGTCGGCGCTCACGCGCTCGACGTCGAGCCCTTCGAGCGCCTTCTCCGGCGAGGCCGGGCGCACCGTCACGCGCACGTCGTCGCCGCGCGCGAGCAGCGCGCGCACGACGTGCGAGCCGATGAAGCCGGTCGCCCCGGTGAGCAGCACCCGCGCCACGACGCGAGGATAGGCTCCTGGCCATGGCCGGCGTCGCAGTGGTGACCGACACGACGCACTACCTCCCGCGGGAGGTGGTGGAGCGGCACGGGCTTCACCAGGTTTCGCTGTACGTGAACTGGGCCGGCCGGACCGATCGCGAGAGCGATCTGGGCGACTACGACGCGTTCTACGACCACATGCGCACGGCGGCGACGCTGCCGAGCACCTCGCAGCCGTCGGTGGGCGATTTCCTGGCCGTCTTCGAGCCGGTGCTCGTGCGCGGGGACGACCTGCTCTCGATCCACCTGTCCGGCGGCATCTCCGGCACCGTGCACGCCGCCGAGCAGGCGCGCGACGTGTTGATCGAGGGCGGAGTCGCGCCCGAGCGGATCGCGATCCTCGACTCCGACACGGGTGCCGCGGGCCACGGCCTGATGGCGATCGCGGCCGCCAACGCCGTCAAGGACGGCGCCGACCTCGCCGCCGCGGCCGCCGCCGCGCGCGCCCTGCGCGAGCGGATGAAGATCATCTTCGCCGTCGACACGCTCGAGTACCTGCGGCGCGGCGGGCGGATCGGCGCCGCGCAGGCGTGGGTCGGGTCGGCGCTGAAGATCAAGCCGATCCTCACGATCGAGCGCGAGATCCAGCCGATCGAGCGCGTGCGCACCGCCGGCCGCGCGTTCGAGCGGTTGGTGGACTACCTGCGGGAAGCGCACGACGCGGGGCGCCGACGTGTTCTTCATTCAGCACATTCAGGCGGGCGAGGTGGCCGAGCGGATGGCCGAGCGGGGCCGTGAGATCTACGGGCGCGACCCGGAGTTCGTGTCCGAGATCGGGCCGGTGATCGGCGCCCACGTCGGGCCGGGGCTGTTCGGCATCACGGGGCTGCCGAGCTCGCTGCTGGGCCCGGTGTAGGGGCGTCCAGCTCCATCGCCGTCCCCGGCTCGAGGATCGTCACCTTCACGTCGGGCGCGACGCGGGCGGCGTGGCGGGCGAACTCGTGTGGCGGCTCGGTCAGCCGATCGCCGCCGGCGTGCCCGAGCCCGATCGGGAACAGCGTGCCCCAGTGGATCGGAACCGCCGCCCGCGGCCGCAGCATCACGAGCGCCTGGGCCGCTGCCTCCGGGTCCATGTGCCCGGCACCGAGCGTCGGTCCCCACCCCCACACCGGTAGCAGCGCGAGGTCGAGCCCGGACAGCTCGGCCATGCCGTCGAACACATCCGTGTCGCCGGCGAAGTAGACGCGCGCCGCGCCGCTCGCCACATAGCCGAGCGGCTCCGCGGCGACGCCGCCGGGGCGGCGCCGCTGATCGTGCTCGGCGGGGACCGCGAGCACCTCCGCGCCGGCGATCCGCACGCTGTCGCCCGCCACCACCTCGCGCACGTCCTTGAACCCGATCTTGCGCAGGATCTGCCCGCCGCCGTGCGGGATGACGACCGGCACCGTGCGCTCCAGCCGCCGCATCGACGGCATGTCGAGGTGGTCGAGGTGCAGGTGCGAGACCAGCACGCCGTCGAGCCCCTCGTAGTCCTCGCGCGCCAGCCGCGCCGAGCGCCGCCGCAGGTGCCCGAGCCGGTCGCGCAGGATCGGGTCGGTCAGGAGCCGGGCGCCGGCGAGATCGAGGCGGACGGTCGCGTGGCCGAGGTACGTGACCGACTCAAGTGGGGGCATCGACGGGATCCGCGCGACGCAGCGCCGTGTACTCGCGAACGGTGATCTGGATCGCGGCCGCGACCGGGATCGCCAGCAGCGCGCCGAGCACGCCCATCAGCGCGGAGCCGAACAGCACGGAGACGAGCACGATCAGCGGATCGAGTTGCACCGCCTTCGCCTGGATGCGCGGCTGGATCACGTTGTTCTCCACCTGCTGGTAGATGATCGCGAAGATCGTCCAAATGATCGTGTCGACCGGGAAGTCGGAGAACAGCGTCACGATCCCGACGACCACCGCACCGAGCGTGGCGCCGATCAGGGGGATCAGGTCGAGCGCGAAGATGATCACGGCTAGGGGCAGGGCATACGGCACGTTGAGGATCAGCAGCACCAGCCAGCTCGTGATGCCCGCGATCGTCGCCTGCGCCAGCGCGCCGGCGACGTAGTTGCCGATCGCGTCGCCGATCCGTCCGTACAGACGATGGAGCCACTCTTCGCGGTCGGGTGGCTGGCGCGTCGCATACGCGTCCAGGAACCGTTTCCCGCTGCTCATCATGAACACCGAGAGCACGATGATCGTCACGGCGGCGAACACCGAGTTGATGATCCCGGTGCCGATGTCGGTCAGCACGCCCGCCGCGTCGCCGAGCTTCGCGGGGAGCTTCGTCGCCTGCTCCTCGAGCTTGCCGGTGAGGTCGTAGTCCTCCTGCAACTGGCGCAGACGATCGTTGGAGTTCACGAAGTCGGTGACCTGCCTCGCATAGTCGGGCAGGTTCTGGACCAGGTTGTTGGCCTGCGTGACGATCGGCGGCACCAGCAGGCTGATCAACAGGAACGGCGTGAGGATCACGCACAGGTAGACGAGCGCGACCGCGAGGCCGCGCTTCATGCGCCGCGCAAGGAGGTTGACCGGGCCCGACAGCGCGACGGCCAGGAAGCCGGCGATGAAGATCCACGTCAGCGGCTTGCGCAGCAGGTACATCAGGTAGATCGTCAGCACCACGGCGACGACGACCAGGACCACGCGCAGGACCGCGCGGACGCTGGTGAAGTCCTCGGTGGTGGCGGCAGGCGCGCTCATCCGCTCGGCGGAGCTTTCGCCGCCGGGCGCCGAAGGCCTGCCGTATCACCCTTAACGGGTGAGGCGTTCCGGTGGGTTCTTTGTAGCGTTCGCGCCGAAGGCGGTAGAGGATCGTCATGGCCCCAGACCCATTCGCGGGGACGCTCCCGGCGACCAAGTTCGCGCTCCCGCGCGAGCAAGTGGCGATGGTGGTTCGGGGCCGCCTGCTCGACGCACTCGACGCCGCCGTCGAGCGGCCGCTCACGCTGCTCGCGGCGCCACCCGGCGCGGGGAAGACCGCTCTGCTCGGGAGCTGGATCGACGCGGGGCGGGCGCCCGGCCCGGTCGCGTGGCTGTCGCTCGACCCCGCCGACGCCGAGCGCCGGCGGTTCTGGCGCGCCGTGCTGGAAGCCCTCACGCGCGCGGGCGCAGGCGAGCCGATCGACGCGCTCGTCGCCCATCCGCAGGAGCGCGTCGAACTGCTGGTCGCCGCTCTCGGCGGTGCCCTGGCCGACCGCATCGAGCCGATCGTGCTCGTGCTCGACGACTTCCACGAGGTGGCCGAGTCCGTACACGCCGGGGTCGACCTGCTCCTGCGCCGACCGCCGGGCGGCCTGCGCGTCATCATCGCGACGCGCGCCGATCCGCCGCTGCACCTCGGCCGGCTGCGACTACAGGACCAGCTTGCCGAGATCCGCGCACCCGACCTGGCTCTCACGCTCCCCGAGACGACCGAGATGCTCACGGCCCTGAGCGTGTCGATGGGCAGCGACCACGTGCGCCGCCTGTGGAGCCACACCGAGGGTTGGGTGGGGGCCTTGCGCCTCGCCTCGATGTCGCTGCGCGACCACCCTGAGCCGGAGCGGTTCGTCGACGACTTCGCCGGCGACGACCGCGCGGTGAGCGACTACCTGCTGTCGGAAGTGATGTCGAGCCTGTCGCCGGACGATCGTTGGTTCCTACTGCGCACGTCAGTCGCAGGAGTGCTGAACGGCGATCTCGCCAACGCGCTCACCGACCGTTCAGACGGGCAGCGCCGGCTTGCCGAACTCGCGCGCAGCGGAGCGCTGCTCGCCCCGCTTGACCGGCGCGGCGAGTGGTACCGCTACCACGCGCTGTTCGGCGAGCTGCTGCGCGCCGAGCTGCGCAGCGAATGGCCCGACCAGGTGCCGGACCTGCACCGCCGCGCGGCCGCGTGGCTGGCGGAGCAGGGGGACGACGCCCGCGCGCTTCTGCACGCGGTCGAGGGCGAGGCGTGGGACCTCGCGGCGCGCCTCGCCGGCGAGCGCTGGATCGATCTTCTGCTCCGCGGCGAGATCGGTGCGCTGCGGCCGCTGACCGAGCGCCTGCCACCCGAGTGGGCGGCTGCCGACCCCGAGCTGACGCTGGCGATGGCCGCGGTACTGATGCACCGGGGCGACGAGGGCGCGGCGGAGATCCAGCTGCGCCGTGCCGAAGCGACGAGCGAACGGATCCCGCCCGAGCGGCGCGCGCGCTTCGACGCGTCGCTCGCGGCGGTCCGGCTCTATGTCGCCCGCCTGCGCGGCGATCTGGATACGGCGCTCGCGGCCGGCCGCACCCTCGACGCGGATGGCGGGCTCGACCAGGGCGCGATCGAGGCCGACCTGCGCGCGCTCGCGCTGGCGAACCTCGGCATCGCGGAGCTGTGGGCAGGCCGGGCCGAAGCGGCGGGCCGCCACCTCGAGCGCTCGCGCGGGGCGGCCGGCGAGTCCGGCCGCGAGTGGATCGTGCTTATCGCTCTCGGGCACCTCGCCGTACAGGCCGTCGTGGAGCACGACTACCCGCGCGCGGGGCGGCACGCCCGCGAGGCGATCGCGCTGGCCGAGCGCCACGGCTGGGAGCGCACGTGGCCCGCCGGCGCGGCCTTCGTCGCACTCGGCGCCGCCGAGTACCTGTGGGACCGGCTCGACGACGCCACCCGCTCGCTCGCTCGCGGCAAGGAGGCGCTGGCGGGCACGCGTGAACGACCCCTGCGCGCCCTGCTCGGACTTGTGCGTGCTGCCGTGCTCAACGCCGGCGGTGACCCGGAGACGGCGCTCGCCGTGCTCGGCGCCGGCTCCGAGCAGTTGCGTGGGTGGCCGGTGATGCCGCAACTGGGGGAGCAGTTCATCGTGCTGGAGGCGATGCTGCGGGCGCAGCTCGGCAACCGCGAGCAGGCGCAGCGGCTGCTCGGCGACGCGTCGCCGTCGCCCGCGATCTCGGTCGCGCTCGCCCAGCTCCGCCTCGCCCACGGGGACCCGGAGGCCGCCAGGGCCGAGCTCGCGGTATGGGACGGCGAGCTCGACGCACGACCGCTCGCCCACCAGCATCCAGGGCTGCCTCGTCGATGCGCTGGCGCTCGACGCGCTTGCCCAGCACGAGGGCGCCGCGGTCGCGCTCGAGCTGGCGCTCGACCACACCGAGCCCGGCGGCCTGCGCCGGCTACCGATCGGCTTTGGCCGTTCGGTGCAACCGCTGCTGCGACGCCAGCTTCGCCGCGGCACCGAGCACGGCGCGCTGGTCGGCGAGCTGCTCGACGCGCTCGATGACTCCAACGGGCAGCATCACCCGCCGTCGCCGCTCGTGGTCGAACCGCTCAGCCCGCGCGAACGGGCTGTGCTGCGCTACCTGCCGACGATGATGTCCAACCAGGAGATCGCGTCCGAGCTGTTCGTCTCCGTGAACACGGTCAAGACGCACCTGAAGGCGATCTACCGCAAGCTCGACGTCCCGGACCGCCGCCAGGCCGTCCGCCGCGCTCGCACGCTCGAAATGCTCGCGCCCTAGGATGGACCTCTGCCAGTTCGCGTACTCATCGTCGATGATGCCCCGATATTCAGGGATGCGGCGCGCGAAGTGCTTGAGCGCCGCGGGTACACGGTTGTCGGTGAGGCGGGCAGCGCGGCAGCGGCCACCGCGGCGATCGCGCAGCTCGCGCCGGACGCTGTCCTGATCGACATCCGGCTGCCGGACGGTGACGGGTTCGAACTGTCAGCCGCTCTCACACGAGCGGATCCGCAGCTGGCCGTGTTACTCGCCTCGGCGGACCGCGTCCCGCCCAGCGCGGCCCGTGTCCAGGCCAGCGGTGCCCGCGGCTTCGTGCTCAAATCGCGGCTCGCCGCCACCGACCTCACGCAATTCTGGCCCAGCTAAGCTCGGTCCGATCGGTATCACAGCGACGATTCGGGTCCCGCGCCCTGGAGGGCTGTCGACTTCGAATGTGCCACCGATGGCCTCGACGCGATCACGCAGCCCCTGAAGGCCAGACCCCTTGCTCTCGGCCGCTTGGCCGATTCCGTCGTCGCCGATCTCCAGGTGGAGGCTGCGGTGCGCGATGGCAGCGCGAACCGAGATCGACGAGGCGCGCGCGTACCGCTGCGCATTGGTGACCGCCTCGGCGACGACGTAGTACGCGGTGGCTTCTGCGGTTTCGTCGAACCGAGTTGACGGCAGCTCGCTCAACGCGATCGGCACCGTCGAGCGATCGGCGATGTTCTCGATTGCGAGGGCAAGACCTCCCGCGGTGAGCACCGCCGGCTGGATGCCCTGGGCGAGCTCCCTCAGCTCGTCGATGGCAAGTAACACCTCGGCCTCCGCCGCCGCGAGGGCCGACGCGGCCCGCTCAGGCTCCTCCCGCGCATACTCGGTGGCAATCCGTAGGCGAAGACCAAGGGCCGTGAGGCGCTGCTGCGCCCCGTCGTGGAGGTTGTGCTCGAGGCGCCGGCGTTCGGTGTCCGCCGCCTCGACCAGCCGAGCGCGGGAAGAGCTGAGCCGTTCGGCGAACCTCTCGCGCTCGGAGACCACAGCGGCCAGGCACAGTGTCGCGAGCGCCGCGACGGCGATGAACAGCTGCGTACTCAGCACGCTGTGGGTGATCTCCTGGAAGGAAAACGGACCCGCGAGGTGGGCGGTGTTCCAGGCGGTGAAGCCGACAATGATCGCGATCGCCGCAGTGGCGCCGCGTTGCCGGAAGCGAAGGGCCGCCCAGATCAGCGGCGGGAAGACGAGGTAGGTCAACGGATTGTCGCGACGCAACGCGAACTCGCTCACTCCGGCAACGACCACAAGGAGCGTCGCCGCCTCGACGGACCGTGCATGCGACCAGCGGGGGGGCAGCGGCCTCGACCACGCGATCGCGAGTGGCACCACGACCAGCGCACCGGTGAAATCGCCAAGCCACCAGGTACGCCAGACGTCGACCAACTCACCGCCGCTGACCACCCCGCCGAGCAGGAGCGACATCGGACCGATCGTGGCGCTGACGGCCGTCCCGGCGGCGAGGGCGCCGAGCAACCCCCCGAGCCCCCTGACGCTTTCCAGAGGCGAGCCTCGCTTGAGGAGACGGCGTATGAGGAACGCCGCCACGAGTATCTCAAGCATGTTCCCGCACGTCTGTCCGAACGCAGAGCCGACAGGGAGTGTCGAGTAGTCGTTGGCAAGCAGGTCGCCCACCAGCACTCCGGGCCAGAACCGCAGGCCGCCGAGGCTGAGCGCGGCGATGCCGACACCGACCGGCAACCACAGGATGGCGGCGACCGGGCCGGAGAAATCGAGTGCGTACCCGACCTGCGCCGCGGCGTAGTACACGGCGGCCAACCCGGCCACTCCGAGCACGTAGCGAATGCGCTTGTGCCCCAACCGGGGGAGACTGGACCGTCCCGAAACGGCGTCATGCGCAAACACGAACTCGGGCATCACGCGCCACGATGGCAGACCGCGGCCGGCGGCGGCCTGTCGGCCGCCCTCGTGACGTGGGGCGTGCACCCTTGCCCGGGAGCCACGGTTCAGGTTGGATGGTCCTCCGATGGCAACGAGGAGGTAGCGATGGAAGCGCACGACGAGGACCTGGGGCCGATCGACATCGTGGTCATCGCCTATCCGGCCGACGCGCCGATGACGGGTGAAGCCGTACCGATCATGCTGGACCTGGTCGACCGCGGGATCGTCCGCGTGCTCGACGTGCTGTTCGTCGTGAAGGAGGCGGACGGGACGTTCGCAGGGTTCCAGGCAACCGATCTCGACAGCCACGACGTCGGGGCTTTCAGGGAGTTCGAGGGCGCGTCGTCCGGGCTGCTCGGCGACGAGGACGTGGCCACGGCCGCGGACGCCATCGAGCCGGGAACGGCGGCGGTCATGATCGTCTACGAGAACCGCTGGGCCGGGCCGTTCGCCGCTGCCGTTCGTCGCAACGGCGGCCGGCTGGTCGACTTCCAGCGGATTCCGATGCAGGAACTGATTGCGACTCTCGATGCCGCCGAGGCGGCGGCCTGATCGAAGGAGAAACGAATGCCAGGACTACTCAGAGCTATGGGCCGCACCGCCGTAGTGGCAGGGACCGCCACCGCCGTCTCGAACCGCGTCAGTCGCCGTCAGGCCCGTCGGTGGGGCGCGCAGGAAGAACAGCAGCCGCAGGAGCAGTACTACGAGCAGGCGCCTCCCCCTCCCCCTGCCGCGGCGCCCGACGGGCCCGACCTCGTCGAGCAGCTCACGCAGCTGGCCGAGTTGAAGGACAAGGGGATCCTCACCGAGGAGGAGTTCGCGCAGCAGAAGGCCAAGCTCCTCTCATGAGCACCCTGATAGCCATCGCGTATCCGGACGTTGCCACGGCGGAGAAGGTGCGCCAAGAGCTCGTCCAGGCGACGAAGGAGCACCTCATCGAGCTCCAGGACGCGGTTGTCGTCGAGAATCGGCCGGGCGGCAAGATCAAGCTGCACCAGGCCATGAGCCCTGCCGGCGCGGGCGCGGCCGGCGGCGCGCTGTGGGGCGGTCTGATCGGCCTCATCTTCCTGGCGCCGCTACTCGGGATGGCGGTTGGCGCCGCCTCGGGCGCGCTGGCCGGCAAGGTCACCGACGTCGGCGTCGACGACAACTTCATGAAGGACCTCGGCGCGAACCTGCCCGAGGGTGGGGCGGCTCTGCTCGTCCTCGGCAGCAGCAACGCTCCCGACAAGGTGATCGACCGGGTCAAGAGCTACGGCGGCGAGGTCATCCAGAGCTCGCTGGCCGACGAGCAGGAGGAGCACCTCCGCGCTGCCCTCAGCCAGACCGCAGCACCGGCCTGAACCGGAGCGTCGGACCGGGATCGGCCGCTGGCCGATCCCGGCCACGCCTCACGTCAGGACGTGCCCTTCGCCGATGGCCTTGGCGACGAGGTGGGCCCGCGAGCGGGCGCCGACCTTGTCCATGGAGTTGCGCACGTGAGTGCGGACGGTCTCGTGAGCGATGCCGAGCTCGTCGGCGATCTCCGGTCCGGAGCTCCCGGCCGCGACCAGCCGGACGACCTCCCGCTCGCGCGGGGACAACGCCCTCGGTTCCGGCTGGGGACCATCGGGCCGCCGGAAGTGCCGCCCCCACCGCGAGGTGGTCAGCGCCACAACGAGGACGAGCCGACTGCCGGTCACGACCTCCGTTGAGGCGGCCCACTGGACGGCGACGACGCTGCCGTCCGCGCACACGAGCCCGGTCTCGCCGGTGAACCGGCCGGCGGACAGCGCGTCGGCCCACTCCTCCGGCGAGGCCTGTGGGCCGTCTTTGACGAACTGATAGATCGGCCGGCCGACGATCTCCTCTCGCCTGCGACCCAGGAGCTTCAGATACGCACCGTTCGCGTCGAGCTGCCGGCGTTGCTCGTCGATCAGCACCATCGCGTTTCGCGACTGCCGGAACGCCGCCTCGAACAGCCCCGACCAGCCCTCGTTCAATGCCATGACGTGTGATGTTCCGCCCCGACCAGGGCCAGCGCATGCGCTTGGTCACCGGCCACTTGAATGAGAGCGCCGAGGAGCGTCGTCTCCACCAGTTCCGACACGGGTGGTCCTGCGATCACCAGCGCCAGCGTGCCTCCGACGCGGGTCACACCGCGGCGCAGGCGCAGCAGCACGCCGAGCAGACCAGGCCCGACCTCGGTTACGGCCGCGAGGTCGAGCACCACGCGCGTACGTCCTTGTGCCATCCCGGCGACCACGCCGCGCTCGATCTCCCGGGCCTCGTGCAGCGCGATGACGCCGCCGGCCGCGGCGATCTGCGTATCGCTGCCGACCGCGCTCAACTCGAGCGTGAACTCGCGTCTCATCTCCGGGGGCACGTCAGTCGATTCGCGCGACCGCAGGCGGCGTCCAGCGCCTGGTGAGGGCTTCCTCGCGCGGCCAGAAGAGGCGCAGAACGAGCGTGAAGTCGCCGCTCGGGGCGGGCAGCCAGTTCGACCGGCGCGCGCGCTCCGGCCGGTCGTGCTGGATGAGGATCGGCAGCGAGCCGTCGTCGTCCAGCGTCAGGCCGTCCCCGTCGCCGAGCGAGATCGAGCGATCCTCGAGCGCGGCGTGGGTGGTCAGCGCCCACGACCCGTGGACCGGCGGCGCCACGTCGCGGCCGAAACGCAGCAGATAGCGGTGCCGCCCACTCAAGGGCCGGCCTTCGGCATCGGTCCGTGTGAGCGCAGGCAGCGCATCGTCCGGTATCTCGGGTCTCACCGGTGCGCAGGCCGCAGCGGCGCGTGACAGGTAGTCGGTCCCGAAATCGCCGCGTCGGTACTCGATGTGCCACTGCCCCTGGCGATCACCCATGATCGTCGCGGCTCGGCGCCGCACCGAAGCGCGACCGCGGCTCGCGCCACGCTCGACCATGCTCTGGAGCGCCGCGTCACCCCCCAGCCACGGCTCGTCGGACCGCGTGAAGAGACCGACCTGGTGAACGCGTTCGAGGAGACGGCGGTCGTCGGTGCGTGGCGGGTTGTCCTCGAGCAACCGGCACGCCATGCGAAAGAACGCCTGTGCATCCAGCCGGTCCACCATTTCCGCGGGGTCGGCTCGGTCGTCGCAGCCGGTCGGGAAGGCGGGTGCCTCGCGGGCGCCGCCGGAGCGGCTGAGCGGCGCGAGGCCGTAGGCGTGCCGGACCGCGTCGGCGTCGGGCTCGCCGCTGCCGACGCATGTCTCACCCGCGATTCGCACGTAACGGGTAGGTGCGGCGATCGGCATCACGCCTGCGGGCAGCCCCGCGGAGAGAGCGCTGCCCAGCCCGATCGCGTATTTCCCGGCGCTCGTGCCCGTGGTACGCGCTCCGATCGATGCGAACACGTTGGTCCACAGGTCGATCAGCGAGATGACGTAGTACCGCCCGTGGGTCTCGGGCACCGAGAGGACCATCGGTTCGTCCGCCAGGTCGAGCCACGCAGAGGAGCTCAGCGTGTCAGCCCCGAGAGCTGCGGGGGCACCGGCACCTGGCCGCCTTCGTGCGTGCACCAGTTGATTCAGCGGTGCTCGCTTCGTGTCGTCGTCCGGCGCCGGCACGGACGTCATCGCGATCCGCGCAAGCTCCATCAGCACCAGCGGATACGCGAATACGAACGCGTCCTCGCTGACCGCGGCGACATCGATCCTCGTGAGGTGGGCGCTGGTCATCCGTGATCTGGCCCGACCGTACGCCTCCGCATCGAGGGCCTCGTCATCAAGAACGGGTGAAACCGGCGCGAGCCGGTGTGTCGCGCACCCGCGCCGCGTGGTGGCAGCCCACCACGAATGCGGTGGCACGCCCCCTTGCCGCCCGTAACCGCAACGGGCGATGCTCACCCCATCGACGGATCACGGTCATGACAGCTCCAGTCGCGGTCGCCGCCCGCGCAGTCACCGCCCCAGGCGAGGCCCCGAACTACGCGACGGTCGTGCGCGGGCCGTGGCCCACCCGCCGACCCGTCCATCGCGAATGGGTCCGGCGCCCCCGGCTCGTGCGTCAGCTTCAGGATCCGGCCTCGCCTCCGCTGGTCGTCCTGGTGGCGCCCGCCGGCTACGGCAAGACTGCGCTGCTCCAGGAGTGGGCCGAGCGCGATCGCCGCCCGTTCGCGTGGGTCGTCGTTGACGAACGCGACAACCACGGCGCGCGCCTGTCGATAAAGGTCTCCCGCGCGCTCGCGACGGCTGCGCCAGAAGGGTGGGCCGGTCGCCTCGTCCTCGTTCTCGACGATCTGCACCTGCTGCACGCGCCCGCCGCGCTGGCCGCGCTCGGCGCGATGGTCAGCGACCTCGGACCCGAGGTCACGCTCGCCCTGGGATCCCGCAGCCGCCTCGCCCTGCCGATCGCTCGGTTCCGTGAACAGCGGCTCGTCATGGAGCTTGGGCCGCGCGACCTCGCCATGGACAGGAGCGAGGCCGGGTTACTACTCAGGCTGGCCGGAATCGAGCTCGATCGCGACGGAGTCGAGACCCTCCTACGCCGGACGGAGGGATGGCCGGCCGGGCTGTCCCTCGCAGCGCTCGTGCTCGGCGAGCGCACCGCGGGCCCGGCTGCGCCGAACCGGTTCGGCGGCGACGATCGCATGGTCGTGGACTACCTGCGCGACGAGATCTTCAGCGGCCTCACGGCGGAGCAGCTCGAGTTCGTGGTGAGGACGTCCGTGCTCGGCACGCTGACCGGCCCGCTCTGTGACGCCGTGCTGGAGCGATCGGGGTCGGCCGCCATGCTGTCCGAGCTGTCGGGATCGAACCTCCTGCTCGTGCCGCTCGATCGCACCGACGAGCGGTACCGCTATCACCGCCTGTTCGGCGAGATGCTGCGCGCGGAGCTGCTCCGGCGCGAGCCCGCGCTCGAGCCCGCGCTCCATCGCCGCGCGAGCGCCTGGTATCAGCAGGCGGGTGACCCGGATCACGCGTTGCATCACGCGATCTGCGCCGGTGACATCGAGAACGCAGGAGCGCTCGTGTGGAGCGGCGTCGGCGCCGCGATCGGTCACGGTCGCCACGCGACCATCGAGGGTTGGCTCGGCCGATTCAGCGACGCTCAGATCGCCGCCCACCCGATGCTCGCGCTCGCGGCGGCCAACAGCCAGCTCGCCGGCGGTCGGGGCGACCTCGCCGAGCACTCGGTGTCGGCCGCAGCCGCAACCGAGGATCGCCTTCCCGCGGTCGAGGCCGGGATCGCCCTGATGCGCGCAGCGCTCGCGCGCGACGGCATCGCGCGCATGGAGAAGGACGCCACGCAGGCCTACCGCCTGGAGCCGGAGGACAGCCCGTGGCGGTCGCTTTGCTGCCTGCTCACCGGCACCGCGCAGCTGATCGCCGGGCGCCACGACGAGGCGGTCCGGCAACTCGAGGAGGGCGCGCGCCGCGCTGCCGTGGCGGCGCCCGACGTGCACGCGGTCTGCCTGACCCAGCTCGCGGTGCTCTCGCTCATGGAGGAGGACTGGGAGGAGGCCGCAGGTCTCATCACCCGAGCGCGATCGCAGGTCGACCGTCACGGGCTCGCCGGCACCGCGACGGTCGCGCTCGTGTTCGCCGCCTCGGCGCTCGTGCGAGGCCATCGCGGGCGCGTCGAAGATGCGCAGAGCGATCTCGGGGCCGCGATGCGCCTGCAGGCGCAGATGGTGGATTTCGCCCCGTGGTACGACGTCGAGCTGCGGATCCTGATGTCGCGCGCCGCCGTCCGGTTGAGCGACGCCACTGAGGCTCGCACTGCGCTCGTGGCGGCGTCGCGTCGCATCCGGCGCATCCCCGAGGCGCTCGTCCTCGACAACTGGCTCCAGGACGCGTGGGCGCAGCTCGACGCATTCACCGGGCCGGCCAGCGCGCCGGCGTCGGTGCTGACCCCCGCGGAGCTGCGCATCCTCCAGTTCCTGCCGACGCACTTCTCGTTCCGCGAGATCGCAGAGCGCACCTACGTGTCGGCGAACACCGTCAAGTCACAGGCGAACGCGGTGTATCGCAAGCTCAACGTCTCGTGCCGTTCGGAGGCGGTCGGCCGGGCGCGCGAGATCGGATTGCTTGACGCATGAGCCGGGCCGCCGGCCCGCTTGCCGCGGCGGCCGGACGTGTACGGCGGGTGATCGACAACGCAGGCGATTCCCCAGTTGGCCCCTTGATCCGGGCCGCGCGGCGCTACGTGAGCGACGGGATGGTGGAACGTGCGCCTGCGCTGGCGTACTACGGGATCTTCTCGCTGTTCCCGTCGCTGCTGTTCGCCTTCACGCTCGTACGCTTCATCGGGGGCGACAGCGCACCGGATGACCTGGCCGCGTACGCGCGCGAGCACGGGGTGTCGGGGGAGGTTGCGACGGCCTTGCGGTCGGCGGCCGATACGGCACGCGATGCCGAGGCGCCGACCGCCGGCGCAGCGGGCGCACTCAGCCTGCTCACGCTGGTGTACGGCGCGTCGAGGGCATTCACCGCGACGGGTCGGGCGATCGACACGATCGCGGGCAAGGCGCGCGCAGGGCGATCGCTGCCACGCCGTGCCAAGGACGTCGGCTGGACCGTGCTGCTGCTCGTTCTCTCGATCGTCGCGCTGGTGCTGCTCAGCGTCAGCGGCGACTTGCTCAAGGATCTGCTCGGGCTCTTCGGGCTCACCGGTGGGGCCGTTACCGCGTGGTCGATCGCCCGCCTGCCGATCGCTGCGGCGCTCTTCCTGTTCGTCGTCGCGCTCGTCTACTGGGCGGCGCCGTCCCAGCGCCAGCGTGCGTTCCGGCCGCTGACGCACGGCGCGGCCGTCGCGGTGACGGTGTTGCTGGTGGCGACCCTTGGCTTCAACGTCTACGTCTCCGAGTTCGCCAGCTACAACGCGACGTACGGCACCTCCGCGGGACTCATCATCCTGCTGCTCTGGATGTGGCTCGCCGGCTCGGCGATCCTGTACGGGGCCGAGGTCGACGCAGTGATCGGGGAGCGCAGGCGCGAGGGCGCGGGCTGACTCGTGCCCGCACCACCGGCGCACACCGGTCCCGCCTCGTTTCCTGGCGGGCGCGCCCCATTGGCGCCGGGGACGCTCGCTGGGACAGTTGTGCGAAGCTCGCCAGCTGCAGGAGGCTCGCTGTGACCCAGCCCATTCTCGTCGCGTTCTCCCCCGAATCCGCCGACCGTGGCCCCGTGAACTTCGCCGTCGCCGCCGGTCGCTTCACCGGCGCGCCGCTGGTCGTGGTCGCCGTCGGGCACGACGGTGGCGACGCCGCGTCGCTCGAATCCGAACTGCGGGCGCGCGGCGTGTCCGCCACGGTGCGGGCTGAGGAGCACGGCAGCCCAGCGCATGCGCTGGCCGACGCGGTGAAGGAGATCGACCCCGCGCTCGTGGTGGTGGGGTCCACCCACCGCGGCAAGCTCGGACGAGTGCTCCTGGGCACCACCGCGACCCACCTGATGGACGGATCGCACTGCCCCGTCGTGGTGGTTCCCCGCGGACACGAGGTGCACGCGGACCGCGTGCGGGCCGTCGGCGCAGCCTTCGTCCCAACCGGCGAAGGTCACGAGGCGCTGCGCACGGCAGCGCTGCTCGCCCGCTCCGCCGGCGCGCGCCTGGAGCCCGTCATGGTCCTTAGCCCCGACCATGCCGAGGAGCAGTCGCCGGGCCTGCTGGCCCGCGAGCATCACGACAAGGACGCGAAGGAGGACATCTCGTCGCGCGAGCGCCTGTCCGCGCAAGACTCGCTGCGCGACGCGCTGGCCGCGCTGGTGCCGAACCTCGAAGTCGAGCCGGACGTCCTCTACCAAGATGCGGCGCACGGGCTCATCGCGGCCTCCGAGCGCCTCGACCTCCTGGTGATGGGCTCCGCCGCGCACGGTCCCGCGCACAACGTCGCGATCGGCAGCGTGACGCGAAAGGTGACGGCGAACGCCGCCTGCCCGGTCCTGGTGCTGTCGCGCGATGCGGCCGATCAGATCGACGCGCTGGTGCCCAATGGCCAGGCGAAGGCGGCTGGGTGATGGCTCTGCGAGCGCCGTGGCCGGTCGGAAGCATCGCCGCCGGCGCCGCGGGCACGGCGACGATGACGCTCGCGTACGCCGCCGAGCGGCACCTGCGAGCCCGCCGGCAAGGCCCGCTCGACTACGACGATGGGCTCGTGCCCGGCAAGATCGTCGCCGCGGTAATGCACCTGCCGCACGTCACCGACCAGGAGGATCACGAGCTCGGGCTGATCCTGCGCTGGAGCTACGGTTCGGTGTTCGGCGTGCTGCACGGCGCGCTGCGCCGGAGTGTCGGGGAGCCGCGGGCGAGCGCGGCGTTCGGCGGGGTGCTCATGACCGCGACGCTGACGATGTTCCCGCTCCTCGGCCGCACTCCGCCGCCCTGGCGCTGGCCGGCCGACGTGCTCGCGACGGCCTTCGGCACCCACGCCGCCTACGTCGCGGGCGTCGCGGCCGTGGACCGCGCGCTCGCCACCGTGATCGAGAAGGCTGCGCGGTAGCTCTCGCCACGGCCGAGCAGTCGCAGCTCCGGGCCGCCGTCAACCAGCGCGTTCGTCGGCGCCGTCATCGGCTCGAACGCCACCACGTCGTCCTCGGCCGGCGCGAAGACCTGCGCGTAGGGGAAGCCGGCGAGGAACGCGAGCTCGATCCGCCGGCCGCCGCCGGCGAGCACGAACGGAGCCGAGCCCTCAGGCGCGACGTAGCCGTCGTCGAACGTCCGTGATCCGAGCGGACCGGACGGGACGTTCACCGGCTCGCGCTCGCCGATGGGAAGCATCCGGTCGTCGAGCCGCAGCCGCTCGCGGACCGGCACCTCGATCTCCCAGTCGCGGCGGTCGACGCCGGGCAGGCGCAGGTACGGATGGAAACCGAACGCGATCGGCACCGCGGCATCGCCCGTGGCCCGGACGGTCGTCGTGATCGTGAGCGCCGGTCCGCGCAGCTGCGCCTCGAGCTCGAGCTCGTGCGGGAACGGGAACGCGGCGGTCAGCTCGTCTTCGGCGCCGAACTCGAAGCGAGCGGCGAGCACGCCACCGTCACCGACGCTCTCGTGGCGCTCCACGCGCCACCCGGTCGCGCCGGCGAGCAGCCCGTGCATCGGCAGCCCGTTGCCGTCCACTCGCAGCGGCGGCGACACCGACTCGAGGGCGACCTCGCGCCCGGCCACGGAGAAGCGCGTCCGCCCGAGCCGGTTCGCCCACGGGTACAGCAACGGGATCCCCAAGACGATCCGCTCGGCGACATACGCCCGCAGCCCGCGGCGCTGGCCCAGCAGCTCCTCACCGCGGTGGCGGAGCGAGCATCCGACCATCCCGGCGCCCGGGACGAAGGCCGCCTCGATGCCGCCGGCCGCGGAGCTCGAGAGCGTCAACGCGGAGAACCCGTCCACCGTCCGTTCGCCGGTCATGTCGGCGATCTTCCCATCCGCCGGGAGAACCAGAATCACCCGCATCGGATGACGACAGCCGCAGCCCGCGCGACGAGCATGCGCGGCATGACGATCGGCGGCTCGCTCTTCCTGATCGCGGTCGGCGCGATCCTGCGCTTCGCGGTCACCGCGGAGTTCGCCGGGATCGACATCCAGACCGTCGGCACGATCCTGATGATCGTCGGGGTGGTCGGGTTCGTCATCGGACTGGTCTTCCTCACGCGCCGTCCGGCGGCCGGCCCGCCGCCACCGCCGCTCTGACCGTGGGTCCCGACGAGCTGACGAGCTGGCGCGACGGCCCGGCGAAGCAGGCGATCGTCGACTTCGTCGCGCGCGTCTGCGGCCACGACGGGTCGGAGCCCGTGCCGGTCGAGGACCGCCTGGCCGCGTTCGACAACGACGGCACGCTGTGGTGCGAGAAGCCGATGCCGATCCAGCTCGACTTCATCCTTCGCCGGCTCGTGGAGATGGCCGAGGCCGATGCGGCGTTGCGCGACCGCCAGCCCTGGAAGGCCGCCTACGAGCGCGACCACGGCTGGCTCGGCGCGGTGATGGCTGAGCACTACGCGGGCAAAGACGCGAACGTCAAGGTCCTGGGCGGCGGCATCCTGGCCGCGTACGACGGCATCAGCGTCGAGGACTTCGAAGCGCAGGCCGACGCGTTCCTGCACAGCGCGCAGCATCCGACGCTCGGCCGCGGTTATCTCGACTGCGCGTACGCGCCGATGGTCGACCTGCTCGGCTATCTGGCGGCGAACGGGTTCAGCAACTACATCGCCTCGGGTGGAGGCCGCGACTTCATGCGACCGATCAGCCAGGAGGTGTATGGCATCCCGCGTCAGCGCGTGATCGGGAGCACGGCGGCGCTCGCGTACACGAGCGACGATCGCGGCGGCACGATCACGCACAAGCCGGAGGCCGACTACCTCGACGACGGGCCGCAGAAGCCGATCCGGATCTGGAGCCGCACCGGCCGCCGCCCGTTGCTGGCCGCCGGCAACTCCAACGGTGACATCCAGATGCTGCACTTCACCCAGCACGACGACAAGCCCAGCCTCCGCCTGCTCGTCCTGCACGACGATGGCGAGCGCGAGTTCTCCTACACCGGCGGAGCCGAGCAGGCGCTCGAGCAGGCCGCGCACGACGGCTGGACGATCGTCAGCGTCGCGAGGGACTGGGCCACGGTCTTCTAGACGGCGACGTCACGGGACCGCCGCGGCGGCGGTCGCGTCCCCGACGTCGCCGACGCCGGCCGCCGAGCGCTCCCTGAGCGCGTCGCTGATGTGCACCGCCGCCGAGGTCAGCGGCGCCGCGAGCGTGAGCCCCACCATGCCGAACAGCGCGCCGCCGCCGACCGTCACGATCAGCACCGCGAGTGGGTTGAGGCTGAGCGTGGCGCCGAAGACGAACGGCTGCAGGATGTTCTGCAGCATTCCGTTGGCCAGCAGGACGATGACGCCCAGGATCAGCGCGTCGGTCGGGCCCTGCGACCCGAGCGCGATGGCAAACGCGAAGATGCCGGCGGTCCAGGCGCCGATGTACGGCACGTACGCCGTGACAAAGGTGACCACCGCGATCGTGCCGGAGAGCGGCACGCCGAGGATGAACGCGCCGAGCCCGACCACCACGGCATTGAAGGCCGCGACGATCGTCACGCCGGTGAAGTAGTTGCGCAGCCCCGCCGCGATCTCCCGCAGGACGATCTCGGCGATCGACAGCGGGAGACCCATGTGGCGGGTGATGAAGCGCGACATCACCGGAGCGTCCTTGAGCACGAAGAAGGTGGCGAGGGCGGAGAACGAGAGGAAGAAGACGAGCGACGTCAGGCCCTCGACGCCCGCAGCCAGGCCGCTGACGAGCGTCTCGCGGATCTGGGGCACCGCCTTCTTGACATCCGCCTTGGCGTCCGCGGTGTTGATTCCGGCGTCCTTCAGCCAGTCGTCGATCTTGTCGACCGCCTTCGACGACTGCGTCGACACGTCGCCCGAGTTGGCCGAGATGCCGTGGACGACCAGGAAGACGATCAACAGGGCGATCGCGACAAGGCCGAGGAGGATGAGCGCGGCGCCCGCCCCCCGCGGCACCCGGTGGCGCGCGAGCTTGTCCACGAGCGGCACCGCGACGGCTCCGAGCACGGACGCCAGGATCACCGGCATCACGATCGTCGACGTCTGGCTCAGCAGCCAGATGACGCCGAAGATGATCAGCACGAAGCCGACGAGCATCCACGACGCGAAGCCGAGGTCGCGGAGCCACGTCGGCGTCGAGAACAGGTTCTGGCGTTCCGGGGGTATCAACGCGGCAGCCTTTCAGCCCGCCGTCGACCGGCGGAGGGCGCATAGACGACGACGCTGTGCACCAGGCGGTCGTGCAGCGCGCGGCGCCGCGAGTCCACGAGGATCATCAGGTAGCCGATGAACAGGAGGAGCGCCGACACCACGGCGCCGACCAGCCGGACGGCCGCGCGGCCAGGCCCCAGCGGCCGGCCGTGGGCGGCGTCCTGCACGCGGATCTCCATCACGCGGTTGCCGGGCGTCTGCCCGGTGGCCGACCAGAAGAACACGAAGTAGCCGGCCGCCCACAGCAACGCCACAGCGGCACCGATGGCGAATAGGACCGTCTCTGCGTGCTCGGACGGATCCAGAAATGAGAGGAAGACGGCGGCGATCCCGCCCACCATCCACGACACCGCCTGGATGATCAGGACATCGATCACCAACGCGATCATGCGCGTGGCGAGCCCGGAGTACTGCGAGCCGATGGGCACGAGAACGTCCAGCGCTCGCGGCGCGACGCCGTTCGCGGCCGGCGACACCACGTCCGAGGCGGGAGTGCTGTCCGTGCTCACGGCAGCTCGGGCTCCGGCGGCCGCCGCAGTACCCGGCGTGCCGCTCGCTCGAGCCAGGCATCGGCGGCGCGGGAGCGGCTGCGGACCTCGCCTGCGACGTCGTCCGCCAGCCCCAGACCTTGCTGCGTGATCGCGTCGGTGACGGCCGGGCTCCGAGCCACCTCGTCCACGAGCGCCCACAGCGCCTTGCTCTCCGGCAGCCGCGTCGCGGTGTCGTCCACCAGTTGCGAGACGGTCTCCTCGATCACGCGGCTCTCGAGGATCCGGCCGATCAGCCGTTCCATGCCGGCGCTCTCGAGCGCGCTCACCAACGCGGCCTCCACCTGTTCGCTCTGGAGCGTGAGGGCGACCATGCGCGCGAGCTCCGGACCTTCGAGGAACCGCTGCGCGAGCTGCTCGGCGAGCCCGTCCTCGAGCAGCCGATCGGCGATCCGCTGCGGTACGCCGAGCGCCTCGGCGGCGTCGAGGGCGCCGTCCACGGCCTCGGCGGCCATCAGCTCGGTGAAGGCGCGGACGACGGCGCGCTCGGCGAGCGGACTGGCGAGGATTCGGTCCACCGCCTCGTCGGCGCGCGGGGAGGCGAGCACGGCGTCGAGGACGGCCAGCGCGGCGTCGCCGATCCGGTCCATCCCGTCCAAGCGAAGGCGGTACTCCAGCCGCCGCCCCGCGGAGTACGCCCCGGTCACCGGGCGCAGCGCGAACGATGCGGTACCGACACCGAGACTGACGGCTTCGCGCAGCATGCTCGCGACCCTATGGCGGCGTCGCGGCCTTGGCTTCACCCGATTCGGACGATGTTTCGCGCGTCCGGCGTGCGTAGCGTGCGCGGTTCCGACTAGAGGAGCGGCCATGTCCGGCGAGTACGCGAGCGTGGGAACTGAGACTTCGGGCGTCAAGGACCGGGCGTACGCCGCACCGGACGCTGGTCTGGGCTTTGTGACGTTCGCCGTCTTCATGCTGCTGATCGCCGGAACGATCAACATCGTCTACGGCATCGCCGCGATCTCGAACTCGAGCTTCTACACGGCTGGGGCGCGCCACGTCCTGTTCGACGATCTGGCCGCTTGGGGCTGGGTGGTGCTGATCATCGGTGCCCTCCAGGTCGGCGCCGGCATCGCGATCTGGGCGCAGAGCGAGTTCGGGCGCTGGCTCGGCGTGGGGCTCGCAAGCTGTGGCGCGATCGTGCAGCTGCTGTTCATGCCCTCGGCGCCGTTCCTGTCGCTGGCGCTGTTCGGCGTCAACGTGCTCATCGTCTACGGGCTCGTCGTTCACGGCGGACGCCGCGAGGTCACGTATTGACGACCGAAGATGTGAAGACCGAGGCAGAGACCAAGTCGCGACCCCGCCGGCGCGCGTGGGCGCGTGCGCTCGTCGTACTCGCGTCGATCATCGCGTTCGCGGCGATCCTGTCCATATGGGCGAATCGCCAGATCCTGAACACGGACAACTGGACGACCACCAGCACGCGGCTGCTGGAGAATCGCCAGATCCGCGATCAGCTCGCGGGATACCTGGTTGACCAGCTGTACGCGAACGTCGATGTGGCGGGCGAGCTGCGCGAGGCCCTACCGGAGCGGCTGCAGCCGCTCGCGGGCCCGGCGGCCGGCGGACTGCGGGAGTTCGCGGACCGGGCCGCCCGCCGGATGCTGTCCCGGCCGGCCGTGCAGGAGCGGTGGGCCCAGGCCAATCGGGCCGCGCAAGAGCAACTGCTGAAGGTCCTCGAAGGCGGTGGCCCGGTCGTCTCGACCACCGGCGGCACCGTCGTCCTGGATCTCACCGAACTGCTGAATCAGGTCCAGCAACGCGTCGGTATCGGCGGGCGCGTCGCGGACCGTCTCCCGGCCTCCGCCGCACAGATCACGATCCTGCACTCAGACGAGCTGGAAACGGCCCAAGACGGCCTGAAGGTCGTCAAGGGACTGCCGTTCATCCTCGTCGGGCTGTCGCTCCTGCTGTTCGGCGCCGCGCTGGCAATCTCTCCAGGCTGGCGGCGCCAGGCGCTGCGCGCCTACGGGATCGGCTTCGTGCTCGCCGGAGCGGCCGCGCTGCTCGTCCAGGACCAAGCGGGCCAGTGGCTCGTGAACGCGCTCGCGGATACGGCTTCGGTCGAGCCCGCGATCGCCGCGACATGGACGATCTCCACCACGCTGCTGGTCGAGGCGGCGTGGGCGACGATCGGCTACGGGGTCTTCATGGTCCTCGCCGCCTGGATCGCCGGGCCGTCGCGGCCGACGGTGGCGATCCGGCGGGCCGTCGCGCCGTACGCGAGCCATCTCGGCATCGCCTACGCGACGTTCGCCGTGCTCGTCGCGCTGCTGCTCTGGTGGGCGCCGACGCCGGCGCTGCGCGACCCGGCCCTGGCGCTGATCCTGATCGCGCTGCTGGCCTTCGCCTGGGAGGCGCTCCGGCGCCTGATCGGCCGCGAGCATCCCGACGCCGACATGGCCGAGGCGAACGAGCGCATGCGCGAGCGTGGCCGACGCGGCGTCGCCTGGGTCCGCCAGGGCACTTCCGCGGGCACCGCGGCGGTGGCCGGCACGGCCTCGCGCGTGGTGACCGAGGCGAAGGGCCGGACCTCCGGCGGGTCGGCCGAGGACGAGCGCCTCGAGCAGCTCGAGCGGCTCGGGCGGCTCAAGCAGTCCGGCGTCCTCGATGAGGAGGAGTTCGCCACGCAGAAGCGCCTCGTCCTCGCGGGCGCTCAGGCTCCGGGCGGCGACGCGCCGGCCGCTCCCGACAGCTAACCCGCGGGCGTGACCGCGTCGGCCGCACGGTCCGGCGTGCCGGCGGGCCCCTGCAGCTCCTGGCGCCAGGCCGCGAGCAGGGCGTGCACGGCAGCGGCGCCGAGAATCGGCTCGTGCGGCAGCTCAAACCGCGGCGGAGCGAGGATGAAGGGGCGCGTCTGGGGGCCACCGAGCCCGCCGTGGAAGCAAATCAGCTCCTCGAACGCGCAGCCCTCGTCGACCATCGGGTCGTAGAAGCTGCCGATCATGATGTCGGCGACGTGCGCGAAGCCGTCCGTGCGCAGCAGGTGCTGCGCCGCCGTGGGTGAGAACGGGGCGAGCGGGTCCTCGCCCTCGACCCGGCCTTCGTCGAGATAGGAAGCGCCGGCGGGTCCGAGCACCACGGCGCCGTGCTCGGCCGACCGCACCAGCAGCCAGCCGATGTGCGGGTGCTCGCGCAATGTCGGAATCAGCCGCGGATGGCGTTCATTGAGCTCTTCGAGCGTGAGCCGGTGCTGGACCTCCATCAGGTACACCAGCCCGAGGTTGCCCGACCCGAGCACCACGACCTGGCGATCCGACACGTCGTTCTTCGGCCGCTTCTCCTTCTTGCGCCCGGTGGCCTCGTTCACGGACAGCTGGACCATCGCGTGCTGCTCGTCGCCGCCCGCATAGCCGGCCACCTGGCCCTGCTCGAGCGAGCGCTCGACGAGCTCGTCGAGCCCGTAGCCGTGGCGCTGCTTGAACGTCGCACCCTGCGTCTGGCCGTGGTCGGAGAGCACCACGATCTCGTACGGCCGCGGCGCATACTGCCGCGCCTTCGCGATCCGGCCGAACTGCTGGTCGAGCTTGCGCATCGCCTCCATCGTGTCGGCGCGCTCGAGGCCCGAGTGGTGAGCCACCTCGTCGTAGCCGGAGAACGTCGCGTACACGGCAGGGCGTCCGCGCATCATGTCGGTGAGCACGCCGAACACGATCAGGTCGCGGACGATCACACACATCACGCCGCGCATCAGCGGATAGAGGCCGCCGCGATGACCGCGCGGCAGGACCCCGCGGCGCTTCGCGCGCGCCGCCGCGGTCCATTCCAGGATGATCTCCCACCCGAACAGGACGAGCGAGCGCGTGACGTTGAAGCCGTTGGCGAAGAACGCCCGGTAGCCCGGGTTCGCCTTCTTCTCCGCTTCGGACCGGCTGACGGTGAGGATGACCTCCTCGGCCTCGCCCGAGAGCAGGTTGCCGCGGCTCGATCCCCCGTCGATGAGCAGACCGATGCCGGTCGCGTGGCGCTGCTCGATCTCGGCGCAGTCGGCCGGTGACGAGCAGACCATCATCCGCCCGGCCTCCTTCTCCACCCAGCGGAAGGCCGAGATGTCCTCGTTCGAGCCGAGCAGGATGCCGGCCTGGCTGGCTCCCGTCTGCGAGGAGAGGTCGGTTTCCCACTCGGCGAGCCGGTAGCCGTCCTCGGCGATCCAGCGCGCCAGGTTCGGTGCCGAGCCGTCGCGCATGGCGTCGCGCAGAACCGGGAGCGCGAGGCCATCGACCTCGAGGTAGAGGATCCCGGGCACGTCGGTGCCGGCGTGGGCGCCCTGGCGTCCGGCGATTCGCTTCGTGACCTTCAGCGAGTACTGGTCTTCGTCGTTGGTGCCGAGGATCGTCTGCAGCACGAGGCTCACGGCCGATATCAGCACCGACGCCAGCAGCGCGTCCGCGAACGAGTCGACCCGGATGTCGTCCGGCAGCACGGCGTCGGCGGCCAGCAGCAGCAGGGCATCGGCCACGAGCACGAGCAGGAAGCCCAGCGCCAGCATGAATGGCAGCCGGAGCGCCGCGATGATCGGCGGAACGACGGCGTTCAGGATGGCGATGACGGCGGCGACAAGGAACGCCGCGCCGGTCGCCTCGAGTGCGACGCCGGGGACGATCCACGCCGCAACCTCGACCGACGCCGCGGCCACCACCCACGAGACGATCGTCCGGACGAGGCCGAGCCGCGGTGTCGCCGGCTCCCATTTCACCGGGGCGCCGTATGTCGGCTGGCCGAGCTCAGCGGGCACGGGCGGCATCGCGTCACTCTCCCACAGGAGCGGGACTGCGGCATCACCCGCTTCGGGCGATGCGGCGCCACGCCGCCGGGGCTAGCGTCACGCCGACGAACGAAGGAGGACGAGATGTGCCGATGGATGGCGTGGTCTGGGCAGCCCGTGCTGGTCGACGAGCTCCTCTTCAAGTCGCAACACGGGCTGATCGACCAGAGCCTGCACTCCCGGATGGGCGCCGAGACCACCAACGGCGACGGCTTCGGGCTCGGCTGGTACGGCGCGGGCGAAGGCCCGGGCGTCTACCACAGCGTCGCGCCGGCCTGGGGTGACGCCAACCTCCGCGACCTTGCCGCCCACATCGAGTCCCCGCTGTTCCTCGCGCACGTGCGCGCGACATCGGGCACGGCAATCCAGGAAACGAACTGCCACCCGTTCCGCCACGGCCGCTGGCTCTTCGTCCACAACGGCGTCGTCGCCGGGTTCCACGAGATGCGGCGGGAGCTCATGCTCGCCGTCGACCCGTCGCTGTTCGCGGACATCCAGGGCTCGACCGACTCAGAGGTGCTGTTCCACCTCGCCCTGACGTTCGGTCTCGAAGATCACCCGGTCGCCGCCCTCGAGCGCACGCTCGGCCTCGTCGAGGCCACCGCCGAACGGCACGGCATCGAGAACGTCCTGCAGGCCAGCATCGGCGTGAGCGACGGTGAGCGGCTGTGGGCCGTGCGCTACTCCACCGAAGGCAAGTCGCGGACGCTGTTCGCGTCGGTCGACGCGGAGTCGGTTCGCCGGCTGCACCCGGAGAACCCGCGCCTGCAGCGGGTCCGCGACGAGGACCGCCTCGTCGTTTCCGAGCCGTTCTCGGACCTCCCCGGCCTGTGGACCGAGATCCCCGAGTCGACCGTCCTCATCGTCCAGCCCGGCGACGACGAGCAGCGGCCGTTCACGCCGCGGCGGGTGACGCAGGTCGGTGCGACAGCGGGGGCGCCGGCCTGACCTATTAGTCGATCGGGTCCACGATCACGACGCCGCCGGCGGGGCGGTCATCGGGTCCGCGCACGACGGTCGCCGTCTGTGCGACGCGCACGACGTCACCGCGCTTGGTGATGAAGCGCGCCTCGGCACGATGCCGCGGGATCTCGCCCGCGAGCGCGCGTCGGGCGAGCTCGCCCGGCGCGTCGTCGGGGTGCGCGATGTCCTCGAGGCGCCTGCCGACGAGCTCATCGCGTGTGAACTCCGTGATCGCGCACATCGCGGGGTTCGCGTCGATCAGCCGCAAGTCCGGGCCGACCAGCACGATCCCGACGGGGCTGCCCTCGAACATGAGACGGAAGTGCTCCTCGGCCGATCGCAGAGCCTGGTCCGCGGCTCGGCGCTCGGTCACGTCGGTGTGGACGGACGTCCACACCGTGCCGTGACGAGGATGCTCGAACGCCGACACGGTGACCGAGCACCAGAAGCGGCTGCCGTCCTTGCGCACGTGCTCGACCTCACCGCTCCAGGCGCCGTCGCGCTCGAGGCCGTCGAACAGCTCGGCCGCCAGCGCCGCGGGTGGGTGGTCGGTCGACACGTTGAGCAGGGCGATGGCCGCGCCGACAAGCTCGTCGCGGGTGTAGCCGAACATGTCGGCGGCGGTCGGATTGACGTAGACGATCTCGCCGTCCGCCGCCTTGATGAGGACGACAGCCTCCGCGAGATGTTCCGCGATCGCGCTCTGGAAGCGGAGCTCGTCCTCAATCGCCAGACGGTCCGTGACGTCGTGGATCACGACGACCGCTCCCACCGATCGACCGGCGCGCCCGGTGACCGGGCCGCCGCTGACGCTGACCAGCCGACGGTCGCCGCGCCGCGGCTGGACGGTGAGGATGACGTCGCGGAAGTCCTCGCCCCGGCGGGCGCGCTGGAGCGGGATCTCCTCGGTGCGCAGCAGGCGGTCGCCGTCGGCGGTGTAGAGCCCGTAGTGGTCAGCGCAGTCGCCCGGGTCGAGCTCCTCGCCGGTGCCCTCGAACAGGTCGCGCGCCCACCGGTTGAACACGAGGTTCTCGCCCTCAGGGCCACACGCGATGACGCCGACCGGAAGGCCCTCGTACAGTGCCACGGCCAGGTTCGGAGACCAGTCCCTCGAACCGCTCCCCCATGAGCGCGGTCGCATGCTCCGCTTGCGTCTCATGACGCTCCAGCGTGCCAGACCTCGCCGAGTGGGATGTTCCCGACCACGCTCGTTCCACCGCCCGGCTCGGAGGCGATCGTCAGCCTGCCCCCGACCGACGCCAAGCGCTCGTTGATGTTCGTGAGCCCGGACCCGGGCGCGTACGGTTCCGCCGGGAAGCCGGCGCCGTCGTCGCGGACTTCGAACCGGAGGCCGTGCTCGCCATCCAACAGGATGGTGATGCGGCTCGCTCCGTCGGCGTGCTTGACGGCGTTCTGGACGGCCTCCAGACACGAGAAGTAGACCGTCGTCTCAACGTCTGGCGCGAACCGCCGCATCGCGTGGCTCAACACGCTCGTGCGCACGGGCGCGCGGGCGGCCACAGACTGCAGTGCCTTGACGAGGCCCTCGCGCGCGAGCACGTCCGGGTATGGCACGTGAGCGAGGGACCGAACCTCCTCGATGGTCTGCTCCACCTGCCCGGCGAGCTCGATCAGCTCCTCTGCGCGGTCGGGCGAGTCGCCGTTCATTCGCTCGGCGAGCAGCGCGAGGTTGATGCTGAGCGCGACGAGCCGCTGCTGCGCGCCGTCATGGAGATCGCGCTCGATCCGCTCCCGCTCGCCGCGGGCTGCCTCCGCGCCCCTCGACTCCGACTCCGAGAGCCGCTGCAGCGACGCTCGCAGCTCGTCGATCAGGCGAGTGTTCTCGAGGACGACGAGGCCGTAGGACGCTGCTGCGCGGATGAGCGCCGCGTCATGCGCGAGCGCCGCGTCGTGAACCACGGCTGCAAGCCGCCGGCCGCTCACCTGCACCTCCGTGACCGCGGCGCCGGGCCCGCCCTCGGGAGCCCGCGTCGGCCAGCCGCTCTCGTCCACCCACCTTCCAGGATCGCCGGATAGCCAGTAGACCACACGCAACGACGGGTCTTCCAGCGCGTCCGCGAGACTGCCCCGGAGTTCACCCGCGGTGGCCGGGGCTCGCAGGCGAAGGGTCAACTGCTGGAGAGCGGAAGCGACGTAGAGCCGGCGATTCAGCAGCCCGGCAGCGAAGCTCAGCGCAACGGCGGGGAGGCTGAGCAGCCACATCCACCCGAGCACATCGATCGTCGCCGGGACGGCGCCGCTGCGGCGGCTCCACTGGTACGCCGCGATCGCGACGACCTGGACCACGGCCACGACGACGACGGGCGACATCGCCCGCCGCAGCATCGGGCCCGAGCGCTGCATCCGCTGGGCGACGAACACGGCCACCGTGAGCACCGCCAGCACCAGGAGAATCTCGCGGAGCGGCAGGATGAAGTCGTCGAACAGTGGCGAGTCGACGTGCACCAGCGAGAACGCGTTCGATGGGCAGTCGACGCCGCAGCGCGCCCACGGCGACGGCTCCGGGAAGTGGTCGACGATCAATGCCGTCGGGAGATAGAAGATGCCCGCCAGCGCCCAGACCGCGGTCATCAGCCGGCGGTCGCGGCGCGCAACCAACCGGCCCGACGGGAACGCCAGCATCAGGTAGAGCAGCACCGGCACGACCAGCCAGACCGACACCCGCCCGACGGCGTAGAGCACGCCGTTGTCCGATTGCGAGAGGGCGGTGAGAGAGAACATCGCCCCGGCCGCGATCAGAAGACGGGCGAAGCGATCGTCTGCGTGCGCGTTCAACGCGACGAGCCCGACGATCATCGGGGCTGCGACCAGGAGGCCGAACACCACGCCCGTCACCAGGCGCTCGTCCGCGGGTGCGCCGGCCAGCGTGACCGCCACCACGCCCGCGCACAGCAGCGCAATCGCAATCGCAACCTGTACCTGCACACTACGTCCCGGTCGCTCGCCTTTGAGGTCGCCGAGCGCGTTGGTGGTCTCGGCCGTGACCATTGGCTCGGCACGACGGTACCGCCCAGGAGCCGAAGTGTCACGCGGATGACACGGCGTTCACGCGCCCCACTCGGTTGACAGGCCTCCAGATCCCGCGGATATAGTCGCTCGCGCGTGATCGACTCCCTGCCCGCGAGTGCGCCCCCACGGCCGATCCGAGTCGTCTTCGCCGACGACAGCTATCTGGTCCGTGAGGCGATCGCCCACGTGCTCGGGCAGGACTCCCGCATCGAGCTGGTCGCGATCTGCGAGGACGGCGAGAGCCTGCGCGCCGCGATCGAGGCCGAGCTGCCGGATGTCGTCCTGACCGACATCCGCATGCCTCCGTCCGGTGACGAGGAGGGCATCATGGTCGCCAACCGGCTACGCGTCACGCATCCGGAGATCGGCGTCGTGGTCGTCAGCCAATACGCCGACCCGCGGTACGGGCTCGCGCTGCTGGAGGGTGGTTCGGACGGGCGTGCCTACCTGCTCAAGGAGCGCCTGCACGACCGCGGGCAGCTCGTGGCGGCGCTGATCGCGGTCGCCGACGGCGGCTCGGTCGTCGATCCCAAAGTGGTCGAGGCGCTGATCGCCGCGCGCGTCCGCGCCGAGGACTCGCCGCTCGCCGACCTTACGGGGCGGGAGCTGGAGATCCTCAGCGAGATCGCACAGGGCAAGAGCAATCAGGCGATCGCCGACAAGCTCGTGCTCACTAAGCGCGCTGTCGAGAAGCACATCAACGCGATCTTCCTCAAGCTCGGGCTGACCCGCGCCGAGGACGTCAGCCGGCGGGTGAAGGCGGCGCTCATCTACCTCGCGCAGCGGCACCCGGGCGAGCCGCCGGACGCCTGAGCCTCCCTACAAAGACAGGCTAACCGGGGATGTCGCGATCCAGATCAAGGTGCCGAGGAGCACCGTGCTGCCGATGGCGAGCGTGATCGTTCCGAGCCGGGCGCTGTTGATCTTGGTGCCGATCCCGGCGAAGAAGAGCGCGACGGAGAAGAGGACCACGGCGAGGACGTAGTTGGACGAGCGCTGGATGTCGCGCCGTACCTCCGCGGCCGAGATCTCGGCCGCGGCGTCCAGTCGTGCCGCGTCGGCCGCCGCAGCTTGCTTGTACTCGGGCATCGCGAACGGGGTCAGCGGTGCTTGCGGGTTCTTGAGCGGCCTGGTCGCAATCCAGGCGTTCACCGCGGGTGTCAACTCCGTGCGAAAGCGCTTGAAGTAGAAGTCCGCGAGTTGCGTCCGATGGAGCGCGTAGGCGTCGACCCATTGCGAGAACGTCGCGACGTCGACCTGCTTCTGCGCTTCGGCGAGTCCTTGCGCCCGCGCCGCTTCGATCCTGATCGCATTCGTGCGGCCCGACGCCTTTGCCTGCTCGCCGTTCCAGCGCGTTGCCTGATAGCCGCTCCAGGCGGTTGCAACGGCAGCGACCGCCAGCAGCGTCGTCGCGATGACCTCGATACGGTGGGACATCAGGACGAAACCGCAACGCCGCGTGCGTCGCACGGGAGCGGGCCGGTCGCGTTCAGGACGGCGCGTGCGCTGTCCAGGATCCGCAGCGACCGCTCCATCGCGACCGGTTGGATCTGCCCCAGACCCTCCCGGTACGGGTTGTTGAGCGCCATGATCGCCGCCAGCGTGAGAACGATCACGGTGGTCGCCGATCCCATCAGCATCGCCTGCGAGGGCGCACCTTCCCCGCTGTCCGCGAAGAACAGCATGAAGGTGAAGACGACGCCCGCGATCAGGAAGAGGATGAGCCAGATCGGGGTCGGGATGATGCCTTCGGCGCCGTGGAGTCGATCGCTCCTCGCTTGTTCGCGGTCCGAGGTCTGGTCGAGCCATTTCGAGTACGCGGCCTGCTCGGTCGCGCTGACCGGCTTCGCGAGCTGCAGGGTCTGAAAGAGCGCGATCGACCACGGGTTGATCGTGTCGCCGCCCCGCCCGGCCGCCATCTGCGGCCACTCCCGGTGCACGACCGATCGCCCGTAGCAGACGACCTCGCCGCTCAGGCGGTCGCGCACCGCGGGCGGGAAGAACTGCCCGGTCTCGAACTGCTGGATCACGGTGAGCGCCTCGGCTTCCCCGCCGCTCCGCGACTGGTCGTAGGTCGTGAACGCGAGGAAGATGATGAAGCCGGCGAAGATCGCGAAGCCACCCGCGAGCACGCCGAACACCCCTGACGCGCGGTCGCCGTCCTTGAAGTAGCTGCCCTCCGGCGCCCGCCGCCGGACCAGGAGCATCGCGCCGATCGTCACAGCGTTGACGACGATGAGGATGAGGATGGTCCAGAGCAGGCTCATGCGCGTGGCTGCAGCGACCGTATCCGGGGCCTGCGGCACCGGCTTCACCCGTTTCGGACGATGAGCTGCGATCGGCCGGCCGGGAGGATCGGGATAGACGCCGAGTCACAGGAGACACCCATGGCCAAGACGCAGTCGCGCGACGTGCTGCCGGTTCCCGACATCACGCCGCCCGGGCTCACGACGTATGACGCGAAGGACCCGGACACCGTGTTTCCGCCGATTGAGCCGATCCGGCCCCCGGAGGGAGCTCCCAACGTCCTCTTCGTCCTGATCGACGACGTCGGCTTCGGCGCCTCCAGCGCCTTTGGCGGCCCGGTCAACATGCCGAACGCCGAGCGCCTCGCGGCGACGGGCCTCAAGTACACCCGCTTTCACACCACCGCGCTCTGCTCCCCCACGCGCGCGGCTCTCCTGAGCGGCCGGAATCACCACACCGTCGGGATGGGCGGCATCACCGAGATCGCCACGTCGGCCCCGGGCTACAACTCGATCCGCCCGAACACCTGCGCGCCGCTCGCGCAGACCCTCAAGCTGAACGGCTACTCCACGGCGCAGTTCGGCAAATGCCACGAGGTGCCGGTCTGGGAGACGAGCCCGATGGGCCCGTTCGAGAACTGGCCGACCGGCAGCGGCTTCGAGTACTTCTACGGCTTCATCGGCGGCGAGGCCCATCAGTACTACCCGGCGATCTACGAGGGCACGATCCCCGTCGAGCCTGAGAGGACCCCGGAAGAGGGCTACCACTTCATGGCCGACATGACGGACAAGGCGATCAAGTGGATCCGCCAGCAGAAGGCGCTGATGGCCGACAAGCCGTTCTTCGCCTACTTCGCGCCCGGCGCAACCCATGCGCCGCACCATGTCACGCCCGAGTGGAGCGACAAGTACAAGGGGGCGTTCGACGACGGGTGGGACGCGCTGCGCGAGCGGACCTTCGCCCGGCAGAAGGAGCTCGGGGTCATCCCGGCGGACGCCGAGCTGACGGCGCGCCACGACGACATCCCGGCCTGGGAGGACATGCCGGAGGACCTGAAGCCGGTCCTCCGCCGCCAGATGGAGATCTACGCGGGCTTCCTCGAGTTCGCCGACCACCACGTTGGGCGACTGCTCGACGCCGTGGAGGACCTGGGTGTCCTCGACAACACGCTCGTCTACTACATCATCGGAGACAACGGCGCCTCGGCCGAAGGCACGCTCAACGGCACCTACAACGAGATGATCAACTTCAACGGCGCCGCGGCGTTGGAGACGCCGGAGTTCATGATCGAGCGGCTGGACGACTTCGGCGGCCCGGACTCCTACAACCACTACGCGGTCGGCTGGGCGCACGCGATGTGCGCGCCATACCAGTGGACGAAGCAGGTCGCCTCACACTGGGGCGGCACGAGAAACGGCACGATCGTCCACTGGCCGGCCGGGATCAAAGCGCAGGGCGAGGTTCGGAACCAGTTCGCCCACGTGATCGACGTCGCACCGACCGTCCTCGAAGCGGCCGGCCTCCCGGAACCGACGTTCGTCAATGGCGTCCAGCAGACGCCGATTGAGGGCGTGAGCATGGCGTACGCGTTCGACGACGCCGGGGCCGCCGAGCGGCACACGACGCAGTACTTCGAGATGTTCTGCAACCGCGGCATCTACCACCAGGGCTGGACCGCCGTGACGAAGCACTCGACGCCGTGGGTGCTGATCGGCCAGGAGAAGCCGGCGTTCGACGACGACGTCTGGGAGCTCTACGACACGAACAGCGACTGGACGCAGGCGCACGATCTGTCAGCCGAGCAGCCGGACAAGCTCGCGGAGCTTCAGCGGCTGTTCCTGATCGAGGCGACGAAGTACAACGTCCTGCCCCTTGACGACCGGGTCGCCGAGCGCCTCCTCCCTGAGATCGCCGGGCGGCCGACGCTCGTCCAGGGAGAGCGGCAGCTGCTGTTCGGCGGCATGGGCCGCCTGACGGAGAGCTCGGTCATCAGCATCAAGAACAAGTCGCACGCCGTCACCGCCGAGATCGAGGTACCCGACGGGGGTGCGCACGGCGTGATCGTCGCCCAGGGCGGCAGCATCGGCGGCTGGAGCCTGTACCTGAAGGACGGCAGGCCGCGCTATTGCTACAACCTGTTCGGAATCCAGCGCTTCCATGTCGGTTCCGACACGGAGGTGCCGGCGGGCACGCACCAGGTTCGGCTCGAGTTCGACTACGACGGGCCGGGCCTCGGCAAGGGCGGCACCGCGACGCTCTACCTCGACGGTGACAAGGTGGGCGAGGGAAAGGTCGCCGCGACCGCGGCGATGATCTTCTCCGCTGACGACACGTGCGACGTGGGAGAGGAGAACGGCGCCCTCGTGGCCGACGACTACCCCGTGCCCAACAGGTTCAGCGGCGAGGTCAACTGGGTCGAGATCGACCTGGGCAAGTCCGCCGAGGACGCCGATCACCGGATCGACCCGAACGAGCTCGTGCGAGTCGCAATGGCGAGGCAATAGGCGGGCTAGAAGATGCGAGCTCGGATGTCGCCGCCGGCCGCGGCGACCTCTCCGAGCTCGTGAAGGAAGTTCAGCGTCTCGAGATCGGGACGAAGCTCGGTGCACGCCCGGAAGCCACTAGAGCGCAACGCCATCACCAGGGCGAGGAGCGAGCAGACCAGGCTGTCCGCTGCCTCCTGCAGCGAGACGCCCTCGCCGCGAGCGAATCCGCCCAAGCTCAGCAGGACCTTTCCGCCACGCTCTTTGATGGTCAGTGCAGGCATTCTCTACGGTTATCGGCCCCGGCGGCCGGTACCCCCAGCTGGCCCAAATTCACCCGTTCCGCATGATGCCCCGGAAGCCGCGCGGCGACACCATCGGCTCCATGGCCATCGCGCAGCTCTTCGTGTACTCGTTCAGCCCCGATGCCGAGTTCGAGGGCCGGCTCGTCGGCGCCCTGCAGCGACTCGAGAGCGGAGGCTCGCTGCGCATCCTCGACACGCTCTTCGTGCACAAGGACGGGGAAACCGGTGAGCTCAGCGCGATCGGTGCCAGAGGCGACGGCGCCGGCCGGATCGTCGCACCACTGCTCGGCTTCCGGCTCGATCAAGCGGAGCGACGGAAAGCGACCGCGCGAGTGCTCAGCGACGGGACGACCGGCCTCTCCGGCACGCACGTCGAGCAGCTCGGCGGCACGCTCGAGCCGGGCTGCGCGATCGCCGCGGTGCTCGTCGAGCATGTCTGGGCCGAAGCGCTGGAAGACGCGGTGTCGCGGACGGGCGGGAACCTGCTGGCCGGCGAGTTCGTCGACGCCACGGCACTCACCCCCGAGCTGCTCGCGCGGTTCATGCCTCCCGGCTGACAGCGCGAGCCACGCAATCACCCGGAAGGGGTGATCGCCAGAGGGTTCATCCGCATCGGGTGATGACTGCCGTGGAGGCCGTCGGGAGTATGCGTCAGCGTCGGGCCACACTCGAGAAAGCGGACCATGACCACCACTGCATCGAGACCTCAAGCACGCACTTCCGCGAGCCAGAACGGGCAGCCCGCCGACGTCTTCGTCGTGTTCGGCATCACCGGCGACCTCGCCAAGGTGATGACGTTCAATTCGTTGTACCGGCTCGAGCGCCGTGGGCTGTTGAACTGCCCGATCGTCGGCGTGGCCGTCGACGACTGGTCGCTCGACGACCTGCGCGAGCACGCGCGGAAGGCGATCGAGGCGAGCGGCGGGCCGGTGGACGAGACCGTGTTCGACCGCTTCATCGCGCGGTTCTCATACGTGGCGGGCGACTTCGCGGACGCCGAGACCTTCGAGCGGCTCGCCGCCGCGATCGGCGACGCCGAAATGCCGGTCTTCTACCTCGAGATCCCGCCGTTCCTGTTCGGCACGGTGATCGACGGGTTGGCCCAAGCCGGGCTGACCAAGAGCGCGCGAGTGGTCGTCGAGAAGCCGTTCGGGCACGACGTCGCGTCCGCCGGGGAGCTCAACGACGCGATCCACCAGCACCTCGACGAATCGCAGCTGTACCGGATCGACCACTTCCTCGGCAAGATGGGGCTCGCGGAGATCCTCTACCTGCGGTTCGCGAACACGATGTTCGAGCCGATCTGGAACCGCAACTACGTCTCGTCCGTCCAGATCACGATGGCCGAGAGCTTCGGCGTCGAGGACCGCGGCCACTTCTACGACCCCGTCGGGGCGCTCCGCGACGTCGTCGTCAACCACCTGATGCAGGTGGTGGCAGGCGCGGCGATCGAGCCGCCCGCGAGCACCGACGCGGCCACGCTCAAGGACACCATGTTCACCCTGTTCCGCACGATCCCGGACGCCGATCCGGCCCGCTACGTCCGCGGGCAGTACGACGGATACCGGGACATCGACGGGCGTGGCGGCAGACTCGACGACGGAGACCTACGTCGCCCTGCAGCTCGAGGTCGAGAACTGGCGCTGGTCGGGCGTGCCGTTCTTCATCCGCACCGGTAAGGACCTCCCGATCACCCAGACCGAGCTCCGGCTCGTCTTCAAGCACCCTCCGCGCCTCGACTTCGGGCATGGCTCGTCGCGACTCCCGGAGCCGGACCAGCTGATCATCAAGCTCGACCCGACGACCGGCGTCCGGATGCTCGTCGAGGCCCAACGCGGCGAGGGCACCAGCCCGGAGCAGATCCATCTCGACATGGAGTTCGCGGCCGAGGGCGGCGAGGGCCCGACGCCCTACGAGGTCCTGCTGCACGCGGCGATGACCGGCGACAACCGGCGTTTCGTCCGCCAGGACAGCATCGAGGAGAAGTGGCGGATCATGCAGCCGCTGCTCGACGCGCCGGGACCCGTCCACGCCTACGCGCCGGGATCCTGGGGACCCGCGGCCGCCGACGCCCTCCTGGCCGGGCACGGTCGCTGGCATGAGCCGTGGGTGGCGTCATGAGCGTCACCGACGACAAGCCGGCCGCCGCGCAGCAGCCGGAGCCGCAGAGCGCCGCCGCGCCGTCGCCGTTCACGCCGATCGCCGAGTACGCGTTCCTGTCGGACTGCCACACGGGTGCGCTGGTCGCGCCCGATGGTGCGATCGACTGGCTGTGCGTGCCGAGCTTCGACTCGGCGAGCATCTTCGGCTCGCTGCTCGACCGCGGGGCCGGGTCGTTCCGGCTCGGGCCCTACGGCATCAACGTGCCGGTCACCCGCGCGTACGAGCCCGGCACCAACACGCTGGTGACCACGTGGCGCACGCCGAGCGGCTGGGTCGTCGTTCGCGACGCGCTCACCATGGGCCCGCGGCGCAGCGAGGACACCGTCACGCCGCACACCCGCCCGCCCACCGACGACGACGCCGATCACCTGCTCGTCCGTACCGCCACCTGCATCCAGGGCAGCGTGGAGGTCGAGCTCGTGTGCGAGCCCGTGTTCGACTACGGCCGCGTGCCCGCCGACTGGAAGCTCGTGGGCGACGACCGCCACACCGCGGATGCGGACGCCGGCAACGGCGTGCCGATCCGGCTGCGCACCGACATGGCGCTCGGCATCGAAGGCAACCGCGTGCGCGCCCGCCACGTCCTGCGCGAGGGCGAGGAGCTGTACTCCGCGCTCTCGTGGGAGACCGACCTGGTCTCCCCGGCAGACGTCGATGACGCGAAGGCGCGGCTTGACGCCACGACGCGCTTCTGGCGCAACTGGTACAGCCGGGCCCGAGTGCCTGACCACCGCTGGCGCGAGCCGCTCCAGCGCTCTGCACTGACCATCAAGGGCCTCACATACATGCCGACCGGGGCGACCGTGGCCGCCCTGACCACGTCGCTGCCCGAGACCCCGGGCGGCGAGCGCAACTGGGACTACCGCTACACGTGGATGCGCGACTCGACCTTCACGCTCCAGGCGCTGCACTGGCTCGACCTCGATTGGGAGGCCGACGAGTTCATGCAGTTCGTCGCCGACCTCGAGCCCAACGACGACGGCGCCCTCCAGATCATGTACGGGATCGACGGCCGCCGCGACCTGACCGAGTCCACGCGCGACGACCTCTCCGGCTACGCCGGTGCGCGGCCCGTGCGGATCGGCAACGGCGCGTTCGACCAGCGCCAGAACGACGTATTCGGCGCGGTGCTCGACTCGATCCTGCTGCACACCCGTCGCAGCGGGCGGCTGCCGCGGCGGCTGTGGCCGATCGTGCAGGCGCAGGCCGAGTGCGCCACGCGCGTCTGGCGCGAGCCCGACCAGGGCATCTGGGAGGCCCGCGGCGCGCCGCAGCAGTACGTCTCCTCCAAGCTGATGTGCTGGATCGCGCTCGACCGGGCGGCGAAGCTGGCCGAGATCCGCGGCGACCCGGACCTGCAGGCGACCTGGGCCGCCACGGCGGAGGAGATCCGGGCCGACATCCTGGAGCACGGGGTCGACGAGCGTGGCGTGCTGCGCCAGCACTACGCCACTGATGCGCTTGACGCCTCGACGCTGCTGGCCGCGACGTTCGGCTTCCTGCCCAGCGACGACCAGCGCCTGCGGGCCAGCGTGCTCGCGATCGCCGACGAGCTCACCGAGCACGGCTTCGTGCTCCGGTACAAGACCGACGAGACCGACGACGGGCTCTCCGGCAAGGAGGGCACGTTCCTGATCTGCTCGTTCTGGCTCGTGACCGCGCTGGCGGTCATCGGCGAGCTTCAGCGCGCCCGTGACCTGATGGAGCGATTGCTGCGCGAGGCCTCGCCGCTCGGGCTCTACGCCGAGGAGTTCGACGCCGACACCAGTCGGCACCTCGGCAACTTCCCGCAGGCCTTCTCGCATCTGGCCCTGATCGAAGCGGCGGCCCGGATCATCGTCGCCGAGCGACTCGAGGAGTACACGCAATGAGCGCCTACGACGTCATCGTCATCGGGAGCGGCGCCGGCGGCGGCACGTTGGTCCGCCAGCTCGCGCCCTCCGGCCGCCGCATCCTCCTTCTCGAGCGCGGCGACTGGCTCCCCCGCGAGCCGCAGAACTGGGACGCCGCGCCGGTCTTCGTCGACAACCGCTACGTGTCGCCCGACACCTGGTACGACGCGGACGGGCAGCCGTTCCAGCCGCAGGTGCACTACTTCGTCGGCGGCGCGACCAAGCTCTACGGCGCTGCGCTCTACCGCCTGCGCCAGGAGGACTTCGCGCCGCTCACCCACCACGACGGCATCTCCCCCGGCTGGCCGATCTCCTACGACGAGATGGAGCCGTACTACACGCTCGCCGAGCAGCGCTACCAGGTGCATGGGGCCCGCGGCGAGGATCCGACCGAACCGCACGCGAGCGCGCCGTATCCGTTCCCGGCTGTCAGCCACGAGCCCCGGATCCAGCAGCTCGCGGACGACCTCGAGGCAGCGGGGCACCATCCGTTCCACGCGCCCTGCGGCATCGTGCTCGACGAGGTCGATATGCACCTCAGCGCGTGCGTCCGCTGCGCAACATGCGACGGCTTCCCGTGCCTCGTGCACGCGAAGTCGGACGCCGACGTGCTGGCGGTGCGGCCGGCGCTGCAGCACGCGAACGTGACGCTGTGGACGAACGCCGAGGCCGTACGGCTGGAGACGAACGCGGCGGGGACGGCCGTCACCGGCGTGGTCGTCGACCGCGGCGGCGAGCGCGAGACCGTCACCGGCGACCTCGTGGTGGTCTCGTGCGGCGCGGCGAACAGCGCCAAGCTGCTGCTCGCGTCGGCCACCGAGGCGCACCCCAACGGCCTGGCCAACGGCTCCGATCAGGTCGGGCGCAACTACATGTTCCACAACAGCCAGGCCGTGCTGGCGCTCTCCAAGGAGGAGAACCCGACCGTCTTCCAGAAGACGCTCGGCCTCAACGACTTCTACTTCGGCACCAACGACTTCGACTTCCCGATGGGCAACATCCAGATGGTCGGCAAGTCGTCGGCGCAGATGTACCGTGGCGAGAAGCCGCTGCAGACCCGCCTGGCGCCCGAGCGCACGCTCGAGGAGGTCGCCCGCCACGCCGTCGACTTCTGGCTCTCCACCGAGGACCTTCCGCTGCCCGACAACCGCGTGACGCTGCGCGAGGACGGCAGTATCGCGCTCGCGTACACGCCCACCAACGACATCCCGAAGGAGCGTCTTCTCCACCAGCTGAAGTCGATGCTCGGCCAACTCGGGATGCATCACGACCACCTGATCCCGCGGCACGCGTACCTCAAGAACGACATCCCGGTGGCCGGCGTCGCGCACCAGGCGGGGACGTGCCGGTTCGGCACCGATCCCGCGAGCTCGGTGCTCGACACCAACTGCCGCGCGCACGAGGTCGACAACCTCTACGTCGTCGACACGAGCTTCTTCCCGAGCATCGGCGCGGTGAACCCCGCGCTGACCGCGATGGCGAACGGCCTGCGGGTCGGGGACCACCTGCTCGAGCGGATGGGCGCGCCGCAGGCGCAGCCGGAGCCCGCCGGTGTCGCCTGAGACCGCCAACGGGCAGCGGCACGTGGTCATCGTCGGCGGCGGCTTCGCCGGCGTTGGCTGCGCACGCGCGCTCGCCGGTCGCAGCGACGTGCGCGTGACGCTGATCGACCGCAACAACTACCACCAGTTCCAGCCGCTGCTCTACCAAGTCGCGACCTCGCAACTGGCCTCCAGCGACATCGCCCACTCGCTGCGCAAGCTGTTCCGCGACGACGCGAACATCGACGTCAAGCTCGGCGAGGTCGCGTCGGTGGACGCGGCGACGCGAACCGTCGAGACGACCGGCGGGGAACGCTTCACCGGCGACGCGCTCGTGCTCGCGGCGGGGTCGCAGCCGAACTTCTTCCGCACGCCCGGTGCGCAGGAGCACGCCTTCCCGCTCTACTCGCTCGACGACGCCACCCGGCTGCGCTCGCGCATCCTCACTGTGTTCGAGGAGGCCGACCGCGACCCCGCGCTGATCGACGACGGCGCGCTGAACTTCGTCGTCGTGGGCGGCGGCCCGACCGGCGTCGAGCTGGCGGGCGCGCTCGCCGACCTGATCCAGGACACGATGAGCGTCGAGTACCACCACCTCGCGGTCAGCGCCGCGCAGGTGCACATCGTCGACCTCGGCCACACGCTGCTCGCCCCGTTCTCCGACACCGCGCACGACTACGTCGCGAAGGTGCTGGGCCGCAAGGGCGTGCGGCTGCATCTCGGCGTCGCGGTGACCGAGGTCGCGCCCGGGCACGTGACGTTCGCCGACGGCACCACGATCAGGACTCGCTGCGTGGTGTGGGGCGGCGGCATCATGGCCCCGGCGGTGGCCGGCGCGACCGGATTGCCACAGGGCCGCGGCGGACGGATCGACGTACTGCCCGATCTCTCGGTCGACGGCGCCCCGGGCGTCTATGCGATCGGGGACGTCGCGAACATCGCCAGCCCGGACGGCGGCACCCATCCGCAGCTCGGCTCGGTCGCCCTGCAGAGCGGCGCGTCCGCGGCGGACAACGTGCTCGCCGACTTCGCGGGCCGGCCGCGCAAGTCGTTCCACTACCACGACAAGGGCATCATGGCCATGATCGGCCGCGGCGCGGCCATCGCCGAGGTGGGGGCGCACCGTCACGAGCTGCACGGCGTGATCGCCTTCTCGGCGTGGCTGGGCGTGCATGCGCAGCTGATGACCGGCGTTCGCAACCGGATCGACGCGTTCGTCGCCTGGGGCTGGGACAACTTCTCCAGCGGGCGCGGTCCGCAGGTGCTCGACCGCAGCGAGGAGGCTCGGATCGATTGGGGCGAGGACGCGGCGCCGGAGCCTGCCGTGTCGCAGCCCTCGGGCTCGTGACGGCGCTCGCCGTCACGACCGTCGACCTCGCCCGAGCCCAATTCGGACTCACCTCGCTCTACCACTTCCTGTTCGTGCCGCTCACGCTCGGGCTGGCGCCGCTCGTCGCCGTGATGCAGACGATCTGGTATCGCACCGGCAACGACGCGTGGCTGCGGCTCACGCGGTTCTTCGGCACGCTGCTGTTGATCAACTTCGCCATCGGCGTGGCCACCGGTCTGGTGCAGGAATTCCAGTTCGGGATGAGCTGGTCCGCGTACTCCAACTTCGTCGGCGGAGTGTTCGGCGCGCCCCTGGCGATCGAGGGCCTTGCCGCATTCATGCTCGAGGCGACATTCCTCGGACTGTGGATCTTCGGCTGGGACCAGCTGCCGGCCCGGGTGCACCTCGCGACGATCTGGATCGTGACGCTGGGCACGTGGCTGTCGGCGTACTTCATCCTCGTGGCCAACTCGTGGATGCAGCGTCCGGTCGGCTACGAGATCGTCGACGGCAAGGCCGAGCTCACGAGCGTCGGAGAGCTGCTGTCGAACCCCTTCGCGCTGACCGCCTGGCTGCACACGATCCTGGCCGGGCTGATCTTCGGCTCGATGGTCATGCTCGGCGTCTCGTGCTGGCACTTCCTGCGCGGACGCAACGTCGAGTTGTTCCGCCGGGCCGCGAAGCTGGCGCTGATCGTCGCGGTGCCGGCGACGCTCATCCAGCTGTCGGTCGGCAACCGCTTCGGCGAGGCGGTCACGAGCGCGCAGGGAATGAAGATCGCCGCCTCCGAAGCGCAGTGGGACACCTGCCAGCCCTGCGGCTTCTCGCTGTTCCAGATCGGAGGGTTCTCGGCGCAGGATCCGGACCCGAGCGTCTCGATCGTCATCCCGCGCCTGCTCTCGTGGATGGCGACTGGCTCGTTCGACGGCCAGGTGCAGGGCCTCAACCAGCTCCAGGCCAACGAGGAGCAGCAGTTCGGACCCGGCAATTACATGCCGAGCGTCCGGCTGATGTACTGGTCGATGAGGGTGATGGCCATGGTCGGCGTGGCGATGTTCCTGATCGCTGCGCTGGGGGCGTGGCTGTACCGCAAGCGCAAGCTGCACGAGGCCCGGTGGTTCCAGCGGACCGCGATCGTGGCGATCGCCTTCCCGTACATCGCCGCGAGCGCCGGCTGGATCTTGACCGAAATGGGCCGGCAGCCCTGGATTGTCCAGAACCTGCTGAAGACCTCGGACGCCATCTCGCCGAACACCAGCACCGCCACGGTCGCGGCGAGCCTCAGCGTGTTCCTGGCGCTCTACGCCGGGCTCGGGATCGTCGACTTCTCCCTGATGCGCCGTTACGCGCGCGTGGACCCGCCGCAGGTCGGCGACGGCGCGCCGGCGGGCACGCGCGAATCCGCGCCGGCAGGAGCCGGCTGATATGGGCCTCGAGGAGTTCTGGTTCGTCCTGATCGGCGTCCTCTGGGCCGGCTACTTCCTGCTCGAGGGATTCGACTTCGGCGTCGGGATGCTGCTCCCGGTTCTCCCCCGCGATGAGCGCGAGCGCGGCCTGATGTTCCAGTCGATCGGACCGGTGTGGGACGGCAACGAGGTCTGGCTCGTGGTCGCCGCCGGCGCGACCTTCGCCGCCTTTCCGGCCTGGTACGCGACGATGTTCTCCGGCTTCTACATCGCGCTCCTGCTGATCCTCGTCCTGCTGATCGTCCGCGTGGTCTCCTTCGAATGGCGCGAGAAGCGCGACACCCCGCGCTGGCGGGCCGGCTGGCTGTGGGCGAACACGATCGGAAGCGCCGGTGCCGCGTTCATCTGGGGAGTCGCGCTGGCAAACCTCATCCACGGCGTGGCGCTGGACTCGTCGCACGTCTTCACGGGCAACGTCCTCGACCTGTTCAGCCCCTACACCGTCCTCGCGGGACTCGCAGTGGTGACCATCTTCGCGGCCCACGGCGCGACCTACCTGACGCTCCGGCTGTCCGGAGACTTCTGCGAGCGAGCGGCCGCGATGGGCAAGCGGCTGTCGGTGCCCGCGGCGCTGCTCGGCATCGCGTTCGTCGCGTGGACGGTCGCCGTCGCCCATGACCGCAACAGCCGCAGCGTCCTGCCGGTGGCAGTCCCCGCGGCGCTGACCGCGCTCGCGCTGATACTGGCCACGGGACTCACACGCGCCCACCGCGGCGGCTGGGCCTTCGCGGCGACAGGCCTGGGCGCGATCGGCTTCGTCGCGACCATCTTCACCGGCCTGTATCCGCGCGTGGTCGTCTCGCACCCAGCGTTCGACAACAGCCTCACGATCTCCAACGCCGCGGCCGGTCACTACGCGCTGTCCGTGATCACCGTCGTCGCCGCGATCTGCACGCCGATCGTGCTCCTTTACCAGGGGTGGACCTACCACGTGTTCCGGGCCCGGATCGGGCGCTCGTCGGGCTGAGACGGTGCGCGCCCTGGACCCGCGCCTCGTTGACCGCACCCGGTCGGTGCGACCGCTGCTCGCGGTCGACACCGCACTCGGGGTGGCCACCGTGGTACCGATCCTGCTGCAGGCCACGCTGCTGGCCCGGATCGTGGCGGGCGCGTTCGACGGCGCGACGCTCCATGACTTGCGGCTCGATCTCATCCTGCTCGCGGTGACCTTCGTCGTTCGCGGCGGGCTCGCCTGGGCGATGGAGGTGGCCGGTCGCCGCGCGGCGGCGGGCGTCCTCTCGGAGCTGCGACTCGCGCTCGCCGAGCGCCGGCTCGCCGCCCAGCCCACCGCCGCGGACGGGACGGAGGCCGGCGAGATCGCGGCCGCCGCCGTCCAGGGGGTCGCGGCGCTCGAGGCGTACTTCGCCCGCTACCTCCCCCAGCTCGTGCTCGCGACAGTCGTGCCGCTCGCGGTGGTCGGCTGGGTCGCGACAATCGACCTCGAGTCGGCGCTCGTGATGCTCCTGACGTTGCCGCTCGTGCCGGTGTTCATGTGGCTGATCGGACGGGCGACCGAGCAGCGCACGCGCGAACGCTGGCATGCGCTGCGCGGCCTCTCGACCCACTTCCTCGACATCGTGCGTGGGCTGCCCACACTGCGCGCGCTGAACCGCAGCCAGGCGCAGGTGGCCGCGATCGGCGAGGTCGGCGAGCGCTACCGCAGCGCGACGATGGGGACACTGCGCGTGGGCTTCCTGTCGGGATCCGTCCTCGAGCTCGCGGCGACGCTCGGCGTCGCGCTCGTCGCGGTGACGGTCGGCGTGCGCCTGGTCGGCGGCGGGCTCGGCCTGGAGGCCGGTCTGACGGTGCTCGTGCTCGCCCCGGAGCTCTACCTGCCGCTGCGCCGACTCGGGGCGGAGTACCACGCCAGCGTGGACGGCATCGCAGTCGCCGACCGGATGCTCACGCTGCTCGACGGACCGGCGGCCGCCGGTCCGGGCGGCCCGCTGCGCGCGCCCAGCCCAGCGATCGCGCCGGTCCGGATCGAGGGCGTTGCGTTCGCCTACCCCGCCCGCCCCGCGCTCGTGCTCGACGGGCTCGAGCTCGAGCTCGCCCCGGGCGAGACGGTGGCGCTTGTCGGGGAGAGCGGCGCCGGCAAGACCACCGTCGCCGCGCTGCTCCTGGGGCTGCTGCAGCCGACGGCGGGGCGCGTGACGATCGACGGGATCGACCTCGCCGACTGCGACCTCGATGCCTGGCGCCGGCACGTGGCCTGGGTGCCGCAGCACCCGGCGCTGCTGCGCGGGACCGTCGCCGACAACATCCGCCTCGGCACACCGTCCGCCCCGGATGAGCTGGTGCGCACGGCGGCGGAGCAGGCGGGAGCCGATGCGTTCATCCGCGCGCTCCCGGCCGGCTACGCGACGCTCGTCGGCGACGGCGGCCGCCCGCTCTCGCCGGGCGAGCGCCGGCGGATCGGGCTGGCGCGGGCGCTCCTGCGCGACGCGCCGCTGATGATCCTCGACGAGCCCACCGCCGACCTGGACCCAGTGAGCGTCGAGGTCGTGGCCGCGGCGGTGCGGCGGCTCGCCGCCGGGCGCACCGTGCTCCTGATCGCACACCGGCCCGAGGTCGTCGAGCACGCCGACCGCGTGCTGCGGCTCGAACGCGGTGCGATCGTCGCCGAGCTTGTCGGAGAGGTGGCATGACGGCGACGCTACGACGGCTGCTCGCGCTTGCGGCCGCGCGACGCGCGCGCGTGATGCTTACCGTCTGGCTCGGTGCGCTCACGATCGCCTGCGGCGTCGGGCTGATGGCGACGGCCGGCTACCTGATCTCGCGCGCCGCGGAGCAGCCGGCGATCCTGTCGCTCACGGTCGCGATCGTCGGCGTCCGGTTCTTCGGCCTCGCCCGCCCCATCGTCCGCTACCTCGAACGGCTCGCCTCGCACGACCTCGCGCTGCGCGCGCTCGCGCGCATCAGGGTGCACGTCTACGAGCGGATCGAGCCGCTGGCTCCCGGGCAGCTCACCGGCTACCGGCACGGAGACCTGCTGGCGCGGATGGTCGCCGATGTCGACGCGCTCCAGAACGTGCACCTCCGGGCCGTCGCGCCGCCGCTGGTGGCGCTGCTCGCCGGCGCCCTCTCAGTCGGCGTGGCGGCCGCGTTCCTCCCCGCCGCGGCGCTCGTGCTCGCGGCCGGGCTCGTGGTCGCCGGCGTAGCGGTACCGGCGCTGGCGGGAGCGCTCGTCCGCCGCGCGGGTCGCCGCCAGGCGACCGCCCGCGGAGACCTGTCGGCCGAGCTCGTCGAGCTCCTGCGCGCCGCACCGGAGCTGGTGGCCCACGGCGCCGGCGCGGAGGCGCTCGAGCGCACACGAGCGGCCGACCGGACGCTGGTCCGGCTCGCCCGCCGCGACGCCTTCGTCGGCGGCGCCGCCGACGCCCTGGGGCTCGCCGTCGCCGGCGCGACGGTGGCCGGCGTCCTGGCCGTCGCGATCGACGCGTCGGCGGCCGGGCAGCTCGACCGCGTTCTGATCGCGATGCTCGCGCTGCTCGCGCTCGCCTCGTTCGAGGCGGTCCAGCCGCTCGCCGCGGCCGCGCGTGAGCTGTCCGCAACGCTCGCGGCCGGCCGCCGGATCCTCGCGCTCTGTGATCAAGTGCCCGCTGTGGTCGATCCCCGCGAGCCGCTGGAGCCGCCGAGCGCGCCGTTCTCCGTCACGCTCGAAGGCGTGCGCGCACGCTATGCCGACGGCGAGCGTCCGGCGCTCGAGGGCTTCAGCCTGCGACTCGATCCGGGGCGGCGGGTGGCGCTCGTCGGCGCGAGCGGAGCCGGGAAGACGACGGTCGTCAACCTGCTCCTGCGGTTCCTCGACCCCGAGGCCGGCCGCGTGACGCTCGCCGGGCACGACCTGAGCGAGTACCGCCAAGCAGACGTGCGGCGAGCGATCGCCGTCGCCGGACAGGAGTCGCACCTGTTCTCGGCGAGCATCCGCGAGAACGTGCGCCTCGCCCGGCCCGAGGCGGCCGACCGCGAGATTGCACTCGCGCTCCGCCGCGCCCGGTTGTGGCCGTGGATCGACAGCCTCCCGCGCGGGTGGCACACCCCCGTGGGAGAGGAGGGGCACGAGCTGTCCGGTGGGCAGCGCCAGCGGCTCGCCCTGGCGCGGGCCCTGCTCGTGGACGCCCCGGTGCTCGTGCTGGACGAGCCGACGGCCCACCTCGATCCCGGAACGGCGCGCGAGCTCGTCCAGGACGTGTTCGCCGCCGCCGGTGATCGCTCGGTCCTCCTGATCACGCATCGGTCGGAGGGCCTGGATCTGGTAGACGAGGTGCTCGAGCTCGCATGACCGCCCCCGCCGCGCCTCCCCCCGATCCTGCCGAGCTGCTGCGGAGCCGCAGCTACATCCAGCTGCTGGTGCTCGCCGCGCTCATCGGCGCCCCGGTGTCGGCGGCCGCGTACGGCTTCCTGAAGCTCGTCGCCGTCGTACAGGAGGCGGTCTTCGAGACGCTGCCGGAGGGCCTCGGGTTCGACGCGGCGCCGACGTGGTGGCCGCTGCCGGTGCTCGCGCTGTCCGGCCTGCTGACCGCGTGCGCGATCCTGTATCTCCCGGGGCGAGGCGGCCACTCGCCGGCCGACGGGTTCCAGGCGAGTGGCCCGTGGCCGGCCGAGGCGGTCCCGGGCGTCGTGCTCGCCGCGCTCGCCACGCTCGCCTTCGGCGCGGTCCTCGGGCCCGAGGCACCGCTGATCCTGATGGGCAGCGGGCTTGGCGTGCTGGCCGTCCGGCTGGCGGCGCGCGACGCGCCGCCGACCGCGACGGCGGTTATGGCCGCCGCCGGCAGCTTCGCCGCCATCAGCTCGCTGCTCGGCTCGCCGCTCCTCGGCGCCTTCCTGCTGCTCGAGGCCTCGGGGCTCGGCGGCCCGATGCTCGGCCTCGTGCTCCTCCCAGGTCTGCTCGCCGCCGGAATCGGCACGCTGTGCTTCATCGGCCTCGACTCGCTGACCGGATTCGGGACGTTCTCGCTCGCGATCCCGGATCTGCCGCCGTTCGCCCACCCGACCGGCGCGATGTTCGGCTATGCGATCGTGTTCGGGCTGGTGGCGCCTTTCCTCGGTCGCGGGATCCAGCTGCTCGCGCTCGCGGTGCGCCCACACGTCGAACCGCGCATGCTGCTTCTGATGCCCGTGCTCGGGCTGTTGATCGGCGCGCTCGCGATCGGCTTCGCCGAGGCCACCGGCCACCCCATATCCGACGTGCTGTTCTCCGGCCAGGACCAACTCGGGGGGCTGATGGCCGACGCCGAGAAGTATTCGGTCGGCGCGCTGCTGCTGCTCATCGCCTGCAAGGGCCTCGCCTACTCCCTGTCGCTCTCGAGCTTCCGCGGCGGCCCGGTGTTCCCCGCGATGTTCCTGGGTGCGGCGGCCGGGATCGCGGCCTCGCACCTTCCCGGGCTCGACTTCGTCCCGGCCGCGGCGATGGGTATCGGCGCGATGTGCACGGTCATGCTGAGGCTCCCGCTGACGGCGGTGCTGCTGGCCACGCTGCTGCTGGGGGCCGACGGGCTGGCCGCGATGCCGCTGGTGATCGTCGCCGTGGTCGTGGCGCACGTCGTCACCGCGCGGCTGACCCCGCTGCCGGCAGCGGCGGGGTAGCGGTGCCGAAGCGCGGCTACGTCGAACTGCCGGAAGGCTGGGAGCGGGTCTCGGCCGACGGTCCGGGACCGTTCGTCACGAGCGAGACGCTTCGCCGGCCGGATGGCACGCTCGCGAAATGGCGGTCGCGGGGGCACCGGAAGGCGGGGCACGCGGCGGCCGTGACCACGTGGATGGCGACGCTCTTCGCTCTCGGTTCCGCGTGCTTCCTGGTCGCCTCGGTCGCCTCGCAGTGGGCGTCGACTTCGCGTCCGGCGATCGGCGTCGTCTTCTTCATCGGCTCGCTCCTCTTCACCTCGGCCGCATACCTCCAGTACGGCGAGGTCGTCAACGTCCACCGGGAGCACGGCGATCGGCCTCTCCACCTGCGCCTGCGGCCGGCGTCATGGGAGCCGAAGCGGATCGACTGGCTCGCGTCGGCGATCCAGCTGGCCGGCACCGTGTTCTTCAACATCAGCACGTTCCTGGCCATGCAGCACGGGCTCGACGCCAAGCAGTCGGACGTGCGCGTGTGGGCGCCGGATGCCTTCGGCTCGGTCGCCTTCCTGCTCGCCTCGGCGCTCGCCTACGCGGAGGTGTGCCATCGCTGGTGGTGCGTGCACCGCCACTCGCTGTCGTGGTGGATCGTGGCGCTCAACATGCTGGGGTCGATCGCGTTCGGGGTCGCTGCCATTGCATCACTCGTCGAGCCGTCGACCGACGCGCTGGTGAACACCCGCATCGCGAACGCCGGCACATCGATCGGCGCCGTGGGCTTCCTGATCGGCGCGATCCTGCTCGTACCCGAGGCCAGTGCGGCGCGACGCGCCCGCACCAGCCCGGCCTAAGCGGCGGCGCCGTTCTCGATTGCGTGCAAGGTTTCGGCTTCCTGCGCCGAGACCAGGCCGGTCGCGACCAGGTCGAGCGGGCTGATGAACCCGTCGCCGATCCGGAATCCGCCCGCCCGGGCGATCGCGTCTCGCAGCGGGACCGCCCAGCGATGCTCGATCAGCAGCAGCGCGGCGGCCGAGTCGCGCGGGATGTCGTCGAGGACGTCCCAGCCTTCCTGCTGCTCGGATCCGCTGCCGTGCCCGGCGCCTACTTCGAGGTGCTCCTCACCCTCGACGCTGAGGCCGATAAGGGCTCCGACGACACGGCCGAGATCGTCCGAGACGACGTTGCCCAGATGGGCGACCTCGAGCTCGCCGTCCGCGTCCTTGTAGACGGCGAGTGCGTCGATCACGCGGACGCCGCCGGTCTCGCTCAGCCGCTCAAGCTCCGCGACGATCTCACCATGGAAGTTCGGGTGGTCAAAGCCCAACACGATCAGCTGGACGGGTCCGATGGACATCGCACCATGTTCGGCCGCCGATCCACTGGTCACATCATCCGATCCGGATGATTACGCGGCCGCGGGCGGTTTGTAGGGTCGGTGAGGCGGCGGAACGAGCCACCAACTTCAGATCAGGAGGACGTGATGCGAGGGACAGGCCGGGTCATATTCACAGCGACGCTGCTCTTGATCGTGGGCACGCTCAACTTCATCTACGGGATCGGCGCGCTGGACGGGGCCAACGTCTTCGTCAACGACACGAGGTACATATTCACCAACCTCAACACCATGGGGTGGGTCCTGATCATCCTCGGCGTGATCCAACTCGCCGGAGGGCTGTCGCTGATGGTCGGCAATACCTTCGGCCGGGTCATCGGGATCATCGGGGGCATCTTCGGTGCGATCGGCGCCCTGCTGTCGGTCGGCGGCGCTTATCCGTGGTGGTCGCTCGCGATCTTCGCCCTGTGCATTTACATCGTCCACGGCATCTTCATCTTCGGCGATGACCTCGAGGGGACGCAGGGAACGTGAGCTGAACTCCGAAGGGAGCAGCCACCCCCCACGATCATCGTGCGCGCCTCCTTGCATGCCGGGGCGACGGCGACGGATGATCGGGCGGCCTCGTAGACCAACAAGGAGAGACACGCATGCTGATCGCGGCTGATTACCCGTTCCTCGACGTCTTCTGGACGATGATCATCTTCTTCTGCTGGGTGATCTGGATCTGGATGGTGATCGCGATCTTTGTGGATCTATTCGGCAGGCACGACGTCTCGGGCTGGTCAAAGGCACTGTGGTCCGTGTTCATCATCGTGCTGCCGTTCCTCGGCGTGCTGATCTACCTGATCGCCAACAGCGACGGCATGGCCGAGCGCAAGATGGGGCAGGCCAAGGCTCAGCAGGCCGAGTTCGACGACTACGTCAAGAACGTCGCCGCCTCCAGCGGCCCTGCCGCGGAGATCGACAAGGCCAAGAGCCTGCTCGACAGCGGCGCCATCACACAGGCCGAGTTCGACGCACTCAAGGCCAAGGCGCTCGCCTAGCGCGCCCGCAGCAGGGCGCCGCCCCAGGGCGGCGCCTTGCGGTCGTTGGAGTCCTCAGCGCCGGCGCGCTACGCGCCTGGAAGTGCGGCGGGCGACTCTGCGGGCTGCGAACATTTGCTGCTCCTGTCGTAGTAGTGGATTGGCGCTACGCGGTCTGCTGGCGGGCTTCGAGGGCTTGCATCTCCTGCGCCTCCTCGGCGGTGACGAGTCCGATCGCGACGAGGTCCAGCGGGCTGATGAAGCCGTCGCTGACGCGGTAGCCGCCAGCGCGAACGATCGCGTCGCGCAGCGGAACGGCCCAGTGATGCTCGAGCAGGATCAGCGCGGCCGCCGAGTCGTTCGGGATCTCCTCGATGACGTCCCACGCGTCGTCGTCGGAGAACACGGTGACGCCGTCGGCCGCCGCTTCAGCGCCTGCCTCGGCGCCGGCGATCATGCCCTCCTCACCCTCGATGCCGAGACCGACGAGCGCGCCGACCTTGCTGCCAAGCTCGATCGCCTCGTCCTTCGAGAGGGTGCTCAGATGCACGACCTCGATCTCTCCGTCCGCGTCCTTGTGAACGGCGAGCGCGTCGATCACGCGCACCGTGTCGTTTTCACCCAAGCGCTCCAGCTCGGCGATGATCTCGCCGTGGAACTCCGGTTGCTCGAAACCGAGCACGATGAGCTGAACCGGGCCGATGGCCATGGTTCTCCTCCTTGCTGTGGTGAATTGGTCAGTAACCGACGCCGGTCTTCGCCCGCTTGCGGTCGAGCGGGTGCAGGCCGCCCTTCTTCTTGAGCGTCTCGCACGCCTGCGCGATGTCGTCGGCGAGCGTCGAGGCGAGCGTGTGGCCCAGCGTGAGCTTGACGAGCGCGCGCATGATCGTCACGTGCTGAGCGTTGGGCGGCAGCGTGTAGGCCGGCACCATCCAGCCGCGCTCGGCCGCGAGCTGGGAGGCGACGTCGAACTCGTCGTACTCGTGGCCGTCGGTGAGCTGGAACGCGACGAGCGGGAGCTGCTCGGCGCCGTCGTGCCCGATCAGGCGGAACTCGCCGATGTCGGCAATCCGCTCTGCGAGCGCGTGCGCGTTCGCCTGCATCGTCTCCATGATGTAGCGGTAGCCGTCGAAGCCGAAGCGGACGAAGTTGTAGTACTGGGCGAGCACCATCGCCGAGCCGGTCGAGAAGTTCAGCGTGAACGTCGCGTCGGTCTTGCCGAGGTAGTTCTCGTAGAAGACGAGGTCCTCGGCCAGGTCGGCGCGCTCGCGGAAGATCAGCCATCCGATGCCCGGGTACACGAGCCCGAACTTGTGGCCCGAGACGTTGATCGAGCGCACCTGCTCGAGCCGGAAGTCCCATTCCGAGTCGGGGTACAGGAACGGCCACACGAAGCCGCCGCTGGCGCCGTCGACGTGCAGCGGGACGTCGAGCCCCTTCTCGTCACGCAGCCGCACGAGCAGGTCGTTGATGCCCCGCACGTCGTCGGCGTGGCCGGTGAACGTGGTGCCGACCACGGCGGCGACGCCGATCGTGTTCTCATCGACGTGGGGCTCGACGTCCTCGGGGCCGATCGTGTACTTGTCGGGCTGGAGCGGGATGATCCGCGGCTCGACGTCGAAGTAGCGGCAGAACTTCTCCCACACGACGTGCACGTCGCCGCCGAAGATGAGGTTCGGGCGCGTCGTGTCCTTGCCCGCCTTCTCGCGCCGCTGGCGCCACTTCCACTTCAGCGACAGCGCGCCGAGCATGATCGCCTCCGACGATCCCTGGCAGCGCGCGCCCGTCGTCTCGCCCGGGGCGTGGAACAGGTGGGCGAGCATGCGGATGCAGCGCTGCTCGATCTCGGCGGTCTGCGGATACTCGGCGTGGTCGATGAAGTTGCGATGCAGGTTCTCCGCGATGATCCGCTGCGCCTCCGGCTCCATCCACGTCGTCACGAACGTCGCGAGGTTGCGCATCGGGATGCCGTCGAGCACCAGTTCCTCACCGATCAGCCGCATCGCGTCGACGGACCGCATGCCGTGCTGCGGCAAATGGTTGTCGGGGGCCGGCTCGAGCAGGAACCGGTTGCCGTACTGCTCCGCGAGCTTTTCGAGCTGCTCGCTGATTGCCAATTCCCCGCCGTTGGGCGAGGCTGGCGCCGTCTCGGCGTGCTGGTGAATCGACATCGTCTTACCTCCTCGAGGGCAAACCGGCGACCGGAGCGACGGATCGTCCACCTTCCCGCGCCGCGCGGCATCCCCTGGAAGGGATGAAGCCGCCCGAACGGCCTGCGCGTACGTGACCGACGGTTCATGCCGATCGGATGAAGCCGCGCCGGGCGTCTTCGCCTATAGCTCGCCCGATGGCATCCGCCGACGCAGCCGCGGTCGAACGGCCCTTGGAGACGCCCCGCGCGGCCGGTGTCGCCGGACTCGCGTTCGCCGCGCTCTTCGTCGCTTCGCTTGCCCTGCTGCACAACCATCCCACGGGCGGAAGCACACCGACGGAGATCCGGGACTTCTACCTGGGCGAGGGATCGGGCAGGAACACGCTCGTCGGCCTCTACCTCGCCCCGTTCGCCGGCATCGCCTTCCTGTGGTTCATCGCGGTCGTCCGGAACCTGATCGGCGATCGGGAGGATCGGTTCTTCGCGACGGTGTTCCTGGCCAGCGGCCTGCTGTTCGTGGCGATGATGTTCATCGCGGCCGGAGTGAGCGGCGCCCTGATGGCCGCGGTGAAGTTCCACGACGAACCCCTCCCCAGCCCGGCGACCGTGGCCACCATCCGCTCGCTCGCGTTCGGGTTCCTGTTCGTCTACGCCATGCGGATGGCTGCTGTGTTCATGATCGTCGTGTCGACGATCGGAATGCGCCTCGGGATCTTTCCCCGCTGGCTCGTGCTGGCCGGCTATGTCGCAGCGCTGGTGCTGATGTTCAACGTGTCCTACAGCGAGCTGCTCATCCTCGTCTTCCCGGTTTGGGTTGCCGCGGTGAGCGTCGTGATCCTCAACGCTCAGTCCTGGCGAAGGGCGTCGACCGCCGCTCGCACGGTCGGGTAGGTCTCGATGATCTGACCCTGCCCCGAGGGCGCGTGGTCGAGCTCGTCGCGGAGCTGGCCGACCTCGCGGGCCAGCACCAACCGCTTCCCCTGGTCCTGCAGGTCGTGACCCAGCTGGATCAGCATGTTGCCGGCCGTCACGTCGATCGCAGGAATGGTCTCGGCGTCGAGCACGATCGCTCGCACGCCCGGGTCGGCAGCGTGCGCGCGGATGCGGTCGCGCACGCCGTCGGCATTCGCGAAGAACAGTCCGCTCTCGACCCGCAGGATCACGACGCCCGGGACGGCGGCGGCCTCCGGGTGTCGCTCGACATCCACGAATGGGCCGTCTGGACCAGACGCCCGTCCGAGCACGGCGACGTGCGGACGCGAGGCCCGGTAGAGGAGCAGGACGATCGAGACGGCGATGCCGATGAACAGCCCTGGCAGCGTGTCGAACAGCAGCACGCCGACGAGCGCTGACATCGCCGCGATGAAGTCCGGCCGTGCGGCGACGCCGTAGATGCGGCCGAGGCCGCGGGTGTAGGCGCGGAACAGCGCCACCAGGGCCCGGATGTCCACCAGCTCGACGAGGGCGGCGATGACGACGCCGGCGAGGGTCGCCTCGGGGAGCTCCTCGAACAGACCGGTGAGGAAGAGGAGCGTGACCACGGTGAGCACGGCGACGACCAGCCCCGACAGCTGGCTGTTGGCGCCCGCCCCGCCGTTCACCGCGGTCTTCGACAGGCTGCCGTTGACCATCATGCCGCTCGACAGGCCGGCGCCGAGGTTGGCGGCGCCGAGCCCGAGCAGCTCGCGGTTCACGTCGATCTCGTAGTGGTTCTTGGTCGCGTAGGTCTTGGCTGCACCGAGCCCTTCCGCGAAGCCGATCAGCATCGCCCCGACGGCCGCGGGGGCGATGTCGAGGTAGTCCGAGAGGCCGACGTCGGGAAGGCCCAACGTCGGCAGCCCGCTCTCGATGTCGCCGACGATCGCGACACCGTGCTGGTCGAGGTCGAACACGTACACGGCGAGGATGCCGCCCACGACCGCGACGAGTGAGCCGGGAACGACGGGGGCGACCGCCTTGAGCCCGACGACCACGACGAGCGTCGCGAGGCCGACCACGAGCGTGAGCCCACTCGTCGAGCCGAGATTGCCGAGCAGGTCCCAGAGCTGCTCGAAGAAGTCACCCTCGCCCTTCTCGACCCCGAGCAGCTTCGGAACCTGGCCGATGATGATCGTGAGCGCGAGGCCGATGATGAATCCCTTCAGCACCGGCTCGGAGATGAAGCTGGCGAGGAAACCCATGCGGAGGAGACCGGCGACGATCGCCAGGACGCCGACCGTGAGCGCCAGCGTGATCGTGAGCTGGACGAACTTGTCCGAGCTGGCGGCCGCGAGATCGCCGACGGCCGCGGCAGACAGGGCTGCCGTCGCCGCCATCGGTCCGGTGACGAGGTGCCTCGAGCTCCCGAAGGCGGCGTAGAGGAGGAGCGCCCCCGGCGCGGCGTACAGGCCGACCACCGGCGAGACGCCCGCGATCGTCGCGTACGCGAGCGCCTCGGGCACGAGCACCGCCCAGACGGTCAGACCCGCAAGGACGTCGCCGCGCAGCCAACCCCGGTCGTATTGTCCGAGCCAGCGGAAGACCGGCAATCTCACACTGCTAGCCCGGCAGCCGCCGGACCTCGATCAGCTCGAGGCCGAGCGCCTGGATGCGGTCGATCAGCCCGTGCAGCTCCGCCTGGTCCCGGACGGGACCATGCAAAACCGTCTCGACCGGCTCCAGCTCGCTCTGCATGCGCTCGAAGCTGTCCAGCAGTGAGCGAGTGACACGGCCACGGACACGGATCTCGTAGCTCGAATCGGGCACTTCGCCGAACCTTGCCCGCCGCGGGGGTGATACGGCTTCACCCGCAGCGGGTGAAGCCGACTCACCCGGAGGCGCGCGACAGTTCCGGCATGAGCAATCTGATCGGTATTGCGTACCCCGACGAGGCGACCGCAACCGAGGTCGCCCGCACACTGTCAGAGCTCCAGAAGGAACACTCGATCGAGCTCGACGACCTCGTCGTCGCCGTACGCCAGGACAACGGCAAGATCAAGCTGCGCCAGAGCTTCAGCCCGGGAGTGAGCGGCGCCGCGGGCGGCGCGCTGTGGGGCGGGCTGATCGGCCTGATCTTCCTCGCGCCGCTGCTCGGCATGGCGATCGGCGCGGCGAGCGGTGGGGCCGCGGGTGCGCTCGCGGACTACGGCATCGACGACAAGTTCATGAAGGAGCTGGGCAACAAGCTGCACCCGGGAGGCGCAGGACTGTTCGTGCTGGTCCGCAAGTCGACGCCGGACAAGGTGCTCCCGCGGGTCTCGCAGTACGGCGGTGAGGTGCTTCACACGTCGCTCAGCACGGAGTCGGAGGAGATGCTGCGCGAGGCGCTCGCGGAGGGCGCCGAGCCCGAGCAGGCCGCCTGACGAGCCGATACGCTCGGCCCATGTCCACTGCTTCGGAAGTCCCGCAGCTCGGCCGCAACTGGTGGCTGTTCCTGATCCTCGGCCTCGTTTCGATCCTCGCCGGGATCCTGGCGATCGTCTATCCGGACATCACGCTGCTCGCACTCGGGCTCTTCATCGGCGTCAGCCTGATGTTCGTCGGCGCCATGGACATCGTGGAGGCGATCGCCGGCGATCCGGAGTCGCGGGCCCTCAGCGCGATCACCGGCGTGCTGGCGCTGCTGGCTGGGCTCGTGTGCCTGCGCCGGCCCGGTGAGAGTCTGCTGGCGCTCGTGATCGTGCTCGGCTTCTACCTGGTCATCACCGGCGTGATCAAGTTCGTGCGCTCGTTTGCGCAGCTCGAGGACCGGGCGCTGCTCATGGGGCTCGCGATCCTCGACATCATCATCGGCATCGTGATCCTCTCGCTGCCGAAGCTGGGCCTCGTCACGCTCGCCGTGCTGTTCGCGATCTCGCTGCTGGCGCGCGGCGTGTTCTCCGTGGTCATCGCCTTCAAGCTGCGGGGCGAACGCAACACCGCCGAGCCGGGCGCCGCCGCAACCGCCTGATGCAGAACACGCCCGACGGCATGGCGTGGGTGCCCGCGGGCGAGTTCGCAATGGGGTCCGAGGCCTTCTACCCCGAGGAGGGTCCGGTCCGGCCGGTCGCCGTCGAGGGCTTCTGGATCGACCGCGACCCCGTCACCGTGGCGGACTTCCGGCGCTTCGTGAAGGCGACCGGCCACGTGACCGTCGCCGAGCGTCCGCTCGATCCCGACGACTATCCGGATGCCGACCCCGAACTGCTGGTGCCGGGGGCGCTCGTGTTCCAGCCGTCACGCGGCCCCGTCGACCTGCGCGACTTCCGCAACTGGTGGGACTACGTGCCCGGCACGACCTGGCAGCGGCCGGAAGGCCCGGCCAGCGACACCTACACGCGCGGGCGCCACCCGGTGACGCAGGTCGCGTACGAGGACGCGAGCGCCTATGCGGCGTGGGCCGGCAAGGCGCTCCCGACCGAGGCCGAGTGGGAGTTCGCAGCGCGCGGCGGGCTTGACGGCGCGGTGTTCGCCTGGGGCGACGAGTTCGCGCCCGATGGCCAGATGATGGCCAACACCTGGCAGGGCGAGTTCCCGTGGCAGAACCTGCTCACCGACGGCTACGCGGGCACCTCACCGGTCGGCTCATTCGCCCCCAACGGCTTCGGCCTGCACGACATGACCGGCAACGTCTGGGAGTGGACGTGCGACCTGCTCAACGGCGATCACACCGCGCAGAGCCCCTGCTGCGGCCCCAGCGAGGCGGGCGAACACATCCCGCGGCGCGTGATCAAGGGCGGCTCGCACCTGTGCGCGCCGAACTATTGCCTGCGCTACCGCCCGGCCGCGCGCCAGTTCGAGGCGGTCGACACCTCGACCGGCCACATCGGCTTCCGCTGCGTCGTGCGGGCCGCCTGACGACACGCTTCACCCGTTCAGGGTGATGGTCGTTCACCCTGAGGGGTTAGGATCGGCCGGTGCCCAAGCCCATCCTGGTCGGCTACGACCCCAGCAGTCCCGACCACGCGCCGGTGGAGTTCGGTACCGCCGCCGCGCGCTTCACCGGTGCGCCGTTGATCGTCGCCTCGGTGCACGCCAGCCCGTCCGCTCTCGGCGTCGCCGCTAGCGAACTCGCGGAGGAGCAACTCCTGGCCGACGCCGCCGAGCCGCTCGACCATCTCAGCCGCCGTCTCAACAACGAGGGCATCAAGGCCGAATGCCGCGCGCTGCCCGGCACGAGCGCTCCACGCGCGCTCCACCACGCCGCGGAGGAGTTCGACGTCGGCCTGCTCGTCGTCGGCTCGACCGATCGTGGCCACGTCGGCCGCGTGCTGCTCGGCTCGACCGCGCAGCGGCTGGTCCACGGTGCGCCGTGTCCGATCGCCGTCGTGCCGCACGGCTGGCAGGCGGGCGGCGGCATCAAGACGATCGGCGTCGCCTTCGTCGACACACCGGAAGGTCACGACGCGCTCAAGGGCGCGCTGGCCCTCGCACGGCGCGCGGGCGCGCTGCTGCGGGTGCTCAGCGCGGGCAAGGAGAAGGGCTTCGGCAAGACGTTCGGAGGCGGCGACGCGATGACACAGGCCGTCACCTACGCGGATATCGCCAGCGCGGACCGGGTCGAGGCCGAGCGCAGCGCGGAGGCAGCCGTGACGGGCGCGAGCGACGTCGAGATCGACTACGACATCAGCGTCGGCGATCCGGGCGACTTCCTGGTCGCCGCGTCCGAGCGGCTCGACCTCCTGGTCTGCGGCTCGCGTGGTTACGGGCCGGCGCGATCGGTCATGCTCGGCGGTGTCTCCCGCCGTGTCACGACCGAGGCGCATTGCCCGGTGATCGTGCTCGCGCGCGGCACCGAGGCCGGCCTCGAGGCGCTCATCGACGAGCCCGCCGCCGCCGGCTGAACGCGCAGTCGAGATGGCTGACGCAATCGGGCAGGTCCTCGCCTTCGGGGTCGGCGTCTCGCTGAGCCCGATCCCGATCATCGCGGTCGTGCTGATGCTCGGCACGCCACGTGGGCGCGTCAACGGTCCGATGTTCGTACTCGGCTGGGTCCTCGGCCTCGCGATCGTGGGAACGATCGTGCTGGTGGCCGCGTCCGGCGCGAACGCCACCGACGCCGGCGAGCCGGCCACCTGGGTCGCCTGGACGATGCTCGTCCTCGGCGTGCTGCTGCTGCTGGTGGCGGTCAAGCAATGGCGCGGGCGTCCGCAGGGAGACGATGTCGGCGCGCTGCCGAAGTGGATGCGGACGATCGACACCTTCAAGCCGCCGCGCGCGCTCGCGATCGCCGTCGCGTTGGCCGGGATCAACCCGAAGAACCTGCTGCTCACGGTCGGTGCCGCGACCGCGATCGCCCAGACCGGCGTCGACACGGCCGACCAAGCGGTCGCGCTCGCCGTGTTCATCCTCGTCGCAACGCTCGGGCCCGCGATCCCGGTAGCGATCTACTTCGCGCTCGGCGCCCGCGCGAAGCACATCTTGGACGAGCTGAAGCTGTGGCTCGGCGCGAACAACGCGGCGATCATGGCCGTGCTCTGCCTCGTGATCGGCGCGAAGCTGATCGGCGACGGCATCAGCGCGCTTGGCTGACCTCCTAAGGCTCTAAGCCTCGACGACGCCCGGTCGCGTCAGCGCCCAGATCACCCAGACGTCCAGCGCGATCACGACCAGCGCCCAGATCGGGTAGTACGGGATGAAGAAGAAGTTGGCGAGCGCGCTCAGCATCGCGATCACGATCGCCGTCACTCCCGCCCACGTCCGGCCGCCGAACAGGCCCAGGCCCGTGGCGATCATCGCGGCGCCGATGATCAGGTGGATCCAGCCCCACCCGCTGACGTCGAGGTCGAACGTGTAATTGCGCGCCACGACGAAGAACTCGTCGTTGAAGAGCGCGACAAGGCCCGCGAGGATCTGGAACGTCCCGGCCAGGGTCAGCATGCTCGCCGCGAAGACCAGCCCGCCCATCGCCCACCCGGATACCTGCTGCCCTGAGTCCTTCGGGTCGTATTGCGTCGATGCCATCACACGCCTCCTCGTTGTGGACGCGCCCATGGTCGTGGCGTGGGGGGTGAGCGGACATCACCCGGTCGGGGTGAAGCTGACAAGCGCCGATGGGGGGATGATCCGGCCGTGCAACAGCGATGGGCGACGTCGAGGGTCGAGGCGTTCAGTGACGGCGTGTTCGCGATCGCCATCACGCTGCTCGTGCTCGAGATCGACATCAAGCCGGAGGACTTCGACGATCTGTGGCATGCGCTGGGAGCGGCGTGGCCGGCGTACCTGGCGTACGTGACGAGCTTCCTTACCGTAGGCGGCGTCTGGCTCGCACACCACAGCCTGTTCACGCGCCTGCGCTACGTCGACCCGATGCTGATGCGGATCAACATCCTGCTGCTGATGGCCGCCGCGTTTCTGCCGTTCCCTACCGGCCTGCTCGCCGAGGCCTTCCACGCGTCGCGCGACGCCGAGCGTGCGGCCGTCGTCGCGTACGGCGCCACGGCGATTCTCATCGAGTTGCTGCTGGCCGCCGCGGTGCGGTACGCCGCGACCCACCCGGAGCTGCTCGAGGGCGAGATGCCGAAGCCGGCGGAGCGGGCTCGCGATCGGCGCGGCCCACTCTCCGCCGGCCTGTATTCGGCCGCGCTCGTGATCGGGATCCTGCTCCTGCCGCGACTCGCCGCGGTCGCCTTCCTGCTCGTCGCGGTCCGGGCGGTGCTGTTCCCCGGCGGCGAGGGGCGGTTGACGTTCCGCGGCCTCAGCGGCGGCTGACGCGGCTCACTCGCGGCTGAGCGCCGCCATCGCCTCCTTCTCCATGTCCAGGTACTGGTCGTCGCCCACGTTGATCTCGACCTGCGCGATCGTGCCGCCCTTGAAGGTGCCGGGAGAGCGGTAGAGGCTGCTGACCGCATCGCTCGAGTCGCGGCCGACGCACAGTCCGTCGCCGCACAGGGCGAAGTAGGCCGGCTGCGCGCGCATCGGGCCCTCGGCGACCACCTCGTCGTCCACGTAGAGCCGCGTGGTTCCGTGCGTTTCGCCGTGCTCGCCGCGCGACTCCTTCGTGAACTCCATGCCGAGGACGTGGCGGCCGGGCTTGATCGGGTCGGACACGAAGTCCTGCTCGGGCGGGATGCCGAGGAAGTTGTAGACGTAGTGCAGCCGCTGGTCATTCAGGAACAGCGCGTGGCCGCCGAACCGCGAGCCGTGAGCGAAGATCACGCCCTCGGCGTCGGGGCTCGTGAGATCCACCTCGGCGAGGATCTTGTACGAGCGCCCGCGGATGTTGACGGCGGCCGCCTCCGGGACCTCCGCGGTGCCGGGGTAGTAGACGTACGTGCTCCGGGGCGGCTCGCCCTGTGGCCGGACGTCCATGATGATCTCGACCGGGATCCGGTCGTCGAGCGGCAGCACGTCGTACTTCTCCGCCTCCTCGAACCAGAGATCGATCAGCGCCTTCAACCGTTCCGGCTGCTCGGCGGCGAGATCGCGGCCCTCGGAGCGGTCTTCGTCGACGTGGTAGAGCTCCCACGCGTCCTCGTCGAAGTTGCCGATGCCGGACGTGGGACCGTGGACGGCGACCGCCTTCCAGCCCTTCTCCCACATGCCGCGCGTGCCGAGCATGCAGTAGTACTGGCGCTCCTTGTGCGTCGCGGCGTCGCCGTCGTCGAACGTGTAGCGCATCGAGGTGCCGACCAGCGGCACCTGCTCATGCCCGTCGACCACGTCGGGGAACTCGAGGCCGCAGCAGTCGAGGATCGTCGGGACGATGTCGGTGACGTGGTGGTACTGGTGGCGGATCTCGCCCTTCGCCGCGATTCCCTTCGGCCAATGGATCACGAGCGGATCGCAGGTGCCGCCCGCGTACGAGTAGCGCTTGAACATCTTGAACGGGGTCGAGAACGCCGCTGCCCAGCCCGTCGGATAGTGGTTGTACGTGTTCGGGCTCCCGAGGTCATCGAGGTGCTCGAGGTTCTCCGCGATGTCGTCCGGCCAGTTGTTGAAGAACTTGTTCTCGTTCACCGAGCCGTCCGGGCCGCCCTCGCCGGAGGCGCCGTTGTCGGCGCAGTACATGACGATCGTGTTGTCGAGCTGGCCCGACTCCTCGAGGTAGTCGATGACGCGCCCGACCTGGTGGTCGGTGTACTCGGAGAAGCCGGCGTAGACCTCGGCCATGCGCGCGAACAGCCGCTTCTCGTCGTCCGAGAGCGAGTCCCACGGGCGCACGTCGTCGTTCGGGGAATGCGTTCCCTCCGGCATCGGGTTGATCGGCGTCAGCTCGGTGTCCGGCGGCATGAGGCCCTTCTCGATCATCCGCGCCAGCGTCCACTCGCGGTAGGCCTCGTAGCCGTCGTCGAACTGACCCTTGTACTTGTCCGCCCACTCCTTCGGGACGTGGTGCGGCGCGTGGTTGGCGCCCGGGCACAGCCACATGAACCATGGCCGCGAGGGCGCTGAGGACTGGCTGTCGCGGAGCATCCGCAGCGCCTGGTCCGTCATGTCCTTGGAGAAGTGGTAGCCCTCCTCGGGCGAGTACGGCTGGTCGATCGCGTGGTTGTCCTCGGTGAGGGTCGGATACCACTGGTTGGTCTCGCCGCCGATGAAGCCGTAGAAGCGGTCGAACCCCTGCTGGAGCGGCCAGTTGCTCTTGGGCCCGCCGGGGTTGCCTTCCTCGGCCGGCACGTTGTGGTCCTTGCCGAGCCAGTACGTGTTCCAGCCTGCGGAGCGCAGCACCTGGGCGATCGTGGCGGTCTCCTTCGGCAGGTGCGCGTTGGAGCCCGGATAGCCGGTCGCGCCCTCGACGATGCACGCGAACCCGGTCTGGTGGTGGTTGCGCCCGGTCAGGAAGCACGAGCGCGTCGGTGAGCACAGCGCGGTCGTGTGCCACTGCGTGTAGGTCACGCCGTTCTCGGCCAGCCGCTGCATCGTCGGCATGCGGATGCGCCCGCCGTACGGCTCCCAGGCCCCCAGTCCGGTGTCGTCGTAGAGCACGATCAGGACATTCGGCGCCCCCTCGGGGGCGCTCGGCGGGGTGAACGGGTCCCAGTCGGGCTTCGAATCGCGGACGTCGACTTCGATGACTCCGTTGAAAGGCTTCCTCATGCCGCAACTATCGCGGCGAGCGGGGTGATCGCGACTCACCCGTTTTGGATGATCCGCGTCCAAGCCGCGCCGCGTAGGCTCCAAGCGATGAGCAGCGTCGGCGATCGCGTCGAGCGTGCGATCGAGGACCGCGCGGACGTCGAGCACGAGATTGAGCGCAGCGAGGCATCCCCTCCGCAGCGCGCCAAACTCGTTAAGCGGGTCTTCTGGCTGGCCGTGACCGGTGTCTCGCTCTACCTCGTCGCGCCGAGCCTGATCGACGTGTTCGGCTCCTGGAACGACCTCGGCAAGCTGGGCGTCGGGTGGCTGGCCGCGATGGCCGGTCTGCAGACGCTGGCGCTCGTGTGCCTGTGGCTGCTCCAGCACCTCGCGATGCGCGGCCCGTCGTGGCCGGCGGTCGTCAGCTCACAGCTCGCCGGCAATGCGCTCGCGAAGGTCGCGCCGGGCGGCGGCGCGATCGGCGCCGCGCTGCAGTACCGGATGCTTGTCCAGGCGGGGCTGCCCGCCAACCGCGCGATGGCGGGCCTCACGGCGACCAGCCTGCTGACGTTCGCCGTGGTCCTCGCCCTGCCCGTGCTCGCCGTGCCCGCGATCCTGCGCGGCGGCGTGAACCGCGACCTGCTCGAGGCCGCGGCCGTCGGCATCGTCGTGCTCGTGGCGCTGTTCGCGATCGGCACGGTGCTGGTCGCGTTCGACCGACCGCTCGAGTGGGTCGGCCGGGTCGTCCAGCGTGTCCGTAACCGGCTGCGCCGCGGCGCCGAGCCCTTGCGGCGCCTGCCGCAGCGGCTGCTGCGCGAGCGGGGGCGGATCATCGGGACGCTCGGCCCGCGCTGGAAGCGCGCGCTGGCGGCCACCAGCGGCCGCTGGGCGTTCGACTACGCGACGCTGCTCGCCGCGCTGTCGGCTGTCGGCTCACACCCCCGGCCGGGGCTCGTGCTGCTCGCGTTCTGCGCCGCCCAGGTGCTCGCTCAGATCCCGATCACGCCGGGCGGCCTTGGGTTCGTGGAGGCCGGCCTGACCGCGATGCTCACGCTGGCGGGGGTCTCGGCGGGTGCCGCCGTGCTCGCCACGTTCGCCTACCGCCTGTTCTCGTACTGGCTGCCGCTGCCCGTCGGTCTCGCGGCCTTCGGCTGGCACGCCCGGCGCTACCGCGAGGCCGAGCCGGCAGCCTCATAGGCCGCGTCGAGCGTCGCCTCCACGCGCACCCGCTCGGCGACGCCGCTGCGGGCCAGGATCTCCAGCGCGGGGGCGCGCACCTCTGCGAGGCACAGCTCGATCCCGTCGCGGTGGAGCGCGGCGGCCAGCTCGCCGAGCATGTCGGCGGTCTGGATGTCGAGCTCGGTCGAGCCGGAGAGATCGAGGATCACCGCGCGCGGCGAGCGCTCCGCGACCAGCGCGAGGACGCGCTCCTTGACGGCGTTCGCGTTCGGGTACAGGAGCGGCCCGTCGCTGCGGACGATCAGCACGCCGTCCGGCTCCTGCCAAGCGGGGTGGCGGTCGGCGCGGCCCCACGCGCCGGTCGCCGGGTCGCGCGCGAGCGCCGCCACCGGCGGGCGGCTGATCCGCATGACGACGTAGACGAGCGAGAGCCCGGCGGCCACGATCAGCCCCTGCAGCACTCCCAGCACGAGCACGCCCGCCAGTGCGATCGCCGCGAACACGATCGCGCTGCGCCGGACGCGCGCGAACCGCCGCAGCTCGGCGAAGTCGAAGAAGCCGGCGACGGCCACGATCACGATCGCCGCGAGCGCGGCCTGTGGCAGGTCCTCGAACAGCGGCGCCAGGAACGCGCCGGTGAGCAGGATCAACAAGGCAGCGAACAGCGACGCGAGCTGACTGCGGCCGCCGGCTCCGTCGGCCGCCGCGGTCTGGCTCGCGCCGCCCGACTGGACGAATCCCGACGACAGCCCGGCGAGCGCGTTCGCGGCGCCCATCGCCACTAGGTCGCGGTCGGGATCGACCGCGTAGCCGTGGCGAACCGCCAGCCCGCGCGCAACGCCGACCGCCTCGGCGCTGAGGATGAGCACGCCGAGCGCCGGCGCCACGAGGTCGACCAGGTCGGCGGCCCCGACATCGGGGATCGCGGGATCGGGCAGCGCAGTCGGGATCTCGCCGACGACGTCGACCCCGTGCGCCTGCAGGTCGAGGAGCGCCGACACGGCGATCGCCAGCACCAGCACGAGCAGCGTCGACGGCACCTTCGGGACCAGCCGGCGGCCGACGATCAGCACCACGAGCGAGCCGGCGCCGACGGCGAGCGTCGCCGCGTGCACGTCGCCGAGCTCGCCGAGCACGTCCCACAGCGCCGGGAAGAAGTTGCCGTCCGGCGACGCGACGCCCAACAGGCTCGGGAGCTGGGCGAGCGTGATCACCATCCCGAGCCCGAACAGGAACCCGGTCATCACCGGCTTCGACACGAGGTCGGAGACTGCGCCGAAGCGCAGCAGCCCACCGAGCGCCAGCACCACGGCGACGACCAGCGCAAGCGCCGCCGACAGCGCCGCGAAGCGCTCCATGTCGCCGCCGGCCAGCGGCCCGACGGTCGCCGCCGACACCGCCGATGTCGCGGTCGTCGCGCTCACCACGAGCTGGCGCGAGGTGCCGATGAGGCCGTACGCCAGCATCGCCACGGGCGCGGCCATCAGCCCGGCCTCGGGCGGCAGGCCGGCGATCTGGGCGTACGCCACCGCCTGCGGCGTGACGACGCTCCAGATCACCACCGCCGCGATGACGTCCGGGCGCAGCCACGCTCGCTCGTAGGAGCGCAGCCACGCCGGGACGACGTTCACGAGGCGTCAGTCACGGGAGAATGCCGCCGCGATGTGGCGCTCGACGTCGACGTACGCATCGTCCGCCACGTCGAACACGACCTTGGCGATCGTGCCGCCGGTGAACTCGAACCTGGGTGAGTACTCGCTGCTCACGGCGTCGCCGCCGTCGTAGCCGATACACAGGCCCTCCCCGCAAAGCGAGAAGTGCCCGGTCATGGTCTTGAGCTCCTGCTCGGCCACGACCTCGTCGTCGACGTAGAGCTTCAGCGGCCCGTAGGACTCGTGGTGCTCGCCCATCCGCTCCTTGGTGAAGTCGACGCCGACGATGTGCCGGCCCGAGGTTGGGGCGGCGGCGGAGATACGGGTCTCGGGCGGGATCCCGAGGAAGTTGTACACGTAGGTCAGCCTGCCGTCCTTGATGAACAGCGCATGGCCGCCGAAGCGCGACCCGTGGGCGAAGATGACGCCCTGGGCATCGGGCGTCAGCTCGACCTCCGCCAGCGCCTTGTAGGAGACGGCGTGGACGTTCGCGGCGTTGCGCTCCGGAACCTCGGTCGTGCCCGGGTAGTACGTGTACCGGCCGCTGGGCGGGACGGGGATCTTGAGCTCCATCTCCAGGAACTTCTCGAGATCCTTGCCCACGACCTGCATGTCGTTCAGCGGCAGCACGTTGTTGGCCTTCGCCTCCTCGAACCAGAGGTCGACGAGCACGTTCGGAGCGCCCTCCGGCGCCTAGTCCGCCGTGAAGGCGTCCCAGTCCGCCACCGAGTCCCGCACGTCGAGGTTGATCACACCGTTGAACGGCTCTGCCATCTGCGCTGCCTCCTTTCCCACAAGCTTGCAGACACGCGGGGTGAGGTGTCGTCACCCGCTGCGGGTGATGACCGTCCGTCCGCCGGAGCGGGCAATAGCATCGGCCCGGGTGTCGATCGATCCGTCACCGCCTCAGCGTGTCGAGGTCGTGGTGTCGGCGCGCACCATCCTCCTGCTGCTCGCGATTCGGCGCGCTCGTCGCGCTCGCGCTGCTGTCGCTCGACACGCTGATCTCGATCCTTCTCGCCACCGTTCTCGCGCTCGGCCTCGACCCGGTCGTCACTGCGCTGGTCCGGCGCGGCTGGGGCCGCGGCAAGGCGGCGCTGGCGGTGTTCGCCGCGCTGTTCGTCGCCGTGTTCGTACTCGTGATCCTGACCGCGGGGCCGGTGTGGGACCAGATCGTCGAGTTCGTCCACGCGCTGCCCGGCTACTGGGACGAGCTCACGTCCAAGCCCGCGTTCGACAGCATCACGTCGGCCGCGGGCGCCGACGACAAGATCGCCAACCTGCTCAAGGACCTCGCCGCCGGCCTGCCGGACGCGGCGAGCGCGCTGCTCGGCGCCGTGGGGGGCATCTTCGGCTCCGTTCTGTCGCTGGTCACGCTGACGTTCCTCGCGCTGTTCCTCGTGATGGAGCGCCCGACGATCACCGACTGGCTGTTCGGCTTCACTTCGCCGGCCGTGGACGCGCGCTGGCGGCCGGTGCTGGAGGACTCGATCCAGGCCGTGTCCTCCTCGCTGATCGGCAACGTCGCGATCTCGGTCGTCGCCGGCACGGTTGCGGGCGTGTCGGCGTGGCTGCTCGGCCTGCCGTTCCCGCTTGTGCTGGCGATGATCACCGGGTTCCTGGATCTGATCCCCCAGGTGGGCGCCACGATCGCCGCGGTCATCCTCGTCGCCGTCGCGCTGACCGTCGGCACGACCGAGGCGGTGATCATGCTGGTGATCCAGCTGGTCTACCAGCAGCTCGAGAACTACGTCGTGTATCCGATCGTCTACAAGACGGCGGTCTCGCTGTCGCCGTTCACCACGATCGCCGCGGTGTTGATCTTCGGGGCGCTCCTCGGCGTCGTCGGCGCGATCCTCGCCGTGCCGTTCGCCGCCGTCGTCAAGAACGTGATCAGGGAGGCGGGGGCGCCTCGGAGGGCGGCGATGCAGTCGCTGCGCGAGCCGTAGCCCAGGTCGCGGGCACGTCGGCGCCGCCCTCCTGGGCGATCCGCGCGCCGAAGCGGATCAGCGCCGGTTGCGGCGAGATCTTGCCCGCGACGAGCGCCTCGCCGAGCGTGAACGTGGTCGCGCGGTCGACCAGGCTCGCCGGGACGAACGAGAAGACGGCCTGCGCGAAGGCCGTGTCGGCGGCAGAGTTGAGCCGCATCAGCACGAGGTTGTCGCACTGCGAGATCACGTTCTCCTGCACCTTCTGCGGACGCTGGGTCGAGACCAGCAGGTAGAGCCCGAACTTGCGGCCCTCGGCCGCGATCCGCACCGTGTGGGCGGCGGCCGCTGCGGTCAGCGCATCCTCCGGCTCGGCCGGGCAGACGTTGTGCGCCTCGTCGATCACGATCAGCACCGGCTCGCGCTGCTCGCGCCGCTCCCACAGCGTCCCCAGCACCGCGCCCGCGACGACCGACCGTTCCTCGTGCGTGGCGAGCGAGCCGAGGTCGACTACGACGCAGCGCGCGCCGGCGTCGAGCACTTCGTCGAGCACCGTGGTCGGAGCGTCGCGGGCCCACACGCCGAGCTTGTCCACCCCGAGGTTGCGCGCCCGCGTGGCCAGCGGCCGGTCGCTGTCGAGGTCGAGCTCGTTCGCCACCAGCGCCGCGGCGAGCTCTGCGTACTCGTCGCGGTCGGCGACCGGGTCGAGCCGCAGCAGCGCCGCCTGCGCAGCCGCGTCGAGCTGCGCCAGCCGCAGGCGCGGCTCGGGCACGCGCACGCCGGCGGCGACCTCGCGGTAGCGGGCGAGCGCCGGCCCGTCGCCGCTCTCGCGGACGTGGCCGAGGCGCACGTAGTCGGAGTTCGGGTCGAGGATCACCACGCGCAGGCTGGTCTCCATCAACAGCCGTTCGAGCATCACGCCGAGCGAGTACGTCTTCCCGGAGCCCGACTGGCCGCACAGGAACGTGTGCCGGTCGAAGCCGCCCGCGTCGAGCGCGCACGGCACGCCGGGCGCCAGCGCCAGCTCGCCGACGTGGAGCTGCGCGCGAGTGGGCCGCGTGCGGTCCAGCCAGGCGCCTACCTCCTCCGGTACGGCCGGCCGGATCGGCGCGTCGTGGAACGGCGCGCCGTCGCCCTCCACGACGACGCCCTCGCCGTATGCATGCCGGATCGTGACCTCGGTGCGGACGCCGGGCAGGTCGAGGTCGGCCCCACCGCGCTCGCCCATCTCCAGCGACAGCACCTGGCCGAGCCGGTCGTCGCCGAGCGCGACATAGCCGCCGTGACGCAGCTGCAGATCGTGCAGCGACGCCTGGAAGGTGAACCGCCGGCCGTCGACCGACGACGCCAGCGGCAGCACCGATACCTCGAGGTCGCGCCGGATCGCGCGGAACCTCTCGAGGCTGTCTCCGATTTCAAGCTCGCTCACGGACCCGAGCCTCGCTCACCCGCGGGCATGCTGTCATCACCCGAGCCGGGTGAAACGGCCGTCTCGGTCGGCCGGCGGAGAACGTCAACTGCGCGGGTGAGGAAGTGCTCGCTCGTTGGGCGATGCCGAAACGCGCGCCAGAGGTGCACAACCGCACACGCGCGGGGGAAACACGCGCGAGTGTCGAGTTTGTCGGCCTCAGGCCGACGAACTCGACGCTCGGCGGACTCTGACCGCAGCCGGCGGACGCCCACTTCCACACCCAGCGCAGTTGACGCTCGCGGGCGTCCGCGGAACGCCCGCCACGGCTCGGCCGCGGCATCGGGCCGCTAGTAGTACTGGCGCGAGCGGCGACGGCCCGTGAGCAGGCCGGTCATCGCCGCGATCCCACCGCCGACGACAAAGCCGGCGACGGCCGCGCCGATCAGGACCTCCTTGCGGTGGCGCTCGAGGTGGCCGCGCCAGTCGGTCGCCTTCGTCACCTCGCCGCGCAGGCGCTCGACGGCGTTCCCGAGCTGGGCGCGGTTGGCCTCGATCGACTGGCGGATCTCCTCGGGAGTGCGGGTCTCGGCCATCAGCGTGAGACCTCCGTCGGGCCTTGCGGGGTCGCGGGATGCTGGCTCGTCACCGTCTCCTTGATGAGCCGGCCCTCCTCGATCGCCATCTTCGGCACCGGCGGCGAGCCGCGCTTGACGAGCTTGGCAGCCAAGAAGGCGGCCAGGCCGCCGGCGATGAACAGCAGGCCGGCGACGATCAGGAAGCCGATCCACGGACCGTTCACATCGCCTTCGATGACTTCCCAGATCAGCCACGCGAACGACTGCAGGAGGTAGATCAGCCCGAACACGGCGAAGATGCCGGCGGCGATCCCCACTACGGCGCCCTTGAGCAGCTTGGTGACCTTCTCGGTCACCTCGGTCTTGGCGAGCTCGATCTCTTCGCGGACCAGCAGCGACGCCGTCTCGGTGACGTCCTGGATCGCCTGGCCGAGCTCGGATGTGTCGGTGTTGTCTGTCATCTCAGTCGAAGATCCGTTTGAGGATGCGGGCGAGGATGAACGCCCCGCCGAAGGCTGCGCCGGCGAGCACCTCGGGGCGCTGGGCGACGGTCGGCAGGCGGTCGGCGCCGGGGAAGCCCCCTGCCGTGCCGCCGGCGGCCGAGGCGGCAGTGTCCGGATCGGTGTGGGTGCCGATGCCGGGCGAGGCAACCTTTGCGCCGGAGACCGTGCTCGTGGAGGCGCGCGCCTCCGCCGTCGCACGCGCCGCCGCAGCGGCCTCGTCGGCCTGGGCGCGCGCCCGTTCGGCCTCGGCGTGGACGCGTTCGGCCTTCTCGCGCGCGCGGCGCTCCTTGCGCGAGAGCTCCTCTTCCTCCTTGGCGGCGCTCTCGGACTCCTCGTGCGCCTTCGCGACGTCCTCCTCGGCGCGCCGCGCGTCGGTCATCGCGAGGTTCTCTTGGAGCTCGGTGGCGCGGGCCTCGGCCTCCGCGCGCTCAGCGCGCTCGGCCGCCTGCGCCGCGCCCGCGGCACGGGTCGCCTCGTCCACGTTGGGGCTGTCGTCGCTCATTCCGGAGGATCTTCCCCGAAAGCGCGGCGCCAAATCGTGGCCGCGACCTTCGAGGTCGCCACGGACGCGAGTGCGCCGAGGCCGGCGAGAAGGCCCGCCCACACGAGGCGCTTCACCATGTCGTTGTCCGTCATGGCGCGGAGTGTATGAGCCAGCGCCGATGAACGGCGCAACGCCCGCGTCACTACGAGACTGCGAGCCCGTCGCAGATCGTCTCGACGACGTAGCCCTTCGCACGGTCGTACGAGTCCTCGTTCTCCTCGAGCAGCCCGAAGATCCAGCCCGTGAGCACCTGCTCGATCGCCCCGTAGAACGCCATCGCGGCGAACTCGGCGGTGACCGTGTCGCGGAACTCGCCGCTCGCCTGCGCCTGCTCGACTATGCCGCGGATCTGGCCGTACGCCTCCGTGATCTTGCCGAGGTGCGCGGCCCCGAACGAGTTCGCCGCGCGCGTGACCTCGACGATGATCACCTTCATCAGCTCGGGATCGTGGCGGTAGGAGTCGATGATGAACGAGGCGATCGCGAGCAGCTTCTGGCGCGCCGGGATCGCCTCCGCGTCGGTCTCGCGGATCGCCTCCAGGAGGACGTTCCAGCGCTCGAGGAACAGCGTGTCGAGCACCTCGTCCTTGGACTGGAAGTAGTGGTAGACGAGGCCGTACGCCACGCCTGCCTCGTCCGCGATGTCCGACACCCGGCAGGTATGGAAGCCCTGGCGCGCGAACACGCGCACGGCGGCGTCGAGGATCATCCGCCGCTTGTCGACGACCGGGCGCGCAGCGGCCACTAGACGCGAACCTCGTCGGGCCAGGCGTACGCCTGCGGCCGGCGGTTGGCGAGCGAGGGCAGCGAGCGCCGGATCTCGGCCTGCTGGTCGAGGTCGAGTTCGGCGGTGATGAACGTCTCGCTGTCCGGCGCCTGCGCGAGCACCACGCCCCACGGGTCGACGATCATCGACCGCCCGCCGGAGCGGTAGCCCGGCGCGTGCTCGCCGACCTGGTTGGCGGCGATCACGAACGCCTGGTCCTCGATCGCGCGGGCGCGCAGCAGCGGCTCCCAGTGGTCGCGCGTGGTGGGGAACGTGAAGGCGGCCGGCACCGTGATCACGCGCGCGCCGCGGATCGCCAGGATCCGGTAGAGCTCAGGGAAGCGCAGGTCGTAACAGATGGTCAGCCCGAGCTCGACGCCGTGCGCGGTCTCGGAGAGCACGATCTCGTCGCCGCCCTCCTCGCGCTCGGACTCGCGGTACGTGCGGCCGCCGACCTCGACGTCGAACATGTGGATCTTGCGATAGACCGCGCGAACGTCGCCGTCGGGCCCGACGTGCACGGACGTGTTCGACCCCTTCTCGCGGCCGGGCACGCGCTCGGCGATCGACCCGGCGACGAGGTCGATACCGAGCTCGCGGGCCGCGTCGCGCGCCCACGCGAGCGCAGGCCCGTCGAACGGCTCCGCCCCGGCGGCGGTCTCCTCCGGCGTGCCCAGCACCGCCCACTTCTCGGGCAGCACGACGAGTTCGGCGCCCGCGGCAGCGGCCGCGCGGGTGAGCCGGTCGGCGGTGGCGAGGTTGCGCTCGCGATCGGCGGTTGACGTGAGCTGGACGGCGGCGACGCGCACGAGATGTTCTCCTTCCCGCAAGATTGACTCGTCAGTCAACCTCTTGGTGCGAGAGCATACAGCGCCTATGACGATCCGACCTTGGCGCGGGCCGGGCGGGACCGATGCACGCCCGGCCGTGCCGTTGCCGCCCGACCGGATGCCGCTGATGCGCGGCGGGCGGCCGCTGAAGACGTGGACGTACGTCGCCGCGTTCGGGCCGGAGCTGATGCTGTGCGTCGCGGCCGCGCGCGTCGGCGTCGTGCCGGTCGCGTGGTGGGCGGTCTGGGATCGCGCCTCAGGACGGCTCGTCCAGCGCACCGCGCGCGGGCGCGGCGGCGTGACCGTCTCCCCGACACGGGTCACGGTGAGCGGTCGCTCGGCCTCGCTCGAGCTGGCGCTCGACGACGGCGCGCCCGTCGAGGTCGTCTCCCCGCACGGGTCGCAGTACGTATGGACGCGCAAGCGCGGCGGCGTCGCGGCGCGCGGGTGGATCGAGCTCGGCGGCGCGCGACGCGCGGTCGAACTGCACGCGATCGTGGACGAGACGGCCGGCTACCACGCCCGCCACACGGCGTGGCGGTGGTCGGCGGGCGTCGGCGTGGCGGCGTCCGGCGCGCCGGTCGCCTGGAACCTCGTCGACGGGATCCACGATGACCCCAGCGTGTCCGAGCGCACCGTGTGGGTGGCCGGCGAGCCGCACGCGCTCGGGCCGGTGGCGTTCGCCGACGACCTGTCGGCCGTGGGTGGCCTGCGCTTCGCGTCCGAGGCCGTGCGCGCGCGGCGCGAGAACCTGCTCGTGCTGCGCTCGGACTACGAGCAGCCGTTCGGCGCGTTCAGCGGCGAGTTGCCCGTGGCCGGTCCGCTGCGCGAGGGCTGGGGCGTGATGGAACGCCACGAGGTGTACTGGTAGCGGAGGCGCTCGCACTCGCCGCGCTCGCCGCGGCGCTGGCCGCCGCGGTCGCTCGCTCGCGTCGGCTGCCCGAGTCGCTGGTCGCACTCGGCGGAGCGGCGGTGCTCGTCGTGAGCGGCGTGCTGGACGGCGGCGACGCGGTCGACGAGGCGCGTGCGCTCGGCCCCACGCTGGCCTTGCTCGCGGGGCTGCTCGTGCTCGGCGACGGCTGCGAGCGGGCCGGGCTGTTCGAGGCGCTCGCCGGCCGGATCGCGGGCTCGTCCGGCGGCGCGCCGCGGCGGCTGCTGGCGCTCGTGTTCGCCGCCGCCGCGGCGGTCACGGCCGTGCTCGGCCTCGACGCCACCGTGGTCCTGCTCACGCCGGCGGCGTTCGCGGCGGCGGCGCGGGCGCGACTCGACGCGCGCCCGTCGCTGTACGCGTGCACGCACCTCGCGAACTCGGCTTCGCTGCTGCTGCCGATCTCGAACCTCACGAACCTGCTCGCGTTCCGCGCGACCGACCTCTCCTTCGCGCACTTCGCCGCCCTGATGGCGCTGCCGTGGGTGGCGGTGCTCGCCGTCGAGTGGCTGGGCCTGCGCCGCACCTTCTCCGACGAGCTCGAGGCCCCGCACGCGCCGCCGCCGCCGCCGGGCCCACCACTGCCGCGAGCGCGGATCGCCGTGCTCGCGGCGACGCTGGCGGGCTTCGCCCTGTCCGCGCCGCTCGGCACCTCCCCGCGTGGGCCGCGGTCGCGGGCGCCGTCTCGATGACGCTGGTAGAGCGGGTTCGGATCGCCGACACGGCGATCGCGATCGACGTGCCGCTGCTGGCGTTCGTGCTCGGGCTCGCGCTGATCGTGCGGGCGGTGGCGGAGCACGGGCTCGGCGACCTGGCCGGCGACCTGCTGACGACCGGCGACGGTCTGCTCGCGCTGCTCGGCGCGACCGTCCTTGCGGCCGTGCTCGCGAACCTCCTCAACAACGTGCCTGCGGTGCTGGTGCTGCTGCCCGCGGCCGCCGCGGCCGGCCCCGCGACCGTGCTCGCCGTCCTGATCGGCGTCAACGTGGGACCGAACCTCACGCCGACGGGCTCGCTCGCCACTCTGTTGTGGCGGCGCGTCCTGCGCGAGCGCGACGCCGAGCCGCCGCTGGGCGAGTTCCTGCGGCTCGGCCTGCTCACGGTGCCGCCGGCGCTCGTACTCGGTACCGTCGCGCTGTGGCTGGCCCTGGGGGCGATCGGATGACGCGCGTGCTCGTGTGGGTGACGCCGACAGGCTGGGAGGAGTGCATCGACGCCGCGGCCGCCCTTGACCGCGCCGAGGTCACGCTCCTGCACGTCGCCGACACCGGGCCGGGTCCGCCTGGCCTGCTCGGCCGCCACCGACCGCCGTCGGCGCCCGCGCCGGTCGGCGACGACCTGCTCGACGAGGCGCAGGAGCGGCTCGGGCGGCCGGGCGAGCGGCTGTCGCGGTCGGGGCCGGCGGAGCGCGTGGTGACGGACGTCGCCGGCGATTTCGACCTGCTCGTCCTCAGCCGCATGAACCTGCGGCCCGGGCCGCACTCGCTCGGCCACGCCGCCCGCTTCGTGGTCGACCACGTGCCGTGCGCGCTGCTGCTGGTCTGGCCGGGAACGCCCGGACCGCATCGGGTGTAGCAGTCGTATGAGACCCATGAGCCGGATCGCCCTCCTGGGGCTCGCCGCCGTCCTCCTGATCCCCGCTGGTGCGCAGGCGGGCGGGTGGGCGACCGTCGAGCTCGACCAAGCCCCGTCCGGCATCGTCGCCGGGACGCCGTGGCGCGCAACCCTGATCGTCAAACAGCACGGGGTGACACCGCTCGACGGTGTCAAGCCGAGCGTCAAGATCGCCAACGACGCGGGCGTCGTCCGCACATTCCCGGCGCGGCCCAGCGGCCGGCCCGGGCACTACGTCGCCGACGTCACGTACCCCACCGCCGGCACGTGGCGGACGCGGTTCTACGACGGCTTCACCGACGTCTCGCCGCACCGGCTGGCCCCGATCACCGTCGCGAGCGCGTCGGCGGCGGCGGGCGGGTTCCCGTGGGCGCAGACGATCGCGATCGCGGTCGTCGCGCTGCTGTGGATGTGCGGTTGGATCGCCGTCTACAGACGGCGGCATCCGCTGCGCGCCGGCAGCCCGCTGCATCTACGCCCCCGACGCACCGTATAGCTGACTTAGACATACACCGGCGCGGGCGGCCATTCCTACAACGTGGGAGGGCCGTTCGCGTCGTTGGTCGCGCGCAAGGTCGTTGCGCTGGCTGCGACGATCGTGATCGCACCGACGCTCGTGTGGACCGTGTTCACGGGCCTGAGCGGCGGGACGGGTCAGTCGCTGCCGAGCATCGCGGCCGACTACGCGGTCCAGACGTACTGGCACTTCGACCTCGGCGTGTCGGGCTCCTACTACGGCACGCCGGTGTCGGAGGTCGTCTCGTTCACCCTGCCCGCGGACCTCGCGATGGTCTTCGGCGGGGTCGTCTCCGGGGTCCTGATCGGGCTCGCCGGCGGCCTTGCCTGCGCGACCTGGCCCGGGACGTGGCTCGCGCGCCTCCTGCAGCTGCTCGCCGCGTTCGCGCTGTCCGTGCCGCCGTACTGGCTCGGCTTCATGGCGCTGATCTTCTTCGCTCCCGGTACCGGCTACGTCCTCGAGCTGCCGTTCGTCTCCGCGCTGATGGACTACGACGACCTGACCGAGAACCCACTCGGCTGGCTGAAGGCGCTGTGGCTGCCGTGGATCCTCGTCGGCCTACCGCTCGCCTCGGGCGTGCTGCGCATGACGACCCTTACGCTGCGCGACGTCGTCGGCGAGGACTTCGTCCGCACGGCCCGCGCCAAGGGCCTCCGGCATCGCACGGTGGTGCGCCGGCACGCGCTCCCGCTCGCGATCGCCCCGGTCGCCGCGCTGACCGGAGCGAACATCGCTCTGCTCGTGACCAACGTGGCGCTGATGGAGTCCGCCTTCAACATCCCGGGCATCTTCCGCGACCTCCGCGGCGTCTACTCGCATGCCGACTTGCCGCTGATCCAGGCGATGGTGATCGAGACGACCATCCTGATCGTGGGAGCGAACATGGTCGCCGACCTCGTTCAGGCGTGGCTTGACCCGCGCGTCCGTTGAGCGTCAGAATCGGCGCCATGGCATTGGGCGCATATCTCAGGTTGTCGGGTCAGAAGTCGGGCGAGATCAAGGGCTCGGTCGTCCAGAAGGGGCGCGAGGGCAAGATCCTGGTGATCGCGATGTCGCACGAGGTCGTCTCGCCGCGCGATGCCGCCTCGGGCCAGGCGACCGGGAGGCGCCAGCACAAGGCGCTCTTCATCACCAAGGAGCTCGACAAATCGTCCCCGCTCCTGCACCAGGCGCAGGCCAACAACGAGAACTTCAAGGAGTGGGAGCTGCAGTTCTGGGCCCCCAACGTCAAGGCCGGCACCGCCGGCACCGGCACCGAGGTGCAGCACTTCACGATCAAGCTCTCCAACGCCGCGATCTCCTCGATCAGGATGCAGATGCCGAACATCAAGGATCCCGACCTGACGAGGTTCGAGACCTTCGAGGAGGTCGCGTTCGTGTACCAGAAGATCGAGTGGACGTGGTTGGACGGCGGCATCACCGCGGTCGACGACTGGGAAAGCGTCAACGCCTAGCGGCTACTGCGGCGAAGGGAAGATCGACTCGGTGCTGCCCGTGCGCTCCTCGAGCAGCCGGTCGGCGTAGCGGAGCAGAGCAACAAGGGAAACGAGCGCCGCGACGCCGCCCACGCCCGCGGCCACGCCAAGCGAGGCATCGGCGATCGCACCGAGCGCGATCGCGATCGCACTGCCACCGACCACGCTGTTGATCACGGCGACGACCGTCGCGAAGGTGAAGAACTGCTTGCGCCTCTCGGGCGGCACCGCGGCGTTCTCGAACACCCCTCGTCCGTCGTCGTGCCCGGAGAGCAGGAAGAGCTTCGCTTGGTCGCCGGCGATCTGCTTGTAGTAGTTGCGGATGCGGTTGATGGCGACGCCGTAGCGGAAGTCCTCGGCACCGCACTCGACCACTCGCACGAAGGTGAAGACGCCGAGGACGTAGAGCGTCGGGAGCACGGTGAGGGCGAAGACATCGAAGGTGCTGCCGGTCTGCGATGCCTGGCCGATGAACCCCAGCGCGACCAGGGTGCTGGAGACCGAGAGGATGTAGAGCGACGCGCGGGAGGCGCTCTCGCTCGCGCTCTGCGAGCGGGCGCCCTGGAGCGTGAAGTGCTCGGTGGTCAGAGCGGTCAAGAGCTCCTGGCGATCCGGGGCCTCCACCATCTCACCAACGTACCAACGCAGTCGTCTAGGGCACGAGGACGAGCTTGGTCGGCGGATCGGCGAGCGCGGTCTCCGCGTCGTCGAAGCCGACCACGGCGCTGGTGACGAGCGCCGGGTCGAGCCGGCCGGCGGCGATCAGCGCGAGCACGTCCGGGATCAACGCGCGCGCATGGCAGCGCCCGGTGTGCAGCGTGCAGCCGCGCGTGTACATCTCGAGCAGGGGCACCGGCGTAGCGGGCTCGAAGTAGATCGCCACGCTCGTGCAGATGCCGTCGGGCGCGGTTGAGCGCAGCGCGGCGTGCAGGCCGCCGTGGTGCCCGGACGCGTCGACGGTGACGGGGAAGCGCCCGAGCTTCTTCGGCCAGGCGAGCGCGCCGTCCTCGCCGACCGGCACCTCGATCACCTCCGCCCCCAGCGCCGCAGCCCGCTCCAGCCGGCCCGGGTCGGCGTCGGCATAGACCACGCGCCCGGCTCTCAGTGCCTGCGCGCACGCGATCGCGTACAGGCCGATGCTGCGCGCCCAACCACCGACCACGAGCACCTCCGCGCCGGGTGTGTCCACCAGCGGCGCCGCCACGGAGCGGTACGCGTCCGGCACGTTGTCGGCGACGCTCGCGACGGCTACCGGATCAAGCCCGTCCTGGAGCGAGACGAGCATGGCGTCGGCGTACGGCACGCGGAGGACGTCGGCCAGCGCGCCACCCCACGGCCCGCCGAGCGGCTGCATCCCGTAGGCCGAGCCGCGTGGGACGCTCTCGCAGCTCCCGGTGTGACCGGCGACGCACGCGGCGCAGGCTCCGCACGAGATCTGGAACGGGACCACGACGACGTCGCCCGGCGCTACACCGTCCACCGCGTCGCCGACCTCGATGACCTCGGCCACGCACTCGTGCCCGAGCGGAAACGGCTCGCCGATCGGGATCACGCCCGTCAGGAAGGCCGCGTCGAGGTCGCACATCGCCACCGCCAGCGGCCGCACGAGCGCCTCACCGTCGCCTTCCAGGACGGGTGCGGCGACGTCACTCCAGCGCACCGCGCGCGCACCCGTGATCTCGAGCTGTCGCACTACCCGGGCAGTGCCGGCGCGTCGAGGAACGGAATGACCGCCGGCGCCAGAAGGGGTGAGATGAAGACGTCGTAGTGCGTCGTCCCGGGCAGGATCGCGAGCCGCGCGGTCGGCCGGCTGGAGTTGTCCCAGCCGGCGTCGCGCAGGCCGCCGCCGAGCAGGCCGAAGAACTCCACGATGTGCGCCGGGCGCACGGAGTCGGCATCGGCGAACACGAGCATCGTCGGCGCGGCGAGTGCGGCCGTCTCGGCGGTCCAGTCGTAGTCGACCTTGATCAGGTCGCTCGTCTTGGCGATCAGCACCGGCCAGTCCTCGGGGCGCGGCGCAACGCTCGAGTAGAGCGCGTACGGCGGCGACTGCTTCATCATCTCGGCGATCTCAGGGGTCATCTGATCCATCGCCGCGATCACCTCGGGGTGGTTGCCATCGCGCCGGAACGGGATCGAGATCAGCACCAGCCGGCGGACGAGCGCCGGATGCTGGATCGCGGTCCGCAGCGCGACCACACCACCGAGCGAATAGCCCATCAGGTCGATCTGTTCGAGATCGAGGTGTGCGGCCAGCGCGGCTACGTCGTCGGCCATGGTCTCCGGGCTGAAAGGCCGGTCGACGTCGGCCGTGCGGCCGTGCCCCTGCAGATCGACCGTGATGACGCGGCGGCCGGCCGCGAGGTCCGGCAGGAGCGCGACGAACATGTCACCCGATCCGATGCCGCCGTGCAGCAGCACGAGCGGCTTGCCGGAGCCGTGCTCCTCGTAGTACAGCGACAGGCCGTTGACGTCGGCGTAGCTCATCGGGGCGCCACCAGCAGAGATTGTGCCCCTTGGGCGACGACGCCGTCGTCGTCGCTGAGCACCGAGCGGGCGAGACCGGCTCCGCCGTGGGAGATCGCCGTGTCGGCGTCGAGGCAGATCCACTCACCGCGCGGCGCGCGCCGGAGGTGGACGGTGAGCTCCGGGTTGATGAACAGCCAGTCGCCGAGCGGGAGCACGGCGGAGACGCCGTTGGCCGAGTCGGCGACAGCAAGCACGCGCTGCAGGCCGGTCGGCTCCTCGCCCGCGACGAGCGGCACGCGCAGCCGGGTCCAGACCGTCGCCGGGCCCGGCGTCTGCCAACTGCCGGCCGCGAACCGCAGCTCGACCGCCTCGCCGTAGCCGAACCCCTCGGCCAGGCCGGCCGGGAGCGGTGTCGCGTCGGCCGGGCGCGGCGGCGGCGGCGGGTCGGCCACGGTTTCAGCGCCGGTCGCCTTCACCCGCCACGCGCGCACGGTCATCACCGTGTCCCCATCCGCCGTCAGCTCGCCGTCGAGCAGTTCGACCGAGCGGCCGGGACGCACGACGCGGGCGGCAACCGCCAGCTCGGCGACCGGCACCGCCCGCAGGATCTCGAACGTCAACCGAGTGAGGACGAGGTCGTCGCGCGGCGCGCACAGCTCGAGCTCGCGGCCGAGCAGCGCGGCCGGCGGGCCGGCGTGCTGGAACGCCGGGTCCCACGGCCCGCTCGTGTGCGATGTCGAGCGGAAGCGGCCGTCGCCGAGTGGCTCGTAGAACGCGTCGGTCACGTCGCCCGCTCGAGCGCGTCGAGCAGCATCTTCGAGTGCATCGCGCCGATCAGCTCGCGCAGCGGCTCGCGGCCGGAGCGGATGATCTCGACGGCGCGCTCGGGTGCGACCTCGCCGGCGACCCGCTCGAGCAGCACGCGCACCTCCTCCTCGACCAGCGGTGCGAGCGCGTCGCGGTAGCGCAGCGTGTCGTAGACCGTGAAGCCGAGCGCCTCGTCGTACCCACCGGCGCGGAAGCGCACGATCGCCTCCACGATCCGCAGGTCGTCGGCGTCGTAGCCGGTGCGGGTGGGCGTCAGCACGCCGATCTCGGCGAGCCGGTCGAGCACGTTGGCGGGCAGGTCGTAGCGCGCGAGCACCTCGCGCCGCGGCGTGCGCGGCCGGTCGGCCTGCTCGAGCACCTCGCGGATCAGCCGCAGCGGCATGAACCGCTCCTCCTGCAGCCGCTTGATCGTGTGGATCCGGTCGACGAAGTCGGGCGGGTAGTACGCCATGTTGCGGCTCGTGCGGACCGGCTCCGGCAGCAATCCTTCGCGCAGGTAGTGCTTGATCGTGCCCGCCGACACGCCGGAGGCGGTCGCCAGCTCGCTCATCTTCATACCCGGCTTGGTGGTCATGCCAGGAACGAGCCCTCAGCCACGTCCGCCGGGCCCGCGACCGCGCCCGACTCCTTCAGCGCCGTGACCTGCTCGGCCGTGTAGCCGGCCTCGGCCAGGACCGCGTCGGTGTCACCGCCGAGCGGAGGGCCGCCGGCTCGGTCCGGGTCGCGCGGGCGTGCGCGAGAGCTTGACCGGCGTGCCCAGCAACCGCACCGACCCCGCGCCGGGCTGTTCGACCGCGACGACCATGCCGCGCGCCCGCACGAGCTCGGACTCGAGCGCCTCGTCGAGCGCGAGCACCGGCTCCAGGCAGCAGTCGTGCTCGTCGTTGAACGCCTCCCACTGGGCGCGGGTACGGCCGGCGAACACGGCCTCGACGTCGCGGTGTACGTCCGAGCCGACCGGCTCGAACTGGCGCTCGACGAGGTCCTCGCGACCGACTCCCGCGCACCACGCGCGCCAGAACTTCGGCTCGAGCGCACCGAGCGCGACCCAGCCGTCGGCGCACCGGTACGGCCGGTAGCAGAGCAACCCGCCGGCGAGCTCGGCTCGGCCGCGGCCCGGCGCGTCGCCGCCGGCGAGGACACGCGCGGCGTCCATCGCCAGCCACGACAGGGCGCCGTCCGCCATCGAGATGTCGACCAGCTGCCCTTCGCCCGAGCGGTCGCGCTCGCGCAGCGCGGCGAGGATCCCGAAGGCGGCCATCAGCGCGCCGCCCCCGACGTCGGCGATCTGCCCGCCGGCCTGCACGGGCGGTCCGTCGGGGTCGCCGGTGAGGTCCAAGCATCCCGATCCGCGCCAGGTAGTTGGTGTCGTGCCCGGCGCGCGCGGCGAACGGCCCGTCCTGGCCGTAGCCGGTGATCGCGCAGTACACGACCCGCGGGTTCTCCTCGCGCAGGCGGTCGTAGCCGACGCCGAGCCGGTCCATCACGCCGGGGCGGAACGACTCGAGCACGACGTCGGCGTCGCGCGCGAGCCGCAGCAGCACCTCACGACCGCCGTCGGTCTTGAGGTCGATCCGGACCGACCGCTTGCCGCGGTTGAGCGCGAGGAACATCGCACCGCCGGCGCTCGCCTCGGCGCCCTCGTGGCGCGGCGCCGCCCAGCGCACATAGTCGCCCATCCCGGTGTCCTCGATCTTGATCACGTCGGCGCCGAAGTCGGCCAGCAGCAGCGAGCAGAAGCCGCCCGGCAGCAGCCGGGAGAGGTCGAGGACGCGGACGCCTTCGAGCGCGCTCAAGCGGCCGCTCGCTTCGGCGTGCCGAGCAGCTGGCGCGCCTCGGCGACCGTGGCCACGCGCCGGCCGGAGTCCTCCGCCATCGCGCGCGCCTTCGCCACGAGGTCGCCGTTCGAGCGCGCCATCGTGCCGTCCGGCAGGTAGAAGTTGTCCTCCAGCCCGACGCGCACGTTGCCGCCGAGCGCGAGCGCGGCCGCGACCAGCATCCACTGCTCACGCGAGATCCCGATCACGCCCCACTGATGCGGCACGTCCGGGACCTGCTCGGCCATGTGGGCGAGGTTGCGGGCGGTCGGCCGGATCCCGCCGGTGACGCCCATGACGCACGAGACCTGTAGCGGCGGGTGCAGCGCGCGCATGTCGAGCAGCGGGTCGAGGTTCGCGAGGTGGCCGGAGTCGAAGCACTCGTGCTCAGGTCGGATCCCGTGCTCGTTCATGACCTGGAGCAGCGCGATGATCGTGTCGAACGAGTTCTCGAACACGGTCTTGAACACGAAGTCCTTGCGCCGGCGCGAGTACTTCGCGTAGTTCATCGAGCCCATGTTCAGCGCGCCGATGTCGGGCCGCAGCTCGCGCAGATAGGCGATCCGCTTCTCGACGGGGACGCCGATCGCACCGGTCGAGTAGTTGATCACCACGTCGCCGACCTCGGCCAGGATCGCCTCGGTGATCGCGCGGAAGTCCTCGATCTCGTAGCTCGGCGTCCCGTCGGGACGGCGCGCGTGGATGTGGATCATCGCGCCGCCCTCGTCGACGATCCGGCGCGCCTCTGCCGCATACTCCTCGGGCGTGTACGGGATCGCCGGGCACTGATCGCGGTTGGCGACCGTGCCGGAGATCGCGCAGGTGAGGATGACTGGGTCGTCGAGGCTCATGGCAGTAGGACGTTTCACTCCTCACTCTGCCGCATACCCGTGCGTGACGCAAACCGGCGTTGGGTAGGGCACGTGCATGCTCGGAGAAATCATCGCCGCGATCTTCATCGGAATCATCGCCGGCTACCTCGGCCGCCTTCTGCTCCCCGGACGCGATCCCATGGGGTTCGTCCAGACCGTCGCGTTCGGCATCATCGGCTCGCTCGTCGGCTACTTCATCTTCACGAAGGTGCTCGGAATCGGCGATGACGACAAGTTCGATCTCGGCGGCATCATCGGTGCCGTGATCGGCACGATCCTCGTGCTGATGGTCTGGCGCGCGGTCGCCGGCCGCAGCGAGACCGCGCCTACGGCACGAAGCTGATCCGGAACGGCTGCTCCTCGCACCAGTCCGCGAGCTGGGCGCCCATCGAGGAGCCGGCGCCGCGGTTGTCGGACGGGTCGATGTAGCGCACGTCCGCGCCGTAGCCGCCCTCTTCGGACATCGCCGGCGGGTACTCGTCGCGGTCGTAGCCCGTCCGCGGCGGGAAGCCGGCGAGCGACTGGTCGCGATGCAGGTCCGCGTTCTCGCGGTCGATGTGCAGAAGCGCCGCCTCGCCGGCGGCGATCGCGTCCTGCCAGTGGTCGGTCGTCTCCGGATACCGGCTCACGTCGAGCTGGACGTAGACCGAGTTGTGCTGCCGTTGACATGCCGCCGACGACGACGATTCGAGCCACCAAGCGCCGTCGGTAAGGCCCGAGGCCTGGGCCGTCCCGCCGCCGAGCGCCGCCGCCGATACGACGGCCAGCACGAGCATCTTGCGCACCATCTGTCCTCCCTCGCCAAGGATCTCCCGCTGCCGGGCGAACGCTAGCGCGACTTGCGGGCGTACATCGCGCGGTCGGCCGCGGCGAGCAGGACGTCGGCGTCGTCGCCGTCGTCGGGGAAGCAGGCGACGCCGACGGCCGCGTGCAGGCTCGCCTGCACGCCGTCGAGCTCCAGCGGCGCCGCGAACGCGGCCTCGACGCGCTCGGCGGCCAGGTGGGCGCCGCCCTCGGCGAGGTCGGGGAGCACGACCACGAACTCGTCGCCGCCGGCGCGCGCGACCATGTCGCGCTCGCGCACGCTGCTGCGCAGCCGCTCGGCGACCTCGCGCAGCGCGGCGTCGCCGGTCGCGTGCCCGAAGCGGTCGTTGACCGCCTTGAAGCCGTCGAGGTCGAGCATCAGCACGCCGACGATGTGGCTGTGCGCGCGGGCGCGGGCGAGCGCGACTCGGAGCATCCGCTGCAGCGCGCGGCGGTTGGCTAGGCCGGTGAGATCGTCGGTCTCGGCCTCGGCGCGGATGCGCTTCTCGCGCTCCACGCGGCCGGTCACGTCGACGTAGGTGCTGAGCGCGCCGTACGGCCGCCCGTCCGCTTCCGCGAGCGGGCTCGCGTTCACCTCGACCCACAGCGAGGAGCTGTCGCGGCGGACGACCTGGATCAGCATGCCGCGCACGGTCTCCCCCGCCAGCGCGCGGCGCACGGGCGAGCGGCCGTAGTCGAGCGCCTTGCCGTCACGGCCGCGCACCTCGAGCGGCAGGTCGCGCAGCCGGCCGCCCACCAGCTCGCCGAGCGTGACGCCGCACAGCGTGGCGGCGGCGAGGTTGGCGCGCGTGATCTGGCCGGCGAGGTCGATCACGATCAGCGCCTCCTGGAGGTTCTCGATGATCGACGCGTTGAGCCGCTCCGACGCCGCCAGCGCACGCTCGCGCTCGTGTTCGACGGTGACGTCCTCGAACGTGACCATCACGCGCGAGTCGCCCAGCGGCCGCGCCCGCACGCGGCACCAGCCCGCTTCGTCGCAGTCCTCGACGACGTCGATCGACTCGCCGCTCAGAGCGGCGCGCGCGTACGACTCGCCGACGTGCCGGCCCGCTTCGTGGTTGGACCAGAGCAGCACGACATCCACGGGGTCATCCCCCGTGGCATCCCAGAGTTGCAACCCGACCGGCAGCGCTCCGAGCAGGGCGCTCGCATCCATCCCGACCACGACGCGGGCGACACTACAACGCGCGAACCGCGACTGTCGACTACCCGACGGCGCGCGAGACGATCAGCTTCAGCTTCGCGGCTGGACCGGGCTCGCGCTCGAGCTCTCCCACGGGCGTCACGTCGATCCGCGGCGGCACCGCTCCGGCCGCCTCGAGCACCCCGGCGACCGCCGCGCGAACCTCATCCGGCGTGCCCGCGGATGCCCGCGGGTCGAGCACCAGCCGGACCTCGAGGCGACCCGGCTCGTGCACGATCTGGAACTGGCGGACCGCGGGAAGCCGGGCGAACGGCGCGCCCATCCGCAGTGGGAGGACCGCGACCGTCCCGCCGTCGCGCGCGGGGAAGGTCAGCGTGTCCGCCGTGCGGCCGTCGATCCCGGCGAAGTGGCGGTACGGCCGCCCGGCGGGGTTGGGCTCCGGCGACTCGATCACGCGATCGGCCAGCTCGTAGCGGATCAGCGGCAGCGTCCGGTTGTCGAGGTTGGTGACCAGCACCTTGGCGCCGGCCGTCCCGGGCGGCACGGGCCGGTCCCGATCGTCGACGATCTCGACCACGAACTGGTCCTCGAAGAGCTCCAGCGCGCGCGGATGCTCGGGCGTGCTCGCGGCGGTGGTCGGGGCCTCGGTGGAGGTGTAGTACTCGACGGGATCGATGCCCCACGCCTCGCGGATCCGGTCGCGCATCTCGACGGTCAGCGGCTCCGAGCCGAACGCCAGCAGACGCGGCTTGATGCTCAGCCGGCCGGCCAGCTGCTCCGAGGCGAGCAGCGCGCCCACGGTCGGATAGCCGAACAACACCTCGGGCTGGAACGCGTTGAGCGCTGCCACCATCTCGTGCAGCGGCGTCAGCGCCGACAGCCGCGGCACGACGTCGCCGGACTGGAGCGCAGCGTGGATGCGGTAGGACATGTGGACGCCGGGCGGCGACCCGATGCCGATTGCGCGCTCCCCAGGTCGCGCGCCTGTACGCGCCATCGCGCGCATGGCGTGGGCGATGCAGGCCGCCCAGTCGCGCGCGCCGTAGACGAACAGACCGCGCCGCCCGCTGGCGCCCGAGGTCGAGAACACCTGGAACTCGCCGAGATACGGCTCGCCGGCGGTCGCGCCCGTGGCATGCGCCTCGACGCCGGCACGCCGCACCCGCGGATCGCACGCGATCCGGTCCCACTGATCCATCAGTACCGGCTTGGAGAGCGTGGGCAGGCGCTCGAACGGCGTCGCCGCCGCGTCGGCGCCGAGCGCCTCGCGGTAGTAGGGCGATGCGCTCACAGCGTGCACGAGCAGCTCGCGCAGCCGCTCCTGCTGGTGGGCAACGAGCTGCTCGCGCGACCAGTGATCGCGCTGCAGCAGCTCGCCGACCACCATGCGCAGCCGGTCGGCCTGACTCGTCGTGGTCGCCGTCATGTCGTGCTCCTCGTCTCGACGAACGCCAGGGTCAGCGCCCTCGCGTAGTCCTCGTAAACCTGCTCCAGCCCGGCGTCGGGCGCCAGTTGGCGCTCGAGCCCGAGCCCGCGGGCGAGCGCCGTGCTCACCCGCAGCACCTCGCGCGCGGGCCGCGTGAACCTCATGCCCTCGCGCGCAGCGATTTCCTCGTAGACGTCCGCCAGCTGGGCGATCTGCCGCTCGTGCCGCTCCAGCACCGCGAGGCGCAGCTCCTCCCGGCGCGCAGCGTGCGTCCAGAACTCCATCAGCAGCGGGGTCCAGCCAGGCTCCTCGCGGCCCGCGGCGACGGCCGCACGCAGCATGTCGCGACCCGCCGAATCGAAGTCCGGTGCCGCGCCGGCCGCATCCATGTAGCGGCGCAGGCGGCGTTCGATGTGGTCGTCCAGGACGGCAAGGAACAGCGCGTCCTTGCCGCCGAAGCGCGAGTAGACAGCGCCCGTCGTGTAGCCGGCCTCGAGGCTGATGTCCTCCAGCGACGCGCCGTGGAAGCCGCTCCGCAGGAACACCACCCGTGCCGCCTCGACCAGCTCGGCGCGCGTCTGCTCGGTGCGTTCACGACGGCTGATGCGAGCGCGACTGGCCATGCGCTCATTCTAATAACGCCGTTACGCGAATGTCAACGCTATGCCTACACGGGCACGATGCCGTGGCGCTTCCATGGCCGCTCGACGCGCTTGCCCGCGGCCATCTCGAGGGCGCGGATGATGGTCGGGCGGGTCTCCCGCGGATCGATCACATCGTCGATCATGTCGTTGCCCGCGGCGACGTAGACGTCGATCAGCTTCCGGTAGGCGTCGATCAGCTCGGCCTTCTTGGCGACCGGGTCGTCGGCCTCCTCGACCTGCTTGCGGAAGACGATCTCGACCGCTCCCTCGGCGCCCATCACCGAGATCTCGGCGCTCGGCCAGGCCACGATCAGGTCCGGCTCGTAGGCGCGGCCGTTCATCACGTAGTAGCCGGCGCCGTAGGCCTTGCGGATGACGACGGTGACCTTCGGCACCGTCGCGTTGGAAACGGCGTACAGCATCTTCGCGCCGTGCCGGATGATGCCCGGCCTCCTCGACCTTGGTGCCGACCATGAATCCCGGCACGTCCATCAGGAACACGAGCGGGATCCCGAACGCGTTGCACAGGTTCACGAACCGGGCCGCCTTGTCGGCGGAGTCGTTGTCGAGGATCCCGCCCATCTGGCGCGGCTGGTTGGCGACGATCCCGACCGGCCGCCCGCCCATGCGCGCGAGGCACGTGATGATCGTCTTCGCCCACTGCGGCTTCAGGTCGAGCCAGTCGCCGTCGTCGACGATCCGCCGGATCACGTCGTACATGTCGTACGGCTTGCGGTTGGACTCGGGGAGCACGTCGAGCAGCTCCTCGTCCATGCGGTCGACGGGATCGTCGACGGGCCGCACCGGCGGGGCCTCCTCGCAGTGCGACGGGAAGAACGAGAGGTACTGCCGGATGCGCGCGATGCACTCCTCGTCGTCGGCGACCTCGAGGTCCCCGACGCCGGACTTGCGGCAGTGCACGCGCGAGCCGCCGAGCTCCTCCTGGGTGACGTCCTCGCCGACGGCGGCGCGCACGAGGTGCGGCCCGGCGAGCGCCATCGAGCCGCGGCCCTTGACCATCGGGACGAAGTCGGCCAGCCCGGGGATGTACGCCGTGCCGGCCGCGCACGGGCCCATCAGCGCCGCCACCTGCGGGATCACGCCGCTGGCGATCACCTCCTCGCGGAACAGGTGGCCGGAGCCCGCGAACAGCGAGCCGACGGCCTCCTGGATCCGCGCGCCGGCCGAGTCGAGCAGCCACACGAACGGGATCCGCTTGGTCAGCGCGAGATCGCGCAGCCGCGCGACCTTCATCTCGCCGGTCATGCCCATCGAGCCGGCCATCACCGTGAAGTCGTACGCGCACACGGCGACCAGCCGGCCGTCGACCTTGCCGTAGCCGGTGATCACGCCGTCGGCCGGCGCGTCCTTGCCCTCGAGCGCGCGCACGGAATAGTGGACGCCGGCGTGGATGCCCAGCTCCGTGAACGTTCCGTCGTCGATCAGCAGGTCGAGCCGCTCGCGCGCCGTCAGCTTCTCGCGCCCGTGCTGCTGCGCGATCTTCTCCTCGCCCCCGCCGAGCTTGGCCTTCGCGCGCCGCTCGTGCAGCTCCTCGACGAGCGGGCGCAGAATCGATGAGGGCTTGGGCTCCTCGGTCACAGCGACGCCTCGAGCAGGCGCCCGGCGGCGAGCACCTTGGCGTCCTCGCCGACCTTGCCGAGCAGCTGGACGGACGCCGGGAGGCCGTCCTCGGCCGGGCCGCACGGGAGGGCGAGAGCGGGCGCGCCGATCGCGTTCCACGCGAACGTCAGCTCGAGCATCCGGCCGCGCAGCTCGAGGTCGCCGACGCCGGCCGGCGGCGCGACCATCGGGATCGTCGGCGTGAGGATCAGGTCGAGATCGTCCATCAGCTCGGCCACGCGCTCGATGTAGAGCTCACGCAGGCGGACCGCCGCGTCGGCCTCGGCGTCGGTGATGCGCATGGCGCGCTCCATCTTGAACGCGACCGTCGGGCCGTAGAGCTCGCTGTGATCGCGGTAGAGGTCGGCGTGGACCCCGACCACTTCGCGCGCGAAGCCCGTGTAGACGCCGTCCGGCGGCGGGAGGTCGACCGGGCGTGCAGTGCGCGAACAGCGCGGCGGCCTCCTCGACCCGCGCGCGCACGAGCGGGTCGGCGCGGTCGGTCCAGGCGACGCCGACGCGCAGGTCGTCCAGCGAGCCGAGGTCGACGCGCGCGTAGCCCGGCGCCATCGCCTCCATCATCCGCTCGCAGCCTTCGACGTCGCGGGCCATCGGGCCGGCGGTGTCGTAGGTCGGGGCCAGCGGCCAGCAGCCTTCGATCGGCACGGCGCCGAAGCTCACCTTCATGCCGACGACGCCGCAGCACGCGGCCGGGATCCGGATCGAGCCGCCGGAGTCGCTCCCGAGCGCCGCGTCGGCGAGCCCGGCCGCCAGCGCGGCACCGCAGCCGCCACTCGACCCGCCCGCGACGCGGCCGTCGGCGGCCGGGTTCGGCACCCAGCCGTAGTGGTCGTTCTCGGACGTGATCCCCCACGCGAACTCGTGCAGGTTCGCCTTCCCGACACACGCGTAGCCGGCCGCCTCGAGCGCCGTCACCGCCGCCGCCGACTGCTCCGGCACGTGCTCGCGGAAGATCGCCGAGCCGTAGGTCGTGCGCACTCCCGCGGTGTCGAAGATGTCCTTCACCGCCAGCGTCGGCCCGCCGGAGCTCGGCTCGAGCTCGGTGATGAAGACGCCCTCCAGGCTCATCCAGTCACCGGCTCGAGGATCCCGGCGATCACGTCCACGTGGTCCGGGTACTCCAAGGCCGTCACCTCGAGCCCGACCAACCGGCCCTCGGCGACGAGCGACGCGAGCACGTCGCGCACCTCGGCGGCGGTCAAGCCCGCCGAGCACCGGGAACTGGACCGGGATCACGTCCGGGTCGAGGCCGTCGCAGTCGAGGTGCACGTAGACCATGCCCTCGTTCGGGAGGCCGGATCCGACGCCGGCCGACGCGACCTCCTCACGCTCGCCGGGGTCGAGGTCGCGGACCCCAAGGAAGGAGACCGACGTCGGGTCGATCGTGTCGGGCCAGCCGGCATCCCAGCGCCCGCAGGCAGCCGCCAGGCACATGCCGCCGAGGAAGCCGCTGGGCGTCGTGTCGGGCGTGTTGAAGTCGCCGTGCGCGTCGATCCACAGGAACCGCACGCCCGGCACGCGCCGCGCGATCGTGCCGAACGTGGGGATGCAGATCGAGCAGTCCGACGCCGTCAGCAGCGGCAGGTCGCCCTGGTCGATCGCGGCGGAGATCTCGGCCGCGGCGGCGTCGAACACCGGCTGCGCCTCCGGCAGGTCCTCGGCCCAGCCGCGCGGCCGCCCCGACGCCGGCCTCGCCGACCACGCGCCCGCCCAGCCGCCGCGCCAGCGCCTCGGCGCCGGCGCCGGCGCCGTCGGTGCGGTCGGAGGTACGCCCACGCAGGCAGGTGACTCTCAGCGTCCGGTCCACTCTGGCTCCCGCTTCTCGAAGAACGCCTTCACGCCCTCCTGGATGTCCTCGGTCGAGAACGCGATCGTGAGCTGCGCATGCAGGTACTCGAGCGCGTCGTCGAATGCCATGTCCTGCTGGCGGAACAGCGCGTCCTTGCCGAGCCGCATCAGCGCCGGCGACTTGCCCGCCAGCTTCTCCGCCCACTCGCGCACGGCGCCGTCGAACTCGTCGGCCGGCACGACGCGGTTGACGATCCCGAGCCGCTCGGCCTCGGCCGCGTCGATCTGCTCGCCCAGCAGCATCAGCTCGGTCGCCTTCTTGCGCGGCACGTTGCGGTAGAGCAGCGCCATCACCATGAACGGGAACACGCCGACGTTGATCTCGGGCGTCCCGAACCGCACGCCCTCGCGCGCGACGACGAGGTCGCAGGCGAGCGCGATGCCGAGGGCACCCGCGAGTACGTGACCATTGGCGGCGCAGATCGACGGCTTGCCGAGCTCGCCGATCAGCCGGAACAGCCGCGGGAAGCGATCGGTGGCGAAGTGCTTGTGCACGAGCGGCGCGTCGGCCGCGAACCCGGCGAGGTTGCCGCCGCTGGAGAACACCTTCTCGTGCGTGGACGTGAGGACGACGCAGCGCACGGCGTCGTCGTCACGGGCGGCCTCGAGCGCGGCGATCAGGTCGTCGAGCACCGCGTCGGAGAGCGCGTTCCGCGTCTCCGGCTGGTCGAGCGCGATCGTGGCGACGCCCGTCTCGGCAACCTCGTAGCGAACGGTGTCCGGCATCAGGTCGCCGCACATTAACGCTCCGGGCGTTCACAATTGCCTGATCCGACCGCAGGGGGAGTGAGCATGAGCGCGTCCGACTTTGATCGTGATCCGCACGCCGACCGCGGGCTATCCCGCCGCACGGTGCTGAGCCGGTCCGCCACCGGCGTCGGCATCGCACTCACCGGCAGCCTCAATCACCTGTTCGGCGCCTCGCCGGCCACCGCGCTCGGACAGCCGGCCCGGGTCGGCTACGGCGCGCTGATCGATGACCCGGCCGGCCTGCTGTCGCTGCCCAGGGGATTCTCGTACTCGATCGTCGCGCAGTCGGGCGTGACCAAGCTCGAGAGCGGCGAGCCGACCCCGTCGGACCCGGACGGCACCGCCAGCTTCGCCCGCCGCGGCGCCAAAGGCAGCGTGCTGATCAACAACCACGAGATCAGCGGCACCGAGCCATTCCACGTCCCGCACGTCGCCGGCTACGTGTACGACCCCGATGCGGGCGGCGGAACCACCACGATCGTGGTCGACCGGCGCGGGCGGCGAGTGCGCGAGTACGTCAGCCTCGCCGGGACCCACACCAACTGCGCCGGCGGCCGCACCCCGTGGAACACGTGGCTGACCTGCGAGGAGACCGAGGCGATCCTCACCCAGCGTCACGGCTACGTGTTCGAGGTCGACCCCTACAGCCAGCGCGCGAACCGCAATCCCAAGCCGATCAAGGCGCTCGGCCGCTACGCGCACGAGTCGGTCGCGGTCGACCCCCGCGAGGGTCGCATCTATCTGACCGAGGACGCCACCAATCCGAACGGGCTGCTGTATCGCTTCACCCCGCCGCGGAAGGCGCTGCCCCTGCGGCACGGCTCGCTGAAGAAGCTGGCCGACGACGCCGGCAAGCTCGACGCGATGCAGGCGTTCACGCGCCGCGGCAAGTTCGTGCCCGACCTGTCCGTCGCGACCAAGCCCGGAACGACCTACCGCGTCAAGTGGCGCGCGGTGCCCGACCGCGACGCGGCAACGGTGTCGACGCGCATGCAGTTCACGAATGACCAGATCACGCGCAGCCGCAAGCTCGAGGGCATGTGGTGGGGCGACGGCGGCGCCTACTTCGTCGCCTCGTTCGCCCGCACGTCGGACGGGAGCGCGGCCCAGCACGACGGGCAGGTCTGGTTCCTCGACCCGCGCGACAACACGATCGAGCTCAAGCTGCACTTCGCCTACACCCCGACCGACCAGGACTCGAACCCCGACGGACCAGACAACATCACGGTGTCGGCCTACGGCGGGCTGATCATCGCCGAGGACGGCGAAGGCAAGCAGCACCTCGTCGGCTCGACCGAGCGCGGCAAGACGTTCTTCTTCGCCCGCAACGACCACCCGGACGACTCGGAGTTCGCCGGCCCGAACTTCTCCCACGACCGGTCGATCCTGTTCGCCAACGTCATGAGCCCCGGCTACGTGTTCGCGATCCGAGGACCGTTCAAGAAACAGCGCTGACCCGGGTTGCACCCGCCACTGCGTAGTGGCAGGCTCTGCCCCAACTTCATACCTCTTGGGGAGGGGATACAGATGCGAAGCTGGTTGCTCGCGGCCGTGGCGGCGGCTCTCGTCCTTGCGCTGTCCGCGCCGCTGGCTGTCGGCAAGCCGCCCGCGCGGGACCGGCTCAACGCCTACACCGCGGTGGTCCAGGCCGGTGATCTGAAGAAGCTCTCGGACCAGGGCTTCGAGTACCACGGGCAGAAGGTGGCCCGCGGCATCGAGGTGGACCTCGTCATGACGCAGGGTCAGCGCGACCGGTTGGCCCAGGACGGCATCAACGCCACGCTGACGCGCGTGAAGGGCGGCCTGACCGTGCAGCAGTTCGCCGCCAAGCAGGCCGCCAACGGCTTCAACGTCTGGCGCTCGTGGGACCAGGACGGCGGGATCCGCGACGAGCTGTACAAGGTCGCGCGCGACAACCGCCACGTCACGAAGCTCGTCACGCTCGGCCGGACGCTGCAGGGCCGCGAGATCCTCGGGCTCAAGGTGACCGACGACGCCCGCGACGTGCGTGACGGCAAGCGCGCCGCGGTGCTCTACAGCTCCACGCAACACGCGCGCGAGTGGATCTCGACCGAGGTCAACCGGCGCCTGATGCGCTCCTACATCAGCCGCTGGAACTCCGGCGACAAGAAGGTGCGCGCGCTGCTGAAGAACACCGAGCTGTGGTTCGTGCTCGTGGCGAACCCGGACGGCTACCAGTACACGTTCGACGCCGAGCGCCTGTGGCGCAAGAACCTGCGCGACAACAACGGCGACGGCGTGACCCAGATCGGCGACGGCGTCGACCCCAACCGCAACTACCCGGCCCACTTCAAGTACGACGAGGAGGGCTCGTCCTCGATCACCTCGAGCGACACGTACCGCGGCCCCGCCGCCAATTCCGAGGCCGAGACGCGCGCGCTGAAGGGCCTGCTCGACCGGATCGACTTCTCGTTCCAGGTCAACTGGCACTCCGCCGGCCAGTGGCTCCTGTACGCCGAGGGCTGGCAGATCGGGACCGCGACCGCCGACGACCCGATCTACTTCGCGCTCTCGGGCAACCTCGACAACCCGGCGATCCCGGAGTTCCATCCGGGCCTGAGCTCGGACGTGCTCTACGTCACCAACGGCGAGACGACGGACTACGCGCACGCCAACCGCGGCACGCTGGCCTGGACGCCGGAGCTGTCGGAGGGCTGCGACGGATGCGGGTTCGTGTTCCCGGACGATGACGCGCTCGTCCAGGCCGAGTTCGAGCGCAACCTGCCGTTCGCGGAGTCGGTGGCGAACTCGGCGAACGACCCGGACGACCCGAAGTCGTCGATCGGCGTCAAGACCAAGCCGTTCTACGTCAAGAGCGAGGACCCGTACAAGGAAGGCATCCCGGGCGTGAACTTCGCGTTCGAGTACTCCTACGGCGACCCGCAGCCCGTCCAGGTGCTGGCGAAGCGCAGCCTCGGCCACGTGACGCTGAAGTACCGCATCAACGGCGGCCGCGAGCACAGCGCGAGCACCTCGGAGTGGCGCGGCGGGGAGAAGTTCAAGCCCGCCGACGTGTACTACCACGAGCTGCGCGGCGTCGTGCGCGGGACCGATCCCGGCGACTCCGTGAAGGTCTGGTTCGAGGGCGACGAGGGGCACAAGGACTATCGCTCGGAGTCGTTCACCTACAAGGCCGTGTCCGACTCGGGCCGCAAGGTGCTGCTCGTCTCGGCCGAGGACTACACCGGGGCCTCACCCGTGCAAGCGGGCGGGCCGAACTACGTCAACTACTACCTCGACGCACTGAAGGCCAACGGGGTCAAGGCCGACGTCTACGACGTCGACGCCCGCGGCCGCACGGCGCCGGACGCGATCGGCGTGCTCAGCCACTACGACGCGGTGCTGTGGTACACGGGCGACGACGCCGTCACCCGGCCCGCCGGACAGGGCCCAGGCAACGCCGACCGGCTCGCGCATGACGAGTTGCTCGAGTTCCGGGCCTATATGAACGAGGGCGGCCGCGTCCTCTACACCGGCGCCTTCGCCGGTCAGCAGTTCTCGGCCGGGGGCGCCGCCGGGCAGCAGTTCTACGACCCGAAGGGCGAGGGGCCGTGCCTGATCGCCGGCGGCGCACCCAATCCCGCGTTCGACCCGCGGCGCTGCCTCGGGTTGTTCGGCTCGCCGAACGGCGATGGGATCGACGACGTGCTCGAGTACTGGCTCGGGGCGTACGCGATCGCGCCGCTTGACGGGCACGATCTGGAGACCGGCGAGCAGTTCGACATCGCCGGCATCGACGACCCGTTCCTCGGGCTCACATGGACGTTCGGCGGTCCGCAGAGCGCGGACAACCAGGGCATGAGCGCCTCGTTCGTCTCAACCAGCGGCATCCTCAAGCGTGATGCGTTCCCGCAGTTCAACAGCTGGCCATCGGCCCGCTGGGACAAGCCGGGCGGGCCGTTCGCGCCGCATACCGGCACCCAGTACGTCTACTCGCAGATTGCCGACGTCTCCTACAAGCGACTGACGCGCGAGATCGCCGTGCCCGCGGGCGGCGGCAACCTGACGTTCTGGACGTCCCGTGACACGGAGCCCGCCTGGGACCACCTGTTCGTGGAGGCCCGGACGCCCGGCGGCAATGACTGGACGACGCTGCCGGATGCCAACGGCCACACGACCACGGCGCCGGGCGACAGCTGCGCCGGCGGCTGGACCGAGCTGCATCCGCAGCTCACGCACTACGTGACGTGGAACGGCACGGATGCGTGCACGTCGAGCGGCACGTCGGGCGTCTGGAACGCGGCGTCCGGCAACTCCGGCGGCTGGGAGCAGTGGAGCATCAACCTGGGCGCCTACGCCGGGAAGACCGTTGAGATCTCGATCGCCTACGCCAGTGACTGGGCTGTCCAGAACCTCGGCGTGTTCCTCGACGACGTGACGCTGCCAGACGGCACGAGCACGTCGTTCGAGGCCGGGTTCGACGGCTGGACGGTCAGCGGCGCACCGGCAGGCAGCGGCACGAACGTGAACGACTGGATCCGCACCGACGACACCGGGTTCCCGGTCGGTGCCGCGATCAGCACCCCGGACTCGTTGCTGTTCGGCTTCGGGTTCGAGGGCATCGCGACGCAGACCGAGCGAAACGCGGTGATGAAGCGCGTCGTGCGCCATCTGCTGCGCTGAAGATCGACGGTAGCCGCTTGCGTGGCGAGGCACCCGTGGCTAGGGTGCCTCGCCAACGGGCGGCGCCAGGGGCGCTGCCCCCTCGATCAATTTTCAAGGTAAGCAGGGGGGATGGGATGAGCAGACGCTCTTCGAGTGCCGTATTCGCGGTGCTCTTGTCTCTGGCGCTGTGCGCGCCGGCCGCGGCGGACAGCCGCAATCCGATCAACGGTTATCGGGTCAAGGCCACGCCGCAGAACCTCGAGAAGCTGGCGATGGCCGGCTTCGACGTCACCGAAGGCCGCCGCGGCTCGCGGATCGAGATCTTCGGCACGGCCGGGCAGGTCGCCAAGCTCCGCAACGAGGGCATGCGCCCGACCGCGATCAAGGACAAGCGCGGCCGCACCGCCGCGCAGCGCCAGCGCGCCAGGATGGGCGCCCGCGCAGCGCAGGCCGGTGGAGCCGATGACTCGCCCTACGCCGTCTGGACCCGGTACGACAAGGTCGCGGGCGACGGCAAGGAGCAGTACCGCGAGCAGTACGACCGGATCCTGCGCCAGTACCCGAAGATCACCAAGGCGGTGACGGTCGGCCGTACGCACGAGGGCCGCCCGATGATCGCGATCAAGGTCACGCGCAACGCGGACAAGTCCAAGGACGGGTCACGCCCGTCGGTGCTGTTCAACGCGCAGCAGCACGCTCGCGAGTGGCTGGCCGGTGAGACCTGCCGCCGCACGCTCGACTACTTCGTCAACAACTACGGCGACAACGCCCGCGTCACCCGCCTGGTCGACAGCCGCGAGCTGTGGTTCATGTGCATCTCGAACCCGGACGGCCACGAGTACACCTTCACCGCGGGCAACCGCCTGTGGCGCAAGAACATGGCCGACAACGACCACGACGGCGTTCTCGGCGAGCCGAACGACGGCGTCGACCCGAACCGCAACTACGCGCCGAACTGGGGCCTCGACGAGGAGGGCGCGTCGAACGACCCGACCTCGGAGACCTATCGCGGAGCGGGCCCGGACTCCGAGCCCGAGACGAAGGCGATGAAGAAGCTGTGGAAGATCGCCAAGCCGGAGTTCATCAAGAACGACCACACGGCGGCCGAGTTGCTGCTGTGGCCGAACGGCTTCCAGAAGTTCACGCCGACCCCGGACAACGCGATCTTCGAGGCGCTGGCCGGCCGCGATCACGCGTCGGCGATCCAGGACGACGAGGAGTCGTTCGATCCCGACCTGTCGTCCGAGCTGTACATCACCAACGGTGATGAGCTCGACGACGCGTACCACCACGGCATCCTCGGCTTCACGCCGGAGGGCACGAACTCGCGCGTCCCGGGCGTGACCGGGTTCGAGTTCGAGGACGACGAGGACGAGGTCCAGGAGGAGTTCCTGCGCCACCTGAAGTTCTCGATCGACCTCGCGGAGTCCGCCGCCAAGCCGGAGGACCCTGAGTCGCATCTCGGCAACGAGACCCGCGACTGGTACGTCGACTCGTTCGCCGAGTCGTTCGGCGATCCGCAGGCCGTGCAGGTCACCGCCAAGCGCTCGCTCGGCAACGTCAAGCTCCACTACCGCATCAACGGCGGCCGCGAGCAGACTGCGTCGACCAAGGAGTTCAAGGGCGGCGAGCGGTACGGCAAGGACACGGGCGTCTACTACCACCGCCTGCGCGGGGTGGTCCAGGGCACCAAGCCCGGCGACGACGTCACGGCGTGGTTCGAGACCGCCAACGGCAAGCGGCGGTCCTCGCGCTTCACGTACGAGGCGAAGTCGGAGTCGCGCCGGCGTGTGCTGGTGGTCGCTGACGAGAACTACAGCGGCCCCGTCTCCGACCCGCCGGCGACCGACACGACGGGGCCGGACTACGTCGACTCGTACCTGGCCGCGCTCCAGGCCAACGGCCTGAAGGCCGACGTGTACGACGTCGACGCGCATGACATGACGGCGCCCGACGCGCTCGGCGTGCTCAGCCACTACGACGCGGTCGTGTGGGAGAAGGGCGACGACTACGTCACCCGCCGCCCCGGGCAGCCCGGCGCAACCGGCCAGGCACGCGTCGCGATCGAGACCCAGCTGGCGATCCGCGACTTCCTGAACGAGGGCGGCAAGCTGCTGTTCACGGGTCAGAACGCGGGCCGGCAGGACGCCGAGGGCTACGAGTTCCGCAACTTCGGCTTCCCGGAGCCGGACGAGGCGACCGACGGTCGCTGGTGCGGAAGCACTGACGTGGAGGCGGTGGACGGCTGCATTCCGCCGGACAACGACTTCCAGCAGTACTACCTCGGCGCCTACATCTACGTCGGCGGCGGCAACGCGCAGGACGAGGAGGGCAACCCGCTCCCGATCATGGGCGAGGGCAGCCCGTTCGGGTCGAGCGTGTTCGAGTTCAACGGCACGGACTCGGCAGCGAACCAGGCGCACACCGCGACGTTCGCGGTGACCAGCTCGATCCTCGATCCGGCGACGTTCCCGACGTTCGCCAGCTCGCGCAGGCTCGCGACCTGGCAGCGCCCGGGCGCCGGCCCGTTCGCGCCGTTCAGCGGTCAGTACTACATGGCCGCCAACGCGGACTCGCAGGCGTTCAAGCGCCTGCACCGTGAGGTCGACCTCACGGGGGCCTCGAGCGGCGCGCTGTCGTTCAAGTTCTCGGCCGATCTCGAGCCGAACTGGGACTACATGGTGGTCGAGGCCCGCGAGGTCGGGACCGACAACTGGACGACGCTGCCGGACCGCGAACGTGACCGACACGGACACGGGCGACAGCTGCCCGGAGGGCTGGGCGGACCTGCACCCGCAGCTCGCCCACTACCAGACGGTCAACGCCGACGGCACCTGCTCGCCCACCGGCACCAACAACGGTGCCTGGAACGCCTTCACGGGCAACTCCGAGGGCTGGCAGGACTGGAACGTCGACCTGAGCGCCTACGCCGGCAAGAAGGTCGAGGTCTCGATCTCGGTCATCACCGACTGGGGCACGCTCGGGCTCGGCGTCTGGGTCGACGACGCGAAGGTCACGATCAACGGCGCGCAGGCGTCGCTGGACGACTTCGAGTCCGGCACCGGCGCCTGGCAGCTCGGCCCGTCGCCCGAGGGCACCGCCAACCCGGTCGTCGGGTGGGAGCGTGCCACGGAGCAGTTCACCGAGGGCGCGGTGGTCGGCACGACCGACAGCGTGTACACCGGGTTCGGCATCGAGGGCATCACGGGAGCCACCAAGCGCGCCGAGTTCATGCGCGGCGTGCTGAAGCACCTGAAGATCCTGCCCTAGCGAGATAGCCCGGGGCGTCGGAAGTAGACAGTGCCACTGTTTACTTTCGGCGCCCCACGGGCTAGCTTTCGGGCATGGCCGCCACCGACGTCTTCAAGCCCGACCACGCCGCCTCGCGCCGGCACTTCATCTTCACGGACGAGCACGAGCAGCTGCGGGAGTCGATCCGCTCGTTCGTCCTGAAGGAGCTGCGCCCGCACGCGGAGGAGTGGGAGGAGTCGACGTTCCCGGACTGGGTGTTCACGCGGATGGGCGAGCTCGGCCTGCTCGGGCTCTCCTACCCGGAGACATACGGCGGCCAGGGCGGCGACTACTACTGCAACCTCGTGCTCGCCGAGGAGATCGTGAACGCGAACTGCGGCGGCCTGGCCATGGGCGTCGCGGTCCACACCGACATGGCGACCCCGCCGATCCACGTGTTCGGCACCGAGGAGCAGAAGCAGGCCTACCTCGTGCCCTCGATCCGCGGCGAGAAGATCTCCTGCCTGGGGATCACCGAGCCCGACGCCGGGTCCGACGTGTCGGGCATCAAGACGCGCGCCGTCCGCGACGGCGACGAGTGGGTGATCAACGGCTCCAAGACCTACATCACCAACGGGCACCGGGCGGACTTCATCGTGCTCGTGACCAAGACCGACCCGGACGCCGGCTACGACGGGTTCACGCTGTTCGTCGTCGACATGGACGCGCCGGGCGTGATCCGCGAGGAGAAGCTGCAGAAGCTCGGCATGCACGCCTCCGACACCGCGCTGCTCGCGTTCCAGGACGTGCGCGTGCCGGAGACGGCGGTGCTCGGCCAGATCGGCAAGGGCTTCTACCACATCATGTGGGAGCTTCAGGGCGAGCGGCTGATCGGTGCCGCGGGGGCGACGGCGAGCGCACAGGCGGTGTTCGACAAGACGCTCCAGTACGCCAACGAGCGGCAGGCGTTCGGGCGCCCGATCGGCAAGTTCCAGGTGATCAGGCACAAGTTCGCCGAGATGGCGACGAAGATCGAGGCCTCGCGCCAGCTCACGTACACGACCGCCTGGCGGTTCGCGAACGGCGAGTACCCGGTGCGCGAGATCTCGATGGCGAAGCTGTACGCGTCACGGATCGCCTGCGAGGTCGCCGACGAGTGCCTGCAGATCCACGGCGGCGCCGGCTACATGAAGGAGTACGGGATCGAGCGCGTGTGGCGTGACCTGCGGCTCAACCGCATCGGCGCGGGCACCGACGAGATCATGCTCGACGTGATCGGCCGGTCCTACGGTCTGTAGGTCACGCGGCCGCGACCGACGGCGCCGACACGTGGTCGACGCGCAGCTCGTCGCCGCGGACCAGCGCCACCAGCACGGCGGCGACGTCCGGGTCGAACTGCGAGCCGGCGCCGCGCTCGAGCTCGGCGAGCGCCCGCTCGATCGCCATGCCGGGGCGGTAGATGCGGGACGACGTCATTGCCTCGAGCGCGTCGGCGCAGTGCAGGATGCGACTCTCGAGCGGGATCGCCTCGCCGGCGAGGCCGTCGGGATAGCCGCGGCCGTCGAACCGCTCGTGCAGGTGCAGCACCCAGGTCGCGATCTCCTCCAGCCCGGCGCCGGCGATGATGTCGCGGCCCAGCTCGGAGTGGCGGCGCATGACGGCGAACTCGGCGTCCTCGAGCTTCGCGGGCTTGAGCAGGACCGCGTCGGGGATGCCGATCTTGCCGACGTCATGCAGCACGCCGGCGGTGCGCAGCTGCTCGATCCGCTCCTCGCGCAGGCCGAGGGCGGTGCCGAGCTCGGCGGCGTAGCGGGCGACGGTCTGGGAGTGCGAATGCGTGTAGCCGTCCTTCGCGTCGACGGCGCGGGCGAGCGCATGGACGGTGTTGACGAGGCCGGCGCGCAGGTTGCGCTCGGCGGCCTCCTCGGCCGAGAGCGCGAAGTCGATCGAGTCCGAGTAGACGAACGTGCGCGCCTTGCCGTTGGACTTGGCCCAGTACATCGCGCCATTGGCCAGGTGCAGCAGCTTCTCCTGGTCGGTGCCGTCGCGCGGGTAGGAGACGACGCCGGCGCTGACGCTCAGCGACCGGCCGGTGCCGAGGCGCTCGTTCGCGACGCTCGCGCGCACGCGCTCGACGATCAGCTCGGCGGTGGCGACGTCGGCGTCGACCAGCGCGAGCATGAACTCGTCGCCGCCGACACGGCCGCACACGTCGCCCGCACGCAACTCGTCACGAAGGGCGGCGGCCACGGTGCACAGGGCCTCGTCGCCGACCGCGTGCCCGAGGGCGCCGTTGATCCCCTTGAAGTCGTCGAGGTCGAGCGCGACGACCGAGACGGGATGGCCGGCACGCTCGGCGCGGCGCAGCTCCTCGGCCAGCCGCTCCTGGAACGCGCGGTGGTTGAGCAGACCCGTGAGCGGGTCCTTGAGCGCCTCGAGCAGGGCGTCGGCCATCAGGTCGAAGTCGCGCGCGAGGACGGCGATCTCGTCGCGGCCGCGCAGCTCGGTGCGGGCGCGGCTGTCGCCCTCGCGGATGCGGTTGGCGACGGCGCGGACGCGGTCGAGCCGGCGCACCACGGTGCGGCCGAGCAGGAGGCTGACGAGCGCACCGAGCGCGAGCGCGGCGCCGAGCCCGAGCAGTGCGAGCGTCATCCCGTCGGAGGCGCGGGCGCGGTCGAGTGCGGTCAGGTCGTAGTGCAGCTCGAGCATCGCGTCCGGCCCGGGGCCGACCGGGTAGTGGATCTCGGCGTGGTGCGCGCCGCCCGAGCCGACGTCGCGGTAACTCTGCGCGCCGATGTCGATCGCCGCGTCTTCGGTGGTAGGCCCGCCGGTCTCCGCAATGCGGGTGACCCCGTGGACGTCGTGCCAGGAGACGGCGATCTTGTCGAGGTTGGCGTTGAGCTCCTTCAGGCGCGTGACGCGCTGCTGCATCAGCGGCGGGTCGGCGAGGTCGCTGACCGTGAAGCCGTCCTCCCACGTCGTCGCGATCGCGTTCAGCTCGCCGCGCGCGGCACGCTCGTAGGCGCCGTCGACCGAGTTCGCCGACACGCGCATCATCAGTGCGGCGAGCAGAAGCACGCCGCCGAGCACCAGCACGGCGATCCGGGGACGCAGGCCCGTCAGAGGGTTCAAGCGACGCACACTCCCTTTATTCGGCCAAAAGGCCAGACAAATTGACCGTGTTCCCCCACATGCCGCCATTCACACCCGCACATGACGCGCTGCGCGCTCGCGCGCGCGAGTTCGTGCTCGCCGAGCTGCGGCCGCACGCGGACGCGTGGGAGGAGGCGGCGTGGTTCCCGAACGAGGTGTTCACGGCGCTCGCGGCGCGCGGCTGGCTGGGGCTCAAGTACGAGGGCGCGCGCGACCTCGTGGCCGACGCCGTGCTGACCGAGGAGCTGCCGCGCTGCGGGTCCGGCGGAGTGGCCGCCGGGATCGGGGCGCACACGCACATCGCGACGCCGCCGATCTTCCGGTTCGGCACCGAGGCGCAGAAGGCCCGCTGGCTCGCGCCGGCGATCCGCGGCGAGCGGATCGGTGCGCTGGCGATCACCGAGCCGGACACGGGCTCGGACGTGGCGGCGGTTCGCACCCGTGCCGTGCGCGTGGACGGCGGCTGGCTCGTCTCCGGCGCCAAGACGTACATCACCAACGGCGTGCGGGCGGACTTCTACGTGACGGCGGTTCGCACCGGCGGACCGGGCCACGCGGGCTTGTCGTTCCTCGTGCTCGAGCGCGGCGAGGGCGTGGCCGCGCGGGCGCTGAGCAAGCTCGGCTGGCGCGCGTCCGATACCGCGGAGCTCGCGTTCGACGAGGTGTTCGTGCCGGTGGAGCACCTGCTCGGCGAGGAGGGCCGCGGCTTCTACCTGATCATGGCCAACTTCCAGTGGGAGCGGCTCGTGATGGCGCTCGGCGCCGTCGGCGCGATGCGGCGCACGCTCGAGCGCGCCGCCGCCGAGCTGGGCGGCCGCGGCCAGGCGACGCGCCACCGCGTGGCCGAGCTGGCGATGCGCGCCGAGGCCGGCACCGCGCTCACCTACCACGCGCTGCGCCGCTACCTGGCCGGCGAGGACGCCGTGCGCGAGGTCACGATGGCCAAGCTCGCGACCCAGCGCACGAACTTCGACCTGCAGGACGAGTGCCTGCGCCTGATCGGCCCCGACCCGGAGCTCGAGCGCGCCACCCGCGACGCCCGCCTCGGCCCGATCGGCGGCGGCACCGACGAGATCATGCGCGAGATCCTCGCCCGCACCACGTAGGGGTCTGACCCCCGTTAGGGCGCCCGAACAGGGGTCTGACCCCCGTTAGGGCGCCCGAACAGGGGTCTGACCCCGGTTAGGGAGGCCGCAACACCGCAAAGGTGTGGTTACCCGTCCATTGCGCTTCGTGGCCCGGTGGGAGAGTTGCCGCATGCCTGGAGTCATTGCGCACAATCTCTTCCACCGGGTCGGCGGGCCCCGTGCCGGCGTGGACGTGCTCCGCGACGTGTCGTTCGAAGCACCCGCCGGGAAGATCACCGCCGTCGTCGGCCCCGCGGGCGCCGGCAAGACCTCGCTGCTTCACCTGCTCGCCGGCCTCGACCGCCCCACCGGCGGTACGGTCGTCCTCGACGACCGCCCGCTGCGCGGTCTCGACGAGCTCGAGCTGACGCGCCTGCGGCGCGACCGGATCGGCCTCCTCCTCCCCGCCGCCTCCGTGCTCCCCACGATCACGGTGCGCGAGAACATCACGCTCCCGCTGCTGATCGCGCGGCGTCCGTGCGAGCCCAGCGCCGTCGATGCCCTGCTCGACCGCGTCGGGCTTGCCGACAAGGCCGACGCCCGCCCGGACGAGCTCACCGACGCCGAGCGCCAGCGCGCGGCGCTCGCCCGCGCGCTGGTCGGCCGCCCCTCGCTCCTGCTGGCCGATGAGCCTGCCGGCGACCTCGACCCCGACGAGGCCACCGAGCTGCTCGCGCTGCTGCGCGACATCGCGCACGAGGACGGAATAACCGTCGTGCTGTTCACGCGCGACGCCGCCGCCGCGGCGACCGTGGCCGATGGCGTGGTCGAGCTCGACGCCGGCCGAATCGCCTCGGCTGCCGCGCCGCTCGCCGCGTAACGGGCACAATCCCGCCTCCGAACACGAACTGGAGGCATCAGATGGGAGTCCTCGACGACAAGGTGGCGATCGTCACCGGCTCGGCGCGCGGCATCGGCCGCGCGACCGCCGAGCTGCTTTCCGAGCACGGCGCGAAGGTGTTGATCAACGACCTCGACGCCGACCTCGCGCAGCAGACGGCGTCCGAGATCGCGGGCGAGACCACCGTGTACGGCGGCGACCTGACCGCGGCCGGTGCGCCCGACGCCCTGGTCCAGGCGGCGATCGACGCCTGGGGCAGGATCGACATCATCGTCAACAACGCCGGCTACACGATCGACGCGCCGGTCCACAAGATGAGCGACGACGCCTTCCAGCGGATGCTCGACATCCACACCGTCGTGCCGTTCCGCATCGTCCGCGCCGCCGCGCCGCACTTGCGCGAGCCGGCCAAGCAGGAGCGCGAGGAGGGTCGCGAGGTCTTCCGCAAGATCGTCAACGTCTCCTCGATCTCCGGCACGATGGGCAACGCCGGGCAGGCCAACTATTCGTCCGGCAAGAGCGCCGTCGTCGGCCTCACGAAGACGCTCGCGAAGGAGTGGGGCCAGTTCAAGATCAACGTCAACGCTGTCGCGTTCGGCTGGATCGAGACGCGCCTGACCGCCTCCAAGGACGCCGAGAACACGATGGAGATCGGCGGCGAGAAGGTCCAGCTCGGCATCCCCGAGCAGATGCGCGGCATGGCCTCGATGGTGATCCCGATCGGTCGCCCGGGCTCGCCCGAGGAGGCCGCCGGCGGCGTGTTCTTCCTCTGCTCGCCGTGGTCGAACTTCGTCCACGGGCAGGTGCTCAACATCACGGGCGGCCAGTTCACGGGAATGATGTCGTGACTTTCGGCGTCGTGTTCCCTAACGTCTGCGCCGTGCTCCGAGTACGCGCCGCCACCACCGTGTAGCCGTCCGCGTGAGTCGCGGGCGCGGTGGTGGCCCCGCAGCACCCCGTCCGCCCGCCGACTCGAAGGAGCACACCTTGTCCGCCCTCGCCTTACCCGAGATCGCCGCCCGATTGCGTGGCGTCGGGAGCTCCCCGGTGCGCGAGATCCTCGCCCTGACCGAACGGCCGGGCGTGATCTCGTTCGCCGGCGGCCTGCCCGCGCCGGAGCTGTTCGACACGGCCGGGCTCCAGGCTGCGTTCTCAGCGGTGCTGTCGCCGGCGCGCGGCGGCCGCGCGCTGCAGTACTCGACGACCGAGGGCGACCCGATGCTGCGCGCCGCGATCGCCGCCCGGCTGACCGCGCGCGGCCTGCCGGCCGAGGCCGACGACGTGCTCGTCACGAGCGGCTCCCAGCAGGCGCTCACGCTCGCCGCCACGGTGCTGCTGGAGCCCGGCGACCGCGTGCTCGTCGAGGAGCCGTCGTACCTCGCGGCGCTGCAGGCGTTCGCGCTGGCCGGCGCCGTGCCGGTGCCGGTCGCGTGCGACGACGACGGGCTCGACCCGGACGCGGTCGAAGCGGCGGCGGCCGAGCACGGCGCGCGCGTGCTCTACACGGTCCCGACGTACCACAACCCGACCGGCCGCACGCTGCCGCTGGAGCGGCGGCGAGCGCTCGCCGCGGTTGCCGAGCGCGCCGGCCTGTGGCTGCTAGAGGACGACCCGTACGGCGAGCTGCGCTACCGCGGCGAGCCGCTGCCGAGCCTGGCGACGCTGCCCGGCGCCGAGGACCGCACGCTCGCGCTGTCGACGCTCTCCAAGGTCGCCGCGCCGGGCCTGCGGATCGGCTGGATCCGCACGCCGCCTGCGCTGCGCCGCCCGCTCGTGGTGGCCAAGCAGGCCGCCGACCTGCACTCATCGACGGTCGATCAGGCCGCCACCGCGCTGTGGCTGGCAACGGTCGACCTCGACGCCCACATCGCCAACCTGCGGGCGCAATACGGCGCGCGCCGCGACGCCCTGCTCGACGGCCTCGCCGCGGCGCTCCCACCCGGGTCGACGCACAACCGTCCCGACGGTGGCATGTTCGTGTGGGCGCGGCTGCCCGACGGCTGGGACGCCGCCGAGCTGCTGACGCGCGCGCTGGCGCGCGACGTCGCCTTCGTCCCGGGCTTTCCGTTCTTCGCCGGCGAGCCGGACCACGCGACGCTGCGGTTCTCGTTCACGACGCACCCGCCGGAGGAGATCGCGGAGGGGCTGGCGCGGCTCCACAGCTCGTGGCAATAGGCTGCGGCCAATGAAGGTCGTCAACCCAGCAGGCGAGGACCGCGCCACTGCCCGTGGCGTCGTCGGCGGCGCTGAGATCTCGCAGGCGACCACCGGAGCCACGAACATCTACATGGGCGTCTTCCGCGTTCCGGCGGGCGCCCAATCGCGGCCCCACTACCACGAGTCCTGCGAGAGCGCCGTCTACATGCTGTCCGGCAGCCTCGAGGTCAAGTGGGGTGACCAGCTCGAGCAGACGGTCACGATCGGGCCGGGGGACATGGTCTATGTCCCGCCGCGCGAGACCCACCTCCTCCAGAACCACTCCGAAGCGGAAGCGGCGGAGTACGTCGTCGCGCGGGACTCGCCGACCGAGGACTCGGTCGAGGTCCCGTGGGCAGGCTGAAGCGCCGCGCGCCAAGTGAGTGATGACTCACTTGGCGCGTAGACGCTCGCTTTAGCCTTGACGCGGTGGGGTTGTGAGTGAATACTCACTTCTCGTCATGAGTGACCGCTCACAATCTATGGAGGGAACGGCGATGACTCGCTCGCGCCCCGGCTGGACCTTCGCGATCGTCTCGATCGCGCTCTTCATGGTCGTGCTCGACAACCTCGTCGTCACGAACGCGCTGCCGTCAATCCGAGCCGAGCTCGGCGCGACGATCCAATCGCTCGAGTGGACGGTCAACGCCTACACGCTCTCGTACGCCGTGCTGCTGCTGACCGGCGCTGCGCTCGGCGACCGGTTCGGCCGTCGGCGGATGTTCCTGATCGGTCTCTCACTGTTCACAGCCGCCTCCGCCGCGGCCGCGCTCGCTCCCTCGACCGAGGCTCTGATCGCCGCTCGCGCATTCCAGGGCACCGGCGCCGCGATCGTCACGCCGCTCACGCTGACCCTGCTCGCCGGGGCGTTCCCGGCGGAGAAGCGCGGTCTGGCGATCGGCGCCTGGTCGGGAATCTCCGGCCTCGGCGTCGCGCTCGGGCCGGTGATCGGCGGCGCCGTCGTCGAGGGCCTCTCGTGGCAGTGGATCTTCTGGCTCAACGTGCCGATCGGCCTCGCGCTGCTCCCGCTCGCCGCCCGCCGGCTGACCGAGAGCCACGGCCCCGCGCGGTCGCTCGACCTCCCCGGCCTCGGCGCTCGCCAGCGCCGGCATGCTGGGCATCGTCTACGGCATCGTGCGCGGCGCCGAGCTGGGCTGGACGAGCACGACCGTGCTCTCCTCGCTGATCGCCGGCGCGCTCCTGATGGTCGCGTTCCTCGTCTGGGAGGCCCGCGCCGCCGAGCCGATGCTGCCGCTGCGGTTCTTCCGCTCGCGCACCTTCAGCGCCGTCAACGCGAGCTCACTGGCGATGTACTTCGGCGTCTTCGGCTCGATCTTCCTGCTGGCACAGTTCTTCCAGGTCACGCAGGGCTACTCGCCGCTCGAGGCGGGACTGCGGACGCTCCCGTGGACCGCCATGCCGATGCTGATCGCACCGATCGCCGGGATGCTGTCCGACCGGATCGGCGCGCGCCCGCTGATGGTGACCGGCCTCGCGCTACAGGCCGGCGGGATCGGTTGGCTGGCAGCCGTCTCGGCACCGGACGTCCCGTACAGCCAGCTCGTGATCCCGTTCATCATGGCCGGCACCGGCATGGCGCTCGTGTTCGCCCCGGCGGCCACGGCGATCCTCGGTGCGGTGCGGCCGGAGGAGGCGGGCCAGGCGTCCGGCGCCACCAACGCGATCCGCGAGCTCGGCGGCGTGCTCGGCGTCGCCGTGCTGGCGACCGTGTTCTCGCACAACGGCTCGTACGCGTCGCCGCAGGCCTACACCGACGGGATGACCAGCGCGATCTGGGTCGGAGCCGCGGTGCTGCTCGCCGGCGCGCTCGCCGCGCTGCTGGTGCCCGCCAAGCGGCGCGCGCGGGCTGCCGCTGCGCCCGTCGCGGAGCCGGTCCCCGCGTAGAACGTCAACCCCGCTTGTAAGGAAGGCGGGATCGAGGGGGGTGCGTCACGTTTGTTCACGAGGATCGAACAAGAGTGACGCACCCCTCCCGACCCTCCTTACATGCGGGGGTTGACGTTGCCGAGCTCGAACCGGCACCCGGAGTAGTACGCGCCCGCCGGAGACGCCAGGAACGCCACGAGCTCGGCGACCTCCGAACCATCGGTCGCCACCCCAGGCAGCACGGCGACCGGGCGGATCCCCAGCCGCGCCCACTCGATCGACAGCGTCCGCGCCATGTTCTCCAGCCCGGCCCGCGCCGCCTCAGCGTGCGCGTCGCCGGGCGCCGGCGCAAGCAGGACGATCAGGCCGCCGCCGGCCAGCGGACCCTCGACCGCAGGCTGGATCGCATCCCACGCGCCGTCGAGCGCCGCGCGGCCGCCCAAGCCGGTGCCGTCCCACACGAGCACGTCGATCTCGCCGTCGGCGACCAGGTCGGCGCCGAGCGCGCGAGCGCGCGCCGCGACAGCCCCACCGGCACCGGCCACGCGCACCCCGGCGAGGACGCCGGGGCGCAGGACCTCGGTCACGCCCGGCGCAGCTCGCGCCGCTCCCGCACCACGCCGGCCCGCCCGACGGCGTCGAGCTGCGCGTACAGCTTCCGCACCTCCGCGAAGATGGCGTTCGCGACCTCCTGCTGCTGCTCGCGCGTCGGGTCCTCGATCCGCTCCCACCGGATCGGGTCGCCGTACAGGATCGTGACCTTCGGGAACTGCAACCGCTTCCAGTTGCGTACGCGCGACGAGCCGTGGATCGCCACGGGCACGATCGTGGCGCCGGACAGGAGCGCGAGCCGGCCGATCCCCGGCCGCACCGTCTCCGACAGCTTGCCGGTGCGCGAGCGGCCGCCCTCGCTGTACATCGCGATCGTGCCGTCGCGCGCGAGGATGCTGGTGGCGGTCTTGAACGCCTCCTCGTCGCCGTAGCCACGACGCACCGGGAACACGCCGCCGTGCGTGTAGATCCACTGCATCGGCCGCTCGAACAGCTGCGACTTGGCCATGAACCGGACCTTCCGGCGGATCGAGACGCCGAGGAAGAAGTGGTCCATGAACGAGAAGTGGTTCGGCGCGAGGATCAGCGGACCCTCCGCCGGCACCTTCTCGCTCGCGATCCCGCGTGCGCGGAAGAAGATCCAGGCGTACAGCGTGGTGACGATGCGCACCGCTTCGTAGACCCAGTCGGGCTCGCGCGTGCGGGAGCGCTCGTGGAACCGATCGAAGTGCGATGCCGGACGCGGGTCCTTGTAGACCTGGTCCTTCATCGGGGCCAGCTTCTCCTCCGTCATCTCCCCCTCATTTTGACCGATCATGTAGCCCACGCGCGCGAACGGTCAAGCGCTCGGTGCCAGCCGTCGAGCAGTGTCGCGCGCTCATCCTCGCCCATTCGCGGCTCGTAGCGCGCCGCCTCCTCGCCGATCGTGCTCACCTGGTCGAGCGTGAGCAGCGACGCGCCGACGCCCGCGAGCAGCGCCGCGCCGAGCGCCGTCGTCTCGGCGACCTCGGGCACCGTCACCGGCACGCCGAGGATGTCGGCCTGGAACTGCATCAGCCAGCGGTTGACCGTTGCAGCGCCGTCGGCCCGCAGCTCGGGCAGCGGCTCGCCGGCGGTCTGCTCCATCGCGCGGATCGCGTCGACCGTCTGGTACGCCATCGCCTCGAGTGCCGCGCGCGCGAGGTGCGCGCGCCCGGCCCCGCGCGTGAGGCCCACGATCGTCCCGCGCGCGTACGGGTCCCAGTGCGGCGAGCCGAGGCCCGTCAGGGCCGGCACGAAGTACACGCCGTCGTTCGACTCGAGCGACGCGGCGAGCTCCTCCGTCTCGGCCGCGGCGTCGATGATCCCGAGCCCGTCGCGCAGCCACTGGACGGCGGCGCCGGTGACGAAGATCGCCGCCTCGAGCGCGTACGTGGTCTGGCGGCCGATCTGCCACGCGATCGTCGAGAGCAGCCCATCCGGGGCGGGCGGCACGCTCGTGCCGGCGTTCTGCAGCACGAACGAGCCGGTGCCGTAGGTGTTCTTGCCGAGCCCGGGCACCAGGCAGCGCTGCCCGAACAGCGCCGCCTGCTGGTCGCCGGCCACGCCGGAGACGGGCACGTCGTGACCGTGGAAGACGTCCGGCCGCGTGCGCCCGAGTTCGCCGCAGCTCGGCCGGACCGCGGGAAGCGCCTGCTCGGGCACTCCGAACAGGTCGAGCAGCGCGGGGTCCCAGCGCCCGGTGGAGATGTCCAGGAGGAGCGTTCGCGAAGCGTTGCCGGGGTCCGTCACGAACTCGCCGGTGAGCTTGAACAGCAGCCACGCGTCGATCGTCCCGAACACCGCGCGCCCCTCGCGCGCCCGCTGCGCGAGCCCGTCGACGTTGCGCAGCAGCCACTCGATCTTCGTGGCTGAGAAATAGGGGTCGAGCACGAGCCCGGTCTTGGCACGGATCGCCGGCTCCTCGCCGGCCGCCCGCAGCTCGTCGCAGCGACCGGCCGTGCGGCGGTCCTGCCACACGAGCGCCCGGTGCAGCGGCTCGCCGGTCGACGGGTCCCACGCCACGACGGTCTCGCGCTGGTTCGTGATCCCGACCGCCTCGAGCTCGCCCGGCTGCAGGCCGGCGTCGTCGAGCGCCTCACCGGCGACCGCATGCGAGACGTCCCAGATCTCCGCCGCGTCGTGCTCGACCCAGCCAGGCTGCGGGAAGTGCTGGGAGAACTCGCGGTAGGCGCGGCCGATCAGCTCGCCCTCGAGGTCGAACACGAGGCAGGTCGTGCCGGTCGTTCCCTGGTCGATCGCGAGCAGCATCAGGCGCGGAGGCGGTAGCCCGTCGCGAAAAGGCGGTAGTTGACCACGAAGACGGCGACCGCCGCGGCCGTCAGGGCGACGAGCGACAGCGGGACGTTCGTGTCCGTGTAGCCGATGAACCCGTAGCGCACGAGTCCGATCATGTAGTAGACGGGATCGATGTGGGTCAGCGTCTCGAACGGCTGCGGCAACAGCGACGCCGAGTAGAAGACGCCACCGAGGAAGATCAGCGGCTGGAGCAGGAACGTCTGGTAGAAGGACACGTCGTCGAACTGCTCCGCTCGCACGCCCACCAGCACGCCGAGCTGGGAGAAGAAGAAGCCGACCAGGAACAGCGACGGCACCAATACCAGCACGTGGTCGATCGGCACGTCCACGAGGAACCACGCGGCGATGAACGTGAGCGTCGCGACGATCCCGCCGCGCACGAAGCCGCCGAGCGAGAAGGCGAGCAGCAGCTCTCCCGGCGACGCGGGTGACGACAGCTGGTCGTCGATCGCACGCTGGAACTTCTGCTGCAGGATCGACGAGGCGTTGTTGCTGAACGAGTTCATCGCCCAGGCCATCATGATCAGCCCGGGCACGATGAAGACGACGTAGTCGACGCCGTGCAGCGTGTCGATCCGCGATCCGAGCGCGGCGCCGAAGACCGAGATGTACAGGAACGTCTCGAGCAGCGGCGCACCCAGCGTCTGGCGCTTGATCTTCATGAAGCGCGTCACCTCGCGCCGCAGCAGTGAGGTGAAGCGGATCTGCCGCGGGCTCACGGCAGATCCGCCACGACGTGGGCGCGCGAGAGCTCCGCGCGGCCGACGAGCTCGAGGTACGCGTCCTCGAGGCTCGCCACCCCGAACGACGCGGCCAGCTCGTCGCTCGTGCCCTGGGCGACGATCTGGCCGTCATTGATGAACGCGATCCGGCTGCAGAGCTGCTCGGCCTCTTCGAGGTAGTGGGTCGTGAGCAGGATCGTCGTGCCCTCGGTGTTGATGCGCTGGACGTAGTGCCACAGCTCGAGCCGGAGCTCGACGTCGACGCCCGCGGTCGGCTCGTCGAGGATCAGCAGCCGCGGGCGGTGCATCAGCGCCCGCGCGAGGACCAGCCGGCGCTTCATGCCGCCCGACAGCGTCCGCGTGCGGTCGTCCTTCTTGGCGGTGAGGGAGAACGCGTCGAGCAGCTCGCGCGCGCGCTCGCGCCGCTCCTTGCGCGGCATCCCGAAGTAGCCGCCGTGATAGTCGAGCGTCTCCTCGCAGCTGAGGAAGTGGTCGAGGTTGAGGTCCTGCGGTGCGAGCCCGACCGCGAGCCGCGCCGCCTCGTAGTGGTGCACGGCGTCGTTCCCGAAGACCTTGATGTCTCCGGACGTGGGCTGAGCGAGGCCGGTGGTGCAGTGGATCAGCGTGCTCTTGCCGGCGCCGTTCGGCCCGAGCAGCCCGAAGAACTCGCCCTCCGCGATCGCCAGCGACACGCCCTTCAGGGCCTCGGTGCCGGTCGGGTAGCGCTTGACGACGTCGGTGATCTCGAGGGCCTGCGGCACGGCTCGCCGTGATAGCAGGCCGGGCGTCACGGCCGGGCGGCGCACAGCGCGCCGCCCGGCTATGCAGCGCGGCTCGCGACCAGGGTCCCGATGCCGTCGAGCACCCGCTCGAGGCCGAAGGCCAGGTCCGACTCGATGCTCTCGTCCTCGAAGATGCCGGCGTCGAGGGCGCGGCGGAGCGCCGGGAAACGCTCGGCGTCGACCAGCGGAGTGATCAACATCGCGGCCTGCGCGGTCTCGGGGCCGAGCTCGCCCGACAGCCGCGCCTGCCACATCACCGCGCCGTTCAGCAGGAGCACGGACGCGGCCTTCTCCGTTTCGGCGAGGTTGGTGTCCGCCAGCACCTGCAGGCCGCGGTCCAGCCACGCGAACTGGCTCGGCGTCATCGCCGGGCCGCCGATCGGCAGGTGCAGCACCCACGGATGGCGCTCGAGCGCGACGAGTAGCTCGCGGCACCACCGCTCGAGCCCGTCGCGCCACCCGGTGAACGGGGCGTCGAGCGTCACCGGCGGCTCGGTCGCCGCGTCGAGCATCAGCGCGAGCAGGTCGTCCTTGCTCTCGACGTAGCGGTAGAGCGACATCGTGGTGAACCCGAGCCGCTCCGCAACGCGGCTCATCGACACCGCGTCGAGCCCGTCGGCGTCTGCGAGCTCCACGGCTGCGCCCACGATCCGGTCGAGGCTAAGGCCGCGCTTGCGCTCGCGTCGCGGGCGGTCGCGGACGCCCCACAGGAGCTCGAGCCCGGGAGGAAGCTTGTCCGTCATCGGAGTTAAGTGTATCTGATACGCTTTGTGTATGACGTACACAATTGAAGCCGACGGACTCGCCAAGTCGTTCGGGAACGGGCCCGTCCTCGCCGGGCTCGACCTGCGCGTGCGCGCCGGATCGGTGTTCGCGCTGCTCGGCCCCAACGGCGCCGGCAAGACGACCACCGTCCGCATCCTCTCGACGCTGCTGCGGCCGGACGCCGGAACCGCGCGGGTCGCGGGCCATGACGTCGCCACCGAGCCGCGCAAGGTCCGCGCCGCGATCAGCCTCACCGGCCAATACGCGGCGGTCGACGAGCCGCTGACCGGCGAGGAGAACCTGATGATGATGGGCCGGTTGCGGCGCCTGAGCAGGACCGCGGCACGTCGTCGGACGGCCGAGCTGCTGGAGCGGTTCGACCTCGTCGAGGCGCGGCGCCGCCGGGTCTCGGCCTACTCCGGCGGGATGCGGCGGCGGCTCGACCTCGCGATGAGCCTCGTCGCCGAGCCGCCGGTGGTGTTCCTCGACGAGCCGACGACCGGGCTCGACCCGCGCAGCCGGCGCGAGGTATGGGCCGCCGTGACCGAGCTCAGCGCCTCCGGCGTGACCGTCCTGCTCACGACGCAGTACCTCGACGAGGCCGACCACCTCGCCGACCGGATCGCCGTCATCGACGGCGGCCGCGTGGTCGCGGAAGGCAGCGCCGAGGAGCTCAAGGCCGAGGTCGGGAGCGACATGGTGGAGCTGTTCTTCGCCAGTCCAAGTGCGCTCGGCGAGGCGGCGCTCGCGCTCCTCGACGCGCACGCCGACCTCGAGCGGCTCAGCCTGCGGATCGCCACCGACGGCAGCGCGGCGGGCCTCAAGCACCTGCTCGACGAGCTCGAGCGCAACGACGTCACGGCTCTGCGCGTCGGCGTCCACCGCCCGACGCTCGACGACGTCTTCCTGACCCTGACCGAGGTTTGACAATGAACGACGCACTCACCTTCACCGGACGCAGCGTCCGGCACAACATCCGCAGCGTGGACGCGCTCGTGGCTGCGATCTTCCTGCCGGTAGCGATCCTGCTGCTGTTCGCGTACGTGTTCGGCGGTGCGATCCAGACCGGCGGGCGCTACGTCGACTACGTGGTGCCGGGCGTGATCCTGCTGTGCGCCGGGTTCGGCTCGGCGACGACCGCCGTCGCCGTCTGCCAGGACATGACGACCGGGGCGATCGACCGCTTCCGCTCGCTGCCGATCGCCGCGTCGGCGGTGCTCACCGGGCACGTGGTCGCGAGCGTCATGCGCAACATCGTGTCGACGACCCTCGTATTCGGCGTCGCGCTCGCGATCGGGTTCGACCCGGCCGCCGGGCCGACCGACTGGCTCGGCGTGTTCGCGCTGCTGCTGCTGTTCATGGTGGCGATCTCATGGCTGGCGGCCGCCTTCGGGCTGCTCGCCCGCGACCCCGAGGCGGCCGGCGCGTTCACGGTCATCGTGATGTTCCTCCCGTACGTCAGCAGCGCGTTCGTCCCGACCGACACGATGCCCGGCATGCTCCGCACGATCGCCGACGTCCAGCCGGTAACGCCGATCGTGGAGACACTGCGCGGCCTGATGATGGGCACGCCGGTCGGGAGCGACGCGCTGCTCGCGGTCCTGTGGTGCGCGGGCCTGGCGACGGTCGGCTGCACGGTCGCCGCGCTGCGGTTCCGGTCACGCTGACAGGCGCAGCGTCGGTACGCTTGCCGCCTCATGACTCATGAAAGGCAGTACGCCGCGGCGCAGTGAGCGCCGCCAAGTCTCGGCCCCGCGATCTCCGCCGGGCCCGCCGCCGCAGCCAGCACGGCTGCTGGGATCACCTCGTCGTCGCGCCGCTGTGGGTCGCCTACCGGGCGAACCTCGGGACGCTCTTGCGGACGTGTGACGCCGTCGGCGCCTGCATGGCCGTGCCCGACAGCCCGCACTACCGCGAGGCGCTCGCTGTCGGCGACACGCTCAGGCTCGCCCGCCGCCCGTGCATCCATTGGCTCCCGAAGACGCGCGAGGCCTGGGTCGCCGGCCAGCAGGCCGCCGGCTGGCGCATCGTCGCCGTAGAGCTCGCGGAAGGCGCGACCGCGCTGCCGCGGCTCGAGCCGGCCCGGGGCCGGACAATCGTGCTGCTCGGCCACGAGAGCAACGGGATCCCGGAAGAGCTCGTCGACAGCGCCGACGACTGCGTCGAGATCCCGATGGTCGGCCGCGGCGCGAGCCTCAACGTCGCGGTCGCGGGCAGCCTCGTGCTCTACCGGCTCGCCGGGCTCGCGTAAACGAACGTCAACTGCGCCGGGTAGGGCAGCGGGGAGGCGTTCCAGCGGCGCACTGGGATCACCGAGCGTCGAGTTCGTCGGCGTCAGCCCGACTAAGTCGACACTCGCGTGATTCGCGGCGCCCGAGCGGGACCCGCCACCCCGCCAACGGACACCCACCTCCCCACCCCGCGGGGTTGACGTTCGCAGTGACCCGGCGCCCACCCGTTCGCTAGCGTCCCGGCCATGGCCGGGCGCGATCGAAAGGTGGTGTGGTCGAGCGGCGACGGCGACCTGCGCAAGGCTCGCGAGCCGGATCAGGGCCGGCCGGCGGCGGCCGGTGGCCGCGTCAAGGTCCGCCGCGAGACGGCCGGACGGCGTGGCAAGGCGGTCACGACCGTGTCGGGCGTCCCGCTCGACGATGCCGGCCTGCGCGACCTCGCGGGGCGCCTGAAGAAGCGCTGCGGGGTCGGCGGCTCGGCGAAGGACGGCGTGATCGAGCTCCAGGGCGACCACCGCGACGTCGTCGTCGAGATGCTCCGCGACGCCGGTTACGACGTCGTCCTGGCAGGCGGCTAGCGCGGAACACCGCAGGCGGTCATTGCGGGCTATTGTCACGGCCGCAACCGCGAGGAAGGAGCGCTGTGGCCGCGATCGAGGCCCACATCACGGGCACCATCTGGAAGATCGAGGTGGCTGTCGGGGACACCGTCGAGGAGGGCGACACGGTCCTGATCCTCGAGTCGATGAAGATGGAGATGCCGGTGGAGGCCGAGGACGGGGGGACGGTCAAGGAGATCCTCGTCACGGAAGGTCAGTCGGTCTCCGAGGGCGACGCGCTGGTCGTGCTGGAGTAGTGACGCAAGAGCCGCACGAGCTCGCCGAGGGCAAGCTGCGCCTCGACTTCCCGGCGGATCACGTCGCGCGGCTCACGATCGACAACCCGGCCAAGCGCAACGCGCTCGACCACGCGATCCTCGACGCGTTCGCGACGGCGCTTCCCGAGATCGAGGCGCGGTGCCTGCTCGTGACCGCCACCGGCCCGGTGTTCTCCGCCGGCTACGACATCGGCAACCTGCCGCGCGCGGAGTTCGCCGGGCGTGCCGAGGCGCTGGTTGCGCACCCGTTCCACGAGGCGATCGCGGCGCTCGACGCGTTCGCCTTCCCGACCGTCGCCGCACTGAACGGACACGCGATCGGCGGTGGGCTCGAGCTCGCCGTCTCGTGCGACCTGCGCGTTGCGGCCGAGACGGCCAAGATGGGGATGCCGCCGGCACGGCTCGGGCTCGTGTACTCGCACACCGGCCTGCGCAAGTTCATCGACGCGATCGGCGTCCCGCGCACGCGCGAGCTGTTCTTCACGGCCCGCAACATCGACGCCCGGACCGCTTTGCAGTGGGGGCTCGTGAACGAGGTCGCAGCGCCGGACGCGGTCGCCACGAAGGCGGTCGCGTATGCCGCCCGGATCGCCTCATTGGCGCCGCTGTCGCAGGCGGGGAACAAGCGCGCGCTGCGCGAGCTCCTGGCCGCCGAGGGGGCGCTCGACCCCGCGGTCGAGCGGGAGCTGGTGGACCTGCGGGAGACGTGCTTCCAGAGCGAGGATTTCTTCGAGGGAGTGCGTGCGTTCGCCGAGAAGCGCCCGCCGCGGTGGCAGGGTCGCTGACGCCGAACCCAACATCCGTCCACGATTTCAAGAGCAGGTAGAGCCGTTGTCGATGAGTTGAGGGCAGGGACACAGGCAAGGAAGGCACGCGACCAGCCAAGGAGGGCTGACAGCGATGACGGGCACACGGATGGCAACAGTTCGCCGCGTCGGACGCTTCGCGTTCGGCGCGGCGCTCTGCACGCTCGTCGCCACCGGCGTCACGGCCTCGGGTGCCGACTTCACCTCGAGCTCCAGCTCGCCCACGACCTTCGCCGCGGCGGCCGACTTCAACACCGTCGCCGTCTCGCTGGCCGATCCGGGCACCAACCTCCAGGGCACCGTCGGGCTGACCGCAACCGCTACGTCAGAGCGCGGTATCGACGCGGTCCTGATCGAGGCGGCACCCGCCGGCACCACCAACTGGGTGACCGTCTGTAGTGATGCGACCGCTCCGTACGCGTGTTCCTGGAACACGGCGGCCACCGGGGACGGCAGCTACGACCTACGGGCGACCGCGACCGACAGCGCGGGCTACTCGCGCTCGGCGCAGCGCGCCGCGCGCGTCGTAGACAACCTCGCCCCGACGGTGTCGCTCGCCAATCCGGGCGCGAACCTGAGCGGCACCAAGACGATCACCGCGACCGCCGCCGACGCGGGCAGCGGGCTGCAGTCCGTGACGATCCAGCACCGCGCAGCCGGTGCGACGCCCTGGACCAACCTGTGCACCGGTGCGACGTCGCCGCGGTCGTGCAGCCTGGTGACCACCTCCCTGCCCGACGGCGACCGCGAGCTGCGTGCCATCACTCAGGACAACGTGGGCCGCACGAACCAGACCACGCCGATCACCGTGCGGATCGACAACGCCCCGCCGGCCTCCACGCCCAGCATCCCGACGACGGCGCACGGCATGGTCATGATGACGGCGACGGCCACCGACAGCGGGTCCGGCATCGCGTACGTCGCGTTCGAGGCGCTCTACTCCGGCACCTGGTACGAGTTCTGCCGCGACACCGCGGCGCCGTTCACCTGCAGCGGCGACACCGCCCAGGTCGGCGACGGCACCTACAGCATCCGCGTCGTCACCGCCGATAACGCGGGCGTCCTGGCGATCAGCTCGTCATTCCCCCTCACGATCGACAACACGGCTCCCACGGCCGCGGACCTGCAGACGACGAACGGCGGCGCGACTCCCGGCCTGATGGAGCCGGGCGACTCGCTCACGCTCACCTGGTCCGAGCCGATCGCACCGGCCACGGTCATGTCGGGCTGGGACGGCACGAGCCAGCCCATCCACGTGAGGGTCGCCAACGCCGGCGCCAACGACCAGCTGGACTTCTACGACGGCGTCGGCAGCACGCGGCTGAACCTTGTGACAACCGCCGTCGATCTCAAGCTGGGCGCCGACTTCGTCACGACGGACGCCGAGTTCAACGCGACGATGGCGCGAAGCGGCAACTCGATCACGATCACGCTGGGGTCGCAGCTCTCGGGCTCGCTCACCACGGCACTCGCAGGCCCGATGACGTGGCAGCCGTCGGCGAGCGCCACCGATCTCCTCGGGAACCCGGCGAGCACCACGCTGCGAACCGAGACCGGCGCGACGGACGTGGACTTCTGATGCGCAGCGTCGCCATTCTTCTGACGTCGCTCGCGATGGCGCTCGCCGCGATCGGGCTTGCGGTTGCCGCTCCCGGCGGCAGCGATCCCGAGGTCGCGGGCGTGTCGCTCGCCGCCGCGTCCGGCTCGGTGAGCATCACCAACTCGCGCGACGGACTGGCCGTGTTCAGCGCCGCGGGCATGCGCCCGGGCGAGGGCGTGAGCGGCACCGTGCGGATCGGTAACCACGGCGCGTCGGCCGGCCGCTTCGAGCTCCTTGGCGTCGGCGCGCAGGACACCGCCGGCCCCAACGGCGGCCTGCTGTCGGAGCGAGTGGAGCTCGTCGTGCTCGACGTCACCGGCGCCCAACCGCCGGTCACGCTGTTCGCCGGCCATCCGGCGGACTTCGTGGAGGTGGACCTCGGCATGCTGGCCCCCGGCGAGGATCGTGACTACCGGTTCGAGGCCACGCTGCCCGACGGCGGCGTGCCCAGCTCGAACACGACCGGCGACAACCGCTACCAGGGATCGGCGCTCAGCCTCGGATTCCAGTGGCAGGCCAGCCCGGTGGCCGCCACGCCGACGCCCGAGACGCCCGAGACGCCCGTGCCTCCCGCGAACCCGAACCCCAAGCCCCCTGTCACCAAGCCGATCGCCATCGCCGACGCGCTCGGGCTTCCTCGGGCCTCCACGTGCATCAAGGGCGGGCGCCTGAAGCTCAAGCTCAAGGGCGTCGCGGGCGCACAGGTCGTCTCCGCGACGATCGCGGTCAACGGTCGCGTCAAGACTCGACTGAAGGGAGCGAAGGCACGCAAGACCGTCAGCCTCCGCGGCCTGCGCAAGAAGACGACGCTCAGGGTGACCGTGCGTTCCTCCGATAGCCACACCTACACGGGCACGCGCACGTACCGCGCTTGTATCAAACGTCACTGAGGTGTCGGCGCGGTCAGAATCCAAACCGAACATCCGTCCAATTCGTAATGGACAAGCAAGCGCTTGCCGATGGGGTTCTTGCTGCACATAGGGCAAACCCGTCGTGAGGCGGGGACGCAAAGCCAGAGGTCTCGACGACAGGCGAGATAGCTCGGTTGCCAGCGATGAGCGCGCAGTGACGCGTTCGTTCCCCGGCAACTCCTCCAGGCAAGGAACCGTCCCCCATGTCTCGACTTAAGGTCCTCGCGGCCCAGCCGCGCATTGCGCTCGGTGCCCTTCTCACGCTTCTGCTCGCCGCCGGCGCCGTCGCCGGTTCAGGCGCCGACTTCACGGCGTCGTCGGCGAACCCGGCGAACACGTTCGCCTCCGGCACGCTCAGCATCCTCAACTCCAAGGAGGGGACTGCGGTCCTCTCCGCCGGCAGCCTCAGGCCGGCCGGCACGCCCGCCGTCGGCACGGTCGACATCAAGAACACCGGCGACCTCAGCGGCGTCTTCACGGTCGGCCGCACGACGCCGGTCGACTCCGACGTGGCGAACGCGCTTTCGGGCAAGCTCAACATGACGATCGTCGACTGCGGCACCTTCGTCGGCGCGACGCCGCCGACCTGCGGCGACGGCGACGACGTCAGCAAGTACTCGGCCGGCACGCTGGCCCAGATGGGTACGCCCGGCCACCTGATCTCAGGGCTCGGCACGTACGCGGCGGGCGAGCATCACCGCTACCAGTTCACGGTCCAGCTCGACGGCTCGGCCGGCAACGCCTACCAGGGCGACACCTCCCTGGTCCAGTTCGACTTCAACGCAGCCTAGGCGCGGCAGGAAGCCAAGCCCATGGGGGGCTCGACGATCACCGCGATCAGCCGCGCCGGACGCCTTGCGTCCGGCGCGGCTCTCGCCGTTGCGGTGCTCATTGCACTGCTCGTGCTCACCCCTGCCCTCTGGGGCTGGCAGCGGTACGCGATCGTCTCGGGCTCGATGACGGGCACCTACGACCGCGGCTCGCTGGTGCTCGACGAGGTCGTCCCGGTGAGCGCGCTGAAGGCCGGCGACGTGATCACCTATCTCCCGCCCGCGGGCGCAGGTCCTGACCATCTGGTCACCCACCGCATCGCCTCGATCGAGCGTGACGCGACCGGCCAGCGCATCTTCCGCACGAAGGGCGACGCGAATGCGGTCGCCGACCCGTGGACGTTCAAGCTCGGCGGCGCCACCCAGGCGCGCGTTCGTCTCGGCGTCCCGTATGTCGGCTACGCGCTCAGCGCACTCGGCCGCCGCGACGTGCGGCTGATCGCGATCGCACTGCCGGCGCTGCTGATCGCCGGCTTGAGCCTCCTCCGCCTGTGGCGCCAACTCGGCGTCGAGGCAAAACGGCGCGCGGTCAAGGCGTCTGCATGAGACGCGCCGCCCTGATGTGGGCGGCGTTGGCCGCGATCGTCGCCTGCGCCGGCGTGGCCACGTCCGGCGCCGACTTCACGTCCGGCTCGCAGTCGCCCGCCAACACGTTCGTGACGGCCGCCGACTTCAACACCGTGACGGTCTCGATGACGAATCCGGGCACGCCGCTGCGCGCGACGGTCGCGCTGCAGTCCACGGCAGCCTCGGACCGCGGGATCGCGTCCGTCCAGTTCCAGTCCTCGCCCGCGGGCGCCAACACCTGGACCGACGCGTGCCTGGCAACCGTGGCGCCCTACACCTGCAACTGGGACTCGGCCGGCGTGGTCGACGGCCCCCGCGACTTGCGCGCGGTGGCCGTCGACCAGGCCGGCTACCAGCGCATCTCCACCGTCGTCGCCTCCCGGTTCGTCGACAACACGCTGCCGGCGGGCACGCTCAGCGATCCGGGCGTCATGCAGGGCACCGAGGCGTTGACCGCCACCGCGTCGGACGTCGGCTCGGGCCTCGCCTCGCTGGCGATCTCCTACCGCCCGGCCGGCGGCTCCTGGACGACCCTCTGTTCAGGCGCGACCTCGCCGCGCACGTGCAACCTCAACACCGTCCCGCTCGCCGACGGGAGCTACGAGCTGCGCGCGACCGCAACGGACGTCGCCGGCAACGTGCGCGACACGGTCCTCACGCGCACCGTCGACAACATCGCACCGACGGTGTCGGTCGTCCCGCCGGCCACCGCGCTCAGCGGCCTCGCCGACTTCACGCTGAACGCCGCCGATGCCGGCACGGGCGTCGCGACCGTGACCGCCGAGTTCCGGCCGATGGCCGGTGGTGCCTGGTCGCAGGTCTGCGTCGACAGCGCCGCGCCCTGGGCGTGCACCGGCCTCGATACCACGGGGGCGCCCGACGGCCTCTACGAGGCCCGGGCGACCGCCGTCGACAGCGCCGGCCATAGCACCACCTCGGCGAGCGTCACCAACATCCGGGTCGACAACACGGCGCCGAGCAGCGCCACGGTCACGGACCCGGGCTCACCGTTCGGTGGCTCGAAGGTGATCGGCGGCACCGCCGCCGACGCCGGCTCCGGGATCGCCTCCTGGACGCTCCAGTACCGCACGTCGCCCGCCGGCGCGTGGACCGACGCGTGCAGCGACACCAGCGCGTCGTACAGCTGCAGCTGGGTCACGACCGGCGTCGCGGACGGCCTCTACGACCTGCGCGCCATCGCCCGTGACGGTGCCGGGAACCAGACCACCTCGGCGACCGTGGGCAGCCGCCGCGTCGACAACACGGCTCCGGCCGTCGCGCTCGCGAATCCCGGGACGCCGATGACCGGCACCAAGGCCCTGACCGCGACGGCGACCGACGCGGTCGGCGTCCAGTCCGTCTCGTTCCAGCGCAGCCCGGCCGGCGCCGCCACGTGGACGCAGATCTGCCTCGACGCGACGACCGCCTACACGTGCTCCTTCGACACCACCGCGGTGACCGACGGCAGCTATGACCTGCGGGCAGTGGCGCTCGACACGGCCGGCAACCAGTCGATCTCGACGGTTGCGGCGCGAGTGGTAGACAACCCGCCGCGCGGCGTCGACGTCCAGACCACCAACGTCGGCGGTGGCACGGCCGGACTGCTCCAGACCGGCGACACGATCAGCCTCACGTGGAGCGAGCCGATCCTGCCCGCCTCGGTGCTCGCCGGATGGACCGGCGCCTCGCAGGCGATCCGCGTCTCGGTCGCCAACAGCGCCAGCAACGATCAGATGGACTTCCTCACCTCGACCGGTGCGGCCCGGCTGCCGCTCGTCCTGAGCGCGACGGACCTCAAGCTCGGCGGCAACTTCGTGACCACGGCCGTGACGTTCAACGCGACGATGGTCCGCAGCGGCAACACGATCACCGTCACGCTCGGCTCGAAGATCGCGGGCACCCTGGCCACGGCCGCCGTCGGCACGATGACCTGGCGGCCGTCGGCGACCGCCACCGACGCCTCGGGCAAGCCGAGCACGACGACGACGGTGACAGAGTCCGGCACCGCAGATCGCGACTTCTAATGCGCGCGATCGCCACGCTCCTGACCTCGCTCGCGATGGCGCTGACCGCGCTCGGCCTTGCCTTCGCGGCACCCGGCGGCCCGAAGCGGGTGGGCCTCGAGCTGCAGAGCGCGTCGGGCGCCGTGCACATCGCGAACTCGCGCGACGGGCAGGCCGTCTTCAGCGCCGCGGGCATGCGCCCGGGCGAGGGCGTGAGCGGCACCGTCCGGATCGGCAACGACGGCGACGCCTCCGGAGCCTTCACGGTCCGGCCCGGCACCGTCCAGGACACGCCGGGCCCAAACGGCGGCCTGCTGTCCACGCGCGTGCAGCTGGTGCTGTTCGACGTCACCGACGTGCAGCACCCGGTCACGATCTACGCCGGGCCGCCCGCCGGCCTCCAGGCCGTCGCGCTCGGCACGCTCGCGCCCGGGCACCACCGCGACTACCTGTTCGCCGCGACGCTGCCGGACAGCGGGCTTCCCGGCTCGCCGGCCGCGGGCGACAACCTCTTCCAGGGCTCGGCGCTCAGCCTCGGCTTCGAGTGGCGCGCAACCTCGGCACCGTCGGTTGGGCCGACGCCGACCCCGACCGTGCCTCCGAACTCGCTGCCGCCGACCACGCCCACCGTGCCGACGACGCCGACTACGCCGACTACGCCCACGGGCGGGATCCCCACCGGCGCTGCGCTCGCCGACGCACTCGGCCTACCGCCCGCACGCGCGTGCGTCAGCCGGCGCAAGTTCACGATCCGCCTGAAGGCGCCGCTGAGCGCGAGCGTCGTGTCGGCGACGATCACGATCAACGGCAAGGTGAAGGCGCGTGTGAAGGGCGGCAAGACGCGCGCGCCGGTCGACCTGCGCGGTCTGCCGATGGGCAAGGTGAAGGTCAAGATCGCGACCACGGCGTCGGACGGCCGCACGTACAAGAGCACGCGCACCTATCGCACCTGCGGCCTGAAGAAGGTCAAGAAGCCGAAGAAGAAGCGCCAGGGTCGCTGAGTCGTCCGGAGGGCGCCGTAGCTTTCGCGCTCGACGGGTCGGCCTTCCCAAGGAGCGCGGATGCTGGATCTCGACGACCGCCTGGACGAGCTCAAGGAGCTCGGCCTCTATCGCCGCACCAGAATGGTGAGCGGCCCCCAGGGCCCACGGGTGGTGCTGGACGGGCGGCCGGTGCTGGTGTTGTGCTCGGGGAACAGCCTCGGGCTTGCCGATCACCCGCGCGTCCGTGAGGCGGCGGCCGACGCCGCCATGCGATGGGGCGTGGGCGCCGGCGCAGCGCGGATGGCGTCCGGGACGATGACGTTGCACCGGCGGCTCGAGGAGCGCCTCGCCTCCTTCACCGGCGCCGATGCTGCCGTGGTGTTCGGCTCGGGGTCGCTCGCCAACCTCGGTGTGATCCCGGCGCTGGCACGCAAGGGCGAGGTGGTGTTCTACGACGAGCTGGCGCACGCATCGATCGCCGACGGCTGCCGGCTGTCGGGCGCCGACTTCTTCGCTTACCGGCACGGCGATCCCGAGCACCTCGCGTGGGGTCTCCAGCAGGCGGACGGCCGCGGAGCGCTGATCGCGACCGACGGCGTGTTCGCCCTCGACGGCGACATCGCGCCGCTGGAGGAGATCGTCGAGCTCGCGCACCACTACGACGTGCGCGTGCTGGTGGACGAGGCGCAGGCGATCGGCGCGTTCGGCCCGGATGGCCGCGGCGCCGTCGCCGAGGCCGGGCTCGAGGAGGAGGTCGACGTCGTCACCGGCTCGCTCGGCAAGGCGCTCGGCTCCTACGGCGGCTTCGCGTGCTGCGACCAGGTGACCGCGCGCTATCTGGTCAACAGCGCACGCACGCTGCTGCACTCGACCGCCCCGGCGCCTGTCGCCGTCGCAGCCGCCATGGCAGCGCTCGAGCTGCTCGAGGAGCAACCGCGCCGCGTCGAGAAGCTGCTCGACAACGCCGAGACGCTGCGCGACGAGCTGGCACGCGAGGGGTTCGAGGTCGCCGGCTCGTGCACGCACATCGTGCCGCTGCTCGTCGGCCCCGCCCAGCCCGCCGCCCGGATCGTCGAGTACGCGCTCGAGCAGGGCGTGTTCTGCGAGGCGTCGCAACCGTCCGACGCGCAGGACGGCGCAGCACGCCTGCGGCTCGCCGTGATGGCGTCGCACACGCGCGCCGAGCTGCGCGGCGCCGCCGCGGTGCTCGCCCGCGCGGCCCTCAGGGCCGGCGTGCGCCCCGGTGCCGGCGGCCCGGTCGCCGTCGCGCAGTTCGACGAGTTGCCGCGGGCCGCCTGAACCGCTCAGTATCGTTCCGACGCTGATCTGTGTCTGCTGATCGCGACACTTCGCCGTGGGACCGCTTGAGCTCGCTGCCGGTGCTCATCGAGTCATACGAGCTCGACCGGCTGTCGGCGCGGTTGACGCATGACTTCGAGCGTGTGACGACGCGGATCCGCCTGCTCGGCGGCGGTGCGGACGGCCGCGGCGAGGACGTCTCGCCGCACGAGCGCGAGGACAACACCCTGCATGTCGCCGGGCCGGTGCTACCGCTCGCCGGCGAGTGGACGCTCGGGTCGCTGTGCGAGCGCCTGGCGGAGCTCGACCAGTGGCCGGTGCCGCCGGAGTGGGACGCGGCGCGGCGCTGGCGCAATTGGGCGTTCGAGTCCGCCGCGCTCGATCTGGCGCTGAACCAGGCGGGCCGGGCGCTGCACGAGGTGATCGATCGCGAGCCGCGTGCGCTGCGATTCGTGAACTCGCTCGGCCTCGGCGAGCCGCCGACGTTCGACGCAATCGGGCGCCGACTCGAGCGCCATCCCAACCTCCGCTTCAAGCTCGACGCGACGTGGGAATGGACGCCCGCGCTGATCGACGAGGTCGCCGCCACGGGCGCTGTCGAGATCATCGACTTCAAGGGCCACTACGGCCTCGAGATGGGCGAGCTGCCGGCGCTCCTCGCCATGTACGAGCGTGTCATCGCGGCCTTCCCGGACGCGCTGCTCGAGGACGCGCACGACCTGCCGGAGGTCGCGGCGCTGCTCGCGCCCGAGGCGCATCGCATCTCCTACGACGCGCCGATCTACTCGGTGCAGGACATCGACAGCTCGCCCCTGAAGCCGACGGCGCTCAACATCAAGCCGTGCCGCGTCGGTGGCCTGCGATCGCTGTTCGACGTCTATGCCGCCTGCGAGGCGCGCGGCCTGGTCACCTACGGCGGCGGGATGGGCGAGCTGGACGTCGGGCGCGGCCAGATCCAGCTGCTGGCCTCGCTGTTTCACCCCGATGGCCCCAACGACGTCGCCCCGGGCGGCTACAACGTCGACACGCCGGCCGCCGATCTCCCGCCGAGCCCGCTGCCCGCCGACCCAGCGCCCACAGGGTTCCGGCGGGCGGCCTGACCGACCCGTCGCTAGGCTCAACCGATGGCGGTCAGGGCGCTCGTGTTCGACGTCTTCGGAACCCTCGTGGACTGGCGGTCCGGAATCGCCGAGGGGTTCCGCGCGAGCGCGGTGCCGGGCGATCCCTACGAGCTCGCTGACGCGTGGCGCGCGCGGTACCGGCCGATCCTCGAGGAAGTCAACGAGGGCGCGCGGCCGTGGGGCGATTTCGACGATCTGCACCTCGTGACGCTCGACGCCCTGCTCGCCGAGCAAGGCGTCGAACTGCCGGTCGACGAGCGACAGAGGCTGGTGAACGGGTGGCACCGGCTGGACCCCTGGCCTGACGTCCGGAAGGGCCTCGAAGCCCTGCGCCGCCGGTACGTCGTGGCAGCGCTCTCCAACGGCCACACCGCGCTGCTCGTCGACCTCGCCCGGCACGGCGACCTGCGCTTCGACTGCGTGCTCTCGGCCGAGCTCGCGCGCGCCTACAAGCCGGCGCCCGCGGTGTACCAGACCGCAGCGCGGCTTCTGAACGTCGAGCCCGACGAGCTGATGCTGGTCGCGGCCCACCCGTGGGATCTCGCAGGCGCACGCGCGGCCGGGTTGCGGACGGCGTTCGTCGACCGGCCGCTCGAGTACGGGCCTGGCTCTCCCGCTCGCGAGGATCCGGATGCCGACGAGTCGGTCCCCGACCTGCTCGAGCTGGCGCAGCGGCTGCCGGGTTGAACGCCCGCTTCCCTACCAGACGTCGCCGTCGCGCCAGTCGCACGTGAGCTCGCCGGACAGGTCGAGCGGGAGGCCGACCGGAAGGACGTAGATGGAGCCGTCCTCCTCCTCGGTCCGGGTAATGCCGGTCGGTGTGAGCGTCGAAGTCGGCCCTTGCCATTGCTGCCACCCGCGCGCCGTGTAGAGCGCCGCGCCGTCCTCGGTGGCGGCGAGCGCCCCCAGGTCATACGCGCCGCGCACCACCCGCCCCACCGCGTCCATCAGCGCCGCGCCGTGGCCGAGCCGGCGCCGGTCCGCGCGCACGGCGACGCCTTCGACGTAGCCGGTCCGCAGCGCCCGCCCGCCGTGCAGCATCCGCCGCTGGACCACGGACGCGTGGGCGATCAGCTCGTCTCCGTCCCACACGAGTGCATGCACGCCGCCCAGCGCGTGCTCCCAGTCGTGGTCGGTCCACCAGTTCTCCGCGAACGCGCCTTCGAGCAGGGCACGCGCCGAGAGCAGGGTCGCGGCATCGAGGTCTGCGGTGTGGGCCGTGCGCACCTCGCTCATGCGTCAATCCCGCGTGTCGAGATACGTGTCCGCGAGCCGCCGCGGCGCGCGAACCAGCCACGATTCGACGATCAGCTCCTGGAGGTCCTCGAGCCCGATCTCGTCGAGGCGCGCGAGGATCGCCGGGTAGCCGTCGAAGTGCGGCGTGGTGAAGTAGACGCTCGGGTCGTCGGCGAGCAGCGCCTCCTTCGCCCCGACGTGCTCGACGCGGGCGCCGAGGATCGGCCCGTCGGGCGCCTCGTCACCGAGCGCTTCGAGGTCCGCCCTGCGCAGCGGGCGCTCCCACACGAACCCCTTGTCCTTGACCCGCCACTGACGCAGGTCGCGCGACAGGCGCTCCTCGGTCTCGGGCAGTGCGAGCGCGATCCGGCGGACGTCGTCCCAGGTTGCCACGGGCGTCATCCTACGAGCGATGTCCACAGATCCCGTGCCCATGCCCGCGTCGGGTCCGCGCGTCCTCGGCTTCGGCAGGGACCCCGCGACCGCCGCCGCCATCCAGGACAAGGCGCGCGCTGCCGGGTTCCGCGCCACCACGTTCGCGCTCATCGACGACGCCGAAGGCGACGCCCGGCTCGTGCGCGAACTGGAGGCCGACGACTACGACGTCGTGACGTTCGGCGGCGCGGTCAACGGCCAGAACCCGGCCTCCCCGCCCGATGAGCACACCACGCTGTGGTTCGAGCGCGTCCTCAACATCGTCCACCGGGGAGCGCCGACCGCGCGACTCGCGCTCGTGCGCACGGCGGACGAGTACGTCAGCGTCGTCGAGCGCGTCCTAGGCGGCCGCGACTAAGGCGGCATTGCCGGGGGCGATCTCGCCCCCGGGCAGCTCGAGCACGTCCTCGAGCCCGACCCGGATGTCGCGGCCGAGCGGCACGGCGGCGGCGAGTACCGCCCACGTGGCCGGGCCGTAGCCGTGGTGGAGGCGCGGGTGGTCGATGCCAGTGCCGTCGAGCACCTCGTCGATCGCCGCGGCCGCCGCGACGGCGCCCTCGGCGCCGAAACCTTCGTCGTCGACCTCGACCAGCACGCGGACCGGGCGCAGCGGGCCGCCCGCGAGCGCTTCCGCGTCGAGCGTCGTGGCGAGGCCCGCCTCGACGCCGATCCCACGCTCGTCGAGTAGCGCGGCGAGCGCCTCCCAGCCGGGCTCGGACAGGTTCAGCGAGACGAGGTCGGGCCGCTCGGTCCAGCCCGCGATCAGCGCGTGCCGGCGCTCGACGTCGCCGCCGGCGATCCACAGGCCGGTCGACAGCGAGATCTCAACGCCGGGCACGGCGGCGCGGACGGCCCGCACGGCGGCGGCGACGTCGGCCGCGTCGAGGCTCTCCGCGCCGCTCGCGTCGCGTGGATGCATGTGCAGCGAGCGGGCGCCCGCGTCGACGCAGGCGCGCGCGTCGGCGGCGAGCTGCGCCGGGGTGAGCGGCAGCGCCGGGTGCTCGTCCGCGGCGCGGGACGCCGTTGAGGCAGGCCTGGAGCAGCACGCTACGGATCGTCGCCGCCGGCCGCCTCCTGCACGATCGAGGCGTCGACCAGCCACTCGACCGGCGCGTGGTCGTCCGTGTAGACGTCGCCGCCGCGCAGCGGCGGTTCGAGTCGCGCGGCGGCGTCCGTCGCGATCGGCCGCAGGTCCGCGGGAAGGCTGAACGCGGCGCGTTCGATGGTCGCTCGCGACGGCGCGGCTTCGGACGCGATCAGCATCGTGTTGGTCGCCTTCACCGGGTCGCGGCCGACGTGGGCGAAGACGGAGCCGAGCGTCGCCGACAGCACTTTCTCCAGCTTGTCGGAGGCCCGCGGGTGCCCGACGTTGATGACCACCGACCCGCCCGGGCGCAGCCGGTCGCGCGCGAGCGCGAAGAACTCCTTCGTCGTCAGGTAGAACGGGATGTAGGGCTGGCGGTAGGTGTCGAGGAAGATCGCGTCGTAGCGCTCGTCGGTGCGGCGCAGGAACGGGCGCGCGTCCTCGGTGTGCAGGCGCAGCTGCGGCCGGTCGCGCATGTCGAAGTATCGCCGCCCGATGTCCAGCAGCTCACCGTCGATCTCGACGGCGTCGATCACGGTGGCCGGGAAGTAGTGCCCGTACGCACGCGCCGTCGTCCCGGCCCCGTTGCCGAGGATGGCGATCCGGCGCGGCGGCCGGCCGGCGACGGCCAGCGGGTCGACCAGGAAGGCATCCCAGTAGCCGCCGGTCAGCACGGTCCCCGGCCGGTACAGCGAGTGGATCGCAAGCCCTTCGTTGAGCTCCAGGCGGCGCACGCCGCCCGGGTACTCGACCACGCGCGCGTACTGGTACTCGGTGTCGGCCTCATGGATCACACGACCCTCGCCCGAGCTCTTGACCGTGCCGACGGGCACCACCATCAGCGCCGCGATTCCGAGCGGCACGAGCGCCCAGCGCGGCCGCAGGCCGAGTGCCGCGACCGCCGCCGTGATCAGCGCGAAGGTGAGGAACGTCCGCTGCGTGCCGACCAGCGGGATCAGCAGCAGCGAGGCGAGGAACGTGCCGAGCAGCGAGCCGACGGTCGAGATCGCGTACATCCGCCCGGCCATCTCCCCCGAGTTCTCGACCGCGTGCATCTTCAACCGGATCGCCCACGGCGACACCGAGCCGAGCATCAGTACCGGCACCGCGACCAGCACGAGCACGCCGAGCAGCGAGCCCGCGAAGGCGCCCACCGAGTAGGTGTCGAACGCCTCGACGCTGAGCGACAGGAACGGATCCGACACGAACGGCACCAGCGCCATCAGCACCGACGCCGCCAGCACGGTCGCGCACAGCGCGGGCAGGTTCGGCCGCCGGTCGGCCATCCGGCCGCCGAACCAGTAGCCGATCGAGAGCGCCACCAGCACGATCGCGATCGTGTTCGCCCACACGACGGTCGAGGCGCCGAAGAACGGCGCCATCAACCGTGCAGCCGCGATCTCCGCCCCGAGCGTGGCGATGCCGACCGCGAAGACGAGCAGCTCGAGCGGCGGCAGCGCGCGGGCGCTGCGGGGATCAGTCCTCGTAGGGGGAGAAGTCGGCCTTGCGGGCGCCGCAGACAGGGCAGAACCAGTCGCTCGGGATGTCGTCGAACGCAGTCCCCGGCGGGATGCCCCCGTCCGGGTCGCCTTCAGCAGGGTCGTAGATAAAACCGCAGGATTCGCAGATCCAACGCTGGACCGTGGTCGTAGTCATGGCGACCAGGGTACCCTCGAGCCGTGGAGGTCGACCGTCCTGCGCCCGGTGAGGAGCTCAACCCCGGCCGGCCGACCGAGCCGCGCCAGGCCGCGACGGTGATCCTGCTGCGCGGCGGCGATGCGACGCTCGAGGTGCTGCTCGTGCGGCGCAACCCGGCCGCGCGCTTCATGGGTGGCGCATGGGTGTTCCCGGGCGGAGCCGTCGACGCCGCCGAGGAACACGAGGCGGCCGGCGTGCGCGAGGTGGCCGAGGAGTCCGGCGTCACGCTGCCCGACCCCGGCGCGCTCGTGCGCTTCTCGCGCTGGATCACGCCGGCCGAGGTGCGGACCCGCTACGACACGCACTTCTTCCTCGCCGTCGCCCCCGCGGACGCCGAGCCGCGGCCGGACGGCGGCGAGACGGTCGACCTCGGCTGGTACTCGCCGCAGGACGCGCTCGACGCCCACGGCCGCGCGGAGATCCAGCTCGTCTTCCCCACGATCAAGACGCTCGAGCAGCTCTCCGGCTTCGGCACCGCCGACGAGCTGCTGGCGTGGGCGACCGGCCGCGTCGTCGAGCCGATCGAGCCGCGCGTGGTCGTGGAGGGCGAGGTCGCCCGGATCGTGCTGCCGGGGGAGCCGGGCTATCGCGACTGAGCCGCTCACCGTCGCCGTCACCGGCCCGACGGGCGACATCGGGCGCGCGTTCCTGCACGCCTGCGACCGCGCGCGCAGCATCGGGCGCGTGCTCGGGATGGCGCGGCGGCCGTTCGACCCCGCCTCGCTCGGCCTGCGCAAGACCGAGTACCGCCAGGGCAACGTGCTCGACCGCGACGCGCTCGACGCGCTGGTGGCGGACGCCGACGTCCTCGTCCACCTCGCGTTCATCATCATGGGCGGCCGCGAGGAGAGCCGGCGGATCAACCTCGAGGGCTCGCGCAACGTGTTCGCCGCCGCCGCGGCCGGCTCGCGCGTGAAGCGCCTGGTCTACACGTCGTCGGTGGCCGCGTACGGCTTCCACACGGACAACCCGCAGCCGCTGACCGAGGACGTGCCGGCGCGCGGCAGCGACGCGCATTACTACTCGGCCGAGAAGGCGGAGCTCGAGTCGACGCTGTGGAACACGGTCGCGGGCAGCACGCTCGACACGTATGTCTTCCGGCCGTGCATCGTCGCCGGCGCCGACGCGATGATGCCGCTCGAGTCGATCCCGTGGCCGGTGCGGCGCGCGCTTACCGTGCTCCCGGACCCCGGCGTGCGCTTCCAGGTCGTCCACCATGACGACGTCGCGACCGCCCTCGTGGCCGCCGCCCGCGGCGCCGGCACGCCGGGGACCTACAACCTCGCCGGCCCGGGAGAGCTGACCGCGCGCGATCTCGCCCGCGCGCTCGGCTGGCACAGCGTCCCGATCCCGCGCGCCGCCGTCTCTTTGGCCGCCGCCGCGACGGCGCTCCCGCTCGTGCCCGCGCAGGCGCAGTGGCTCAACGCCTTTCGGGTGCCGATGGTGATGGACACCGCCCGCGCGCGCCGTGAGCTGCGCTGGAAGCCGCGGCACGACGCGGCCTCGACGTTGGCTGAGACCGTCGCTGCCGGGCGCTCGCGTGGAATCGTTTAACTGAATGCCTCAGAATGGATCGGGACACAGAGCTTCGGAGCAAGGAGAGTGAGATGAGCGACAACGCCGAGACCGCGATCCTCGCGGGAGGCTGCTTCTGGGGCGTCGAGGAGCTGCTGCGCCACCGCGACGGAGTCCTCTCGACCCGAGTCGGATACACCGGCGGGCAGAACGACAACCCGACCTACAGAAGCCATCCTGGTCACGCTGAGGCAGTCGAGATCGTGTTCGACCCCGAGCGCATCTCCTACCGCGACATCCTCGAGTTCTTCTTCCAGATCCACGACCCGACGACCAAGGACCGCCAGGGCAACGACATCGGCTCCAGCTACCGCTCGGAGATCTTCTACACCAGCGACGAGCAGCGCCAGGTCGCCGAAGACACGATCGCCGACGTCGAAGCCTCTGGCCTGTGGCCCGGCAAGGTCGTGACCGAGATCAGCGAGGCCGTCCCGTTCTGGGAGGCCGAGCCCGAGCACCAGGACTACCTCCAGCGCTACCCGAACGGCTACACCTGCCACTTCCCGCGGCCGGGCTGGAAGCTGCCCCACCGCCAGACCGCCTAGAGCGCGGCAGTCCGTTGAGGCCCGCCACCTGGGCGGGCCTCAGCCGCTCGGTGGTTCAGTCGGTGCCCCACGGGTTGTCGATCACGAAGCGCCACGTACCGTCCGTCTGACGACGGAGGACATCCGCGTTCTTTGCCGCCAGCTGCACGGGTTCGCCGTCCGGTCCCGTGCCGTTGAACGACCAGACGCCGATCACGAGAGCGAGGTCGTCGACCTCGAGGACCCGTGTCACGTCGAGGTCGAGCTCGCCCTTCATCGAGATGAAGCCGTTCAGGGCTTCGCGGATGCCGGGCGCGCCGGGAGCGAGGCTCCCGGGCTGCGTTGCAAAGGCTGCCTCGCTCTCGTAGAGCGGCATGAGGCTGTCGAGATTCCCGGAGTTGATTCCGGTGACGATCGACTCGAGCACCTGCTCAGGCGTGGCGGTGGACATGCCGTTCTCCTTCTTTCGGTATACAGTGTTGAGTCACGGAAACGCGAAGATACACAGTCCGAGGCGATCTGGCAAGATTGACGACACATTCATGAGTCGCGAAATTGTTCCCAAGCGCAAGTACGAGCTGAAGAAGCGCGGCGAGGAGATGGCTGAGACGCACCGGCGGATCACCGAGGCGGCGATCGAGCTGCACGGAACCGTCGGGCCATCCCGTACGACGCTGAGCGCGGTCGCCAAGCGGGCCGGCGTGGAGCGCCGCACCCTCTATCGCCACTTTCCGACCGAGGCCGACCTCTTCGCGGCGTGCTCAACCCACTACTTCACCGCCAACCCGCGGCCCGATCTCGGCACCTGGCGCGCGATTCGCGATCCGCAGCAGCGACTCGAGCGAGCCCTTGACGAGCTCTACGCCTACTACGAGCGAACCGAGCCGATGCTGAGCAACGTGCTCCGCGACGCCGAACTCGTCGACGCCGCCCGCGACGCCGTGGCCCCGCTCCGCGCCTACCTCGACGAAGCCGCCGAGATCCTCATCATCGGCCGCCCGGTGCGCGGCCGCAGGCGACAACTGCTCGCGGGAGCGCTGCGCCACGCCCTCGCCTTCCCAACCTGGCGCTCGCTCTCGACCAACGGCATCGGGCGATCAGATGCGGTGCAGCTCATCAGCGCCCTCGTCGAAGGCGCCGCCACGCGCTAGGAGGCGACCCACTCGAGGATGCGCGGGTTGACCGTGGTGGGTCGCTCGAGGTGCGCGAAGTGGCCGGCGCCTTCGATGATGTCCATTCGCGACCCCTGTGAGAGGTGCGGGAGGGCGTCGGCGGCGATCGCGACGTCGATAGAGCCGTCGCGTTCGCCGTGCAGGTACAGCGTGGGCTGAGGTGGCGTCTGAAGGAGGGCGTGATGCTCGGCGGCGTGGAGCCCCGGCTCCTCGGCGCGGTAGTAGCCGAGGGCGGCCGCCAGGTGCTCGGGCGCCCGCAGGCACTGCTTGGCGTAGGCCAGGTCGGCGGCGGCGTCGTAGCCCGGTGACCAGTCGGCCCACAGCCGGTCGAGGAACGCCATGTCCTGCGCGCCGACCACCGCTTCGGCCTGCGGCGTCTTGAAGAAGAAGACGTAGAAGAGGCGCTTGAGCTGGTCGTAGTCGCCGAACATCTGCTCGTCGAGCGCGAGTGGTGGCACGGCGATCGTGACCACGCGGCGCCAGCGTTCAGGTGCGAGCGCCGCCGCCCCGTAGGCCGTCTCGGCGCCCCAGTCGTGCCCGATCAACACGGCACGCTCATCGCCTCCGAGCACCTCGTGGAGCGCGACGGCGTCGGCCACGAGCGCGCCGAGTGGATACGAGCCGTCGGGCGACAGGCCCGTCGGCGCGTAACCACGCATGAACGGCGCAACCGCCCGGAACCCCGCGCCGGCCAGCGCGGGCAGCAAGTAGCGCCACGTGTGCGCTGAGTCCGGAAAGCCGTGCAGACAGAGGGCCAACGGACCCTCGCCAACCTCGAGGATCCCGAACTCGATCCCGTTGGCGGCCACGAGCCCAGCCTGCAGTCCGCCGTCATCTCCTGCACCCGCTGACATCGCCTCAGCCTAAGGGCCGAGGGCTGCGCTTCATACGCTTCACGTTCACGCTGCTCCCCCGCAACAGGAGAACCCGATGTCCGACTTCGCGATCGTGAACCTGCTCGAAATCGACGACTCCGTCGAAGGACGGGTCGAGGGCCTGGAAGGGCGCTTTGGCCGCAAAGACCTGGGATCCCGCGATCTGGGCGTGAGCCACTGGCGGTACGCACCGAGCCTGCGCAACCCGGGAGCGCACAGTCACCGCGAGCAGGAGGAGGCGTACATCGTCGTCGCGGGCTCCGGCCGGATCCGGCTCGATGACGCGATCCACGACATCCGCCAATGGGATGTGATCCGGGTGGGCCCCGAGGTCATCCGCTCCTTCGAGGCAGGGCCTGACGGCCTCGATCTGATCGCCGTCGGCGGACCGAAGCCCGAGGGCGGCGACGGCGTCAGGTCCGACTCCCCTTGGCCCGACGCCTGAGGCCGCCGGGCTAACTGGCGAGTCGCTCCGCTTCCTCGGCCCAGCGCGCACAGAGCGCGAGCGCCGCTGCGTGCTCGGCGTAGTCCAGATGCTCGCCGGCGCTCGCGTGCTCGAGGCAGTACGCCGTCAGGAAGTCGTACCTGACCGCGGACGCACAGATCGCAAGCCGGACGAGGCGCTCATCGCCCGTCCACCCCGCCTCGCGTAGCCCTTGCAGGTACGCGGCCGTCAGCCGTGCATCGAGGTCGTCGAGCGCTTCCGGTGGCAGCAGCACGTTCGGGATCAGGTTGCCGATGTCCTCGCCCAGCGCGCCGTCCCCCGCGAACGCCCAGTCGAGCAGCACGACCTCGCCGGCGGGCCGGCGGATGAGGTTGCTCGGCCACACGTCGAGGTGGCAGAGCGTGCGCGGCAGGCGCTCCATCAGGCCCAGCAGGCGCTCCCGCTGGTCGTGGAGGCGCACGAGCCCTTGCCGCAGCCGCGCGGGAAAGTGGTCGCGCATCGGCGGCTGCGCCCACGCGTCGTCATCGGCGAGCAGCGCCCAGTTCACGGGACGCGCCCCGCCGTACGCGCGCAGGAACCCGCTGCTGAGCCATCCGTAGGCGGGTAGCTCTCGGCTTCCCTGCGCGCGCCCGAGGGTCGTCGCCACCACCTCCAGGTCCTCGACGGTCAGCGCGTCGGAATGCCGGCCTTCGACGTGTTCCAGCCGCAGCTCGATGTCCCCCTCGTCGGACCCGGCGATCCCGAGAACGCGCGGCGCGCCGAGCCCGAGCTGCGCCGGGAGCCCGGACTCATAGGCCAGCGCTTCCCGCTTCCAGAAGTTCCAGTGCCGTTCGTCGTCCGACGCCGCCCAGTGCGACGGGGCATCACGACGCCGCGTGAGGACCTTGTGCACGACGCCGTCCTCGCTCCACATGCCGGCCGTCACGCCGTTCGACGGGTTGTAGGTCAACGGCGTTCTCGCCACCCGCAGGACGATACGTCGGCCGCTACCGAGTGGCGCATGCGCCCGCGTCTTCCACGAGACTCCGGATCGTGTTGAGGAGCATCGGGCGCGCATGCGCAATCGCCGCGATCACAGCGGCAGCGGCGCTCGGCGCCGCCGGTAGCGCGCCCGCGGCGACGAAGTGGCTGTGCGGTCCGGGCGTGGCGAAGGACCCATGCCGGCCGAGCCTGAGCACGACGCTCTACCACGGCTGGGACGTGCGCGCCGGCCGCTCGACGCCGAGGCGCGACCGTGATCACGGCGTCGACTGCTTCTACGTGTACCCGACGGTCTCCAACCAGCCGACCCGGCTCGCGACCAAGCGTGCCGACCCCGAGATCCGCTCGATCGCGCTCTACCAGGCCGCGCGTTTCTCGCAGGTCTGCCGCGTCTACGCACCCTTGTACCGGCAGGCGACCGTCGCGGGGCTGCAGTCCGAGACCACGACGCGGAGCGACTACCTCACGGCCTACGGCGACGTCGAGAAGGCCTTCGACGCCTTCCTGCGCCGCATCGGCTCCCGCCGCGGCTTCGTCCTGATCGGCCACTCGCAGGGGAGCTACCACCTGCAACGGCTCGTCCGCCGACGCATCGACGGCGATGCCCGCCTGCGCCGGCGGCTCGTGTCAGCGGTGCTCCTGGGCGGCGACGTCGTCGTCCGCAAGGGATCGGACCGCGGTGGCGTGTTCCGCCGGGTGCCGACCTGCGAGCGGGCGACCCAGCTGTCGTGCGTGCTCGCGTTCAGCACGTTCAACGCGACGCCTCCAGACCCGTCGGTCTTCGGCCGGGGCTCGAGTCGGGTCGCCGGGTTCCTCGGGCTCCCCGAGCGGGCCGGACTCGAGACCGCCTGCACCAACCCGGCCGCGCTGGGCAGCAAGCGCTCGGTCTCGCTGACGTCCGTGATCCCGACGGAGCCGTTTGCCCCCGGGACGCTGATCGCAGCGGGGATCGCGGTGCTGGGACTCGAGTGGCCGACCCCGTCAACGACCTTCCTGCAGACCGACGGCGCCTTCACGGGTCGCTGCTCCCGGGCGGGCGGCGCCCATGTGCTCCGGATCGCCTCCGCGCCGGGGACGCCCGTGCCCAGGCCCTCTCCGACACCGGAATGGGGCCTGCACCTCGCCGACGCCAACATCGCCCAAGGCGACCTCGTGAGGGTCCTCCGGCGCCAGATCCGCACGTACGCCGGCCGTTAAGGGCGCGACTTTAAGGTCCGCCATTGGGGTTCTCCCCGATGCGAGAGGCCCTGGGGAGCCGGGATCCTGAACGCATCCTCCCCTCTCCCTCACCCTCCCCGGAGCCCCAACTCATGAATATCCAACGCTGGACGCTCGTAGTGGTCTGCGCGGCCACCGCGATGCTGATGCTCGACATCGCCGTCGTGAACACGGCGCTTTCGCGCATCGCCGAGGACCTCGACACGGGCCTGAGCGGCCTGCAGTGGGTCGTCGACGCATACACGCTCGCACTGGCCAGCACCGTGCTGACTGCGGGCGCGCTCGCCGACCGCCTCGGGCGCCGGCGCGTGTTCACCTTCGGTCTTGGCCTCTTCACCGCCGCTTCATTGGCGTGCGGCGTGGCCCAGGACATCACGATGCTCAACTCCGCCCGCGCGGTCCAGGGCATCGGCGCGGCGGTCATGTTCGCCGTCTCGCTCGCCCTGCTCGCCCACGCGTTCCCGGGCGCCCGCGAGCGCGCCGGAGCGCTGGCGGCGTACGGTGCCGCGATCGGGGCGTCGTTCGCCGTCGGCCCGCTCGTCGGCGGCCTGCTCACCAGCGGGCTCGACTGGCAGTGGATCTTCCTCGTCAACCTGCCGATCGGCGTGTTCTGCCTGTGGATCACGCGGCGGTACGTCCAGGAGTCGCGCGATCCGCACTCGCGCTCGATCGACTGGCCCGGCCAGATCACGCTCACGGCCGGCCTGTTCTTGCTCGTGCTGGCGCTGCTGCGCGGCAATGAGCAGGGCTGGACGAGCGCCGCGATCGTCGCCGAATTGATCGGCGCGGCGGTCGCGCTGATCGCGTTCGTCGTGATCGAGCTGCGCGTGCGCGAGCCGATGCTGCCGATGCGGCTGTTCCGCGACCCGTCGTTCAGCGGCGCGCAGATCGCGGCCTTCTCGATCTCGGCGTCGTTCTTCGCCCTGTTCCTCTACTCGACCCTCTACCTGCAGCAGATCCTCGGCCTGTCGGCGATCGAGGCAGGCCTCGTGTACATCCCCGGCACGCTCGTGATGCTCGTCGTCTCCGGCGCCACCGCGCAGCTCGGCGCCAAGGTGCCGGCACGCACGATGATCGCCGTCGGCCTCGGGCTCGTCGCCATCGGCATGGGGCTGTTCACGCTCGCCGGCGTGACGTCATCGTGGTGGATCCTGCTGCCGGGCCTGCTGGTCGCGCTGATCGGCACCGGCCTGTTCAACCCGGCCGTCACGAACGTGGCGCTGAGCTCGGTGCCGGTCGAGCAGAGCGGCGTCGCCGCGGGCGTGAACGACACGTTCCGCCAGGCCGGCATCGCGGTCGGCGTCGCCGCTCTCGGCGCGCTGATCCCGGCCGAGGCCGCGCTCGGCGGCGGCTCGGCGGCCGAGTACGTGAACGGCTTCCACAACGCCCTCTGGGTCGGCGGCGGCCTCGCTGCCGTCGGTGCGCTGGCCGCCGGCCTGCTCATCTCCAAGCGCTACGGCGCGGCGGCGGAGATGCCCGCCGAGGAGCAGCCCGCGCAGCGGCCGGTCATCCGGCCCCGCGTGGTCCCGGAGCCCGCCTGATCAGCCGCCCGCGCGCTCGATCAGCTCGACGGTGAATCCGTCGGGGTCGGTCACATAGAGGCAGGTCACTCCGGCCCAATCGCCGTCATCCTCGATGGTGGTTGGGCCGGACGACCGGATCGTCACTCCGGCCGCGCGTAGGCGCGCGGCAGCGCTCGCCATGTCGGCCACCTGGATCGCCACGTGTCCGGTGCCTGGAGCGTTCGGCTCGGCAGGCGCCGGGGCCGCGGTCGGCGACAGGTACTGCAGGAGCTCGACCAGGCGGCCGCTGCCGGCGTCGAGGTCGGCGAAGCGGACCCGTGCGCCGTCGAGCCCCGTGATCGCCGCCAGTTGTGCGTCGCCCTCCTCGCCACGTGCGCGCACCGGGAGGCCGAGCAGATCGCCGTAGAACCGCAGCGAGCGGTCGAGATCCGAGACCGTCACGCCCGTGTGGTCCAGTCGGCCCGCGCCGCCCGGCGCGACGTCGCGGGAGAACACGTCGGCGAGGGTCTCGCGCCGCTTGACGACCGCGGCGCGTTCGCCGCTCACGAGCACGGTCGCCGGTCGCGGCATCGCGTTGAAGTTGCTTGACGCGGCGTCCTGATAGGCGCCGGTATCGAGGACGGCGAGCAGGTCGCCGGCCGCCACCGCGGGCAGCTCGACGCCGGCGGCCAGCACGTCGAAGCCGCACGAGCGGCCCACGACGTCGCCGTGCAACGCGGCCGGTTCGTCCATCCGCGCGGCGGCGAGCACCGTCCAGCCGTTGTGCTCGAGCAGCCCGTCCGGCAGGAAGGCCTCGCTCGTGTCCGTCTCGATCCACGTGTACGGAGCCGGCGCCGATTGGCGCTTGACCGACAGCACGCGCGTCAGGTGCACCCCGGCGTCGCCGTACAGCGAGCGCCCTGGCTCGGCCTCGAGCACCACGCCGTCGACGGCGATACCGGCGGCCTGGAGCGCTGCGGCCAGCTCGGACCCGACGGCGGCCGCGAACGCCTCGATCGGCGGCGGCGGAGGCGCGCCGGCGCGGCGGGCGAGCGCCCTCCCCGCCGGGTCGCGCGCGGACGGGAATCCCCCGCCGACGTCGATCTCACGCGGCCGCCAGCCGCCCGCCGCAGCCGCCAGCTCGGCGATCAGCGCGGCGTAGGCACGCATCGCCACGACCCACGCGTGCGGATCAGCGGCGTGGCGCGGAAGGTGCATATGCACGCCGCGGGGATCGAGGCCCTCGCCACGCGCGAACAGGGCACCCGCCGCCGCCAACTGATCGCCGGGGATCCCCGGCTTGTACGCCAACACGGCGTCGGCGATGCTGAACGGCGAATCGACGAGATCGGTGGGCATCGTCAGCTCCGGCACGTGCGGCCGTAGCCGCAGCCGCACGGCAGCGCGACGACCGAGCCGGCGCCCGATCGCATCGAGCCGCTCGAGCTCGTCGAGCGAGTCGGCGGTGACGCGGACACCGAGCGTCACGGCGCGCTCGAGACTGGTCTCGTCCTTGGTCGGCCCGTTGAACGAGATCCGCTCCGGCGGCGTGCCGGCGCGCAGCGCGGCCTCGAGCTCGGGCGCGCCGAACGCGTCGCAGCCGGCGCCCTCCTCGTCCAGCACGCGGCGCAGTGCGAGCGTCGGGTTCGCCTTGATCGCCGGCAGCAGGCGGACCGGCCCGTGTGGCCACGCCGCTCCGAACGCCGCGGCGATCCGCCGCACGTTGCGCCGCAGCTGATCCTCGGAGACCACGTGCAGCGGCGTCCCGTGCCGCTCGGCCAGCGCGTGGGCGTCGCACTCCTCCACCCGCAACCGGCCGTCGACGACCGTCAGGCACGGGTCGAGCCGTCTCACGGAGGCCACGGATAGGTCTGCTTGTGGAGCTTGAGGTACATGAAGGTCTCGGTCTCGCGCACGCCGGGGATCACCTTGATCGTGTCGTTGAGCAGCTCGTAGAAGCGCTCCTGGTCCTCGCACTGGACCTCGATCAGGAGGTCGAAGCGCCCGGCCGTGCTGACCACGTAGTCGACCTCGGGGATCGGCTCCAGCCGGGCTACGACCTCGTCCGACCGCCCGTCGAGCCGCAGGCCGACGGTCGCGCGCACCCGGAAGCCGAGCATGTCGGGATCGACGACCGCGACGATCCGGATCGCCTCCGATCGCAGGAGTCGCCCGACACGCTGCCGCACCGCGCCCTCCGACAAGCCGACGGCCTCCCCGATGCGTCCGTAGGAACGCCGGCCGTCCTCCTGAAGCTGTTCAATGATCGCGCGGTCGGAATCGTTGATTTCCGTAGCCATCAGCGCATCACACTACGACTTCCGTAGAATCCAGGCAACCGTGCCACGAAATACGCAGAATCCCATCACGAGGCGCCGCTTCATCAGCCGCGCCGGCTCGCTGGCGTTCGCCGGCTCGACGCTCTCCGCGCTTTCCGCCTGTGGCGGTGTCGAGGGCACCGCGAGCAAGCCGACCCCGACGCCGGCCGCGGCCAACCACCCGAAGGTGGCGCTCGACACGATCAACTTCTCGAACTGGCCGCTCTACATCGACCGCAAGGTGATCGGCGAGTTCAACCGCCGCTTCGACGTCAAGCTGCACTACGTCGAGGACATCAACGACAACAACGAGTTCTTCGGGAAGGTCCGCCAGGAGCTCGCGGCGGGCCGGCCGACCGGGCGTGACCTCGTGGCGCTCACCGACTGGATGGCGGCGCGCTGGGTCCGGCTGGGGTACCTCGAGCCGATCGACAAGCGCAACACGCCGAACGTGCAGGCGAACATGATCGAAGGGCTGCGCAAGCCCGTGTTCGACCCCGAGCGCAAGTACACCGCGCCGTGGCAGTCCGGCATCACCGGTGTCGGCTACAACCGCAAGGAGGTCGGGGAGCTGCGGTCGATGGAGCAGCTGTTCGACCCGAAGTACAAGGGCCGCGTCACGTTCCTGTCGGACGCCCGCGACTCGACGAGCCTCGTGATGCTGATGGACGGCATCAAGCCCGAGGAGGCGACGCTCGACCAGGTGATGGCCGCGATCGACAAGATCGAGGAGGCCAACGACGCCGGCCAGATCCGCCGCTTCACCGGCAACGACTACACGACCGATCTGACGAAGGGCAACGTCGCGATCGCGATGGCCTATGCCGCCGACCTGATCCAGCTCAAGGCCGACAACGCGGACCTCGACTTCGCGGTGCCCGAAGAGGGCGCGGTGCGCTGGTCGGACAACATGATGATCCCCGCCGAGGCCGAGCACCCGTACGGGGCCGAGGTGTGGATGAACTACGTCTACGAGCCGGAGACCGCGGCGAAGATCACCGCCTACGTCGGATCGATCAGCCCGGTCGACGGCATCCAGGAGCTGGTCGCGAAGACGGCGCCCGACCTCGCCGAGAACCCGCTCGTGTTCCCGGACGCCGACACGCAGGCCCGGCTCTCGGGTTACCCCAACCTGTCGCCCGCCGACGAGCGCGCGATGAACGAGCGCTTCGCCCAGGTCACTGGCGGCTGACCTCCGCGGCGATCATTTCCGCGATCGCGAGCGAGGCGGTGGCGGCCGGCGACGGCGCGTTGAGCACGTGCACGGCGCGGCCGGTGCGGGCGAGCAGGAAGTCGTCCACCAGCGACCCGTCGCGGCCAACCGCCTGGGCACGGACGCCGGCGGGCCCGGAGCGGACATCGCCCGCGCCGATCGCCGGGACGAACCGCGACGCCTCGCGCACGAGCAGGCGGCGGCTCGCGGCGTGGGCCAGCTCGCGCGCGCCGGTCCGCCACCAGCGCCGCATCACGCGCCACGTGCCGGGCCAGCGCAGCGTCGCGCGCAGGTCCACGTGGGCGGGCGCGAGCAGCGCCGTCGGGCCGATCAGCACGTCGCCGGCGATGGTGCGCGAGAGGTGGACGCCGAGGAACGGCAGCTCCGGGTCCGGGACCGGGTAGATCTGGCCGCGCACGAGGTCGGCGCGCTCGGGCGCGAGGCGCAGGTAGGCGCCGCGGAACGGCACGATCCGCACCTGCGGGCGCGCCCCGGACGCGAGCGCCAGCCGGTCCGACCACGCCCCGGCGCAGGCGACCGCGCGGCGGGCGCTGACGACGGTGCCGTCGCCGAGGACGGCGTCGACGCGGTCCTCGCGCTCGAGCAGCGCGCGCACGCCGCCGTCGCGGCGGATCTCGCCGCCGTGCGCCTCCAGATCGGCCGCGTAGGCGGCCGCGACGGCGTGGAAGTCGACCATCCCCGTGTTCGGCGAATGCAGGGCCGACAGGCCGCGCGCGGCGGGCTCGACCGCCTGCAGCTCGTCCGGCCCGAGCCGCGCGAGGCCGGGGACGCCGTTGGCGCGCGCCCGGCGCTCGAGCTCGTCGAGGCGCGGCACATCGGCGGCGCGCACCGCCACGACGAGCTTGCCGCACCGTTGCGCGTCGATCCCGCGCTCGGCGCAGTACTCGTACAGCGCCGCCGCTCCCTCCACGCACAGCCGCGCCTTCAGCGAGCCGGGCGCGTAGTAGATGCCGGCGTGGATCACGCCGCTGTTGTTCATCGTCTGGTGCGTGCCGATCTCCGGCTCGCGCTCCAGCACGACCACCTGCATGCCGCGCATGGCAAGCGCACGGGCGGTCGCCAGCCCCACGATCCCCCCACCCGCGACAGCGACGTCAACCACTAGTGGCCCCGTCCGCGAGTACACGCACTGCCATGCGGCCGCTGATCGCCGCCTGGCTGTGTCCTCGTCAGGGGCAAGGGCTCCGCCCTGGCACCCTTCCTGCGTCCTTGCCAGGCAGCGCCAGCGACCACCTGGACAGCACGCACACTCACGGACGGAACCACTACGCGAGCAGGTCCAGGGCCGCGCCGATCACCGACTCGGCGTCGATCTGGTGGTGCTCGTACAGCTCCGCGATGTCGCCCGACTGCCCGAAGCGCTGCACGCCCAGGCAGGCGATCGGGACGCCGTGCACGGCGGCGAGGAAGCTCAGCGTGTGCGGGTGGCCGTCGAGCAGGGTGACGATCGGCTGCGGGTCCGGGAACAGCTCTTGGAGGATCGACGGATCGCCCTCGCCGAGGCCGGAGCGCGCCTGGAGGGCGCGGAACAGCAGGTCGGCGCTGGTGATACAGACGACGGACGCGTCGAGCTCCTCGGCCGCCTCCAGCGCCTCCGGCACGAGCGCGCCCATCGCCGCGATCACCACGCCGGAGCCCTCGCGCAGCCGGTAGCCGCCCGCGAGCACGTGTTCGCGATCCGGATCGCCGGCGAGATCCTGGTCGAGCGGCCGCGTGGACAGGCGGAAGTAGGCGGAGCTGCCGTCGGGCCGCCCGAGCCGCGACAGCGCGTGCAGGAACGTCCATTCGAAGTCGCGCCCGAACGCCGGCTCCCAGGCGACGCAGCCGGGCTGCTCGATCCCGATCGACGGCGTGATCACGGACTGGTGCGCGCCGCCCTCCGGACCGAGCGTGACGCCGCTCGGCGTGCCGACGAGGATCGACTGCCCGCCGGCGTAGATCCCGAACGACCACGGCTCCAGCGCGCGCGCCACGAACGGGTCGTAGATCGTGCCCACCGGCAGCAGGGGCTGCCCGTCGCGCGACCACGTCGCTCCGAGCTCGCCGAGCAGGCCGACGAGGTTGACCTCGGCGATCCCCAGCTCGACGTGCTGGCCGTGGTCGCTCTCGCGCCAGCGCACGAGCGTGTCGGTGTCGTCGGCGAACCAGTCGATCCGGTCGCCGATCGACCAGATGCCGGCTTTGTTGATCCAACCGCCGAGGTTCGTGGACGTGCCGACGTCCGGCGACACGGTGACAACGCGTTGCGCGACCGCAGGCGCCTCGCGCTCGAGGTCGACCCAGAAGCGCCCGAACGCCTGCTGCGTCGACGCGCGGCCACGGTGCTCGCGCCCGAGCGTCGCCGGCACGGCCGGCGGCTCGGTCGGCGCGACCGGCTCGCGGTGCAGCCGTGCCGCGGCGGCCGCGCACAGCTCGGCCTCGGGCGACCCCTCGTCGAAGCCGGCCCACGGATCGGCGGGATCGGTGCCCAGCGCCGCGGCCAGGTCCGCGAGCTGCTCGTCCGAGACGAGCGCCGAGTGGTTCGCGGGATGGCCCTCGGTCGGCAGCCGCCAGCCCTTGATCGTGTACGCGAACACGACGCTCGGGCGGTCGCGCACGGCATCGGCCGCACGGAAGGCGGCGATCAGCGCGGCCAGGTCGTGACCGCCGAGGTCGCGGAACGCGGCCAGCAGCTCGGCGTCGCCGCCCGGCAACACGCCGACCTCGAGCCGCTCGCGCAGCTCGCCGGCGTCCGCGCGCAACAGCCGCTGGTACTCCTCGTTCGGCATCGCGTCGATGCGCGCGCGCAGGGCCTCGAGGCGTTGCAGCCGCGGCCCGTACTTGACCATCTCGACGTGCCACCCGGCCGCCTCGAACATCGCGGCCAGCCGGCCGGCGGCGATGTCCGGCACCACGCGGTCGAGCGATTGGCGGTTGAGGTCGACGACCCACATCACCTCGCCGAGCTTGGCCACCATCGGGTCGGCGATCGCCTCCCAGATCGCGCCCTCGTCCAGCTCCGCGTCGCCGATCAGGGCGATCTGGCGGCCGCCGACCGGGACGTCGAAGTGCCCGGCGACGTAGCGATGCGCGAGCGCTCCCCAGACCGGCGCCGTCGCGCCGATGCCGACCGAGCCCGTCGAGTAGTCGACCGGGTCCGGATCCTTCGTGCGAGACGGGTAGGACTGCAGCCCGCCGAACTGGCGCAGCGTCGCCAGGTACTCGCGGTCGAGCCGGCCCAGCAGGTAGTTGATCGCGTGAAGGACGGGCGACGCATGCGGCTTCACGCTCACCCGGTCCGGCGCCTCCAGGACCGCGAACCACAGCGCGGTCATCATCGACACCATCGACGCGCTCGAGGCCTGGTGGCCGCCGACCTTCACCCCGGACGCGTTCGGCCGCACGCGGTTGGCGTGATGCACGATCGCGGTCGCCAGCCACAGCACGCGCTGCTGCACGCGATCGAGCGTGGCGAGGTCGAGCTGCGGTGGAGCGGGCGCGAGGGCCATCGGGGTGAACTCTATGGCGACCGGACCGGCGGCTAGGTTCCCGCTGTGCGCGCCGCGATCCGAGAACCGTCCGCGCTGTTGCTCGCTGGGCAGCTGGCGGCGGTGCTGCTGTACCCGTTCATGGAGACCAGCGACGCGGGGCGGGCGCTGTTCAGCGTCTTCGGCATCGCGATCCTGGGGCTCGTCGTGCTCGCCGTCCGCAGCTCGCCGGGCTTCACCTGGCTCGGGCTGCTGCTCGGCGTCCCCGCGACCGTGCTGCTGCTGATCCAGGCCGTGACCGGCCGCGACGGCCTGCTGCCCTACTCGTCGGCACTCGAGGCGGTCCTCTACTTCTATGCCGCCGGCGCCCTGATCGCGTACATGCTGGCCGACCACGAGATCACGCGCGACGAGCTGTTCGCCGTCGGCGCGACGTTCACGCTCGTGGCGTGGGCGTTTGCCTACTCCTACACCGTGTGCCAGGCGATCGAGCCGGGTAGCTTCACGGCTGCTGTCGACCCGAACGACCAGCGCAGCTGGATGGAGCTCCTGTTCATGAGCTTCACCACGCTCTCGAGCACCGGTCTCGGCGATGTCGTGCCGATTCAAGCCGTTCGCGCGCGCGATGGTGATGATCGAGCAACTGGCCGGCCTCGCTTACATCGCGATGGTCGTGTCGCGGCTCGTGGGCATCATGGTCATGCACAAGCCCAAGACGGAGTGAGCGTGGAGGCCAACTGGGCCGGCAACTACGCGTACACCGCGGAGCGGCTGCACCGGCCGGCGACGCTCGAGCAGGTGCAGGAGGTCGTCTCGCGCGCCGCGCGCGTGCGGGTGCTCGGCTCGCGCCACTCGTTCACGGCGATCGCCGACTCCGAGGAGTTGGTCTCGCTCGCCGGCCTGCCGGCGGACGTGGTCGTCGACGGCGCGGCCGGCACGGTCTCGTTCGGCGCCGCGCTCCGGTACGGCGACCTGGCGCCGGTGCTCGACGCCGAGGGGCTGGCGGTGCACAACCTGGCCTCGCTGCCGCACATCTCGATCGCCGGGGCAGTCGCGACCGCGACTCACGGCTCCGGCGACCGGAACGGCAACCTCGCGACCGCTGTCGCCGGCCTGGAGATGGTCACGTCCGACGGCGACATCGTGACCGCGGCCCGCGGCGACGACGACTTCGACGGCCTGGTCGTCGGCCTCGGCGCGCTCGGCGCCGTCACGCGCGTGACGCTCGATGTCGAGCCCGCCTTCGAGGTCCGCCAGCGCGTGTTCGAGGACCTTCCGTGGGACGCGCTGTTCGAGCACTTCGACGCGATCATGGCGCTCGGCTACAGCGTCAGCGTCTTCACCGTCTGGGGCGATTCCGCGCATCAGGTGTGGATCAAGAGTCGCGGCGCCGATCCGGCGCGGCCCGACCTGTTCGGCGCCCGTCCCGCGACGGCGGACCTCCATGTGATCCCGGGCCACGACCCGGTCAACTGCACGCCGCAGCTCGGCCGGCCCGGCCCGTGGTGGGACCGTCTGCCGCACTTCCGGATGGGCTTCACGCCGAGCAGCGGCGAGGAGATCCAGTCCGAGTACCTGCTGCCGCGCGCCCACGCCGTCGCGGCGATCGACGCTGTGCGGACGCTCGCACACGCCATCCGCCCGCTCCTGCAGGTGAGCGAGATCCGCACCGTCGCCGCGGACCGGCTGTGGATGAGTCCGCAGTACGGCCAGGACACCGTCGGCATCCACTTCACGTGGAAGCGGGAGCAGGACGCCGTCGAGCGGTTGCTCGCAGACATCGAGGCCGTGCTGGAGCCGTTCGGCGCGCATCCGCACTGGGGCAAGCTGTTCACGCCGCGCCTGGCGCCGCGCTACGAGCGCCTGCCGGACTTCGCCCGCCTCGCCGAGCGGCTCGACCAGCGCGGCGCGTTCCGGAACGCCTGGCTCGAACAGCGCGTGCTGGGATCATTCACCGCATGACTGCCGTCGCGAACCTCGCCCACGCCTACCACCAGCGCCGCGCTGAGTTCGTCTCCGAGGAGCGGATCGGCGACTGGCGGCTGAAGCTCTACGGCCTCGCCGCGCCCGACAAGGGCGTGCGGTCGGAGCTGATCGAGACCACCCGCAGGCTGGCCGCGGAAAGCCTGCCGCCGGTGGACGACACCGACCACGGGGCGGCGTTTGCGATCGCGCACGACGCGCGCTTCCCGATCGCGCTCGTGTATTGGTGGCACGCCGAGAACGAGCTCCATCAGCGCCAGTTCTTCGGGCAGCCCGACGAGCCCACGAACCTGTCGCCGGTCCCGCACCCGGGCGCCGGCTGCGTGTGGGAGATGGGCGTGATCCAGTTCGAGCGTGCCGCCTGGATCGAGGACGTGATCGGCAACCCCGACGGGCCGGACCTCGACCGTTACATGAGCCGCCGGTTCGAGGGCTTGATCTAGGTCACGCGGGCGCCGCGCAGCGCCGGCAGCACGTCGCCGCCGAGCACCTCGATCGCACGCTCCGGGTCGGCGCTCGAGTTGTTCTGGAGGACGATCACGGTCGCGCCGAGCTGCTCCAGCTCGCGCAGCCGCTCCTGGATCTCGGCCGGGTCGGACGCCGCGATGATGTTCTGGGCGAACTCCTCGTCGTCGATCTCGCGCTCCCCGTGCTCGTACATCTCGCGCGGCTTGTGCCAGTCGTCCGTGTAGTGGTCGTCGGGCTGGGCGCCCTTCCACTTGCGCGCCTGCTCGAGTGCCTGCTCGTCCGTCTCGGCCCACGACACAAGCGCCTGGAACACGACGTCGCCGTCGCCGTCGTGGCCGGCCCGCCGGCGCGCGTCGCGGTACGTCTCGATCACCTCGGGCGTCGACTCCGGGTCGGGCAGCGTCCACAGCGCGTCGCCCCAGCGGCCTGCGACCTCCGCCGCCTGCGGGCCGAACGCGGACACCCAGATCGGCGGCCGCCGGTCGGCGAGCGAGTGCAGCTTGCAGTCGCGCAGCCGGAAGAAGCGGCCCTCCTGCGTGATCGTCTCGCCCCTCCAGAGCCGGTCGATGATGTCGAGCGCCTCGTCCATGCGGGCGATCTGGTCGGCCGGCGGCGGCCAGTCGTCGCCGACGGGGACCTCGTTGAGCGCCTCGCCGGAGCCGATCCCGAGGAACGGGCGGCCCGGGAACATCCGCTCGTACGTCATCCACGCCTGGGCGATCAGGGCCGGGTGAAAGCGAGCGCCGGGCGGCGTGACACCGGTGCCGAACGGGATCCGCTCGGTCGCCTGGGCGGCGGCGGCGAGCCACACCCACGCGTGGCCGGACTCGCCCGGCTCCCACCACGGCTGGAGGTGGTCGGAGGCTGAGATGCCGTCGAATCCGGACCGCTCGGCAAGCACGGCGTGGCGCAGCAGCGCCTCGGGCGGGAACTCCTCGTGCGAGGCGCCGAAGAAGTATCTGGGGCTCATGCGCCAGGGGCTACCCAGCGCGCTAGCGACTCCAATCGGGGAAGGACGCGTGCCTGACGAGCACCGTCGCCTTGCCACCGCGGTAGGGCATCGTCACCACGTTGTTCGACCGCTCCGCGGCTGGGCCGCCGGTGTGGCCGAGCACGGTGGTGCCGTCCGCCGAGAGGTTCGCGGCCACGAAGCCGTTCTCGGAGTCGCGGCTGAGCGCGCGCACCTTGCCGGTCTCCGGGTTGACCGCGAACCCGACGCTGGTGTCCTGGCCGACGAACTCGGCCAGCAGCCGCTTGCCGTTGGCTGACAGCTCGAGCGGGACCAGCCCGCTCACCAGGTTCGGGATGCGCAGCGCGGTGATCCGGCGCAGGCTGCCGCCGTCGGGCTGGATCTCGAACAGGTTGTAGGACGGGGCGTCCGCAGTCCGCCGGAGCTGACGGTCGTGGATGATGCCGCCGGCTCCCCACAGTGGGTTGAGCGACTTGCGATCGCGCGTGACCCGCACGCGCGGTCCGCCGTCGATGGCGATCCGGTACAGGTCCGAGGGCGCATCGGACGAGCCGTCCGTCCCCGAGGTCCCGAATACGACCGCCTTCGAGTCGACCGAGAACGAGAAGCCCCTGATGTTCCCCGACGCGGCCTTGAAGCTCCTGCGGGCCTTGATGTCGTACACGAACAGACGCCGGCCCTGCACGAGGCCGAGCGACTTCGAGTCCGGCGAGAAGCGCAGCTCGCCAATGGACTCGGAGCGCCCGACCACGCGCGCCTTGCGGCTGCGGTCGGCGAGCCGGAGCATCACCTGCTCGGTGTCGCCCTCAGAGATCCAGGCCACCCAGCGTCCGTCCGGCGACACGGTGGGAGAGCGGCCGAGACCGAGGCGGTGCGGGTTGGAGCCGTCGTCATCCGCGACGTGCACGCGGAAGTCCAGATCCGCGGTCTGCTTGACGTACACGAGCGTGGCGTGGGCCGGCGCCGCGAGCAGCAGCGTCATCGTCGCGCCAAGCAAGGTCGTGATCGTCCGTCTAGCCAACGTGGTGCCTCCTTCATCCCCGCGTAGGCCGCGGTGTCGAACGCGCCGATCCTAACCCGCTCCGCGGCCAGATGATTCGGTTTTATCTCATCCCCTCCCGGGCGGCGGCGTGCGCGCTTGACGTCGCTGCGCCGCTTCTTGCCCTCCAAGCGGCGCCGCTTCGACGCTTTCGTCGGTCGCGTGGCCGTTCGCGGGCGCGCGACCTCGAGCGCGGCGCTAAGGCGGTCGGCGAGGCGCTCGAGCGCCAGTTCGCGGTTGCGGAGCTGCGACCGCGTGTCCTGTGCCGTAGCGGTGACCCGCGGGCCAAGCCGGCCGGCGATCCGCGCCTTTTGGGCCGGGCTGAGCACGGCCGACGCGTTGACGTCGAACACCGCCTCGACGCGCGAGGCGGTCACGTTCGCGTGCTGACCGCCTGGCCCGGAGGAGCGACTGGTGCGCAATTCGACCTCTTCGAGGGGTATCGAGACGCCGGGGCGGATGTCGAGCGGGTCGGGCACGGCCACAGGATTCGTAGCAACAAACGCGGCAACTCTTCGCCGCTTTGGGAGTTAGAGTGGCGACAGTGGAAGCGTCCGCTCTTCACGCAGCACCCGGCCTTGCCCGACTCCCGCTCGGGCTGCCACTGCTGAAGCTGCGATCGGACGAGCAATTGCTGGCGCTGTTCCGCAGCGGCAACGACGACGCGTTCGGGGCGATCCACGACCGCTACCGCCAGCGCCTGTTCGCCTATGTGCGCCAGATGCTGTGCGCCGGCCCGCGTCAGGACGCCGAGGACGTGCTGCAGGACGTGTTCGTGCGCGCCTACGGCGCCCTGCGCGCCGACTCGCGCGCGGTGAACGTACGCGCGTGGCTCTACCGCGTAGCCCACAACCGCTGCATCGATCACCTGCGCCGGCCGGTGCCCCCGGCGGCCGAGATCTACGAGCTCTCGCGCAAGCCGCTGCACGACCCGATCGAGGAGGCGCAACGGCGCGAGGACCTCAAGCGACTGGTCGAGGACGTCGGCCGGCTGCCCGAGCAGCAGCGCTCGGCGCTGCTGATGCGCGAGATCGACGGCATGTCCTACCTCGACCTCGCGGCTGCGCTCGACGTCACCGTCCCGGCCGTCAAGTCGCTGCTCGTACGCGCGCGGGTCGGCCTCGTGGAAGCCGCCGACGCACGCGACGCCGACTGCGCAGAGATCCGCGTCGACCTGATGGACAGCATCGATCGTGGCGTGAAGGCATCGGCGCGCGCGCGGCGGCATATGCGCAACTGCGACGGTTGCTCCGAGTACCGCACCGCGCTGCGCGGCATGCGCCGCTCGTTCGCCGCGCTCAGCCCGGCCGGGGCCGGTCCGCTGGCGATCGCCGCCGCGAAGCTGCTGGGTCTCGGCGGCGCCGGTGGCGGCGCGGCCGCGGGCGGCTCGGCAGCGGCCGGCGGCGGCGGCGTTGCGGCGCTCGGCGGCGTGGCCACGACTGTGAGCGCGTGCAAGGTCGCCGCCGTTGTCTGCACCGCGGCGCTGGCCACAGGCGGAGCCGTCGAGGTCCGCCACCTCGCCGCCAAGCACCGCGCCCCAGCCGCGCACGTCGCCGCGCCGGTCGCTGCGCGCGCTGCGGCCCCGGTGGCCGCTGCACCGGCGATCCAGCACGCGGCGGTGTACGCCCCGGCGCCTGAGCGCGTCGCCGACCAACCGCGGCGCCACAAGCGCGCGAAGCACAAGCCGAAGGCCGCCGAGAAGACGCCGGCGACCGTGGCGCCGACCGACACCGCTCCCGGCGACGACGCGACGACCGTCCCGGACATGACCGGCTCCGGTGGCGCGCAGGCCCCGGACGCGCCGGCCGAGCAGCCCGCGGGCGGCACGGGCACGGCACCGCAGGGAACGGCAGAGGCCCCCGCGACGGCTCCGCCGCCCACCACCGGGACGACCGAGCCCGGCACCGGCAGCACCCCTGCCGAGCCCGGCTCGGGCACGCCGCCGACCGAGCACTAGTACTAGTCTCGGTCCATCGACCGCTACCTCGAACCGCTCGCCCACGAAGCGCTGCACGTCCGCCGGGGGCGGCGTTCCGGTCTGTACACGATCGTGGCCGTGCACTCGACGGCGCGCGGCCCGTCGCTCGGTGGCTGCCGGATGTGGACCTATTCCGACTCGCGCGCGGCCGTCCGCGACGCGCTGCGGCTCTCGCGCGCGATGACGTTCAAGTCCGCCGTCGCCGGCCTGCCACTCGGCGGCGGCAAGGGCGTGATCATGCTGCCCGCGGGCACGGCGCCGCCCACGGGAGATGACCGCCGTGCGCTGCTGCTCGACTTCGGCGAGACGGTGCAGACGCTCGACGGCGCGTACCTGACCGCGGAGGACGTCGGCACGTCGGAGCCCGACATGCAGGTGATCTCCGAGGCGACGCCGTTCGTCACCGGCCTGGCGACCGAGCGCGGCGGCTCCGGTGACCCGAGCCCGTGGACCGCGCTCGGGGTCGAAGCGGCGATCCGCGTCGCCTGCGAGCGCGTGTTCGGCAGCCCGTCGCTCGAGGGCCGCAGCGTCGCCGTGGTGGGCGTCGGCAGCGTCGGCGGCCGGCTCGCGGAGCTGCTCGCCGCAGGCGGCGCCGACCTCGTGCTCGCCGACATCGACGACCGCCGCCGCGAGCTCGCCGACCGGCTCGGCGCGCGCTGGACCGACCCGCAGTCGGCGCTCACAGCTGACGTCGATGTGCTCTCCCCGTGCGCGCTCGGCGCCGTGCTCGACGAGGACACCGTCCCGCTCCTGCGGTGCCGCGCGATCGCCGGTGCGGCGAACAACCAGCTCGCCGACGACGAGGTGGGGGCGCTGCTGGCCGAGCGCGAAATCCTCTGGGTCCCCGACTTCGTCGCCAACGCCGGCGGCGTGGTCAACATCGCCGTCGAGCTGGAGCCAGAGGGCTACGCGCTCGAGCGCGCCGAGACGCGCGTGCGCGCGGTCGCCGACACGGTTCGCACGGTGCTCGACCACGCCGACGCCACGGCAGCCACGCCGCTCACGGCCGCGATGGAGATCGCCCACCGCCGCGTCGCCGCGGCCACCACGCCCACCCCGGCCTGAGGGTCAGACCCCTATCAGGCCGCCCTACGGGGGGTCAGTCGACCCCTGTTAGGGCGCCCTACGGGGGGTCTGACCCCGGTTAGGGCGCCCTACCCTCGGCTCGCAGCTTCTCCAGGTGCGCGCGGAGGGAGATCGCGGCGAACTCGCGGAGCTCGGGAGGCGCGTCGTCCCAGGCGGCGTCGAGCAGGTCGTCCTCGGTGCTGAGGCCCCGCTCGAGCGCCGCGAGCAGCCGGCGTTCGCGGTCGAGGCGATGGTCGATATACCCGTCGAGCTTCGCCTGCACGTCCCACACCGGCGGTCCGTGGCCGGGGCACAACACGTCGAGCTCGAGCGTCCGCAGGTACCGAAGGCCGTCGAGATAGCCGGCCAGATCGCCGGACACGAACACGCTGCCCTCGCCGAGTACGGCGTCGCCCGTGAACGCGGCGCGGCCGGCGACGAACGCGAGGTGATCGTCGGAGTGCCCCGGCAGCGCGACCGCGCGTAGCGGCCCGAACGCGTCGCCGTCGCGGGCGCCCGTCCGCGCCGCCGCCACCGGCAGGTCGGCCCCGAGCCGCACGCGCAGGCCGTCGACGCCTTCCGCGTGGTCCCCGTGGTCATGCGTGAGCGCGATCCCGCGCGCGCCGCCGCGCGCGGCGACCACGGCGGCGACCGTGTCCAGATGCGCGTCGAGCGCCGGCCCGGGATCGATCACCCAGTGGCCGATCACCCACGTGTTCGTCCCGCTCAGCGTGAGCGGCCCGGCGTTGTCCGCACGGACCAGCGAGATGTCGTGGTCGGCGAGGCTCGCCACCGTCAGCGCGGCACGATCCGGTAGACCGGCCCCTCGAGCGAGAGCGCGTAGACGCGCCGGCGGCCGTCCTCGCCGAAGGAGGAGAGTTCCGAGACGTGCAGCCGCGTGGCGTGCACGTTCCGCGCCTTGGCGCCACGCAGGCGCGCCGACTCGATCACCCCGCGACACAGGTCGCCGAAGATGTAGCGGCCGCGCAGCGCGGAGAGGACCGGGTCGCGGACCACCACGCCACCGGTGATCGAGCAGTTGCCGTCGGAATGCAGGCGCTGGATCACGGGCGGAACGTGGCCGGGCGCCGTCTCGCCCTGCGAGTAGCGGCTCCGGCCCTCGAACACGCGCCAGCCGAGGTTCGCACCGGCGCTTCGGACGATGCTGACCTCCTCGATCTGCTCCTGTCCGACGTCGGCGATCACGAGGTTGCGCGTGCCCGGAACGAACGCCCAGCGCCACGGGTTCCGCAGCCCGTAGGCGTACACCTCGTGGCGCGCGTCGCCGCGGTTCACGAACGGGTTGGACGCCGGCACGGTGTAGGTGCGGCGCCCGTCGGCGCGCGGGTCGATGCGGAGGATCTTCCCCAGCAGTGACTCCAGGTTCTGGCCGTTGCCGCGCGCGCCATGCCGGTCGCCGCCTCCCCCGCCGTCGCCGAGGCCGGCGTAGAGCAGGCCATCGGGGCCGAACCGGATCAGCCCGCCGTTGTGGTTGGCCGCCGGGTGGGGCTGGGAGAGCACGATCCGCGCGCTCCTGGGTGCCGCGCGGTTGGTGCTCGCGCGCTGGTACTCGACGATCCGCACGCTCCCGTCCTTCGCCGTGTAGTAGACGTAGAACAGGCCGCTCTGGGCGTAGTCAGGCGCGAACGCGAGCGACAGCAGGCCGCGCTCCCCGCCGGCTGAGATATCGCCGGAGACGTCCAGGAACGGCTGCGCCAGCTTCTTGCCGTCGCGCACGATCACCACGCGGCCGCCCTGCTCGACCACGAACAAGCGGCTGCGGTCGCCAGGCGGCGCGGTGAGGAAGACCGGGTTCGAGAAGGTGCCGATCCGCTGCAGACGCAGGCCCGGACGGGCGGCCTGGCCGGTGGCCGGCGACTCGGTCGACGCGGCCGTCGCCGTGGCGGTCGCGCCTCCGGCCGGACGTGCGGTCGCACGGTTGCCATCGCCGCCACATCCGAGAATCAGGAGCACCGCCGCCAGTATGAGCACGCGCGTGCGACGCACTTCAGCCAAGGATGACAGGCACGGCGCCCGCGCCCGCCGGTCGCCGGCGCCGTGCCTTGTCACTCACCTTCAACGGCAGCGGTGCGCAGAACTTGTGCTTACCGCGCAACCAGGCGCGCGAACAGGTGCTCGAGCTCGGCAGCCGGGTCGTCGGTCAGCCCGGTGTGGACCGGTGACGTCTGCACGATCGTGCTCGACGGCGCGGTCAGCCAGTGGAAGCGCTCGGACGCCTCGAGCGCCGCAATCGGCCCGCCCGTAGCCTCGCCGGCGGCTACGCGTTCGAGCGTCTCAAGGTGTCCGCGCACCTCGACCGGGTCGCACCCCGGGCACAGCGCCGCCAGCGCCGCTTCGTCGAGCTCGACGCGTGCGGCGAGGAAGCGATGGCGGCGCGAGAACAGCAGCACGCCGGCGTTCAGGCACTCGCCGCGCTCCACGCGCGGCACCACGCGCACGACCGCGTATTGGAAGCTCTCACGTGCGGGCACGGTCGGCCTCCTCCACCCACGCACGTGGCTCGAGCAACCGGCGCTCGAGATGCTCGGCGTAGGGCGCACCATTCGCCCACTCCGGCGGGACCATTGCCGCCGCGTCGGCGGGGCGCGCCAGCGCGGCGAGCCGCGCATCCGCGTCCGCGACCGACCCGGCGGCGGGCAGGAGCACGTGATCGCGGATCGACGGGAACGGCCGCGCGGCGACCGCCAGCGGATCGCCGGCGCCGTGGTGCACCCACAGCGCCGCGCCGTGGTCGATCAGCCACAGGTTCCCGTGCCAGCGCAGCAGGTTCGGGTTGCGCGGCGTGCGGTCGACGTTCTCCACCAGCGCGTCGAGCCACACGACGGCCGCCGCCAGATCGGGGTCCGGTGGGTGCGCAGGCGAGTACGGCAGCGAGCCCGGCAGGAAGTCGACGCCGAGGTTCGTCCCCGCGCTGGCGCGGATCAGGTCCTGGATCTCCGGGTCCGGCTCGGCCCAGGCGAGCTCGGCGTCCAGCTCCACCAACACGAGCTCCGGCACCGGCAGCCCGGCCGCGCGCGCCAGCTCGCCGACCACGATCTCGGCGGCGAGCGCCTTCGGGCCCTGGCCGGCGCCGCGGAACTTGACGACGTAGAGCCCGTCGTCGTCCGCCTCCATGATCGCCGGCAGCGAGCCGCCCTCCCGCAGCGGGGTCACGTAGCGGGTGGCCGTCACCGTCCGAAGCACGGCTGGCATCATGGCGCGCGATGCCGACGCTGCTGTGGGAGCCGCCTGCCGAGCTGGTCGAACGGGCCGTGATGACCCGGTACATGCGCGAGCGCGGATTTGAGGACTACGCGGCGCTGTGGCGCTGGTCGGTGCAGGACATCGAGGGCTTCTGGGCGTCGATCTGGGACTTCTTCGGCGTCGAGGGCGGATACGAGCGCGTGCTCGCGTCGCGCGACATGCCGGGCGCCGTCTGGTTCCCCGGCGCCCAGATCAACTACGCCGAGCACCTCTTCCGCGGCAAGGACGCGGATGCGCTGGCGATCGTCCATGCGTCCGAGCTGCGCGATCTGGCGGAGATCACGTGGGGCGAGCTGCGCGAGCAGGTGGCGCGGATCGCCGGCGGCCTGCGCGAGCTCGGCGTAGGGCCCGGCGATCGGGTGGCGGCGTACATGCCGAACATCCCCGAGGCGATCGCCGCCTTTTTTGCGACGGCCTCGATCGGTGCCGTGTGGTCGAGCTGCTCGCCCGACTTCGGCGCCCGCTCGGTGATCGACCGCTTCGCCCAGATCGAGCCGAAGGTGCTGCTGGCGGTCGACGGCTACCGCTACAACGGGCGCGACTTCGACCGCCGCGAGACGGTCGACGGCATTGCCGCCGAGGTGGGCGGCCGCGTGATCCGGCTCGGCTACCTCGACGGCTCGGGCTGGGAGGAGGGCTTCGAGCGCGAGGCGGAGCTCGAGTTCGAGCGCCTGCCGTTCGATCATCCGCTGTGGGTCCTGTACTCGTCCGGCACCACCGGGCTGCCGAAGGCGATCGTCCAGGGCCACGGCGGCATCCTGCTCGAGCACCTCAAGAAACTGCACCTGCACGTCGACGCGCAGGCCGGCGACCGCGTGTTCTGGTTCACGACGACCGGCTGGATGATGTGGAACTTCCTCGTCTCCGGCCTGCTCACCGAGGCGGCGATCGTCCTCTACGACGGCAGTCCCGCCGAGCCGGACATGACCGTGCTGTGGGACCTCGCCGCCCGCGCGGGGGTGACGACCTTCGGAACCAGCGCGGCGTACATCGGCGCCTGCATGAAGGCGGGGGTCGAGCCGGGCGACGGCCGCGACCTGTCGGCACTGCGCGCCGTCGGCTCGACGGGCTCGCCGCTGTCGCCGGAGGGCTTCAGGTGGATCTACGAACACGTCGGGAGCGACACCTGGCTGTTCTCGACCAGCGGCGGGACCGACCTGTGCACCGCGTTCGTGGGCGGCTGCCCGCTCGTGCCCGTGTACGAGGGCGAGCTGCAGGCGCGCTCGCTCGGCGCGTCGGTCGAGGCATGGGACCCCGACGGCCGGCCGCTGATCGGCGAGGTCGGGGAGCTCGTGATCACCGAGCCGATGCCGTCGATGCCGCTCTACCTCTGGAATGACCCTGACGGCGAGCGCTACCGCGAGTCGTATTTCTCGACCTACCCCGGCATCTGGCGCCACGGCGACTGGATCGAGATCACCGAGCGTGGCACCGCGATCATCAGCGGCCGCTCGGACTCGACGATCAACCGCGGTGGCGTGCGTATGGGCACCGCGGAGATCTACCGCGCCGTGCTGGCGGTTGAAGAGGTCGTCGACGCGCTCGTGGTCGACATTCCGCGCGAGGGCGGCGAGGACTGGATGCCGCTGTTCGTCGTGCTGCGGGAGGGCGTCGAGCTCGACGAGGAGCTGGAGAAGCGCATCCGCACGCGGGTACGCGAGGACGCGTCGCCTCGCCACGTCCCGAACGAGATCGTGGCTGTGAAGGAGGTCCCGCGCACGTTGTCCGGCAAGGTGCTCGAGCTGCCGGTCAAGCGGATCCTGATGGGGACGGCACCGGAGAAGGCCGCCAGCCGCGACTCGCTGGCGAACCCGGAGGCGCTGGACTTCTTCGTCAGCTGGGCGAAGCGCCGTTAGCTCGGCGGCGGCGCATGCGCTCGCTCGCCGCGACGTGCTCCTCGAACGTGCGCGTGCTGCGAAGCTGCGGTGTCGCACCCTCAGCCGAGCCGATGCGCGTCGCGCGCGCAGCGAGCTTCCTGAAGTCCTCGGGCTTGCGATGTAAGAACGGAATCCTCATGGTGAGCGGATGACCGCAACAACAAGGATACCCGCGGTCAGGACAGAGACAACCGCTGCGACCGCCCATGTGATGTCGATCACCCAGTCGGCCGCCTGGAACCCGAGCGCCGCGGCGGCGAACAGCGCGGCGAGCGTGCTGGCCGCGAGGCTCAGGCGGTAGCGGATCAGCAGCCGCCGCAAGAGCGCCGGCTCGTCGGTGCGCAGCACCAGGGCCGAGAACACAGCCGATGTCGAGAGCACGAGGCCGATCGCCGGGCCGGCGCTGGCCGCCAGTGCCTGCAGATCGGCGAACAGCCACGGCAGCGCCACGAGCAGGGCGATGACGCTGGCGACGATCGCCGCCGGGCCGAGGAACCGCCCCCGCTCGGCGCCGTAGCCGACGACGACCTGCGGCGACAGCGGCGGATGCGTCAGATCGGCGGAGTAGTAGAGCGCGGGCCGGTCCGAGTCGCGCGCGCCGGTGGCCAGCACGGCGCCGGTCGCCTCGTCGACGAGGTGCGTCGTGCGCGCCTTGAGCTCCTGCGGCACCGCCACCTCGACGTGGTAGCTCCACGCCTCCGTGCATCCGGGAGCGTCGTAGAAGTAGGTCGGGGTGAGCCCGGGGCGCTGCGTGAACGGCTCGTCGTACGCGAACTTGAAGACGCGCCGGCGATCGAGGCCGCGGACGACCGCCCAGAGGACGAAGTAGCGCGAGAGCGCCGCGGCCATCGTCCGGAACTCGGTCAGCGGGGCGAGCTGGTGGTCGCGCTCGAGCTGCCCCACGGCAGCGGCGTCCGCGCCCTCGCCCATCACGGCCTCGATCAGCGGGCCGGCCGCCAGCGCGACCGCGTCCTGCGTCGCCTCCCCGGCGTCCTGCTCGGCGAGGTCGTCATCGAGCACCTGATACAGCAGCTCGCGGTTGATCGTGGTGTTCTGCTCGGCCGTCAGCAGCGGGATCGAGTGGCCCTCCTCGTTGCGCAGGTCGAAGTGCACGAGCGGCCGCTTCACCAGCCACCCGAGCGGGACCGCGTACTCGTCGCCCGGCGACAGCCGCAGGCTCTCCCGGCGTTCCCGTGGCACCGTGAAGTCGACCGACACGTGGCGCCGCACCTGCTCGTGGTTCAGGACCGTGATCGTCTCGACGCGCCGGTGTCGCCAGTTCGTCTGGCGCTTCAGAAGAACGTACGCCGCGCCGGCGATGTCGACGGCCCGATCCTCGATCTCCTCCCCTGGCCACGGCACGCGGCCATCGTTTCAGAGCTCCAGGACGACCTTCACGTCGTCCGGCTGCTTCTCGAGCGCCTGCTCGAAATCCTCCAGCGGCACGCGCCGGGAGACCATCCGCTCGAGCCAGCCGCGGTCGGCGCGGCCGAGCGCCTCGGCCGCCAGCGCGTAGTGCGTCAGGTTCGCGTTGACCGATCCGAACACGACGTCGTTCTCGAGCACGAGGTCGCGATTGAGCCCGCCGACGTCGACCGTCAGGCTCCGCCCGCGCGGCGACACGCCGGTCAGGCACACGACGCCGGCGGGGGCGGTGTGCTCCATCGCCTCGTAGATGAGCTCGGCGGCGCCGGTCGCCTCGATCACGATGTCCGGCGGCGCGTCCTTGGCGATCGTAGCGACGTCGCTGTGGTGGTAGGTGGCGCCGAGCGCGCGCACGAGGTCCGGCTTCGGCCCGTCCGCGCCGCGGTCGAGCACGTGCACTTCGAGCCCGCGCTGCACGCCCAGCAGGGTCGCGAGCAGGCCGATCGGCCCCGCGCCGGTCACCAGGGCGCGCTCGGGCGCGAAGTACGCACGCCGCCCGATCCGCTCGATCTGGTCCCACGCCTTGGCCACGATCGTCGTCGGCTCCATCAGCATGCCGACGGGCTCGAGCGCGGCGTCGAGCTTCACCGCGTACTCGCTTTCCACCGTCCAGCGCTCGGAGCCGTAGCCGTGCAGCTCCTTGATGCCGCGCTCGGAGTACCTGCCGTTGCGACAGAAGTCGAACTCGCCGCGGGCGCACGCGGCGCACGGCACGGGGTCGGGCCGCCGAACGACGCCGACCACGAGGTCGCCGGCCGCGAAGCCGCTGCCGTCGGGCGCCTGGAGCACGCGGCCGAGCGACTCATGGCCGAGGACGAGGCGTTCGGAGCCCGGCGGGGGCCAGCCATAGTCGCCGTCGATGATCTCGCGGTCGGTGCCGCAGACCCCGAGCGCGATGCCGTCCACGAGCAGGTCGCCAGGGCCGGGCTCGGGCTCGGGCATGTCGACGACGGCCGCAGAGCCGGCCTGGAGCGGGATCACGGTGAGCGCGCGCATGCTCACGAACCTACCCGGACCGCCCCGTCGTGAGCTCACCCGCACTACCATCGCGGCAACATGGGGTCTACGACTACGCGTTCCACCGTGTCCGCGACCCGTCTCGCCGTCGCGGTCGGGCTGCAGATCACGCTCGCGGGGCTCGACGCAGCGATCGGATCGGCACTCGTCATCACCGGCACGGTGCTCGTGGTGCCGCTCGTGCTCGCCGTCGTCGGCGACCGCCGCGAAGTGGCCGTCACCGGGCTGGTCGCGGTCGCGATCGGGATCGCCAGCGGCTTCTGGAACGACGCCGGCACCACCGGCCAGCAGGTCTACCGGATCCTCTTCTACGCCACGCTTGCCGCGTTGGCCGTGATCGCCGCGCGAGCGCGCGAGCGCGCCACCGAGCTCGCGGCGACCAATCAGACGCTGGCCCGCGAGCTCCATGCCGCGCAGTCACGGCTGGACGGGATCCTCGGCTCGCTCGGCGAGGCGGTCACCGTCCACGACGCGAGCGGCAAGACCGTCTACGCGAACGAAGCGGCTGCCGAGCTGCTCGGCTGCGCGAGCGTCGAGGAGGTGCTCTCCGCCGAGCCGGGTCAGCTCGCGGGGAAGTTCAACATCACCCACGAGGATGGCTCAGCCGTCGGGCTCGACGACCTCCCGGGGCGGCGCCTGATCGCCGGCGAGACCGAAGCCTCGCTGCTGACGCGCAGCATCCGCACCGACACCGGCGAGGCGTTCTGGCTGCTCACCAAGGCCACGCTCACGAGCGACGCGGGCGGCGCCAGGCTCGCCATCAACATCATCGAGGACGTCACGGTGGCCAAGGACGCGGAGCTGCGCCAGCGGTTCCTTGCCGAGGCCGGCCAGCTGCTCGCCTCCTCGCTCGACTACCAGCAGACGCTCGAGCGGATCGCGCGGATGATCGTGCCGCGACTGGCCGACTGGTGCGGCATCGAGATCCTGGACGAGCAGGGCGATCCGCAGCAGGTGGCGGTCGCGCACGCCGATCCGGCGAAGGTCGAGCTGGCGCACGAGCTGCGCAGGCGCTACCCCTCCGATCCTGACTCCCCGACCGGCGTCGGGGCGATCCTGCGCGGCGGTCCGGCCGAGCTGTACCCGGTGATCCCCGAGGAGCTGATCGTCCAGGCCGCCGAGGACGACGAGCATCTGAGGCTGATCCGCGAGCTCGGCATGCGCTCGGCGATGGCGGTCCCGATGCGGATCGGCAACCTGACGCTGGGCGTCATCACGCTGGTGTCGGCCGAGAGCGGGCGGGTGTTCGACGACGACGACCTCGCGTTCGCCGAGGACCTGGCGCTGCGCGCGGCGACGGCGATCCAGAACGCGCGCCTGTACGCAGCGCAGGAGCGGATCGCGCAGACGCTGCAGGCGAGCCTGCTCCCGGAGCGGCTCCCCGAGGTGTACGGCTGGGAAGCGCATGCCGCGTACCAGGCCGGCGAGCGCGGCGCCGACGTCGGCGGCGACTTCTACGACGTCCTGCCCGTCGAGTCCGGCCATCTCGTCGTGCTCGGCGACGTCACCGGCAAGGGCATCGAGGCGGCCGCGCTCACCTCGCTCGTGCGCCACTCGGCGCGGATGGCGGCGCGCTTCGACCCGCGGCCCGCACGCGTGCTGGCGCTCGTCAATCAGGTGCTGCGCGAGCAGCCGCGCCTGTCGCTCGTGACGGTCGTGTGCGCGCTGGTGGAGACCGACGGCGACCAAGCGCGCGTCACCGTCGCCTCGGCCGGGCATCCGCTGCCGCTTCTGCGCCGCGCGGGCGAGGCGCCTGCGCCGCTCGGCGAGCACGGCGTGCTGCTCGGCGTGGCCGGCGAGGAGGACTGGTCGGAGACGCCGGTGCGGCTGACCGCCGGCGACACGGTGCTCTTCTACACGGACGGCGTGACCGAGACGCCGGGCGAGGGCACGCGCTACGGCGAGGTGCGCCTGCGCGAAGTCATGTCGCGCGCCGACGACGGCCCGACGGCGCTGCTGGTGGAGATCGAGCAGTCGCTGCGCACGTTCCAGGCGGGCGCGACGCTCGACGACCGCGCGATGCTCGCGCTGCGCTTCGTCGGCCGGGGCGGTGCGGCGAGCGCCGAGGCGGCATGAGACGCCGCTACGACGTCGTTGTCGTCGGCGGCGGGCACAACGCGCTGGTCGCTGCCGCGTACATCGCGCGCGCGGGCCGCTCGGTGCTCGTGCTCGAGCGCTTGGCGCGCGTCGGCGGGGCCGCGGTGTCCGAGGCGCCGTTCGCGGGCGTGGACGCCCGGCTGTCGCGCTACTCGTACCTCGTCAGCCTGCTGCCGCAGCAGATCGTGGACGAGCTCGGTCTGCGCTTCGAGACGCGCCGGCGGCGGATCTCGTCCTACACGCCGGTGCCGGGGACCGACACCGGCGTGCTGATCGACACCGCCGACGCCGAGCGCACGCGCGCCTCGCTCGAGCGGGCCACCGGCGATGCCTCGGCGTTCGCCGCCTGGGAGGCGTTCTACGACCGCGCGGGGCGCGTGGCCCGGGCGGTGTTCCCGACGATGCTCGAGCCGCTCGTGAGCCGTGGCGAGCTGCGCGGCCGGATCGGCGATGACGAGGCCTGGGAAGCCCTGTTCGAGCGGCCGATCGGCGAGGCCGTCGAGGCGGCGTTCGCCGACGACGTGCTGCGCGGGATCGCCCTGACCGACGCGCTGATCGGCACCTTCGCGTCCGCGCGCGAGGAGAGCCTGCGCCAGAACCGCTGCTTCCTCTACCACGTGATCGGCAACGGGACGGGCGCGTGGGACGTCCCCGTCGGCGGGATGGGCGCGCTGACGGACGAGCTCGCCGCCGCCGCCGCGGGTGCCGGCGCGGAGCTCACGACCGGCGTCGAGGTGACGGCGATCGAGGCCGACGGCCGCAGCGCCTCGGTGCGCTACGAGAGCGCATCGGGCGAGGGCTCCGTGACGTGCGAGCACGTGATCGCCGGCTGCGCTCCGGCCGTACTCGACCGCCTGCTCGGCGTACCGCCCGCCGCGGAGCCGCCGGAGGGCGCGCAGCTGAAGGTGAACATGCTCCTGAGCCGGCTGCCGCGCCTGCGCGAGAGCGCCGCGGTGCCGGAGAACGCGTTCGCCGGGACGTTCCATGTCAACGAGACCTACACGCAGCTCGAGTCGGCGTTCGCGGAGGCGCAGGGCGGCCACGTGCCGGCGCCGGTGCCGTGCGAGATCTACTGCCACTCGCTCACCGACCCGAGCATCCTCGGCCCCGGCCTGCAGGCCCACACGCTGACGCTGTTCGCGCTCCACACGCCCGCCCGCCTGTTCGAGGGCGATCGCGCCGCCCGCACGCGCGAGGTGCTCGCCGCCACGCTGGCGTCGCTCGACTCCGTGCTGGCCGAGCCGATCGAGGACTGCCTGCTGCGCGCGCCCGACGGGAGCCCGTGCCTGGAGGCCAAGACGCCGCTCGACCTCGACGACGAGCTGGCATTGCCACGCGGGAACATCTTCCACCGCGATCTCGCATGGCCGTTCGCCGAGCACGAGGACGAAGCCGGCGGTTGGGGCACCGAGACGGCGATCGCGAACGTCCAGCTCGGCGGCGCCGGCGCGCGGCGCGGCGGCGGGGTGAGCGGCATCCCGGGCCGCAACGCGGCGATGGCGGTGCTTGAGGTGAACAAGCGCGGACATCGGGCGCGGACCCCTTCCCGGGAGCCGGCCCAGCGAGGATGATCGGCGGATGCCGCCCGACCACAGCCGCGGCGACATCCTCGTCGTCGACGACGAGCCGACGATCGCCGAGGTCGTGTCGCGCTACCTGGAGCGTGCCGGGTACGCCACCCGCGTAGCGGGCGACGGCCGCCGCGCACTCGAGCTGCACAGCGAGCGCGCCGCCGACCTGATCGTCCTCGACCTGATGCTGCCCGGCGTCGACGGGCTCGAGGTGATGCGGCGGATGCGCAACGGCCACACGCGGCGGCCGGCGTTCATCCTGCTGACGGCCAAGGGCGAGGAGTCCGACCGGATCGTCGGCCTGCGGCTCGGCGCCGACGACTACGTGGTCAAGCCGTTCTCGCCCGCCGAGCTGGTCGCGCGCGTCGACTCGGTGCTGCGCCGCGTCGATCCCGAGCCCGAACACGAGCCGCCGCTCGAGTTCGGCCGCCTGCGGATCGAGCCCGCCGCCCGGCGGGTGCTCGCCGACGGCGCCGAGTGCGCGCTGACGGTGCGCGAGTACGAGCTGCTGCTGTTCCTCGCACGCCATCCCGGTCAGGCGTTCAGCCGCCAGGCGCTGATGGATCGCGTCTGGGGCTACTCCTTCTACACGGACACCTCGACCGTCACCGTGCACATCCGGCGGCTGCGCGGGAAGGTCGAGAGCGATCCGGCGCGGCCGCGCCACATCGAGACGGTGTGGGGGATCGGCTACCGGTTCGCGCCGTGAGGACCGGGGCCGTCGCGGCGGTCGGCGGGGCGCTCGCCGCCGCGCTCGTGGCGTGGCTTGTCTACGACTTCCACGCCGCATGGCTGACGTTCGTCCTGCTGGCGCCGCTCGGGTGCGCAACCGTTCTGGCCACCGGGCTCGTCCTCCGCCACCGGACCGGCCTGCGCCGGCAGGCCGTGCTGCTCGGCGCGATCGTGACCGCTCAGCTGCTGGCCGCGATCGGCGTGTTCGTGGCGCTGATGTTCGTCTCCGGGCACGACGCGCTGTTCACGGTGCTCGCCGCCGTGTACTCGGCCGCGCTCGGGCTGTGGGCCGGGCGGCTGCTCTCGCGCCGGGTGGTCGGGGACGTCGAGACGATCCGCGCCGGGCTGGCGGCGGTCGGCGAGGGGCGGCGGGACGTCCGGCTGGCGCTCGACGGCGACGACGAGATGGCGCGGCTGGCCGGCCAGGTCGAGGCGATGGTCGAGCGCCTGGCGCGTACCGAATCGGCCCGCAACGACCTCGTGGCCGCCGTCTCGCACGACCTGCGCACGCCGATCACCTCCCTGCGGCTGCTCGTCGAGGCGCTCGACGACGACATCCTCGACGACGGCGACCGGCGGGCCTACCTCGCTCGCCTACGCACGCACGTGCGGGCGCTCGGCGCGCTGATCGACGACCTGTTCGAGCTCTCGCGCCTGCAGGCGGGGGAACTGCGCTGGTCACTGGAGCAGGTCCGCCTCGAGGAGCTCGTCCGCGAGACGGTCGAGGCGATGCGCCCGCACGGCGGGGCCCGCCTCGTGGTCGACCTGCCGGGCAACCTCGCGCCGGCGCGCGCAGCGCCCGAGCAGATCCAGCGCGTGCTGTTCAACCTGATCCAGAACGCGATCCGCCACACGCCGGCCGACGGCAGCGTGACGATCCGCGCGGGCGCGACGGGCGACGTGGTTCAGGTCGAGGTCACCGACACCGGCATCGGGATCGCCGACGGCGACCGCGACCGCGTGTTCGACGCGTTCTTCCAGGGTGGCGACGGAGCGGCGCGCACGAACGGCGCCACCGGCCTCGGGCTCGCGATCTCGCGCGCGATCGTCGAGGCGCACGGCGGGCAGATCTGGCTCGAGCCGTCGACCGCCGGCACCTCGGTGCGGTTCACGCTGCCCGCGAGCTAGACGGCGGCGTTGGCGCCGACGAAGGTCAACTGCGCTGGGTGAGGAGGCTGGCGGGCCTGACGGCGCCAGTTACCCGCTGCCCTACCCAGCGGGGTCGACGTTCGCGCCCTCAGGAGGACGCCAGCGAGCCGACGAACGCGCGCGCCTCGGTCATATACGCCACGCATGCCGCCTCGTCGACGGGCTCCACACCGATCCACTCCTTCATCCGGCGCCCCTTGCCCGGCTCGAAGCGGCGGCCCGTCCCGCTCGCCTCGAGCTCGTCGACGCGGGCGGCGGGCAGCTTCACGACGAGCTCGCCGCGCGCGACCATGGCGAAGAACTTCCCGCCGACCTTGAGGCCCGTCGCGGTGAACATCCGGCCCCGCTGGAGCGCAGGGTCGTCCGCGAGCAGCTGCGCCGCCGCCTCGTCGAACAGTGCGTCGACGTCCGTCACATGCCCTCCGTCAGCCACGGGTCGGGGCCGGCGTCGCCGCCCGACGCCGCCACCACGAGCCGCGCGAGGTAGTGGTCCCAGCCGTGCGAGTGGCGCTGGCCGGCGGCGGCGCTCGGCAGGCCGCGATGGGTGAAGCGCAGCGTGGTGCCGTCGCCGTCGGGGATGAGCTCGACCTCGATCGTGGTCGAGCCGGGCGGCTCCTGGCCGAGGCTGCCGGGTTCCCAGCCCCAGGTCCACACAAGCCGTCGCGGCGGGTCGACCTCGACGAACTCGCCGATCGCGACCGAGCCGGGAATCACGTCGACGCGATAGAGCCCGCCGGGGTGCGGCTCCAGCGCGACTTCCTGGCCCATCCAGCGGGCCGCCTTCTCCGGGTCTACGAGGAACTCCCACACCGTCTCCGGGCGGGCGGCGATCGACAGCTCACGCTCGATCGCGACGGTCTCAGCGGTCGTTTCCATGCTTCTTCCTTTCCTCGTTCTCCGCTTCGCGCTTGAGCGCGTCCAGCCGGTCGTCCCAGAACCCCTCGAGGAAGGCCACGATCGGGAGCAGCCCCTCTCGCCGCACGCTGTAGAGGCGCTTCGTGCCGTTGCGTCGCTCGCTCACGAGCCCGGCCTCCTTCAAGACGTTCAGATGTTGCGAGACCGCCGGCCTCGTGACGTCGAAGTGCGCCGCGATCTCACCGGCGGACAGCTCTCGATCGCGCACGAGCGAGAGGATCCTGCGCCGTCGCGGCGCCGCGATCGCCTTCAGCGCGGCCTCCATGGAACTATGTAAGCAACTTCTAACGTAAGAGTCAACTAACCTTGCGCGGCAGGGACAGTCCCACACAGCCCCGCAAGACCCGACGCGGTGCGGAGAGGGGACTGTCCCCGTTAGTTGCGTTAGTCCGAAAGGCCCAGCACGGAGTCGTGGAACTCGGAGACCTGCGCCGCGTGCTCGTCGCGCTCGCCAGGGCTGAGCGCGCCCACGATGTACGGGCAGAGCGTGATCGCGGGACGGCCGGCGAACATGCGGTCCCACACGCGGTCGAAGATCGCGGCGGTCTCGAACGAGTGCTCGGGCCCGACCGCGAAGCGCGAGTACCAGAGCGCGTCGAACCCGGCCTCCAACGCGCGGTCGAGCTTCGCGCTCCAGGGATCCGCCCAGTGCGCTGGATCCTCGTCGACGTCGAACTCGACGATCTGCAGCCGCCCCGCGGATTCCAGAGCGCCGACCTCGAGGCCGTTCGCGGTCAGTGCCGCCCGGTCGCGCTCCTCCTGGCCCGGCAGGTAGCGGTGCACGAGCCAGCCGTTGCGGCGTGCCCCGAGGCGGTAGAAGCTGGCGAGCACCGCGGGCAGCTCCGCCTCCGTCTCGAGCAGGACCGCCATGTGCGGGCAGCCGGCGCCGTCGACCGTGTGCTGGAGCGTGGCGTCGAACGGCTCGGTCATAGCGGCAGCCGCAGCGTGACGGTTGTGCCGGCATCCGGCGTCGTCGTGACGTCGAGTGCGCCGCCGGCGTCGCGCGCACGTTCGCCCATCACCCACAGACCAAGGTGCCCGTCCTGATGGCCGAGCGCCATCGCGGGATCGAACCCGCGGCCGCCGTCACGGATCGTCATCACGATCTCCTCCGCCGCCGTGATCGCGACGTCCGCGCTGCGAACCCCGGCGTGCTTGTCGATGTTGTTCAGCGCCTCCGTGAGCACCCGCACGATCACCGCGGTCGCCTTGGCGGAGACCTCCGGCGATTCGCCCGGGAGCGCGACGTCGACGGCCAGCCCGCGGCCGACAAAGCGCTCGCACGTGTCCTCGACGGCCGCGCACAGGCTGCCCGCGGGCACGGTCGCCGACAGCTCGACCAGACGCGCGCGCACCAGGCGGTGCGCGTCGGTCACGGCCTCGCGCAGGCGCTCGCGGCTCGCGTCGGCGTCGCTCGCGGGCGGCGCGGAATCGAGGTACGCGAGCTCGCGCACGGCCAACGCGAGATCCTGGGCCAGGCCGTCGTGGACCTCCGCGGCCAGGCGCATGCGCTCGTGCTCGATCTCCGCGCGCTGCAGCTCTTCGCGCAGGCGCGCGGTGGCGAGTCCGCTGCCGAGCTGCTCTCCCAGCAGCGCGAGCAGTGTGGCCGTGAGCGGGTCGAGGTTCACCGGCTCGGCGCGCGAGGCGATCACCGCCCCGAGCAGGTGCCCGGCCGTCTTCAGCGGCAGCACGAGCCAGAACTCGGCCGGCGGCGAGAACGGGTTCTCGACGAACCAGCCGCCCGGCTCGCGGAACACCATCGGGTTGCCGCCGTCGAACGCCAGCCGCCACGCGTCCTCGTCGAAGTCGAGCTGCTCGGCGGCGATCACGTCGCCGCCGTCGTCGTTGCCCAGCTCGAGGTAGCGGTGCAGGATCGGGCGGCCGCGGGCGGCGGGCACGTAGAGGACCACCGCCTCCAGGTCGAGCGACGTGCGCATCTCGCCGAGCGCGTGCCGGGCGATGTCGTTCAGCGAGCCGGTTGCGGTCAGCGCGCGCCCGACCCGCGTAAGCGCCGCCAGCCCGGCGGCGACCTCGGGCTCCAGGCGACCGGCCAGGCCGGTCGCGCACGCGTGGCTTGGATCGCTCACGGCATTCCCGACGATACTTCGCGTTGACGGCCATGCCCAGGACCCGCGTGCTGATCGCCGACGATCACCGCCTGATGCGTGAGGGCACGTCGGCGCTGCTCCGGACCGACGAGCGGCTGGAGGTCGTCGGTCTCGCGAGCAACGGCCGCGAGGCGGTCGCGATGGCGACGCGGCGGACGCCCGACGTCGTGCTCGTCGATCTCGACATGCCCGAGCTCGGCGGGATTGAGACGTGCGCTGCCCTGCGCGAGCAGCTGCCGGACATCCAGGTCCTGATCCTGACCGTGTCCGAGCGCGAGGCCGACCTGTACGCGGCCCTGCGCGTCGGCGCCGCCGGCTACCTGCTCAAGGACATGCCGCCGACCGAGCTCGTGGAGGCGATCCTCCAGGCCGGCCGCGGGGAGCCGCGCATCGATCCGGCGATGGCACACCGGATGCTCGGCGACATGACCGCGCCGGACGCGGCGAGCCGGCGGCTCGACGACCTCAGCGATCGCGAGCGCGAGGTGCTCGCGCTGCTCGCGCGCGGCCGCCGCAACCGCGAGATCGCAGAGACGCTGTTCGTCACCGAAGCCACGGTCAAGACCCACGTCCGTCACATCCTCGAGAAGCTGCGGATCCGCAACCGCGCCGAGGCCGCGGCGTTCGCGGCCCGCTATCTCGACTCGCACTAGACGCATTCGACGGCCGCGAGCCGGCGCAGGCCGTCGCCCATCGCGCGCCTGACCTCGCCCGGCGAGCACGCGTACTGTGCAGCGATCTGGCGCACGTCGAGCCGGGCGAACCGCGCGAGGGAGATCACCTCGCGCTCGAATTCGGGCAGACCGGCGACCTCGGGCGTCGGCTCCAACCGGGTCGCCAGGACGACGGCCTCGGCGACGAGCTCAGTGCGTGAGACGGAGCGGCCGGCGCGGCGCCTGCGCTCCCCCGCGCCGGCGACGCTGACCGTCACCTCGCGCGCGACTTCCTCGGTGCCGGCAGCGTCGGTCGCCGCCGCATAGATCCACGCCACATCGTCATCCACGATCCGGCGACATTAGGCGCATAACCGCTCCCCGCCATCAATCGAAAGGATGACGTGGAATCTGGGCCGTCACGCGAGACTTCCGGGTGTGATGAGCGACCAGCGTTGGCATCTGCGAGCGGTCCCCCTGCCCGACGGTGATGAGCCGGTCGACTGGTGGGTGTCCGAAGGCCGGTTGACGTCGAGCCCGGTGCCCGGCGCGAGCGACCTTCCCGGCGGCTGGGTGGCGCCCGGCCTCGTGGACGCGCACGTGCACCTGACGTTCGAGGCACGGCCGCGCCTGGGTCTCGACCGCGGCCGCGAGCTGGTCGACGCCCATTTGGCCCTGCAGCGGCGGGCCGGCGTGCTCGTCGTGCGCGACGCGGGCTCGGTGCCGGATGCGCCGCCGCTCCCCGACGGCGTGATCGGCTGTGGCCCATTCCTCGCACCGCCGGACTTCTTCCTGCCGCACCTCTACGAGGGGACGCCGCCGGCCGAGGCGGTCGAGGCGGCGCGCGAGCGCGTCCGGGCCGGCTGGTCGTGGGTGAAGGTGATCGCCGACTACCCGGCCGACGGCAACCCGTTCGCGGCCGCCCTCGGCTACCCGTTCGACCTGCTGCGGAGGATCGCCGACGCGGTGCACGATGAGGGCGGCCGGCTGGCGGCGCATGTGATGGGGCCGATCGTGCGCGAGGTCGTCGAGGCCGGCGTCGACTCGATCGAGCATGGCAACTGGGCCGACGAGCGCACCGTCGAGGAGATGGCGGCGCGCGGCACCGCGTGGACGCCGACGCTGACGACCGTGATGGGCCACGTCGTGCCGCTCCAGGACCGGCTGCCGGCGGCACGCGAGCTAATCGCGCTCCAGCGCCGGACGCTGCCGCTGGCGGCCGATCTCGGCGTCGTGCTGCTCGCCGGGACGGACGAGGAGCCGCACGGCAGCCTCGCCGCCGAGGTCGCGGCGCTCGCGGGTTTCGGCGTGCCCGCGTCCGCTGCGGTGGCAGCGGCGAGCACCGGCGCACGCGCCTACCTCGGCCTCCCAGGGCTGGAGGAGGGCGCGCCGGCCGACCTCGTCACGTTCGACCGCGATCCGCGCACGGACGTCACCGCGCTCGCCTCCCCCGCCGCGGTGCTCGCGCGCGGCCGAACGCCGGGTTGTTAACGACGCAAGCCGCGCTAGAGGCGCGGCTTGCGGAGTATCGGGGCGCCCGGATTTGAACCGGGGACCTCGCCGACCCGAACGGCGCGCGCTACCAGGCTGCGCCACGCCCCGATAGCGGCAAGTCTAGACGGCCCGTGCGGAATTTCGACGGGTCGCCTGGCGGCGTCCCGGTCGTGTCTGCCGGTGCACGGCATCCGAGAGCATGCTGGTTGCACGTGACCGGATGCCGGGTGCCGGCAGACGCGGCCGGGGTCCGCCAGAACCCGTCGAAATTGTGGATGGGCCGTCTAGCCGTTGACGGCCCGGTAGTAGCGGACCGCGAGGCCGGTGATCAGCGTCTGGAACGCGGCCTCGGGTTCGATTCCCTCGGTGGCGGCGAAGGCGACGAGACCGTCGCGTTCGATCGCCTCGGCCTGGGCGACGACGTCGTCGACGAGGTCGGGATGGCGGTCGTGGAAGAACGCCGCGATCGAGTAGAGGTCGGTGTCCACCAGCGACGCGAGGAACGCGTCACGGGCCGGGTCGTCGGGCACGCGGGGCAGGCTACGGCAGCACGGGCGGAACGGTCGGCACGGGCGGCACGGGAATGCCGGTCGTGCCCTCGACCGTGTCCCCCACGTTGTCAACCGCTTCGGTGACCGGCGCGGTCACCGGCGCGGTGACGCCCTGGACCGTCTCGGTGACGCCGTTCACCACGGGCTTCACGACCTGGTCGACCACCTGCTGGACCGGGGCGGTCGGGTCGGTGCCGTTGATCGGGAGCGTCACGTTCGGGAGCCGCGGGCGTGACGTGCCGCCACCGGCGGCGCCGCTCGTTCCGGCACCCGAGGCGCTATCGCCGCCGGCGAGGTTGCCCGGGCCGCCGGCGGTGTTGCTGCCGCCGGAACGCTGGGCGGCCTTGCGCTTATTCGCACGCCGTTCCGCCGCGCTCCGATCCGTGCTCGCCGGCCGCACGCCGGCAACGACCGGCTTCGCAGCTGCGGCGGCGCTCTTGGTGGAGACGTTGCGCTGCTCGTCGGGGCGCGTGCCGCCCGCCGGCCCGTCATCGCTGCGAACGACGTGCGTCCCGACGCCGGCCGCACCGACGCCCGCCACCACGACTGCGGCCGTGGCGGCCAGCTTGCCCCAGCCGCCCGACATCTGCTCGGAGAGCATCGGCACGTGCGCCATCCAGCCCGGGCCGGACGAGCTCGCGAGCGTGCCCGACGCCCCGTCGCCACCCCCACCGCCGCGCGCACGGCCCAGGAACCCAAATGGGAACAGGGCGGCCACCTTCGCGGCGGCGCGGCGGCGCAGCGGGACGTGCGCGAGGATCGCCGAGTCCAGCCCGGCGACCATCGCCTCGCGCCGGCACGGCTGGCAGTGCGACAGGTGCCGCGAGAGACGGCGCGACTCGCGCGTGCCCAGCTGCGTCTCGGCCGCCGTCGCGATCAAGCTCTGGACCCGCTGGCAGCGAGCGCCGGTGACCAGCTCGTCGTACTCCTCGGTCAGCCGCCGTCGCGCGCGGAACAACGTGCTCTCCACCGCCGGGCGGCTCATGCCCATGCGATCGCCGATCTCGCGATACGACAGGCCCTCGAGCTCACGCAGCAGGAGGATCTCGTGGTGGGCGTCCGACAGCCCGCCGAACGCGCCACAGAGATCCGTTAGCTCCTGCTTGGTCTCGACCGCGTCGTGGGGTGCCGGGTCGGAGCCGACGAGGCGGCCATAGTCGGCCGGGGCGAGGCCCTCATCCGCCTCGAGCGACACCTCTTCGGTCCGCCGCGACCGGCGGAACTGATCGATGCAGGCGTTCTTGGCGATCTCGTAGATCCACGGCTTGAACGCGATCGGGCGCTCGGTCTCGCGCATCCGCCGCAGCGCCGAGACGAAGACCTCCTGCGTCACGTCCTCGGCACGGCCATGGTCCTTGACCATGCCCATCACGTACGCGTGGATGCGCCGCTGGTAGCGCGAGTAGAGCGCCTCGAACGCCCGGTCGTCGCCGCGTCGGACCGCAGCGACCAACCGCTGGTCGTCGGCTTCAGGCTCTGCAACGATGCGTGTCGCCTCGGCGACGTCGCTCGGTCCCCTACCCACGGTGGAGCATCCTCCTGCGCGCCTCTCGAAGATCGTCCGGTACCCGCGTCCGCCAGCGCGAAGAACAGGAAACTCTAGCGTTCATCTGACCGCACAAGCGCCGGTCGTTGGGACATAGTGCCCATTTTCATGACTCGACTCACCTCGATCATCACGGCATTGGACGAACTACTGAGTCCGGGCGACTTCCAGGACCTCGGACCGAACGGCCTGCAGGTGCCCGGGCCGAGCGAGGTCGAGCGGGTCGTGACCGGCGTTTCCGCCCAGCGCGCGCTGGTCGAGCGGGCGGTCGCGGAGGGCGCGCAGCTCGTGCTCGTCCACCACGGGCTGTTCTGGGATTTCATGCCGACCGGGCTGACGCCGGTGCTCGCCGAGCGCCTGCGACCGCTGTTCAAGCACGACATCGCGCTCGCCAGCTACCACCTGCCGCTGGACGCGCACCCGGAGGTGGGCAACAACGCAATCCTGGCCGAACGACTGGGATGCGAGCGCCACGAGCCGTTCGGGACCTACCGCGGGGTGCCGATCGGCCGGGCCGGCACGTTCCCGGGCGAGGGGATCCCGGCGGCGGACCTGTTCGCGCGCGTGCGCGAGATCACCGCGCGCGTGCCGACCGTGTTCGACGGCGGCCCGGAGCGCGTGCGGCGGATCGGGATCGTCTCCGGCAGTGGCGCCGACATGCTCTCGGAGGCTGTAGCGCTGGGACTCGACGCGTTCCTGACCGGTGAGCCGCGCGAGCACGTGATGGCAGACGCGCGCGAGGCCGGGATTCATTTCATCGCGGCGGGTCACTACGCGACCGAGACGTTCGGGATCCGCGCGCTGGGCGACTGGCTGGCCCAGCGGTTCGGTATCGAGCACGTCTGGGTGGACATCCCGAACCCCGTCTGAGGGCCGCTGTCACCGCCCGAATGTTTAGCGCGTATTGAGGACTTGTTGTTGAGACTGTCCGCCACCCGCGCTACCTTCCTGGTACGTAGCGACCCTCACAGGAGGCACCTGTCTGATGGCAATCCATCTCACGCCCACTGAGCTTGCACGCGAGGCCGGCATGGAGCGACGCGAGGTCATCGAAAAGTGCATGGAGATGGGCGTGCCGATCTTCCAAGGCCGCATCGACAAGACCCTCTTCCTGGCGAACTGCAGCGAGCAGGGCATCGCGGTCTCGATGGGCATGAGTCAGGTAGCGACGGCCTGAACCATTGGTGGCGCTCCAGGTCGGGCGCCGCATCTAGAATCGCTCTTCCGCAGGTCCTGAGGAGGAGGAGCGCATGGAATCGAGCACGGCAGCGCCGGCGTCGACCGGCTCGTTGACGATCGCCGACATGATGGGTCTGGCTGCTGCGCGGCATCCGGACAACCCGGCGGTGACCTTCAAGCAGGGCGACGACTGGGCCACGGTCTCCTACCGCGAGGTCGGCGAGATCGTGTCCGAGATTGCCCGTGGCCTGATCGACCTCGGCCTCGCCCCCGGAGACCGCGCGGCCCTCCTCTGCACGACCCGCGCCGAATGGACCTACGCGAGCTTCGGGATCACGAGTGCAGGCGGCGTCGTGGTGCCGATCTACCCCACCAACTCCCCGGAGGAGTGCGAGTGGGTGGCCGGCAACTCCGAGGCGCGCTTCCTGATCGCCGAGGACGCGAGCCAGGTCGCCAAGATCGTCCAGGTTCGCGACCGCCTGCCGCAGCTCGAGGCCGTCGTCGTGATCGACCCGAGCGGCGGTGACGTCGGTGATGCGATCCCGCTCGACGAGCTGCGAGCGCGGGGACGCGGGCGCGACGCGGCCGAGGTCGCCGAGCGCGCCGCAGCGGTGACCCCTGACGACCCGTACACGTTCATCTACACCTCCGGCACGACAGGCCCGCCGAAGGGCTGCGTCCTGTCACACGGCAACTACCGCTCGATCGTCTCGATGTGCGAGTCGGCGAGCATCCTGCACGAGGGCGACCTCGTCTACCTCTTCCTGCCGCTCGCGCACTCGTTCGCGTTGCTGATCGAGCTGATCGCGATCGACCTCGGTGGCACGATCGCGTACTGGGGTGGCGACCCGAAGGCGATCGTCCCCGAGCTGATGGCGGTCAAGCCGCACTACCTGCCGTCGGTCCCCCGGATCTTCGAGAAGATCTACACGCTCGTCACCTCCAGCAGCGATCCGGAGAAGATCCGCGGCGCCACGCAGCTCGGCCTGAAGGTCCGCGCGATGCAGGAGGCGGGCCAGCCGGTCCCGGACGAGCTCCAGGCCATGTTCGACAAGGCCGACAAGGAGCTGTACGCCAACGTGCGCAACGTGTTCGGCGGTCGCCTGCGCCAGGCCACCAGCGGCGCGGCGCCGATCGCGCAGGAGATCCTCGAGTTCTTCTACGCCTGCGGCGTGCCTGTGCTCGAGGGCTACGGGATGACCGAGACCGCGACGGCCTCGACGGTGTCCACCCAGGCGTCCTACAAGTTCGGCACCGTCGGGCGGCCCGTGCCGGGCGCCGAGGTGCGGATCGCCGAGGACGGCGAGATCCTGATCCGCGGCCCGCACATCTTCGGGGGCTACTACAAGATGGACGACAAGTCGTTCGGCGCGATCGAGGACGGCTGGCTGCACACCGGCGACCTCGGCTCGCTCGACGAGGACGGCTTCCTCTCGATCACCGGCCGCAAGAAGGACATCATCATCACGGCGGGCGGCAAGAACCTCACGCCCGCGAACCTCGAGAACGACCTCAAGCAGTCGCGCTGGATCTCGCAGGCGGTGATGTACGGCGACCGCCGGCCGTACCCGGTGGCGCTGGTCACGCTCGACCCCGAGGAGATCGTGCACTTCGCGCGCGAGCACGACCTGTCGGAAGACCCGGCCGTGCTGGCGCAGGAGCCGAAGGTGCACGAGCTGGTCCAGGGCATCCTCGACGAAGTCAATGAGAAGTACGCACGCGTCGAGCAGATCAAGCGGTTCGCGATCCTCGACCACGACCTTTCCCAGGAGACCGGCGAGCTCACGCCGACGCTGAAGGTCAAGCGCAACGTGGTCAACGAGAAGTACCAGGACCTGTTCGACCGCCTCTACGCCGAGGGCGCGGAGCGCTGACAGCGCGTGCCAGGCCGGCCGCGAACGGCAGGCCGGCCTGGCGCGGCACCCGTGCGCGGACGGCAAGTCGGCCCGGCGGGACCCACTCCAGCCGCGCGAAGAACCGGCCGGTGCGCCACGTCCGCACGACAAGCCGCGTGACCCAGCGCGGCCCGGACCGCGTCTGCAGCTCGACCAGCGCCCCGCCGCGCGGGATGTGGCCCCCGCGCAGCCGTCCGCGCACGATCGCCGCGCCGCCCCGCCGCGACACTCGCGCGGTCACGGGCGCGCGCACGTGGAGGGTGAGCGTTGGGCCGGCCGCACCGTCGGGGGCCGTGATCCGCAGCCGCCGCGACGGCCCGATCCGCGTGAACGCCGTGAAGCGGCCGTCCGGCCGCGTGCGCACGCCGGTGGCGGGGACCCAGCGCCCGCCGGACACCTGCTCGGCGATTGCCAGCGGCGCGCCGGCGAGGGCGCGCCCGCCGGCGTCCGTCGCTCGCCCGCGGACGCGCACCCGCTCGGCGTAGCCGGCCGTGACCGCGGTGGCACGGCGGCCGCGCCGCTCGAGCCACGCGGTGACGGCGCCCTGACGTGGCACCAGCGCGGGCGCCGGCGGGCTCGGGACCGGGGCCGGCGGAGGCGAGGCATTCGCGACAGTCTTGGTGGCCGGGCCGTAGACGACCGTCCGGTTGCCGGCGGCGTCCTCCAGCCAGACGGTGACGACGTGGCGACCGTCGCTCAGGCGCGTCGTGTCGACGGCTACGGCAGCGCCGGCCTCGAGCGGGCACGGCCTGCGGTACGCGAACTGATACGGGTCGCCGCCCTCGATCACGTCGCGGCAGCGGCCGTCGCCGAGAGCCACGGCCGGTCCGGGAACGCCGTCGATCTCGGCGATCGCCCGATACACGCCGCCGCCGCGATCGGCCGCGGCGAACGACAGGCCCGCGGTGCCCGAGAGCACCTGGTCGCCGGCCAGGCTGCCCTGGACGACCGACACCGTGGGCGCGTGGCCGTCGTGAAGCACGACGCGCGCGGCGCGCAGCTGCATCGACGCGGTGCCGGCGGCGACGCACACGTGCGGGCCGCCGCACTGGAGCAGCGCCACGAGGCGATCGGCGTTGAGCCCGGCGGCCGCCACACGGCTCCACGGCCGGTCCACCGACGGCACGTCCCACGCCCAGTTGCGCCAGCGCCCGTCCACGATCGCCGCGAACAGCGTGTTCCAGTCGCCGCCGCCGATGCCGGCGACCGCGCGCTCGAGCTCCACGTCGGCGATCGTCGTGTCCGCGGCGGCGGCGTACGTCCAGTCCCCCGCGTCGCCCGGCGCGAACCACGGCCGCGCCCAGAACGCGAGCGAGAGGCCGCCGGCCGCGGCGCCCGCCGCGACAAAGCCGCCGGGGGCGGCCACGTGCGGCGACCAGCCGTCGAGGCCCGGCGACGCGGCCGACAACGTGTGGTGCTCGTAGGTTCCCGCCCGCGCGGGGGCGACGAGCACGAGGAGGAGCAGGAGCGTGAGGATCAGGAGCGAGCGCATGCCGCACGTAGGCGGCCACGCGCGGAACCTCGCCCCCTATTCGTCGCCGGCGGACTGGCGCAACAGCGCGCCGGTGGTCTGCTCGAGGATGCGGCGCCAGGCGCGCGACTTCTCGCCCTTCTCGGCCTCGAAGTGGCGCACGACCTTGCGCACGCGCGTGGCCGACAGCTTGATGCCGTGGCGCGCGCAGGTCTCGCGCAACTCCTCGTAGTCGGCCGCCAGCTTCACCGTCACGGACTGGAAGCCGTGGCGCGCCACCTCGAGCCGCGAGCGGTAGTCGAGGATGTTCGTCTGGAACATCAGCTCGTCGTCGGTGTCGGGCTCGATCAGCACGATGTCGACGCCCGGGTAGCGCTCGCGCCACGTCCGCGCCACCTCGTGCAGCCGCTGGTAGGCCAGCAGCTTGAACGTCTGGTAGCCGATCTTCGGGAAGCCCATGTCCGACACCCGGCGCGCGCGCGTGCCGAACAGCGTCGGGATCTCCTTCGTGAAGTCGTTCACGTACGGCACCAGCGGATTGACGACAACGATCAGCTTCGCCCCGGCCTCGACGGCGATGTCCAGGTTCGTGGTCGAGACGATCCCGCCGTCGACCAGCTCGCGGTCCTTGAGCCGGTGCGGCTGGTAGACCATCGGGAGCGCCGCCGACGCGCGCACCGCGGAGGAGATCGGCACGTCGTCCCAGCCCGCGCCGCCGAGCACGATCCGCTCGCACGTGTCGAGGTCGGTGGCGGCCAGGTACAGCTCGCATGCCAGCTCGCGGAAGTCGTCCGTGCGGTCCGGATCCGACAGCACCCCGCGTATGTAGTCCTCGATCCCGGCGCCGGTGTAGAGGCCGGAGGGCAGCAGGTCGGCGAGCGCCATCGCGAGGTCGACCGGCGACAGCGACGGCAGCGAGCGCCCGACCTCCCGTGCCACGCCCAGGAGATGCAGCGGCAGCCGCACGCCCTTGGAGACGAACTCGCGGTAGTTCGGCCGCAGGAGCATGTTGAGCGAGACCTCGCCGAGCGGCTGCGGCACCTGGTCGTTGACCACCCGCATCATCTGCTCGGGTGTGACGCCGTTGGCCGCGAGCGCCGCGATCAGCGCGCCGGCACTGGTGCCGACATACACGTCGAACTGGTTGACGGTGCGATCGACGGCGAGCAGGTCGAGCGCACGCAGGGCGCCGATCTCGTACACGCCGCCCGTAAAACCGCCGCCGCCGAGCACGAGCGCGGTCTTGGAGGTGCGGGGCCGGCTACGGCGCCGTCGCCCAGATCCTTCGAGCTTTACGACATTGCCCATCCTTGTTGACGCAGTGTACGGTGAGTTCCGGCCGGGACCGCCGATACTTCCGCTGCATACGAGGGTTTCCAACCGCCGATGGCCAGGATCATTTGCCTCGCGGCACTGCTTGCCGCCGTGCTCGCGCCCGCCGCCCACGCCGGCGGCCCAGCCGCCACCGCACGCGCGCTCGACAAGCAGATGAGCGTCGCAGGAGGCGCCTCGGGCGCGTATGTGGTCGACCTCGACAGCGGCGCGACGCTGTACGGCCGCGCCCCCGACGTGGCGCGCACCCCAGCGTCCGTCAACAAGCTCTACACGACGTCCGCGGCGCTGCTGCGGTGGGGGGAGACGAGCCAGCTCACCACCGAGGTCCTCGGCTCCGCCGAGATCGACGACAACGGCGTGGTGAAGGGGAACGTGTACCTGCGCGGCGGCGGCGACCCGGAGTTCAGCAGCGCCGAGGCGCGCGGGCTCGCGCGCGTGCTTGCCGGCAGCGGGCTGACGAAGATCACCGGCCGGGTGGTGGGCGACGAGTCCCGCTTCGACAGCCTGCGCGGCGGCCCCGACTCCAACTACGGCGTCTCGTTCTGGGTCGGCCCGCTGAGCGGGCTGCCGTTCAACAAGGGCCTCATGCTCGGATCCCGCTCGCGCTTCCAGCGCCAGCCCGCCCGCTACGCCGCCGACCAGTTCCGGCTCGAGCTGCGGCGCGCGGGCGTGAAGGTGCGCCAGAAGGCGACCGTCGGCGCGGCGCCCGCCGGCGCCGTCACGCTCGGGGAGTGGGCGTCGGCGCGGATGTCGGTGCTGGTGCGCCACACCAACCGCCCGTCGGACAACTACATGGCCGAGACGCTGCTCAAGGGCCTCGGCGCCGACTTCGGCAGCGGCGGCACGACCGCCGCCGGCGCCGCCGTCGCGCGCCGCCAGGCGGCGCAGTTCGGCGCGCAGCCGCAGATCGTCGACGGCTCGGGGCTGAGCCACCAGAACCGCACCACGCCACACGACGTCGTACGGCTGCTCCAGGGTCTGAGCGAGAGCGACGTCGCCGATCCGATGCGGATCTCGCTGGCCGTCGCCGGCAAGTCCGGGACGCTCTCGGACCGCATGCGCCACAGCTCGGCCCGCGGCCGCTGCCGGGCCAAGACCGGCACGCTGACCGGCGTGTCGAACCTCGCCGGCTACTGCGACTCGCCCGCCGGCGGGCACGTCGCGTTCGCGTTCCTGATGAGCGGAGTCGGCCTGACGACCGCACACCGGCTGCAGGACCGCATGGCCGGGATCCTGGCCCGCTATACACCGTGAACCGGCGCGTAGAAAGCGTACGCCTGCCACCATGCCGCGGATGAACGTCCCCGTTCGCGCCCTCCTCCTGTCCGTCGCCCTCGTGCTCGCCGCCGCGGCGCCCGCCGCCGCCCGCGAAGCCGTGGTGCGCTCGTTCGACGGCACGGAGATCCACGTCACGTTCCATCTGGCGGCAGGGCTGAAGGCCGGGCACAGGGCGCCGACGATCCTGCAGACCCACGGCTGGGCCGGCAGCCGCGAGAAGAACCCGGACGCCGCGAGCAGCGACGCGACGGGCAACGTCGGCGTCGGGCCGCTGCGCAAGGCAGGCTTCAACGTGCTCACGTGGGACTCGCGCGGGTTCGGCGAGTCCGGCGGCACCGTGACGGTCGACTCCAAGGACTACGAGGGCCGCGACGTACAGGCCCTGCTGGACTGGCTCGCCGACCAGCCCGAGGCCACGCTCGACGGGCCCAACGACCCGCGCGCGGGCATGCACGGCGTCTCCTACGCGGGCGGGATCGAGCTGGTCGCGGCGGCGATCGACGACCGGATCGACGCGATCGCGCCGAGCATTGCGTGGCACTCGCTCCTGACCAGCCTGTACAAGGAGGAGACGATCAAGGGCGGCTGGTCGTCCGTCCTGTACGCCGCCGGCCAGGCCAGCGGGCGGCTGGACCCGCACATCGGGTCCGCCTTCGTCTCCGGCACGACGACCGGCAAGCAGTCCGCCGAGGACAGGGCATGGTTCGAGTCGCGCGGGCCGGGCAACGCGCTGGTGAAGCGCATCCGCGCCCCCACGCTGCTGCTCCAAGGCACGGCGGACACGCTGTTCACCACGACCGAGGCGATCCGCAACTACGACATCCTGCGCCGCAACCACGTGCCGGTGAAGATGATGTGGTTCTGCGGAGGCCACGGCACGTGCCTGACCGGGACCGGCCCGGCGGGCCATTTCGAGGGCCGTGTGATCGCGTGGCTGCGCAAGTACGTGGCCATGCGACAGTCGACGCCCACCGGCCCCGGCTTCGAATGGCTGGCCGACGACGCCGTCTGGCGCACCAGCCCGAGCTGGCCTCCGCCGCGCGGCGCGGCGGTCGTCGCCGAGGGATCGGGCACGCTCGCGCTGACCCCGCTCGACACCGTCTCGGGCACCCCGGTCGCCGCCGGCCCGGCCGCCAACGCGGTGAACGTGCCGATCCCCGCGACGACCGCTCAGGTCGTCGGTGAGCCGCGGCTGCAGCTCACCTACTCCGGCACCGGCACGGCGACCCACGTGTTCGCCCAGATCGTCGACGACAAGCGCAACGTCGTGCTCGGCAACCTCGTGACGCCGCTGCCGGTGACGCTCGACGGCGCCTCGCACACGGTCACGCGCCCGCTCGAGGCCGTGGCGGCGAGCATGACCCCGGGCGGCACCTACCACCTGCAGGTGATCGGTGGCAGCCAGGTCTACGGCCCGGTCCGTGGCGCCGCGGCGATCACCGTGGCGAACGCGCGGCTCGAACTGCCGACCGCCGGCACGCCGAAGGGCTGCCACTCAGCCGTGCGCTCCAGTCTCCTGCTGCCACGCCGCGGCAAGCTGCGCTCGGCGAAGGTGTGGGTGGCGGGCAAGCGCACGACCGTCCGCCGCCGCGGCGGCCGCCTGCGCGCGGTGATCGATCTCCGTCAGCTGACCGGGCGGCGGGTGACCATCCGGATCGTCGGGCGCACGAAGCACGGCAGCGTGCGCGCGAAGCGCACCTTCACCGTCTGTAAGTGACTGAGAGCCCGTTTCAGAAGTCGGCACGCCCGGATACGGACGACCGGGCCTCTCATTCTGAAACGGACTCTACGGCTTCTCGCGGAAGCGCCGGCGCGCGCGGTCGATCGACTCCAGCGCCTCCTCGCGCGGGTACCAGCCGTCGACCTTGACGACCTTCCACTCGGGCGTCTTGTAGATCGAGAAGAAGTGCGAGATCTCGTCGCGGAGTGACATCGGGAGGTCTTCGAGGCGCTCGATGTGGCTCCAGTTCGGGTCCGACAGCGGCACGCAGAGGATCTTGTTGTCCTCCGCGTTCTGGTCGCGCATCCGGAACAGCGCCACCGGCTTGACCTCGATCAGGCAGCCCGGGAACGTCGGCTCGGACACGACGATCATCGCGTCGAGCGGGTCGCCGTCGGCGGCGAGCGTGTCGCGGAAGAAGCCGTAGTCCGTGGGATAGCCGAGCGAGGAGAACAGCAGCCGGTCGAGCTTGATCGCTCCCAGCTCCTCGTCCCACTCGTACTTGTTCGACGACCCTTTCGGGATCTCGACGACGGCCACGAGGTTGTCGGACACGCCTGGCAGCGTACCCGCCCGGTTACGAGCAGGGAATCTCGGCGCGCACCCGCGTGCCGCCGCCCTCGGGGCTCCACACGCGCAGGCGCCCGTCGAGCGCCTCGACGCGGTCCGCGAGCCCGCGCAGGCCTGACCCGCCGTCCGTCGTCGCGCCGCCGCGGCCGTCGTCGGCCACTTCGACGACGAGGTCGCCGTTGGAGCGGCCGATGTCGATGCTCACGGACGACGCCGCGGCGTACTTGGCGACGTTCGCGAGGCTCTCCGAGATGAGGTAGAACGCCGCCACCTCGTGTGTCGCGGGCAGGCGGGTGTCGAGGTGCATGTGGAGCGAGACAGGCAGCGGAGCCCGCGCCACCAAGCCTTCGAGCGCGACCTCGAGCCCGTGGTCGCTCAGTACCGCGGGGTGCAGCCCGCGCGCGAGCTCGCGTAGCTCCTCCAGCGAGCTCGCCAGCTCGTTGCGCAGATGGCCGATCTGCCGGCGCGTGCTGTCGTCGGTGGCGAACTGCGCCTCGAGCATCCCGAGCTCGAGCGACATCGTGACGAGGCGCTGCTGGGCGCCGTCGTGGAGGTTGCGCTCCAGCCGCCGGCGCTCTTCCTGCCCGGCCTCGATGATGCGCGTGCGCGAGTTCCGAAGCTCGTCGAGGCGCGCCCGCAGCTCGGCCTGGAGGCGGCCGTTCTCGAGCGAGAAGCCGGCCGCGGCGGCGACCGCGTCGAGCAGCCCCGGGTCGCTCAGCAGCGCCTCGTCGTGGAGCAGGACGGCGATCCGCCGACCGTCGCGGTCGATCGGGGTCGCGGCGCGGCCGGGTGCCTCGGCGGTGACCTCCATCGGCCTGCCGTCAAGCGCGGCGTAGCTCCCGTACTCGGGCAGCCAGAAGGCGATCGTGAGCGTCGGGTCGCGCAGGACGCGGGCGAGCGCAGCCTCGAGCCGGTCGGGCGCGGGATCCTGCTGGAGGCGGACGAGCAGGTCTCCGACGGCGGCGTGGGCGAGGCGGGCCCGAAGTGTCTGGACGAGCATCGCGATCGGAACCGCGCTGAACGTGACGAAAAACGCCCACACGAGCCATTGCGGGACCTGCTCGGCGAGCTTGTCGACCCCCAGCAGGACGGTGAACGACGCGAGCGCGACGCTGCCCGCGAGGGCGGGCAGCAGCAGCTGCCGGCCGGCTGCGCTCGCGCGCCACCAGCGGTTGGTCAGCACCGCGGCGAGAATCACCTGGCTGGCGATGATCAGCGCGCGCTGGAGGGTGTCGACGGCGTCTGCGACGTCCGCGTTCGAGGAGATCTGGAGCAGATTCGCGTCTGCGCCGGGCTCGGCGGGCAGGAACGCCATCCACACGAGCTCTAGCGGGACGAGCGCGATCAGGGCCAGGGCGAGGATCCAGCGGTCGATGCGCGCCTTCAGCCGCCCGTCCGGGAACAGGAGGAGGAGCACGACGAACCACACGATCGTCGAGTCCTTGAGCGGGATCCCGATCGTGACGCCGAGCGCCCCGCCGGTCTTCAGCAGGAACATCGAGATCCCACGGAGCGCGCCGAACAGGATCATCACCGCGCCGACCGGGTTGTCCGGTTGCCGCCGCCACGCGATCAGCCCGCAGCCGATGAACGACAGCGAGATCAGCAGGTTGAGCACGTCCTCGACCGGCGACGGGGTGCCGTAGACGATCAGCGTGGCCGGCGCGCAGATCAGCCCGGCCAGGGCGAGCACGCCCCAACCCCACCCGACGCGCCTTACAGCAGCAGCTCCTCCCACACGGACAACTCCTTCCGGTCGCAGTCGCCGCGAACGACACTACTCGCGGGGCAGCACGATGTCGAACTCAGTCGAGCAGGGCGAGCAGGCCGGCCTCGTCGATCACCGGCACGCCGAGCTTCTCGGCCTTGGCGAGCTTGGAGCCCGGTGAGCCGCCCGCAACGACGTAGGAGGTCTTCTTGGAGACGGAGCCGGTGACCTTGCCGCCGGCCGCGACGATCCGCTCGGTCGCCTCTTCGCGGGTGAGGTCGGGCAGCGTGCCGGTGATCACGAACGTCTGGTCGCGCAGCGGGCCCTCGCCGGGCGGCGGGCCTTCCTGCTCGAACTGCAGCCCGAGCTCGCGCATGTCGGCGATCAGTGCACGCAGCTTCTCGTCGGCGAGCTGCTCGTGGATCAGCTGGGCGACGATCGGGCCGATGCCCGGCGTCTCGGCGATCTGCTCGGGCGTGGCGGCCAGCAGCGCGTCGATCGTGCGGAACTGCGCCGCGAGGTTGCGGCCCGTCACGTAGCCGACGCCCTCGATCCCGAGCGCGAACAGCACGATGCCGAACGGGCGCTGCTTGGACTCCTCGATCGCCGTCAGCAGCTTCTCCGCGCTCGTCTCCCCCATCCGCTCGAGCGCGACGAGCTGCTCCTTGGTCAGGCGGTAGAAGTCGGCCGCGGTCTTCACGAGACCCTTCTCCTGCAGCGTCGCGACCTGCTTCTCGCCGAGGCCGTCGATGTCCATGATCGCCGCGAACGCCTTCAGGAGCTGCCATTGGCGCCCCGGGCACACGAGGTTCGGGCAGCGCGTGAAGACGCCGTCGCCCTTGACCGTGCGCGTGCCGCAACTCGGGCAGTTGGCAGGTGGCGCCGGGGCCGGCCCGCGGTCCTTGCGTTCGACCGCATGCGGCGCCGGGGAGACGACCTGCGGGATCACGTCGCCGGCGCGCAGGACGATCACGTCGTCACCCACGCGCACGTCCTTGCGCGCGAGATCCTCCTCGTTGTGCAGCGTGGCGAGCTTGACGGTCACGCCGCCGACGTGGACCGGCTCGAGCACGGCGAACGGGTGCAGGTCCCCGAACTTGCCGACGTTCCACTCGATGCCGTTCAGCCGCGTGACCGCCGTCGTCGGCGGGAACTTCCAGGCGATCGCCCAGCGCGGGTCGCGGCCGACGACGCCGAGGCGGCGCTGGAGCTCGAAGTCGTCGACCTTGACGACGACGCCGTCGATCTCGAAGTCGAGCGCGCCGCGACGCTCCTGCCAGGCCAGGCACTGGGCGACGACCTCGTCCTCGGTCTCGAGCAGCCGCACGTCCTCGTTCACGCGGAAGCCGTGCGCGCGCAGCCACTCCAGCGCCTCCCAGTGCGAGCCGAGGCGCAGACCCTCGGTGACGCCGATCGCGTAGCACCACATCGAGAGCGGCCGCTCGGCGGCCAGCGCCGGGTCGAGCTGGCGGATCGTGCCCGCCGCCGAGTTGCGCGGGTTCATGAACGTCGACAGGCCGGCCTCGGCGCGGCGCTCGTTCAGGGCCTGGAAGTCCGGGAGCGACATGTAGACCTCGCCGCGGACCTCGAGCAGCGGTGGCGCGTCCTCCACCCGCAACGGGATCGCGCCGATCGTGCGCAGGTTGTGCGTGACGTCCTCGCCGACCTCGCCGTTGCCGCGCGTGGCGCCGCGCTCGAGCACGCCGTCGCGGTAGATCAGCGAGATCGCGAGCCCGTCGATCTTCGGCTCGGCGACGAACCGGAACTCCGGATCCTCGATCCCCTCGCGGGCGAGGTGCGACCGCATCCGGCCCACCCACGCGCGCAGCTCCTCCTCCGAGCGCGCGTTGGCGAGCGAGAGCATCGGCTGCAGATGCGAGACCTTCTCGAGCCGCGACACGGGCTCCTCGCCGACGCGCTGGGTCGGCGAGCTCTCCTCCACCAGCTCCGGATACTCGGTCTCGAGCGCCTTCAGCTCGTTGAACAGCGCGTCGTAGACGTCGTCGCCGACCTCCGGGTCGTCGAGGACGTGGTAGCGGTGGCTGTGGTAGGAGACCTGCTCCCGTAGCTCGGCGGCGCGCGCCCGAGCCGCGGCCGGCGCGCTCACTCGGCGATCTCCTCGGCGGCGGGCTTGAGCAACTGGGCGAGGTCGTAGTCCCGCAGTCCCTCCATGCCGTGCTCGGCGGTGAGGTCGAAGTGCAGCGGGGTCACGGCGATCCGGCCGGCAGCCACCGCGGCGAGGTCGGTGCCCGCCTCGTCGTCGTGGACGGGCGAGTCGCCGTAGACCCGGAAGCGCCGCCGCAGCTCGCCGGCGCGCTCCACCTCCTTCAGCGCGTCCCGGTAGATCCGCTTGCCGAGCCGGGCCACGTCGACTCCGGCGGCCCGGCCGGCGGGGACGTTGATGTTCAGCAGCGTGCCCTCGGGCAGCGGGACGTCGTCGATCCGGTCGACCACGCGCGCGGTGAACGCCGCGGCCGTCTCGAAGTCGAACACGTTGCCGAGCCGGAAGTCCATCTCGCGCGCCTGCGACTGCTGGGAAACCGCGATGCCGGGCACGCCGAGCACGATGCCCTCGAACGCTGCGGCCACGGTGCCGGAGTACGTGATGTCGTCGCCGAGGTTGGAGCCGTGGTTGATGCCGGCCACCACGAGGTCGGGCTCGAAGTCGTCGATCAGCCCGAGCGACGCCAGCCGTACGCAGTCGACCGGCGTGCCGTCGCACGAGAACCCGTGCGTGCCGTCGTCGAACGGGACCTCGGTCACCCACAGCGGCCGCCGCGTCGTGATCGACCGGGCGGTCGCGGACATGTTCGCGTCCGGGGCGATCACGGCCACGTGCACGTCCTCGAGCGCGACGAGCGCGCGCCGCAGTGTCTGCAGCCCGTCGGCGTGGATTCCGTCGTCGTTGGTGAGGAGCACGCGCAGCATCGGCGGTGACGGAGGATAGAGACCGAACTTGTGGCCAGGGTGTGCCCGGGGACGCGTTCGTAGGGTGCTTCGGATGGGTGCGCGCCGTGGCATCACGTGGCTCCTCGTCGCCGCGGCGGCGTGCCTGCTCGTGGCCGGGATCGCCGCTCACGCCCGCTTCGCCGTGGTCGACGAAGCCGCGTTCGCCGACCGTGCCGCCGGCACGCTGCAGTCGGACGAGGTACGCCATGAGGTCGCCGCGCGGACCGGCCGCCGAGTCGTCGGCGAGCGGCCCGAGCTGGCGCCCGCCGAGGCCGTCGTCGAGGACGCCGTCGCCTGGGGCATCTCGCTCGACCCCGTGTTCCAGGCGAACTTCCGCACCGCCGCCGCGCGCATGCACCACGCGCTGTTCTGGGAGCCCGACGCCGAGGCGTCTCTACGGATCCCGGGGTCCGGCGCGGCGCTCCGCGCGGACCTGAGGAACCGGATGCCGGACGCCGGTCCGCTGCCGCAGATCGGCGACCCACCGCTGCTTTCGGTCGGCTCGACCGGACCCGAGCGCGCGCTGCGCGCGGTTGCCCCGTCGGCGCGCACACTCACAGGCCCGCTGGCGATCGTCTTCGGTGTGCTCGGCCTCGGGCTCCTGGCGCTCGCGATCGCGCGCGCCGATGACCGCCGCCGCGCGATCTGGGGGTCGGGCCTGGCGGTCGCCGCCGCGGGTGGCCTGATCGCGGCCGGCATCACGGCGTCCCGCGACCTCGTGCTCGAGCAGTTCGACACCAGCTATGGCGACGCCGTCGTTTCCGTCGTGTGGAACGCGTTCCTCGGCGACCTGCGGGTCTGGGCGCTGGCGGCGTGCGCGGCCGGCCTGGTCGTCGCCGCTGCGGCCGGTTGCCCGCGCCTGGCCGCGAAATCGCTTCTCGCGGCCCCGCGGACGCGCGGCACGCGGCTGCTGCGCGCCGCCGGCCTGCTCGTCGTCGCGGTGCTCGCCGTGCAGGCTCCCCAGCTCGTGCTGCACATCGGCCTCGTCGCGCTCGCGGCCGCCGTGTTCTACGTCGCCGTCGGCGACCTGCTGCGCGTGTTCGCACCGCCGCACGGAACCGCGCTGAGCGCGCGTGGCGCGGCCGTCACGGCCGCGCTGCTGGCGCTGATCGCGGTCGCCGCGGTTCCGGTCGCCTAGGCGTCCGCGAGCAGGTCGAAGCGCCAGTCGTTGGAGCGCATCAGCGTCCCGCTGCCGGGCGGCCACTCGAAGTCGTGTGGCCCGAGCAGCTCGAAGCCGAGCTTGCGGCAGAGGCCGTTCGACGGAGCGTTTTCGACCGCCGGGTAGGCGTGCACGAACCGCCGGTCGCGCTCCAACCTCGCCCTCGCGAGCGCCGCGAGCGTCGCCGCGCCGGCGATTCCCCGGCCCTGGAAGGCCGGGATCACGGACCAGCCGATCTCGTACACCTGACCATGCCAGTCGCGCTCCCAGTAGCCGACCCAGCCGACTCCCTCTCCGGTGGCGTCGTCGACGATCCTGAACTGCTTCGAGTCCGGCTCCTCGTAGCGAGCCTGCCGTTCGGCGATCCTCTCGGGGCTCTCCGGCCCGCCCAGGTACTCCATCATCGCGGGGTCGCCCAGCAACTGCTGCAGCAGCTCCAGGTTCCCCTCGCCCCACGGCTCGATCCGCACCGCCGCCACGCGCCGAGTGTAAACGGGGTCAGGCGGGTGTGGCCTCCGGCGCCGCCGGCAGCCCGAGCTGCTGCAGCATCGCCAACGCGTTCCAGTACAGCGCGCCCTCGATCATCACCGCGTCGTCGTCGAACGTCGTGATCACGGCGCCGTAGGTCTCGGTCCAGCGGCCGGTCGGCGCCATGCCCAGGAGCTCGCCGCGGTGGGTGCCCGTCATGGTCCACTCCTGCACGAGCCGCGCGCCGTCGAGCGTGACCGAGGTGACGTCGATGTGCAGGTCCGGGAACGCCGTCATGTACGCCTGCGCCGCCGCTTGGAACGCGGCCCGGCCATGCAGCGGCATCCCGAGCGCGACGTCGCGCCAGATCACGTCCTCGGCGACGAGCAAGCCGATCGCCGCGGCATCGCCGCGGTTCCAGGCTGCGAGGGCGTCGGCGGCCCGATCCAGCATCTGCCGACGGTCCATTGGCCGACGCTACTCCTGAGCGGCGGGCGCGTCCAGAGTCAATATCGGACGGACGCCAGATACAGCCCGTGCGGCGGCGCGGTGGCGCCCGCGTCGCTGCGCGGGCGGCCGCGCAGCAGGCGGTGGAAGTCGGCCTCGGTCCGCCGGCCGCCTGCCACCTCGAGCATCGTCCCCACCAGCACGCGGTTCATCTGGCGCATGAACGTGTCGGCCTCGATCCAGAACTCCAGGATCTCGCCGAACGCGCCGGCGCGGCGCCATTCGGCGCTGATGATGTGGCGGTTGAACCGCTGGTGGTAGGTCTCGGTGGGCGTGAAGGCGGTGAAGTCGTGCATGCCGGGGAGCATCGCGGCGCACGCCTGGAGCGCCTCGAAGTCGAGCGCGTGCGGCCACCACAGCGCGCGACCGGACTCGAACGGGGAGGGCACGCGCCGCGCGAGCAGCCGGTACACGTAGGTGCGGCTGACCGCGTCGTGGCGGGCGCTGAAGCCCTCATGGGCCGCCTCGGCGGCTACGACGGCGATCTGGTCCGGAAGCAGCGCGTTGAGCGAGCGCAGGCCCGGCACGGGTCCTTCGTAGGACACGACCTGGCCGAGCGCGTGCACCCCGCGGTCGGTCCGGCCCGCCACCGCCAGAGCGACCTCGCCGCGCAGCACGATCCGCAGCGCCCGCCCGAGCTCACCCGCAACCGTCCGCAGCCCGGGCTGGGCAGCCCAGCCGGCGAACGGGCTCCCGTCGTATTCGAGGGTTAGCTTGGTGCTCAGACGAGCTCGAGGTAGACCATCTCGGTCGAGTCCGACTGACGCGGACCGAGCTTGAGGATCCTGGTGTAGCCCCCGGGCCGTTCGGTGTACCGGGGTGCGATCTCCTCGAACAGCTTGTAGATGACGCCCTTGTCGGGATGCTGCAGGATCGAGATCGCCTGCCGGCGCGCATGGAGGTCGCCCTTGCGCGCCAGCGTGATCAGCTTCTCGATCTCCGGCTTGACCGCCTTGGCCTTGGCCTGCGTGGTCTTGATCCGCTCGTGGTCGATGACCTCGATGCACAGGTTGGCCAGCAGCGCCTTCCGGTGCGCGGAGTCACGCGAGAGCTTGTGGCGGGTCTTCTGGTGGCGCATGGTCTCAGTCGTTGCGGAGTGTCAGCCCGCGCTGGGACAGGGTCTCGATGACCTCGTCAATCGACTTCTTACCAAAGTTCGGGATCGCAGCGAGCTCACCCTCCGACTTGGAGACGAGATCGCCGACCGTCTGGATCCCCGCCCGCTTGAGGCAGTTGTACGAGCGGACGCCGAGTTCGAGCTCCTCGATCAGGATGTCGTCCATCGGCGAGCCGCCGGTGCGGCCGCCCGGAGTGAGCGCGGCGCCGGTGCCCGCACCGTTCTCGAGCGCCGACATGCCGGCCGGGCCGGCACGCAGCTCCTCGATCCGCTCCTCGTCCGTGAAGATCGAGAGCGACGAGATCAGGATCTCCGCCGCCTCGCGCAGCGCGGCCTGCGGATCGATCGAGCCGTCGGTCTCGATGTCGATCGTGAGCTTGTCGAAGTCGGTGCGCTGGCCGACGCGGGCCTGCTCGACCGAGTACGCCACGCGGCGCACCGGCGAGAAGATCGAGTCGATCGGGATCACGCCGATCGGCTGGTCGGGGGACTTGTTGTCCTCCGCCGGCCGGTAGCCACGGCCGCGGCCGATCGTCAGGTACATCTCGAGCTTGGTCTTCTTCTCGAGCGTGGCGATGTGCGCGTCCGGGTTGAGGATCTCGACGCCCGAGGGCAGGTCGATGTCGCGCGCCGTGATCTCACCGGGGCCGGTCACCACGAGCGGGGCCTCGACCTCGGTGGCGTCCGAGTGCATGCGGCACACGATGCCCTTGAGGTTCAGGACGATGTCTGTCACATCCTCGGTGACGCCCTTGACGGTCGAGAACTCGTGGGCGACCCCCTCGATGCGGACGGAGGTCACCGCCGCCCCCGCCAGCGAGGCGAGAAGCACGCGGCGAAGCGAGTTGCCGAATGTGTAGCCGAAACCGCGATCGAGCGGCTCGACCACAAACTGGCCGCGGTTGTCCTCCACGGACTCTGCGGTGATTCGGGGGATCTGGAAGTCGAGCATTTGGTCCTAACGTCGTCTCAGGTTCTGGGAGCGAGAGCAAGCGGCGCCTGGGGAGAGGGGGCGCCGAGCAAGGCGGGGTCCTACTTCGAGTACAGCTCGACGATGAGCTGTTCCTGCACCGGCGCAGCGATCTCCGCGCGCTCGGGCTTGCGCAACACCTTTGCGGTGAGCTGGTCGTGATCCGCCTGCAGCCACGCCGGCACCTGCGCCACCAGCTCGGTCGCATCGCGGATAACCGTCTCGGCGTCCGAGCCGGGCTTGAAGGTGATCACGTCGTTCGCACGCACCTGGTAGCTCGGGATGTCCACGCGGCGGCCGTTGACCGCCCAATGGCCGTGGCGGATGAGCTGACGCGCCTGGCGGCGCGACGCGGCGAATCCGAGGCGCACGAGCACGTTGTCGAAGCGGCACTCGAGGATTCGCAGAAGGTTCTCGCCGGTGATGCCAGGCTGGCGTGAGGCCTTGGCGTAGTACGTCCGGAACTGCTTCTCCAGCACCCCGTAGTAGCGGCGCGCCTTCTGCTTCTCGCGCAGCTGGACGCGGTACTCGGACTGCTTCTGACGACCGCGGCCGTGCTCGCCGGGCGGGTAGGAACGCCGCTCGACGCCGCACTTGTCGGTCAGACAGCGCTCGCCCTTGAGGAAGAGCTTCTGCCCTTCGCGGCGGCACTGCTTGCACTGGGGAGAGGTATCGCGAGCCATTCGGTGTGTCAGACCCTCCGCCGCTTGCGGGGGCGGCAGCCGTTGTGTGCCTGCGGGGTGACGTCCCTCACGCCGGTGACCTCGAGGCCGGCGGCCTGCAGCGAGCGGATCGCGGTCTCGCGGCCCGAGCCCGGGCCCTTCACGAAGACCTCGACCTTCTGCATGCCCTGCTCGATGCCCTTGCGGGCGGCCGCGTCGGCCGTCACCTGGGCGGCGAAGGGAGTCGACTTGCGGGAGCCCTTGAAGCCGGCGCCGCCGGCGGACTCCCATGCGATCACGTTGCCCTCGCGGTCCGTGAGGGCAACGATCGTGTTGTTGAAGCTGGTCTTGATGTGCGCCTGACCGATCGGGATGTTCTTCTTGACCCGGCGGCGGCCGCGCTGGGGACGGCGGGGAGCAGGACTCACTTCTTGGTTGCCTTCTTCCTACCGGCGACCTGCATGCGCTTGGGACCCTTGCGCGTGCGGGCGTTGGTCTTCGTGTTCTGCCCCCGGACCGGCAGGCCGCGGCGGTGGCGCATCCCGCGGTAGCAGCCGATCTCCATCAGGCGCTTGACGGCCTGCGAGCGCTCGCGGCGCAGATCGCCCTCGACCACCAGGTCGGTGTCGATGATGTCGCGAAGCTTCGAGATCTCGTCGTCCGTCAGCTCGCGGACGTACGTGTCAGGGCTGATGCCGAGCTCGGCCAGCACCTTGTTGGACGTCGGCCGTCCGACCCCGTAGATGTAGGTCAGGCCGATCTCGACGCGCTTGTTGAGCGGGATGTTGACCCCAGCGATACGAGCCATGCGTGCCTTACCCCTGACGCTGCTTGTGCCGGGGGTTCTGGCAGATCACGAGGACCCGCCCGTGGCGGCGGATGATCTTGCACTTCTCGCACATCGGCTTCACCGACGGTCGTACCTTCATGATCCCTTTCGGCTGATGATCCAGACGGGGTGGCTCTGGCGACCGTTGCGGCCACCGCTACCAATCCCCCGGACGAAAAAGTCGTCGCACAGGTACCTCACGGCCCAGAGCGCGACGAAACAGAATAGCAAAGGGAACGGCTGTTCCGACGTCGCCTCAGGCAGGTAGAACAGGCAGCGTATGACTACCCTTCTCACTGTACTGGCGTTGCTCGGCCCGATCGTCGTGCACGACTCCCGCGAGGCGTCTCCGCTCGCCTCGGTCGGACCGCGCGCGGGCACGGTGGCGGACGTTCCGGTGGTCTACGAGCGCGTCTCCGGCCGCTGGCGCCAGTGGTGGCTGTACTTCCCGCACAACGGCCAGGATCGGGGGATCGTGCGCACCGGCCGCCACGCCGGCGACTGGGAGATGGTGCAGGTCCGCAGCGATGGCGCCGGGCAGCCCGTCGAGGCGGTCTACGCCCAGCATTCCGGCGCGGAGCGGTGCCCGTGGTCGGCGGTCGAGAAGCGCGGCGGGCACCCGGTCGTCTACCTCGCGCGCGGATCGCACGCCGCGTACTTCCGCCCGGGCGTGCGCGACCGGATGTGGCCGGACCCCAACGACGAGGCCGACGGCCGCGGCCTCGCGGTCCGTGCGCCGCTTGAGCCGATCGCGGCCGATCGCCCGGCCTGGATGCGCTGGCCCGGCCGCTGGGGCGCCGCCCGCGCGGGCTGGGTGCCGGGTGAGATGGACTCACCACGCGGCCCGGCGTTCCAGCCCCAGGGCCGCTGGAGCGACCCGGACGGCTGGGCGCGCCGCGCGCGGTCGTGCACGTTCGGCCGCTGCGACGAGATCGGAGCGTGCGACGGGCGCGAGAGCGCGATCGCGGTGGCCGCGCCGGCGTTCGCCCTGCTCGCGCTGTTCGCTACGCGGCGGCGCGGGCCTTGGACTCGTGCCAAGGCGTGAGGATGCGCGGGCCGTCGGCCGTGATCGCGACCGTGAACTCGAAGTGCGCGGCGAGCGAGCCGTCCTGGGAGTAGATCGCCCAGCCGTCGTCGCCCATGCGCACGAGGTGGCGGCCGGCCGTGGTCATGGGCTCGACGGCGAGCACCATCCCCTCCTCCAGCGGCGTGCCCTTGCCGGGCTGGCCGTAGTTGGCGATCTGGGGCTCCTCGTGCATGTCGCGCCCGATGCCGTGACCGACGAGCGAGCGGACGATCGAGAAGCCGGCGGCCTCGACGTGCGCCTGGACCGCGTGCCCGAGGTCGCCAAGCCGCTTGCCGGGCCGGCACTGCTCGACCGCCAGGAACAGCGACTCCTCTGTCACCTGCAGCAGCTTGTCGGCCACCGGCGAGATCTCGCCCACGCCGAACGTACGCGCCGCGTCGGCGACCCAGCCGTCGTAGACGACGCCGATGTCGATGCTCAGCACGTCGCCGCGCGAGAGCTTGAACTTGCCGGGGATGCCGTGCACGACCATGTCGTTCGGCGACGCGCAGATCGAGCCGGGGAACCCGCGGTAGCCCTTGAAGGCGGGCGTCGCGCCCTGCGAGCGGATGAACTTCTCGGCCGCCTCGTCGAGGTCGGCGGTGGTCACGCCGGGCCGGACCTTCGCGGCCAGCAGGTCCATCGTCCGTACGAGGATCTCCCCCGCGCGGGCCATCTTGTCGATCTCCGCGGGGGTCTTCTTGACGATCATGGCTTCAGAGTCGCTCTTCGAGTCGGAGCGTTGCGAGCGTCGCGCGGACATGGTCATGGACCTCGCCCGGCGTGCGCGTGCCGTCGAAGCGGCGGAGCAGGCCCAGCTCGTCGTAGTAGTCGATCAGTGGCTCGGTCTCTTGATGATAGATCCGCAGGCGCGTACGAACCTTGTCCGGATCATCGTCGTCGCGCCGGTTGAGCGGTTTGCCGCACTGATCGCAAAAGCCCACATGCTTGGGCGGGTCGAAGTCCTCGTGGTACAGGTGCCCGTTCGGGCACTGGCGGCGGCCGGAGAGGCGCTGGACCACGACGTCGTCCGGTGCTGCCATCTGCAGCGCGGCGGTGAGCCGGCGCCCGCGCTGCTCGAGCTCCTCGGCGAGCGCGTCGGCCTGCGGCACGGTCCGCGGGAAGCCGTCGAGCAGGAAGCCGTCCTGGCCCTCCTCCTCGACCTTCTCGAGGATCATCGCGATCACGAGGTCATCGGGGACGAGTTCGCCGGCCGTCATGTAGCCCTTGGCCTCGTTGCCGAGCTCGGTTGCGTCCTTGACATGTCCGCGCAGGAGGTCGCCCGTGGCGATGTAGGGCAGGTCGAAATCCTCGCGCAGGCGCGCGGCTTGGGTGCCCTTACCGGCCCCGGGTGGCCCGAGGAGGATCAAATTCAGCTCAGTCACGCGTGCGGCAGCCTACTTGAGGAAGCCCTCGTAGTTGCGCATCATCAGCTGCGCCTCGAGTTGCTTCATGGTGTCGAGCGCGACACCGACCACGATCAGGATCGAGGTGCCACCGAAGTAGAAGTTGGCCGACGTCTGATTGATCAGGATCGTCGGAAGCGCCGCCACGGCGGCCAGATACAGCGCGCCCGGGAACGTGAGTCGCGCCAGGATCCGGTCGAGGAACTCGGCCGTCGGTCTCCCCGGCCTCACCCCCGGGATGAAGCCGCCGTACTTCTTCAGGTTGTCCGCCTGGTCGACGGGATTGAACGTGACCGCGGTGTAGAAGTAGGTGAACAGGATGATGAACACCGTCTCGCCGACGATGTACGCCCATCCGCTCGGATTGAAGAAGTTCGAGACGCCCTGCAGACCCGGCACGAGCTCGCCGAGCGTGGGCGGGAAGGCCATGATCGACGCCGCGAAGATGACCGGGATCACACCGGCCATGTTCACGCGCAGCGGCAGGTAGGTCTGGCCGCCGGAGCTCATCCGGCGCCCAATTACGCGTTTGGCGTATTGGATCGGAATCCGGCGCTGGCCCTCCTGGATGAACACGATCGCGGCGATCACGCCGAGCGCGACGAACGGCATCATCACCTTGAACACCTGGTCCGGGTTCGTCCACCAGGCCTGGATGCCGTTCGGCAGGCCGGAGACGATCGACGCGAAGATCATCAGCGAGATGCCGTTGCCGATGCCGCGCTGGGTGATCAGCTCGCCCATCCACATCAGCAGGATGCTGCCCGCGGTCAGGCAGACGACGATCAGGATCACGCCGCCGGGCGAGAAGTTGTCGATCACCGGCGCGCCGGCGCGGTTGCCCTGCGAGCGGAACAGGAAGACGTAGCCGATCGCCTGAGCGGCGGACAGGCCGACCGTCAGGTAGCGCGTGTACTGAGTGATCCGCTGCTGGCCGACCTCGCCCTCGCGCTGCAGCTTCTCGAGCGACGGCGAAACCACCGTCAGCAGCTGCAGGATGATCGAGGCCGTGATGTACGGCATGATGCCGAGCGCGAAGATCGCGAGCCGGCCCAGGCCGCCGCCGCTGAACAGGTTCAGGAAGCCGAGGATGTTGCCGCCGGCGTAGTTGTTCGAGATCTGCTCGAGCGCGGCGACGTTGACGCCCGGCACCGGGATGAACGCGCCGAGCCGGTAGAGCGCCAGCATCACCGCGGTGAACAGCAGCTTCTTCCGGATATCGGCGACCCGGAACGCATTGAGGATCGTCGACACCATGCCGCAGGCCCTGCCCTACTCGATGACCTGGCAGGTCCCGCCCGCGGACTCGATGCGCTCGCGAGCGGTCTTGGAGAACCCGTGAGCGTGGACGGTGAGCTTCTTGGTCAGCTCGCCGCGACCGAGGATCTTCACGGGGATGTTCTTGCGCGTGCCAAGACCGGCGGCGCGCAGCGCGTCGAGATCGACCGCCGCGCCGTCATCGAACACGCGCTCCAGGTCGGCCAGGTTGACCGGCTGGGTGTGTGTCCGGAACGGCTCGAACGGCATCGACATCTTCTTGTTCGGGCCGCGCAGCTTGCGCATCCGCATGTGGAGCGGGTTCTGGCCGCCCTCGAAGCGGGTGCGCTGCTTGGAGCCCGAGCGCGAGCCGTAGCCCTTCTGGCCGCGACCGGCTGTCTTGCCGGTGCCCGAGCCCTCGCCGCGGCCGATGCGCTTGCGCGGCCGGCGCGACCCGGGAGCGGGCTTGAGGTTGTGGAGCCCGATCGGCTCCGTGGTCTCGGTTTTCTCGTCGGGCGCGCTCACGACTTCTCCTCGACCACCACGAGATGGCGGACCGAGTGGACCATGCCCCGCAACTGCGGGGAGTCGTCACGCTCGACCGACTTGCCGATCCCGCGCAGGCCGAGCGAGCGCAGCGTGTCGCGCTGGCGCCCGTTGGCGCCGTTCGACGACTTGACCTGCTTGATCACCAAGCTCATGCGGGCGCCTCAGCGGTCTCTTCCGCCTCCGGCTCCGCGGCCTCGACGGGCGCCTCCGCGGACAGCGTCTCGGCCGCGCCGTTCCCGCCGCCCAGACCGAGCACACGGTCGACGGACATGCCGCGCAGGGTCGCGACCTCCTCGGGGCGCCGCAGGCCCTGCAGGCCCGCGATCGTCGCCTTCACGAGGTTGATCGGGTTCTGCGTGCCGAGCGACTTGGAGAGGATGTCGTGGATGCCGGCGAGCTCGAGCACCGCGCGCACGCCGCCACCGGCGATCACGCCGGTACCGGGCGAGGCGGGCTTCATGAACACGCGGCCGGACCCGTAGATCCCGGTCGTCTGGTGCGTGATCGTGGAGCCGTGGCGCGGCACGCGGAAGAGGTTCTTCTTCGCGCGCTCGACGCCCTTCTGGATCGCGAGCGGAACCTCGTTCGCCTTGCCATAGCCGACGCCGACGACGCCGTTCTCATCGCCGACGACGACGAGTGCGGTGAACGAGAAACGCCGGCCGCCTTTGACTACCTTGGCGACGCGGTTGATCTCGACGACGCGCTCCTGAAGGTCGAGGCCGGTGGAAGATACGGATCGGTCGGGGGCTGCCATGTTCCTTCGAGGGTAGCGGTCTTAGAAGTTCAGGCCGCCCTCGCGGGCGCCCTCGGCGAGTGCCTTTACACGGCCGTGGTACTGGTAGCCGCCGCGGTCGAACACCGCGGTCTCGATGCCGGCGGCCTTCGCGCGCTCGGCCAGCAGGCCGCCCGCGCGCTTGGCCTGCTCGAGCGGCTTGAGCGAGCGCAGATCGGCTTCGGTCCAGTTGACGGCGGCCAGCGTGCGGCCGGCATCGTCGTCGATCAACTGGGCGAAGATCCCGCGGTTCGAGCGGAACACCGAGACGCGCGGCCGCTCGGCGGAACCGCGCACCTTGGCGCGGACGCGGCGGCGGCGGCGCAGGCGCCGCGTGGGAGCGGTGAGAACGGTCATGCGCGCTTGCCCACCTTCCGGACGACGTACTCGCCCTGGTAGCGGATGCCCTTGCCCTTGTAGGGCTCCGGCGGCCGCTGCTTGCGAATGATCGCGGCGATCTCGCCGACCTGCTGCTTGGAGTTGCCCTTGACGATCACGCGCGTCGGCTGGGGCACCTCGAACTCGATGCCCTCCGGCGCCTTGATCGAGACGGGGTGCGAGTACCCGAGCGCCAGCTCGAGATCGCGGCCCTTGAGCTGGGCGCGATAGCCGACGCCCTGGATCTCCAGCGCCTTCGTGAACCCGGAAGTGACGCCCTCGACCATGTTCGCGACCAGCGAGCGCGTAAGCCCGTGCAGCGCACGGTGCTCGGCGCGGTCGGTCGGGCGCGTGACGAGCAGCTCCTCGCCCTCGATCTTGACGTCGATCGAGCGGTTCTTGCGCTCGGCCAGATCCCCGCGCGGGCCGGCCACGCGCACGACCTCCGGCTCGACCGTGACGGTCACGCCGGTGGGGATGGGGATGGGCTTCTTTCCGATGCGGCTCATGGCTTGCTACCAGACCTCGGCGACGACCTCGCCGCCGACTCCTGCGCGGCGGGCGTCGTGCCCGGTCATCACGCCCCGGGACGTGGACACGATCGCCGTGCCCATGCCACCCAGGACCTTCGGGATGTGCTTGGCGTCGACGTACGTCCGCTGCCCGGGACGGGACACGCGGCGCAGGCCGGAGATGACCGAAGTGCGGTCGTCAGTGTACTTGAGCTTGATCAGCAGCTTCTCGCCTGCGGAGCCGGGCTCGCCGGGCGCCTCGTCGAAGCCGAGGATGTACCCCTGCTCGACCAGGATCCGCGCCAGATCGCGCTTGAAGCGGCTTGCGGGAATCTCGACCGTCTCGTGCGCGGCCATGATCCCGTTGCGGATCCGGGTGAGGAAGTCGGCGATTGGGTCGGTCATCGACATGGCGTCACCAGCTCGACTTCGTCATGCCGGGGATGTATCCGTTGTGCGCGAGCTCGCGCAGGCAGATCCGGCACAGGCCGAACTTGCGGTACACGGCACGCGGGCGGCCGCATCGGCGGCAGCGCGAGTGGGCCCGCGTCTTGTACTTCGGCGGGCGCGCCAAGCGCGCGATTTTGGACTTCTTAGCCATGGTCTCCTGGGTTCTTAGGCCGCCGCGGGCTCCTGGTTGAGGCTCTCGAAGTCCGCAGGGCGCCCGTCACGGGCGAAGGGCAGACCGAGCGCGTCGAGCAGCGCGAACGCCTCGGCGTCGGTCGGGGCAGATGTGGTGATGGTGACGTCGAGCCCGCGCACCTGGTCGACGCTGTCGTAGTCGATCTCCGGGAAGATGACCTGCTCGCGAATCCCCATCGAGTAGTTGCCGCGGCCGTCGAACGAGCGCGGGTTGAGACCCCGGAAGTCACGCAGGCGCGGCAGGGCGATCGCGGTCAGGCGGTCGATGAACTCGTAGCCGCGCTCGTCGCGCAGCGTCACCGACAGACCGACCGGCATGCCCTCGCGCAGCTTGAACGCCGCGACGGACTTGCGCGCGCGGCGGACGCTCGGCTGCTGGCCGGCAATGGTCGCCAGCTGGCCCTGCGCGGCCTCGAGCATCTTCGAGTCCTGCTTGGCCTCGCCCACGCCCATGTTGAGCGTGACCTTCTGGAGCTTCGGGGCCTGCATCACGGAGCTGTAGCCGAACTTGCGCACCAGCGCGGTCCGGATCTCCTCGTTGTATCGATCTTTGAGTCTTGCCATGTCAGTCGAGCTCTGAGTTCGTGCGCTTCGAGATCCGCATGCGCCGGCCGTCCTCACGACGGATGCCGATGCGCGTCGGCTTGTGGTCCGTGGGGTCGACGATAGCCACGTTGGACACGTGGATCGGACCTTCCTTCTCGATCACGCCCACCTGCATGTTCGGGCGGCCGGGATTCGGGCGCTGGTGGCGCTTGACCATGTTCAGGCCCGCGACGAACACCCGATCCTTCTTGGGGTCCGTGCGCAACACCTTGCCGGTCTTGCCCTTGTCCTTGCCGGAGACGACGATGACCTCGTCGTCCTTGCGGATGCGCATCACAGCACCTCCGGGGCGAGAGAGACGATCTTCATGAAGCCGCCGTCGCGCAGCTCGCGGGCCACCGGCCCGAAGATGCGCGTGCCGCGCGGGTTGTTCTGGGCGTCGATGATCACGGCCGCGTTCTCGTCGAAGGCGATGTAGGTGCCGTCGTCGCGCCCGAACTCCTTCTTCGTGCGTACGACGACCGCCTTCACCACCTCGCCCTTCTTGACCGAACCCTGTGGGTTGGCGGCCTTGACGGTCGCGGTGATGATGTCGCCCACGCCCGCGTAGCGGCGGCGCGAGCCGCCCATCACGCGGATGCAGAGGATCTCGCGGGCGCCGGTGTTGTCGGCGACCTTGAGCCGTGTCTCGTTCTGGATCACTTGGCGCGCTCCACAACTTCAACCAGGCGCCAGCGCTTGCTGCGCGACATCGGGCGGCACTCCTGGACGCGCACGGTGTCGCCCGGATGGGCGTCGTTGCGCTCGTCGTGGGCGTACAGCTTGGTCGTCGAGCGCAGGATCTTGTGGTAGCGCTTGTGGCGGCCGACCACGTCGATCGCGACCGTGATCGTCTTCTCGCCCTTGTCGGAGACGACGATGCCCTGGCGCGTCTTGGCGCGGCCGGGACCGTGCTCGGGCGCGTGGGCGGCCTCGGGCGCCGGCGCGGCCTTGCGCGCCTCGACCCGCTTGGCCTTGGTCCGCTGCCGGTAGGCACGGCGCTGCTTGGCGACCCCGGCGCGCCGCTCCCGGCGCTCGGCGTCGCGCTCCTCGGGCGTGCGCGGCTTGCGCTTGCCCGCGGCGACCTGGCGCTCTGCGCGCTTGGCCTCCAGCTTCTCGCCGCGCGTGAGGCCGCCCTTGGGCGCCTTCGCCTTCGGGGCCTCCTCCGCGGCAGGCTCAGCCTCGGCAGCGGGAGTCTCCTCGGCAGCAGCCGGGGTCTCCTCGGCAGCGGCGGGCTCCTCCGCGGCAGGGGTCTCCTCAGCCGCCGGGGTCTCCTCAGCCGCGGGAGTCTCCTCCGCAGCCGGGGTCTCCTCGGCCGCAGGGGTCTCCTCAGCAGCCGCTTCGGGAGCGGGCGTCGCCTCGTCGCCGCCTGCGGCGGCGTCCGTGACTTCGTCCTGGATGGTCTCCGGGGTCTCTTCGTTCTTCTTCTCAGCCATTGTCGGCCTCAGTCGTCGTATTCACGTTCACGTTGGGGTCGACGCCGCGCTGGCGGGCGACGGTGAGTGCCCGCGCAAGGTCGCGCTTGGCGCCGCTCAGTCGCGCGGTGTTGTCCAGTTCGCCGGTAGCGGACTGCATGCGCAGCCCGAACAGGTCGCGACGCGCCGTCGCGATCTGCTCGCGCAGCCGGCCGTCACTGAGGTCTCGCAGCTCGGAGGCCTTCATCAGTGACCGTCCTCCCGCATCACGAACTTGGTCTTCACGGGCAGCTTGTGGCCGGCGAGGCGCATGGCCTCACGGGCGAGCGGCTCCGGCACGCCGGACAGCTCGAACATCACGCGCCCGGGCTTCACGACGGCAACCCAGCCCTCCGGGTTGCCTTTGCCGGAGCCCATGCGGGTCTCGGCCGGCTTCTTCGTGAAGGGCTTGTCGGGAAAGACGTTGATCCACACCTTGCCGCCACGCTTGATCTTGCGCGTCATGGCGATACGGGCAGCCTCGATCTGGCGGTTGGTGAGCCAACCGTTCTCGAGCGCCTTGAGGCCGTACTCGCCGAACTCGACGTGCTGCTGACCGCGCGAAAGGCCGCGCCGGCGCCCGCGATGCTGCTTGCGGAACTTGACTCGCTTCGGGCTCAACATCAGCGGCTGATCCCTCCGCTCAGGTCCGGACGCGGGCCACCACGGCCGCCGCCACCGCCGCCGCGACCGCCACCGCCGCCACGGCCGCCGCCGCCTCCGCCGCCACGGCCACCGCCGCCGCCGCCGAAGCCGCCTCCGCCGCCACGGCCACCGGGACCGCCGGGGCCGCCCGGCCCACCGGGGCCACCGGGTCCGCGACCGCGTCCGCGACCGCCGCCCCCGTCGCCGCGCCCGCGACCGTCGCGGCCACCGCGACCGCGCCGGCGGTCATCGCTCTGGTCGTCGCCGCGGCCCGGAGCCTCGTCGAGAGACGTGAGGTCCTGGCCGGCGTAACCGGCGGGCATGATCTCGCCCTTGTTGATCCAGCACTTGACGCCGATGCGGCCGAACGTCGTACGTGCCTCGTAGAAGCCGTAGTCGATGTCGGCGCGCAGTGTGTGCAGCGGCACGCGGCCGTCCGAGTACTGCTCGGTGCGCGCCATCTCAGCGCCGCCGAGGCGGCCGGAGACCTGGATCTTGCAGCCCTTGGCGCCCGAGCGCATGGCGCTCGTCAGCGATCGCTTCATCGCGCGGCGGAAGGCCACGCGGTTCTGAAGCTGCTCGGCGATCGACTGCGCGACGAGCTTGGCGTCCAGCTCGGGACGCTTGATCTCGAGGATGTTGACCTTGATCGACTTGCCGGTGATCCGGTGCAGGTCGCGCCGCAGGGCGTCGACCTCGGAGCCGGACTTGCCGATCACGATGCCCGGCCGCGCCGTGTGGATGTTGACTTCCACCTCGGCGGCGTCCTTGCGGATCGTGATGTCCGACAGGCCGGCGTGCGCGAGCTTGTTCGTGATGTGGTCCCGGATCCGCACGTCCTCGATCAGGAAGTCGGAGAAGTTCTTCTCGGAGAACCAGTTCGACTTCCAGTCGTGGATGTAGCCCACGCGCATGGCCTCGGGGTGAACCTTCTGACCCATGCCTCAGGACTCCTTCGGGGTAAGCGTGATGGTCAGGTGCGAGGTGCGCTTGCGGATCCGCGTCGCGCGACCCATGGCGCGCGGGCGATACCGCTTCAGCGTCGGTCCCTCGTCGGCGTGGACGGCGACGATCCGCAGGTCCTCGCCCACCAGTTCGTGGTTGTGCTCGGCGTTCGCGACCGCCGACTCCAGAAGCTTGATCCAGGGCTTGGCCGCGCCGCGCGTGGTGAAGGCGAGGATGGCCCGCGCCTCGGCGACGTCCTTGCCGCGGATGTGGTCGCAGACCAGGCGCGCCTTGCGAGCGGAGGTCCGCACGTACTTGGCCTGCGCGCGGACGAGCACGCCCGGCTCGGCGGGCTTGCGGCGGTCGAGCTTGCGCCGCGGCTTGGCGGCGGCCTCCTTGGCGGGCTTGTCGGCAGCGGCTGCGGCGGCCGGCTCGTCGGTGCCCTCGGGCTTGGTCCCGGCCGGGTTGCGGTCCTCGGGCTTCGGCCGTGGGCGCCGCGGCTTGGGCTTCTCCTCGGTCGCCTCGGCCGCGACCTTGTCGACGCCGGTCTCGGCGGCGGCGGCCTCGACGGGCTCCGCGTCGGCCTTCTTCGCCCGCGTGCGCTTCGGCTTCGGCTTCGCCTCCGGCTGCGTGCCGGCGGTGTCGGCCTTCTTCTTCGCCGGCGCGCGCTTAGGCTTGGCGGCCGCCTTGGTCTCCTTGGCCTCCTCGGGCACGGCGTCCTCGCCTGCCTTGCCCTTCTGCGGATCCTGAGGGCTGTCAGGCGTCATCGCACCTTGCCCTTGGACTCGTGCCCGCGATAGGTGCGCGTCGGCGCGAACTCACCGAGCTTGTGACCGACCATCGACTCGGACACGAACACGGGCACGTGCTTGCGCCCGTCGTGTACGGCGATGGTGTGGCCGACCATCTCGGGGAAGATCGTCGACGTCCGCGACCAGGTGCGGATCATCTGCTTGGAGTTGGCCGTGTTCATGGTCTCGATGCGCTGCATCAGACGGTCCTCGACCCACGGCCCCTTCTTTGAGGAACGGCTCATCAGCGGCCACCCTTCTTGCCGCGGCGCCGGCCGCGGACGATGTAACGGTCGGACTGCTTGCCCTTCTTGCGGGTGCGGTAGCCGAGAGTCGGCACGCCCCAGGGCGTCTGGGGATGGTTGCCCAGCGGAGTAGCTCCCTCGCCACCGCCATGCGGATGGTCGACGGGGTTCATGGCGGTGCCGCGCGTCTGCGGGCGCACGCCCATGTGGCGCTTGCGACCGGCCGTGCCGATCGTGACGTTCTGGTGGTCGGCGTTGCCGACCACGCCGACGGTGGCGCGGCACTCGGCGCGCACCATGCGCATCTCGCCGGACGGCAGGCGCAGCGTGGCCATCCCGGCCTCCTTCGCCATCAGCTGGATGCCGACACCGGCGGAGCGGCCGAGCTGGCCGCCGCGGCCGGGCTGGAGTTCCACGTTGTGGACCAGCGTGCCGACCGGCATCAGCGACAGCGGCAGCGCGTTGCCGACCGTGATGTCGGACCCGGGGCCGGACTGCACGGTCATGCCGACGCGCAGGCGGTTCGGGGCGATGATGTAGGCCTTCTCGCCGTCGGCGTAGTGCAGCAGCGCGATGTACGACGTCCGGTTCGGGTCGTACTCGATCGCGGCCACCTTGGCCGGAACGCCGTCCTTGCGGTTGCGCTTGAAGTCGATCTTGCGGTACAGGCGCTTGGCGCCGCCGCCGCGGTGGCGCGCCGTCTTGCGGCCGTTCGCGTTGCGGCCGCCGGACTTCTTGAGGCCCTCGGTGAGGGTCTTCTCCGGCTCGGTCTTCGTGATCTCCGCGAAGTCGGGATACGTGACGAAGCGCCGGCCGGGCGATGTGGGCTTGGGCTTGCGGATCGGCACTAGAGATCAGCCTCCAGGCCCTGGAAGATCGGAATCGAGTCGCCCTCGCGGACCTGCACGACGGCCTTCTTCCACGAGCGCGTGCGCCCCGCGGTGTAGCCACGGCGCTTCGGCTTGGAGGGCACGGCGGAAGTGCTCACGCCAAGCACGTGGACGTCGAACAGCACCTCGACGGCCTGCTTGATCTGCGTCTTGTGCGCGTCCGGGTGGACGCGGAACGTGTACTTGCCGATCGTCGCCAGCGCGTAGGACTTCTCGGAGACGACGGGCCGGATGATCACCTGGGTGGGATCCATCAGGCAGCCACCTCCTTCTTCTTCGCTCGTGCGGTGACCTCTTCGAGCGCGTCCTTGCTGAACACGACCGAGGCGGCGCCGACGAGGTCGGCCACGCCGCAGTCGGCGGAAGCGAGCACGTTCACGCCGGCGAGGTTGCGGAAGGACTTGAACACCGCGGCCTCGTCCGGGCCGGTGAGGACGATCAGCACCGAGCCGCCCCGGCGGTCGGCGATCAGGTCGGCCGCCTGCTTGGTCGACGGCACGTCGAAGCCGCCGGCGTCGAGCGCGAACACGGAGCCGCGCTCGGCGTGGATCGACAGCGCGCAGCGCAGCGCCGCGCGACGTGCCTTGCGGTTGACCTTGAGGATGTAGTGGCGCGGCGTCGGGCCGAAGGCCACGCCGCCGCCCGAGAAGTGCGGCGCGCGGATCGTGCCCTGGCGGGCGCGGCCGGTGCCCTTCTGGCGCCACGGCTTGGCGCCGCCACCGCGCACGAGCGCACGGTTGCGCGTCGAGTGCGTGCCACGCCGGCGGGCCGCCATCTCGGCCACGACGACCTCGTGCACGAGCGGGCCGTTGAACGGCGCGCCGAACACGTCATCGTCGAGCTTGACCTTGTCGGAGGCCGCGCCTCCGAGGATCGGAGCGTCAGCCATCGGTGCGCACCTCCACCGTGCCGCCCTTGGGCCCGGGCACGGAGCCGCGGACCAGCATCAGGTTCTGGTCGGGAATCAGCTCGACGATCGTCAGGCCCTTCTGGGTGACGCGCTTGCCACCCATGCGGCCCGGGCCCTTCATGCCCTTGAACACGCGCGAGGGGGTCGCCGAGGCGCCGATCGAGCCCGGGGCGCGCACGTTGTGCGAGCCGTGTGACTTGGGACCGGCGGCGAAGTTGTGGCGCTTGATCGTGCCCGCGAAGCCCTTGCCCTTGCCCGTGCCGGCGACCTTGACGTGCTGGCCGACCTCGAACGCCTCGACGGTGACGGTTTCGCCGACCGTGAGCTCGCCCGCCTCGTCGCGGAACTCGACGAGGTGGCGTGACGGCGGCGCGCCGGCCTTCTTGAGGTGGCCGAGCTCGCCCTTGGTGAGCGCTTTCTCGCGCACGGTGCCGAACGCGAGCTGGACGGCCTCGTAGCCGTCGCCGTCGAACGTGCGGATGCCGGTCACGGCACACGGACCGGCCTCGAGCACGGTCACCCGCTCGACACGGCCTTCTTCGGTGAACCGCTGGGTCATGCCCAGCTTCTTGGCGAGGATGGCTGGCATCGGTCTAGCTGAAAGCGAGTCGGATCTCGATGTCGACGCCGGCGGGAAGGTGATCGAGTCGCTGGAGCGAGTCGACCGTCTTCGGCGTCGGCTGGTGGATGTCGATCAGGCGCTTGTGCGTGCGGATCTCGAAGTGCTCCTGCGAGTCCTTGTCCTTGAACGGGGACTTGATCACCGCGTACACGTTCTTCTCGGTCGGGAGCGGCACCGGCCCGGATACGGTTGCACCCGTCCGCGTGGCGGTCTCCACGATCTCCTTGGCCGCCGTCTCAATTGCCGACGCGTCGTAGGCCTTGAGGCGGATGCGAATCTTGTTCTGGGCTACAGCTGCCACGGAATCTCTGTTCTGTCCGGTCCTGGGTGTGGGGTGTGTGTTGGGTTTCTGCGCGCACTGAGGGCGAGCCCCGGGCATCGGGGCCCGCCCCCATAGGTCGTATCTGTCGACTTCTGCTAGCGGGCGGTGTCGCCCGCGGGCCTTACTTGATGATCTCGGTGACGACGCCGGATCCGACCGTGCGGCCACCCTCGCGGATGGCGAAGCGCAGACCGGCGTCCATGGCGATGGGCTGAATCAGCTCGACTTCCATCTGCACGTTGTCGCCCGGCATGACCATTTCCGTGCCCTCGGGCAGGTTGGCGACGCCGGTGACGTCCGTCGTGCGGAAGTAGAACTGCGGCCGGTACCCGTTGAAGAACGGAGTGTGGCGGCCGCCCTCTTCCTTCTTGAGGACGTACACCTCGGCCTTGAACTTGGTGTGCGGGGTGATCGAGCCCGGCTTGCAGAGGACCTGCCCGCGCTCGATCTCCTCGCGCTTGATGCCTCGGAGCAGGCAGCCGACATTGTCGCCGGCCTGGCCCTGATCCAGAATCTTGCGGAACATCTCCACGCCGGTAACGACCGTGTTGGAGACCTCCGGGTGGATGCCGACGATCTCGACCGTGTCACCCGTGTTGACGATGCCCTGCTCGATGCGGCCGGTCGCGACGGTGCCGCGGCCCGTGATCGAGAAGACGTCCTCGACCGGCATCATGAACGGCTTGTCGAGGTCGCGGGTGGGCTCGGGGATGTAGGTGTCGAGCTGCTCGGCGAGGTCGACGATCTTCGCCACGTACTCCTCGTCGCCCTCGAGCGCCTTCAGCGCCGAGCCGATCACGAACGGGATGTCGTCGCCCGGGAAGCCGTACTCGGTGAGCAGCTCGCGGACCTCGACCTCGACGAGCTCGAGGAGCTCCTCGTCGTCGACCATGTCGGCCTTGTTGAGGAAGACGACCATGTAGGGCACGCCGACCTGACCGGCGAGCAGGATGTGCTCGCGCGTCTGCGGCATCGGGCCGTCGGCCGCCGACACCACGAGGATCGCGCCGTCCATCTGCGCGGCACCCGTGATCATGTTCTTCACGTAGTCGGCGTGGCCCGGACAGTCGACGTGGGCGTAGTGGCGGTTGTCGGTCTCGTACTCGACGTGAGAAGTCGCGATCGTGATGCCACGCGCCTTCTCCTCCGGCGCGTTGTCGATCTCGTCGAAGGAGCGGGCCTGCCCGCCGTACTTCTCGGAGAGCACCTTTGTAATCGCAGCGGTCAGCGTCGTCTTGCCGTGGTCGATGTGACCGATCGTGCCGACGTTGACATGCGGCTTGTCCCGCTCGAACTTCTCCTTCGCCACTTTCTAAGTCCTCTCTAAGTCTCGCTGGAAATTCGTGTGTAGGCGAACCCGTGCAGATTACCGCGTTAGGCGGGGACGGGTTCCCCGGTGCGCGCCTCAACCACCTTCTCGGCGATGTTCGGCGGCACCTCCTGATAGCTGTCGAACTGCATGGTGTAGGTGGCCCGTCCCTGGGTCATCGAGCGCACGTCCGTGGCGTATCCGAACATCTCGGCCAGCGGCACGTGCGCGGTGATCACCTGGGCGTTGCCGCGCGGTTCCATGCCGTGGATGATGCCGCGCCGCCGGTTGAGGTCGCCGATGACATCGCCCATGTACTCCTCGGGCGTGACGACCTCGACGGCGAAGATCGGCTCGAGCAGGACCGGCTTGGCCCGCTTGGCCGCCTCCTTGAGCGCGAGCGAGCCTGCGACCTTGAAGGCGATCTCCGACGAGTCCGTGTCGTGGTACTTGCCGTCGGTCAGCGTCACCCGTACGTCCACCATCGGGAAGCCGGCCCGCGGGCCGTTCGCAAGCGCCTCTTCGACGCCCTTCTCGACGGCGGGGATGAACTCGCTGGGGATCGAACCGCCCCTGATCTTGTTGACGAAGTCGAAGCCCTCGCCGGGTGCCGGCTCGATGTTGATGTAGACGATGCCGTACTGGCCCGAGCCACCGGTCTGGCGCACGAAGCGGCCCTCGACCTTGGTGGCCTCGCCGCGCACGGTCTCGCGGTAGGAGACCTGCGGGCGACCGACGTTGGCGTCGACCTTGTACTCGCGCAGCATGCGGTCGACCAGCACCTCGAGGTGCAGCTCGCCCATGCCGGCGATCTCGGTCTGGCCGGTCTCCTCGTTCGTGCTCACCACGAACGTCGGGTCCTCCTCGGCCAGGCGGCCGAGCGCGACCGACATCTTCTCCTGGTCGCTCTTGGTCTTCGGCTCGATGGCGACCGAGATGACCGGCTCCGGGAACGTGATCGTCTCGAGACGGATCGGCTTGTCGGGCGCGGCGAGCGTGTCGCCGGTCACGACCTGCTTGATGCCGACGGCCGCCGCGATGTCGCCCGCGAAGATCTCCTGGACGTCCTCGCGGTCGTTCGCGTGCATCATCAGGATGCGGCCAATGCGCTCGGTGCGGCCGGTCGTCACGTTGAGCACGCGCGAGCCCGCCTCGAGCTTGCCCGAGTAGACGCGGAAGTAGGTGAGCTTGCCGACGTACGGGTCGGCCATGATCTTGAAGGCGAGCGCCGCGAACGGCTCGTCGTCGGACGCGTTGCGCACGGCCGGGCGATCCTCGTCGCCCTTGACGGGCTCGAGCCCCTCGACCGGCGGCACCTCGAGCGGCGACGGCAGGTACGCGAGCACGGCGTCGAGCAAGGGCTGTACGCCCTTGTTCTTGAACGAGGAGCCGCACAGGACCGGCGTGAGCTTGATCGCAAGGGTCGCCTTGCGGATCGCGTTGACCAGGACCGCGCGCGGGATCTCGGCGTCTTCGAGGATCAGCTCGAGCAGCGCGTCGTCGTAGTGCGAGACCTCCTCGAGCAGGTGCTCGCGGGCGGCCGTCGCCTTGTCGACGAGGTGGGCCGGGATCTCCTCGACCGACACTTCCTTGCCAAGCTCGTCCTTGTAGACGGTCGCCTTCATGTCGACGAGGTCGACGATGCCGAGGAAGTCGCCCTCGGCGCCGATCGGCAGCTGGATCGGCACGGGGTGCGCGCCGAGCCGGTCGATCATCGTCTGCACGCCCTGGTCGAAGTCCGCGCCGATGCGGTCCATCTTGTTGATGTACGCGATTCGCGGCACGTGGTACTTGTCGGCCTGGCGCCACACCGTCTCGGACTGCGGCTCGACGCCGGCGACCGAGTCGAACAGCGCGATCGCGCCGTCGAGCACGCGCAGCGAGCGCTCGACCTCGACCGTGAAGTCGACGTGGCCCGGCGTGTCGATGATGTTGATCCGGTGGTCCTCCCACTCGCAGGTGGTGGCCGCCGAGGTGATCGTGATGCCGCGCTCCTGCTCCTGCTCCATCCAGTCCATCGTGGCGGCACCCTCGTGAACCTCACCCATCTTGTGGGAGCGGCCGGTGTAATAAAGGATGCGCTCGGTCGTCGTCGTCTTGCCCGCATCGATGTGGGCCATGATTCCGATGTTCCGGATCTTCTGGAGTGGGAATTTGCGCGCCATGGAAGGTTCTTTCGTCGTCTGCTTCTTCTCGCGTGGATGCCCTGACAATGGGCAAAAAAACGGGCCCTATCGGGCCCAGGTGCTTCACACAGAGGTCGGCCCGGAGATGTGGGCTTATGTCTCTCGGCTCTCCATGTGAAGGTTCCTCGACCCCCATCGGGGCTTGCTACGGCAACGCAATCTGCGCCCCGCAGCGACGTAGGAGAATAGCATCCGGCTTGTGGCCCGCTACGCACCACTCGTGCCGCTTGTAGCGGGCGCGCTGCTGCTGATCCTTGCCGAGTTCGTGACGGTCCGCGAGATCCGTGCCGTGACCGTCGTGCCGCCCGGTGGGACGGAGTCCGGAGGGGCCCTTCACGGGTACGCACTGGGCATCATCGGGGTGGCGATCCTGGTGATGAGCTTCGGCGCCGTGGTGCGCGGCGCGCGGCCCGCGGCGATCGCGCTGGTGGTGCTTGCGGTGGCCGCCTGCCTGATCGTGGTGTTCGTCGACCTGCCGGTGCTGGACGACACAGGGCTGATCGGCCGCACCTACGACCTCGCCGAGGCGCGCCCGGCGACCGGCTTCTACCTCGAGAGCCTCGGCGCGGCGCTCGTGCTCATCGGCGCGGTCGCCACGCTCGTGCTGATGCCGCGGGTAACCCCGCGGGCGCGCCGGCGCACTACCACCTAGAGATGCCGTCCGATGCCGATCTCGTCCGCCGCGCCCGCGGCGGCGACCGCGACGCGTTCGCCACGCTGATCGAGCGCCACCACGCAGTGCTGCTGCGGAGCTGCCGGCGCATGGTCGGCGCACAGGGTGCCGCGGACGCGGCCCAGGACGCGGTGGTCACCGCGATGCTCTCGCTCGACCGGCTCCGACGCCCCGAGTCGTTCGGCGCCTGGCTCGTCGGAATCGGCCTCAACGCCTGCCGCGCCCAACTTAGAGGGGACAGTCCCCTACATACAGCGGCGCCGCGTGCCACCGCGGACGGGCGACTGTCCCCTCTCGAGGTTGTCGAGGCCGCCGAGGTGGCGGCGCGGGTGCGTGCAGCGATCGCCGGGCTCCCGGCCGGTCAGCGCGAGGCGGTGGCGTTGTACTACCTCGCCGGGCTCACGCAGGCCGAGGCGGCCGAGCATCTCGGCATCCCGCCGGGTGCGGTGAAGACCCGGCTCCACAAGGCGCGCGCGTCGCTGCGCGCACGGCTCGAGCCCCTACGGGAGGAGCGCTCCATGCAGATCGAGATGCAGGTCGCCGACGTCCGCCGCGCCGGTGAGCGGTACATCCTCATGCTCGAGGGCGGCGGGCGCGAGCTGATGATCTGGGTCGGGCCGCCGGAGGCGGTCGCGATCGCGGTGCTGCTCGAAGACGTCGAGCTCCCGCGCCCCGGCACGCACCACCTGACGGCCGCGCTGCTCCGCGCGACGGACGCCTCGGTCCGCGAGGTGCGGATCACACGACTCGCCGAGAGCACCTTCTACGCCGAGATCGTGCTGACCGACGACTCCGTCGTCGACGCGCGGCCGAGCGACGCGATCGCGCTGGCGCTCGTCGACCGGCGCTCCGGTCGTCGTCGACACCGCGGTGCTCGACCAGGCCGAGCGGCCGGATCCGGAGTGGGCGGACGAGCGCGCGGCGGCCGACGCGTCGACCGAGGGCCGGCAGGTGCTCGCCGACGAGGCGCGCGAGCGACTCAGTCGACGGTGAGGACGAGCTTGCCGCGCACGTGCCCGCCTTCGAGGCGCTCGTGCGCCTCGGCGGCGCGCTCGAGCGGGAACGTGTCCTCGACGTGCACGCGCAGGCTGCCCTCGGCCACCAGCGGCGTCACGTGCTCGCCGAGGTCGTAGCCGCTCGGGCGCACGAAGATGTAGCTGACCTCGTGGTGATCCTCACGCGGCTCGGGCGGCGGCTGCGCGACCGAGACGAGGCGGCCGCCGCGCCGTAGTGACGCGAATGCCTGCTCGCGGTCGTCGCCGCTGAACAGGTCGAGCGCCGCGTCCGCGCCCTCGCCGCCCAGCAGCGCGCGCACCTTCTCGGGGACATCGCCGTTCGCGTAGTCGAGCGGCTCGGCCCCGAGCTCGCGCAGGAAGTCGTGGTTGCGCTCGGATGCGGTGGCGACGACGCGCGCGCCGCGCTCCACGGCGAGCTGGATCGCGAGGTGGCCGACGCCGCCGGCGCCGCCGCCGACGAACAGCGACTCGCCGCCGCGCAGCCCGAGCCGCTCGAGAGCCTGGTGGGCCGTGAGCACGGACAGCGGCAGCGCCGCGGCCTCCTCGAAGGACAGCCCGGGCGGCTTGTGCGCGAAGAAGCCCTCGGGCGCCGTCGCGTACTCCGCGTACGTGCCGTACTGGAGGTGATGGCGGCGGATGTAGCCGTACACCTCGTCGCCGGGCTTGAACCAGGTGACACCAGCGCCGGCCTCCTCGACGACGCCGGCGACGTCCCAGCCGAGGATCACCGGGAAGTGGAACGGCAGCTTGCTCGCCATGTAGCCGCCGCGGATCTTCGCGTCGACCGGGTTCACGCCGGCGGCCTTGACGCGGACGAGGACACCATCGGGGGCGACCGGAGGCGGGTCGACGTCGATCAGCTCGATCTTGTCCCGCCCGCCCCACTCATTCACGGCGATAGCGCGCATCGCCTGGTGCTACCCGTTACCAGCGATAATGTGCGAAGGCCTTGTTGGCCTGCGCCATGCGGAAGATGTCGTCCTTGCGCTTGTAGGCGCCGCCCTGCTGGGACTGCGCGTCGAGCAGCTCGTTGGCGAGTCGCTGCGCCATCGACTTCTCGCGCCGGTTGCGCGCGAACTCGACCAGCCAGCGGACGGCCAGCGTCTTCGCGCGCGGCGAGGGGACCTCGACCGGCACCTGGTAGGTCGCGCCGCCGACGCGGCGGGAGCGGACCTCGAGCACCGGGGTGAGCGCCTTGATCGACGTCTCGAGCGCCTCCACCGGGTCCTTGCCGGTGCGCTCGGAGAGAATCGCGAGCGCGTCATAGACGATCCGCTCGGCCTTGGACTTCTTCCCGTCGAGCATCACGCGGTTGATGACCTGCGTGACGAGCCTCGAGCGGTGGATGGAGTCCGGCTCGATCGGCCGGATCGTGGCTGCTGCGCGACGGGGCATTACTTGGCCTTCACGCCGTACTGGGAGCGGGCCTTCTTGCGGTCGGACACGCCGGCCGCGTCGAGCGTCCCTCGGATGACCTTGTAACGCACGCCCGGCAGATCCTTGACGCGGCCGCCACGCACGAGCACGACCGAGTGCTCCTGCAGGTTGTGGCCCTCGCCGGGGATGTACGCCGTGACCTCCATGCCGTTCGTCAGCCGCACGCGGGCGACCTTGCGAAGGGCGGAGTTCGGCTTCTTCGGCGTCGTCGTATACACACGCGTGCACACGCCGCGCCGCTGCGGTGCGGCGACCTTCTTCTTGCGGCCCTTACCGGACTTCAGGCCCGGTGTGGCCAGCTTCTTGGTCTTCGGATTCCGGCCCTTGCGGACCAGTTGGGACGTCGTCGGCATACGGCGCCGGATGGTAGCAGCGGCCGCCTGTCAGGCGGCCTTGGCGCCCTCGCCCAGCGCCTCGAAGAGCTCGGCGTACGGCAGGCCGGTCGCCTCGGCCACGGGCTGGTAGGTGACCTTGCCGTCGGCCACGTTCACGCCCTTGGCGAGCCCCGGGTTCTTGCGCGCGGCGGCCGCGATCCCGTCGTCGGCCACGCCGAGCACGAACGGCAGCGTCGCGTTCGTGAGCGCGTACGTGGAGGTGATCGGCACGGCGCCGGGCATGTTGGCGACGCAGTAGTGGGTCACGCCGTCGACCTCGTAGGTCGGGTCGGAGTGCGTCGTCGGCCGGCTGGTCTCGAAGCAGCCGCCCTGGTCGATCGAGACGTCCACCAGCACGGCGTTGCGCTTCATCATCTTCAGCTGGTCGCGGCGCACGACGTACGGCGCCTTCGCGCCGTGCACGAGCACGGCGCCGATCACGAGGTCGGCCTCCGGCAGCATCTTCTCGATGTCCAGCGTCGAGGCGTAGCACGTGTCGGCGCGGCCGCCGAAGGCGATGTCGAGCTCGCGCAGCCGGTCGATGTTGCGGTCGAACACGAACACCGATGCCTCCATGCCGAGCGCGATGAACGCGGCGTTCATGCCCACCACGCCGCCGCCGATGATCATCACCTTGGCGGCTGCCACGCCGGGCACGCCGCCGAGCAGGATCCCGCGGCCGCCGAGCGGCTTCTCGAGCATGAACGCGCCCGCCTGCGTGGCGATCTTGCCGGCGACCTCGCTCATCGGTGCCAGCAGCGGGAGCCTCCCGCGCGAGTCCTCGACCGTCTCGTAGGCGACGCAGGTGGCGCCGGACTCGACCAGCCCGCGGGTCAGGTCGGGATCGGGCGCGAGGTGTAGGTAGGTGAACAGCGTGTGGCGCGGCTCGAGCATCGCGACCTCGCTCGGCTGCGGCTCCTTGACCTTGACGATCATGTCCGCCTCGGCGAACACGGCCTCGGCGTCGGGCAGGATCTGAGCACCCTGGGAGCGGTAGTCGCCGTCGGAGATCGCGGAGCCCTCGCCCGCGCCGGACTGGACCACGACCTCATGGTCGTGCTCGACCAGCTCGCGCACCCCCGCCGGGGTCAGCGCGACGCGGTACTCGTCCGTCTTGATCTCGGTTGGGACGCCGACCTTCACGTGAGGTTCCTCTCTTTCAATGACGAATCAGCTCGCGGCCGCGCAGGGCCAGCCAGAAGTCGATGCGGTCGCGCGCGGAGTCGAGCGAGCGACCCGTCAGCTCCTCGACCCGCCGGATCCGGTAGCGCAGCGTGTGGCGGTGACAGTACAACTGCCGGGCGGCGCGTTCCCACTGGCCGTTGCATTCGATGAACGCTTCGAGCGAGCGCATCAGCTCGCCGCCGTAGGCGCCCTCGCCCTCCTCGATCGGCGCGAGGATCGAGTCGCAGAACAGTCTTAGCGCCTCGTCGTCCTGCAGCGACAGCAGCAGCTGGAAGGAGCCGAGGTCGCGGTAGGTCGCGAGCCCGACGGCATCGCCGTTGACCGCGAGTGCCCGCGCCTCGAGCGCGCAGCGCGCCTCGTGGAACGCGCGCCGCAGCTCGCCGGCGGGCACCATCCGCCCCGCGCCGGCGGCGAGCTCGGAGCCGACCTCGAGCGAGACGCGTGCGCGCAGGCGCTCGGCGAGCGCGAACAGGTCCTCGTCGTCGCCGCCGCGCGGCGGCGCCAGCAGCACGCACGAGAAGCGCCCGGTGCCGGCGGCCAGCCCCGACGGCGCCTCGTCGCGCAGCGCACGTGCGAGCGCGTCCTCGGTCGCGGCCTTCAGCGGGCGCGGCGGGGTGAGCACGAGCACGGCGGCGCGGTCGCGCAGGCCGAACGGCTCCAGCCGGCGTGCCAGCTCGCCGCCGTCCAGCTCGCCGGACACCATCGCCGTGAGCACGTCGCCGGCGAGCCGGCGCTCGGTGTCGTCGGCGACGCGGCGGCGGAGCAGCTCGAGCGCGACGACGGTAACGGCCTGGTGCAGCGTCAGGCGGTCGAACTCGGTCAGCGGACCGCCGTCCTTGGCCGCCACCAGCCACGCCTGCGGCGCCGGGCCGTCGCCGGCCGGAGCGGCCCCTTGCGGCGTGCGCGGCACGGGCAGGGCCAGCGCCCGACCGGCCAGCTCGCCGCCGGGCGCGTAGCCACGGCGGCCGCCGGCGGCAGCCCGCTCGCGCAGCTCGTCGGCCAGCGCCGCGACCGCCTTCTCCGGCAGCGGCGCGCGCGCCGCGCGGCGGGCGAGCACCTCACCACGGGCGTCGAAGATGATCGCGGGGCCGCCGATCAGCGACGCCAGCGCGCCCGCGACGCCGTCGAGCCCGCGCTCGGAGAGGACGATTCGCTCGAGCCGCTCGTGGGCGGAGAGCGCGCGCTGCAGGACCGCGTAGTGCTCGTTGACGAGATGCGTGAAGGCCTTCTCGGTGACCGCGATGAACGGCACCTCGTAGGGCACCTCGAACAGCGGGAAGCCGAGCTCGTCGGCGACCTCGATCATCGCCTCCGGGATCGCGTCGTGGGCGAACCCGACCCCGAGGCCGAGGCCGGCCAACCCGTGGCCCGCCAGGCGGGCGACGTACTCGCGCTGCGCCTCGGGCCGCTCGAGCTGGAGGCCGGTGGTCAGGAGGAGCTCGCCGCCCGACAACCACGGCGTCGGGTCGACGATCTCGGAGATGTGCACCCAGCGCACGGCGCTGTCGACCCCCGCCTCGCCTGCCACGAGCCGGACATCGAGGTCGCGGAGGAGATCACGGAGGGCCAGCATTCCAGGTTGTTACAGATCGTCGAGGTTCATACGCCGATTCGTACAAGCTACCGTGCGCGAGGATGCCGCTCTCGCACGATCGCATAGGTTCTGGTCCACCGCTGATCCTCGTACATGGGCTCGGGATGAGCAAGGAGGTGTGGCGCCCGGTGGTTCCGTTGCTCGCTCAGGAGCGCGAGATCGTGACGATCGACCTGCCCGGCTTCGGCGCCTCGCCGCCCGGCCCGCACACGGTCGAGGGCCTCGCTCAGGCGGTGGCGACGTTCGCGGACGAGCTCGGCTTGGAGCGTCCGCACGTGGCGGGCAACTCGCTCGGCGGCGGGATCGCGCTCGCGCTCGCGGCCTCCGGGCGCGTGGCGTCGGCATGCGCGGTGTCGCCGATCGGCTTCATTGCCGGGCGCGAGGCCGCGTACGGACGCGCCGTGCTGGCGACCACGCGCGTGGTCTCGCGCGCGCTGGCGCCGATCGCCTCCACGCTCGCGCGCAGCCGCGTCACCCGGACCGCGTTGGCGACGCACGTGGCCGCGCGGCCGTGGCGGATCCCGCCGGAGGACGCGGCGCAATGGATGCGTGCCGCCGCTGACGCACCCGGGTACTGGCCCGTGCTGCGGGCGCTGGCGGACTGGAGGCCGCCGGTCCCCCCGGCCTGCCCGACGACGGTCGCATGGGGCGAGCGCGACCGGCTGCTGATCTTCTCCCGCCAGGCGCCGCGGGCGCGACGGTGGCTGCCGGAGGCGCGCCACGTCGTCCTGCACGGCTGCGGCCACGTGCCGACGTGGGACGACCCGGAACAGGTCGCGCGGGTGCTGCTGGAGGCTTCGGGCCGCGTGTACTAGGCGGGCTGGGCGTTCGCTTCGGCCGCGCGCATCGGCGGCGGCGTGACGAGCGCGGCGACGCACACGAGTGCGAACGCGAGGACCTGGACGGCGATACCGAGCGTGTCGCCCGGCATCGGATCGCCGAACACAATGATGCCGCCGAGGATGCAGGACACGTTGGCGGCGGTTGACGTCGCGGCGATGACCGGCACGGCCGCGCCGCCCTGGAGCGCGCGAGCGGAGGTGTAGAACGCGATCACCGACGCCATCAGGGCGAGTGCGATCCACGGGGAGAGCACGATCGCCAGCGGGCCGGAGAGGCCGGTGAGCGCCTTGATGGCGACGTCGGAGATCCCGAACAGGACGCCGGCGGCGGCGCCGAGCATGATCCCGTGGTGATGGTCCGGAGCACCCAGGCGCGGACCGCTGATCAGCAGCGCGCCGATCGCGAGCATCCCGCCCTCGAAGGTGAGCATGCCGACGACCGAGTAGCTCGAGTGCGCGCCGGACTGGGCGGGCAGCGTGATGACGAGCAGGATCAGGCCGACGGCCGTCATGGCGACGCCGAGCCACTGGCGGCGACCGACCTCGAAGCCGAAGATGCGGTCGGCCATCACGGCCATCATCACGACGCCGGTGGAAAGCACGGCCTGCACGACCGACAGCGGCGCGAAGGCGAGCGCGGCCACGTGGAAGATCCAGGCGCCGGCGGCGACGCCCATGCCGATCGCGAACCACTTCGACGCGAACAGCGCACGGCCCGCACGCAGCGGGTGGCGCATGTCGACCTTGGGAGCAGCGTTCGCTCCCCGGTGCTTGTAGAGGAAGCCCAGCTGCGTGGCGATGGCGCAGGCAAGCGCCATCAGAATGCCCAGATTGAGTGTCAAGTTGAGATCAGACCCGTGTGGAAGTAGTTCCGGCCCCTACGGCCGGTCACTCCCTTGTAATCGGAACCCAAGCCCCCCGGCTTGAGTCAAAGAAGCGGTGCAGCCTAGCGTGCCCTCTTTTCATGCCGCTCCAGGCCCGCCACTCCTGAAGATAAGACGTGGACGGCATGCTCTCTCATCTTCTCCCTCGAACATGCCGGCCCTCCCCTTGGTTGCCCCATCTTGGCCATCGGCAAGCAACATTGCTACTCGAGAGGCGTAGGAGCGGGCCTAGAGCGGCTGTGGCGCACGTGCGAGTGCGTGCCCGAGCCCGAGCGAACGGGCCTTAACGAAATCCGGCCCCGCCGGGATGGCGGGGCCGAGATTCGTCGATATTTGGTTTCGCCTGCCAGGCGAGAGGCTCCTTCGTCGCTTCTCGCCTTCGGCGACGTTACATCTACTTCTTGTCCTCGGACCCGCTATCGACTTCGAGCTCGCCGATGTCGTCGAACGAGCCGCCGGAGGTGCCGAAGCCGGCGTTGATCTCGTCCAGCTCGGCCGTGTCGAAGGCCGGGCCGAAGCCCTGGAGGCCTTCGCCGTCCTCGAGGCCGAGCTCGGCGGCGAGGTCGTCGCCCTCCAGCAGCCCGACGTCGTCGATGCCGCGGGGGAGCGGCTCGGTCGGCTCGATCTCGATCGACCGGTAGCGCTTGAGCCCGGTCGCGGCCGGGATCAGCTTGCCGATGATCACGTTCTCCTTCAGGCCCGCGAGGCGGTCGATCTTGCCCTCCAGGGCCGCGTCCGTGAGCACCTTCGTGGTCTCCTGGAACGAGGCCGCCGAGAGGAACGAGTCCGTCGCGAGCGAGGCCTTCGTGATGCCGAGGATGATCTCCTCGAACTGGGCCGGCTCACCGCCGTCCTTGATCACCTGGTCGTTGATCCGCCGCAACTCGTGGCGGTCGACGAACTGGCCGGGCAGCAGGTCCGTGTCGCCCTTCTGGTCGATCCGGACCTTCTTGAGCATCTGACGCCCGATGAGCTCGATGTGCTTGTCGTTGATGTCGACGCCCTGGGACTTGTAGACCTCCTGGACCTCCTTCACGAGGTACACCTCGGTCGCGGTCCGTCCGCGCAGCGCGAGCAGCTCGTGCGGGTACAGCGAGCCCTCGTTGAGCTGCGTGCCGGGCTCGATCTTCTCGCCCTCGGCGACGTGCAGACGCGTCCGGCGCGGGAACGTGTTGCGGTGCTCCTCGCCGGCCTCGTCCGTGATCACCACGGTGCGCGACTTGTCGGTGTCCTCGATCGTGACGACGCCGCCGACCTCGGCGATCTTCGCCAGGCCCTTCGGCTTGCGCGCCTCGAACAGCTCCACGACGCGCGGGAGGCCGTGCGTGATGTCCGCGCCGGCGACGCCGCCGGTGTGGAACGTCCGCATGGTCAGCTGGGTGCCCGGCTCGCCGATCGACTGGGCGGCGATGATGCCTACCGCGTCGCCGATCATGGCCATCTGGCCGGTGGCCAGCGCGCGGCCGTAGCACGCCTGGCACACGCCGGTGGTCGCCTCGCACTTGAGCACGGAGCGGACCGGCACGGTGTACGCGCGGTCGTCGCCGACCGCCTCGACGAGCTCCGCCAGGCGCTCGCGCGTGACCTCCAGGTGGCCCTCCAGCAGGACCTTGCTCCGCTTGCCCGTGACGTCCTTGGCCGTCACGCGGCCGAGGAGCATCTCGTTGGGGTCGCCGGTCTCCTTGTACAGCGGCGCGTCGAGGTACTCCTCGGTGCCGCAGTCCTCGATCCGGATGATCACGTCCTGCGCGACGTCCACCAGGCGGCGGGTCAGGTAGCCCGAGTCCGCCGTGCGGAGCGCCGTGTCGGCGAGGCCCTTGCGGGCGCCGTGGGTGGAGGTGAAGTACTCGATCACGTCGAGGCCCTCCATGAAGTTCGCCTTCACGGGCCGCTCGATGATCTCGCCCTTCGGGTTGGCCATCAGGCCGCGCATGCCGGCCAGCTGGCGGATCTGCTTGAACGATCCGCGGGCGCCGGAGTTGGCCATCATGTAGATCGAGTTGAGCTGATCGGCTCCCTCGATGTTCTTGATCATGGCCTCGGCGACCTCTTCGGTCGCCGCGTTCCACTTGTCCGTGACGGCCAGGTGGCGCTCCTCCTGCGTGATCAGGCCGTCTTCGTACTGGTCCTGGATCTCGCGCACCTCGGTCTCGTACCGGCCGAGGATCTCCTGCTTGTCCGGCGGCACCAGCACGTCGTTCTTGGAGATGGTCACGCCCGCCTGCGTGGCGTAGTGGAAGCCCAGGTCCTTGAAGGCGTCCAGCACCAGCGAGATCGCCGACGCGCCGTAGGTCTGGATCAGCTCGTCCACGAAGCTCGTGACGTCGCGCTTCTTGAGCGTCTTGTTGATGAAGCGGTACTGCGAGCGATCGAACTCCTCGCCCATCGCCTCCTCCAGCGCCCGCTCGATGCGGTCGTTGAAGATGATCCGGCCGACGGTCGTGAGCACGTGGCCACCCTTACGGCCCGGCGCGCGGAACTCCGCCAGGGCGTGCAGCTTGACCATGCCGTGCTCGTACGCGAGCTCGGCCTCCTGCGCGGTCCGGAACACGTGCGGCTTCTCCGCCTCGCGGTCCATCGCCTCGAGCTCTTCCTCGTCCGGCCCGTACGAGAGGTAGTACGTGCCGAGCACCATGTCCTGCGTCGGGACCGCCAGCGGCGAGCCGTGTGCCGGGGACAGGATGTTGTTCGAGGACAGCATGAGCACGCGGGCCTCCGCCTGCGCCTCGGCGCTGAGCGGGAGGTGGACCGCCATCTGGTCGCCGTCGAAGTCCGCGTTGAACGCGTGGCAGACGAGCGGGTGGACCTGGATCGCCTTGCCCTCGACCAGCACCGGCTCGAACGCCTGGATACCCAGGCGGTGCAGCGTCGGCGCGCGGTTGAGGAGCACGGGGTGCTCGTGGATGACCTCCTCGAGCACGTCCCAGACCTCGGGGATCATCGAGTCGACCATCTTCTTGGCCGCCTTGATGTTCTGGACCGCCTTGCGCTCGACGAGCCGGGCCATGATGAACGGCTTGAACAGCTCGAGCGCCATCAGCTTCGGCAGGCCGCACTGGTGCAGGCGCAGCGACGGGCCGGACACGATCACCGATCGGCCGGAGTAGTCCACGCGCTTGCCCAGCAGGTTCTGGCGGAAGCGGCCCTGCTTGCCCTTGAGCATGTCGCTCAGGGACTTCAGGGCGCGGTTGCCCGGGCCCGTGACGGGCCGGCCGCGGCGGCCGTTGTCGAACAGTGCGTCGACGGCCTCCTGCAGCATCCGCTTCTCGTTGTTGACGATGATCTCCGGCGCGCCGAGGTCGAGCAGCCGCTTGAGGCGGTTGTTCCGGTTGATGACGCGGCGGTAGAGGTCGTTGAGGTCGGAGGTGGCGAACCGGCCACCGTCGAGCTGCACCATCGGGCGCAGCTCCGGCGGGATCACCGGGACCGCCTCCAGGACCATCATGTCCGGCTTGTTGGACGAGTTCAGGAAGGCCGACACGACCTTCAGGCGCTTGACCGCGCGCTGCTGCTTCTGGCCCTTGGCCGTCTTGATCTGCTCCTCGAGGTCAGCCGCCTCAGCTTCGAGGTCGACCTGCTCGAGCAGGTCGCGGATCGACTCCGCGCCCATGCCGCCACGGAAGTACTCGCCCCAGCCGTACGGAGAGCCGAAGCGCTCCTTGAGCTCGCGGAACGACGACTCGTCGTTGACGATGTCCTTCGGCGTCATCGTCTGGAACAGCTCCCAGACCTGGCGCAGGCGCTCCATCGCGTCCTCGATGTAAGCCTCGGTGTCCGCGATGTCGGACTCCATCAGCTTGCGCATGTCCTTCAGGTGCTTCTCGCGCTCGTCGTCCTCGAGCTTCTTGACGTTGAGGTCGAGGTGCTCGGCCCAGATGTGGTCGTCGTCTGAGAACCCGGTCTGCGAGCCGGTCTTGAGGTAGTCGTCGCGGCGCTCGAGCGACTCGCGCAGCTCGAGCAGGCGCTGCTCCTTCTCGGCGGCGTACTCGTCGAGCGTCTCGTCGACCTTCTTGCGGAGGTCCTCGATGTCGGCGGCACGCGCGTCCTCGTCCACCCACGTCACGATCGACGCGGCGAAGTAGAGGACCTTCTCGAGCTCCTTGGGAGCCATGTCGAGCAGGTAGCCGATGCGGCTCGGGACGCCCTTGAAGAACCAGATGTGGCTCACGGGGGCGGCCAGGTCGATGTGGCCCATGCGCTCACGGCGCACCTTGGACCGCGTGACCTCAACGCCGCAGCGCTCGCAGACGATGCCCTTGTAGCGGACGCGCTTGTACTTGCCGCAGTAGCACTCCCAGTCCTTGGTGGGACCGAAGATGCGCTCGCAGAAGAGGCCGTCCTTCTCGGGCTTGAGCGTCCGGTAGTTGATCGTCTCGGGCTTCGTGACCTCGCCGCTCGACCACGAGCGGATCTGCTTCGAGGACGCGAGTCCGATCTCGATCGCGTCGAAATTATTGATGTCAATCACAGGCGTGTCCTTACTCCTCGTCGGCGGCGAGAATGTCGCCGATCGGGGCGTCCTCGTCTTCTAGCAAGTCAGTGGCGGCCGCAGGGACCTCTTCGGCTGCCGCCTCGGGACCCTCGTCTTCGGCCTCGGTTTCCTCGGACTCCTCGTCGGCGGCCTCATCGCCGGAGCCCTCGGTCGCGCGCACGCCGGAGAGATCGATACCGAGCTCCTCGGCCGCGCGCAGCAGGTCATCGTCCTCGTCGCCCATCTCAGCGCGCGTGCCCTCTTCGGAGACCACGTTGACGTCGAGCGCCAGCGACTGCATCTCCTTCAAAAGCACCTTGAAGGACTCCGGGATCGACGGCTCGGCGATGTTCTCGCCCTTGACGATCGCCTCATAGGCCTTCACACGCCCGACCGTGTCATCGGACTTGATCGTCAGCATCTCCTGCAGCGTGTACGCGGCACCGTAGGCCTCCAGCGCCCACACCTCCATCTCACCGAACCGCTGGCCACCGAACTGCGCCTTGCCGCCCAACGGCTGCTGGGTCACGAGCGAGTACGGGCCGGTCGAACGCGCGTGGATCTTGTCATCGACCAGGTGCAGCAGCTTGAGGATGTACATGTACCCGACCGTCACCTGCTTCTCAAACGGCTCACCGGAGCGACCGTTGAACAGCGTCACCTTGCCCGACGCCTGCTCGCCGGTCGCGGGCCTTGGGGTTGATGTCCATCCGGATCGCGCCCTGGTGCTCCTTCTGCCACTGCACCAGCGCGTGATCGACGTCGGCGACCGTCGCGCCGTCGAACACCGGCGTCGAGACGTAGACGCGGTTGCCGTCGGTCTTGGAGTTCTTGTAGGCGTCGGTGCCGTCGTCGTACCAGCCCTTGGCCGCGGCCCACCCGAGGTGGGTCTCGAGGATCTGGCCGATGTTCATCCGGCTCGGGACGCCCAGCGGGTTGAGGATGACGTCGACCGGCGAACCGTCCTCGAGGAACGGCATGTCGGACTCGGGCACGATCTTGGAGATCACGCCCTTGTTGCCGTGGCGGCCGGCGAGCTTGTCGCCCTCGGCGATCTTGCGCTTCTTGGCGACGAACACGCGCACGAGGTCGTTCACGCCCGGTGACAGGTCGTCACCGGCGGCGCGGCTGAAGGTCTTGACGTCAATGACGACGCCGCCCTCGCCGTGCGGGACCTTCAGCGACGTGTCGCGTACCTCGCGCGCCTTCTCCTTGAAGATCGCGCGGATCAGCTTCTCCTCGGCCGTCAGCTCGGTCTCGCCCTTCGGCGTGACCTTGCCGACCAGCAGGTCGCCCGACTGCACCTCGGCGCCGATGCGGACGATGCCGCGGTCGTCGAGGTTGCGCAGCGACTCCTCAGAGCGGTTCGGGATGTCGCGCGTGATCTCCTCGTCGCCGAGCTTGGTCGTGCGGGCGTCGATCTCGTACTCCTCGATGTGGATCGAGGTGAGTTCGTCGTCCTTGACGAGACGCTCGGACAGGATGATCGCGTCCTCGAAGTTGTAGCCCTCCCAGGACATGAAGGCGACCATCAGGTTCTTGCCGAGGGCCATCTCGCCGAGGTCGGACGCCGAGCCGTCGGCCAGCACGTCGCCGGCCTTGACCATCTGGCCGCTCTTGATCAGCGGCTTCTGGTGGATCAGCGTCCCCTGGTTGGAGCGCATGAACTTCTGCAGGTCGTACTCGTCACGGCCGTCGTCCGTCGCGATCGTGATGCGCTCGGCGTCGACGTACTCGATCGTCCCGTCGTTGCGGGCGATCAGCACATCGCCGGTGTCGAGCGCCGCGCGGCGCTCCATCCCGGTGCCGATCAGCGGCGCGTCCGTCTTCAGAAGCGGCACCGCCTGGCGCTGCATGTTCGAGCCCATCAGCGCGCGGTTGGCGTCGTCGTGCTCGAGGAACGGGATCATCGCCGTCGCGACCGACCAGATCTGCTCCGGCGAGACGTCCATCAGGTCGACTTCGTCCGGCGGCACGTTCACGTACTGGCCGGCGAGCGTCCGGCACAGGACCGTTCCGCCCTCCTCGCCGAGGAGCTTGCCCTTGGCGTCGAGCGGCGTGGTCGACTGCGCGATCAGCTGCTCCTGCTCCTGGCTGGCGTCGAGGTGCAGGATCTCGTCGGTGACCTTGCCCTTCTTGACCACGCGGTAGGGCGTGGTGACGAAGCCGTGCTCGGAGATCGTCGCGTGGCTCGAGAGCGAGCCGATCAGGCCGATGTTCGGGCCCTCCGGCGTCTCGATCGGGCACATCCGGCCGTAATGGGTCGGGTGCACGTCGCGCACCTCGATCGGCGCGCGCTCGCGCGTCAGGCCGCCGGCACCCAGGGCGCTCAGGCGACGCCGGTGCGTCAGACCGGACAGCGAGTTCGTCTGGTCCATGAACTGGCTGAGCTGGCTGGACCCGAAGAACTCCTTCAGCGCGGCCACGACCGGGCGGATGTTGATGATCGTCTGCGGCGTGATCGTGTCCGCGTCCTCAGTGGTGAGGCGCTCGCGGACGACGCGCTCCATTCGGTACAGGCCGATCCGGAACGCCTCCTGGATCAGCTCACCGACCGTGCGCAGGCGACGGTTGCCGAAGTGCTCGTACTCGTCGAGCCGGTCGGCGACGGCCTCGCGCGGGCGTGAGAGAGCCTCAGCCGCGTAGTCGGTGTAGGCGCCCTCCTCTTCGCTCATGCCGAGCGCGCGCGGGAGCGTGACGAGCTCCTTGACGAGGGCGATGATGTCGTCGTGCGTGAGCACGCGCGTGTCGAGGTCGATGTCGAGCCCGAGGCGCGAGTTGAGCTTGTAGCGGCCCACGCGCGTGAGGTCGTAGCGCTTGGGGTCGAAGAAGAGCTGATGCAGCAGCGAGCGGGCGCTCTCCACGCTCGGCGGCTCGCCCGGGCGCTGCTTCTTGAACAGCTCGATCAGCGCGCCCTCTTCGCTCTTGGTGACGTCGGTGTCCGCGTCGATCGTGTTGCGGACGAAGCCGGACTCGTCGAACAGCTTGAGGATCTCTTCGTCGCTCGAGTAGCCCATCGCGCGCAGCAGGACGGTGACCGGCAGCTTGCGCTTGCGGTCGATCCTGACGTAGACGCGGCCCTTCTTGTCGATCTCAAGCTCAAGCCACGACCCGCGCGCCGGCATCAGGTTGCCGACGAAGACCTGCTTCTCCGGATCCTTCGGCTCCATCAGGTACGCGCCCGGGGAACGGACCAGCTGCGTCACGACGACGCGCTCGGTGCCGTTGATCACGAACGTGCCGCGGTCGGTCATCCACGGGAAATCGCCCATGAACACCGACTGCTCACGGATCTCACCGGTCTCGCGATTGATGAAGCCGACCGTGACAGTCAGCGGGCGCGCGTACGTGAGGTCCTTCTCGCGGCACTCCTCGAGCGAGGCGACCGGATCGTCGAAGTGGAACTCGCCGAACTGGACGGCGAGGTTGCCGGTGTAATCCTCGATCGGAGAGATGTCGTCGATCGTCTCGCGCAGCCCACCGCCTTCGGGATCGACAAGCCAGCTGAACGACTTCTTCTGAATGTCGATCAGGTTGGGGACATCGAGAACCTTCTCCAGCCGCGCAAAGCTGCGGCGGGTGCGGGGAGCGTCAACGGAAGCCAAGACGGCGACTCCTAAGGGGTGGCTCGGAGGACGAGAGAGCGGCGCCCGCAGAGAGTGCGACGGCTCTCGAGGCGCGACCAGCCAATATAGCACAGGGGAAACCGGACCCCTGTGAGGGGCGCTCGGCACTCACGGACCCCGTCCGGCCCGGTGTCCCGTATGTGGCGGGAGGGGCGCGGTGGACGGCTGCGACTATCGGCCGAGTGCGGAGAGTGTAGTGCTCTGGCCGCGTCGCGCAAGTGCGGCGCAAGATGCTGAGCGCCCGCCGGCTTCCTGCCGGCGAGCGCCCGAACCTGTCCCGTGTTCCCCTCCGTCGTGCCTGCGCGGCTGGCCTTCCCTGACCTGGTGCTGCAGTCCTCGTGTCCGTTCCCCCGGAGCGCAAGCTGT
>CAWBVZ010000002.1:0-333213 GCA_963792385.1 uncultured Solirubrobacteraceae bacterium | reverse complement strand
GCGCCGACCGTCGCGTACGCGAGCGCGAGCATCAGCCACACAGCGCCGCTGACGCCGCCGAACAGATCCTCGCGGAGCGGCTGCCCAGGCCCGAGCGCGAGGAACACCGCCGCCGCCACGGCCACGGCGACGGTGAGCCCCCGGAGGAGCGCGACGGCGGGCCGGACGCTTGTCTGCACGATGCGGCGATCCTCTCAGCGCTGGTGCGGCGCGGCAACCGTGCTGCCACGGCGCGGAGGTCAGTGCCAGCGCGTAGGCCGGCGCAGTGCCGCCACGGATGCGCGGGCGCCGCAGCGGCGGATACCGTCGCGCCATGTCGTCAGCGACGCAGCCCCTGCCGCCGGCGCCGCGTCGGCTCGCGGCGCGCTGCGGCGCGGCGCCGCCTGGCTGCATCTCGCGCTTGCGCGGCGATCGCGCTCGGCGTCTTCGTGCAGGTCATCCGATCGGCGCCTACATCTTCGGCGCCGGCAGCGCTGCGCTCGACGTGCACACCACCGTCGGCTTCACCGTCCACGCCCTCGAGGTGCTGCTCTTCCTCGTCGCGCTCGTCGCGTGGCTCCCCCGCGCCGACGCCGGCTTTTCGCTGCTGATGGCTCTTGCTCGGCACGACGCAGATCGCGCCGCCGAAGCCCACGGCTGGACGGGCGGGCTGCACCGCTCGGGGCGCTCCTCGTGCTCGTGCTCGCCGCCGCGATCGTTCGCCGCGACCTTCAGCGTCGCCGCCACCAAACGAACGAGCGGAGGCAGGCGGCGATGTCGTCTCTGACCGTGGGAGGCGACATGGACGAGTCACGAGCACTTCAGCGCACGGGATGGGCGGGCGCCGCTTCGGCCGTGCTCTCGTCGTTGGGGTGGCGCTGTGCGTGCCGGTCGGCGTCGACGACCCAGGCATGTCGGACGCCGCCATTCTCGAGAGGCTCGACGACGGCGCGCGGCAGGCCGCCGCCGGCATCGGGCTGCCGGTGCTCGGCGCGGGGATCGCGCTGCTGCTCGGGTTCGCCATCGGGCTGCGGCGGATGCTGGACCGGCTGTCCGGCGGCGATCCGCTCGCGCAGGCGATCGTGCCGGCGGCGGCGCTGCTCGGCGGGCTGATGATCACAGGGGTGCCGCTCGACGTGTCGAGCGCGTTCACGGCATGGTCGGACGAGTTCACCCCCGACCCGGACACGCCCGCGTGCTCGGCACGGCGGGGCTCGTCGTCGCGCTCACCGGGCTGACCGGCGGCGCGGCGCTGGTCGCCGTGACGACGCGGATCGCCGAGCAGGCCCGCGCCCTGCGGACGTGGGCCGTCTGGGTGTCCTACGCCGTCGCCGTGCTTGCTTGTCCGGCTTCTGGAGCGGGGGCATGGCGTCCGTGGCCTTCGCGCTGTGGCTCATCGGCGCCGTCATCGGGGTGCTGCGCGCGGCGCGGCGGACACCGCCGGCGCCGGCGGTCCCGGCGCCGGGCACACCGGCTCCGGAGGCGGCCCGCACGCCCCGGACCGCCACCAGCGGCTGACGCCCAGCCGACGGTCGTCCACAGCCCGGCCGGCGCTTGTGAGAGAGGCCCCGCTATCGGCGGGGTTTCTTCGTTTCGGGGTTTGGTCGGAAGAGGTCGCGTTACTCGGGTGTCGGTGCGGTCGGGGCGACTCGCCGATCTTCCGGGCAGCGGCCGGGGCGGTGACCGCGGGCCGTCGATCGAGCGCGAACTCGCACAGCTCCTCCGTGGTCATTGCGGCCCCCCAGCGGCGGCGCGCCTCCAGGCATGCTCGCCGAGTGCGGCGCGCGCCGGTGCGACGAACCTCGCGAGCAGCATGTCACGCCCCCGGAGGTCGCCCTCGGAGAGGGGAACCTTCGGCAGGACATCGTGGCCGCCGATGAGCGTCGCGGCGCGCCCGCGATCGCCGGCGCCGGCGGCAATGCAGGCCAGGCCCAACACAGGCTCGTCCCAGAGCCCGTCGATGCGCTCGCGCCGCTGAATCTCGAGCTCCTCGCGGAAGCGCGCCTCGGCGACGTCCATGCGCTCGAGGAACAGCGCCGCGAGGCCGACGTTGCCGAGCGCGATCACGAGCGCGAACGACTCGCCGGCCTCCTCGGCCGCGCGAAGTCCTTCCTCCGCCACTTCGGCCGCCACCGCGTTCTCACCTTCGTGGAGGGCTGCCCCGACGAGCCCGGCCGCCATCTCGACGATGCCGTGCAGATTGCCGCAGCGGCGCAGCAGCGGTCCGGCCTCGTCCGCGAACCCGCGCGCCTCGCCGAAGCCGTGTGCGCACCAGCACTGCCGCATCACGGCCATCGCGACGTGGTAGGGATCGCCGAGCTGCTCGGCGAGCGCGCGCTCCTCGCGCGCCAGCACGTGCGCACGGTCGCGGTCCCCGAAGTAGGAGGCGCGTGCGGCAACCATGTCGAGCGCCATACAGCGCCCTTCCAGGTCGCCGGCGGCAGCGCTCAGCTCGAGCGCGGCGTCGGCGGCCTCGATGCTCTCGTCCATGCTGACATGGCGCAGGACGACCGAGCGCGCCAGGCGCGCCCGGCCGCGCTCGCGCGCGCCGGCGGTCGGCGCCGCAGCGAGCGCTGCGTCCACCATGTCGACGCCGTCGCGGTAGTGGCAGCTCGTCGTCCAGTACGGCTCGGTCGCGGCCGCGAGCCGGAGCGCCCGTTCTCCGTCGCCGCGGGCGATCCAGGTGTCGAGCGCGGCTCGCAGGTTGCCGAGCTCGCGCTCGAGCCCGTCAAAGGCCTGGCCGCGGCCGCTGACCCGGACCTGCGGTCCGAGGCGCTCGGCGAGGGCGAGGTAGTACTCGGCGTGCCGGCGGTGAAGGTCGCTCGCGTCCGGGGCCTGCACGAGTTCGGCCGCGGCGAACTGGCGCACCACCTCGAGCTGGAACATGCGCTCCGGCGGACCTGGACGAGGCTCTTCGCGACCAGCGCATCGAGCTCCGCGACGCGGCCGCCTGTCACCGCCACCGCCGCGTCGAGCTCGGCGCCGCCGACGAAGGCGGCGAGCGCGCGGAACATGCGCTGCTCTTCGGGCTCGAGCAGCGCGAAGCTCCACTCGAGCGTGGCGCGGATCGTGCGCTGACGCATGGGGGCGTCGCGCGCGCCGCCCTCGAGCAGCGGCAGCACGTCGGCTAGCCGCGCCACGAGCTGCCCAGGCTCGAGCAGCGCCACCCGCCCCGCCGCGAGCTCGACCGCCAGCGGAAGCCCGTCGAGCCGCCGGCACAGCTCCGCGACCGCCGGCGCATTGCCGTCGTTGAGCCCGAAGTCCGGACGCCGGTCGCGAGCCCGGTCGACGAAGAGCGTGATCGCGTCGGACACCGTGAGCGGCGGGACCGGGAAACACTGCTCGCCCTGCAGCCGCAGCGGCTCGCGGCTCGTGGCAAGCACGTGGAGCCGCGGGCACGCCGCCACGAGCTCGCCGAGCAGCGGGCTCGCGTCGAGGACGTGCTCGACGTTGTCTGCCACCAGGAGTGCGGCTGGGCCGCCGAGGCGACGCACGAGTGCCTCCTCGTCTCGCTCGCCCGGCTGCACCGCGACCTGCACGGCGCGGGCGAGAGCGCTGGGAACGTTGGCGGCGCCGGCCACCCTCGCCAGGTACGCGACATGGACGCCGCCGGGGAACCTCTCGGCGAGCGCGCGAGCGGCCTCCACGGCCACGCGCGTCTTGCCGACCCCGCCCGGCCCGGTCAACGTGACCAACCGTCTCTCGCCGACCACCGCCGCGAGCGCTGCAAGCTCGCGCTCGCGGCCGACCGTGGCGGTCGCGGGCGGCGGGGGCCCGTCACGCGCCTCGCGACGCAGTGACGCGTCGTGAACGAGGATCGCGCGCTCCAGCTCGCGCAGCGCCGGGCCCGGCTGCAGGCCCAGCTCGCCGTCCAGACGCTGCTGCGCCTCACGGTAGACCGCGAGCGCCTCGACGTGCCGTCCGGCTGCGTACAGCGCTCGCATCCGCTGCTCGACGAGGCGCTCGCGCAGCGGAGCCTCGTCCGCGCCACGCTCGAGCTCGGCGAGGACCGCCTCGGCATGGCCGTTCTGCAGATCGGCGTCGTTGCGCACCTCGATCGCGTCCCAGCGCAGCTCCTCGAGTCGTCCGATCGCCGTCTGCGCGAACGCCTCGTACCGCACATCGGCGAGAGCGTCGCCGCGCCAGAGGCCGAGCGCCGTTCGCAGGAGCTGTGCCGCCTCCGCGGGCGCGGCGTCTGTCAGCGCGCGGCGCCCGCGCTCCAGCAGGTCTTCGAAGCGATCGGCGTCGAGCTCCCCCGGCCGCACGCGCAGCCGGTAGCCGGCCGGCGTCGTGACGAGCGCGTCTGGATCGCCGAGTGCTGCGCGGATGCGCGACACGTGCACGCGCACCGTCTTGACGGCCTCGGCGGCGGCATCCTCGCCCCACAGGGCCTGCGCGAGCCGCTCGGCGCTGACCGGTTCGTTCGCGTGCAGCAGCAGCACCGACAGCAGCGCTCGGCGCTTCTCGCCGCCGATCGCGACCGCGTGACGGTCGGATTGCACTTCGAGCGGACCAAGGATCCGGAACTCCATCTTGCTCTCGCGGTGGACGGTATCGATTGATGGAGCCGTCGGACAGGTGTTATGTCGCTGCAATCCCGACGCAATGCGCGGCTTGGACAGTGCCTCAAGCGCACACCACGACCAAGGAGAGCGCGCAATGCCCGTTCCGTCCCCCTCCCGAAGGATCGCTGTGATCGCCGTGCTCGGCTGCGTCATCCTGGCCTGCTGGGCCAGCGCAGCGACCGCGCGCCCGATGTACGACCGGCCGTCGGAGAACACCGGCGCCGCCGCCGCGACCTCCACCGAGCCGCGCACGGCCTCGGCAAGCGAGGGCACCGACTGGACGCTGCCGATCATGGTCGCGGGCGCCGTCGTCCTCATCCTGGCCGGCACCGTCGGCTACTCGCACCGGGCGCATACGAGCCGCCGGGCGACGGCGTGAAGTCACCGGGAGAGGCGCGGGGCGCGGACGTTGCCCCCCGCCTCGCCCCCGCGGCCTTGCAAAGGCGATCGTCGAGCCTATGTACTAGCCGCATGCGCGTGGGCGCATCCGAGACCAGAGCCGGTCGCTTCGCCCTGCTCATCGCGATCGGGGCGCTCGCGCTCGGAGCCACCGGTTGCGGCGGGGACAAGTCACAGGACGCAAGCGGAGGCGCGCCCGTGGAGGGCAAGCGCGGCGGCACGCTCATCGCCCTGTGGGCCGCGGACACGGACAACATCGACCCGGGCATCACGTACTCCCAGGGCGGCTTCCAGATCGTGCGCGCGACCCAGAAGACGCTGTTCACGCCGGCGGTCGACGACCCGAGCGTCGTCGAGCCCGACCTCGCGGCGGCGCGCCCCGAGATCGACGCCGACGGCTGCCGCGTCACGGTGACGCTCAAGCGCGGCGTCTCCTTCTCGCCGCCGGTCGGCCGGGAGGTGACGGCGGCGGACGTCAAGTACGCGATCGAGCGCGGGTTCTTCGGCTCCGTCAACAACGGCTATGCCGGGGCCTACTTCGGCGGTCTACGCGGTGCGGCGCCGGGTGCCGACCCGGGAACCCGCATCGCGGGGGTCACGACGCCCGACGCCCACACGATCGTGTTCGCGCTCGAGCGCCGGCACGGCTCGGATCGCTGCGCCGGCGTCATCCTCGCCGGCGCGCTGTCCATGCCCCTGTCGGCGCCCGTCCCGCGCGAGTACGCGATGCGGTTCGACGCCAAGCCGTCGTCGACCTATGGCGACCACCAGGTCGCAACCGGTCCGTACATGGTCGAGAACGACGCATCAGGCAGCGCAGTCGGGTACGAGCCCGGCCGGCGCATCCGGCTCGTACGCAACCCCAACTGGAATGCGCCGATGGACGACCGCCCGGCCTACCTCGACGAGATCGAGATCCGCCAGGGCAACGACGACGCGACGCTGATGTCCCGCCGCATCCTCGAGGGCGAGAACATGATCAACGGCGAACAGCCACCCCCGCCGGCGGTCCTACAGCGCGCGCTGGCCGAGCGCAAGGACCAGATCCGGCTCGTGCCCCTCAGGGGCGCTCGCTGGATCGCGATGAACACGACGATCCCGCCGTTCGACGATGTCAACGTCCGCCGCGCCGTGATCGCCGGCTTCGACCGCGACGCGATGCGTCTGACCTACGGCGGCGAGGTGAGCGGGGACATCCCGACGCACTTCCTTCCGCCCGGAATGGCGGGCTTCACCGAGGCCGGCGGCCCGAAGGGGCGGGGCCTCGATTTCATGTCAGGGCCACAGGGCGACATGAGCCTCGCGGCCGAGTACTTCCGCAGAGCCGGGTTTTCGTCCGGCAGATACGACGGCGACGAGACGTTCCTGATGGTGGGCGAGAACGAAGGGGCCGGCGCAAACGCGGCTGAGGTCGCCCAGCAGCAGTTCGCGAAGCTCGGGTTCCGCATCCGCCTGCGCCGGGTCGGCGTCGGCGCGATGTTCAGCAAGTTCTGCAGCGTGCCCAGCGCCAATGTGGCGATCTGCCCGAACGTCGCCTGGCTGACGGACTTCGCCGACCCGCAGACGTTCCTCGACCCGACCTTCAACGGCGACCACATCGTCCAGTTCGGCAACACCAACTGGTCCCAGCTCGACGACCGCGAGGTCGACGAGCGGATGGATGACGCTGCGCTGCTCACCGACCCCGCCGAGCGTGCACAGGCTTGGGCGGACATCGACGACCGGATCAGCCGGCTTGCGCCGGCGGTCCCGTGGCTCTGGCCCAAGCAAGCCAACATCCGCTCGGAGAACGTCGTCGGGACGATCGACGAGGACAACGCCGTCTGGTCGCTCGCGCACACTCGGATTAAGTAGCTCGCTGGCTCTCGCAACCGAGTGGTGGCGCCGGGCGCGTAATACGCGGCGCCGGCGGCGGTTGTACGTGCGTGCCCATTCCGTACGACAGGAGTTAGTCATGAGTTCTCGTTTCCTGGCCGCCGTCACTGTCGTCGCCGGCCTCGCGCTGGCGACGGCCCCGGCCATCGCGCAGCAGCCGTACCCGGGTGGGCCGCAGTCCTTTGCGGCGCCAACCCTGCCGCCGGCGCCCAGCGGGCCAGGTGTCCTCGGCGAGACCCCGGTGTCAGTCGACGCGATGGTCGCGGGAATCAACAGCCGGCTGGGCGACGCCGTCGGCTACGCGTACACCATCGCCCGCAACGGTCGGGTTGTGGCCGAGGACGGCGTCGGGCAGGCACGCCGGGCCGTCGACGGCACCCGCGCCTTCACGCCGACCACGCGCCTGGAGCTCATGTCGGTCACCAAGAACATGACCGCGATCGCGCTCCTCAAACTGCTCCAGGCCGAGGGTGTCGGCGTCGACTCGCCTATCGCTAGGTGGCTGCCCCTTCAGTGGCGGAAGGCGGGCGGCTTCAAGAGGGCGAGCCCCACACCGATCACGTTCCGCCATCTGCTGACGCATACCTCCGGCGTCAACCAAGCGATCGCGGCCGCGCCGGCGGGATCGGGAGTCGGGAACAGCTGGTCGGGCCTGCGAGCGCTCGTCGGGCTCGGCGCGACGCCCAATCCAGCGCCGACCAACTACAAGAACGCCAACTACGCGCTGATGCGGGTGCTGATCCCGCGGCTTACAGGCCAGCGGATGGTCACCGAGCAGCGGGCCTACAAGCGGTATCTGCTGTGGCTGAACGACGCCGTGTTCGAGCCGTCCGGGGTGGCCTCGGTGAGCTGCTGGGAGTCGGACGACTCGAACGCCGCGCTCACCTATAACGCCGCAGACCCCGCCGCCGCCGGGTGGCTTGTCGAGCGCGAAGGCGCCGAGCGCGTCCACTGCGGTGGCCACACGGGCCTGCACCTGTCCTCGCGCGACCTGGTGCGCGTGCTGGTGCACCTGCGGCACACCACCGCGCTGCTGCCGGCCGACGTGCGCGACGCAATGTTCGCCGGCCGCCTCGGCTGGAACGAGGGCTCCAACAACGGCAACGGCCGTACCGACACGCTCAACGTGTGGTGGCACGGCGGCGACGGCTCCTTTAGCGAAGGCCGCGAGATCCATACCTGCGTGATGGCGCTGCCCCAGGGCTACGATGCCGCGCTCGTGGTCAACTCGCAGCCCGGCGGGGCGTGCGGCGTCCTGCTGAACTCCTACAAGGAGGCCGCCGCCGGCTGAGCAACCGAAGGGCCCTTGGGGCGTACTGCGGTCACGAGGCCGCCTCCTCGGGCCGAGCGACGTCCGGTCTAGACTCGCGCGGTGGCGGCAGCCCGCCCCGACGAGCACATCCGCCTGGCGGAGTTGATGGCGGCGCTTTCCCTGGCGACCGATCTCGGGCTCGGCCAGCCGCTCGAGCACGAGCTTGGAGTGTGTCTCTCAGCACTCGAACTGGCGGACCGGCTCAGCTGCAGCGCCGAGGAGCGCTCGGAGGTCTACTACGTCGGTCTGTTGCTCCACGTGGGCTGCACCGCCGCCGCCCCATATTTCGCGAGCTGGGTGGGCGGCGACGAGATCCACTTCCAGCGCGGCGCGAGCGTCACCGGTCCGGCGTCCGAGCCACGCGAGGACATGCGGCATCTCGTCGCCCGGTTCGCGGACGACAGGCCGCTGCCCGAACGGGCGCGCCTGGTCTCGAAGATGCTGGTCCTGGGCCAGAAGCGGTTCGAGCGTGCGGCCGCGAATCTCTGCGAAAGCGGCAGGCTGCTCGCGCGGCGCCTGCATCTCCCCGACGAGGTGGAGCGCGCACTCGGACAGGTGACGGAACGCTGGGACGGCAAGGGAGTGCCCGGGAAGCTCGCCGGCGAGGAGATATCTCGGCCGTTGCGCATCGTCCGCGTCGTCCACGACTTCGTCGCGATCGCCCAGGCGAGCGATCGCGAGACGGCGATCGAGGCGCTCAAGCGGCGTCGCGATCGTGGCTATGACCCGGAGATCGTCGATGCCGCCCTCGCCGAACCCGAGGCGCTCCAGCGGACGGCGGACGTTCCCGACGCGTGGGAGCGGATCATCGATGCCGAGCCGCAGCCGGTCGTGACGGTCTCACGGCCGCGACTGGCGTCGGTCGCGCAGGCTTTCGGCGAGTTCACCGATATCAAGATCGGCTTCCTGCGCGGGCACTCCGCTCGCGTCGCCGAGCTCGCCGCGACGGGAGCCGAGGCGGTCGGCTGCTCGCAGACCGAGGTTTCGGACGTCCGGAGCGCGGGCTTCTTCCACGACGTCGGCAGGGTCGCGGTGCCGAACGGAATCTGGGACAAGCCCGGGCCGCTGAGCGTCGGCGAGCAGGAACGGGTTCGCCTGCATCCCTACTACACGGAGCGCGTGCTCGAGCGCTCCGGCGCGCTCGCGCCGCTGGCCCTCCTGGCCGGCTCCCATCATGAGCGACTCGACGGCTCCGGCTACCACCGCGGAGCCACGGCTGCGCAGCTGAGCGCCGGGGCACGCGTCCTGGCCGCTGCCGACATCTATGACGCGATGACTCACGATCGCCCACACCGGCGAAGGTTGCGCTCGGAGGACGCTCGAACCGAGCTCGGCGAGATGGTCCGCACAGGGGCGCTCGAGAAGCGGACCGTCGACGCCGTACTCGAAGCGGCGGGCGCGGTCGCGCTGAAGGTACGTCAAGGTCACCCGGCCGGGCTCAGCGACCGTGAGGTCGAGGTCCTGCGCCTGATCGCGCAGGGTCGAACCAGCAGGGAGATCGCCGAGGCGCTCGTGATCACCGAGAAGACCGCCGGCCACCACGTCGAGCACATCTACACGAAGATCGGCGTGTCGACTCGCGTCGGGGCCACCCTGTTCGCGATGCAGCACGACCTGGCCGACTGACCGCGCCAGCAGGATGGGGAGATCTCCCGATGGCGTGGGCGAATCGCAGGCGTACCGTCTCGCCCGCGTCAGAACCCACCGGGAGGTACCCCATGCCGGCGACACCGACAGTCACATCCGACCTTCACCGTGAGGAGGGTGGGACGCTCACGGTGAATGGCGTGCGCCTCTACTACGAGGAGCACGGCAGCGGCGCCCCCATCCTCTGCATTCACGGGGCCGGCAGCTCAGCTCTGGTGTGGAGCGACGCGGTCGAGCAGCTGGCCCGAGTCGGGCGCGTGATCTCCTACGACCGCCGCGGCTGCACGCGCAGTGAGCGCCCGGATCCCTACGACCGCACTAGCGTTGCCGAGCATGCCGACGACGCGGCCGCCCTGCTCGAAGCGCTGGCGACCGCTCCGGCGGTGGTCATCGGCCGCAGCTACGGCGGCACGGTGGCGATCGACCTTGCGCTGCGCTATCCCGACCGGGTGCGGGCGCTGGTCGTGCTCGAGGGCGATGCGTCGCGCGAACTCGCGCCGGCGACGGCCGAATGGATGGATGCGGTGGCCGACAGCCTGCGCAAGGTGGCAGCGCAGGCAGGCGTTGACGTGGTTGCCGAGGCGCTCATCGGCGAAGTGCTCGGGGAAGGTGCGTGGGACTCGTTCCCGGAAGAGCTTCGGCGGATCCTGACCCAGAACGGCCCGGCGATCCTGGCCGAGCTGCAGGGCGAGTGGTGGTTGCAGGCCGACGCCGCCGCGCTCGCCACCATCGAGCAGCCCGCGCTGCTGGTGGCGGCAACCGGTTCGCGGCCCGAGCTCCGTGAGCCGACCACGGCGATGGCAGCCGTCCTCCCCAATGCGCGCACCGCGCTGGTCAGCGGTGGCCACCTGATCAATCCAGCGGCACCAGAGGTGATCGCCTTCATCGACGAGGTACTCGAGAGTCGGTAGCGGGAACGAAGGACTGAGACACATGCAGCGGGCACCCATCGATGGCATCGAGCTCGAGTACGAGATCTGCGGTACCGGCGAGCCGGTCGTGCTCATACACGCTGGAGTCTGCGCCGACTTCTTCCGGCCACTGATCGAGCAGCGCGCGCTCACCGACCGCTACACCGTGCTCCGCTACCACCGTACGGGCTACGCTGGAAGCGGCGTCCTCCCGGGTGCGGTCGGCTTCGCGCAGCAGGCGGAGCACTGCCGGGCCCTGATGAGCCACCTCGGGATCGAGCGGGCGCACGTGGTGGGCCACTCCTCGAGCGCGAGCATGGCGCTCCAGTTGGCGCTCGACGCGCCCGACGCCGTGCAGTCCCTCGCGCTGCTGGAACCGGCGCGGCCCGCCGCGCCGAGCAGCCTCCAGATGGAGATGGTGAAAACGGTCGTTGAGCCTGCCCTTGAGCGCTTCCGCGCGGGCGACAAGCCGAGGGCCGTCGACACTTGGATGCGTGGTGTCTGCGGGCCCGACTACCGCGCCGCACTCGAGCAGGCGATCCCGGGCGCGGTCGACCAGGCTGTGGCCGACGCGGACGTGTTCTTCGGCCAGGAACTGCCCGCGGTGCTGCAGTGGTCATTCGGCCGGGAGGAAGCCGCCCGGATCGCCTCGCCGGCACTCGCCGTCGTCGGAGAGAACAGCATCCCCGTGTTCCGCGAACGACGCGATCTCCTGCTCGCCTGGCTACCGGACGTCGAGTCCTTCGAGCTTCCCGCCGCGACGCACCTGCTCCACGTGCAGAATCCCAGCGCCATGGCGAAGGCTCTGACCGCCTTCTTCTCACGCCATCCGTTCGGTCCCTCCCCTGCGCTCTCGGCACTGGGCCGCAAGCGCGAAACCTAGGAACCCTCAATGCCGGTGCGCTCTCGCATCTCCGGTGGGCGTACCGACGAGCGCGCACGCAGGCGCAGTATCAGCCAGGTGCGCGCCAGCAGCAAGCCGACGCCGGCGCTGGGGACCGCCGGCAAGAACTCCTCCAGTGGCATACCTCCGACGTGCGCGATCACGAGGCGGCCTTCTCGTACTCGCCCGGGAGCCTCCACCACTCGGGGTGCGTCTCGGTCTGCGGGTAGCCCTCGGGCGAGTCCTCCCAGACCTCCTGGCGTCCGAGCGCGGTGATGTCGAGGTAGCTGAAGGTGCTGCCCAGCGCCTCGTCGCCGCGGCCGTCGACGAAGTAGGTGCGGAAGATCTCGTCGCCGTCGCGGAAGAAGACGTTGGTGCCGTGCCACTCGTCGACGCCGAAGTCCTTGTCGAACTCGTCGGTGAGCGTGTACCACGGGACCTGCCAGCCGGTGTGCGTCTTCAAGCGCTCGATGTTCGCCTGGGGCGCGCGCGAGACGTACGCGAGCGTGGTGTCGCGGGCGTTCAGATGCGCGGGGTGCGCGTCTTGCTCGGCCATCATGGAGCAGCCGCGGCAGCTCCTCTCCGGCCAGCCGGCCACGCCCGGCTCGTAGAAGAAGCGGTAGACGATCAACTGGCGGCGGCCCGCGAACAGGTCGAGCAGGGTCGCCGGGCCGTTCGGGCCGTCGAAGCGGTAGTCCTTCTCGACGGCCATCCTCGGCATCCGGCGGCGTTCGGCGGCCAGCGCATCGCGGGCGTGGGTGAGCTCCTTCTCCTTGACCAGCAGCGCCTCGCGGGCGGACGTCCACTCCTGCGGCGAAACGATCGGTGGCGTGTTCATCGGTTTCTCCTTTGTTCTCTCGTGTGATGGTCAGGCGATGGCCGGCTCGGCCTGCGTGACGGCCTTGGGCTCGCGGGTCCTGCCGAGCAGCAGGCCGGCCGCCCCCATTCCGAGCGCGGCGATAGCGATCGCCACGGCGAAGGCGGACTGGTAACCGTCGGTGAGCGCCGCCAGCGACTCCGCGCCGTGCGCGCCAGAGATGGCGACCGAGGACAGGATCGCCACGCCGACCGCGCCGCCGATCTGGAACGAGGCGTTGTTCAGGCCCGAGGCCAGGCCGGCGTCGGTCTCGGCCACGCCGGTCAGCGACGCGATCGAGCCGGCGACGTAGGCGGCGCCGATCCCCGGGCCGAGGAGCAGCAGGGCGAAGAAGAGGTCGCCGAGGTAGCTGCCACCGACCGAGACCTGCGTCAGCAGCAGGCTGCCCAGGCCGGTCAGCGCCATGGCGGTGACCGCGACCCGCCTGACGCCGCCCTTGGTGGCGATCGCCTGCGCGGTGAAGGTTCCGATCACCGCCGTGACCGGCATCACGACCGAGGCGAGCCCGAACTGGATCGGCGACCAGCCAAGGACCTCTTGGGCGTACTGCGTGAGGATGAACGGCACGCCGAAGCCCGTGGTCCCGAGCGCGAAGAGCACGAGGTTGCCTCCCACCAGCGCCCGCGACCGGAACACGCCCAGTGGCGCGAGCGGGGCGACGGAGCGCGACTCGATGCCCACGAAGACGGCAGTCAGGACAGCCGCCAGCGCGAGCAGCCCGAGCGTCTGGGCGTCGCCCCAACCGGCCTCAGGCGCGTCGACGACCGCGTAGACCAGCGCCACCAGCGCGGCCGTGATCGTCACCGCGCCGGCGACGTCGAAGCGGCGCTGCCCAACCGCCGCGCGGCTCTCGCCCAGGAGCACCGGGCTCAGCGCGGCCACCGCGGCGGCGACGGGGACGTTGATGAAGAAGATCCACTCCCAGCCGAGGCCGTCGGTGATCGGGCCGCCGATCAGCCACGCGGCGGTCCCGCCGATGGCGCCGGTCGACCCCCAGATTCCGAGCGCCTTGTTCCGCTCGGCGCCCTCCGGGAACGTGGTCATCACGATCGACAGCGCGGTCGGGGTCATGATCGCGGCCGCCACGCCCTGTACGACGCGCGCGGTGAGCAGCGCCTCGCTCGTGCCCGCCAGACCGGCTCCGAGTGAAGCCAGCGCGAACAGGCCGCTGCCGACGATGAACATCCGGCGCCGCCCCAACAGGTCGGCGGCGCGCCCGCCCAGCAGCAGGAGGCCGCCGAAGCTGAGCAGATAGGCGCTGAGAACCCACTGCAGATCCCCGGCCGAGAACGCCAGGTCTGCGTCGATCGAGGGAAGTGCCACGACCACGATCGCGGAATCAAGGATCACCATGAAGAACGCCGTGCAGAGCAGCGCCAGCGCTTTCCAGCGGCGGGGGTCGGGTTGTGCGTGCTTGGAGGTAGCCATACCAAGACGTCGCAGCCCGAACGGCGATTTGGACAGCCCGCGGAAAATCCGTCAGCGCAGCGCGCCGAGGCGCCGCTCAAGCTCCGCGCGCTCGACGGCGTTGGCCGTGAGCGCGATCGCCCGGTCATACGCGCGCGCGGCGCCCTCGGCGTCGCCCGCGCGGCTGAGCAGCTCGGCGTGCGCCGCGTGCAGCGGCTGGTAGCGCTCGAGCGCCGGATCGCCGAGCAGCGGCTCGAGGAGCTCGAGGCCGGCGGCCGGCCCGGAGCCCAGGCCGACGGCGACCGCGCGGTTGAGCTCGACCACCGGCGACGGGTTGAGCATGGCCAGCGCGCCGTACAGCTCGGCGATCTGCGCCCAGTCGGTGGAGTCGGCGTCCGGAGCCTGGATCTGCAGGGCTGTGATCGCGGCCTGCAGCTGGTACTCGCCAGGACGGCGCAGGCGCACGGCGCGGTCGAGCTGCGTGAGGCCGGCGCGGATCCGATCCTGATCCCAGAGCGACCGGTCCTGGTCGTCGAGGGCGACGTACCGGCCGCTCGGGTCGACGCGGGCGGCGCGGCGCGCGTCGTGCAGCAGCATCAAGGACAGCAGTCCCCACACCTCGGCGTCGTCGGGCATCAGCCGGGTCAGCAGTTGCGCGAGGCGGATCGCCTCGTTGCACAGCTCCTCGCGGACGAGGCGATCGCCCTCGGCGGCCACGTAGCCCTCGTTGAAGATCAGGTACACCACCCGCAGCACGCCGCGCAGGCGGTCGGGCAGCTCCTCGTCGGCCGGCACCCGGTAGGGGATGTGCGCTTCGGCGATCTTGCGCTTGGCGCGCACGATTCGCTTGCCCATGGTCGGCTCGGCGACCAGGAACGCGCGGGCGATCTCGCCGGTCGTCAGGCCGCCGAGCGCGCGCAGCGTGAGCGCGACGCGCGCGGGCATCTCCAGCGCCGGGTGGCAGCACGTGAAGATCAGGCGCAGCCGGTCGTCGACGATCGTGCTCTCGTCCTCCATCGATGGCTCCTCGTGCTGGGTCTCTAGGCGCGTCAGCTCGGCCAGTCGCTCGGCGCGATCGGCCACCGACCGGTTCCGGCGCAGGCGATCGATCGCCCGCCGCCGGGCGGCGGTAGTGATCCACGCCCCCGGATTGGCCGGGATGCCGTCGCGCCGCCACACCGTGACCGCGGCCTCGAACGCATCCTGTACCGCGTCCTCGGCGAGCTGGAAGTCTCCGGCCTGCCGGATCAGGGTGGCCAGCACGATCGCTCGCTCGTCGCGAAACGCGCGCGCGATTGCGGCCGAGACCTGGTCGGCCGGCTCTGCGCCGCTGCTCACGCCAGGTCTTTGACTGCCTCGTCGGGCACCTCGACGCCGGCCGCGCGCACCACCTCAAGCCACTCGTCGGGCGACACGACGGGCCGGACCTCCACCGTCCCGAAGCGCGCCATTGGCAGCCGCACGGCCTGCTTGAGCGCTTCGTCGAGGTCGGCGCACTCGAGGATGTAGTAGCCGGCCAGGACCTCTTTGGTCACCGCGAACGGGCCGTCGGTGATCTCCGGCTGTCCATCGCGCACGCGGACCGACGTCGCGCTCTCGGTCGTGCGCAGGCGCTGGACGCCCACGAGCAGCCCGGCCTCACGCAGGCTGGCGTGCAGTTCCAGCAGCGTCGGCGTCACCTTCTCGCGCTCGGCCTGCTCGGCCGAGTCGACCTCCTCTTCGTACACCAGCAACATGTACTGAGACATCACGCCTCCAACGTTCGCGCTCGTCGCCGCACCTTACGCGGCCCTCATCACTACGTCGCAGCACGCGGGACCATTTGGACAGGCCCGACCCCGAGCGGCGTCAATCTCATCCGGACCGGGTGATGGCGGCAGGCGAGGCCGCCGTTATGTTGACGAAGATGACGAACACACCACTTGACGAACTCGGCCCGGTTGATTACCTGGTGGTCGAGTTTCCGGCCGGCGCGAAGAACTTCACCGGCGAGATGGCGGCGGAGCTTCTCAGGCTCGTCGACACCGGAACGATCCGCGTCATCGACATCCTCATCCTCGACAAGAACGAGGACGGTTCGGTCGACGCCAGCGAGTTCTCCGATCTCGAAGAGCTCGGCGATCTGCAGAGGATCGAGGCCGAGTTGGCGGACCTGTTAGCCGCCGAAGACGTCGAGCATCTCGCGGCCTCCATGGAACCCGGCAGCACGGCCGGTGTGCTGATCTGGGAGAACCTCTGGGCCGCGCCCTTCGCGTCAGCCGCGCGACGCTCGGGAGGGCAACTCATCGCCAACGGACGGATCCCGATCCAGGCCATCATTGCCTCGATCGAGGCCGATCCGGTCGGCGCGACGACCGAAGGAGACTGAAAATGCCGCTCAGGGCAGCGCGTGTAGGACGTGTCGGCGTCATCGGCCACCCGGTGGCGAAGACCGCGGTCGTGGCCGCGGCCGTGACCTCCCCGGGCCGCGCGCCCGTCGCGAAGACCGCCGTGGTGGCCGCGGCCGTCACCCCGGGCCGGGGCATGCGCCGCCGCCGCATCTGACCTGCTTCAGCCGCTCCTCGCGTAGGCGGCGAGGAATGCGCGCACCCCGGCGTCCGCGTACTGGTTGAGTTCGGCGGATGCTGGGGCCTCGTCGACGCCGAGCAGCATCGCCCGGTTCAACGGGATCGACATCACCAGCCAGTTGAAGTGTGCGGCCACGAGCAGCGGGTCGTCCGGTTTCAGCACGCCACGGTCCGCGAGGCGCTCGAACACGGTGGCGAGCGCGGCGATCGTGCGACCTGGGCCCTGCTCGTAGAAGGTGCGGCCAAGCTCCGGGAAGCGGCCGGCCTCGCCGATGACCAGGCGGCGCAGCTGCAGGATCCGCGGCTGCATCACTCTCCCGACCAGCTGTCGTGCGAGGCCACGAAGATCGGCCTCGAGGTCACCGCTGTCCTGGAGCTCCAGGACCTCGTCGTGGATCGGCTCGGCGACGTCCTCGACCGTGCTGACGACGATCTCCGAGAACAGGCTCTCCTTGTCGGCGAACTGCTTGTAGACGGTCTGCTTGGAGACCGCGGCGAGCGCGGCGATCTCGTCCATGCTCGTGCCCCGGTAGCCGTTGCGCAGGAACAGCGTCGTGCCGGCTTCGAGGATCGCCCGGCGCTTGCGGGCCGAGCGCCCCTCGGCGGGCGCATCAGGTGGCGGGCCGGTGCTCGTCAAACCGTTCGTGATAGTACTGTACGGTCTAGTTCTGATGACGACCGACCAAGGAACCAGCCATGCCTGAAGCGACACCGCTGTTGAGCGGGCTTGTGATCGGCGAGTCGCCTCGTTGGCACGAGGGTCGTCTGTGGTTTGCACATTGGGGGACCGGCGAGATCGTCGCGGTCGATCCGGAAGGCCACAGCGAGGTCGTCGCTCACGGCCCGCCCGGCCTCGGGTGGTCGATCGACTGGCTCCCCGACGGTCGCCTGCTCGTCACCGGCGAGGGCCTCACGCGCGTAGAGCCCGACGGATCGATGGTGCGCCCACGCCGACCTGAGCGGCCTGGGCGTCGGCGGCTTCAACGAGATCGTCGTCGACGGCCGCGGCAACATCTACGTCAACGGCGGCGTCGAGTTCCACCCGGACGCAGGGAACGCCCCCGGGATCATCGCGCTCGTCACGCCCGACGGCTCCGTGCGCCAGGTGGCCGACGGGATCGCGTTCCCCAACGGCATGACCGTCACGCCCGACAACGCGACGCTGATCATCGCGGAGTCCTTCGCCGCGCGGCTGACCGCGTTCGACATCGCCGCGGACGGGAGCACTCTCCAACCGTCGCGTCTGGGCCGACGACGTCGGCCCTGACGGGATCTGCAACGACGCCGAAGACGCGGTCTGGACCGGTGTCGCTCCGTTCACCGACAGCGTCGTCGGCCGCGTCAGAGATGGTGGCGAGGTGCTCGAGCGCGTCGAGCTCGACGCTCCCTGCTTCGCCTGCATGCTCGGCGGCGAGGACCGGCGGACGTTGTTCATGCTGACGGCGGACTGGCGCATGGACGAGGGCTTCGAGGACAACATCGCTCGCCTGACCACGGGCCCACGCACCGGCCGACTGCTGACCGCGCCCGCCCCCGCACCGGGCGCCGGCTGGCCTTAGCGCTCAGCCGAACGACCGGAACGCGTCGGTCATCTGCTGGTCACTCTCGGAGCGATCATCCGTCGGTTCCGAGTCGTCCTCCGCGGGCTCCTCCTCGGCGCTCAGGTCGCTGTTGGCCTGCAGGACCACGCTCTCGAGGAAGTGGCGCAGATCCGCCTCCGCGCCGGCGCGCACGGCGTCGACCCGGAGCGCCGACTTCTTCACCTTGATCTCGCCCCAGCCGCTGCCGCCGCGCTGCAGCCGCTCGATGATGTGCTCGAGCCGCTCCCGCCACGCCGCCGACGGCCCGCCGAGGAGTGGGACCGTGAGGCGGCCGGCGTCCACGGAGGCTGCGTTCCAATCGATGCTGATGTCGCCCTGGGCGTCGTCGTCGGCCATGTCGAGCGCGGTTATTCCCGTTCGACGCCTTGGGCAAGCCGCGTCCGGGGTAAGCCCTTCCCGATGGCGCGCTCGATCTGGAACGGAACGATCACGTTCGGCCTCGTCACGGTGCCGATCAAGGTCTACACGGCCACGGAGTCGAAGACCGTGCACTTCAACGAGGTCCATGCCAAGGACGGCGCCCGGATCGAGCATCGCCGGATCCGCCCCAAGGACGGCAAGGAGATCGACTACGACGACATCGTGATGGGCTACGAGGTCAGCCGGGGCAAATGGGTCAAGCTGACCGACGAGGACATCGCCGCCGCCGCCGGCTCGCAGTCGCGGCGGATCGAGATCGACCACTTCGTCCCCAGCGCGGACATCGATCCCGACTTCTACGACCGCACGTATTACCTCGGCACGCGGGACAAGGGGAAGGACGCCTACGCATTGCTCCACGCGGCGCTGGAGCAGGCCGGGCGGGCCGGAGTCGGCCAGTGGATCTTCCGCAACCGCGAGCGCACGGTGCTGGTCCGCGCCGTCGGCGACGTGCTCGCAATCCACACGATGCGACACGCGGACGAGCTGGTCGACCCGCGCGACTTCGAGCTCGGGCGGGTCCGCCGCAAGCCGAGCGCGCGTGAGATCAAGATGGCCGCGGCGCTGGTCGACGGCCTTCACACGAAGTTCGACCCGACCGAGTACGAGGACCTGTACCGCCAGGACGTGCTCGAGCTGATCGAGCGCAAGGCGCAGGGCAAGAACATCGAGCCGCCCGAGGACGTCGAGCCCGAGCCCGCCGACGACCTGCTGGCCTCCCTCGAAGCCAGCCTGGCGGCGGCCTGATGCCGCGCTCCCTGTGGTCCGGCTCGCTCGGCTTTGGGCTCGTCAACGTGCCCGTCGCGCTCTACAGCGGCCTGGTCGACACCGACGTGCACTTCCGCCAGCTCCACGCCAAGGGCCACACGCCGGTGGAGATCCACCGCTTCTGCAGCGAGGAGGATGTCGAGGTCCCGTATGACGAGATCGCCAGCGGCTACGAGACCGACGACGGCGAGCTCGTGATCCTCACCGACGCCGAGCTCGCGACCGCCGCGCCGCGCAAGACGCGCACGATCGACATCGAGGCGTTCGTCGACCTCGCCGACGTCGACCCGATCTACTTCGACCGTCCGTACGTCGTCGCGCCCGCCGGCGACTCCGAGGGCACGCTACGCGCCTACCGGCTACTCGTCGAGGTCATGGGCCGCACCGAGCGCGCCGCGCTCGGCCGCTTCGTGCTGCGCACCAAGGAGCACCTCGTCCTGATCCGCGCCCGCGACGAGCGGCTCACGCTGACCACGATGCGGTTCCACGACGAGGTGCGCCCCGGCAAGGACGTCCCGACGCCGACCAAGCGGAACAAGCCGGTCAAGAAGGAGATCGACCGGGCCGTCGCGCTGATCGAGGCGCTCGCCTGCCCATGGGACCCGGCCCGCTACGAAGACCAGTACGAGAAGCGCCTGAAGCGCATCATTCAGCGCAAGCGCAAGGGCAAGACCATCGAGATACCCGAGCGCGAGAAGGAGCCCCCACCGGTCCCGGATCTGATGGCAGCGCTCGAAAAGACCCTTGCCGACCTGAAGAGCGAGTAGTCTTCGGTCAGACGGGTTGAGCGCGGTTTTGAGGGCCGCGCCGGCACGCGAGCCAAGCGGTGGGCAGTCGTCGCTCTGGGGTCGGAGCCTCGGCACCGCCTCCTCATCATCACCCGCCTGGTGGAGCGTGCCGCGTGTCGTCAACGACTTTTGGCTCTGAACCGGAGCGGTTCCGCTGCGACGTGGAGCCGGATCGTGAAAGCGTGCGGGTCGTGCCCTTCGGGGAGCTCGACCTGGACACCGTCCGCGAGGTCGAGGAGCACCTGCTGGAGCTCCAGCAGAACGGCTTCCGCGAGGTCGTGCTCGATCTCCGCAACCTCACCTTCATCGACTCCTCCGGCGTCCACGTGATCGTCGCCGCCGATCGGCTCGCTCGCCGCGACGGAACGCACTTTGCCCTGATCGCGGGCCCGAGCGCGGTCCAGCGCGTGTTCGAGATCGCGGGCATCGAGGACATGCTGCGTTTCCGCGGCGCCTAAGAGCGCTACGCTCAATACAGCAGACGTCCCCCGGTCGCCGAACCGCGTGATGCGGGGCGGACACAAAGCAAGGAGGCCGACTATGGCCCCTCATCCGGGTTCGTCAACCGGCGAAGAGCAGCGCGCCGGGCAGCTGAGCGCTGCGATCTCGAACGCGATCGTGCACCTCCATCGTGAGTACCTGGGTCGCGGGCCGACGAAGGCGCGCACCTCGATCCGCGACGACACGATCGTCGTCCTCATGACCGACACGCTGACGAAGGCAGAGCACAGCCTCGTGGCCGACGGCAAGGCCGACGAGGTGCTGAGCACCCGCCACAGCCTGCAGGGCACGATGCGCAACGACATGGTGAGCGCCGTCGAGCGGCTCACCGGCCGGACCGTCATGGCCTTCATGAGCACGAACCACATCGAGCCCGACCTCGCCTGCGAGATCCTCATCCTCGAACCGCAGGCCGAGCCGCCCGTACTCGCCGCCATCGCCGGCGCCTGACCCGGCCGGCCAGGTAGGCTGTCGTCTGCGCCAGGGAGACCGCTGCGTTGCGGAGGTCGCCGGGGCGGATACGAATTCCGCACCCGGAAAGGAGACAACCCGTGGGGGTAGACCCCGCCCTGTCGCGCACCGAACGGCCGCCCGGCGGAGAGATCAGCGCCACCATCTCCCGCTCGATCGTCCGCCTGCATCGCGAGTACCTCGGCCGCGGGCCGACGAAAGCGCGCACCTCGATCCGCGACAACACGGTCGTGGTGCTGATGGAGGACACGCTGACCAAGGCCGAGCGCAGCCTGATCGCGGACGGCAAGCAGGACGAGGTGCTGGCGACGCGTCACAGCTTTCAGATGACGATGCGGTCGGACATGGTTGCGGCGGTGGAGGAGGCAACGGGACGCAGCGTGATCGCGTTCATGAGCGACAACCACGTCGAGCCCGACCTCGCCTGCGAGATCTTCGTGCTGGAACCCGAGAACGGTCCCAGCGCGGTGAGCTGACCGAGTCTGAAACGATCGGGCGGTGCCGGTTCCCGCAATCGACCTCAACGACGGCCGTACGATCCCGCAGCTCGGGTTCGGCGTGTTCAAGATCCCGCCCGCCGAGACCGTGCCGGCCGTGAGTCGTGCCCTGGAGGTCGGCTACCGGCACATCGACACGGCGCAGATGTACGGGAACGAGAAGGAGGTCGGCGTGGCCGTCCGCGAGTACGGACTCGACCGCGCCGACGTGTTCGTCACGAGCAAGCTCAACAACGGCTTCCACCGGCCCGACGACGCCCGCCGGGCGTTCGCCGCGACGCTGTCCGACCTTCGCTTCGAATACGTCGACCTGTTCCTCATCCATTGGCCGCTGCCGACGCTGTACGACGGCGACTTCGTGTCGACCTGGAGGACGCTCGAGCGGTTCCGCGAGGACGGTCGCGCGCGCTCGATCGGTGTCTCGAACTTCCAGGTCGAGCATCTCGAACGGCTCGCGGCGGAGAGCGACGTCGTGCCGGCGGTGAACCAGATCGAGCTCCATCCCTACCTGCTCAACGAGGAGGTCCGCGCGTACGACGATGCGCACGGCATCGCGACCCAGGCGTGGTCGCCGATCGCCAAGGGCACCGTGCTCGACGACCCGGTCGTCACCGGCCTCTCCCGCAAGCTCGCACGGTCCCCCGCCCAGATCGTCCTCCGCTGGCACCTCCAGCGCGGCACCATCGTCTTCCCGAAGTCGACGACGCCGGCGCGGATCCAGCAGAACTTCGAGCTGTTCGACTTCGAGCTCGAGCCCGGCGACGTCGCGGAGATCGACGCGCTCGACCGGGGCGAAGCCGGCCGGACCGGCCCGAACCCCGACACGTTCGCCCGCGCGAGCTAACGCGAGCTGTCTCGGAGCGCGACGATCCCGCCCGTCACGCCGAGATAGGCGGTGCCGTTGGGCCCGAGCGCGAGGCCGGCGTAGTTGTTGTTGAAGCCGAGGCCGCTCCCCGCGTAGGCCTTCCAGGCCGTCGTGCCTGTCCGGGCGTCGATCGCCGTCCAGAAGTAGGGCTGGCCGAGCAGCGGCGCCTCGTCGCGCGTGTACGTGTAGAGGAGGCCTGTGCGCGTCGACAGCTTCGCCACCACGGTCGGTGCCCGCTCGGCCCGGTTCGTCCAGACCTTCCGGCAGCCGGTGCCGCGACGGTTCACGTCCACGCGCGCGAAGCCGGGCGTGGTGAGCGCGCCGGAGCTCGGGCCGAACGGATCCTGGTAGCCGTAGTTGTTCTCCACGAACAGCGCGCGGCCGGCGGTGATGAGCGAGTTCTCGGTCGCGCTCGCGCCGGCGTCGAACACGGCGGTCGCGCAGACGACTCGCCGCTGCGCTCGCCGCAGCCGCTTCGCCTTGCGGTAGACGACGACGTTCATCGGGTCGGCGTTGTCGGTGATCGCGACGTAGCCGCCGCTCATGATCGTGGGGGTCGTGCCGGAGCCCGCGTCGGCCTGACCGGGCTTGACGACGCCGGAGTTGCGATACGTGACCTTCCAGTCGACGCGCGGCTTGCCCTTGTGGGCGCTGAAGCGGTACATGCGGCGGCTGGACACGACGTAGACCGCCCCGCGGTCGACGGTGAACGAGTTCTGGATGTCCTCGCCGAGGCGCACGACCCGGATCCGGCGCGTACGCGGATCGAGGATCCCGACCTTGCCACCGCGCTTGGAGACGAACCAGATGCGGCCCTTGAAGTCGGGCAGCGCCGAGCTGATGCGCTCGTCCGGCGCGAGCACGCTGCTGAGGTCGTAGTCGCCGGTCTTCGTGATCGTCCGGCCGTCGTGCGAGACCGCCAGCACGAAGATGTGGCTGGTCTTCGTCGCGCTCCAGATGCGGTCGCGCCCGTCGAGGAAGAAGTAGCCGCCGCCGGCGAAGTTCTGGTACGCGTGCGTGCCGGGCGGGTCTGGCGCGTTCGGCATGTCGTAGGTGGCGAGCACCTCCAGCGTGCCGGGGTCGATCACCCGCGCCTGCGGCGATGTCAGGACGGACGGGCAGACGCTGACGATGTAGCCGCGTGAGTGGAAGGTCAGCGAGCCGCACAGCGCGGGTGCCATCGAGCCGGAGAACGCCACCGGCGACTGCCCGAGCGGGCCGCGCTGCCGGTACGCGTCGGTCATCCACGTGTCGTTGTGGATGTTGCTGCGCGGATCGCGAGCGAGGTAGGGATTCCGCGGCGCGACCGTGGCGCGCATCGGCCGGCTCGGCGCCGGCGCCCCCTCATACCGGGGAAGGGTCGTCGGCAGCGGGTCGGGGATCGGGACGGCGTACGCCGCAGAGGTCGCGGCGAGCACGAGCAGCGCGGCGAGGCACGTCACACGCATCGGGCGACCGTACCTGTCAGCCTCGGCGTGTGGCGCAGTTGCCCGAACGCGTGACGCCGATGAAGGCGGTGCTGACCGACGAGCGGTTCTCCGATCCCGACTGGATCTATGAGCGCAAGCTCGACGGGATCCGCTGCATCGCGATCAAGGCCGAGCGCCGCGTGCGATTGCTGTCGCGCAACGACCTGAGCCTCAACGGCCGCTTCCCCGAGGTCGTCGAGGCGCTCGAGGACGATCCGGCCACCGGTTTCGTGCTCGACGGCGAGGTCGTCGCCTTCGACGGCGCGCAGACGAGCTTCGCCCGCCTCCAGCAGCGCGGCGAGCGGCCGACGTCGGTCTTCTACTACGTCTTCGACATCCTGCACCTCGCCGGCGACGACACCACCGCGCTGTCGCTGCGCGAGCGCAAGGCGCTGTTGCGGAGCGCGCTCGCGTTCCACGGCCCCGTCCGGCTGACGCCGCACCGCAACCGCGACGGCGAGGCGCTCTTCCGCGAGGCGTGCCGCAAGGGCTGGGAGGGCCTGATCGCCAAGCGCGCCGACTCCCCGTACACGCACGGGCGCTCGAAAGACTGGCTGAAGTTCAAGTGCTCGGCCGAGCAGGAGCTGGTGGTCGGCGGCTTCACCGCGCCGCAGGGCAGCCGCACCGAGCTCGGCGCACTCCTACTCGGGCATTTCCAGGACGGCCGCCTGCGCTACGCCGGCAAGGTCGGCACGGGCTTCACGCGCGCGACGCTCCGCGACCTGTCCGAGCGCCTCGAGCCGCTGCACCGTAACGACTCGCCGTTCGCGGACGACGTGCGCGAACGTCATGTCACGTGGGTGGAGCCACGCCTGGTCGCGCAGATCGGCTTCAGCGAGTGGACCCGCGACGGCCGCCTGCGCCACCCGCGTTACCTCGGCCTCCGCGACGACAAGGCCGCCGAGGAGGTCGTGCGCGAGGGCTGACCGGGCGCGTCAGGCCCGGATGGTCATCCTCGACACGCGGTCGCCGTCGACCCGGAACGTGAAGTGCGACGGGCCGTTGAAGCCGTCGCCGCCGACCTGGGCGGTCACGGTCGTGTCCTCCTCCACCGTCTCGACGGCGTCGACCGTGAGCGCCACATTGACCCCGATGAACTCCTTGTCGCTCCAGCCGGTGATCGCGGACGCGCCGCGGAACTCGCGTCCCCAGTCGTCAACGACGCCGTCGGCGGTGAAGGAGGCCAGGAACGCTTCGGTGTCCCCGCGGTTGGCGGCTTCGATCACGCGGCTGACCGCGGAGGGCAGGGTGTCGGGCATCGCGGTATCGCTCCTTGTCGGTGGTGATGTGGGTCGTCGGCACCGAACGGCCACCGCCGCCCGATCGCTACGTGCAGGATCACGGCGACGCCGATCGCGTTGAGGCCGACGTGGCCGACCCAGTCGTCACGGGTGGCCGTCCTCCACTGGACGCTGTCGGCGTAGGCACCGAGCAAGAGATACAGCGCCGCGGTCAGGAGCACGATGCTCGCCAGGATCGCGACGCGCGACCGCAGCGCAGCCTCGAACAGCATGCCGACCACGATCCCCGCCGCGATGAACGAGCCGGCGGCGGCGGTAATCGTGGCCGCGGCCACGCCGGCCGGGCCGTGGAGCACGAGGTAGGTGACCCAGGCGCCGCCGATCACGGCCGCGTTGCCCGCGACGAGCCGCACCCACCGGCGCCGCATCTCGGCGAACGGCCATCCCCGCCACGCGACGAAGAACCACACCTGCCACGCCCCGATCAGGACCAGCACCGCGCCGGAGTCGACGCCCGCGACGTAGACCCCGAGCGCCACCGCCCACGAGACCGCGAGCGCGGCGACCCCGGCCGCGAACGCGGGCAGGCGTCGCAGCGGCCAGCCCTCGCACACGAGCGTCAGCTGGAGCATCGCGACGAATGCGGCGCCGGCCAGCGGCATCGTGCCCGGGAACGTCGGGGAGTGCCCCGGCCCTGGCGTCGGGTCGAAGATCGCGCGCACGTCCAGCCCGCCCACGACGACCTGGCCGAGCATCGTGAGGCCGACGGCAGCGATCGCGATCAGGATCGTGTCGAGGAGACCGGCCCAGCCGGGGCGCAGGCTCGAGCCCGGCCAGTCCTCCCACCAGAAGGCGATCATCGCGACGACGGGCAGGGAGAACGTGACCAGCGGCGCGAACACCAGGACCGAGGGCTCGGCCCCGCCCGCCCCGACCGCGAGCAGCGCGGCGACAGGGACGACGAGCAGCAGACCGGCCACGCCGAGGCCCGGCTGCAGGGCGAGCCGCCGGCGCTCGGCATCGAGGAACGCGCGCGCGTGGAGCCGAGCGGGCGTGCTGATCAGCGGCCGGTGCGGCAGCGACCGCGACAGCACGACGGTCAGGCGTGCACGCCGGCCGGATCCATGACCAGCTCGGCGGCGAGCGGCAACTCGCGGATGCGGCGGCCCGTCGCGTGGAAGACGGCGTTCGCGATCGCCGCGGCGACGCCCACCTGCCCGATCTCCCCGACGCCCTTGACGCCGAGCGGGTTGACCACGTTGTCGGTGACGTCGACGAACTCGACCGTCACGTCGGGTGCGTCGGCGTTCACGGGCACGAGGTACTCGGCGAGGTTGCTGGCGCCCCAGCGGCCCTGGTGCGGGTCCATCCGGTTGCCCTCGAGCAATGCCTGCCCGAGGCCCCAGAGCATCCCGCCCATCAGCTGACTGCGGGCGAGCTTGGGGTTGAGCACGCGCCCGGGCGCGAACGCGCCGACCATCCGCCGCACCCGCACGAGGCCGATTTCCGGGTCGACGGCGACCTCGGCGTACTGGGCGCCGAACGTCAGCAGCCCGTGCGGCGTGTCCATCGGCGGCGGCTGCCAGCTCCCGAGCGCCTCGGCGTCCGCGAGGTGGTTGCGCTGCATCAGCTCGCCGTAGGTCTCGCCGGTCCGTGGCCGGCTGCGCAGCGTCATCCGGCCGTCGCGCACCTCCACGTCCGCGGGATCGGCGCCGTGCAGCGGCGAGCCGGCGTCCGCGACCGCCATCGCCACGAGCTGGTCGCGCAGCGAGGTCGCGGCGACGTGCACCGCCGCGCTCACCATGCCGGCGCCGGCGGAGCCGACGGCGGCGGACGTGTTCGGCAGGTCGCTGTCGCCGGACTCGAAGCGCGTCGCGCCGAGCGCCACGCCGAGGCCGTCGGCGGCGACCTGGGTCATCACCGTCGTGGCGCCGGTCCCGAACTCCTGCGCCCCGGCCTGCACGACGGCGCTGCCGTCGGCGTAGACACGGGCGTGGGCTCGCTGCGCCGGCATGAACAGGGGGACCGGATACGCGGCGGCGGCCATCCCGGAGCCGATCAGCCAGTCGCCGTCACGGTGCGACCGCGGTGCCGGATCGCGCTCGGCCCAGCCGAACCGCTCGGCGCCCAGTCGCAGGCACTCCTCCAGGCCGTCGCTGGACCACGGGTTCCCGCGGGCGTCCACGGCTGCGCGGTTGCGCACGCGTAGATCGACGGGGTCGAGCCCGACCTCGTGGGCGAGCTCATCCATCGCCGTCTCGAGCGCGAAGCTTCCGAGCGACTCGCCGGGACCGCGTGTGAACGTCGGTGTCATCGTGTTGCCGCGGACCAGCCGGTGCACGCCCTGGAAGCTCGAGCACGTGTAGATCTGCGACGAGACGCCCGTCGCCGGCTCGGCCCAGTCGTCGAACGGCGACGTGATCGAGAGCTTGTGGTGGCGGATCGCCGTCAGCCGCCCGTCGCGTGTTGCCCCGAGCGTCAGCTCCTGCTCCTGCTCCTCGCGGTGGCCGTGGGACGTGTATCCCTGCGGGCGGGTGAGGGCGAGCTTCACCGGGCGTCCGACGTGCCGGGCCGCCATCGCGGCCAGCGTCACGTGCGGCCAGATCATCGCCTTGCTGCCGAAGCCGCCGCCGACGAAGTGCGTGATGACGCGGACGTCGGCCAGCGGGAGCCCGAGTAGGTGCGCGACGGTGAGTTGGGTCGCTCGGATGCCCATCGTCGAGTCGTAGAGGGTCAGCCGGCCGCCGTCCCACACGGCCGTCGTGGTCGACTCCTCGAGCGGGTTGTGGTGGTTGGCGGCGAACCGGTAGGCGGCCTCGATGAGCACCTCCGACTCCGCGAACGCCGCATCGACGTCGCCGCGCTCGTTGCGCCCGGGCATCAGCCCACCGAACAGCCGCTCGGCTTCGTAGGCGTTGTGGCGGCCCTCGTCGATCGTCGTGATCGACGGAGTGCGGTCATAGCTAACGGCCACGAGCGATGCCGCGTGCTGCGCGCGCTCGTGGCTGTCGGCGACGACGACGGCGACCGGCTGACCGGCATAGTGCACCGCGTCGTCCTGCATCGGGAAGAAGCTCTCACCGGGCGCGGCGGCGCCGACCAGCGACGGCAGGAGGTGCGGCTCGCCGACGATCTTCGGAACGTTCTCGTGCGTGAGGATCGCGATGACGCCGCCGGCGGCGAGCGCGGCCCCGTCGTCGATCGCGGTGACCCGGCCGCTCGCGATCGTCGCGCCGACGATCGCGGCGTACGCCATCCGCGGCAGCGCGATCTCACCCGAGTAGCGCGCGCCGCCGGTGACCTTCTCGTGGCCGTCGACGCGGTTGACGGGCTTGCCGATCGCGGGGCTCATTGCGCGTCTCCGTTCGATGCCTGCGTCAGGCCGCGCACGATCGCCCGTTGCGCGAGCTCGAGCTTGAAGGCGTTGTGCTCGCGCACCACCGCCCGGCTCAGCTCGACCGCGGCGGCGTGGGCGAACACCTCGGCGGTGGCGGGCGCGCCAGCCAGCTGCGCTTCGGCAAAGCGTGCGCGCCACGGCTTGGTCCCCACCCCGCCGAGCGCGAGCCGCACGTCGGTGATGAGCCCGTCCTGCGCCTCGACGGCGGCGGCGACCGAGACGAGCGCGAACTCGTACGACTGGCGGTCGCGGAACTTCAGGTACACCGACCGCCGCGCGGCCGCGACCGCAGGCACCTCGATCGCCACGATCAGCTCACCGTGCTCGAGCGGATGCTCGAGCTGTGGCGTGTCGCCGGGAAACAGGTAGAAGTCGTCGATCGCGATCGTCCGCGGGCCGCTCGGCCCGAGCGTGTGCACGACCGCGTCGAACGCGACGAGCGCGACGGCGACATCCGACGGGTGCGTCGCGATGCAATGCTCGCTCGTACCGAGGATGGCGTGGCCGCGGTTGAGGCCGTCGAGCGCCGCGCAGCCGGTTCCGGGATCCCGCTTGTTGCACGGCGAGACGCCGTCCCGGAGGTACGGGCAGCGCACCCGCTGGCACAGGTTGCCGCCCATCGAAGCCATGTTCCGGAGCTGCTCCGACGCGCCCAGCAGCAACGCCTGCGAGATGCCCGGGTAGCGCTCGATCACCGCAGGCGCCCGGGCGACGTCGCTCATCCGGGCGAGCGCGCCGATCCGCAGACCGCCGTCCGGCAGATCCTCCACGTCCGCGAACGGCAGGCGGTTGATGTCCACCAGCCGGTCAGGACGCGCGACGCCCGCCCGGATCAGGTCGATCTCCGTCGTGCCGCCGGCGAGGAAGGCGCTCGCCGGGTCCGCGCTGACCGTCGCGATCGCGTCGGCGGCATCGGCTGCACGCGCGTAGCTAAGCGGCCGCATCGCGCACGTCCCGGATCGCCGCGCGGATGTTCGGATACGCCGCGCAGCGGCAGATGTTGCCGCTCATGAACTCGGCGATGTCGGCGTCCGTCGCCGCGTTGCCCTCCTCGAGCAGCGCGACCGCCGACATGATCTGGCCGGCGGTGCAGTAGCCGCACTGGAAGGCGTCGTGCTCGATGAACGCCCGCTGCATCGGATGCAGGTCACCGTCGGCGGCCAGGCCCTCGATCGTGGTGACGTCGCGGCCCTCGCAGGCGATCGCGAGCGTCAGGCAAGCGAGCACTCGCCGACCGTCGATCCAGACCGTGCATGCGCCGCACGTTCCCTGGTCGCAGCCCTTCTTGGAGCCGGTGAGGTCGAGGTGCTCGCGCAGGGCGTCGAGCAGGCTCACACGCGGCTCGAGATCGACCGCGTGTCGTGAGCCGTTGATGGTCAGCGTGAAAGACACGACGCCACGGTCACATTCCGCGTGCCGCGCGGCAATTCGGGATTGCGATCGAGCGAGAGGCGCCGACGATCAGTCGTCGTCGGTCGTCTCCTCCCCCGCGTCCTCGTTGCACTCGATGCTCGGCGGCTCCTCGGCGGGAAACGCGAGGAACTCGTACTGCGGACGCCCGAAACCGCCGATGTCGAGCGCGAGCGCCGGCCGCCGCGCCCGGCCACCCGGCCCGAAGTGGTAGCCGCGCGTCCCGGACGCCGTGCCGTACTCGGTCACGCCGATCAGGTACATGCACTCGTCGAACAGGTCGAACTCGGCCATCGGCTCTTGAAGGTCGTCGACCTCCTCGATCAGCGAGTCGAGGTCCTCCTGAAGGTTCTCGACCCGGTCGCGGGCCGACGGCGGGCCGTCAGCCGGTGCCGGGGCTGCGTTCGCCAGCCCGCCGGCGCACAGAACCGCGAGCAGCAGAGCGCGGCGCATATTCAGTCAACGGCCTCCCCTGGCTCGTCGTGACAGCTCCGCCCAGGCCGGTCGCCACCGACCATCGCCAGGAACATGTAGTCCGGGTCGTCCCAATCGCTGCGGTCGACGGCGAGCGCGGGCCGAAACGCCGGCGCGATCGCGTGCCGGCTCCCGAACGGGTAGCCGAACCTGCCCTCCGGGTCGCCGTACTCGGTCACGGGAACCCAGGAGACGCACGACTCCCACTCGTCGATGCGCTCGGACGCCGCCTGCAGGCGGCGCGCGGCGCGCTTGAGGATGCTGACCCTGCGCTCGAGGCGTCGCAGCGTCGGCGTGCGCACCGACGCCGTCTCGGCGGTCCCGCCCGGCTGCGTCGGCCTGCTCCGGCAGCGGCTCCGCCGCGAGAAGCTCAGGAACAGGTAGTCCTCTCTGCGCGGCCTGCTCGCACGGTCGATGGCCAGCGCGGGCATGTACCCGGGGCCGGCCCCGTCGCGTTCGTCATAGAGGTAACCGGAGCGGCCGTCCGGGTCGCCGTACTCGCTCACCGGGACGCCGCGGATGCACGCCCGCCACTTGGCGTAGCGACTGGCCGATCGCTCCATCCGCCCGACCTTGGCCTCGAGGACCCGCACCACCGAGGCGACCGCGCGGACGTTCGCCGGCAACGCCTGTGTGCGCGGCCACGGCGAGTCCTCGCCCGCGCGCGCGGCCGGCGCAACGATCAGCGCCGCGGCGGCAGCGAGAGCGCAGGGCGTCAGCCTCACGGGGCGACCTCGACGGCGCCGGCGTCGCAGGCTCCTCCCTGCGAGCGCGCGACGCCGCGCTGATCGGCGACGACGGGCGCGAGATGCCCCGGGAACGGCGCGAAGGCGCACGCCGCGGCCGGGATCCGGTCGCGCGCGGGGCTGCCGGGCTCCGGCAGCCGCGTCTCACCGCGGCCCCCGTTGTCCGTGAGCGGGCCAAGTTGCGGGAGAGCGCCGAGCACGTCGCCGGGGCCGTTGAGCCCGCACGATCGGTCGCTGACGACGTTGTAGCCGAACGACTTGGCGGCCGGCACCTGGCAGTTCGTCCCCGTCGCCTGGGCCTGGCCGCCGTTGTTGTCGGTGTTCGCGGGGCCGATGATCGACCCGAACGCCTCGAGCCGCTCGCCCGCCGCGACGTTCGCGCCGGCCGGGGCGATGTTGTCGATCACGGTGGAGTTGACGAGGCCGACCATGCCGGCCGCGAGCACCCCGCCGCCCGCGCCCTCGGCGTAGTTGTTGCTGATCGTCGAGTTCGCCACGTACAGGTCGCCGCGCGCCCAGATCCCGCCGCCAACGTGCGCGACCGCGGCGTTGCGGGCGATCGTCGAGTTGATCACGGTGACCGCGGCCTCGCCCGAGATCGCCCCGCCGCGGTCGTCGGCGCGGTTGCCGTTGAGCGTCGAGTTGACAACTGTGACGTCGCCGTCGAGGGTGAAGATCGCGCCGCCCGGGCCGTCCGCCGTGCTGCCGTTGACGGTCGAGTCGATCACGGTCACGTCGCCGTCCTCGTCGGCGTAGATCGCGCCGCCGTCGCCGTCGGTCGTGTTGCCGTCGATGTGGGAGCGGACCACGAGGATGTCGCCGGTCGAGCCGAGCGCGCCGCCGGAGCCGTCGACGAGGTTGCCGCTGACGATCGAGTCGTAGACCTCGATGCCGCCGCGCCGCGCGTACACACCGCCGCCGTCGTCATTGGCCAGGTTGCCGGTGATGATCGAGCGGACGATCGTCGCCCGCCGCTGCGACATGATCCCGCCGCCGGGCTCCTCGGACAGGTTCTGGTGCACCTTGGAGTCGACGACGCGGATCTCCCCCCTGGTCGTGACCGCGGCGCCCGGCCCGTCGCTGCCCCCACGCGTCAGCGTCACGTTTCTGAGCTCGACGAAGCCGGTGCCGTCCTGGCGCAGCAGCCGCTTCTCGAAGCAGCCCTGCCGGAGTGTGTGGCCGTGGCCGTCGAGCGTCACGGGGCGCTGCGACTCGCGGATCGGGTCGCCGGTGCGACAGGCCCGGAGCACGATGTCGCTGGTCAACGCGATCGCCGTGATGCGCGGGTTGGCCCACGCGGCGCGCAGCTCCGGCTCGCGGCCGACCGCGATCGGCCCGCTGCCGAACAGCGTGTACGTGTGATCGACCCGGCGCCGGCCCTTGGTACAGGTGACGTCGGCGTCGTATCGACCTCTGATCCGGTACAGGCGCCGCTCGACGCACCGATACCCGAGCCGGCCCACGCAGCCGCGGGCGCGCCCGCGAGCGCGCTTGAGACAGCGCTGGTAGGACCGCACCAGCCGGATCCCGTCGCCGCACCCGGCTCGCTGCACGAGCACTCCCAGGACGGTCCCGGGGCCGGCGCGCTGCATGCTCGCGACGCCGCAGCGCCGCGCAGCGCCGTCACCACCGGCCAGCGCCGCAGGCGGGGCCGCCAGGGCGACCGCTGCCGCAGCGGCGGCGAGCAGGAGCAACTTCCGGTGCATTTACCCATCCTGGGCTGATACGCCGCGCGCGGCGACAGCGGCGAGCGATCACGCGAGCGGCGCCGCCGATCACTGGGCGATGACGGTCAGGTGATCCTCCTACCGGCTAGCACCAATCTGGAACCCCTGCTAGCCGGTATGCCATCCGCGGGCGAACGGTGCGATCCTCGGATCCCATCGTGCCCGTTCGCTGCCTGATCGTCGATGACAACGTTCAGTTCCTCGAGGCTGCTCGCCGCCTGCTCGAGCGGGACGGGCTCATCGTCGTCGGCGTGGCATCCACTATCGCGGAGGCGCTGGAGGTCGCCGAGGCCGTCCGGCCCGACATCGTGCTCGTCGACATCGAGCTCGGCGACGAGGACGGCTTCGACCTCGCGCAGCGCCTCTCGGACCCCGCCGACGGATCGGCGCATCGCGTGATCCTGGTCTCGACGTACGACGAGTCGGACTTCCAGGACCTGATCGCCGCGAGCCCGGCGATCGGGTTCCTGTCCAAGCAGGGTCTGACGGCCCGGGCCGTTCAGGACATCGCCGGCCGGACCTAGCGCCCCTCGAGGAACGTGATCACGGCCAGGACGCGGCGATGGTCGTCGTTGGTCTCCGGCAGCTTGAGCTTGGCCAGGATGTGGTGCACGTGCTTCTCGACCGTGCCTTCGGCGACCCACAGCCGCCTGCCGATGCCCGCGTTGGTGAGGCCCTCGGCCATCAGCGCGAGCACCTCGCGCTCGCGCGCGGTCAGCGCCTCGAGCGGGTCGTCGCGGCGATGGGCGCCGACGAGCTCCGCCACGAGCGCGGGATCGAGGACCGAGTCGCCCTCCTCGATCCGCCGCACCGTCGCAAGGAAGTCGGCCACGGCCGTCACGCGACTCTTCAGCAGATAGCCGATCCGTTGCCCGGTGGCGAGCAGCTCCATCGCGTCGTCGACCTCGGCGTACGCCGACAGCACGAGGATCCCCGCATCCGGGAACTCGGAGCGGATCACGCGCGCCGCCACGAGCCCCTCGTTCGAGTGGTTGGGCGGCATTCGGATGTCGACGATCACGAGCTCGGGCTGGTGCGCCCGGACGAGGACGAGCAGCTCCTCCGCGTCGCCCGCCTGGCCGACGACGTCGTACCCGGACCGCTCGAGCAAGCTGGCGAGACCCTCGCGGAGAAGCACGTCGTCGTCAGCCAGCGCCACCCGCGATCGGCCGGAACTCATCGCTGCACCTTAACCGGGTCGGCTCCTCCGTTAGCCTCGCGCCATGGGCGACCCGCTCGAGCGCCGCGTGGAAGAGCTCACGGCCTCCCGCGCCCGCGTCATCGCGGCCAACGACGAACGCCGCCGGCGCATCGAACGCGATCTCCACGCCGGCGCCCAGCAGCGTCTGGTGTCGCTCGGGCTCGACTTGCGCGAGGCGGAGGCGATGGTGCCCGACGAGATGGGCGAGCTGAGGGCGAAGCTCGCGCGCGCCGTCGACGGCCTGAACGACATCCACGAGGAGCTGCGAGAGCTCTCGCGCAGCGTCCATCCGGCGACGCTGTCGCGAGGCGGCCTCGCTTCTGCGCTGAAGGCGCTCGCCCGCCGGTCGCCGGTGCCGGTCGAGCTCGAGCTGCGATCGGTGCGACGGCTGCCCGCGCATGTCGAGCTCGGCGTCTATGACGTCGTGTCCGAGGCGCTCACCAACGCGGCCGAGCATGCGAGCGCCTCGGTCGTCCACGTCGAGATCGACGAGCGCGACGGGCGGCTCGATGTTGGCATCCGCGACGACGGAATCGGCGGCGCGGATCCCTCCCGCGGGTCTGGGCTGGTCGGCCTCGCGGACCGCGTCGCCGCGCTCGGCGGCACGATCGACGTCGACAGCCCCGCCGGCGGCGGCACCTCGCTCGCGGTCGCGATCCCGACCTGACCACATCGGCGCTTCGTCACCGTTTCAGACGCCTACACTGGGACGGTCCGCTGTTCTGCTGCGCAGTGTGTTTCTCCAGTGCTGAACCGCAGCGGCGTCACAGGAAGGCGCAATGGCCCTCGACGCGGAGCGCCCATCGGTTGACCCGGTCCAGCGGCTCTTTGAGCTGTCGCTCGACATGCTCGGCACCGCGACCGTGGACGGCTACTTCACGCTGCTGAATCCGGCCTGGGAGCGGGTGCTCGGCTGGACGCGCGCGGAGCTGATGGCGGTGCCGTTCATCAGCTTCGTCCATCCCGACGACGTCGACGGGTCGACGACCACCGCTGCACGGATGGCAGGCCCCGGGAGCCCGAAGGTCTTGGCCTTCGAGAACCGTTATCGCACGCGCGACGGGGACTACCGATGGTTGCAGTGGACGGTGGTCGCCGAGGCGGGCTTCAAGCACTTCGTGGCCAAGGACGTGACCGAGCGCAAAGCGGCCGAGGTCGAGCGCGACCGCTCCGACGCCCTGCATCGGACCCTGACCGCCAACCTGCCGGACACGACCGTGTTCCTGCTCGATCACGATCTGCGGATCCTGATCGCCGACGGGGAGGCGATCACGCGCCTCGGCTGGGCCCCCCAGGACGGATTCCGCGGACGCCTGGTGACCGAGCTGTACGCCGAGGTCCCGGAGGCGGTGCTCAAGCTCTCGGTCGACAGCTATCGCGCCGCGCTGGAGGGCGAGCGGCGGGCGTTCGAGTTCGTCAGCGAAGGACTGACGTTCGCCGTGCAGGCGGTGCCGGTGCACGGGGACGACGGGTCTGTCGCGTCCGTGCTCGTCGTCGCCCGCGACACCACCGAGCGCACCCACGCCGAGGAGCAGCTCGCGCGCCGGGCGCGCCAGCAGAACGCGGTCGCGGAGCTCGGTCGCCACGCCCTCGAGAGCCACAACTTGACCGACTTCGTGGCCGAGGCGGTGAAGACGGCGACCGCCACCCTCGGCGTCGACGTCGTCCTCGTGCCCGACGGCGCGCAGCTGCTCCCGAAGAACCTCAGCATCCCGATCACGGGTTACGACCGGCCGTTCGGGGCGCTCGCCGTCCGCGTTCCCGAACCGCGCGAGTTCTCCGACGACGAGGTCGCGTTCCTCACCGCCGTGGCGACGCTCATCATGCTCGCCGTCGAGCGCTACCGCGTGGAGCAGGTGACGCGCGACGCCGCGCTGCACGATCCGCTCACCGGCCTGGCGAACCGCACGCTCGCGCTCGACCGGCTGGCGCTCGCGCTCGCGCGCCGGCAGCGCGAGCGGATCGACGTCGCGGTCTTCGTCCTCGATCTCGACGGGTTCAAGACGATCAACGACTCGCTCGGCCACGCCGCCGGCGACGAGGTGCTGCTCGCGCTCGCGCCGCGGCTGAGCGAGGCGGTCCGCACGACGGACACGGTCGCGCGTCTGGGCGGCGACGAGTTCGTCGTCATCTGCCCGGATGTCGCCGGCCCGCACGGCGCGACCGAGGTCGCCGAGCGGATCGCTGCCGCCGTGACCCGCCCGCTGGTTCTGGCGAGCGGCGAGCACTTCTGCACGGTCAGCGTCGGCGGCACGCTGGCTGCGTCCCACCAGGACACCCCGGAGTCGCTGCTGCGCGACGCCGACGCCGCGATGTACCGCGCGAAGGAGCGCGGCCGCGGGCGTTACGAGCTGTTCGACGAGGCGATGCGGATCAGCGTCATGAACCGCGTGCGGACCGAGGCCGAGCTGCGCCGCGCGCTCGTCCGCGGCGAGCTCGAGGTCTGGTACCAGCCGGTGATCGATCTCGCGACCGGCCGGCCGGTGTCGACGGAGGCGCTCGTGCGCTGGGCGCATCCGGAGCGTGGCCTGATCCCGCCGCTCGAGTTCATCGCGATCGCCGAGGAGACGGGCCTGATCGCCGCACTCGGGCTCCAGGTGCTCGAGCAGGCGTGCGCGCAGACCGCGATCTGGCAGCGGGAGATCGATCCGAACCTGGGCGTGTCGGTCAACATCTCCGGGCGCGAGGCGGTCAACCCGCTGTTCCCCGCACAGGTCGCGGCGATCGCCGAGGCGAGCGGGCTCCGCGGCGGCACGCTGGCGCTCGAGATCACCGAGACCGTCTTGATGGAGGAAGCCGACTCGCTGGCCGCCGCCCTCGCCACGCTGCAGACCCACGGGCTGACGTTCGTGCTCGACGACTTCGGCACCGGCTACTCATCGCTCAGCCGCCTCAAGCGCTTCCCGCTCGACGTGCTCAAGATCGACCGCTCGTTCGTCTCCGGCGTCGATCGCAACGCCGACGACCGCGCGATCGTCAAGGCGACGATCGACATGGCCCACGCCGTCGGACTGGTGGTCGTCGCCGAAGGCGTCGAGACGCGCGAGCAGGAGGAGCACCTGCGCGCGGTCGGCTGCGATCGCGTCCAGGGCTACCTGTACGCGCGCCCGGCGCCTGCGGAGGCGGTCGGCCGGAGCTTGGTCGCGATGCAGTCGAGCAGCTCGCGGTAGGAGTCGCAGAACGAGCGCACGCCTTCGCGCTCGAGTGCGGCGGTTACGGCGGCGAGGTCGATGCCCGCCTGCTCGGCGCGCCGGAGCGTCTCGCCTGGGGCTGTGGCTCCCGGATCGAACGAGCGCGTCGCGTCGCCGTGATCGGCGAAGGCGCGCAGGGTGGCCTCGGGCATCGTGTTGATGACGTCGGGAGCGATCAGCTCCTCGACGTAGAGCACGTCGGAGTAGGCGGGATCCTTGGTCGCGGTGCTCGCCCACAGCGGCCGCTGGGAGCGGGCGCCGGCGCCGAGCAGGGCGCTCCAGCGCGCGTCGCCGAAGCGGTCGCGGTAGCGCGAGTAGGCGAGCTGGGCGTTGGCGATCGCGATCCGACCACGCAGGTCCGAGCCGGCGGGAAGCAGCGCGTCGGCCTTGGCGTCGACGCGCGAGACGAAGAACGACGCCACTGAGGTGCTGGCATCGATCGGCTGCCCGGCGCGCACCCGGCGCTCGAGGCCGGTGAGGTAGGCCTCGATCACCTGCTCGTAGCGCGCGACCGAGAACAGCAGCGTGACGTTGACGTTCACGCCGCGGGCCGTGAGCTCCTCGATCGCTCCGATCCCGGCCGCGGTCGCGGGCACCTTGATCATCACGTTCGCGCGGCCGAGCCGGTTCCACAGCTCAATCGCCTGTTGGATGGTGCCGTCGGTGTCGTCGGCGAGGTCGGGACTGCACTCGAACGAGACGAGCCCGTCGCGCCCCTCGCTCCTGTCGTAGATGGGCTTCAGCAGGTCGGCGGCGCGTCCGACGTCTTCGAGCGCGAGCGCGAAGAACAGTTCCTGCGCCGAGTCGACGCCGGACGCGGCGGCGGCCCGGAGTTGGTCGTCGTAGCGATCGGAGCCCGTGATCGCCTTAGCGAAGATCGTCGGGTTCGAGGTCGCGCCGGTGACCGCGTAGTCGGCGATCAAGGCCGCGAAGGCGCCGCTGTCCAGCAACTCACGCGAGAGCGTGTCGAGCCAGATCGAGACGCCGGCCGCCTGCAGTTGCGTCAGGCGGCTCATCCGGCGCCTTCGACCGGTGCAAGCTCCTCGAGCGGCACATCCGGGTCGGCGAGGCGGCGGTCGTCGACCGCCACGCGCTCGCGGATCAGCTGCTGGACGGCTTCGTTGACGTCCCACACGTTGACGTTCATCCCGGCCAGCACGCGATCGCCGAGGAGCCAGAACGCGATGAACTCGCGGCTCGCCGGATCGCCGCGGAAGACGACTCGGTCCCACGTGCGAGCGAAGCCCGAGTACTCCATGCCGACGTCGTACTGGTCGGAGAAGAAGTAGGGCAGCGTGTCGTAGGCGGCCGTGCCGCCGAGCATGCTGCGTGCGGCGGCGGGCCCTTGGTTGAGGGCGTTGGCCCAGTGCTCGACCCGCAGCCGCTCGCCGTAGAACGGGTGCTGAGCGCCGGCGACGTCGCCGGCCGCGAAGACACCGGGCGCGCTGGTCTGCAGGCGCTCGTCGACCAGGATCCCGTCGCCGACGATGAGGCCGGCCTGGGCGCCGAGGTCGGTGCGCGGCTGCACGCCGACGCCGACGACCACGAAGTCGCAGTCGAGCACCTGCCCGTCGCTGGTGCGGACCCGCTCGACCTTGCCGTCGCCCTCGAACGCCTCGACGCCGGTGCCCATCAGCAGCCGTACGCCGTGATCTCGGTGGATCTCGCCGTAAATCGCACCCACCTCGGGGCCGAGCACGCGCTCCAGCGGCACCGAGACCGGGTCGATGATCGTGACGTCGAGCCCCTTCTGCTTCGCCGACGCGGCGACCTCAGACCCGATCCAGCCGGAGCCGATCACGACGACCGTGCCGCCGCGGTCGAGCCGCTCGCGCAGCGCGTCGGAGCTCTCCACGGTGCGCAGGTACAGGACGCCGTCGAGCTCGGCGCCGGGAATCTCGAGCCGGCGCGGCTCGGCTCCGATCGTCAGCAGCAGCCGGTCGTAGCGCAGCCGCTCGCCGTCGTCGAGCGCCACCTCCTCCGCCGACGTGTCGACGCTGACCGCGGTGCGGCCGAGGAGCAGCTCGATCCGCTGGTCGGCGTAGAACGACTCCTCGTGGACGTAGACCTTCTCGCGCCCGACCTCGCCGCGCAGGTAGTCCTTCGAGAGCGGCGGGCGCTCGTAAGGGCGGTCATGCTCGGCGCCGATCAGCACCACGCGGCCGTCAAAGCCTTCCTCGCGCAGCGTCTCGGCGGCCTTCGCGCCGGCGAGGCTTGCGCCCACGATCACGAATGTCTGGTCACTGGTCATGGGATGTCCTCGCGGTCATGGACAGGAACTCCTGGCGGGTCTGCACATCGTCGCGGATCGCGCCTCTCAGAGCGAGCGTCGCGGTGCGGGCGCCCGGTCGCTGCACGCCGCGCAGCGACATGCACATGTGCTCGGCCTCCATCACCACGCCGACTCCCGCCGGGCGCAGCTCGGCCTCCAGCCAATCGGCGATCTGCACCGTCAGGCGCTCCTGGATCTGCAGGTCGCGGGCGAACAGCTCGACGACCCGCGCGAGCTTGCTGAGCCCGATGATCCGCTCACCCGGCAGGTACCCGACGTGCGCCACTCCGCGGAACGGCAGCAGATGGTGCATGCACAGCGAGTGGAACGGGATCGCCCGCGCGACGATCAGGTCGTCGTACCCGTCCTCGTTCGGGAACGTCGTCGGCCGGAACGCGGGCGGCGTGAGCAGCTCCGCATACGCCTCGGCGACGCGCCGCGGCGTCTCGCGCAGGCCGTCCGCGTCGGCGTCGGCGCCGAGCGCGCGCAGCAGGTCGGCGGTCGCGCGCTCCAGCGCTTCGTGGTCGATCCGGCGCGGCCGGGTCTCGCCCTCGTCGTCAACGAGCGCGAGCCCTGCCACGGCCTCGGGAGCGGTCATCGCGCCCGGTCATACGTGAGCGAGAGCCGCGCCAGCGTCAGCGCGGCGAGCATCAGTCCGAAGTCGCGCAGGGCGACGTCGTAGAACCCCGAGGCGGTGAGCAGGTTCAGGATGATCCCGGCGAGCCAGGCGGCGACCACGGGCGCGCCGTAGCGCGGCTTGATCGCCACCAGGATGCCGGCCACGATCTCGACCGCTCCGATGACGTACATGAAGTCCTGCGCACTGCCGGGCATGATGTCGTTGATCCACGGCGCGAGGTAGATCGGCCAGTCGACGAGGACGTTGAAGAACTTGTCCAGGCCGAAGGCGATCGGCGCGACCGTGAACGCCACCCGGAGCATCATGAACGCGTCGTAGCCGGCATCACGTTCCTTCAGCGCCGCTACAGGCCGAACGGCAGCGGGTGCATCATGCAGTGCGGAGGTTCCCATCGCTTCGTTCCCTTCTAAAGACAACAACGGTTTTTCCAATGTAGGGCGGCCCACCCTATTTGTCAACGGATCTTGTCGATAGACTGACGACATGGAACGCGACCACCTCGAAGACGTCCGCGCGCTGAGCGCGCTCGACGACCCGACCCGCCGCCGCGCCTACGACCACGTGGCCGGTCAGGGACGCCCGGTCGGTCGCGAGGAGGTCGCCGCCGCGCTCGGCATCGGCCGGACGCTGGCCGCGTACCACCTCGACCGGCTGGCGGCGGACGGTCTGCTGTCCGTGTCATACGAGCGACCGGCAGGCCGCTCGGGGCCGGGCGCCGGCCGGCCGGCGAAGATGTACGACCGCTCCGAGCGCGAGGTGACCGTCAGCGTCCCGCCGCGCGACTACGGCCTCGCCGCCCGGCTGCTCGCGCATGCCGCCGCGCACGATGAGCAGGGCGAGACGCGCCGCGCCCTGCGCGCCGCGGCAACCGCGCTCGGCCGCGAGATCGCCGCCGAAGCACCGGACCGACCCGATCTCGAGCCGCTGCTGCGAGCGCGCGGCTACGAGCCGTACGAGGACGACGATGGCGTGATGCGGCTGCGCAACTGCCCGTTCCACGCCGTCGCCCAGACCCATCCCGAGGTCGTCTGCGACATGAACCTCAGCCTGTTCGAAGGTCTCCTCGGCGGCCTCGACGCCACCGATGCCGAGGCCACGCTCGAGCCCGGTCCGGGGCGCTGCTGTGTCGCGATCCGGTGCGGTCAGCCGGCGGCGGAGAAGCGCGACTCGGCGTCCGCCGCAGCCGAGCGGAGCGCCTCGCCGACGTCGCGGCCGAGGTAGGCCTCGCGCAGTGCCTCGGTCCAGCGCAGGGCGATCTCGCGGTAGTGCGGCGTCGGCGTGACGAGCACCGTCGCGTGCTCCTCGAGCAGCCGGCGCGACACGGCGGCGAAGTCGCCCCACGGGGCGGTGAGCGCCTGGAAGCCGGCGTCGTCCCAGGTGCTCGCGCGCGTCGGGTTCATGTTGCCCTCGCCGGCGGAGCGCAGGAGGAACGGCTTCGACGCGGCCCACGCGATGAAGTCGCGCGCCGCCCGCTTGTCGCGCGATGCGGCGGTCATCGCCAGCGACCAGGTCCAGAGGTTGGGGCGGCGCTCGCCCGTGGGACCCGCCGGCGGCAGCGCGTAGCCGATGCGCCCGACCAGCTCGGAGTACTGCTCGTCCTCGAAGAAGGCGACGTAGTGGTCGGAGTCGACCATCAGCGCGTAGCGGCCGCGGGCGAAGTCGAGCGCGAGCTCGTACCAGCGCTGGTCGGTCCAGTCGACGGGACCGGCCTCGCGCAGCGCTTCGATGAACGCAGCGGTCACGGCGATCGCCTCGGCGTCGGCGAACGCGGCGCGGCCGTCGGGGTCGAAGTCGCGGCCGCCGCAGCTCCAGAGCTGGGTCGCGAAGCCGGTGTAGATCGTGTGCCACTCGCCGCGGCCGCGCTGCCCAAATCCCCGCACCTCTCCCCCGCGTGCGGCCGCGCGCGCGACGGCGAAGTACTCGTCCCACGTCTGCGGCACGTCGAGGCCGCGCTCGGCCAGGATGTGCGGCACGAAGGCGAGGTTGTAGGACTCGCAGTTGACCGGGATCTCGAGCAGCGGTCCGGCGCCGAGCGGATCGCCTGCGCGCCCCGTCCATCGGTTGACCTCGAGCAGCCGCGGCAGGAAGTCCGCGAGGTCGAACTCTCCGTCTTCGGCGAGGTGCTCGTCGAGCGGCTCGACGAGGCCGGCGCCGACGTGCTCCCACAGCAGCACAGGGCCGGACATGAAGACATCGGCGGCGTCATCGCCGGACAGCCGCGGCCCGATCGTGTTGGAGTAGTACTCGTCGCTTCCGAGGATCCGGATCTCGAGCCGGTGGCCGGTCTGCGCCTCGAACTCTTCGGCGTGCCGCTGCACCGACGCGACGTACGCGTCCGTGTCAGGCGCGAGGTAGCGCACAGTCCCCATCGGCGGCGCGAGCTTACAGCGCGCGGAAGCGTCGCCCCAAGCTCGCGCCGAGCCTCGACGGCGCCGCGCAGGGATCCGCAAGTCATCTGAGCTACCGCGGGCTAGAGCAGTCCGACGCGTGCGGCGTACGCGACGGCCGCGGCGCGCGAAGGGAGGCGCAACTTGTTGCGGGTGTTGGCGACGTGGCGGTGCACGGTGTGCGGGCTCACGGACAGTCGCTCCGCGATCTCGGCGTTGTTGAGCCCTTGAGCCACGAGACGCAGCACGTCGACCTCGCGCGCGGTGAGGTCACCGAGCGAGCGCCGGCGCTCGTCGCGGAGCGGAGCTTCGGCGCGGGCGACGTCGCGCGCGGCGCCCAGCGCGGCGAACTCGTCGCGCGCGGCACGCGCCGTCGCGGCCGCGGGCTCGGGCCTGCCGAGCGCTGCCAGCGCGCGCGCGAGCCCGAGTCTCGCCAGCGCGGCGTCGTACGGCGCTTCAACCTCGCTGAACCGGTCGAGCGCGTCCTCGAAGTCGCAGCGCGCCGCCTCGCGGTCGCCCCGCGCCATCGCGAGCTCGGCGGCGACGAACCGCGCGCGACCGTGCACGTAGGGCGTGCCGATCCGATCCGCGGCATCCGCCAGCTCCGCATAGGCCGCGTCCGCCGCCGCGAACTCCCCGATCGCGGCGCGCGCACGCACCAGCAGCTCGAGCGCCGGGACACGTTGGAGCGGGCTGCCCGGCGCCAGCCGTCGCAGCACGCGCTCGGCAGCGTCGGCGGCGGCCGCGGCGTCGCCCGCGTCGAGCGCCAGGCTTCCGAGTCCGAGCACGGCGAGCCGGTGGCTGCCGGCCCGCTCGAACAGCGCGCGCGCTTCCTCGGTCCGCCCCTGCCGAGCCCGCAGCTCGGCCAGACGCACGAGCCCGGAGCCCGACATCCCGGGGCGAGCAGCCTCGAGATCGCTCAGCGCGGCCGTCAGCTCCTCCTCCGCCGCCGGCCAATCGCCGCAGGTCGCGAGCACGGTGCCGTACGCGCTGCGGCAGATCCCGCGCGAGTGGCGGGCGCCCCAGCGATCGGCCGATGCCCGCATCACCCGGCACCACTGCGACGCACGCGGAAAGTCGCCGACCCCCTCGCATGCGGCGATCACGTAGCAGAGCGCCCAGCTCAGCGAGACCGGAAGCTGCAGCGTCTCGCCGGTGGCGATCGCGGATGCCTCGTCGAGGCGGCGCATGCCGTCGCCAACGCGCGCCTGCCCGACGAGCGCCAGCCCTTCGAGCGACAGCCCGATCGCCTCGAGGTCAGGCACGCCGCACTCACGGCCGAGCCGGGCCGCGTGACGGGCGGCGCGCTTGACCTCGTCCAGGTCGCCGACGACGTTGAGCAGGAACGATCCCTCGTGCAACGCGAGCCAGCCGTGGTCGGCAGTCTCGGGGAGGTCGTCCAGCAGGCGGTGGGCGCGCTCGATCCAGCCGCTGGCGATCGCGTCGTCACCGCGGAACTCGAGGAAGTCCGCGGCCAGCCAGGCCGCCACCCGTCCGGCCCCGCCAAGGTCGCCCGCCGCGCGGTACGTCTGGTATGCGCGTTCCCGCGCATGCAGCGTGAGGTCGGCGTCGTGCAACCAGTAGCCCGCCCAGCCGAGTCCCTCCCACGCGGCGCCTGACTCCTCACGCCGCAAGGCCGCCTCGAAGCGCTCGCGGGCCTGCATCCAGGCACCGGACGCGAGCGCGTCACGCCCGGCGGCGATGGCGTCGCTGACGATGTCCGCGTTCGTCGTCATCCCGCTTGCCTGCGGTCCACACGATAGCCCCTGTCGCGACCCTGGCCGTTTCGGGCCATGCCCGTCAGATGGCCGGTACGGGCGATGAATCGGGTGCGCACGATCCGTAGCGTCGCCGGTCTCAGATCCGCGACGAGAGGTAGCCATGACCCAGACCATCGAGGACGCGCCGGTGAACGCGACCGAAGCGCTCGCCGAGCGGATCGTCGCCTCGACGATCGCGCTGTTCGATCTCGCCGGGGTGTACCTCGGCGACCGCCTCGGCCTATACCGCGCGCTCGACCAGCAGGGCCCGGCGACCAGCGGCGAGCTCGCCGAGCGGACCGGCACGGACGAGCGCTACGTGCGCGAGTGGCTGGAGCACCAGGCGGTCACCGACATCGTCACGGTCGTGGACGACCCGGGCGCCCCCACCCGGCGCCGCTATGCACTCCCGGCCGGTTACGCGGACGCGCTGGTGAGCACGGACAGCCCGACCTACGTCGCCCCGCTCGCCCGCCAGGCGCTCGGGATGCTGCGGCCGCTGCCGCAGCTCGTCGATGCCTTCCGCACCGGCGCGGGCGTGCCGTACGCCGACTACGGCGACGACACGCGTGAGGGCATCGCCGACCTCAACCGGGTGATGTTCGTCAATGAGCTCGGGACCACGTGGTTTCCGGCGATCGCCGACGTCGATCAGCGGCTGCGGTCCGGAGCCCGCGTCGCCGACCTCGGTTGTGGCACCGGCTGGTCGAGCATCGCGATCGCGCGCGCCTACCCCAGTGTGTCCGTCGACGGCTTCGACGCGGACGAAGCCTCAATAGCGGCAGCTCGCGCCAACGCGAGTGCCGAGGAGCTCGAGGCTCACGTCCGCTTCTTCGTCCAGGACGCGAGCGATCCGTCCCTCGCCGGGAGCTTCGACCTCGTAACGATCTTCGAGGCGCTGCACGACATGGCAGGCCCGGTGCAGGCGCTCGCCAACGCCCGCCGGCTGCTCACCGACGGCGGCTCGGTGATCGTCGCGGACGAGCGCGTGGCCGAGCGCTTCACCGCCCCGGGCGACGACCTTGAGCGACTGATGTACGGCTTCAGCGTCGTCCATTGCCTGGCGGTGGGCCGGGCCGACCACGAGGACTCCGCCGCCACCGGCACGGCGATGCGGCCCGACACGCTCCGCGCCTACGCCCGCGACGCCGGCTTCGGCCACGTCGAGGTGCTCCCGATCGACAACGACTTCTGGCGGTTCTACCGCCTCGACCGATGAGACGTGCTCTGATTGCGGCGCTCGTGCTGCTCGCCGGCGCCGGCTCGATCTACACGACAAGCGCCGGCTCGAGCGCGGCGACTCCCGCCAAGAAGCAACGGGCGGACGTCCTGCGCTTCGATGTCGCCGAGGACGCGACGCGATTCTCGTTCGCTCCGAGTCCCGTCGACGGTGACGGCCAGCCCGCGTACGGCAACGCGTTCGTCACCCAGGGCTACCTGTACCCACGGGGAACGCTGAACGGTGCCGACGGGGTCCTCGAGGACGGGAGTCCTCAGTTCCCCGGCAAAGTGCGCGGCGAGTGGACGTGTTGGGGTCACTTCGTCGGGAACGGCGCGAAGACGACGAACGGCCCGTGGGTCGTCACGACCCAACTGTTCCAGTTCGGCAAGCGGTTCGGGGAGACGACTATCACCACGCAGGGATATGAGTCGCCCGAGGTCGGCGCCCCGATCGCTCGCGCGATCGCGGGCGGAACCGGCCGCTTCGCGGCCGCCCGCGGCGAGCAGTCGCAGCGGATGCTCGGGTTCGGCACCCGCGACGGCGTCAAGCTGCGCACGACGCTCGTGGTGCGCAAGCGATGAGTGTGCGGCGGTGGGCGGCCGCGACGTTCGCGGCCGCGCTCCTCGCTGCCCCGCCCGCGGCGGGCGCCGTAGACGGGCGCGAGGGCGTCGTGAGTGGGTGGATCGACGTCGAGCTCGCGGAGATCGTCGCGCACCGCACCAATCCGCCGCGCGCGTCGCGGGCGCTCGCGCTCGTGAGCGTCGCGATGCGCGACGCCGCGGACGTGGCGGCCCGCCATCGCCGGTCCGCGGTGGACACCGCGGCCGCCGCCGTGCTCTCTCATCTCTTCCCGGAACGCGCGGAGGCCTTCGAGAACCTCGTCGTGCAACCGCGCACACGCGTCGGCCGGGCGGCTGGACGTCGGGTGGGGGCGCGCGTGGTTGCGCGGGCGGAGCGGGACGGGTCGGACGCGGTATGGCGGGGCGCCGTGCCGGTAGGACCGGGCCTCTGGGTGCCGACGTCGCCGGCGTTCGCACCGCCACTCGAACCGCTGGTCGGGACATGGCGGACGTGGAACCTCGGTCCCGAGTTCCCGCTGGACCCGGGGCCGCCGCCGGCCTTCGGCAGCCGCCGTCATGCGCGCGAAGTGCGCGAGGTCTACGCGGTCTCGCGCGGCCTGACCCGTGAGCAGCGACGGATCGCGGCCCGCTGGGCCGACGGACCGGGGACGGTCACGCCACCGGGGCACTGGAACCTGATTGCGGTCGACCTGATCCGCTCGCATCGACTCGCTGCGAGGCCGGCCGCCCGGGTGCTCGCCGCGCTGAACATGGCCCAGGCCGACGCGTTCATCGCCTGCTGGGACGCCAAGTACAGCTACTGGTCCGAGCGGCCAGTGACGGCGATCCGGCGCGAGATCGATCCGGCTTGGAGTCCCTTGATCGCAACGCCGCCGTTTCCGTCGTACGTATCCGGGCACGCGACCACCTCCGGCGCAGCCTCGGCCGTCCTCGCCGCCCACTTCCCGGTGGCGGCGAAGCGGCTGCACGCCTCGGCTCGCGAAGCGGCCGCGTCCCGCATGTACGGCGGCATCCACTTCCGCAGTGACAACCGCGCCGGTCTGACGCTCGGGAGAGCGGTCGGAGCCGCGACGGTCGATGCGGCGCAGTGACGTGATATTCGACGCTGCGGGCGTGCGCTGTGCCGCATGGCTCTATCGGCCCGAGGGGAACGAGGACGACGTGCCGTGCGTGATCCTCGCGCACGGCATCTCCGGGGTGCGCGGCCAGCGGCTGGACGCCTTCGCGGAGGTCTTCGCGGGCGCCGGACTGGCTGCGCTGGTGTTCGACTACCGGCACTTCGGCGACAGCGACGGCGAGCCTCGCCAGTTGGTCGACATCGGCCGCCAGCTCGAAGACTGGCGGGCGGCGATCGCCTTCGCGCGCACGCTCGAACGAGTCGACCCAGCGCGCATCGCCGTCTGGGGCGGCTCTCTGGCGGGCGGTCACGTGATGGCGCTCGCCGCGGGCGATCCGTCCCTCGCCGCCGCCGTCGCGCAGGTGGCGTTCGCCGACGGGCTCGTCACGCTCCCGTCGCTCGGCATCGTCCAGACGGTACGGCTCGCACGCGAGGCGCTGCGCGATCAACTACGCGCCGCACGCGGCCGGCCACCGCACACGATCCCGGTGGTCGGGCCGGCGGGATCGCTCCGCGTGCTCAATACGCCGAGCGCCGAGCCCGGATTCCGCGCGCTCACCCCACCGAACACCACCTGGCGCAACGAGGTGGCGGCCCGCTTCGCGTTGCGCGTGGCCGGTTACCGCCCGGCCCGGCGAGCACGGAGGATCCGCTGCCCGATCCTGTTCTGCATCGCCGACAGGGACGATCTTACGGCGCCCGCGCTGGTGCTGAAGGCCGCCCGGCGGGCGCCCTGGGCCGAGGTCGCGCGATATCCGTGCGGCCACTTCGACCTCTTCCACGGGGAGGGATTCGAGCGCGTGTCGGCCGATCAGACGCAGTTCCTCACGCGACATCTGAGCGTCTGACCGGCTACGGGCTCGCCAGCAGGCGCGCGCGCTGCTCCTCTAGGTCGAACGCGGGCTCGGGCCAGCGCAGCGCCATCTCCTCGAGCTGCTCGATCAGCAGATTCGTGATCGCCCAGTTGCGGTACCACTTGCGGTCGGCGGGAACGACGTACCAGGGCGCGACCTCGGTGTTGCAGCGCTCGATCGCGTCGGCGTAGGCGACGAAGTAGTTGTCCCAAAGCTCGCGGTCGTCGAGATCGCCGGGACTGAACTTCCAGTGCTTGGTGGGGTCGTCGAGGCGGGCCAGCAGCCGCGCGCGCTGCTCGTCCGGCGAGATGTGCAGGAAGCACTTGACGACCCGCGTCCCGTTCGCGGCGAGGCCGGTCTCGAAGCGGTTGATCGACCCGTAGCGGCGTGTCCAGGTGCGGCGGTCGACGAGGCCGCGTGCGCGTACGGCCACGACGTCCTCGTAGTGCGAGCGGTCCAACACCCCGAGCTTCCCGGCCGACGGGAGCTGGCGCCGGATGCGCCATAGGAAGTCGTGGCGACGCTCCTCGGGCGTCGGTGGCCCGAACGCGACCGCGTGCACTCCCGCCGGGTCGACCTGGCCGACGACGTGGCGGACCGTGCCGCCCTTGCCCGACGTGTCCATCCCCTGGAGCGCGAGCAGCACGCTGCGACTCCCGCCCGTGCGTCCCTCGGCGTACAGCTGCTCCTGGAGCGTCGAGAGCCGCTCGGCGAGCGCGGGGCGCGCCGCCTCGGCGTCGGCCTTGCGCCCGTCGAACCCCGGCGTCGCGCGCGCATCGACCTGGTGCAGGTCGATCGAGCCGGGCGAAACCCGCAGTAGGTCGCTGACGCGCGCAGGTGGCACGCGCGTATTGTCGCGGTCCGTGGCAGCGCCTGTCGTCGAGGAGGTCACGCGGATCGCCGCGATCGCCAATCCGGTGGTCCGCAACCTGCAGATCACCGAGTGCTATTCGCGCCTCGCGGCGGCCTTCGCCGAGCGCGGCGACCGGTGCGCGAACTGGTGCACGTTCGCCACCTGGGCGTCGCGCCAGGCCGGGCGGACGATCCGCGGCGAGGACCTGCTCGCCCAGCTCGAGCGCGAACTCGGCCGCGACGCCGAGCTCCTGCATCCGGTCGCGTCGTTCTGGCGCGCGCTGGTGCGCCGCGGCCTGTTCCAGCCGAGCACCCGGCTCGGCCGGCTGACGGCGCGTCTGCACACGCCGTTCGACGCGTTCGAGCTGGCGAGCGACGCCGTCGCGCGCGGGAACCGGAAGGTGTTCGAGGAGATCGGGCTCGAGTTCGCCCGCTACCTGAACGCGCCCGACCTCGACAGCTTCCTCGCCGGCCTCCGGCCGGGGGATCCGCCCGACGGCCAGCGCTACCTGAAGCAGGCGTTCACCCGCTCGCACCAGGCGCTGTCCGAGCCGGATCCCAAGCGCCGCACGGAGCTGCTCGTGCTCGCGAACCTCGAGATCGGCCTGCACGAGCAGACGCGCCTGCAGCCGGAGATCCGCGAGGCGCTCGAGGCGGCGACGACGCCCGACGAGCGGCTGTGGAAGCGGATCCTCGGCTGGCCGCTCCAGCGCCAGCTCACGCGCGTGAGCCGGGAGGTGATCACGCACAGCTTCATGGTGCTGACGATGCCCGGCAGCGTCCTCGCGCTCGGGCGCCACCTCGACGCCCCGTACCCGGACGCCCTGCGCACACCCGCGGACGCCGACCTCGTGGAGCTGCTCGCCCGCTACGAGCCGGTGCCGCCGGCGCTCGACGACTGCGGAGCGCACGACTGGTCCGAGCTCCCGCAGCGCATGCACTACATCGCGCACCTGTTCCGCGCGTTCCACGAGCGTCCCGACCTCGCCTCGGCGCCGTTCACGCCCGCGCAGGTCGAGCGGATCCGGGCCGGCGCGGTGCCGGACGGCGAGCTCTAGGCGCGCTGCACGAGGTGGTGGAGCCGCTCGCGCATCGGTGGGCCGAGGCTCTCGAAACGCAGGCCATAGACGCGCGGGCTGTGCAGACGCGTCACCTGCGCGCGGCCGGTGACGTGCTCGTCGCGCGTCGCGGCGAGGTCGAAGTCGACGATCGCGTCCGCCTGAAGCGGCCGCGAGGCGCGGACGCTCATGCCGCCTTCGCCGACGTCGATCGTCTCGGCCCAGATCGGCGAGCTGGTGCGCTGGCGGAGCGTGCACGTCAGCGCCATCCGAATCCGCGGTGACGTCCGGCGCTCCGTGATCGGCGCTTCGCTCATCGCAGTGCTCCCTACCCGTTCGTGACCATCTGTCCCATGCGCGACGCGATCGCGGCGCGCGGACGGGACGGCGCGCGCCGGGTTCAGCCGACCTGCGGGCCGCCGAGCTGAGCGCGAAGGGTCGCGATCTCAGTCACGGCCAGGCTGACGTAGGCGACCTGCGAGGCGTCGATGTCGTTCTGCAGGTCCGTCATGTAGAGCGCGTTCGAGCCAAGTCCGGCCTCGACGGCGTCGAGGCGCTCGGCCTGTAGGCGCTGGAGTCGGGTGCGGGCGTCTGTGGCGGTCATCGTGGGTGGAAGCCTCGCAGTGGCCGGGCGGCGCGCCAATGCGGGCAGCCCGGTGTCGAGTGTCGGGTGAGCCGGTGTCCGGTAGTAGGGTCCACCGCACCCCCAAGAACGCTGCCGGCGCGCGTTTATTCCCCTTGCATCGCAGCGCGGGCCGTAGGAGGCTTGCTCGCATGGCCCGCGCAACCGCAGCACCCGCCGCCGTCTCCGACGAGCGGCTCGTCGAGATGCTCGCCCTGATGCGCGACGCGGACAGTGTCGAGCTCAAGCTGACGATCCCGGACAGCCAGCAGCGCTCGGCGGTCGTGTCACTCGGCATGGACCCGCTGGACGGTCAGATCCGGCTGGTCTACTTCCTTGACACGCCGGACCTCACGCTCAACAAGAACGGTCTGGTCGTGCGCGCCCGCCGCGTGCAGCGCAAGGGCGACGACACCGTCATCAAGCTGCGGCCCGTCGTCCCGGCCGAGCTGTCGGTTGAGCTGCGGGAGACGCCCGGATTCTTCGTCGAGGTCGACGCCATGCCCGGCGGGCACGTGTGCTCGGCGTCGCTGAAGGGCAAGCCGCGCAAGGTCTCGGTCCGGGACGCGATGTCGGACGGCGGCCCGATCAGCCGTCTCTACTCCAAGGAGCAGCGCCGCTTCTTCGAGGCACACGCACCTGAGGGGATCGGCCTCGACGACCTCACCGTGCTCGGCCCGATCTTCGTCGTCAAGCTCAAGTCCGTGCCCGAGGGCTACAACCGCGACCTCGTCGTTGAGCTGTGGCTGTACCCGGACGGGACGCGGATCCTCGAGCTCTCGACCAAGTGCGCCCCCGACGAGGCGTTCCAGGTCGCCGCCGAGGCGCGCGCGTTCCTGGCCGAACGCGGGATCTCCACCAGCGGGGAGCAGACCACGAAGACGCGCACGGCACTCGAGTTCTTCTCCGCGGACTTGTAGCTAAGCCCAACCCCACGGCGGGAGTAGCATTGGCTGAGGAAGCCCGGGCCTATGACCGCGCTCATCGTCGCGCTGCTCCTGACCGGCGCCTCGCTGCTCGTCGCCGAGGCGCATGTGCCCTCGTACGGCGTTCTCGGGATCACGGGCGTTGCCCTGCTCGCGACCGGCGCGGTTCTCGGCGTCGATGCTGCGGGCGGGAGCGTGCTGCTGGCGCTCGCGCTGGTGGTGCCGATCGCGCTCGTCATGACCGGCCTCATCGCGATCGTCGCGCGCAAGGCGCTGTCCGTCAGCCGGCGGCGGGCACGCGGCGGCGCGGACGGGCTGATCGGCTGCATCGGCGTCGTGCGCCGCGATGTCGCGCCGGTCGGCCACGTGTTCGTCGCGGGCGAGCTGTGGCGTGCCCGGCGCTCGTGGGTCGACGAGGACGCCGTGCTGGGAGCGGGCGAGCATGTCGTCGTAGAGCAGGTTCATGGCCTGACGCTGTCGGTTCGCCGGGCCGAGGAATGGGAGGTACTGCCGTGATCACCGCCGCTGCATTCGCCGTCCTCGCTGTGGTCGTCCTGGTGGCGATCGCCGCCGCCGCCTCGATCCGGATCCTGCGCGAGTACGAGCGTGCCGTCGTATTCCGGCTCGGCCGCCTGCTCGGGGTCAAGGGCCCGGGCCTGATCCTGCTGATCCCGGCCGTCGACCGGATGGTGCGCGTGGACCTGCGCACGGTGACGCTGGACATCCCGCCGCAGAACCTGATCACGCGCGACAACGTGCCCGCCAAGGTGAACGCGGTCTGCTACTTCCGCGTGGTCGACGCGTCGCGCGCGGTCGTTGACGTCGAGCGCTTCCTCGTAGCGACCTCGCAGATCGCCCAGACGACGCTGCGCTCGGTGCTCGGCAAGGCGGATCTCGACATGCTGCTCAGCGAGCGCGAGCAGCTCAACGAGGCGCTACAGCACATCATCGACGAGCACACCGACCCGTGGGGCATCAAGGTCACGACGGTCGAGATCAAGGACGTCGAGATCCCGACCGCGATGCAGCACGCGATGGCGCTCGGCGCACAGGCCGAGCGCGAGCGACGCGCGAAGATCATCCACGCCGAGGGTGAGTACCAGGCGTCGCAGCGCCTCCGCGACGCGGCCGACGTGATCTCCGGCAACCCGGCCTCGCTGCAACTGCGCTACCTGCAGACGCTGACCGAGATCGGCGCGACCCAGAACTCGACGGTCGTGTTCCCGCTCCCGCTCGACGTGGTCAAGCCGTTCGTCGAGGCGATGGCCGGCGCCGCCCAACCGGAACGCGAGGAGCCGACTCCGCCGACTCCGGCGCTGACGCCGGCCAATGGAGCGCGCGGGTAGCGCACCAGTTGACACTCCTGCGCAGCGATGGTTAGGGTCGCTCGACGCTGGCGGCGATCCTAGGAGGCGGCGTGTCCCACCATCACGGTTTCGAGAGCTACTTCATCGAAGGCGAGGGGTTGCTCGCAGACTCTGGTCCCGGCCGCAACCTCCCTGCGCTTGCCTCCGCCGGACCGGAGGCGGCCGGCCCGCAGCCGTTCCGGTTCTCGAGGATGGGCCCGAAGGGCACGAACAAGCAGCTCGCCGCGGGGCTGGCCGGCAAGCTCGCGGAGACGATGACCACGGGCGGCGGCGGGTTCGGCAACATCCCCGCGGGCTTCACGTACCTGGGTCAGTTCGTTGACCACGATCTGACGTTCGACCGGACCGCGGTGTCGCTGGGCACGAACGTCTCGCCGGCCGCGTTGCTGCAGGCGCGCTCGCCGAGCCTCGACCTCGACTCCCTGTACGGAGCAGGCCCAGGCGATCCGGAGTCGGTGAAATTCTACAGCGACGGCGTGCACCTCAAGACCGGCACGACCGACGCCGTCGGCCCGCCGCCGTTCCAGGCGCACGCCGGATTCGACCTGCCGCGTGGCACGACGGGCAGCAACAAGAAGAAGCGCGTGGCGAACATCCCGGACCCGCGCAACGACGAGAACCTCGCGGTCGCGCAGACGCACTCGGCGATGATCCGCTTCCACAACCGGGTCGTGGACAGCCTCCCGAACGCGCTCCCACCGGCACAGAAGTTCGCCCAGGCGCGCGACATCGTGACCCGCCACTACCAGTGGATGCTCAAGACGGACTACCTGCCGCGAATCGTCGCGCCGGCGGTCGTGAACGACGTCTTCAACAACGGCCGCAAGGCCTTCGAGGTCGGCGCCACCCCGACCGACGTCCCGACGATGCCGATCGAGTTCTCCGTCGCCGCGTTCCGGCTCGGGCACGCGATGATCCGGCAGGCGTATGACTGGAACGCGGCGTTTCCGAGCGGCGAGGGCACGCTGTCGTTCCTGTTCATCTTCACGGGCCTGAGCGGCGACATGTTCGGCGGCCCCAAGCTGCCGAGCAACTGGATCGCCGACTTCCGCCGGCTCTACAACCTCAAGACCGAGCTCAGCCGCCCCGACCTCGCGCCGCCGGGCTCGCTCAACAAGGCGATGCGGATCGACACCAAGCTCGCTCCGACCCTGCACTCGCTGCCGCAGGGGTCGACCGGCGACACCACCGGCGGCATCCACGACGACCTCGCGTTCCGCAACTTCCGGCGCGCGAAGATGGTCAAGCTCGCCACCGGCCAGCAGATGGCGACGTTCCTCAAGGGCAAGGGCGTCACGCTCACGAAGCTGACGAAGGCGCAGCTCCGCGACGGCAAGAACGGCGCCAAGCTCGACGGGTTCACCCCCGCCCAGCGCGACAAGGTGCTCACGGACACGCCGCTGTGGTTCTACATCCTGCGCGAGGCGGAGCTCAACAGCGGCAAGCTCACGGGCGTCGGGGGCCGGATCGTCGCCGAGACGTTCCACCGCGCGATGGAGGGGAGCAACTCCTCGATCGTGCGCGACCCAGCCTGGCGGCCCAACCTCGGGCCGAACAACACGACGTTCCGGATGAGCGACCTGCTCAACTTCGCCTTCGAAGGCAAGAAGAAGCTGCTCGCCCCACTCGGCGACAACATCAGCATCTAGAGCCTCACGGTGACGAGGCGCCGCTTGGTCGTGGGCCGGCCGACGGCGTAGGTGACGGTGATCGAGAGCGTCGCCTTGACGCTCTTGATCCGCCGCCGCTTGGCGGCCCGGCGCACCGTGCGCGAGAGCTTGGTGGCGATCGGTTGGGCGCTGGTGCGGGTGATCGTCTTCAGGACGGTCCCCGCGCTGCGCTTCCTCAGCCCGAGCGCGCGCGCCTGGCGCTTGCTGAGCGTGAGCGTGGCCTTCACCGTGCAGCGGGTCGAGCACGACACGCGTGCGGTGACCTTGCCCTTCGAGCCGTGCCGCGGCAGCGTGACGCGCGGCGGCGAGGTCACGGCCGGGGTGACCGGCGGGGGAATGGGCGTGACGGGCGGCGGCGGCGGGAGGCTGAAGTCCTCGTCCGGCGTCACGTCGTTGGGGCCATTGACGCGGGCGAGGAAGCCCATCCCGCGGCGCGCAAAGACGCCCCACACGACGTCGCGCTCGCTGCCCGGGAGCGTGGCCGCGAGGATCGCGTTGCGACCGTCGAGGAACGTCGGCTCGGGCGGTGAGAGCCGCATGCCCTCCGTGATCAGCTCCTCGGCCCGGTCTGAGCCGACGGCGCCCCGTAGGTCCCACAGCGTCTGCGCCCAGATCTCGCCGTCCGAGTGCTCCTCGACGCCGCCCTGAAACACGTGCCCGAAGTCACCGAGAGTGAAGCCGCCGCGTCCCCCCGTGTCGAAGCCGCCCGGGCAGACGTCGACGTCGTCGCCGGGCCGGCAGTCGATCGGCTCGAACCGCAGCGAGGCGAACACGGCGTCCGTATAGATGCCGAGGTCGACGTCGCCGGGACCAGGATCGTCGACTTCGAGGCCGTCGCGGTACAGCAGGTCGAGCGCGTACCAATCGCTCCAGGCCTCCCCCATCGCGCCTGCGTGTAGGGTCGAGAGCGCTCCGGAGCCGTCGGCGAACGTGACGAGCCGATTCGAAAGCCCGTGCGTGTACTCGTGCCACACGACCGCCGCCGAGTCCCCGGGGTTGATGTTGCGGAACGGGAACGCCGCAGCCGGGTCGTACACGAACAGGAACATCTGCATCGCCGGGCTGGCGCCGGCCGGCGGCGTCGACATGTTCGCGTTGTTGGTGTGGTCGTCGTCCGGGCCCGTGTCGGCGCCGTCGTCGGTCTCGAGGAGGAGCTTCTCGGAGCCCTCGAAGTCGTCGAAGCCGATTCTCGGGTTCGCCAGATGGTCGTGGAAGCGGTTCGCGAGGTAGAAGGCCTGGACCGCGTTCTGCTCGCGGTTGATCTGCCAGGAGCCGGGGTCCGTCGGGGCCCACGAGCAGAGCGCGGTGGTCGTAATCGGGGCCGGCCAGTCGGGCGGGTGGCTCCCGGCCTCGCACCCGTTGTCGGGAGGCGCGGTGAACGGAGTGAACGGATAGTCGAAGTCGTTCGCACCGCCCGGATCGCGGCGGCCGATCTCCTCGCTCGGGTTGGCGTCGTCGTCGTGGTTCGTGTCGGAATAGGCGTGCACGAAGAAGCCCTCGAGCGTGGTCGCGTTCGCGTCGAGCCAGAGGTTGGTCGCGAAATTGGAGTCGACCCTCGGGATCGGAGCGCCGGGGTAGTTCGGGAACACGGTGGCCCGCGCGGCCGACTTCGTCAGGTTCTGGCGGTAGAGGATCTCGCCGGTGGCGGCGTCGACGACCGCGTCGTAGTACGCCACCGACGTCGCCCGGTACGTCACGTGCCACGCGAGCCGGGCGCCGCGCGCGGTGCCGAACAGGACGAGGCGCGCGAACTCGCCGCCGGCGAACTGCGTCACGCGGCGGTCGCCGGCCGGCCCCGACGTGACGTCGATCGCCCGCTCCACCCCGACGTCGCGCTGCAGCGCGCGCATCGCCGCGACGGCGCCGAGCGCCGGCTCGATCGAGTCGACTCGGAGACCGGAGACCGGCGCTCCGGTGACGTTGAGGATGCGGCCACCGCGATCGAGGTTGACGCGCAGGTCGTTGTCGAACGCCGGGATCCCGCGGTACGCCTGGCGGTAGCGCAGGTGCGTGATGCCGGTGCCGGGCGTGAGGGTGCGGTCGGCCAGGGTGAGCGCGTCGATGTCGGCGGCGGTCAGCCCGAGCGCGGCGCGGTTGTCGCGCACCCACTCCAGCGCGACCGCGCTGCGATCGCCGCCGGCGGGGCCGGTCAGCGCGCCGTCGAGCCGCTGCACGCTGCGTGCGGTGCCGGTCAGCGGATCGAGCGTGACGACGGCTCGGCGCCCGAGGCGCTCGCGCGCCTCCCGTTCGCGCGCGCTCGCCGCAACCGGCCGCGCGGCCGCGGCCTGTCGCTCACCCGCGCGCGAATCGAAGTACGGCTTCGCCGCCTGAGCCTGCCCGCGTGCGTCGCGCGAGACGGCCGCAGCTACGGCCGGGAGCGCCAGGAGCGCCGCCGCCGCAAGGGCCGCCAGGCCTGCCAGGGCGCTGCGAGAGTGCACCATGTGACCTCTGGCGGAGATGATTCACCGTAGCGCTGGCGGTTGCCAAGCGTCCGGCCACTCGACTAGTGTCGTACAGCGCCCTACTGCGCGTAAGGAGGCGGGAAGCCTGGCACCCCCGCAAGTGATCATCGAACTGTGCGGCCATCTGGCGGTCTCCGTGGATGGCCGTCGTTGTGAGAGCGACCTCCCCGGACGTCAGGGGCGGCTGGCGCTCGCCCACCTGGCGCTCAATCGGTCACGGGCCGTCACGCGCGAGCGGCTGATCGCCGCGCTGTGGGGCGAGGACGCCCCCGCCTCGCACTCGCAGGCGCTCAACGTCGTGCTTTCGAAGCTGCGGCGCGCGCTCGGCCCCGGCGTGATCGAGAACGCCGGCGAGCGGGCCGTGCAGCTGCTGTCCGAGGCGCAGATCGACTTCGACGAGGCGCAGCCGGCGCTCGACACCGCGTTCGCGGCGCGCGACCGCGCCGACTGGCCGGCCGTCGTCGAAGCCGCCGGCCGCGTGTTCGAGCTGGCCGACGCCGGACTGCTGCCCGGCTACGAGGCACCGTGGCTGGAGGATCCCCGGCGGCGGCTCGAGGACCTCGGCCTGCAGGCGCGCGAGCTGCGCGGCGACGCCGGCCTCGCGCTCGGCGGCGCCGAGCTGGCACCGGCCGAGCGGGCCGCGCAGGAACTCGTCGAGCGGGCGCCGTTCCGCGAGAGCGGCTACCTGCTCCTGATGCGCGTGCGCGAGGCCCAGGGCAACCTGGTCGAGGCGCTGCGCGTGCACGACAAGCTGCGCACGCTGCTGCGCGACGAGCTCGGCGTCTCGCCCGGGCCGCAGGTCCAGGCCGAGTTCGAGCGGCTGCTGAAGGCCGAGGGCACCGCGCCTGCGGCCGCTCCCGCCCCCACTCCGGCCCCCGCACCCACGCCGAAGCCGTCCCCGCCGGCGATCGCCGACGAGGCCCACGCGTTCTTCGCCACCCGCAGCGGCGCGCCGTTCGTCGGCCGCCGCAGCGAGCTCGAGCGGCTACACCACTACTTCGAGCAGGCCTCCGGCGGCCGCCGCCAGCTCGTGCTGCTCGAGGGCGAGCCCGGGATCGGCAAGACCCGCCTGGCGCTCCAGTTCATGGCCGAGTGTGAGGCGGCCGGCGCGCTTGCCCTGTACGGCCGCTGCGATGCCGAGACGCTGACGCCCTACCAGCCGTTCGTGGAAGTGCTGCGCCGGTACGTCGCACGCGAGTCGCCGGACCGGCTCGCGCCGTGGAAGGCCGAGCTCGGCCGCGTCGTGCCCGAGCTGGCGTCCGGCGACACCCGCCCGCCGGAGGCGGCCGAGCGCTACCGGTTGTTCGATGCCGCGTCCGAGGTGCTGGCCGAGCTCGCCCGGTCACAGCCGGTCGTGCTGGTGCTCGACGACCTCCACTGGGCGGACACGCCGACGCTGCTGATGTTGCGCCAGATCGTCCGCTCGGCCGACGCGTCGCCGGTGCTGATCGTCGCGAGCTTCCGCGACACCGAGCGTCCCGCGGCACTCGTCGACATCCTCGTGCAGCTGCGCCGCGAGCACTACTTCGAGCGGATCGAGCTGCGCGGGCTCGACCAGGCCGACTCCGCCCGGATGGTCGAGGAGTTCGGCCCGCAGGGCATGCCCGAGCACGTCAACCGGGCGCTGTACGAGGAGACCAAGGGCAACCCGTTCTTCCTCGAGGAGATGGTCCGGCACATCGGCAGCGGCCCGGAGCGGGCGGAAGGCAACGGCGCGCCGTGGCCGATCGAGCTGCCCGAGGGGATCCGCGAGGTGATCGGGCGGCGACTGGCAACCCTGTCCGAGCGCACCAGCACGGTGCTCACCACCGCCGCCGTGATCGGGCGCGAGTTCCGGATCGAGCTGCTCGAGGCGATGGGCCCGCACGACGAGGACGAGCTCGACGAGGTCGTCGAGGAGAGCGTCGCGGCACACGTGATCGCGGAGGTCCCCGGCGTCTACGGCCGCTGCAGCTTTACGCACGCCCTGATCCGCCAGACGCTCTACGACGGCCTCACCGAGACCCGCCGCGCGCGGCTCCACCTCCGGGTCGGCGAAGCGCTCGAGAAGCTGGAGAACGGCTCCGCCGACCCGCCGCTGGCAGAGCTCGCCCACCACTTCTTCCTGGCGCCACCGCAGCGCGGGGCGCCGAAGGCGGTCGACTACGCCGAGCGCGCCGCCCAGCGGGCGACCGCCCTGCTCGCCTACGAGGAGGCGGCGCGGCTGTACGAGGTCGCGCTGCGTGCGCTCGACCACGCGCCCACCGACCAGGAGCGCCGCTGCACGCTCCTGCTCGCATGCGGCGACGCACAGACCAAGGCGGGCGAGGGCGCCGCCGCGCACACGACGTTCCGCGAGGCGGCCGACATCGCACGCGCGCTCGACTCCCCGCCCCTGCTCGCTCAGGCGGCGCTCGGCTACGGCGCGGCGTGGCAGATGGCCGGCGGCGTCGTCGACGACACGCTCGTGCAGATGCTCGAGGAGGCGCTCGCCGCGGTCGGCGAGCAGGAACCGGCCCTGCGCGCGCGCCTGCTCGCGCGGCTCGCGATCGAGCTCAGCTTCTCCGACCAGCGCGAGCGTCGCGCCGAGCTCAGCGGCGAGGCGGTCGAGATCGCGCGCCGCGTCGGCGACACGAGCGGGCTCGGCTTCGCGCTCGTCGCGCGCCACTGGTCGCTGTGGGGCCCGACCAACGTGCAGGAGCGCCTCGAGGCCGCGAACGACCTTCTCGGCCTCGCCGAGCGGTCCGGCGACGAGCGGCTCGCCGCGCAGGGGCATCGCTGGCGCATGATCGACCTGCTCGAGCTCGGCGAGATGGACGCGGTCGACATCGAGATCGACGCCTACGCGCAGATCGCCGCGCGCCGCAAGCGGCTTTCGGACGAGCTGTACGTGCAGATCTATCGCGCGATGCGGCTGCTGTTCGCCGGCGAGTACGACCAGGCCGAGGCGGCGGGGCTCGAGGCCGCACGAGTCGGCCAGCGCGTGCAGGACACCAACACGGGCAACGCGACGCTGCTGCAGTCGCTGATGCTGCGGCGCGAGCGCGGCCGGCTCGAGCGGCTCGAGGGTCCGGTGAGCTCCTACGCCGAGCGGTTCGCGACGATCCCGGGCTGGCGCTGCGTGCACGCCTGGCTGCTCGCCGAGACCGGCCGCGCGGACGAGGCGCGCGCGATCCTCGACGGGCTCGCGGCCGACGACTTCCGCGTCCTCCCGCTCGACGGGATCTGGCTCGGCGCGGTCGCGTACCTGGCCGAGGCGGCGGCGGCGCTCGGCGACGCGACGCACGCGGCGGCCCTGCACGAGCTGCTCGAGCCGTATGCGGACCGCAACGTCGCGATCGGGTGGGCGTCCACCTGCGCCGGGTCGGCCGCGCGCCACCTCGGGCTGCTCGCCGACCTGCTGGGCAAGCGCGAGCTCGCGGTCACGTACTTCGAGAGCGCGCTCGCGATGAACGAGCGCATGCGTGCGCGCCCGTGGGTCGCGCGCACGCAGGTCGAGCTCGCGCGCGTGCTGTTGCAGACCGCGGCCGGCCGTGAGCGCGCCGGCACGCTGCTCGACGCCGGTCTCGCCGAGGCGCGGCTGCTCGGCATGCCGCGCCTGGTCGAGGTCGGCGAGCGTGTGCGCGCCGAAGCGGTCGTCAGCGGCTGAACACCCGGGCGCCGGCCGGACGCCGGCCGTTCCCATGCCCGTGCCCGTTGCTGCGCACGTGGTCTCCGGCGTCGACGTCGCAGAGCGCGAGCCCGGCGTCGGCGCGTGAGGTCGCCTCGGCGACGGTGAGCGTCTCGCCCCAGTCGGCGTCGACGTTGCCACCCTGCGGCCAGTCGCACGCCGCCACCCGCGCGTGCTCGAACTGGATCCGGCTCAGCGATCGCTCGCCGACGATCCGGTATTCCTCGCCCAGCAGCACCGCGCCGGCCAGCTCGGTCGCCTTGCATCCGCTCGCCGAGCGCAGGTGCCGGATCGCGGCGTCGTGATCGCCCAGCTCGGAATGGACGCGACCGGCCCACAGCTGCGACCACGCCCAGCCCGTGGCGATCCGCACGCCGAACAGCGTCGCGGCCTGCTCGAAGCCGGTCGCGGCGGCGACGAGCGACTCGCGGCGGGCGTCGGAGTCGCGGCGGTCCTGCGCGACGCTCCAGTGGCAGAACGCGACCTTCCAGTGCAGGTACGGGTCGTTCGGCGTCAGCCACAGCGTGTGCTGCCAGGCCTCGAGCGCCTCCTCGTACTGCAGCAGCGCGAAGTGCGCCTTGCCGACCTCGCGCCGCGCGCTCGCGCTCAGCGGGTCCTGGAGCTGGCCGCGCGCGGCCTCGACGAGCGCCTCGTGATAGTGCTCGCTGCGGCGCAGCGCGCGGGCGTGCTTGGCGTGCAGCGAGTGCTGGACGATTCCCTGCGGCCGCTGCTCGGCGAGCATCGCGATCAGCTCCGCGTACTCGTGACGTGCCTGCTCCCACTCGCCGTTCCGGCCGAGCGTGCGGGCAAGCGCGATCTGGACCTGCTCGCGCTCCCACACGTGGCGGCGGTCGAGGCCGGCCTTGAGCGCCCGGAGCGTGGCGACGTCTCTGTCCGCGGTCGCGGTCTCGAGCTTGTCCCACAGCTGCTGGATCAGCGTGGCGCGGCTCAGGTCGTCGCTCGCCTCGAGCAGATCGTACGTCCGCGTCAGCGCCGCGAGCGTGTTGTCGCGCATCGCCAGCAGCGCGCCGGAGTGATGGAGCTCGAGCGTCCTGCGGTAGATCGGCGCCAGCTCGTTGAGCGCGGAGTCGGCGAGCCGGCGCGCCTTCGTCTCGTTGCCCTCGGCGGCGTACGCGGACGCGAGGTGCGCCCAGTGCACCGGGTTCTCCGGGTCGATCTTCAGCGCCGCGTCGTAGCAGTCGCGCGCCTTGCCCGGCTTGCCGCGGTCGTCGAGCATCCGGCCACGCGCCAGCAGCGTCGCGGCGCGCGTCTCCGTCGGCGCCAGCCGCCCTGCGCGCCGATACATGTGATCGGCGCGCGCGAGCCGGAGCCGCCCGCAGCCGTCGGTCGCGCGGTTGCGCTGGACCTCGGCGAGGTTGTGCAGCGCCGCGGCCGTGTTGGCCCGCGCGCCCGGTAGCGCGCTGTCCGTGGTGGGCGGGACGGCGCGCTCGGTGAACTCCGCGCGACGGAGGCGGCGCCACGAGAGCCGGACGGCCCTGCGGTGGCTGCGCTCGGCCTGGCCCGGCTGCCCGAGCGCCAGCAGCGCCATGCCCTTGAGGTCGTGCGCCTGCGCGTGCCGCTTGTCGAGCTCGAGCACGCGGTCGCACCGGCACACGATGCTGTCGAGATCGTTGGTCGCGCCGCCGGCCTGGATCCGTGCGAACTCGTGCACGGCGAGCGCGTAGATCGCCTCCGTGCGGTCGCGGTTGAGCGTGACGGCGCGGTTGAAGGCGGCCAACGCCGCGTCGAGCCGCGCGTGGTACGCGGTATCCGGGTCGTCGCGCTTGCTGACGTAGTCGGAGGCCTGCGCGGCGGCGTGCTCGGTCTCGGCGAGCTTTGAGTAGATGACGCCGAGGTTGTAGTAGGCGAGGTCGAAGGTCTCGTCCTCGGCGATCGCCTGCAGCAGGCTGGTCTCGGCGTGCTTGAGGTTGCGCGCGCGGTCCTTCGGCGTGCGGTGGCTCTCCCAGTACAGCTCGAGGTACTCGGTGAAGGCCCGGATCGCGCGCCAGCGGACGGAGCCGCGCAGCGTCAGCTCGTTGAACATCCGGCAGGCGGCCTCGGTCACCATCGGATCCAGGAACGCCTTGTCGAAGGTCTGGGCACCGGCGGGCGCGTCGACGCGCCATTGCTGGCCTTTCCCGCGCCCGACGATCTGAGCGGTCAGCGTGGGTGCGCCGAGGGCGTCCGTGTAGTGCAGGCTGCCGATGATCCGCGGGCCGCGGGCGACGCGCCCGAGCAGCGAGAGGACGAAACCGATCGGGATCGTGATCCCGCCGACCTGCACCTTGGACTCGGTCGCGATCGCGTCGTTGAGCGTGCCGGTGACGTCGTCGGCGCGGACGGAGAGGAACGCCCCGGGCTCGGTCCCGGCACCGGCGCCGCCGCGCTGCTGGACGCCGACCGACATCGGCGTCGAAAGTTGGTCGTTGACGTGACCGTAGAGCTCGTGCAGCCGGCTCAGCTCAGCGACGAGCAGCGTCGCGAGCCCCTTGACCGCCTGCGCGTCGTTGTTCGTGTAGTCGACGAACTCCTCGACGACGACGCGCTCACGGGCGCGGACGAGCCAGCGCACGGCGAGGATCACCGCCGACACGATGAGGACGTTGCGCACGCTCCACCACTCGCCGACGGTCCCGTCGTCGCCCGTCAGCTTGGTCCAGACGTCCGCGGAGACGAGCCCGAGGAGCTGGTTGAGCCCCCACGGCAGCACGAGCAGCACGAGGGCGACGGTGGCGAGCCAGCGCGTCACCGGCCCCCAGCCGCGCGACGTGCGCCGGTGGATGCTTCCCGCCCAGCGATACAGCCGCAGCCGCAGCCGGCGCCCGATGTGGACGAGCGTCTCGAAGATGCCCATCGCGACCGTACGAACGTAGGTCATGCTCATTGGTACAGCCTGCTCCCCTGGGCTTTCCGCCAGGTTGTGAACGCCTTTGCGCGCGCTTTTCGCTAGACCGTATGGCGTGCAAGCCGGTTCTTCCGATCTCAACGCGGCCGCGGCCGCCCTCCGCTCGCGCCTTCCCGAACCGCTCGGGGCCCTCGCGGACATCGCCTACAACTACCGCTGGTCGTGGACGCCCGGCGGCCCGGAGCTTCTCGCCTCGATCGACCCAGGGCGCTGGGAGCTGTGCCTCGGCAACCCCGTCCGGCTGCTCGAAGAGGTGCCGCCCGACACGCTCGCGCGGCTCGCCGGCGACGAGGATTTCCTCCGCGAGGTCGCCGCGCTGAAGGCGACGATCGACGAGCGGCTCGAGGAACCGCGCCTCACCGAGCCGGTGACCGAGGACCGCCCGGCCGCGTTCTTCTGCGCCGAGTTTGCGATCCACAAATCGCTGCCGGTCTACTCCGGCGGTCTCGGCGTTCTGGCGGGCGACATCCTCAAGGAGTCCTCGGACATGGGGCTCCCGCTGGTGGCGGTCGGCCTGATGTATCGCCACGGCTACTTCCGCCAGCGGATCGACGCGTCCGGCTGGCAGCACGAGTACTGGGTCGAGACCGATCCGCATCGCGTGCCGGCCGCGCTGGTGACCGACTCGGGGGGCGAGCCGGTGACCGTGACCGTGCCGATCGCCGACCGCGCGGTGATCGCGCAGATCTGGCGCGTCGACGTCGGCCGCGTGCCGCTACTGCTGCTCGACGCCGACCGGCCGGAGAACGACCTGACCGATCGCTGGATCACGTCGCGGCTGTACGTCGGTGATCCCGGCATGCGGCTCGGCCAGTACGCGGTGCTGGGGATCGGCGGCGTCCGCGCGCTGCACACGCTCGGGATCGATCCTGGCGTCGTGCACCTCAACGAGGGCCACGCGGCGCTGGCGTGCCTGGAGCTGGCGCGCGCCGAGCGCGAGGCGTCCGGCGGCTCGCTCGAGGACGCGTTCGAGGCCGTCCGGCGGCGGACCGTGTTCACCACCCACACGCCGGTGCCGGCGGGCAACGACACGTATCCGGCCGCGCAGATGGCGGAGACGCTGTCCGGGCTCGCGGTCGAGCTGGGCGTCGATCCGGACGAGCTCGTGCGGCGCGGCCGCACGCACCCCGACGAGGAGGCCGAGCCGTTCGGCGTGACGCAGTTCGCGCTGCGCTCGAGCCGGATCGCCAACGGCGTCTCCAAGCGCCACGGCGAGGTCGCGCGCGAGATGTGGCACGACCTGTGGCCGGACCGGCCGGTCGACGAGGTGCCGATCACGCACGTGACCAACGGCGCCCACATCCCCACGTGGCTCGGTACGCCGATGCGCGAGCTGCTCGACCGCCACCTCGGCGACGGCTGGACCGATCGCGCGGTCGATCCGGCGACGTGGGAGCCGGTCGACTCGATCCCCGACGCCGAGCTGTGGGCCGCGCGCCGCACGCAGCGGGAAGAGCTGATCGACGTCGTGCGCGAGCGCAGCGTCATGGACCGGCTGGGGCGCGGCGACACGGCGGAGTACGTGCGCGCGGCGGTCAAGGCGCTCGACCCGGACATGCTCACGATCGGCTTTGCCCGGCGCGTGGCGACCTACAAGCGGCTCGACCTGCTGCTGCGCGACGTCGACCGCGCGCTCGCGCTGCTCGGCGACGCGGACCGACCGGTCCAGCTGATCCTCGCCGGCAAGGCGCACCCGCGCGACGACGACGGCAAGCGGCTGGTGCAGCGGCTGTTCGAGATGAAGGCCCACATCGAGGTCGGGCGCCGCGTCGTCTACCTCGACGACTACGACCTCGCGCTCGGGGCGGCGATGGTGCGTGGCTGCGACATCTGGGTCAACGTGCCGCGGCCGCCGCTGGAGGCGAGCGGCACCAGCGGGATCAAGTCGGCGCTGAACGGCGGGCTGCAGCTGAGCGTGCTCGACGGCTGGTGGCCGGAGGCCTACGACGGCACCAACGGCTGGGCGATCTCCGGCGAGGTCGACGTCGACCACGGGGCACAGGACTGGCGGCACGCCGCTGAGCTGTACCGGATCCTGTCCGACGAGGCGGTGCCGAGGTTCTACGACCGCGGCGGCAGCGACGGGTGCCCGGCCGAATGGCTGGACATGGTCCGCGCGGCGCTGCGGACGATCGGGCCGGGCTTCGGCGCCGGGCGGATGGTGCGCGACTACGCCGAGCGGATCTACCCGGCGGACGTGGTGGCGCGCACGTAGCCGCCCCGTGGCCGGTTACTGGTTGAAGGCGATCGGCCACGCCCGCGGGCCGCTGAGCGAGCGCTGGCTGGACGAACGCCCGGAGCTGCTGCATCGCACCGGCTTCCCGCGCCGGCCGCGGATCGCGGTCGGCGACCGGCTCGTGCTCTACGCCTCCGTCTGGCGGCGCGTGTTCGCGATCGCCGAGGTGCTCGGCGAGCCCGAGCAGCGCGACCACCCGCGGTGGCCGTGGACGGTCGCGATCGAGACCCTGCTCCTGGTGCCGGTGCTCGACGCCGCGCCGCCGATCGAGGCGATCGGCGTCGCCGCCCGTTCGATGAGCCAGCAGTCCCACATCCGGATCGAGGCGGCCCACTACGACCGCGCCGTCGAAGCGCTCGCGTCGGTCGCCGTCCGCACGTAGGGGTCTGACCCCCATTCGGGAGCCCTAACAGGGGTCTGACCCCCTTTCGGGCGCCCTAACAGGGGTCTGACCCCCTTTAGGATTGTCGCGTGTTCGAGGCGCTGTCCGAAGCCGTGTTCGCCGTCTCGCCGGCGATCCGGTATGTCGCGTGGGGGCGCGGGCAGGACGTTCAGCTCAAGCAGCGTGCGGACCTGGCCGGCGCGTCGTCGAGCGAGTCGGATCGCTACGAGGAGCTGCTGGTCAACCCGACGCTGCTGACGTTGACCCGGCAGCGCGGTGGGATCGACTGTGGCGGCCTCGACTACGTGGTCGTGGCCTACGGCTCGTTCTTCCAGCTCGTCCTCCCGCTCGCGGCCGGCCACCTCTCGGTCGCCGTCGAGCGCACACAGACACCGACCGATCTGGTCGAGCCGCTGCGCGCGGTGCTCCGCGAGCAGGGCGTCGAGCCCTAGTCCGGGAGCATCGGCATCGTCAGGCCCTTGTCGCGGCCGAGGAGCACGGCGCGGGTGATGACGTCGGAGCCGAAGCGGGCGCGCAGCTCGTCGAGCGCGATGTCGAGCGCGCTGGCGCGCCGCCGTTCGAACGGCAGTGCGAGCTGCACGGCGGTGCTGTCCTGCAGGTTGGTGAGGGAGATGCCGACGAGCGTGCAGCCCTGCGCCTCGATCATCGGCATCGCCGCCGCCAGCAGCCCTCGCACCTCGGCGAGGATCGTCGGGGTCTCGTCGGTCGCCTCGGCCAGCGTGTGCGACCGGGTGGCGCGCGAGAAGTCGTCGAAGCGCAGCCGCAACACGATCGTGCGGCAGACGCGCCGGGCCGTCCGCAGCCGGCGCGTGACGCGGTCGACGAGCCCGACGAGCGCGGCGTCGAGCGCCTCGGGAGACTGCCACCGGAGGCCGAGCGCGCGCTGCCCGCCGATCGAGCGCCGGCGGCGGCCGATCTGCACCCGGCGCGGATCGCGGTTGTGGGCGAGCGCGTGGAGCTGCCGGCCGACCCCGCGCCCGACCAGCGCGATCAGCGCGCCCTCGGCGTGCTGCGCCACCTCGCCGACGGTCGTGATCCCACGCGCGCGCAGCTTGCCGGCGGTGACCGCGCCGACGCCCCACAGCCGTTCGACCGGGAGCGGGTGGAGAAAGTCGAGCTCGCCGTCGGGCGGCACGACCAGCAGCCCGTCGGGCTTCGCCACGCCGCTCGCGACCTTCGCGAGGAACTTGGTGCGCGCGACACCGACCGTGATCGGCAGCCCGACCCGCTCGAGCACACGGCGCCGCAGGCGCACGGCGATGTCGCGCGGCGACCCCGAGATCCGCCGCATCCCGCGCACGTCCAGGAACGCCTCGTCGATCGACAGCCCCTCGACCAGCGGCGTCGTGTCGTTGAAGATCTCGAACACGGCCTTGCTGGCCTCGACGTAGGCCGGGAACCGCGGGCTGACCACGACCGCCTCCGGGCAGAGCCGGCGTGCCTGCCTGCCACCCATCGCCGTCCGAACGCCCTGCGCCTTCGCCTCGTAGCTGGCCGCGAGCACTACTCCCCCGCCGACGATCACCGGCCGCCCGCGCAGCCGCGGATCGTCGCGCTGCTCGACCGAGGCATAGAACGCGTCGAGGTCCGCGTGGAGGATGTTGGCGTCGCCTGTCACGAACATATGTTCGCATAGGCTTCAAGTACCGTGCCGCGGCATGCATGAGGCCAAGATCGAGGACACGGAGACCGGGCGTCAGCCCGCAGACGACGGCTGGTTCATCCTGAACCTGGCGGAGGTGCCGTGGGCGAGCGTGCCCGGCGGCGGCACGTGGAACCAGTTCGAGTCGCCCGCCGCACGATGGCCGACACTCGGCTTCGGCGTCCACATCCTCTACCCCGGCGACAAGCCCGGCTTCTACCACGCCGAGAGCAATCAGGAGGGATTCCTGGTCCTGTCCGGTGAGTGCCTGGCGATCGTCGAAGGCGAGGAGCGGCGGATGGGGCCGTGGGACTTCCTGCACTGCCCGCCGGGGACGGCGCACATCTTGATCGGCACCGGCGACGGCCCGTGCGCGATCGTCATGGTCGGCACGCGGTCCCCCGACCAGAAGATCGAGTACCTCCCCGACCCCGCGGCCGCGCGCCACGGTGCCGCCGTCCCCGAGGCGACCGACTCGGCACGGGAGGCGTACGCCGACCGGCCGCCGATCGTGCCGGCGCCCTCGCCGTGGCCGGTGCGATGAGTTTCGCTCCGGGCGCCGGTTCTACGGGCATGAGATTTCAGGCCGAAGTCCAGCTCGCCGGCAAGACCGCCACGGGCATCGTCGTGCCGCCGGAGGTCGTCGCGGGTCTCGGGTCGGGCAAGCGCCCGCCGGTCCGCGTCACGATCGGCGGTCACACGTACCGCAGCACGATCGCTCCCCGCGGCGACGTCTTCAAGCTCGGCATCAGCGCCGAGAACCGCGAGCTCGCGGGCGTCGCGGCCGGCGACGAGGTCGACGTCGAGATCGAGCTCGACACCGAGCCGCGCGAGGTGACCGTGCCGGCCGATTTCGCGACCGCGCTCGACCGCGATGCCCCCGCCAAGCGGTTCTTCGAAGGCCTGTCGTACAGCCAGAAGCAGTGGTTCGTGCTGGGGATCGAGGAGGCCAAGACGGCCGAGACGCGCGGGCGGCGGATCGGCAAGGCCGTGGAGCGGCTGCGGGAGGGCCGGGGCAACCGCTGATGGCCCCCACCTACGTCTTCGCCGCCATCCCCGTGGCGGACTTCGCCGCCGGGCGCGCGTGGTACGAGCGGCTGATGGGGCGTCCGCCCGACCTCGTCCCGAACGACATCGAAGCGGCGTGGCAGCTGACGGAGACGGCATGGTTCTACGTGATCGGCGACGCTGAGCGCGCCGGCAAGGCGCTGCTCGCCGTCCTCGTGGACGACCTCGAGGCGCACGTCGCCGATCTCGCGCAGCGAGGGCTCTCCGTCCCGATCGAGACCGTGCCCGGCGTCGGGCTGGAAGCGATCGTCAACGACCCCGAGGGCAACACGATCAAGTTCGCCCAGCCGGGCGGCTAGCCGCCCCCCGGGATTAGGGGTTCCCCCGATGCGGCCGAGACCCGCACGCGCGAGGATCTCTCCCATGAGTCAGACGATCGAGACGACCACCTCCGTCACGGTGATCCATGGCGCGATGCTGAGCTTCGAGACCATCGGCGACGCGGACTCTGCGCCCCTGCGCATCCGCGAGCACCACGAGACCCTTCTGCGCGTTATCGACGGCACGATCACGCTCGAGATCGACGGCGCCACGCGCCACCTGTCGATCGAGGACGAGGCGCGGATCGGCGCCGGCACCCCGCACCGGCTCTCCAGCGCCACCGACGGCGAGGCCCGGATCGTCCAGGAGTTCCGCCGGACCCGCTAGCGGGCGGCGCCGGTCTCCGCGTCGAAGCGCCGCAGGCCGTCGGCGACCAGCCCGACGCGGAGCGGCTCTCCCGGCTGCAGCCGCGCGCGGCCCTCGACGGCCGCCACCAGCCGCGCGCCGGCGTCGGTGTCGACGCCGATCAGCGTCTCGCGGCCGAGTGCCTCGATGTAGGCGACGTGGCCTTCGATCGGGCCGATGAGACCGTCGGCCCACAGCCGCACGTGCTCGGGCCGCACGCCGATGACCGTGCCGTCCTCGCGCGGCAGGAAGCTCATCGCCGGGCTGCCGATGAAGCCGCCGACAAACACGTTGGCCGGATGCTCGTAGAGATCCTCGGGCGTCCCGACCTGCTCGAGCGCGCCGTCGTTCATGACGGCGATCCGGTCGCCCAGGGTCAGCGCCTCGACCTGGTCGTGGGTGACATAGACGGTCGTGGTGCCGACCTCGCTCTGCAGCCGCTTGATCTCACCGCGCGCCTGCACGCGCAGCTGAGCGTCCAGGTTCGACAACGGCTCGTCCATCAGCAGCACCTGCGGCTCACGCACGAGCGCCCGGCCGAGCGCGACGCGCTGCTGCTGGCCGCCTGAGAGCTGGCGCGGGCGGCGCTGCATCAGGTCGCCGAGCCCGAGCGCCCGGCCGTTCTCGGTCACGCGCCGGTCGATCTCCTCGCGCGCCAGCCCGCGGCGGCGCAGGCCGAACGCCATGTTGTCGTAGACGGTCATCTGCGGATACAGCGCGTAGTCCTGGAACACCATCGCGACGTCGCGATCGCGCGCCGACACGTCGTTGACGACGCGCTCGCCGATCTCGATCCGGCCGGCGTCGACCGCCTCCAGGCCGGCGAGCATCCGCAGCGCCGTGGTCTTGCCCGAGCCCGATGGCCCGACGAGCACCATCAGCTCCCCGTCGGCCACCTCGAGCGTGAGGTCGCGCACCGCCATGACGTCGCCGAACCGCTTCGCTGCCCCGTGGTACGCCGCGCTCGCCATCAGGCCTTCACCGCTCCCGACAGCATGCCGCGGATGAAGTGGCGCTGGAGGAACAGGTACGCGATCACGACGGGGGCGGCGACGATGATCGCGCCCGCGGCGAGCAGCGCCTCGTCGGTCGTGTTGCGCCCCTGGAAGAACGCGAGGCCGAGCGGCGCCGTACGCAGCGACTCGTCGGACACCATCACCAGCGCCAGCAGGAACTCGTTCCACGTCCACATGAACACGAGCACGATCATCGTGAGCACGGCCGGGCGCCCGAGCGGGAGGACGACCCGCCACAGCGTCGACCAGCTCGACGCGCCGTCCAGCCGCGCCGCCTCCACGAGCGACCGCGGCACCGAGCGGAAGAACGCGCGCATCCAGAACGTGCCGAACGCGACCGAAACGCCCGCCTGCGGCAGGATCAGCGCCCAGTAGGTGTCGGTGAGGCCGAGGTCGCGCATGTCGTAGTACAGCGGCACGATCGTCGCCTCGAGCGGCACCATCAGCCCGAGCAGGAACACGTAGAAGAGCACCTGCGCGCCGCGGAAGCGCATCAGCCCGAACGCGTAGCCCGCCAGGATCGAGAGCAGCGTCGAGATCGCGACCACGGACGCGGTGACGATCAAGCTCGAGCGCAGGTAGGTGCTGAAGTGGCCCTCGTCCCAGGCCGTCGCGAAGCTCCCGCCGTCCCCCAGCGCCGTCAGCGCGATCCGGGCGACCGGCGCCAGCGCGATCAGCGCGAACACGCCGAGCACGAGCTGCGAGAGGAACTGCTCGCGGCGATCGATCACGTGCGCGCCGCCCGATCGGCCACGCGGTTGATGCCGAACGTCAGCGCGAAGATGACGACCGCCAGGCACACGCCGATCGCCGCGGCGCCGCCCACCTCGCCGTTGCGGAACGCGCGCTGGTAGACCTCGAGGGCGGGCACCGAGGTGGCGTCGCCAGGCCCTCCTCCGGTCGTGAGATAGACCAGATCGAAGTTGCGCAGCGCGGCGATCGTGGTGAGCGTGAGCGCGACCGCGATCTCCCCGCGCAGCGCCGGCAGCGTGACCGCGAAGAACTCGCGCACCGCGCCGGCGCCGTCAACCCGCGCGGCGTCGTAGAGCGACTGCGGGATCTTCTGCACGCCGGCCATCAACAGGACGAAGCAGAGGCCGTACGCGACCCACGTCCCGACGAGGCCGACCGCCGGCAGCGCGAGGTCGAAGTTCCCCAGCCAGCCCGTCGGCTGGTACACGATCCGCCACGTCACCGCGACGACGACAAGCGCGATCACCTGCGGCAGGAAGAGAATCGTGCGCAGCGCAGTCAGCCCGCGCACGCGGCTGCGCGAGGCCGCGGCCGCGAGCAGCAACCCGATCGCGACCGGCAGCGCCGCGTAGAAGATCAGCAGCACCGCCGAGTGGCCGAACGCGTGCCGCAGCGCGGGCTCCTGGGCGAGCGCCTCGTAGTTGTCGAAGCCGACCCACCGCCCCGGCGTCACGCCGTCCCATTCGAACAGCGACAGCCACGCCGCGTGCGCGAGCGGAACGAGCACGAACGCGGCGAACAGCGCGAGCCCCGGCAGCAGGTACAGGTACGCGACGCGGCGCGGCTCGCCCGGCGGTCGCTGCATGTCAGGAGGATCCGGTGAACTTCTCGTAGTCGTCCTGCATGCCCTGCGTGAACTCGTCCGGCGCTTGGCGCCCGGCGAGCAGGCGCTGCACCCCAGCGGTGATGTCGTCGTAGAAGCTCGGCGTCGCGTAATCGAGGTACGGCACCAGCCCGTCGCCCTCCTGGAGCGTGCGCCAGGCCGCGAACACGTCCTCGCCGGCAGCGCCTTCCGGCTTCGTGGTCGTCGGCATCGCCGGCAGGTTGCCGGTCTCCACCAGCACGCGGGCGGCGTTGGCGTCGGTGAGGAAGTCGATGTACGCCGCGGCGACATCCGGGTTGGCCGACTGCGAAGTGATCGCGAACGGCAGGCTCTCGCCACCCAGCGATCGAGGCGCCTCGCCCTCCTTCTGCGGCGGCATCAGCATGAAGCCGAGCTTGTCGCCCATCGCGTCCGAGAGGTCGCGCAGCAGCCACGTGCCGCCGATCAGGAACGGCCCCGCGCCCTTGGAGAACTGCTGCCACGCCGGGTCGTAGCCGACGCCGTTGAAGTTCTTCGTGAAGTAGCCCGCCTTCGCCCACTCGGCGACCTTGTCCGCCGCCTCGAGGTTCTCCGGCGTGTCGAACGACGCGCCCTCGCGCGCGAACACGAAGTCGCGGACCTGGCTGGAGGGCGCGAAGGCGTTCTGCACGGTCTGGAACTCGTGGATCCCGGGCCACTTGTCGAGGTTGCCGAACGAGATCGGCACCTCGCCGTCGGCCTTCGCGCTCGCCAGGCTCCGCTCGAAGTCGCCGAACGTCGCGGGCGGCCCCGGCACCTTGTCGCGGTTGTAGAAGACGCCGACGATCTCGCCCATCTGCGAGAGCCCGAACAGCTTGCCGGCGCCGAACGTGCGGGCGTCGGTCGAGAAGCGGTTGAGGTCGAGCAGCACCGGCGGATAGCGATCGGCCCAGCCGTACGCGTCCGCGTAGGCGTCGAGCGGCCGCAGCAGGCCGCCCTTGACCAGCGCCCCCATCACGGGGCGGCCCTGGTTGGCCTGCACCACGTCCGGCGCCTTGTCGCCGGACACGGCGAGCTTGAGCGTCGTGTTGAGGTCGGTGAACGACTTCGCGACGCGCTTGATCGTCACGTTCGGGTAGCGCTCCTGGAACGCCTTGTTGAGCTGCTCGATCTGCCGCCGCTGCCCGCCGCGGACCTCCTGGTCCCACACGGTCAGCGTCACGTCGCCGGCCTTCGAGACGTCGATCTTGCGCGAGCTCTTCTCCGCCTTCTCCGCCTTCTCGGCGTTGTCGGAGGAGTCGCCGCCGGGCGTGCCGCAGCCGGCGACCAGCGCCAGCGCGAGCAGGAGCAGTGCCAGGCGGCGCACGATCATCCCTCGTCCTCCGGGAGCGGCGGCATCCCGCGCCGCGCGCCCTCGTCGGCGAGCCGCTCACGCGTGACCGCCCCGCCCGTTCCGGTGTGAGCGCAGACCGACAGCCCGGCGTAGAGATTGGCCCAGCCGAGCGCCACCTCGGCATCGACGCCGAGCAGGTCGCCCCACAGGAACGCGGCGGCGAACAGGTCGCCCGCACCGGTGGTGTCGAGCACCGGCGCCGTGTCGACGCCGGGGATCGCCACCGGGCGGCCGTCGACGACGGCGACCGCGCCTGCGGGCCCGAGCGTGACGACGGCCGTATCCGCAACGGTGCCGAGCTCCAGGGCCGCCTCCTCGGGGGTCGACGCGCCGGTCAGGATGCCCGCCTCGCGGCGGTTGACGATCAGCGCGCGCGGGCGGTTCGCCGAGCGCGGCAGCCGGCCAGCGAACGCGCGCGCGTCGTCGTCGCCGCAGGTGAGGTACACGCAGACGCCGGGCGGCACGACGTCGATCTGCTCGAGCGTCGCCGCGACCGCGCGCGGCGTGAGCGGCTCGAGGTCGGAGGCGCGAGCGCGCACGCCGGGATCGACGGTGACCATCGAGCGCTCGCCGTCGACCGGCATCACCACGGTGGTCGGCGTGCGCGTGCCGCGCGGCTCGCCGACCTCGACGCCCTCCTCCTCCAGCACCATCCGCACGAAGCGGCCGGCCAGGTCGTCGCCCAGCGGCGCGACGAGCATCGTCGTCAGCCCGAGCCGGCGCGCTCCGACCGCGGTGATCGCCCCGCCGCCGGGCGAGCGCAGCATGTCGCCGGCGAAGCGCTCCTCGCCTGGTCCGGGCAGCGCCTCGAGACCCACGAACGTGTAATCGAGGTAGGCCGGGGTCAGGACTGCCAGGTCGACGTTCAAGCGAACCGCTCCTCCAGGTCGGGCAGGCGCTCGCGGTACTCGGTGAAGATCTCGCGCGCGGCGGTGACGGACGGCACCAGCGGATGCAACGCGAGCGCTTTGATCGCAAGCGCGGTCGAGCCCGTGAGCGCCGCCTCGATCGTAGCCCGTTCGACCGCTTTTATGGTCTCGATCAGCGCCCGCGCGTGGTCCGGGACGTCGCCGACGGCGACCGGCTGGGCACCCGCGGCGCCCACGACACACGGCACCTCGACGACGGCGCGCTCGTCCAGGAACGGCAGCGCCGAGCGGTTCGCGGCGTTGACGATCAGCGTCGTGCCGCTGTTCCCCAGGATCGCCTCGACGACCGCCATCGCCTCGCCCTCGTAGCCGCCGGGCTCGTCCGGGTCCTGCGGCGCCGGCTCGTGGCCGTTGCGGGCCTCCGCCATGTACGTGCGGTCGCGCTCATCCTTGGCGGCGCGCCAGCGCCGGAGCGCCTCGGGGGGCGCCTCGGGCTCCGCGTCGTAGAACGCGGCCTGCTGCTCGAGCAGATACGCGCCGCGGGGGCGCGGGCTGCGACTGATGGCGTCGACCGTGTCGGCGGCGAAGTAGAAGTAATAGAGGTACTCGTTCGGCACCATCCCGAGCGATCGCAGCCACTCGGCGCCGAACAGCGCTCCCTCCTCGAGCGCCGCGAGGGCGTCGCCATCGGCCAGCAGCCCGGGCAGAAGGTCGCCGGATCCGTCGCGGACAGCGCGCAGCCAGCCGAGGTGGTTGAGCCCGAAGTAGTCGAACCACAGGTCCTCCGGCACGCGGCCGACGGCGGCGGCGACGCGGCGGCAGAGCGCCGACGGCGTATCGCAGATGCCGATCGCGCGGTCGCCGAGCACGTGCTGGAGCGCTTCGGTGACCATCCCGGCGGGGTTCGTGAAGTTGATCAGCCAGGCGCCCGGCGCGAGCCGCGCGATCCGCTCCGCGAGGTCGACCATGGTCGGGATCGTGCGCAGCGCGAAGCAGATGCCCCCGGGACCGGTGGTCTCCTGGCCGAGCACGCCGTGGCCGAGCGGGACTCCCTCATCGACGGTACGCCCCTCGAGCCCGCCGACCCGGATCGCCGCAAAGACGAAATCGGCGCCCTCGAGCGCGTCGTCGAGGTCGGTGGTCGTGCGGAACGGCACGCGATCCCCGAACTCCGCTGCCTGACCTTCGAGTACGTGCGCCACCCGGTCCAGCCGCCCGGCGTCGACGTCGTAGAGCACGACAGCGTCAAACGGCTGCCGCCGCAGCAGGGCGCCGTACACGAGCGGGACCCGAAAGCCGCCGCCCCCAATGATCGCCAGCTTCACGCAGCGAGGATATCCGCGATCCCCGCGGCCGAGAGCTCGGCCTTGGGGAGGAACCCGGAAGCAGCGCTCGTCGCGAGGCACGGACCGTAGTCGCTGCGGTCCCGGCTGGAGGTCAGCACGACCGCCGGGGGGTTCTCGTCGCCGGAGAGCTGCTGGCAGACCTCGAACCCGTCGAGGTCGGGCAGTTGCACGTCCAGCAAGATGAAGTCGGGGCGCAGCGCTCGCGCGGCTGCGATGGCGCTCAGGCCGTCCTCCGCCTCGCCGACGACGTCGTACCCCTCGAGCTCGAGGAGCCGGCGTGCCGCCGCCCGGAAGGCGGGGTGATCGTCGACGATGAGAACGCGTGCAGCCATAGGGGTAGTGTCGGGATCCGTACCCGTTTCTCCAAGGTGGTCACCATGCGGACGGACGGACGGGCAACCGCACCTTTGCACGGGGGATTACCGTCGCGTCTTGTGGCAGGCCTTACATGGCAGGCAGTGCTGGCCTGGCGCGTACGGCGTCAGCGGCTCGCCGAGCGCGCGCCGCGCGCGGTCGCGCTCGACGTCGTGCGCGACATCGCCGGCCTGCACGCGCAGCTGACGTCGTCGGCCGAGCTGACGCTGTGGGCGCGGGTGGCGGGGCTCGAGCGCGGCGCCGTCGAGCGTGCGCTGTGGGAGGACCGCACGCTGGTCAAGACGTGGGCGATGCGGGGCACGCTGCACCTCCTGCGCGCGGATGAGCTCGCGCTCTGGGTGGCCGCCCAGGGCGCGTTGAAGCCGCGCCATCACGTGCCGTCCTGGCTGCGCCATCACGGCCTGGAGCGTGAAGAGGCCGAGGCGATGCTCGAGGCGATCCCGGCCGCCCTCGACGGCCGTGAGCTCACGCGCGAGCAGCTGGCCGACGAGGTCGCGCGCGTGAGCGGCGTCGAGGGGCTCGATGGCAAGCTGCGCGGCGGCTTCGGCGACCTGCTGAAGCCCGCCGCTTTCCGCGGCGACCTGTGCTTCGCCCCCAACGACGGCCGCAATGTGCGGTTCGCGCGGCCGAACCAGTGGCTGGGGCCGCAGCCGGCGATCGATCGCGACGAGGCGATGCGCGCGGTCGCGCGCCGCTACCTCTCGGTCTACGGGCCGGGGACGCGCGAGACCTTCGCGCGCTGGTTCGGCATCACGTCGGCGGCCCAGGCCGGGAAGTGGCTCGCCATGCTCGGAGATGACGCGGTCGAGGTCGAGGTCGAAGGTAAGCGCGCGCTGATGCTGGCCGCGGACGTGGAGGAGGCCGCCGCTGCGGAGCCCGAGGGCGTCGTGCGGCTGCTGCCGGCGTTCGACCACTACGTCGTCGCCGCGCCGCGCGACGCCGACGCCGTGCTCGCCGCCGCCGAACGCGGCCGCGTCTATCGGCCGCAGGGCTGGCTCTCGCCCGTTCTGCTGGTCGACGGGCGGATCGCCGGCGTGTGGTCGCACGAGCGGCGCGGGCCGGCCGTCGCGGTCGAGGTCGAGCCGTTCAAGGCCGTCGAGCCGTGGGTGAAGGCCGGTGTCGAGGCCGAGGCGAACGCGCTCGCCGCGTTCATCGGCGGCGAGCTGCAGCTGACGTGGGCATAGACGGTGCTCGAGGAGATCCGGGCGCCCCGCAAGCACCCGGATCTCCTCAAGGGGGTTTGAGCGCCGAGCGCGCGTGGTGATACGTCAGGCCAGCGAGCGGTAGAGCTCGGACGTCTGTCGCGCGATCGCCGACCAGTCGAACTCGCTGACCGCGCGCTCGCGGCCGGCGCGGCCCATCGCGGCGGCGCGCGCCGGGTCGGCGACGAGCGCGTTGACGCGCTCGGCGATGCCGGCGGCGAAGCCGACTGGGTCGCGCGGCTCGATCGAGCCTTCGACGCTCTCGAACGGGACGAGCAGGCCGGTCTCGCCGTCGACGACGACCTCGACGATGCCGCCGGTCGCGGTCGCGACGACGGCTGCCTCGCACGCCATCGCCTCGAGGTTGACGATCCCCAGCGGCTCGTAGATCGACGGGCAGGCGAACACGGTCGCGTGGCTGAGCAGCTGGATCACCTCGGGCTTGGGCAGCATCTGGTCGAGCCAGATCACGTTCCCGCGCTCGGCGCGCAGGCGCTCCACCCGCTGCTCGACCTCGGCGGCGATCTCGGGCGTGTCCGGCGCGCCTGCGCACAGCACCAGCTGCGCGGCGTCGTCGAACTGCAGCGCCGCGTCGAGTAGGTACGGGACGCCCTTCTGGCGCGTGATCCGGCCGACGAACACGACCGACGGCCGATCGGGGTCGACGCCGTACTTCTCGAGTACCTCGGTGCCCGTGTCCGGCGTGTACTCGTCGGCGTCGATGCCGTTGTAGATCACCTGCACGCGGTCCGGGTCGACCGCCGGATAGCTCGCGAGGATGTCCGCGCGCGAGCCCTTCGAGACGGCGATCACCCGGTCGGCGCCCTCGAGCGCGACCTTCTCGCACCAGCTCGACAGCGCATAGCCGCCGCCGAGCTGCTCGGCCTTCCACGGGCGCAGCGGCTCGAGCGAGTGCACGGTCGTCACGTGCGGCACGTCGTAGGTGAGCTTCGCCAGGTGGCCGGCGAGCTGTGCGTACCAGGTGTGGCTGTGCACGATCTCGGCGCCCGCCACGCCGGCGGTCATCGCCAGGTCGATCGACATCGCGCGCAGCGCCGCCAGGTGCGGCGCGTCGCCGGCCAGCGCGTCCCAGGCCTGGTATCCGGTCGCGCCCTCCCGGTCCTCGCCCCACGCGTGCACGGACACGTCCTCCAGTTGCGCGAGCTCGCGCGCGAGGTACTCGAGGTGCACGCCGGCGCCGCCGTAAACCTCTGGCGGGTACTCGCGCGTGAGCAGGGCGACCTTCATGCGGCCGCCACCACGGCGCCCTTGCCGATCACGACGACGCCGTTATCGGACACGACGAACCGCTCGCGGTCCGCCACCGGGTCAACGCCGATCTCCGCACCGGGCTCCACGCGCACGTTCTTGTCGAGGATCGCGCGGCGGACGACCGCGTTGCGGCCGACGTCCACGCCCGGCATCAGCACCGAGTCCTCGACCTCCGCGTACGAGTGCAGGTGGACGCCCGGCGAGAGCACCGACCGGCGCGCCGTCGCGCCGGAGATCACCACGCCGGCGCAGACCATCGAGTCGAGCGCATGCCCGCGGTGCCCGTCCTCGTCGAACACGAACTTCGCCGGCGGCAGCGGCTCATGCCAGCTCAGGATCGGCCACTGGTTGTTGTAGAGGTTGAACACCGGGTCGATCGAGATCAGGTCCATGTGCGCGTCGTAGTACGCGTCGAGCGTCCCGACGTCGCGCCAGTAGCCGTGATCGCGCTCGCTCTCCCCCGGCACGATGTTGCGCGAGAAGTCGTACACGTGCGCGGCGCCGCTGCTGACCAGCATCGGCACGATGTTGCCGCCCATGTCGTGGCTCGAGGCGTCGGCCCCCGCGTCGGTGATGACCGCGTCGATCAGCGCCTCGGTCGTGAACAGGTAGTTGCCCATCGACGCGAACACCTGGTCGGGCGCGTCCGCCAGCCCGACGGCGTCCTTGGGCTTCTCGCGGAAGGCGCTGATCGTCCGGCCGTCGGGGCCGGTCTCGATCACGCCGAACTGGTCGGCCTGGGAGATCGGCGCACGCAGCGCCGCGACGGTCACCGCCGCGCCGCTCTCGATGTGCTGGTCGACCATCTGGGTCGGGTCCATCCGGTAGATGTGGTCGGCGCCGAACACCGCCACGTACTTCGGCTGCTCGTCGTTGAGCAGGTTGAGGTTCTGGTAGATCGCGTCGGCCGAGCCGGAGAACCAGTACGGCCCGCGGCGCATCTGCGCCGGCACCGGCGTGACGTAGTTGCCGAGCAGCGGGGACATCCGCCACGTCTGGGCGATGTGGCGGTCGAGCGAGTGGCTCTTGTACTGCGTCAGCACGACGATCTTGCGGAACCCCGCGTTGACGAGGTTCGAGAGCGCGAAGTCGATCAGCCGGTAGTTCCCGCCGAACGGCACCGCGGGCTTCGCGCGGTCGAGCGTCAGCGGCGACAGCCGCTTGCCCTCGCCGCCGGCGAGCACGATCCCGAACACATCCGGTGTCGCCACCGTTACCTCCTCAGCGCCTGCGTCGACGATGTCCTGGGCCTCGTCGAGGATCCGCTCGAGGCGCTCCTCGCCGTCCAGGCTCTCCGCGTACACCTTGTACACGTCCTCGGTCCCGGACGGCCGCGCGGCGAACCAGCCGTGCTCGGCGACCACCTTCAGGCCGCCGATCGGCGCGCCGTTCCCGGGCGCCGTCGTGAGCTTGTCGAGGATCGGCTCGCCCGCCAGCTCGGCATCCTCGACCTGCTCCGGCGACAGCTTCTTGAGGATCTCCTTCTCCTCCGCGCGTCGCCGCGACGTCGATGCGCCGGTACACGGCGTCGCCGAAGCGCTCGGCCAGCGAGCGGTAGGTCTCCCCCGGGTCGCTGCCGGTCCGCGCGGTCATCTCGGCGGCCAGCAGGCACGGGATCAGCCCGTCCTTGTCCGTGCTCCAGACCGAGCCGTTGCGGCGCAGGAACGACGCTCCGGCGCTCTCCTCGCCGCCGAAGCCGAGCGTGCCGTCGAGCAGGCCCTCGACGAACCACTTGAAGCCGACGGGCACCTCGACCAGCCGGCGCCCGAGGTCGGCGGCGACGCGGTCGATGATGCTCGAGCTCACGAGCGTCTTGCCGATGCCGACGTCCGGCGCCCCAGTCCCGGCCCGCGCCGAACAGGTATGCGATGCAGGCCGCGAGGTGGTGGTTCGGGTTCAACAGCCCGGCGGACGGCGTGACGACGCCGTGACGATCGGCGTCCGGGTCGTTCGCGAACGCGACGTCGAAGCGGTCGCGCATCTCGGTCAGCCGCGCCATCGCATACGGCGACGAGGAGTCCATCCGGATCTTGCCGTCCCAGTCGAGCGGCACGAACGAGAACGTCGGGTCGATCGCGGTGTTGACGATCTCGAGGTCGAGCACGTGGCGCTCGGCGATCGCCGCCCAGTACTCGGCACTGGCGCCGCCGAGCGGGTCGACGCCGAGCCGAAGGCCGGACAAGCGGATGCCCTCGATGTCGATCACGGACGGGAGGTCGTTGACGTACCCGTCGAGGTAGTCCCAGCGGTGCACGGTCTCGGTCCGCACGGCGTTCTCGTACGGCATCCGCTTGACGCCGTCGAGCCCGGCCTCGAGCAGCGCGTTCGCCTCGCGCTCGATCCAGCCCGTCACGTCCGTGTCGGCCGGCCCGCCGTGCGGCGGGTTGTACTTGAAGCCGCCGTCGCCGGGCGGGTTGTGCGACGGCGTCACGACGATGCCGTCGGCGGTGCCGCGGCCGCTCGCGTTGAACGTGAGGATCGCGTGCGAGATCACAGGCGTCGGCGTGGCGCCGCCGAGGTCGTCGATGCAGACGTCGACGCCGTGCGCGGTGAGCACCTCGACGATCGTCCTCGCGGCCGGCTCCGACAGCGCATGCGTGTCGCGCCCGAGGAACAGGGGACCGTCGATCCCCTGCGCCTCGCGGTAGCGGCACACCGCCTCGCTGATCGCGAGCACATGCGCCTCGTTGAACGTGCCGGCGGTCGACGAGCCGCGATGGCCCGACGTGCCGAACGCAACGCGCTGCTCCGGGTTATCCGGGTCCGGCTGCTCGTCGCTGTAGGCGGCGAGCAGCCGGTCGACGTCGATCAGGTCGGACGGCTCCGGCAGGGTTCCCGCGCGGGGATCGACGCTCATGTGCGCCGGCCCTGCCACTGGTCGAACGCGACGGCCGCGAGGATCAGCGCGCCGATGATGATCTGCAGGTAGAAGGCGTTCACGGCGAGCAGGTTGCCTCCGTTGTTGAGGGTCGCCACGATCAAGGCGCCCGCCGCCGCGCCGAAGGCGCCGCCCTTCGCACCGAAGAGGCTCGCTCCCCCGATCACGCACGCGGCGATCGCGTTCAACTCGTACCCGGTGCCCGCGGTCGGGATGCCCGCGTTCAGCCGCGAGGTGAACAGCACGCCGCCGATCGCGGCGAGCAGGCCCGCGAGCATGTAGACCGCCACCAGCACCCGCGTGACCGGCACGCCGGACAGGCGCGCCGACTCGGGGTTGGAGCCGATCGCGTAGATGTAGCGGCCGAACACCGTGCGCCTAAGCACGAACGCCGTCACCACGACCACCACGGCGAACAGCCACAGCAGGTTCGGCAGGCCGAGGAAGTCGCCGTTGGCGATGTTGCCGAACGAGTCGGGCAGCGGCTGGACGGTGCTCGCATCGGTGAGCACGAGCACCGCGCCGCGAGCGATCCCGAGCATGCCGAGCGTCACGATAAACGGCGGGAGTTTGCCGAACGCGACAAGTGTGCCGTTGAACACGCCGAGGCCGGCGCCGACGACGAGGCCGAACAGGATCGCCAACGGGACCGGCATGCCCCCCACCAGCAACTCCGCGGTCACGCATCCGGTGAGACCGAGCACCGAGCCGACCGAGAGGTCGATGCCGGCGGTGAGGATCACGAGCAGCTGGCCGACGGCGATGATCCCGAAGATCGCCACCTGGCGCGAGAGGTTGGCGAGGTTGTCGGCCGTCAGGAACTCGTCCGAGGCCATGGTCATCGCGCCAAACAGGACGAGCAGGACGATCAGGCCGCCGGCGTCACGGCCGAACACGTCGCCGAACGTGAGCACGCGCTCGGTCGGAGCCGCCTCCGCGGCGGGGGCCGGGACGCCGGCCGTGGCGGGTGTGCCTTCGCGGCCGAAGCGGCCCCGGGGCATCTTGATCTTGAGGTCTGGCATGGGTTCTCTCTCCTCCGGGATTACTCGTGGGCCGCGGCGCCGGGGCTGGCGAGCCGCAGGACGTCCTCTTCGGTCGAGCCCTTCGCAGGGAGCTCGCCGGCCACGCCGCCCTCGCGCATCACGATCACGCGGTCGGCCAGGCCCAGGACCTCGGGCAGGTACGACGACACGACGACCACGCCGAGACCCTCGGCCGCGAGGTCGCCGATCACCTTGTAGATCTCCGACTTGGCGCCGACGTCGACGCCCTTGGTCGGCTCGTCGAACAGCAGCACCTTCGCCTTCGTCGCCAGCCAGCGGGCGAGCAGCACCTTCTGCTGGTTGCCGCCTGACAGCGACGACACCGGCTGCTCCCACGACCCCGCGCGCAGCCGCAGGCCGCCGAGGTAGTGATCGACGAGGTTGCGCTCGCGCTTCTTGTCGACCACCCAGAAGCGCGAGATCTCGTCGATGTGCGCCAGCGACGCGTTCTCGCGAATCGACAGCTCGAGCAGCAACCCGAGCGTCTTGCGGTCCTCGGTCAGCAGGCCGAGGCCTGCCTGCACGGCGCGCCGCGGGCTACCGGGCGGGACGCGCTTGCCGTCGATCTCGATGTGGCCGCCCTGCACCGGGTCGGCGCCGAACATGGCGCGCAGCAGCTCCGACCGGCCGGAGCCCAGCAGGCCGGCGATGCCGAGAATCTCGCCGGAGCGGACCACGAGGTCGATCGGCTTCTCGGAGCCGGCCGGCTGCAGGCCGCTCACGACCAGCCGCGGCTCGCCGAACGTGCGATTCGGCTGGTGCGGGTAGAGGTTCTCGATCTTGCGGCCGACCATCGAGCCGATCAGCCCGTCGTGGTCGATCTCGCTCATCCGGGCCGTCCTGGCGAACTTGCCGTCGCGCAGGATCGTCACCCGGTCGCCGATCTCGAACATCTCCTCCAGGTGGTGCGAGACGTACATGATCGCGTGGCCCTCGTCGCGCAGCTGGTGGATGCGGGCGAGCAGCGCCTTCGTCTCGCTCTCCGACAGCGCCGTGGTCGGCTCGTCGAAGATCAGCACGCGCGGCTTGGAGCCGAGCACCTTGGCGATCTCGACCAGCTGGCGGACGGCCAGTGAGGTCTCCCCCACCGGCGTGCCCGGGTCCAGCCAGTCGAGGCCGACGCGCTCGAGCATCGTGCGCGCCGCGCGCTTGAGCTCACGCGGCCGCGTGATGCCGCGGCGGGCGGGCAGGTGTCCCATCATCAGGTTCTCGCCGACCGACAGGTCCGGCAGCAGGCTGAGCTCCTGGTAGACGACGCCGACGCCCGCGTCGCGCGCCTGCGCCGGGCTCGGGTCGCCCATGTCGCGGCCCTCGATCTCGGTACTCGCCCTCGTCGCGCTGGACGGCGCCGGTGAGGATCTTGATCAGCGTGCTCTTGCCGGCGCCGTTCTCGCCGGCGAGGCAGTGGACCTCGCCGGCGCGCAGCTCGAGCGCGACGTCCTCGAGCGCCTGGATCGGGCCGTAGCGCTTGGAGACGCCGGTCAGGGAGACGACCACCTCGCCTTCCTGTGCGGGCCGCTCGGTACGGGTGTCCGTGGCGGCGCTCATTACTGCGCCTTCGTGGTCGGCGGGGTCAGGAGCTGCTTGACCTCGGCCGTGGCCATGTTCTTCTTGTCCGCGAGCACGGCGCCCGGGTCGAGCCGGCGCGGCGGCACGTTGTCGACCGTGGCCATCGCCGCCTCGACCACGCCCTGGTAGCCGAAGAAGTACGGGTTCTGGACCACCAGCGCGTCGATCGAGCCGTCGGCCAGCGCCGCGTTCTCCTGCGGGTCGGTGTCGAACGCGACGACCGGGATGCTGTCGGCGGCGTCGTTGTCCTTGATCGCGCGGGCGGCGCCGTTGCCCGACGTGTTGTTGGCGGCGAAGACGCCGACCAGGTTCGGATTGGCGGTCAGCGCGTCGTTGACCTGGCTGGCCGCCGTGTTGAGGTCGTTGTTGTTGTAACGGACGACCGAGACCTTCAGGCCGGGGCATGCCTTCAGGCCCGCCCGGAAGCCCGCGTCGCGGTCCTTGAGCACCTGCACGCCGGCCACCGAGGAGGAGATCATCACGTCACCGGACTCGTTCCCGGCCTGCGTGGCGAGGTCGCACATCCGCTTCCCGGCCTGCTCGGCCGCCTTGATGTTGTCGGTGCCGATGAAGCCCTCGGAGTCCGTCGTGACCGCGGTGTCGGCGACGATTACCTTCATGCCGCCCTTGCGGGCCCGCTCGATCACGTTGTTGAGCGCGTCTGAGGAGTTCGGGGCGACGACGATCGCGTCGGCGCCGCGCGAGATCGAGTTCTCGACGAGCTGCACCTGCTGGTTGACGTCGGTCTCGGAGGTCGGGCCGAACAGGCCGACCTCCAGCCCGTAGTCCTTGCCGGCCTTCTGCGCGCCGGCGAGCATCGATTGCCAGAACTCGGAGTCCGACGCCTTGATGATCACGTCGATCTTCTTGCCGGCGGCTGTGCCGCCGCTGCCGCCGCCCGAGCTCGAGCCCGACGAACCGCCCGAGGCCCGGCCGGCGACAACGCCGACGACGAGCCCCATCAGCGCGATCACAGCGACGAGAGACAACGAGAACTTCACCCGTGTGTTGGCCATGGAATTCCTCTCCTCCCAAGGAGATTCGGTCTTCCCCGGCCCTCACCGAGGAAACGTTTACAGCGTGTCGATCACTGTAGGTACCATCAACCTTGTTGTCAAGAGAGTACGTTTTCTTGGCACGATGGTGTACAGTGCCCCCATGTCCGCCACACCTGCACCCGACGACGATTCTGTGTCTGAAGAAACGTTTTCTGAGAAGCCGCTCGGCAACGGCTCTCGCCGGCCCACCATGAAGGAGGTGGCCACGCTGGCGGGCGTGAGCCTCGCCACGGTGTCGCGGGTCATCAACGCGGACGGCAGCGTCCGCCCCGACCTCGCCGCGAAGGTGCGCGAGGCTGTGGCCCTGCTCGGGTACCGGCGCGACCTCACGGCCACGAATCTGCGTCGCGCCGACCGCGCGTCGGCCAGCATCGGGCTCGTCTTCGACGACGTCGCCAACCCGTTCCATGCGGGCCTGCTGCGCGGCGTCGAGACCGTGGCGCGAACGCGTGGCGTGCTCCCGCTGGTCGGCAGCTCCGACGAGGACGCCGACCGCGAGCGCGAGCTGGCGGAGGCGTTCCTCTCGCGCCGGGTCGACGGACTGATCGTCGTGCCGTCGGGCACCGACCACTCGTACCTGCGGTCCGAGAGCGACGCCGGCGTGGCGCTGGTGTTCGTCGATCGCCCGCCGGGCTTCATCGACGCCGACTGCGTGCTGAGCGACAACGCCGGCGGCGCGTTCGCCGCTACCACGCATCTGTTGAATGGCGGGCACCGCCGGATCGGCTTCCTTGGCGATCAGCAGCGGATCTTCACGGCGGCCGAGCGTCTGCGCGGCTACCGCGAGGCACTGGCCGCGCACGGGGTCGCGTACGACGAGCGGCTCGTGGTGACGGAGCTGCACGACAGCGTGCACGGCTCGGCCGCGGCGGCCGACCTGCTGAGCGCGGACGATCCTCCGACCGCGCTGTTCAGCGCGCAGAACCTGATCTCGATCGGCGTCATCCAGCGGCTCCGGCAGCTCGATCTGCACCGGCGCATCGCGCTCGTGGGCTTCGACGACCTGACGCTGGCCGACGCGCTCGACCCCGGGTTGACCGTGATCGCGCAGGACGCCAACGAGCTCGGGCGGATGTCGGCCGAGCTGCTGTTCGCGCGCCTCGACGGCCGGACCGGCCCATCGCGCCGCGCCCAGGTGCCGACAACCTTGATCGAGCGCGGGACCGGGGAGCTGCGGCCATGAGCGACGGCGTCATCCTCGTCGCCGGCGAGGCGCTCTACGACCTCGTCGTACAGGGCGAGAGCGATGCGCTCGCCGGCCATCCCGGCGGCGGCGCCTTCAACACGGCGCGCACGATCGGCCGGCTCGAGCAGCCGGTCGCCTACCTCGGCCGTATCTCGACGGACCGCTTCGGCGACCGCCTCGCCGGCCTGCTCGCCGAGGACGGGGTCCATCTCGACACCATGGTCCGGACGAACGACCCGACGACGCTGGCGCTCGTCGAGGTCGACGACGACGGCGTCGCCCGCTACCGGTTCTATGAGCGCGGCACGTCCGTACCCGGCCTGACCGCCGAGACCGCCCTGGCCACGCTCCCTGCGAACGTCGACATGGTCCACGTGGGGACGCTCGCGCTGCTGCTCGAGCCGGTCGCGACCGCGCTCGAGGCGGTCGTCGAACGGCTCGCCGGCGAGGCCCTGATCGCGGTCGACCCGAACATCCGCCCGTGGTCGATCGACGATCCCGAGGCTTACCGCGCGCGGCTGCGGCGGGTGCTCGGGCACAGCCACGTGGTGAAGGTCAGCGAAGAGGACATGGACTGGCTCGAGCCCGGCCTGCCGCCGGTCGAGGCCGTCCGCACGCTGCTCGAGCAGGGACCGACGCTCGCGCTGCTGACGCGCGGGCCGAGCGGCGCCGTGGTCGTGACCCGCACCGCTGAGGTGGCGGTCCCCGCCCCACGTGCCAAGGTCGTCGACACGATCGGGGCCGGGGACGCGTTCGGCGGCGGCTTCCTCGCCTGGTGGCGTGAGCGCGGCCTGACCCGCGATGACCTCGGCACGATCGACCTCGCGGTCGAGGCGACGGCGTTCGCGTGCCTGGTCGCCGCCCGCACCTGCGCGCGGCCCGGCGCATCGCCGCCATACCGGTCGGAGCTGCCTGGGCTCACGCCCGGCTAGCGCCCGCCGCCGTTCCAGCCCTCCGGCAGCCGGCCGAAGTGCTCGCGGCGCAGCTCCTGCTCGATCTGCGAACGCGTGCGCCGCTGCTCGGAGGCCAGCCGGTCGAGCCGGCGCTGGAGCAGCCGCTCCTCGGCGATCGCCGTGCGGATGACGAGCTCGAGCGCGCGGCTTTCGTTGACACCTACGGACATCGTGTCCTCCTGTGGGGAGCGAACCCCGCCGGGACCCCCACGAGGAGGGTCCCGGAGGGTCCTGGGGGGATCTACGGTGCGCGTCGCACCGGCCGGAGCGGAAGCAGCGTCCGCTCGTAGGTGGTGTTGATGAGCGCCGCGAAGGCGGCGTACAGCCCGGCTGCAGCGGTCGCGATGCCGAACCAGCCACCGATCTTCACGAGCTCGCTGTGCGAGCCGGCGTCACCGATGCCGAGCAGCAGGAACGTGACGCCGAGCAACGCGAGCATCACGCTCACCGCGGGCGTGGTCCGCAGAGAAGCGACCCACAGAAGCGCGGTGAAGATCGCCCAGACGATGAAATAGAGGGCGATGGCGCTTCCGGCCTCGGCGGCCGGGATCTGCTTGACGAGGAACTCCTCGAGCACCCAGAACGACAGCCAGAACGCCGCGTAGGAGCCGAACGTCAGGGCGCCAAAGGCGTTCCCGCGGCGGAACTCCCACATGCCGGCCAGCAGCTGGGCGAGGCCGCCATAGGCGACCGCCAGGCCGAGCACGATCGGCTCTCCGGTCCGGCTCACTAGGTCGGCGTTGAAGATGCTGAACACCAGCGTGGTCATCGCCAGGGCGGCAAGCCCGAGCGGGGCCGGGTCGGCGATCGCGGGCAGCGCCCGGCCCGCGGTGTGCATGCGAGCGGGCGCGCGCATCGGGTCGTCCTCGACGTCGAACGCGATCGGGTCCTGTTCTACGTGAACTGCCATGTCGCGCTCCTTCCTGTGTTGGTTGGGAGGATCGTCGCGCCGTCCCGGCGGCCCCACCATCGACCGCCCGGACCCTTTGAAGACGACCTGGAGGTCGTCCGAACGACCAGCCGATCGGCCGATGGCAGGCGCCCTAGCGAACGGCGAACCTCAACGCGCTCCGCCATGACGCCCACCACCTTCACCCGCCATGCCCCGCGGTTGCGACATGATTCGTCGATGCCGCCGCCCCGCGTGAGGGTCGTGGTCGCCGACGATCACCCGCTGTTCCGCGAAGGGATCGAGCGCGCGGTTCGCGAGCGGCCGGAACTCGAGCTTGTCGGCGCCGCCGCCGAGGGGCGCGCGGCGCTCGACCTGATCCGCGACGTCGTGCCGCAGGTCGCGGTGCTCGACATGCGGCTGCCCGGCCTCGACGGGCTGCAGATCCTCAACGCGCTCGTCCGCGACGGCATACCGAGCCGCGTGCTGTTCCTGTCGGCGTCGAGCGATCCCGAGGTCGTGTACCGCGCGGTACAGACCGGCGCCGCCGGCTACTTCCGCAAGGAGGCCGACCGCGAGGCGATCCTCGACGCGATCGCCGCCGTCGCCCGCGGCGGCACCGTGATCGACCCCGCGCTGCAGGCGGGCGTGTTCGATCAGGTCAGGGTGCGCGGAACCGGCGAGGAGCGCCCGATCCTCACCGCCAGGGAACGCGAGGTCCTCAGCCTGATGGCCGACGGGCTCTCCGGACCCCAGATCGCCGACCGGCTGATCGTGGCGCTCCCGACCGTCAAGACCCATCAGGCACGGCTGTACGAGAAGCTCGGCGTGTCCGAGCGGGCGGCCGCGGTCGCGGAGGCGATGAGGCGCGGGTTGCTGGAGTGACGGCCTGGCGGGCGCGCGACCAGGACGACGCTCCCGCCGGCGGGATCGACCTTCTGTGGCTCGCGACGCTGCGCGCGGCGCTCGTCCCGGTGGTGCTGCTGGGCGAACAGCTGGTGGACCACCCGGTCGAGCACACGCGCGCCTTCCCGTTCCTGCTCGCCGCGTTCGGGATCTGGGCGGCCGCGCTCCTCGCCCTGCGTCTGGCGGTCCGCAGGGGGGCGGTCGCGCCGCCGGCGGTGCTCGACAGGATCGAGCCGTTCGTCGACCTCGCCGCGATCGTGGCGCTCACCTACGCGTCCGGCGGCCCGTTCTCGGAGACCGCGATGGCGTTCTTCGTGCTGCCGGTGCTGGCGGCGGCACGGCTGCGGCCACGGCTGACCGCGGGCTGGGCGCTCGGCGCCGTCGGCGCCTACATCCTGCTGTCGGTCGTGCATCCGACCGCCGGCGAAGAACAGGCGACGGCGCGCATGATCAGCCAGGTCGCCTACCTGGCGTGGATCGGGCTCGCCGCGACGCTGGTGTCGAGCGTCCTCCACCGGCGCGAGGCGGCAATCGCCAAGCTCGCCAAGCAACGCGGCCAGCTCGCCGCCCACGCGCTCGCGTCCGAGCAGCGCGAGCGGCGCCGTCTGGCCGGGCTCCTGCACGACGAATCGGTGCAGACACTGTCGCTCGCCCACCAGGAGCTGGACGATTACCACCGCACGGGCCGCGAGGCGTCGTTCGAGCGCGCGCGCGACGCGATCGACGAGACGATGGCGCAGATCCGCGGGGAGATCTTCGAACTGCACCCGTACGTCCTCGACCACGCGGGGCTGCCGGCGGCGCTGCGCGCGATCGCCGACCGCAGCGCCGTGCGGATGGGCGCCGAGATCACGGTCGCGGTCGATCCCGCGGGCATCGGCCACCACGACGAACTGATCGTGGTGCTGACCCGCGAGCTGCTCACGAACGCGGCGAAGCACAGCGGCGCGTCGCACGTCGCCGTCACCGTCGCGGCGGACCATGAGCGGATCGAGCTAGAGGTGCGCGACGACGGCGCCGGCTTCGACCCCTCACGCCGCGAGGCTGCGCTGCTCGACGGCCACGTCGGCCTCGCGTCGAGCGAGCAGCGGGTCCGATCCGCGGGCGGCGAGCTGATCGTCACGACCGTGCCGGGGCGCGGCACGACGGTCCAGGCCGTGCTGCCGGCGGACGGATGACGGGTCGGATGACGCCGGGATCATCCCCCGGATCGCGCGTGCGCCCGATCGTTCGACGCGGTCGCGAGGGCGAGCATGGCGAGCATGCAACGGACACTCTCCATAGCCCTCACCGCGGCCCTCTGTGGCGGCATCGCCGGTGGCGTCGCCGGCCTCGTCGCAGGCGGTGACTCGACGGCTCCCGCGGCTGCTCAGGGAGCGGTCCCGGCGGCGGTCAATACCTCCGCGACGCCGGCCGCGCTGTATCGCCGCGACGCACCCGGCGTCGTCGTCATCACCGCGACCGAGACCCAGAAGGTCGCGCCGACCTTGTTCACGCCGCCGAGCACCAAGAAGGTGCAGTCGCTCGGCTCCGGCTTCGTGATCGACCACCGCGGCGACATCCTCACCAATGACCATGTCGTCGCCGGCGGATCCGGGATCCGTGTCGGCTTCGGCGGCGGCGCCACGTATCCGGCGAGCGTCGTTGGCGCCGATGCCTCCAGCGATCTCGCCGTCGTCCGCGTCGCGGCGCCGGCGTCCGCGCTCCATCCGCTCGCCTTCGACAGCTCTGGATCGGCACAGCCGGGCGACCCGGTCTACGCGATCGGCAACCCGTTCGGGCTCGACCGCACGATGACCGCCGGGATCGTGAGCGCCACCGGGCGCGACATCCAGGCGCCCGACGGACTCACGATCCCGAACGCGATCCAAACCGACGCGCCGATCAACCACGGCAACTCCGGCGGGCCGCTGCTCGACGGCTCCGGGCGCGTCATCGGCGTCAACGCCCAGATCCAGGGCGGCACGGTCGACGCGAACGTCGGCGTCGGCTTCGCGATCCCGAGTGACACCGCGCGGTCGACCGCTCAGCAGCTGATCGCCAAGGGGCATGTCGAGCACTCCTGGATCGGTCTCCAGGTCGAGACGATCCCGCCGGGCATGAGCAAGCTCGTGCGCGGGACGCCGCGCCAGGGAGTGGCGATCGCGCGCGTCGTCAGCGGCAGCCCGGCGGCGCGCGCCGGGCTGAAGCCCGCCACCCACCAGGTGACGGCCGACGGCGAGACCGTCCTGGTCGGCGGCGACTCGATCGTGGCCCTCGACGGCAAGCCGCTCCACACCGCGGCGCAGCTCGCCGACGCTGTCGCCCAGCGCAAGCCGGGCGACAGGATCAGCATCGAGGCGGTCCGCGGCGGCCATAGCCGCCTCGTTCAGGTCACGCTCGGCAGCACTCCTGCGTCGGAGACCTAGGCGGCGGCCGCGTCCAGCTCGGGCTGGAGCGCTGGGCTGCGCCCGGCCAGCACGCCGCCGTCGATCGGCAGCGTCGTGCCCGTGATCCAGCGGGCGCCGTCGCCGGCGAGGAAGAGCACCGCCTCGGCGACGTCGGCGGGCTGGCCGCGGCGCCCGAGCGGGTGGAACGAGTCGACCGCGTCGAGCACCGCCTGCGCCTCCTCGTGGCTCAGGAACCGCTCGTACGCGGGCGTCTCGACGAACGCGAGCGCCACCGTGTTGACGCGGATTCCGTCGGCGGCCAGCTCGATCGCCAGGTTTTTCGTGAGCATGTGGCGACCGGCCTGGGCGGCCGAGTAGGCGCTCGTCGGCGTGGTCGCGATCGCGTCGAGCGCCCACATCGAGCCGACGTTGACGATCGCGCCGCCGCCGCGCTCGCGCATGGCCGGCACGACCGCCTGCGAGACCCAGTAGGTCGGCCGGAGGATCGATCCGAGGGCCTCCTCGAAGTGCTCCTCGGTCTGCTCCTCGAACGGCGTCACGCGGAAGATCCCCGTGCTGTTGACGAGCACGTCGACGCCGCCGAAGCGCTCGACGGCCGCCGCCACGAGCGCCTGCGCCTGCTCGCGGCCGGTCACCTGGCCGGCGACGATCAGCGTCCGCTCGCCCATCGGGTCGAGCTCCGCCTGCGCGGCTTCGAGCACCGAGGCGCGCGTGCCGCTCAGCACCACCGACGCGCCTTCGTCGAGGAACCGGCGGGCTGCCGCGCGGCCGATGCCACCGCCGCCGCCCGTGATCAGGACCACCTTGCCGTCATACATGTCGATCGCCTTTGCTCGTTAGGTGCATGTGCACCTAATAGTACATGCTGATGCAGCTAATGCAAGTGCAGCTTTCTTGCTACGCTGCCCGGCGTGCCCGAGATCGATGACGAGACGCTCACCACCTGGCGCGCGTTCCTGAACGCCCATGCCCGCGTGACGCGCGCGATCGGTCGCGACCTGGCGGCCGCCGGGCTGCCCGACCTGAGCTGGTACGACGTGCTGTGGGCGCTCTATCGCCAGCCGGGCCGCAGCCTGCGCGTCAACCAGATCGCCGACGCGGTGGTGCTGAGCCCGACCGCAATGAGCCGGTTCGTCGATCGCGTCGAGAAGGCGGGCTACGTGCGCCGCGAGCCAGACCCGGCCGACCGCCGCGCCCTCCAGGTCAAGCTCACCGACGAGGGCGTCGCGCTGCTGCGGCGGATGTGGCCGATCTACGCGCGCGGGATCGAGGAGCACTTCGCGGCGCACCTCGGGGACCTAGGGTTCCCGCCATGCCCCTCATCCGCATCCGCCGGTACGGCATCGTCAACGCGTTCCTCGTGACCGAAGACGACGGCCTCACGCTGGTTGACACGACGCTCCCGCGCAGCGCCAAGGCGGTCCTCGGAGCCGCTGAGCGGGCGGGAGCGCCGATCGTCCGGATCGTGCTCACGCACGCCCACGGCGACCACATCGGATCGCTCGACGCGCTCGCCGCCGCGCTGCCGGACGCGGCCGTGATCATCTCGGCGCGCGAGGCGCGGCTGCTCGTCAAGGACAAGTCGCTCGAGCCGGGCGAGCCGCAGGTCAAGCTGCGCGGCAGCTGGCCGGGCGCGCGGACGCACCCGACGCTTACGGTGCAGCCCGGCGACCGGATCGGCTCCCTCGAGGTGATCGCGTCACCCGGCCACACGCCGGGGCACGTGTCGTTCCTCGACACGCGCGACCGCACGCTGCTGTGCGGCGACGCGTTCTCGACGCTCGGCGGCGTCGAGACCACGGCGCGGACGAACTGGCGGTTCCCGCTGCCCGCGCTGGCGACGTGGCACCGCCCGACGGCGCTCGAGAGCGCCCGCCGGCTCCTCGAACTGCAGCCCGCGCGCCTTGCTCCCGGCCACGGACAGGTCGTGGAATCGCCCACCGCTGCGATGAAGGCGGCGATCGGCCGCGCGAGCCGCAGCTAGCCGGGCCCGAGCCGCGCCATCGCGTCGACGAGCCGCTCGGCCGTCAGCGCGTGCGCCGTGACGCCGTCGCGCCCCGTCATCGTCTCGGCGGCGAGCAGGGCGTTCACGATCGCCGCCTCGGTCGCCTCGACAGCCGCGTAGAACAGCGCGTCGATGTGGGCGTCGACGACCATCGTCAGCGGGATCGTGACCGGGTCGCCCGGCGCCGCGACCTCGCTCGCCGGGACGCCCTGGCGGACGGTCGAGAAGGCGAGCACGAGATCGCCGCTCGAATGCTCGCCGGCGCCGCCGGTGCGGCCCACGCCGAGCGCGCAACGCTGCGCCAGGCGCGTGCACTGGTGCGGGAGCAGCGGCGCGTCGGTCGCGCACAGCACGATGATCGAGCCGGCGCCCTCCGCCTCGTCCCACGGCAGCGGGACCACGTCCGGCCCGATCAGCTGCCCGACCGGCCTTCCGGCCACCGAGAGGCGATCGCGGCGGCCGTGGTTGGCCTGCACAAGCACTCCGACGGTCCATGAGCCCGACGCCTCCCCGACGACCCGCGAGGCGGTCCCGAGCCCGCCCTTGAATCCGTGGCAGATCATCCCCGTGCCGCTCCCGACCCCGCCCTCCTCGACCGGTCCGCCACTCGCGCGAGCGAGCGCTTCGTGGACGTGCTCGGCGCGGACGTGGAACCCGTTGATGTCGTTCAGCACGCCGTCCCAGGTCTCCCCCACCACTGGCAGGCTCCAGAACACCTCCTCGTCGCCGCGACGGGCGACGTCGGCGGCGACCAGCGCGTCGCGCACGACGCCGACGCTGTGGGTGTTCGTGAGCCCGATCGGCGTCGTCAGGCAACCGAAGTCGCGGATCCACTCGAGCCCGGTCAGCTCGCCGTTGCCGTTCAGGCGGTGACAGCCGGCGAACAGCGGCTCGTAGCCGTCGTGCGGCACGACGACCGTGACGCCGGTGCGGATCGGGCCCACACCGCGCTGGATCGGCCCCTCACCGCTCACCAGGGTCACCGACCCGACGTTGACGCCGTCGACGTCGGTGATCGCGTCGAGCGGGCCGGAGGGCAGCGTGCCGATCGCCAGGCCGAGATCGCGCGCGCGGGGAGAGGCGCTCACAGCAGCGGCCGCACCTCAGCCGCGAAGCGCGCGACCTGCGCCGCGCGGTCGTCGTGGCGCGGAACGAGGACGACGGAGTCGGCGCCCGCGCCCCACAGCTCGGCGATCGCGCGTGCGCAGTCGCGCGCGTCGCCCGCCACCGCGAGCGCGCGCACCCGGTCGTCCTCGAGCTCGGCGGCGCTCTGCTCCACCACGCCGGCGTGCTCGCGCAGCGACGGATACAGGCCCATCTTCATCCAGCCTTCGAGGCCCGGCCGGAGCGCCGCGGCGGCCGCGGAGCGGTCGTCGTCGAGGCTCAGCCACGCGTACACGACCACGTGGCCGGCGCCGCCGGTCGCATCCGCCTGCGCGCGTGCCCAGCGGACCGCGTCGGGAACGCTGCCCTCCGGGAGCAGGATCCCGTCGGCCGACCTCCCGGCCGCGGCGAGCGCGCGTGGGCCGGTCGTCCCGATCAGGATCTGCGGCGCCTCGTACGGCCGGTGCGCGAGCTTGACGTCGTCGAGGTTCACGTGCCGGCCGTGCACGGTGACCGTCTCGCCCGCCAGCAGCGCGCGGACCGCGGCGACGGTCTCCTCGAGCGCAGCGAGCCGGTTCGGCGGCCGGGCGTCGATCTGGCGCATCCACGGCTCGACGCCGTGGCCGAACGCCGCCGCGAAACGGCCGGGGTGAAGACGTGCGATCCCGGCGATCTCCATCGCGGCGAGCGCCGCGTTGCGCAACGCCGCGGGCAGCAGCCCGATCCCCACGGCGACCTCGCGCGTGGCGGCGAGCGCGCTCGCCGCCATCGTCAGGCCGCCGGTGAGAAAGCAGTCCTCGACCAGCCACAGCTCCTCGTAGCCGGCCTGCTCGGCGCCGCGCGCGAACCCGGGCAGCTCCTCAGGCGGCCACTCGGGCCGGAACATCAAGCCGATCCGCTGCGGCATGGGGGATCAGGTCACAGCAGTCCGCGGCCCGACAGCTCCGCGACGACGCTGCGGCGCTGCCACGACCGCACCTCCGCCAGGCGGCGGAGTGAGCTGCGCAGCTCGTTCTCGCGGGCCCGGGAGTCCGTGAGATCGCTGCGCAGCCGGTCGATCTGCGTCTCGAGCTCGGCGGCGGACGACCGCAGCTCCTCGAGCTCGGCCTGCTCGTCGGTGGTCCATTCCCAGGCGGGAGGGTCGGGCGCCGCCATCAGCGGGTTCGGCCGCGAGTTGGCCTTCTGCGCGAGCGCGGCGCGCAGCTCCTGCCCTGAAACGTGGGGTTCGGTGTGCGAGTCGCTCATGCGGTCGGGCTTCGCGGCTCGGTCGCGGGTTCCTTCAAGGTGGGACGGTCGTCCCAGGGCGCCGGCGAACGTCAACTGCGCTGGGTGGGGCAGCGAGGGGATCGGCCGCTGCGGCGATTCCGAGGGGGTGTGGCCAGTTGGGGGTAACTATTGCCCCCAAGTCGCCACACCCACCGGCGCGGCGGGCGGTCTGGGCCCGCCTCCCTTAATGCCGCAGTTGACGTTCCCCGGCGCTCCGCAGCGCCTCGCCCGCCTCCGCGGACAGCCGCCGCACCAGGTCACCCGCCGGCACGTCGGCGGCGAGCGCATGAGCCTGGCCGGCCCACAGGTGGAACCCGTCGGGATCGCCGGCCGAGCGCGCCGCGGCGCGGATCTTCGCCGTGAGGTGGTGGACGTCGGGATAGGCGCTGGGGGCGTCCGCGCCGTGGTCGGTCATCCAGCGGTTGACGACGCCGCGGGCGGTGCGGCCGGTGAACGCGCGCGTCAGCGCTGTGTCGCCCTCCCCCGCAATCGCCTCGCGGTGGGCCGGGGCGGTCGCCGCCTCCGGGCAGAGCATGAACGCCGTGCCGAGCTGCGCCGCCGCGGCGCCGAGGGCGAGCACGGCCGCGACCGCGCGGCCCGTGGCGATGCCACCCGTGGCAACCAGGGGCAGCTCGACGGCGCCCGACACGAGCTGAAGCAGCGCGAGCAGGCCGATCTCGCCGGGCGCGGCGTCGTCGAAGCCGCCGCGATGCCCGCCGGCCTCGACGCCCTGCACGACCAGCGCGTCGGCGCCCGCGGCGGCGGCCGCGCGTGCCTCGGCCGGTGTGGTCACCGTCACCCACACGGCCGCGTCCGCGGCGTGCAGGGCGTCGACGACACCGGGCGCCGGGCAGCCGAAGGCGACGGACACGACCGGGACGCGCAGCTCGGCCAGCAGGGCGAGTTTGCCCTCCCAGCTGTCGTCGTCGTGGTGGGGCTCGCCCACCGGCGTGCCGTAGTGCTCGGCCTCGTCGCGCAGACCGGCGGCGAAGCGTTCGACGGCGGCAACGTCGGGCGCATCGCCGGGCGGCGCGAACAGGTTGACCCCGAACGGTCGCGACGTGAGCGAGCGCAGCGACTCGATGTCAGCCCGCACCGCATCGACCGTGCGGTATCCCGCGGCGAGGAACCCGAGGCCGCCCGCCTCCCCCACGGCCGCCGCCAGCGCGGGAGTCGACGCGCCGCCGCCCATCGGCGCCTGGACGATCGGATGCTCGAGCGAGCGCAGGGAGAACCGTGTGCGCGACACTTCCTACAGGATGCCTGATCGCGCCCGTCTGATCGGCCTCAACCACATCGCCCTCGAGGTCGGCGACGTCGACGCCGCGCTCGAGCTCTACGGTCGCCTGTTCACGTTCGAGCTGCGCGGCCGCGCCGGCCGGATGGCCTTCATTGACATGGGCGACCAGTTCCTCGCGCTCAGCGAGAGCCGCCGGCAGGGGCCTGACGAGGGCCGCCACTTCGGGCTCGTGGTCGACGACAAGGAGGCCGTCCGCGCCGCGGCTGAGCGGGAGGGCCTGCAGATGCTCTCCGGCCGCGGGCTGGACTTCCTCGATCCCTGGGGCAACCGGTTCGAGATCGTCGCCTACGGCGACATCCAGTTCGAGCGCGCGCCGGGCGTCAAGCGCAAGCTGGGGATCGAGGATCTCGCGAAGAGCGCCGCGGCGCAGCAGGAGATCGTGGAGCGCGGGTTGGGCTGACGCCCGCCAACAGTCAGAAATTTTGTCATCACTCTGACTGAACTTTCGTAGTGCCAACATTTGCGGCCGGCAAGGGAGACTCGGGGCCTTGCCTATCTCCCCTGTCACCCCGGCGGCCCGCCAGCACGCCCGGGTTGCGCGCGCCGCGCTGCTCGCGGCCCTCGTGCTGTTCGCCCTTCTCGCCGCCAACGCCCACGCCGCAGGCGGCATCGTCGCCGCGTACTCGTTCGACGAGAACAGCGGCACGACGCTCGGAGACAAATCGGGCAACGGGCACCCCGGAACCGTCGTCGGCGCGACGTGGGCGCCCGGCAAGTACGGCTCGGCCCTCAACTTCAACGGCACCAGCTCACGCGTCGACCTCCCGCCGCTCGGAACCTTCTACAAGACCGGCTTCACGCTCGAGGCGTGGGTCAACAAGAGCGGGGCGAAGAAGGACGTCGCCGTCGCTCGGCACGTGGGACTACCCCGGCGGCGGCCCGATGCTGTGGGTCGACCACATCGCCGGGCACCACTACGTGACGCTCAACACCGGCATGGCGAACTATCTCGACTCAGGCCAGGCGCCCGCGACCGGCCAGTGGCAATACGTCAGCGCCACCTACGACGGCACGACCGCCCGCTTCTACATCAACGGCGTCCAGGTCGCCAGCCAGGCGTTCGCAGGCAACGTGGGCGACACCAACACCTGGCGGATCGGCGCCTATGGCGACGAGTCCGTTCGGGTTCTTCGACGGCCTGATCGACGACGTCCGGATCTACGACCGCGCGCTGACCACGGCGGAGGTCCAGGGGCGACATGACGGTGCGCGTCGGCGAGGACACGGTCGCCCCCACCGCCCCGACCGCCTTCGCGAAGACGGGCGCCACCGCGACGTCGATCGCCACCTCGCTGGACCGCCTCCACGGACAACGTCGGCGTCGCCGGCTACCGCGTCTACCGCGGCGGCAACCTGATCGACGACGACGACGTCGACCGCTTACACGTTCACCGGGCTCACCTGCAACACGAGCTACCAGCTCGGAGTCGAGGCGTTCGACGACGCCGACAACGTCTCTCCCCGCACGCCGCTCACCGCCGGCAGCGGCGCCTGCGACACGACGCCGCCGACCGTGTCGATCACCGCGCCCGCGAACGGCGCCACGGTCAGCGGCACGGTCGCCGTCACCGCCGCCGCCTCCGACAACACGGGCGTGGCCGGCGTGCAGTTCAAGCTCGACGGCGTCAGACCTCGCCTCCGAGGACACGAGCAGCCCGTACTCGGTCGGCTGGGATACCGCCACGAGCAGTCCCGGCACACACACGCTCACCGCCGTCGCGCGCGACGCGTCTGGCAACACGACGACGTCCGCGCCGGTGACCGTCACGGTCGCCGCACCGCCCGCGGGCAGCGCCCCGGTCGCCGCGTACTCGTTCGACGACGGTGCCGGGACGATCGCCGGCGACGCCTCCGGGAACGGCCGCCAAGGCACGATCGCCGGCGCGAGCTGGACGACCGGCAAGTTCGGCTCGGCACTGAGCTTCGACGGCGCGGGCGACCGCGTCGACCTGCCCGACCTCGGGCGCTTCTACAAGCTCGGCTTCACGTTCGAGGCGTGGGTGAACAAGAGCACCGCCAAGAGCGACGTCGGGATCGTCGGCACCTGGAACGCCGGCCAGAACGGCGGACCGATGCTGTGGGTCGACCACATCCTCAACCACTACTACCTGACGCTGAACTCCGGCTCGTTCAACTACGTCGACTTCGGCCAGGGACCGCTCGTCGGGCAGTGGCAGCACATCGCCGCGACCTACGACGGCGCGACCGCCCGCGTCTACGTCAACGGCACGCAGGTCGCGAGCCAGGCGTTCACGGCCAACGTCGGCGACTCGGGCAACTGGCGCATCGGCGCCTACGGGCCGACGCCGACCGGGTTCTTCGAAGGGCTCATCGACGAGGTCAGGATCTACGACCGGCCGCTGACGGCCGCCCAGGTGCAGTCCGACATGAACGCCCCGGTCGCGGCCGGCCCGGCCGTGGTCGCGACGACGCCCGCCAACGGTGCGACGCACGCCGGTGCGGCGCCCGCGATCGAGGCGCGGTTCAACGAGGCGATGTCGGCCGCGTCGATCAGCTCGTCCACCTTCCAGCTCCGCAACGGCTCCGGCACCCTCGTGCCCGCGACCGTCGCGTATGACGCGGCAACCGGCAAGGCCTCGCTCGCCGTCAGCGCCGCGCTCAGCTACGGCGCGACCTACACAGCGACGGTCAAGGGCGGCGCCAGCGGCGTCAAGGACGCCGGCGGCGACCCGATGGCGTCCGACCGCTCATGGTCGTTCACCGTCACCCCGCAGCCCCCGATCCTGCTCGTCACCTCCGCGGCGCGGCCGTTCAGCGCCTACGGCGGAGAGATCCTCAAGGCCGAGGGCCTGGCCGCGTATACCTCGCTCGACATCTCGCTCCTCACCCCCGCCGCGCTGAGCGGCTTCGACGAGGTCGTGCTCGGCGACGCCGTGCTCACGGCGGCGCAGGTGACGACGCTGAGCGACTGGGTCACCGCCGGCGGGAACCTGATCGCGCTGCGCCCGGACAAGAAGCTCGCGAGCCTCCTCGGGCTGGTGGACCTCGGCGCGACACTGTCCAACGGCTATCTGAAGGTCGCCACGACGGCCGGTACGCCGGGCGCCGGCATCGTCAGCCAGACGATCCAGTACCACGGCGCCGCCGACCGGTACTTCCCCAACGGCGCGACCACCGTGGCGACGCTGTACTCGGACGCGACGACGCCGACCCTGAGCCCCGCCGTCACGATGCGGTCGGTCGGCATCAACGGCGGCCAGGCCGCCGCGTTCACCTACGACCTCGGCCGCTCGACCGTGTACACGCGCCAGGGCAACCCGGCGTGGGCCGGCCAGGAACGCGACGGCGTCGCGACGATCCGGCCCGACGATCTGTTCTTCGGAGCCAAGCCCGGCGACCTGCAGCCCGACTGGGTCGACCTCGGCAAGGTCACGATCCCGCAGGCCGACGAGCAGCAGCGACTGCTCGCCAACCTGATCACCTTGATGGGCGAGGACCGCAAGCCGGTGCCGCGGCTCTGGTACCTCCCGCAACGGCTACAAGGCCGCCGTCGTGATGACCGGCGACGACCACGCCCTCGGCGGCACTGCGGGCCGCTTCGACAAGTACATCGCGGCCAGCCCGGCCGGCTGCTCGAACGCCGACTGGGAGTGCGTGCGGTCGACGTCCTACATCTACGCGAACACGCCGCTCACCAACGCCCAGGCCCAGAGCTACACCGCGCAGGGCTTCGAGGTCGCGCTCCACACCGCGCCGACCGGAGGGCCTCGACTGCGCCAACTGGACCCCGGCAAGCCTGCCCGGCCTCTTCGATACGCAGCTGGCCGCGTTCCGGAGCAAGTACAAGAGCATCGCGGCACCTGCCACCCAGCGCATGCACTGCGTCGCCTGGACCGACTGGGCGACCCAGGCGAAGGTCGAGCGCGCGAACGGCATCGGGCTCGACACGAACTACTACTACTACCCGAGCAGCTGGATGGCGACGAAGCCCGGCTTCATGACCGGCTCCGGCCTGCCGATGCGCTTCGCCGACACCGACGGCAGCCTGATCGACGTCTTCCAGGCCAACACGGAGATCACCGACGAGTCCGGCCAGGGCGAGCCGAGCACGGTCAACGCGCTGCTCGACGGCGCGCTGGGCGCGAACGGCTACTACGGCGCCTTCGTCGCCAATATCCACACCGACTCCGCCACGTCCTCGGAGTCGGACGCGATCATCGCGGCCGCCCAGGCGCGCGGCGTCCCGGTGATCTCGGCCAAGCAGCTGCTCGACTGGACCAAGGGCCGCGAGTCGTCGTCGCTCTCCTCGTTCGGCTGGTCGAGCAACACGCTGACCTTCAAGGTCGATGCGGACGCTGCACGGTCTGCAGGGCATGCTCCCGACGCAGTCCGGAACCCGCACGCTGCAGAGCGTCACGCTCAACGGGAACGTCTCCGTCCCGGTCACCACGCGGACCGTCAAGGGCATCTCGTACGCGTTCTTCGACGCGCTGACCGGCAACTACGCCGCCGTCTACAACTAGTCAGTCGATGCTGCCGGTCAGGTGCGGCCGGCCGGACTCGGCGTCGTGCACCGCGAACGCGCTCTCGCGGCTGGAGAAGATCACCCGGCCCGGGATGCGCAGCGGCAGCTTGAACCGCACGTCGACGGCGTAGGCGTCCGGGAGCGAGCCCTCGAGGGCCGCGAGGCAGCGCGCCTTCGTCCACATCCCGTGCGCGATCGCGCCGGGCTGGCCGAACGCGCGGGCGGTGAGCGCGTGCATGTGGATCGGGTTCGCGTCGCCCGAGACGCGCGCGTAGCGCCGGCCCGTGTCGCCCGCGACAGTCCAGACCGCGGTGGTGGGCCAATCGAGCGCCTCGTCGCGCCGGTCTCCCGACCGCCCGCCGCGCTCCCGGTGCAGGTACGTGCTGCGACCGCGCCAGACGACCTCGTCGCCGCCGGTCGTGGCCTCCGCGACCATGTCGAACTGCGTGCCGCGATCGTGGCGGGCGAGGTCGGCCGCGTGCACGCGCAGGTCCAGCCGCTGGTCCGCGTGGAGCGGCTGCAGCTGCTCGATCCGGTTCGCGATGTGGACCAGCCCGAGCGGCGAGAACGGGAACGACGAGCCGGCCATCAGGTCGATCGCCAGCGGGAAGGCGAGCACGTGCGGGTAGGTCGCGGGCAGCTGGTCGCGCAGGCGGAAGCCGCACACGCGGTCGTAGGCGGTCAGGTGCTCGCGGTCGATCGGGACGCCCTCGCGCGTGCGCTCATCGTCCGGCAGCTCGTCCGGCCGCCGTCGTAGCGGGCCGAGCGCGGCGCCGGCGACGATGCGGGCGTAGACGCCCTTCATGCCCCGATCAGGCTCTGGCCGCAGACGCGCACGACGTTGCCGTTGACGCCCGCCGAGCCCGGCGACGCCATCCACGCGACCGTCTCGGCCACGTCCACCGGCAGGCCGCCCTGGGCGAGCGAGTTCATGCGCCGCCCCGCTTCCCGCGTGGCCAGCGGCATCGCCGCTGTCATCTGGGTCTCGATGAACCCGGGCGCGACGGCGTTGATCGTGGACCGGCGCTTGGCCATCGCGGGAGCGAGCGTCTCGACGACGCCGATCACCCCGGCCTTGCTGGTCGCGTAGTTGACCTGACCGCGGTTGCCGGCGATCCCGCTGACCGACGACACGCACACGATCCGGCCGCCCGCGCCGAGGGCGTCACCCTCGAGCAGAGCGGCGTTGATGCGCTCGATGCTCTCGAGGTTGACGGCCAGCACCGAGTCCCACTGGTCCTCGCTCATGCGGGCGAGCGTCTTGTCGCGCGTGATGCCCGCGTTGTGCACGAAGATGTCGAAGTCGCGGTCGGCGAGCACCCCCGGCGCGCGGTCGGCGGTGATATCGAGCTGTAGCGAGGAGCCGCCGAGCCGGTTCGCGACCGCGGCGAGATCCTCGCCCTGGGCCGGGACGTCGATGCAGACGACGTGCGCGCCGTCGCGCGCGAGCACCTCGGCGATCGCGGCCCCGATCCCGCGCGCCGCGCCGGTCACGGCCGCGACCTTGCCGGTCAGCGGCCGCTCCCAGCTCTCGAGCGCGTCCGCGGGAGCGGCGCCGACCCGGATCACCTGGCCGGACACGTAGGCGGAGCGGCCGGAGAGCAGGAAGCGCAGGGTCGCCTCGACGTCGGCGTCGGGTGCCGCATGGACGAGGTTCGCCGTCGCCCCGTGGCGGACTTCCTTGGCGGCCGAGCGGATGAACCCTTCGAGCGCGCGCTGCGCCACGCCCTCACCGCTGCCGAGCACGATCAGCCGCCCGGAAGGCGCGAGCGAGCGGATCGCGGAATGGAAGAACTCGTACGCCGCGCGCAGGTCGCCCGTGCGCTCGATCCCCGACGCGTCGAAGACGAGCGCGCCGTACGTCTCCGCGTCGTCTGCCTGTGCGAGGCCGCACGCCGTCAGCACGCGCCGCACGGGGTCGACCAGCCGACCGCCGCCGCCGACGAGCGCCGGCCCGTCGACGAACGCCGGCCCGCGCTGCAGCGGCGTCGGCTGCGGGAGTCCCAGCCGACGGACCATGAAGCGTCCGGGGGGCGAGTCGGCGAACTGCTGGTATCGATCGGCCATGGATCGTGGATTACCCGATTGAAACGCTAGATGAACGGGAACGTTCGTCATCAATGGCAGAGAAGATCGCGATCCTCGGCGGCAACCGCATCCCCTTCGCCCGCTCGAACGGGCCGTACGCCGACGCATCAAACCAGGACATGCTCACCGCCGCGCTGGACGGGCTCATCGCGCGCTTCGGCCTCCAGGGCGAGCGCGCCGGCGAGGTCGTGGCCGGCGCCGTGCTCAAGCACAGCCGTGACTTCAACCTCACGCGCGAGTGCGTGCTCGGCTCGGCGCTCGACCACGCCACCCCGGCCTACGACGTCGGCCAGGCCTGCGACACCGGCCTGCAGGCCGCGCTCGCCGTCGCCGGCAAGATCGCGCTCGGCCACGTCGACTGGGGGATCGCCGGCGGCGTCGACACCACCAGCGACGCCCCGATCGCCGTCAACGAGGGGCTGCGCCAGGTGCTGCTGGAGGCGAACCGGAGGAAGAGCGTCGCCGGCCGCGTGAAGCTGCTCGGCCACCTGCGGCCCGGTCACCTGGTGCCCGAGATCCCGCGCAACGCCGAGCCGCGCACCGGGCTGTCGATGGGCGAGCACCAGGCGATCACGACCGAGCAGTGGGGCGTCACGCGCGAGGACCAGGACGAGCTGACCGTGGCGAGCCACCAGGGCCTCGCCGGCGCGTACGAGCGCGGCTTCCTCGACGATCTGGTGACGCCGTACCTCGGGCTCGAGCGCGACCAGAACCTGCGGCCGGACTCGAGCACCGACAAGCTGGCGAAGCTCAAGCCCGTGTTCGGCGACACGATGACGGCGGGCAACTCGACGCCGCTCTCCGACGGCGCCGCCGTGGTGCTGCTCGCGAGCGACGAGTGGGCGGCCGAGCGCGACCTGCCGGTGCTCGCCCATCTCACGCACTCCGAGACGGCCGCGGTCGACTACGTCTCTGGCGGCGACGGCTTGCTGATGGCTCCCGTGCACGCCGTGCCGCGGCTGCTCGACCGCGCCGGCCTGAAGCTCCAGGACTTCGACCTGTACGAGATTCACGAGGCGTTCGCCGCGCAGGTGCTGTGCACGCTGAAGGCGTGGGAGCAGAACGGGCTCGGCGCGATCGACCGGTCCAAGCTCAACGTGGCCGGCGGCTCGCTGGCGGCCGGGCACCCGTTCGCCGCCACCGGCGGGCGGATCCTCGCCACGGTCGCGAAGCTGCTGGCCGAGCGATACCCGTCCCCACCCGCCCGGGCGCTGGTGTCGATCTGCGCCGCCGGAGGACAGGGCGTCGTCGCGATCGTGGAGCGCGCGAAATGAGCTACGGCTTCTCGCTCACGCCGGCCCAGCTCGACCTGGTCGAGCGCACGCACGCGTTCGCCCGCGACGAGATGCGGCCCGTGGCCGAGCACCACGACCGCGTGGAGGAGTTCCCGTGGGCGGTGCTCGAGCGGGCCGCCCAGGAGGGCTTCTACAACCCGCTGTTCTACCGCGACCTGATCGGCGACCCGACCGGCCTGTCGCTGCCGCTGTTCATGGAGGAGCTGTTCTGGGGCTGCGCCGGGATCGGGCTGAGCATCGTGATGCCGGCGCTCGCGCTGTCGGCGATCGCCCAGGCGGCGACGCCCGAGCAACTGCTGAAGCTGGGCGCCCGAGTGCTTCGGCGAGCCCGGCGATCTCAAGCTCGCCGCACTCTGCGTGTCCGAGCCCGAGGGCGGCAGCGACGTCCGCAACCTGCGCACGCAGGCGCGCCGCGACGGCGACGAGTGGGTGATCGACGGGCACAAGATCTGGATCGGCAACGGCGGGATCGCCGACGTGCACGTGGTCAACGCGACGGTCGATCCGGACCTCGGCCACCGCGGCCAGGCGCTGTTCATCGTCCCCGGCGGGACGCCCGGCCTGCGACTCGTGCGCAAGCTCGAGAAACTCGGCTGCCGCGCGTCGCACACCGCCGAGCTGAAGTTCGAGGGCTGCCGCATCCCGGCCGAGAACCTGCTCGGCGGCGACGCGAAGCTCGAGCGCCGGCTGGCGGAGGCGGCGAGCCAGAACGGCAACGGGCGCTCCTCCACGCTCGGCGCGTTCGAGCAGACGCGGCCGATGGTCGCCGCCCAGGCGCTCGGGATCGCGCGAGCGGCGTTCGAGTTCGCATCCGACTACGCCTCCAAGCGCGAGGCGTTCGGCGGCCCGATCCTCGACAAGCAGGGCATCTCGTTCCCGCTCGCCGACCTCGCCGCCGACCTCGACGCGGCACGGCTCCTGACCTGGCGCGCCTCATGGATGGCGGCGCAGCACATGGAGTACCACCATGCCGAGGGCTCGATGTCGAAGCTGAAGGCGTCTGAGGTCGCGGTACGCGCGACCGAGCAGGCGATCCAGGTCTGCGGCGGCTACGGCTACGTGCGCGACCTGCCGGTGGAGAAGTGGTACCGCGACGCGAAGCTCTACACGATTTTCGAGGGCACGAGCGAGATCCAGCGGATGGTGATCGGGCGCACGCTCGAGGATCCCGCGCCGCCGCTGCACCATCGCCTGCCCTCCGACGGCCCGGCCCTCAGCCGGCGCTTCGGGCGCGGGACCAAGGCGCGATCGCTGGTCGCCGGCAAGGCGATCCGGGTGGCCGCGCACACCCCGCCGGCGCTGATGCGACTGCCGATGAAGGTGATCTCACCGCCGCAGAAGCCTCGCGATCGCTGACGTCGGCCGCTTGCGGCCCGACCAGCCGTTTGCGATTGTCAGCGCCGAGATGACGGATCAGGCCGCGGACTCCACAGCGACGATCTTCGACATCGCTGAAGCGGCCGGCGTGTCGATCACGACCGTCTCGCACGTGTTTTCGGGCAACCGCCCTGTCGGCACCGCGACGCGCCAGAAGGTGCTCGAGGCCGCCGAGCGGCTCGACTACCGGCCGCGCGGCAGCGCGCGCGCTCTCGCCACCGGCCGGACGATGACGCTCGCCCTGCAGATCTCGTTCTCCGGCCCCGAGCTGCTGTTCAACCCGTTCTTCACCTCGCTGCTGCCCGCCATGTCCGAGGCGGCGATCGAGCTCGGCTACTCGTTCGCGTTCGTGCCGCCGGACGCGGCGCAGGAGTCCTTCGCCGAGCCGCTGATCGCCCGCCGCACCGTGGACGGCGCGATCCTGATCGACCCCCGGCCCGGGGACCGGTTCGTCGCCGAGGTGCTGGCCGAGGGCCTGCCGTACGTCTCGCTCGGGCGCGTGCTCGGCGCGCCGCTCGGGCCGCAGGTCGACCATGACCACCTCGACGTCTGCCGGTCGGTCGTCGACCACCTCCGGTCCGAGGGATACGAGCGGATCGCGATGGTCTCGATCCGCGAGCAGGTCTCGTATGTGACCGACCTCGCGGCCGCGTTCACCACGATCGTGCCCGGCGGCGCTGTGATCCCGGCGGACGTGCTGTCGGTCGACGCCGGGCGCGCCGCCGCGGCCGCGGTACTGGCGGGCAGCGATGCTCCCGATGCACTGTTCTGCACGAACGACGTACTCGCGGTCGGCGTGCTGCAGGCGGCGCTGGCGGCGGGCGTCAGGGTGCCGGAGGACCTCGGCGTCGTCGGCGTAGAGGACAGCTCACTGGCGCGCCATGCCGAACCGCCTCTGACGAGCATCAGGGCGAACCCCGAGGAAGCCGGCCGTCTCCTGATCGCCATGATGGACCGCGTGCTTGCCGGAGAGGTGGACCTGCCGGCGGCGGTCGTGCCGATCGAGCTCGTGATCCGCGCGTCCTCGACGCGCTCCTGAGCCGACGGGGCCTTGCGGTGCCCAGCTGCCTGATGTAGCGTCCCGCAAAGCCCTTTGCGCCACCCCTGAGGAGGGGAGCATGAGCCAGCAGGTGACGGACACGCGGGACACAGGTTCGGGTGCGGCCTTCTATACACGGCAGGCCTCCGGCCTCGTGCGCGACATCTCGCCGTTCTCGAGCATCGCGCTCAACATCTCGTTCGTCTCGATACCGCTCGCGGTGCTGATCGCGACGCAGGCGCCGTCGGCGTTCCCGGGCGCGAGCCCGTTCTGGGTCACGGTCATCTGCGCCGTCGCGTGCATCTTCCCGGTGCTCCTCTACAGCATGTTCACGTCCGTGATGCCGCGCTCGGGCGGCGACTACGTGTTCGTCAGCCGGACGCTGCACCCGTGGGCCGGCTTCGCCGCGAACTTCAACATCACGGCCTGGTACCTGCTCGTGATCGCCTACTTCGCCTATCTACTGACGCCATTCGGCCTCAGCTCGGCGTTCACGACGATCGGTGTCGCGGCGAACAGCTCGACGTTCACGGACCTGGCGACCGACATCAACACCAAGGGCTGGCAGTTCGCGATCGGAGCGGCGGCGCTGATCGGCGTCGCCGTGCTGATGAGCCTCAGCCTGCGTACCGCGCTCCGGATCTTCAAGTGGATGTTCGCCTTCTCGCTGCTCGGTGTCGTCATCAGCGTCCTGCTGCTGCTGTTCAACGGCCGCGACGACTTCGTCCAGGCCGTAGGTGCATTCGGGGGCGACTACGACAAGGTGATCGCGGACGCTCGCGCCGCGGGATTCGAGGGCAGCGCGAACTTCGACCTAGGCAACACGCTGCTGGCACTGCCGCTGGCGTTCGCGTCGTTCGGCTACGCGATCGTGACCGCCTACGCGGGCGGCGAGATCCGCTCGCCGAAGTCGGGCAACCGCACCGCGATGCTGCTGTCGCTCGGCATCAGCGCCGCGATGGTGGCCATCCTCATGGCGCTCGCGACGCGGACGTTCGGCAACGACTTCCTCGGATCGGCGACGTACCTCGGCAACGCCGGTGCCGAGGGCTACCCGTTCGACTCGCCGCCGTTCTTCTTCTTCTTCGTGTCGATGCTCACGAGCTCGACGCCGCTGATCGTGTTGATCAGCCTCTCGTTCATCGTCGCCTTCCTCGTCGCGCTGCCGGCGACGTTCCTGATCGCGACCCGCAACATCTTCGCCTGGTCGTTCGACCGCTTGGTGCCGCAGCGGCTCAGTGACGTGAACGAGCGCACGCACTCGCCGGTGGTCGCCAACGGCGTCGTGCTGATCGTGACGCTGATCTACCTCGCGCTGATCGTGTTCGCCGGCGGTGACTTCCTCGACCTGCTGTTCACGGCCGGCCTGGCCGAGCTGCTCACGTTCATGGTCGTGGCGATCGCCGGGATCGCGTTCCCGTCGATGCGGCGCGCGCTCTACGACGCGTCGCCGATCAAGCGCTCGATCGGGGGCGTGCCGGCGCTGACGATCGTCGGGATCCTCGCGCTGATCGTCTACGCGTTCTTCTTCTACTCGCTGGCGACGACCGACGCGCTCGGCGCCAACGCGTCGGTCGGGATCCGTGCGACGGTCATCATCGCCGCCATCAGCCTGCTGATCTATCCGATCGCCGTGCTGGTCAATCGCAGCCGCGGCGTCGACCTCAAGCTCGCGTTCCGGGAGCTGCCGCCGGAGTGAGGCTGTTCCGCCGGACGCCGCGCGCCCCACACACACGGGTCTTCTTCGCGACGGACCTGCACGGCTCGGAACGCTGCTTTCGCAAGTGGCTCAACGCCGCCGCGGTCTATGAGGCGGATGCGCTCATTCTCGGCGGCGACCTGAGCGGCAAGGTGCTGGTGCCAGTGGTCGCGGGCTCCGGGCGTGACGCCGCCGAGCTCGACGAGGAGCGCGCGCGGATCCGCATGACCGGGCGCTACCCAATCGTGGTCACGCCCGACGAGCAGGCGGTGATCGAGGCCGACCCGGCCGCGCTCGACTCGCGCTTCCAGCAGGCGATGGAGGAGACGCTGCAGGGGTGGGTCGAGCTCGCCGACGAGCGCCTCGCCGGCTCGAACGTAGCGGCGTTCACGATGCTGGGAAACGACGACGCGCCGGAGCTCGCCGACGTGCTGCGCAGCGGCACTCGCACGAAGTACGCCGAGGATGGCATCGTCGAGCTGCCGGGCGGGTTCGAGATGGCCTCCTGCGGCTATTCGACGCCGACGCCGTGGGACACGCCACGCGAGCTCGCCGAGGACGAGCTCGCAGAGCGGCTGACCGAGCTGCTGGATCGTCTCCGCGATCCCGCCCGGGCCGTCGTCAACCTCCACTGCCCGCCGTCCGGGACGCACCTCGATAACGCGGCCAAGCTGGACGCCGACATGCGCCCCGTCGTCGACGCGAGCGGCCTCGTGATGACGTCGGTCGGGTCGACCGCGGTCCGGTCGGCGATCGAGCGCTACCAGCCGATGCTCGGCCTGCACGGGCACGTCCACGAGTCGCCCGGCACGGAGAAGCTCGGCGGCACGCTCTGTATCAACCCGGGGTCGGACTACGGCGACGGCGTCCTGCGCGGCGCGATCGTGGATCTGGAGGCCGAGCGCGGCGTCGCCCGCTGGCAGCTCGTCCAGGGATGAGGGGGCGCGGGTGAGCGAGATCCTGTGGGTGAACCCGGTCGGGACCGGCGCCTTCGACGGCGACACGCGGGAGCTGATCGACGCCATCCGCGCGCCACATCACGAGCCGCGGATCGAGCACCTGGCCGACGGGCCGCCGCACCTCGAGTACCACCTCTATGAGCACTACGCGCTCGGGCCGATGCTCGACCTGATGCGCGCCGCCGAGGCGGACGGCGCGGCGGCGGCGATCATCGGCTGCTTCTACGACGGCGGCCTGCGCGAGGCACGCGAGGTCCTGACGATGCCGGTGGTCGGCATGGGCGAGGCGAGCATGCTGCTCGCCGCCACGCTCGGGCACCGGTTCTCGATCGTCGTCGGACGGCGCAAGTGGATTCCGAAGATGAGCGACAACGCGGTCCTCGTCGGCCTCGACCGCAGGCTCGCCTCGTTCCGCTCGGTCGAGATGGGCATCCCCGACGTGCTGGCCGATCCCGAGCGCTTCCTCGACCGCGTGATCGAGCAGGGCCGACGGGCGGTCGAGGAGGACGGCGCCGAGGTGATCGTGCTGTCGGAGATCGCGTCGCCGGCGTTCTGGGAGCGCGCGGCGCGCGAGCTGCCGGTGCCGCTCGTCGATCCCGGCGTCGCCTGCTGGAAGTGGGCGGAGATGGCGGCCGACCTCTACAGCGGCCTCGGCCTCAGCCACTCGAAGGCGTTCGGCTACGAGGCGCCGCCGGCGCTATGAGCGCCGCGCTCGTCGCGGAGGGCGTCGCCCTCGTCGGCGAGATGGACTCCCGCGACCTGACGCTGCGCCTGCTCGGCGGCGCCGGGATCGTGCTGCATTGCGAGCGCACGCTCGGCGGCACCCCGCATCGCGAGATCGCCGACCTCGACGCGCTGATCGCTCGCGCGCAGGCGCGGCCGGTCGCGGCGGCGCTCGCGGCGACCGGCTACGAGCCGGAGACGCGGTTCAACGCGATGCACGGCGACCACCGGATGATCTTCCACGGGCCCGCCGGCAAGCTCGACGTGTTCGTCGGCGCGTTCGAGATGTGCCACCGGCTCGAGCTCAACGGCCGGATCGCGCTCGACACGCCGACGCTGACCGCGAGCGACCTGCTGCTCACCAAGCTTCAGATCGTCGAGCTGAACGCCAAGGATGCGCAGGACGCGGCGCTGCTGCTGCGCGAGCACGCACTCGGCCACGGCGCCGGCGACCACATCGACGTCGACTATCTCGCCGCGCTGGTGGCGGGCGACTGGGGCCTGTGGCGAACGACGACGGGGACGCTGCGCCGGCTCGCCGAGCTCGAGCCGGAGGTCGCGCCCCGTGCGCACGAGCTCGAGGTCGCGTTCGACGAGGTACCGAAGACGCGGGCGTTCCGGATGCGCGCCCGCGTCGGCGAGCGCAAGCGCTGGTACGAGCTTCCGGACGAGATCGGCTGAGACAAGGAGAGAACATGGGTGGTCAGATCACGAGCCCGACGGACGTCGAGGACTTCCTCCGCGGCGCGAACTTCATGAGCGCCTCGGGAGGAGGCGACCCCGTGGTCGAGCGCGGCCAGCTGCTCGCCGACGTCGCGGCGGGCCGCGACGTCGGGTGGACGCCACTGGAGCAGTTCGCGGACGACGACGTGCTCTTCTCCGTCTGTTACAGCGGCTCGATCGCCCCCGAGAGCTTCGACGATCCGGAGGCGCGGGCGCTCGCGCTCGGCGGCGGGCGGATCCACGATGCGCCGTTCACAGAGGCGGTGCGGCTGCTCGAGTCGCATCTCGGCGTCACCTGCGCCGGCCTGATCTCGATCGAGATCGGCGGCATCAACGCGGGCGCGATTCTGAGTGCCGCCTCGCGGCTCGGGCTGCCGCTCGCGGACGCCGACTACGCCGGGCGGGCGATCCCCGAGCTGCATGCGACGGCGCCGCACATGTTCGGCGCGCCCGTGCTCCCGTTCGCGTGCGTCGACCACTTCGACAACCGCGTGCTGATCCTGGACGCGCCGTCGGACGCGTGGGCCGAGCGGATCGGCAAGCACCTCGCGCTCTCGTCGCTCGGCCTGATCGCCTGCGCCTTCGCGGCGCTCCCGGTGTCACGTGTGCGGGAGATCTCGGTGCCGTCGACGATGTCGGAGTGCCTGGCGCTCGGCCGCGCGATCCGGCTGGCGCGCGAGCGTGAGGAGGACCCGGTCGCGGCGGCTGCGGCCGAGCTCGGCGGCTGGCTGCTGTTCGAGGGCGAGGTCTCGGCGCGCGACTGGGCGAACACCGGCTACATGGAGGGCACCCACGAGCTCCGCGGCGACGGCCGCTTCGCCGGTCACGAGCTGAAGGTGTGGTTCCGCAACGAGAACCACGTCACCTGGCTCGACGGGGACCCGTGGGTGTGCAGCCCGGACCTGATCGAGTTCTGCGACCCGGCGACCGGCGAGCCGCTCGTCAACACCTACCTCGAGCTCGGCCAGCGCGTGGCCGTGGTCGGGCGCCGGCGGCGCGACCTATTCGACTCGCCGGCCGGCCTCGAGACGCTCGGCCCCCGCCACTTCGGCTTCGAGCTCGAGTTCCGGCCGATCGAGGGTCTGGTCGCCGCGTGACAGCGCGCGCACTCGCCGATGCCGTACTGACGGCGTTCGCGACGTCCGACCTGGCGGCGGTCGAGCGGCTCGTGGCGCCGTCCGCGACGGTCTACGGGACGGACGCCGGTGAGCAGTGGCACGACCGCGCCGGCCTGGCTGACGCGCTCGACGCGATGCGCTCGCTGGAGCTCAGCGCGTCGTGGCGGGAGCCGCCAGAGACCGGCGACGGCTGGGTCGCCGGCATCGCGATCTACCGCGCCGGGAACGGGCCGCCGCTCGAGACACGGGTAACGATGGCGTTCGAAGGCGACCAGCTCGTGCACGCCCACTTCTCGGTCGCGGCGCCGACGGCGGTCATCACGGACTGAAGATGCCGCCCAGCGGCTCGCCCGGGACAGTCCGGACGTGGAACCACGGTGGCAGCACGTCGACCGCGACGGCGCCCGCGAGGCCGCGGCCCGCCGCTCGCACCTGCTCGCGCTGCGGCGCGTCCGCCCGGTAGTCGCCGCGCGCGTGGCCGACGACGACCACGCGCGCCAGCAGCGGCATGTCGAGGTAGCGCACCGTCCACTCGAGCATCTGCAGGCACGGTCCCGCCTCGTAGAAGCCGCGCTCGCCCTGGGCGAGCACGATCACCGCGGGCTTGCCGCGCATCCGCGCCCGGAAGGCGGCCTCCTCGCGGTCCAGCAGGCAGCTCCAGCGATCGAGCAGCGCCTTCAGCTGGGCCGAGACGCCGTACCAGTACAGCGGTGAGCCGAGCACCAGCAGGTCAGCGGCGTAGACCTCGTCCATGACGGCGCCGAAGTCGTCGCCGTCGAGCGGGCAGGTGCCGGCGTCGATGCACGCATGGCAGTCGCCGATCGGCTGCACGTGCCGGCGCGCGACGTCGATCGAGCGCGTCTCGGCGCCGGCGTCCGCGATCCCTCCGAGCAGATCGCCGACGGCGGCGGCGGTGTTGCCGTCGGGCCGCGGGCTGGCGACGAGGGCGACCGCTACCACCAGCGCGCGCGAGCGGTGGTGAGCACCTCGAAGCCGGTGTCGGTGACGATCCCGTTGTGCTCGAACATCGCCCCGCCGAGCGTCTTGTGGCCGAGCAGCATCTCGACCGCGAGGTACATGCCGGGGACGAGTGGCGTCGGATCGCCGGCCATCAGCCACGGCGCCTCCCACATCATCCCCAGCCCGTGCCCGACCGCCGGGAAGCCCTCCATCTCGGGCGTCTCCTCGGGGATCGACTGCACGACCTCGGACTGCGCCATCCACTGATCGGCTACCGCGTACGCCTCGCCCGCCGTCATGCCGGGCCGGATCGCCGCGCAGACCGTCTCGACGAGCTCGATCACCGCCTCGAGCAGCCCGAGCTGCTGCGGCGTGGGGTCGTCGCCCACTACCCGAGAACGCGCGAAGTCGAAGAAGTAGCCGCCGTAGGAGCCGTAGCAGTCGACGTGGAACATGTCGCCGGGCACGAACCGCCGCGTCGCGTCCGCGGACGGCAGCCGCGCGTGCGTGTATCCGTGCGCCCACGGGCCGGACGCGCACGCCGCGTCGTAGAGCACGCCGCCGCCCGCGATCAGCGTCTGCGACGCCGCCGCGACCGCGTCAGCCTCGGTCGCACCTTCGACGACGGCGCCGATCAGCGCCTCGAGCGTCTGGTTGCCGAGTGCGCAGGCGGCGCGGATCAGCTCGATCTCGGCCGGGCTCTTGTGGATGCGCACGTCTTCGACGAGCCGGTCGGCGCGCACGATCTCGGCATCCGGCAGCGCCTCGACGAGCCCGAGGTACGCCGCCGCGGTCATGTAGCTCGCGCCGACGAGCGCGAGCCGGCCACGCTCGAGCCCGGCCCGGCGCACGGCCTCCGCGGCCGTGCGCGGCACGTGGATCGAGGGGAGCACGTCGTCGGCCACCACGAGGTCGCGCCGCCACCACGGGACGTCGACCACGACGCTCGCGGGCCCGTTCACCGGCAGCACGCACACGCCGTGCGAGCGGGCGGCGCCGATGCCCGCGTCGTCGCCCATGTAGGGCTGCTGGGAGTAGTGGTTGGTGAGGTACAGCACGTCGGCGGACATGTCCATGAATGCGCCGCCGCGCGACCAGACCAAAGCGCCGTCGAAGCCCTGCTCGGCCGCGCTCGCCCGCACGCGGTCCTGCCTGGCCCGGAACTCGTCGGGCTGGATCACCTTCCAGGGATCGATAACTGCGTCGCCGATGCTCATGACGGCAGCCTCGCAAAGCGCTTTGCCTGCGTCAAGCCGCGGGCTCGCCGTCGTAGTAGTCGACGGCGCTCCCGCGCCCGAAGAACAGCGGACCTTCGTCCGTGAACACGCCGACCTTGTCGCCGTCCGGGTAGACCGCGACAGCCGGCGTGACGACGGTCGAGAACATCAGCACGCGAACGCGGGCGTCCGTCCGGTTGGTGACCTTGTGCGCGCCCTCTGCGCCCTCCGGGAAGAACACGGTGTCGCCCGGCCCGAGTTCGTCCTCGCCGTCCGGATGACGGACGGTCGCGCGGCCCTCGAGCACGATCAGCCACTCCTCCTCGCCGGCCTCGTAGTGGTAGGGGCAGATGCTCTGGCCCGCGGGCAGCTCGTACAGGCTGGCGCCCGTTTTCTTGGCCCCGAGCTGCTTGCCGAAACGCGCCATGCCGGCGCGGTAGCCCTCCGGCTCGTCCTCGTCGTATTCCGGTTCGCCGGAGAAGATGTTGAACGATTTCATGAGCGCGATTATGCGCCCCGGAACGCCGCGACCCCCTTCTCCCAAGCGGCATCGAGGTCGGCGCCGGCCGGGAAGCGGCCGTTCAGCTCGAGGATCGCCATGCCGTGCGCGAACGCCCACAGCGCGCGGGCCGCGTCCTCGTCGCCGCCGACCGCCTCGACGAGCGGGCGCGCGGCGCGCGCCTCCACCCCGGCGGCGAGGCGGTCGCGGTCGAGCGGCCGTTCGGTCATCAGCCGGTACAGGTGCGGATGGCTGGTCGCGTGCCCGCGGTAGGCGCGGGCGACCGCGCCGAGCGGGTCGGCCGCGCCCCGCACGGCGCGCTCGAACACCGCGGCCAGTTCGTCGAAGCCCTGCGAGACGACGGCCGCCTCCAGCGCTTGCTTGTCCGGCAGGTGCTTGTAGATCGACGGAGCGCGGATGCCGAGCCGGTCGCCGACGCGCCGCATCGAAAGCCCCTCCGGCCCTTCGGCCTCGAGCAGCTCGCGCGCGGCGGCGACGATCTCCCGCGCACGCGGGGTGAGCTCAGGAGCGCTGGAAGCCATCCGGGCCTCGCAGGCCGTAGCCGACGGTGCGGTCGACGGCGATGTGCAGGGCCCACGCGATCGCGCCGACGAAGAAGCCGACCGAGACGACGTCGAACGCGGCCAGCACGGCAAGCGCGACCGGGCCCCAGAAGCGGTGCAGCGCGTTGTAGAGCGGCACGGCGCGGGGGTGCAGCTGCCCCTTGGCGAGACCTGGCGCGATACCGACGAACAGGGCCAGATCAGGCCCGGCCCCGAACGCGAAGAACTGCCACCAGCCGGTGCCCTGAGTCACCAGCTCGAAGACGGCGAAGGCGAGCAGCGCCGCCGCGAGCGCGCCGTACGCGACGTGCCGGGCGGCACCGAGGGAGCGTGTGTGCGTGGCGTGCATCGTGCGATCTCCTTGGACTCTAGCTAACAGTGTTAGCCACACTCTAGCTAACACTGTTAGCCACGTCAACCCTGAGAGGAGTACCGTGGGGTGGTGAACGTCATCGTCATCGGCGACCACGAGGAGCGCACGGTGCGCCAACTCGAGCGCTGCGTCGCCGCCGAGGACGACGCGGCGGGGGTGCTGTGCGCCGACGGGCACGTTGGTTACAGCCAGCCGGTCGGTGGCGTGGTCGCCTACCGGCGCCACATCTCGGTGTCGGGCGTCGGCTACGACATCGGGTGCGGGAACAAGGCCGTCCGCACCGGGCTGCGGCGCGAGGACATCGCCGGCGATCTACCGCGGGTGATGGACGAGATCGTCGCGCGGATCTCGTTCGGCGTCGGGCGGCGCAACGACGAGCCGGTCGACCACCCGGTGCTCGACTCGATCCGCGACGCCGACGCCTCATCGCAGCGCGAGCTGCTGACCCTCGCCGCCGACCAGCTCGGCACCGTCGGCGCGGGCAACCACTACGTCGACCTGTTCACCGACGAGGAGGACTTCGTCTGGGTCGGCGTGCACTTCGGCTCGCGCGGCTTCGGCCACAAGACGGCGACGCGCTACCTCGAGCTCGCCGGGGCGAGCGGTGACGGGATGGACGCCGAGCCCGCGCTGCTTTCGATCGAGTGCGAGCTCGGCCAGGAGTACACCGCGGCGATGCAGCTCGCCGGCGCGTACGCCCACGCGGGCCGCGATGTGGTCGTCGACCGGGTGTTGAAGATCCTCGGCACCTCCCCCACCGCCTCCGTCCACAACCACCACAACTTCGCGTGGCGCGAGACCCACGGCGGCGAGGACTGGTGGGTCGTCCGCAAGGGCTGCACCCCCGCGTTCCCGGGCCAGCAGGGCTTCGTCGGCGCGACGATGAGCGAGCAGAGCGTGATCCTCGAGGGCGTCGACACGGTCGACGCGCGGGCGGCGTTCTACTCCACTGTGCACGGCGCCGGCCGGCGGATGTCGCGAACGCAGGCGGCCGGGAAGATGGGCGTCGCGTACGAGTGCCCCGAGCACGATTGCGACTTCTTCGTGGCGCGCGGCCGGCACGAGAGCGCCGTCTGCCCGCGCCACCCGTTCGCGAGGCTCGTCAAGCGCCGGCGGCGGATCCAGCCCGGGCTGATCGACTACGACCGCGTCCGCGCCGACCTCCACAGCCGCGGGATCGAGCTGCGCGGCGGCGCGGCCGACGAGGCGCCCGACGCCTATAAGCGGCTCGACGAGGTGCTGGCCGACCACGGCGACTCGATCCGCGTGCTGCATCGCCTCACGCCGATCGGGGTCGCCATGGCCGGCCCGGACACCTTCGATCCCTACAAGGACTAGATGATTGATTTCGCGGCCCGCGCGCCCAGGCGGGTGCGTGGGTCGTGGAATCAGTCATCCACCCTCGGGCGCCGGCTTCAGCTGCGCGCCGCCTTCGAGGTCCACGTGCGGCACCAGGCGGTCGAGCCACTTCGGCAGGCCCCAGGCACGCTCGCCGAGCAGCGTCAGCACGGCCGGCGCGAGCAGCATGCGCACGACCGTGACGTCGACGGCGATCGCGGTCGCCAGCCCGACGCCGATCATCTTCACGACCGAGTCCGCCTCGGTGACGAAGCCGAGGAAGACGGCGGTCATGATCGCGCCCGCGGTCCCGATCACGCTCGCGGTTCGCCCGAGGCCGTGGGTCACGGCCGCACGCGCGTCGCCGGTCCGCAGGTACTCCTCGCGCACCCGTGAGAGCAGGAACACGTTGTAGTCCATCGACAGCCCGAACAGGATCGCGAACATGAACATCGGGACGAACGAGACGATCGGCTGGTCGGACACGCCCAGCAGCGACGTGCCGGCGTCGGTCTGGAAGGCGAGCGTCACGACGCCGTAGGCGGCACCGATCGAGAGCACGTTGAAGGCGGCCGAGACAAGCGGCACGACGATCGACCGGAACGCCGCCATCAACAGCAGCAGCGAGAGGCCGACGACCACGCCGATGAACAGCGGCAGCCGCTCGCTCACGCGGCCGGCCATGTCGTCGAACGTCGCGGTTGCACCACCGACGTGCGCCTCCGCGCCGGTGCCCCGCGTGGCGGTCGGGACCACCTCGTCGCGCAGATGGTTGACGAGCGCCGACGTGGCCTCGTCCTGCGGCGCGGTGCGCGGGATCACGGTGACGGTCGCGGCGTCGCGAGCGCCGTTGATCACCGGCGGCGTGACGGTGGCGACGCCGGGCGCGGCCTTCGCGCCGGCCTCGAGCCGCTGCAGCGCCTCGCCGGCGGCGGCGCGGTCCTGCGGCAGCGCCACAGCAACCACGAGCGGGGCGTTGAAGCCCGCGCCAAAGCCCTCGGCGAGCCGGTCGTAGGCGACGCGCTGCGTCGCGGACGCCGGTTTGGTGCCGTCGTCCGGCTGGCCGAGGCGGAGGCCGAGGACCGGCGCCGCCAGCGCGAGCAGGATCGCCGTGCCGGCGACGGTGAAGAGGAGCGGGCGGCGCGCGACACCCTGCGCCCAGCGCTCGGCGCGGCCGGGGCCGGTCGGCGCCGGCGGCTCGGTCGCCTTCCGGTCACGCCGGCTGAGCACACGACGCCCGGCCATGCCGAGCAGCGCCGGCATCACCGTGACGGCGGCCACCGCGGTCGCCGCGACCACGACGCCGGCGGCGAGGCCCATGCGCCCGACGAACGGAATGCCGACGGCCAGCAGGCCGCTGATCGCCACCACCACGATCGCTCCGGCGGTCAGCACCGCGACGCCGGTGGTCCCGTTCGCATTTGCCGCCGCCGTCTCGACGTCGTCTCCCGCCGCCAGTCGCTCGCGATGGCGGGCGACCAGGAACAGCGCGTAGTCGATCCCGGCGCCGAGCCCGAGCATCACGCCGATCGTCGGCGCCACGGTCGGGATCTCGACACCGGCGCTCGCCAGCGCGACCAGCGTCATGCCCGCGACGAGCCCGAAGCCGGCAGCGACGAGCGTGACCGCCATCGCCACGACCGAGCGGAACAGGAGGGTGAGGAGGAGCAGCGCGGCGGCGACGCCGATCAGCTCGCCGATCGGCGCCGGCTGCTCGTCGCCGATGTCGACGGCCATGCCGCGCATCGAGACCTCCGCCCCGGCGCGCTCAGCGGGGCCGGTGGCCGCCTCGAGCCGCTCGCGCGCCACCGGCCCGAGATCCTCGGCCGGCTGGTCGTACTGCACGGTCGCGAACGCCACCGTGCCGTCGCGCGACACCTGTGGCTCGCTCACGCCCGTCACGTGCGGCTGCCCGGCGACCTTCCCCAGCGTCTCCTTGACGCCGTCGCTCGTGACGACAGCGCGATCACCCGCGAACACGAGCGCCGCATCGGCGCCCGAGACCGAGGGGAAGCGAGCCTCGAGCAGCTCCTGGGCCCGCGTCGAGTCGACGCCGGGCGTGCGGTAGTCGTCGACGAAGCCGGCGCCGAGCGCGCTGCCGAGCGTGCCGATGCCGGCGACGACGATGATCGAGACGAGGAGAGTGCGGCGCCAGCGATGGGCAAGGGCGCGGCCGAGGCGAGAGAGCGGGGAGGTCATGGCAGGCACTACATCACACTCGCTGCAATATTGCAACCTCTGCAAATTTGCACGGAACGCTAGAATTCCGTGCCATGCCCAGCGGACTGCGGGAACGGAAGAAGCAACAGACGCGCCAGGCGATCCACGTCGCCGCCATGCGCCTCTTCGCCGAGCGCGGATTCGAGGCGACGACGATCGCCGACATCGCCGCGGCCGCCGACATCTCGCCGCGCACCTTCTTCGCTTACTTCCCCTCGAAGGAGGAGGTGGTGTTCGCGAAGTTCGAGTCGGCCTTCGAGGACTTCGACCGCACGATGACCGAGCGGCGCGCCGGGCACCACGGCACTCGAGGCGCTGCGGACCTGGATCGGGCGCGCCGCGAAGGAGTACACCGGCGACACTGAGGCAGCGCGGCTGGAAGCACGGCTGCGGCACGAGTCGCCCGCGGTGGCCGCCTGCGACCTGCAGCACATGCGCCAGTTCGAGCAGCGGCTCGCCGAGGCGGTCGCCGAGGATCTCGGCGAGCCCTCCGACGCACTGCGCCCGCGGCTGGTCGCCGCGGCGGCCGTCGCGGCGCTGCTTGCGAGCAGCGACAAGGCCGACGTGATCCTTGACGAGGACCCCGAGCGGGCGGAGGCCATGATGGCGGACCCGGTCGTCTTCATCGACGACGCGCTGCGGTTCCTCGAGGCAGGGCTCGCGGCGCTGCGCAGCTGATGCGCGTCCTCGCACTCGCCGACAAGCGCCCGCCCATCGACCCGGCCCAGCTCGCCCGCCAGAAGCGTGTCGACACGGTGCTCTGCCTCGGCGACCTCGACCGGGCGTGGATCGAGCCGCTGATGTCGCTCGACCTCCCGCGCTACGGCGTGCACGGCAACCACGACCCCGAGCATCTGCTGCGCGAGCTCGAGATCGAGGATCTGCACCTGCGCCGCACGCAGCTCGGCGGCGGGATAACGGCGGCCGGCTTCGAAGGCTGCGTGCGCTACGGCAAGGGAACCACGCACCAGTACACGCAGCGCCAGGCGAATCGCCTCGCCAAGCGCCTACCGGCCGCCGACGTCCTGCTCTGCCACTGCCCGCCGCTCGGGATCAACGACGATCCCGACGACCCGGCGCACATCGGCTTCGAGGGCCTGCGCGACTGGGTCGACCAGCACCATCCGCGCTACATCCTGCACGGGCACACGCACCCGCTGCCCGGCCAGGTGCTCACGCACTACGGAGACACACAGGTGCACTGGATCTCCGGCGCCCGCGTGCTCGACCTCCACTAGAGCGTGGCGGCGTAGGCGCCCCAGTCGGGGTGAGCGCCGTCGATGTCCTCGAACCCGTAGGCGCGGGCGAGGTCCCACGAGCCGACCGCGCGGCCGGACCAGCGCGCGTTGTCCGGGTCGGCGGCGAGCGCGGCGATCGCGCGACCGACGAAGTGCGGCGTCTCGGACTGCGCGAAGTGCTTGTCCTTCGCGATCCCGTCACGCCACGTCTCGGCCGTGACGCCGAAGTGGTCGAGCATCGCCTCCGAGCGCAGGAAGCCGGGCGACACGGCGACCGCGGGGATGCCGTGCGGCTCGAGGTCGGCCGCCATCGCTTTGGCGAGGCGGATCCCCGATGCCTTGGCGAGGTCGTAGAACAGCGTGCCGCGGTACTTGTCGCTGACGCCGTCGGTCACCTCGACGACGAGGCCGCGCCGGCGCGCGACCATCAGCGGCACCGCCGCGTGTGCGGTGATCACGTGCGCCCACACCGCACGGCGCTGCATCTCCAGGCCGCGCTCGACGTCGTGCTTCCAGAACTCGTCGTCCCAGGTCGTCAGGTGGTCGCCGCCCCAGACGCTGTTGACGAGCACGTCCAGGCGGCCGTCCTGCTCGGCGGCGATGCGGGCCACCAACGCACGCACCTGCTCAGGATCGGTGTGGTCGACCGCGACCGCGATCCCATGCCCGCCGGCGGCGTCCACGAGCTCCGCCGTCTCTTCGATCGTCTCCGGACGCTGCAGGTCCGACCGGCGGTCGCGCGTGCTGCGACCGGTGGCGTAGACGGTCGCGCCGCGCGCGCCCAGCTCGGTCGCGATGCCCCGCCCTCCGCCGCGGGTCGCGCCCGCGACGAGTGCGATGTGGTTCTCCAGCTCCATGCCGGTGTACGATACCGAATATCCATTCGGAAAAGAATCCACGGGGACGACCGCGCACCCGCAGCGACGTCGAGGTGCTCGCCGCGGCACGGCGCGTGGTCGGCGAGCGCGGCGTCGCACGGCTCACGTTCGCCGACGTCGCGCACGAGGTCGGACTCGCGCCCTCGACGCTCGCCGAGCGCTATGGCTCCAAGCGCGCGCTACTGCTGGCCGCGCTCGAGCCGGCGCCGGACGGCGTCGCGACGGCCTTCGCCGCAGCGCGCGGTGCGCACGCGGCACCGCTCGACGCGCTGCACGCCGCACTGGCCGCGCTCAGCGCGCCCGTGGGGACGCGCGAGGCGTACGCCAACCATCTCGGCGTGCTCGCGCTCGACGTCGGCGATCCGGACTTCCGGCGGATCGCCGAGCGGTGGTTCGCGCGGGCGTTGGACGAGGTGCATGTGCTCTTGGCGGAGGCCGTGGCGCGCGGTGACCTGGTGGGCGGCGCGGACCCGACGGCCGTCGCACGTGCCGTGCTGGTCGCCTACAACGGCTCGCTGGCGCTGTGGGCGGTGAGCGGCGGCGGGGAGTTGGGCGACGTGCTGCGTGGCGACGTCGAGGCCGTGCTGGCGCCCCGGCGAACGTCAACTGCGGCTGGGTAAGGAAGCGCGGTTTCGGCCGCGCGGGGGACTCCGTGGCGTTTTCTCCGCGCATATCGCGGCAAAGACGCCACGCGGCTGGTGGATGGCGCGGCGGCCGAACCCACCCCTTAATGCCGAAGTTCGTCCCGGCGCGGCGCTCGGCGCTTACACCGCGGCCGGCGCCAGCGCCCGCGCCGCGCGCGCGAGCCCGTGCCGCTGGCACAGCTCCGCCAGGGCGTGCCGGGCGCCGAGCGGGTTCTCCGGCAGCGCCTCGAACGCGATCAGTCCGGCGCGGAGGTCCTCGATCCGCACCGTCGGCACCTCGAGGCTCAGGCGCGCCAGCCACCGCACGGCAGCGCGCTCGAACCGCTCCGCGTCCTGCTCGGAGATCAGCAGGCAGATCGACAGCGCGTCGTCGAGCTCGACGCGTGGGAGCTCGGCGGCGGCCGCTCGCACGAGCGAGAGCCTGCCGATCCGGAGGGCTCGCTGGAACCGGGCGTAGGGACTGCCGTCGCTCGTCATACGAACGCATGTTCGCATGCCCGGTGCCCCCGTACAACCGTTCAGGCGCGCTCGAGTTCGGCGACGACCCGTGAAAGCTGGTGCACCTCGGCGACGCGCTCGGCGAGCGCGCGCTCGGTGCGGCGGCGCTCGAGGAACTGCGCCAGGTGCGCGCCGATCGTCTGCAGAAGCCGGCCGAGGCCCGGATCGGGATCGCGCTGCTCGCGGGAGAAGAACATGATCGTGGCGAGCACGTCTCCCCCGCGCGCGATCGGCATCGCGAGCGCGGACCGGACGCCGCCGGCCTTGGCCGCCGCGCCGCGCTGGAACAGCGGGTCGTCCTCGAGCCCGGAGGCCCAGATCGGCACTCGCCGCGCCCACGCCTGGCCCTGCAGCCCATCACCGACCTCGAAGGTCTCGCCGTCGCGCGTCGCCTCGAGTGCTTCCAGGCCGGTCCGCCGCTCGCCCCAGGCATCGGTGCAGTGCAGCACCTCGCGCTCGGGGTCGAGCGTCCACAGCTCGGCCAGGTCCCAGTCGAGGTTGCGGCACAGAGCCGCGAGCAGCACGGGCATGCCGTCTTCGACGTCGATCGCCGCGCCGAGCACGTCCACGACCGCCTGCTCGGCGGCCTCGTACTGGCGGGTCCGGTGGTGCTCGGTGATGTCCTCCATCACGCCCGCGATGCCGAGCGGGCGCCCGGCGGCGCCGCGCGCGAGGCTGGCGCGGACCTCCGCCCAGCGCGTCACGTGGTCGGCGGTCACGTAGCGAAAGCGCACCTGCACCGCCTCGACCTCGCCGGCCAGCAGCGGAGCGAACGCACGCGTGTGCGCGGCGCGGTCCTCCGGGTGCACCAGCTCCGAGGAACTCCGGCCCAGGACGTCCGCGACCGGGCGCCCCGTCCAGCGCGCCCAGCTCTCGTTCAGGAACGTCCAGCGGCCGCGCAAGTCGGTCTGGAAGACGGTGTCACCGACGCTCTCGACGACCGATCGGTAGCGCTCCTCGCTCGCGCGCAGGCGCTCGTCGGTCGCGCGTTGCTCGGTCACGTCGACGCCGGACGCGACGGCCCCCAGCATGCGGCCCTCGTGGTCCAGGACGGGCCGGCTGGAGGCGAGCATCCGCCGCAGGCCGACGCCGGGCGCGTCCACGGTGAGATCCGCGTCGGTGACGACCTCGCCCTGGAGTGCCCGGAACAGCGGCACCTCGGCCGCAGGCAGCGGCGTGCGGCCGTCCGCGCGGCGCAGGCCGAAGTGGTCGGGCCAGTCGAGCGGGTCGACGCCGGCCGTGGCGTCCGGTCTGCCGGCGGCGTCATTGATGAGCAGCAGCCGCCCGTTCGCGTCGCATGCGACCACATGGTCGGAGAGGTGTTCAAGCACCGCGGCGAAGAACCCGCGCTCGTACTCGAGGTCGGCCTGCGCCTGCTGCGGCTCGGTGATGTCGCGCACGACGATCATCCCGCCGGTGATCTCGCCGCGGGCATCGCGCAGCGGCACATGCTCGCCGCGGTAGTGCTCGCCGTCTCGGTCTCGCGTCCAGCTGTGGCCGGAGGACTCGCCACGCAGAGCGGCACGGCAATGCGCGAGCAGCGCCTCCCCCTGGCGACCGGGGAGCACGTCCTCGATCAGCTGGCCTTCGATCTCGTCGCGACGCCAGCCGTGCGCTTCCAGCGCCGAGCCGGCGGCGAGCGTGAAGCGCAGGTCACGGTCGTGGAGCACCACGGACACGTCCGGCAGGTTGGCGGCGAGCGCCTCGTAGCGCGCGCGGGCTCTAGCGGCCGCCGCGACGGCGCGACTGGTGCGGTGGGCGTACAGGACGGCCGCGATCGCGGCCACGGCGAACACGATCGTCAGCGCGAGCACTAGTGGATCCGTCCGGAATTTCGGCGGGTCGCCTGGCGTAGTCCCGGTCGTCTCTGCCGGTGCACGGCATCCGCGAGCATGCTGGTTGCACGTGACCGGATGCCGGGTGCCGGCAGAGGCGGGCGGGGCCCGCCAGAACCCGGCGAAATTGCGGACGGGTCCACTACGTCAGCGCCTGGCGGATCGCGGCTTCGGTCGGCGCCAGCGCGGCGTCGAGCTCGGCCAGCGTCTCGCGGGCATCGCCGTCGCCCTGCTCGAGCGACTTGCAGAGCGTCGCCATGAATGTCGCTCCCACGTTCTGGCAGCTGCCCTTGAGCTTGTGGGCGGCGCGCCGCAGCTCCTTGCCGTCGTCTCCGTCGAGTGCGGAGTGCAGCTCCTCGAGCAGCGGCGGCGTGCTCTCGAGGAACAGGTCGACGAGCTGGTCGACGATGTCCGGATAGTCGTCGCGGAACGTGCGCATGCGCGCCTCGTCGACGAGCGCGTCGGAGGCAGCCATGTCCGTCTCAGCCGACGGTGCGGTGACCGGGGCGACGCCAAGCCAGCGCTCGAGCACCGCGTCGAGCGCGTCCGGCCGCAGAGGCTTCGAGAGGTAGTCGTCCATGCCGGCCGCGAGGCAGCGCTCGCGGTCGCCCTTCATCGCGTGTGCGGTCATCGCGATCACCGGCAGGCGCGTGCCGTCGTGCTCTTGCGCGCGGATCCGCTGGGTCGCCTCGTAGCCATCGATGTTCGGCATCTGGCAATCCATGAAGACCGCCGCGTACGTGCCGTGGGCGAGGTGGGCGAGGGCCTCGGCGCCGTCCGCCGCCACGTCGACCGCGAAGCCGCGCTTGTCGAGCATCGTCTCGATCACGAGCTGGTTCACCACGTTGTCCTCGGCGACCAGGATCCGCGCCATGTGCGGGAGCCCGCCGACCTGCGCCGACCCGGCCTCGGTCGTCGCCGGGTCGTTGCCGTGCGCGACGTCGGCCAGCGTGTCGAGCAGTCGTGCGCGCCGGACCGGCTTGGTCAGGTAGCCGGTGATCCCGAGCTCGCGAGCGCGGGCGCGGTGCTCTCCGGTGGACGTGAGCATCACCAGCGGCGTCTCGCGCAGGCTCGGCGCCTGGCGGATCGCGGCCGCGAGGTCGAGGCCGTCCATCTCGGGCATCTGCGCGTCGAGCACCACGATCGCGAACGGCTCGCCGGCGCGCGCGGCGGCGTGCATCGCGGCGAGCGCCGCGGCGCCCGAGTCGGCCAGCTCGCAGCGCACTTCGGACGAGCGCAGGTAGGCGCTGACGATCTCGCGATTGGTCGCGTTGTCGTCGACGACCAGGACGTTCAGACCGGCCGGGACCGTCAGGGCCTCGCGGCGCGCCGGGCGACCGGTCTCCGGCGCCGGCAGGCGGACGGTGAAGTGGAAGCGGCTGCCTGCGCCGGGCTCGGAAGTCGCGCCGATCTCACCGTGCATGAGCGCGACGAGCTGGCGCGAGATCGCGAGCCCGAGCCCGGTGCCGCCGTACCGGCGGGTGGTCGACGTGTCGGCCTGGGAGAAGGACTCGAACAGCGTGGCGAGCTTCGCCGGCTCGATGCCGATGCCGCTGTCGGCGACCTCGAAGCGCAGCACCGCGTCGCGGCCCGCGCGCTCGAGCAGCTCGACGCGCACGGCCACCTCACCGCGGTGGGTGAACTTGATCGCGTTCGAGACGAGGTTCGTGACGATCTGCCGCAGCCGGCCACGATCGCCGCGTACGACGGCGGGCACGTCCTCGGCGACGAACGCCGTCAGCTCGAGTGCCTTGCCGTGCGCCTGCCCCGCAAGCATCTCGCACGTGTCCTCGACCGCCTCGCGCAGGTCGAACTCGTGGGCGTCCAGCTCGAGCTTGCCGGCCTCGATCTTCGAGAAGTCCAGGATGTCGTTGATCACGCCCAGCAGCGCCTCGCCCGACGAGGCCGCCGTGCGCGCGTACTCGCGCTGCTCGGTGCCGAGCTCCGTCTGGAGCAGCAGCTCGGTCATCCCGATCACGCCGTTCAGCGGCGTGCGGATCTCGTGGCTCATGTTGGCCAGGAACTCGGACTTCGAGCGCGAGGCCTCGACCGCCTCGGCCAGCGCCCGCTTGCGGTCGGTCACGTCGGTGGACATGCTGACGACCGCGTAGACGTCGCCGGCCGCGTCCTTGAGCGGAAATTGGACCGTCACGTAGGACGCGGTGCCGGTCGGCGTGATCGATTCGCGCTCGTACTCGAGCACCTCGCCGGTGCGCATCACCTGGAGTTCGGACGCGCGCGACGCGGCCGCGTCGCTCCAGCCGGGCTTCAGCTCGGCGAAGGTGCGGCCGCGTGCTTGCTCGGCGGTCAGGCCGTGCACCCGCTCCCAGGCACGCCCGACGGCGACGTAGCGGCCGTCCACGTCCTTGACCGACACCAGCGCGGTGGCGTGCTCGAGAATGCCCTGGAGGCGATCGCTGGCGAGGCGCAGCGCCTCCTCGCGCGCACCGAGCGCCTCGGCCATGCCGTTGAAGGATTCGCCCAGCAGCGCGACCTCGCCACGGCCCTTGGCGGGCACACGGACATCGCGGCGACCGGCGGCGACACGCCGCGCTGCGAGCGCCACGCGGTGCACGGGGCGCAAGACGGCACGGTGCAGGTAGAGACCCAGCAGGAGCAGCAGGAGCGCGCTGCCGACGGCGCCGGCAGCGGCGATCAGCACCGCCAGGTTGCCGCCGGACGCGGCGCGCTCGCCGCGCTCGGCGGCGAGACGTGTCCCGACGCGGTTGAAGTCGTCGAAGTCCCGGCGCAGGGTGTCGAGGCGCCGCTTGCCGTCGGCCATCGCGTCCGCCAGCGCGTCAGGCGACAGGTTCGCGCCCTGCGTGCGCAGCGGTATCGCGTAGCCGTTGACGTACGCGGCGGCGGCGCGGTGCAGCTCCGGCACGCGGCGGATCTGGCCCGGATCGCGGACCAGGCCCGCGATTGTCACGAAGTGACGGTCGTAGTGCAGCCGGCCGTGGTGGAACGGCTCGAGGAACCGCTCTTCGCCAGTGAGCAGGTAGCCACGCAGGCCGGTCTCGACGTCCACGACGTCGCGCTCGGCGGCGCTGGACTGCGCGAGGAGCCGCTCGGACCGTTGGATGCTGTCGGCCTCGTCGTGGAAGCGCTCGACGCTCACCACCAGGGCGGCGAAGGTGCTCAGCACGAGCACCAGCACCACCGCGATGGCGGCGAAAGTGGGCGCGGTCAAGCCGCGGGCAAGCCGCTGCGGGACGGATTCCGTCATGGACTTCCAGGAAGATCGGCCGATCGCAGCGCAGATTGACCCCGCGTCGCGACAATCGTCCACGATGACCCGTCACACTCACGTTCTCGAATGCACGTCCTGATCGCCGACGACGACCCGGGAACCCGCCTGCTGGTGAGCACATGCGTGGAGCGGCTCGGGCACACCTGCACGGCCGCCACGGACGGGTCCGAGGCATGGCGGCTCTACCAGCAGGAGACGCCAGAGGTGGTGATCACGGACTGGGAGATGCCCGGCATGGACGGCACGGCGCTGTCGCGTGCGATCCGCGGGCACAGCGGAGGGTTGTACGCGTACGTGATCGTGCTCACGGGCGCCGCCGACGAGGAGGCCGCGCGGTCGACCATGGAGGCCGGCGCCGACGACCTGCTCCTGAAGCCGCCCGACCTCGCCCAGCTCGAGCGCAAGCTGATCGCCGCCGGCCGGGTCACCGCGCTGCACCGCCGCCTGCACGACGACGCGCGCCACGACACGCTCACCGCGCTCGGCAACCGCCTGCGGCTCGCGGAGGACCTCGAGGCGCTGTGCGGCCGCGTCGAGCGTTACGGGCACTCCTACTGCGTCGCGCTGTTCGACATCGACGACTTCAAGGGCTACAACGACGGAGCCGGTCACCTGGGTGGCGACGGCGCGCTGCGCGCGGTGGCCGGCGCGCTGCAGCAGCAGATCCGCACCGGCGACGCGGTCTACCGCTACGGCGGCGAGGAGTTCCTCGTGCTGCTGCCCGAGCAGTCGATCGAGACGGCAGGCCTGGCGGCCGAGCGCCTGCGCAACGCCGTCGAAGCGCTCGGCCTGCCGCACCCGGCCGGCGGCCTCTTGACGGTGAGCGCCGGAGTGGCCCAGCTGCACGACGGAGCGAGCCGCCCCGACCAGGTGTTCGAGCTCGCCGACCAGGCGCTCTACCGCGCCAAGGAGAACGGCCGCAACCGCGTGGAGGTACACAGCGGCAGCGCGGCCACGGACGAGGCGTCGATCCGGCTCGTGATCGCGGACGACGACGCGACGATCCGCCTGACCCTGTCGGCGCTGCTGCAGCGCGAGGAGGGATTCGAGCTGGTCGGCGAGGCGAAGGACGCCGCGGAGGCGATCGAGATGGCCGCGCACCGGCGCCCGAACGTGGTGGTGCTCGACTTCGACATGCCCGGAGGCGGCGGTGTGCGCGCCGCGAGCGAGATCCGCGAGGCCAGCCCGACCACGCGGATCGTCGCCCTGAGCGCCGACGGCAGTCAGTCCGCGCAGTACGACATGTCCCGTGCCGGCGCGATCGGCTACGTGGTCAAGGGCGCGCCGGACGAGGAGATCGTGCGCGCGATCCGCAACGCCGCGCGCTGGTGATCACAGCGCGGCCCTGACCTCCCAGAGCTCGGGATAAAACCGCTTGCCCTGCGTCCCGCGCAGGTACTCGACGCCGCGCGAGCCGCCGGTCCCGGTGCGGCTGCCGATCTCGCGCGCCGCCATCAGCGTGTGGTGGTGGCGCCACAGGGCGATCAGCTCGTCGTGGTCGACCAGGAGCTCGGCGACCTGGTAGAGGACGGTGCGCGCCGGGTCGTCGAGGTGATCGCGATAGAGCTCGGCGAGCGCGTCGAGGCGTGCCTCGCGGTCGTCGGGAAAGCCGGCGCAGGCCGCGAACGCCTGGTACAGCGGAGGGCTCTCGGCCTCGATCGCGCGGAACTGCTCGGACTGGAAGCCGGATGCGGGCGTGAGCGGGTCGCGGAACTCCAGGAACCCGTCCGGCCCCATCGTCTCCAGCACGTCGAGGTGATTGAGCAGCAGCCGGTCGATCGCCGCCGTGCGCCGCAGCGGCCCGATCGCCGCCTGCGGACGCCCGTCCTCGAGCTCTGACCGCGCCTTCGCGAGTTCGTGCAGCATGAGCTTGAACCACAGCTCGTAGGACTGGTGGACGATGACGAACAGCAGCTCGTCGTGGGCCTCGGCGGTGAGCGGGTGCTGGAGCTGCAGGAGGTCGTTGATCCGGAGGTAGCCGGCGTACTCGGTCGGCTCGCCCCCGTGGTCATCGCCGCCGCCGCCGTCGAGCGCCTGGTTGACGAGCGCGTCGGCGGCCGCGTTCTGCGCGCGTGGGACGGACTTGACCGACCAGCGCTCGAAGCCTGCGAGCGCGTCCAGCGCCTGGCGGTGCAGCGTCGCCAGGTCCGGGCTCTTGACCTTGTAGCGACCGCTGATCTGGTTCGCCACGAGCTCCGAGTCCATCACGAAGTCGGCTTCGGTCGCACCGAGCGCGCGCGCCCGGTCGATGCCGAGCAGCAGCCCGCGGTACTCGGCGACGTTGTTGGTCGCGCGGCCGAGCACGACGGCGGTCTCGTCGAGCACCGCGCCGTCTTCGGCGGACACCACGGCCGCCGCAGCGGCGGGCCCGGGATTGCCGCGCGCGCCGCCGTCCACGTGGACGACGAGGCGGGTCACGCTATGCGGCAGACAGCGGCGGGAAGTCGCCCACTACTCGGGGCCGCCGCCGGTCGCGCACCTCGCGCTGACCGCCGCCGCCGCCGGCGTCGCGGCGCTCGCTCTTGCGCCGGTCGACGATCACCTCGACGTTGGGGTCGTCCGCGTAGTAGTTCGACAACTTCTCGTAGAGCTCGTCCGAGAGCGGCTCGGGCACGACGCAATAAATCACACTGCGCACGCTAACAAAGCGCTGCTGCCTGGTGCATCGTTCATGTGTCTAGATGCAGGGCCCCGCGCTCATCGGCGGCGGCGTTCGCTTCCTGCTCCTCGGGCGACAGATCGGAGAGCTCGTCGCCCTGGCCCTCGCGGCGCACGCCGCCCGCTTCGTCGGACAGGTCGATCTCGAACCGGTACCAGCTGAGCTCCCACATCACGGTGATCGAGACGACGCTGGGACGGTCCGTGCGCGGGCGCACGCATACCGCGGGCGCCCCGAGCGAGCGCGCCACCCCGCCGACCGTGCGCGTGTGGTCCGACGCGTTGAAGATCTCGAGCGCGCGCTGCATCTTGAGGTCGGCGTTGGTCGGCACCGCGCGCACGTGCCGCGGCCGCCGCGGCGGCTCGACGGCGCGGCGCGCGGGTGCATCCGGCTCCTCGTGCGGCGGCGCGTCGTCGGCCGTCGCCGCCATTTCCTCCTGCGTCTCGCGCGCCCGCTCGCGCCGCCCGCGCAGCCGGTCGCGCAGCGAGCGCCCGCGCCCGTCGTGACGGGTGTGGCGCAGCTCGAGCTCGTCACCGCCGGACTCGCGGATCCAGCCCTCGTGCTGCGCCCGCGCCGTGCACAGGTCGCACACCTGGCGCCGCGAGCCACCGGCCAGGAACGTCTCCGGGTGCTCACCACGCAGCAGCGTCCGCCCGCACACGTCGCAGGCGATGTCGCTCTGGTTGGTTCGGATGTCTCGCGACCGTGCCACGACCCGGCAGGGTAGCTAGGCCCGCACTTCCTCCTGCTCCTGGGCTTTCTCCACCACCTTCTGGGCGAGGTGCGCCGGGACCTCCTCGTAGCGCAGGAACTCCATCGTGTACTCGCCCTGACCGCCGGTCAGCGACCGCAGGTCGGGCGCGTAGCTGAGCACCTCCGACATCGGGATCTCGGCCTTGACCTCGACCATGCCGGCAACGGCCTCGGTGCCGAGCGGGCGGCCGCGGCGCGAGGACAGGTCGCCCATCACGTCGCCGACGGCGGAGTCGGGCACGGACGCGGTCAGGAGCATGATCGGCTCCAGCAGCACCGCGCCGGCCGAGCTGAGCGCCTGCCTCATGGCGAGCGACCCGGCCAGCCGGAACGCCATCTCCGACGAGTCGACGGAGTGGTAGGAGCCGTCGAACAGCTTCACGCGCACGCCCTTGACCGGGTAGCCGGCGACGGCGCCCTCCTGCATCGCGTCGAGCACGCCCTTCTCGACCGCCGGGATGAACCCCTGCGGGATCACGCCGCCCTTGATCGCGTTGACGAACTCGAACTCGCCGTCGGCGAGCGGCTCGATCTCGATGTGGCAGTCGCCGAACTGGCCGCGGCCGCCGGTCTGCTTCTTGTGCCGGCCGTGCGCCTTGGCGCCCTGGCGGATCGTCTCCTGGTAGGGCACCCGCGGCGGCTTCAGCGTCACCTCGGCGCCGAACCGCGCGCGCATGCGCTCCACGATCACCTCGACGTGGATCTGTGAGAGCCCGGCGACGATCTGCTCGCCGGTCTGCGCGTCACGGTGCAGGTCGATCGTCGGATCCTCCTCCTGCAGGCGCCGGAGAGCGGTGAACACCTTGTCCTCGTCGCCCTTGGACTTCGGCTCCATCGCGAACGCCATCACGGGTGCGGGGAGCCTGATCGACGGCATCACGATCGGCTCGTCGCGCGACGCCAGCCAGTCGCCGGCGCGCGTCTCCTTGAGCTTGGCGACGGCGCCGATGTCGCCCGGCCCGAACGCCTCGGTCTGCTTGACGTCCTTGCCCTGCGGGACGAGCAGCTGGCCGATCCGCTCCTTGGAGTGGGCGCGCGTATTGAGCACGTGCGAGTCGTGGTTGACGGTGCCCTGGTAGACCCGGAAGAGGTTGATGCGGCCGGAGTACGGGTCGGCGCGCGTCTTGAACACGTACGCGTACATGTCGGCGTCGGGGTCCGGCTCGAGCTTCATCCCGTCGAGCTGCAGGCCGCCGTGCTGCACCGGTGAGGGCAGGTCGTCGACGATCGCGTCGAGCAGCCGGTTCGAGGCCAGCTGGGTGGTCGCGACGCCGCAGGTGACCGGGAAGATGTGCCCGTGGTCGGTGCCGTCCTCGAGCGCGGTGACGATCTCGTCGTGGGCGATGTCCTCGCCCTCGAGGTAGCGCTCCATCAGCGCCTCGGAGTTCTCCGCGACCTCGTCCATCAGCTTCTCGCGGTACTCCTGCGCGACATCGGCCAGGTCGTCGGGGATCGGGATCTCGCTGCACGTGCCGTCGGCGTACTCGTACGCCTTCATGTCCACGAGGTCGATCACGCCGCGCGTGTTGTGCTCCGAGCCGATCGGGATCTCGGTCGCGACCACGTGCGGCCCGAACGCCGCCTTGAGCGACTCGAGGGTGCGGAAGAAGTCCGCCCGCTCGCGATCGAGCATGTTCACGTAGATGAGACGGGCGACGCCGAGCTCCTTGGCGCGCTCCCACAGCCGTTGCGTGCTCACCTCGACGCCGAGCACGGCGTTGACGACGAACACGGCCGACTCGCACACCCGCAGGGCGCCGAGCGCGTCGGCGATGAACGACGGCTCGCCGGGGGTGTCGATGAGGTTGACCTTCACGTCCCGCCACTCGAACGACGCGAGCGACGCGGAGATCGACATCCCACGCGCCTTCTCGTCCTCGTCTGCGTCCGAGACCGTCGTACCGTCGGCCACCGAGCCGAGTCGGGTCGTCGCGCCGGCCTCGTGCAAGAGGGCCTCGTGCAGCGACGTCTTCCCGCTCCCCCGGTGGCCGACTAGAGCCACGTTGCGAATCCTGTCTGCGGCCTGCATGTGACCTGCTCCTCCTCTCCCTGGTGGGAGGAGGAAACCTAGCGTCAATCCCTGAGGTTGTCGCCCTGGAGGCGAGACTTCAGGCGCAGCACGGCCTTCGTATGCAGCTGCGAGATGCGTGACTCGGTCACGCCCAGGACCTCGCCGATCTCCCGCAGCGTCAGGTTCTCGTAGTAATAGAGCGCGATCACGAGCTTCTCGCGCTCCGGCAGGGCGCTGATCGCGTCGGCAAGGCGGTCCTTGAGCTCGGACGCGTCGAGCAGCTGCTGTGGATCGGGCGCGTCGTGGTCCTGGATCGTGTCCAGCAGCGACACCTGGTCGCCCGAGGCGTCGGAGACCGCCCACAGCTCGTCCAGCGCGACGACGGTCGAGTTGGAGATCTTGACCAGCGCCTCCTGGAACTCCTCGGCCGAGAGCCCGAGGTCGCGGGCCATCTCCTCGTCCGTCGGCGTCCGGTGCAGGCGGTGCTCGAGCTTCGCGTGGACGCGCTCGATCTCGCGTGCCCGGGCGCGCACCGACCGCGGCACCCAGTCGAGCGCTCGCAGCTCGTCGATGATCGCGCCCTTGATGCGCGTGATCGCGTACGTCTCGAACTTGATCTCGCGGTCGGGATCGAACCGCTCGATCGCATTGATGAGCCCGATCAGGCCGTAGGAGATGAGGTCGGACTCCTCGACATGGGCAGGCAGGCCCGAGGACATCCGGCCGGCGACGTACTTCACGAGCGGCGAGTAAGCGACGACGAGCTTCTCCCTTGCCGGCTCGAACGCCTCTTCCTTATAGCGTCGCCAGAGGTCTTTAAGCTCGAGCGCTTTGACGTTGGTTTCCAGAGCCTGCCTCTCCCGTTATGCCCGCGGATGGCTGCGCAGATAGGCCGCGCGCAGACGGGCTGACTCTACCCGAGTGTAGACCTGGGTAGTGGAGATCGATGCATGTCCGAGAAGCTCCTGGATGGCGCGCAGGTCCGCCCCGCCCTCCAGCAGATGCGTCGCGAACGAATGGCGGAGGGCGTGGGGATGGACCGCTCCCTGAGCCGCGGCGTGCCGCGCCCACACCCGCAGGCGGCGGCGCACGTCGGACGTCGAGAGCCGCCGGCCCGACTTGGAGAGGAACAACGCGGGGTCGCCGGACGCCGCCGAGAGCGCGGGCCGGCCGCGCTCCAGGTAGCGCGTGAGCGCGGCCAGCGCGGGCTCGCCGGCGGGGACGAAGCGCGTCTTGCCGCCCTTGCCCTCCACGCGTACGTGCTCGCGGTCGAAGTCCACCGACTCGGCGTCGAGGTTCACCAGCTCCTCGGCGCGCAGGCCGCACGCGTAGGCGAGCTCGAACAGCGCGCGGTCGCGCATCTCGAGCGGGGTCGTGGCCGGGATCCGGTCCAGCAGCGTCGCGACGTCGCTCGCCTTGATCGTGCGCGGCAGCGGCTGGGGCCGCTTGGGCGCGGGCAGCAGGTCGGCCGGGTTGGCGGCCATGTCCTCGTGCTCGACCATCGACCGGAAGAACGCCCGCGAGGAGGCCAGCTTGCGCGCCAGCGTGCGCGGTGCGGCGCCGCGGTCGGAGAGGCGGGCGGCGTACCCGCGCAGCACGCGGTAGGTCATCGCGGCCGGCTCGATGCCCTGCGCGGCCGCCCACGTGGCCAGCTCGCCGATGTCGGCCCCGTACGCCCGGCGGGTGCGGTCGGCGGCGCCGCGGCGCTGCAGGTCGCGGTCGAAGCGGCGTAGGGCCGCCGCCCAGACGTCGCTAGCCTGCGGCGGCGTGGCCGTGTTCTTCATCGATACCTCCACGGGTCAGGTGGCGACCCAGCGCCAGCTCGTGGAGGCAGACATCGCGACGTCCGACAAGCCGCCACCGAAGCCCTGGCATCGGATCCAGGGCACGGGCGACGCGACGACCATGTGGTACGCGGTGATGCGCAAGCAGGTGCGCGAGGGCGTGTTCATCGGCACCCTCTGCATTCGCCACCAGGACCATCACGCCTCCCTGTTGCAGCAGGGCTGGCAGGAAGTGCCCGTGGCCGAGATCGGCCTGGCGGGACGAACTTCAGCTGGGTAGGGCAGCGCGGCTGACGTTCGCCGAGCTACGCGATGTAGATCGGAGCGCCGACCGGAACCTGGTCGTAGAGCTCGATCACGTCCGGGATCAGCATCCGGATGCAGCCATGCGAGGCGGCGCTGCCGATCGAGCCAGAGGCGTCGGTGCCGTGGATGCCGGCGCCGTCGAAGATCCCCAGCCAGCGCGCCTTCAGCGGGTTCTGCGGCGTGCCGCCGGGCACGACGGTGCCGGCGAGGTCGCCCGCCCAGGCGGAGTTCGGGACGCTCCAGGCCGGGTTCTCGGCCTTGTTCTGGATGTGGTAGAGGCCGGCGGGCGTCTCGAGGCCGATCTGGCCGACCGCAATGCCGTACGTCTTGGCCGGCTTGAGGTCCTTGTAGAGCGTCAACTTGAAGGCGCCGCGGTTGACGACCAGGATCGCCGGATACTCCTTGGCGAGCTCCTCCGTGGTGACCTTCGGCTTGACCACCGAGGTGCGCACGCGTGCGATCCGCGTGTCACCAGCGTCGAGCAGCTCGGCCTGGATGTTGCGCCGGAGCCCGCGCGTGTCGACGGCACGGCCGTCGCGCGACGTCACCGGGTTCACGTCGCCGGACTCGAGGTCGACCTTGGCGTCGCGTGGCTCGATGGTGAGCTTGTCGCGGACGCGCCGCACGACCTTGCGGACCGCCGCACGCGACCACGAGATCTTCGCCTCGACCTTGGCGTCCAGCTCCGCACCCCGGACCTCGCGCCACGTCCGCGTCAGCAGGTTCCCGGCGCGCGAGGCGGCAAGCGCGCGGTCGACCGAGCCGTCGATGTCGACCGCGATCTGCGCCTGCTCCTCCGTAAGCGTGAAACGGCGCCCCTGATAGCGCACGCTGACCGGGCGGTCGAGCGGCTTCAGCAGCGCGGCGCTCAGCTTCACGCGCGCCGCCTGCGGCGTCAGCCCGCCGACGTCCACGCCGTTGACCGTGACGCCCTCGGCGATCTTCTCCTTCACCGACCGGTCGAAGGCGTACAGGCTCCCGGTCCCCACGAGGAGGACTCCTACGGCAATCAGGACTACGGCAAACAGGCGACGGGGCATTGGGGGCTCGCTGATGGTAGGCGTTCGGTCGGAAGGAGAGAACCCCTGCAACCCGTATCGCGTTACACCCCTGAGTGTTACACCGTCCCGCGGCGCCTCACGCTCGGACTCCAGCGCAGAAACTCCTCGACTTCGCGCTCGTAGCGGTACGGCTCGCCCTCGTCGCGCCGCAGCGACCGCACGCGCATCGCCTCGGCGTGCTTGAGCACCGTCTCGCGGGTCGTGAAGCCGAACGAGTAGCCGGCGCCCTTGAGCTTGCGGTTGTCGAGCCCGCGGCCGTAACGGAGCTGGTTGCGCACCTCCTCCGGCACCCGGATGCCAACCTGGCGCAGCGCCGCTGTCGCGAGCCAGGTGCCCCACGGCGGCAGGATCGGGGCGAGCGGGCGGCCGAGCAGCGAGGCCACCTCCGAGAGCGCCAGCACGCCGTCCGCGGCGGCGTTGTAGACCCCGGGCAGGTCGCGCTCGGCGGCGAACTGCAGGACGCCGACGAGGTCTTCCTCGTGGATGAACTGGTAGCGCGGGTCGAAGCCGAGGATGCAGGGCACCGCCGGGTGCGCAAGTAACTCCGTGTGCGAGGTGCGCAGGCCCGGCCCGAGCGCGTTCGAGAACCGCAGCACGGTGACCGTGACGTCCGAATTGCGCTCAGCGAAGCCGTCGACGGCCTTCTCGGCCTCCACGATGTCCGACTCCAGTCGCGTACGCGGCGGATGCGGGCGGCGCATGGTCTCGATGAAATAGGCGGGGTCGTCCTGCTCGCAGCCGTAGTAGTGCGCGGAGGACTTGACGACGACCTTGCGCACCGGCGAGTCAGGTCCGCCGCAGGCGGCGAGGATGTTCATCGTCCCGATCACGTTCGCCTCGTGGGCGACGCGCGCCGACGCCGTCAGGGAGTCGACGATCATCCGCGTGTCGATCACCGTGTCGATCTCCGCCGCCTGCACGATCCGGCGCAGCAGCGCGTGCTGGAGGCCGACGCGGACGAACTCGGTGCGCTCGAGCTCGCAGGTGGGGTCGTCGGTGCCGACGCCGATGATCGCCTCGATCGCCGGGTTCTTCTCGAGCGCCTGCGCGAGCCGCCCGCCCCAGTGCGTCGAGACGCCGGTGACGAGGATCCGCTTGGAGCTCAGCCCAGCCACACGGACCGCCGGTGGGCGACGAGGTCGATCAGCTCGTCCTGGATCCGCGAGCGCACGTCCTCGGCGACCGTCTGCACGAGCCCCTTGTCGTCCCACGGGCGCTCGCCCCACTGGTCGGTGGGGATCGGCTCGAGGAAGCGGATGCGGAACTTGGCGGGCAGGTAGGCGGCTCCGAGCAGCCCGAAGTGCGGGAACAGCGGCGTGACCGGGAAGTAGATCAGCTTCGTGAGGCGCTGCAGCGCGCCGATCTGGGCGAACGTCGGCATCGCCTCCTCGGCACCCAGCACGGCGATGGGAACGATCGGCGCCCCGGCCCGCATCGCCGCCTCGACGAAGCCGCCGCGGCCGAAGCGGCGCAGCCGGTAGCGGTCCTTGTAGAGCTTCTCGCTGCCCTTGCGGCCCTCCGGGAACACGAGCACGAGCTGCTGCTCGTCGTACAGCAGGCGATGCACGTTGGCGGGATGCGCGGGCACGCCGCCGATCTTGTTGACGAGCATCGCCAGTCCGGGATATCCCTTGAAGAAGTGCTCGACGGTCAGGTGCAGCGGCCGCGCCCGGCTGTGCTCCTCCTTGATCGCCTTGGCGATCATCGCCGCGTCCGGCGGCAGCGCACCGGCGTGGTTGGCGACGAGCAGGGCGCCGCCGGTGGCGGGGACGTGCTCGATCCCCTCGACCTCGCAGCGGAACCAGTAGTGGTAGAGGAACTCGTACAGCGTGGCGTCGAGGACGCCCTCGACGCGCTCGGACCGGCCCCAGTCGGTGACCTGGCGGTCGGGCTCGATCGCCGGCAGCAGCGCCCGCGGGTCGCTGCCGTCGGGCGCCGCCGGGAGCGCGCGGCGCTCGCTCACGCGGGTGCCGTCCTCAGCAGCGGCTCGAGGCGGCGCGCCAGCGTCGGCCAGTCCGGTGCGCACAGGATGTCCTCGTCCTCGCACAGCTCGCGGTTCCACGGATGCATGATCGTGGCGGGCGTGATACCCACTTCTCCGGCCCTCATCAGATTGATCGGAGAGTCGTCGATCAGGACGTCGATCCCGAGCTCGCTGCAGCGCGCGACCTTGTCGGTGGAGCAGTACAGCTCGTCGTACTGCAGGCCGATGCGCTCGAGCCAGCGGGTGGTGGCGTCGTGCGCCTCGTCCGTGCGGTGCGAGGTGATGTGGATGAAGTGGCCGGCCTCATGCCACGCCCGGATCGCCTCGACGGCGCCCGGGTACGGCTCGGCGGCCAGCACGAGCGAGGACCGGTGGGTCTCGGCCACGCAGGCGTGCAACTGCTCGGGGCGCAGCTGCGTGATCCCCCACGTGACCTGCTCCTCGTACGGCAGGTCGACGCCGAACCGCCGCTTGGCGATCGCCGCGAGCTGGTCCCAGTAGTGGTGCAGCGTGGAGTCGATGTCGACCGCGATGCGCACGACCTCTACCCTAGAGCGCCGTGCCGAGCGTCTATCAGGATGCCCTCAATCGCGCGCGCAGCGGCCTGATCCGGCCCGGCGCCGACCCGACCTACGCCGACGGCGACGATGCCACCTGGATGACCGTGGACTGGCCGGCGATGACGAGCCGGATCACCGTCGATGGGCGCGAGGTGAGCGTGATCGACACCGGCGGCGACGGCCCGCCGCTGCTGTGGCTCCACGGGCTCGGCGGCGTGTGGCAGAACTGGCTGCTGAACATCCCGGCCTTCATGGGGACCCACCGCTGCGTGGCGATCGACATGCCGGGCTTCGGCCAGTCCGAGATGCCCGCCGGGGAGATCTCGATCCCGGGCTTTGCGGGCACGGTCGACAACGTCTGCGACCAGCTCGGGCTCGACAACCCGGTGGTGATCGGCAACTCGATGGGCGGCTTCGTCGGCGCCGAGCTGGCGGTCTCGTTCCCCACCCGCGTCGCCAAGCTCGTGCTCGTGTCGGCAGCCGGGCTGTCGACTGAGTACCTCGCCCGCGAGCCGCTGCTGGCCGCGGCGCGCGCGTTCGCGGTGCTCACGGCGCGGACCGGGTTGCGCGGCTCACCGGTCGTGAAGCGAGCGCGGCTCCGGCGCGTTGCCCTCCAAGCGATCCTCCGCTACCCGGAGCGACTGTCGATCCCGCTCGTCACGGAGCTCCTGCGCGGCGCGAACGCCGACGGCTTCCTCCCCGCCTTCGAGGCGCTGATGAGCTACTCGTTCCGCGACAAGCTGGAGCGGATCGAGGTGCCGGTCCTGATCGTGTGGGGCCGCAACGACATCCTCGTCCCCGTCGAGGACGCCGACGGCTTCGAGCACCTGATCGGCGAGAACGCGCACAGCGTGATCTTCGAGGACACCGGCCATCTGGCGATGGTCGAACGCCCGAGCCGCTTCAACGAGCTGCTTGGCTCGTTCATCGCCGGCGAGCGCGAGCCGGAGCGCGGCGTCGAGGGCGTCAGCGCGTGACGGCGCCCTCAGAGGCGCTCGAGACCAGCTTCGCGTACTTGGTCAGCACCCCGTTGCGCAGCTGCGGCGCGGGCGGCTCGTAGGCCTGCACGCGGCGGGCGATCTCGTCGTCGGGCAGCTCGACGTCGATCCGCCGGCTGACCACGTCGATCGTGATCCTGTCGCCGTCCCGGACCGCGGCGATCGGGCCGCCGTGGACCGCCTCGGGCGCGATGTGGCCGGCCATGAAGCCGTGCGTGGCGCCGGAGAAGCGGCCGTCGGTGAGGAGGGCGACGGAGTCGCCGAGCCCCTCCCCCACGAGCGCGGCCGTGACGGCCAGCATCTCGCGCATCCCCGGCCCGCCGGCGGGGCCTTCGTTGCGGATCACGACGACGTCGCCGGACTCGATCTCGCCCTTGGTGACCGCCGCCATCGCGGCCTCCTCGCCGTCGAACACGCGCGCCGGCCCCTCGTGGTGCACGCGCTCGTGGCCCGAGAGCTTGACCACCGAGCCCTCCGGGGCGAGGTTGCCGCGCAGGATCGCGAGACCGCCGGTCGGCTTCAGCGGATTCGAGAGCGGCCGGACGACCTCCTGGCCGGCCGTCTCCTCCGCCGCGCGGGCGTGATCGCCGATCGTGCGGCCGGTCACCGTGGAGGCGTCCTCGTGCAGGAGGCCCGCCTCGAGCAGCCGGCTCGCGACGACGGCCGTGCCGCCGGCCGCGTGCATGTCGGTCGCCACGAACCGCCCGCCGGGCTTGAGGTCGCACAGCAGCGGCGTCTTGGAGGCGATCCGGTCGAAGTCGTCGATCGACAGCTCGATGCCTGCCTCGCGCGCGACCGCCAGCAGGTGCAGCACGCCGTTGGTCGAGCCGCCGCTCATGGCGATCGCGCTGATCGCGTTCTCGAGCGAGTCGCGGGTGATCAGGTCGCTCGGGCGCTGGCCGCGGGCCAGCACGTCCATCACCAGCTTCCCGGCGTCGAACGCCATCTGCGCCTTCGTGGCGTCCATCGCGGGCACGTCGCTCGGCCCGATCGGCGAGATCCCGAGCATCTGGAACGCCATCGCCATCGTGTTCGCGGTGAACTGGCCGCCGCATGCGCCCGCGCTGGGGCTGGCGACGGCCTCGAGCGCGTGTAGCTCGTCCTCGGTGATCTTCCCGGCGGCGTGGGCGCCGACCGCCTCGTAGACCTCCTGGATCGTCACGTCGACGCCGTTGAAGTGCCCGGGCGCGATCGAGCCGCCGTAGAGCATCAGACCGGGGAGATCGAGCCGCGCGAGCGCCATCACGGTGCCGGGGATCGTCTTGTCGCAGCCGGAGATCGCGATCACGGCGTCGAACAGGTGCCCGCGCGAGACGAGCTCGATCGAGTCGGCGATCACCTCGCGGCTGACCAGCGACGTCTTCATGCCGGCCGTGCCCATCGTGATGCCGTCGGAGATCGCGATCGTGTTGAACTCCATCGGCGTGCCGCCGGCGGCGCGGACGCCCTCCTTCACCTTCGCCGCGAGCGCGCGGTGGTGGAAGTTGCAGGGCATCGTCTCGGTCCACGTCGTGGCGACGCCGATGATCGGCTTCGACATCGCCTCGTCGTCGAAGCCGATGCCCTTCAGCTGGGCGCGGGCGCCCGCGCGAGCGGGTCCCTCGGTGAGCGCACGGGAGTTGTGCTTGGGATCCAGGCCGGCCATCGGTTGCTCCTAGATGATTGGTTCCGCGGCCGGTGCGGCCGCATGGCGGTGGCCCGTGGATGCTGGGCGGTGCACGGCGAAGGGGAACAGTGCTTCCAGCACGGGCCCGTTCGGCGGGTGCCGATCCAGCGCCGCGGGACGCCCCCAGGCGGTCGTGCAGGTCGTGGAATCGGTCATCTAAGGGTTGTCGTGCCGGGCGGGCGGTGGCGAAGGCGTGCCCGGGCCGGCGGCCGGGTGCTCGAGCCGCTCGCGCTCCCAGCGCCCGAGGCGCCAGATGTCGCGCTGGACCTGCTTCGGGTCGAACTGGCGGCCCGGGAGGTGCAGGTTGGCCTCGGCGATCAGGCGGCGCTCGTCGCCCTTGAGGGCCATCCACTTGGCGAGCACGTCGTCGGAGTCCGGCAGCCGTGCTGAGCCGTACGGGCGCGTCTCGTCCGGGAACTCGACGCAGTACTCGTTCAGCAGCTGGCCGGTCTGCGGGAGGTAGGCGACGATCGGCTTGTGCGGGTAGATCAGGTAGGCGTACGGCACGCCGCGCAGGTCGCGCGCCGCGTCGGCCGGCACGCCCTGACCGCCCCACACCCGGAGGAAGCCGAGGTCGCGGTACATCCCCCACTCCTCCTCGTTCACGCACGACTTCAGCAGCTCGCGGGCGCGCTGCTCGGCGCGCCGCTCGCGCCCCGGGTCGTACGGTGCCGCGACGCCGTTGCGGCGCGCCTCGCGGCGCGCGCGCCGCTGGTCGAGCCGACGATCGATGTACGGCCAGGAGATCTCGGACAGCAGGGCGATGACGACGATCGCGGTGACGCAGAGTGCGACGGTCACGTCGCGCCGCTACCGCGCGCCGCCCGCGGCGCGCGGGAAGAAGATGACGCGATCGGTGGTGCTGGGGATCTCCCCGAAGTCCCGGACCAGTTCGGCCTCGCGCCGACCGGTCGAGTTCGTGACCGGCACCGCGGCCCACATGCCCTGGTCGAGCAGGGTTCGGAACTCCTCAATCAGGCGCTCCGCGTCCTCCGCGACCTCAGGGTCGCCCTCGGCGATCAACTGCTCGCCGTGACCCGGGCGCATGCGAAGGAACTTCATGGCCGCCGATTATTACAGAGGGCCAGCCGCCGCCTGCCCGCGGCCCGCGCGGTGTCGCGCGCGGCGCGTCAGGGCGAACACGTCGACCGGTCCCGGCCCGGCCCCGAGGCCGCGGATGCCGTCGCGCACCGCCTCCCCGGCGATCTGCCGCGCGGCGCGTGCGGCGTCGAGCGGCGCGTAGCCCAGCGCGAGGTGCGCGGCCAGCGCCGACGAGTGCGTGCAGCCCGATCCGTGGGCCGACCCGTCGGGGTGGCGCTCGCCCGCGATCAGCTCGAGCGCGTCGCCGTCGAAGAACACGTCGGTCGCCGCGTCGCGGTGCCCGCCGGTCACGATCACCGCGGCCGGCCCGAGCGTGTGGAGGTGCCTGGCGAGCGCCTCCGCGTCGTCGCCGCCGTTGGCGCCGCGCCGGCCGGCGCCGCCCGCGGCACCGCCGGCGAGCACGCGCGCCTCCGGCACGTTCGGCGTGATCACGGTCACCCGCGGCAGCAGCTCCTCGACGATCGCGACGCGCGCCGGCTCGTCGAGCAGCACCGCGCCCGACTCCGCGACCATCACGGGGTCGAGCACCACCGGGGTCCCGGGATCGAGCAGCTCGAGCGCCTCGCGCACGGCCCGGACGGTGTCGACGTCGCCGAGCATGCCGATCTTCACGGCGTCGACGCCGATGTCGTCGACGACGGCGCGCACCTGCGCGACGATGAAGTCGCCCGGCACCTGGTACACGCCGGTCACCGCGACGGTGTTCTGCGCCGTCAGCGCCGCGATCGCGGTCATCCCGTGCACGCCACAGCGCGCGAACGCCTTCAGGTCCGCCTGGATGCCGGCACCGCCGCCGGAGTCGGACCCGGCGATCGAAAGGACGGCCGGTACGGGACGCTCGCTCACGGCGATGAGGTTAGGACACGTGGTTGGTGGTTACGGGACGCGTTCGTAGCGGCCTCCGAATCCGCGCCGCACGAGCCCGCGCGCCTCGAGCTCCCCGAGGCCGGTCATGACGTCGCGCGCGGGGATCCCGCGTTCGGCGAGCATCGGCAACGTGGAGTGGCCGGCACCGATCTCGTCGAGCAGCCGGCCCAGGCCGGGCTCCAGCGCCGGGTCGGCCCGCGGCGCGATCTCGTACTGGACGCCGGTGAGCTCGGTGAGCGACTCGAGGACGTCGGCGACGCCGCGCACCAGCACCGCTCCGTCGCGAATCAGGTTGTTCACCCCGTCCGCGAGCGCGCAGTTCACCCGGCCGGGCACCGCGGCGACGGTGCGCCCGACCTCGGCGCCGAGGTCGGCGGTCGTGAGCGAGCCGGAGCGCTCGGTGGCCTCGACGACCACGACGACCCGGGCGAGGGCGGCGATCAGGCGGTTGCGCGCGACGAACGCCCACCGGTGGACGCCGAAGCCCGGCGGCATCTCCGAGACCACCGCGCCGGCCGCGCACAGCGCGGCGTGGAGGTTGCGTTTCGATGCGGGATACGGCCGGTCGCTGCCGCCCGCCAGCACCGCCACCGGTGGCGCAGGTCCCTTCAGCGCCCCGCTGTGGGCGGCGGCGTCCACGCCGAGCGCCATCCCGGACACGACGTTGACCCCGGCGGACGACAGGCCGCGGCCGATGTCGTGCGCGACCGTAAGCCCGTACTCGGTCGCCCGGCGGGCGCCGACCACGGCGACCGCGTCCGCCGTCCCCACGCACTCCGGCGCCCCGGCGACGTGCAGCACGGCCGGCGGGTCCGCCAGCTCCCGCAGGCCGGCCGGATATGCGGCGTCGCACCGGCAGATCGCCACCAGCGAGCGCTCGGTCACCAGTGCCCGCGCCTTGGCCACGTCGAAGCCGTCGTAGCGGCGCCGCACGGACGCGTCCGCGGAGGCGTCGAGCAGCCGCTCGTCGGGCAGCGAGAGCACGCGCGCCGGCGCGTCCCGGCGGCGCCACTCGATGTCCAGCCAGCCGGCAAGCGCAGCGATCAAATCGGTGCGGCGCAGGCAGTCGTCGCAGGCGGCCGCGGCGCTCATGCGACGGCCACCGCCGCGGGCTGCTCGAGCCGGAGCCCGGCGGCGATGTGGACGTGGTCGGGACCGACGTCGTCGCTCCCGTCGAGGTCGGCGACCGTGCGCGCGACGCGCAGCACGCGCCCATGGCCGCGCGCGCTCAGCCGATGGCGGTCGTGGAGCTCGTACAGCAGTTGCGCGGCGCTCTCACTGGGCTCGCGCGACCGCCCGCATCACGCGCGGCGTCATCTGTGCGTTGCAGGCCAGGCCGTAGACCGACAGGCGGCGCGCCTGGCGTTCGCGTGCCTCGATCACGCGTGCGCGCACCTCCTCCGACGCCGGCGCGAACTCGGCGCGCAGCGCGGCGGCCGACGGCCTGCCGACCGGGATCAGGATGTCGATGCGGTCGAGCAGCGGGCCTGAGAGGCGGCGCTGGTGGCGCGCGAGGTCGGCTGCGGTGCAGCGGCAGGCGTCCTCCCCCATCCCACACGCGCACGGGTTCGAGGCGGCGACGAGCATGAAGCGCGTCGGGAATGCGACGACCTGCTGGCCGCGGACGATCGTCACGTGGCCGTCCTCGAGCGGCTGGCGCAGCGCTTCCAGGCTCGAGCGGACGAACTCCGACAGCTCGTCGAGGAACAGCACGCCGTTGTGGGCCAGCGTCGCCTCGCCCGGGAGCGGATGCGACCCGCCGCCGACGAGGCCGGAGGCCGAGATCGTGTGATGAGGCGCGCGGAACGGGCGGCGCGCCGCGAGCCCACCGCGGCCGCCGTCCAGCCCGGAGACGGACTGGATCCTGGTGACGTCGACCGCCTCGGCCGGCGTCATCGGCGGCAGGATCGACGGGAGCCGGCGCGCGAGCATCGTCTTCCCGGTCCCGGGCGGGCCGTGCAGGTAGATGTTGTGGCCGCCGGCCGCCGCCACCTCGAGCGCCGGGATCAGCGCGTTCTGCCCGCGGACGTCGGCGAGATCCAGCAGCGGCTCGAGATCAGGCTCGGGCACGAGCTCGGGCGGCGGGGGCGGGTCGCCGCGGCCCGCCAGCACGTCGACGGCCTCCTGGAGCGACTCGATCCCGAGCACCGTCAGGCCCGCGACCAGCGCCGCCTCCTGGGCTCGAGCGCGGGGCAGCAGGAGCCGCGAGAGCAGGTGCCGGCGCGTGCCCTCCGCGATCGCGAGCGCCCCGCGGATCGACCGCACGTCGCCGGTCAGCGACAGCTCGCCGACGATCGCGCAGTCCTCGACGGCGTCCTGCGGCAGCTGGTCGGACGCGACGAGGATCGCGACGGCCAGCGGCAGGTCGAACCCCGGGCCGATCTTGCGCAGGTAGGCGGGCGCGAGGTTGACCGTGATCCGCTTCTGCGGGAACTCGTGGCCGGAGTTGATGATCGCCGACCGCACGCGCTCGCGCGCCTCGCGGATCGCCTTGTCGGCGAGGCCGACGATCGTGAACGCGGGCAGCCCGGAGCGGATGTCCGCCTCGACCCAGACCCGCCGCGACTCGATCCCGTCGATGGCGAACGTGGTGACACGTGCGATCACGAGCGGCCCACTAGAACGCCGCCTCGAGATGGTCGAGCCGGACGAGCGCGTCGCGGTCGTCGAGCGTGACGCCGACGGCGTCGAACCGCAGCTCGGCACCGAACGGCCGGCTCGTGACCTCGGCCAGCCACGCCGCCGCCATCGTGCGGACCTGCGAGCGCTTGGCGTCGTGCAGGCTGTCGCGCCAGTCGCCCGAGCCGAGCCGCCGCGACTTCACCTCGCAGAAGACGATCGTGCCGTCGCCCTCGTCCGCGAGCACGAGGTCGAGCTCGCCGAAGCGCGTCCGGTGGTTGCGCGCCAGCACCCGGTAGCCCAGGCGGGAGAAGTGCTCGGCGGCCAGCTCCTCACCGCGCCGGCCCAGCTCCTTCGTGCGTTCGGTTGGCATGACGCGAGCGAACGTACGGGCGTTCGCTGAACGGATCACCGCGCGTTTGTGCCGACTCTGTGCCGATCGTCAGGCAGGTTCGCCGAGCACGGCCGCCACGGCCGTGAGCACCCTGCGCGCCTCGCCGCCGGGGAGGCGGGTGACGATCCGGCGTTCCAGATCGGCGAACGCAGCGACGACCCGTGCGGCAGCGGCGCTGCCGGCTGGCGTCAGGTCCACGAGGATCGAGCGCCGGTCGGTCGGATACGCGCGCCGCTCGATCAGGCCGCGCCGCTCGAGCCGGTCGAGCACGCCGGTGAAGGTCGACGGGCGCTGGCCGGTGGCATCCACGAGCTCGCGCACGGTCCGGCTCTGGGCGCCACCGAAGGCGGCCAGCGCGTTCGTCTCCGCAGCCGACAGGCCGAGGTCGGCGAGCTCAGCGTCGAGCGCCGCGAGCAGACGGTGCGTGACGTGCTGCCAGTCGGCGACGAGCATCGCTCAGGCGACGCGCTGGGCCAGCGCGACGGCGATCAGGTGCTCCCAGTGCGTGAGCATCGCGTCGAACCGGCTGCCGAAGCGGGCGACCGCCTCGTCGTCGCCGAGCGCGGTCAGGTCGTACGTGACCTCGACGCGCGTCCCGGTCTCCGCCTCATCCGGCTCGCAGCGGACCTCGACCATGCCGGCGTGGATCCCCGGCCGCACCCGCGCGTACCGCATCGAGCTCTCGGTGCGGTCGGCGATCACCCAGAGCGTCGGGCTGCCGCGGTGCTGCGTGACGAACGTCGTGCCGGGCTCGTCGGTCGCCTCCCCTCCCGGGAACGCCGGGTCCCAGTCGGGAACCCACTCGCACTCGCCTTGCGGAGTGAAGAGGGAGAGCGCGTGGTCGGGCGGGAGCGCGACGTGGATTGTGCCTTGAAGGGTGAGCCGCATTTCGTTCGGATTCGAATTGTACGGGTTCGAATGGTTTCATGCAACCCCGGCTAGGCCCGCACGACCCACGACGACAGCCGCGCGTCCGGCCACCCAGCGCGCAGGAGCCGCTCGAGATCGCCCATCGCCGCCGCCAACTCGGCGTCGCTGCAAACCGGCAGCGCATCGAACAGGAAGTACGCCCGCGTCGTCCCCTCGACCAGCCGGGTGCGCTTGCACTGCCGCCAGTTCCAGCGCCGGCACGTCACGCCCAGCGTGTCGGCCCACACGATCTCCCCCGGTCGCGGATGCTCGTCCTCATCGAACGGCTCGGAACCGGTCGCCGCCACAAGGCGAACCGGGCCCGCGACGTGATCGAGATCCTCGCCGCCGACCGGGATCGCGTGCTGCACGCTGACCGCGTTGTAGATGTCGACCAGCCGGTTGATGCGCGGGAGCTGCTCACCGCTCAGCGCCCGCGTCATCAAAGCCTCCGCCGAGCACAGGTGCCGCTTCGGCTTCGCGCCGAACGCCGCGAACGCCGCCCGCCAGGCGGCGATGTGGGGATGGTCCGACGGCTGCGCGAGGCCGGACCAGCGCTTCTCCGCGGCCGCGAGCGCGGCCGACGTGGCCGCGTTGGACGGCCCGTTCACCAGCCCCGAGGCGACGATCACTCCCGCCCGGTAGCCCGGATACGCGGCAAAGACGCCCGGGTCGACCGACAGCTCGAGCGCCGAGCTCAGAGCGCGAGCTGCTGGTACGCCATCGACTGGAACGACAGCCGGTGAAGCGGTGACACGCCGAGGCGCTCGATCGCGGCCCGGTGCTCCGGGGTGGAGTAGCCGACGTGCGCCGCGAACTCCCAGCCCGGATAGTGCTCCTCCCACCGCCGCATGAAGCGGTCACGCGAGACCTTGGCGATCACCGACGCGGCCGCGATCGCGGCGCTCATGGCGTCGCCGCCGACGACGTGGCGCTGGGAGAACCCGGTCGGCGGCACCGGGAAGCCGTCGGAGAGGCACACGCAGTCTTCCGGCCGGCCGACCCGGCGCAGTACGTCGGAGAGGGCGGCGAGGTTGGTCTTGTGCAGCCCGCGCTCGTCGATCCCGCGCACGCACCGCGACGTCACGACGACGCGCGTGGCGACCCGCAGCACGCGTGGGTACAGCGTCTCGCGCATCTCCTCGGTGTGCTGCTTGGAGTCGTTCAGCGCCGACAGCGCCCGCAGGTCGGACAGCGTCAGGCGCTCGTAGTCGAACAGGACCGCGGCTGCGACCAGTGGACCGGCCAGGCAGCCCCGCCCGGCCTCGTCGGCGCCGGCCACGAACCGCACACCCATCTTGCGGTCAAATCGGAAGAGGCGGCTACCGGACGTACGCTTGCGCTTCTTAGAGGAGCCCGATTCGTTTGGGCGGCCAGTAGGTGGCGAAGGCTTCGCCGATGATCCATTTCTCTGGAACTGGTCCCCAGAAGCGGCTGTCGTCGGAAGAGCCACGGTTGTCGCCCATCATGAAGTAGTGACCGGCGGGAACTGTCACCTCTTGGGGGAAGTCGCACCCGTCGTCGCGCGTACAGGGTCGCGCAAACGGCTCGTTCTGGGTCTTCCCGTTGAGGATCACGTGGCCTGCGGAGATCTTGATCTTGTCGCCCGGCCCCGCCACGACACGCTTGATGAAGTTCACGTCCGCCTTCTCCGACGTGGGCTTGATGCACACCTGGCCCTGCGGCGGCGGACCGCCTCCGCACTCGTTCCCCTGCTCGGCGCCGGTCGGCGGATGGAAGACCACGACGTCGCCGATCTCCGGGTGCCCGAAGCGGGCGCCGATGCGGTTGACGAGCACGCGCTGGCCGATCTCGAGCGTCGGGACCATCGACTCACTCGGGATGCGGTACGGCTTGACCAGGAACGCCTGGATCCCGAGCGCCAGGCCGAGCGCGACGGCGACGATCAGTACCAGCTCGAGCAGCGAACCCGACGCTGACGACGTCTTCGCCGTCTTGGGCGCCACGGGACCTACTTGGACTCGTCGTCCGCGGGCGGCTCGGCGTCGCCCTCGGACGCGGCCGCAGCCTCTGCGTCGGCGGAGGCTTCGACCTCAGCCGTCTCCTCGGCAGCCGCTTCGGCCTCGGGCTCGGCAGCGGTCTCCTCGCCCGGGGAGTCCTCGACTGCGGGGGCCTCGGCCGCCGCTTCGGCCTCGGCGAGCGCCTGCTCGTCGACGGCCTCGCCGGGAACCTCGTCGTCGGCCGCCGCGGCCGCTTCGGCCGCGGGATCGACAAGCGGGCCGACCTGGACGACCTCCTCCGGCCCCACGTAGCGGCGCTCGCGCACGCGAGCACGCTTGCCGACACGGCCGCGCAGGTAGTAGAGCTTGGCGCGGCGGACGTCGCCGCGGGCGGCAACCTCGATCTGCTCGATCTTGGGCGAGTGCACCGGGAAGGTGCGCTCCACGCCCACGCCAAAGGAGTTCTTGCGGACCGTGAAGGTCTCGCGCACACCTTCGCCCTGGCGCTTGATCACCACGCCCTCGAAGACCTGGGTGCGCCGGCGCGTGCCCTCGACGACCTGGAAATGGACCCGGAGGCGGTCACCCGCCTGGAAGTTGGGAACGCGGCGGAGTTGCTGACGCTCGAGGCTGTCGATTACGGTGCTCATGGCAAAGAAAGACCGCGGCGCCAGGAGGGGAAACGGCGGCGGCACGCGGGCGAATTATGGTAGCGAACCCGCGCGAGTGGTCGATGGGACCTACAGCAGGCCGATCCGCTTCGGCGGCCAGTAGGTGGCGAACGCGCCACCGATGATCCAGTCCCGCGGCACCGTTCCCCAGAACCGGCTGTCGTCGGACGAGCCCCGGTTGTCGCCCATCATGAAGTACTCGCCGCGCGGCACCGTGGCTTCGCGCGGGAAGGTGCAGCCCTCACCGCCGCCGCACGGCAGGGTGAACGGCTCGCGCGCCCGCACGCCGTTGCGGATCACATGGCCGTCGTCGATCCGGATGCGGTCGCCCGGACCGGCCACGACCCGCTTGATGAACGTCGTGTCGGCCTTCTCCGGCGTGCCCTCGATGCACACCTGGCCCTCCGGCGGCGGGCTCCCGCACTGCTCGCCGAACGGCTGCTCGGCCCCCGCGGGCGGCTTGAACACGACGATGTCGCCCACGGACGGGTCGGTGAACCGGTTGCCGATGCGGTCGACGAGCACGCGCTGCCCGATGTCCAGCGTCGGCTCCATCGACTCGCTCGGGATCCGGTACGGCTTGACCACGAGCGCCTGGATCAGGAGCGCGAGGCCGAGCGCGACCACCACGATCAGGACCAGCTCGCGCAGCGATCCGCGCTTCACGCCGCGTCCCCTCCCCCGCGCCGCCGGCTCTCCTCCAGCCGCCACTGGCGGATGCGCTCGTGGTGGCCGGAGAGCAGCACCTCGGGCACGCCCCAGCCGCGCCACTCGGCCGGGCGCGTGTAGTGCGGATACTCGGGAGCGCCGTCGAGCGCCTCTGAGAAGGACTCCTCGACCGCCGACTCGTCCTTGCCCAGCACGCCCGGCAGCTTGCGCAGCACGGCGTCGCCGATCACCATCGCGGCCGGCTCGCCGCCGGAGAGCACGTAGCGGCCGATCGACACCTGGTCGCTGCAGAAGTTCTCCAGGATCCGCTCGTCGAACCCCTCGTAGCGCCCGCACAGGAGCGTCAGCGCCGGCTCGGCCGCCAGCTCGCCGGCGAGCGCGTCGTCGAGCAGTCGTCCGCCGGGGGTGAGCGCGATCACGCGCCGATCTTCCCGCAAAGCGACCGGATCGACGCCGTAGCGCTCGCGCAGCGCCGCCTCGATCACGTCGACGCGCAGCACCATCCCGGCGCCGCCGCCGAACGGCGTGTCGTCCACCTGGCCCCAGTTCAGCGGCGTCGAGGCGCGCATGTCGACCGCGTCGAACGTGTGTCCGAGCGCCAGCGCGTTGGCCACGTGGCGTTGGGTCCGGAACCAGTCGAACCACTGCGGGAAGAGGGTGAAGACGTCGAGGTTCACTCGCCCAGGAACGCCAGGTCGACGTCGATCCGGCGCGCTGCGATGTCGATCGACCGGATCGCGTCGTGCACCAGCGGAATCAGCCGGTCGCCAACCTCGAGCGCCTCGCACGACGGCAGCGCGATCATCCGCGTCACGACGCCGACCTCGCGCTCGCCGTCGACCACGGTGCAGCCCTGCAGGTCCTCGGCCCAGAACTCGTCCTTCTCGAGCGGCGGCGCGGCGCTGCGTGGCGCGAGCAGGTCGGCGCCGCGCAGCGCCTCGACCTGCTCGCGGGACGAGCAGCCCTCGAGCCGCAGGATCGGCTTCTCCGCCGAGCCCGCGCGCCGCTCCACGCGCAGCGGCTGTCCCTGCACCTCGAGCACCGCCCCCTCGTCGAGCAGGGCGGCCACCGGGCGGGTCACATGAAAGGAGCCGTCGAGCCCGTGGGGCCGGCCCACGCGGCCGGCCGGGACCATCTCACTCGACGATGTCGACGAGGACGCGGCGGTTGTCCTTGACCGCGGCGGCCTTGACGATGGTGCGGAGCGCCTGCGCGGTACGTCCGCCGCGCCCGATGACCTTGCCGTAGTCATCGTCTCCGACCGAGAGCTCGAGCACGAGCGTGCCGTCGTCCTCCTCGAACTCCTCGACTTCGACCTTGTCGGGCTCGTCGACCAGCTGCCGCACGAGGTAGACGAGCAGCTCGCCCACGAGGTGTTAGCGGGCGATGCCCTGGGTCTTGAGGAGCTTCTTGACCGTACTGCTCGGCTGAGCGCCACGATCGAGCCAGTGACGGATCCGCTCCTCGTCGAGCACGATCGTCGACGGGTCGGTCTGCGCGTTGTAGCGGCCGACCGTTTCGATGAAGCGTCCGTCGCGGGGAGAGCGGCGATCGGCGACGACAACGCGCCACACCGGGTCCTTCTTCCCGCCGACGCGGGTGAGTCGCATGCTGACTGCCATTTCGGCGCGGCAGGATAGCGGAACTGCTCACCGCTGACGCATCATCTGCCCGATATCAGGCATCTTGCCCTGCTGGATCCCGCGCATCATCTTGCGCATCTGGTCGAACTGCTTGATCAACTGGTTGACCTGCTGGACGCTGGTCCCGCTGCCCTTGGCGATCCGTAGCCGCCGCGAGCCCTTGATCGATTCGGGATGGCGGCGCTCGTACTGCGTCATCGAGAGGATGATCGCCTCGACGCGGTCGAGCTCGCGGTCGTCGACCTGCATCTTCGACAGCTGGTGGCCGGCGAGCCCCGGGATCATCCCGAGGATCGAGGTCAGCGGGCCCATCTTGCGCACCCGCTTGAGCTGATCGAGGAAGTCCTCGAGCGTGAACTGGTTCTTGCGGAGCTTGCGCTCGAGCTCCTTCGCCTCATCCTCGTCGACCGACTGCTCGGCCTTCTCGATGAACGACAGCACGTCGCCCATGCCGAGGATCCGCTGTGCCATCCGGTCGGGATGGAAGCGCTCGAAGTCGCCGAGCTTCTCGCCCGTCGAGGCGAACATGATCGGCTTGCCGGTGACCGCTTTGACCGACAGCGCGGCGCCGCCGCGAGCGTCGCCGTCGAGCTTGGAGAGGATCACGCCGTCGAACTGGGTGACCTCGGCGAACTGCTCGGCCACGTTCACCGCGTCCTGGCCGGTCATGGCGTCGACCACGAGCAACACCGCGTGCGGGCGGACGCGCTTCTTGATCCGGCCGAGCTCCTCCATCAGCGCCTGGTCGACGTGCAGGCGGCCGGAGGTATCGACGATCAGCACGTCCTTGCCGTCGCGCGTCGCCTGGTCGAGCGCCCAGCCGGCGATGTCGACCGGGTCCTTGTCGGTGCCCTGCTCGTAGACGGTTGCGCCGGCCTGGGTGCCGACCTTGACGAGCTGCTCGACGGCGGCCGGCCGGTAGACGTCGCAGGCGGCCACGGCCACGGACGAGTTGTTCTGCTCGCGCAGGTAGCGCGCGAGCTTGGCCGTCGCAGTGGTCTTGCCGGAGCCCTGCAGGCCGGCCATCAGCACGACGGTCGGCGGCCGCGGGGAGAACGTCAGCCCGGCGGAGGCGCCGCCCATCAGCGCCGTCAGCTCCTCGTTGACGATCTTGATGACCTGCTGGCCGGGGTTGAGCTGCTTCAGCACCTCGACGCCGAGGCAGCGCTCCTTCACGGTCGCCGTGAACTGCTTGACGACCTTGAAGTTGACGTCGGCTTCCAGCAGCGCGAGGCGGATCTCCCGCATCGCGCTGTTGATGTCGTCCTCGGTGAGCGTTCCGCGCTGGCGGACCCCCGAGAGCGTGCCCTGCAGTTTCTCTGACAGCGAGTCGAACAATGTCCCTACATGCTAAGGCGCTCCCGCGAGCTTGCGAGTGGGAGTAAGCCGCATTCGGTTACGGTGCTTCAACGTGGAGCTCGACCTGCTCGTCATCGGATCCGGCCCCAGCGGGCAGAAGGCGGCGATCCAGGCCGCGAAGCTGGGCAAGCGCGTAGCGGTCGCCGAGCGCCGCGAGCGGGTCGGCGGCGTCTCGATCCACACCGGCACGATCCCCTCCAAGACGCTGCGCGAGGCGGTGCTCGAGCAGCTCGCCCAGCGCCCGATGGACGTGCTCGACCCCACGCGCGTCGAGGAGTCCGAGAAGGTGGCGCTCGAGCAATTGATGGACCGGACGGCGCGCGTGATCGCCGCCGAGACGGCCGTCGTGCGGGAGCAGTTCCGGCGCAACCGCGTCGGTCTGCTGCCCGGCCAGGCGCGCTTCCTGGACGCCAACACGGTGCGCGTCGAAGGCACTGAAGAGGTCATTCGCGCGCGGCGCGTCGTGATCGCCTGCGGCACGCGCCCGGCGCGCCCGGCATCGGTCGAGTTCGACGACCGCACGGTGATCGACTCCGACGGCCTGCTCAAGCTCGACCACCGCGTGCCGCGGACGATGACCGTCGTCGGCGCGGGCGTGATCGGCGTCGAGTACGCGTCGATGTTCGGCGCGCTCGGCACCAAGGTGACGGTGGTCGACAAGCGCGACCGCGTGCTGCCGTTCCTCGACTCCGAGATCGGCGAGGCGTTCCAGTACCTGTTGCGACGCGCCAACGTGACGTTCCGGATGCGCGAGAGCGTGTCGGCCGTCGAGCTGGACGCCGACGCCCGCGGCCCGAAGGTCTCCCTGGCCTCCGGCAAGGAGCTCGTGTCGGAGACGGTCCTGTACGCGATCGGGCGCCAGGGCGACGTCGAGGCGCTCGAGCTCGACAAGGCCGGGCTCGCCGCCACCGAGCGTGGCCAGATCCCGGTCGACGCCGAGCACCGCACGACGGTGCCGCACATCTTCGCGGTCGGCGACGTGGCCGGCGGCGGGCTCGCTGCCACAGCGATGGAGCAGGGCCGGATCGCCGCGCTGCACGCGTTCGGCGAGCCCGTCGAGACGTTGCCGGAGCTGGTACCGACCGGCGTCTACGCGATCCCGGAGATCGCGATGGTCGGCCGCACCGAGGAGGAGCTGACCGACGCCGCGATCCCGTACGTGACCGGCGTGGCGCACTGGCGCGAGCTGGCGCGCGGGCTGATGAGCGGCGACGAGGACGGGATGCTCAAGTTGCTCGTCTCGTCGACCGACCGAACCCTGCTCGGGGTGCACGTGATCGGGAAGGGCGCGACCGACCTGGTCCACATCGGCCAGGCCGTGATGGGCGGCAGCTCCACGATCGACTTCCTCGTGACGGCGGTGTTCAACTACCCGACGTTCGCCGAGTCCTACAAGGTGGCCGCGCTGGACGCGGCCAACCGCATCAAGCGCCCGGCATAGGCTCCGGGTCCTGCGGCTCCGGCCGGGCGACGGGCGACTGCGCGCTGGTGGCCTCCGCGGCCGCGTCGGCAGCCGCCTTCGCCGCTGCCGCAGCGTCGGCCGCGGCGGCCTCGCTCGCTTCTTCGGCGGCCAACCGTGCGGACGGCGGGCGCGGCGGTGGTGCCGCGTCGGCGAACCGCGAAGTGAGGTTGCCGAGCGCCTGCGTGAACTCGCTCGGGATCACGAAGATCTTGCTCGCCGGCCCCTGCGCGAGCTGCGGGAGCATCTGGAGGTACTGGTAGGAGAGCAGCCGCTCGTCGGGCACGCCGTCGTGGATCGCGCCGAACACGGTCTCGATCGCCTTCGCCTCGCCCTCGGCGCGCAGGATCGCGGCGGTGCGGGCGCCTTCGGCCTTCAGCACGGCCGACTGCTTCTCGCCTTCAGCGGTGAGGATCTGCGACTGCTTGACGCCCTCGGCCGTGAGGATCGTGGCGCGGCGGTCGCGCTCGGCGCGCATCTGCTTCTCCATCGCCTCCTGGACCGTGCGCGGCGGCTCGACCGACTTCAGCTCGACGCGGTTGACGCGGATCCCCCACTTGCCGGTCGCCTCGTCGAGCACCACGCGCAGCTGCGAGTTCACGTTGTCGCGCGAGGTCAGCGTCTCCTCCAGCGTCAGCCCGCCGATCACGTTGCGCAGCGTCGTGACCGTCAGCTGCTCGATCGCCTGCAGCGGGTTGGCGACCTCGTACGTCGCGGCCTTGGGATCGGTGATCGTGAAGTAGATGACGGTGTCGATCCCCACCACGAGGTTGTCCTCGGTGATCACCGGCTGCGGCGGGAACGAGACGACCTGCTCGCGCAGGTCGAGCAGCGGCTTGACGCGGTCCACGAACGGGACGATCAGCGTCAGCCCTGGGTCGAGGGTGCGGGCGTAGCGCCCGAGCCGCTCGACGATCCCAGCGCGTGCCTGCGGCACGATCCGGACGCCCGACGCCGCGACGATGAACAGGAACACGGCGAGGACGATCAGCGCAATCAATCCGGCGTCCATTACTGCCTCCTCATTCCGTGACGAGCGCCGTGGCGCCCCTGATCTCGACGACGTGGACCCGCTTGCCGGCCTCGATGACGTCGTCGTCATCGTAGGACCGCGCGGTCCATATCTCGCCGCCGATCCGCACGCAGCCGACGCCCTCGTCGTTAGCGATCCGCTCGAGCACCATCCCGGTGCTCCCCACGAGCGCGGCCGTGCCGGTGCGCAGCCGTGGCGCCTGGCGCATATGCGCGCGGGCGATCGGCCGCAGTGCGCGAGCAGGGTCAGCGAGACGATGAGGAACACCGCCCAGCTTGCGATCGCGCCGACACCGAGCGCGCACGATGGCCGCGACCAGCGCGCCGCCGGCGAACGGCGCGAGGAAGAAGCTGAGCGTGGCGATCTCTCCCACACCGAAGACCACAGCAGCGATCAGCCAGAGCACCCAGTCGTCCATATCCTGGACCGATCCTACTGACGGATTGCGGGCCGCCACGCTCGCGGCAACCAGGGGCGTCCACTAGCGCAGCGAGCCGACGTGCGGGCGACAGACGGTCCGGCTCGAGATCGTGCTCGTGGACACGCGTCGTGTTCTTCGCGCACTTCGCGCTCGACCTCGGGCGGCGGCGAGTCACCACGATCGCTCGCCGGCGTCATCGCCGCCGTGCGCGGTCGCCGACGCTCGATCAGGTCACCGGCCCGAGCGCCAAGCACCCGAAGTTCGGGTCGACGATCCGCTACATCAAGCGCTTCCGCCGCGCGTACTAGGGCCCGCGCAACGTCTGCGGCGTCCTCAACTGCTCGGACGTCAACCGCTTCCGCAAGACCGGCACGAAGGAGCTCGTCAACGCGCTCGGCTGCAAGCAGATCTGGCTCACCGAGGCAGGCGGCATCCCCAGCTTCCCCGGCTTCTCGCCGTCACCGCGCGCGCCGCGAAGTCGACGAAGTAGCGATCGGGGTAGCGCTCGCCGCGGAGCGTGAAGTGCCACCACTCGTTCGCGTAGTCGTCGAAGCCGGCGTCGTCGAGCGTGTCGCGCAGCAGCAGACGGTTGCGGTGCGGGCGGCCGGTGATGCGGGAGTCGAGCGTGTGGGCGCGCGGATCGATGCAGTCGTAGCCCGTGCCCATGTTCACGCTGTTGTCCGGGAAGCGGCGGCGGTACGGGCGCGGCACGAGACGAGCCGGCTCGCCGCGCGATCAGCGCGGCTGGGTGTCCGGCGGGAGCCTGACGAGCGTGAGGTCGACCGTGCTCCCGCGGCTGTGGCCGGAGCGGTGGGCGATGTAGCCCAGTCGAACGCTCGGCTCTTGTCGACGTGCGGGTAGAACTCGCGCTTCATCTTCTGGTCGGCCGGGTTCTCGGCCCAGCGGGCGAACTGATCGACGGCGCGCTGGGCCGGTAGCAGTCGTAGACCTTCAGGCTGTAGCCCTTGGGCCGCAGCTCGGCCTGCGCCCGGCGGAGGGCGCGGGCGGCGTCGCGCGTGAGGATGCACAGCGGCTCGCGGTAGCCGTGGATCCGCCGGCCGACGAAGTTGTACTTCGTCGCGTAGCGCATGTCCTGCAGGATCGTGGGATCGACTCGTCGAGCGCGACGAAGCTCGCTCGGGGCCGCTGCCGCCGAGCGCGCCAGCGGCGACCAGCAGCGCCGTCATCCGCGTCAGGAGCGCCTTGGCGAAGTCGTCGGCGTCGAACGGGCGCAGGTCCTCGAGCTGCTCGCCGATGCCGATCAGCTTCACCGGGATGCCCAGCTCGCTCGCGATCGCGAGCGCGATGCCGCCCTTGGCGGTGCCGTCGAGCTTGGTGAGCACGATGCCGGTGACGCCGACCGCCTCGCCGAACAGCTTGGCCTGGCGGACGCCGTTCTGGCCGGTCGTGGCGTCGACGGTCATCAGCGTCTCGTGCGGCGCGTCCGGCATCTGCTTGGTGATCACCCGGCGGACCTTGGTCAGCTCCTCCATCAGGTTGTGCTGCGTGTGCAGGCGGCCGGCGGTGTCGACGATCACCACGTCGGCGCCGCGCTCGCGGCCGCGGGCGACCGCGTCGAAGGCCACCGCGCCGGGGTCGGAGCCCTCCGGGCCCTTGACGAGCTCGACGTCGGCGCGCTCGGCCCAGCGCTCGAGCTGCTCGACGGCGGCGGCGCGGAACGTGTCGGCCGCGCCGACCACGACCTTCTGGCCGAGCGTGTGGCGCAGGTGCCAGGCGAGCTTGCCGATCGTGGTGGTCTTGCCGGTGCCGTTGACGCCGACGACGAGGATCACGGTCGGCTCGGGGCGGATGTCGATCGTGTCGTCGCCCGTGCGGGCGATCTCGGCGAGCAGCTCGGCCAGCCGCTCGGTGAGCGCCTCGCCGCCGACGAGGTCGCCCTCCTCGGCCTCGCGCTCGAGCCGCTCGACGACCTGCGGCGGTCGTGCGCGCGCCGACGTCGGCGTAGATCAGCGCCTCCTCGAGGCGCTCCCACGTCGCCTCGTCGAGGTCGCCCTCGAACAGCGTCGCCTGGACCTCGGCGGCGAGCGCCTCGCGCGTCTTGCGCATCGACTCGCGCAGGCGGCCGAAGAAGCCGCGGCGGCGCTCGCTCGCGGCTCACCGGGGTCGGGCGCGTCGGCGACGAGCGCGCCGCCACGTCGGTGATGAAGAGGTGATGCCAGTCGCGGGCCACGAAGCGGCGCAGGATAGCCGCGGGCTGGACCGCGACCGCCGGGATCACCTCGCGCCCGATCAGCTCGACGACCGCGAGGTCGTCGTGGCGCAGGTGCTGGAGCATCACGCGCTCGACGCCGACCGCCTCGTACTCGCGCAGCAGCTCGACGAGCGCGTCCGGTTCGAGGCCGGCCCAGAAGCTGCCCATCACGGAGAACGGGATCGGCTCGCGGCCGATCTCGCGGCACGCCGCGGCGATCCGCTCGCGCCGCTCGCGGCACTCCTCGACGGTCGCCATCGCCGTGTTGTACTCGTCGGCCCAGCGGGCGGCGAGCGCGGCGGCGCGCGGGCCGGCCCTGCCGCCGAGGATCAGCGGCGGGTGCGGCTGCTGCACCGGCTTGGGCAGCGGGTCGGCGTCCTCGAGGCGATAGAAGCGCCCGTCGAAGTCGAACGGCTCGCTGCCCCACGAGCGGTGCACGATCTCGACCTGCTCGGTCAGCCGGTCGAACCGCTCGCGCGTGCTCTCGAACGGGAAGCCGAACGCCCTGTGCTCGCGCTCGTGCCAGCCCGCGCCGAGCCCGAGCTCGACGCGACCGCCGGAGACGTGGTCGGCGGTCACGACGCTGCGGGCGAGCACCGACGGGTGGCGGAACGTCGCGGGCGAGACCAGCGTGCCGAGCCGCAACGTGGTGGTGAGCGCAGCGAGTGCGTTGAGCGTGCTCCAGGCGTCGAGTGACCCGCCGCCGGGCGCCCCGTCCAGGGACATGTAGTGGTCGGACCGGAACAGGGCGTCGAAGCCGGCGGCCTCGGCGGTGGCGGCGAGCGCGCGCCACTGGTCCCACGTGACGCCCTCCTGGCCCTCGATCATCAGGCAGACGCGCATGTCTTGGACAATAGGCGGATGGAGCAGCAGATCGAGATCCGCCGGGTGCCCGGTGACGACCCCGCTGCGCGCGGGCTGGTCGCGGCACTGGAGGCGGAGCTGGGGACCTCCTATGGGCCGATGACGCCCGACCGCACCTCGACGGTCGCTGCCGACGAGATGGTCCCGCCGGACGGCGCGTTCGTTCTCGTGTTCGAGGACGGCCGCGCGGTGGCCGGCGGCGGCGTGCGCCGGCTCGGCGACGACGTGGCCGAGATCAAGCGCATGTACGTGCACCCTGACGCGCGTGGGCGCGGCCACGGGCGCCGGCTGCTCGACGCGATCGAGGCGGAGGCGGCCGGCCTCGGCTATCGCCGCCTGCGGCTCGACACTGCGGAGCCCCAGTCCGTCGCGCTCGCGATGTACCGCCGCGCCGGATACCGCGAGATCCCGGACTACAACGGCAATAGCTACGCGACGTTCTGGGGCGAGAAGGAGCTCAGCTCAGCCCGCTGAACGCGAGTACGGCGGCGATCTCGGCGTCGAGGCCGGCGCGCATGTCCCTGGTGACGCGACCGAACGGGTCGAGCTCGACGCGGCGCTTGGCACGGTCGAGCCGCCAGGTGGCGAAGACGCGGCCGTCGGCGATCGCCACCGGACGGACGATGCCGCCGCCGGGCGCGACGCGCTTCGCATGCCGGCTGTCGAGCGTGAACGCGCGCGACGCCCAGCCGAGCAGCCACTCGTCGAACGCTCCCGAGCAGCTGGACGGGACCTTCCGGGGCGGCGTCGCCGGGCGGCTCGGACTCGATGCCGGCCGCGCGGACGTCCGCCGCCGGGAGGCCCGACCAGGCGGCGAAGTCGGCGGCCGTCGCGGGCGCGTGGGCGGCGGCGTAGCGGCGCGCAAGCTCGCTCACGGCGGCGTCGCGGTCCGGGAGCGGGCCGGGGTCGATCAGCCCGTACAGCTCCTCGCGGCCGCGGACGCCGACCTCGGCGAGCACGCCCGCATGCGCGGCGCGGCCGACGACGTGGATCGGCGCCTGGCCCTTCGCCGCGACCGGCACGCCGCGGGCGCGCAGGCGCTCGGCCAGCTCGTGGCGGGTGAGCGGGCCCTCCTCGGCGAGGAGCTCTGCCGCGACGTCGGTGCTGCGCTCCGCGTCCGCGGGCGGCAGGCCGAGCTGCGTCAGGCGGCGCTGCCCGCGGGCGAGGTGCAGCGGACCGAAGACCGCGAGCACGAGCGGGAGGTCGGCGGCGGCGAGCAGGTGCAGCGTCCCGCGCATCGCCCACGTGCGCACGAGCGTGTGATCGCCGCTGAGCGCGCGCTCGACCGCGTCCGCGGTCGCGCCCGGCGCCCGCGCGCGCACGGCGAGGAACGCCGCGCGGCGGTCCTGGGCCTGCACGCCGAACACGGCGCGGACCGCCTCCACCGGGCCTGCCGGGCGCGGACCGGTCAACCGCTGGGCGCGCAGGCGGGAGCGGCGGACGGCCGAGGCCGTCAGGCGGCGCGCTCCGCGTCGCCGGCGGGCTGCTCGGCGGGCGGCGGCTCGGCGGGCTCGTCGGCGCGCGCCGGCAGCCGGCGCGAGACGACCTTGGAGACGCCGTTGCCCGCCATCGAGACGCCGTACAGGCAGTCGGCGGCGTCCATCGTGCGCTTCTGGTGCGTGACGACGATGAACTGCGCGCGGTCGGCGAACTGGCGCAGGAGCGTGAGGAAGCGGTCGATGTTGAGGTCGTCGAGCGCGGCCTCGACCTCGTCGAGGATGTAGAACGGGCACGGCCGGGCGAGGAACACGGCGAACAGGAACGCCAGCGCGGTCAGCGACTTCTCGCCGCCCGACAGCAGCGTCAGCCGCTTGGTCGCCTTGCCGGCGGGCGTGATCTCGATCTCGACCCCGACGCGGTCCTCCTCGTCCTCCTCCTCGGCCTCGGCCGCGAGCTCGGCGTCCTCGCCGGCGCTCTCGTCGCCGGCGTCGCCGCCGCCGAGCACCGGCCGCGGGCCGGCGTCCTCGCGGACGAGCCGCAGGCGCCCGCGACCGCCGGGGAACAGCTGCTCGGCGACCTCTTCGAAGTTGCGCGCGGCGGCCTCGAACGTCTCCTCGAACGCCTCGCGGATGCGCCGGTCGGTGTCGCGGATCAGGCCCTCGAGCTCGCGCATGGCGGTCTCGAGGTCCTCGCGCTGAGCCTCCAGCTCCTCGACGTGGGCGACGGCCTCCTCGTACTCGCGCTTGGCGAGCGGGTTGACCGGGCCGAGCTGCTCGCGGCGGCGCCGCAGGCGCTCGATCCGCGCCTCGAGGTCGGCGCGCGAGACGTCGTCCAGCTCCTCCTCGGCCGGCGCGGCCTCGAGCCCGAGCTTCTCGGCCAGCCGGCTCAGCTCGCGCCCGGCGTCAGCCGCGCGGTCGCGCGCCTGCTGCGCGCGCACCTCGCCGCGGGTGACCTCCTCGCCGCGCTCCTTCAGGCGGCCCTGGACCTGCGACTCCTCGGCAGCGCACGCCCGCAGCTCGCCCGCCAGCCGCTCACCGGCCTCGCGGTCCGCGCGCAACTCCGCCTCGACGGCCTCCATCCGCACCGCGACAGCCGCTCCGGCGCTCTCGAGCACCGCCGCGAGCCGCTCGGCCGCGGGCCGCAGCGCCTCGTCGCGTGCCAGCCGGTCGCGCTCGCCGGTGATCCGCTGCTCGCGCTCGGCGCGCTCGCGTTCGGCTCGCTCGGCGAGCCGCCGCTCGGTACCGACGGCCGCCTCGAGCTGGGCGCGCCGCTCGGCGGCGGGACCCTCGTCCGGCGCCGCCTGCCGCTGCTCGATCACCCAGCCGGCGTGGCGGTCGGCCTCCGCGGCCTCGTCGCGTGCCCGCGCCGCGGCGCGCGCGGCACGCTCGGCGTCGTCGCGTGCCGCGTCAGCGGCCTGGACGGCCCGCGAGGTCTCCTCGACGTTCGCCAGCGCGGCCTGCTCGGCCTGCGCCGCGCGCTCGACCTCGGCGATGAGGCCGTCACGACGGTTGCGCTCGGCGAGCACGCGGTCCTCGCCGCCGGCGGGGACCTGCCGCAGCTCGCGCGTGACCGGCGACCACACGCGCCCGTCGCGCGTGACGGCCACGCCGGTGAAGCCGGGAGCGAGCGCGTCGAGCGAGTCGACGACCCACGCGCCGGCGAGCAACGTCGCGGCGAGCCGGCCGTCGCCGTCCGCGCGCACGTGCTCAGAGAGCGGCTCGGCGCCGGGCGCCGGTGCGACGCCTGCCGCGCCCGGAGGCGCGGCGTCGGGCACGATCAGCGCCGCGCCGCCGTCGCGCCCCGCGCGGTCGAGCAGCCGTGAGCCCTCGCCGAGATCGGCGGCGACGGCCGCGCGCAGGCGCGGCCCGAGCGCAGCCGCGAGCGCCAGCTCATAGCCGGGATCGGCGCTGAGGCCGTCGGCGAGCGCCGCTGCGCCCCCCGGCGCGCCGGCGTGGGCGCGCAGGAACTGGTTGAGCTTCGCGAGCTCGGCGCCGGTGCGCGCGGCCTCGCGGCGGGCGTGCTCGGCCGCCGTCTCGGCCTCCCGGCGGGCGCGCCGGGCCGCCTCGGCGGCGGCGTCCGCCTCGCGCCGCACCGCGCCGGCGGCATCCGCCGCCTCGGCCAGGCCTGCGAGCTGCTCCGCGGCCTTCGCGCGCCGGGCCTGTAGCTCGGCGAGCTCGCGGTCGAGCCGCTCGCGGCGGTCGTCGGCAAGCTGGGCGAGCTCGGCCTCGAGCGCCGCGATCCGCTCGCCGGCGCCGTCGTCGCCGGTGTCGGCGGCCGCCTCGCCCTCGAGCGCCGTCAGCAGCGCCCGGCGGCGGCCGGCGCGGTCGAGCAGCATGGCCGCGGCCTGCCGCGCGGCCTCCTCGCGCAAGCCGATCCGCTCGCGCGCCGAGCGCGCGGCGTAGAACCGGTTCGACAGGCCCTCGCGCTCGCTGCCGCGCGCCGCCAGCGCATGCTCGGCCTGCTCGCGCCGCTCGGCGACCGCGCGCAGCTCCTGCTCGGTTGCCGCCGCCGCCGACCGCGCCGCAGCGGCGGCCGCCTCGGCCTCGGCCAATCCGGCATTGGTCGCGCGCACGTCCTCGCGCACCAGCAACCACAGCGCCTCGTCGGTCTGCCGCTCGAGCCGCTCATGCAGCTCGGCCGCCTCGGCCTGGCGCTTCAGCGGCCGCAGCCGGGTGCGCGCCTCGCGCTCGACGTCAAGCGCCCGGTCGAGGTTGTCCTGCGTGCGGGCCAGCTTCAGCTGCGCGCGGCGGCGCCGCTTGCGGTGCTTGCCGAGCCCGGCGGCCTCCTCGATCAGCATCCGCCGGTCGCGCGGCTTGGAGGTCACGATCGCCTCCACGCGGCCCTGCGAGACGACCGAGTGCATCTCCTTGCCCAGGCCGGTGTCGGACAGCAGCTCGAGCACGTCGGTCAGGCGGCAGCGCGCTCCGTTGACGCGGTACTCACCCTCCCCCGCGCGGTTGAGCCGGCGCAGGATCGAGATCTCGCCCGCGGGCAGGTTGACGGCGCCGCTGGCGTTGTCGAGCACCACCTCGACCTCCGCCTCGCTGCGCGCCTGGACGCCGTGCGCGCCGGCGAAGATCACGTCCTGCATCGACTGGCCGCGCACCGCGACGGGCGACTGCTCGCCCATCGCCCACAGCACCGCGTCGGTGATGTTGGACTTGCCGGAGCCGTTCGGGCCGACGACGACCGACACGCCGGGCGTGAAGTCCAGCCGCGTGCGGTCGGGGAACGACTTGAAGCCCTTGAGGGTGATCGACCGGAGGTGCATCTAGCCGTGGTTCCTCACGTGTTCAACCCGTCGAGCGCCGACTCGGCGGCCGCCTGCTCGGCGTCCTTCTTCGAGCGGCCGGCGCCGCGCGCCAGCTCCTCGCCGTCGACCATCGCCGCGACCTCGAAGCGCCGCTCGTGCGGCGGGCCCTCCTCGGCCGTGACGTCGTAGATCACGAGCGCTCCGCGGCGCGCGAGCCGCTCCTGCAGCGCCGACTTGAAGTCCGCCGGCCGCTCGAGCGACATGTCGATCTCCGGCGAGAACGCTTCGACCACCGCCTCGGCGGTCGCCTCGTAGCCGAACTCCAGGTAGCAGGCGCCGATCACGGCCTCGATCACCGAGGCCAGCACACGCTCGGTCTGGGCGAGCGCCTCGGTGGCCGCCCGCGCGACGTCGTCGGGCGCCGCCTGCCGCAGCCGGTCCGGGATCCCCAGCCGCTCGGCCACCTCGCGGCACGACCGTCCCGACACCGCCTGCGCGCGGATCTTGGTCAGCCGCCCGGCGCCGTAGCTCTCCAGCCGCGGATACAGGTGCGTCGTGATCGCCAGGCCGAGCACGGAGTCGCCCAGGAACGCCAGCCGCTCGTACGCGTCGCTGCGGGTCTCGACCCACGAGGCGTGCGTAACCGCCTGCCGGGCAAGCTCCTCCGGCAGCTGTTCCAGCAGGTCTTCCAGCTTGCGCAGAGGTCAGGATCCCGGCTCGCGGTCGACGGCGCCGCCTGCACGAGCGGGCGGAAGGTGGGCGAGCACGAAGTCGACCGCGGCGCGCACGGTCCAGATCTGCGCCGCCTCCTCGTCGGACATCTTGACTCCGTAAGTGTCCTCGAGTTCCTGCACCAGCGTGTAGAGGTCGAGCGAATCCGCGCGCAGGTCGTTGCGGAAGTGCGTGTCCTCCGTGATCCGCGCCGGGTCAAGCTCCAGCTCGTCGGCCAGATGCTCCCGGATCAGCTCCAGTACCTCGTCTCGCGTCATGACTGGTCGGGCACCGTAGCGACCGGCTCGGACACCCTCAACGCCCCCGCCGTCGCGAGGCGCTCGTGCGTGCGGCCCACCACGTCCAGCCGCACTCCGCGCGCCGCGACCTCGATCGCCCGGGCGAACCCGCGCGCGCCGAACGAGCCATGCGGCACCACGCCGAGCCGGCGCAGGCCGAGCAGCACGGCGCCGCCGTGCTCCTGCGGATCGATCTCGTCGCGCAGGCCGCGCAGCGCCGGCCGCAGCAGCAGCCCGCCCAGCTTTGACCGGCGCGACGACATCGCGGCGCCGCGGACCGCGCCCAGCAGCGCGGCCGACGTGCCCTCCATCACCTTCAGCGTCACGTTGCCGGCGAACCCGTCGGCCACGATCACGTCGGCCGCGCCGGTGCCGATCGCGAAGCCTTCGACGTTCCCGATGAAGTTCAGATCGCCGGGCCGCTCGCGCAGCGCCGCGTGGGCCGCGACCACGATCTCCGGGCCCTTGGTCGGCTCCTCGCCGTTGGACAGGAGCGCCACACGCGGGCGCTCCACGCCCATCACGACCTCCATGAACGCCGCGCCCATGTGGGCGAACTGGACGAGATGCTCGGGCCGCACCTCCACGTTCGCTCCCGCGTCGAGCAGCAGGAACGGCGCGCCCGGGACGGGCACGACGACCGCCAGCGCCGGACGGTGCACGCCGCGGACGCGCTTGAAGCGGAACAGCGCCGCGGCCAGCGCGGCCCCGGTCGAGCCGCCGGACACGAGCGCGTCGGCGCGGCCCTCGGCGACCGCCTCGGCGGCGCGCACGATCGAGGACTCGGGCGTGCGGCGGACCGCGCGCGCCGGATCGGGATCCTTCGCGATCGATACCGGCGCGTCGACCACCTCGACGCCCGCCCCCGGCTCGCCGAGCTCCGCCGCGGGACCGAACAACAGCACGCGCGTACCGGCGGCAGCAGCGATCGCGGCCCCCCGCGCGACCTCGGCGGGACCCAGGTCGGCACCGTTCGCGTCGACCGCGACGGTGACATCGGGCATGAGCGCCCTAGTGGTCGTGGTCGTGATCGTGGGCGTGCGAGACGTCCACCACCTCACGACCGCCGTAGCTTCCGCAGTGCGGGCACACCCGGTGCGGGCGCCGCGGCTGGCGGCACTGCGGGCAGGCGTTCACCGTCGGAGCGGTGATCTTGTGCTGCGCGCGGCGCTGGGCCGTGCGGGCGTGCGATTGCTTCTGCTTCGGAACAGCCATAGGCGACGCAGAAGGGTAGCGAATCGGGCCTTACGACCGGCGATCGGAGGCGATCGACGCCTGGAGCAGCGCGGTCATCTCGGGACCAGGTACCGGGCGGCTGAAGTGGTAGCCCTGGGCGATGCGACAGCCGCTCTCGATCAGGAACGCGGCCTGGTCGGCCTGCTCGACGCCCTCGGCGACGACGTCACAGCCGCACGCGTCGGCCAGCTGGAGGATCGCGGAGTACACGGAGCGCCCCTGCTCGTCGGCCGGGACGCCGCGCAGGAAGGCGCGGTCGACCTTGATGATCTGCACGGGCAGCTCGCGCAGCCGCCACAGCGAGGAATAGCCGGCCCCGAAGTCGTCGATCGCGAGCGCGAAGCCGGCGGCGCGCAGCTCGCCGAGCACCGGGAGAAGCCGTGAGGCCTCGAGCGACCAGGCCGACTCGGTGATCTCGAGCACGAACCGGCTGGGGTCGATCCCGTGTGCGCGCACGACCTCGGCGAAGTGGGTCGCGACGTCGGCGCGGCGCAGCTGGCGGGGCGACACGTTGAAGCCGACGTTGGGCATCAGGCCCAGCTCGCTCCACTCGCGCGCCTGCCGGCAGACGTCGCGCAGCACCCAGTCCCCGAGCGGGTCGATCACGCCGGTGCGCTCGGCCACGCCGATGAACTCGCCCGGCGGCACCAGACCGCGCGTGGGGTCGCGCCAGCGAACGAGCGACTCGACGCCCATCACGGCTTCGTCGGCGAGACGCAGGATCGGCTGGTGGTGCAGCTCCAGCTCGCCGCGCTCGATCCCGCGGCGCAGGCGAGCGGCCAGCTCGAGCCGCTCGAGCGGGTCGGCCGTGCCGAGGCCATAGACATGGACGCCGCCGCCGGCGGCCTTTGCCTCGTACATCGCGGCGTCGGCGTGCTTGCGCAGCGTCTCGGCCGTCTCCGCGTCAGCCGGGAACAGGCTGACGCCGACGCTCGCGTCGACCAGCAGCTCGGCCGCGCCGAGCGCGAACGGCGCGTGCATCGCGTCGGCGATCCGCTGACCGACGGCCTCCGCGTGCTCGCGCGACGCGTGCGGCAGGTCGCGCACGAGCACGAGGAACTCGTCACCGCCCTGCCGGACCACCAGGTCGCCCGGCCGCACCGCGGTGCGCAGTCGCGCGGCGACCTGGCAGAGAAGCTCGTCGCCCATGTCGTGGCCGAGCGAGTCGTTGACCCGCTTGAACTCGTTCAGGTCCGCGAACGCCAGCGCCACGACGGTGCCGGCGGCGCGCGCCGCGATGATCGCCTCCTCGAGCGCAAGCTCTAGTGCGGCACGGTTCGCCAGACCCGTCAAGGGATCGTGGTAGGCAAGGAACGCCATCTCGCCGCGCAGGGCAGGCGCGGTTGCGGAGGTTCGCGACATGGACTTCCCCGGGAATCGGCCGGGACCCCAACGAACTTGACCGGATGTTCAGCGAGATGCCGTGGTGCGAACGATCGCCGGAGAGTCCCCGGCGGCGAGCCAGCGACGCGGCTTGCCGCTGCCGTCGGCCGGCACCCTCCACGTCGACTCGCCCGATCGGTACAGCACGTTGTCGTCGTCCAGCCACTCGGCCTGGTCGTCCAGCGGCTCCGTCTCGGCGAGCGCCGTCTCGTGCCCGGTGGCGAGGTCGAGCACGTGGAAGCGCCAGATCGGCGGGTCGTGACCGACCGCCTTCTTATAGGCGATCCGCGTCTCGTCCGGCGACAGCGCGGGGCACTCGACGTTCTTGTGGATCACCGTGCCCGTGCGCTTGCGCAGGCTCGCCTTGATCAAGTACGTGTGCCCGCCGGTGGCCATCGTGGCGTAGAACGTGTCGCCGTCCTTGGAGAACGTCACGCCCCAGAAGTTGCGGTCGACGGCCGTCGCGCGCTTGCCGTCGAGGGTGATCGCGAAGTCCTTCTCGAGGTCGGCGACCTTGCGCCCGCGCTCCAGGTCGATGATCGTCGCGGCGGTCGAGAAGTGGCCGACGTCCGCGTAGGAGTGGCCGGCGACGAACGACGTCACCGCGCCGTAGTGGCCGTCGGGTGAGACGCGCGTACGGCTTGGCACGCCGGGTAGCCGCACGGACCCGGTCTTGGTCAGGGTGCCGTCGAGGATCTTGGCGCTGAAGCCGACGGGATCCGGCGTGCCGAGGCACAGCCCGCGCCCGGCGGCGAGGTCGACGCGCTCGCACTTCTCGCCCGCCAGCAGCCGATCGCCCGCGGCCGCGCCGTCGAGCGGGGCCAGCGCCAACCGCCCGTAGGTGCTGCCGTCATTGCGGTCGAGGCTGCGGAAGAGGACGAACGGCTGCCCGTCGTCGAGCAGTCGCGCGACGGTCGGGCGGACGACCGCAGCCGCCTGCTCGGCCTTGCGGTCCTCCTCGCTCGTGCGCCGCGCCGCGGAGCCCACGGCGGCGACCGCCACGACGGCGCAGACGAAGCACAGCAGCGCGAAGGCGAGTCCGCGGCGACTCATGCCCGTGAGCTCCGGAGCACGACAGCGGCGGCGGCGATCGCGATCACCAGAGCGCCGGCGAAGATCGCCAGCGCGGTCTCGATGCCCTGCCACGTCCACAGGGCGCCGAACAGCACAGAGGCGAACAGACGCGCGACGCTCACGGCCGTGCCGAGCAGCGACAGGCCGCTGCCGCGCAGCGCCTCGGGAACATGCGCGCTGCCCATCGCCATCAGCACGCCGTCCGTCGCGGCGTAGTAAGCGCCGAGCAGGAAGAGCACGAGGAACAATGCCGGCGTGCCGGACCACGGCCCCAGGAGCACCGCGTAGACGGCGAGCAGCAGGACGTAGCCGCCGATCATGACCCGCCCGCGTCCGACGCGGTCCGCCAGGCGCCCTGCGGGCGCGGCCAGCAGCATCCAGGTCACCGCCGTGCCGGTGAACAGGAGCGGGAAGAACGCGGCGTCGAGGTCGTTCGAGCGCTGGAGGAAGAGGTAGATGAAGCCGTCGCTGGCCGTCGCCAGGCTGAGCACGGACGCGGCGATGAAGAGGGCGCGGAATCGGCGCGCGCGGAGCAGGGCGAACGCCGCGCGCAGCCGCACGGGCGGGGCATCGGCGGCGACCTCCTTGCGGGCCGGCTCGCGCACGAGCAGAACGAGCACGCCGACGCCGACGGCGGCGAAGCAGAACGAGACGAGGAACAGCGTGTCGAACGCCAGCGGCGCCAGCGCCAGCAGCCCGAACGCCACCAGGGGGCCGAGCAGCGCGCCGACCGTGTCGAGCGCACGGTGCACGCCGAACGACGTGCCGAGGTCCTCCTCCCGCGAGGAGAGCGAGATCATCGCGTCGCGCGGCGCCGTGCGCAGACCCTTGCCGGAGCGGTCGAGCATCACGATCGCGCTGATGGCGCCGAACGTGGTCCCGACTGCCGCCAGCGCGAGCTTGCAGACGGCGGACAGGCTGTAGCCGACCGCGGCGACGCCCTTGTGCCGTCTCCGGCGATCGCCGAGGAAGCCGCCCGCGAGGCGGACGAACGCGGCGGCGCCCTGGTAGAGGCCGTCGATGACGCCGAACTGGAGCGGCGTGAGCTGGACGACCGTGACCAGGAAGAGCGGCAGAACGGCCGACACCATCTCCGACGAGATGTCGGTGAGCAGGCTGCACACCCCGAGCAGCAGAACGGTCCGGCTGACGCGCGGCTGGACGCGGTGCGAGACCAGCGCGCGGCGGGCCCTAAGCAGGGCCCCGGAACTCTCAACCTGGTACATGCACTGGCCTCGCCCGCACGAAAGTGAACTTAGGCGGAGTCGGCCGGGACTTCGACGCCCGTTCGGTCAACCGTCCCCTAGCCGATCGGCCAGGGGGTCTAGGGCTAGGGCGCTACTCGAACTTCAGCTCGCCGAGCTTCGCCCAGCGTGGGTCGGGCGCCGCCTCGTGCTCGTGGTCGTGCTCTTCGTTGAGGTTCGCGCCGCATTGGGCGCACAGGCCGGCGCAGTCCTCGCGGCAGGTGATCTGCGCGGGCAGCGCGAGCGCCAGCGCGTCGCGCGCCCACTGGCCGAGGTGCAGCTCCTCGTCCTCGGCGAGATACGGCGAGCTCAGCTCCTCGCCGCCGCCCGGCTGGGAGACCTCCCGCGCGTCGATCTCGAACGAGGGCTCCGCCGGGTCCAGGCAGCGCATGCACGGGCCTGCGAGGCCGGCGGTGAAGCGCAGACGGAGCGCCCAGCCCATGCCCGTCGTGCGCGACAGGTCGAGCCGCACGGGCACGAGCGCAGGGGTGACCGCGTACGGCTCCCCGGCGTAGTCGAAGTCGCCGATCGAGACGTTCAGATCGAAGCGGCGACCGTCCCCGGAGCGGAGCCCGAGGCGGCCGAGTTCGAAGATGTCGGTGCGCTGCGGCATGTCACTACCAACGGTAGCTCAGCTGTCCTTGAGCTCACGCTTGAGGACCTTGCCCGTTGACGTGCGTGGGAGCTCGTCCATGAACTCGACGTCGCGCGGGACCTTGTAGGCCGCCAGGTTGGCCTTCACGTGCTTCTTGACCGCATCTGCGTCCAGCGACGCGCCCTCGCGGATCACGATGACGGCCTTCAGACGCTGGCCGAACTTCTCGTCGTCGACCCCGAACACCGCCACCTCGAGCACAGCGTCGTGCCCGGCGAGCAGGTCCTCGACCTCGGCCGGGAACACGTTCTCGCCGCCCGAGACGATCATGTCGTCGTCGCGGCCGTCCACGAACAGGCGGCCCGCCTCGTCGAAGTGGCCGACGTCGCCGGACGAGAGCAGCCCGTCGATCGCGTCCTTATTGCCGCCGCCGGTGTAGCCCTCGAACTGCATCTCGTTGCCGACGAAGATGCGGCCCGTCTCACCCTTGGCGGCCGGCTTGCCGTCCTCCCGGTAGAGCTTCACGATCGTGCCGTATGGCGGGCGGCCGGCGGTGCCGGGCGCGGCGCGCAGATCCGCCGGGGTGGCGATGCTCGCCCACGCCACCTCGGTCGAGCCGTAGAGGTTGTAGACGTTCTCGCCGAACAGGTCCATCCAGCGGTCCGACAGGTCGCCCGGCAGCGCCGAGCCGGAGACCGCCACGACGCGGACCTTCGAGAGGTCGTAGCGCTGGAGCGTCTCCTCGGGCAGCTCGAGGATCCGCTGCATCATCACCGGCACGACGATCAGCGCCGTCGCCTCGTGCTGGGCGGTGAGCGAGAGCGTCGCCTCGGGGTCGAACTTGCGGTTGAGCACCAGCGTCGAGGACAGGCTCATCCCGAGCGTGAAGTGCACGAAGCCCCACGAGTGGAACATCGGGGCGGCGATCATCGTCTTCTCGCGCGCCTTCAGCGGGATCATCGCCAGCAACGCGGCCGCGGGATCGAGCGAGCGCGGCTGCGAGCGCGCGGCGCCCTTCGGCGTCCCCGTGGTGCCGGAGGTGAGAATGATCGCCTTGCCGCGCTCCGGCGGCGGGTTGACGTCGGCGGTGTCGCCGCGCTCGATCAGGTCGTCGAGCCGCGGGTCGTCCGGGCTCCCGTCCTCGGCATCGTGCCACGCGATGTAGCGCTTGCGCCGCCGCGACGCGTCGTGCATCAGCTCTTCGAACTCGTAGTCGTAGATCAGTGCCTTCGGCTTCTCGCGCTTGGCGACGTCGGTGAGCTGCGGGCCGGAGAACGCGGTGTTGAGGAACAGGACGTTGGCGCCGAGCTTCGAGCACGCGACCACGGCGTCGATGAAGCCACGGTGGTTGCGGCACATCAGCCCGACGTTGTCGCCCGCCGTGACGCCGTCCGCGGTGAGCGCGTGCGCGAGCGCGTTGGTCCGCTCGTGCACGTCGCGGAACGTGAGCGTGCCCAGCTCGTCGATGATCGCCGTCTCAGAGCCGTAGCGCTCGGCCGACGCGCCGTAGCCGCCCGCCGGGGTCGGGCCGAAGCGCAGCAGCGCCCGGACGGCGCCGTAGATGTGATCGGGGCGGCTCGGGTGCAATATGCCGGCCCCCGCCAGTGTGCGTGCGGTGAACAGCTTCGTGGTGACCTGATTGGCGACGCGGCCGAGATCCGGAGACATGCGCCTCATGCTTTCACGCGGACGGCAATCTCATGCCGGCAGGCAACGTGCCGTCGTCAATCAGCCCGTGGATCTCGGCGGCGCGACGCGGGTTGAGGAACACGTGACGCTGCCCGACCGACGGCTTCTCGGCCAGCAGCCCCGACTCCAGCAGCGCCTCCCCCACCTCCTGCGCGAGCGCGCGCTCGTTGCCGGCGAACCCGCGTGCGAGGTGCGCGAAGTCGGTGTGGTAGCCGCCCCACTTCCCCATGCCGTCGAGCCGCTGGAGGATCCGGCGGGCGACGCGGCGCGCGGGATCCGGATCCTCGTGCGGCCGCACGGCGCGCGAGCCGTCCGCAGCCAGCAGCGCCAGCACGGCCTCCTCGTGCTCCTCGACCGAGCGCGGGTCCTCCGGCCGGCCGCCGAGCCGCGCGACCGCCTCGGCGATCCGCAACGGGTGGTTGGCGCCGATCGGCTCGCGCAGCTCCGGCCCGTCGAGCAGGCGGGCGGGCGTGACGGCGACACGCGCGCGCAGGCGGTCGAGCCCGCCGGCGTGCTCGTCGAAGGCGAGCGGCGCGAGCTCCTCGAGGTCCGCCGGGTCGAGGCGGCCCGGCAGGGCGACGACGAGGAAGCCGTCGAGGTCGCCGGCGCGTACCCGCAGGTCGCTGGGCCTGGTGGGAACACCGGGCTCGCCGAGATCGACGAGCGCGGCAACGACGGCGGCGACCAGCAGCCACACGCGCTCGGCCGCCGCCTCCGGGTCGGCGCGGAACGCGGCCGCGGCCGGGGTGGCGGCCAGCAGCATGCCGTCGCCGGCCGCGACGGCGATCTCCACGGGCGTGCCGTAGCCCGACCGCGGCTTGTCGAGCTCGTCGCGGCCACGCCGCAGCGCGGCCAGCATCACGGTGCGCAGCCGCGCGGTCGCGGTCGCCGGCGCGATGGCGCCGCCGAGGGCGATCAGCTCATCCCACAGCTCGATCAAGCGAGGGCGGCCTCGAACGCCGTGCGCGCCGCATCGCCATGGACCGCGAAGACCACGCGCTCGAGGGCCGAGTCCCCGTCCAGGTGGCGACGCACCTCCTCGACCTCGATGCGCGCCGCCTCGTCGAGCGGGAAGCCGCCGACGCCGGTGCCGAAGGCGACGAGCGCGAGGCTGCGCGCGCCGAGCGCGTCCGCGCGCTGGAGGGTCGACGCGGTGGCGCGGCGGATCACGTCGGCCGACGTCGGGCCGCCGAGCTCCATCGTTGCGGCGTGGATCACCCACGTGGCCGGCATGTCGCCGGCGGTGGTCTCGACCGCGTCGCCGAGGCCGATCGGCGCCTTTGCGTCGGACTCGGCCTGCACCACCGGGCCGCCGGCGCGCGCGATCGCTCCCGCTACGCCGCCGCCGTGCAGCAGTCGCGTGTTGGCCGCGTTGGCGATCGCGTCGACCTCGAGCGCGGTGATGTCCGTGTCGAGCACCTCGACGTTCGCCATGCGATTACGGTACCGAGCGTGAACGAGGCCGCCGTCCGGCGCCGGGTACGCGCCCACGGGCGCGTGCAGGGCGTGTTCTTCCGCGACTCCGTGCGGCGCGAGGCTGCGCGCCGCGGGGTCGCCGGGTGGGCGCGGAACTGCGCCGACGGGACAGCGGAGGCGGTGTTCGAGGGCGCTCCGGACGTCGTGGCGGCGATGGTCGACTTTGTTCGTGGCGGGCCGGGGCATGCCGAGGTGGCGCGGGTGGAGGAGCTTGACGAGCCGGCCGAGGGCTTGACCGGGTTCGACATCCGCTGACGAACGTCAACCCCGGCATTGAGGAGTGGGATCAGGGGGGTGCGTCACTTTTGTTCGATCCTCGTGAACGTTCGTGAACCACCCCCTCCCGAACCGCCTCCTTAATGCTGCAGTTGACGTTCGCCCGCTGCAATGTGGCGCCCGTTCCGTCAGCACCGGCGCCTAGCCTGCGACTCACCGTCATGGAAGCCGCAGCCACCCCACTCCGCCAGCCTCGCGTCACCGCCCTGCTCGGGCGCGTGATCATCGAGAGCCTGATCGTCGACGACACGGTCGCCGCCGAGCTCGTGCGGGCGCGGATCGATGGCGGTGAGGATCCGTCGAAGGTGATCGCGGACGCGATCGAGATCGGCGCCCGGGTGCTCGACCGCGAGCAGGCCGGCGCGACGGTCGAGGTGCTGCGGCAGGACCTCGAGAACGCCTCGCGCGAGGTGGAGACGCGCCTCGGCCAGACGTCCGAGGCCGTCGTGACCGAACTGCGCACGCGGCTCGAGGAGGCGTTCGGGCCCGACAGCGGCCACGTCACGCGCGTGCTGCAGCGCCACTTCGGCGCCGAGTCGAGCACCGCCGTCCAGCACCAGGTGCGCGCCGCGGTCGCCGAGCTGCTCAACGAATCGCGCGAGAAGCTGTTCAAGCAGTTCTCCTCGGCCGACGAGTCGAACCCGCTCGCCACGTTCCAGAAGGCCGCGGTCGGGGCGATCCGGCAGTCGTCCGACCAGCAGCACACGCTGCTGCGCGAGATGAACGGCCGCGTCGGCGCGCTCCAGCTCGAGGTGCAGAAGCTGCAGGCCGAGAAGGACAAGGCGCTCGAGGTGGCCGCCGAGCACGACCGCTCGACCGCGAAGGGCCGCCCATACGAGGAGGCCGTGTTCGAGGCCGTCGAGGCGATCGCCGTCGCCCAGGGCGACGACTGCGACGGGGTCGGCGACCTGCGCGGCGTCGGCGGGCGCAAGGGCGACGTCGTCGTGGACCTCGACGGCTGCGCCGGGCGCCCGCGCGGGCGGATCGTGTTCGAGGCCAAGAACTCGAAGAAGTCGCGCAAGGAGGCACTCGCCGAGCTCGACGAGGCGATGAACCAGCGCGCCGCCGACTACGGCGTCTGGGTCGTCCCCTCGGAGGACAAGCTGCCCGCGCGCGCCACGGCGCTGCGCGAGGTCGGCGGCGACAAGCTGTTCGTCGTCTACGACCCCGAGGACGGCTCGCGTCTGGCGCTCGACGTGGCGTACTCGCTGGCCCGCGCTCGCGTCCTGATGGCCAAGGGCGGCGCCGAGGGGCTCGACGCGTCGGCCCTGCGCGCCGAGGTCGAGCGCGCGATGCTCGCGATGGAGGACGTGCGCCGGATCAAGAGCCAGCTCACGAGTGCCGCCGGCCAGATCGAGGACGTCCGCAAGATCGTCGACGGGATGGCCGAGCGCGTCCGCGGCCACCTCGTGCAGATCGACGCGATGGTCGCCGCCGCGACCGGCGACGACGACGACGACGAGCCCGCCGACCTCTTCGAGAACTAGAGCTCGGCGAACGTCAACCCCCGCTGGGTAGGGCAGCGGCGGATATCGGCGGCCGCGAGGGCTCGGGCGACATGCGTGGCGCGTTTGCCGCGGTATGCGCGGATTAAGCGCCCTCCGCTCCCCCACCCAGCGCAGTTGACGTCCGCCGGGCCGACCGCGGCGCCCCCGAGGACTAGCCGAGAAGCAGTTCGGCTAGCTCAGCGGGCATCGCGACCATCGCGTCGTGCCCGCAGGCGAGCTCAGCCATCGGCCAGCCCGCTTCGGCGATCCGGCGCTTGGACTCGTCGAGCACCGCGAGCGCCGGTGCCGTGCAGGAGATGTAGCTCTTGTCGGCGATCCCGTCGATGGCGTCGCTGACCGCGAGCGGCTGCAGGTAGGTGCCGACTGGCTGCGGCGTGAGGCGTGGCTCGACCCACGTGTCGTCCTCGGAGACGCCAAGCGCGGCCGCGGGCGGTGCGGGCATCAGGTACTCGGGGTCGGCGGCCGCCGCCTCGCGGTACTGCGGCCCGCGCTCGCCCACGTGATCGGCCATCGTCTCGCCGTCGCCCGGCACGAAGCCGTCGATCAGTACGAGCCGGTCGATCGCGGCCGCGGCCGTCTCGGCGACCCCGTACGCCACGAACCCCGCATAGCTGTGCGCGACCAGCACGACGTCGCGGAGACCCTCGTACTTGATGTGGTTGAGGACGTCGGTGACGTGCGTGTCGAGGCTCACCGACGCACCCGCCAGGTGCGCGCGCTCGCCGAGGCCCGTCAGCGTCGGCGTCGTGACGCGGTGACCGCGCTCGGCCAGCCGCGGCGCCACCCGGTCCCAGCACCAGCCGCCGTGCCACGCGCCGTGAACGAGCACGAACGTGCTCATGCGCGCGCCGCTCGCCACGCCTCGCGCAGCTTCAGCGCCGAGCCGGTGCGCAGCACGCCGCCGGAGTAGATCCGGGCGGCGAGCGGGATCAGCAGGGCGGCGCCCGCGGCGGTCACGAGGAACGAGGCGACGACCTCCCACGTGGCGACGTCGCCGGTCACGATCCGCGGCGGCATCGTCATCGGAGCGGTCATCGGGATGAAGGCGGTCACGTGGGCGAGCGTACCGTCGGGGGATGACCGGACGGCGAACGCCAGGAAGAACGACACGAGGATGATCAGCGTGAGCGGCGTCATCGTGCTCTGGAGGTCCTCCTGGCGCGAGACGAGCGCCCCTGCACAGGCGAACGCGCAGGCGTAGAACGCGTAGCCGACCACGAACCAGGCCAGCGAGAGACCAGCGGCGCTCAGGACCGTGCCGTCGACGTCGAGGGCTCCCGTGGCCGCCGCCGTCCCCAGCCCGATCACCCCGATCAGCAGCAGGTTGCCGAGCCCGAGCAGCCCGAGCCCGATCACCTTGCCGGCCAGCAGGTGCGAGGGCCGGATCGTGGACAGCACGACCTCGACCACGCGCGAGGCCTTCTCCTCCACCACCCCCGCAGCGACCCAGTAGCCGTAGGTCAGCAGCTGGCCGTAGAGGATCAGGACGATGAAGAACGTGAGGCCGGCCTTGGCGTCCTCGTCCGGATCGATCGGTTCGAGCGTGGCCAGCTTCAGCGGCTGCGGGTCGAGGATCCGCTCCGCCCGGCCTTCCGCCACCCCGGCCTGTTCCAGCGCCCCGGCGGCGCTGACCTGGCGGTTGGCGGCCTGCAGGACTGAGACGAGCTCATCGTCCGGCTCGTCCTTGGCGACGATCGTGCCGCCGATGACCGCTGCGTCGAGCGTGCCGTCGTCGACCTGCGCGCGGACATCTCCCGTCTTGACCTGCTGCGCCTCGATCTGCACGTCGGTCGCCTCACCCGCGCTCGCAGCCGCGTCGACGACGGCAAACTCGGCCTGGTTGGAGTAGCCGACGACGTAGGTCTTGTCCCCGCCGCCGAAGACCGCCGACAACGCGACGACGGCGACGATGATCACCACGTTGATCCCGGTCGAGAGCAGGAACGACTTCTCCCGCACGCGCTCGCGGATCTCCCGGCGAGCGACGAGAGCGACCGCCTTGTGCCCCTTCATGCCGCCACCGCCTCGCGGAACAGGTCGGCGAGCGTCGGGCGCTCGAGGCTGAAGTACGTCACGCTGCCGGCGGTGCGGGCGGCGTCGAGCACGGCATCCGTCACGACGCCGTCATGCAGCGCGACCAGCAGCCCGCGCGGGTCGCTCGAGACAGCCTCGGCTCCGGGCACGCCCGCGAGCCACTGCTCGCCGGGGTCGCCCTCGACCTTGACGCGCACGCGCCGCCCTTCGGCGCCGCGGTCCCGTAGCTCCTCCACCCGGCCGGACGCCACCAGGCGCCCGTCCTTGATGATCGCCACCGCTTCGCAGATGCGCTCCACGAGCTCGAGCTGGTGCGAGGAGAAGACAACGGGCACGCCGCCGGCGGCGTACTCGGCGAGCACGCCCGACAGCACGTCCACGCCGACGGGATCGAGGCCGGAGAAGGGCTCGTCGAGCACGAGCAGCTCGGGATCGTGCACCATCGCCGCGGCCAGCTGGACGCGCTGCTGGTTGCCGAGAGAAAGCTGCTCGACGCGATCTCCGGCGCGGTCGCTCAGGCCAAGACGGTCGATCCAGCGCTCGGCCGCGGCCACCGCCGCGGCGGCCTCGATGCCGTGCAGCCGGGCGAAGTACACGAGCTGGTCGCGCACGCGCATCTTCGGATAGAGCCCGCGCTCCTCAGGCATGTAGCCGAATCGCGCGCGGGTCTCGAAGTCGACCGGTCGGCCGTCGAAGAGCACCTCGCCGCGATCCGCCGAGAGCACGCCGAGCACGATCCGCATCGTCGTGGTCTTGCCGGCGCCGTTTGGACCGACGAAGCCGAACATCTGGCCCGCCTCGACGCTGAACGAGATCCCGTCCAACGCGACCACGTCGCCGTACCGCCTGGCGAGGTCCTGCAGTTCCAGCACTACCCGAGCGACTACCCGACTTCGGCGGGCTCGTCACGGCCTTGGAGCCGTTCGCGCCCGCGCTGTACGGCGGCGATGAACTTCGAAAGGTTGACCTCGAGCGTGTTCAGGATCTCGTCGGCGTAGTCCTCGGCGCCGAGCCGGATCTCCCGCTCGCGGCCACGAGCGTCCTCGATGATCTCCTCCGCAGCGCGCTCGGCGTTGCGGGTCACTTCCTGCTGGGAGACCATCTGCGTCTGGCGCTCGCGCGCCTCCTTCACGATCCGCTCAGCCTCGCGCTTGGCCTCGGCGAGCATCTCCTGACGCTCCTTGACGATCCAGCGCGCCTGCTTGATCTCCTCGGGGATCGTGGCGCGCATCTGGTCGAGGATGTCGTAGATCTCCTCCTTGTCCACGCGCACCTGGTCCGTCAGCGGGACCTGCTTGGCGTTGTGGACTAGGTCGTCCAGCTTGTCGATGAGTACCAGGACGTCCATGGCGCTCCCTGTTTCGTCAGCGGCTCAGCGCTTCCTTCAAGCGCTGAGCAACCGGCTCCGGGACAAGATCGGAGACATCGCCTCCGAATGTGGCGATCTCCTTCACTCCGCTCGAGGAGAGGAAACTGTACTGCGGCGACGCCATCAGGTAGACCGACTCGACGTCGGGGGCGAGTTGGCGGTTGAGCTGGTTCATCTCCAGCTCGTACTCAAAGTCCGAGATTGCGCGCAGGCCCTTGACGATCGCCTTGGCCCCGCGATCGCGTGCGAACTCCACCACGAGGTTGGAGAACGGCTCCACGCGGACGTTCGGCAGATGCGCCGTCGCGCGCTCGATGAAGTCGATCCGGTCATCCGCGCTGAACAGCGCCTGGCTCTTGCGCATCGACGCGTTCACGACCGCCACGATCAGCTCGTCGAACATCAGCGCGGCGCGCGAGATCACGTCGATATGCCCGTGCGTGACGGGGTCATAGGAGCCGGGGCAGACGGCGATGCGGGGGTCAGGGGCCATGGATGCGAATCAGGGTGTCGCCGTAGCGACGTTCGTCTAGTAGTGGAAGAGCAAGCTCGAGCGGGGCACGGCGATCGCTCTCGGCGACCACCACTGCGTCTGGCGCGAGCACGGCCGGCAATGCCGCCGTCAACTCGTCTCCCAGGCGCCCCGCCAGCCGATATGGCGGGTCGAGGAACACAAGATCGTAGTAACGCGCGGCCGCCGATGCGGCGCCGAGGAACCTTCGGGCGTCCGAACGGCGTACTTCCGCCTCCACTCCGAGCGCCTCCAGGTTGGCCCGCACGGCGCGCAAAGCGGCCGGTGCGGTGTCGACGAACGTCGCCTCCGCGGCACCGCGCGACAGCGCCTCGATCCCGAGCGCACCCGAGCCGGCGAACAGGTCGAGCACGCGCGCATCCGCCACCCGGTCGGCGAGGATCGAGAACAGCGCCTCGCGCACGCGGTCGGACGTGGGCCGCGTTGCGTCCCCGGGCGGCGCGTGGAGCCGCCGCCCGCCCCAGCGGCCGGCGATCACTCGCAGCCGCTACTCCTTCACCGCCAGCACGTTGAACTGCTCGATCGACGGCGGCGCGGCGAGCAGGTCGTCCGCCTGCTCCATCAGCGCCTGCGCCAGGAGGCCGTTCAGGTGTGCCTCGCGGCCCTCGTCATCCGGGAACGCGTCGAAGATCCCGAACGTGCTCGGCCCGAGCCGGATCGAGAACCAGTAGACCGTCGCCGGCTCGTTGAGCACGTGCGAAAGCCCGATCTTCAGGAAGTCCTCGACGTCCTGCTCGCGGCCGGGCCTCGCCTCGAGTCGAACCAGTAGTCCGACGGTCACCATCAGCGCTTCTCCCTTCGGGGATGGGCAGACCGGCCGATTGTCTCAGCGCGACCGGCGGCGCCACTGTCGGCGCCGGCGTTGAGAGAACTCAACGGCGAGGGCTTGCCGCCCCCGAGGCCGGCGCGCGATCCTTCCAGGCACCGGTGCGTCGACGGGGACGCGCCCTGGCAGGGGGGAAAGATGTTCCTCAGATCAACGCGCATGCGCCGCGCCGCGACGCTGCTCGCTTGCGGATCGCTGGGCGCCGCGCTGCTCGCCGGCGCACCTGCGCAGGCACAGGACCCGGAGCCGGTCAGCGTCGTCGAGATCCAGGTGTCCGACCGCGCCGAGCTCGACCGGCTCGTGAACACGGCAGCCGACGTCACCGAGCACGTCGAGGTGCGCGACGGCGACAAGTACGTCCAGATCGTGACCACGGACTCCGAGCTCGCGCTGCTGCGCGCCCAGGGCTTCCAGATCGGCCGGACGGTCGACACGGAGACGCAGATGAAGGCACGCCAGCGTGGCGCCGAGCGCCAGCTGCGCGCCGCGGCCGACTTCGACGGCATCGAACAGAACGTCGCTGAAGGCGAGCACATCAAGATCCTGCGCGCCGACCACTTCACGAACCTCGCGACGCAGCGGTTCATCTCGATCGAGGCCAAGACGGACGCCGGCGCGACCGACGCGCTGACCGTCCGCTGGGACTCCGGGCCCGGCACCGAGATGGGCTCCGGCGGCTCCACGACCCTGGATCCGTTCGTGGACGCCGGCAAGTACCTCTACCACCGCCGGCAGATCTCGGTTGCCGCACGGCCCGACAAGGTGGAGGTCGTCTCGAGCGCCACCACGGAGCGGCTCGTGGGGACCGTCGAGGACTGGGCGCCGCCGACCGACGACACCGGCAACCCCGAGCTGGTGGACTTCGTCGACGGCTACCTGGACCCGACGCAGGCCTACGACCGCATCAAGCAGCTCGCCAGCGACTATCCGAACCTCGCCGAGATCATCGAGCTGCCGTACCAGACGAACGGCTACCGCCGCAAGTCGATGGCGCAGTTCGGCATCGGCAGTGGCGCGGGAGCGACGCCCGGGTCGGTCGTGGTCGTCGAGTCGAAGAACTACGGTTCCGAGGGCGGCGACAACGTCAAGGTCACGCTGCGCAATCCCGGCACGGCGAGCGCTCCGCTGACCGTGAACGTCAACCGCGACACGATCGTGGTCGATCTCGCGACGAACGCCGCGGGCGCCCCGGTCAGCACGGCCAAGCAGGTGGTGGACGCGATCAACGCACGGTCGGGCAGCCCGGCGATCGCCTTCACGTATCGCGGCAGCGTCGGCGACGGCGCGGTGGCTCCGGCGCCGGAGACCCGGCTCGAGGACAACCTCAACGCGCCGGCACACGTGTCGCGCAAGCCGCATCCGATGTACGCGATCCGGATCGGGGCCGATCGGTCGGGCGACAAGATCGGCGTCTACGCCTACGCACAGGAGCACGCCCGCGAGTGGGTCGGGCCGCTGGTGGCGGTGGAGACCGCCGAGCGGCTCGTGCGCAACTACGCGGTCAACCCGGACGTGCGCGAGCTGCTGAACAACGTGGAGGTCTTCGTCCTGCCGTCCTCCAACCCGGACGGCGGTCACTACTCGTTCTACGACTTCACGGGCCAGCGCAAGAACATGGTCGACTACTGCGACGACGCGAACGGCGATCCCGCCCGCCGCAACCAGTGGGGCGTCGACCTCAACCGCAACTACTCCGTCGGCACGTTCTTCGACGGCTACGTCGGCGGCTCCGGGAGCTGCACGAGCGGCAACTTCTCCGGGCCGTTCGAATACTCCGAGCCGGAGACCAAGAACGTCGAATGGATCGCCGACACGTTCCCGAACATCCGGTTCTCGATGAACGTCCACTCCTCCGGCAACTTCTTCATGTGGCCGCCGGGGGCCTACACGCCGGAGCGGGTGACGCTGCCGCGCCCGACGCTCGGACAGGAGAGCTACTTCTGGGGGGCCGCGGGCCGCGTCGTGGGCGCGATCCGCAACTGGCGCAACCTCACCGTCGAGCCCGGTCAGACCGGGCCGGTGGCCGACGTCCTGTACTCGGCGGCGGGCAACTCGGGTGACGAGTTCTGGTACGAGAACGGCATCTACGGGTGGGACTTCGAGATCGGGACGAGCTTCCAGCCCGCCTGGCCCGAGGCCCACGACGTCGCGATGGAGTTCTCCAACGGCCTCTATGAGCTCGTGAAGATCGCCGGCGACTTCGCTGCCGATGGCACGGCGCCCGTCTCGGAGCTCGACCTGCGGCCGTCGGCCGACGGGACCAAGGTCAAGCTGAAGTTCCTGGCGGACGAGCCGGCGACGGTGTACTACCGGCTCGACGGGCGGCGCCCGACGTACGACAACGCCACGATGTACGTCGGAGCGGGCGACCGCGAGGGCGGGCAGACGATCACGCTCGACGCCACGACGACGGTGACGTGGTTCGCGGTCGACGCCGCGGGCAACGTCGAGCGCAACTACAAGCCGGACCCGGGCAGCGTGTCGAACCTGTACCGGCGCCAGGTGGTGGAGGTCCCGTTGGCGGCCCCTGCGCCACCGCCCGCGTCGGCGCCGGTGGACGTGTCGGCGTCAGTGCCCGCAGCGGCCGTGACGCCGGCCGTCGTCAACCGCACCACGGCCAAGAGCAAGGCGGCGAAGCGCAAGGCAGCACTGCGCAAGGCCGCCAAGCGCAAGGCGGCAAAGCGCAAGGCCGCCAAGCGGCGGGCCGCGCAGCGCCGCGCGGCAAAGCGCCGGACGCGCTGATCAAACTGGGCGGCTCCGGCCAGGCGGGAGCCGGGGCCGCCCTCACGGGCTCTTAAGCGGGAATCGGCTCCAGCGCGTCAGGCCCGAACGCCTCGCCGAGCCCGTCCGCGATCAGCGCGTGCTGCGGCTCGGCGAGCTGCGGGTCGGCGTCGAGGATCTCGCGCGCCCGCATCCGGGCCCGCTCGAGCAGCTCGACGTCCTCGGGCAGGCGGGCGAACCGGAACGCCTGCAGGCCGGACTGGCGCGTGCCGAGCATCTCGCCCTCGCCGCGCAGCTCGAGGTCGATCTCGGCGAGGTCGAACCCGTCGCCGTGCGCAGCGAGCGCGCGCAGCCGAGCGGACTCCTTCGGCCCGAACAGCAGGCACAGCGACTCGTGCTCGCCGCGCCCGATGCGGCCGCGCAGCTGGTGCAGCTGGGAGATCCCGTAGCGGTCGGCGTCCTCCACGAGCATCACCGACGCGTTCGGCACGTCGATACCGACCTCGATCACGGTCGTGGCGACCAGCACGTCTGCGCCGCCGGCCGCGAACGCGGCCATCGCCTCCTGCTTCTCGCGCGGCCGCATCTGGCCGTGCAGCAGCACGACCTCGAAGTCGCGCAGCTCGCCGCTGCGCAGGCGCTCGTACTCGACCGTCGCGGCACGCACCTGGAGCGCCTCGGACTCCTCTACGAGCGGGCATACGACGAACGCCTGGCGACCGGCGCGGAGCTCCTCGCGGATCCGGTCGTAGGCGCGTGAGCGTTCCCGCTCGGTGGCGCAGACGTGCGTTTCGATCGGCCGGCGGCCGGCCGGGAGCTCGCGCAGGACGGTCACGTCGAGGTCGCCGTAGGCGGTGAGCGCGAGCGTGCGCGGGATCGGCGTGGCGGTCATGTGCAGCACGTGCGGCGCGAGGCCGCTCGGCGCCTTGCGGTCGAGCGCGCGGCGCTGGTTGACGCCGAATCGGTGCTGCTCGTCCACGACGGCGACCGCGAGCCGGTCGAACTCAACCGCCTCCTCGATCAGCGCATGGGTGCCGACCAGCAGCTTCAGCTCGCCGGTCGCGAGCTTGCCGAGTAGGTCGGTGCGGCGGCCGGCGGGCGTGGACCCGGTGAGCAGTGCCGCCTGCACGAGCGCGCCCGGCATCAGCGCCTGCAGCGTCGCGAAGTGCTGCTCGGCGAGCGTCTCGGTCGGCGCCATCAGCGCGGCCTGGGCGCCGGACTCGACCGCGCGCAGCATCGCGTACAGCGCCACGACGGTCTTGCCGGAGCCGACCTCGCCCATCAGGAGTCGCTGCATCGGCCGGTCGAGCGTCAGGTCTGAATCGATCATGTCCATCGCCTTGCGCTGGTCGCCGGTGGGCGTGAACGGCAGCGAGTCCTCGAGCCAGCGGGCGGTGAGCGCGGCGGACGGCTCGAGCGGCGTGGCGCGCGAGCCCTCGCGCCGGCGGGCGCGACGCCGCATCAGCGCGATCTGCAGAAGCAGCAGCTCGTCGTAGGCGAGCCGGCGGCGGCCGCCCTCGTGGTCGCCGAAGTGCGCGGCGTCGAGCGCCGCCGGGCGGTCCGGGAGCCCGTCACGGGCCCGCAGGTAGGCCGGGAGCGGCTCGAGCGCCTCCTGCGCGGCGCCGCGCCACTCCCGCACCAGCGCGAGGATCTGGGTCGAAGACAGGCCGTCGGTGGCCGGGTAGGTGGCGACCTCCGACGCCTGGGCGCCGACCGCATCGCCGGTTTCGGCGTGGAACTGCACGCGGAAGCGGTTGCGGGCCTCGAACTTGCCCTGCAGCAGCAGGCGCGTGCCGGGCCGGTACTTGCGCTCGAGCCACGGCTGGTTGAAGAACGTGGCCTTGATCGTGCCGGTCTCGTCGGCCACGACCGCCTCGACGAGCGGGCGCATGCCACGCCGCCGGACCGGCCGGCTGGCGATCGAGCGCACCTCGACGACGACCGTCGCGGTCTCGCCCGCCGCAAGCTCGGCGAGCGTCCGCGCGTCCTGGCGGTCGCGCGGCAGGTGGTTGAGGAGGTCGCCGACCGTGTGGAGCTGCAGCCGCTCCGCGGCGGCCGCCGCCTTTGCGGGGCTGACCTGCAGCGGCGTCAGCAGCCGCGACGGCCGCGGGTAGCGCGGCGGCCCAGCGGCATGCAGCGCGTCGTCGGTCAGCGGGTCAGAGGTGGCGAACGCGGTCGGCGGCACTCGCCGCAATGATGATCGCCGCGTCGGCGGGTCCGGTGGAGCGCGGTGGCCGGCACCGCGTAGCGTCGCCTGCGAACGTCAACTGCGCTGGGTGGGGAGCTGGGGGTTGGGCGCGGCGGTTGGGGTCGTTGGCTACCGCTATACGACAGTTATCAACCCCACGGGGTCGTTCAGTCGCGGTATGCGCGACTAGATCGCCCCTCGGGAACGCCTCACCTGACCGCGCCTCCCTCAATGCCGCAGTTGCCGTTCGCCGGGCGCCTCTACCCGCCCCGGGCGGCTACTCGGCCGAGATCAGCCACCAGTAGGCGGGCTGATCGCCGTGCGAGAACTCCAGGTCCACGCCGCCGGGCATCAGCGCGGCCACGCCGTCGCCGTCGATCGGCGCGCCGTGGCCCTCGATCAGCGTCACCAGCTCCGCCTCGCTGCCGAGCATCGCGAGCACCGCCTCGAGCGTCTTCCCCGGCTCGCCCCAGGCGACCAGCTGCTCGTCAACGAAGCCGACGGCCTCGCCGCGACGGAAGCGGCCCTTGGCATCGTCACGCGCGGCGCCCGTGACCGAGCCGGTGCGCACGTGCTCGAGCGACTCGATCATCGCCGCGGCGTTCGCGGCGGCTCCGCGCGTCGGGTCGAGGGCGACCGCGGCGGCCAGCCCTGCCTGCATCGATCGCGACGGCACCACGTGAACGGTCTTCTCGGCCAGCTCGGCGGCGCGCTCGGCGGCCATGATCACGTTCGGGGAGTTGGGCAGCACGACGACCTCGTCCGCGGGGACGTCGTGGATGCCGGCGAGCAGCTCGTACGTGGACGGGTTCAGCGTGTCGCCACCATCCAGCGCCACCGTGCCGATGCTCTCGAACAGCTCGCGCACGCCCGCTCCGGCGACCACCGCGAGCACGCCGCAGCGCTCGATCGGCGCGGCCAGCCGCTCCGAGCGCTCGATGATCTGCTCGGTCATGTCGGCGACGTCGAAGTGCGAGACCTCGCCGGCGCTCGCGAACAGCGCGATCGCGCTCTCGGGCTCGTCCGTGTGCACGTGCACCTTCAGCGTGTGGCTGTCGCCGACGACCAGCACCGAGTCGCCGAGCAGCTCCAGCGGCTCGTGCCAGGCCACTGGGTCCAGCGCCGTGCCGGTGACGGCGAAGTTGGTGCAGTAGCGGAAGGTGCTCGATTCGTGCTGCGGCTGCGTGATCCGCGCCGGTGCGTGGCGGGCGAGCTCGGGCGCCGCGGTGCCGCGGAGCGCGGCGATGACGCCGGCGAACATCACCGTGAGGCCGTAGCCGCCGGCGTCGACGACGCCCGCCTCGCGCAGGATCGGCAGCAGCTCCGGCCCGCGGGCGACGGACAGCTCGCCAGAGCGCAGGGCCGCCTCCAGCACCTCCGCGATCATCTCGTTCTGCTCGTCGTCGTCGACGACGTGGTGCAGCCGCGGCTCCTCCATGTGGGCGATCTCGGACGCGACGCGCGCGGCCATCTCGCGCACCACCGTGAGGATCGTGCCCTCGGCCGGCTCGCGCACGGACGCGTAGGCGCGCTCGGCAGCGCGTGCCATCGCCGCGGCGACGAGCACCGGATCGATCAGCTCGCCCGGCCGCGAGATCAGCTCCTCGGCAGCGCCGCGGAGGAGCTGGGAGAGGATCACGCCCGAGTTGCCGCGCGCGCCGAGCAGCGCTGCGCGGGCCACCGAGTCGACGATCTCGTCGCGGCCGATGTCGTCGATGTCGCCCTGCGCGGACAGGCGGTCGAGCTCGTCGAGCACGGCACGCAGGGTGAGCGCCATGTTGTCTCCGGTGTCGCCGTCGGCGACCGGGAAGACGTTCAGGTCGTTCACCTCGCGGCGACGCGTCTCGAACTCGACAAGGGCCGAGTCGACGACGGCGCGGAAGCGGATCAAGCTTGGGTCGGCCACAAATTAAGTGTCTACCCAGCGGCCGACGTTAAGACGTCGGCGTGGCTAGGCCTTGGTGACTTTGCCGGCCTTGAGGCAGCGCGTGCAGACGTAGACGCGCTTCGGAGCACCGGCTTCCGAGATACGGACCTTCTGCAGATTTGCGTCGAATCGCCGCTTGGTGGCGACCATCGAGTGCGAGCGGCTCTGGCCGAAAGCGGGGCGCTTGCCGCAGGAGTGACAGATGCGAGCCATGGGGGCGGGAAGCATAGCGGCAGGACCCGTTGGGTACGGTCTATGGGTGCCACCGGTCAGCACCGCGCGTATCTCCCTGCCCGAGCGTTACCGCATCGTGCGCCACCTCGCCAACGGCGGGATGGCGGGCGTGTGGGAAGCGCACGACGAGCTTCTCGGACGCTCCGTCGCGGTCAAGGTCCTCGCCTCGCACCTGTCGGAGGACGAGCGCGCACGACTGCGCTTCGAGCGCGAAGCGCGCGCCGCCGCGAGCCTCTCGTGGCACCCGCACGTGGTGACGATCTACGACGTCGGCGAGCACGACGGACGCGTGTTCATGGTGATGGAGCTGATGCGTGGCGGGACCGTCGGGGAGCGGCTGAAGGACGGCCGCGCGATCGCCGACGAGACCGCGCTGCGCTGGCTGCGCGAGGCCGCCGGGGCGCTCGACGCCGCCCATGACGCCGGCATCGTGCACCGCGACATCAAGCCCGGCAACCTGCTGCTCGACGACCGCGACCGGCTGGCGATCGCCGACTTCGGCATCGCCCGGCTGGCGATGGAGGACCAGCTCACCGCGACCGGGCAGGTGCTCGGCACTGCGGCCTACATCTCGCCCGAGCAGGCGGTCGGCGAGCCGGCCACGGCCGCGTCGGACCGCTACGCGCTGGCCGTCGTCGCGTTCGAGCTGCTGACCGGCGCCAAGCCGTTCCAGGCCGAGCACTTCGCCGCCCAGGCGCGCGCTCACGTCGAGGACCCGCCGCCGCTCGCGACCGAACGCGACCCGTCGCTGCCCGCGAGCGTCGATGCCGTGCTCGAGCGCGGCCTGGCCAAGGATCCGCGCGATCGCTGGGAGAGCGCGCACGCGATGGTCGCGGCGCTCGATCAGGCGATGGGCTCGTCGCGGCCGGCCACCGAGCCAACGCGGCCGATCCCGGTGTCGGCGCCGGCACCGACACCACCGCCGCCGAGGGACCGGGGCGGCCCACCGCCGCCGCCGCGCGACGACCGCAACAGCGGCTGGCCGCTGCTGGCGGGGCTCGCCGGCCTCGTCGTGCTGGCCGTCGTCGGGTTCGTGCTGCTGTCCGGCGGCGACGGCGGCGACGGCGGCCGCTCGGACGGCGGGAACGACGCCGCCAACACCCAGCAGACTGAGACCAAGCCGAAGAAGAAGGCCACGGCGACGCCGACGGCCGAGCGAACGGCCGAGCCGACCGCAACCGCGACCTCCACCCCGGAGCCGACGGCAACCGCCGAGCCGCCCGCCGCGGGGACCGACCTGGGCCGCGCCCGCCAGCTCCAGGTCCAGGGCTTCAACGCGCGCAAGGCGGGCGACTACGACCAGGCGCTGACGCTCAACCAGCAGGCGCTCGAAGCCTGCGGCGACACCGTGCAGCTCGACCCGTGCGGCTACGCGCTGTTCGAGGTCGGCGCCGCGCTCAACGCCCTCGGCCGCCCGGAGGAGGCGATCGCACCGCTCGAGCAGCGTCTCGAGCAGTACGGCGACAACAGCGGCGGCGAGGTCAAGGACGAGCTGAAGAACGCCCGGAAGGCTGCGCGTGGAAAGGGCGACGACTGAGTTCGCCGGGGTGGCGGCCGCGCTGGCCGGCATCCCGTTCATGTCGCCCGAGCAGGGCCGCGTGGTCTACGACCACGTCCGCGCCACCCAGCCGCAGGCGGTGCTCGAGCTCGGCACCGCCCACGGCGTCGGCGCCGCCTACATCGCGGCCGGGCTCGAGGGCGACGCGAAGCTGACGACCGTCGACTTCGCCGGGGCGGTCTACGACCCCGCGCCGGAGGACGTGCTCGCCCGCGCCGGCGTCGCCGACCGGGTCGAGATCGTCCGGCAGTTCTCCTCCTACACGTGGTGGCTGAAGGAGCAGGTCCAGGCCCGCTCGGACGCGCACGGCAACATCGAGCCGCGGTTCGACTTCGTCTACCTCGACGGCGCGAAGAACTGGACGATCGACGGCCTCGCGGTCGTGCTCGTGGAGAAGCTCCTGCGCCCCGGCGGCTGGCTGCTGATGGACGACCTCGACTGGACCTACGCCGACGATCCCGGCCGCGAGGCCACCGACGGCGTCGTCCATCGCGAGCTGTCGGAGACCGAGCGCACCGAGCCCCACCTGCGCGCGGTGTTCGAGCTGATCGTCGCCCAGCACCCGTCGTTCACCGAGCTGAAGGTGCAGGACGAGTGGTGGGGCTGGGCGCGCAAGGCTCCGGGAGAGCCGCGGCGCCTCACCCTCGAGACGTCGCGGCCGCTGGGGGCGCTGGCTGCCGGTGCGGCGCGGAAGGCGGTGCGGCAGGTGCGCGCGCGGCGGCGACACTGAGGGCGCTCCGCCGGGAATAGACCGCGCCGCACGCGCGTCGTTGGTGCTGACCCCGAAGCACCAAAGGAGCCGATGTGACTCGAATCAAGACGAAGGCGCGTGCAGGCATGCTGGCCGGTGCGGCCGCTGCCGCAGCACTCGCCTTCCCGGGCATTGCGAACGCCGCCGTCACCTCGACGGTCGCGGCCGGCGCGCTGACGGTCACCAGCGACGCAGCCGACCCGATCGCGATCACCAGCGCCGGCGGCAACGTGAAGATCAACGGGGCCGACCCTGGCACCGGCGCGGTGGCCTCCAACACCATCACGTCGATCACCGTGACGGGTGGGCCAGGCGCCAACACGATCAACCTCGCCGGCGTGACGGCGGCCACGTACACGGCCGTCACCGCGGTCACGGTCAGCGGCGGCGCCGGAGAGGACACGATCACCGGTAGTGAGCACGCCGACCGGCTGATCGGCGGCGACAACAACGACGACGTCAGCGGTGGTCCCGGTAACGACACGATCGTCTGGAACGGCGGCGACGACAACGACATCAACAACGGCGACGCCGGCTCCGACACGATCGAGGTCAACGGGGCGGCGGCGTTCGGCGAGACGTTCACGGTCAAGCCTTCTGCGACGGCCGGCCGCGTGCAGTTCGACCGCGCCGCTCCCACCCCCAACCCGCCCGGCCTGTTCAGCCTCGACATCGGCACGTCCGAGAAGCTCGACATGAACATGAACGGCGGCGACGACACCTTCACGGCCGACGCCGGCCTCGACGCCCTCGGCTTCGCGCTCGACGTCGACGGTGGTGACGGCGTCGACAACATCGACGGCGGCGACGGAGCCGACCTGCTCAAGGGCGGCGCCGGCGACGACCGGATCACGCCCGACGACAACCCGCCCAACACTCAGGACGACGCACGCGGCGACGCCGGCAACGACACGATCGTGTGGAACGGCGGCGACGACAACGACCTCAACGAGGGCGGCGACGGCTCCGACACGATCGAGGTCAACGGCGCGACTGCGAACGAGACCTTCACGGTCAAGCCGTCCGCGACGGCCGGCCGTGTGCAGTTCGACCGCGTCGCCCCGACCCCGACCCCGGTCCCCGGTTTCTTCAACATCGACATCGGCACCGCGGAGCGGCTCGACCTCAACATGAACGCGGGTGACGACACCGTCACCGCCGACCCGGGCCTCCCGACGACGTTCGTGCTCGACGTCGAAGGCGCCGACGGCAACGACAACATCGACGGCGGCGACGCAGCCGACCTCCTGTCCGGCGGCAACGGCGACGACAAGATCGTCCCCGACGACAACCCGCTCGGCACGCGCGACGTCGCCCGCGGCGACGCCGGCAACGACACCATCACGTGGAACGGCGGCGACGACGACGACATCAACGACGGCGGCGACGGCGACGACACGAGCGTGGTCAACGGGGCCACGGCCGCGGAGACGTTCACGATCAAGCCGTCGGCGACCGCCGGCCGCGTCGCGTTCGATCGCACGAGCACGAACCCGGCCGCGTTCAGCGTCGATATCGGCACCACCGAGCAGCTGCTGCTGAACGCCAACGGCGGCAACGACCGGATCCTCGGCGCGAAGGGCCTCGCCGGGCTGATCAAGACGACGCTGAACGGCGAGGACGGCAACGACGCGATCCGCGGCACCGACGCCGAGGACCGCATCAACGGCGGCAACGGTCACGACGTCGTCGACTCGCGTGACAAGGCCGAGGATCTCCTCGACTGCGGGCCCGGCCTGGACCTCGCGAGCGTTGACCGGCGCGACTTCCTGCGCAACTGCAACATCGTCATCGGCGGCCACCTGCGCGTCCGCGTCGCCGACAAGTCGCTCTCGGCAGCCGGCGACGTCGTGGCGCTGCCCCTGCGCTGCGCGGGCACCAAGCGCTGCAAGGGCGTCGTGCGTCTCCGCAGCGGCGGGAAGACGCTCGCCAGCAAGCAGTTCAACATCACGCAGCGGTCCAAGACCGTCCGCCTGCGGCTCAACGGCAAGGGCCAGCGCCTGATGGCCAACGCCCCGGCGAAGGGCCGCAAGGTCAACGTCCAGATCGACGCCAAGGACGCGCGTGGCAACGGCTGGCGCTCGACCGAGCGTGTCGGGCTGACGCGCTAGCCCGCCTCAGCACTGCACGGACGCACCTCGAGGCCGCCCGCACCAGCGGGCGGCCTCGCCGGCGCCACCGCAGCGCGCGGCCGCAGCTGAAGCAGGACCACAGCGGCGAGCACCATCGCGCCGCCGACCAGCTGCGCTGGCGTCAGCCGCTCGCCCAGCGCCAGGTACGCGAGCGCGACGGTCACCGGTGGCTCGAAGGTCGACAGGATCGCCGCCTCCGACGGGCCGACTCGCCGCAGCCCGGCGAAGAACGCCGACACCGCCACGACCGTGCTCACGAGCGCGATCAGGATCAGCCACAGCCACGCCTCGGCGGAGAGGGCCAGGTCAAGGGTGCCGGTGACCAGCCCGGCGACAGCGAAGCTCACGGTGGCGCCGGTGAGCACGAGCATCGACAGCGCGAGCGGCTGGATCTCGCCGATGATCCGGTCGGACACGAGGATGTAGGTCGTGTAGGTCAGCGAGGCCGCGAGCGAGAGCAGCGCTCCGACGAGGTCGAAGGCTCCGGTGCCGGCCGCCAGCAGCACGAGCACGAGGCCGGCCGAGGCAATCGCGAGCGCCACCCACGTGCGCACCGTCGGCGTCGCGCGCCCGAGCAGCAGCGCCGCGACCGTCACGAAGGCCGGGTAGGTGTAGAGCAGCAGCGCGACCATCGACACGTCGAGCCGCTCGATCGCGGCGAAGTACAGGGCCGACTGGAGGCTGTAGCCGGCCGCACCGAGTCCGAGGCCCGTGAGCACGACCCGCCGCGGCAGCCTGCGCAGCGCCGTCCAGCCGCCCGTCGCCCGCAGCGCGGCGGCGAACACGAGGCCGGCGAGCGCGAAGCGCACGAACAGGGTGCTCGTGATGCTCGCTCCAGCGTCCGAGGCAAGCCGGCCGAAGATGCCCAACGTGCCGAACGCCGCGGCCGAGAGGAGGCAGAGGAAGGGACCTCGCATTCAGCCGATCATCGTGCTGATACTGATCGAGAGCAACGGATATTTCTGCACATCAATGTGCGAAGATTCCGAACGATGCTCGACCTCCGCAGACTGCGGCTGCTGCATGAGCTGCATCGGCGTGGCACGGTCGGCGCGGTCGCCGAGGCGCTGTCCTACAGCCCGTCCACGGTCTCGCAGCAGCTCGGCGTGCTCCAGCGCGAGGCCGGCACAACGCTGTTCGAGCCAGCTGGGCGGCGCTTGCGGCTCACCGACGCCGCGCTGGTGCTGGTCGCGCACGCTGAGGAGCTCCTGGCCGGCGCCGAGCGCGCCGAGGCCGACCTCGCCGCCGCGGCGGCCGGCGCCGTCGCCGGCACGGTGCGCGTCGGCTCGTTCCAGACCGCGAGCCTGCATCTGGTCCTCCCCGCGATCGTCGCGCTCGCGGACTCCTACCCCGGCGTGCAGGTGCAGCTCGTCGAGGCCGAGCCCGAGCCCGCGCTCGAGGCGCTTCGCTCGCACGCGCTCGACCTTGTGGTCGCCGACGAGTGGTCCGGCGCGCCGCGCCCGCGCGTGCCCGGGCTCGACCGCGAAGACCTGTTCGCCGAGGGGGTGATGGTCGCATTGGCGGCCAGCCACCCGGCAGCGGCCGTGGGCGGTCCGGTGTCGCTGGCCAAGCTCGCCGGTGAGGCGTGGGTGACCGGCGACTCCGGCGGTGGCATGTCCGACCTCGTGCGCCGGGTGTGCAACGGCCACGGCGGCTTCGAGCCGCACATCCGCCATCACACGAACGAGCTCACGATGCTGCTCGCCCTGGTGGCGCACGGCGAGGCGATCACGCTGCTGCCCCAACTCGCGCTCGTCGGCGTCACCGGCGGCGTCGCGGTCCGCCCGATCGCGGGCGCCGACCTGACGCGCACCGTCTTCACCGCCGCCCGGACGGGAGCCGACCGCCGCCCCGCGCTCGCCGCCGTCCGCGAGGCGCTGCGCGCTGCGGCGGCGCTCCGTCCCGGCACCGGCTGAAGAGCCTAGGCGGGGCTTGCCTTCCAGCCCAGATGGCGGATCCGGCACGTCGCGACGAACCGCCCCCGCTTGGTGATCCGCGCGCGGAGCCGGAAGTTCCCCGTCCAGCGGCCCGAGCGCCGCAGGCCGCCGTCGACGGAGGTCGTCGCGCGGGCGCGCTCGCCGCCGTGGATGCGGAAGCGGAACACCCCGCCGTCCTGGAACGCGGTCGTGGCCGACTGGTCGAGCGGCGGGAGGAACTGCACGGCGCCGGCCAGCGTGTCGCCGTCGCTGCAGCGCGCCAGGTACTTGATGCGGACCTGCGAGACGAGCCCGTCGGCGCCCGTGTGGACCGCCGCCAGGCGCCCCTGCGAGGTCTTCCCGCGCCACCGCGCTGCCTCGGCCGGCGCGACCGCCACGAGCGCGACGGCCGCTGTGCAGAGTCCGACGATCACCCTCACCCGCCTCACACCTCCTTGGCCGACCAGCGCACGGGCTTGCGACGGCAGCTATCGACGAACTTCCCCTTCCGCGTCACCCGCGTCCGCACCCGGAACGTGCCGCGCCAGACGCCGCCCGCGTCCAAGGTCGCGCTCACGAACGCCGTGTGGCGCGCGCGGTAGCCGTTCTTGAGATTGACGCGATAGGTGCCCTCGTCCTCGAAGGCCGTCGCCGACGAACCGTCGAACGGCGGGACGAACAGCGTTGTGCTCGTGTAGTGGCCCTTCTGGCACTTCGCGCGCCACGAGATCCGCACGCGCTTGACCTGGTCGTCGCCTCCGGTCCGGACCATCACCGCGCGATCCTGACCGGTCTTGCCCCGCCACGTCTTCGCTCCGGCCGCGGCCGGAGCGGTCAGCACCACGCCGCACATGGCGGCGAGGGCGAGAGTGGTGCGCATGGCTGAGTAGTGACCGGAACGGGCGCGATCGAAACGCCCGTCAGCCCGCCAGCGTGGCCCGCATCGCGGCGAGCGCCATCACCGCCTGCGCGGCGTGCTCGCCCTGATCGCGCTTGCCGCCGCCGGTGCGCGCCAGCGCCTGCTCCATGTTCTCGACCGTCAGCACGCCGAACGCGCACGGCACGCCGGTCTGCAGCTGCACGTCCTGGATCCCGCGCGCCGTCTCGGCGCAGACGTGGTCGTAGTGGCTGGTCTCGCCGCGGATGACCGCGCCGAGGCACGCGACTCCCGCGTAGCGGCCGGTGTCGGCCAGGTAGCGCGCGGCGAGCGGCAGCTCGAACGCGCCCGGCACGTCAAAGACGTCGGCGGGACCGTGACCAGCCTCCGTGAACGCGCGCTGCGCGCCATCCACCAAGCGGTCCGCCAGATCGGCGTAGAAGCGGCCGATCGCGATCGCGTACTGCTCGCTCACCCGCGGCCGGCCTCGCGGTCGTGCACCTGCTCCTCGTGCACCATCTCCTCGTCCAGCGCCAGCCCTTGGTGGTGCAGCGAGTGCCCGAGCCGGTCGCGCTTTGCGCGGAGGTACGCCTCGTTGTGCGGGTTCGGCGCGTGCTGGATCGGGATCTGAGACGTGACGGAGAGACCGTAGCCCTCAAGGCCGCGGATCTTCTTCGGGTTGTTGGTGAGGATCCGGATCGAGGTCAGCCCGAGGTCGACGAGGATCTGGGCGCCGATGCCGTAGTCGCGCAGGTCGACCGGCAGCCCGAGCTCCAGATTGGCATCGACCGTGTCGAGCCCCGTGTCCTGCAGCTTGTAGGCCTTGAGCTTGTTCAGCAGGCCGATCCCGCGCCCTTCCTGGGCGAGATAGAGCAGCACGCCGGTGCCCTCGCGCTCGATCATCGCGAGGGCCGACTCGAGCTGCTCGCCGCAGTCGCAGCGCAGCGAGTGGAACACGTCGCCGGTCAGGCACTCGGAGTGCACGCGCACGAGCACGTCGGACTGCCCGTCGACGTCGCCCTTGACCATCGCGACGTGGTGCTTGTCGTCCATCAGCGCGCGGTAGCCGACGACGTTGAACTCGCCGAAGGCGGTCGGCAGACGCGTCGTCACGACGCGCTCGACGAGCTTGTCGTGGCGCCGGCGGTACGCGATCAGGTCGGCGACCGTGATCATCTTCAAGGTGTGCCGCTCGCAGTACCGCTCGAGGTCGGACACCCGCGCCATCGTGCCGTCATCGTTCATGATTTCGCAGATCACGCCCGCTGGGTTCAAGCCGGCGAGGCGCGCGAGGTCGACGGCCGCCTCGGTCTGCCCGGTGCGCTCGAGCACGCCGCCGGGCTTGGCCTTCAGCGGGAAGACGTGGCCGGGCTGCACGAGGTCGCGTGGCGCCGAACCGGGGTCGATCGCGACCTGGATCGTGCGTGCCCGGTCGGCGGCCGAGATGCCGGTGGTGACGCCGTCGCGTGCTTCGACCGAGACTGTGAAGGCGGTCTCGAACGGCGACTCGTTCTTGGCCGCCATCAGGTCGAGCCCGAGTTCGTCGCAGCGGTCGGGGGTGAGCGCGAGGCAGATCAGCCCGCGACCCTCCTTGGCCATGAAGTTGATCGCCTCCGGCGTGGCGAACTGCGCCGCGAGCGTGAGGTCACCCTCGTTCTCGCGGTCCTCGTCGTCGCACACCACGACCATCCGACCCGCGCGGATGTCCTCGATCGCGTCCTCGATCGCGGCGAATCTCATCTGGCCACCGCCAGACGCTCGATGTACTTGGCGAGCACGTCCACCTCCAGGTTGACCGGCTGCCCCGGCGCCGCGGCGCCGAGAATCGTGCGTTCGAGCGTCTCCGGGATGAGCGAGACGCTGAACCAGTCGTCGCCGAAGGCGGCGACCGTGAGCGAGACGCCGTCGACGGCGATCGAGCCCTTCTCGACGATGTAGCGCAGCACCTCGGGCGGTGCGGCGACCGTCACGACGCGCGCGAACCCGTCCTCGGTCACCTCGCGCACGGTGCCGACGCCGTCCACGTGGCCCTGCACGAAGTGGCCGCCGAGGCGGTCGGCGGCGCGCAGCGGCAGCTCGAGGTTGACGTGCGCGCCGGTGCGGACCTCCGCCAGCGAGGAGCGGCGCAAGGTCTCGAGCATCACGTCGGCGGCGAACTGGCCGTCGGCGATCGTCGTCGCGGTCAGGCAGACGCCGTTGACGGAGACGGAGTCGCCCTCCGCCAGCTCGGCCGACAGGCGCGTCTGGACGGCGAGCCGGACGCCGTCGGGCGCGGCGTCCACCGAGGTGACCGTCCCGAGGTCCTGGACCAGCCCGGTGAACACGGTCACCACTCCTTCAGGCGAGCGGAGATGAGCACGTCGTCGGCGACGCGCTCGCACTCGAGCGTCAGCGCGCGCGTGGCCTCCGAGATGCGCTCGACGCCCTCGCCCTCGAGCGGGTCGCGGGCGTGCGAGCCGCCGAGCACGACGGGCGCCACGAACAGGCGGATCTCGTCGACCTCGCCGGCGTCGAGGAACGCGCCCGCCAGGTGCGGGCCGCCCTCGAGCAGGATCGAGGTGATCCCGGCGGCGCCGATCTGGCTCAGCGCGTTGCGGACGCGATCGGGCTCGTTCTGACCGGTGGCGACGATCACCTCGGCGCCGGCGACCTCGAGCGCGTCGGCCGCGAGCCGCGGCGCGGCGCGCGAGATCACGACGGTGAGCGGCAGCTCGGCGGCGCCGCGCACGAGCTGGGAGTCGAGCGGCAGGCGCGCCTCGGAGTCGAAGATGATCCGGCGCGGCTGGCTGTGCACGCCTTCGATCCGGGCGGTCAGCAGCGGGTCGTCGGCCAGCGCGGTGCCGATGCCGACGGCGACCGCGTCGCACTCGGCCCGCCAGTGGTGGGCGAGCCGGCGGGACGCCTCACCGGAGATCCACTTCGAGTCGCCGGTGCGCGTGGCGACCTTCCCGTCGAGCGTCATCGCCGACTTGAAGAGCACGTACGGCCGGCCGGTGCGGGCGTGCTTGCGGAACGGCTGGTTGAGCAGCCGTGCGCGCGACGCCAGCTCGCCGCCCGCCACCACCACGTCGACGCCCTCGTCGCGCAGGATGCCGAGGCCACGGCCGGCGGCCTTCTCGGTCGGGTCGTCGGAGCCGACCACCACGCGCACGATCCCCGCCTCGAGGATCGCGTCCGTGCACGGCGGGGTCTGGCCCTGGTGGCAGCACGGCTCGAGCGAGACGTAGAGCGTTGCCCCGCGGGCGTCAGGGCCGGCGGCGGCGAGCGCCTCGCTCTCGGCGTGCGGCGCGCCGTAAGCGGTGTGGAAGCCCTCCCCCAGGACCTGCTCGTCCTTCACGACGACCGCGCCGACCAACGGGTTCGGCGTCGTCCGGCCGCGGCCGCCCTGCGCCAGCTCGATCGCGCGAGCGAGATGTGCGAGATCGGTCTGCAGGAGCGTGGTCACGGTGTCCACCAAAGCATATTGACTGCGCAGTCAACAATCCCTCAATCGGCGGATCACGATCTCCGGGCCGGCGCGCTCGTAGTCGAGCGGATAGCTGTTGAACGAGAAGTCGAACGAGAAGTCGTCGACCGGCGCGGCCGCCGCGCATCGGGCTGACGCGGTAGACGACGTCGCTGCGCCGCTCGAGCTCGTCGTAGTAGGCGATCGCGTTCGGCACGTCGCCCGGCTCGTTCAGCGCGCGGCCGTACTGCGTCGAGCCGGTGATCACGTCGCAGTAGCCCGCGCGGGCGTAGCGGTCGAGCAGCCCGGTGCGGAGCGTGCGCTCGTAGTCCTCGAGCTTCACGGACATGCCCTTGAAGCGCGACGTTGGCCACTTCGTCCAGCGGTTGCCGGTGCCGGTCGCGCGTGACGGCCGGCCGCTGTCCATCGCCCACTGGTCGGGAGCGATCGGCTCGATCACCACCTTCCCGCCCGCCGGGATGTTGTCGACCATCCACGCGCGGGCCAAGGCCCGCGTGTCGGGGCGGGCCAGCAGCAGGTCGTTGTGGATCGAGAAGGCGAGTCCCTGCGCGCACAAGAGTGCCCCGGCCACGGCGACGGGCCACAGCGACCGGCGGCTGACGAGCGACGCGGCCTCGACCGCCGCCCACGCAGCGAGCAGGCACAGCAGCGGGTAGATCGGCAGCATCCAGCGCGCGAAGAAGCGGTCCTGGATGCCCATGAAGAGCAGGAACACGACCGGCGCCGGGACGAGCACCCAGGCGAGCGCGTGCCGCTTGACCGCGAGCCCGACGGCCCCGGCGGCAGCGGCCAGCGCCGGCAGCCAGCCGAGCCCCCACGTCAGCGTCCCCAGGTAGTACAGGACCCCGCTGTCTCCCAGCAGCCCGAGCTTGCCGCCGCCGTCGCCGGACGCCTCGGACTGCTTCTGCAGGCCGTCGCGGAACGCCCCCCAGTCGAGCACCGCGTACGGGTTGGCGACGACGAAGCCGACGACCGCGAGCGCGCCCGCGAGCGCGAGCCCGCGCCACGCCCGCCCAGGCCCCACGACGGCGGCGGCCACCAGGCACAGCAGCACGATCCCGGCGGTGTACTTCGTCGCGCATGCGACGCCGAGCGCCGCCCCGGCGAGCGCGTAGTCGCGCCGGCGGCCGTACCGGTAGACGCCCGCCACGCCGACCAGGCTCAGGCACAGCGGCGCCAGCGCCGGCACGTCGTTGACGGCGAGGTGCCCGTAGTGCACCGGCAGGAACGCGACCGCGAGCAGCGCGCCCGCGATCACGCCGACGCGCCGGCCGGCCAGCCGCGCGCCGGCCCAGGCGAGCAGCCCGGCGGCGGCGGCGCCGAGGATCGCCGCCAGCACGCGCGCGATCGTGAAGGCGGCCCCGGGATCGGCCGCGAACGCGTCGCCGATCGCCTCACGGCCACCCCAGCGCGCGAAGAAGGCGACGTGCAGCAGGTACGTGAACGCCGGCGGGTTGACGAAGTACTGCGGGTTCAGCGAATGCCCGAACATCCCGATCGCGCGCGGCACGAAGTGCGCGTTCTCGTCGGCGTTGAAGACGTACGGCAGGCCGTGCGTCACGCCCCAGAGGCGCAAGGCGAGCGCGGCGAGGACGAGACCGGCGAGCGCGAGTGGCCAGCGCCTAGCAGCGCGCATAGGCGGCGTAGAAGTCGCCTGAGACCACGCGTCGCCAGCCCGCGGGCGGCGATTGGATGAGCGGCGAGTCGCTGATGTTGCTCCACGCGTGCTTGAACACAGCGAAGCGGCTCACGACCACGAGCGCCACCCCGCGCGTGGGCTTACGCGCCGTGCGGTCGGCACGCGGGATCACGCGGCTCTCCGGCGCATTGAGGATCCAGCGCGCGTCAGGGACGAGCTTGTGGTTGGGCACCGTCAGCGGCCCGCAGCGCAGACCGTCCTGCACCGCTCGCGACTCGAGCACCCGCACGAGGTCATCGTGCGCGGCGCCGCGGAACGTCAGCTCGGAGTCGAAGTAGTCCAGCCGTACCTGCGTCGCCGTGAAGACGACGCCGAACATGATCAGCGCCGCCGAGCCGGCCATCCACAGCGTTCGCAGCCGGCCTCGCCGCAGCATCGTGAAGCCGGCGAAGAACACGGCGGCGAACACCAGCAGCGCCACCGCCGCCACCGCGAGGTAGCGCTCGATCACGGACGCGCCCGCGATGCCGATCAGCACGAACGTCCCGATCCCCGACGCGAGCAGCACGAACGGCATCGCCATCCGCCGCGGCGCCATCACCAGCGCGATCCCGAAGCCGATCGTGGCGGCGATCATCAGCGGCAGCTTCACGAGGATGTTGAAGAAGCCGGGGATCGCGGTCGGTAGCTGCGACAGCGTGCGCTGGCGCCCGAGGTCCTCGGCCGACCCGCTCGTATAGAGCAGCGAGAACAGCGGGTTGCCGGTCACTGCCAGGTCCACCAGCGTCCACACGAGCGGCCCGATGGCGGCCAGCGCCGCGTACACGATCCGCTCCCGCCAGGTCGCCGGCCACGCCATCCACAGCCAGTACAGGCCGGCCAGCACCCACGCCTCCGGCCGCAGCATCCCGGCGGCGGCGAGCACGATGAACACCGGCACGCCGCGACGCGGGCGATCCGCCTCGAGCGCGGCGGCCCACACCACCATCGCCATGTACGGGATGTCGATGTAGCCGCGCGCGGCGAGGAAGCCGAAGTCGAACCGCGTCAGCACCAGCAGCGCGGCCACGCCCCCGACGAGCGGCGTGAACGACGCGCGGCCGAGCCGGTACACACCCCAGATGAGCCACAGGAACGAGGCGAGGATCAGCGCGATGAACAGCCGGTCCCCGACGGAGCCGAACAGCGACAGCACCGCGCCCGCGGCGATCGCCAGCGGATGCTCGGTCGGGACGCGGAAGCCCTCGAAGTTGGGCACGCGCAGGTCGAGCACGTCGCGCCCCCACAGCAGCGAGTAGTACGAGTCGTAGTTGGGGTACGTGGGATAGACGAAGAACCCGATGGCGAACGCCAGGCACAGCAGCGCGAACACGATCCGCGCGATCGTGTCGGCATCGAGAGAGCGGCCGCGTACGATCGCGGGCCGCCGTGTAAGGGTCAGGCCTTCCATTGAGCGAGAACAGGATGACGTGGTAGCGAGGCGGTACCGTCTTAGCGCGTCGCGATGAAGCTCATCATCCAGATCCCCTGCCTGAACGAGGAGGAGACGCTCCCGGTCACGCTTGCCGACCTTCCACGGGAGGTTGACGGCTTCGAGTCCGTCGAGTGGCTGATCATCGACGACGGCTCGACCGACCGCACGATCGAGGTCGCGCGCGCGCACGGCGTCGACCACATCGTCCGCCTCACGAACAACAAGGGCCTGGCCTCGGGCTTCCAGGCGGGCCTCGACGCGGCGTTGAAGCTCGGCGCGGACGTGGTCGTCAACACCGATGCGGACAACCAGTACTACGGGCCGGACGTCGCGCGCCTGGTCGAGCCGATCGTCAAGGGCGATGCCGACATGGTCGTCGGCGATCGCGAGTTGAAGACCATCGAGCACTTCTCGGCGCCGAAGAAGCTCCTGCAGCGGCTTGGCTCGTGGGTGGTGCGGCAGGCGTCGCAGACGAGCATCCCCGACACGACGTCCGGGTTCCGCGCCTACAACCGCGAGGCCGCCCTGGCCATGCAGGTCGTCTCCAAGTTCACCTACACGCTTGAGACGATCATCCAGGCGGGCAAGATGACCGTGGCCGTCGACCACGTGCCGGTGCGGACGAACCCGAAGCTGCGTGAGTCGCGCCTGTTCCCGTCGATGTGGACCTACATCCGCCGCAACGGCGTCTCGATCTTCCGGATCTACGCGATGTACGAGCCGCTGCGCGTGTTCATGACCGCCGCCCTGCTCGTCGGCGCGGTCGCGCTCGCCGTCTGGGGCCGCTTCCTCTACTTCTTCCTCCAGGGCGACGGCACCGCCGGCCACGTGCAGTCCCTGATCCTCGGCGCGGTGCTGTTCAACGCGGCGATGGTGCTGGCCGCGCTCGGCGTGCTCGGCGACCTGCTGTCGGGACAGCGGATCACGCTGCAGCGGATCTTCGAGCGCATCCGGCGCGTGGAGCTGGAGCTCGGTGTGCCGCCGTCGCACTACGAGCCGGGCGGTCGCGCGACCGGGCAGGAGCCGACCACCGGCGCCCGCGCGGGCGGCCGCGGGTCGACCGAAGAGCGACCGGTCGTGAAACTGTGAGCACCGCGATCACGCGCGACGCCGAGGGCACGGTCACCGGCAACACGTACGACAAGTACGGGTCGACGAACCCGGTCGTCCGGCGGCTGATGGCCGGCTTCGAGCGCACGCTCGACGATCTCTTCCGCCGCGCCGCCCCGCGGTCGCTGCTCGACGTCGGCTGCGGCGAGGGCGTGCTCACCCACCGCTGGGCGCAGCAGATCGACGGCCGCGTGGTCGGGATCGACCTCGACGACCCGGCGATCAAGGCCGAGTGGGAGACGCGCCAGGCCCCGAACCTCGAGTACAGGGTGATGAAGGCCGAGGACCTGCCGTTCGCGGACGGCGAGTTCGATGTCGCGACGGCGATCGAGGTGCTCGAGCACGTGCCCGACCCCGCCCACACCGTGGCGGAGATGGCGCGTGTGGCGAGCGGCCACCTGCTCGTGTCGGTCCCGCGCGAGCCGCTGTGGCGGGCGCTCAACGTCGCCCGCGGCGCGTACGTGCGCGACCTCGGGAACACCCCCGGCCACGTGAACCACTGGTCGAAGCGCTCGTTCGTCGAGCTGCTCTCGCGGCATGGCGAGGTGGTGGAGGCGAAGTCTCCGTTCCCGTGGACCATGCTGCTAGTCGTAACGTCGCCGTAGCGGTCCACGCGGAGCTTGCGGAGCGTGGTCGCGGAGGCGAAAGGCAAATCCGGCTACGGCCGCGGCGCCCGGATCCTCTCGGTCGGCATCGCCACGACCGGCGTTGTCACGTTCGCCTACTTCGCGCTCGCCAGCCACTCGCTGAGCGAGGTCGACTACAAGGGCATCTCGGTCCTGTGGTCGGTGCTGTTCCTGATCATCTCGATCATCTACCGGCCGGTCGAGCAGCTGCTCTCGCACACGATCGCGTCGCGCCGGGCGCAGGGGCACGAGGGGCATCCGCTGCGGGTGCCGCTGACGATCCAGCTGACCGCCGCGACGCTCTTCCTGGCCGTCGCGCTCGCGTTCCGGGAGCCGATCGAGGAAGACGTGTTCGACGGCTCGGCCGAGCTGTACTGGGTGCTCGTCGTCGCCGTGCTGGCGTACGCGGCGAGCTACTTCGCGCGCGGCTGGCTGGCCGGCCACCAGCGGTTCGGCCTCTACGGCGGTCTCGTGCTGCTGGAATCGGTCTCGCGCTGCCTGTTCGCGGTCGCGGTCGCGGTCGGGATCGCGGAAGGCCAGGGCGTGGTCGCGCTCGGCATCGCCGCGGCGCCGCTGGTCTCGCTGATGGTCCTGCCGTGGGCGATCGAGCGGCGCGGTCGCGGCGAGCCCGCGGCGCCCGGCGGGTCGATGCGCGAGGGCGCCGGGTTCGCCGGCGCGGTGCTCGCGATCATGATCGCCGAGCAGACGCTGCTCAACGGCCCGGTGCTGGCGGTCGACGCGACGGCCACCGACGCGGCGCTCGCCGGCTTCGTGTTCAACGCGCTGCTGATCACGCGCGCGCCGCTGCAGCTCTTCCAGGCGATCCAGACGTCGCTCCTCCCCCACCTCTCGGGCCTGGCGGTCACCGGCGGCGGCGAGGACTTCCGCCACGCGATCCGCGTCACCGTGCTCGCGATCGCCGGCTTCTCGGGCGCGGTCGTGCTCGGCCTCGGGCTGATCGGCCCGTGGGCGATGGGCGTGCTGTTCGGCGGCGACTACGACTACGGGCGCGGCGGGCTGGTGCTCGTCGGGCTCGGGATGGGCTTCCACCTGACCGCCGGCACGCTCAACCAGGCGGCGCTGGCGCGGCGCCGCGGCGCCGCCGCGGCGACGGCGTGGCTGGTGCTGGCGGCAGCGTTCCTGCTGTGGCTGCTGACGTCACCGCTCGATGACCAGCTGCTGGCGGTGGAGGCCGGCTACTGCGCGACGACCGCCATGCTGGCCATCGCGCTGTGGGTCATCGAACGCGGCGCATCTCGTTCTTGAGGATCCGCAATGACGGGCGCGCCTTGCCCTTGGGGTCGGTCAGGCCCGAGTCCCAGCGCGGGCGGCGCTCCTTCGGCGCGATCCACTGGTAGATGTAGATCCGCTTGACGCGCTTGCTCAGCCGCGCGAGCTTGAACACGTTGTGGATCGCCCGCCCGGCGTTCTTGACGTTGTACTCCGAGCGCTTCTTGCCGTCGACCCAGCGGTTCGCGATGCCGCCGGTTTCGGTGAACCAGAGCTGGCCCTTCGTCCACGCGAGGAACTTCGTGGTCAGCGTCGAGCGGTGGCGGTTGGCGTCCACGTGGTTGTGGATGCTCCAGATCGGGATCGCGTAGCGCGCCTTCTTGCGGAACCGCTTGATCCAGCTGTGCAGCGCGCGGTCGTCGAGCAGCGAGGGCGCGGACACCGTGCATTCCGGGCAGTTGCGCCTGAGCGCGTCGTAGTACTGCGCCACGCGGTCCGGCCGGTAGCGGGTCGGCTGGGTCTCGTGGTTGGCCTCGTTCCAGGTCTGGAACAGGCGCAGGTACGGGTAGCGCCGGCGCAGCAGCCGGAACTGGTGCGCGAACTCGTCGCGGCTCGGCAGTGCGCGCGCCTTCCCGGGTCGGCGCGAGTGCCCGAACGTGACGAGGATGTTCGCGTGCTCGCGCCGCGCTGCGGCCATCCACGCGTCCGTCTCGGCGATCTCCCAGCCCGTCTTCATCACGTCCCAGGAAATGACGTAGCGCACGTATGGCGTCTTGAGGTCCTGCCACCGCTTGTCGCCGAAGAACGCGGCGTTCTGCTCCGCGATGCCGACCTTGATCTTCGCGGCCTGCGCCGTCGGGGCGAGGCACGCGAGAGCCAGTACGGAGATGAGGAATGCGCGAGTCACGAGTTGAAGAAACACCGGAAGGTCATGGAACGTTGCGCTACGCGTGCGACGCTGCCGCGGCGGACAGCTGAGCCGCATTGGCCTCGGCCTCGCCGGGACGCCACTGCGTCTTGGGCGCGATCGCACGCGAGATCACACGGTCGCGGTGGCGCTCGATCGTGGCGAGCATCGAGCGCACCAGCTCCTCACCAAGATAGTGCGGCTTGAGCCCCAGCTCGCGCAACTTGGTGTTCGCCGCGTTGTAGTAGTGCTCTTCCTGCTCGACGCGCGGGTTCTCGAAGTGCTCGATGTCGACCTCGTGGCCGAGCTCGGCGCCGGCCCGCTGGGCCAGCTCCGCGAGCTCCAGCACCGTGAACTGCTCGGTGAACTGGTTGAAGACCCGGAACTCGCCGCCCTGGGCGGGGTTCGTCACCGCCAGCTCCACGCACTGCAGCGTGTCGCGGATGTTCAGGAAGCCGCGCGTCTGGCCGCCCTTGCCGTAGACGGTCAGCGGGTGCCCGATGACCGCCTGCACGCAGAAGCGGTTGAGCGCGGTACCGAAGATCTCGTCGTAGTCGAAGCGCGTGCAGAGGCGCTCGTCGAGCGCGGTCTCCTCCGTCTCGATCCCGTACACGACGCCCTGGTTGAGGTCGGTCGCGCGCAGGCCCCAGATGCGGCAGGCGAAGTGGATGTTGTGCGAGTCGTGGACCTTCGAGAGGTGGTACAGCGACCCCGGCATCTTCGGGAACGGCAGCGTGTCGGTCCGCCCCTTGTGCGTGATCTCGATGAAGCCCTCTTCGATGTCGATGTTCGGCGTCCCGTACTCGCCCATCGTGCCGAGCTTGACCAAGTGGCAGTCCGGCACCCGGTCGCGGATCGAGAACAGCAGGTTCAGGTTGCCGATCACGTTCGTCTGCTGGGTCTCGACGGCGTGCCGGCGCGAGATCATCGAGTACGGCGCGGAGGGCTGCTCGCCGTAGTGGACGACCGCGTCCGGGAGCACCTCGGCGACCACGCGGTCGAGGAACTCGCCGTCCTCGATGTTGCCGACGAAGGCGTGGATCTCCTTGCCCGATACCTCGCGCCACGCGTCGATGCGGTCGGCGAGGCCCATGATCGGGGTCAGGGAGTCGGTGCCGTGCTCGTGATGCCACCGGCGGCGGGCGAAGTTGTCGACCACGAAAACGTCGTGGCCGCGCGCTGAGAAGCGCATCGCCGTGGGCCACCCCAGGTACCCATCGCCGCCGAGGATCAAGATTCGCATGGCGGGGCAAGATAGCGGCTTGGCAGGCGGCGCCAGATCCGTTGGACGACCATCACGACCGCCACGGATGCGAGCGCCATGACCAAAGGCATCAGCGAAACGTTGCGTCGCGTGCCCGCCAGGAGCAGGCCGCCGACCACCGTCACACCGAGAAGCAGCGCGCCGATCGGCAGCACCTCCCAGCGCCGCCGCAAAGCGAGCAGCGCGAGCCCGGCGAGGGCGAGCGCGAGCACGACGAACTGGAACACGTTGCCCCAGGTCGAGCGCCCGGCCGCGCCCGATCCGTGCCACATGTGCCACATCTTCCCGGCCACCATCGCGGCGAAGTCGAGCGGCTCGGTCGTGAGGTAGTGCTCGGCGTTCTGGCGGCCGATGCGCTGCAGCGCGGCGTCGCGCGGCAGGTCGGGGTAGCGTCGCGCGACGCGGTTCAGCAGCGGCGTCATCGACTGCTGGCTCAGCTCGGTCGCGCTCAGGTTCTCGCGCCCCTGGTAGCGCTTGATCAGCACGCGCTTGACGTCCAGGTGCAGCCCGTTGCCGGGCACGTAGGTGCCGATGAACAGCGCCTTGCCGCCACCCGTGCTGATCGGCACGAACCGTCCCTCGACGCTGGAGACGTGCGCCGTCCACGGCACGATCGGCAGCGCGAAGGCGGCGGCGAGCACGGCCGCCGCGACGAACCCCTGCCGCCACGACGCGGTACGCCCGACACGCAGCAGCGCGAGCGGCGCGAACACGGCCACGAACGCGAGGTACTCGGGCCGCGCGAACGCGGTCAGGCCGAGCAGGAAGCCGGGCAGCGCCCACGCCCACCACGACCGTCCGCGATCGCCCGCCCAAAGGAACGACAGCACCGCGCCGGCGAGCGTGAAGGTGGCGAGCGGCTCGCTCATCAGCTTGCCCGTGAAGAAGATCGTCACGGGATAGACGGCCAGCAGCAGCGCGGCGATCAGCCCGGCGAGCGGCCCCGCGAGGCGGCGCGCGATCAGGTACACGAGCACGATCGTGAGCGCGCCCAGGAGTGCCACCACGAGCCGCGCGATCCCCGGATGCACGCCGCCGGTCGCGTAGTAGACGGCGGAGTAGAACAGCGGAGCGCCGGGCGACCAGTCGTACGGGCTCGCGGCGCCCGGGAGCGCAAAGCGCTGGTGCTCGTACAGCTGCTCGGCGACCGAGGCGTACACGGCCGAGTCGCTGCCGGGCCGCACGTCGAGCGGTTCGAGCGCCGACTGCACGCGCAGCGCGAGCCCGATGAGCACGATCACGGCGAGCACGATCAGCACGGCGCGGCCGCCGTGGCGGTCGGCGAGGGCGCCGAACCGGCTCGGCTGCGGGGCGACCGCGGTCATGGCTCCAGCCTCGCGGCCGGCTGGAACCGGCCGAGCGCTTCCTGGACGCGCGCGCGGACCAGCAGCGCCGCAGGCACGAGCGCGGTCGCCGCCAGCGTCATCACGAGCGGCATCAGCGCGAGGTTGCGGCGCGGCGCCGCCAGCACGATCCCGGAGAAGACGGTCACGCCGAGCACCAGTGCCCCGAGCAGCAAGGCCTCGAACCGACGCTGCCACGCGAGCATCACGAGACCGGCGAGTGCGAACACGACGATCAGCGTCTGCAGCACGACCGCCGCGGGCGACAGCATCGCCCCGCTCGAGCCGCGCCACATCCAGCGCATCTTCGTGAGCGTCATCCGCGCCAGCGCCAGCGGCTGCTCGCGGGCGTAGTGCGCGAGGTTGGCGCGGCCGATGCGGCCGAGCGCCTCGTCGCGCGGCATGTCCGGGTAGCGCGCCGCCACGCGGTCCAGCAACGGCTCCATCGGCTGCCGCGCGCGCTGCTCCGGCGTGACGTTGCGCATCCCGAGGTAGCGCTCCATCAGGTCGATCTTCACGCGGTCGTGGATCCCGTCCCCCGGCAGGTACGAGCCGATGAACAGCGCCTTGCCGCTCCCCGTCGTGACCGGCACGAAGCGCCCGACCTCGCTGGAGACGTGCAGCGCCCACGGCGCGACCACGATGGCGAAGGCAACCGTCAGCAGCGCCGCGGCCGGGATCCCGGAGCGGACGAGCGCGAGCACCGCGAGCACGACGCCGAACAGCAGGTACTCGGGGCGGGCCAGCGCGCTCAGCCCGATCAGCGCGCCCGGTGCGAGCCACGCCCACGGCGACCGGCGGTCGTACGCCCACAGGAACGCGAGCACCGCGCCGGGGACCGTCACCTCCGCCAGCGGCTCGCTCAGCAGCCGGCCGGTGTTGAAAATGAACGCCGGGTACGTCGCGGCGAGGAATGCCGCTACGACACCGACCGCGGGGCCGCCCAGGCGGCGGCCGAGCAGGTAGCTGATCACCACGGTGACGAGGCCGAGCAGGGCGATCGACAGCCGCGCGAGCCCTACGTGCACGCCGCCGGTGACGTAGTACAGGCCGGCGTAGAACAGCGGCGCGCCGGGGGACCAGTCGTACGGGCTGTTCGACCCGGGGACCGCGAACCGGTGATCGGTGTAGAGCAGCGCGGCGATCCGCTCGTAGCGCGCGGCGTCGGCCCCCTGGTAGGAGGAGTCGATCGGGTCGAAGACCCCGATCAGTCGGAGCCCGAATCCCACGGCGAGCGCGATGCCGAGCAGGATCAGCACGACGCGCCCGTGGCGCTCGGGCAGCGTCCGGAAGCGCGCCATCGGCGCCATTCTAGGCGCTGCGCCAGCGGCTAGCGACGGGTTACGTGCTCGCAGTGACGCGTCGTCACGTGCGGGTTCTTGCCGATCTTGGCCGTGTCGTCGCCGGGGCCGCAGTCGATCTTCGTGCGGTCCTTCGAGTACGCAAACACGATGTCGTTGCCGTCGCCGGCGTTCACGCGGTTGTAGCCGTGCCCGACCAGGCGGACGGTGTCGTCGCCGGGGCCGGCGGCGATGAAGTTCGTGCTGACGACGCCGCCGCCCTGGAGGTAGTCGTTGCCCGGGCCGCCGTACGTCACGGTCTTGCCGCCGCGCGAGGCGCCGTAGACCGTGTCGTCACCCGCGCCGGCGTCGATCCGGTCGGTGCCGCGGCTCGAGCCGGTCGGCTTGCGGTTGGCCCAGATGATGTCGTTGCCGCCGTAGCCGAAGATGCGGTCGGGGCCGGAGGACCCGAGCAGGTTGTCGTTGCGCTCGGTGCCGCGGGCGGTGCCGCCGCGGTTCCGGATCAGCTTCTTGCGACCCTTGGTCGGGTCCACGATCGGCGGCGTCTCGACGATGCTCTCGCAGTGCTTGAACTTGCCGCGTCGGCGCGAGCGGTTGTTCGAGAATCCGCCGCGCATGGCGAGCGGGTTGATGTGGAGCACGTCGGCTCCGGGGCCGCAGTCGACGGTGTCGACTGCGGTGCCGTTGTTGACGAACACCGTGTCGTTGCCGGTGCCGCCGAAGATGTGGTCGCCGCTCGAGGTCGCGTGCAGGACGTCGTCGCCCGCGCCGCCGCGGATGTAATCGGTGCCGGTGCCGCCGTGCACCGTGTCGTTGCCCGGACCGGCGTTGATGCGGTCGCCGGCGGCGCCCCCGTCCACGTAGTCGTCGCCCTCACCCGCGAAGATGCGGTCGCCGCCGAAGCCGCCCATGATCCAGTCGTTCCCGGCCGAGCTGTCGAGCAGGTCGCCGCCGGAGCCGCCGTCGAGGAAGTCGTCACCCGCGCGGCCGTAGACGTCGTCGCCGCCCCACTCGCCGAGCAGCCGGTCCGCGCCCGGGCCGCCGGCGATGTAGTCGCCGCCGCCGTCGCCGTTGATCACGTGGTTGCCGTTCGGGCCGCCGACCAGGCGGTCCTTTCCGGGGGTGCCGACCAGCGTCCGGCCGGCCGCGGTGGCCGGGAGGATCGCCAGCGCGCAGCACGCGAACGCGATCGCCCGCCGCACATTCGCGTTCGCAGACGTCATGTGCTCACCCTTTGTAGCGCCTCGTGACCGTTTCGCAGTTGCGGGTCTTGACAAGCCGGTTGTGCCCGATCTTGACCACGTCGTCCCCCGGACCGCAGTCGATCGTGTTGCGGTCCTTCGAGTAGGCGTAGACGATGTCGTTGCCCGCGCCGCCGAACACCCGGTTGTAGCCGTGGCCGACGAGCCGGATGGTGTCGTCGCCGGCGCCGCCGGAGATCGAGTTCCAGCTCGTGACGCCGCCGCCCTGCAGGTAGTCGTTGCCGTCGCCGCCCTCGATCACCGTCGTGCCGCCGCGCGAGGCGCCGTAGACGACGTCGTCGCCCGCACCGGCGTCGATCCGATCAGTACCCGTGCTGGCGCCGGTCGGCTTGCGGTTGGCCCAGATGATGTCGTTGCCGGCCAGGCCGATCAGTTCGTCCGGCCCGGACGAGCCGAGCAGGTTGTCGTTGCGGTCCGTGCCCAGGGCGTGGCCGCCGCCGTCCACCGTCATCCGCTTGACCCCGGTCGCCGGGTCGATGGTCGGCGGGGTCTCGAGGATCGTCTCGCAGTTGACGAGGCGGCCCTCGCGCAGCGAGCGCGCGTTCGAGAAGCCGGCGCGCATGTTCAGCGGGTTGATGTGGAGCACGTCCTGGCCCGGCCCGCAGTCGACGCGATCGACCGCGGTGCCGTTGTTGACGTAGACGGTGTCGTTGCCGACGCCGGCGTCGATCAGGTCGCCGCTGGAGTCCGAGTAGATGACGTCGTCGCCCTCGCCGCCCGTGATGCGGTCGGTGGCGGTGCCGCCGTGGATCGTGTCGTTGCCGACGCCGCCGTCGATGTCGTCGCCCGCCGGGCCGCCGTTGATCGCGTCGTCGCCCACGCCACCGTAGATGTGGTCGCCGCCGAAGCCGCCGAGCAGCGTGTCGTTGCCGACGTCGCCGTCGAGCCGATCGCCGCCGGAGCCGCCGTCGAGGTAGTCGTCGCCCGCCCGGCCGTAGAGATCGTCGCCGCCCCACTCCCCCAGAAGCCGGTCGAAGCCCGGGCCGCCGGCGATGTAGTCGCCGCCGCCGTCGCCGTTGATCACATGGTTGCCGTTCGCGCCACCGACGAGGTGGTCCTTGCCCGGCGTGCCCACGAGCGTGCGTGCCGAAGCGGTGGCGGGCACGAGGATGAGGGCGCCACAGGCGATCGCGACCGCCCACCGAAGAGTCGCTTTGATCGCTGTCATGCCCTTGTTATCGGCACGGTTGGCGCCGGATGCACCGCTATCGTGGGCGAGCCTTGGAGTTGTCGGCTCTCCGCATCTTCGGCCTCGCGATCGGCGTGGCCCTGATCGTCTTTGCCCTTTGGCGCCGGCGCACCCTGCGCAACGGCGACATGCTGCTGCTGTTCCTCGCCGGGGCCGGGCTGCTCGTGGTCTCCGGCACCGACTTGCTCGACTCCGTGCTGTCGCTGTTCTCGTTCGAGCGTGGCAACGGCGGCCGGATTCTCGGCCTCGCCGTGTTCGCCGTGATCGTGCTGTTCCTGCTCACCGTGCGCTCGCTGGTGCAGGGCGGGCGGATCGAACGCAAGCTGTCCGCCGCGCTCGAGGGCATCGCGTGGGATGAGTTCCGGAACGCCGGCCTGGCCGAGCGCTTCCGCGACCGCGTCGCGGTCGTGATCCCGGCGTACAACGAGGAGGACAACATCGGCCAGGTGCTGCCGCGGATCCCGGCGTCGGTATGCGGGCTCGAGACGGTGGTGCTGGTGGTCGACGACGGCTCGCGCGACCGCACCGGCGACATCGCTCGCACGCACGGCGCCGCGGTGGCGCGCCACGTCACCAACCTCGGCGGCGGCGCGGCGCTGCGTACCGGCTACCGGCTGATGGTCGACTCGGGAGCGATGATCGTGGTCACGCTCGACGCCGACGGCCAGCACCGGCCGGAGGAGATGGAGCGCCTCGTCGGCCCGATCGTGGACGGCACCGTCGACATGGCGCACGGCTCGCGCGTGCTCGGGCACGCGGAGCCGAACCACGTCGCGCGCGAGATGGGGATCATCTTCTTCAACCGGCTCGTGTCGCTGATCACGCGCACGAAGGTGTCGGACTGCTCGAACGGCTACCGGGCGGTCCGCGCGTCGGTCCTGCCGCAGCTCGTGCTGCGCCAGGAGCAGTTCCACACGTCGGAGTTCATGATCGAGGCGATCAAGCGCGGCGTGCCCGCGACCGAGGTCGGCGTGACCGTCGACCGGCGGATCCACGGGCACTCCAAGAAGCCGGCCGTACTGCGCTACGGCCTCGGCTTCACCAACGCGATCATGCGCACGTGGCTGCGCTAGCGCGCGTGGTCGGAGGTTCGGCGCATCGTCCGGCGGAGTCCGGGTCGTGTCTGCCGGTGCACGGCATCCGCGAGCATGCTGGTTGCACGTGACCGGATGCCGGGTGCAGGCAGACGCGGACCGGGCCCGCCGGAATGCGTCGAACTTCCGGCCGCGCGCGCTGGTCCGCGCCCTGGCGGGGGCGGTGGTGGTGCTGGCCTTCATGGCTGCGCCGGCCCACGCCTGGGACGAGGCGCGCTACTGGGCGTTCAGCGACCGCGTGCAGGAGCGGGTCGACGACTCCTGGAGCAAGGTGCTCGACCGCTACAACCCGCACTCGATCTCGGCCGAGACGATGATGAACGCGAACATGCTGCTCGTCCACGCGACGGCGGCGCTGCGCGGCTATCACGGCCCGTCGCGGCAGGACGCGCGGGCGCGCAGCATCGCGACGCAGCTGGTGACGCTGACGCCTCCGTGGCTGGAGACCGTGCGCGACCCGCAGCCGGGCAGCCAGCCGCACGCGCCGGGCTGGACGGCGTCGATGCACGAGGAGCGCACCGGCCAGCACCTGGTCGTCGACGGCGAGGTCGCCGACGCGCTCGCGGTGGCGTGGCGGGCGCGCGACGCGATCGAGCTCGACCCGAACATCGCCGCGCTGATCCAGGATCGCCTGCGGCGGGTCGCGCAGGGGCCGTACTGGCGCTATCCGACGATCCGGCTGAACCAGATCAACTGGTACGCGGAGGTCTACAGCGCCGCCGCCGAGGTCACGGGCGATCTCTCGTTCCTGCACCGCGACATGCACGGGCAGCTGCGGGGCTTCGTGCGCTCGATCCGCAGCCCCGCGCCGGGCACCGCGGGCACGCTCGGCCCGGGCATGCGCTTCCACTACCTCCCCAACGGGGCGCCGCGATCGAAGCTGAACACCGAGTCGGCCGAGTACGCGAACATCGTGGCGTCGACCAACCGGTTCTACGACGCGGCCGTCGCCCGCGGGATGGCGCCGCTGCCGCCCGATGACGAGGCGCTGCTGCGGCGGTGGATGACGCGCGTGCTGGCCGGCTACTGGACCCACGGCGGCTACCTGAACTGGGACACCGGCTTCGGCTTCGGCCGCTGGCACCAGATGAAGAAGTTCGGGCTCTCGCAACAGGCGCTGATCGGGATCGCTACCGGCGGCCGGCTGTCGCCGTCGCGCAACGAGGCCGCGTGGGCGAAGTACATCCTCGAGGCCGGCTTCGCGCTGTACGAGCGCAAGCTGCCCGAGCAGACCGGCGTCGCGCCGGGCCTGTTCTATCCGTTCCGCGTACACCCGCAGTCGGAGGCCCAGGCGCTCCTCTCCGCCTCGCGGCTGGTCGCCAACGCCGCGCGCGCCGTGTCCGCCGGCATCCCCGCCCGCCCGGTGTCCGAGCCGCCGCCGCTGTACGCGTACGACCCGGACGTCGGCCGGCTCGCGATCACGACGCCCCGCTACAACACCGCGATCACGGCGATCACGCAGGGCGCGTACCCGTACGGCGGGATCGACCTCGCGCGGCTCTACGACGACCGCCAGGAGGTGGCCGCGACGCTCGGAGCACGCGCGCCCTCGAGCTTCGGCCTGCTGGTGCGCGACCGGCGCGGGAACCGGCGTCTCGTGACCGCGCGCCCGGCGAGCGACCGCACGTCGCCGGCGCCGCTGCGCCTCGTGCGGGCGCCGCGCGGCGTCGGCAGCGCCGGCACGCCGTTACGCCCGTTCGCCGGGCGGTTCCGGGTGCTGCGCGTGACCGGCACCGCGCACGGGGCGGGCGTCGACGCGCGCTCGACCTACACGTTCCGCCGCAGCTCAATCCTCGGCGAGTGGTCGGTCCACGCGCGGACCACCGCGGTGCGCACCGCCGAGACGCTGTTCCCGAGCACCGGCGGTAGCCAGGCGGCCGTGTGGGCGATCCTGCGCGGCGGCACGGTCGTCAGGCTCGACAACCGGATCATGGTCCGCTGGGTCGCCGCGTTCTGGGTCCAGAGCGAGCACTCGGGCTACGTCGTCGCCCCCGTCGACCGCGTCAAGGGCGCGGTGGCGACGATCATCAAGCCGAAGCCGCAGCCGTCCGCCCCGAACCCCGGTCCGACACTGTCGATCCGCCTCACGAACCGGCTGCGCAAGCGGACGGTGCACTTCTCCGCCCGGATCGAGCCCGCGCGCGACCTCGACGCCGCGCGGCTCGCCGCTCGGTAAGCGCCGCGGCGGACAACGTCAACCCCGCTGGGTGGGGCAGCGGCGGATACCGGCCGCGGCATAGGGGTGTGGCGACTTGAGCTCGCTATGCGGCATCAACTCGCCACACCCCTCCCGAGCCACTCCTTAATGCCGCAGTTGACGTTCGCCGGGCTTACGCACCCGGCAGCGCCGCCAGCACCCGCGCCACAGCATCCTCAAGCGCTTCGGTGCCACTGACGGTCACGTCGGCCGCCTCAGGCGGCTCGTACGGGTCGTCGACCCCGGTCAGGCCCTGCAGCTCGCCGGCGCGGGCACGGGCGTAGAGGCCCTTCGGGTCGCGCCGCTCGCACTCCTCGAGGCTGGTCGCCACGTGGACCTCCAGGAACGGGAGCCCGCGGCGGTCGTGCGCGGCGCGGGCGGCCGCCCGGTCGGCGCGGTAGGGCGAGACCAGCGCCACCAGCACGACGACGCCGGCGTCGGCGAGCAGCGCCGACACCTCGGCCGTGCGGCGCACGTTCTCGGCGCGATCGTCGGCCGAGAAGCCGAGGTCGCCGTTGAGCCCGTGCCGGAGGTTGTCTCCGTCGAGCACGTACGCGGTGCGGCCCTGGCCGACCAGCAGCGCCTCGATCGCGGCGGCCACCGTCGACTTCCCCGAGGCCGGCAGGCCGGTCATCCAGACGGTCGCGCCGGGGTGGCCGAGCGCCGTCCAGCGCTGCTCGCGATCGACCAGCCCGCGCTGCCAGACGACGTTCGCCGACTGCGCCGGATCAGCGTCCATCGGCGATCATCCCGGCAGCCACGGTGTCGTTGCTGGTCTCGTCGATGAGGATGAAGGCGCCCGTGTTGCGGTTGATCGCGTACGGGTCGAACACGAGCTCGGACGCGCACCGCAGCGTCACGCGCCCGATGTCGTTGAGGCCGAGCGAGTCGCCGCCGGGCCGCGTCGAGAGCGTGGCGACGTCGAGCGTCTCGTGCACGACCTCGAGTCGCGCGCGCTCGGAGCGGGTCGTGTGCTTGAGCACGTAGCGCCCGCCCGGCCGGCCCGGTGACTCGCCCATCCAGCAGACGGTCGCGTCGATCTCGCGCGCGGACTGCGGGCGGCCGGCGGTGCCGCAGATCATCGCCCCGCGGCCGACGTCGAGCTCGCCTTCGAGCGAGACCGCCACCGACAGCGGCGCGGCGGCCTGCTCGAGGGGGCCACCAGGCCCCTCGACGGTCGTGACGCGCGTCTCCAGGCCGCCCGGGAACACGACCACGTCGTCACCCGGCCGGACGGTGCCGCCCGCCAGCTGACCGGCGTACGCACGCTGCTCGCCGGAGCGAATCACGTACTGGACCGGGAACCGCAGGCCGCCGGCGACGCGCACCGCCACCGGCGCCGTCTCGAGGAACTGGAGCAGCGTCGGCCCGCGGTACCAGTCCATCTCCGACGAGCGCTCGACGACGTTGTCGCCCTTCAGCGCCGAGATCGGGATGCACGTGATCTCCTCGACCTCCAGGCGCTCGCCCCACGAGCGGAAGTCGGCGCAGATCCGCCGGAACGCGTCGAGGTCGTAGTCGACGAGGTCCATCTTGTTCACCGCCAGCACGATCCGCGGGATCCGCAGCAGCCCGGCGATCGCCGCGTGGCGGCGGCTCTGCGTGAGCAGGCCCTCGCGCGCATCGACGAGCACGACCGCCACGTCGGCGGTCGAGGCGCCGGTGACCATGTTGCGCGTGTACTGCGCGTGGCCCGGCGTGTCGGCGATGATGAACCGCCGCCGCGGCGTGGAGAAGTGCCGGTACGCGACGTCGATCGTGATGCCCTGCTCGCGCTCGGCGCGCAGGCCGTCGGTGAGCCGCGCGAGGTCGAGCTCGGCGTCCGCGACCTGGTCGGCCATCAGCGCCTTCGAGTCGTACAGCAGGCGCCCGATCAGCGTCGACTTGCCGTCGTCGACAGACCCGGCGGTGGCAAAGCGCAGCAACTGGGGCGCCTGCACCGCTGCGGGCGCGCGGGCGGTCGAAGTGGCCACTAGAAGTAGCCCTCCCGCTTGCGGTCTTCCATCGCGGCCTCGGACGCGCGGTCGTCGGCGCGCGTCTCGCCCCGTTCGGTGATCCGGGTCGCCGCGATCTCGGCGATCACGTCGTCGAGCGACACGGCCTCGGAGCGGACCGCGCCGGTGCACGTCATGTCCCCCACCGTCCGGTAACGCACAGACGCTGCGAACGGCGCCTCGCCGTCCCGCGTCGGCAGGAAGTCGGAGACCGCATACAGCATCCCGTCGCGCTCGAACACCTCGCGCTCATGGGCGAAGTAGATCGAGGGGATCTCGAGCTCCTCGGTGCGGATGTACTCCCACACGTCGAGCTCGGTCCAGTTCGAGAGCGGGAACACGCGCACGTGCTCGCCCTTGCGCACGCGGCCGTTGTAGAGGTTCCACAGCTCGGGCCGCTGGCGGCGCGGGTCCCACTGCCCGAAGTCGTCGCGGAAGGAGAAGATGCGCTCCTTCGCCCGCGCGCGCTCCTCGTCGCGGCGCGCGCCGCCGAACGCCGCGTCGAAGCCGTGCTCCTCGATCGCGTCGAGCAGCGTGGTCGTCTGCAGGCGGTTCCGGGACGGCTCGTCGACCACACGCCCGCGGTCGATCGACTCCTGCACCGAGGCGACGATCACGTCCGGCACGCGCCGGTCGCGGAACTCGATCGCCTCGGGGAAGTTGTGGCCGGTGTCCACGTGCATCACCGGAAACGGAACCGCGGCCGGCTGGAACGCCTTCTCCGCCAGGCGCAGCAGCACGATCGAGTCCTTGCCGCCCGAGAACAGCAGCACCGGCTTCTCGAGCTCGGCGGCGACCTCGCGGATCACGTGGATCGCCTCGGCCTCGAGGACCTCGAGATGGCTCGCGATGGCGACGCTCATGTCGGCGAGACCCCCAGCACGGCCCGCCGCCGCAGCACCGCGGCGCTGAGCGCACCGACCGCGAGCGGGGCACCGATGAGCACGACGACCGGCAGGTCGACTCCGGCCTTGCTGACGAGCGACAGGCCGGAGGCGAGCATCACGGTGGCGAGTGCCAGGCGCAACCACTCCTGCGGCAGCCGCGTCGAGATGTTCGCGCCGATCCAGACGCCTGGGACCGAGCCGATCAGGATCGTGCCGGCGAGGCCGAAGTCGATGTTCCCGGACACGAGGTGGGCCGCCGCGGCGACCCACAGCAGCACGGCCGCGTGGGCGACGTCGGTGCCCACGACGCGATGCGGGCTCAACCTGAAGCCGAGGATGAGGCCGATCGCGATCAGCGTGCCGGAGCCGGCCGAGGTGATCCCGAGGACGAAGCCGATCGACCCGCCGAGCACGACCGCGGCGACCTTGTGCCGCGTCTTCATCCGGAACGCGTCGCGCTCGCGGGCGGCGTAGTCGGCCAGCGCCAGCGCCCGCAGGAGCACGAGGCCGCCCGTCAGCAACAACGCCGAGCCGATCGAGACGAGCATGAACGTGTCGAAGCTGTCGCCCCAGGCGTCGCGCAGGTGATCCAGGAGCCACACGCCCACCAGCGCGCCCGGGCACGAGCCGACCGCCAGCCAGAACGCCATCCGCGGGAAGACCGTCCCCTTGCGGAAGTGCCGCCAGCCGCCGACCGTCTTGGTGACCGCGGCGTACGCGAGGTCGGTCCCGACCGCCACGACGGGCTTGATGCCGAACACGAGGATCAGCAGCGGCGTCATCAGCGAGCCGCCGCCCATGCCGGTCGTACCGACCAGGACGCCCACGCCGAGGCCGAAGAGGATGATCGCCGGATCCATCAGGAGGTCGGCAGGTGCAGGCCGCACTCGATCTTGTCGGTGCCGGCCCAGCGGCCGTCGCGGCCACCGCCCGGCAGCGTGCAGTGCACGCACCCGATCGAGGCGTACCCGCGGTCGTGCAGCGGGTGGTACGGCACGTCGTTGTCCACGATGTGCCGCCACACGTCCTGCTCGGTCCAGTCGGCGAGCGGCGCGCACTTGACCTTGCCCGGGTGGCTTGAGTCCTCGGCGAGCTTCGGAGTGCCGGCGCGGTTGGGCGACTGGTCGCGCCGTAGCCCGGTGACCCAGGCGTCGACGTCGCTCAGCGCGCGCTCCAGCGGTTCGACCTTGCGCATGCCGCAGCACGCGTCCGGGTCGCGCTGCCACAGCCCGTCGATCCATTCGCCGCGATAGACGTCGATCGTGGTGTCGTAGCGCTCCTCGATCCGCCGCCACGTCTCGTAGGTCTCGGGGAACAGCACGCCGGTGTCGAGCGTGAACACGCGCGCCTGCGGCTCGATCCCCAGCAGGATGTCGAGGATCACCGACGCTTCCTTCTGAAACGAGCAGGCGACGTACAGGCGCGGATGGAACTCGCCGACGACATGAGCGAGCACCTCCTGCGCGCTCAGCGACTCAAGGTCCGGTGGAGCGGCACGCATGCCGCGCGTAGGTTAGTACCGGGTTCGGCCTACTCGGTCGTGACCGCGCGCAGCACGTCGACGTTCGCCGCCCGGCGAGCCGGCGCAATCGCCGCCAGCACGCCGGCCACCCCGGCGAGGATCGTGACGACGATCAGCGTGATGATCGGGAGGTCGAACACGAAGCCCTCGTCGGCCAGCGGGACCGAGATGAGCGCCGCGAACACGACTCCGAGCACGACGCCCAGCAGCGCGCCGAGCACCGCAGTGATCACGGACTCGGAGCCGATCATCTGCCGCACCTGCCAGCGGCTCATACCGACCGCCCGCAGCATGCCGAGCTCGCGGGTGCGCTCGTGCACCGAGAGCGCCAGCGTGTTGACGATGCCGACCAGCGCGACGAGCACGGACAGCGACAGGAGCGCGTAGATCAGGTTGACGAGCACGCCGATGCCGTCGTTCTGCTCCTGCTTGAAGTCGTCGATCGTCTGTACCTCGGCGGTGGGGAAGGCCGTGAGCGCCTTGTCCTCAGCCTGCTTGAGCTCGTTGGCGTCGGTGCCCGGATCGGAGATGACCATCGCGAACGCGACGTCCCTCGAGTCCCAGTCGCGGTCCAGCGACGCGTTGCTGATCACGACGTCGCCGACGAGACCGACCTTGGCGTCGTACGTGCCCGCGAGCTTGTAGGCGATCTCATGGCCGCGCGGCGTGATGAACGTGACGCTGTCGCCGACGTCGAGCTTTTGCGCCTTGGCCCACGTCTCGCTGACGACGATGTCCCGGTCGCCGAGTTGGCCGAGCGTGCCCTCCGAGCCCTGGTTCCACTCGAGCTGGAGCGCCTCGGTGACCGTCGCCGGATCGACGCCGGTGATCGCGACGTTCTTGCCGTCGCTCTTGAGCTTGCCGGTCTCGAACTGGATCGGCGACACGGCGGCCACGCCGTCGACCTGCTTCAGCTGCTCAGTGACGCCTTCGGGCAGCGGCAGGAAGCTGACCGACTTGACGATGCCGGCCGCACGCACCTGGTCGTCGATGCCCTGGTTGATCGTCGCCTTCAGGCCCGCGGCGAAGATCGTCACGAACACGACGAGCGCGAGGCCGATCATCAGGGCCGACGCGGTGACGGCCGTGCGCTGCGGCTGGCGGCGGGTGTTCTCGCGCGCCAGCTGCCCGGTGAGGCCGACCGCGCGCACGAGCGGCCGCCCGATCAGGCCGCTCATCGGGCGCACGAGCACCGGAGCGATCAGCGCGAGGCCGAACATCATGATCACGGCGCCGAAGCCCATCGTGGTCGCCACCGCGCCCGTCGTCGGGAGATCCCCGAACAGCGCGTAGCTCAGCAGGACGAGACCGACGATCTCTACGAGGATCGCGATGACAATGCGGCGGCGGCGCAGGTGCGTGCCCGTGGGCAGCACGGCGTCGCGCATCGCCTCGATCGGCTGCACGCGCGTCGCGCGGCGAGCCGGCACGAAGCCGGACACCACGGTCGCGATGATCCCGACCGCGAAGCCGGCGATGATCGTGCGCGGCTCGAGCGGCAGGGTGGTGCCCCCCAGCTCGAGGCCGAAGGCGCCCAGCAGCGCGCGCAGGCCCGGAGCGGCCAGCAGGCCCAGGGCGATGCCGACTACCGACGCGAGCACGCCGATCGCGAACGTCTCGGCGAGCACCGAGCGCAGCACCTGGGCACGCGAGGCGCCGAGCGTGCGCAGCAGTGCGAACTCCTTCGAGCGCTGCGCCACGGTGACCGCGAAGGTGTTGAAGATCAGGAAGCCGCCGACCAGCAGCGCGATGCCGGCGAACACGAGCAGCGCGATACGGATGAAGCCGAGCGCCTCCGAAAGGTCGCTCGCGGACTTGTCGGCCTGCTCCTTGCCGGTGAGGACCGAGAACTCCTTTCGCCCCAGCTCGGCTGAAATCGCGGCCTTGAGCTGCTCCGGCGACGTGCCGCTGTCTGCGGCGACCGAGATGTCGTCGTAGCCATCGTGGCCGCTGACGCGCCGTGCCTCGTCGAGCGTCATCTGCACGAGCCTTGAGCCGGCCAGGTTCTCGGAGTCGCCGACGGTGGCGATGCCGGCGACCTCGTACTTCTTCGCCGGGGCGGAGACGGTGACGGTGACGGTGTCGCCGACCTTGAAGCCGTACTTGTCGGCGGTCGCCTTATCGATCACGACCTCGTCGTCCGTCTCGGCCTTGTGGCCCTCGACGTACGTGAGCGCGTCGAACCGCTCGGGAGCGGCCGTAGTGATGATCGTCGGCGGTCCGTTGGACGTGATCGGCTCGCCCTCCTTGTCGAGCAGCACTCCGTTCTCGGACGACACGGATCCGAACGCCTCGTCGACGCCGGGCACGGCCTCGACGCGTTTGAGCGTGTCCGCGGGCATCGTCGGCGGCGGCGCGAACGGCTCGTCGACGGCCAGCCGCGCCTGCACGGAGACGTCGGTGCCCTTCTGGACGCGCTCGAACAGGTCCTTGAACGACGCGTCGATCGCGTCCGTGAACACGAACGTGCCCGACACGAACGCGACGCCGACCACCACCGCAACGCCGGTCAAAGCGGTGCGGAACTTGCGGGCCCAGAGGCCCTTCAGCGCGACCTTGAGCAAGCTAGGCCACGGCCTTCATCAGGTCCAGCACGCCCTCGGTCGTCTCGCCGGCGCCGTCGTACACGACCCCGCCGTCGTTGAGCACCACGATCCGGTCCGCCATCGACGCCGCGTGAGCGTCGTGGGTGACCATGATCACGGTCTGGCCGAAGTCGTCCACGGCGTGCCGCAGCAGTTCGAGCACCTCGTCGGAGGACTTCGAGTCCAGGTTGCCGGTCGGCTCGTCGGCGAACACGACCGCCGGCCGGTGGATCAGCGCCCGCGCCACGGCGACGCGCTGCTGCTGGCCGCCGGACAGCTCGGCCGGTCGGTGCGTGAGCCGGTCGCCCAGCCCGACTGCGTCGATCAGCGTGGTGAGCCACTCCTTGTCCGGCTTCTTGCCGGCCAGCGTGAGCGGCAGCAGGATGTTCTCCTCGGCGGTCAGAACCGGCACGAGGTTGAAGGCCTGGAAGACGAATCCGAGACGATCGCGACGCAGTCGCGTGAGCGCGCGGTCGTCGAGGTTGGCGAGCTCGGATCCGTCGACCACGACGGAGCCGGACGTCGGCCGATCGAGCCCCGCGAGCAGGTGCATCAGCGTGGACTTGCCGGACCCGGACGGCCCCATGATGGCGGCGAACTGGCCGCTCGGAAAGCCAACGGTGACGCCGCGGAGCGCGTGAACGGCGGTCTCTCCCTCGCCGTAGACGCGGCGGAGCTCTGAGGTGCTGACGATCGGGGGCGACGTCGGGGCGGTCATGCGAACAGCATCGTTAAGCGCGCTGCCCGCTTATGTTCGGATGGCTCGCGTGACGAGGTACGGCTAGCCGTACCCCCGGTTAACGACCGTGGTCAGCGGCCAGGCCGCGCGAGACCGTGCTCATACGCGAAGACGACTGCTTGCGCCCGGCTGGAGAGGTCGAGCTTGGACAGCACGTTGGCGACGTGTTTCTTCACCGTGCTGGCTTCGAGCACGAGCTCGCGGGCGACGTCGGCGTTCGAGAGGCCGCGCGCCATCAGCATCAGCACCTCGCGCTCGCGCGGGGTGAGCGTGTCGACCCGCTCATCTATGTGCGGCTGGGGGGCGCTTGCCGCGAACTCGCTGATAAGCCGCCGCGTGACGTCGGGCGAGATGAGCCCTTGGCCGCGCGCGACGGTCCGCACGGCTTCGACCAGCGCCTCGGGCTCGGCGGACTTGAGGAGAAAGCCGGCGGCCCCCGCGCGCAGCGCGGCGAATACGACCTCGTCGAGGTCGAATGTCGTGACGACAAGCACGTCGATCGGCGCGCCGGTCGCAGGATGGGCCAGCAGTCGCGTCGCCGCGAGGCCATCCATGCGCGGCATGCGAACGTCCATGAGGACGATGTCGGCGGCGCGGCGGTGGGCAAGGGCGACGGCCTCGACGCCGTCTGCGGCTTCCCCGACGACCTCCATGTCGGGCTCGGCTTCGAGGATCGTGCGCAGCCCGCGGCGTACGACGGCCTGGTCGTCGGCGAGGAGCACCCGGATGCGCGTCATCGCACGACCTTCGACACGGGCAGCACCGCATGGACGCGCCAGCCGAGGCCGTCGGGGCTCGGGCCCGCGTCGAGGCGGCCGCCCACGAGCGCGGCGCGCTCGCGCATGCCGGCGATGCCGCTGCCGTGGCCGACGGGCGCCGTCCGCCGCGAGCCGTCGTCAGTGACGTCGATGAACGCCTCGCCGTTCGTGAGGTGGATCGACACCGCAGCCCGGGGCGGCCGGGCGTAGCGCGCGACGTTGGTCAGCGCCTCCTGGACGATGCGGAACGTGGCTGCCTGGACATCCGCCGTCAGCGCGTCATCCGGCGGGCGCTGGAGGACGCGCACGTCGACGCCCGAGGCGCGGACCGCGTCGAGCAGCGTGTCAAGGTCGGCGAGCCCCGGCGGCGCCCCCGGGGCGTCGCGGTCGTTCTCGTCGCGCATGCCGCGGACCGCCACGCGGGTCTCCGCCAGGGCATCGCGCGCCATCTGCGCGATCCGCTCGAACGTCGCCCGCGCCCCTTCGAGATCGGAGTCGATCAGTGTGCGTCCCGCCCCGGCCTGCACGGCGATCGCGCTGAGGTCGTTGCCGACGACGTCGTGGACATCGCGTGCGATCCGCACCCGCTCCCGCGCGGCGGCCTCGCCCGCTTCGGCGGCGCGCAACTGGGTCAGGCGGCCGGCCTGGTCGCGCACTTGCGTGAGCAGGCGCCGCTGCTCGCGCAGCAGGTCGGCGAGGAGCAACGGGACACCGATGACGCAGACGTTGGCGACGAGCTGGAAGGCGCTGAGCCGCTCGCCCGCGGCATCCGCGGCGGCGATCGACGCCAAGACGTCTCCGATCAGCGTGAACGTGGCCAGCGCGACGGCGCGGCGACGGTCCGTGAGGTAGACGGCGGCGGCCGCGATCAGCAACGCCGAGAACCACCCCGACGTCGGCGGGTAGCCGAGGGCGGCGGCGCTCAGCGCTGCCGTGAGCGCGGTCACCGCCGAGGCGATCGGCGCGCGCCGGCACGTCGCCGCGGGCAGCGCCATCAGCAGGACGAGCACGACCGCCAGCGCGTCGACCTCCCGCCAGGTGGCGTCGGCGGCGGAGCGCTGCAGCGCGAGGGTGAGCAGGCCCAGTACCACGCCCGCGGCGGTCAGCGCGAGGTCGGCGGTCCGCGCCCCGCGCAGGAACCGTGGCTGCGTGGATGCCCGCATGGGTCAATCCTCCCAGCCCGCTACCGCGCCGTCCTCATCCTTAAGGCCCAGGCCCGGTACTCCTCGAGGTCACTGCCGATCACCTACGTCGGCCGCTGCGCGGACGCGCCCCGTGGCGCAGGCTGGACGGACCCCACGAAACGGAGCCCGACCATGAGCCGTCTTGCCGCAGATCCCCGCCAGCACGCACCTCCACTCGCCGTTCCCGCCGAGCACTCGGCGATGGTGCACCTCGACGACGTCGTTCGCGTCTTCGGACGCGGCGACGGGGAAGTCCGCGCCGTCGACGGCGTCACGCTGTCGCTGGGCCGCGGGACGTTCACGGCGATCATGGGGCCGTCGGGCTCCGGGAAGTCGACGCTGCTGCAGCTCGCCGCGGGTCTGGACCGGCCGACGCAAGGCCGCGTTCGCCTCGACGAGTACGAGCTCGGCGGGCTCAATGAGCGGGCGCTGGCGCGCCTGCGCCGCGAGCGGCTCGGCTTCGTCTTCCAGTCCTTCAACCTACTCGGAGCGCTGACCGCCGAGCAGAACGTCGCGCTGCCGGCACGGCTCGCGGGCAAGCGCCTGCCGAAATCGGTCGTCCGCGATGTCCTCGACCGCGTCGGCCTCGATGACCGCCGCGGCCACCGGCCGGCCCAGCTCTCGGGCGGCCAGCAACAGCGCGTCGCCATCGCGCGCGCTCTTGTTGGCAAGCCGAGCGTCGTGTTCGCCGACGAGCCGACCGGCGCGCTCGACACGCGCGCGGGCCGCGCCGTGCTGGCGCTCCTGCGCGCGACGATCGACGAGAGCGGAAGCACGCTCGTCATGGTCACCCACGACCCGTCCGCGGCCGCCTGGGCGGATCGCGTTGTGTTCATGGCCGACGGGCGGCTCGCCGGCGAGCTCATCGCCCCGACCGCCGAGCAGGTCGCCGAGCGCCTCACCGGACTGGGGGCCTGACATGCTGCGTATCTCGCTGCAGACGCTGCGCGCACGCCACGCCACACTGGCGGGCGCATTCGTCGCGATCTGGCTCGCCGTCACGCTCGCCGGCGCGACCGGACTGATCATGGCGGGTGCACTCGGCGCACCGGGCGCGGGGCGCCTCGCCGCCGCCGACGTGGTCGTCCGCGCCGACCCGACCGTCACCATCGGCCACGGCGAGGACGCCGAAGGCCTCGACGTCATCCCCGGTCCTCGACTTCCCGGCGCGACGGTCGAGCGTGCCGCCGCTGTGCCCGGCGTCGCTCGCGCCGTCGGCGACGTCGCCTTCCCCGCCGCGGCCTGGGACTCACAGGGGCGGCGGCTGGATGCCGAGCGCGCAGACCGGCTGATCGGCCACGGATGGGACAGTGCGGCACTCACGCCCTACCACCTGACCGCGGGCCACCCGCCGCGTGCGCCGCAGGACGTGGTCGCCGATATCCGCCTGGGCACGCGCGTCGGCGCAACGCTGCGTGTCGTCACGCCGACCGGGGACGCGCGCTACCGGGTCAGCGGTCTCGCCGACGCCCGCGGCGCCGGTGATGAGAGTCAGGCGGCGGTGTTCTTCCTGCCCGCGGTCGCCGCGACGCTGTCCGGCGCCCCCGGGCAGGTCAACGCGATCGGCGTAATCGCCAAGGCCGGTACCTCCGTGGCCGTACTGCGCAACCGCGTGCAGGAGCGCCTCGGGTCGGGGATCGACGTCCTCGACACTCGACACGCCGCCGACGCCGACGCGGGCGACCCGACCGCCGCGGACCGTGCTGGACTGATCGCCATCTTCGGCGCGCTCGGCGGCATCGCTGGTGCCGTCGCCCTGTTCGTCGTCGCCGGGACGTTCGCCCTCGCGATCGCCCAGCGCCAGCGGGAGACCGCGGTGATGCGCGCCCTCGGGGCGACCCCGCGGCAGATCCGCCGGCTCATCGCAGGTGAGGCGTTGCTCGTGTCGCTCCTGGCCGGTGCGCTGGGAGTCGTCGCGGCCCGCCCGCTCGCGAATGGCATCGTCGGCGTCCTCGCGGACCGCGGCAAGGTCGGTCCGGCGTTCGCGCCGGCGGACTCGCTGATCCCGCTCGTGGCGGCGCTCGGCATGGGCGTCGTGATCGCCCAGCTCGCGGTCGCGGCCGCGGCTCGTCGTGCCGGGCGCATCCCGCCCGCCGACGCACTGCGCGAGGTCGCGATCGAGCATCCCCGACCGGGGATCGTCCGAGTGGTCAGCGGCCTCACGTGCCTCATGGGCGGCGCGGCGCTCTCGATCCTGTTCTCGGGCTACTGGGCGATGGCGTTCGCCGTGCTCGGCGGGATTCTGCTCGCCATGGGCACGGGACTCCTCGGGCGCTGGTTGCTTGGGATCCCGGCCGCCGTGCTCGCCGCGCCGCTGCGCCGTCTCGGCGCGTCCGGGATGCTCGCCGCCACGGGGCTGGCAGCGAACCGGTGGCGGACCGCGGCGCTGGCGACGCCGATCGTGCTCGTCGCGATGCTCGCCGGCATCCAAGGGACCGTCGAGTCCAGCAACCAGCGGCACACCGAGGACGTCACACAGCTCCGAGTCCAAGCGGCGCACGTCGTCGTCGGCGCGGACGGTGCCCCCCTGCCTGCCGGTACGGCACGCGCGGTCGCGAAGCTGGCCGGCGTCGATGCCATCACTGCCGTCCTGCCGACGGAGATCTACCCGCTCGCAGCCGGCCTCGGCGACCAGAGCCCGTGGGTGGCCGCGGGCGTGAGCGGCATCGCGACGGCGAGCACGCTTGACCATGGCGTGGTCCAAGGGTCGCTCGGCGATGTCCATGGCGACGCCGTGGCCGTCAGCCGCGTGTTCGCGGACGGCGGCGACCTGCGCGTCGGCGACACCGTGCCCGTCCGGATGGCCGACACGACCCGCGCCACGCTGCGCGTGGCCGCGATCTACGACCGCGCGGCGGGACTCGGTGATGTGCTGCTCGATCCGGCCGTAGCTCGACGCCACGCGGCAGTCCCGGCAGACACGGCGCTGTTCGTCGCCGGCGGCGCGGCTGCCGCGCGATCGCTCTCCCGCTACGCGTCCGACCATCCCGGCGTGCGGCCGCTGAACGGCAGCCAGTACCTCGACTCGGTCCACGCGTCGAACGTGGACGGGGCGTGGGGCGTGTGGCTGGTCGTTGGCCTCGCTGCCGCGTTCGCCGTCCTCGCGCTGATCAACACGGCGGCGATGACCACGACCGAGCGGCGCGGAGAGCTCGCGACCATCCGACTGCTGGGCGGAACGGCCGGCCACGCCACGAGGATGGTCGTGCTCGAGATGCTCCCCACGGTGATCGCCGCGCTCGGCGCCGGAGCAGTGATCGTGGCGGTCGCTGTCGCCGGCGTGCCCCGCGGTCTGACGGGCGTCCCGCTCGACGTACCGCTGGCGCTCATGGGCGAGCTGGCGGCCGGCGCCGGAGTCCTCGGCCTCCTCGCCGCCGCCGTGACCACGCGACTTGCCCTAAGGGCCTCGCCCACGGAGGCGATGCGGGGCAGAGAGTGACTTAGTCGCCGGCGCGCATGTAGGCGAGGACCGCCAGCACGCGCCGGTGATCGTCGACCGTCGGTGTGAGGTCGAGCTTGGAGAAGATCGACGTGACGTGCTTCTCGACGGCGCGCTCGGTCACGACCAGCGCGGCGGCGATCGCCGCGTTGGAACGCCCTTCGGCCATCAGGCCGAGCACCTCGCGCTCGCGTGCCGTTAGCGCCTCGAGCGGGTCCTCGCGGCGGCGGCGGCCCAGCAGCAGCGCCACGACCTCGGGGTCGAGCGCCGAGCCGCCGCCCGCCACGCGCCGCACGGCGTCCGTGAACGTGTCCACATCCGCGACGCGGTCCTTCAGCAGATAGCCGGTGCGCTCGGTCGACTCCGAGAGCAGCTCGAGCGCGTACGCCTCCTCGACGTACTGCGAGAGTACGAGAACCGCCGTGCCCGGATGCTCGGCGCGGATCCGGTGCGCGGCGCGTAGGCCCTCGTCGGTGTGCGTCGGTGGCATCCGCACGTCGACTACGGCGACGTCCGGATGGTGGGCTCCGACCTTGCGCAGCAGGTCCTCCGCGTCGCCGGCCTGGCCGGCTACTTCGAACCCGGATTCCTCGAGCAGGCGTGACAGACCCTCGCGCAGCAGCACGGAGTCGTCGGCGATCACTACTCGGACTTTGGCGTCACTCATACAGGGATCTCGGCACGCAGCGTAGTGCCCGACCCGGCGGGAGAGTCGAGCAACATGCTGCCGTCGAGCGCGGAGACCCGGTCGGCGAGCCCTCGCAGCCCCGATCCGCGGCCCGGATCGGCGCCGCCGATACCGTCGTCGGCGACCTCCACGATGGCGTGGCCGTTGTACCGGCTGACCCGCACGGTGGCCTGCGACGCGTGGGCGTATTTGACGACGTTGGTGAGCGCCTCGGCGACCATGAAGTAGGCGGCCGCCTCGATCGCCTCCGGCAGCGGGTCGGCCGGTAGCTCTTCAAGGTGCACATCGATCGGCGCGCGGCCAGCGAGCGCCTCGAGCGCCGCGCCAAGGCCGCGGTCGGACAGGATCGCGGGGTGGATCCCGCGGGCGAGCTCGCGCAGCTCGGCCAGCGCGAGCTTGAGCTCCTCCTGGGCGGCGGTCAGCAGCTCGTCCGCCCGGTCGGGGTCCTTGTGCACCTTGCCCTGAGCGAGGCGCATGGTCAGCGAGAGCGCGACGAGCCGCTGCTGGGCGCCGTCGTGCAGGTTGCGCTCGAGCCGGCGGCGTTCCTTCGTGCCCTCTTCGACGATCCGGGCGCGCGACGTCCGCAGCTCCTCGACGCGAGCACGGAGCTGGGCCTGGAGGCGCTCGTTCTGGACCGCGAGGCCGGCGGCGGCCGCAACGGACCCCAGCATCTCCGGGTCCTCGCACAGCGTCACGTCGTGCACGATCGCCCCGACGCGCCGGCCCTCGAGCTCGACCGCCGTCCAGGCACGCGCGGCGTCGCCCTCGGCGGGCAGCTCGACGGTGTGGCCGTCGGCGTCGACCCAGCAGCGCTTGTCGTCAAGCCAGAACGCGAGCTGCAGCGAGCGGTCGCCGAGCGCCTCTGCCAGCCGGCAGCGCAGGTCACCCGTGCCGGGCGCCTCGCCGAGCCGAAGCAGCAGCTCCGACACCGCGCCGGCGCGAACGACGCGGCTGCGTACGAGGCCGATCAGGAACGCCCACGGGACCGATGCGAAGACGATCAGGCCAAGCGTCCCGAGCACGTCGGTGAGCCGCTGGACGCCCGCCGCGTCCGAGCCGAGGGCGGTCGCCAGCAGGAACATCATCGCGACGCCGGACCACAGCACCGGCGCCAGTGCGCGCCGCTGCGGCGCCGTCGCGGAGCGCCAGCGCCGGAGCAGGATCACGAGCACGACCGCGACGACCGCCACGCCGGTCACGGAGGTGATCGCGTTGCCGATGTCGCGCAGCGTGGCGTCGTTCTCGATCAGCAGCGCCGACGGCGGGCAGCCGTCGCACTCCATGTTCGGGTTGAAGCCCCACAGCAGCTGCGGCAGCGGGCCGACGATCGCCAGCACGTAGCCGCCAGCGATCAGCCAAGCGTGCCATCGCTTCTCCAGCCGGCCTTCCGGATACGAGAGCACCATCTGGGCGAAGACGACGAAGTAGATGCTCGAGAGCAGCACACCGGCCGTGAAGACCCACGAGTCGTCGGACGCCGTGAGCACCCCGAGCAGGAACGTGAACCCGACGGCCGTCATCAGCGCGCCGAAGCGGCTGTTCGGCCGCCGCCACCACGCGTACAGCCCGGTGCCGATGAACGACCATGTGATGAGCAGCCCGATCGCGATCGCCGCGCCGCGCTGCGGGATGTGGTCGGACGAGATGACCACGGCGCTCGCAGCGGCGCCCGCGATCACGGCGGCGAACGCGACGGCCCAGAGGGCGCGGCGCAGTCCGGTCACAGAAGCTCCTGGAGCCGGTCGCCGGAGAGCTCGGCCTTGGGCACGAAGCCGCGCGCGCCGGAGCGCGTCACGAGCGGGCCGAAGTCGGACGAGTCGCGGCTCGAGACGAGGATCACGACCGGGCTGTTCGCGTTGCCGGTGAGGCGGGCGGCGACATCGAAGCCGTCGATGTCGGGCAGCTGGACGTCGAGCAGGACCACCTCGGGCTGGAGGCGGCCGGCCTCGGTTAGAGCCGACGCACCGTCCGCGGCCTCGCCGACCACGTCGAAGCCCTCGGCCTCGAGTAAAACGCGTGCAGTAGCTCTGAACGACGGATGGTCGTCCACGATAAGGACCCGGTGACCCACGTTCACAAGTCTGGCTTCGCCCGTCGAGCGCTCCAATACGGCTGGCCGTACCCGCCGGTGCGGCCGGTTACCTCCGATTGGCTACGCCGAACCAGCGCTGGCCGCCGCCGCGATCTCCTGGTATGCGCGTGCGGGATCGCGAGCGCCGAAGAGCGCGGTCCCCGCCACGAACGCCGTCGCGCCCGCCCCGGCGCACGGCCCGGCGGTCCCGGCGTCGATCCCGCCGTCGACCTCGATCGCCCGTCCGGGACCGAGCATGGCGCGCAGCCGCTCGATCTTTCCGATCGAGCCGGGCAGGAACGCCTGGCCGCCCCAGCCTGGGTTCACGGTCATGCACAGCAGCACGTCGAGGTCCTCCAGCAGCTCCGAGGCGGCCGTCACCGGCGTGCCCGGGTTCAGCGCGAGGCCGGCGGTGCAGCCGGCCTCGTGGATCGCCTGCAGCGCGTAGTGCAGGTGGGGTGTCGCCTCCACGTGGATCGTGATGTTGTCGGCGCCGGCCCCGGCGAACGCCGCGATCTGGCGCTCCGGCCGCTCGATCATCATGTGCACGTCGAGGATGCCGCCGGCGTCGTGCACCTGCTCGGCCAGCGCCTCAACGACGAGCGCGCCCATCGTGATCGGCGGCACGAAGTGGCCGTCCATGATGTCGACGTGGATCGTGCGCGCGCCGGCGTCCATGACCGCGGCCACCTGGTCGCCCAGGTGCGCGAAGTCGGCGGCGAGGATCGAGGGCGCGACGCCGTGCGGGGGTTGCATCAGATCGGCTGGAGCATCGAGCTCTGGCAGTGGTTGCAGGCGTACAGGGCGGTGCTCGACATCCGCACGATCGTCGAGTGCTCGCCGCAGTTCGGGCACACGGACATCAGCTCGAACCGATGGAGGCAGTTGACGCATCGGTAGCGGCCCGGGAGATTCGTCGGGCGCAGCCATGGCTCGTGGCACGCCGGACACACGTCGCCGAGGTCGATGGGATCGTCGCCGCTCACGACCGCCGGAGCCGCGCGACGAAGAATCCGTCCGTGCCGTCCCGGTGCGGGAACGTCTGCAGGAACCGTGGCACTCCCGGATGGTCCCAGACGGGCAGGTCGGACGGCAGGTCGTCGACAGCGAAGTCGGTGTGGCGCTCCAGAAAGGCGTCGATCTGGCGCTCGTTCTCGGTAGGCGAGATCGTGCACGTGGAGTACACGAGGACGCCGCCGGGGCGGAGCGCCTGCGCCGCGGCGTCGAGGATCTCCGCCTGCGTCGTCGCGAGGGCGGCGACCATGGCCGCGTCTTTGCGCCAGCGAACGTCGGGACGCGCCGCGAGCGTGCCGAGGTCCGAGCACGGCGGGTCGACGAGCACGCGGTCGTAGGCGCCGGGCTCCTGCGGCGCGGCCGCGTCGGCGGTGCGAACCTCGACGGCCGTGGCGCCCATGCGGGCGGCCGTCCGGCGCAGCGCGTCGGCGCGGCCCGGGTGGTGCTCGACGGCGACGATCCGAGCCTCGTTGCGCGCGAGCGCCGCGAGGTGGGTGGTCTTGCCGCCGGGAGCGGCGCAGAGGTCGAGGACCGTGTCGCCGGGCTCCGGCGCGACCGCGCGTGCGACGGCCATCGCCGCGCGCGACTGCGGCATGAACAGGCCCTGCTCCCACAGCGGTGAGGCGAACGCGTCGAACGGCGCGTCGACGACCAGGCCCTCGGGCAGGCGGTCGGCGGGATGGGACGGGACGGAGAGGCGCTCCCGCAGGTCATCGCGGGAGATGCGCAGCGTGTTGGCCCGCAGCGCCGCCTCGGCCGGCTCATTGCCGGCGGCCATCAGCGCGCGGGCGTCGTCCGGCCCGAGTCCGTCGAACCACAGCTCGGCGATCCACAACGGGTACGAGTGGCGCAGGGCCGCCTCGGCCGGTGTGCCGTCCGGCAGCGCCTCGACCAGCACCCGCGCCTCGCGCGCTGCGCGTCGCAGCACCGCGTTGACCAGCGTCGCGCCGCGGCGCGAGGAGGCCTTCGCCAGCTCCACCGACTCGCCGACCGCTGCATGCGCCGGCACGCGGTCGAGGAACACCAGCTGGAAGACACCGAGCCGGAGCGCCGCGAGCACCGCATGCTCGAGCTTGCCCACCGGCCGTCCGGCGAGCGTCTCGATCACGTGGTCGAGCGTCGCGCGCCGCTGCACCACTCCGTACGCCAGTTGCGTCGCTAGGGCCCGGTCGCGCGCCGGCAGATTCTGCCTCGCGACCTCGCCGCGAAGGGCGCGGTCCGCGTACGCGCCCTCCTCGAATACGCGTCTTATTACGGCGTATGCGCTCGCGCGCGCAGGCGCGACGCGTGCGGCCGCCACACCCGCGGTCAGGCGCGCGTTCGGAGGCTCGCGCTTCGGGGAAACCTCATCTGGCGCGGCGGCAGGCGGCAAGTCACCGGATTTCGGTGTTTGGCGGTTGCGCAATTTGCGGCGATTTCCAGGTGGTTTCAAGGGTTGTCGAACGTTCGTCCATTCCGGCACCCAAACGCTCAGTTTTCATGGTCAGAGGGCTTAAGGACCCTCTAGAACATGCCGATAGGAAGCCACGGAGGGAATGTGACATGTCGTTGACGAACATGAATCGCGAGGCCAGGCGCCCAGTGCGCTCAGTCGGCGTACGCGATCTTCGGTTCGCCGGCGCCGTGGCTGCTGGACTGATTGCCGGGGTGCTCGGCGTCGGTGCATTGAGCGCTCCGCTGCTCGGGTGGTCGGACTGGCCGGACGGGCTCAAGCTCGGCAGCGGACACGCCGTGACGACGATGAAGGCCCCGGCGCAGCAGGTTGCTGCCGTGGACAACAACCGTCCCACTCAGACCACCATCGGCCCTGCGGCCGTCCCCGGCGTCGGCACCGTCACTTCGCTGGCGATCCCCGGCGGCACCGGAACCAGCACGGGCTCGGGCTCCCCGACGGAGCCGACGCGCGTCGTTCTCCAGGGCGAGGGCGTGCGGACCGGCGGCAACGGCGAGAGCGTCGGCGGCAACGGGTTCATCGATCCGACGAACCTGACCGACACCGACGGCGACAAGATGCCCGACACGTGGGAGACCAACTACGGCCTCGACCCGCTGACCGACGACCGGAACGCCGACAGCGACGGGGACGGCATCCGCAACGCGGACGAGTACCTGCTGCGCACGTCTCCGAGGCTCGGCGACACCGACGGCGACGGCATCAGCGATGCCAATGCCGACTCCGACGGCGACGGCATCCGCAACGCGACCGAGATCCGGCTTGGCACGCAGCCGTGGAACCCCGACACTGACCAGGACGGCTCGAACGACGGCCTTGCCGATCCCGACGGTGACGGCGTCCCGAGCGCCAGCGAGGACCAGGTCGGCACCGACCCGGCCACGGCCGAGCCGACCGTGACCGAGGAGCCGCCCGCGCTTCCGGTCGACACCAACCCGGACCCGCAGCAGCCGCCGCAGGCCCCGGACGACGACGGCGGAGACCCCGGCCCCGTGGGCACCCAGCCCGACCCGATTCACGTAGAGGATCCTGCGGACGACGACGGCGACACGCCTGACCCGACGCCCGCGCCCTCGGCCCCGGTCGAGGAGCCGTCCCACGCCGCACCGGCCGCTCCGGTCGCCGATCCGACGCCCCCGGCAGCGGATCCCGCGCCCGCGGCTGCGGCCGCCGACGCGCCCTGCGACGACCCGGCTCCCGCTCCTGCTGCCGATCCGGCTCCGGCTCCGGCCGCCGCGCCCGCCCCGGCACCGGCTCCGCCGGCTCCCGCGGTCGCTCCGGCCCCGGCTCCGGCCCCCGCGCCTGCTCCGGCCGCCGCACAGGTCGCCCCGGCCGCCGCGCCCGCGGCGACGGCGCCGGCGACGGCACCGGCCGCCTGAGCTAACTGACTGCGAAGTCGGTCAGGCGTTCGTCGGGCCGACCGCGGAGCCAGTCTCCGGCCGCCATCGGGCGGCCGCCCGGCGGGCGGATCTCGGTCAGCTCGAGCGCGCCGCCCGCGGCACCGAGCAGCAACCGCCCGTCGCGCGCGTGGACCCATCCGGGCCTCGCCCTCGACGCCGTCCGCGACACGCGACGCGATCACGCCCAGAAAGTCGCCTCCCGGCAACGCCACGCGGGCGCCGATGTGGGGCCGCAGCGCACGCACCGTTCGCTCGAGCTCGACCGGCGTGAGCGCCGGGTCGAGCGCGCGATCGGCCGCCTCGATCTTGTGCGCGTAGGTGACCTGGTCGTCGTCCTGCTCGACGAACGGCGGCTGCTCGTCGAGCGCTCGCACGAGCAGGTCGCCGCCGAGCCGCTCGAGCCGGGCCGCGAGCGTGCCGTAGTCGTCGTCGGCGGCGATCGGCGCGGCCTCCTGCAGGCACACCGCCCCAGAGTCCAGGCCCGATGTCACGCGCATGATCGACACGCCGGTCTGTTCGTCGCCGGCCATGATCGCGCGCTCGAGCGGCGCCGCTCCGCGCCAGCGCGGCAGCAGCGACGGATGCACGTTGATCATCTCGTAGGCCGACAGCAGCGGCTCCTTGATCAGCACGCCGTAGGCGCACACGATCACGACCTCGGGCTCAGCGGCCGCGATCTGCTCCAGCGCCTCCGGCTCGTGCAGGAGCGCGGGCTGGCTCACGTCGATGCCGAGCTGGCGTGCGCGCAGGGCGACCGGCGGCGGCGACACCTGGCGACCCCGACCCTTCGGCCGGTCGGGCCGCGTGACCACCAGCTGCGGCCGATGGTCGCTGCCGGCCAGCCGCTCGAGCACGACCGCCGCGAAGTTCGAGGTGCCGAGGTAGACAGTGCGCACTAGCGCGACACTAGATGCCCGACGCGGCGTCGGACGGCGACGCACCGGGCGTCATCGCCTCGCGCATCGCCCGCATGGCCTGCTTGCGCTGGTCGCGGCTCGTCCGGTCGAGGATGAGGACGCCGTCGAGGTGGTCGATCTCGTGCTGGATCACGCGCGCCTCGAGCCCGGTCGCCTCGACCGTCACGGGCGCGCCGTGCTCGTCGCTGGCGCGCACGCGGACGTACACGGGCCGCTCGACGTCGACGCCGACGCCCGGCAGCGAGAGGCAGCCCTCTTCGAGCGTCTCGAGCTCGTCTCCCGACCACTCGATCTGCGGGTTGACCAGCACGCCGAGCGGTGCGTCCGGCTCGACCTTGTAGACGAGCACGCGGTGCATCACGCCGAGCTGCGTGGCGGCGAGGCCGATGCCGAGCGCGTCGTCCATCAGCCGGCCCATCCGCCGCACCTCGTCCCCGAGCGTCGCGTCGAACACCTCGACGGGGCGCGCGCGCGTCCGCAACACGGGATCGCCGTACTTGCGCACATGCAGCAGCGCCGCGTCACGGCGTGCGCGGGTCTGCGGATCGAGGCGCTCCGGCGGCTCCTGCGCCTCCGGCGCCTCCTCAGGCGGGGCGGTGGACTCCTGGGCCATACGAGGCGACGAGTTTAGTCACTGCGGATCGACGTCCACCGAGAACGAGACGTCCCGCAACGCGCGGTCGCGCGCGGCCGCCTCGACCGCGGCGGCGGTGGCGCGGATCGCGGTCGCCCGCTCGGTGGTCTTGACGATGACCTGGCGGCGCTCGCGACCGCGGAGGCGGAACAGCGGAGCCGGGCCGAGGATCTCGGTCGCCGCGCCCGTGCCGCCGGCGACGGCCTCGGCCACGCGCGCGGCCGCTGCACGGACGGGCTCCGCGGACTCCGCGGACGCGACGACGCGCACCAGGTCGGCGAACGGCGGGTACCGCAGCGCCCGGCGGCGCTCGAGCTCGCCCGCGACGAACCCCTCGGCGTCGTGGCGGGCGGCGGCCTCGATCGACGGCGCGTCGGGCGCGGTCGTCTGCACGAGCACCCGCCCGCCCTGCGGCCCGCGGCCCGCGCGGCCCGCCAGCTGGGCGATCAGCGCGAACGTGCGCTCCTCGGCGCGGAAGTCGGGGAACCGCAGCGTGCTGTCGGCGTCGAGCACGACGCCGAGCGTCACGTCCGGGAAGTCATGGCCCTTGGCGACCATCTGCGTGCCGAGCAGCAGGCCGGCGGGCGCGGCGCGAAAGCGCGCGAGCAGCTCCGGTACGGCGTCCTTCGTGCCCGCCGTGTCGGCATCGAGCCGGAACACCGGCACGTCGAGCGCCTCACGCAGCTCGGCTTCGATCCGCTCGGTCCCGGCCCCGTAGCGAGCGACCGCCAGCGAGCCGCAGGCGTCGCAGCGGTCCGGCACGCGCTCGCGATGCCCGCAGTGGTGACAGGCGATCGCCCGCTCCGCGCGGTGGAGCACGAGCGCCACCTCGCAGTTCGGGCACTCCCACACCTTCCCGCACGAGCGGCAGGTGAGGAAGTTCGACCAGCCGCGGCGGTTGAGCAGCACGATCGACTTGCGCGCCGCCTGCAGTGCGCGGCGCGTGAGCGGATGCAGCGGGTGCTGCGCGCCGCGCATGTCGAGCACCCGCACCGGCGGGAGTGCCTGGGCGTCGACGCGGTGCGGCAATGACAGTCGCGGCAGCGCGCGCCAGGTCTCCGGGCGCGGGGTGGCCGAGCCGGCCACGAGCGCAGCGCCGGCGGCGCGCGCGCGCTCGGCGGCGACGAGCCGGGCGTCGTAGCGCGGGTCGCCCTCGTGCTTGTAGGAGGCGTCGTGCTCCTCGTCGATCACGACCAGCCCGAGGTCGGCGACCGGGGCGAACACGGCCGAGCGCGGCCCGACCGCGATCCGCGCCTCACCCGACCGCAGCCGCCGCCACTCGTCGTAGCGCTCGCCTTCGCTGAGGGCGGAGTGGAGCAGCGCCACGGTGTCGCCGAAGCGCGCCTGGAACCGCGCGACGGTCTGCGGCGTGAGCGCGATCTCCGGCACGAGGACGATCACGCCGCGACCGCGCTCGAGCGCGTCCGCGCAGGCGCGCAGATAGACCTCGGTCTTGCCCGATCCGGTGACGCCGTGCAGCAGGTGCGAGCCGCCCGCGCGCAGGCGCGTCACGGCGTCGGCCTGCTCGGGCGTGAGCTCGACGACGCGGTCGGCCGCCGGGTCCGTGCGCGGCGCGCGCCGCCGTGCCCGGGGCGCGATCGAGACGAGCCCGCGCCCCTCCAGGCGCCGGAGCGCCGCGAGGTCGCTGCCGGTTGGCCCGGGCAGGCGCTCCAGCAGCGCGCGCTGGTTGTCGGTCAGGCGCTGGCCGTCGAGGTCGGCCGCGCGCTCGGCCCACAGCTCCGTGCGCTCCTTGCCGCGCGGCGGGAGCACGAGCGACAGTGCGCGCGCCGGCGTCGAGCAGTACTCGGCCGCCATCCACAGGGCGAGCGCCACGAGATCGGGCGGCACGGTGTCGGCGCCGACCGCGGTCGGCGCCACCAGCTTCTCGGCGGGCACCTCGCTCGCGTCCGCGAGCGCCACCACCACGCCGTCGAGCTTCTGGTGCCCGAACGGGATCCGCACGACCGATCCGACGCCGACCGCCGCCTCCGGCAACAGGTAGTCGAACGGCCCGGACAGCCGGCGAGTAGTCGTGAGAGGCTCGATGCGCGCGATCAACGTCGCAAGACGATAGGCGCGCGCCCGGCCGCCTCACCCCCCACCCGCGTGTCCTAGGACGGCAGGACGAGGCCGAGGACGAGGGCGATCCCGGCGCACGCCACGATCGCTGCCAGCCAGACCCCCTGCACCACCGGCTTGGTACCGCTGTGCCGCGCTGACCATCGCCGCAGCGCCTCGTAGATCGCCAGGAAGACGCAGAGCGTCGCGATCGCGGTCAGGACCTCGGGCATCCGTGGCAGCTACCCGGCCCGCCCACGCGATAGGCAACCCTCGCTAGCCGCGGCGACGCAGGAAGTCGGCGAAGCCTCCGTCCGGCGCATGGACACTGAGGACGCGCGCCGTGCCGTCACCTCGATGGGCGAACGTGTGCCGCAGGCCGCGAGAAACCGAGACGAGCGTGTCCGGGACGACCGTGTGGACGGAGCCATCGATCGTGAGCTCGAGCTCGCCCTCGAGCACGTAGTACGCATCGACCTGCTGGTCGTGGTGGTGGAGGTCGGGACCGTCGAACCGGCCGTCGATCGCCCACTCGACGAAGCAGAGCTCGGGCAGGACCCCCTTGAGGGTGACGACGCGGGTTCCGGATTCCGGGCGCTCGCCCTCGCCGGGGCCGGTGACGATCACTCCGGTCGCGGGCAGCCCGCCGTCCGCGGGCGGGTCGAAGCTGTCGAACCCAGTGTCAACTCCGTCGCGAGCGCCGCGGAGATAGTCGGCGAAGCCCGTGTCCGGCGCGTGCAGGTTGAGCCAGCAGGCATCGGCCGGCGAGTCGTTGAGGAACGAGTGGGTGACGTTCGGCGGGACCGCCACGAATCCGCCGGCTCCCACGGTCATCCGCTCGGCTCCCGGGCCGACCGCGAAGGTCAGATCGCCCTCGAGCACATAGAAGGCGTCCGTGTGCTCGCGGTGGACGTGCGGGTCGGGCCCGGCCTCTCCCGGCGCGTAGCGCGACCACGTGATCGTGATGTCGGGTCCCTCGGCGAGGATCACGACGTCCCGCCGCTCCTTCTTGGTGATCGTCTCGCCTTCGGCCGGGCGCACGGATTCATGCCGCATCGGCCACACCGTACCGAGAGCACCTGTAGCCTCGATGAGTGCGTCGCATAGCCCTGGGGGCCACGGCCGGAGTCCTTGCGGTCCTCGGGCTCCCCGCGAGCGCCGGTGCCAGCCTGCTGCTCGAGTACTCGGACCTGGCGCATCGCCGGCTGAATCCGCCGCCGCTCGTGCCGACCACCGCGCCGACGGCCGTGAGCCCGCTGACTGCAACGCTCGGGGACATCACCTCGCTCGGCCGCAAGGGCTACCGGATCCGGCTGCTCGACGTGGGCGTCCGGGCGCCGAAGGCGATCATCGCGATGGAGCGCGGGAGCGTGAAGTCGATCGCCGTCGCGGTGAAGCGCGCGCGGACGAGTGGCTTCAGGATCCGCTCGACTCGCGTACGCGGGCACAAGGGCAAGCTGTTCAACGACCGCCGCAGGAAGCCGACGTACTTCAGCCTCGTCTGGAAGGAGAACGGCGCCGTCTATGAGCTCGGCACCGGGACGACGAAGACGATCTCGCTGAAGGACCTGCGCTCATTCGCCAACGGCCTCCAGCCGCTCGAGCGCGAGTACGTGGCGACTGTCTGTCTCGCCGGCTTCTGCCACGGCGCGATCGCGGTCACGACGACGAAGACCGCGAGCGTCCTGGTCGAATGGGAGGCCACCTGCGACGACCCCGACGGAATGGGTCAGACGCTGCTCGGCAATGCCGGCAGCGCGCAGTTCTCGCTGCTGCCGCGCAGCGGCGACAGCATCAGCTTCGGCTTCGCCGCGACCGCCACTCAGCCGTGGACCTTCAATGGGACCGGCACGATCTCGCCGGACGCGGTCGTGCTGAACGTGCGCGCCTCGGGCGTCCCGAAGGGCCAGCCGTGCGACACTGGCCCGCTCGTACTGAACCTCGACCAGCGGTTCTCGGACTAGCCGCTCAGCCGAGCTCTCGTTGCCTGAGCTTCCTTTGACCGGCGGGTGCAACTGCGGCGCGGTGCGATATGAGGTCACCGAGCCACTCGTGATTGCGAGCTACTGCCACTGCAAGCGCTGCCAGCGACGCAGCGGCGCCGCGGCATCGCCCAGCGCGCACCCGGCGCCCGGCTCGTTTCACATCGTCGCGGGAGAGGACCGCCTCAAGCACTGGAAGCCCGAGGACGGTGGCGAGAAGTGGTTCTGCGGTGACTGCGGCTCGTCGATCTTCGGCCGCAACCTCAGCCACCCCGACTCGATCGGCATCCGCATGGGCACGTTCGACCACGACCCCGGGATCCGGCCCAGCGTCCGGGCGTTCGTCGCCGATGCCGCCCCGTGGGAAGACGTGCCCGATGACGGCCTCCCCCGTCATCCGCAGAGCCGTCACGCCACGACGTGATCGCGACTGGCGCTGGCGATAGGTTCACCGGGGTGATCCTGCTCGGCGACAACCTGCCGCACCTGCGCGCGCTCGAGGACGAGAGCGTCCAGATGGTGTACGCCGACCCGCCGTTCAACACCGGCCGTACGCAGGCACGCAAGACGCTCGCCACGGTCGCGGCGGAGACCGGCGACCGCACGGGCTTCGGCGGCCGCCGCTATGCGACGACGTTGCTGCGCGAATCGTCCTACGGCGACAGCTTCGACGACTACCTCGCGTTCCTCGAGCCGCGCCTGATCGAGATCAGACGCGCGCTGTCGCCCGAGGGCACGCTGTACCTGCACCTGGACTACCGCGAGGCGCACTACGCGAAGCTCCTGCTCGACGAGCTGTTCGGCCGCGAGTGCTTCCTCAACGAGCTGATCTGGGCGTACGACTACGGCGCGAAGCCGCGCACGCGCTGGCCCCAGAAGCACGACACGATCCTCGTCTACGTGCGCGATCCCGAGCGCTACCTGTTCGACGCCGAGGCGGTCGACCGCGAGCCGTACATGGCCCCCGGCCTCGTCACGCCCGAGCAACGCGAGCGCGGCAAGCGCCCGACCAGCGTGATGTGGCACACGATCGTCTCCCCCACCGGCCGGGAGAAGACCGGCTACCCGACGCAGAAGCCCGAGGCCCTCGTCCGGCGCTTCGTGCAGGCCTCCTCGCGCCCCGGCGACCTGTGCCTGGACCCGTTCGCGGGGTCCGGGACGCTCGGCGCGGTCGCGGCCAAGCTCGGCCGCCGCTACGTCCTGATCGACGAGCGCCCGGAGGCGGTCGCTGTGATGCGCGCGCGCCTCGAAGACGATGCCTGAGCGCGTCCGCGCCCGCGGCCCGGGCCGTGTGAATCTGATCGGCGAGCACACGGACTACAACGGCGGCCTGGCGCTGCCGTTCGCGATCGACCGTGGCGTGACCGTCACCGCCGAGCGCCACTCCGGCGACCGCGTGCAGGCGCGCGCGCTCGACCTCGGCGAGGAGGACGACTTCGCGCTCGCGGCGCCGGAGCGGACCGACGGCTGGCGCGCGTTCGTGCGCGGCACCGTCGCCGAGCTGACGGCCGCCGGCTACACGCTCGCGCCGTGCCGGCTGACGATCGAGGGCGACCTCGAGCCGGGGCTCGGCCTCTCGTCCTCGGCCGCCATGGAGACGGCGCTGTCGCTAGCGCTGCTGGCCGTCTCCGGCGAGGACGAGCCGGCCGACCGGCGCGACCTGGCCAAGCTCTGCTCGCGTGTGGAGAACGACTGGGTAGGCGCCGAGACCGGGTTGCTGGATCAGCTCGCCTCGCTCTACAGCGAGCCCGATCACGCGGTCCGGATCGACTTCGCGTCGCTGGCGATCGATCCGGTGCCGTTCGAGCTCGGCGGCTGGACGCTCGTCACGGAGAACTCCGGCGCCACCCACTCGATCGCCTACTCCGGCTACAACGACCGCCGCCGCGAGTGCCGCGAGGCGTGCGCGGCGCTCGGCATCGACTCGCTCAGCGAGGCCGCCGAGGGCGACCTCGACGACCTGCCGGACACGCTGCGCAAGCGCACGCGGCATGTCCTGACCGAGAACGGCCGCGTCGACGCGATGGTGCGGGCGCTGCGCGCGTCCGACCTCGAGGAGGCGGGCCGGCTGCTGGACGAGTCGCACGCCAGCCTGCGCGACGACTACGAGGCGTCGGTGCCCGAGGTCGAGCGCACCGTCGATGCCCTGAAGGCCGCCGGCGCAGCGGGCGCGCGCATGGTCGGCGGTGGCTTCGGCGGCGCGGTGGTCGCGCTACTGCGGCCCGGCGTCGCCGTGCCCGCCGGGGCGCTCCGGGTCGCTCCCGGACCCCCCGCCGGACTCGTCTAGCGCGAGCTCGTCGCTCAGCGGCCGCGTGAGCGCCCAGGTTACGAAGAGCAGCCCGACGACGAGCATGCCGAGTCCCGCCCACAGGTTGATGTTCACGCCGGCGGCCTTGTCGATCTCTTCCTGGCTGTCGAACAGCCCGAGCACGGTGAGCAGGACGCCGTAGACGATGAACAGGCCGCCGATGATCCGGCGCAGGTCGAACAGGTTGGCTGCCTTGGCTGCGCGCTTTGAGTCTGGTTCGGACATCTGGCTCACCAGAAGATGATCGTCAGGATGGTTGCGCCGGCGAGCGTGGTGAAGCCGAGCAGCTTCGGCGACTCCCACCACTTGTACGGGCGGCGGTCGGGGTCTTCGTTCGCCATGCCGTAGACCAGGCCCTGCAGCTCCTCGCGCGGCTTCGACGTGGTTATCAGCGTCACCCCGACGGCGACCACGGCGACGGCGACGAAGGCGAGGCCGGCGCCCCACATCGACTCGTCGAGGTCGGAGCCGAACGAGAACCAGCCGACCTTGTAGCCCAGCCAGGTGACGAAGGCGACGACGGTGCCGGCGATGAGGCCCCAGAAGCCCGCCCACGGCGTCATGCGCTTCCAGAACATGCCGATGATGAACACGCCGAACAGCGGCGAGTTGAAGATCGAGAACAGCGCCTGGACGTAGTTCATGAGGTTGTCGTACGTCGAGGCGATCAGCGCGGTCCCCATCGCCACGACAAGGCCGGCGATCGTGGCGAAGCGGCCGAACCGCACGTACCACTCGTCCGTCTCGCCCTTGCGGAAGTACGGCTCAATCAGGTCGGTCGTGACGACCGTGTTGAAGGCCGACACGTTGGCCGCCACGCCGGCCATGAACGACGCCATCAGGCCGGTGATCGCCAGCCCGAGCATGCCGTTCGGCAGGTACTCGTTCATCAGCAGCGGCAAGGAGTTGTTGAAGGCGAGGTTCGGGTCGTCGCCGCCGATGCCCGGGATCACGACGAGCGCGATCATGCCCGGCAGGATCATGATGAACGGCAGCACGAGCTTGGGGAACGCGCCGATCAGCGGCGTTCGCTGCGCCGCCGACAGGTCCTTGGCGGACAGCGCCCGCTGGACCTCGGCGAAGTTCGTCGTCCAGTAGCCGAACGAGAGCACGAAGCCGAGGCCGAACACGAGTCCGATCCAGCTCGAGCCGATCGGGTTGGTCACGTTGCCAGGTTGTGTGCCCTCGAGCGCGTGCAGGCCCGCCTCGCCGATGTTGCTCTGCTTGATGCCGTCCATCAGGCCGTTCCAGCCGCCGACGTCCACGAGGCCGATGATCACGATCGGCAGCAGCGCCGCGATGATGATGAAGAACTGCAGCACCTCGTTGTAGATCGCCGACGAGAGGCCGCCGAGGCTGATGTAGACCATCACGATGACGCCCGCCACGACGATGCCGATGAGCAGCGGCCACCCGAGCAGCAGCTCGAGCACGAGCGCCAGCGCGTACAGGTTCACGCCCGCGATCAGCACCGTCGCGAGCGCGAACGTGAACGAGTTGAAGATGTGCGCGTGGTTGTTGAAGCGCAGCTTCAGGTACTCGGGCACCGACCGGATCTTCGAGCCGTAGTAGAACGGCATCATCACGAGCCCGAGGAAGACCATCGCCGGGATCGCGCCGATCCAGTAGTAGTTGACGGTCGCGACGCCGTACTGCGCGCCGTTGGCCGACATGCCGATCACCTCGAGCGCGCCGAGGTTCGCGGAGATGAAGGCGAGGCCTGTGATCCAGGCCGGCAGCGAGCGCCCCGACAGGAAGTAGTCGAGGCTGCTCTTGATCACGCGCTTGGCCGCGAACCCGACGCCGATCACGACGACGAAGTACGTCGCGAGGATCGCGTAATCGACGAAGTTGGTGTCGAGCCGGAGGTCGTTCATCGGGGCCGGATCGGGGCTTACCCCAACCGGCCCTCGCTGAATCTAAGCCACCGGTTCTGCTGCGGCGCCGAGGCCGGCAGCGGCGCGCAGCGCCTCCGCCTTGTCGGTCTTCTCCCACGTGAAATCGTGGTCGTCACGGCCGAAGTGGCCGTAAGCTGCCGTCTTCTGGTAGATCGGGCGGTGGAGCCTGAGGTACTGGCGGAAAGCGCCCGGACGCAGGTCGAAGTGCTCGTCGATCAGCTTCAGGATCGTGCCGCGGCCGACCTTCTCGGTCCCGAACGTCTCGACCATCACCGACACCGGGTGCGCGACGCCGATCGCGTACGCGACCTGCACCTCGCAGCGCTCGGCCAGTCCGGCCGCCACCACGTTCTTGGCCACGTAGCGAGCGGCGTAGGCGGCCGACCGGTCGACCTTGCTCGGATCCTTGCCGCTGAACGCGCCGCCGCCGTGGCGGGCCATGCCGCCGTACGTGTCGACGATGATCTTGCGTCCGGTGAGGCCGGCGTCGCCCACCGGCCCGCCGATCACGAAGCGGCCGGTCGGATTGACGAGGAAGTTCTTGCGCAGCTTGCGCGGGTCGTACAGGTCGCGCGGCAGGATCGGCTCGACGACGTGCTCCCAGAGGTCGTCCGGGATCAGGCTCTCGGCGCCTTCCTTGTGCTGGGTGGAGATCAGCAGCTTCTCGATCTCGACCGGCTTGCCGTCGCGGTAGCGGACCGACACCTGCGTCTTACCGTCCGGCCGCAGGTACGGGATGATGTCGGCGTGGCGGACCGCCGCGAGGCGCTGCGCAAGCTTGTGCGCGACCGAGATCGGGAGCGGCATCAGCTCCTCGGTCTCGTTCGACGCGTAGCCGAACATCATCCCCTGATCGCCCGCGCCGGCGACGTCGAATTCATCGTCGTCGGACGGGTCGGTGCGGTTCTCGTACGCCGAGTCGACGCCCTGCGCGATATCCGGCGACTGCTTGTCGATCGCGTTGATCACGGCGCACGAGTCGGCTGAGAAGCCGAGGTCGGCGTCGGTGTAGCCGATCTTGCGGATCGTCTCGCGCGCGACGTGCTGGATGTCGACGTACGTCGTCGTCGAGATCTCGCCCGACACCACTACCAGGCCCGTGTTCACGAGCGTCTCGCACGCCACTCGACCGTTCGGATCGTCGCGCATGACCGCGTCCAGGACGCCGTCGGAGATCTGGTCGGCGATCTTGTCCGGGTGACCTTCGGTCACGGACTCCGAGGTGAAGAGATACTCGTTGTCGGGCATGGGTTCGGGAACGCTCCGCGGTCGGATCGAAGTCGGGAGAGACTAGCGAGTGGGCTTAAGCGCGCTCGCGCTGCTTGCGCTCGTTGAAGTCGATGATCACCGGGATTCCCTCGAGCGTGTAGCGCTCGCGGAGGCGGTTCTCGACGTAGTACGCGTACTCGCGCGTGACCCGCGTGCGGCTGTTGACCTGGATCGCGAAGCGCGGCGGGCGGGTCTCGAGCTGGGCCATGTAGAGCATCTTCAAGCGGTGGCCCTGCTTGGCCGGCGACTGGCGTGCGGCGGCGACCTCGGCGAGGAAGCGGTTGAGCTCCGGCGTGGGGATCCGGTGCGTCGCGCGCTCGGCGAGCGAGAGCGCCTCCTGCAACAGGCGCTGCACGTTGCGGCCCGATGTCGCGGACGCGGTCAGCACGCGCGGGCGCAGCCGGAGCTTGCGGTTCACGCGGGCGCGCTCGCGATCGAGCTCTTCCGGACCGACGCCCCCGCCGGGCCCGAGCGGCTCGCCGACTCCGCCCGTGATGTCCCACTTGTTCAGCACGAGCGCCGTCGCGCAGCCCGCCTTCATCGCCATGTCGGCGATCCGTAGATCCTGCGAGGTCACGCCATCCTGGGCGTCGCAGACGACGAGCGCGACGTCGGCACGCTCGGCCGCCCGCTGCGAGCGCAGCGTCGTGTAGTACTCGACCGACTCGCTGACCTTCGCGGCGCGCCGGATGCCGGCGGTGTCGACCAGCAGCATCTTGCGACCGTCGACCTCGATCGGGGTGTCGATCGCGTCGCGGGTGGTGCCGGCGACCGGCGAGACGATCACCCGCTCGCGGCCGAGGAACGCGTTGACGAGCGAGGACTTGCCGACGTTCGGGCGCCCGATCACGGCCAGGCGGACGACGTCCTCCTCGGCGTCGGGGAGCTCCTCCTCCTCGGCGGGCACGAGCTCGAGCAGCCGGTCGAGCAGGTCGCCGGTCCCGAGCCCCTGCGCGGCCGACACCGGCAGCGGGTCGCCGAGCCCGAGGCCGTGGAAGTCGTGCGCGAGCATGAGGTCGTTCGGCGAGTCGATCTTGTTCGCCGCCACGACGACGGGCAGTTGCCCGCCGCGCAGGATCTGCGCGATCTCGTGGTCACCGGGCCGTACGCCGGCGCGCGCATCGACCACGAGCAGCGCGACCTGCGCGTCGGCGATCGCCTCGCGCGCCTGGTCCTGGATCGAGATCGCGAGCGGGCCCTCGTCCTCGAGGTCGACGCCGCCGGTGTCGATCAGGGTCAGCCGGCGGCCGTTCCACTCGGTCGTGAGCTCCTTGCGGTCGCGCGTGATGCCGGGCTGCTCGTGGACGACCGCCTCGCGCGACTGTGTGAGGCGGTTGACGAGCGAGGACTTCCCGACGTTGGGGTAGCCGACGACAGCGACTTTCACTTTCGCCTGCCAGTCGAACCACGTCCGTGTGGTTCGCCTTCGGCGACGTTACCCACGCGCGCTTCAACGGCGAGCGTCACAACTTGCGCCACGACCTGCTCGAGCGTCTGCCCGGTGGTGTCGACCGGGATCGCGTCCGGCGCGGGCTCGTGAACCGTTCGGGCGCCGGTCGCGTCGCGCTGGTCGCGCGCGTCCTGCTCGCGCCGGACCGTGTCGGGGTCTCCCCCGCGCTGCGCGGCGCGGCGCCGGGCGCGCTCGCCGGCGTCAGCGGTGAGGAAGACCTTGACCGCGGCGTCGGGCGCGACGACGAGCGCGATGTCGCGGCCCTCCGCGACCCAGTCGCCGTCGGCGATCAGCGCCTGCTGCTTGGCGACCAGCGCGGCGCGCACCTCGGGGTCGGCTGCAACGCGTGACGCGGCCTGCGAGACCTCGGACGTGCGGATCGCGTCGGTGACGTCGCGACCGTCGATCAGCACGCGGTCGCCGACCTCGATCTCGATCCGTGCGGCGACCTGCCCCGCCGGCTCGTCGGTCTCCGCGGCGGCAAGCCCGACGGCGCGGTACATCGCCCCCGTGTCGAGGTATGTGAAGCCGAGCTCGCGCGCGACTGCGCGAGCCACCGTGGACTTGCCGGCGCCCGCCGGGCCGTCGATCGCGATGACCATGGCCGCTCAGCCTAGAAGGACTGCAAATACCGCGGTACCGCGATGCCCTCGCGCAGGCGCGGGTCGGGCTCCGGCGGCAGCTCCTGGCGGCGGAGCGGGACCACGCCGGCCCACGCGTCGAGCGCGTAGTCCTCGTCATCGTCGATCGGCGGCCCGGTGCGCACCTTGGCCGAGCCCTCGGTGATCGGCAACGCGAGCACGGCCGTCGCCTTGAGCTCTTTCGCGGTCGGCCACCGGACGTCGGCCCAGCGGCCGGGCACGAGCCGCTCGGTGAACGCTTCCAGCGCCCGCTCCTTCTCCTCGGGCGTGATGACCGGGCGGGCGGTGCCGTAGAGGACCACGGAGCGGTAGTTGATCGAGTGATGGAACGCCGAACGGGCGAGGACGATCCCGTCGACCAACGTCACCTCGAGGCACGCCTCCAGCCCGGCGCCCAGCGCGCGTAGGGCGCGGCTGGCCGCGGAGCCGTGCAGGTAGACCTCGTCGCCGACGCGCGCGAGCAGCGTCGGGATCACGGCCGGGCGATCGTCGTGGACGAAGGCGAGGTGCGCGATCAGTGCCTCGTCGAGGATCGCGTCGATCGTCTCGCGGTCGTGGGCGCCGCGGTTGGGGACGCGGCGGAGCTTGGTGCGGGGAGTCTTTAGCATCGTCTGTTCTGGTACAGTTGGCAATCTGTGTCGGAACAGTATCAGCAGATCACGGGCTCATCCGCAAGCGAGATCGCGCTCAGCGTGCAGGCGGCGGTCGCCGACGGGCGGCTCGCGCCCGGCGCGGCGCTGCCCTCGGTGCGGCGGCTGGCGACCGACCTCCAGGTGAGCCCGACCACCGTGGCCGCCGCGCTCGCCGACCTGCGGCGGCGCGGCGTGGTCGTGTCGCGGCCGCGCAGCGGCACGCGCGTGGCCGAGCGGCCGCCGCTGCGGCCCGTGCGCCCCGCCGCCGCGGTGCCCGACGGCGCGCGCGACCTCGCGAGCGGCAGCCCCGATCCGGAGCTGCTGCCGGCGCTCGCGCCGGCGCTGCACGCGATCGACGCTCCGCAGCGCCTGTACGGCGCCGAGCCGTTACTGCCCGAGCTGGCGGAGGTCGCGGGCGCGGCGTTCGCGGCCGACGGCGTGCCCGCGGCGCGCCTGTGCGCGGTCAACGGGGCGCTCGACGGGATCGAGCGCGTCCTCACCGCCCATCTGCAGCCCGGCGACGCGGTCGCGGTCGAGGACCCGGGTTGGCCGGGCGTGCTCGACGTCGCCCGCATGCTCGGGCTGCGGCTCGTGCCGGTCGCCGTGGACGGACGCGGCATGCTCCCGGACGCACTCGCCGCCGCGGTGCGGGCGGGTGCGCGAGCCGTCGTGCACACCCCGCGCGGTCATAACCCGTGCGGATCGGCCTTGGACGCCGGCCGGGCGCGTGAGCTGCGCGCCGTCCTGGCGAACGACGTGCTGGTCGTCGAGGACGACCATCTCGGCCCGGTCGCCGGCACGCCGTGGCACACGCTCGCGGACGACCGGCGCCACTGGGCGACCGTGCGCTCCGTCTCCAAGTGGCTCGCCCCCGACCTGCGGCTGGCGCTCGTGGCCGGTGACGACACCACGCTCGTCCGCGTCGAGGGCCGCCAGTCGCTGGGGCCCGGCTGGGTCAGCGGCATCGTCCAGCGTCTGACAGCGCGGCTGTGGTCGGACTCGGACGTGATGGCCGGCGTCGCCGCGGCGGCACAGACCTACGAGAAGCGCCGCGCCGCGCTCGCGGGGCTGCTCGGCGTGGCGTCGCCGCCGAGCGGCATCAACCTGTGGCTCCCGGTGCCGGACGAGGACAGCGCCGTCCGCGCCCTGCTCGCCGACGGCTGGGCGGTCGCCGCGGGCCGCCCGTACCGCCTCTCGGGCAGCCCGGCGATTCGCATCACCACCGCGGCGCTCGACGTCGCCGACGCACCCCGCCTCACGGCCGCGATCGAGCGCGCCGTGACGCCTCCCCGCCGCACCCGCGCCGCGTAGGCCGGCGATCAGCGTCGACTTGACGGCGTGAGGCCGACGAACTCGACGCTCGGTGTGGGACGAGCGGCGAGGCCAGAACGCCCCTCTCTACCCAGCCGGGGGACGACCCGCCGCACGATCACGCGAGATCGCGCTGCGCCCAGACCACCGAGGCGTCGAAACCGGCGGCGGAGAGCCAAATCAGCTGGTCGTCGGCGCGGCTCGGGAGGTCGTACGACGGGCTCAGCGGTGTGATCGCGTCGGCCGGGTCGTCGGGCACGACGACGTCGCCGATGACGAACCGGCCGCCCGGCTCGAGCACCGCCGCGACGCGCTCGAACAGGTCGGCCTTGCCGGGACCGTCGAGGTGGTGGATCGCGAGCACGGAGAACACGACGTCGAACGGGCCTGAGGGCAGCGCTGTCTCGAGCCTGGCCTCGCACAGGTCCGCGCCAGGCAGGGCCTCGCGCGCGACCGCGAGCATGTCGGCGCTGACGTCGATCCCCGTGAGCGCGGCGCCCGGGTGGCGGGTGAGCACGCGGCGGGCGGTCTCGCCGGTGCCGGTGCCGAGCTCGAGCAGCCGCGCGGCGCCCGTTCCGGTGGCGGCCGCCGCCTCGTCCTGTAGCCGCAGGTAGTCCGGCATCTCGGACAGCATCAGCTCCAGGTAGGCGTCCGGGTGGAAGTGGAACTGGCCCACCGGTCAGCCGCGCAGTGCCGCCAGGTCGGCCTCGAAGCCCGGGTACGACACGGCGGCCGCCTCCATGCCGACGACCTCCACGCCTTCGCGTGAAGCGATGCCGGCGACGGCGCCGAGCATCGCCAGCCTGTGGTCGTCCTGCGCGTCCAACACGCCGCCGCGCAGACCGCCGGTGCCCTCGATCGCGAAGCCGTCGTCGGTGGCCTCGATCCGCGCGCCCAACCCGCCGAGGCCGTCGACGACGGCCGCGATCCGGTCCGTCTCCTTCAGCCGCAGCTCCTGCGCACCGCGCACGACCGTCTGCCCTTCTGCGAAGCAGCCGAGCAGCGCGACGAGCGGCAGCTCGTCGATCGCCAGCGGCACCTCCTCGGGCTCGACGACGGTGCCGAGCAGCGGCCCGTGGGCGACGTCGAGCTCGCACACCGGCTCCTCGGCCGGCACGCCGTCCGTCACGGGGTCCTCGAGCGGGCCGACGACGACGCCGCCCATCCGCTGCAGGATCCGGAAGAAGCCCGTCCGCGTCCAGTTCGCGCCCATGCCGTCGATCACGATCCGCGAGCGCGGCACGAGCACCGCCGCGGCGGCGAGGAAGGCGGCCGAGGACGGGTCGCCGGGCACGTGCAGCGCGCCGAGCTCGAGCTCGTCCTGCGCCGCCACCGTGATCCGGTCGCCGACCCGCGAGACCCGCACGCCGGCCGCCGCGAGCATCCGCTCGGTGTGGTCGCGGCTCGGCTTGCGCTCGATCACCGTGGTCGGGCCGGAGGCGAGCAGCCCGGCGAGCAGCACGCACGACTTCACCTGCGCCGACGCGACCGGAAGCTCGTACTCGATCCCGCGCAGCGGGCTGCCGGTGATCGTGAAGGGCGGGAAGCGGCCCTCCGTCGCGTCGATCCGGGCGCCCATCAGGCCGAGCGGCGTCGCCACCCGATCGACCGGCCGGCGCCGGATCGAGGCGTCGCCATCGAGCGTCCAGCTCCCGCCCTCCTGCCCGGCCAGCCAGCCCGGCAGCAGCCGCAGCAGGGTGCCGGCGTTGCCGACGTCGATCGGCCCGCCGGCCGGCGCCGCCGCCCGCAGGCCGACCCCGCGCACCACCAGCGAGTCGGTGCGCCGCTCCACCAGCGCGCCCAGCGCCTGCACCGCAGCCAGCGTCGAGTTCGTGTCGGCCGCGTCGAGGTAGCCGGTGATCGACACCGGCTCGTCGGTCATCGCCGCCATCAGCGCCGCGCGGTGCGAGAGCGACTTGTCCGGCGGCGGCGTGAGCGTCCCGCGCAGCGGGCCGTCGGGCGCGAAGCGCACGTTCACGGCCGCGCCACCGTGAGCCCGAGCGCCTCCACCAGCTCCTGCGCCTCGGCCGCGCGGCGGTCGCCGGCCACCCACAGGGCGATCGTGCCGGCCGACATGTCCGAAGCGGGATAGAGCGCCATGTCGAGGATGTTGACGCCCGCACGCCCGAGAGCGAGCGCGACATCGGCGACGACGCCCGGCCGGTTCGGGACCGCGACCCGGAGCTCGTGCACCTCACCGCCACCGAGATCGGCCTCCAGCAGGCGCCGGCGCTCGTCGCGCGCGCCGTCGTTCCAGACCGCGACGGCGTCGCCGTCGCGTGCCACCAGCGCGCCCCGGACCTCGCCCAGGCGCCGCACCGTGTCGTCGATCGCCTCGACCAGCGCGTCCGCGTTGGCGAGGTAGATGTCGCGCCAGATCGCGGTGTTGGCGCCCGCGACACGCGTCGCGTCGCGGAACGACGGGCCGGTCGCGGGCAGCCGCTCGCCCTCCTCCGACAGCACGCGCGCGGCGCGCGCGACCAAGACGTTGGCAAGCACGTGCGGGAGATGGGAGACGGTCGCGAGCAGCGCGTCATGCGTATCGGCGTCGAGCGCCGCCGGCCGCGCGCCGAGGTCGACCAGGAAGCGGTGCAGCCGCTCGTAGAGGATCCCGCCGGTGCGGCCGGTCGGCGTCAGGTACCACGTCGCGCCGTCGAACAGGTCGGCGCGCGCGTGCTCGACGCCGGCCGTCTCGGCGCCGGCCAGCGGGTGGCCGCCGACGAACCGCGGGTCGTCGACGGCGGCGACGACCGACCGCTTCGTCGAGCCGACGTCGGACACCACGCACTCCTCCCCCGCCGCCGCCAGCACCTCCGCGACCACGGCCGGCAGGTCGCCCACCGGCGCCGCCACGAACGCCACGTCCGCCCCGGCGACCGCCGCGGCGACGTCGTCGCAGGCCTCGCTCAGCACGCCGCGCTCGAGCGCCGCCGCGAGCACGCCCACGCCTGGGTCCCACCCGAGCACGCGCGCGCCGAGCCGCTCGCGCGCGGCGAGGCCGATCGAGCCGCCGATCAGGCCCACGCCGACCACGGCCACAATGGGCCGGCGCGGGCCGTCCGCCATCAGACGGCGGCTGAAGAGAACACCTTGCCGGCGACCGCGGCCGCGCGCTCGACCTGCTCGGCGTACTCGGCGAACTGATCGGCGTAGAGCTGCTGCGGGCCGTCGCAGATCGCTTCCTCGGGGTGCGGGTGCACCTCGACGATGATCCCGTCGGCGCCCGCCGCGGCGGCGGCCAGGGAGAGCGGCGTCACGAGCGCGCGCCGCCCGGCCGCATGGCTCGGATCCACGATCACGGGCAGGTGCGACAGCTCCTTCAGCACCGGGATCGCGGTCAGATCGAGCGTGAAGCGGTAGGCGGTCTCGAACGTGCGGATCCCGCGCTCGCACAGCAGCACGTTGGGGTTGCCCTCCTTCAGCACGTACTCCGCCGCCATCAGCAGCTCCTCGAGCGTCGAGGACAGGCCGCGCTTGATCATCACCGGCTTGCCTGCGCGCCCGACCTCGGCCAGCAGCGGGTAGTTCTGCATGTTGCGAGCGCCGACCTGGATCACGTCGGCGACCTCGACGACGGCCTCGAGATCGCGGGCGTCCATCAGCTCGGTGACGATCGGGAGCCCGGTCTCGGCCTTCGCCTCGGCCAGCAGGCGCAGCCCTTCCTGCCCGAGACCCTGGAACGCGTACGGCGAGGTGCGCGGCTTGTACGCGCCGCCACGGAACAGCGACGCGCCGGCGGCCGCGACGGCGCGCGCCGTGGTGAGGGTCTGGTCGCGCGACTCGACGGTGCACGGCCCGGCGATGAGCGAGAAGTGCTCACCGCCGATCTTTCGTCCTTCGACGTCGACGACGGTGCGCTCTCCGGCTCGCACCTGCGAGGACGCGAGTTTGTACGGCTTCAGGATCGGTACGACCTGGGCGACGCCCGGTGCACCTTCGAGCTCGAGCCGGGCCACGTGCTCGCGATCGCCGATGGCGCCGATCACGGTGACCTCCTCGCCGCGCGAGGGGTGGGCGACGGCGCCGACTGACTGGATGCGGTGGATGACGGAGTCGATCTCCGCCTGCGTCGCACCCGCCTTCATCACGATCATCATCTGCTGCTTCTCCTAGTCGCTGGAAACTCTACGAACAATCCGCTGGCACGGCGCTCGGCCCGAAGGCCCCGATGCGGCTGGCGGTGCGACGTCCGCACCGGCCGAGCGCCTAGCTAAATCGCCAGGTGCGATAGGAGAAATACGTGTAACCGGCGCCCCGCGGGCCGGTGTGAAGGGTTTGGTGAGCGGGGCGATCGGTCATCGCGAACGTGAATTGTGGCAGCAGTGCGGCCGGAAAGCTAGTGGCCCGCTAGCCCGCTGTGAGCGGGTCGTACGTCCCGAAGCTCCAGGCGTTGCCCTCGGGATCCCTGGCCGAGAACTCGCGTGAGCCGTAGTCCATGTCCTGGAGCTCACGCGAGATATCCGCGCCCGCCGCCTTCGCGCGCTCATACAGCGCGTCGGGATCCTCGACCACGACGTAGATCGAGGTGTGGGACGTCTCGAACTGGGGGTCGCCTTGCCCGACCGTCCCGAGCATCACCACGCCGTCGCCATACCGCAGCTCAGCGTGGCCGATGACGCCGTCCACCTCATGGACGGCGTGGCGCTCGAACCCGAAGGCGCGGTCGAGGAAGTCGATCGCCGCCTTCGCGTCCTTGTACTTCAGGGTGGGGATGATCATGGCCCGGAGGCTAAGCGGCCATCGCCGAGATGTCTTGGACGGATGTGACCAGGTACTCGGTCGGTGTCCGCCCGGCGAACTGCCGGAAGTCGCGGTTGAAGTGCGCCTGGTCGTAGTAGCCGCAGTCGAGCGCCAGCTCCGCGAGCTCGGCGCCGCCGCGCAGCCGCTCGACAGCGTGCTCGAACCGCAGCAGCCGGGCGAGCGCCTTCGGCGGCATGCCGATCTGCTCACGGAACGACGCCGCGAGGTACCGCCGGCTGCGCCCAGCTCCTGCGCCAGCACACCGACCGGCACGCCGCCGCCGGTCTCGATCAGCCGCCGCCACGCCCACTCGAGGTCCGATGCGACCGGCGGCGCGTCCAGTACCCGCGCGGCGATCGCGCGCTCGAGCAGCGCGAACCGCGCCGGCCAGTCCCCCGCCTCGTATAGCCGCTCCGCGAGCCGGCCGGCCTCAGCGCCGATCAGGTCCTCCAGCTCGACCACGTCGCGCGTCAGCTCGCCCATCGGCATGCCGAGCAGCCGGCGGGCGCCGAGCGGCGTCAGGTACGCCTGGATCCCGTGGCCCTCGCCCGCGTGCTCGGTGATCGCGGGCGCGTCATGGAGCCCGGCGACGAACGACTTGAAGCTGCGGCCGTCGACGTCCAGCGTCGGCCCGAACGAGATCACCAGCACGATCCGGCCACCTGGAAGTTCGGCGCGCCGCACGGGTCCGTCGGCCCGCTCGTGCCAGCCCGCGAGGCTGCGCACGTGAGAAGCGAGCGCCGGGTGCGGTGGGCGCTGCGCGATCTCCATCTACAACAGCGCCGCGAGGGCTTCGAGGAAGCGCTCGTTGTCGGCCGCGGTGCCGACGGTGACGCGCAGCGCGCCCTCCCGGCCGAGCGATGTGCCGGCGCGCACGAGCACCCCGCGCTCGGCCAGCCCGCGCATGATCTCGGGCTCCTCGCGCCCCTCGCCGAGGTCGATCCAGACGAAGTTGGCCTGCGATTCGGCGGGCTCGATGCCGAGCTCGCGCAGACCCTCCTCGAGACCGATCCGCTCGGCCAGGTTGCGCTCCACCCGGCGCTCGACCTCGTCCTGGTGGTTGAGCGCCTCGAGCGCGGCGGCCTGCGCGGCGGCGTTGCAGAAGAACGGCTGGCGCACCTGGTCGACTGCGGTGCGGAACTCCTCGGACCCGCACAGCGCGTAGCCGACGCGCAGCCCGCACAGGCCGTGGATCTTCGAGAAGGTGCGCAGGAGGACGAGGTTCGGGTGCTTCTCGAGCAGCGGGAGCGATTCTTCGGGGTCCTGGAGCATGTTGAACTCGCAGTACGCCTCGTCGAGGATCACGCAGACGTGCCGCGGGACGTCGGCGACGAACGCCGCGATCTCGTCGAGCGGGAGCGCCGTCGAGGTCGGGTTGTTCGGGTTGCAGACGATCGTGAGCCGCGTCGCGACGGTGATCTCGCGCCGCATCGCCTCGAGGTCGTGGCGGTGCTCGGCGTCGACCGGCACCTCGATCGCGCGCGCCCCGGAGGCGGCCGCGAGGTGCGGGTAGACCGAGAACGACGGCCACGCGTACACGACCTCGGCGCCCGGCTCGAGCAGGGCGTCGCCGGCTGCCAGCAGGATGTCGCACGACCCGTTGCCGACCGCGATCCGGTTCGCCGGCACGCCGTGGCGGTCGGACAGTCGCCGGCGCAACGCCGAGTTCGTCGGGTCCGGGTAGCGGTTGAGGCCCGACAGCGCGCGCGTGACGGCCTCGACGACCGCCGGGACCGGCGGGTACGGCGACTCGTTGGAGGCGAGCGCCGCGACCTCCCCGTCGAATGCGTAGCCGTCGGCGGCCGGGTAGACCGGGATGCGGCGGACCTTGCTTCCGAACTCGAGCGCCATCGCCCTGAGTCTATTGGGCGCCCTCGAGGTCCAACCGCAGCCTGCGGGCCTCGCCGAGGTACACGTGCTGGGGTTCGATCCCCTCCGGCGGATAGCAGTGGATGAGCACGCGGATGACCCGCGGGAGCGCGCCCTGCACCGGGATCTCACGCGCGCACAGGAGCGGGACGCGGCTCAGGCCCATACGCCGCGCGGCGACGGCCGGGAACTCGGCGTCGAGGTCGCTCGTGAGCGTGAAGATGCAGCTCACGAGGTCCTCGGCCGCGAGTTGGTTCCGGTCCAGCAGCTCGCCCATCAGCTCCTCGGTGGCGTGCAGGATCGGCTCCGCCTCGTTGGCGTCGACCGTGGTGGCGCCGCGGAGCGCGATCAGCCGCATGGGCGGCGCATTCAATCAGCGTCGCTGCCGCGGAGGTGCTCTACCTCGGCGGCCGTGAGCCGGCGGTACCGGCCCTCCGCAAGCGTTCCCAGCCGCAACGGGCCGAAGCGCACGCGCTCCAGGGCGACCACCGGATGGCCGACGGCCTCGAGCATCCGCCGCACCTGCCGCTTGCGCCCCTCGATGATGATGACCTCGACGCGGTCGGTCGCCAGCCGCTTCGCGCGCGCCGGGGCGGTCAGGCCGTCGTCGAGCCTGACGCCCTCCCGCAGCGCCCGCAGCGCGCCCTCTCGCACCGGCGGGTGCCGGACCTTCGCGTGGTAGGTGCGCGGGACCTCGAACGAGGGGTGCATGAGCCGGTGGGCGAGCTCGCCGTCGTCGGTGAGCAGGATCAGCCCGGTGGTGTCGACGTCGAGGCGGCCGACCGGGTACAGCCGGCGCGAGCTCGGCACCATCTCGACGATCGTCGGCCGGCCCTGCGGGTCGGATGCCGTCGACACCACGCCGCGCGGCTTGTTGACGAGGTAGACGGCGCGCTGGCTGTTGGGCACCCAGACGACCTCGCCGTCGACCGCCACGGGCACGCTGCCGTCGACGTCGCGCGCCGGGTCGCGCACGACCTCGTCGCCGACGGTCACGCGGCCGGCGAACACGAGTTGCTCGGAGGCGCGCCGCGAGGCGACGCCCGAGTGGGCGAGGTACTTGGCGAGGCGCACGACGGTGCCACCATAGGAGACCGTGGACCTCACCCTGCTCGACGACACGCTCACCGCCGCCGGTGAGCCGGCCTTCCGCGCCCGCCAGGTGTGGAGCTGGGCCGCGCGCGGCGCGACCGGTTACGACCAGATGACCGACGTGCCCGCGGCCTTGCGCGGGCGGCTCGAGGAGGCGGTGCCGTTCTCGAGCCTGGAGCCGGTGCGTGAGGCGCACGCCGCCGACGGCACGGTCAAGGCGCTGTTCCACACCCATGACGGCCGCGCCGTCGAGGCGGTGCTGATGCGGTTCCGCGACGGGCGGCGGTCGGTCTGCGTCTCGTCGCAGTCCGGCTGCCCGCTGACGTGCACCTTCTGCGCCACCGGCTCGATGAAGTTCGGCCGCAACCTGACGGCGTCGGAGATCCTCGACCAAGTCCTCTACTTCCGGCGCATCGAGCCGGTCGACCACCTGGTCTTCATGGGCATGGGCGAGCCGATGATGAACCTCGACCACGTGCTGGCGGCCGCGCGCAGGCTCCCCGACGTCGGGATCACCCACCGTCGCACGACCGTCTCGACGGTCGGCTGGGTCCCGGGCATCCGGCAGCTGACGGAGAGCGACATGCCGATCCGGCTGGCGTTCTCGCTCCACGCTCCGGACGACGCGCTGCGGTCGCAGATCATGCCGGTCAACGAGCGCTACCCCGTCGCGGAGGTGCTGGCGGCGTGCGAGGCGTACAACACGCGCCGCCGGCGCAAGGTCTTCATCGAGTACGTGATGCTCGCGGGCGTCAACGACACGTACGTGCAGGCGACGGCGCTCGCCCAGCTGCTCGATCCGCGGATCTACAAGGTCAACCTGATTCCGTACAACCCGACCGGGATGTACGACGGCTCGTCGCCGGGCGCGATCGCGGCGTTCAAGGCGGTGCTGGAGGAGCACGGCCTACGCGCCACCGTCCGCCTCACCCGCGGCCGCGACATCGACGCCGCCTGCGGCCAGCTGGCCGCCAAGGCCGCCTGAGGCATATATGACTCTTGACATATATACGCCTGGCCGCAACTATGCGGTCGATGGAGGCGTTCGCCGTCCTTGGAGATCCTGTCAGGCGGCGGATCCTCGAGCTGCTCGCCCCGGGCGAGCTGCCCGCCGGTGACCTCGCCGCCGCGATAGAGGGCGAGTTCGGCCTCACGCAGCCGGCCGTGTCGCGGCACCTGCGGGTGCTGCGCGAGAACGGATTCGCGAGCGTGCGCCCTGCCGGCACGCGGCGGCTGTATGCGCTCGACGCTGCCGGCCTCGACGACGCGCAGGGCTGGCTGGCCGATCTGCGCGGGCAGTGGAGCGCCCGCCTGGACGCGCTGGACACCGAGCTGGCGCGCGGCCGCCGTCGCACCACGAAGCAAGAGGAGAACGAATGATGCGAGACCTGATCGCCGAGCTCGAGCGTATGCGGCGCTCCGTTGGGAGCGACGACGGTCCCGCCCACGTCGTCGAGCTGCGCCGCGTCTACGGCACGACGCCCGAGGACCTATGGGACGCGTGCACGAACCCGGAGCGGATCCCTCGCTGGTTCCTGCCGGTCAGCGGCGACCTGCGTGTCGGCGGCCGGTTCCAGCTCGAAGGCAACGCCGGTGGAGAGATCAAGGAGTGCGAGCCGCCGCGGCGGCTCGCCGTCACGTGGGAGTTCGGCGGTGACGCCAGCGTCGTGACCCTGGACATCGCGCCGGCCGCGGACGGCTCTGCCGAGCTGCGGCTGCGGCACGCCGTCAGCGACAACGACCATTGGGCTACGTACGGACCCGGTGCGGTCGGAGTGGGCTGGGATCTCGCGTTGCTCGCGCTCGCGCTGTACCTCGCCACCGGCGCGTCGGTCGAGGACATCCAGGCGGCGGCGAGCGGCCCGGAGGGGCAGGCGTTCATTCGCCGCAGCGCCCAGGAGTGGGGCGCGGCGCACGCGGCCGGAGGCGCCGCGGCCGCGACCGCGGACGAGGCCGCGGCGCGTACGAGCGCCGCCTACGCGCCGGAGGCTGTCTAGACCGGGTTCGTGCGCTGCTCGCCGGCGCGCAGGAGACGATCGCGCAGCGCCGACTCGTCCTCCGGGCTCGGGTCCCACTGCTCGATCTCGGGCAGGTCGTCGAGCGAGCGGAGGCCGAACAGCTTCAGGAACAACGGCGTGGTGCGGTACAGAACGGCGCCGAACTGCGAGCGGCCGGACTCCTCGATCAGCCCCCGCTCGACCAGCGCGGCGGTCGCGGACTCGGACGCGACGCCGCGGATCCGCGCCACCTCGGGCCGCGAGACCGGCTGCAGGTAGCCGACGATCGCGAGCGTCTCGGCCTGCGCGGGCGTGAGCGCCGGGGTGCGCGGGCGGGCGAGCAGCCGGCGCGCGGCCTCCTCGGCGTCGGGGTGCGACACGAGCGCCCAGCCGCCGGCCACCTCGCGCAGCACGACGCCGCGGCCCGCGAGCGCGCCGTCGAGCTCTGCCAGCGCCTCGCTCACGGTCTCCTCGCCGACCTGCAGCGCGTCGGCCAACTCGTCGAGCGCGACCGGCTCCGGCGACAGGAACAGCAGCGCCTCGACCTGGCGGGCGAGCGACGTCATGCGATCGCTCCCGCCTGCACGGTGATCGGCCCGAACGGCTCCTCCTGCTCCCAGCCGGCCTCGCCGTTCTTGTACAGCTCCAGCAGCGCGAACAGCGTCACCGCGACGGTCACGCGGTCGGCGCCCTCGACCGCCTCGTCGAACGAGAACCGCCCGCCGCGGCGGGCCAGCAGGCCGCGCAGCAGCGACAGCCGGTCCGCGACCGAGACGCGCGGGACCGCCATGTGGCGCAGGTCGAGCGGCGGCGGCGTGCGCAGCAGCGAGCCGACCGCCTGGCCCAGCACCGCCGGGTCGTAGGCGCGCTCGGCAATCTCGACCGACACGCGCCGGAGCGCGGGCGGCAGCGGCGCCATCCGGTACAGGAACGCCTGCCCGCCGGCGTGCGCGGCACCCATCCAGCCACCGGCCCCGCGGAAGCGGGCGTACTGGAGCATCCGCTCCAGCAGTTCCTCGGCGGCCTCGGCGGGCGCCAGATCGTCAAGCTCGTCGAGCACCTCGGCGCCGGGAAGCATCAGCCGCGACTTCAGCTCCAGCAGCGCCGCGATCAGCACCAGGAACTCGGTCGCCGCCTCCAGGTCGAGCTCGCCCTCGGCCTCCAGGTGATCGATGTAGGCGACCACGATCTCGGCCAGCTCGACCTCCAGCAGGTCGAGCTCCTCGCGCAGGATCAGCGACAGCAGCAGGTCGAACGGGCCTGCGAAGACGTCGAGGTCGAGCTCGAGCCGGTGCATGATCGTCGTCATCGGTGCGGACAGGCTAGGCGCCGGGCCCGACGGAGCGAATCAGCCCGCCACCGGGAGCCCTACCTCGCGGGCCCGTGCAAGCACCTCGTCGTCGCCGTCGGCCACTGGCATGATGTCGACGAACCGGTCGGGCGGGACGAGGCCGGCGGCCGCGTCGCGGACGCCGTCGAGGACGGAATCGGCGCTGGCGCCCGGCGCGAGCTCGAGGACGAGCAGCAGGTGCGTGGGCGGGGGCGCCGTCGCCTCCAGCAGCCACGCGCCGCGCACCGGCGCCGTGGTGACGGCGGCTCGGAGACGCTCGAGCGCCTCGCCCGGCGGCGTCTGAGGGGCGCGAACGTGCAGCTCCCCGACGCCGGTCGAGCGCAGACGTAGTGTCTGGCCGTGATCGACCTCCAGGTCCATCGTGCGCCCCGCGGCCACGACGTCGACCATCCGCCGGTCCAGCCGCCCGCCGTGCGGCCCTGAGGGATTGATCCATAGGGACGAGGCGTCCGCCGACGCGGCAACTCCCGCCAGCTCTACGCCCGGCACGAGCGCGTATTGCGTCGGCCCGCCGACCCAGGCTTCCAGCGCTCCCTGGTCCGTGAACGCGACCACCTGCGTCTTGCCGTCCTCATCCGCGGTCGCCCAGAGTCCGGGCCGGCCGCTCTCCGGGTCGTCGCGCATGGGCACCAGCAGCGTCGAGTCGGCGATCGCCCGCACCAGGTCGCGCTCGGCGTCGGGCTCGTACTCGTCTCCGCTCGCGCGCGCCATCTCGCGCAGCAGCGCAGTGTTCTCCTCAGAACCAGCCACGACGCCGACGCTCGCGCGCCTCCTGGGTCACCACCGGCAGCTCCTCCTGCCGCGCGTACAGCCCCGCTTCGGACTGCAGGCGAAGGTCGCCCTCGCGCAGCGGCGCCGCCTCGTCCCAGCCTTCCGGCGTGCTGAACACTCGGACCTCGACGGGTCGGCCGGGCACCGGCTCGGCGTCGGAGTGCCGCCCCACCAGGACGTGCTCGCCGGTGCGTTCGAGTTCCACGAGGGCGATCGACTGGTCGCCGTCCGTCAGGACGCGTCGGAGCCGGCGGGCGGGCTCGCCGTCCCACCACCGCTGCCACTCGGTGGAGCCAATCCAGTAGTCGGTCATGGTTAGAACGGGGCGTTGACGCCTTCGACGCTGATGATCCTGATCTGTCCCGACGGATCAGGGATCAGGTATTCCAGCGCGCCGCCGGGCTGGCCGTCGAGCGGTAGGGCGTGGCGCACCTGCACTTCGGTCACGTCGATCAGCTGTCCGCGGATTCGGAAGCGTCCGGCGTTGACGTCGGGGATGCCCATGTCCGCGCGCGGCGACGGCATCTGCTCGATCGGCGTGGGGGTCCAGGAGCGGCCGGCCGGCCCTGAGTAGTCGTCCATCGGCACGAGCCCGCGGCCATCGGCCGGCTGCCCGTAGCTGCGCTGGACCTCCTGGCCGTGCTGCGGGCGCGCGGTCAGCGGGACGCTGTCGCCCTCCGACACGTCGGGGACGAACGACCCGTCGGGCGCGGTGCCGCCCGGGAGCACTCGCGGCTCGGCGTTCGGCTTCGGAACGGGGCGGCGTCGGCGGCGTGGCGGAGCTCCTTGAGCTTGGTCACGCCCTTGCCGCCGACGATCGTGCCGGCGATCGACGGCACCGCGCGCGCCGCCGCCTCGTCGAACCCGCCGTGCTTGTAGGACTCCTTGATCGGCGCCCACATGCCGTTTAGCACAGCCTCGCCGGAACCGAGCGGGTCGTCATAGATCGTGTTGGCGATGTTCCAGTCGTTCGACCACGTGTCCGCGAGCCCGTCGGGGTCGAACACGTTCACGTGGTTGGCCGCGCCGCCGACCAGTGACTTGCCTTCGCCCCAGAGATCGCCGAAGCCCTTGCCGATGCCGGTGAGGATCCCGCCGCCGCCCTCGTCGCGCCCGCCGGATACGGGAGTCGCCGGCGGAGCGAGCGGCGTGACTGTCGGGGCCATCGCGGCCAGCCCGGCGAGTCGGCCCGCTGCGCCGTCCGCGTACCCCTCGTAGCGGCGCACGGCTCGTTTGCCGCGGCGCTGGGCAGCCTCGAGGTCGTGTTGGGCGCGGTTCGCGCGCTCACGGGCAGCGGCCGCGGCGTCGCGCGCGGCGGCGGCCTCACGTTCGGCCGCGAACAGCCGGTCCTGGGCGTCCAGCCCGGGCTCGCCGATCGCCCCGCGCGCCGCGATCTCCAGCTGCGCGGCTCCGGCCGCGAGCCCGGCGGCTCCGGCGCGCCCAAGAGCATCGCCCTCGTCGGCCTCCGCCTCCTTGCGGCGTTCGTCGGCCGCCCGCGCCTCGTCCACCGCGTCCTCGGCCTCGCGGGTCGCATGGCGCAGCGCGTCGGCCAACTCGGAGAAAACCACGGCGGCGACCTGGAGGGTTCCGTCGCCGGCGGCGGCGACCGACGCGTCCGTCACGCAGCGGTCCTGGAAGGTCATGCTGGCGATGCCCGACCAGCCGGACACGCTGCCGGAGGTTTGGAGGGTGCCCGAGACGCGGCCCAGCACGCCAGCTGCGCCGCCTAGGTCGGACGCCGCGTTCTCCAGCGCGCCCGGGTCGCCGTCTGGCACGTCGATGCCGAAGCTGGAGCCCGCCATCAGCCGCCCGGCATCGCGCCGCGGTCCGTCAGCTCGTAGGCCGTGCCGGCGTCGGAGACGCGTTGGCCGAGCGCCGCGGCACCTGCCTGCATGGCGCTCACGGCGGGCGTCCAGGCAGCGACGAGCTGACTGGCGGCGGCCGTGACGCCAGGATGGTCGGCGGCCGGCCCGGCGACCGTCACCCGCTCGAGCGCTGCCACGGCAGCGTCCAGCTCGGCGCCCGCGCCGGCGATCCGGGCGGCGGCGCCACCGAGCTCCGGAGTGACAACCTCGAACCGGTGCATTGACAGGAACGACTACCCGGCCGGGCTGCTATGAAACGGGGCGGCGGGCGGGGCCGACGCCCATCGCGTCGCGCACGTCCGCGAGCGTGCCGCTGGCGATCGTGCGGGCCTTGTCCGCGCCCGCCTCGAGGATCGCCTCGAGCGCGGACTCATCGCTGCGCAGCTCGTCGTAGCGGGCGTGCACGGGTGCGAGCCAGTCGATCACGGAGTCCGCCACCGCGGCCTTGAAGTCGCCGTACCCGGAGCCGTCGAACTCGCGCTCGATCTCGTCGGGCGCGACGCCGCGGGCCACCGACATGATCTCGATCATGTTGGAGATGCCGGGCTTGTCCTGGTGGCGGACGATCTCGCGCCCGGAGTCGGCGACCGCGCGCTTGAACTTGCGCCGGATCGTGTCGGCATCGTCGAGCACGTAGACGGTGCCCTGCTCGGAGTCGCCGGTCGTCGACATCTTGCGCTCGGGCTCTTGGAGGTCGCGTACGCGCGAGCCGACCTCCGGGATCCGGTGCTCGGGCACCACCAGCAGCTCGCCGAAGCGGCTGTTGAAGCGCTCCGCCGTGCGCCGCATCAGCTCCAGATGCTCGCGCTGGTCCTCGCCCACGGGCACTTCGTTCGCGCGATACGCGAGCACATCGGCAGCCTGCAGCACCGGGTAGTACAGGAGCCCGGCCGAGACCATCTCGCGCTGGGCAGCCGACTTGTCGCGGAACTGGTGCATGCGGTTGAGCTCGCCCAGCGGCGTGACGCTCGACAGCAGCCAGGCCAACTCGGTGTGCTCCTGCACGTCGCCCTGGCGGAAGAGGATGCAGCGGTCGGGATCGAGGCCCGACGCGATCAGGATCGCGGCCGTATCGAGCGTGCGCTCGCGCAGCTCGGACGGCTGATACGGGACGGTGATCGCGTGCAGGTTGACGATGCAGTAGATCGCCGGGTCGGCGCGATCCTGCCCCGCCACGTACTGGATGATCGCGCCGATGTAGTTGCCGAGGTGCTTGCTGCCCGTCGGCTGAATGCCCGAGAAGATGACCACGAGGACATCGTATGCGGCAGCGGCCGGCAGCGGCCGGAGGGCGGGCGATCCTCCCGCGATCGCCCGCCACCCGCCGGTCAGCGGCCTGACCGCGCCCGACCTCCGGCCGCCCAGCGCCTCGCCCACTGTCTACGTCCCGCCGTTGCCCCCGCCACGACTGAGGATGCCCCGGTTCAGCTGCCCGGTAACGCCTACCGCCGCAGCACGATCGGCGTTCGCAGGGTGCGCGTGCCGTCCGGGGTGCGGACCCGGGTGATGACGGTGGCGCGCACTCGCTGCCTGCCGGCGAGGCGGCGCCGGGCGGCCCGATCGAGCCGCACGACGATCACGCGCGCGTGGCCGGCCGCGATCCGGCGCGCGCTCGACGCGCCCAGCCGCTTTCCCGCCATTCGCAGCTCGGACGCGACTCGGCACGCCGACTCGCATGCGACCGAGTAGCGCAGGCCGCGCCTGACCACGCGCGCGAGTTTGTGCGTCTTCGTCAGCCGCAGGAGCGGGCGGCTCTCGCTCTCTCCCGCCACGTCGCCGTCTCCCGCGACGGCCGGCGGCGATGCCTGCGGCGACCGCGGCCGAGACCGTCACGGCGACCGTCGCCGTGGCCGACTTGCCACCCGGATCGGTCACGGTCACCGTCGCGTTGTAGGTCCCCGGCTGCGTGTAGGTGTGCGTCACGGCCACGCCGCCGGCCTTCACGCCGTCACCGAAGTCCCACACCGACAGCAGCTGATCGCCGTCCGGGTCGGTCGCCGCCGAGCTGAACCGCACGCGCAGCGGCGCGACGCCGGAGCGCGGGTCCGCCAGCGCCTCGACCGACGGTGCGCCGTTCCCGGGCGGGTTCGCGACCGTGATCTCGATGTCCGCGGTGGCGGTCGCGCCGCCCGCGTCCTTCGCCGTCACCGTCGCCGTGAATGTGCCCGGCTCGAGGTACGTGTGCACCGGCGTGCGGCCGAACTGAGCGCCGCCGTCGCCGAAGTCCCACTGGTAGGAGAGCCCGTTCTGCGGCCCGTCGGGATCGACCGCCTGGGCCTCGAAGTGCACCTCGAGCGGCGCCGTGCCGGCGACCGGATCGGCCGCCACGTCGACGGTCGGCGGGGCGTTCCCGGCCGCGGTGACGGTCACCGGCACGGTGGCCGTCGCCGTCTTGCCGTCCGGGTCGGTCACCGTGACCTTCGCCTCGTAGGTGCCGGGCGTCGTGTACGTGTGGGCTCGGCGCGCTCCCGAGCGCGCTCCCCCCGTCGCCGAACACCCACTTGTACGACAGCGCGCCGCCGTCCGGGTCCGATCCCGTGGCGGAGAACTGCACGGCGAGCGGCGCGTTGCCGCTGGTGGGGTCGGCGAAGCCCTGGACCGTCGGCGTGCCGGGATCGGGCCCGGCGCCCGTCTTGACCTGGACGTCGCGGAAGTAGACCTCGTCGCCGGTGCCGTGGTTCTGGAGGCCGATCCGCCCCTTCGTCAGGTCGCGGGCCGGGTCGGTCGAGGTGAACTCGTTGATCAGCACGCCGTTGAGGCGCACGTAGACCTTCGGCGAGTCGACCGTGATCTCGTACGTGTTCCACTCCCCCGGCGGGTTCAGCGCCTCGTCGCGGGCCGCCGCGTTCGCGGCCTGGAAGTTGTAGATCGCGCCGGTCGTCGAGTCGGCGTCGTCGGTCGCGTCGATCTGCACCTCGTAGCCCTGGTTGACCGCCACGAACGGGTCGTCGCCCGGATCCGGCCAGCCGCCGACGAGCACGCCGGAGTTGTCGTCCCCGGGCATCATCCATTCGACGTGGAAGGTGTGCGGGCCGTCGAACAGCTCGTCGTACCAGAGCATCCCGAGGCCGCCGAACGACTCGAGCGAGCACTGCGGCGTGAAGTTGAAGCCGCCCGGCCCGGACTGCTTCCACTTCGCCAGGCTCGCCTGCGTGCCGTCGAACAGCATCCGGTAGCCCGGCGCCGGCGTGCGCGCCTGCGTGCATGTCGGCTCGGTGCCGGCGGGCACGAGATGGAAGAAGTCGAACGTCGCGTCGTCGCCGTCACCGTCCCCGTTGAACGCCGTGATGCCGACCTTCGGGTCCGGGATCGCCGACAGCGCCCGCGCGCGGCCGAACGACGTGAACGTCGTGCCGTCGGCCGAGTACGAGGCGGTCAGGAACGTCCCGTCGCTCTTGATCCGCAGCCACACCGTGTCGGGGAACGTGGCCGGCAGCAGTGGCGTGCGATCGGCTCTCGCCGCCGTCGACCGGAGTGCCGTCCTGCTGGAGGATGAACTCCAGGTTGCGGCCGTCCGGCACCTTGATGAACGACAGCTTCGCGAAGTCCTGGTCGGAGCCGTAGACGAGCATCGTCGCCTGCTCGTAGGTCTTCTCGGCGAGCGCGATGTCGACCTTCGCGGTCGCCTCCCAGCCGCCGTCGGGCGCCGGCTGCAGGACGAGGTTCTGCGCGGTCGTGTTGCCGCCGTACATGTCGGTGTTGTTGCCGGTGTCGATCGCGAGCTTGCCGCCGGTCACCGCCCGGCCGGCCGGGTTGTCGCGGACGATCTCCGACCACCGGCACGTGTCCAGCTCCGTGCCGTCGAACTCGTCGCTCGGCGCGGGCGCCGTGCTCGGGCAGTTCGTCACCTCGATCGTGACGGTGTCCGACGCGGTCAGGTCGCCGGCGTCCGTGACCGTGAACGTTGCCGTGTAGGTGCCGGGCTGCGCGTAGGTGTGCGCCGCGTCCTTCGTCGTCGCCTTCGTGCTGCCGTCGCCGAAGTCCCACTCGTAGGTCAGCGCCCCGCCGTCCGGATCGGTCGCGGTGCCGGTGAACTGGACCGGCAGCGGCGCGCCGCCCTCGGTCGGGGTCGCCGCGGCGCTCGCCGTCGGCTTGGCGTTCTGCGCGATGCCCTTGCCGTTGAAGCGGATCTGGTCGACGTCGAGCCCGCCGGTCGGGAACGCGAGGAACAGCTTGTGGCTCCCGGTGGGCGGCGTGATCGGCAGATCGAAGTCGCGCTGGGTCTCGTAGGAGCCGGTGTTCGGGACGTTGACCGTGCCGAGCAGCGGGCCGCTCGCCGGGTCGTCGAGCCGGACCTGGATCGGCCCGCCTGCGGTCCCCGAGGAAGCGGTGATCGTGAGCGAGGAGATGTTCAGCAGGTTCACCGGGTCCCAGGCGATGTAGTTGACCTGCTCGGTCCCGCCGGCGTCGTCGGTGTAGCCGACGCGCTCGCCGCCGCCCGCGTCCGCCTGGACGACGGTCTGGATGCCGCGCATCTCGGTGTAGTGCTCGGCCTGCAGAAGCTTCGGCCAGAGCTTGATCTCACGCTCGGCCCGCAGCGGGCCGGCGCCGGGCGCGCCGCCCTTGTCCGTGTAGGCAGCGGCGAGCACGCCGAAGATGTTCGCGTCGGTCCCGTGGCCACCCTCGCCGGCGGTCTGGATGACGCCCTGGCAGCCGGTCGCGTCGGTCAGCGGGTGCGCGTGGCTGTCGTGGCCGAGCAGGTAGTCGATCTCGACGCGCGCGCAGTCGGGCGCGGTACCGGAGATCGTGCCGTCCTCGGCGTCGGTGACCGTGACGTCGTACGGGATCTGGTCGCCGAAGTCGAAGAAGCCGCCCTCAGCCGGCGAGCTGACGGTGATCTCCGGCTCGGCGTTGCCGACCACGATCGTGACGTCCGCAGTGCCCGTGCGGTCGGTGTCGTCGGTGACGGTCAGCGTCGCCTTGTAGGTGCCGACCGCGCTGTAGGTATGGCTCGGATCGGGCTCGGACGACTTCGGCGAGCCGTCGCCGAAGTCCCACTCGTAGGTGATCGCGCCGCCGTCGGGGTCGCGCGAGCCGGCGCTCGAGAACTGCACGGACAGCGACGTCCCGCTGGTCGACGTCTTGTCCGCGGCCACAACCGCGATCGGGCGGCGGCCGCCCTGCACGTAGTCGACGCGGTAGAGCGCCGAGTTGGCGTCCCCGCCGAAGAAGCCGGTGCCGTAGTCGAGCACGTACAGCGAGCCGTCGGGCCCGAACTCCATGTCCATCGGCTGCGACCAGTCGAACGCGGGGTCGTCGAGGAACGGGCTGACCTCGAGCGGGCCGCCCGTGGCGGCGTCGAGCGCGGTCTCCTTGATCCAACCGCGGCCCCACTCGTACGGGAACCAGTGGTCGTCGTACGCCTCCGGGAACTTGGTCTCGGACGGGTTCGAGGCGTCGTAGTGGTAGACCGGCCCGCCCATCGGCGACTCCGACCCGCCGGGCGCCATCTCCCCCTCCCACGGACCGCCGTCGCCGTACCAGATGTCCGGGAGCGTGGTTGTCGGCAGGGTCTGCTTGCCGGTGTTGCGCGGCGACGCGTTGGTCGGTGCCGCGCAGTTGAACAGGGCGCCGGACTGGCCGGTCGCGAAGTCGTAGTCGAAGTAGGCGTCGTTGTCGCCGGTGCAGTACGGCCAGCCGTGATTCCCGGCCTGGCGCACCACGTTGAACTCGACCTGGCCGCCCGGCCCGCGGGTCGGGCTCGGCGCGCCGGCGTCCGGGCCGTAGTCGCCGACGTAGACGTAGCCCGTCTCCTTGTCGACGGAGATCCGGAACGGGTTGCGGAAGCCCATCGCGTAGATCTCCGGGCGCGTCCCGACCTCGCCGGGCGCGAACAGGTTGCCGGCCGGGATCGTGTACGTCGCCGTGGCCGGGTCGGGCTTGATCCGCAGCACCTTGCCGCGCAGGTCGTTCGTGTTGGCCGCGCTGCGCTGGGCGTCGAACGCCGGGTTGCGGTTCGCGCGCTCGTCGATCGGCGAGTAGTTGTCGGACTCGAACGGGTTCGTGTCGTCGCCGGTCGAGAGGTACAGGTTGCCGGCCGCGTCCCACGCGAAGTCGCCGCCGTTGTGGCAGCAGATGCCGCGGTTCTGGTCGACCTCGAGCAGCTTCTGCTCGCTGCTCAGGACGAGCTCCTGCGCCTGCGGGTCCCACTTGAAGCGCGACAGGTAGTTCTTGCCGTCGAACGGGGCGAACTGCGCGGGCGTGCCGGTGGTCGGCGCGTCGCCGCCGGGGGTGTTCAGCGGCGGTGCGTAGTAGGCGTAGACCCAGTGGTTGGTGGAGAAGTCGGGGTCGATCGCGATCGTCTGCAGGCCGTCTTCGTCGTGGCTGTAGACGGGGATCTGCGCGGCCACCTTCGTGTCGCCGGCGGCGTTCGTGTAGCGGACGGTCCCGTCGCGGGACGTGTGCAGCACGCCACGATCCGGGAGCACGGCGAGGCCGATCGGCTCGCCCGTCTCGGCGGCGGTCTTGGCCAGCGTCACGCGCTCGAAGCTGCTCCAGACGGTGCCGGCGCACTCGCCGGCGGCGAGGCCGGCCGCCCACTTGATGCCGCCGAGGATGTGCTGCCGGAAGGCCGGCTCGGCGTAGGACTCGTTCGTGTGACCGCCGCCGGTGTACCAGGATCGCCCGCCGTCGTAGCTCTGGCACCACGCCGTCGGGTGGTCGACGCCGTCGACGCCGCCCGTGTAGGTGGTCTCGTCGAGCGTGGCGAGCACGTGCACCTTCCCGCGCGGGTTGGTGCGGAACGAGTACCACTCGTCGAACCGCTGCCAGCGCTGCGGCAGCCCGCGGGTCGAGGGGTGCGTGCGATCGGAGACCTTGACGGTCGCGTTCTGGTTCGCCGGGTGGCTCTCGAAGTACGCGCCGACGAGGCCGCCGTACCACGCCCAGTCGTACTCGGTGTCCGACGCCGCGTGGATGCCGGCGTAGCCGCCGCCGGCGCGGATGTAGCCCTCGAACGCGGTCTGCTGGGCGGCGTCCAGCACGTCGCCGGTGGTCGAGAGGAAGACGACGGCGTCGTACTGGGCGAGCGTGTCCGTCGTGAACGCCGTCGAGTCCTCGGTCCAGTCGACGGCGATCCCGTCCGCGCCCGCGAGCTCGCAGATCGCGGTGCGGCCGGCCGGGATCGAGTCGTGCCGGAACGCGGCGGTCTCGGAGAAGACGAGCACCTTCTCGTCCGGCCCGAGCGTGGCCTCATCGCACGCGGCACCGACGGCCGGAAGGCTGACGGCCTGCGCGGATGCGCTCGAAGCGAAGGCTGCCGGCGCGAGCACCGCGACGACACACCACAGCAGCAGCAGCCTTCTACGGCACATTTCTCCCCCTCCCGAGCCAGCGAGGGGTGAGTTATATGACCGGTATCACAACTAAGTCAAGGGTCTTTGGCTCATTTCTCGGCAAAAGTCAGCCGAAGAACCGGGCGAGTGCGCCAAGCTTCGAAGGCGACGGCGAGCGCGATGGCGGCGACGACGCTGCCGAAGATCTCGAACGTCGACTGCAGGCCGAGGTCGGTGACGACCACGCCGGCCAGCACGGCGGGCAGCGACAGCGACGCGTACGCGACCACGTAGAACGCCGACATCACCTCGGCCCGGTGCTCGTGCGGAATGGCGACCGAGAGCGCGCGCAGGGCGCCGAGGAACGCGACGCCGAACCCGGCGCCGCCGATCACGGCGCCGATCAGCAACAGGGCGCTCGAGCTCTCCCCCGCAGCGGCCACGATCACGAGCAGCCCGATGGCGAGCGCGATCGAGCCGAGCGAGGCCCCGAGCCATGGCGTGCTGCGGCCGAACACGAGCTGCGCGATGGCGGCGGAGCCGGCGAGCACGAACACGGGGACGCCCGCGACGAGGTGGTTGTTGGTGTGGAACACCTCGGCCGAGAGCTGCGGCCCGAGCGACAGGAACAGACCGGCGATCGACCACGAGGAGAGCACGCCGAGCGCGGCGAGGAAGAACGGCCGGCGCACCACGGGCGGCACGCTCGGCCGCTGCGGCGTCAGCCGCAGGCGCGACCGCTCGGCGATCGGCTCCGGCAGCCGCAGCGTGGCGGCGAAGGCGATCGCGAACAGCACGAACAGCAGCACGTACGGCAGCACGCGAGGCGCGGGCAGCAGCTCGACGAGGGCGGCCGAAACGAGGACGCCGAGACCCATCCCGGCGGCGCTCGCGACGCCGTTGGCGAGGCCGACGCCGGCGATGTCGCGGCGCGGATGGAGGTCGAGCAGCGCCGCCGCCGCGGCCGCCAGTGCCAGGCCGGTCGCGAGACCCTGCAGCCCGCGGGCCACGAACAGCCAGACGACCGAATCGGCGACCATGAACAGGACCGTCGCGACGAGCAGGGTGCCGAGCGCTACGAGCAGCACCGGTCGCCGGCCGACATCGTCGGACACGCGCCCGGCGAGGATCAGCGTCGTCAGCACGCCGAACGCGTAGGTCGCGTAGACGAGCGTGAGGACGATCGGCGAGAAGCCCCACAGATCGCTGTAGATGCCGTACAGCGGGGACGGCGTGCCGGACGCGAACAACGCAAGACCGATGATGGCCGCGGCGAGGGCGTATGCGACGCGTGGGGAGAGCGTGCGCTGGGTCGTCGGGGTCATGGTGGGGAGCCTCTCTTCCATACTTCCAAGATCATGGAACTATAGTAGTTGTACCATGACCACCGTGCCTCCGTCCACCGGTGTCCGCGAGAAGATCCTGCACCCCGACGTCTCGGCGCTCGATCTGGCGACGATCATGCGGACGCTTGGCGATCCGGTGCGGCTGGAGATCGTTCGCCTGCTGGCAGACGGCAACGAGCGTAGCTGCGGCGACCTCTCAACCGCGCTCGCCATGCCCGCGTCAACCGGCTCGTATCATCTCCGGCTCCTGCGCGAGGCCGGGGTCACGCGCACGCGCGCCGACGGCACGCTGCGCCTGATCTCGCTGCGCCGCGAGGATCTCGAGGCCCGGTTCCCCGGGCTCGTCGACGTGCTGTCGCGCTGATCGGGGCGACCCCGACGCCGTAGGGTTGCGCGACCGACCCGACCACCAATCGGAGACCCATGGCTGACCCGATCCTCGGCGAGATCCGGACGTTCGCCTTCAACTTCACACCCACCGGATGGGCGCCGTGCCACGGCCAGGTCCTCCCGATCAACCAGAACCAGGCGCTGTTCGCGCTGATCGGGACGATCTACGGCGGCGACGGCCGCACGAACTTCGCGCTCCCGAACCTGCAGGGCAGGGTCGCGATCGGCGAGGGCACGGCGGCGAGCGGCACGGCGTTCGAGGTCGGCGAGCCCGGCGGCGAGGAGTCGCACGACCTCACCGTGTCCGAGCTCCCGTCCCACCGCCACCGCGCTCATGCCAGCACCGCCGCCGGCACGGCCTCGAACCCGACGAACGCGGTCTGGGCGGCCGGCCAGAATCGCTTCGCGCCCAGCGGCAGCGCGGCGATGAAGACGGACGCGGTGACCGCTGTCGGCGGCGGTCAGCCGCACAACACGATGCAGCCGTTCCTGGCCCTGAACGTCTGCATCGCGATCGTCGGCGAGTTCCCCTCGCGCAGCTAGCCCTCCGGGCCGAGGAACGTCAACTGCGCTGGGTGGGAAAGCGGGTGTCCGTTTGGCGGCAGTGGCGGGTCCGCCGAGCGGCGAACCACGCGAGTGTCGACTTGTTCGGCCTGAGCCCGACGAACTCGACGCTCGGCGGTCGCTGCACGGCGCGGGAAGCCTCCCCGACTTCCCACCCAGCGCCGTTGACGTTCGTCCGTACCAGGCCCACGCGCGGAGCCGCGTGGCTACGTCGGCAGCGGCGCGGCCGCGGCCGCGATGTCCGCCCACGGGTCGCCGCGCGACTCGAGCCGCTTCGGCACGGTCGCCAGCGTCCACGAACGGGGCGTGAGCTTCGGGTCGTCGAGCTCCTCCCATGCCAGCGGCGTCGCGACCGGCGCTCCCGGTTTCGCCCGGACCGCGTACGCCGCCACCGCCGTCTGCGCGTAGGTGTTGCGGGCGGCGTCGACGAGCACGCGTCCACCGCGGCCCTCCTTGCGCCATGACGTCGTGAGCTGGTCCGGCAGGCGGCCGGCCACCTCCTCCGCCAGCTCGCCCGCCCGTTCGCGCACCGCGTTGGAATCGGGCCCTCGGCGGATCGGCGCGACGACGTGGATCCCGCGTGAGCCGGAGGTCATCGCGTACGGCGTCAGCCCGTTCTCGCGCAGCAGGTCGCCGACCGCGAGTGCTCCCGCGCGGATCGCCTCGAAGTGGCCGTCGCCCTCGTCCGGCGGGTCGAAGTCGAACACGAGCCGGTCGGGATGGTCGGGGCGGTCGGCGCGGCTCGTCCAGGCGTGCGGGGTGATGCAGTTCTGGTTCGCCAGCCACACGAGCGTCGCCGCCTCGCCGCCGACCGCGTGGCAGACCTCACCGCCGCGGCGGCGCGGGACGGTCACGCGGCGCACCCAGTCCGGAGCGCCCTTCGGGATCGCCTGCTGGACGACCACGGGCTTGTCGATCCCGGCGTTCCAGCGCCAGAGGTTCAGCGGCCGGTCGCGCACGTGCGGCACCATCGTCGGGGCGACGGCGGCGTAGTAGGCCGCGAGGTCGGCCTTCGTGATGCCGTCGTCCGGGAACAGCACCTTGTCCGGGTTCGTCAGCCGCACATTGCGGCGACCGGCGCGGACTGTGGTCTCGGCACCCGCCATCGCAGCCCTACAGCGGCTGGCGGATCACCGGCCGCTTGGCCGCTGCCGCCTCGTCGAGTCGCCGGACCGGCGTCGTGTGCGGCGCGCTGCGGGCGATCGAGGGGTCGTCCTCCGCCTCGGCCAGGATCGCCGCGACCGCCTCCGCGAACGCGTCCAGCGTCTCGCGAGTCTCCGTCTCGGTCGGCTCGATCAGCAGCGCCTCGTCGACGAGCAGCGGGAAGTACACGGTCGGCGGGTGGAACCCGTGGTCGAGCAGCCGCTTGGCGAGGTCCGCGGTCCGGATCCCCAGCGCGCGCTTCATCGGCCCGCCCGTCAAGACGAACTCATGCATGCAGGTGCGGTCGTAGGCGGCGGGAAGGTGCTCGCCGCACAGCTCCTTCAGCCGCGCCATCAGGTAGTTGGCGTTCAGGACCGCGGTGTCCGACGCCTCGGCGAGCCCGTCGGAGCCGAGCGAGAGGATGTACGCGTACGAGCGCACGAAGACGCCGAAGTTGCCCTGGAACCCGCGCAGGCGGCCGATCGATTGCGGCCGGTCGAAGTCGAGGTCGAACGCTCCGTCCTCCAGACGAACGACCTGAGGCCGCGGCAGGAACGGCTCGATCCGATCCGAGACCGCGATCGGCCCGGCGCCCGGGCCACCGCCGCCGTGCGGCTGCGTGAACGTCTTGTGCAGGTTGTAGTGGACGATGTCGAACCCCATATCGCCCGGCCGCGCGCGGCCCATCACGGCGTTGAGGTTCGCGCCGTCGTAGTACAGCGTCGCCCCCACGTCGTGCACGATCCGTGCGATCTCCTCGATGTTGCGATCGAAGACGCCGAGCGTGTTCGGGTTCGTGAGCATCAGCGACGCGACGTCGTCCGACGCGTGCGCGCGCAGGTCGTCGACGTCGACGCCGCCGTCGGCGTCGGTGCCGATCTTCACCACGTCGTAGCCCGCCATCGTCACGGTCGCCGGGTTCGTCCCGTGTGCCGTGTCGGGCGTCAGCACCTTGTGCCGGTGCTCGCCGCGCGCCTCGTGGTAGGCGCGGGTGAGGAGCACTCCCGCCAGCTCGCCCTGAGAGCCGGCGGACGGCTGCAGCGACACGTGCGGCAGCCCGGCGATCTCCGCCAGCGCGTTCTGCAGCTCCCACATCAGCTGAAGCGCCCCCTGGGCGCGGGCGGGCGCCTGGAGCGGGTGCAGCCGCGCATGCCCGGGCAAGGCGGCGACGCGCTCGTGCAGCTTCGGGTTGTGCTTCATCGTGCACGAGCCGAGCGGATAGAAGCCCTCGTCGACGTGGAAGTTCTTCGTCGACAGCCGCGTGTAGTGGCGCACGATCTCCGGCTCGGCGATTTCCGGCAGCTTCGGCGGCTCGGCGCGCCGGAACCGCTCCGGGAGCGCGTCGTCGTCGCGCGGCACGTCGAGCTCGGGGGCCACGAACGCGCGCCGTCCGGGCACCGACCGCTCGAAGATGGTGGTCGCGTCGACGTTCATGCCGTGACCGCCTGCCGCTCCGCCGCGACCGCGGCGCCGAGCACGTCGGCCAGCCGGTCGATGTCGGCCTTCGAGCGCTGCTCGGTGATCGCCACCAGCAGCCCGTCCTCGTACTCGTCGTAGTTGACGCCGAGCCGGTAGCCGGGATTGACGCCGGCGGCCGCGCAGCGCTCGATCACGCGGTCGACCGGCGCGTCCACGCGCACCGCGAACTCGCGCACCACCGGCTGGTCGTGCAGCAGCTCGACGCCGTCGAGCGCGGCCAGCGTGCGGCGCGCGTAGGCCGTTCGGTGCAGCAGCAGGTCGCCCAGCTCGACGATCCCGCGGCGCCCGAGCCACGACAGGTACACGATCCCGGCGAGCGCGTTGAGCGTCTGCGCCGTGGTGATGTTGTGCGTGGCCTTCTCGCGCCGGATGTGCTGCTCGCGCGTCTGCAGCGTGAGCACGAAGCCGCGCTTGCCGTCGGCGTCCGTCGTCTCGCCGGCGATCCGGCCCGGCATCCGCCGCAGGTACGCCTCCTGAGCGGCGAAGAAGCCGAACGACGGGCCGCCGAAGTCGAGCCGGTTGCCCAGCGACTGACCCTCGCCGACGGCGATGTCGACGCCGAACTCGCCCGGCGGCTTCAGCACGCCGAGCGTGAGCGGGTCGCACTGGACCACGACGAGCGCGCCGGTCTCGCGAGCGAGCGGGACGAGCGCCGCCAGGTCCTCGACCGCGCCGAGGAAGTTCGGCTGCGCGAGGAAGACCGCCGAGACGTCGTCGCCGATGGCGTCGCGCAGGGCGTCGACGTCCGTCACGCCGGCGGCGAGCGGGACCTCCTCGACCGCGGTGCCGTAGCCCGCCGCCGTGGTCGCGAGCGCCTCGCGCGAGTGCGGATGCAGGCCGCGCGAGACCAGGAACCGGCCGCGCCCGTTCTGCAGCCGCGCCAGCCAGCCGGCGGAGGCGACCGCGGACGGCGCCTCGTACAGCGTCGCGTTCGACACAGGCAGCCCGGTCAGCTCGCTGATCGCCGTCTGGTACTCGAACATCACCTGCAGCGTCCCCTGCGAGACCTCCGGCTGGTACGGCGTGTACGGCGTCAGGAACTCCGAGCGCGAGAGCAGCGCGTCGATCAGCGACGGCACGTAGTGGTCGTACATCCCGGCGCCGACGAACGAGACCTCGTCCTCGGTCGACACGTTGCGTGCCGCCAGATCGCGCAGGTAGGCATAGACCTCCTGCTCGGGCTTTCCGGCCGGCAGGTCGATCGGCCGGTCGAGCCGGACGCTCTCGGGGATGTCGGAGAACAGCTCGTCGACCGAGCCGGCGCCGATGCTCTCGAGCATCGCCTCCCGGTCCGCATCGGTGGCGGAGGTGTAGCGACTCAAGCCAGGCTGCCCTCGTAGGTCTCGCGGTCGAGCAGGTCGTCCACCTCGGACGGCTCGGTGAGCCGCACCTTGACCAGCCAGCCGTCGCCGTACGGGTCCTCGTTGATCTTCTCCGGCGCGTTGGCGAGCGCCTCGTTGACCTCGACGATTTCGCCCGACAGCGGGGCCACCACGTCGGAGACCGCCTTCACGGACTCGATCTCGGCGTAGGGCTCGTCTTTGCTGACGGTCTTGCCGATCTCGGGCGGGTCGACGAACACGACCTCCCCCAGCTGGTCCTGCGCGTACCAGGTGATGCCGAACACGGCGGTATCGCCGTCGATCCGCGCCCAGTCGTGCTCAGGGTGGTACTTGACGTCGTCGGGATAGCTCGCGTCGGCCACGTTCAGCGCTCCTTGGAATACAGCGGCTTGGTCCGCACCTCGGCCATACGGGCTTTACCGCGGACGTCGATCTCGATGGGCGTGCCGGGCTCGGACTTCTCGACCGGCACGTACGCCATGCCGATGCCGATCCCCAGGCACGGGGACATGGTGCCGGACGTCACCTCGCCGCCGCCGGCGACCGGGTTGCCCTGGCGGGCGATGCCCGGGCCGGTCATCGCGAACGGGACGAGCGTCTCCTCTGGGCCGGCCTCACGGACGGCTCGCACGACCTCGGCTCCGATGAAGCCAGTGTCCTCCTTGCAGCACCAGCCGAGCCCGGCCTCGATCGGGCCCCGATCCTCGGTCAGGTCGTTGCCGTAGAGGTGGAAGCAGACCTCGAGCCGCAGCGTGTCGCGCGCGCCGAGGCCGGCCGGGACGACCCCGCCCTCGAGCAGCGCGTCCCAGATCTGGCCCGCGTGCTCGGGCGCGATCAGCATCTCGACGCCGTCCTCGCCCGTGTAGCCGGTGCCGCAGACGAGCACGCCGGGGGCGCCGGCGACGGTCAGATCGGCGGTGCGGAAGCGCTTTGGGAGTGCCCGGTCGGTCAGCCCGCCGACGATCCCGCGGGCGTCCGGACCCTGGACGGCGAGCATCGCGAAGTCGTGCAGGCGGTCGTGGAGCCGCACGTCGAAGCCGCGCGCCTGCCGGCGCATCCACTCGAGGTCCTTCTCGTGGTTGGCGGCGTTGGTGACGGTCAGGAAGCGGTCGTGCGAGAGCCGGTAGGTGAAGAGGTCGTCGAGCACGCCGCCGTTCTCGCGGCACAGCACGGAGTACTGCGCCCCGCCGTCGCCCAGCTTGGAGACGTCGTTGGACAGCACGCGCTGGAGGAAGCGCTCTGCGTCGGTCCCGGCGGTCTCGATCTCGCCCATGTGTGAGACGTCGAACACGCCGGCGCCCGTCCGCACCGCCGTGTGCTCCTGCTGGATGCCCGCGTACTGGACCGGCATCTCCCAGCCGGCGAATGGAACGAGCCTGGCACCCGCCGCCACGTGACGGTCGTACAGCGGGGTGCGCTTGAGCGTCTCGGCACCGGCAGCCATGCGAGGCCGGACCCTAGCAGCGCTACCTCGCCCCAAATGCGGCGATCGAGAGTGCCGCTGTCGGCTACGCGGTGGCGGACACGGTGCGGCCGACGACCACCGTGCACCAGGCGTCGACCACGGCGGGGTCGAACTGCGCCCCGGCCTCGCGCCGGAGCTCCTCCAGCGCCTCCTCGACGGTGCGGGCCGCCCGGTACGGGCGCCCGGCGGTCATCGCGGCGAACGCGTCGGCGACCGCGACGATCCGGGCGCCGATCGGGATCGCATCGCCCTGCAGCTTGTACGGGTAGCCGGCGCCGTCCCACCGCTCGTGGCTGGAGCGCACGATCGAGGCCACGGGGGAGAGCGCGGGGGCCGCGAGGATGATCCGCTCGCCGATCACCGGGTGGCGATGCACGAACGCCCACTCCTCCTCGGTCAGCGGACCCGGCTTGCCGAGGATGGCGTCCGGGATCGCAACCTTGCCGACGTCGTGCAGCTCGCTCGCGTGGCGGACGCGCTCGATCTCCTCGGGCGCCAGCCCGAGCGCCTGTGCGGTCGCGGCGGCGGCCAGCACCGTGTCGGCGTGCGTGCCGAGCGCGGGGTCGCGCTCGGCGAGCGCCCGCAGCAGGACGTCTTTGCTCTGGCGGCCGGCCGACGTGCGAAGGGCGTGCTTGTTCGCGTACATCCGCTGGTCGGCGATCCGCAGCGCCTCGACCGACTCGGACGCCTCGACCGGCAGCGTGATCGCGCCGTGCGAGCAGGTGATCGTGAAGCCGTCGCCGTGCTCGGAGAGCGCAGCCGCGGCGCCGAGCACCATCGGGCCGGACGACTCGCCCGACGAAGAGAAGAGCGCGCAGAACTCGTCGCCGCCCATGCGGAAGGCACGACCGCGGCCGTGCAGGAAGGCGGCGAGGTTGGCGCCCAGGCGGATCAGCAGCGTGTCGCCCGCCGGGTGGCCGAAGGTGTCGTTGTACTGCTTGAAGCCGTCGAGGTCGAACAGCGCGAGTACGACCGGGTTCTCCGGGCTGGCCTCGGGCAGCAGCTCGTCGAGCGTGCGCGCGAGCGCGCGGCGGTTGCCGAGGCCGGTGAGGGCATCGGTCAGCGCCTCGTCGCGCGAGGTGCGCAACATCGCGACGTTCTCACCGAAGGTGAGCGTGGCGCGGGCCATCACGGCCACCAGCGACGCGGCGGCGAGGCCGACGGCGAGCGGGTTCAGGCCCGCGAGCGAGCCGTATACGAGCAGGCCGAGACCGATCGTGCCGAACGCGAGCGGGACCGCGATCACGCGCAGGCGTTCCTCCACCGGCTTCCGCGTCTGTATGGGGACGGGCTGCCAGGCGGCGGCCGCGATCAGCGCGAGGCCGGCCCACCAGCCGGCGTCGTACCAGCCGCCCGATTCGTACGCGCCTGCGGCGGTGTTCACGAGGTAGAGCGAGTCGGCGAGCCAGAACGTCGACACGCCGGCGGCGAGCAGCATCCAGGTGCGGTCCAGCCGCCAGCCGGTGCTCGCCAGCGCACCGACGGCAAGGCCGAGCAGGACGAGGTCGAGCAGCGGATAGGCGAGGCCGGTCGCGACGGCCAGCGGCTTGCCCTCGACGCTGTCGAGGACCGTCTCGAACACGATCGCGGCGCTGAGCGCGGCCACGCCGAGCGCAGCGGTGATGCCGTCGACCCACAGGCGCCGCGAGACCCCGCGCGCACGGGCGCGCAGCAGCACGAGCGAGCCGGCGAGCACGAGCGGCGGGAACAGGAGGTAGCCGGCGTCGGCGAGCGACGGGATCGGCGGATCGGTCGCCGTCCACAGCACCGCCGTGTAATAGACCTCGCCGAACGCCCAGGCGAGTAGGCCGGAGCCGATCAGTGCCCAGGCGAGCCGTTCGGGACCGCGCACGAACTTCACGCGCGCCAGGCAGACGAACGCCGCGAGGATCAGCACCACGTCGTGCGCGAAGCGCGAGAACAGCGGCCCGGCGTTCAGCCCCGGCACGAGCACGACCCACAGCTCGTACAGCAGCATCCACGCCGCGCATGCGGCGAGCAGAAGTCTCAGGGGTCGCGGTGCGGCAGCCATCGGGACCTATATCGGCGCTTTCCGCCGCGCCCGTGAGGAGTAATTCGCCGCTCGCAGCGACGAATTACGGCCCACTATCTGTACTAGCGCAGGAAGGGCGGGATATCGAGGTCGTCGTCGCGGATCTCGAGCGACGAGCGCTGGCGGTCGTCGATCCGCGGACCGCGGTCACGCGGGCCGCGCTCGCGCTGCTCGCGGGCGGCGCGCACGCCGCCACGGTCGAACCCGGTCGCGATCACCGTCACGCGGATGTCGTCGTTCATCGCGTCGTCGATCACCGCGCCGAAGATGATGTTCGCGTTCGAGTCGGCCGCAGAGTGGATGATCTCGGCCGCCTCGTTGACCTCGAACAGGCCGAGATCCTTGCCGCCGGTGATGTTCAGCAGGATGCCGCTGGCACCCTCGACGGACTCCTCCAGCAGCGGCGACGACACGGCCGCCTTCGCCGCCTCGGCCGCGCGCGACTCGCCGGTCGCCTGCCCGATCCCCATCAGCGCCGAGCCGGCGTCCTGCATGATCGTGCGCACGTCGGCGAAGTCGAGGTTGATCAGGCCGGGGATCGTGATCAGGTCGGTGATGCCCTGGACGCCCTGGCGCAGCACGTTGTCGGCCTCGCGGAACGCGTCGAGGATGCTCGTGCGGCGCTCGACGATCGAGAGCAGCCGCTCGTTCGGGATCACGATCAGGGTGTCGACCATCTCGCGGAGGCGGTCGATGCCCTCCTGCGCCTGGCGCGCGCGCTGCGCGCCCTCGAACTCGAACGGGCGGGTCACGACGCCGACGGTCAGCGCACCGATCTCGTTCTTGGCGATCTCGGCGATCACCGGGGCGGCACCCGTACCGGTGCCGCCGCCCTCGCCGGCGGTGACGAACACCATGTCAGCGCCCTTGAGCGCCTCCTTGATGTCATCGCGCGACTCGGCGGCCGCGCCCTGCCCGATCTGCGGGTTGGCACCGGCGCCCAGCCCCTTGGTGAGCTGGTGGCCGATGTTCAGCTTGATGTCGGCGTCCGTCATCTGGAGCGCCTGGTTGTCGGTGTTCGCCGCGATGAACTCGACGCCGGAGAGACCGGCGTCGATCATCCGGTTCACGGCATTGGTTCCACCGCCGCCGACACCGACGACCTTGATCACTGCGAGATAAGAGCCAGCTTCCATAAGTTTCCGTCCGGACCTCTACTTATAGTCGAGCGTTTTTGGGCGCTCGTTCAGGGCGCGGATTGTGGCACGTTACGGGCGTTTCGTTCCCGATGTCAACGTGAGCGAACCTCAGCAACATCCGTTGCAGAACGCCAAAGTCTCAATCCGTAGTCGAGGGTAGGCCTATTCTCACCCTAAGGTTGAGGGATGTTCGCAGGGTCATCCGGGGGCGGTTCCTGAGGCACCGGACCGATGCCGCCGGCGGCTACACGACCAGGCACGCGGAGGTCGAGATAGGTGGCACCGGCCGCGCTCGCCTCGGCCAGCACGCGCGCGGCCGCGGCCCACTTGACGGCCGCGTCGTCGGCGCTGCCGAACACCAGGGGCGGCCCGTCGCGCAGGTCCGCCATCAGTCCCTTCGGCCCCCACCACAACCGGTCACTGCGTGCGAGCAGCTCGGCGGGTGCGGCAGCCGCGACCGCGACCGCGGTGCGCGTGCGCAGGTCCTCCACGCGCCCATCGGTGGGCGAGTCGTCGCGGCGGATCGAGGGCAGCCCGCGGTCGGCCTCGACGCCGGTGAGGACGACCCCGCCACCGGACACCGGCACCCGGCGCCCATGGATGTCGAGCGCGGCCACTGGCCGGTGCTCGCGCACCTCGATCGCGAGGTCGTGCGGGAAGTCGGCCTGCACCCGCAGCCCGGCGACCGACGGGTAGGAGGAGACCGCGTCGTCGAGGACGTCGCGGCGGACGTGCAGCGTGCTCATCTCGCGCGCCGCTCCCTCGAGCGCCGCACGGATGCTCGCCTCCTCGCTGGTCGTGGCGCCGGTCACCCGCACGTTCGTCACGCGCGCGAACTGGGAGTCGCGTGCCCACAGCCAACCGAGCCCGAGCAGGACGGCGAGCAGGATGACGGCGGCGAAGCCGCGCACGAACGGACGGCGCAGGAGCACTCCCCGCCCGTTCGACCTCGGGGGTCAGACCCCTGCCCGGGAACGACCAACCGCCCGTGACTCGGGGTCAGACCCCGGGTGTTGGCGACCGCACCAGCCGGCGGCCGAGCGCGTCGACGTTCCCCGCCCCGAGCGTCAGTAGCAAGTCGCCCTCGCGCAGCTCCGCGCGCAGGAACCGCTCGGCCCCGTCGAAGCCCGGCAGCCACGCCACCCGCCGCCCGCCGGAGCTGTCGGCGGTCGCCGCGGCCACCAGCCGCCCGGTCACGCCCGGGAAGTCCTCGGCGCGCTCGCGCGCCGGGTAGACGTCGAGCACGACGGCGAGGTCGGCGAGCGCGAGCGCGGCGCCGAACTCGCGGAACTGGTGTTGCGTGCGCGAGAACAGGTGCGGCTGGAAGACGGCGACCACGCGGCGCGGCTCGAGCGTACGGGCGGCGGCGATCGTGGCGCGGACCTCGGTCGGGTGGTGCGCGTAGTCGTCGACCACCTCGGCGCCGCTGGGCGTGGTCCCGACCCGCTCGAACCGCCGGCCGGCGCCGCTGAAGTCGGCGAGCGCGGCGGCGGCGAGCGCGGGGTCGGCACCGGCGAGCGCGCAGGCGGCGAGCGCGGTCGCGGCGTTGCGGGCGTTGTGGACGCCTGGGACCGGCAGCGTCACGGGCACGCCGGCGAAGCTGAAGCGCGAGCCGCCGGGCTCGAGCTCGACGTGCTCCGGCCGCGCCACGGTGCCGGGGAAGCGCTCGAGGTCCGGCTCGTCGCCGAGCACGACCTCGTCGGCCATGTCGAGGAAAGCGCGGAACGTGTCGTCGACGTCGCGCTGGGACGCGTACGTCGCGTGATGGTCGAGCTCGGCGTTCGTGAGCACGGCGACCCGCGGCGCGAGCTTGAGCAGCGAGCGGTCCGACTCGTCGGCTTCGACGACGAGCCACTCCCCCGCCCCCCAGCCTGCATTGGCGCCGGTCGAGCGGACCTCGCCGCCGACCAGGTAGCCGGGATCGAGGCCGCAGCCGCGCAGCGCGTGCACGACCATGCTCGAGGTCGTTGTCTTGCCGTGTGTCCCCGTCACGGCGATCGCCGGCCGCAGGCGCGTGATCTCGCCGAGCAGGTCGGCGCGGTGCAGCTCACGCAGGCCGCGCTCGCGCGCCGCCACGCGCTCCGGGTTGTCCAGCGGGATCGCGCTCGAGACGACGACCTCGGCGCCCTCGGGGACGTGCGCGGCATCGTGCCCGGCCGCCGCCACGATCCCGGCCGACCGCAGGTACGGCGAGTCCGGCGCCCGGTCGGAGCCAGTCACTTCGGCGCCGAGTGCGCGTGCGACCACGGCGAGGCCGCTCATCCCGGCGCCGCCGATGCCGACGAAGTGCAGCCGCCGGCCGGCCCATGGGGTGGAGTCCGCTCATCCGCCTCGCCGCCACGCCCCGAGCTCGCGCGAGATCGCGCGCGCCGCCTCGGTCACCGCGGCGACGGCGCGCTTGGCCGGGCCGCGCGGCAGGAGTCGCGGCGTGTCGCCGACGACGCCGATCGCGCCGACGGCGTGCCCCGGCGTGGTCGAAGATCGGCGCCGCGACGCTCGACTCGCCGAGCACCGCCTCGTCGCGCTCGCGCGCGAAGCCGCGCTCGCGCACGGCCTTGAGCTCGGCGCGCAGCGCCGGCGGGCCGTCAGCGTGCGGCCGGTCAGCTTCGGCAGCGGCTCGGCGATCAGGTCGTCGACGACAGCTCGTCCGGCGCGTAGGCGAGGATCGCCTTGCCGAGCGCGCTCGCGTGCGACGGGCAGCTCCGCGCCGACCTCGAGGATCTGGAAGGTGGCGTCCGGGCGGAAGACGTGGTGGACGACGACCACGCGCGGCGCCGTGCATGCACGCCGACGCGCACCGCCTCGCCGCGTGCGCGTCGGCCAGCCGCTCGGCGTGCACGAGCGAGCGGCCGCGCAGCTCGTTGAGGTCGAGGTAGGAGTTGCCGAGGTGCAGCAGCCCGGCGCCGAGCTGGTACTTGTCGGAGTCGCGGTCCTGCTCGACGAAGCCGTGGGCCTGCAGCGTCTGCAGCAGCCCGTGGACCGTCGGGCGCGGCGAGGCCGAGCCGGTCGGCGAGCTCGCTGACGCCGAGCCGGCGCGGGCCGCTGCGCGAGCGCCTTGAGGATGCGCGCGGCGCGATCGACGGACTGGATCGTCCCGCGCCGGCTGGACGCTCGCTAGCGATTCGGCATTGTCGAATCGGCTTCGATAATGTAGACTACCGCGAATGCCGGACGGAAGGAGCGCAGCGTGGTCGGGATCGTCTTCGTCTCGCACAGCGCCGCAGCTCGCCGACGGGCCTCGCCGAGCTGGCCGGCCAGATGGCCGGGCCGGACGTGCGGATCGAGCGCGCCGGCGGCGGCCCGGACGGGGCGCTCGGCACCGACGGCGACCGCGTCCGCGACCGCGATCGCGGCGCGCCGACCGCGGCGACGGCGTGGTCGTGCTCGGCGACCTCGGCAGCGCGGTCCTGACCGTGCGCGCACGTGCTCGACGAGCCGGCGAACGGCCACGTCCGGCTGGTCGACGCCCCGCTCGTCGAGGGCGCGGTCGCGGCGGCCGTCGACCGCGTCGGCCGGGCAGCGCCGCTGCGACGGCGTCGTCGAGGCGGCGGAGGAGGCGCGCGGTGTCCGCAAGCTCTGAGACCGCTCGTCGACGCTGCCCGCGGACGTCGACCTGCACGCGCGCCCGGCCGGCGCACTTCGTGCGCGCGGCGATGCGGCTTCGGCGCCGAGCATCACGCGTCGCGCGCGGACGACCGCGAGGCCGACGCGAAGAGCCTGCTCGTCGGTGCTCGCGCTCGGCGCCACGGGCGGCACCGACGCTACGGCTGCCGGGCCGGCGGCGACGACGCCGCCGCGGCCGCTCGAGGCGCTCGCCGGCTGCGTCGCCGCCCTCACGTGAGCCAGCGCGCGCGACGCGGCGGCGGCGCCTCGACCGGCGCAGCGGCGCCAGCGCGCGCGGGCCGGCGCTCGCGGCCGCGCTCGCGTCGAGCAGCGCGCGGATCCACGCGCGCGACCGTGCCCGACCCGGGCGGCGCCCGACGCTGAGCTCGTCGACGCCGAGGCCGACCAGCAGCGGCAGCGCGATCGGGGTCCGACGGCGGCCTCGCCGCAGACCTCGACCGGGATCCCGCGCCGCGTGCGCCGCCTGCGACGCACGGCGCGCGATCGCGCGCAGCGACGCGCGGGTCGTGCGCGTGCGCGCGCGCCGGCGGCGCGAAGCGGTCCGCGCCGAGCGCCGACGTGCGGTCGAGGTCGTTCGTCCCGATCGCTGAGGAAGTCGGCCGCGGCGGCGATCGCGCGCGGCGCGTCGCACGGCCGCGCGGCGTCTCGATCATCGCGCCGAGCTGCGGCGCGCGGCGCCGGCCGCGATCGCGGCGCGAGCAGCGGCCGCGCGCGCGACCGTCGACTGCCGGCCGCTCGACCATCGGGAGCAGGATGCGCAGCTCGCGTCGCCGGCGCCGGCGCGAGGATCGCGCGCAGCTGAGCCGCGAGCGCGTCGGGAGTGAGCGAGCAGCAGCGCGAGCCCGCGCTCGCGCGATCCCGGCGAGGAACGGCGGCGTCTTGTCGCCGCCGAAGTCGAGCACGCGCACGGTCGCGATGCGGCCGCGCGAGCGGCGCGAGCAGCGGCGCGAGCAGCGCGCGCGGTGCTCTGCCTCGGTCGGCCACGCGCGGCGCGTCGAGGAAGGCGAGCTCCGTGCGCAGCAGGCCGACGCCCTCGGCGCCCGGCCTCGCAGCGCCGGCGTCGCACCTCGGCGCGCGTGCCGGCGTTGGCCAGCACGCGCACGCGCGCGGCCGTCGGGCGTGACCGGCGGGCAGGCCGCGCGGCCGGCGATCGCGCGGCGCGCTCGGCGGTCTGCCGGCGCGCGCGCCGGCGTGCGCGCGCCGCGAGCCGTCGGGCGCCGGCGACAGGAGCACGGCCGCGCCGGCGTCGCCGTCGACCACGAGCGGCGTCGCCCGTCGCGGCGCTCGAGCAGCGCGGCGCCGAGCCCGACGACCATCGGGATGCCCGAGCGATGCGCGCCACGATCGCCGCGTGCGCCGGTCGCCGCGCCGGCCGCGAGCGCGATCGCCGACGACGCGCCGCGTCGAGCTCGGCGACCTCGGCCGGCCCGAGGTCCTCGGCGACCAGGATCGCGGCGCCGGCCGGCTCGAGCGCGGCGCGCGCCGCGCCGGCGCCGTCCGCCAGGCGCGCGGCCGGCGGCCGATCGCTGCGCACGTCGGCGGCGCGCGCGGCGAGCGTCGGGTCGCGCGAGCGCGGCGAGCGCGTCGGCGTGCGCCGCCGCGGCCGTCGAGCGACGGCGGCCGCCGCGGCGAGGCCGCCGCGGCCGACGCGCGCGCTGCGACGGCGTCGCTGCGAGCGCCGGGTCGCGCGGCCATCAGCGCGCCGGTCTCGACGATCTCGGCCTCGTCGTCGCGGCCGTCGGCGCGCAGCCGCGCGGCCAGCGCGCTCGAGCTCGGCGCCGGCCGCCGCTCGAGCGCCGCGCGCGCGCGCGCTCGAGCTCGTCCGGCGCGGTCGGCGCCGGCACCGGCGTCGGCGGCGCTCGCGCGCGCGGCGTCGAGGACGCGCGCGCGGCCGACGGCGGCGCCCGGCGACGGCGGGCAGGCCCGTCGAGCAGCGTGCTCGCGCCATCAGCCTCGGCGGCCGACGGCCCGCTCCGAGGGCGCGCGATGATCAGGGCGGTCGAGGTCGCGCCCGGGTCCTGGTGGCCGACCGAGCGCTCGCCGAGGTACGACGCGCGGCCCTTGCGGGCCTGCATCGGCACCGTCGCCGCGCATGCCCTCCTCGGCCGCCTCGCGGCCGCTCCGGCGAGCGCCGCGGCGAGCGTCGCCGCTCGGCCTCGACCGCGCGCGCAGCGCCTCGACGGCCGGCGCGAGGGCGTCGACCATCGTCTTGTCGCCCGGCTCGGCGGCGCCCGAGCTCGACGACGCCGGCGAGCGCCGCGTCGAGCGCGGCGACCGAGCGTCCGCGCCGTCGAGCTCGCCGGCCGTCGCCGAGCGCGCGGCCGGCGCGGCGCAGCGCCGTGCCCCAGAGCGGGCCGCTCGCGCCGCCGACCGTCGAGACCAGCGTCTTGCCGGCGAGCGATCAGCAGCCTGCCGGGCGGCTGGCGTCGTCCTGCCCGGCCAGCGCCTTGATCACCGCGTCGAAGCCGCGCGTCATGTTGATGCCGTGATCGCCGTCGCCGATCGCGGCGTCGAGCTGGGTCAGGTAGTCGCGCTCGGCCGCTGACGGCCGCGGCGGCCTCGCGCATCCAGTTCGTGACGGTGTGGCGGCGTCCACGGTCGGTCCGGTGATCATCGGCTCACGCTCCCCAGCGCAGCGCGGCGGTGTTCACGGGAGCATCCCACAGCGCGGTCAGCTCGTCGTCGAGCTCGAGCAGCGTGAGCGACGCGCCGGCCATCTCGAGCGACGTGATGTAGCTGCCGACGAGGCCGCCGCGACCGGCTCGAGCCCGCGCTCGCGCAGCGCGTCGCTCGACCTCGCCGTAGAGGACGTAGAGCTCGAGCTGCGGCGTGCCGCCCATGCCGTTGACGAACGGCAGCACCTTCGCGCCCGGCGGCGGGCTCGAGGTCGCTGAGCGACGGCCTCGACCATCAGCGTCGGCGATCTCGCGCGCGCGTGCCGAGCGGCTCGCGCCGCCGGCCCGGCTCGCCGTGGATGCCGATGCCGACCTCCATCTCGTCCTCGGGCGAGGTCGAAGATCGGCTTGCCCGGCCGCCGGCGGGGTGCACGACGACAGCGCGACGCCGAACGAGCGCGCCCGCTCGTTGACCTGCCGCGCGATCGCCGGCGACCGCCGGCGAGGTCGTCGCCGCGCTCGGCCGCCGCGCCGGCGATCTTCTCGGCCAGCACGGTCGCGCCGACGCCGCGGCGGCCCGCCGTGTAGAGCGAGTCCTGGACGGCGACGTCGTCGTCGATCAGCACCGACTCGACCTCGATGCCCTCGTCCGCGGCGTCCTCGGCCGCGAGCTTGAAGTTCATCACGTCGCCGGTGTAGTTCTTGACGATGTGCACGACGCCCGCGCCGCCGTCGACCGCCTTCGTCGCCGCGAGCATCTGGTCCGGCACGGGCGAGGTGAAGACCGCGCCCGGGCAGGCCGCGTCGAGCATGCCGAGGCCGACGAAGCCGCCGTGCAGCGGCTCGTGGCCGGAGCCGCCGCCCGAGACCAGGCCGACCTTGCCCGGCACGCGGGGCGTCGGCGCGGACGATGATCTGCGCCTCGGCGTCGTAGCGCAGGAGGTCGGCGTGCGCGGCCGCCAGCCCGGCGAGCGACTCGCTGACGACCGCTCGCCGGGTCGTTGAGGAACTTCTTCATCGTCGGCGGTCACCGTGGTCATGCTGCCTCTCCTCCTTCACGTTCGGCCGCGGCGATCGACGCGCGTCGGGTCCGGGGTCGGTGACGGCCTCCTTGATCGGCCGCTCGACGAGTGCGCGGCGTCGGCCAGGAAGTCGTAGGCGAAAGCGGCGAGCGCCGCAGCCGACGAGGCCGGGCAGGACGTAGACGGGGATCAGCTGGCCCCAGTGCGTCGCGCCGCCGCCGATCGCGGAGACGAGCTCGGGCCCGAAGGCGCGCGCCGGGTTGAGCGAGGCGCCCGTGAGCGGGCCGACGATCATGATGATCGCGACCACGACGCCGCCGATGACGAGGCCGGCGAAGTCGCTCGGGCGAGCGCGTGTCGACGATCCCGAGGATCGCGAACATCAGGATGAACGTGCCGATGCCCTCGGCGAAGATCGCCGAGCGCCCAGCGTCGTGGTGTCCTCGTTGAACGACGGTCTGGCCCATGCCGAGGTCGATCCCGGTCTGGGCGAACATGCGCCCAGATCGCCGAGCGCGCCGAGCACGGCGCCGACGACCTGCGCGGCCCAGTAGGCCGGGACCTCGCGCCAGGGGAAGCGCTTGGTGGCCGCGAGCGCGAACGTCACGGCCGGGTTGATGTGGCAGCCCGAGACCTTGCCGATCGCGTACACCAGCGCGGCGATGACCAGCCCGAAGGCGAACGAGATGCCGAGCAGGTCGGCGCCCGTGATGGCCGGCGTGGCTGTCGCCGGCGAGCATCAGCGTCGCCACCACCGAGCCCGGCCGACCAGCACGAGCAGCGCGGTGCCGAGCGTCTCGGCGAACGCGCGCTGCCCCAGTGAGTACGCCTCCATCCTCTCCTCCTCCTCACGGATTGGACTGTGATTCGACAATGTCGAATCCAGTTCTGCGGAACGTACTCGTCTGATCCGAGGAAGTCAAGCTCTTCGAGCGCTCGGCGCGCGCCGGAAGCCAACGATCGGAGCTACCGCGCGCGTCGAGCGGTTCCTGCGAGATTACTTGCTACACCTCCAGCGGAGCACACGACCGAGCGCGAAGCGCTACTCAACCAACTCACCTCACAACATCACAGCAACATTAACCAACATAACAACCAAACAACTCCCCCCCCGCCGCTACCAGCCGCCGCTTTGCGGGCAGCCGCCCTTACCGGGATTGGTGCACGTGCGCACGGTCCTGCCGGAACCGCCTAGGATCTTGAACGGCCCACCGCCGCCGGCCCCGGACACGGAGTCGACCGAGATCTCGTACGTGTCGATCGTGCCGGTCACGACGAGACCGCGCGCGCTGGCGATCACCGGCTCGATCTCCGTCAGCCCGCTCTGGGTGGCGCCGGCGTAAGTGTTGTGGTCCTGGTGCCAGATCTCGAACGCGGTCGAGACCACCGTCGCGATGGACTTCGCGTCCGCGTCCTGGGCCTTCACGCGCTGGTTCAGGAACGCCGGGAGGGCGATCGCGGCGAGGATCCCGATGATCAGGATCACGACGAGCAGCTCGACGAGCGTAAAACCGTGCTCTGACTGGGTGACCGTACCGACGCTCCATGGCTTCAGATAACGGCAGATCGGCCTGAGCGCTTTAGCGCGCCCTTATGGAACTCGACGCCTGTCAGGAGCCCCCGGCGGCGGCGAGGACCTCGTGGGCGATCTCACGCGCGGCGTCGGGCCGGGCGAGCGCCGCCGAAGCGGCGGCCATCGCGCGCCGCCGCGGCTCGTCGGCGACCAGCGCGTCGACCTCGCCGCGCAGCCGTTCGGGCGTCAGGTCCGCGTCCGCCAGGACGGTCGCGGCGCCCGCCTGCTCCATCCAGCGAGCGTTGGCGGCCTGGTGGTTGCCGGACGCGTGCGGATACGGGATCAGCACGGCCGGCAGGCCGTACTGGGCGAGCTCGAACACGGAGCCGCCGGCGCGCGCGACCGCGAGGTCGGAGGCCGCCAGAGCGATGCCGAACGGCACCACGTAGTCGCGCAGCACGTAGTGCGGGCCGGGGGCCGCGAGGTCGGCGTAGTCGCGCCGGCCGGCGACGTGCACGATCCGGTACGGCGCGTCCGCGAACGCCTCGACGGCCGCCTCGTTGATCGAGCGCGCGCCGAGCGAGCCGCCGAACACGAGCACCGCGATCTCGTCCGGCTCGAGGCCGAACTGCGCGCGCGCCGCGGCGCGATCGGTGATCGTGGGCGGCACCGGGCGGCCGGTCAGCAGGTAGCGGTCGCCGCTGCGTCCTTCGATCGGGAAGGCGAGGCAGACCCGGCGGGCGCGCGCGGCGAGCAGGCGGTTCGTCAGGCCCAGGTGCGAATCGGCCTCGGCGAGCACGAGCGGCGTCCCGCGCAGTACGGCCGCCAGGCCGACCGGCCCGGCGGCGTAGCCGCCGCCGCCGAGCACCGCGTCGGCCCGGTGGCGGTGCAGCAGCCGCGCGGCGGCGCCGACCGCGAGCGTCGCCTTGGCCGCCGCGCGCGCCGCCTTCAGCGGGTTCGTGCGCGAGAGGCCCTCGACGCGCAGCGGGTCGAGCTCGTAGCCGGCGGCCGGGACCAGCTCGGCCTCGGCGCGCTCGCCGCCGGCGAAGCGGACGTCGGCGCCCTCAGCCCGCAGCGCGTCGGCGACCGCGATCGCCGGAACCACGTGGCCGGCCGTTCCGCCCGCCGCGATCACGATCCTGGGCGGCGCGCTCACGGCCGCCGTCCATCGCTCGTAGGTGTGCCGAGCCGCCTCCGGCGACGTTCAGCAGCAGACCCATCGCGCACAACATGACGATCAGCGACGTCGATCCCGACGAGATGAACGGGAGCGGCACGCCGGTGAGCGGCGCGAGTCCGAGGACGGCGTAGACGTTGAGCAGCGCTTGGCACAGGATCAGGCTGGTGAGGCCGCCCGCGAGCAACTTCGCGTAGGCGCCCTTCGCGTTGCGGGCAGTCCGCAGCCCCGCATACCCGATCATGCCGTACAGGCACAGGAGCGCGCTGACTCCCGCCAGCCCGAGCTCCTCGCCGATCACCGCGAGGATGAAGTCCGTGTGGGCCTCGGGCAGGTAGAAGATCTTCTGCACCGACTGCCCCGGCCCGAGCCCGAACAGCCCGCCGGAACCGATCGCGATCTGGCCCTGGACGGCCTGGAAGCCGGCGCCGGACGCGTGCGCCCACGGGTTGATGAAGCCGTCAGGCGCGAGGTCCGCTCGGGATCCATGAGCGCGAACATCGAGCACCAGGAACGCCCCGACACCGGCGACGAGGCCGAGCTGGCGCAGCGGCAGCCCGGCCGCGACCAGCATCGCGGCGAGCGTGAGCCCGATCACCAGCGCGGTGCCGAGATCGGGCTGCTTGAGGATCAGCAGCATCGCCGCGCCGCCGACGCCGAGGATCGGCCCCGCCACCCCGCGCAGGCTGCGGGCGAGCCGCGGGCGCGCGCTGAGGACGGCGGCGGTGTGCAGCACCAGCGCGAGCTTCATCACCTCCGACGGCTGGAACGTGAGCGCCCCGGCTCCCAGCCACCGGCGGGCGCCGTTGATCCGGACCCCGATGTGCGGGATCAGCACCAGCACGAGCATCACGAACGCGACAGCAGGAACAGCGGCGCCAGCTTGCGCGCGGCGCCGAGGCCGTGGCGCGAGAGCAGGTGCATCAGGACGAGGCCGACCGCGCCGTAGGCGACGTACTTGACGAGGTAGGCGGTGCCGTCGCCCTGGCCCTCCAGCAGCGTGCGGGCGGACGAGGCCGAGTACACCATCACCGCACCGCCCGCGAGCAGGCAGAAGGTCGCCGTCAGCAGGAGCCTGTGCTCGAGCGGCTGCGGCTTCTTCGCGCGCGCGGACCTGGGCATCAGACCTCGCTTCGACGCGCGGCCCTATCCCCCTGCGGCGCGCTCCCGTCACCAGCGCCCGGAAGTGGTCACCGCGCTCCTCGAAGGACCGGTACTGGTCGTACGACGCGCACGCCGGCGAGAGCAGAACGACGTCGCCGGGGCCGGCCGCGGCGCGCGCCGCGGCCACGGCGCGCTCGAGATCGCCGCAGTCCTGGAGCGGCACGCCGGTGGCCGAAAGGGCGTCGGCGAGCTCGGCGGCGGCCTCGCCGATCAGGTACACGGCGCGCGCGCTCTCGGCGACCGCCTTGGCCAGCGGCGTGTAGTCACCGTGCTTGCCGCGGCCGCCGAGAATCGCGTGCACGGTGCCAGCGCGAACGATTCGAGCCCCACCACCGCGGAGGCGACGTTGGTCGCCTTGGAGTCGTTGACGTAGAGCACCCCGTCGACGGTGGCGATCTCCTCGAGGCGATGCGGGACGCCGCCGAACGTGGCCAGGCCGTCGCGGACCGCGTCCGCGGGCAGGCCGCGAGCCAGGCACACGGCCGCCGCGGCCATCGCGTTCTCGCGATTGTGCGCGCCACGTAGCCGGATGTCGCCGACGTCGATCAGCGCCTCGCCACGCCACCACAGGCGTCCTTCGCGATGCTCCATGTCGCCGCCTGCGCCGAACGTGACGCGCTCGGCGTCGCCGCCGAGCGACGCCGTCAGCCCGGCCGGCGCGACCGCGAGCGCCTCCGGCGGCTGGAGCGCGAACGCCCGCAGCTTCGCCGCCCGGTAGGCCTCGACGGACCCGTGACGGTCGAGGTGGTCCTCGGCCAGGTTCAGCAGCACGGCGGCCTCCGGCGCGAACGCCTCGGTGTCCTCGAGCTGGAACGACGAGGCCTCGCACACCACTACCGCGTCGTGACGCAGGCTCCCTGGCAGGCTCGTCACCGAGGTGCCAACGTTCCCGGCGACGACCACGGCCCGGTCCGCCGCGCGGTGGACGTGGCCGATCAGCTCGACGGTCGTCGTCTTGCCGTTCGAGCCGGTGACCGCGATGAACTCGTTCGTCAGCAGCCGCCAGCCGATCTCCAGCTCACCGATCACGCGATGGCCCTGCCGCCGCGCCGCCGCCACGACCGGAGCCTCCTGGGGCACGCCCGGGCTCTTGACGACGGTCGACGCCGCCGCCAGCAGATCCACGCCCTCCGACGGCGCGTGCACGGGGATGCCGGCCGCCTCCAGCTCAGCCCGCACGGCTTCGCCGACGGCCTGGGCGTCGCACCCCGCGACCTCGCCGCCGCGCGCCCGCAGCGCGAGCGCGGCGCCGATCCCCGAGCGGGCGAGCCCGACGACGAGGAACGGCCCCGGCGGTAGCGGCGGACGATTGATCACGCCGGGCATTCAAGCGCGCGCCCAGCCTTCCATTTTTTTTTTTTTTTACACTAATCCACTCTTTTAGCGCAGCTTACCTGTTATGCTCGCGACTCCGTGCCCGTTACTGACAGCGCTCGGAGCGGGGATACCACCGAGGAGAGGGACGCGCATGGCACGGAGGAAGGGAATCGCCGGGCTGGTCGGGCTTGTCGGGGACAGTGATGTTCTTGGCGTTCGCGCCGGCGGCTGCGATTGCACATCCCGCCTGTGCGACGCCGCGACCGCTCCCTGTCGCTGAACACCGATTCCAGCTGGACGCACGCTGCCCACCGTTGAGGAGCTCTCAGAGGCCGCGTGCTCGCTGATCGACGTCGAGGCGTCGCTGAGCCAGACATCGAGACGACGCCGCTGCGTACCCGGTCTAAGAGGTCTCCGTCCTCTACACTAAGAGCACAAACATGACGCCGGTCCGCTTCTCTGCCCGCAGGATGCCGCTGACCCCCGCGCTCGCGCGCATCAACTCCTACCTCGCCTTCAAGGGCAACTACGCCTACCAGCGCCACTGTACGCGTTCCTCGTGCTCTACTCCTCCATCCCGCCAACCCCGTTGCGGTCTTCCACTACACGCGTCCACCCCGCCGCCAGCGACGTCTTCTCTCCGGCAACCTGCTGATCCCAACCTGGGACTCGCCCAGCAACACCGTCACCCTGACCTGTGGCAGCCAGTCGGTCGGCACCGGCTTCGAGGGCATCCACGTCTTCGACATCGCCGACCCTGCCAACCCGGTCTGTCGTCCGCATACTGCGGATGTCCGCCACGGACGAGAGTGTTCCGCCCTTGCCGGCCACGCCTGCCGGCTGCGTCGCCCACACCGCACAGCGCTGCCCGACGCCGTCCCGCGACAACCTCTACCTCTACGTCGGCGGGTCGAGCAGGACGTGCCAGGGCATCGACATCGTGCGTATCAAGATCTCCGACCCGACGAACGCCGTGTTCGTGCGCCGCGCCTCCGGCTGGGCAGTCAGTGCCATGACACAACGTGATCCTCGGCGCCGTCAACCTCGCCATCTGCGCCGCGCAACGGCTTCTCGTGTTCAAGTTCGACCCGGCGCCTCGATCCGTCCACCGAGGGAGGCATCGAGAACCCAACCCTCCTGTACTCGTCGCTCGATCGGCATCGTCTCTACCGGCCACTCGGTCTCGTTCTCCTACACGGCAAGGTGCTGATCTTCGGCCACGCGCCGGGCGGCGGAACACAGGCGCAGTGCGAGGCCAAAGACATCGTCCTCAGCAACTCGCTGTTCTTCATCTAGCCGCTCACCGGCTACACCGCTGCGGACGCTCGTGCACGTCGCGCCCGCAGGGCAATCTTTAGAACTGCACGTGGCACACTTCAACGTCATGCCAACCTCCAGCGGTTACATCGCCATCACCGGCACTACCCGTCGGGCATCTCCGTCATCGACTTCACCTATCCGACAGCCCCGCGGGAGATCACGTTCGCCGACCCGGCACCGCTCAGCCCATCCACCTTCATCATCACCGGCAGCAACTCGTCTACCTACTGGCACACGGTAAGCTCTACGAGTCCGACATCCTTCTCTCCTGATCGTCTGCCACATCAACTAGCCCACCTTGCATCTCTCCATATCACCTGTGACCACAACCCTCAGACGCAGCCCACTTCCTTCTAGCCCTACTTCTATCTCCTACTATCTACATCTCGTCACCCATCACCTTCACCTAGCACTCTAACGCGCTGTTTCCTCTCTTACTTCCGCCACGCCGCCACCCAACCGTCGTGCTCAGCATGTGCCGACGCGCCCGATCCCTACCGTCTATCGGCCACCACACTTCATTCACCACATCTATCTCGCCGGCAACGTCCGACCAAGGAGGTCGCGTTCAGCGTCCTTCACACCACGTCAACGGCACATCTCGCGCTCGGTGCCCGGCGCGCTCTCGCTGGCGGTCGGCGCACCGCCGTCGTTCGGCGCCTGCCGCCGGGCGTCGCGCGGACTACCTCGCCACCGCGGCGAACGTGATCTCCTCGGCCGGTGACGCGGTGCTGACCGTCGCCGACGCAGCCCGACGGCGACGGCCCACCTCGTCAACGGCACGTTCTCGCTCCCATCGGCACTCCAGGCGCGTGCTCGCAACGCGGCCAACACGCACGTCGTACGCCGACATCAGCTCCGCGGCGGCCCCGCTCAGCCTGCTCCTACGCCGCCCCGATCTCCAACGACGCGGTGTCGCTGGAGTTCAGGTCGATCGGCGAACGACCCCTGCGCACGTACCTCAGCAGCCCTGACGTCACGCTGTCCACGCCCGCTAGGCGCGCTCACGTCGCACCCCGCGCCGCCCCACCCGCTCAGGCCGGTTCGGCCACCTCCACCGGGCGGATCCGGGCGTCGGCATTCGCTCGGCCGCCTTCGAACTCCAGGCCCTCGGCCTCGAGCCGGCGGCGGACCGCGGCCGGGTCGCCGAGCGCCGTGCCGCCAACCGTGCCGTCCGACTTCAGCACCCGGTGCGAGCCCGGTGTCTCCTCCCTGATGAAGCGCTGGTTGAGCGCGCGAGCGTGCTTGTCCGTGCCGCCCGCAGCCCGCGCGACGTCCCCGTAGCTCATCCATGCGCCGTCTGGGATCGCGGCGACGATTTCGCGCATGCGATCGAGATCCATGGGTGTCCTCCTCTGGTGGCCATTCCGGAGGCGGACGCTACGGCGGCGCGGGCCGGTTTTTGGCTCCTGCGCGTGGATTGGCACGGGATTGGTGCGAAGTCGTGCGAAGTGGTGCAAACCGGGCGAGCAACCGGAGTTGACAGGCCGTTCGGTGTCAACTACGGTTGCTCGCATGCCGACAACCGATTTCCAGTCGCCCCGCGACCCGGCCTTCGGATCGCCGCGGTCGTGGCGCTGCGCCGGCTCGTCAACTCGGCTTAAGGACAGTGAGGTCGAGCGGGCGGTGCGGGACGGCTGGACGTGGTCGCTCGTCGCCGAGGCGCTCGGCGTGACGCGGCAGGCGGTGCACAAGAAGCACGCCAAGCGGCTGCGCGCGCACGGCTCGAGCCGAGGAGGCGCTCATGTTCGAGCGGTTCACCCGCCAGGCCCGGGCGGTCGTCAACGACGCCGAGGCACAGGCGCGCGCACTCGGCACGCGACGATCGAGGCCGAGCACCTCCTGCTCGCGTATGACGCGTGATGACCCGCCGACGGCGGCGCGGTGGGGTCGGCGACGTCGGGCTATGCGACCACGACGCGCTGGAAGACGCGCTCGTCGCCGAGCGCGACCGGGCCTGCGTCCGTCGGCATCTCCGCAGGGGATTTCAACGTCTACGGCAGCTCGCCCGGTGGGCGGCCGCGGATGGCGGCGTCCGCGAAGGCCGCGCTGGAGCGTGCGCTCCGGATCTCACTCGTGCGCGCGGACCGGCGATCGGCGCGGGTCACATCCTGCTCGGCGTGCTGCAGGCCGAGGCCGGGACGGTTCCACGCGCGCTGGCACAGGCCGGCGTCGAGCGCGACGATCTGCGAGCCGGTCGAGGCCGCGCTGGACCGCGAGCGCGGTCGATGATCGCCGCGCCAACCGTGCCGCCCAGTCCCGCGGTTGCCATACTCCGGCGATGCTCAGGCGCCGCGTGCAGGGTGCGCGAGCGTGCGCATCGCCACGCTGACGATCGCCGTCGCCGTCGCGGGCTGCTGCGGCTCCGACAAGCCCGAGCAGGAGCCGCGGGCCGGCTCACCGCGGCGGCGCCGGGCGTGACCTGGCCGCTATGCGACGTGCTCCCGGCAGGCGATGACCCCGGCGCGCCGTCACCCCTGACAGGCGACCCCGCCGACGTCGCGCTCCAGTGGATACCGGTGGTCACCACCTTCAGGCGGCCGTGCGGCCTCGGGGCTGACCGCTGAAATGCACGGACGCTCGGCGTGACGATCCTCGCGCCGACCAACAACCCTTCACGCCTTCGCGGCGCGGCCGCGATCTCCCGCTCTCCCGCGCCGCGCGCTCCGCGGTCTGCGTCGAGGCCCACGTCCTCACTCGCGTCCTCGCTCTCCGACCTCCTCGCCGCCGGCAGCGTCACCACCGCTCTCCGGCGACACGGTCCAGGTCACGCGGGCAGGCACATGGCGCGTTCGGTGACCGCGCCACGACCGTCTGCGCCGACTACCGGGCGGCCAACGCCGCGGATCCACGTGATCGACGGCGTTCTGCGCTAGCAGTCCACCCGCGTCGCCCCAGGATCGGCTCCGCGGCCTGCGCGTCGAGCAGCAGCGGGATCAGGCCCCGCTCCGGCTGGGCCAGCGGCACGAAGTAGCGCGTCGCCCCCGCCGAGCCACCTTCCAGCCGTGCGCCGCGAGGCGCTGCCCACCGGCCTGCCGTCCGGCTGCGGGCGCCGTTGTACTGCTCCTCGGTGAGCTTGTAGGCGCACGGCGGCGGTCCAGGATCTGGTCCGGCGTCGGGTCCTCGTCCGGCGGCGGGCCTCGCCCGGGTGCGGCGCCGGGTGCGCCGGGATCGGGCCCGAGCCGCGGAACACGATCCGGCCGTGTGTTCGCCCGCCTGGAACTGCGATCGCCTCCTGCGACGCGCGCTTGATCGCCGAGCTCGTTCGCGCGGTGGTAGTCGAGGAACTGGTTGAACGTCCACAGCGCCGAGTACGTCTTGCGCCGCCGGTTGTTCGCCGCGTTGCCTCTCGTCGGGCCGGGTCGCGCCGCCGGCAGCTGCGCAGCTCCAGCAGCGAGTTGATGATGTTCTTGAGCCCGAGCGTGTTGCGCAGGATCGTCTCCTCGCTGAGCCCGACGGCGCCGCCGTTCTCGCAGCCGTACGGGCAGGGCCACCAGCCGTCCTCGGCGCCGCTGCTCGTACATGTAGTTCTCGATCATGTCTGCGACTCGTCGAAGATCGACTGGGCCACGTTCTGGTGCCGCGGCGGCAGCATCGGCAGGTCGCCGGCGCTGGATTGTTGCCGAACTCGTGGCCGTCGTAGCCGGCCACCGGGCGGTAGTCGCGCAGCATCCGCACGTACGCGAACGTCTCGGGCTGCGCGGATCAGCGAGTAGTCCCGGTTGAGGTCCTGGCCGGTCGAGTTGCCCCGGGTGTTGGCCGCCCGGCCGTCACCGTTGATCGTCGGGACGATCAGCACGGTGGTGCTGCGTGAGCAGGTCCAGCGTCCGGGCGTCGTTGCTGAACGCCAGCTGGCGAGCCATGATCAGGCACGCCTCCCGGTCGCCGCGGCTCGTTGCCGTGCACGTTGCAGTTGATCGCCAGCGGCGAGGTCGCGGCCACCGCCGCCGGCGGTGGCGCGGCGGCGTCGGGTAGCCGATGACGAACATGTTGATCGGCCGGTCCTGGCACGGTGCGGCCGATCTCGACCACCCGCACCCGCTCGCTCAGCTGCGTCGATCGCCGCGGTGTAGGCGTACTCGTTGACGTCGCTGGTGTACTGCGCGGCCTGGGTGGTCTCCCACTGCGTGCGCAGGTTCTCGCCGGGGACGGCCGGGTCGCCCCACGGCGGCTGCGTCGTGGCGAACACCGGGGTCGAGTACGGCTGCTCGGCGGCGCCGATCCGGGCGCGCACCCGCCACTCGAAGCGGTCGCCGGGGTTGAAGCCGGCGTCGGCGAAGGTCGGCGACTCGTTGTTGACCTGGCGGTTGGGCCGCCACACCCCGACGATCGCCGGTGGCGCCGGTCGGCGCGTTCTCGGCGTCGACCGGCGGTGCGCTCGATCTGGTAGTCGGTGGCGCCCTCCACCGGCGTCCAGGCGACGGTGGCGAACCCGTCGGCCTGGCGCGCGTCGAGGCCGGTCACCTGACCCGGTTGCAAGCCAGCGCCGCGACCACCAGTAGCGCCACGGAGACCAGCCCCGAAACCAGAACCACCATCAACACAAACACCACACCCACTACTCCACACCCCCCCCCCAGGCGAGTTACGCCCCGACGACCGCGTCCGCCTCGATCTCCACCCGCCACCGCGGGTCCAGGAACCCCGAAACGACGATGAACCCGCTCGCCGGCCGCACGTCGCCGAACACGCGCCCGTGGACGGCGCCCACGGCCGGCCCGTCGGCGGCGTCAACCAGGAACACGCGCGTCCGCACCACGTCGGCCAGCCCCGCGCCCGCCTCCGCCAGCGCCGCCGCGATGATCGCCAGGCACCGCTCGGCCTGCAGCGCGACGTCGTCGTCCACGTGCCCGTCCGGCCAGATCGCCGCCGTCGCCGACACGTCGACGCGCTCGCCCACGCGCACAGCGCGGCTGAACCCGATGTCGCGCTCATACGTCGATCCCGACGAGACGAGCCGCCGGCGCTCGGTCATGGCACCGACTGCTGATACAGCGTGAAGCCGATCGCCGCGCAGACCGACGCCACGATCCAGAACCGCAGGATGATCTTCGTCTCCGACCACGCCTGGAGCTCGAAGTGGTGATGGATCGGAGCCATCAGGAACACGCGCTTGCGGAAGACCTGGAACGAGAAGACCTGGATCAGGACCGACAGCGCCTCGATCACGAAGATCCCGCCGAGGATGATCAGCAGGACCTCGGTCTTGGTCATCACCGCCATCGCCGCTATCGCTCCCCCGAGCCCCAAAGATCCGGTGTCGCCCATGAAGATCGACGCCGGGAACGAGTTGAACCACAGGAACCCGACGCATGCACCGACCAGGCAGCCGGCCAGCAGCGTGAGGTCGAGTTGGCCCGTGGTGAACGTGATCGCGATGTACGCGAGCAGCACGATCGCCGCGCAGCCCGCGGCAAGGCCGTCGAGCCCGTCGGTCAGGTTCACCGCCGACGTCGTGCCGGCCAGCACCAGGTAGATCAGGACGGGGTACAGCACGCCGAGGTCGATCACGCCGTCGCGGATCCGCAGGGTCAGCGTGTCCCCGAGGTCCGCTCCCTCCCGCGCGGCAAGCCACAGCGCGATTGCGATTGCCATCGTCACGATCAGCTTCGTCCGCCCGCGCAACCCCAGCGACCGCCGCTTCACGAGCTTCGTGTAGTCGTCGGCGAAGCCCAGCAGCGCGCAGGCGACCGCCACGCCGAACACCGCGAGCGAGCGCGGGTCGCGGTCCGTGAGCAGCAGGAACGGCACCGCGATCGCCAGGAAGATGATGATGCCGCCCATCGTCGGCGTGCCCGCCTTGGCGTGGTGCTCCTGCGGGCCGTCCTCGCGGATCTGCTGGCCGAACTCGCGTGCGCGCAGGAACTCGATGAACTTCGGCGACAGGAACACGCAGATCAGCAGCGAGGCCGTCCCGGCGATCAGCACCTCACCCATGCGGCACCTCGGCGGCCAGCGCCTCGGCCACGACCTCGAGCCCGACGCCGCGCGAGCCCTTCACGAGCACGACGTCGCCTGCCTCGATCAGCTCGCCGGTCAGCGCCGCAGCTTCGGTCGCGTCGGCGACCGCATACGACTCGCCGTCGAAGGCGTCGAGCATCGCGACCGCGCGTGGGCCGACCGTCACCAGCACGTCCACGTCCGCCGACTCGGCGGCGGCGCCGATCTCGCGGTGCAGCTGCACCTCGTCGGCCCCCAGCTCGAGCATGTCCCCGAGCACGGCGATCCGCCGCCCGCTGGGCGTCTCGGCAGCGAGGTCGTCGAGGGCGGCGCGCACGGACAGAGGGCTGGCGTTGTAGCAGTCGTTGATCACGGTGGCGCCGCTCGGCAGTGCCACGCGCTCGCCGCGCAGCGCACCGAACCGCACCTCCAGGACGCCCGATGGCCGCACGCCGACGGCACGCGCGGCCGCGACGGCGGCGAGTGCGTTGACGCGCTGGTGGCGCGACGTGAACGGCAGCTCCAGATCGAGCCGCTCGCCGCCCGCCATCACGGTGTCGCCGTCGAGCCAGACGTCCCCGCCGTCGCCGAAGCGGACGACCTCGAGCTCCTCACGCAGGTACGGCTCGAGCAGCGCCTCACCGGCCGGGACGACCGCCGTGGTGCCGTCGCGCATGCCCTCCAGCAGCTCGCCTTTGGCCCGCGCGACGCCCTCCAGCGACCCCACCTGCTCGAGGTGCACAGGCCCGATGTTGGTGATCACGCCCACGTCGGGCTCGCAGATCGCGGCGAGCGTGGCGATCTCGCCGAAGCCGCGCATCGCGGCCTCGAGCACGAGCACCTCGGTGCCGTCGGGCGCGGCGAGGATCTCGAGCGGCATTCCGATGTCGGTGTTGAAGTTCCCGCGCGACGCGACGACCGCCCGGTGGGGCGAGATCAGCGCGGCCACGAGGTCCTTGGTGGAGGTCTTGCCGACCGAGCCGGTGACCGCGATCACGGCCGCGCCGAGCGATCGCCGCCACTCCCGGGCGAGCGCGCCGAGTGCCGCCAGCGGGTCGTCCGCGGTGAGCACCGCGCCCTCCCCGCCGAGTTCTCCCGCCCACGACGGCGCCACCAGCACGCCCCAGGCGCCGGCCTCCAGCGCCCCGGCGGCGAACCGGCCGCCGTCCGCGTTCTCTCCGGTCAGGCCGACGAACAGGTCGCCCGGCCCGGAAGCGCGCGAGTCGATCACGGCGCTCTCCGGCCCACCCCCGCGCGAGCGCACGAGCTGCGCGCCGGCCGCCGCCGCGACCCGTTCTGCGTCCCAGCCCTTCACGAGCGCAGCGCCTCCCGCGCGACCGCGACGTCGTCGAACGGCTCTTTGCGCCCGTCGGCGAACTCCTGCCCCTGCTCGTGGCCCTTGCCGGCGATCACGACGACGTCGCCCGGCTGCGCAAGCGCGACCGCGCGGTGGATGCTCGCGCGGCGGTCGGCGTCGTGTTCGACGTGGGCGGCATCCTCGCCAACGCCCGCGAGGATCTCGCGGATGATCGCCTCCGGGTCCTCCGAGCGCGGGTTGTCTGAGGTGACCAGGCAGACGTCCGCCAACCGTGCGCCGATCTCCCCCATCAGCGGCCGCTTGCCGCGATCGCGGTCGCCGCCCGCGCCGAACACGGCGATCACGCGGGCCTCCGCCAGCTCGTGCGCCGCACGCAGGACGTTCTCCAGCGAGTCGGGGGTGTGCGCGTAGTCCACGAGCACGGCGAACGGCTGGCCCTCGTCCACCGGCTCGAACCGGCCGGGCACGCGCTCTGCGTCCGGCAGCGCGGCGGCCAGCACGTCCGGCTGCGCGCCCAGCGCGCGCGCCGCCGCCCACGCGCCGAGCGCGTTCAGGACGTTGAAGCGGCCGGGGAGCGGGACGTGCACGTCGACCGCGCCGTCCGGCGTCTCGAACGTGCAGTCGGTGCCCGCGAACCCGGTGCGCACGCCGGTGGCGCGGTAGTCGGCGGGCGCGTCGATCGCGAACGTCACGGTGCCGGCGAACTCGTCGGCCAGCCGCCGCCCGTACACGTCGTCCAGGTTCGCCACCCGCACGTCGGTCAGCGGCGACGCGAACAGCCGCCGCTTCGCGTCGAAGTAGTCGTCCATCGTCTCGTGGAAGTCGAGATGGTCCTGCGTGAGGTTGGTGAACACGGCCACGGCGACGTGGATGCCGTCGGCCCGCCGCAGCTCGAGCGCGTGCGAGGAGATCTCCATCGCGCAGGCCTGGTCGCCGCCGTCGAGCATCTCGCGGAACGTGCGCTGGAGGTCGATCGCCTCGGGCGTCGTTCGCACGGTCGGGCGGTGCTCGCCGGCGACCACCGAGGTGACGGTGCCGAGCAGCCCGCACTGGCGGCCCGCCGCCTCGAGCAGCGAGCGGACGAGGAAGGCGGTCGTCGTCTTGCCGTTCGTGCCCGTGATCCCCACGACCGGCAGCCGGGCGGTCGGATCGCCGTGGAAGCGCGCGGCGGCGATCGCCATCGCGGCGCGCACGTCGGCGACCTGAACCTCCGGCACGCCGAGGCCGAGCGGCCGCGCGACCACGAGCGCCGCCGCGCCGCGCGCGACGGCGTCGGGCGCGAACTCGTGGCCGTCGCGCGTGAAGCCGGGCACGCAGAAGAACAGCGTTCCGGGCTCCACCGCACGGTTGTCGTAGGCGAGGCCGCCGATCTCGACCGCCGGCCCTTCGCCGAGCAGATCTCGGACGGTCATCCGCGGGCAGTCTACGAGCGCGTCCGGCGCCCTACGATGGCCCTCGATGGCGATCGAACGCAAGGTGCTCCTCGACGCGGCGGGAACGGCGATGGGCCGGTACGAGCGCCTCGAGCGCGACGGCGCCGTGTACGCGGACCTGTTCGCGCGTGAGTCGGGCGTCGCGCTGCAGCTGGTGGCCGAGACCGTGCTGAGTGAGATGCGCGGCATGCGGATCGCCGGCGACGAGGAGCTCGGGCGGGCGCTGATCGCCGCCGGCGGCAAGCCGCTGCGCCACGCGCACCTGATGTCGCGCGACCTCGCGGGCGACCCGGCCCCGGACCGCTGGCCGGACGCGCCGGGCGTGCGGCTGACCGACGTCGACCGCCCGGCCGCCGATCTCGTCGACGCCTTCCGCGCCGCGTATCCGCCCGGCCATCCCGACCACCGTGAGGAGCCGCCCGAGCGCACGCTGGCCGACCTCGAGTCGTGGATCTCCGGCCGCGACTTCGGCCCGCTGCTGCCTGGGAGCGGCCTCGCGGTCGCGCCGGACGGCCGCGTGGTCGGGGCGATCCTGCTCGGCACGCTGCCCGGCGACCCGCCGGAGAACGGGCCGTGGGTGATCGAGCTGTTCCGCCACCCGGACCACCGCGGCATCGGCCGCCCGCTGCTCGAGCGGGCGCTCGCCCTGACGCCGGTGCCGGTGCTCGGGCTGATCGTGACCGAGGGCAACAAGGCGCGGGCGCTGTACGAGGACCTGCAGTTCAAGCTCGTGCTGACGACGCTGGTGGTCCAGCTCTAGGAGCCCGTTTCAGAAGTCGGCACGCCCGGATACGGGCGATCCGCGGCGCCAGCGCTCGACCGTCCCGGACGGGCCTCCCGTTCTGAAACGGACTCCTAGGCCGCCAGCGCGCGTTCGACGATCGCGTCGCCGTCGATCCCGGCCGGCAGCGTGCCGAAGACGCGACCGCGCGCGTCGCCGAGCCGGCCGGCGCAGAACGCGTCGGCCACCGCGGGCGGCGCGTGGCGCACCAGCAGCGAGGCCTGGAAGGCGACCGCGAGGTCCTCGACCGCGCGGCGGGCGAGCCATTGCGCGTCCGGCCCCGCGAGAGCGCCGAGCGTGCCCGGCAGCGCGTCGAGGTGGGCGTCCAGCCGCGCGTCGCCGCCGCGCGCCAGCTCGCACTCGGCCAGGAACGCCGGCACGCTGTCCGGCTCGCGCGCGACCGCCCGCAGCACGTCGAGGCTCATCACGTTGCCCGAGCCCTCCCAGATGCCGTTCAGCGGGGCGTCGCGCAGCAGCCGCGGCATCGGCGACTCCTCGACGTAGCCGTTGCCGCCCAGGCACTCGAGCGACTCCGCGGCGTGCGGAGTGGCGCGCTTGCAGACCCAGTACTTGAGCACCGCGGTCGCGAACCGGCGCAGCGCCGTGTCGTCCTCGTCGTACGCACGTGCGAGCCGCAGCGCGGTCGCAGTCGCGGCCTCCGACTCGATCGCGAGGTCGGCGAGCACGTTGACCATCGCGGGCTGCTCGACCAGGCGGTGCCCGAACGCGCTGCGGTGGCCTGCGTGCCAGACCGCCTCGGCGACGCCGCGGCGCATGCCGGCTGCGCTGCCGATCACGCAGTCCAGACGTGTGTGCGTGACCATCTCGATGATCGTCGCCACGCCGCGCCCCTCCTCACCCAGCAGGCGTGCGGCGGCCGAACGGAATTCGACCTCGCTGGACGGGAGCGAGCGCGTGCCGAGCTTGTCCTTCAGGCGTTGGAACTCCATCCCGGCGCCGCGCTCGAGCACGAAGCACGAGAGGCCGGCCGGCGCCTGCGCGAGCACCAGGAACACCGCGCACGGCGGATACGAGCAGAACCACTTGTGGCCGGTCAGCTCCCACCAGCCGCCGCCGGCCGGCTCGGCGCGGGTCGTGTTCGCGCGCACGTCGGAGCCGCCCTGCTTCTCGGTCATCGCCATCCCGCACAGCGCGCCGTATTCGTAGTCGGGGAGCGTCAGGCGCGGCTCCCATTCGGCCGCGATCTCCGGGCTGCGGCGCAGCGCCGGGATCGCCGAGTAGGTCATCGAGACCGGGCAGATGACGCCGGCGTTGGCGTGCGTCCACAGCAGCTCGAGCGCGGCGCGCGCGGCGTGCGCGCCCGGCCGCGGGTCGCGCCACGGCAACGCATGGATCTCGCGCTCGACCGCGCCGCGCAGCAGCCAGTGCCAGCTCGGGTCGAGCTCGACCTTGTCGAGCCGGTGGCCGAAGCGGTCGTGCGTGAGCAGCCGCGGCTCGTTGCGCTCCGCGCGGCGGCCGTGCTCCTGCGCCTCGGCCGAGCCGGCGACGGCGCCGGTGTCGCGAGCGCGGTCGATCGCCCAGCCCGCACCCTCGCGCTCGAGCGCCTCGCGGAGCGCGAGATCCGTGTCGAACAGGTTGACGTCCTCGAACGGGACGGACTGGTTCAGGACGTCATGCGAAGTCGTGCTCACGGGCGGCACCCACGGATCGGAGGACGAAGGTCTGCAGGCCGGCGACGAGCGCGTCGGCCCCGGCGTCGCGGCGCTGGAGCGGCCCGACGAGCGCCTCGGCCAGCGCGCCGACGATCGCGGCGGCGGTCAGCTCGGCGTCGAGCGGCGGCAGCTGGCGAGCCTGCATGCCGTCGCGCAGCGCGCGCTCGAACAGGTCGGCGTACGCGCGCCGGAACGTGATCCGCTCGGCCTCGACGGCCGGATCGACCGGCTCGGCGATGAGCGCGTAGGCGCGCACCGGCTCGGCCAGCGCGCGGCGCACGAACGCCTCCACCCACGCCGCGAGCCGATGCGTGACGGGCTCCCCACGGTCGGTCATCGAGCGCAGGACGTCGACCTCGCGCTGCGACGCGCGCCGGAACACCTCGGCGAACAGGTCGCCCTTGGAGGGGAAGTGGCGGTAGACGCTGCCGGTGGCGACGCCTGCACGCTGCGCGACGGCGACCACGGACGCCGACGCGTAACCACCCTCGGCGAGCTGGTCGAGCGCCGCGTCGACGATCCGCTCGCGGACGGCGGCGAGGCGGGCACGGGTGCGATCGGTCGGGCGATAGGGCATGGCGCTCGCCTAGAATTGAATCACGGTTCAGCAGTTGTGCGCGTCAGTCCGGCGGGATCCGCAGGTACTGCAGCGCGAAGCTCGTGATCTTCCGGAACGCGGGCGCCGCGACCGTGCCGCCGTAGATGTCGCCCTGCGGCTCGTCGACCATCACGGCCACGAGCAGCTTCGGCCGCCGCGCGGGTGCGAAGCCGACGAACGAGGACACGAACTTCGTCTTCGAGTAGCCGCCGAACTCGTCCGGCTTCTCCGCCGTGCCGGTCTTGCCGGCGAGCACGTAGCCGTCGATGCCGGCGCCCGAGGCCGTGCCGCCCGGGCCGAACACGCCTTCGAGCATCCGGCGCAGCGACGCGGCGGTGATGCTGGACATGATGCGGTGGCCCTTCGGCTTGCGCGCCTCGCGCGTGCCGACGTCCTCGACGATGTGCGGCGGCCGCAGGATGCCGCCGTTGGCGATCGCCGCGTACGCGGTCGCCATCTGCATCGGCGTGACGGCGATGCCCTGCCCGATCGGGAGGTTGCCCATCGAGGCGCCGGAGTAGTTCTTGACGTCGAGCACGATCCCGCGCTCTTCGCCCGGCAGGTCGATCCCTGTCGGCTTGCCGAAACCGAAGCGCCGCACCCACTTGTCGAACTCGGTCGCGCCGAGGCGCTGGCCGATCATGATCGCGCCGACGTTGCTCGACTCCTTGAGGATGCCCGCCGTGGTCAGCGTGCGGTAGCCGACCGGGTGCGACTCGCCGATCTCGCGGTCCGCCACCTTGATCGTCGGCGGCAGGTTGAACGACGTGTCCGCCGTCACCAGGTGCTCCTCGAGCGCGCCGCTGACCGTGAACGCCTTGAACGTCGAGCCCGGCTCGTAGGTGGCGCCGATCGCGCGGTTCTGGCGCGCGTAGTCGGGCGCGTCGCCGGGCGCGTTGGCGTTGACCTGGGGCCAGTTCGCGAGCGCCAGGATCGCGCCGTCGCGGGGGTCCATGACGATCGCGGTCGCGCCCTTGGGCTTCAGCTCGGCGCCGACGTCGGCGAGCACGTCCTCGGCGCTCTCCTGGATCGCGGCGTCGAGCGTCAGGCGCACGTCGGTGCCAGGCACCGTCCGCTGCGTCTCGCGTAGCTGGATCGCGTCGCCCAGCGCGTCCTTCGTGAGCTTGCGCTCGCCGTCGCGGCCGCGCAAGTGCTCGTCGAGCGAGTACTCGATCCCGGACAAGCCCTGGTGGTCCGTGCCGGTGACGCCGAGCAGCTGCGACGCCATCCAGTCGCGCGGGTAGTTGCGCTCGAACTCGGGGATGAACTCGAGCCCCTCGATCTCCATCCGCTGGATGCGGCGGGCGCGTGCGGGCGGGACGCGGCGGGCGAGGTAGGCGAAGCCGGTGTCGCGGCGGGCGAACACCTTCAGCAGCTCGTCCTCGGGCTTGTCGAGCAGCGGCGAGAGCCGAGCGGCAAGACCGCCGGGATCCTTGATCAGGTACGGCGTGACTGCGATCGTCACCGCCGGCTGGGAGACGGCGAGCTCGGTGCCGCCGCGGTCGAAAATCGTGCCGCGGCGGGCGGGGACGGTGATGTCGGCCTTCTGCTGGGTCGAGGCGGCGTGCTTGAGCGTGCCCGCCTTCACGACGCCGAGCCACGCGGCCTTGAAGCCGCCGATCAGCAGCAGGGCGAGGAAGACGGCGAAGAGGAAGCCGATGCGGCGCTCGATGAGCCGCACAGACCGTTATCCCTGTGGGGCGACGGCGGCCCCGTTGTCCGCCGCTGGTTGTGTGGGCGTGACGGTCGGAGCCGGGGTCGCGACCGCCGCCGGGTCGGTCGTCGTCGTCGTGGCCGGCGTGGTCGTGGTCGTAGTCGTGGCCGGGTCGGTCGTGCCCGGAGCGACGAGCGGCGTCGTCGTCGTGGTCAGGGGCGCCGCGGCCAGCACGCCCGGCTCACGGCCGCCGTTCGCCATGATCTCGGCGGCGGTGTCGCTGGGCGGCTGCATCCGGCGCGCCGCGAGCCGCGAGTCACGGTCAGGCCGTGCCGACAGGAACTGCACCGCGCCCGCGGCGGGCGTGATCATGCCGTCAGCTAAAGCGGCCTCACGGACGCGCTGCCCGGACGACAGGCGCCCGATGTCGGCCTCGATGTCGGCGTTCTGGCGCTCGAGCGTGCCGGCCGTCGTGACCGCCCGCGAGATGCCGGCGTTGAGCTTGAGCAGCGACACCTGCATCGCGACGATGCCGCCGAGCAGCAGGCCGATCAGCCAGATCCAGACGCGCCCGCGCAGCAGGCCGTCGACCACCCGGGTTTCGGGCAGCGCGCGCAGGCGCTCGAAGACGCCGGTGTTGCCGCGGCGCAGCGGCGGCGCTCCGGCGGGCGCCGGGCGCATCGGCCCGGAGACGCGGCGCGGGGCGGCCGGACGGGTCGCGGTCCGCGCGCGAGCGGTCGCCTGGCGCGTCCGTGCGCGGGCGGCGGCAGTTTGCGGGGGCATCTACACCTCTTCCCTGAGCTTGCGGGCAGCCCGCAGGCGGGCCGACTTCGAACGCGGGTTGTCCGCGATCTCACCGGGCGTCGGTGCGACGGAGCGGCGGAACACCGACTCGGCCTCGGGCGTGCGGCCGCACCCGCACACCGGCAGGTCGGGCGGGCAGATGCACCCGCGCGCCTTCTCCGTGAGGAAGCGCTTCACGCGCCGGTCCTCGAGCGAGTGGAACGAGATCGCGGCCAGACGGCCGCCGACGCGCAGCACGTCCCATGCCAGCGGCAGCGCCGCGTCGAGCTGGGCGAGCTCCTCGTTGACGGCGATCCGGATCGCCTGGAAGCTGCGCTTCGCCGGGTGACCGCCGGCGAACCGCGCGGGCGCGGGGATCGCGGCGGTGATCGCGTCGACGAGCTCGAACGTGGTGGTCAGCGGCCGGCGGCGGACGATCTGGCCGGCGATCCGGTCCGCGTAGCGCTCCTCGCCGTACTCGCGCAGCACGCGCGCGAGCCGACGCCGGTCCCACGTGTTGACCAGGTCGGCGGCGGTCAGGTCCTGCTCGGGGTCCATCCGCATGTCGAGCGGGGCGTCGTAGGCGTACGAGAAGCCGCGCTCGCGCGTGTCGACCTGCATCGAGGACATGCCGAGGTCGAGGTAGGCGATGTCGGCGCGCACGCCCTCCTCGGCGAGCTGCCGCAGGCCGTGCTCGAAGTCGGCGCGGATGAAGCGGGTTTCGCACGCCACCTCGGCCGCGAGCTCGGCGAACGCCTTCTCGGCGAGCGGGTCGCGGTCGATCGCGATCAGCGTGCCGGCCGGCCCGAGGCGGTCGGCGACCAGCCGGGCGTGGCCGGCGGCGCCGAGCGTGCAGTCGATCGCGGTCTCCCCGGGCCGCGGGTCGAGAGCTTCGATCAGCTCACCCGCCAGGACCGGGACGTGAGTGCGTGGCATGTCAAGCAGGATGGCCAAGAGATGCGGTGAGGTCAGGCGCCCGTTGGGTCAGGTCGCGGTCGTAGGCCTCCCAGGCCGAGCGGTCCCAGAGCTCGAGACAGTCGCCGGCGCCGGTGATGACGACCTCGCGGTCGATCGTCGCGTGCTCGAGCTGGCGCGGGGTCAGCATCACGCGGCCGGCCGAATCCAGCTCCGTGTCCGTCGCGTTGCCGTACAGCATCCGCTTGAGTTCGCGCGCCTGCGGCGAGAACGGGTTCAGGCCCGACAGCGCCGCCTGCGTGAGGCCCGTGTACGTCGCCTCCGGATACAGCGAGATGCAGGGATCGACGCCCCGAACCAGGAACACCTTCCCGGACAGCGCCGACCGGAACCGGGACGGGACCGTCAGCCGGTTCTTGGAGTCGAGCGAGTGTTCGAAGGTGCCGTGGAAGGCCAAGGCTCATGTTTCCAACTCGTTGGCGAAGTGGGTTCAGTCGATCCGGGGTGGCTGGGTGGGAGGAGCCCCGCCACCCCGGACCGGCTTCGCAGAGTGGAACGTACCCCACACCGCCCCACTCTGCAACACAAATGTCGTCATTCGCCCCACGCGACTTGAACGCTGTCACATCGCGAACCAGAAAATCGGCGCTTTCCAGGAAGAACACTGGCCGGGCGGGTTCGTGCACGCGGGGCGCGTACCTGCACGGCCGGTTGCATCCGAGCCGTTTGCACGACACCTTGCGGGGTATCGACCCTGCACCTACCCTTCGTGGGGCCGCGTGGGAGACACGCGGAATCGTCAGCCAGGGGAAGGACCCGCCGCCCATGCTCCGTGCCGCCTCGTTCGCCGCGCTCGCTTTCCTCGCCTCGCTCGTGGTCGCCTGTGGAGGCGGCGCCGCGTCCGGCGATGCCGATCCGGCCAGCGCCGTCCCGGCGGATGCGCCGCTCTACTTCGAGGCCGTCATCCAGCCGCAGGGCGACCTGCGCGACGACGCGCTGGACGCGGCCGGCAAGGTCCTGCGCACGGACGACCCGTCGGGCAAGATCTCCGAGTTCCTTGACAAGGCGCTGAAAGAGGACGGCACCGCGAAGCTCGACTACGAGAAGGACATCAAGCCGTGGCTCGGCGAGCGCGCCAGCGTCTGGCTCGCCACTAGCGGCGGCGGCGAGGATCCCGTGGGCGCGGCGATCATCGCGATCACCGACCAGGACGCCGCTCTGGCCGCCGTCGAAAAGGGGCGCAAGGCGAGCGGCGACAAGATGACCGACCGCTCCTACCAGGGCACCGACTACCAGGTCGACGAGGGCGGCGACGCGGTCGGCGCCACCGAAGACTTCCTGATCGCCGGCCCGGAAGCCCAGTTCAAGCGCACGCTGGACACGCTGAAGGACGGCAAGGCGCTGGCGGACTCCGACCGCTACCGCAACGGCACCGACAACCTTGCCGATGACCGGCTCGGACACTTCTACCTCGACTTCAAGCAGCTGCTGAAGATCGGCTTCGAAGGCCAGCCGAGCGGCGAGGAGCAGCTGCGCCAGTTCCAGCAGCTCGTGCCGCTGGAGAAGGTCGGCCCGATCATGGGGTCGTTCGCAGCCAACGGCGACCGGCTCGCGCTCGACGTGACCGTCGACGTCGAGGGTGCAAAGTCGCTCGGCGGCCTCTCCAACCTCTGGACCGGCGCCAGCACGCCGCTGATGAAGGAGCTGCCGGGCGATTCGTGGGGCGCGTTCGGTTCGCCGAACTACGGCGCGGCGCTGAAGGCATCACTGGACACGTTCGCCGGTGCCCTCGGTGGCGCGGCGCTCCAAGGCCAGCTGAAGCAGCGCTACGGGATCGACCTCGACAACGACGTGCTGAGCTGGATCGGCGACGTCGCCTTCTTCATCCGCGGCGACAGCATCGAGAACCTCGGCGGCGGCGCGGTGATCCAGGTCACCGACGAGGCCAAGGCCGCGACCGGCTTCGGCAAGCTGGTCGGGCTTCTGCAGTCGACGGCCGGCGTGAAGGCCAACCCGATCCAGATCGACGGCGCCGACGTCGCGTTCGCGGTCCAGGACGCCGGCGTCCCGAAGCCGATCGTGTTCGCGCGCGGCAGCGGCAAGGTGGTCATCGCCTACGGCACCGACGCCGCGGGCGCGGCGCTCAAACCCTCCGACAAGCTCGGCGATGCAGAGATCTACGGCCAGGCCAGGGACGCGCTCGAGGACATCGACCCCAGCCTCCTGCTCTCGATGCCATCGATCGTCGCGCTCGTCGACTCGAGCGGCCAGGCCGATCCGAGCTGGGATCAGGCGAAGCCCTACCTCGAGGCCTACGACGTGATCGCGATGGGCGCCAAGGGCAGCCCCGGACACGCGCAGATGAGGATCGCGGCCGGCCTGAAGTAGCTCAGGCGGGCACGATCGCCGGCAGCAGCGCCGCCGCGACCAACAGCAGCACCGCCGGGACGAGCAGCAGCGCGACGACGAGCTGGATCTGCGGCGCGGCCCGCGCGGCAGCCTCGGCGGAGCGTTGCGCGGCCCGCGCGCGGGCGGCGCGTGCCTCGGCCGCGAGCACCGGTGCGAGTGGGGCGCCGTGGCGGTCGGCGCGCCGCAGCGCGGCGACCAGCGCCGGCACCCCGGCGGCCGGGCAGCGCGCCTCGAGCCGGGCATAGATCGTCGCGCGCGGCACGCCCAGCGCGGCGTGAGCGGCGGCGCGCCGGAGCTCGCCGGCCAGCATGCCGGGGTGGCGACGGCCGACCTCAGCGAGCGCCCGGCCCGGGGCAAGGCCGGCTGCGACCGACACGCGCAGGAGGTCGAGCACGTCGGCCAGCTCGGCCTCGATCGCGCGGGCGCGGCGGCGAGTGCGGCGCCGGAGCCCGGCGTCGGGTGCGAGGAAGCCGGCGGCAGGGCCGGCGACGAGCAGCGCGATGCCGGCCCGGCCGGGCGCGGCCGGCGCCAGCGCTACTGCGGCGGCCAAGCCCGTGAGCGCCGCGCCCGCCTTGACGGCCATCACGTCGCCCGCGGGCGTGTCGAGCCCGGCGGCGGCGATCCGCGCCGCCAGCCCGCGCGGCGCGCGCCAGCCGAACCCGCGCCCGATCCGCGCGAGCGCGGCGACCCCCGCCGGCGCCGCCCGCGGCCGGCGCACGGCCGCCAGCAACTCGGCGACAGCCGGCGCCGACAGTGTTCCGGCCGCGGCGGCGAGCAGCACCGAGCGCGTCATCGCGTGCGCGCCAGTCGCCACACCGCGACGATCGCGGTCGCCTGCAGGACGGCCGCCATGGCGACGAGCCAGACGGACAGCGGGTGCGCGAGCAGACCTGCGAGCAGGCCCGGGCTCACCAACTCCGCGAGCAGCGCGGCGCCGGCCGGGAGCAGGAGGACGAGCCGCGCGGTGAAGCGCGCCTGCGCGGTCGCCGTGCGAGCGTCGCGTTCGATCCGGTCCGCCGCCTCGAGCGCCGCCGCCTGGTCGCGCAGCAGCCCGGCGAGGTCGCCGCCCGCGTCGCGCTGCAGCAGGATGCCGGCGACGATCGCAGCCCACGCCGGGTCGCCGGCGCGCTCGCGCAACCGTTCGAGCACGGTCGTGGTCGGGTCCCCGAGCGCAAGCCCGCGCGCCGCCGCCCGCAGCTCGTGGCCGGCCGCACCACCGGTCCCCTCGGCCGCCACGGCCAGCGCGCCGCGAATCGAATGCCCCGCGCCGACGGCGTCCGCGAGCGCACGGGCGGCGCCGGCCGCGCCCTTGCGCAGCTCGCGGGCGTACCGCCGCCGGCGCGCACGCACGGCCGCCACCACGAGCGCCGGACCCGCCACCGCGGCGAGCACGGCAAGCACCGGGCCGCCGACCAGCCAGCCGGCGGCGGTCAGCGCGCCGGTCGCGAGCAGCGCGAGCCGGCGCCGCTCCGGGCGCGTGGGCTCGCGGCCCTCTCGACCGGCGCGGGCGAGCGGCTCGACCGCCCGTCCGAGCGCGGCCAGGATCTGCGACCGCTCGACCGCGGCGAGCGCCTCCCACGAGCCGAGCACCGCGGCGGCGCCGGCACCGAACGCGAGCAGCGCTGCGCGGCTCACGCGGCGGCCGCCTCGCCCGCCGCCGCGAGCCGCGCGGCGAGCGGATCGCTGAGCGCGGCGCGCCAGTGCCCGCGGCCGCCGCGCCACGCGTACAGCTCACGCGCGGCCGGGCCGCCGGCCACGCGGACGACCTCCGCGACGCCGACGACGCGGCGCGTGCCGTCCGCCCCGCGCGCCTGGCACACCACGAGGTCGAACGCGTCGGCGACCTGTTCGCGCAGGGCCGCGTGCGGCAGGCCGAGCCCGGCCATCAGGGCGAGCGTCTCGACGCGCCGCAGCGCCTCGGCCGGCGTGCCCGCATGGATCGTGCACAGCGAGCCGTCGTGACCGGTGGACAGCGCGCTCAACATGTCGAGCGCTTCCGGCCCGCGCACCTCGCCGACGACGATGCGGTCAGGCCGCATGCGCAGCGCGTTGCGCACGAGCCGGCGGATCGTCACCTCGCCGCGGCCCTCGAGGTTCGGCGGCCGCGCCTCGAGCCGGATCACGTGCGGCTGGCGCAGCCGCAGCTCGGCGGCGTCCTCGATCGTCACCACGCGCTCGCCCGCGCCGATGAAGTTCGACAGGACGTTCAGCGTCGTCGTCTTGCCGGAGCCGGTGCCACCGCACACCAGCAGGCTCGCCCGAGCGCGCACGGCGCGCCCGAGGAACTCGAGCAGCGGCCGCGTGACCGTGCCGTTGGCGACGAGGTCGTCGGCACTGAAGCCGCGCCGGCGAAAGCGCCGGATCGTCAGCACGGGACCGTCGAGCGCCAGCGGCGGGATCACCACATTCACGCGCGAGCCATCCGGCAGCCGAGCGTCGCACAGCGGCTCGGCTTCGTCGACGCGCCGGCCCAGCGGCGCGAGGATCCGCTCGATCGCGTCGCGCAAGTCGCGCTCGTGCGGGAATCGGACGGATGTGCGTTCGAGCCGGCCGCCGCGCTCGATCCACACCGGCGCCGTCCCGCACACCATCAGCTCCTCGACACCGGGGTCGCTGAGCAGCGGCTCCAGCGGCCCGAGCCCGAACGCCCGCTCGGCGATCCGGCCCGCCAGCTCCGCCCGCGCGCCCGCGTCGAGCACCGCCGCCTCGCGGTCCACCAGCGCCCGGATCCGCTCTGTGGCGTCCTCCCCCGGTGCGTCTGCGGCGTCCGCCAGCAGCCGCTCGCGGAGGTCGGCGGCGAGGGCGTCGAGATCGTGCATATCCCGTAAAGAGGGCGCCGCGGCGGAGCTTCGCCCCCGGCCGGAAGCTAAACTCGACGCGAGGAGGTGGGGCGCGCGTAGTCCCCTCGGGCTACAGAAGAGGCGCATCCGCGCCCCTCCCGGACGGTCCGCGCCCTCGCGACATATGTCACGACCGAACGAGCCGAAGCTCGACGGACTGCACGAGATCTCGCTGCACGGGCACCGGTTCTTCTATCGGTCGGCGGGCAGCGGCCCGGTGCTGGTACTCGTCCACGGCATCACCTCGACGTCGGCCACCTGGGCCAGGCTGCTCCCGTACCTGGCCGAGCGCTACACCGTCATCGCTCCCGATCTGCTCGGCCACGGCGAATCGGCCAAACCGCGCGGCGACTACTCGCTGGGCGCCTACGCGAACGGGATCCGCGATCTCCTGATCGCGCTCGGTCACGAGCGGGCGACGTTCGTCGGCCATTCGCTCGGCGGCGGCGTGGCGATGCAGCTCGCCTACCAGTTCCCCGAGCACTGCGAACGGCTGGTGCTCGTGAGCAGCGGCGGGCTCGGTCGCGACATCACCGCGCTGCTGCGGGCGGCCAGCCTCCCGGGCTCCGAGCTCGTGATCCCGTTGCTGGTGAACGAGCAGGTGCTCGGCGCCGGCCGCGTGCTCGGACGGCTCCTCGGCCGCGTCGGGCTGCGCGTGCACACGGACCTCGGCGAGATCCTCCGCGGGCACGCGTCGCTCTCGGACGGCGAGGCGCGCGCGGCCTTCCTGCATACGCTCAGGACGCTCGTCGATCCCGGCGGCCAGCGGATCAACGCGAGCGATCGCCTCTACCTCGCGCAGACGATCCCGTTCCTGCTCGTCTGGGGCGGCCGCGACCCGATCATCCCGGTGAAGCACGCCCACGCCGCCCACGAGCTGGTCCCGGACAGCCGGCTCGAGATCTTCCCCGAGGCGGGCCACTTCCCACACCTCGACGACCCGCTCCGGTTCGTGCGGCTGCTGACCGACTTCATGGAGACGACCGAGCCCGCGGTGGTCGATTCGACCCGCTGGCGCGAGCTGTTGAGCGGCGCCGGCAAGCAATGAGCGAGCGCGAGGACGCGCGCACGCTTGCGCTGGCCGAGGAGCTCGGAGCGCAGCTCGGGCGGCTGAAGGGCGCCGGCCCGAAGGTCAGGCAGTTCCTCTCGATGGTCCAGCTCGACGGCGAGCCGGCGCTCGGTGCGCTGCCGGACGGCGCCGAGGCAGTCCCCTTCTCCGCCGTGCGAAAGGTGATCGAACAGGACCTCGGCGCCCGCGTCGGCAAGGTGTTCGCCGACATCGACGAGGAACCGTTCGCCCTCGCCTCGCTCGGCCAGGTCCATCGCGCGCGCACCGACGACGGCGACGACGTGGCGGTCAAGGTTCAGCACGCGCGCGTGGCCGAGGCGGTCGAGGCGGACCTGCGCAGCCTCGGGGTCGTCGCGCCGATCCTCAAGCGGCTCGCGCCGGGACTCGACGCCGGCGCGCTGCTGGCCGAGCTCCGCGAGCGGATCTCCGACGAGCTCGACTACGAGGTCGAAGCCCAGCACCAGCGCCGGATCGAGCGGCTGTTCCGCAGCCATCCGGACGTGCGTGTGCCGCACGTGCACACGGACCTTTCGACGCGCCGGGTGCTCGTGACCGAGTACGTCGACGGGCTGCACCACGACGGAATCAGACAGCTCGACGAGGCCGAACGCGACCGGATCGGCGAGATCGCCTTCCGCTTCTACTTCGGCCTCGCGCGGCACGAGGGGATCGCCGCCGGCGACCCGCACCTGGACAACTGCATCGTCAGCCCGGACGGACGCTTGTGCGTGCTCGACTTCGGCCTGCTCCGCGACGTCGACAGTGACGAGATGGACGGCGAGGGCGACATCATGCGCGCGGTCGCCGACGAGGACGCGCAGGGCGTGCATGACGGGCTCTCGCGCCTCGGCTACCTGCCGGAGGGCGAGTCGTTCGATCCCGGTGCACTGCTCGAGCACCTCACCGACGCGGGCGGATGGATGATCGCCCCGGGCTTCCGCCGGATCGATCCGGGACAGGTCGGCGAGATCTTCGAGCTGGGCTACCCGCCGCGCTCACCCCACTTCGCGGTGATGCGCCGGCTGAGCATGCCGGCGCAGACGCTGCTGATGCGCCGCATGGAGCTCGGCGTCCTCGCCCTGCTCGGCGACCTGAACGCCGGTGGCGACTGGGGCGCGATCACCGCCGGTGGTACTCCCCTTCCAGGAACGTGAGCCACTCGACGCCGTCGGTCGAGGTCTCGAGGCCGAAGCGCAAGTGCATCAGCCACCGGGAGTGATCATCGTCAAATCGGATCCGACGGTCGAGCGACCGGCGAGCCGGTGGTCACCGGGGGCGCGGGCGAGCAGCCGGATGTCGCGCGCGAAGGCGCCCGCAGCGGCGAGGTAGACCGCCTGGCGGACGGTCACGCGGAGCGTCGCTGCCCGCTGCGGGCCCCCGCCACCGTCGTCGCGGTTTGGTGCCGGGCGGGTCGCGAGCACCTCGACGTCCTCGAGCGCGAGCTCGGTGTCGCCGCCGCCGCTGCCGCGCTCGCGCGTGACGAGCACGTCCACCCTCGCCCCCGCCGCGATCGCCGCAGAGCCGGTCGCCACGACCTCGACGGCGCGCTCGCCGCGGCGCACTCCGGCGCCTGCCGTGGGCGCGGGCGCGAGCATGTGCTCGCCGACCGCCGCTCCCGCCGGGACCGGGACCGCGAGCCGCTGCCCGAGGACCAGCTCCGGCACGGCAGGTCCGCCGGCGGGCGCGAACCGCTCGGGCATCCGCCGCAGCGCGAGGTCGCCCGGCGCGAGCCGCCGGCCGGCGTCCAGAGGGTGTGCGGCGACGAGCACGGCGACGGCCGGTCCGATCTGGTCGCGCAGCGCCGCCTCGCGGCGCGCGACGTCGGAGGCGGCGAGCGTGCCGAGCGCCAACGCGAGCCCGAGCAGCAGCGCCGCGCGCCGCCGCCGGCTCACGGCGCCTCGGGCAGATCCAGGACGAGATGGGCGCCGCGGTCGGCCGGGACCGAGGTGAGGCGGCCGCCGTGGCGCTCCGCGATCGCCGCGGCGATCGCCAGGCCGTGGCCGCGCTGCGAGCGGCGCCCGCGCGCGGCGGTGATCAGCGCCGGGATCGACGCAGGAAGGCCGGGACCGCCGTCCGCGATCTCGACCTTGATGCGGCCCGACCCGGACGACGCGCGGACGCGCACACATCCGCCGCCGTGTTCGACGGCGTTGGCGACCAGGTTCCCGTACGCCTGCGCGAGGCGCAGGCGGTCGCCCACCACGCGGCCGCGCACGGCGTCGATCTCCAGGCCGGCGCCGTGGGCGACGGCCAGCGCGCGCCACGCCTGCTCGGCGTCGGACAGCAGCCGGCCGACATCGACGGTCTGCAACCGCTCGGCTCCGCGGCCGCCGTGCTCCGCGCTCGCGAGGTCGTCGAGCGCCAGTGACGCCCGCCGCAGCTCGAGGTCGATCGCCTCGACCCGCGCCGACCGCTCGAGCCCGTCGAGGGCGAGCCGCGCCGCGCACAGCGGGCCGCGCACCTCGTGACCGGCGCGTGCGGCGAGCACGAGCCGCTGGCGGCCGCGCAGGTGCAGCGCGCTCGCGCCCAGCGCCCACGCGAGCAGCGCCAGCCAGCCGGTCACGCCGCGATCTCCGCCACCGGGCCGTCGACCAGCCTGTAGCCAACGCCCCAGACATTGACGACGAAGCGGTCGCCGCCGCCGCCGAGCTTGTGGCGCAGGCGGCAGGCGTGCGAGTCGAGCGTGCGGGTCGTGCCGAGCGATCTGAAGCCCCAGACGTCGCGCAGCAGCTCTTCCTTCGTCAGCACGCGCGTGGGATCGGCGGCGAGCGCGCGCAACAGCGCGAACTCCTTCTGCGACAGCAGCACACGCTGCCCGCGCAGCCGCACCTCGCGTGACGCCGGGTCGAGCTCGAGCTCGCCGACCCGCAGCCGCCCGCGGCCGCGCCGCTCGTGCGTACGCCGCAGCACGGCGCCCAGCCGCAGCCGCAACTCACCGTACGAGAATGGCTTCGCGACGAAATCGTCGGCGCCGCGCTCGAAGCCGCGGACGCGGTCCAGCTCGGTCGCGCGCCCGGACAGCACCACGAGAGGCACGTCGGGGTCGAGCCGCGACGCGACGCCGTCGGCCGCCCGCACGCGCGCGATGAGATCGAGCCCGGACCCGTCGGGCAGCCCGAGATCGACGATCGCGAGATCAGGCCGCTTGTACTCCAGCTCGCGCAGGCCGTCCCGCACCGTCTCGGCCACGATCAGCTCGTAGCCGTCGGCGGTCAGGTTGTCGGCCAGGAAGGTCCGGAGGACCGGGTCGTCCTCCACCAGCAGGATGGTCGTCGGGTCGGCGGGCATGCCGACGAGTAGGCCGGGGCGAAAAATCCTCGCCCCGGCTGGCACCCCCGACTGGCTAGCGGCGGAGGAACGGGTCGACGTAGACGTCGTCGACGCCGACGGTCGCACCCGACGCGGTGAGGCGGAACTGGATGTATGCCGCACCGTTGCCGAACTGCCCCTGTGAGAGGCGGAGCACCGGGGTCAGCCCCCATGACGCCGCCGGCGTGACCGTGACGTTCTCCTTCGTCTTCTTGGAATAGACAACCTCGACAGACAGCTTGCCGCCAGTGGAACGCGCGGCGAACCGCCAGCTCGGGTAGCCCTTCTCGACGCAGATCGGCGGGCTCAGAGCCGACGTGCCGGCCGGCAGCGACAGCGACGAGCGACCGCTCGCGAACGGCGAGCTCCCGGCAACCCGCGCGGCGCTCCCCGTGAGCGTCCAACCGGAGGCTGCGGACTCGAAGTCGCCGCCTGGGGCCAGCGTGTACAGCGCGGTGTCGCCCCACTTCGCGAACGTGGTGGTGAAGACGCGCGGAGCACAGGTGGCCTCGGTGGTGGCGACGTTCGCGGCCTGGGCCGCGGGAACGGTGAGAGTCAGTGATGCAGTTGTGATGGCCACGCAACGGGCCAGCTTGGAGCGGGTGATGCGGCGCAAGACGACTCCTTTCGTTCAAGTCGGACTTCCGTGTCACCACAGCTATCGGCGCGGTCCGTCGCTTCCGGACCGCACCGGACGAATGTTTTCGGCTAGCGCCGGAGGAACGGGTCGACGTAGACGTCGTCGATCCGCACGGTGCCCGCGGACGCCGTGAAGCGCAGCTGGATCGCGGTCGAGGCGCGCCGACGGACGTGGAACAGACCCTGCGCGAGCGACAGCTTGCGCGTCGGCGCCCACTCGGCGCCCGGCCGGACGCGGCGCGGGGACTTCTTCTTGCCGCTGGCGTAGAGCACCTGAACGCGCAGGGCGCCCTGGTCGGCGCTCACCGAACGTGCCGCGAACCGGAAGCTCTTGAACCCACGCGCGACGCAGATCGGCGGGCTGACCGCCGTGGCGCCGGCCGTGAGCTCGAGCGATGACACGCCGAGCTCCGTGCCGAGGAGGAACGGCGGGCTGTCGGCCGCGATCGATGCCGCGCCCTCGAGCGTCCAGCCTTCGGCCTGCGTCTCGAAGTCGCCGCCGCCGGCGAGCGTGTAGAGCGCGTTGTCGTGCCAGGCGCTGAACACCTTGGCGAACGTGCGGTCGGCACAAGGGGCAGCGGCGGCGGACTTCTTCGGGGCCAGGGATCCGGCCTCGGTCTTGACCTTGCCGACCTTCTCGGTCTTCTCGGCATTCTTGCCGGCCGCATCGGCGACTGGCGCCATCAGTCCGATGGATGCGATCACGACAGCGAGGCCAGCGGCCAGCCTGGCGGGCTTGAGATGAAGAATGGGGTCCGTCCCTTGGTCGGTCAACGTCATGTTGCTCTTGCCATCGGCCCCAGGCCGGCACGCAGGAGCCGAGCGGACGGACGTCCTAGTCGCCGCAGGCTAAAGCGCGTAACGCCTCGGCCGATTTCCTGGTCGAGCCATCGGGCTCGCCAGTTGCCCATGCCGCCACTCACGCTCACACACGTCACTCCCGCCGAGGAGGACCTCGCCGTCGGCGAGGCGCAGCCGTCCGCGGTGGAGCTGCGCGCGGACCTTGTGATCCTCGTGAGCCTCGTCGGGGCCGTCGTGGCGCTCTACGTCTTCGGCCCCCACACGGTTCCGGCCGACCCGCTGATGGTGCTGCTCTGCGGCACGCTGATCACGCTCGCCATCGGCGCCCGCTTCGACCTCCCGCTCGGATGGACGGCGCCGGTGCAGCTCGCACTCGTCCCGACCCTCTTCCTGCTCCCCCCGTGGCTGGTCCCGGTCACGATGGCGGCGGCGATCTTCGCCTCGCGCGTGCCCGACGCGGTGCGGGGAAAGACAGCGCGTTGGCGCCTACTGATCTCGCCCGGCAACGCCTGGTTCACGGTCGGGCCGGCGACGGTCCTCGCGCTCGCGGGCTCGCCCGGTCCGGCCGAGGTGGGCGCGCTGCTGCTGCTCGCGATGCTCGCTGCCCAGATCGGGACGGACCTGGGCGTCTCCCTGCTGTGGGAACACCTGGCAACGCCGCGCGCGAGCCTCACCGAGCACCTCCGGCAGGCCTCGATGGTCTACGTGGTCGATATCGCGCTCGCGCCGGTCGGCCTCCTCGCCGCCTTTGCGATCGACGAGTCCCCGTGGTACCTGACCCTGATGATCCCGCTGTTCGGCGTCCTGGCCGTGTTCGCGAGCGAGCGGCGCACGCGCCTGGTGCAGCTGACCGAGCTCAACGGCGCTTATCGCGGCACCGCCATGGTGCTCGCCGAGGTCGTGGACGCGGACGACGCCTACACGGGCAAGCACACGCGCGCCGTCGTCGAGCTCGCGCTCGCGGTCGCCGACCAGCTCGGCCTGACCGACGAGCGCCGGCGCAACGTCGAGTTCGGCGCCCTGCTGCACGACGTCGGCAAGGTCGCGATCCCGAACGAGATCCTCAACAAGCCCGGCCCGCTCGACGACGACGAGTGGCGGGTGATGCGTGGGCACACGATCGAGGGCCAGCGGATGCTCGACAACGTCGGCGGCTTCATGCGTGAGGTCGGCGCGATCGTGCGCGGCTCTCACGAGCGCTGGGACGGCGGCGGCTACCCAGACGGCCTCGCCGGCGCGGAGATCCCGCTCGAAGCGCGGATCGTCTGCTGCTGCGACGCCTACAACGCGATGACCACGACGCGGCCGTACCGCAAGGCGATGCCCGCCGACCTGGCGGCCGCGGAACTGGTGCGCTGCTCCGCCACGCAGTTCGATCCGACCGTCGTGGATGCGCTGCTCGCGGTCGTCGGCGTGCGCCCCAGAGCGGACGAACGTCCGCTCGCAGCGTAGCCCCCGTGGGCGTAGACTTCCGCAATGGCGCGGATCGTCCGGCGCACCGAGATCAACGAATGCAGACGCTGCTCGACGTTCTGCGACCGTGTGATCGCGCCGGCCACCTGCGTAGCCGATTCGTGCCCGAACCTGTACGCCTACGACGACCCGCTCACGGGCCGCCGCTTCATGGGCTGTCTGCAGCAGGTGTTCTCGAGCGAGATCGACGTCGACATGTTCCGCGAGGCCGAGCGCACCCGGGCCGGGTTCGGCACCGTGCGGCTCGCCAACGCCCCGCTGCGGCGCTGCCGATTCACCGTCGAGCAGGCGTATGACGGGCGCGGGCTGGCAGACTTCCAGTGCGTGAACAAGCGCTTCTTCGACTGGCCGGACGAGGCGCCGGACGCCGTCCGCGCGTTCGACCTCCGCGAACGCTGCGCCGAGTGAAAGATCTGTCTCACGAGCGGCGCGCGAGGAGGACTCGCGCCTAAGATGCAGACGCCCCGGGCGGGACTCCGGGCCGACCAATCATGGACCCGATGCGCCGCGGCAACTACGACTCCGGACAGGACTACGTCCTCGAATACGGCGAGCTCCGTTTTACGTTCAACGAACGTGATTTTTCGGAGCGCGTCGAGCAGGCCGCGCGCAAGCTCGGCTTTGTCGGCGGGCGCCTGGACCCCACCGAGCTCGAGGACCTCGTGAACCTCGCCGTCAACGGCGAGATTCAGGATCCGGCGTCCCGGCTCGGCGAGCACGTCAACGACTGCTGGCCCGAGCTGGTTGGCCCGTCCGACCGCTCGCTGGTGCACTGGCTGCGCCGGCTCGTGTTCCGCTCCGCCTGGCTCGACCAGCGCGTGAAGGAGGGCGAGCTGGACGTCGTGTTCGACGAGGTGACGAACACGTTCGGCTACGTCCAGCCGGAGCACGACCACGAGCCGATCGAGCTCTCGCCCGAGCCGAACTGGCAGCGCGTGGCGTACTCGCGGCAGTAGTGAGGAGCTAAGCCAGCTGGTCCGCGCGCGCCTTGGCGATCGCCTCGGCGCCCGCGTCGCCCACCAGCCGCTCCGGGCGCAGCACGCCCGAGCGGGTGAGGTCGAGCGCCGGGAACCGGCTGAGCGCGGTGCGCTCGGCGTCGAGCGTGGCGACGGTCGTCTCGCCCCCGAGCGGGGCGGCCGCGGTCGCGACCACGGTCAGCGAGCCGCCGTCCGTGATGTTGCGTGCCGCGGCGAGCGCCCGGCGGGCGGCGTGCGGCGGCAGGTACTCGAGCGTGTCGATCAGCACGACGGCGTCGCCGCCACGGGCGGCCACGCGGCGGCCCAGCTCGATCGCCTGCTCGACGGCCTGCGCGAGCGCGTCGCTCGAGGCGGCGAATGAGAGCGCAGCGCCCGGCTCGACCGGGCCCTCACGCCACTCGCCGATCTCCTCCGGCCGGACGCCGGCGAGCACGAGCGACACGTCGATGCCCTCCAGGCCCGCGAGCGCGCCGGCGAGGCGGCGCAGCGCTTCGGTCTTGCCGGAGCGCGCCGGCCCGGCGATGACGACGCGTGAGCCCTTGCCGAACGGCGTCAGCCACTCGATCGCCTTCACGGTCGGGTCCTCGGAGCCGAGCTCGAAGCGCTGGTCCGGGAACGACGCCGGCAGATCCTCGAAGCGGGTGCCCTCGGCGACCTCGTCGGCCGGGCGGCCGTTGATCGTGTCGACGCGGATCAGCGACGGGAAGCGCTCGGAGCGGCGCGGGGCACGCAGCGGGCCGCCGATGCGGTCGCCGGACACGAGCTCGCAGCGCTTGACCTGGGCGGCGGAGATGTAGACGTCGTCGTCGGTCGGATCGGGCGGGGACAGGCGGATGAAGCCCGAGCCGTTGGCGAGCAGCTCGACGACGCCCTCGACGGACTTGTCGGCCGCGGGCTCGGCGTCGGCCTCGTCACCGGCGTCCTCGTCGGTCGCGCCCTCCTCGCTGCGGCGGCCGCGGCCACGGCCGCCACGCCGTCCGCGGCGGGGGCGGCGGGCGCCCTCGTCTTCGTCTTCGGCGGCCTCGGGCGCCTCGGCCTCAGGGGCCTCGAGGGCCTCGTCCGCGACGTCCTCGTCGGCCTCGTCGGCCGGCGCTGCGACCTCGGCGCCCGACTGGTGGGCGGTGATCGCGTCGATCAATTCCTCACGCCGCAGGCGGCGATAGCCGTCGACCCCGAGCTCGTTGGCGAGCAGGTGAAGGTCGGCGAGCGGGCTCTGCTCCAACTCGGAGCGATCAAGAACGGTGGACATGGTGTCCTCCTGGAAATCAGACGGTGGTCGGTTGGCACCCGGCTGCGTTGTGCGCAGCAGCCGGCAACCCCTTGCGCTTCTAGCCTAGCGAGTGATCCTGCGGGGGGAAGCGATCCGGCGTCAGCCCCTCCTCGGGGGCGAGCTCGACATCGCCGCGCAGAACCGCGCGCACGCGCAGGAAGTCGGCGGTCGCCGCGACGTCGTGCACGCGCAGCACGTGCGCGCCGGCGTCCACGCCGTACGCGAGCGCCGCGAGCGTGCCCGCGAGCCGCTCGCGCGGCCCGCGGCCGGTGAGCGCGCCGACGAAGTCCTTGTTCGAGACCGCCAGCAGGAGCGGGCGCCCGAGCGCGTGCAGCTCGCCGAACGCGCGCAGGACCGCCACCGTCTGCGCGGGGGTCTTCGCGAAGTCGGGGCCGGGATCGAGCACGAGCTGCTCGGGCGCGACGCCGTGCGCGACCGCAGTCGCGATCCGCTCCCGCAGGAAGCCGGCGACGTCGCCCACGACGTCGTCGTAGCGGCCGGGATCGAGCAGCGTGCCCTTCGGCGCCACCCGCGTGTGCATCAGCACGAGCCCGGCGCCGGTGCGCGCGCACAGGTCCGCCATCGCCTCGTCGCGCAGCCCCGAGACGTCGTTGACGAGCACCGCGCCGGCGGCGATCGCCGCCTCCGCCACCTCGGGCTTGTACGTGTCGACCGACACCAGCGCGCCGAGCTCGCCGCTCAGCCGCGCGATCAGCGGCACCACGCGATCGATCTCGTCTGCCGCGGTCGTCGCGGGCCGGTCACCACGTGCCGACTCGCCACCGACGTCGAGCAGGTCGGCGCCGGCGTCCAGCAGCGCGGCCCCGAACGCGACCTGCGCCTCGGGCGTCGGGTGGTCGCCCCCGTCCGAGAACGAGTCGGGCGTCGCGTTGACGATCCCCATCAGCAGGGGCCGCGAGCCGAGCTCGATCACCCGGTCGCGCAGCCGCAGGACGAGCGGGGCGCTCACCGCACGCGGAACGTGTCGCGGCGGCTGAGCGGCGAGCGCTGGCCGCGACGGTCGACGGCCACCACCTGCACCCGGTGCGTGCCGCTGCGCAGCCGCTTCAGCCGCAGCGACGTACGCGGCGTGGTCTTGACCACGCGGCCGTCGATCAGCACGCGGAAGCGCTGCGGGCCGACGAACTCCTGCCCAGGCGTCCAGCGGATCAGCGGCCGCGGCCCGACGTCGCTGCGGATCGAGCGCAGCGCCGGCCGGCTCGGCGGGTGGTCGTACATCGCGACGCCGAGCGAGAGCCGGCCCGGTGTGCCCTGGAGGACGGCGACCGCCACGTCGCCGACCCGGTTCGAGGCCGCCGACAGCTCGCCGGGCGCCGCCGGGCCGAGCGCGGCGCGCGAGAGCAGTACCGGATCGCCCAGGCCCGGGCGCTCGGGCGCCAGCCGCCCCTTGACGGCGGGACCGGCGCGCCACAGCAGCGCGGAGTCGTTGCGCTCGGAGGTCACCACCGTCGCGGTGGACACGGCGCCGCCGCTGTCGCTGCGGGCGGCGGTCCCGAACACGTCGTTGCGCAGCCGGGCGCCGTACAGGAGCCCGCCGGACGTCACGCTCACCGCCTCCCCGAGGCCGCCGGAGCTCATCGACAGATGCGGCTGGGCGCTGGCGACGCCGCGGTCGAGCGGGAACGGAACCTCGAAGGTGGACGCGCGCAGGCGCCGCGCGAAGGTGCGCGACACGCCGTCGATGGTCTGCCGGAACGCGACCCAGGCGTACGAGCGGTCGAACTCGATGTCGACCTCCGGCGAGTCGGCCGCGCCGCCCGCGAGCGACGCCTCCTGCGGCAGGACGGACAGCGCGGTGTCGTAGATCCGGCGGGCAAACACGTGCGTGAGGCCGTCCGCCAGCGTCTCCCCCCACACCACGAGCGCGCTGCCATCGGCGGCGACCGCCACGCGCGGACGCGAGGCCCCGGTGCCTGCGCTGTGCGCCGGATCGATGTCGAGCACCGCCGGCACGGCGCTCCACGTGGTCCTGAGCCGCGCCGCGCGGACGTCGCCGGCCTGCGTCCACACGACGTACGCGACGCCGTTCACGCCGATGTCGATCGCGAGGTCGGACGCTGCGGTCCCCGTGGAGAGCGCCACCGGCGCCGCGCCCACGCGCGCGCCGTAGACGACGCCGGCCTGGACCCAGGCGACGATCAGGCGGCCGTTCTCGCCGGCCGCGACGACCGCCTCGGTCGCGCCCGCGCCGCTGATCGCCGCGGGCGTGCCCCAGCGGCCTTGCTGGAGCCGCGACAGCCAAGCCTGACCGCCCTTCACGTAGACCAGGCCGCCGCCCTGCTCGCGGGCGAGGTCGACGACGGGGCGGTCGATCGCGCCGGGGCCGTCGACCGCCTCGGAGGCGAACCAGCGGGCCTCGGCGGCCGGGGCCGCGGCGAGGGTGGCCAGCAGCGAGCAGGCGAACAGCGTGAGACGTCTCATGAAGGTCGGCAACCTATCCAGCCGCTCCGACGACCACGCCCTCGGCTGCCGCCTCGACCCGGAACGCGTCGACCTCGCGCGCCGTCCGGCCCGGCTCCCAGCCGAGCTCGGAGGCGAGCACGTCGGCCACCAGCCCCGGGGCGGCGGCCCCGGGGGCGCACACGTCGCGCGCCGCGGTCAGCGCGAGCCGGGTGCGCCGCAGCAGGACGTCGCCGACCGTCTGCGCCTGCTCGCGGCGCGCCGCGTAGGCGGCCTCGGCCAGCAGGTCCGGCATCCCCGGGTGCATGGGCGCAGCGAGCTCGGGCCGCTCGGCGGCGACCCGCAGCACCTCGTGCGCGGCGTAGCCGTAGCGGTGGGCGAGCTGGTCGTAGGCGTCCTCGGGCACGCCGGGCACGCGCGGCAGGTCGGCCGGCTCGACCGCCATCCCGAGAGGCACCTGGTGCGTCTGGCAGGGCGCGTCGCGGCCCTCGCGCTCGACGATCCGGTCGACGGTCATCTTCGCCATCCGCCGCCACGTGGTCAGCTTCCCGCCGGTGATCGTGACCATGCCGCTCGAGGTCTCGTACAGCTCGGCCTTGCGCGAGATGTCGACCGACTTGCGTGGGTCGCCGGTGGAGATCAACGGCCGCACGCCCGCGTACGCGCCCGCGATGTCCGACGGCGCGAGCGCGGTCGCGAAGAACGTGTTCACCGCGTCGAGCAGGTACGTGACGTCCTCCGCCGCGGGCTGCACGCGCTCGAGGTCGCCCTCGTAGTCGTTGTCGGTGGTGCCGACGAGCGTCTGGCCGAGCCACGGCAGCACGAAGATCGTGCGCCCGCCGCCGGCCGGGGCGATCACGCCGGCGACGAGCGGCAGCGTCGCGCCCGGCATGATGATGTGGGTGCCGCGGCTCGGGCGGATCACCGGCACCTCGGCCTCGTCGTGCAGCTCGCCCGGCCGCAGCCGGTCGGCCCAGACGCCGGTGGCGTTGACGACGTTGTCGGCGCGGATCTCGAGCTCGCCGCCGCTCTCGTGGTCGCGCACGCGCGCGCCGCACGCACGGCCGTCGTCCTGGAGCAGCTCGATCGCCTCGAGCCGGTTGGCGGCCACGGCGCCGAACCGCCCCGCCTCCGCGAGCACGGTCAGGACGAGCCGGACGTCGTCGGTCTGGCAGTCGTAGAAGAGATAGCCGCCGCTCGGGCTGCGACCGACCAGCGCGGGCACCAGCTCGAGCACCTCGTCGCCGCCGATCACGCGGTGGCGCGCGGGGCTCCAGTCGGCGTCGTCCCGCGCCCGCCGGCGGGCGAGCGGCGAGATCTTGTCGACCGACATGACGTCGTACATGTTCAGCCCGATGCCGGTCAGGCGATCGGGCCGGGCGCCGTCGAAGGCGGGCACGACGAGCGGCAGCGGCCGCACCAGGTGCGGCGCCAGCGCCACGTTGAGCTGGCGCTCCAGCAGCGCCTCGCGCACGAGCCCGAGGTCGAAGTTCTGGAGGTAGCGCAGGCCGCCGTGGACCAACTTCGACGAGCGCGACGAGGTGCCGATCGCATAGTCCCCGCGCTCGACCAGGGCGACCGAATAGCCGCGCGTGGAGGCGTCCAACGCCACGCCCGCGCCGGTGATGCCGCCGCCGACCACGAGCACGTCGAAGGGCTCGGCAGCGAGCGTGGATACGGCTTCCGCCCGGGGGAGCATCGGCCGTTGAGGCTAACGTGCGTGCCCGGATGAGCCTCGCGCGCGGCACGGTGGCCGGCCTCTGGCGCTGGCCCGTCAAGTCGATGGCAGGAGAGCGCGTGAACGCGCTCCGGCTCGACGGCCGCGGAGCGGGAGGCGACCGCACGCACGCTGTCACGTACGAGCACAAGGGTGAGCGCAAGCCGCTGACCGCACGCGAGGCGCCGCGGCTGCTCGCGTGGCGCGCGGCGTACCCGTTCAACCTCGGCGCCGGCCTCGATCCTGCGCGCCCGCCGTTCGCGATCGTCACGGCGCCCGACGGCCATTCGTATCGCTGGGGCGACCCACGCCTGCGCTCCCGGCTCGAGGACGACATCGGCCGCCCGGTGCAACTCCTGCGCGACGTCGAAGGGGTCCAGGACCTGCCGCGCTCGCTGCTGGTGACGACACAGGCGACGCTCGATGCGCTCGGCGAGGAGCTCGGCGGCCCGATCGACCTGCGCCGCTTCCGGCCCAACCTGCATCTTGAGCTCGACGCGGCGGCATGGGCGGAGCTGGGCTGGGAAGGGGCCGAGCTGGAGTTCTCGGGCGGCGTCCGGCTGCGGCTCCTGCACCCGTGCGTGCGCTGCGCGATCCCGACCCGGCATCCCGACACGCAGGTCAAGTGGCCGGGCCTGCTGCGGCACCTCGCGGCGGATCACGACCAGTGCTTCGGAATCAACGCACGGGTGCTGGCCGGCGGCCGTCTCGGCGCCGGCGAGGACGCCGAGCTGCGCCCGGCGGCTTAGGGCCGCTTCAGGTTTCCGCGCGGACAGTCGATAAGGGTCGGGTCACGCCCCGAATGGAGGACACGTTGCTTCGCATCGACGAGACCTCCGGGACGCTGGTCGCCCCCCAAGCCGGCGGCCTCGTCACGGAGAACAGCCCTGACCGCGAGGAGCTGCTGGCGCTGATCGGCGCCTCCTGGCCCGCGTTCGCGCAGGAGCTGGGCCTTCCCAACCTTCGCCTGGTCGCAACCGAGCCGGCTCCCGGCGTGGATCTGCTGGCCTTTGACGAGCAGTCCGGCCGTGCCGTGGTCCTGCACGTCACCGGCGAGACCGTCGAGTGGCAGATCAGCCGTGCGCTGGCCGCCGCTGCCGACGTCGCCGGCTGGGACGCCGCCCGCCTCGCGTCGGTGTCGGACGCGCTCGAGGCCGTCGTGCCCGGCGACTCGCCGCAGCTCGTGCTCGTCGCGGGCGGTTACGACCCGCGCGCGCTGGCCACCGTCGAGTGGCTGAGCAAGCGGCACGGCGTCGAGGCGTCCTGCTTCGGCGTGTCGGTCCTGCGCTTCGGCAACGAGCGCCTGCTGTCCGTGCACCGCGAGCCGCGTGACGGCCAGTCGGTTGACGCGGCCGCGCAGGTGCAGTGGATGCTCACCGGCGCCCAGCCCCCCGCGGCGCCCGACGCCGCCGCGCTTGCCGCGCTTGCCGCGGCCAGCACCCCGCCGCCCAGCAACTAGCACCACCTCCGTCCCGCCCTTAACCGGGGGCCCGTGCAACCATCGCACGGGCCCCGGTCGGGGGTCCGTCAGTTCACTTTGAAGCGCGCGACCTGCGGGTCGTGGTCCGACTGCTGGTCGGCGAACTCGGAGTTGACGTGCACCGAGTCGTACTCCGGCATCGGCAGCAGCAGCGCCGGCGACGCGAGGATGTGGTCGAGCGCCTGCGAGTTGCCCTCGAACACGTACGAGTAGCGCTCGTTCGGCGGCAGCAGGTAGAACATGTCCAGGAGCTGGAAGCCCTGGAGGATCTCGACCGTGCGCGAGAACTCGAAGTCGTTGATGTCTCCGAGCACCACGTAGTTGCCGAGCAGGTCGGCACGCTGGATGTCGCGGGCGAAGCCGTTGACGATCCGCGCCTGAGCGTGCCGCTGGGTCTCCGTGACCGCCACCGGCGGCTGCAGGTGGCCGAACAGCGGGTCGTCGCCGCCCTTGGAGTTGAAGTGGTTGGCGACGGCGATGACGGTCTTGCCCTTCCACGTGAACTCGCCGGCGAGCGGCTTGCGGCTCGTCGTGAACGCCGTGTCGCCGGGCTCGATCCGCCCCGGGCTGAACTTCAGCCGCGCGCCGCGGCGCCCGACCTTCACGACCTCGGTCGAGTTGGTCGACGTGCCGCCCGGGCGGTCGACGAACGCCACGCCGCGGTCGGTCCGGAACAGGAAGCCCTGGCGGATGTTGCCGCCCGGCGCGCCGCCGTCCTGGTCGTCCACCGGGTCGATCTGCCGGTACTGGTAGACCGGCCCGCCGGCCGCGGCGATCGCCGCGATCAGCTTGTCCCAGGTGACGTTCGCCTCGGTCTCCGTGCTGGCGGTGCCGCCCGTGACCCCGTCGTTGTCCTGGATCTCCTCGATCGACACGATGTCCGGCGCCTTGAGGTTGTTGATCAGCGTGTCGGCCAGGCCGGCGTACTTCGCCGGCGAGTCGCCCGGCGCGAGGTTCTCGACGTTGAACGTCGCGATCGCCAGCTCGTTCGACTTCGGTGCCTCGGTGACCTCGCGCTGCAGGGTGCTGGCGGCCGCCGTCGCGTCGACGAGCGGGTAGTACTTGTAGTTGTCGAACGAGTAGTCGGCGACCACGACGAGCGGCGTCGAGAGCTTGTCGCCGGTGTTCACCGTCGGCGTCTCGCCGATCACGTCGTCGAGGATGAAGCGCTCGGGGTTGAAGTCGCCCGGCGCCACGATCACGCCGCCGCGACGGCTGCGCAGGCCGGCGTTGCGGCCGTTGTCGCCGACGATCGAGACCTCGCCGAAGCTGTTCGACGGTCCGGTCGCGACGGCGTCGTTGAACTGCAGGAGCATGCCCTCGAGGCTCTCGTGGAAGTCGATGCCGTCCTGCTTCGGATCGAACCTCGGGTTGGTGTCGACGTCGCCGGTGGAGTCGTTGTCGATCACCCGGTTCGGCGGGATCCGGCCCCCCTGGCCGACCACCGTCGGCGCGATCGGAGTGACGCTCGCGCCGGGCGTGACGGTCGCGAAGCCGATCTCGGTCAGCGAGAGGCTCTCAGGACCCCAGCCGGCCGCCTTGAACTCCTGGACGCGCCCGCTGATCTGCACGGCGGTGCCGATCGGCGGCCGCACGGCGCTGCCGAAGACGAAGATGCCCTCGGAGGTGCGCTCGTCGGTGTCGGGCTGGGGATCCTGCACGAAGATGCCGTTGGTGCTCAGCGCGGTGACGACGCCGGGCACGCCGGTCACGACCCGGTCGGCGTAGGGCGAGAGGTGGCGCGCGCCCTGGATGTCGTGGATCCGCAAGTTCTCCATGCCGACGGTGTTGAAGCTGAAGCCGTCGTCG
>CAWBVZ010000001.1:0-258385 GCA_963792385.1 uncultured Solirubrobacteraceae bacterium | reverse complement strand
TCCCCGTCGGCGTGTGAACGACCTTGCGGACCTTGCCCTTGCCGTACATGTGCACCCCGCAGGGCAGGCACGGGTCGAAGCTGTGGACCGCCCGCATGATGTCGATCCCCTTGAAGTTCTCGGGACCGTTCTCCTCGAAGATCGGCGTGTTCTGCACCGCGTCCTCGTACGGGCCGGGCGTGCCATAGGTGTCGCGCGGGTTGCCGTTCCACGGCGTCGGCGGGTACGGCTGGTAGTTCGCGATCTTGCCCTCCCGGATCACCATGTGGTGGGAGAGCACGCCGCGGGCCGCCTCGTGGAAGCCCACGCTCACGGCCGACTCCGGCACCTTGAAGTCGTTCCACGACTTCGTGCGGCCGGCCCTGACCTCCTTGAGCGCCTGCTCGAGGTTGTAGAGCCCGACCAGCGCCGAGTACGCCTGGTGGTAGCTGCGCGCGCGCTGGCGCTCAATCGCGTTCGACCACTGCGGGATCTTCCACTCGAGCTCCATCTCGGGCATGAACCCCGTCTTCGGCAGCACCATCTGGATGCTCTCGCCCGTGGCCTTCAGGTAGCCGATGTCGACGAGCCCGGCCTTCGCCGTCACCCACTGGCGCGCGAACGGCCCGCCGCCGGTGTCGTTGGCGACGAAGATGTCGTTGCGCGCGTCGTACATCCGTGGCGAGGCGACCCACGAGTACTTGTCCGCCCAGTCCCGCGCCTGCGGCTTGGGGAGCGTCACCTTGTTCCAGGGGTGGCGCTTGTCGACGGGGTTGCCCAGCGGATCCTTGGTGACGAACGTCTCCTCGTTGGTCCAGTCGTCGAAGTAGGACGAGCCGAGCAGGATGCGGATCGCGAGGTTGATCTCGACGAGGTCGGTCGTGATCAGCTCACCCTTGAACACGAGCCCCGGCGTGATGAACCGCCGGCGGCCCCAGTCCGTCATGTTGGCGTAGTTGTAGTCGACGTACTGCGGGTCGTCGAACGCGCCCCAGCACACCAGATCCGTGTCGCGGTAACCGACCCGCTCATACCCCGGCAACGCCTCGTAGAAGAAGTCATAGAGGTCGTCGTGCATCGGGACCGTGCGCTTGCAGTAGTCCATGTAGCGCATCAGGCGCACGTAGTAATCCGTCAGCGTCTGGTGCGTGATGTCCGCGCTGCAGCCGCCCGGCATGATCGTCGACGGGTGCGTGTGGCGACCGCCGAAGAGGCAGTACATCTCGCGCGTGTAGCGGGCCACGTGCAGCGTCTCGAGGTAGAAGCTGCCGGTGAACGCGTTGAGCGCCCGCATGATGTCGGCGATCGTCTTGTAGCCGTGGATGTCGGCGTGCGGTGACGCGGTCTCCTCGGCCCGCTTGAGCAGCGCCGGGTTCGTCTCCTTCACCACCTGCTCGGAGTAGTCCACGTTCGCCATGCAGTCGTTGTAGATCGCGTGGTCGAACATGAAGTCGGCCGACTCCGCGAGGTTGAACGCGTAGTCGCCGAGCGGCGGCGGCTTCACCCCGTAGGCCATGTTCTGGTTCAGGCACGAACAGGTGCAGTGATTGTCACCGCAGATGCCGCAGATGCGGCTGGTGATGAAGTGCGCGTCCCGCGGGTCGATGCCCTTCATGAAGATGTCGAACCCGCGGAAGATCATCGAGGTGCTGTAGCACTTGAGCACCTCCTGGTTGGCGAAGTCGATCTCGGTGTGAATGCCCAGGCTCCCGACGATCCGGGTCACCGGATCCCAGGACATCTCCTTGACGGAAATCTTCTTCTCTACCGGAGTCTCTGCTGTTGCCATGTTCTCTCCTCACCACCGCTTCGCGTAGCCGGTGGTCAACTCCGGCTTGTTGTGTCGCCACTCCGGTTCCTTGTCGTACTTGCGCTTGATCGACTGCTTGCGTCCCCAGCGCAGGAGCGGGCCGTAGGAGAACCGCGCGATGTTGCTCGACACCCTCCCCATCGGGTCCTCGTCCATGAACGGCATGTACTTGTCGGGGAATCCGGGCATCGTGCACGCCATGCAGATGCCCCCCACGTTGGGGCAGCCGCCGATCCCGTTGATCCACCCGCGCAGCGGGACGTTGCACTTGACCACCGGGCCCTTGCAGCCGAGCTTCACGAGGCAGCGGTGGTCCGAGCCGTACTCGGTCGCGAAGTTGCCCGACTCGTAGAAGGCGGCGCGGTTGCAGCTCTCGTGCACCGTGCGCTCGAACAGCCACTTGGGGCGTAGCGCCTCATCGAGCTCGGGCAGCGGCGCCATGCCCGCGAGCGCGAACACGAGGTACATCAGCGTCTCGGTGACGTTGTCGCCCTGCGCCGGGCAGCCGGGGATGTTGACGATCGGGATGCCGGCCTTCGACTTCCAGTTCCACCCGAGGTAGTCCGCCAGGCCCATGGCGCCCGTCGGGTTGTTCTTCATCGCGGGGATGCCGCCGTAGGTCGCGCAGGTGCCGACCGCGACGACCGCGGCCGCCTTCGGCGCGAGCCGGTCGATCCACTCGTTGGTGGTGATCGGCTGCCCGTTCTCCGGGTTCACGCCCATGCCGGTCCAGTAGCCGTCCCCGTTGATGTTCTCGTTCGGGACCGAGCCCTCGAGGATCAGCACGAACGGATCGAGCTTGCCGGCCTCGGCGTCGTACCACGCCTGCATGAACTCCTCGCCCTGCTCGACCGCCAGGACGGTGTTGTGGACGACGACGCGCGGCATGCCGGGGATCGCACCGGTGATGATGTCCTCGAGGCTCGGGTTCGTGGCGCCGGTCATCGCCACGCTGTCCCCCTCGCAGCTCAGGCCGGTCGTGAGCCAGATGACATGGGCGGTGATCGCCTCCGTCTGGGCCTGATTTGGCACGAACTCGGTTGCGGCCATGTGCACTCCCTTCTCAGCAGATCCGCGGCAGCGGGTCACCGACGAGTTGGTCCATCACCCGCCGGCCGCCGAACGCCGTGTTGACCAGCACCATTCCGGGCGGGTCCGTCTTCACTTCTCCGATCTCGGCCGCGCGCTCGCAGCCGCCCACCTGACGCAGCGCTTCCAGCGCTGCGTCCGCCGCCTCCGGGGCCACGAAGGCGACGAGCTTGCCCTCGTTCGCGACGTACATCGGATCGATCCCCAAGATCTCCGCCGCGCCGGCGACCGCCGGGTCGACCGGCACGTCGCCCTCGCGCACCACGATCGCGACGCCGGACGCGCGCGCGAGCTCGTTCAGCACCGAGGCGACGCCGCCGCGCGTCGCGTCGCGCATCGCATGCAGCGCGGGTCCGGCCGCCTCGAGCAGCGCGTCGGCGGCCGGCCACAGCGAGCACGTGTCGGACTCGACGTCGGCGTCCAGGCCGAGCTCGCCGCGGGCGAGCATGATCGCCGTCCCGTGCGCGCCGATCGGGCCGGAGACGATGATCCGGTCGCCCGGGGTCACCGCAGTCGGCGACAGCGCGGCGCGCGGGTCGCGGCGGCCGACGCCGGTGGTGCAGACGTACATCCCGTCGGCGTGCCCGCGCTCGACGACCTTCGTGTCGCCGGCGGCGATCCGCACGCCGGCGAGCGTGGCGGCGGCGGCCATCGCTTCGACCTCGCCCCGCAGGATGTCGGCGTCGAGGCCCTCCTCGAGGATCAACGCGAGGCTCAGCGCCAATGGACGCGCTCCGGCCATCGCGAGGTCGTTGACCGTCCCGTTGACGGCCAGGTCGCCGATCGAGCCGCCCGGGAACTGCAGCGGCTTGACGACGAACGAGTCCGTGGTGAGCGCGAGGTCGCCGTCGAGCGCGGCGGCGTCGTCCAGCTCGACCATTCCGAAGGCCGGCGCGAGCAGGCCTTCGATCAGCGTCTGCGTCGCCTTTCCGCCCGCGCCGTGGGCCATCGTGATCCGCGCGTCCTTGAAGCGCGGCCGCTTCGCGCGGGCGGTCTCGATGATCCCGAGGATCCGTTGCTCGCGTTCGGAGACCGTCACCTAGACGACCTCCTTCTCCCGCGCGAACCGCCCGTAGTTGTAATAGGCGGCGCACGCGCCCTCGGGCGACACCATGCAGGTCCCGATCGCGTGCTCGGGCGTGCACGCGGTGCCGAACACCTTGCACTCCCACGGCTTGATGACGCCCTTGAGCACCTCGCCGCACTGGCACGCCTTCGGGTCGGCGACGCGCACGCCCGGGACGCTGAAGCGCAGCTCGGCGTCGAGGTCGGCGTAGGCGGCGGACAGCTTCAGCGCGCTCTGGGAGATGAACCCGAGGCCGCGCCACTCGAAGTGCGGCCGCAGCTCGAACACCTCGGCCATCACCTCGAGCGCGCGCGCGTTGCCCTCGTGGGGGACGACGCGCTTGTACTGGTTCTCGACCTCGCAGCGCCCGTCGGCGAGCTGGCGCAGGATCATGTCGATCGACTGCAGGATGTCCAGCGGCTCGAAGCCCGAGATCACGACCGGGCGCCCGTAGTCGGCCGGGATGAAGCTCAGCGGCCGCGCGCCGACGACCGTGCACACGTGGCCCGGGCCGATGAACCCGTCGAGCCGGAGGTCGGGCGAGTCCAGCAGCGCGCGCAGCGGCGGCACGATCGTCACGTGGTTGCAGACGCAGGTGAAGTTCGGCACGCCCTCGGCCTTGGCACGCTTGAGCGTCAGCGCCGTCGAGGGCGCGGTCGTCTCGAAGCCGATCGCGAAGAACACGACCTCGCGGTCGGGGTTCTGCTTGGCGATCCGGAGCGCGTCGAGCGGCGAGTAGACCATCCGCACGTCGGCCCCCGCGGCCTTGGCCTCGAGCAGCGTGCCGTTCGACCCGGGGACGCGCATCATGTCGCCGAAGCAGGTGAAGATGACGCCGGGCTCGTGCGCGATCGCGATGCCGTCGTCGACGCGGCCCATCGGGATCACGCAGACCGGGCAGCCGGGCCCGTGGATGAGCTCGACGTTCTCGGGCAGGAGGTCGTCGATCCCATACTTGTAGATCGAGTGGGTGTGGCCGCCGCACACCTCCATCACCTTGTAGTGGCGGCCTGGCTCGGCCGTCGCGAGGATCTGGCCGGCGAGCACCTGGCCGAGCTCGGCGTCGCGATACTCGTCGACGAACTTCATTCGAGCACCTGAAGGGCGGTCCCCGCGTGCACGAGCAGGCGGTCGCCGTCACGCACCGGCTCGACGAGCGCGATCTCGACGCTCGCGCGCTCGCCCGCCTCGTCCTCGCACAGCGCCAGCGCGCGGTTGCTGTCGATCCGCACGACGCGCATCGGCACCGCGTGGTCGCCGCAGGTGATGCAGACCTGATCGTGATCGCACTCGATCACTCGATCACGCTCGCTCTCAGCTCGGCCAGCTCCTGCTCGTAGTCGGCGCCCATGCCCTCGAGCAGCTTGATCGTGGCGGCCGCCTCCTCCTCGTCGACCTTCGACAGGGCGAAGCCGACGTGGATCAGGACCCAGTCGCCAGGCACGGCGCCATCGCCGTCAGCGTCGAGCAGCCCGATGTTGATGGTGCGCTGAACACCGGCGACGTCGACCTTCGCAAGCCGGTTCGCCGGGTCCACTACCTCGACGATCTGGCCTGGGATAGCCAGGCACATAGCGCCTTACAATTGCGCTCCGGTCGACGCGGGGCAAGCGGCCGGTAATCCGGATTACGGGGGGAGCTACCAGCGCGGCTCGTAGCCGCTCGCCAGCTCGGCGCCGGGGCGCCGCCAGGCGGGCTCGACGTCGTACCGCCGCTTCATGCTCTGGTCGCGCAGCCGCTTGAGGACGGGCCCGTAGGCGAAGCGCGACGCCGACGCGATCACCTTGCCCTTGACGCCCGTGTCGAACAGCGGCAGGTACTTGTCAGGAAAGCCGGGCATCGTGCATGCCATGCAGATGCCGCCGACGTTGGGGCAGCCACCGATCCCGTTCATCCAGCCGCGCGCCGGCACGTTGCACTTGACGACCGGCCCCTTGCAGCCGAACTTGACGAGGCAGCGGGTGTCGCCGCCGCCGAGCTGGTCCGCATAGTCGTTGTGGTCGGCGAAGCCGGCGCGGTTGCACGTCTCGTGGACGGTGCGCCGGAACAGCCACGCCGGCCTGCCCTGCTCGTCGAGGTCGATCGGCGTGGTCGTCCCCGCGAGCTGGAGCACGAGGTACAGCAGCGTCTCGGTGATGTTGTCCGGCTGGGCGGGGCAGCCGGGGAGGTTCACGATCGGATGCCCGAGGCGCGAGCGCCACCCACGGCCGAGGTGATCGCGCAGGCCCATCGCCCCTGTCGGGTTGTTCTTCATCGCCGGGATCCCGCCGTAGGTCGCGCACGTGCCGAGGGCCATCACGATCGCCGCACGCGGCGCGAGCCGGTCGATCCATTCGTTGGTCGTGATCGGCTGACCGGTCTTGCGATCGACGCCGAGCGCCGCCCAGTGCCCATCGCCGTTGATCCGCTCGTTGGGCACGGCGCCCTCGAGCACGAGGATGAACGGGTCGAGCCGCCCCGCCTCCGCGTCGTACCACGCCTGCATGAAGTCCTCGCCGGTCTCGACCGCGAGGAACGGGTTGTAGAGCGCGATGCCAGGCATCCCCGGGAGCGCGCGGTTGAGCAGATCCTCGAGCGAGGGTTGCGTGGCGGCGGTCATCGCCACCGTGTCACCGTCGCAGCCGAGGCCGCTCGTCATCCAGATCACGTGGACGGTGAGCTTCTCCGTCTGCGCCTGCCGCGGGGAGAACTGGACCTCGCTCATGCCCGAGCCGAGCTGTCCTCGTTGCGCTCGACGAGGCACGCGATGTGATGCGCGGCGGTCCCGTGCAACACCAGGCCGTTCGGGTCGCGCGTGACGTGTCCAGCGTTCGACAGGCGGGCGAGTGCGTGCGAGACCGACGGCCGTTCCACGCCGACGAGCTGCCCGATCAGCCGGTGTGTCAGCGGCAGCGGCACGAGGATCCCGTCGGCGACGACGACGCCCCAGCGCTCGGCCAGGTGCCAGAGCAGGAGCGCGATCCGCGCGTCCGCGCGCGGGTGGCAGGTCGCGGCGCGGTGGACGTTGAGCTCCATCGTGCGCCGGACCGCGCGGCGCAGCAGCGCGTGGAGCACCTGTGGCCACGGCCGGATGCGCTCGGCGAAGGCCGAGTCGAGGACCGCGATACGCGTGCGCACGAGCGCGCGCGAGAACGTCTCGGACGCCAGCAGCACGACGTCGTCCGCGCTCGTCCAGGGCGCGAGCACGTCGCCGGCACCGATCAGCTCACTCGCGGTGCGGTCGCCAACCTGCACGTCGAGCGCGACGACGCCGTCGATCAGCAGCAGGCCGAGCCCGCCGCGGATCTGCGCCAGGAGCGGGATCAGGTCGAACTCGCCGGCCGAGATCTGCTCGACCCGGGCCGTCGCCATCGGACGCGCCACGAGCCGCATCCGCAGGTCAAGATCGGCCGCGAGCTCCTCGTCGGCGTCGAACAGGTAGCAGTAGCGGCCGGGCCGGCGGCGGTCGCCTTCGCGCCCCGCGCCGGCGTCGCCATGCGGCGGCAGCGGATACGGACCAGGCGGTGCATCGCCACCGCCTTGCGGCATGCAGACCTCCTCCTACGAAACGAACTCGGCGGCACTCTACAGCGTGGTGCAATGATCGGAGGATGCCGGTCCGGGTGCGCTTCCGCTGTCAGTTCTGTGGCGCCGACCCGGACCCGGAGACCCAGCGCACGCTGGAGCGCGGGCTGCGCGAGCTCGTGTTCGGCGAGTACCTCGAGGCGCCTCCGGGACGGTGGCTCGTGTGGCATGGACACGGGCCGCTTGGCCCGACGAGGTACGCCTGCGCCGAGCACCGGGGCGACCTCGTGGCGTACCTGCGCGAGCACTACGGCACCGTCGCCTGGCACCCGTGGAAGATGCCGCCGTACGAGACCAGCCGCCGCTCGAGCGACACCGAGCTGGCGATCGCCAGGGGCGGGCTGTCCTCGATGCCGAAGTGGGGCCTGCCGTCCTAAGGACGCCTGCCGCCCGAACCTCGTAGCATCACGCCTCGTTCATGGCGGAGGTCATCTTCTTCATGGCGGCAATCGGCGCCGTGGCCGGCGCCGTGGGCACCGTCGCACTCCGCAACCCGTTCTATGCGGTGCTTGCGCTCGTCTGCCACCTGCTCGCGCTGGCGGCACTGTTCCTGCTGCTGCGGGCCGAATTCGTCGCAGCTGCGCAGGTCGTCGTGTACGCCGGCGCCGTGATGGTGCTGTACGTGTTCGTCGTCGCCTACGTCGGCGGCTCGGGCGAGCCGCCGGCCGCGTCGGCCGGCGCCAGCCTGCGGTTCGCGTCGATCGTGTTCGCGCTTGCGCTGTTCGTCGAGCTGACGATCGCGCTCGTCGGCACGTCACTTTCGGCTCTGAACACCGACGGCGCGCCGTACGAGCCGGGCTTCGGCACGCCGGCCGAGGTCGGCGAGCTGTTCCTGACACGCTTCCTGGTGGCGTTCGAGATCGCGTCGCTGCTGCTGCTGATCGCCGCCGTCGGCGCGGTGATCCTCGCCCGCCGGCGCACCGGCCTGACCGATCCGCACGAGGAGATCTCGGTCGCCGACCTCCTCCGGAGCAGCCCGCCGCCTGACTCGATGATCGAGGTGGCCGGAGTGCCGCCGGAGAGCTAGCGCATGTCTCTGACCTGGTACCTCGTCGCGTCCGCCCTGATCTTCTGCATCGGCGCCGCGGGCGTGCTCGTGCGCCGCAACCCGCTCGTGATCCTGCTCTGCATCGAGCTGATGCTGAACGCGGCCAACCTCGCGCTCGTCGCGTTCTCGCGCGCACACGGGAACATGGACGGGCAGATGTTCGCCCTGATCGTGATGGTCGTGGCGGCCTGTGAGGTGGCGATCGGCCTCGGCCTGATCGTCGCGCTGTTCCGGCGCCGGCTGCCGATCGACGTCGACGAGCTGCGGGAGCTGCAGGGTTGAGCATTCAGACCTACGGGTGGCTGGTGCTCGCGCTCCCGCTCGCGGGCGCGGTGATCATCGCCCTCACCTCCAAGCTGCTGCCGCCGCGCGTGCATGGGCTGCTCGGCACGCTGGCGATCGCACTCTCGTTCGCATCCGCGATCGGAGCGTTCGTCCAGCTGCAGGCACTGGACGAGGAGTCGCGTCAGGTCGTCTCGGTCGGGTGGGACTACGCCGTGACGAACGGGCTCGACGCGCAGGTCGCGATCCTGATCGACCCGCTCAGCGTCCTGATGATGCTGGTGGTCTCAGGCGTGTCGATGCTGATCCACCTGTACTCGGTGGCGTACATGGACGGCGACAACGGCTATACGCGGTTCTTCGCGTATCTGAACTTCTTCGTGTTCAGCATGCTGCTGCTGGTCGAGGCGGCCAACTTCCTGATGCTGATCGTCGGCTGGGCGTTCGTCGGCGCCGCGTCGTACTTCCTGATCTCGTTCTGGTACCGGCGGACGACCGCCACGAAGGCGGGCATCAAGGCGTTCGTGATCAACGTGGTCGGCGACGTCGGCCTCGTGCTCGGCGCGTTCTTCATCTTCCAGGGCACCGGCTCGCTGGACTTCCTGAAGGCATTCGAGGAGGTCGGGAACGCCTTCACCCCCAACGACGGCGATCTCGTGGCCGGCTGCGTGCTGCTGCTGGTCGGCGCGTTCGCCAAGTCCGCCCAGGTCCCGCTGCACACGTGGCTCCCGGACGCGATGGAGGGCCCGACGCCGGTCTCCGCCCTGATCCATGCGGCGACGATGGTGACCGCCGGTGTGTACCTGATCGCGCGCATGCACCCGCTGTTCGAGCAGGCGCCGGCAGCCGCCGACGTCGGCGCGATCGTCGGCTGCGCGACGCTGCTGATCGCGGCGACGATCGGCATCGTGGTGACCGATCTCAAGCGCGTCATCGCGTACTCGACGATGTCGCAGATCGGCTACATGGTCATGGCCGTCTCGTCGTCGGCGTACGCCGCCGGCATGTTCCACCTGATGACGCACGCCTTCTTCAAGGCGCTGCTGTTCATGGCCGCCGGGTCGGTGATCGCCGCGATGGCCGGCGTCCAGGACCTCAACCGCATGGGCGGCTTCCGGCGCGCGATGCCGTTCACGTTCGGCTGCATGGTCATCGGCGGCCTGGCGCTGTCGGGCGTGCCGCCGTTCTCGGGCTTCTTCTCCAAGGACGAGATCATCGCTCTGCTGTTCGCGCGCGACGACTGGCACATCGCGCTCGGCGTCCTCGGCTACCTCGGCTCGATGCTGACCGCGATCTACACGTTCCGGATGATCTTCCGCGCGTTCTACGGTGATCCGTGCCCGGAGGCGAAGGAGCTCGAGCACGGGCACCTGTTCCACGCGGAGCAGCCGGCGAACCCGCTGACCGGCGAAATCGAGGACACCGACGTCGGCTTCCCGGGTCCGGAGCACCACATCGCCGAGCGTGAGTTCCCGATGAAGCTCGCGATGGGCGTGCTGGCTGTGCTGGCGGTCGTCGGCGGCCTCCCGCAGATCCCGAGGCTGAACGAGTCGCTGCACAAGTTCCTGGAGCCGACGTTCGCTGACTCGAGCATCTATGAGGGACTCGAGCCCTCGACCGCGCTAACCGACATCGGCCTGCTCGTCGGCGCGCTGATCGCGCTGACCGGCATCTTCATCGCGTACACCCTGTGGGTCCGCCGGCCCGAGTTGCCGGGCCGCCTGCAGGCACGATTCGCGCCGTTGCACCGGCTGTTCGTCAACAAGTGGTACTTCGACGAGGCGATCGACCTGCTGATCGTGCGACCGGCGATCTGGCTCGGCCGCTTTGCGAACACCACGTTCGAGCGCGTGTTCGTGGACGGCGCGCTCGTTGGCGGCACCTCCAGCCTCGTCGGGCTCGCCTCTGCCGGGGTGCGCCGTGTGCAGACCGGCTACCTGCGCTACTACGCCGCCCTCCTGCTCCTTGGCATCACGTCACTCGGCGCCTACTTCCTGATCTCCGCATGACCGTCCATCTCTCGATCCTGCTCTTCTTCCCGCTGCTGATGGCGGTGCTCGGCGGGCTCGCACCGCGTGCCGTGACGCCGGTGTTCGCGCTCGTCGGCACGCTCGTGCCGCTCGGCTACGCGGTCGTGCTGCTGGTGGACTTCGACACGAGCGTGCGCGGGCTGCAGTACGTCACCGACGACTCCTGGATCGACGAACTCGGCATCCGCTACACGCTCGGCGTCGACGGCCTGAACCTGTGGCTGGTGGCACTCACGACGCTGCTGTTCGCCGCCTCGGCGCTGTGGCTCGCGCTGCGTCCGCCGGAGCGGGCGCGGCTGTTCGCCATCCACTTCGGGATCGCCGAGACGGCCGTGCTGGGCGCGTTCCTGGCGCAGGACCTGGCGCTGTTCGTCCTGTTCTTCGACCTGATGCTGATCCCGTTCTACTTCCTCGTCGGCCAGTGGGGTGGGCCGGACCGGGTGCAGGCCGCGATCAAGATGTTCATCTACACGCTGGTCGGCTCGCTGCTGATGCTGGCCGGCGCGGTCGCCGTCGCGGTGCTGAGCGCGGACGGCGGGCAGGTGAGCTTCTCGCTCGCCGACCTGCGCGCGAACCTGGTCGGCGACAGCACGCAGAAGTGGCTGTTCGCGGCCTTCGCGCTCGCGTTCCTCATCAAGATGCCGGCGTTCCCGTTCCACGGCTGGATGCCGGACGCGTACCGCAATATGCCGCTCCCGGCGCTCGCCGTGTTCTCCGGCGTCGTGTCGAAGGTGGCCGCCTACGGCTTCCTGCGGATCGTGCTGCCGCTGTTCCCGGCGGCAGCCGAGGACTTCCAGATGATCGTGCTGATCCTCGCGCTGTTCTCGATCCTCTACGGGTCGATCCAGGCGTTCACGCAGACGAACCTGCGGCTGATCCTCGGCTACTCGTCGGTGGCGCAGCTCGGGTTCATCACGCTCGGCATCTTCGCGCTCGACGAGGCCGGCCGGGGCGCCCAGGGTGCGCTGCTGCAGGCCGTCAACCACGGGCTCGTGGTGGCGCCGCTGTTCCTGATCATCGTGCTGCTGGCGGCGCGCGCCGGCGGGTCGGAGGACATCCGCGACATGGGCGGGATCGCGTTCCGGGCGCCGGTGCTCGCAACGCTGTTCATGATCGTGACGCTCGCGACGCTGGCGATGCCCGGCTCGGCGAACTTCGTCGGCGAGTTCATGATCCTGTTCGGCGTCTTCCAGTCCAAGCTCGCGATCGCGCTGATCGCCTCGACGGGCGTGATCCTGGCCTCCGTCTACGCGCTGCGGATGTACATCCGCGCGATGCACAACCGGCAGGGCGCGACGGTGACGTCGTTCGAGATGTCGCTGGGCGACGCGCTCGTGCTCGTGCCGCTCGTGCTGGCGATCCTGGCGTTCGCGCTGTACCCGCAGGCAGCGCTCGATGCCGGCGAGCCGGCCTTGAAGGCGGCCGGCCAGGCCGCGGCGGGGACGGCGCGATGACGCCGAAGGCACCCCACATCGACTGGGCGGCGATGTCGCCGCTTGTGGCGCTCGCCGGCGGCGCCTGCATCGTGCTGATGGTGGGGCTGCTGCGCTCGCGCTTCGTGCGGACGGTGGTCACGCCGCTGCTGGCGCTGATCGCGCTCGCGGTGACGGCCGGCCTGTGCGTGTGGCAGTGGGGCGCCAACACCGAGATCGTCGAGCGGGCGCTGGTGATCGACGACCTCACGCTGACGCTGACGATGGTGTTCGTGGTGGCGGGCATCGCGGCGGTGCTGCTGTCGTGGCGCTCGCAGGCGACGGCCGAGGCTGGCGAGGGCGAGTACTACGCGCTGCTGCTCAGCTCGATGCTCGGCATGGTGGTGCTCGTCGCGGCCGAGAACCTGGTGGTCGTGTTCCTCGGCTTCGAGCTGCTCTCGATCCCGCTGTACGTGCTGTGCGCGACGCAGATGCGGCGCGAGCAGTCGCTGGAGTCCGGCCTGAAGTACCTGATTATCGGCTCTGTCGGCTCGGCGACGCTCTTGTATGGCCTGGCGCTGCTGTACGGCGCGACCGGCTCGACGGACTACTCCGGCATCGCCGCGGCGGCCGCGGACATCGGCGACGACGTGCTGTTCCTGACCGGCATCGCGCTGATCATCGCGGGCCTCGCGTTCAAGGCATCCGTCGCGCCGTTCCACCAGTGGACGCCGGACGTCTACGAGGGCGCGCCGACGCCGGTCACCGCGTTCATGGCCGTGGCCACCAAGGCGGCCGCGTTCGGCGTGCTGCTGCGGCTGTTCGACGTGGCGCTGATCGACGCCGCGACGACCTGGGGGCCGGCGCTCGCGACGCTCGCGGTCGTCACGATCGCGGTCGGCAACGTGGGCGCGATCGGGCAGTCGTCGCTGAAGCGGATGCTCGCTTACTCGTCGGTCGCGCAGGCCGGGTACATGCTGGTCGGCGTGGTCGTGTCGACTCGGCTGGGCGTGCAGGCGACCGTCTTCTACCTGATGGTCTACGCCGTGATGAACCTCGCCGCGTTCGCGGTGATCGTGGCGCGCGAGCGGGAGACCGGCCTCGGCGACGACTTCGCGTCGCTGTACGGCCTCGGCTCCGAGCGACCGTTGCTCGCGTGGCCGATGACGATCGCGATGCTCGGGCTCGCGGGGATGCCGGCGACGGCGGGCTTCTTCGGGAAGATCTACCTGATCGACGCGGCCGTGGATAACGACTATGCCTGGCTCGGCGTCGTGATCGTGATCGGCTCGGCGATCTCGCTCGCGTACTACCTGCGCGTGATCGCGGCCGTCTGGATGCGCTCGGCGTCGGAGACGATCGCGCTCCGCACGGGGCGGACGCCGGGAGGCCGCCCGATGATCGCCGGCGGGTCGGAGGCGGCGGACGAAGCTTCTGTTCCTGTGGCCCCGCCGCGGCAGTCGCGCCAGCTGGAGCTCGTGTTCGTCGCTGTGGTGTGCGCGGCAGCCACTGTCGCGTTCGGCGTATATCCAGGGCCGCTGTTCGACATCGCGCAGGACGCCGGGGAGGCGCTGAAGAGCCTGGTGTAGGCGGCGGGGCCGGGCGGCGGGCTCGGCCAACGTCAACTGCGCTGGGTGGGGAGGTGAGCGTCCGCCGGCCGCGGTGAAGGCCGTGTTCGCATGAGGGTGTCCTGACTAGGGGTCACAGGACGACCATTCGGCAGGACGGCCGCCTGAGAATCCCTCACCACCGCCCCACGGACGCCCACACCCCCACCCAGCGGGGTTGACGTTCGTCCCGCCGGCCCCCAGGGGCGAGGTTCCGCGCGCGCGGCCTCCACCCCCCATGCACCCCCGCGACCGCGCCGGCCAGGCCACCGCCGAGTACGCCGCGCTTCTCACCCTCGTCGCCGCCGCACTTGCCGGCGCCGGCGCGCTGTTCGGGCTCCACACGATCGGAGAAGCGGTGGCCGGCACCGTCCGCACCGGCATCTGCATCGTCGGTGGCGACGTGTGCCGGGCGTCCGATGCCGAGGCCGCCGGGCTCGAGCCGTGCACGGTCGGAGAGCGCGCGCTCGGGAACGGGCTTGTGCTGACGGTCGGGTCGATTCGTTTCGGCTCCGACGAGCAGTGGACGGCGGCGATGCGCTCGGACGGCTCCGTGCTGGTCACGAAGGCGCGCAGGAGATCGGGCGGCGGACTGGTCGGCATGGGCGTGGAGGCGAGCCCGCTCGGGCTCGACTTCGGCGTTCGGGGCAAGGTCGACTTCGCGATCGACACCGGTCAGGCGTGGGAGTTCCCGGACGCCGCCTCCGCCGCTCGCTTCATCACGAACCACGACGAGGATCGGATCCCGCCGACGTGGCGGTTCGGCGACGCCGGCCCGGTACTGAGCGTGGGCGCGCGGGCGAAGGTCGGCGGCATCACGGTCACCGGCGTCGAGGCAACGGCCGAGGGCGCCGCCGGCGCTCGCACCGGCCGCGGGCTCACGACGCTCTACATCCGTGCGCGGCTGGACTCGAGCGCCAAGGCCTGGCTCCCGGGCGCCGCCGCGAACGCGAAGGGCCCGTCGCGCGAGACGATTACGGAGATCACGAGCGACGCGCATGGCGTGCGCGAGATCGGCTTCCGTACCGCCCAGCGCGGACCGCGGCCCGGCCAGGTGACCGAGTGGGTCGGCCGGCTCGATCTGCGCGATCCGGCCAACCGAGCGTTCGCGGAACCGCTGCTGGCGCGCAAGCTTCCGTGGCCGCCGGGCGTACTGGCGGATCTCCGCGCGGTCGCTCTGCGCACCGCGCAGGTGGGCACTGTCGAGCGCGCCGTGTATGCGGTCCGCGACGACTCCGAGAACTTCGATGTGGGCGTCCACCTCGGCGTCTCGTTCGGCGTCGACCACGACAAGGTCGACGTCGAGAAGCGGCTTGTGGCGGCCAGCGCCTGGACGCCGGGCTCGCAAGAGCGGGTGCGCGAAGACTGCGTGATGTAACCGCGAGACCCCGCGAGCGTACATCGTGGCAACTCACACAATCTATCGTTCCTGATAGGAGGAAACGATGGAAGGAATCAAGCGCATGGAGCCGATCTGGCTCGCGCTCGTCGTGCTCGGAGCCCTCAACTGGGGCATGGTCGGTCTCTTCGACTACAACCTCGTCGGTGAGATCTTCGGGACCGGCACGCTCGTCGACGTGGTCTACACGATCGTCGGGATCGCCGGGCTGATGATGGTGCCGCGCCTGCTCGAGGAGTTCCGCGTCAGCACGCACCGCACGCACGTCACCGGCGCCTAGGGCGCCTAGCGGGATAGCCCGACCGGCCGGGGGTGCACACCCGGCCGAAGGGCGCAGATCCCTCCGCGGGCCGCGCTAGGGTGGCCGTCCCGTGCGTTACCCCTCCGACGATCTGACCGCTGCGGAACGGGCGCGGCTCGCGCCTCACGTGACCGATCTCGACGGTCCGGTATTCGCGCTCGTGAACCTCCCGGAGACGGTGAAGGGCGCGCTGTTCGCGCGCTACTCGCGTTACCCGGGCACGCTGCGTCGCCTGTTCCTGGACGAGTTCGCGGACTCGCTCCCGCCCACCGACGGTCCCGGCTGGGACACCGCCGGCGAGGGCAAGCGGGCGGCCGACCTGTACGAGCGGATCTTCGTCGGCTACGGCGACGACTCGGTCGCCCAGCTCGGCGGCGCGCACGTGGCGTGCGAGTGGGTGTCGAACGTCCTCACGAAGAAGCTCCAGCGCCCGCGGCTGGGCGCCTATCTCGAGCAGTCCACGCGCTACATCGCCTACGACGCGCCGATGCCCGGCGGCGGCTACCGCTTCTACCGCGACCCCGAGCTCGGTCCGGCGTACGAGGCGGCGATGGACGCGCTGTTCGGCGCGTACGCCGAGGCGCTCCCGCGCGTGCGCGCGTGGATCGACGAGACGTACCCACGCGCGGACGGCGAGCCCGAAGCAGCGCGCCGGCGCGCGGTGAACGCAAAGGCGCTCGACCTCCTGCGCGGGTTGCTGCCCGGCGGCGTCGCTGTCGCATATGGGCATCTACGCGACCGGGCAGTCGTACGAGCAGCTGATCCTGCACCTGATGGGCGACCCGCTGCCGGAGGCGCGCGCGTACGGCCAGATGATCCTCGACGCGATCAAGGCCGTGATGCCGAGCTTCGTCTCGCGCGTCGAGCGCCCGGACCGCGGCGGCGAGTGGGTCGCCTACCTCGAGCGCCGGCGCGCGGCGTCCGAGCGCTGGGTCGCTCGCCTTGGGCTCGACCGCCGCGATGCCGCCGCCGAGGATCGCCCGTCCGTCCGCCTACTGCACGTCGACGGCGACGAGGAGCGGCTGCTCGCCGCGCTGCTGTTCGAGGAGGCCGCGGCCGGCGAGGACGAGACGATCGAGGCCGTGCACGCGCTGTCCGAGGAGGAGCGCGCACGCGCGCTCGCCGACCTGGTGGGCGACCGCAACAACCGCCGCCACCGCCCCGGTCGCGGCTTCGAGGCGCTGCGCTACCGGTTCGAGGTGGTGTCGGACTACGGCGCGTTCCGCGACCTCCAGCGCCACCGCATGCTGACCGTGCAGTGGCAGTCGCTGTCGCCCGACCTCGGCGCAGCCGTGCCCGAGGAGGTCTCCGCGGCCGGCTGCGGCGACTTGTACGCGCGCGCGCTCGAGCGGTCGCGCACCGAGTACGAGCGGCTCGCGGCCGCGGGGCTGTCGGACGCCGCGCCGTACGCGCTCTGTCTCGGCTACCGGATCCGCTACGTGCTCGACATGAACGCGCGCGAGGCGATGCACCTGATCGAGCTCCGGTCCGGCCGCGAAGGCCACCCCGGCTACCGCGCCGTCGCGCACGAGATGCACGCGCAGATCGCCGAGCGCCACCCGGCGGTCGCCGCCGCGATGAGCTACGTCGACCGCTCGTCCGAGCCGCGCCTGGAGCGGATTCTCGCCGAGATGCGCCAGGACGCCCGGCGCGCAGCGCTGACCTGAGCGCTAGCGGGCGCGGGGCGGCAGCGCCCAGAGCGCGCGTAACCGCCCGGCGTAGCCGAGTCCCTGGGCGAGCGCCGCGCGGAATGCCCGGCGCTCGGCCGCTGTCGGCGGGCGCTGAGCCGGGCCGTAGCGCGAGGCGCTGATGGCGCGCAGGTAGGCAGCGGCGTCCGGTGAGACGCCGAGGCGCTGCTCGAGCTGCTTCAGGGTCGTGCCGGTCGGCAGCGGGCGACCGGCACGGCGGAGCGCGGCCTCCAGCTCGGCGACCGCGCGGTCGCGCGGCGACAGCGGGCCGAGTGCGCGGCGGCGCCGGACGTGCACGAACGCGACCGCACCAGCAACGAGCCCCGCCGCCACGAGCGGCCACACCCACCACGGGATGCCGCCGTCCTGCGCGGTGCCCGATCCGTCGACCGGGTTGTTGCGCTGCGGGTCCAGCAGCAGATCGGGTCGCAGGCCGGGGAGCCGCCGGCCACCGGATGCGCTGCCACCGGCGGCCGGATCGCTCTCGACACCCGGGGTCACGGCGGTCGCCGCCGGCGCCTCCAGCGCGGCGATCTGCGACCGCGCCGGGGTCAGGTCCGGCGTCGGGTCGTACGTGACCCAGCCGAGCTCGTCGTACCACGCTTCGACCCACGCATGCGCGTCGGTATCGCGCACGATCCACGCGTCGCGCCGCTTGGAGAAGCCGCCGGGGCTGAAGCCGGTCGCCACCCGCGCCGGCACGCCGCCCATGCGCAGGAGCAGCGCCATCGCACCCGCGAAGTGCTGGCAGTAGCCCTCCTTGGTGTCTAAGAGGAAGGCATCGAGCGGCGCACGCCCATCCGCCGGGGCCGCCGGCCGCTCCGAGTAGCCGAACCCCTGCTGGAGGTAGTTGTTGACCGCCAGGATGTACTCGAACGGCGTTTCGGCCGACGCGCGCAGCGACTTCGCGAGCGCCCACGTCCGCCGGTACGGCGTGCGACGGAGCGTCCGCTCGGCCGCTCCGTACCGGGTGCGCTGGATCGAGGGGTACGTGACGTACGGCTGGCCGTCGTCGCCGAACGGGCGGAAGTGGATGACCGCCGACTTGACGCGCCCGCGGATGACGCCGCCCAGCTTACGGGCGACGGGCGCGCGACCGGCCAGGAACGGCACCGTGATCGCCAGCTCGTCGCTGCGCGCGATGCGGAACCCGGTCTGCTCGGCCTGGCGCACCTCCGCGGCTGTCGGCGTCGGCACATACACCTCGGCCGCATATGAGTCGCCGCGCCGCAGCTCCGAGTCGGCCGTCCAGCGGCCCGGTTCGCCGGACGGGTGCATCGGGCGCGTCTCGTCGCTGACCTTCATGATCGTGCCCGGCCCCATCACATCGGTGCTGCGCATACGCCGCACCGACACCTCGATGTCGTCGAGCCAGCCCGGCTTGTTGCGCCAGTCCGCGCGCATCTCGGACTCGGGATCGTTACCGCCGCGATCGCGCGGGCCGGCGTCGGTGAAGCCTGCGCCGTCGAAGCGATCGAGGTTCGCCGCCTTCCAGTAATGCGGCTCGTCCGACTTGACGCGCATGACCTCGTTGCCTTCGCGCGGCCAGTCGATCGGCCCGTACTGCTGGTCCCATGAGAAGCGCACCGGGTCGTCCGGACCGAGGTTCTCCGCAAACGACTTGTAGTCGAACCACGGCTCGCCGCGATCGGCCACGGCCGCCAGCGGGAGCGCGCCCGCGAGCGCCACGCCGAGCAGCGCCGCGACGCCGATACCCGGCCGCAGCGGCAGCCGCTCCAGCCACAGGAAGCACACGGTCAGCGCGGCGAGCGCAGCGCCCAGCATCAGCGGCCGCGCGCCGCCGAGCGAGACGACCGGCGAGACGACCATCACGAGAAGGGCGCCGAGCGCAATGAACGGGTACCCGCGCGTGTGCGGCCGCGGCCAGCATGCGACCAGCGCCGAGAGCGTCAGCAGCAGCGACCCGGCCAGCTCCAGAGCCACCTGCGGCCACACGTCGCTGCCGTCGTACGGCAGCCGCACGGTCCCGAGCGACTGCGCGCCGCCCGTGACGCCGTCGATCAGCTCGTCCCAGTTCCGCGGGCGCAGGTACTCGAGCGGCAGGCCCGACACGACGATCGCGGCGAGCACCCCGAAAGCAGCGACGATCAGCGTGCCCGGTCCGCGTACGCGCGCCGGCAGCCGGTCGCACGCGAGCACCGCGGCGCCCGCGGCGGTCGCCGCCGCGACCCACAGCAGCGCGCGGCCGGAGCTCAGCCCGAAGACCATCCGCTGCCACTCCAGCGCCCCGAGCGAGCCCAGCGCGACGAAGCCGAGCAGCCGCGCGGCCCACACGGGCAGCAGCGCGTCCGGCCCGCGACCGGGTGTGCTCACTGCGTCGATTCGATCTCCCTCTGGCGCAGCTCGATCCGCCGGATCTTCCCGGTCAGCGTCTTCGGCAGCTCGTCGACGAACTCGATCCGGCGCGGATACGCGTAGGCGGACAAGCGCTCGCGCACGAACTGCTGGATGTCCTGCACCAGCTCATCCGAACCCTCGTGGCCGGCTGCGAGCACGATGAACGCCTTCACGACGTTGCCGCGGCGCTCGTCGGGCGACGCCACGGCCGCGGCCTCGGCGACCGCCGCGTGCTCGAGGCAGGCGGACTCGACCTCGAACGGGCCGATCCGGTAGCCGGCCGCGATGATCACGTCGTCGGCGCGGCCCTCGTACCAGATGTAGCCGTCCTCGTCGAAGCGCGCCGCGTCCTTGGAGTGGAACCACTCGCCGTCGAAGGTCTCCTTGCCGGCCTCATCGTTGCGCCAGTAGCCGAGCGGATAGTGCGGGTTCGAGCGCGCGCGCAGGCAGATCTCGCCGCGCTCACCCTGCGGCACGGGCCGCTCGTCCTCGTCGAGGATCGCGACGTCCCAGCCCGGCATCGGCTTGCCCATCGAGCCTTCGCGGACCTCCATGAACGGGTAGTTGGCGACCAGCGGATACGACTCGGTGAGGCCGTAGTAGTCGAGCACGGTGAGCCCGTACTGCTCGCGGAACCAGCGGATCGCCTCGGGATTCAGCGGCTCGCCGGCCGAGCACACGCGCCGGAACTGCTGCGGGTAGCGCGACCCGGCGTCGGGGATCGACATCATCGAGCGCATCGCCGTCGGCGTCGTGAACACGTTCGTGACGGCGTGGCGGGAGAGCACCTCGAGCTGCTTGTGCGGGTCGAAGCCGCCCTTGCGCTGGTAGACCATCTGTACGGCGCCCAGGCGCCACGGCCCGAGCAGCGGCGCGATCCCGGCCGCCCACGCCCACTCGCCCATGCCGTGGAACAGCTCGCCCGCCTGCACCTCGTGGCAGTAGACGAACTCCTCGTGCGCGAGCACGTAGCGGTGCGCGTGCAGGATGCCCTTCGCCAGGCCGGTGGTGCCGGAGGAGTAGTACAGCTGGGCGGGGTCGTCAGCGGCGGTGTCGACGAGGTCGAACGACGGATCGCCGCTCGCCAGCAGGTCGGCGTCGAGGATCAGCACCTGGTCGGCGCTCACGCGGCCGGCGTTGGCGGCGTCGGTGACCAGCACCTTCGGCTCGGAGTCGTTGATCCGATGCCGGATCCCGTCGTCGCCGTACAGCACCGACATCGAGAGCAGGATCGCCCCGGTCTTCCACGTGCCGAAGAACGCGGCCGCCGTCTCGGGCGTCGCCGGGAGCAGCATCGCGACGCGATCGCCGCGCTCGACGCCGTGCGCGCGCAGCACGTTGGCGAAGCGGTTCGACCACTCCTGCAGCTCGGCCCACGTCACCTCGCGGACATTGCCCTCGTGGTCCTCGTGGATCATCGCGAGCTTGTCCGCCGGATGCTTGTCGCAGCAGTCGACGGCGATGTTGTAGCGCTCAGGAACGCGCCACTCGTGTGCGGCGACGGCTTCCTCGTATGACCCAATCTCCAACGTCATCGCTCCTCCCTCGACCGACGTCCCGAGATGACGATACTGCGGGTGTGACGGACCTTCGCGCATCGGACGCCGACCGTGAGCGGACCGTCGCCGCACTGCGCCATCACGCGGCGGCCGGTCGGCTGACGATCGACGAGCTCGACGAGCGCAGCGAGCGCGCGTATGCCGCGACCACCGTGCGCGAACTGGGGGCGCTCCAGGCCGATCTGCCGGCCGAGGTCCTGCGCCCGCCGGACCGACCGATCAACCGTCACCGGCCGCGGGTACCGGGCACGCGCGGCTTTACCTCCCGCTGGCACGCGCCGACGGACGTCAAGACCACGATGGCCGAGCTGATGGCGCATGTCGCGCCGCCGCTCGAGCGCTGGGAGTACGACCTCGTCCAGCGGTTCGACGACCGCCTGCGGTTCGAGCGCGAGGTCAGGCCGGCATGGACCGTCCTCGTCGCCGTGTTCGCGTTTCCGATCGGGCTGCTCGCGCTGATGCACAAGGATCGCGAGCGGATCACGATCGACCTCGCCGAGACGGACCGCGGCACGACGATGGTGGCGAGCGGCGTGGCGCCGCTGCCGGTCCGCCGCGCGTTCGCCGAGTTGGAAGACTGACGGGCCATGAGCCGGGCGGTCGTGGTCACGGGGGCGGCGAGCGGGATCGGGCGCGCAATCGCCGCGCGGCTCGAGCGCGACGGCGCGCAGGTGCTCGCCGTCGACCTCGAGCCCGACGCGGACGGCCCTGGCGAGCCGTTCGCCGCCGACCTCACCACGCGCGACGGCAACCGCGCGGCCGTCGACGCGGCGCTCGCGGCGTTCGGCCGGCTCGACACCGTGATCCCGAACGCCGGCTTCCAGCACGTCGCGCCGGTCGAGGAGTTCCCGGAGGACACCTGGGACGCGATGATCGCCCTGCTCCTGACGAGCCCGTTCCTGCTCGCGCGCGCCGCGTGGCCGGCACTCCGCGACAGCGGCGACGGCCGCTTCGTCGCCGTCGCCTCCGTGCACGGGCTCGTGGCGTCGCCGTTCAAGAGCGCGTACGTGTCGGCCAAGCACGGGGTGCTCGGCCTCGTGAAGACACTCGCGCTCGAGGGCGCCCACCAGGGCATCACGGCGGCTGCCGTCTGCCCCGGCTACGTGCGCACGCCACTGGTCGAGAACCAGATCACAGCGCAGGCGCAGGCCCACGGCGTGCCCGAGGAGCAGGCGCTCGAGGAGATCATTCTCGCGCCGCATGCGGTCAAACGGCTGATCGAGCCTGATGAGGTCGCCGATGTCGTCGCCTTCCTGCTCGGCCCGACCGGCCGCACCTTCACCGGCGCGGCCGTCTCGATGGACTGCGGCTGGACGGCTCGCTGAATAAGGGTTTCGCCCTCCGGTCGCCGCTTCGCCCATCCGTGGAGGTGTCCCTCCACGGTGGTGTCGGCGGCGACCTCCGTGCGACGTTACTCTTCGCCCTCGGCCTGCCGCTCCTTGATCTTGTCCTCGAGCTGCGACGTCACGTCGGGGTCGCGCAGGGTCGTCACGTCGCCCAGCTCGCGGCCCTCGGCGATGTCGCGCAGCAGCCGCCGCATGATCTTGCCCGAGCGCGTCTTGGGTAGGTCGTCGGCCCAGATGATCCGCTTCGGCCGCGCGAGCTTGCCGATCTTGCGCGCCACGTGCTCGCGAATGTCGCCGACCAGCTCGTCGTCACCCTCGAGCGTGCCCGAGAGCGTCACGAAGGCTGTGATCGCCTGGCCGCTGTCCTCGTCCTGCTGGCCGATCACCGCCGCCTCGGCGACCTTCTCGTGCGAGACGATCGCGGACTCGACCTCGGCCGTCGAGAGCCGGTGGCCGGAGACGTTGATCACGTCGTCGACGCGCCCGATGATCCAGAAGTAGTCGTCCTCGTCGCGGCGTGCCGCGTCGCCGACGAAGTACACGTCGTTGCCGTACTTGGACCAGTAGGTCTCGATGAACCGGTCTTCCTCCTTGTAGAGGGTGCGGAGCATCGCCGGCCATGGCTTGCGCAGCGTCAGGAAGCCCTGGTCGGTGCCGGCGTCCTCACCGTCCTTCTCGGTTACCACCAATGCCTCGATGCCTGGCAGCGGCTTGCCGGCGGACCCGGGCTTGGCGTCCTGGATCCCGGGCAGCGTCGTGATCATGATCGCGCCCGTCTCCGTCTGCCACCAGGTGTCGACGATCGGGCAGCGGCCGCCGCCGATCACCTTGTGGTACCAGAGCCACGCCTTCGGGTTGATCGGCTCACCGACCGTGCCGAGCAGGCGCAGCGTGCTGAGGTCGTGCTTGCCCGGGTACTCGGCGCCCCACTTCACGCACGCGCGGATCGCGGTCGGAGCCGTGTAGAAGAGCGTCACGTTGTAGCGCTCGATCAGCTCCCACCAGATGTCCTTGTCCGGGTAGTCCGGCGCGCCCTCGTACATCACCGACGTCGCGCCGTTGGCGAGCGGCCCGTAGACGATGTAGGAGTGCCCGGTGACCCAGCCGACGTCGGCCGAGCACCAGAAGACGTCCTCCTCCGGCCTGAGGTCGAACACGTTGCGATGCGTCCACGCCACCTGCGTGAGGTAGCCGCCGGTGGTGTGCAGGATCCCCTTCGGCTTCGCGGTCGAGCCGCTCGTGTAGAGGATGAAGAGCGGGTGCTCGGCGTCCAGCGACTCGGCCGGGCACTCGTCGTCGGCGGCCTCCATGACGGTGTGCCACCAGTAGTCGCGGCCCTGCTGCATCGAGCACTCGGCGCCCGTGTGCTGGACGACGATGATCGTCTCGAGGCTCTCGAGGTCGCCCATCTCCTCGTCGACCTGCTGCTTGATCGGCGCCGTCTTGCCCTTGCGGCGGGCGCCGTCGACCGTGATCAGCGCCTTCGCCTCGGAGAACTCCATCCGTTCCCTGACCGAGGCCGGAGAGAAGCCGCCGAAGACGACGTTGTGCGGCGCGCCGATGCGCGCGCATGCGAGCATCGCGACCGCGACCTCCGGGATCATCGGCAGGAAGATCCCGACGACGTCGCCGGGGCCGATGCCGCGCTCCTTCAGCGCGTTGGCGAAGCGCTGGACGTCGCGGTGGAGGTCGGCGTAGGTGACGTCGCGCTCCTCGCCCTCCTCACCGCGCCAGTGGAACGCGACGCGGTCGCCGTTGCCGGCCTCGACGTGGCGGTCGACGCAGTTGTAGGAGACGTTGAGCTTGCCGCCTTCGAACCACTTCGCGAACGGCGGGTTCGACCAGTCGAGCACCGTGTCCCACTTCTGGTCCCAGTGCAGCTGCTCGGCCTGTTCGGCCCAGAAGCCCTCGGGGTCGCTCTCAGCCTTCTCGTAGACCGCGGGATCGGAGATGACGGCGTGCTGGGCGAACTCGCTTGGAGGCGAGAAGGTCTCCTGGTCCAGCAGTTCCTCCAGCTGGGCCTCGAGCGTCGCTTCAGCCATGCCCTCGCTCCTCTCTCTTTGTCCGACAACGACTGGGGGCGGCGACCGCGCGGCCGCCGCCCCCATTGTGTACCCCTTGCGTCTCTAGTGCGTCTCGACGAGCACCTGCTCGGACTTCTCGGAGCCCAGCCCGGTCTCCGACCGGACGTACAGCTCGTGGAAGGTGTGCTCGGTCTCGCGCTCGCGGCTCAGCATCGTGCCGAGCCAGCAGCCGATGAACCCGAGCGGGATCGAGACGATGCCCGGGTTGGCGAGGTCCCACCCGACCGGCGAGCCGGTGACCGTGTCGGCCCCGGGCCACACCTTCGGCGAGACGATCACGAGCGCGATCGAGCTGATCACGCCGAACAGCACGCCGGTCACGGCGCCCGTGGTGTTGAAGCGCCGCCACGTGAGCGCCATCAGCAGGGCAGGGAAGTTCGCCGACGCGGCGACCGCGAAGGCGAGGCCCACCATGAACGAGACGTTCAGGCCAGATCCGCCGATCACCGCGACGATGATGGCGATGGCGCCGATCGAGATCGCCGCGATCTTGGCGACCCAGACTTCCTCCTTCTCGGAGTCCTGACCCTTGCGCACGATGTTCGACCACACGTCGTGGGCCACGGCCGCCGAGGCCGAGAGCACCAGGCCGGCGACCACGGCGAGGATCGTCGCGAAGGCGACGCCGGCGATCACGGCGAGGAACAGGTCGCCGCCGAACGTGCCCTCGCCGCCGCCCAGGAAGGCCGCGAGGTTCGGCGCCGCCAGGTTGCCGCCGGTGCCGGCCGCCTCCACGCCCGCCTCACCCAGGAACGCCCGGGCGCCGAAGCCGATGAACGTGGTCAGCAGGTAGAAGAAGCCGATCAGGAACATCGCCCACACCACCGAGCTGCGCGCCGCCTTGGCGTTTGGCACGGTGAAGAACCGCATCAGGATGTGCGGCAGGCCGGCCGTGCCGAGCACGAGCGCGAGCCCGAGCGAGACAGTGTCGATCGGCGAGGCCAGGAACGTGCCCGGACCGAGCGAGAATGTCGACTCCGCGGTGGTGTTCGCCTCCGCCCGGTTGAAGAGCTCGATCGGGTTGAAGCCGACCTTGCCGAGCACGAAGATCGACATCACGGCGATGCCGGTCATCAGCAGGATCGCCTTGATGATCTGCACCCACGTCGTGGCGACCATGCCGCCGAAAACGACGTAGCAGAGCATGAAGGTTCCGGTCAGGACCACCGCCAGGCTGAAGTCGATCCCGACGAGCGCCTGGATCAGCACACCGGCGCCGACCATCTGGGCGATCAGGTAGAACGCGACCACGGCGAGCGTGCCGATCGCCGCCGCGGTACGCGCCGGCCGCGCCTGCAGCCGGAAGGCGAGGACGTCGGCGATCGTGAACTTGCCGGCGTTCCGCATGCGCTCTGCGAGCAGGAACATCACGGTCAGGAACGCGACGAGGAATCCGATCGAGTACAGGAACCCGTCGAACCCGTAGATGAAGATCAGGCCGGCGATGCCCAGGAACGATGCGGCCGAGAGGTAGTCGCCGGAGATCGCCAGGCCGTTCTGGACGCCGGTGATCTGGCGGCCGGCGGCGTAGAACCCGACGGCGGTGGTGGCGCGCTTGGATGCCCAGTAGGTGACGCCGAGTGTGATCGAGAGGACGATCGCGAAGATCACGACCGCCTCGACGTTGATGGCGGCGAGGAGGGTCATCGCGTCGTCTCCGGCGTTGCGCTGGTCTCACGCTCGAAGCGCCCACCGGGCGCCTCCGCGAAGTCCCCACCCTCTGCCATGTCGACGACCTTCAGCGCGAGCGGATCGTAGTCGCGGTCAGCCTTGCGCAGATACAGGATCCCCAGCACGAAGACCATCAGGAACTGCGTCAGCGCGAGGCAGTAGCCGACCGTCAGGCCCTCGTAGACCGACGACGCCATGAAGTCCTCGGCGTAGCCGCAGAGCAGGATGAATCCCATGTAGTAGCTGAGGAAGAACACCGTCGCAGGCAGCACGAACGAGCGCCTCTTGTGGACGAGCTCCTGGAACTCTGGCGAGTGCTCGATGCGCTCCCAGTCGTACCTCTGGTCCCCCATGCCTCTCCTCCCGTCAATCGGTCGATGCGGCGAAGATGGTTCCCCCTTTCCCGAATCTCCTTGTGCGGAATCGCTCAAAGGTCGATCTAATCGATGAACGGTGGTTTGAGCGCGACCAACGGCAACCGCTGGGATCTATGCTCGGCCCGAGGGTGGACGTCGCACTGGGAGTGCTCCTGGGCCTGACGCTTGCGGCCTCGCTGGCCGCGGGCTGGCGTCTCGTGCGCGCACCGCGGGTGCAGGACCCCTCCAGCTCGGCGATGCAGAGCGCCGTGCACGCGACCACGTCGCTGCTCCCGCACCTGCGCCGCGGGCTCGGCGCCGGCAGCGCGCCGCCCGCCGCCCCGCACCTGCGGATGCTCACCGGGGCGAGCGCGGTCGCGCTCGCCGACACCGAGCAACTGCTGGCGTTCGACGGCGCGGGCTCCGGCCACCACCGCCCGGGCGACCCGCTGGCCGGCCTCGCCGGCGAGGTCCGCGACGACCGCGTGCGCGTGGAGCCGCGCCTGAACTGCGAGGCGCCCGGCTGCCCGCTGCGATCGGCGATCGTCGCGCCGCTCGTGGTGCGCGACCGCCGCGTCGGCGCGCTCGTCGCGCTGTATGACCGGCCGGGCCGGCTGCGGCTGGAGGAGACGCGCGTCGTCGGCGAGGTCGCCGCGCTCGTCTCGGCGATGGTCGAGCTGTCGGAGATGGAGGCGCAGGGCGAGCGGCTCGCGCGCGCCGAGCTGCGGGCGCTGCGGGCGCAGATCTCCCCGCACTTCATCTACAACGCGCTCGCGGCGGTCGCGTCGTTCATCCACTCGCGCCCGGAGGAGGCGCGCGAGCTGCTGACCGAGTTCGCCGAGTTCATCCGCTACGCGTTCGCGCGCCAGCGCGCGTACGTGACGGTGGCCGACGAGCTGCGCTACGTGGAGAAGTACCTGCGGCTCGAGCAGGCGCGCTTCGGGGACCGGTTGACGGTCCGCGTGCAGGTCGATCCCGAGGTCCTGCAGGCCGTGCTGCCGGTGCTCTCGCTGCAGCCGCTGGTGGAGAACGCGGTGCGTCATGGGGTCGAGCGCCAGGCCGAGGGCGGGCTCGTCTCGATCGAGGGGATCGACCTCGGCAACGACGTCGCGCTGCGCGTGTCCGACGACGGCGCGGGCATCGACCCGGAGCGCGCCCGCGCGGCGCTCGCGGGAGCGGGGCCGGGGATCGGGCTGGGCAACGTGCACGGCCGGCTGCTCTCGACCTTCGGCGAGGGCTACGGGCTTCAGGTGGAGTCCGGCGCCGGACGGGGAACCACAGTCGTCATGACGCTGCCGAAGTTCCGGGCTGGGGTGCGCGCGGCTTGAGATTGCTGGCCGTCGACGACGAGCTGCCCGCGCTCGAGGACCTCGTGCGCATGCTCGAGGCCTCGCCCGCGGTCGAGCGCGTGGACGCGGCCGCCTCGGCCGAGGAGGCGCTCGTGGCGCTCGGCGACGGCGCGGCGATCGACGCCGTGTTCCTCGACGTGCGGATGCCGGGGCTCGGCGGGCTCGAACTCGCGCGCGTGCTGCGGCGGTTCGAGCGCCCGCCGGCCGTCGTGTTCGTGTCGGCGTTCGACGACGCGGCCGTCGACGCGTTCGAGCTCGCCGCGCTCGACTACCTCGTCAAGCCGGTCTCGCGCACGCGGCTGGACGAGGCGATCGAGCGCGTGGCGCGGCGGGCGGCCCCGGCCGAGCCGGCGGCCCCGCAGGACGACGAGACGTTCCCGGTCACCCCGCTGCGCGGCGGCGGCACGCGGCTGCTCGCGCGCTCGTCGATCCTGTACCTGCAGGCCCACGGCGACTACGTGCGGGTGGCGAGCACCGAAGGTCGCTTCCTCGTGCGGGCACCGCTGTCGGACCTCGAGGAGCGCTGGGCCGGTCACGGCTTCGTGCGCGTCCACCGCGGCTTCGTCGTGAACCTGCGGCGCGCCGTCGAGGTGCGCCCGCGCCTGAACGGCACCGCCGTGCTCGTGATGGCGGACGGCGCCGAGGTGCCGATCGCGCGCCGCCAGGTGGGCGAGCTGCGGCGGAAGCTGGGCGTGTGAACCGGTGAGCGAGGCGCCGCGGGGATCGGTGGATTCAGGGTGAGGCGCACGCCGCGCGACGAGCTGGCGGAGGCGACCGCCCACGGCGGCCTGTACCTGCGGCGGCTGATCCGCGCCCAGCTCGGCCTCAGCACGGTGGCGCTGGTGGCGTTCGGCGGGATCATCGGGGCGCTGCCGCTGGCACTGCTGCTCCTCCCCGGCCTGCAGGACGTGTTCGTGCTCGGCGTGCCGCTGCCGATCGTGATCATCGCGTGGCCGCCGTTCCCGCTGTTCATCGCGATCGCCGCCCTCTACGCGCGCCGCGCGGCGGCGCTCGAGGAGTCCTTCCGCGACCTCGTCGAGCCGCCGTGATCGCGCTCGGGGCGATCCTCGCCGTCACCGGCGCGACGGTCGGGCTCGGCCTCTACGGCGTCCGCCTCGCTCGCACCACGTCGGACCTCTTCGTCGCGTCGCGCGCGATCACGCCGTGGTGGAACGCGGCGGCGATCTCGGGCGAGTACCTGTCGGCGGCCTCGTTCCTGGGCATCGCGGGCCTGCAGATGAAGCTCGGCAGCGGCGCGCTGTGGCTGCCGCTCGGGTTCACGGCCGGGTACCTCGCGCTGCTGCTGTTCGTGGCCGCGCCGCTCCGGCGCTTCGGCGCCTACACGATCTCCGACTTCGCCGAGGCGCGGCTCGGCTCGCCGCGCCTGCGCGTGCTGGCCGCGTTCGTCGTGCTCGGCATCGCCGGCTTCTACCTCGTGCCGCAGCTCAAGGGCGCCGGGCTCACGCTGGGCGAGGTCACCGGCGCGCCGTACTGGGTCGGCGTCGTCGCGGTCGGCGCCGTGGTCGCGCTGAACGTCGCGTCAGGCGGCATGCGCGGGATCACCTACGTGCAGGCGTTCCAGTACTGGATGAAGACGTTCGCGATCGCGCTCCCCGCCTGCCTGCTGCTGATCCACCTCGGCGGGCTGCCCGAGCGCGCGGCGATGTTCGGGCGCGAGCTCCCGCAGGCGCCGGCGGCCGGCCTCGAGGTCACGCTCGACGCGCCGCAGCCGGTCACGTTCCCGGAGGCGACGGACTACGTCGCCGGCGGCGAGCCCGCGCACGCCGCCGCGGGCGAGGAGGTCACGCTGCCGGCCGGCACGGTCGAGCTGCCGCCGGGCGCCGTCGTGCCGGTGGCCGACGGCATCGACGCGCAGACCGGCGAGGAGTGGGCGCGGCCGGTCGACCGCGTCCGGCGATTCGTCGCCGGTGTTCGTCTACTCGCTGCTGCTGGCCACGTTCCTCGGCACGATGGGCCTGCCGCACATCCTCGTCCGCTTCTACACGAACCCGGACGGCCCGGCGGCGCGGCGCACGACCGTGCGCGTGCTCGGCCTGCTGGCAGCGTTCTACGCGTTCCCGGTCGTCTACGGCGCGCTCGGCCGCGTGCTCGTGCCGGAGCTGTACCTGACCGGCGAGACCGACTCGGTCGTGCTGCGCGCTGCCGGAGGCGGCGTGGCCGGGCCTGCCGGGCGAGATCCTCGGCGCGCTGGTCGCGGCGGGCGCGTTCGCCGCCTTCATGTCGACCGCGTCCGGCCTGATGGTGTCGGTCGCCGGGCACGATCTCGTTCGACCTCTGGCGGCGCGGGCCGGCGCACGTGGCGGCGCGGCGGCGGCGGTTCCGGCTGGCCGCGCTGCTCGGCGTGCTCGCGCCGGTCGCGCTCGCGCTCGTCGCCCGCGGGCTCGACATCTCGGTGCTCGTCGGCTGGGCGTTCGCGCTCGCGGCGAGCACGTTCTGCCCGCTGCTGCTGCTCGGGATCTGGTGGGAGGGGCTGACCGCGCGCGGAGCGGCGCAGCGGGCTGGTGGCCGGCGCCGTGATCGCGACCGGGCTGATCTTCGCCGGCCTGGCGCTCGAAGGCGGCCACCCGACGGTCGACGCGCTGCTCACGCAGCCGGCGGTGATCTCGGTGCCGATCGCGTTCGCCGTCATGGTGCTCGTCTCGCTGCACGACCGCGGCGGCCGCCGCACGGCGGACGCCGAGCTGCTGGCGATGCACGCGCCGGAAGGTCTCGGGCTCGGCCTGGAGGCTGAGCACGAGGCCGTGATGGGGCCGGGCGCGCGCGCATAAGATCCGCCTTCATGACGCAACCGCCCGAGCTGGTCGAACGCGAGCGTGAGGTCGCGGCGCTCGCGGCCCTGCTCGCGGCGGCGCCGCAGGGCGAGGGGCGCGTGGCGTGGATCGAGGGCCCGGCCGGAATCGGCAAGAGCGCGCTGCTCGCCGAGGCGCGGCGCCGCGCCGCCGAGGCCGGCGCGACCGTGCTGGCGGCGCGCGGGTCCGAGCTCGAGCGCGAGTTCCCGTTCGGCGTCGTGCGCCAGCTGTTCGAGGAGGCCGTCGCCGATCCGGAGCGGCGCGAGCGTGCTGCTCGCCGGCGCCGCCGCGCCCGCTGCGGCCGTGTTCGGGGCGCTCGACGGCGACGGCGACGCCTCGTTCGCCGCCCTCCACGGGCTGTTCTGGGTCGCGCTCAACCTCGCCGCCGAGCGGCCGCTGGTGCTCGCGATCGACGACCTGCACTGGTGCGACCGGCCGTCGCTGCGCTTCGTCGCCTACCTCGCGCGGCGGCTGGAGGGGCAGCCGATCCTCGTCGGCGCGACCATCCGCACAGGCGAGCAGGGGACCGACGTGGCGCTGCTCGGCGAGATCGCCCACGACCCGTCGACGGTCGCCGTCCGCCCCGTGCCGCTGAGCGCCGAGGCGGTGCGCGCGCTCGTCCGCGAGCGGCTCGGCGCGACGCCGAGGAGCCGTTCTGCGCCGCGTGCCACCAGGCGACCGGCGGCAACCCGCTGTTCCTGCGCCAGCTGCTGACGGCGCTCGAGGCCGACCACGTGCGCCCGGACGCCGCGCACGCGGGCGTGGTGCTGGAGATCGGCCCGCGCGCGGTGTCGCGGACCGTGCTCGTGCGGCTCGCGCGGCTGTCCGAGTCGACGCGATCGCGGTCGCCCGCGCCGTCGCCGTGCTCGCCGAGAGCGCGACGCTGCCGACCGTCGCCACGCTCGACCGAGCTCAGCGAGGCGCGCGTGGCCGACGCCACCGGCGTGCTCGCGCGGGCCGAGATCCTGCGCCCCGAGACGCCGCTCGGGTTCGTGCACGCGCTGGTGCGCGACGCGGTCTACCAGGAGCTGCCGCTCGGCGAGCGCGAGCTGCAGCACGAGCGCGCCGCGCGCGTGCTGCTCGACGCGGGCGCGCCGGCCGAGCAGGTCGCGGCGCACCTGCTCGCCGCGCCGCGGCGCGGCCAGGAGTGGGTGGCCGAGCAGCTGCGCGAGGCGGGCCGCGCCGCCGTCGCGCGCGGCGCGCCGGAGAGCGGCGTCGCGCACCTGCGGCGGGCGCTCGAGGAGCCCGCGCCGGCCGCCTGGCGGCCGGACCTGCTGCTCGAGCTCGGGCTCGCCGAGGTGCTGATGGACGGCCGCGCGGCCGTCGGGCACCTGACCGAGGCGTACGAGACGCTCGAGGATCCGCGCTCGCGCGCGCTCGTCGCCCACGCGCTGTGCCGCGCGCTGCTGTTCACCGGACTCGCCGGCGGAGGCGGCGCGCCTTCGCCGCAGCGCGTCGCCGACGAGCTGCCGAGCGAGCTCGACGAGGACCGCCGCAGCCCTGACGGCGTTCGACCTGATGACGGGCTTCTTCGGCGTCGACGCGCCGGAGCAGCTGCGGCGCGCTCGAGGCGCTACCGCGCGCCTCCCGGCCCGCGGCGCCGCCCTCGGCGCCAAGATGCTCGCCGGCCACGGCGTCGCTGTGGTGGGCGCACAACGGCGGCAGCGCCGACGAGTGCGCCGAGCTCGCGCTCGCCGCGCTGGCGGGCGGCGAGCTCACGATCGCCGACAACGGGCTGATGATGATGGCGGCGCTGCTGACGCTCGTGCAGGCCGACCGCGCCGGAGGCGGACGCCGAGTGGGAGTTCGCGCAGTCCGAGGCGCACCGGCACGGGTCGCTGCTGGGCATCTCGTCGATCCACCTGTGGCACGGCTTCACGCTGCTCCAGTACGGCGAGCTGGCGGAGGCCGATGGAGTCGCTGCGTCAGGCCCAGGAGGAGTTCGACGCCTGGGGATTCGACGACGTCGCGCGCATGTACACCGGCTCGTTCCATGCCCGGGCGCTGCTCGAGCGCGGACGCCTCGACGAGGCGCGCTCGATGCTCGAGACCACGCCCGCCGCAGCCGAGACGAGAACTCCGAGGGCAGCCGCTACTGGCGCTCGACGCGGATGGCGGCTGCTGCTCGCCGAGGGCCGCGACGCCGAGGCGCTGGAGGCGTACGCCGACTACGAGCGGCTGCCACGCGCACGTGCTGCTCCCGACCGCGTCGCACGCGCGCTCGCTCGCCGCGCAGGCGCTCGACCGGCTCGGCCGGCACGACGAGGCGATCGCGCTTGCCGAGGCCGAGCTCGCCGCCGCGCGGCGCTGGGGCGCGCCGGGCACGGTCGGGCCGTCGCTGCGGGTGCTCGGCCTGCTGAGGCGCGAGGATGGGACGCCGCTGCTCGAGGAGGCGGTCGACGGTGCTCGAGCGCTCGCACGCGCGGCTGGAGCTCGCCAAGGCGCTCGCCGACCTCGGCGGCGCACTGCGACGCGAGCGGCGGCCGAGCGACGCGCGCGAGCCGCTGCGCCGGGCGCTCGAGCTGGCCGACGCGTGCGGGGCGGACGCCCTCGTCGAGCACGTGCGCAGTGAGCTGTACGCGACCGGCGCACGACCGCGCACGACGGCGCTCGGCGGCGTCGACGCACTGACCGCGAGCGAGCGCCGTGTGGCCGCTTTCGCGGCCGACGGGCAGAGCAACCGTGACATCGCGCAGGCGCTGTTCGTGACGCCGAAGACGGTCGAGGTCCACCTCAGCAACGCCTACCGGAAGCTCGGCATCCGCTCCCGCCGCGAGCTCGCCGCGGCGCTGGCGGGCGGATGAAAGACTGGGGACGGCGTTTGGGGGTCCCCCCGATGGCGCCGGCCGCCAGGCCCTCCATCCTGTCGGCATGACCTCACGAGCGGTCACGATCACACTCGAGCTGCGCCTGGCGGGCGACGAGCTGGACGGGCGCGCGACGGATTCGGCCGGCATCGACCGGTCGTTCTCCGGGTGGCTCGGCATGCTCGTCACGATCGACTCGCTGCTGGACGCAGCGGTCGCCGAAACGCCGGACTAACCGCGGCGCTTGCGCTTGCGCTTCTTCGACGACGGGTGCGGGCGCGAGTACGCCTCGCCGTCGCCGTCGCCGTTGGTCGGCGCGGTGGGCTCGCGCCGCGCCGGTGCCGGCGCCCCACGGCGCTGGCTCGGCCACGGCTCGGCGTTGCCGGTGCTCCATGCGGGCGGTGCGCCGCCCGGCGCCGCGCCGAGTAACAACAGCCCGAGCGAGATCAGCCAGAACGACTGGATCACCGGCAGCGGCATCAGCTGCGGGGCGACCGTCACGACGCCGGCGATGATGCCGATGATGCCGAGGAACCGCGTGAGCAGGCCGACGCGCATGGCGTTCAGGGAGATCAGGAACAGCCCCGCCGCCAGCGCCAGTGGTCCGATCACCTGGTCGAGGATGCCTGCCGTGACCAGCAGCGAGCTGGCGCGCGTCTCGTGCGCAGCGTCGACGGTGCGTGGACCGTCCATGTAGTCCGACACGCCGGGCAGGCTGCTGATCGCCAGCAGCGCCGCGATCGCGAACAGCGCAGCGCCGAACAGGCCGATGTAGACGACCGGCCGCGCGAGTTCAGGCCGCCGGGCGCGCGTCGCGGCGGCGAGGAACGTGATCACCCACGCGAACGCCACGTACGCCAGCGCGCGCAGCAGCGACGAGCCGACCACGGTGACCGCATGGTCCTGCGAGAACTGGAACGACGGCGTCCGCAGGCTCGGCTCGCTGCCGATCGGTCCCGGCTTCTGGGCCTGGCCGAGCGACTCGAGGAAGCCCGGGGACGGGCTGTCCTTGAACGCGAGCCCGAGCCACAGGTAGCCGGCGATCAGCGCGATCCCGGCGAAGATCCCCGCGATTCCGGCGCGCGGGCGCTGGCGCGCCTCCCAGGCGAGCTGCGTTTCGGGGTCGGCAAGGACGGCCACGGCGTGAAGATCCTAGACGGCGCCGTCGGGTGGGCCGCCCAGCGACGTCCGCACGTCGCCGTCGCCGATCCGGCGCGGCGGCACCGGGTCGATCTCGTTGCGGCCCGCGACGCGCGACACCTGCTCGCCCGCGAACAGGACAAGGTCGAGCGCAGGAGCCGCGAGGGCGATCAGGGCTTCGATCCGTCGCCGCAGGGCGAGCTGGCCGGGAGTGCGATGCGCCACGGCGCGCGATTGTAGACTCGCCCGCGTGCTGGTCCGCGAGGTCATGACGGAATCGGTCGTCACCGCGGCCCCGGAACGGACGGTGCGAGAGATCGCCGAGTTGATGCGCGAGCGCAACGTCGGCTCCGTCGTGATCGTGGAGGACGGACGGGCGGTCGGCTTCGTCACCGATCGCGATCTCGCGCTGTCCGTGATCGCGGACGGGCGCGACTTCGGCGACCACGTGGCCGACCACGCGTCCTCGCCGGTGATCACGGCCGAGCCCGGGATGGAGGTCGAGGAGGCGGGCGAGCTGATGGTCCGCCACGCGATCCGGCGGCTCGTCGTGGTCAACGGCGGCCGGCTGATCGGCATCGTCACGCTCGACGATCTGGCGTCGCGCACTGGCGACGCGGAGCTCGCGAGCCAGCTCTCGAGCCGCGTCACGCGGGCGGTCATGCCCGACTTCTTCTTCCACGAGCGCGGCGGCGGGTAGCCTAAGAGTCATGGAAGGACTCGGAGGCTTTTTCAACGATCCCGATCTTCAGCGCCGGCTGCAGGAGATGGCAGAGCAGATGCAGTCGACCCAGAACCTCGCCTGGGCCGACAACGCGATCAAGCTCGCCGTCGACATGACGGTCGCCGCGATCAACCGCGTGAACCTTCAGGGCAACGCGGAGGAGCAGGCCAAGCAGGTCCGCTCGGTGATGGCGACGGTCTTCCCGGAGGCCGTCACGCTGGTGCGCGAAGCGCGCCAGGGCCTCGCCTAAGCCGCGGCCTCCGCTTCCTGCCCCTCGGCCCCACGGGCGGCGCGCCCCTGCGCGATGACCTCCTTGAACGACCGGATCTTGAACACCCAGACGAGGATCGCGAAGCCGGCGCCGAACGTGAACGCGGCGATCGCGATCTGCTGGCCGACCGAGTAGGCGGCGATCGTGGCGCCCGTTGCGGTGCCCGCGAACACCTTCACGAGCAGCGCCTGCTGCACGCCGGCGCCGCCGGGCGTGAACGGAACCAGCGCCGCCACGGCGTTGACACCGAGCACGAGCAGCACGTTGCGCACCGAGCCGCCGACGTTGAACGCCTCCAGCAGCAGGAAGAACGCGGTGAAGCGGAACAGCCAGCCGGCGAACTGGACCGCGAACACCTCGCGGAAGTAACGGCGGCGGTCGGACAGGATCGTCAGGCCCTGGCGTACGCGCTCCCAGAACGCCCGCACGCGCGCCGACAGCAGCGCGAACGCAGCGAGTGTGCCAATCGCGAGAACCGTGAGCACGAACAGCATGAAGCGCGGGTGCGAGGCGAAGAACGCGAGGTCGAACGCCGGCAGCTTGGAGAAGTCCGGCGGCTTCGGGAACACGCCCTGGCTGAACGCGAACGCCAGCACCGGGACCGCCATGCAGAGGTCGAACACCAGCTCGACGGCAAAGCTCGACGCCACCGCCGGATAGCTCGAGTTCGGGACCGACGACTTGGTCAGGAACAGGCGGATCACGTCGCCGCCGCGGGCCGGCACCACGCTGTTGAACCCGTAGGCGGCGATGTAGGCGCCCCAGATGAAGCGGAACTGGATCCGCTCGTTCGGATAGGCCGCGCGAAGGATGTGAAACGAGGCGCGCGCACGCAGAGTCAGGTAGATGCCGAACGAGCACAGGGCCAGCAGCAGCGAGAACCAGTTGATCGCGGCGAGGCTGCCGAAGAAGTCGCCGACCGCGTCGAAGAAGGCCGAGAAGGAGTCGCCGATGGAGCCAAACACCACGCCTCACAGCGTGGCAGGCTCGGCCTCAGCTCACCGGCAGGGCGCGCACCGGCACCGGCGACGACTGCACGATCGATGTCGTCGTCTGCCCGAACGCCACGAAGCGATCGATGATCTCCTCGAGGTGCTCCACATCGCGTACGTGGGCCTTCATGAAGAAGCAGTCCTCGCCGGTGATGCGGTGGCACTCGACCACCTCCGGCGTGTCGCGCGCCAGCTGCGCCACCTTGCGCAGCTCGCGCGGCGCGGGACGGATGCGGATCACGACGGCGAGCGTGTAGCCGAGCGCGCGCGGGTCGACCTGCGCGTGGTAGCCGGTGATCACGCCGTCGCGCTCGAGCCGCTGCACGCGCTCGGCCACGGCCGGCGCGGAGAGGCCGACGCGGCGGCCGAGCTCGGCGAGCGAGACGCGGCCGTCCTCCTGCAGCGATTCGAGGATTCGACGGCTTGTGACGTCGTTCTCCCGTCGATTTTCAAGCATCTCGACCACGATACCTGCGATCGACCATGGGAACCAGCGTTGGACTGCACGATCCTGTGGGTGTGACGAAGACCGTCGCGCTGCGCCAGACGCCTCCACAGGTCTACTTCGTCGGCAGCGCGGTGTTCCACTACCTCGGCCCCGCGTTCGCCGTGCTGCTGTTCGCGCGCGTGGACGTGCTGGGCGTCGCGTGGCTGCGGATCGTCTCGGCGGCGCTGCTGTTCGCGCTCTGGCGCCGGCCATGGCGGGCGTTCGGCACGCTCGACCGTGACGGACGGCGGCTGCTGATCGCCTGGGGCGCGGTGTTGGCCGTGATGAACTGCTGCTTCTACATCGCGATCGACCGGCTGCCGCTGGGGACGGTCGCCGCGATCGAGTTCCTGCCGGTGATCGTGCTCGCCGCGTTCGGGGCGCGGACCCCGCGCAACGCGGCCGCGCTCCTGCTGGCCGTGCCGGGCGTCTACCTGCTGACCGACGTGCAGCTCGCGGGCGAGCCGCTGGGCGTCGCGGTCGCGTTCGCCAACGCCGTGCTGTTCGCGCTCTACATCGTCCTCGGCCATCAGGTCGCGCAGCGCGGTGCGGCGAGCGGGATCGACGGTCTCGCCGCGTCGATGCTGATCGCTGCCGTAGTGGTCACCCCGCTCGCCGGGTGGGCCGCGCTCCCGGCCGTGCTCGACCCGGTCGCGCTGCTGGCGGGCGTGGGCGTCGGGATCTCGTCGTCGGTGATCCCGTACGTGTGCGATCAGCTCGCGATGGCGCGGCTCACGCGCGCGGCCTACGCGCTGATGGTGGCGCTGCTGCCCGCGACGGCGACGGTGATCGGGATCGTCGTCCTCGCCCAGGTGCCGTCGTGGATCGAGGTCACAGGCGTTGCGCTGGTCGTCATCGGAGTGGGACTGCATCGCGAGCCCGCCACGTGAGCACCGGCGCGCGGCCGAGCAGGGTCTCCATCCCCGCGACGCGCAGTCGCCACGGCGTCAGGCGCAGGACGCCGGCGTCGTCGGCCTCCGGTCCGTGCGGCCAGATCGAGCCGGGATTGTGGCCGAGCGGCTCGGGGGCGGCGCGGAACAGGTCCCAGGCGTGCCGGCGAGTATCGACGTCATCCACCCACTCGGCGCCGCACTCGGCCACCGCCGCGTCCTGCGTGGCGTCCCAGTAGGAGCAGGACACGTACGGACTGTGGGAGAGGTGCGCGACCTTGAGCGGCGTCGGCCGCGTGGTGACCCAGCCGGTCAGGCCGTCTGCGGTCAGTTACCAGTACGGGTGCAGGACGCGCGAGCGCGGGCGTCCGTGACGGTCGACGGTCGCGACCGTGCACCAGACGATGCGGTGGGCGACGGCGACGAAGCCGTCCGCGACTTCGATATCTACAACCATGATTGTGCATCGTATCAGGTCCACAACCATGGTTGAATAGATTTGGTGCCCGCCTCCGACGATGCGTTCGACCCCGCCGACGCCGACCTCTCGCTCGCGTCGCTGTTCGCCGGCTGGGCGCTGGCGGACGAGATCCAGCGCCGGCTCGCGGCCGGCGGCCTCGACGACCTCCGGTTCGCCGACGGACTCGTGTTCCAGCACCTGGTCGGCGGCCCGGTGACGGTGAGCGCGCTCGCCGGGCACCTCGGCGTGTCACAGCAGGCCGTCTCGAAGTCCGTCGCCGACCTCGAGCGCCGCGCCTACGTGCGCCGGGCGCGCGACCCGGCCGACGCCCGTGCGCGGCTGGTCGCGCTCACGCCGCGGGGCGAACAGGCGATCGAGGCGGCGCGCGCGCACCGCGCCGCGCTGGCCGCCGAACTGGCGGAGCGGCATGGGCCGCGGCGCGTGGAGGGCGCCCGGCGGCTGCTGCTCGACGTGATCGGCGACCTCGGGGCCGACCCGGCGGTGCGCGCGCGCCGAGTTCGCCCACCGCGCTGATCGGCGGCTAGGGTTCGCATTCAGTGGGGTATCGGCTCTACGGCGTCATCGGAGACGGTGGGGTCCTCGGGACCCTCCGGCACCCGTCGCTGTACGCGATGCACGAACTCCGGCGCGGGCTCGGCCTGTCCGCGGTCCGCACCGAGGCGGTGAGCGGCGAACCGGTTGCGGACACGCCCGGCGACCTTCTGTACCTGACGGTCTCGGTGCTCGACTTCGTCATCGAGATCTCGCGCCGGACGCCGGTCGTGTACGTGACCGCCGAGTTCGCCGGCGGCACGGGCGACCAGGCGGCCTGCGGATGGTCGGACGGCACGCTCGTGCTCGGGCCGCTCGCCACTCACCACGACCGCCCGCCGCAGGCGCCGCGCAGCTTCCGGCGCGCGGTACGCGAGGACACCGGCGCGATCGACGCGGCACTCGGCTGGCTCGGCGTGCCGCGCCGGCGTGGCCGCGACCGGTTCCAGACCGTCGGCCTCGGCGAGCGGCGCGACTGGGAGCGGCAGTGAAGCCCGCCGGCCTCTGATCGCCTACTTCAGCAACCGCGAGAGCCGGCGGTCCTTGAGCACGCGGTCCTCGGTCTGGCAGTGCGGGCAGTAGGTCATCACGTAGTCCTCGTAGAAGACCGCCTCGAGGATCGTCTCGCAGCGCGGGCACGGCTCGCCCTGGTGGGCGTGCACGCGCGTCGGCTTCGGGAACTTCTCCGGCAGCGGGAGTTGGACGGCCTCCTCGTAGACGTCGAGCACGCGCTGGAGCTCGCCCACGATCGCCTCGCGGAGAGCGTCCGCCTCCTCCTCGGAGAGGTCGTCGCCGCGCTTGAACGGCGAGAGCCGGGCCGCGTGCAGGATCTCGTCGACCCATGTGCGCCCGATCCCGGTGATGACCCGCTGGTCGCGCAGCAGCGAGTGCAGCGGCCGCGGCGTCGCGAGCAGCTCGCGCAGGTCCTCGGGCGGGTCCGGCCACGCCTCCGGCCCGAGGCCTTCCAGCGACTCCTCGGTCTCGAGGCCTTCGGGCGTCAGCAGCTTCGCCCACGCCCGCTGCTTGGTCCCGAACTCGCGCACGCGCAGCTCGCGGTCGTCGGGGAGCCGGAGCAGGATGCGCGAGGTCTTGTCGCGCAGCGACGCGCGCTTGTCGAACACCTGCGCCCGCCCCGCGCTCATCAGGTGCAGCAGCAGCGTGAGCGGCCCGTGCGACGGCGAGTCGACGTCGAGCAGCAGCAGCTTGCCGCGCCGGCGGGCACCGGAGATCGTCGCGCCCTCGAGCGCCGAGAACGGCGGGTCGAACGTCTTCAGCGCATTGATCCCGGGCGCCATCGCGGACTCGATCCGCTCCCCCGGCAACGCTGCGTCGAGCCGCCGCGCGACGATCTCCATCTCGGGCAGCTCGGGCACCCGTAAGACGTTAGCCGAGCGGGGTCGGCGGGCTGAGCGAACGTCAACTGCGCTGGGTGGGGGAGCCGGTTGGGCCGACCGCCGTGCTGGGGTTGATTAGTCGCGGTATGCGCGACTAGATGACCCCACCCCACGCCCGAAGGCTCCCCGCTGCCCCGCCCAGCGGGGTTGACGTTCGTCCCGCCGACAACCTAGGCGGCGGCGAGCATCCCGAGCACCTGGTCGTCGTGCGTCTTCGGGGACGCCTTGGGGATCACGTGGACCACGGTGCCGTCGCCGTCGATGATGAACGTGGAGCGCTGGGCGCCCATGTACGTGCGTCCGTAGTTCTTCTTCTCGACCCACACGCCGTAGGCGTCGCAGACCGCGTGGTCGGCGTCGGCGAGCAGCGTGAAGTTCAGCGACTGCCCGCCGTGGAACTTCTTGACGGCCTCGACCGGGTCGGGCGAGACGCCGATCACGGTCGCGCCGGCGGCGTCGTACTCGGCCGCGCGGTCGCGGATCCCGCACGCCTGCGTGGTGCAGCCCGGCGTGTCGGCCTTTGGATAGAAGTACAGGACCACGGTCTTGCCGGCGTAGTCGCTCAGCGAGACCTCCTTCCCGTCCTGGTCGGGCAGCGTGAACTCGGGGGCCTTCTCACCAGCTTCGATCATGCCCGTCAGGTTACGCAGGCCGCGGGCGATCGGCCGATCGGTCGAGGCACCTCATGCGGCGAATCAACCGATCGCTCGATGGTCGCACCCGCCCGTGCGCGCGACCATGGACGCGGTGGGGCGGCTCCGAACATGAGCGGGAGCGTCGGGCTCACGCACGGCGTGCCGCTGCTCGACATCGAGCCTTCGCTCGGGGCGCAACTCTGCCCGGACGAGTTCCGCGACGCGCACCGGTCCTGCGTGGCGACCCTCGTCGGGTTGCGGCGGAACAAGCGCATCGCGTGGGACCTGCTCGGATCCGACGATCCTGTCGCGAGTGCGTTCCTGGTGATTCGCGGTGTCCTCACACGGCGCCTGGTCGTCGGCGATCGGCGCGGGTCCGAGCTGCTCGGGCGTGGGGACGTCTTCTATCCGTCGTGCGCGCCGGGAGAGCGCATGGTCGTGTCCGAGACGTCCTGGCGGGTGGAGGAGACCGCGCTGCTCGCGGTGTTGGACGAGCGGCTGCATCGCTGCCTGGCCGGCTGGCCACGGCTCCTGATGGCGCTGCACGAGCGGTCCGTCCTGCGTTCGCACTCGCTGCTCGTCCGCCTTGCCATGGCCGAGCATCCGCAGATCGCGCGCCGCGTGCACCTGGTGCTCTGGCACCTCGCCGACCGCTGGGGCACCGTGGAGGAACACGGCGTCTTCCTTCCGCTCAAGCTGTCGCGCGTGACGCTCGCCGATCTCGTGTGCTCGACGCGCGAGAGCGTGTCGCGCTCGCTCGGTGTGCTCGAGCGACGCGGTCTCGTGCGCGGGCGCGGCAGCGGCTACTTCCTGCGGTTCCCCTCGCCTGCGGAGATCCAGCGAACGCCTGCCGAGGCGTGACCGTCGTCACGCGTTGAACGCCTCACCGTGACCGCGGTCACGCATCCGGTCGGAAGGCGTTGAACCGTCAGAACGCGTGACTACGTTCGCGCCGTGTCCGTCGGAGCGGGAGCCGGCACCGATCCGGGGACGACGGATCAACCAAACAGGGAGGCAACACATGCGAGCGATCAAGCTTCTGCTTGCGACCGCGTTCGTGGCGGTGGGCGGGTTCGCTGCCACGGCGACACTCACGAGTGCACCGGAGAAGGCCCACGCGGCGCCGAGGCCGTGCAACTACATCGTGTACCACCCGAGCGACAGCGCATGGGCGTGCGCGGACTCACCGGGCGGCTTCTACTGGGCGTGTGACTACGACACCGACGGCCATCGGGTCCGGGCTCACATCGACACGTCATTCGGGCCCGAAGAGGTCGACCGCACGTCGGCCTGGGCGCCGAGTCAGGGCTGCGCGGAGCCGGAGGGGGTCGCGTACGGCGGCGGTCACATCATCAAGTTCAGGGTGTGCACCGAAGGCGAGGGCTGTAGCGCCTGGAAGCGGGTGACCTGAAGCCGCGGGCGCGGGTCGCGCGAGCGACCCGCGCCCGGCTCAGCTTCGACCATCGTCGAGCCAGTACCGTGGCCGAATCATGGACCCCTGGGTACAGGAGGCCGCGGCGGAGATAGGGCGGCGGGCGGTGCGGGAGCTCGAGGCGCTGGTCGGCGTCTCGTCGCCGTCCGGCGACGTCCACGGCGCCGAGGAGTGCGCCGCCGTCTGCGCGGCGCTGCTGCCCGACGAGGCCGCGATCGAGCGCCTTCCGTGCTCGTCGCCCAACCACGCGCCGGACATGCTGGCCCACCTGACGGGCACCGGCGAGCGGCGGGTGGTGCTGGTCGGCCACCTCGACACCGTCGTCGCCCACGCCGACCACAAGCCGCTGGCGCGCCACGAGGACAAGCTCGTGGGCTCCGGCGCGGTCGACATGAAGGGCGGCGTGGTGCTCTCGATCGGCATCATGCGCGCGCTCGTCCGGCGGCCCGAGGCGTACGCGGAAGCGGCGCTGCTGCTCGTGTGCGACGAGGAGTGGCGCACCGGCGACCTCGCGCACGTCGACCGTTTCGCCGGCTGGGACGCGTGCCTGTGCTTCGAGGGCGGCGACCAGTCGCCGGACGGCGACGACGGCGTCGTCGTGCGCCGCAAGGCGGCCGGGACGATCCACACGACCGCGCACGGCCGGTCCGCCCACTCGGGCTCGGCGCCGGACCGCGGCCGCAACGCGCTGCTCGCGCTCGCCGCAGCCGCCCAGGCCGTCGCCGCGTGCCACGACCCGACCGGCGAGCACCGGCTCACGGCCGTCCCGACCGTGCTGCGCTCGGGCGACGCGTTCAACGTCGTGCCGGGCGCCGGTGAGCTGTTCTGCGACTGTCGTGCCGACGAGCTCGAGGCGATCGAGGGCGTGCTCAGCGCGATCCCGGCGGACGTCGGCGGCGTCGCACTCGACCCGCAGCTGATCCGCCGCTGGCCGGGGATGCACTCCGAGGCCGCGGTCGCGCCCGTGCTCGAGCAGGCGAGCGCGGCGCTCGGCAGGCCGGTCCGCGGCGTCTCACGCGGCGGCGCCAGCGACGCGAGCCACTTCGCCGCCACGATCCCGGTGACGATCGACGGGCTCGGCCCACGCGGCGGCCGCGCCCACAACCCGGGCGAGTTCGTCTACGCGGACTCGCTCACCCCGCGGGCCGAGGTCGCGATGGCCGTCCTCGGCGCGGTCCTCTAGGAAACGGGCTCTCAGCCGGCGATCGACTCGAGCTCGCGCGGGCGCAGCACGACAAGCAGTTCGCCGGCGGTGCGCTCGACCCGGATCGCGGCGACGCCGCCCTTCTTGAAGTCGAGGCGCCCACCGGTCAAGTCGTACACCACCTGCGTGAACGACGGGTCGTGTCCGACGACGAGCACGCGGGCGTCGTCGCCGTGGCGCAGCAGCAGCTCGCGCGCGTCGTCGCGATCGAACCCGTTGGCCAGCGACTCCTCGATCACCGGCTCGATGTTGAGCGCCTGGCACGCCAGCCGCGCCGTGTCGAGCGCCCGCACCTTCGGGCTCGTGTAGCACGCGGCGAACTCGAGGCCGAGCCGGGCCAATCCCTGCCCTGCGGCGACCGCCTGGCGCTCGCCGCGCGGCGTCAGCTCGCGATCGGCGTCGGGCTTGGAATCGTGGGGGACGGCCTCTCCATGACGAAGTAGCCAGAGCTGCGGCGCCATTGCGGCGTCACGATAGCTGCTGCCCGCGCGGGCTCCTCGGAACGCCAGTAGGCGATCGACAGCCACGGGTCCTCGGCGCGGTGCACGCCCATGCTCGCCTCGGGGGCGTCCTCGATCTGGTAGCGCAGGTACGGCACGCGGAGCACGCCGCCCCAGAGGACCATCGCGTCGACGGGCACCATGCGGCGCTCGCCGAAATGCTGCAGGCGCACGATCACCAGCACCATCTCCCAGCCGCCGTCGTCGGGCCAGGTGTCGACCACCCGCCCGATGTCGACGCCATCACAATCCTGCACGCGCAGGCCGAGCAGGTTTCGTCGAGACACTCGTTGCATACCGCACTTATCGCCCGCCCGGTAGCAGCTCGCTACCGGGTCGGGACCCCAACTTTTTTCTAGTAGGCGCGAATCGGCGGGCCGGTGTGAGCCCGGTTGTCCGTCCCAGTCCAGCGCACGCGGTACTGCTGCTTGTTGCGGTGGCGGGAACGGAGCCCGAACACGCCGTTGGACGTCGTGTTGAGCGTCCGCAGCTTCGTCCAGTTCTTGCTGCCGGACTTGCGGACCTCGAGCGTGACGCGCGTGACCCCGCTCTGCGGCCGGATCAGGCCCCACAGCACGTCGGTCGCGCCGTAGCGCTCGACTGCGAGCGGGTTGGCGAACGCCTTGTAGGCGGGCTTCGCGCTCCCGTCGTTGCGCCGCAGCCCGCTCTCGAACCCGCGGAACCGGTAGCCCTCCTCGCGCGGCGCGTCGTCGCGCATCAGGTACTGGGAGAACAGCGCGACGCGCGAGTTCACATACGCGATGTGCTCGGCGATCGCGTAGTACGCCGGCTGGCGCTCGAACGGGACGCCGGAGATCTTGTCCGGGTAGGACTGGATCCCGAACTCGGTCAGGTAGATCTTCAGCCGCTTCGGCAGGCCGCCCGCCTTGCCCGCGCGGTCGAGCGCCTTCACGAGCCGCGAGATCACGCCGATCGTCACGTCGTTCTTGTCCGCCGGCACGAACCGCGGGCCGAGCCGCGTCGTGTACGCGTGGTGCGCGTAGCCGTCGGTCGGGAGCCGCGAGCACGAGCGCCGCTTCTTGTAGCTGTCGCTCAGACACGCCATCCCGCGCAGGAAGCGCAGCGGGTGCACGATGTGGACGTTGCCGCGCGGTGACGTCTCGCCGATCAGGATCTTGTCCCGCCGGTTGGAGGGGACGCTCCGGATCGCCTTGTAGGCGGCGCGGTAGAGGCCGCGGTAGAGCGTCGGCGAGTACGGCTTCTTCTTCTTGTACTGCGGCATCAGGAACTGCGGCTGGTTCGGCTCGTTCCAGACCGACCACAGCGCCACGGAGTCGCCGTAGCGGCGCGCGAGCGCGGTGACGAACTGACCGAACAGCTTCGAGCTCGGCCGGTCGACGAAGTTCTTCTTGCTCTTGGTGGCCCACTTCGGCACCGGCCCGGTGGGCGTGAGCATCACGGTGATCCCGCGCGCCTGGGCAGCGGCGATCAGGCCGTCGAGGCGGCTCCAGTTCCCGGCCGGATACGCGTCGGGGTTGGAGGCGTTGAAGCTCGGCTTGGTCTTGCGCGTCGGCGACGGCGCGAACTGCTGCCAGTAGACGAGCTGGCGAATCTGGGTGACCCCGAACGCCTTGATCTCGTCGAGTGTCGCGTCGCGCCGGCCGGCGTCGAATAGTTCCTCAGGCGCCTCGAACGTCATGACCTGGCGCGGGGACGCCTGGGCAGCCGCAGGCACGGCGAGCAGCGTCAGCAGGGCAATGATCAGAAGTCGTATACGCATGTAGGGGTCCTGAACCGGTCACCGCGGCCCAGGTTGCGGTGACCAGGGTACGGTGCGCGAATGTCGGGCATCGTCGATACCCCTGAACAGGCGTCCCTACTCGACCTTCCGCCGCTGCTCGTGCGGCGGCCACTCGAGGCGTTCCTCGACGACCGCGGGCTCGGCTCGGGACCGCTCGAGGCGCAGCCGGTCGGCGAGGGCCACTCGAACGTGACGTACCTGATCAGCCGCGCCGGCGGCGCGTGGGTGCTGCGGCGCCCGCCGCGCCCGCCGCTGCCGCCTTCGGCCCACGACGTGCTGCGCGAGGCGCGGCTGCTGAGCGCCGTGCAGGACGCACGCGTGCGCACGCCGCGCGTGCTCGCCACCTGCGACGACGAGTCCGTGATCGGCGCGCCGTTCTACGTGATGGAGCAGGTGGACGGGGACGTGCTGACCTCCGACGTGCCGGCCGCGCTCGACGACGAGGCCGCCCGCGCGCGGATCGGCGAGGAGCTGGTGGACGCGCTGGTGGAGATCCACGCCGTCGACTGGCGCGCCTGCGGGCTCGAGGGCTACGGCAAGCCGACGGGCTATCTCGACCGCCAGCTGCGCCGCTTCGGCGGCCTGTGGGAACACAACCGCACGCGCGAGCTGCCGGTGCTCGACCGCGTGACCGCGTGGCTGGCCGAGCACAAGCCCGAGTCCGGCGAGGCGACGATCGTGCACGGCGACTACCGGCTCGGCAACACGATGTTCGCTCCGGGCACGCCCGCCCGGCTCGCCGCGATCTTCGACTGGGAGCTGGCCACGATCGGGGACCCGCTGGCGGACGTCGGCTACCTCGTCGCGACGTGGGCGCAGCCGGGCGATGCCGAGGACGCCCTGTTCGGCCTCAGCGCCGTCACGCGGCGATCGGGCTTCCCGACGCGCGAGCAGCTGATCGCGCGCTACGAGGAGCGCTCCGGCCGCTCGATGTCCGACGTGCGCTGGTACATGACGCTCGCGCTCTGGAAGTCCGCGGTGTTCCTGGAGGGCTCCTACAAGCGGCGGCTGGCCGGCACCACCGAGGACGCGTTCTTCGACCGGCTCGAGGCCGGCGTACCGGCGATCGCCGAGCGGGCATGGGCGATCGCAGCGGACTGATCCTCGACTACGGCGGCGTGCTGACGACCGACGTGTTCGCCTCGTTTCGCGCGTTTTGCCAGGCGGAAGCGCTGCCGGACGAGACGGTGCGGGACCGCTTCCGCAATGACCCGGAGGCGCGAGCGCTACTCGCGGCGCTCGAGACCGGTGAGCTGGACGCCGCGGGGTTCGAGCCGCGCTTCGGAGCGTTGCTCGGCGTGTCGCCCGACGGCCTCATCAGCCGCCTGTTCGCGGGTATGGCGCCAGACGTTGCGATGCTCGACGGCGTCCGTGAGTTGCACGATGGCGGCGTGCGCACCGGCCTGCTCTCGAACTCGTGGGGCGACGCGCTCGCCTACGACGCGGTGCTCCTGACCGAGCTGTTCGACACCGTGGTGATCTCCAGCGAGGTCGGGATCCGCAAGCCCGACCCGGCGGTCTACGAGCTTGCCACCGAGCGGCTCGGGCTGCCGCCTTCGGCGTGCGTATTCGTCGACGACCTGCCCGGCAACCTCAAGCCCGCGCGGGCGCTCGGCATGGCGACCGTGCTCCACCGCGGCGACGCGCCGGAAACGCTTGCCGAGATACACGGCCTTCTGAGATAGTCGCCCACATGTCCGTCGACTTCTTCTTGCAGATCACCGGCATCGCGGGCGAGAGCCTGGATGCGAAACACAAGGACTGGATCGACGTGATGGCCTGGTCCTGGGGCGAGGCGAACGCGGGCTCGCACGAGACCGGCTCGGGCGCCGGTGCCGGGAAGGTGTCCTTCTCGGACTTCAACTTCATGACCGCGACGAGCAAGGCGAGCCCGAAGCTGTTCCTCGCGTGCGCCAGCGGTGAGCACATCAAGCAGGCCAAGCTCGTCGGCCGCAGGGTCGGCAAGGAACAGCAGGAGTTCCTGACCTTCACGTTCTCCGACGTGCTCGTCACCAGCTACTCGACGAGCGGCAGCGAGGGCGGCGATGTCCCGGCCGATTCGGTCTCACTGAACGCCGCCCAGGTCGTCTTGTCGTACAAGCCACAGAAGGCGGACGGATCGCTCGGCAACGCGATCAACGCCGGCTGGGACATCAAGACCAACACCAAGGTCTGACGGCCACCGGCTACGACCGCGTGCCCTACCCGGGGCACGCGTTCGCACAGACCCATCCCGACCGCCTCGCGACGGTCGCCACGCTGTTCGGGCTGAGCCCGGCGGCGCCCGCGGCGTGCCGACTGCTCGAACTTGGCTGCGGCGACGGCGGCAACCTCGTGCCGATGGCGTACGCGCTGCCGGACGCCGCCTTCACCGGCATCGACCTCTCGGCCACGGCGGTCGAGCGCGCGGCGGCGCTGGCGCGCGCGCTCGCGCTGGAGAACCTCGACGTCCGGGTCGCCGACCTCCAGGCCCTGCCGGACCTGGGCAGCTTCGACTACGTCATCGCGCACGGCGTGTACTCGTGGATCGAGCCGAGCGCGCGCGACGCCCTGCTCGCCGCCTGCCGCTCCCACCTCGCCGCGCATGGCGTCGCCTACGTCTCCTACGACGTGCTCCCCGGTGGCCACCTGCGCGAGATCACCCGCCAGATGCTGCGCTGGCACCTGCGCGACGTGGACGAACCCGAGGAGCGGATCGCGCAGGCGCGGGCCTTGCTGACGGCCGTCGCCGCCGCCGGGGCGGACGGCGACGAGTTGCGCCGGCGGCTCGCGTGGCAGGCCGAGTGGGCGCTCGCCCAGGGCGACTCCGCGCTCTTCCACGACGAGCTCGCCGAGCATCACGACGCGGTCCTGTTCGCCGATTTCGCCGACCACGCGGCACGCCATGGGCTGCGCTTCCTCGCCGAAGCGGACGTGTTCGAGATGCCGGCCGGGGCGCTGCCCGCCGAGCTCGGTGGTGACGACGTGATCGCCCGCGAGCAGTACCTGGACTTCTTCAAGGGCCGGATGTTCCGGCAGACGCTGCTGTGCCGCGCAGACGCGGAGCTCAGCGAGCCGGCCCCGCGCGTCGTACTCGGGATGCTCGCCGCCAGCCCGGCGCGGCCCGTGGACGACCTCACGCCCGGCCGGGTCGAGTTCCGCGGCCCTCGCGGGACGTCGCTGACGACCGACCACGAGTTGGTCAAGCGCGCGCTCGTGCAGCTTGCCGACGCGTGGCCGCGCGCCCTCCCCGTCGCCGACCTGATCGGCTCGCAGGACAGCCCCGACGTGCTGTGCGAGACGTTGCTGCGCGCGTATGCGGCGAACTTCGTGGAGCTGCACACGTGGTCGCCGGAGATCGTGGCGACGGCGTCCGAGCGGCCGGTCGCCAGCGCGCTGGCGCGGCTGCAGGCGGCCGAGGGGACGCGCATCACGAACCTGCGCCACGCGAGCGTCGACGTCCCCGACGCGCTCGGGCGCCGGCTGATCACGCTGCTCGACGGCACGCGCGACCGCGCAGCGCTCCTGGATGAGCTCGGCCGCCCCGGCGAGGAGCTCGAGCGCAGCCTCGAAGGTCTGGCGAGCATCGCGCTACTCGAGCGCTGAGCGGGTACGCTCCCGGCTGGGCATCCGAGGCGTCACGGATGGAAGCCGGACTGCAGCCGACAATCAGCGCTCAACTCGACCCGCATCGGGACTTCGAGGGTCTGCGCGCGGAGGCACGGCGGCGCTTCATCGCGCGGGCCCGGCGCGCCGGGCAGCAGGCGTTCCACGATCTCGACGAAGCGGCGGACGAGGCGTACCAGGAGGCGTGGCTCGAGCTCGTGCGGCGGCCCGCGCCGGCGGTTGTCGGCGACCCGGCCGGCTACCTCGCGGGGATCATGTGGCACCGGTTCCACCGGCGCGAGCTGCGCCCGGTCCGGGCACCGGCCGCGCCGCTCGACGACCGGCTCGCGAGCCGCGATCCCGCGCCTGAGGACTTCGCCGCCGGGCGCGAGTCGCTGCAAGCGGTGCAGGAGGCGCTGGCCGACCTGCCGGAGCGCGAGCGCACCGCCGTGCTCCTGCGGTCGCTCGGCCTCGGCCTCGACGACGTCGCGGCCAGCTTGGGCGTGAGCGCGCGGCGCGCCCGCAAGCTGTCCGACAGCGGGCACCGCCGGCTCGCCGATGGAGTCACGGCCGCAAGCGCGGGGGAGCGCTGTGCGGCGACCGCCAGCACCCTCCGCGCGCTGTCGTTCGGATGGGAGATCGCCGGCCGGCGCCGGACGCGGCTGGAGCACCACCTCGCGGGCTGCCCGGCATGCCGCGCCACCGTCGCCGCCCTCCGCCGCGAAGGGCGCCTCTCGCTGCTGCCGGTGGCGCTCGCCGGCGGGTCCGACGACCGAGCGCGCGGCGTCGTCGAGCACGCCGCACAGACGCTGGCGCGTGTCTGGGACCGTGCGCCTGCCGCCGCCGAGGCGTCCGCGGGCACGGCGCTGGGCGGCGCGCTGGCCGTGAAAGTCGCCGCCGGTTGCGTGGCGGTGGGCGTCGCCGCCGGGTGCGTGGCGGTCGTCGCACGCGACGAGCCGCCGCGCTCGCCGGCACCGGCACGGGCTGTCAGCGCTCCGGCGCGCTCGGTGGACGCCGCCGGTCACTCGGCGCTACCCGTCGCTCGCACGCAGGCTGCCACCACGGCGGCGCGCGACGCGGTCCAGCGGAACGCCGCCGCGAAGAAGCAGGCCGCGGCCCGGCGGGCGGTCGCGCGGTCACAGCAACGCGTCCGCAAGGCCAGGCAGGCGATCCGCGCCGCTCAGGAGAAGACACGGCAGGCGCAGGTGCGCACCCAGCAAGCGCAGGTGCGCACCCGGCAGGCACAGCAGAACACCCAACAGGCGCAGCAGAACGTCGCCGAAGCCCAGGCCAAGGTCGATCAGGCCACGAGTAACGTCACGCAGGCGCTGGAGAAGGCGTTCGGCGGTGCTCCGTAGGCTCGCCGGATTCGGGGGGGCACTTCGGGGCGGGGATGGACACCCCGGGATGCCCATGACGTACCACCAAGGAGGGACCATGCACCGCGTTCTCGTGGTTGCGTCCGTACCTGCCGCGTGCCTCGTCCTCGCGACCACCGCGTTCGCGGCCGTGATCCGCGGCGACTCCGGCCCAGACGTTCTGCACGGGACCGCGGGCCAGGATCAGATGTACGGATTCGGAGGCGCCGACCGGCTCAGCGGCCGTGGCGGCAGCGACGTCATCTACGGCAGCAGCGGCGCGGACCGCCTGTACGGAGGCGACGGGAGCGACACCCTGTACGGCGGCTCCGGCGCCGACCGCATCACCGGCGGCCCCGGCAGCGATCGAATCTCCGCCGGCAGCGGCGCGGACCGCGTCTACGCCCGCAACGGCGGGCGCGACGTGATCGACTGCGGTAGCGGCAACGACTCCGCCACGACCGACGCGATGGACATCGTGAAGGACTGCTAGGCCCGCCGTAGCGGGCCGGGGAACGTCAACTGCGCTGGGTGGGGAAGTGGGTGTCCGTCAGCGCGTGCTGCAGGTTGGCGCCTTTACGGCGATATGCGCCGTGAAAGCGCCAAGGACCCGCGGTCGCGGCCGAATCCCCCACCTCCTCACCCAGCGGGGTTGACGTTCGCCGCGGCCCGCTGCGGGGTTGCTAGTCGCGCTTGCCGCGCCCGTACAGCAGCTTCGTCAGCTGCCCCAGCAGCTTCGTCGTGCGCGGCTTGTACGGGAAGAAGTGCACGTCGCGCTTCATCGCGATCCGGGTGACGAGGATCGCCTGCTGGCGCGTGTACTTGCGGATGCCGGCCGCGCCGTGGCGGACGCCGAGCCCGGAGTCCTTCCACCCGCCCATCGGCAGCTCGTAGGCGAAGTAGTTGATGTTCGCGTCGTTGACGCACGCGTAGCCGCTTTCCAGCCGGCGGGCGATCTGCTCGCCGCGGCTGGTGTCCTTCGTCCACACCGAGGCGCCCAGGCCGTACGCGGAGTCGTTGGCCATGCGGATCGCCTCCTCCGCGTCGGCGACCTTCATGATCGGAATCGTCGGCCCGAACGTCTCGTCGGTCATCGCGGTCATGGAGTGGTCGACGTCGGCGAGCACGGTCGGCTCGTAGAACCGCCCCGACCCCTCGCGCACGTGGCCGCCCGTCGTGATCCGCGCGCCGGCCTCGCGCGCCTGCTCGACGTGGCGGGTGACGATGTCCATCTGCGGCGGGAACGTCATCGCTCCCACCTCGACGCTCGCGGGGCCGTCCGGCACGCCCTGGCGCAGCGCCTTGACGCGCTCAGTGACGGCGTCGACGAAGCGGTCGTAGATCGGCTCCTCGACGTACACGCGCTCGATCGAGACGCAGGTCTGGCCGCCGTTCTGCATCGCGTAGTACGTGGCGGCGTTGGCCGCGCGCTCGACGTCGGCGTCGGCGAGCACGATCATCGGGTCCTTGCCGCCCAGCTCGAGCGCGACGCCGGTGAGCGTCTGCGCCGCCTGCGCCATCACCTTCTTGCCGGTCGCAGTTGAGCCGGTGAACATGACGAAGTCGACCGCGTCGACCAGCGCCGAGCCGACCTCACCGCCGCCGATCGCGACCTGGAGGACGTTCTCCGGCAGTCCGCTCTCGCGCATGCCCTCGGCGAGCAGCAGCGAGGTAAGCGGCGTGATCTCGGACGGCTTCAGGACCACCGCGTTACCGGCCGCCAGGGCCGGGATCGAGTCACCGAAGGAGTTCGTGAGCGGGTAGTTCCACGGCCCGATCACGCCGACCACGCCGACCGGGCCATAGCGGACAACGAGCTTGCGGCCGGCGACGAACGGGTTCGACGAGCGGATCTTCTCGTCGGCGAGGTAGTCCGGCGCGCGCTTGGCCCAGAACCCGAGCGCCCCAGCGCCGTAGGCGAGCTCGACGACGGCGGCGTCCTCGTATGTCTTGCCGCTCTCGTCGACGATCGTCTGGATCACGCGCTCGGCGTTGTCGACCAGCCACTTCTGCATCCGCCGCAGCACGCGGCCGCGGCCCTCGAAGCCGAGGGCCTCCCACGCGGGCTGGGCCGCGCGGGCACGACCCACCATGGCCGCCACCTCGGCGGGAGAGGTCACGGGCACGGTCCGGATGACCTTGCCCGTCGCCGGGTTCTCGACCTCGATGGTCTCTGTCGCGGTGGGCTGCTCGATCGTGGCCATGCCGGGAGGCTAGACCCTTATGCCGTGGCTGCGAGCCGCTCGATCCGCGCCTCTTCCGTCGGGCGATCGCGCGCGTCGGTCGGGAGCGTGCCGATCGTGTCGACCACGTCCGTGCCGTCCGTCACCTCGCCGAACACCGTGTGCTTGCCGTCGAGCCACGGCGCGGCGTCGGTGGTCACGATGAAGAACTGCGAGCCGTTGGTGTTCGGCCCCGCGTTCGCCATCGCGAGCGCGTACTTGACGACCTTGTGGTCGTTGAACTCGTCCTTGAACGTGTAGCCCGGACCGCCGGTGCCGGTGCCCTCCGGGCAACCGCCCTGGATCATGAAGTCCGGGATCACGCGGTGGAAGATCAGGCCGTCGTAGAAACCGTCCTCGGCCAGGCGGCGGAAATTGGCCACCGTCTCCGGGGCGTCCTCGTCGAACAGGTCGAGGACGATGTCCCCGTGGTTCGTGGTCATCGTCATCTGAGACATGGGGTCAACGGTATCTAAGGCGCTCCCATGAGCTTGCGAATGGGAGTAAGCCGCACCTGGATTACGCGCGTGCGGTCTCGACCCGGAGCGTATGGCCCCGGACCGCAGTGCCGTCCACGGCGCCGGCCACGCGGGCGGCGTCGGCGGCCGGAACCTCGAGCAGCGCAAACCGCTCCAACACGCGCACGTTGCGCACCGCGGTGCCGTCGATACCGGCCTGCGAGGTGACCGCGTGGATCAGGTCGGACTCGGCGAGCCCGGCGGCGCGGCCGCCGGACGCAATCAGCTTCGTGAAGTCGCCGTTGCCGGCGCCGTTGGCGTCGCTCGGCTTGACGTGCCGCCGACGCGGCGGCTCGATCAGCGGGGTCGGCGCCACGTGCGCGCCCTCCGCCCACGGCGAGATCTTCGTGCCGGCGTGCTTCTCGATCGCTTCCAGGTCGCGGCGCTGGCGCGGCTCGACGAACGTGATCGCTCGACCCGAGCGCCCGACGCGGCCGGTGCGGCCGATCCGGTGGACATACACGTCCGGTGACGTCGGCACGTCGAAGTTGACGATGTGGGTGACCGCGACGATGTCGAGCCCGCGGGCGGCGACGTCGGTGGCGACGAGGATCGGGAGCCGGCCGCTCTTGAACGAGATCATCACGCCGTCGCGCGATCCCTGGCTCATGTCCCCGTGCAGCGCCTTGACGTTCATGCCCTTGTCGCGCAGCGTGCGGTAGAGCTGCTCGGTGCGGATCTTCGTGCGCGCGAAGACGATCGCCTGGGTCGGCCGCTCGGCCTCCAGCACGCGCGCCAGCGCGTCGACCTTGTCCTGCGCCTTCGTCTCCAGGTAGAACTGCTCGACGGTGTCGATGGTCAGGGTCGCTGCCTTGACCTTGATCATCTCCGGCTCGTACAGATGGCGTTCGGCGAGCGAGCGGATGGGCCCCGGCATCGTGGCGCTGAAGAGCGCGGTCTGACGGCCGTTGGGCGTGTTGGAGAGGATCTTCTCGACGTCCTCGAGGAAGCCGAGGTCGAGCATCTCGTCGGCCTCGTCGAGCACCACGAAGCGGCACGAGTGCAGCATCAGCGAGTGGCGCGAGATCAGGTCGAGCACGCGGCCGACGGTGCCGACGACGATCGGCGCGCCCTGCTTGAGGTACGCCTGCTGGTCGCGGATCGACGCGCCGCCGAACACGGCGACCGGATTGATCCCGCGGTGCGCGCCGTAGGTCCGCAGCGCCTGCGTGACCTGGATGCAGAGCTCGCGCGTCGGGGTCAGCACGAGCCCTTGGACATCCTGATCGGTCGGATCGACCGACTGGAGCATCGGGAGCCCAAACGCCGCGGTCTTGCCGGTGCCGGTCTGCGCCTGGCCGATCACGTCACGGCCTTCGAGCAGCACGGGAATCGCCTGCTCCTGGATCGGGCTTGGCAATTCGTAGCCCACGTCCTTGAGGGCCGCGAGGATGTCCTCGGCGAGTCCGAGGTCTGCAAAGGTCGTCATGTTGCGCGTAGTGAGCTTAGGACGTTAGGCGCTGGGATCGAGAACCAGCTTGCCTATGGTGCGCCGCGCCTGCAGGTCCTCGTGCGCCCGGCGCGCCTCCGAGAGCCCGTAGACGGTTCCCTCCACGACCTTCAACTCGCCCGACGCAACACGCGCGAGGAGGTCGCGCAGCGGCTCGGCGACCATCTCCTGCGGACGCCTCAGGCAGTGCATCAGCCAGAAGCCGATGACCGCGTACGAGCGGCCCATCAGCGCGCCGGTGGAGACCGTGTTGGGCACGCGCGACGCAATCCCGTAGGTCACGAGCCGCCCGAACGCCGCGAGCGCCTTCATCGACTCGTCGAACACGCGGCCGCCGGCCATCTCCAGCACGACGTCCACGCGGGCGCCGCCGTTGGCCTCGATCAGCGCGTCTGAAAGGTCCTCGCGGGTGACGTCGACCGCGACGTCGGCGCCAAGGTCGAGGGCCAGTTGCCGCTTCTCCTCGGCCGACGCCGTCGCGATCACCCGACCGGCCCCGAACGGGCGGCCGAGCTGGACCGCCAGCGAGCCGACGCCGCCGGCCGCCGCGTGCACGACGACGCTCTCGCCCGCGGCGAGCTTCGCGGACGTCTTGTAGAGATGCCACGCGGTCAGGCCCTGGATCAGCAGCGCGAGCGCCTGCGTGTCGGTGACGCCGTCCGGCAGCGGGAACGTGGCGGCGGCGGGGACGACGGCGTACTCGGCATAGCCGCCGTTGGCGGCCAGGCCGACGACGCGCTGACCGGCCTGAAACCCGGCGCCGTCCCGCTCGACCAACCCGGCGACTTCGGCGCCAGGCGTCAGCGGGAGCTCGTACCTGGCGAGATAAGAGTTCTCGCGGGCGTGAGTGTCGGCGAAGTTGACGCCGGCGCGGGTGACCCTCACGAGCACCTCGCCGTCGCCTGGCTCCGGCACTGGGGCGTCCTCGACGAGCTCGAGCACTTCTGGTCCGCCCCACTGGCTGATGAGGATTGCGCGCATGGTCTCCGAACGCTACTCGCTACGCTGCTGCGCCGATGACGCTCACCGTCGTGGGATCGATCGCATTCGACGCCGTCGAGACGCCCACGGGCAGCCGCGACCGGCTGCTCGGCGGCGCCGCCGTGCACTTCTCGCTGGCCTCGTCGTTCTTGGCCCCCACCCGCATCGTCGGGCCGGTCGGCGACGACTTCGGCGACGCTGAGATCGCGGTGCTGCACGACCGCGGCGTGATCACCGACGACATCGAGCGCGTCGCCGGCGGCAAGACGTTCTTCTGGGCCGGCCGCTACGAGCGCGACCCGAACATCCGCCACACGTTGCAGACCGACCTCAACGTGTTCGCCGATTTCCAGCCCAAGCTCTCGGACGCCTCGCGCGCGGCCGAGACGGTGTTCCTCGCGAACATCCACCCCGACCTCCAGCGAGCCGTGCACGAGCAGTGCACGGAGGCGCGCTTCGTCGCGATGGACACGATGAACATGTGGATCGACATCACGCGCGACTCGCTGCTGCAGACGATCGCCGGCGTCGACTGCCTGATCGTCAACGACGAGGAGGTCAAGCAGCTCACCGACGAGCCGAACCTCGTCCGCGCCGCTCGCGCCGTGCACGAGATGGGCCCGCGCGTGGTGATCGCCAAGCAGGGCGAGCACGGCGCCGGCATGTACACGCCCGACGGCTTCTTCGCCCTGCCGGCGTACCCGACCCCCGACGTGGTCGACCCGACCGGCGCCGGGGACACCTTCGCGGGCGGCTTCATGGGCTACGTCGCCGCGCACGCGGGCGAGCTGGACGACGAGCTGCTGCGGCGCGCGATGGCCTACGGCACCGCGATGGCCTCGTTCAACGTGGAGGCATTCGGCACCGAGCGGATGCAGATCCTCACCGGCGACGAGATCGCCGAGCGGGTCGCCGAGCTGCAGCGCGTGACGCGGTTCGACGCCGCGCCGGTTCCGCTGCGCGCGTAGCGGCGAGCGGCGGGCTCGGCAACGTCAACTGCGCTGGGTGAGGAGGCGGGAGTCCGCCGGCCGCAGTGATGGCGCGCGCCGAGCGTCGAGTTCGTCGGCCTCAGCCCGAGAAAGTCGACGCTCGTGTGCATTTCGCCCCAATCGTCGCGTCTCCAAAGGGCGCGTGGGGAGTTAGGCACCTCTGGCGTGCATTTCGCCCCACTCGTCGCGCGACAAGCAACGATTGGGGGGTTGTGCACCCTCGCCGCGGCCAACGGACACCCACTCCCCCACCCAGCGGGGTTGACGTTCACCAACGCCGGCAAAGACAGCAACCGCTTGCTTCCCCGCCCCGCAGGGGTAGCCTTCGCGACGTGGGCTGGACGATGCTCTACATGTTCGTCGCGCTGAAGGTGCCGATCCTCCTCGCCGGTGGCTTGATCTGGTGGGCCGTGCGCCAAGAGCCCGAGGGCGAGGACTCCGACGGCGGTGGGGGCGGCCGCCGCCCGCACCCGGCGCCGAAGCTGCCCCGCGCCCCGCGCCGCGGCCCGCATCGCGAGGCCGCGCCGCCGTCGCCGCCGCGCGTCCGCTCGGTGTCCGCGCGGGCGCGCGAGCCGCGCCACTGACTGCCACACTCCTGCGCGTGATCACCTCGGTTCTCTCCGACGGGACGATCCGCCGCCTCGTCGAGGAGGGCAGGATCGTGATCGAGCCGTGGGACGAGTCGCTGGTGCAGCCGGCGTCGGTCGACCTGCGGCTCGGTGACTCCTTCCGGGTCTTTCACAACCATCGAGTGACGGCGATCGACCTGCGTGAGCCGCCGCGCGACCTGACCGAGGAGGTCACGCTCGCGGGCGACGAGCCGTTCGCCGTCCACCCCGGCGAGTTCGTGCTCGGCCGCACGCTCGAGTCGGTCGCGATCCCGGACGACATCGTGGCGCGGATCGAGGGCAAGAGCTCGATCGGCCGGCTCGGGCTGATCGTGCACGCCACGGCCGGCTTCGTCGACCCCGGCTTCCGCGGCACGCTGACCCTCGAGATCACGAACCTCACACGCGTCCCGATCAAGCTCTACGCCGGGCTCCCGATCGCGCAGCTCTCGTTCATGACGCTCGACGCGCCCGCCGAACGGCCCTACGGCTCACCGGAGCTGGGCAGCCACTACCAGGACCAGGTGGAGGCCACCGAGTCCCGCTACATGCGGTAGCGTCCGCGCCCGTGCTGCAAGCCCTGATCACGTTCGCCCAGCACGCCGTCGAAGAGGAGACGTCGAAGACGGCCTACTACGTCGCGGGCAGCTTGCTCGCGTCCTTCGCCGTGATCATCTCTGCGATCGGGATCCGCCGCCACGAGACGTTCCCGCCCAGCCGCGGCGTCGCGGCAGCCGTGGTCGCGCTCGCCGCAGTGCTCGTCGCCGCCACGATGGCGACCGCGGTTATCACCGGCTGAGCGCCCGCCGCGTCCGTGCCCCACAATGTAGGTATGGGCACCGAGGAACAGACCACTTCGAGCGGTGACGGCGTAGCCACGGCTGCCGAGACCCTCACGATCACGGACAACCGCACCGGTCGCACGTATGAGGTGCCGGTCGAGGACGGGACGATCCGCGCGCTGGCACTGCGCGACATCAAGGTCGACGACGACGACTTCGGTCTGATGACGTACGACCCGGCCTTCATGAACACAGCCTCGTGTCGATCGTCGATCACCTACATCGACGGCGACAAGGGCATCCTCGAATACCGCGGCTATCCGATCGAGCAGCTCGCCGAGCAGTCGACGTATCTCGAGGTCGCCTATCTGCTCGTGCACGGCGAGCTGCCCAACCAGGCGCAGCTGGACGAGTGGACGCACGAGGTCACGATCCACACGTTCGTGCACGAGAACGTCAAGAAGTTCATGGAGGGCTACCGCTACGACGCCCACCCGATGGGGATGCTGCAGTCCTCGGTCGGCGCCCTCTCGACCTTCTATCCGGACGCATCGAAGATCAAGGATCCGGACATCCGGTACTCCCACGTGGTCCGGCTGATCGCGAAGATGCCGACGCTCGCGGCGTTCGCCTACCGCCACAACATGGGCCAGCCGTACGTCTATCCGGACAATGACCTGCGGTATCCCGGCAACTTCCTGAACATGCTGTTCAAGATGACCGAGCTGAAGTACCAGCCCGACCCGCGGCTGGAGCGGGCGCTCGACATCCTGTTCATCCTCCACGCCGACCACGAGCAGAACTGCTCGACCTCGGCCGTGCGCTCGGTCGGCTCCTCGCAGGTCGATCCGTACTCGTCGGTGGCGGCCGGCGTCGCGGCGCTCTACGGCCCGCTCCACGGCGGCGCCAACGAGGCCGTGCTGCGGATGCTGCGCCGGATCGAGAGCAAGGAGAACATCCCGGACTTCATGCAGGGCGTGAAGGACGGCAAGGAGCGGCTGATGGGCTTCGGCCACCGGGTCTACAAGAACTACGACCCGCGCGCGAAGATCATCAAGACGGCGGCCGACGAGGTGTTCGAGGTCACCGGCATCAACCCGCTGCTGGAGATCGCGCTCGAGCTGGAGAAGATCGCGCTCGAGGACGACTACTTCGTCAGCCGCAAGCTGTACCCGAACGTGGACTTCTACTCGGGCCTCATCTACGAGGCGCTCGGGATGCCCGTCGGCATGTTCCCGGTGCTGTTCGCGATCCCGCGCACGAGCGGCTGGATCGCCCAGTGGCTGGAGATGATCGACGACTCCGAGCAGAAGATCGCGCGCCCGCGGCAGATCTACACCGGTGGCCGGGAGCGCGACTACGTGCCGATCGGGCAGCGATAGTAGAGCCAGCCGTACTTGCGCGATTCGACGGGTCGGTACTAAAATGAAACCATGCTGTACACGCTACCCGGCGGCGCCCGTGTTCAGATCCGGCCGATCCGCGCTGATGACAAGGACCGGCTGACCAACGGCCTGCGGCAGCTCAGCAACGAGAGCATCCGGAAGCGGTTCCTCGCCGCCAAGCCGAAGTTCTCGCGCGCTGAGCTGCAGTACCTGACCGAGGTCGACGGGACCAACCACATCGCGCTCGTGGCGGTGCTGGAGGACGATCCCGACCAGCTCGTCGCGGTCGCCCGCGCCGTGCGACTGCCCGATCGGCCCGGCACCGCGGAGATGGCGATCGTGGTCGGCGACCCGTGGCAGGACCAGGGCCTCGGCACCGCGATCACGCACGCGCTGGCCGACGCCGCGCTGGCCGTCGGCATCCGCCGCTTCGCCGCGACGATGCTCGGCGACAACGAGGCCGCCCGGCGGCTGATGCGCACGTTCGCCCGCCGCCTGGACGAAGGCATCGTGTCCGGGGGCGTGCGCGAGGTCCTCGTCGAGCTTGCGGCGTAGGTAGTCTGCGGCGTGGGGGCGCCACTCCCGGCGCTCGCTGACACGCGACCAGGTGCAACGCAAGCGCTCCACCGTGCCACCCGCTGCTGCCACTCTCCCGCGGGCGCCCGTGGGCACACCGATGCTCGACGCCCTCGGTGTCGCGGTCTGCTTGGCCGATGCGCGTGACACCGACACGCCGCTCCTGTACGTCAACGCGGCATTCGAGGAGATCACGGGCTGGGCGGGCGACGACGCGCTCGGCCGCAGCCTCGAGGCCGTGCTCGGCCGGGCGGCCGGCGAGACCGCGCGGCCCGGGCGCGCGATGCTGCGCCTGCGCCGCCGCGACGGGTCGTCGCTGCGGTGCGAGCTGACCGTCACGGCGGTCGACGGGCCGGCCGGCGAGATCGCGTGCTGGGCGGCGGTGCTGGTCGACGCCGGCGAGCGCGCGCGCAGCACCGACGAGGCGGCGGTCGTCGAGACCGTGCTGCGCGTCGAGCGCGACCGCGCGCAGTCCTACCTCGACGTCTCCAGCGCGCTGCTGGTGATCCTGTACGCCGACGGCACCGTCGGGCTGCTGAACCGGCAGGGGCGCGACATGCTTGGCGACCCGCGCGGCGAGCTCGTCGGCGCAAACTGGATCGACGAGGTGGTGCCGCCCGAGGACCGCGCGGCGTCGCGGCGCGCCTTCCAGCGGCTGGTGGCCGGCAACGAGGACCGGGTCGACCGCTACGAGAGCGACGTGCTCACGCGCACGGGCGCGCGCCGCCGTATCGACTGGCAGGTGACCGCGATGGCGGACGCCAAGGGGCGGATCGTGGCGGTGCTGTCGGGACAGGACATCACCGACCGCGTGCGCGCCGAGAGCGAGCTGCACAAGCTCGCCTTCTTCGACACGCTGACGAGCCTCCCGAACCGCGCCCAGCTCGAGTCGCGCCTGCGTGCCGCGGTCACGCGCGCCCGGCGGCGGCAGCGGGCGGTGGCGCTGCTGCTCGTGGATCTCGACAACTTCAAGCTCGTCAACGACTCGCTCGGCCACGGCGCGGGCGATCGCCTGCTGCGGCGCGTCGCCGGGCGGCTGCGCGGGGCCGAGGGCGAGGCGGGGCTGCTGGCCCGCTCCGGCGGCGACGAGTTCCTGCTGCTGCTGAGCGACCTGGCGCCCGAGACGGCCGAGCGCGACGCGCGCGAGGCGGCCCAGCAGCTCGCGCTGCGGCTCGCCAAGCCGTTCACGATCGCGAGCGCCGAGTTCCACGTCGAGGCGAGCATCGGCATCTCGATCTTCCCCGAGGACGCCGACGGCGCCGAGGAGCTGCTCCAGCACGCCGACGTGGCGATGTACCAGAGCAAGGGCCGCGGCCGCGCGGCTTCGACGGTGTACGCGGGCGTCACCCACAACCCGCTGGAGCGGCTCTCGCTCTCGCGCCGCCTGCGCCGCGCGATCGCCCGCGGCGAGCTCGCGCTGCACTACCAGCCGATCGTGTGGACCGCGAGCGGGCGGCTGCACTCGATGGAGGCGCTGCTGCGCTGGCAGGACCCCGAGCGCGGGCTCGTGCATCCGGACGCCTTCATCCCGGCCGCCGAGGAGATGGGGCTGCTCGATCCGATCGGCGCGTGGGTGGTCGACGCCATGACCGCGCAGATCGTCGCCTGGCGCGACGAGGGCCTGGAGCCGCGCGTGTCCTTCAACGTGTCGCCGCGCGAGCTGCTGCGGCCCGACTTCGCGTCAGAGCTCGGCGAGCGCATCCGCGCGGCCGGGGTCGATCCGGCGCTGCTGACGATGGAGCTGACCGAGTCCGCGACGCTGCGCGAGCCCGAGCGGATCGGGCCGCTGCTGCGCGACCTGCGCCGGGAGGGGCTCCAGCTCGCGATCGACGACTTCGGCGCCGGGTGGTCGTCGCTCTCGCGCCTGCGGCTGCTGCCGGTGCAGATCCTCAAGATCGACCGGTCGTTCCTGCGCGAGATCCCTGACGATCCTGAGGCCGGCGCGATCGTCCGCGCGGTGATCGCACTGTCGGACGCGCTCGGCATGACGACCATCGCCGAGGGGGTCGAACAGCCCGTTCAGCAGCACTTCCTCGCCGCCCAGGGCTGCCCGCTCTCGCAGGGCCGGCTGTTCGGGGCCGCGCTGCCACCGCTCGAAATGACCGAGCGGTTGCGCAAAGAGCGGACGTAAGTCGCTCAAGCGCTGGCGTGGCGCGCCGATTCACCTTAGGTGAGGCCATACCGGTCGCTTCGTGTGCTGCTCGTGGACGTGCCAATTGCGCACGGACGCACGATCGCGCTCGCGATGGAAGAGGCCGGCTGGCGTCTGAAGGTCGAACACGCCGACGGCGCCGACGGCCTCGTGGGCGCGCTCCAGCGCCGCGGCTGGGGTGCCGTCCTGTACGGCGGCGACGGCCCGAACCCGGTTCCCGCACGCAAGGCGCTGGCCCTCGTGCGGCTCGCCGACCCACACCTCCCCTTCCTCGCCGTCTCCCCGTTCGTGCACGCCGGCGACCTCAAGGCGGTCGTCCGCGGGCTCGACGCCGACGTCGCCCTCGTCCCGGATCCGGCGCAGCTCCCGCGGGCGCTGACCCGGGCGCTCGACGCGACGCGGCTGCGGCGGCGAGTCGGCGGCGCGCACCGCTTTCTGCTCGCCCAGCAGGCGATCACCGACCACGTCGCCGGCGGGCTCGAGCCGAGCGAGCTCGTCGCGCGCGTGCTCGCCACGCTGGGCGAGACGCTGGACTGGACCTGCGGCGCGGTCTGGCGCCCGTCGGCCGACGGCAGCGAGTTGCACTGCGCCGCGACCTGGCACCGGGCCAGCGCCGGCTCGGAGATCATCGCGCTGTCGGAGGCCACGAGCGGCTGGAGGCTGGCGGCCGGGCAGGGCCTACCCGGGCGCGTGTGGGCGTTCCGGCGCCCGTTGTGGGTGAACGACGCCAGCGTCGGTGGGAACGACCCGCGCGCGGCGATGGCGCGGCGCGGCGGGCTGATGACCGCGGCCGCCTTCCCGATCGCGGTGGCCGACCGCTGCGCCGGCGTGATCGAGTTCTACTCGCAGAGCGTCACCGAGCCGAACCCCGAGGTGTCGGCGATGTTCTCGACGGTCGGCGGCCAGCTCGCGCAGTACCTCGAGCGCCACACCGCGCCCGCCACCGACGGCGTGCGCCGGTGGATGGACGCGGCCGAGTCCCCGCTGCTGGCGCTCGACGCCGACGGCCTCGTGCTGCTCGCCAACCGCAACGCGTGTGCGCTCGTGGGGCGCTCCGAGGCCGAGCTGATCGGCTCCGACTGGGTCGACGTGGCGGTCCCGGAGCCAGAGCGCGAGACCGTGCGCGCGGCCCTCGAACGCGGCGCCCGCGCCGAGCACGCCGTGGACGGCGACCGGCTCGTGAAGTGGCAGCTCGCTCCGCTCTCCGAAGGCGACGGCGTGGTCGGCACGTGGGCGACCGGCGTGGTCCGCGAGGCACCGGCCGCGGACTCGGTCGAGGCGCGGCTGCGGCGCGCGCTCGGCACCGACGAGCTGCTCCTGTACTACCAGCCGATCTTCGGCCTGCGAACCGGCGCGCTGGTGGCGCTCGAGGCGCTGCTGCGATGGAAGGACCCGGTGCACGGCATGATCTCGCCGGCCGACTTCATCCCCGTGGCCGAGCAGACCGGGCTGATCGACGCGCTCGGCGACTGGGTGCTGGCCGCCGTGTGCGCGCAGCAGACCTCTTGGGCCGACCAGGGCCTGCGCCCGCACATCTCCTTCAACGTTTCTCCGACGCAGCTGCGGCGCGAGGACTTCCTCGCCCGCGTCCGCGACCGGCTCGGCGAAAGCGGCGCCGACGCGGGGCGCCTGACCGTCGAGCTCACGGAGTCCTCGACGCTCGAGGACCCGGCGCTGGCGGAGGCGCTGGTGCGCGACCTGCACGGCCTCGGCCTGCGGATCGCGCTCGACGACTTCGGCACCGGGTACTCGTCGTTGTCGCGGCTGCGGGACATGCCGGTGTCGACGCTGAAGATCGACCGCGCGTTCATGCGCGAGGTGCCGGAGCGGCCGGAGGCGGCCGCCGTCGTCACAGCGATCCTCCAGCTCGCCCGCGCGCTCGGGCGCACCGCCGTCGCCGAAGGCGTGGAGACCGAAGCGCAGCGCGCGTTCCTCATGCGCGAGGGCTGTCCGCTGGCGCAGGGGTTCCTGCTCGGCGCGCCGGCGCCGCCCGAGGCGTTCGAGGAACTGATGCGCGGGCCGCTGGTCCGTGGCCCGCTGCGCGCCCTATCTTGATGGCGTGCGCCGCATCCTCGTGACCGCAGTGTGTGCGTCGGTGCTGGCCGCCGGCTGCGGCGGCGACAATGACGAGCAGCCCGCCTCGGCGTCGCCGCAGGCCGCACTCGCCGACCTGACCGTGCGCGTCGATCCCGACGGCACCGGCGCCGGCAAGCCGCGCACCGCGGAGGTGGCGTGCGACGCGGCCGGCGACTCGAAGGTGTGCGGCGCCGTGGCACAGCTGACGGCGGAGGACTTCGCCCCAGTGGACTCGCAGATGGCGTGCACGCAGCAGTACGGCGGCCCGGAGACCGCGCTCGTCACGGGCACGCTCCGCGGCGAGGAGGTCACCGCCCGCTTCTCGCGCGAGAACGGCTGCGCGATCTCGCGCTGGCAGAAGGTCTCGGAGCTGCTCGGAGCCGCCGCTTGAGCACGTGGCGCGTGACCGTCCGCACCGGCCCGAAGGTCGAGCGCGTGCGGGCGGCGACGCTCGAGGAGGCGCTCGATGCGCTCGAGTTCCACGCGCGGGCGGCGGCGACCGCGGAGCGGCGCGGCGCTGTCGACGTGCGCTTCCGGCGCTACGAACCGGCCGACCAGGTGGCGGCGCGCGCGGAGCTGCGCGGGCCGGGGCGTGTGCGTGCCGGGGTCGACGTCCGCGGCGACGGCGCCGTCGAGGCCTGGACCGGCCGTGTGCGGCGCGCCCGCGTCGAGCCGCAGGACGGCGACAGCGCCTACGAAGCGCTCAGAAAGGCGCTTCAGAGCACGAGCGTCGAGCCGTAGCGGCGCAGCCAGCGCGCGTGCTCGCGCCAGTCCGGCACGCGGGACTCCAGCAGCCGCCAGAACCGTGGTGAGTGGTCCATGACCTCGAGGTGGCAGACCTCGTGCTCGACCACGTAGTCGAGCACCTCTTCGGGCGCGAGCAGCAACCGCCAGTTGAACGACATCGCGCCGGTCGCCGAGCACGACGCCCAGCGCGTGCGCTGGCCGCGGATCGTGAGGCGCGTGTAGGAGGTGCCGGAGCGGGCCACGGCCGCGTCGAGCCGCGGGCCGATCTCGGCGCGGGCGACGCGCCGGTACCAGCGCTCGAGCGCCGCGGTCGGGTCGCCCTCGGGCACCAGCAGCACATCCCCGCGGCGGTGCACGCGCGTGCGGCCGGGCTGGGCCACGATGTCCAGCTCCTCGCCCAGGTACGGCACGGTGCCCGGCGTACGGGCGACCTCGGACGCCGCGCGGGCGAGCGCGCGGCGGCGGCGCTCGATCCACGGCGCCAGCTCGCGCACGGCCTCGTCGGCGTCGCGCGCAGAGGCGCGCCGCGGCAGCGTGACTTGCACGGCGCCGTCGCCGTCCACGCTCACGCGAACCCGCCGGGCGCGCGGCGATCGTCGAAGGGTGTACTCCGTCACGGCTGGCATGATGACCGCCATGGCGGACTGGACGGTGCGGCTGCCTCCCGGAGTTCGCGAGCCCTACGGGGTATTCATCAACGGCGTCCGCCAGGAGCCCGGCAAGGACTTCGAGGTCCGTGGCCTCGTGCTGGTGTTCGACCGCCCGCTGACCAAGGAGGGCCGGCTCGGCTTCTGGCGCTGGTTCCTCGGCGCCTGGGGGATCGGCACGTACCGCAAGAACGACCAGGTCGACATCACCTGGGAGGTCGACGGGCAGCCGCGCGTCGCCCACGCGCTCGACATCGAGCCGCCGCCGGGCGACCGCGTCCGGTAGTTTCGCCCGCCACAAACTCCATCAACCCTCGGGAGGGGAAGATGCGCGGGAGATCCGCATTCGCAGGGGCGATCGCGGCGTTGGCGCTGCTACCGGCGACCGCAATGGCGGCCGCCCCGCCGCCCGGCGCGGTCAAGTCCGCCAACCTCGACTACGTCAAGTGGGTTCCGGACACCCGCCTGGTCGTCGAGGGCAAGTTCGACGACGTGCGCGGCAAGGACATCCTCGTCCTGACGGGCCGGTTCGGGTTCAAGACGCTCGACGTGAGCGACCCGACCAACCCGAAGCCGCTCGACACGTTCATGCCTGCCGGGATCGACAACCCGGCGACGGGAACGCCCGGCTACTGGCAGGACGAGGACATGGAGCTCGACACGAAGCGCAAGCTGATCATCGGCGCGCTCGATCCTCGGCACAACGACGTCGACCCCACCGCGACCGGGTGCCCGCACCCTGACGGCGAAGCGGTCCGCGACCCGGACTGCAAGAGCGGCTTCTTCGTCATCTCGTACGCGGATCCGAAGAACCTGCGGCAGGTCGGCGACTTCGTGTCGCTGCCGGCAGGCCACACCGCGAGCTGCATCCAGGACTGCAAGTACATCTGGACGGGCGGGCCTGCCCGGCGCAGTGACCAGGACTGGCTCGGCACGATCATCCCGCAGGTGGGCGCGACCGCCACGCCCAACGACCGCCTGATCGGCGACGGCCGCCCGATCTGGGTCACCGACCTGCGTGACCCCGCGCACCCGCGCGTGTCCGACCAGCCGGTCGACCTCTGGCGCAACGACCAGTACACGGACTACTCGCACGACGTCGACGAGGACGACCAGGGCATCGCCTGGATCGCCGGGCGCGGCGGCACCCGCGGCTACGCGACGAGCGGATGGCATCGCGACCCGTACCAGAACCGCTGGCGCCGGGCGACGCCGTTCGACCCGGTCCTCGTGGCCGGCGGCGGCATCGAGTGGGACGACCCCGCGGTCGCGGGCGACAAGGGCGTGGCGCAGGCAACGATGTTCATGCACAACTCCGGCCGCCCGACGGATGGCTCGTCCCGCGCATCCGGGGTGAAGAAGGGCAACATCCTGTTCGGCACCGAGGAGGACTTCACGACCCCCTGCGGCGCCAGCGGCAGGATCGTGGCGACCGACATCACCGACTCGCTGGGCGGCGAGCCGGCGCAGCAGTCCACGCGCACGAAGCCGTACCGGATGAAGGTGCTGGACAGCTTCCACCCGTTCCTGAACACGCCGGAGACGGCGAACCCGGCACTCGGGTGCTCAGCCCACTACTTCGAGATCGAAGGCCCACTGCTGGGCGCAGCGTGGTACGGCCAGGGCCTGCGCCTGGTCGACATCAGCAATGCCCGCGACCTGCGGCAGATCGGCTACTACCGCGTGGCGACGCCGACCGGCGGCGATGCGACGGTCAACCCGAGCTCGAACTCGTGGGACACGGCCTTTTTCTCGGACCGCAAGAAGGGCGACCTGGTGTACCTGTTCGACATGAACCGGGGCGTCGAGGTCCTGCGGCTGAAGAAGGGCGCACACGGCGCATCGAAGATGAGGTCGGTCACCGCGCCGAGCCTCAGGCGCACGCGCGGCTACTCGAGGCCGATCGGCGGACTGCAGGCCGCCAAGGCATCCAACGGCAGCGTGAGCTACGTCTGCCCGCTGTTCACGACTCCGTCGTGATCTGAGCCGCTGGGTGGGGCGCCGTGCCTAAGCGGGCACGGCGTCCCGCCACGGCGCCATGCAGCGCAGCGCGCTGAGGATCGCGCGCGTGGCGGTCGAGCGGTTGAGCGTGTAGAAGTGGATTCCCGGCGCGCCCTTGGCCAGCAGGTCGGCGCACTGGAGCGTCGCGTAGGCGACGCCGAAGTCGGCCACCGCCTCCGGCTGGTCGGCGCGCAGCCCGAGCTCGCGCGTCACCTCGGACGGGATCGTCGCGCCGCACAGGCTCGTGAAGCGCGTGATCTGATCGGCGTTGGTGATCGGCATGATCCCGGGGATGATCGGGACGTCGATCCCGACGTCGCGGGCGCGGGCCACGAACTCCCAGTAGACCGCGTTGTCGAAGAACAGCTGCGTGATCAGGAAGCGCGCGCCGGCGTCGACCTTCTCCTTGCAGTAGCGCAGGTCGCTCTCCGCCGACTCGGCGTGGATGTGCACCTCGGGGAAGCAGGCGGCGCCGATCGCGAAGTCGTAGTCCTCGCGGATCATCTCGATCAGCTCGCGCGAGTACGACAGGCCGCCCTCAGTCGCGGTCCACTCCGTCTGGCCCTGCGGCGGGTCGCCGCGCAGCGCGAGCACGTTGTGGATGCCGGCGTCGCGCATCAGGTCGAGCGTGTCGCGCAACTCGGCGACCGTCGCGTCCACGCACGTGAAGTGCGCCATCGCCTCGAGCCCGTGCTCGGCCTTGATCGAGGAGACGATGTCGATCGTCTTGCGCTTCTGGGCGGCGCTGCCGCCTGCGCCGTAGGTGACCGACACGAACGTCGGCTGCATGCGCGAGAGCTCCGCCAGCGCGCGGCCGAGGTTGCGCTCGCCCTCGTCGGTCTTCGGCGGGAAGAACTCGAACGAGAACGAGGGCTCGGCCCCCGTGGCGAGTCGGTCGTCGATCCGCATCGCGAAGAAGTCTAGGCAGCCGCGGACCAGCGCTCGGGGCTTTCGCCTGCACGGGCGGCCTCGCCCTGCTGCTCCAGGTGCGTGAGGTACGAGCGCGTCTTGCTCAGCAGCCAGGTGGCCGTGGCCTCGACGAGCAGGTCGCCGTAGACGTCCTGGGCGATCTCGTAGGCGGTGCTCGAACCGCGCTCGGCGAGCGTCGCGCGCACGGCGGCCAGGCGCTCCGCGATCAGCGTGCGGTTGGCGACGATGTGGGCGCCGACGTCGGCGAACGACCGCCCGTGGCCGGCCAGCGCGAGCCGCGCCGAAAGCCCCTCGACCTTGTCCAGCGAGGCCAGGAACTCGCCCACCGGGTCCGGTGTGTGGCCGGCGTCGAAGAACAGCGAGACGCGGCCCAGCAGGTGGTCGCCCGAGATCAGCAGCCGGCGCTCCGGCTGATAGAGGCAGATGTGAGACGGCGCGTGGCCGGGCGTCTCGACGACCTGCCACTGGCCGAGATCGGTGTCGACCGTCGCGCCGTCGGTCAGCTCGCGATCGACCCGCAGCGTGCCCGCCTGGCCGGTGCCCTGGCCGCGCCGCTGCTCGACCCAGCGCCGCAGCGGCGCCTCCGGCACGCCGCTCTGGCGGGCGATCTCCACGCGCCGTGCGAGCGTCTCCTCGAGGTCGCCGGCCGACGCCGTGTGATGCGCGTGGTTGGGATGCATCCAGACCTCGCACCCGGCGCGCTCGGCAATCGGCGGTGCCTGGCCGCAGTGGTCGACGTGCGCGTGCGTGCAGACGATCAGCCGCACGTCCTCGATCCGCAGTCGGGCCTGGTCGAGCGCCCGCTCGAGGTGCGCCATCGAGCCCGGCTCGTGCATGCCGGTGTCGACCAGCACGATCCCGTCGCCGGCCGCCAGCGCCCACGCGTTGCAGTGCGGCACGCCGGGCCACGGGAGCGGCAGCCGCAGGCGCCAGGCGCCCGGCAGGACGCGCTCGCCGCGTCCGACCTCCCGGCTGCGAGTGGGTTTGCGCACGGCGCTGGACGGTAACGTGGCGGCGTGGGCTATGCGCGCCGGGAGCCGAGGCCAAGGCGCGTCGCAGGCGCCAGAGTCCGAGTACCGCTCGCCCGACGGCGACGTGCTCGCCCTGCGCGGCGCGATGACGCCCGGCACGCGCGCGAGTACGCCGCCAGCGCTGGCGGCTCGCCGCTGTCGCAGGAGGACGCGTGGCAGCGCGCGCGTCGAGTTCCTGTTCGAGCGTCTCGCCACCAGCTGGGAGGTCGCCGGCACCGAGCCGATCACGCGCCAGAAGGAGCTGCTCGCCCGCTTCCGGGTGGCCTCGCACGCCGAGCGGCGCTGGATCCGCGACGTGCTGCGCGAGCACCTGGCGGAGCACTTCCCGGAGCTTCAGCAGCCGTGAGCGCTGCGACCCGGACGCGTTCGCCGCGCTGCTGTGCGACTACTGCCTCGACGGCGCGCCGGGCCAGCAGGTGCGTGTGCGCTCGACCACGCTCGCCGCGCCGCTGCTGCTCGCGCTCCAGCGCGCGCTGCTCGAGCGCGAGGCGTGGCCGCTGCTGCGGGTGGCGCTGCCCGAGCAGGAGCGCGTTCTGGTCGAGCGGCGCGCGACGCGCACCTCGACGGCTTCCCGCCCGCCGAGCTGGCGGAGGCGGAGGGCGACCGACGCGTCGCTGCGCATCGCACGCGCCGGCGAACACGCGCGCGCTGGCCGGCGTCGACCCCGCCCGGATGACCCGCGCCGCCCGCGCCCGCGCGCCGGTGCGCGACGCGCCGCTGCGCGCGCGCTGGTGCGTGACGCTGTGGCCGACGCCGGCGGGCGCGCAGCAGGCGGGCATGGCCACCGACGACTTCGCCGCGTTCGTCCGCCGGGCGCTGTTCCTCGACCGCGACGACCCGGTCGCCGGCGTGGGGCGAGCTGCGCGACGTCCAGGCGCGCCTGATCGAGCGGCTGGCGCCGCGCGGGCGAGATCCGGATCGAGGCCGACGGGACCGACCTCACGCTCTCGGCGTCGCCGGGCGCACGTGGATCAACTCCGACGGCAAGCGCAACATGCCCTCCGGCGAGGTCTTCACCGCGCCGCTGGAGACCTCCGCCGAGGGCCGCGATCCGCTTCGACGTCCCCTCCAGCCCGCGCGGCGTCGAGGTCGCGGGCATCGAGCTGGAGTTCCGCGAGGGCCGCGTGACCGCCGCCCACGCCGACCGCGGCGACGACGTGCTGCAGGCGATGCTCGCCACCGACGACGGCGCCCGCCGCCTCGGCGAGCTCGGGATCGGCACGAACTTCGGCATCGACCGCGCCGTCGGCGTCGATCCTGTTCGACGAGAAGATCGGCGGCACGGTCCACCTCGCGCTCGGCCGCTCCTACCCCGGAGACGGGCGGCACGAACGAGTCGGCGGTGCACTGGGACATGATCTGCGACCTGCGCCGCGGCGGCCGGCTGAGCGCGGACGGCGAGCCGGTGGTCGAGCGGCGCGCTCGCGCCCGCTGACGCGCGCACGGCGTGGCCGAGCGCGGCCGCGACGGCGCGAGCTCGTCCGCGCCGGCCATCACCCACACGCGGGCGAAGCCGGCCGGCGGCTCGTACGCGAGGTCGTTGAGCGAGACGAGCCGCTCGCAGCACGGCGGCGCGACGGTCAGGACCTCGTACGCCTCGCGCTCGTCGTCGTAGCCGGCGTCCATCCGCTCGCGCCACCAGCGCTCCGCGATCGCGGCGCCGCACGCCGGGCAGCCGATCGCGTGAACGGCGCGCCCGGGTCGATGAACGCGATCGACGAGATGGCGGCGGATCGCTGCGCCGATCACGTCGCAGGCGGCCGGCGACGGGAGCCAGAACGGGTCCGTGGGGATGATCCGCAGCACCGCCGCGAGCCTACGCGCTCGCACCGGCGCATCGCTCGGGCGGAGTGCGAGACTAACGACGCCGGTCGCTGCCCGGTTCGCCGCTCACCGTCGTCATCGCCACGCTGGCCGCCTGGCCGGCCGGCGCCGCCGCGGCCGGCTGGACGTGCGACGCCAGCGCGCCTGCGCGCGCAGGTGCTCACCGCTCCGGCCATCGAGCCCGCGGTGCGCGAACCGCGGCGCCGCGCGACTGCCGGCGAGCGTCGCCGGCGGCGGCGCGCTGCCGCCGCTGCCGATCGGCGTGTCCGGCTCCGGCGCTCACCGCCGGCACCGCGCTCGAGGGCCCGCTCGCCGGGCCGCGCGAAGGACCAGATCGCGCGAGCGCGCGGCGCCGTCGCCGACGTCGGCGTCGCGTCGCTGCCCGCGCTGCCGATCCCGCTCCCCGAGCCCGACTTCTCGGACCTCGACGCGGTGAACATCCCCGGCTCGGCCGCGTCGACCTGCGGCGCCGCGCTCGAGGCGCTGATCCCGCCGCGCGCGCTGCCGAACCTCGAGCTGCTGCGCGTGCGCGCGGCGAGCGCCGAGGCGAGCGCCGCAGTGCGTGAGCGGCGTCCCGCGCTTCTCCGGCAGCTCGGCGCTCGCCGCCGTGCTCGTCAACGGGCGCGAGATCGGGCTCGAGCGCGCCGTCTCGGAGACGGTCCGGCTGATCGACTCCGGCTCGATCGATCCGTCCGACGTCGACGTCTCGAAGATCGTCAGGCCGCCCGGCGTCGACCTCGGCGCGCTCCAGCTCGTGATCCAGCCGGTGCTCGACCAGCTCCCGGAGATCGCGATCCCCGGACACGATCGCGCGCGTCCGCGTGACGCCGAACGAGCGCGTGGAGAGCGGCACGCGGCTGATCCAGCGCGCGCTGCACGCCGAGATCTCGATCGCCGGGCGGCGGCTGTTCGACGTGGTCGCCGGCGAGGCGGCGGTCGGCCTGACCGACGTCGGCTGCGGCGGCGTGGCCGACCTCGCGCTGCAGTGCTCGCTGCGGCGGCTGGTGCTGATCGACGTCGTACGAGCAGGCCGGGCGCGTGCAGCTGCTCGGCGCCGCCGACCGCCGCTACGTCGGCCGGCGCGTGCGGATCCGCTTCATGGCCGACGCGGCGCACCGTCGCGCGCCCGCGGGTGCGCCGCGACGGCACGTTCGAGGCGACCGCGCCGCTCCCGCCCGCGAACATCCGCACCACCAGCCGCGCCCGCTACGAGGCGCGGATCGGCAGGCAGCGGTCGATGCGGCTCGAAGCTCGTGCGGCGGATGCTGTGACGTCGATGCGCAGCCGCGGCGGGACCGTGACGATCGCCGGACGGTGGTCGCAGCCGCTCACGACGCCGGTCGAGACGATCGTCGTCAAGCGCCGCGTCACCGTGCCGCACTGGAAGGTCGTCAAGCGCTTCCGGCCGCGCAGCGACGGCAGCTTCCGCGTGCCGCCTGCCGCGCGCCCGAGACGGCGCAGGTGGCGGCTGACCGCATGGCGACCGCGCGTGAAGCTCTACTCGCTGGTTCCCCGAAGACGTACCCGACGTTCACGCTCCCGCGAGGAGGACGTCGACCTCGGGTGAGGTGTGGCCGCAGGCGGTTGCGGGTGACAACCGGGCTGGATGAGGGGTGCCCGAAGCGCCACACTTCTCCCCATGGCCGCGTCCGCTGTAGCGTCGTTCCCTGCCCAGACGTCGGCGACGCGGCTGCGGCGCCTCGGCGCGGATGCGCTGTACCTGCTGCTCGGCCTCGTGATGTCGATCATCGTGTTCACGGTCTGGATCACCGGCGTCACGTTGTCGCTCTCGCTCGGCCTGCTGATCATCGGCTTTCCCGTCGTCATCCTCACGTTCGCGTGCTTCCGCTGGCTCGCCGACCTCGAGCGGTTGCGGGCCGGGCTCGTGCTCGGCGAGCGGATTCCGAGCGCGTACCGCCCTGCGCCGGCCGACGGGCGGATCGTCTCGCGCCTGAAGGTCGCCGCGCACGACCCGCAGCGCTGGAAGGACGTCGCCTATCTGGCCGTGTTCAGCGTGGTCGGTTTCGTCTGGGGCATCGTGTGGATCACGCTGTGGGGCTACGCGCTCGGCAGCCTCACGCTGCCGGCGTGGTGGTGGGCGCTGCCGAGCGACGCGGAGTACATGTGGTTCACGATCGACAGCTGGGAGAAGTCCGTCGGCATCGCCGCCTTCGGCGTGGTGCTGCTCGTCCTGGCGCTGCTCCTGCAGCGGCCGCTGGCGATCTCACAGGCGCAGATCGCGCGCCGGCTGCTCGCACCCTCGCTCACCGCCCGCGTCGCGCAGCTCACCGAGACCCGCGCCGGGGCGGTCGACGCCGCAACGGCCGAGCTCCAGCGGATCGAGCGCGACCTGCACGATGGCGCGCAGGCGCGCCTGGTCGCGCTCGCGATGGACCTCGGCATGGCCGAGGAGCGCTTCGACCGCGATCCCGAGAGCGCGCGCGAGCTGGTCGGCGAGGCGCGTTTGGAGGCCAAGCGGGCGCTCGCCGAGTTGCGCGACCTCGCGCGCGGCATGCGACCCAGCCTGCTCGCCGAGCGCGGGCTCGGCCCGGCGATCGTCGCGCTCGCGGCGCGCAGCCCGGTGCCGGCGACGGCGAAGGTGGACGTCCCGGCCACGCTGCCGGCGGCGGTCGAGACGGCCGCGTGGTTCGTGGTCTCCGAGGCGCTCGCCAACACCGCCAAGCACAGCGGCGCCGCCCACGCCGCGATCTGGCTGACGCAGCGCGACGGGCAGCTGAACGTGGAGGTCGTCGACGACGGCAGCGGCGGCGCCGACCGCTCCGGCACCGGCCTGCGCGGGCTTGCGCAGCGGGTCGCCGCGCTCGACGGCTCGCTCGAGGTCCACAGCCCGCCGGGCGGCCCGACGGTCGTGCGAGCGGTCCTGCCGTGCGAGTAGTCATCGCCGAGGACCTCGCGCTCCTGCGCGACGGCCTGGAGCGCCTGCTGCGCGACAGCGGCTTCGACGTGGTCGCGGCGGTCGCGGACGGCGAAGCGCTGCTCGACGCCGTCGAGGAACACCAGCCGGACGTGGCGATCGTCGACGTGCGGCTCCCGCCGGCGTTCCGCGACGAGGGCGTCCGCGCCGCGCTCGAGCTGCGCCGCCGGCGCGCCGGCTTCCCGGTGCTGATCCTCTCCCAGTACGTCGAGCAGACCTACGCTGCCGAGCTGCTGGCCGACGGCACGGGCGGTGTCGGCTACCTGCTGAAGGACCGCGTGTCGGACGTGCGCGAGTTCGTCGAGGCGGTCCGCCGCGTCGCCTCGGGCGGCATGGCGCTCGATCCCGAGGCCGTCTCCCAGCTCGTCGCCGGTCACGAGGACGGGCCGCTCACCCAGCTCAGCACGCGCGAGCGCGCGGTGCTCGCGCTGATGGCCGAGGGACGCACGAACCACGGGATCGCCGACGAGCTCGAGATCACGTCGAGCGGGGTCGAGAAGCACGTCGCGAGCATCTTCGCCAAGCTCGGTCTGCCGCCGGCCGACAGCGCCCACCGCCGGGTGCTCGCGGTCGTCGCCTGGCTAGGCGGTTAGCACCAGCGGCCGGCCCGGCGTGACCACGATCGTGTGCTCGACGTGCGCCGCTAGCGCGCCGTCGGCGGTCCGCAGCGTCCAGCCGTCAGCGCCCGCACGGACGGCTGTGCCGCTGCTCGCGCCGAGGATCGGCTCGATCGTGATCACGAGGCCTGAGTGCAAACGCGCCGGGTCGCTCGGATCGGGCACGTTCGGCACCGACGGCGGCTCGTGGATCGTGCGTCCGATCCCGTGCCCGCCGAGCTCGTGCAGCACCGACACGCCGCGAGTGGCGGCCTCGCGGGCGACCGCCTCGCTGATCGCGCGCACCGGCGCGCCGGCGACCGCGGCGGCCATGCCACGGGCGAGCGCGGCGTCGGCCGCCGACATCAGCCGCCGCACGCGCGGCGTCGCGGGCGGCACGGCGACCGACACGCAGGCATCGGCGTAGAAGCCGTCGAGCTCGGCCGTGACGTCGAGCTTGACGAGGTCGCCGCGGCGCAGCCGGCGCGGGCCGGGCACGCCGTGCACCGCCTCGTCGTTGACGCTGATGAACACCTCGCACGGCGCGCCGTAGACGAGCATCGGTGCCGAGCGTGCGCCGTGACGGGCGAACACCCGGCCGGCGACGCGGTCGAGCTCGGCGGTGCTCACGCCCGCCTGCACGCGCCGGCGCAACTCGCGCAGGACGACCGCGACGACATGGCCCGCGCGGCGCAGACCCTCCAGCTCGTCCTCGGTCTCGATTGACATCTCAGCCACATTGTCCACCCTGCCGGCGCGGCGACATGTGTACCGTGCGCTGCCGATGCTGCGCCGCACGAAAATCGTCGCCACGATCGGTCCCGCGTCGCGCGAGCCGGAGGTGCTCGTGCGGATGGTCGAGGCCGGCATGGACGTCGCGCGACTGAACTTCTCGCACGGCAGCGCCGAGGAGCACGCGGAGACCGCCACGCTCGTGCGCGAGGCCGCCGGTCGCGCCGGTCGCCAGGTGGCGATCCTCCAGGACCTGCCCGGCCCGAAACTGCGGATCGGGCCGCTCGTCAACGACATCGCTGAGCTCAAGCCCGGCGACAACATCACGTTCGTGTGCGGCCCGAACGGGTTCGCGGGCGACTCGCAGAAGATGTCGATCACGTGGGCCGGCCTCGCCGACAGCGTCGGCACCGGCGAGATCATGTACCTGGCCGACGGCGCCGTCCGGCTGCGCGTGACCACGACGCGGCCCGGCGACGGCGAGATCGACGTCGAGGTCGAGGTCGGCGGCGCGGTCGCGTCGCGCCAGGGCCTGAACATCCCGGGCGAGGCGGCGTCGCTGCCGTCGGTCCCGGAGGAGGACCTCGTGCATGTGCGCACGGGCGAGCAGATCGGCGTCGACCTGGTCGCGCTGTCGTTCGTCCGCCGCGCCGAGGACGTGACGTTCCTGCGCAAGCACACGCGACTGCCGCTGATCGCCAAGATCGAGAAGCCGCAGGCCGTGCAGCGGGCCGAGGAGATCGTGCGCGCGGCCGACTGCGTGATGGTGGCGCGCGGCGACCTCGGGATCGAGATGCGGATCGAGGAGGTGCCGATCGTCCAGAAGCAGGTGATCGCGCTCGCCGGCGCGCTCGCCCGCCCCTCGATCACCGCGACCCAGATGCTCGACTCGATGGTCCGCTCACCGCGCCCGACGCGCGCGGAGGTGACCGACGTCGCGAACGCGATCCTCGACGGCACCGACGCGGTGATGCTGTCGCAGGAGAGCGCCGTCGGCCAGTACCCCGTGGAGTCGGTCGCGATGCTGGCGTCGATCGCCGAGCGCACGGAGCTGACGCTGCCGTATCTGCAGTGGAACGAGCACCGGGTGCGCCGCGACCGCCGCGATCCCGCCTACACGCTCGCCTACACCGCGACCCGCGCCGCGCACGAGCTGGGGCTTGCGGCGCTCGTGTGCCCGACGCTCAGCGGCCGCTCGGCGCGGCTGATCTCCGCGCACCGCCCGACCGTGCCGATCTACGCGCTCTCGCCGGGGCGCGAGACCGTCCGTCGCTGCGGGCTGATGTGGGGCGTGCAGGCCGCGTCGATGAAGCGCTTCGAGACCACCGAGGAGCTGATCGCGGCCGCCGTGGCGCGCGCGGTCGAGCTCGGCTGGGTGAAGAAGGGCGAGCGCGTCGGCGTCACCGCCGGGCTGCCGTCCGGCAAGCCGGGCACGACGAGCCTGCTGCAGATTCAAGAGGCGTAGAACGCGGTCTCTTCGCGGCCGAGCTCCGTCACCGGGTCGTCGCCGTACATCCACTCGCGCGCGATCCGGTGCCAGTTCGCGTTCGCGCCGAGCTGGGACAGCACGGCCAGCGTGAGCAGCTCGACGCGGCGGCCGAACAGGTGGTCGGCGGGGAGCGTCTCGTGCCGCATCTGCCCGAAGTGCGACGACCGCGGGTCGGACATCTCGATCATCACCTCGGTCGCGATCTCTGGCGAGAGGTGAAGCTCCTGGTCGATCACGTACCAGCCGGTCGCGTCGAGGAACTGGGCGAGCAGCTTGTCGGGCCGGAAGCGGTCCGGCTCGCGCAGGAAGCCGGTGCGGCTGAAGATCTCGTGCAGCTTGACCGCGTCGCCCTCGTGGCCGGCGCGCTGGCACGCGAGCTCGATCTCGATCAGGTCGGCCGGCATCACCTTGAACAGCCCGAAGTCGAGGAACGCCACGGTGCCGTCGGGCTTGAGCAGGAAGTTGCCCGGATGCGGGTCGCCGGAGAACTGCCGGTGCCGGTACATGCACCCGAAGAAGAACCGGAAGATGATCTCGCCGACGCGGTCGCGCGTCTCCTGGTCGAGCTCCTTGATGGCGTCGAAGCCGAGGCCGGTGACGTACTCCGTGACGAGCACCTTCTCGCGCGACAGCGAGGAGACGACGTCCGGCACGGAGATGAACGGGTGGCCGCGGAAGATGCGCGCCAGCGAGCGCTGGTTCTGCGCCTCGAGCTCGTAGTCGAGCTCGTCGCCGATCCGGTGGCGGATCTCCTCGGCCGTGCTCTTGACGTCGAGCCCCGGCGCGATCCGCTTCATCAGCCGCAGGATGATGCCGAGGTTCTGCATGTCCGCCCGCACGGCCTGCGCGACGCCCGGGTACTGGACCTTGACCGCGACGTCGCGGCCGTCGTGCAGCCGCGCGCGGTAGACCTGGCCGATCGAGGCGGCCGCCACCGGCTCGGGATCGAACGCCGCGAACACGTCCTCGACGCGGTCTCCGAGCTCGGACTCGATCACCTTGCGCATGTCCGAGTAGCGGACCTTCGGCGCCTTGTCGCGCAGCTCGCCGAGCTTGCGCTGGAAGTCCTCGCGGTGCTCCTCGGGCACGAGCCCGACGTCGAGAAAGCTCATGACCTGGCCGAGCTTCATCGCCGCGCCCTTCATCGTCCCCAGCGCCGCGACGATCTGCTCGGCGGCCTCGAGGTTGCGGCGCTCGAGCGCGGCCCGCGAGCCCTCGTCCGAGCGCCCGACGTTCGCGGCCCGGGTGCCCAGGTGGCGGGCCGCCTGCCCGGCGGCCAACCCCGACACACGCGCGGTGCGGGCGATGCGGGAGGTCGGGATGCGGTCCTTGGCCATTAGGGAGTCGCCGTCGGGGCGACCGTGGCATTCGGCGCCGGCGCGGCGTCCGGCGGCGGCGTCGGCGTAGGCGTGGGCGTCACGGTCGGTGTGGCGGTAGGCGTCGGAGTCTCCTCCTCCGCCGGCGTCTGCGTCGCCGTGGGCGTCGCGGTCACGGTCGGGGTCGGGGTCGCGTGGCGGCCGCCGAACAGCGTCGTGCGCCCGCTGTCCCTGGTCGCGGGACCGCCGAACACGAGCTCTGACGCCGTCAGCGCGACGGCGGCGACCACGAACGCGACCGCCCCGGTCGCGAGCGCCACGCGCCAATGACGGCGCACCGGCGGTCGCGTGCGCAGCTCGAACGGGTCGTCGTCGCGGAGCACCGGGGCGGCGTCGCGCTCGTCCGGCGGCAGCGGATCGAACCGGTCGGGATCGCGCACCGCCGCGCCCGTCGCGCTGCGACGGGTGATCTTCGGCGTCACCGCCGTGATCTTCTCGGCCGGCTTGCGCAGCGCCTCCGAGGTCAGCGCGACGATCACCGGCGTCATCGCGGTGGCGATCAGCGTGCCGCGCTCCCAGATCATCGGCACGATCACCGCGGCGGCGACCGCGCCGAGCGACGACAGCACCAGCGTCTGGATGGAGATCCCGGTCCCGCTCTGCTTCTCCTCGGCCATCCCTCTTGTTCTAGTACACGTGGGCGGAAGCCCGGCGCATAACCCGGCGTAGTCCGGGTCGTGTCTGCCGGTGCACGGCATCCGAAAGCATGCTGGTTGCACGTGTTGGATGCTGGATGCCGGCAGACGCGGGCCGGGCCCGCCGGAATGCGTCGGACTTTCGGCCGCGTGTACCTAGCGAGAGACCTTCGAGCCGGGGACGATGTCGTCCGCTCCGTCAGGCCAGCGCACCCACGCCTTGTGCCCGCCGTCATAGTCGTCGCCGAGCAGGATCAGCGTCGCCGGCTCGCCCAGCGCGGTGCACGCCTCCGAGCCCTCCGGATCGAGCCCGCGCCAGATCCGCACGAAGCGGTTGGACTCGAGCTCGTCGGCGACCGTCGTCGGATCGGTGTGGCCGGGCCGGATCGTCGTCTCCGGCGGCAGCGTCAGCAGCACGTCCATGATCGAATGCTTGAGGTCCGAGTAGCTCGTGCTCCCGGGCGCCCGGACGCCGCCGACCGAGCCCTTGAACAGCGTGTCGCCGGTGAACACCTCGCCGTCGACGACCAGCGCGAGCATGCCCGCGGTATGGCCCGGCGTGTGGAGCGCAGTCACGGTGAGGCCGCCGATCGTCACCTCGTCGCCCGGGTCGAGCGCGCCGGTGACGCCGGGCACGTTCTCCTGCGGATGCGCGAGCACGGCCGCGCTCGGCCAGCGCTCGAGCAGCTTGCCGAGCGCCGCCACGTGGTCGTGGTGATGGTGCGTCAGCAGCACGTGCGTGAGATTCAGGCCGTGCTCGTCCACCTTTGCGATCAGCGGGTCGACAGGCCCGCCGGCGTCGACGAAGAAGGCATCGCTGCCGGGCGCGGCCGCGACGAGGTAGGTGTTGGAGAGCCAGTCGGGGCTCATGGAGCGTTCGACGATCATCGCTCGGAGGGTACGCTGGCCGCGTGGAACTCATCCATACCTGCTACCGCATCGGCGAGATCGATCGCAGCGTCGCGTTCTACGAGGCGCTGGGGTTCGAGGAGCGTCGCCGGATGCCGATCCGCGAAGAGGCGATCAACGTCTTCATGGGCCTGCCCGGCGACGGCGACCGCCTCGAGCTGACCTACAACCACGGCGTCGACTCGTACGAGCTCGGCACCGGCTACAACCACATCGCGCTGACCGTCGACGACCTCGACGAGACGCTCGAGCGGCTGAGCGAGAAGGGCATCGATCCGGAGAAGCCGCCGTACACCGTCCGCGCGGGCGGCTCGCGCATCTGCTTCGTCCGCGACCCGGACGGCTATCGCATCGAGCTGATCGAGCGACCGTGACAGAGCGGCGGCTCGCGGTCGTCGACCTCGGGTCCAACTCGTTCCGGCTCGTCGTCTTCACCTGGGAGCCCGGGCAGTGGTTCAAGCGCACTGACGAGATCTACGAGACCGTGCGGATCGGGGCGGGCCTCGACGCCACGGGCGTGATCGCGCCGGAGCCGATGGAGCGCGCGCTCGAGACCGTCGACCTGTACGCGCACTTCTGCCGCGCGACGGGGATCGACGACGTGCGCGCGGTCGCCACCTCGGCGATCCGCGACGCCGGCAACCGCGACGAGTTCCTGCGCCGCGCGGCGCTCGAGGTGCAGGTGCTCTCCCCCGAGGAGGAGGCCTACTACGGCTACCTCGCGGCGGTCAACTCGACGACGCTGACCGACGGCGTCGCGCTCGACCTCGGCGGCGGTTCGATGCAGCTGACGCGCGTCGACAACCGCCGGGCGGTGGACGTGCGCTCGTGGCCGCTGGGCGCCGTGCGTATGACCGAGCGCTTCCTGGCCAAGGAAAAGGTCAAGCCGAAGCACCTGAAGGCGCTGCGGGAGCACGTGGCGGAGGCGCTCGGCGACGTCGCGTGGCTGAACGACGACGCCCGGCAACTCGCCGGCATCGGCGGCACGGTGCGCAACCTGGCGTCGGCGGCCGAGCTTGCCGAGGATCTGCCCTCGTTCGGCGTCCAGGGCTTCCCGCTGCGCCGCGAGGTGCTCGACGACCTGGTGGAGCGGTTCGCCGAGCTCACGCCCGCCGAGCGCGCGAAGGTGCCGGGCATCAAGCCCGAGCGCGGCGACCTGATCCTGGCCGGCGCACTCGTCGTGCAGTCGGTGATGGAGGCCGGCGGCTTCGACTCCATGGAGGTCACGGAGGCGGGCCTGCGCGAGGGCGTGTTCTTCGCCTCCTACCTCGAGGATTCCGATCCGCCGCTGTTCGAGGACGTGCGCGCCGCGTCGGTGCGCAACCTCGCCGCCCAGTACCACACCGACCTCGCCCACACCGAGCACGTCGCGCGGCTGGCACTCGAAATGTGGGACGAGCTGGGCAGCGGCGACCCGGCCGAGCGCGAGCTGCTGCGAGCGGCGGCGATGCTGCACGACATCGGCACGACGATCGACTACGACGACCATCACAAGCACTCGCGGTACCTGATCCTCAACGCCGGGTTGCCGGGCTTCTCCCCGCGCGAGACCGCGCTGATCGGCCAGATGGCGCGCTACCACCGGAAGGGAACGCCGACGCTCGGCCAGTTCAGCGCGCTCGGCCGCGACGGCGACGAGGAGCTGCTGGAGCGCTGCGCCGCGGTGCTGCGGCTCGCGGAGCAGCTCGAGCGCTCACGCGACCAGGCGGTCGACCGCGTGACGGTGGACGTGACGAACGGCACCGTGAACCTGCGGCTCGAGGCGCACGAGGACGTCGCGGTCGCGCGCTGGGCCACCGAGCGCCAGGGCGACGTGTTCAAGAAGGCATTCGGGCGCGATCTCGAGGTCAGCGAGGACCAGCAGGGTCGGACGCCGGCCCGACCGTGACGAGCTCGCGCTCGGACACGGCCTCGACGACCTCTTCCTCGGCCTCTTCGCGGCCGCCGTTCGGCTCGGCGTCGCAGCTCACGCGCATCATCCCGGTCGCGACCTTCTCGTCGCCGACGACGATCAGCCCGCAGATCACGTCGCCTTCCTCCCAACCGATCCGCTCGAGGTCGAACCACGACAGGTGGACCCGGTTGGCGCTGCCGCCCCACGGGCAGCTGCGGTTGTGGACCTCCTTCGCCTTGCAGACGGCCTGCATGTTCTTGGCGGAGGCGTCGACGTTGGTCACGGCGCCAAGAGTACCCCGGGATTGAGCCGCGTATCCGGGTCGAGCTCCGCCTTGGCCGCGCGCAGCGCAGCGGCGAACGGCGCCGGGCGCTGGCGCTCGTAGAACTCGCGGTGGTCGCGCCCGACCGCGTGGTGGTGCGTGATCGTGCCGCCGGCGGCGAGGATCGCCTCGCTCGCGGCGCGCTTGACGAGCGCCCACTGCTCCTCCTCGTCGCCCCTCCGCGCCGGGGCGACCACCGTGAAATACGGTGCGGCGCCGTCGGCGTACGCGTGCGTGAGTCGGCACGTCACGACGCCCTCCCCGAGCGCCTCCGCCGTGGCCGCCTTGACGGTCTCCACGAATTCCGGCAGCCGCTCCCACGTGATCGCGCTCTCGAACGTCTCCGTCAGCACGCCCATCGCCACCAGCGTGTCGCGCAGGTACGGCGCGCGCAGGAACGCGTCGCGCCAGGCACGCCCGGTGCCCTCACTGGCGACGCCGCCGCGCCGGGAGCAGATCGCGAGCGCACGGACGGCCGGCTCGGTGACCGCCTCGAAGCCGAGCAGCAGCAGCGCCTTCGAGCCGTCTCCGGCCATCGTCAGTGCCGCCTCGCGCGGCTCGATCAGCCGACAGTTGGACGGCAGCAGCCCGGCCTGCACGATCTCGCGCACCGCTTCGAGCCCCGTCGCGAAGTCCGGCAGCTCGACGCGCGCGCTCCAGCGCGGCATCTCGCGCGGGAGCACGCGCACCCATGCCTCGGTGATGACGGCGAGCGTGCCCTCGGACCCGAGCAGCAGCCGGTCGGGCGACGGGCCGGCGCCGGAGCCCGGCAGCCGGCGCGACTCCCAGACGTCGCCGCGCGCGGTGACGGCGCGGATCGACTCGACGAGGTCGTCGATGTGCGTCGGGCCGGTCGCGAAGTGCCCGGCCGCGCGGGTGGCGATCCAGCCGCCGAGCGTGGACAGCTCGAACGACTGCGGGAAGAACCGCAGCGTCATCTCGTGCGCGGTCAGCTGGGTCTCGAGCCGCGGGCCGCTCGCCCCGGCCTGGATGCGCGCAGAGCGCGACACCGGGTCGACCTCCAGCACGCGGTCGAGCCGGCCGAGGTCGAGCGACACCGCGCCCGCGTGGCCCGGGCCGGGTACCGGGTCGACGCCGCCGACGACACTCGTCCCGCCGCCGTACGGCGCCACCGCGAGGTTCGCCTCGGCGCACCACTCGAGCACGCGCCCCAGCTCGATCTCGCTGACGGGCAGCGCGACGGCGTCCGGCGGGTGCGGGAAGCGCCCGCGGAGGGCGCGCACGACGTCACCGTACGAGGCGCCGTGGGCGTGCACGGCGCGCGCGTGGGTGTCCTGGGTGCAGATGGCGGCCAGCGCCGGCGGCACCGGCACGCGCGGCGGCGGCAGCTTCACGGGCGCCGGCTCCTCCAGCTCGGCCGACCCGAACCCGAGGTGCGCGGCCAGCCCGGCGGCGCCCTCGCCGGGCTTCGGATCGTCCTCATAGCCCCAGCCCCAGTGCCGGCGGCGTCGCTCGGCCATTACCCTCCTGTGCGTCACGGTGACCTTCCCAACCGGCATCCTTGCGCGTGGGCCCTGGGAGAGGGGGCAGGTGGCCGTCCAATGGCGCGAGGACTCGTTCGAGCCGCACCCCGACCAGAGCGCCGCCGCCGACCGCGCAATCGCCGAGCTCGAGGACCGCGGCTCGCCCGCGCACGACGGCCTGGCGGCGCGGCTGAGCGCGTTCGAGGCCGACGAGCGCGGGCTGCGGATGACGCTGCAGCCGATGCGCTGGTCGCTGCGCCTCAGCGACGACGCCGCGGCCTCGCTGTCGGTCCTGTGTGTGGCGCGCGATAGCGCGGGGCGCTGGCTGGCCGGCCGCCGCGCGGAGTGGGTGGCGACCTGGGCCGGGCGCTGGGCGCTCGGCGCCGGCGGCGCCGTCGAGGTCGGCGAGAACCCGGTGGAGGCGCTGACGCGGGAGCTCGAGGAGGAATGGGCGGTCGTGCCGGAGCGGCTCGCGGTCGAGGCGCTGGTGTCGCTCGACAGCGGCCTGGTGATGCTGATCGGGCAGGCGTGGCTGCCGGCGGGCGCCACCGTCGAACGCGACCCTGAGCACGACGCGCACGCGTGGTGGCCACCCGAGCCCGACGCCTGGCCGGACGAGGCCGATCCGGTGCTGCGGCGGATGGCGACGCTCCTTACGTGATCACTTTCACACGACTCAAGTACCTCTCGTTCGCGCACTCGGCGATCTACCTGTCGCTGCTGATCGTCTGGCTCTCCGGTGCGTCGGAAGAGCTCAAGCACGTTCTCGGCTGGGCGCATGGGATCGGCTGGATCGTCATGTCGCTGCTGTGCATCGAGGCCGTCCGCCGGCGCGTGATCCCGCTCTGGCTGGGCGTGATGGTGGCCGTGATCGGCGGGGTCGGACCGTTCGCCGGAAGCATCGGGTTCATCGTCTGTGAACGGCGCGCTGCAGTTGCAGAAAGCCACCTGGAACGCGATATGGTCTAAAGCCAGCGATGGCAGTAGACACCACGGTCCAGGTGACCATGCCCCAGATGGGTGACTCGGTTTCCGAGGGCACCGTTCTGGAGTGGCACAAAAAAGAGGGCGACCAGGTCTCCGAGGATGAGGTCCTGGTCGAGATATCGACCGACAAGGTCGACGCCGAGGTTCCCTCCCCGGCCACTGGCACGATCCTGAAGATCCACGTCGCCGAGGGCGACACGATCAGCGTCGGCGCCGTGCTCGCCGAGATCACGCCGAACGGCAGCGCTCCCGCCACCGCCGAGCCCGCCGCCGCCGAGCCCGCTGCCACCGACGAGGAGCCATCCGGCGAGACCGTCGACGTGGTGATGCCGGCGATGGGCGAGTCGGTCACCGAGGGCACGATCCTGGAGTGGGCGAAGCAGCCCGGCGACGCGGTGGCGCAGGACGAGACGATCGTCGAGGTCTCGACCGACAAGGTCGACGCCGAGATCCCCGCCCCGACGGCGGGCACGCTCGCCGAGATCCTCGCGCAGGCCGGCGACACGGTCCACGTCGGCGACGTGCTCGCGCGCATGACCGCCGGGAACGGCGCAGGCCCCGCTCCGCCGAAGGCGCCCGAGCCCGCCGCCGAGCCGGAGCCACCAGGCAGCGCTTCCGCGCAGGTCCCCGACGGCGTCAAGGTGACCCCCGTGGCGGCGCGCGTGGCCGCCGTGCGCGGCGTCGACCTCGCCACGGTGCACGGCTCCGGCCCAGCCGGCCGCATCTCCAAGGCCGACGTGCTGGCCGCCGAGAACGGCGCCGCCGCCCCGGTCCCGGCGGAGGCCAAGCCGATCAAGGGCGCGAGCGCGATGCTCGCGAAGTACATGGACGAGTCGCGCTCGGTGCCGACCGCGACGTCGTTCCGCACGCTCACCGTCAGCGTGCTCGACGGCCGCCGCAAGCAGCTCAAGGAAGCCGGCCAGCGCGTCTCGTTCACCCACCTGATCGCCTACGCGATCGCGCGTGCGGCGACCGAGCAGATGCCGGTGATGGCGCGCGTCTTCCAGGACATCGACGGCAAGCCGCACGTGATCGACGCCGGCAAGGTGAACCTCGGCATCGCGGTCGATGTCGAGCGCAAGGACGGCGGCCGCACGCTGATGGTGCCGGTCATCCGCGACGCCGGCCGGCTCTCGTTCTCCGAGTTCCTGGCCGCGTTCAACGACCTGATCGCCCGCGCCCGCGACAACACGCTGACCGCGGATGACCTGCAGGGCGCGAACGTCTCGCTCACGAACCCCGGCGGCATCGGCACGATCGCCTCGGTCCCGCGGCTGATGAAGGGCCAGGGCACGATCGTCGCCACCGGCGCGATCGGCTACCCGCCCGGGCTCGCCGCCGTCGGCGCCGCGATCGGCGCCGAGAAGGTGATGACGATGACGTCGACGTACGACCATCGGATCATCCAGGGCGCCGAGTCAGGCCAGTTCCTGCAAGTCGTCGACCAGTACCTCCAGGGCGAGCACGAGTTCTACGAGCAGGTCTTTGCGGACCTCAGCGCCACGCTCGGCCCCGCGCCGGCGGCACCCGCACCGCGCGTGGCCGCGCAGACCAGCGTCGTCCCGGCGCCCGCCGAAGCCGCGCCCGCCCCGGCAGCGGCGCCCAGCGAGGCCCCGAGCGAGCAGTTACTCCAAGCCGTCCAGGCCGCCACCTCGCTGGTCAAGGCGCACCGCACGCACGGCCACCTGGCAGCTCGCCTCGACCCGCTCGGCTCGGAGCCCGAGGGCGACCCCGCGCTCGACCCCGAGCCGCTCGGCCTGACGCCGGAGATCATGCAGCTGATCCCGGCCAAGATCCTGCGCACGTACGTGCCGGGCGCGACGCTGGCCGACGCGCTGCCGCACCTGCGCGAGACCTACTGCGGCACGATCGCGTACGAGATCGAGCACATCGCTTCGCACCGCCAGCGCATGTGGCTGCGCGAGAAGATCGAGTCCGGCGCCTTCCGCGCGCCGCTCTCGGACGAGGAGAAGCGCAAGCTGCTGCGGCGGCTGACGCAGGTCGACTCGCTCGAGCGCTTCATGCACAAGGCCTACCTCGGCCAGAAGCAGTTCTCGATCGAGGGCCTGGACACGACCGTCCCGATGCTCGACGAGATGATCCAGCTGTCGGCCGCGCACGGCGCCCGCGAGGTCGTGCTCGGCATGGCCCATCGCGGCCGGCTGAACGTGCTCGCGCACAACCTCGGCCGCGCCTACGAGACGATCTTCCGCGAGTTCGAGGGCGCGTCGTCGATCGAGGCGGTCACGACGATCCCGCAGGGCGGCACCGGCGACGTCAAGTACCACCACGGCGCCCAGGGCACCTACCGGCTGGAGAACGACGGCTCGATCATCGTCCGGCTGGAGTCCAACCCGAGCCACCTCGAGTACGTCTCGCCGGTCGTCGAGGGCGCCACGCGCGCGATCCAGACCAGCCGCCAGGGCCCGCACGCGCACCTGGACACGAACGCGGCGATCCCGGTCATCCTGCACGGGGACGCAGCGCTCCCGGGCCAGGGCGTGGTGTCGGAGACGCTGAACCTGCAGGCGCTCGACGGCTACACCGTCGGCGGCACGCTGCACCTGATCCAGAACAACCAGGTCGGCTTCACCACCGACCCGGACGACTCGCGCTCGACCCGGTGGGCGTCGGATATCGCCAAGGGCTTCGACGTCCCGATCATCCACGTCAACGCCGACGACGTCGAGGCCTGCATCTCCGCCGTCCGGCTCGCGTTCGCGTTCCGGCAGGAGTTCGGCCACGACGTGATGATCGACCTGATCGGCTACCGCCGGTTCGGCCACAACGAGACCGACGAGCCGGCCTACACGCAGCCCGAGATGGCCGCGATCATCAAGAACAAGACAGCGGTGCGCGAGCTGTTCGCCGCCCAGCTCGTGGAGCAGGGCGTGATGACGCAGGAGGAGACCGACGCGCTCGCGACCGAGATCTGGGACACGCTGGCGCGCCGCCACCGCGAGCTCAAAGAGGAGCTCGCCGAGGCCGGCGCCCAGCAGCCGACCGGCGGCTACGAGCTCGACCGCTCGGCCTCACCCGAGGTCAAGACCGCGGTGCATGCCGACATCCTGCAGGCGCTCAACGAAGACCTGCTGAGAGTCCCGGAGGGCTTCACCGTCCATCCGAAGCTGACCAAGCAGCTCGAGCGCCGGCGCGAGGCGGTCGGCGCCGACGGCGGCATCGACTGGGCGCAGGCCGAGGCGCTCGCGTTCGCGTCGCTGCTCGGCGAGGGCACGCCGGTCCGCCTCACCGGCCAGGACGTCGAGCGCGGCACGTTCTCGCAGCGCCACCTCGTGCTGCACGACGCCAAGACCGGCCAGCGGGTGTCGCCGATCCAGAGCCTGCCCGGGGCGAAGGCGCCGATGGAGCTGCACAACTCGCCGCTGTCCGAGATCGCGTGCCTCGGCTTCGAGTACGGCTACTCGATGGAGGCGCCCGAGACGCTCGTGGCGTGGGAGGCCCAGTTCGGCGACTTCGTCAACTCGGCGCAGGTGATCATCGACCAGTTCATCGTGTCGGCGCTCTCCAAGTGGGGGCAGACGACGCGCCTGACGCTGCTGCTCCCGCACGGCTACGAAGGCTCAGGGCCCGAGCATTCCTCGGCGCGGCTGGAGCGGTTCCTGATCCTCGCCGCCGAGGGCAACATCCGCGTCGCGAACCTGACGACGCCGGCGCAGTACTTCCACCTCCTCCGCCGCCAGGCGCGCGTGGCCAAGCAGCGCCCGCTCGTGATCATGACCCCGAAGTCGCTGCTGCGCCTGCCGCAGGCGACGTCGCGGATCGAGCACCTGTCGGAGTCGCGCTTCTTCCCGGTGCTGAGCGAGCCGCGGATCGACGAGGAGAAGGTCACCCGGCTCGTGCTCTGCACCGGCAAGATCTACTACGACCTCAAGGGCCACGCGACACGCGAGAACAACGAGGGCGTCGCGATCTCGCGCGTCGAGCTGCTGTATCCGTTCCCGCAGCAGCAGATCCTCGACGAGGTCGCGCGCTACCCGAACCTGCGCGAGGTTGTGTGGGCGCAGGAAGAGCCGCGCAACATGGGCGCGCGCGCCCACATGTCACCGCGGCTGCTGCACATCCTGCCCCAGGCGCTCGAGTTCGGTTACGTCGGCCGTCCGGAGCGCGCATCAACCGGCGAGGGCTACCCGGCCGCGCACACCGTCGAGCAGACGCGGATCATCCGCACCGCGCTCGACCTCGGCCAACCGGTCTCCGTGAACCCGGCCAAGCTGCCGGGCGAACGCTAGCTCTGCAAGCCGGCTGACAACCGCGCCGGCGCGGCGCAACTCGCGTGCAGCCGGGTTGTCGGAAGGTGCATGAAGACAATCCTCATTGCGGCCCTGATCCTCGCGATCGGCGTCCCGGCAGTTGCCTTCGGCGCCGGCGAAGGACGCTCGTTGATCCTCGGCCAGCGCAACCCCTCTGGCGGTGGCCTGACCCGCGAGACGCAGATCATCTCGCGCAACAGCACCTACTCGACGCGCCAGTCGAATCTCGGCTCGGGCGGCGGCGCGATCTATGGCTGCCGGTCGGCTGTCGGCAGCGAGCCGTGCATGCGCGCGAACAACCTCCAGGCCGGCCGTGCGTTCGAGTTCGAGAGCGGCGGCAAGGAGGGCGGCAGCATCTCGCTCAAGGACGCGACCGGCGTTCCGTTCACAACGAACGCGACGGGCAAGGTCGCGAACCTGAACGCCGACAAGCTCGACGACAAGGACTCGGCGGACTTCGCGGCCGCCGGCGATCTGCTGTTCGCCGACGTGGCCGACGGTGGCACGCTGGGCTCGAACCGCGGTGCGACAGCATCCGTCCGGGCCGGTGACGCAACGACCGTGACCTTCGGCCGCGACGTCTCGAAGTGCTCGTACACGGCAACGGCCAACGGCACGACGCCGCAGGCGCTGGCTGTGCAGTCGGGCGGCGCGACCGGCACGGCGGCGACCCAGGTCGTCGTCACCGAGGACGCGGCAGCGCCCGCCGTCGCGATCCATCTGCAGGTGATCTGTTAGCTGACTCGACCGAGCGCCTGCCGGACCTGCGGTCCGGCGGGCGCGAAGTCGGGGCTGAGGCGGTCGAGCAGCAGGCCCCAGTTCGGGTGGACGTCCATCGCGCGGCGGACGGCTTCGACACCGGCGTCGAGATCTCCCGAGTGGGCGAGCGCGAGGCCGGCCCAGAACAGCAGCTCGTCCGACTCCGGTGCGAGCTCGGCCGCGCGGCGATAGAGCGCGCCGGCCTCGACCGGCTGGTCGGCGGCCATCAGCTCGTCGCCGCGGCCTGCGAGCTCGTACGCGCGCTGGAGGCCGAGCAGGCGCCGCAGCTCTTGAAGCGGTTCCTGGTGGTCCTCGACGCGCAGCTCGACGCGCGCGTTCCACGCTTCGCCGGTGGGCGGCACCACCAACAGCGCCGCCGACTGGCGCCCGCGCACGTCGCCGCCCTCGCCCTCAGCCGCGTCGAGCGCCGCCATCAGCCGGTCGGCGAGCTCGCCCTCGGCGTGCTCGAAGGCGGCGGACATCGCGGCCGGCACGGTGTCGCGCTCCATCATGTTCGCCTGACACGACCAGTGGGCGCCGCCGGCGTCCCCGGCGCAGGGGATGCAGTCCGGTCCCGTGTGGACGGCGACGCCGGAGTTCGAGTCGACAACGCCTACCTGGCGGACGGCGCCCAGCGGGTCGGCGGCGATCAGCGCGGCGAGCGCATCGGCGGCGCTCTCCCCCGCCTCGATCCGATCGAGCGCGTGCGGTCCGTGCGCAACTTCTACGACGGACTGGGTCGCGACCGCGCCGACGCCGGGCCGGGCCCAGATGCAGAGCGAGCCGACCGAGAACCAATGGGACTGCACGGCCGCTCCGAGCTCGCCGGTGGCGGGGTCGAGAGCGACGATCGAGTAGGTGCCGTGGCGCATCGCGCGAGGATATCCGCGTGACCGACCGCACCCGCCGCGTCCTCGCCCGCATCCGCGACACCCCGCCGGGGTTCGTACGCGCCTACGGTGACGTGTCGCCGGGCGCCCCGCGCTTCGCCGGAACCGTGCTGGCCGGCTGCGACGACCCGACGGTCCCGTGGCACCGGATCGTGCGCGCCGACGGGTCGCTGGCCAAGGGTGCGCGCCAGCGAGCGCTGCTCGAGGCCGAGGGCGTGCCGTTCCGCGGCGAGCGGGTCGATATGCGGATCGCGCGGCTTCCCGAATAGATTGCCGGGCATGTGGGTCCAGCGCGAGATCACACTGCGGCCGCGGCCGCGCGGGTTCCACCTCATCACCAGCGAGGTGGAGTCCGAGCTGCCCGAGCTGCGCTCCGTCCAGGTCGGGATCGCGCACCTGTTCATCCGCCACACCTCCGCGTCGCTGACGCTGAACGAAAACGCGTCGCCCGACGTGCGGCGCGACTTCGAGTCTTACTTCAACGTCGTCGTGCCGGAGGACGCGCCGTTCTGGACGCACACGGTCGAAGGACCGGATGACATGCCGGCGCACATCAAGGCTTCGCTGCTCGGTCCGTCGCTGTCGCTGCCGGTGAGCCGCGGCCGGCTCGCCCTCGGCACCTGGCAGGGCGTGTACCTGTGCGAGCACCGCGACCACGGCGGAGCGCGCTCGCTGCTGGTGACCGTGTTCGGCGAGGAGTAGACCGATAACGCGCAACGCAGCCGACAGCTACGCGGTCGCTTGGAGCGTGACGACCGAGGGGAGCGTGGGGTGCGTCGGCCTGCGTGGCGAGGTCGGCAGGATCAGCGGAGCTGAACGGCAACTGCGCCGGGTGAGGAGGTGGGTGTCCGTTGGCCGCGGTGAGGGTGCATGCGCTTCGCCCATCTGGCCGACGTTGACGGCGCGCGATGGGAGTTGCGCACCCATGTCATGCGCTTCGCCCGTCGGACTGCTCGCCGGCGCACGAGATGGGCGAACCGCATACGACCCGTACCCCTCACCGCGTCCCAACGCGCGAGCGTCGACTTTGTCGGGCTGAGGCCGACTAACTCGACGCTCGGCGATCCCCGCCGCGGCGCCGGAACGCTCCCCGCTTCCCCACCCAGCGGGGTTGACGTTCGTCCCCGCTACCGCCCGCGCCACACGGGGTCGCGCTTATCCGCGAACGCCTGGGCGCCCTCGCGGGCGTCCTCGGACGCAAGCACCGGGCCGGCGATCGCCGCCTGGCGCTCCCACGCCTCGGCCGCGGGCCAGTCGGCGGCCGCCGACACGATGCGCTTCGACGCGTCGAGCGCCAGTGGGCCGTTACGGGCGATCGTGGCCGCCAGCTCGCGGGCGTCCGCGAGCGCCTTGCCCGGCTCCGCGAGGCGCGAGACGATCCCGATCGCGTACGCGCGCTCGGCGCCGATCGGATCGCCGGTGAGCGCGAGCTCCATCGCCAGGTGGTAGGGGATCCGGCGCGGCAGGCGGAGCAGCGCGCCGCCCGCCGCGACCAGGCCGCGCTTGACCTCGGGGATGCCGAACCGGGCGTCGCGCGCGGCCACGATCACGTCGCACGCGAGCGCGACCTCGAAGCCGCCGGCCAGCGCCCAGCCCTCGACGGCAGCGATCATCGGCTTGAGCGGCGGCCGCTGGACGATGCCGGCGAAGCCGCGGTCACCCACGTGCGGCCGCTCGCCCGCGACGAACGCCTTCAGATCCATCCCCGCGCAGAACGTGCCGCCCGCGCCCGTGAGGACACCGACCCGCAGCGCGTCGTCATAGTCGAGGCGGCCGACGGCCGCGGCGATCCCCTCGGCCACGGCCAGGTTGACTGCGTTGCGCGCCTCGGGACGATCGATCGTCACCACCAGGACGTCGCCGTCGACCTCGACTTGGACGGGGGTCATCCGAACAGCGTCAGCGCGGGCTCACGCTCGCCGCGCAGCTCCGCGAGGTCGATCTCGACCCAGTCCACCCCGCGCGCCTCGGCGAGCACGCGCGCCTGCGGCTTGACGACCTGGGCCACGAGCACGCCGCGGCAATCGGCCATCGCGGGATCGAGCCGGATCCGCTCGAGGTAGCGGGCGAGCTGCTCGACGGCGTCGATCGTGCCGACGCGCTTGATCTCCACGGCGACCCAGCCGTCCTCCGCGTCGCGGCACATGAGATCGACGGGGCCGATGTCGGTCGGCCACTCGCGCCGCACGAGCCGGAACCCCTCGCCGCACCAGGCGGGCGCGTCCGCGAGCAGCACCTGCAGGTCCGCCTCCACACCGTCCTTCTCGAGCTGCGCCGCGTCGAAGTCCATCGTGTGCGTGACATCGCTCAGCACCTCGGCGAGCACGATGTCCAGCCGGTCGTCGCCCTTGAGCTTGCGCACGACGATCCGGCCCTCCTCCTCCTCCACGACGGTCGGCGGCGTCATCCAGTTCAACGGCTTGTAGCCCCCGGCGTCGGCGTGCACGAGCACCGATCCGTCGGCCTTCAGCATCACCAGCCGCAGCGCCTCCGGCAGCCGCGCCGACAGGCGGCCGGAGTACTCGACGGAGCAGCGGGCGACGATCAATCTCACGGGCTCGCCACCGTACGCGCCACAGCGGACGTCAACCCCTAGCGCCGCGACGTGACCATGGGCATCCCGTCGCGCGGGCGCAGCGCCCACGTGGCGGTCGGGACGGGCGGCGGGGCACCCGGCGCCGGGCGCATCTTCCAGCGCTGCGCCAGCGCAGCGAGCACGAGCGGGCCCTCCTTGAGTGACTTGGCCGTGCCCGGGCACCGGTACGGGCCGGCAGCGAAGGGGAAGTACAACCCGCGCGAGGGCCGCGGCTGCCCGGAGGCCCAGCGCTCGGGCTCGAAGCGCAGCGCGTCGGGCCACCACCGCTCACTGCGCTGCATGGTCCAGGGCGAGAAGGCCAGCATGCTCCCGGGCGGCATGTGCTGACCGCCAAGCGTGAGGCCGTCGCCCTCGATCCCGCGGAAGAACGCGGGGACCGACGGGTAGATGCGCAGCGACTCGGTGACGACCATGCGCGTGTACTTCAGGTCCGGCAGGTCGTCCGGCGTCGGCCGGCGGTCGCCGATCACGGTGTCGAGCTCCTCATGGAGCTTGGCCTCGGCCTCCGGGTTGTGGGCCAGGAGGTAGAAGGTCCACGCGAGGTGCGTGTGGAGGTTCTCCGCACCGAAGAACGCCTTCACCGAGCCGCGATAGTCCTCGGGGGTGGCGCCGAGCTCGTCCCCGCGACGAACCCACTCGGTCAGCAGGCCGGGACCTTGGCTGCCGTTGCGGCGCTCGGTCACGAGCTCGTCGACGGCCGAGTCGATCCCGGCTCGTAGCCGGTGGCCCTTGCGGCTCTCGGGGGTCGGCACGAGCCAGCGCTGGGGCCCGAGCGGGTGCACCAGGCGCCCCAGCCAGGCGTCGCCCGCGGCGAGCCCGTCGTACACCTCCGGACGGCGCTCGTGCAGGCGCTCGCCGCTCATCGCCCGCCAGCCGATCCCGTACGCGAGCAGGCGCAGGTCCTCGTAGGCCTCGATCGTCCCGCCGTCCTGCCAGCGGTCGGCCCAGTCGGCGGCGTCCTCGATCCCCGTGGCGAGGATCGCCGGATCGTCGATGCCCGGCAGCCACATCTGATCGCGGTGCGCGTGGTGCGACGGACCGGTCTTGACCGCCAGCCCGCCCTCGTACCAGTGGATGAGCGACGACATCCGCCCGCGCGCCAGCGGCGGCCAGGCCTCGCTCTCGAGCCCTTCCTCCACGACGTCAGGATGGTTGGCGAGCCAGCCCTTGAGGAACCCGAGCTTGAAGGGGACGAGCGGTCGTTCGTCGACGCTCACCCGCTCGAGCACCGGCAGCGAGCCGCGAAGGAACTGGCCGAGCTGGATCCAGGGGTTGCTTTGCGTAGGTCTCGGCGTCGTTGCCGCGGCCATGCGTCTCGTCCTCCCGCGCTGAATTTTCGGACCGAACGGCCCTTAACCACCCTATATGGCGGCTGTTGACAAGCGACAAGCGATCCGCGAGTGTCGCCCAACTGCTCAAGACGTATGAGTGAGGAAGGAGTGACGTGGCCGCAACCGAGGTGACGAAGGCTCAGCGACGCGTGATCTCGGCGCCCAGGCCGATCACGCTCCCGCTGTCGCGCCTCACGCGCGACCCCGAGCAGCGCTGGATGCTGAGCCTGCCGCGCTCGGTGCGGAAAAGCTTCCTCCACGATGTGATCGACGGGCCGCCGATCGCGCACCTCGACGAGTTCTGGATGATCCGCCAGTCGCCAGAGGTGCGCATGTCGTACATCCGCAACGTCCTCAACCGCCCGGGGGCGTAGATGCAGCGCGACATCGAGTTCGACGCCGAGGGCACGATCCTCCGAGGCTGGCTGTTCACGCCCGACGAAGGCGAAGGCCCGTGGCCGACGATCATCATGGCCCACGGGATCTCGTGCGTGAAGGAGATGTATCTCGACGACTTCGCGCGCGCCCACGCGGACGCCGGGTTCGCCTGCATCGCTTACGACAACCGCGGCTTCGGCGCGAGCGACGGCCAGCCGCGCCAGGAGCTCAGCGCGTGGGCGCAGGTCAACGACTACCGCCATGCGACGACCTACGCGATCTCGCTTACGGACGTCGTCGACCGCGATCGCATCGGCTTCTTTGGCGTGAGCTACGCCGGCGGCGTGGTGCTCCCGGCGGCCGCCTTCGACCGGCGGTGCAAGTGCGTCGTCTCGCTCGTTCCGGGGACCAGCGGCTACCGGATGATGCGCCGCTTCCTGCCCCCGCACGCCGAGCCGGTGATGCGGGCGGGGTTCGACGCCGACCGTGAGCGGCGCTTCCGCGGTGAGCCGCCGGAGATGATCCCCGTCGTCTCCGACGACCCGACCGCTCCCTACGTCGTGCTCCCGCAGCGCGAGTCGTTCGAGTTCTTCACGAAGACCGCCCGCGAGCGCGCGCCCGCCTGGCGCAACGAGATCACGCTGCGCTCGGTCGAGATGACGTCGGAGTTCGAGGGCGGCGCGTTCATCGGCCGAATCAGCCCGACGCCGCTGCGCCTGATCGTGATGCGCGACGACGTGGTGAGCCTCGCCGACGAGGCGATCGACTTCTACCAATCCGCGCGCGAGCCGAAGAGCCTCGTGCTGCTGCCCGGCAACCACTACGAGTGCTACGTCGAGCAGTTCGCGGCCGCGAGCACCGCGAGCACGGAGTGGCTCGTCGAGCATCTGATCGACAGCACGCCCGTCGGGGCGTCCCCGCCGGCCCTTGTCGAGGAGCCCGTCGGCGAGGGCTCTCAGTGATGAAGGACGTGCCCGCCGCTCGATAGATGTGAGCGGTAGGGTCCGCGTCTGCACATGGCGGACGAGGCCGGAGAGGTAGGGCATCTCGTCGAGCTTGAGCGGGTGCGCAAGAGCTTCGGCGACAACCTGGTGCTGGACGGTATCGACCTCACGATCGACCGGGGCGAGGTCGTCGTGATCGCCGGTCCGTCGGGCTCGGGGAAGTCGACGATGCTCCGCTGCATCAACGGACTCGAGGGCATCGACGACGGCGACGTGCGCTTCAACGGGACATCGCTCGCCCGCGCGGGCAAGGACGTCAATCGGATCCGCGCGGAGATCGGGATGGTGTTCCAGCAGTTCAACCTGTTCGCACACCGGACGGTCATGGACAACCTGACGATGGCTCCCGTTGAGGTGAAAGGGCTGGACAGGGCCGCCGCTCGCGCCCGCGCGGAGAAGCTGCTCGAGCGCGTGGGGATGACCGAAAAGGCGCAGGCCTTCCCGGCCGACCTTTCCGGTGGCCAGCAGCAGCGCGTGGCGATCGCCCGCGCGCTGGCGATGGAGCCCAAGCTCATGCTGTTCGACGAGCCGACCTCGGCGCTCGACCCGGAGATGATCCGGGAGGTGCTCGACGTGATGCGCGACCTCGCCCGCGACGGCATGACGATGGTTGTCGTCACGCACGAGATGGGATTCGCGCGCGAGGTCGGCGACCGGATCGTCTTCATCGACGGCGGGCAGATCGTCGAGCAGGCGGCCCCTGAGGAGTTCTTCGCCGCGGCGAAGAGCGAGCGGGCGCGCGATTTCGTGGACAAGATTATCCATCACTGAAGGAGGCGGGGAGATGAAGAACGCACGTTGGGCACTCGTGCTCGTGCTCGTGCTGGGGCTGTTCGCGGCAGCTTGCGGGGACGACGAGGGAGACTCGGCCGGCGGCGGAGCCGAGCCGGCCGCCAAGGCTGAGCAATTCCCCGCTGACACGACGATGGGCAAGATCCAGAAGGCGGGCGAGATCAAGATCGGCGTCAAATACGACGTGCCGCCGTTCGGGTTCAAGAATCCGCAGACGAACGACATCGAGGGCTTCGACGTCGACTTCGGCCAGGCGATCGCGGACAAGCTGGGCGTGAAGCCGAACTACATCGAGGCGATCTCAGACAACCGGATCCCGTTCCTGCAGGACGGCACTGTCGACCTCGTGCTCTCGACGATGACGATCAACGCCGAGCGCGCGCAGGAGATCGAGTTCTCCGAGCCGTACTACATCGCGCGCGGTCGCATCCTGGTGCCGCCGGACTCGGAGATCACGGGCGTCGACTCGCTGGCCGGGAAGAAGGTCTGCACGGCGCTCGGCTCGACCTACGAGGCGACGCTGAAGGAGCAGGCGCCGGATGCCGACCTGCGGCTCGTGGACACGTACTCGGAGTGCCTGGAGCTGGTGCAGAACGGCGCCGTCGACGCCGTCTCGACCGACGACGTGATCCTCACCGGGATGATCATCCAGGACGACACGCTGAAGCTCACGGAGGGCGACCCGCTCAGCACCGAGCCGTACGGCGGTGGGATCAAGAAGGGGGACACGGAGTTCAAGGAATTCGTCGACGGCGTCCTCGAGGAGTACAAGAGCGGCGGCGGCTGGGGCGAGGCCTTCGACAAGTGGATCGGGCAGTACACCGGCGAGCAGCAGGAGCCGCCGACGATGACGCTCAAGGAGGCGATCGCAGCCACCTCGTAGCCGCATGGGCGATTTCATCAGCGTCCTCACGGACAACTTCGACGAGTTCCTCGCCGGGTTCTGGGTGACGGTCCGCATCGTGGTGTCCGCGTTTGCGATCGCGATGGTCGTGGGGACGCTGGTGGCCGCCCTGCGGATCGCGCCGAGCAAGTGGCTTCAGCGGCTCGGCGGCGTGTACGTCGAGACGTTCCGCAACGTGCCGCTGCTGGTGCTGCTGTTCATCTCGTTCGCGGGCCTGCGCCGCGCGGGCGCCGACGTCGGCCCGTGGACCGCCGGCATCGCGAGCCTCGGGCTCTACACGGCAGCGTACGTGGGCGAGGTGCTGCGCTCGGGCGTGTACTCGGTCAACAAGGGGCAGATCGAGGCCGCGCTGTCGCTCGGCTACACGTACTCGCAGACGCTGCGGCGGGTCGTGTTCCCGCAGGCGTTCCGGACCGTGATCTCGCCGCTCGGCTCGCTGATCATCGCGATGATCAAGAACTCGGCGATCATCGGCGTCTCGCTGCTCGCGCTGGACGACCTGCTCAAGACGGCCCGCGTGATCGGGTCGCACGGGTTCCAGTACAGCGAGGCCTTCTTCTGGGCGGCGGTCGGTTACCTGATCCTGACCGGCGCCGCCACGTTCACGATCCGCGTGCTCGAGAAGCGCTACGCGATCCACCGATGAGCTACGTCTTCGACCCCGACAACTGGGAGTGGCTAGTCACCGGCAACAACGCCCGATTCATCCTCGAGGGGTTCCTCGTCAACCTCGAGATCGCGGTGATCGCGATGTTCTTCTCGCTGATCGCCGGGCTCGCGCTCGCGCTCGCCCGGCTGGCGCGGTGGAAGCCGCTCAGCGTCGCGGCCGGCACGTGGGTCGACGTCTGGCGCAACCTGCCGCTGATCTTCATCATCCTCTACCTCTATCTGACGATCCCGGGCGCGTGGCCGGCCGCATACGAGGACGCGATCCCGTCGTGGTTTCCGGAAGGGCTCCAGTCCGGCCGTGTCTTGGCGGCCCTCCTCGGCCTCGTGCTCTACAACTCGGCCGTGTTGGCGGAGATCATGCGCGCCGGCATCCTGTCGCTCGACCGCGGGCAGAACGAGGCCGCGCGCGCGCTCGGCATGAGCTATCGCCAGTCGATGCGGCTGGTGGTGCTGCCGCAGGGCCTACGGCGCATGGTGCCGGCCACGGTGTCCCAACTGATCACGCTCAATAAGGACACCACGCTGGTCAGCATCGTCGCGATCCAGGAGGTCATGCGCCACGGGCGGATCGTCACGGGCGCCAACTTCTTCGGCGGCGTGCAGGCGCCGATTCTGCAGGTGTTCCTGTTCATCGGCCTGCTGTTCGTGATCGTCAACCTCACCCTGTCGCGCCTGTCGCGCCGGCTGGAGATCCGCGAGAGCAAACGGACCGCGGTCGGCACGGTCAAGCACGTGCGCGGGCTCGAGGAGCAGGCCGTCTAGACGCTGGGTCGTTCGTACGCCTCGCCGATCCCGTCGGCGACCGCGCCCATGCGCTCGCGCAGCGAGCGGACCTCGGACGCGAGCTGTTCCTGCGTGCCCGCGTCGGACGAGGCCGAGACGGAGACGAGGTTGCCGCGGACGGTGTCGAGCTCGACGACGATCCGCTCCATCTCGTCGTAGAAGCGCTGCAGCTGGGCTTCCATCCGGCGCTGGACGACGAGTTGGTGCTCGAGCGCCTCGACCAGCTCGGGCGCTCCGCCGCCGGGCCGGCCGCGGACGTCGGCGAGGCGCGCTTCGACCGACGCGACCGGCGCGTCGGCGAGCGCGTCGTACAGCAGCTGGGCGCGACCGGCCGTGTGCTCCATCACGCGCACGAAGCCGTCGACCTCGTCGGAGACCTCGGAGTAGGGCAGGTCGGCGCGCTCGATCGCGTTGCGGATGCGCCGCTCGCGGCCCTGCGCCTCGAACACCTGCAGCCGGATCGGCGGCGCGAGTGCGTCCATGTCGAGCCGCTTGCGCGGGCCGGCGACCCGCTTGCGCCGCTCGGCCCGCTCGCGGGCGAGCACGCGGTCGGCCTCGTCGCTGTCGAAGAACGTCCGCGTGCAGGCGGCGAGGTACACGATCACCGCGACGATCAGCACCAGCAGCACCGAGCCGCTGGCCAGCAGGACCCCGGCGCCCATCGTCCCGACCAGCACCGCGACGTTGAACGGCCGCGTCGCCGCGTTCGCGAGCAGCGCGTTGCGGAAGTCCCCGCGGTCGTAGGGCTCGAGCTCTCCCGGCATCGCTCAGAAGAACGAGCTGATCGAGCGGTAGACCGTGCGGATGTCCTTGGTGTTGCCCTCGTACGACTTGCCGCCGGAGGCGGCGGCGATCTTCTCGAGCGCCTCGGCGGCGCCCGCCGCGCCCGCGCTGTAGGCGATCGTGAACACGCGCACGCGATTCTCGCTGTCGCCCTGGTCGAGGTCTGCCAGCAGGGCGTCGACCGACTTGGAGGAGTCCGTGTCCTCGCCGTCGGTGAGCACGACGACGGCGTTGATGCGGCTCGTGTCCCGGCCCGCCAGATCGCGCACGGCCTCGAAGCCCTCTGACGTCGCGTCGTAGACCGCTGTGCCGCCCTCGGGGATCAGCCGGGCGATCGTCTGCTCGAGCTGCGGGCGGTTCTCCTTGAACGGGCCGATCGGGATCAGCGGCTTGATCTGGTCGGAGAAGATGGTCAGGCCGACGCGGTCCTGCGGCGCCGTCTCGGAGAGGAACGTGCGCAGGCCGTCCTTGGCGTTCTCGAGCCGGTCCTCGTCGGCCATCGAGCCCGACGTGTCGAGCACGAGCAGCACGTTGGCCGGCTTGCGGTCCTCCCGCCACGCCTCCTTGAGCTGGGCGAGCACACGCGGCTCCGGCAGGCCGAGCACGCGCTCGGGTTGCTTCGGATCGACGCCGTTCTCGGCGTTCAACGGCGCGAGCGGATCGGTGTCGAGGTCCGCGGGGCGGAAGCCGGCGCGGGAGGAGACCTCGGGCGTGATCTTCTCCGCCAGGAAGCGCTGGAACGCCTCGGCGCCGTCGTGCTGAGCGGGCGTGACCCAGTCGCCGTCGAGCACGATGAACGGGTTGTCCGAATAGAACGTGCCCTCCTCCGGATAGATCGCGATCAGCTTCGGCTGGCTGCCGCGATCGGCGTTGAACGCCACCAGCGTGGCCTCCTCCATCGCGACGGCGGACGCGTAGCCCGGGCCCTTCGCGCGCATCTGGTCGGAGATGAACAGCGTGTTGTCGCCGTAGTGGACGATCGACCGCTCGATCTCCTTCACGGTCGCGCGCGCCTTGCCGGTCACGTCCTCCGGACGCAGGCCCTCCTTCTTGCCGGTCGCCGCGTAGTACTCGGCGACGACCGCGGACAGCCCGCTGGTGGAGAAGTCCGGGTTCGTGTGCACGAGCTTGAAGCTGCCGAACTCCGGCCGGCCGTAGGCAGCCCAGCCCTGGTCGGACCGCGCGAGCCGCAGGATGTCGTCGAACCCGATCTTCTTCTTCGGGTAGCCGAGCGCCTGCGTCATCGGCTCCCACATCGCGATCACCAGCGGCGTGCGGGCGATCGACGGGTTCTCGTCCGGCGCCAGCGCGCGATCGGCCTCGAAGTTCAGCAGCCGCCCCCACAGGCTCGAGGCGGGCGACCACGCGACCGGCTTGAAGCTCCCGTCGGCGATCCGCGCCTCGGCGTCGCCCGAGCTCACGATCTCCGCGCGCACGAACACCGGCTTGCCGCCGACCTTCGCGCCGGAGGCGTTGAACGCCGCGATCTGCTCCTTCAGCAGCGGCTCCTTCTCCGGCGAGTACGCGAAGTGGACGTCGACCGCGCCGGCCGGCGCCTTTTCGACGACGGCCGTGGGCGGCGTGGTCGTGCCCTGGTCGTCGTCGCTGTCTCCGCCGCCGCGACCGGCCAGCGCGATCGCGCCGACGGCGAGCACGGCAAGGGCGAGGATGGCGATCTGTCCGAACTTCATTGTCCGCTCAAGGTAGGGCGTCTCGAGCGGTAGCGCTAGCGCTCAGGCGGCGGAGGTAAGCTCGCGCGGGGCGGTGGCGAGGACCTGGTCGCGCAGGTTGCGGACCTCGGGATCGCTCCCCAGCTCGAGCGCCCGGTCGCACGCGGCCAGGCAGTCGGACACCCGGTCGGTGCGGGCGAGCGCGTGCGCGTAGCGCGCCCACGCGTCGGCGCGACTCCGGGCGCCAGCACGGTCGCCTGCTCGCACGCCGTGACCTCGGCGCCGAGGTCGCCCATGAGATGCGCCACGAGCGCGAGGTCGAGCAGGCCCTGCTCGCTCGGCCCGAGCTCGCGTGCGCGCTCGAGCGCCTCGCGTGCGCCCGCGCGATCGAACGAGCGCATCCGCAGGCGACCGAGGCGCTCCCAGGCGGATGCGTCGTTCGGCCCGCGGTCGACCTCCTTCTCGGCAGCGTCCACCGCCTGCGACAGCGAGCCCATGTCCTCGTAGATCCGCGCCGCGTACCGGAACGGCGCCGGCCGGTCGCTCTCCTCGCGTGCCCAGTCGCGCACCGCGCGGGCGGCCGCCGAGTAGTCGCCGGCCTGCCAGAACGCGAGCGTCATCAGCCGCAGCACCGCGGTGTTGCGCGGGTCCGCGTCACGCGCGTAGACGAGCCGCCGGGCGGCGAGCTTGAAGTTGCCCTCCGCCAGTGCGTGCTTGGCGGCGGTCATGAAGCGCTCGACCCGCTCGGCGCCGGGGTCGGGCTTGGAGAAGTCCACGAACTGCAGCGAGCCGGCCGGGACCGTGCGCACGCCGAGATGGAAGCTGACGCGGGCCCACTGCTGGATGTCGTCGCCACCGCCGGTGAAGTAGATGCCGTTCACGGTGCCGACGCCCCACTCGGGATACGACAGGCAGCGCGCGTAGCGGTGCACGACCGAGTGGTCGGGCACGCGCGAGGCGAACGGGTCGTACTTGGCCTGGTCGGCGTTCTGCGCGCGCTGGCGCTGCTCCTCCTCGTACGCGCGCTCGCCCTCCTCGGCGCGCCGTTTGCGCGCCGCGGCGGCACCGACCTTCACGGCGTTGCGTGAGACCTTGCCCCCGCGCGACTCCTCGGCCAGCTGCTCGAGCTGGTCTGCGGCCTCGTTGATGGCCTTGAGGTGGCGCTCGTGCTCGAGCTGTCGCCCGGGCGGCGCGATGTCGGGATGCCAGACCTTCGCGAGCCGGCGCCGTGCAAGCTGGATGTCACGCTTGCCGAACGGCGGATCGATCTCCAACAGCAGGATGGCCTGCTCGATGTCCAGCATCTGTGACACGACCTACCTACGGTAGCGAGATCGGGCCGAAGCCCGGCGGTGCCGCAACGGCCCGCCGGGCCACGCCTCCCGCGTCATCCTGCCGCGAAAATCTCATCTCTCTCCCGTCTTCCGTAAGGGGGCGTAGAGCGGTGACTCGTTTTCGGAGCTAGATCTTCCAGCCCATTGGGGCTCCTCTCTCTGCCTCGGGGGTCACGGAGTCATGCGATCGCAGGGGCCACTGCGCGATCGCTCTAGATCTTCCAACCCATGGCGCACTCCTTTCCGCGTCGATCCCCTGGGGCCGCCCGGTCCATGCCGGGGCAATCGACGACGCCTCTGGTGCGTCCCTGCTGCGACCACTACGTACCCAATGGAGGACGGCGCCTCCGCACACCATTGTGATGGGGTCTTGACCCGAAACCAAGCAAATCGGCTCAGAAATCTCCCCCATCCGTAGTAATCTCGCCCGTTGACAGTTGCCCGCGGCCTCGCGCAGGCACTACCTTCCCCTCTGTGATCGTCTGGCTGGCCGTAGTCCTGTGGCTCGTCATCGTGGCGTGGTCGCTTGCACTGATGCGTGCGGCCGGATCTGCCGAGGGCAAGACCAAGGACCGCCCGGAGCGACCGGTGGTACGGGATCCGCCGTTGCTGCGACCGAGCCGCAGGCGCAGCATCCTGTTCGCCTTCGAGGCGTTGCTGCTGGTCGCGAGCGTCACCGCCGCGATCCTGCTGTCTGACGTAGAGCAGTGGCAGCCGCCGGAGCTCGTCGGCCTGCTCGCGGTGCTCGCCTGGGGCAGCGACTTCCTCACCCTGGAGACCAAGCGCGCCCGCATCTCGGGCTCGTTCCTCGGGCTCGTCCTGACGATGGCCCTGCTCGGTCCGGCGCCCGCCGTCGCGATCGGCCTCGGCTGCGCGATCGTCGACGCCATCCATGCCCGGACGCGCGGCATCTCGCTGCTCGGCAACGCGGCGACGTACACGTTCTTCCCGCTCGTGGGCGGGATCGTGCTGCAGGCGATCCGAGACACCAGCTTCTCGGAGCAGGGCGGTTTCGCGCTCTCGGTGTTCGTCGTGTTCTGCGTGATGAACGTCCTGAACTTCACGATGGTGGCCGGGCACATCGTCCTCATGCGGGGCGGGTCGCTACGCGAGATGTTCGTGCGCGTGTTCCTGCCGGTCGTGCCGTGGGAGCTGGCCACCGGCTCGATGACCGCGATGGCCGTCTACGGCTTCGAGCTGTACGGCACGGGCGTCGTCGGGCTGTTCGTGCTCGCCCTCGGTGTCTGCCAGTTGCTGCTGCGCTCGCTGCTGAAGGGCCACGAGCACGGCGAGGAGGTGCTGCGGCGGAAGGACCAGCTCGACGTCCGCCACGAGGGCATGGTCGGGCTCCTGCTCGAGACGCTCGCGCTGCGCGATCCCAGCGCCGCCCGGCACGCCGCGGCGGTCGCCCAGTACTCGCGCCAGCTCGCGCGCGCCGCCGGCCTGAACGAGCACGGGCAGGCCGTCGCGCACACCGCCGGCCTGCTGCACGACATCGGCAAGGAGGCGCTGCCGGACCACATCCTGCTCGGCCGCAGCGAGCTGCACGCCGCCGAGCGGCGGCTCGTCGAGCGCCATCCGGCCGACGGCGCCCGGCTGCTGCTGCGCGTCGAAGGGCTGGGCGAAGTCGCCCACGCCGTGCTCGCCCACCACGAGCGGATCGACGGCCACGGATATCCCGACGGCCTCGCAGGCGAGGACATCCCGATCAACGCGCGGATCCTCTCGATCGCGGAGGTCTACGACGTCCTCACCGCGCCGGACTCCTACAAGATCCCGATGTCCGCCGCCGCGGCCGAGGCCGAGCTGCGCCAGGTCGCCGGCAGCCAGCTCGACGGCCGGCTCGTGTGGCTGTTCGTCACGCAGGTCCTGCGCGGCGTCGTGATCGATCACACCGGCCGCACGGCCGACCTCGAGACCGAGCTGCAGGTGCAGCGCCGGATGCGCGGCGTGCTCGACCAGGCGCTCGTGCTCGGCCCGCCGACCGCCTGAGGTTTCGGCGAACGTCAACTGCGCTGGGTAGGGAAGTGAGGAGATTGGCCGTGCCGGAGGGTCCGTGTGGAGTTGACGTCGATATACGCCGTCAACTCGACATCGACCTGTCGCGGCGGCCGAAATCCGGTCATTCCGACCGGCCGATGCTGGTCGATGCCAGAAGGCTCCGCGAACTCAACCTCAATCGCCGGGCCGCCGGGGACTCGGAGGACGGCAACGAGCCGCTCCGGTTCGAGATAGACCCGCTCGATGACCGCATCGTGGATCTCAGAAGGCCCCGACGTAGCCGACTAAGTCCGACATGCGCGCCGATCGTAGGTGACGGAGCGAACGTCAACTGCGCTGGGTAGGGAAGCGGGGAGATCGGCCGCGCCGGAGCGTCCTTGGCGTTTTTTCGTCGCATATCGACGAAAAGGCGCCAGACGTATGGCGGTTGGCGCCTTCACGGCGCATATCGCCGTAAAGGCGCCACGGACCCGTTCGGCGGCCGGCGCACACCCGCCTCCCACCCAGCGGGGTTGACGTTGGCCGGCGCTAAGCGCCGGCCGACGGAAGGATGTTGTGGTTGAGGCGGAAGACGTTCCGCGGATCCCAGCGGTCCTTGGCAGCGACGAGACGCGCGTAGCGCTCGGCGCCGTATGCCGCCTGCACGGCGGCGGTGTCGCCGGCCTCGGCGATGAAGTTCGGGAAGCCGGCGGGGCGCGACCAGGGCGCGAGCGCGTCGGTCATCGCGCGCACCCAGGAGCGGTTGCTCGTGTCGCGCTCGGGCTCGGCCCATGACGCGAGCACCTGGATGCCCCAGTCCGCGTCGCGGTGGCCGAGCGCCGTGTCCATCTCACCCACGCGACTGAACGCGCCGCCCATCGGCTGGAGAAGGACGGCCGACATCGGTGACGGCGCGACCTCGGCGCCGGCCACGATCGTGTCGATGGCGGCGTCGGTCAGCTCGTCGATGAAGCTGAAGCGGTAGTAGGCCCGCGTGTTGTGCGACTCGCCCGGCGGATCGAGCATCGTCTGCAGCGCGCAGTAGGGCATCGGCTGCACGGCGTCGAGCGCCGGCCCGAGCGCGCGCAGCGACGCGATGTGCTCGACGCCGCGCTCGGCATCGCCGTCGTAGAGCACCAGCACGCCGATCGCGGGGCGGCCGCGCAGCTCGGCCGGGACGGCCGGGATCGGCGGGGCGCTCATCAGCGCGAGGCCGCCGCAGAGCGCGTCGGGCGCCTCGGCCATCAGGTCGCGGTAGGCGCGCGTCACCTCGGCGGCCTGCTCGCGCGGCCACATCAGCATCCCGCCGAGGATGATCGGGCCGACCGGGCGCAGCGCGAACTCGAACTCGACCACGATCCCGAAGTTCCCGCCGCCGCCGCGCAGCGCCCAGAACAGGTCGGGGTTCTCATCCGCGGAAGCGGTCACGACGCGCCCGTCGGCCGTGAGCACGCGCGCGGCGCGCAGGTTGTCGGCTGCGAGACCCATCTTGCGCTCGAGCCAGCCGCTGCCCGAGCCGAGCGTGAAGCCGGCGACGCCGGTCGACGACGCCCGGCCGCCGGTGACGGCGAGGCCGTGCTCCTGTGTCGCGGCGTCGAGCTCGGCCCACAGCACGCCGGGCTGCACCCACGCGATCCGGCGCAGCGGGTCGACGTGGATGTCCTTCATCGGCCCGACATCGATCACCAGGCCACCCTCGGTCATGGCGAACCCGGGCGCCGAATGCCGCCCCGCGCACACGGCCACCTCCATGTCCTCCGCCTGCGCATACGCGAGCGCCGCGGACGCGTCGGCGACCGACTCGCAGCGCGCGATCAGCGCCGGCCGGCGGTCGATCATGCCGTTGTGGACGCGGCGCGCGGCGTCGTAGCCGTCGTCGTCGGGGCCGATCAGCGTGCCGGCGAAGCGATGGATCGTGGGCGCGGAGGAGGGGAGGAGGAGCGACATGCCTGCAGCATCGCGATGGGCGCCGCCGCTCGCATCGGGGGAATCCCTGGCGTCCGGTAGGGCGGCCACACTCCCGCAGCGGTGGACCGTGCTGACTATGAGCGCCGTTTCCGTCGCGCCGGGCTGCCGATGCTGGTCGAGGATCGCCGCGCGAGCGAGGACATCTGGACGCGCGCGGCGCCCGTCCTCGCCTTCGTCGTGATCGTCGAGGTGATCCTGGCCGGCAACCTCGACTGGCCGCCGTGGGCGAACGTGCTCGTGCTGGTCGGCGCGATCGCGGCGGTGGTCGGCACGACGGCCGCGATCAACCGGCTGCGCGGCCGGCCGGCGCTCGCGCTGCCCGAGGACGTCGGTCGGATCGAGCTCGCCGCGTTCGTGGCGGTCGGCGGGCTGCTGCAGCTGATCGGCGGCCAGACGACCAGCGCGTGGGTGGTGTGCGCGGCCAATCTCGCGCTGCTCGGCGTGCTCTACGTCTCGATCGCCTACGGACTGCCGTCGATCGTGCGGTTCACCGGGCCGGCGCGTCGGCGAGCAGCTCGCCGCGTCGATCGACCTGCTGGCGCGCGCGGTCCCGCTGCTGCTGCTGTTCAGCGCCGTGCTGTTCATCAACACGGAGATGTGGCAGGTGTTCGCCGGCATGGACGACGCGACGCTGGGCGCGACGGCGGCGCTGCTCGTAGCGGTCGGCTCGATGTTCCTCGCCGTCCGGCTGCCGATCGAGGTCGCCAGGCTGGAGCGCGACGTGCAGGCGGGACCGCCGCTGGAACGCCGCCAGCGCGTGAACGTCGGCCTCGTCCTGTTCGTCTCCCAGGCGCTCCAGATCCTCGTCGTCGCGACGGCCGTCGGCGCGTTCTTCGTGGCGTTCGGCGCGCTCGTGATCAGCCCCGACGTGATCGAGGCGTGGCTCGGCACGCGCGGCAAACAGGTGCTGCACGTCGACCTGTTCGGCGTCGACGTGAGCCTGACCGTGGAGCTGCTGCGGGTGAGCACCGGGATCGCGGTCCTCAGCGGGCTCTACTACTCGGTCGCGGTGCTCACCGACAGCACCTATCGCGAGGAGTTCCTGGAGGAGCTGACCGGCGAGCTGCGCGAGGTGTTCGCCGACCGCGCGCGGTACCTGGCTACGCCGCGCGCTTGAGCCGGATCGCCGGCTCGGCGAGCGCGGCCACGACCAGCGCCTCGAACAGCGCCCGGTGGCGCGGCTGCGCGACCAGGCCCTCGGCGTGCCACTGGACGCCGAGCATGAAGCGAGCGCCCGGAGCCTCGATTCCCTCGATCGTCCCGTCGGCCGCGTAGGCGACCGCGTGCAGGCCGCGGCCGAGCGCATCGACGGCCTGGTGGTGGAAGGAGTTCACGCGCAGCGGCGTGACGCCGACCAGCGCCGCCAGCCGGGTGCCGGCGTCCACGTGCACGGTGTGCGTCGTCGCGGTGGCGGGCTCGGTCTGGCGGTGCGCGGGCACGTGCTGGTGCAGGGTCCCGCCGCGGGCGACGTTGAGCGCCTGGGCGCCGCGGCAGATCCCCAGCACGGGCAGGCCGCGTGCGTCGGCGGCGCGCGCGAGCGTGAGCTCGAAGGTGTCGATGTTGGGCTCGGTCGGCCCCAGCTCGGCGTGGCGCTCGGAGGCACCGTACGCGTCGGGGTCGAGGTCCGGCCCGCCGGACAGGCAGATGCCGTCGAGGCGGTCGAGCAGGGCCTCCACGTCGCCGAGCGGCGGCAGCACGACGGGCATCCCGCCCGCGGACTCGATCGCGCTCAGATACGTCATCCCGAGCGCCATCTCGGCGTGCGGCGGCTCGCCATGGCGGCGCAGCGTCCCCGCGCTGCTCGCGCGGAGTTCGGAGGTGGTGACGCCGATCAGCGGCCGCATGCCCTATTTATCGTCCAAAGCAGGCGTTCTTGGAATGGACAGTCGGACAGGATTCGGCCGCGCCGACCCTGCCACATGGGCGATGCCTACCCTCAGACACTCATTGTCGAGCCAATACATCTTCACGATGTACAAGCTGTCCCGGACGCACCCGCCCGACAAGCAGGTGCTGAAGGACATCTCCCTGAGCTTTATGCCGGGCGCCAAGATCGGCGTCCTCGGCCTCAACGGCTCCGGCAAGTCGACCCTGCTGCGGATCATGGCGGGGCTGGACACCGAGTTCCGTGGCGAGGCCCAGCTCGCCCCGGGCGCGACCGTCGGCCTGCTCTCGCAGGAGCCGCAGCTGGACGAGTCCAAGGACGTGCGCGCGAACGTCGAGGACGGCGTCGCCGAGCTGCGCGGCCTGCTCGACCGCTTCAACGAGCTCGCCGCCAACTACTCCGACGAGACGGCCGACGAGTTCGCACGCATGCAGGACCGGATCGACGCCGCCGACGCGTGGAACCTCGACTCTCACATCGACCACGCGATGGACGCGCTGCGGCTGCCGCCCGGCGACGCCGACGTCACGATCCTCTCCGGTGGCGAGCGCCGCCGCGTGGCGCTCTGCCGGCTGCTCCTGAGCGCTCCCGACCTGCTCCTGCTCGACGAGCCCACCAACCACCTCGACGCCGAGTCGGTCGCGTGGCTGGAGAAGCACCTCGAGGAGTACAAGGGCACCGTCGTCGCCGTCACCCACGATCGCTACTTCCTCGACAACGTCGCGGGCTGGATCCTCGAGCTCGACCGCGGGCAGGGCCTGCCGTTCCGCGGCAACTACTCGAGCTGGCTCGAGCAGAAGCAGGCCCGTCTCGCCCAGGAGGAGCGCACCGAGTCCTCGCGCCAGCGCACGATCGCCGCCGAGCTGGAGTGGGTGCGCACCAACCCCAAGGGCCGGCGCACGAAGTCCAAGGCGCGGCTGGCCAACTACGAGCGCCTGATCGCCGAGGAGCGCAACGTCAAGCTCGAGAACGTCCAGATCCACATCCCGGCCGGGCAGCGTCTGGGCGGGACCGTGATCGAGGCCGACAGCGTGCGCAAGGGCTTCGGCGACAAGCTGCTGATCGAGGACCTGTCGTTCACGCTCCCGCCCGCCGGCATCGTGGGCGTGATCGGCGCGAACGGCGCCGGCAAGACGACGCTGTTCCGGATGGTCGTCGGCGACGAGAAGCCCGACTCGGGCTCGGTGCGGCTTGGCGACACCGTCGACCTCGCCTACGTCGACCAGTCACGCGACTCGCTCGACGCGGAGAAGACGGTCTGGGAGGAGATCTCCGAGGGGTACGAGAACATCAAGGTCGGCGACCGCGAGATGAACTCGCGCGCCTACGTCGCCGGCTTCAACTTCAAGGGCTCCGACCAGCAGAAGAAGGTCGGATCGCTCTCCGGCGGTGAGCGCAACCGCGTGCACCTGGCCAAGCTCCTGCGCCGCGGCGGCAACGTGCTGCTGCTCGACGAGCCGACCAACGACCTCGACATCGACACGCTGCGCGCGCTCGAAGAGGCGCTGCTGGCGTTCCCGGGCTGCGCCGTGATCATCTCCCACGATCGCTGGTTCCTCGACCGCGTCGCGACGCACGTGCTCGCGTTCGAGGGCGATTCGCAGGTGACGTGGTTCGAGGGCAACTTCGAGGCCTACGAGGAATGGCGGCACGAGCGCCTCGGCGCTGAGGCCGACCGCCCGCATCGCATCACCTACAAGAAGCTCACCCGCGCTTGAGCACGGTCGCGGTTCGCGACTTCACGGACCCCGGTTGTCCGTTCGCCTTCTCGGCCGAGCGCCAGCGGCTGCGGCTGCTGTGGCTCTACGGCGATCAGCTCACGTGGGAGCCGCGGATGCTCGGACTGGTCGAGCGGAAGGGCGAGTGGCGCCTGTCTGACCGCTTCCGCGCGCTGCAGGTGCAGTACGGGATGCCCATCGACTCGCGCGAGCGGCTGTGGAACGCGTCCACCGTCCACGCCTGCCGCGCGGTCGTGGCGACGCGGCTGCGCTGGCCCGACCGCGAGGCGGCGCTGCTGCGGCGGCTGCGGGTGCTGGCGATGGCGGGCGAGTTGCTCGACGACTCCGACACGCTCGAGCTCGCGGCCGAGCAGGCCGGCCTTCCCGTCGACGAGCTGGCCGCCTACTGCGCCGAGCCGGAGGTCGAGGCCGCGCTGCGCGCCGACATGGCCGGCGGCCGCCCCTCCCCCACCTACGAGTTCCGCCGGATCGACGAGCCCGAGCACCGGGTCGACCGCCCGGGCCTGCGGCCGGTCGAGGAGTACGAGGTGACGCTTGCCGACCTCGCTCCGGAGCTGGACCGCCGCGACGACCCCGAGTCGCCCGCAGCGGTGCTCGCGTGGGCCGGTATGCCGCTCGCCACGGCCGAGATCGCAGCCGTCTGCGACCGCGACATCGCCGACGTCCGCGCGGAGCTCGAGCGCTCCGCGCGGATTGACCCGGTCGGCGCCGACGGCTACTGGTCGGCGTCCCTGCCCTTGCGGTAAGGGTCGACGTAGACGTCGTCGACCAGCCACGTGCTGCCGGTCCCCTCCGCGGTGAATCGGAATGCGACGGTCATCTCGTAGACGTTCGCGACGATCGCCATCGGCACGACCGCCGTCCACTCGCCGGTGACCTCGCCGGCGACGGTGCCGATCGTCAGCGACTGCGGCTCGCCCAGTTCATCCGTGTAGAGCACCTCGACGCCCAGCGTCCCGGTCGGATCGCCGGTGCTGCGGGCGAAGAAGCGCATCGTCGGGTCGTCCTCGGCCACGCAGATCGTCGGTGAGGTGGCGCTGGCGCCGGACTCGAGCCGCACGGCCGCCGCGGTGTCGCCCCCGTGCACGTACCACGGCTCGTTCTCGGCAACGACCTCGGCACCCGCGAGGTCCCAGCCCATCCCGCCGCCGCTGAAATCGCCGTCGGGAGCGAGGAAGTAGTCGAGCGGATCGTCGAACCCCACAAACGGCTGCTCGATCACGCGGCCCTCACAGCGGGCGCTGTTGGCGGCGCTGGCGCTCGCGGTGACGACGAGCGAGAGCAGCATCACGGTGAGGATCAGAAGCGGGCGATTCATTGCTGCGTCCTTCCGAAAGACGACAAACCGGCACGCTCGTATCGGCAGCTTTTCGGCGGCCTGAAGTCGACGTGTCATGGATCGGACGTCCGGCCATTCAAGTCCTGGTCCAAGGGGTCGATACACACCGCGTGCGCGAGTCTCGAATGGAGCGGCTGCTCGAGCGATGGCGCCCGTATGACTCGCGGGCATTGACCGGCCGCGAGCTGCGCGTCGAGGCCGTCGCGGCCGCGGCCCTCGTTGCCGTGGCGGCGGCCATGGCGCTGCTGCTGCCGGCGACGCGCGACTTCGATCTCGGCATCGCGCTCGCCCTGATCGCGAGCATGGCGATCGCGTCGCGGGTGCGGCTGTACGTCGGCGCGGGCTCCGCGGTGCCGACGCAGCTGGTGCTCGTGCCGATGCTGTTCCTGCTCCCGCCGGCCGCGGTCCCCGCGTGCGTCGCGGCCGGCCTGATCGCCGCGGAGCTGTTCGACATCCTCCGCCGCCGCGCGCACCCCGAGCGGGTGCTCACGAGCACCGCCGACGCGCTCTACGCGGTCGCCCCGAGCCTCGTGTTCGCGGCGGCCGGCGCGCCGCCTCCCGACATCGCCTACTGGGCCGTGCTGACGATGGCGCTGATCGCCCAGTGCGCCAGCGACCTGCTGATCGCGACGGCCCGGGAATGGCTCGGGCGCGGCATCGCCGCGGTCGTCCAGCTGCGCGTGATCGGCACCGTCTACCTGATCGACGCGTGCCTGACGCCCGTCGGCCTGCTGGTCGCGATCGCCGGTGGCGCGCACGCCTACGGCTTCCTCCTCGTGCTCCCGCTCCTCGCGCTGCTCGCCGCGCTCGCCGCCGATCGCTCCAGGCGCATCCAGCACGCCGTCGGGCGGCTCGACGAGCTGACCGCGGGGCACGAGCGGCTCGACCGCGCGATCCACCGGATCGGCGAGGCGTTCGGGTCCAAGCTCGACCGCGCGGCGCTCGCGGGCATCATGGTCGACACCGCCGTCGAGGCGCTCGGCGCCGACTTCGGCCGCGTCAGCCTCGCGTCCGGGACGATCGACCACGGCGACGCGCCCGACTCCGCGGTCGCGGCCGCCGAGCAGCGCGCGCTCAAGGCTGGAGCGCTCCGGGTGGCGCCGTACGGCGATCACGTCGCGATGGCGCAACCGCTGACCGGCGGGGCGCGGGCGGCGACGACCGAGCTGCTGGTGGTCGCCCGGCGTGGCGCGTCGTTCACCGAGGACGAGCAAGCGCTGTTCGGCTACTTCGCCAGGCAGACCGCGGTCGCGATGGAGAACGTCGCGCTGCACGACCAGCTGCGCCGGCAGGCGACGGTCGACGAGCTGACCGGCCTCTCCAATCACCGGCGCTTCCAGGAGGTGCTGCGCCACGAGGTCACGCGCATGCGCCGCTCCGGGCACCCGACGGCGCTCGCGCTGATCGACATCGACCACTTCAAGGAGATCAACGACGCGTACGGTCACCAGCACGGGGACACGGTCCTCCAGGCCGTCGCACACGTGATCGCGGACGTATGCCGTGCGACCGACGAGCCCGCCCGTTACGGCGGCGACGAGCTCGCCGTGATCCTCGCGGAGACGGACCTCGGCGGTGCCGGCACGATCGGCGAGGGCGTCCGACGCGCCGTCGAGCGGCTCGCGCTGACGCTGCCGGACGGCACCCCGACGAGCGTCACGGTCAGCGTCGGCGTCAGTGCGCTCGACCCGCCCGGCGGGGACCCGGCGGCGCTGATCGAGGGCGCCGACGTCGCCCTCTACGAGGCCAAGCGCGCCGGGCGCAACCGCACCCGGGCGGAGGCCTCCAGCGCGAGCGCCGGCGGCGACGGGCGGTTCACTCGCGTGGCCTCCCCGCGCGCCTAATCGGCGGGCGCCGCTGCGGCAGTTGCTACCTTCGGCGCGCTCATGCTGTCGGTCGTCGCCTGCCTGGTCCTCGGGCTCATCCTTGTCGCGTCCGCGATCCTGAAGGCCGCCGACCCACGCGGAACGCGTGCCGCGCTCGCGACCTACGGGATCCGCTCGGAGGGTCCCGCGCGCGTCGCCTGGGCGGCGCTCGTCGCGGTCGAGGCCGCTCTCGGCATCGCCGTGGCGGCGGGCGTCGAGGCCGCAGCGTACGCGGCCGGCGCCCTCCTGGCGCTGTTCTGCGCCGCGCAGGCGACCGCGCTCGCGAGCGGCCGCGGCGGGGCGCCGTGCGCCTGCTTCGGCGCACGCGGGCGAGTGTCGCGCGGCTCGGTTGGGCGCGCCGCGTGCTCGCCGTCGCGTTCTCCGCGCTGCCGTTGCTGCCGCGGCGCGAGCCGACCACCGAGGAGTGGCTCGGCGCTCGGCCTCGGGGCCGCGCTGATCGGGCTCGCGGTGCTCGCGGTGGCGCTGCTCGCGCTCGCGCGCGAGGTCGGGATGCTGCGGCTCGCGATCGACCCGCGTGGCGCGCTCGAGGTGGCGCACGAGGGGCCGGAGGTCGGCGGGCGCAGCGCGCTCGCCGCGCACTTCGACGACGACCTCGCACCCGGGCGCATCGCGCTCGCGGTGTTCAGCTCCGAGGGCTGCGCGCTGTGCCGGTCGCTCGAGCCCGCGGTGGCCGCCTTCGGCCGCAACCCGCGCGTGCTGCTGCGGACGTTCGACGAGGTTCGCGACGCCGACGCGTGGGCGGCCGCCGACGTGCCGGGAAGCCCGTTCGCGGTCGCGCTCGACGCCGACGGGACCGTGCTCGCGAAGGGCACCTTCAATACGGGCGCGCAGCTTGAGTCCGTGCTTGCCGCCGCCGAGCGCAGGCGCGGGATCGTGAATGCCTGAGCGGGTCAGCGACCGGCTCGCGGCCGGTACGTCGCGACGCGGCTTCCTGTCGCGCGTGTCGGGCGCGGTGATGGGGCTGGCGGGCGCCGGGACGGTCGCCTCGCTCGTCGCGCCGAGCGAGGCGGAGGCGTTCCACTTCTGCGGGCACATCTACACGACCGACTCCTGCCCGCACCCGACCGGCCTCCCGCGGATCGACTCGCGCGGGTTCCCGCTGCGGGCGGCCGACGGGCACCCGATCGACGATCTCGGCCGCCTCGTGAACGCCGAAGGGCGTGCGGTGGATGACGACGAGCGGCCGCTGACCGACGCCGACGGCCGGCCGCTGCCGATCGCCAGCCGCACGCCGGTGTGCGACGTCGTCGGGGCCGAGTTCGGCTTCAAGACAGAGGTCGACGGCGCGTGGTTCCGCTGCTGCGGCGGGCACATACGCAAGCTCGTCGACTGCTGTTCGCGCAGCAAGCGCCGGATCAACGGCGACGCCTCGCTGACGGGCTATTGCTACAAGGGCCGAAAGGTGTTCTGCGTCATGTACTACGACACGAAGATCAAGTGCTAGAGGCCGTGCTGATCGTCGCGGCGGCGGCAGCCGGCGTCACCGGCGCGTGGTCGCCGTGCGGCTTCTCGATGGTCGAGACGCTCGCGCCGGACGGCTACGCCGGGCGCATGCGCACCAGCGTGGCGGCGTGCGTGGCGTTCTCCGCCGGCGCGCTGGCCGGAGGCGTTGCCACGTTCGGCGGCCTCGCGCTGGTCGGCGAGGCGCTCGGGGCCGGCCGACCGGCCGCGCTCGCGGCGGCCGCGGCGGTGGCGCTTGCGGCGGCGGTCGGCGAGGCGCGCGGCGCGCGGATCCTCCCGCAGGTGCGCCGGCAGGTGCCCGAGTCGTGGCGGCGGCGGATGCCGGTGCCGCTGGCCGCCGGGCTGTACGGCGTGCTGCTCGGCCTCGGCTTCACGACCTTCATCCTCACGTTCGCCGTGTGGGCGCTGGCCGGCGTGAGCGTCGCTGTCGGCGACCCCGCGCCTGGGCGTGCTCGTCGGCCTCGCGTTCGGCGCCGGACGGCTGCTGCCGGTCGTCGTGCTCGCCCCGGCCGCGCGCACCGCCGCCGGCGCCGCGGCGCACGCCGCGATGGCCGAGCGCCCCGCGATCCTGCGGTCGCTGCGCGCCGTCGACGCGCTGGCGATGGCCGCGTGCGCGATCGTGCTGGTCGCTGCGTAGCGCCATGGCCGTCGAACGCGTGGCGGCAAACGCCAGCGATCCCAGCGCGGACGGCGCGCTCGTGGCCTGGCACGTACCAGGTGCCCAGGGCGTGCTGGTCTCGGGCGGCGCTCCCACACCGTTGCCGGGCACGCATCCGGCGCTCGGCGGCGCCCGGCTGGCCGTTCTCGGCGACGGGGCGATCAAGCTGCAGCAGACCTCTGGAGCGGCGTTCTCCGCCAGCGTTCCGGCGCCCGGCGCCGACGCGCTCGCCGTCTCGGCGGCGTGGGTGGCGTGGCGGGCGCGCGAGGCTGCCGGCGACGCGCTATATGCGGCGCCGCTGGCCGGTGGCGAGCCGCGGCTGATCGCGCGCGCGGCCGAGCTTGGGCACCCGGCGCTGGAGGGCGACCGGCTGGCGTACCACGTCACCGGCCGGACCGGCAGCCACATCGTGGTCGCCGATCTCGCCGCCGGCACGTCGGTCGCGGTCCGCAGCGAGCGCCGGGCGCTGTTGCTCAACCCGTCGCTGCTGGACGGGCGGTTGCTGTACGTGCGCGCGATCTTCAAGCGCCAGGAGCTGCGGGTCGGGCCGCAGAGCAAGCGCCGGCTGCGGCTCGACCGCAAGCTGTGGGAGACCGTGCCGACCGGCCGCCGCGACGCGGGCTACGAGCCCGGCGTCGAGCACCACAAGCACGGGAACCCACACAAGCTGTGGCCGCGGCCGCGCCGCGGCCACTCGTTCACGCTCTGGACGACCGCCCTGAGCGCGGACGCGGCGTACGTGACCCGGCTGCGCCAAGTCGCCGGCCTGCCGCTCCAGGCCGAGATCCTGCGCGTGTTCCGGTAGCGACGGGCGGGTAGGCGACCTCCCGACGAACCTCGGGAGGGATTCGATGATGAGTAGACATTGGCGGGTGGTCGCGCTCGCGGCCGTGACGGCCGCTCTGGCCGCCCCGACTGCACAGGCACGTGGCGGCGACGACTTCGTGAAGGAGCCGACCGCGACCGGTAGCGGCGGCGCGGCGGCGACCGTCGACGCGCTCGCGACCAAGGCGGCGATCGACACGCTGCGGCGCGGCGGCAACGCCGTCGACGGAGCGGTCGCGGCGGCCGGCGTGCTCGGCGTCACCGAGCCGTTCTCGTCGGGCATCGGCGGCGGCGGCTTCATGGTGATCCGCACGCGCCGCGGCGAGGTGACGACGCTCGACGGCCGCGAGACGGCGCCGGCGGCGATGCAGCCGGACTCGTTCATCGATAAAGCCACCGGCACCCCGCTGCCGTTCAACGACGCGCGCTGGAGCGGCCTGTCGGCCGGTGTCCCCGGCACCGTGGCGACGTGGGACGAGGCGCTCGACCGCTACGGGACGATGTCGCTGCGCCGCGCGCTGCAGCCGGGCATCGAGGTCGCGCGCCGCGGCTTCCCGGTCGACCAGACGTTCTTCGACCAGACGCAGGCGGCCGTCCCGTGGTTCGACGACGTGCCTTCGACCGCGGCGATCTACCTCGACGCCGACGGCACGCCGCGCGACGTCGGCACGACGCTGCGCAACCCGGACATGGCGCGCGCGTACGAGTACATCGCCTCCCGCGGCGCGCGCGGGTTCTACGACGGCGCGATTGCGCGCGCGATCGCCCAGGCGGCCCAGAAGCCGCCGATCGCGGCGACCGCGGACCACGTCTGGCGTCCCGGCCTGGTGACCGAGCGCGACATCGCGCGGTACGACGCCAAGCGCCGCAAGCCGACGCACGTGCGCTACCGCGGACTCGACGTCTGGGGCATGGGGCCGCCGTCGAGCGGCGGCAGCACGGTCGGCGAGGCGCTGAACATCCTCGAGGGCTACCGGCCGCTGGGTGCCGACCGCGTGCAGGCGCTGCACCGGTTCATCGAGGCGTCGCGCTACGCCTACGCCGACCGTAACGCGTACCTGGCCGACCCGTCGTACTTCGACGTGCCGCTGCGCGGGTTGCTGTCGGACTCGTTCGCGGCCGAGCGGCGGGCGATGATCACGGACAAGGCCGCCAACGCGGTCGTGGCACCGGGCGATCCGTACGACCACGAGGGCAAGTCGACGACCCATCTCACGGTCACCGACGCCCACGGCACGGTCGTCTCGTACACGTTCACGATCGAGTCGACGGGCGGCAACGGCATCGTCGTGCCGGGCTGGGGCTTCCTGCTCAACAACGAGCTGACGGACTTCAACTACGACTCGACGACCCACCCGAACCGCGCCGAGGGCGGCAAGCGGCCGCGCTCGTCGATGGCGCCGACGATCATCACCCGCAACGGCAAGCCGTACCTGGCGGTCGGCTCGCCGGGCGGCGCGACGATCATCACCACGGTGCTGCAGATCCTCGTCGACCGGCTCGACCTTGGCGCGCACGCTGCCGCAGGCGATCGCAGCGCCGCGCGTGTCGCAGCGCAACGCGGCCGTGACCGCGGCGGAGCCCGCATTCATCGCGTCACCGGAGGCGCAGCAGCTGATCGCGCGGCACGGCCACAACCCGTTCAGCAACGCCGGTGAGATCGGTGCCGCGACCGGCATCGACTTCCTCGGCCACGGGCGGTTGCAGGCCGCCGCGGAGCCGGTGCGCCGCGGCACGGGCAGCGCTGCGGTGGTCAGGAAGCGCTAGCGAAGTCCTCGAGCACTGGCAGCAGGGCGCGGGCGTCGTCGACCACGGCGTCCGCGTCCGCCAGCGCCTCGATCGCGAACGGTCCTGTGGCGACGGCCACGACGCGCACGCCGTCGGCGCGCGCACACGCGATGTCGCGCGGCGTGTCGCCGATCACGACGGTCCGGTCGCGCGGCCAGTCACCCGCGCGGCGGCGCGCGATCGGCGGCAGCTCGGCGCGTGAGTGGTGGTCGGAGGCGAAGCCGCCCTGGCCTGGCCCGAAGTAGCCGCCGATACCCGCGCGGGCGAGCTTCAGGCGCGCGATCGCCTCGAGATTGCCCGTCACGAGCGAGAGCCGGAACGTCTCCGGGCGCGCGGCGAGGGCGGGCAGCAGCTCGAGCACGCCGGGCGCGAGGCGATCCGACAGGTCGGGCGGGCACAGCGTTTCGTACGCGACCACGGCGGCGTCGCGCACTTCCGGCCAGCGCGCGTCCGCCTCGGCGGCGTCGACGCCGGCGGCGATCACGAGGTCGCGGATGATCGAGGAGTCGGTGCGACCGGCGACCTCGACGAGGCGGCCGTCCAGTTCCGGCAGCCCGTGCACGCGCGCGGCCGCCTCCCGCAGTGCCTGCGCGTGCGCGACCGCCCCACCCTGGAGCAGGGTGCCGTCGATGTCGAAGAGCAGGAGGAGCGGGCGACTCAGCGGAGCAGGTCCAGGCCCGGCTCGAGCCGGCGGGTGAAGGCGGCGATCAGCTTCGCGGCGTTGGCGACGTCGTCGAGCTGCACCATCTCCACCGGCGAGTGCATGTAGCGCAGCGGCACCGACACGACGGCCGACGGGATGCCCGCACGGGTGAGGTGGAAGGCGTCCGCGTCCGTGCCGGTCGCGCGCGCGGACGCGGCCACGGTGAACGGGATCCCCTCCGCCTCGCCGGCCTCGTACAGCAGCTCGAACACCTTCGGATGGAGCGTCGAGCCGCGGGTGAGGACGGGGCCGGAGCCGAACTTGTGCCGCCCGATCTCCTTCTCCTCGGTGCCGGGGGCGTCGGTCGCGAACGTCACGTCGACCACCACTGCGATATCCGGCTGCAGCGAGTACGCGGTCGTCCGCGCGCCGCCGAACGTGATCTCTTCCTGCGCCACCGCCGCGGCGGCGATGTCGCCGGGCGCGCCGCCCGCCTCGGAGACGAGCCGTGCCGCCTCGAGCGCCACGAAGCAGCCGATCCGGTTGTCCATCGAGCGCGAGATCACACGGTCGTTCGGGAACTCGACCGGCTCGCCGGCGATCACCGCGACGTCGCCGATCCGGACCCGCGAGCGGGCGTCGTCGCCGTCCTTCGCGCCGATGTCGATGTGCAGGTTCTTCAGCTCGGGCGCCTGCTTGCGCTCTTCGTCCTTGAGCAAGTGGATCGGCTTCTTGCCCACCACGCCCATGATCGGGCCGCTGCGCGTGGCGATCTCCACCCGCTGGCCGACGAGGATCACGGGATCCCAGCCGCCGACGCCGGTGAACCACAGGTACCCGTCGTCGTCGATGTGGTGAACGATCAGGCCGATCTCGTCGATGTGGCCGACGACGACGACGAACGGCCCGTCGCCGGTGCCTTTCACGCGCGCGACCGACGAGCCGACGGTGTCGTGGGTGATCTCCGCGAAGGCGCCGGCCGCCTCGCGGAAGACGGCGGCCGCGCCCTGCTCGTAGCCGGAGGGGCCGGGCGCGGTTAGGAGCTTGCGGAGCGTCTCGGGAAGTGGCATCGAGGCGGGCAGGTTACTGAGTGTTGCCAAGCAGTCCGCGCAAGACGAACTGGAGGATCCCGCCGTGCTTGAAGTAGTCGACCTCCTTCGGGGTGTCGATCCGCACGCGCGCCTTGAACTCCTTGTCGCCCGCGCGGACCGTGACCTCCTTGGCGTCGCCGCCGTCGACCCCGGCGATCGATATCTCCTCCTCGCCGGTCAGCCCGAGCGAGTTCGCCGACTCGCCATCCTGGAACTGGAGCGGCAGCACGCCCATACCGACGAGGTTCGAACGGTGGATGCGTTCGTACGACTCGGCGATCACGGCGCGCACACCGAGCAGGCGCGTGCCCTTGGCGGCCCAGTCGCGCGACGAGCCCGAGCCGTACTCCTTGCCCGCGATCACCACGAGCGGCGTGTCGTCCTCGGCGTACTTCATCGCCGCGTCGTAGATCGGCATCTCGTCGTTCTCGGGGAGCTTCAGCGTCAGCCCGCCGATCAGCTCCTTGCCGGCGATGTGGTTACGCAGGCGGATGTTCGCGAACGTGCCGCGCATCATCACCTCATGGTTGCCGCGGCGGGAGCCGTAGGAGTTGAAGTCCTTGTTCTCGACCCCGTGCTCGTTCAGGTACTTCGCGGCCGGTGAGTCCTTCTTGATCGCGCCGGCCGGGGAGATGTGGTCGGTGGTCACCGAGTCGCCGAGCACGGCCAGCACGCGCGCGCCCGTGATGTCCTGGACCGGCTCGGGCTCGGGCGAGAGGTCGGTGAAGAACGGCGGCTGGCGGACGTAGGTCGAGTCCTCCGCCCAGGCGAAGCGGTCGCCCTCGGGGACCTCGAGGGAGTTCCAGCGCTCGTCGCCGGCGAACACCTCGCCGTACGACGACGTGAACATGTCCGAGTGCACGGCTTCCTCGACCGTGCGCGCGACCTCCTCGGCGCTCGGCCAGATGTCCTTCAGGTAGACGTCCTCGCCTTCCTGGTCCTGTCCCAGCGGCTCGTCGAGCAGGTCGATGTCCATCGTCCCCGCGATCGCGTAGGCGACGCACAGCGGCGGCGACGCCAGGTAGTTCATCTTCACGTCCGGGTTGATCCGGCCCTCGAAGTTGCGGTTGCCCGACAGCACCGACACGACCGCGAGATCCTCGGCGTTGACGATCTCGGAGATCTCGTCCGACAGCGGGCCGGAGTTGCCGATGCAGGTGGTGCAGCCGAAGCCGACGAGGTGAAAGCCGAGCGCCTCCAGGTCCGGGATCAGCTCGGCGCGCTCGTAGTACTCCATGACGACCTTCGAGCCGGGCGCGAGCGACGTCTTGACCCACGGCTTCGCCTTCAGCCCGCGCTCGACCGCCTTCTTGGCGAGCAGGCCGGCGGCCAGCATGACCGACGGGTTGGAGGTGTTCGTACAGCTCGTGATCGCGGCGATCACGACGTGGCCGTGGTCGAGCTCGACCTCGGTCCCGTCGTCGAGCCGCAGCACCGCAGGGCTGCTGATCCGGTCGGCGACCTGGAGGCCGCCGGTGCCGGAGCCGGACTCGGGCTCGGCGCCCGGGTCGTGCGCGCCGTCGCCGTTCGTGGCCGGCGGATCCGAGGCGGGGAACGACTCGTCGCTGGCCTCGTCGTTGCCGGTGTGCTGGCGCTCGTCCTCAGGCGCGCCCACCATGTCCTGCAGCGCGATCCGGAATGACGCCTTCGACTCGGTCAGCGACACGCGGTCCTGCGGGCGCTTGGGGCCGGCCAGCGACGGCACGACCTCGCCGAGGTCGAGCTCGAGCGTCTCGGAGTAGGTCGGCTCCTCGGAGTCGGCGTCGTGCCACAGGCCCTGCTCGCGCGCGTACGCCTCGACGCGGTCGATGTGCTCCTGGTCGCGCCCGGAGAACTTCAGGTAGCGCAGCGTCTCGGCGTCGATCGGGAACATCGCGCAGGTCGACCCGAACTCCGGGCTCATGTTGCCGATCGTCGCGCGGTCGGCGAGCGGCAGGTTCGGGACGCCGGGCCCGTAGAACTCGACGAACTTGCCGACCACGCCGTGCTCGCGCAGCATCTGCGTCACGGTGAGGACGAGGTCGGTCGCCGTCGCGCCCTCGGGCAGCGCGCCCTGCAGCTTGAAGCCGACCACGCGCGGCACCAGCATCGACATCGGCTGGCCGAGCATCGCCGCCTCGGCCTCGATCCCGCCGACGCCCCAGCCGAGCACGCCGAGGCCGTTGATCATCGTCGTGTGGGAGTCGGTCCCGACCAGCGTGTCGGGATACAGCGTGCCCTCGTTGTCGAACACGACGCGCGCGAGGTACTCGAGGTTGACCTGATGCACGATCCCGGTGTCCGGCGGGACGACCTTGAAGCCCTCGAACACGCCCTGGCCCCAGCGCAGGAACGCGTACCGCTCCTGGTTGCGGTCGAACTCCTTCTCGGCGTTCACGCGGAACGCGTCGCGCGTGCCGAATGCGTCGACCTGGACCGAGTGGTCGATCACCAGCTCGGCCGGCACCCACGGGTTGATCTTGGCCGGGTCGCCGCCGAGGTCGGCCATCGCGTCGCGCATGGCGGCGAGGTCGACGACCGCGGGCACGCCGGTGAAGTCCTGCATCAGCACCCGCGCCGGCGTGAAGGCGAACTCCTTGGACGGCTCGGCCGAGTGGTCCCACGTCGCCAGCGCCTCGACGTCCTCGCGGCGCACCGCCACGCCGTCCTCGTTGCGCAGCAGGTTCTCGAGCAGGACCTTCAGCGAGAACGGCAGCCGCGCGACGTCGTACTTCGCCTGCAGGGCATCAAGGCGGTAGATCTCGTAGGTGCGCCCGCCGACCTCGAGGTCGCTACGGGCGTCGAAGGAGTTCTCGGGCATTGCATCTCCGTGTCAGAAGTCTCGCGTTGAGACTACCCCGGGAGTGGCAGCGACCCGTCCCCGTAGTCGACCCGCACGGGAGTGCCGTCCTTGGCGTGCCAGGCGATCGTGACCGGCACTTCCTCGCCCGGGCGCAGCATCGCGATCCGGCCGGTCCGCTGCAGCTCGGTGTCGGGCACCATCTTGGGGCCGCGCCCGGCCGCCCATAGGGTCTTGCCGAACGACTGCAGGAACACCGGGTTGGACGGCACCGGCATGCCATCGGAGCCGAGCACGCGGACGTCGCCGATGTCGACGCGCAGCGGATGCAGGCCGTCGTTGCGCAGCGTGCCGGTCAGGATCCGGTCGCCGGGCAGGGTCGGGTGGGTGAACAGCTCGGTCTTGCCGGACCAGGCGAGCGGGCCGGTGCGCGCCGGCCCGCGGAACGCGGTGACGGAGAGCACGGCGACGAGCGCGAGCGTGGCGACGCCGATCAGGAATACGCCCCGACGCGTCAGCGCCTCGGCGCGGGTGGCGGGCGGCGCGGTACTGATGATCGTGCTCATTTCGGCTCCTCCGGTCGGGTGAACCAGTCGCAGCCCGGCGGGTCGGGGTTGTCGTACGGGTCCCACGTCGAGCAGGTGGCCTGGCTGGCCGTCTTGACGGGGATGCCGGGGCTGTACAGCGTCGAGCCGGGGCAGTCCGGCAGGCCGAGCGCGACGTTCGAGGTCGGCTGCGCCCCGGATGGGCCGGTGTTGCCGGTCCAGCAGTTGCCGCGCCCCTCCTCGTCCCACCAGACGTCGTTGCCGTTGGGGTCGCGCGTGCCGTCGGGCCGGACGCCCATCTTGTTGCCGGCGATCGTGTTGTCGAACGACGTGTCGATCCCCGCGTCCGGCTGGCCGCGGAAGGCGGCGGGCACCCACAGCAGCTTCATGCCGTCGCGCCAGTTGTCGTAGATGTAGTTGTTGCGGACGATGTCGCCGTTGCCGCCGAAGATGCCGAGCCCGGTGCCGACCGGCACCTGGAACGTCGGGCACACGATCTTCGGGTCGCGCTTGTCGGTCGGCGTGTTCTTGCAGTAGGCGTCGCGCTCGGCGTTGAAGTAGTCCTCGTTGTTGGAGTAGATGCGGTTGCTCTCCCACTTGGCGCAGTCCTGCGGCATGCCGGGATGCCCGGACGCGAACGAGTCCGTCGTCATGCCGGTGGAGTTGTGGTGGAACGCGTTGTCGTGCGCCCAGACGCCGTTGCCGGCCGTGCCCGAGTAGCCGATCGTGTTGTGGTGCGAGTTGGCGTGGCGGATCTCGATCCCGTACCGCTGGCAGTGGCCCTCGGGACCTGATCCGGGATAGACGCCGGAGTCGCCGCTACCGAACGCCTCGAGGCGGTTGTAGAGGCCGTGGTCGGAGCTGAAGGAGAGGAAGCCGTACTCGCGCGAGTAGCGCGACTTGATGTCCTCCATCCGGAAGCCGTTGGTCTCGAGGACGTAGATGTTGTTGAAGTCCGAGAACTCGACGGTGAAGTTCTTCAGGTAGATCCCGTCGGCGCGATCGGCGCGAATCACGTTGAGCTTGGTCCGCTGGCCGGAGATCAGGACGTCGCGCCGGCGCCGGCCCATGCCCTGGATCTGCAGGTTGCACTTGGAGTCGCAGACCCGGTCGGAGTCCGGCCCGTCGCCGATGATCGCGATCAGATTCTGGGCGTTCGGGCACTTGCGCTGGTACTCGTAGTTGGCGACCTTCGCACCGCCGCCCGCGGCGGTCACGCCCGACTCGAGGATCGAGCTGCCGATCGTGTCGTAGTCGTCCTTGCAGCGGTCGTCCGGCTCGGGGGTACGCCGGCTCGGCTCCTCGCGGTACACGCCCGGCATCACGCGGATGATCGCCCCGTTGCGGGCCGCGTTCACGGCGGCCTGGATGTGCTGGAAGCGGCACTTGCGCAGCTGCTGCAGCCGCTTGTGGCGGAGCCGCTTGGAATCCTTGAACGCGCGCCGGATCCGCTTGGCGGAGTCCTTCTTGCAGACGACCAGCACCTGGTCGGCCGTGCTGCGGAACTGCGGCACGGCGCCGACGCTTCCGTCCGGGAAGAAGGCGTGGCGTTCGGGGTGCGCCAGCGCAGCCGGCGCGGCGAGGAGGGCAATGATGACCGCGAGGAGCGTCGATCTCATACCGCCTGCAACGTCGGCGCCTGCGAAAACCTGCGCTTTCTGGCGCCCCAGAGTGGGCGACAGGCCGGGCGGCGTGATCTATTGTCCAAGGTCGTTCTGCCGCGACACAGGGAGGGTAGGCGCGCCTTATGGCAGCCAACACGATCACCCGCACCAGCCTGCGCCGGCTCGCCGACGTTCGTCCGGAGCGAGGCCGCGTCCTGTCCGTCTTCCTGGACCTCAACCCCGCCGAGTTCGCCACGCCCGCGGCTCGCTCCACCGCGATCACGTCTGTGCTCACGCAGGCGGCGCATCGCGTCGAGGAGGCCGACGGGCTCGACCACGAGGAACGCGCCGCGCTCAGGGCCGACGTCGAGCGCGTGCGCGAGGCGCTCACGTCCGGTGACATCGCGAGCAACGGAACGCGCGCGGTGGCCGTGTACGCATGCGGGCCCGTCGACCTGCTGGAGGTTGTGCGGTTGCACCGCCCGGTCGACGTCGCCGTCGTGCTCGATCGCACTCCGTACGTCGAGCCGCTCGTCGCCGACGCCGAGGAGGAGCGCTGGTGCGTGGTGCTCGTCAACCGGCGCAACGCGCGCTTCTTCGTCACCGACGGCGGCACGCTGATCGAGACCGACCGCGTCGAGGACGACGTGCACAGCCAGCACGACCAGGGCGGCTGGTCGCAGGCGCGCTACCAGCGCGGCGTCGAGAAGGAGAAGGACGACCATCTCGTGCACGTGGCCGAGATCGCGTTCGAGCGCTACAAGCAGGAGGGGTTCGACCGGCTGCTCGTCGGCGCCCCCGACGAGCTGGTGCGGGAGCTGGAGCAGAAGCTGCACCCGTACCTGCGCGAGCGGATCACCGGGCGCCTGCACCTCGACGTCGAGAACTCGGGCATCGAGGACGTCCGGCGGACGGCCGAGAGGGCGATCGAGGACTGGCGGCGCCGGGTCGAGCGCGAGGCGCTCGACCGCCTCGTCGAAGGCGTCGGGCGCGGCGGCAAGGGAGCCGCGGGCATCGCCGCCGTCTTGCAGGCGCTCAACGAGGCGCGCGTCGAGCTCCTGCTGATCTCCGACGGGTTCCGCGCACCCGGCGGGCGCGATGCCGCCACCGGCATGCTGTACGCCGGCGACGAAGGGCCGGACGGGCAGGAGCTCGAGCATTGCGAGAACGTGATCGAGCACGCCGTCGAGAAGGCGATCGAGCAGTCGGCGAAGGTGATCAAGGTCCGCCACCACGACGATCTCGGCCCGCTCGGCGGGATCGGCGCGGTACTGCGCTACTGATGCGAATCGCGCTGCTCGGGACCGGCACGATGGGCGCCGGGATGGCGCGCAACCTGCTGTCCGCCGGCCAGTCCGTGCAGGTGTGGAACCGCACGCGCGAGCGCGCCGAGCCGCTCGCGGCCGACGGCGCGGTCGTGCACGACACGCCCGCGCGTGCACTCGCCGGGTCCGACGCGCTGGTGACGATGCTCGCCGATGGCGATGCCGTCGCCGCCGCGGTCGACGGGCTGCCACTCGACGGCGTCCCGTGGGCCCAGATGAGCACCGTCGCGGTGGAGCAGACCGGCGCGTTCGCCGCCCGCGCGCCGGGCACGTTCGTGGACGCGCCGGTGCTCGGCTCCAAGCCCGGGGCGGAGAGCGGCGAGCTGATCGTGCTGGCCTCCGGTGCCCCGGATGCGCGCGATCGGTTCGCGCCGGTGTTCGACGCCGTCGGCGTGCGCACGGTCGACCTCGGCGACGACCCGGGCGCCGGCACACGCATGAAGCTCGTGCTCAACCACTGGGTGGTCGCGCTCGTCGAAGGGCTCGCGGAGACGGTGCTGCTCGCGGAAGCGCTCGAGCTCGACCCGCAGAAGTTCCTGGACATCATCGACGGTGGCCCGATGGGCCCGCCCTATGCGAAGCTCAAGGGCGGGAACATGGTCGCCCGCAGCTATGAGCCGAACTTCTCGCTCAAGCTCGCGCACAAGGACGCAGGGCTGATCGCTGCGGCCGCCGAAGCGGCGGGCATCGACCTCCCGCTCGCGCGCGTCGTGCGCGAGCGCATGGGCATCGCGATCGAGTCCGGTCACGGAGACGACGACTTCTCGGCGACCGTGGAGGCCGGGCGGCAGAGGTAGTCCGCGTGGCACGCGCCCTCGTCATCGTCGACTTCCAGAACGACTTCTGCCCGGGCGGCGCGCTGGCGGTCACGGACGGCGACGCGATCGCCGGGCGGCTGAACGACCTCGCCGGCTCGGGCGACTACGACCTCGTCGTGGCGACGCGTGATTGGCATCCGCCCGACCACGGCTCGTTCGCCGAGCAGGGCGGCCCGTGGCCGGTGCACTGCGTCGCCGGCACGCCCGGCGCCGAGCTGCACCGCTCGCTCGACCGGACGCCGGTCGACGTCGTCGTCGACAAGGGCCAGGATCCCGGCACCGAGGGCTACTCGGGCTTCGAGGGAACGCGGCTCGCGGAGCTCCTGCGCGAGCGCGACATCGACGACGTCACGGTGGTTGGGCTCGCGACCGACTACTGCGTCAAGAACACCGCGCTCGACGCCCTCCGCGAAGGCCTAGGGGTCACCGTCGTCGCTGCGGCCACCCGCGGTGTCGAGGTGCAGCCTGGCGACTCCGAGCGGGCGCTGGACGAGGTCCGCGCGGCCGGCGCGAGCGTGGTGTGATGTCTGCCGCCCCGGAGCGGCTGATCCAGACGCTGCGGCGGTACGTGTTCGACGAGCGGGTGCTCGCCGCGATGGCGGAGGTGCCGCGCGAGCGGTTCGTCCCGCCAGAGCTGCGCCGTGACGCGTGGGAGAACATCCCGCTGCCGATCGGGAGCGGCCAGACGATCTCGCAGCCGCTCGTGGTCGCGCGGATGTGCGAGCTGCTCGAGCTGACCGGCGCCGAGACCGTGCTCGACGTCGGCACCGGCTCGGGCTACCACGCCGCGGTGCTCGCGCGGCTCGTGCGGCACGTGCACTCGATCGAAGTCCACGAGTCGCTCTCCCACCTCGCGGCCAAGAGCCTGCGCGCGGCGGGCGTGACGAACGTGACGCTGGCGGTCGGCGACGGCTCGCGCGGCCTGCCCGCGCACGCGCCGTACGACGCGATCAACGTCGCCGCGGCGTGCGGCGGCGCGATCCCGCCGGCGCTCGCCGACCAGCTCGCGCCGGGGGCGCGGCTCGTGGCGCCGGTCGAGGTGGGCGAGCAGCGGCTCGTGGTCGCCCACCGCACGCCTACGGGCGTTGCGTTCACCGAGCTCGAGCGCGTGCGGTTCGTGCCGCTGGTGAGCCGTCGCTAGTTGACGACGCTCAGGCGCGGGTTCGGGCGCAGCTCGCGCCCGACCTTGCCGCCCGGGCGGCCGTCGTACATCACGACGTCGGCCGTGAAGTCGTTCGAGCCGCGGATCAGCGACGAGCCGACGCCGTACGCATCGACGGGCACGCCGTCTGCCTCGAACGCCCGGATCCGATCGGCGGTGAAGCCGCCGGAGACGACGATCCGGACGCTCCCGAAGCCGTGCGCGTCGAGCTCGGACCGGACGAGCCGCACGAGGTCCGCGTTCACCCCGGTGGGCGCGTCGTCGCCGAGGGTGCGGACGAGCGAGGTGTCCGCGAGCTGGTCGGAGGTGTCGAGCCGAATTCCCCACAGGTCGTCGCCGAGCGTGTGCGCGACATCGAGCGCGGTCTGCACGGAGTCGTTGACGAAGTCGACCAGCACGGTGACGTTCATGTCGGAGGCGAAGCGGTCGGCGAACTTGCGCGCGGCGAGCGCGGTGTCGCCGCCATAGGCGGCGATCAGGCCGTGCGGGACGGTGCCGACGCCGCGGCCGCCCCACCACGATGCCTGCGCGTCGGTCGACACGCCGATCGCCCCAGCCACGTGCGCGGCCCAGCCGTCGCCGGTCTGCACCAGCCAGTGGTCGTGGCGGGCGGGGAAGTAAAGGATCGGCTTGCCGCCGGCGGCCTCGACGACCTCGTGCACGTTGCGCATGACGAGCGTGCGGCGGGCCAGGCAGCCGAGATAGACGGTCTCCAAGTGGGCGAACAGGCTGTAGTCGCCCTCGATCGTCATCACCGTCTCCCACGGCGAGATCGCGTCGCCCTCGTACAGCGCGCGCACCTCGAGCTCCTTGAAGCCGTTGACCCAGCGGGTGTCTGCGCCGCGGCGGCCGGACGCCTGCTTGAGCACCGCGATCGCCTCGTCGATCCCGCCCAGCACCGACTCCTGGCGCTGGAACACCTGCATCACCACGTGCGGATGGTGGTCGTCGGCCTCGAGCAGCGCCTTCGTGTGGTTGAAGTAGGTGTCCGAGTAGTAGCCGTCGCGGATCTTCTCGACTGGCAGGCGGAAGGTCGACGGGGCAAGCCGCTGTCGCTCGGTCAGCGCCATGGGTGGGCAGTATCGCGGGTGTACCAGTGCAGGTGGCCGGGAGGTCGGCGCATCGCCGGCGCCCGCCGGAATGCGGCGCCCTTCCGGCCGCGTGCACTAGCCTCCGGCCGCCGGTGGACCTGTTTCAGGCGATCGTTCTGGGAGTCGTGCAGGGACTGACCGAGTTCCTGCCGATCTCCTCCAGTGCGCACCAGCGCATCGTCCCCGCGTTCCTCGGCTGGGAGGACCCCGGGGCGGCGTTCACGGCGATCACGCAGCTCGGCACCGAGGCGGCCGTGCTGATCTTCTTCCGCCACGAGCTGTGGTCGGTGGCGACGAAGTGGCTGCGGGCGCTGCGCGACCCGTCGCTGCGGTCGCACCCGGACGTGCGGATGGGCTGGTACCTGATCGTGGCCACGATCCCGATCGGGATCCTCGGCTACGTGTTCCAGGACCAGATCGAGACCGGCGGCCGCGACCTGTGGCTGATCGGCACCACGCTGATCGTCTTCGCCCTGATCCTCGGCTACGCCGACCGGGTCGGCCGCCACGAGCGCGACGTCGAGCAGCTCTCCACGCGTGACGGAGTGCTGGTAGGGCTGGCGCAGTCGCTGGCGCTGATCCCCGGCGTGTCGCGGTCGGGCGCGACCATGAGCGCCGGCCTGCTGCTCGGGCTCAAGCGCCCGGCGGCGGCGCGCTTCTCGTTCCTGCTCGCGGTCCCTGCCGTGGTTGCGAGCGGGCTGTTCGAGCTCAAGGGCGTGATCTCCGGCGAGAAGGGCGGGGACGACCCGATCGGCTACGTGATCGTCGCCACGGTGGTCGCGTTCATCGTCGGATATGCGGCGATCGCGTGGCTGCTGCGCTACCTCGCGCACCATTCCGTGCGGCTGTTCGTGGTCTACCGCGTGCTGCTCGGCGGTACGGTTCTCCTCCTGGTGGCGACCGGCGCGATCAGCTAACGTCGCCCGCCCGTGGCGAAGCTGTTCGAGGAGATCGACGACAAGATGCGGGCCTTCATCGAGGCCCAGCCGATGTTCTTCGTCGGCACGGCGCCGAGCGGCCCCGAAGGCCACGTCAACCTGTCGCCGAAGGGTGGCAAGGGCTTGTTCCAGGTCACCGGCCCGCTCGGCTTCGCCTACGTCGACCTGATGGGCAGCGGGATCGAGACGATCGCCCACCTGCGCGACAACGGCCGCATCGTCGTGATGTTCTGCGCGTTCGAAGGCCCGCCGAAGATCATCCGCCTGCACGGCGTCGGCAGCGTCGTCCAGCAGGGCGATGACGAGTTCGCCGAGCGGCTCGCGACGTTCGATGTGTCTGAAGAGCAGCGCCGCGCCGTGCGCTCGGTGATCGACGTCGAGGTCACGCGCGTGGCCGACTCGTGTGGCTTCGTGGTGCCGCAGATGGCGTACGAGGGCGAGCGCGACCAGCTCTACCGCTACGCCGACAACCGGCTCCGCAAGGAAGGGCCGGAGGCGGTGCGCGCGTACGTCAGCGCGAACAACGCGGAGAGCATCGACGGCCTCGAGGGCCTCGACTCACTGGTCGAGGGCGCGGTCGCGGCGTCGAACGGCCGGAAGCTCTAGACCATTCCGGCGCAGACCCAGTTGCGGGCGCCGGCGCCGCCGGCCCACAGCTGTGCGGCGAGGCGGTCCTGTTCGGCCTTCGACGCCTGGTAGGCGTGCGGCGTGGAGCCGCCGAGGCCCTTCCAGGTCGAGGGCAGCATCTGGTAGTAGCCGGAGGCGCCGGCGCTGTTGGGCGGCAGGTTCTGGCCGCCCGACTCGCACTGCACGATCGGCCACGGGATCGCCCACGGACCGCCCGGCCCCGCGCCGCCGGCCGCCTCACGGGCGGCCGCCTCGCGCTCGGCAATCAGCTTGTTCAGCGCCTTCTCGGCCGCGGACCGACCGGCGCGCGTGCCGGCGAGCGCCTGCGCGCGGGCCGCGCGCACGCGCCCGAGCGTGGCCTCGCGCTCGCCGAGCGCGGCGCGCATGCTGGCGAGCGCGTCGCGGCGGCGCTGCACCGCCTCGGCGGTGGCGCGGCGCTCCTCTTCGAGCTCGGCGAGCGTGACCGCCTGGCGGTGCGTCTCGTCGCGCGCCGCGTGGACGCGGGCGACGATCTCCCCGTTGCGCTCGTGCACACGCTTGGCGAGCTCGAACTGCTCGATCAGGTCGGCGAAGTCGTGCGCGCGGATCACGAGCGACACCACGTCCGGCTCGTCGGACTTGTACGCCGCGACCAGCTGGTCGGCGAGCACCTCGCGGCCCTCCGCGAGCCGCAGCTTCAGCCGCGCGAGGCGGGCGCGCTCGGAGCGCAGCCGCTCCTGCGTGCGCGCGAGCTGGGCCTCGGCGATCGCGAGGTCGGCCTCGACCTCGGTCAGGCGGCCCTGCACGATCGCGATCTCGCGCTGCGTGCGCGCGAGCAACGCGTCGAGCCGGGCCACCGCGCCGGACAGGCTCCGTTCCTTGTCGCGGCTGCGCTCGATCCGGTTGCGCAGCGTTGACTCGTCCTGCGACTTCGCGGGCACGGGCAGCCACGCCCACAGCGCGAGGGCGGAGATGACCACGATCGCCATGCGAGACCGCGCGACCAAGGGCCGGACGGTAGCGAGCCGTCCTGCCCCAGACCTGCGGTGCAACCGGTGTTGCCGTTAGGCGGTGGCGGGAGACGCCTCGTAGGCGTTGCTTGCGCTCGAGCGCGGCTGCATCCGCAGGACGATCGCCCCGACGATCAAGAACGCGGCGGCCACGAGGGCAGCGGCGGCGATCCCGTGCGCGAGCGCGTCACCGGCGCGGGCGACCAGCTCGTCCTCTCCCTTCCCGCGCAGGTCCGACACCGTCTGCACCGGGCGGTCGGCGAGCGCCTGGCTCGTGCCCGCCAGCGCCGTCGTGAACGCCAGGCCGAGCAGGGCGACGCCGAGTGACCCGCCGAGCTGCCGCACGGCCGCCGAGATCCCGGCGGCGAGGCCGTTGTGGGCGGCAGGCACGTCGGCGAGGACGATTGCGGACAGCTGCGCGGCGGCGCAACCGACGCCGACGCCGTAGACGGCGAGCCCGGGGATCAGCCACAGCGGCTCCGTGCTGCTGACGGCGACGGCGACCCCGACCAGCCCGATTGCTTCGAGCACCAGCCCGCCCACCACGGCGGTGCGGGCGCCGCTGCGCGCCGCGATCGCCTGCACGAGCGGGAAGCCCAGGAACGCGCCGATCGAGACGGGCAGCAGCACGAGGCCGGCCTGGATCGGGGACAGTCCCTCGCCCGCCTGCAGCTCGAGCGGCAGCAGGAACAGCAGGCCGAACTCGCCGACGCCGACGATCAGCAGCGCGACGCTCCCGAGCGTGAACGAGCGCACACGGGTGAGGGCAGGGTCGAGGATCACCGGCAGCGCACGGCGGATCTTCGCGCGCTGGACGAACGCGAACGCGGCGAACAGCACGGCGGCCGGGATCAGTGCGAGCTCGGCGCCCTGGACGAGCGCGTACGTGAGCGTGGTGATTGCGGCGCTGACGAGAACGGTGCCGAGCACGTCGGCGCGGCGCGCGACGGCATCACGGGCGGCCACCGGCACGAGCTTGACGACGCCGCCGAACGCGACCGGCCCGAGCACGAGGTTGACCCAGAACGCCCAGCGCCAATTCACGGACTCGGCGGCGACCGCGCCGAGCAGCGGCCCGATCGCGCCCGACACGGCGAACGTCATGCCGTAGAGGCCGAACGCCATCAGGCGCGCGGGGCCGGCGTAGGTCGCGTTGATCGTGCCCAGCGCGGCGGTCATCACGACACCGCCGCCGACACCCTGGACCACGCGCGCGATCAGCATCACGGCGGCGCTCGGCGCCATCGCGGCGGCCACGCTGCCGATCACGAACACCGCCAGCCCGCCGAGGTACGCGTTGCGATGGCCGATCCGGTCGGCGACGTCGCCGGCGGCGATCGTCACGGCTGCGGCGGCGAGCGAGAACAGCGCGATCACGTACTGCAATCCGTCGAATCCGAGCTCCAGGTCGCGCGCCATCTGGGGCAGGATCAGGTTCACGATCGACATGTCGATCACGATCAGCGCGACACCGAGCGAGAGGGCGAGGAGGCCGAGCGTTGCGCGGCGGTCGAGCGCCGGCGGGTCCTTCTTCGTGCGTGACATCTGGAGCCTTTCGGAGCGGAACATTCGGTTCCGATAGGATCGCCGATCAGCTCGCCTGGCACATCGGGCGAACGGAGCGACTCCCGTACCCAACCCCCTTACGCAGGCCTTTCCCACCCTTAGCCCCGTAAGGGGGTCAGACCCCCTTACCCGCGCGCCGCCGTAAGGGGGTCAGACCCCCTTACGTGGAGCGGAACGGATCCGTCCGGTCCGATATCGTCTGCGGCGTGCCCACCCGCCCGCTCAGCGGCCGCCGCGCCGAGGCGTCGCGCAACGACGAACGCGTGCTCCAGGCCGCACGGGATGTGCTGACGGCGTCGCCGGGCGCGCCGATGTCGGAGATCGCGCGTCGTGCCGGTGTGGGCATCGGCACGCTGTACCGCCGCTACCCGAGCAAGGAGGCGCTCGTCCAGCACCTGTGCCTGGACGGCATGCAGCGGCTCGAGGCCGCGGCCCGGGCCGGCCTCGACGAGGTCGACGACGACGCCTGGGAGGCGTTCAGCGGCTTCATGACGGCGGGGCTCGCGGCGGGTGCCGGGTCGCTCGGTGCCACGCTCGCCGGCACGTTCACGCCGAGTGACGAGCTGCTCGCGACCGCGCGCAGCCTGTATGCGGCTGTGCAGGAGCTGATCGAGCGCGCGCAGGCCGCCGGCGCCGTGCGCGCCGACGTCACCCAGGAGGACGTCACGCTGATCTTCGAGCAGCTGCGGGCGGTCAACCTCGGCGACGGCGAGCGCGTCGCGTCGCTCCAGCGGCGCTACCTCGCGCTCGTCCTGCAGGCGCTGCGCGCGCCAGGCTCCGCCCCGCTGCCCGGCCCGCCGCCGGGCTGGGACGAGATCCGCAGCCGGTGGACGGCGTGACCGCGCTCGACATGCGCGCGCTCAACCGGGCGCTGCTCGCCCGGCAACTCCTGTTGGAGCGCGGCGAGACGTCGCTGCCCGCCGCGCTCGAGCAGGTCGCTGGGATCCAGGCGCAGTACGCGCCCGCCATGTACGCCGGCGTATGGACACGGCTCGCGGGCTTCGAGCGCGACGGCCTCACGCGCGCACTCGAGGAACGCGCAGTGATCCAGGCGACGCTGATGCGGAGCACCATCCACCTCGTGTCGGCGGCCGACTACTGGCCGTTCGCGGTGGCTGTCCGGCAGGCACGGCGGCAGTCCTGGCTGCGCGCCGTGCGCGGGCCGACGGCGGCGCAGATGGCGGGCGCGGCACGCACGCTCCGATCCCGCCTGGCCGACGGTCCCCTGAACCGCAAGGCGATCGAGGAGCTGCTCGGGAAGGAGGCGGCGCGCGGGGTCGGCCTGTGGCTGGACCTGGTGCGCGTACCGCCGTCGGGCACCTGGGAGCGCCGGCGCGCGGACCTGTATGGGCTGGCGGAGGACTGGATCGCGCCGGTCAAGATCACCCCGGCGCAGGCGATCGAGCGCCTGGTGCGCAGCTACCTGCGCGGCTTCGGCCCGGCGGCGCGCGCCGACGTCGCGAGCTTCACCGGCCTCAAGCTCACAGACCTCGCGCCTGTCCTGAAGCGGGTCGCTCCGGTCCGGTACCGCACCGCCGGTGGCGACGAACTGCTCGACCTCCCCGACACGCCGCTGCCCGACCCGGACACGCCCGCGCCGGTCCGCTTCCTGCCCGTCTGGGACGCGACGCTGCTCGTGCACGCGCGCCGCACCGGGATCCTCCCGGAGGACTTCCGCCCGCGCGTCTTCCACGTCAAGAACCCGCACGGCACGGCCACGTTCCTCGTCGATGGCGCCGTCGCCGGCGCCTGGCGCTACGACGACGGGCGCGTGACGCTCGACCCCTGGGTCAAGCTCGACCGCGCGACCCGCCGCGCGCTCGACGACGAGGCGGAGCGACTCGCGGCCTTCCACGCCTGACCCACTCAGCGGCGTTTCGCGAAATCGCAGGAAATCACAACAACCTGCTGCGGGGTGCCGGCGTCAGCCGGCACCCCGAGCGGTAGCGGTTAGGCCGTCACGCGAGCGCGCCGCGCGCGCACGCGGGTCTTGCTGGCGATGCTGGCACCGCCGGCCCCGGCGAGTGCCGCGCCGGCCAGGCCGAGAGCGAAGATCGCCCACGGGGCGCCGTCGTCGGTGTCGCCTGTGGGCGTCGACTGCTGCTGCACAGGCACCGGCTTGACGGAGGTCGAGTAGTAGCGCTCCTGCGCCAGCGCGGCGTCGGTCGCGGGGTCCGACGTGGTGCCGGCGAGGCTCGACGTCTGGACGCCGCCGGCCCTGAGGTGGCGGAGGTCCTGCTGGATCTCCGACTGCGACGCGGACGCGGCGTCCTTGGTGTCGATCGACCGCAGGTCCTGCGTGCCGCCGGAGAACCCGGCGGCATCCTCGGTCGGCGACGGGGGCACGTAGATCGGACGGGCGACCGCCGCCGGAGCGGCGAGGGCGGCGATCGCCAGCGCGGCGGCGACCGTGCGCGGGAGGGTGTGGCTGCGGGGCATGGTGGGGCTCTCCTTGGTGCCTTACGGCGTTGGTCTGGTCTAAGGAGGCGGCCGCGGATGTCGTGATACACCCGCGGCCGCCTCGGCGGTGCTAGGCCGTGACGCCTGAGCGACGGGTCTTGCCGGCGATGCGGGCACCACCGGCCCCGGCGAGTGCCGCGCCGGCGAGGCCGAGAGCGAAGATCGCCCACGGCGCGTTGTCGTCAGTGGTGCCGGTCGGCGCCGACGGCTGCGCCTGCGCGAGCGTGCCGGCGGTCGCCGGATCGGGCGCGGCGTAGTCATAGGCCCAATAGACGGCCGCTCGCGGCGGCAAGCGGGCGTCCTTGGTGTCGGGCGAACTGAGGTCCTGGAACGTGCGCTTGTGCGCGGCGGCATCCGCCGTGTCCGGCGGGCGCAGATCCTGGGCCGGCGGCTGGGCGAGCGCCGCCGGAGCGGCGAGCGCGGCGATCGCCAGGGCGGCGGCGACCGTGCGCGGGAGGGTGTGGCTGCGGGGCATGGTGGGGCTCTCCTTGTGCCTTACGGCGTTGGTTTGGTCTAAAGAGGCAGCGGCGCGTGTTCTGATACGCCCGCCCACCCGGTGACTCAGGCGGCGTCCTGCTGGAGCGCGCTGACGAGCTGCCGGTTGCGCCGCAGGCGCTCGAGGCAGCGAGCGCGGATCGGGCCGATGCTGCCGATCGGCATGTCGAGCCTTCGGGCGATCTCGGCGTAGCTCGGCGCGGGCTCGGCGAGCAGCAGCGACATCAACTCCTGATGCCGGAGCGGCAACGCCGTTAGCGCAGACGCGAGAGCGGCGCACCGCTCGTCCTCGCCCACCGACTCGGCGGGCGGAGCGTCTTCCGCCTCGGGCATGCACTCCTGATCCGTCGGCCACTCGCGCCGAGCGCCATCGACGAGCCGCAGGGACTCACGGCGGGCGGTCGTCTCGAGCCAGCCGCCGAGCGCTCGCGGCTCGCGGATCCGGTCGGCGTGCTCGAGCAGCCGCAGCCACGTGGTCTGGAGAACGTCCTCGACATCGTGCGATGCGAGCCGGTGGCGGCGGGCGACGGAGCGCACGCGCGCGGCGTAGCGCTCCCTGAGCGCCGACCACGCCGAGGCGTCGCCGGATGCCGCCGCCGTCAACGTGCGCTCCAGATCGCCCACGTCCGCCGGCGGCCGCCGCCGGGCCGCAGCGCGACGGCGGTCATGGTCCAGGGTCTCGACGAACCCAGGTGTGTGATGCAGCATGGTCATGACCGCCGCCGATCGGTGGCGGGGTCGCCGCCGCGCCGCGACACGAGCAGGCTGTGGCGGACGCGGGCGCGCTGACGCTCGTGAGCGTCGTCAGGCGACTTTCTCGGTATTTCGTGGACCTCCGGCAGCTCATACACGTGCGCGGCGATCGAGCTGCTGAAGTCGCGACGGTCGGCCATCGGGCCGGCCGTCCGTGCGGGGCTCATGGGGCTCTCCTGGCGGGTCGTAGACATGACAGGAGCAACCTTGGGCCGTGCCGCTTACAGCCCGCTTGCCAGCGGGTAACAGCCCCCACCTCGGACGACCTGGCAGACGTCGATCCTGCCGCCGTTCCGTGCCTTTGCGGTGGCGCTCGCGGTCGCCGTTACGCGGAGACGCTCGGCTCAGCCGGGGGTGACCCGCGAGGGCTGCCGGCTCGCGGTGCTCGTCGCGTGCTCGTCAGGAGGGGAGGTTGGACTCAACGACGAGACGCACGTCGAGTTCACCAAGGAGCGCATCGGCGAGTACCGCGAGCGCACGGGCCGCCTCAAGTTCCACATCGACGAGCAGACCGTCATCGGCTACGACGGCGGGCCACCCCACGGGTGCTAGACCGTGGCTCTGGCTGCGTCTAGGCTCGTGGGGATCACCGTTCGTCGTCAGGAGGGGCGATGTCCGCACGAGTAGCCGAGCTTCGACGGGCCACCGATCTCATCGATGCCTTTAACAAGGCCGATTGGGACCGGCTCGAGCAACACTTGTCTCGTGAGGTCCTCTACACGGAGACTGGGACGGGGCGGCGAGTGGAGGGGGCTGCCGCGTACGTGCAGTTGTGCAAAGGCTGGAGGGAGGCGTTTCCCGACGTTACGGGAACGGTGACCAACGCGGTCGCCGGCGATGACATCGCGGTGCTGGAGATCCGCTGGGACGGGACGCACACGGGGCCGCTCGAGACACCCGCGGGCCCGGTCCCGGCGTCGGGAAACCCGATCGCGGTCGACGCCTCGTTCTGGACGCGCTACGAAGGCGACAGCATCCAAGAGATCCACCACCACCTCGACGTGCTCGCCCTGCTTCAGCAGATCGGCGCACTCCCCGGCTAGCGGAGTGACCGAAACGCCGCGCGAACCTCGCTGGCAAACAGATCGGGCTCCTCCCAGGCAGCGAAGTGGCCGCCCTTGTCGACCTCGTGGAAATAGATGACGTTCGGGTAGCTCGCCTCGACCCAGCTGCGCGGCGTCCGCCAGATCTCGCCGGGGAACGTCGTGAAGCCGAACGGGATCGTCGGCGGCGGCAGAGGCTGGCCGCCCGCGGCCGGGGCGTCCGGCCCGTAGGCCTCCCAGTACGAGCGGGCCGCGGAGGCGCCGGTGCCGGTCAGCCAGTACAGCGTGATGTTGTCGAGAATGTGGTCGCGGGTGAGATTGCCCGAGGGCTGCCCGTCGACAAACGCCTGGGCGATCTTGTAGTAGGCGTCGGTGTCGTGGTCGACCATCCAGGCGGCCAGAGCGACCGGGGAGTCGAGCAGCGCGTAGCCGATCGTCTGCGGGCGGGTGGCCATCTCGACGAAGTAGCCGTTTCCAGACTGCTGGAAGGTGGCGATCTGCGCGGCCGCGGCGCGTTCATCGTCGCTGTTATTCGGCATGGTGCCGCCCAGCGCCGGCACGAGTAGGTTCGTGTGGATGCCGATCAGCCCCTCGGGTGCCTGGCGTCCCATCGCGTCGGTGACGCCGGCGCCCACGTCGCCGCCCTGGGCGACGTACCGGGTGTAGCCGAGTCGGCGCATGAGCTCGGCCCAGGCCCGCGCAGTCCGGCCCAGGTCCCAGCCGACCTCGACCGGCTCGCCCGAGAAACCGTAGCCAGGCAGGGAGGGCAGAACCAGATGGAAGGCATCCTCGGCGCTGCCGCCGTGCGCGGTCGGGTCCGTCAGGGGGCCGACGGAGTCGATCAGCTCCACGACGGAGCCGGGCCAGCCATGGGTCATGATCAACGGCAACGCGTTCTCGTGCGCCGACCTGACGTGGACGAAGTGGATGTCCACCCCGTCGATATTGGTCGTGAACTGCGGGAGCGCGTTCAGCCGCGCCTCGCACGCGCGCCAGTCGTGATCGGTGGCCCAGTAGCGAACGAGCGCCTGGATCGTCGCCAGCTGCACGCCCTGCGACCGATCGGCGACGAGCTCGCTGGAAGGCCAGCGCGTCGCCGCAAGGCGGCGGCGCAGCTCAGCGAGCTGCTCCTCTTGAACCTCAAGCTGGAACGGGCGGATGGCTGTCGGGGAGACGGATATGACGGGCTCCTTCGTGCACTGACGGCGTACCTGGCGAGCGTCTCGTACGGCGCGGAGGCGAGCATCATCCGATGCGGGTGATGCCGAGGACGCGGTCTTTCAAGCCCGGAGAACGCCCGCCGTCGAGCAAAGAAAAAGCCGCCGGAGGCGGCGGCTTTGAGGGACGGGAGCGACGGGACTCGAACCCGCGACCTCCGGCGTGACAGAGGCTCGCCTGGGGGGCGAGTTACGCAGGAATGCGGCTCTAACGGGTGTGTTGAGTCGCGTAGCGAGGGGTCGATGAGGCTGGTTTAGTACCCGCGTGGTACCCGCGGGGGTGTTTCGCGACGGGCGCGCTGCTGATCGTCGCGCGCGATTCGGGGCCAGTGTTCTACGCGAAGTGGCGCGACTCGACCGGCCGGCAGGTCAAGCGGCGGCTCGGGCCGGCGTGGGTGGAGCGAGCCGGCTCTGGGTGGCGGCCGCGGCGCGGCCGCGTGCGAGGCGTGTGGTTGGACGAGCGGTCGGCGTTCGTGGCGATGGCCGAGGCGATCTCGGCGCACGAGCGCGAGCTGGCGTCGGCGCCGGCCGGCGAGGCCACGTTCGCGGACGCGGTCGCGCGGTGGATGCACCACCTCGAGTTCGTCAAGGGCGTCAAGCCCTCGACCCTCGCCGACTACCGCTACCTACTGGCGCGGGTCGACGCCCCGGCACGCAAGCGCGGCCGAGCGCCCGCAGCGCGGATCATGCGCGCGTTCGCCCACCGCCCGCTCTTCGAGATCACGCCGGCGGAGGTCGGCCGCTACCTCGCGACGCTGGACGCCGACCCGGCGATCGGTGCGCGGACGGTGAACAAGCACCGCCAGGTCCTGTGCTGCGTCTTCGAGCACGCGACACGGGCGGACACGTTCGAGTTGCCGAGCAACCCGGCACGGAGTACCGACAAGCGCCGCGAACCCGACGCGAAGCCGATCGACTTCTACGAGCCCGAGGAGGTACTCGCCCTGGTCCGAGCTGCCCGCGCCGGCCTGCACCGCGATCCGAGCCGGCCGGCGGTTTCGGCGGAGGAGCACGCCGAGCGCGACCGCTGCGACGAGCAGGACGCGGCCCTGTACGTCGTCGCCGCGTTCACCGGCCTGCGGATGGGCGAGCTGCTCGCATTGCGATGGCGCAACGTCGACTTCCCGGCTGCGCGACTCGTCGTCGAGGCGAGCTGGTCGGCCGGCCAGCTCACGTCACCCAAGTCGCGGAAGTTCCGCTCGGTCCCGCTCGCCGACCAGCCGGCGGGCGTGCTCGCCCCAGCTCGCGGTTCGAGAGCGCTTCACCGGCCGCGACGTTCTCGTGTTCTGCAGCGCGATCGGCGACTACCTCGACGGCTCGGCGCTGCGTCGTCGGTACCGCCGAGCCCAGGCCGCCGCCGGGCTACACCCACTGCGCTTCCACGACCTCCGCCACTCGTTCGGCAGTCTCGTCATCCGCGAGTTCGACCTCGCGTCGGTCAAGGCGTTCATGGGCCACGCCAAGATCACGACGACCGAGCACTACCTGCACGCCCGGCCACGGCGCGACGACGCCGCACGCATGACCAGGGTTTTCGACGCGAGCGTCGGCGACGCACCGGCGCGGGAGATTGAGCGGTGAGCTGGAGCTCTGAGCGCCCGTTCGTTGTCGAACCTGTCTGTCGGCCGTTCCGCTCGCGCACAGACTTCGTACCGGCGCGCGCGAGGCCTCGTCGCTGCTTGTGCTCTATGACGCGGCGTGCCGCGACTACGTAGAAGGCCGCCCGCTACTTGCGTGGACGATGGTTCGTGGCGCGAACAGCTGGCGTAGAGTTCATCCATGTCTCACGACCGGGCGGCGAGATGAGCGCAGTCGCCGCCGTGTGGCCGCTCGTCGGGCGCGACGACGAGCTCGCGCGGATCGCCGACGCGGCCGAGCGAGGCTGCTGCGGCGTCGTGATCAGCGCCACGGCGGGAGCCGGCAAGACCCGACTCGGCCGCGAGGCGCTGGCAGCTGCCGAGCACGACGGCGCCATGAGCCTGTGGGTGCAGGCGACGACGTGCGCCCGAACAATCCCGCTCGGCGCCTTCGCCGGTTTGCTGCCCGACGGTGCGCGCGCGAACGAGCCGCTCGCCTTGCTGCGCGTGAGCGCGCTGGCGCTGCACGATCGTGCCCGAGGACGAGCGGTCGTGCTCGGCGTCGACGACGCGCAACTGCTGGACCCCGTCTCGGCGACCCTGGTGTTGCACCTGGCGACCAGCGCGGACGTATTCGTGGTCGCAACGGTCCGTGCCGGCGAGCCGTGTCCCGACGCAATCGTGTCGCTCTGGAAGGACGCCGACGCGTACCGCCTACCGCTCGTCCGGCTCAGCGATGAAGCGGTCCGAACACTGGTCGAGACGGTGCTCGATGGCCCGCTGGAAGAGAAGGCGATTCGCTGGGTGGTGGACCGTAGCCAGGGCAATCCTCTGTACGCGCGCGAGCTCGTGCTCAACGCCGTCGACACGGGCTGCCTGAAGCCCTCGCGCGATATATGGCAGCTCTCGGAGCCACTGTCGGTTGGCGCGTCGCTCGTGGAGCTCGTCGAGCAGCGGATGTCCGCACTCACGGCCGACCAGCGAGCGCCACTCGAGCTGCTCGCGCTCGGTGAACCGCTGCGGCTGCGCGAGATCGCCGCGTTGACCTCCAACGACGCGCTCGGCGAAGCCGAGTCGCACGGGCTGATCGCGATCGCCTGGGGTCCCAGCGAGCCCGAGATCCGGCTCTCACATCCGCTCTACGGCGACGTCCTACGTGCGCAGCTGCCCACGCTCCGCGGCCGCGAGCTGCGGTTACTCCTGGCGACGGCGCTCCAGCGCCGCGAGCCGCTCGAATCCGACGACGCGCTGCGCGTGGTCCGGCTACTCCTCGACGCCGCCGCGCCGATACCGCCGCAGCTGCTCGTCAGCGCGGCACGCGCGGCGAACCTCGCCGGCGACCCCGAGCTGGGCGCCCAACTCGCCGAGCTCGCGCTCACGGGCGACGCCCACGCCGAGGCGGCGCTCGCCTTGGCGCGCGCGCATTCCATGCGCCAGCGCTTCGAGCAGGCCGAAGCGGTCCTGGCCGCGGTAGAGGACGAGATGGCCGGCAACCCAGCCGCGGTCGACTACCTCGAACAGCGCATCCGAACGCTGTATCTCGGCCTCGATCGCGTCGACGAAACGCGCGCACTGCTCGACCGCGCGCGCTCGTGGTCGGCTCAACCTGCCTGGCACCAACGGCTCCTGCCGCTGAGTCTGGCCGTCACCGCGGACGAAGACCCCGCGGCCGCGCTAGCGGTGGCCGAGAACGCCGTGGCCGACGAGTCGCTCGACACCGAGACGCGACAACTCCTAGAACCACGATACGCCGTCCTGCTCCTGCAGTCCGGCCGCTGGAAAGAGTCCGACGCGATCGCCCGTCGCTACCGGCCGACCATCCCCATCCAGGATCCGCTCGCACTGATCACACTCGCCCTCCACCGCTGCGTCGGAGTCGAGTCGGGAGCCGACTGGCCAGATCTAGAGGGCTACCTATCCCAGACGCTCAGGGACGGCGTACGAATCAACGACCATGAGGCTGCCGGACAAGCAGCAGTTGGACTCGGGCACCTGCACTACCTCCGCGGCAGTTTCCGCGACGCCACGCGCTGGCTCGCTGAGGCGGAGCTGCACTTCGAGCGCGAGGACGCCTTCGGCTCGATCGCCGACGTCCTCATGCTCCAGATCGGAGTTGCCGCGTGGACAGGCGGAGACCCTGACCGTACCGCCGCCACTCTCGAGCGAGCGCAGACGAGCCTGGACGGCCGGCGCCCTCGACCAACGCGTGGCCCGTATCTGCTCCGAGCCGAAGGCTGGGCTGCGTATGCGCGCAGTCCGGCGGCCGGCGCGGCCGAGCTGCTGTCAAGTGGCGAGCGCCTGGCCCATGGCGCGCCTGGATTCGCGTCGCTGCTCGCGTACGACGCCTTGGTCGCAGGGGCGGCGCCAAATCGAAGCGCCGCCCTTCTGGCCCGGCTCGCTCCGCACTGCAATACCCGCATGATCGATGCCTATGCCGCCCATGCCGCCGCACTCGCGGCCCGTGACGGAACGGCACTGCTCCAAGTCGCGGAGGGATTCGAAGCGATCGGCGCCCTGCGCTATGCCATGAAGGCAGTCACAGACGCCGCGGACGCCTTCGTCCAAGAGGGACGAAAAGACTCGGCGCGGCGCGCGGCCGCGCGAGCTCACCTCCTTCACGCGCCCGGCCACGGGTTGCAGCCGCCGGAGATCGACGGTCTCGACGACATGACGACAGGGCTGACCGCCCGGGAGGGACAACTCGTCGACCTGGCTCGAAACGGACTGACGAACACCGAGATCGCGGACCGGCTCGTTCTGTCCGTCCGCACTGTGGAGACCCACCTCTACCACGCCATGCGAAAGCTCGGGGTCAACGACCGTCGCAAGCTATGAGCAACCGGCCGCGGCGAGCTCGGGCACCGTGACAAACCGCGTCCCGCGCGCCGTGTGATCTCGAGTACGGCACGCGCCGCCGCAAGGGAGCGGTCGTGGTGCGGGTCGTGGTCGGAGCCGTCGTGGAGCACGCGAGCTCCTCGCGGATCGCGTCGACGCCGTGCAGGGGCATCGTCGGGTGCGTGTGCGTGTGGTTACCGATCGCATAGACGCCGGCCGGGCCGCGAACAGCGGGCGTGCGCCGTCTGGAAGGCGCACGCCCGCTGCCGACTTCGAGTTCGTGCCAGTGACTCGCGCTGACGTGCCGCGACTGACCCGGCTGGCGCGCTCGGATCGCGTCGCGCTCTGGTGGGGACGGTCCCGACCGGTGCGGCCAGGTGCGCCGCACCGGTCGAACTACCGCACGGCGGTCACGGTCGCGTGAGCCGCACCTTCAGCGTCGTGCTCTTGCCGCTGTCGCCGCTGTTGCGATCCATCGGCTTGAGCTGCAGCGTCGCGCTGACCCTCTTGCCGTGCCGTAGCGCGCTTGTGATCCGGCGGTTGACCTGGCTGGGCAGCTTGGCGTGCAGGTGACGGCGTCCGGTCACGCTGGTGAACACCCGGTACTTGGTGAAGCCCGGCTTGCCGGCGACCCGAATCGACGTGTTGTAGCCGAGCTTGCAGGTGCGGCTGCAAACCGCGGTGAACGCGATCCCGGAGGCGCTGAAATGCTGCCGGCGGGCGGCCGTGGCCCGCAGCGTGGGCGGGAAGCCGGTTTCGGTGACGTAGATGCTGCCGTCGGGGGCGACGGCGATGCCGGACGCGCCGCCCACCGTGCTGGGCGCGGTGACGGGGGACTGGTCGCCGGTCTCGGGGTCGACGGCGATGACGCCGCTGGTGGAGTCCGCGACGAGCAGATCACCGGCAGCGTTCAGCGCGATGCCCTGGGGAGTGGCGAGCTGCCCGCCGCTGGTCAGGGTCCCGGTGACGCCCGTGTACGGGTCAAGCTCGGCGATCTTGCCGGGTTCGGCGACCAGCAGCTCACCGCCCGGGGTGGCGGCGATGCCACTGATCGGCGTGCAGCCGAAGTTCTTGGTCAGGGTCTGGGCGCCGGTGGTGAGGTTGACGGCGATCACGTAGCTGCCGCCGCCCTCGGCCTGGTCGCACGTGGAGGAGGCGGTCGTGTACAGCGTGTTCCCGGCGATCGCACCGAACTCGGGGGCGACGTCGTTCTGGTCGTACAGGCCGCCGGAGGAGACGACGGTCTGGGCGCCGCCGGTGAGGTTGAGGACGCGGTCGTTGTCGAGCGCGTAGAGGCTGGAGCCGGAGGTGATTACGGACGCCGGGTACGGGGTCGAGGCCACCGGCGTGATCGCGAAACCCGGCGCGGCCAGCGAGTAGATGCCGGCGCCGCGGGGGTTCGGGCCGATCGGCCCTTCGTTGGCGACGTAGAGCGTGCCCGTGGGGCCGACGGCGATCCCGCCGAGCGTGGTCCACGGTGCGCCACCGGCGAGCGTGGTGGCCACACCGGTGGTCGGGTTGATGCGGGCGACCTGCGGGTTGCCCGGCGTGGCGGCCGAGGCCGAGGCGGGCACGGCGAGAGCGGTGAGGGCGATCGCGGCCGCGCACAGCCGCCGCCTTGTCTTCGAGGGAGGAGTATTCATGCTCGGCACGATCGCTCCCGCGAACCCGCGGGTCACCAGTACCGGACTACGGCACCGGCGGTCGCGAGCTACGTAGCCGTCGCGGCCGGACGCTCAGTACAGCCCGACTGACGGCGCGCGCGCAGCTCTGACGCACAATCAACCTGAAACCAGTTCCCTGAAACAGCCCCCGTGGGCACCGCAGCTCGGGGCAGCCCCGCAGGAGGAAGGGAGACGGCGCATCGTCGAGGCGGCCCGGACGTAGGTCGCCTGCCGGCTACGACGTCTCCCGAAGCCGCGCGATTGCGGCCTCAACGTCCGAGCGAACGAACCGCCGGTGGCGGCCGAGCTTCAGCGACGGGAGCAGGCCCCGCCGCGCGTAGTCCTCTACGGTCGAGCGGCGCATCTGGAGCAGCTCCGCCACCTGGCCGACGGTCATCAGCTCCGTGAGGAGCGAATCGGTCATCGGTCGATCCCGAAGTCGTGATCGATCGAGCGCTCGCGCGCGAGCCGCGTCGCTCTGCGCTCGCGGCGGCGCGCCGCCGGCGTGGGCTCCCCGGCGTCGATCGCGAGCGACTCCGCCGCGCTGCGCTGCAAGTCGCGGACGAGCCGCTCGACCGCGGTTCGGCGGCCTGGCTCCGCGGGCGCGAACTCCTCGCGGTCGGGCGCGGCGTCGGCGACGTACAGATGGTTGGCGTCACGACCGCGGCTCATCGCGGTGTACCCCGACTCGCGTGAGAGGCCGTGGGCTAGGACATATGCGCGATCGACGGTCGCGCCCTGCGCGACGTGGACCGTGACTGCGTAGCCGTGCGCCAGCGTCGGGTCTCCGTCCTCGGTATGGCCGAGCAAAAACTCGACGCCGAGCACTACGCGACGTTTTCCGCATTCGAGCTCGAGCCGGCGCGAGCGCAGGTCGACGGCGAGCACGACGCCACGATCGCCGTTGCTCAACCCTGACTGCCGGTCGTTGCGCCGAACGACGACGCGGTCTCCGACCGCGAACCGGCCGCCGGGGAGGACGACTTCTCGGCGCTGGAGCTGCCCGGATGTGCGCAACGCGTCCCGCGCCAGCCGGTTCAGCTCGGCGACGTCGGCGCGACGCGCGGCGATCATCAGCCCGTCGCGCGACAGCCAGTCCGCAACGAGACGGCGCCGGGCCTGGGCGAGCTCCGGTTCCACGATGAGCCGGCCCTGCTGGCGGTAGAGGGTCACCGCCTGCTCGGCCCGGCCCTCGCGGAGGTGGTCGAGCGCTGCACGCTCCCAGGCATGGCGCTGCCGCCGGTTCTCGCGCAGCTCGACGGCCGCGCCGCGCTGCACGAGCCCCCGGAAGGCACCGCCGGCCTCGATCTCCGAGAGCTGGCGATGGTCGCCCACCAGGGCGAGCTTCCCGCCGGCCGCCCGCACGCGTTCGACGATCGCCGCGAGCTGCCGCGTACCGACCATCCCGGCCTCGTCGACGACGAGCAGCACGCGCGCCGGCAGCGGTCCACGGGCGAGCAGTGCGGCGACACTCGTGCTCGGGATCCCGGCATCGTCCTGGAGCTCGCGCGCCGCGCGCTGCGCGACCGCCGCGCCGAGGACCGGACGTCCAGCCGCCTCCCACGCCTCGCGCGCCGCGGCGAGCGCGAAGGTCTTGCCGGTTCCCGCACGACCGGCGACGACAGCGACCTCGGCGTCCGCGCGACAGACCTCGCGCACCATCGCCCGTTGCTCCGCCGACAGCGACGGACGGGCGGCGATGGCGGCATCGACGGCCTGCGACGGCAGCGGCTCGTCTGCTCCGCGCGTATGCAGAGCGTGGTCGACGATCCGTTGCTCCGCCGCCAGGAGATCAGGCGTCGAGTAGCGCCGCTCATCGAGGGCGACGGGAACCGGTCGACCGTCGCGCAGACGGATGGCGTCCGCGCCGTCCACCCGCCGCGGGCCGACGAGCAGCGGCACGACGCGATCGGACGCGAGGAATGCATCCGCCGCGCGCTCGAGCTGCTCGGCGGTGGCCGCCGCGCCGGCAGGCAGGCGCTCGCAGAGCGCTTGGAGCACCTCGCGGCGGCCGAAGCTCGAGCGGTGACGGGTGAGACCGTCGGGGCCGGCGAGCGCAGCCTCGATCGCGAGCCGGCCAGACGCATCGAGCGCCTGCGGCTGCTCTCGGCCGAGAAGCTCGCCAAGCGCGGGCACGTCGAAACCGAGCGGGGCGGCGCGTCGGCGCCACGCTTCGGCGAGGCGATCGGCATCGACCGGCGGCGCCTTCGAGCGCCGCGTGGCGAGCGTCGCGGCCTCGGCGGCGCGCGGTCCCGCCAGCCCTCGCTCGAGGAGCGCAGCTTCGATGTCCGCGCGCCGTTGACTGAACTCCCGCATCACCTCTCGCGGGACACCGTCGACATCAGCAATTCCGTCGCGAACGGGAGTCCAAGCGAGCCCGAGCGAGCGCGTGAGTTCCCCACGCAGCACGGCGTGGTAGAGGAAGCTCGCCGTCCGCGCGTGGGCGTAGAGCCTGCGGCCGTCGAGCGCGGACCACCGTCCGTCCGGCCCGTGGCCGAGGTTGGCGACGAGCACGTGGGTGTGGAGCTGCGGATCTCCGGCCCGCGACGTGCGATGCCGGAACGCCGCCGCGACGAGCCCGTTCGCATTCGCGATCGTGGCGCCACCCTGGCCGCGCCGAACGGCGGCGGCCGATCGCTCGAGGTAGCCGAACGCCTCCGTCACAGCCGCGTCGTGGGCCTCACGGACGGCGGACCGGAGTGCCGGATCGGCGAGCCCGAAGATCACGCTGACGCTCTTCGGGGCGGAGAACGTGAGGTCGAATCCCGCCACCCGTGCCCGGCTCCTCGGGTCGCGCAGAGGCGCGTCAGACCACGGGCGATGGCCCGCCAGCACGCGCCGAAGCGCATCGCCGTCGACCGCGCCGTCGAGACCCAAGGCCGTCGCCGCCGCACCGCACCACTCGCCACGCGCCTCGGCGCCGCCGGCGTAGTAGTCCTCGATCCCGTCGCCGACGCTCTGCACCGCGTCGACCCGCGCCTCGGCCTGGTCGAGGTAGTAGCGGGCTTGGCCCGTCGCGAGCTTTCCGATCGACAACACGTATCCGACTCCGGTCCTTAAGCCGGTGTCGGACAACCGCGGGCCATCTGGTGCACCGATTCGGTTCCTCCTATGTCAAGCAGGCGGTGGCGATCGGGGCGTCGATGGCGATCGTCGGGCGCTGCTGGTGGGTCTTGAGGAGTCCGAAGACGCGGCGGATCAGGTGGCGCTTGAAGGCGCGCAGGGCTTCCTTGGTGGTCTTGCCGTCGCTGCGCCGGCGCGCGAGGTAGTCGCGCGCTGGGGCGTAGATGCGGGCTTGGGTGATCGCGATGATGTGCAGCGCGTGGTTGAGCTGGCGGTTGCCGGTGCGGTTGAGCCGGTGGCGTTGCTGGCGTCCTGAGGAGGCGTCCAGCGGGGCGATGCCGGCGTAGAGCGCGAGCTGCGCGTCGGTCCGAAAGCGCGTCACGTTGGCGACCTCGGCGAGGATCCGGGCGGCGACCAGCACGCCGCAGCCGGTCAGCGTCAGCAGCGCCGGCGCGTGCCGGCGGACGAGCGGCGCGAGCTCGCGCTTGAGCTGATCGATCCGGACGCTCAACCGGCGGATCTGGGCGACCAGATCCCTGGCGACCCTGACGGCCGCGGTCGCGTCACGTCGCGCGAGCCGGCGATCGAGCCGCTCCAGCGGCGTCACGTTGCTGAGCGTTCGCAGCGCCGGCTCGAGCGTCGGGTCGATGTCGTGCAGCAGCCACCGCAGCCGCTTGCACGCGCGCGTGCGCTCGTGCACGAGGTTCGCGCGGTGGTTGACCAACAACGCGATCTCGCGCTCCGGGCCGGGCAGGAACGCCCTGGGCAGGTCGGGCTGTAAGTCCCGAGCAGGTTGTTCACGCGGGTGATGGGTGTTTGGCGGCCGATGCCTGCGTGTCGTCGGTGATGGTTGTAGCGGTAGAGCCAGCCGTCAAGGGCTGCGGTGCGTTCTCGGCTGGTGCCGTAGATCGCGCCGTAGGCCCAGCCGCCGAGCATGGTGCGGATGAAGCGTTCTGCTTTGCCGTTGGTCTGTGGGCGTCGCGGCCGGGTGCGCAGGTGCCGGATCCCGAGTGCTCGGCAGGCGATGGCGTGGATCGCGGACCGGTAGGCGGAGCCGTTGTCGGTGATCACGCGCTCGACGGCGATGCCGTAGCTGGCGTAGAAGGCCAGCGCGCGGCGCAGGAACCCAACCGCGGTGCCGGCCTGCTCGTCGGGCAAGACTTCGGCGTAGGCCAGGCGGGTGGCGTCGTCGATCGCGACATGGACGAACTCCCAGCCGGTCTTGCTGCGCCGGCGTCCGGCGGCGTCGATAAACGACCCGGCGGCATAGCGGCCGCGTCCCTGGCGACCGGTGATGCGATTGCCCCGCGCCGCCGACGATCCGCCCGAGCTTTTTGACGTCGATGTGGACCAGCTCGCCTGGGCGCTCGCGCTCATAGCGCTCGGCCGGCTCTAACCCGAGCCGTCCCAAACGGCCCATCCCGATCCGCGTCAGGATCCCTGACACCGTCGACAGCGGCATCGCAAGCAGCTCGGCGATCTCCGGCCCGGTGAACCTGAGCCGGCGCAACGCCGCGATCACCTCGATCCGCCGCTCGCAAGTCCTGTTGGCCACCCGGTGCGGTGCGCTGCTGCGATCCAACAGAGCGCACTCTCGGCCGCTGCGGTACCGAGACACCCACTTCCCACATGTTCTGGGACTGGTTTCCGCGGCCGCCGCAGCCGCCTTGATAGTCCAGCCCTGCTCGAGCACCCTGAGCACCATCCGACGCCGCTGCGTCAATGACAGGGCCGCGTTAGCGTGCAACTTCATCCGGCGTCCTCCTTGGGACTGGGGCCTCGACAACCACCAGCCTCCAAGGAGGCCCGGATGAACAACGTGGTCAGGAACTACAACTAGAGCGCGTCCGGTCGACGAGTTCTACTGGCGGCGTCCGTGGTCGCGAATCCTCTTCGCCGGGGACCTGTTCGAGGCGATCCCGTTCACGACGCAGCCGAGCGTCGTGGTCGAGGGCGACGACGAGCATGGCGACCGCAAGCACTACGTCGGCCACATCGAATTCGCGTACGGACTACTCATCACGCCGACGTGCGACATGGCCGATCAGGGCACCGGTGGCCTGGCTCACCCGTACAGAGTTCTCGTGCCCGTCGTGGGGTTCGAGCAGGCCTGCCAGGCGCTTGGCACGCCCGAGGACAAGCAGGGCCTGATCCGGAGTCGCGACGCCTCGCATCCCTATCTGTACCTCCCGCCCTGTCCGGGCTTGGACGAGGGGGAGTTGTTCGCGCTGCTCGTGCGACCGGCGATGCTGTCCGACGAGTTCCTCCGCACCCCGCCCCGCCGGATCGCGCAACTCCACCCCCTAGCCCGACGGCACTTGAAGGTCAAGCTCGCCGCGTACTGGGCACGAGCACGCGTCAAGCCCGAGGCCTTGCCGCTCTATGAGCGCGATGAGCCCAACCCGCGCGACACATCCTGGCCCCCAAGTCCGTACGACACCGACGACGACAGCCACGCCGGACGCCTCCCGGCGCCGGAGTGGGATCCTGCAGAAGTCGAGCGGGCTGACGTGACGGCCGCCGGCCCATAGCTGCGCGCCCGGGGACGTCGCAAGCGTCGCCCGCGGCACCCAGAAATGCCTACGAACGCCCAAAGCAACAGACGCGCCGAACTCGCCCCCACAGGCGCCGCGCTTCTGCGCGAGACGATCGCGTTCGAGCGCCGTTTGGTACCCGCGAGTGGTACCCGCGGCCCTTCGAGCCCCCACAACGCCCGCGCCCGACCAAAGAAAAAGCCGCCGGAAGCGGCGGCTTTGAGGGACGGGAGCGACGGGACTCGAACCCGCGACCTCCGGCGTGACAGGCCGGCGCTCTAACCAACTGAGCTACGCCCCCCGGGGCGTCCGGGTGGCCAGTATGGCACGGGAATCGTGCGTTGAGCGGGACCCCAGCCGCCCGGCCGAATCCGGAGCCTTCCCCGGGCCGCAACTAAGCGGCCTGGAGGGGGTTTCCGGGGCGTCAACCGATCAGCCAGGAGGTGGGGCCCCGTGTCCCATTGTTTCAAGCGCCTCTGGACGGCGCCTTTGCTCGCCGCCGCAGTGTTGCTGGTGGCCGCTGGGAGCGCGCTCGCGCTCGTCATCACAGGCACCGACGGCCACGACAGAATTGTCGGCAGTCGCGGTGCCGATCAGATCGACGCGAAGGGCGGCCCGGACGTCGTCTTCGCGCTCGCGGGTAATGACCGCATCAACCTCGGCGAGGGCGCCGATCGCGTCCGTGCGGGCCGCGGCGACGACGGCATCGGCGGCGGCGCTGGACCCGACGTGATCGACGCCGGGGCGGGCAACGACACCGTCCTCGGCGACGAGGGCGACGACCGCATCTGGGCGGGAGCCGGCAACGACACCGTCGACGCCGGAGCCGGGTTCGACCGCGTCCGCGGGCGACCAGGCAACGACAGCATCCGCGGTGGCGACGGCTTCGACGTGCTGCATGCCGGGCGCGGTGCAGACACGCTGTGGGGCGGCACCGGGAACGACCGCCTGACGGCGCGCGTGCGCGACGACGCGAGCGACACTGTCAACGGCGACGAAGGCGACGATCGCATCTTCGTTCGCGACGGCGTCCGTGACGTCGTGACCTGCGGCGCCGGCATCGATCGCGTCCGCGCGGACTTCGCCGACGACGTCGCGGCCGACTGCGAGCAGGTCAAGCGCCACACGCCGCGGCCGTCGTCGGTTCCCCGTTCGGAGTGATTGCGCGCCATCCTGGGTAAGCCCGGCGCCATGTACATCGGACTGGGCACACTCCTCATCATCATCATCCTGCTGATCATCTTCGTGTTCTAGATCAGCAAGGAACCGCGATGCGGAAGCCTCACCTGACCGGGTGAGGCTGTCCGCACCGCCGGACACCGGGCCACTCCAATGCCCCAGGAGCGGCCCCGCACGAAGCTACGGATACCCGCTCCCCCTTCTGTATCCGGAGGCTTCACCAGTGCAATCAGAGAATCTCGCCGCGCGTGCCGCGCGTTGGAGCGCAGGCCACCGTAAGACGGCGATCTTCGGCTGGCTGGCATTCGTCGTGATCGCGTTCCTTCTCGCCGGCGCCATCGGCCAGAAGACGATCGCGGACGAGGATTACGGCAACGGCTCGTCCAAGACGGCCGATAAGGCCATCGCCGCCGCGAACTTCCGCGACTCCGCCGACGAGCAGGTGCTCGTCCAGGGCAAGGGCTCCGTCAAGGTCGGTGATGCCCCCTTCACCGCTGCTGTCGAAGACACCGTCGGGCGCCTCGAAGGCTTGAAGGGCGTCGACAAGGTGGAGTCGCCGCTCGCCAAGGGCAACGAGGGCCAACTCTCCAAGGACGGCCGGTCCGCACTGATCACATTCGAGCTCCCAGGCGACGACGACGTCACCGAGCAACGCGTGGACAGCACGCTGGCCGCGACGGCGGCCGCCCAGAAGGCGAACCCCGAGGTGTTCGTCGGCCAGTTCGGCGACGCCAGCGCCGACAAGGCGATCTCGAAGGCGTTCGAGGATGACTTCAAGAAGGCCGAGGTCCTCTCGCTCCCGATCACGATGCTGATCCTCGTGGTCGCGTTCGGCGCGCTCGTCGCCGCCGGAGTCCCGCTGCTGCTCGGCATCACCGCCGTGGTCGCGACGATCGGCATCCTCGCACCGATCAGCCAGCTGTTCGCGATGGACGAGTCCGTCGGCTCGGTGGTCCTGCTCGTCGGTCTCGCGGTCGGTGTCGACTACTCGATGTTCTATCTACGAAGGAAGATGGAGGAACGCGACGCCGGGCGCTCGCCAGAGGATGCGCTCGCATTCGCGGCCGCCACGTCGGGCCAGGCGGTGCTCATCTCCGGCCTGACCGTGATGATCGCGATGGCCGGCATGTTCTTCGCCGGCAGCATCGTGTTCCAGTCGTTCGCGGTCGGCACGATCCTCGTCGTCGGCATCGCGGTCCTCGGCTCCCTCACGGTGCTCCCCGCCGTGCTCTCGAAGCTCGGCGACAACGTCGAGAAGGGCCGCGTCCCGTTCATCGGCCGGATGCGCCACCGCAACCACGGCGAGTCGCGCGTCTGGGGCTGGATCCTCGACCGCGTCCTGCGCCGCCCGGTCCTCTCGGTGGTCCTGTCCGCCGGCGTGCTGATCGCCCTCGCGATCCCCGCGATCGGCATGCACACCGTCAACGCCGGCGCCTCCGGGCTGCCGAAGGACCTCGAGGTCGTGAAGGTCTACGACCGGATCCAGGCCGCGTTCCCAGGCGGCCCGCTCCCCGCGATCGTCGCGGTCCAGGCCGACGACGTGACCAAGCCGGAGGTCCAGGCCGGCATCAAGGCGATGACCGACAAGGCGCTCGCCACCGGCCAGATGTCCCAGCCCGTGACGACCGACAGGAGCCCTGACAAGACCGTCGAGGTCGTGTCGATCCCGATGAACGGCAACGGCACCGACGACGTGTCGGACGCCGCGCTGATGTCGCTTCGCGACGACGTGATCCCGGCGACGATCGGGAAGGTCGGAGGCGTCCAGACGAACGTGACCGGCATGACGGCCGGCTCGAAGGACTTCAACGACTCGATGAAGTCCCACCTGCCGATCGTGTTCGGGTTCGTGCTCGGCCTCGCGTTCCTGCTCCTGCTCGTCACGTTCCGCTCGATCGTGATCCCCCTGAAGGCGATCGTGCTGAACCTGCTGTCGGTGGGAGCCGCCTACGGCATCCTGACGCTCGTCTTCCAGGACGGGCACGGCGAGAAGCTGCTCGGGTTCGAATCGATGGGCGGGATCACCGCCTGGCTGCCGCTGTTCCTGTTCGTGATCCTGTTCGGCCTCTCGATGGACTACCACGTGTTCATCATCAGCCGGATCCGAGAAGCGGTCGACGGTGGCATGAAGACCGACGAGGCGGTCGCCCACGGCATCAAGCAGACGGCCGGCGTGGTTACCAGCGCGGCGGTCGTGATGGTCGCGGTGTTCTCGATCTTCGGCTCGCTGAGCATGATCGAGTTCAAGCAGATGGGCGTCGGCCTCGCGGTCGCCGTCCTGCTCGACGCGACGATCGTGCGCGGCGTCCTGCTCCCGGCCACGATGAAGCTCCTCGGCGAGTGGAACTGGTACCTGCCGAAGCGGCTGAACTGGCTGCCGAAGTTCACGCCCGAGCCGACGATCGAGGGCGCGAAGGCATAAGTAACGTCGCACGGAGATCTCCGCCGACACGGCGTCGGCGGAGATCTGACGTGCGGACGAAGCGGTGATCGGAGGGCGAAACCCGATTACATTCGGCCCATGGCTCGTATAGGCGTCCTTACCGGAGGCGGAGACTGCCCCGGACTCAACGCGGTCATCCGCGGCATCGTCCGCAAGGGCATCAACGTCCACCAGCATGAGCTCGTGGGCTTCCGCTATGGCTGGGCGGGGGTGCTCAAGAACGAGGCGGTCGAACTCACCAACGCGACGACGCGGGGCATCCTGCACCGTGGCGGCACCATCCTCGGGTCCTCGCGGACGAACCCGTACAAGGTCGACGGCGGCGTCGACCAGGTGCGCGAGGCGATGCGCGAGCGCGGGCTCAACGCGCTGATCCCGATCGGCGGCGAGGACACGCTCGGCGTCGCGCGCAGGTTGGTCGACGAGGGGATCCCGGTGGTCGGTGTCCCGAAGACGATCGACAACGACCTGGCGGGGACCGACTTCACGTTCGGCTTCCAGACCGCGGTGCAGATCGCGACCGACGCGATCGACCGGCTGCACACCACCGCCGAGTCGCACAACCGCGTGATCATCGTCGAGGTGATGGGCCGCCACGCCGGCTGGATCGCCGCCTATTCCGGAATCGCTGGCGGGGCCGACGTGATCCTCGTCCCCGAGCGCCCGTTCGACGTCGACGACGTGTGCTCGCGGATCAAGCACCGCCACGACGCGGGGTCCACGTTCTCGATCGTCGTCGTCGCCGAGGGCGCCACGCCGAAGGACGGTGAGATCGTCTCCGAGTTCTCCGGTGCCGAGGACGCCTTCGGCCACGTCCGCCTCGGTGGCATCGCGGTCGCGCTCGAGAAGGCGATCGAGGCGCGCACGGGCTTCGAGTCGCGCATGACGATCCTCGGCCACGTACAGCGCGGCGGCACCCCGCTCGCGTACGACCGCGTACTCGGCACGCGCTTCGGCGTGGCCGCGATCGACGCGGCGACGGACGGCGACTTCGGCAAGATGGTCGCGCTCCGCGGCACCGAGATCGTGCGCGTCCCGCTCGACGAGGCGCTGGCCGAGCCGAAGCTGCTCGACCCGGAGCTGTACCGGACCGCCGAGGTGTTCTTCGGCTAGATCCCCTGTGCCGGCCGGAACCGGTTCGCGGGGTCGACCGCAGCCTTGATCTGCACGAGCCGCTCGAGGTTGCTGCCGTAATACGCGCGGCGCGCGCCCGCGAGGTCCGGGTCGGCGTAGTTCTGGTACGCCTGCCCGTTGCCGTGCGGTGCGATCAAGCGGCGGGCGCGGCGGACGCGGGAGCGGGCGGTGCCGATCGAGGTGTAGGAGAGGATCTGGACGCTGAAGCGCACGTCGCGGTGCACGAACGCGGTCGCGTCGGGCGCGACCCGGCCGATCGCTCCGCCGTAGGCATCGAGGATCAGCGTCGCTCCCGTCCCGGCCGCGTTGACGAACGCCCGCCGGCCCGCGGCCGACAGCCGGCGCGCCACGTAGACGGACGACGCCGCGAACGTGGAGCGCTCGGCGTCGAGGCAGGCGGCCAGGCCGCCGTCGGCACAGCCCGCCCAGCGCCGCTGGAGCGCGAGGTAGCCCGAGCTTCCGGCGCTCAGGCTCGCGCCCGGAACGCGTGCGAGCGGCGCGACGATCCGGCGCGCCGCGCGCTCGGACCCCATGTGCTGGCCGAACGCGGTCGCGCCCGAGCCGGTGAGCGTGAGGATCGCGGTCAGGTCGTCCGGCGCGCCCGGGGCGAGGTCGTCCCACGCCGCCAGCGCCTCCTCGCGCGACGCCGCCGGGAACGTGACGCGGAACCACGCCGCGCGCCGCACCCGCCGCACGCGCAGCCGCACAGCGGTGACGATCGCGAAGCTGCCACCGCCGCCGCGTAGCGCCCAGTACAGGTCCTCGTCGGAGCCCGCGTCGACCCGCCGTCGGCTCCCGTCGGCGGTCACGACGTCGAAGCTGCGCACGCGATCGATCGTGAGCCCGAGCGCGCGACCGGCCAGTCCCATCCCGCCGCCGGTGGCGAGACCGCCGACGCCGACGGTCGGGCACGAGCCGGATGGGATCGTGGCGCCGTGACGGGCGAGCGCCGCGTAGACGTCGATGTTGCGCGCGCCCGGCCCCACCGTCGCGATCCCGTCGCGCAGCGTGATCCGGTCGAGGTGACGGAGATCGACGACCACCGCGCTGCGGCTCGTCGACGCGCCGTTGTACGCGTGGCCGCCGGAGCGGACCGTGAGCGGGACGTCGAACCGCTGCGCCCAACGCACGACCGCCTGCACGTCGGCCGGATCTTGCGCGCGCACGACCGCGGGCGGGCGGACGCCGTCGTAGCGACGGTTGAAGATCACCCGCGCGGCGTCATAGCCGTTCGTGCTCGGCGTCAGCACGCGGCCGCGGACAGCGTCGCGCAGCGCGCGCACCTGCGACGGCGGCAACCGGTCGGCCTCGGCGCGGGCCGCTCCCACGCCGAGCAGGACCGCACCCGCCGCGGAGCGCCGTACGAAGTCCCGACGTGTGATCGCCACGGCCGGGATGCTACGACCACGGCTTGACAGCCTCCCGGCTCGCTGCGAGGGTCGGCGCGTGGTGGCCTCCCTCGCCAAGGAGACCGTCGAGCGCGGCATCGACGTCTGGCTGGATCTGAGCGAGCGAGACGACCCCGACACCGACGCCGCTTTCGACATGCTTCTGGGCTGGCTGCAGGGCCGGCGGCTGACCGACCGTGCCGACGAGCCCGAGCTGCGCGTGGCCGCGGCCGAGGATCTCGTCGACCTGTTTGGCGAGCGCGTGTCGTGGGTGCATCGCTACCACGCGCAGGCCGTGCTCGCCCTGCCGATCGGGCACGAGGAGCGCGACCCGGCATGGGCGATCGGCACGCTCGGCGAGCAACTCGACCGCGCGCGCGTGGACGACGACGCGGACAACGGCGTGCGCACGATCGCCGCGCTGCTGCTGGCCGACGTCGGCGACGACGCGCTGCTCGACGAGGGCGAGGAGTGGGCGCTGGCGGCCGACGCGGAGGGCGCCGAGGAGTTCGCGCTCGCCGCCGACTCGTTCTGCTCGAACCGCCACATCGTCGCTCGCGACGCCGGCGATCGCGCGCTGGCCGAGCACTGGGCCGACCGCCACGCTCGCTACGTCCCCGACGAGGACGAGGAAGGCCTCGGAGCGCTCGCCGGGCGCGCCGCGCGGCACGACATGTCCGGCGAGTGGGAGGAGGCGGCGGCCGCGTACCACGCGCTCGTCGAGGCGAGCGACCTGCAGGCCGCCGACGTGCAGCAGCTGGCGCTGCGCGAGGGCCAGCTGCGACTGGCGCTCGACGAACACGACCGTGCGGTCGAGGTGCTCCAGACGCTGCTGCCGCACGTCGAGGCGCGCTATCTCACGGCCGTGACCGACGACGACGTGAACGACGCTCAGGTGCGCGTGGCCGCGGTGGCCGACGCGCTGGCGGCGTCGCTGGCCCGCCAGGACGACTGGGACGGCGTGCTGCGCGCGCTCGACCGCGCCGGCGGCTTGCGCGGGCGCTACCGCGCGGCGTTGCGCGCAGATCCGGCCGGCCGCGACCTGCTCGCGCTCGAGCGCCAGCTCGACGCCGCCGCGCGCGGCGCTCCCGTGGACGGCGCGGTACCCGCCCGTGCCCAGCTGCTCGAGCGCTACCGGCAGGTGCGCCCGCGGCTCGACACGGAGCGGCTCGCCAGCCCGCCGATCGCCGCCGTGGGCGCGGCGCTCGAGGCCGGCGAGGCGGTGGCGGCGATCGGCCTGCACTTCACCGGGACGATCGGCGTCCTCGTCGCCCCGGGCGACAGCGCAGAGCCGACGGGCCGGCTGCTGCTCGAGGACGTCGCCACGCTCCAGTGGCTCGAGCTGTTCGCGGGCGAAGGCGAGGGCGACGGCGACTGGCTGATGGCGCTGAACGACCCGACCAGCGGGCTCGCAGCCGAGCCGAGCCTGTCGAGGATGCTCGCCGGCGTCGACGCGATCGTCGGGCGCTGGCTGCGCGCGCTGCTGAACGAGCGCGGCCTGCACCGCCTGACGATCGTTCCGGACACCATGCTCTACCTGATCCCGTGGGCGGCGCTGCCGAGTCTGCGCGGCATCGACGTCGCGATGGCGGCGAGCATCTCGGAGGTCGTCCGCGGCCGCCGGAGGTCCGCCCCGCCGGCGCGCCGCGAGGCGCTCGTGGTGGCGAACCCGACGCTCGACCTACGCGTGTCGGCCGCGGCGTGCGGGCCGGTCGCACGACGCCTCGCGGACGCGGGCTTCGCGGTCGCCGAACTGGCGGAAGCCGGAGCGACGGAGCCGGCGCTGCTCGGCGCCCTCGGCGGGCGGTCGGTGCTCCACTTCGCCGGCCACGGACGGTCGGAGCGGCTGCGGTCGGGCCTCGAGCTACAGCCGGACTTCGCGCTGACCGGTGACGGCGACCCGTTCGGCGCCTGGATCGAGCAGGCGGGCGACTGGCGTGCTCCACCCTCCGCCGAGGACGATGACGAGGAGGAGGAGCCGGCGTGGGTCGAGCGCTTCGCCGACGTGCCCGGCGTCGGCCGCGTGACCGAGCGCCGTTGGACCCACGGTGACCGGCTGGAGCGCCGGCTCGAGCACGCGGGCGGCACGCTCGTCGCGGACTACGACGGTGAGCAGTTGATCCGGCTCGCCGAGCTGCTTTCCGCGTCCGACCTGATGCTGGCCGAAGGCCTCGGCGGATGCCGCCTCGCGGTGCTTGTCGCCTGCGCGTCGGGCGCCGGCGTCGGGCGCGCGGACGAGGCGAAGGCCGGCGTGCCGATCGCGCTCCAGCTCGCCGGGGTCGACAGCGTCATCGGCACGTACTGGGAGGTCGAGGAGGGCTTCGCGGCGCTGTGGGCGGAGAGCTTCTACGCCGGCCTGCTGCAGGCCGGCACGCGCGTGGACCTCGCAGCGCTCGTACAGCGCACAGGCGACGAGCTGCGCACGCTGAGCCTCGTGGCGGCGCGCGAGCGCCTGCTCGCGCTCGCCGACGGCGCGGGCGACCCGTACGCCGCGATGGAGCTCGAGGCGTACGCCCACCACCTGTCCGATCCGCCGTTCGCCGCGCCCGCGCAGTGGGCGGCGTTCTACGTGATCGGGCGACCCACGATCGAGTTCGAGGAGGCCGCCGGATGACCCTGGACGACCTCGCCGGCCGCACCCGCCCACTCGACGAGCCGGGCCTGCCGGTACTGCGACTCGAGCGCGACGAGGAGGTGCCCGGCGTCGTCGCGTGGTTCGGCGAGGACCGCGCGCGGCGCGGTGTGCACCTGATCGTGCGCGGCGAGGACGCCGGCTGTCTGTTCCGGACCGACCTGTACGACCTGATGGGCACGCGGTCGATGGGCTTCGGCGACGCCGCACGCACGATCCTCCCCGGGACATCGACGTCCTGGCGGACGCTGGAGCTCGAGTGCCCCGAGCCCGGGTGCGAGGAGAGCCCGCAGTACGCGCTCAGCTTCAACCCGGCAGCGCCGCCGCACTGCCGCCTGCACCCCGAACGGGCGCTGGCCCCGCGATGAGCGTCTCCGACCTGATCGGCTTCGGGCGGGACATGGGCACGCGGTTCGCGCTGATCGGACTGCTGCCCGGTGGGTTCCTCGCGCTGTTCGTGCTGGCGCTCGTCTGGAGCGGCGCGCCGGGCGACGCGCCCGACCTCGACCGCGTGCTCGACCACGCGCGCGACCTCGATGCGTGGGCGGGCGGCCTGCTGTTCCTCGCGCTTGTCGTCACCGCCCTCGTGCTCCAGCCGCTCCAGCTCGGCCTCGTGCGCGCGCTCGAGGGCTACTGGCCCGCGCGCGTCCGCGCGCTCGGCCTGGATCGCCAGCAGCGGCGCTTCGACACGCTCGCCACGGCGGCCGCGCCGCGCGCCGCGATGCCGGATGCGGCCGAGCTCGCCGCGATGGCCGACGCCGAGAGCCGCCTGCGGCGCCTCTTCCCGGCCGACCCCGCGTGGCTGCTGCCGACGCGGCTCGGCAACGCGCTGCGGGCGGCGGAGACGCGCGCGGGGGAGCCGTACGGGCTCGACGCCGTCGTCGCATGGCCGCGTCTGTACCCGCTGCTCCCGGACGGCGTCCGCGCGCTGGTCGACGATCAGCGCGACGGGCTCGACCTCGCCGCGCGCTTCTGCGCTGTGTTCGCCGCCGCCGCTGTGGTCTCGCTCGTCCTGCTCGTGACGCACGGGTGGTGGCTGCTCGTGCCGGCCGGCTGCCTGCTGCTCGCGTGGCTCTCCTATCGCGGCGCGATCGCCGCCGCGGTCGCCTACGGCGAGGGCATACGCGCGGCGATCGACCTGCACCGCTTCGACCTCCTCACTGCGATGCACCTCCCGCTTCCCGCGACGCTCGAGCAGGAACGCGCGGTGAACGAGCAGCTGAGCCTGTTCCTGCGCCAGAGCTGGCCGGTCGACTTCGTCTACGAGCACGGCGCCCGCGACGCCGAGCGGGCATGATGGACGGCATGGCCTGGATCCCGCCGCTCACCGAACCCGATGCGCCGGAGGACTCGCGTGCGCTGGCCGCCGCGCACGCCGCGACCGGCGGCCGCATGACGAACATGAAGTGGACCCTGGCGCACTCGCCGGTGGCGCTCGAGGCGCTCCTCCAGTGGTATCCGCTGCACGACGAGGTCGTGCCGCTGCTCGGCGAGCGACGCACGATGGTGTTCTGCCACGCGATCTCGGTGCAGAACGACTGCCTGATCTGCTCGACGTTCTTCCGCCGCCTAATGGTCGACGCGGGCGACGACCCGGACGCGCTCGAGCTCGACGAGCTCGACGCGCTGCTGGTGGACTTCGGTCGGCGGCTCGCGACCGACCCCCACTCGGTCGACGACGAGCTGCGCGCGCGGCTGGCGGAGCGCTTCTCCCAGCCCGAGATCGTGCTGCTCACCGCGTTCGGCGCGCTGATGGTCGCCACCAACGTGGTCAACGACGCGCTCGGGGTGCCGCTCGACGGCTACCTGGAGCCCTACCGCCCGCGCGTCGCGTGAGCGAACGGCCGGTCGCGCTCGTCACCGGCGCCGCGCACGGGCAGGGCCGCGCAACGAGCCTCGCCCTCGCCGCCGAGGGTTACGACGTCGTGGCGGTCGACATCGCCGCGCCGCTCGCCTATCCGAGCTACGGGATGGGGACGCCGGCCGAGCTCGAGTCGTTGGCGGAGGAGTGCCCGACGGAGTGCCTCGTCGCCGTGGCCGACGTGCGCGACGACGCGGCCGTGAGCGCGGCGGTGGCCGCGGCGATCGAGCGCTTCGGGCGGATCGACCTGCTGTTCAACAATGCCGGGATCTGCGCCTACGGGCTCGCGCACGAGCTCACCGAGGCCGAGTGGGACGCGATGCTCGACATCAACCTGAAGGGCGCGTGGATCGTCGGCCGCCGCGTGATCCCGCACATGATCTCCGCCCAGCGCGGCGTGATCATCAACAACTCCTCGATCGCGGGTCTGCGCGGGATGGCGCGGCTGTCGCACTACGCGGCGAGCAAGTGGGGACTGACCGGGCTGACGAAGTCGTGGGCGATCGAGCTCGCGCCGCACGGGATCCGCGTGAACTCAATCCACCCGACGGGAGTCGACACGCCGCTGAACGACGGCCTCGCCGCGATGGAGGGGATGACGACGCAGGAGATCGCGGAGCGGTCGGCGGGCAACCTGCTGCCGGTGCCGTGGATCGAGTCGCGCGATGTCGCCGACGCGGTGCTCTACCTCGCCGCCGCGCGGTACGTGACCGGTACGACGCTCGTGGTCGACGCGGGGCTGCTCACGCGGTGACGGTTCTGGTCCTGCGGATCGGCGGGATCGCGCTGGCGCTCTCGTTGCTGCTGCCGTGGTTCTCCGGCACCGACGACGGCGAGCCGCTGACCGTCGCCGGGTGGGACACCGAGCCCGGCTTCACGATCGCGATGATCGCGCTCGGCATCGGCGTGTCGGCCGTCGCCGGAGCGCGGCGGCTGCGGTGGGCGCCGCTCGCCCTCACGCTCGCCGCCGTTGCCCTGACGGTGTGGATGCTCGGACGCGGCGAGCGCTACAGCGCCCCGGACCTGCTGGCGGGCGCGTTCGTGGCAATCGCGATCGAGCTGGCGCTCGTGACCGCGGGCACGCTCGTGGCCTTCAGTCCGCGCGCACCGTAGCCTGCCCGGCATGGCCGCCCCCGTCGCCTCCGAGCACGACCTCGGCGCACTCGCCAAGTACCACCAGTTCACGCGCGACCACGGCGCCAGCAAGACCGTCTACCGAATAACTTACGCCCTGCTGAAGCCGCTGCTGATCGCCTACCTGCGGCTCACGCGCACGGGAATGGACCCGATCCCGGGCGAGGGGCCGGTGCTGGTGGTCGCGAACCATCGCTCGTTCCTGGACCCGTTCCTGCTCGGGCTGCTGTTCCCGCCGTCGCGCCCGGTGTGCTTCATGGGCAAGGCCGAGCTGTTCGCGCGCCCGCGCGCGGGCTGGTACGTGTCGCGGCTCGGCTGCTTCCCGGTCCGCCGCGGCGAGTCGGACCCCGAGGCGATGGAGACGGCGCGCCAGGTGCTCCAGCGCGGCGGCGTGCTGGCGATCTTCCCGGAGGGCACGCGGCTGCGGCACGGCGGTCTCGGCACGCCCAGGCGTGGCGCGTTCCGGCTGGCGCTGCAGACCGGGGCGACCGTGCTGCCGGTGTGCGTGATCGGCGCCGACCGCGTTCGCCGCGCGAAGGTGATCGTGCGGCCGGTCCACTGCGAGCTGCACGCCGCCACGCCGATCCCGGTCGAGGCAGCCGAGCCGACGCCCGAGGCGGCGAAGGCGCTGATGGAGGAAGCGTGGAACGCGGTCGTCGCGTCCTGGCTCGAGCAAGGCGGCTCACCGGAGCCCGGCGAGCGCGAGCGGCCGCCGTTCGGCGAGCGGGTCAAGCGCGCGCTGCCGGCGCCGCGATTCCCGGACCGTCTGCGGTTCTGGCGCCGCCGCTCACCCCCTGAGTAATCTGGCACGCCGCCGCTCAGCGGGACCTGTCGATTTCGTCGCTCCCCGTTCGTCTCATAGGCGACCATCCCCGAACAGGAGGCAACGATGAAGTACATGCTGCTGATCCACCAGGGCACCACTCCGCTCCCGGGTACGGACGCGTGGGAGGCCCTTTCGCAGGACGAGCAGAGCTCAGTCTACGCGGCGTACAAGGCGCTGAACGAGACCCCCGGCTTCACGCCCGGCCTTGGGCTGCAGAGCCCCGAGACGGCGACCACCGTGCGGGTGCAGGACGGCAAGACCCTCACCACCGACGGCCCGTTCGCCGAGCTCAAGGAAGCCGTCGGCGGCTACTGCATCTTCGAGGCGGACGATCTCGACGCCGCGATTGACCTGGCCGCGCGGATCCCCGCGGCGAGCATGGGCGGCGCGATCGAGGTGCGTCCGATCGCGGAGTGGTAGCGATCCTCGAGCAGACGTTCCGCGAGCAGTGGGGACGCGTCCTCGCTGGTTTGATCGGCTTCCTCGGCGACTTCGACCTCGCCGAGGAAGCCGCGCAGGAGGCCTTCGCGGTCGCGGCGGAGCGCTGGCCGCGCGACGGCGTCCCCACCAATCCGGGCGCCTGGCTGATGACGACGGCGCGCAACCGCGCGCTCGATCGCATTCGCCGCGATCGCACGCTCGCCGCGAAGACCCGCCTGCTCGACGTGCCCGAGGCAGTGGAGGACACGGTGGACGAGACGACGACATTCCCGGACGAGCGGCTCGAGCTCGTCTTCACCTGCTGCCATCCGGCACTCTCGACCGAGGCTCAGGTCGCGCTCACCCTGCGCACGCTCGGCGGCCTGACCACCCCCGAGATCGCCCGCGCGTTCCTGGTCCCCGAACCGACGATGGCGCAGCGACTGGTGCGGGCGAAGAACAAGATCAAGGCCGCCGGCATCCCGTTCCGGGTGCCGCCCGACCATCTGCTGCCCGACCGGCTCATCGCCGTGCTCGCGGTCGTGTACCTGATCTTCAACGAGGGCTACGCCGGCCGCGGCGACCTGGCGGCGGAGGCGATCCGGCTCGGGCGCGCGCTCGCCGAGCTGATGCCCGACGAGCCGGAAGTGCACGGCCTGCTGGCGATGATGCTGCTGCACGACGCGCGCCGGGCGGCGCGGTTCCGCGACGGCGACATCGTGCTGCTGGCCGACCAGGACCGCTCGCTCTGGGACGCGGCCCAGATCGCCGACGGGCGAGTCGTGCTCGACCGCGCGCTTGCGCTGCGTGGCCGCGGCCCGTATGTCGTGCAGGCGGCGATCGCGGCGCTGCACGCCGACGAGCCGCGCGACTGGACGGAGATCGCCGCCCTGTACGGCGAGCTCGCGCGCCTCACCGAGTCACCCGTCGTGGAGCTGAGCCGGGCCGTCGCGGTCGCCGAGGACCAGGGTCCCGAGGCGGGGCTTGAGATCGTCGACCGCCTCGCGCTCGAGGACTACCGCTACCTGCACGCGACGCGCGGCGAGTTGCTGCGCCGGCTCGGTCGCACCGACGAGGCCCGCGACGCCTACCGCCGCGCGCTCGCGTTGGCCCACGACGACGCCGAGCAGCGCCTGCTCGAGCGGCGGCTGGCCGAGCTCTGACGCGATGGCGATCGGCGTAACGGCGGCCTCAGGCGGGGTCGGCTCACGAGTGGTGCGTGACCTGCTCGGTCGCCCGGACGCTCCGCCGGTTGTCGCGCTCGCCCGCCGGCCCGACGCCGTGCCGGACGCGCCTCGCGCCACGGCTCGCTTCGCCGACTACGACGATCCTGCGTCGTTGCGGGCTGCCTTCACCGGCATCGACACGCTCGTGTTCATCTCCAGCGACGGTGTCATCGAGCCGATGCGACGCCACCACGAGCACGTCATTGCCGCGGCGGTCGAGGCGGGCGTCGATCACGTCGTCTACACCAGCATCCTCGACGTGTCGCCGGACTCGGGCTTCTACTACTCGGCCGTCCATCGAGACACCGAGGCGCTGCTCGCCGAATCGGGCCTCGGTCACTGCCTCGCCCGGACCTCGATCTTCGCTGACTTCTTCGTCGAGACCTGGATCGCGCCGGCTTTGAACGCCGGTGAACTCGCTGTCTCGGCCGGCGCAGGCCGGATGTCGCTGGTGACCCGCGACGACACGGCGCGCGCGCTGGCCGCCGCGGCCGTCTCGCGCTGCGACGGAGTCATCGAGCTCACCGGTCCTGCCGCGCTCACCGCCGACGAGATCGCCCAGGTCACCGCGGCGGTGACGGGGCGGCCGCTCCGGTACCGCGGGCTCGAGGACGTCGACTACCGGCACAGGCTCGCCCGGGACGACGCTCCCGACTGGCTGATCGAGGCGTTCACGAGCATGTTCAAGTCGGTCCGGGAGGGGCGTTTCGCAGCTGTCTCGGCGGACGTCTCGCGTCTCACCGGCGAGCGGCCGCAGTCGTACGCCGACTTCATCGGCTCCGCCGCCACGTGACGTACGGTCACGGGCGTGCCGGTTCCGCCAGGCTTGCACGAGATGCCGCCGCCCGGAGTGCGCCACACGGCAGCGGAGATCCGGATGGTGCTCCGAGGCGAGTCGCGCACGCACCGCATCCTGCGCAGCCGGCTCACGTTCCTCCTTGGCGCCACGCTGGTGCTGGATGCCGTCGGCACCCTCCTCATGTACCTGCTCGAGCACGACCACCGCAGCTCAGGCTTTGACGATCTGGGCGGTGCGCTGTTCTGGGTCACGGCACAGCTGACGACGGTCAGCTCGCAGATGCCGAATCCGGTCACGACGCCCGGCCGCGTGCTCGACATCGTCTTGGAAGTCTGGGCGATCTCGGTCGTCGCCACGCTGGCCGCGTCGCTCGCCGCGTTCTTCCGGGCGCGGCACGTCGAGCACATCGCCGGCGTCTGATCGCGCACCCGCGCAAGTGTCCAACCTGGCGGCCGGGACCGGGGTCATACCGCCGACACCCACCCGGCCCGAAGGGAACGCCACCATGTTCAGCACCACGTACAAGCGCCCGCTCGCGACCCTCGCAATCGTCGGCGGCCTGCTCATCGCCGCCGCGCCCGCCAGCGCGAAGACCGAGAGCCCGAAGGACCAGCTGTCGGGAGTTCACGCAGTGCAGGCCGTCAGCGACGGGACGTCGAACACCGTGCTCTTCGCTGAGGCGACCGCACGCGCGCCGCTCTCCTACATCCTCGAGGACTGCATGATCAGCGGCTGAGTCACTTGACGGCGTCAAGCGCAACGGTAAGGAGCGAGCGTGGGATGACGTCGGCCGAAACACGGTCGTCGTTCCAGGCGAACGTCAGGGTGAGGTTCTCGGCCGGGAGGTGCCAGAGCTCGGCGTGGAAGCCGGGGATGTCTCCGACGTGGCCCCAGACCTCGCGGTCGTCGACGGTCTGGTGCGCCAGCCCCAGCCCGTAGCCATCCCACAGCGCGCCCTCGTCGGAGAACGTCGTCATCTGCTCAAGCGAGCGCGGCTGGAGCGTGTCGCCGCCGAGCAGCGCGTTCCCCCAGCGCGCGAGCGCTGCCGTCGACCCGGCAAGCGCGCCGGCGGTCCCGGCCCCGGTGGCGACAGCGGTCGACGGGACCATCCCGCCGCCGCCGGTCGGCCACGGCGTGGGCGTCCTGCTGTCTGGATAGAAATAGCCGCGCGCCGGACGGCCCGCGACGGTCTGGTCGGGTTGCAGCGCGAGGCCGGGCCGTAGGTCGCGCAGCATTCGCGACCAGTCGCCGCGCGCAGCGCGGCGCACGATCAATCCGGCGAGGATGTAGTTCGCGTTGGCGTAGGACGGCGTGTCGCCGGGATCGAGCTTTGGGCGCGGTAAGGCTTCGAGCCACGCTTCGGGACGAATTACCCGGCCGTGGTGTCGGTCCGCCCTGGCATAGAACCGGTCCCCCGGATCGACGACCCCGGCCGTCTGGGCGAGCAGCCGACGCACGGTCATATTGGGCGCTCCACGCCACTCCGGGAGCCAGCGGGAGATCCGGTCGTCGAGATCGAGGCGTCCCTTCTCGGCGAGCCGAAGCGCCAGCGACGCTGTCAGTGTCTTGGTGATGCTGCCGAACGCCATTGGCGTGTCAGGCGTCATCTTCCGGTGGCGCTCGACGTCGGCCATCCCCCACGCGCCCGACCAGATCGGTCTGCCGTCCACCACCACCGCCGCCGCGACGCCCGGTGTCTCGGCCGCCTCGCCCTGCTTCGCCAGCTCGGCGTCGAGGCGCTGCGCGAGCGTCAGCCCCGTGGCAGCACGCTGCGCCGGCGCCGGGGACCCACCACAGCCCACGAGGAGCACCAGCGCCAGCAGAACCGCTAGGCGCGACATGGGGTGACGCTACTACGCGGTGGCCGGTGCGCCTATCGCTCAAGGCCGTACGTGCCGATTTACCACAAATGGTGAAAAAGATCGCAGCCGGACTCGTCAGCGTGGGACTCATCGGAGGCGTCGGCGCCGTGACATACGGCGACGACGGCACGGCCACCGTGACCATCGACGATCACGGCACCAAGCAGACGGTCTCGCTGCCGATGGAGATCGGCGGCAAGTCGTATCGCTGTCCCGACGACGCCGAAGCCAAGATTTCGGCGTTCGACATCAACGCGGGCAGGATCAAGCTCACGCTTCAGCGCGTCAGGCAACAGGAGAAGGCGATCGATAAGCGCCATCCCGGCCGGACCGTTCCGAAGCGTGTCGCGGTGAAGTACAACAACCTGCTGCGCCGTGACGACGTCCTGGTCGACAGGTTCAACAGCGCGGTCGACGAGCGCAACGCGATTCTGCGTACTGACTGCACCAGCTAGTAGTTGGCGGTGGCGGGAGCAGGATTAGGGGGTCGGTGCTCGAACACGTCGCGCGACCGGCAATCCGTGCGCGTCCGCCGCTGGTACGAAGACGGCGCGTGAGAGAAGGAGCACGTCGATGGCGCAACAGGTCACAACACAACGATCCGGCTGGGTCGCGTTCGCCGGTGTGGCCGCTCTGATCGCGGGCGGGTACAACGCGCTGAGCGGCATCGCAGCTCTCGCCGACGACGACACGCTCGCCGCCCAGGCCCGGGAGGTGCTCTACGGGATCGATCTCACGGCCTTCGGCTGGTTCTGGCTGGTCATCGGCATCGCGCAGCTCATCACCGGCGTGCTCATCCTGCAGCGCAACAAATGGGGGTTCTGGCTCGGCGTGACGTTCGCCGGCCTCAGCGGCATGCTGACCCTGCTGGTGATGTTCGTCTTCCCGCTGTGGGCGCTCGCGGTCCTCGCGATCGACTTCCTCATCCTGTTCGGGCTGCTCGCGCAGAGCGACGAGTTCTTCGCGTGACCACGTAGCTTCCGCCACCCTCGTTAGGACTTGAGGAGCCGCCACGCGGCGACGAGCGCGGCGAGGCCGAACACGAGCGGCGGCAGCCCGAAGAGCAGATACGTGGAGACCTCGCTGTCGCGGTAACTCGCGAAGAGGTTCGACAGCGGGCCGACCGAGACCACCACCGCCGCGCAGCCGATCAGGACGAGGAGGCATACAAGCGCGTAGCGCATCAGTCTCGTGATACCCGCGGATGTGGCGATGACAGCCCGGCCTTGCCCTGTGCACTGTTCGCCGGATCGGCGATGATCTGAACTCCGATGACGCCGGTGCGCATGATGAGCCATGTGCCGCTGGTCCAGATCGACACCGCGCGTGTCGAGATCGGCGGCGGCGCGCTCATCGCGCTGCCGTTCGAGGACTACGACGAGCTGCTCCTCGGGTCGTTCACCGATGGACGCCGGGACTACGAGGCGACGTCGCCGGTGTTCTTCGTATCCGAGCACGTCATCGAGCTGCCGGAGGGCTTGGTCGAGTCGGTCAGCGAGTCGATCAAGAAAGGCGGGCCACGGCGCGTCAACGCTGAGACCGGGTTCGATACCCGGCTGTCGTCCCTGTTCTGCCCCTGGGACCGTCACCTCGCGGACTGCAGCCGTGTGCGCGACGCGCTTGCTCTTGCCGCACCGGCCTCGTCGATCCCCGATCCACGGCTCTCGCTCAGCCTCATCGACATTCCCTCACTCGCTCAGACGCAGCAGGGCGACGCCGACCAGGAGCTGCTGTTTTTCGGCGGCCACACGACGTACTCGCTATCCCAGCCTGAGCTCGAGCGGGCGGCCGAGCTGCTCGACGCCGTGGACGCGTGCAAGGGCGAGCTGCGGCAGGCGATCGACACGCTGCACTCCGCGGCCGACCTCTCGCTCACCGCCGATGAGCAGCTCACGCTCTGCGCGATCGAGCTGGAGGCGCTGCTGCTGCCCGAGCTGACCACCGAGCTCAAGCAGACGTTCGCGCGGCGGCTCGCGCATCTCCTCGGCGGCGAGGAGACGGAAGCGGTGGCCCGTGCGGTCTACGCCGCGCGGAGTGACGCGGTGCACGGGGAGGCCGGCGTGGACGCCCGGCCGGGCATCGCTCAGTCGCTGCTCGCGGCCGCCGTCGTCGCGCTCGAGCCGCTCACGCGTGACGGATCCACGCTCGCGGACATCCGCGACCGACTCGACGCCGGGCCGCTGGGCGCGGTCATTGATGTCCCCGAGGCCATGCCGCCTCCCGCGCCTCGCATCCTGCATCCCGAACCCCGACGCGTGCCGCCCTCCTCGAACCAATGGATGCTGCTCGGTGGCGTGCCGATCGGCGATCCTGAGATCGCCGACGACGATCTCGTGCTGTTCGCGCCCGTGATCGGCGTCGAGCTCGATACCGTGCCAGCCGAGCTGATCGATGCTGGATTCCCGCTCAGCTGGGTGTGGCCGGCCCAGCTCGGCGGCATGGAGGACCCTGACATCCGGCGCGACTGGATCGCCCAGGGGGAAGGCAAGACGGTCCCGGTCGCATGCCTGGCGCTGGCCACGTCGCCCGAGCGCCGGTCCTTGTTCCGCGACGAGTACGGCCCCGCGCTCGAGCCGCTGAGGCGCACGGCCGACATCGCGGTCACGGCGATGCGGCTCGCGGGCCTGGCCGGCTTCCACGACCCCGACCTGCTCGGCGTCTACGCGCGCGCCGGCGGCGGCACTCGCTACCGGCGACCCGCGGTCTACCGCCAGACGGTCATCCGCCACCACACGCGTCTGGCGCAGCCGCTCGACGACGAGATCATTGCCGACCTCGGGGCGCTGTGGCCGCTGCTGCTCGCCTACGAGGCCGCACGCCGCGCGCCGGAGATCGACCACGCGCTGTCGCTCTTCCGGCGCGCGCACATCTGGCTCAGCCTCTCCGTCGCGACGCGGCTCGAGTTGCTGTTCGCCTCGCTCGAGACTGCTCTGGGCCGCGGTGCCATCGAGCCGCTCGCGCGCCTGGCGGAAGTCGTCCAGGGGCATGACGCCGCGGCGTTCGAGTGGTACGCCGCTCACGGCGTGCAGGTCCGCAACGCGGTCGCCCACGGGGAGTGGGCGCCGGACGACGATCCGTATGGCGGCGAGGTGCTGCGCCACCTCCTGGCGCTGCTCGGCGAGGTGCTCCCGGCGCTGCTGATGGCGTGGCGACAGCGGAAGAAGGCGAGGCCCGCCAAGACGCTGGTCGCCGCCCTTGGTGATCCGGATGCCGAGCTCGACTGGCGAGCCGCGGCCGAGCCGGCCCAGGTCGCGGGCGTGCGGCGCTATCCGGGGCTCGACAGGGACATCCTGATCGAACGCGGGCGATTCGCGATTGGCGCGGGCGACGCGGCCGCGGCGTGGAAGTGGTTCGAGCGCGCGAGCGCCGCAGGTGACGTCCGTGGTGACTTCTACCTCGGCATCGTTGCGCGGGACGCCGGCGACCTCGACGCCGCGCGCGCGCATCTGACGCGCGCCTACGACGGCGGCGTGCCGGCGGCGCTCGCCGAGCTCGGCAGGGTCGAGCGCGTCGCCGGCAACACCGACACGGCACGAGAGCACCTGCGGATGGCGATCGACGAGGGAGACGACACCGCGATCGTCAGCCTCGGAATCCTCGAGCGCGAGGCAGGCAACATCGATGAGGCGCGCGACCTCTACCGGCGCGCGTCCGACGCCGGCAATGTGGGCGCGACATACAACCTCGGCCTGCTCGAGGAGCGCGTCGGCAACCTCGACGTCGCGCGGCGATGGTTCGAGCAGGCCGCGGAGGGCGGCAACGTGGAGTCAATGGGCTGGGCCGGCGACATGGCGCACCGGGCCGACGACGCCGAGGCGGCGCGGCGGTGGTGGGAGCAGGCGGCCGAGCACGGGGACGCCAGCAGCGCGGGGCAGCTCGGAGAGGCCGCCCTGCGCGCCGACGACCTGGTCGCGGCACGATCCTGGTGGGAGCGCGCCGCCGCCGCCGGGAGCAAACCGGCAGCCGAGCGCCTGGCGCAGTTGGACGCCCTGACGGAGACCGGCGAGGGAGGCGGACCGGCCGTATAGTGCGCTCAACTCGCGGGGCGCCGAGCACCGCTTACCAGGCCAGTGGGCCGGGTGCCCTCTCGGGTGGCGTCCCGCGAGCCTACGCCCGCGGGTCCCTGAACACGAGCGCGTACGGCGGGATCGCCTTCAGCAGCGAGACGGTGTCCGAGCGCGTGCGCAGGCCCAGCGCGTGCCGCAGCTGCTCGAGGTGCTCGTCCGGCTCCTTCACGCGGCGCCAGTAGCAGTTGTGGGTGAGCCACCGCCGCGGCGCGGGGAGCTCGACATCGCGGACCCAGCTTCCGAACATCGGCGCGACCGGACCGCCGACGACATCGCCGGCCAGCCCCCACATCCCGCTCCTGAAGTACAGGTTGGTCCAGCGGGTCACGGCGAACGGCGCCGCGTGATGGAACGCGCGGAAGGTCGCACGGCCACGGCGGAACGGGGCCGTGTAGCTGCGGTCGTAGGTGACGCGGAGATGGCCGGTCTTGGCCTCGGTCTCGGTCACCGGCGGACACGCGGGCAGCACGCGGTCGGCGACGAGCCTGTCGAACGCGTCGCGGTCGTCGGCCATCAGGTAGTCGGCGTATGTCAGCGGGCTCCCGACCGTCACCAGATCGGTGACGAGCCACGGCTGTGTGTTCGCGCGCATCTCACCCCACGCGGCATGCTGGAGGAGCTGCGGCTCGTCCGCCGCCGCCGGCTGTGACAGCTGCTTCTCGAGGGTGACCGCGGCCTTGAAGCTCGTGTCGTGTGGGCGGCGATGCTCGGTGTTCATCGCGATCCAGGCGTTGGTCACGATGTCGTACGCGATCACGCTGCCGAGGCTGTGGCCGAGGATGACGATTCGGTCATAGCCGTCCAGGTGCAGCCGCTGGACGAGCTCGACGCCGGCGGCGCGGATCTCCTGGCGCAGCGCGATGTTCTCCGGCAGCGGGACGAGGTAGCGCGGAGCGTCCCCGAGGAACTTGATCAGCACGCCCCGCAACGCCCATCGCCACAACAGCCCCGCGACGATCACGACCGTGCCGCCGGTGAGCCACGGGAGCACGCCGAGCGGAGCCGCAGCCGCGGCGACCACCCCGACGATCGCGATCAGCCAGAGCAGCAGCCACGCCGGGCGCAGCGCACGCGGCACCGAACGTCGCAGCAGCAGCCGCCGCGCCCACGCGAGCACCTGGCTCAGCGTCGTGCCGCGGATCATGTGCGCCCAGTAGAACTCGAAGACGTCGGTGTTCGGGAACGAGCCGTCGGCGCTGCCCTTGAAAGCCAGCTTGCGCAGCTCGAACGACTCGGACAGCCGGTCGGGTTTGACCCAGCCGTCGACCCGCGCGGCCGCCGGATCCGTAATCACCCCACTCGCGGCGAGCCGACGCAGCGTGTCGCCCGGGTACGGCTCGCCGACGCCGTGGATGACGACGACGGCCTGGCTGACCGTCACGCGCCGCTCCTCGACGGCACGGACGAGCGCCGCGACGCGCTTGAGCCGGCGCGACCAGAACTGCTCGACCTCGGCCGCCGCGGGGGCATGGCGAATCGTGAGCACGCTGCCGCCGCCCGGTGCCGCGGCGATCGACAACGAGGTCTCACAGTCGTCGCCGGAGACCGCGACCTCGGATGGCCGCTCGGCGCGGGTGACGTACGCGGTCCGCCATGGACCGGCGTCGTCATAGAGGACGCAGCGCCCGCCCGCCTGGAGCGCGATGTCCGAGCCCGCGCCCAACCACCGCGCCTGGCTTTCCGGCCGCCACATCAGATCCCAGAGATCAGCCGGGCTGACCTTCAGCGTGACCTCCGCCGACCAGGCGTTCTCAACCATCCGCGCGCCAGCCTATCCGCCGCGTGAATACCGCCGAAAGCCCGCGAGAGCGGGCCTTCCTTCACGTGGACGGCGACGGGCTCGAACCGCCGACCTCCTGCTTGGAAGAGGCGAGCGAGTTGGCGCGGCAATACTCCGAACCCCGGTCTGATGGCCAGTTACCAGGCCGGCCGAGCTGTGCGACGGTGAGCGAGTGCTAGGACGGCGCCGCCGGATGGGGACGCTCTTCGGCGTCTCGTCTGGCGTCGTTGCGCTGGCGCTCGCCGTCGCCGTCCCAGCCCAGGCTGCCGAGCGGTGGACAGGCACGCTCACCCGCCTGGGGTGGGACAAGTTCGAGCGTCAGCTCGTGAGCCCGCAGGAGTCGATTGCTTTCTCCATCGCTTCCCGGGGCAAGACGGTGACCCGCTTCACGGCGACCGTGTGGGAGTACTGCGAGCAGCCCGACGTGCAGGTGTGGGACCCGGAGACCGTCGACGAAGACGGGACGGTGACACCCGGCTACTGGTGGTCCCAACCCCAGCCGCTCGTCGCTCGATTCCGGCAGCTCACTGATCCGGGTCCCGTGCCGATCGCCCGGAACGGCTCGTTCACCGTCGGTGTCGGCGTGGCCGGCGAGCCGGGCAGCTGGCGCTTCCAGGGCAAGCTCCGGCGCGACAGGTTCGGCAACGTCGTCCGAGAGATGGGCGGTCCGACGCAGATCGGGCCGACCGTCGAAGGCTGCACGGTCGAGGATCCGTCGTACCGCGCCACGGACCCGCACTGGCGGATGTACGGTCCGCCGCTCCCAAGACCACGCGTCACCGTGACCAAGAAGGCCGACGGCTTCGCGATGGCGCGCGTCACGTTCCGTGTCCTCGACCGCAAGGGACGCCGGGTTCCGAAGGCGCGAGTCTGGCTCGCCAAGCCGAGCGCCCACGGCAGTCCCGAATGGAGCAACCGCGCCGCGGACGCGAACGGGCGTGCGAGCTTCAGCGCCGGGTACGGCGACTACGAGGTCCGGATCGGCGGCCGCGGGATCGGCAGCGTCGGGTGCACGGCGCGCGTCAAGCTCACCGGCCCCGTTCGCCACACCTGCTGAGGGTCCCCTAGTGGGCGGTGGCGGGCTCGAACCGCCGACCTCCTGCTTGTAAGGCAGGCGCTCTGACCAGCTGAGCTAACCGCCCGCGGGCACTGATCGTAGCCCCGTCATGAGCTCTCGCCGTCGCAGAGCAGATGGGTCAAGTCGCCCGTCGCTAGCTCGGCCGTGGGGATGACCGCCCAGAGGTAGCCCATGTCGGAGAATCGCAAGCCAAGGTCGGCGTGGTTGTCGCAGACCGCGAGGAATGTCCACAGCGCGGGCTCCGGGGCCTCAGACCAACTCGTCTTCACTTCTCGCAGGCCGTAGTCGGAGAACGCCCACCAGCGAAGCTGTACCCCGGCAGGTCGCCGCGGCGGATCGCTCGCTGACGATACGCCCGCTCTTGCACGACCGCGGCGGTTGCTAGCCGGCGCGCTCGAGCCGCAGGACGTTCCAGGAGCGGGGCGGAAGCTGCGCGTGCAGCGCGCCGTCGCGGACCTGCGCACCGGCCCCGGTGCGGGGCGTGACGCGGTCGGGCTCCTCGGCAGTGTTGGCGGCCTCCGGATCGTCGTCGGCAAGCACGATGTGCTCGGCCACGGCAGGAGTGCCCAGGCCGTGCAGCGTGGCCTCGAGCGCCAGCGGATCGGTGCCGCGGTTGACCGCGAACACGGTCAGGGACTCGTCGCCGTCGTGCACCGCGGTGGCCTCGAGCACGGGGACCGCGTCCTCGCCGTCGGTCGCGTACACCGGACCGTCGACCTCCACACGCAGGACAGTCCCGCGGCCATGACGGGCGGCGTGCTGAAACGGGAAGTAGGTGGTCTGCCGCCACGCCGGCCCGCCGTCGTGCGTGCGGATCGGCGCGATCACGTTCACCAGCTGCGCGAGGCAGGCCATCTTCACGCGGTCGGCGTGCCGCAGGAGCGTGATCAGCATGCAGCCGACGACCAGCGCGTCGGTCACCGTGTAGGTGTCCTCGATCAGTGGCGGAGCCTCCACGAACGGCTCGTCCCGGCGCTCGAAGGCCGCGGTCGGCGTCTGGTACCAGACGTTCCACTCGTCCACGCTGAGCGACACGCGGCGCCGGCTGCGCCTGCGACCGGCAACCGCGTCGGCCGTGGCCGCCACGGTGTCGATCATGCGGTCGAGGTCGAGCGAGGCCGCGAGGAACGCCTCGGTCGTCGCGAACTTCGCCGGGTCGTAGTAGGTGTGCACCGAGATGTGGTCCGCAACGTCCCATGCGAGGTCGAGGACCGTGTCCTCCCAGGCGCCAAACGTCGGCATCCTCGAGTGCGAGCTGCCGCACACCACCAGCTCGACCGACGGGTCGACGAGCCGCATCGCCTTGCCGGTCTCGTTCGCCAGCTTGCCGTACGTGACGGCGTCCTTGTGGCCGATCTGCCACGGGCCGTCCATCTCGTTGCCGATGCACCACACGCGCACGCCGTACGGCTCGTCGTGCCCGTTGGCGCGGCGGCGATCGGCCCACTCGGTGCCGCCCGGCGCGTTGCAGTACTCGACGAGCCGGCGCGCGGCGTCCAGGCCTCGTGTGCCCATGTTGACCGCCAGCATCGGCTCGGCTCCGGCCTTGCGCGTCCAGGCCAGGAACTCGTCCGTCCCGAACTGGTTGGTCTCGATCGAGCGCCACGCGAGCTCGAGCCGGCGCGGGCGCGCGTCGCGCGGCCCGATGCCGTCCTCCCAGTCGTAGCCCGACACGAAGTTGCCGCCGGGGTACCGCACGATCGTGACGCCGAGCTCGCGAACGAGTTCGAGCACGTCACTGCGGACGCCGTCGGGATCGGCCGCCGGGTGCCCCGGCTCGTGGATCCCGCCGTAAACGCAGCGGCCCATGTGCTCCACGAATGAGCCGAACACGCGCTCGTCGACGTCGGCTACGAGGAACGCGGGGTCGATGACCAGCCTGGCCCCCTGCACGGCGCGCACGCTAGCACTGCGGTCGTGCTGTGAGCGCTACCAGCAGGCCTCACACACCTCTTCGGTACGGCCGTTGTCAGGAATGTGAGCGCTAGCAGAATTGTGGTTCCCATGCGCCCGGTGCGGGGTACGGTGCGCGGCATGCAGGGGGAGCGCCCGGTCAGGGGTGGGCTGACACGGCGCGACGTCCTGATCGGCGGTGGGACGCTCGGCGTCGCCGTCGTACTTGGCGTCGCAGCCGCCGGCTCACCGTTCCGAGGCGGTCGAGAGACCGTCACGTTCTGGCATCTGTTCGGCGGCGGCGACGGCGAGCGGCTGACCCAGATCCTCGCGAACATCGATGCAGAACACGGCGACAGCGACGTCCGCGAGCTGATCCTGCCGTGGGGCAACCCCTACTACACGAAGCTGGCGCTGGCGGCCGTCGGCGGCTCGCCGCCCGACGTCGCAGTCGTCCACGCCACGCGGCTTCCGTCGTTCGCCCCCGCCGGCCTGCTCGAGGAGCTGACGCCCGAGATGCTCGCGCGCCACGGCCTCGAGGGCGACCGGTTCCTCGAGCAACCGTGGAAGAGCGGCCAATCCGGCGGGCGCCAGTACGCGATCCCGCTCGACACGCACCCGTTCGTCCTCTACTACAACACCGATCTGGTCAAGGAGGCCGGCCTGCTCGACGGCGAAGGGAAGCTGAAGCCGCTCGACGGTGAGGGCGCGCTGCTCGACGCCTGCGAGGCGGTCAAGGACAAAACGGGCAAGACCGGCCTGGTCTTCGAGACTCGCGGCGTCACACCCTGGCGGGTGTTCCTGACGCTCTATACGCAGCTCGGCGGACCGCCGATCCTCGAGGAGGGCGGCGCCCGGATCGCGATGGACGACGACACGGCAGTCCGCGCGCTCGAGTGGATGGCCAAGCCGGCGGCGCGCGGTGTCGGCGGGCCGGACGTCGACTACCAGGGCTCGGTCGCGTTCTTCAGCAACCAGTCGGCGGCGTTCGCACTCAACGGCGAGTGGGAGGTCACGACCTACGAGGCGATGAAGCTGCCGTTCGGGATGCGCACCGTGCCGACGGTGTTCGATCGGCCGGCGACCCAGGCCGACTCGCACACCTTCGTCATCCCGCGTGACGCCAACCGCTCGCCCGCGCGCCTCGATGCGGCGCTGGCGTTCATCTCGCGCCTCGTCAACAAGGGTCTCGACTGGGCGAAGGGCGGCCACGTACCCGCCTACCGCGCGATCTTCGAAAGCGACGACTACCGCAAGTTGTCGCCGCAGAGCGACTACGCGTCCGCGGTCGACGATCTCGTGTTCGACCCACTGGCGTGGTACAGCGGCAGCGGCTCGAACCTCGAGGCCAACGCGGGCTCGGCGTTCAGTCCCGTCGTCACGGGGTCGCAGAAGCCGGAGCAGGGACTGCGCACGTTCCGCGACTACCTGGATCGCATGAGCAAGACCGCCAAGCCCGTATAGGAGGAGCTGCCGCGTGGCCACCGCCACTGAACCGCTGTCCCGCGTCGTCGTACGTCCACGCTCCCGTCGGGCGCGCGACCCGCGCACCGGACGCGTGGCGCTGCTCTTCACCGCGCCGTTCTTCGTCGTGTTCGTGCTGTTCCTGTTCTGGCCGGTGCTGTCCGCGCTGCGGACGTCGCTGTTCGACGAGTCGCTGGTCGGCGGCTCCTCGTGGGCGGGACTCGGGAACTACAGCGAGCTGCTGGACGACCCGAACTTCTGGGCGGCGATGTGGCACACGGCCTTCTTCACGCTCCTCAGCGTGCCGCCGCTCGTGCTGCTCCCGCTCGGGCTGGCGCTGCTGGTGAGCCGCGTCACGCGTCTGCAGTGGCTGTTCCGGCTGGCCTTCTTCGCGCCGTACGTGCTGCCCGTGGCCGTCGTCGTCCTGGTGTGGAACTGGCTCTACCAGCCGGGCTTCGGGCTCATCAACTCATACCTGGCCGGGATCGGGCTGGAAGAGGTCAACTGGCTCGGCCAGCCCGGCGTGGCGATGATCTCGGCCGCCATCGCAACGGTCTGGTGGACGCTCGGGTTCAACTTCGTGCTGTACCTCGCAGGGCTTCAGGAGATCCCACGCGAGCTGTACGAGGCGGCCGCCGTCGACGGCGCGACACCCGGCCAGCAACTGCGCCGGATCACGCTGCCGCTGCTGTCGTCCACGTTCGTGCTCGTGACGACGCTTCAGGTGATCGCATCGCTGAAGATCTTCGATCAGATCTACCTCCTGCAGATCGGCACGCCGGGGCCCGAGAACTCGACGCGGCCGGCGATCCAGTACATCTACGAGACCGGCTTCACGAACTACCGGATCGGCTATGCGAGCGCGATGTCGTTCGTCTTCTTCCTCGTCATCGTGGCCGTCGCGATCATCTCGCTGCGACTGATCCGGCGCGCCGGCACGAGGACGGTGATCTCGTCATGAGCACGCTGGGCGCACGCCGGCCGCGAAGCATCCTCGTCGAGGGCCCGCACGCGCACCGCGCCTGGGTCCGCCCCCTGCTCTACGTGGTGCTCGTCGCCCTCGCGCTGATCTGGGTCGTCCCGCTCGCATGGGCCGTCGCGACATCGCTCAAGCCGGACGCCGACACGACGATCGCGCCGGTCAGCTGGCGCGGCTCCGAGACGACGCTGGACGCCTACCGCGTGGCGATCGAGCAGGGCAACATCCTCCAGTGGTACTTCAACAGCCTCATCACCGCGACGGCGATCACGATCGGGACGATCGTCACGGCGAGCATGGCGGCGTTCGCCTTCTCGCGCATGCGCTTCCGCGGCCGCGACCTGCTGATGTGGATGGTCCTGGCGGGGCTGATCGTGCCGTTCCAGGCGCTGATCGTGCCGCTATTCACGGAGATGAAGTCGTTCGGCCTGGCCGACACCTACTGGGGCATCATCCTGCCGCAGCTCGCGTCGCCGATCGCCGTGCTGGTCTTCAAGCGCGCGTTCGATGCGCTGCCGCGCGAGCTGGAGGAGAGCGCGCTGGTCGACGGCGCCTCGATGTGGCGCATCTACTGGCTGATCTGGATGCCGCTGTCGCGCGCCACGATCGCCGCGGTCGGCATCTTCACGTTCGTGATCTCGTGGAACAACTTCCTGTGGCCGTTCGTGGTGACCAGCGCCGGGTCGCTGTTCACGATCCCGGTCGGCCTCGCGACCGTGCAGACCTCGTACGGCGCGCTGTACGCCCAGCAGATGGCGCTCGCGGTGCTCGGCGCGCTGCCGCTGCTGATCGCGTTCCTGCTATTCCAGCGGCAGATCGTCCAGGGGATCGCCAACACCGGCCTGAAGGGCTAGAACCCCAGCGCGGCAGCTCCTCCCACGATCGGGAGCCGAACGTCGCTCGCCGCCGGGTCGAGCGTGAGCTCGGTTCCGGGCAACGGCCGGAGCGTGTAGTCGTGGTCGGTCGAGACGACGACGAGAGCGATCCGGTGGCCGGCTGCGAACACGTGATCGTCGGGCTGGAGGTCCCATCGGAAGCTGTACGCGCGGCCCTTGGAGATCGGCTGGCTGTGCCTGACGCCGCTCCGGTTCTGCGGGTCGAGCCAGCCGCGCGTGACCATCGCCGGCTCGCCGGCCGGGCCGTAGTCGACGAGCACCGCGGTGAGGTTGGCCGCGTTGCGGTTGTCGATCGACAACCGCAGGTTGACCCACGGCGTGCCGCTCATCCGCACGTCGCGGGTAAGCGTCGGCGAGCGGTAGACGAGCCGGTTCGGGTTCGCGGCGTCGGGGCCTGCGATCAGCACGTCGTCGGTGTCGAGCTCGCGCCCGCGGTCCACGAACGACTGCTTCGGCCCGCCCGTGACCGCCGCGCTGCCGAGCGTGCCGGGCGCGTGCGCGTCGGCGGCCGCGAGCCGCAGCGTCGCGCTGCTCGTGCCGGGCGCCGGCCAGTCGGCCTCGTCGTGGTAGGTGCCGTCCTCGCGCTGGATGTGCACGCGCGGCTCGGCCGTGATCCCGTTCTGGACGCCGAACAGCCAGTAGTCGAACCAGCGGTTGACCGTGCGCTTGTAGTCGGCCGCGGGGGCGCCGCCCGGGCCGCCGTGGCCGCCGTTGTGCAGCCACAGCTTGCGCGGCACGTTGCGGGCGGAGAGGCGGTTCCACCACTCGGCGAACGCCTTTGTCTTCACGTTGAAGTCGTTCAGCCCGTGGACGGCGAACACGCTTGCCCGCACGTGCCTGACGCGGTGCAGGTAGTCGCGCGCCTGCCAGAAGGAGCTCCAGTCGCCGGTCTCGCGATCCTGGCGAGCAACGAGCCGCGCCCGCATCCGCTCGCACTGCGGCGTCTTCATGCGCTTGGCGATGAAGTCCGCCAGCACGTCGGTGTCCTCGCCCAGATAGTCGTTGTCGCCCCTGCCGTTGGTCTGCGAGTGGGGCGCGACGACGAGACCGTTCGCGCGGTAGTAGTCGTACCAACTCGAGATCGCCGACACGGGAACGATCGTCTTCAGGCCCCGCACGCCGGTGGTGGCGACCTGGTTCGGCAGCGTGCCGTTGTAGGAGACGCCGGTCATGCCGACGGCGCCGGTCGTCCAGTCGGCGCGGACCCGGTGACCGGCCGCGTCGAACGCCTTCGCGCGCCCGTTGAGCCAGTCGATCACGGCCTTCGTCCCGAGCGTCTCGGCCGGCCCGCCGATGTCGGGGCAGCCGTCGGACCCGAACGTCCCGATGCTCTCGCCGAGCACGACCGCGTAGCCGCGCGGAACGTAGTCGTTGTCGAGCGAGCCGGGCAGGTCCGAGCGGCCGCGGCCGCGCGCGCGGAGCCGGGCACTGCTCGCTGCTGCGGCCGCCCTCTTGTGGCCGGCACGGTCCTGCGGGAGCACATCGACGTCGACGTCATGGTTCTGCGCGTCGCCGAAGTCGCCGCGGTACGGGCTGTGCTCGAAGATCACGGGGACGTCGATGCCGCGCGTCTTACCGCGCGCCTCGGTCTCGCGCGGGCGGCTGATCCGGATCCGCAGCCGGTCCCGGCGCCCGTCGCCGTCGGTGTCGAGCCGCGTCTGCACGAACACCGTCTCCTCGATCGCTTCATCGAGCGAGAACTGGGGCTGGGTCACGCCGTCCTGGACCTTCAGCCACGGCGGTGGCTGGTGCTTCGCCGCCTGCGCGGCGGACGGTGCAACGGCGACGATGGCGGCCGCGAGCGCGGCGATCGTGAGACGGCGTGATGGCATCGAACCCCTCCCGTGGTGACGACGCTGGAGCGACACAAGGTAGCGACCGGCCGGCTGCCATCATGCCGCCAATGAATCGTTCGGTTGCCTGGCGCGCCGCGCTGCTGCAGGCCCTGCTGGTCGCCGCCGTCGCCGTGGCGCTGGGTGCGGCGCTGCCGCGCTCGTTCTTCGAGGTCTGGGGCTGGCTGGCCGGACCGGGCGCCTGGGGGGCGTGCGCGCTGGTCGCCGGCGCGGTGCTGCGGCTGCCGCTCGTGCCGGTGCTCGCGGGCGCTGCGCTGGCGGGGCTGCCGATGCTCGTCGGCGTTGCGGTCGGCGTGCACTGGCTCGGCGCGCCGCTCGGCCTCGCGGCCTTCGGGGCGTGGTGCGGGCGGCTCGCCGGCCGCCGGACCAGCCTTCCGGTGGCGGCCTGATGGACCTCGGGCTGCGCGACCGGGTGGCGCTCGTCACGGGGGCGTCGAAGGGGATCGGCCGCGGCATCGCCGCGGCGCTGGTCGCGGAGGGCGCGCAGGTCGCGATCTCGTCGCGGTCAGAGGAGCGGATCCAGGCCGCTGCCGCGGAGATCGGCGCGCGCGGGTACGCGTTCGACGCCGGCGACCTCAACGCGGTGCCGGCGCTGCTCGACCGGGTGCAGGCCGACCTCGGTCCGATCGACATCTACATCGCCAACACCGGCGGCCCGCCGCCGGGCGACGACCCGCTCGCCTTTACGCGCGAGCAGTGGGAGGCCGCGCACCGCACGCTCGTGCTGTCGCCGATGGCCTTCCTCGAGCAGCTGCTGCCGGGAATGCGCGAGCGCGGCTTCGGCCGTGTCGTCGCGATCGGCTCGATGGCCGTGGGCGAGCCGATTGACACGCTGCAGCTCTCCAACTCCCACCGCCCCGGTCTGGTGGCCGCCTTCAAGGTGCTCGCGCGCGGGGCCGCGCGCGACGGCGTCACGCTCAACCACGTCCACCCCGGCCGGATCGCCACCGAGCGCATCTTCGGCACGGGCACGCGCGAGGAAGCCGAGGCGAGTGCTCGCGAGACGGTCCCGGCCGGCCGGCTCGGCACGGTCGAAGAGCTCGCCGCCGCCGCCGTGTTCCTGTGCTCCGTCCCCGCCGGATACATCACCGGCACGAGCCTGCTCGTCGACGGCGGACTCACCCGCAGCGTGAGCTGAGCCAGGCTCATTAGTACCCCCAGTCGGATTCGAACCGACGATCTCCGCCGTGAAAGGGCGGCGTCCTAGGCCACTAGACCATGGGGGCTTGCGTCGCGAATTCTAGGGGGCGCCGCGGGAGGGCGACTCGTCCGGCCAGTGGCCGTGCTCGTCGAAGAACCGCCGTGCCTCCTCCTCCACGTCCCGATCGTCCTTCCCGGTCACGAGGAACCACAGGATCACCGCGCACATCCCGATGCCGCCGACGACGGCGATCACGCTCCAGATCGTCTCAACCATGTAGTGCCCCCGACAGGAGTCGAACCTGCGCCGCGCGGATTAAAGCCCGCCGCTCTAACCGCTGAGCTACGAGGGCTTGGACATGGTAATTGGCCGGTCTAAGCTGGCCCCGTGCACCAGGATGGTGAGCGTCGTAAGGGTCCGGCACGGCGGCGCAGAAGGACCCCGGAGATCGCGGAACGCGAGATCGTCAGCGCGGCCGAATCGCTGTTGCGCGAGCGGCCGTTCCGCGAGCTGACCGTCGACGAGGTGATGCGCCGCACCGACCTCTCGCGCCCGTCGTTCTACGTGTACTTCCGCGACCGGCACCACCTCGTGCTGCGCGTGGTCGAGCATCTCGGGTCCGAGCTGCTGGAGATGTCCGAGCGCTGGTTGCGCGGGACGGGCGAAGGGCCGCAGATCGCGCGCGAGGCGCTCGACGGGATCGTCGCTGTGTACTCCGAGCACGGCCCGGTGATGCGCGCGCTCGCGGATGCGGCCACCGACGATCCCGACGTCGAGCAGGCGTACAACGCGCTCGTGCAGACCTTCATCGACGCGACCGCGCGCCACATCGACGAGGAGATCGCGGCGGGGCGGATCCTCCCGCTCGACGGCCCCGAGACCGCGAAGGCGCTCGTGTGGATGATGGAGCGCTACCTCACGCTCAGCCTCGGCCGCGAGCCGCTCACGCCGCGCGAGTCGGTCGCTGACACGCTCGCGACGATCTGGACGCGCGTGCTGTACGGGACGCGCTAGCGCCTGACTTCGTCGCGTCTTACCCGCGAACGGCAACTGCGCTGGGTGGGGGAAGTGAGTGTCCGCCGGCCGCGGTGCGGGCGTGGCGAGCGTGTGCATTTCTCGCATTCCGCGGCGCGCTGCGTCGCGACTTGCGAGTTGCGCACCTCCGGCGTGCATTTCTCGCAACACGTTCCCGCGGGAACGCCAAGATGCGAGAAATGCCCCCTCACCGCGGCCAGCGGACACCCACCTCTCCCACCCAGCGGGGTTGACGTTCGTCCCGCCGCCGGGTCAGTGGCGGAAATGCCGGCGGTGGGTGAACACCATCGAGATGCCGGCGGCGTCGGCGGCCTCGACGACCTCGTGGTCGCGTACCGAGCCGCCCGGCTGGATGACCGCGGTGATGCCCGCGTCGACCGCGAGCTGGGGCCCGTCTGAGAACGGGAAGAACGCGTCGGAGGCGAGCGCGCCGCCGGTCAGGTCGGCGTCGGTGGCGCGTGCTTTCTCGATCGCCAGGCGCACCGAGTCGACGCGGCTCATCTGGCCGGCGCCGATCCCGACCGACGAGAGGTCGCGGGCGAGCACGATCGCGTTCGAGCGGACGTGCTTGCAGACCTTCCAGGCGAACAGCATCTCGCCCCACTCGCGCTCGGACGGCTTGCGCTCGGTCACGACCTCCATCTCCGAGCGGTCCTCGAGGTCGAGGTCGCGATCCTGCACGAGCAGGCCGCCGATCACGCGCTTGACGTCCCACTCGGAGATGTTGACGCGGCGGCGCTCCTGGTCCTCGAGGATGCGCAGGTTCGGCTTGGTGGAGAGGATCTCGACCGCCTCGTCGGAGAACCGCGGCGCGAGCACGACCTCGGAGAACTGGCCGATCAGCGCCTTCGCGAGCTCGGCGTCGACCGGCCGGTTGAGGCAGATCACGCCACCGAACGCCGACACCGGGTCGCACGCGAACGCGCGCCGATAGGCCTCGAGAGCGGTGCCGCCGACGGCCGCGCCGCACGGGTTGTTGTGCTTGATGATCGCGCACGCCGGTACCTCGAACTCCTGCGCGAGCAGGCGGCCGGAGTTGATGTCGAGCACGTTGTTGAACGACAGCTCCTTGCCGCCGCGCTGGCGGACCTGCGACAGCACGTGCATGCGCGCGCCGACCTGCGAGTAGTAGGCGGCACGCTGGTGCGGGTTCTCGCCGTACGAGAGGTCGGTCACCTTCTCGTAGGCCGACATCATCAGCTCCGGGAAGTCGCCCTGCTTCTCGGCGAACCAGCGCGAGATCGCCGTGTCGTACCGGGCCGTGTAGGCGAATGCCTCGGCAGCGAGGCTCTCGCGCGTCGGCAGCGAGAGCTTGTTCTCGCCGTCGCGCAGCTCCTGCAGGACCGCGTCGTAGCTCTCCGGCTTGACGACCACGGCGGTGAAGCCGAAGTTCTTCGCCGCCGCGCGGATCATCGTCGGGCCGCCGATGTCGACGTGCTCGAGCACCTCGTGTTCGGTCACCCCGCGACGACCGGCCCAGGCCTCGAACGGGTACAGGTTCACGCACACGAGATCGACGAACTCGACCTCGTGCTCCTCCGCCGCCAGCATGTGCGACGGGTCGTCGCGGAGGGCGAGCACGCCGGCATAGAGCTTCGGATGCAGCGTCTTGACGCGGCCGCCCATGATCTCCGGGAAGCCGGTGAAGGCCTCGACGTCGCGTACCTCGAGGCCGGCCTCGCGCAGCGCGGCGGCGGTGCCGCCGGTGGACACCAGCTCGACGTCGAGCTCGGCGAGACCGCGCGCGAACTCGGCGATCCCCGTCTTGTCCGAGACGGACAGGACTGCCCGGCGGATGCGGACCTCCCCGGGCTGCGTCATCGCCGTCCTCCCATCGGGCGGGGACGATACCGGCGCGCGCTCGCTCTTCACGGCTCGACCACCACCTGCCGCGGATGGGCGGGATCGATGCGGACCGCGCCTCGCGCGATCCGCGCGATCGAGTCGCACAACAGGTCGTGCTCGAGCGGGCGCAGCGCCTCGCGCACCGCCGCCGGGTCGCGGGCGTCCGGAAGCTCGAGCGCGCGCTGGGCGATGATCGGCCCGCTGTCGATGCCCTCGTCGACGAAGTGCACGGTGACGCCGAACACCTTCACGCCGTAGGCGAGCGCCTGCTCGATCGCGCGCACACCCGGGAACGCGGGCAGCAGCGCGGGGTGCACGTTGATCACGCGCTCCGGGAAGCGGGCGAGGAAGCCGGGCTCCAGCAGCGCCATGTAGCCGGCGAGGACGACCAGCTCGACGCCGTGGCCGGCCAAGAAGTCGGCGATCGCGGCGTCACGCGCGGCGCGATCGGGATGCTCGGGGAGCGGGAACTCCGCGGTCGGCACACCCGCACCCGCGGCTCGCTCGAGCGCCGGCGCACCCGGCTGGTCGGTGGCGACCGCCGCGACCTCGATGCCGTGGTGGCCGTGAAGGCGGTCGAGGATGGCCTGGAGATTCGTGCCGGCGCCGGACGCGAGAACGCCGACCCTCATACCACCTCCAGCTTCGGGAACCGCCCGCCCGTCGAGCGCAGGGTGCCGGCGCTGAGCAGCGCGTCCACGCGCGCGAGCACGGTCGGGGCGGTCAGATGGGACCACGCGCCGTAATGCGGTAGGCCGTCGTAGGAGTACTTGTCGATCACCTTCGAGCGGCCGCCACGCAGGATCTCGACCGCGCGCGTACGGCCCACCTCCGGCTGGGCGGTGGCGACGACATCGAGGATCGCCTCGTCGAGCGCCCCCTGCTCGCCCTCCGCGGCCGGACGGTGCGCGAGCTGCGCCGGCCTGGCGACGGGCGCACGCCGCGCGGGCGCCGGCGGCGCCGGCGCCAGCGACGGATCGCAGACGTCGCAGCAGGGGCCGGTCGGCGCGGGGGTCGAGCGGTCGCCGAAGTGGCGCAGGATCCCCTCACGCCGGCACCTCGTGCCCTCGACCCATGCCCAGACCGCGCGGTACTGGCGCCAGCGGACGCGCGTGCCCTCCTGGGCGGACGTGCGGCAGAGCGCAAGCGCGCGCCCGTCCCACGGCCCGATCAGCCGCCCCATCACCCGATCGGGCGGCGACGGCGAGGGCTGCACGACCCCGGCGCGGGCCAGATGGCCGACGATCGCCCGCACGACCTCCTCGTCCTTCGCCAGCGGGAGCAGCGCGTCGATCGACAGGTCGAACCGCGGGGGAGCCGCGCGCGAACCTCCCCGGGCGGCCGACGGCTCCCCGGCTCCGGCCGGCGACCCGTCGCCGGCCGGCATTCCCCCGCCGGCGGCCTCGGCCGCCGCGACGATCCGCCGCGCGACGGCCTTCAGCGCGTCGTCGGCGACCGTCGAGCGCTCGATGAAGAAGACGTGCAGGCCCTTGTCCTTGCTCGTGGCGAACACGAGGCAGCGCGCCTGCTGCCCGTCGCGCCCTGCGCGGCCGGCCTCCTGGTAGTACGCCTCGAGCGAGCTCGGGACGGTCTCGTGACAGACCGTGCGCACGTCGGCCTTGTCGATGCCCATCCCGAACGCGTTGGTCGCGACGACGACCGGCGCCTCGCCGGCCATGAAGCGGCGCTGGGCCTCCGCGCGCGCGTCGCGCGGCAGACCCGCGTGGTAGGCGATCGCCTTCACGCCCAGCTGCTCGGCGAGCCGGCCGGCCAGCCGCTCGCTCTCCGCGCGCGTGCCCGCGTAGACGATGCCCGGCAGCGCGCCCGGTTCCGCCAGGGCAGCGGCGATCCCGCGGTGGACCGCGGCCTTGTTCGCGCACGGCACGACCGCGAACGAGAGGTTCGGGCGGTCGAACCCGGTCGCCACGTGCACCGGGTCGCGCAGCCCGAGCCGGGCGACGATGTCAGCCGCGACCTGCGGCGTGGCGGTCGCCGTCGAAGCGACGATCGCGTCCGCGTCGAGCCAGCGAGCGGCGTCGGCAAGCCGGAAGTAGTCCGGCCGGAAGTCGTGCCCCCACTGGGACACGCAGTGCGCCTCGTCGACCACGAACAGCCCGATCCGCGCGCGCTTGATCCGCTCCAGGAAGCCGGGCGAGGAGAACCGCTCGGGCGCGACGTAGAGCAGCCGCAGCTGACCCGCGGCCGCGCGCTCGAGCGTGCGCCGGTTCACCGCCGTGTCCTGCTGCGCGTTCACGAGCCCGACGAACCCCGGCGCGATGCGCTCGACCGCCTGCACCTGGTCCTGCATCAGCGACACCAGCGGCGAGACGACGACCGTCAGGTCCGCCCGCATCAGCGCCGGCAGCTGGTAGCAGAGCGACTTGCCCGAGCCGGTGGGCATCACGACGAGCACGTCGCGCCCGGCCACGGCGGCCTCGACCGCCTCGCGCTGCCCCGGCCGGAACGTCGGGAAGCCGAACAGCTCGTGCAGCGCGCCCTCGGGATCGCGCGAGCGCGCAACGGGTTCGGGCGGGGGCGGCCCGAGGCCCGGGAGCGCGACGTTCTCGACGGCGATCGACGACATAGGACGGGCGACCATACCGGCGGGTCCGGAGGGCAAAGGGCCTATTGCGCGTGTTGCGACAGTTCCGCGTGCCAGGTGGCACGAAGCGGACCTCTGCCGCCGCTACCGGGGCAAAGCGCCGACGAGCGGCAGCACGTTCTCGAACGCGTCCTTGCGCTGCGCCGCCGCCGTGCGGGCCAGCGGGTACTCGCCGGAGAAGCACGCGTCGCAGTGCGTCGACCGCGAGCCCTGGATCGCCTCGTACACGCCCGCGAGCGAGAGGTACGCCAGCGAGTCGGCACCCAGCTCGGCCGCGACCTCGGCCTCGGTGCGCCCGTGGGCGATCATCTCCTCGCGCGTGGACATGTCGATCCCGTAGTGACACGGGTGGCGGATCGGCGGCGCGGAGATGCGCATGTGCACCTCGCTGGCCCCCGCGTCGCGCAGCATCGCCACGATCTGGCGCGTGGTGTTGCCGCGCACGATCGAGTCGTCGACGACCACGATCCGCTTGCCGCCGACCACCTCGGGCAGCGGGTTGAACTTCATCCGCAGACCGTGCTTGCGCAGCTCCTGCCCAGGCTGGATGAACGTGCGCCCGACGTAGCGGTTCTTGATCAGCCCATCGTCCTGGGGCAGCCCCGTGGCGCGCGCGAACCCGCGCGCGGCCGGGTTGCCGGAGTCCGGCACCGGGATCACGAGGTCCGCCCGGACCGGCGCCTCACGTGCGAGGATCTCGCCCATCCGGCCGCGGGCCACCTGCAGCACCTGGCCGTCGAGCCGCGAATCGGGCCGCGCGAAGTAGATGTGCTCGAACACGCACAGCGCGCGGCGCTCGCCCTCGACCGCGATCCGCGTCTGAATCCCGTGCTCGGTCAGCGAGACGATCTCGCCCGGCTGCACGTCGCGCAGGAACTTGGCGCCGATGATGTCGAACGCGCAGGTCTCCGACGCCACGCAGTAGGAATCGTCGAGCATGCCGATCGAGAGCGGCCGCAGGCCGGCCGGATCGCGGAACGCGACGACCCGGTCCTTCGTCATCACGACGGTCGAGTAGGCACCTTCGAGCCGGCGCATCGTGTCCGCCAGCGCGTCCTCGATCGTGTCCGCCTCGTGCGTCGAGAGCAGCGCCGCGATGATCTCCGAGTCCGACGTCGAGCGGAACGCCACGCCGCGCTCGCGCAGCTCGCCGTGCAGCTCGACCGCGTTGATCAGGTTGCCGTTGTGGGCGAGCGCGACCTCGCGCTTGTCCGCGCGCCAGACGGGCTGCGAGTTCTCCCACGAGCTCGCGCCGGTGGTCGAGTAGCGCACGTGACCCACGGCCATGTCGCCCTGCAGCGCGCGCAGCTTCTGCTCGTCGAACACCTGGTTGACGAGCCCCTGATCGCGCATCGCCATGATGTGGCCGCGCTGCGCCGTGGCGATGCCCGCCGACTCCTGGCCGCGGTGCTGGAGCGCGTAGAGCGCGAAGTAGACGAGACGCGCGGCGTCACGCCCGGGAGCGCATATGCCAAAGACGCCGCACTCGTCGCGCGGTCCGTCGCGGTCGTCGATGAACTCAAAAGACATGCAATGCGACCCGGCCCTGAGCCTAGCAACGGCCGCGGCGTCCGCCGCCGGGGCGCACGGAGCCACGAGCGCTGCTCCGCTGCGGCACAGCGGCCGCGAGTACCCTCCGTGGCCAAGCGTTCCAGGAGAGATAGAAGATGGCCGTCAACGTCCCCGTCCAGATTGACCGGCAGCGCATCAAGGAGCTCATCGAGCGTGAGGAGAAGGCGCTCAACGAGGCCACGCGCAAGTCGGAGGAGATGTACAAGCGCGCGCATGCCGTGCTGTCGGGCGGTGTCGCGTCGTCGTACCAGCTGCGCGACCCGTGGCCGATCTACCTCGAGCACGGCAAGGGCCCGAAGGTGTGGGACGTCGACGGCAACGAGATGTACGACTTCCACAACGGCTTCGGCGCGATGGTCCAGGGCCACGCCCACCCGGCGATCGGCAAGGCGCTGCGCGAGCGCTACGAGCAGGGCACGCACTTCGCCGCCCCGACCGAGGACGCGGTCATCGTCGCCGAGGAGCTGTCCCGCCGCTGGGGCCTGCCGCGCTGGCGTTACACGAACTCCGGCTCCGAGGCCACGATGGACGCGATCCGGATCGCGCGCGCCCACACGCGCCGCGACACCGTGATGAAGATCTTCGGCTCCTACCACGGCCACCACGACACCGTGATGGTCTCGATCGGCGTCGAGTACGACAACATCGGCGACCGCGAGAACCTCCAGTCGCTGGCCTACGGCGCCGGCATCCCGCAGGCGACGGTCGACATGACGATCGCCGTGCCGTTCAACGACGCCGGCGCGATGGAGCGCCGGATCGAGCGGCTCGCCGAGGAGGGCCGCCTGCCCGCCTGCGTGATCATGGAGGCGGCGATGATGAACCTGGGGATCGTGCTTCCCCAGCCCGGCTACCTCGAGGCCGTCCGCCAGATCACGCGCAAGCACGGGATCATCCTGATCTTCGACGAGGTCAAGACCGGGCTCACGATCGCGGCCGGCGGCGCCACCGAGCGGTGGGGCGTCAAGCCCGACATGGTGACGCTCGCGAAGGCGCTCGGCGGCGGCGTGCCGACCGGCGCGATCGGCGGGACCGAGGAGGCGATGTCGACCGTCGAGGACGGCTCCGTCTACCAGGTCGGCACCTACAACGGGAACCCGCTGGGCATGGCCGCCACGCGCGCGAACCTGCTCGAGGTGATGACGCCGGAGGCGTACGCGCACCTCGATTACCTCAACGACCGCATCCTCGCCGGCTGCCAGGCCGTGATCGAGAAGCACAACCTGCCGGGCTACGCCGTCGGCGTCGCCTCGAAGGGCTGCGTGACCTTCTCGACCGCCCCGATCGTCGACTACGAGTCCTTCAAAGCCAACCAGGACGCGGACCTCCCGGACCTCGCCTGGCTGTTCAACATGAACCGCGGGATCTTCATGACCCCGGGCCGCGAGGAGGAGTGGACGCTCTCGATCACCCACGACGACGCGTCGGTCGACGCGTACGTGCAGGTGTTCGAGGCGATGGCGGACGAGCTGACGCGCTAAGGCGCCTTACGACGTCGCAGCGATGGCGGCCGCCTCGAGGCGGCCGTCCTCGTAGTGCAGGTGCGCGTCGTCGCCGATGCAGACGACGCGCACGGCATCCGACCCGGTCGCGCGCGCGGCGATCAGCGCCGCCGCGATCCGGTGGACGTCGCGCACGAGCCCGATCCGGAACAGCGACCGGGTCTCGTTCGCCAGCCGCCCGTCTCCCGCCCGTAGGACCACGCGCAGGTCGCCGTTCACCGCCTTCGCGGCCATCGCGATCGAGATGTTCTCGAGGTCGTCGTCGGTCACCGCGGCCAGCGCCCACGCGCGATCCAGCGACAGGCGGCGCAGCAGCGACGGATCGGCGCCGCGACCGATCACGACCGGGAACCCCATCTCGCGCGCGAGCCCGACGTTCTCGCCCTCCTCGCGGTCGTCGACCGCGACGATGCCGATCCCGCAGCGCCGCAGCAGCAGGCAGAGCCGCAGACCGACCTGCCCCATCCCGACCACCACGACGTGGTCGCGCCGCGGCACCGCCCGGCGCCCGAACAGCCCGGTCAGCCGGCGATCGATCAGCCGGTTCACCAGGCCCGCCGTGAACCCGGCCTCGAAGACGAGCGCGGCCAGCATCGACACGGTGATGAAGACCTTCAGCCCCTTCGGCCCGTCCGCGACCTTGTCGTTGGGATCGACTGTGACCAGCGTCTTCGCCGCGCCGTAGGAGGCGTCGATCACGTCCTGGCCGAGCACCGCCATGCACGCGATCGTCTCCAGCAGCAGGATCACGACCAGCCCTAGGGCTCCCCACAGCAGCAGCGCCGCGCTCTTGTCGTAGGGCAGGAGGATTGCGCTGACGAGCGCGGCCGCGTGCTTGCGGTCCGGCACCTCGATCGGCACCTCGCGGACGCCGTCGCCCGCCTCTCGGATGCCGACGGGCGGATCGGCGTCCTCGCGCACCGCCAGCAGCTCGTCGTTCAGGCACGGGCCCGCCAGCGACGGCGCGACGATGTCGGCCATCGACGTCACCTCGCAGTGCTCGATCCCCTCGGCCACCTGCCCGGCCATCGTCGGGTCGAAGATCGTCACGAGCATCGGCACGTCGTTGTCGACGTTGCGCACCATCAGCGCCACCCGCAGCACGACCGCGTCGTCGCGGGATACGACGACGACCCTGTCGATATCGCCGCCCTCGAGCGCGTGGCGTACCTCCCGCTCGCCGGCTCCCTTCAGCCGGTGCACGTCGGCGCCCGCCGCGTCGAGCGCCTGGCGCACCTCCTCGGCAAGATCGCCTTCGCCGATGAGGAGGATCAGCGGCATGGCTACAGCAGCGCCGCGAGGCCCTCGCCGTGCACGTGGGCGAGCTCGGCGACCGGCAGGTCGAGCTCGCCCTCGATCGTCAGCGCGTCGCCGCCGACCTCCCCGAGCACGCGAGCGGCGGCGCCGAACGCGGTCATCGCCGCGCGCGGACCCGAGACGACGAACGCACCCGGCCCCTCGGCGAACAGGGGCGCACCCGCGAGATCGACGCGCGCGCCGATGCCGCCGGCGATGCAGCACTCCGCCAGCGCGACCGCGACGCCGCCCTCGGCGACGTCGTGCACCGAGCGCAGGGCGCCGGAGCGAACGGCCTGGCGGACCGCGGCGTGGAGCGTGCGCAGCTCGCCGAGGTCGGCCGTCGGCAGCGCGCCCTCGAGCGGCTCGCCGCGCAGCTTCGCCAGCTCGGAGCCGACCAGCGAAGGCGACCACGAGCCGACGATCAGCGCCACCGCGTCGCCCTCCTGCGCGAAGCCGAGCCGGCCGGAACGCTCCGGGTCGGGCAGCTCGCCGACCATGCCGACGACGGGCGTCGGGTAGATCGGCCCGCCGCCGCCCTCGTTGTAGAGCGACACGTTGCCGCCCACGACCGGCACGCCGAGCGCGCGGCAGGCGTCGCCAAGGCCCGCGACGGCGCGCGTGAGCTGCCACGCGATGTGCGGCTTCTCCGGGTTGCCGAAGTTCAGGCAGTTCGTGAGCCCGAGCGGCTCGGCGCCGACGCACGCGAGGTTGGCCGAGCACTCGAGCACGGCCTCGACGGCGCCGCGGTACGGGTCGACCGCGACGCGCCGGCCGTTGCCGTCGATCGACACCGCGATCGCGCCGCCGTGGTCGAGCATCAGCACCGCGGCATCGGCCTGCTCGGGCCGGCGCACGGTGCGCGAGCCGACCACGCAGTCGTACTGCTCGAACGCCCACCGGCGCGAGGAGAGATTCGCGCTCCCCAGCAGAGCGAGCAGCGTCTCGCCGGCGTCGAGGCCGTCGTCGAGCAGGCGCTCGGGCGGCGGGTAGATCGGCGTCGACGCCTCGAGCGGCGCGAGGTCGTAGGCCGGGCACTCGTCGACCAGCGCGATCACGGGCAGGTCGCCGACCAGCGTCTCGCCGTCGAACACCCGCAGCCGGCCCGACCCGGTGACCTCACCGATCGCCGTCGCGTTCACCTCCCACTTGGCGCACACGGCGAGCACGCCGTCGAGCTGCTCCGGCTCGATCACGCACAGCATCCGCTCCTGCGACTCGGAGATCATGATCTCGAACGGCTCCATGTCGGCCTCGCGCAGCGGCACCTTGCGCACGTCGAGGTCGAGACCGACATAGCCCTTCGCGGCCATCTCGGCCGACGACGACGTCAGGCCCGCGGCGCCGAGGTCCTGGAGCGCGACCAGCAGCTTGCGGTCGAGCAGCTCGAGCGAGCACTCGAGCAGCTTGCTCTCCTCGAACGGGTCGCCGATCTGCACCGTCGGGCGCTTGTCGGAGTCGCCGTCGCCCAGCTCGGCCGACGCGAGCACGGAGGCGCCGCCGATCCCGTCCCGGCCGGTGCGCGCGCCAAACAGCACGACCACGTTGCCGACCCCGGCGGCGGCGGACCGGATCAGCTTGTCGGTCTCGATCAGCCCGACGCACATCGCGTTGATCAGGCAGTTCTGCTCGTACGGCGCCTCGAAGTAGATCTCGCCGCCGACCGTGGCAACGCCGATCGAGTTGCCGTAGTGGCCGATCCCGGCGACTGCGTGCTCGAGCAGATACCGCGAGCGCGCGGACTCGCCCACCTCGCCGAACCGCAGCGAGTCGAGGATCGCGATCGGCCGCGCGCCGATCGCGAACACGTCGCGGAGGATCCCGCCGACGCCGGTCGCGGCGCCCTGGAACGGCTCGACGGCGCTCGGGTGGTTGTGCGACTCGACCTTGAACGCGGCGGCGAGCCCGTTACCGATGTCGACCGCCCCCGCGTTCTCGCCCGGCCCGAGGACGAGCTTGCCGCCCTCGGTCGGGAGCGTCTTGAGCAGCCGGCGCGAGTGCTTGTAGCCGCAGTGCTCGGACCACATCAGGCTGAACACGGCCAGCTCGACCTCGTTCGGCTCGCGCCCCATCTTCTCCACGATCAGGTCGTACTCGGCGTCGGTGAGCCCGAGCTCGCGGTGCCGGCTCACGCCGGCGCCCCGATCAGGCGCAGCCCGTCGACCGAGCCGGTGAGCGCGTCGACCGCGTGCTCCGGGTGCGGCATCAGGCCGAGCACGTTGCCGGCCGCGTTGGACACGCCCGCAATGTCGCGCGCCGAGCCGTTGAAGTTGTGGCCGGCGGCGTAGCGCACGATCACCTGGGCGCCGCGATCGAGCTCGTCGAGCACCTCGTCGGGCGCCCAGTAGCGGCCGGTCGTGTGCTTCGCCGGGATCGACAGCGTCTGGCCGACCTCGCACCCCGCCGTCCACGGGATCGAGGCGTTCACGACCTCGATGTCCACCTGCCGGCACACGAACCGCAGCGACGTGTTCGGCAGCAGCGCGCCCGGCAGCAAGCCCGCCTCGCACAGCACCTGGAAGCCGTTGCAGATGCCGAGCACAAGCCCGCCTTCGGAGGCAAAGCGCTCGACCGCGCCCATCACGGGCGAGAACCGCGCGATCGCGCCGACGCGCAGGTAGTCGCCGTACGAGAACCCACCCGGGACGATCACGGCGTCGACGCCCTTCAGGTCGGCGTCGGCGTGCCACAGCAGCTCCGCGTCGCCCACCCGCCCGGCCGCGAGCAGTGCGTCACGCTCGTCGCAGGAGCCGGGGAACTGGACGACGCCGAACTTCACTGCTGGATCTCGTAATCCTCGATCAAAGGATTCGCGAGCAGGCGCTCGCACATCTCGCCGACGCGTGACGGGTCGTCGACGTCGAGCTCGACCAGCCGCCCGATGTGGACGTTCGCGACGCCCTCGAACCCGAGCGCAGGGAGCGCCCGCTCGACGGCCTGGCCCTGCGGATCCAGGATCCCGGCCTTGGGCCGGATCAGGACCCGCACCCTCACGCGGCGGTCCGCTCCACCCAGGCCGAGAACGGCTCGCCGGACAGCCGCTCGTATGCGGTCACGTAGCGCTCGCGCGTCTGCTCGACGACGTCGTCCGGGATCGCGGGCGCGGGCGGCGTCTTGTCCCACCCCGTGCCGGCCGCCCAATCGCGCACGTACTGCTTGTCGAAGCTCGGCTGGCCCTTGCCGACCTCGTACTGGTCGGCCGGCCAGAAGCGCGAGGAGTCCGGCGTGCAGACCTCGTCGCCGAGCGTCAGGGTCCCGTCGGGGTCGAGCCCGAACTCGAACTTCGTGTCGGCGAGGATGATGCCGCGGGCGCGAGCGTGCTCGGCGATCGCGCCGTAGACCTCGAGCGAGGCGGCGCGCAGCCGCTCGGCGAGGTCGCGCGAGCCGGCGAGCTCGGCCGCCTGCTCGAAGTCGATCGCCTCGTCGTGACCCTCGTCGGCCTTGGTCGAAGGCGTGAAGATCGGCTCGGGGAGCTGCTCGGACTCGCGCAGGCCGGCCGGGAGCTCGATGCCCGAGACGCGCCCGGTCGCCTGGTAGTCCTTCCAACCCGAGCCGGAGAGGTACCCGCGGACGACGCACTCGACAGGCAGCATCTGCAGCCGCTGCACGCGCAGCGCACGGCCGCGGAACTCGTCCGGCACGCCCTCGGTGGCCGAGATCAGGTGGTTGGGGATCGCGTCGCGCGTGATGTCGAACCACAGCACGGAAAGCGCCGTCAGCACCCGGCCCTTGTCCGGAATCGGGGTGGGGTGCACGACGTCGTAGGTGGAGATGCGGTCGGAGGCCACCATCAGCAGGTCGTCGCCGAGCTCGTACAGCTCGCGCACCTTGCCGGAGGCCAGGAGGGTCAGGCCGGTCACGTCCCGCAGGCTAGCTGAGCAACCCGCCAGAACCTTGCCGTCGGGCGGTCTAGAACCGCTCCGTGCGCGTTTGCGTACACCTCGGCGGGGATCGACAACCGCTCCGGGGGACACCATGAAGCGCCTCGCCTGCTGTGCCGTGCTGGTCCTGCTCGCCGTCGCGGCGCCGGCCGCATCGGCGGCCCAACGCGACCGGACACCGCCGTCCACACCGACGAACGTGCGCGTCGTGGCCGTGACCGAGGACTCGATCACGATCGCCTGGAACGCGTCGACGGACAACTCCGGGAAGATCCACGCGTACATCGCGGGCGGCATCTACCACCCCGGCAACAGCACGACCAAGACGTTCTCCTTCCTCGTCCCGAGCTGGACTCAGACGTACCGCGTCCAGGCCATGGACGCCGCCGGCAACGTGTCGGCTCTGAGCGCTCCAGTGACGGGCACGACCGCGCCCGACGTCACGCCGCCGACGGCGCCCACCAACCTGCGCATCACCGGGTCGACGATCTCGACCGTCTCGCTCGCCTGGGACCGCGCCACCGACCGCTGGTCGTTCGGCTACGAGGTCCTCGTGGACGGCGTCCAGGCCGGCGCGACCGGAGGCCGGAGCATCACGCTGCGCCACCTGACCCCCGGCACGACGCACACGTTCACCGTCAGGGCGCGCGATCACTCCGGCAACGCCTCGCCGCCGAGCAACGCCGTGACGCTGACGCTCCAGCCGAGCGCGGACCGGACCGCCCCTACGGCGCCCTCGACCCTGACCGTGACCGACCTGAACGACAACTGCGGCAGTCAGATCCTCAACTGGGTTCCCTCGATCGACAACGCCGACCCGCAATCGGCGATCGAGTACGAGCTGTACCTGAACGGCAGGTTCTTCGACCTGACGCAGCCGGGAGCCTCGACTGCCGGTGTCTACACGCCGGCAGGCACCAACACCTGGACGGTCGTGGCGGTCGACCGCGCCGGCAACAGCTCGGCCGCGAGCAACGCGGTGACCGTGACGGTGGTGGCGGACGAGAACCTCTGCTGAGGTGGGACCATGACCCCATGCTCGATTTCGACGAGGAGAACGCTCGGCAACTCGTAGCGGTCTACACGACGCCCGACGTCGTCGAGCAACGACGCGCCATCCGCGCCGCGCTGGCGCTCCAGCCGGGTGAGCGGGTGCTCGACATCGGCTCCGGCCCCGGCTTCCTGGCCGCCGAGATGGCCGAGGAGGTGGGCCCGGACGGCCACGTACACGGGATCGATTCGAGCGACAGCATGCTCGCGATCGCCCGCCGCCAGGACTCGCGCGTCGACTACGGCGTGGGCGATGCGCTGGCGCTCCCGTTCGCCGACCAGCACTTCGACGTCGCCGTCTGCACCCAGGTCTACGAGTACGTCAAGGACGTCGGGGCGGCGCTGGCAGAGGCGCGGCGCGTGCTGCGCCAGGGCGGCCGACTGCTCGTACTGGACACCGACTGGGACTCGATCGTCTGGCACTCGAGCGACCGCGAGCGGATGGAGCGCGTGCTCGCCGCCTGGAACGAGCACCTCGCCGATCCCTACCTGCCGCGGCAGCTACCGGGCCTGCTCCGCGCCGCCGGCCTCGAGCCGACCGCGTCCGCGATCATCCCGATGCTCAACGTCGGCGCCGACCGCGAGACGTACAGCGCCGGGATGAGGGGCGTGATCGCCTCCTACGTCGTCGGCCGCGGCGGCGTCACCGAAGCGGAGGCCGCCGCTTGGGAGGAGGAGCTCGCCGCGCTCGGCGACGACTCCTTCTTCAGCCTCAACCGCTACCTCTTTATCGCTCAGAGGTCGTAGGGGAAATCCGTCAGCAGCTCCGCGCCGTCCTCGCCGACCAGCACGAGATCCTCGAGCCTGACACCGCCGAAGCCCTTGCGATAGCACCCGGGCTCGAGCGTGATCACGTCGCCGGCGACGAGCGTGTCCGGCGTGCGGCCGAGGTTCGGTCGCTCGTGGACCTCGAGGCCGACGCCGTGGCCGAGCGAGTGGAAGTAGCCCTCGTCGAGCGTGGCGCCGGCCGGCTTGTTGCGCTGCGTCGGGTAGCCGGCGCGCTCGTACGGCTCGCACGAGAGCGCGTAGAGCGCCTGGCAGTCGGCGCCCGCGCGCACGGCCGCGAACGAGGTGTCGAGCGCCTCGCGGGCGAGCCGCCAGTACTCGGCGAGCTCGTCGGGCGGGTCGCCGCCGCCGGCCACGAACGTGCGCGTCATGTCGGCCCAGCAGCGGGAGGCGCGGTCGCGCGGCCAGATGTCGACGATCACGCCCTCACCCGCGGCGATCGGGCCGTGACCGGGCTCGTGCCCCACCGCGCCCTGCGCGCCGTGCGAGACGATCACGTCGTCGGCGAGGTCACAGCCGAGCGAGTCGCAGACGGCCTGCATGTCCGTCCGGACCATCTCGCTGGTCAGACCCGGGCGCAGGTCGCGGATCAGCTGGGCGCCGAGCGCCATCGCCTGGTCCGCGGCCTTCTGCGCGCGGCGGATGCCCTCGATCTCGGCCGCGTTCTTCACGCGCCGCTTGCTCACGAACACGTCGGGATCGACCACCACCTCGATGCCGCCGGCGCGCAGGTGGTCGGCGATGCCGACCGGGAACTCGGACGGCACGACCGCGCGCCGGACGCCGAGCCGCTCGCACGCGCGGCGGCAGAACTCGAGGTCGATCTCGTGCCGCGTCAGGCCCTGGGCGAACAGCTCGTCGGCGCCGAGGTCGTAGAGATCGACGATCTCGATCCCGAGCGGGGCCAGCTTGTCGGCGTCGAGCACCGTGACCGTGGCCGCGCGCGTTCCGTTGGTCTCGACGTACAGGAACGGATCGATGATCGGCGTCGGGACGGCGTGGAAGAGGTCCGGAGACGCGGCAGGTGAGCCGTAGATAAGTAACGTCGCACGCTCTCCGGAGCTTGCGGAGGAGAGTGGGCGAAACGGTTCTGTCATGCGGCGGGGATCACCTCAAGCCTGCGGAGTACGTCTGGCACATACCGAATGTAGTGCCCGTAATCGAACACGGCGTCGAGATCGAGATCGACGTCCGGTTCCTGCTCGATCAGCGTGCGGAGCGGCGTGCCGGTGTCCCAGGCCTGCTGGGCGAGGCGCTGGACGAGCCGGTACGCGTCGTCCCGCTGGGCGCCCTGCTCGACCAATGCGAGCAGCACGCGCTGCGAGAACAGCGCGCCGCTGGTGAGCTCCAGGTTCGCGGCCATCCGGTCGGCGTGCACGACCATCCCGCGCGCCACGCGCAGGGCGAGGTGCTGCATGTAATCGAGCAGGATCGTCGCGTCGGGCAGGATCACGCGCTCGGCGCCGGAGTGCGAGATGTCCCGCTCGTGCCACAGCGCGACGTTCTCGACGCCCGCCTGCGCGTAGCCGCGCAGCACGCGCGCGAGGCCGCAGATGCGCTCGGAGACGATCGGGTTGCGCTTGTGCGGCATCGCGCTCGACCCCTTCTGGCCGGCGCGGAACGGCTCCTCGACCTCGCGCACCTCGGTGCGCTGGAGGTGGCGGATCTCCTGCGCGAAGCGCTCCAGCCCGGCGCCGGCGAGCGCGATCGCCTGCAGCAGCTCGGCGTGGCGGTCGCGCGGCACGACCTGGGTCGACACCGGCTCCGCCGCCAGCCCGAGCCGGTCGAGCACGCCGCGTTCGAAGTCCGGACCGAGCGAGGCGTACGTGCCGACGGCGCCCGAGATCGCCCCGGTGGACGCCTGCGCGAACGCGCGCTCGAGGCGATCGGCGTTGCGATGGGCCTCGAGCGCGAAGCCGGCGAGCTTGAGGCCGAACGAGGTCGGCTCGGCGTGCACGCCGTGCGTGCGGCCGACGCACAGTGTGTCCGCGTACGTGCGCGCCTGCTCGGCGAGCGCGGCGGCGAGCGCCCGCGCGCCGGCGACGATCGGCACGCCGGCCCGCTGGAGCTGGAGCGCGAGCGCCGTGTCGAGCACGTCGGACGACGTCAGCCCGAAGTGGATCCAGCGCCCGGCCGGGCCGGCCGACGACGCGAGCACGTCGACGAAAGCGGCGACGTCGTGGTCGGTGACCGCCTCGCGCTCCTTCACCGCCTCGACTGTGAAGGTCGCGTTACGGATCGCCTCGAGGTCGCTCACGGTCGGCCCGTCGAGCGCCTCTGCCGCCGCCACCTCGACGTCGCGCCAGGCGGTCATCCGAGCCTCGTCGGTCCAGATGGCGCCGAGCTCCGGGCGGGTGTAGCGGCCGATCACGGCCGCCATCGTATGAGCTCAAGCCGCCGTCGCCTCAGCCGACCACCAGTGCGTGGACCGTCGCACCGACATTCTGCTGGTCGAGGACAACCCGTCCGACGCCGACCTGATGCGGATCGCTCTGGCCGAGAAGTGGCCCGAGTGCTCGCTGCAGGTCTCATACGACGGCGAGCAGGCGCTTGCGCTGCTGCATGCAGGTCCGGTCCCCGACCTCGTGCTGCTCGACCTCAACCTGCCGCGCCTGCACGGTCACGAGGTGCTCGCCGCGCTGCGCGCCTCGCGGGCGCCGGAAGTGCGGCGGCTGCCGGTCGTTGTGCTCTCGACCTCGTCGGATCCGAACGACGTGCTGCGCTCGCACGAGCTGTTCGCGTCCAGCCACATCGTGAAGCCGCAGGGCATCGAAGGCCTGTTCGAGATGGTCGAGTCGATCGCCGGCTACTGGTTCAAGACGGTCGCGCTGCCCAGCGTTGCCGGCATCCGCTAACGAAGGAATCGCCGTGCCGCTTCGCCTCGCAGGACCGTTGGCTGCCCTCGTCCTGCTGCTCGCCGCCGCCGCGCCGGCGGCCGCCGACGTGGTCGTCCCAGATGACCAGATCGTGCAGGGCAAGCAGTGTGTCGGCGTGCTGTGCTTGAACGGCGAGGCGTTCGGCGATCCGCTGCTGACCGTGAAGTCGGCTGACACGCCGGGGATCAGGCTCTTGCAGACCGCGGACACCTGGATCGCTCAGACCTGGGACGTCGCCGGCAACGAGGGCACCTTCTTCGTCCAGGACGTCACCGCCAACAAGACGCCGTTCAGGGTCGAAGTCGGTGCGCCGAGCCGCAGTCTCAACGTCACCTCCAGCGGTGACATCACGACGGTCGCGATGCTGAGCCAATATGTCCATCCCTCGAACGTCACGGTCACCGGTCCGGCGGACGGCGGCGCGATCCTCGCGGCGCTGCGCGGGCTGACGCTGTCGCGTTACACGCTCGATGCCGACAGCGATTCCGCCCCCCACGTCGGACCCGCCGGCGCCGCGTTCCGCGCGGCGTTCGCGACCGGCAGCACCAACGACGAGCTCGCATCCGCCGACACGGCCGGCATCGCGCTCGCCGCCGTCAAGGAGCTCGACGCGCGGGTGAGTGCGCTCGCGCTCCCCGTCGGGGCCACGGGCGCAACGGGCGCGACGGGCGCCGCCGGCGCACCGGCAAGTCTCGTCGCGGCCGACGCCCGGATCGCGGCGCTCACAAAGTCCAACCGCAAGCTCACGAAGGGCCTGGCCGCGCTGAAGAAGCAGGTCAAGGCGCTCGCGCGCCGCTGAACCGCCTCAGCTGTCGAGGATCCGCGCCGCGAGCACGGCCGCGTTGCGCGCGCTGTCGACGCCCACGCAGGCCACCGGCACGCCCGGTGGCATCTGTGCGATCGAGAGGAGGGCGTCGAGCCCTCCTGCGATCGACTTGGAGGAGGTCAGCGGGACGCCGATCACCGGCAACTGCGTGTGCGCCGCGACCACGCCCGGCAGCGCGGCCGAAAGGCCGGCGCCGGCGATGATCACGCGCAGCCCGCGCAGCTTGGCGTTCTTGGCGTAGTCGGCCACCGTGTCCGGATCGCGGTGGGCGGACATCACGCGCATCTCGTGGAGGATCCCGCGCTCGGTCAGCTCCTTGGCGGCGGCCTCCATCGCGGGCATGTCGCTCTTGGAGCCCATGACGATGCCGACCAGCGGGCTGTCGACCTCCAGCCGTGCGAACTCGGCCTCCACCGTCTCCTCGGTGACCGGGGCGGCTTCGTGGCTCATCCAGCGATGTCCCGGCGCAGCTGCCGGCCGTCGAACGTGATCACGTCGGCGGCAGCATACGCGTGCCGCCGGGCGGCATTCGTGTCGTCGCCCAGTGCGGTCACGTTCAGTACCCGGCCGCCGGCCGTGACGACGGCGCCGTCGCGCTCCGCGGTGCCCGCGTGCGTGACCTCGACGCCCTCCGGCACGCGGTCGAGGCCGGAGATCACGTCGCCCGACGACGACGACTCCGGATAGCCGCCCGACGCGAGCACGACGGTGACCGCGGCGCGCGGGTCCCACTCGAGCACGGCGCCCTTGAGGCCGCCGCGGCGGGTGGCGCGCTGCAGCAGGTCGAGCAGATCCGAGCGCAGCCGCGGGAGCACGGCCTGCGTCTCCGGGTCGCCGAAGCGAACGTTGAACTCGAGCACCTGCGGCCCAGCGGCGGTCAGCATCAGCCCGGCGTAGAGGACGCCGTGGAACGGCGTGCCGCGGCGCGCCAGCTCGTCCACCACCGGCTGGAGGACCTCGGTGCGCATCCGCTCGACGAACGCGTCGTCGACCTCGGCCACCGGCGAGTACGAGCCCATGCCGCCGGTGTTCGGGCCGGTGTCGCCGTCGCCGATCCGCTTGAAGTCGCGCGCGGGCGCCAGCGGCAGCGCCGTGTCGCCGTCGCAGATCGCGAGCAGCGACAACTCGTCGCCGTCGAGGAACTCCTCCACCACGACCGGCGTGTCACCGAAGCGACGCGCGATCAGCATCTCCTCCAGCGCCTCGCGCGCCTCTGCTTCGTCGGCGGCGATCACCACGCCCTTGCCGGCGGCGAGGCCGTCGGCCTTGACGACGACCGGATAGCCGCCGATCGCGGCCAGCCCGTCGGCGACCGAGGACACCAGCACGTGACCGGCGGTCGGCACCCCGGCGGCCGCCATCACCTCCTTCGCGAACGCCTTCGACCCCTCGAGCCGAGCGGCGGCGGCCGACGGCCCGAAACACGGCACGCCGGCGGCAGCGCATGCGTCCGCGAGCCCCACCACCAGCGGGGCCTCGGGGCCGACGACCACCAGGTCGACTCCGGCGGCTACGGCCGCACGGGCAAGCGCGTTCGGATCGGCCAGATCGGCATCCGGCAGCACCCGCGCGTCGCGCGCGATCCCGGCGTTGCCCGGCGCGCACAGCAGCTCGGGGCGTTGTGGGGAGCGCGTGAGCGCGCGTACGATCGCGTGCTCGCGGCCGCCCGCGCCGACCACGAGGACCGTCGTCACAGAGCGGCGATGAAGTCGTCGATCGGGATCGCCGCCAGCGATTCGTAGTGGGCCGTGCCGCGCGAGCCGAGCTCGAGCGAGACCCGGGCCATCGTCTTGTCGTCCGGCGCCTCGATGATGTTCACGAAGTCGAAGTGGCCGAGCGTGGCCCACTGCGCCTTGACCGTCGCGCCGAGCTGCTCGACCTCCTTGTTGACCTCACGGATACGAGCAGGGTTGTTCTTGACCGTCTGCACGCCTTCGGGCGTAAGCGTCGAGAGCATGATGTAAGTAGGCATGCAAGCGTTGTATCCGATCCTTTCCCGACCATGCGGTGTTGTGGACGGACGTGGATACTTCCGGCCGCATGCTCTTGCGCGCGCTGATCGCTACCGCACTCGCCACCGTGGCCCTTGCCGCGCCGGCCGCGGCTGCCGTGACGCTTGCGCCGCTGAAGCCGTGTTACGCATCGGACGGCCAGGGGCCGGACAAGCGCGAGACGATTCTCATACACGCGACCGGGTTCACGCCGGAGTCCCTCGTCGACCTGCAGATCGACGGTCAGCCCGTTGACACCACCGAGGCGGACGCGTTCGGCGCGGTCGCCGGGGCGATCCCGGCGCCCTTCCAGGGCTCCGCCGGCGGCGGCGAGCGCGCGTTCAGCGTGACGGTCGTCGAGCAGGGCATTCCCGTCAACTTCGCGACGCTCACGTCGCGCGTGTCGAACCTCTCCGTCACGCTGCGCCCGAATCCGGCGAGGCCCTCCCAGAAGGTGCGCTTCCGGGGCCGCGGTTTCACCAAGGATCGCCCGGTATTCGCGCACTACGTGTTCGGCGGGATCCTGCAGAAGACGGTGCGGCTCGTGCAGCGGCCGGTGCTGCCCTGCGGCGTGTTCAGCGTCAAACGGCGCCAGATCCCCGTCCGCAACGCGCGCGTCGGCGACTGGCGCCTCCAGATCGATCAGCAGCGCCAGTGGGCCGAACGGCCTGCATCGAACATGCAGGCCATGACCATCAAGGTCCGGGAGACCTTCCTCAAGCCCTAAGCCACCGCGGCCGGAGCCTCCTGCTCCGGCGCTGCGGCCTCCGTGCGCGTGAACTGCAGCTCGCCGTCGTGCGCGTCGACCTCGATCCGGTCGCCGGGCGTGAACTCGCCCTTGAGCAGCCCGAGTGCGAGCGGGTCGACCAGCCGCTTGGCGATCACGCGCTTGAGCGGGCGGGCGCCGTAGGTCGGGTCGTAGCCGATGTCGCCGAGCAGGTCCCGCGCCGCGTCGGTGAGGTGGACCTCGACGCCGCGCTCGGCCACGCGGACGATCAGGCGCGACACCTGCAGGTCGACGATCTCGCGCAGCTGCTCGCGTGAGAGCGGGTCGAACTCGACGATGTCGTCGAGCCGGTTGATGAACTCCGGCTTGAACGTGGCGATCGCGCCCTCGCGGCCGCCCGGGATGTTCGAGGTCATGATCAGCACGGTGTTCTTGAAGCCGACCGTGCGGCCCTGGCCATCGGTCAGCCGGCCGTCGTCCATCACCTGCAGGAGCACGTTGAAGACGTCGGTGTGCGCCTTCTCGATCTCGTCGAGCAGCACGACGGAGTACGGGCGCCTGCGGACCGCCTCGGTCAGCTGGCCGCCCTCCTCATAGCCGACGTAGCCCGGGGGCGCGCCGACCAGCCGCGAGACCGAGTGCTTCTCCATGTACTCGGACATGTCGATCCGAAGCATCGCGTCCTGGGAGTCGAACATGAACTCGGCGAGCGCGCGGGCGAGCTCGGTCTTGCCGACGCCGGTCGGCCCGAGGAACAGGAAGGTGCCGATCGGGCGGTCCGGGTCGCTGAGGCCGGCACGTGAGCGGCGCAGCGCGTCGGACACCGCGGAGACAGCCTCCTCCTGGCCGACCACCCGCTGGTGCAGGCGCTCCTCCATGTGGATCAGCTTCTCGACCTCGCCCTCGAGCAGCCGCGTGACCGGGATCCCGGTCCACTTCGCGACCACCTCGGCGATCTCGTCGGCGTCGACCTTCTCGGACAGGTAGACCGCCGGCTCGAGCTCCTCCGGCCGCGACTCGGCCTCGGCCAGCCGCTGCTCCAGCTCCGGGATCTCGCCGTAGCGGAGCTCACCGGCGCGCGCGAGGTCGCCCTCGCGGGTCGCGCGCTCGAACTCGCCGCGTGCCTGATCGAGCCGCTCGCGCAGCTTGCCGTGGCCCTCGGCCTGCTCCTTCTCACGCTGCCACTGGGCGCGCATCCCGGCCTCCTGCTCACGCAGGTCGGCCAGCTCGCGCTCGATCTCCTCGCGCCGCGCGGTCGCGGTCGCGTCCTGGCCGACCGCGGTCAGCTCGATCTCGAGCTGGAGGATCCGGCGGTGCACCTCGTCGATCTCGGTCGGGACCGAGGACAGCTCGATCGAGACGCGCGAGGCGGCCTCGTCGACGAGGTCGATCGCCTTGTCGGGCAGGAAGCGGTCGGCGATGTAGCGATGGCTGAGCATCGCCGCGGCGACCAGCGCGTTGTCGGTGATCGTCACGCCGTGGTGCGCCTCGTAGCGCTCCTTCAGGCCGCGCAGGATCGCGATCGTGTCCTCGACCGACGGCTCGCCGACGGTGATCGGCTGGAACCGCCGCTCGAGCGCGGCGTCCTTCTCGACATGCTTCTTGTACTCGTCGAGCGTGGTCGCGCCGACGGCGCGCAGCTCACCGCGCGCGAGCATCGGCTTCAGCAGGTTGGCGGCGTCGACGGCGCCCTCGGCCGCGCCGGCGCCGACGATCGTGTGCAGCTCGTCCATGAACAGGATCACCTGGCCCTCGGCCTCCTGGATCTCCTTCAGGACGGCCTTCAGGCGCTCCTCGAACTCGCCGCGGTACTTCGAACCGGCCAGCAACGCGCCGATGTCGAGCGCGATCACGCGGCGGTCGCGCAGGGAGTCGGGCACATCGCCCGACACGATCCGCTGGGCGAGGCCCTCGACGATCGCGGTCTTGCCGACGCCGGGCTCGCCGATCAGGACCGGGTTGTTCTTGGTCCGGCGGGAGAGGACCTGGATCACGCGGCGGATCTCATCATCGCGCCCGATCACGGGGTCGAGCTTGCCGTCCTCGGCAGCCTGCGTGAGGTCGCGGCCGAACTTCTCCAGCGCCCGGTACTTGTCCTCCGGGCTCTGGTCGGTGACGCGGTGCGGGCCGCGCACGGACGCGATCGCCTTGAGGATGTCGTCGCGCGACGGCAGCCCGTCGACGGCGTCGGCAAGCGCGATCAGCAGGTGCTCGGTCGAGATGTACTCGTCCTTGAGCTTGCCGGCCTCACGCTCGGCGTTGCGCAGGACGTCGAGCAGCTCGCGCGACGTGGCCGGCTCGCGCGCGCCGGCGGTGATCGTGGGCAGGCGCTCGATCGCGCCGCCGACCTCGCTGCGGATCGCGGCCGGGTCGGCGCCGACCTTGCGCAGGACCGGCGCGACGATGCCGTCCTCCTGGTCGAGCAGGGCGAGCAGCAGGTGCGCCGGCGCGGTCTCGCTGTTGCGACGGTCGGCCGCGGCGCGGAGCGCCGACTGCAGTGCCTCCTGGGACTTGATGGTGAAGCGGTCGAGTTGCATGCGCACGTTCCTAAATCTCAGTCACTGGGACTAAGATCTTAGCGACCCCGGCTACTGCTTGTGGCTACTCAGGCCGTCGCCTGGAAGGAGCGACCTGAACGACTCGACCGCACAGTAGATCGCGCCGAGCAGGCACGCATAGGCGAGTAGCGGCGGGACCAGGTAGCCGGCGGCGAGCAGCGCGACGGTCAGGAACGGCCATGACCCGCGCGGCGGGATGGGCGTGTCGTCGGGCTCGTTGTCAGGGGGCGGCCAGCGGGCGTCGACCAGCATGTCGGATCACGCCCAATGGTACGCCCGTCACGGGCCCGGTCAAAGTCAGTCGTCGTCGTCGCCGCCGCGGCCACGACCGCGGCCGTGGCCGCCGGAGTCGTCGCCGCGACCCGAATCGTCGCCGCCGCCGTGGCCGGAGTTGTCGTCGTCGTCCACGGTCGGAGCGGGAGCCGCCGCGGTGGTCGCCGCCGGTGTCGCCGTCCGCGTCGCCTTCGGCTTCGGTGTCGGCGTCGCGCGTCTCTTCGCGGGCCGCTTGGCGCGCGGCGTCGCCGTCGCGGTCGCCTTCGGCGCGAGTTGGTCGCCGGCGCTCAGCGGCTCCGAGGAGAGCCCGATCGTCTGCGTCGACAGCGTCGCCGCAGCAGCGGTGATCGCGGCGACGAGCAGCACGCCGGCGACGGCGGCGAGCCCCCAGAGCAGTGAGCGGCGCATCACTCCACCGTAGCCGCGGGTGGGTTAAGGGCCGGGAAAGGGCGGGACCGTGACGGTCGCCCGCGCACCGCTGCCGTCGTCGCGGTTGGCGAGCGTCACGTCGCCGCCCCAGCGGCGCGCCAGCTCGCGCGCGATCGGCAGCCCGAGACCGGTCCCGGTCGGCCCGGCCCGGCCCGCATGGCCGCGATGGAAGCGCTCGAAGACCGCCGCGAGCTCGTCGGGGGCGAGCCCGGGGCCGCGGTCGAGCACCTCGAGCGCGCCGGGCCGCGAGCGGACCTCGACATCGCCGTTGCCGTAGTTGAGCGCGTTCTCGACGAGCGCGTCGAGCGCGCGGTCGAGGTCCGCGGGCGGGCAGAAGCCCTCTGCCGGCCCGCCGCCGGCGTGGATGCCGTCCCAGCGCGCGACCGCGCGCCGCGCCGCATCCTCGAGATCCACGCGTTCGGGAGGCGCGTCGACCTCGCCGGCCTGGGAGAGCAGGAGCAACTCGGTGACGATCGCGGACAGCCGGTCGACCTCGCGCAGCCCGGCGTCGATCTCCTCGTGCGCGTCAGGGTCGCGCGGTCGACGCGCGCGCCTCCTCCAGCCGCAGCCGCAGGCCGCTGAGCGGCGTGCGGAGTTGGTGCGAGGCGTCGGCGATGAACTCGCGCTGGCTGTCGACCAGCCGTTCGAGCCGCGCGGTCATCTCGTTGAACGTGCGCGCGAGCCGCTGCTGCTCGGCGCTGCCCTCCGGCTTGGCGCGGGCGGAGAGGTCGCCCTCGGCGACGCGGCGGGCGGCCTCGTCGAGCCGCCGCACCGGCCCGGCCACCTGGCTGGCGATCAGCGCACCGGCCCCGAGCCCGAGCACCAGCACGACCAGCCCGATCGCGACCAGGCCGAGCGTCGCCCGGCGTGTGGCGCGGCTGACGGCGTCGACGCTCTGGGTCACGCGGACCGCTCCGCCCGGTTGTCGGGGCGTCGCACCCGGGATCGGCACCGCGGTGGCGAGGATCGTCTCGTCGAGGGTTTCGCTGCGGCGCTGGTCCTGGACGACGTCGCCGCGCAGAGCGGCCGCGATCTCCGGCCGGCTGCGGTAGTCGATGCCGAGGCGTTCCTGACCCGCAGAGTCGGCGAGCAGCCGCCCGTTCGGGCCGACGACGATCACGCGGCCGCGCAGCCGGTCCGCGGCACGGCTGACCACGCCCTGGAGCTCGGCGGGTCGTCTCGGGTCGACGGTCGACGCGAGGAACTCGGCCTGGCTGCGCGCCTGCGACTTCACCTCGCCGTCGATCCGGTCGCGCAGGTTGATGATCAGCGGGACCTCGAGGGCGATGATCGCCAGCACCAGCACGTAGGCGAGCGCCAGCAGCAGGCGGACCCGGAGGGTTACGAGAACTCCTCGGGCGCGGTGAAGCGGAAGCCGACGCCGCGCACCGTGTGCAGGTAGCGCGGATCGGCGGGATCGTCCCCGAGCTTCTGGCGCAGCCAGCGGATGTGGACGTCGAGCGTCTTGGTCGAGCCGAACCAGTTCTCGTCCCACACGCGGTCCATCAGCTGCTCGCGCGTGACGACGCGGCCGGCGTGGCGGATCAGCTCGGCGAGCAGGTCGAACTCCTTCCGCGACAGCGTGAGCTCCTGCTTCGCGAGGTGCGCGCGACGGGAGCCGAAGTCGACCTCGAGCGCGCCGACCGTCACCGGGCCGGGCGGTGGCTCCTCCTCGCCGGCGGGCGTGGTGGCGCTGCGGCGCAGGATCGCTCGGATGCGGGCGATCACCTCGGCGCCGCTGAACGGCTTGACGACGTAGTCGTCGGCGCCCAGCTCGAGCCCGACGATCCGATCCGCCTCGGTGCCGCGCGCGGTGAGCATGAGGATCGGCACCGACGAGTTGCGCCGGATCACGCGAGCGACGTCGCGGCCGTCGCCGTCGGGCAGCATCAGGTCGAGCAGGACGATCGCGAAGTCGCCGTCCTCGGCGAGCTCGAGCGCGCGGGCGGCAGTGGACGCGACGACGGGCTCGAAGCCCTCGCGGGCGAGCGCCTTGGAGAACGGCTCGTAGATGCTCGACTCGTCCTCGACGAACAGGACACGGGGTTTCAAGGGCGGCTGCACTCGGCCGAATGTAGCCGCGCCTGCGCGGGCTTTGCCAAGGCTTAACCCAAGGTTGCCCAGGCCCTTGGGGGTCGGCGACGACTCTCCAGTCATGCGCTTCTCACGAAACTCCATCGCAGCCATCGCCACGATCGCGGCCCTCGGCATCCTTGCCACGGTCGCGCTCGCCTCGGGCGGGAGCAGCACCCCGAGCGCCCCCGCCCCGACTGCCGAGACCGACCCGGCCCCGCAGGTCCGGACCGAGACGGTCCGCCGCACGATCCACCGCCGCGCCAACGCGAGCGCGAGCCCTTCGGCGTCGGCCTCGCCCTCGGCTTCCCGCTCGCGTTCGTCCGACGACGACGGCACGGCCGACCAGGGCCCGGGCGACGCGCCCGGCACGGCCGGCGCAGTCGCGGGCGGCGGCGTTGGGCACGACGTGGGCGATGACCATGGCCGCCACGGCCGTGGCCACGATGACGACGACGATCGCGGCGACGACGACGACAACAGCGGCCCCGGCTCCTCGAGCAGCGGGCACGGCGGAGGCGACGACGACGACTCCAGCGGCCACGGCGGCTCGGGCCACGGCGGCGACGACTCCGGCGGCCACGGCGGCTCCGGCCACGGCGGCGATGACGACTGACGGCGCCCAGGGTCGGCCAGTCGCGGATACCGCGACTCGACAACCTCGGCGGCCGCGCAAGCCGAGCGCGGGCTGGGTCCTCGGCCCCGCGCTCGGCGCGTTCTTCGCGGTGCTCGCGCTGCTGGCGTTCCAGGTCCGCGCGGGGAACGACCCCGCCCTCGGCCAGCCGGCGGCGCAGGTCCAGAAGCCGCGCCAGATCGTCGTGCGCCGCGTGATCACTCGCGTGGTGATCCATCACCCGGCCACGTCCAAGCCTGCCGCCTCCGCACCTGCCGCCGCCCAGACGTCGGCACCCGCGACCACCAACCCGGCGCCCGCTCCGGCTCCGGCTCCGGCTCCCGCCCCCCTCACCACCCAGTCCTCGTGATCACCCTCACCGAGCTCAGCTTCCCCGCGATGGGGACCACCGTCCGTCTGCTCGCCGCTCCGGGCGCGCCGCTGCACGCGGCGCGCACGCTGATCGAGGACCTCGAGGCGCGCCTGACGCGCTTCGATCCCGACAGCGAGCTGAGCCGGCTGAACGCCGACCCGCGCGAGACCGTGCCCGCGTCCGCCCCGCTGCGCGCCGCCGTCCGCGCCGCGCTGGCGGGCGCCGAGGCCACCGGCGGCCTGGCCGACCCGACGCTGCTCGGCGCCGTCGTGAAGGCCGGCTACGCCCGCTCGCTCGTCGGCCATCCGCGCGCGGACCTCGATGAAGCGCTGCGCGCCGCGCCCGCCCCGCGCGCCGCCGCACCCGACCCGGCGGCGACATGGCGGCGCGTCCACGTCGACGACGCGGCCGGCACGATCACGCCGCCCGCCCGGCACGCGGCTCGACCTCGGCGGCAGCGCCAAGGGCCACGCGGCCGACCTCGCCGCCGCCCTGCTCGCCCCGCACGGCCCGTGCGCGGCCGATCTCGGCGGCGACCTGCGCGTCCACGGCACGCATGACGTGCTCGTCCCGAACCCGCTCACGGGCCAGATCGAGGACGTGATCGAACTGGACGACGACGCCGTCGCCACCTCGGGGATCGACCGGCGGCTGTGGTGGGACGGCGGGCGCCCCGCTCATCACCTGGTCGATCCGTCGACCGGCCGGCCCGCCTGGACCGGCGTGCTCTCGGCGACCGCCCAGGCGCCCAGCGCCGCGCTGGCGGAGGCGCTCGCCAAGGCCGCGATCCTGAGCCGGTCCGCGGCGCGGTCGCGAAATCCTGAGCCGCTACGGCGGCGTGCTGATCGAGATCCCATGACGCAACGCGATCCGATGGAGATGGTCTGGTGGCTGGCGAGCCGCGCGTCGGGCGTCGTCGCACTGGCGCTGATCGGAATCTCGGTCGCGCTCGGCTTCGCGATGGCCGCGAAGGCGTTCAAGGCGCCGCTCCCGCGCCTCCTGATGGCGGTCCACGAGCATGCCGCCGTGGCCGCGCTGATCGCGATCGCCGTCCACGGCATCAACGCTGCTCGGCGACAGCTGGCTGAACCCGGGTCCGGTCGGCATCACGGTGCCGTTCGCGATGGACTACCGGCCGCTGTTCACCGGCCTCGGCATCGTCGCCGGCTACCTGGCCGCGATCCTCGGCCTGACGTTCTACATACGGCGCCGGATCGGCACGCGCCGGTGGCGCAACGCCCACCGCCTGACGCCGATCGTCTACGTGCTCGGTGTCACCCACACGCTCGGCGCCGGCACCGACGCCGGCGAGCCGTGGCTGATCGCGCTGGTGCTCGCGACCGGCACGCCGATCCTCTACCTGGGCGTTCTGCGCACGTGCCGGATCGGGATCAACGCGGTGCCGGGCGCCTCGTAGCGAACGATCTCGGCACGCACGCTTCGGCGCACCTCTTCGAGCCTCACGATCTCGTCCTGGAGCGTCCCGGCGCGCTGCTCCAGCACGTCGACCTTGCGCTGCAGCCGCTCGAGCTTGTCCTCGAGCTCGAACACGCGCTCGACGCCCGCGAGGTTCATGCCGAGCTCGGCGGTCATCTCCTGGATCCGACGCAGGCGCGCGACGTCGTCCTGCGAGTACAGCCGCGTGCCCTTCGGGGAGCGCTGCGGCTCGATCAGCCCGCGTGCCTCGTACATCCGCAGCGTCTGCGGGTGCATCTCGGCCAGCTCGGCGGCGACCGAGATCATGAACACGCCACGGTCGCCCTGGACGCGCGCGGTGATGCGGGCGGTGCGCCGGGCTCCCACTAGTGGCTCCGTCCGTACGGCCGCCTGGCAGTACGTGGGCGTGCGGACGGGGCCACTACTAGCGCTCCCCCGCGGCCTGGCGCAGCAGCGCGTCGCGCGGGTTGCCGTCGATCGCCTGCGACAGCGCCTCGACGGCCTCGCGCTGCACGTCCGTGAGGTCGTGCGGGACGTCGATCACGAAGCGGTAGTGGATGTCGCCGCGGGTCTTGCCTCCCGCGAGCGCGGGCGGGCCCTCGCCGCGCAGGCGCTGCACGGTCCCGTGGCGGGTGCCGCCGGGCACGCGCAGCTTCTTGGTGCCGTGCAGCGTCGGGACCTCGACGTCCGCGCCGCGGATCGCCTCGGCGACGGTGATCGGCACCTCGACCTCGAAGTGGTCGCCCTTGCGCCGGAACACCGGCGACTCGGTGACGTGACAGACGACGTACAGGTCGCCGGCCGGCCCGCCGCGCACGCCCGCCTCGCCCTTGCCGGGCAGCCGGATCTTGGAGCCGTCCTTCACGCCCGGCGGGATGTTCACGCGGTACTTCTTCAGCTCGCGCAGCCGGCCCAGGCCGTTGCACGTCGGGCACGGGTCCTCGATCACGGTGCCGGAGCCGCCGCAGCGCGAGCACGGCCGGGTGATCGAGAAGACTCCCTGACCCTGGGACTCCACGCCGCGACCCTGACAGACGGGGCAGACGATGGGCGAGGTTCCGGGCCGCGCACCGGTGCCGCGACAGGTGTTGCAAGCCACGTGGGTGGAGACGGACACCGGCACCTGCGCGCCCTCGACCGCCTGGTCGAACGAGAGCGTGACCGCCGTCTCGAGGTCGCGCCCGCGCTCGGCGGCCGGCCGCGTGCGCGCGCCGCCGCGCCCGGCGGTGGTGCTGAAGATGTTCGACAGGATGTCCGAGAACGAGCCGAAGTCGCCGGCCTGCGTCGCGGTACCGCCCGCGCCGCCGCCGCCGCCGAACGGACCGCTGGCGAACACCGACTGCCCGCGGTCGTACTTCTTGCGCTTCTCCGGATCCCCGAGCACGTCGTAGGCCTCGGAGATCCGCTTGAACTGCTCCTCGGCCCCGGCGTTCTTGTTGGTGTCCGGGTGGTACTGGCGCGCGAGCTTGCGGTACGCGTGCTTGATCTCGTCCTGCGAGGCCTTCTTCTCGACCCCGAGGGTCTTGTAGTAGTCGCCCGAGCGCGCCACCTGCCGGCCGCCCCTACTCCGCGACGACCACGCGGGCCGGCCGCAGCACGGCGCCGTTGAGCCGGTAGCCCTGCTGGTAGACCTCGATCACGGTCCCGGACTCGGCGTCCTCGGACGGCTGCGCGGACATCGCCTCGTGCTCGTTCGGGTCGAACGGCTCGCCTTCGGGGGAGAACGGCTCGATGCCGGCGCGGCCGAGCGCCGCGACGAGCTCGCCCGCGACCATCGCGAATCCCTTCACGACGTCCTCGTGCCCAGCGGCAGCCTTCAGCGCCAGCTCGAGGTGGTCGAGCGCGGGCAGCAGCTCCTTCGCCAGCTTGGTGACGCCGCGGTCGATCGCGGCCGCGTTCTCGCGCGACATCCGCTTGCGGTAGTTCTCGAAGTCCGCCTGCGTGCGCTGGGCGAGCGCGAGGTATCCGTCGCGCTCGTTCGCGACCGCGTCGAGCTCGTCCACGATGACCTCGTTGGCCACGTGCTGACCCGCGGGCGGCGCCTCGGCGTCACCGAACGAGGTCTCCCCCGTGCCGGCCGCCCCGGGATGGGGCGGCGCGGCGGCGGAGAACTCGTCGGTCTTGGTCTCGTCGGAGGCCATCGCTACTTCTGCTCGTCGACGACCTCGGCGTCGACGACTTCCTCGTCGCCGGCGCCGTCGGCGGCAGCGCCGTTGGCTGACGGCGACGGGCTCCTCCTCCTGCTGCTCCTGCTGCTGCGCAGCCTGGGCGCGCTCGTACATCGCCTCGGAGACGCGGTGGAAGGCGGTCTGGAGGCGCTCGGTCTTGGCACGGATGTCCTCCGCGTCCTCGCCCTTGACGGCCTCGTTGACCTCCTTGATGGCGTCCTCGATCTCGCGCTTGGAGGCCTCGTCGATCTGCTCGGCGAGCTCCTTCACCTGGCGCTCCGCCTGGTAGGCGGCGGACTCGCCGGAGTTGCGCGCCTCGGCCAGCTCGCGCGCCCGCTTGTCCTCCTCGGCGTGCGACTCGGCGTCGCCGACCATCCGCTTGATTTCGTCATCGGAGAGCCCGGAGCCGGCGCGGATCTCGATCCGCTGCTCCTTGCCCGTGCCGAGGTCCTTCGCGGACACGTGCAGGATGCCGTTGGCGTCGATGTCGAACGCCACCTCGATCTGCGGGATGCCGCGCGGGGCCGGCGGGATGCCGGTCAGCTGGAACTTGCCCAGCGACTTGTTGTACATCGCCATCTCGCGCTCGCCCTGGAGCACGTGGATCTCCACGCTCGGCTGGTTGTCCTCCGCGGTGGAGAACACCTCGGACTTGCGCGTCGGGATCGTCGTGTTGCGCTCGATCAGCTTCGTCATCACGCCGCCCTTGGTCTCGATACCGAGGGTGAGCGGGGTGACATCGAGAAGCAGGACGTCCTTGACGTCGCCGCCGAGGACTCCGGCCTGGATCGCCGCGCCGACGGCCACGACCTCATCGGGGTTGACGCCGCGGTGCGGCTCCTTGCCCGTGAGCTCCTTGACCTTCTCCTGGACGGCTGGCATGCGGGTCATGCCGCCCACCATCACGACGTGCTCGATCTCCTTGACGCCCTTGTCCTTGGCGTCGTCGAGCGCCTGGCGGACCGGCGCGACCACGCGCTCGATCAGCGGCGAGGCCAGCTCGTTGAGCTTCGAACGGGTGAGGCGCACGTCGAGGTGCTTCGGGCCCGAGGAGTCGGCCGTGATGAACGGCAGGTTGATCCCGGTCTCCTGCGCGGATGAGAGCTCGATCTTCGCCTTCTCAGCGGCCTCGTAGAGGCGCTGAAGGGCCATCTTGTCCTGCGTCAGGTCGATGCCCTGGTCGCGCTTGAACTCGGCCGCGAGCCAGTCGACGACCGCCTTGTCGAAGTTGTCGCCGCCGAGGTGGTTGTCACCTGCGGTCGACTTGACCTCGAACACGCCCTCGCCGATCTCCAGCACCGACACGTCGAACGTGCCGCCGCCGAGGTCGAACACGAGGATCGTCTGGTCGGCCTCCTTGTCGAGGCCGTAGGCCAGCGACGCGGCGGTCGGCTCGTTGATGATCCGCTTGACGTCGAGGCCGGCGATCCGGCCGGCGTCCTTGGTCGCCTGCCGCTGATCGTCGTTGAAGTACGCCGGGACGGTGATCACCGCGGCGTCGACGGTCTCGCCGAGGTAGGCCTCGGCGTCCGCCTTCAGCTTCTGGAGGATCATCGCGGAGATCTCCGGCGGCGAGTACTCCTTGTCGCCCGCCTTCACGCGCGCGTCTCCACCGGAGCCCGAGACGACCTCGTACGGCACGATCGACTCCTCCTCGCGCACCTCGGCCTCCTTGCGGCCCATGAAGCGCTTGATGGAGAAGACGGTGTTGGTGGGATTGGTCACGGCCTGGCGCTTGGCCACCGTGCCGACCAGTCGCTCACCGCTCGCCGTGAAGGCGACGACGGACGGGGTTGTGCGGCCGCCCTCCGCGTTCTCGATCACCGTCGGCTCGCCGCCCTCCAGGACGGCCATGCACGAGTTCGTGGTGCCGAGGTCGATCCCGATGGTCTTTGCCATATGGTCCGCTCCTCTACAAGATCTCAGTCTGGGTGACGCAGATATTAGCGCGTCGCGGCACGCATATGAGAGCATGGCGGCGTGGACCTCGGCGTCCATCTGCCGCTGATGTCATTCGGAGGCGAACCGACCTCGCTCGAGCGGCTGGGCACGGTCGTCGACACCGCGCGGGAGTGCGGCTTCGTCGCGATCGCGGCCAACGACCACTTCCTCTTCCAGACACCGTGGCTCGACGGGCCGACGGCGCTCGCGAGCATGATCGAGCGCTCCGGGCGCCTCACCTTGGCCACCACGCTCTCGCTCGCGGTGCTCCGCGGCCCGGTCGCGGTCGCGAAGGCCTTGGCCGCTATCGACGTCCTGTCCGAAGGCCGGCTCGTCGCGGCCATCGGGCCCGGCTCGTCGAAGCGCGACTACGACGCCGTCGGCATCCCCTTCGAGGAGCGCTGGAAGCGATTCGACGAGGCGCTCGTCGTGCTGCGAGCCCTGCTCAACGGCGAGCCGGCTCCGGACGATCCGCGCTTCTACCCGTTGCCCTCGGGCATCGAGCTTGCGCCCGGTCCCCATCAGCGCGGTGGGATCCCGCTGTGGGTCGGGAGCTGGGGGTCGCCGGCGGGCCTCGCTCGAGTGGCGAGGTCAGGCGACGGCTGGCTCGCCTCCGCCTACAACACGACCCCCGAGCGGTTCGCCGACGCCCGCGCCGGCTTGGCGCGCGCGCTGGAGGATCGTGGCAGGACCGCGGATGGCTTCCCCAACGCCCTCGCCACGATGTGGACGTGGGTGTCAGACGATCAGGCCGACTGCGACCGAGTGCTCGCCGACGTCCTCGCTCCGCTCCTGAATCGAGATCCCGACGAGCTGCGCGGGCAGGTCTGCGTGGGCGCCCCGGAGCACTGCGCCGAGCTCCTCTCGCGCTACGCCGCGGCCGGCTGCCGGCGCGTCTATCTATGGCCACTGGGCGACGAGCGGCGTCAACTCGAGCTGGTCGCGAGCGCGGTTGCGCCGGCCGTCAGGCACTCGTAGCCACGAGTTCCCGGCCGGTCGGGCACATCCGCAGAAGCGCGCACTCGTCGCAGCTCGGCCGCCGCGCGTGGCACGTCCGGCGGCCGTGGCGCAGCAGGTTGACGTGCAGCTCGAGCTCCTGCCCCGGCGGCGTGATGGCGAGCATTTCGTCGTGCAGTTCCTCGAACGGCGCGCCCGGCCGGAACAGGCCGAGACGGGTGCCGACGCGCGAGACGTGGGTGTCGACCGGCACGTCGCGCTCGCCGTAGGCGAACAGCAGCACGCACGCCGCCGTCTTGCGCCCGACGCCGGGCAGCGACACGAGGAAATCGCGGTCGCGGAGCTGCGGGCCATCGAGCATGTCCGGTAGTGCGTGGAGGATGTCCTGGATGCGACGCGACTTGACCTTCGAGATGCCTCCTGGCCGGATCGCGGCCTCGATGTCCTCGTTGGGGGCGTCACGGACGGCCTCCCAGCTCGGGTAGCGCTCGCGCAGGCGCATGAATGCGACATCGCGGTTGCGATCGTTTGTCGACTGCGAGAGCACCGTGAGGATCAGCTCGTCGAGACCGTGACCGTGTGGAGGAGCGGCCGGAATCCCGTAGAGCTCGCGTAGTCGGTCGCGGATTCGGCGGACTCTTTTGGGCGTCGGACGGCGCCAAATCGGTCTAATCAAGGCGCTCCCGCGAGCTTGCGAGTGGGAGAAAGCCGCATTTAAAGTCGAAGTTGTCACCCAGGTGACAGGAAAGGTGGCCCGGATTGGGGGATTTGTCTCAAGCCTCGCCTTCTTCAGACCGACTTGCGTTGATAGGGTCGCACGCCGCGACGGACTGCACTGCTTGACGCAGTACTAGACCCGCAAGGATTGGCTCGGATTTAAGACGACCCGGAGCTCGGGGGAGCTTCGGATCAGGGGGGTTCACATGCGCACCGTCTCTTCGGTGATGCTTGCTTCTGGCTGCTTGCTCGCAGCCCTTTTCACGGTTCCCACGATCGCCGCCGCGAGCGGCAAAGCCCGGGTTGACGGCCGCGAACGCGCGATGGTGCGCGGCATCAACCAGCAGCGTGCCCGCCACGGACTTGCGTCCGTGCGGATCAGCTCGCGCTTGGCCCACGCGGCCGACTACCACTCGTGGGAGATGCTCGACGCGAACTACTTCGACCACTCGTCACGCAACGGCGAGTCGTTCGACCGGCGCGTGCGCCGCTACGCCAACCACCGGGCGCTCGGCGAGACGCTGGCGATGGTCGGCGGCTGCCGGCATGGCAGCGCACGCCAGGTCGTGCGCATGTGGATGAACTCTCCCGGCCACCGGGCGATCCTGCTCTCGGGGAAGTTCCGGCGGATCGGCCTCGCCAAGCGCACCGGCAGCCTCGGCGGCAACCGGGCGTGCGTTGTTACGGCTGATTTCGCTTCGCGAAAGTAACGCCCTAGCGCCGTAGCATCGTGGGGCGTGCGCCGCGTGCTTGCGCATCCCCTCGGGCCCGTGGTGGGTGCCGCGCTGGCCGCGATCGCCTATCTGGCGATCATGCCGGCGACCGCTGACATGGCCGCGCACGCGTTCCGCGCGTGGCTGTTCGACAGTCAAGGGATGACCGTCTGGAACGCCCAGTGGTACGGCGGCCACCACGTGCTCGGCTACTCGATGCTGTTCGCGCCGCTCGCGGCGTGGCCCGGGCCGGCGTGGGTCGGCGCGCTCGGCGCCGTCGCCGCGACCGCCGCGTTCGTGCCGATCGCGCGCGCCGCCGCGCCGTCGCCGGGCGCTGCCACCGCGGCGACCTGGCTGTTCGCGGCCGGCGTGCTCAGCAACGTCGTGATCGGGCGGATGCCGTTCACGCTCGGCATCGCGCTCGCCGTGGCGGCGTGGCTGTGCGCCGAACGCAGCCGGGCCGTTTGGCGGGTCGCGGCGGCGGTGCTGGCGCTCGCGTGCGTCCTCGCGAGCCCTGTGGCCGGCGCGTTCCTGGTGCTCGCCGCGGCCGCCCGCGCCGCCGGGATCGGGGGTCGCGACGAATACGTGCGCGCCGCCGTGCTCGCACTTCCGGTAACCGTGGGCGGCGGCACGATGGCCGCCCTGTTCCCGGAGGGCGGCGACGACCGCTTCGTCGCGACCGCGTTCTGGCCGATGCTGGCCGTCGCGGCAGCCGCCGCCGCGCTGCTCGCCCCCGGCCGGCGCGCGCTGCGCGTCGGCGCGCTGCTGTACCTCGGCGTGCTCGTCGCCGCATTCGTGATCCCGACGCCGTTCGGGCAGAACGCGCTGCGGCTGCCGGTCCTGCTCGGGCCTGCCCTGCTCGTGCTCGCGCCACGCGCCGCCGCGCCGCGGGCCGCGCTCGCCGTGGTGCTCGTCGCGCTGCTGTACCTGCAATGGCTCCCAGCCGTGCGGGCGGTGGCCGAGGCGAACGGCGATCCCTCGACCGAGGAGTCGTTCTTCGCCGACCCGCGCGCGTTCCTGGAGGGCGTCGTGCGGCCGGGCGAGCGGGTCGAGGTCGCGTTCACACACAACCACTGGGAGGCGGCGCACCTCGCCAGCGCGGTCCCGCTCGCGCGTGGGTGGGAGCGCCAGCTCGACGAGAAGGCCAACCCGCTGTTCTACGACGGGCGCCCGCTGACGCCGGAGCGCTACCACCGCTGGCTGCGCGACGGCGCGGTGCACTGGGTGGCGCTGCCGGACGCCCCGCTCGACTACTCGGCCAAGGCCGAGGCGCGGCTGCTCAAGCGCGGCGCGCCGTTCCTGCGCGTTGCCCACCGGTCGCCGGGCTGGACGATCTGGGAGGTCACCGATGCCTCGCCGCCGGCCTCGCGCGGCGCGCGCGTGCTCGCCGCCGACCCGGGCGGGTTCGAGATCGAGACCGGCGGTCCCACCGTCGTCCGCCAGCGCTACACGCGCTGGTGGCACTCCGACGACGCCTGCCTGAGCCGCGCCGAGGGCGGCTGGACGCGCGTCACGCCGGTCCACAGCGGCCCGGTGCAGGTGCACGCGGGCTTCCCGTCGGGCGACGGACCCGACTGCTCGGCCGTGCTCGCCGGCGGTTAGGCGTGGTTAGGAGTGTGGGCAACCCTCCTGGTGAGGGCCGACCAACTCCTTAACATTCGCGGCTTGCTCACCCGCGTCCGCTCCGTCCTTCCCCATGGCCCGATCGACCTGCTGCGCCAGCTGGTGCTGTTCTGCGGCGCCTACTGGCTCTACCGGCTCGTGCGCGGCATGGTGGACGGCCGAGCCGCCGAGGCGTTCGAGAACGCCCGCGACGTGATCTCGCTCGAGCGCGGGCTGGGGCTGTTCATCGAGCCCAGCGTGCAGGCGTGGGCGTCCGCGCACAGCCTTGTGATCGACTCCGCGAGCTGGATGTACGTGAACTCGCACTTCGCGATCACGACCGTCACGCTGGCGTGGCTCTATCTGCGGCGCAACGAACGCTTCTACTTCGTCCGCAACATGTTCATGGTCGCGATGGGCCTCGCCCTCGTCGGCTACGTGGCGGTCCCGACCGCCCCACCGCGGTTCATGCCCGAGCTGGGCTTCACGGACTCGGTGGCCGCGTTCACCGGCGTGAATCACGACACGGGGTCGACCGGCGTGCTGTTCAACCCGTTCGCCGCGATCCCGTCGATGCACGTCGCGTTCGCGCTGATGCTCGGGCTGACGATGGCGCAGCTCGTGCGCCGCCGGTGGGCGAAGGTGCTGTGGTGGAGCTACGCGCCGATCGTCACCTTCGTGGTCATCGCGACGGCCAACCACTGGTGGTTCGACGCGTTCCTGGGCGCCGCCGTCGCGGCCGTCTCGGCCGTCGCCGCCCACGGGGTGTTCGCCCGGGCGCGGCCCGAGGTGTGGGCGTGGAACGCGGCGCCACGTCATCAGCCTGCCGCGGCAGGCTGAGCCGCACCGCATATCCTTCGCCGCGATGAGCTCCCCCGTCGAGCGCCCTCCTCGCCCAACGGCGCGGGAGTACCAGGCGCTGATGCGCAATCGCCTGATCACGTCACGGCTCACGCCGAACGCGATCTCGCTCACCGGCCTCGCGCTGTGCGTCGTCGCGGCCGTGCTCGTCTGGCAGGAGGAGTTCCTGCTCGGCGGCATCGCCTTCATCGTCGGCTCCGTGTGCGACACGCTCGACGGCCGCTACTCGCGGATGTCGGGCAAGGGCTCGCCGTTCGGCGCGTTCCTGGACTCCACGCTCGACCGCATGGAAGAGGGCATCGTGCTCACCGCGGTCGCCGTGTATTTCTCCAAGCAGGGCGACGATCGGGCGGTCGCCGCCGTCGTCATCGCCGTCCTCGCCTCGCTGATGGTCTCCTACACTCGTGCACGTGCCGAGGCCCTCGGGGTCGAGTGCAAGGTCGGGATCGCCGACCGCGCCGTGCGCGTGGTGATCCTCTCCGCCGGACTCGTCCTAGCGGACCTCGACGTGCTCGACATCGCCGTCTACGTGCTGGCCGGACTCTCTGCGATCACGGTCTTCCAGCGCATTTGGCACGTGCGTGGCGAGCTGACACGCGCCGCAGTCGACTTGTAACGCCGTCGGCTCGGAGGGGTTTGATGAGCCGAACCGATTCAAAGGAACACACTTGAGCGAGAACATCCGTCCCCAGCCTTCCGCGAACGGGAGCAGCCGCTACCAGAACGAGAAGGTGCGGGTTGCGATCATCGGTGTAGGCAACTGTGCCAACGCCTTGGTGCAGGGAGTCCAGTACTACCGCGACGCCGATCCCAGCGAGCGCGTCCCGGGCCTCATGCATACCGATCTCGGCGGTTATCACGTCGGTGACATCGAGTTCTCCGCGGCGTTCGACATCGACTCCGAGAAGGTCGGCAAGGACCTGTCGGAGGCGATCTGGTCCGGGCAGAACAACACGATCAAGTTCGTCAAGGAGGACGTCCCGCACCTGGGCGTTCCCGTCCAGCGCGGCATGACGCACGACGGGCTTGGCAAGTACCTCTCGCAGAAGATCACCAAGGCCGAGGGCTCCACGGTCGACATCGCGCAGGTCCTCAAGGACACGCGCACCGACGTGGTCATCAACTACCTGCCGGTCGGCTCCGAGCAGGCGACCAAATGGTACGTCGAGCAGATCCTCGAGGCCGGCTGCGCGATGGTGAACTGCATCCCGGTCTTCATCGCCCGCGAGGACTACTGGAACCGCCGCTTCGTCAAGGCCGGGCTGCCGATCATCGGCGACGACATCAAGTCGCAGGTCGGCGCGACGATCGTCCATCGCACGCTGGCGCGCCTGTTCGGCGACCGCGGTGTGCGGCTGCAGCGCACGTCGCAGCTCAACGTCGGCGGCAACATGGACTTCTTCAACATGCTCGAGCGCGAGCGGCTGGAGTCCAAGAAGATCTCCAAGACGAACGCGGTCACGTCGATCCTCGAGGACCAGCTCGAGCCCGACAATGTCCACGTCGGCCCGTCGGACTACGTGCCGTGGCTGACGGATCGCAAGTGGGCGCACATCCGGCTCGAGGGCCAGGCATTCGGCGACGTGCCGCTGATGGCCGAGCTGAAGCTCGAGGTGTGGGACTCGCCGAATTCGGCCGGCATCGTGATCGACGCCGTGCGCTGCTGCAAGCTGGCTCTGAACCACGGCATCGGCGGCCAGCTCGACGGGCCGAGCTCGTACCTCATGAAGTCGCCGTACTCGCAGCGCCCGGACCACCTGGCGCGCGAGGCGACCGAGGAGTTCATCGCCCAGCACTCCCGCTCACGCGCCGCGGCCGACGCCGCCCGTGCAGCAGCGGCGAAGGCGGCCGAGGAGAAGTCCGCGGTCGTCGACTGAACCGCAGGACCGTGCCGGGACGTAGTGGAGGGCGATGCTCCTGCGCTACGTCCCGCTCGTCGTCCTGGTCTGCCTACTGACGGCGTGCGGCGCGGAGCCGCGCGCCGAGGTCGGCCCTCGGCTGTTCCTGGCCGGTGACGGCGAGTTGTGGGTGGTCGACGCGCGGGCCGGGAAGGTGCGGCATCTCGCTCGTTCCCAGCTCGGGTTGGGCGACCAGCCGCGCCGGATCCTCGCTCGTGGCAACCACCTGGTGATGGGTGCCGCGTACGGTGACTCCGCGTACTTCCTGCGCAGCGCACACCGCGATCGCGTGTGGGTCGTGGACGTCAGCGCGCGCACCGCACTCGTCAGCGCCGTCCGCGAGGTGACGGTCGACGGCGAGACGACCGTGGCCGCCGTCCGTCCGCCAGGCCGGCAGCGGCCGCTGGCCGCGGTCAGCGACGGCCTGCTGTTCGCCGCGCACGGTGGCGTGGACGTCTGGGATCCCGCGACACAGCGGGTCGTGCGGCATCTGCGCGTCAACCCGTCCGACCTGGGTCCTGCGGACCGCGACGTCGTCACCGAGTGCGCCGCCGCGTGCGCCGTGCTGCGGCTGATCGACGTCGACACCGGCGCCGCGCGCGAGGTGCGCGCGCCGTCCGGCTACCGGTTCGAGCCGTGGTCTGCGCAGTTCTCGTCGGCGAACCGCCTCCTGGGCATCGTCGTGCGGGGAGCCAGGAGGCGACGACGCTCCGCGCCGGCTCGCCCTGGTCGACACCGCCAAGGCGCGCGCCGCCGTCGTGCCCGGCTCGCGCGTCCCGCCCGGCTACACGCTCGTCGCCTGGTCGGCGTCGTCGAAGTACGTCTTCATCACGGGTGGGGACCGATTTGCCCGTCGCGTGATCGTCGGATACCGCGTGGGCACGCCGCGCGCGCATCCGATCGACGTCGAGGTCGGGGACTTCTTCGACCTCGCGGCTATCTAGCGCTTCGCTCGCCCTGACGCAGACCCCACAGCACCGCCGCGACGGTGCCGAGCGCGAGCGCGAGCGGCCAGCCGATGAGCGAGGCCTCGGGCTCGACAAGCTGCTGCTCGCCGCCGACCAGCCCGCCCCCCACACCGCCGCCGACCGCGGGGGCCGTGACGACGAACAGCGCGAGGACGAAGAACGCGAGATAGCCGGGACCGGGCTCCAGCCGCTGCGCCGCGTAGGCGAGCAGCGCCAGGCCTTCGATCAGCGTCACCAGCTCCCAGCCCCAGCCCAGGCTGCCATCGGCGCCGAAGACGAGGACGGTGCCGGCCCCGAGTGAGCCGGCGAGGACGGTGACGCCCGCCGCGGCGACGAGGATCGTCCCGGACCGGCCCGGCACCGCCAGGCCCGAGACAAACAGCGCGGCGAACGACAGCGCGAGCAGCAGGCGGAACACGTCGATGTCCTCGGCGTCGAAGATCCAGTTCACGGCTTCCATCAGCAGTCCCACCGTGGCGAGCGAGCCGATCAGCAGGCACGCCACCGAGCCCGTCTTCCCGGCACAGGCCGATGCGAGCACGCTGAACAGGGCGAGCATCCACGTGAGCGTGCCGCCACCCTCGAGCCAGCCATCGCCGGCGAGCGCGTGCCCGAACCGGGCGATTGCCAGCCCGGCGAGTGCGAGCCCGGCGACGAGGAAGATCGTCACGGCCGCCCGCGGCGCGCCGTCACCCTGCGCTGCCAGCACCCCGGCGTTCAGCAGCACGATCGCCGGCACCGCCGCCACGAACGCGAGCACGCCCTCGGCCCACGGCCCGTTCATCCGGATCTCGACCGCGACGATGCACAGCGCCAGCCCGACCGCGGCCGGGACGAACGCGGCGAGCCGCACCGCTCGAGAACTTTGAGTAGCGGACACGCCGTCGGCTTCGCCGGTTCACGGCGGAGTCCTGCGCGACGCTAGGTAACCGTCAGGTCGAGCAACTCGCGGTCGGCGGCCCCGCCGTTGCCACGGATCGAGAGCAGATACTCGCGCAGGGCGTCGAGGACCAGCACGCGCGCCTCGTCCCTCGTGGGTCCAGCCGTGATTACCTCGGGGATCCCCTCGATGCGCGCCTGGACCCAACCGTTCTCGACGGGCTCGTAGATGATCGACAGCGGGATCGAATGGGGGGCGTAATTCGGCATCTCCTGACCTCAGGGCAATGATGACGAAGTTCGCCCCAGATGCACGCACGTGATCAAGCGGCGGGATCTCGTTCGCCACCTCACGCGGCACGGATGCGCGCTCGTGCGCCAAGGCCATCGGCACGAGCTCTGGGACGGACCCGCGCGAGCGCGCTCCACGGTGCCGCGGCACCGCGAGATTCCCGTCGGGACCGCCAACGCGATCTGCCGTCAGCTCGGCGTCCCGCCCGTCGGCCACTAAGCTGCGCGCGGTGCCCGAGCGGTTCTCCATCGCGCAGGTCACTCCTCACGCCTGGGAGGACGAGCACGAGGTCAATGCGTTTGTCGGCGAGCTGGCGGCCGAGCTCGCGGGGCGTGGGCATCGGGTGCTCGTGCTGGCGCCGTCGCGGTCGCGCGAGCTGGTCCGCGAATCGCGCCGGCTGATCCGGTCGGCGCGTGAGGCTCCGGAGTCGCTGTTCGATCCGGACGGTGGCGTGCGCGTGCTCGGCGTCGGCGAGCTGCTGCCGCTGCAGCGCCGCGGTGGGGCGCCGTCGCCGCCGGCGGACGTCGCGCGGACGATCGAGGAGGTGCTGACGCTCGCGCCGCTCGACTTCGTTCACGTGCACGAGCCGTTCGCGCCGAGCGCGTCATCGGTCGCGCTGCGGCACTCGCGGGCGCTCAACGTCGGCTCCTTCCACGCGCCGACGGAACGCGTGCTGTCGACGCAGGTGGCGCGTCGTTTCGTCGAGTTGTTCTTCGGCCGGCTCGACGCCCGCACGGCATCGTTCGGCGCGACGAAGGAGCTGATGGAGCGGATCTTCCCCGCCCACTACCGGCTGCTGCGGCCGGGCGCGGCGTCCGTCGAGCGGGCGCCGCACGACGGTCCGATCAGGTTCGCGTTCTGCGCCCAGGAGGAGCGCCAGGCGCTGCGGCTGTTCCTGCGCGCGCTGCGGCGCATCCCCGAGGACCTCGACTGGGAGGCGACAGTCTTCTCGCCGACCGGCGCAGCACCGACCGGCGCCCTGCGCAGCCGCCTGCGCGACCGGCTCCGGCTGCTGTCCGCCGACGACACCAACGAGAGCGAGGTGCTCGCCCACGCGGATGTGGCGGTCGCGGCCTCGCTCGGCCACGCTCCCGCGCCCGGACTGCTCGTGCGCGCGCTCGGCGCCGGCGCCGTCCCGATCGCCGCCCGGCTGCCCGCCTACGAGGAGGTGCTGGGCGAGGGCGAGCTCGGCCTGTTGTTCGAGCCCGGTGACGTCGACGTGCTCGCCGGCCAGCTCGAGCGCGTCGCGCGTGACCCGGCGATCGCCGACCGGCTACGCGAGCGCGCCGCCGCCGTCCACGGCGACCTCGCCTGGAGCCGCGTGGCCGACGAGGCCGAGGCGATCTACGGCGAGCTGGCAGCCCTCCGCCGGCCGCCGCAGGGGCTCAAGCCCGAGGTCCGCGAACGGCTCGCCAAGCGCCGGATGATCGACGTCGACCTGCACATGCACACGGATCACTCGAACGACTGCGTGACGCCCGTGGACGTGCTACTCGCGACCGCCCGCGAACGCGGGCTCGGCGCGATTGCCGTCACCGACCACAACGAGATCTCCGGCGCGCACGAGGCGCGCGAGAAGGCGGCCGAGTACGGCGTGAAGGTGATTGTCGGCGAGGAGGTCAAGACCGCCGACCAGGGCGAGGTGATCGGCCTCTTCATCGACGAGAAGATCCCGCGCGGGATGAGCCTCGAGGAGACGATCGCCGAGATCCGCCGCCAGGGCGGGCTCGTCTACGTCCCGCATCCGTTCGACCGCCTGCACTCGGTCCCGGACTACGAGCACCTGCTGGCCGTGGTCGGCGACGTCGACGCGATCGAGATCTTCAACCCGCGGATCGCGATCCCGGCCTGGAACGAGGAGGCGGTGCGCTTCGCCGCCAAGTACCGGATCCCCGGCGGCGCCGGCTCGGACGCGCACGTGGCGCACGGCCTCGGCGCCGTGCGGATCCGGATGCGCGACTTCGATGGACCCGAGGAATTTCTCGAGTCGCTGCGCGACGCCGACATCCTCGGGCGGCCCTCTTCGCTGCGCTACGCGCAGGTCCAGGCACTGAAGTTCCTGGAGACCCGCGCGACCCCGGCGGCCGCTCGGAGGGCGGCCCGGAAGCGGCGAGTCCGGCGTGCGGTCGCCGGTCGCGACACGCAATGACCGATGCAGGGGCAAGGAGAAAAGGGCGGGGCGGCTAAACCGGTCGGCGGAATGCCGGCGACCGACGACGAGATCCGCGAGAAGTACCTCGAGCGCGCAATCCGCGAGCTCAACCACTTCACCCGAGACCTGCAGGCCTGCGACCGCTGTCCGCGCGGCAGCCTCATGCCCGTGCTCGGCTCCGGCCACCCCCAGGCCGACGTGATGCTGATCAAGTACCACCCGACGGCGGCGGAGATCGAAGAGGGCGTCGCCTTCTACGGTCGCGCCGGGACGGCGTTGATGAAGTCGCTCAAGCGGCTCGACATCGACCCGCTCGCCGTCTACGGCACGCTCTGCGTCAAGTGCCCGGTGGCCGACACCGCGCTCGCCGCGCCCGAGTGCGTCGCGCGCCTGGTGGAGGAGATCGCGATCGTGCAGCCGCGGCTCGTGGTCGTGATGGGCCCGGAGGCGCTCGAGGTCCTGAACGAACTGCAGCTCCCACTGGCGCGCCAGGTGCTGGCCACGCCAGGGGAGATCCAGTCACTTACGCCATCGATCGACGCGCTCTACACGTCGAACATCGACGAGGCGCTCGACGAGGAGGAGTCCAAGCGGGCGTTCTGGAAGTCGTTCCGCGTGCTCGGCGACTGGTACGCGGACTTCCCGCCTTATTGAGCGCGCAGCTCGCGCCACGTGTGCTGCGGGTGCCAGCCGAGCTCGCGCACGGCCTTGGCGTTCGAGGCCCCGCGCGCACGGGTCATCAGCGACAGCGCCTGCGGGCCGGCGGCGAGCTTGACGAGCCAGGCCGGCATCCGCCGCGGCGGCTTGGCGTCGAACGCCGCCGCCAGGGTGGGCAGCCAGTCGCGCGTCGTCGCGGGATCGTCGTCGACCACGTTGTAGATGCCGGTCTCGCTGCCCTCGATTGCCGCGACGGTCGCGGCCGCCGCGTCATCGATGTGCACGAACGACCACACGCCGCCGCCGTCTCCGCCGAGCGGGAACTTGCGCTTGCGGATCAGCTCGAGGTGCTCGCCGCCCTCGTCGATGGAGGTTGTCGGCCCGTAGAAGCCGCCGTAGCGCAGCACCACGCCCTCGAACCCGTCCGCGCCCAGCACGGCGGCCTCCAGGTAGCGGATCGCGGCGAGCGACTCGCGCGCGTCGGCCGGCGGCTCGGGGTCGAGCGGGTCGTCCTCCGTCTTGATCGGCCCGCCCTCGCGGGCGTAGGGCCAGCCGGCGTAGCTCTGCCACACCAAGCGGCGGGCGCCTGCCGCGCGCGCGGCCGCGATCAGGTGGTCGGTGCCCTCCGTCCGCAGCCGGTTCGTCGCGGCGAACGTGCGGTCGAAGTTGCGGCTCATGCCCATGCCGGCGAGTGCCGTGAGCTGGTGCACGACGACGTCGGGCCGCGCGGCCACGACGGCCTCGCGGACGGCACGCGCGTCGAGCGGGTCCACGATCACCGGCTCGGCGCCGAGCTCCTCGAGCACGGCGGCACGCTCCGGCGAGCGGGTGGTGCCTACGACCTGGTGGCCGCGAACGACGAGTTGGGGCACGAGCCGGCGTCCGAGGGTGCCGCTCGCACCTGCGAGAAAGATGCGTAGTGTGTTCATGTCGGTGCAGACGAGACAGGCGGGTTGGCTGTGACACACGAAGATCTGCGACCGCTGATGCTCTCGATCGCCTATCGGATGGTCGGCAGCTTCAGCGAGGCCGAGGACATCGTCCAGGAGGCGTTCGTGCGGCTGACGGCGGCCGAAGAGGACGTCGAGTCGCCGCGGGCGTGGCTGACCACCGTCACGACGCGGCTGAGCATCGACCACCTGCGATCGGCGCGCGTGCGGCGCGAGGAGTACCCCGGGACCTGGCTGCCGGAGCCGCTGCTCGCCGATCCGGCGCCGGACGCCGCCGCGCGCGCCGAGACCGCGGACACGCTCTCACTCGCGCTGTTGGTGGTGCTCGAGAGCCTGTCGCCCGTCGAGCGGGCCGTGTTCCTGCTCCACGACGTGTTCGACTACGGCTACGGCGAGATCGCCGAGATCGTGGGCAAGACCGCGGACAACTGCCGCCAGATCACGGTGCGCGCGCGGCGGCACGTGGACGCGCGGCGACCGCGGTTCGATCCCTCGCGGGAGCAGCGCGAGGAGCTCGCGCGCCGCTTCTTCGCGGCCGTGCAGGACGGCGAGACCGAGCCGCTGGTCGAGCTGCTGGCGGCCGACGTCGCGTTCTACGGCGACGGCGGCGGGAAGGTGCCGGCGATCGGCGCGCCGATGTTCGGGGCCGACAAGGTCGCGAAGCTGATGCTGGCCTTCATGCGGATCGCGCTCCGCGACGGCATCCGGGTGGAACTGGCCGAGGTCAACGGCCAGCCGGGAGCGCTCGGCTTCGGCGCCGACGGGTCGCTCATCAGCGTGATGTCGCTGGACATCGTCGATGGTGCGATCGCGGCGATCCGGTCGATCCCGAACCCCGACAAGATCGCTCACATCTCGAGCACGATCTTGCCGAGCTTGCCGCCGGACTTGAAGCGCGCGTAGGCGTCGCTCACGTCATCCAGCGGATAGCTCGCGGCGACCGGCACCGACAGGTCGCCGGACGCGAAGCCGGGGAGCACGGCCTTCTCGACCAGGCGGGCGGCGGCCGCCTTGTCCTCGAGCGAGCGGGCGCGCAGCACGGAGCCGTGGATGCGAGCGCGCTTGCCCATCAGCGCCTGCAGGTTGAGCTCGATCTTCGGTCCGGCGCCGACCCCGATCACGGCTATCCGCCCGAGCAGCGCGAGCGCTTCCAGGTTGCCGGGGAAGTTGGGAGAGCCGACCAGCTCGAGGATCACGTCGAACGGGCCTTCCTCCACGAACTCGTCGGGCGCGATCGCGTTGACGCCGAACGCCGCAACCTGCTCGCGGCAATGCTCGTTGCGCACGGTCGCGGTCACGCGCGCGCCGGCCATCGTGCCGAGCTGGACCGCGGCCATGCCGACGCCGCCCGCCGCGCCATGCACGAGCAGCCGCTCCCCCACGATCAGTGCGGCCTGCGTGAACAGCGCGTCGTGGGCGGTCGTGAACACCTCCGGCACGCCGCCGGCAGCCGTCCAGTCGAGGTCCTCGGGCACGGGCATCGCCGTCCGCTCGTGCACAACCGCGAGCTCGGCCTGGCCGCCGCCACCCACCACGGCCATCACGCGGTCGCCGGGCTCGAAGCGCGTGACGCCGGGCCCGGTCTCGACAACCTCGCCGGCGAGCTCCAGCCCAGGGATGTCCGCGGGCGCGCCGGGCGGCGGCGGATACCGGCCTGCGAGCTGCAGCATGTCGGCACCGTTGATGCCCGCCGCATGGACACGGACGAGCAGCTCGCCCGCGGTCGGCGAGGGGTCGGGATGGTCCTGGACGGCGATCTCGCCGTCGCGAATGGTGGCGGCTCGCACCGGGCGCGATGCTACTCCAGACGGGCAAGACTCCCCGATCTGCCGTTGTGCTGCCGGGTGCCGTGATGGGGTAATAGAAGTCAATGGGCGTGCCCCGCCCCCATATTTCGTTCGAAGCCCTCCCGTACGTGCCGCCGCTGTGGCGCGAATCGCGTGTCGGCCTGGAGGCTGCGCATCTACTCCGCAGCCCGGTTTGGCGCGGTATCGGCGTGGCGCCGGGCGAAGGCCGGGCGGTGCTCCTGGTGCCCGGGTTCCTGGCCGGCGACGGCTCGCTGGCGACGATGACGAAGTGGCTCCGGGTCCACGGCTATCGCACGCGGCGGGCCGGCATCCGCGCCAACGTCGGGTGCTCGGAGGAAGCGTGTGGCCGGCTCGAGGAGCGCCTGGAGGCGCTCGCCGACCGCACCGGCCAACGGGTCGCGATCATCGGCCAGAGCCGTGGCGGCGTGCTCGCCCGCGCGGTCGCCGCGCGGCGGCCCGACCTGGTGTCCGGGATCGTGACGCTCGGCGCGCCGTCGGTGTCGCAGTTGCGAGTCCACCCGTTGGTCCTGCTGCAGGTCGGTGTGCTCGGCGCGCTCGGCACGAGCCGCGTTCCCGGCCTGTTCTCCATGCGCTGCCTGCGCGGCCCGTGCTGCGCCGAGTTCCGAGCCGACCTCGCGGCGCCGTTCCCGGCCGATGTCACTTACACCGCGGTCTACTCGCGCACGGACGGGATCGTCGACTGGCGCGCCTGCCTTGACCCGGGAGCGGACGAGCTCGTCGAGATCCGCGCCTCGCACTGCGGGATGGCGGTCAATGAGGGCGCGTACACCGAGGTCGCCCGCGCGCTGGCGGCCTTGGCGGGTGGCGCGGCATCGCTGCCGCGGGCTGCGTAGCCGGCAGCGGGAACGTCAACCCCGCTGGGTGGGGGAGTGGGTGTCCGCCGGCGGCTGCGACTCACCGAGCGTCGAGTTCGTCGGCCTCAGGCCGAGAAACTCGACGCTGGCGCTTTTTCGTCGATATGCGACGAAAAGGCGCCAAGGACCTGCGCCGCGGCCTAAATCCGCCGCTTTCCCACCCAGCGCAGTTGACGTTCGTCGGCGGACGCTACGCGCGCTCGAGCAGCGCCACAGACTCGATGTGTGGCGTCTGCGGGAACATGTCGACCGGGCGGACGCGGGTGAGGCGGTAGCCGGCCTCGACCATCTGGGCCGCGTTCGGCGCCAGCGTGGTCGGGTTGCAGGAGACGTAGACGATTCGTGACGGCTGCGTCTCGAGGATGCGGCGGACGACCTTCTGGGACAGGCCGGCGCGCGGCGGGTCCACCACGACCACGTCGGGACGGCCGGCCTCTTCCACCAGGTCGCGCATGGCGAGCCGGATGTCGCCGGCGTAGAAGCGGGCGTTGAGGACGTCGTTCAGCCGTGCGTTCTCGATCGCGTCCGCGACCGCGGGCTCGACGATCTCGACGCCGATCACCTCGCGCGCCCGCGCGGCCAGGCTGAGGCCGATCGTGCCGATGCCGCAGAACAGGTCGAAGACCCGCTCGTGGCCGCGCAGCGCCGCCATCTCGGCGGCGACCTCGTACAGGCGCTCGGCCATCTCGGTGTTGGTCTGGAAGAACGCCTCCGGGCTGACCATGAAGTCCAGCCCGCCGACCTGCTCGCGCAGCTTCGGCGTGCCGGAGAGCAGGACGGTCTCGCCGCCCTGCGAGCTCTCGCCGAGCTGATCCTGCTTCGTCCAGAACAGGCCGTCGCACTGCACGGCGGGCACCAGCGAGTCGGTGTCGATGCTCCCCGGCGACGTGACCAGACGCACCTGCAGCTCGCCGGTCCTCCGGCCCTCGCGGATCACGAGGTTGCGCAGCAGACCGCGCTGCTCGCGCCGGTCCCACGCGCTCAGGCCCTGGAGCCGGGCCCATTCGAGCACCTGCTCGCGCACCACGTTCGAGCGCTCGGAGGCGAGCAGGCAGTCGTCCATCGGCACGATCTCGTCCCACCGGCCGGGCGCGTGGAAGCCGCACACCAGCTCGCCGCCCGAGCCGGTGCCGAACGAGTACTCGAGCTTGTTGCGGTAACGCCACTCCTCCACCGCCGGCACGATCGGCTCGAGCTCGAAGCCTTCGAGCCTGCCGATCCGCTCGAGCGCCTCGCGCACCTGGCTCGCCTTGACCTCGAGCTGGCGCTCGTACGGCAGCACCTGCCACGGCGCGCCCGGGTGATGGGCGCGTGGCGGGATCCGGTCCGGCGACGGGTGGAGCACCTCGACGACGCGCGCCTCGGCGTACGCGCGCTTGGCCTTGCCGACGACGGCGCGCACGCGATCGCCCGGGACCGCGCCGGCCACGAACACGACGTAGCCGTCACGGCGCGCGACGCCGTTGCCGCCGTGCGCGAGCGAGTCGATCGTCAACTCGAGCTCGTCGCCGCGCGACGGTCGCGTCTGGGAGCTGGTGGTGGACACCGCTCCCAGGATGACAGCCGTCTACGGCAGCTTTCGCTCGATCGCCGCGAGCACGGTCTTGCGGTTCGCGTTGCGGCGCTCGTGGTCGCGCACCGCGCGCAGCTCCGCCGGCGAGAGGCCGTCGAGCCGCTCGATCACCTGCGCCGCCGTGAGGTCGTCGTAGCCGTCGACGGGGAACGCGGCCAGCCCCGCGACGCGCTTCGCACGGTCGACCTCGCGCAGCACCCGGTCGGCGGGCGCGGCGACCAGGCTGTCGATCAGGTCGTCGGTCTGTCGGCGGCCGCGGCGGACCAGCTCGGCGAACATGTCGGCCGCGTCGTCACGCGTCATCCGCCCGCGCGCCACCGCATCGTCGAGCACCTCCTGGACGCGCTCGCGCGTGAGCACCAGCGCCTCGAGTGGATTGAGCAAACGGACCGGCTGCGACGGCCGTGACGGCTGGCGCTTGGACTGCTTGGACTGAGGCATGACGCTCGGTGGCCCTACCCCGACTATGTTCGATTTGAAACGAGCAGCTCGAGCAACGCCTTCTGCGCGTGCCGGCGATTCTCGGCCTGATCCCAGATCCGCTGGCGGTCCCCGTAGAGCACGCCCTCCGTGATCTCCTCTCCCGGATGGGCGGGAAGGCAGTGCAGGGCGATCGCGTGCGGGGCGGCGCGATCGAGCAGCGCGTCCGACAGCTGGTAGGGAGCGAGCACGTCGCGGCGGTGCTGGGCGGTGGCCTCGTCGTCGCTCATCGACACCCACACGTCGGTGTAGACGGCGTCCGCGCCGGCGACGGCCGCGACCGGGTCGTCGAACAGCTCGGCACCCGCCTCGGGCTCGAGCTGGAAGCCCGACGGCGCCGCGACCCGCACCTGCACGCCGGCGAGCGCGCCGACCAGCGCGAGCGAGCGCGCGACGTTGTTGCCGTCGCCGACGTACGCCAGCACGCGCCCGTCGAGCGACCCGAACGCCTCGCGCAACGTCATCAGGTCCGCGATCGCCTGGCACGGATGGTGCAGCGGCGAGAGCATGTTCACGACCGGCACCGTGGCGTGCTCGGCCAGCCCGGCGAGGTGCTCCTCCGAGCCGGTACGCAGGCCGATCGCCGCGACGTGGCGGGAGAACACCAGCGCGGTGTCGCGCAGCGACTCGCCCCGCGCGAGCTGCATCTCGTTCGAACGCAGCACCATCGGGTGGCCGCCGAGCTCGAACACGCCCGCCTCGAACGACACACGCGTGCGGGTCGACGGATGCTCGAACAGCAGCGCCACCGTCCGGCCCTCGAGCGCGCGTGAAGACGCCGGCGCCGACTTCAGCGCGAGCGCCCGGTCCAGCAGCGACGTGAGCTGGTCGGGCGAGAGCTCGGTGCCGTCGAGGAAGTGCAAGCGCCGGAGTGTACGGTCGGGCGCCTGCGCATCCTCACCTGGAACCTCTTTCACGGCCGGACGGTGCCGCCGAGCGGGCGCCCGCGGCTGGGCGACTTCGCGGCCGCGCTCGCCGACTGGGAGTGGGATGTCGCGCTGCTGCAGGAGGTGCCGCCGTGGTGGCCGCCGGCGCTCGCCGCCGGCACACAGCAGCGCACCCAGCTGACGTCGCGCAACTGGCTGCTGCCGCTGCGGCGCCTGATCTCCGACCGCAATCCGGACATCCTGAAGTCGAACGGCGGCGGCGCGAACACGATCCTCGTGCGCGGCGAGATCGAGGAGCACCGCGCCGAGCGGCTGCGGCGCCGGCCCGAGGCGCGCTGGGTCCACGGCGTGCGCCTGCCGGACGCGACCTGGGTCGTCAACGTGCACTCCCAGAACCAGCCGGAGGAGTCGGCACGCGCCGACAGCGAGCGCGCCACCGCGATCGCACTTCGCTGGGCGGGCGGCGCGCCGCTGGTGTTCGGCGGCGACGTCAACCTGCGCCACCCCGAGCTGCCCGGCCTCGTGCACGTGGCCGGCAACCACGTCGACCATCTCTTCACGAGCGGCCGCCCAGCCGCCGGCGCGGGCGACGTGCTCGAGCGCGGAGCGCTCTCCGACCACGCACCGGTCGCGATCACGCTCGCCTGATTGAATGCAGCGCCGCATGCGCCCACTCCTGCTCATCGCCGCGCTCACGCTCGGTCTCGCCGCCTGCGGCGGAGGCGGCGACGACGGCGGTCAGGGCGCGTCGGACTCGGCCTGTGCGAGCGGCACGGTGGAGATCAAGATGGTCGACATCAAGTTCGATCCGGAGGCTGCGACGGCGGGTGTCGGCCAGGAGGTCTGCTGGGTCAACGAGGACAGCATCGACCACAACGTCGTCGCCAACTCGGGCGCGACGTTCAAGTCCGCCCTGTACGGCAAGGGCAAGACGTTCAGCGCAACGGTCGACAAGCCCGGCACGGTCGCGTACGAGTGCACGATCCACCCGGGGATGACCGGCACGATCGAAGTCAGTCGACGGTGAACCCGCCGTTGACGGCGAGGCTGACGCCGGTGACGAACGCGGCCGCGTCGGACGCGAGGTAGGACACGGCCCCGGCGACGTCCGCCGGCTCGCCCATCCGGCCGAGCGGGACGCTGGCGAGGTAGTTCTCGCGCTCGGCGGTCGCGATCGAGTCGTGACGCTCGACCGGCACCCAGCCCGGCGCGACGGTGTTCACGGTGATCCCCAGCGGCGCGAGCTCGCGTGCCCAGATGCGGGCGAGGCCGAGCTGCGCCGCCTTGGCGGCGGCGTAGGCGGAGTTGCCCGGGAGCGCTCGCTCGATGATGTCCGAGCCGATGTGGATCACGCGACCGGCACGCGCGCGCTGCATGCCGGGCAGTACCGCCTGCATCAGCAGCGTCGGGCTCTTCACGAAGAACTCGAGCTGGTCGAGATGGGCCTGCCAGGTGACGTCCTCGATCGCAGCCGCCGGTTGCGGTCCCGTCGCGTTGATCACCAGCGCGTGCACGTCGCCGAGGACGTCGCGCACACCGGCGACCAGGTCGGCAACCGACGCCTCGTCGGTGACGTCGGCCTGGAACGCGTCCGCGGTCCCACCCGTCGCGCGGATCCGCTCCACCACCTCGTCGGCCCGCGCCGACGAGCGCGCGTAGTTCACGGCGACGGCGAAGCCGTCCGCGCCGAGCCGCTCCGCGATCGCGGCGCCGAGCCCGCGCGACGCGCCGGTGACGAGCGCGACGCTCACGACCGCAGCCCGAAGCCGCGCAGCAGGAGCAGCGCCTTCTCCCCCATCGTGCCCGGCTGCGGCAGCACGCCGAGCGCGGTCGCGACGCCGTGCACGTCGAAGAACGCCCGCGCGCGCAGCAGCCGGTCGTCGCGCAGCTCGGCGTAGACGACCGCGTGGACGACGACGAAGCGCCCGGTCGGCGTGACGCCGCCGATGCTGCCGCGATGCGTGCCGAGCACCTTGCACGGCGCGCACGCGTAGCGCCCGTCACACAGCCGCTCGCCCGTGCTGTTCACGCGTGCGTCCGGGAACGCCGTCCACAGCCGCCGCGCGTGGGCCGCGAGCGCACGCGGCCCCTGCAGCGGCTCCGGCGTCAGCGGGTCCTCGTAGGCGAACTCGTCGGCGCACAGCGGTTCGAACCCAGCGGCGTCGCGCCCGGACCACGCGCGCTCCCACGCATCGAACAGCTCGTCCACGTCCATCCGGCCATCATGGCGTGTCGTGCAGGGCGTGTTCGGTCACCGGGACTTCCGGCTGCTGCTTTGCGGTCAGGCCGCGAGCACGATCGGCGACCGGATCGTGTTCGTCGCGCTGGCGCTCTACGTGACCGAGCTGGGGTCGCCGACCGACGTCGGCATCGTGCTCGCCGCCCACGCGGTGCCGCTGGTGGCGTTCCTGCTGATCGGCGGCGTGTGGGCCGACCGGCTGCCGCGGCACAAGGTGATGGTCGCCACCGACCTGATCCGCTTCGCGCTGCACGCGCTGCTCGCCGTCCTGATCTTCACCGGCACGGTCGAGATCTGGCACATCGCGCTGATCGAGGCTGCGTTCGGGACCGCCGAGGCGTTCTTCCGGCCGGCCTACACGGGCCTTGTCCCGCAGACGGTCCCGGAGGATCAGATCCAGCCCGCGAAGGCCACGTTCGGCACCGTCGAGACGGTCGCCGAGTTCGTCGGGCCGGCCCTCGCCACCGCGCTCGTCCTGGGCGTCGGGCCTGGCTTCGCGTTCGCGATCGACGCCGCGACGTTCCTCGTCTCGGCCGCGTTCCTGGTGCAGCTCCGGCCGCGCGAGCGCGGGGTCGTCGCCGTGCGCACGACGGTGCTGCAGGAGCTGCGCGAGGGATGGTCGGAGGTGCGGAGTCGGTCCTGGGTGTGGGTGGTCATCCTCGTGTTCTCGGTCGCGCTGCTGACGTCGATCGGGCCGTGGATGACGCTCGGGCCGACGGTATCGATCGAGCGCTACGACACGCGCGCGGTGTACGGCATCCTCGTCGCCGCGATGGGCGCCGGCACGATCGCCGGCGCGCTGATCGGCTTCCGCTGGCGACCGCGGTTCCCGATGCGCACCGGCATGCTCCTGGCGCTTGCGTGGCCGATCGCGATCGGGAGCTTCGCGCTCGGCCTACCGGCGGGGGTGCTGGTGACCCTGTTCGTTTGGGCCGGCGGCGGTATCGCGCTGTTCCAGATCTGGTGGGAGACCGCGCTGGCCGAGCGCGTGCCGCCGCACGTGCTCTCGCGCGTGACCGCCTACGACTGGATGGGCTCGCTCGCGCTGCTGCCGTTCGGCTACCTGCTCGCCGGGCCGCTCGGCGAGGCGCTCGGCTCGGTCGAGGTGCTGGCGGCCGGCAGTGCCTTGGCCCTCGCGGCGCTGGTCAGCGCGCTGCTCGTGCCGGGAGTGCGCGGGCTCGCTCGGACGCCCTAGAAGTCGGGCGTGCCGTCTTCGGGCGTGGACGCCTGGGCGTACAGCCGCCGGGGGATGCGGCCGGCGCGGAACGCGAGCCGGCCGCCCTCGGTGCCGAGGCGGATCGCGCGCGCCATCGCCGTCGGGTCGTCCGCGCGCGAGATCGCGCTCGCGCACAGCACGCCGTCGTAGCCGAGCTCCATCGCGAGCGCGGCGTCCGACGCGGTGCCGACACCGGCGTCGAGGATCACCGGCACGCCGGCGCGCTCGCGGATCAGGCGCAGGTTGTAGGGGTTCAGCAGCCCCATGCCGGAGCCGATCGGCGAGCCGAGCGGCATCACCGCGGCACAGCCGACGTCCTCCAGCCGGCGCGCGAGGATCGGGTCGTCGTTGGTGTACGGGAGCACCGTGAAGCCCTCGTCGACCAGCTCCTCGGCCGCCTCCAGCAACGCCGGGGCGTCCGGCAGCAGCGTGCGCTCGTCGCCGATCACCTCGAGCTTGACCCAGTCGGTCTCGAACGCCTCGCGCGCGAGCTTGGCGGTCAGCACCGCGTCACGCGCCGTGAAGCACCCCGCCGTGTTGGGGAGAAGGCGCACGCCGGCGGCGTCGAGCACGTCGATGATCGACCCGCGCTGACCCGGCTCGATCCGCCGCAGCGCGACGGTCACCAGCTCGGCGCCCGTCGCCTCGATCGCGGTGGCCAGCGCGTCGAGCGAGCGGAACCCGCCGGTGCCGAGCAGCAGGCGGGAACGGAGCTCCGTACCGGCGATGGTGAGCGGATCGGCGGATACGTCGGTCGTCGCCATTGTCAGCCTCCCTGGATCGCGCGCAGGATCTCCACCCGCGCGCCGTCGTCGAGCTTGTGCGTCTCCCATTGCGTGCGCGGCACGACCTCGAGGTCGACCGCGACGGCCACGCCGCGGTTGGCCGCCGGCAGGTCGAGCGAGTCGATCGCCACCTGCACGGTCGCGCCGTCGGCGAGCTCAGCCTCGGTGCCGTTGAGCAGGACCTTCATGCCGGCACCCCCGCGAACCGCCGCGGGTCGGCCGGCGCCGCCCACTCCGGCAGCGGGTCGCCGGTCAGCGCGCCGGCGACGAGCTCAGCCGTGACGGGCGCGAGCAGGATCCCGTTGCGGTAGTGGCCGGCCGCCCAGACGAGCCCGTCGAGCGCGCCAATGCCGATCGCGGGCAGGTTGTCGGGCGTGGCCGGGCGCAGGCCCACGCGCAGCTCCTCGATCTCGAGCTCGAGCACGCCGGGCACCACCTCGCTCACGTCGCGCAGCAACTCGTACACGGCACCGGCGGTCGGCGCTGTGTCCCACCCGCGCTCCTCCATCGTCGCGCCGAGCACGTAGCGGCCGTCCGCGCGCGGGACGAGGTAGGTGTCGGGGCCGCGGATGGTGCGAGTCACGAGACCCGGCCCGCGTGGATCGCGCAGGCGCAGCACCTGGCCCTTGACCGGCCGCACTGGCACGCGCGCCTCGGCGGGCATCTCGAGCGCGGCCGCGCCGGTGCCGGGCGCGAGCACGACCTGGGCGGCGCGGACGACCTCGCCGTCCTGGAGGCGCAGCCCGGCGACGCGGTCGCCGTCGGTCTCGACCGCGGCGACGCGTGCACGGCGGAGCGTGCCGCCGGCGCGCTCGAAGGCGACCGTGAGCGCCGCCACCAGCCGGCGCGGATCGACCGAGTGGTCGCCGGGCACGTCAAGCGCGAGGCGCACGGTAGGCGCGAGCGCCGGCTCGGCGCGGCGCGCCTGGCTCGGCCGCAGCCGCTCGACCTCGAGGCCGAGCTCGCGCCGGTACGCCAGCAGGTGCTCCAGCGCCTCGGCCTCGTCGCGGTCGCGCGCGACGATCAGCGTGCCGCCCTGTTGCAGGCCCGGGTCCTCGCCCGTGGCGTCGGAGAGCTCGGCGCAGAAGGCGCCGAACGACCGTGCGCTGCGCAGGCCGAGCTCGGTCAGCGGGGCGTCGCCCGGAGCGGCCTCGGCGACAGGAGCGAGCATGCCCGCGGCGACCTCCCACGCGCCGGCGTCGCCGGCGTCGAGCACGACGGTGCGCAGGCCGCGACCGGCCGCGCGCCACGCGCACGCCAGCCCAATCGGACCACCGCCTGCGACGGCGACGTCAAACGAACTCGAGGTCACTGCTGGAAATTCCCTCCCTACGCCGGCACTACCCGGATCAGGTTCGACGGTCGGCGGCCAGATGCCGCCCTCTCAGCCCAGGGTCGCGGGCTCCCGTAGTGGGTCCTGAGAATGGTAGCTGCCAGACTGGCCGCGATGAGCCCCCGCGAGCGCCTCGCCACCGCCCGCCTCTATCTCGTCTGCGACGCGCGCCCGCTGGAGTGGCTGCGGCCGGCGCTACGTGGCGGCGTCGACATGGTGCAGCTGCGCGACAAGACGCTCGACGACGACGGCATCGTGGCCGCCGCGCGGGCGTTCCGGGCCGCCGCCGACGAGACCGGCGCGTTGTTCATGCTCAACGACCGACCGGACCTGGTCACAGCGTGCGGCGCCGACGGCGTCCACGTGGGCCAGGACGACGACACGCCCGCGGCGGCGCGCGCGGCGGTCGGGCCGGAGCGGATCGTCGGGCGCTCGACGCACGCGCCCGCGCAGGCCGATGCCGCGCTCGCCGATCCCGACGTCGACTACCTCGCCGTCGGGCCCGTCCACGCCACGCCGACGAAGCCGGGCCGCCCGGCGGCAGGGCTCGAGTACGTCGAGTACGCGGCACGCACGGTGACGAAGCCGTGGTTCGCGATCGGCGGGCTGGACGCGTCGAACGTCAGCGCCGCGCTCGACCGCGGCGCGCGCCGGATCGTCGTCGTGCGCGCGATCACGGACGCGCCCGATCCGGAGGCCGCGGCGCGAGTGCTGCGCCGCGCGCTGGAGGAGCCGGTTGGCGCGGCACGCGCGTAAGCGGCGCCAGGGCGCGCCCGCGAGCCGGCCGCCCCGACCTGTCGCGCCGAAGCAGCCGCCGGTGGCGAACGGGCGCGAGACGATGGCCCGCGGCTACGCCCGCGCCCGCGAGAAGGACGAGGCGGCGCGCGCCGCGCTCGTGCCGATCGCACCCGGCGAGCGGCCGTGGCCGATCGCGCTGTCGGCGATCCTCGCGGCGCTGTTCGCGGTCGCCAACCTGGTGCTCGTCGCGGTCGGCTGGGAGGTCGACGGCAAGCAACCGATCGCCGGTGGGCTCGTGTTCGCCGGCGTGATGCTCGCCGCCGCGGTCGGCATGTGGTACCTGCGCTACTGGGCCGTGCTCGGCTTCGAGGTCCTGCTCGGCGTGACCTTCATCGGCGCGATGCTGTCACTGCTGCGCGCAGGCAATTTCCAGGGCGTGCTGCTGGCCGTCGTCGTGATGGCGCTCACCGGGCCGCTGTTCTGGCTGCTGATCCGGCAGATGGCGCGGATCCAGATGCCGGTGCGCAAGTGAGCTGGGCCTACACGCACACCGAGCACATCCGCTTCGGCGACCTCGACGCCATGCGACATCTCAACAACGTGGTGTTCCTGCGCTACTTCGAGAGCGCCCGGATCGCCTACCTGAACGCCGCCTTGGATCAGCACGACCCGGTGACCCGCGACGGCGGCTTCGGATTCATCTTCGCGAGCTGCCACATCGACTACCGCTCGCCCGGTCACTTCGACGAGGAGGTCGCGATCCGGGTGCGGCCGGCGGAGATCGGGACCAAGTCGCTCAAGCTCGAGTTCGATATGCGCGTCGGCGATCGCCTGCTCGCCGAGGGCTACGGCGTGCTCGTGGGCTACGACTACGAGTCAGAGCGCTCCGCCGCGCTCCCGGAGGCGCTCAAAAGCAAGTTGCGGCACGCCGTCCGCTAGCCTGCGGCGCCCATGCCCGAATCCTCCTACGACTGCATCGTCATCGGCTCAGGACCCGGCGGATACGTCGCCGCGATCCGCGCTGCACAGCTCGGTATGAAGACCGCCGTGATCGAGAAGGACACGGTCGGCGGGCGCTGCCTGAACTACGCCTGCATCCCCGCGAAGGCGGTTCTGCGGTCGGCCGACATCCTGTCCGAGATCGACGAAGCCGGCGACTTCGGCATCAACGTCGACGGTCGCACGGTCGACTTCGCGAAGGTCGGCGAGCGCCGCAAGAAGGTGATCTCGACGCTGACCGGTGGCGTCAGCGGCCTGTTCAAGAAGAACAAGATCGACTACATCGAAGGCTTCGGCGCGGTGACGAGCGACGGCAACGTGAAGGTCGGCGGGAACTTCGACGGGACCGAGATCGAGGCCACGAAGTGCCTGATCATCGCGACCGGGTCGGTGCCGAAGCCGATCCCCGGCACGCAGTTCGGCGGCCGCGTGATCGGCACCGAGGGAGCGTGGGCGCTCGAGGAGCTGCCCGGCCGCATCGCAGTCGCCGGCGCCGGCGCGTCGGGAGCCGAGATCGCTTCCGCCTACGGGCGACTGGGCACCGAGGTGCTGCTGTTCGAGGCGCTCGATCGCGTGCTGCCGACCGAGGACGCGGACATCTCCAAGATCGTCGGTCGCGGGCTCGCGAAGCAGAACATGACGGTCCACACCGGCACTCTTGTCGAGAACGTCCAGGCGTCCGACGACAAGGTGTCCTTCAGCTTCGGCGACCAGACGGCCGAGGTCGACTGGTTCATCATCGCGGCCGGCCGCGGACCGGACATCGAGGGCCTCGGCCTCGAGGACGCCGGCGTCAAGCTCGACGACAACGGGCTGATCGACGTCGACGGCGCGCTGCGGACCTCGGTCAAGGGCGTGTACGCGATCGGCGACCTCGTGAAGGGCCCCGCGCTCGCCCACAAGGCGTCCGACGAGGGCGTCATCGCCGTCGAGGATGCGGCCGGGCTCGAGACGCATCCGATCGAGTACATCGACATCCCGCGGGCCACGTTCTGCACCCCCAACGTCGGCTCGTTCGGCCTGACCGAGCAGCAGGCGCGCGATCAGGGCCTCGACGTCGTGGTCGGCAAGGTCCAGTACGGCGCAGTCGGCGGCGGCACCGTCTACGGCGACCGCAGCGGCATGGTCAAGATCATCGGCGACAAGAAGTACGGCGAGATGGTGGGCGGCCACATCGTCGGCTCGCGCTCGACCGAGCTGATCCAGGAGCTGGTGAACGCCAAGGCGCTCGAGGGCGGCTTCCCGGAGGTCGCGCGGATCATCCACGGGCACCCGACGCTGTCCGAGGCGATCATGGAGGCCGCACGGGCCGCCGATGGCTGGCTCATCCACGGGTAGGCGACCTAACGTCGCACGACCGGCGGAGCCAACGATGGGGGCTCACGGCGGAGCCGGTCGGGCGAAATTCTTCTTCGATCTGGCCTCGCCGGTGGCGTACCTTGCGGCGGAGCGCGTGAACCATGCGCTCGGCGAGGTGCCGGAGTGGGTGCCGGTGCAGGTGGCGGACGTCGGGCCGTTCCGCTGTGCGGAGGAGATCGAGGCGTATCGCGAGGACGTGACGCGCGCCGCGCGTACGCAGGGCGTGCAGGCGCTGCGCTGGCCCGACCCGTTCCCGGCCGACGCCGAGTGGGCGATGCTGGTCGCCACGTACGCGAAGCAGATCGGCCGCGCAGTCGCCTTCAGCCTCGCCGCGTTCCGGCAGGCGTTCGCCGCCGGGCGCGACCTCGGCGAGCGCGACAACGTGCTGATCGCCGCGGCCGCGTGCGAGATGCATCCGCTCGCCGTCATCAAGGGCGCCGACCTGCGCGGTACGCGCGAGCGGCTCGAGGCGGCGACGGCCGAGGCGCGCGCAGCCGGCGTGCGCGACGTGCCCGTGGTGGTGACCGCCGCGGGCGATGTGATCGAGGTGCCGGCATGAAGGCCAACCGCGCGTTCGAGCTGATCGTCCGCCGCGGCGGCCGCGGGCCTGCGCTGCTGCGCTCGGCGGGCGAAGCCGATCACGTCGAGGTCGTCGAGATCGAGTCCGGCGAGGTCGTGCTGTTCTGGGACACCACGCCGCAGCAGACCGGCCGCCTGTCGCGTGCGCTCAAGGCCGATCTCGCGCAACTCGAGGCCGAGGAGTTCCTGGCGCGCTGGCGCCAGTACGACACGCAGTAGACCGTGGCTCCGCTTGACAGCGGTCGCCCAGCCGACGACAGTCGTCCCAGCCCGAGGAGCGGGGAACGGCGATGACGACCACCATCGAGGCCATGGACACGGCGGCTGGGCGGCGGGTGCCGCTCGTCGACGACACGCCGCTCCACGACCCGGCACTCGATCGGTTCGGCTTCGCGGAGTTCGCCCGCGCGCTGGCGCTGCTCGTCGACGACGATGGAACGGCGACGCCGCTGACGATCGCGGTCAGCGCGCCGTGGGGCGGTGGCAAGAGCTCGCTCGGCTGCATGGTGCAGTGGATGCTCGAGCGGCGGGTCGAGCACCGCGGCGGGGACGACCCGCGGCTCGTGTGCTGGTTCAACGCGTGGGAGCACGACGACGCGCCGCACCTCGGGGCCGCCCTCGCAGCAGCCGTGGCGCGTACGGCCGATCGCAACCGGTCGTGGTGGCGGCGCGCGGTCGCGCCGCTACCGAGCGCGATGCTGCGGCCGGGCGAGCGCTCGCGGCAGACCGTGCTCCTCGCCCTCGCCAGCGCGGGGGTAGCGCTCGTGGTGGCGCTCTTCGGGCCCTCGCGAGATCTCCTCAATACCGCCCTCGGCGACCCCGGCGGCCCGGCGACCGGCGCCGGCGTGCTCGGCGTCATCTTCTTCACGCTGTTCGCCTCGCAGCGGCTGTTCACGACCGCCCGCGAGGCGGCGCGGTTCATCGACGATCCCCGCTCCGCGGCCGCGCACGGCAGCATGTCGGAGGTCAGGGAGCAATTTGCGCGGCTGATCGCGCACGCCACCCACGACGGGCGGTTGGTGATCATCATCGACGACCTGGAGCGCTGCGCCAGCGACCGCGCGCTCGAGGTCTGCCAGGTCGCCAGCCAGCTGCTCGGTCAGCACGGCGTCGTGACGATCGTGCTCGCCGACATGGAGCCGATCGCCCGGTCGGCCGGCGCGCGCTACGCCGCCACGCTGGCCGGCAGCGAGGTCGAGGACCCAGAGGAGATCGGCCGGCGCTACCTCGCGAAGATCGTCCAGCTCGAGATCGCGCTGCCGCCGCCCGCGCCGGACGACATGCGCCGGGTCATCCGCGAGTACGGGCCGTCGCTCCGGCACCCGCATGCGGAGGCACCGCCGGCAGCGCCGCGGCGCCTCCGTTGGCCGACCTTCATGACCCGCGTGCGAGCCTCCGAGCGGCGCGTCGCCGGCGGCTGGCACGCGTTCCAGCGGATCGTGGAGCGCGCTCGCTGGTGGCCGGTCGCCTTCGTCTTCCTCGCATGGGTCGTCTACGGCATCCTGAACCCGGAGTGGGTCGAGTCTGAGGACTCGTCCGACCCCGTCTCCACGGTCGGGACTCTGCTGTTGATCTGCGCCTTCGTGCTCGGCGTGTGGTCGCGGCGCCTGCGCAAGCGCACGCGCAAGCGGCGGAACGAGTTGAAGGAGCAGATCGAGGAGCTCAAGCAGCAACAGCTCTCGCCGGAACAGATCGAGGTCCGGGTGCTCAAGCGAACGGCCGCCGAGCCGGCCGTCGACGATGGCCTGGTCAAGGACCTCGTGTCGAGCTCGTTCCTGGACAGCGACGAGTTCCGCGCCGTCGAAACCTTCATCGCCGAGAACCCGCCGGTGCTGCCGCGCGAGGCCAAGCGGAGCTTCAACCACGCCCAGCTGCTGACCGAGATCGCGCGCGCGCGCGACATGTTCGGCGGCACGCCGAAGCTGACGCCCGAACACTTGGCCAAGTGGCTCGTCCTGCGCGAGCAGTGGCCGGCTCTGGGTCGCGAGATCGCCGACGAGCCCGAGCGCCTGGCCGATCTCGAGTCGCGCAATGGGGGCCCCACGGTGGCGCCCGAGGTCTACGAGCTACTCGAGCGCGGCCCGCGCCTGAGCGACGTCATCGAGCGGCTGGTCTATTTCCAGCCCGCCAACGATCCGGGGTAGTCATTCACGCGCTACTGTCCGGCCCGTGGCAGACGTCACCGAGCAGCAGGCGAGCGCAGGGCTCCCCGACGGGGACGCCGCCCGCGAGTGGCTCGGGACGATGATGCTCATCCGCCGCTTCGAGGAGCGGGCGGGCGAGATGTACGCGAAGGCGAAGGTCGGCGGCTTCCTGCACCTGGCGATCGGTGAGGAAGCGACGATCGTCGGCGCCGTCCGCGCGATGCGCGACGACGACTACCTGATCTCGACCTACCGCTCGCACGGCCACGCGCTCGCCCGCGGGTCGGACCCGAACCGCGTGATGGCCGAGCTGTTCGGGCGCGATTCCGGCGTGTCGCACGGACGCGGCGGCTCGATGCACATGTTCGATCTCGAGAACCGCTTCATGGGCGGCTACGGGATCGTCGGCGGCAACCTGCCGCTGGCCGCCGGCATGGCGCTCGCGTCCGACTACCAGGGCCGCGACGAGGTCACGGTGTGCGTGTTCGGCGACGGCGCGTCCAACCAGGGCACGTTCGGCGAGACGCTCAACCTCGCCGCGCTGTGGAAGCTGCCGGTGGTCTTCATGGTCACCAACAACCAGTTCGGCATGGGCACCGCGATCGAGCGCCACTCCGCGGTGACCGATCTGCACCGCCGCGGTGAGGGCTTCGGCGTGCCCGGCATGCGCTGCGACGGCATGGACGTCGTGGCGACCTCAGAGGTGATGCGCGAGGCGATCCGGCGCGCGCGCGAGGAGCGCCAGCCGATCCTCGTCGAGGCGGTCACCTACCGCTTCCGCGGCCACTCGATGGCCGACCCCGAGGAGTACCGCACGAAGGAGCAGGTCGCCGAGTGGCGCAAGCGCGATCCGATCAACGCGTTCGCCGACCGACTGGTCCGTGAGGGCGTGTTCGAGGAAGGCGAGCCGGAGCGGATGGACGAGGCGACGATCAAGCGCGTCGACGAGGCGGTCGCGTTCGCCGATAGCTCCGCGTTCCCGCCGCCGGAGTCGCTGTACGACCACATCTACGTGATGGGCGATCAGGTCAAGGGCTGGTACTCGGTCGACGAGCGGTCCGCCGGCGTGCACAAGGGCGAGGACGAGCGCGCCCTGGCCGAGGCCGATCGCGGGCCGACCGACGGCTACCACGAAGCCGTCGAAGCGGCAGGTCGCGAGGACGTCAAGCCGGCGGACGAAGCGCAGGACGAGGAGTAGCGGTGGCCGTCATGCGTTACCGGGAGGCGCTCAATCAGGCGCTGCGCGAGGAGATGCAGCGCGACGAGCGCGTGTTCCTGATGGGCGAGGACATCGGCGTCTTCAACGGCGCCTTCAAGGTCACCGCCGGCCTGCTCGAGGAGTTCGGCGAGAAGCGCGTACGCGACACGCCGATCTCCGAGAACACGATCGTCGGCATGGGCGTCGGCGCCGCGATGACGGGGCTGCGGCCGGTCGTCGAGCTGATGACGATCAACTTCTCGCTGCTCGCGATGGACCAGATCGTCAACCACATGGCGACGATCCACTACATGTTCGGCGGTCAGGCGAAGGTGCCGATGGTCGTCCGGATGCCGCAGGGCGCCGGCCACCAGCTCGGCCCGACCCACTCGCACTGCCTCGAGGCGCTGTACCTGCACGTGCCGGGGATGCTGCTCGCCGTTCCGTCCACCGCAGCCGACGCCAAGGGGCTGCTGAAGGCGGCGATCCGCGACGACAACCCGGTCGTCTTCATCGAGCACGAGTACCTGTACGGGCAGCGCGGCGACGTGCCGGACGACGACGACCACGTCGTCGACTTCGGCCAGGCGGCGATCACGCGCGACGGCGACGACGTGACGATTGTCGGCATCTCGCGGATGGCGGTGACGGCGCTGAAGGCCGCCGACATCCTCGCCAAGGAACACGAGATCGAGGCCGAGGTGATCGACCCGCGCACGCTGCGCCCGCTCGATCTCGACACGATCCTCGAGTCCGTGCGCAAGACCAACCGCGTCGTGATCGTCGAGGAGGGCTGGCCGCACGGCGGCGTCGGCGCCAATCTCGCGGCGCTGATCCAGGAGCAGGCGTTCGACCATCTCGACGCGCCGGTCGGGCGCGTGACCGGCGCCGACCTGCCGATGCCGTACTCCAAGCCGCTCGAGCAGATCGCCTACCCGCACGAGCCGCAGATCGTGGAAGCCGTGCTCGCCACGTTCCGCGACCTGTAGCCTCGGCACGGGGTGACCCGTCCTCCCCAAACCGCGCACGTCATCGCAGGCGTGCAATTCGCCGCACTCTCGCACGACCTGATGGCCGCGCTGGATACCAGCGGCGGGATCGTCTGGGCCAACCTGTCGTGGCTGCGCCTGCTCGGCTGGGCGCCGGCGGACCTGCAGGGCCGGGCGCTGACCCACATGCTGCATCCCGACGACGCGGGCGCGGTGCGGGCGCTGACGGCCGGCGGCGAGGCCGCGCTGCGGGTGCGCACCCGCTCCGGCGGGGAGCGGCGCGTGGCGTTCTCCACGCTGGTGGCGCCCGAGGAGGGGCTCATCTACCTGTGCGGGCGCGACGCGACCGAGACGCTGGAGCTGGAGCTCGAACTGCGCTCCGCCGAGGATCGCTTCCGCGTCGTCACGGAGGCGACGAGCGACGCGATCCTGATCTCGGACGGCCGCGGTCGGATCAACTTCGCCAACGCGGGCACGCGCGAGGTCTTCGGCTGGGAACCGCACGAGCTCCTCGGCCAGCCGTTCACGATCCTCGTCCCCGAACGCCGGCGCGCCGTCTGGAGCACGCGCCTGGAGCAGTTCCTGGGCACCGGCGAGGACGACCTGCTGGGCCGCGTGATCGAGCTCGACGGCGTCCGCCGCGACGGCACCGAGTTCCCGATGGAGGCGTCGCTCGGCTTCTGGGAGCGCCTCGGGCGGCGCGCGTTCACGGGCATCCTGCGCGACGTCTCAGAACGCCGCCGGACGCAGAGCCAGCTCGAGCGCTCGCGCGCCCGCTACCGCGCGCTCGTGGTGAACCTGCCCGAGGTGATCGTCGCGCTGATCGACCCCGATCTGCGGCTCGTCGTGATGGAGGGCGGGCAGCTCTCACGCCGCGACCTGGAGCCCGACGACTTCGAAGGCCGCCTGCTGATCGAGACGGTGCCGCCGACAATCTACGAGCGCTTCGAGCCGTTCTTCCGAGCCGCACTGGCGGGCGAGACGCAGCAGTTCGAATACGACGGAGACACCGTGCGCTACGAGATCCGCGTGATGCCGCTCACCGGCGACGACGGCGTGGCCGGCGCCTTCGCGGTGGCGCGTGACGTGACCGCGCTGCGGGAGGCCCAGCGCAGCCTCGAAGGGCGCGCGCGCGAGCTCGAACGCTCGAACGCCGAGCTGGCGGAGTTCGCGTACGTGGCGTCACACGATCTCTCCGAGCCGCTGCGCACGATCACCTCGTTCCTCGAGCTGCTGCGGCGGCGCCACGGCGAAAGCATGGGCCTGGAGGCCGACGAGTTCGTCTCCCGTGCGATCGACGGCGCCGGCCGCATGCGGGTGCTGATCGAGGATCTGCTGGCGTACTCGCGCACCGGTCGCTCCGAGCGCCCGCGGGAGCAGGTCGACATGGGCGCGCTCGTCAGGGGGATCGCGGACACGGTGACGGGCGACCCGCCGCCGGCGATCGAGTGGGAAGACCTGCCGACCGTGACCGGCGACCCGGGCGAGCTCGTGCAGCTGCTCCAGAACCTGATCACCAACGCGGTCAAGTTCGTCGAGCCGGGAACCGTCCCACACGTGCGCGTGAGCGCCGAGCGCGACGAGGCGGTCTGGCGCTTCGCCGTCGACGACAACGGGATCGGCATCGACCCGCAGTACGCCGAGCGGATCTTCGGCATGTTCCAGCGCCTGCACACGCGCGACGCGTTCCCGGGCACCGGCATCGGCCTCGCGATCGCGCGCAAGGTGGTCGAGCACCACGACGGGTCGATCAGCGCCGAGCCCCGGCCCGAGGGCGGCACCCGCATGACGTTCACCCTCCCGGTGTAATCGCGACTTATGCGCACCTGCGACACGGTCGCAGAACGTTGTGGTTTGCAGGGAAAATTACATCCGTGACGGCGGCGGGCTCGTAAGCATGGGCACCCCGACCTCAAGGAGTCTGCATGCGCAGAACCCATGTCCTCAGCGTGGCGATCATGGCCGCGCTGGCCGCTGCGGCGCTGGTTGCCTCGGCCGTCTTCAGCTCGAGCCATCGAGAGGCGCCCGGGATCCTGACCGACCCGACCGCGGACAACACCGACGTCTACGCCTTCACGGCGAAGGATGCTCCAGGCAGCCTGACCGTGGTCGCCAACTGGATCCCGCTCGAGGAGCCGGCCGGTGGCCCGTACTTCGGCAAGCTCGATCCGAGAGCTCGCTACTACGTCAAGATCGACAACACCGGCGACGGTCGCGAAGACGTCGCGTACCGGTGGCAGTTCCGCCAGAAGTTCCGCAACCCGAACTCGTTCCTGTACGCGGCGCCGACCGTCACGTCCGCGAACGATCCGGACATCAACTTCGTCCAGACGTACGACCTCTACCGCGAGACGTACAACCGGAAGGGCGACCGGACGGGCTCGAAGCAGATCGCGAACGACGTCGTCGTCGCGCCTGACAACGTCGGGCCGAAGACGATCCCGAACTACGACCCCGTGATGGCCAGCGCGGTCGCTCCCGTCAAGGGCGGCGGCAAGACGTTCGTCGGCCCGGCCGACGACGCGTTCTTCGTCGACCTCGGCGCCGTCTTCGACGGCATCAACATCGACAAGCCCGGCCGGCCGAACATCGGCCTCGGCAACCAGGGCGGCGGCAAGGACGACGTGTCGAGCTACAACACGCACTCGTTCGTGCTGCAGGTCCCGGAGTCGCAGGTGACCCGCGACGGCAAGTCCGTGGGCGACGCGAAGGGCTCCAACGCCGTCGTCGGCGTGTGGGCGTCCACCGAGCGTCAGCGCATCCAGGTGCGCAAGCACCACGGCAAGCGCCACTTCAAGCACGTCTGGCGCCAGGTGTCCCGCCTCGGCAACCCGCTGATCAACGAGGTCATCATCCCGATCTCGCAGAAGGACAAGTTCAACCGGACGTCCCCCGCGGACGACCTGGCGAACTTCGGCAAGTACGCCCTCAACCCCGAGCCGGCCCGTCTGCTCAACGCCCTGTTCAACCTCGGCGTCAAGGAGACCAACCGGACCGACATCGTCCAGGCGCTGCTCACCGGCGTGCCCGGACTGACCCAGATCGGGAACAACCCGGCTCCGGCCGACACCCTGAAGCTCAACCTCGGCGTGCCGCCCAGCGCGACCGAGAAGCGCTTCGGCGTGCTCGCCGGTGACCTGGCCGGCTTCCCGAACGGCCGCCGTCTGGCGGACGACGTCACCGACATCGAGCTGCGCGTCATCGCCGGCGCGCTGCTGCCCGCCGACCAGGGCGGCAAGCAGATCCCGCTCGGCGACGGCGTCGATCAGAACGACAAGGCGTTCCGTCCGACGTTCCCCTACGTGGCCGCCCCGACCGATGGCATCACCGGCATCGTGAAGCGGACGGAGCCGGCGCACGCGCCGGTCCCGCAGCCGCCCGGGGTCTGACCCGCATGCGAGCCCGCCGCCTGTTCGCCGTCGTCCTCTCGTTCGCCGCTGCGCTCGCCGTGTTCACGGCGACGCGGGACGACGAGCGGGCGGCGGCGGGCCCGCCCCGCGTGGGCGGCCTCACCGCCCTCCAGGTCCGCCCCCAGGGGGACACCGACGCGCGCATCGCCCAGCTCCAGGCCGACGTGCGCGGCGGTCGCTCCGACCGCCAGGCCGCTCTCGCCGCCGCGTACCTGCAGAAGGTGCGCGAGACCGGCGACGCAAGCTTCTACACGCGCGCCGACCGCCTGCTCCGCAGCGCGCTCGCGCGCACGCCCTCCGACCAGGGCGTCCTCGTCCAGGCGGCGACGCTGGCCGCCGCCCGCCACGACTTCCGCGCCGCGCTGAAGCTCGCGCGGCAGGCACGGGCAGTCGAGCCGAACACGCTCGCCCCGCTCCCGATCCTCGTCGACGCGCTTGTCGAGCTCGGCCGCTACGGCGAGGCCGAGCGCACGCTCCAGCGGCTCGTCGACCTCAAGCCGAACCTCGCGGCCTACGCCCGCGTGTCCTACTTCCGTGAGCTCTATGGAGACCTCCCCGGGGCGATCGGCGCGATGGACCGCGCCATCGCGGCAGGCGGGCCGGCTCGAGAGAACGTCGCGTACGTGCAGAGCCTGCGCGGCGGTCTCGAGCTGGCCCGCGGCCGGCGCGCCGCGGCCCGGCGCGCCTACGACGCCGCGCTCGCCGCGATGCCCGACTATGCGCCCGCCGCCGCCGGACGTGCGCGCCTGGCCGCCGCCGACGGCGACCTGCGCGGCGCGATCGCCCGCTGGCGCCGCGTCGTCACGCGGCTTCCGCTGCCCGAGTACGTGATCGCGCTCGGCGAGACCGAGCTCGCCGCCGGGCGCCGTGCCGCCGCGCGTCGCGACCTCGAGCTGGTGCACGCACAGCAGGCGCTGCTCGCCGGCGCGGGCGTGAACACCGACGTCGAGCTGGCGCTCTACGAGGCCGACCACGGCGACCCGCAGCGCGGCCTGATGCTCGCGCGCGCGGCGTGGGCCGCCGCCCCCAGCGTGCGGTCCGCCGACGCGCTCGGCTGGGCGCTGAACCGGGCCGGGCGGGCGCGCGCCGGCCTGCGCTGGGCGCACCGGGCGTTGCGACTCGGCTCGCTCGACGCCGGGTTGCGCTATCACGCAGGTATGACCGCGCTCGCCGCCGGTCACCGCAGCGAGGGACGCCGCAACCTGCGGCTCGCGCTGGCTCACGGCCTGGACGCGCAGCCGCTGCACGCGGCGCGCGCGCGGGAGGTGCTGCGATGAGGCGCGCGCTGCTGCTCTGCCTGCTCGTGCTGGCGGCGCTCCCGGCGGCGGCCGGAGCGCATCCGCTGGGCAACTTCTCCGTCAATCACCTCTCCACGGTGTCGGTCTCCGACGACCGCGTCGACGTCCGCTACATCCTCGACCAGGCGGAGATCCCGACGTTCCAGGAGCGCGACGTCGCCGGACGCCGAGCTGCTGCGGCGCAAGCAGGCCGAGGTGCAGCGCCGGCTGGTCCTGACCGTCGACGGCCGGCGCGTCGCGCTGCGGCCGGCCGGGCCGCCGTCGCTGAGCCATCCGAAGGGTGCCGGTGGCCTGGTGACGACGCGCGTCGAGCTGCCGCTGACGCGCCGCCGTGGCGACACCGGCGCGCGTCGCGCTGCGTGACGGCACGTTCCCCGGCCGGGTGGGCTGGCACGCGATCGTCTCGCGCCCCGGGCGCGGCACCGCGGTGCGTGCGAACGCACCCGCGACCGACCCCACCGGCGGCCTGCGGCGGTACCCCGACGACGCGCTCAGCAGCCCGGCCGACGTGCGCGAGGCGACGTTCGCCGTCGTCGCCGGGCGACGGCACGCTGCAGGCGCCCGACGGCCGGCGCGTCTCTCACACCGACGAGCGCGCGCGGCGACCCGCTCTCGCGCGCGTTCAGCTCCGCCGCGGCGGGCCAGGGCGTGCTGATCCTGCTGCTGCTGACCGCGTTCGCGTGGGGAGCGCTGCACGCGCTCTCGCCGGGCCACGGCAAGGCGATGGTGGCCGCGTACCTCGTCGGCACGCGCGGGACCGCGCGCCACGCGGTCGCGCTCGGCGTCACGGTGACCATCACGCACACGATCGGCGTGTTCGCGCTCGGCCTGGTCGCGCTCGGGCTGTCGGAGTACGTGCTGCCGGAGGACCTGTTCCCGTGGCTGAACCTCGTCTCGGGCCTGCTCGTGCTCACCGTCGGTGCGCGGCGTGCTGCGCTCGCACCTGCGGCGCCGGCGGCATCAACGGCAGCACCATCACCACGAACATCACGACCACGCGCATGGCCACTCGCACGACCACGAGCACGGCCACTCGCACGCGCCGCCTGCGCAGCTCTCGTGGCGCGGGCTGATCGCGATGGGCGCGTCTGCCGGCCTGATCCCGTGCCCGTCGGCGCTGGTCGTGCTGCTCGGAGCCGTCGCCCAGGGGCAGATCGCGCTCGGGATGATCCTGATCGTCGCCTTCAGCCTCGGCCTCGCCGCCACCCTCACCGGGCTCGGCCTGGCGGTCGTGCTCGCCGGGCGCGCGCTCGGGCGTCTGAACGTGCCCTCGGGCCTCGCCACCGCGGTGCCCGCGATCTCCGCTCTGCTGATCGTCGGCGTCGGTTTCGTGCTCACGATTCAGGCGGTTCCCCAACTCGCGTGAACTGCGAGTGATCCGCATCTGCGGGTCGCGCGCAATGACGGATCGAGAACGCCGTGCGGGAGCGGCGCCGGATCACAAGAAAGGCTCTGCATGACCATTCCGCATGAGACGCGGCCGCTCGCGGCTGCAAGCATCCCCGCTGCCCTCACGACCCTCCGCGTGCGTGGTTTGCGCGTGTCCTCCGCCCGCCGCCTGGTGCTCGAGGCGCTGTTCGCCGCCGACGGCCCTGTCGGCGCCGAGGCGATCGCCTCAGGCCTCGGAGGGCGCCTGCCGGGCTCCGACCTCGCATCGGTCTATCGCAACCTCGACACGCTCGAGCAGATCGGCATGGTGCGCCACTTCCATCTCGCCCACGGACGCGGGCTGTACGCGCTCACCGGGCGCGACCATGCCGGCTACGCGACGTGCGAGCGCTGTGGCGCGCACCGCGCGCTCGACCCCGAGGCCGTCGCCCGCGTCGCCGCCGCGCTGCGCGAGGCGTGCGGCTACGAGGCGCACCTGTCCCACTTCCCGATCGTCGGGACCTGCCCGGAGTGCGACGATGCACATTCCTGACGGCTTCCTCAGCCCCGAGGTCGCGGCAGCCTGCGCCGTCCCGGCGGCCGGCGCCGTCGCGTACGGGCTGCGGCGCGCAAGCCATGAGCTGGACGAGCGCCGCGTCCCACTGCTCGGCGTCACGGCCGCGTTCGTGTTCGCCGCCCAGATGCTCAACTTCCCGGTCGCGGGAGGGACGAGCGGCCACTTCCTCGGCGCCGCCCTCGCAGCGATCCTCCTCGGGCCCTGGCTCGCCGGGCTCGTACTCTCGGTGGTGCTGGTCGTCCAGGCGTTCGTGTTCGCCGACGGCGGCATCACGGCGCTCGGCGCGAACGTTCTGAACATGGGCGTGATCGGCGCGCTCGTCGTCGGCGGCCTGATGGTCGCCGTGCGCAGGGTGTTGCCGAACCGCCGCGGCGTGCTGCTCGCGGTCGCCGGCGCGGGCGCGTGGTTGGCGGTCGTCGCCGGCGCCGCGGCAACGGCCATCGAGCTGGCGATCTCCGGCACGGTGCCGCTCGGCACCGTCCTGCCGGCGATGCTCGGCGTGCATGTCCTGATCGGGGCCGGCGAGGCCGCGATCACGGTCGCCGCCGTCAGCGCCGTGCTCTCCACGCGGCCGGACGTGGTCCGCGCGTTCCCCGTCTCGTCAGGAGTGGCGGCATGAGGATGCGCTGGTTCACGATCCTCGCGCTCGCGCTCGCCGTCGGCCTCGCCACCGCCGCTTCGCCGTTCGCGTCGGCGTCGCCTGACGGGCTCGAGCGCGTCGCGGCCGACAAGGCGTTCCTCGACCAGGGCCGCGTGGCGAAGGTGCAGGAACGCGCGCCGGTCGCGGATTACGCCGTGCCGGGCGTGGCCGACCCGCGCCTCGCCACCGGGCTCGCCGGCTTCGCCGGGACGCTCGTGGTGTTCGTGCTCGGCTATGGCGTGGCCATCGCGGTGCGCCGATGAGCGTTCACGCGCTCAACGCGATCGGCGTCGCCGGCGACCCGGCGAGCCGGATCCATCGGCTCGACCCGCGGGCGAAGATCGTCGGGTTCGCCGGGATCACGCTCGTCGGCGTCTCGACGCCGCCGCGCCTGTGGCCGGTGCTCGCCGCGTGCGCGCTCGCGCTCGCCGTGATCGCCACCGCCGCGCGGGTCGGATCCGGCGTCGTGTGGTCGCGGGCGCGGGTTGTTCTCCCGCTCGTCGTCTTCGTCGCCGTGTTCATCCCGTTCGTGCGCGGCGGCGAGCGGATCGACCTCGGGCCGCTCTCGCTGTCCGAGGACGGCCTCACGACGTTCGCGTCGGTCGCGTCGAAGGCCGCGATCGGCACCGTCAGCGCGGTGCTCCTGGGCGCGACGACGAGCTTCCCGGACGTCCTACATGGGCTCGAGCGGATGCGCGCGCCGCGCCTGCTCGTCCTGATTGCGGCGTTCATGTACCGGTACCTGTTCGTGATCGCCGACGAGGCGCGGCGGATGCGCGTCGCGCTCGCCGCGCGCGGCTACCGCCCGCGGCACGCGCTCCAGGCGGCCGCGATCGGCCGCGTGGCGATCTCGCTGTTCCTGCGCACCTACGACCGCGCCGAGCGCGTCTACGTGGCGATGCTTGCCCGCGGATACGCCGGTGCGACCCCGCGCTTGAACGCGCTCGCCTTCAGGCGCGCGGATGCGCTGTTCGTCGCCGTGGTCGCGGCCGCGCTGCTGCCGCTGCGGGTGGTCGTGGAGCTGTCGGTATGAGCTGCGCGATCGAGGCACGCGACCTGCGCTTCCGCTACCCGAACGGCGTCGCCGGACTGGACGGCGTGACCCTGCGCGTCGGCCACGGCGACCGTGTTGCGGTGCTCGGCCCGAACGGCGCCGGCAAGACCACCTTGATGCTGCACCTGAACGGGCTCCTCGCCGGCGAGGGCGATCTCTCGGTGGCCGGCATCGACGTCCGGCACGGCGACACGCGCGCGCTCCGCGCGCTTGTCGGGCTCGTGTTCCAGGATCCCGACGATCAGCTGTTCATGCCGACCGTGCGCGAGGACGTCGCGTTCGGCCCGCTGAACCTGGGCGCGTCGGGGGCCGAGGCGAGCGCGCGCGTGGCGGAGGCGCTCGGCACCGTGCGGATGGGGCACGTGGCCGACCGCGCGCCGCACCAACTCTCGCTCGGCCAGCGGCGGCGCGTGGCGATTGCGACCGTGCTCGCCATGGACCCGCGCCTGCTCGTGCTCGACGAGCCGTCGGCGAGCCTCGACCCGCGCGC